>CAWCCE010000025.1:0-13764 GCA_963793945.1 uncultured Acidobacteriota bacterium | reverse complement strand
GGTCGGGGCGATAGGATTTGAACCTACGACCCCCTGCGCCCAAGGCAGGTGCGCTACCAGGCTGCGCTACGCCCCGACTGTTGCTAACGTTGAGATTATAAATGAGGAAAGCTGCGCCTCCCGCGCGATTCGGGCTATTTCCCCAACTCCCTCAATCCCGCGGCCGTTCCTGCTTTTGACCGGCACCCGTCCGAAGGGCGCGGTATAATTTTCGTCCAGTATGCAGACGGTCGCGCTATGCGTTGGTGGCGTATCTGAAAAATCCGGCTGGAGAGTTTGTCGAGAGCCCTCCGGCGCGAACTGCATCCCGATCTCCCTCACCTCGCAGCCCATCTCACCATTCTTCCTCCGCGTCCCTTAAATGGCACGGAGAGTTCCGCTCTTCAGGTTCTCGAACGAATTTGCGGCGACGAAGAACCCTTCGAAGTAACGCTGGGAGCGGTCGAGACTTTCATCCCAGTCACTCCCACGGTCTTTATTCGCGTCGACGCCTGTGCCTCCGCGCATGAGCGAACTTCACCGCAAGTTGAATACCGAAGTGCTGCAGTACCAGGAGGAGTGGCCCTACATTCCTCACCTCACCATCGTAAAGATGGCCGCAGAACAGCCTGCGCGGACCGCCTTTGAGATCGCGCGGGAGCGCTGGGGCCAGTATCATGGCAGCCGCCGCATTCTGTTGGAAAAGCTCACCTTTGTCCGCGAAGACGCGCAGAATTGCTGGGTCGATCTGGCGCCCGTTCCGCTCGGCCGCACTCTCGTTTCTCGATAGCTCGTTCGTAATCTCCGCCGAGGTTACTCAGGTTGCAGTTACCCCCGCTCCATCCGCATGGCCCCAGGTACATCTCCCTCCCGTGCGTTGAAAAGTCCCCGCCGGCCCTGTAGATAAAGAGTAGAGCCGTCGTTCGGGCAGTCCCCGCCAATGGCACGTCTGGCGCGGATTTCCAGTTGTCACGGGAGAGCACATGCAGATCGGAGTTTACGGTTCGGGATACCTGGGAACGGTGATTTCGGCCTGCCTGGCCGATTTTGGCACGCCTGTTTCCTGTTGCCATCCGGATCGCTCGCGCATGGTCGAGATGGCTCAGGGAAATATCCCTTTCTTCGAGAAAAACCTGAAAGAGATCATCCGCCGCAACGTGCGCGCCGGGCGCCTCGCCTATTCCACCGACATCGAATCGTTCGCCCGCAAGACTGGCGTCATTTTCCTCGCCGAAGACAAAGCGGACAATCTGAACGACATCGCGATGCGCATTGCACGCCTGGCTCCTAAGCCGCCGATCCTGACCATTGTGACTCCGGTTCCTGTAGGCACGGCGAATGCTCTGGAAAAGAGCCTGAAAGACCTCGGCCTGCAGGCCACCATCGTCTCGCAGCCCATGTTCTTCACCGACGGATGCGCCGTCGAGGATTTCAACTGGCCCGACCGCCTGATTCTGGGATCGACTTCCAACGAAGCCGTGCAGATGCTGAAGCAGATTTTTCATCCGCTCGTGATGCGCGGCGTTCCGGTGATCGTCACCAACCAATCGACCGCCGAACTGGTGCGGGAAGCGGCCACGGCTTTCGTCGCGACGAAGATTTCGTTCATCAACGAAGTCGCAGCTCTCTGCGAACGCGTGAACGCCGACGCGGTCAATCTGGCTCTCGCGTTCGGACTCGACAAGAAAATCGCTCCGCGTTGTTTGCAGCCGGGCGCCGGCATGGGCGGTGTATTCGCCGAGTCCGACATGGATTCTCTGGTGCAGTTGGCCCAGAACCATGGCGTGTCCCTGAAAGTGCTTGGTGCTGCGCGCGATGTGAACCATTACCTGGCCGACCGCCTAGTCGACAAAATCGCCCACGCCCTGAACTCTGTTGAGAATAAGGAAGTCGGAATTCTCGGCCTGGCTTTCAAGCCGAATACGAATTCGGTTGCCGGATCATCGTCCTTGCGTCTTGCGGAGTCGTTGGTTTCGAAGGGCGCTCATGTGCGCGCTTATGATCCAGTCGCGATTCCCGGAAGCCAGAACGCGCCTCAATGAATCGGTGCGATATTGCGACTCGGCCTACGCGGCCGCCGAAGGGTCCGACGCACTGGTTGTCGGCACGGGCTGGCCGGAGTTCCGTGCGCTCGACTTCGATCGCATCAAGAATCTGCTGAAAAATCCGGTCATCGTTGATACCAAGAACCTGCTCGACTCCACTCGTCTGCGCGCTCTGGGTTTTGAATACGTAGGCATCGGCCGAGCCTAACCAGAGAAAACGAACCATGTGGGGACGGCCGCTTCGGCCGTCCAAGCCAGCGCGAAGCGCGGCGCAATCGGTAACACCTGTCGGAATCGCAAAGAGCTCACGGATGCGTCATCCTGAGCGCAGCCGCCTTTCAGGCGGAGCGAAGGATCTCGCTCTGAGCATTCGGGCCGCAACCTTCTCGCCTCCCCTATCTCCCGCTGAACTTCCGTTGCTATAATCGAAAGGTTGCGTGGTGGGAATAGCTCAACTGGCAGAGCACCGGACTGTGGCTCCGACGGTTGCGGGTTCGATTCCCGTTTCCCACCCCAAATTTTTTGCATCGTGGAATGAATTTTGTTGCGACAGGACAGCCGCCGGCGTCGGCTGTCCGGTCCAGCGAAGCTCGACTTTTCAGCCACTCCATATCGCGGCCCTGTAGCTCAATTGGATAGAGCATCAGTCTTCGGAACTGAGGGTTGGGGGTTCGAGCCCCTCCGGGGCCGCCATCGAATATTGCTTCCCCTGAATCTGGGAACCTCCCAAAGCCCTGTGGCCAAGCTCTTTCCGACTGGGTAAAATCTTCTTCTTTGTCACTATGAACGTGCCTTTCATTTCCGGCCTCCTCTTCTCAGCTAGGCCCGCTCGAAGAGCGCCTGCTCGAGGCTCTTTGGAAGTGCGGTACTGCCACGGTCCGCGACTTGGCTCAGCAATTCTGTTCCGATCTAGCGTATACGACCGTCATGACCACGCTTGATCGCCTTTTAAAAAGGTGCTGCTCGCTCGGGAAGCCGAGGGCCGAGCCTTCCGCTACCGTCCTCGATTCACCCGCGAAGAACTCCACCGCGAAGCCGCCGGAGAGGCCTTCCGCCAGCTCTTGAAATCCAGCCCGGCCTCCTCGCTCCCGCTGTCGTATCTCGTTGAAATCGTCACTGAACGCGATGCCCAATTGCTGGATCAGCTCCGCGAGGTGGTCGAAGCCAAACGCCGCGAGCTCCGTGCCGCCAATCCAAAACTCTCTTCCGGCGAGTCAGGCGAGGAGAAAGACTGATGTTCGCGCTGCGAGGCCTCGCGGTCGCATTCTCCGTGTTTGTAATTGTCTACTGCACCGTGTCGGTCGGGATCTGTCTCACTTGGAGCAGATTTCACCAGCGCATTCGGCATCATCGCGTGCGTCGCGTCGCAGATTCCTTGTTTGCTCTTAGGATCTTTCCCTTGGCCACTGCGGCTGCAGTCACTGCCGTCTTCACGGTACCGTCGTTTCTTCTGCTCGAGCCTCGCGCTATCGATGAACCGATCGGAGCAGCATCTCTTTCGCTTGGCATCTTCGGGGCGTTCCTGGGGCTCATCGGCGCCATCAATGCCTTGATCGCGGTCTTCCGCGCTTCGCGCAGCATTTCATCCTGGATCACCGATGCTCACCCGGTGGCAACCATAAGTTCGATTCCAATATTGCGAATTCATCGTTCCGTTCCTCCGATGACCGCTGCGGGCATTCTTCGCCCTAAGGTCTTGCTTTCGGGCGTGGCAGAATTTCTTCTGAGTGATAGAGAATTGCAGACTGCGCTGAACCACGAAATCGCGCACGTGCAGCGTCACGACAATCTCCGGAAGTTACTGCTCCGTTTCGTCGCTTTTCCCGGCATGAGCGCGTTGGAGGCGTCTTGGCTGGAAGCGATGGAGATGGCGGCCGATGACGCCGCGGTTTCGAACCACAGTGAAGCGCTCGATCTCGCGGCAGCACTGATTAAACTTGCGCGCTTTGCACCCTCCGAATCTCCCGCAGAGCTATCCGCAGCCCTCGTTCACAATCCGGCTTCACTAATGAACGCTCGCGTCGAGCGCTTGATTTCCTGGAGCGATCAGCGACAACTCCAACCTCAGAAATGGTCGATTCGTTCCGGACTTGCGCTTGCGTTGGGAACGCTGACGGTTTGCTGCGCGGCATACAGTCAGCTGCTCTCGGAATCCACACCGCCACGGAATGGTTAATGCGGTAGGCGTTCGTCCTCTTTTCACAACTCCCCTGCAACGATCTTAGAAATTAACCCGAACGCCTAGCTGCGCAGCAAACGGAATTCCCACCGTTGTCCCCGGACCAAAGAAGTCTCCTAACGCACCCTCCGGTATCTCGAGCTGCTTCAGGCTGGTGATGGGCACGGTTTGGGAGCAATCCGCGACCGTGCAAACGCTGGTGACGTTGGTGATGCCCGTGACGGGATCGGGCATCATCTGGGCCTGCGGCACCGGTAGCTGAACTACATTGACGGCAAAGTTAGCACCCGGATTGTTACGGTTGAAGATATTGAAGAATTCGACGAACGGATACAGCTGCCAGCGTTCGCTGATTTTGAAAGGACGCGCAAGGCGCAAATCCGATTGTATATAAGGCGTTCCGCGGAATTCGTCGAGACTTGTGTAAGCGCCGTTCACATAGATCCGGCCTGTATTATCTGCATTCGTGATCGTGATCGGCCGGGCGCTCTCGAACTGGTTAATTGTAGTCAATTCGAAACCGCCCGGGATATGCAACGTTCCCGCCAGCACAAAGCGGTGACGAACATCCTCGCCCGACGGACCATAATCGCCCGGCCCGAAAGCATCTAGCGCTCCGCTCGGCAACTGGCAGACGCCATCCACATAATCGAAGAGTTCGCCGAGCAGGCATCCCCACGTTTGTGCCTTGGACAGCGTATAGTTCGCGACCAGATCGAAGCGATGCGTATTGCCCTGCATGTGCAGCATCAGCCCGTTGTAGCTCGAACGATTATCCGAAGCGAACACGTTCACGTTCGGCACTACATTGGTCTGATCCGTAGCGTAGTTCGGGTCCGTGGCGGAAATGAGCGGGGTGAACAGATTGGTGCCGCTTGTATAAGGGAAGGCGCGATAGCCGTGGTTGCCTTGCTCGTGAACGTAATCGGCGCTCATCAGCCAACGCCCGTTGAAAGCATGCTGGATGCCGCCGGTCGTGTGAATTGCGTAAGGAGTTTTGTAAGGGGAGCCGACTAGATTACCGGTGACCGTGTTAGCTGGAGTTGGAACAGGCGCTAGAGGCCCAAGGCCACCCTCCAGGCAGCCCGAGCCGAGGAGCGAATAGGTGCCCGGGCCTCCAGCCAGGCTGCACGTTCCGGTGGTGAAGTTCGAGTTGTTGACACCCTGAAAGGCAGTCGCCCAGCCATTCTGCGCCAGATCGTCGTAATAGATTCCGAACCCGGCGCGAATGACCGTCTTTCCGCTGTTGTCAGGGGAGTAAGCTATCCCGAGCCGAGGCGCGATCTGTTTCCGGTAGTCCTGCGGAAGACTCGGTACGGTCGGAATCTGCAAGGCTTGCAGGGTTACATAAGCAGGATTATCGGCTTCGCTTCGCCCTGACCCAGTGAACAATCCCCAGGTCGTCTGATACCGCACTCCATAGTTGACCGTCAGCCGGCTCGATACTCGCCAGGAGTCTTCGGCGTAAAGTCCAAGGCGCTGGACACTCTGCGAAAAGCTGCCGTCGCCCGCAGGAGTGTACGTGCAAGTTGAGCCGTCGGACGCTGTGAAATTGGCACACTGGGGATTGAAAGTTCCGAACACGCCCGGATTCTGCACGTAATACATCGGATTGTTCACGTACTGAGCCAAAGTCTCGGCAGTGCCAGCGAAAGCGCCGCTCAGCACTGGTTCGTGGATGAAGTCAATCCCGAACTTGAATGAGTGGTCATGCGCCACGTGGGTCAAATCGTAGCGGAACTGATATTTTTCCTGATTTCGCAGATCCGGAAAGAGCGTGATGGGAGTCGCGAATTGGTTGTCGCCGAAAGTCTCGAAGCCGGAAATCGTTAGCGCAGTAGAACTGAATGGGAATGCCAGTGCGAAGCCCAGATCTGAGTTCCGGGTTTGTGTAAGGTGCAACAGGCTGGCATCAAGAACCAGATTGCCAAGCCATTGCGGGCTGAAGGTGTAAGCGTTGCCGAGCGCTACATTCCAGTAATTGTTGTGCGTAGTCAGTCCCGTGGAGGGCAATGTGCCCTGCTGCACCAGCGCGTTGTGAGTGAGATAGCTGTCTTCCGCCGTGCGCAGGAACCAATTCGATCTCGACGATTGCGCCCAGTCGAAACGCATCGAACCAATATAGTCGCGAAACGGAATCGGAACCGTCGAAGGAACGGAGATGGAAGGCGCGCCATTAATCAATCCCTGTGAAGCTAATTGTGCGAGTGCGTCAAATTGCGCAACGCTCGCCGGGCTGTAAGCGATGCTCGCGTCTTCGTGCACGCCTTCGAATGAAGTAAAGAACCAAATCTTATCCTTCGCGATGGGACCACCGATGGTTCCAACATAATTCTGCCGCGAGAATGGCTGCTTCGGATTCGGTGCCGGATTTTCGATTGGAAAGCGCGCGTTCAGCGCGGCCGCACGCTCGTAAAGCGCTCCACTCCCATGCCAATCGTTGCTGCCGCGCTTGGTGGTGATCACGACCGAACCGGCCGTAGTCCACCCTGTATCTGCATCTTCGTTCGATGTGCGCACCGCAAATTCCTGAATGCCGTCCGGCGAGAAGTTCTGCAGAAAGCCGCCGATCCAATCGTCGGAGTTGTCGGCGCCATCCACCGAAAGCTCATTGTTCAAGCCCGAACTTCCGCCTGTCGAGACAGCGGTGATGCGGGCCTTCGTGGGATCGGAAGGTTCGACCGGTTCCGTCCCGGGCACGAGATAAGCAATATTGGCGAAGCTTCGTGCCGGCAGCGGCAGAGTCTCCAGGTCCTGACTTCCAACGACGCCGCCCCGCACCGCGCTCGATGTATCAATCGTTGCGGTAGTAATCGAGGAAGAGTTGCCCTGCACGATGACGGTCTCTGTGCCAGTGCCCGGCTTCAGAATGACGGTAACGTCGTGTACCAATGTCACTGCGATCGAAATATCCGATCGGGCCGGCGCAAAGCCCGCAGCGCTGACCGTTATCCGATAATTGCCCGGCAACAAATCGTCGACCCGAAACTCTCCGCGGTCTTCACTGGTTGTTTCGCGTCGCATCGACGAGTCGATCGATTCCACCACAATTTTGGCCGCGGGAAGGCGTGCGCCGGTCGTGTCCTGCACCGTGCCACGCAGCGAGCCATGCGGGTTTTGTGCAAGCAATGCAGCTGACAGCGCCAAGGTCGAAACGAACGTGAGAGCTCTCTTGAACAAATCTTTCCTCACTTTCGAGATGAGCGATGACGGGACGATAAACTCTGGGAGCGTCGAACTCTGACCGATAAACAGCGAGGTTAGCCTGCAGTAGCAGCTACTACCAGCACTCGTATAAACACGAAGACGCGCATGTGTCAGCTGTGAACAGCTCTCGGGAGATGTAAAGAAAATTGGACGTGAAACGCGCGGCTAATCTGACCACCGCTGCGGAGTCCGATCCCACCGATGTTTCTGCAATTCAGTCAGCAGATTTTTGTCCAGAGGCCCAGCGTCACTCGCGGCAATATTCTGCCGCACATGTTCCGGCTTGCGCATGCCGGCAATCGTCGTACTCACAGCCGGATGGGACAGAATAAATCGCAATGCCATTTCCGGAAGCGTCATTCCCGCCGGCAAGATTTCCTTCAATTTCTCCACGTGCCGGATCGTCTTCGGCAAATTTTCCGGACCGAAATATCCCGCGCGCCAGTCGTCTTTCGGAAAGCGAGTCTCCAGCGTCATCTTTCCTCCCAGGCTGCCCTCATCGAGCGGCACGCGCGCAATCACGCCGACATTCAATTCCTGGCATGCCGGAAAGAGCTCGTCTTCCGGCGCCTGATCGAAAATGTTGTAAATCACCTGTACTACATCCACCAGTCCCGTATGCAACGCCTTGATTCCATTTTCTGGCTCCCAGCGGTTGATACTCAAACCAAACGATCGAATCCACTGGTCGTGCTTTAACTTCTCGACCGTCTCGCGAAACTCCGGCTCATCGACCCACGCATCGGACCACACGTGAAATTGCAGAAGGTCGATCGTGTCCACCTGCAATTTTTTGCGGATCATGTCCGCATATTGGAAGACGTGCTGCGCCGAGAAAACATCGCTGTACTTATAGGTCGCCAGTGCCGGCCACTTCAGGTTTCCTGGGGGAATCTTCGACGCCGCGTACAGCCGTTTTCCTGCATTTTCCTGCATGATCTCGCCGAGCAACCCATCGCTCTTGCCTTCGCCGTAAGCCCACGCGGTATCGAAAAAATTGCAGCCCAGATCGACCGCCAGTTGCATTGCTGCCAGCGATTCCCGGTCTTCCGACCCGCTCCAACCACTCACCCCCCAAAGTCCATGGGCGATGTCGCTGACTTCAAATCCCGTACGGCCAAGCTTGCGGTATTTCATGGATTAAGACCTCGATGAGCTAGTCGAATCAATCAGAACCGAACAGGATATATCGAAGCATACATTCGCGCTGCTCCAGGCCCGAAAGGCGCCAAAATCCGCTCACCTGGAGCCGTCCTACGAGGCCGGAGTCGCCACCTGTTTTTTTAATAGCAGTCATCAAAATTTTCGCGGATGCAGCCTCACCTTGGGGGTGTTTAATGAACCTAGATCATAAAGATGGAAGGAGTCTCCCATGAAATCTGAATATCCTCTTAACCCCAACCAAGGCAAGAAAGATCAATTCATCAGTCCTCTGACGCCTCTGCAGCCGTCCCGCTTCATCGACGAGAAGATTTCCGATGAATCGGGCACCGAAACGCAAGCCGACAGCGCCATGGCGCCGGCAGGTCTCAAGAATCCCTTCTGGAATTAATCTCGGCTGGGCCGGCCTTAATCAAGGCCGGCTCTGATTTTCCTCTACAATTTAGCGCTTTATCGGAGGATCGGCAGGCACAAACATGGCCGCAGTGCGAACTCTAGTCCAGACATCTCTTCGAGCGCGGGATGCAGCAGGGAATCCCGGCAGGGTTCCAGCGTAATCACAAAAGGCAGAGAAGCCTTATCAAACCCAGGTTTTTGAAGCAGCGAATCAATGTTCAGCTTGTGCGCCGCCATGATCTTCGCCAGCCGCGCCACAATTCCGGGCTGATCGCGCACAAAGAAGCGCAGGTACCAGGCCGTCTCGAAATCACAAGTGATCTTCGGCGTCGAGACGTTGCTTGCGAATTCCTTCTTTCCTCCTGCCAGGCTCTGGGCTACAAACATGACATCCGACACGACAGCCACCGCCGTTGGATCGCCGCCCGCACCCGCTCCCAAAAACGCCATGTCCCCGCCGTACTGTCCGGATGTGAGGACCAGATTCAGATTCCTCTGCACGCGTCCAAAGGGAGAGTCGGCGGCAACCAGACATGGCCCCACTTCGGCGAAAAGTTTGCCTTCCTTTAGGTCTGCCCGTGAGATCTGGCGAATCGTACAGCCCAACTCAGCCGCGTAATCGAAGTCGACGGCATCCACCGGCCGGATCGTCCGCGCGCGCACCGACTCCGGCTCGACCCGCGCATGCAATCCGGCCAGCGCCAGAATCGCCAGCTTGGCCCGCGCATCGCCGCCGTCCAAATCTTCCGATGCATCTGCCTCGGCATAGCCTCGCGCCTGCGCCTCTTCCAGCGCCTCGCTAAAAGGAATTCTTGCATTCTCGATGCGGCTCAAAATGTAGTTGCAGGTCCCGTTCAAAATTCCTGCAATTCCGTGCAGGCGGTCTCCGCATAATCCAGTGCGCAATGCGGGAAGCACGGGAACACCTCCGGCCACGGACGCGCCAAATTCCAGCCGGGCTCCCTTGCGAGCCGCCAGTTCCAGCAGGTCTGGCCCGTGACGCGCGATCAATTGCTTGTTGGCCGTGACCACCGACTTTCCCGACTCAAGCGCCGTCCTCACAATCTGTTCCGCAGGCGAGAGCCCGCCGATCAGCTCAATCACGATTTCAACATCTGACTTCAGCACGGCTTGCACGTCGTCGGTCCATATAACGCTGCTCGGAACCCAGTCCTGTTTCTTCCGTTCAACATTGCGATTGCAGATGTGCGTGAGGCGGAGCGACGGGTCGATGTTTTCGCACAAGATCTTCGCGACGGCTCGTCCGACCGTGCCGAAGCCAATAAGGGCAACTCGGTGGGCGGAGCTCTGCGTGCGGGTCGATGCGGCTTTCTTTGCCACGGGTTTTACAGTGCGCTTCGCCAAGATGCAATCTCGCTGAAAATTGAATTCCCTATCATACGTGCGATATCACGCCAGCGGAAACTGGAAAGCACCCCAACGGGCGGCATCGCGGGCGGACTCAGCATCAAAGTTGGTAATATGGTGCCTGCCTGCTGCGAGCATTCACGGCGGGAGCATCGCGGACACGCTCTTTTACAAGCGCCTGTCGTTGACGAGCTGTGGTTCGAGCGCTGCGGTCCGCAAGCATACCCGGCAGCGGGAGGAGAATGAATGATTCGAAAGTTCGCAACGGTTCCCGGATCCAGCATCGTTCTGCAAGCGATCTTGGCAACGATTCTGGCGGGAGCCGCCACCGTCCATGCCCAACAATCCCCGGCTCAGCAGCCTCCAGCGCAGCCTTCGCAGACTCAACAGCAACCCGACCAGCAATCCAGCAGCAGCCAGGAAACTGAGGAGATCCCCGAGCACAAGCCGAAGCCTCGCGGCTATAACAATTGGACTTTCAACGTGGGCGGCGGTGGCAGTCTGACGAATGGCAATACTCGGAACTTCGTTCGCGGCGGAGGTGGCATCGCTGCTGCTGGAGTCACGCGCAACCTCAGCAAATATTTCGGATGGCGCCTCGACTTCCAGTTTGACAACCTGCCTTTGCGAGCTTCAGCTCTGCAGGCCGCACAAGCGCCCGGCGCGAGCGACCACGCCTACACCGCCATGTTTAGCCCGATCATTAATGTTCCGGTCAATAAGGATTGGGGCGGCTACATTATCGGCGGCGCAGCCTTCTTGCATCGATCCGGGAAACTGGATTCCTCGAGCGCGATTCCGGGAGTTGGTTGCAACGCCTTCTTCCTCTGGTGGGGACATTGCTTTAACAAGAACCTCCCTATCAACGGAAACTTCCTTCACTCCAGCGTGAACGAGTTCGGCGAAAGCTTCGGCGGCGGCGTCACCCGCAAGATCCGCCCCAATATGGATATCTACGCCGAGTTTCGCTACGTCCACGGCAGCCACGCAGGCATCACCACGGACTTCCGCCCAATCACCGTCGGCATTCGCTGGTGATGGTGAGCGTGTAGAGTTCGATCCGTAGCGACTAACCTAGGTGTGCACGAGCGGGAAGGGCCCGACTTAGAGTCGGGCCACTAAGGCATATCCGAAGATTAGATTTTAGCTATCACGGACTGCTATTCAGGGTTCGTCCGGTAGCTCCAGACACCCGTAGTCAGCTTCTGCAACTGAACGAATGAGGTCGCCGAAACGGGCCGCTCGATTTCCGCATTTGCGTTCGTCTCGCGTACGGCCGATTCAACAATTCTGTGCGCGGGCGCAAGCGAGCATACGGGATCCGTCACCATCGCATCTCCCGTCAACAGGAAAGCCTGGCATCGGCATCCGCCAAAGTCTTCCGTGCGGCGGTCGCAACTCCGGCAAGGCTCGGGCATCCAATCTTCTCCGCGGAATCGCTCGAACGACGACGATTCCTGCCAGATCCAAGAGAGTGTGTTCTTGCGGACATTCTCGAATGACAGTCCCGGCAACACTTCCGCGGCATGGCACGGCAAAACCTTGCCCGCAGGATTGATCAGCATCAATCTTCGTCCCCATCCTCCCATGCAGGCCTTCGGATACTTCGCATAGTAATCCGGAACCACGGAGTCGATGCGAATCTTTCCAGCTAACCGTTTCTCCGCCTCCGCAATGATCGCAACCGCTTTCTCTAGTTGCGCGCGCGTCGGCATCAATGCTTCGCGATTGGCAAGAGCCCATCCGTAATACTGCGTGTGCGCGATCTCCACGCGCTCCGGGTTTAGCTGCTCAATGAACGCGATCATCTCTTCCAGATGATCGAGATTCTGCCGGTGAACCACCAAATTTACCGTGAACGCGATCTTGTGTTTTCGAATCTCGCGCGAGAGTTCGATCTTGTGCGCGTGCGCTTTCGCCCCCGCGATCCAGTTCGCGGCTCCTTCTCGGGAATCCTGAAAGCTGATCTGAATATGATCGAGTCCAGCATCTACGAGAGATTTCAGCCTCTGCTCGTTGAGACCGATTCCGGATGTGATGAGATTTGTGTAAAGTCCGGCGGCTCGCGCGGCCGCGATCAATTCAATCAGATCGGTTCGAGCCAGCGGTTCGCCGCCCGTGAAGTGCGCGTGCAACATCCCAAGTTTCCCAGCTTGTTGAAGCACGCTGGTCCACTCGGCGGTCGAAAGCTCCGATTGCGTTCCCGCCAGTTGCATCGGATTCGAGCAGTAAACGCAATGCAGCGGGCATCGATGCGTCACTTCGGCGATAAGCGCGAGAGGATGAGAAACCATGAATCGAGATTGAACTCTGGACAATTACAAAATTACCCAATTACAAATGCTGTTAGTAGTCCACGATCCGTTTGCGCTGCAACTGCTCTAGAAAAACTCCAATGTCCGCGCGAATCTTCTCCGGATCCGTCTTCCCAAACTCTTTCTGCAATTCGCCAATAATCTGGCTGAACGTGCGGGTCCCGTCGCAACGTTCAAGTATCTGCAGCCCCGTCCCCTGCAATTTGATGGCGCCTTCGGGGAAGAGGATTACGCGATCCTGGTCGGTGCCCCCCCATCGGCAGCCGGCGGCGAGGCGCGGTTGACTGTCATCGGTGGGTGGCGGCATCAGTGGCCCTCGATTCGGAAGGCGCCTGGCGGTGGCCATCCTGGCTGCACGTAGGCGAAGTACAGAGCGTCGAGTTGCGCCCACAGGATGTCGCACTTGTCGCGCAAAGCCTGGATCGCCAGTTCCTGCTGCGAGCGCGTATGCGCGTTCTCGTACACATAGTTGATGGCGAACTTCGCGTCTTCCGGAGCCTGCGTCAGGCGTGCCTCAAAGTAGTCCAAACCTCCAGACAACCACATGTAGTGTTGGCGAAGACGGTCCATGCGCAAAGTAATCAGATCGCGGGAGAACAGTTCGGTGAGAGAGGAAGCGACGGCTTCGAGCAGAGTGCGGCTGCGGACGATGTTCAGATACTCATTCACGGCGAAGCGCGTGGCGGGAAGAATCCCAGTTCCTTCGCGCACCTGATCGGCTCTGAGTCCAGTGGCTTCGGCGAGTTTCAGCCAGCGCTTGATGCCGCCTTCGGTGTGACCATCGCCATCGTGATCGATGACGCGCTTGCGCCAGGCGCGGCGAAACGCAGGATCGGTGCCGCGCGAGAGGATGATCGAGTCCTTGATCGGGATCATGCTCTGGTAGTAATAGCGATTCAACGCCCAGGCCTGCAGCTGGCCGCGATTCAGTCGGCCTTCGTGCATCAGCAGATGAAACGGATGCTGGTGGTGATAGCGCTCGTCGCCGACGGCGCGCATCTTGGCGCGCAATCCGTCGAACGAGAGAAGGCTGGTATCGGGTAAGCCTGCGTCTATAGATCGAACTGCCATCCATCCTCCGCGATCTCCCAGCCTGCGTCGCGCACCTGGCGAT
>CAWCCE010000024.1:0-217053 GCA_963793945.1 uncultured Acidobacteriota bacterium | reverse complement strand
GATGATCCAGTATGAACGTGACAACGTGACTGAAATGCGAGAAGGCCAAGGCCAACACGGTCCTCTTGTGAGCCCCGAAACATGGCAGTCTGTCAAGGAGAATGATACGGACCTAAGTACTAGCCAACGAGCAGCTGTAGAGCAGACTCCGACAACTCAGGACAAATCATCGGCCTTGAAGGCGTAGCAGGCGCCGGCAAGACTACCTCGTTGACTGCTATCCGCGAAGCCGCAGACGCGAACGGTACCCCTTGGTCGGACTCGCTCCTACATCGCGCGCTGCCCACAAATTGGCTGAATCGGGAATTGAGTCGCATACATTGCAGCGCGAGCTCATCCGAAATGAAGCACCCCATGATGGACAGAAACGGCTGTTGGTTATCGATGAATCGAGCCTTGCAAGCACGAAACAAATGAACGAGTTTTTTCACCGTCTGCACACGTCCGACCGAGTTCTTTTCGTTTGCGATCCGCGGCAACATGAGGCGGTTGAAGCCGGCCGGCCTACAAGCAGCTACAGGAAGCGGGGATGGCGACGGCCAAGTTGGGTGAGATTTTGAGGCAGAAGGACCCGGCTCTGAAGGAGGCGGTAGAGCAGCTCGCGCGCGGAGATGTCCACGGAGGAATCGCTAGTCTCGACAGCAGGGCCGCGTGCATGAGATCGTTAATTCCCAAGAGCGGTTCAATTCGATAGCCCGCGAGTATTCACGAAATCCAGAGGGGACGCTGGTTATTTCGCCCGATAACGAATCTCGACGCGAATTGAATTCGCTGATTCATCGCGAGCTGCAGAATCGTGGAGACGTGAGCAAAGACGAGCACAAACTCCGGGTGCTGGAATCGCGTCAGGAGCTGACGGGAGCAGACCGGCAATGGGCCGGACAATACGAGCCTGGAGACGTGCTTCGATACTCGCGTGGCAGCAAAACTGAGGGTATCAAGCCGGGTGAATACGCCTGGGTCACTGGCGTGGACGCGAAAGAGAACCGGATAACGATCGAACGCGAGGCGGGCCTCGCAAACCTACGATCCGCGACGCCTCTCAGGTGTCTCGGTACACCGCGAAGCCGAACGCGAATTCTCGCAGGGAGACCGCGTTCAGTTCACCGCGCCATCAAGAGAACTGCATGTTGCCAACCGTGATCTCGGCACGGTCGAACACGTCAACTCTCACGGCGATCTTAGAATCCGGATGGACTCAGGCCAGGAAGTCCGATTCAACATCCGCGAGCACCCGCACCTTGACTATGGCTACGCAGTGACGAGCCACAGCAGCCAGGGGCAAACCGCGGACGAGTGCTGATCCACGTGGACACCGAGAAAAGCGAGCTGTTGGTCAACAACCGCTTCGCGTACGTGTCCGTTTCGCGGGCTCAACACGACGCCCACATCTACACAAATGACGGGAGCAAGCTTTCCCGTAGTCTTAGCCGCGAGAGTTCACAACGTACAGCAACCGAAGTGGAACAGGAGCTGGCTGCGCCGAAGGCCGAATCGGTCAGCCAGCGAGCGGGACAGCCCTCCAAAGAGGAGCAAGGACTAGGGATAGGGATAGGATGACGTGATTTTGGTCGTTTCTTGCCTAATTAGATTGTTTGCCCATGTGCAATTTGCTACGCTTTTATTTCAATTCGTCGAGCCGCCAAGGCTGAAAACAATGCTCCGGTTAAAGTGCGCGCCGGGTCGTCTGTTCCCAGTTTTCCACCTGTTATTGGATTCAGTCTTCCAGCGGCTAGTGTTTTTTTCGTCGAGCCTGACTGCGAAGATATTTATTCGTCCTGCGCTGTTTGTCCAAGGCCTGACCTTTACGTTCCGATTCTGTTTTCTCTCGTTCTAACTCCGCTCGCAGCCTCACGATTTCTTGGTCCTTCGACCGAAGCGAGTATTCCCGCGTGAGATTTTCTTTCTGGCTCAGTTCAAAAAGATCGGCCAACGCTCCAGCTACTACGGGTCGCTGCTCCGGGTGGTCGGCGGCGACCTTGACGCTCTCGCTAAGTCTATCCTTGTTAAAACTCCTCGCAACGTCACGGTAAATGGACGACGCGGCACGTGACTCAAGTTCGGCGAGCGGCTTCTCGGAGCCAAGAGCACTCTCGATGATATCGATGGCCTTTGGGCGGTACTTCATTAATAAGACGCCCAGTTGAGCCGAAAGTAGCTGGTTCGGAAATTCGACTGTCTGCTTAATGGGCATGTCAGTAAGGAAGAGGTAGGGAAGAAAATATTCCTGACACTGACGTATGCCCACGATAAACGGAAATGCCCGCCGAAGTCGAAGGAGATGCAATGCATCTAACGTAAGGAAAAGTACTCGAGGACCGAATTCATCAGTACCTTCCGTCCGTCCGCGCCTCTGGACATTGTGCACGCAGAGCACGTCATGCTCCTTAGTAGCCTCGTTTTTGGCTGAAGCTGCATGGCGGAACTCCCACCACCGCTCTAGGTCCCAGGAACTCGAGTCCATATGGGACATTAAATTTTTCCACTCTTCGTCGACCTTGTCGCGAGATAGTAGTTCGAATTCTCGCTCGATGGTGATCCCCAGGGGCGCGAGCTCCTGCTCCATACGAGCGTAGTCATCTTCCGTAAACTCGTCGTTCTTAGCTATACTGTGCACTTCTCTACACGCGGAGAACGTGAGATATACCTCGCGATTCAGCTTGAACTCTTGATATATCCAAGGGTTATTCTCGACGATCCATGGAGCCGGCACGCCATCGCGGAACCCACGATCAACTGACCGCAGCGAGCTCTCATACTCACGGATTGAAAACGGGTAGACTCGTATCTCGAAACCCAGTTCTCTGAGATGCTCGAGTAGATAACGGCACACTTCGTAATAGCTACTGGCCCTCACGCGCGCCGCGTATAGCACATTTGTATCGACGTATACCGTTCTGCCTTTCAGTCGTTCCCGCTGGTATCGTGCGGCAGTTCGAGAGCGGTTCAGGTAATACGTGGCGAGTACATTGTGAAATATTGCAGCGACGTACGTATTTTTGGTTTCGGCTGCGCGTTTCAGCCCGCGAACGAATGCCGTTCGCCAGGCTTCACTCGCGGTGTCTGACAATCCTCTCAATTTCCGGTTGACCACATAGTCGTATTTGCGAAGGGTTTGTGTGGCAGTTTCGAATATACGATCGGTACGCCGGATGTAGTTTGCCATCAAACGAACTTCGAGAAATACCGCGCTGAGGTATTCTTCAATCAGGACGGGTAAATCTGTGAGCTCAACAGCGGCGGCGTCGCCCGTGAGCTCGCGCAGCGATGCGCCGACTATTTCGGCACATTCCCGTTTGGCTAAATCGTACGAAGAGCGTTCCGCTTCGATCTGCTTGAGGCTATCCTCATTCAGTTGATAACGGCGACCTTTACCTTCTTCTACAACTTGAAATCGGTCTGAGGAATCCAGAATGTCCCCAATCAGAGTCGGCGAGACTTCCGGATACTTGCGTTCCTTTAGCCACGCTTCGAGTTCAAGGAAGTTATTGAGACTGCCTTTGTCGAGCATGTACTCAACAACAAACAGCTCTACCAGCCTTAAACGGACGCTGTGGGCCGATGGATGCGCGATAAAAAAAGCGTGGATCAAACTGGAATCGCGAACTGTGCGGGGGTCTTCGAACTCGACACGAAACAGCCTCGAACTGCGATCGACCCCTTGCGACGCTAAAGTGAAAATCGCCATCGTCGGGTCGACGGCATCAGCCACAGCCTCGGCCACATAGATCGCCCCTGTAGGAAGGTGACTGTACGACGGCTCATCAATTACTGGAATTCGCCCACCGTGCGCGTCGTGGAACGTGCCTTGTGCAATTAGAATTCTGCAATCCGGGTAATTCTTGAGTGTGAAAGAATGCCACCCCTGCATGAACTCAATTGTCGCCCGAAGTGCCACCGACGGTTTCTTGACGACGAAGTATAGTGGCCCGTCTTGAGATTGAACGAGAGATCCTTGCGGAAAATGAACACCGCCATCGGGAAAAGCCGCTGCTGCCACATCGTTTACGGATTTGCGAATATCCGCCGCCGTAACGCTTGATGCAGACGGCCAGTCGATGCGGGTCAATATTGCGGAAACTGGCTCAATGGTCGAATCGTCCGGCGAAAACCAATTTCTCATGTACCGAACGACGTGTACGAACACTTCGTTTTCCCTGCGGGTGGGTTTGCAGATGGCAATGTGATCGGCGTCGATGGGTATTGGAGTCAGCCCTGTAATGCCAGGGTCAGCGCTCGTCGCATCTACTATCCGAATGCCCTTCGTTTGCTTGGTCTCAAACATCACCGCTGTCTGAATATCAAGCTTCCCTACGCTGTTGCGGTACCACAGCGCCAGATCTCTGAGTTGCGCGTTGTGAGCTTCCAGTTCAGCCGTTGCTGCGCTGGGAGACAGGATTTTCGCGAAGCGAACGAACCAGTCAGCCTTCTCTGATCCCGCATGGGGCGTCGCAAGGAACACAACACCTCGCGTGTTCTGGATAAACCCCTTTTTTTCGTCATCGCTGGATTCAGCGGCACTCCGCAGGATCTGTTTAACGATAAGCCCACCGTAGCTGTGGCAAACGAATGCCAGTGGTCGCTTCCCAATGCCTTTCGAGAGCAAAAGCTCCAAAATATTTGTGGCTCGGTCCGGCAGAGGTAGTGTGTTTCCACGCCACTCCATTGCTTTAATTTCATAGGTGACGGACCACGCTGCAATGCCTTTGACCTCTGCTTCCAGCCAAGCCAGCCAGCTCTCCGTCAAAGTTTTCGATGCCGTCCAGGTCGCCACCCCATCGCCGTCCAGCCCGTGCACGAAGATCACATCGGCGTTGGATTGTGTGCTGGTAGTCGCTCTCTCCAGCTCGCTCATGATCTGTATTCTACATTCCGATCGGTCTGGTAGATTTTGAGGTGAAATCAGGGGGAAAACGGAAAGAGACGTGCTTTCCTTGGAAATACCCGAGAGCTAAATAGCTGCATAGCTGCACTGCGACGGTCCGGGAACGGGGGAGCAGCTCTCGCTCCCAGACGAGCATGCATTGTGATCCGTTTGTGATCCGTTAGCGCTGCTTACCGTCGTCTTCCACTGCTTTACGTTGCCCGCCGTGCGCTCTATGTTGTTGAAACTACGTTTTCGAGTAAATTCGAATCCTATAGCGCCCACCATCTTTCAATACTTTAGCTCGCCTTCCGTGCCCTTCGCGTGCCGTTAAGCACAAGCCTCACAATTTTGCCGTAGGCTTCTGCCATGTCCGCCGTGACGGCATCACTATAGATGTTCACGCAAACGATACTGCTGATGCAAGCCAGGGATTCACAATGTGCTTGTTTAGTTGACCGTTCATCGCCGCTCCACAACATTACAGAACTCCGCCCGGAATGATGAATGGGATTATCCAGCCAGCGTTCATTCCTCTATCCGCCCGAATCGGGCGTTTGTACACCCCCACCGTTAAGAATTGTGAAAAAACATTTGCATCAAGATTGCCCCGCCGAGCGACGCTAACAAAGCGACCGGCATCGCGACCATCCCAACTTTGAGAAAATCCCAGAAACTCACATCGAATTTTTCCTTACGCAGGGCGATTAGCCATAAGATCGTCGCCAGCGAACCGGTGATGGAGAGATTCGGTCCCAGGTCAACACCGATGAGGACGGCATCGGCGATCAGGCCTTTGGCGTGCGCCGCCTGCAGCGTGCTCCCGGCGATCAGGCCAAGCGGCAGATTGTTAACCACATTGTTTGCTACACCAACCGCGAATCCTGTGATCAATGTGCCCGTCGTCGACCCGAGCGTTTGGGCCCAGGTCAACCACGCCCGCGTATAGTCCATTGCACCAATGCTCTCCATCGCATCGACCATTACGAACAGGCCGACTACCAGGGCCAGCGTTGCCCAACTGATCTCGCGTGCCAGTGCCAGCGGATTACATCGAGCCTTGATAGAAACCACAGCCGTAATTGCCAGAGCAGCCAAGCAGGTTGGAAGTCCCAGATCTTTGCCCAGTGAGGAAGCCGTTAGCAGGACAGCTACCATAGCGGCCAACCCAACTAATACCAAAATTCCCTCGCTTCTTAATGGCTTCGCTTCTACCTCGTTTTCGATTGTGGCGCGGAGTTCTTTTCGAAAGAACCAGCGCATCGTGATGAAGGTGGTAGCAATCGATAAAAGTGACGGAACGCCATACGACAAGAGCCATCGCCCGAGCGGCGGCATTTGGTTGTGAAACACCACCAGATTCGCGGGATTTGAGATTGGCAACAGGAACGACGCGGCGTTCGCGATAAAAGCGCAAGCGAAGAGGTAAGGCAATGGCTGGACTTTAGCCTTGCGAACTGCCGTCAGGATTGCTGGGGTCAGAACCACGGCCGTCGCGTCATTCGACATGAAGATAGTGACGATTGTGCCGACGCCATAGACCAGGGCGAACAGTTTTGAGCAAGAACCACGCGCACTCCGCACGGCAACCGACGAAAGCCAATCAAAGACTCCATGCTCGCGTGCGAGTTCAGAAAGCATCATCATGCCGATGAGAAAAAGGCAGACATCCAACGCCTTCGCCGCAGCCCGACCTGCGAGCGGCAAGGGCACTAAACGGAGGGCGAGTAAAAGAAATACGCCGCCGGCAATCCAGTACACTTCCGGAATGTTGCGGGGACGGATCAGCATCAAAGCGATGCTGATGCCGACGATGAGCGACAGGAAAACGGGGACAAGGGCAGGAGAGACCATCTACCACTTTCTCCCGTTCTTATTCAGAGAATCTCCCATGACTCGACTCACTTCCTCGATCAAGGACACAAAGTCACGATAGTTTTGCTCATGTCGAGTGGTTATGTGCAAGTCACCGAAATGAATCCACGAGACAGTCTCGGATTGGTCGGTCAATTTGGGTTCCCGGCGTTCTAATGAAGTGAAAGTCATTGGGCGAAGGATTCCTTCGGCGATTTTGTTCCAATTTCGGGGCCGGGTGTTGAGCCAACGGATGCCTGAGAAAGGGTTTCAGGGATCGCGAACCATAGCACCGCGAATGCGAGCAGGGCAATCCCTGACAATCCTAGAAAAGACGCCCGGTAGCCGAGGTGCTGGATCAATACGCCACCCATTGTTGTACTCAAGGACGCCCCGATGCCAACCATCGTCGCCAGGCATCCAGCAGCCACGTTGAAGCGCCCCGTGCCTTGGGTCCTGTCTTTCACGACCAGGATCGAGACAATACCGAATATCGCATTCGCTACTCCGTCCAGAGTCTGAATCGCGATCAGCGCTCCGACAGCATGCGTAAGGGTATAGAGAACCCCGCGAATCGGGAGCACACCGAAACCAAGCAATAGTAGAGTTTTTCGTCCCTTCGTAGCAGCTCGCCTCCCGATCCAGGCAGCAGAGATTGCTATCACAAGCTGCGTCACGATAATGCAGGCGGACATAAACGGGGCCGCCGCTTTCAGATTGTCTTTTGAGAGCATCTCTCCCAGTTCCGGCAACATCGCCGCGTTCGCCAAATGGAAGAGAAAGGCCGTCGCCAGGAAATAAACGAGAATGCGATCCTTGAGGAGAATAGTCCATCCCTCGGCATTGGTCTTGCCTTCCTTTTGGATCGCCCCGCGAGCGCCCGCATAGTCGATTTGCTTGGCATCGATGCCAAACAGAGAAAGGACAGCAGGAAGAGTGAGCACTGCAGCTACGGCGAATATCGCGTGGTATCCGAATTGGTAGCTGACGTACGCCACAAGCAACGCTGTGAAGACATTCCCAGCCGCATTGAAGGCTTGATTCTTTCCAAATTGATTGTCAAAAGCGGCAGCCCCAACGATCCCGAGTGTGATAGCTGCGACTGTGGGCCCTAAGAACGGACCTGAAGCACCGATTAGAAACTGTGCGGAATACGCCCTCCAGGGGCTGAGATGCCCCATGAGCAGGAACGCCCCGGCAACCAAGAACCCGAGGTTTACCGCAAGCAAGGTTCGTTTGCGATGGACTGCGTCGATGACCGCTCCAGCTGGAGTCTGCATCGCGACCCCAACCAACCCACCGAAAGTCAGCACATAGCCCACACTGCTGGGACTCCATCCACTCGAAGCAAGGTAGGCAGCCAAGAATGGGCCCAGACCGGTCTGCACGTCGGCGAGAAAGAAGTTAAGCCATTCGAGCGCTCGCATACTCCGCTGTTTTCCTGGTGCCGTATCGCTCACAGAGCTTCCTCTCGCGGTTTCTTAAAGCACGTTTCGCCAACTCTAATCGCGGGCTTTTCAACGAATTTCTGCAATGCTCTGATGAAAAACGGGCACCTTCTGTTTACTTTCCGCTCACTGGATTACTGCGCGTCTTCGATCAGAAATCGACGCTCCTGCACCTGGTTACTGATTTCTTCACAATCGCCGCTCGGGCATATCGGGCTTCGGCTGCCGCGCGCACCCGATCACAGCGAGCGCGAGAAGCAGCGCGAAGCCATGATTCGTGATCTCAAGAGGTCGCGACCCTACTCAAGAGCCCGGGTCGGCGACTCGGCTAGCGCTCGCACGGGCTTATCTCGCAGCCAGCCGATTCTCCCGACATCCCGCTCGCATAGCACCGCATCCTAGCTGAAATTCTTCTTGGAGGTAGTCGTGAAAGCTGTAAGTTTTGAAGGTACCCGCAATATGTCTGTATCCGATCATCCGAAACCTAAACTGAAATCCCCGACGGACGCATTGCTTCGTGTAACCACGAGCGGAATTTGTGGTAGCGATCTGCATATGTACGATGGCCGCACACCGCTCGAAGAGGGCACGGTCGTCGGCCACGAAATTATGGGAGTCATCGAGTCTGTAGGCGAAGCGGTCCAGAGCATTAAAAAAGGCGATCGCGTCGTTTTGCCGTTCAACATCTCTTGCGGATTCTGTTTCAACTGTCATCGAGGTCATACAGAAGCCTGTCTCACCATGAATCCCGAAGCGCCGCATGCCGCGTATGGCTATGCAGGTATGGGGCCGTACCAGGGCGGGCAGGCGGAGTTCGTGCTTGTTCCCTATGCGGATTTCAATTGCTTGAAACTTCCCGGGAAGCCGGGCGACGAGTGGGAAGATGATTTCCTGCTGCTCTCCGACGTTTTTCCGACTGCGTATCATGCAACCGAACTCGCCTGTGTGACAGCCGGTAAGACGGTCGCGGTATTTGGAGCGGGCCCAGTCGGATTGTTATCCGCGTACTGCTCTTTGCTGAAAGGCGCTTCCGAGGTGTATGTAGTCGACAGCATAGCCGAGCGTCTACAGAAAGCCGAGGAGCTGGGAGCCATTGCTGTCGACTTCAGCAAGGGTGATCCGGTCGAGCAAATTTTCAAACTCCGGAAGAAGAACAAAGGCATTCAGCAGAGCCTGCGTCCGGGCGAGGAGAAGATGAAAGGCGTCGATTGCGCGATTGATGCGGTTGGTTATCAGGCCCGCGACAACGACAATCCGGAGAAAGAAAAGCCGACACAAGTGCTGGAAAATTGCCTGAAGGTCGTCAATGCGACCGGCCATGTGGGATTGATCGGAGTTTATATCGCCCCCGATCCGGGCGCAAAGGGCGAGCAGGCCAAGAATGGCGTGTATCAGTTTCCCATTGCCGACTTCTTCGACAAGGGAATTACGATGGGCAGCGGCCAGGCTCCGGTGAAGAAGTACAACGAATATCTCCGGGACCTGATCGTAAACGGACGTGCCAAGCCCAGCCAGATCGTCAGCCATCACATCAAGATCGACGAGGCTCCGGAGGCCTATTCGAAGTTCGACAAGCGGATCGAAGGTTACACCAAGGTTTTGATCCAGTTTGGAGAAAAGTCAGCAGCCTAGACCGATTGCTCACGGGGACAGCCATCTTGCTGTCCCCGTGAGAGGAATTTCGGCGAAACTCCCCGTCCGCCCACCTGCCTGCCGATCTCCCCGAAAAGCGCAACAACCACCAGCGCGAATCATTCCTCTAATCCCCAGGGAGAAATCACATGCCGGGAAAGAAAAAATCATCTAGCCGGAAATATGGAAAGGCCGCAGGAAAGACGGTCGCGAGTGCCATGCGTCGCAAAAAGAGCGGTACACTTCGTTCAGGTCCCGGAGGCAAGGGCGGCAAGGTAAAGAGCCGGAAACAAGCCATCGCCATTGGGCTGTCCGAAGCGCGCAAGAAGGGCGCCAAGGTTCCGAGGAAGAAGGCCGCTTAGCGTGAGCGGCCCGTTTTATGAAGCAAGATCCAGCCGTACTCGTAATTGGTGGCGGCGTGTCTGGGCTAGCGGCAGCTTGCGAATTGGGGCGCGCTGGCGTGCCAGTGACCGTTCTCGAGGCGCGCGACCGAATCGGCGGACGCGTCCTTACGCTGCACGACGCGCCCTGCGATGCGCCGATTGAACTGGGCGCCGAATTCATTCACGGCCGTCCACCCGAGACTCTGGATCTCCTAAAGAAAGCGAACGCACGCATATCCGAAGTGGATGGCGATAGCTGGTGTGTCTCTGGCCTGGAACTTTCGCACCTGCGATCTGTTTTCGGATGCCGATTCGATCCTCGAAGCGATGAACGACTCCGATCCCGATGAATCCTTTCTCGGCGTTTCTCGATCGCTGTTTCCCCCATCCGTCGCGCTCCGCCATCCGGCAGGCCAAGCAGCGGGCAACGAGCTATGTTTCTGGCTTCAATGCGGCAGATCCCGGATTTGGTGGGGTCCATTGGCTGGTCAAAAGCATGCCGGGCCGAGGAAAAGATCGAAGGCCATCGCGCGTTTCGCTCCCAGAACGGCTACACCGATCTTCTAAATATCTTTCAGCAGCAACTGAATGAATACGGCGTGACCGTGTCAACGGGGCGTGTGGTCGAGCGCGTGGATGGAAAACGGCAAACGTTCAAGTCGCAGTGCGCGATAAGAACGGATTCTCGCTCCTTCGAGGCTCCGCGTGCGTTGATCACGTTACCCATCTCGCTACTGAAGGCGGAGGCAGGGCAATCTAGCGTCATCCAATTCAATCCCGCCTTGCCGCGAGATAAGATCCGCGCGCTCGATCACCTGGAGATGGGAAAGGTGATCCGGGTCGTCCTCTGTTTTCGGGAACGCTTCTGGGATGCGATCAAACCGCCGTCTGGTGATGGCGCCAGTTTGGCCGACCTGAGTTTTCTTTTCTCGCAAGATGAATGGTTTCCCACGTGGTGGACCTCGAACCCACAGAAGACGCCGATCATCACTGGCTGGGCACCGTTCCGCTGTGCTGAGAGGCTCTCGGGACGAGGCCACTCGTTCGTCGTCGATCGAAGCCTCCTGACCCTGAGCGGACTGCTGGGACCTAGCGTTCAAGAACTGCAGGGCTTGTTACGGGAGGCCTATTTCCACGACTGGCAGATGGATCCATTTTCGCTCGGGGCGTACAGCTATGGAAAAGTGGGCGCAAACGAAGCGCAGGAGATTCTCGCCGAACCCATGGACAACAGACTATTCCTGGCGGGTGAGGCGATCGATACCTCGGGGCATAACGGAACCGTCCACGGCGCCATTGCCAGCGGTTATCGAGCCGCTCAGCAAATTCTGCAAACCCTGCATTGAGACATTCGCACAAGCCGGAAGATGACTACGGCTTCGGCTGCGGTTGCATGGATCGGAGATAAGCCACCACCGCCTCTGCGTCCGCCTGACTCATCCGGAACGGCATCATTGGAAATCGCAACGGCTGGCCGTTGGTCCAAACCCCGGTCGTTAACAATTTCACCATGTCTGCGTCGCTGGCCGGAGGGGTGCCTCCAATTCTTGGAGCGGTTAAAGGCCAGTCCGCGTTCCCATCGGCTGGTTTCATAAATACGGGAGCTCCCTCGAGCGCGCGGCTCTGATCGAGAGCGCCGCTGCTGTCGCGTGGGGTGTGGCACTGGCCGCACATCGCGACATTCTCCACCAAGTATTTACCGCGAGCCACATCCGAGGATGTACGCTCCGCGCCCGCTCTTGCGGAAGTGTTGCGAGTTCGCTGAGCCTGAATCACACAGACGGACAAGTCGGCCGCAAGAAAGAAAACCAACGATGCGATAGCGAGGCGGACTCCGCGTCCCCGCAAACCGCCAAGGCCGGACGCAACGCTCGCTGGTCGGGGAGTTTTTAACTGGTGTTCCATATTCTTAACTCAAGCAGAACTCTGATTTTTAGGGAATCGGGCAGATCGTGTATCAACTCCAATGGATTACAATAATTTCACAGCTCTGCCCCGTCAGGCATGTCTTCTACTGGAAAAGCCAATACGGCTCTCGCCGCCGCGATCATCTTCTTATTCTTAAGCAGCTTTGCGGCTTATTTCGCCTTCGCACGGCTACGCACGAGCCAAGCCTGGGTGCAACACACGCGCGACGTGCAGCTGGCTCTGCACCAATTCTCGACAACCGCTACCCGTGCCGGCCGCCTTCGAGCGCAATACGTGGATTCCGGAGATTCCGCTCTCTTGCAAAGGCAGATGGAGACCGTAGTCGACGTGCGTAATTCGCTGGCCGCGCTCCAACATCTGATCGCCGACAATATCGCTCACCAGGCCAACTTTCAGCAGCTGTTAGATCTCACCGAGCAGCGGATTGCTCTGATGAATCAGGCGATCGAATTGAAGCGGGAAGGCAAGTCAACCCTGGAAAGTCAGGCGCCGATCGTACGACAAATCTCCGCCTTGGCGGACGCGACCGACGATATTTTGCAGTCGATGAACGAGCAGGAGCAGGGCCTGCTCGCTGAGCGCCAGGAGCGCGAGCGAAGCTCTTTTGACGTGACTGCGGGTGTCCTTGCTACCAGCCTCTTCTTTGCCCTCATATTGTTCTTGATCCATCACCAGTTGCTTACCGATCAGGTCCGCGAGCGGGTGCGAGCAGAAGGCGCTCAGCGCGCTCTCAGCGCGAGGCTTTTGACCCTGCAGGACGAAGAGCGCCGCAGATTTGCGCGGGAGTTACATGACTCGGTGGGTCAGCAACTGGCAGCCATGAAGATGGCGATTTCCCTGCTCGAGCAGCGCCTTCCGGGGGACGGCCTGGTGCAGGATTGCCTGAAGCTGCTCGATGATTCCATCGCGGAAACTCGAACTATTTCGCATCTTTTGCATCCCCCGTTATTGGACGAGGCCGGTCTCAACTCAGCCGCCCGATGGTTTGTCGAAGGTTTCGCGAATCGGAGCGGCATCGTGGTGAACCTGGATATTCAGGATGGCGAGCAACGCTTTTCCGAATCCATCGAGCTGGTATTATTTCGCGTATTGCAGGAGAGCCTGACCAACGTCCATCGGCATTCCGGGGCCAAGCGGGCCGACGTCAGCCTCAACGTAGTTGGGAATAACGCGATCCTGAAAATCAAGGACTACGGTTGCGGCCTTCCCGAGACGGTCCTGCAAAACTTGCGTGAAGAGGGAACCGGGCGTGGTGTAGGCTTGGCCGGCATGACCGAACGAATTCGTGAAATTGGCGGTCGCTTGGACATTAATTCGAACGCGGCTGGAAGCGAGGTCGTGGCGAAGGTTCCAGTTCGCTTCCGCGCGCAGCCGCCGGAACTGATTCCGACTGCACCTCAAGAGGCTAGGGTGACGCTAGGATAATGCGAAAAATTGTAGCGATCATGGTGTTTGCTCTCTTGATGGCGGGCGGTGCTTGCTCAAAACACGATCCCGGGCCGAAACTGGTGGTCGAAATTCCTGCGGGGTTCAGTGGAAACTTTGTCCTTGAAATGGGGAACCGAGCCGCTGCTCCGCTGTCGAGACAGGGAGATACCTACGTTGTGACGGTTCCGCGCAACGGAAACCTGGCAACCTCAACCATTCTTCAGAAGCCGAAGGTCGAATTCAGAAACGCGACCGACGGTAGCATTTGGGGATATTCGCAGTCGGTATTCACCACGGGAGACGGAATTGCCGTGGGCGGGAAGATAGAATTCTTCGTCGGCACACGCAAAGATTACGACGCCGAGGAGAACAAGAAGAACCACTCCGGAACTTCGATGGACTTGAACGACTATGGCTTGACGGGTGCGTAACAACGATATCGCCGCGCCGTCCTGCGCCACGCGATCAAATTCCAATCACTTGCAGATGAGTTTCGGCTGAGCGGTCGTAGGCATCACACCCAGCCGATATTCGATTACTGCGCGGTCCTTTCGACGTCGCGCAGGCGGGCCGCTTTGCCACGGAGTCCGCGGAGATAGAACAGGCGCGCGCGTCGAACCTTCGATGAACGGACGAGGTCGACCTTGTCGATCACTTTGGAGTGAACGGGGAAGATGCGCTCCACGCCCTGGCCGAAGCTGATCTTGCGGACGGTGAAGCTGGCCTGGGGGCCGTTGTCGCGCTTGATCACCACGCCCTCAAAGGCCTGCACGCGTTCCTTGTCGCCTTCCTTGATCTTCACGTGGACGCGAACGGTATCCCCGGGGCGGAATGGAGGAATATCGGTGCGTTTCGTCTTGGCCAGCAGCTTTTCAATGATTAGGTTTGACATGATCGTTAGTCCTTCTTCCTTCGATTCTGATTCTTTCCAAGCCCTAATTCCGCCCGGTCGTTAGTGACGGTCCGGCTGAATGCGGGCCAAAATCTTCGTGTCTTCCTTGCCGAGTTCCGCGCCTTCCAGCAAGTCCGGACGGTTCCTCAGCGTTTTTCTCAGCGCTTGTTCGCGCCGCCACTTGCGGATCTCCAGGTGATTGCCGTTTACCAGAACTTCCGGCACTACCATCCCGCGAAACTCTGCAGGACGCGTGTAATGCGGATAGTCAAGCAATCCGCCGGAGCCGCAAGTCGAATCCGCCGCGCTCGCCTCCGCCTCTTCGTGCGCGGTGAATGATTCCTGCCGCGTTGAAGCTTCGTTACCGACCGCACCCGGAAGCAGTCGCGTGACCGCTTCAATGATCACCGCCGCGGCTAACTCTCCGCCGCTGATGATGTAGTCGCCAATCGAAAGCTCGCCGTCGGCCAGAAATTCAGTTACTCGTTCGTCTACGCCTTCATAGCGGCCGCAGATCAGAACGATCCGGTCCAGCGCGGCTAGTTCCGTCGCAACCTTTTGCGTGAACGGCTGGCCTTGCGCCGAAAGCACAATCACGCTCTGCTTCGCGCTGCCATTCAAACGCTGATCGCGAGACGCAACTCCCAGCGCTTCTAAACAATCAAAGATCGGTTCCGGCTTCAGGATCATGCCCTCGCCGCCGCCGAATGGGCGGTCATCCACGGTGCGGTGCCTGTCGTTCGTGAACTGCCGCAAATCGTGGACTTCGATTTTCGCCAGGCCCATCTCGCAGGCCCGCCGAGTAATACCGTGATCCAGAGGCCCACGAAAGAAGTCCGGAAAAATAGTGACGATGTCGGCCTTCATTTGCGGAACTCGAAAATTTTCGCCAGTGCGATGGGACAAACAGAATCCTACGACCTCTTTTTCCCACCCGCCTGCTCTTGCTTCTCTTCCGCCGTCATCGGGGCATTGATTTCCAGCATGCCCTCGGGAAGATTCATGCGCACTTGCCGCAGCGCCATGTCCACCGCTTCCAGATATGCTTCGGCGAACGGCACATCAAACTTTTTCCCGCCTGAACCCACAATCAGCAGCGGTGCTTCACCCGCACCGAACTGAACGTCTTCGATCCGGCCAATTTCCATCCCATGATCAAGAACGACGCAACCCACCAGGTCGCTGACGTAATTCCAGCCTTGCTCCAGCGATGCGCGATCGGTGCCCGGAACCTGCAGTTCGCATCCGATCAGTTCCTCGGCGTCCGACATCGAATCCACGCCGCGAAACTTCAAAACCAGCAGGCCCTTGTGCGGCCAAAAACCTTCCACTTCCAGATCGCGCCGCGCTTCGCCGGACTTCTCCAGCGCCAGCAGCTTCACACCTTCCGCGAATCGGTCCGGAACATCGCTGTGGACTTCAACAGCGACTTCTCCGTGGCGGCCCTGCGTCTTCACCACGCGGGCCAGGGTAATGAACTCGCCGCTCGGATCAGGAGTCACGGCTCAGAATCTGCGCTTCACTACTCGATGATCTCGAGCGTATAGCGCTTGCGGGCGCGGTATCCAGCTGCGTTCAGCAGAGCGCGCAGCGCGCGCGCCGTTCGCCCCTGGCGCCCGATTACTTTGCCCACGTCGCTTTCGGCAACTTCCAACTCGATGACGCCGTCGTCGAACTTCTCGACGAAGACCTCATCCGGAGCGTCGACCAGTGATTTCGCAATCAGTTCGACGAGCGCGCAAACATCTCCAGAAGACTCAGTCATAAATTCTCGCTGTGGAAACGAAGGCTATCCCTGAGGAGGCCGGAATCAGATGGCTGCTGAACCTTAGGCGGCGGAGCCGGCGGTGGCCGGAGCCGGAGTCTTGGTGAACAGCTTGTTCACGCGCTCGGACATCTGCGCGCCCTTCGACACCCAATACTCGACGCGGTCGCGCTTCATCTCAATGCTGGCGGGATTGGTGCGCGGATTGTAGGTCCCGACCACTTCCACCGGACGTCCGTTGCGCGCGCGAGCCTTCTCAATGACCACAATGCGATACATCGGTTGTTTGCGCGCACCCAGGCGCGACAGACGAATCATTAACACAAACGTATTCCTTGTTCCGGAAGAGTCCGGCGGGGTAAAGACAAACTCTTATTATGCCGAAGGTTAGCCGGAATGGCAAGCCTGCATTCTCATTCATCCTGCTAAACTAAAGGGTTTGGAGGCAGTCCTTGCAACCCGTCTATATTCTCTCGGCAGTTCGTACGCCGATCGGCAAATTCGGTGGATCCCTCGCTTCGCTGACAGCGGCCGACATGGGCGTGGTCGCCGCGAAAGCGGCGATCGAGCGCGCCGGCGTGCGTCCCGACCAAATCGAGGAGACGATTTTCGGCAACGCCCGCCAGGCTGGCGGCGGACCGAATCCCGCTCGCCAGATTTCCGTTCGCAGCGGCGTGCCTCAGGAAGTTCCCGCCTACACGGTCAATAAAGCTTGCGCATCGGGCATGAAGTCGATTGCGCTGGCTTACCAAGCCATCACTCTTGGCGACGCCACGTGCATTTTGGCCGGAGGCACCGAGTCGATGTCGCGCCTTCCTTTTTATCTCGATGGGGCGCGCTGGGGATATCGCCTCGGCAATCAGGAACTCGTCGACGGTATGTATCGCGACGGATTTTTCTGTCCGCTCGCGAAAATGGTCATGGGCGAGACGGCCGAAATTCTCGCCGAGCAATACAAGGTCACGCGCGACGAACAAGACGAGTATGCCCTGATGTCACAGACACGCGCCGCTCGGGCCATCGCCGCTGGACGATTCGAAGCCGAGATCGCGCCCGTAACAATCGAAGGCAAAAAGGGAACTACCGTCTTCGCCCGCGACGAGCATCCGTTCGCCGACGCAAGTCTGGAAAAGTTGGCGAAACTTCCACCCGTATTTTCGAAGACGGGAACCATCTCGGCGGGGAATTCTTCCGGCATCACGGACGGCGCTGCCGCCGTGGTGGTCGCCAGCGAGCATTTCGTCAAGCAGAACAATCTGAAGCCGCTGGCGCGCATCGTGGCTGTAAGCTCCGCTGGCGTCGATCCGCGAACCATGGGAATCGGCCCCGTGCCCGCACTGCAGAAGTTGCAGGACAAGCACAACCTGCGGCTGCACGAGTTCGGCTTAATCGAATTGAATGAGGCTTTTGCTGCCCAGGTGCTCGCCTGCGATCGCGCTCTCAATTTCAACCGCGACCGTCTCAACGTGAATGGTGGAGCGATCGCCCTTGGTCATCCCATCGGCTGCACGGGAACCCGCATCGTGGTTACGCTCGTTCACGAAATGCAAAAGCGCAACACAAAGCGCGGAGTCGCTACTCTGTGCGTCAGCGGTGGAATGGGGATGGCTCTCGCGCTGGAGAGCGTCGCATGACGAATGCAAGCCGGAGCTAGCCGAGTTCGTCTGGTTTTCTTTGTCGTCGGGTCTTTCTCTGATATTCTCTTTTCGTTTTTCCTCGACAGAACCTGCGTCGAGAATGCCGGCACAGCCCAAGGAGGTTCTCGTGTCACGATTCATGATGCGTTTTCTCTGTGTGGTTGCGTTTCTTTTCGCCCAGGTCGCGACGGCACAGGATTTTTCGGCGGATGTGATCAGCACCAAAGGCAACAGTCCCACTGGACAGGGCAAGCTGTTCTACACCAAGAACAAGGCGCGCTGGGAGATCAGCGATCGGAGTAATTCTCAAATGGGCCCGACGGCGCTCATCGTGGATCAAGGGCAAGGCAAGTCGATCGTCCTGCTCCCGCAGCGACGTGTGTATATGGATTCCATGCCCTGGATGAACAAGACGCCCGCCGTAGCACTCTTCTGGCATGTGGATGACGTCGACAATGCTTGCCCGCAATGGAAGATCGCGGCCGAACAGGTGAAGACCGATAAGAACTGGGGAAGCTGCACCAAGGTTGGCAGCGACACTGTGAACGGCCGTAGCACAATCAAATACGAGGGCGTCTCCGACAAAGGTGAAAAGGGAAACGTGTGGGTTGACACGAAACTTCACTGTGTCATTAAGGCCGATAACACGAGCGGCGGTTTTGAACTGCGCAACATCCAGGAAGGATCGCAGCCGGCTAGCCTGTTCGAGATTCCCGCGGGCTTCACGAAATTCGATATGGGCAACATGATGCAACAGCGCCCGCAGTGAAGGGATAGCTGTCGTTCTTCGAAATCGTCTTGGGTCGGCGGGTGCCACAATCTGATTGAACCTGCCGACCGCACGCCGTTCAGTGACGGTTTCTCTTCCTCCAATTGCTGCAAACGCATTTCGATTGTTCGTCCTTCATTGCACCGGGAAAATCGCGCCACTATACTCCGTACAGCGGTTGCGCTTTCCCGGAGCAACGATGTCCTTGTCTGCAGTCATCGTCGACGATGAGCAACTGGCCCGCGACGAACTCGCCTACCTGCTGAAAAATGTCGACGACGTCAATGTTGTCGCCCAGGGCAAGAATGGTCTGGAAGCGGTCAACCTCATCAAGGAGCACAATCCGGATCTGGTATTCCTCGACGTGCAGATGCCCGGCCTTGACGGCTTTGGCGTCATCAAGAAGCTGCTCGACCGGAAAATTCCGCTGCCCAAGATCGTCTTCGCGACCGCCTTCGATCAATACGCGGTGAAAGCGTTTGAAGTAAACGCGGTCGACTACCTGCTCAAGCCCTTCGATAAGAAGCGGGTCTCGCAAGCCATCCAGAAAGCTCGGGCGCAGCAGGATGCCGGAGCGGCCCCGGCGGATCGCCTCGAGACATTGGTCCGCATGCTGGAATCGCAAAAGCAGCCGGCCTCGAAGATTCTGCTCAAAGCGGTCGGACGCATGTTCCTCATCGACCAGAGAGATATCTGCTACGCGTGGATTGAAGACGGCGTCATTTCGGTTGTGACCGCGGGCGCAGCCGGGATGGAAGGACAATCGAATTGCCGGACACTCGAAGAGTTGCTCGATAGCCTCGATCCGAAATTATTTTGGCGTGCTCATCGCTCCTACCTTGTGAATATCAACCGTATCCGCGAGGTCGTCCCCTGGTTCAAGAGTTCCTACCAATTGCGGATGGACGACAAGAAGCAGACCGAGATTCCCGTCAGCCGCGCGCAGACCAAGCGCCTGCGGGAACTCTTCGGGCTCTGATTCGCGGTGATCTTCGGGATTGGTCTCACGGTCCCTCGCTGTCATCTGTGTTCCCGGCTCTCGCACTCTCGCTCCGCTGGTCCGCTGCACATGCTCCACCAGCGCGAACAGGTCGTTGATTAAGGTTCCCGTATATAGTCCTGAGATACATTCCCGCCAATCTCCGCTCAAACGGACGGCGAAGCGTTCAAAATTGAACCGGAGGACAGCGGTAAAAAGCTGTCCTCCGGTTGCCTTTGGGGGAAGGCTACGTTGCGAGAGTTTCCAGGCCTGGCCGGTCCCGAATCGTCAGACTCGCGCCGTCCAGTCGTATCAGGCGCTTCTTTCTCAGAGCGCTCAGTAGGCGCGTCACAGTTTCGCGCGAAGCGCCGATTCGCTGTGCCATCTCTTCGTGCGTCATCACAGGATGGATATGGGTTTCCCTCTGTTCTTCCTGTGTCGCAAATTGCGCCAATATCAGCCGTGCCAGTTTCCCCTTGGACGACCGGGTAAGCACCAGATCGTGAATGTCCCGATGGGCCGACCGGAAGTCGCGGCTTAAGCACTGCGCCGCGTGCACGCCCACCTCGCTGTGCGACTGCATCAACTCCAGAAGATGTTTCCGCTCGACGAAGTTCAACTGACACGGCGTCGCCGTCTCGGCGGTCGTCTCATATCCCGTGCCGGAAACCGACGCGCTCAGTCCCACCGTCTCTCCTGGCATCGCGGTCTTCAGAAGCAGTATTTTTCCTTCCCGCGACGCGGTAGAGAGATTGACCTTGCCCGAGCAAATAATGAACATTCCGCGCGGCGATTGCCCTTCAACATAAAGAATCGCTCCCGCGGGCAAGATACTTCTCTGGCTTACGTTATCCAAGGCGCTAAGGATGGAGCGCGGGAATCCACAAAAGAACATCGGATTCGTGGCCGCGCATTCGCTGCAGTTTTCAAGGATTTCCATCCCGTAGGGCGCATTCATCTCTGTGTCCACACTTTCCTGACGCTTTCCGATTCCCGAGGATTCCGAATTCGTCCCCAGCCCCATTCCGCCCAGGTGTCGCGAACCGGCAAGCAGGGATCGGGCCTGCGCTCGTGTTTCCGAGTTCGCACTTTGTGCCGCGGCCACCAATTCCCATCCCGCGCTTGGGTCTTCCTGTTGTTCCCACGCAACATGGCAGGCGAAGAGGTAGAAGGGATCAATCCCTGCATCGGTGGCCGGCGAGATGGATTCCATCTCGAAGGAAGGAAATTCCCGGTGTTCGCCGATAAAGGCTGTCGCGTTTGCGGTTGACACCGGATTGAATTGAGGTGTGCCACCCAGATGATCGATGTTATGGCGGCAACGCCGGGGAATCGGGACGGCTCCTGCGGTTTCAACCGCCAGGCTGGAAACGCTCAGGGCAAGCGCCTGATGCTTATGCACTAGCAACACAATGTTTTACTCCAACCCGCCGGCTCGGCTGAGGAAGCGGATCCATCTCTAGAACTGGGACTGCCTTGGAGAGCCGGAGTACAGCGAGGGCCAGCCAGAGGCGATGAACGGGAACCTATTGCAGGTAGCGTGCCGAAACAGGAATTCCCATCCGCGGATCAGAACTTCCGTGTTTGGAACTAGTTCCGAAACAGCAACCTTCTTCGGACTCAGGGTGAAATTGCCGCCGTGTCGGCAAACGCCGATTAGCCGTCACATCAATGCGGAGGATCCAAGTAGTCCTTGCGGTTGATTTTCAAGCGCTGCATTTTGGATTGCAGGGTAGTACGTTTCAACCCCAGCCGCTTCGCTGCGCCATGAGGTCCGGAGAGCACACCTCCTGTTTTGCGCAGCACTTGGATGATGTGCCCTCGTTCTGCGGTATCCAGAGTGTGGTCGACCGGTTCGGTTTCCAGGTCGGCATGCCGGCGAAGTTCCGAAACGGGGACCCGCAGCGTTCTACCCTCACTAAGGATGACCGAGCGTTCCATCAAATTCTCAAGCTCCCGAACATTCCCCGGCCAGTACCAATTAACTAGACTGCTCATTGTCGCCTTCGGGATTGTTTCCAAGTGCCGACCCATGCGCAGGGCAAACTTGCGGACGAAATGGCGGACGAGCAGAGGGATATCTTCTCGCCGCTCGCGCAATGCAGGCATTCGAATCGGAAAGACGCTCAGCCGGTAAAAGAGGTCGCTGCGAAATTCGTGTCGTCTCACGCTCTCGGCCAAGTCCCGGTTCGTCGCCGTCACTAGCCGCAACGACACGCGGATCGTGCGTGTGCCCCCCAGTCGCTCGAACTCATGATCTTGTAGAACGCGCAGCAGCTTTGGCTGGATTTCGAGGGGAATCTCGCCCACCTCGTCCAGGAACAAGGTGCCCCCGTCTGCCAGTTCCATTCGCCCGATCTTTTGGCTGACCGCGCCAGTGAACGCCCCTTTCTCGTGGCCGAACAACTCGCTCTCCAGAAGGCCGGTGGGGATCGCCGCGCAATTTACTTTGATAAACGGTCCATTCTTCCGCGAGCTCTGCTGGTGGATCGCACGAGCGATCAGTTCTTTGCCGGTGTCGGTTTCTCCAAGAATCAAAACCGTCGCATCGCTGCCCGCAACGGTGGAAGCTTGATCGAGCAAGTGCTTTAGCGCAGGACTCTCGCCGACGATCTCTCCGAAGTCCTCTGCTGCCCGAAGCTCCCCTTCCAGATATTTCTTCTCCTCGCCGACACGTTGCTTCAGCGCTTCGACCTCGGAGGCGACTCGGCGATTTTCAATGGCGAGGGCCAATTGTGCGGCAACCTGTTCGAGGAGTTGCAAGTCGTCCCTCTGAAAGGCATCTTTTCTCGTGCTGCCGAGAATGAAGACTCCCAGTGGACCGCTCGGACGCAGCATCGGAACACAGCACACGGATTGCAGCCCTTCTGCCATGAAACTCTTGGCCTCATCGCCAAAGCCCATCAGCTCCTCACGGGAAAAAATCGTGGCTGCGCGAGCCTGAAAGACGTGGCCGGAGGGGCCGCCCGATGCGATGTGTGTGTCGGGAGTGAACCCTTTCCCGAGAGGGAAGTCGATCGAGTGTCGCACCAGCAATCCAGAGCCCTCATCCTGTAACGCAAGGCCCGCATATTCCTGCCGCAGTACCCGCCGAATTCGCGCCGAGATCCGAGGAAAAACTTGTGTCAAATCCCAGTTCGACGAAATTAGATGGTTGACGTCGATCATCATGCGCAGGCGTTTCGCCTCCGTACCCAGCTTTTCGTTTGCGTCCCGCAATTCTTGTTGACCAGCTCTCTGCTCGGTCACATCGATCACCACTGCTGCGATTCGCAGGACGGTTCCTTTCGCGTCTTTAACTGGGAAGTAGTGGTTGATGGCTCTTCTGGGCTCCTTGCTCGGAGGGATGAGAGCCTCGACTTCAAAAACTTGTGTTGGCTCGCCGGTCAAAAGAACGCTCTTCAACTTCGGTTCGAAGATGTCAGCGAAACTGCCGAGGGTCTCGCGAACCGTTTTTCCTAAATGATCGCTGGCGGGACGGCCATTCATTCCTGCTAAAGTTTCATTGATCGCAAGGAAGCGAAGACCGGCATCAAGGACGCAAAACCCGATCGTCGATGAGTTGAAATAAGCGGCGATCATCTGCTCTACGTCTATCAGACTGCTCTGAGACGAGAATGGTCCTGTCACCCCCTCCGCGAAGATGGGCCAGTTACGTTGCATCGAAGCAGCCCTCGATTTCTGAAGAGATAGAGACGCCGGGCATTCGGTCGACGCAACGAACCAACTCCGTCGCGTCAGCACCGGGTCCATAGAGCGACCTCACTCCGCTCGTTTGAACTCTCCGAGCCTTATGAAATTTCTGGAAAGAAAAAACTGAAGGGCGAGTGGAGTTCCCGCTCCGTGCCGCCAACGAAACCTTTGTTCGGGATGTTGCAACGCGAGACGCAGTGACGTTCGAATATTCTAAGACCGAGGAGTGAAGGAACACGCCTATCTCCCATCCACCTCCCCCTCAAAAGGTGGACCAAAGTAAATCTCGGAATTATAACCACGCTGTCAACTGGCTCGATGGAGCTTTCTCACATTCCCTTCGCGGGGGAGCAACATCATTAATAGGTGTGATGGTTGGACCTTTCCGACCAATGCTTCCTTCCGCCTGTAGGTACTTGACTGCGCCAGCCTTATAATCTCGCTGTGGCTCGAGGATGGGAAAGCAAGTCCGTTGAAGCACAACAGGCAGAAGCTACCGATAAGTCCTCTTCGCCACGTGCTAAGCTCACCCCGGAGGCAGCGGCGCGCAACCGTGAACGCGAGACCCTGCGTCTCTCCTGCCAGCAAGTGCTGCAACGCCTCGAAGCCACCCAGAACAAGCGCCATCGAAAGCTCTTGCAGGATGCTCTCGCGGATCTGGATGAAAAGCTGAAGCGTCTGGACACGTAGAGTCGCAACAGTCGCGGCAGCCCCGAAGGTCTGAATTCAAGCCCCGCGTATAATGTTGTCTTTATGACAGCCTACGTCTACGTTTCCTTGAAGAAGAGCGTTCTTGATCCCCAGGGTAAAACCATTCAGGGCGCACTGAAGAAAATGGGTTACAAAGGCCTGGAGAGCGTCCGTCAGGGAAAGTATTTTGAACTTACCCTTGACGGCGGACTTTCACGCGAACAAGCCCAGTCTGAAGTCGAACGCATCGCCCGCGAAGTGCTCACCAATCCCGTCATTGAAGAATTCCGTTTCTCTCTGGCTGAGTGATCAGCCCGATGTTGAGGACCCCTCATGTGTGGCATTGTTGGCTACGTAGGTAAGAAAAGTGTCGTTCCCATCATCCTCGAGGGCCTGAGGCGCCTTGAGTATCGCGGCTACGACTCCGCGGGGATTGCGGTATCAGGGACCGCTGGCCTCGAGATCTGCCGCGCCGAAGGCAAGTTGCGCAATCTGGAAGAAGCCCTTCGCCAGAAACCCCTGAACGGAACTTACGGCATCGGACACACGCGCTGGGCGACTCACGGCCGCCCCACCGAAGAGAATGCACATCCGCACCGCGACTGCACTGGAAAGATCGTCGTTGTCCACAACGGCATCGTCGAAAATTATCTGAGCCTGAAGAAGAAGCTCACCGAAGAAGGCCACAAGTTCACCACCGAAACCGACACCGAAATCATTGCGCATCTCGTCGAGAAATATTCGGAACCGTCGAACGGCCACCGGCCCTCTCTGGAAGATGCAGTCCGCAAGACCGTCAAGCAACTCACAGGCGTCTTTGCGCTAGCCGTCATCTCGACCGACGACCCCAATAAGATCGTCGCCGCCCGCAACGGCCCGCCCGCCGTGATTGGCATGGGCAACGACGAATACTTTGTTGCGTCCGATGTTCCCGCCATCCTTCATCACACGCGCGATATTTTTTTCTTGGGTGATGGCGACATGGCAGTGGTCACACCCGATGGCGTGCAACTCACTGACTTCGATGGCAAGCCGGTTTCGCGGCAGGTGCAGCACATCACTTGGGATCCCATCCTTGCGGAAAAAGGTGGCTTCAAGCATTTCATGCTCAAGGAGATTTACGAGCAGCCACGGGCCGTCCGCGACACCACGCTGGGACGCGTCTCCCAGACGACTGGCCACATCTTCCTCGAAGAAATGCGGATCACCGAGGCCGAGTTCCGCGCCGCCCGAAAGATCAACATCATCGCCTGCGGGACCAGTTGGCACGCCGGACAAGCCGGAAAGTTCATGATTGAGACACTTGCCCGTGTTCCCGTCGAAGTCGACTATGCCAGCGAATGGCGGTACCGCAATCCCATCGTCGAACCGGACACGATTACTCTTGTTATTTCGCAATCCGGTGAGACCGCCGACACGATTGCCGCGCAACGCGAGGCCAAGTCAAAAGGTTCAAAGACGCTCGCCATCTGCAACGTCGTCGGATCGATGATCACGCGCGAAGCCGCCGGCACGATCTATACGCATGCCGGTCCCGAGATCGGCGTAGCTTCCACGAAGGCCTTCACCGGACAGCTCACTGCCCTCTACATCTTCGCCATGTATCTCGCACAAGTGCGTGGAACCATGACCGCCGAGCAGTCCCGCGCAGACATGCTGGAACTTACCCGCATTCCCGGAAAGCTGGAAACCGTTCTGGCTCAGGACGCCGTTTGCGATGACCTCGCGAAGCGCTACCAGAAAGTTCACGACTTCCTCTTCCTCGGTCGCGGTATCCACTACCCCATCGCCCTCGAAGGCGCTCTCAAACTGAAAGAGATTTCCTACATTCACGCGGAGGGATATCCCGCCGGGGAAATGAAGCACGGCCCCAACGCTCTCATCGACGAAAACCTGCCGGTGGTAGTGATCGCGACACGCGACACCAACGATCCCGACTCGGTCCTGCGCTACGAAAAGACCATCTCAAACCTGAAAGAAGTGAAAGCTCGCTCTGGTGTTGTAATCGCCCTCGCGACCGAAGGCGACGAAGAGATCAAAGAGTCAGTCGACCACGTTATTTATGTCCCACCCGCGCCAGAAGAACTGTCGCCGATTCTTGAGATTGTTCCGCTGCAACTTCTCGCCTATCACATCGCCGTTCGCCGCGGTTGCGACGTAGATCAGCCGCGAAACTTGGCCAAATCAGTAACGGTGGAGTAGCCCAACTTACAAGTGAAGCGCGTCCATGCGCGATTCTCATAAACGTCGTCCTCTCCGGGATAGCGCAACTCTTTCTCGAATCTTCCACTTTCCTTTGCCAGCGACCAGATCAAGCTTTCTCCAGCCGGCAGGATTCTCGGCTGGCGGTCATACCCTTCGTCCTTGTAGGCGTACTCGGCATCGACTAGCCTCCAGCCTTTCTGTCGGAACATGGTAATCAGGTCGCCGAGAAATAGTGCATTCAGTGGGCTGTGGTGCAACACCACCGTGTGCCGCACCGGGCGTCCGACTGCGCGCATGGCTAGCGAATCGTAGAATTGCGCGCGTTCCCAGATGTGTTGCAGAAAGAAATCGCGATAGCTCGTTAGATCGGCGTGAGGCTCGGCCTCCGCCCGCTTTTTAAGACGTCCATCGATCGCCCAATCGGACGCATCAATGGTCGCTCGACCAATGCGGTAGCCATGTGCATGCAGGAACGCACGCATTCCGTCGCGCTTTTCGACGGTGTCACCCTCTTTGAAAAAAGGAAAACGAAATAGTCGGATGAAATGCCGGCGAGATCGAAGCGCCGGTTCGTTCCGCAGTGCGTCGGCCTCGAACTCCGCCAGCGTCACTGTCCTGGTCCCGTCGCTGTCGCCGCTCGCGTTGAAGTTTAGGTGGGAATACGAATGGTTCCCGATGAGATGTCCTGCTCGATCCCAAACCGCGATCAGTTGTTCTCCCGAATTTTTATTGACGCGTTTGCCGCAGACGAACAAAATCGCCTTGAGATGATTGCCTGCAAGCGCGGCCAACATGCGCTCGTTGACATCCTGCCACTTTAGATTGGCGCCGCCCTCGGTAGTCGGATCATCGAAAGTGAAGGCAACTTCCGGATTCTTACCTTGAGCAGAGGTTCGCGGGAGAGCTGCCAGCGTCGCCGTGATGGCGAGGCCATGCAGAAACCGCCGCCGATTCAGCATGTCGATCATCTCGCCAGCCGCGGAATGCCTTGCATCTGTGACTTCAGCCACAACAAAACTGCTCCCAAGGCCGCAAGTCCCATAAACCACACTGCGAACGCCGTATCCACCACCCACCGCGGCGCGGCTCCGACGCGCCGCAACAGAAATGGCAAGAAATTCCAGCAAGTGATGTGAACGTAATCCCACTGGTCATACTTCATGTCGTCGGTAGTAAGCCCCCATGCATCCATGTTTCCCAGAGCGAACGCGGCAATATTCTTAAACCGCAGAGCAATCACAAATGTCGGATGCCCGAACGTCTCCATCTGATAAATCTCGAGCGGAAGCCAGAAGGCCAGCGAAGCCAGTTGGATCACGAGACTCAAAAAGATCAGCACCAGTCCCCCACGCCAGACCCAGCGTCCCAGTCTTGTCCGAAAAGTAAGCAGCAAAGGCACCGCCAGCAGCGCGACCATTTCCGCCGCAGTCGAGACGTAGCGATCGCCCCAAGCGAAGTCTCCCGACCAGTACGTGTAACGCGCATAGAAACAGACGTACCCGGCGAGCAGCACGAGGGACGTCACCGCGTACGCGCGCACCTCGGTCTCCATGCGCTTCCATAAAAACAAGAAGAGCAGAATCGCCAATATCAGAAGAGGATCGAACAGGAAGATCGATTTCTCCGGCTTGAATAGGGCGCCGAAGACGCCCTCATGAAACGGCGTGCTCCACGGAAAATTCGTCGGCAATGTAGGGTCCTGCAGTCGCTGCTCTCGCGCGAATACCGGAATATAGCTTTGCGTCCACGATTCGAAACGGTAAAAGTTGTACCAGCGTTCCAGAAACGTAAAGACCGCATAGACCGGCACTGCGACCTTGCAATACGCAATCACACGAGCCCATAGCGCTCGTCCCCGGACACGCTCGATCCACAGCACGATCAGAAGAAAAAGTCCCGCGGAGGCTAGGTCGAGACATGTCGTCACGCGAGTCAGCAGGTTCAGTCCCAGTGCACCCGATCCGATCCACAACGCTCTGCTGCTCCCGCTCCGCAACCATTCATACTGATAGGAAAATCCCGCCAGCGTCAAAAGCATGATGTAGTTGTTCTCCATCATGTTCTGCGTGTAATGAAGATGCGTCGTGCAGAAGAGCAGCGCGAGCACTCCGGCGATCGATTCCATCTCGCCGAACTTTAACTGCCGCAAAAAGCGGAAAGCGATCAGCGCCGTCAGCACGGTGATCAAAATGTTTGTGCTGTAACTGACAACGATGCTGCGTACCGCCGGATCATCTTCATACCCAGAGAAAATGTGCCAGTGAGATATCCACGTGCCCACCATGTCCGCCGGCAGCATCAGCAGGGATTGCCCAATCTCATACCAGCTGAAAATCTGTCCGCCTCGGCCGTGCAGCCCGAATTCCGGATACTCGTTGGGAAATACCTGCGGCTGCGAAGTCCAGATCCAGTGCGTGGTCTGGAGGCGGTGCATCGTGTCGGCGCTGCCCAGTTCACCGGATTGAACGACAAAGGCGAGCAGCCCCGCCGTCAGACACAAGAGAACGATAGGATCGCGCAACCAAGCGCCCAAGCGTGAAGTCATCGTCTTGGATGGTAATACAAAGCTACGCTGGCCTCCGACCGCGCCTTCGTGCAATCGCCGAACTCGATAGGCAGGGTGAAGTTCAACGCCGAGGCGCCTGAAGTCCGGGTCTAAGGTATTCTGTAGCGGGAAAATTCGATGTCCAACTGCGCGTTTTGCGGAACAGAGCTTTCAGCCAATCCACGCTTCTGCCCTTCTTGCGGAAAGCCGGTGGTGAACACCGACGACGTTGCCACTCTCGACTTTGCCACCGCGACTTCGCCTCTGCCGCAACGTCCGCCGTCCGGATCGTCTCCGCGCCCCTCGTCCCGATCCTCCTCGCGCACCTCTTCCTTCCCCGAATACATGGTCAGTGAAGGCCGCTTCCTTCCTGGCCGCCTGATTGCCAGTCGCTATCGCATCATCGCCCTCCTCGGCAAAGGAGGTATGGGCGAAGTCTACCGCGCCGACGACCTCACCCTCGGTCAGGCGATCGCGCTCAAATTCTTGCCCGACGCAGCCGCCAGTGATGAAGGCCTGCTCGAGCGCTTCCGCAACGAAGTCCGCATTGCCCGCCGCGTTTCCCACCCGAACGTCTGCCGCGTCTATGACGTAGGCGACGTCGAAGGCCAGACCTTCTTCACCATGGAGTACGTCGACGGCGAAGACCTTGCGTCCTTGCTCCGTCGCATCGGCCGTCTTCCGCAGGACAAAGCCGTCGAGATCGCTCGCCAACTTTGCGCAGGCCTTGCCGCCGCCCATGCCAAGGGAGTTCTTCATCGCGACTTGAAGCCGGCCAACATCATGCTCGACGGCCGCGGCCAGGTCGTCATCACTGATTTCGGATTGGCTGGCCTCGCCGACGAAATCCGCGGCAACGAGATTCGCAGCGGCACTCCGGCCTACATGGCGCCCGAGCAGATTGCGGGCAAGGAAGTGAGCCCGCGCAGCGACATCTACTCTCTCGGCTTGGTTCTGTACGAAGTCTTCACGGGGAAGCGCGCTTTCGCCGAAAAAACCGCGGCGGCGCTTCACGGTCTCGACGATCGAACGCCCAGCCGTCCTTCTTCCGTAGTCAAAGATCTCGACCCCATTATCGAGAAGGTCATCCTGCGCTGCCTGGAAAACGAACCTTCCGCTCGTCCTGCGACCGCTCTCGCCGTCGCCGCGGCTTTGCCCGGAGGAGATCCCCTCGCCGCCGCCCTAGCCGCCGGAGAGACGCCCTCGCCACAGATGGTCGCCGCCGCCGGAGAAAACGTGGGATTGAAGCCACGCATCGCGATCACCTGTTTTGCGGCGATCTTGTTAGCGTTGGGATTAGTTGCCTTCCTCGGTGTTCACTACAGTGGCCTCGATCGAATGCGCCTCGAACAGACTCCAGAAGTGCTCGCACAGAAAGCTCGCGAGATTACAACCAGGCTGGGGTACCCCGATCGCCCTCTCGATACCGCATACGGCTTCGACTACGACGGCGATCTTCAAGATTACGTCGAGAAGAATGACAAGCCTCATCCCGACTGGAATGCTGTGCTTCCCGGCCGCCCTTCGCTGCTGATTTTCTGGTATCGCCAGAGTCCCGATTACATGTTCGCAGAAGGCTACCGCGATCAGTTGCTCAATCCCGGCATCGTAACTCCGGGCGATCCTGCCACCACGTTATCGGGAATGATCAATCTGCAACTCGATCCGCAGGGCAGGCTCATCAATCTACAGGCCATCCCGCCGCAAAAGGAAACGGTCGCTGCCCCAACTGCACCCTACGATTGGAATCTTTTGTTCTCGGAAGCTGGTCTTGATCCCACGAAATTTCAGAAGGCCGAGCCGCAGTGGAATTCGCTGGCTTCTTCGGACACGCGCGCGGCCTGGACCGGTGTCTGGCCCGGCACCTCACGTGCTCTACGAGTGGAGGCCGCATCCCTGCAGGGCAAGCCTGTTTATTTCTCCCTAATCGGCGATTGGACGAAGCCGGATCGCATCAAGGCGCCAGCGCAATCTTTTGGGCAGCAGGCAAGGCAGGTTGTCACTATCCTGTTGTTTTTGTCGTTGGTTGGCGGCGCTATGTTCCTGGCACGGCGCAACTATCGTCATGGACGCGGCGATCGCGAAGGGGCCTATCGGCTCGCCACGGTGATGTTCGTTCTCGAAATGTGTCTGTGGTTCTGCCGTACTCATCTCGTTCCCGGCCTTGAGACCGTCGGTTTGCTGGTTCTGGCTACAGCCACATCACTATTTGTATCGGCATTGACATGGATGCTCTACCTTGCCCTCGAGCCCTGGGTACGCCGTCGCTGGCCGCAAACCATGATCTCCTGGAGCCGCCTGTTGTCCGGACAATTCCGCGATCCGCTCGTCGGCCGCGACATCTTGTTCGGCGTGATGCTGGGCGTCGTATGGATACTTATCTTTCAGCTCCACGCCATCCCGCTGATGCATGTGGGTGCAGCCCCCGGACTTGGCCAGCAGGAGTATTTTATCGGAGGTCGCACAGCGTTAGGCGCCTGGCTCATGCAGATCACGAGTTCGATCCTCGGAACGCTGCAGTTCTTCTTCCTGCTTCTCGGACTTAAAGTGGTCCTCCGCAAAGACTGGCTCGCGGCCATCGCGTTCGTCGCCCTCTTTGCCCTGCCCCGCGGACTGACCAGTACTCACGTCGCGATCGAACTGCCTACCGAGATTCTCGTTTACGCTATCGCTGTACTCATCGTCTTCCGTTTCGGACTGATTCCGTTGGCGGTCGCGATCTTTACCATCAACATGATCGCCAATCTCCCGCTAACCAGTGATTTCTCCGCCTGGTATTTCGTGAACTCGATGCTCGCGCTGCTGAGTGCAGTCGCCCTCGCGGCTTGGGGCTTCTATCACTCACTTGGCGGCGAACCGCTGTGGAAGGTCGAGATGGAGTAGCGCCCCACCTCGACCTCCTCGGTTAGTTTTTCCCTGCTTCACTCGCCGGATTCGATAGTGAAGGCGTGGATCGAATCATCGAACCGCCCGTCGTCGCACATCCTTTCGCTCCGGGTCCCGCAGAGCAGCCCCAGTAGTTTTCCGTCGCGTCAATCACTCCCGTGCAAGCCGCGGCGTCAAATGCGCAAACGTTCGCCACTCCGACCTTGCCATTGAGCAGGTCGTTGAGATGGGCATCGATGTTGTTCGGAATATTCACCGCGATCCCGATGTCTTCGTCGCGAATGATGTTCCCGGAAATCACCGTCCCGTAGACCGGCGAGCCTCCACCGCCGCTGTTGATGTTGATGCCGGCGCTGCCCGGGGTGGCCGTGTCGTCCGTATCCGGTCCGTTGCCCGCGATGAAGTTGCCGATGATCATGTTCCCCGCCATGTTGTCGGCAGGAGCGCCAAAAACCGGACCTACATGCGTATGCAGCGAAACTCCGGGAATCCCGTTTCCGGTGAGCTGGTTCCGGATAATAACGTTTCCAGCCGTTGTCCCCGGACCTTCGCCGTCGGAGAATAAGCCGACGCCCGCGCCACCAACTTTGACTCCGTTCTTCGACACCACATTTTCAGAAACCGTGTTGTGGACGACTCCATAGTGCGGCGCATAAAACGGTGGAGCGGAACCCATCGGTGAATGCGATGCCAGCACGACCCCGCACTCCAGCGGATTATCAATCACGATATTCCGGATGATCAGGTTGTCCCGGCTCTCCGCCGAATCGTCGCTGATCAATATGCCGTCGGCGTTGCCCGTGAGCACGTTGTCGGAAACAATCGCACTCACCGCGCCTAACAGATGAAGTCCGCCGCCGCAATCTCCGCTTTCGTCCGTCTCATACGCGGGCTGCCCATTGCAGGCTGGACCCGATCCGAACACTGGCCCTTCCAGATCGTTGTCGATGATGTGGTTGTCTCGAATCACCGCCCCCGACATGTTCAGCACCAGTACTCCTTCATAGAGCGCGTTTTTCACCGTGAAGCCCGCGACCGTCACATCGTGCAGGCCAGCGTTATCCAGCCCGTCCAGCAGAATTCCGTTGGGAAGATTGGACGCATCAATCACGGACTTTCCCGCCCCTGCGCCGAGCAGCGCCAGCGGCTTGCCGACCACGACATCTTCTTGGTATGTCCCGGCCCAAACATTGATCACATCATTGGCTGATGCTGCCGTCACTGCGGATTGAATCGACGCGTAACAACCCTTGGAACCTCCGGGATTGACGCAAAGATCTTTGGCAGCGGCTACCTCGGTTAATAGTCCTGACAAAATCAGACCGCCAAGGACCAGGCGGACGCGAACTCTTGTTGGGCGCATACGTGTGCTCCTCTTCTGAGTGCAAATGTTTAAGTTGAAATATCTTTTCCCAGGGATTGGTTCGTTCTCTGACGGGCCCGCAAGCTTGGTACGCACATTGTGTTCGCCCGACCGTGATCTGTCAACCGCATGGAGCAGAAATTGTCATCCGCCTCATGCCGAGCTTTGGCATTCCGGCTGTCTAACGAAAGTTGTCATTCCGACAGGAAGGAAGAACCAACTGGCAGCTTTCCGCCAATGCGAAGGCCGTTACGGCCGAGAAGCTCTGTCATTCCGACCGCACGAAGGAACCAGCATGAAGCTTTGTCATTCCGACCGAAGGGAGGAATCTGCTTCCTCCCGGGTGTCGTCCGACGGCCGCCAAGAGTCCTTCCCATCCCGGAAATCTCCGCAACTTCTTGCCCCTCAACCTCATCTAAAAACTTGACAACGATTCACTCAAGTCATAGGATGAATTCCGGCGCAATCATATACGCATTGATTACAAAGCACTTAAAAAGTTTAGGAGGAATGTTTTATGTCAAAGATTATCGGAATTGACCTCGGCACCACCAACTCCTGCGTTGCAGTCATGGAAGGTGGCGAGCCGAAGGTCATTGCCAATGAAGAAGGAGGGCGCACCACGCCTTCCGTAGTCGGCTTTACCAAGACCGGCGAACGCCTCGTCGGCCAGGTGGCAAAACGCCAGGCGATTACCAATCCCGAGAACACCGTTTATTCCATCAAGCGGTTCATGGGACGTCGCTTCGACGAAGTCAGCGAAGAGATCAAGATGGTCCCTTACAAGGTCGTTCGTCAGGGCGATCACGTGGCCGTCTTGGCGCAAGGCAAGGAATACACGCCTCCCCAGATTTCCGCGCTGATTCTTCAGAAGTTGAAGAAGGCCGCCGAAGACTATCTTGGCGAGAAAGTTACCGAAGCGGTCATCACCGTTCCAGCGTACTTCAACGACGCGCAACGTCAGGCGACAAAAGACGCCGGACAGATTGCCGGCCTTGAAGTGAAGCGCATCATCAACGAGCCCACGGCAGCCGCACTCGCCTACGGCCTCGACAAAGGGAAAGACGAAACCATCGCCGTGTACGACTTTGGCGGTGGCACTTTCGATATTTCCATTCTCGAAGTCGGCGAAGGCGTGATCGAAGTCAAAGCCACCAATGGTGATACTCACCTCGGCGGCGACAACCTCGACCAGCGCCTGGTGGATTGGCTCATCGACGAATTCAAGAAGGATGAAGGCCTCGACCTGCGTGGCAAGGGCAACGAGATGGCTCTGCAGCGTCTGCGTGATGCGGCGGAACGCGCCAAGATCGAGCTCTCGACCACCATGGAGACCGAAATCAATCTGCCCTTCATCACGGCGGATGCGAGCGGTCCCAAGCACTTGGTCAAGAAACTGACCCGGGCAAAGCTCGAAGGCATGGTCGAAGACATCATTCAGCGCTCGGTCGGTCCTTGCAAGCAGTGCATGAAGGACGCCGGCGTCGATACTAGCAAGATCAACGAAGTCGTTCTCGTTGGCGGACAGACCCGCATGCCCCGCATCCAGTCGCTCGTGAAAGAGCTCTTCGGACGCGAAGGTCATAAGGGCGTTAACCCGGACGAAGTCGTCGCGATCGGTGCAGCCATTCAGGGCGGAGTGCTCAAGGGAGAAGTGAAAGACCTGCTCTTGCTCGACGTGACTCCGTTGTCGCTCTCGATTGAAACTCTGGGAGGCGTTTCGACGCCGATGATCCCGCGCAACACGACGATTCCGACCAAAAAGACGGAGACGTTCTCGACCGCGGCCGACAGCCAGACTTCAGTTGAAGTTCACGTGCTGCAGGGCGAACGGCCCATGGCGGCGCAGAACCGGACTCTCGGCAAGTTCCACTTGACCGGAATTCCGCCGGCACCGCGTGGTGTCCCGCAGATTGAAGTGACGTTTGACATCGACGCCAACGGCATCCTCAACGTGACCGCGAAAGATACGGCCACGCAAAAGGACCAGAAGATCACGATCACGTCCTCTTCTGGATTGTCGAAGGAAGAAGTCGAGCGCATGGCGAAGGAAGCCGACGCCCACTCCGCCGAAGACAAGGCGCAGCGCGATTCGATCGAAGCCAAGAACCAGCTCGACTCGATGGTTTACAACATCGAGAAGATGCTCAAGGAGCAGGGCGATAAGATCTCCGGCTCCGAACGCGGCGATGTCGAAAACGCACTGGCCGATGCCAAGAAAGCGCTCGAGTCCAACGACAAGGCGCAGATGGATAAGGCTCGCGAGACTCTAACCGCCGCTTCGCACAAGCTGGCCGAGCAGATGTACAAAGCTGCTCAGCCGGCAGGTGGCGCGCAAGCCGGTCCGGGCGCAGGCCCAACCGCCGGCGGTCCCGATCCCGGCAGCAACGGTTCGGGCCAGAAGAAAGACGAAGGCGTCATCGACGCCGAGTACGTGGACGTAGAAGACAAGAAGTAAGCACAGCGGCCACGGATCGAAGCGGAAGTTCACGGATCAAGAATCCGTGTAGATTCGCGGGAATCCGTGGCCAAGTTTCTGTATGGGGGAGAATCAATTGGACTTCCAGGTAAATGACGAAACCTATTTTCTGAGCCTCGCCGAAAACGAACGGCAGTGGCTCGTGCTGGTCGAGACTCCGACCGGAACCCGGCAAATCCCGGTCTACGTGGACGAAGCGTGGCTCGAAGAATCGACCCTCGTGGTAGAAGATAAAGATAGACGCAAGATTGTGAATTAAGATGCGGCGCGGGCCGTCCCGCCCGCGTCTGTCCTCACTCAAGGACAAGGCAGTGCATCAGGACTTTGAATGGCAGCTGCGACCAAAAAGGATTATTACGAAATACTCGGTGTAAAGAAGTCCGCCTCGGCGGACGACATCCGCAAGGCTTTCCGCAAGCTCGCGCGCAAGTTCCATCCCGATGTCAATCCGGGCGACAAGTCCGCCGAAGAGAAATTCAAATCACTCTCCGAAGCCAACGAAGTTCTCAGCGATCCCAAGAAGCGCAAGATCTACGATCAAGTCGGCTTCTACTCCGACAACATTGATCCGGCTACCGCGGAAGCATACGCACGCGCCGGCAACAACACCGGCGCCGGATTTCCCGGTGGTTTTCAGGGAGGCGCGCAGCAGCCCGGCGGTCAAGGCGCCCCCTTTGATTTCGGTGGCTTCGATTTCTCCGACCTGGTCGACAATGCCGGCCGCGGCAGCCGCAAGAACTCAGGATCTGGCGGCAGCTTTCGCGATATCTTCGGCTCCATCTTTGGCGGAGGCCGCGGCGCGCCTGCCGAAGAAGGTCCCGAGCCCGGCACCGACCTCGAGTATCAAGTCAACGTTCCTTTCTGGACGGCAATCCGTGGCGGTGTCATGCGCCTCAACATCACGCGCCAGGATGTCTGCTCGCAGTGCCACGGCCAGGGCGCTCTCGAAGCTCCTGGCAAATGTCCGGAATGCAACGGTACCGGTCAGATCACGCAGACCGGCGGACGCATGAAGTTCAACGTGCAGTGCCCACGCTGCCACGGCACCGGAAAGAATCTGACCACGTGTCCGACGTGCCACGGCGAAGGCACGGTCACGAAGACTGAACCGCTCGAAGTCCGCATCAAGGCAGGCACCCGCGATGGCCAGCGCATTCGCCTTCCAGGAAAGGGCAATGCCGGAGCCCACGGTGGACTTCCCGGAGATCTCTACGCGATCATCCGCACCGGCGACCATCCGATCTTCCACCGCGACGGCGACGACATCTCGTTGACGGTTCCAGTGAGCGCAGCAGAAGCGGCACTGGGAGCAAAGATCGAAGTCCCAACGATTGACGGTCGAGCCCTTCTGAAGATTCCACCAGGTACGCAGTCCGGACAGAAGCTGCGCCTTCGGGAAAAGGGAGTTCCGTCTGCCACAAGAGAAGGTGTCCGCGGCGACGAGATCGTCGAGATCACGATCACGGTCCCGATGCCAAGAGATGAGCGAACAAAAGAGCTCCTCCGCGAACTAGCCAAACTAAACCCCGAAGACCCCAGAGCCGACCTCTGGACCAAGGTGTAATCTCGCTCGTCCGTTCCTCCTCCTGACAAACTTGTCATCCTGAGGGCCGCGATTCTAGCGGCCCAAAGGACCTCTTATCCCTGTGCAGCGAGATGAACGAGGAAAGGAGCTTTCATGATTCTGCGCACTTTGCCGTGAAAGCTCCCGTTCGTTACTTGACCCAGCGGTCACTCCGGAACACGATAGCCGGATGTACCAAGTCCCTCTCAGCACGCCGCAGAGAGTCGGCGTCGTCATATACGGTCTCCTAATCGGCGTGGGTACAGCCGCTATCGTTTCTGCAGCATCTTTCCTGGTGGGTCTTGCATTCACTCTGGCTGGTATTAGGGGATGGATTCATCTCGGCGAGTATCAACCGTGGTTGCCCCTGATCGGGATTGAATACGGATTTCTTCTCGGACTCATCCCCGGCGCAATCGTCTGCTGGAAAACTTGGCGCTCTCGTCTCGGCGGTCGGCGACCTACCAAATAACGACCCGAACCCTCAACGGCCGCGACCCGCGACTCGGTACTCATTACCTCCGTACCCCCACTCCCGCTTACAAATTTCGCAAAATAATCCAAAAAAATCTTGCATCTGTGGAAATTTCCCGTAATCTCACAAATGCGAACTAACTTCGCCGAAATGTCTGGGAAAACGCATCAAACCCGGGAGCCGCGAAACAGAACGTCTTTCACCAAAGACTCAAGGGAGACGCGGTGGTGAGAGTGAGTCGCTTGAGGAGGCAGACATAGAAATTGGCAACAGCTAGCCGGCAACAACCCGAAAATTCCCAACCCCTCTCCGTTGTCCCCAACCGGAAGAAATTCGTCCGCCTCACGCTTTGGCCTCTGGTCGCCGCCACCTTCTTTATGGTGTCGGGTGGAACCTATGGCACCGAAGACATCGTGCATGGCGCCGGGTACGGACGCGCCATTCTGATTCTGCTCATCACCCCGCTGCTCTGGAGCCTCCCCACGGCCTTCATGATCGGCGAGCTGTCGAGCGCGCTGCCCTACGAAGGCGGTTATTACGCCTGGGTCCGCCGCGCGATGGGCAACTTCTGGGGATTTCAGGAAGCCTGGCTGTCGCTCATTGCCTCGATCTTTGATATGGCGATCTATCCCACCCTCTTCGTCGCCTACCTGACCCGTATGTTCCCGTGGTTTCAGGAAGCGAATCGCGGATGGTGGGTCGCGCTCGCCGTTGTCGTCGCCTGCGCTCTCCTTAATATTGCTGGTGTGAAGGTCGTCTCGCTGACCTCGCTCTGGCTGTTCCTCGCCTTGTCGGCCCCGTTCGCCGCGATCGTTATCCTCGCCCCCTTCAAAATGGGAGCGCTGGCCAATGCTGTCACCAAGCCGACCACCTCCACCGTCGACATCCTCGGAGGCCTCCTCATCTGCATGTGGAACTACATGGGATGGGACAACGCTTCCACCATCGCCACCGAAGTCGAGCGCCCGCAGCGGACTTATCCCCGCGCCATGCTCGTCGCGGTCTGCATCGTAGCCGTCAGCTACATCTTGCCCTTTGCCGCGATGTGGATGACCGGTCTGAAGCCGACTGCCTGGGAAACCGGTTCGTGGGCGGACATCGCCGGCCTGATCGGCGGACCGCTCCTTCGCGTGGGAGTCGTCCTCGGCGGCCTGATCAGCGCCTTCGGCATGTTCAACGCGCTCGTCATGAGCTACTCGCGCCTGCCTCTGGCGATGGCGCAAGACGGCATGCTTCCGGCCGTCTTCGGTAAGCTGCAAAAGAAATCGCGCGCACCCTGGGTCGCAATCATCGCCCTCGCCTTCGGATGGGCGATGTGCCTCGGGCTGGGCTTCGCCCGCCTGGTCACGCTCGACATCCTTCTCTACGGTGCCAGCCTGTTCCTGGAATTCATGGCGCTTGGCTGTGCTCCGCTTCCGCGAGCCGGATCTGCCGCGTCCTTTCAAAGTACCCGGCGGACTCATTGGCGCGATCGCGATCGGCATCCCGCCCATGCTCCTGCTCGGATTCTCCGTAGTCCGCAGCGAGCACGAGCAGATTCTCAACATGAGCTCGTTCGCCTTCGGAATGATCCTGATCGCCGCTGGCTTCGTGGCCTACGTCATCAACCACGCTCTGAAGCCCGAAGGCTGGTCCGTTCCTCGAACCGAAAAAGCGCAACCCGCCGCATAAAAATAAGGCCACGGATTTCGCCAGTCTTCACGGATCAATCGTCCGTGAATCAGCGCGCAAGTCCGTGGCCAACAAGTTTCCGAGTGAATTCTTACAAACTACGCTGCGGCTTTCGCCTGATCGCGCAGCATCTTTACTTTGTCATGCGAGCGCTGGATGCTATCCTGCTGCCTGCGCACAATCTGCGCGACATCCGCCGGCAGCGGCTCCGCCAGCGCCTTCTGATAGCTTTCCTTGGCTTTATCCTCGCCGGCTTCCACCGATTCGAGGATCGTCTTGTCCCCGCCGCCCATCGCGATTTTCGTATCGATCCATGCGCGATGCATCGCCGCCGCGATCGATCCGGAAGGCTTCTTGTCCGGCTTGCCCAGGCGCGAATACTCGTGCCGCAGCTCCTCGGCAAACTGACCGCGTTCCAGCCGCTGCTCGTTGAAAAAGGTCTTCAGATCCGGACGCTTCACATGCTCCGCCGCATCCTGATAGCCCTTTTGCCCGTCTTTACAAGTTTCAATGAGGTCTTCCAGCACACTTAGGGTTTTATCGTTATCCATGAATATCCTCCGAGGCTTGGATGCATTTGCGCTCCGTACGTTTGGCGGGAATTCTGTTAGGGATTCTCCAAGGAACTAGGAAGAATTCGGACGGCTGCTCTAGAATCAAACCCGGGTCCCCATGACGAAACGTAAATCTAAAGGCGCCTACATGATCTCGTCCGTCGCCGAGATGTATGGCATCCATCCGCAAACGCTCCGGCTCTACGAGCGCGAAGGCCTGCTTAAGCCCTCGCGCACCGAAGGCAACACGCGCCTCTATACCGACGAAGACTTGTTGCGCCTCGAATTCATCCTATCGCTCGCCCGCGACCTCGGCGTAAACATCGCTGGCATGGCGATCATCCTGCAAATGCGCGAGCGCATGGAAGAGATGCAGCACCAGATTCAGGAATTCGTCCAATACATCCAGCAGGAAGTCCTGACCCGCGCCAATGCCGCCGCCGATCCTTCAAAAGGCGCCATCGTCCCAGTCCGCCGGCCAATGGTCTCACCCACCGTGCCGAAGAAGCGCTAAAAGGACTGATGGCCATTTTCCAACTGGGTGTTTTCGGCGGCGTCATTGCAGTCCTAAGCTTGGACACCGTGGGCTCGTTCGCGTCACAACAACTGAAGTTCCGCTATACTCGGCTTGCTCCTATCTCATTTCTCCTTTGGTCTACGGCTGCTGCCATCGCCTCCCAAGCGGGGTACCCGGACCTGATCAAGTCGACCGGCTACGGCGCGCTTGCGGGACTCATTATCGGCTTGACTGACTCAACGCTCGGATGGTGGATCTCCTGGCAACTGGGTGCTGGACGATTGCCACCTCAATTAGTTACAAGTGTCAAGATCGCGCGGATCATCTTCAAGGTTACGATGATGGCAGCCGGCATCGGAGCGGCTGGCGCTTTACTGCTTAGATTAGTCATGGGGTCGACACGGATATAGGACGGGCTGATTGGAGCAAGTTCGGCAACTCCGCTACGGGCAGGAATTCCAGGCTGGCACGTCGCTCACACGCCAAGCCTTGTTGCGCTAATTACCAAGTACCAAGGTTCGTTTTCCCGCGTATTATATGAAGTCCCTCAGCGCTGGCCTAGCTGGGTGCTGACAGCTGAGTGCTGAGTGCTCCCTTTCAAGCTCGTCTACAGCGACGCCTACTATCTCCCGATCGGCAACCACGTCTTTCCCGCGGAAAAGTACCGTCGCGTCCGCGACCGACTAATCACGACAGGCGTAGCCGACGCGAATGATTTTCTCGAGCCCCAGCCTGCCACCGATCAAGACATTCTCCTCGTTCACAAGCCCGACTACGTGCAGAAGCTCAAGACCGGAACTCTCTCCCCGCGCGAAGAAATGGAAATGGAGATTCCTTACTCTCGCGACCTTGTCGAAGCCTTCTGGCTCGCCGCTGGCGGATCAATCCTCGCCGCCCGCCAGGCTCTCGCCGACAAAGTCAGCATCAGCATCGGCGGCGGATTCCACCACGCCTTCCCCGATCACGGTGAAGGATTTTGCATGATCCACGACGTCGCCGTCGCCATCCGTCGCATGCAGCGCGACGACAAGATTCGAACCGCCATGACCGTCGACTGTGACGTGCATCAAGGCAACGGTACCGCCGCGATCTTCGCCGGCACGCGCACCGCGAGTGCTCTGCTGCCCTCCTCTTCCGTTTCAACCGTTGAGCGGCCCGCGAACGCGCCGCAAGGAAAGATCCGCGGAGCCCACGCCGGTGACGTTTTCACCATCTCGCTGCACCAGCACAACAATTACCCGGTTTACAAGCCGCCATCCTCGATCGACGTCGATCTGCCAGACGGAATCGGCGACGACGACTATCTTGCGTGGCTCGACAACGCCTTGAGTTCCGGCCTCCGTCAGTTCGAACCTGACCTCCTCTGTTACGTCGCCGGCGCCGACCCATACAAAGAGGATCAGCTCGGCGGCCTCGAACTGACCATCGACGGATTGAAGAAGCGCGACCGGTTGGTCTTTCAAGTCGCCCGCGCGAAAAACATTCCCGTGATGGTCACCTACGCCGGCGGCTACGCAAAGAATATTGAAGACACGGTGACGATCCACTCCAACACCGTGATCGCCGCCAAAGAAGTCTTCGCGGGCTAGTTAAAATTAGCCTTGTCATCCTGAGCGAAGCGAGGGACCCCTGCACTCTTACGTGTGGCTCTGTCGATTCGAGGCATTCTCCCAGGGTCGCCGATTGAAGCACTCACGTGGCGTCGAAATTCCTACCTTTAGCCTCGTAACTTCGCGCCGCGGCATACCATATAAATAATATGAACATCAGAACATCCGATCTTTCTCATTCCGACTTATACGGACTCATTCTCAACGCCGTGGCTCCCCGGCCGATCGCCTGGGTTTCCACACTCAGCGCCTCCGGCCAGCCCAATCTTGCTCCGTTCTCGTTCTTCAATTGCGTTTGCGTCGAGCCTCCTCTGCTGGCGTTTGCCCCTGGACTGCGTGCGCCGAAGCAATCGAACTCTGCTGACGGAGAAGCCAAAGACACGCTGCGCAACATCCGCGAGACCAAAGAATTTGTGGTCAATATGGTCACCTTCGAACTCGCCGAAGCAATGAACGCGACCAGCGGCGAATACGACGCCTCCGTCAACGAATTCGATCTTGCCCGCATCGATCACGCACCGTCGGAGATCGTGAAGCCTCCGCGAGTCGCGAAATCTCCGGTCAGCTTCGAATGTAAGCTCTATCAGATTCTGGATTTCTCGCCATCGCCCAGAAGCAGCAGCCTCGTGATCGGAGAGATCATCTCGATCCACGTCGCAGACGCTCATTGGAAGCAGGGAAAACTCGACCGCGATTCCCTCGACCTCATCGGCCGCATGGGCGGCATCCAGTACACGCGAACGACGCAACGATTCGAGATGGTTCGCCCCAAAGTCGGGTGATTTCATTCCATGCAATTTGTCATTTCGAGCGCCACTTGTCATTCCGAGCGAAGCGAGGAACCTGCTTCTCGTCGCCGGCTGCCCATTCCTGGTCGCGTGGTTTGCGATAAAGCCTGCTATGAGCGAAGCTGAATGGGCAGGAAAGCGAGCACGCGAGTCGTTTTGTGAAGTCGACGGACCCGCTTCAGTCTTGGTCATTCCGAGTATTCGGGCTCATCGCTGTTCCGCCCCCATGCCCAACTACTAGTCGTCTGGTGCGACCCCGCCCGGAGACGAATAGAAGAGAAAACTGCCTGGACCCAGTCATACCCCGTTGGACATCCATTATGATAGGTCGGCATCCAAGGAAGGCGAGTATGTCCTTACGCGGCGCCATTGTCTCTTGCTTTCTGCTTCCTGCGCTGGTGTTACTTCAATCGCAAAGCCAAGCCCCCGAGCCTGACAAGCCCGCTACGACTCTCAAGACCACCGTGCGACGCGTCCTGGTGGATGTTGTCGTGACCAATGACAAAGGACGGCCCGTCACTGGCTTGCATGAGAAGGATTTTGAAGTGCTGGAGGATGGCAAGCAGCAAATAATATCCACTTTCGCAGAACACACGGGCGCAACACCGACGGAAATCAAGCTGCCGCCAATGCCGCCCCATGTCTACACCAATTTCCCTGTCACTCAGACCACGGACTCGATCAACGTAGTGCTGCTCGACGCCCTGAACACCCAAACAAGAGACCAAACGTATGTCCACTGGCAGATGATCAAGTATCTGAAAACGATTCCGCCCGGCACCCGTGTTGCCATTTTCACCTTGTCGTCGCGCCTGCGAATGCTGCAAGGAATTACCACCGAGTCGTCGGAATTGTTGGCGGCCCTCAACATTCCCCAAGCCAGCACTCAGCCTTCGGGCGTGCTTACCTCCACACAGGAGGCCGACGAACTTGACCACCTCATCGACTTCCTGGAGGCGAATTCTGGCCCAGCGCCCGCTCCTTCGACCCTCGCGCAGGCCGAAGTTGATCCCATTAACTCTCTGAAAGAGTTTCTCACCGAGGCCGAGACACTTCAAACCGAGACTCGCGTTGGCATTACTCTGCAAGCCTTCCAGCAACTCGCGCGTTATCTCGGTAGTGCTCCCGGCCGCAAAAACGTGATCTGGTTCTCGGGCTCATTTCCGATCGTGATTTTCCCCAATGGGGATCTCGCGAACCCCTTCGTTGGAGTCAGCAATTTTCAGAACGAGCTCAGGAAAACAGCTGATCTGCTGTCCGCCGGCCAGGTCGCCCTCTACCCGGTCGCAGCGGAAGGACTTGCCTCCGACCTGGTGTATCAAGCCAATGGCGAAGAACTCGGAAGCAAAAGACCGTCGCTGTCCACTCGGGATCAAATCCAGCGGCTACAGAGCGGCCAATCAACTCGCAGCTTGATCCAGTCCACGATGGACGAATTAGCCAAAGATACCGGGGGAAAGGCTTACTACAACACCAACGGCCTAAGTGATGCACTGGCCCGGGTCATTGACAACGGCACGCACTATTACTCACTTACGTATGAACCCGGCAATCCTGCCATGGACGGTAAATACCGGCACATCCAGGTGAGGCTCATTAAGGCCAGGGGCACGCTCGCTTACCGCCGCGGATATTACGCCGACGACCTTGGAACGATCCTCGCCGCCGGCCAAAAGCCCGAGACCGATCCGCTGCTCATGCTGATGGGACGCAACCTGCCTGAGTATTCTCAGATTTTGTACAAAATCAAAGTGGTGCCCTCAGATCCGCAGCCGCCGTCGGACGCGCCACGCATTGGCAATAACCCCAATCTCAAGGGACCTATCACTCGCTACGGCGTCGATTTCGCCATCTCGCCGCGTGACCTCAAGCTTGATGCCACTCCCGACGGTGGTCGCCACGGCAACATTGAGATCGCCCTCATCGCCTACAATCGCGAGGGCAAACCGCTGAACTTTGTCGTCACCAGCGGCGACATCAACCTTGACCCTAAGCTCTACGCGAGTGTGCAGCAGGTAGGACTCCAGATCCATAAGGAGATCGATGTGCCCAGGGAGTACGTATATCTGCGCACGGGCATCTACGATTTCAAGTTGAGCACCGCAGGCACGCTCGGAGTTCCACTGAACGATACGATGGCGCCCACCACCAAGTAGCCTTTTTACCGCCGCCTCAATTTGAAAATCCCCAAAAGGCGGGACCAGAATGTCGCACCGCTTGGGTATCCGACCCGGCCGTCGTGGCTGGTAAAATGATCGGATACATCTATGTTCGAGAATCTACAGGAAAAACTACAACGCGCCTTTAAAACGCTCCGCGGACAAGCCACGCTTACCGAGGAGAACATTGACGAGGCGCTCCGCGAAATCAGGCTGGCGCTGCTCGAGGCCGACGTCAACTTCAAAGTCGTCAAGCAGCTGATCGATCAGATCCGCGCCAAAGCTGTCGGTCAGGAAGTCATGACCGCGCTTTCGCCCGGAGAGCAGGTCATCAAGATTCTGCGCGACGAACTGGTCGACATCCTCGGCAAAGACACAGCGCGAGTGAAGTTCGCGTCGCAGCCGCCGACGGTGATCCTGATGGCCGGATTGCAGGGTTCCGGCAAAACCACCACGTCGGGCAAGCTGGCGCACTGGCTGAAGAATGGTGGACACCGTCCGCTGCTGGTTTCGGTGGACGTGTATCGGCCCGCCGCGCGCGAGCAGTTGAAAGTCGTTGCGCAGGCGGTGAAGGCGCAGATCTATGAGGGTCACGTAGCCGCGGACGCGTACGTCCGCGACGGCGAGGGCGAGAACGCGCGACCGCTCTCGAACTCCGCCGACGTGGAGCGGCTGGCGAAGGAAGCGCGCCGCGAAGCGATCGTATCCGGATGTGATGTGCTGATCGTCGATACCGCCGGACGATTGCACATTGACGATTCTCTGATGGACGAGATGCAGTCTCTCAAGAAATTGCTGAATCCGTCGGAGATTTTGTTCGTCGCCGACGCGATGACGGGACAGGACGCGGTGCGCTCGGCAGAAGAATTCCACAAGAAGCTGTCGCTGACCGGAGTTGTATTAACAAAGATGGACGGCGATGCGCGCGGCGGCGCTGCGCTGTCGATCCGGCAAGTCACTGGACAGCCGATCAAGTTCATCGGCGTCGGTGAAAAGTATGATGCGCTGGAACCGTTCCATCCCGATCGTATTGTGTCGCGCATTCTCGGCATGGGCGACATCCTGTCGCTGATCGAACGCGCCGAGCAGCAGATCGACAAGAAGAAAGCGCAGGAGATGGCGTCGAAGGCGCTGTCGGGCGATGGATTCTCGCTCGAAGATTTCCGCGATCAGCTGCGGCAAGTGAAGAAGATGGGATCGATGAAGAGCCTGATGGGCATGCTGCCGTCGATCGGTCCGTTCTCAGGCCTGCAGAAGGCCGCCGACAGCGTGGACGAAAAGCAGATCAACCGCGTGGAGGCCATCATCAATTCGATGACCTTGCACGAGCGGAATCATCACGAAGTGATCAACGGCAGCCGCCGCAAGCGCATCGCCCGCGGCTCAGGCACGACCATTCAGGAAGTGAACAACCTGCTCCGCCAGTACGCACAGATGAAAAAGATGTTCAAGCAAATGGGCAAGCCGAGCTTCGCGCGCAGGCTCGCAGGGATGAAGATGCCGGGGATGTAGGGCAGTGAATAGTGGCTAGTGGTCGGTGATCAGTAAAACGATGGTCGGTCCTCGGGCGCGTTAAGCAGCACGAGCCCGGCTTGCCGCTCCATCGTCACGACTGGACCCACCGCATTTCCGTTCACGTCGACGTAGGAGCCTCCCGGCAACACGACCGTCTTAGCCCTGCTGTGCGGATTCACCAGCGTGAGGCCTCCTGAATACTTCCGTCCCCAGACTCCCTGTGTATTCACCATCGGTGCAGTCGGATGGCCGATGGGAATGGAGTACTCGGGAAACAGAACCAGCGAGCCGTAATCCTGCCCTCCGTCGAGGAAGCCCGTCATGTACATGTAGGTGCAACCATTGTTGACGAGTAGGTAGTTCGCGATCACCCAAAGACGCGCCGATTGCGGAATGTCCGTGCTGAGATAGGACTCTTCACCGTTGGTCATGTAACAAACGCCCTTGGACTGCACATATTGCAAGACGTCCATGATCTGCTGCCATTGCGTCGGCGGTGGAACGTCGGGAGCAGAACCGTAGTTGGTGAAGCCGCGCTCATCGAAGAGCAGGTCGGCAGTCGTCATCAGACGAAGGTTGACTTCACGCGAATAGCCGAACTCGTACGAGACGTTCACCTGCATGGTTGCGGTCTTCGAATAGTGGTGAACATGGTTGTAGGTCGCGGCTTCCCATTCCAGTTCGTCGTGCTGATAGGCAGGATCGTCCAACTTGCCGGTGTACTGCTGCACCCAGTTGCCGGAGAGGTCGTAATGGCCGCAGCGTCCCCAGTTAGCGCTGGCCGACATCGTATCGACGGCGATTCCGCCGAAACCCTGCGAGAGAGGCGCGTCGACCCATGTTCGCCACTGGTAGGCCTGCACCGCGGGATTGGCGAAGTCAATAGGAGCTAGCGATGTCGAGCCGAACTCATACGCGAGAGTCATGCGATCGCAGAGATACTCCAGCCAGTCCGGATGTTGTTGCTGGTACCACGCGACCGTGTTCGTAAAGTTGTCGACCGAGTACGGGATGTAAGCGGTGTTGTAGACGCCCGGAGGCTGCAGGGGATAGTTCGCTCCCCACACCATGTCGACGTGGCCGAGTTCGTTTTTCAGGTCGGCGAGGTTGTAATTGAAGACCATCTCCAGATGAATGCCGTCCGTGGTGTTGGGGAAATATTGAGTGCGGGTCTTCGCGGGAGTTTCCTGCGCCAGGGAGATCGTTAGGCTGCAGATGACAGTCAGGAGCGTGTACAGCGACAATCGGAACATTAGGTGTACCCCGTAAATAAACGAATGCAATCGTAAGCAAACGAACCAGTTCCGAGGAATATACTCCCTAGGCTGTCCGCGTGCAATCGTTCGTTCCCGGACGGGCCAAACCGCCCTTCACTGTCAGATATGGCATGATGGGCGGACATGAAATGGCGATCGCTGGAGGAAGCAAAACCGGGAACTGACACGCGTCCGCTGCGCGAGATCTTTGCCGAGCGCAAGGAACTGATCGCGAAATATGTTCCGGCGGAGACGCAAGCGGTACACGCGCAGGCTGTGGCGGAGTTGAAGCATCGGCAACTCGCTGCGAACATTCTTCCCGTGGGCGCGAAGGCCCCTTCATTCGAGCTACCCGATCACGATGGGAAGATGGTTTCTTCCGCTGAGCTACTGGCGCACGGACGGCTTGTCATCTGCTTCCTCCGCGGGCGATGGTGCCCGTTCTGCGTTGGGCAAATGGAGGCGATGAATCTCATTCTGCCGCAGATCGCAGAGGCCGGAGCGTCGCTCGTTGCAATCTCGCCGCAGACGGTGAGACAGTCTTACTTCATGCACGATCAGCACAAGCTGCGCTTTCCACTGCTCTCGGATGCGGGCAACAAAGTCGCTCGCGAGTTCGGACTGACGTATCGCGTGCCCGCGGCGCAGGAAGCGGTCTACCGGCGTGCGTTCGTCAACCTGCCATTTACCAACGGCGACGAGAGCTGGGAGTTGCCGATTCCGGCGACATATGTCGTCGACCGCAATGGCACGATTATTTTTGCGTCGGCGAATGAGGATTACACGGAGCGTCCGGAGCCGGAAGAGATTCTAAACTCTCTTTGCATGTCATCCTGAGCGAAGCGAAGGACCCCGTCAATGCGAGTCCCTCGATGACGTCGCGAGGAATTCTCTTGCTGCATTAATTCGTGACAGGAACTCCTCGAGAAGCCACTCATGGTCATTGGGTGAGCGCGAGCCTTCGATTTCGAGGACTTCCATTGCAAAGTGTCCCTCCGCTCAGGGTGAGAGAAGGAGAGGCGCGATACACTAATACTTCATGCACTATATCTATGGGATTAACTCGGTGACTGAGGCGCTGAAGGCGCGCGGACGCGCTTTCGAATGGGTCGGAATGGCGAAAGAACGCCACGATCTGCGCCTGCAGCGGCTGATCGAAGATTGCCGCAAGATTGGCGTGCCGGTGCGATTCCTGCCGCGTACGGAACTGGATCGCATGGCCGGGAACGCGGCGCATCAGGGAGTCGTCGCGGTCACGTCAGCCAAACAATACAACGATCTCCCGGATGTTATTGCCGCAAAGCGCGGTGAGTATTCGCTGATCGTTGTGCTCGATGGCGTGGAAGATCCGCACAACCTGGGAGCGATTCTGCGCACGGCCGACGCTGCGGGCGCAAATGGGATCGTCATTCCCGAACGTCGCTCCGCGGCCGTCACAGGAACTGTGACCAAGACCTCCGCAGGAGCGAGCGAGCACATGCCGATCGCGAAGGTGACGAACATCTCCCGCACAGTCGAAGAGCTGAAAGAGAATAATATTTGGACCGTCGGCCTCGACGAACGCGCGCCCCAGACCTACGACGCTCTGGATTACAAGATGGATTGCGCGCTGGTTATGGGAGGTGAAGGCAAGGGCCTGCATGATCTGGTGAAGCGCAAATGCGACTTCCTGGTCTCGATCCCGATGCTGGGGAAGGTGCCATCGCTGAATGTTTCGGTTGCCGCTGCAGTCGTCTTATATGAGATCGTGAGGCAGCGCCGCGCAGGTCTGCGCTCATCAGACGAAGAATGAAGTTCCCCGAAATAAAGGCGTCGTTGAAGCCTCTGTGTTTCCTCTGTTTGCTTTGTGCCTCTGCACTGAGCGCTTTTTCGCTAGATCGGGAAGCCTTCTCGATCACGAATTACGATCTCAATCTTCAGATCGAGCCGGAGCAGCATCGCCTGGGCTCGCGCGGAAAAATCACGCTTCGCAACGACACCGCCCACTCCGCAGAAGATCGCCGTGCTGCAGGTTTCATCTTCTCTTGATTGGCGGTCGATCAAGGCTGGCGGAAAGTTGCTGCAATATGTGACGCAGCCCTATGCCTCCGATATCGATCACACCGGGAGTCTCTCGGAAGCGGTTGTCACCTTGCCGCAAGCGATCGAACCGCACGGCGCGATCGAACTTGAGATCGCCTATGAAGGAGTCATCCTGCTCGATGCGACGCGGCTGACGCGCATTGGAACGCCCGACGATGTTGCGGCCAGCGCGGACTGGGATCAGATTGACCCGAAGTTCACCGCGGTGCGCGGTGTGGGATATGTGACGTGGTATCCGATTGCTACGGAGGTGGCGAATCTTTCGGAAGGGGAGAGCCTGTTCGAGGTTCTGGCGCGATGGAAGTCGCGGGAAACAGGATCGAAGATGCAATTACGTCTGGGCGTATCGAGAGACGATGGTGAGTTACAACAACTCGTTGTCAACGAGGCGTCGTGCAAGCTGATGTTTGAAGAAATGAGCCGTTCCTCAATGTACACAGGAGATTGCGCGTACCAGCCGTTGAACAACGTCGCGCCGCTGTTCTTGACGGGAAACTATAAATCGGTAGAGCGGCCAAAAATAGCCGTCAGCTTCCTGCCGGGACACGATTCAGCCGCCGCAAGTTTTGCTGACGCAGTGGAGAAGAACTCGCCTCTCGTCACTGACTGGTTCGGTCCACAGCGCGAGAAGGCTAGAACCGCCGACCTGCCTGATCCCAGCGCTGCGCCCTTCGAGAGCGGAGCATTACTGCTGACTCCGTTGGAGAATTCGGACTCCAACACCGCGGGATTGGCGGCCGCACATCAGCTTACCCACGCATCCTTCTTATCGATTCGTCCATGGATCGAAGAGGGTCTCGCGCACTTTGCGCAGGCTCTCTATCTGGAACAGCAAAAGGGAAGGCATGCCGCACTGGACTACATGGGATTGCACCGTACTGCCCTGAATAATGTGGAGCAGCCCACCACGATTCCGCGATCGGAGGACGAGGTCAGCCACTCGCTGGTGAATACCGTCAACGAAGAACTCTATCGCAGCAAGGCGATGTGCGTGTGGTGGATGCTGCGCGACATGGTCGGCGACACCGCGCTCAAAAAAGCGTTGGCCTCGTATCGTTCAGAGCAGGACAAGGAGCCTTCCTACATGCCGCGTTTGATTTCAGCTCAAACGAAACGCGATCTGGAATGGTTCTTTGACGACTGGGTGTATCACGATCGCGGTCTGCCGGACTTTAAAGTGGAGTCGGCTTTCGCGCGCAAGACGATGGCGAATTCGTTTATGTTGACTATTACTCTCGACAACCTGGGCACGGCGGGGGCCGAAGTTCCGATTATCGTGAAGTTCGCCGGCGGAGAGATTATGCAGCGCCTTGAAGTCCGCGCCAAAAGCAAGGCGACGATCCGGGTGGAAACGACGGGCGCGCCGCAGGAAATCGTGGTCAACGACGGCAGCGTGCCGGAGAGCGACGTGAAGAATAACTCGTTCAAGGTCGAGGCACCGAAAGAGTAAGTCTTTCATCACGGGGACACGGTGGTCCACAGGGAACACGTGCGATAAGCTTTTTCACCGACTGACTCTGGTATCGAGGAGACCGTTTGGCTTACATCCAGTTTCTTGGCGCGGCAGGGACCGTGACTGGCTCGAAACATCTCATCAACACCGGAGATGCCGCAGGCAACGGCGGTTTTCAAGTGCTCGTCGATTGCGGACTCTTTCAGGGACCGAAAGAATGGCGCGAGCGCAACTGGCAGAACCTCCCCATCGCGGCGAACCGCGTCGATGCGGTCATCCTGACGCACGCGCACCTCGACCACTGCGGATGGATTCCGCGCCTGGTCAAAGATGGATTTCGCGGATCGATCTATGCCACTCAGCCGACGATTGATCTGTGCGGCATTATTCTGCCCGACTCCGGCCACCTGCAGGAAGAAGACGCGCGCTTCTATAACAAGATGAAGAAATCGAAGCACGATCCGGCGCTGCCGCTCTATACGTTTGAAGAGGCGCAGAAATCTCTGGAGCAATTCAAGCCGGTCCGCGCGGCCGAAACGATGGAACTCTCTGCTGAAATCTCGTTTCGCTTCGTGCGGGCAGCGCATATTTTGGGATCGTGTATGGCCGAGGTGTTGCTCAAGACAGACGGTCTGGCGCGAAAACTGCTTTTCACTGGAGACATTGGGCGCGTGCGCGACCACAAAGTCGCTCCGGGAAAGGTCGTGCATTCCGGTCCGGAAGAGGGCGAGACGGCCGACCTGCTCGTGATGGAGTCGACCTACGGCAATCGCAAGCATCCGAGGGAAGATCCGTTGCCGGAACTGGCGCAGTTGATCACTGCTACAGCCAATCGCGGAGGAACGGTCGTTGTCCCAGCATTCGCGATTGAGCGCACGCAGAAGTTTGTCTTCATCCTGAAACACTTGATCGAGTCCGGACAGATTCCACGCATCCCGGTGTTTTGCGACAGCCCGATGGCGATCAAGGCGGTGGAGATCTTTCTGAAGCATGACGAGGAATACAGCGACGAGACGCGGGAGATGATCCGAAAATACGGTTCGCCGCTGCAGTGGCCGGGGTTCACATTTGCGTCAACGCCGGAGGAATCGAAGAAGATCAACGATGCGCGCATGCCGTCCATCATTATTTCTTCGAGCGGCATGGTGACCGGGGGGCGGATTCTGCATCATTTGGCGCAGAGGCTGCCGGATCCGCGAAGCCTGGTGCTATTCATCGGATTCCAGGCGCCGGGCACGCGAGGCTTTGCCATCAAGAATAAGTCGGCCGAAGTAAAGATTTTCGGAGACTTTGTGCCGATCCGGGCGCAGATTGCGGCGCTGGAACAGTTCAGCGATCATGCGGATCCGCCAGAGTTGTTGCAGTGGCTTCGGACGTTTCGTAACCAGCCTGCGGTGACTTATCTAGTGCACGGGGAGCCGGATGCTTCGGGGCAGTTACGGGAGCAGATGCAGACTGAGTTGGGATGGAAGGTTGAAGTGGCGAAGTATCTGGAGAAAGTTACCGTTGCGTGATCGAGTGTAAAAACCTTTCACCACAGGGGACACAGAGGGTCACAGGGGAATGCGGAATTACACCGCTATTGCGCCGAGCTGAACTTGATTAGCGCGTTGAGTTTTCTCTGCAGCCGCGCCGGAGTCGATCGATCGAGCCGCTAGAGGAATTGCTCCCGCGATATGATCGGCTCGGCCCGCGGCTACTAGCGCGGCAGCGGCGTTGAGGATCACGATATCGCGCCGCGGAGACTTCTCTCCAGCTAAAATTGCGCGGATGATGGCTGCATTTTCATTCGCGTCGCCACCGGAAATTTCCTGCAAGCCTGCGCGATTCATTCCAAATTCTTCGGGTTCGATTTCGTAAGAGTGCACCGATCCTTCGCGGGCTTCGGCCACGCGCGTTTTGCCGGTGATGGTGATCTCGTCGAGACCGTCGAGTCCGTGCACGACCAGCGCCCGGCGCAGGCCCAGCATGCTCAATGCCTCGGCCAGCTTTTCAACGAGCTCAAGCGAGTAAACGCCCACCACCTGTCCATTGGCGCGCGCGGGATTCGTCAGCGGTCCGAGTAAGTTGAACATGGTCCGCATGCGGAGTTCGCGGCGGACGCCCTGCACTTGCTTCATTGCCGGATGGAGATTCGGCGCGTAGAGAAAGCAGATGCCCACGTCGCGCAGGCATTGCGCAGCGCGCTCGGGCGAGAGCTGAATGTTGATGCCGAGGGCTTCGACGACGTCGGCGGAGCCGCACTTCGAACTGATGCTCCGGTTGCCGTGCTTGGCGACGCGGACTCCCGCGCCGGCCGTGACGAGAGCAGTCGCGGTAGAAATATTGAATGTGCCGCTGGCGTCGCCGCCGGTGCCGCTGGTGTCGATCAGGGAATCCTCAGCACCTTCGGCCAGGGCGTCGCGCCCCGTGCCAGTGACGGCGATGGCATCGGCGCTGGCCCGGTCAATGGGCAACGGGGCTGCCGCAGCGCGGATGGCTTCGGCGAATCCTACGATTTCTTCGACGGTTTCGCCGTTCATTCGCAGGGCGATGAGGACCGCGGCGATCTGCGCGTCCGTGCATTTGCCGGCCAACACGTCGGTCATCACGGCGCGAGCTTCTTCGCGGCTGAGCGATTGGCCGTGGTTGGCGAGGCGATGGAGTGCGTCGAGGATCATGTAGTTGTTGGTGGATAGCCTAGCATTTCGGTGCGGTTTGGGCACTCTGCACCACAAAAACTTTAACCACTAAGGGCACGAAGGTTCACGAAGGAAACCTTTCACCACTGGGGAGACCTTTCACCACAGGGGGCACTGGGTTACACACGGGACTCATGATCGGGAAGATTCAACGGCGCTCAGGCGCTTGCTTAGGAATTCGCGCCAATCTTCTGGGAGGGCCGGGGTCGCCATGGCTTTGTCGAGCAGGGCGCGATTGTATCTGTCATGGAAGAAAAGACGGTTCATCTCGTCGATTGTGATCGCTTGCGGTTCGCGGCTCAGGAGGGCGAACGAGTCTCCGTTGGTCACGGCGCCTTCCTGCTCGACGGAATAATAAAATCCGCTGCGGCCGCTGTGCTGGAAGCGCTGGATCATGTCGTCACGCTCAAACTTCGCGGCCAACTTGTAACAGGGCATTCGCGGCTGGCGGATCTGAAGAATAGCGGTGCCGACCTGCATGCGATCCCCGATGTGAAGGTCCGATTCCGAAAGACCTTCGGTGGTGAAATTCTCGCCGAACGCTCCCCATGGCAGTTTCGTGTCGGGCAATTGCTCGCGCCAGTATTCGTAATGTTCCGACGGATAGCCGTAGACGGCCTTGTACGGGCCACCATGAACGGTGAGGTCAGCTTGGCGGTCGCCGTCGAGATTGAGGGTCCGAAGCGCGACGGGGCCGGAAACGGGATCTTTGAAGATTCCAGTGCTGATCGTGTCGCCTTTGTAACTGATGAGGCGCGGGCGTCCGACGTTCAGCGAGATGAGTTTCAACGAGGCCTCCGAACTGGGAAGATGCTACGTCGCTTTTGAGTTGGATGTTGTTGGGTCGCAAAGGACGCAGGATTGCCGCCTCATCCAAGAAGATGGTGTTGAAGAAGTGCGCGCCAGATCCTTCCTCCTCCTGAAAAACGGCTCCGTCAGGATGACGCATGGCGAGAAATCGCCCCTCATTGTTTGCCCTAACCTCCAGCATTCTATAAAATTGCAGGTTTGCTGCCCGCAGTGCGACGCCGCAAGCAGATCCTTCCGATGTTTACTGAAGAGTCATCATTATGAAAATTCATGAGTATCAGGGAAAAGCAATCCTAAAGAAGTATGGTGTCACAGTGCCGCGCGGATCGATGGCGACCTCGCGCGACGAGGCCGAAACGATCGCGAAAGAATTGTTCGACTCCGGGTCGACCGGAGTGGTGGTCAAGGCGCAGATTCATGCCGGAGGACGCGGCAAAGGCGGCGGCGTGAAGATCGCAAAGTCAGTCGACGAAGCAAGCGAACTCGCGGGCAAGATGCTTGGGATGAAGCTGGTAACGCACCAGACCGGTCCCGAGGGTCGCATCGTCCGCCGCTTGCTGATTGAAGAAACGCTGCCGATCGAGAAGGAACTGTATCTCGGCATTCTGGTCGATCGCGCCGAGGGCAAACCGGTGTTCATGGCGTCGGCAGCCGGTGGAATGGACATCGAGCAGGTCGCAGCCGAGAATCCGGACGCAATTTTGAAGCAGCACATCGATCCAGGCATGGGGCTGGAAGCTTTCCAGGCGCGGAAGATCGCGTTCATGCTGGGACTCAGCGGGAAGCAGATCACTCCTGCGGTGCAGTTCCTGACCAATCTCTACAAGGCGTTCCTCGATACCGACGCGTCGCTGGTCGAGATTAATCCTTTTATTACGACGACCGATGGACGACTGTTTGCGCTCGACGCCAAACTCACGTTCGACGATAACGCTCTTTTCCGCCACGCCGATCTGCGCGAGCTGCGTGACATTACGGAAGAGGATCCGCTAGAAGTCGAAGCCTCGAAATACAGCCTCAACTACATCAAGCTCGACGGCAACGTCGGATGCATGGTCAACGGCGCCGGGCTCGCGATGGCTACGATGGACATCATCAAGTACGCGGGCGGCATGCCTGCGAACTTCCTCGACGTGGGCGGCGGCGCGAGCTCCGAGCAGGTCGCGCATGCGTTTGAAATCTTGCTGAGCGACAAGAATGTGAAGGCGGTACTGATCAATATTTTCGGCGGAATTCTGCGCGTCGATACGCTGGCGACCGGAGTAGTGGAAGCCGCACGCAAGACCAACATCAAGCTACCGATCGTGCTGCGGCTTGAGGGCACGAACGTCGATGAAGGGAAAAAGATCCTGCAGAACTCTGGGTTCAATTTCCTGGTAAGCGACACGATGAAAGACGCGGCGGACAAGGTTGTAGCCGCGGCACGCGGGACTTTGGGCGTTACGGAGTGGAGATAGGCTCTCCTCAGGTGCTGGCGCAAAACCTTCACCACAGGGGGCACAGAGGCTCAGAGAGGAATACGTAGCGTCAGATCGAGTGAAATTTAGAATGGCAGTTACGAGGTATTTTTCATATGGCAATCTTAGTCAATAAAGATACGCGAGTCGTGGTGCAAGGACTGACGGGACGCGAAGGCACGTTTCATGCGAAGGCCAGCGCGGCTTATGGAACCAAGATCGTTGGCGGAGTGACTCCCGGCAAGGGTGGTACCACGCATGAAAACTGGCCGATCTTCAATACAGTACGTGAGGCTGTCGACAAGACGGGCGCGAACGCTACGGTGATCTTTGTCCCTCCGCCGTTTGCCGCTGACGCGATCATGGAGGCAGCCGACGCGGAAATCGATCTAATCGTCTGTATCACGGAAGGTATTCCGACGCTCGACATGGTCAAGGCGTGGGAGTTTCTGCAGGACCGCCGTTCGCGGCTGATCGGGCCGAACTGCCCGGGAATTATTTCTCCGGGGAAGTGCAAGATCGGCATCATGCCGGCGTCGATTCACAAAGAAGGATCGATCGGCATTGTCTCGCGCTCGGGCACGCTGACCTATGAGGCCGTTCACCAGCTCACGCAGCGTGGCATCGGACAGTCGACGGCGATCGGCATCGGCGGCGATCCGATTATCGGCACGAATTTCATCGATGCTCTGGATCTGTTCAATCGAGATCCGGAGACTGAAGCCGTGATCATGATCGGCGAGATTGGCGGCAACGCCGAGGAACTGGCCGCGGAATTCGTGAAGACGCACATGAAGAAGCCGGTGGTGGGGTTCATCGCCGGGCAGACCGCACCTCCGGGACGGCGCATGGGTCACGCGGGAGCGATCATCTCGGGCGGCAAGGGAACTGCCGCGGAGAAGATCAAGGCGCTCGAAGGCTGCGGGATCCGTGTCGCGAAATCTCCGGCGGCGATTGGGGAAACGCTGGCGGCGGCGATCGGCGTCAACGCTTAGTTCAGTATCGAGTGGCGGGAGGAAGCGGGTTCCTCGCTCCGCTCAGAATGACAAGATTTATTTCTGACTGCGATTTATTGGTAGAGGAATGCTGGTTGTCAATGAAAGCCTGACGAACGACCAACGACAAATGGCTAAGGACTAGCGGCCAACGACATTCTAATCACGACCAAGGACTAACAACCAACCTATGAAGACTCTGCAACGCACATTTACTATCGTGAAGCCCGATGCCGTCCGGCGCAATGCGGTCGGCGACATCATCGAACAGTTCGAGAAGAACGGCTTCCGCATCCTCGCCATGAAGATGCTGCAAATCTCCAAACACCAGGCCGAGCAGTTTTACGCCGTCCATGCGAGCCGGCCGTTTTTCAATACGCTGACCGACTTCATGTCAAGCGGACCAATCGTCGTGCTTGCCCTCGAAAAAGAAAATGCCATCGCCGACCTTCGCAAGATCATGGGTGCGACGGATCCATCGAAAGCCGAAGAGGGTACGATCCGAAAGAAGTGGGCGACCAACATCGAGCACAACGCAATTCACGGATCGGACGCGGAAGATACGGCACGCTTCGAGTTGAGCTATTTCTTCGCGGGATACGAACTAGCAAAATGACGACGTTTTGCGGGCGTGAGCGAAGCGGGAGCCCGCAGTCGTCATCCTGAACGAAGTGAAGGATCCCCTAAATGTCATGACGCATCGGGTGATCTTTATACAAACTGAGAACTGCCTATGCCTCTCGTCCAAATCACGATGCTGCAGGGCCGCACCGCCGATCAGAAGCGGAAGATTGCCAAGCGGATCACAGACGCTCTTGTCGAAGAAGCCGGGGCGCGCCGCGAAGGCATCGTCGTGGCATTCCACGAAGTCTCGAAGGAAAGCTATGCCTCGGGCGGCGAGTTGATGATCGACAAGAAATAATCTTCCCGGCTATCTGACGGCAACGTCCCCGCGAGACGCCCGCGCCAAGTTTCAATTTATCCCAGCGGTTCGAACAGATGTCCTTCGACGCGATCTGCCACCTTCGGCAGATCTTTTCTTGCGTGTTGCAGGAAGTGCGGAGCGGCGCGGTGGGCTTCGAGCGCAGCGTCATCCTTATATTGTTCGTAGATGAAGAACCGGCGCGCCTCGGTCTTGTGCCGGTGCACCTGGTACATGGCACAGCCCGGTTCCTTGCGGGAGTGCTCGGTCAGCTTTTCAAAGAGTGCGGCAACTTCGGCTTCGTGCCCTACTTTTGCCATCCAGGTGACTGCCAACACCACCATCGTCTTGCTCCTTCGCCGCGGCAAGTGTGCCGGGGAGGCAATTCTAGGCCTTCTTTGCGGCCGCCTTCAACTCAGTAACGAATTCGTCAATCAGGATGGTGTGGCCGCGGTCCGGCCCGGTCGAAATCATTCCAGCCTTGGCTCCCGCTTCTTTCTCGACAAATGCGAGATACGAGCGCGCCTGCTTAGGAAGCTTTTCGTAATCGGTAATGCCTTCGGTCGAAGTCTGCCAGCCCGGCAGCTTCTCGTAAATGCATTCGATCTTGTCGTATCCACTGGCGTGTGCGGGAGCTTCATCCGTCTTTTTGCCGTCAATCTTGTAGCCGACGCAGACAGGAATTTCCGCCAGCTCGTCGAGCACGTCGAGCTTGGTGACGACCAGCCACGAAGTGCCGTTGATCATGCCGGAGTAGCGGAGCAGAGGCAGATCGAGCCAGCCAGTGCGCCGCGGACGTCCGGTCACTGCGCCGTATTCGTTGCCGCGTTTGCGGAGATTGTCCCCGGCAGCGGTTTTGTCTTCGCTGGGGAACGGTCCCTCCCCGACGCGCGTGCAATAGGCCTTGGTGATACCGATAACCGAGTTGATGGCGTTAGGAGCTACGCCGGTTCCGATCACCGCGCCGCCAGAAGTCGCACTCGAAGAAGTCACGAACGGGTATGTTCCGTGATCGATGTCGAGCATCGTTCCCTGCGCGCCTTCAAACAGAATCGATTCGCCCTGATTGAGAGCCTTGTTCAGCAGCATGGCGGTGTCGCAAACGAACGGCGCTATTTTTTCGGACGCCTGAGCATACTCCGTGTACATCTTGTCGGCGTCGACCGGTTCGGAGTTGAAGAGCGCGTGCGCAATCATGTTCTTCTCGCGCACGGCGTTTTCGATATGCTTCTTGAGCAACTTCAGGTCGAGCAGGTCGGCGACGCGAAGTCCGCGCCGGCCCATTTTGTCTTCATAGGCCGGCCCGATTCCGCGCGACGTCGTCCCGATCTTCACGCGTCCCGGTGCATTCTCCGAAGCGAGCTCGATCATTCGGTGATACGGCAGGATGACATGCGCTCGGTTCGAAACAAAGAGGTGGCCATCGACTTTCACGCCAGTCTCGCGCAGCGCGCCAACTTCCTTTAAAAAGGCCAGAGGGTCGAGCACGACGCCGTTGCCGATGACGCTGCGGCAGCCCGCGCGCAGCACGCCGCACGGCACCAGTTGCAGAATAAACTTCTTGCCGTTGATGATGACGGTGTGGCCGGCATTGTGTCCGCCGGCGTAGCGAGCGACGACGGTGAAGTTCTCCGACAGAACGTCGACAATCTTCCCCTTGCCCTCATCGCCCCACTGGGCGCCAACAATCACCGCGGTCTTGCCTTTTTTCATTCCATCTCCGAACAGGCGAAATTCGAGCAGGCAGGTAACTGCGCCGCTCCCGGGGTCGCACACTCCTTGCCCGCGGGAATTCCTGGATCAAAAAATTCTAGGGATAGACCGGAGAAGACGTGTACGAACTATCTTATCGTGCCGGTGCAGGCGATGGCAACGCGACATCGCTTTTCCAAAGTCCCAACTCGGCCAGAAGATATATCACCACGGAGGCACAGAGCCACAGAGAAATCACGTTCTTTAATTCTTTCTCTGTGTCTCCGTGCCTCCGTGGTGAGATTTGAGATACTAACGCTCTGATGCCGAAATTCGAGAAGCATATCTTCGTCTGCGGGAACCAGCGTCCGCCGGGCAATCCGCGCGGATGCTGCGATCCAACCGCCGAGGCCCAACTGCAAAAGACATTCAAGCAGAAGCTCGCGCAACGCGGCCTGAAGGGCAAAGTGCGGGCGAATCAGTCCGGCTGTCTGGATCAGTGCGAGCACGGTCCGACGGTCGTTGTCTATCCAGAAGCCGTCTGGTACGGGCACGTTAGCGCAGCCGACGTAGACGAGATCATCGAATCGCACATCGTTGGCGGTCAGCCGGTCGAGCGGTTGCGCCTGGCCGACTCCTGCCTCAATACCGAAAGCTGCGAGCACCGCAAGCCGCGCTCCTGAGATCGATCGCACGTTATCATTGCGGTCTAAATCTGTCCGCAGAGGCGGGAGCCCAGCTTTACTTTTCGTGACGGCGCCCCTTACCGTAGTGAACATGCCCGCGCACTTCACTCCCAAACTCTTCCACTTTCTGACTCGCCTCAAGCGCAACAACAAACGCGAATGGTTTCAGGCTCACAAAGACGAGTACGAAAGCTGCGCGCGCCTGCCCGCGATCCAGTTCATCACCGACTTCGCCGCGCCGCTGTATGAAATTTCCCCGTACCTGATGGCCGATCCCCGAAGCTCGCGTGGATCTCTGTTTCGCATTTACCGCGACACGCGTTTCTCTGCCGATAAAAAGCCTTACAAGACGCATCTGGCTATGCGATTTTCACATCGCGGCAAAGACGTGCATTCGCCGGGCTTCTATCTGCATCTCGAACCGGGAGGTTGTTTCGCTGCGTCGGGACTCTGGCATCCCGAGCCCCCGACGCTTCTCAAAGTTCGCAATGCGATCGTCGAGCGCGGCGACGAATGGCGTCCGATTCGCAACCTCCTCAACTGGGACGATGCCAGCAAGCTTTCCCGTCCGCCGCGTGGATTTCCCTGCGATCACGAATTTGTGGACGATTTAAAACTCAAGGATATGGGCACGGCGATCGAATTCACCGATGCTCAGATTTGCAGCCCGAAGTTCATGGCGACGTTTGTGGCCGCCTGCCGCAAGATGTCGCCCATCGCGAAATTCCTCAGCAGCGCGGTAGGACTGCAGTTTTAGGCTCATCACTGGGGACGCAGAGCACAGGGTAAATCACTTCCGAAACGCCTTTTGCACAAGTGTGTATCGGGCGGCACCGATCAGACCACAGTCGTCGTTCACAATGATCTTGACCGGCATGTCTTTCAGCAGGGACTCCATGCGGCCTTTGTCAAGAAATGCGTGCAGGAATGCCGGATCCTTCATCTTCTCGATATTTCTGGCCGCGATGATTCCCGCAATGAAGATGCCTCCGGTCGTCATATAGCGCAAAGCACAATTCCCGGTCTCTGCGCCGAAGATGGCGACGAAGAGTGCCATCGTCTTTTGGCAGAGCGCGGATTTTTCAGCCTGTGCGTGTTTCGAAATCAATGCCGGTGCGTCGTGCGTGCTATGCATCTCGTCCTTCAGCCAGGCCGGCTCTTCCGCTTTGTCCGTGTCGCGGAGAAAGTCGTAAATATTCTTGATCCCCGGCCCCGAGAGAACGCGCTCGCAGCTTATGCGTCCATATTTTTTCTGCAGATAACTCAGCAGCTCGACCTGCAAGCTGTCCTTGGGCGCAAAATCCGCGTGCCCGCCTTCGCCCGCAAATGGATGATGCCGGAATCCGTCCCAATACAGCCCGGCCATGCCGAGTCCCGTGCGCGCCGAAATGACCGCGCGATTTCCTTGGGCATCTTCCGAACCTTCGCTGAGCGTGACAAGATCCTTGGACTCCAGCGCATCGATTCCGTAGGCGTACGCTTCCATATCATTCAGCAAGCCAACGGAAGGAAGTTTCAACTGCGAAGCCAGTTCGCGTGAGTCAATCGTCCACGGCAGGTTTGAGATCTTGCTGCGCCCGTCGCGCACCGGCCCGGCGACGCCGAAGCACGCGCTATGTACGGGAATTTGCTCCGTCCGGATGAATTGCACGAGCACTTCCTGGAGTCCGCCGTGCTCCTGGCTCGCGTAAGTTTTTTCGACGGCCAGTTCCAGCCGATTGCCTTCCGTTTGATAGGCCGCGAGGCGCGTGCGCGTGCCGCCGATATCGCCTACAAGAATCATGGCTCAATCCTCCTCCACTCCCGCTCGTCCGACGCCATCAACTGATCCGACTCCGCCGGACCCCACGAGCCAGAAGCATAATTCGGAAATTTCCGCGGAGGCAGCGCGCGCCACACGTCGAGCACCGGATCGACGACGCTCCATCCCGCCTCCACCATGTCGGCGCGCTGGAACAGCGTGGCGTCGCCGATCATGCAGTCGTAAAGCAGTACTTCGTATCCGGTGTAGGCGTCGGCTCCAAAATATTTGGAATATTCAAAACTCATGTCCACTGATCCGACGCGCAAAAGGGGCCCTGGAATCTTTGCGCCGAAGCTGAGCGCGATTCCTTCCGAAGGCTGAATCTGGATCACCAGCGTGTTCTTCTGCACTTGGTGTGTTGCAGACTTTTGGAACAGCTGAAAGGGCGTGCGCTTGAACTGGATTGCGATTTCCGTATGGCGCTTCGCCAGGCGCTTCCCGGTGCGCAAATAAAAAGGGACGCCCGCCCATCGCCAGTTGTCAATGTTCAACTTCAGCGCGACAAATGTTTCCGTGCGTGACTCCGGATTGACGCCGGGCTCGTTCCTGTATCCCGGTACGCGCTCGTCGCCCAGCATTCCTTCGCCATACTGGCCGCGTACGCTCCGCATCAGCACGTCTTCCGAATTCAGCGGCTGAATTGAATGCAAAAGTTTCGCCTGCTCGTTACGCACGGCGTCCGCTTGAAACGACACCGGAGACTCCATCGCCGTCAGGCTGAGTAACTGCATCACGTGGTTGGGCACCATATCGCGCAGCGTTCCTGCAGTATCGAAATATGCGCCACGGCGCTCCACGCCCACGGTTTCCGCATTCGTAATTTGCACGTGATCGATGTAGCGCCGATTCCAGATCGGCTCGAAGATAGCGTTATCGAATCGGAAGACCATGATGTTCTGCACGGTCTCTTTGCCGAGGTAGTGATCGATGCGATAAATCTGGCTTTCCTGCAGCACCGCTTTGATGTCGCGGTTCAAGGCCTTCGCCGACTCGAGGTCGGTGCCGAACGGCTTCTCGATGACCACTCGCCGCCAATGACCGTCTTGTTGCTGCGACAATCCGGCCTTGCCGAGTTGCTGCACAATGGACGCGAAAAACTTCGGCGCCGTTGCCATATAAAAAAGGTAGTTGCCCTGCGTGCGCCACTCCACGTCGATCTTGGCCAGTTGGTCGCGAAGCCGCGCGAAAGTGTTGGGATCGCCAAAGTCGCCGCGCTCGTAGAAGAGCCGCTTGCGCAGCCAGTCGCGTCCTTCGCTGTCATCGGTGGGCAGAAACTCGCTGACCTGATCGCGAAACGCGTCGACGCTCAAGTCGTCGACCGAAACGCCCATCAGGGCGAAGTCTTCCGGCAGCAATTTCGCCTTCACCAGATTAAAGAGCGATGGAAGCAGCTTGCGCTTGGTCAGATCGCCGGCGGCGCCGAATAAAACGAAAACGCAAGGGCCGGCTGCCTTGCCCGCAGTCTGCACCAGGACGGAGTTGGCGGAAGTCGTTGCAGCCATGCTCAATGCGAACCCACAGAAAGGGAAGTGGGAAGCATTCTAGGGCAAAGGGCGGGAAATCTCCTAACCGCGGAAGATGTCCAGGCAGGGTCAGAGCCTCTCAGGGACTTACATGCTAAAGCCGCTGATCAGAAACGCAAGTCGTGATCCCTTCGGACGTTTCCGCGACAGTGGAAGAGCGGCCCTTTCAGGGCCGCGTCAGGCGCATCAAATATGAGTCAGGGCTTTAGCCCCGGTGGGAATGGTAGGCGCGGCAGGAATCGAACCTGCAACCGCCGGATTAGAAATCCGATGCTCTATCCGTTTGAGCTACGCGCCCGCGATCGTACTTGGGGGTGAATCCATTCTGCCACATCCCGCAGCGCAGACGCGCGATTCGATGCGCTCGCCTGCTTCGCGACATCCTTCCCATCCCTGCGTCTTTGTGCCAATCTATCTGCGTTTTCGGAGAGGAACTCGCCATGAAGAAAATCCGCTATGGCGTTGCGATGAGTTTGGACGGAATGATCGCCGGGCCAAATGGCGAAGCCGACTGGATCGTTGCCGACCCGGAAGTCGATTTCGCGGAAATCTGGTCGCGCTTCGACACGTTGCTGATGGGTCGCCGCACATGCGAAGCTGCTGTCGCGCGGCTCGGCGAGAAGTCCATGGATGGAAAGAAGGTCGTGGTCGTATCCCGCACAATGAAGCCGGCGGATTGTCCGAATGTCACTCTTATCCGCGAGTTAGATCGCGAACAAATCCAGGCCTTGCGCGCCGAGACCGGAACAGGGAAGAGTGGCAAAGATATCTGGCTGATGGGTGGCGGCGTGCTCTTTCGCTCTCTGCTCGACATGGGTTTGGTGGACATGGTCGAGGTCAGCATCATGCCGGTGGCGCTCGGAAACGGAATCCCCTTGCTTCCGCCGCCTGCGCATCAAGCCCGGTTGAAGCTGGTCAGCCATGAGATCTACCGCTCGGGAATCGTGTCGCTGGGGTATGAAGTGCAGCGGTGAAAGTTTCGCGACTCCGTGATACATCGGGATCGTGACGTATGCTCCGTCGTTAGTAGTACGTCAAGGTTTGTGTCATCACGCAACGTGGCTCAAAAGCGCCATCAGGACTCGAGCGAACTGACATGGTCTTCTCGGTCCAATTGCCGTGAGAGTCGTATTGATAGGAATATCGAACTTCGGAAAAGGAGGGAGGTCGGGGAGCGGCAGTTGCGGAATCCGTTCCTCCATTCAGTTCTTTCCTCCATCTGATCTCTGATACTACGTCTCCGCGTTCGTTATAGAGGGTCTCCATATCTTCTTCTGTGTTGAGAATCCGACGACTCGTGTGTTGTACGCGTCCCTGACTGTCGTAACGATACGAAACCGAATACATCCCGGGCCGACCTGCCATGAGCTTCGCAAAGTCTGCTCGAAACTCTTGCCGGAACTGGTCGGCGGAGAGGCCTTGTTTTTGCCGCACCTCGTCGAGTTGCTCTACTGAGAACATCCTCTCGGGCGCATCCAGAGTCTGTATTTCTTCCAAGACGCGCCCCTGCGCGTCGTATGTCCGCACCGTGTGTTCGATCAACTCGCCGTTCGCATTCCGTACTTGGGCCTCGATGGCACGATCGAGTTCGTCGTAGATCGTAGTAGCACTCCCCCCGCCGCGCAGGTTCGGCGGAAACGCCGCCCTATCAAACGGGGACCCCCCGGAAGCCACATTAGGGCGATAGTCTTCGGGGAGTGAAACTACGGTCATGCTCTTTCTTCCCCGCTCGTCGTAGCGGAAAGAAACGGGATTTGCAGGTCTCTTGCTGTTGATGATTTCCGTCATCCTGTTTTGCTGATCATAGAAATAAGTCGTCTCGGAGTTTGCCTCGCCTTCAGTTCCCGAACGCGTCTTCAGCAGACGACCGGAAGCGTCGTAGTCGTAACGAGTCGTCGAATAGGAGTCATTGGAGTATCTGTGGCGAGTAACTACAATGCGTCCATCAACATCGAACTCTGATGAAAATTCAGACCGAAATTCTGGATATGTTTTGCCTTCCGCACCCATCATTCCGGGACCGCTTGTTATGACCGATGATTTCACCGGCCCCCGTAACCCTTGCCGTTCACCATCGGCCATAATTCCCTTGATACCTCCGTCCGCCAATGCTCCGTGCGCCAGCACTAGCATACCCAAGTCCAAGGTGATGAGCCCGCGAGATTCGTGATTCAGCGTCATCAAATGACCGTCTTGACAATAGTCGTTATAACGAGTAATATCGTTGTCGATGAGCGGCAATTCCAAGGCGGCGGCTTCCCGGAGGGTCGGATGTCTCGAAGAGGACGTCTTCGTCAGCATGCACCGCACGGCGGACCTGCTGGCGCGCAGTGCTGAAAAGGTTCTTCGAGACGGGGACGTTTCTCCGAACCAGTACAATGTGCTGCGCATCCTGCGTGGCGCGCCTGAGGGCCTGCCGTGCAATGAGATCGCGCATCGCATGATCAGCCGCGATCCCGACATCACCCGGCTGCTCGATCGCCTGGAGAAGAGGGCGCTAATTTCGCGCTGCCGAGAAACAAAAGACCGGCGTACTGTCCTGACCCGCATCACGCCGGAGGGACTGAAACTCCTCCGCGACCTGGACGAACCCGTCACAGAAATTCACAAGAGACAACTCGGCCATCTCGGCCGGGAAGGGCTGCGCTCCTTGTTAGATCTGCTGGAAAAAGCCCGCGAAAAAGTTGAGTAATTTTTTTTGCATCATTAGTCGTTATAACGAGCATCTTACGACAGGAGGATTTACCATGAGCACCGTCACCGCACCCGCAACTACCACCTGGAACATCGATCCCGCTCACTCTCACGCGCAGTTCAAGGTCAAGCACATGATGATCTCGAACGTAAAGGGAGAGTTCACCGCTCTTACCGGGACGTTGAAATATGACAGCGAGAACATCGCCAACTCGCAGGTCGAGGCTTCGATCGACGCCGCCACCATCAACACGCGCGAACCGCAGCGCGACACTCACTTGAAGAGCGCCGATTTCTTTGACGTCGCAAAATATCCCAAGCTGACTTTCAAGTCCACGCGCGTCGCCAAGAAAGGCGAAGGGGAAGTCGAGGTCGCCGGCGACCTGACCATTCATGGCGTCACCCGCAACGTTGTGTTTGAGGTCGAAGACCTTACCGCGCCCACAAAAGATCCGTGGGGAGGAACCCGCATCGGTCTGTCCGCAACCACCAAAATCAATCGTAAGGAATTTGGTCTGGGATGGAACGCGGCTCTGGAAACAGGCGGCATCATGGTCGGGGAAGAAGTCACCATCACGCTCGATGTCGAGTTCGTCAAGGCGTAATTCGCGTTCAAGTGCGAGGCATGCTCAACTCGGGTGAACGAGGGTGGGGAAGTTGACGTGTTGATGATGCGCCTACTTCGTGGCCTCGCTCCATTCCTCGTCCCCGCGATGCATCATCGCGTCGCGGTCCTCAGGCAGGATCCAACGTTGCTGGATCAGACTGTCTAATGCCTTTGAGTATTGATCGAGATAGTCTTCGTGGCTGGCATAGCGCTCGGCAATCGATCGTCGAGGGTCGTTCGTTTTCTGACGATCCCCTGTGGTCTTTGGGAACGGAATGTACGAAACCTCAAAGGCAACGCGCTGATCAGGCGCGCCAATCGAGGGATCGCGCAGGTTCCATCCCGTGTACGTGGCCAGTGGAACCGTGATCTCAGGCAGGCGCACGCCGTCGCGCTCATTTCCGTCGGCACCGACCTGGGGCACGAGAACAGCGAACGCCTCCCCAACTCTTGGTGGCTGCACGCTGAGAATTCCTTCCTGCCACTTCGGTCCGAAATCAATTCGATACGCTGCATTCGCTTCGTGCGCGCGATTCACTCCAGGGATTGCCGGAAACTCATAGTCGCTGCAGCGGAACCAGCGTTCCGTCAGAAATCTTTGGATACGCACTCGAAGGCGGCAGAGTGTTGCTGCGCACCCAAGCGTCCATGTTGGCGATCATCGAGCGCCAGAAGTAACGTATGGGCAGCGGCGACTGCGGCTGCTGTCCCGTCAGATCGCCGTTCCCTCTCGCGGGTGGGAACGGTCCGGGAAAGTGCTGCAATCCTGTGAAGTGATAGATGCGAACGTTGTCGGAGATTGCAGCATCGCTCTTGCCGTCTGGGGTGATGTGAATTAGAGAGCAGGCGCGTCCCCAATATTCATACGATGTGTTGGAGAAAAAAATCTTGGGTGCCACTTTCGCAGCGGTAGCACGATCGAGCAGTCCGGCCGTGTCTCCTGTCACGGATCTTTCTCGGGCTGATCGGTAAACGGGAAAATGTCTGTGGGAAAGAAGATGGAGGAAGTGGGTTGCGCATCGCGCGATGGTTGCGCGAAGCGATAGTTAAAGCTGCCGCGACCTGCTCCTGCCACGTGCGCGAGGACGCCATCCAGTGCGATCTTGCCGTCTTCGTCGGCGTTGAAGCCTTCATATAGAAAGTCGCGCAGAAAGCGTCCATTCTGCGAGATGCCTTCGCCATACACGCGCTGCGCCGGAGCGATGGCATCGGGAGCATGCTTGGCGTAAGAGGCGAAGTCGCGAAAGACAGCGAAGCTGAGACCTGCGACGACGGGATCGGCGACGACGTAGACGTATTCATAAATCTTGCCGGGATGAAATCCGCCATTGAGATGAATGAAGCGGTCGTTGGGAGTGAGCTTGCCGTCGACGGTGTGCGCGAACTGCCACTGCGTGCGCGGGATGACGATGCGATGTGCTTCGCGTGAGTCGCGTACGGTAAGCACATTGCGTGGATCATCCGGCGCCGCGACTGGATACTCAGTGCCGCCCATGCGTCCAGTGATCAGATGTCCTAGAGGAATTTCCGTCATTTCTTGTGAAGGCATGAGATCGCCGCGAAGCAGCCCGGTGATGGTCTTTCCATTTTCTTTCGCGATGGGAGCGAAGAGATGCAGCGCGTCGGCCCCGGGGGCGTCCCACTGCCAGCCGAGGCTTACGACGGTGAAGCCGGTGCGCAAGAGCCAAGCGTCTCCGGCGTCTTTCGAGAGGTCCCAGTCGCCGCCATCGACGAGCGCAACGATGCGTCCGTAGCCACGATTAGGATTTTCCAGAATCATCGAGCCGTTGGATTTGTGCGCGTCCTTCGGCCGAATGGCAATGAAGTCGGCAGAGAATTCAACTTCGCCATTTTTCAAATTCACTGCATTGCGCAGGTCAACGATGCCTGCGTTGTGCGGATTCGCAACCGTCACCGAAAAATAAACGCGGCCCGTGATGCGCTCGTAGGCTCCGGCGTCACCGAAGGTCTTGCCATCCAAGACATCCGTGCGCGAAGAGACGTCGACGCGAACTACCCGTGCGTTGACGGGCAGGACAGCGAGAAGAAGAATCAGCAAAGATGAACTGGCACGAAGTAGCGAGCGCATGCGCGGAAGGATAGCATGATGTGCGCGCTGCTCAGAGCGATTGCAGTAAGGGCGTCCCTATCCCGCGGCAGCAAGCGATTCGGTCACGACTTCCACGCGGGCAAACTCTTCCACCCTTCTACCCCTAAGTTTGCTGAGAACGTAGTTCAGCAGAGGACGGTCGCCGCGACGGATTTCCTGGAACTCGACGCCCATGCCGAGATTGTCGGCAAGTTTTACCTGCGCTTTGAGCGTCAGGTTGATGTCAAACAAGTTCAACATGAGCCGGAAGTCGGTTCCGGGGCGCAAGGATTCCGGGGTGTGGATGCGCGCGCCGAATTCAGAAATCTGTTCGACTTCGCCGTCGACATGCTGCACACCATCGATCACCTCCGCGTGGCCTTCGGCATAGAAACGCGGACCGCGTCGCCGGTTCGGCTCAGGACGTTTGAATCCTTTCGCCTGCGAGCCTTTGTTGGGGCCGTCGAGAATGACCGGCTGGTATTGCTCCTCCATCTGGCGGAGCTCGTCGTCCCACGGCGTGCGGCCTTCGACGCACTGTACGGTGAACTGACCTCGCAACGGCGATTCCGGATCAGCGGTCCAGACGACCTGGCACACAGCCTTGTTGCGCCCGCGCTCGACCATCACAAGGTCGCCGATGTTCACGCCGCTTGAGCTGAGTAGCCTCGCACCGTGCGGGTGAATGTCGTACGTGCACGCCATCTCGGCGGGGCCGCGGCCATCTTCTCCGACCAGGCTCCAGCGTACCGGAAGGGCGAGGTGGACGAGCTTGCTTGTGAGCAAGCCCTCTTCCCGCGACGTTTTGAATTTGATCTCCAAAGCTGCCTCGTGCTTACGAGCCCAAGTTACCAGTACATGTCCGGATGGGCAATGTACGCTCGTAATCGAAGTAATGGTTACTAAGTGGCATTACTGATGTGGAGGGTGAGGTGGCAGCGGCAGAAAGCAGATTCCTCGCTTCGCTCGGAATGACAAGAGCCTGATGGGTTCCGCCTTGCTCGGAATGACAAAGCTTGGACAGTTTTCAACAGATGCAACGTGAATCTCTGCTTGCAGGATTTGTCTGAGTCGGTGAAGATGAGAATACTCCTTGCGTTCGAGATGAAGTCTTCGCTTAAAGCACCGCCGGTACGTCCACTGTCAGCATCCGCGGCCAAGTTGCGCTTGCTGAAGAAGCTGCGCTGCACGTTGCGTTTCGAAAAAAAGGCCTGGGAGTCGGGCGCGGTGCGCGTGGCAGGCGTGGACGAAGTGGGACGCGGGTCGTTGTTCGGATGCGTGGTAGCTGCGGCTGTGATTCTTGATCCGGCGTACCGGTTGCGCGGGCTGCGCGATTCCAAGCTCCTGCCAGCGGAACGGCGCGAAGTGCTGGCGGAACGCATTCGCGAGCACGCGATCGCGTGGGCTGTAGCTGCAGTGGACGCGGCGCGAATCGATCAGATCAACATCTATCATGCGTCACGAGCGGCGATGCGCGAGGCGGTGCTCGGACTTGCACCAGGCGCTGATCACTTGCTCATCGACGCGATGAAGATTGATTGCGAGCTGCCGCAGAAGGCGATCATTCATGGCGACGCGCTTTCGGCGTCGATTGCGGCCGCGTCGATTCTGGCGAAGGTAGAGCGCGACCGCATGATGTGCGAGTGGGACGCGGTTTTTCCCGCGTATGGACTGGCCTCGCATAAGGGATACAGCACGCCGAGACACCTGGCCGCGCTGCGAGAGTTTGGGCCCACACCGCTGCACCGGCAGTCGTTTGCGCCGGTCTGGCAGAATCCAGTGCCGCAGGAGGCGTTTGCTTTCATGCAGGAAGACGAAGAACAGGGGCAAGCTTTGGCTGCGGACCTCGCCGGATAAGGAACATCGGGGTTTACATAGTGTTCCCGCAGGAACATTCCAAAGTACAATCTTGTACGTACAAAATGAGATAAATGGCCAGCAAGCAACGAGATACAAAAAAACGTAGAAGGGCGTATCCGGCGGTGAAGGGTGGGTCAAGAGGCAAGGCCGGTGCACGGAGAAAGAAGCCGCGTACCATCACTCTGATGGCGTCCGCCGGCGACGCGAACGAAACCGTCGATCGAATCCTGGAATATTACCGTCCGCTAAAGAAGCCGGTGACGTTGCGACTTGATGCCGACGTGTTGGCATGGTTCAAGAAGGGCGGGAAGCGATATCAGACGCGGATCAACCTCGCGCTGCGGAAGGTGATGGAGCGGGAGAGGAAAACGGCCGGCGTGTAAAGGGAAAGCCACCTTCCGGCAAAGAACGCGGGAGATGGGCACACGGCGTTCATTGCGTCATTCAAAACGCAGCGCGGTCATGGGATCGACGCGGGTCGCGGAGCGAGCAGGGATCCAGACGGACAAAAGGGCGACAGCCATCAGCAGGACTGGCGTCAGGATGAAAGCGGCGAGGTCCCAGGCTTTGACCCCGAACAAGAAACTGGCGAGGAAGCGCGTGAGCCACAAAGCCCCGCCGATGCCGACAACCACCCCGATCAATGCCAGGACCATTCCTTGACGGACCACCATATTGCGAATGTTCGACGCCGACGCGCCGAGGGCCATACGAATACCGAGTTCCTGTGTCCTTTGCCGCACCGAGTAAGCCATCAGGCCATAGATGCCGATCGCAGCCATAAGCAGCGCGGACGAACCAAAGATGGTAAGCAGTATCATGTTGAAGCGCTGTCGTGAGGTGCTGTGAATCACGATTTCATCCATGCTGCGGACGTGCGCAACGGGAAGCCCCCCACTGGCCTCGCGCAGTGCGACGGTGACCGGGTTCACCAGCGTGTGCGGCTCAGGCTGCGTGCGGACGATCCACCAGAGGGGCACGATACGTGAGTTGAGCGCGGTTACTTTGTCAGGCATCTGCGCGATGGGGGTGTACATCGTCGGTTGGGGATCCTGGTTCAGGCCGTCGTCATGTATGTCTCCGACAACGCCGATGATTTGACGGGGCGGCTCGGCAAAGACCGTGCCCATGCCGGCGCCGACTAAAAGCCTGTCAATCAGCGGGTCGCCGTTGGGCCAGAATTGTTTGGCCATCGCCTGGTTGATAATCACCACTCCCGGAGCAGATCCATTGTCGTGCTCGGTGAAGTTGCGGCCACGCACGATGGACGCTTTGAAAACATCAAAATAGCTCCACGAGACATTAAAATAGGCGGCGCCGCCGGTTGTAGGACTCTCGCCCTTGGGACGGCCCACAATGTCGAATGGGAGGCCAAATCCGCCCTGCATAGGCAAACAGCAAGCCGCCGCGGCAGTGATGACGCCCGGGACCGCATTGAGGCGTTCCGTACCATCATGAACGACCTGCGCCACGCCTGCGGTACTTTGGAAACGCTCTCCACTGATCGACATGGCCATGGTGAGTACGTTGTGGGTGTCAATGCCGGGGTCGACCGCCTGCAACTTCATGAAGGTACGGATCAGTAGAGTTGCGCCAATCACGAGCACGAGAGCCAACGCGATCTCACTGACGACGAGGATCGACCGAACCTTCCCACTGCGGAACCCGACTCCCGAGCGTTTGCTACTTTCGTTGAGCGTCGCTGCGAGGTTGCTGCGCGAGGATGTGATCGCGGGCACCAAGCCAAACAGAATTCCTGTAAGCACTGAGATGACGAGCGTGAACAGGAGAACGTTCAGATCGACGGTGACGCCCGAGCCGTCGTCCCCGATGCGTGGAATGCCTCCGGGATTGATGGCTAGCAGCAGGCGAACGCCGGCGAAGCCGAGTCCTAGCCCGAGTGCCCCACCGGCGACTGCGATGACAAGGCTTTCCGCAAGCAATTGCCTGATGATGTGCCAGCGGCCGGCGCCCAGGGCCGAGCGCGTCGCGAGTTCACGTTTTCTGGCAGCCGCGCGAATCAGCAGAAGATTCGCCACGTTGGCGCATGCTATGAGCAATACAAAGCCAACCGCTCCGAATAGAACGAGTAGGGACAACCGCGTGTCGCCAACAATGCTTTCCTGCAGGGGCACTACGCCGAATCCGGTTTGCAGGCCGAGGCGCCCCGGATAAGCGCTCCGGAACTGATCTTCGGCGAGTTTTAACTGAGCATCGGCCTCTTGGAGAGTGATGCCGGACTTCAAACGCGCGGCGACGGAGAAATATTCCGCCATATCCTGCGAACTCAGATCAAGCTGAAAGGGAAGCCAGAGATCTGCGATGTTTTCCGTGACGAAGCCGCGTCCGATTATGCCCACAACTTCATACGGCTGGCCGTCAATTTGAATATTGGTGCCGACCGTATCAGGATTGCCACCAAACCGGCGCTGCCAGAACCCGTATGACAGCACAATCACGTTGCCGCCGTGGGGGCTGTCCTCAGTGGGAGTGAAAGTGCGCCCAGCGGCAATCGGCGCACCCAACATCCGAAAATAATCAGCGCTCACATGCACGCAGTGCACTTGCTCGGGAGTGTCACCGCCCGTGAGATTCAGTCCGGCACCTCCCGTGTCGTACGCGGCCACGTATTGGAAGATGCCGGACTGCTGATGCCAAATGTTGAACTTTGGGACACTGGCACCGGAGAACGACCCTTCCGCACCAGTATTCATCAACTGCACGAGGGATTGCGGTTCTGGGTAGGTGAGCGGCTTAAGCAAAACGGAGTTGATTACCGAAAAGACCGCCGTGTTTGCGCCAATTCCGATGGCCATGATGATCACCGCAATCGCCGTGAAACCGGGATTCTTTGCAAGTGACCGGAACGCGAAACGAAAATCGCGCAGCGCGTCCTGGAGCCATGGGACGAGTGTCGTCATACGCCTCCTCCTGCCAAAAGGCAGCACAGGATCGCCAGCCTACGTCGAGTTTGCACTTTTGAGCCGCGATCCCAACGGTTGGCTACTAGTATTGCGTAGTTTGGGGTAACAGTGAATAAGAACACGCACCTCATTTTTTCGGCGACAGGGCCGACGACTTGCTAATGCTTCTGTAGATCGGCGTTCAGATCGTTGAGCAGTTGGCTGTTGTTCTGCAGGGCGCGCCGCAGGATTTCCGCTTGCTGCTTCGCGGTGGGCCAGTCCTGTTTTTCTACGGCCTCGGTTAATCCCGGCAATTCTAGATGCGCGTAGGTAAATCTTGCTCCGTAGAGGATGTGCTTGAACCAGGGGCGTCCGGGGATGCCGTCGGGGTTGAGCCAGTTGCGCTCGAGTTGCATCATGCCATGGTTAAGGGTTGCTGCTTGTTGAGGATCGAGTTGGCCTGAGGCGAGTTTGCGGGAGAGGGAGGCGTTCAGCTTTTTTCCTGCGAGTTCGAAGGCGTCGATTGCTTTGCCGACTTCGCCAAGATCGAGCCGGTGGTTTTCGTTGGAGTCCGATACGAAGCTGTATAGGGAACTCCCTGCTGGGCCGGTGGTAGCGCCGGCTTGCATGGGATCCTTCGACTCCGCGTCAGCTCCGATTCGCTGCGCTGCCACTCCGCTCAGGATGACAGAGGACTGCTGTGATGGTCGAGCTTCGCTCGACCGGACAGCCGAGGGCGGCTGTTCCCACACAGGCTGTGAAGGCTGGACGATCCACGCGGTTTCGTGGAAATTCCCTGACTGGCCGCTGGTAGTGTCGGCTCGCGTATGGTCCTTCGCGGCGGCTTTGCCGTCGCTCAGGATGACAGACTTGTTCTTGCTTGCGAGTTCCTTTACGAACTGGCGGATGTTGCCGGCATAGGTGGCGAAGTCGAAGGGGAGAAGATCGGCGTTGGCGAGGCGGAGTGTCGTGACCCCCCAGAGTTGCGACATCAGTGTGTGATAGCGATATCCGGGATCGCCGAAGTGGTTCATCCAGAAGAAGTCGTCGTAGCCGGAGTGATAGACGCCGTAGTCACCTTCGAAGCCGAGGCCGAGGACCGGGACACCGATGAAGTTCAGGAAAACAGTGTGGTCGCTGCCGCTGCCGATGCGGGTGTCGGCGAGGCTGTCGTCGATGATTCCGGAGGAGCTGAACTGACTGGACTGATTACCTTCCGCTTTCTCGCGGGCGACGGTTTCTTTCCACGCATCGTAAAGAGTTTTGCCGGAAGGATCCTGCAAGGAGCGGGTCGTCTCGACGAGCATGGGCGCGAGCGAGGCGACTGCTTGCCCGTGAAAGTTGGGGCCGGAAGTGGCCTCGTCGACATTAATATAGGCGACGGCTTTGGCGCGGAGCTCGTCGGCGAACTGTTCGCCCCACTCGGTGGAACCGGTGAGTCCAACTTCTTCGCCGTCCCAACTGCAGATGACGATGGTTCGACGCGGGCGCATGCCTTGCTGCTTCAGTTGGCCGAGGGCGCGCGTGAGCTCCATCATGCTGGCGGTGCCGCTAGAAGGATCGACGCCGCCGAAAACCCAAGCGTCGCGGTGATTGCCGAGGACAACCCATTCGTCGGGAAGTTCTGCGCCGCGGATGCGGCCTTCGACGACGTAATAAGGTTGAGTGCCGTTGTCCATCTCGATTTTGAGATGAGCTTTCACGCGGTCGCCGCCGAGGTGGTATTGGAAAGGCAATCCGCCTTGCCAGTTTTCCGGAGCGACGGGGCCGTCCATGTTCTCCAGAAGAGGCCTGGCGTCGTGCCACGAGAGCGGCAGCGCCATAATTTTCGGAGCGGATATCGCCTGCTCGATGGGAATGCGTTTGGCGCCGGGAACGGAGGCCCATCCGGGCGTGAGCGGATCGCCGGGGACTATGAAGTCGTAGGTGATGGCGCCGCGCTGAATTTTATATTCGGAGCCCCACGGTCCGTCGGGATCGACCTTGCCTTTTTTGTATCCGTCTTCGAGGGGATCGCTGTAGATGAGAATTGCGGCCGCGCCTTCGCGTTGCGCGGTGAGCGCTTTGAATCCGCGATAGCTGTAGGGATTGGAGTAACGGACGAGGACGATCTTGCCTTTCACGCTGATGCCGTTCTTGCGGAGGAGATCGTAGTCCTCGGGATTGCCGCTGTGGGCGTAGACGACGGGGGCGGTAACTTCTCCGGAGATGGACATGCCGAGCCAGGCGCCGCTGATGGCGGGATTCTTGGAGTCGTTGTCGCCGGGGATGGGAGTTTCGCGCAAGAGCGCGGTGTAGTGCGTGGGCGCGATCATTTCGAGCGACGCGCTTTTGGGATTAGTTCCGTAGACGTCGTAGCGGCGGATGACGACGTCTTCGAGGCCCTGCCTTTTCCATTCGTCTCGAATGTATTCGGCGAGTTCGTTGTTGCGTTTCGATCCGGCGATGTGGGGTTCCTGGGTGAAGATGCGATGCTGGCGGCGTTCTTCGTCGGGAGTGGGGATGGATTTGAACTTGTTCTCGACTACGGATTCGTGGATGGAGGATGTGGGGGTGAAACCGAGGATGGATTGAGCTGGGGCGATCGTGCAAAACAGTGCGGTGAGCGTGAGGAGGGCGGCGTATTTGGAGATCATAGATGTTCGATGTGAGCCGCAAACATGCTAGCAGGGGTTGGAGGGGTATAGCAGGTTTGGAGCGGGTGCCGGAGCATTTCGCCGCATGCTTACGCGGGGATCCCGCCGACTGCATCGGTGCGGATGACGTCGTAGGGTCCTTCGGAGGGCTTGCGCCCTCCTCAGGATGACATTGCGTGTAGATAAGCAATCGAATTCGCAGCATCGGGTTGGTAGCGGTGGCGTTGATACCATCCGTAGCTCAGGTCTTTCCATTTCGGATTGGTCGATTCGATCAACTTTAACTTTTCTTCCCTGCGCCAGGCTTTCAATTCTTTTTCTCGCCGGATTGCGGTCAATGGTGAGCCATACGGTTCGAAATAAACAAGCGTTGTTACGTTGCATTGGGCTGTGAATCCATCGAAGACGTGCGTCTTGTGCTGGAAGATGCGGTGTTCGATATTGCTGGTCATTCCGATATGCAGGACGCGTCGCTGACTGGCGAGGATGTAAACGTAGTAGATCTTGGGCATGTGCGGAGATTGCCGCTTCGGCCTAACTCACGTCAGTGACAGATGTCACGTATTCAAGGAGAGGGTTCCGTATCGGGACTTCACTGGAGCGTTGTCATCCTGAGCGGCGGCGAAGCCGGCGTGAGGGACCTTACGTCGGCGGCAAGCTTTGATGATGTGGATGGGAGTGAGCACGCTGCGTGCTGGGAGGAGATCCCGTCTACTGCATCGGTGCGGATGATGTCGTAGGGTCCTTCGGAGGGCTTGCGCCCTCCTCAGGATGACATGCGCCGCTTCGGGTGCGGTTTGCGGACATTGCTTACTTGGCTTTCAGAATTTCGGTTAGCAGATCGGGTTTGGAGGCGTCGCGGACTAAGTGCGGGTACATTTCGCCTCCGTGGTAGTCGAGTTTGTAGGTCTTGTAATAGTCGGCGTTTTCTACGAGGAGTTCGATCGGCGCCGAGCCAGTTTTTGCGGACTTGATCGCATCGCGAAGAATCTCCGGCGAGAACTTACGGCCGTTGACGGCAACGACTCGCATGCCGGGGCCGATGCCGGCCTTGGCAGAGATCTCGCCTTCGATGGTGTCGGTGACGCCGCCGTCATCGCGGAGGTCGAGGCCAAGCGCGGCTCCGGCGGGAACAATGTGATACATGCCTGCCGCGTTGCTCAGCATTTCTGATGGAGTCTCGTCGTAGGTGAGCTTCCATCCGCTGCCCTCGATGCCGCCGAGCGGGGCGCCGGGACCGTGGTTGGTGAGACGCTCGGTCCAGAAGCCGCGCCAGTCATAGGCGACGACTTGATTCAGCGCGTTGACGACATCGTCGAAGGTGTAAGTCTTGAGCGCGGGGCCGGTGCTGGGCGGGCCGTGAAAAAGATGGCAGAAATCGTCGATCGATTTCGTTCCCTTGCTCTGCTGGCGGATGATGACATCGACCCAGAGCCAGTTGAGCGTGTCTTCATCGTAAAAGTCAGTGCCGCGGCGCCAGGAGTACCAGGCCTGCGGAGCGAAGTAAAGTTGCGGAGCGGCGTCGGCTGTGTCTTGCAGATTGCGCCAGGTGCGACCGGGCAGGTGATCGAGGCGGGCGGCGGTGAGGGCGAGGTCGTCGCGATCCTGATCGTTGGTGAGCAGGCCGCTGCGGGCGGTGAGCACGAAGCCGAGGTAATTTGTGAGTCCCTCATAGACCCAGAGCAGATCGTCTTGCATGGGCTGCTCATAGTCGGGCGTGGCCAGATCGGCGGGGCGACGGTATTTTCCGTTCCAGGAGTGGACGTACTCGTGAGGCAGCAAGCTTGCTGACATTTTGCGGGCGGTATCGTCGACGAGGGCGCGCTCATCGACGCGGCTGTCGTCGGATTCGTGGTGCTCGAGTCCGAAGTGGGCGACGTGGTCGCTGAGCGTGTAGAGAAAGTGGTAGTCGCGGTAGTGATGCGCGCCGAAAAGCTTCTGCGCCTGGTCAACGAGATTCCTATAGTGATCCCATGCTTCCTGCGGGGCATCGAGGGCGGCCGCGCTGTCGGCGGCGATGTCCATCTCGGTGGGAGGATCCTGTGCGAGCGGGACGACTTTCAGAAATTCTCCGGCGATGACGGGTGAATCGACGAGGGTGGTCAGGGAAGCGGGAGCGAAGTGAATCTCGTCGCCGCTCTGGCTCGCGATGGGAAGCGGCGTTCCAAATTTCCATCCGTCGGGAATTTTCAGGCTGGCGACATAGTTGATGTCGTCGGACTTATAGCCCTTGGGATAGAGCAGAACCTGATTCCAGCTGATGATGGCGAGCTTGTCGGTGGCGGAAGAGCCGGCGGAGAAGCCGCCTTCGAAAGTGGCAGGGGAGAGGAAGTCGAGTTCGGCGTCGACCTCGTTGACGCCGGAGGGAACTTCAACATGGATCGTGAATCCGTCGAGAGTGTCGCGACGCCATTTCAGAGTCTTGCCGTTGGCTTTGAAGAAGAGGCCAGCGAGGTCGGTAACGGGGCCGTCAGGGGCGTGTTCGCCGGGGATCCATTTGGGATAGTAGAGAGTGAGGTCGCCGGCGGCAGCGGGAATCTTCAGCGAGGCGTGGAAGATTTTGCGGGGGGCGTGGGTGGCGTCCACCGAGATGGTGACGGTCGGCGCGTTCGCGCACCAACTGGAAATTGAATAGAGTGCGACACAGAGAATTCCCAGGACTTTCGAGACTTTCATTTTCCCCCTCAGTCGTCGGCGAAAAAAACTATCCCACACTTGAAGTCGGTACAAAAACTATAGCAGCGGGATAGTGGCAGCGTACAGGGAGGGAGCGAGCCGCAATGGTTGGATCGGAAAACCATTTACCACGAAGGACGCGAAGAGTCACGAAGGGGGGAGCGGCGCTGATATCATTCCGCTGATGTCACGGCGCGGGAAGTTCATCACATTCGAAGGGCTCGACGGAACAGGCAAGAGCACGCAGATGCGGAAGTTGGCGGCCGCGCTGCGCGAGGCGGGATATGCCGTTGTCGAGACTCGCGAGCCTGGCGGGACGGCGACAGGGGAGAAGATTCGGAGAGTGCTGCTCGATTCGGGGACAGCGGGGCTCGATCCGCTGGCGGAGATGGCGTTGATGTTCGCCTCGCGGGCGCAGCATATCGCGGAAGTGATCGAACCGGGCATGGCGGCGGGCGCGATCGTGCTGTGCGACCGGTTCACCGACTCGACGGAGGCTTATCAGGGAAGTGGCCGGCGGCTGGGAAGCGATGCGGTGCGGGAGTTGCATCGGGTGTTGTGCGGGAATTTGCAGCCGGATTTGACGCTGCTGCTGGATTCCGATCCGCATGCGAGCGTGAGCCGGGCGCGGCGGCGGAATGAGAGGGATTCGAAGAGTGCGGCACGCGGGCATGACGAGAACCGGTTTGAGCGGGAGAAACGATCGTTCTTTATTCGCGTGCATGAAGGGTACGTCGCGATTGCAAAGCGCGAGCCGGGGCGAGTTGTGACCATCGATGCGCGCGGAACTCCAGCGCAGACGCATGCCAAGATCGTCGAGATTGTTGCGCATAAGACGGGGCTGATGAACGCTGCCCGGCGAGGCCAGAATGTCCGTTAGCCGTCGAAAATTTCTGGAGACTGCGGCACTGACGGTTGCGGCGGCAAAAGCCGCGTCTGGGGCGGCGGGGAATGTGTCGCGGAATTTTGGTCGGGCGGCAGCGGCTTCAAATGCCACGAAGGCTTATGGGTCGGGATATTTTGGCGAATGGATTCAGGATGAGTTTGGGCTGCCCGCATTTCACTACACCTGCGATCAGCTCAAAGATCCGAAGGCTGTGACTGAAGTAAATCCGGGAATTCTGAGCGCGACTGAACATATTCATCAGGTGGGCAACGATCGAATTGTGGCAATTGCCTCAAACTACGGACATGTTCGCGTGCGTCAAGATGAAGGTGCTCCGAAGTTTCTCAACGACTATGCACCGGAGCGCGGCTATTTCGGCGGAGGGTTTGGATACCTGACCGACGGAACGAAGACGCTGAGCACGTTTTATCCGGGGAATGCGGACAGCTTTGAGCGCGTGTTTGGGATCGGATATTTCAGAAAAAAGGTTTCTGGGCATGGGTACGCCGTGGATCAGACGATTTTTGCGCCGTTCGGGGATGATCCTGTGCTGATCTCGCAGGTCACGGTCACTAATCGCGGCGCGGCGGAAGCGAAGCTGAGGTGGGTCGAATACTGGGGATGCCAGGTTTATCAGTTTTCGTTCCGGGCATTTTTCGATATGTTCGCGGGCAAGGGATTGCACGAGTCGCGAAGGGATTTTGGGACGCGCTTCAAGCATCACGTTCGCTCGGCGGCCGAGGGTTCGGGGCTGCTCGAGAGTAAAGAATTTCTGGGACGCGATCCGGCTGAGGAGCGTTCGTTTCAAGGCACGCTAGCTAGTTTCGCCAAAAGTCCGAATGTCTTTGTCACCGTGCCCGACCCGGATGGTGCAAAGGATGCCGGATTCGATGACCTTAATCCTCCGCCCACGTTTCTGGTATCGCTCGATGCTCCCGCGAGCGCGATGACTACGAACGGTAAAGCGTTTTTTGGATCTGGCGGCGTCGAACATCCGACAGGGCTTGCGCGGGAGTTAGATGGGGACCTCGGGCAAACCGGACCAGAAAGTGCGCTGCTGCTGGAACGGAAGTTTTCACTGAAGCCTGGAGAAAGCCGGATGCTGACTTTTCTATATGGATATGTCGCGCCGGGCACGGATGTAGATTCCCTGATCGTCAAACATCGCCAGGGTGCGTCGAGTGCGCTGCGGAAATCCAGCGAAGAATGGAAACGACGCGGGCTGCGATTCAGCACGCCGGAAGAGCCGTGGGTCGAGCGCGAAGTTACGTGGAATCACTACTGCCTGCGAAGCGGTTTCACCTACGACGATTTCTTCAAGCAGCATATTGTTTCGCAGGCGAGCATTTATCAGTATGTGATGGGATTTCAGGGGGCGGCACGCGATCCGCTACAGCATGCGTTGCCATTTCTGTTCAGCGATCCCGACCTTGTGAGGCAAGTTCTCCGCTACACGCTCAGTGAAGTGCGGTCCGATGGATCGATTCCTTACGGCATTGTGGGCCACGGGTTGCCGATGCCGACGACCAGCGACAATTCGAGCGACATGCCGATGTGGCTGATATGGGCTGTCAGCGAGTACGTGCTGGCGACACGCGATGCGGCGTTTCTGGACTCGGATGTGGTCACGGTGTACGGAAAGAATGCGGGGCGCGAGTCCGTGCGGAATTTGCTGGCACGTTGCTACCGGCATCTGATCGACGATGTCCGGACGGGCGAACATGGCCTGATGCGGATGCTGCAGGACGACTGGAATGACGCGCTGGTCAATGCCTGGACGACGCAAGCCGAGTCAAAGGAAGTCGTGGAGAAAGGCGAGAGCGTGCTGAACTCCGCGATGGCGGCCTACGTTTTTGACTACTACGCGCGCATGCTGACGTATTCGGGTGAGAAGGATGACGTTACGGCACCGATCCGTCAGAAGGCGGAAGAACATCGAAAGGCGGTGCGGGCGCAGTGGACCGGGAAATGGTTTCGCCGCGCGTGGATGGGGCCGGCCAACGGGTGGCTGGGTGAGAAGTGCATGTGGATCGAGCCGCAACCATGGACGCTGATCTCGGGAATCCCGAGTGAGGAGCAGACGCAAACTCTGGTGAAAAGCATCGATCGGGAGTTGCGGCAAGTATCTCCGATTGGAGCGATTCAGCTGACCGCAGGTCCGGATCAGACGCAGCGTGGAGCTTGGCATTCTGATCGGGGAACGCAGGTCAACGGCGGCGTCTGGCCTTCGCTGAATCAAACTCTGATTTGGGCGCTGGCCGGGGTCGATGGTGCGATGGCGTGGGACGAGTGGAAGAAAAATTCGTTGGCGCGTCATGCGGAGGTGTATCCCGAGATTTGGTATGGCACCTGGAGCGGGCCGGATGTGCTGAATTCCGCACTGAGCGCGCATCCAGGAGCCACGACCGGCGGCAAACCTTTTGGGTGGACGGATTTTCCGGTTCTCAATATGCATACGCATGCGTGTCCGCTGTATGCGCTGTCGAAGCTGATGGGGCTGGAGTTCATCGAATCGGGCATTGTGCTGGCACCCAAGATTCCGCTCGCTTCTTTCCGTTTTGAATCTGCTTTGTTGGGAGTTGTTAAATCCGAACGGGGATATGAAGGATGGTACGAGCCGTCTAAGCGAGATGCCTATAGCGTTCGTTTCAAGATCTCGGCCGAGGACGCGAAGAGATTTTCACGAGTCGAGGTCAACGGGAAGAAAGTTGAGCTTCGACTGGACAAAGACGAACTGGAGATGCGAGGGAACGGCGGAGGTGGAACTCCGCTGCGCTGGTCGGTCGTGCGGTAGCTCTCGTGATGCATTTCAAGAAACTGCAATGGCTGTTTCCGATTGCCGTCACGATACATAACGGAGAAGAAGCGGTTTGGATGCAGGGTTGGGCGTCGCGACATGCAGGCCAGTTGCCGATGCATCCTCCGGGTGCATTGCTGGTTAGGGTCGCGCTGATCGCGCTTGTGATTGCGGCGTTTGCTGTGACTTATCTCAGCGAACGAGAGGGGCCACGCAGTGTCTGGGCTTATCTGCTGTTTGGCGGTATTGTGGCGATGCTGGTGAATGTGTTCGTTCCTCATATGCCGGCTGCGTTGCTGTTTCGAAGCTACACGCCTGGAGTGGTGACTGCGGTTTTGGTGAATCTGCCCGTGATGAGTTATCTGGCTTGGCGGGCGGTTCGGGAGCGGTGGGTTTCTGGCGGGAGGGCTGCGGCGTTTGGAGTTGGAGTTCCGGTGGGGCTTGGAGGAGCTATCTTTCTGCTGATGGTCTTTGGGCACCGTTAGCTTCTAAAAAACCTTTCACCACAGGGGGCACAGAGGGACGGGAGATCACAGCTTGGCTGGATATTCTTTCCTCGAAAGTCTGGCGGTGGTTAGAACTCCTTGAGAAGCCTCAGGCGGCATACGGTTGAATGGGGTCCTTCGTCCACCGCTTCGCTCAGGATGACAGAGTAGTGGTGGCATTCGTTCGCCAAACATAGTTCGGGATGACAGGGGTTAAAGATGTTTTCTGATTTTCACGGAAATTCGGAAGTTGTTCACCGGCTTCGGGACATGCTGGCGCGCGATCATTTTCCTCATGCTGTCGTGTTGGCCGGAGGGCAAGGATCGGGGAAGTACACGCTCGCCCTCATGCTGGCGCAGGCGCTCAATTGCCTGAATCCGACTACGACCGACGGGCTGCCGGATTTTTGCGGGACTTGCGCCAACTGTACTCGCATTGCGCAGGCTGCGGATCTTGATGCGCGTTTTGCCGAGGCCGTGGAGGCGCGAGAGAATTTGCGCGAGACCGACAAGAAAGAGACGCGGTTGTTTGTGCAGACGCATCCCGACGTGCTGGTGATTCCGCCGGATCCTCCGCAGATGATGATTAAGGTGGACCAGGTGCGACGAGTGATTGAGACCATTTATTACCGTCCGGGCGAGGGCAGGGAACGGGTTTACATCTTTACCGACTCGGCGTTTATGAAAGAGGCGGCGAATTCGCTGCTGAAAGTGCTGGAGGAGCCTCCGGAGTTCGCGACGATTTTTCTGCTGACAGAGAATCCGGGAGAACTGCTGGCGACGATCCGGTCACGGTCGATGGTGTTTACGTTGGGCGCTCTGGCCGCTGACGAGATCGAGAAAGACTTGGCGAAGCATCATCCGGAGTGGAAGGCGGCGCATCAGGCGCTGGTGGCGCGATTGAGCGAGGGCGCGGTGGGCCGGGCGCGCGGGTTCGATCTGGAGGCTTACATCGCGGCGCGGGATCATGCGATTGCAATCCTGAATTCGGCATTGCGGGGCGGGGAGCACAGCGAACTGTTCAAAGTTACAGAGTCGTACCGTCCGGGTGCGGAGGGGCGGGCAAAGACTGAGGCGCTGATTCGGACGCTTTATTCGCTGTTGCGGGATTTGGTGTTTATTGAGTCGGGGGCGCCGGAGTTGATCCGGAATACGGATATTGCGACGGAGTTGAAGCGATTAGCGGAGTCGGCGGATTTTGCATGGATCACGGCGGCGTCGGACAGGCTGGCTGAAGTTGAGCGCGGGATGAGGCGGAATCTCTTGCGTTCCTTGTCACTGGATGCGTTTGCCACGGCGTTAGAGAAGTGACGGGAGCAGTGAATAGTGAGGAGTGATGTAGGGTCGGGTCAGGGGTCTGGGGTCAGGGGTCAGGTTTTGCGATGCGCGTTCTAGCTCCTTGGGTGCCGTTCCTAGGAACTCTTTCCGTTTCTGCATCGACCCAGGACCTGCCTCCTTTGCTATGAATGCCGCCCCTTCGGGGCTTTCTCCGCGGATATTCGGTAACCACTTCTTTGGTTACCTCCGACATTTCTGCTGCGAAACTTGGAATGATCTAATGGGAATGAATTCAATTGCTTGCGGAAAATTACTCCGCTGGTTCTACACCCTTCGGAGAGATTGCCGCGTCCCGGACCCCCGCCTATAATCGACCTACTCTGGTTGAGGTTCTCCGTCAGGTTCCGGGTAGAGGCAGGAAGGGCTCAGTCTGTCTAACGCCTTCCTAGTGAGGGTTTTGGTTAACGAGGACTACCCGGATATGCGAAAGCGCCTGCAACTCGCATTGATGCTGACGGCCACGACGGCAATCACGACCTCCTTTTCACTCATGACGCCAGCAGTGTGGGCTGCCGAAGGCGACGGCCGCACGCAGGGAATCACCACCTCCGACGAGAACGGCCGCAAGATTTATGTAAACGAGGAAGATTCGCCGATGCGCGGTCGGCAGTCGCAAGCCGCGCAGCCGAAGCGTTCGGGCTTGGTGTATTGGAGTACGAAAGAGAATCGCTGGAAGCCGGTGCCTTCGGTGAATACGGCCTCGATGCAGGCCGCACGATCGGCGGCGGCAGAGATCAGCCAGTATTTTGGGCATGATTCGGAGCAGTCGGCGAATGCAAAGATTCTGGCCGCGAATGCCCGCGGACATCAGGCGACGCAGGATGAGATCGACGCCTCGATCGTGATGGCGGCGGCGCGCCATAATGTGGATCCGAACCTGGTGCGGGCGGTCGTGAAAGTGGAGTCCAACTTCAATTCGAACGCCGTTTCACGCAAGGGCGCGATGGGGCTGATGCAGTTGATGCCCTCGACGGCGCGATCGTTGAACGTGAAGAATCCGTTCGATCCTGACCAGAACGTGGATGCCGGCGTCCGGCATCTGAAGCAGCTTCTGGAGAACTACAACGGCGACGTAAAACTGACCCTGGCGGCATATAACGCCGGTTCGGGCGCGGTGGCGCGGAGTGCCGGCGTTCCGCACTACGCGGAAACGCAGAAATATGTGCGAAGGATTACGAACCTCTATTACGGGGGATCGGATCTTGCGCCCGCGACGGCGTCGCACGATCCCGTGCACGTTCAACGGGATGCGAGAGGCGTGCTTTACATCAGCAACACGGACTAGGTTGGCGGCATCTGTTCTAGAAGCGGGGGAAATCAAAATCCCCACTTCCGGCAAAGTCGGCCGGAAATGGGGCACCCGAGTCAGGTAGCACGAAGTAACATTTGAAATCTCTCAGGTACCCAGGCAGTTCAACTGCAACGACGGATCTTGACAGTTACGGACCGGCGACTTTGAAAATGAAATTCAGCCAGCGTAGGTTGGGCTGGGGAGCGGTGCTGCTGTTGGCGGCGCTTCCTGGAGTGCCGGCGTACGCCCGCGCGCGTCACGGAGAAGCGTGGGCCAAGGACCGCTATACCGCCGCCGACCGGATGCGGGAAGCGCTGAACGGGCGTCCGACCACAGAGCGCAGCCGCCACGACTACCAGCGCGTTATTAATGCGTATCGAAATGTCTACTACGGCGCACCCACGTCGACCAAGGCCGATCCCAGCGTAGTTGCGGTTGCCGAGACGCTGGTCGAGATGGGGCGGCGCTTCGATGATGACAAGATCCTGAAAGAGGCGATCGCGCAGTACAGGTTTCTGCGCAAGGAATATCCCGGCAGCAAGTATCGCTGCGACGCGCTCTTTACCATCGGAGAAATCTATAAAGACGATTTGAATGATCCTGAGCAGGCTCGGGCGGTGTTTGACGAGTTCCTGTTGAGGTATCCGCATAACCGTTTGGTGCCCGATGCGCAGCAAGCGATTGCAGAGTTGCAACGCGACGAGGACGAGAAGCAGGCCGAGTCCAAAAAGAAGCCCGGCAAACAGATCGCGACGAAGAGCCCCGAGAAATCCAAGAGTACGGCGGATGCAGGAGCCAGCACAGCGGTTACTGCTCCAGCGCCTGCTACTAAGGATGTGGCGTCGAAGGATCCGGTAGGAAAGGATGCGGATAGTCGCGCGGACGCATCGGCTGCTGCGACGAGCGAACGCCAATCCGGACACCTGCCGCGAGTCACAGCGATCCGGCACTGGTCGACGCCGGATTACACACGCGTGGCGATTGACCTGGAGAGCGAGATCAAGTTTGGTTCGCAGCGGCTGCCCAATCCCGACCGCATCTTCTTTGATCTGCGGGACACAAAGCTGGCGTCTACGCTGGTGGGCAAGAGCTTCGATGTCGACGATGGGTTCCTGAAGAAGATTCGGGTCGCGCAATTTCAACCGGGACGGACGCGGGTGGTGCTGGAAGTTGACGATCTGTCGGACTACGACGCGTTTCTGCTGCCGAATCCTTACCGGCTGATTATCGATATCCACGGGAAGAATAACGCGAAAGGCACGCGTCCGAAGCCGACCAGGGAAGAAGTCGCTGCGAGCGACGTGGAAGCTCCGCCGAAAGCGGGATCGAAATTGGAGTCGGAAACTCCTAGCACCGACGATTCATCCTCGGAGCTCGCGACGCCGAAGGAAGAGTTAAAGGCTCAGGCGGGGAAAGCGCCGGTTACGACGCAAGATGTAGGAGACGACACCAAGATTGTGGCGAAAGGCGCCGCTGCGGCGAAGCGTGGATTGCCCGATCTACCGAAGAAAGTCGATGCTAGCCGGGAAACCCCGGCGCCGACGAAAGTGATCGTCTACAACGACGATGACGATGAAACACCGGTCCAGTCTGCGGAGACACATGCGCCCAGTCGTCCTGCGGCGAAAGCTCCATCCCGGATTACCTCGAGCCGCAAGACAGCAGATCTGGATGCGCGTGAGGCTCGGCCGACGGCCAGCGGCGACCGTTCGCTGATACGTGCCCTGGGATTGAAGATTGGAAAGATTGTGATCGATCCCGGACATGGAGGCCACGACACCGGGACGATCGGTCCGAATGGCCTGGAAGAAAAAGATCTGGTCCTGGAAGTCGGACGGCGTCTGGGCAAGATGCTGGAGACGCGATTGGGAGCGGAAGTCGTCTATACAAGAAAAGACGACACGTTCATTCCGCTGGAAACACGGACCGCGATTGCGAACCAGCAGAGGGCCGACCTGTTCATCTCCATCCACGCGAACTCGAGCCACGATTCGGGGGCGCGTGGTGTCGAGACTTACTACCTGAATTTCACTTCTTCTCCGGAAGCGCTGGAAGTCGCGGCGCGCGAGAACGCTGTTTCCGAGAAGTCGATCTACGAGCTCCAGGATCTGGTGAAGAAGATCGCGCTGAAGGAAAAGATCGAAGAGTCACGCGAGTTTGCCGGGGATGTGCAGGAGTCGTTGCACAGCGGGTTGGCCGCGAAGAGTCCGGGAATTCGCAACCGCGGCGTGAAAAAGGCGCCGTTCATCGTTCTGATTGGCGCAAATATGCCTTCGATTCTCGCCGAGATCTCTTTCGTATCGAACCCAGCCGACGAGCACCGGCTCGAAACCAGCGAGTACCGCCAACGCATTGCCGAGTCTCTCTACCGCGGTATCGCGAAATACGTGGATGGACTGAGCGGCGTGAAGATGGCGAGCAAACTAGATAAGGCTGCCGGACAGTAATCCTGCAAGGTATTTAGCCCTTCCTTCCACGTTTATCGATCCTTCCGCAAGGTTCTCCAGAACTGTCTCGGCACTGCGAACAACACACATCGGTACTGTGGCGGACATACAACGGCGACAGAAAAGTGTAGCGTGTCACCGTCTCTTCAAGCATCGCCGTGGGCTTCGCTGGCACCGATTGCTTGCGAAAGTAGACAAGGTTTCGTTGTGTAAAGGAGAAGTTTGGCCAAACATTCCGCTAGCCGTCCGCAAAGAGTCATCAATCCGTCGTCAGAAAACGAAGATAGTAACGGAAAAGAAATTGGAAATCTTATTCTGAGATCCCTTCCACCTAAGGAAAGTGCACAGCTTTTTCCTGCACTGGAATTTTTGCCGCTAAAGCTTCATCAAGTGATGCACGAGTCCGGTGAGACGATCAAGTGGGGATATTTCCTGAACAGGGGGCTTGGTTCGGTGCTGACGACGCAGCCCGATGGGAAGACCGTTGAGGTCGGGCTTATCGGAAAAGAGGGCTTCGTTGGTCTGCCCGTTATCTTCGGATTCAAGACCAGCGGGTTGAGGGTGGTGACCCAGGCGGACGGAACGGCGTATCGGGTGGACGTGACGACGCTGCTCAAAGTGATGCGGCATTGCCCCGTACTAGAAAAGCAGCTTCAGCAGTTTTCCATGATTCTTGCCATGCAGTCGACGCAACTCGCCGCGTGCAATCGTCTGCACGAGGTCGTGGAACGGCTGGCGAGATGGCTTTTGATGAGTCAGGACCGGATTGAACAAGCCAAACTTCCTCTCACGCAGGAGTTTCTGGCGCAGATGCTCGGCACGCGCCGGGCCAGTGTCACTGTGGCCGCCTCCGCTTTGCAGAAAGCAGGATTGATTCTTTACTCGCGAGGGAATGTGACGATCGTGAATCGGCAGAAGCTCGAGCAGGCTGCTTGCAATTGCTACAAGGTCATCGAACAGCAGAAAAAGAAATGGCTGGCTGAAGCTGACTAGAGGAGAGTTTCTCCGGCGAAGGATTTCTAATTCGCACTCATGAGGCAGCAGGATAATGAAAATGCTGTCGGCTTCATGCGGCGGTACTCCGTCTCAGTACCCTATCTCTCTTGAATATACGGCGCCGCAGTTCGTGGAGGCGCTTTTCCTTCTTGTCGTACATAGCCCTTTCGTCCGAGGTCAAACCTCCAAAGACCTCATCTTGCCGAGTCTTACTTTGCTCTCGGGAGAGACGCGACAATTCGGCTTCTTCCGTCTCTTGTTCCACGATCTAGACCTCTGACCTTCACGGCACCAGGTTAAGTGCGCGGGTCCTTTCCTGACCCTACTCTTTTGAACGTGGGGATAAATACAGGTGACACTGTACGCTAGCGCACGAGGGACTGGCGGCACTCCGAATCGCTACTCGGAGGCCTGAAAGACCATGTTTTGGTCGACCGACAGCTCGGTGGGCGTGCCGGAAATATTCTCCCCGCGCGTAGCGACGACGCGAAAGCCGGTGGCGCTGGTTTCGACGCGGTAGGTGTAGGGAGGGCGCTGGCGAGCTACGCTCAAGGACCTGCTTGAGATCAGTTCATCGAGCGAAGCGTATTTTCCTTCAAGAGCAAAGTTGCCACGTTCCGCTTGAGCAATGGTCATCAGATCGGAGCGTACACCGACAACGTCGACTGCGGTCCTGGGATTGCTTGCGCCGGCGGCGGCAGAAGCGCTCTGCGCCTGGTGCGCGTAGAAGTAGAGGCCGACGCCTAATGCAATCAGCAGTGTGAGAAAACCAAATATACGGCTCATATAGAGATTGCACAGCGAAAAGCGTTAGCGGAGCAAGTGACGAGAGTAACTGGATTTTGGGCGGGCGGCATGAAAATGGCCAGCGAGCCCGAGGAGCCGCTGGCCAGGGACATACTCGACACGAACTTTTCTAAGCTCTGCTGTTACTGGATCGCGCTGCCGACTTGCGAGAACACATTGCTCGCGTTGGAACCGATCAGCCGGACCGTGCCTACGACGATGACAAGGATGACCGCTAGCATCACGGAGTACTCTGCAACGTCCTGACCCTGTTCATCTGCCCAAAGATTGCGGAATGCGTAGCCCATACTCTCCCCTTTTCTTTCTCTTTCGCTGCGAGCCCCTATTATGCGACGCCGGAAGCATGGGAACTCGCCATCGGTGGCTCAGGAGCGTTCTGCTGTTCGAGAGTCATCCCCCACGCTTCTTTGTCGTTCGTTACCGCCTGCAGTCCGACCTGAAATTCCGACGTGCCTTTCATTTTCTTGGTCCAGACCACGCGAAATTGCAGCTTACGCTGGCGGTAGAAAACCGTAATCTCATCGAGCGTGTTCAACTCGCGTCGAACCGAACCCAACCGCGCCCCAGTGGCCGTAACATCCAAGGTATGCGCCAGTTCGTCAAAAGCTTTTCCGGCGCTGTCCTTGCCCTTGATTCTTACCGGCAGCACCGCTTTCATGCGACTTCCGCGGCGCTGGCTCATTGGCACACTGCCCGATGGCATTCTGTCACCCAGAGATAGTGTGCTCTCAGGTTGCAGTAGTGTGAATGGCTCCGACGGGTAGCCGGACGCACGAAGGTGATAGGCCATCGTGAAGGTCGCCCAATGGCTGTGGAATCAAGCACTTCGAGGTGCGAGGAAACTTTTCCGGGCTTCTTGTGGTCTAATACACAGGGCTTTTCCATCCATGCGCAGCATTTTCAGATCTCCCCGTTTTGCTCACCTTCTGGCTTCATTCCTCGCCGTTTGGGCGGCATTTCCGAGTGTGACTTTCGCGTCAAACGCGGCTTCCACAGCGGCTCCGATATTACTCCCACGGCAATTTGGCGGGTGGGAAATGCAGGGATCTCCGCACACAAGCGCAGATCCTGCGGCGGCGGATGCGACCAATTCACAGGTCTTGAAAGAATACGGATTCAGCGATTTCGCCTTCGCAACGTACACGCGGGAAGACGGACGCACATTGAAGGTCCGCGCGGCGCGATTTTCCGATGCCTCGGGAGCGTTCGGCGCGTATACGTTTTACCTGCAGCGCAACATGACGAAAGAGGATTACGGAGATCAGGGATCTTCACTTGGCGACCGGGCGCTGTTTTATCGCGGGCACGTGCTGATTGACGCGCAGTTCAGCCAGGAATCGCCAATGTCGGGAGAGCAATTGCGCGAGTTGGCTGGAATGTTGCCGCGTCCAACGGGAAACAACGGCAACCTGCCAACATTTATCCAGTTCCTGCCGCATCGCGACTACATTGCGAACACGCAGAAATACATCATGGGCCCGACCGCGCTGAATGCAGTAGGAGCGCCAGTTTCGGCGGACTTGGCGGACTTTGGCGCGAGTTCGGAAGTGACCATCGCGCGCTACAACACACCGAGCGGAGAAGCAACGCTGACCCTGATTTCGTATCCCACGCCGCAGCTTGCTGCCGACCACCTGCGGCGCATCGATGCGGCACATCAGGTCGCGCAACCGCAGGCGGGAATCGCAACGGTCGGAGGGTCGGGCACATTCTTCGACAAGCGCACGGGGCCGATTGTGGCGATCGCCACTGGCGGAATTTCCGACAGCGATGCGAAATCTCTGCTGGGCATGGTGAACTACGAAGCGCACGTCACGTGGAACACTCCGACCAGCGATCGTCAAGTCCGCGATTTGTACATGCTGATTCTGAATATCGTGATCCTGTGCGCGATTCTTGCGGGACTCGCCATCATCGCCGGAGTGGCCTTCGGTGGGATCCGCATTTTGATGAAGCGTATGTATCCGGACAAGGTGTTTGACCGTCCAGAACAGATGGAATTCATCTCCCTGCGATTGACCGAAGTGATTGTGGAGCGTGAGCCGGTTGATGGGTCGGAGGGGTCTCCGGAAGTGCGTTAAAACACCCTTTTGCCCGGGTAAGTGGCTTTAGAAATATCGGCTTAGGACATTTGGGAGGCGAATTAGTCTCAATTTGGCACGGTATCCCTCGGTGTTGACCGGTTATGTAAAGTATTGAAAACAAAGACATTTATTTCCTAAAAATCGCTTGACACCCCTGTTTTTGGGCTCATAAGATTTCGGCAGAAAGTTTTGACGGAATTTCAAAGCCTCCGTTGGAACTATTCTCCCTTGAAAAAGAAGAGGCCACCCTGTTGCCGGGTGGCCTTTTCGTTTTCCGGCTCGTTGGTTTCGCCAACATATTGCTCAGGGCGCGCACATGAACGGAACTCTTTTGTGTTGTTTACGTACCTACTGAAGAAGACTTCTCGCATGATTATTCGGCGAGTGGCGAGCGGCAGGAGCGAAAGACATGTTCTGCGATGGATGCGGCACGGTAGTGCAACCTGGTCAGGCGTTCTGTAGTAAGTGCGGCAAGCAAATTGTCGGTCCCATTTCTGTGATGCAACCGCTGCCTGGGCGGGTAAAGGGACACGTTCGGCTGCTCGGTCTATTCTGGTTGGCTTTCTCGGCGTTTAACACAGTGGGAGCGGTGATCCTTTACGTCATTGCCAATACAATATTCGCACGCGTGAATGAGATGGGAGCGCCGAGCGGTCCAGCGTTTCTGCGGCCCCTGCTGAGTGTGGTCGCGATCTTGTTGTTTGCGAAAGCTTCGATCGGGTTCATCGCCGGCTGGGGATTGCTGCAGCACGAGAAGTGGGCGCGGATCCTTGCCTTGGTGTTGGCATTCATCTCACTGTTCACCAACATTCCATTCGGAACCGCTCTCGGCGTCTATACGATGTGGGTACTGCTGTCGGCAGACTCGGAGCGCGAGTACGATGCTTTGTCGGAAGTGCGGGCGGCTTGAAGCTTTGGCCGCGGTAATGAGCAAAAACTTTAACCACTAAGGACATGAAGGAAACCGGTGCCCGTGCTTTTGCGGCCGCCTTTCCGGTGCTCCGCGCGCGCGGCTTTACGGTTTTCACCCTGCCATTTAGAATCGAGTGCAGGCCGACGTAGCTCAGTTGGTAGAGCAGCCGATTCGTAATCGGCAGGTCAGCGGTTCAAGTCCGCTCGTCGGCTCCATCCGTTCCGCTCACAAAAAACCTCCCGTCTCGATTGTTCGCCCTGCCTAGTTCACGACCAGTGTTACGGGGCTGGCTTGGTGAGTAATGCTCCCGACGTGCCGCTTACGCCGATCGTGTAGGTGCCTGCTGGTGTGCCTTGTTGCTGCTGGATGGTTCCTCCTCCACCGCTATTGGCTGCCGGGGCGGTTCCTGTGCCGCCAGCGCAGGATGTGAGTAGCAGACTCAGTAGGAAGAGCGCGGTCACTGAAGCGGCCAGCGCATATTTTCCCTTGCGAGCGCGATTTGGTTTCCCGATAAGCAACATCAATCCCGGGAGAGCCAGCCACGGGAAGATAAGCGCGCTCCCAACGAATCGATGCGAGGCACTCGCCGAACGTGCGGCTGTAGTAATCGTCAGCACGGTTGTCGCAGCGCTATTGCCAGGAGTGACCGAGGGCGGGTTGAAACTGCATTGCAAGCCCGCGGTGAGACCCGAGCAGGATAATGTCACGGCGCTTGTGAAGGACGCTCCTACTGGCGCCACGGTGAAGGTGTAAGCGGCCGACTGTCCCGCATTGATGGTCTGCGTCGCAGGCGTAGGTCCGCCGAGAGTGAAGTCCTGGCCGGTCGCAGATACAGCGAGGGGAATTGCGAGCGAATGTTCAGGAGCACCTGAGACATCCTGCGTGGTGATGCTGATGCTGTAGGTTCCGTTCACCGCACCACTCGGCACACTGATCGTGGCTGTTAGAGGAACCGTCGCACCGCTCCCGATTGTGATCGGGTTCGCCGCGCTCAGCGTGCACTGCGCACCCGAAAGTGCGGTAGCGTCGCACGTCGCATTGACCTGGCCGGTATAAGAGTAGAGCGAAGCCAAAATGAGATTGGCGGTTGCTTGACTGGCAGGAGCGGCGGAAAGCGATGCCGGTCCGGCAATCGAGAAATCCCCAACGCTGAATGGAACGTTGAATGAATTCGTGATGGAGCCGGACGTTCCTTGCAAGCCGACCTCGTACGTCCCGGCGGAAAAACTCGTCCCGTTAATCACGAGGGTGGCTGTGGCTGGATAGGTGCTGACGGTCGCTGGAGTGATGCTGCAACTGCCGCTTCCAAACGTCGTTGGACAACTCAGAGTTACGGTTCCCGTAAAGCCGTTCTGAGCGGAAATGGTGATAGGACCACTGGTGCCAGTGCTTCCGACTTTTATCTCCGGGAATGGCGCGGCTTCACTGAAGGCGAAGTTGGGGTTGCCCGAGCTTTGTCCCTGATTCTGTAGCAGGATCGGTTCGGCGCCGACGGTGACCGTCGCGCCGCTGGAAATATTTGTCGTCGCCCCGGTCAGGTCGAGATAATTCACGTACTCGCTGGGGGCGGTGTAGCTGGCTGTGCCTCCGGGGTACCAGACGGCTTGGGCCGCATATCCATTCGGACCGGTGAGACCGCAGGTCCAGATTCCCGAACTGCTCTCAGAGCAAAGCGTGCTCATGGTGCGGCCCGACATCCAACTCTCTACCTGTTCGTATGCAATGCCGACGGAGTTGATGACGCCGTTATTCGAGAGCGTGCCAGTGTTGTCGTCGTCCCACGCATACCAGTAATGGCGTACTACCCCGTTGGACCAGAGCAAGGAGATAGAGCCGGGCGACGAAACCCGCTTGATCGGTTAGTGAGGGCAAGTCGGTGTTGAATCCCCACGCACCCTCGGTCGACCAGAGCGGAAGAGAACTGACGTTATAGGTCGCCATGGTGCTTTGATAGCACTGGACGACGGGAACGATATCTTCCGGCACAGTCGTGTAGTACGTATGGAACGCCATGATGTCGATGTACTTGCCGAGCCCAGCGGCCAGATAACCGCCCATCTTGTCGGGCATGGTGCAGTTCGAACTGGGGTAGGGATAATTGAGCTGGCCGTTCGCGGGAGCGATGATTTTAGCGCCGGGAATGTATTTCTTGATGTAGGTGTTCGCGTCCTTGACCATGCGTACGAGTTGCGCGTCGGTGCCGGTCCATTGCGCAATGTCATGAGGAGTGTTCCACATTTCCCAGTATGTGATGGTCGGAGCATGCTGGGCGATCGCGGTGACAAAGTTAATGAAGTGTTGATCGGTGCCAGTGCCGTCGGACTTCAGATCACTCGGAGGATCGCAGAATCCCAGTCCATAATCGCAGGTCGCATCTTTAGGTTTGGAACTGGCCCACGACGGAGTCATTCCAAACGTGTAGATGAGCTGGTCGTTGTGAGTGGCGGCGTCCGCGACCCAGCTATCGAGATTCGTCCAATCGTAAACACCGCTTGCGGTGTTGATCTGTCCCCAGCCGGTGTCGGTGTCCCAGAGACGCAATCCGTAAATCGCGGGAGTAGGCCACGGCGTTCCTGTGAGGACGTCGCTGTGGGTCGTCATATCGAAGTACGACGCTGGAATGGTGGTGGTCGTGACGGAACTTGGAGCGGCGGGTACTACGGGTTTGGCTGTGCTTTGGTCCGCTTGTGCAAACATCATCGTCGATGCAATCAAGAGGAACAAAAAAACAAGCGCAGCAAAGGGCGCAAGACAGTTCTTCGCTCTCATCGAGTAAGCCTTAAATTTTTATTTGGAGAAGCCGAGTGACTAAACTGGGAGCCCTTGGAACGTTGGGTATACTACACGACCTTCAGAGGAGCGAAACAGAAAAATTCGAAGATTCGACCGAGATTTACACAATGTCGCGAGCGGCTGCAACTTTAGTGCAAGAAACTGCATATATCTTTGAAGAATACTTTGTTGCGAGCACGAGTGCGTGACGTGTGTTGATTGAATCGCACACGACGCGGGAGAAATTCGTCACCCCTGGTCGAAATAGGAATTCTAGAAGTTATCGAGGTACAAGCGTGGCGGACGGATTCCACGGGCTTGGGCAAATTTGTCTGCTATGGATTGTTTGAGCAGAGCGTTCACTTCAGCGTCAATAGTTTTTCGCTCGGCGATACCAATTTGCGTAAAGCGAAAAGGCTGTAAGTAACCCATCCCGCCGCGCATAGGAAAGAGCAACTGCGCCTTAGATTGCAAAACTCCCGGGGTCAAGCGAAACATCAAAGAGATATTGATACGCTCGTCGAGATAGACAGCGAGGTCCAATAATCCTCCGGTGACCGAGAGAGTTTGCAACTTGCCGGTCAGGTGACGGCCGTTTTCCAGATGAATTGATGCAGAGACAATACCCTGCAAACTCGCGCGCGGTGCGCGAGTCTGAGCAAGCGTTCGATGTGGCGGATTCGTCATCGTGTCGAGATGCTTGCGGTCAATGCGATGTTTTCCGCTATGCAGAACACTGTCGCCATCGCTATGCCGAATGCGAAATCACCGCGATCCTGCTCGGCGACGTAGTCAGCAGTTTCTTAGTGAGCCGCATTCTTCTCCAGTCATATTCATAGGCCGTTCCACAAGACAGACAAATTTGATAATGGCGTCCATTTTGATCGATGCGAGGCCATGAAAACTGGTGAGTGCAACCCCGCTGGAGGAGTAGGTTAAGGAGATTCAATGGGTCACCGCCTGATTCCGGCTCTTCCACAGGTCGAGCCAGCGCGAGAAAAACGGTTTATGGGGGCTGTCCAGGAGATCTTTCAGCGTGGATAGCAGAATATTTGGGGGTTGGGATTTGGATAGGAACGAATCTACCGAACTTAGCTTGCCCTGCGGCGGTGGACCATAGCCCGATAAAAGCATGATCGGAACCTTGGAGTTGATGCGCTTCATTTTCGCGGCCACCACATCGCCGTTCATTCCGGGCATCTGGTAATCGAGGACGACCGCATCCACGGGCCGGGAGCGAAACAGTTTTAACCCATCATCGCCACCGGTGGCCTCAAGCACTTCGTAGCCACTCTGTTCGAGCAGCATCTTGCGGCCAATCAGTCCGTTCCAGTGGTCGTCAATACAGAGAATTGTCGCCTTCCTGCGAGACATCTACTGCTCCTCACCGTCGAGCCGGCCAAGTTTTGATTGTTCAGCGCCGTTGCTCCCCAAGAAGCGACAACTGCTGGACTGCGAAGTGGTAGGCACTCTGATTTTGCGTGCAGTTGGACGCCCGCACAAATTACCAAGGGGCACTTTAGTGACAGTTACCCCCGGTAAGCCACAGAAGCGATTGGGGTTGGCCGAGTTACTGGCTTCCGGGTACTTCCACGCGGACCAGGCAAGGCCGATTCAGGAGAGGGGACGCCGGTTGCCCACACGTTCGTGCCATTCATGGCACGAGGGGGCCATTTACGGTGAGGGGGGCTAGAGTTAGAGTTGTCATCGAGCAGCACTTGGGGGAGGGCTGATCAACAAACGCCCAGGACTCAAATTGAGTCTGGGGCGTTTTGTTTTGCGCGCAAGATTCCGATATGACCTTTGGGCGGGCCATAGCACGAGGGAGCCATTTACGGTTTTGGGGGACAGGCTTAGAGTTGTTCTTGAGCAGCACTTGGGGGAGGGCTGATCAACAGGCGCCCAGGACTCAAATTGAGCCCGGGGCGTTTTGTTTTGCGCGCAAGATTTGGTTGGCGCCGCTCCTCGAAGTAATGGCACGAGGGAGCCATTTACGGGTTTGGAGGACAGGCTTAGAGTTGTTCTTGAGCAGCACTTGGGGGAGGGCTGATCAACAGGCGCCCAGGACTCAAATTGAGCCCGGGGCGTTTTGTTTTGCGCGCGAAAATCCCGTCTGAAAGTTTCCCCAGCTTCACCTACTCGAATCCTAGAGTTGCCTGCCATTCGTCAGTTACTTACTGTGCCCTACTTCTCAGGTTTTCGATAGTGATAGATTTGTGGCACCTTCTTTCTTCTGGAACCGCGATGTTTGAGGAGACACTGATGCCTGCCCGCGTAGCTCGCCGAGAGTTCCTTGCAGGAATGGCGGCGGTGACAGCTGCCAGCGCCACGTCCCGCCTGGCCGCTCTGGGTGGTTTCAATTCACCCTTCCGGATAGCCGTCATCAACGATGAAATCTCCCAGGACTTCGGTCACTCATGCGAAGTCGCCGCGCGTGAATTCGGGATGGGTTGGATCGAATTGCGCGGGATGTGGAAGAAGAACATCGTCAACCTCGATGAAAAAGAAGTAGCCGAGGCGAAGCGCATTTTGGAGAAATATCAGCTGAAGGTCACGGATATTGCGAGTCCGTTGTTCAAGGTCGACTGGCCGGGCGCTCCGAAATCGAAATTCAGCGAAGCCAAGAGTTTCGGTGCAAATTTCACCCTGGATCAGCAGGATGAGGTCTTGGAACGGGCGATGGAAATGGCGAAGGCCTTCGGGACTGATCGCGTGCGGTGCTTCGATTTCTGGCGACTCGAGGATCAGGCTCCGTTTCGAGCGGCGATCAACGACAAGTTGCGCGATGCGGCTGCGAAGGCCGAAAAGAAGGGAATCATTCTTGTTTTGGAGAACGAGATGTCGTGCAATACAGCCACCGGAGCCGAGGCTGCCAAGGTTTTGGACGCGGTGAAGACTTCTAATTTCATGCTGAACTGGGATCCGGGCAATGCGGCTGCCAGCGGCGAGATTCCTTATCCCGACGGCTACAAACTTCTGCCCAAGGATCGCATCGGACATTGCCACTGCAAAGACGCCGTGAAGAAAGGCAAAAAATATGACTGGGCGCCCATGGGCGGCGGAATGATCGACTGGGCCGGACAGTTCAAGGCGCTCAAAAGCGATGGTTATCATTTCGCGGTGAGTCTCGAGACGCACTGGAACGGCGGAGGCTCTCCGGAAGAATCGTCGCGACAAAGTTGGGCGGGGATGAAGAAACTCTTGCAACAGGCGGATGCGCTGTAATCTCCTGTGCGCATGAACGAGCAAACCCTGACACATTTTTCCGAAATGCTCCCCTTGGCAGTGTTCGGCCTACGTGTGAGAAGTTTGGAATATTCCTATGATTGGTGCGGTTGATATCGGAGGAACGAAGATCGCGGTAGGCATCGTCGACAACGACGGCAAAGTGCTGTCGCGCATGCAATCGCCGACAGATCCGGATAACTACGCTGCGGGAATTGATCTGATCGCAAGCATGCTGCGCGAGACCGCGCGCAAGGCCGGAGTCGAGCTGAGCGGAATTGGGATCGGATCGACTGGGCCGGTCGATCCGATTCGCGGTGAATTCGGCGACGTCGATTTTCTTCCGGGATGGAGAGGGAAGAGTCCCGTCAAGGATCTTGCCGAAACGTTCAAGCTTCGCGTGGCTTTAGAAAATGATGGGGATGCTGCAGCCTTGGCCGAAGCTGGCTGGGGTGCAGGGCGAAATCGGAAGCGGCTGATCTACATCACTGTCGGTACGGGAATCGGCGGCGGGATCATTCTCGATGGCCAGCTCTATCGAGGCGTCGACGGGGCGCATCCCGAAGTCGGTCACCAGGTATTGGATCCAGCGGGTCCGGCATGCTCTTGCGGGTTTCGCGGATGCTGGGAGTCGCTGGCCGCAGGTCCTGCGATGGCAGCTTGGTTTGAGAGCCATGCTCCTGCGGACAATGCGGATCGAAAAGGGATCACAGCGAAACGCATCTGCGATTTAGCAAAGGAGCGAGACGTAGTCGCGCTGCAAGTGGTGGAGCGCGAGGCCTATTACCTTGGCTTGGGCTTGGCGAATTTGATCAACCTGTTTACGCCCGATGCGATCGTGCTTAGCGGGAGCGTAATGAAGAGTGCCGAACTTTTTATGGACCGCATCCGCGCCGTGATTCGCGGAGGCTGCCGGTTTGTTCCGGCTGAGAAGACGCATTTGACCCTGGCCTCGCTGGGAGACGATACGAATCTGATCGGCGCGGCAAGGGTCTGGCATTACCGGTTTGCCTAGGACGCGTGTGCCGTTGCGATTGTCTGAACCTACCTTCCAGTACACTTCCCGATCTGTTACTGTTTCCAGTTCGCTTTTTTTCTCCGCAGCGCGTGACGCATGTCACAGAATTCGCGGATGCTCCTGTGGAACGATATGTTCCCGGGCGAGATCCCAAAGCAACGCCGACGCGACGCTAAGTTGCTGACCGGCACGGAAAGGACGAGAGCCGCGTGATCGTCGGAGTTCCGAAAGAAAGCTATCCCGGAGAACGGCGGGTTGCGTTGGTTCCCGTTGTTGTTCCCATCCTTGCTAAATCAGGAATTGAAGTTGTGGTCGAATCCGGAGCAGGCGAACAGGCGGGCTATCCGGACGCGGCATATCTTGAAAAAGGTGCGAAAGTTTTGCCGGATCGAGCCGCCGTTTTTAGCGCCGCCGACATTGTTGTGCAGGTGCTCTGCTACGGCTCGAATGACGTGACGGGGAAAGCGGATCTGGCGCTGATGCGCAGCGGGCAGACTTTGATCGGATTCCTGCGTCCCTTCGGGTCGTCAGAGGTTGTGCAGGAAATCGCGCAGGCTGGCGTCACGTCGTTTTCCGTGGAATTGATGCCGCGCACGACGCGCGCGCAGAGCATGGATGCTCTCTCCTCAATGGCCACGTGCTGCGGCTACAAAGCCGTGTTGATTGCGGCTGAAACTTCTCCTCGCATTTTCCCGATGATGACTACCGCCGCCGGAACGATTACTCCGGCCCGCGTATTCGTGATCGGTGCCGGAGTGGCCGGTCTGCAGGCGATCTCGACAGCTCGAAGGCTTGGCGCGGTAGCCTCGGCCTACGATATGCGTCCCGCGGCGAAAGAGCAGGTGCAGAGTTTAGGAGGACGCTTCGTCGAATTGCCGATCGAGGCCCAAAACGCGCAAGACGCCCGGGGCTACGGCACGGCGCAGGACGAGAACTTCTACGCCCGCCAGCGTGAACTGCTGACTCGCGTGGTTGCCGACAGCGATATCGTTATCACGGCTGCAGTTATCCCCGGGAAGAAGTCGCCCGTACTCATCACAGCGGAAATGGTGAAGGGTATGGCTCCCGGATCGGTAATCGTCGATCTCGCGGCCGAGCGCGGCGGAAATTGCGAACTCACGCGCACCGGAGAAACGATAACCGTGGACGGCGTCACCATCATTGGCGCCATCAACCTGGCCAGTACAGTTCCGTATCACGCCAGCCAGATGTACGCGCGCAACCTGACGACCTATCTGACGTACATGGTGAAAGACGGGAAGCTGCAACTGAATCCGCAGGACGAAATCATCCGCGAGACGATGATCACGACCGGTGGCGAGATCGTAAACGCGCGCGTACGCGAATTCTTCAAGTTGCCTGCACTCGTAACCCAGCACTGAAGGAACGCAAGAGGAGGAATTTATGCCAGCGGATTTCATTTCGAATCTTTACGTCTTCATACTGGCCGGCTTCGTGGGCTTCGAAGTGATCCGGCGCGTGTCGCCGCTGCTGCACACGCCTCTCATGTCGCTGACCAATGCACTCGATGCGATCGTCGTGGTGGCGGCAATTATCATTGCCGGGCGGCACGAAACGCGGCTGACGACGATCCTGGGTGCAATCGCAGTGGCGGCCTCATTCAGCAACATGGTGGGCGGATTCCTGATCACCGACCGCATGCTGCGAATGTTTAAATCCGGCAGGTCGAAAAAGTCATGACCGCGCTGGCCCTTCAGCAGTATCTCGATTTCGCCTACATTGCCGCGGTCGTTCTCTTCATTCTTTCTCTCCGGTTCCTGAGTTCCCCGGCGAGCGCGCACTGGGGCGTTCTAGCCGGAGAGATCGGCGCCGCGCTGGCGGTGGGCGCCACGCTCTTTAATCCGGAACTGGTGCAGTACAAGTGGATTCTCATTACGCTGATCATCGGCGCCGGAGTTGGCATTCCTCTTGGCATGGTTCAGATGACGGCCGTGCCGCAACGAACGGCTTTGAGCCATGCCTTCGGTGCCCTCTCAGCAGCGATCATTGGCATTGCGGAGTATTACGTAGGCACCGCGCCGGTCACCCGTTTTCAAATGGGAGAGATCGCGCTGGAAGTCATCATCGGGTCACTTACGTTTACCGGCAGCGTGATCGCCGCGGGGAAGTTGCAGGAGTTGCTGCCCCAGCGACCCATCGTATACCGCGGACAGAATATCGTTAGCCTTTCGGTGCTGGCCGCAGCCCTCGCGTTGGCCGTTGCCTTGGTGGTGAATCCCGCGCATGCGCTGCTGTTTCCGATCATGGTGATCGTCGCACTGATCTTCGGTGTATTGCTTGTCACCCCCATCGGCGGCGCGGACATGCCAACGGTGATCTCGCTGCTGAATTCCTACGCAGGCTTTTCCGCAGCTCTGCTGGGATTTGTTCTGAATAGCAAAGTGCTGGTGGTGGCGGGCGCGCTCGACGGATCGTCCGGCTTCATTCTGTCGGTGATCATGTGCAAGGCGATGAATCGGTCTTTCACGAATGTAATGTTTGGAGCGTTCGGGCAGGTGCAGGTAGCCGCAGCCGGCGCTAAAGAAGAACGAGTCGTACGCAGTGCGACGCCGGAAGAAGCGGCGGCGATTCTTTCGGCGGCAAGCACGGTCGTCATTGTGCCCGGCTACGGCATGGCCGTAGCACAGGCGCAGCATAAAGTTCGCGAACTCTATGACGCGCTTACCAAGAAAGGCATCGACGTTCGCTTCGCAATCCATCCTGTTGCTGGACGCATGCCCGGCCACATGAACGTGCTGCTTGCCGAAGCCGACATTCCCTACGACCGCCTCATCGAGATGGACGAAATCAACGGCGACTTTCCGCAAACGGATGTTGCACTGATCATCGGCGCCAACGATGTGACCAATCCGGCCGCTCGAACAGATCAATCGAGTCCGATTTTCGGCATGCCCATCCTCGACGTAGATAAAGCACATACGGTGATGGTGATCAAACGCGGAATGAGTCCCGGATTCGCCGGCATCGACAATCCTCTCTACTATTTAGACCGAACGCTGATGCTATTCGGCGACGCCAAGCAATTCGTGGGTGGGATAGTCCGGGAGTTGGGCGGAGGTCACTGATATCACCCTAGAAGTGGGATGCAATAGTCGGCGGCTTTTCTTTTAGTGAAACGTTTTAATATGATGATCATTGTCCAGGCCAAAAGTATTCAGAGGATCCTTATGCGTCGTTTCGTATTGATGAGTTTCGTTCTCATCCTAGCGCCATTTTCTGTCTCTCAAACTCAAACTCAGCTCAACTTGATGCCGATGCCCGCATCTGTGCAGACAGGTTCAGGGCGACTGGCGATTACGCAAACTTTCTCGGTCGCAGCGACTGGGAATCACGATGCTTCGCTCGACCGCGGTATTCGAGATTTCATGGTGCAGCTTTCGCGGAAGACGGGAATTCCATTTCGGCCCAAGGCCGGCACGGCGGCGACGCTGGAAGTGCATGCTGATCACGGGCGCGAGGCGGTGCAGCAACTGGGCGAAGACGAGTCCTACCAACTGACGGTCAGTGATTCCGGAGCGAAACTTAACGCGCCGACTCCGCTGGGTGTTCTCCATGGGCTGCAGACTTTCCTGCAGTTGGTCCAGATCACTCCCGCGGGATTTGCTGTGTCGGCTGTGACCGTCAAAGATCAGCCGCGCTTCGCATGGCGCGGAACGTTGATCGATGTAAGCCGCCACTTCATCCCCATCGACGTCTTGAAGCGCAATATCGACGGCCTGGCTGCCGTAAAGATGAATGTGCTGCACTGGCATCTTTCTGACGATCAGGGATTCCGCGCCGAGAGTAAGGTCTTTCCCAAGCTGACCGGAGAAGGCTCCGACGGCCAGTACTACACACAAGAAGAGATCCGCGACTTGATTGCCTATGCGCACGATCGCGGCATCCGCGTGGTACCGGAATTCGATATGCCAGGCCACAGCCGCTCGTGGGTGATCGGTTATCCCGATCTTGCCAGCGGTCCCGGCCCGTTCACGCTTGAGAGCGGCGATCCAATCCTCGATCCAACGCGCGAGACGACATACAAGTTTCTTGAGAAATTTATTGCGGAAATGGCGAAGTTATTTCCGGACGCGTACTTCCATATCGGCGGCGACGAGGTAGACGGCAAGCAGTGGGACGCTAATCCGAAGATTCAGGAATTCATTCATGCCCATGGCATGAAGAACAATCAGGATTTGCAGGCGTATTTCAACCAGCGCCTGGAAAAGATTGTCGCGAAGAATCACAAAACCATGGTGGGCTGGGATGAGATTCTGCACCCCGACCTGCCTAAGAGCATTGTGGTGCAGTCGTGGCGCGGGCAGCAGTCTCTGGCGGTGGCCGCGGAACAGGGATATCGCGGGCTGCTTTCGTACGGATACTACCTCGACTTGATGTGGCCGGCGGCGCGCCACTATGCGGTTGATCCGATGAGCGGCGCGGCGGCGAATCTTACACCCGAGCAAAAGAAGCTCATTCTCGGAGGCGAGTCGTGCCAGTGGGCCGAATGGGTTACGCCAGAGAACATCGATTCGCACATCTGGCCTCGGAATGCCGCCATTGCCGAGCGGTTGTGGTCTCCGCAGGAAGTCATCGATGCCAATTCGATGTATGCGCGCATGCTCGCGGTGAGCTTGGAACTGGAGTATTTGGGATTGACCCATGATTCCGCGCGAGAGCAAATGCTGCATCGCATGGCCGGGAATGCCGACATCACATCGTTGCGCGTTCTTGCCGACGTTGTCGAACCGGTGAAGGACTACAACCGCTGGAGCGACGAAAAAGGACCGATCGATTTTCACATGCCCCTGAATCATCTGATCGACGCCGCATATCCGGAGAGCGACACCGCGCGGCAGTTCGCAGACATAGTGCAGAAGTTCGTGCAGAGCGGCTATAAAGACCAGGCCGCCGAAGCGCAGATCCGTACGTGGCTGACGCTGTGGCGTTATAACGACGTCAAATTGCATCCCCTGCTCGTGCAATCGTCGCTGCTGGAGGAAGACGTGCCGATCTCGCAGAATTTGGCGATGCTGGCGGCTGCTGGGCTGCAGGCGCTGGGATATTTGGATAGTGGACTCTCGGAGCCCGATTTGTGGAAGACGCAGCAACTCGCTGTGATCGACCAGGCCAAGAAGCCCGTGGCCGGACTATTGTTGCAGGTGACGGGCCCCGTAGAGCAGTTGGTGCAAGCCAGCGGAACCGCCTCTCACTAAGGGATGCTTGACAAATGCTCTTAAGTTGATATCATGATATCAAATCGTAAGAGGGCGGGTATGGCTCAATTTGTTGTACGAAATGTGGAAGACGCAGTAAAGGTTCGTTTGCAGCGCCGTGCTCGCCGAAACGGCCGCAGCATGGAGGAAGAAGTGCGCGACATCCTGCGCAATGCGGCGAATGAATCCGACGATGCGTCAGGCGGGTTGGGAACGGAGATCGCCGCCTTGTTCTCGCGGGTTGGGCTTGACTTCGAAATTCCAGAGCTCCGAGGTCACGCCCCTAAGCCCCCTTCATTCGAGGAATAGCACTTGACGGATGATCATCCTCGACACCAACGTTCTTTCGGCGCTGATGCGGGTTGAGCCGGAACCCAAGATTTTATCGTGGCTGGACCGGCAGCCGCGCACTTCCATCTGGACTACCTCGGTCACTCTGCTTGAAATCCGGTTCGGATTGCAGATATTGCCAGCAGGGAGGAAGCGTGCCGCATTGCTACAAGCCTTCGAGTTGCTTATTCATAAGATCGACCGCAGGGTCGCAGCCTTCGATGGCGAAGCCGCAAGCCAAGCAGCTGATCTAATGGCGGACCGGCAGAAGCGTGGTCGCCCTGTGGATCTGCGCGACACGATGATCGCGGGAATTGTTCTCGCCCGCCATGCGAGTCTGGCAACCCGCAACACTGCGCATTTCGCTGACATCGCGGCCACGCTCATCGATCCATGGGCGTGATCCTCCACCATTGCCGTGATATTCTAATGACTCCAGCTGCGCACCGTCTTGGCGGAATTCCTCGCAGTTCCTGAAGAAATTCAGAAGTTAGCAAAAGAGAAGCCAGAACCATGCTTTCAGTTTCCAACGTGTCCATGCGCTACGGCGCCAAAATACTATTTGACGAAGTCTCCACGGCGTTCACTCCGGGTAAACGCTATGGCTTGACCGGCCCTAATGGCGCCGGCAAGTCGACGTTCATGAAGCTACTGAGCGGGGAACTCGAGCCGCAGAAGGGCACGGTCGTTCGCCCGCGCAAGCTCGGCGTCTTGAGCCAGGATCAATTCGCGTTCGACGCCTATGGTGTGATCGACACAGTCATCATGGGCAACAAGCGGCTTTGGGCCGCCATGCAGGAACGCGACGCCATCTATGAAAAAGCCGAGATGACCGATGAAGATGGCATGAAGCTTGGGGAACTTGAGGGTATTGTCGGCGAGGAAGACGGATATTCCGCCGAGAGCGATGCCGCCATCCTGTTGCAAGGCCTTGATATTGCCGAGGAACTGCATGCGCGCAAGATGGGTGAGTTGCAGGGTGGGCAGAAAGTTCGCGTGCTGCTGGCGCAGGCGTTGTTCGGACATCCTCAGGCCCTATTGCTGGATGAGCCTACGAACCACCTTGATCTGGACTCGATTCACTGGCTGCAGGGATTTTTGAATGTTTATGACGGCATCGTGATCACCATCTCGCACGACCGCCATTTCCTGAACAGCATTTGCACGCACATCGCCGACATCGACTACGAGACCATCATCACGTACACCGGAACTTACGACGACATGGTCGTCGCCAAGACGCAGGTGCGCTCGCAAATCGAGTCGCAGAACGCACAGCGCGAAAAGAAAATCTCGCAGTTGAATGAATTCATCGCCCGGTTCGCAGCCGGAACGCGATCGAGCCAGGTGCAGTCGCGTCGCAAGGAAGTCGAACGACTGCAGGTAACCGAACTGGCGAGGTCGAACATTCAACGCCCCTTCATCAAGTTCGAGCAGAAGCGTCCATCGGGCAAGCACATCCTCGAAGTTGAGCACCTCGGCAAGGCGTATGACGATAAGCAAGTCATCCGCGATTTCACGGCCAGCATTACGCGTGGCGAAAAGATTGCGCTGATGGGACGCAACGGAGCCGGAAAAACCACGCTGCTTAACGCCCTGCTGGCCAACTCTCTGACAACGCCCGAATCTGAGCTGCGTAAAACCAGCGGCTATGACGGGCCGTTCGTTGATTCCGGCAAAGTGACCTGGGGACACGAAGCCTCCATCGGTTATTTCGCGCAGGACCATCGCACGTTGATCGAAGCCGGCACGACGGCGATCGAATGGCTGCATCAATGGGACGAGGGGGCTGTGACGGAGGAACTCCGCGGAATTCTTGGCCAGATGCTTTTCGCCCGCGAAGAAGCGACCAAGTCGACCAACGTTCTCTCAGGCGGCGAGGCGGCCCGGCTACTTTTCTGCAAGCTCATGCTGCAGAAGCCGAACGTGCTCGTACTCGACGAACCCACGAATCACCTCGATCTCGAATCGATCAACGCCTTGAATATCGCCTTGCAGCGCTATCAAGGGACCGTGTTCCTCGTAACGCACGATCACGATCTGATCGATGAAGTGGCCACCCGGATCTGGCACTTCGAGAGCGATCACAAGATTACCGATTTCAAGGGCACCTACGACGAGTATCAGGCCGCCGTTGTGGCGGTTTAAGCACAGCGGATTCCTCCCTTCGGTCGGAATGACAAAGAACTCTTAGTCTGTATGACAAGAGCCGGAGCGTTTTTAGCCCTTGCACCATTTCTGTTGCATGTAAATCAACCAGGTTCTCCACAGCCTTTCACAGCGTTACCTGTTGCGTTGGTTTTGCAAGATGAAGATAATAGGGAGGAACGCATTTGCTGCCAGGAGCAGGCGTTTCGCAGTGGGTCCCGTGTATAGCCGAGCCGACTTACTTAGAATTCTTCATATCACCCCGCGCCAGTTGGCGCACTGGGAGCGCAAGGGACTCGTAACGTCTGCCGAGGCGTACACGTTTTCCGATCTGCTCGAACTCAAGAAGATTCGCGATCTGTGCGCGATGAGCGTGCGGCCCAATGTGATCCGGCAATCGCTCGATGCGATGCGCAAGCAATCGGCAGGCGTTGAGAATCCTCTGCTTGAAGCGGGAGCTTCGTCCACAACGAAACATCGGGTTGCATTCCGCCATGAGGGCAGGCTGCTGGAACCGATCGCGGGCCAGTTCCTGATGGATTTCACCGAGCGCGAAAAAGTCGTGACCAGCACACCCGTTCCACGATCGGAGCCAAGTCCCCGCGAGCATGAGATTGCGTCGTGGTTCGCGCGAGGAATCGCGCTGGAAGAAGATCCCAACACGCAGAGCGAAGCAATCGCTGCATATCACAGGGTGCTCGATCTCGACCCGGCGCATGCCGCGGCCCATATCAATCTGGGAACGCTCTATTACAACCGCCAGGATTTCGCTCACGCCGAAAAGCACTACCGGCAGGCCATTGAGTCGGATTCGCGCTACGCTCTCGCCTATTTCGATCTGGGCAATGTGCTCGACGAAACGGGCCGAGTGCATGAGGCGGTTCTGACGTACAAGACGGCGCTGCAACTCGCTCCCACATACGCGGACGCCCACTACAATCTCGCGCTGGCTTATGAAAAGCTGCGCGAGCCCCGCAAAGCTCTCAAGCACTGGCAGGCCTACGTGAAGCTCGATACCTCCGGGCCGTGGTCGGTGCATGCCCGCAGCCAGATCAAGCGCATCCTGCAAGCCGATGGGCTGAGACTGGTCTACAAGCGCGGGTGAATTTCTTCCGTCCCTATAAAACTGTTTGTCATTCCGAGGAGCGAATGCGACGAGGAATCTGCTTCGCTCTCGACGCGGGCAAGCAAGCAGATTCCTCGCTGCGCTCGGAATGACAAAGCATGGAACGTCGGAAGCAATGCAGAGTGCTAACATTGACGGTTAACCCATCTCTGCGATAAAGGTGCTCCCATGTCCGAAGCCACCCTGCAAGCCGCTCTTCCTGCTCCGCTCACAACGCTCACTGAAGACGAAATCCTCTTTCGCGATAACATCCGCCAGTTTGCCGACGAGAAAGTCCGTCCTCTGGTCAAGGAGATGGATGAGAAGGGTGTTTTCGACAAAGACCTCATCCACGATTTCTTTCAGCTAGGTCTGATGGGCATCGAAATCCCTGAACAGTACGGCGGAGGCGCCGCGAAGTTTTTCGAAGCGATCCTCGCCGTGGAAGAATTGTCCCGGGTGGATGCGTCAAGCGGGGTGATCGTCGATGTGCAAAATACATTGGTCAACAATGCTCTGCTGCGTTGGGGGAATGACGAGCAGAAGAAGCGCTTTCTGCCAAAAATGGCGACCGAAACCGTGGGTGCCTATGCCCTGAGCGAGGCCGGTTCCGGCTCAGACGCCTTCGCGCTCCAGACGCGCGCCACGCTGAAAGGTTCAGAGTACGTTCTGACTGGCCGTAAGCTTTGGATCACGAATAGCAAAGAAGCTGGACTGTTCGTCCTCTTCGCTACGCTCGATCCTAGTGCCGGGCTACAAGGGCATTACGGCGTTCCTGGTCGAGAAAGACTTTCCCGGATTCACTGTCGGTAAGAAAGAAGACAAGCTCGGAATCCGTGCTTCATCCACCTGCGAGCTGATTCTTGAAGATTGCCGCGTGCCTAAAGAAAACGTGATTGGGGAGCCCGGCAAGGGCTACAAGATCGCCATTGAGACGCTCAACGAGGGCCGGATCGGCATCGGCGCGCAGATGATCGGTTTGGCGCGCGGGGCCTGGGAGTTCGCCTGCAAGTATGCCGTCGAGCGCAAGCAGTTTGGCAAGGCGATCTCAGAGTTCCAGGGCATTCAGTTCCAGATCGCGCAGATGGCCACCGAAATCGAGGCTGCGCGGCTCATGGTCTACAACTGCGCGCGGATGAAAGATGCCGGCGTGCCATTCGTGAAAGAGGCCGCCATGGCCAAGCTGTTCGCTTCGCAAGTGGCTGAGCGCGTGACATCGCTAGCCATTGAAATCTACGGCGGCTACGGATTCACGAAGGATTATCCTGTCGAGAAATACTGGCGCGACGCCAAGATCGGTAAGATCTACGAGGGCACTTCGAACATGCAGCTGGCGACGATTGCCAAGCTCGTACTCGGGAAATAGCTGGCTTTTGAGGCGCGCGAGCCCCGCTTCCGGATGATCGACCGGAAACCTAGTCTCAAGAGCCGGCAACTCTTACGGAGTGAAGTGCAGTTCGATGGTTTCGTTCGATTCGGCGCCCGGGGCGAATTTCCACTGGGAAACGGCGCTCTCGGCCGCTTGCACCAGGACCGGACTGCCTCCGACGGGTTGGACCTTCTTCACTTTCCCGTCTGGTGCGACCAGTGCCACGACTTTCACTGTACCGCTTAAATTCATGCGGCGGGCTATCTCCGGATAGTGAGGTTCCACCTTTTGAATGAGTTTGCGGGCCGTCATATCGGAGGACTGGGTCTGCGCGATTCCAGCGGGCCCAAAGCTATAGGAGAGCAAAAGAACCAGGATCAGAACGTACCGCTGTCGCATGATAAGTCCCTGAGAAAGAGGAGTTAAGTGCCACATCTGGCTGACCCGATATTAAAAGCGGCGAAGGTTAGAACAAAGTGACGCCGGTAACCAAGGTTGCCATCGGCGGGGCATCGGCACTTTCAACGGGGCCGCGCGACTGGAGGCCCCTGCAATCCCCTGCTGCAGCCAATCTTCCTTGCTCATAATGTGCATGGAGTTGCACTTGGCACCCTTCGGCGTCCGTCCTTCGGGTCGAGTAACCTGTTACGCGTCAACTGATTAGGGCGCGCTTCGTCATTGGCTTCCTGGATGCACTCTTCCAATCGCAGCAGTCTAGAGGCGAACGATGGGGTGCCACTTGAGAATTGAATTTGGGACAGCCGAATCTTCCGATGTGAGCGCAATAGAGCCAGCCGCTCCCAAGAAGAACGTCTGGCTGCCAATCCTGGTTGTACTGTTCCTGATCTCCTACGGCCTAATGACCATGCTGATCGTGGAACAAGGCCGGACGATCGAGTCACAGCGAGTCCTGATTCGCGATTTGTTCAAAGACAGCACCGAACTCGCTGCAGTTAAAACCAAGGCCCAGGAGGACCGCGCCCGGGCCGCTCAGTCCGAAATTGCTGGAGCTCAGATCCCGTCATCCCAGAATCCCGTTATGCAGGCTCCGTTGACCCAGGCTCCCTCGACCCATGTACCAACCAATCAGGCCCCGTTGACCCAGGCTCCGGCAAAACAAAACCCGTCTTCCCAGGCAGGTACACAACAATTGCAGAAGCAGACCGCGACGCCGAAATCCCAGGTCCAAATGCCGACCAAGCAGGGATCGGACATCGCGGATAGCTCCCGCTCTCTGGTTACGATCTAGAGGGCAATACGAGTAAGCTGTGAATAGCTGAACTTGACCCTAATTCGTTCTGTGGCTTGAAAGCGGTAGCAAGCGGCAGTAGAAAACGAAGATTGCAGGAAACAATGAAGGTTCTGACCCTAGCCTTGTTGTTCAGTCTGCCCATCAGTCCGCTGTCCCCGCAGAAACCAATGCGGCAACCCACTTCGCAGTTGGCCAAGCACTCCAAGGGCGGACGCTGGTACTTTGCTGCCACTGGACACGCAGTGTACTGCTACGGTCCCGTCATGACCGTGCCCGCCGCTAATGGCGATCTGCAGCGCGTCGCGACCCTCTGCCGCGACGGCAGTGCGGTCGTTCCTCTAAAAGACTAAAAACATAACGATCCACGGAAACGCTGACGGCGTCGCTGCATGGGTGCCTTTCCGCCTCTACAAGGCGGCCATTGGAATCCACGACGGTTCCACCGCTGCTTAATCTTGCCAGGAAGCTCCTCATCTTCTTGGTTTACGACCCGTGCGTCCTACGGTAGCCTTGCCGCATCAAAAGCAAGACACGCCGGAAGGAAACCCATGTCGATTCGACCCGTGAAGCGGCTTATCAAGTCCAAGCCAACGCTGGAAGGTGCCGGAGTTCATTTGCGCCGGGCGTTCGGTTTCGGCAACACCCACGACTTCGATCCGTTCCTACTACTCGACGATTTTCGCAACGATGTGCCCGAAGACTATCTCGCGGGATTTCCCTGGCATCCCCATCGCGGCATAGAGACCATTACGTATGTTCTCGCTGGAACAGTCGAGCATGGCGACAGCATGGGTAACCATGGAGCCATCGCTTCGGGCGATGTTCAGTGGATGACCGCAGGCAGCGGCATCATTCATCAGGAAATGCCGAAGGGCGACGCCACCGGCAGTATGCACGGCTTTCAGCTGTGGGCGAATCTCCCATCGGCGCTCAAGATGACCACTCCGCGATACCAGGAAGTGAAGACCGGCGACATTCCTGAAGTTACCGACGATGATGGAACTCATGTACGAATTGTGTGCGGAAATTTTTGGGGCAAATCTGGGCCTGTGGACGGAATCGCAGCCGACCCGATTTATCTCGATGTCTCCGTTCCTCCAGGCAAACGAAAAGCGCTTCCGGTCGAGACTACGCGGCATGCTTTCGCCTATGTCTTCGCCGGCGACGGGAAATTCTGCAATGCCTCAGGGCCTTTAGCAGTGCCGACCGAAGGCGTCGGATGGGCCGATACCAAGCCGCCCGCCGACGCAGAGAATCGGTCGTTGGTCGTTTTTGATCGCGGTGACGAAGTGGCCGTACAAGCGGGAGAAGATGGAATCCGCTTTCTCCTCGTGTCTGGAAAGCCGCTGGAAGAGCCGGTGGCATGGTACGGACCCATCGTCATGAACACGCAGCAAGAACTCCAAGAAGCTTTTCGCGAACTCGATCAGGGCACATTTCTAAAAAAGTAAACGTGGCCGGCGCCTGCCACAGAGTCTGTCATTCCGAGTGCCAGGTTTTGGGCGCGAGGAATCTGCTGTCTGCGGCAAGAAAAGCAGGTTCCTCTCTCTGCCCGGAATGACAAGGCTTAGGATGTTTCGTACATGTAGTGCAGCCGTAACTGGAATCGCAGAAAACCCATGCCTGAACTCCCAGAAGTCGAAACGATCGCCCGAGGCCTCGCCAAGCGCGTCACCGGGGAAGTGATCGAATCCGTGTGGCTTGGGGAGAAAACGGACCTGCTGAAATCTCCTGCGTCCCACATCGTTGCGACGGTGGAACAGACCCGAATCTCCGCCGTCCGCAGAATGGGCAAGCATATCGTCTTTGATCTAGACCATGTAGGGCGGACGCCTGTGACCAAGCGCGGGAAGCCAGAGCCCGTGCGTACGAGAGCTAAAGCTGCCCGAACGCAGTCTAGAGTCGAGTCTTCAGGCTCCGACGGTCGCGGAACTGCGGCCGATGGATGGCAAGGCGCAATGGATCGTTCACCTCGGCATGACTGGACGGTTGCAGGTTTGCGAACCGCAAGCTGAAGTTGCCAAACATACGCATGCGATTCTCAAGTTGTCTTCAGGAAGGGAACTACGCTTTGTCGACCCGCGCCGGTTCGGTCGACTCGGCGTCGCCGCTTCCGCCGACTTTGAAGCAACCGGCATCGAGCCGCTGGAAATCGATCTCGACCGTTTCATCGCTCTTTTCCGCGGGCGTAAAACTCCCATCAAAAGCGCGCTACTGAACCAGAGGCTTCTGCGCGGCGTCGGCAATATTTATGCGGACGAATCTCTTTTCCGTGCCGGCATTCGTCCGCGCCGTCGCGCCTCGACCATTACGCGCGGGCAACTCGAGAAACTGCACGCTGCTGTGCAAGAAGTACTGAAGGAGGCGATTGCTCTCGGCGGGTCATCGATCTCCGATTATGTCGATGCTGACGGCGAAGAGGGTTTCTTCCAGCTGCAGCATCGCGTCTACGGCCGCGAAGCGGAGCCCTGCCTCGTATGCAAAACGCCCATCACGCGAGTCGTCATCGCTGGCCGCAGTAGTCACTATTGTTCCAAGTGCCAGAAATAAGGCATTCGTAGCACGTTTTGCGCGCTCCCTCTTCTTCATTCCGCGATGTTTTCTGGTACTCTCGTTCGTTATGCCTGACTACGCTATCGGTGTCGACATGGGCGGCACCAACCTCCGCATTGCCGCTATCACCACGGAAGGCAAGCTCCTCGAGAAGATCACTCTCGGCGTGAAACTCGCTCTGGGCCGCGATTACGTCATTGGCGAAATGTGTGATGCCATTCATCGTCTGACCGAGCAATATCGAGAAAGCGGCAATTTCGTCGGCGCAGGCATCGGCGTCCCCGGCATCATCGACGTGGAAGCCGGCATGATGCGCAAGTCCGCCAACCTACCCGGATGGACTGACTATCCCGTACGCGACGTTATCGAACGCCGCCTCGGCGCTCGCATCTTTCTTGATAACGACGCGAATGTCGCTGCCCTCGGTGAGAAATGGCTCGGTGCCGCTCGCGATGCCGATAACATGGCCATGCTTACGCTCGGCACCGGCATCGGTGGCGCGATCGTTCTCGGGGGCAAGCTTTTTTACGGGATGAGCGGTATGGCCGGCGAGTTTGGACACGTCACTATCGAACCCAATGGCGTCCCCTGCGGATGCGGCAATCATGGATGCGCCGAGCGCTACGCGTCCGCGACCGCAGTCGTGCGCATGGCTCGCGAGGCAATCGATTCCGGCTTGGCGCCGGAGCTTGCTAAGGCTGCCAGTTCCGATCCCGAGTTCAGCGCGAAGGCGATCTACAATCTCGCGATCCAGGGAAATCCCGACGCACAGCGCATCTTCCAGCGCTTCGGAGAAGCATTGGGAATCTTGCTCGCCGATCTCGTGAACATCCTCGATCTGGATATGTTCGTGATCGGCGGCGGGGTGGTCAGCGCGTGGGATGCGTTTGCCCCCAGGATGTTTTCTGAATTGCGCGAGCGATCTCTGGTCTATGCCGCGAGTGCACCTGAAGATCCGACAGGCAAGAAGGAAGGCGCATCCGCACAAATCGCGAACTATACGCTCCGCAAGACGATCATCACGCAAGCCCTGTTGGGAAGTGACGCGGGTTTGTACGGCGCGGCGAAACTTCCGGCTTCGCAATGAAAACCCATCAAGAGAAAGGGTCCGTGAAACTCGGGCCGCGATCACAAAGAGAATCCGCAGGTTTCAGCTTAAGGCATGCTGCTTGGCACACTGCCCATCTTGTGCATCGCGTGCAGGAATGCCTGATTCTGTTCGCCGGTCCCAATGCTCACGCGGATGCATGTCGGAGCGCCCCATCCGCCTAGCGGACGTACGCTGATGCCTTTCGCCCGCAATTGTTCCGCGACACCGTAGGCATCCTGACCGAGGTCGCAATAGAGAAAATTCGCCGACGTCGGGACAACGCGATACCCCAACTCCGACAATGCGATGCCCATGATCTGCGCTTGCGTCGAGTTATTGAGAACAACGCGCTCCACATGTTTTGGGTCGTCGAGCGCCGCGAGCGCAGCCGCTTGCGCGACCGACGACACAGAAAATGTGCTCCGCATCCGCGCGCAATACGACAGAAGTTCGGAAGGACCCAGGCCGTAGCCGACCCGCAGCCCCGCCAATCCATGCGCCTTTGAGAATGTTCGCAGTACGACCACGTTGTTGCCGTGGCGCAAATATTGAAGCGATCGCGAGTATTCGACCTGCCGCCACGCCGCAAAGTGTGCAGCAAATTCGTAATATGCCTCGTCGAGCACGACTACGACGTGCCCCGGAACTTCTCCGATGAACTTGTCGATCGCAGCTGCATCGAGCATCGTTCCCGTCGGATTGTTCGGATTCGCGAGGAAGATAAGCCGTGTGTCTTCATTGATGGCTGCAAGAATTGCGCTCAGATCGAACGCGTCTTCGCACATGGGAGTTTCGATCAGCTGTGCTCCGGTGGCATGGGCCGCCATGGAATAAACGATGAACGATCGTTCACTCGTGACGGCGTTCAGCCCCGGTGCGAGCAATGTCTGACACAGCAACCCAAGCAACGCAGTCGAGCCTGCGGTGACCAGAACCTGCTCAACTGGGAGGTCATGGTAGGAGGCAAGTTTGCGGCGCAGTTCAGCGCAATCGTCTTCGGGATAATAGCCAGTCGAGGGCAGGATCGCCTGCATCGCCTGGATCGCTCGTGCCGACGGTCCAAACGGGTTTTCGTTGGAGTCGAGGCTGATTACGCGCGGCCGAGTCTCCGTCGGAAGCGGTTTAGCCGGAAGACTTGGAGCATAGCTCCCCATGTCCCGCGCCGGTTTTGATACCAGATCAAAAAATCGGCTCATCCTTGCCGCTCGTCGTTACGCAGATTTCTTTCCGCCTAGACCCTTACTGGCGGATTTGAGTCGCTCTATTTCCCGCAGAGTGAGGGATCGAAACTTTCCTGGAGGTACGTCGAGTGTCAACGGTCCGTAACGCACGCGCTTGATCTTCTCCACGTGATGTCCGACTGCCTCAAACATGCGCCGGATCTGCCGGTTGCGGCCTTCGATCAATGTAATCTCGTACCAGGGATTGGTAGCTTCTTTAACTACTTTCACCAAAGCCGGACCGGTTTTCACGCGCTTTCCGTCGTCAGTCGCAATCGAGATTCCCGCCCGCAATTTCGCGATCGCCTCTTCCTTTGGAGTTCCTGCCACTTTCACGACATACGTCTTGGGAACGTGCGAGGCAGCCTTCATCAGGCGATGCGCAAGGTCGCCGTCGTTGGTGAGCAGCAGCAATCCCTCGCTGGCATAATCAAGGCGTCCCACAGGATACACGCGTCCCTTTACGCCGCGAAGGAGGTCCATCACAGTGGGTCGCTTTTCCGGATCGCTGACCGTAGTCACGTACCCCTTTGGCTTGTTCAGCAAAATGTACGTGTGCCGCTGCTCGCCCTGTAGCAGCTTGCCGTTAACGCGTACGTGATCGACTTCAGGATCTGCCTTGCTTCCCAATTCCGTGATCACTGTGCCGTTCACCTGCACGTGACCGGAGGTGATCAGTTCTTCGGCTTTGCGCCGGGAGGCGATGCCAGCAGCAGCGATGATCTTTTGCAACCGTTCTTGAGGCATGATTTTCGAAGGCGAGGAGTGACGGAACGAGAATAAGTTCCAAAGCAAAACGGAGCGACGATTCTATCCCGCCTTCTCGGTTTCCGGCATGATCCCCTGAGGAGCATCGCTAGCTGTTTCCTTGTCGTTCTCGTCATTGTTCTCGATGGAGGATGCCATCTCTGACTCCGCTGCGCTTTCCGCCGGAATCAGCTCCGCTTGAAACGACTCCGCCACAAGCTTCTCGAACTCCTCCATGCTGGGCAACTCGTTCACATCCTTCAACCCAAACCGCATGAGGAATTCTTTGGTCGTTTTGTAAAGAATCGGCCGTCCGATTACCTGCTTGCGCCCCGCAGTCGTGATCAGCTTGCGATCGAGCAGCGTTCCAATCACACCGCCGGAATCGACGCCGCGAATGTCATTGATCTCCGGCACGGTCACCGGTTGCTTGTAAGCGATCACAGCTAAGGTTTCGAGCGCGGGCAGGGACAGTCGGATTGGCGGCTTCAGACTCTTCGCGAATGACCGCACCACTTCGTGCTGCTCCGGCTTGGTAGACATCCGGTATCCGCCGGCGACCTGTCGAATTTCAATTCCATGGTCGGGAGAACCGAATATCCCGACCAGTTCCTCCAGGCAGGAGCGCACGCGAGACTTGATCTCCGCGTCGTCCGAAGCCCCTTCGGCGGCGACCGTCTCCTTCACCAGAGCAGTCATCTGCTCCAGCGTGATCGGCGTTTCCGCCGCGTAGATGATGGCTTCGAGTTGAGCTTTTAAGGACATGTAGTCAAGTTTGAAACTCTGAAACTTTACTTCCAGTCGTCTCTCACCGCAGCCCGCTCGTTCATCACTTCGTCGAAGTGCGTGTGCTTGCGGATCGCGATCTCTCCGAATAACTTTTCCTGCCGAACTTGGATCGCCTGCAACCGTACCAGTTCGAGCAGAGCCAGGAACATGCAAACCAGCGCCTGCCGCGACGAAACTTGCATCAACATTTGCTTCAGCCGAATGGGACGGTCCTCAAGCGATAGACGCCTTCGCAAGTAATCGATCATTTGCCCGACCGTGACCGACTCCTCGTCGACGTTGAGCACAGGACGAGTCCTCACCCGCTCCAGCACTTGCTGAAAAGTCCTGACCAGATCGATGACATCGGCCGCAAGCTCGGGCTCTGTCCCCTCCGCCTCCATGAACTCTTTTAGCGAGGGATTCGTCAACACCGCGTCTTCGATTTGCTGCTTCTGGAGCAGCATCTGTGCCGCCGACTTGAACTTTTCATGCTCCAGCAACCGGTTGACCAGTTCATTCCGCGGGTCGTCTTGTTCCTCCGCGGTTGCCAATGGATCGCGCGGCAGCAGCATCTTCGACTTGATATGAATCAACACTGCGGCCATATAAATGAACTCGGCCGCAACGTTCACGTCCAACTCGCGAATCTTCTCCACATACGCCAGATACTGCGCTGTAATCTTGGCGATAGGGATATCGTAAATATCAATGTCCTGCTTACGGATCAAGTCCAGCAGCAGGTCCAGCGGGCCTTCATAAACATCGGTCACCGCAACGGCAAACGGGAAGTCGCTCTCTTCCTTCTTCTTTGCGGAATCCTTCGGCTTACTAGCGGACGATCCTGCAACGATCGCAGGAGCGACTACTGCCGATTCACCGCTCGACTCGATTTTTGCGTGTTCATTCATGTATTCCTAATCAGGCTTGTCATCCTGAGCGCAGCGAAGGACCTAATGCACGTGTCTCGCGGCTTACTTGCTCTCCGCTACCTTCGGCGCCTCATACGCCAGCGACATCCTCATGGCCGCGCGCACTTCCTCCATCGTTGCTCCGGCAGCCTTGCGTGCCTTTTGCGTGCCGGCTTCAAGAATATCCCACGCCAGCCGCGGATTCTCCTCGAATTTTCTTCGCCGCTCCTGCATCGGATTCAGCAACTTGACCAGCGCATCCGCCGCCCATCCTTTGCACTCGATGCAGCCAATTCCCGCGGACCGGCAACCCTCGTTAACTTTGGCCATGGTCTCTTTATCGCTGAAAATCTTATGGAGATCTCCCACCGGGCAAACGTCCGGATTTCCAGGATCAGACCGTCGCACCCGCGCCGGATCGGTCACCATCGTCTTCAGCTTCTGCCGTATCACAGGCTCGGGATCCGCGAGCATGATCGTGTTCCCGTAGGACTTCGACATCTTGCGCCCGTCTGTTCCGGGCAGCTTGGCGGCAGGCGTGAGCAGGCTTTGAGGCTCGGGAAAGACTGGCTTCGACGCACCGTAGAACCCGTTGAACCTCCGCGCAATCTCGCGCGTCAACTCGACGTGTGCCACTTGATCTTCGCCTACCGGGACAACATCAGCTTTATAAATCAGAATGTCCGCCGCTTGCAGTAGCGGATATCCCAGAAATCCGTACGTGCCGAGATCTTTGTCTTTTATGTTCTCCCGCTGTTCCTTGTAAGTAGGTACGCGCTCCAGCCATCCCAGCGGCGTGATCATCGAAAAGAGTAAATGCAACTCAGCATGTTCCGGGACGTGCGACTGAAGAAAAATAACCGACTTCTCCGGATCGAGCCCAGCCGCCAGAAAGTCATACGCGACTTCCAGCGAGTTTTCTTTCACTTGCGACGTGTCCGCGTAATCGGTGGTCAAGGCGTGCCAATCGACCACGCAGAAGTAGCACTCGTACTGATCCTGCATGCCGACCCAATTCTGCAGTGCGCCTACGTAGTTACCCAGGTGCAGCTTTCCAGTCGGACGCATGCCGCTGAGCACGCGCTTGCGAGTTTTTGGCGGAGCGGTCATTTTTCAGGGGGCCCAGCATTCGCGGACACAGCTTGGCAATCCAAAGCTGCCAGTGCGGTTCAGATGTCGATGTGTCATGCAGGGCTGAACTCGATACTACCATGCGAAACCCGCATTTAGCGCGGGAAACAGGGAGCCGGAAGGACCTCTATTTTCGCTCCAGGGCCTTCTGCAACTCCTGCGGAGCGATCGACTTCACCTTGATCGGTTTGGCAGGAATGCCACCCACAATGTGGAATGGTGAGACATCTTTCGAAGCAACGCCCATCGACCCCACAATGGCTTGTTCGCCCACCCTGACCCCGCTGAGCACGGTCGCGTGATACGTCACCCGCGCTTTGGGCCCGATCTCTGTCTTCTGATTCTCGACAATCATGCCGTCGTTCAGATCGTGAGCGTGTGAGTAGACATTGGCATAGTCCGATATCGACGATCCCTCGTGGATGATGATCTCGCCGCGGTCGTCGAGCAGCACATATTTGTGAATTGTGCAGTTGTCCTCCACGGTCAGGTTGTACCCATAAGAAAACTCCACGCCGTGAAAGATCTTCACGTTCTTTCCACAGTGTTTGAATATATGTCGCGCCAGCAATGCCCGCACGCGGTATCCGAGCCAGTGATTCAGTCCGGCTGGAGATCGATCGAACATCATCCAGAACCAGATCAGCGGTTTGCGCTCGGCATATTTCACCGCATCCACGTCCCCGTAATACTCCGGCTCGAGCGTCGTGTTCCGTGGATCGAATGAATGCATCAGCACCTGCTCGGCATGTCCTCCGCCAGGAGCCGTATAAGGCCGTCCCAGGTAAAGCTGATGTAACTCTTCGCGCACCACGTTGCTACGATGTTCCGGATCCCGGTTCATGAATTCTCGGTCCAGCTTTTCGATCCACTCGAGAAACGATTTTTCCGCCGCCGGCGTCGGATTCAGCGCGCGATATTCATACCGAGGCATGCATACCTCTTCTAATGAATGCAGTTGTGTAAAACGAAACCTCAACCATAGCACAATGCAAATGCTTTATAATTCGCGCCGCTCCTCTCAGCAACCCCATCGGACTCCGTGAGCACTCTTGCCCGCAAACTCCGCGCCACTGACTATTTCACCCTCGGATGGGGCACGATGGTCGGCGTCGGCTGGCTCGTCGTGATGGACGACTGGCTCCTGCGTGGCGGCGCGCTCGGTGCATTGCTCGGCTTCGCGATCGGCGGTGCCCTTCTTCTTCCCGTCGGATGGGTCTACGGAAAACTCATCATCGCCATGCCCGACGCTGCAGGAGAGATTGCCTACACTTCCGCAGTGTTTCCGCGGTCCATCAGTTACGCCACGGGATGGATGATGACACTCGCCTACTTCATTGTCTGCCCGTGGGAGGCCGTAGCCGTCGGCCGCATCGCCGCCTACATCATCCCGGGGCTCGATTCGATCGAACTCTATCGCGTGGCCGGACGGCCCGTATATCTCGCGCATCTCGTCGTCGGCTTGGGTCTGACGGCGCTTCTCACCACCCTCAATTACCGAGGCGTTCGGCTCAGCGCAACTTTTCAGAACTGGACCAGCTTCGGCACGATTGCCCTCTTTGTGATCTTTGTCGGGCTGGGTGTCAGCCGGGGATCGCCCGCAAATCTGCCGCCACTGTTCACCCACACGCCACTCATTTCGATTTTATTGGTGATTCAGATCGTTCCCTATTTCATGACCGGATTCGAATCGGTGGGTAAAGCTTCGGAGGAGGCTAGTCCGGACTTCCGTGCCCGCGGCTTCTTTCGCGCGATCTGGATGGCGATCTTCATCGGAATTCTCTTCTACTCCAGCATTGTCGCGGCAGTTGCGTTTGTGGCGCCGTGGCATCAGCTAATCGGCGAGAAGTTCATGACGGCTGTCGCATTTCAGCAGGCGATTGGCTCGCGTTGGATCGTGAACATCATCCTTGCGGCAGCCTTGCTCTCCCTCTTCAAGTGTTTCAATGGAAACTTCGTCGCCGCCAGCCGGCTCTTGTTTGCCCTTGGACGTCGCGCCATGGTCGCACCGCGCGCCGGAACCATTCATCCGAAATTCCAGACTCCTTCGGTTGCAGTGCTTTGGGTCGGCATTACGACGGGTGTGTGCATGCTGTTGGGCGATGCGATCCTGGTCCCGATCACAGAAGTTGGTTCAGTCGCCTGTGCTATCGGATGGGCGTCCGCTTGCGCCGCGTGCTTGGTACTAGCGCGCTCTCGTCCGGAAATCATCAAACTTACGGCCGCAGAACAAGCACTGGCAGCCTTCGGTTTGATCGTGGCGATTGCGATGGCGCTGATGAAAGTGATTCCATTAATCCCTGGCCATTTCACGATTTACGAATGGTTGGCGTTGGGAATCTGGATGGTGCTAGGTGTGGCGATGGCGCGAAAAAAATAGCGCGTTTGCCGCCGACCAAGTTTGGGAGTTCGAATATCAGGAGAATGTGGAAGGAATATGCCGAACAATTCACGCTTCGTACTGCTGATGATTTTCTGGATATTGCTGGTTTTTTCGGTATCCGCCCAGACTCCTCCGGCCTTCGACCTCGTCATCATCAACGGCCATATTATCGACGGCACAGGCTCGCCCTGGTACTCGGGAGACGTCGGCATTCGCGACGGCAGAATCGCCGCTATCGGCAATCTTTCCGCAGCTCCGCGTAAACGCACGATCGATGCCGGCGGAAAAGTGGTGGCGCCTGGTTTCATCGACATGCTGGGTCAATCCGAGATGACAATCCTGGTCGATCCTCATTTGCCCTCGAAGATCTATCAAGGCATCACCTCGGAGATCACCGGCGAAGGCAGTTCGATTGCGCCACTGAACGAGGCCATTATCCAATCCGACCGCGGTGGCTACGACCATTACAAGATCAATCCCGACTGGCGCACCTTCCGCCAGTATTTTGCGCGGCTCGAAAAACAGGGCATGGGCATCAATCTCGCCAGCTATGTGGGCGCAACCCAGGTTCGCCGTATGGTTCTTGGGGACAATGACGTTCAACCGACTCCGACGCAACTCGATCAGATGAAGACCCTGGTCCGCGATGCGATGAAAGACGGAGCCGTCGGCGTCTCCACCTCGCTCGAGTACGCTCCCGCTCCCTATGCGAAAACGGACGAACTTATCGCGTTGGCGTCCGAAGCGGGCCGGTATGGCGGTATCTATGCGACCCACATGCGTAATGAAAGCGACTCGGTGCTGGAAGCGATTGACGAAGCTCTGCGCATCGGTCGAGAGGGGCATCTTCCGGTTGAGATCTGGCACATCAAAGTCGCTGGCAAGAACAATTGGGGGCGCATGCCCAAAGTTGTCGCGAAAATCAATGCTGCTCGCGCGGCTGGTGCAGACGTCTCTGCGGACACCTATGCCTACACCGCTTGGTACAACGATTTCTCCGCGTTCATTCCGCCATGGGCGCACGATGGCGGGACTTCGAAGCTGGTTGAGCGCCTCAAAGATCCGGTGACGCGCGCTCGTATTCGCAAAGACATGACTACGCCTTCGCGCGACTGGGATAACGAGTGGCAGGAGATCCCCGGCCCGGAAGCGATCATGATTGGCGCGGTCGAGAATCCGGTATTGCTCTCCATGCAGGGAAAGCGTCTTTCGGAAATTGCGAAGATTTGGAATAAGGATCCCATCGACGCGCTCTGCGATTTGCTGATCCAGGATCCCTCGATCGGAGTCGCGGTCTTCGGCATGTCACAACCCGATGTCACTCTTGCCCTGCAACAGCCGTGGGTCTCGATCGACAACGATTCCGAGGGTACCTCGCCTGAGGGCATTCTCGGTCAGGCGCACCCACACCCGCGAGCCTACGGAACTTTTCCGCGCATTCTTAGCAAGTATGTCCGCGAGGAAAAAGCGCTCACGCTCGAAGATGCCATCCGCAAATTTTCCGCTCTGCCCGCGCAGCGCCTGCGCTTAACGGATCGCGGCGTTCTCAAGGAAGGAATGTGGGCCGACGTTGTGGTCTTCGATCCCGCGATGGTGCACGACCGCGCCACCTTCGACAATCCCAATCAGCTTTCTGAAGGAATGGAGTACGTGCTCGTGAATGGGGTTCCTGTAATCGATCAGGGAAACATGACGAAGGCTCTTCCAGGAAGAGTGCTGCGCGGCCCAGCTTACGTACCGTAAGTTATTTTGGCGGTAGTGGCTTCAGCCGCGCTTGTTCTGAACGCGTCAAAGGCGCCACCTGTGGCTCGGCGAGCGTTCCGGTAATCAGGTACCCGGCAGCCGTGGCATTGCCGGCAACTCGAGTAAGCTTGAGATCGAGGTCGCGCTTTAGCGAGGCAGTCCCACTTAAATCGTATGTCCCGTCCGTGGAATCCAGCTTCGCATCCTTGATCTCGATTTTTCCAGCATGTAGGTCCGCCCGCCCAACCAGTGAGACAACATGGAGCGGTCCGGTATCTTCTCCGAGTAATACGTGTGGAAATGTCCCGTCCTGCATGTCGACGTTCAGCGTTCCATCAGCAGAGGTCCAAAAATCCGCGGGGCAATTGCTGCTCACTTGGTAGCCCGCGTTCGCTGTACCCGCAATCCATCCGTCTTCCATCGCTTTCGCAAATCCAGCCAGTGAAACTCCGGAGAATTTGCCGCGGCCCTTGCATATCGCAGGCTTGACGCTGAAGTCGGCGATCCATTCGCCACGGTGCTTGCCACCAACGAAATCCGCATCTACTTCGGATAGCTCCAGCTTACCGCCATTCATGCCGACATTAGCGGAGACGTGTTTTGCCGCGACGCCGTGGATCAAAAGCTGGTCTGCCGTGATGTGGCCGGATGCACTTAAACTCGCCAGCACAGACGACCCGGATGGCGTGTTCGGCTCTAGCACTCGGTACCATGGCCGCTTTCTCGGGCCGGGACTGGCCCACTCGCTGAGTTCGCTGAGCGTGATCTGATTGGCATTCAGTAAAAACTTGATGGGACAAGCTGGAATGCAGCCCCGCGGCATGTCCAACGATCCAGACCAGTTCGTACCCGCAGCCTTGGCATTCAGTTTCGTGACACGAACTCGATCTGGCGAAAGGGCGATCTCCGCGGAAACTATCTCCACCGGCCCGCCGACGCCTCGAGCCGCGATCTTCACGTTCCGCAACCTTGCGGTTCCGATTGCCTGGGGTCCAGCAAAGCCCGAGGCAGATCCGCCACCTGAAACTGTCCAAGCTCCACCAATGTGCAGGTCCACTTGCGCGGTACCTTCCGCCGGCGCAGCAGGCGAAGGAACTCCGATGATGCGAGCCAGACGCAAAGTCTTCGGAATGTCGGTCTCTCCTGCGATCGTGAGATCGTAACCGCTGCGGCTGATCCGTCCGCGGACGGTCGCGTTCCCCGCATGCCCGGTACCAATTGCAAAAGGCCCGAATTCAAGATGCGGCTTGCTCGAAGCCAGCAGGCCAGGAATGTTTCTGCCAGCCTGCATCCCTGCTGCTTGACTTCCGGCGGCTATGGAAAAGGGTAGTGTCTCGGGGCCGATCTCCGCTTTGTTGGCAGCCGATGAGAGTTGAAAATCGGCGATCTCACCTCGTCCATCAAATCGCGGAGGCTGCCCGGTTCCTGGGTCCGATTGCAAAGAAAAATCTCCGCGCACGGTTCCTTCTGCTTCCAGATCGTCAGGCAGATTCTTCTTCGCTCTTTCGAAAAGCAGCGCGGCCGCGCCCGCCGCGACGTTCTCCGCTCGCACTAGCACCGCGTAGCGATGGCTGCCCGGAAGGCCAGCGTCTCCAGTCAATGTGATTAAGCCCTGCCCGACCGGGGCGCTGCACAAGACCTCGTGAAATTCCTGCGTGACCGAACTGTACTCACCATCGCAAGTCGCCGCTAAACGGAGAGCGTTGCCGTTGGTGATGTCGTAGCGTCGAAAATCGTCGATCGATCCAGTGCTACTGATACGCAACTTCGAGGGAGTTCCCTTGAGCGTCACGTCAATTTGAATCTCTCCGCGCCATCCCTTGTCATTCCCAGTGAAGAATTTCGTAAGCTGGCCGAGCTGCGCGCGCTTCCATTCGACGCTGAACTGCAGAGGAGTCTCCCGAAGGGTATCCGCCCGCTGCCATGTGCCGCTGATTTGCAACTGACCGACATCGTTCAATGCCACATCCGAGCGCATTGGCTGAGCTTTCAGCCGCACACCCCATGAATTCTCCGAATCTTGCCAGAGCGAAAAATCCGCATTGGTCAAAGCGTAGGGCTTCTTCTCATATCCGCTCTTGAAATTAATGCGGGCCGACGATCCCTCGATGTAAGGAAATGCCGGACGAGGCTCGGTCTTCGCTTTTCCTGTCGGCGCCAGAGGTGTGTGTGCTGTGCGCTCCAGCAACGCCTCCAGATTCCATCTGCCTTCTTCGCTATGAACTAGATTCAGGCTGGGCTCTGCGAGCTCAAGTCGAGCGACTTCGAGTCGGCCGCGAACCAGCGAGAGCAGGCGAAGATCCGCCGTGACTTCGCTTGCCCTCAGAATGGGCTCGGCTCCGAATGCCGGATCGTCGTACACCACCAGGTTTTCCAGATCGAATCCCGGCCGCGGCAGCAGTCGTATGTGAACCTCACCCACGTCGACCGGACGGCCTACGCCTGCACTAATTGAAGTTATAATCCGCGATTTCAGGCGGGAAGCCCCGGGCCGCACCAGAAACAGCGCCAGCAGAATCAATACCGCTGTCGCCGCCACGCGCCGCTTGGAGGAGAAAATCTTCACCGCTTTATTGCTGCATTTCGAGGGGCTTCAGCGGACAACCTTAAAAGTCCGCTTCCAGCGTGTCTCATCGAAGAAGTGCAGAACGACTTTCCCGAGGAACTGAAGTCGGTCGCTCCATGCCGTCTTTCGGTACTGGTCGTCAGGAGTTTCGAACGACCAGTAGATGAACATCGGCCGCCCGATAACATTTTCTTTTGGAATGAATCCCCAGTAACGGCTGTCCAGGCTCACGCCACGGTGATCGCCCATCGCAAAATAGTGATCCGGCGGCACCACGATATCGTCGCCGTGGATATACGAAGGAAGATCAACGCTCCAACTCGGATAGACATTCCCGTCCTCGGTTGGAGGCACTGCCGGAAAGTTATTGCGATATTCTTCCGCGGGATTATCGCGGTCCGTGTCGACATAAGGCTCAGTGAGGGCTTCGCCATTGCGGTACACCACCCCGTTCCGCAGGTGGATCCGATCGCCCGGCAGGCCGATAATTCGTTTCACAACGTAAAGTCCAGGCTCCAGGGGGTGCAGGAACACCACGATGTCGCGGAAGTGCACATCTCGGTAGGGAAGCAACGGCCCAATCCACTTCGACGGAGGGGCAAACTGGATGCGGTTTACGAAAACGTGGTCGCCGATGAGCAGCGTATTCTCCATCGAACTCGATGGAATTTCAAACGCTTGCACAACAAACGTAATGATGAATAGCCCGGTGACCAACACAGCCGCAAGCGACGAGAGAAACTCGACCGTCGTTTCCTTCGGCTTCTCTTCCACTGAGTTTTTTTCTACGACTTCTTCTTTCTTCGCCACGATTGGGCTTCCGTTCTCCGTAAACGAGCGGCCTTTCGCGGCCGCGCCATTCTTGTTGCGCAAAGGGCTTCAGCCTTCTGCGGCTCCAAACTCCTTCAGTGTACCAGTCGTAGCGTCCGGTTCCAGCGTGTGATTTGAATGATGTGCGTCACCGCGTATGCGAGATGATGGAGTCTTCCACCAACCGTATCGGGAGGATTTCGATCCCAATCTTTCACCGACCAGTAGATCACGAGAGGAGTACCAATGATATTTTCCCGTGGCACGAATCCCCAATAGCGACTGTCCTGGCTATCGTCCCGGTTATCCCCCATTACAAAATAATGCCCCTCCGGAATGATCAACTGGCCGTCTTCCACCAATTTTCGCATCTCCAGCCACCACTTTCCTTCCAGACCGTAGGCCGGAATATCGGTGCGCGGAAAATTATCGCGGAACAAATTATTTGGCGGTTCGAGGAATCGCACGTAAGGCTCTTCCAATGGCTTGCCATCGATAAACACTTTCTTGTTCACTAGGCGCAGCTTGTCCCCCGGTAGTCCAATTACTCGCTTCACGAAATGCTGCTGCGGATCCACTGGATAATGGAAGACAATGATGTCGCCGCGAGCAATGCGCTGATAAGGCATCACGTGATCGCCCAGACCGCGTCCTCCATAGCAGAGTTTGTTGACCAGCAGATAATCGCCGACGAGCAATGTGTTTTCCATCGACTCTGATGGGATCTGGAACGCCTGCACAATGAAGGTGATGACGAAGATGGCAATCACTACGGTCCCCATCAGTGATTGCAGGGAACTGATCAAGTCACTTCCAAAACTTGCTGGAGCCCGATGAGCGATGCGGAAGGTAAGATGCGGAGCGTCCGGGGCAGGTGTAAGCCCACCCGGCGGAATGGCTGGAGGCGGCGGTGCAACAACGGGCTGGTCGGCTGGATCCATCAACTCTACTTGTCTACTGGTTGCGGTGTGCGCGCCGCAGTCTTTTCTTCCGTCGCTTTAGTCCGCGAAGCAAGGAAGGTCAATAACTGTCGTGCGGCATCCTGCTCGGCGGTCTTTTTCGTTGTACCCTGAGCCCGCCCGACGAAGTCCGCACTCTTGCCGCTCTTCGCGTGCAATCGAGCTTCCACTGTGAATGTCTTGCTATGTTCCGGACCCGCCTCCTCCACAAGCACATATGCCGGTTGCGGCAGGCCTAGACTTTGCACTGCTTCCTGCAGCGCTGATTTGAAATCTGTGATCGGTAACGTGCCACCGCCGCGCTCCATGCGTTCGAGTTCGGGAGCAATCACATTTCGCAGAACAAATTCGCGCGCAGCCTCAAGGCCGCCATCCAGATAGATTGCTGCCAGAATCGCCTCCAGAGCATCCACCAACAATGCCGTCTTGCTCCGGCCGCCGCTCTTTTCCTCACCTCGCCCCAGTCGAAGATAGTGTCCCAACTCAAGCTGCTGGGCCACCTGGATCAAATGCCTCTCGCTGACTAGATGCGCGCGGAGCTTGGAAAGTTCGCCTTCGCGAAAGTGGGGAAAGCGCTGAAACAGTTCCTCGCTTGTAACCAGAGCGAGAACGGCGTCCCCTAAGAACTCCAGTTGCTCGTTGTCACTGACTTTGTACTTACTGTCCCCGGCTTGCTGCGCTTCCTGTTCCCGCGCTTGCGAACTATGTGTGACCGCCTGTTCAATGACCGCGCGCCGCCGAAAGTGATAGCCCAGCCCCTCTTCCAGCGCCGTGATTTCGCGTTCCTTCATAGGGTGGGTGGGCGGCCAAAAGGGAGAAACAGAACCATGTGGGGACGTCCGGCTTAGTTTGCTCGGTGAGCGCTGTTCGCCCAGATTTCTATTCACTACCGATCGTTAGTTTTTTTGTCCCGGCGCGCTCCCACTGCTCAGTTTCGTCAGCCGATCCTGTTCTGCGCGCGCCGCCTTGCCCGCAGCCGAATCAGGACGGTCCTTCGTGAGATCGACCGCTTGATTGGCAAACTTCAACGCATCCGGAATCTTGTTCTGCATGTCGAGCGCAACTGCCAGGCGCAACACGGCAACGGAATCGACCTGCTCGGGAAACACGTCAATCGACTTGCGCAGATCCGTCTCTGCTTCCGGCCAACTTTTCGCGTTCGTCGCAAGTGTACCGAGCACCGCATACGCTTCGGACTTCATATAACGCTTGAACTGATCGATCCTTTCCGGAGGATACCCCGCCGTAGGGACGTCCGTGTCTACCGTCACCAGCGCGCGCTCGGCGTCCTTTTTCGCTTCCGCAAGCTTCTGATCTTTGTCCAAATCCGTTTCCCGCGTCCGCTCGGCCAGCACTTGCGCCACTCCCACCAGCGCATCCGGATCATCCGGATCCAAAGTCAGTGCCTTCTGCGCCATTTCAAGCATCTTGTCCCCATTATTGGCCGATTGATATTTCTGCATGGCAGATTTGTAAAGCACCACGCGCAGTTCGCTGTCCGGGAACTTCGCCGCAAAGTCGTCAGCTGCTTTCTCGGTCGCAGCGGGATCAGTCAATGGCAATGCCGCTTTATATGCGTCAAATTCCGGTTGCGTCTTCGCAGCCGGTGGACGCTTTCCCTGCGGAGCAGTTGCTGTCTGGCCCGCAGGCGCGCTCTGGGTTGCGGTCTTGTCCTGCGCCAAGTTCCACGTGCACATTCCCAGCACTGCGATTACGATCGCTGCTCGCTTCATGCTTTCTCCTCGACTCAAACGTCCTCGATTTTCAAAACCCCGCAAATGCCGCAAACGTGCATTTTATCCCACCAGAGCCAGATCGATTCGTGACACGAAACTCTCGGATCAAATTCCTGCCTTACCGTCCTGCGCTCGGTTACTGTGGCTTGGCCGGAGGCTCGTACGCCTGCTGCAGCCCACGCTCGGCCGCAGCCTTTACCTCAGGCAAGCCCATTCCTGATGTCAAGGCTGCCCGGTACTCGCTCATTGCTGCCTCGCGGTCTTCTTTCATATCAAGAATTCGTCCGAGATACACGTGCGACCACGCCACGACCTTCGGATCTTTCGTCGCCTGGATCGCCTTCTGGAAGTTTCCCAGCGCCGCCTCGCGGTCCTTATTCGCGACAGCTACCTGTGCGAGGATGAACAACGCGCGCCCCTGATCCCCTATCTTTTTCTCGATCGCCTGCTGGGCCAGTTCCTGCGCTCCCTTGGGATCGCCCGCTGCCAGCCGCTTCTCCGCGGTAACCAGAATCCGTCGGTCTTCCATCCGCGACAATTGCACCAGTTCCGGTGTCGTCGCCATGACAAACTGCACTTCGTTCGCCGCTTTCTCCTGCTGCTTCAGGTCAATTCCGTCCAAAATGTCGGAATATAAGGTTCGCAACCCCGCGGGATCCTTCTCAAATGTCAACAGCGACGTGTAGAAATATTTCGTTAGAATGTAGCCCTGCTTGACCGCATCGTCCACCGCCTGCAAACGCATCGCCTCTGGAGTCTGCTTGGTGCCACTGGTTCGGATTTCGATCGCCCGCACAAGGCATTCCGTAACTAAAAGAGTGATATCGGTCTTGAAGCTTTCTTCTAGCGGCGCCCGCTTCACCGACTGCAACAGCGGTTCTAGCCGCTTCACCGAGGTGAAATGTTTCTCCGCCATCGGGTCCAGCAGGTAATGAAGATATGTGTGCCGGATTTGCGGCATTTTCAGCGGATCGAGTGTGTTCGGATCCGGCGACGGAAACACCACTACGTAATAGTCGCTTCCGTAATTGCGGGCGTTTGCCTGATTCGGATCTCCCATGAAATCGAGATAGACGGTAAACGTCCGGCCCAGATATCCCCCCGATTGCAACTTCAGGTAGATATCTGTATCGAACACCATTTTGGCTAGCGGTACGTGATAGCGCTCAACCAAGGCGGCATAGTTGGCTCGGTGCCGCTCCCAGATCGAATGCAAATCTGCCTTTTCGTAAAACTTTTCCAGTTGTGCTCCAAAACCGGTAATCACGCTTGCGTCTGGAGGCAGGTCGTCTTCCTTCACCCGTGGTAGAAAGTGCGGAGGCCCCTGCAGATACAACGCCAGCGACACAAATTGCGAAAGATCGTGCTGAGGGTCCCTACCCCGATTCGCCACGTACCAGTCGCACATCTGGGTCAAAACCGCCTGCGCCTCTTCCGATCCGCGCATGTTTCTCTCTACCTCACGCCGAATGTTCATCCGCTGCGGATCGGAAATGTTCAAATCAGCGTCGTACCCGCACGAATTCATCGCCGTTAGCACGACAAAAAGGGTCTCGTTGGTATCGAGTGTGATTGGGGTGGGAGTGTCCGCCAGACACAGCGGCGCCAGCAGTCCCATCAGGGCTGCCGCGAGAAATGCTCGAAGCCCAAAATCTAAACCGAAGAAACGACTCAGGAATCCCTCCAGCGGGATGGCCACCCGACGGCCATAAACCAAATTGGCGGAGAACACCCTTCAGTTTAAAGGGCTAAGGAGCAGAGGGTCAAACGCCCTGAATATCCGTTCCTGTTACACATGCTGTCGCATCTGTTGGCGCCCTGTTGCCAGTTTATGGCTGCAGTGATACTGATCCGTACCACAGTTTGACCAGCAAAAGCCCTCCGAGAAGTGCAATCCCAATGCTCAGAAGAGTGCCGATCAGAAAATATTCTGCAAATTTTGGTTCGCGCATCTCCGGAAATCGCGCAATCGATTTGCCCGTCAGAATCAGTCCGATCAACGTGGGCGAGCGCAGAACCACTGCTGTCACGATGAGGAAGCGTTCCAACCAACCGATATAAAGTCCCGCATTCCTCAGTTGTTCCGCCGGTTCTCCTACCACCCCTGACGGTACGGTGGGCACGAGTCCCCTCGTCATATACCGAATCAGATATCCGCCGGCGAAAACTACCACAACGTAAACGATCGCTCCCGACAGCATGAGATCTCGTGTCGATTCAGTCGGAGTGACGAATGCTCGAATCGCGTGCCAGTCCACCCGAGTGATGCAAACGGTGAGTCCACCGATCGTCGCGAGATGAAGCGCCTGATCCACCGAAAAAGATACGATGGAGTCGGCGAAAACGCGCCGCCTGAAAACATCAATTGCGAGATGTAGCCCCACATAGCAGATCGTCACAATGAAGACCTGCCAGGTAGCCCGAGAAAGCGGGCCCGCAAACCCTGCCAGGCATACAGCGAGCAGTCCCCAGTGGATCGAACCGTGGACTGCAACTGCCCACCAGCGAAACTTCTTCCGTTCCAGCAGGAACCCAGGCTGGAAGGGAAAATCGCCCAGTAGATGAGCGAGGAAAATAGCCAAAAAGACTCTGATCGCAGGTTGCATGTTTTTGTACAATTTCCAACAATTGCACGTTTTCGTACAACAACTAATAATATAGATGATGAACGATTCGAGGTTTTTGCGGGCAGTTCACGATTTCATCGTCTCGTTCCGTTATTTCCCTCGCGGCTCGTTTGCAAAATACTTTCTCATTAATAATCCCATCGTTCTGCGTGTTTCCTCGATCTGGTTATAGAAGCCCCTTCTCAGGGTCCGGGAGACGCTCGATGTATGCAGTCCGAGTTTCTTTGCCGTTTTCTCTTGCGACTGAAAGGAAAGTTGCGCATTGATCGTCTGCCACTGTTTTGATGAAATCCGCTGAATCAGAGTGTCGTGCAGGTGATAGATCGTGTTCGCTACAAGATCAAAATCATTATTTCCCGACACGAATGCGGTGGCTCTCGAGGATTTCTTTCGGCCGCTTTTGATTTCGTCAATCGCTTTACGCGCTCGCTCAAATGCCTCTCCTCCCGCAAATACATTGATCGGCTTCCGATGCGGTTCGGTCACTGTGCCGATTCCCACCCCGATCCAGAGCGCGAAAGGATAGAAATATCTGCGCAAGTCCAGGAGTATGCCAGGAATGGCGTCCGGCCTCGCTAAGCCTTCGAATTCATCCCACGCCGTGACCGCATATTCAGACACAATGAATCCCAAGGCCAAGTGTTGTTTGGCGAGCGGTTTTAACTTGCGGTCTCGTTCCTTAGGGAAGTTATGGACATTCCTCGATCCGACAATGTCTGCTGTAATCGCAGCGTAGATTTTCTTGGTTTCTCTGGCCATCGCCGGTTCCTCGGCTGTCGATTGCCGTATTGTACGAAAACGTACAAGAATTGAAAAGTGTACGTCGCTATACAAGTAATGATCTTGCTCGGAGCTTCGACCGCCCTCGCGCCTCGAGGGCAGCCATTTCCGCCGGTGCCTGTGAGGTAACGGATTTGGGGCCGTTATTTCGACGTCGATTTCACCCCTCGCTCAACCTTCCGCGCTATAATCCCCCGACTCATGCCACTGGTCCCAGGAACGAAGTTAGGGCCGTACGAGGTTCAGTCTGCCATCGGCGCCGGCGGTATGGGAGAGGTATATCGTGCCCGTGATCCACGCCTCGAGCGCACCGTGGCAATTAAGGTTCTTCCCACTCACCTGAATTCCAGTCCGGAACTCCGCACTCGCTTTGAGCGTGAAGCCAAAGCCATCTCAGGCCTGCAGCATCCCAATATTTGCGTTCTCTACGATGTAGGTACGCAGGGCGACGTCGATTTCCTCGTCATGGAGTACCTCGAAGGCGAAACCCTCTACGCTCGCCTGGCGCGCAAGGCTCTCTCCACCGACGAGGCAATCAAGATCGCCATCGAAATCGCCGACGCGCTCGACAAGGCGCACCGCAGCGGAATCGTCCACCGAGACCTCAAGCCGGGCAACGTCATGTTGACCAAGGGCGGAGCCAAGCTGATGGATTTTGGCCTCGCCAAGCCCAACGCTCTTTCCTCTGGCCCAAAATCCGGAACTCCGAGCGTCTCCTCCATGGCAACTATGGCCGCCACCATGGCTGATCTCGCTTCTCCTGTGACAGTCGCCGGCACGCTTATTGGCACCGTGCAGTACATGAGTCCCGAACAGATTCAAGGCAGGGAAGCCGATGCTCGAAGCGACATCTTCGCCTTTGGAACCGATGCTCTACGAAATGCTTTCCGGGAAGCGTCCTTTCCAGGGCAAGAGCCAGCTCTCGCTCGCCAGTGCGATTCTCGAGAAAGATCCCGATCCCATCGCCGTGATCCAGCCAATGACCCCGCCTGCGCTGGAGCAGGTTGTCCGGACATGCTTGGCCAAGGATCCCGACGACCGGTTTCAGAGCGCGCACGATTTGAAGCTTCAGCTTCAGTGGATCTCTGCGGGCGGCAGCGTGGTTGGCGTTCCCGCGGTTGTAACCTCTCGCCGCAAGAAAACTGTCACTGCTGTAACAGTAGCCATGGTTGCTGGTTGGCTAGTAGCCGCAGCCGCTGCTGTTCTCGTACTGATATATGCCAATCGGTTGACGACAGCGCAGCGGCCTCTGCACGCCACCATCGAGCAACCAGACGCCGTTGACTTCACTCCCATTATGGGCGGTGCCCCGGTGTTGTCGCCCGATGGCGAGCAGGTCGCATTTGGCGCGGTGAAGAAAGGCATTACTTTTCGAGGCGGCGAAAGTACCATCTACTTGCTTCGCCTGGCGACGGGCGAAGCTACTCCTTTGCCCGGGACCCAGGGCGGCGCCTTTCCATTTTGGTCGCCCGATGGCAAGTATCTCGGCTTCTTTGCCGATGGAAAGCTCAAGAAAATTCCCGCAGCCGGCGGCCCAGCTCAGCCGCTATGTGACGCCCCCGACGGCCGCGGAGGCACCTGGAACGAGCAGGGAACCATCATCTTTGCTCCGCGCATTGCCGGACCGCTGCAGTCAGTTTCCGATGGCGGAGGCTCTCCCGTCGAAGTCACTCGCGCCGATAAAGACGACGCTCAGTTCACCGACCGCAATCCATATTTCCTTCCCGACGGAAAACACTTCCTCTTCGTTCAGCGGGGGAAAAACGCAGTCGGCAGCGTCTTTGCCGCATCGCTTGATGGAGGCCAGCCCAAGGAGATTTTGCCCGCAGGCTCCAATGTCGTCTTCAATGATGGCTATCTTTTCTATGTGCGAGAAGGCACATTGACCGCGCAGGAATTCGATCCCTCGGGCCTTCGATTCAAAGGCAAGCCGATCCCGATTGCCGCCAATATCGAGTTCTACAATCCGCGAAACCTGGCTTATTTTGCCGTCAGTCACAATCTGCTGCTCTACCGAAGTTCCTCGGTCGTGAATCGTGAACTTGCGTGGTTCGATCCCTCTGGCAAAGAAATCGAGCATTGGGGCGAGCCCGCCCCCTATGTGAATGGCACCTATTCCCCCGGCTCCCAAACTGCTCTCTTATATCGTGCCAGTCCGAGTTCCAATGGCGATAGCATCTGGTTGGCCGACGTTCAGCGCAAAACCGTAAACCGCCTAACCCCGGATCTGGATACAGGTCAATCCGGAGTTCTTGTCCCCGGCAGTAACGACGTACTGATTGCCACGACCACCGGCTATGTCAGTTCGCTCGTCCGACGCGGCCTTGGAGCCTCCGGGAAAGAAGAAAAATTGTTGGACAATGTGAACGGCAGTCTTAGTGCTGTCGACATTTCGCGCGACGGCCGTTATGCGATTTTCATGAAACAGGATCCCAAGACGGCCTTCGATATTTATTACCTGGACTTGCAAGGTGATCCAAAGCTCGTTCCTCTGCTGAACACCCGGTATAACGAGCGCGGAGGCAGAATCTCACCCGATGCCAAATGGCTCGCCTACAATTCGGACGAGACGGGAAACACGGAACTCTACATCACCTCATTCCCGGCCGCAGGATCCAAGTGGCAGATCTCCAATGGCGGAGTCTCCGGTCCCGGCAATTGGTCCACGGACGGAAAGTATTTCCTCTACCCTCAGGGAGACAAAATCTATGAGGTCGAAGTCCACTCCAACGGCGACAAGCCTGAATTTTCAGCTCCCAAGGAGCTCGTCACTCTCCCATCCGGCGTGATCGCTCTTTCCATCTTGCCGGATGGCAAGCGCATCTTAGCCGTCCGTTCCTCTGGCGACGCCGCTCCGGTCCCCATCAACTTGGTCCTCAACTGGCAACACCTGCTGCACTAGACTCTGCTCCGCGGAATATCCGGTTTGCCCAGTCTCCCTCTGTGGTGAAAGGTTTCGAGGAGTGGCACCGAAGGTCTAGCCTAGCCGTAACATGCTTTCCCAGCGATCCACGCCGATAATTCCACAATGCATTTTGCGAATATTTTTTCCGGCTTTCTGCAGCCCGTCGCCATCGGATCGGTGGCAGTTCTCGCCCTGCTAGGTCTGGTTCGCCTACGAACTCCACGCCGTGCGCCGGTCTTGATCGATCGCCGGTCTCCTCGTTAAATCTCTTCGTTTGCCTACGCCATACCGCGCGTGAGATATTACTCTGCTCCTGGCCTTACCCTGTACTTAAGCGGCCAAGTGTTGCCCGAGCAGCCTTTACAAAATGCGCCTCATTCCCCGCGATACTAAGTTCTTCGACCTCTTTGCCGAACTCTCAACCAACCTCACCGACGGAGCTAAGCTCCTCCGCACCATCTTGGCCGACCCACATGATCTCGCCATGCGCGTCAGTCAGGTGCAAGCCATCGAGCACAAAGGCGATAAGGCCACGCACGCCATCATTACCAAACTCAACCAGAGCTTCATTACGCCGTTCGATCGCGAGGACATCCATCGCCTTGCCTCTTCGCTCGACGATGTGCTCGATTTTGTAAATTCCGCCGCCATTCTCCTGGTGATGTACAAGATTCACACGCCGCCCCCCGTGTCCGCCGAACTTGCTGGAATTATCGTTCTGCAATGTGAGGAACTGGCCCAAGGCGTCTCCCTGCTCGAAAAAAATGGCGACGTCATGGAGCACTGCGAGGAAGTAAACCGGCTCGAAGATATGGCTGATAACGTTAGCCGCCGCGCCATCGGAGATCTTTTCGAGCACGAAAAAGATCCGATTCAACTGATCAAGCTGAAGGAACTCTACGAAGTGCTCGAGTATGCCACCGATAAGGCTGAAGATGCCGCGAACGTTATCGAAGCCATCGTCGTCAAGAGCACATAGATCATGTTTCAAGGTTCCAAAGCTTCAAAGTTTCGAAGGCACTGAAACCCGAAACTTCGAAAGAGGTGGAACCGTGCGAACTTTGGAACTTTGAATCCCTGAAACCTTGAATTCATGAATAAAGACCTCATACTGGTCCTGATCACGATCCTGGTCGCTCTGATCTTTGACTTCCTCAATGGCTTCCACGACTCCGCCAACAGCATCGCGACCGTAGTTTCCACACGTGTCCTATCCCCGCGACTCGCTGTCCTTTGGGCAGCCACTTTCAATTTTCTCGCCGCTTTTTTCCTCGGTACCGCTGTGGCCAACACAATTGGCCGCGGCATGATCCGTCTGGAGCACGTGGATCAATATGTCGTGATGGCCGCGCTTTTCGGGGCGATTGTTTGGGATGTGCTCACGTGGTGGTGGGGCCTTCCAACCTCGTCCTCCCATGCCTTGATCGGCGGCTACGCCGGCGCCGCCATGATGCACGCCGCCATTCACACGGGTACGGGCACCATGTTTTCGGTGATCATTCCCGAAGGCTGGTACAAAACCCTTATCTTCATCGTTGTGGCCCCGGTAATGGGAATGTTCCTTGGCCTCGTCTTCATGATCGCCGCCCATTGGATTTTGCAAAATAAAGCTCCACAAACTGTGGACAAATGGTTTCGCAAACTTCAATTGTTGTCAGCTGCCGCTTACAGCCTCGGCCATGGAGGCAACGACGCGCAAAAGACCATGGGCATCGTCGCCGGTGCGCTCTATACGGCTGGTTTCATGTCCAAGTCGGACATGCTTGGGAAGCTGGGGCCACTTCCACTGGCCCATCATCCTCGCCGCCCATGCTGCCATCGCTGCCGGAACGTATTTCGGAGGATGGCGCATCGTCCACACAATGGGCCAGAAAATCACCAAGCTCAAACCAATCGGCGGATTCTGCGCTGAGAGCGCCGGAGCCATCACGCTCTTCGGCACTGCTCTCGCCGGAATCCCAGTCAGCACCACTCACACCATTACCGGGGCGATCGTCGGCGTCGGTTCTCTTCACCGTCTTTCCGCCGTCCGATGGGGCGTTGCCGGACGCATCGTGTGGGCCTGGATCCTTACCATCCCCGCCTCTGCAGTTGTAGCTGGCGGAACGTTCTTGCTGATCCACGTCATCCATCCCAGCTAAGTAATCTTCGAAAACGCGTAGACCCCTGTCAGCCGCACTGGCCTTCGTTTTTGGTTGCTCCTCTTTTTGAGCCTGATTTTGATCCCCGCTTTTCGTTGAAATCCGTGCAGCAACACCCCACTCCCAAACCGCAACTTATCTGCCGCAAGCACGCAGGGCGCCTCACGTCTCGCATCCTTCGGGACCGGGGCTTCCTCGCGTTGCCCCTCATGAATCGACGGGGCGCGATTACAAGGAGGAATTTCGAATGACGAACAAACTAAGCCGTCTGCTGTTCTGTGCGGTTCTCGTCGCTGCAGCATCCGTGTGGGCTGTCGCACAAGACTCGGACGCGAATTCCAATTCGAAGGCCGAGGTCAGGACCTTCACCGGATGCCTCACCAAGTCAGGCAAGGGCAACGAATACCTGCTGACCGCAACCGATGGCAGCACCTGGGAGATTCACTCGAACAGTTCAGTCGACCTAGCTGGCAATGTCGGTCAGAAAGTCGACGTCAAGGGCGTCGTTTCCAATGACAAAGCGCACAACATGAAGGAAGACGCGAAACAAATGGGCAACGATGCCGGCATGAAGAACAACACGACCGAGCACGGTCACCTTAAAGTCACTGACCTTCACAAAACCGGTGAATCCTGCGAACAATAGTCGGTCGAGAAAATAGCGAGAGCAACAAAAAGGGCGGAACGAGAATCGTTCCGCCCTTAATTCTTTTCCAACTAGAAACTAGAAACTAGAAACTGAGAACTGAGAACTGAGAACTGAGAACTGAGAACTGAGAACTGAGAACTGAGAACTGCTTACCCCTTCACGCTGATCTTCGAAAACGAAAGTACAGCTCGGCTCGCGGTCGGCCGTCCCATCGACAGTGCCGGACGAAACGTCGTAAAAATCAGCATCCGCTTAACCTGCGGCAGTACTTCCTTCGACTCATTCGAATCCGAAAGAATCCGGTAATCTTGCACACGTCCGTTGGCATCCACGTACGCCTCGATCACCAGCGACTCTGCATCGATCGAGTCCATCGTCATGCCAAAGGCGCTCGGCTGCAATTCCGGTGCGGTGTTGACCATCACCAGGGGCACGTCGTTATTCGCTTGCAGTGAAGACGGCGTTACGAAGTACACCATCGCGATTCCAAAAATGATCAGCGCGCTGACGAAGCCTGCCGTCGCCGGCACCATGAACGCTTCCAGCGCGTTTTCCAGCCGCACCATCAGTCCTTCAAAGCGGTACCGCTTGGCTTCCGCTGCTTCCCGCGAAACGGCCAGCCGTAAATTCAGAGAAAGATCCGCCGGAACTTTCGGCTTCGGCACACTCACCAGCAACTGCTGCGTGCGCCGCAACGCCTCATATTCTCCGTTGCACTCTCCGCAGTCTGACAAATGCTTCTGCAGCGCGAGCATCTCCGTGCCCGTCACTGCTCCATCCAGATATGGCGAAAACAACTCCTTCGCCTCGGGGCACTGCAGTCCCGTGATTTTCCCTGTGCCCTTCATGGCATCACCTCGACTCTTCTACCCCCTCCAGCAACCTGTGACTCCACACTCCGCTCTCCTTTTTCTGGTCCAGATTTCCTGGATCCCGGAGCGGTCAGTCCTAACTCATCTCCGACTTCACGCACATACGGCGCCAGCCGTTGCCGCAACGCATCTCTGCCGCGGGTCAATCTAGATTTCACCGTACCCAGGGAAATCTCCAATACCTCGGCAATCTCTTCGTACGACATCTCTTCCAGATCGCGCAAAATCAAAGTCGAGCGATACGGTTCTGGGACCTTCCGCAGCTCTTCTTCGACTCTTTTCTGTACTTCATGATGCGCGACGTTTTCAAACGGAGAGTCTGCGGGATCGGTCAGCGCTACTTGCAGTTCCGCATCTCCCGGGGCAGCCATTTCCGATTCCATTGGCTCAATCGAGGTCTCGCGGGCCTTGTGCCGGAACCACCACCGGCGTCGGTTCGCGGCCTCGTGCAGCGCGATTCTGTAGATCCAGGTCTTCAGGCTCGACCCGCCGTGAAAATGCTTCATCCCGCGAAACACTTTCAGGAACACGTCTTGCGTGGTGTCCGCTGCGTCTGCCGGATCGTTCACGATCCTGTACACCAGGCCATAGACCGGCTGCTGGAACTCGCCGATCAGCCACGCGTAAGCCGCTTCCGAGCCAGCCTTCAACTCGGCGACGATCGCCGCTTCTTCCTGTGACCGTACCCCTATCGCACTTGCCAGATCTCCCAAGGTGGTTGCTCCCGCCATATTGGCGTCCCCTGATTATAGGATTTTCCACCCAACCGCGCCCCGAAATTTCACAGCCCGGCCGGTCCTGCCCACCTGCAAGTTGCGCCAGAACCTTCACATAACATAGACTCCGCCCGGCCTCCCGGAGTTCCCGCCATAAGTGACTTATTTTCTGCTAGATCGCCAGCAGGATCATGCGGCTGTGACAAATAGCTGGTGATAAACACTGCGAAGGGCTGCAGTCAAGAGCATTGGAGTACCGCGGCACAGATTACCATCGTTCCCTGGGATCTGCGGCTTCGATGGCGTTGTCTTTCCTCTTCGCCCCGCGATAACATTCTCGGCGATTCCCAGGGAATTCTCCTAATGCCACAAACCAGCCTCCACGTCCGACCTGCACGACGTCCTGCTCGAAATCTACGGCGTCAACGATGCGATGAACCAACTCCTGCTCGCGCATCTTGATCCCCGCGCTTGGCGCGCCAAGCCTCCCGGCGAAAGGGGCAACGGACGCACCATCGCCGCCATCTTCGCCCATCTTCACAACTGCCGCCTCGTGTGGCTGAAGAACTCCGCGCCTCACCTGAAATGCCCGGCGCCTCTCGATCCCTTTCGCTGCACGTTGAAACAGGCCGCTGCCGCGCATAAAAAAAGCGGAGCGCAATGTCTCCGCATGCTTACCGAGGCCTTATCGTCCAACCCGCAACGTCGCGTTACAAAATTCTCCCGTGGAAGCTGGTCGCAAATATGGCCGGCGGGCGGAACGATGTTCGGCTACATGTTCTTCCACGAAGCTCATCATCGTGGACAAGTCATTTTGCTGGCGCACCAGCTTGGCTACCGTTTGCCGGTCAAAGCCGCATACGGAATCTGGCACTGGGAAAAATTATGGAAGCAAGCTGGCTACAAAACGCGACCTCGCTGAGATTCGGCGCGAGCAGGGCGAATCGAGGTTTCCACTGTGAACCTCTGTGCAGTGAAAGCTTTTTCGTTTTGTCTCTACAGCCCCGCCGGCGTTTCCAGATTCAACTCCCGCACGATCTTGTCCAAAGCCGATAGCAGGCCCTCGCAACCTTTCTCCAGGGCCAAGTCTGATTTTTCCAGATAAGCGCAAGCCCCATCCTGCTGCAGCCGCACTGCATTTTTCTGGGAGAGTCCCGTAAACACCACCACGGCAATTCCCGCCGTCGCCGGATTCTTTTTCAACGCTTTCAATACGTCCAGCCCGGTGATTTTCGGCAGCAGCATATCGAGCAGAATCAGGTCCGGCTGTTTCTCGCCCGCGATCTCGAGAGCCCGCTCCCCATCGGTCGCGGTGAACACTTCGTATCCCGCGCGCTGCAAAGCCCGCTCCGTCGCCAGTCTCAGAAACTTGCTGTCATCCACCAGCAAAAGTTTTATTGTGCTCGCCAAAGTGTCCGCCACAGGCCAGCGCCATTCCTCGGCGCAATGACCTTTCAGTGCGACACTTGTCTTATCGGCAGCGCGGACAAATAGCTTGATGACGGCATTTCCTCTCCATTTCGATCGCCGCCAGCCCACGATTTGCAGATCACTGACTCTTCGAGATTTTCTCCTTCGCCGCTTTTCCCACCAGCGCGTTCACAGCAAGCCGGCAGGCGGTTCGCAATTCCTCCTCATGACCTTCCGGAATCGACTTGCTCAGCAGCAGCATCGTCGTACCGTGGAGCAATGCCCACAACACAAGCGCCAGTTGCGTGTGATCCTCCGGAGATCCGCCAAGCTGCCTCGCCAGCAACTGTTCGAGAAAGGCGAAATTCGGCCGCGACTCGCGGATCGGCCGCGGTGCTCCTCGTCCTTTTGGCGGAGACATCGCGCGCGAGTTCGAATAGAACAACTGATACTCGTGCGGCATCTGCAGCGCGGATTCGACGTATGCCACCGCCATCTCTTCCATCGTTTGACCCTGTTGAAAGCGCTCGCGAATCCTTCCCGCGATCCGCAGCAGCAACCCGCGCAGCAAGTCTTGCCGATCTTTGAATCTTCGATATACCGCCGGCGTATTCGTCCCTGCCGCCTGCGCGACCGCGCGCATCGTCAGCGCCTCCTCTCCTCCGCGCCTCCACAACACATCGGCTGCCTGCAAGATGCGATCCTCAAGATCCGGATCAGGGTGCCGGGGCATGAATCCTCCTCCAACCTTCGGCCTAAGATTATATTGACATCGTAGATATAACGCTGTTATACATTCGGTACGGGCTCTCCCCCCATCAATACACAGAAAGTCAGGAAAGGCCGCGGTCGGGCATCCGCCACGCGGCCTTTTCTTCAGTTTTGCAATTCCCCCTTATTGATCCTGTATCCCCCTTTCGGTCGATATTCAGGCCACCCGCCAGCCCTCCAAGTCGTCTAAAATAGGGGAAAGCAGTGATCCCCATGACTGACGATTCCATCACCATCTCTCCGGGCCCGAAGTTCAAGACCGCCATGCTCGTCGCCGTTGTGGCCGACGTGCTCCAGATCGCCGTCTTCCCGATGTTTGTCGAAGGCGCGTTCTCGCCCGCCGACGACCTGCTCGACTTCGGTGTTGGAGCTCTGATGATCAATCTGCTCGGCTGGCACTGGGAATTTTTGCCCTCGTTTTTCGCCAAGCTCGTCCCCGGCGTTGACCTGGTTCCGTTCTGGACGATGGCCGTGGTTAGCGTCTACCGCAAAGCCAAGCGCGAAGCCGAAGTTACCGCTCCTGAGAAGCCAATGGAGCAGCTTCCGCCGCCCCATTTAACCAAGAGCTAGCCGCTCCTTTGCGCTCCATCGCCGCCCCGAATCATTCGCAAAACCCGCTGTACAAGCGTCATCGGCTCGTGCACTTCATCGCCCAACGGATACTCCGCGCAAGCTTGGATCGAATCCACCAGCACAGGCCTCGTCCGCAACAAATGCCACGCCTCTTTGTAAGGACCGTACTTCGCCCGCTTCAGCTTCGGATAGAGCGCGATGCTTCCTTGCCCCACCACCAGCTCCGCCGGAATGATGTACCACAGGTCTTCCTGAAACACGTACGCCGCCAGATACTCAAATGGATCTCCCTCATACGGCCCATCGCATCCCCGCACCGTGCACGAATACCCGCCGCGGTCTTGGAACATCGTTGACTTCACCTGTACCCGCACGAACTCGCCTCGATATTCGATCGCAAAGTCATACGGCATCACCTCTCCCCAAGGTTTGTTCAAATGCAGCCCTAGTTCGATCGCCCGCATCATGAACTTCAACTCCACCCATTCGCCCCGCACTTTCGGATGTTTGATCCCCATCCCTCGATTTTTCATCACACTTCGCCCTTCCTCCGGAATCACCATTCCAGGAACTACTGAAGTTGTTGTTTGAGAATGACTGCCTAAGAGTTACTGCTTAAGAAAACGCGTCGAGAAGGTCTGTCATCCCGAGCGAGGATTGGTCTTTGCGTGCCTTAGCGCAAAGACCAACCGCAGTCGAAGGATCCCTACGCCCCAACTGCCACCTCCGACATCAGAGGGAATTCTCCCCCTGCCCTCGGTCTCCGATGCCATCCACTCTTCACCTAAAATAAAAACGCGGCCCGCAAGGGCCGCGCCTATTTCTACCACCACTTTCACAATGCCACTGCCTCACCGGCAAATGCAAGCAAATTCGGAGACCTTTCCAATCCCAATTCCCATTTTGGGAATGCCCTGCAGCGGCACCGCAAACTCATCAGCCTTGTAGCGGCGAAGTGATGAACGTCACTGCAACGACTCATCCCAATCCCTAAAATCCTTGTCATTCCGAACGGGCGCTTCTCAGCCCGGAGGAATCTGCTTCTTCCTTCTCCCAGAACACCCCCAGGAACCGTGCCGGCGCCCAGCAGATTCCTCCTCCCTCGCTTCGCTCCCGCGTCGGAATGACAGAGGTTCGATTCGATTGGCACAGATGCACGGAGCGGCGAAGTGACGAACGTCACTGCAACAACTCATCCCAATCCCTAAAATCCTTGTCATTCCGAACGGGCGCTTCTCAGCCCGGAGGAATCTGCTTTTCCTTCTCCCAGGAACCACCCACCCCCAGGAACCGTGCCGGCGCCCAGCAGATTCCTCCTCCCTCGCTTCGCTCACGCGTCGGAATGACAGAGGTTCGATTCGATTGGCACAGATGCATGGAGCGGCGAAGTGATGAACGTCACTGCAACGACTCATCCCAATCCCTAAAATCCTTGTCATTCCGAACGGGCGCTCCTCAGCCCGGAGGAATCTGCTTTTCCTTCTCCCAGGAACCACACACGCCCAGGAACCGTGCCGGCGCGCAGCAGATTCCTCCTTCCTTCACGCGTCGGAATGACAGATGTTCGATTCGATTGGCACAGATGCACGGAGCGGCGAAGTGATGAACGTCACTGCAACGACTCATCCCAATCCCTAAAATCTTTGTCATTCCGAACGGGCGCTTCTCAGCCCGGAGGAATCTGCTGTCCCGGAGCACCGATGCCGCCCCAACGCACCTACTACGTCTACATCATGGCGAGCAAAAGCCGCGTCATCTACGTCGGTGTAACGGGATTTCTGATGGCGCGAGTGCTGCGCCATCGTGCCGGCGAGGGCGGCGAGTTCACGCGCAGATATCACGCGTATCGCTTGGTCTACTTCACGTCATTTCACAATGTGGGAGACGCCATCGCCCGCGAGACCCAAATTAAAAAATGGCGCCGGGAAAAGAAGGTTGCGTTGATCGAAGAGCGCAATCCGACCTGGCAGGATTTGGCCGAGGGCTGGGGTAAGCCGGCAGCCATGAGGGTATCTGCGCCAGCAGATTCCTCTCCGGGCTTGGGCCCGGTTCGGAATGACAACCACGGTGGGGAATGACAACCACGGCTCGGGATGACAACCACGGCTCGGGATGACAACCACGGCTAGGAATGACAACCAGTAGTGGACCGTCTCGTCATCTCAAGTAATCTTGTCATTCCGACGCCCGAGCGAAGCGAGAAAGGAGGAATCTGCTGTGCCTATGCACGACCCGAGTGCCCCGTCATAGTTTCTGTCATTCCAACCAACCCCGTTGTCATTCCGACCGTCACCTTTGTCATTCCGACCGTCACCATTGTCATTCCGACCAAAGGGAGGAATCTGCTGTCCTCGATCGCCCCACGAAAACCGAGCCCGTGCGAAGAATGCAAGCCGCAAAGCGCCGAAAGAATGCAGCCCACAGCCTGCCCTGAGCGGAGTCGAAGGGGCGCAAGCCGTGGGGACACGAAGTAAAAGCAAGAACAAGCCGCAAAGCAGAGAAAGAAAATAGCCCAGGACTTCAGTCTTGGGAAAGTGAGAAGAAAACTGAACCGAGTCCCGGAGGGACGGCACAAACAGTCGCGCTTTCAATCTACCCGCTTCTCAGCAAAGGTTGGACGCCACAAAAGTGAAATAAATCTCCGCGGGAAATTTTGAAAGCAGGTGTCTGGAAAATCGGACGGCCCCTTCCATGTTGCGCCGTTTATCGTTTCAGGCCCTTGATGACCGGTTCGATAAACTCACCCAGCGCTTTAATGAGTTTTTCGGCGGAATTAGTGTCTCCGGAGGGTTCGAATATTTGACTGGTCGGCGACGTGTAGACGCGATTCACCGACTCGATGACAAAGGCGGTGTATTTTGAGAGTTCTTCTGGCTTGGTCTTGTCCACGAGCTTCTCGACGAGCTTCTGATATGGATCTAAAGACACTGAGATGTTGCTCTTGAACGCATACTCTTCTTCAAGTCGCCGTTCGCGCGAGTATTGTAAATTGCAGAAGGCGATGGCATAAATAAGTGGAATGGAAATTGACAGCTTGAGGTAAAAAGCAGCGTTATAGACTTGGACGAACTGTAATTCATATATGAATATTCCAGACGCGATCAGAGAGAGCAGTACAACTACGCCGAGGGCATAGCCCCAAAAGCGCTTCGCTTCGGCGATGTCTAGCTGTCTTTTCTGGAATGATTGGAAAAGGGAATACCCGGTGGCCCTCTCGATAGACTCTCGGATGCGGCCCTCTAATTCGTCGAGTGTGCTCACGAGCTTCCGGTGCTCAATTTCGCGGTCCGTCGCTGTTTGCTTCGCCGTGCTCGACCATCCGGCGGTTAGCGTGTTAAACGCTTCCGCTTGGTTTGTCAGTTGTCCTTCGGATTCCTCCGCAAGCTTCTTTAGAACGTCGGCAACCTGACTTTCGACTGTCTTCCTCTGGATTTGACCCCTTGATGAGAGTTCTTCCATTTGCGTTTCAATCTGCCTATTTTCCTCCGCCGTTAGCTCGTCGAGCTTGGTGGCCGCTTCTTCAGCCAGTGCGTCAATCCGGTTCCTGAGTTCCGTCTCAGCGTCACTCAGCGAGGCTGTCGCAGTTTCGACAGTGTTTTTGAGGTTCCTGCTCTGTTCGTCGATGCTCTCATCGAGTTTCGTCGTCAGGGCCGCAATCGACCCCTCCGTCTCTGACACGAGTTCCTTGATCTCCGCATTGGTGTCTGTGAGGCGGGTTTCCAGCAACTCTTGCGCTGTAGATAGCGAGTCCTTATATTGCGCGAGTAACTCTTCCAGTGCTGACCGGTCACCCTCAACTTCCTGTTGAAGTTCTCTGGTTCTTTTCGCGGAAGACTCTACGTCTGCAGCAGCCTGTTTTGTATTCGCCAGTTGCTGCGTGGCCGTGGTTTCTTGTTGATCAACTTGCGCCGCAAAGATTGAGATTTTCTGGCTATGGTCTGTCACCTTGGAGAGCAGTGTGTTGGCCTCACTGACCGCGGCTTCAATCGACGCCTTCAGGGTCCTGGATTCGGATACTAGATTTGAGATTTTCGTAAGGCGGGCCTGCGCTGAGCGCTGGAGTGCCGTAAAGTTTTCCGCTTCACGCGCGGTCTGGCGGATTTCCGTTTCGAGATTCTTGACCTGGTTTAGTTTGTTGTGAAGGCCGAGGACCTCCCCGGAGAGGTTGCGGAGATTGTCTTGCCAGATTTCTGCTGTGATGTCCTCTACGGCGTCGACAAGATTTGTTATTTCATCAGTTCCGTTAGTTAGAGATGTGAGCTGCTGTGAAATTCTTTGTGATAGCTCGTAGAGGGAATACTGCAGTCGGAGAGGCAGTTGCGCCAGCTTCCCCTGATCGATGGCGTCTAAGAGGATGTCCCGAGTCTCGCTGAGGTTGATGAGGGTTTCTTCTAATGAGATCAATCCTTTGTCGGTGTCGAAACCGAGTTCCTTGCACTTACGTAGGGCGGCATTCTGAGCGTCATCGGTAAAGGTTGCCACGGTTCTTCGGAGTTCTCGCTCCAGACTTTCCTTTGGCGGAAGCGGATTCGTGCTCATCTTTCCTCCGACGGTTTGGTGGACCACGAAAAAAGGGCCATAGCGAAGCATCGCCATGACCCCCTCATAGTCGGTGTCCTTTTTACACTGGTCGGCGGGGGAATGCCAAGGCACGATGGTGGCGTGCGAACGACACCTATGGGGTAGTTAGTCGTGGGTCTGTGCGGGAGTTAGGTTGGGAACCTGGGGTCAGACGGGAAGTACGCCAATTTCTTAGCTGGGAAAGCAAAAGCGGCCCGAAACTTCCGGGCCGCCTGGACGGGTCTGGGACCCGTCCCCACATGGTCGTTGCTGATGGCTGACAGCTGAGAGCCGACTGCTCCTACGTTCCTTCGCTCCAGCCCGCCAGATACTCTTCCTGCTCGGGCGTGAGGCGATCGATCTTGATGCCCATCGACTCGAGCTTCAGTTTCGCAACGCGCTTGTCGAGTTCATCGGGAACTTTGTAGACCGTCTTCTCCAGCTTCTTGGAATTCTTCACCATGTACTCGACCGAGAGAGCCTGGTCGGCGAATGACATATCCATCACGCTGGCAGGATGGCCTTCGGCTGCAGCCAGGTTGATCAGGCGGCCTTCGCCCAGCAAGTTGATCTTTCGTCCGTCTTTCAGCGAGTACTCTTCGACGAAGTTGCGCGTGGTGCGCTTCGACGACGACATGGCTTCGAGCGCCGGGATATCGATCTCGACGTTGAAGTGTCCCGAGTTCGAGACGATCGCGCCATCCTTCATCAATGCGAAATGATCTTTGGTGAGCACGCTCTTGTTGCCGGTGACGGTGCAGAAGACGTCGCCGAGCTTGGCAGCTTCGGTCATCGACATGACGCGGAAGCCGTCCATCACGGCTTCGAGCGCTTTCGTCGGATCGACTTCGGTGACGATCACTTCCGCTCCCGCGCCGCGTGCGCGAGAGGCGAGACCGCGGCCGCACCAGCCGTATCCGGCAACGACGAACTTCGATCCGGCGAGCAGGAAATTCGTCGCGCGAATGATGCCGTCGAGGGTGGACTGTCCGGTGCCGTAGCGATTATCGAATAAGTGCTTGGTGTCGGCGTCGTTGACGGCGACGATGGGGAACTTCAGCACGCCTTCCTTGGCCATCGCGCGCAAGCGGATGACGCCGGTCGTCGTCTCTTCGGTTCCGCCGATCACATCTACCAGCGCGTCGGTGCGCTTGGTGTGCAGGATCGAGACGAGGTCCGCGCCGTCGTCCATCGTGATATGCGGTTTGTGATCGATGGCCGCGAGGATGTGGTTGTAGTAGGTATCGTTGTCCTCACCCTTGATGGCGAAGACGGGAATGTTGTGGTCGCGGACGAGGCTGGCGGCGACGTCATCCTGCGTGGACAGAGGGTTCGAGGCGCAGAGCACGACTTCGGCTCCGCCATCGCGCAGGCAGATCGCGAGGTTGGCGGTCTCGGCGGTGACGTGCAGGCAGGCGGAGACGCGAATGCCCGTCAGCGGCTGGTTCTTGATGAATTCCTTGCGGATGATCTGCAGCACCTTCATGGACTGGTTCGCCCACTCGATGCGCTTCTTGCCTAGATCGGCCAGTTCGACGTTCTTAATATCGCAATTTACAGCTGCGGTTGACATGCTTTACCCCTTCAGTGGCGCGCTTAGAGCGGCAGAAAAATTAGATTTTGATTGCTGTGAATGACGTGAGCCTGACCTTATTTTCGCAGAATCCGGACGTTTCGGGAACCAAGAAGCATGCGGAATTTTTGCTTTTGGGGATGCGCCTTTCGGACGACTCCGAAGTTGCACCTCGGTTCCGCTAAAACCATCACCACGAAGGTCACGAAGGTTCACGAACGATTTCTTCGTGTTCCTTCGCGTCCTTGTGGTTCAAGCCTTAGCGCTACTTGCGGGCGCCGACTGGTTCGCGCAGGCCGGCATCGCTGGCCAGCTTGGCTGCTTTGTCGGTCGACTCCCAGGTGAAATCCGCGTCGTTGCGGCCGAAGTGGCCATAGGCCGCAGTCTTCTTGTAAATCGGACGTCGCAGGTTCAGCGAATCGATGATCCCGCGCGGTGTCAGCTTGAAGTGCGAGCGAACGATGTCGGGAATGATCGTAGGATCCACTTTCTCGGTACCGAAGGTTTCGACGAGAATGCTGACCGGGTCGGCCACGCCGATGGCATACGCGAGCTGGACTTCGCAACGGTCGGCGAGTCCGCCGGCCACAATGTTCTTCGCGATGTGCCGCGCCATGTAGGCCGCGGAGCGATCGACCTTCGTCGGATCTTTTCCGCTAAATGCGCCGCCGCCGTGACGTCCCATGCCGCCGTAGGTATCGACGATGATCTTGCGTCCGGTCAGGCCGGTGTCGCCCATGGGGCCGCCGATGACGAAGCGTCCCGTGGGATTGATGTGGTACTTCGTGTCTTCATCGAGCAAGTTTGCAGGAATCACGGCCTGGATCACGTGCTTCAGAATGCTGGAGCGAAGTTCGTCGTTGGAAACCGTCTCGGCGTGCTGCGTGGAGATGACGACGGCGTCGACGCGAAGAACCTTTCCGTTCGCATCGTATTCAACTGTGACTTGGGATTTGCCGTCGGGCCGGAGGAAGGGAAGCATTCCGTTCTTGCGAACCAGCGAGAGCCGCTGGGTCAGCTTGTGGGCAAGAGCAATGGGAGTCGGCATCAACTCCTCATTCTCATTCACCGCATACCCAAACATCATTCCCTGGTCGCCGGCGCCGCCGGTGTCTACGCCCATGGCGATGTCGCCGGACTGCTTGTTGATGCTGGAGATGACGGCGCAGGTGTTGCAGTCGAAGCCGTGGAGTGCATTGTCGTATCCGATGGATTGGACGGTACCGCGAACGACCTGCTGGAAATCGACGTAGGCCTTGGTGGTGATTTCTCCGGCGATCATGACGAGGCCGGTGGCGGTCAGAGTTTCGCAGGCGACGCGGCTGGCGGGATCGTCGGCCAGGCAGGCGTCGAGAATGGCGTCAGAAATCTGGTCGGCGATCTTATCGGGATGGCCTTCCGTCACGGATTCCGAAGTGAACAGATAACGCAGTTTTGATGGCAAGTTGTACATCTCCTTCTCGCTTGCTTTGTATATTGCGCGACTTACAGTTCGCGCGGAGCACGTTGAGCGAAAACTTTTAGGACTTGTTGAATCGAGCGGGATCCTGGGAGATCCGTACAGCGAGGGCGCAACGCCCTGGTACATCCGGCTACACGACAAAGAAGTCCTTGCAAAAAGGCTACCAGAGGAGGTAGGGGCGCGCAACGATTTTGGCGCTAAATGACTGAGAGCGAATTGAATAGCGGAATTGGGGATGTGGACGGAGGGAAAGGGGCGGTCAGCGGAACGCCGACTCTTTTGACTAGGGGGCTGACTTTAGTCCGGAGCTGTCGAAGGTGAGGGTCTTTACTTCTGATTCGGCGCCTTGGGGAGCGACTTCTTTGCCGTTGATGAGGAAGCTGACGGCGGCGGCATTGCCGACTTTAACGACGAATCCGTTGGAGGCGTGGAATGTGTTGTTGGCGGGAGCGATCAGAGTTTCTTCGGCGACGACCTGGCCATCAGCGACGACGGAGATCCAGGAGTTTTCTGAAGCGCGGACGACAAGTGTCAGAGCACCGGTCGCAGGTTCCGACGCTTTCGGGAGAGGCTTGCCGAAGTTGCGGACGGTGACGTCGTTCTTATCTTCATTCTTATCTTGATCGGGCGCGGTGGCCGGGGCAACGGCTGCAGGTGGTTGAGGCGGCGGCGCGTTCGAAGATGAGGACTGCGCGGACCCAGAACTCGGCGCGATGGCGGCGGGAGCAGTCGCTCCTTTGTTTGTGGGCGTGGATTCGGAATGCGCGGTATGGGAGTGTCGCGACCATAATAAAATCCCGAGGATCACGACGACGGCAGCTGCGCCAATGAGTCTCCAGGGAATGTCTGGAGACGGGCCGCCCGGGTATGGCTTGCGGGCGGGGCGGACGTCTTCGGCACGGGGAAGGTGCAGCTCCGGAAGTTCTTCAACCTGGACCGGAGGTTGGTCGGTAGCGACCGGACGAGTGGGACTTACGGCTGTGGCCTTCTTCGCAGTCTTTGCGTTCTTTGCAGCGGGGCGAGCCGGCTCTGGTGCCGGTTCGGGCTGCCAGGCTTGCTGGGCTTGCACCTGTGCCTGACGGACGCATTCGAGATATTCAGAGATCGCTTCTTCCGGGTCGAGGGCGAGTTGCTTGGCGTAAGCGCGAATAAATCCCTTATTAAAGACGCCGCCGGGGAGCTGATCGAAGTTTTCTTCCTCGATCGCCTTGAGCATGCGAGGGCTGATCTTGATGACGTTAGAAACGTCGTCGAAGGAGAGCTCTTTGCCCTCGCGCGCCTTGCGAAATTTGTCTCCGAATGCGCCCATGTGAGTTTGTGCAGGGATGTTGGGAACATGATAGGACAAGCGGTGTGCGCACGCTACGGGCAAGAGTGGCGGAGGGGTAACTTTCGGGCATCAGAGTTGGAAATTTCCGCATTCCTCAAAGCAAGCGGAGATCGAGTGCACGAAAATTACGTTGTTAGCGCTTAAAATCGGTTCCGGGGCGTTGTCTGGGGAGGAGCTGTGAATCGGACAACTGTTTTCCTCGTGTTACTGGCGATAGGCGCGTGGGCAGAACTGGGTGGGCAGGAGATCAAGCCGCAGCCGGGCAGGTTGGAACCGAAGGCGACCGCTGACGGGAGACGCCAAGACTACGTGGGTGAGACGGTTTGCGAGTCTTGTCATCAGGAAAAAGCGGAGAGCTTTCATCAGACCGCGCACTATTTGACGTCGCGACCGCCGAGCCGCGAATCGATTCTTGGAAGTTTCAGTCCCGATGCGAATGTCCTCACGACGAGGAATCCAAATCTGATCTTCCGGATGGAGGAGAGGAACGGAGAGTTCTTTCAAACGTCAGTGGAAGGTATCGCTCCCGATGAGAATAAGCACAGCGAAAAGATAGCGCTGGTTTTTGGTTCTGGAGGCAAAGGACAGACTTACGCTTACTGGAAGGGTGATCAGTTGTTTCAGTTGCCAGTGTCGTACTGGCGAGAGTTGGGATGGGTGAACAGCCCGGGATACAGGGACGGCACTGCAAATTTTGACCGGCCCATCATTCCCCGTTGCCTGGAATGCCACGGAACGTATTTCACGGCGTTGGCGCCTGGTCCGGATCGATATCTGAATCGATACAAGAAGAATGGATTCGTGGTGGGCATCGATTGCGAAAGATGTCATGGGCCGGGGCGGGTGCACAGCGAACGGTATAAGCAGAAGACGGCGGCAGGCGTGGAGACAGGGATCTTAAATCCGGCGCGCTTTTCGCGAGAGCGGCAACTCGACTTGTGCGGCTTGTGTCATGCGGGGCTGGGCAAATCGGTACAGCCGTCGTTCTCCTATGTCGCGGGAGAGCCGTTGAACCAATATGTTGAGTTCCCAGCGCCTGATCCGGATGCGCCCCTCGATGTTCATGGCAGCCAGATTGAGGCCCTGAAAAAAAGCCGATGCTTCGCGTTTTCGAAGATGACATGCCTGACCTGCCACGACGTGCACCAGCCGCAGCACGATCTGGCGAGCTTTTCGGAAAGGTGTTTGGGCTGTCACAAGGAGCAGAGCTGCGGGATTTTTGCAACGCGAGGGAAGCAGATCTCCAACAATTGCGTTGATTGTCACATGCCGAAGCAGGAGACGAATCTGATCGTTTTTGATGCGCTGGGCAAGAGAAAAAAGCCAGAAGTACGGAATCACTGGATCAAGGTTTATCAAGGCCGGCCCAGCGGGGGCGGCTATTAATGTGCAGCTCTAACGATCTGTTCGGCTTTTTCGCTGGCTTTGTCGAAGGTGGGAGCGACGCCCCAGCCGAGGACTTCGGCGGGTTTGCGGCGGCGGACCACGTAGTAGTAGTTGGGAGAGATCACCAATTTGTCGGCGACGATTTCAGACCAGTAATTGCCGCTGCGGATAGAAATTCCGGAATGGATGGCTCCGGGGGAATCAGATAAATGCAGGCGATGGGTCTCGATGACGGCTTCGAGGAGTTCGGGAGAGAACGCGTTCATGTCGTACTGGCAGAGTCCGATGGCGGCTTTGCCGGGATAGTACTTGTCGACTAACGACTCGTAGGCCAGCATCTGATCGCAGTAGTCGTGGCCTTCGACGGCCCACGAAAGTTCACCGGCGGACCGGAAAGCGGTGAACCCTTTGTTCAACGCGTTGTTGAGAGACCGCATAAGCATGTCCATCACAAAACGAGGCTCGAACTTTCCATTGGTGAAGTAAGTCTCTTCTTCGGTATGGATCTCGAGAGCGCCGGTGCGAATGGCATCGTCAGTGTCGATCCCAAGGAAGCGGAGATCGAAGAGCAAGCGGCGGCCGATGTGGGCCTTCTGAGCGCAGAAGCACTGCTCTCCGCGGCGCAATCCCTCTGCGATGTAAGGCGTAAGAATTTCGCGAAGGGAATCCTCGTGCCGGTAAAAGACGCAGGTGTGATCACCGTGCTTAAACTGAAAGAGAGGAGAATGCCGAAGCACTGCCGACTCCTAGGTACGGATGGAAATGTGTCGAGGACGAGAGCGGTCATCCTCCGGATGGCCAAAATTTAACACAAAACCGACGGGAACACTTCCATTCGTAGGATGCCCAACTAAGCAGTGACGGATTGATCGACCGATCACGATTAACCGATACATGTTCCGACTCGAATCTCTCCAAAACCGGCAAGATTCGAAATGGAGCAGCCTGAGCGAAATTATTGGGGCGGCTTGCGCAGAACGACTGTGAATTGGGCGTTACAAGTTTTTGAAGGGTCATCGAAGGCATTGCCGGTGCGGTCGCTTTCGGAGGCCTGAAAGAAGAGTCCGCTTCGTGGGCTCGTGGGGAGGCCGGAGAAGCGAGCTTTGCCGTCGACGTTGGTGCCAACTTCGAGATCGAGTTTGTGGAAGCGTCCGTAATTCACGCGAACGCTGATCTGAGCGGCGTAGACAGGTTTGCCGTTGGTGTCGTTGATGGTGAAATCGGCGGAACAGGGGCCGAGAGCGCCATCGACGACGGGGATGGAGTGAGGGTCGGGCGCTTGCTGGGCGGAAAGGGACGATAGAGCTAGAAAGAAGAGGAAGAGGGCGAGGGAGCTTCCAGCGTGCTTCATACTCTAAAAAGAATATCCCAAGGGATGGAGCCTTGAAAGCCGGTGCGCTTGCTTAGTGGGGGCATTCACCATGGGGAAACAGAGGAACCGATTTCACATGGGCGCGCTCAACCGAACCGCGCTTGGCGTCCGGGGTCTGAGACCCGGACCCGCACGTTTGCCCCGAACCCTATCCAAAGCCACTCACCACAGGGGGCACGGGGTTGCACAGGGAACAACGTGGACGTAGCGAGCCGAAATCTATGGCTCGGTTGGCATCTGGGGTTCTGGTTACCAACGTTCGTTGCGGGTGTACGAAAGTGACGCATATAATTTTTGAACGCCACCTATCCAGTTGAGGAACAAACGGGATTTCCATGCCTGAGGCCGGCACTCAATTGACCCGCCAGAACCAGGAAGTGACGATTTTTCACGACGTGGCCAAGGCGCTCACGTCATCGCTGGACCTCGACTCGATTCTGCAAACCATCATGGACAAAATGGCGGAATATTTCCGTCCAGATACATGGTCTCTGTTAATGGTGGACGAGGGCCACGATGAGCTTTATTTTGCGATTGCGGTGGGGGACAAGGCCGAGGCGCTCAAGAACGTTCGCCTGAAGATGGGCGAAGGGATCGCCGGCTGGGTCGCGAAAAACGGGGAAGCGCGAGTCGTGCCCGATGTGAGCTCGGATCCTTTTTTCGCCAGCCGGGTGGACGAAACGACGAAGTGGGAGACGCGGTCGGTCATCTGCGTGCCGCTACGGTCGAAGCTGCGCGTGCTGGGCGTAATCCAGCTAGTGAACGTCGACATGGAGCAGTTCAAGCAGGGGGAACTTTTCTTTCTGCAATCCCTGTGCGACTACGCGGCGATTGCGATCGAAAATGCGCGGTGGGTAGAGAAGATACAAGAACTCACGATCACCGACGATTGCACCGGACTCTACAATGCGCGGCACCTTTATAAGACGCTGGAGACCGAGGTGTACCGGTCGTCGCGATTCGGATATGAATTCAGCGTGCTGTTCATTGATCTGGATCATTTCAAGTCGGTGAACGATACGCACGGGCATCTGATTGGAAGCAAATTGCTCGCCGAAATTGGGTACCTGGTAAAAGCACAGCTGCGGTTGATCGATTTTGCGTTCCGGTACGGCGGAGATGAGTTTGTGGTGCTGCTGCCGCAGACAGGGAAAGATCAAGCGCTGGTGGTAGCGAAGCGGTTGCGGGATGCCATGCGGACGAGTTGCTTTTGCCGGGACGAAGGATTGAATCTGAATGTGAGGGCGTCGATTGGAGTGGCGACCTATCCGCACGACGCGCAGACGGCACACGACGTGATTCGGCAGGCGGACGGAATGATGTATGTAGTGAAGAATTCGACGCGGGATAATATTGGGGTGGCGCAGAGAGGGATGCTGCGGGAGTAGTTTTATTAAAGTTTCAAGGTTTCAGAGTTTCCAAGGTTTCAAAAGAGAGGGCGCTCCTTTTCGGGCGCCTTCTTTTTTTGAATGGAAAGCCTGAATCTGTCCACCCGGGTTGCAGGCGGTGGGCGAGGCGCCCGCCGCTACACCGGCCGGCGCCATTTTGAAATCGGGCTACTTGGTGTCTGGCTTTGGGGGCTCGGTTGGCGTTTTCTTTTCGGGCTTCCAGGGGTTGGGATTGTCCGGGGCTTTGGGATTGACGCCGAAATCCCAGACGTAGAGATTCATTCCTTCCGTGCCTTCCATTTCGACCAGGGCATATTCGCCTGGTGTGAGGGCTTCGGTGGGAGTGAGTTTGAGCCATCCGCCGGCGACACGGGTGATGGTGGTTTTGACGAGGTGCTGCTCCTCGCTGATTTTGCCAGTGACCTGGCGCTTGACGTTGCCGACGATGCGCTTGCTTCCTTTTACTTCGGTGCGGACGATGCGGAAGCGATTAAAAGGCACGATCGCTTGTTCGGGTTGTTGCGGTTGCTGGGGTTGCTGCGGTTGTTGGGGCTGCGGACGGGATTCGGCGTGAGCAACTGACTGCTCGGGAGGTTGGGGGGAATCATCGATGTTGATATAGAGCGAGGGCACATCGACGTGGGCCTGGATTTTGGCATGGGCGCCATCGAGTTCGATGGCCTGCTTCATTCCTGCGATGGGATTGACGGCGCCGCGAAAAATGTTGCCTTTGGTATCCCGATTAATTTCGCCGGCGGTCTGCTGGACTTCGACGAGTTGCGGCTCCCCTTGAAAATTATCGAGTAGAAAGACGCCGGAGTTTTCGGGGAGGCGTAGTCCGGGAGCGACTTGTGGAAGCAGAGCTTCCTGGCGGCGGTTATCTTCCTCGATCTCTTTGTCGAGTTGTACGGCTTCGGGGACGGAGACGTTGGCGGCGCGGTCCCTTTCATATTTCTCGGTGGCGGGCCAGTCGACAAGAGAGTTGGGAAGCTCCTCCCAATCTTCGCGTTCGGAGCTGTAGTAGCGGACACGATCGCCTTTCACTTCATATTTGTCGACGAGCTGGTAGGAACCGTCCTTGAGGATGAGACGGTGGACCGTGCTATTTTGCGCGGGGACGAACGCGGGGATCGAGAGCAGCAGGGCGAGGAGCGCCGGCGGCAGAGCTCGCGAGGAGACGGATAGGATTCGCAGCATGTTTCTCCTTCTCATTATTAACTTGTTGGGCCGGGGGAGTCGAATTGAAAGGTGGTATTCGAAATCCCCACTCTAATCTCGCCAAGAACGCGAGATTAGAAATGGGCCACTCGATTGTTTGCAGACTCTGAGGAGTCCACCGGATCACCGGTGAGGCGGTGGTTGTAGTATGCTGATGCACGAATACGCCACCGCACGCGAAAATGAAACGTAATCTCCTTCCCATAAATCTGTGCTTGTTGATGTGCATTGCGGCCGCCGTTGCACAATCGGGTCCAGCACCCGGAGGCGCTGTCACCGGAGGCGGGTCTTCGCAAGCGAATCAGCCAGTTTCCTATGCGTCGGTGACGCAGCTAAACGGATTGTTGGGTCAACTCGAAACGACTTCGAAGGCCACACAGGCCGATCTGGTGAAGCTGCGGATCGAGCGCTGGAAGGCCGATAATTCGTATAAGAAGCAGGCGCTGGGAAATGTGGATTCGATCCAGCGGAATTTGCAGGGCGCGTTGCCGGAGATGATCTCGCAGCTGCGCGCGGCGCCGGAGGATCTGCCGGCGACGTTCAAGCTCTATCGCAATCTCGATGCCTTGTATGACGTGATGGGAGGCGTGGTCGAGGGCGCGGGAGCGTTTGGATCGAAAGACGACTTGCAGTCTCTGTCGAATGATCTGAGCTCGTTTGAAGGGACGCGCAAGCAGTTGGCGGAGCGGATCGAAAATCTATCGTCGGCGAAGGAAGCGGAGATTGTGCGGCTGCGGACGGAGTTGAAGACGGCACAGGCCGCCACGGCCGAGCCTCCGAAAAAGATTGTGGTGGATGACACAGAGCCACCCAAGAAGCCAGCGGCAAAGAAGAAGACGGTTGCCAAGCCGAAGCCAACGACACCTCCTGCCGGACAGACGCAGACTCCGGCGAATCCGCAGTAGATTTCTGAGCTAGACCTTCTGTTAAAGTCAAAAACCCACCCAGTCGCAAAAGTACGAAAAGGATGGGGACCCTCGCCTAATTGCGTGTGTCTGCACGCGAATCTGATAATCTTCCGAGCGCATCTACATTGCACCTCACATGAACTTTCACGATCACATCTCTGCGGTGGTGGTTGGTTTCGTCATCCTGTGGGTCGTGTTGCTGGATGCGTTCGAGACCGTGGTGCTGCCGCGGCGAGTTTTGCGGAACTTCAAGCTGACGGCGTATTTTTACCGGCGCACGTGGATTCCGTGGCGTGGGATCGCAAGCCGTATCAAGAAGACATCGCGGCAGCAGAATTTCCTCGGATACTTCGGCCCGCTGTCGTTGATCTTGCTACTGGGATTCTGGGCGGCGGGGCTGATTTTTGGATTCGGCCTGATTCAGTACGGCATCGGAGGGCACGAGCAGCTAAATGGAGAACGGCTGACGTTTGGAAAGATCATCTATCACAGCGGGGAGACATTTTTCACGCTGGGGTACGGCGATATTGTGCCGACGTCGGGACCGGCGCGGGCGCTTTCGGTGTTCGAAGCGGGGATGGGCTTTGCGTTTCTTGGAGTGGTGATCGGGTATATCCCAGTCGTGTACTCGTCGTTTTCGCGAAGAGAGATTCAGATTTCGATGCTGGATGCGCGGGCGGGATCGCCACCGTCGGCGGCGGAGTTGCTATTGCGGCTGGCGGGGAGATCGGAAGATCCGGGGATGGATCAGAAGGTGTTGGATGACGTGCTGCGCGACTGGGAGCGGTGGTCGGCGGAGTTGCTGGAGTCGCAGATTTCGTATCCGGTGCTTTCGTTTTTCCGGTCGCAGCACAGTAACCAGTCTTGGCTGGCGGCGCTGACGACGATGCTGGATGTGACGTCGCTGGTGTTGACGGGGATCGAGGGAGTGCATCCGGGGCAGGCGAAGTTGACATTTGCGATGGCGCGGCACGCGGCGGTGGATCTGGCGCAGGTAGTGAATGCGAGACATGACCCGACTGCGCCGGAACGCTTGCCGGACGCGGATTTCGAGACGCTGCGAGCCACGCTGGAGGCTGCGGACTTGCGGTTGCGAAGTGACGAGTACGGGCGCGAGAAACTGGCCAAGTTGCGATCGATGTATGAGCCGTACGTCCATGCAACTGGCCGGAATCTAATGTTGACGTTGCCGGCCTGGATGCATGTGGAGAAAACGCGGGACAACTGGCAGGCCGGGCCTTGGGATCGAGTGATCCAGGCGCGGGGCTTGGCAATTCTGGGGCAGAAGCAGAAGACCCCGGTTGCAGGGCCTCTGGTCGGGGACGATCATTTCTAGCTAACCGGTGGTAGCGCAAGCCCGACGTTGCCATCAACATCTATACGACCGTAATATCCTTCGTTCAGACGTTGTGAATCCATGAAACATACCGGCGAGAACGTGGTGCGGATCGAGGCGGAAGCGCTGCGGGCGCTGGCAGATCGGATTGCGGGTCCGATGGCGGCGTCGTTTCAGCGCGCTGTCGATCTGATGTTTTGCTGCGCGGGACGGGTGGTTGTGACCGGGATGGGAAAGAGTGGACTGATCGCGCGGAAGATTGCGGCGACGCTGAGTTCCACCGGGAGTCCGGCGTTGTATTTACATCCGGTGGAAGCGCTGCACGGGGATTTAGGAATGGTGGTGCGTGGGGATGTCGTGCTGGCGCTGTCGGCTTCGGGGGAGACCGAAGAGATACTCGCATTGCTAGCAACGATCAAGCGATTGCAGGTGCCGCTGATTTCGATGACTGGGGACGAGATTTGCGGGACGGGCTCCCAACCGTCGAAAATCGCGACGGGTGGGGCGGGCGCGTCGATTTCTACTTTGGCGGCGGCTGCGGAGGTGGCCTTGGATTGTTCGGTGGCACAGGAGGCTTGTTCTTTGGGGCTGGCGCCAACAGCTTCGACTACAACTATGCTGGCATTGGGAGACGCGCTAGCCGTGACGTTGAGTGAGCGGCGGGGATTCAAGGAAGAGGATTTTGCCAACCTGCATCCCGGAGGAAAGTTGGGAAAACGGCTGGCGCGGGTTGAATCGCTGATGCACTTCGGGGATGCGCTGCCTTGCGTGGGTCCGGCGACGAAGATGCCGGATGTGATTTACGAAATGTCGCGGAAGAAATTGGGTGTAACTGCCGTAGTGGACGGAGAGAAGTTGGTCGGGATCATTAGCGATGGAGATTTGCGGCGGTTGCTGGAGAAGCGCGGCAAAGATGTCATGGACCTGACTGCGGGCGAGGCGATGACGCTGGGCCCAAAGACGATTGCAGCTTCCGAGTTTGCGGCAACGGCGCTGGCTTTGATGGAAGAGAAGAAGATTACTTCGCTGATGGTTGTGGACTCAGTTGGAAAGCTGGAAGGCATTGTGCATCTGCACGACTTGTGGACGACGGAACTCGTGTAGAGCATTGAGTAATTGTGTAATTTGGTAATTGTGCAATTAACCTGGGTTGGCGGTGGGTCGTTAATTTCACAATTACTCAATTACCAAATTACTCAATCGAGAGATTCAATGTATCACTACGATCCGAATACCGCGCTCGAAGAATTGACTGAAGATGCCACACTACCCAACCCTGTGCATGTGCGGGACATGATTCTGCGCAAACATCCCTCGACGGAGAAGGCGTTGGAGTTGAACCGGCTGTTTCTGGAGTATCAGAAGTTTTTTGGAGAGGCACAGAAGCTGGGAAAAGAGATTTTGCGGCAGCTCGCTGGGTAGTGCACAGCTTCAAATCGGCACTCGGTCCAGAGCAACGATGAACTGAATGCCTTGCACGTTCTTGTTTTGGAGTCGTTCGTCATTCGTTACGAAGAGATCGACTGTGGCGCTTCCTGCGCACGCCAACTGGATGGCGTCGGGAGCTTTGAGCGATCTCTCGGCGCGCAACTCCGAATAAATGCGGGCTGCCCTTAGATCGAAGGAGATGATCACCGCCGCCGTTGAGATTGCGTTTTCATACTTTTCGCAGAGTTCGGTCTCGCGTCGCTCCGCAGGCTTAACCAAGATTTCGCTGACGGTTAGGGTCGACGTGAGCAGTTGATCGCCACGCCTGAGCATGTTTGAACGAAGCTGCGCCACGGCCTTGGAGAGGTCTCCATAGTCTTCGAACAGATAGATAAACAAGTTGGTGTCCCAGAAGACTCGGCTCATTCCCAACCCTCCCGCAGTCGCCGAACGTAGTCGTCTGCATGCTCCTCAGCCCAAAGATGTTTTCCGGAGCCCCGCAGAGCCAGAAGCGGATCTTGGTTCGACGCGTCAGCGCTCGCTGTCGAGGACCAGTCTTGGTACCAACTGATTAGTCCGTTGTAGCCGTATGGCAAATCCTCACGCTCTGGCGTGATCTTGGCGCCATCGCGCCCGGGATGGTACGAGTCGCCCTTGCGGAAGAGGCGACGGCGCCCCGCAGCGGTTTCGAAGAGCATGCGATAACGACCCGGATTCGGGGGCCGATTCGCAACACAGTGCTGGATGACGTGGACATAGACTCCGCGTCGAAACGGCTTGTGGAGTCCTTCCCGCCGCGCCCGATCGACTATTTCCTCGACGGAGAAGTCTCTAGCCTCGGGATGTTCGCGATGCAACAATGCGCCCGCAATCCAGACTTCGTCCGCGACTTTGAGCTGGGTCTCAATCGCTGAATGTGCCATATGCGCATTGCCCTCTCTAAACAAGATTACCATGTAATAATGAATTGTCAATTAGTTTATGTAGTATATGATACCTCATTCATCCCCGAAGGTAGGGTGACTCGTTGCTGCAGGGCCAAAGGCTTGCTAGCCGGCTGTCGTTTACAATGACAGATTCTTCTGAGAAACCTGCGAGTGCTTGCTGGTCGACTCGATACTCGGAACTCAACTATGCATCGTTGGTCTGAAAGCTTTATTCCTACATTGCGTGAGGCGCCGGCTGACGCTGAAGTGGCTTCGCACAAATTTCTGGTGCGGGCGGGGTACATCCGGCAGCTTGCGGCGGGAATTTACTCGTACCTCTTCCTGGGCAACCGGTCGTTCAACAAGATTATGGGGATTGTCCGCGAGGAGATGGACAAGATCGGGCAGGAATTCTTTTTGCCGGCCCTGCATCCGCGGGAACTTTGGGAGTCGAGCGGTCGCGCGGCGTTGATGGGCGAGAATCTTTTTCGGCTCAAAGATCGCAAGGGCACGGAAATGGTGCTGGGCATGACCGAAGAAGAGGTTATGACTTCGATTGCGCTGAAAGATCTACGAAGCTACAAGCAGCTGCCGCAGATCTGGTATCAGATTGCACCGAAGTTTCGCGATGAGCCTCGGCCGAGGTCGGGACTACTACGGGTCCGGCAGTTCATGATGAAGGATTCGTATTCGTTCGATATCGACGCGGCGGGATTGGATGTTTCGTACAAGAAGCATTACGAAGCCTACTGCCGGATTTTCGATCGCTGCGGATTGAAATACATGGTGGTCGAGGCGGACTCAGGAGCGATGGGCGGGAAGGAATCGCACGAGTTCATGGTGCGGACTCCGGCGGGCGAGGACCAGATTGTCAGCTGCGACGGATGCGATTACGCAGCGAACATGGAAAAGGCGACGTCGAAGATGGAGGCGTGGGGAGATCTTGCGCCGGAGGGCGATGGGGAGCCCCTGGAAGTGCACACTCCCGGGAAGAAGACGATTGAAGATGTGGCGAAGTTTCTTGGCGTGTCGCCGAAGAACAAGATCAAGACGCTGGCCTACATGGCAGACGAGAAGGATGAGAAGACGGGCAAGATAAAGCTGCGCGGCGTTGTTGTGCTGATGCGCGGAGATCATCAACTCAATGAGGCGAAGCTGAATGGCGCGGTCGGCGGAACCTTGCGCCCGATGGAAGAAGGCGAGATCAAGGCACTGTTTAAGTCACCGGCGGGATATCTGGGGCCGGTGGGAATTGAGTGGGCGCGTGACCGCAAAAAGGATGCCGACAAAGCAGTTCTGTTCGTCGACAAAGCGCTCGAAGGCCGCGTGAACCTGATCGGTGGCGCTAATAAGGAGGACTACCACCTGAAGAACATCACGCCGGGAAAGGATTTTCATCCCACGGCATATCTGGATCTGCGAGCGGTGACGGCGGGAGAAGCTTGTCCGAATTGCGGAAAGCCGCTGCGAATTGATACGGCAGTCGAGGTCGGTCACATCTTCAAGCTGGGCTACAGATATTCGGAGTCGATGGGAGCGCGGGTGCTCGACAAGAACGGCAAGGAAGTAATGCCGATCATGGGGTGCTACGGAATCGGGATTGAGCGCATCCTGACCGCGGCTGTGGAGCAGAGTAATGATGAGAACGGATTCTGGCTGCCGGCCTCAATTGCTCCGTTTGAAATTGTGGTGGCTCCGGTCAATGTGAAGGACGAGACAGTCAAGACTGCGGCGGAAGACATTGCGCAGAGGTTGGAAGGTGCCGGATTCGACGTCATTTTGGACGACCGGGACGAGCGACCAGGGGTGAAGTTCAAGGATGCCGATCTGGTCGGCATCCCATATCGGGTTACCGTTGGAAAGAAAGTTACCGAAGGTACTGTGGAGGTCGTTTTGCGTTCGACTCGCGAAGTACGCGATGTTACGATTTCCGCGGTCGTCGAATATTTTCAGGGAGTGCTCAGCCGGGCGGGATGAAGGGAATCCATGTCTGGCAGGGCGGATTGCAGGACATGGGAACTATCAAAGCACTTTTGGGATTTCTGGCGATTGTTGCCGCCATCTACGCCGGATTCCAGATCATTCCGCCGGAACTGACCAACTATTCTTTTCAGGACGACCTGAAGAATATTGCGATGGTGGGCGGATCGAATCCGCATGAGAGCGATCAGCAGCTGCAGGACGCGGTGATCAAGAAGGCTGCGGAACACATGATTACTCTGACACCCGAGCAGGTGACGGTGCAGAGGATCGGAACGCCGGGCTTGCCCGCAGTTTACGTGGCAGCGGATTATAGCGTGCCGGTTAGCCTTCCAGGATATTCGTTCGTATTGCACTTCACTCCATCGAGCGGGAACCGGGGTTCATAGTTTCGGTTCGTCGCCGCGGTTCGCCATAATTTTTTTCCAAAACAGTGATGAGGATGCAGTTTCGCTGTGCGAGGAATTCGCGCATGCGGAACTGTGGTGTCATTTTTCAGTGCAGGACGAACATCTACGAAAGGGAAGTGCACGCGACGTCACTGTTCTATGACGTTCGTAACCTTGTCTGCAGGTTACGAGGGACCTAACATCGCCGTGGGAAAGCAGGCTTTTTTCCGCGAAAAAGTGCGAGTGGAGGCGGTATGCAGATGAAGTTTCGGGCGCTCCTGAGTTCGGTGGTCATGTTGATCACGGCATCGTTGGTGGGTTGCGGTCACTACAACTGCAGCGGTGGCGCGCAGTTTGGAAATTCGACTTGCACGTCCTCGGGGAGCGAGAGTCTGTCCGGAGGCAGCGGCGGCACGACGACTGCAGCGTTCGTCTACGCCGTGGATACGGCCGGCACCATCGACAGCTACACGTTGAATACGACGGCTTCTACGCTAGTCGCGACCACCAATTACACTTCTCCCATTGTTCCGACAACGGACCAGGGAAGCGGCATGGTCGTGGCGCAGGGTAAGTATTTATACGTGGCTTTTCCGTCCACCTTTCAGATTTTCGGCTATTCGATCAGCGCGAGCGGCGGCTTGACGGCGATCAGTGGAAGTCCATTCGGCGCACCCTTTCTCTCGTCCGCGGTTTACGCGACGGAGAGCATGATCACGAATCCCGCGGGCACGCTGTTGTTCGTCACTGATCTAGTGTCGGACCAGGTGTATGTGTATCAGATCGGCAGCAGTGGAGGACTGACGGCAGCGGCTGGTTCGCCGTTTACGCTACCGTTCCTTCCGGCAAACATGACGACTGACGGGCAGGGCAAATACCTTTACATCACGGAACAGTTTGGCACGCACATCGGGCTTGAGATCGCGGCCTACAGCATCGGCAGCAGCGGAACGCTGACGGCGGTGACCGGAAGTCCCTTTTCTTACCCGATGTGGCAGCTTGTCGGGGATCCTTCGGGAAAATACTTGATTGGGACGGAAGGGACGACGATCCCACTCGACGGCGTCGACGACACTCACCTTTACGTCTTCAGCATTCAACAATCCGGAACGAATGCGGGAGCGATCGCGCCAGTTTCAGGATCTCCTTTCGCAACAGTTTACTCACCCTTTGGAATTGCGATGCAGTCGAATTCAAGCGGAAGCCTGGTTTACTCGTTCGGCATTAATGACACGGATACCGGTTATAACCCGATTGAAGGCTTCGAGTTGAATTCATCGACGGGGGCATTGACGACCGCCAGCGGGTCGCCGTTTAGCGGAGTGTCGACGGGCTTCTGGGGACAGATCGACCAGAGCGGGCAGTTCTTGTTCGTGTATGGGGGTGTGGACAACAACGGAACTGTGACGACGGACTTCGGAGCCCTGGATATCGGCTCTGGAGGCACGCTTACGCAGCCGACGTCCCAGATCACATTCGCGACGCCGGGCGTTTGGGCAGTGACGGATCCGAACTAGAGGCTGGTGGCAAAATCGAACCGGGCGACAAGTCTGCAGCGCAGGACGATTGGACATCGTAAAGTTGGTGCTGGAGACCCGCAAGTCCTGCGGGTCTCTTTTCGTTTGTGGGTGTAGGGTTACAATAAGCAAACCCCTTCCATTTGGTTCAACGACATCGAAATGTCTGCGCCAGATGAGATTCGGGATGTTGCGGCGAGTAGCAGAGCAGTGCAAACCTTTTTGTGCGTCCTTACGTCTCACACAGTAGGCGAGATTTCCAAGGGCGCCAGCGACTTTGAACCGTTAAGACTACCGAGAGCGCCCAAACCGTGACCATCAAGATCAGAATCCCGAAAGGGAGCGAGGAAAAGTCGGGCAAGGGACTGCGCGGCTTGCCGCGGGATCCCTTGCTGCGGGCGGCGCTGGTCGTATTTCTGATCCTGGCGGTGTCGTTTACTGTCCTGTTCTCCTACTTCTACATCAAGTACGACCGGATCATCGAGAAGCGGTTCCGAACACCAGTGTTCGCGAATTCGGCGAAGATCTACGCGTTGCCGCGCGTGGTGAGAGACGGAGAAAAGATCGATGCGCGGGAGATTGCAATCGATCTGCGGCGCGCCGGGTACTCGGAGCAGGAGGGGCAGTCGAAGCTTGGGACCTTCCACGTGGGAAAGGGCGCAATCGAGATTACACCGGGACCGGAGTCTTACCACAGCCCGGAGCCGGCACAGATCAACTTCGAAGGCGGGCAGATCAGCCATATCACGAGCCGCGGATCCGAGCTTTCCGCCTACGAACTTGAGCCGCAGCTGGTAACGGCGTTGTTCGACGCGGAGCAGCGGTCGAAGCGCGAGGTCGTGAAGTACAACGAGATTCCTACCGTGATGGTGCAGGCAGTGCTGGCGATTGAGGACCGGAGATTCTTCGAGCACAGCGGGGTGAACTTCCTAAGGACGTTCGAGGCAGTGTGGGAAGATGTGCTGCGCCAGAGGCGGGCGCAGGGTGGATCGACGTTGACGCAACAGCTGGCACGCGGTTTTTTTCTCACTCCGGAGAAGTCGATCAAGCGCAAGCTGACCGAGATGATCATTGCTGAAGAGCTGGAGCAGAAATTCAGCAAACAGCAGATCTTTGAGTTCTATGCGAATTGGGTGCCGCTGGGACAGCGTGGGTCGTTTGCCATCAGCGGACTAGCCGAGGCGTCGCAATCTTATTTCAATCGGGAATTGAAGGATATTACGTTGCCGGAAGCGGCGCTGCTCGCAGGAATCATTCAGAGGCCGAGCTGGCTGTCTCCGTATCGACATCCGGAACGCGCGCTGGAGCGGCGCAACCTGGTGCTGGATGCGATGGTCGAGACGCATGCGATCACGCGCGAACAGGCGGACAAAGCGAAAGCAGTGCCGTTGAAGTTGGCGCCCCCGAATGTGGAGGCGAGCGATGCGCCTTACTTTGTGGACATGGTGCGCGACACGCTGGTCAGCAAGTTTAACGAGAACGAGCTGAATGATTCGTCGTACCGGATTTATACGACGCTGGATCCGGACTTGCAGAAGGCTGCGGCGCAGGCGGTGGAGAGCGGCATCAAGCTGGTCGACGAGCAAGTGAAGAAGATGCGGACCAAGAAGGTAAAGGTCGGCAAAAAGTACGAGATCAAAGTGGAGCAAGGTCCGCAGGCGCAGGTGGCGGTGGTCGTGCTTGATCCGCATACGGGGGCGGTGCTGGCTTTGGTGGGCGGACGCGATTACGGATGGAGCCAGCTGAATCACGCGGTGGCGAAGCGACCAACGGGATCGATCTTTAAGCCCTTCGTGTACGCCGCGGCGATGAATACGGCGCTCGACGGATCGCAGACGGTGATTACACCTGCCTCAGTCGTGACCGACGCGCCGACCAGCTTTGCATACGGAGATCAGATTTACGAGCCGCGCAATTACAAAGAGGAATATCACGGGGACGTGACTCTGCGGTATGCGCTGGCGATGTCGCTGAACAATGCGACGGTGAAGGTGGCGGAGGAAGTTGGGTACGACAAGGTGGCGGACCTGGCGAAGTCGGCGGGGATCCTTTCGGTAAAAGCGACGCCGGCGATGGCATTGGGTTCGTACGATGCGTCTCCGTTGGACATGGCGGGCGCATATACGTCGTTTGCGAACGAAGGCGAGCGGTTGTCTCCGATTCTGCTGCGGTCGGTGCGGAACGGCAAGGGCGACGTTGTCGCAAATTACAACACGGACGGGAGACAGGTGCTCGATCCGCGGATTGCTTACGTCATGACGAACATGATGGAAGGCGTCATCAACAATGGTCTGGGATATACGGCAGTGCGGCTTCGCGGGTTTACTCCGCCGGCGGCGGGAAAGACGGGCAGCTCGCATGATGGCTGGTTTGCCGGATACACATCGAACCTGCTGTGTATTGTCTGGGTGGGATACGACGACTATAGCGACATTCGCTTGAGCGGGGCCATGACGGCGGCGCCGATTTGGACGGAGTTCATGAAGAAGGCGGCGGCGCTCCCGCAATATTCGGATATGCGCGAGTTCTCGCAGCCATCGGGCGTGGTCGACGTGCAGCTGGATAAGGCAACCAACCGGATAGCGACTCCGACCTGCCCTGACGATTATGTTTCTGCTTTCGTGGCAGGGACGGAGCCTCGGGATACCTGCGATGAGCAGGCAGGGATGAAAGGCTTCTTTTCGCGCATGTTTGGGGGCGGGGATAAGGCGGCAATGCCCCAGGCCCAGCCGCAAGCGGCAATTACGGAAGATCCAAATAATCCCCAGGATCAGAAGAAAAAGAAGGGGTTCTTTGGAAAGATTGCCGGGATTTTCAAGGACGACAATAAGAACTCGGCTCCGGCCGCTAAACCTCCGGATACTACGCAGCCGGCTGCACCCCACTGACGGACTTCGCTCAGAGGCCGGAATGTCTGGGTAACCCCGGCTAGACCGAAGACTCCAAAGCTTAGGACCCCACAGCAAAATTCTCGCCGACTGGGCAAAACTGTGGCAGAATAGGCCCAACAAGCTGGGGGTGGCCTATGTCGTCCTGCCCGAGAGTTTGGTTGGTTCCTGCCGCAGTTGTCACATTTTGCCTTTGTGCCTTTGCAACATCCTCCAGAGCGCAAGTGGCTTATTCCGAACAAGTTCAGATTAAACCGCCGCTGCTGCGGATGACGGATCCGCCGCCCGCGGATGCGACTTCGGCTGACCTGCAGGCGCGGGCGGACGAACTGCGCGCCGAGAAGCTTTACCTCGATGCGCTGGATTACTATCACGCTGCGCTGACCAAAGAGCCACGCTCGGCGGGATTGCTGAACAAGATCGGAATTACGGAGTTGATGATGCAGCGTTACCGCGAGGCCAAGAAATCGTTTGAGCAATCGATCAAGGCCGACAGAATGTTTGCGGACGCGTACAACAATCTCGGAGTCGTGTACTACGAAGAGCGGAAGTATGGCGCCGCGGTGAAGGAGTACCATCACGCGATTCTGGTAGACACCAATTCGGCGTCGTTCTTTAGCAACCTGGGCGCGGCGCTTTTTGCGAAGAAGGAATTTGAGCCGGCGGTGGCGGCATATCAAAGGGCAGTAGAACTCGATCCGGATGTGTTCGAACGAACCTCACGCGGCGGTGTGCAAGCCCAGCTGCCGAGCCCGGAAGATCGCGCTCGGTATGACTACACGGTAGCGAAGCTATACGCTAAGATGGGCTTTTCGGATCGCTCGCTGGAGTATTTGAGGAAGGCGCTGGAAGAGGGATACAAGGATTTCAAGAACGTCTACAAAGACACCGAGTTCGCCGAAGTGCGGAAGGACAAGCGCTTTACGGAGCTCGTGGCGACCAAGTATCCGGCGCTGCCGGAGTAGGAACAAAACCTTTCACCACAGAGGACACAGAGGCTCCCGGGGAAACCCCTTGAGCCTTTTCCTTTATGTTTTCGTTACTCGGAAAAGGTTTTACATAGCTTTACAAAATTAGACGGAACGAGCAGCGGTTCAGGTGTTTAATTTCTTCACATACTCCTGAAAACAACAGGGTGAGTAAGGAGAAACGGTAGCCCATCGGATGCTGACCCGAGCACGCCCCAAGCAAGCATCCGGTGGGTTTTTTGTTTTTGTGAGCGACGAGTTGCGAGCCCCGAGCTCTGAGTAATCACTGTGAGCAATCGCTCCCCGCTAACCGCTAGTTCGCTCGCGGCTCACTACTTTCACACCACTCTTTCATTCGACCTGCTTTCATTTGGGCTGCGCTCGCCTAAGTAGGCTTCCACAATTTTCTTCCACTTGCCTTGAGCTTTGAGGATGTATTCGACGGCGTCGCGGAGGGCGCCATCGCCTCCCGCGTTGGGAGTAATGTAGTGCGCTTCTTTCTTCACTTCGGCACGGGCATTCTTCACCGCGATGGCGAGTCCTGCCACGCGCATGGCAGGGAGGTCGATGATATCGTCTCCGACGAAAGCGGCTTCTTCCGATTTGAGTCCTGCCTCGTTCAAAACTTCTTCGAACGCGGTGCGTTTGTCGTGGATGCCCTGGCGGACGTACTCGAGCTTGAGGTCGCGAGCGCGCAGGGCGACGGTCTCGGAGATGCGCTTGGTGATGAGACCGGTCTTAATGCCGGCGAGACGGGCGAGCGAGATCGAGGTGCCGTCGTGGGCATGGAAGCCTTTGGCCTCGATGAGGGATTGGCTTTGGAGTCCGAATCCTCCCTGGCCACCGTGTTGCGCGGCTTGATCTTTTTCTGCTTGTCCGAGCGCACTCTGCTGCGCGCCGGGCGGGGCAGGGAAGATGAAGAGCTTGCCGTCGGTAAGGACTCCGTCAACGTCGAAGAGCAGGAGTTTAATCTTGCGGGCGCGCGCTTGCGGGGAGAGTTTCGGCATCGAGCGGCATTTTAGCAGGCGAGGTCGGCGACGAAGTTGATTCGCTCAGGTTGGTGGCAACGGCAACGGGGATGAGTTCAGCGAGGGTAATCGCCGACATTGTTAGAGATGGCGATATTTCGTCAACTAGAGTCGAAAGTGGTTGTGGAGCCCTGTTTCCTTGAGCAACTTAGTACGAAGAAGTCCGAAAGCTTGCGCCGTGTTTTCTGCAGTCAGCTACCAAAGTGGGAGCATCTATCGTTGCTCCACCCACCAAAGCAGTGCCTAAGGCAACTTTCTCGAATACGGCGATTTCTGCATCCTGCAGTCCGGCGATAAGGCCTTCCGGTAACGCCGGCGACAACTTTGCCGCTGCTCGTATTGCCTTTCCCCAGAGATCGGTCGAAGGCCATGAACCCTTGAATGCCGTGTTTGGATCGTCAGTATCCGTATCGTGCTCGTAAAGCTTGCCAGCAGCTTTAACTAGAATGTCTACGGCTTTCTTGGCGCCGTCGATGTCACCGATCTTCAGATAGAGTTCAGGTAGTCTGTCGATTCCAGTCATCTCTTGAGGAGTTAACTGATCTTGAATCGTCGAAAACTCGTCCAAAGCAGACTTCGACACGGATGGTTTTTTCGCAGCCGCCTTCTCCGCAATTCCAAGAAGCGCGTCGGAGCGCGGCGATGATCTCTCAACCTTTTCATGGACAGGCAACGTCAGCGCGGTTGCCAACGCTGCTGCGGCGTCTGTGTCAGCTTTTGCGAGGACACTTTCAACGCGATCTCGCATCTGGGCGCTTATCTGTTGGCTGGCTGCTTCATTCCCTACACTTGATCCAACACCGCCAACACCATAAGACAAACTTGTGTTCTGAGACTGGAGCGACTGCATGCCTCCAGGGTAAGCCTTGAGCTGTTCCGCAACGTTCGTCTGGTCACGCAGAAGTGCCTCCGCTTCCGCACTGTCGATTTCCTCAAGGATCGGTAAAAGCTGAAAGAGCCGAAGAGCGTAGGTGGAGTTCAAAACAACACTTCCCTTGGCTGATGTGACCGAATAGTTTGACTGCGAATCATCTTCCTTCGTGGCATCTAAAACCTTATGGATGGCTTCCAGAGCTAGCCCTTGAGGGACGTCTTTCCATGTGCTCTCAATAAAAGTGGCAATGTCATCGCCACCAAAACCCGTTTGGCCCTCGTGGCGTTCGAAATTATTGAGGACTTGATTAAAGATGTTTATCCGATCTGCAGAAGATTCCGGTCCGAATGCGGTGAACAAGTTGGCGGCAACGCCAAAAGGGTACCTGTCGGAATCGGCAAGCGTGGAAAGTAACGCCTCGGCGCTCCGCAGATCTTTTTTCGATTCGTAATACCTCACGAGTTCCGCGGTGATCTCATTTCGCACGCTGGGCGTAGCTTGAGGGAGCAATTGCTCGACCTCCTTCAGTTGATCTCGATGCACCATGTCGTGGAGCGCGCGCTCTTGAATCCAGCTCTTTATGTCTCCAGCAGAACCCGGCGCTCCGCAGCTATCGCTTTCGGGAGGATTATCAATGCTCAATGTCGCCATGAACGCGTCGCGCGACAACTTTTCCGCGCGCTTCAAGTCGAACTTAGTGTATGCGTACGACGCCCGCCACAAGACAAACGCGTGCATGTTCGGCTGTAGCCCGGTGGATTCCGCTACTGCAGCGTTGAGGAGTCGCAATCCGCGTTCCTTCTCAGGATTGAGTTTAGGGACGGAAGTCTCTGACCGCGGAGCGGCCTTGGATGGCCGGCTGCTAGATGGTGCGGATTGCCCGGTCGGAAAACTTATCGGCAGAGACATCGCTAAACATAAGCCAAGGTTCACAAGCGAACTCTCTACATTGGCCATAGGAAGCTCAACCCGCGAACGATTATAGAGCCCTTAATCTATTTCCAAGGCATGCAGCGTCATCTGTCGCTAACAGTCGTTTCCACAAGTCTGCGCCGTCTATTCGCGCTGCCACTTGCGTGTAATGGGCCCAGGTTGATCCGCTTGCAACCTGTAATAATTCCATCATGCTTCCGCAAGTGGGCGAATGTTTGGCGAAACTTAGCTTTCGGTCTAGAATACTTGGATGCAGTCCCTTCCTGAGTCACTAGCCTGGGCGCACCCTCTCGTGGCGGAGTGGTTTGTCGAACGGTTTGGAACTCCAACCGAGCCGCAAGAGCAGGGCTGGCCTCACATTCTTGCCGGGCGAACCACGCTGATTTCGGCTCCCACCGGATCCGGCAAAACTCTTGCCGCGTTTTTGGCTTGCATTGACCGGCTGGTGCGCAAGGCGCTGGCCGGGCATCTGAGCGATCGCACGGAAGTTCTCTATGTTTCTCCGCTGAAGGCACTGGGAAACGACATTCAGAAAAATCTGGAGATTCCGCTCGGAGAGATTCTCGCTCTCGCCGGAGAACGTGGGCTGCTGATGCCGGAGATTCGCACCGCGGTGCGCACCGGGGACACGCTGCAGCCCGAGCGGCGGGCGATGCTGAAGAGGCCTCCACATATTTTGGTGACGACGCCGGAGTCTCTCTACATTTTGCTGACGGCAGATAAGAGCAGGGCGATTCTGCGCGATGTGGAGACGGTGATCGTCGACGAGATTCATGCGGTGGCCGATGACAAGCGCGGAGCGCATCTGACGCTGTCTCTGGAACGGTTGGATGCGTTGACAGCAGATTCCTCGTCGCGGTCGCTCCTCGGAATGACAAAGGGAAAAGTTCCGGTGAGGATTGGATTGTCAGCGACGCAAAAGCCGATTGAGGAAGTGGCCCATTTTTTGACCGGAACAGGACGAGCGGACCCGGTAATCGTCGATGTTGGACACAAGCGGAAGTTGGATCTGGGGATTGAAGTTCCGCCGATGCCGCTGGGACCGGTGGCATCGAATGAAATGTGGGACGCGATCTACGACCGGCTGGTCGAGCTAGTCGGGCAGCACCGGTCGACGCTGGTGTTCGTAAATACGCGAAGGATGGCGGAGCGCATGTGCCACGAACTGGGCACGCGCATGGGCGAAGAGAATGTCGCGGCGCATCACGGTTCGTTGTCGCGCAAGCTGCGGCTGGCGGCCGAGAAGAAATTGAAAGAGGGGCAGGTGCGAGTGCTGGTAGCGACCGCTTCGCTCGAATTAGGAATTGATGTCGGCACGGTGGATTTGGCGGTGCAGATTAATTCTCCGCGCGCGATTGCGGTGGCGCTGCAGAGAGTGGGGCGTTCCGGACACTGGCGCGGGGCGGTGCCGAAGGGAAGATTCTTCGCGACGACCCGCGATGATCTGATGGAGTGCGCAGCGCTGGTGCGCGCAATCAAGTTGGGGGATCTGGATCGGCTGATAATTCCGGAGGCTCCGCTGGACGTGCTGGCGCAGCAGATTGTGGCGGCTTGCGCGGCGGGGACTTCGAATGCTGTCGGGGTGGCGAAGGTACGGGGGACAGATGCCCCCGACCCACGCAGCGAGGCGACGAATTCGAAAGCCGAGGATTTCGGTGACGACGGTTGGGATGAGGATGAGATGTTCGCGCTGGCACGGCGGGCGTATCCCTATCGGAATCTGAAACGCGAGACGTTCGACTCCATTCTGGAAATGCTTTCGGAGGGCATTGCGGCGCGGCGCGGACGGTATGGCGCGTATATCCATCGGGACAAAGTGAATGGAAAACTGCGTGCACGGCGAGGAGCGCGACTGGCGGCAATCACCAGCGGTGGAGCGATCCCGGACAATTCGCTTTATACCGTGGTGGCGGAGCCGGATCAGGTCGTGGTGGGAACTGTCGATGAGGATTTCGCCGTTGAGAGTAATCGCGGCGACATCATGCTGCTCGGGAATACGTCGTGGATGATCCACCGCATCGAGACGAATTCAGGACGGATGCTGGTGCAGGATGCGCATGGAGCGCCTCCGAGCGTGCCGTTCTGGCGAGGGGAGGCTCCAGCACGGACGCAGGAGTTGTCGGCGCATGTGGGCGAGTTGCGGGAGAAGATCAGCGAGATGTTGCCGCGGACTTCGCCGGTGGGATTTTCGGCGACGCAGCCGGAGGTGGCGGCGTGCGTTGAGTGGCTGAAAGAGGAATGCGGGCTCGACGATTCCGGAGCCGAGCAGGCAATTGAATACATACTGCAAGGACGCGCCGTGCTGGGCGCAGTGCCCACGCAAACGACGGTGATCGCGGAGAGATTTTTTGATGAAGGCGGCGGAATGCAGTTGGTGATTCACGCGCCGTTTGGCGGGCGGATCAACAAGGCGTGGGGTTTGTCGCTGCGCAAACGATTCTGCGTAGGGTTCAACTTTGAGTTGCAGGCTGCCGCAACGGATAACGGATTGAATATCGCGCTGGCGGAGCAGCATAGCTTTCCGTTGGGCGATGTTTTTCATTTTTTGCAGGCGGACACGGTGCAGCCAATTCTGGAGCAGGCGGCATTGGATTCTCCGATCTTTGGGACGCGCTGGCGGTGGGATGCGAACCGGGCGCTGGCGCTGCTCCGGTTTCAAAATGGCAAGAAGGTTCCTCCGCAGATTCAACGCATCCGGTCGGATGATTTGCTGGCGTCGGTGTTTCCGGATGCGGCGGCTTGCTTTGAGAACATTGAGGGTGAACGGAAGATTCCGGATCATCCGCTGGTGGGCGAAGTCATGAAAGATGTGCTCACCGAGGCGATGGATGTCGAGGGGTTGAAGACGTCTGCTGCGGGGAATGGCTTCGAAAGAGATTCGCGTGCTCGCGGTGGACACCCCGGTCCCATCGCAGTTTTCGCATGAGATTTTGAATGCGAATCCGTATGCGTATCTGGATGATGCCCCGTTGGAAGAACGGCGGGCGCGCGCGGTGAACATGCGGCGCGTGCTGCCGGAGTCGGTGCTGGAGGAAGTGGGAGGACTGGACCCGGGTGCGATCGCGCAAGTGCGGGACGAGGCTTGGCCCGACGTGCGGGATGCGGATGAGTTGCATGATGTGTTGCATACGCTGGTGGCGCTGCCGGAGGAGATCAATCGAGCATCACGTGACAGGGCGAACGAAAGCATTCGTCCGTTTACGAGCGGCGAGAAATGGGCTGGGTATTTCGAGCGACTCGTGAACCAGGGGCGGGCTGGAGTGGGCGTTGGGCCCGATGGACGGCGGTATTGGGTGGCGGCGGAGTGGGCCCGAAGTTTTCGTGCGCTATTTCCTGCGGCTTCGTTCGAACACGAACTGGCTGACGTTGAAACGGGCGAGACTTCTCGGGATGACGCGCTGCTCACGCTCGTGACCGGATGGATGTCGCACTTAGGTCCCACTACGGCTTCGCAGCTTGGAGATGCATTGGGACTGACTGCCTCCGACGCGGAGAAAGCTTTGCTTCGCATGGAGGCCAGCGGAACCGTTCTGCGCGGCAAATTTTCGAACACTGCAGGTTCGCGGGAGAGTGTGCCCTCACAAGCCGTCAACCCAGACGAAACAGAGTGGTGTGAGCGGAGGCTGCTGGCACGGATCCATCGGCTGACGGTTGGCATGCTGCGGAAGCAGATTGAGCCGGTGACTGCCGCGCAATTCATGCGGTGGCTGGCGCGGTGGCAGCATGCGGCACCGGGATCGCAGGTTTCGGGAGAGCGCGGAACGCTGGAAGTGCTACAGCAGTTGCAAGGATTTGAGATTCCAGCCAATGCCTGGGAGCGTCAGGTGCTGGCGCGGCGGGTTGCCGACTACGATCCGAAGTGGCTGGATCAGCTTTGCTTGACTGGAGCCGTGGGATGGGGACGGTTGTCGCCACATCCGGCGACGCTGGAATCGGGTGGCGGGGATTCGAGTGCTCCGCGGCAAAGACGCGTGATTCCCACGAGCGTGGCTCCGATAACTTTTTTCGTGCGTGAGGATGCGGATTGGATGGCTTTACGGCAGCATCCTCACTCTCAAAACCGGGGAGAAACAAACCACGCCGCTGCAGAAGACTCGCGCGGTCTCAGCCATGGCGCACAGCTGGTGCTGGAGTTCTTGCGACAGCGGGGCGCTTCCTTCTTTGCAGACATTGTGCGGGCCACCGGGAAGTTGAAGGCAGAAATTGAGACCGCATTGTGGGAGCTGGTTGCGGGGGGTTTGGTCACTGCGGATGGATTCGATAATTTGCGCTCGCTGATCGATCCGAAGCGGCGAGCCGGGCAAGGAAGCGGTCGGACGACGCGTCCGCGGCACAATGCGGGACGTTGGGCGCTGCTGCACGCGGATGGTGCGGCGGAGCGTCCACGGGCGGTGGAGGCGGCCTGCTGGATGCTGCTGCGAAGGTATGGAATTGTGATCCGGGATCTGCTGGCGAGGGAATCGAACTTGCCTACATGGCGGGAACTGCTGATGGGATTCCGGCGGCTGGAGGATCGGGGAGAGATTCGTGGTGGACGGTTCGTCGACGGATTCATTGGGGAGCAGTTCGCGCTGCCCGTAGCCGTGGAGTCCGTTCGGGGTATGCGGAGTCTTCCGCTCAGCGGGGAGACGCTCACGTTGTCGGCCGCGGATCCATTGAATCTGGTGGGAATTCTCGTGCCGGGGGAGAGAGTGCCGGCGATCTCGGGCAGGACAGTGAGCTATCGGGACGGAGTAGCCGTGGGAGCGGAGGCGGTGTTGGTGAGTGAGGCTGTGGCAGGATAGGAGGATATTCGTCGCGGAAACGTCGGGCGGCTATAAAGCCCTGAGTTCCTTGGTGGCTTGGGATGGCACCGCTTAAGCCTTGCACTGATACGAACGTCCTGTGAGATGGCCGAACTGCTGGCGTGACATCGCTCCCGGTGGCGACACAATAAAAAAGGCCAGAAGCTTGATGAGGGGGTCCCCCAAGCTTCTGACCGGCGATCTCGGCTAGAACTTCTCGAAAGCGCTTCCCCCATCGCTTTTGCCGAGCATCCGCACTTTCATCCATAGCAAGCGCGCTTCCAATCGAAAACGAGAGCAGCATCAGCTCCGCGGCGTTCCCTAAACATTTGCCATGCAACGATTTAGATGTCTTGGAGGATTGGCGCACAGGCGGCCGGATCGACCTCGATCGTGGGAATCGCTATCTGAACGGATAGGCCGGCTAACCGTTCGGATATTGGAAATCCTGAAAGTGGGGAATGCAATTCGGTCCGGGCTGTGATATCAAGTTCTGCTACGCAGTGGGAGACCTGATTGCGGCCTAGACTACTGGTGATTGCGGGACCTTCGAAAGACTCAACCATTCCGCTGCCCGACGGAGAAGCTACAGTTGGCCGCGATCCGGCAAACGTCGTAGCGGTCATTGACCCTTCAGTTTCACGAAAACACTGTTTGCTGCGGCGGGAAGACGGCCGGTTCCAGATTAAGGATCTGGAGAGCCGTAACGGAACCGTGGTCAATGGCCTGCCGGTGAAGGAACAGTGGTTGCGTCACGGGGACGAGATCGCGACCGGCGATTCGGTGTTTTTGTTCCTGCTGGATGAAGACGAACAGCAGCCGTCGGTGAGCCGCGTCGAGTTCGACGACCGCCGCCCGACCGCAGAAACCAAGGTCATTTATCCGAAGGAAGTGGTGTACCTGCAGCCGGAGCGGTTGCTGCGGGAGCTGCCTGCGACTTCGCAGGTAGCTCGAAATCTGAGTGCGCTCCTGAAGATCAGCCGAGTAGTGCACGCGATTCGCGATCTCGAGGAGTTGCAGGCGCAGTTGCTGGATTTGATTTTTGAAGTCGTGCCAGCGGGGCGCGGAGCGATTCTTCTGGCCGAAGGGACTGGACAGGAATTTAACTGCCTGTACGCGCGTACACGCCAGGCCGGGCAGCCACAATTGGTGCGCGTAAGCCGGACGATCGTGCGCCAGGTGATGAAAGAGAACGTGGCCATTCTGGGGGTGGACGTGGCCGCCAGCGGAGCCCTTCGCGATGTGGAGAGCCTGGCAGCGTCAGAAGTCCGGTCACTTTTGTGTGTCCCACTCAGCGTATTTCAGCGAATGATCGGCTGCATTTACTTGGACAGTACGAACGCCGCGAATCGCTTTAACGAAGACCATCTGCAATTGATTGCGGCGGTGGCTGGAATTTCCGCCGTGGCTCTGGACAATGCGCGCCGGCTGCAGTGGCTGGAGCAAGAGAATCAACGCCTCACCACGGAGATTCGGCAAGAGCAGAGCTTGGTGGGCGAGGGCGCGAAGATGAAAGAGATCTTCCAGTTTGTCGCGCGCGTTGCGCCAAGCGACTCTACGGTGTTAATTGAAGGAGAAAGCGGTACGGGGAAGGAATTGGCGGCGCGCGCGCTGCATCGCAACAGCCACCGGGCGAGCAAGCCGTTCATGGCAATCAACTGCGCAGCGATCCCGGAGACTTTGCTCGAGAGCGATCTTTTCGGACACGAGCGTGGCGCGTTCACCGGAGCTGCGGCGATGAAGAAAGGGCGGCTCGAGGTTGCGGAGGGCGGCGTTGTGTTTTTGGATGAGATTGGAGAATTGGCTCCGACGCTGCAGGTTAAGTTGTTGCGGGTTTTGCAAGAGCGCGAATTCGAGCGGGTGGGCGGAACACATCCGATCAAGATCGATGTGCGCCTGATTGCGGCGACGAATAAAGATTTGGAAGAGGCGGTAAGCAAGGGCGAGTTCCGGCGGGATCTTTACTACAGGCTGAATGTGGTGAAGCTCACGATGCCGGCGCTGCGCGAGCGCAAAGAAGACATCCCCATGCTGACGCGGCATTTCGTGCAGAAGCATGCCAAGCGTTGCAAGGTGAAGACGAAGCCAATATCGCGCGAAGCGATGGCTGCGCTGGTGAACTACGAGTGGCCGGGAAATGTTCGCGAGCTAGAGAACGCGATTGAGCGTGCGCTGGTGATGGGAGAGTCGCCGGAAATGGTGCTGTTGGAGGATTTGCCGGAATCACTGTTGGAGCAAGCGCCTCCGGAGGAGATTCAGGAAGGGAAATATCACGCAGGCGTGAAGGAATTGAAGAAGCAACTGATTGTCGACGCGGTGGTACAGACGCGTGGAAATTACGTGGAGGCGGCGGGGATTCTTGGAGTGCATCCCAATTATCTTCACCGGCTGATTCGGAATTTGGGACTGAAGGAAGAGTTGAATCAGGCACTGCGTGGGAGAGGAAATATGTCGGGGGGAGCAGCGTAATCGATTGCTTCGCGAGTGGGTAACAAAAATACCTGTTTGATTTGCAAAAGCCCCACTTCTGGCAAAACCGGCCAGAAATGGGGCACCCTGTCTTGACTAGGGCAAAGGCAATTGCAGGAGACGCGCCGGGTCTAAGTATGTGCCTTGCCAGCGGACCGCAACGTGGAGATGCGGACCAGTGGCGCGACCGGTGCCTCCACTAAGGCCGATGATTTGGCCACGCTTTACGGTGTCTCCTTCCTTCACTTTGAGTTCCGACATGTGGAAGTAAAGAGTCAGCAGACCTTGTCCGTGGTCAATAAAGACACAGTTTCCTTCAAAATATAAAAATCTCGCCACGAGTACCGTTCCGGAGTTCATGGCGGCGACGGGGGTTCCAGTGGGTACGCGAAAATCGAGTCCGTAGTGCGGGCGCTGGGCTTTCCCGTTGAAGATGCGCTGGGAACCGTAGACGTCGGAGATGGAGGCGTCGGCGGGAGCGGTGAATTTGCCATCCCACTCGCGCTCGGGTGTGACGCGGTTCAGATATTCCTGTTTAGTTTTCTGATCCTCATCGATCTGCTTAAGCTGTTCGGGAGTTGGCTCGGTGAATTTCTTTTCGACGGAAAGCTCAACCTTGATCTTTGGATAGTTCGCGCGGGCGACAAGAAAGGCGTGCGAGAAGGTTAAGGGGGCTTTGCTCGTAGCACTCTGACCTTTTAGTTCCAGCGTATATTTCCCCGGTTCTGTTTCGAAGCTTACGCCGCCCAAAGCGAACCAGGTTTTGGTGAGCGCGTCGTAGGTGAAAGTGAGTTGGTGCGTGAGCCAAGTTCCGGTGACTGAATCAAGCTTGGCTGGTGATTTCACCTGGAAAAGGACGGGAGCTCCGTTGACCAGCTTCGCCGGCTGGGACTGGACCCTCCAGGTAGCGGCGGAGGCGGAGAGAGTCAAGCCGCAAAGCAGCACGATGAGTTGCGATAAAAATGATAGGGACTGCAGAGCTTTGTTTTGGCAGAACAGCCGAGGCAGCCGTCGCCACATGAGTTGATTGCTCACCGAAATCACCCTCTCAGCGTAGCATTTCGCGGAATCGGGCGATCTATAATCCGGGCGATGCGTATCCGAGTGCTCACGGGGTCGTGCATTGCAGTGCTATGTGCGATCAGTGTGGGACAGCAGGTGGGAGCCCAACATGCGGATCGCGTCGTTGTCCTTAAGAAAGAGCGCACGCTGCAGTTGCTCAATAGCGGAAAAGTAATCAAGAGTTACAAGATTGCCTTGGGCGGAAATCCGGTCGGACCGAAAGAACGGCAGGGCGATCACAAAACTCCTGAAGGAACGTACATTCTTGATTCGCGAAATGCTCACAGCCGGTTCTACAAGTCCATTCACATCTCGTATCCAAACGACCGAGACCGTGCGGCGGCGCGACAGAGGCACGTGTCTCCGGGTGGAGACGTGTTTGTTCATGGCTTGCCCAACGGCTATGAGTGGATTGGATCAGGGCATCGGCTCAAGGATTGGACCGACGGATGTATTGCCGTGACCGATGAAGAGATAGACGAAATATGGTCCACAGTGCCGAATGGCACGCCCATTGAGATTCGGCCTTGATTTCTCAGGGCTTGTTAAGCGGTGCGCGAGATCCCTCCTTCGGATGAATTGGCGTCGGCGTTCGGGATGACGCCGTGGGATTTGTCGTCCCGTTATTTCTTGTGCCCCGACTTGATTCCAAAGATTCGGAGTTGGGAGTGGCTGGCTACGAAAACTTCTCCGTTGGTGACGAGAGGGACCAAATTGGAGTTGCCGTAGATGTTGGGCCATGCGCCAGCCTGGATTCTGACTAGCTGCTGCATCGAAGATCCGCTGACCGATTCAGGATTGAATGCATACAGGTAGATCGGATTCCCAGAGGAACTCGTGGGACGAGAGAGCGCCCAGATGATCGGGTTTGAATTTCCATTCGACGAGACGCTGGTGAAAAATCCTGGACTCTGAACGCCGTTGACGATCGCCGGAGATTGCGACACTTTGACCAATGCGGCAGTAGGCGAAGTCTGGACCTTGAAGACGATGGCGGTTCGTCCGCCGCTGGTCACGATGCGTCCGAGCCCGTCGGAGGGATCCACGAAGTACGAAGGTCCGCACCAGCAGTTTCCGATCGAGTAGGTGCCGAGGACGTTGTTTTTCTTGGTGGAGTATCCGCCGAGGGAATCTTCGTTCATGAGAAAGAGGCTTCCGACCTTTCCGGCGGCAACGGCCAAGTGCGGCTTGGAGCCGGTTTGATCCGGGAGAACCAGAACTCCTCCGGAGCCGAAGTCGGCGTCGGTTTCGTCGAGCGTCGCCTGATTCGAGGGCGTGAACAAATCAAGAACCGTGGTCAAGTCTGAAGATACTTTAACTACACTTTCCTGAATGTTGCTGACACCATCGTAGGTGGTGCCTGAGTAATCCGAGTTTCCGGTAACGAAAAGAACATTGCCGGAGTCGTCAGTTGCGGGACCATAGCCCGACATCCAGATCGAGGAAAGGAAAAAGCTGTCAGGAGAAGTGGCTTGGATATCGAAAACCTGGTTTGCAGGAAGCGGAGTGAGCGAGCCGGTGGACCAGCCGAGAAGCCATCCGCGCGAAAGATTCGCCGCATAGTCGCAGAAGCTGCCAAAACCGGCGTAGATATTGCCATTGGCGAGCAGCAGGCCGGGACGCTGGCGCTGATAAGTCGCGTTGAAGTTAAAGGTGCTGCCATCGAGCAGAGTGTGCGACGCGACGACCAACTGTGCGGGCACTTTATCGGTAAGACTGCCGAGGTCGAGTGCATGGATGCGATATGCGGGGCCGGTGGAATCCTGCGTATAGATGATGACGTAGAGAGTGTTGCTGCTGAGGTCGATGACGGGTGTGGAGTTGATGCCCACATTCGGTCCATTGTTATTACAGCCGAGGGGTTGGCTGACGGGCGTGCCGAAGTTGGGCTTGAGGAGAACCTTTCCGCTCTCAGCGTCGATGGCGTAGATGGTGTTGCCCTCAGTAGCGACATAGACGACATCATGTTGGCCCTGACTAGTTCCGGCGGTGATATTCACACCGGGAACGAAAAGCGGCTGCCCGTCGACCTGATCGTTCAGGGAAACCATATGGAGTAGTCCGAAGGATGAACTACCCACGTTCGAGGGAGTTAGTACAGTCTCGTGCGAGTTCCAACCGGTGCGATTGTTATCGACATGATAGGTTGTGACGGCCTGACTCATCGCTAGAGTTGCACCAATAGCGAATGTTGAGAGAACAACCGACACGCGGGCACTCGGGCGGAGAAGTGACATGGTGGCAAGATCCTCTTTGGTATTGAAGGAAAAAGAAATGCGAGTAAGACCCCCGCTTCTGGGCGCAGGTTCAAACCGGAGGAGGTTACGACAACGGTGCTCGCACTGTAAATGAGAAGATGTTCTCTATTCACTCGACGAAAATCGGCTTGTCAGACTGAACGCGATTGCTTATCTGTGCAGCATCTTGCAACATAATGCCCTGTTTTGAGGAGGAGGAATGGGCGGTGCCGCAATAGCGGCTGAGAAGCCGGGTCCGGAGCTGATACGAGGATTAAACGTCTGGCACGCGACGTCGATTGTTGCGGGGACGATCATCGGAAGCGGGATCTTTCTGGTTCCGGCCGAAATGATGCAGGCAGTCGGATCGGCTGGACTGGTTTACCTCGCATGGATCGTCGGCGGTCTGCTTTCGTTTTTTGGCGCGCTGACATATGCCGAACTCGGTTCGATGCGACCCTATGCCGGCGGAGAGTATGTGTACGTGCGGGATGCGTACGGACCGCTCCCGGATTTTTGTATGGCTGGACATGGTTTCTAATTGCCAAGCCGGCATCGATTGCGAGTGTGACTGCCGGACTGGTGCGGGTGCTTGGAACTTTTTCCACATTTAGTTTTCTGCCCTTGCCTTTGTGTACGTTGCATGTGAGCGCGAGCCGCGTCCTTGTCATCAACTACGGACATCTGGTGGCGATTGCCGCGAATGTTTTCATTACCGGGCTCAACTATGTTGGCGTCCGCAGGGCCGGAAATTTTCAATTTTTGTTCACCGTGTTGAAGGTGGCGATGATAGTGGGAATTGCCTTTGTCGCACTGACGGCGGTGGGCGGAACGTGGAGCAATTTCGGAACTAGCTTTGCGGGAGCGACGGGTGGAATGGCGGGCTTCATGGCGGCTCTGGTTGCGGCGCTGTGGGCGTACGACGGCTGGAACGATTTGAATATGGTGAGCGAGGAGATCCAACGTCCCGAGAAAACGATTCCGATCGCGCTGATCGCGGGCGTCGGTCTGGTGGCTGTGCTGTATATGGGGATGAATGCCGGCATTCAACGCGCACTTCCAGCGACGGCAATCGCACAAGCGGCAGTGCCGGCGGCTGCAGCGAGCGAAGCGGCCCTGGGCAAGTTGGGAATCTCGCTGGTCTCGATTGGGATGATCATCTCGATGCTGGCGGGATTAAATGGCACTATCATGAGTGGCGGGCGTGTGCCGTTTGCAGTGGCGCGGGATGGATACTTGTTTAAGGCGCTGGGCGAAGTTCATCCGAAATTTCACACGCCGGCGCTAGCGCTGGTGATTCAGGCAGCGGTGGCGATTGTGTTGGTTCTGATAGGCGGAGCGTTTCGGGAGTTATTTTCGCTGGCGATTTTCGCGGAGTGGCTCTTCTATGTAGTGGCAGCGAGCACGATCTTTGTGTTTCGAAAGCGAGAGCCGGATGCGAATCGTCCTTATAAAACCTTGGGATATCCGCTGGTTCCGGCACTGTTCATAGCGACAGCTGCAGTTTTGCTTTACTACACATTCGCGAGCAATTTGCGGGATTCCATTGCCGGGCTGGTGGTGATCCTCCTGGGAGTGCCGGTATATTTTTGGTTTGCCAGGAAGAAACGGCTCTCGACTGAGTCAATTACTAATCAGCTCTGAGAATCCGCAGCTCGAGCATCGTCAATTTTAGACTGTCACCGCAGACTTTGTCTCAATGGTTAGTGCGACCTCCGCTACCTGCCGATATGACTGCAATCTGTCATCGCGTTCGTAAGTGTCAGTCACGACTATGACCTCGTCGGCCATGGTTTCGCTTACCAATTTTTCGAGTCCCGTTTTTACTGTTGCGTTCGATCCTACGATTGCCGCGCCCAGTTTGTTCTCCACGGCGGCGCGTTCGACTTCGTTCTCCCACAAAGGCTCCATGGAATCCACCGGTGGCAACAGCTCGACCGGCTGGTTTCTGATCAGTCGCAGGAAGCGCTGCTGCGGCGTCGTGAACAAGCGCTGAGCGGCGGCGTCCGTTTTCGCTGCAATGACTTGTACTGCAACCATGAGGTGAGGCTCCTGCAGAACCTCGCTGGGTTGGAACTGATCTCGATAGAGCCGCGCGGCTGCGTACAGATATTCGGGGGCAAAGTGTGCCGCGAAGGCAAACGGCAAGCCAAGCATCGCCGCGAGTTGCGCGCTAAAGCCGCTCGATCCCAGAAGGTAGATCGGTACATTGCTTCCTTGCCCAGGAATCGCTTTGACCGCTTGACCGGGCAGCTCTGGACCCAAGTACGTTCGGAGCTCTTGAAGAAGAGCAGGAAAATCATCGCCCGTTTGCTGCAAAGTCCTACGCAGCGCCCGCATGGTTTGAAAATCTCCGCCCGGAGCGCGTCCCAAACCAAGATCGATTCTGCCCGGGAACATGGCTTCGAGCGTGCCAAACTGTTCCGCCACAACCAGCGGGGCATGGTTCGGCAGCATCACTCCGCCGCTTCCCACTCGAATCGTTTTGCTGGCAGCTGCGATGTGACCGATCAGAACGGACGTCGCTGAGCATGCGAGTCCAGGAATCGAGTGATGCTCTGCCAGCCAGAATCGCTTATATCCCAACTGCTCGGCGTGTTGCGCCAGATCGACCGATCGGGCGATTGCACTGCCCGCGGTCTCCCCGGCACGCATGCCTACAAGATCCAAGACCGAAACGACTAATCCGTAGCTCATGGGGATTGGATGAGTTGGAGGGGAAAGGGATGCGAGCTTGCGTTTCGTGGCCTGGATCAACCAATTTTACGGCGGGAGCGCCGGAGCAGGAGAGATCCTCCTCAATTCTCTTAACGGTTCGGAGTAGAAAGCGGATCGGCAATCGAAAATCGTCCCGCCGCCATGGTTAATCCCCAGGTACAACACCTGTGGTTTCAAAGACTTCGCAATTGATCCAGAATTGATTCTTCCGGACTTGATTGCCGACAGGATTTCCGGCATCTTCATTTGTACAGAATCTACGCCTAAGCCAAGAAATTAGGACACTCCCTATGGGCTGGAATGTACCCCGCGCTGCCCGGCTTTCTCACCTGCGACTTGCCCCAGCTTCCCTCATCCCTATGCGCTTCAAGACCCTTAACGGTCGCGGGCAAACCGTGAAAGGCAGACCGGCTCTGGCGGTCGGCCTTATCCTTCTTGCATTGGAACTGGTTGTGGGGCAAGGGAAGGGTTTTGCGCAGCAACAGAGCGATCCCGGATGGTCGCAGGACGGCCCTTACAGTTCTTCTCAATACGCTCCTGAGCCGCAATCAGGCTACGGTCAGCCTCAAGCTCCAACTCGACCGCTTGGTGCAGGGCAACTTGAACAACTAGTGGCACCGATTGCACTGTATCCAGATTCACTGGTGGCGCAGGTTCTGGCAGCGTCGACCTATCCCGGCCAAGTTGCGGATGCCGATCACTGGCGTCAGATGCAGGGCGAAACGCCTGCGGAACTGATCGCGGATGGCGCCGACGTGCAGAACTGGGATCCCAGCGTAAAAGCGCTGACGGCATTTCCCCAAGTGCTGGCGCAGATGGATCGGAATCTCCAATGGACCACGGACTTGGGTAACGCCTACTACAACCAGCCGCAAGATGTTCTCGAAGCGGTCCAAGTGATGAGGCGCCGCGCCCAAGCCGCTGGAACGCTGCAGAGCACTCCGCAACTCTCGGTGCAATATAACCAAGGCTACGTCCAGCTGATGCCCGTGAATCCGCAGATCGTTTACGTGCCGACATATAACCCTTGGACGGTCTATGGAGATCAAGTTCCGCCGTATCCGGGCTTTTCTTTGCTTGGCTTGGTCGGTTCGTTTCTTGGCTCGTCGCCTTTACGTTTTGGATTAGGCATCGCGATGAGCGCATTCACTCACACGCCTTGGGGCTGGCTGGCGTGGGGATTGAACTGGCTGACGCAGTCCGTGTTCTTCCATGACTCGGCTTATTTTTCTCATAGTTCTACCGTGGCTGATTGGGGATTTCGACACGAGGGCTTCCACGCTTATGCGGGAAGAGGAGGGTTTGAGAGGCGAGGCTTCAATCGCGTGAACGACGGCTTCCATCGTTTCGGTGATGGCTACCGAGGCAATCGCGGAGAAGGATTCGGACGCGCCCCAGATCGATATGCGGGCAACTGGCGCGGGAACTCCGATCGCGGCTTCCGTTCGTTCGGAAGCGGATACGAGAGGACGTCGCATCAAGCTTACAACCACACATTGGGATCAGAGAACAGGCAGCAGTTCGACCGGAGCGGCTACAGCTCGTTTTCAAATCAGCGCGCGGATTGGAACCGTGCTGGAACTGGTATGTCCCAAGGACGTTCGATGCCCGAGTATCGGGCGGCGAACTCGAGATTCGATCGCGGCGGATTCGGGGGCCGGTCGTCCAGCAATTTTGCTAGCCGAGGATTAACGAACAAGGACTTTTCGCACTCCTTCGAAAAGTCGTCTCGCTCCGGCGGGCTTCATCTATTTGGCGGCGGCCACGCATCCAAGAGCTTCAGCGGCCGGAACTCTGGAAGCTTCCACATGGGTGGCGGAGGACATGCTCCGAAGAGCTTTCACGCCAGCGCGAAAAGTTTCGGCGGCGGACATTCGCATGGCGGCGGAGGACACTCCGGCGGCCACGGCGGAGGAAAGCATCACGGCTAAGGCGGAGTCTTGCTGACGCGCTTTTCTTCGCAGAACTTGGCGTTCCTGTTACAGAAATAAACTTCCCTGCGGTGCCGCTTCGACCGCGCATGGAGCGGCACATTCCGCATCATCGTTTTGCACCTGATTGAGACGTGTGCTCACAGGATAGGAGCGCATGCGATGGGCCTCGTACGGTTTCAGAAGATCGGATGTAGTCGCGGCATCGTTCATTCCAGGATCGAGCCAAACGTCGAAGGTGTCCTGATCGAGGATGACGGGCATCCGGTCGTGAACGGCGGAAGTCACGGCGTTCGCGGCTGTCGTTAAGATCGAGCAAGTCTCAACTATCTTTCCTTCGACATCTTTCCAGCGATCCCAAAGTCCCGCGAACGCGAAGAGTCGTCCTCCATCGACCTCAAAGCAATGTGGCTGCCGGATCTTGCCGTTTTTCTGGCCGAGTAGGGGACCAATGTTGCCATTGGTCCCCCCTCTAAGAACCGTGCGTGAGAGTTTCCAACTCACACGGCTCAAGCCTCCTGAAACGCTCAAGTCATGAACGCGCACGATGCGGAGGGACCGCAGTACGACGCGCGAGGTATGGTTTCCAACTTGGGTCATAAGGATTCAGGCCAGACTGAACCTGAACGTGCCTTACGATTTTCACCGAAGCAGCGTGAAACAAGCGGACATGATACCGTGATCCTGATCTATCCTCTGTTTCACCGAAGAACCACCAATCGCGATTTTCCACGCGTTCGAAGTATTTCTGCTTGATCCAGTGTTTCCCCTTGCGGGGATGGCGGGCTTTCGCCCATTGCCACAACATTCTGAATATCGCAGCATCGAGTCGTGCGAAGATCCGTTTGGAGACGACATGGCGATGGTAGTTTGCCCATCCTCTTATGACCGGGTTGAGTCGGCTGATAAGAAGGTGAGCAGCCCTACCTGCGTGCTCTCGTATGATCCGCTTCATTTTGGAGAGAATCGAGACGATGCTTTTCCGGGCAGGTTTAATCAACAACTTCCCGTTCGGATAGCGCCGGACATTCTGTCCAAGGAAGTCAAAGCCGTCTCGTACGTGCGTGATCACGGTTTTTTCCGGAGAAAGAACCAAACCACGCTCTAACAAGAACGACTCGACCATCGGCTTAACTGCCATTCTCAGCAACTCTTCCGAGTGGCCGGAAATGACAAAATCATCCGCATAGCGAATCAAATGTACCTGTGCGGCTCGTCCGCGATCAGACCCTTTACCCCGTAGCGGGAAAGACTCCCTCACACGACGCTCAAGGCCATCAAGCGCCAGATTTGCCAACACAGGGGAAATGATTCCACCTTGCGGTGTGCCGGAGACCGTATCGTAGAGCACCCGCTTTTCAAGATAGCCAGACTTTAACCACTTGTGGAGAATCGGCTTGTTCATCAGAACATGGCTGAGCAACCACTGATGGCTAATATTGTCAAAGCAACCTTTAATGTCGCCTTCGAGTATCCAGCTAGGGTTTTGATGGCAGAGCACCTTGAAGCACTGTTCAATCGCATCTGCACAGCTTCGTCCTCTCCGGAATCCGAAGGAAAATCCATCCGCCAGGGTTTCCGCAACCGGATCAAGTGCCAGCAGATACAGCGCCTGCATCGCCCGATCCCGCATCGTCGGAATTCCTAACGGTCGAAGTTTCCCGTTTGCCTTCGGAATGTGGATTCGCCGCAGGGGCATCGGATGGTAGCCCCGTGCCTTCAGCGACGCCACACCCTGAAGCTTCTTGTGTGGTGTGTCCCAGAGTTCACCATCAACCCCAGGCGTTTTTCTGCCGTCGTTCTCTGTTACCCGGCGAACGGCGAGTAACTTGCCACTTGCCGAGTGCGTAAGAAGATGTTGCAAGATTCTCACCTTGTTCCATCTCCGTTGCTGCACCGCCTTCACAATACGTGCCTGGAGTCGGCTAACATTGTGCTCGAGGGTTCGCCAATCAACGGCGTCCCACATCGAACTCGTGTTTCGGATTGCACCAGCTTGCGCCGTCATCTGCTGATCCTATTAGGCCGATTTCCCAAGTTATCTTGTGATTGGAGACCAAGAGGAAGTCTGCCCGCTCTCGCGTCGGATGATGTCACAATCCGTATCCCTGCCATTACAGCGGGGCATTCGCTTTCTCCTCCATCCTCTACCCGGATCACTTTCGTCTAGCCTTGCGGCTGTCCTACCCTCCTACCGAGGGAATGATGCGGGCTTACCATGTTCCACATGTACGACACAGCGGTTTAGGTCCCTTCTCGTGCACCGGCGGATTGAAGTCCATGACGGGTGAGAATGGAGCACCCGTACCATCCGCTTGGGGCGTAACAGCATCTTCTGCCCTTATTCTTGACGATGCTTATGAAGGTTTGCTTTTGCTGACCGTGCCGCCAACCCTAGCCCCTATCCGCCTCGATGCTGGCAGAAATACCGGCCCCTCGCGGTTTCGATATCCATGTATGGTAGGATTCATTGTTCGAGAGCTTTTGGACAACTCCTCGCAGAATCGCCCTGCCTCGTAGAGTACCGCTGATGGAACAGCGGGTCTGGTCAATCTCTTGCCAGACAATCGTATTTGTAGCTTCATGTCGCAACCATTCATAGAATCCGTCTGCCGGGATGATGCAGCGGCGAGTCTTGAACGCGTCGCGAAAGGCGGGCTGCGTGGCAGCGGTTTCCGATCGGGCATTGATAATCTTGGCCGAGCCGGAAGCGTCTTTGGCCCACCACGGGATGAGTCCCCATCGAACTAAAGATAGTTCGCGCCGTGGCTCCTTGGCATGCTGGCGGATGATCGGAATGGGTTGCGTGGGCGCGATGTTATAGCGCGGAACCCAATCTTCTTCTCCGGAGACCGCGTCGAAATGTTCCTCGATAATTTGTTTTCTGCGCGAGAGCCGGTAGCGTCCGCACATTCGAAGGAATTATGGCAGATCGAGGTATCTGAAGGCAGCAAACGGCTTCGGGCGACGAGCGGAATCCGGATGCAACAAAGGGCCTAAGTTCTTGAGAGAGATGGTGGACCTGGTCGGGATCGAACCGACGACCTCTTCCATGCCATGGAAGCGCGCTCCCAGCTGCGCCACAGGCCCACTGTTTGGGGACACTACGGACTGTCCGTGCGGACCGCCTTAAGTATTCTCGCTGACCTCACGGAGATAGTCAACGCGACGAAGCCCTGCATTCCAGAGACGGCTAAAATCTTGAACCACGAAGGACGCGAAGGCACACGAAGGAAAATTCTGAACCGATCATTTCTCCCATTTCTTCCACAGGACTTTTCTGCCATAATTGATCGTGCACCCCACCTGCACAATTTTTCAAAAACAATTTAAAGCGAGGAAGAGATGCCAGCGAAGTACATCTTTGTGACGGGCGGAGTTGTGTCTTCACTCGGCAAGGGATTGGCCGCAGCATCCATCGGCTGCTTGCTGGAGAGCCGGGGAATGAAGGTCAACATCATGAAGTTCGATCCCTATCTGAACGTAGATCCTGGAACGATGTCGCCGTTTCAGCACGGCGAGGTTTTCGTGACCGACGACGGGGCGGAGACGGACCTCGACTTGGGGCACTACGAACGCTTCACGCACGCCAAACTTTCTCGCGACAATAACTGGACGACCGGGCGGATCTACGAGCAGATCATCGCGAAAGAGCGGCGCGGAGATTATCTCGGCAAGACGGTACAGGTGATTCCGCACGTGACGAATGAGATCAAGGCGGCGATGAAGAAGGTGGCGCAGGATGTAGACGTCGCGATCGTGGAGATTGGCGGGACGGTGGGCGACATTGAATCTCTGCCGTTTATGGAAGCGATCCGGCAGATGCGTCAGGAGTTGGGGCGCGAGCACACCTTGTTTGTGCACGTGACTCTAGTGCCGTTTATTGCGGCGGCGCAGGAATTGAAGACCAAGCCGACGCAGCACTCGGTGAAGGAATTGTTGAGCATTGGAATTCAGCCGGATATTTTGCTGTGCCGCACGGACCGGTTTCTGGCAAAAGATATCAAGTCGAAGATTGCGCTGTTCTGCAACGTGCCCGATGAGGCGGTGATCACGGCCAAGGACGTGGCGTCCATTTATGAAGTGCCGCTGGTGTTCGCCAATGAAGGCGTAGACACGCTCGTACTGAAGAATCTGCACCTGGAAGCGAAGGATCGCGATTTGTCGAAGTGGGAGGACATTGTCCACCGCGTTTACAACCCGAAGGACACGGTCACGATCGGAATCGTTGGCAAGTACGTGGAGTATGAAGATTCGTACAAATCCCTAAAAGAGGCGCTGGTGCACGGATCGCTCGCGCACAACCTGAAGCTGCAGATCAACTGGATCGAGGCCGAGGGCTTGGAGACGGCGGAAGGCGACAGCTTCGAGGCGCAGCTTGAAGGGTATGACGGAATCCTGGTGCCCGGTGGTTTCGGAAAGCGTGGAATCGAAGGAATGCTGAAGGCGATCCGGTATGCGCGCGAGAAGAAGGTGCCATATTTCGGTATTTGCCTTGGCATGCAGACGGCGTGCATTGAGTTTGCTCGAAATGTTGTGGGATTGGCGGAGGCGAATTCGAGCGAGTTTGATCCGGCGACGCCGCATCGAGTGATCTACAAGTTGCGCGAGTTGCGCGGCGTGGAGGAACTTGGCGGGACGATGCGGCTGGGTGCGTGGCCTTGCAAGATCGAGCCCGGCACGCTGGCGTACAAGATTTACGGGAAGTCGGAGATCAGCGAGCGGCACCGGCATCGTTATGAATTCAATCGCGAGTACGAAGAACCTATGACGGCGGCGGGATTGCGCATTTCCGGATCCACTCCCGATGGGACGTATGTGGAGATGGTGGAGTTGCCGGATCATCCGCATTTTATTGGTTGCCAGTTCCATCCGGAGTTCAAGTCGAAGCCACTCGAGCCGCATCCGCTGTTCAGCACATTCATTGGCGCAGCGTATGAGTATGGAGTGAAGCGGCGCGCGGAGAAAGAAACGGCAGCAGTCGAGATGTTCCACCGTCCGGAACGCGTCGCGGGGCGGTAGTGTTGACAACTGACCACAGAGGCACAGAGACACAGAGAAAGAATTGAGAAATAGACTTCTCTGCAACCCTGTGACTCTGCGGTGAAATGATTCTTGTGGTTTCGTGAGCCAGTGGCTAGTTCCTTCCAAGTCGGCGATATCCATGTCGGTTCCGGCGATCTCTTTCTTATTGCAGGGCCGTGTGTGATTGAGAGTGAAGAGCACGCGATTCGCATGGCGGAGATCATCAAGGGCGTGACCAAGGCGCTGGGATTTCCGTTCATCTTCAAGGCCAGCTATGACAAAGCAAACCGGACGTCGATTCGCAGCTTTCGCGGGCCCGGATTGAAGGAAGGGCTGCGGATTCTGAAGAAGATTAAAAACCAGTTGAACCTGCCGATCTTGACCGATGTGCACGAGACGGCGGATGTCGGCAAGGTTTCCGAAGTGGCGGATGTTTTGCAAATTCCAGCGTTCTTGAGCCGCCAGACGGATCTCGTGGTTGCAGCAGCGTTGAGCGGCCGAGTGGTTAATATCAAGAAGGGGCAGTTTGTGGCTCCCTGGGATATGCGTCACGCTGTTGAGAAATGCCGCGATGCCGGCAATATACAAGTGTTCTTGACGGAACGAGGCGCGAGTTTCGGATACAACAACCTCGTCGTGGATATGAGGTCGCTGGCGATCATGCGCAAGTTTGCTCCAGTGGTGTTCGACGCCACGCACTCGGTGCAGTTGCCGTCTTCTCAGGCGGACGATAAAGGACCGGCGGTGAGTGGCGGGCAGCCGGAGTTCATTCCTGTACTGGCGCGCGCGGCTGTGGCCGCCGGGGTGGATGGCGTGTTCATGGAAGTGCATGACAATCCGAAAGAGGCGAAGTCGGACGGAGCGAATGCGCTGGAGTCGACCAAGTTGCGGGGCGTGCTGAAAGAGTTACAGGCGATCAGGAAGGCGCTGGCCGAGGCGCACGCGACACCATAGAGGGATACCAGTCGGCATCCCACGAAGCAAGCACTCTAGTTTCGCCCGGAAATCCCCACTTCTCGCGCACCGAACGCACGAGAAATGGGGCACCCGGCCTCTCGAAACTTACTCCAGCACGAAGATGTTTCTCTTCGAGCACATCGCCTTTAATACTTTGGGCCAGACAGTGACGCTGACTTCTCCCAAATGCGCTTTGCGGAGGAGCAGCATCAGTGTGCGGGATTGCCCAATGCCACCGCCGATCGAGAGCGGCAACACATTGTGAATGATTCCCTGGTGATAGGGGAACTTGAGATTGTCGAGCAAGTTCGACATCTCAAGCTGCTTGCGGAGAGTTTCCGCGTTGACCCGGATTCCCATGGAACTGAGTTCATGGCGACGTTGAGTGACGTGATTCCAAACGAGAATGTCGCCGTTCAATCCATGAGTGTCGCGGTGCGTTTCTCGGCTCGTATCAGTGACCCAATCGTCGTAGTCGGCGGCGCGCATCTCGTGCGGGTATCCGTCTTTCAGAGGCCATCCGATGCCGATAATGAAGATGGCTGGATATTTTTGCAGGATGACAGTCTCTCGGCGCTTGCGGGGCAGGTCGGGATACATCGCAAGCAATTCTTCGGCATGCAGAAATGTGAGTTCCTCCGGCAGATTGGGATAACGAGGATTGCGCAGTTCCGGGAATAGCTCCAGGGCAAACTTCTCGGCTCCGATGAGTACTTTCCAGATTTTTCCGACCATCAGCTTGAGAAATTCAACATTGCGCTGTTCCGGGATGATGACCCGTTCCCAATCCCACTGGTCGACGTAGGCGGAATGGTCGTGATCTAGGAAGTAATCCTTGCGTACGGCGCGCATGTCGGTACAGATGCCCTCACCGGCGCGGCACTCGAACTGCTTCAGAGCCACTCTCTTCCACTTGGTTGCGGCCTGGACAACCTGGGCGTCGATGGGATGCTTGTCGCGATCGTTGGAAATATGGAACTGAATCGGAGTGCGGGAACCGTCGCGATCGAGCATGTCGTTGACGCCGCTCTCGGCCTCGACAATGAGCGGGACCTGGACCATCTGCAGCCCCAACTGCTTGCATAGATTATCTTCGATATACCGCCGGAGCTGAAGAATTGCCTTCTGCGTTTCCTTCGGCGTGAGGAGCGGGTGGTAGTCCTTGGGCAGAATCTTTTCCAACTCGGCGTAATCGCCGATTCCAGGGCCAGCCAAGTCGGCCTTTTTGCAGGACTCGCTGTCAGCGCTGGACGTGCAAGTTGGGGAAGATATCTCTACGTCGGCATTGTCGGAGAGAACAGCGGATTGTTCATCGGAAATAAATAGGCTCATAAGCGAATTGCTCCTTCTTAACCGGGCAGCGGGGATCGCTGGGACATTGAGTCCGGGTCTATTGGACGGCGGGAGTGGGGCGCGAACCGTGATAGCAGTCACAAGTCATTGTGTGTAGGGCAACAGTGGATGAGAGATTCGAAGACCGGGATGAGATCGAGCTTGCTCGGCCGTTTTGTTTTCCCTGTGATAGATTGAATCCTTCGCATGAAACATGTTGCCAATTGGGCCTTGAACGCCGCATGGGCTCGCGGAGCGAGCTACGCAGACGCTCGAATTGTGGCGCAGCGCAGCCGAGCACTGACGACGAAGAACGGGAAAGTCGGAAGCGCGCTCGATTCGGAATCGGTGGGCATTAGCGTGCGCGTGATTGCCGATGGAGCTTGGGGATTCGCAGCTTCGGCGGAGCTAGGGCGCGGCTCCGTTGAGGCGACTGCGGCTGAGGCGGTTGCGATCGCACAGGCTTCCGCTCGGGTGAAGAAAGAAGATGTCCGGCTTGCTCCAGAAAAAGCTGCGGTTGCTGAGTGGACCACACCCTACAAGATCGATCCGTTCTCGGTGTCCGTCGAACAAAACATCGAATTGCTGCTGAAGATTGACGCTGAGTTGCGTGCGGTCGCCGGCATCACGCTGGCGGAGGCGAATCTCAATTTCAATCGCGAGGAGCAGTGGTTCGTTTCTTCCGAGGGATCGGACATTCATCAGACGAAGCTCTCGACCGGAGCAGGATATGCAGCGTATGCCTTCGCCGGAAATGAGATTCAGAAGCGGTCGTATCCAAATTCATTTGGCGGGCAGTGGCAAAACAAGGGATACGAGTTGATCGAGGAATTGAAGCTGGTGGAGAATGCGCGGCGGATCGCGGAAGAAGCAGTCGCGCTGCATCAGGCGGACCAGTGTCCAGAAGGGAAGTTCGATCTGATTCTCGACAGCTCGCAGCTAGGATTGCAGATTCACGAATCGGTGGGGCATCCGATCGAATTGGATCGCGTACTCGGGATGGAGGCGAATTTCGCCGGGACTTCATTCTTGACGCTCGACAAGTTGCGCACGCTGCAATATGGCAGCGAGTTAGTCAATGTTGTGGCCGATGCTCGGCAAGAGCATGGGCCGGGGCTGGGAACATTCGGTTACGACGACGAAGGTGTGGCGGCGCAATGTACTCCGATTATCACTAACGGTTTGTTCACGGGATATCTCAGCTCGCGCGAAACCGCGCACACGATTGGCGAGCACCGTTCTGGGGGAACGCTGCGGGCGGAAGGTTGGAACAGGCTGCCGATGATTCGGATGACGAACATCAGTTTGTTGCCGGGTACGAACCCACTCACTCTCGAACAGCTCATTGCATCGACAGATCATGGAATTCTGATGCAGACGAACCGATCGTGGTCGATCGACGACAAGCGATATAACTTTCAGTTTGGCTGCGAGATAGGCTGGGAGATTAAAGGCGGGAAGCGCGTGCGGATGGTGAAGAATCCGTCGTATTCGGGGATCACGACCGAATTCTGGAATTCGCTGGACGCGATCTGTTCGCGCGACGAATGGACCTTGTGGGGAACTCCGAATTGCGGCAAAGGACAGCCACAGCAGGTGATGGGAACGGGCCATGGAGCGGCACCGTCGCGGTTTCGGAGGATCAAAGTGGGGAGTGCATTTAAGGGCGCGTGATGCTGACGAAAGAACAAGCCGGAGAAATCTTCGATCGCATCCGCAAATTTGCCTCTGCGGACGAAGTCGAAGTCGGCATCTCCGGAGGCCGGTTTGCGCTGACCCGGTTCGCCAACAACGTCATCCATCAAAATGTGGCGGAGGAGAACCACATCGTCTCCGTACGGACGACATTTGCTAGTAAGACGGCTCGTGCATTTACGAACAGATTCGACGATGAAAGTTTGCGTCAGGTTGTCAGGTCTTCGGAGAGCCTTGCCAAAGTGCAGCATCCCGATCCTGACCTGCTGCCCATGCCGAGTTCGGATGAAGCCACGGGCAGGGCGCACGGGGGCATGCGCTCTCCACAAGTACCTTCCCGACATTTCGATCAGACCGCGGCAATTACGCCCGAGTTTCGCGCTGACGGAGTTGGCAAGATTGTCGAAGTCGCGGATCGGCACAAGCTCACGACCGCCGGAATTTTTTCCAGCGCGGAATCGTTTGAAGGAATCTTCAATTCTCGCGGGCTCAGCAACTGGCATACGCAGACTTCGGCTGAAGTGTCGATCACCATGCTGGCGGCCGATTCATCTGGATGGCAGAAAGCGAATTCGCCCGATGTGGCGAATCTCGATCCGCTTATGCTGGCTGAGACTGCCGCAAAGAAGGCTGTCGACTCTGCGCATCCACGAGAGATTCCAGCGGGCAAGTACACGGTAATCCTGGAACCGGCAGCGGTTCTCGATATTGTCGGATTCATGTTTTGGGATTATTCGGGGATGGCGATCCTGGACCAGCGATCGTTTCTTGCGGGCCGGCTCGGCACAAAGTTATTCGGCGACAACATCACGATCTGGGACGATGTCGCCCATCCGCTGCAGACAGGATGTCCGTTCGATGGAGAAGGCATGCGGCGGCAGAGAGTGGCATTGGTGGAAAACGGAATTGTGAAGCGGGTGGTGTACGCGCGTGCAACCGCCGAGAGGATGAAGCGCTCCGAATATAAAGATAAGGTTGGGCCGATCGAAGCGACCGGTCACGGATTTTCTCTGCCCAACGAGATGGGAGAGATGCCGCAGAACATCGTGTTTGCTCCACCTGCCGATCCACAAACAGTCGCGCAGATGATCGCATCGACAGAGCGTGGAGTGCTCGTCACGCGACTCTGGTACATCCGCGAAGTTGAACCTTTCGAGAAGATATTGACCGGAATGACGCGTGACGGAACATTTTATGTAGAGAACGGACGCGTGCAGGGCGGAGTGCGCAACTTCCGGTTGAACGAGAGTTTGATCCAGATGTTGTCGAATGTCGAAGCCATGAGCGTGCCGGCTCGCTCGTGTGGCGAAGAGTCGTTCGACATGGTGGTCCCGGCAATGAAAGTTCGGGACTTCAATTTTACGGAAGTCACGAAGTTCTAGTGCACCCTCCCGGTATTTGACATTAGCGTCCAGCCGCACGCCCCTCACATTGGTCGATCATTCTTACCGTTGACTGCGAGAATTGCCTGAAATTCACCGGGAATTGACCCGAAAACGACCGATCCAGAGGGGCTGATTCAGGCTCGAATCTGCCTTTCGAAAAGCCTCTAATCTATTCAAAGAAAAGCAGTTAACCCCCGCTTGTTCCATGACTTCGGTAACTTTGTTTGTTTGATTCCGGGGTGTACGCTGCCCTTAAGTTGAGCAGAAAGACCGCGCGATGCGTGGTCGGAAGGAAGGTCGCTCCAAACGTGGCAGCGGAAGGCACAGCACCGATGATGGAATCGCAGACGAGCGCGGCCCAGTATGAAGACATGCAGGGTGCCGCGCGATTTCCGCTGCATCTTTCGGCATCGGTGAAAACGCAAGGGAGCGCGTACCTGGCAGAGACCGAAAACATCTCGGCGAACGGCGTGCTGTTTGCGATGGACAAAGACGTTCCTGTGGGATCGATGGTGGACTTTACGATCCTGCTGCCGGCCGATGTTGCAGGCCTGGGACGCAATGTGCAGATTGATTGCCGCGGGCGAGTCGTGCGCAGTTTCGACGATCGTGGGCGGCGTGGGGTAGGCGTTGTAATCGACGAGTACCATTTTGAGCGCCTATAGGGCGCAAGGGAACGAATGTCTACGATTCCGGTAAGCATGGAAGAAAATTTCGGAGCAGGCGAGGACAAGGGGCAGTTTGTCCGAGTGATTCTGGCTGATACGCAGGCCATTTTCCGCGCCGGTTTGCGAAAGATTTTCGCGCTGGAAGATGATATTCGCGTAGTTGGGCAGGCTGAGACGCTCGCGCAGACGCAATCCGCGGTGGCAAAGTTTTCCGCAGACGTGCTGATTTTTGAGGCGGCCCTCACGCCAAATCCGGTGGAAGCCGTGGCCGATCTGCTCCGCCAGAATCCGAAGTTGCGAGTGGTAGTTGTTACGCCGGGCTCGGACCAAGACTTGACGTTGGAATTGTTCCGCCGCGGCGCTCACGGCATCGTGTCGCGTGAAGTCGAACCTGAGTTGCTGGTCGACTGCTTGCGTAAAGTGATGGCGGGAGAAACGTGGCTCGACAGCCAGGGAGTTCGTTGGGTGATGGAAGCCTACCGCAATCAGAACACACGAAGCACTGGGACGCGCCCGAAGGTGCAGCTCACACCCAAAGAGACATTGATCGTTTCATGCGTGACCCAGGGGATGAAGAACAAAGAGATTGCTCTGCGGGTGGGCACAACCGAGCAGGTCGTGAAGAATTACCTGCGCAAGGTGTATGACAAGCTTGGAGTGGCTGATCGACTCGAACTGGCGTTGTATTGCCTGAACCATCACGTCGTCGACAATGCGAAAGTGCCAGCCTTGCCTGCTACGCCAACGAACGTCGGCGCTGTTGCAAATGCAGCCGCAGCGGGTGCCTCGGCCTCAGGCGGTACTGCAGTCTCTCCTGCAACGCCAGCCGATTCTTCCGAGAAGCTTTCCTAGAAATTCTCCTCGTTTTTGAGTCCGTCAGGTTGCGGTTTCGACGAGATCACCCATAGAATTGAAGGACGGCGAGAAGCGCGGAGCTTCTCAAGGGTTGGTTCCTTCCATCCGATTCAAGCCGGAGAGATGGCCGAGTGGCTGAAGGCGCACGCTTGGAAAGCGTGTTTACTCGAAAGGGTAACGTGGGTTCGAATCCCACTCTCTCCGCCATATTTTCAACGAGTTACGGACGATCAACAGACACCGCTTCTCAGCGAAAAAAGTCTAAGCGTGTATAGTTGGGCCGTCAAGTTTGCCCTGTGAAAAACCTACTTCGAGGATCGCTTGCGTCGAAGCAACTCTGCTGAGGTCAAAAGATCAGCCAGGACGTTCTCGCAAGTGCTGATGACTTCGGCTCGACTTCCACAGTGTAGGGTTGCGCATGCTATCGACGAGCTTGCGTCCTATGCGAGCATAGATCGGCGTGACCGACCTAACCACAAACTTGAGAGGCGTGGCGTTAGGACCGGAATCGGAATCATCCAGCGGCGGAGGCCGCACTGCCGCGCGTACTCTTGCATGATTCCGCCATAGCTCACTTGGTCGGCGCCGCCGATCTCGTATACCGCTTCTTTTCCGACCGGCAGCTCAAGCGCCTCCACGAGGTATGCGATCACATCTTCGACTGCGATCGGCTGCGCCTTCACGCCAACCCAGCGTGGGCAAATCATCACTGGCAAGCGCTGCACCAGAGCGCGAATCATTTCAAACGAGAGGCTTCCCGAGCCGATTACGATCGAGGCACGAAACTCAATGGTGGGGACTTCAGAGGAGCGCAAAATGTCCGCTACTTCTTGACGGCTGCGCAAATGAGCAGACAGCGACTGGCCCTCGGCACCAAGCCCACCTAGATAGATGATGCGGCGGACACCTGCTTGGCGCGCGGATGCCGCGAAATAGCGGGCTGCTTGACGGTCCTCGTCTTCGAACTTACCTGAGGATCCCATCGAGTGAACCAGGTAATAAGCGGTGTGCACTCCGGCCAGCGCCGGCTGGAGTGAAGCCAGATCGAGGCAATCGCCCTTTACAACCTCGGTGTTGGGATCGACTCGCGGCTGCAGAAATTCGGGATGTCTGGCCAAACAACGAATGGGCCAACTGGCCCTCTCAACGCTCTTGAGGAGACGCCCTCCGATGTAGCCAGTGGCTCCAGTCAGCAGGACGAGCGGGCGCGCAGCGGAATTACTTGTGGACCTCGATGTCAGAATTCACTCCGTGAATTATCTCTTTGGAATCCAAGGAACGAACACGCTTGTTCTTCTTTTGTACTCCGCGAAATCAGAATTCTCGGCCATCTTCTTTTCAAGCATTGGAATCCCGGAAACCTTCAGGATCAGGAAGGTGATGGTGAGGGGCCCGGCAATGCCAAACCAGCCGCCCGGAACGCCGACCGCCATCAGCCAAATGCCCCACCATTGCACGACCTCTCCGAAATAGTTGGGGTGTCGGGTGTATCGCCACAGCCCGCTTTGCAGTATCTTGCCCCGATTGTGTGGATCTCTTGCGAATCGCGCAAGTTCCGCATCCCCCACCGATTCGAAAAGGAACCCAAACAGCCAAATGACAAACGCCGATGACTTCGAGAAAGCCGAACGTGCCTCCAGGGCTGCGATTAATCATAAGGACCGGCAATGCGACGATGAATAGAAGCGCGCCCTGCAGGAAGTACACCTGCGCATACGAGCGAGCATAGAACCACTTGCCCCATTCCCGTCTCCAGGCCATGTAGCGGAAATCTTCCGGCTTGCCTCGATGGCGGGCATGGATGTGCCATGCCAGACGCAGCCCCCAGATGCTGACCAAGATGCCCGCCAGTACGCCTCGCGTTCCCGACCCGCCAGATAGAAAGAAAGATGTCCACGCTCAGCAGGACAAAGCCCAAGCCCCACGCCACGTCGGCCACATCGTTTCTTCTCCTGATCAACGAGATCAGGAACCACAGGGTCATGTATCCCCAAAGCACGAAACCCAATGTCGCGTAGTAATTCATAGGCCGAGCTTGCGCGCGATGAGGTAGGTTCCGACGGATACGGAACCTGCCAATACCGTGCCCCAAGTCAAATCCACTACGGTCAACGCCAGCGGCCAATCCTTGAGCGTGGCGAGATTGGTGAGATCGTAAGTCGCATAAGTGATGAGACCGAACAAGGCCCCGAACAGGAGCGCACGCACCCATGAATCTTTTTCGACAGCTGGAGCAATGACGAAAACCACCAGGCCCGCCAGGAAGAGGAGGTAAAAGAGGATGGCGGCCGCCCAATTGACCTTGGCGTCATCAAGAATCCGATCTGTTTCGTGTAGAAGTTCTTGGCTGCTACGCCGAGCCAGACCATATCCAAGCCAAAGAAAATCGGCAGGGCGATGCAATACAGTTTCAAGAACATATTAAGTGACTCCAATCAAGCCTTGGAAATCTGAACTGGCTCGGCGTTATTGGGACGCGGCCGAGCGGAGGAGGCGACTTGGCGCAGTGCTCTGGACAGAAGGAAATTAATAAGAAAAATTGCCGGAGGACCAATCAGCAGCCAAGCCCACATGGCATGCACCTCCGCCAGCCACAGCGTCGAAACGGCATGAGCCAGGTCCGAGCGCACCATGGACAAAATCTGAGTTATAGAAAACTGCAGAGGTGCAGCGCGAAACAGCTTTTCCCCCATGCGGATGAACGGCACCAGCAAGAACAACTGCAGGGGATAGATCAAGTAGTTCACCAACTGGATGGCAGGCAGGTTCAGCCCGAAAACCAAGGCTGCGGCCGCACATAGAACAGTGGTTGAACCGAGCACCGGAAAAATGCCGAGCACAATCCCGAAAGCCAGGCTTAAGGCAATCTTGTCCGGCGTGATCCCTTGGGTAAGAAGGGCGACGATGGGTGCAACGAAACGGCGATGGAAGAACCCACGTTTCATGATGCTGTGCTCGCGACGGCTATCCATTACGATTCCTGCCCATGTTTGGATCGCTTAGCCGTAGCTAGAACCTCGCTCCCCGAGCGGCCAGTTGGTGTTCCAGTGCGGCGAAATCCTGCACTACCATCCAGCGAGAGCCCGCAGTTGCCCGGTCCAGATGCAACTCCGGAGCGCCACCGAGCCAGAGAGCGGCACCACGGGGCGCTTTGCGGGCGATGTAAGCGAGATCGTCCATTACTTCGGAATTGGGCGCAGACGAGAGGCTGAGCAAAACAACATCGGCTTCACTTTTTCGTGCAGCTAGGACGATGTCCGCAGCCGGCAAGTCCGTTCCTAGATAAATGGCTCCCAGCCCTCCCGCCGCGGTAAGCATGGCAGCAGCCAGGATGGGGAAGGCGTGACGTTCATTTGTCGGCGTGGCCAGCAAAACCCGAGTCGGCGGACTCGACGGAGAATAAGTTCGTACCAGCGAGGTCAGCACGCCGGTGAGCAGATTGGTCAGCATGTGCTCCTGCGCGATGCTGCACTTGCCCTCATGCCACCGCTCGCCGATCGTCCGCATGAGAGGCAGCGCGGCTTGATGCACGAAGTTCCTGGGATTCCCCAGGGCCGCAGCCAGACGATTGATTTCGCGATCGGTCGCCATATAGTCAAAGCGATTGAGAGCGTGTAGAACGGGCGCCAGCATCGCATTCGCATCGGCCTTGTTCGAAGTGGATTTCCCGCCCGCGATGGCAGAGCTTTTCTCCAGCAGTTCCCGCAGTTGCCGGTCCCCGAGAGCGGCCACTTGTCCGATGGCGTGCCCCTGTTCCACCGCCCGCCGTAACAGAAGCAGTTTCTGGATTTGTTCCTCGGAGTAAACCCGTCCGCGAGCCGACCGCTTGGGAATAACCGTGCTGTATCGCCGTTCCCACGCGCGCAACGTGTCTAAGGGAATCCCGGTAAGTTTGGCTACGGCACTGATCGGGTAGAAGGCTGCCATCTGAAACGATCTTATCAGCCGCGTTTATTGTTGTCAAATGTATGTCATGGACAAAGCATTGACAAATGGGTTCGGCATTGGTACAACAGATCGGAAGCAATCCGCCGCCCTGCCTCAGCGCGTACTGGCTAAGAGAGGTTCTCGAACCCAAGTCAGAAGTCAGCGGCAAAAGCCAGGAATTCTCTGTGATCAAGCAACTTCGCAACTACAGTTTCGGAACGGTCATTCCCTTTGTGCTACTGCATGTGGGCTGTGTCGCCGTGTTCTTTGTGCCTTTCCGTAGGTCATGGGTAGCGCTCGTGCTGGCGATGTACGTCGTGCGCATGTTCGCCATTACCGCCGGATACCACCGCTATTTCAGCCACCGCAGTTACAAGCTGGGACGCGGCTGGCAATTTCTGATGGCTTTTCTGGCGGAAACTTCCGGCCAGAAGGGCGTGCTGTGGTGGGCGGCTCATCATCGTGTGCATCACCGGCATGCCGACCAGGATCCGGACATTCATTCTCCGTTGAAGCGTGGATTCTGGTGGGCTCATGTTGGGTGGGTGCTGTCGAACGAGTACGACAAATACGACCCGGCGCTGATCCCGGACTTCGGAAAATTTCCAGAGTTGCGCTGGCTCGACAAACACTACATGGTCCCACCCGTCGCCTTCGCGGCGTTGCTATTCCTCGGAGGCGGGCTGGGAGCATTTGTGTGGGGATTCGTGGCCTCAACTGTCCTGCTCTTTCACGGAACCTTCACCATCAATTCGGTCGCGCACCTCTGGGGATCGCGGCGTTTCGAGACGGCGGACGATAGCCGCAACAACTTCGTCCTCGCCATCATCACGCTGGGCGAGGGCTGGCACAACAATCACCACAAATTCATGTATGCCTGTCAGCAGGGACTTCGCTGGTGGGAGGTAGACATCACCTACTACGCGCTGAAGATGCTGAACTGGCTGGGAATCGCCAGAGATTTGCGAGTCATTCGGGTGCCGCTGTCGGAAAGTGAGGCGGCATGAGCCGTATCGCAGTTATTGGAGCAGGAATTTCGGGAATGGGCGCGGCGTACCTGCTCAGCCAGAAGCACGAAGTATGGCTATTCGAAAAAGAGGCTCGCCTCGGAGGTCATACCCATACCCATCAGATCGAAACCAGTCGCGGCGTTTTGCCAATCGACACCGGTTTCATTGTGCATAACGACCGCACTTACCCGAATCTGGTTCGCCTGTTTCGGCAGATGGGAGTCGTCCGGCAAGCGAGCGACATGTCGTTCGGTGTTTCTTGCCGGCAGACTGGATTTGAATACAGCAGCCGTGGCTTGAGCGGATTTTTTGCGGGCAGGAGCAATCTGTTTCGCGTGGGACACTATCGCTTTCTGGCGGAGATCATGCGCTTCAACCGGGAAGCCCGCAAGCTTCTGCAAGATCCGGCCAACGCGGGAATCACTTTGGGGGACTACCTGCGCGCCAATGAGTTTGCAGGCGACTTCACGCGTTACTATTTGCACCCCATGGCAGCCGCAGTATGGTCCACGTCACCGGAAGAAATCGAAGATTTCCCAGCCTTCACCCTGATTCGCTTCCTCGAAAATCACGGGCTCCTCGGTTTGACGACAGCTCCCCAGTGGTACGCATTGCAAGGCGGCAGCAGCGTTTACATTCCTCCGCTGACGGCGCCATACCGGGAACGGATTCGCCTCGGAGCAAAGATCAACGAGGTCAGGCGCAACGCGGACGGAGTAACAATTGGCTTTGAGAACCGTCCGCCGGAGTCTTTCGACGAAGTCGTCTTCGCCTGCCACGCGCCCCAGACCTTACAGCTACTGAAGGATGTAACTCCACTGGAGCGGCAGGTTCTTGGTGGTTTCCGCACCAGCCGCAACGAGACTGTGCTGCATACCGACTCGAGCCTGCTGCCCCGGCGGCTGGGGGCGCGTGCATCCTGGAACTACCATCTCGGCGCCAAACGGAGAGCCGCTACGCTGACGTATCACATGAACCGGCTACAGAGCCTGCCGACACGGGAAGATTATTGCGTGACACTGAATGACACGCAGTCCATTGCCGAGCGCCACATTCTGCGGGAAATGACCTACTTCCATCCTCTTTATACGTTGGAGGCAGTGCGAGCGCAGGCGCGCTGGCAGGAGATTAGCGGCCGCAACCGAACTCACTTTTGTGGAGCGTACTGGTTTTACGGCTTCCATGAAGATGGATTTAATTCGGCGATTCGGGTCGCGGAGACGCTGGGCGCATCGTGGAATGCAGTCAGAAAAGCGGCGGCTTAATGGAATCGGGAATCTATTCAGGAACGTTGCGTCATCGCAGGTTCACTCCTGTGCGCCACGAATTCACTTACCCGCTGTTCATGGTCTTCCTCGATATCGACCGGCTGCCCCAACTGATGAAGGTGTCTCCGTTGGCGGCATACAACCGATGGAACTGGGTTTCCTACCAGGAGCGCGATCACTTCGGTGATCCGGCGAGAGCTCTGCGAGAGCGCGTATCGCGGGATGCGAACAAAAACGGCGTTGTTCTTCCCGAAGGGAAGATATTCCTGCTCACTCATCTCCGCTACTTGGGATACAACTTCAATCCCGTCTCCTTTTTTTACTGCTACGACCGGGAAGACAAATTGCAGATGATCATGGCCGAGGTAAACAACACCTTCGGAGAGACCGCCAACTACTGGCTCACGCCCACTGTCGAGCGCCCGGCGGGTGACAACAAACGCTATCGCTTCTCGAAGATGTTTCATGTCTCACCCTTCCTGAAGCTGGGCCAGGAATACGATTGGACGTTCACGCCTCCCGGTGAGCGGCTGGTCAGTCAGAGCGTCAGTTATCAAAATGGGCGCGAGATCTTCGATTCCACGCTGAAACTGGAACGGCGCGAGTGGTCGCGAGCTGAGTTGCACCGGGCACTTCTGCGATTTCCCTGGATGACCGCGAAGGTAATCACGGCCATCCATTGGCAGGCGCTACGGTTACTGCTGAAGCGGGTGCCGGTGGTCGCTCATCCTGGCCCAGGCCAATTCGAGCGAGCAACGGTACAGCACCTGGGGGCATCATGGCGAGCGGAATAATCACGAACATCGCGAAGAAAATAGTCCTGAAAAGTCTGGCGGGATTACGAGTTGGCACCTTGGAGATTGTTAGTCCAGACGACACGCACAGCTTCGGGCAGTCCGCCGCCGGCCAAAAAAAAGACAATCTGCACGCCGTAATCGCCGTACACGATGAGCGTTTCTTTCTGCGCGCAGTGTTGGCCGGAGACGTCGGCGTCGGCGAAGCCTACATGGACGGCGACTGGTCTACTCCTGATCTGGTCGCTGTAGTCCGATTGGCGGTACGAAACCTCGACCAGGTGGACGGCAGCAATCGCTTGTTGACGTCCTTCCGCAGGCTCGCTGACTTTATCGAGCATCGCCGCCGCAGTAACACGCAGGCCGGCAGCCGCCGCAATATTGCGTATCACTACGACCTGGGCAACGACTTCTATCGCATTTTCCTGGACCGCAGCCTGGCCTACTCCTGCGCTTACTACGGAAGTTCCGACGACACTCTCGAGCGGGCACAGATTCGCAAGTTCGATCGCATTTGCCGGAAACTCCAGTTGGGACCGCGGGACCAGGTGCTCGAAATCGGCACCGGCTGGGGAGGATTCGCAGCCTACGCGGCTGAAACCTACGGATGCCGTGTAACCACAACGACCATCAGCCGCCAGCAGCACGACTACGCACGTGAAGTGTTCTCTCGGAGCAGGGCAGGGGAACGCATCCAGTTACTGTTCGAAGACTACCGCAACCTGCGCGGGCAGTACGACAAGATCGTCAGCATCGAAATGTTTGAGGCCGTCGGCTATGAACACTACGACGACTACTTCGCAGCCTGTGATCGCCTGCTCAAGCCGGACGGCAGCATGTTGTTGCAGACCATCACCATCCTGGAAGCTAAGTTTCAGCAATACCGAAAGCAGAGCGACTGGATCAAGAAGCACATCTTTCCCGGCGCCGAGCTGGCTTCGGTCATCGAGATTCAACGATCGCTGGCTAGAACTACCCGCATGCAGCTTTTTCACATGGAAGACATCGGGAAACACTATGCTCTGACTCTTCACGAATGGCGCCGACGGTTTCTCGAACATCTCTCCGAGGTACGCCAACTCGGATTCGACGATCGCTTCGTGCACATGTGGGATTACTACCTGGCGTACTGCGAAGGAGCATTCCACGAACGCTACATCAGCGATGTGCAACTAGTCCTCAGCAAGGTGACCAGGGGAACACAATTGTTGAATGGGCTGGCAATAGAGTCAGCAATGCCCGTATGAACCATCTGCGGTTGCCGCGTGCGATAGTCTGGGCAGCATAGAGATTTCCCCTTCGCTCCAAAAAGAGGCACACATCCCGCACACACCAATTGTTAAAGTGGGTCTTGATCGTTTGATTGAAGAGAAATTGGCTGATCGGCCGTCAGTCGACTACCCGGCACGTGCCTGCATTAGGCCGAGATTGTCACTCGATACTGATACAGAGAGTTTTCGCGATAATTGATCTGGGCGGCTAAGATTAGATGGACAGCGATGTCCGTCAGACGCTGTTCGAGTTTCTGAGCATCATCATCCTGCCAACTCACCAGCACTTCTTCAGAGCCCCACCCCTTGAGGACGGAAAGGCACAGTTGCGTGTCACTAGACTCCTCGACGGCGTTCACGAGTTGCGCACGACGACCTGGTCTCTTTGGTCGGTCCAGAGTGAGAGGAACATGTTGTTGGAAAAAAGAAATCCCGATGTCTCGTGCTTCGCGTCCGTGCACCGAGGCCTTACCGTTCATCTTCGCCACCGCGAAAAACAGGCTGTTCAAGATTCGCAGTCCTCGGCGCTCAAAAGGTGAATCGAAGCAAGGCTTGTCCAATGAGAACACATAATCATCGTTTAATTGCTTCTCACGTCGCTTCTCATCCTCCTTGAGGAGGCGATCGATCGTGGGATGCCAAGTCAGAATCTTTTTCGTGACGGTCACTTGCCCTACAGTCTCTGCTATCCGTGACCGCACTGTCTCGATCGGTTCGGAAAACTCCGGGGAAGTGCCGATTGGGGCAAGAAGATCTTCCTCGGCCCGGTACGCGTACAAAGTATTGCCTCCGGCTCCGATCTCGATCTCATCATTCATCCCAGGAGGGCGTAACGGAAATGCTGCCTGAAACACCTCCTTCCCCGCATCTTTCTTGCCCAATACCCACGCTCAGGAGTGGGGATTCCGGCCCGCGCGCACGTTTTCTTGAGTGCGACGTCGGAAATTTGGAACCGCGCCGAGAGGGTCATCATCGGTTCAGACCAGACCAGATCTTAAAGCGCCTTGCGCGTGAGTCGTTCAGCCATATTTCTTCGAATGTCCTTGCTCGAGATTGATCCGAGTATACGGTCAAGGAATGTATCGGACGCGGAGACAATCGCCAAGGTTGTAGAGTCGTTCCGTCTGATGGGCGTAATAGGCTGCGCGCGGAGCATCCGGTAGAGACCTTCCCTCTCTCGGTGATACCCACTGATACTGCGGAGTTTTGGTAATGGGAGATTTCCTCCGTCCGGGTAGTCAGAATAATACCGACTCGATACCACCGTGATGGTGGCGGAGAGACTGTAGTCTCTCCACCACGCGCGCGAGGGCAGGACCAGGCTCGGAAGGAGGGAGTCTCTCCGCCATTCTTCGAGTACCTCTTGAACATCTGTCCACGGTTCGAAAGTTACATTCTAGCGATTCGAAAATGATATTTTTCACGTTTCAGGAGTGATACCAGTGATACCTTTTTTGCGGTCAATGGAGGTCATTCGAGGTCGTGGGAGGCAACGGACCCGAAGGTGAAAAAGTGCTTGAACCCATCATAAACACGAGGATATTATCGCTTATGTCTAGTCGTCACCACGACTTGCGCTGAGGGGCGGAAATCGAGTCCCACTCTCTCCGCCAGACAGTCTGAACTGCAGAGAAATCCGTTGCCCTTTCTTCCTAACTACGCGGAATATGCATTGAAATTGAACCGCTGACGAGTAGGAATATCTCTCCCTGCTCGTCGTTATTCAGGTGAGCTTCCCTCCGACGCTTCTACTTTGCGCCCTGACCTGTTTTTCGACACACATCCTCAAAGCCTACTTATCGGTCGTGATCCCGACCACGCGTGCATGGTGCTTCGCTCATCGGGAATGCCCCAGGAGCATCAGTTGTCCGTCCCGCCCTCTTGGCACCGCTGGACCTGCTCTGATGTTCAGCCGATATCTGGCATGCGACACAATCTCTGAAGACACATTATGGATCGGAACGAATTGAATTCAGCTGCGAGGATTTAACAAGAATGTGACCAACCTGTGACATGGTTGCCGAAGGATCAACGGTAAGTTAGGCAACGGTATTTGATTTTGCCGCTGTAAGCACGAGCATGAGCGATCGTCAGGAATCAAGGGCAAGTCATCTGGCACAGTTTGGCGAGTTCTGTCTCGACTTCCGCACGATGGAACTTTGTCGAGCTGACCAATCAATTCAGTTGACTGTCCGCGAGTTCAAGGTGCTCAAGTTCATGGCCTCCAGACCCCGGGAAGTCGTCTCTCGCCGGAAGCTCATCGGCTCCGCGTGGCCCAAGCGTAAGCGATCCAGTTATCGCACTGTCGACAACTGCATCGCGAAACTACGACAGAAGATTGAGACCAATCCGGACTGTCCCGTTTTCATTCGTACTGTGCACGGAGTGGGCTACAAGTTTTGTTTGCCTTGATCTATCAGCGCTGGAGCCCGCGGAGTCGCGCTCGATAAACCATCTCGGAGGAAACATGGGAATCGTAACTTTGAAGAAAACGGGCATGCATCTTCTGATGCTAGGAACGCTTCTCGCACTGGTGGAAACAGCGCATGCGATTCCGGCCTTCGCTCGAAAGTACGGGTTGCCCTGCTCCGCCTGCCATGAGGCATGGCCCATGCTCAATAATTTCGGGCAGACCTTCAAGGACAACGGATATCAGTTGGGGAATGGACGTGATGCGCCGATTTATCAAGAGCCCGCTTATTGGCCCATCATGTTTCGCGCGACGCCATTCTGGCACCGGGAGAGCAACAATCGGCAAGCGGTAGATGTAGCGGCGGGAAACCCTAGCAGTGGGCAAGTCGAATCGTCAGTGACGTCCTCAGGATTTGACTTGGCCGGCGTGGATTTGATTACCGCCGGCACGATCTACAACAACATTTCATTCTTCGTCCAGCCATTCATCGGAAACAACAGCATCACTCTTTCGCAGGCGTGGGCTCGTTTGGATAATCTGGCGGGTTCTCATTGGCTGAACCTCAAGCTGGGTAAGTTTGAGTTGGATGAACCGATCTCGCAGGAGCGCCAACTTATTCTCAACAACACGGGTGGAGTCTATTACAACTATTTCTTCACACCACCCGGCGACAAGAACTTTTTCCAAGGTCTTGGCCTTCCGCAACTGGGCGTCGAATTGTTGGGGCATTCTGGAGATGACAGCACGCGATATTCCGTCGCCGTAGTCAGCAATAGCAATGGTCAGACGGGCTTGCCATCCAACCAAGCTTATGACGTGTATGCCAACTTCAATCAATCGTTCGAGACGTCATGGTTCGGGAGACAACAAGTCGGCGCCTACGGATATGTCGGCGAGTCACCAACGTTCTTCCAGACCAGCGGCGGCAGTCCGATTCCGGGCACTGGGATGGGGAACCGGAGCTTCTACCGGCTCGGCGCGTACGGGCACTGGTTCGTGAACAAGTTCGATTTCTACACGTTCTACCTGCACGGATCGGACAATGTCTTCCTGGGAAACGGAGTGGCCGCGAACCAGCCGTCAAGTCTGCCCATCGGAGCGGTGGGGCCGGTGTGGAATGGCGGTTTCATCGAGGGGCACTACAACCCAACGCCTCGTTTGATTTTTACTGGACGGTACGAACTCAATCGCATGTCTCGACAGGCGAACCCCGGAATCCGCGCCGATTCCGGCAATCTTGATAGCTGGACGATTGGTTATCGCTGGTACCCGATCATGAGTCCGCGAGCGGGGCTGGCGTGGACGCAGGAATACTCCCGTGTCACCAACGCGGGTGCCGCACCTTTGTCCGGGAAAGACGACACTCACGACAGTTATCTGATGGGTTTTGATTTCGACTTCTGAGGGGACGCTACTGTGAACACAATCCGGTTATCGCATATCGCCGTAGTCCTAGTCTCCCTGGTGAGCATGGCCGCGTCCGCGCAGGAGAGCCACATCGACAAACTGACCGGCAATGCAAAGCACGGGAAAGGGCTTTATCAGCGGTATTGCATTTTCTGTCACGGCACCGATGGAGACGGTAGAGGAGAAAGCGCGCCCTATCTGAACCCGAAGCCTCGGGATTTCACCAAAGCGGTTTTTAAGTGCAGGTCCACTCCAAGCGGAAGCCTTCCATTGGATAGTGACCTATACGACACGATTACACGTGGGATTCATGCCAGCGGCATGCCGTCGTGGAAGCCGCTTCTCAAGCAAGAGCGCGCCGATTTGGTCGCATATATAAAGACATTCTCTTCGTCGTTCCAAGAAGAGAAGCCGGGCAAGGCGGTAGTAATTCCGGCCGAGCCTCCGAGTTCTCCCGAGAGCGTGAAGCGTGGTGCGGACCTCTTCCAAAGCATGAATTGCTGGGCCTGTCATGGCAAGGATGGCAGAGGACATGGTCCATCAGCCGCCACACTAACGGACAACCAGGGCAATCCGATCACACCATTCGATTTCACAAGCGGACGAAGCTTTAAGTGCGGAGAGACGGACCGCGACATGTTCCGCGACCTGGTGACGGGGCTCGACGGAACTCCGATGCCTTCTTTTGTTGGAGCGATGAGCGCGGATCAGAGGTGGGACGTCGTGCACTACATCCGCACCTTGAGCGATTCAAAGAAGCATTCCGTCGCCAAGAACGATGCCAAGGGTCAGTAAGTTTCGTAGATCAGGCTCTGGCTGACGGGTAGCCGATATTTCCGCAACGCCGAGGTTGATTGCGTTGCTTCCTTAATTTCAGCAGTCCTCGACTCTCGAGGGCGGAAAGCCGGTGTTCTCATGAGCAAAAACTCTTATCGGTTGATCATTGCCATTGCAGGGCTTGGATTGGCTTTTTCGAGCCGGATATCAGCGGGTCCAAGCGCGCTAGCAGATGCAGGTTCCTCGCTGAAAGGCGAAGTGAAGTTTGAGGGAACGCCCCCGAAGGGCACGCGGATCGACATGTCTGCGGATCCGTTGTGCGCCAAGACGCACCCGACACCGATCACCACCGAAGACGTCGTTGTCGGCGCAAGCGGTGGTTTGGCCAACGTGGTGGTCTATGTTTCGGATGGACTGACATCGCATAATTTTCAGCCCCCACAGGATGCAGCGGTGTTTACACAAAAGGGATGTCAGTACAAACCACACGTTCTGGCGATGCAGGCAAACCAGAAGCTCGAGGTCGTGAACGACGATGAGACTACCCACAATATCCATCCGAGCCCGGCCAACAATCGGGAATGGAATGTGACCCAACCGCACGGCACGCCGCTCGAGCAAACATTTGCACGCGAGGAGATTGCGATCCCGGTGAAGTGCAACGTTCATCCATGGATGCGGGGCTACATTGCGGTGTTCAAACACCCATATTTCGCCGTGACGGACAAGGATGGAAAATTCGAAATGAAGGATCTGCCGCCGGGGACTTACACGATCTCGGCTTGGCAGGAGAAACTGGGAACTCAAACCCAGAAGATCACGATTGGGACGGGAGAGTCCAAGAGCCTCGACTTCTCGTTCAAGCAATAGCGGCTACATCTCGTTTCCGATGAAATGGGCTCACGAGGCACATTCAGTGCTTCGTGGGCTCGTGTTGTTGCGGAAGGTGTAGCGAACAGACACATTGGCGGCAGACTTCGTGGGTATCCACGTCGAGGCTCGCGCGAAAGTTCAGCGCTTCCGGACTATTCACGATGTCATTTAACGCCTGCCTGTGAATGTTTCCTATCACTGGATGGAAGAAGCATGGCCGGACATCGCCGGATGCCTCAATGACTGCCGAGACCCAGGGTGCATTGCATCGCGGAGCAACTGGACTTGCCTGTCCGAGGTGCGCGCGGAAGTGCTGAGCGATCCGCTTGAGTTTGGCCGGACTCTCGAGCACAAACCCGGTTTTTATCCGGTCTTCACGAATGAGTTGATCAATTTCAATTTCAAGCGCGTCGACTTCTTCCGACGTGAGGGCGACGCGGTCGCGGTGCTCGGGGCGCCAACCCTCGGGTCGGTTGAAGGCACTCGATGTGAGGTCAGCCGCGAGAAACGAGATCGAGGTTAGTTCGAGCCGCTTTGCGTGAGCAACCGTTGCGCGAAGCAGGTGGTGGTTCGCCTTTTGAACGGTGCAACGCGCGCAAACCTGCATGTCAGGACGGAGCTGCCGCAGGACCGCGACACCTTCCGCAATTCGCTCCGAAGCGTCGGAGACGCGGCGAATGCTGTTGTGTAATGCCGGGGGACCATCGAGCGAAACGATTACATCGTCAACGCAGTCAGCAATCGTTTGCGCTTGAGTCTTCAGCAACAGCCCTGCGGTCAGTAACGTGACTCGGCTCCCCGCCGCTCGAAGCATTTTCGCCAGTTCGCTCCACTTTTCATTGAGCTGAGGTTCTCCTCCGGAAAAAACAGCCCAGCGAACGCCGAGTTCCCGTAGCGCAGCCATTTGCGGTTCGAGGTCCGAAGGAGTGATTTGCTTTGCTTCACGTATGCGCCAGATATCGCACATGACGCACCGGCAATTACATTGATTGTGAGGAAAGATAACCAGAACCGGAAGGTGATGGATTCTGTGAACCGCTTGTGCAGCGGGATGATCAACCGATGTGATCGAGACGATAGTGCTCATCACTCCTGCGATTCCCTCTCAGGTCCGGTTTGTCCCGCTCAAGCCGCACCAGCACATGATCTGCGAGTATTCGCAATCCAGGAATTCGACTGAAAGCGATGTCGGCTCGCTCACATATCTGCAGCATGTGAGGATGACGTCTCGCCCAAGGCTCAACGTAGCTCGGCGGTACTGCCACTCCAATGCCCTTCACCGACTTCAAACGAAAATCCGGAGCGAATGCACGCTTCAATTCCTTGACGGATGGATACCGAACTCGCACGAATGCGGCTTCGGCAATCCTGGCAGTGACTCCGCCGGACTTCAATCTCCGAAATGCTTTCTTGGTGTTCCCTTCCGCCAAATACCACAACATCTCCCACGCGCAGTACGCGCCCATCCAGCACAACAAAGCGCTGGCGCCTGGCTTCAGGAGCCTCGCGAGGCTATCCGCAAACGCAGGGAGATCGTCGACGCAGTTCAGAGCTCCGAAATTCGAAAAGACTCCATCGAACAGCGGATTTGCCCCGACCGACGAGAGGTTCTCGGCCCGCAGCACAATGGGATGAACCAGTTTCCCCAACCCTTCTTGCTGAACTCTGCGAGCTGTAACTGCCACCATCTGCGACGAACTGTCGGTCGCGACAACCCGCACTCCGCGTTCTGCCAGGAAGCACGCGTCCACGCCGGTGCCGCATCCGATCTCTAACGCGCGGTCGCCGGCTCGGAATGTCCGTGCCAACTCGTTCCGCACAGCGCGCCGCTGAGCCTGGCCGATTCCCGACAACGTGAAGGCTTCGTCGTATCGCTCGGCAACGGCGTCAAACGGAGCCGCATAAACTTGTTGTGTGGCGGCCATTGGTCAGGCCTCGACTTCCGCAATCGTGGCCTGCAGGCCCGCGCGTGCCTCGGAGATTCCGTCACGTAGTGCCGCAACGGAAGCTTCGTCCACTTCCGGTTTTTGTCCCAGATGTTTCAACTCGACTTCGCTGCGCAGGAGATTGTCCGCAAAGCGATAGAACTGGCGCGAGTGACGCTTCCGAACGCGGAATTCACGATCTGAACTTTCGCTCCAGGCTTTGGCGTTTTCGACACGATCCGCGACTTCAGAGAAATAGGGCGTCCCTTTGATCGGGTATGCGACGGTAGTAAAGAAGATATCGGGATCAGATTTCTTTACATGCTCCACGGTGGCTTCGATGTCGGAGAGTTCTTCGCCCTCGTAGCCCCACATCAAGAACATTCCAGTCTGAATTCCCACCGACCGGCAAAGGGCGACAGCACTTTGAACCTGCTCCACGGTCACGCCCCGCTCCATCGCATCAAGAATGCGCTGTGAGCCGCTCTCCGAGCCGATCCACACACGAAAGCAACCCATTTCCGCGAGTGTCTCTACGACTTGAAGATTGAGGCGGTCGGCGCGCGAAATACATTCAAAGGGAAGCTTGACTCCACGACGTTTGAGTTCACCCGCGTATTGATAAAGCCAGCCGTGATGAATAGTGAAAACGTCATCAGCCATCCAGGCCATCTGTGGCTGGTAGCGGTTGATCAACCATTCGAGTTCGTTGGCCACCGAGACCGGCTTTCTGCGCCGGTGCGTCTTGCCGAACACTTCGTGACTGCACCAGCGGCAGTGGTAGGGGCATCCGCGAGCCGTGATCAGCGAAACTGATCCCATTCCATGATGGGTACGCCAGGTTTCCACATAGCGGGCCATGTCGATCGACTCGCGGGCGGGCCATGGTTGGGCATCGATGTCTTTGATCTGTTCGCGCGGCTTGGTGCGCACGACTGATCCGTCAGAAGCAAGAAAGGCGATTCCATCGACTCGGTCAAGGTTGTTTCGGCCATGCGCCCTTAACGCTGGGACTAATTCTTCCAGCGTGAGTTCTCCCTCACCGATGACAACGACATCTGCTCCGGCCGCCAGATACTCGTTCACATAGGCACCGGGTTCCGGACCCCCAACGACGGTTTGCCAGCCTGCTTCTCTTGCGACTCG
>CAWCCE010000023.1:0-121794 GCA_963793945.1 uncultured Acidobacteriota bacterium | reverse complement strand
CGATTGCCGATCTTGGCGATGCTCCTCTGATTCTTTCCCCTGTTCACAACCAGACTCCTTTTCTGGTTTTTAAGGACACGGCGACGAAACAATTCCGCATCCTAACCAGCGACGGAGCGTTCGATTATTTCGACGGCCTGTGCCACGCCTGCGCGCCCTTTCCTCGTGTCGTGCTTCAGGCGACGAGGAGCGGCCTGCGCGACGTGAGTTCGCAGTTCGTCGATCAATACGATTCCGACATCGCTCTGGCGCGGGCGAGGATCGGAGGAGAAGGCGAGATCCGCAAATTCGAGATGTCGGACTTCGCGGACGCAAAGCCAGTCGTCCTCGAGATCGTCTACTCGTACCTCTATAGTAGCCGCGAGGCCGAGGCTTGGCAGACTTTGGACGAGATGTGGCCTGCGGCCGATCGTGAGCGAATCAAGAAACTCATTATTAAGACTCGTGCGACTGGGCTTCTGTCGACGCTGCCAAAAACCTCTCCGTGATCTTTGGCGTCGCCTGCCGATAGGGCGCATCTATAATAGGGAAAGGTTTCCGACCGCCCGTCCTGATGGGTATACCCGAGGGTGCGGCGGCATGGGTAGGTTCTGACGGACGTGAACGTTCGTCACACCTTTCCCGAGGGTGCTGGTGGAAACGCCATCGCCTCCCGCGTTCCGCAAGGATCGCATTGGAAAGGAAACAAGCCCGCCGGAATTTTCCCGCCTGCTTGTTTTCTTTCCAAGAAGTCGTTAGTCGATGGTCGTTCGTCATTGGCAAACCGCTTTGCACCGGCAGAACGCAAACGACCAAGGACGAACGACGAACGACCGAAGAAATTCATGCCCCTCCACGACAAGTTCGGACGCGCCATCACCGACCTGCGGATCTCCATCACCGACCGCTGCAACTACAAGTGTGTTTACTGCCGCACCGGAAACGAAGGCGCCCTCTACGGCGATCTCCCGTTCGCAGATTACTTACGGATGGCGCGCGTCCTGGTCGGCATGGGGATCACGAAAGTCCGTCTTACCGGCGGCGAGCCGCTGCTACGCAACGGCGTTGTCGATTTCGTTCGCGAGCTGTCCCGCACAAAAAGTTCAAACAGTGATCCGCTCGACATCGCGCTCACCACCAACGGGCATCTGCTCGCCGACCTTGCGCAGCCCCTAAAAAATGCAGGCCTCACGCGTGTCACGGTTTCGATGGACGCTGTCGATCCCGATCGCTTCGCCCGCATCACGCGCGTCCCAATGGATACGATCATGTTCTCGCCGGCATTCGCGCCGCGCGCCGCGCCGGACTCTGGCCCTTGAAAGTGAATTGCGTTCTGATGCGCGGCTTCAACGAAGATCAGATCATTCCCTTCGGGATGTTCGCGCGCGAGGAAGGCGTCACCGTGCGCTTCATCGAATTCATGCCGCTCGAAGAAGATCGCAAGTGGGCGCCGTCTACCGTGGTGCCGCTGGAAGAAATCGTCGCTCGCATGGCCGAATACCGGCCTTTAGTCGAGATCCCGCACGCGCGCTCCGAGACGGCCCGCCGCTACCGCTTTGAAGATGGCGTCGGCGAAATCGGGATCATCGCGCCCGTCTCGCATCCCTTCTGCGGACACTGCAGCCGCATCCGAATTACCAGCGACGGCAAGATTCGTACCTGCCTTTTCTCTGTGTGGGATCACGACCTGCACGCGCAGATGAAGCGCGGCGCAAGCGACGAAGAGTTAGCGGAATTCATCCGCGGAGTCGTGATGAAGAAGGAAGAGCGCCACCACATCGGCGAACCGGATTTCGTGCCGGCGTCGCGGACAATGGTTCATATCGGCGGATGACTGCAGCCATCGGCGAACCTTCACCGCCGAGATGGCGGAGTTCGCCGGAAACATCAGGATAGAATTCGTCCGTGAAACGGTGGGTACTTATTTCGACGGTTCTTCTCCTTCTGGGCGTGCCGCCCGGGGTAGCTCAAAAATCCAGCTACCTAGGCTTCGACCGCAACGACTACCCCGGGGATGCCAATCTCAAAACTCTCCGCGAAACTTTCTCCTATACCGGATACTGGCTCAACAATCCTCCTGGGGCGAAATCGAACTCTTGGGCCGGACATCGTGCCGCCGTCGAGTCCGCGGGATTCGGTTACCTCGTCCTCTTCAACGGACGCCTCTACGCCCAACTCAAATCCGAGGCCAGCGCCAAACGCCTCGGCCAGTCCGACGCGCGAGTGGCCGCTGCCTCCGCCCGCCGTGAAGGCTTCCCCCGCGCCACGATTATTTTCCTTGATCAAGAGCAAGGTGGACGCATGCTCCCCGAGCAAAAGGCCTACATCTTCGCCTGGGTCGACGCCATCATCGCCGACGGATTCCGTGCAGGCATCTACTGCTCCGGCATCCCCAATCCGGACGATGGCAACGTCGTCACCGCCGAAGATATCCGCCAGGGCGCCGGCTCACGTCAGATTACTTACTGGGCCATCAACGACGCCTGCCCGCCCGCTCCCGGCTGCAGTTCCCAGCATCCTCCGAATCCCAGTGACAGTGGAGTCCGTTTCGCTGACGTCTGGCAGTTCGCGCAATCGCCGCGCCGCAAAGATGTCGCCGCGCATTGCACGAACTACAATCCCGACGGCAACTGTTATCCGCCCGGAACGGCCCCTGCGCAAGGCCTGCACATTGACCTGAACACAGCCACATCCGCCGACCCATCACACGGCCGCACGCACTAACGAGTCGGCGAGAGCCCCACCTTTTACGTCTCAGTAGATGAAAGCGCTTCTTTCTAAACCTCAGTTCAAACGATCTCGTGCGGTAAGTTACTTTTGCCTTTCCCTCAAATCAAGTTGCCTCATAATCAAATCTCCGAAACGGAAATCAGAACGAAATCGAGGAGAATTGATTTCAATGAATCGCTTTGCAATCGCACTATCCCTTGCACTACTGACGCTCACGATCAGTGCTGCGGCAGGAAGCATGGACAAGAAAGACATCGTCGATACAGCCGTAGCCGCTGGAGATTTCAAGACGCTGGCCGCAGCACTACAGGCAGCCGGACTCGTCGACACGCTCAAAGGCCCCGGTCCATTCACAGTTTTCGCACCGACGGACGAAGCCTTCGCCAAGCTGCCGGCCGGTACCGTCGAAAACCTGCTCAAACCAGAGAATCATGACAAGCTGGTCGCGATCCTGACCTATCACGTCGTGCCCGGAAAGGTCATGGCGAAAGACGTCGTGAAGCTGCACGAAGCCAAAACAGTCAACGGTAAGGACGTGACGATCATGGCTGAAGGCGGCAAAGTGATGGTCGGCGACGCGAACGTTGTGAAAACCGATATCGTCTGCTCCAACGGAGTCATTCACGTCATCGACTCCGTGCTTCTTCCTCAGTAACTCTCTCTCATCGCGTTGTATCTCCTTGCAACCAGCGGCTGGGGACATCGTTCCCCAGCCGCATTTTTCTTTGATGTCGTCGTCCACTCCGCGCCGGGAGCTGCTTTTCACCGGCACCAACCGCGCAGCGAGGATTGCACGTCGATCTGAACACAGCGACCTCGCCGGGTTCTTTGCGCGGGCGAACGTCGTTAACTTTTCAAGATCTCTCGTCACTGCTTCGTGCGCTGGGGCGGGAGGCGTCTTCGTCGTTCTTTCCCAGTCACAGCGGCGGCTCATTCACAAACATTTGCCATCCGTTGACAAAAATGTGCAGTAAATTCGTACTCCAAACGTCTTTACAGTCGGATGTGAGATTGTTGGCTGGTGTTTTAGACTCTTAGTTCGCGAGGATAGGAGTTATGCCGAGATATTTCAAAATCTCAACCCTCTGTGTGGTTCTTGTCACGGCGCACTGGTCTGGATTGCAGGCAGCTCAAACGAAACCAGCGCCGCCTGCGCCAGTCCCAGTCCAGATCCTTGCGGCGAAAAGGGTTTTCATTGCCAATGCCGGCGGCGATGAATTGGCTCCGGATGGGCCAAGTTTCAGTGGGGAGCCCAGCCGCGCCTATGACCAGTTTTACGCGGCGATGAAGAGTTGGGGCCGATTCGAGATCGTAGACTCGCCCGCGCAATCAGATTTGCTGCTTGAAATCAGACAGGAGGTCCGCGCGGAACATATCCCCGATGGCCCGCTATTTCACCTAACAATCCGCGATCCGAGAACGAACGCCTTGCTCTGGGCGTTCCATATTCACGGGCAATTCGCAATGGGGCAAAGCAACAGTGACAGGAATTTCGATCAAGCGGTGGCCCGCCTCGTGAGTCACTTGCAAGCCCTGGTTGTTCAGCCGCCCGCTGGTGATGCCACCAAGCCGTAGCTCGTTGTTTCGGGCTCGTCGATTGCCGTTCGCTGGCTATCTAATTTTGGAATGGACAGCTGGTAAAATTGGTATTCCAAATGGCCGACCGCACCTTCACTCTCGACGAAGCTCACTCGCTCTTGCCCATACTCGAATCGCTTCTCCGTACCGCGATCAGCGCGAAACAATCCATGGAAGAGTTCGAGGCTGAGCAGCAGGAACTCCATCACCGCATTTTTCTGAATGGAGGAATGTTCCTCGACATCGTCTCGCTTGCGCGGCGCAAAGCCGAGCGCATGAAAGCCGAACAGCGCGCCAAAGATGCCATCGCCGAAATCGATTCCATCGGCGTGCAGGTCAAGGATCTCGGCATCGGGCTACTCGATTTTCCCTGCGAAGTCGAAGGCCAGGTCATCCTGCTCTGCTGGAAGCTCGGAGAGAAATCCATCACACACTGGCACGGCGTCCAGGAAGGCTTTGCCGGACGCAAGCCCATCGACGAGCGCATCCCACGCGGCAAGAAAGTAAATTAGTGGTTTCATAACTCACGGCCCGCTAGTCACTCCCCACTAGCCACTGTTATTCTCTACGATCGCTCGTAGTACTTCCGCGCGCGCCTCTCAACTCCTACATTCCAAATAATCTTGCCCCCTCGCAACATACTCGGAAGTCCAGTGTTTACATCGGAGGAACGTAATTAGGGCCAACGTGGCATTTTGCGTCACAATGGCATTTACCACTTAACCTTTCTGTCGGGGCCATGAAGATGAATCGAACCGTCGTTCGTTGGGCATTGTTGATGCTGGTGGTGTTGTCGTTGGGCGCTGCGTCGTTTGGGCAAATTGGAGTGGGCATCTCGGTCCGCATCGGGCCGCCCGCTCTTCCCGTTTACGCGCAGCCAATTTGTCCCGGACCGGGCTATTTTTGGACGCCAGGCTATTGGGCCTGGAATGACGATGGCGGCTACTACTGGGTGCCCGGCACCTGGGTCATTGCTCCCGTCGGCATGTTGTGGACGCCCGGATACTGGGGCTGGGGCGGGGGATTCTACGCGTGGCACGCTGGATATTGGGGCCCGCATATCGGTTTCTACGGCGGTATTAATTACGGCTTCGGATATGGCGGCGTCGGCTTTGTCGGCGGCGAGTGGCGCGGCGGCGCGTTCTACTACAACCGCTCGGTGACCAATGTCAGCGTCACTAACGTGACCAACGTTTACAACCGAACTGTGGTCGTCAACGAAAATCACGTTGCCTTCAACGGCGGAGAAGGCGGCATCCAGGCTCGAGCGACTGCGCAGGAAGAAGCCTACGCGCACGAGCCGCATCAGGCAGCACTCGCGGCTCAAACTGAGCACGAACATCTCGCCAGTCAGAATCGGCAAAACTTTGCCTCTGAAAATCATGGACGGCCTGCCATCGCAGCCACGGCGCGCGCCGGAGATTTCAGCGCTCACTCCGTAGTTGCCGCCAGAAACGCTGGTGGCGAGTACCACGCTCCTGCCATGTCGCCTCGCGAGGCGCGTGCCGGATCGTCGGCGCCCACAAGTCATGGTGGATCGAATCAGGGATTCCGCCCTTTCACTCCCCCTTCGAAGAGCGGATCGTCGGCTGCTCAGCACACGAATTCGAGCTTCCAGAACCAGAATCGGAACAACGAAACGCGTGCCAACGAGAGCCGTCCGTCGAACGAGTCTCACAGCAATTCGCGGCCTGCCCAGAGTGCCCCGCGCGAGAACTCATCGCATCATTCGAGTCCTCCGCCCAAGGCGCAGCGCTCGGCTCCTGCACCGAAGGAAGAGCGACGCAAGTAGAAATTGTCAGCTTTTGTAAATGCAGTTCGGATACGAGTAGAAAAACTGCGGGGGCGTCAATCGCCTCCGCAGCATTTTTTTGCAAGCTTTGAAAGCATCGCCGTTCTACAGGGGAATCGGACTGTGCGCTGACGGGCAGGCCGATTGCCAGGGATGGTTCCGCGCGGCTTTCTCGTTACCGGAGTGCGCGCCGCTGGATTCTTCTCTGCTACAATTTTCGGATCAGAATCAATCTTGGAAAACCACAGCACCTGAGCGGCGCGCCCAAGGAGTCTCAACCAACATGTCCTCGAAGAATCAAAAACTCCGATTGATTGGCGCATTTGCCGCGCTCGCTACCTTGGCCCTGGGCGCGAGCTGCCGCGGCTTCTTCGTGAATCCCACGCTGACAGCGATCACGATCTCGCCCTCCGCTCCGCAGGTCCAGGTCAACAGCAACGTGGCTTTGACCGTGTATGGAACCTATAACGACGGCAGTACCGGTCAGGTCGGCAGTGGAGTTACGTGGTCCAGCTCCGAACCCTCGGTGGCTTCATTTTCCAGTCCCACAAGCAACCTGCTGCAAGGATTTTCGCTGGGCACCACTACGATCACTGCCAACGCGCAAGCGGTCAGCGGCACCGCAACCGCAACCGTATTCCTGGGTGGAATTAGCTCGATCACAGTCAGCCCAACGAGCGGAGTAGCGAGCGTCCAGACAGGAGCAGTAGCGACCTTTACCTTCACTGCGACCGCCAGTGGCAGCCAGATCCCGATCACGACTTCCAACGGGGGCGTTTTGACGATCACTCCGGCGACGACATTTGTTACCTGTACAGCCTCTGGGAATTCGATGGTTTGTTCTGCGGCAAGCGGAGCAACCGTCGGCACCTCCTACTCCGTTGTGATGACCTATCCGGGCACCAGCGCCTCAGCCACGGCAACGCTCTCGGTTCCAAACTAACGAAATTCCGCAAGAGATGGGTGCCCCATTTCCGGCCGGTTTTGCCGGAAGTGGGGCTTTTGATTTTGGAGTTGGTCGGAATTCCGAGAAAGAAATTTCAAAGGGTTCGCGTCAGGGCACGCCTTCATGCGTGCCGACACCGTCATCCATAGGCTTAGCTGCCGCGGCCGCTGCTTTTGTGGTTTCGTAGCGCGCCTGCCTTCCGCTTCAACCCAACAAGCTAATCTTCTCCGCGCCCGCTGCATTCCGCAGTGCTTCGTCCAGCGTCGCCAGCGCCAGATCTCTGCGCAGTGCCAATTCCAGGTACGCCGCGTCGTACAAGGTGAGTTGATGGCGAATTGCCAGATGCAGAGTTGCGTCCCATGCCTGACGATCGGTGTCCGCATCCACCTGAATCGGGAGTTGGGCGAGATCGAAAAGCGTGGCATCGCGGAAGTCAGCGCTGTGACGTTTTCGCCGCACGCCCATCTCTAAAACATTCGCCACTTCCAGACGCCACAGTCCCGGAACCCAGGCCCCGCTGTGGCTGAGTCGATCGAATATTTGCGCTACAGCTTGTGTGGTTTCGTCGCTGTACACCCATGCCAGGGCGATCGAACTGTCGAGAACGAAGCTCATAGGAAACAGGCGACGTTTCAGGGGCGATCTTGGTCCCTGAGCTTCTTCAACGCAGGCCAGTCGAAAGCTGCAGGTTTTTCCCGCTGGAGTCGTTGCGCTCGCTTGCGGATCCGCTCCAGCGCGGCCAGCGTCTGATTCCGATCCACCATTCGCTTGTTGGGAACGAGCCGCGCCACCGCTCTGCCATGCCGCGTGATGACGATCTCCTCGCCGTTCTCAACGCGATCAAGCAGCGTGCCCAGCGTGTTCTTAGCCTCGAATGCCCCGATTTCATTCATAACGATTTTCTCAATACATCTAGCTTAGTCTAGCCTAAATATGAAACAGCCGCAACTGATTTGGGGAATTCCAGTCCATTTCTCCAGATCTAACCCGGGTGCCCCATTTCCGGCCGGTTTTGCCGGAAGTGGGGCTTTTGATTTTGGAGTTGTCGAGATTCCTACAAAGAAATGAAGAAGGGTTTCGTATCAATAGACCAGCCATCCAGCCATGCCGTCCTGGCCGGTAGAAGTCATTCCGCCTTTAGCCGCTGCAGACCTTCCCAAAACGGGAATCCGCCTCCGGTCTCCGAGCCTTTCCCCTTGACTTCCAACTCTGTTCCGGCCGATGCTAAAAACTAGACCTCAGGTCCTTGACAACATCAAAACGGGCTAAGTCCTTTGCATAGAATATTTTGCCTGTAAGTTATTGCAGCCCTTAGATTTTTTGCTCGTTTTCCGCTAACTCGATGATTCCAGAGATCGGCGGGGGAGGGGGGTGGGTTACCAATCAGTAATCTCTCCCAAAATGAAACTCTAATCGCTATCTCAGGCGCGCGCTTCCTAACCGTGACCCTCATCACATTCCACTCCCTGCTCTTCGTGTCACGATGGCCCATTCTGGGAATTCCGTGCCCGATGTCACTCCCAACCCGCTCCCGAAATTAATCACTCGCGATAAGGACGAACTTCGCGCGGCGCGCTTCGCCATGCGACTGTCCCTTGCGGTCGGCGTTCTGATGTTGCTTGGCAAAACCACCGCGTATTACGTCACTGGATCTGCCGCAATTCTGTCTGATTTTGCCGAATCGGTCGTGCACGTCATCGCGGTCGCTTTCGCCGCCTTCAGCCTGCGCTTGAGCACGAAGCCCGCTGCGCCGAACTTTCTTTACGGATACGAGCGCATCAGTTTCTTCTCCGCCGGATTCGAAGGCGCGATGATCGTCATCGCCGCGCTTTGGATTCTCTTCGAAGCCATTCAGAAATGGATCATGGGATTACCGCTCGAACATCTTGGTTCTGGCACGTTGATGCTGCTCGCTGCCGGACTGCTCAACGCGTGGCTTGGATGGTATCTGCTGCGCGTCGGCAAGCGCAGTCACTCGCTCATCCTCGAAGCCGATGGCAAGCACGTGCTCACCGATTGCTTTACCAGTTTCGGTGTCGTCGCTGGACTCGGTCTCGTCATGCTGACTGGCTGGAAGCCTTTTGATCCGCTGGTCGCAATCGCTGTCGCAGTGAACATCCTATGGTCAGGCGGACGAATGGCTTGGCGTTCCGCAGTTGGCTTGCTCGATTACTCCGATCCTCAAACTGGCAAGCAGATTCGAGAGAAGCTCGACGCACTCTGCAACGAACTCAATATTGCCTATCATGGTGTTCGTTACCGCACGACCGGGTATCGGCAGATCATCGAAGTGCACTTACTGTTTCCGCACGCCACCGCAGTTGGGGAAGCGCATCGTCTGGCAACGGCGCTCGAGGAGCGATTGCCCGTGGAATTAGGCAAGCCCGCAGAAGTGATTACGCATTTGGAGTCGCTCGAAGATCACGAACACGTCCACGCGACGGAGCACTACACAGGAAGGCCAGAATAGAAAGACGTCGTTAGTCGTCGGTCGATAGCCGTTCGCGATTCGGCAGCGCGATTATGCAGACCATTTCCGAGGTTAATGGCGAGCGTACAAATGACCAACGACGAACGACCACGTGCGAACGACTATTCCTTCATCATTGCGTCAATCGTCGAGTACAGCTGGTTATTGTCTTTCACTTCGACGTAAGGCCGATTGGGATTTCGGCTGCTCACGATGTAAACCGTTGGAGTGTGGTCGAGCTTGAGAGCCTTGCCCAGGTCGCGGTCCGCATTCACTTCCGCGGCGAACTTTCCATTGGGATCGAGAATGAACGGCACGTCGACCTTGTGCGCGGCAGCGAACTTATCCGCAAACGATTTGAGATTCTGAATATTCACTTCAAGCTGGTTCTCGAAGATGTAGTCGCGGAACTCGTTGCCCAGCGACTTCGAGAAGGTGTCGAAATAGCGCGCCATCACAGCCGCTTGATACGACCACGGATGCATCGGCAGCGGAAAGTCATGCCGGACGACGGGAATCTTGTAGGTCTTCGATGCCTGCTCTACCAGAGGAGCCGTGCGACGGCACATCGGACACTCCAGGTCCTCGAACACGACGATCGCGACCTGCGATCCCTTCGGCGGACGCAGCACGGAATCGAGCGTGTCTTGCGAAGACGTGAACAGGCTCAACGCGCAGACCGTCAGCGTGACCAACAACCCGAATGTCAAACGATTGCGGAGTTCAGTTCTCATGAATGTGTCAGTACCTTCTGTGTGGTTCGTCTCGATGGATTTCCAGCGAGGCTTTCGTCTAAACAATCCCCACTACATTTTAGACGCAGAAAACAGCCCTGCGGCAACCTGCAGTCCCAATCTGCTGGATAAAAAGGCCTGTATCCATGGTAACCGACCGCAAGAACTACTGTCTTAAACCATCGCGCGGTTATTCAACAGCCAGTCTATAAGGCGTAAACCTCCGTGCCGCAAGTTCAAGCAGGGAACGCGCTATAGTGAGAAGTTCCAACTAGACACATGCTGAGAGTGTTCGGTTCATCCCGGATTGGCAACGCCGCAGCGGCCTTTGTCCTTGCAGCGGTGATAGCGCTGGCCGGCTGCAATCGGCGCCATCGTGTCCTTGAAGTAGCCTATGTTTCTGCGCCGCAAGCCGCGCTGCGCGATCAGGTCGCGGCCATCTACAACCGAGTCGGCAACGTCAAGAACGGAGAGCGTGTCGAGATCGTCGATCGCGAGAAGCGTTTCGCGCGCGTGCGCACCTCTACCGGACTCGAAGGCTGGATCGAGCAGCGCTTCCTGGTAGACGAGAAGACGTTCGAAGGCCTGCAGAAGCTCACTCAGGATAATAGGAACGATCCGGTGCAAGCGCCCGGAGTCATGCGCAACGATACGAACCTGCACATCACTCCCGGCCGCGAGAGCGAGCATCTTTACCAACTCGCGTCCGGAGCAAAAGTGTCGCTGCTGAAGCGTGAGACAGCGGAGAAGCAGCCCGGTGCCGCTCCGCCGAAAGTCATAGCGAGCAAGGCCAGCACGAAGGCGCCAGCAGGCCCCGCGCTCGAGGATTGGTGGCTCGTCCGTGACGATCAAGGCCGCGTCGGATGGGTTCTCTCACGAATGGTCGACGTCGACGTACCGCTCGATATCGCCCAATACGCCGAGGGCCAGCGCTTCGTGGCTTTCTTTGCCCTCGACGAAGTGCAGGATGGAGACAAGAAGGTCCCGCAGTACCTATGCCTCATGACCGATCCTCACGATGGCCTTCCTTACGACTACGACCAAGTCCGCGTCTTCACCTGGAATGTGCGCAAGCATCATTACGAGACCGCCTACCGCGAACACGGCCTCAACGGAGTTCTCCCTGTCACCATCACGAAAGAAGACTTCGACAAAGAGGGAACTCTGCCGGTCTTCATCCTCCGAGTAAAAGATGAAGCTGGGAATGTGTCCGAACGCAAATATAAGCTAAATACCCCCATCGTTCGACGAGTCCTCGCCCCCGGAGAAGTCGCCACCCACTCCCCCGCCCACACAAAAAAGCGCCGCTAGCTCCCCAAATATTTCTTGACCGGAATCTATTGATTGTCATATGATCCGCGCTCAATTCCTACTGATTTTGGGACGCGCCCTGTTTTGTCACAAGGTAAGACGTTCAAAATAATAAGCTTGTGAGTATTGGCTGTTTGGTTTCCCAGTTGCATTGTGGAAGTGTTCGAATGTTATCTGTGTGCTCCAGAAACTGGCGGTAAGTGGTATCGAGCCTGCGAAGACAGGCGGCGGTTTGCAGTGTGGTGTTCTTGGTTCCCAGCTCTCACCAAACGATTTAGAGGCTTCGACAATTTTGCAGAACCATCGGATCGCGCCGAATCCCAGGGTTTTTTGGGGCGCTTTTGATCCGAGTGTCGTGTGAAGAAAAAAATCAGGAGGCAGGAAATGCGATTTGGAACTATAAGCAAGCTACTGGCGCTGTTGGCAGTAGTCTTTGCGCTACCCCTATTGTTCGCCCAGGAAACCACGGCCGGTATTCAAGGCACAGTGAAGGATTCTAGCGGCGCCGTCGTGGGCAACGCTCATGTGATTGTGCGAGGCCCTGCTCTCGCCGGCGACAAGTCGCTGGACAGCGAGTCGACTGGCTACTATCGATTCGCGAACCTGCCGCCTGGGGTTTACACGGTTGAAGTTTCGGCGAAGGGTTTCAAGACTGTGAAACGCGAAGGTTTGGCATTGGAGGTCGGCCACCTTCCAACCGTCGATATCACACTGCAAATTGGTACTGCCGCAGAAGTGGTTGAGGTCACGGGGCAGGCTCCGGTGATCGACGTCACTACCAACACCAACCAGACCAACATCACGAGCGATGTGATCAACGATGTTCCCCACGGATACAGCTTCCAGTCCGTGATTCAGTTCGCCCCAATGGCCCGCAATGAACCTCTTGCCGGCGGTTCAGGTGGAATGGGTGGATCGGCTCCGGGAAGCACGGCGAACGGAAGTTCTGTTGGCTACTCGATTGGCGGCGCGGCTGATTCCGAGAGCGCTTATCTCGTAGAGGGTCAGGACACCGAGAACATCTCGATGGGATTCTCTAACGCCAACGTACCGTTCGATTTCATTCAGGAAGTTCAAGTGAAGACATCCGGCGTAGAAGCGGAACACGGCGGCGCGCTCGGCGGCGTAATCAACGTAGTCATGAAGAAAGGCAGCAACGCGTTCCACGGCTCAATCTTCGGCACCTATGAGTCGAACGCGATGGACGGCTATCCGATCGCTACTTTACGCTACGATCCCCTTGGCGCAGGCTCGCAGGGTCTGGATAACGATTCCCAGACCTATCAGCCGAAGCAGGACCACTTCCGCTACGTTCAGCCGGGATTCGACATCGGCGGTCCGATTATTAAAGACCGCTTGTGGTTTTTCCTCGGACTGGCTCCGCTCTATCAGGACACAGCCAGGAACGTCAATTTCGGCGCTGGGATTTGCGCGACCTATAGTCCCGCCAACCCGAGCGCGCTTTGCCCGAATTACTCCCTCGGCAACCAGTACTTCACGCAGGACAGCCAGCAATACTTCGGTACTGCCCGGCTTGACTTCACGTTGACTTCAAAGATCCGTTTGTTCGCCTCGTGGCTCTATCAATACGGACGTGAGACTGGCGCAAACCTGCCGAACCAGGATCCGGTCAATTCGGAGTCTGCATATCTGCTCAATACCTCAATTTTGGGTACGACGCTGCAAGGCTTTTCCCACGGTCTTGGATTCGTGGCCCCGAACTCGAACTATAACTTCGGCGCTGACATCACTCTGACCCCGAAGGTCGTCTCGACCACGCGGTTGGGATACTTCTTCAACAACTATCATGACTTCGGATGGCCGACTGCCGGTGCAGATGTCAACTGGGGCAACAGCGGTCTCAACAACACTGACAATCTCGGGGGCAATCTGCCCCTAGCTCTCCAGCAGGGGCAGGGCGCATTCACGACTCCGTACACTGGCACTTTCACCCTGTTTAACGCCAGCAAACACTACCAGTTCGATGAAAACATTGCGTTCTTCAAGAGCGGCTGGGCCGGCACTCACAACCTCAAGATTGGTTATCAATACAATCGCATGAGCAATGTGATTGATCAGAACGGCAACGTGCCTAACGTAGAACTGTTCCTGGGGCCTGGAGAGAGTCACAGTGCCAGCACGTCCGTGGGCGGAGCCAACTGCGCATTGCTGGCGGCCAATCCATGGGGCACTTGCGCCGGTCAGTACGGCTTTGCCGAGATTACGGACTTCGCAACGATTCTTAAACAACCGGCGACTGACAACAACCACGCCTTCTTCGCGCAAGATGCTTGGACGGTTGGCCATGGTCTTACCCTGAACCTTGGCATTCGCGTCGAGAAGGAGAACTTACCGGTACCGAACGGCGTCATACCCACCGGTTTCAACAAGCCGACCGCGATCAACTTCTCGTGGGGTGACAAGATCGAACCACGGTTGGGAGCGGCATGGGGATCACGCGACGGCAGGATGAAAATCTTCGGCAGCTATGGCGTGGTCAACGATGTCATGAAGTTGTTGCTCGCCCAGACTTCATGGGGCGCGCAGGGCTTCAATGAATGCTTCTATCCACTCGGGCCGGATGCTAATGGTACGTTCACGACAGCCGACATGACTGCGACCTTCATAAACGGCCGCGCTTGCCCGAACGGCACACCGACTACGGGAGCGAATTTCACGGGCGGTGTTGTTCCGACCTCTCTGACCGACGCTGCAACGGGCGTCCAGCTGATCGAGAACGTCGATCTGCGTCCCTGGGAGCCAGTTGCGCCGAGCGTAAAGCCCTATCGCCAACATGAAGCAGTAGCTGGCTTTGATTACCAGATCAATAGGGACTGGGCGGTTGAGGCTCGCTATGATCGTCGCCGTTTGGACCATGCCATTGAGGATGCGTCCTTGGCGGATCCATCAAACTTCGAAATGTACACCATCGTCAACCCTGGCGAAGGCGTAAACAAAACCATCGATGGATATGCGACCTACCTGCAATCCCTCGGTTCGGCGTTCGGCATTTCTAACTTCGCGTTCAATGCGAATCCGAATGCTCCGTTTGGTACCTGCCCGACCTGCCCGAACAACCCGAAGGCGATTCGCAGCTACGACGGTGTGGAACTGCGGCTTACCAAAGCCCCAAGCAAAGGGCTGGCCGGAATGTTCAGCTACACCTGGAGCCGTCTGTGGGGTAACTACACCGGTCTGACCACCACCGACCAGATTGACGGTGGCACGACTGGACGCGCTTCACCGGACACGACCCGTTCCTTCGACGAGCCGTTCTACTATTTCACGTCTGCGGGCAAGTCGAACGCCGGTCCATTGCCGACGGATCGTCCCAATACCTTCAAGGGCAACGTCTATTACACGATGCCTTGGAAGGGTATGACATCAACCTTCGGCCTGTTCCAGGTTGCCTATCAAGGCAGCCCAATGACCACGGCCAGTGAAGTCGGTATCGGCAACACGAGCCCGATCGAAGACACGTATTTCTTGGGCCGCGGCAACTGGGCTAACGTGAGCCAGGACGCCACCGGCGCCATCACGATCGGCAACCCGTATGCCCGCCGAACACCTTGGTATACGCAGACGGACGCCAACTTCAACCACGCGTTCAAGGTCAACAAGAATAACGAGCGCGAGGTCTTCTCATTCCAAGCGACCGTTACCAATTTGCTGAACCAGCGCGCACCAGTTTCATACTGGGAGACGATGGCTTCCTATTGGAATCCGTCGGGCTTCTTCCCGGGCGGCCAGACCGTATTCGGTGGTGCAGCTTTCTACCAAGCCGCCGAAACCGGATATAACGTACAGCAGGCGATTGCGGCCCAGCCAGGTATCTTCGGCACGCCGTACGTCGTGAACTCTGCGTACGGGCAGCCGAACATCTGGCAGCGCTCGCGCGCGATTCGCTTGGGAGTTAAGTTCACCTTCTAGCGAGACCGGGAGGCAACAGACTAAAGGGAGCCGGAATTCCGGCTCCCTTTTTTTGCCGCATTAGTCGCGGCAACCAACATCACGAAACAGCCCTACCTCCAAAACGACATTCCAAGAAGAGCCTCACGGGTCGCGTGGGGATTTCTAGTCGATCGATCGAATGATTTGCTTACTTCCCGAAGATCACCGTACTCGAGAAGTGCGAAGCGGCGGCCATGTAGAACAGCAGCGGTACCGACAAGAAGAAATTCATGCGCGAAGCCAGGAATGCTTGCCTTGCCAGAATCGCGGCATTCGCAGGAGGCGTTCCCGCCAGCGTTCCACGAATGATCTTCTTATTGTTCGGCCAGATGATGCCCCAGACGTTGAAAAGCATCACGATGCCGAATCCGCCGCCGACTCCGATGCAGAGAACATGATTGTCGTCTCCGCCGACCGGTGTGTAGTTCACGAATACCCATCCAGCAGCGTACACAAGAACTGTGGTGATCACGCCCAGCACGTACCCATTGGGCGTCACCTTCTTGATCAACGCGAACAGAATGAAAAACACCACCAGCCACAGCCCGAAGAACAGGCCCATGGTGCTGCCTTCGCCGACGCCTTGGCGCCTGGCGTCGGGCCCTACAAGAAATTGTCCCCAGTACCACAATCCTACGAAGACCGTGACCAGCGAGCTCCAGCGGAACCAGTGCAGCGCGGGCAATGTCATGTACTGAAGAATTTTCGGTTTGGCTGCCGCGTCCACTTGCTTCATGAAGGGGACATTCACCAGATTGAAGAAATAGAGCAAGCCGATCCAGGTGATGCCGGCGATGAAGTGGAACCATCGCAAAATGAGCATAGTCGCTTCCGAGCCGCTGATGCTGGGTACGACGAGTGAAGCTGTCACAGCGAACAAATGATCCATCGGATATCCTCCGCCAACTTTAGGTGATGCAGGTTGTGGGTCTCCGAAGGCCAAGAGGTGAGGCGGCATTCGGTAAAAAGACGGCTGCAGTGAAGAATCCGTCGCGAGCCCGGAGATCGCGTCCCAGGGTCACGCCGAGTCGAGGAAAGTCTGCGCTCGGCATACTTGGGCTGTCAACTGCCCGCCTTCCCTTATCCGCGAGCTTTCGGCAAGTTACTGGTTGAAAAGCGTGGGAGATCGCCGTATGGTGTTGTCATCTAATCCGTTGGAGCGAGCTGGTATGTGCTTGCGCCAACGGAGCTGTCCCCCCTTGTTCCTGTGGCTGCAGAAAGGCCTTCGGGAACAAGCTGTTTGCTTTACCTGCCTCCGGGCCACTCCGAGGGCAGCGTTGGACGTCTATCTACCCGAGGAGATCGGCTATGGACAACAATAAGCCGGCGCAGAACATCCAGGATTCCTTCCTCAACACGGCCCGCAAAGAGAGAGCGAGCATCACGATTTATCTGCTGAGCGGTGTGAAGTTGACGGGCCGCATCCGCTCCTTTGACAAGTACTCCGTTGTGCTGGAGGCGAACGGTCAGGAGCAACTTATCTTCAAGCACGCAATTTCAACCGTAGTGATGGGACGGGTGGCTTCGACGCATGTCGGCCATACGGTGCATTCGGAGAAGGCGGTCGCCGGAACCGCTGCTTCGGCGGCGACCGTGGCGACGGCCTCGGGCACTGAAGGATAGGCTTTTTCGGCTTGGGAAGTTCTCATCGCAAGAAATCCCGCGAGACTGCGCGTGCAGCCGGAGGTGGGTCCGCTGCGACGGTAACCACCGCCAGGGAACCTGAGCGCGAGCGGGCGTTTCTGGTAGGAATCGACGTCAGAACGCGAGGACGAAGTGCGCGCGGCGCTGTTACGGCGCAGGCCGCGGTCGCACGTGAGGCTGCTGCGATGCAGACTCCGTCGGTAGGTGCGCCAAGATCCAACTCCAAGCCCAGCATTCCTGAGTTCGATGCTGACGAATCTCTCGCGGAACTTCGCACTCTAGCCGAGAGCGCGGGCGCACAGGTGGTCGGCGAAATCTTGCAGCGGCGCGATCGTCCCGATCCCGCAACGCTGATCGGTGCGGGCAAGCTCGAGGAAATTGCCGGAGCGGCTGCTTCGGTTGACGCCGATGTCCTGCTCTTTGATCATGACCTTAGCCCTTCGCAGCAACGCAATATCGAAAAAATTATTCAGCGGCGAGTGATCGATCGAACGCAGTTGATCCTCGATATCTTTGCGAAGCATGCGCGAACTCGCGAAGGTCAGTTGCAGGTCGAGCTGGCTCAGCTCCATTACATGCTTCCGCGACTTGCGGGACGCGGCGTGGAAATGTCGCAGCTCGGCGGCGGCATCGGCACACGCGGTCCTGGGGAAACCCAGCTCGAGACCGATCGCCGGAAGATTGCGCGGCGCGTGCGGCATGTGGAGCAGCAAATCGAAACGGTACGGCGCATTCGCACGCAGCAGCGCCAGCGGCGGGAATCCGCACCGGTCGCGACGGTAGCGCTAGTCGGCTATACGAATGCCGGGAAGTCGACGCTGTTTAATGCGCTGACGAAGGCGGGAGTTCTGTCTTCGTCGAGAATGTTCGCGACGCTGGATCCGACGATTCGCGCTGTGGAGCTGCCTTCGAAGAGGAAAGTTCTGTTGTCCGACACCGTGGGATTCATCCGCAACCTGCCGCACACGCTGGTCTCGGCATTTCGCGCGACATTGGAGGAGGTGCAGCGGGCGTCGCTGATTCTGCACGTGTCGGACGCGAGCAGCCGGCTCTCGGCCGAGCAGGATGCGCAGGTAGAAATTGTCCTGAAGGAACTCGAAGCCGAGAAGAAACCGCGTCTGCGCGTGATGAACAAAGTCGATCTTCTGGACGAGGAAGTCGCGAAGTCGCTGCTGGCCGACTCGGCGAGAGAAAGCTCGCAGACGGTGTATGTTTCGGCCGTCGAAGGGACGGGCTTGGAAACTCTCCTCGAGCGGATCGACAAGATGATCGAGGAAGATCCGGTCAGCCGGGTGCATCTGCGCGTGCCGCAGAAAGAAGGGAAGACACTGGCGATGCTGGAGGCGAAGGCCCGGATCTATTCACGGAAGTACAAGGATGGGTCGGTCGAGTTGGAAGTCGATGCGCCCGCATCGGTGGTGCGGCGGGCGAAGGAATTTGTGCTCAGTTAGCGAAGCGGGAGAAATTAAATGGGCCGGCAACCAAGAAGCGGTGACATTCCTTGGCTATCGGCCCATTCGATCCTGAATTGGATCGGAGGTGATACCCACTATGCTAATCCTGTTTGGCTCGAAGTCAAGGGATATGTGCAGAAATCTGCGATCTGCTGCCCCAAAATTCGAAGAGCAGCATAACTCTTCTATTTGCAATGGTTCACAGCTTCTCCGGCGATGTCCCACAGAGGTTCCCGAAAATGTGATCGGAGCCTTAAATCTGCGGGCTAAAACGATCTTCTTGCGTTGACATTAAACTCATTCGGACGTTAGACTTAACAGTTTTCATAGCCCTCATTTTCCGGTCTCTATCAGCACCAAATGGATCAGACCCTTCATCAACTAGGCGAATTACTGCTCGGATCGGTGCCGACAGTGATTCTTCTGACGCTGCTTTACGGGTTGTACACGACGATCGTGCACAAGCCTTTGCGGCGTGTGCTCGATGAGCGGCGCAGTAAGACCGAAGGCGCCGTCGAAAGATCGAGGGCGGATATTGCGGCTGCGGAAGCGCGGACGTCCGAGTACGAGCAGAAGTTGCGTGAAGCGCGAGCTGCGGTGTTCCGGAAGCAGGAAGAAAAACGCCAGGCGGTAGTGCAGGCTAGAGCCAACGCGGTGAACGAAGCGCGTACCAAAGCTCAAACGCAGGTGCAAGCAGCCAAGGCTGACATCGAGTCGGACCGGGCTTCGGCTGAAAAAGGTTTGCAGGGCGAGGCGGGAGCACTGGCGCAGGAAATTGTAAAGCGCGTGCTGCAGCCAGCGGGGGCGGGGCGTTGAGAGATTCCATCAAGAAAACGCTTCAAATACTTGCGATGGCGCTTCTGATCATTGACGCCACGGGTGTGAGCGTCCGCGCGCAAGAGCAGCCACCCGCTCCGCAACAAAATCAGGTGACGGCTGAACCCGAACAGGCTGGACCTGGGAGGCAACTGGCTCACGAGAGTCGTGAAGCTGCTGGTCAAGAAAAAGATGAGAAAGATGAGTTTGCGGAGTTCAAGCACTCGCCTTCTGTTTCGTGGATTTCGCGCGAGCTGCATATCAGCATTCAAAGTGCGTACTGGTTGAGCTTCGTCTTCAATTTCGCCGTCATAGGGATTGTGATCGCTTGGGCCAGTCGAAAATATCTTCCCGGAATGTTCCGAGACCGCACCGCTGCGATTCAGAAGGCGATGCAGGAAGCGCAAAAGGCCAGCGCCGAAGCGCGCCAGAAGCTGGCGCAGATTGAGTCGCGTTTGCAGAAACTGGACGACGAAATCGCCACGATACGCGACTCTGCCGAGAAAGAAGGAGAAGCTGAGGCGGCTCGTATCCTCGCGGCAGCACAAGATGACGCGCGAAAGATCATCGCGTCCGCCGAGCAGGAGATTTCGGCTGCTGCAAAAGCGGCTCGCCGGCGGCTAACAGCCTACGCTGCGGATCTCGCAGTGGGGCTCGCGCAGAAGCAGATTCACGTGGATGCTTCAACGGATCAGGCGCTAGTGCGAAGTTTCGCCGGACAGTTGGGATCGGCCGAAGCAGTCGCCGAGAATCCCGGAAAGAGCGGGGACTAGGACATGGCATCGGTCGCCAATACTTACGCCCGCGCTTTCGCCGATGTGGTTTTCTCTGCACGGCTGGACGCCGTGCGCGCGATCGGCGGACTACAGCAGATTGCGTTGCTTTTCGACGAGAGTGTCGAGTTGCGGCGGGTCTGGGAGAATCCTGCGGTTCCGGCCGATCAGAAACGCAGGCTGCTGGATGCGATCGTGCAGCGCGAAGGTATCGATAAGCAAGTACGCAACTTGGTTGCCGTGTTGATCGATCACCGGCGCCTGTCGTACCTCGGACGGATCGTCGAGCAACTGGAAAAAGAACTCGACGCCCGGTTGGGATTTGCCGAGGCACAAATTTCGACCGCCCGAGAGTTGGGCGACGCCGAGAAGCGTACTCTCGAAGCGCAGATTGAGAAGACCACCGGCAAGAAGGTTCGGGCAACATACGGGCTCGATGCGTCTTTGCTGGGCGGAGCGGTAGTCCGCGTCGGCAGTACGATTTACGACGGTTCGGTGAAAGGGCAGTTGGAAAAGATTAAGGAAGCAATCAGCTCTTAGGCGCGAGCCGTGAGCGGTGAGCGAAAGCCTGTGGTCGCAAATGGTTATCCCGGGCTCGTGGCTCGCCGCTGAGAGCTGATAGCTGAAGGCTGAGAGCTTTTCTCTATGGCACAAATCAAAGCAGACGAAATTTCGAAACTGATCCGCGAGCAGATCGAGAATTACGAGACCAAGATCTCCGTGGACGAGACCGGTACCGTTATCACGCTGGGCGACGGAATTGCGCGCGTGTATGGGCTCGACAAGGTCATGGCTGGCGAACTGCTGTCGTTCCCGCACGGTGTGGCCGGCATCGCCATGAACCTGGAAGAAGACCAGGTTGGCGTCGTGCTGCTCGGCGAATATACCGAGATCAAAGAAGGCGACGAAGTGAAGCGTACCGGACGCATCATGAGCGTTCCGGTGGGCGACGCCATGATTGGCCGCGTGGTCAATTCGCTCGGCGAGCCGATCGACGACAAGGGTCCCATCGCCACCGACAAGTTCATTGCCCTCGAGCGCCTCGCCCCGGGCGTGATTGATCGTCAGCCGGTGCGCGAGCCAATGGCCACCGGACTGAAGGCGATCGACAGCATGATCCCCATTGGCCGCGGCCAGCGCGAATTGATCATCGGCGACCGTCAGACCGGCAAGACCGCGGTCGCGCTCGACACGATCATCAACAGCAAGGGCAACGATCTGATCTGTATCTACAACGCGATCGGGCAGAAGCGTTCGTCGATCGCGCAGGTCGTCAAGATTCTCGAAGATGCGGGAGCGATGGAATATACGATTGTCGTCGCCGCATCCGCCTCCGAGCCCGCGCCGATGCAGTACATCTCGCCCTATGCCGCAACCGCGATGGGCGAGTATTTCCGCGACACCAAGCGGCACGCGCTTGTGATCTACGATGATCTTTCGAAGCATGCTGCCTCCTACCGCGAAATCTCGTTGCTCCTGCGCCGGCCGCCGGGACGCGAAGCGTATCCCGGAGACGTGTTCTATCTCCACTCGCGACTGCTGGAGCGCTCGGCGAAGTTGAGCGACAAGAATGGCGGCGGATCTCTGACGGCCCTCCCCGTGATTGAAACGCAGGCTGGCGACGTTTCTGCATATATTCCGACCAACGTCATTTCGATCACAGACGGCCAGATCTATCTTGAAACCGACTTGTTCAACCAAGGCGTCCGCCCCGCGGTGAACGTAGGACTGTCAGTCAGCCGCGTCGGCGGCAGCGCGCAGATTAAGGCCATGCGGCAAGTGGCTGGAACGCTAAAGCTGGAACTCGCGCAATACCGCGAACTGGCAGCCTTTGCAGCCTTCGGCAGCGATCTCGATAAAGCTACGCAGGCGCAGTTGAATCGCGGCCAGCGGTTGGTAGAATTGCTGAAGCAGAATCAATTCTCGCCGCTGCCGTTCTCCAAGCAGATTCTGATCATCATGGCGGGTACGGGTGGATTCCTCGATGACCTGCCAGTCAATCAGGTACGAGATTTCGAAAAAGAATTGTTCAAGTACGTGGATGCGACGAACCCTGCGATCCTGCGCACGATCATGGAGAAGAAGGTCCTCGATGATGCGTTGAAGGGACAATTGCAGGCAGTGATCAAGGAAGCGAAACAGCAGTTTGTGGCACAGAGGCAAGCAGTAGCGAAGTGAGTACCCAGTAACCGGCTCCTCAGTACCCAGACTTAGCTGTGCGCTGGGTCCGGTTCTTAAACTGAGTACTGACTACTGATACCGAGTACCGATTCATGCCAAATATTCTCGACATCCGTCGCCGCATTCGCAGCGTGATTAACACGCGGCAGATCACCAAGGCCATGAAGGTGGTCTCGGCGGCCAAATTGCGCCGCGCGCAGGAGCGTGCCCTGGCTGCGCGTCCGTATGCGCAGATGCTGACGAATGTTTTGAAATCGTTGGTCACCCGGGCGGAGATCTACGATCCCGAGACCGGCGAACCGAAGCATCCGTTGCTGGCACAGCGTCAAGAGAAGAGCATTTTGCTCATCGTCGTCACGGGCGACAAAGGCCTGGCGGGCGCATTCAATGCGAATATCACGAAAGCTGCCGGACGCTTCCTCGAGTCGAAAGCGGGAAAGAACGTCGATATCGAAGCGGTGGGACGAAAAGGCCGTGACTTCCTCCGTCGCCGCTTTCCGGCGGCAACGGTCCAGACGAAGAGTCTTGCCGAATTGGTGGACTCCGTTGAGGACGAACCAGAGCCTGCCGAACGCGCCGCGGCCATCGAGATCACCGGCGAGCACGTTGGCGTTCTGAACAAAGTGCAGTTCGCGCAGGCCTCGGCACTGGCGCAGAGCGTGATCCGCCGCTATTGCCGCGAAGAGATCGATGCTGTCTACGTCGTTTTCAACGAATTCAAGTCGGTGATCGCGCAACGGCTGATCGTGGAGCAGATTCTCCCGATCGAGCAGATCGGTGAGCAAGCCGTGCGGTTGGCGGAAGAGCCTACCGAGGAAGAAAAAAAGAAGGCCAAGGAAGCGGCGATCAGCGCGGGCGTGGGGATGCATACCACCGAAGGTGCGGCAGCTGTCGCTTCGCAGTTTGGCACATCGCAGGTCGATTACATTTACGAGCAGTCGCCTGAGGAGCTGTTCCGATCTTTGCTGCCGAAGTATGTGAGCATCCAGATTTTCCGAGCGCTGCTGGAATCGGTGGCAGCCGAGCATGCGGCCCGTATGACCGCCATGGATTCGGCGACGAACAATGCGACCGACATGATCGATTCGCTGACGCTGGTGATGAATCGCGCCCGCCAGGCGAAGATCACGAAGGAAATTATCGAGATCGTCAGCGGCGCGGCGGCGATGTGATAGCTGTGAGCTTCGAGCCATGAGCTTCGAGCTTGCAGTGACATCTTGAGACTAGGAAATGAGGTCGAGGGCTGGATGCAGAGCGGACATATGGCTCGCCGCTCGTAGCTCAAAGCTCGAAGCTATATGGCAGAAAACGTAGGACACGTTATTCAAATCGCGGGACCGGCGGTGGACGTGCAGTTCGCCGAAGGCCACCTGCCTCCGATTTATCAGGCCCTGAAGGTCGTCAGCGACGGCTTCAATGTGCCGAGCCCGATCAACGTCATCCTCGAGGTGCAGCAGCACCTCGGCGAAGGCCGAGTGCGCGCCATCGCCATGGAAGCCACCGACGGCATGGTGCGCGGGATGAAAGCCATCGATCAGGGCGGACCGATCTCCGTGCCTGTGGGCCGAGGAACGCTGGGCCGTGTGATGAACGTGATCGGCGAGCCCGTCGATCAGCTGGGGCCTGTCGAATACACAGAGCGAATGCCGATTCACCGTTTGGCTCCCGCTTTCGATGAGCAGGCGACCACCGCCGAAATGTTTGAAACCGGTGTGAAGGTCATCGACCTTATCCAGCCGTTCTTGAAAGGCGGCAAGATTGGATTGTTCGGCGGCGCGGGCGTCGGCAAGACAGTCGTCATCATGGAGTTGATCAACAACGTCGCCAAGAACCACGGTGGATTTTCCGTATTCGCCGGCGTCGGTGAACGTACCCGTGAAGGCAACGACTTGTGGCTGGAAATGACGGAGTCGGGCGTGATCAAGCCCGGCAAACCGGCGGAGTCGAAAGCTGCGCTGATTTATGGCCAGATGACGGAGCCTCCAGGGGCGCGTCTCCGCGTTGCGCTGACCGGACTCACGGTTGCGGAATATTTCCGCGACGCCGAGGGCGCCGACACCCTCCTCTTCATCGACAACATCTTCCGCTTTACGCAGGCCGGATCTGAAGTCTCCGCGCTGCTGGGGCGCATGCCCAGCGCCGTCGGCTACCAGCCCAACCTCGCGACCGAGATGGGCGAATTGCAGGAACGCATTACGTCCACGAAGAAGGGCTCCGTCACTTCGGTGCAGGCGATTTACGTACCCGCCGACGACTTGACCGATCCCGCACCAGCGACCACGTTTGCTCACCTCGACGCGACCACGGTGCTTTCGCGTGCGTTGACGGAAATCGGAATTTATCCCGCCGTCGATCCCCTGGCGTCGACCTCGCGCATTCTCGATCCGCGCATCGTCGGGCAGGAACACTACGACGTGGCGCAGCTGGTGAAGAAGACGCTGCAGACCTACAAGGATCTGCAGGACATCATCGCCATTCTCGGTATCGACGAGTTGAGTGAAGATCAGAAGCTGACCGTCGCCCGTGCCCGTAAGATTCAGCGGTTCCTGTCGCAGCCGTTCCACGTCGCCGAGCAGTTCACCGGCGCGCCAGGACGCTATGTGAAGATCGCTGATACCGTGAAGGGCTTCAAGGCCATCGCGGAAGGGAAGTACGATGACATTCCCGAGCAGGCCTTTTATATGAAGGGCCCGATCGAGGAAGTGCTCGAAGCCGCGGAGAAGATGAAGGCAGCGGCGTAAGAGCGGTCGTTGGCCGCTGGTCGTCAGTCGTTAGCAGAGCATCGCTGACGGCGACTTGGTTGGCCAACGACTAACGACGAACGACCCATGGCTGAAGTGTTCAAACTCGAGATCGTCACGCCGGAGAAGAAAGTGGTCGACACGGCGGCGGAAGAAGTTCAGATTCCCGGCAAGAACGGGTATCTGGGCATTCTGCCGGGTCATGCTCCGCTCATCACCGAACTGGCGGTCGGAGAGATTACCTATCGCGAAAACTCCACCGAGCAGCACCTCGCGGTAGCGTGGGGTTTTGCGGAAGTGCTGCCGGACAAGGTGACGATCCTTGCCGAGACAGCAGAGCGTCCATCTGAAATCGATGTGGATCGCGCACGTAAAGCTAAAGAGCGAGCCGAACAACGTCTAACGAGCGGCGATACTTCCGTGGACGTGGAGCGCGCGCTGGATGCCCTACACCGCGCCGAATCCCGCATCGACGTCGCATCCGGAAAGTAAGCACCTTCCGCAATCGGCAATTGGCACTTAGCAGATTGTCCCTGGTTCAGTGCGAAATCATCGGCCTTCCGCGCCATCCCTCTCGCCTGCTATAGAATTGTGCCGTTTGTTTTCCAAGGAGACCGCAGCCATGAAGCTTCCCTCCGTTCTGATCGCTTCCTGTTTCTTATTTTCGACCATCAGCGTCGCGCAACAGGCGAAACCTGCCCAGAACGCGCCGCCGCAGTTCGCTCCTCCACTGGTTACTCCTGAAGTGCATTCCGACGACAGCGTGACCTTCCGCTTCCGCGATCCCAATGCGCAAGAGGTCAAGCTGGCGCGGGAAGGCGCGACGGAACCTCTGTCCATGAAGAAGGACGACGCCGGTGTGTGGACCGTGAACACGCCGCCACTACCGCCGGATTATTACGGATATTCATTCGTCGCGGACGGCGTGCGCACGATCGATCCCTTCAACCACTTGATAAAGACAAACCTGCTCTCGAACGAGAACATGGTCCACGTTCCCGGGCCGCCGTCGCTGCCTTGGGAATTAAACGACGTCCCCCACGGCGAAATTCATCATCATTTCTACAAGTCGGCGGCAGCCGAAGATGAGCGGGATTATTACGTGTACACGCCGCCAGGATACGATCCAACCGCCAAGACGACTTACCCCGTGCTGTATCTGCTGCACGGTTACAGTGACGACGCGAGCGGATGGACGGCGGTCGGCCGTGCCAACGTCATCTTCGACAACCTGATCGCCCAGGGTAAAGCCAAGCCGATGATTGTTGTGATGCCGCTCGGCTACGGCACGATGGAAATGATCACGTTAGGTTGGGGTGCATGGAGCCATACCGACGTGCGCGACAAGAACTTCTCTCGATTCCGGGACGCGCTGCTGACCGAAGTGATGCCGAAAGTGGAGGGCGAATACAGCGTGAAGAAGGACCGCAACTCGCGTGCCATTGCGGGCCTCTCGATGGGAGGATCGGAATCGTTGTTAACCGGGTTAAATAACCTGGATAAGTTTGCGTGGGTCGGAGCGTTTAGCGCCGGTGGTTTACCCGAACCTTTGGAAAAAGATTTCCCGTCTCTCGACGCGAAGGCGAACGATCAGCTGAAACTTCTATGGATTGCGTGCGGTACCGAGGACCGCCTCATCACGGCGAATCGCAATCTGCGGGAATGGCTCAAGACAAAAGGTGTTCAGCACACCGACATCGAAACGCCCGGTATGCACACATGGATGGTCTGGAGAAGGAATCTATCGGAGTTTGCACCGCTGCTGTTTCGATAGCAGCAAGGTTTCAAAGCAAAAAAATTTCAACGTTTTCAGAGCTCACGATCTCTTGAAACCTTGAAAGCTTAAGGCACATTGACGTGGTCGCGCGTTTCCACTGGCACATAATTCACCGCGGCCGTTCGCTCCAGCTTGTCCCACGCGAACTTGCGGCCTTCCAGCGCGCGCTTCAGCGTCTTGAAGAGCACAATCGAAAACAACTGCCGATAGGCGAAGCGCTGCAACCAGACCTGGCTGAGCAGCCAAGGGTCTTCTTTATCGTCAGGACGGCGCCGCTCCAGCGCAAATGCAATCGCCGATGCAAGAAAGTCGATCACAAGGAACGCAAAGAAGAACAGCACAAGCTTGTGGAAACTGGCAGGGTCAGTTGAGTCCGGATGGAAATGCTTCTGCACGAAATACCAGATGGTGCCGACGGCGAACATGATGTCGATCATCGGCGACACGAGAGGCAGCAGAATCTGGAAGATCCAAATATTCGGCAGCGCGACCCATCCCAGCGCCCCTTTGCGAGCCATTACTCCGCGATGTTTATAGACCGCCTGCAGGATGCCGAAAGACCAGCGGAAACGCTGGCGCATCAGCCCGTTCGCGCTCGTGGGAGCCTCCGTGTACGCGAGCGCCATGTCTTCGTATTCGACGCGATATCCTCGACGCAGCAGAGCCATGGTCAGATCGGCGTCTTCGGCGACGGTATCAATGTGGTATCCACCGGCCTCGCGAACCGCTGAAACACGCCATGCGCCGATCGCCCCGGGCACTACGCTGACTGCTCCAAGGACATCGAGCGCTCGCCGCTCAAAATTTTGGCTGGTGATGTATTCCAGCGCCTGCCAGCGCGTCCACAGATTCACCCGGTTGCCGACTTTGGCGTTGCCCGCGATCGCGCCAACCTTGGGGTTAATAAAATGCGGGACGAGCCGGGAAATCGCGTCCGGCGCGATGATGGTGTCGGCATCGATACCGACAAAAAGTTCCGCGTCTCCAATGTGTTCGATTCCGTAATTGAGTGCCTCGGCTTTGCCGGAGTTCTTCTTACCGAGAATCAAAACCTTACCCGCGGCGGCTTCGACAGCAAACGCATTGCGCGCGACTTCGAGGGTTCGATCTTTCGATCCGTCGTCGATCACGATCACAAGCAGGTTGGGATAGTTCGAATTGAGTGCTCCGCGGATGGTACGCTCGATGACTTTTTCCTCGTTGTACGCGGGAATCAGAACCGCAACCTTGGGCTTGTACGAGGCGACTTCGGCGGGTTTGCCCAAAATCTTTTCGCGCAAGCGATCATAAACTGCTGCCGCGCCGATAAAAATGAGTCGGCCAGTCATCAACACGTCGCCGATCAGGAAAATCCAGGTAATCAGGACAATTCCGGCGTCGAAAAGCCAGAAACCGAAACGGTCCAACCGGGCGGCCCAGCGCTCGCCGCGCGGCAGAGGCGCCATCACATTCGCCTTCTGCATCCCAAGCAATTCGTACACGGGAGCAACCTCATAGCCGCGGGCACGGATGCCATCAATGATCATGGGCAGCGCGCGGACCGTTTCCGAGCGATCACCCCCACCATCGTGGAGCAAGACGATGTTGCCGCAACGTAGATCTTCCACCCGGCAAGGCGGAAGATGCGCCAAGACATAAGAGGAGATTTCTTCGGCAGAATGCCGTCGCGGAGTATCGGACCAATCATTCGGATCGATCCGGTTGCCGACCGTGATGAAGCCCATGTCCTGCGGAATCTCGAGCGGCCGCACCTGGTCGGCAGTATCGGGCTCCTCGTCAATCGCATACGGAGGCCGCATCAATGTAGCGCGGATTCCCATCAGACTCGCAAAGAGTCGCTCGGTGAGATTCAACTCCACTTTCATGTATGCGGTGGAGATATTGCTCACATCGGGATGCGTGAAGGTGTGGTTCCCAATCGTATTGCCTTCGCGGTAAATTCGCTTTGCGATGCCGGAAAACTTGTCGGTCTGGATCCCGATCAAGAAAAAAGTCGCAGTCGCGTTTTTGACCTTGAGGACATCGAGAATCTTCGGAGTCCATTCCGGGTCAGGACCATCGTCAAACGTGATCGCAACTTTGTTGGGGCTGTAGCCGTAACGCCCGACGCGGTATGGTTCCGGCAAGTTCTGGAATACCTCGTCGGTGATCATTTTGCTGCCGGCGTCTATAGTCAGATCGCGGGTGCCGTGCGCTGGCCTTTCTTCGATGCGCAGGATTTCTCCCTGGCCCTCCATATCGACGTCGGCACCGGGTGGTACGTCTCGCAACTTGTCCGTTGCCCCAACGTCTCCCGGCACGTCCCACACCCGCCATAATGATCTGTCTTCACTGCCGAGGCGCCACAGGGCGAACGTTTGAATGCCCATGTTCTGCGCCGCACGCATCTGGTTGAGCGCGGTCACTCCGTCGACAAACCAGACATCCCGGCGCAGGTTGTTCTCGTCCAGATAACTGAAGTGAGGATTCATCGCGTCGTCATCGAAGTTGATATCCTCATCCGAATCGCGAGCCTCCAGCCATGCGTCCTGCACGCTAACAGTATGGTCACGTTCTCCGGGCGGCAACTTGCCGTTCTTCGGCTTCAGGACCCAGTCATAGCCGTAATTCGCGATCGCGCAGATCATCTTCTCGTTCGGGACGACATCGAGCGCGGTCTTCAGATTCTGCTCGAACCAGTCCTGAGACGCCACCGGCCCCGACTCGGCTCCCGGATAGTGCTCGTCATAATTCATCAGCACAACGCCGTCGGCCGCTGCGGCAATCGACGCGTAGTCGTATTCGGTGTTGTGCGCCTGAAGCGATACGTAAAGCTTCATGCCGCGGCCATGCAGGTCTGACGACAACTCCTGCAGGAAAGCGATATAACCTTTCTGCCCGCTCGCGGGGAACGATTCGAAATCGATCATCAGGCCGTGATAGTGTCCGGATGCCAGAAACTGAGCGGCTTGGCGGCGGAAGAGGGCACGGGCATCGGGATTGTTCAGGAAATCCGCGATCTCGGGCATAAAGTTCGACCCGTCGGAATTATTGACCATCGGAAACACTTCCATCCCGGGGTCTTCGGTCTTTAGAAATGGCATTACCCGGTCGTCCACCGGAAGGACGTTCGATCCCTGCACCACATCGAAATACTTGCCGGTCTGGTCATCCTCCCCCTGGATACGGCCGTCGGCGGTCAACACATGGAGCCAGTCGGGATACAGAATGTCGATCTGGTGGGCGTAGGCTTTGAGCGACGAGAAGCTTGCCGCGTCCCAGGGAACGTAGAATGCGGCTCGAATTCCTTCCGACTGATTCAGCGTGACTTGCGAAGCGGCCAGCTTCGATTTGCGGTGCGACCGGGCCACCGCCTTCTTCTGGCGGTCGCGCGCTTTCTCCCGTTCGCTCTCTTTCAAAGCCTTGAAATTACGCCTCTGCGGATAAAACAGAAGACCCGGCAGAGGCTCGTCCCGCAGCGCGGAATACACGAAGAAGACAATCAGGGCAGAAACCACGACTGCGGTTACATCGAGCGTGCGCCGCAGGCGTTTCCAACGGGCGCGTCGGGGATCATAAAAGACTGGTTCAGCCATTGTTTAACGATGTCATCGTATGCCGCGGGCGGCACACGGTCAATTTTCGGCGAGGCAGGGTGAGTGCGTCTCTGCCATTATACGATGCGCTTTCCTAACGCCGGGATTGCCGCAAACGCGCTATCATTCGCTCCGTGCGAGAACTGCTGCGACCGGGTTTCAAAGCAAAGCCGAGATCGGATGGACCCGGCTTTAGAGATCCGGAATTCGGAAAAAACCGGGCCCGGTTCTTCGCAGTGGTCAGCCTGATCGCCATCGCGCTTCGAGTATGGCTGGTCTTCCGCTTCCCCGCCATCGTCGACGATTCCCGCCTGTATGCCGATATCGCCAAGAACTGGCTGCAGCATGGTGTCTACGGCATCACTAATTCGGGCGTCCTCATGCCGACGCTTTCGCGTTTGCCTGGATATCCCGCCTTTCTCGCCGCAATCTTCTCGGTTTTTGGTTTCGACAATTTCCGCGCAGTCCTGTTGGTGCAGGTGCTGTTCGATCTGGTGACATGCTTTCTGATTGCGGATATCGCGAGGCGGATGTTCTCGGAAAGGGCAGCCAAGGCGGCATTTCTGCTCGCATCAATCTGTCCTTTCCTGGCGAACTATGCGGCTGCCGCGTTGACGGAGACCCTGGAAATCTTCTTCACTGCCTTGGCTCTAGATCTTGTCTTGCTTGGTTTGGCCACAGACGAAGCGGGAGGGAATTCTTTCTCCGCTTGGATCGGCTGCGGCCTGGCGATCGGCGGCAGCATTCTGCTCCGGCCCGATGGCGGCATCCTGTTGGCGTCAGTCGGCGCTTATTTGTTCTGGCTCCTTGTCCGAAATTTACGATCCAGTCTGACTGTACGCAAGCTGATCGTTGCCGGTGTACTGGTTGCGGTTTGCGCGCTCGCCCCGCTTATTCCCTGGACTCTTCGCAATGTTCATACCTTGCATAAACTCGAACCGCTTGCTCCCCGCTATGCCAATGACTCGGACGAACCGATCATGGTCGGCTTCAATCGCTGGGTCAAGACATGGATGGCAGATTACGTTTCCGTTGAAGAAATCTATTGGAACGTCCCCGGAGATGACATCGATGTCGCCCGCCTGCCGCGGCGGGCATTCGACTCTCCGCAACAACGAGAACTCACCGCCGCGCTGTTCGCCGATTACAACGCTGGGCATAATATGTCACCCGAACTCGATGCTCGCTTCGGTGCGTTAGCCGCCGAACGGATTCATGCCGCTCCACTTCGATACTACGTATGTCTGCCAGCGTTACGCATCGCAGACATGTGGTTGCGTCCGCGATCGGAACTTTTTCCGTCAGATCCCCGATGGTGGGAGTTCAACGACGACCGCCGCTGGCTCGCCGTCAGCCTCGCGTTTGGCTTCATCAATCTGGCTTACGTCGTCTTGGGCGCCGCCGGGCTGATCCGGGGCCGCGAATTTTTTGGCATTGGCCTATTCGTTTTATTTCTCGTGCTGCGCTCTGGGTTCCTGGGTACCCTTGAAAATCCGGAGCCGCGATACACCCTCGAATGCTATCCGGGGGTGATCATTCTTGCCTCCGCGCTCTTTTCCCGGGATGAATAAATTTCCACCCTCGTGAATGCCCTCGCGGCCGTCCCTGTTGAAACGTTTCACATCCCCTGGGATGGCACAATTTCTTCTTGAATTACGTCATCGCGACGCGGCACAATTCTGCCCCATCAGGCACTCCAGGGTCTCGACTTTCTTAGTCTCTTCCTGGGCCGAAAACAAATTCAGACTGCTGCGCGGAGAAGGAGTTTCCCCATGCGTTGCTTGAAGACTGTATTTTTTCTGATCGTGTCTGTTCTGACCATCCTTGGTGCGGCATGGTCGCAGGTCGCCACCACTTCCTTGAAGGGCACGGTTTACGACGCAAAAGGTGCGGTCGTAGCTCAGGCCGCTGTGACTCTCGAGAATCATCAGGTGGGATTTACGCGCTCCACGAGCACGAACGGACAGGGCGAATACGAGTTCATTCAGATTCCGCCTGGAACGTACACCGTGACGGTGACGGCCTCCGGCTTCAGCACGACCAAGGTTACCGGTATGCAGCTTCTGGTGAATACGCCCGCGACTCAGAACCTGACGCTGAGCGTCGCCGCTGCCGCCACGGTCGTTGAAGTTCAGGGACAAGCCGAGTTGGTGAATACGCAGGATGCTTCGATTGGAAATGCCTTCGACTCCAAGCAGATTCTTAACCTTCCTCTGGAAGGTCGCGATCCGGTCGGAATTCTAAGCTTGCAACCCGGCGTAGCCTTCGTTGGTGACAGCAGAAATGTGGATCAGTCCATGGACAGTCGCGGCGGATCCGTGAATGGAGCCCGTAGTGACCAGACGAACATTACGCTGGATGGTGTTGACAACAACGACCAAGAGAAGGGACTAGCCTTCCAGGGAGCCTTGCGATCGACCTTGGATTCTCTCGAGGAGTTCCGCGTAGCGACCAGCAACTCCAATGCGGATTCGGGCCGCTCTTCCGGCGCGCAAGTGTCATTGGTGACCAAGAGCGGTACCAACGGTTTCCACGGCTCCGTGTACGAGTACAACCGATCCAACGTCGGGGAGGCCAACGATTGGTTTAACGAACAGGCGCAGGTGCTTAACGGCTTGCCCAACAAGCCCGGTCAATTGATTCGTAACACTTTCGGAGTTTCGTTCGGCGGGCCCATCATTAAGAACAAGCTGTTTTTCTTCGTCACGTATGAGGGGCAGCGAACTCACGAAAATCTTCAGGTCACGCGCACCGTTCCTAGCATGCTGCTAAGGGCGGGAACGATCCAATATATTGACGCAAACGGTAATTTGGACCAGCTTGGACCAGCGGACATCGCTAAGATGGATCCCAACTGCAGCGGACTGGGCACTTGCCCGCTCGGGCCCGGAGTTAACCCTGCCATCCAAGCCGTGCTCAACACGTACCCGGCCCCCAACACAACGGCGGCTGGCGACGGACTGAATTTCGTGGGCTACACATTCCCTGCAGCGGTTCCTTCCAAGCTGGATACGTACATCGCTAAGTTCGATGCCAACATCACGTCGCGTCAGACTCTCTATGTTCGCGGAAACCTCCAAAATGATCATTTCGTGAACTCTGATCCGACCAGCGCGCCGCAGTTTCCCAACCAGCCCGCGAATATCACGAACGAAAACAACGTGAAGGGGCTGGCGGTTGGCCATGTCTGGACGATCAAGGACAACATCATCAACAATTTCCGCTACGGCTACACTCGTCCGAACCTGATCGGATCAGGCCTGCAAAATCAGCATTACATCACCCTGCGCGGGTTGGACCAACCGGTCGGTGAAAGCAGCACTGATCTGGTGAATTCTCCCGTCCACAACTTTGTCGATGACCTGAGCTGGAGAAAAGGCAATCACACGCTGGAGTTTGGTGGAAACTGGCGACTGATCAATGACATTCGTTCCGCCAACGACATCTCTTACCTCGGAGCGGAAACCAATCCGTCATGGCTGACTTTCTCTGGTTTTGCGAACACGGGACAAAGCTTCGATCCAGCAGCATTCGGATTTAAGCCAGTCGTGAACGGACAAGCCTACGACTTGGCCATGGCCACTCTGGCGGGAATCATTTCAGAAGGCTTTTCCAACTACAACCGTACGAAAACGGGTTCGGTCTTGTCCGAGGGTACGCCCGCACAACGGCACTTTAGGTCGAATGAATTCGAAACCTACGCTCAGGATGCATGGCGCGTACGCCCCAACTTCACGCTAACTTTTGGAGCACGATATACGCTGCTGCAACCTCCATACGAAACCACAGGGTTGCAGGTAGGGCCGACAACCAGTATCAACAATTTTTTCAACCAGAGAGCCAGTGCAATGCTGCAGGGCCAGACGTACGCCCCGTTGCTGCAGTTTGGACTCATCGGCAAGGCCAACGGAGGTCAACCCTACTGGGCTTGGGACTATAAGAATGTCGCACCTCGCCTCGCGTTTGCCTGGTCGCCCAGTGGAAATGGAAGTGGTCTATTGAGCCGTATTCTCGGTGGCGCCGGTAAGACCTCGATTCGTGGCGGATTCGGGATGTACTACGATCACTTCGGCGAAGGCATCGTGAACTCCTTCGACAAGAACGGCTCGTTCGGATTAACGACACAGATTTCAAATCCCGCTAGCATTCTTACTCCCGATACGGCGCCGCGCTTCTCGGGATACAACAACATCCCGTCGGCCGTGATCATTCCTGCTCCGTCAGGGGCGTTCCCACTGACGCCTCCCTCGACACTGAGCGGAGGAGGATATGAAATCACATGGGGCATGGATAACAAGATCCATACGCCGTATTCCGAAGTGTTTGATTTCTCCCTGACGCGAGAACTGCGCTCGGGTTTCGTAGTGGAAGCCTCGTATATCGGCCGCCTGTCTCATCACCTCCTGCAGGAGGAAGATATGGCGATGCCGCTGAACATTGTTGATCCCGCTTCCAAGACAAGCTATTTCCAGGCGGCAACGATGCTGTCTCAGGCATACAACGCAGGCACGAACATCAACAACCTCGCTCCCATTCCTTATTGGGAGAACCTATTCCCCGGCGCGGCAGGCATGCTGGGATTCGGGCCGCCGGGAAGTTCTTCCAATCTTGGTTGCGCTCCCGGCGATAGCTCCAGCGCAACGAACTACACGGCGACTCAAGCCGTCTACGACATGTGGAGCTGCTACGTCGGAAATGAAACCTCAGCTCTATTCAACCTCGACGTTCCGGATATCTGTCTGCCTTCTTGCTCGGCCCTCGGCCCGAACGCGTACTTCGATCCGCAGTACTCGTCGTTGTACGCATGGCGCAGCATCGGAAACGCTGCCTATAACGGCCTCCAGTTGACGATGCGGCATAAAGGCAAGGGGCTCGACTTCGATTTGAATTATGTGTATTCGAAGTCGATCGACGTCGGTTCCAACGCGGAGCGTATCAACGAATTTGAAGGCGGCGGCTTCGCCAGTCAGGTCATCAATTCCTGGTCTCCCGCTCAGTTGAGAGCTCCATCCGACTACGACACCACACATCAGCTCAATGCGAACTGGGTATATGAGTTACCTTTCGGCAAGGGCAAGTATTGGGGATCGGGAATGCACGGCGTCACCCAGGCTGTCTTTGGCGGATGGACGCTCACCGGCATTTATCGTTGGACGAGCGGCTATCCCTTCACGGTTGAGCCGGGACTTGGCTTCTGGGCCACCAACTGGCAGCTGACTTCTGCGGACGTTCTGGTTGGTCCCGCGCCCAAGACCGGCGTGTTCAGGGATCCCAGCGGGAATCCCAACGTCTTCAAAGGCGATCCGAACCAGATTGGCACGTTGTTCCGCCACTCTTATCCCGGAGAGTCCGGACAGCGTAACAATCTGCGTGGTCCGGGATACTTCGGCATCGACTCCGGCCTTGCCAAAGTATGGAATGTAACGGAGCGCCAAACGGTCCGCTTTAGTTGGGAAGTTTTTAACACGACCAACACTCCCCGATTCGATGTCGGCAGCATGCAAAACATTGGAAACAACAGCGTGGCCAGCGGTTCCACGTTTGGCGAATACACGAAGACGATGACCCTGCCGCGCGTCATGCAGTTCGCGCTGCGGTATTCGTTCTAGCTTGCTAAGCCGTGCGGTTGAGTATGCGGGGCGGATTTTCCGCCCCGTTTTTTCTTTCCAGGTGTAGCACTGCGCCATGTCAGCGCTCCAACCAGTTCCTCCGGGCCGGCTCGGTCGGCAAAATCCCTGACTCTTAGTCACTTCCGCGAAGTTTCAGCTTGATCATTCAAAGCTCGAAGTTGCACAATAGCGCCCCATCAAGCTTCCCCCAGGGTCTCTGTCGCTCTACCTCCTGGGCAAAACGTAAATCTGAATTCAGACGCCCGTTCAGGCGAAGGGAGTTTCCTATGCGTTCTCGCTCACTGTACCTGGCGGTAATGATCGCAACCTTCCTCGCGGTAGCCACATTCGGTCATGCACAATCCGCGACCACCTCGGTACGCGGTACCGTTACCGATGCTAAAGGTGCGCTCGTGGCCGGCGCTGCCGTGATGCTTGAGAACAAGGAAACGGGTTTCTCCCGAAGTGTAAAAACAGACGATCAGGGGATCTATCAGTTCCTGGAAGTGCCGCCGTCGACCTATGTCATTACCGTATCGGCGGCAGGATTCTCCACGACGAAACGCGAGAACGTCGTGCTTGCAGGTCAGCAGTCCCGCGACTGTTAACGTCGCTCTCAAAGTACAAGGCGGCTCCGTCATTGTTGACGTGACGGGAGAAGCGCCGATGGTTAACACGCAAGACGCGACGCTTGGGAACAATTTCAATGCTCGACAATTGACCGACCTGCCTTCTGAAGGCCGAGACCCGGCGGCCATTCTGAGCCTTCAGCCCGGTGTGACGTATATCGGAAACACCACGAACGATCAGCAGATGTCGGACAGCCGCGGCGGAGCAGTGAACGGAGCCCGCAGCGATCAAACCAACATTACGCTCGATGGTTTGGACGACAATGACCAACTCGAGGGATTTGCCTTCGAGGGCGCGATGCGCACGATCCTCGACTCACTGCAGGAGTTTCGAGTCACCACCGGCAACTATGACGCAGGCTCTGGACGTTCCTCGGGCGCTCAGGTCAACATGGTCACGAAGAGCGGCACAAATGCTTTCCATGGTGCGGTATACGAATACTACCGGCCGAACTTTACCGTCGCGAACGACTGGTTCAATAAGCAGTCAGAACTCGCGAACAACCAGCCCAATGTGCCCGGTTTTATTCTTCGCAATACTTTTGGGGTCAATGTCGGTGGCCCCATCAAAAAAGATCGGGCTTTCTTTTTCATCGCCTACGAGGGCCAGCGCACCGCGGACACCACACAGCAGACCCGAACGGTGCCTACAGAAAGCCTTCGCGAAGGGTTCCTGAAATATCTCTGCGATCCGGGCAGTGATCCCAATTGCACCACAACGAATGGGAACGTCAACGTCGTCAGCGGTGGTTCAGCCTTCCCGGGATTTGACGTCGCCACTCTAACTCCGGACCAAGTTGCGTCTCTGGATCAAGGTTGCGCCGCCAACGGCACGTGCCCTCCGACGCCAGGCAACCCTGCTGGTCCAGGCGCCAACGGCCTGATCACCAATATCAATGGCACCGGTAACCCCACCGCGCTGTTCACGAAATACCCTTTGCCAAACTCGAGCAGCGAAGGTGACTTACTCAATACGGCCGGATACACCTTCCCTGGCGCCGATCCAGTCAAGCACGACACCTATCTTTTTAAACTCGACTACAAAATCAACGCCAGCGGTACCCACTCGCTGTTCGCGCGTGCCAATCTCCAGAACGATCACGAGAAGCAGCCTCCGCAATTTCCAGGGCAGCCTCCCTTCGATTTCCTCACCAACAACAGCAAGGGAATTGCGGTCGGATACACCGCGCTGATCGGGAATAACTTCATCAACAATTTCCGCTACGCCTTCATTCGTCAGGGCGTTGGAACCGGCGGCCTCAACACTCAGGATTTTGTGAACTTCCGCGGTCTGGACGATACTCAAGCTCTCGCCAGCCAAACCATCCTGACCAATGTTCCGGTGCACAATTTTGTCGATGACATCTCTTGGACAAAAGGCACGCACACCCTTCAATTCGGAACCAACTGGCGATTCATCCACAATAACCGCCTGTCGAACGCCGACAATATTTCCACCGCGCAGACCAATCTGTATTGGCTCAATCCATCGTTCATTGCCAATGAAGGAGTAAGCCTCGATCCATCGGTCGATCCCACAGGCACCTTTCCACTCGTGGACTCGTCCTTTGGCACCTCCTACAGCTTCGCGGCCATGGATGTTGCTGGAATCTTGAGCGAAACTTTCACCGAGGCGAACCAGAACAAGTTTGGGCAACAGATTCCCAACGGCACGTTGGTCCCACGCCATTTCAAGAACTTTGAAGGCGAGATGTACCTGCAGGACAAGTGGAGCGTCACCCCCGATCTGGTGGTCACCTACGGAGTGCGCTACTCCCTCCTGCAGCCTCCTTTTGAGAGGACCGGCAATCAGGTCGCCCCCACCGTCGATATGGATCAGTGGTTCAAGACTAGAGGACGAGATGCGTTGGCGGGCCAAGTCGACCAACCCGATCTCACGTTTAATCTCTCCGGGCAAGCCAATGGCGGAAAGCCGTATTGGGCTTGGGATTACAAGAACCTGGCTCCTCGCTTTGCGATTGCCTATTCCCCCCATGCTGCCAGCGGATTCTGGCACACAATTTTCGGTGACACTGGGAAGAGTTCCATTCGCGCCGGATACGGCATCTACTTCGATCACTTCGGCGAAGGCGTGGTGAACACCTTCGACCGCAACGGCTCTTGGGGACTGACTTCGACATTCAGCAATCCCGCGGGTGTCTCCACGGTTGACGACTCGCCTCGATTCACCGGCCTTCTAGGTCTGAATAATTTGCCGGCCGGCGAAATCGCTCCCTCCCCCAGTGGTTTTCCCTACACGCCTCCGGGCAATCCCAACACATATGGATTGGCGATCGCCTGGGGCATCGACGATCATCTGAAGACGCCGTATTCGGAAGTGATCGATTTTTCGCTCACTCGGGAATTCGCACACGGCTTTGTGCTCGAAACGACCTACACTGGCCGTTTCGCACATCGCCTCTTACAGGAAGTCGACTTGGCCCAGCCTCTCGATCTGGTTGACCCCAAGAGCGGCATGGATTATTTCCACGCGGCGCAACTGTTCTCAAAAGCGGCTGCGGCGGGAGTGCCCGAGAGCGATCCCAGCGTTACTAATATTCCTTACTGGCAAAACCTGTTTCCGCAGGCTGCCGGCCCCCAGGGCATCTATGGGTGCACTGCCGGAGCTCCGGCGTCGCCCACTGCTACTCAAAATATGTACGACCTGTATCAATGCTTTGCCGGCAACGAGACCACGGCACAGGAAATTGCGGACGTGTTCTGCTTCCCGGCATGCGCCGGTACGGCAACCGGCACAAACCAATATGGCTATGGCCCAGGAACGGCCTATCAGTATTATCAGGACCAGTTCTCTTCGCTGTACGCGTGGCAAACTCGCAGCGCCAGCAATTACAACGCGCTCCAGGTTACGCTGCGGCATGCTATGAGCGCTGGCCTGCAATTCGATCTGAACTATGTGTATTCCAAGTCGATCGACGTAAGTTCGAACGCCGAACGTGTGAACGGATTCGAAGCCGCAGGCGGCGTGGCCTACAACAATCAGGCCATCAATGCCTGGTCTCCGGATCTCTGGCGCGCTCCTTCAGATTTCGATACCACTCACCAGATCAACTACAACATGATCTGGGATATTCCTTACGGCAAAGGACGCCGTTGGAACTCGTCGAATCGTTTCGTGGACTCTGTACTTGGTGGGTGGGGATTGAGCGGTCTGGGTCGCTGGACGAGCGGCTTCCCATTCACTGTCTCGGCCGGCGCGGGATGGGCGACCAACTTCGAACTGGAAGGTTCGTCCTTCCTCATTGGGCCAAAGCCGAAGACCGGTGTCTTTATCGATTCTAATGGCAATCCCAATGTCTTCAAGAACGCACAGAGCATCCAGTGCGAATGTCCTTACGCTCCGACCGGAACGGGTCCAGTTCTGTTCCGCGACACTTATCCCGGCGAAGCAGGTCAGCGAAATATTTTCCGCGGGCCGGGATTCTTCGACATCGATGGCGGCCTCAGCAAGGTCTGGGCGTTTAATGAAGCTCGGCAGCTTAGATTTTCCTGGGAAGTGTTCAATGTAACCAACTCGGTGCGATTCGACGCCGCCAACGCCGTCGATAACGAAGATCTTGTGGACATCACAGGCTTCGGAAAATACCAGCGAACCCTAACCACGCCGCGCGTGATGCAGTTCTCGCTGCGCTTCGCGTTCTAAATTGGGGTTTGGTAGCGTGGCGTCTCGCCAGCTGTTGCGAGGGCGATTCGCCCTCGCAGAGGCTGAGCGTGCACGAGTGCAGAGTCTCAGAATAACTTAAGAAAGTCTTTGATTTACGCCAGTGGCGAGTCGCTCATGCGGAACCGCGTCCGCACGTGCTCTGAGATCAACTCGATCGCCGTGCGGTTTTTCACGGGATCTTCTTGCGCCAGATACTTCATGGCCTCGACGAGCAGCCGTTGCCCGTCAACGTAACGAGGATCGGACGTGCGTTCCCGGCGCTTGTTTCCCAGCTTAGGAGGGACTGTAATCGTGAAAACCTTGGCCATGAATGAACCCAACTGAAGGTGCGGTCAGTATATCGTCCGATGTGCAAATTTCAGCATCTTTCTTGCCCTTTATATTCAATGACTTAACCGCGAGGTGAAATCGTCTGCGTTTTGCTCGTGGTCTTTAGCTTAAACACGTCATCCGGAATCTTCTTCCCGTTTACCTGTACATCGGTGTACTTGGCAAGCCGGTAATCGCCCTGCGGCTGAAAGAATTGCTGCTGGATCGAGATCCCCTTGTCGAGATCGATCCAAAGAAAGATCTCGCTGTAAGTATTGCGCACCTTTTCCGACTTGGGCACGAGATGCAACTTGGCGGTGGCCGTTCCATTAATGGTTTCCGGCGCCACATAGGTCACGTCGAACGCTTTCTGCAAATCTTGTCCGCTGCCTCCAAAACCCAGCACGAGGTAACTCTCAAATTCCGACTTGTTCTTGCCCAGGTCGAACTCCGTCACCTGATCGACTTTCGGCTGATACATGCGAATTTTTCCGCCACTGAACAGCACAAATTTCGGTTCGGGCTTTAGTTCGGACTTGCTCGTGCCGGCCTTCTTGACCTCGGCCATCATTTCAATGTCTTTGCCCGCTTTGCGATAGAAGATTGTGCCCGTTTGGACGTCGTCAACCTCGTCGATGACTTTTTCGTAAGAGTCCCACTCGAACTCAGCTTGCGTCGTACGAAAACTGGCCGATACTGAGTCCATCTTCTTCAGAACCGCGTCGAGACTATCCGAATTCTTTTCTTGAGGCGTCTCCGCAACGCGAAAGAAGCTGCAATCAAAACCAGTCTGCGCAGCATGTACGTTCGCAGTCGTTTCGGTCGACAATATTCCAGAGAAACTGCACAGCATGACAGGGAGGATGAGCGAGAAGATTTTCATTCCGAGGTCCAATTGAGGCCCGACTGCGCGTTTCTACTACTCCCGCTTGGCAAGAACTTTGTAGCTCTGAACTTTTCCATGACTATCGGAAACCGCGTCGTAGCTCACAATGGAAACCGCGCCCGAAATCGGCTCGATGATACGCAGCAACTGATCCTGCACCGGTCCATCGTTCGTCGACACCGCGCTGGCCGCAATCTGGTAGAACAGGTGGCCTTCCGTATCGCTGGTGACCACTACTTCAGTCGGATGCGGATTCCGCGAGATGGGTTTGTCATTGAAGTTGATCACGCGCGGTGAAAACATCACAAAGATCAGGATCAGCGTGACCATGATGTCGTAATGGAGAGTGCCCCGCTCGTGCTGCCACAGAATATAGCTGCGGATTGTTCGCCACATGGCGTTCATTGGCAGGGGCGCACTGGGCGCGGCGGTCGTTATTTCTGCTCTATGCAAGTCTATTGAGCTCTCAGTCTCTTGGCAATGTTGGCGCAGCCAGTGGGGCTCGCGAAGGCCCGAGCAGAAGCAAATCGAGCCGCGTTCGCTCGCAGCTCATGGCTCATAGCTTTCTTTTCGTGATCCTGTCTGCTCCGATGTAGGGCCGCAGCACTTCCGGAATCACGACGCTGCCGTCCGCCCGCTGGTAATTCTCGACAATCGCAACCCAGGTTCGGCCCACCGCCAATCCGCTGCCATTCAGCGTATGCACAAACTCCGTCTTGTTCTTTCCTTCCGGACGAAAACGAATGTTCGCGCGCCGCGCCTGGTACGACTCGAAATTCGAGCACGAAGAAATCTCGCGGAACAGTTGCTGCCCCGGCATCCAGACTTCAATATCGTACGTCTTCGCCGAAGACGAGCCCATGTCCCCCGTGCAGAGCGTCACCACGCGATAATGCAAGCCGAGCTTCTGCAGAACTTCTTCGGCATTGCGCGTGAGCTTCTCGTGCTCTTCGTAGGAATGTTCCGGATGCGCGAACTTCACCAGTTCCACCTTCTGAAACTGGTGCTGCCGGATAATTCCGCGCACGTCCTTGCCGTAGGATCCGGCCTCGCTGCGGAAGCACGGAGTATAAGCCGTGAGCGAGACCGGCAACTGCGCTTGGTCGAGCACTTCGTCGCGATAAAGATTAGTGACCGGCACTTCTGCAGTCGGAATCAACCACAAATCCTTCTCGCCATGCGGCACGCGAAAAAGATCAGAAGCAAACTTCGGCAGCTGCCCCGTCCCGTACATCGATTCGGAATTGACGAGATACGGCGGCAGGACTTCTGTGTAGCCGTGCTCGCGGGTATGAAGATCGAGCATGAAATTGGCGAGCCCTCGCTCGAGTTTGGCTCCCAGATCCCAGTAGACCGCGAATCGTGCGCCGGTCAGCTTCACGGCGCGTTCCAGATCGAGGATGCCCAGCTCGGCGCCGAGATCCCAATGCGGCTTCGGAGTGAAATCAAACTTCGGCGGAGTGCCCCAGCGCCGAACTTCCACATTATCCTCAGCGCTGTGGCCGACGGGCACACTCGCGTGCGGCAGGTTGGGAATGCCGGCAAGAATGTCGCGCAGCCGCGCGTCGAGCTCGGTCGCGGTTTTCTCGAGCGTCTGAATCTTCTCGCGCAGATCCTTGGTCTGGGCCATCGCCGCCGTGGCATCCTGGCCGCTCTTTTTCAACTTCGCGATTTCTTCCGACGCCTTATTTCGCTGAGCTTTGCTGGTTTCAGCTTCAGTGATTGCCTGTCGTCGTTGGGTATCGACTTCGCGGAAGTCCCTGAGAACGGCAGCCGGATCCATGCCGCGCTGGCGCAGCTTCTCCTCCACCAACGGCAGGTTTTCACGAACAAAATTCAGATCAAGCATGGGAACCTAATAATCTATCGGAAAACCGCCGGAAAATGAACGCCGGGCACCTCTTCGCGATACTTCGTGCTCTTCGTGGTGAGTGACCTTGTCTTCCGTGTTTTCGAGTGTTAATGGAGTGCCGCAGGACTATGATGGAAGTAACAGAGGTGTCCCATGGCTGCGAACCGTCATCCCGGCATCACCATGCACAAGCTTTCTTTTGGCGGAGGATTTGTTGGCCTGCTCTTCGCCGCCGGCAGCGCACTCATTTTCATGCTGGGATTTCCCACGCTCTGGTATTTCGTGGCCTTCGCATTTGCCCTGGGAATCGGAATCGCAGTTTTCCTGAAGCTCGCCAGCCGGTGGCGATCTGATCGCAACCAGCCTCTCTCGATTCTGACGACCCCTTCAAACGCCAAACCAACATCCGGCTCTCGGCACGTGCGAAGAGGTCAGCTCCACACCCAACTAACCCCGACTACCACGTAGCTCGATCGCCGGCATCTCCGCTTTGGCTTATTCCACACGCCTGTGTAAACTACGTTCGCGATGAGATCGTCCCCCAGGGCAACCCGTTTTCGCGTCGTCTTTTTCTTTATCCTGTCGAGCCTCGTCACTTGTCTTACCTTGTCTGCGCCCGGCGCCGCCTCGGCGTACAACGGCCATCCGAAGCTCGTGGTAGTGATCGTCATCGACCAGTTCCGCGGCGATTATCTAGAGCGTTATCGCGACCAGTTCGGCGACTCCGGCTTTCGTCTCCTCCTTGATCACGGAGCCTATTTTTCCAACTGCAATTACAACTACGCCAACACGCGCACGGCTCCCGGACACGCCACGCTCTTCACCGGTGCCTACAGCAACGGTCACGGCATTGTCGCCAACGAATGGTGGGATCAGAAGAAAAAAAAGATGGTGACCTCGGTCGAGGACGACGAAACCAAACTCGTCGGTGTTGCAGACGCGCCGCAAGGCGCATCGCCGCATAACCTCATGGCCGATACCATCGGCGACGAACTCAAATTAGCGACTCAGGGCAAAGCCCGTGTCTTCGGCATCTCGCTCAAAGACCGCGCGGCCATCCTTCCCGGTGGCTTCGCGGCCGACTCAGCTTATTGGATCGATCCCAAGTCTGGAGCATTCGTCACTTCCACCTACTACCGTTCCGACCTTCCGAAGTGGGCGCAGGATTTCAACTCCAGCCGTCCGCAGAAATATTGGGATCGCGAATGGAAAGACTCGCAGGGTGCGGTCCTGCGCTCGACCGCGCACCGCAAAAGCAAAGACGGTTCCGACGCCGGCTTCTACGAAGTCATTGGTTCCACCCCATTCGCCAACGAATATGAATTCGCTTTCGCAAAAGAATTGATGGTTTACGAAAACGTCGGCCGCGGACCAGCTACCGATTTCCTTTCCATCAGCCTCTCGGCCAACGATATTCTCGGCCATCAGGTCGGCCCTGATTCCCCCGAGATGCAGCAGATGGCCCTCGATCTCGATCACGAACTCGCGGACTTCTTCAATTTTCTGGGACACGAAGTTGGCCTCGCCAACGTCTGGATCGCTCTCTCTGCCGACCATGGCGTCTCTTCTCTTCCCGATGCGGTGAAGAAGCTTCGCATTCCCGCCGCCAATCTCGGCAACGCCAAGCTGCAAGATCAGATCAATGGCGCTTTGACGGCAAAGCTTTCTCCCGGCCGCGCGGCCACCTACGTGAAGCTGGACTATCCCCTTGCCTGGCTCGATCAGGATGCCTTTTCCGCCGCTCACTTGACCGAGCATGATGCCGAGGCAGCAGCCGGCGAGGCTATGAAGCAAGTCGGTCTCCGCGACTACTACACCAAGTCTGAGCTCGCGGAAGGCGCAGTGCCCGACACTGATCTCGGTCGAAAATACCTCAACAGCTATTCGCCGGAAGGTAGTTGGTTCGTGATGGGCGTACCCGACATCTACTCGGTCGGATCGGCCAAAGGCACCGATCACGCCTCTCCCTACAACTACGACACCCACGTGCCACTGGCGTTCTATGGCCTGCCATTCCAACCCGGCACCTATCGCCAAAAAAGCGAACCCGTCGATATGGCTGCGACGCTGGCGTCTCTGTTGGGTATCAATGCTCCCACTCATGCTGTTGGGCGCGTGCTCACCGAAGCAATCGCGCCACCGCATCGCGGATCAGCCGCGGGAGAAGGCCAGCCATGAGCACACCTGATCTCGCCGTGAATGTCGCCGGCATTCAGCTAAAAAATCCGGTCATCGCTGCCAGCGGCACGTTCGGCTACGGCGTCGAATTTGAAGACATCGTCCATCTCAGCAAGCTGGGCGGCTTTGTCGTCAAAGGACTCTCCCGGGAGCCGATGATTGGCAACCCTCCGCCTCGTCTCTGGGAAACCGCTGCCGGTATGCTGAACGCGATCGGCCTGCAGAATATCGGCGCACCCGCGTTTCTGCAGGAGAAATTACCTCACCTGCGCGACATCAAGAACATTGTCGTGATCGCGAATGTTTTCGGCTACACCCGCGAAGATTATGAGCACACCGTCGAGATCCTCAACGAGGGCGAAGGCATCGCTGCCTATGAACTGAACGTCTCGTGCCCTAACACGACGCATGGAGGCCTGCAGTTCGGCAGTGATCCCCGCTCTCTCGACGAAGTGGTTACCACGGTCAAGCGCGTGGCGCAGCCGTCCTCTGATCGTGAAGCTCTCACCCAACGTGACCAGCATTGCGCAGATGGCCTACGTAGCCCAGGAGGCAGGCGCTGACGCGCTCTCTCTGATCAACACCTTCACGGCGATGGCTATCGATCCTGAAACTCGCAAGCCGCGCATCGCCAACGTCACCGCTGGCCTCTCCGGCCCGGCGATTAAGCCCATCGCCGTCCGCATGGTCTACGACGCCGCTCATGCGGTGAAGATTCCGGTCATCGGCATGGGAGGAATTTCAACTGCCGCCGACGTGATCGAATTCATGCTCGCGGGCGCGACCGCCGTACAGATCGGCACCGCCAGCTATTGGGATCCCTGTGCCACCGAGAAGATTGTGGATACCTTACAGGACTGGTGCCACGACCACCATGTCGAACGCCTCGCCGACTTCATCGGCGGCATGCAATTGGAGTAGTGCTGTGGGGATGTTCAAGTAGGGTCCCAGAGATCTACTATCGGCCCCGGGTATACCAGATCGATCCTGGAGCCTTGTAGTTTTGCCCTTCGCCCCAAACCGCGTGCGTCGCACCTTCGCTATCGATGGCGAGGCTGAAGAAGTCGCCAAAGGGGAAGCGGAAACCATTCTGCAGAATGTAGTCGTACCCGTGCGCCGGTCCGGACAGTTGCGTTTCCGGGCCCCAGGTTGCGCCACCATTGGTGGAACTACGATAGAAAGTGTTCCAGAGCGGCCGCTCCGGATGATCGGATTCGCTTGCTCGCGCATCCATCCACGCCACGCGCACATCACCCGACACCCCAGCTACGATCGCCGGAAATCCCTGCTCGACACCAAACGGCGCCATTGAAACAGTCGCGCGCGAAGACCACGAAGCGCCGCCCGTCGTGGACGACGAGAAGTAGATCCTCTCCGGTCCTCCGTTGGTTAAACCGGCATTCCACAGCGCGTAAAGTGCGCCGGATGCATCCGACGCCAGCGCAATCTGCGCACCCAGGAATCCCGTCTCGCAGCCCTGTGCCTCGCACTCCGGAGGCGCGCTCGACTGGTCCAGCAGCTGCGTGCTCCAGGTACGTCCGCTATCGGACGAGCGGCTCACATACACACTCACCGGACGCGTCGGTAACTCCGTGCGCGCATACTCCGTCCATCCAAAATATACGTTTCCCGTGGGATCGACAGTCGCTCCGCCCGCCAGCGACCATCCGGGCTCGCTCTCGGTATTCACATTCACCACGCTAAAAGTCTGTCCGGCATCATGCGAAGCCGCCACGAAAAACTTCTCTTCGTGGTTGAACCCGGCATAAACATCCGTGCCACGCACCGCCAGCACCGGTTTGTCGGCGTCATCTTGACCCCGTTCTGCCCATGAGAAGGACCACGTTCGCCCGAAGTCCAGCGAGCGCGCGACCACCACATCGCGCTTGCTGTTTTGCAGCCATGACGCGTACAACGTCTGGCGATCCACGGGATCGACCACAATCTGCGGATCGAACTGGCCCGTTGGGAAGGGAAGCAGCGCCTTCGAAGGTTGCCAGGATGCGCCATTGTCATCGCTGATCAGGAGCGCGATCGTCGGTGCTGTGCACGCGCGGCAATCCGGCACAGCTCCATACTGTGGATAGAGGATATAGACATGGTTGTGCCCGTCCGCAGCCATCGCCGGCTCCCACTGATCGCCGTTCTGGTAGCCAAGACGTTGCTGGGGGGCAAATCCGGAGACCGCCACAGCTGCCTGTGCCGTCAACACAGCCGCGAAGGCTACAAGCGCTATTTTGCGCACAGCTGCGCCAATTGGTCGGAAGTGGCTGGTCGAAAAACTCAAGACTATAGTCCTGCTGAACCCTGACCGGACTCTACCGTGATTTCGGGGCCCCGTCAATTACCCGGCGGTGCGTGCCCCAATTTAGAAACGTGTCACTTTCCTCGCATTTCCCCATCTAAATAAGGGAGAATACGAAAACGCAGACCCGGGGAATGGGGTTCCTCTGCGAACCTCGGTGTCCCCTGTGGTGAAAGATTTTGGTTTGAAAGGGAATGTTCAAATGGAGAAGGCCACGTTCGCAGCAGGATGCTTCTGGGGAGTCGAAGCCACTTTCCGGCAGATGCCGGGAGTTATTTCAACTCGAGTCGGCTACACCGGCGGTCACACTGACAATCCGACTTACAAAGACGTCTGTTCCGACGGCACCGGACATGCCGAAGCCGTCGAAGTTGATTTCGATCCTGCGAAGGTCCGCTACACCGACCTGCTGAAGGTCTTTTGGGAGAATCACGATCCCACTCAGGTCAACCGTCAGGGTCCGGACTGGGGCTCGCAGTACCGCTCTGCCATCTTCTTTCATTCGCCCGAGCAGAAGGCAGAAGCCCTGGCTTCAAAGGAATCGCTGGAAAAAGCCCACCGCTACTCCAAGCCGATCGCCACGCAGATCGTACCGGCCGTAACGTTCTACGCGGCAGAGGATTATCACCAGCAGTATTTGGAAAAGCGCGGTCTGGCCAGCTGCCACATCAAGTAGCCGGAGAAGTTTCGGGCCGTCGCGGCCGGAAGAAGAACATCAGCACAAATCCGCCCAGATAGTAGGGCACACTCTGCTGCACGCTGCATCCGAGGAATCGCTCCACCAGCCCAAACAGGGCCAAGGCCTCGCACAGCGCATACGTTGCGAAGTAGCCGGTCTTCCAGTGGTTCAGGCTGAGGCTGTCTTCCGGTTGGGTCGAGAGGCTTTCCGCGGCGCGGAAAACCAACGTTCGCCTCACTACGAAAATCACACCGACAATCGCGACTCCCAGCGTCGTGAAGAGATAGCCGAGTGCAGGATCCAGCATCCGCTGTACCGGGCGGATGAATTCGCCCAAGACTGCATAAAGCAGGATGCTCCCCAGCATCGCCCACTGCACCGCCCGCAGCGTTTTTACAGCGTTAGACATAGAAGCGAGATTATGGCGCTAACTTGGGGGAAGAACTAGCTGCAATTCTACGGCGGAATTCCGTGGAATAGAACTGCCTTCTCAGTCACTCGGCTGGTGCGTCTTCGCCTTTGCTGGCCGCATTCGCAAAAAAATCTGAAACGAAACCGGATTATTCCCATACGCCGCATCCAGCACCGCCGGTTTGGAATAGACCGTTATATCTGCCCCTAAGCCCAACTGCCACGCCTTATCGTGGATCAAATCCCGCACCCCACCGAACGTATACGCTCCAATCCTGTATGCGGGATGCACCATCGCCTCGGGAAACAGCTCATCTTTATCGACCAGTTCCATTCGCGTGAACGCGTAATTGCGACGGTGAAAGTTCACTGTCGATTCCAGCAGGTAGCTGTTCAAGGTCGCATCGGTCGCGATCTTGTGTACTCGTCCCCAAATCAGTGTCGTCGCCCAATTCCCCCGCCCCATCGGCCGGTTGTATTCCACCGAAGCCGTTTGCCGCCACTGGCTTCCTGGCTCCAGCGCTTCCGGATGCTCCAGCCGTCCAACGCTGTACTGCGCCACCCAATTGCGCGTCGGCGCGATACTGGCGCGGCCCGACCACGAATCCAGCGGAGCCAGTTGGATGCTCCACCGTTCCTCGTTTGGCTCTCGCCCGTTGAACGCGCAAGCTTCCAGCTTCAGTCGGTCGATGACGAATCCCGTTGTAACCACTCCGAAGCTGGTATGCGTTGAGTCCTGCAAGTGATGGCTTAGCGGCGCCAGCGGCAACTCCGACGCCGAAGCGCGATGGATGTAAGTCACTGGGCCGATCGCCGGCTCGGCCGACGGTCCACCGTAAAATTCCCACGAAATCTTATCCGTGATCGGCAAAGTGTAGAGCGCCGCCAACTCCGCGAACACATTATGTGGATGCTGATGATCCACCAGCGGCTCGCCGTGATAGGTCTCGCCCGTTTGGAATAATTCCGGAAATCCCGGATGCGGCGACGTCAACGATTCCGCCGAAAACATCTGCCGAAACAGAATCGTTCCCGCGCCCAGCTTGTGCTGCTCCATCGTCATGCCCCAGTTCACCGACTCGGCTTTACCCTCGCCGCGTGGGCCGCCCTGCTGGTTGTAGTCGATGAAAATGACTCCATGCGCCATCAACATCCACCGGCCGCGCATCCACATCCATTCATTCCCCGTGACCGATGCCGGCTGCCAACCCGTTCCCGACCCTTCGTGCGGCGAGGGCAACTGCAATTCGTTGAAGCGGTCATCCCCATCTTCATCCCAGCCATGGGCGCGTTTCTCCTGCGCGCGCAGAAGCGGTGCCATCATCAGGAACAGCAGGCCAACAAACTTGATTCTCACGGAAACTCCATAAGCGCGTTCTCAGCGCCGTCAGGTTCCCTAAATTCAGGTCGAGGGACCATCCCGAAAGCACGAAGACAACGACCGGGATGCTTCACGGCAGAAACCTGTCCCCAGGTTTCCTTCGTGAACCTTAGTGTCCTTCGTGGTGAATCGTTTTTCTAGATTCGCAGAGGAGCGCTGCCGGGTGGGCTATCGGAAGGAAGAATCAATTGCGAGAAATCGCGAGAGGAAAAACTGATGAGAGATCGATCGAGGGTATCAGCTTCAGCGACGCCACTCACCATGATCGGCCGCAACGAAAACGCCGTCCCTGGAATCGCCCAGTGATGTCCGCTGATGCAGCATTGATAACTGGGCGGCGCAGGTGAGGGAACCACGGGACCAGATTCGTGACATCCAGCGGAATGGGTCGGGGGCGTAAAAGGCATGGCTAGCAGCTGCGCACTAGGACTCGCCGCCGCGAACGCGGCAATCAGAAGAAACGCTACCAGCCGTGAGTCTCGCATCTGCGTCTAAGTCCCGGTGATTTTGATGCGGAGTTCTTCCGGGAGGCGTTGCCGGATTTCTTCAGGCAGCCGGTCATGCACCTTCCGAGCGCCTTGTTTGGCGGCGTCCAGCACAGTCACAGGGGCGGGTGTTGCGACGGCGACCCCCAGCCAGATCAGCGCGGAAAGCGCGAAGCCTGTTAGCGCCGCGATTTCCAGCCAAAACGCGTGCCGCGGGCCCAGATAGCGGATCACTCCAAACGCGAGCAAAAACACTCCGGCGGAAATCGACGCCAGTGCGATCAGCCCAACGTCAATGATTCGATGGATTTGCTGCCGGCTGCGGCAGTATTCGCACGCCGCAAAATGGTTTTCGTAGTCGCCGCACATCTCTGGTGCCAGGCCGGATATGTCATAGCGCCAGCCCGCCAGAATCTTACCTACGATTGGATCGATACACTGCTGACTCATTGGGGGTACGAAATCAGCCAAACACCGGAGCCCGACCTACAAACGAATCGGCTCCAAAGCTTCGGTCTGGGACGCCAAAAGCACGCGATTCGTGAACAGCCCGCCTCGCGTGGAAAGCGCTTTTTCTGCCTCTCTCCGGGCTATTTCCGGATGGTTGTTCTGCTCTGAGAGATGCGCCAGCACGACAAACGTTGCATTATTATCATAGTCGTTGCTGAAGAAATCCGCGAGGGCCAGGTTCGAAAGGTGCCCTACGCGGCTCATAACACGCTGTTTCACCGACCACGGATACGGCCCCACCCGCAGCATCTCCACGTCGTGATTCGACTCGACCACCAGCACATCGCAGCCGCGCAAATGATCGCGCACGCTGAGGGGGATATATCCCAAATCGGTCGCGACTCCAACCTTGATGCCGTCTGCGCGAAACGTGAAACCCACCGGATCGGCCGCATCATGCGGAATCGTGAATGGTCTCACCGCGATATCGCCCACCTGAAAGCTGTGCCCCGATTCGAAGCGCTCGAATTTTTCCAGTTGCGGCTTCTCCCCATTCTGGTTTCGCATCGCCCGCGACCACGCCTGGTGCGTCGCCCCGGTCATGAAGACGGGAATCCGCAACTTCTTAGCCAGCACTGCTAATCCATAGACGTGATCGGAGTGCTCGTGAGTAATCAGAATCGCGGACAGTGAGTGCGGATCGTCTCCCAGAGCCTTCATCCGCTTGAAGGTTTCGCGGCACGATATACCGGCATCGACGAGAATCTTCGTGCTGGCGCTCGACACCAACGCGCAATTGCCACGGCTCCCCGAAGCCAGCATCGAGACACTTACACCCATGCTCGCAGCATACGCGGGAATCCTGTGGAATCGGGAGTAACTTTCTGGTTAGCCGATACCAACGAGCGCTATCCAGCGGACGGCTTCCGGCTCCGGGATTCGCTTTTGCCCGGATCCGGAAGCCTGAGCCGCCTTTACTTCAACCCAACTCCGTAATAGTAGGTGTAAGGCGCGTAACCCTGAATCGGCAGTCCAGTCTGGAAGCTTGAGAAGATTACCGCATTCCCCTGGAATGAAGCGAAGACATCCTGCTGCACTCCTCCCGTCGACATCCGAAACGTGAACATGCCATTGCAAGGATCGGACAGCGTTTTGGCCGTCCCGTCATAAAGGTAAGAATTATCCGCCACAGCTGTGAGCGTACCGCTGGCCAGCGTGTGATTCGCGCTATCGGTGATCGTCATGAGTCCGTTCGCGCTGATCGTTACCGCCCCTTTGCCTTCGCTCGGTGTGCCCGTTTCCACATTCCCCTGGCCGGTCTGCGCGTCCGCCTTCTCGTAATAGATCGCCGTGTAGTTTCCCGCATACGTCGGGTCGAAGTTCTTCGACGCCGCTTTCGGCAGGCTGAGAATCGTTCCCGCTCCCGTGTCGACGACGAAGAATCCGCTGGCCGTCCCGAAGGCATAGTCCGACGAGCCATCCGATTCGTTGATCGCAAAGAAGTCACCGGAAGCGTCTTCGGTCACGCTCGAGGCCGCAAAGCTGCCGCCTTGAAATAAGCTCTGGCTGAAGACTCCGAACGGCCAGTAGCCGTTATGCTGCACGTTGCCCTGCGTGTCGATCGTAATCGTGCCCATCTCCATGCCCCCGGCAGCGGTCCGAAACTGCAGATAGTTGAAGCTCTGGCCGGCAAACGTGTTGATCGACGCGGGCGCGCTTTCGACCGCTGTAATCAGAGCTGGAGTGTCTTTGTTCGGCCCCGCGTTTGCGGCCTCCACCATGAGAACGAAGCCCGGTACTTCGTAACCGGACAACAGGTTTCCCTCGGGATCGGCGATGCTATAAGTGCCGTCCGCATTCAGGGCGTACGGAACCGTTCCTCGTTCTCCGTTGGTATAGTTCTTGTAGGTGATGGTTTGAGCCGACGAGTCGATCGAGATCGTCAGGAAATCTCCCACCGACGCGGTCGCGTTGTACGACCGCACCGCAGGTTGCGGAGTCGTACTCACCTTCGAAACTGAATTACAGCCGACTAATAAACAGGTAAATGCCAGCAGCGCCAATCGTGCACTCCTCATCGCAGAAGACCTCCATGAGGAACATCGATCGGCGGCCCGTATGCCGGCTTTAACGATTTCGTCGCGCCGTCGCTGACGAAGGTAATGGATGATGAACTGTGGTTAACACGATGGTCACGAAACCGGTGATTACTTCCCCTGCCTCAGATTCTCGATGACTGCCCGCATGACCGCACCGCCATAAGCCCCCGCAACGCCCGGGAGAAAGGCCAGGAACGATCCGTAAATCTGCGCCCGGGAAGGCTCCACGGTAAGAATAGAAAAGGCAGCGAGCTCCGTAAGTGGGATGAACATACCGACCAGCACCACCCAGCGCCACGGCCACCGCGGCCGCAGCATGCCCAACAACATGCAAACGCAAAGAACCAACAGCGCGGTGAATAGCAAGTCGTTAATCGCGACATCCACACACCCAGCCCCGACGCCCAAAAGCGCCGCCAACACGTAAACCCAACCGTCCCTGGTTGGCCGAGATTCGTGCATTGTCAATTCCCAGTTTCTTTCTCTGCCCCTGACCCTGTCTCCCACCTCTCAATACGTATAAAACCCTCTCCCGCTCTTCCTCCCCAGCCATCCTGCATCCACCATCTTGATCAGCAGCGGACACGGCCTGTACTTCGGATCGCCCAACCCACTTTGCAGCACTCGCATAATGTCGAGACAAACATCCAGCCCAATAAAGTCCGCCAGCGTCAGCGGCCCCATCGGATGCGCCATCCCCAGCTTAAACACTTCGTCCACAGCCTCGGCCGTCGCCACGCCCTCCATCACCGCATACATGGCTTCATTCAGCAGCGGCATCAGCACGCGGTTCGAGACGAATCCCGGCGCGTCGTTCACTTCCACCGGCGTCTTCTCCAGCTTCACCGACAAATCGCGCACCGCCGCGAACGTCTCCTGCGCCGTCGCCAGCCCGCGGATCACCTCCACCAGCTTCATCACCGGCACCGGATTGAAGAAGTGCATCCCGATCACTTTCTCCGGACGCTTCGTAATCGCCGCCAGCTTGGTGATCGAGATCGACGACGTATTCGACGCCAGTATGATCTCGGGCCGCGTCACCCGGTCCAGATCTCGAAAAATTTCCGTCTTGATCTCGAACTTCTCGGTCGCCGCCTCAATCACAAAATCGCACTCACTCAGCTGCGCGCGATCGGTGACTCCCTGAATGCGCCCCAGCGCCGAGTCCCGATCCGCCACTGTGATCTTGTTCTTGCCGACTTCCCGCTCCAGATTCTTTGTAATCGTGGCGATCGCTCGATCCAGGAAGCGCTGCTCGACATCGCAAAGCACGACGCTGTACCCGCTGCGCGCGAATACATGCGCGATCCCGTTACCCATCGTGCCTGCGCCCACCACACCAATGCGCTGAATGTCCATATCCATCCCCTCCACCAACAATGAAAACGTTCGAGTCTACCACCGGAATGTTGTCAAAAGCCGAAAGCTTCCCCTGTGGACCTCTGTTCCCTCTGTCGTGAATAGGTTCCCACGGTTTCTCCCACAGCTGGTCGACAATGCTCCAGACAAGCCTCTCTTTCGCCCAGAAAACTATCCGTTAGGACCCTTCTGTGCAATTGTGATCAGCTTCGGAAATCCCCGAATGGAACAATGCAGATTAACCCGTAATCAAAGAATCATGGGGCCTTCCCTTACCGCTCCTCGGAGGTTTTATGTGGGCTCTTTCAAAGCACAGCAGACGGATGGCAGTTGAGCATTCCGAACTTCAATCGGTGATCCTTCAACGCACTGCGGAATTGCAAAACCTTTCTCTGCGGCTTCTCAAAGTGCAGGACGAAGAGAGGCGCAAGCTCTCTCGCGACTTGCACGACAGCACTGGCCAAACCTTGGCGGCATTGAAGATCAGCGCTTCGTTCCTGCAGGAAAGCTGCATGCAAGACCCGTCTAAAATGGTGCTCGTCTCCGAGTTCGTTGAGCTGGTCGATCATGCCATCGAGGAAATACGCACCATGTCATACCTGCTGCATCCACCGTTGTTGGATGAGGTGGGTTTTGCTTGCGCGGCCGAGTGGTACATCGAGGGTTTCGCCAAGCGAAGCGGGATTAACGTCAGCATGCAGATTGCGAGCGCTCATGAGCGGCTGCCGATGAACATAGAGATTGCTCTTTTCCGCGTCCTCCAGGAGAGCCTGACGAATGTTCATCGGCACTCTGGAGCTTCGCAGGTGAGCGTCTGCCTTCGGCATCAACTCGAAGACATCATTCTGGAAATACGGGACGATGGACACGGCATACCGCCCGAGCGTCTGCGTCGGCTTCGTGAAACCAGCGCGGAAACCGGCGTCGGTTTCTCCGGAATGCGCGAGCGAATGCAGGAATTGAAGGGTAAGCTGGAAATAAAATCGGATAAACATGGAACATCGGTGCAGGCCTTCGTGCCACGCTCGGCAGTACCCGGGTCTCGGCCAGGGGTCTGCCGGCAATTAACTGAGGATTCCATTCCTTGGAGCACGCAGCGTCTTCCAGACTGCTGTATCTGCAATAACCCTGTTTCTCTCGAAAGCAGCAAGACGGATGAGGACGGGCAAGCTGTTCATGAGGACTGCTATGTCCTCAAGTTTTGCTCAACATTGGAGCTTGTCCTCGACGTGGCATCTACGGAGGCCCCGGCAAATACGCATGTGATCTGTCCGCCTCGCGAAGCCGCGCTGCCAGAGCGCTGCCATTCGCCAAGACCCAGAAAGCTCAGTCGTCGTTTCCGGCTCAAGAAGTCGTGGAGCATGGAAATGGCAGTTGTCTTTGCCGTCTTCATTTTCATTTGCCTGATCAGCTACAGCGATCGCCATGCGGCTGCGTCGTCGGGATCTTTGCCGTCGGGATCCATCGCGAAGTCGGCCGCCGTCGACAAAGAACTTCTTCTCTCACCTGCAAAGTTGGTTTCAAACCAGGACAGGCCGAGGTTCCAGACCGCGTCCATTCGGTCGGGACAGGCGAGGCCTGCCACCCTTCGCCCCCCGGTAGGGATCGCGGAGATTCGAGTCGTACACATCGGAGATGATGTAACCGTGCGCTATTTCATGCCGAAACCCGTGCCCCGTGGGACTTCCGTCAGTCAGCTCCACGTCGTTCACATCGGAGGAGATGTGACGGTGCGCCATTTCACGCCCGTAAGCGCGAACACCACAAACTGAGCACCGAATCACGATTCACCAGCCGCGCCGGAGCTTTGCTGCCCATGTGGCGATCTCCCGGAGATTTTAGCCGGACGAGTCCTCGTCCCGCGACCGTTCTGGGTGCCGCCGGGCGCGTCTCGTCCCTTCAACGAGCTATGATGACGCGGGTCTGATTTTGAAGACTCCGCTAGTCTGTCATCGACTTCGGGAGAGAAGGCCATGGCTGCGAACGTATCAAGACCGATGATGATCCTCATTGCCGGCCCCTACCGCTCCCGTACCAATGACGATCCAGCTTTAATCAAGAAGAATGTTCAAAAGATGGAGTCCTACGCGTTGCCCATCTTTCGCGCCGGACACATCCCAATTCTCGGCGAATGGCTCGCGCTCCCGCTGGTGGAACTCGCGGGCTCGACGAAGATTGGCGACCAAGCCTTCAATGAAATTTTCCATCCCATCGCGACCCGCCTTCTGCAGAAATGCGATGCCGTCCTTCGAGTCGGAGGCCCGTCCGCCGGAGCCGATGAAATGGTCCGCGTCGGCCGCAGTCTAGGCCTGAAAATCTACACTGCGCCATCAGAGATCCCGCAAGTCGAATGACGCACCGCCCCAAGGGGTCCGTGCCTAATGACGGAAGGAGAAATTCGCCCGCACTGTTTCGAAAAATCCTCTGCTCATTCCGCGTGATCGGGTGCTGGCGGATCGTGACGCGACGCTACCAATCGCTCGACGTAGCAATCCTCGTGAACTGGGTCACCGTTTTCATCAATTTTTGCGGTTTCGAGCGCGATGAGTTGGTTACAGATTGAGCAGGTTGTAGTCTCCATACATCACCACACGGAGAAGAAAGTCTCGGCACAATGTTAGCAAAAATGGCGTACGGTAGCGCACATTAAAATCGGCCCTTTCGCGCCCTTCAACGCAGTCTTAGGACTTGTATTCTCCCGCCGGGTTCTGGGGTGCCCCATTTCTCGTGTGCGCCTTTGCGCGAGAAATGGGAATTTCCCATCGATCTTCACAAGTCATGCAATCCTTGCAAGAACTTTTCCACAGCACAAATCGCATTTCACGTGACGGATAACCTTTACTCAGACCCGCGAAGAGAGCAACACTGGATCCATGCGCGAAGGAGCCTGCCAGACCCGAATCAGCGACATGACGCAAGAGCGCGCTAACTCCTTATTCTGGAATATTTTGCGTATAACTCATTTCGTTCCAATATTTTGCGAGCCTCAAAACAGACCTGCACCAGCTAAGTCGTTTAAAAGCAATATTTTGGGATTTCGATCCGAAAAAACAAATCGAGGTGAGATGGCCGCGCATGGGCGTCATACGGAGCGTTTGACTCAACGCTCTCTGCGCCTCCGGCGCTTCGCGCATGCGATTTCAGCGTCTTTTCGAGGTGTAAACTAATCCAAGTTTCATACCCGCATAATTCAGTTTTGAAAGGAATCCCCCATGGCAACGCTCGAAGCCCCCGTCCGGCCGCGCACAAGCCTGCATTCCGGTCCATTTGTTACAGAGCCATTTTTTGATTTCCGCAACGAAGAGAACGCCCGCCGCATGCGTTCCGCCATCGCCAAAGTTCGCGCCCAGCTCGGGCGTGAATACGACCTCGTCATTGGCGGCAAGCGCGTCAAAACCACCGACAAGATCAAATCCCTGAACCCGTCGAAGCCTTCCGAGATCGTCGGCATCCACCAGAAGGCCGGCAAGGAGCATGTTGAGCCTGCCATGAAGGCGGCTCTTGAGGCGTTCAAATCCTGGAGCCGCACCACCGTCGAAGAGCGAGCTGGACTGCTGTTCCGAGTCGCCGACACCATGCGCCAGCGCAAGATGGAGTACATGGCTTGGCTCGTGTTCGAAGTCAGCAAGAATTGGGTTGAGGCCGACGCCGATATCTCCGAGACCATCGACTTCTGCGAGTTCTACGCGCGCGAAGCTCTGCGCTTCGCCAAGGCGCAAACGCCGATTCAACTCCCCGGCGAGCACGACTCGCTGCATTACATTCCGCTCGGCGTGGGCGCCGTGATTCCACCATGGAATTTCCCTTGCGCCATCATGGCCGGGATGACGCTGGCCTCGATCGTCAGCGGCAACACCGTCATCCTCAAGCCATCGAGCGATTCGCCGACCATCGCCGCAAAGTTTGTCGAGCTGCTCGAAGAGTGCGGCATTCCCGAAGGGGTGGTGAACTTCTGCCCGGGCGCAGGAGCCAGTTTCGGCGACGCCGTCGTCGCCCATCCGAAGACTCGCTACATCGCCTTCACCGGCTCGCGCGAAGTCGGCCTTCACATCAACAAAGTCGCCGCCACGCAGGCTCCCGGCCAGATCTGGATCAAACGCACCATCCTCGAAATGGGCGGCAAAGACGCGATCATCGTCGACGCTGATGCCGACATCGACTCCGCGGTCGAGGGCGTTGCGCAGGCCGCATTCGGATTTCAGGGTCAGAAATGTTCTGCCTGCTCGCGCGCGATCGTCGACGAGCGCGTCTACGACAAATTCCTCGAACAGCTGAAGTCTCGCGTCGAAAAAATTCAGGTCGGCGATGTCACTGAGAACGCCGCGATGGGCGCGGTGATCAACGAAGGTTCGATGAAGACGATCCTCGAATACATCGAGCAGGGCAAGAAAGATGGACGACTCATCACCGGCGGTGAACGCGCTCCCGGAGAAGGCTACTTCATTAAGCCCACCGTGATTGCCGACATTCCCGCGAAGTCGAAACTCGAGCAGGAAGAAATTTTCGGCCCTGTCCTCGCTGTGATCAAAGCTCGCGGCTTCGACCACGCGCTCGAAATCGCCAACGACACCGAATTCGGATTGACTGGCGCCGTCTACACCAGTTCGCGCGACAAGATCGAGCGCGCCATCCAGGAATTCCACGTCGGCAATTTGTATATCAACCGCAAGTGCACCGGCGCGATGGTCGGCGCGCATCCCTTCGGCGGCTTCAACATGTCCGGCACGGATTCCAAATCCGGCGGCCCAGATTACCTGTACCTCTTTACTCAGGCAAAAGCAGTGGGTGAAAAAATCTAGCGGAGGAATCTCGTCATCACGATTGGAACCATCGGCGTGTGCGCTCTGGGTATTGCGTTCTGTACTTTGGCGCTCACGCCGGTTTCTTCTTCAGACTCACCAGCCACTCCCGAGAATCTGAATTCACTCCTGCAACCGATCCTTAAGAAATACGAACTCCCCGCGCTCGCGGGAGCGATTGTGACCAGCAAAGGACTTTCCGCCGTTGGCGCTGTCGGCGTGCGTAAGTACGGCACCGACAGTCCAGTCACTGTCAACGATCAATTTCATCTCGGCTCTGACACCAAAGCCATGACCGCGACCCTGCTCGCAACCTTGGTCGAGGAAGGGAAGCTCTCTTGGACCACCACGCTCGAGCAGGTATTTCCTGAACTCTCTTCGAAGATGAATCCCGCCTACCGCACAGTGACGTTGGAACAATTGCTCGCGCACCGCGCGGGTCTCTCCGAAGATAGCTGGCCCAAGGGAAAAACATTCTCGGATATGTTCAAACTTTCCGGAACTCCCCGAGAGCAACGCGCCGCTTATGTCGCGATGGTGCTGAGTGAGCCTCCCGTGTCAGAACCGGGCAGCACGTTTCTCTATTCCAATCGCAGCTACGCGGTTGCGGGGGCAGTCGCCGAAAGAATCGCAAATGATTCGTGGGAGAGTCTGATGCAGAAGCGGATCTTCGAGCCGCTTGGCATGTCGACTTGCGGCTTTGGCGCGATGGGGACATCAGGGAAGACCGACCCGAAACAAATCGACCAACCCTGGCAGCACAAGCTCATTCTGACCTGGCACCGTGCGATTGAGCCCGGTCCACAGGCCGATAATCCTCCCGTGATTGCTCCAGCCGGCACGGTGCATTGTTCGGTTGTCGATTGGGGAAGGTTCGTTACCGCGCATCTTCGTGGCGAACGCGGCGAGTCAGGGATTTTGAAGCCGGCGACGTTCAAATACCTTCACACCGCGCCATTCGGAGGCGACTACGGTTTTGGATGGATCACAGTCAATCGGCCCTGGGCGGGTGGATGTGCCCTGAATCACGCAGGCAGCAACACGCAAAACTATGCCGTCGTGTGGATCGCACCCGAGCGAGACTTCGCCGTGCTCGTGGCTACCAATCAGGGCGACACATTCGATGCCAGCGATGCAGCCGCCTCCGCGCTGATCCTGCATTTCACTCAGGGCAAATGAGGCCTGGCTCATTCATAGGAAGGCGGTGCCGAAGCTGGGTTGCGTTCTACGAACTGCCTCGCTGGTGCCAGTACGGATAAATCGGCGTCACTTCGCTGGCGCGGTCGAGCTTCGCTATCTGCTCCGTCGTGAGCTTCCATCCCGCCGCCTCGAGGTTCTGGCGCAGTTGCTCTTCGTTGCGCGCGCCAACGATCACGGTTGAGATCGTCGGCCGCTGCAACAGCCAATTCAGCGCGACCTGCGGCAGGCTCTTGCCAGATTCTTTGGCAACTTCGTCGAGCGCATCTACGACGTTGTAGAGATGCTCGTCAGGAACCGGCGGCCCTTGTCCGCTGTCTTGTGTAGGCGGCTTTCTTTGGGCAATGGCTGTCCCCGCCGAATTTTTCCGGTCAACCGTCCCCATCCCAGCGGACTCCATACCAGCGCGCCGACTCCCTGATCCGCGCCCACGGGCATCAATTCCCATTCGTATTCGCGGCTGAGCAGCGAGTAATAAACCTGATGTCCCACATACCGAGCCCATCCGTAGCGATCGGATACATCCAGCGACTTCATCAGATGCCAGCCGGAAAAATTGGAGCACGCGATGTAGCGCACCTTGCCGCTCTCGACAAGATTGTTGAGCGTGCTCAAGGTTTCCTCCACTGGGGTGAGAGCGTCGAACCCATGCAGGTGATAGATATCGATGTAATCTGTTCCGAGCCGCTTCAGGCTGGCCTCGCAGGCCTGCACGAGGTGATGGCGGGACGATCCCAAATCATTCGGCCCTTGCCCCGTGCGAAACGTGGCCTTGGTCGAGATTAAGAGTTTGTCGCGGCGTCCGGCGATCGCCTTGCCGAGGATTGTTTCAGAAAGTCCGTCAGAATAAATGTCCGCCGTGTCGAATAAATTGACACCCGCATCGAGGCAGACGTCGACGAGCCGTGTGGCCTCCGCGACGTCGCTCGCGCCCCAGGCTTTGAAGAACTCGTTGCCGCCACCAAATGTGCCCGTGCCAAAACTCAACACCGGAACTTTCAATCCTGATTTTCCTAGTTGTCGAAATTCCATATCAGCCATAGATGCGGTTGACCCTGACAATGATTCGTCAAAGAATAAGGCCGCCCGAGTGGACGGCCTTTTGTCTCGATAAAAGTTGAGCCCTACTGCGCTACACCCGCTGGTGGTTGAGGTTGTGCGCCCGCCGTGGTCGCCGCCGCAGCTTCGTTCAAGATGCGGTGGTGGATAGTGAACAACGCCAGTTCCAGACGGTCCGACACGCCGATCTTGTCGTAGACGTTGCGCAGGTAGTTCTTGATCACCTGCTCGGTCGTGCCGAGTTGCGAGGCGATTTCCTTATTCTTGTATCCCTGAACGATCAGAGCGACGATGCGCAGCTCTTTCGCGGTAAGGCGGTCGCGCACGCGCAATCCGACCATATCGTTTTCGGTGAGCTCGCTGGGCACGGCGACATCCTGCACCCAGGTTTCGCCGCGCGCGACTTTGCGCACGCAATCGACGAGCGCCGCGCTGGTCACGTTGCGATAGACCACGCCATGCGCGCCGCTCGACATGTGTTTTTGCGCGCTCTCGCCGGTATCGGCGAGCACGATCACGCGAGTCTTGGCCTTGTTCGCCGCCAGCACGATCGCGGCAAAATCGTTGTGGAATCCCGCTGCCACCACGAGCACGGCGGCGCGGAATTTATCCAGCGCCATGAACATCTGTTCCGGAGTTTGCGCCTGGGCCACAATGCGCATCTCATCTTCCACCGCCAGCACTTTTGCGATACCCGCCCGGAAGATCGCCTGGTTATCCGCCAGAATCAGTTTGAGCATTTTTTCAACGCTCCAAAAAAGGTCTAAGAGTTCCTCACGAACTCGTATGAGTCGATCACGCAAGCCACGCCGCGGCCTTCTCCGCCTTCACCGGTTTCGTCCGCGCGCACTACTCGCCCTTTGCACTGGATGGTCACATTTTCCTGGCCGCCCGTCATCTCCGGCGGCAGCGTAATTTCAAATTCCACGGGCGAACCAATCTCCATCGAGGCATCGGCGCGAATGTACACGCCGGCAGCGCTGAGATTTCCGGTCATTCCCTTAGCGTCTCCGCCAGTCTCGCCCTTATGAATCTTGATCGGCAATTCCAGCGGGAATCTTTTCCCGGTCCGTGCTTCTTCCCCCACGGTACCTCCTCCATGTTGGCTGGCTGTTATTTTGTCGTGTGCCAATGAGGCCAACGTCATCAAATCAAGCTCCCGGCGGGCATAGCGTCCGCTTTTATGCTCAGGGGCGGTTATATCACGAAAGGCACCCGCGTAAAAGCCTGATAACCCGTTAGTTAACGGTATCGTTTAGGTTCCCCTGCCGCATCGGGAGCTCCTTTTCAGGCTACGGTGGCATGAATTTGCTGTTTTAGCTGCCAAAGAGCCGAAGGATCAGTTAGGACCTCCCCAGGAATCGAAACCGGCGACAGCAGGAAATTCGTGAATTCCCGCTCGAAATCGAAGCTCGTTACGCGGATGTAGCCCGAAGGAGTAATCCAATATGCCGCGTAGCCGAGAGCTCTGCAGCGCCTGGCGCGTGCGCTCGTTCCTATGCTCGCGATTTCTCGGAAGGATCTCGCACACGATGAATGGCCTGTCTCTGCGGATCAGTCCCGCCATTCCATGAAGCACATCGGCTTCGAAATCTTCGACATCGATCTTGATGAGGTCCACCCGCATCGGATGACTGGATTCGTAATCGTCCAGCCGTACGGCGTTCACCTGAAGAGGCTGGGCATGCTGCCGGACCTGCCAGCTATTCTGCGAGAGAGTTCCGGTAGACTCCAGATCTTTGCCTTCACTCGGAGGCAGATAGAAAGTCGCCGATCCGGACCGGTCGCTGAGAGCAAGATTCTCGCAAATCACGCGGTCTTCGAGATGGTTGATCGCGACATTTTTTTGCAGGCATTCGTAGATCGGAGTGAGTGGCTCGAAGGCGACGACACGAAGATTCGGATTCCAGAGCGCGCCAAGTATCGAATAGAGCCCGTAATTCGCGCCGACATCGAGAAAAACTTCCGAATGCTCGAAGAAGAAACGCAACGCCCGTGAGGTCTCGGGCTCGACTCCCGCCAGCCCGCGCCAGTAAAGCATCGAGGCCAGCGAGATCCCACAATCCTTGGCCACGCGCATCGTTGTTCCGTTTGGTAGACGAATCGAGACTCCATTCCGCCTTATCTTCATTTGGATTTGCTGCGTGCAGACGGAACATAGGGCATGGATCGGTTTCGCAGCCGCAGACAGAGCTTGGCTGAGATAATAGTTTTCGCGCCACCGTTTTAGTGTCCCGATGAGATCTTTTGTCATCCAAGCGTCGACTGCGTATTAAAGCCGCGTGTAGGAGAATGAGTGCGGACTGGCAGCTAGTCGGAGTTTGATTTTACGCCCGCGTATTGGCTTGGACTTCAGTTTTTTCGGTTCGGGCGGCGCTTAGGTTAGCGAGGGGAGTTTCTTATGGATGTTCATTGTGCCTCTAAACGTGGCTTCTGGCAGGGCGGATTCATTCTTCTATTCATCTTCATCTGCTGCTTGATGGCGGGGGCGCAGACTCAGTCCTCGCCGACTAAGAAGACTGCCCAGACTAATACCGCCGTCCCGGGCGCTCCACCGCAGGCGGGGAATCAGGGAACGACTACTACCGTTTCCCCTGACCGCGCCGTCCTGGCCCAGCTTAATGGCGCGCTTGAGAGCCTGGCCGCCAAAGTATCTCCCGCTGTGGTGCAGATTCTCGTTACCGGATACGGCCCGCTCAAAGAGGAAGAGGACCGATCTCAGACCGCGTTCATCGTCCGGCAGCACGCCGTGGGATCGGGAGTCATCGTCGACTCCAACGGCTACATTATGACCAACGCTCATGTGGTTGAAGGCGCGCAACGCATACGAGTCGCGCTGCCTCTGGCCGGAGGAGATACTGGGCAAGTGCCGGTCGGGAAACGTCGCATCCTCGAGGCTCGACTATTGGGCTTGCACAAGGAAACCGATCTCGCGCTGCTGAAGGTGGATGAGACGGATTTGCCTACTCTCTCGCTGGTAAGCGACCAACGGCCGCGCGTTGGACAACTCGTATTCGCGATCGGCAGCCCCGAAGGCTTGCAGAACTCGGTCACCATGGGTGTGCTGAGCGCGCTGGCCCGCCAGCCGGATCCGACCAAGCCGATTACCTATCTTCAGACTGACGCGCCCATCAACCCGGGTAATAGCGGCGGTCCGCTTGTAGACATGAACGGCACGGTTGTCGGCATTAACACGTTCATCCTGTCGCAGGGCGGAGGAAGCGAAGGCTTGGGTTTTGCCATACCGGCACGGGTGGTCGAGTTTGTCTATCACAGCTTGCGCAGGCACGGACACGTGCATCGCGTCGAGATTGGCGCTGTCGCGCAAGAAATAACTCCGGATCTCGCCGAAGGCCTGCACCTTCCGCAGCGATGGGGAGTCCTGGTTGTGGATGTCAAGCCTGATGGTCCAGCAGCGTCGGCTGGCTTGCAGATTCAAGACATCATTCTTTCTGCCGACGATCGCCGCATCGAAACGCTGCCCTCGCTCTCGGCGGCTTTGTATCTGCATCGCCTCGACCAGGCAGTGAAGCTGGAAATTCTGCGCGGCACGGAAAGGAAGACTTTGTACGTGCCCGCGATCGAGCATCGCGATCACATGGACGAGTTGCTCGATGCGATCAATACAGGGAACAGTTTGATCTCGCGACTCGGAGTTCTCGCCATCGATCTGACCAGCGATCTCAAATCCCGTCTCGGACTGAGAATCGACTCGGGTGTTGTCGTCGTGGGCCGAGCCGTGGACCTCATCACTCCCGACACCGGTCTTCAAGCCGGAGATGTAATCCACCAGCTCAACCTCACTCCGATCGACACCATGGAAACCTTACGTACGGCGGTGAATCAATTGAAGACCGGAGATGCGGTCGTACTCCAGGTCGAGCGCTCGGACGGCCTCAGCTACCTGAGCTTCGAGATGGAGTAATCCCCTGGTTGCGTAACTCGTAATGGTGGGCGTCTATCGAGTTGTTCTTCTGGGCGCTAGCAATCCATTTTTCCTGCTTTGCCGTACTTCGGGTGAGCAAGGATCTCCGCCATGCACGAAACCGTACAACCTGCACTCGAATTTGACGTCGAGAAGTATCTCCGCAACTCCAGGAAAGTCGACATCAGCGACATTGATTTATCGCAGGCGGCTCGTTATCCCGTCTCCGACGGTGAGGTTCGTGCGCTGACGTATATGTGCGATATCGAATCACATACGGTTGTTTATCTGCGCGCGATTCTGAATACCTGCGCGATTGAGGATCCGCAAACCACGAGCTTTCTGAGTTGTTGGGCATATGAAGAATTCTTTCATGGCCGCACGATCCGCCAATTTCTGGATGCGATTGGTGCGCCCGTATCGGCTACACGAATGTTGGAAGTTCAGCAGGCGAGCTCGTTCACGGAGTGGCTGAAAGAGCTGGGATCATCGATTCTGTGCCGCTTCTCGCGCCATTTTCACGGCGCTTATCTTACGTACGGCGCAATCTCGGAGCTCTCGACACTGGAAGGTTATGGTGTGATGGCGCAGCGCACGCAGAATCCGGTTCTGGCCGAGATCGTGCGCCGTCTCGCTAAAGACGAGCGCCGACACTTTTCCTTTTATTACAACAAGGCGCGGCTCGAATTACGGGCGCGCAACGCACAGCGACTCACGAACTTTGTCATCCGCCATTTCTGGTTGCCCGTCGGCGGCGGCGTGAAATCAGACAGTGAAGTGAGCTGGATTCTGTCCTTTATCCTTGGCAATCCGGAGGGCGCGGAAATTGCGCGCCGCATCGATACGACGATCGCCAAGCTTCCCGGGCTGGAGTGGTTCGATCGCATGTCGAGTAGCCGCGATGAAGCTCTGGAGGCGATGGGCAAAGAGAAGGAAATGAGTTGCCCGGAGTGCAGGTCAGTGTTCGTTGAGGAGAGAACTTAGGTTTCGCGGTTAGCGGGTCGCGACTGCGTGCGCTGCCTTCCCATTCTGCGCTTTCTCGATTACCGGTCCAAGTTCGGCGGCGATTGTTTCGATCGTGTGCAGATCGCCATCCATGAATGTGTCCTGGCCGGCGCGGTACAACGCCAGTACGGCAACAACTCCAGTCTCTCCTTCGATCGGCACGGCGAGGGCCGCGCGCAATGTGCTGTACATTGTGGGATCATTTAGGTATCCCGGTTCCACCGTCGGATTTCCGTTCAGAATCGCCTTGTGATTTTGCGCTACCCACCCGGACAATCCCTCTCCCAATGGAATTCTCAGCGACGAGAACAGCCGGAAATTCTCTCCACTGACAAAGGCAGGTACCAGCACATCATCGCTGGGACAATAGACGGCCATCGAGTCATACGGCACAAGTCGTTTCAGCCGGATCGACATCAGGCAGAAAATATCTTCCGCTCGCAAGGCCCTACCCAGCGTTCGGCTCAATTCAATGATCTCGCGGCTCTCGCGTCGTGCCGATGAAGCTGTGGTCGCGGCGTCGGCCGGTTTTTCCGAAATGACAGCGCCGGCAGATTCAGCGAATCCCGCCGCCGGAGCTGAGCCTCTTTCAACTTTGATATCCGTCGATAGCTTCGGCGGAGCTTGCAACGGCTGCTCCGTTGCCAATTTCTCCAGCTCGATGTAACGGCGTCGCAGAATCGCCACTACTTTCGGATCGAAGCTCTTGCCGGAATCTGCGACGACCTTGGCCATGGCTTCATCGAGGGGCAGAGCTTTGCGGTACTGCCGATCGGAAGCGAGTGCATCGAGGCAATCGACCGCGGCCAGGATGCGTGCTCCGATCGGAATCGCGTCGCCTGAGAGTCCGTATGGATAGCCGCTGCCATCCCATTTCTCGTGATGGGCACGAACGATCGGCACGACGGGATACGGGAAATCCACCTGCTCCAGAATTTCCGCCCCGACGATGGGATGGATCTTCATCTTCTCGAATTCTTCCGGCGTCAGCTTGCCGGGTTTCGAAATGATGTGCTCCGGAACTGCCAGTTTCCCGATGTCGTGCAACACCGATGCCGCGCGCAGCGCCTCAGTCTCGTCTTCGCTCAGGCCCAGTTCTTTCGCGAGTTCCATGGCGTAGACGCGCACGCGCTGCAGATGTTCGCCAGTCGTTTCGTCTTTGGCTTCAATGGCGAGAGCCAGGGCTTCAATCGTTCGCAAATGCAGGCTCGAAACCTTCTCGGCATGCAGTTTCTCAGTCTCCAATTTGCCGAGATAAAGACGATAGGAGCGGTACATCAAGTAAATCGGGGGCAATACGAGCAACGACGACTGCCATCCGATGTGAGCATTCAAAAAGTGGACCAGTCCCGCCATCGCCGCTCCCACCATGTAGTACGGGAACAACCAGAGATGACTGCCTCCCCAGACTTTTCGAATGGACTTCTCTTCTGTCAGGCCGATGATCGTGGACATCGCCAGCGTGTTGCAGCCGAAATGTGTAACGGCCGCGACCAGAAGAGCCAGCGGTCCGGGCGCATGCAGAACATGTAAGACGACAAGCTTATATGCGCCGTAGGCGATTGCGCTCGACACCGTGACCTGCGAAAGATTGAAGATGAGTTGAACTGGCTTCACCCGACGCGCGGGCTTCCAGTAAAACTGTGCCAGGGTGCTTGCCAGTCCTAGAGTCAGCGTCTCGGGCAAACTCAGTTCAAGAATCCCCAGCAGGGTGAACAGGAAGTTCACCGACAACGTTCCTTCAATGCCAGGCAGACTGACCTTCAACGACGACGCCAGCAGAGCCGCGATCAGGTAGCAGACGAACTTCACGAGATCGTTGGTTTGCCAGTGAGAGAAGGCGAAAGCAAGCACGACGCTTCCCGCCAGGGCCATCCCGGCGATGAACATTCGCGCACCAATGGAACGAATCCACGACATGGAAGCGCTTAAATTCTCAACGATTTGCGGCCGCATGTCCGCCCAAAACGAAACTGCCTGATTACCTTGGTTTCCTCCTGAAGAGAATCAAACTGTTGGGCACCGATCACTGACCACCTCGAGCTTCCAATACGGTAATTCCCTGAGACAGTTTGTCCCGCCATTGGGGCAGTGGGACAACTTGGCCGTTCAATTTCGCAACACCGTTTTCTAAGTCATTGATATGCAAGGAGGTAACTGTCGCTTTTTGGACTCCTACCTGCACATACAAGAGTTACTCGGGGTGCGTTACGCACTTGTGGGGCGACCGAACGGGGGAAGAATGAAAAGGCTAGTGGTTCTTATTTTGATGGGCACTTTGACCGTGGCTAGCGCCGCCCAGTCCAGCAAAGTGTCTCCTGACTTACAACAGTCGACCGCTTCGAACGTTAGGGTCGTCGTGCAATACAACAGCTCCCCAGGGTTGCTGGATCTTCAACTTCTTTCGACGCTCGGCTCGATTCTGAATGCTTTGCCGCTCGTGAACGCCGTTGTAGCGGACCTTCCACTCTCAGGCGTTCTTTCGCTGGCGAATCAGTCGAACGTGAAGTACGTCAGCCTTGATCGTCCGCTGGCTCCAACGCTCAGCAATGCCGCTCCTGCCGTCAACGCTTTCGCGGCGTGGCAGTCGGGCTATACCGGCGCCGGAATCGGTGTCGCGCTGATCGATAGCGGCGTCAGCAGCCATCCCGACTTGAATGGCGGATTTCTCGGATTGTCGCGAGTGGTTTGGAACCAGAGCTTCGTGCAAGGCAACGCCAGCGCGAACGATCAGTTTGGACACGGCACTCACGTCGCCGGTTTAATCGCAGGCAACGGCGCAAGCTCAACGGGACCGAAGTACTCGCGTACGTTTGAAGGCATCGCCCCGCAGGCGACCATCATCAACCTGCGCGTTCTCGACCAGAACGGCTCCGGTACCGACAGCGCCGTGATTCAGGCTATCAATACGGCGATCACGCTGAAGCCGCTATTCAACATTCGCGTTATTAATCTTTCGTTGGGACGCGCCGTTTACGAAACCTATACGCTCGATCCTCTCTGCCAGGCGGTGGAAGCCGCTTGGAAGAAGGGAATCGTCGTCGTTGTCGCCGCAGGCAACAACGGCCGCTACCAGCCGACCAACGGATACGGCACAGTTACTTCGCCGGGCAATGATCCCTACGTGCTGACCGTGGGTGCGATGAAGACGATGGGAACGCCGACGCGCGTCGACGACCAGATGGCCAGCTACAGTTCGAAGGGCCCGACGGCGATCGATGCCGTGGCCAAGCCTGATATCGTCGCTCCGGGCAATTTGTTGGTCTCGCTGGAAGCTCCGAATTCAACTCTATATCAGCAGAATCCGGCGAACCGAGTACCCAACAGCTTTTACGTGAACAATGGCAACAGCGCTCCGTCTTCCAGCTACTTCACTCTGAGCGGTACCAGTATGGCGACCGGCGTGGTCAGCGGGGTTGTCGCGGATCTGCTTCAGGAGAGCCCGAACCTGACTCCAGACCAAGTCAAAGCTCGCCTGATGAAGACGGCATGGAAGTCGCTGCCTGCCTACAGCAGCACGACCGATCCGACCAGCGGCATCACTTACACCGACCAGGATGACGTCTTCACGGTTGGTGCAGGTTATGTCGACGTCGAAGCCGCGATCAACAGTACGGATGTCGCAAAGGGAACAGCGATGTCTCCCGTGGCCTCGTTCAACACGAGCAATGGCCTTGTCTACCTCAACGACAGCTCGACCGCTGTTTGGAACACTTCTTCCACCTGGTCGAACGCCGCGGTATGGGGATCATCTCAGTTCCTCGTCGGCAATCCGTCTGCGATGCAGGGCAATGCGCTCTGGGGTAGCTCCGACGAAGTCTGGGGATCGAACGTTCTCTGGGGCTCCAACGTGTTGTGGGGCAGCAACGTGCTCTGGGGCTCGAATGTCCTGTGGGGAAGCAACGTCCTGTGGGGCAGCAACGTCACCGGCGGAGAACAATAAACTCTACTCACCCACTAAAACAAAGGCCGCGAGCAATCGCGGCCTCATTTTTTTGTAAGTGACCAGCTCGAGCGATCAAAGTAGAAGCTGAACCGAAGCCTTCAGAAGGCGCTGCCGCCCCCGCCCCCGAATCCGCCGCCCGAAAAGCCTCCGCCACCGCCCCCGCCGCCACCAAAGCCGGAGCCTCCGGAACTGGCGCGCGGAGCCGAGACGAACACCTGGTGCATATCCGTCGCCATGCTGTGCATGGAACTCGAAAAGAAGATCGGATTGAAGCCCGCGCCGTAAACGCCACCGGGGCCGACGTACCAATTCGGCGGATCTTTGATGATGCCGGCAAACGCCTGAGCCCAGTGATGCTCCACGCCCAGCGCCATCGCGAAGGCGAGATATTTCTCGAATGTCGTGGGCGGCATCAGCTTGAGTCGATCGGCGTCTACGCGGTTCATGAATTCCTGGAAGCCGAGCACTGCGATCCGTGCACGCGCTCCCTTTATGGTCTTCGCCGTCATCACGCGCGCAAAGAGCCACCAGATCACCACGGAAATAGCGCCGCAGACAATCAGCAGCGAAGGTGAATTGAAAAAATTCGCCCATCCCATGTACTGGAAAATCGCAAATGGAACGATGATGGCAACCGCTGCTCCAACGCTGTATCCATTGGCCGATTCCGGATCGAGCAGATAGATACCCTTCGTCTTTAACGCCGACATGATGTCTTCCCGAATCACCGGTACGGCCGTGTAAAAGCGGTTCTTCAGGCTCGACAACCGAGTTTCGTCGCCGCCCGCAAAAACATTCTCGAGCATGACGCGCTCGTGCGGAGCCAGGTCCGCGCCCCATTGCTCCCGCGGCTTCAGCAGATGAAAGATGTAATCCTTGTGCGTGAACAACAGCACTTTCTCCGCAGTCTCTTCAATTTTGATATACCCGCGCACCGCTAGGTCAACTACCGTCGAAGTGATGTCGCGCGGATGAATCCTGTCATCAAGCAACGTGCCCGCCTCCGCGGGAGAAATTCCTGCCGGCGGTTCATACATCGGAGCGACCGACATCCCCGGATTCGGATCGCGGCCCTTGTACCACCAGAGCAGGAACATCGCCGCGAACACGACCACCGGAAAGAAAACAATCGGGTTCCCGCCAATGAACCAGAAGAATTTCGTGAGCGCGCTGGGCTCGCTCAAGATTCCTTGTGGGATATAGACATCGATCGTCATCCCGCCGCGCATGGGCAACTGGTTGTTTGTCTCGAACTGTGCCTTGGCCCCGTCGACATTCGCCGTAGCATCGTGCTGCGTCGAGCCATAGACGCCCGTGAACGCCTGCGCCCGCAACGATCCTGCGGCAGATTCCGGAAAGCGCACCGTCGCCGATGCGTGATCGATCGGCACAGGCCAATCGTTACCGGTCACGTTCCAATAAAACTCGTCGTAATCTTTGAAGAAGCGCGTCCCGTTTCGCACGCTATAGGTGATCTCGACCGTGCGCGTGGCGTCGACTGCGTCCGGAATATAAATCTTCAGATCGCGCGACCGGTTGGTCATGGAGGACTCGAACTTCAGCTTCCCACCTGAGCCGTCGGTCACGCTTTTGACGTCGAGGAAAAGTTCATAATTCGTGCCGCTCGGCCCGGGATATTCAATCGGAATCGTGCGATGAATCCCATGCCACTCGCCGACGAAGACCAGGGAAATACGCTCCGTAACCACCGCGCTGCCATCTTTGCTGACATCGATGGTGTCCTGAAAATCGGAGACCCTCCACGATTTTGCAGCGGCCACGCTCGTGAGGACGCCGAGGAGAATGGCGAGGACGCCGAGTTTCCTTACGATCTTCAAATTGCTGTGTGACCTAATCGCCAAGTTTCCTCAATCGCTAGAACTTCACCTGCACCGGCTCGCGGTCGGCATCGGTAGTTTCGAAGAATTGGCGCTGCGCGAACCCGAACATGCCCGGCCAGAATATTCGTCGGGAACGACTGAATCTTCGTATTCAGGTCGCGCACCACCGCGTTGTAATAACGCCGCGCGTTCTGAATCGCATCTTCCGTCTGGCTCAGCGATCCTTGAAGTTGCGTGAATTGCTCCGAAGCCTTGAGCTCGGGATAATTTTCCGCAACCGCAAACAGGCTTTTCAGTGCCCCGGTCAGTTGATTCTCAGCCACAGCTTTGTCAGCTGGACCCGTGGCCTGCATCGCCTGCGACCGGAACTTGGCGATGTTTTCGAATGTCCCTTTTTCGTGTGCGGCGTATCCCTTGACCGTCTCCACCAGGTTCGGAATCAGATCGTGCCGCCGCTTGAGCTGCACATCGATATCGGACCAGGCCGAGTCGCAGCGCACGCGCAGCTGCACCAGTCTGTTGTACATGCTGATCAGCACAACGGCGATGACAACCAGAATGACTAGAAAGATGATTCCAGTCATGCGCCTCCTCTCACCATTTTGATTAACTCGAAATCAATGGACGTTACCACACGCAGGACACACTCGCAAACGAGCGGGACAGGAAGAAATTTGCATTCTGCAATAAGTGGGAAGGAAAGCGAGAACTGAAGACGGGAACCTGAGAACTGAGAACTGGCTGCTCCTACTGCTGCGGCGCGAAATATCCCTTGCGCGCCCGGACCTGCAGGTCCTTCTTCAGCGAGGATATCTCAATCGAACGATAACGCCCGTCGGCGTCGAAATCCGCGGGCTTGTAAGAAACCACATACTGGCTGCGCAAGCTCGTCTTCAATCGCCGCGTAGGAGTGCGTAATGTCCTTCATCTTGAAGGGGAAGAACGCGCGCCCGCCAGTCGCTTCAGCGAGTTGTTCGCAGAACTTTGTCGCCGCGCATCACCAGGCCGCTATCGTCGGTCGAGATCGCGTAGATGATGACTTCTGCCCGTTGCGCCATCTCGATCGCCTGCGCCTTTGAGATTTCGCTCTGATTATCTTCGCCGTCGCTGACGATGATGATCGCCTTGCGCACCGGATGGTCCGGACCGATCTTTCAGGAATTTATCTTTGCAGGCGCGATAGACTGCGTCATACAGCGCCGTTCCGCCGCCGTCCTGCAGCTTGTGAACTCCGGCTGGCAGAAGCGAAACGTTATCGGTGAAGTCCTGCGCCATCTGCTGTGTGACTGTTGAAGCCCATCACGAAAGCTTTGTCGAAGCTGGCGCGCAGCGTGTGCTGCATGAAACTGGTGGCAGCTTCCTGCTCGAAATCGAAGCGGCTGTCGACCGATCCGCTCACATCCACCAGCAATCCAATATGAAGAGGAAGATCGGTTTCGCGCCGGAAATTCAAAATCGCCTGCGGTGGCTTGTGATCGTCGAGAATATTGAAATCGCTCTGGTTCAGATCGCGCACGAACTTGCCATGCTTGTCGGTCGCGATGAAGAGGACGTTGACTTCATTCACCCGGGCATGCAGCGTGACGATCGCGTTCTGCGGTTCGTCGGCATCGTCCTCAGAAGTGGACGCACTGGCAGCCGTCAGGCTGGGCGCGCCAGACACATAGGCCGACTGCGCCCGCACCTGCGCCGGTTCCCAGCAAGGTTGCCAGGAAAAGCGCCGATATCCGAAAAATCCAGTTCGTGTACTTCATGCCCGCTGGATCCAATTTTTTCACTCTAAACCGCACTTCCGGACACTTCCAAGGTATTAGATGCACGCCACATGCCGAAATCGGCGCAATGCCGGAACTCGCTCTGGATTGACTTTAGGAGCGCTGCCGCCAGTGTGCCAAGTTACAAAAGGAGCACACGTTTGGTCATGGCACAAAGCCCTACGAACGAAACGACTTGCACTGTCCCTGAGGCATCATCGCTGTATGGCCGTTGGCCAGTCGGATACCGTCCTAATATATTGGCGCGAAGTTCAACCTTTTTCTTTAAAATCTTTTCCGGAGGCTTTGTGATGAAGAAACGTCATTGTGTGTCTTGTGATCGTACTCATGTCCGCCTTGGCGGCCTTCGGCGCCGACGACGAGCGCGAAGAAGATCGCGTGAAAGATGCGGGCATCGTTCTGAAAGAAATCCTCAATATTCCCGACGACATTCCCCAGGATCTGCTCGACAAAGCCGAGTGCGTCATCGTTCTGCCCTCCGTGAAGAAGGGCGCGTTCGGCATTGGCGGCAGCTACGGCCGCGGCGTGATGGTTTGCCGCAGCGGCCAGCACTACAAAGGAAAATGGGGCGCTCCCGCGCTGTACGCGCTGGAAGGCGTCAGCATCGGATTTCAGATTGGGCGGCCAGGCCACTGATTTCGTTCTGCTGGTCATGAACCCCAAAGGAGCCGAATCGTTGCTCTACAGCAAAGTGAAGCTGGGCGCGGACGCCTCCGCGGCAGCTGGTCCCAAAGGCAGAACGGCCGAGGGCGCCACCGACATCGTGATGGACGCCGAGATCCTTTCCTACTCGCGCAACAAAGGCCTGTTTGCGGGAGTTTCTCTTGGAGGGCTCGACCCTGCGCTCCGACGGCAGCGCCAACGAAAAACTCTACGGAGAGAAACTTGAGCGCCAAGGAAATTATTCGCGAAGGCAAAGTCGGAATTCCTGCCTGCGCGAGCGAGCTTGTCTCCCTGCTCGACACGAAGTCGCCGGTGAACAAGTCTGACCCGAAATCGCTGGAATAGTTGAATCAGGGAAGGTTCCTCTGTGAAACCCTGTGCCCTCTGTGGTGAGAATTGCCTTTTGTGGTGGCGGAATCTGAAATTGGCACGAATAGCAAATCAAGAAGAAACCAGCTGATTCGTTGTGCCTGGGCGACGCGACGAACTATCGATTCGCTATCACGATGAAGAGTGGGGCGTGCCGGTGCACGACGACCGCGCGCTCTTCGAATTCCTGATTCTCGAAGGCGCGCAGGCAGGCCTGAGCTGGACCACGATTCTGAACAAGCGCGACAATTACCGTCTCGCCTTCGACGGCTTCGATCCCGAACGCGTCGCGCAGTACGACGCCGCAAGATCCAAACAGCTCCTGGCGGATCCGGGAATCGTTCGCAACAGGCTGAAGATCGCTTCCTCCGTCGAAAATGCGAAGGCGTTTCTCCGCGTGCAGCAGGAGTTCGGCAGCTTCGACCGCTACATCTGGCAATTCGTCGGACGGCAAGCCGCGAATCAACTCGCCGAAATCGTTCAAGCAAGTTCCCGCGCGAACGGCCGAGTCCGACGCGATGAGCAAAGACTTGAAACGCCGCGGCTTCAACTTCGTCGGATCGACCATCTGCTACGCCTTCATGCAGGCGATTGGGAATGGTGAACGACCACGCTGTGGACTGCTTTCGCTACAAAGCTCTCAGCGGACGCACTCTTCGTAAAGCGCCGAAGCCTGCCTGAAGTCGTCAGCGCTGACTGAATGCGCTGGCCGTCAGATAAACCACCAGCAATCCCAACAGCAGCACGCTCACTTCCACGCGCGTCGACCAGACGTGCAGTGCGTCGAACTGCACGCGCGCCGGATATCCGAGAGTGGAGCTGTCAAAAGTCACGACCTGCGCGCGCAAGCGAATCCATGCGCGGCGTGATCCAGAACTGCGAGACCAGCGTCAGCGCCAGCATCAGGCAGATGAGCACGTGGCGCATCGCGAATACATGCGCCGTGCCGTCGGTCATCGCGGCTGTAGAGCAGGGAACTGAGCAAGATAGACGATCCCGGAGACGATGGCGATCCAGTGCAGCTTGGCGAGCAGATTGCCGACCGAGTTCCGGCGAGATGCGTGTTCGGCAGCAAGTGAAACGCCGTGGGAGCACATGATGGCGAAGAAAATAATTCCGCCAATCCAGACTACGAGCGATAGAAACATGAGGAAGCGCAGGAAGGACATGACGGGAGAATTATAGCCTTCGCATGACGGAAGAACGAAGAGACTTCACCACAGAGGACACAGAGGAACACAGAAGACGGACAATTTGTCACTGATCAGCGGACTTCTACACCGGAACCGGAACGCTCTCGATGATCTCTTTCAGCACCTGATCGGATTGCTCGGACTTTTTCAGCGTCGAGGCGTACATGTCCGTTCACGACGATGCGGTGAGCGAAGACGGGCACGACCAGCGGCTTGAAATCTTCGGGAGTGCAGAAGGTGCGGCCTTCGAGGAAGGCCATGGCTTGCGCGGCGCGATAGAGCGCTTGCGATCCGCGGGGCGAAACGCCCAGCGAGAGGAATTCCGACTCGCGCGTGCGGCGAACAATTTCGAGCGCATAGCTCACGAGCGAATCGTCGACGCGGATCTTCTTGACCGCTTGCTGCATCTCGAGCACGTCCGCGCCAGTGAGCACGGGATGAAGATCGTTGAGGTGCGACACGCCCGCTTCGGAGCGCAGGATCTGGCGCTCGGCCTGGGCGTCGGGATATCCCATGCGCACGCGCATCAGAAAGCGGTCGAGTTGCGACTCGGGCAGCGGGTACGTTCCGTGATGTTCGACGGGATTCTGCGTCGCGATCACCAGAAACGGCTGCGGCAATTCGTAGGAGTGCGCGTCGACCGTGACCTGCGCCTTCGTTCATGGCCTCGAGCAGCGCAGATTGCGTCTTGGGCGTGGTGCGGTTGATTTCGTCGGCCAGCAGAACGTTGGTAAAAACCGGACCGCGCTTGAATTCGAAATCGCTGCTCGGCCGCGGAATAGATGGATATGCCGACCACATCGGACGGCAGCATGTCGCTGGTGAACTGCACGCGCTGGAAGGTGCAATCGATGGCGCGGGCGAGGGCCTGTCCGAGCGTGGTCTTGCCGACTCCGGGAACGCCTTCGATGAGCAGGTGTCCGCGGGCGAAGATGCTGACCAGCGCGAGGCGCACGACGTCGTCCTTGCCGCGAATCACGCGGCGCAGAGCCTTTTCGAGTTCAGCGGCTTTGTGAGAAACGGCGATGGCAGTCTCGGGCGACATTCTTTGGATTCTACTATCGGGCGTCGTGAGGGACGGAGTTACCTACGTCATGGCGACCAGCTGTGAGCCGTGAGCGGCCGTCAGCTTCATCTCAGACTAGACCGCTCTTAGATCGCCGCGACCCTGTCTTAGAACGCAACTGACGATAACACTTAGCGCCTGGTTCTGGACTGATGAGCTCTCAGCGCTTACTGCATAAACTCCGCGCGGTCTTCCGGTCAGGCGCTCGATGCGCTTGGCGATGGGCGGATGCGTCGAGAACAGGTTTCCGAAGTTCACTCCCAGCAGCGGCTGAATGATGAACAGGTGTGCGGTCGACGGGCTGGCCTGCATGGGAACGCGGCGCGAGTAGGCGTCGAGCTTTTGCAGCGCGCTGGCCAGCGCGTAGGGATTGCCGGTGAAATGCGCGCCGGTGGCGTCGGCCTGATATTCGCGCGAGCGCGAAACGGCGAGCTGAATCAGCATAGCAGCGATCGGAGCGAGGATGAGCATGAAGAGTGCCGCCAAGTCCTCCGCCTCCGCGGTCGATCCCGGCTGCCACCGACCGCCGAAAAAGCATACCGAAGCCTGCGGCGACCATGGTGATTGCCCCAGCAATCGTGGCCGCGACGGAGCTGATCAAAATGTCCCGATTGCTGACGTGGCCCAGTTCGTGGGCGAGGACGCCTTCGAGTTCTTCGTCAGTCAGTAACCCCAGAATGCCGTGAGTCACGGCGACGGAGGCGTGGCTCGGATTTCGTCCGGTGGCGAAGGCGTTGGGAGACTCCGTGGGGATCACGTAGATCTTCGGCATCGGAATGCCGATTTTCTGCGTGAGGCGCTCGACGGCTGCGTAGGCGCGCGGAAGTTGCTCGCGCGTGACGGGCTGAGCGTGATACATAGCCAGCGCAATCTTGTCGGAATAGAAGTACGAGACGAAGTTCATGACGGCGGCGAAGGCCAGCGCCAGGATACATTCCATTCTGTCCGCCGAAGTAGCGTCCGATGAACATCAGGAGCAGCGTGAGGGCGGTCAGCAGGAACGTGGTCTTGAATGTGTTTCCCATAATTTTTGTGGAACTGCTCCATTGGATGTTACGTGAGCGGGGTTGATGCAGGTTCCATTTTGGGAAAACCCGGGTCGAAGGCGGGTACCCCCCTCCCCCTGGGTCTATTGGAATCATCGAGTTAGCGTCAAAATGCTAAAAAATCTATGGCGCTCAATGAGTTACGGGCAAAATATTCCGGAATAAGGACTTAGCGGAGTCAGTCCGAATGCCTAGACAGTCATCATCGGCGAAGGACCTGTGGACGTCAAGGACTGGAGTCACACGTGAAGCTCCTGGTTACCGCAGCTGACTCCGCTCCGCAATCTCCGCGGAGATAGAGAGACGACGAAGGTTATCCGATCACCTTGCTGGCCAGTTCCCGGTACATGCGCACCAGGCGGCGGGCCAGGGCGGGATCGATGACCCGCAACCGGAACATCGTTCTGCGGCCGAGGGAGTAGAGCAGTGAGACGCGCCTCCGTCGCTGGAACCGTCTGCGCGCCGCCGGGTCGAGCACCTCCAGCGTCGGTAGCGCACGCGCCGGCGTCAGCGGAAATCCAACCGCCCGCCCTAAGACCGCCTCGCGCAGGCAGCTGCCGAAGGCAGAGCTTTGCGCGTCCCCTTGGTGAATGACGAAATGCTGGCCTCCCTCCGCGAAGAGGCGGATCACTCGATGGAGCACCAACTCGGCTTCGTTGGAGCTCAAGATCAGGACGATGTCGCCTGGGTGCAGGTCTTCGGCGATCGGCTCGATCGTCACCCTTGTCCCCGGTTCGATCGTGGGCGTCATGCTCCCGGTGACGACATCGACCGCGACCGGGAGCCCCTGATCGAGGACCAGCCTGACAGCCTGTGGATGCAGGTTCACAAGCGCCTAGTATATGGCCCGGGCGTACTATCTCCAGTCGCAGGTCGTTAGCGAAAGATCCATATCACTCATCTGCCGTGGGTAAAACAGTTTCCCTTGGGCTCACTTATGAAATCGCCCGATTTAAACAGTTAGCCATACCGAGCAGGTCCGCAATCGGCGTACAGTGCTGGGATGAATCCTCACGACGGTGAATTTGTACAAGAACTCACTGATCAGGCGGAACCGCGCCTGACGCAAAGGCGTGCCTTTGTCCGACTTGTGGCCATAGTGGCTGTTGCTCTCGGGATGAATCTGGCTAGCTATGCTCAAGCACCATCATTCGAGGTCAAATGCACGGTCGTCGATGAGATGGGAGCCGTCATCCCAAATGTGGAAGTGGTGTTCAAAGGGCAGTCTGGCACGACCGGTGCGCGCACCGGACCGGACGGCGTTGCGACTCAGAAGTTGCGGACGGGCAGGTATGCTGTCTCGGTCACTCACCCTGGATTTTTCACGACTGTACTGCCCCATTTCGATGTTGCAGAGGCGACTTCGGCCTGTCGTATCCCCCTGAGGGTGGGTGACAGACCTACCGATGGCCCAGAAAGGCGACCTGCCGAACACATCGACTTTCCTCAAATCACAGAGTGGGGTTCCCTGAGAATGAGCCTACGGAGAACAGGCTGTTTCGGCACATGCCCTTCGTACAGCCTCACAGTTTTGGGGAACGGAAGCGTGAACTACCATGGGGACGGTTTCGTACATTATTGCGGAGACTACTACGGGAATGTCTCGCAGCAAGTTGTGCATCAACTGGTAGATGTGTTCAGGAAAGCCGATTACTTCAGACTCTTCAGCCGATACGTTGCGACCGCAACGGACCTGCCCGCGTACACTACTTCAATTGCCTTTGATGATAAAGCGATGTCGGTTACGGACTACTGGGGCACCCGAGTGGGAATGCCCGATGTCGTGACGGAGGTCGAGAATACAATTGATCGCCTTGCTGGGCCGAAAGTTTGGGCAAAGGGTATGGACTCACATGTTGAGTGTGAGCATTCCTTCTTGCCGATAACAACCTCCGATGTTCCCAACAAGATCGAATGACAACCGGTTCCTCGATTATTGGCGTTAAATCGCGGTTACGCTCATTGACCTGCCAGCACGACGAGCGGTTCTACACGGTCTGCGTCACACTCAAAGGTCTGATCTCGCAGGTAGAAAAGCAAGTGCTTTGCCGGGGGTGTGGTGCTAACTTGAGGGATTTGTAATTCACACCCGTGGAAAATCGCGACGGGTGGGGCAGCCTCTCCTGCACTGCTTTCACTTTTAGGCTTTTTGGCTTTCGCGCTTCAGGGCGCGCTGGAGAGTTTGATCCAGGGCCGCCTTGGTCTTTTCGTATTCCTGCTGGCTGATGCGTCCTTGTTTGTGCTCGACTTCGAGATCGAAGAGTTCGTCTTTTAGTCCTTCAAGCAACATCGAAGTGCGCGACACGGGTTGGCGGTCCGGGGCTGCGGGAGCTTCTGCAACTGGGGCCGCAGTCGAACGCATGGCGCGCTTCGCGGGAGCGGCCGGCACGGGGAAGTCGTCGTCTTCCATCGCGGAAAGTCCGGTGGCGGACGCGCGAGCAGCGCGGTTTGCGGCTTGCTGACGCGAGGCCACGAAGACTCCTCCGATGATCAGGACTGCGGCGAAGCCGCCGAGAATCCACCAACGATATTTCTGAAGCGGGTCGGGAGCATCGATCGGGGGTCCGAGACCTCCGCCAGGACGATTTTCGTTTTGCGCAGCGGGAGATCCGCCCTCGCTTGGTTGACCATTTTCGTCGGCAGGCGCAGCGAGAGAGCCTTCGCCTGTGAGCTTAAAGGCGAGCGGGGCTCCGAGCTTAGTGTTGGACGCGACTTCTACGTTGGCGTCGGGCTGTCCGGGATAAGGTGCGACCTGGAAATTCGCGCCGGGCGCGCCAGCAAACTGCATTGCCTTGGGAGCGATCGCGACGAAATGCTCGAGTGGATAAACGCTCTTGGGATCGATGTTGATGCTTCCGGTGTAGGGCAGCGTGTAGACGACGCTGAAACGAGTCTCGCCGGGACGAAGAGGAAAAAGGAACGCGTATTTATTCTTGGCGTTCTCACCTTCTGGAACCGGAGCGGAGTTTACGGGCTGTCCGCCGGCGGTCATGGCCTGGCCGTCGGTGACTTTGGCTCCGTCGGGCACGTAGAACTCAAGGTTGTGCTCATTCATTTGCGTGCGTGGAGGCTTGGAGGCATTTTGCACGGCGAAAGTACGCTCGACCTGCAACTGTCCCTGTCCAGCCTGGAAGCGCATGATGTCGGCGACGACTTCGATGCCCTCAATCTTCTTGCCGACGTCGTAGACCTCGACTTCGACGGACGTGGTTCCCGGAGGAGCCATGCGGTGATACGTGACTTCCTGATGGATCACGCGAACGAGGTGCGGCCCGTCCGCGTCGAGCTTGAACGAGAAGTTGCCCTTGGCGTCGGCTTTGGTGCGTCCAGCTTCTTCCATGCCCTGACCGAGTGTGATGAGGATGACTTCGTCTCCGGCGCCGGGCTTGCCGGTGGTGGCGTTTTTCACGGTGCCGGTGAGGGTCTGGGCGGAGGCAAATGATCCCAACAGCAAGAGCGCGGGGATCAAGCACCACAGCGCGCTTGCTTTCATCCGTGGAGAGAATTCCTTGCGAGGCCGGATGAAGCTGCGAAACGGCGCGGGGTCCTTCGCTGCGCTCAGGATGACAGAGGATGTGGACAAGTTCATGATCTCGCTTTTCTTGGGGCGGAGGCGGCTGCGGCTTCGAGGCGGGCGATTTCGGCCAGGAGTGCGGCGGCTTCGTCCTGCAGGGACGCCTTCATCGATTGATAGTCGATGTCGGGGATTTTGCCTGCTTTGTATTCGAAATTGAGGTCGCGCAGATTTTCGTAGACAGCGTCTTTGCGTTCGCGGAGATAAGAGGCTCGAGTCTTCTCAGGCCCGAGATAGAGCTTGCCGGGAATATAGAAGACATATAGAAGAGACGCCAGCGTGACCAAAATACAGCAAGCCCATTCGAAGCTCATAGATCAGTCTCCTTGCGTGCCTGATCGCGAAATTGTTCAAGTTCTGCGCCACGGACGGGGCGGATGCCATCGGCCAGGGCAGGCGTTGGTCGATTTTTCCAGGCGCGGATAACGAGAATGACGATGCCGAATCCGGCGAACAGGGCGACGAAGGGCATGATCCACGCGGTGCGATCAAAGCCGGTGCCAGTGGGTGCGGCGAGAACGGTGGGGCCGTATTTTTGCACGAACGATTGCTCGACGAGGCTGTCGCTATCGCCGCGGCTCACGGCGGCCATGAGTTCGTTGCGCATGCCGTCGGAGTCGGGGCAGCCGACGTGGTTGCATTCGAGAAGGATCTGGCCGCAGCTGCAGATGCACATCAGTTGATGGCCGAGTTCTCCGAATCGCGTGGCCGGGTCTCCGGCGCCGGTGAAGGCGAAGACGGCGAGCGAGAGGATGGCGCAGTGGATGGCGCGGCGAGAGATCGAATTGGATTTTAGTTCCATTCCCTGCTAATTTCGCGTATTTCAGCGGCTAAAGCCGCACTCTTCTTTTCGACTTCGGACGGCACGGCGGAAGCCGTGCCCTGATACGAATCTGCTGAGCTTGCTCCGCGGACAGCCGATGGCGGCTGCTCCACATTTCAAATCAAAATCGCTAGTCTCCGGCGACCGGCGCTGGGTCTGCTCGATCATTCGGGCCGGGACGGGCGCGCGGACTGGAGCCGGGGCATTCGGGATCAGCGCCAAGACGGTGCCGACGAGAATGATCCAGACGCCGAGCCAGATCCACATCACCAGCGGATTCAAGTGCGCCTTGATGATCGGCTGTCCCTTTTCGTTCTGGCCTTCGTAGACCAGGTAGAGATCCTCTTTCATCGTGGAGCGAATGCTCGGCTTGGTCGACGCCTGACGGCTGGCCTTATAGAAGAGGCGCTCCGGAGTAAGCGTGTCGACCTTGTTGCCGTTTTGATAGACGTCCATGATGGCCCACTCGCTGGCATAGTTCGGGCCATCGTCTTGCGTGTAGGACCGGCAAACGAGTTCGTAGTTGCCGATGTGCATCTTGTCGCCGTAGGCGAGGCCGTTGCCGGCTTCCTGATCCTTGGTTGAAAGCCGAGCCGGCGAATCCAATGATGACGACAATGACGCCGAAGTGGACGATGTAGCCGCCGTAGCGGCGCGTGTTGCGGTGCGTGAGCTGGACCATCGAGGCAAAAATGCCCTGACCCGTGTGGCTGGAAATTACTTTGCCACCGCGGTAGTACTCGCTGGCGATGGTGAGCGCGACCAGAGACCGAGAGGCCGATCGCCATCAGCGAATAGAAGTAAGAGACGTCCTGCCAGGGGCGGAGGCCGAAGGGCGATCCCCAGGAAGCGGGCGTGAGCATCAGGAATCCCATGACGGCTATGGCACCAATCGTGGGCCACAGGAAATTCCGCTTCAGACTTTCGAACGAAGTCTTGCGCCACGCCAGCAGCGGGCCAACCGCAGTCAGAATAAGGAGCAGCAGAGCAACCGGAATCGCTACGCGGTTATAGAACGGAGCGCCGACCGTGACTTTATTGCCCTGCACCAACTCGGAGATCTTTGGAAACCACGTGCCCCAGAGCACGGTGAAGCAGAGCAGAACGAAAAGCAGGTTATTGAACAGGAAGCTTGATTCGCGCGAGATGAGCGATTCGAGTTTGTGTTCGCTGCGCAGATGCTCTTTATTCTTGACGAAGAAAAAGACGAAGACCGCGAAGCTGATGGCGAGGAACCACGCGAACCAGTTTCCGATCGAGGACTGCGCGAAGGCGTGGACCGAGCTGATAATTCCGCTGCGCGTGAGGAACGTGCCAAGGATCGCCAGCCAGAAAGTGGCGAAGACGAGCCACATGTTCCAGACCTTCAGCATGCCGCGCTTTTCCTGCATCATCACGGAGTGCAGGAAGGCGGTGCCGACCAGCCAGGGCATCAGAGAAGCGTTCTCGACCGGATCCCATCCCCAGTAGCCTCCCCATCCGAGTACGGAGTAAGCCCAATGGGCTCCGAGGAAAATTCCGCAAGTCAGAAATCCCCAGGTGACCATCGTCCAACGGCGAGTGATGTGAATCCATTTCTCGCCGGGATATTTCATGATCAGTGCGCCGAGCGCAAAGGCGAAAGGAACGGTGAATCCGACGTAGCCGAGATAAAGCATGGGCGGATGGATGACCATCTCGGGATATTGCAAGAGAGGATTCAATCCGCTGCCGTCGGCGCGCATTGGACCATCGAGCAGGCCGAAGGGCTGGGCTGCGAAATTCACGAGTGAAAGAAAGAAAATTTGGACGCCAGCCAGAACGACCGAAGCATAAGCGAAGAGGCGGGGATCGGTTTTATAGCGCAGGCGGAGGACGAAGCCGTATCCGGAGAGCAGGAGCGACCAGAAGAGCAGGGAGCCTTCTTGTCCGGACCAGAGCGTAGCGAACTTGTACGGAGCCGGGAGGTCGCGATTGCTGTGATGAAAGATGTAGGCGATGGTGAAATCGTCGCGGAAGGCGGAGATGACGAGGGCGAGCGCGGCGAGGAAGACGGCTCCAAAGACGGCGACTCCGGCGCGGCGAGCGGTTTCGCCCATCCATTGCCAGTCGGAATTGTCCTGAAACAAAAGAGCCAGAAGCCCTGCGCCAAAGGAATAGACGCTCAGCGCCAGCGCGAGCAGCAAGGCAAAACTACCGATTTGCGCCATGTGGAACCCCACCGTATTTTTTCAGAAAGTCCAGATACAAGCAAACTTAAAGGGAGTAAGTCTGGCGAATCTGGAGAAGAAGACGATTGCTGGAAAGTCAAAGAAAAGCCTAGGGAATCGAGTGGGGCGTAAACGTTTCCGCCTCTAGGCGGCGGCCGGGGCTCGGCCGCCAGGCGGTGCTTAAAGCGCCCTAGGCGCTTTGTTGATGATAACGCTGGCGGATCTCGTGTTCGGCCGTCAGCCAGTCTTCGGTTTCGTGGCCGGGTTCAAATCCGCGGCGCTCGGAGAGCAAGTAGGCGAGGCGGCGGATTTCTTCGTCCACGTTAATGGGGACGAGGTTGGCGCGGGTCTCGCTGCGAACGATCGACGGCTTTCTTAAGTTTTGCTGGGGTTCTGGTTTCAGTTCCGATGCGCGGGTTTCGACCGCAGGAAGCGGGGTTGAAACCGCTGCGACGGGCGTTACGACCGGATCGGCATTTACCTTCTTCGGGAATTTCGATTTCGCCATAGTCGGGTACTCCTTGCAAACTCCTAAATTTAGGAATGATTGGATTTGTTGATGAAGGAACAACATACACGTCGCCCCCGTGAACTTCCGGTTAACGATCCATGTAGATCAGCGGATACCTAACTATAGCTCGATTTGTCCTGTGGATGCATGGAGTTTGCATAAAAAAATCAGATACAAAGGCGCGGAAATCCTGGAATGAAACGGGGTTCGACTTCAAAAACCACTCACCACAGACGGCACTGGGTAACACAGGGGAAGACGGCGTTGTTCTTCGTAAGATTGGTGCAATTTTGCGGCGGAGGAGAGCCGGCGCGATTCGGGGATTCGAAAAATCGTTTGTTATAATTTAAGCTCGTCTCCGGGGCGCTATCGTCTAGGGGTTAGGACGGAAGATTCTCAATCTTCAAACCCGGGTTCGATTCCCGGTAGCGCTACCAAGATTCCGCATTTCGCCTTTTCGCTTCCTCACTGCGTCGGCCTCTTCAATGTGGCGGTTCCGTAACCAATCGATTGAAAACAGGGGCAGATCGAGCGGCCTCGATTCTTGTCTGCTACGAACAGGCGCCAGTTCCGAGAATCCGGGAACGTTCCATCTGTTCCCAGATTTCTGTGGGAGGTGACCGTAGTGGTCTCAAAGGCGATAATAGGCAGATTCATATGCGTGAACTCACTGCAGACCTGTTCATCTCACTTGATGGCTTCGCGTCGGGCGTGGATCAGGCCGCTTACTTCGGGTACTTCGGCAAGGACCTGGGGGCGTGGATAGACGACCACCTGAATCAACCGCAAGTCATCATCATGGGCCGAGCCACCTATGTAGCTCTGGCGGGTTTTTCGGCATCGGCCACAGATGAGCTGAGCATCAAAATGAGCGGTCTCCCCAAGGTGGTTTTCTCACGCACCCTCACGGAGCCGCTTGTCTGGAAGAACACGAGGCTGCTCAAGGGCGCTCTGGCGGAGGAGATTCACGAGCTTAAGCAAGAAGCTGGAGATCCACTCCGATCGATCGGCAGCATCAGCCTGGTGAAGAGCATGATGCAACTCGGCCTCGTCGACCGGTTGCGTCTCATGATCTTCCCTTTGGTTCTCGGCAGCGCCGGCAGGGAACCGATCTATCCGGGCTATCCGCAGACGGGCCTCGAACTGGTTGATACGAAGATTCTCGACTCGCGACTCGTTGTTCTCGAATACTGCCCTCTCTTTAAGAAAGCTGGCCGATAAGTCGGCATCCGCACCAGGCGAGCGAAGCATCGCGATCATTTCTCTAACGCAGCGCGCGTCGCGTCTTGATCCGATCGAGGTGTTGCACTACGAGTAGGCTCGTGCTTCTCTAGAGCAGTCTGTTCATTGGAGAGAGGGCTGTACCTTCATTTTGTTCACCTACCCCGCCTCTAAATTCGTGCGAGTTACGTTTGTTACTTGTTTCTTGCACACGGCGGCGGCCACAATAACGACAACGTGCGTTGTTGGATTGGTGACGTCCCAGGGTTGCCGCATCATCGATTCGTTCGTAGGGCAGCCTTCGATTTTTCCCAATCTCATCAGGAACCATGGCGAAAGAATTTAATCTGGATCGCTCGACCGTTCTGGCCGAGATCTTACTTGTTGTCGTTACGCTGGCGATATTCGCGCCGGTGATCTCGTACCAGTTCATTAATGTCGACGACAATGTTTACGTGTTGGCGAACCAGCATGTGCGCCAGGGACTGAGTTTGCACAATGCATGGTGGGCGCTCACGGCGCTGGAGGCGGCCAACTGGCATCCGGTGACATGGCTCTCCCACTTGATGGATGTCAGCCTGTTTGGACTGAATCCGCACGGGCATCATGCGACCAGCCTCATTATTCATGTGCTCAACGTGCTCCTGCTGTTCCTCTGGTTGCGCAGCGCGACTGGAGCCGTGTGGAAGAGTGCCTTCGTTGCTGCGGTATTTGCAGTGCATCCGCTGGCACTGGAGTCGGTCGCGTGGATCGCGGAGCGAAAGAATGTGCTGTCCACTTTCTTCCTGCTGCTGACGCTGCTGGCCTATCTCTGGTATATGCGCAAGCCTCAGGTCGGGCGATATCTGGTGGTGGCCTTACTGCTTGCGCTTGGATTGATGGCCAAGCCGATGCTGGTGACAGTTCCGTTTGTGTTGCTGCTGCTCGACTACTGGCCTCTCAATCGGCTCACGGTTGGTTCTGCGCCGGGAACGGCCGGCGAGGGTTCGGCTTCGGCGTCGAAGATTTTCTTTTGGCGGTGTTTGGAGAAAGTTCCGCTGTTGCTATTGGCCGTCGCGAGCTCGGTCCTTACCGTGAAGGCGCAGGTGCTCGATAGTGAGATCAAAGTCGTTCCGTTCCTTTCAAGGCTGGCGAACGCTGAATTCTCTTACGGCATTTACTTGAAACAGATGCTGTGGCCGGATCAGCTGGCGATCTTCTATCCGTTTCGATATTTCGGATTGTCCGCTTGGCAGGTCGTCGGCTCTCTGCTCCTCGTGTGCGTGATCACCGTGCTTGTGATTTGGCAGATCAAGAAGCGGCCTTATCTTGCAGTCGGATTGGTTCTGGTATCTGGGCACATTGATCCCGGTGATTGGGCTGGTTCACGTTGGAGATTTATCGCACGCTGACCGCTATACATACGTGCCTCTGCTGGGAATATTTATTGCGATTACCTGGGGCCTCGCGGAGCTGGGAGCGCAAGTTCCGAAGTTGCGCTATGGATTGATTGCGGCTGCCGCAATTGTGATCGCGGCTCTGGCCATCAAGACGACACGGGACATTTCCTACTGGCACGACGGCGTCAGCATTTCCGAACACTCTATCGCCGTCACTGGATCGAATTGCCTGATGGAACGCACGCTGGGCGAGACGCTATACTTGCAAGGCCGCGTCGGTGAGGCCGTTGACCATCTGACGCGCTCGGTGCAGGATCAGCCCACGGATGCTGCTCTCTATGACTTGGGCACGATCGATCTGCAGCAGAATAAAGTCGCCGAAGCGACGCTATATTTCCAGGAGGCTCTGCAATATCCGGGCGACGAACACATGCTGGCGCAGATTCACAACAATCTTGCCGTGATCGAGATGCAGCAAGGAGCCTTCGCAGAAGCCGAACCACATTTCAAGGAATCGCTTCGCTTAGATCCGAGTTCAGCACGACACCGCGTGGCTTACGGATGGATACTTGCAAAAGAGGCAAGATACGACGAAGCCACGGCGCAATTCGAAGAGGCCGTGAAGAGTGCTCCGGATGCCATGGCCTACTTTTATTTGGGATCGGCACTCGAGCAGCAACACAAATTTGCTCAAGCGACCGAAGCGTACCGCAAGACACTCGTGCTGGCTCCGAATCTTCAGGAAGCCCAAGCACGTCTGAACGCGATTGCCGCCCTTCGGCAGTAGAGAATCGGTCTGAATTCGACGTCTGGACCACCCCAAACCACCAGGGTAAAAAGCAGAAAAAGCTAATTTCCCCTCGCATCATTTAGACTCTCCGTGGAATCTAAGCAGGGAAAATCTTCTTGTGAGGGTGGCTATGCGTTTCACTCAAGCTGCGGTTGGCGCTGCAGTTGTGCTGGCAGTTCTCTCCTCTTTCAATCCAAAAGTTCAGGCTGCAGATAGTCCATTTCACGACGCGCCGGCGTCGGCGAAAGCGATGAAAAACCCCTTGGCGGGGCAGCAGGCCGCAGTGGACGCAGGCAAAACCGTATATGCGCGGAACTGCCTGTCGTGCCACGGAAGGGCCGGACAGGGCACCGGCAACGTGCCGTCGCTGGTCGATGGCAAGCTGAAAGGCGTGACTGAAGGAGAAATCTTCTGGTTCATCACCAAGGGCGACAAGGATAACGGGATGCCCTCGTGGGCATTTCTGCCGGAAGAAAAGCGCTGGCAGGCAGTGAGCTATGTGGAAGCGATGGCTTCGGGCAAGGTGACGGCGACAGCAGCGAGTCCGGCGGCGGCTTCGGCCATGACGGCGTCGATCAAAGATCCGTCGCCACAAGCGCCGTTCACCGACTTTCGCTACGAGAAGCCGGGGACGGTCCGCAAGATTACAGTGGCAGATTTGCCTGAACCATTTGCCACCAAGTCATCCAGTAGCGGACCGAATGTTGTGGCACGGCCGAACGACGCGTGGCCGGTGGCGCTCCCAGGCTTCAAGGTCGAGCTCTTCGCGACTGGATTGGAGAATCCGCGATGGATGCGCACGGCTCCGAATGGTGACATTTTTCTGGCGGAGATGGAACCTGGAAAAATTATGGTATTTCGCGGCATGACCGGCGACGGAAAGCCGGAGCAGACAGCCGTTTTCGCCGAAGGGTTGAAACATCCGTACGGGATCGCGTTTTATCCACCGGGCCCCGATCCGCAATGGATTTATATCGGCGATGAGAACGAGCTGCTGCGGTTTCCGTACCACAACGGCGATTTAAAGGTGAGCGGAGCTGCGCAGCACATTGCGGATTTGCCTACGGGCGGACACAATACACGCGCGGTCGAATTTTCGCAGGACGGCAAGAAAATGTTCGTGGCAGTGGGCTCGGGATCGAATGTGGATGATCCGGATACGCATCCGGGAGAGAAGGGTCGCGCGGATATTTTGTGGTGCGATCCGGCGAATTGCGAATTGAAAGTCTATGCGTATGGGATTCGCAATGCTGGCGGTGGAATTAAGGTGAATCCGCAGACGGGTGAGTTGTGGTGTTCGGTAAATGAGCGCGATGCGCTCGGTGACAACCTTGTACCGGATTACATCACGCACGTGCAGGAGGGCGGATTCTACGGCTGGCCGTGGTGGTATATGGGCGCGCACCAGGATCCGCGGCATAAAGGAAAGCATCCGGAGTTGAAGGACAAGGCAATTGTCCCGGATGTGCTGCTGCAACCACATAATGCGTCGCTGGAGTTCACGTTCTATCAGGGAGACAAATTTCCGGCGGAATACAAAGGCGACATTTTCGCGTCGGAACATGGATCGTGGAACAAGGCGGTGCGAGTTGGATATGAAGTGATTCGTGTGCCGCTGCACCAGACGGGCCATGCGACCGGGGAGTACGAAGATTTTCTGACCGGCTTCGTGCTGCCGAATGGGGAGGTCTGGGGACGTCCGGTGGGAATGACGGAGGCTCCGGATGGATCGCTGCTGGTGAGCGATGACGGGTCGGGATCGATTTGGAGAGTGAGCTATACGGGGAAGTGAAAAGTAGTGGCTAGTGAATAGTGGTTAGTAATTAATGGCCAGAGATGGAGCTTTCTGCTAATCACTGATCACTAGCTACTGTTAATGAAAGTCGTGCGAGATGGTTTCGGCTTTTGTGACAAACAGTGGTTGCACGCGTTCGGCGCGGACACTGATAACGTTGTCCTGATTTTGCAGGATCCCTTCCACGGCCAGGAATCGCTCACTGGTCAGCAACATGCGGTTTTGGTGAAACAGATCCGGACGGATGATGGCGTTTGCGACTCCGGTTTCATCTTCCAAACTTAAAAACACGAATCCTTTGGCGGTGCCAGGTCGTTGGCGAGTAATGACGCACCCGCCGATACGAAGGCGCTTGCCCGTAGGCAGATCGCGCAGCTCGATAGCGCGCCGGATGCCCATGGCATTGAGCCACGCGCGACGGTAGGCCATAGGATGCGGGCCGACTGTGAGTCCAGTACCGTGGAAGTCGGCGACAAGCCGCTCTTCGTGGTTCATGCGAGCGAGTGGGGATGGGGCATCCGGCTCAGGTTGAGATTCGAGTAATGGGCCCGAGGGACGCACGGCGCGTTCGATCTGCCAAAGGGCGTCGCGGCGATGGAGTTGCGAGTTGCGAGTCCCGAGTTGCGAGCCAAGCCGAGATTCCTCCGCCCCTTGTGTTCGATCGGGGGGCGGAATGACAAAGTTCTTTGACCACTGACCGCTGATCACTGCCCACTTCATTCAACGCGCCGATTTCCGCGAGAGTAGTGAGTTCGGGTTTACGGAGTTCGGGAACGCGGTGAGTGAGGTCGTGGATCGATTTGAACGGGGAAATGGCGCGTTCGAGGATGAGGGATCGGACGGCCTCTTCACGCAGGCCGCGGACGTAGCGGAGGCCCATGCGGAGAGCGGGGGCGTTGGTCGTCGGTCGTTGGTCGTTGGCTGCTAATTCTTGTGTATGGAAATTGGTGCCGTCCCTGCGGGACTCGTTCTTTGTATTTGCCACTTTCCCAGGACTTACGTCCTGGGCTAATGAATGACGTCCCTTGCGGAACTGGTCCAACGGCAAATCACGATTCATATCATCTTTTAAATTTTTCTCCGCCAAATTTAGTTTCCGTTCTAAGTACGATTCGCCAACGACCAACGACTGACGGCCAGCGACCGTTTCCAGCGTGCAATTCCAATCTGACTTCGTCACGTCCACCGGCAGCAGTTTCAGGCCGTGGCGCTGGGCGTCTTTGACGATCGTCGCCGGTGAATAGAAGCCCATCGGCTGGTTGTTGAGTAACGCGGCGGTGAAAGCGGCGAGGTAGTGGCACTTCAGATAGGCGCTGGCGTAAGCAATCAGGGCGAAGCTGGCGGCGTGAGATTCGGGGAATCCATAAAGTGCGAACGACGTGATCGAGAGAATGATTTCTTCCTGCGCTTTCGGCGAGATTCCATTGGCAGTCATGCCGCTGCGGAGCTTGGCCTCGATTTCCTTCATGCGAGCTTGCGAGCGCTTGAATCCCATGGCCCGGCGGAGATCTTCGGCTTCGCCTCCGGTAAAGTTGGCGGCGATCATCGCGATGCGCAAGAGCTGTTCCTGAAAAAGCGGGACGCCCAGCGTGCGCTTCAGCACGGGCTCGAGCGAGGGATGTGCATAAGTGACTTCTTCTTTTCCCTGGCGGCGCTGCAAAAAGGGATTCACCATCTGTCCGACGATCGGGCCCGGACGGATGATCGCGACTTGCACCACGACATCGTAGAAACGCACGGGGCGCAGGCGCGGCAGGCAAGACATCTGCGCGCGACTTTCGACCTGGAACATCCCCACAGTGTCGGCTTGCTGCAAAGTGGAGTAGACCTGAGGGTCTGCCTGCGGAAGATGCGCGAGATCAACTTCCTCCTGATAGTGATCGCGAATGAGTTCGATGGAATCTTTGAGCACGGCCATCATGCCGAGGCCGAGCAAGTCGACCTTGATGATGCCCATGTCGGCGCAATCTTCTTTATCCCACTGCACGACGACGCGGCCGGGCATAGAGGCGGGCTCGATGGGGACTACGGAATCGAGCTGTCCCTGGCAGATGACCATGCCGCCGGAATGCTGGCCGAGATGGCGTGGCATGTCCTGCACGGCGAGGCAGAGTTCGTAATATTTGCGAAGGCGCGGGTGGGAGAGGTCGAGTCCGGCGTCGCGGAAACGGCGGTCGAGTGCGTCGTTTTCGTCGCGGAATTCCCAGGTGGCGACGGCCGCGGAAATTTTGTTGAGCGTTTCGGGATCGAACCCGAGAGCCTTGCCCATTTCGCGGGCGGCCATGCGATTGCGATACGTGATGACGTTGGCCGTCATGGCAGCACCGCGCTCGCCGTATCGCCTGTAAACGTACTGAATGACTTTTTCGCGCTCGTCGCCGCTGGGGAGATCGAGATCGATGTCGGGCCACTCCCCGCGCTCTTCGGAAAGAAAACGTTCGAAGAGAAGTTCCATGCTGACGGCGTCCACGGCAGTGATGCCGAGCGAGTAGCAGACGGCGCTGTTGGCGGCGGACCCGCGTCCCTGAACGAGGATGTTCTGCTCGCGACAATAGCGAACCAGATCCCAGACGATCAGGAAATATCCGGCGAGTTTTAACTTCTCGATGAGTGCGAGCTCTTTCCCAATTTGCAGGCGAGCTTTGGCCTGGGTTTCCTGAGAGGACCGACCGTAGCGAGTGTGAAAACCTTCCCAGGCTTTTTGGTACAGGAGGGAATTCATGGTCTCGCCTTCGGGCACGGGATAGCGCGGGAATTCGTAACCGAGATCGTTGAGCGTGAATTCGAGGCGGTTCGAGAGTTCGACGGTATTGCTGATTGCTTCGGGCAGATCGGCGAAGAGGTGTTGCATCTCCTGCGGAGATTTCAAGTGACGTTCGGAGTTGCGGGAGAGCAAGCGTCCGGCAGTAGAGAGAGTGCGATGGTGGCGGATGGCGGTGAAGGCGTCGCAGAGCTCGCGGGCTTTTGGGATGGCGTAGTTCACACCATTCGTTGCTAGCAGAGGGAGATGGAATGAGCGGGCGAGATCAATAGCGGCGCGATTGCGGAATTCTTCTTCGCGGAGGAAATGGCGCTGAAGTTCGACGTAAACATTTTTAGGCCCGAAGATACCGATGAGTTGATCGAGTTGATTGTTTGCTTCGTTGTTTCCGCCTTGGTGCAGTGCTGCGGCTAACGGCCCTTCATCGCCGCCAGTGAGGCAGATTAATCCTTCGGCGTGTTCCTCGAGTTCTTGCGCGGTGACAGCGCCTTCACCTTTTTTCGCGCGCAACTTCATTTTGGTGATCAGGCGGCAGAGATTTTGGTAGCCGGCGCGGGATGAGACGAGGAGGGGAAGACGGAATTCACCACGGAGGCACGGAGTCACAGAGGAATCGCTAACGGTTGGTTTTTGACCGTTGATTGAATCCGGGGGAATCCGCGAAGATCTGTGGCGAATGTTCTTCTCTGTATCTCCGTGACTCCGTGGTAAAAACAAATTTGTCGACACTTCCGCACCGATGTGGGCTTTGAGTTTTGCTTTATTCGCGGCAAGATGAAAGCGCGGGGCACCGTAAACACCGTCGGTGTCGAGCAGCGCCATGGCAGGCATCTGGAAGTGCGAGCACACTGCCATTATTTCCTCGGGCAGGGAAGCGCCTTCGAGGAAGCTGAAAGCGGAACGGGCGTGAAGTTCTACAAACAAGTTGTCAGTACTCAGTACTCAGTTAAAACAGCTTTTACTGAGTACTGAGTACTGACAACTGAGGACTGCTTTTCAGTCATACGTTCCTTCCACGAACCATCCACCGTTGAGCAGGTCGTGCACGAGGCGATAGAACGAGACGGCTTCGCCATTTCGTAATGCCAAGTCCCATTCGTCGCGGGACCAGGCTTCGCGCTCCCACCAGTCGCCGGAAAAGCGCCAGGGGCCGGCCTTCCAGAGGACATCCCCTTGCACATCTTTTTTTCGACAAACCAAATATGTGGGCTGGCCGTTTTCTAACGTCACGCTGGCGCGCAGCGGCGGACGGAAGCGGCGCAGAGCGGTGACGGCGGATTGTGCTTCAGTTGCATCCGGAGTTTTCTTTGGCGGAATTTTGCGCGCGACTTCAGCGACAAAGCGGCGCATCCGAAATCCTTCAGGATGGTGCGTGTCGAGCAATTCGAGCGCTCCGACTTTGTGCTCTCCGACAATGCCGGCAATGCGGGCGAGAGTGAGTTCCAATTTTTCGGGCTCGGGGGATGGAGGGAGGAAGAGTCCTCCCTGGGCTGAGCGTGGACGAGCGGGTTCCGCGGCGAGATGAATTTTCATGATGGGTGCTCCCGGGGGATGGGCGTTGAGATCGAGTTGCAGGAGTTTCAGGAAAACTTTGGCGTCGAGCATGGGTAAGGGGAGATTTAATTTGCGGGTGAATTTTGGATGGCGGCTGTGAGCAAGCGGAGCTTCGCTCCGCCGGACAGCCGAAAGCGGCTGTCCCCACATAGGCTCATTCTTCCCCGCATCATTTTTCTCAGATCCATCACTCTCGCTTGGGATGCCGGTGTTTACAGATTCGTCATCGATGCCGGTTAGGTTCGAAAGCTCCAGCGTGAGACGCAGTTCTTGCGTGGATAACGCGCGGGATCCCAGGCGGGCACAGAGTTGTTCCAGCAGACGATTCAGCAGGAAAGCCAGAGGTTCGAGCAGGACAATAGGATGCTCGAGTTCGACAGCTTCTTCGAATATCAGCGGAGCTTCGACGGGGACCAGCGTACGCGTCGCGGCGCCACGCGCGAGCTTCTGGAGGTGAAGTCCTTGCTGTCCGAGGCGCTCACTCAGTGCCACGATCGGCAGCGCAGCCAAGGCGCGCAAGCTGCGAATGCCCCAGCGGGCAAGAGTTTCGAGCAGGCAATTGGCGGACTTTTTTTCTTCATCTTCGAGGCGATCGCTGAATAACACTTCCGCCGGGAGGGAACCCAGATGTTCTGCTTCCTTGCCAGCGGGAATTACGGTGATGCCTTCGAATCCGCGGGCTGCGAGCAAGGCTGCGTCGGGATTGGAGGCGACAGCGATGTTGGCTTTGAGTCCGAGCGCGGCAGCGCGATCGAAAATCGCGCGAGAAATTTTGTTCAGCGATCCGAATAAAGATTCCATTCCGGCGAGGTCGAGGAGAACCGTGTCGCAGGCGGCATCTTCTACGCAGGGAGAGAACGATTGGGCACAATCGAGCAGGGCAGCGTGTGCGGACGATTCCTGCAAAGCAGAGCGCGTGCGAAGAACGAGTTCAGAGCAGAGTTCGGCTTGAGCTTTGGTCATTCCGGGCGTGATGCTCAGGCGCTTGGCGTGATCGTTGACCGCGATAACTCTTTCGAGGGGCGGTTTGCCTTCGAGGATGCCAAGAGGATGGGCCTGCAGTTCTGGTTCGGCGCGGAGCGCAGCCGCAATGGGAAAATTCGGGACGTAGATGCAGGCGAACGGCATGGCGACATTGAGTCATTCAGTCATTGAGTCGTTTGTTTTTCATCCGGCCCAGGCGGTTTTGGTTGCGAAGGCGACGGAGTGCGCGGGTTTGCGGTCGATGCGGGAGCGGGCGAGTTCGGCGTGGACGTTCAATCCATCCAGCAGATTGGCGTGCGTGGGATTCGCGATTTGTGTCCGCTGTATGGTTTTTTCTGAATCATTCTGCACTCCTAATTGCAGCAGCAGGGTCGAGCAGCTTCCGGCGATGGGGTGTTGTTCGATCGCTAGCAGGATCGTAGGTTTGTGTTCAACGGCGCGGCGGAAGCGGAACCATGTGGTCAGTGGGATACGGCGCGCGGATTGCGGCGGCAGGTCGCTAAGGTCGAGGACGATAAGGCCGAAGCCTCCGCTCTCAAGCAGGAGATCAGTAGCGCGGAGGAGTTGTTCGAGACGGTGCTCGGATTGATGCGACATATTTTCCGTCCACGCATTTTTTTTCTGCGGACGTTGATCGAATTCGAAAGAGGCTTGCGAGGAAATTCCCACCCATTCGACAAGCTCAGGGCATGCTTCTCGCGCAGACGGCGCGCGAGATATGGGGGCCCTACTTTGTTTGGAATGCGAGCTTTGTGGTGAATCTTCTCCGCAGCGCACCCAGAGCAGGCGTTCGAGATCGATGCCGGATGCGGCAGCAGAATGGGGATCGAGGGCATCGCTGGCGTCGATGACGGCGCAGTATTCTCCCCGGCGGGTGGCGGCGGCGAGGGCAGCTAGCAGGACGGTGGTGTGTCCGGAAGATGCTGGGCCGCAGATTTCGGTAAGGCATCCGCGAGGCAGGCCTCCGGTAAGCGAGTCGAGGGCGGGGATGCCGCTGGAGGCCATCTCCGGGGCTGAGCGAATTTCCAGGTGCGAGGCGGACGTTACTCGGGCTAGCCTTGGGTCGGTCGAAGCCAGATCGCCCGATAGCTCGGCAGGACGGACCGGTTGGGGAGGACGTCCCTGAGCCGGTTCAGCCGGTCGAGACACTTCTGGATATGCTTCATCCTCAAAGACAAAAGGGCGGCCCAGGGCCGCCGAAGTGGAAACCACTGCGGAAGACATAAGATTCCTCGGAAGATTTCAGGGAACGCCGGGGCTGGAGCCGTCGGAGGCGATTTCGCTTTTTATTCGCCTTTGGAGATGGTGCTTCTCGGCGGCCGGATTGTCAAGAGCCTTGTAGAGCGATCTTTATGAGCCTTCCGACGTGCCACGGAGCCCCGAGACCGAGCTGATTCGAATCCGAAAAAAGATGGGGGCGATTTTCTCGTCTGGCACTTTGGGCCGGCGGGCGGCTACAGCATTCAGCCACCATTGAGTCCTTTTTTCCAAAAGGCGGCGAGCATGATCGCGCTCGTCGGTGAATTGAGGTTCGTGCAATTCCTGGTATTCCCCCGTCACAATGACGCTGGCCCATTCGGTCTGACCGGTGGCCTCGTCCATCTGCACGCAGACTTTCGGGTTGGTCCGCATCCAGCTGATCTTTTTTCCGAATGTCGCGAAAACATAAATGTACCCAGGTTCATAGGCGATCCCGACCGGCACTACATACGGTTGATCGTCGAGTGAACATGCCAATCTAGCAATAGAGGTGCGGGCCAGAATCTCAAGACATTCCTTCTCTGTAACTTCATCGATCTGCATAATTGTTTACCCTGTTCGAGTATTCTCTCACCGTCACGACCATGCTCACATAGTTTTACCCCATCCGTCTAAGCGCAACAGCATTGTGATCCACTTGTGTTCTATCCACGACTTTCAACCCAGGTTGTAAATCGTTGTCTGCCGGATCCCGGCAGCGAGAAGGAGCTTTCCATGCACAAAGTTCGTCTGCTTGTATTGTTGTCCGCTGTTTTGTTGGCTGGAAGTATTGCCCAGGCCCAAACCGCTACCGGGGAAACCTTGATGCTGAATCTGCCGCGGCAGAGCCAGCATGCGCAGGTGATGCAGCGCATCGGCCTCACCGACATCACGATTAACTATCACCGTCCGCTGGCGAATGGGCGCCAGATCTGGGGCAAGGTCGTTCCTTACGGCCAGGTGTGGCGCGCGGGAGCAAATGAAAATACCACCATTACGTTCACTGATCCGGTGACCATTGAAGGGCAGGCTCTCGACAAGGGGACGTACGGTCTGCACATGATCCCGGGCGAGAACCAGTGGACGGTGATCTTCTCGAAGGATTCGACTTCCTGGGGCAGCTTTTCCTACAAACAGGAGCAGGACGCATTGCGCGTGAATGTGAAGCCGCAGACGGCGGAGCTACATGATGCGCTGGCCTACGATTTCAACGACGTCAAGCCGGATTCGACGGTCGTTACCATGAGCTGGGACAAAGTTTCGGTGCCGTTCAAAGTGCAGGTCAACGTGAACGAGATTGTTACGGCGAGCATTCACCGCCAGCTGTACGGGCTCAACCAGTATTACTGGGAAGGATGGGACGACGCAGCGGGATATTTCCTGGCGAACAAGATCAATCTCGATGAGGCGCTGAAGGACGAAGATCAATCGATCCAGGCCGAAGAGCGTTTTGACAACCTGATGAACAAGGCGAAAATCCTGGATGCGTTGGGACGCAAGGAAGACGCTACTCTGTATCGAGGCAAAGCACTCGACAAGGCAAGCGCGCTTGCAGCTCTATTTTTATGGTCGCCAGTTGCAGAATGAGAAGAAAGCGGAAGAGGCGTTTGCCGTCTATCGTTCGACCGCGAAAAAATATCCCGATTTCTGGACTTCGCATATGGGCTTGGCCCGCGTGTACAGCGCTCAGGGGGATTTTGATAATGCCGTGAAGGAAGTGAAATTGTCGTTGGCATCGGCGCCGGATTCGAACAAATCGAATCTCGAGGGTTACGTGAAGCGGCTGCAGAACAAGGAGGATATTAACCGGTGAGAATTGAGGAGACAGCGCTCGGCTCCGCCTTCGCTTGGACGGCCGAGGCGGCCGTCTCCACATGAGCTCTTCGACATGCGCAGAAAAAACGGGCCAGCCTTTTCGGGCTGGCCCTTTTTCTTTGACCCGTCTACCAGACGCGGCAGGCGTTGGTGCGGACCATCTTTTGTCCGGATTTGCAGCTGAAGGCCTGCTCGAATTCCGGCATGTTCGATACGACATTGTTGATTCGGAAGACGGGCAGAGAATGCGGATCGGTGGTCACGATCACGCTCGCGATCTGCGGGCGGATGCTGGCGCACCATGAGTAGGCATACGAAAGGAAGAATCGCTGGCGATAGGTCCAGCCGTCGGATCCTTTGTCATCGAGCGATTTGCCCTGCTGCTTCAGTGAGGCTTCGAGCGCATTGAGCGCAAGATGGATGCCGCCATTGTCGGCAGTATCTTCTCCTTGCGTAAGCAGGCCGTTCTGCTTTACTCCAGGGCCAGCGTCGGGGACATCCTGCGTGTACTCGTCGGAGATGCATTTGCCGCGTTGGTCATATTGCTTGGCGTCGTCGGCGGTCCACCAGTCACGCAGGTTGCCGTGGGCGTCGAATTTGCGTCCCTGATCGTCAAAGCCGTGGATGATTTCGTGGCCGATAACCATTCCGATCGCACCAAAGTTCACAGCATCATCTTTCGCCGAGTCGAAGAATGGCGGCTGCAAAATACCGGCGGGAAAGTTGATGGTGTTGAGCTGAGGATCGTAGTAGGCGTTGATCGTCGGCGGGGTCATCGTCCACTCCGCGCGATCGACGGGCTTGCCAATCTTGGCGACCCAGCGTTCGAATTCGAATGATGATGCCTGCGCGACGTTGCTCGCCCAGCTATCGCGAACGATCTTAACGCTCGAGTAATCGCGCCAGTGGGAGGGGTAACCGATTTTGTCTTCGATTCCTTTCAGCTTGACGATGGCCTGTTCCTTGGTCGCTGGAGACATCCAGGAAAGGCTCTCGATGTCGGAGTGGAGCGCAGTTTCGATGGCATGCACCATCTGGAGCGTGCGGGCTTTGCTCTCGGGAGGGAAAGCTCGGTCGACATAGGCCTGTCCTAACGCTTCTCCGAGATCGCGATCAGCTCCGTGAACGCATCGGCGCCAGCGTGGCAGTTGCTCCTCAGCTCCAGCCAGTGTGTGCGCGAAGAAGTCGAAGTTCTCGTCGACCATCGCTTTGGTCAGCGTTGGAGAAGCGCGGTGAATGACCTGCCAGCGCAGATAGGCCTTCCAATGATCGAGCGGATGATCGGCGATCAGCTTCTGCTCGGCGCGGAAGAAGTCGGGTGAGGTGACGATGTAGTGATCGCTGGCTGGAGCGTTCACGGCTTTGAGATAGACGCTCCAATCGATGGCGGGTGTGAGTGCCTTGACCTGCGCGAGGCTCATCTTGTTGTTGATGTTCTTGGGATCGCGGCGCTTGACGTTGTCCATTTGCGCCTGCGCCATCGCGGTTTCAAGTTCGAGGACGGTCGCGGCATCGGCGGTAGCTTGCGACTCGGATTCTCCGGTGAGCACGAACATCTTCTGCACGTGCGCGAGATATTTCGTGAGCAGCGCTTTCGACTTGTCGTCCTTGTTCAGGTAGTAATCGCGATTGGGGAGGCTCAACCCGCCTTGGTCGAGTTGCGCAACGACCATCGAGGCGTTGTCGTAATCCTGCTGGCCGGTGAAGCCGAAGAGCGGCGAATTGCTCTGATTGTCTCCGCTCTCCCATGCACCAGGGTAAAGATGATGCAGGTGCGCAATCTCAAGCGTAAGGTCGGCCTTGGATTTCATCGCTGCGATGCGGTCGAGTTCCGGTTGCAGCGGCTTCAGGCCGGCGGCTTCGATGCCGCTCTCGTCCATGCACGCGGCCCAATAGTCGCCGATCTTCTGCTGAACGGGGCTGCGGCTCGAATCGTTCTTGCTGGCGGCTTCCAGAGTTTCGCGGAGGATGCCTTCGTTCCAGAGTTCGAGGCCGCTGCCGGTGCTCCAAAAAACCTGGTCCGCGGGGATGGGATTGGCGCTCAGCCACTTGTTGCACGAATACTTATAGAAATCGTTGCAGGCATCGAGCGACGGGTCGACCAGTTGCGGATCGAAATGTTCGAGCTTGGTTTCTTTGGCTTGATCGGCGCCCGTGGCCATTACGGCGCGCGCGGTGTGAGCGGGGATGTTCGGGGCTGAAATGTCTTGGGCAAATGCTGACATGGTCATGCTTACGGCCAGCACAGCAGAGATCCGGGAAATCGTCATAGATCCTCTTGAGATTGATTTTGACTCTGGATTGACTGGAGCAGGGCGGTGGAAGATACGCATATTTTGGGAAGCAAGTTCCGTACGGCAAGGGCCAGACACACGCCAGCCCGAACGATCAACATACTACAGACGTGCTCGAAGGCGGGTGGTTAGCGCCGGTGAGCCGGAACTGTGACATGATGGATGAGTGAAGAAACAAGCGTCCGACCAACAATTCCATGACCGCCGCTACCAAGAGCGGAAACGAGCCGAAGCGGCGAAGCAAGCGGCGCCAAAGAAGGCTGCCCGCGAGGCGAGTCCAGGCATCCATCCACAAGAGAAAGAAACCAAACCTTCCAATTAGCCGGTGTTGTGCAGGCCGGCGGCGATTCCGTTAATGGTGGCGCCCATTGGGTATTCGAGGTCCGAGACGGGTTCGCCCTGTTGCTTCCGTCGCAGCAGTTCAACCTGAATCAAGCTCATAGGATCGACGTACGGATTGCGCAAGCGGATGGAGCGCGCCAGCACGCGATTGCGCGCGAGTAGATCGCGCTGTCCGCTGACTCGCAGGATCATGCGGCGCGAGCGCAGGAATTCTTCCTGCAGCATGGCGAACACGCGCTTTCTGAGCGTTGGATTCTTAACCAGTCCGGAATAATTTCTAGCGATGCCGAGATCTGCCTTTGCCATGCCGAGTTCTACGTTGCTGAGCATGCCCGAGAACATGGGGAAGCCTTTTGCAATTTCGCGCAGGAGCGTCTCGTGCGCGGAACTCTTCTTGGCAAATTGCTCGAGAGCGAATCCAACGCCGAACCAGGCGGGCACGGCGAAGCGGCTTTGCATCCAGCCGAAGACCCACGGGATCGCGCGCAAGTCTTCGAGCTTCCGGCCTTTGCTGCGACGCGCCGGGCGCGAGCCGATGCGGGCCGTATCGAGTTCGTTCACGGGAGTGGCTTGCTCGAAATATTCGAGTGCGTCGGGATTCTCTGCGATCTCGCGCCGGTAGACACGGAATGCCTCCTGCGACATCTCCTCGATCGCTTCTACCCATGCCGGCGGAGGCCCGGACGGATCTCCGCCGGGGCGAGTCAGCGCTTCGAGACTCGCCGCGATCATTAATTCCAGATTCCATTCGGCGAGAACCGGATCGGCATACTTCCAGTTGAGAACTTCGCCTTGCTCGGTGACGCGAATCTGTCCAGAGAAACAGCCAGGAGGCTGGGCGAGAATCGCAGAGTGAGTCGGGCCGCCGCCGCGTCCCACGGTGCCGCCGCGGCCGTGAAACAGGCGAAGCTTGACTCCGTTTTCTTTCGCCGCCTGATGCAGTTCGCGATGCGCTTTGTAGAGTTCCCACGTGCTCGTCAGCATGCCGCCATCTTTGTTCGAGTCGGAGTAGCCGAGCATCACTTCCTGCCAGCGTCCCCAGGAATCGAGCAAGAGATTGATATTCGGGATCGCTCCACAGACGGCGCATGACGGCGCTAGACGACGCGCAGTGAGTCGATGGATTCGAAGAGAGGAATCGGCATCAGGCCGGGATCAGTCTTGGATCCGGCAATTTGAACTCCGGCTAATTTGGCGAGACGGAGGACGGCGAGGACGTCGGATTCCGATTCCGCGCCGCTGATGATGTAGTTGCGAATCGATTGCGCTGGATAACTGCTCTTCAGCTGAGCAATCGTGCGGAAGGTTTCGAGCAGTTCTGTGGCTTCTGGCGATTCGGCTTTCTTGTCGAGAGCAGGCCCGAGTTCTTTGAGGACCTGCGCGTGCACGCGCGCATGCTGGCGGATATCGAGCGCGTGGAGATGGAATCCAAACTTGCGCACCTTGCGCAACAGACGATCCGACGTAGACGTGGGAGAGGCGTTCGCCGCGATGTGCCTGCAGGCTTTCTCGCACGAGCAGCAGATCGTGCTCGAATTCGGCGGCATTGCCGTAGGCCGCGGGGGCGTCGACGGCTTCGCGACTCTGTTGCAGCCGATGAAACATGTACGAGAGAAAGCGGCGGTAGCTTTCCGCGCGATTTTCAGGTCCCCAAGCTAGGTGCACGCCGGGAATGGTTCGCTCGTAATGTTCGAGGCGGGCAAGTAATTCTTCGGAGACGCTGGTCTGCCGGCGCGACGAGCTCAGGCGATCGCTGAGCGCTTCTACGTCGTCGGAATACTGCCGAAGAATCAAAGCGCGCGCCATGTCGAGGGCGTCGCGAATGCACTCAGGCTTGACCAGAGGATTGCCGTCGCGGTCGCCGCCGATCCATGAGCCGAAGTGGATGACGTTGGGAACAGTGGATTCGTCGAGAATCAGTCCATAGACATCGCGAAACGACTCCACGATTTCTTCGTAAAGTCCCGGCAGCGAGTCGAAGATCGAAAGCCGGAAATAACGCAGGCCCATGCGAATTTCGTCATTCACCGTCGGCTTAGCGAGCCGGACTTCGTCGCTCTGCCAGAGCGAAGTAACCTCGGCGCGAATATTGTTCTCGCAAGTTTCGGCTGCCTCCTGCGTGAGCGGGAGGCGGTCGAGCCGGCCCAATTGCTGGGCGATACGGCGACGCTTGAGCAGAATGGTCTGGCGGGCGACCTCGGTGGGATGGGCGGTGAATACAGGCGTGATCTGAATCTGTCCCAATGATGCCAATGCGTTCTCGACGGAAATCCCTGCCTGCTTCATGCGGAGCAAAGTTCCGCGGAATGACCCGGGAAGAGGCGCGCTATCGCGATCGAGCTTCCCTGCGCGGCGGCGACGCTTGCGGTGATTGGTCTCGGCCAGGTTGGTCAGCTCGAAGTAAGTGGCGAATGCCTTAGTGACCTGGTACGCGCGAGGCAAGTCCATCGCGGAAATAATGTCCTGCGCCTTGGCCATGAGTTCGGACCGAGCTGCAAGCTCCGGGCTGCGGCGCGAGGTCTCGCGATGTTCAATCAGCAGGCGGCGCAGTTCTTCGACCGAATCGAAAACGTCCTGGCCGGATTGCTCCACGAGAACCTGTCCGAGGATTGCGCCGAGCGAGCGGACGTCCCGGCGCAAAGGGTTATCCTTCGCAGGCTCGTTCGAAGGCGCCGTGAGTTCCGCAAGACGGGCCTGCTGGTCGTCCGCCTTCCATAGAAGCTTGGGTTTGTTGGCCATCGCAGAGGATGGAAGACAGAATAAATGACAGGGCGGCTCTGCGGGGCGAAATCAATGCGGCAAGCGGGAAGAACGGCGGGCCAGACGAAGATATAGGCGGCTATTTTGGTACTTCGAAGCGGTATCCGATGCCGCGCAGAGTCTTCAAGTATTGCGGGTGGCGAGGATCGCTTTCGATTTTCTCGCGCAGACGGCGGATATAAACATCAATCGAACGAGGGGTCACGAAAGGCGTTTCCTTCCACACCGCGTCGAGCAGTTGATCGCGAGTGAGGACGCGTCCGCGATGGTTGGCGAGATATTCGAGCAGGCGAAACTCCCGCACCGTGGTGAGCACATTGCGCCCGTCGACCTGTACTGTCATCGAAAAGACGTCGATCTCCATATTGCCGAGGCGCAAAACGCCCGTCGTGGTGGAAGTCTGCCCTAAACCGCGGAGCACCGAGCGAATCCGCGCGACGAGTTCGCGGGGACTAAACGGCTTGGTGATGTAGTCATCTCCACCGAGTTCCAGTCCCTTTACCCGGTCGGATTCTGAGGTTTTCGCTGTAAGAAAAATGACCGGTGTGGCTGAGAGCGATGGTGTTTGACGAATATGTCGGCAAAGATCAAAGCCATCGGTGCCGGGCAACATCACGTCGAGCAGAAACATCGCCGGCTTTTCGCGGGCCGCCTCGGCGAGAAGAGATGCCCCGCTGACGAAGCTTTGCACGTTGAAGCCGGACGCCTGCAAGTTGTGGGAAATCAGGCGCGCGATATCCGCGTCGTCTTCTACAACGAAGATGAGAGGGCGAGGCGAGCCTGCGGTGTCGCGCTCTTCGGCCCTCTCGTAGGAATCCATTGGCAGGTACATGCTTTGCTTCAGGCCACCCAGGAGGTCACGGATATTTCCGGTCAGAGGCTTAGTTCCAGACTGTATGGGGGGAATGTTGCGGGAATGTTGCTCTTTGGTTAAAGGGAGATGAATTTGTGGGAGCAGTTCTGACTTCTCAGCGGCTTTCAGCGTGGGAGCCTGAGAACTGAGAACTGCTTCTAATTCGCTGCCTTCTTCTTTGGCATATGCCGCAGGCTGCGGCCTTCGATGAGGTTGTAGAGGTCCTCGGCTAGGTTGGTCGTGTGGTCGCCGGCGCGTTCGAGAGCCTGGGCCATGAGAAGGATCTCGAAACCGGAAGTATCCCCCTGCGCGACCGTTTCGGCGAGGTGCTTCTGGAATAGAGTGTGACAGACGCGATCGATCTCTTTATCCATCTGCAGTACCTTGCGGGCGCACTCGAGGTCGAGCGTCGAGAATCCCTGGTGGATCAGGTCGAGCATGTCGCGGAGCACGGACGACATCTCCACAAGCTGGCGGACATCCGAAGCCGGAATCTTGGAGCTGCGGGCCTGGACACGCATAGCCACGCTCATGACAAGATCTCCGATGCGCTCCAGATCGGTGGTGGACTTCAGGCTCGAAAGCAGCTGGCGCGCCCGGGTTTCGTTGACGCGGGTGATGGCGGCTGGCAGGCGTTCATCGATCTGGCGTTCGATCAAGTCGAGTTCTTTTTCGCAATCCTTGATGGCAAGAAAGGCCATTCGGGAAGAGTTGGTGAGCAGGTCGCGAACGTTGAAAGCGGCGTCGCGGGCGATCAGGCAAGCTTTGAGAGCAAGGTTCGCGAGGTCGTCGGTGCCTCCCGCTTTTGAGCGCGAAGCGGCATCCGGGTTATTGCTCGTTCGCGGATTCAACTCGCCATCTTGAGCTTTGCTTCTTCGTTCAGAGGCTGCTTTGCGTGGCATCGGTTTGAAGTGGTACGTTGACTTTCTGAGCTACGGAAGCAGTTTAGTCCGGAAATGTGAAAGGATCGTTACAAGAGTTCCGGTAGGCAGGGCGGTGAAAGCCCAGTCCGCCTGCTACGATCCTAAGGAGGCTGACCGTGAATCTTGCTGATTATTTGCGCCGCCAGTTCGCCTACGACGCATGGGCAAATGAAGAAGTCCTGAAGGCCATCCGAACTAATACCGGCGAGAACGCGCGATCGCTGCAGTTGTTGTCTCACATTCTTGCCGCGGAGCGAGTGTGGCTGGAGCGCCTGAAACAAATGCCGCAAAGTGTTCCGGTCTGGCCGGAGCCCAATCTCACACAGTGTGAAGCAGAGGCTGCGCAGTTGGGCCGTTTGTGGTTCGAATACCTGGACCTGATCACGGCTGGGGATGTGGCACTCACCGTCTCCTACAAAAACAGTAAAGGGGAGTCTTACTCAAGCGCGATTGTCGACGTGCTGACTCACGTTGTGATGCATTCGGCTTATCACCGCGGCCAGATCGCCACCCACATGCGCGCGAACGGACAAACTCCGGCATACACCGACTTCATCCATGGAGCGCGTCACGGATTGTTTGAGAGCAAGGCTTTGCAATTCTGATGGATGGCAAGTTTCATCTTTTCAGCGCGCTACAAATTGTGGGAGTATGCGCTCTCGCTTGGCTGCTTGTCAGATGGGCGACGCCATGGAATGTAGAGCGCTACGTAGGCACGGTCCTTGCGGTTGCTGGCCTCAGCTTTATCGCGCTCGCTCGATATCAACTCGGGAAGTCCTTTTCCATACGGCCCGAGGCTCATCGCCTCGTCACGACGGGACTTTACTCAAGGATCCGGAACCCAATTTACGTCTTCGGAACCGTGTTGATCGTGGGCGTGATCATGGTTCTGCAAAAGCCAATTTTATGGCTGCTGCTGGTTGTGATCATCGGCGGGCAAGCGATTCGCGCGCATCGCGAGGCGCAGGTCCTCGAAGCGGCCTTCGGAGACGAGTACAGGGAGTACAGGCGCAAGACGTGGCTTTAGACGCCTCTACTTTGCCGCTATCCGCGCTAAAGACGTAATATCTGAGCGATGAAAAAACTGGCTTTTCTGTTTCCCGCAGTCTGTGCAATCCTCCTGCTGGCTGCGGACTCCTCCAAGATTCCGCCGATGCCCTTCGCTGTGACGGGAAACTCCGTTGCGGTGCTGAAGAATGGGACGGAAGTTTATTCCCTAATGGGAATTGGCATGAAGAAAACTTGGGACGACGTCTCCAACAGGATCTATGTACTGCATTTCAAGTCCGGGAAATGGGTCGAGGGCCGCGCGGTTCCAGGCGTTGCGGGACGAATAGCCTCGTCCGCCATCGGAGCTCGCGGACAGGTCTTTGTGTTTGGCGGATACGTCGTGGATGGGGAAGGAAACGAACTCACCGTTGGGGACGCGAATTCATACCTGCCCGAGGAACGCCGCTGGTACCGAGCCGCCGATATCCCGGTGCCCGTAGACAGCGCCGTGATCGGAGTGACCCACGACCGGTTCATCTATTTGATCGGCGGAAGATCGAAGAACGGTCCCGTAAATAATGTCCAGGTGTACGACGCAGAGAAGAACACCTGGAGTGATGGCACACCGTTTCCCGGTCCTCCAGTTTTTGGCCATGCCGGAGGCCTGACTGACGAGACTATCGTCTACGTGGACGGGGCCAAAAAGGATGCTGCCTCGGGCAAGTACGTCACATCGGATGAATGCTGGATGGGCAAGATCGATAAAAAAGATCCCAATAAGATTGCCTGGAGCAAACTGCCAGCGCACCCGGGCCCAGGACGGTTCGGTATTGTGGCGGGTGGCGGAGAACATCGAGTGCTGTTCTCCGGAGGCGCGACCGCTCCGCACAATTACAAATTCCTCGACGATGAGGGAAAGCTTGCAGAGATGTCGCCCGTGACTTTTGTTTTCGATCTGCGTGGCGGTCATTGGGAGACGATCAGCGAGGATACGAATGACGCTCGCTCCGACGAGCGAGGAATTGTGTTCAGTCCGCTCGGACCGCTGATCGTGGGTGGGACGCTGAAGAACGGGGCGTACTCGGCGCGAGTATTAGGCCTGGCTAAGAAATAGCCGGCGATCTTCGCGTTAAGAATCCCGGTGTGCGGTCAGCCGCTACCTTCGTGATCTGGCTAATCGGAGCGCTCGTGCTTATGATCGAACTGTCTTAAGAAGGTCGATCATCATAAAAACTCCTTAGGTGAGCGGCGGATGGGCCTCCGACCATCCGCCGCGTTTTCTTTCCGGAAGAAAGCTCTCGGCGACACACGCCCTCGCTCCGATCAGAAGAATCGGAGAGGGCACAGCTCTGACCAAAAAATAAAAATAATTGTTGTAAGGAAACCTTGGGGCGGGAGGAACGGTTTCGAACCGTCATCTCCGGGATGGAGCCCCGGCGCATTGCCGTGGTTATGCTACTCCCGCGAAAGGATATTTCTCTTCTAGTCGAGGCACTAAAGTATTGCATGATGCCGCATCTGTCAATAAGGACCGCCCCGAAGTCAGTGATCAGCGCGTGATCAGCGCGGCCATCAGACAGAAACTATTCGCAATAGGACTCAAGATCTTCCAACTGCTCTTGTGTCCTTCGGTTGTTGCTGGCTCTTCGGCGCCGGCAACTATCGCGCGCGCGCCAGCACCAGCGTCACGTCGTCCGGTTGTTCGTTATCGCCGATCCAATTTTCCACGGCCGTGGTGACGATCTGGCTGATCTGCGCCAAAGGCAGGTGACGATTGTCTCGGACAAGCTCAATCAGCCGATGCTCACCGAATTCCCCAAACTCATTTTCTGGCTCGGTGACACCGTCGCTGTAGGCGATGAAGATTTCGCCGGGGTGCATTTCAACCGCGCCCTCTTCGTAGGTCATGTTGTCGAAGAGGCCGACCACCGTGCCGCCGGCTTCGAGCCTTCGAATAGTGCCGTCTTTGCTGATCAGGATCGGAGGCAGATGGCCGCCGTTGCTGTAGGTCAACTGGTGCGAGCGGCCGTCGTAAATTCCCAGGAAGAGCGTGGCATATTTTTCTGGCGGGGTGCTTTCATACAGCTGATGATTCAGCAAGCCGAGCAGCGCGCCCGGAGAAACCTCGATGCCCTCGGGCCATGTAGCCATCACCCGTCCGGCTCCGGCAACCGCACCGACGGCCACTGGTTCGCGCATCTGTGGCAAACTCTCGACACTGTAAGCACGCACCGCCGAGTGAATCGTGGCCATTAGCAGGGCGGCAGAAATTCCTTTTCCGCTGATATCGCCCACGGCAAGGATCAGCTTGTGGGAACTGGCAGTCAGAAAATCGTAGTAGTCACCGCTGACCGTGCGGGCGGGACGGCAGAATCCATGGACCTCGAGTGACTCCAGCTCAGAAACCTGACGCGGAAATAATTGGGCCTGCACTTCCTGGGCGATGGAGAGTTCGTTCTCGAGCCGCTGCTTCTCTTTTTGCTCAAGGATCAGCTTTTCGATGGATTCCGTCATTGAATTAAAAGACAGTGCCAGATCCGCGAGCTGATCGTTCGACCGTATGGGGATGCGGTGGCTGAAGTCTCCGCGATCAACGTGCTTGGTGGCGTCGTGAAGTTGCGCGACCGCAGCGGTTACGGTGCGTGTCATGCGCGTGCCGATGATGAGGGCAATCAGCTCGATGATGGCGAAGAAGATCGCAACGCCCAACAGAATGTAAGTGACACCCTGGATAAAGCTTCCCAATGCGGAGAAGAGCTGCCCGTAGAGCACCGAAGGACGAGTGCTGACCCGGAGAAGGATACCCTGCGGCTCCGACTCGCCGGTTTTCCAATCGGACACTCTGAGAAGTGAGCCGAACCAGATTTCGTGGTCCAAACTGTTCGCGGCTTCAGGCAAAGCTCCGACCGTGAACTGCTCCTGAACGGGTGGTCCCTGCTTGCTCCCGTTATTGCTGTTACCGATGACGATCGATTGGCTTTTTTGCGAGGTCCTCGAGGCAGAGGCGTGCAGTCCATCATTCGATGCGCCGGATTTTTCGTCGGGCCTGGCAGGAGCTTCATTCGTGTCGATTTTCGACATGTAGAGTGTGATTTCCCCGAGCGTCGAGGCAATCTTGCCGACGAGTTCCTTGTCGAAGGGTTCGCTGGTGACGACCGTCAATTGTCCGGATTTGAGCGGCACAGTGGATACGACGCGGAGATACAGCTGGTCGTGATCGCGAACGATCTCACGAAAGCTATTTTTCGCGAAGCTGGGCATCGTCACGGAGTCGGCTTGAGCTTCGGTGCCAAGGGCTAGCTCTTTGTCGCCCTGCCAAGCGCAGACCCGGCGGCGTCCCCAGGCTGGATCGCGCTTTCGCAGTCCGGCGAGCGACTCAGCAGTGGGCTTCTCACCGCGCTCCAAGTGAGCCGCCAACTCGTTGCTGACGGCGGAATTCGCTGCCCCGAGGCTGCGAAGCTGGGCGTGAATCTCGGAGGTGATCACGAATACGGCAAATTGTCCGCCCAATCCATAGAGCGTAATTCCTGCCATCGCGATGAGAAGCACGGCTGGGATCACGCCGATGAAAACATACGTCACAATCAGACGGTTGCGAAGACGCCACAGTATCCTCCGCTTCACCCAGCGAAAGGCGAGAATGAAGAAAAGAATGGCGGCGACGAAGCCGAGAAAGCCGACCCAGCCGCCGAGATGTTCGCCCCAGGTGGAAAACAGTCCCAGCAACTCTTGCAGGGCGAAGAGTACAGCGGCCATTGCGGCCAGATAGCAGGCCAGGCGCGCCATTCGGCCCTGCGGCCACAGTTCCGCCTCAATCAGCCTGCGCCGCACCTCTGGATAAGACCATTGCATCGTTTCGTCAAACCGCGCTTCGGTGACGGGAATTATAAGGCGATCGCAAGATCAGGCACTGCCGGAAATCGCCCGGCTTGTGAAAGACGAAATCGGGCGCACCGTCAGCGGTCAGATCTCGGGATAGAGATCGAAGAATGCTTCCAGGCTCGTGCGTAACTGCTTTTCGATGTCTTCCTTGCTGCCTTCGAGCACGTGCATAGTGACGTGCGCTTCCCGCCCGTTAGTCAGTTTCACCGGAGCGTGGCCGACTTCAGCAATGTCCTCGGAGGGCAGCAGCCTCATGCCATAAACCAGTGTCAGATTCGCCATACCTGATTCTACGACGTTCAAGGCGGAGGCTGCTTTGTTTTGGAATTTAGAATTTCGGTCTGCGTCATTTAGAATTCCGGCGTGCCTAGAATCCCGGTCTTCGCCCTCTGGCTCAGTCTTCTTGTGTCGGTCATAACGCCGACGCTTGCGGCTCAGCAGTCTCCGGACGCTGCCTCGCAGCAGCCGCAGGTAAAGGTCAACATGCTGAACGTCTGCACGCCCTCCGCGGAAGAGCAGAAGGAAATCGCTTCAGCCCTGGCACGCGTGCCAAAACAGCCGCTGTTCGGCGCCGATTTTGAAGTGTCCCGCGGACGCTCGACGCTCACCGAAATGCCGAGCTTTATGCCGGCGGGACAGAATACTCATGTCTCCGACGAGCCCTCCGTGGCGAGCTATGTCCGCATCCGGCGGGAGTTTTCGGTGCAGGCCCTGTTTTCGAGCGTGCAATATTCCTTCAGCAACGACGGCCAGATGATGGTCGAGACGCTGGTTCTGCACGTGCGCGATCCCAAGGACCTGATTCAGGTTTCGCTGGAAGACAGTGCGTCCACAGTCGTGAGTTCGGAGGCAATGCTGGCTTCAAACACTCCGGTGAACCGGGTGCGTCTGGAGCGATTTGGAAAATCGTCGGTCGCGCTGGCGCGTTGTGCAGCCACCGAGGGCAGTCCGGCGCCCGATCAGAGCGCGTACGAGCCACTATTCCGAAGCGCGTCTGAAGTGTTGGCGAACTATCGCCGACTGTTAAGCGTTAAGGCGATGGTGCCCGAGGAATTGGCCAAGATCAGCGGCACATCGAAACCAAAGGCGTCAACAAAATCGAAGCCGGCGAAACCCGCACCGAAACCAGCAGGCGACAAACCGTAGTTTTCCCGGACCCAAGCAGCATGGATCAAAATCTGAACTCAGCCATCTAATCTGCAGCCTTAAATCATCCATGAGCGAAACTCGCAATGTAGTGATCATCGGGTCGGGATGCTCCGGCCACACTGCCGCGCTTTACGCAGCGCGCGCCAATCTGAAACCCCTCGTCATCGAAGGCCATGAGCCCGGAGGCCAGCTCTCCATGACGACGCTGGTGGAGAATTTTCCCGGTTTCCCTGAGGGAATCATGGGACCGCAACTGGTCGAGAACATGCGCAAGCAGGCGGAGCGGTTCGGCGCGGAGTATCGCATGGCGCACCTGACCAGCGCGGATCTGAGCCAGCGTCCATTCCTATTGCATGTTGGACATCAGCAAATCCACACACAAACGCTGATCATTGCCAGCGGCGCTTCTGCGCGCTGGTTGGGCCTGCCGCATGAGCAGCAATTGATTGGACACGGCGTTTCGTCGTGCGCCACCTGCGACGGCTTTTTCTTTTCCGGAAAGGAAATCGTTGTGATCGGCGGAGGCGACTCGGCAATGGAGGAAGCGATCTTCCTCACCCGCTTCGCGTCCAAGGTCACGATCATTCATCGCCGCGATACGTTCCGCGCCTCGAAAATCATGCTCGAACGCGCGCAGCATCACCCGAAGATTCAGTTCCTGCTCAATACTGTAGTTGAGGACGTTTACGACGTTCATCACAAAGAGGTCACCGGCCTCAAATTGCGCGATGTGAAGACGGGCAAAGTCTGGGATTTTCCCACCAGTGCGCTCTTCCTCGGGATTGGCCACGATCCGAACACAAAGATGTTCGAAGGACAGCTTGACACTGACGCCGACGGATATCTTAAGACGCACAATTACGTCTTCACCAAGGTGCAAGGCGTCTACGCATGTGGTGACGTGCAGGACCGCCGTTATCGCCAGGCGATTACGGCAGCGGGCAGTGGTTGCATGGCCGCCATTGAAGTAGAGAAGTTCCTGGAAGAGCACGGAAAATAACCGCGGCAAGTGGTAGGCAAAAATGCCATTACCTTCGTGATCTTTGTGGTGAGACGGACCCGCTTTTAAACTCGGTCTCACTATGAATACCCTGATGCGGCAGGGTAGAGTTTGGCTTTTTCTTTGCGCTGCCGTTGTTGTGTCCCCAATGATTTCGCGGGCTCAGGAGAGCGCCGACACTGGTCGGAAAGTTCTTATCAAGACCCCGCCTGTATATCCAACGCTGGCTCACTCCATGAACATCCATGGTGCGGTAAAGGTTGAGGCGCTGATCGCGCCCAATGGTACGGTGAAGTCTGTGACCGTGATCGGAGGACATCCACTTCTGACCCAAAGTGCGGTGACAGCAGTCGGGCATTGGAAGTTCGAAGCCGCTCCTAAGGAAACCAGAGAGTTGATCGAGCTCAAGTTCGACGACCAATGACCGTAAGGGCAAGACTCTTCCTGACATTCTTATTCCTGGCTGCGCTCTGCGGTTGGTCACTGTTTTCGCCGTATTCACAGGCTCAGCAGACTCTGCCCACTCGCAAGTTGGTGTTGCGGACTGCGCCGGAATATCCGCCTCTCGCCCGGAGCATGGCGCTGCAAGGCGTCGTCAAGGTAGACGCGCTGGTTGCTCCCGACGGAAGCGTGAAGACGGTTGACATCAAAGGTGGACACCCCATCCTGGCGCAAGCGGCGGCGAACACGGTTCGCCATTGGAAATGGGAAGCTGCCGCCCGCGAATCCCACGAAGTTGTGGAAGTAAAGTTTTCTCCGGAGTAACAGTGTTTTCGCGATCTTCCCGCCTGACTCTTTTCTATCTTCTTTACTTGGCCTGTATTTAGCCACCGTCGCGCGCCACGCAAGAGTCACTCCCGCCGCCGTTCTATCAAAGGTAGCCTGAGCCTGGCCGCGAATTAAGAAGAAATTCTCAGGCGCCAACAATCGGAGGGCGATTCATGCGTGCTCACGTCGTCTGTTTTCTGATCTTCTGCGGCAGTCTCTGCGCACAGCAGTTATCTCAACCTTCAATCACCATCTATAACCAGGATTTTGCCGTTGTTCGGCAGGGGATCCCACTGGATCTGAAATCCGGCACAAATCAAATTAATGTCAACGACATCACCATGCGGCTTGAGCCGGACTCCGTCATCCTGCGCGACCCCGCTGGTAAGCACCTTGTAAACGTGCTGGAGCAGAATTACCGCGCCGACCCGGTTTCGCAGTTTTCGCTGCTTTCGCTGTATGAGGGCCGGACGATCGACTTTGAGTTGCCTGATCACACGACCGTAAAGGGGAAAGTCATCCGCAGCGGATATGTACGCCCCGACTATTTCAATATCAACGGCTACAACCCGGGATATGCCGCGCAGCAGGAGGAGGCCATCATCGAAGTCGGAGGCCAGTTGCGATTTGGTCTTCCCGGAACACCGATCTTTCCTGACCTCACGGCGGAGACAATTCTAAAGCCGCGCCTGGAATGGATGGTGACGACGGATAAACCCGGAAAATTTCCTGCCGAATTGTCTTATGTCACGGGCGGGATGAAGTGGCAGGCCGATTACAACATCATTGCGCCGGAGAAGGGCGATATGGTCGACATCGTCGGCTGGATCACGATGGACAACCGCACCGGCATGACGTTCGAGAATGCTCGCATCAAGCTGATGGCTGGCGACGTGAATAAGCTCCAGCCCGGGATGAACGGCAGGGATGAAATGGTATTTAAGGCCGTCAGCGCTGCCATGGCAAGTCCGGCAGTGACCGAGAAAGCTTTCGACGAATACCATCTCTACACGCTCGAACACTCTACGACTCTGCGGGACCGTGAGACCAAGCAGGTGGAGTTCATTCATGCGGCGGGTGTTAATACCAAGCAGCTTTACATCTACGACGGCGCCAAGATCGACCCTAACCGGTACAACGGATGGGGCTGGGAAAACATCCGCAGCGACCATTCTTACGGGACGGAATCGAATCCGAAGATCTGGGTGATGCGCGAGTTCGTCAACTCCGATGCCAATCATCTCGGCATGCCGCTGCCCAAAGGGCGCGTGCGTTTTTACCGCCGCAATGACGACGGTCAGGTTGAATTTACGGGCGAGAACACGATCGACCACACCCCGCACGACGAGACCATCCGTATCTACACGGGAAACGCCTTCGATGTCGCGGGAGAACGCAAGCGCACCAGTTACTCTGTCGAGAAAAACGCGGCCACGGAGACCTTCGAGATCAAAGTCCGCAACCACAAGAAAGAGCCGGTCGAGGTGCGCGTCGTCGAACATCTTTATCGTGGCAAGAACTGGGAAGTCACCGCGAAGTCCGACGATTTCCAGAAGAAAGACAGCCAGACGATCGAGTTCCCGGTCAAGATCGCGCCAGATACCGAAAAGGTGATCACCTATACAGCGCATTACACCTGGTAGACCACGGGGGCGTGCCTCCAATCACGCCCCGCCATCCCCGGTTGTGGTACAAATTTCTGTGGTCTTGATCCAAGTACGCGGTCGTCTTTTACCCTCGATTCATATCCCAATTCATTTCGAGGTGGCAGGAACTTCATGCTGAGGGCTTTCTTCGTCTCTCTTTCAGAAAACCGTTCTTTGCGTAATTTTGCCGAGCGCTCGTCGATCGGGCGTCGCGTCTCCGGGCGCTTCGTCGCGGGAACCGAAATCGAAAATGCAGTACGCGTCACGCAAGCTGTCAATCGTTCCGGCATGAGCGTTTCCATCGACAACCTCGGCGAGAACGTTACCAATCCCGATGAGGCCCGCCACAGCGCGGAACTCTACCAGCAGATTCTGGATGCCATCGCCGCCAATGGACTCAATGCCAACATCAGCCTGAAGCTCACGCACATGGGTCTCGATGTCGATGAGAAGCTTGCACGCGATCTCGTCTCCGGTCTCGTGGCCCGTGCTGCATCGCTGAACCCGCCGGGCTTTGTTCGCGTCGACATGGAAGGATCTCCCTACACGCAGCGCACGCTCGATTTCGTTCATGAACTGCACCGCACGCCCGGGCACGCGAGTAGCGTCGGGACCGTGATCCAGGCTTACCTCAAGCGCTCCGAGAGTGACGTGGAAAAGCTGCTGTCCGAAGGCATTCGAATTCGCCTGTGCAAAGGCGCATACAAAGAGCCGGCGAGCATTGCATTCGAGAGCAAGGCAGACGTGGACGCTAACTACATCAAGCTGATGAAGATCCTGATGAAGAGCGGCATCTATCACGGCATCGCGAGCCATGACGAGAACATCATCCGCGAAGCCCAGGCCTTTGCTATACGAGAAAACATTGCGCGCGACTCGTTTGAGTTCCAGATGCTCTACGGCATACGGCGCGACCTGCAGCAGAGCCTGGTACGCGACGGCTGGCGCATGCGGGTGTACGTGCCATTCGGCACGGAGTGGTATCCGTATTTCATGCGGCGGCTGGGCGAGCGTCCGGCGAATGTTTTCTTCATACTCCGCAACATGCTGCGCTCATAGCCGAATCCGGCCATGGACTGGCACATCCGGGCCAATCTCTTGTGCGGCGGTAGTTGTTACGATTGGGTATGCATTACACAGCCCCTGCGGAGCTGGTCGAAACCTTCTCTGTTTTTGTTAACCCTGAAATTGAAGACGACAAGATTGATCTAATTCGGGCGGCGCTGGTCATAGCGCGCACGGAGTACCCAGGGCTCGCGATTGAAGAATATGCGAGCCGCGTAGAAGGCTTGGCGCGTCGCGCTGCTGCCGAGGCAGTCGAGCAGCCAATATTAACGGCGCTCAATCGGGTCTTGTTCGACGAGGCCAAGCTTCGCGGTAATCGCGAAGACTATTACGATCCGCGCAATTCTTTTCTGAACGATGTGCTGGATCGTGGCCTCGGCATCCCGATCACTCTTTCGATCCTATATATGGAAGTTGCCCGGCGAGTGGGCTTTCCTCTGGTGGGCGTGGGCATGCCTGGCCATTTCCTGCTGAAGCATTACGGGCATGATGGCCAGGAGACCCTGATCGACTGCTTTAATCGCGGCGACATCCTCAGCCGGCAGGATTGCCAGAGTCGGCTGGACGAAATCTACTCCGGCGAAATGGCGATGCGCCCTGAATTTTTGCACCCCATCAGCCGTCGCCAAATCTTGACGCGCATGCTCAACAATCTCAAGACGGTTTATCTCTCGACGCGTAATTTCCGCAAGGCGCTACCCATCGCTGATCTCGTGTTGGTGATCTATCCGCAGTCAGCGGAGGACCTGAAACAGCGCGCTCTACTGCGCTACAGCATGGGTATACACTCACTCGCCGCGGAGGATCTCGAGGAATATCTCAAGATGTCACCGAAGGCTTCCGACGCCGACGAAGTCCGCCAGATGTCATTGTCCATCCGGCGAATGCTGGCGTTGATGAATTAGTGGGGAGTGGCTAGTGTTTAGTGAAAGTCATTTGGAGCAGATCACACTCGAGAAAGCTCGGACGGCGAAACTTTTTCACTAACCACTATTCACTAGCCAGTGCTCACTACTCTTGTGGCTCCGCGCCCTCGGCACCTTCCGCCGGAGCTAGTGGCAAACGCGTCGCTCCGCGAATCACACCCAGTTCCTGTTCATTGAAATTGCTCTTGAACCGGTCGGAATTAATGATCTGTTCCCGCTGTTCTGGCGGCATGGACCGTAGATTCTTCACAGCGGCACTCACCATCCCCTGGCGGTTCGGCGGAAGCTGCCGGAACTGGCTGTAGAGCTGCCGAGCTTGATCCTTCTGCTCGGGCGTCAGATGCTCCCAGGTTTCCATGCGATTGAGCATCTGCAATTGCCGTTGTGGCGGCAGACTTGAGAAATGCTGGAGCCGCTGCCGAAGCAGCTGTTGTCGTTCCGCAGGGAGACGGCGAAACGCTGGATCGTTCTGTAGTGCACGTTCCTGCTCTTCTGGGGGCAGATCTTTATACCGCCGCAACCAGTCGCCGGCGTGGCCTTGCTGTGGATGAGCCTGAGGCGGCCGCTGTATCTGGGCCCGTGGCGCTTGGGCTGGATGTTTTTGCTGAGCTGGCCGGAAGATGGCTCGTTGGGCGGCGCAGGGAAAGGGAATCGCGATCGCAATCGCCAGACAGGCGACCGCCATGATTCCCGCAATGTTCCCCCCCCGCGTCATTGCTGTTCTTTCTTTAAACTGCGCCCGTACTGCGAATCCCGCACCCGCAACCAGATCTATGTCAGGTTACGGATTGGCTGCGACATCCTGTTGCAGATCCAGATCGTCCAGTAGCTCAAAATCTGAATACATGTCGTGATTCTTTTCCAACGTTTGTAGATCGCCGACCGCACTTCCCGGCCCCGTCCCAGCATCGGCAATCGGTGCCGTGGGGTTGTGTACATTCCCCCGTGCAAAGAAGAGCCCAACTCCTACTCCCATGATTACCGTCAGGGCCGCTGCCAATACCGGACGCCGAAACCACTGCATCCAACCCGTATGCGGCTTTGCCATCTCTTCCCGCAAGCGGGCCTGGAAACGCACATCGAAATACGGCGACGGCTCCGGAACCTGCCACTCGTCCAGCAGGGACATGGTCGCGCGCATCGACTTCAATTGTTGCTCACACGTATTGCAACTTGCCAAATGATTGCTTTCGTCCGCGGTCAGTTCGCCGAACCCGGCGGCTACCTCGGGCATCCGTTCTCTGATCTCATCGCATTTCATACCGCTATTCCTCAACTCTCTTCGCCACCACCGCTTCAAATAAACAATGAATGCTAAACAAATTCTTTTAACTGTTCCCGCAAAGTTTCGTACGCCCGGAAGAGTAATGATTTCGTTGCCGATTCGCTTTTCTTCAATACATCGGCAATTTGCTTGTAATCCATCTGCTGGTACTTGTGCATGATGACTGCCAGCTTTTGCTGCTCCGGCAGAGCTTCCACTCTGCTGCGGATCGCCATCATCCGCTCGCGAACCACCATCGACTGCTCGGCGTTCAGCGAACGATCCGGCACTTCCAACGTCGTGCCTGATTCTTCATCCGGCTCGTCAATGCTGACCTGAACCTCTGGGCGTTCATGGCGCGTGTCGCGTGCATGATTCACTGCGAGGTTGGTCGCAATGCGATAGAGCCAGGTCGTAAACTTCGCGCTGGCCTCATAGCTCTCGCGCGAACGGTACACCCGCAGGAACACTTCCTGCGCCAGATCTTCGGCTGCGGCGGAGTTTCGCGCCATACGATACATGAAACTCACCATCGACCGGCGATATTTCTGCACCAGATAATCGAAAGCGGCCTGATCGCCCGCCTTCGCCTTCAGCATGATTTCGGCGTCGGAGAGCGTTTCTGCTCCGGCCATCGTCGACGAAAAGCCTGCAGTGGGCTGCGGTGTCGTCGCAGCCAGCAGCATGCCTCGATCAAGGGCAGCAGTGCTCACATCAATTTCAACCCCGTCTTGGTCCGAAAGTTGCAAGTTTTTGAGCTCCTCCGGCACTGTGGAAGTCTTTTTGCCTGAAGGAGATACGGACGGTTGTTTTGGTTTGGATTCGAAAGCCATGAAGATTTACAGATTGCCGGGAGCAAACTCTCGACCCGAGCCGAGGCACCCCAGACGCGATAAGGCTACCACGCCCTGCCTTCCGAGCCAAAACCTCGAGTTTCTGACCTACCCGCGCCGAACGCAGTTGACATTCGCTGTCCTGACCGGGACTCGGTTAGATCGCATTTGAGCCTGACAGATGACACGGACGCTCTTCCTGGTAAGTCCGACGGATTGTGGGCCCTCCCGCGATGCTTTCTATAAAATCAATTTCCACGAATAAGCGTCCGAGGGGAGAAACGGAGTGACGAAAGACGAAGCCCGAAGCCTGGCCGACCACTGGGTCGCGGCCTGGAATGCTCACGATCTGGACTTAATCATGAGCCACTATGACGTTGCGGTCGAGTTAACCTCACCTGTTGCTGCCCAACTCCTGGGAATACCCGACGGCAAGATCACCGGAAAAGCGAGATTGCGCGCGTATTTCCAACGGGGACTCGAAGCCTACCCCGATCTGCAGTTTCGCCTCGCGGACGTGCTATGCGGCGTAAACAGTGTGGTGCTCTACTACACAAATCAAAAAGGGACGCGCACCGCCGAGTTCATGGAACTATCTCCTGCCGGGAAAGTGGCGAAAGTTGTGGCGAACTACAGCCTGTAGATCGCAAGGGTTCGCAGACCCGGGGACCGATCTCGGCCCTATCGATCAAGTACTGCGTCTTTCTCCTCAGCTGCCGCCTCGCAGTACGGATTTTCCCCCACTTTTCTACTGCAAGCCATGCAAATAAGCGGCGGACCATGCGCTTAGATTTGGCGATACGCGTGCCATAGTACTTGTGATTGAAATCACATTTGCCTGCATTCCCCCGTGGGCCAGCAAATTGGAGTAAACACGATGACCACTGACGTCGGGTGCCCCTATTGCATTGTTGCTGGATTTGCTTTCCAGAGGATGACCAAGAACTCCTACCAAGAGTACGTTTGCCCAACCTGCGGCCATGTCGAGCATCCGCAATCGGAGTGCGGCTGTGATCGGTGCCAGCAGAATCGACGCTGGCAAGAAATGGCAGCTCACACGCGGGCCCTAGCCCTGGCGCATCATTAGGAACTCCCGCACGGCAAGTCGCCGGCTCAAAAGTCCACGCACTCACGACCTTCATCAACTACTCGACAATCTAGAAAAGGAAAGGGGCCGCAGCCGTTGCGCGGCATTGGTTGGTTGGTCTAGCTTGGCTTCTCTCGTTGCTCAGGATGGAGCCTGTGCTCTTTCTTTTCCAGCAATTCATTGAGTTGATGAACCAGCTCATCGAACGCCTTCGGGTCTTTTTCGACTGCGATCTGCTGACACAACTTGTACATCAATTCCAATTCTTCTGGTGTCATCGTTGGTCTTTCCTGGGACAAGAGAAGCGGCAGAAGTATAAGGCCCGATGGGGCGGTTACCTAATTTGGTAGGGTGTCAAACGATCGGATGTCAGCCTGCAATCTCGAATACTTTTAACGTTGTTAAAGTGATGCCCCTCACCGGGGGCGATTCACGGATCGACGCGATTCTCTCCACCCGCACGCAGCGGAAAATGCCGCAGCACTGGGGCATTTCGCACTGTGGAAAAACCTTTAACGGCTAGCGCACACGGTGTCCAAAACGGGTGGACACCGTCCCGAAAAAACGATAGAGTACCCTCAAGGTGGACACCGCCACCTCGCTAAATCCTTCAAAAACGGTGGGACCGTCATCGCGCGGGATCTTCTAAGCAGGGCGCTTAACTCAGCGGTAGAGTGCCATCTTCACACGGTGGAAGTCATAGGTTCGAATCCTATAGCGCCCA
>CAWCCE010000022.1:0-286387 GCA_963793945.1 uncultured Acidobacteriota bacterium | reverse complement strand
AAAGTGAGGAGATTTGAATGTCGTAGTGTCGCTCAAGCCGCGCTGGACTGGCAGGTGCGGTCGTGTCTCAATGGGCGCATTGGCAAGGGATAACATGATGCCGGAATCTATCTTTGACCGTGAAGACGAAAGACAGGCCATTAGGCAGCGCCTCGCGAAGAGGCGCCCCTTCCTTATTCATGGGCCCACTGGTGTTGGCAAGACTCTGCTGTTGCGCAGCTTGCTGCCGGAATTCCCGACAGTCCTTTACTGTGAAGATTCCGCCACCACACACGTGGTGTTTCGCAGTCTAGCGAATAGCTTGCTACGCCTCCGCAGCCCACGCGTGCGGCCGCCTTTCGGAACGAGGAAGCCATCAAGACAAAATCGGCGGTCTCCCTGAAAGGAATTGTGATGGATGCCTTAAATGAGGGGCAATACGCGATTGTCTTGGACCACCTCGTGCATCCTTCACACTCCTTCGCGTCAGCTGTTCGCGAAATGATGAGCTGGGGATCGACGCCCGTAAATGCGGTAGCTCTCTCAAGTCACATGGAGGACACCGGCTTTCTCCAGCCTCTTTACTCAGACCGTACCCAGAAATGCGAAATCCGAAACTTTGAGAAGTCGGTGGCAGAGCAGTCGCTCGCGAGGTGGTCAGACGCACAAATCTTACGGCATCGAACATGAATGAATTTCTCGACAAGATCCTGCAGTTCAGCGAGGGAAACCCAGGAGCAATTGTGGCGCTGGTGGAGACGGCGAAGCACCCAAAATATCGTTCGGAAAAACACATCAAAATCAGCCCACTCTACATCCACTTTCGCATGAATTGGAGAGTCGCTGGATGATTCGCGATGCATGGCCCGCTGACGCACGTCGGGCCGGTTCTTTGTAAGACGGAGTTCGGATACTACAGGTGATGTGACACGATGCCCGAAGGATCGGCAAATTGGCTCAACTCTAATCATGAGCGCCGGTTGAGCGTGACCTGTCGCTACATCGATAAGCTGCTCGCCGATATGGAGAGCATATTGAGTGTTTCCTCATCCAGGCTCGCGTTCCCGCAGTACATTCCCGATCTCACTTCTGCCCAGCGGCGCGTGGTCGAGGACTACATCGGCCGTATCCGGGCGCAGTTGATTCGGGTGCTGGATGGGCAAAAAATCGAACGACCGTCGGCCGATATTCCTGTGGGACGGTCGCTCCATTCGACGCTTAGTTCGTAGACATCGCGGTTGAGGAGTTGAAGCCTGAATACATGCGCGGCTACGGCGAAGTCCCACCCGAAGCCGCGGTCGAATTAAACGGCATCGCCGGGGAACTCCAAGGTCTCGTGAGACAACTGATCATTATCTAATGCGTGGCACGGGTGAGAACCTGCAGCAGCGGCTTGAGAGGTTGGAGCAAACGGGGGACGAGGTGCTTCTCCCGGAAGCTGGAGACGGTCATCACCGAACACGGGCTGGTGGAATTTCGGTCCACGTTGTCGATGATTCTCGATCGGCTTGAGGACAATAGTTTCGAAATTGCAATGTTTGGTCGAGTCAGTTCCGGCAAGTCGTCATTGCTGAATGCGATCCTCGAAACCGACGTGCTTCCGGTCGGAGTGACTCCCATTACTGCGGTTCCGACGCGGCTTGCCTATGCCGAATCGCCCTCGGTCAACGTCTGGTTTGCCAACCGCTCACCGAGCGATATGAGATTTCCCTACTACCAGAATTCGTGGCCGAGCAGCTCAATCCAGGCAATGAGAAACACGTAACGAGAATCGTGGTCGAGCTTGGCTCAGCTCGTCTTCGGGATGGCATTACTTTTGTGGATACGCCCGGACTTGGATCGTTGGCCACTCGCGGAGCTGCTGAGACGCTTGCCTACCTTCCACGCTGCGACCTGGGCGTGGTTCTGATTGATGCCGGATCGACACTAACACCGGACGATCTTCAGACCATCCAGATTCTCTATGACGCGGCGATTCCTGCGACGGTCTTGCTGAGTAGAGCCGACTGTTCACCGCGCAAGAGCGGTCGCGCGTGATCGAATATGTGAAGGACCACATCAGGAAGGAACTGAACGTTGATCTAGCGATACATGCCGTCAGCGTCGTTCGTGAAAGCAAGGAGTTGCTCACCCGCTGGTTCGCAGATGACATCGCGCCTTTGTACAGCCACCGGCAAGATCTGAAGATCCGCTTAATCCGCCGCAAACTCGGAGGGTTGCGGCAGTCGGTAGAAATCGCTTTGCGCGGGCGGCTGCGCCGCAAGGACCAGATTCCCATCAAGAAACTTGAACAACTGCGAGTGGTCGAAGCCGAACTGCGTCAAGCTAGCGGGCGGCTTGAAGAAATGAAAAAGACCACGCGGCGCCAGCGGACGAGTTGCAGCATTTGAGTTCCCGAAAGATGCTTCAGATAGCTGGGCTTACCTGGTTGAGTCGTGGTCGTTGCCAGGCTCTGACGAAAAACCCACATCCGAGACTGTGAGCAGCGCGGTAACGCGAACGGTTCAGGAACAATCGGAGGCTCTGCGTCGGCGCATGGACGTACTCGCTCACAAACTCACTGAAACTCTCCAATCGGCTGCCAACGTCCTAGAGATGTCCGACGTGCCTGCCGAGGAGGAATTCGCGAGCGTGTTGCGAGAGATGCCAGTGTTCGATCTTGGCCAGCTTACGTTTAGCCTGCGACGCCCAGCGCTGCTTACATTGTTAGGGAGAAAGACGTCTGAATTGTTTGTGACCAAAAGGCTGACCGTGTTGATTGGGACTCAGCTTACAAGTCTTTGTCCGCGTACTGCGCGTTACTTTGCGACTGGTCCGAGAGGACACTGGGACAAGTCCAACGCCGATTCGATGCCTACGCCAACAGCTACCGTGCTCAGGTAGAAAGGTTGCTGGGAAACCAGGAAGTGCGAACCGGACAAGACGAAGACAGCATTCGCCGCGACTTGGAATCGTTAGAAAATGCACTGAGAGAAAAAACCTTGGCTTCGTGATGTGTGCGTGTAGCTGTAGATGAAGGCGAAAGGAACAGAGCGACTTGCTGAAATATCTATTCGTTGGCATTGGAGGCTGTCTGGGGTCGATTCTGCGCTTTTGGATTGGCAGTTACATCGGGAGCAAAATGGGAACTCGCTTTCCCTACGGAACGCTCGTCATAAATGTCACGGGTTCGTTTCTCATTGGCTTGATCTTTGCGTTGCTGACCGTGAAGACACATTGGAGTCCCAACTGGCGATACCTGATCCCAATTGGCTTCATCGGAGGCTACACGACCTTTTCCAGCTTCGAGTATGAGACGTTGCGGTCGATTCAGGATGGCCAGATCGGACTGGGGCTTCTCTACGTGGCAACGAGTGTGGTTTTTGGGTTCGTAGCGGTTTGGGGAGGCATGATCGCAGGGAGGGCAATCGCGTGAAAGCTGACGCTGCTACACAAACAAGCGTAGGTCAGGCGCTCACCAAAGGCGCGTGTCCTATCTGTGGGATTTTGAAGGATTTCCAGTGGACGCTGGCTGCCATTGTGCAACCGCAGGCAGCTCTGCGATTGTGCAATTTTCATACTTGGTCGCTGGCTCGTTCCAGGGGCGGCTCGCTTGAACGCTCCACGCCTGGAGAGAGTGTTTCGAGTGTGTTTCTGGAGATGCTAAAAGGTTCTCCCGCTGGGAAAGTAAGCAGCGACGATTGTGCACTCTGCCACCGCGTCCGAGAAGAAGAAGTAACCCGCTTGCGTGAACTAGCGCAGCAGTTCCAGCGCCCTATGTTCGTCCAATGGATGAAAACACAGGGGAGTCTTTGCCTGGACCACGCCGGAAAATTAAAGGAATTTGTGCCTTTGCGCCTTCGAACACTTATTGACGGAGTCGTGGAGCGGAATCGCTCGGAGCTTCGCGAGGAACTGGAGGTCTTTCATGAGCAACTTAAGCAGGGAGTACATACCGGAGGCGGATTGCTGGGCCGCGTAGCGGAATTTCTGGTAGGTCAGAGGGGACTCTAATGTCAGGAGGACAACATGCTCACAGCGGGACCAGGTAAGAAGGTCGGCATCTACGTGGCGGAAGATCAGCACTACCACGGGAGCGCCTCGTATGCGGCTATTTTGGATTTTCTCTTCTTCCACGGTGTGTCAGGCGCAACCGTAACACGCGGTATCGCCGGATTTGGCGCAGATCATCATCTTCACACGACGAGTCTTGTGGACTTGGCGGTCCATCTACCCGTGAAGATCGAGTTCATCGAAACCGCGGAAAAAGTCGCTGAATTGTTGCCCAAACTACAAGCGATGGTGGGAACCGGGTTGATCGAGATGCACGACACTACGATCGTCAAACCTGCCGACAACAAACAGAAGCAGGCGGAGACGGAAAGGCCCGCATTAAAGCGTGAGAGGAAAGCCAAGATGATGCGGATCTACATTGGGGAAAACGATAAGTGGAACGGGAAGCCATTGCATGAAGCCATCGTCAACGGCCTGCGATCTAACGATATCGCCGGTGTGACAGTCTATCGGGGAATTCTCGGTTATGGAGCTAATCGGAGAATTCACAAAGACGCTGCGCTGAGTCTCTCTCACGATCGACCCATCCTGCTTTCAGTGGTTGACACCGAGGACAAACTGAAGGCGTTCATGCCCATTCTCGATCAAATGGTGCAGCAGGGCTTAGTCGTGCTGTCCGACGTAGACATCATTAAGTACGCGCATAACTATGAGAAAGCCGAGAGACGGCAGGAGGCGCGGTTATGAAGCTCGAAGGAAAGGCCAGGTTGTTGCGCATTCACTTTGGCGAGGAGGACAAGTGGCACGGCAAGCCTTTGTACGAGGCAATTGTGATTAAGTGCCGAGAACTCGACATCGCGGGTGCCACCGTGTTCCGCGGGATCGAGGGTTACGGCGCTAGCTCAATCGTTCACAAGGCGCATCTGCTGCGGTCCTCCGACCGACCGATTATGGTCTCCGTGATCGACACCGAGGAGAACCTTAAGAAATTGCTACCAGCCCTGGATGAGATGGTGGATGAAGGGCTGATTGCCATGTCCGAAGTGGAGGTGATTCGCTATGTGCACCAGGAAGGAGTGCGCTCTCCAGCTTCGCAGTGAAAGGACAAATTGAAACCAGACCATTAAGGAATGAAGTATGGGGACAGACTCCAAAGAGAACTCGTTGCTGGAAAGGCCCGCTACTTCGGCGTTGACATCGGGACTTTCCGAAGATCGCACTGTGCCTGCTGACAATTCTCACGGAGAGTCATCTCTCTCGCGCCTAGCCGAGTTAGCCGAGGAGTTCGACGCCAAGCAAGTTGCCGCCGACGCGCGGTCAGTGGCCGAACGGGTATCCGAAGGGCGCTTCTACGTTGCTTGTATCGGTCAGTTCAAGCGCGGCAAATCCTCTGTCCTGAATGCGCTGGTGGGCGACAGCGTACTGCCTACCGGAGTCGTGCCGGTCACCGCAGTTCCAACAATCGTCCGTTACGGCCGCCGTGCAGTCGCTCGCGTTCGCTTTGAGGCCGGTGAGTGGATAGATATTCCTGTTAAGACCGTTGATGAGTATGTCTCTGAAGAGAAGAACCCCGAGAATGCCAAGCATGTCGCTGCACTGGAAATCTTTGTGCCCAGTCCGCTACTTGCGACGGGCATGTGTTTTGTGGACACGCCCGGACTGGGATCGGTATTCACCGGCAATACGGCAACAACCCAGGCATTTATTCCTCACATTGACGCAGCGCTAGTGGTGATCGGCGCGGATCCTCCGCTAGCAGGCGAGGAACTTCTACTGGTTGAGGCGGTCGCACGGCACGTTCAAGATCTCATCATCGCGTTGAACAAAGCCGATCGCACCACGGATGCAGAACGATCGGCAGCGATGGCCTTTGCGCGACGGCAGCTCGAAAAGCGACTTCAACACCCCGTGGAACCGTTCTTCGAGATCAGCGCAGCGGAACAGCTAGAACATCGAGGCACCGGCCGCGAATGGGGAAAACTGGTCGCTTCGCTACAGCAGTTGGTTGAAGGATCGGGCCGGAGACTGATCCGGGCTGCTTGCGACCGCGGTCTTGAGCGGATCAGCGAACAACTTCTCGCCATTATCACGGAAGAAAGGGAGGCACTTCGGCGACCGATCGAAGACTCTGAGAGACGTATTGCGGTTATGAAACAGACGATCGCCGATGCAGAGCGTTCGATGCGAGAGCTCGCGTATCTCTTCATGGCCGAGCAACAACATCTCTCGGACATGTTTGTCGACCGGCACAAGGCGTTTCTCTCGCGTGTAATGCCGCAGGCGGGCAAGGAGTTCGAGGTTGTGCTGCAGTCCCTACCTGGCTGGCTAGGCCCATCGTATCGCCGGCGTACCTTCCGCGAGGCGCAGGAACTAGCGCGACGTCACGTCTTGCCATGGTTGAAACCCGAGCACGAAGAAGGCGAAAAAGAATATCGGCGTATTGCGTTGCGTTTCGTGGAGATGGCAAACGAGTTTCTGAAGAAACTCGCGAATGCTGGCATTCCCGAACTGGCACGGATGCCGCATGCTCTAGATCCGGAGAAAGGGTTTCGCGTTCGCTCGGAATTCACGTTCTTGGAGTTCATTGATGTCGCGCAGCCAGCCTCGCCGGTCCGCTGGCTGGCTGACTTGATTCTTGGCCTAGTGGGCGCGCGGAGGGTAATCAAGAACGATGCGCGAAGGTTTCTCACCAGACTGCTCGAATACAACAGCACCCGTGTGCAAAGCGATATTCTCAATCGTGTTCAGGAGAGCCGAGCGCGGTTAGAGACTGAGATTCGCAAATTACTGCACGAGGTTAGCCGCATCGCCGAGCAGGCTCTGGCGCGTGCGAAAAGAGTGCGCGAGGAAGGTGCCCCGGCAGTTGAGGCCGAATTACGACGGCTCGACTCCTTGGAAGGGGAAGTGCGCGTTCTCGGTGCGCCAGGAATCTCGAACAGTTGAGCCACACAGAAGGTCGCAAGGTCCGATTCGGATGGATTCCCACCCGCTGCTCTTGGGAGCCATCCGTATCGCAGTTTTTCAATCAGTTACAGGTGAATCGCTCGCTGTCACAGCAGCATTCTCTTCGCGAATCTGCCCCAATCCTTTTGTTCTGCATCGCTAGTTGGAAAGCCTCTCTGACCATCGCTCAGGCGAGTCCACCCGTTTTCCAAGACGTTCTGAAGCGATTGTGCGCCGGCATCACGACACAGCGCGATCATCTTCTGTACCCGCACACAGGGTCGCTGCAATCAGCATGACATGGGTGACGGTATCCTGGGGTAGGACCGTTGCGAGTGGACGAGCATTCCTAATTTCTTCGGTGGTGGGCGGCGTAAGCTCAATGATGTAGTCCTTCCCCATGTTCTCATTTGAACGGACCAAGTTCAGGAACTCGTTTTTCTCCTCAGGAGACGAAAAGGAAAATAGAAGCTCGTAAGCACCGGCGTCAGGATCGCCGAGGAGTGCCAGCGAGCGTGTGTTCGTGAGATTTGCATAACCGACGAGGTATCCGATTATGTCGGCGGCAAAGAGCCGAGCCTCTGGATTATCAGTGGGCAAGAATTCGACGATGCAGAGCCAGTCCTTCTCATCTTGCCAGTAGAGCTCGAAATCGTCTTTACGCTTCGTTCCCAACATCACAGATCACCTTGTTCGAGAGTTTTGGGTCAAAACTCGCGGTACAAGAACGGTACAACCAAAGCCTGTTCTTTCGTGTTCTCAGTGGTTCCTTACAGGGCGTTGCAGAGCGACCGCTGCCTTGTAATTACAACGTGATCCAGTCTGTCAGCGCCCTTTCACGGCGGTAACACGGGTTCAAATCCCGTCGGGGACGCCATAAAACCAGGAGCTTATTGATTCGATTCGTATTGGCGCTGTCGTCATACGCCCGCCGGGACGTGGAGCAAAATTAGAACCATTTTCAGTTTGCCGGGACCTACGATCGAGGGCCCAGCTTGTCCGAAAAGCTGGGTGGCTCGCGTTCCTCGGTTGTAGCTCTACTGTGCCTGAAGGAAAATTGGTTTATATCCGATCGGCACAGTCGTGCCGCTGAGCGTGGTTCGCGTACCTGTCAGGTCGGTGTACGAAACATAGCCGGATGGATACGTGTAGTTCGACGTGGAACACGAACCTCGGCTACAAGACTGCGCCGTATCCCAGACAATCTGGCCGTCGTCGACATTGCAGGTATAAATGGTGCCGGCGGCGACGCAAGCATTAATAGTGTGACTAATTAGCCATCCCGCCACTTGATCCCACGCTGTGCCTGAAGCGTTTCCCTGCAGGCCATAAGGCGAACTGGCATCCCATGTGTATTCGTACTGACGTTGCAAACCGACGCTCGCGCGAAGGATGAGTTCCCTCGCAACATAGCCAGCAAGCAGATCGGGATCGGTCAGTTGATTCTGCTTGATGCCATGCTCATCGTCCCAGACCGGCAGACTTGTGAGGTTGCGCTTCGCCGTTTCAGCCGTCACCTCGGCGTAGATTGTGAGAAAAGTTTCCGGTATCGCATTGCTGGCGGCTGCGCCACGCATATGGACGTTCACGATGTCGAAGTTCGCCGCGCCACCCGCAGCCACGTACCCGTCAAACCATGTTGCCATGCTGGGACCGTGTGCGGACGGACTCAGAATCTTCGCATTGGGATCGATAGAACGAATGATCGCGGCGGCGTCCTTGCCCATGCGGACGATTTGAGCGGTGGTGCCGCTCCAGAAACAAGTGCAATCCGGCTCGTTCCACAATTCGTAGAAGGAGATCTGTCCTTTATAGCGAGTAACAAGTGCGGTCACGAAAGCGGAGAAATCCGAATCGCTGCCGGTGCCATCGGAGTTGATGTCCGTCGGCGACGAGCAACTATAAGGGCCTGAAGGTCCGCAAGGGCTTTGTGGGGGAATCGACCCGGCAAATTGAGGAGTGCTGCCGATGGTATAAAGCACGTCCATCTGTTGCCCCTGCGCCTTGCTGATCCAGTTATCCATAGCAGCCCAGTCGTAGAAGCCGCGTGATGTATTGATCTTGCTCCACTTCACACCGTCATCCCAGAGGCGAATGCCTGCGAGGGTGGCAGGCTGACCCTGTCCGTCGGACGGAGGCCACGGATTGCTACCGTTAAAGTCGGCGTCGAAGAAGGATCTGCTGATTGTCGTTCCACCACCCCCGCCCGACGTGCCGACGGTGAGCGAGAATGAGGCGGAAGCCGTCTGCTGTTGCGAAGACGAATCGGCGACCTGAACCGTGATCGCGAATTGCCCTGTCTGACTGGTTGTGCCCGAAATCTGCCCACTGCTCTGGAGAGTCAGCCCGGCTGGCAGCGCCCCCGTTGTAAGACTCCAGAAATAAGGTATTTTTCCTCCGGCGGCGGTAAACGTCGCTGAATAGGAAATGCCGACCGTGACGTTTGGTAACGAAGTAGTCGTGATGGTGACCGGATTCGAGGACGATGGTGTGATCATCACCGTCGCGTTGTCGGACTTCGACGGATCCTGCTGGCTCACCGCCGTTATCGTCGCCTTCGTATTAGTGCTCACGGCAGGTGCCTGATAAAGACCGCCGCTAGAAATTGTTCCTAGGGATGCCGACCATCCGACTGCTACATTCCGGGTATTCCTTACCAAGGCCGTGAATTGCACTGTCCCAGAAGACGGGACCATCGCAAACGGGGGCGTCACCGTGACTGAAATACCTGATCTCGAAGCGGAATCAGGCAGCAAAGCTGCATGGACGGACTGGCCCTGAGACAAGACGGGCAGCAACAGGGTCGCAGCAACTAGACTCAACACGGCGGGGGAGAATTTCCTCATGGGGTGGTCATGCCTCCGAAAAGCTCGGACAAATTCTGAGTGAATGCGAACGAAATGCGCCGTTCATTCTGCGTACGACCGAAGCGGCTATAGTAAGAACTGAAAGTGTGGACTGAGGTGCGAGTGAGGATGTTATAGAGGAAACGTCGCAGATTTTGCTATAGGGCGAACGCCCTATGTGAGCGATTTATCAACTCCGTATAGGATTGCAACCTTTCGCACAATCACCGGCTTGTTGAGGCAGCACTGGCGCGCCGAGGTCGAACCTTATTCCTATCCTTGTCATGCCACGGTGCCACGAAAGCTGACGCCATCCAGTCACGCCTGCTGCTTCTGCAGACGATCAGCGTTCGGGCGTCCTGTCGTAGCCGGATATCGCGGGCAGGCCACCGCTTCGTGGGGCGTCCGGACGGAAAGACGTCCACCGAGGGCTCTTCGAAAGTGCTTGAGCTATCATTTCCTTTCGGCAGAGAAGCCCGTCGGAATAAACTCGCCGAGAAGAGGGAAGAAAATGGCCTTTACACTTGCTGATAGATCTCAGTCTATAGTTCGATCCCCGACCGTTCATGCGGACACTCTGTCATCGAGGCGAGGATTTGTACCCTCTTCATCCGTTCGTCTTTTGTCCTGGGCGCTTCGGCCGCTTCTGATGCGTGCATTTCTTGTCGTTCTGATCGTGGTGGCTATCGCCGCTCCGAGAATGGCTGCACAGAAAGTAGAGTTGTCGATTGACGCATCCAAACCCGGCGCGAAGATTGACCGCAATCTTTTCGGGCAGTTTGCCGAGCATCTTGGACACGGCATTTACGACGGCATCTGGGTCGGCTCCGATTCCACAATTCCAAATACACGCGGCATTCGCAACGATGTGGTTACCGCACTGAAAGCGATCCACGTGCCGAACGTACGCTGGCCCGGAGGCTGTTTCGCCGACGGATATCACTGGCGCGACGGGATCGGGCCGCAGCGAGTAGTGAGGCTGAATCCCGACTGGGGCGGCGTGATCGAGCCGAACGCTTTTGGGACACACGAATTCATGGACTTCATCGACCAGATTGGGAGCGAGGCGTACGTCTCGGTCAACGTGGGATCGGGCACTGTCCATGAAGCTTCCGATTGGCTGGAGTACATGACCGCGGCGCAGGCAACAACGCTCGAGAAGGAGCGCGCGGCGAACGGGCATCCGGCGCCGTACAAAGTCGCATTGCTCGGGCTCGGAAATGAAAGCTGGGACTGCGGCGGTAATATGACGCCGGAGTACTACCTCGACAGGATGAAGCGTTTCAGCCACTTCGTTCGCAACTACAATCCGGCGCAGATGGAGAAAGACCAAATGCTGAAGATCGCTGTCGGTCCGGGCGGCGGCGAACAGCGCTGGACCGACTGGACTGAAACCGTCATGAAGGCTTACCAGCAACATACTTGGAGTTGGGACATTAACGGCCTTTCCATGCACAGCTACACGGTCGTGAAGTGGCCGCCCGCGTTCAAGTCGGTTGGATTCGGAGAAGACGAATACGCGCAGATTCTCAAGACCACGCTAGAGATGGATGATCTCATCAAAAAGCATTCGGCCATCATGGAGAAGTACGATCCGCAGAAGAAAGTTGCGCTCGTGGTCGACGAATGGGGCGGATGGTATGCGCCCTTGCCCGGCAGCAATCCGGGTTTTCTCGTACAGCAGAACAGCTTGCGCGACGCAATACTGGCGGCGCTTAATATCAATATCTTTGCACGTCACGCCGATCGCGTCCGCGGGGCCAACATCGCCCAGATGATCAATGTGCTGCAGGCGATGATACTGACCGATCACGAGAAGATGGTGCTAACACCGACCTACTACGTTTACAAAATGTACGTGCCGTTCCAGGATTCCACATTCGTCCCCGTCAGCTTTGATGCAGGCAGCTACAAGCACCACGACTTCACCCTGCCCCGGATCGATGCCATGGCTGCAAAAGGCAAAGACGGCAAGCTGTGGGTGGAGATCACGAACGTCGATCCCCAGCATGCAGCCGAGGTCGAGTTGAACGTAACTGGGATTAATGCCAAGTCGGCCTCGGGAGAGACACTCACTGCGCCCAAGGTGGACAGCGTGAACACCTTCGAGGCCCCGAACAACGTCGTCCCCAATACGATTTCGGCGAGGGCACAAGGCAGCAAGTTGATTCTGCAACTCGAGCCTAAGTCTGTGACAGTGATCTCGGTCGAGCAATAACAAACTCTCGGTAGCGCGGGTAAGCGAATCATGAGGCCGCGCGATCGGGACCGTAAACGTTTACGAGGAGAGTCCAATGAAGCAGTTTGCAATGACTATCGTTTTTCTGTCCCTGCTTTCGAGTATTTCGTGGGGGCAAGAGTCCAGCGATTTTCGTCCCGCCGAGACTAATGTCTGGGGATCGGAATATCCCCGGGTCGATGGTACTGGAAGAGTGCAGATTCGTGTGAAGGCGCCAGAAGCCACCAAGGTCAAGTTGAATTTCTGGAGTGGACCAAAAGTGGATATGGACATGGCGAGGCATTGGGAGTCGGCCATTTTATAGTCGCATTGTGCCGGCTAACCACGCGCGATCGCTGCATGTGAGTGTGAGGAATCTGAATTCCGGCAGCTGTCGACTGGAGGTCCACCGGACGGGCTTCCGAACCAATGACGCGTATTCCGCCTACATCGACATGGGCGCGCCTCGAGAATTGACGGCAACACAGCTCGATCAGCTCAACTCGCTGACACGCGATCTCCCGGAAATCGATCGAGTCGTCAAGGTTGGAAAGAAAGGCAGCTATAAGTTCTCGCTGCCCATGCGCAGCAATGATGTCGTGCTCGTGACGGTGGAGAAAGTAACAGAGTAGGGCGCTCTTGGGTGGAAGTTTCGGTCCATGATGGACTAGGGAGCGTAAAGAGCATCAGCAAAGGAGATGGTCTTGCGAACAATCGTGATCGCTTCGGCGCTGTTTCTGGCCGGCACTCTGCTTTTTGGCCAGAGTGCGGAGCAACACCCGGAATGGCCCGGGAAGGGTCAACTGTTTGTCGGTACTTGCTACCAGCCGCTCGATCGGTCACCGGAACAGATCCGGCAGGATATCGCGCTCATGAAGGAGGCGGGATTCACCCTGGTTCGCATGGGCGATCTTTCCTGGGACGCCTTTGAACCATCCGACGGACAGTTTGAATTCGCGTGGTTCGACCAGATTCTGGAGCGGATGAACTCGGCGGGAATAAAAGTGATCCTCGACATTGGTGGATCGCCGGCCCCAATCTGGCTTCATCACAAGTACCCATCGGTAAACATGGTCAACGAACAGGGCGCAACCGTGCAGCCAGCGGAACGCTACATGGATGACATCAGCGATCCAGCATATCGCGAGCACTTAATTCGGTTTGCCGACGAGTTGACCCGGCACTATGCTCACAATCCTGCGCTGGCGGCCATTGGCTATAACAATGAGATCGGCAACGGCGTCATGTCGTACTCCGAAGCAGATCGGCAGAGATTCATTGCGTGGCTGAAGGCGAAATACGGGACGATTGCAGACCTCAATAGGGCATGGGCCACGCAACGCTGGTCGCGGCACTTGAATTCGTTCGACGAAGTGCAACTGCCCTATGCCGATGGCCCTTCTGCGCCGGAGCGCTATCTAGATCTACGTCGCTTCTGGTCTGACGAAACGATTTCGGTCCTCGAAGATCTCGAAAGAATTCGTGAACGCAATGTTCCGAATCGGCCCGCGGTTTCCAACTTATGGGACTGGGCCTCGCGCAGAGGCTTTGACTATCTCAGCTCTTACAAGAAATTTGTGAGCTACGGAGCCGAGGGATTCTATCCGGCAAATCCGCTTGACGTGTCATTTGGAGCGCTTCTCGAAAAAGGAGACCTGTCCACTCCATTGTGGTTCAACGAATTCACAAGCGCGGGTGGAGGCACTTACGGCGGCCCCAAAGGCATCATTCGAATGTGGGCGTACCTTGGCCTGATCGACTATGGACAAACGTTTCTCGCGTGGACTTTCAACACACATCGTGGCGGAGAAGAGCAGGCCCTTTTCGGGCTGCTCGATCACGATGGCACTCCTTCGTGGAAATATGCGGAGTACAAACAAATTGCGAGCGAATTTTCGAAACTGCAGCACCTCGGCTTCCCGCGCTATCACAAGCCGGATGTCGCAATTGCTTACTCATTTGAAAGCAACATAGCATCTCATCCGCCGGGCCCGAGCAACACGGTTCGCCAATACTTCACTCTCAACTATGCCGATCAGGTCCAGAGTGCCCTGAAGCCTTTCTTCGAAGACAACATTGATGTCGCGATCATCAACATCGGACACAGCGCCCTCGATTACAAACTGCTGGTGGTGCCCGCGGACTATGTGATGGATTCCGCAAGCGCCGACGCCATCCGAAATTACGTTCGCAACGGCGGCACGGTAATTATGACCGCGATGTCGGCGAAGGTCGATGAGAACAATCAGTGGTTCGATACTCCGCAACCGGGACGCCTGAGCGATGTGTTCGGGATTCGTACGGAAGAGTTCTACCGGCCAAGCGCGCCTCCGGAATTCAGTCTGAATGGCAAAGCAGAAAAGGCCAGCATCGGGTTCTATGAAGTGCTTGAGCCAAAGACAGCTAAGGCGATGGCGCTGTTTTCCAATACTCCCGAGGAGTCGCCAGCCATCACGGTCAATGAGTACGGGAAAGGGCGTGCCATCTATCTCGCCGTTCCTGCGCAGATGGCGGCGCTTGCTCCGCTGGTGCGCAGTCTGTATCCGGCGCTCGCCATTGAGAAGGGACCAGAAACTCCGTCAGGTGTCTACGCTCGCGTAGTAGAGGGGCGGACGCTGTATGTAAATACAACCGGTGAGGAGAAGCCTGTGCCTATTGGTGGGAGCAAGCACGGGGTCATTAGCGGCACCTCATATGAAGGCGTCATTCGGCTGAAGCCGTACGATGCAGACTTGCTCGAGTAATCTCCCGCGAAGTGCCACATCCGACCCCGGCAGTCTAGTGAATGGCCGCTGGTTCCGTGAGCGGCAAGTCGACGGTCATCGGCGGATGATCGGAAATCCGATCTTCCACCGACTCGTTTAACTCTCGCATAGTCACCGGGAAGTGCGGCGCGAAGCGGTAGCTCCCGTCTTTGCCTCGTGGTTTTTCAATGAATGGCTTCACGAATATCCAATCCAATTTAAATCTTCCTACAAGTCCCCCGAAGTCACGCGTGAACGCGTAAGTGGGAGTAAAGCCCTTTCCAGTTCGCTGGTTGCTGTCGGCGAGCGTGTGGCGCCGCGGCGGAAGGGTTCTTTCCTGCTCACCGCGAAAATCAAACGCGTGACGATCGGCAAAGCGGAACTTCTCGATCGTCTTGAATAGCGGGCGCTCCTCGTTGTCCCAGAGAATCGGCAGATGAAACGCCGTCGGATCATGGTATCCATGGAAATACCGGACCGGAGCCAGGGCGTACTGAAAAATTCCAAGCGGATTAAAGTGCGACACCACCCGGCTAACCCAGAATTTGTAATCTGTCACACGCGTCATGATTTCGTTGCGGATCGACGTTGGAGTATTATCCCGGCTCGTCGTATTCATATCTCCGGCCATTACGACGGGATTTCGGTCGGATTGCACTTCCGCCAGCATTGCCTGCATCTGTCGCCGCCTGCAGCCGGGTGGGCATTTGTTTTCAAGATGAGTCGCGACGATGGTCGCTTGCCCAGTCGGCAGGTCAGGCACAGAAATGTTCGCGATGAGAGCCATTCGGCCGCCGTGGCGCAGTTCACGAGCGACGCGTTCGCGGAATAGTTTCTGTGCGGACCATCGCCGGCCTTGCTCGAGTTTGGAGATGGCCTTGTATTCCTTGGCGTACCAGTCGTAACAAAGCGGGAGGCGGAGTATTCGAGCACTCGCGATTGGATAGCGGCTTAGAATGGCGGTACCGTGTAGGCCGTGATAACGGTGTCGGTCCACTTGCAAGTCTTGCTGCAGGCTTTGATCTTCCTGTGAATCCGGCAAGTGCAACTCCTCTGTGTCCAGATCAAAAACGGGGTCGACTTCCACGAACTCAACGCCGAACGCATAGTTCATGTGCAGAGCCGTTGCCAAATCGCGGGGGACATCTCTATATTCGGTTCGCTTCATGCCCCAATCCGCTTCATTCAGCACGAGAACGTCGATGTCTTGTAGTTTCGCCAGTTGAGAATCGACAAGTTGTTTTCGTCGTGGGTCGGCGGTCTGCGTTTTGATCATGCCCTGAAACTCGGTCGGATCAGCGAGCGCAGATCGAATCAGTTCGAAGTTCAGGCCTCTCTCGATGTTCCAGAGGCCAACCCGCACGACAGGCCCGAGACCACTCACCGTCGGCCGATGAGGCACGGCGTTCATCGTCGCGGTCTCGCTGTGGACAAAGGGAGTATTGAGCAGGGAAGTGAGCTGTGCCCCAAGTGCGCCTTCTGGTTTTGCGGTCGCTGCAAGCGCAACGAGATCGTCAAATGACAGCAAATCAGGATCTCGAAATTGCTCGGCAAGTCGCTGGTTCTCTTGGGCCCAGGAGCGGTTGATCCCAACCGCGAGCGCCAGGCAGCATATTAGAGAGACTCGTGCCTTAAACATCCAACTCACCACGTAACCTCCGTTGGGTTGATAGTCTTTGCCCAGTCCGCCTGACGGCGGTTGAGATGCCGTTTAACCGGTCGCCACCGCTTCTTCGGGAAACTTTTGCCCGATCCATGCAAAGGTGCCTCGGACGATAAATACGTTGAGCAAAATTGAAATCAGCGACGCCGCGATGACCGTGCTGAAGACGTTCTCGGCCACTATTCCTGACGCCCGCGCCGCTTGCATCACCACGAACGAGAGTTCGCCGATTTGAGTGAGACCCGCAGCTATGGGAATGGCGGTCCGCATTGGATAACGGAAAATCCACACGACGAACGCCCAAACGATGAACTTGCCGACCACAATGAGCAGAAGCATGAGTCCGAGGAGCGGAAGGCTGTTCAAAAGAACAGAGGGATTAATCAACGTCCCAAGCGAAACGAAGAAGAGCGCGACGAAGGCATCGCGAAGGGGTACTAGTTGAGTGTGCGCATCGTGAAGGTCGGGCGACCCACTGATGGATAGCCCAGCGAGAAATGCACCGAGTGCGACCGAGAATCCGACTGCCTGCGCCAGGGCCGCGGTTCCAAGACAAACCGCAATCGCTACCAACAGAAAAAGCTCGGCGTTGCAGGTCAAACGAACTCGTCGCAATAGTCGAGGAATCACGGTTATTGCCAGGATTACTAGCGGGATCAACAGGAGGAGCGCCTTACCGAGCGTCCATGCCGCCTTCGTAAATAGCCCCTCGCCGGAATTGCTAAAAACCGGGAGCACCACGGTCATGCAAATGACTGCCAGATCCTCGACCAGGGTGATGCCAATCATCACGCGCCCTATCACGGTTGACATTTTGCCGGTATCCGTTAGCAGTCGAACCAATACCATCGTGCTGGCAACAGACACGGTTGCGCCGATCACTGCGCCTTCGCGAATGCTGAAACCGGCGAGCGAGGAGGCTCCCACGGACAGTGCCAGAATTAACGAAATTCCGATCGGTGCACCGAAGAGAGCAACCCACTTTACACGCATGAGATCAGGGATCGAGAACTCCACTCCAGTTGAGAACATCAGCAGGACGACACCAACCTCTGCGAATATTTCGAAGGTGTGCAGGTCCGACAAATGAGGGCCTGGGGTAAATGGACTGATAACGATTCCGCCCAGCACAAACCCGAGGATGAGCGGCAAATGAAGTCGCCATGCCAGCAAGCCACCGGTCAGCGCGGCCAGGAAAATGTACGTCAGATCGCGAAACAGAATTGGGCTCGCTTCCATCTCTAAGCTCCCCGGTCAGACAGATCAGTTGTATGTCTTGATTCCCCGCGAACTAGATTCGTCGTGAGCACGCGATTCTGTCAAATGCTCATGGCGAATTGCTCAATCCTCGGCATGGCTTCGAAAAGGCCACCTCTGCCGATTGAAAACGCGCTTCCGACCTGTGGGCCTTCGTCGCTGTCTGCTAATCATTGAGGCGTTACTTTAGTGACTGCCGCGTGCGAATCGCGCCGATAAATTCTTTGCGTTGGACTCGTCCTCGCACTTCGTCCATTCTAAATTTGCTTCGCAACCTGGTTTGCCGCCGGCCATTGTGAAGTCGATGTTTGCCTGCCCGCTCTGTCAGCGGCACTGCAAAATGTAAACCCTGTTGTTCTCCAGAAAACGTTCAACTTCGTTGGACCGATGCCATCCGGTCCGGGAGATAGAAATGTCGTCTAGGCCGTCAAAAATGAAACGCGTATATCTGTTGGTGAGCGACTTCGACCAGACGTTAAGTCTCAACGATTCGGGAGTGGTTTTGAGCGAGATGCTTGGCATCTCGGACTTTCGGGAACGAGTTGCGGGTCTTTCGGAAATCCACCTCGTGCAGCAAGGCGGAGAGTTTGCCTATTTGCTGCTTCATGATCCAGAGTTTCGCTGCGTGCGGAAGGAACACCTTGTCGAGGTGGGGAGGCGTGTTCGTTTGAAAGCGAATGTCGACCGGCTTCTTCGTTGTCTTCAGAATGTAGAGAACTTTCAATTCTCGTTTCATGTGCTCTCGTCTGCTCCCGAAGAAGTGATCCAATCCGCGCTGGCTGGCATTGTCCCCGAGAGTCATATCCACGGAACGCGATTTCGCTATGCCACTGATACAGGCGAGATTCAGAGCATTGTTCGAGCGCCTGCGGGCTTCGGAAAGGTCGCTGTACTGGAAGAAGTGCGCAGTCGCGCCGGAGTGGGACACGATCGGCTGGTTTATGTGGGCGATGGTAGTTCCGATGTCCACGTCATGCTGCACATCAACCGACTGGATGGGTTGACGATTAATGTTTCTCAGGACAAGCACTTGACCGAGATTGCAAAGCGCACCGTCCTTAGCGATGATGCTCTCAGCGTGCTGGTTCCGATCCTGGAAGATATTGTTGGCTATGATTCCGGACAGATTCGAACCGTGTTCGAGACGCAAGGACTCGTCCTGCGGGAATGGGCGAAGGCGACGACAGACTTGCTGACGATTGCTGCGAGCGCATAACGTCGATATCAGGAGGATTCTCGAGTGTGGCTTAACGTGATTGGCTGGACGGCAACCGCCGTGTTCTCAACTTCGTACTTCTTCAAAGAACCATCAACACTACGGAAGATTCAGGCCGCTGCCGCCTCGCTTTGGGTACTCTATGGAGTGTTGATTCATTCAGCTCCCGTTATCGTCGCGAATGTCATCGTGGGTGTCGCAGCAGTGTACACGTCCGTACAGTTGGCGTTGAACAAGAGCGCTGGCTCTGCGGGACAGAACCGGGGACTGTGATTTCGAGTTTCCGATTGTAGGACTCCAACTGGCTCGAAGACAAACGGCCCTCGCCGATCTTGGCTTAACGCCTACTCGTCGTCCAAGTATTCGCCCGGTACATCGTCTTCCGGGACTTCGTGGGTCCGAACCTCACGTCCTTCCTCGTTCCCGGCTCGTTCCACGCCCGATACTACATCTGCTTCGAAAGCATTTCCTTCTTCAACCAATTCGTCGACGCTCTCTGAATCCGCTTCCTCGATGCGGGACAGGCCTTGCAGATCCCCCGATTGCTCGTCCAATCGTGAGCTGGGGCGTTCCCTGGAGAACTTCATAGGGCGCGGTCGCGCAGTTGTGTTCCGAACTATCTTCGGTGACGATTTAGCTTTCTTCGCATTCTTAGCGGCGGTTACTTTTTTGACCGACTTCTTCTGATGACGTGGGAGCTTTTTCACGGAAGTCGGTTTCTTGCCGGCTATTCTTCGAGTTTTTGCTGGCTTCTTTTTTGCTTTTTTGGAAGGTTTCTTCTTGGCAGATTTCTTTTTGGCGGCCATTTGGCGAAGTTTAGCACGAGGGGTCCAGTCCAGCCAAAACCAAAGAGCACCAAACGTTACCGCACTGTGAATACTTAGCGGCGGGATTGCGTTTGTCACGCATTTACTGATCACGGTTGTCCGTCGGAATCCGGGAGAGCCAGCAGCAGAAGAACGATGCCGATCACCGTAAACATGCGGAATGCAGCATCCTGGCCATTCCAGGTTTTTGACTGCCACATGAGGAACCATTCGCCGCCAACCGTCAGAAATGCGACCAACCACATCAGCAAAGCTAGCGTTAGTGCAATCACAGCTGTCCGCTTTGCTTGGATAAAGAGCGCCGCGGAAGCGGTGAGTGTACGGGCCAGTTGTGCTCCACCCCACCAGCCCAGGCACATTACGACGGACTCCCAGGCGATGATTGAAATATAGAAAGTGGTGTGCCAACCGGGAGAATTCATCGCGTGCCACATCTCGTGGTTTCCCGTCGAATTCGAGTCCATCATGAGCACGTGCCGAACGAACTGATAGTTGGAGTTGTAGTCGGTGATGTTGTTGAAAACCACGATCGTGTAATACAACGCAACGGCGAAGACCATGAAGATCTTTGCGAGGCGCAGGCTCATGGTTTCTCCTGCAATTGGAAGGTTCGGAAGTAGGCGGTCAGCTTCTGAAGGCTTGCAGAGTCATAGTCGGGATTCGCGGGCATCTCCGCTCGAGGGTTCTTTGACTTGGGATTGTGCACGTAAGATTCGAAATAATCTGGCGATGCGGTCGCCCAGGCGGAAAGAACAAGCCATGGATGGCCAGCTTTCTTACCTCCCACGTCGTCCCTGTTATGACAGCGTAAACAATTTTGTTGCGCAATGCGATAGCCATCCTGGACGCCCGGAGCCGACGCATCACGCAGCGGTGCAATTCGCGAGAAGAAGTCTCGCTCGTTCCGAAACTCCAATTTAATCACTCCCCATGGGATCTGCGCCTCCTGATGGGCGGCTCCTGGCGGGTTCGAGTCGAACTGGCGATGCGAGATCATGTATGGTCCCATGGATTGTCCTTGGCCCTCCGCATCCTTCGGCCATCGCTCGGGCGGCTGGCCGTTCACCGTTAGAACGAGCAGAGGATGATGATTGGTAACATAGGAACGTGTGTAGTGAGCCTGGTACCCGTCGTCACATACGGCGACTACTAGATAAGAAGCAGCATCCCTAACAAGTGCGCGGCTCAGTTCCTCCAGCGGAATGCCTGAGATCTCGGTTGGACGGGCAAAGTTCGGATCGTCACTGACGGTGTAGGTGACCAGAGGCAACGCAAGTAAATCTGTCCGGCTGAGATAGCGAATGCGGCCTGCGGGCAGTCCGGCGAGATCCCCACTGATTACGAGATCTGACTCAGAGATGCGTTCCGAATGCGCCTTGGCAATCAAATTCGGCGCGGCTGGCGAGTTCGCTGCGAAAACGGCACGCAGCGAGAACGTGACGACAACGACGGCGACCCATAAGATCGCCGTGGATCGTTTTGGCATGGCACATGTTATCCGAGCACTGGCAAGCAGGCAAGGTAGGCTGGAACACTGTGGTAAAGTGACTCCACTTTAAATGCGGAAAGGTCGCGAATCGATGGGAATCGGCACGGAAGCAAGGTTGAGCGAGCTCGGAATCCAACTTCCGGATTTGCCGGCAGCGGGTGGAAATTTCATCCCGGCCATGACTGTGGGACGCATCGTTTATCTGTCGGGCGTCATCTCGATGGATAGCGGAAAAGTGATTAGCGGAACCGTAGGCGTGGATCGCACGATTCAGGACGGCTACGCCGCTGCTCGGGCTTGTGCTGTGATGCTGCTTGCGGTTCTGAAGAAGCATCTTGGATCACTCGATGCTATTCGAAGCGTGATCGGGGTAAATGGATACGTCAACGCTGTTGCGGGATTTCAGGACTCGCCGAAAGTCATTAACGGCGCATCGGATCTGCTAGTTGAAGTATTGGGTGACGGCGGACGTCATGTACGGGCCGCAATCGGCGTTTCGGCGCTGCCCCGAAATGCTTTGGTCGAAGTGCAAATGACGGTCGAGATCTAGCAAAGCCCCGTCGCGGTTTAACGACTGGCATCCGGTGTCTCGACTTCCTGTCGACCACTCTCTGAGTGCACTTGCTGGGCGTCAAAGATCGCCGTCAACCCCACTGCGACCAGAAGAATTCGCGGGGCGTACTGTCCGGTCGTGGACACTTGAATCCTCTAGCGGACATTGCGACCTACATCCGGCTGTTATGTTCGGGCCATATCCTTAATCTTTTCAAATACTTGTGACCATGCGCGATTGGTGTCGCACTTGCCAATCCTTTACTCGATGGATATCGCTCGCCCAGAGTTTAAGGAACGCAAACGCCGCCGCCAGATCGTCGCTGCGGCGGTGATCGTAGTCGTGGTTGCAGTGTTGACGGTACTCATTTATCGATTGAGGCCCGCTGCGCCAACCGTTGAACGCGGAACGGTCTGGACCGACTCCGTAAAGCGAGGGTCGATGCTTCGTCAGGTTCGCGGGATCGGATCGCTCGTTCCTTCGCAAGAGTCTGTCCTGCAGATCCCCGCTGAAACCGAGGCTACGGTCGTCCGCATTCGTATGCTGCCAGGGTCGCTCGTTAAGCCTGACACTGTGCTCATGGAAATGAGCAATTCGCAAGTTGAACAGGCGGCCGTGGACGCTCATCTCCAATGGAAGGCCGCGGAGGCCGAGTATCAGAGCCAGCGCATGAAGCTGGAGAGCGAGTACATGAACCAGAAAGCGAGTGCGGCCACAGTCAAGGCTGACTATACACAGTCGCAACTACAGTCGGAGACTGACAAAGCACTCTATGATCTCGGTGTTATCTCCGGTTTGGCCTATAAAAATTCAAAGGGAAAAGCCGACGAGCTCACCATTCGCAATGGTCTCGAAGACCAGAGTCTGGCCAGCACTCAAAAGTCCATCGATGCGCAATTGGCCGAGCAGCAGGCCAAAGTCGAACAGATGCGTGTGCTTGCCGAACTGAAACAACAACAGTTGGATGCTTTAAAGGTTAAGGCAAAGATCGAGGGCGTGCTCGTGGAGCTACCCCTGCACGTTGGAGAGCACGTATCCCCTGGAGCCATGCTCGCGAAGATTGTCCAACCGAACCACCTGATGGCGGAGTTGAAAGTCGCCGAAACACAAGCCCGGGACGTTCAGATTGGCGAGCCTGCCTCCGTCGATACCCACAACGGAGTGGTTTCCGGAACTGTCATGCGTGTCGATCCCGCAGTACAAAACGGAACGGTGACGGTCGACGTCAAACTCACAGGCGAATTGCCAAAGGGGGCGCGCCCGGATCTCAGTGTCGACGGAACGGTCGATTTGGAGCGACTGGACAACGTCCTCTACGTCGGTCGGCCGGCGTTTGGGCAGGAGAACAGCACCATCAGCCTGTTCAAGCTCGATGGCAATGGACACGACGCGATCCGAGTGCCGGTAAAAGTCGGCCGCGCCTCGGTGAATTCGATTCAGGTAGTAGAAGGATTGCACGAAGGCGACACCGTGGTGCTCTCAGATATGTCGCGCTGGGACAACACGGACCGGATCCGACTCACTGAATAACAACAACACTAGAAGTTAACACTAAGAAATCGAGGCGAACGCTTCATGACAGACGCTGGCCAATCCCTGATCCAGATCACCGATATGACGAAGGTCTTTTACACCGATGAGATTGAAACGCATGCTCTTTCTGGCGTTCATCTCTCTGTCAACAAAGGCGAATATGTGGCTATGTCGGGCCCCTCGGGCTGCGGCAAGTCTACGCTCTTGTCGATTATTGGATTACTCGATACCCCGACCGGCGGCCGATATCTTCTGAACAGCAAGCCCGTCGAGAATCTCGACTTCGCGGAACGCGCGCGCATCCGCAATCAGGAGATCGGTTTCATCTTCCAAAGTTTCAACTTGATCGGTGATCTCACCGTTTACGAGAACGTCGAACTGCCCCTCACTTATCGCCAGCGGATGCCTTCTGCCGAACGCAAGGGCCGGGTGATGGAAGCGTTGGAGCGTGTGGGCATGGCGCACCGCGTCCGGCATTACCCTTCGCAACTCTCCGGAGGTCAGCAGCAGCGCGTTGCTGTCGCCCGAGCATTGGGAGGGAAGCCTTCCATCTTACTCGCGGACGAACCCACTGGAAATTTGGACTCGCGCAACGGTGAAGCCGTGATGGAGTTGCTCGCTGATCTTCACAAAGAGGGAGCAACGATCTGCATGGTGACGCACGATCCGCGCTTCGCCAAGCACGCGCAGCGCGAAGTCCATCTGTTCGACGGGAAGGTTGTCGCTGAAGAAGAGCTTAAGAAGCTGATGGCGGACGTTCAGGCCTGAATGATCCATAACAAGAGGTTCGCGATTTGTCTTGACAGTCTTAAGAGTTCAACCTTCGAGGCATCGCTTATGCCTTTCCCCGATAGCTACCGAGGTTTTACCAGCGGACAACAGACCGGCGCCTTGCACGGCCACTGAATGCGCTTTGACCGGCCGCTACAAATGAGAGGAAAAGAGAGATGACTGGATTTGTGCAGGATACTCGCTATGCAGTTCGCCAGCTGCGCAAGAATCCTGGATTCGCCTGTACATCCATTCTGATCCTCGCTCTTGGAATCTGCGCCAGTGTCGCGATCTTTGGATTCGTCGATGCTGCACTTATCAAGCCGCTGCCCTATGCCGATCCCACGCGACTCGTTCTGGTAACGGAAAGCGTTGCGATGATTCCACACGCCAATCTCTCCTTTCCCGACTATCTAGACTGGAAGAAGCTCAACGCGGTCTTCAGTTCGATGGATGTTTGGGGCGGAACGGGCTATCTGCTTACCACTCCCGCTGGAACGGAACCGGTGCCGGCAACGCGAGTGAGCGATGGATTCTTCCGGACGCTCGGAATCAAGCCGATTCTAGGCCGTGACTTTCGCACGGGGGAAGACTTACCCGCAGCACCCCAGACCGTAATGTTGAGCTATGCCACTTGGCAGAAGCGGTACGCAAGTCGCAAAGACGTAACAGGTCAAACCGTTGTTCTAAGCGGAGTTCCCTACACCATCATCGGAGTATTACCGCAGAGCTTCCAATTTGCTCTCCGGGGAAATTCGGAGTTTTGGACGACGCTTCACGCGGACGACTCCTGTGCGCAAAGACGAAGCTGCCACAACCTCACAGGGATCGGGCGGCTGAAAGATGGTGTAACTGTTGAATCCGCTCGGGCGAACATGAAGGCCATTGCCGCGCAATTGGAGTTGCAGTATCCCGACAGTAATAAAGATCAGGGAGCCTTCGTCGCGCCGCTTTCGGAGATTGCTGTCGCGGATATTCGCCCGGTTCTTCTCGCATTGCTTGGTGGGGCGGGGCTTTTGTTGCTTATTGCCTGTGTGAACGTGGCAAGCTTGCTGCTCGTTCGCTCTGAAAGCCGTAAGCGAGAGATCGCGGTGCGAGGTGCGCTCGGAGCGTCGCGACTTCGAATAATCCAGCAATTTACCACGGACGGTGTTGTTCTTGTGGCTGCCGGTGCGGTGTTAGGTCTGGCTGCCGCACAGGCGATGATGAGACTCCTTTCCAGCTTGATTTCAAAAGACATGATGTCGAGCATGCCTTATTTGCAGGGGCTTGGTCTGAATGCCCACGTCATGTTGTTCGCAATTACGATCTCATTGGCCGCCGTCATTCTGTTCTCGATCACTCCAATGCTGAGATTGCCGTTGACGCAAATTGGAGAGGGCTTGGCGGAGGGTGGCCGCGGTTACGCAGGCACGTTGTGGCGGCGTTTTGGGGCGAATCTCGTTGTCGTCGAGCTCGCAATCGCGGTTGTTTTGCTTGTGAGTGCCGGCCTTCTAGGTAAGAGCTTTTATCGCTTGCTCCACGTGGAGATTGGGTTTCAGTCGGAGCATCTCGCCACAGTGAGCGTTGCCCTTTCTGACGCGAGCTATCCAAAGGATGAGCAGCAGGCTCAAATGGGCCGCAAGATCATCGACCGGGTTGCAAGTTTGCCGGGAGTCCAGTCAGTGGGCATTTCCAGCGTGTTGCCCGTCAGCTTCAATGGGAATACGGATTGGATCCGCTTTGTGGGACGCCCTTACAACGGCGAGCACAACGAAGTGAATCAACGGGATACGAGTCCTGCTTTCTTCTCGGCTCTGAAGGCAAAGCTTCTGCGCGGCCGTTATTTCACCGACACTGACGACATGTCGAAGCCACTGGTCGTCATTATTAACAAAAAGCTCGCGCAGAAGTATTTTCCTGGCGAAGATCCGATTGGCCAGAAGATCGGCGATACGGAACTGTCTCCGAAGTCGATCAAGGAAATCGTGGGCGTCGTCGATGACGTAAAGGATGGCTCTCTGGATTCGCAAATCTGGCCAGCTGTTTATTACCCCTTCAACCAGAGCCCGGATACCTATTTCTCCTTGGTTGCGCGAACGTCGCAAGACGAAGCGTCGCTACTGCCAACCATGGTTGCAGCAATCCGTGAACTTGATCCCGGCATCGGCACTATGGACGAAGCCACAATGACCGGGAGGATTAGCAATTCTCCTACAGCTTATCTCCATCGTTCCTCTGCGTGGCTAGTAGGAGGCTTCGCCTTTCTCGCCTTGGTGCTCGGAGTAGTCGGCCTGTACGGAGTGATCGCGTATTCCGTCAGCCGCAGGACTCGCGAGATCGGTGTACGAATGGCTCTCGGGGCGCAACGTGGGGCTGTCTACCAACTGATCATGAAAGAAGCCGCTTGGCTGATTGGGATTGGAATTGGCGCCGGCCTCGTGAGTTCGATCGGAGCTGCAACATTAATCCGGGGGCTGCTGTTCGGGGTCCGTTCGTGGGACGCAGAAACTCTTGCCACTGTGGCTGCACTTCTCGCTATGTCAGCACTGATGGCCACGTATATTCCTGCGAGAAAAGCAGCGCAAGTCGATCCGTCGGTAGCGCTGCGATACGAATAGTAAAGGGAAATAATAAATGACCGGTCTGTTTCAGGATATTCGTTACGCTGTGCGGCAGTTGCGCAAGAGCCTGGGATTCACTGCCGTTGCCGCGTTTACGCTGGCGCTCGGCATTGGGGCGAACACCGCAATCTTCAGTCTAGTCAGCGGCATTCTCCTCCAGCCGCTTCCATATCCTCGCCCGTCGGAGTTAGTCAGCGTAACCGGAGACTTTCCTAAGGGGGCGTTCGCGGCGATGCGGGAGCAAGTCCACACAATGGAGGTGGCAGCCTACGCTGAGGGACATGAGTTCAATCTCTCGCACATCGGAAATCCTGTTCGCCTAACCGGGACTGCAGTCTCAGCAGAATTCTTTTCTGTCTTGGGTGCGCGTCCTGAGCTTGGTCGAGGTTTCTCAGTTGGTGAAGATGCTCCCGGCGAGGATCGCTACGTAATCCTGAGCCACGATCTGTGGGCGCAGCGATTTAGCAGCGATCCATCGATCATCGGAAGATCGATTGAACTTGAGGGTGTTCCCCGCCAAGTAGTCGGCGTGATGCCAGCCGACTTTCATTTTCCGTCACCGAAGACTCAGTTGTGGGTTCCGCTGCACAACGAGCCGAACAATCCAAGCACCTATTGGGCGGGAGACTTCATGCCGGTGATTGGCCGTCTCCGGCCCGGTTCGTCTGCTAAGCAAGCGGGCGCAGAGATGCGGCTGTTCCAGTCTCGCGTCTTCGCACTTTTTCCGTGGACCATGCCTGCGAGCTGGAATGCCGATGTAAGCGTCGTATCACTGAGAAACGGGATGGTCGCCGATGTGCGCACGCGATTGCTGCTTCTCTTGGGTGCCGTGGCTCTCGTGTTGATGATTGCTTGCGCTAACGTCGCCAACCTGATGCTCTCCCGCGCTGTGGTCCGTGAGAAGGAAATGGGTATTCGAGCCGCGCTCGGCGCAGCTCCGGGGCGAATCGTGCGACAGCTTTTAACGGAAAGCGTGTTGCTGGCCGTCGTCGGTGCGGCTCTCGGCCTTGGTCTCGCCGCAGCCGGATTAAGCATTCTTAAGACTGCCTTGCCCGCAGATACTCCTCGTCTTCTCGACGTGCATCTTGATTGGCGCGTACTTACGTTTACCGGTGGACTCGCCATTCTGACCGGTTTGGCCTTTGGACTCGCGCCCGCGCTTCAGTCCTCGCGCTCTCCTCTGTCGGAGTCTCTTAATTCTGTAGCTCGTGGAGCTGTCGTCTCGGTTTCGAAGCGCCTACGCGGATCTCTGGCCATCGCCGAAGTCGCCCTCTCGGTATTACTTGTAATTGCGGCTGGCCTGCTGATCCGCAGCTTCTGGTCGCTTTCGCACGTGGATACTGGCTTCCAGTCGCAGCAGATATTGACGGCTCGGATTACTCCGGACGAATCGTTTTGCAACGATCCGACGCGATGCTTGGCTTTTTATCGCAGCCTTCTAGATCGGATTCAAGCGACTCCAGGGATCAGCCGGGCGTCCCTGATAAACACGCTGCCGCTGGGTGGGCGAGTTGCCAAGCGTTCGTTTGATATCGAAGACTTCACGGTCGCGTCTTCATCGCAGACGCAGCCTCTGTTCTGGCTTGACGTAGTCAGCTCTGACTATTTTCGAGTAATGGGCATCCCTCTCATTTCGGGCCGGTGGTTCAACGCCTCAGACGAGGCTGGCGGTCCTCCGGTTGTCGTTGTAACTGCCACGACGGCCAGAAAATTCTGGCCCGACTGCAGTGCCGTGGGGAAACATGTCAGGTTCGTTGGCGACAAAGACTGGCACACGGTGGTCGGGATCGTTGCCGATGTGCGAGCCTATGATCTCCAGAATAACGAACCTGACTATATGAAGGGCACGGCCTATGTGCCCTACACGCCGCTGGCGACCTTGGAAGACGGCAGGGTGCCGGCAGAAATGACGCTTGCCGTCCGTACGAACGCGGACGACCCAACTGCCGTCAATCTCCTGCGCGAAACGCTGACCCAACTCATCCCTGAAGTTCCGATCAGCGAAATCCGGACAATGCGGGCCGTAGTTTCGGAGGCGGCTTCCACGTCCCAATCCACCACGGTATTGTTCTCTACGTTCGCCGGAGTAGCTCTCGTGCTCGGAGTTGTAGGGATCTACGGTGTTCTTTCATTTCTCGTTTCACGGCGCCGGAGAGAAATGGGTGTTCGGATGGCTCTCGGAGCGAGGCGCGCTGATGTTCTCCTGTTGGTGATGAAAGAAGGCAGCAAGTTTGCATTGGCAGGGATTGCACTCGGCTTAATCGGCGCATTTTTCCTTGCGAAGCTATTAGCGGCGCAACTGTATGGCGTGAGCGCGATCGATCCGATCACATACGTCAGTGTTTCCGTCCTGGTAGCAATCGTGACTCTGGGGGCCTGTTTTATTCCCGCCCGAAGCGCCATGCAAGTCGATCCCATAGTGGCGTTACGCGGCGAATAGGAGACTAGGAATGTTTACCGGACTTATACAGGATATTCGCTATGCTCTGCGACAGTTGCGCAAGAGTTACGGGTTTACATCGATTGCGGTTGTCACTCTGGCCCTGGGCATCGGATCCAACACGGCCATCTTCAGCAACGTAAACGCTCTTATCCTCCGGCCATTCGGCATTCCACATCTGGATCGAGTAATGGCGATCTGGGAGACGATTCCTAAGGCGGACTCCAGCAGTGTTAAAGCTGCACCGGCCAACTTCCGCGACTGGACCGAGCAGAACAACGCATTCGAGTCTCTAGCGGCGATTCACGGTTGGGATGCGAACTTGACTGGCGCAGGAGTGGCCGAGAGAGTAGAGGGGTATCGCGTTACGCCCGAATTCTTTCCGCTACTCGACATCGCTCCACAGCTGGGGCGAAGCCTGGGTACAGCGGACTTTCAAAACGGAGCTGCACCTGTCGTAGTTCTTAGTCACGGTTTCTGGCAGAGACATCTTGCTTCCGATGCAGCCATCGTGGGCAAAAGCCTTCAGTTGAACGGCGAAAAGTTTACCGTCATTGGGGTCGCGGGGCAGGGTGCCGAATTTCCGGCTGGAGCCGAGATTTGGACTCCGCTCGACTTGGGTTCAACCGAGAGCGCCGATCGTGCCAATCACTTCTTGCTAGTTATCGGACGACTGAAGCCGAGTGCGACCGTGGCTGGTGCGAGCGCCGAACTCGCCGCAATTGCAAGCCGCCTTGGACAGCAATTCCCGACGACGAATAGTGGTCATGGCATACGTGTAGTGCCTCTGGCTGAGGATGCGACTACTGGGACTCGCCAGTTCGTCTTGGTGCTGATGGGCGCAGCCATGTTTGTCTTGATCCTCGCCTGCGTGAACGTCGCGAACCTGCAGTTGGCGCGCGCTGCGACTCGTCAAAAGGAGATCGCGGTGCGCGTGGGGTTGGGAGCGAGCCGTTGGCAGTTAACTCGCCAGCTACTGGTGGAAAGCACACTGCTTTCGCTCGCAGCTGCTGGGGCGGGTCTGGTTCTCTCAACCTGGGGAATGGGACTTTTGCGTCGCGATATTCCGCCTTTCATTCTGGAGCACGTGCCCGGACTCAAGAATGTGGAATTGGATTTGAAGGTGCTGGGATTCACTATTGGCGTTGCCTTGCTCAGCGGCATCATGGCCGGGCTCATTCCTGCGCTTCGGTTCTCACGATGCCAAGCGGGTGACGTATTGAAAGAAAACACGCGCTCAGCCACTGCGAGCGCGTCCGCTGGAAATCTACGAGCGTTACTGGTCGCGTCCGAAATCGCGCTGGCGTTGATTCTTTTGGTGGGAGCAGGGCTGATGGTAAAAGGCTTTCGCCATCTCCTGACTGTTGAGATGGGATTTGACCGCCTGCACGTGCTGACTCTTCGTGTGGCGCTGCCCGAAACAAAGTACAAGAATGATGCTCAGATACTCGGTTACTATGACCGCGTTTTGCGGGGTCTCCAAGGACTGCCCGGAGTGCAATCGGCTGCTGCAGTCACGAGCTTGCCGTCCGGTTGGTCTTGGAACTGGACTGAATACAGCGCTGAGGGCGCACCCCCGCCAGCTCCAGGTGATACACCAACTACGATTTCACAGGTCGTCACTCCCGATTTTTTCTCGACCTTGCGAATACCCCTGATCGAGGGGCGCACTCTCAATGCCGAAGACGGCCGCGATTCGACTCCTGTGGCAGTAGTCAGTGAGAGTATGGCGCACCGCAATTGGCCTCATGAAAATGCAATTGGGAAGCACGTTAAACTTGGAACTCCAGAAAGCTCTGAACCTGAGCGTCGGATCGTCGGCATTGTCGGCGATATCCGCTCGACCGCTTTTGATTCCCAGACCAATCCCACGACCTATATACCACTCACACAAATGCCGGTGCACGCATCTGCCTTTGCGATTCGTACTGCGGGCGACCCGAGCGATGTGGCGGCGGCAGCCTCAACGACATTGAGAAGCGTCGATCCGGACACGCCGGGTTACGATGTGCGCAGTCTTGAGCAACTTGTTTCCGATAATGCGAGCGGAGTTGAGTCGTCAGCGCGCATGATGCTCATCTTCGGGGTCGTCGCCCTTACTCTCGCCGCTGCCGGCATCTTCGCCGTTATGGCCTATTCAGTAAGTCAACGCACGCATGAGATCGGAGTGCGCATGGCACTCGGAGCGCAGCGTGTTGATCTCCTTCGATTAGTAATTACGTCAGCGGTCAAGATGGCGGGGGCGGGGCTGGCCGTCGGATTCTGCCTTGCTTTGCTTCTTGCGAAAGCGCTTTCGAGCGCGCTCCTCGGAGTCGTGCAAGTCGATAGCACGATCTTCGTTATGTTGACCCTACTGCTGGCGACAGTAGCGGCGCTGGCAGCCTACATTCCTGCGCGCTGGGCCACAAGAATCGACCCTATGCAGGCGCTGCGCTACGAGTAGGAGGATGAGGGAATGTTGAACAGTCTCATGCAAGATATTCGCTACGCCGTCCGGCAACTGCGAAAGAAACCAGGCTTTGCGGCAGTGGCTGTGATTACTCTGGCACTTGGAATCGGTGCGAATACCGCCGTCTTCAGCGTGGTCGATGCAGTCATATTGCGCCCGTTGCCTTATTATCAGCCCCAATCTCTCATCGAGGCGCAATCGATCGGGACTCGCGATCCTCAGCCGCACTCGCTTTCCTATCCTGATTTTTTTGACTGGCGAGCGCAGAACCACACCCTTGAGCATCTAGTTTCTTATCACGACAACGTTTTCACGCTAACCGGTTTGGAAAGGCCAGTGCAGGTGGACTCCGAGACGGTCTCCTGGGATCTTTTGCCAGCGCTTGGGGTGCATCCGGAAATCGGGCGAGGATTCTTGCCCGACGAGGAAAAATCGGGCTCCCACGTAATCCTGATCAGCCACGCTCTCTGGACCTCGCAATTCGCGGGTGACAAATCGATTGTTGGCCGCTCCCTGCGTCTCAGCGGTCAACTTTATACGGTCGTCGGCGTGATGCCGCCGTCTTTCCGCTTTCCCATCACTCGGCCGACCAATGGAATCTGGACGACGCTTGCTTCAGACGATGAGCCCAACGATCCAAATTCAAATATCAAGAACCGTGGCGCACATTTTCTTAATGTATTCGGACGGTTGAAATCCCACGCCACCGTTGCCGAGGCGAACGCTGATCTGAGTGCAATTGCTACCAATCTCTCGAAGGCGTATCCAAAAACGAATACCAAACACGATTTGGCGCGGGCTATACCAGAAGTCGATGCTGTCCTGGGCGACACGCGGACTGTGCTCCTGGTCGTCCTGGGGGCGGTAGCGCTCGTCTTGCTAGTCGCATGCGGCAATATCGCCAACCTGCTCCTAGCGCGGATGCGTGAGCGGCAGCGTGAGATGGCCTTACGCTCGGCCCTGGGTGCGGGCAAGAGGCGAATTGTTCGGCAGTTGCTGGCTGAGAGTGCGGTTCTGAGTATCTGTGGCGGCCTTGCAGGCTGCGGCCTCGCCTTCCTATGCACGCCAGGGATTCTTACCCTCATCGGTGACAGTGTGCCCCGCGCCGCCGATGCTGGTGTCGATCTGCGTGTCCTGTCCTTCGCTTTCGGATTGTCTCTCTCGGCAGGAATCATCTTCGGAGTTGCTCCCGCCATTACCGGCTCCCGCACCGATCTCGTCTCAACTCTGAAAGAAGGTGGCAGAAGTGAAATCTTTGGTCGCGATTGGCTGCGATCGTCACTCATCGTGGGCCAGATCGCGCTGGGATTAGTGCTCACCGCCGCGGCGGGATTGCTCATCACTAGTTTTAGCAGGCTTCTCCATTCGGACGACGGATTTAATCCCGATCATCTGACGACCATGTATTTTGAGACGCCGGATGCTCAATATAAGAGCACCCGCCCGCAGTTCTATCGCGAATATTTCGATAAGCTACGGGTCTTGCCAGGAGTCCAGGCTGCCGCCGGAGTGCTGGTTCTTCCGATGACTGATGACGCAGCCGTCATTGCCTTCGAAGACCCAGAGCATCCAGCGCCCGAAGGCCAACGCCCCAGTGCTGATCTCACACCGGTCACCACTGAATACTTCCGCACGATGCAAATTCCCGTGTTATATGGGCGCGATTTTTCTGATCGCGATGATGAAAAAGCTGAGCCGGTGATCATCGTCAATCGCGCATTTGCAGATCGTTTTTTCCCCGGAGAGAGCGTGCTAGGGAAGAAGCTGAAGCCGGGCGCAGGCAACGGAGAGGCCGGTGGTCCGCCTTGGCGTGAGGTTGTTGGAGTCGTCGGAAACATACGGCTAGGAGCGACTCAGCGCGAACTACGTCCAGCTATGTATCTCCCCGCGAGTCAACTGGGCAACTGGTGCTGTCTGTACTCGGTGGTGCGGACTACCCTTCAGGCACAGAGTCTCGCCGCGAGTGTCCAACGGATCGTTTCCGAAATGGACAAGGATATTCCGGTTACTCAGGTTCGTACTATGCACGACTTGATGTACATGGAACTCTCGCAGCCTCGTTTTGCCATGGTCCTGCTCAGCACATTCGCCGGACTGGCGCTCATTCTAACAATCGTTGGACTGTACGGAGTGATGACGTACTCCGTTTCGCGTCGTACACGAGAGATCGGGGTCCGTATGGCGCTGGGAGCGCAACGGAGTTCAGTACTGAAGATGGTGCTGCGAGACGCAGCGATCTTGTTGCTGGCGGGAGTTGTGATCGGCGCGGCGTGTTCATTGGCTTCGGCTTCAATGTTGCAAAGCATGTTGTATGGTACGAGACCTCGCGATCCTTTGGTCATGGGGTTGGTTTGCGCGGCTGTAGCATTTGTAGGCCTGGTAGCGGCTTACATTCCGGCGCTTCGCGCCGCCCAAGTCGACCCCATGGTCGCTTTGCGCTATGAGTAACGATGATTGGAGACAAGATGATTCAGTTGAAAAGCTTGGAACGCAGCTATAAAACTCCTGCCGGGCAGACCTGGGTCTTGCGCCGCATCAAGCTGGAAATTCGCGAGGGCGAGTTCATCACTATCATGGGGCCCTCCGGAGCGGGGAAGTCGTCGCTATTGAACGCACTGGCTCTCCTCGACGATAGCTGGGAAGGCGAATATTGGTTTCGCGAGGAAGCAGTTCACCAGATGAAGCGTAAGCAGCGTGCTGACTTGGCCAAGCGCAATATCGGCATGGTGTTTCAGAGCTATCACTTGCTCGACGACCTCACGGTGCAGGAGAATATCGACCTTCCGCTTTCGTACAAAGACATCCCCCGCCGCGAGCGACAAAGTCTCGTCGCTGACACTCTCGATCGCTTTCAAATTGTCGCCAAGAAAGATCTGTACCCCAGTCAGCTCTCGGGTGGACAGCAGCAGCTGGTCGGAATCGCACGGGCCGTCATCCACAAGCCGCCGCTACTCCTCGCTGACGAACCCACTGGAAATCTCCACTCCACACAGGCCAAGGAAATCATGGAACTCTTTCGCGATCTGAATCAGCAGGGAACCACAATCGTACAAGTTACGCACTCCGAGACGAACGCCGGCTACGGAAGCCGCACCATCCAGCTCCGAGACGGATGGTTGGTTGGAGATACTGCGAATCCCGCTCTTGCCCAACCCGCGGAGGTCAGCGCGTCGTGAGCGCAATCGCCGCAAGAGTCCTCAGAATCGTTCTGATTTACGGTGCGTGTGCGACTCTGACCGCAACTCTATCGGGGCAGGCGCAGACTCCGCCCGCAGCTCCCGAAGCTCCCGAAGCTCCTGCTCCGGCCATTCCGGCATCTACCGTGTTGCAGTTTGACATGCCGAAATCACACAACCCTTTAAAGGCTTACTCCTCAGATACGGTTCCTGAGCCTGCGCTCTCAAATTCTCCTCGGCTCGACCAGCATGTGCGTGACGGCAAACTTTATCTTTCTTTGAAAGATGCCGTCGAACTTGCCCTCGAGGACAATCTAGACCTCGCTATCGCTCGTTACAACCTGCCGATTGCCAACACTGACATTGTCCGCACCCAGGCGGGAGGATTTTTCCGCGGAGTTAACACGGGCGTTGTGCAGGGAACTCCCGGCGGAGGTGTTGGAGGTTTTGGCACGGGAGCGCCCGGAGCGGGCGCAGGCGGCACGACGGGGGGAGCTGGAGGCGCAGGTGCAGGCGCGTCGGGCCTGGTGCAATCGACACTGGGCGCCGGGACGACAGTTTCGTCCTACGACCCGTTCATAAGTTTGAATGGTGGCGACGAGCATCAAACGTCTCCCGTAGCTAACCGGCAAATCTATGGTGTTCCATCACTTCAACTTAATACCGTGCAAGTGAACGCCCTTTATACTCAGGCCTTCGCTACGGGTACGAGCATAAACTTCTCCTTCGGAAACTCTCGCCAGACGACAAACAGTCCATACTTCAACCTGTCTCCCTCTCTGAGCTCTACGTATCGTTTCCAAATCCAGCAAGAACTGCTGGCAGGATTCGGCTTTGGACCAAACCTGCGCTACTTGCGAATCGCGAGGAACAACAAGAAGATTTCTGATATCGCCTTCAAAGATCAGGTGATCGCAACCGTCACCCAGATCGAAAATATCTATTGGGATCTCGTCAGCGCATACGAGCAAACCCGTGTCAATGAGCAATCCTTCAACTTTGCTCAACAGACTCTTGATCAAACGCGAAAACAACTTCAACTACAAGCTGTTCCCGCCATGGACGTGATGCGTGCCGAGGCCGAGGTCTCGAAGCGTGACCAAGATCTCACTGTCGCCCGCACAAGTCTCCAACTTCAGGAGACTTTGATGAAGAATGCAATCACCAAGAGCCTCGACGATCCGTTACTTGAATCGATGCCAGTGATTCCGACCGACAAAATGGAAACCGTCGCTATCGCGTCCACCCAACCGATTCAGGAGCTAATCGCTCAGGCGCAAAACAGCCGTCCGGAGCTTGCCGAGTCGGGTATCGATCTCGTAAACCGACAGATCAGCCGCAGCGCGGCTCGTAACGCATTGCTGCCGTCCCTATCGCTTGTCGGTTTCTATGCGGGGTCAGGCCTCGCCGGTCCGCTTAATCCGATTTACAATCTTGGCGCCAACATTTCGAACGTTCCGACGGATTTCGGTGGAGCGCTTCAGAACACTTTCAATAATTCCTCCCCTGACTACTACGTGGGACTAAATCTAAGCATTCCTATCCGCAACCGTGTCGCCAAGGCGGATCAATTCCGCTCAGAGCTGGAGTACCGTCAGGCGGAACTGCGTATGGAACAGCTGAAAAAACAGGTTCGGATTGAAGTGCGCAATGCGCAGTTCGCGCTCGACCAGACCGGCGCTCGCGTCGAGGCCGCCCGCAAGGCACGCGATCTTGCCCAGCGAACGTTCGACATTACTAAGAAGGAGCAGGAATTGGGAGCGGGGTCGAGCTACCAAACCCTCTCCGCCCAGCGCGACCTCGCCTTGGCCGAGTTGGACCTGGTTAGCGCCATGACGATTTACGAGAAGGCTAAGGTTGAACTGGATCGCGCAACCGGCACGACCTTGGAACATAATGGCATACTGATTCAGGATGCGATCAGCGGAGTGATCTCGCACCACGCACCTTAGAGCCATGCCGACGTCGGCTAAACCCGGAGATGTGGAGCTACAGCCGTTCCGTCATGAATCGGCGGAGCCGATCCGTATATTGGCCGCTGACGACCAGGAACACATTCTCGAAGCGCTCGATCTCTTGCTTCGGCCGCAGGGCTACCGCGTTGATAGAGTGCGCTCTCCCGCCATTGTAAGGGAGGAACTCGCCAGCAATTCATACGATGCCATCCTGATTGATCTGAATTACACTCGCGACACGACTTCCGGCCAGGAAGGCCTCGATCTGCTCTCGCAAATCGTTAGCCTGGATGCCACTGTCCCGGTGATCGTAATGACCGCTTGGGCAAACGTGGAACTCGCTGTCGAAGCCATGCGTCGCGGAGCTCGCGATTTCGTGCAGAAGCCATGGGAAAATGAACGGCTGGTTTCCATCCTGCGCACGCAAGTAGAACTACATCGTGCTTTGCAGCACGCCGCTCGCCTCGAAGCGGAAAATCGTCTGCTACGCGCTGAGGGACGTCCTGAATTCCTAGCAACCGCTCCCGCCATGCAGGTCGTGCTGGACACTATTGCTCGTGTGGGACCTTCCGACGCGAATGTGCTGATTACGGGCGAGCACGGGACTGGAAAAGAAGTTGTGGCGCAAACTTTGCACGCGCTCAGCGCCCGGGCGTCGCGTCCGTTGGTCGCCGTCAATACGGGGGCAATTCCAGACGGAGTTTTCGAAAGTGAACTGTTCGGCCACGTGAAAGGTGCCTTCACTGACGCGCGCACGGACCGGATTGGCAGATTCGAGCTCGCGGATGGCGGCACGATTTTCCTGGACGAAATCGGCAACGTCCCCATGCGCCAACAGGCGAAACTCCTCCGGGTCCTCGAATCCGGAGAGATTGAGCGTGTCGGCTCTTCGCGCTCGCGCCGCGTGAATGTCCGGGTTCTCTCCGCGACAAACACGGATCTTCCCGCAGCTTGTGGCGCTGGACAGTTTCGCGAAGATCTCCTCTTTCGTTTGAATACTGTTGAGATCCATGTCCCTGCGCTGCGGGAGCGTCGCGAGGATATTCCCGTGCTCGCTGCTCATTTCCTCGCGCGTTACGCGTCACGCTATCGCCGTCCGGTGCAGAGATTCGATCCGGCGGCGGTTCAAGCATTAATCCAATATTCCTGGCCAGGGAATGTGCGTGAACTGGAACATACAATCGAGCGCTCCGTGCTGATGTGCCGCACTGCGGAGATTCAACCTGCTGATCTCTCCCTGACTTCACCCCGCGCTCAATCGCAGAATCTTGAAGACTTGAGTCTGGAAGCCGTAGAGGCAGTGCTTGTCCGCAAGGCGCTGCAACGCTTCCAAGGCAATGTGAGCCAAGCTGCGGAGGCATTGGGCTTGAGCCGCGGAGCCCTGTATCGGCGGATGGAGAAGTATGGGGTCTAGCTCCTCTGGCCCGAAGCGCCCCCGCAAACGAGTTCGCTTACTCTACGAAAATCGAATCAGCCTCTACTCATTTTTGGTTGCGCTTCCAGGCCTGATCGTGAGCACTGTGCTTGTGTGGATGCAAGCCTGGACCATTGAATCTCGACTAGCTCTTATTGGGATCGAGCTATTCGTCTGGTGGATCCTGGCTCTCGCGCTACAAGAACAGACGACGCGTCCACTGCAAACCATCGCCAACGTAATCGGATCGCTGAGGGAGGAGGATTATTCGTTTCGCGCGCGCAATGCTGCTCCGGAAGATGCACTCGGAGAGCTGTCTTTGGAAGTGAACGCGCTGGCTGACATGTTATCCGACCAGCGCGTGCGGGCGATCGAAGCAACCGCACTCTTGCAACGCGTCGTCGACGAAATCGATGCCCCACTCTTCGCGTTTGACCCTGCGCAGTTGTTGCGTCTCGTGAATCCAGCCGGAGAACATCTGCTCCGCCAGTCCAAAATTCGTGTCCTCGGCCGCACCGCTACTGATCTCGGTTTGCAGGCCTGCCTTAGCGCGGAGAACGAGAGTTTGGTCGAACTCAATCTGAATGACTCGCGCGCCCGGTGGCTCCTTCGCCGCAGTTCATTCCGACAGCATGGTGTTCCTCATACTCTGGTTGTACTGCTCGATGTAAGTCGTGCGCTGCGGGAAGAAGAGCGGCGGGCTTGGCAGCGATTGATTCGAGTGCTTGGGCATGAACTCAGTAATTCTCTGGCTCCGATCAAGTCGATTGCGGGGAGCCTTAGCTCACGCCTATCGTCCACGCCGATGGATCCTGAAGTGCGTAGCGATCTCGAGCGAGGGCTGGAGATTATTGAGGCCCGCTCGGCTTCTCTGCATCGTTTTCTCGAAGCGTATCGGCGGTTGGCGCAAATGCCACCTCCGATCTTGCGTGAAGTCAGACTTGCTCCGTTGGTTGCCCGAGCAGCCGGCTTGGAAACTCGCATTCGGGTATGCGTACAGCCGGGTCCGGATATTGTGTTTCAGGCGGATCCCGATCAACTGGAGCAAATGCTCATCAATTTGGTCCGGAATGCTGCGGATGCAGTCTTAGAGTCGGGCCCAAGTTCTGAGACCGCGATGTCAGAAGCGGCCCCGTCGAAGTCGGAGGACGTCAAATTGCACTGGGACACCGATGCCGATGACGTCATCCTTACGATCGACGACAACGGTCCGGGCCTTTCCAACCCATCGAATGTTTTTACTCCCTTTTACACGACGAAACCAAACGGGAGCGGAGTTGGGTTAGTTCTCTCCCGCCAGATTGCGGAAGCACACGGAGGAAGGGTAGAGATCGAAAACCGGCCTAGCGGACGCGGTTGCTCGGTGCGCGTGTTCTTGCCGCGGTTACGATCGGGTTCTGAAACAGAGCAGCGCAACCTGTAATGGTTGCGCTGCCATTACTCGCTGAAGCGACCAGTATAAAGGAGATCGGTCCCTGCCTTTTATTCGGAACCTCTATTTCTGTTCTGAGGTGTCCGGAGGAGCCTGGCCTTCACCGCGATGTCCCTGCCACTGTCCTCGCTTGCTTTGCATCGCGTCCCATTTCTTCTGTTGGTTCGCGTCCAAGAGCGCGCGAATCTGATCGTCGGACGTCTTGCGGATCTCCATCACCTTTGAACGGCGATCGTCCTGAGATGCAGATGAATCAGAATGCAAGCCTTCCATTTGCGATTGCTGTGTTTTCAGAATGTCGAGAACCTTGGACTGTTGGTCTGAAGAAAGATTCAGTTGCTTCGTTAGCATCTCCGTGCGCCGTGCCGGATCAAAATGGCGATGTCCGCCTTCCGGCGGTGCACCCGCTGGCGGCCCGGATTGCTGCTCATTACTGCCGCTATCCTGCGCAAAGGTTGGCGTAACGGAATAAAAAAGTCCCGCCAGTACAAGCGCAAGCACAAAATGTTTCAACATGATATTTCCTCCACTCGTTCGATTTCGGCCCTAATGGTATGAACGAGATTATGGATCCGGAGTTGCAGAATTGGTGGTGGTTTTACGAATCTTTACTCAGGTGAGCAATTGCTATAGTCCGAGGCCAAGCAACTATTGCGTCCTCTTAGTTGGAAATTCCGCCGTCCCGAGCCTGATGATAGTTCCGCGTGGTTGTGCCTTTGTGTCTTTGTTCTCTTTTTGTTCCTCGGCAGTCTTCTTATCTTCCGCTACAGGTGGTGCGGGTTTTTCAGTCCATATTCCGTAAACGCGTCCGTCATAAGCCGCGAGACCGCTGTAGTCTCCAAAGAACACGCCGCCAGCTTCGAACGCCTCCTCCGTCCATGCGTAGTTGGCAAACGTACGTGCGCCGTCTGTTGAGCGAGCTAAAACAACGATCTGCTTGCGGTTCGCAGGATCGCGCCTTCGGTCGTAAAAAACAACGTTGACCGATCCGTCGATCGGGTCGACCGCGAGCCACTGAAAGAACTGTTCCGCTCCGTTGTGAACTGGATCATTGTTCACGCGTATCGGCGCACTCCAATGCTTGCCTTTGTCGTTCGAACTGGCAACGAAAACATCCAGATCTCCGTTACGGTAATCACTCCAGGTTACATACATCCGTTTGCTCTTTGGATCGACCGCGATCTGGGGAAACCCGTTGGCACGATCCAGCGTGTCGATCGCGAACATGATCGGCGCGGTATGAAGGATGGGACGCGCGCGCGAGAAAGTTTTGCCTCCATCGCGTGACGAGGTCAGCATAATGTCGTCATTCTGGCTCCAGATCGCGTACAGAGTGCCATCAGGCGCAACCGCGCCGTCGAAGCCTTCGGCGGCGCCGTTGTCGTCGCGAGGCAAACCGGGATGTGCATCGATCTCGATCGGCTCCGACCACGTTTTCCCGTCATCAGTTGATCGAGAAAGCACCATTTGCGAATCGGTCAAGCGCCACCGCGTCCAGCCGATATAGAGGTTGCCCGCATATTTGCTCTGGGTGTTGTCAGCAACGATGTAAGGCTTGTCTTCGAACGGAATTCCTGGAGTGCTCGCTTGCTCCGCTACTGGAACGTGATTCGCTTCCCAGGTCTTTCCGCCATCCAAGGAACGTCGCACAAAGATACCGTTACGAGTCGCGCCGTGTGCCCAGTAGTTAAAGGTACCCAGCTTGTCGAACGCGATGTAGCAGACGAACGCGTGGCCTTGATTGTCGAACGCCGTGGAAACGTCGCCGGAGATCTTATAGTTCTTGGGATCAACGCCTTCGGCCAGTTGCCACATCTGCCCCGCGTCGTTCGAATATGCGGCATGAACGTTATCCTGAAAGACCGCAACCACTTGTTTCGGGTTCTGCGGATTGACCGCGATCCCAGGCTCGGTGAAATAGCCGGGCGTTGGCGTCAAAGTGAACACGTGTGCGCCCGGCGCTTTCGGAAGGTCCTCAGCATACAAATTCGACGCAGTCGCGATCGCAGAATAGAAAGATGTTGCAATCAAAAGAAAGGAGGCGAGCCGCATCGACATGGACCTGGCAAACCCAAAAGAGAATCTTCGAAGATTAATCAAGATGAAGTATCCTCCGAACACAAAGCCGCGCCTCCGGCGATACCCGCGTCGGCACCGTAGTGCGCCATTAACAGCGGGATTTCCGATACTCGCGGGTTTACGCACCACGTGGGAAGGCCACGCTTAATTTCTTCAAAAAAGGGACGCAGCATTGCGGCGACGCCACCACCCATCACCAGCACATCCGGGTCGAGCATGTCGACAACATTCCCCAACCAGGCAGTGAGCAACTCGACGTTCTCAAGCAGAACTTCTTTGGCGACCAGATCGCCGGCCGCATATGCCTTTCCGACAAGTTCGCTTGTAACTGACGAAATATTCCCGTTCGCCAAATCGAGAATTACAGAATGCCGGGATGGTTCGGCTGAAAGCTTGGCGCGTGCTCGTGCTCCAATCGCCGGTCCGGCGGCCAGAATTTCTATGCATCCCTTCTTTCCACAAGCACAAACAGGCCCTCGATAATCGATGCTCTGATGACCGCCTTCCGCAGCCGATCCCGTCTTGCCGTGGTAGATCTTATTGTCGAAGACGATTCCGGCCCCGATTCCGGTGCCGACGGTGGCATAGAAAACATAGTGAAAGCCGCGTGCCGCTCCCCAGCGGGTTTCCGCGAGCGCAGCCGCATTCGCGTCGTTGTCCACTTTTACCGGGACGTGATATTTTCCCGCCACTCTGTCGGCCAACGGAAAATTCCGCCAGCAGGGAAGATTTGGAGGATTAAGCACAATGCCCGTCTTCGGATCCAACGGGCCCGGAGCGCAAATGCCAATGCTTTGAAAACCGCCGGGTGCGCCGGAAATCATCGAATCGATTGCCGTTGTGACCGCCTCAAACCCAGCCTCCGCTGTGCCGTTCGCGATCATCGGTTTTCGGCCGTGAGTGATGATCCTCCCATCTCCATCAACGATTCCTACCGCGACTTTGGTCCCGCCAACGTCAACACCAAGAATTGCAGATCCGTGGGTTGAGCTCACGGCCTTGCCGCCGTTTCTTTCGCTGTTGTGTCGGCAAACTGTATCTTGACCGTCTGTATCTCGTAAGGTTTCGTCGGTACTGTGATCGCTCCGCTGCTAACGGGCGATGTGGAGAGAGGCCTCTCCATTAAATCGGTCTCCGAGGCCCAGTTTGCGCCTGAAGGAACATGAATTGTGACCGGACCTTCTTTACCTTCCCATTCATAGAAGCGGACGATCAACGCTTTATCGTCTTCCGCTTTCTTCAGAGCGCTGACGATGACGTTGTCTGGCTGGACCTGCAGAAAAGAGTGCTCAGATGCGAGTTTGCCATCGTGTCGTTCCGCGGCAAGAGGAATCAATTTGTAATTCAATTCGTATCCACGTCGGATTGTGAGCGCATCCTTCCATCCTCCCCCGTGCGGATACACCGAGTATGTGAACTCATGATGACCTTCATCCGCGTGTGGATCGGGCCATTCCGGGGATCGCAACAGCGATAGCCGCAGTACATTCCCTTTCGCGTCGTATCCATATTTGCAGTCGTTCAGCAGGCTCAATCCGTGCTTGGCGTCGGAAATATCAGCCCAACGCTGCGCCGGAACCTCGAACTGTGCCTGCTCCGCCGGCGTGTTGCGGGTCGTCGGACGTTCCACAGATCCAAAGGGAATCTCGTAAGTCGCCTTATCGCTACGTGCGCTGACAGGGAACGCAACTTTCAGCAGAATGTGTTTCTCATGCCATTCAGCCTGCATCTTGACGTCGACTCGAGGTGACCCGGCGGTCAGGATGATGTCGCGCACAAATGTGGAATTCTGAAAATGATTTTTCAATTCGATTACAGCCCGCAGCGGTCCGCTCTCGACCAGTTTCACTTCGTCGGCCTTGTCGAGATCCCAGTGCTGTTTCTCGAAGTCGGCATCAATGTTCCACGCGTCCCATTGCTTGGGTTTGTCGACAAAGGTCTGCAGTAAATTTCCGCAGACTGAGTCTTTCGGTCCGCCCGAGTCAGTTTCCGCGGGAGCAAGTGACTCTGTGCCGCTGCGTTTGTCAAACAGACTAGTCATGCAACCGCTCTGCGGATCAATCTTCACTCGTACGAATTCATTTTCGAGGCTCGCCACCGAGGCTTTCAGCATTGAGTGCACCATCGGAGCATTCGTTGCCGATCTGACAAAGTAAGTGGCATATCCCAGCGACGGAGTATGCGATAGCAAAAGAAAGTGCGCGCGGTGCGTGTCATGATCCATCGACAGCAGTTGTGTTTCCGCCGGCTTACCGTTCGAATCCACGACCGCGATTTGGGGTGCGGCCTCTGGAAGTTGGGCTTCGATCTCACTTACGTCGGTCCGATCCCAGGACAGGGGATTGAAGAGAATAACCGGCACTCCTTCGCGATTCGTATTGATGTGAGCAGCGATCTCCTCGAGCGAACCGGCCGTCACTTCGTTGGCGGCCCGGTCCACATTTTCGAGGTTCCGCTTGGCGTCCAGATAGTTCACTGCAATCCCCGATCCCGGCATGATGTCGTGGAAATGATCGAACAGCAGGTTCTTCCAGGTTAGTTCCATGTCATCCTGCGGGTACGGGCGTCCATAGAGGGTTGCCAGTGACGCGAATTTCTCCGCGTTGAGCACAGTCTCTTCAGCGCGCCGAATGCGGCGTTTCGTTTCTGCCTGCGTCGTGAACACACCTCGGTGATATTGGAAGTAGAGTTCGCCATCCCACGTGGGAACTTGCATCGACGGCAGCTTCTTCTCGAGATCACTGAAGAAATCTCTGGCGAAGCTGAACTGTAGCTTCGGATAAACGGCGTCCTGCGCCCGTAGTTGCTCCGCGTGGTCCAGCATCACCCGAGTCGGACCTCCGCCATGGTCGCCGACACCGTAAAGGTGCATCATCTCAGGGCTATCGGTGAGTTTGGGTCCATAAATCGATGGCATCCAGATAGAGAGGTCTTTCGCCAGTGGTTCAGCGTCGATGCCCCCCGCATAGTCGTGCGGGAAGTATGTCAGCAGACGGCTACCATCCGGCGCCTGCCACCAGAAAAGCTTGTAAGGGAAAGTCGTGAATTCATGTGCCCACAGGAGTTTCTGCGTCACGAAATAATCCATTCCCGATTTCTTGTAGATCTGAGGAAGCTGGTAGTTGTATCCGAACGAATCGGGATTCCACCCGATCTTCACGTCGACGCTGAAGTTCTTTTGGAAGTATCGCTTTCCCACAAGAATCTGACGCACGAGTGATTCGCCATCCGGCATGTTGAGGTCGGGTTCAACCCACATCCCGCCAATGATCTCCCAGCGGCCTTCTTTCACCCGTTGTTCAATCTGCTTGAAAAGATCGGGATACTTTTCCTGCATCCACTCATATGCGCGAGCAGAAGACATGGTGAACTTGAAATCGGGATACTCGCGCATCAAGTCGAGCACGCTCTGGAAGGTATTTCGCACGACTTCGACTGTTTCTGTCCAGGGCCAAAGCCAAGCCATGTCAATGTGCGAATTGCCCACGATGCGGACGGTGAACTGCTGGAGCCATGGCTTGAGTTTCTCCAACTTCGCGTGAGCTGACCCGAGAGATGCGTCAAATCCAGCCTGATCTCCTTTATCGAGCGGCGAGAAGTCAATGGCCTTCACGGCCGCATCCAGTTGCTGTTCGCGCTCCGCTCGGCCGTCTTCATATGCCTCGATAACCGGACGCGCTGCAAGCAGTTCTAGTCGCAGCAGCCCAGGATTCGGTCGCGAATTTGGGGGCTCGATCGTCAGTTCGCTGTGAAAGAATTCTGCTTGCACCTCGTCTCCGGCGACCACTCGTGCGGCCACCAGGATCCGCTGCCCGGGCTGGGCATTTTCCGTCAACAGCACCGGAAGAATATTGTCGTCATCGCCTCGATAAACGATCGCGCCGTTAGAGAACACCGTGATCATCAAGCTCCCCGGGCTGCCGAATCGCAGATCCAGGTGAACCTGCGATCCCTTCGTGGCATATCCATTGATCTGCTCGGGAATCCGAATCCATCGACGGAAAACACGCGTACCCTTCCAGTGCTCTTCGTTTGCGTTCTGTCCGCCAGGCCCTGACGAATTCTTGACGGTCCATGTTCCCCAGTCCGAATCGCTCACAGCGGGATCTTCTGGGTGAGGAATATCGTCATGAAAACGCCACTCGGTTTCGGCCTGGCGTGTCAGGGATTCCAGTCGGTCGAGAGTTGCTTTCTGAGGGTCTGCAATGCTCTGAGACCGAGCAGCGACTGTACAGAGCGAGATCGTCAATATTGTCAATATTAAGGAGGAGGCAAAACGTCTCATGGAAGAATGCACCTTTCTATATAAATCAGCCGGACGGCAAGCCAACGAGGTTACCCACGATTATCGCTTAATACTAATCAATTGAGGCTAAGTTGGTGATTCTACAGCTTTGGACGGTAAGATTTTTCCAGAGCGCAAAAAATCTGATTCTTCCGATCGAAAGTATGAATCGAAGCTGTTACGAAAGTGGATTGACGGGCGTGGCAGGCCCGCCTAGAATCGAATCTCGAATGTCAGGTACCTCCAATCTTCGCGCGACGTGTTGCTGCACTTGTTGTTGTTGTGCATGCGTGTACACTGGCGCGGGGAGGCTGCTGACCTAATAGTTTTTTCTTAATACCAGCACTCATAAAACCCATCGCCAGGCGAACTGGCGGTGGGTTTTTTATTTTGGCGACGATCCCTATGACCATAAGCACAACAAGAACGAATACGCCTAAAGAAACCAAGGCTCAGCAAGTGGAGCGCCTCAAACGAGCGAAGAATCCTTGGGAAGGATTAGACGAAATCCGCCGCTTTGCTCGCGACGGCTTCGACTCGATCCCTCCCGAATGGATTGGCACTTATTTTCGATGGTGGGGCGTTTACACCCAGGGTGACGGAGCAGGCGTGACCGGTGGCCAAGGTGGCGTGGGACGCGCACTGCAGCGTTTCATGGTCCGGATTCGAATTCCAAACGGCCTGATGACTTCCCACCAATTGAGCGCCATAGCAGCCCTTACTCGCCGCCACGCCAACGGAATTGCCGACCTTACGGTTCGGCAGAACATTCAGCTTCACTGGGTCACGATCGAATCCTTGCCCGAAGTTCTCGACGGGCTGTGGCAAGTCGGACTGAATACCACGGGAGCCTGCGGAGACGTTGTTCGGAATGTGACCGGTTGCCCCCTCGCGGGCGTTGACGCGGATGAGATTGTGGATGCTTCGCCGCTAGTTTTCCAAACATCTCAATTGCTCGCCGGAAACGCAGAGTTCTATAACCTGCCACGCAAGTTCAAGATTTCGATTGCGGGCTGCCATTCCTGGTGCTCGTATCCCGAGATCAATGACATCGGCCTGACCGCCATCACGCGTCACGTCGGAGGCACACCTGAAGTAGGATTCTCGCTCCGCGTCGCCGGCGGGCTCTCGACCGAGCCCTACCTCGGTGCCCGTCTGAATGCATTCGTCCGATGGAATCAAGTGTTACCCGTCGTAAAGGGAATTGCAGAACTCTTCCGAGACTCCGACGTTCTTCGCGAACATCGCGAGCGCGCCCGCTTGAAATTCCTCTTCCTGCGTCACGGATGGACGGCCGACCGTTTTCTGGACGAACTACACGAGCGGATAGGATTCAAACTTGATCCCGCAGTCGAAGAGCATGCTCCGGATGATGTTTATCGCGATCACGTCGGGATTCACGAACAGAAACAACGCGGTCTTTCCTATGTTGGCGCCGTCGCTCTGCGCGGGCGCTTGACGGCAGATCAGATGCAGTCCGCGGCGGAACTCGCGGAGCGTTTCGCAGGTGGTGAGCTACGAGCCACCAACATGCAAAACTTGATCGTGGTAAACGTGCCAACCAGCAATGCGGAATCGTTAGCGAAAGAACTGGATGCCATCGGGTTGCGGGTCGGCGGTTCGTCGTTCTCACGCGGCACGATCGCTTGCAGCGGCACAGAATTTTGCAAGCTCGCCATTACCGAAACCAAGAACTTCTCTCGCTGGCTGGTGGAAGAACTCGAAGAACGCCTCCCCGGTTTCGATCAGCACCTGAAACTACATGTGACAGGTTGCCCCAACAGTTGTGGCCAGCATTGGATTGCTGACATCGGCATTGAGGGCAAGAAAGTCAAGGTCAACGGCCAGATGGAGGACGCGTACTACTTCTGCGTCGGTGGCGCTCTAGGCCTGCATCAGGCCACGGCGCGGCCGGTCGGATACCGTTGCGCCGCCACGCAAGTGCCGGACGCTTTAGAGCGTTTACTGGGCCGCTATCTTTCGCTGCGCGAGCCCGCTGAAAATCTGCGGCGGTTCTTCACTCGGCATAGCGACACACAACTTCGCGAGTTTCTTGCCGGAGAGTCCGTCGTCGCTGTCTCCCGAGATCTGCCACAAACTCTATCGCACGCTGCAGGAGGAATCGGTGACTAGCTTATTTCCAATGTTCCTGAAGCTGGAAGGGAAGCAATGCCTAATCGTTGGCGCGGGCAAGGTTGGCGAACCAAAAATTGCCGGTTTGCTTGAAACGGGTGCCCAGATTCGGGTAGTCGCGATTGAGGCAAGTCTTGCGGTGCGCGAATGGGCTCGCTCTGGAAGAATCGAACTCGACCTTCGCCCTTTCGAAACAGACGATTTGGCAGGCGCGTTTCTCGCCGTTGTAGCAACAAATTCGCGCACCTTGAACGAGCGCATCTATTTTGAAGCGCAACGAACGCACATTCCCTGCAATGTGGTCGACGTCCCCGATCTCTGCGACTTTTATTATCCGTCGGTCGTGCAGCGAGGCGACTTGCAAATCGCAGTTTCAACCGCAGGGCAAAGTCCATCGCTGGCTCAGAAGATTCGCCAGCAACTCGAAAAACAATTCGGACCGGGCTATGCCTCTTGGGTCGCGGAACTTGGTGAAACACGGAAGCTCATTCTCGCCAGCGACCTCGACAAAGAACGCAAGCTCGATTTGCTGCACTCGCTGGCGAGTAGAGAAGCCTTCGAAGCCGCATTGGCCGAGCTTCCGGAACTCACCGCAAAAGGAGAGAGAGTATGAAAGGGAAAGTTTATCTCGTGGGCGCTGGACCCGGTGATCCCGAACTCTTGACCGTTAAAGCATTGCGCGTGCTGCAGAACGCTGACGCTGTGCTTTACGACGACTTGGTTGCTCCTGAGATTTTGCGTTTGGTTCCCCGCGCTGCTCAGCTTCACGATGTCGGGAAGCGATGTGGCAAAAAGAAGATTCAGCAGGAAGAAATCAACTTCCTGATGATTGCCCTCGCAGACTCCGGCTTGCAAGTTGTTCGGCTGAAGTCCGGCGACCCGCTCATCTTCGGTCGTGCCGGAGAAGAGATGGAAGCGCTTCGAAAAGCAAAGATTTCTTATGAAGTAGTTCCAGGTGTGACCTCCGCGCTTGGAGCCGCAGCCGCTTTGGGTATTCCGCTGACTCATCGACGTGAGTCGTCGGCATTAGTCCTCCTCACAGCGCATCAGGCAGGTGATTGCGACGCGGCTAACTGGAGCAAGTTGGTCGGAAGCGGATCGACTCTCGTGATCTACATGCCCGGTCAGAACTACGGGGAACTGGTCTCGAAGCTGAGAGCAGCAGGGCTTCCAGGCGAAACTCCTTGCGCCGTTATCTCGCGGGCCACTACTGCAAGCCAGACAATGCATCGGACCACCATCGCCGAATTGGACCGTTCCCCGAAACTCATGTCCCCAACATTGTTGCTGGTGGGGGAAGTCGTCCGCCACTCCGATCCGACGCTTCAGGAAACGATTCTTCCAGCGGCTGAGGCCGAATTCGCATTATCACCAGCCTTTCTCGCTGACTATCCCTCCCGGACGATCACTGCGGGAGACGAGGAGCCACTCGCGTGAAGCCCTCTATACAAGACCAGCTGAGGATTTCGTCAGCAGCCGATGTTGCCACTATTCAGCAAGCCGCTGAAAGTTGGACGCCGCAACGCAGTCTCGCTTGGGCCTTCGACACCTTCGGAAATCACATTGCCATTTCGTCTGCCTTCGGAGCCGAAGGAATGGTTCTGATCGACATGGCATCGCGCCTGCACAAGGATTTTCGCCTCTTCACCATCGATACGGAATTCCTGTTTCCGGAAACCTACAGTCTGATGGACAGAATCGAAGAGAACTACGGAATCGCCATCGAAAAAGTGTTTTCTCTCCTTTCTCCGGAAGAACAGGAGCGAACGAATGGAACGGCACTTTGGGGCCGCGATCCCGACCGTTGCTGCAATCTGCGAAAGGTTGAACCTCTTCGTCGCAAGCTGGGCGAACTGGGTGGTTGGATCACGAGCATTCGTCGCGACCAGACTTCCGTGCGCTCAAGCGCACAACGAATCGAATGGGATGCAAAATTCGGCCTCGTGAAGGTCAATCCAATCGTCGATTGGACGTCAAAGCAGGTGTGGCGTTACATCCACGATCACGACGTGCCGTACAACGAGCTTCATAATCAGGACTATCCCAGCATCGGTTGCACGCATTGCACACGCGCCGTCCGCCCTGGAGAAGACCCGCGGGCCGGCCGCTGGTCCGGGTTTGCCAAGACCGAGTGTGGCTTGCACATCATTGAACCCGCGCCGCAAGCGGCGGAAGCATACGCATCGAAAGCTGCCAAACTCGGGAACTGACGCGACTACGCTATCCGGCTTGGCAATACGCAGCGGAGATTCCACCCCAGTCGCGACCGGTCTCGGCCTTCGGGAAAAATAAATGGTGCAGCCGTTGCACTGACTCCTCGACCTTCGATTCCTCTACTAGGAAAGAGATCGTCCGGTCGGAAGGTCCCTGGCAGAGCATGTGTACGTCGATATCGGACACTGCCCCGAATACTTGGCTTGCGATTTCCGGTTGTCGGCGAATATTTTCTCCGATCAGGCACACCAGCGCGCGGTTAGTCTCCCACCGAACAGCAGCAAGTCCACGAAGTTCCTCCGCAATCTTTGGCAACGCCGAAGTCGATCCGACCAGCAATGACGTCCTTCCCAGTGACGTAGCCATCACATCGACAGAGCAAGAATATCGTTCGAAAGCTGCAAATACCGCATCCAGGAGTGCCGACCCAATTCCATTCGGCGATTCGATTTCTACCGCGGCTACATTTCTTTTTACGGTAATCGCGCTTACGGAATGGCTCCCTCGCGGTCGTGCGGTGATTTCAGTTCCGGGTCCGTCGGGGCGGCGCGAGTTCAAGACATAGACCGGAATGTTTTCGCGCGCGGCTGGGGCGAGCGTAGCTGGATGCAGCACCTTCGCTCCAAAGTGCGCCAAATCCGCCGCCTCATCGAAGCTCATCTTCGGAATGACGCGAGCCTCGGGACACAGCTTCGGATCCGTCGTCATCACTCCGTCCACGTCGGTCCATATCTCGACCCGCGAAGCGGATAGCGCAGCACCAACAATCGCGGCGCTGAAATCGGATCCTCCGCGGCCCAGAGTCGTCGAGACTCCATCAACAGTTGAAGCGATGAAGCCGCCCAATACGGGGACTCGACCCGATTCCAAAAGTGGAGTCAAGGCTTCCTGTATCCGCTCGTTGGTCGCATCCCACAGAGGACTTGCCTGACCGTGGCGCGCATCGGTGACAATACATTCCCTGGCATCGACGTGTTCCGCACTTACTCCGGCCTGGCACAGCGCTTCCGTTACCAACCTGCTTGAAAAGCACTCCCCAAATCCCAGCAAGAGGTCTTGCACTCGGAGATTGAATTCGCGCGACCTCTCTAAATCATGAAGGAGTGATTCCAGAGCTTGAAACTCGCATCGTAACGCGCGATCAAGAGATCCGTAGGCGGAACCATCAACGAGGAAGTCCGCCAGTTGCTCGTGTCGGACATAGATATTACGCACGGTCGCTAACGCCGATCCAAGGTGTCCGTTGGCAGCAGCGTTTCCCGCGTCTAACAGTTGGTCTGTAACCTTTGCCAGCGCGCTGACCACGAGCACTGGCTGCGCTCCGAGTCTACCCTCTACAATTTCGATCAAGCGCCGGATCGCCGCCGCATCCTCTACCGACGTGCCGCCGAATTTCATTACCACCACGTTGTCGCCTTGTTCGAATCTGCTTTGTCGCTGAAGTCCGCTCATAGTTTCCTTCCTTGATTTCGGCCAAACAAAAACCCACCGCCAGATCGCTTCTGGCGGTGGGTTCGGTTGAATCTCTTAAAAGTGCTTTACTTCATCCGATCCCGTCCTCCAGAAGACACGTAATTCGTGTCGACATACCTGTACCTGTCGATGTAATTCGTGTGTCCTTCTGGATGGAGATGGAATAATTCATGAAATCACTGCTCAAGCATAGCCGTCGGCAGGCGCCAGAAGAAATTCAAATTTACGATAGCTTGCATCGAAAATGCGGTTAGCTAAGAGCTACGCTTCCTTTTTCATTTGGGTTGCAAACTGCCTTAGCAGCGCAACGAACGCAGTCGACGCCACCGACAAAGTCCGATCCCGCCGGTAAGCCAGTCCCAGTTCACGATATAGTTCCGCGTCCTCGAGATCGATCAGCTTGACCCGGCCTGCCTCAACTTCATCCCGGGCAAATGACGCGCTGATGAGCGACACTCCCAAATCCGCGGCCACGAAGCTTTTAATCATGCCGATGCTAGGAAGTTCCATCCGCACCTGCAGTTCCGCGCTATGTGGCCGAAACAGCTTGTCTAACAGTCTCCGCGTATGCCCGGTCTTAGGAAAGAGCAATGGATGCTTAACGATTTCAGCGACTGGAACCACCTTGAACTTAGCCAAAGGGTTTTTGGGGCTCACCATCAACATCAACTTATCCCGGAAAATCGGCTGGATTTTCAAGCTCGGGGACTGGATCGGCAGCGTGAGAATGCCGACCTCCACCATGCCGTTCTCCAGTTTCTCAACAATTTTGTAGCTGAAGTTACGGTAGATACTGATCTGCACCGGCGGATATCTTCTGCAATATTCCCCAAAGACTTCGGGCAAAACGTACAAACACGTGGCCTCATTCGCCCCGACTCGCAGCGTACCCCGCGGCGTGCCGCTGTGATCGGCCACGGCCATTAGGGACTCATCCCGCAGATTCTTCAGGCGCTCCGCATACTCATAAAATACCTGGCCAGCGGGCGTCAGTTTGACCGTCTTTCCTGATCGATCCAGTAGCCGATCGCCATACTCCTGTTCGAGCTGGCGGATCTGCGCGCTGACCGCCGATTGCGATCGGAATACCTTCTCTCCCGCACGGGAGAAACTGCCCTGACGGGCTACTTCCAGAAATGTGATGAGCTGATCAAAGTCCATTTGGGTTGTGCGAATTATAGCGGAGTCATGTGTTTCTGAGGTTAATTACGCAGAATCTGCGGGGGCTCTCTGGGCCCTGAATTTTGCATGCCTTGCATCGAAATTCTGCATTGTACATAGCTTGCCTGCGGGCGCTATTAAAGTAGAGCGAATGTGTGTTCCAGAGCAGAGGTGTGCGACGCTCCGTCGCCCAGCCATGTAGGCTACAGAAGGACTGCTGCGAAAGGAAATCCGTCCGTCGGACGAAGTCCATGACGACGCGTCTAAACCCGAAAAACGGTCTCCCTGCCGCCCAGGGCCTCTACCACCCGGCGCACGAGCATGATGCCTGCGGTATTGGGTTCGTAGCCAGTATTTCCGGGAAAAAGAGTCACGACATTATCCGCAAGGGGATTCAAGTTCTTCTAAACCTGGCGCACCGCGGAGCGTGTGGCTGCGACCCGGAGACCGGCGATGGTGCTGGTGTCCTCATTCAGATCCCACACAAGTTTTTCGCTCGCGAATGCGAGAAGCTAGGTTTTGCTTTGCCAAAAGCTGGAAGTTACGGCGTCGGAATGATTTTCCTTCCCGTCGAAAAGCATCCTCGCCTGCAATGCGAAGGAATTCTCGAACGCATTGTGAAGGAGGAAGGTCTGACCATCCTTGGCTGGCGAGACACACCGGTCTATGCCTCCGCTATCGGCCGAGTTGCGCGGGCCTCGCAACCCTACATCCAGCAGATTTTTATTCGCTGCGCTCCGGGCATGGACGAAGACGCGTTCGAGCGCAAGCTTTACGTCGTCCGCAAGCGCGCGGAAAATGAGATTCGTGAGTCCGGGATTGAAGACGCGGAGATGTTTTACATTCCGTCTCTCTCTTGTCGAACGATCATCTACAAGGGACTTCTGCTCGCCTCACAAATCGAAAACTTCTACCGAGAACTTTCCGACCCGGATGCGGTCAGCGCGCTTTGTCTCGTTCACCAAAGATTTTCCACCAACACGTTTCCTAGTTGGCAGCGCGCCCATCCCTATCGCTACATCGCTCATAACGGGGAGATCAACACTCTTCGCGGCAACGTCAACTGGATGCACGCGCGCCAGTCGCTGCTGCGTTCTCCGTTGTTTGGCGACGATTTGCAAAAATTGAATCCGGTGATCGCGCCCGACGGCAGCGACTCTGCGAATTTCGATAACGCCGTGGAGTTGCTTCTGCAGGCTGGACGCAGCTTGCCTCACGTCATGGCGATGCTCATTCCCGAAGCGTGGGCCGGCAATCCGCATATGAAGCCGGAAAAGCGCGCCTTCTACGAGTACCACGCCTGCTTGATGGAGCCATGGGACGGCCCTGCCGCGATCGCTTTCACCGACGGCCGGGTAATTGGAGCGACCCTCGACCGCAATGGTCTGCGTCCCGGACGTTATCTGGTCACGAACGACGATCTGGTCGTGATGGCATCGGAAGCTGGTGTGCTCGACATTCCTGCCGAGCAAGTCAAGAAAAAGGGTCGCCTTCAGCCCGGCAAGATGTTTCTGGTCGACACGGTCGAAGGCCGCATCGTTTCCGACAAAGAGATCAAGCAAAAGCTCTCGTCACAGCAACCGTATGCGCAGTGGGTTGCTGAAAATCAGATCACGATGGATCAACTGCCTGAGCCTGCGCGTATGCATTATCCCGATGTCGAGACTCTTCTCCGTCGCCAGCGCGCCTTCGGCTACAGCGATGAAGATTTACGGATGATCCTCGGTCCGATGGCTACGAGGGGGGAAGAGCCCATCGGTTCCATGGGGACGGACACGCCACTTGCCTGCCTCTCCGACAAGCCGCAGTCTCTGTTCAACTATTTCAAGCAGCTCTTCGCTCAAGTCACGAATCCTCCGATCGATCCCATTCGCGAAGAGATGGTGATGTCGCTCATCAGCTACATCGGGAGCGAGCGCAACATTCTCGAGGAAGCGCCGGAAAACTGTCACATGCTGAAGTTGGCGCATCCGTTGCTCACCAACCGCGACTTGGAAAAACTTCGTCGTGTATCGAACCGGGATTTGCTGGCGACCACGCTGCCGACGTTGTTTCATGCAAGCGACGGCGAAGCCGGACTTCGTCGCGCGCTCGATGAGCTATGCCGGAGAGCTTCGCAGGCTGTGAAGGCTGGCTACTCTCTGCTGATTCTCTCCGACCGCGGAGTCGACAAAGACTACGCTCCGATTCCGTGTTTGCTCGCTCTTGCGGCCGTACATAATCTGCTGGTCCGGGAAGAAACGCGAACGCAGGTTGCTTTGATTACCGAGTCGGGTGAACCGCGCGAAGTCATGCATTTCGCCCTGCTCAGTGGTTACGGGGCGAGTGCGATTAACCCCTACCTCGCGTTGGAGAGCGTCGAAGATCTTGCTTGGCGCGGCGAGTTGGGAGAGGGCGTTACTCCCGAAATTGCGGTCAAGCACTTCCTGAAAGCGGTGAAAAAAGGTCTGCTCAAGACGTTTTCTAAGATGGGCATCTCGACCTTGCAGAGTTATCAGGGCGCGCAGGTTTTCGAAGCTATCGGTCTCAGCAAAGAGCTCGTCGACTCGTATTTTGCCGGAACGACCTCACGACTTGAGGGGATCGGTTTGAACGTCCTCGCGGCAGAGGCTCAGTTAAAGCACGAATACGCCTTCCGCCCAGTGACCGAATTTGAAACCGAACTCACGGTCGGCGGCAGCTATCATCAGCGGGTCAACGGGGAATACCACCTGCTCAATCCCTTGACGATCAGCAAGCTGCAGCATGCCGTGCGAACGGAAAGTTCCAAGACTTTTGAGGAATATACCGATCTTATAGACAAGCAGAGCGCCAATCTTTGCACCTTGCGCGGCTTGATGAAGCTTAAGAACAGCGAGGCTCCGGTTCCCATCGAAGAAGTCGAGCCCGCTAAAGAAATCGTCAAACGTTTCACCACGGGCGCGATGTCGTTCGGATCAATCAGTAAAGAGGCACACGAAACGCTCGCGATCGCGATGAACCGCATCGGCGGCAAATCAAATACCGGGGAAGGTGGAGAAGACGAAGAGCGCTTCAAGCCCGACTCTAATGGTGACCTGCGCCGCAGCGCCGTCAAGCAGGTAGCCTCGGCGCGTTTTGGCGTCACCGCGAACTACCTGGTCAATGCGGACGAATTGCAGATCAAAATGGCCCAGGGTGCCAAGCCCGGCGAGGGAGGCCAACTCCCGGGCCATAAGGTCGACGAAGTAATCGCGCGCCTTCGCCATTCGATTCCGGGTGTCGGATTGATCTCGCCTCCGCCGCATCATGATATCTATTCAATCGAAGATCTCGCGCAGTTGATCTATGACCTGAAAAATGCGAACCCGCATGCTCGGATCGCAGTGAAATTAGTCGCTGAAGTCGGTGTTGGAACGGTCGCTGCTGGCGTCGCGAAAGCGCACGCTGACGTCGTGCTGATCAGTGGAGACTCCGGCGGCACCGGCGCCTCACCGCTCAGTTCGATCAAGCATGCCGGCATTCCATGGGAATTAGGCCTGGCGGAAACGCAACAGGTTCTGCTGCTCAACGACTTGCGCAGCCGCATCCGAGTCCAGACGGATGGCAAGCTGCAAACCGGGCGAGACGTCGTAATCGGAGCTCTGTTAGGCGCAGAAGAATTCGGATTTGCGACTACGCCGCTGATTGCGATGGGCTGCATCATGATGCGTAAATGCCACTTGAACACCTGCTCGGTGGGCATCGCAACGCAAGACCCAATCTTGCGGAAGCAGTTCCAGGGACAGCCCGAACACGTCATCAATTTCTTCTTCTTTATCGCGGAGCAGGTTCGGCGGTATATGGCAGAGTTGGGTTTCCGCACGATGGACGAGATGGTGGGCCGCGTCAACATGCTCGATACCACCGAAGCGGTTGACCACTGGAAGGCCAAGGGGCTTGACTTCTCAGCGATTCTCTACAATCCACCGGTCCCATCGCGCGTCGCGCGCCGCTGCATTCAATCGCAGGATCACGGGTTGGAACAGGCCCTCGACCACAAGATTCTCGGACAGGTGCACCACGCTCTCGAAACTCTCTCTTCGGTTGAAGCCAAATTCCCAGTGCGCAACATTCACCGCTCCGTCGGAACTATGTTGAGCGGTGAGATCGCCCGTCGCTACGGCTCCGCAGGGATGCCAGACGACACCATTAACATTCACCTAAAGGGCTCAGCGGGACAAAGTCTGGGAGCATTCCTTGCCAAGGGCGTTACATTGACTCTCGAAGGCGAAGCCAATGACTACGTCGGCAAAGGTCTTTCCGGCGGTAGGCTGATTGTCTATGCCCCGCGCGGTTCGACCTTCGCTCCCGAAGAAAACATCATCATCGGCAACGTTGCGCTCTACGGCGCAACTAGTGGTGAAGCGTTCTTTAACGGTGTTGCCGGCGAGCGCTTTGCAGTTCGCAATTCTGGATCAACTGCCGTGGTTGAAGGTGTGGGCGATCACGGTTGCGAATACATGACCAACGGCCTGGTTTTGGTCCTTGGCTCCTGTGGCCGAAATTTCGCGGCCGGCATGAGCGGTGGTCTTGCTTACATTTACGACGAGCGCGGAGACTTCACGCAAGAACGCTGCAATTTGGATTCCGTCGATCTCGAACCTCTGCTCGATGCGCAGGATGTGCAGGTAGTTAAAGATCTCGTCACGCGCCACCTGGATCTGACCGGCAGCCGCCGTGCGAAATGGATCCTCGACAACTGGTCCGATGCCGTTTCGCGGTTCATCAAAGTATTCCCGCACGAATTCAAACGAGTCTTGGGCGTAACCCGCAGCCACGAAGCGTATATCCCGGGCGAGCAAGTCGCCGTGTTAGCGAACGCCGAGCGGGTGCAGCATGGGTAAGACCACCGGCTTCATGGATTATTCGCGCGAGTTGGCGCCGCGCCGACCTGTACTCGAACGCGTGAACGATTGGTTCGAAATCTATCAGGATTTTCCAGAAGACCAGCTCCGACAGCAGGGGGCGCGCTGCATGGATTGCGGCGTCCCTTTCTGTCAGACCGGATGTCCCGTCAACAATCTCATCCCCGACTGGAACGATCTCGTCTACCGCGGACGTTGGAAGGACGCCGTTCGTCAGCTTCATGCGACCAACAACTTTCCTGAGTTCACCGGCCGCATCTGTCCTGCTCCCTGCGAGACGGCCTGCGTGCTCGGCATCACCGCCCCCCCAGTCACGATCAAGCAGAACGAGAAGAATATTGTCGAGCGCGGATTCCTTGAAGGCTGGATCCGTCCCGAACCTCCAAAGACCCGTACCGGAAAGAAAGTCGCAATCGTTGGTTCCGGTCCTGCCGGACTCGCCGCCGCCCAGCAACTCTGCCGCGCAGGTCATGCGGTTACGGTCTACGAGAAGGCCGATCGCATCGGTGGACTGCTGCGCTACGGAATTCCCGAATTCAAGCTCGAGAAACACATCATCGACCGCCGCCTCGAGCAAATGTCCGTCGAGGGTGTGAAGTTCGTTACCAATGCGGAGGTTGGCAAGAATGTCGCCGTTGAAGATCTACGTCGTGACTTCGACGCCATCGTCCTGGCTGGCGGTTCCGAGCATCCGCGCGACCTCAACATTCCTGGGCGTGAACTCAAGGGAATCCACTACGCCATGGAATTCCTGCCCCAGCAAAACAAGCGCTGCCACGGCGACACGGTCGACTCTTCCATCGAAATTCTTGCGACGGGTAAGCGCGTGATCATCATCGGAGGTGGCGACACCGGTGCCGATTGTCTCGGCACCTGCCATCGTCAAAAGCCGCTCTCCGTGCATCAATTCGAGATTATGCCGAAGCCGCCCGACGAGCGTTCGCCGCTCACACCTTGGCCGCTGTGGCCGCTGCAGCTGCGAACTGAGGCCGCACACGAAGAGGGCGGCCTCCGTGACTGGAGCATCGCCACCACTAGACTCACCGGCGATGATCAGGGCAACCTCAAACAACTTCACGCCGTTAGGGTCGGCCCTCCCCCGAAGTTTGAACCCATTGCTGGCTCCGAATTCACCATGGATGCCGATCTCATCCTGATCGCGATGGGTTTCGTCGGTCCCGTCCGCAACGGAATGATCGAACAGCTTGGGGTCCAGCTCGATAACCGTGGCAATGTCGCGACCGACAATAACTACATGTCGTCCGTGCCTGGAGTGTTTGCTGCTGGGGATATGCGCCGTGGTCAATCGCTTGTCGTCTGGGCGATCTCGGAAGGCCGCAAAGCCGCCGCCTGCGTAGATGCATACCTGAAGGCACCTGCGCTTCGCCCTGTTGTTTCCTCGGTTTCCACTGGAAAACAAATCGCATCGTGATCCCGACAATTGGCCGCTACCGCAGGCTAAGATGGAGCGCAGCACAATGATTGTGCGTGCCTCATGATCCAACTCTCCGACATCCAGGCCGCGTTAGGCAGGATCCGATCCGACATTCGCATCTCCCCGTGTACTCATTCGGAAACCTTCTCCGGCATCACGAATAATTCCATCTTCCTGAAGCTCGACAACCAGCAGCGCACCGGCGCGTTCAAAGAGCGCGGCGCGCTGAACAAGCTCTTGACTCTCACTTCTGAAGAGCGTTCTCACGGTGTGATCGCAGCCTCCGCCGGCAACCACGCGCAGGGAGTGGCTTATCATTCGGGACGCCACGATGTTCGGGCCCGCATCGTCATGCCGTTGCCCACGCCGCTCACCAAAGTTTCAGCGACTCGCGCATATGGCGCAGAAGTCGTTTTACATGGTGCAAACTACGATGAAGCTTACGAGAAGGCCGTCGAATCAAAGTCGGCAAGATAACCTGACTCTGATTCACGCTTTCGATGACGATGCCGTTATCGCGGGGCAGGGAACGCTCGGTCTCGAGATTCTGCAGCAGCATCCTGAAATTGAAGTCATCGTCTCTCCCATCGGGGGCGGAGGCCTCATCGGCGGAATCGCTTGTGCTGTAAAAGAAATGAAGCCGGCGGTGAAGGTCTTCGGAGTGCAGCCATCGCGTATTCCGTCGATGAAGGCAGCTGTGGCGGAAGGCAAGCCGGTGACGCTCGATTCCGCCAAGACCATCGCCGATGGGATCGCCGTTCGCCGCGCCGGCGAGCGCACGCTGCCTTTGGTTCAGAAGTATGTCGACGACATCGTTACCGTTGAAGAAGAAGAGATTGCGAATGCGATTCTCTTGTTGCTGGAACGCGAGAAGACTCTCGCGGAAGGTGCCGGAGCCGCAGCCATTGCGGCAGTGCTGAATCGCAAACTTCCCCTGCAAGGGAAGCGTGTCGCCGTGCTGGTCTGCGGCGGTAATATCGACGTCACCCTGCTCTCGCGCATCATCGAGCGCGGCTTAGTAAAAGATGGCCGACTCGTTCGCCTGCGCGTCCATCTGCCCGACTATCCCGGCGCGTTGCATCGTCTCACCGGCATCCTCGCAGATCATCGCGCTAACATTGTCGAAACTGCATACGATCGCGCTTACCACGGTGTGAATTTGGGAGACACGGCGATCGACATCACCATGGAAACCCGCGGCCCGGATCACATCACTGAACTGTTAGCGGCACTTGTCTCAGCAGGCTACACTCACGAAAGAATTTTGTAGGAAGAGTTGGGCCCGTACATTCCTACGGGGAGGACTGGCTCATATTTGTTTTTGTGCTTCCACTATTTCCACGGCATAAGAGCGCGCACAGTATAGCCGCTCCACCTCCCGCTTCGACGGCAATCCATTTCGGGCTCAGGGGTTTGGCGCTGTTTAAAGGTCCCGGCGCGCCGCAGATCTCGGTTTCGTCGTAGCCCTTCTGTTCTCCCTCGTGAACTGACGCTTTCTGCGACGCTGCGCTTTCCGGTGTCGGCTTATGCGTACCCATTTCGTGCTCGACGTTCACATCGTTTTTATGGGCTGAGACATGAACCGTACGATCCACGTCGGTGACTTCGTATTGCGTCCATTCATTCCGTACAGGTATAACCCGAAGGCAGTTTACGTGGACACGGTAACTCTTTGACGTTCCCACCGATACAGTTCCGTGATCCAACTCGACGAACTCGTCCTGAAATTTTGCCAACGATTCCTGACCCAAAAGGATCGTCGTACCGCCTAAGGTAAGGCTTGCCGAGAACCCGGCTTTAGTTTCGATCAAATCTCCGGCAAAGACTGCGGCGGAATCCCTCGCGTCAGAACCATTTACTGAAACGCCACCTTGCGTATGAAGAATCGCTCCCGCCGGTTGTCCATTGCCTTCTTGCCCCAGCAATGACAGAGGGATCAGCATTACCATCGTCCAGCATAGGAAGAAACGTAAGATAGAAACACGCATCCGAGGCCCTATTTCCACAACTCTCCAACAGAAATCCTAACTGGGCGTGTACTGGCCGTCTATTAGCAGTCTGGGTGCCCTTGCACTCGAGTCTGCTCCCTCAGAAATACAAATGTTATGCCTGCCATTCGCCTATTGCCCTGAAAGGGCAGCCTTGGGTAAAACTTTGTAAATCATCCAGTTGCAGCCCAATTGACGTTGTAAAGTAAAGGAGGAGATATGCAGACAAAAAGCCCGGTAATGATCGCTGTTCTTTCCGCCGTATTGGCGGTCGCAAGCTCTCTTTTGACGTTCGCTGGCGTCTCGTTGTGCCAAACGTCCGACGCCGCTCAGCCTGCGATTGCCAAGCGCATTGGCGCGATCAAATCGATCAGTGGGACTGCGATCACGCTATCAAGCGAATCCGGTCCCGATATCGCCGTGACGGTCGAGCCCAACGCTCGGCTTCTCCGAATGGCCCCGGGCGACAAAGATCTGAAGAATGCGACCTCCATCCAGTTGCAGGATCTCAAAGTCGGAGACACCGTCCGAGTGCGAGGTCGCTCGGCTGGCGCTGGCATCGACGCCTTGGAAGTTCTCGTCATTACAAGTTCCACTCTCGACGCGGTTCGCGATCAGATTCGCCAGGATTGGCAGAAGCGCGGCACGGGCGGCCTCGTCAGCGGCGTCGATCCAGCAACGGGCACGGTTACCATTTCCGTAACCGGTCTCGGCGGGAAAAAGACAATTACCGTTCATACCTCAAAGAGCACCGTGATCCGCCGTTACGCTCCCGACTCCGTCAAGTTTGACGATGCCAAGCCCTCCACACTTGCGGAAATTCATCCGGGAGATCAACTGCGCGCGCGTGGCGATCGCAGCCCAGACGGTTCCGAAATGACCGCCGAAGAAATTGTCGCCGGCAGCTTCCGCAACATTGCGGGTACGGTTAATTCGGTGGATGCAAGTGCGGGCACAATCAACGTTCAGGACTTATTGACGAAGAAAGCCGTGGTCGTGAAGGTTACGCCCGAATCACAGCTTCACAAGCTGCCGCCGGAACTTGCGCAGCGCATAGCGATGCGGCTGAAAAGCAGCCTTCCTCCCGGTACGCCGGGAGCCACCGGTTCCAGTGCACCGCCTAGTCCCAGTGCTCCTGCTGGCGCTCCACCTGCTGCTGGTGCCCCTGTCAACGGAGGGATGGGCGCACCGCCATCGAACGGCGGAGGCATGCGCCAGGGTGGCGGAGACTTTCAACAAATGTTGAGCCGCATGCCTACGGTGACGATTGCCGATCTTCATAAAGGCGACGCGGTTCTGATTGTCGCAACCGAAGGCTCCGCGGCCGGAGGCACAGCAATAACTCTCCTCAGTGGTGTGGAACCGATACTACAAGCTGCTCCCAGCGCCAGTCAGGCCATGATGCTGACGCCTTGGAGCCTCGGTGGTGCTCCAAGCGGTGACGCTCAATAGACCGGCTCGTCTCCAGTCGGCAATTTTGGATGAGCGAATAAGTTTTCGTTCTTATTCATTCAAGAAATGGAAGGGAAGATGACGCTTCAGAAATACCTTCATCTCGTAATCTTAGGCCTGGTTTTGCTATCGCTCTCTGCGTTCGGCCAAGATGCTACTGGATCTCTCCGTGGACAAGTGGCTGATCCTTCCGGCGCGGCAGTCTCCGGTGCAGCGGTGGTGATGACACCGGCGACTGGATCCCCGATCGTAGTGCAGAGCAATGCCCAGGGCTTGTTTGAGTTCAAAACTTTGCCCGCGGGCAAATACACGCTGACTGTCTCTGCCACGGGGTTCACTCTGTTCGAAAACGACAATGTTGTGATTGCGAATCAGCCTTTGCGGCTGAATGTAGCGCTGATGATCGCCGTCGAGCAGGAAAAGGTTCAGGTGTCCGACACCGCCCCGACGATTGACGTCAATCCCGCCAGCAACGCCGGGGCAATTACGATTTCGGGAAAAGAGTTGGAGGCTCTCCCCGACGATCCCGATGAGCTACAGTCTGACCTCGAAGCTCTCGCCGGGCCCTCGGCCGGACCCAATGGCGGCCAAATGTATATCGACGGTTTCACCGCCGGCCAGCTTCCGCCGAAGTCTTCGATTCGCGAAATCCGCATCAACCAGAATCCATTTTCTTCCGAATACGACAAGCTTGGCTATGGTCGAATCGAGATCTTCACCAAGCCCGGGACCGACAAATTTCATGGTCAGTTCATGGCGGATGGAAACGATTCGCCCTTCAACGCTCCCAACCCCTTCGCTGGTTCGGAGCCGCCGTATTATTCGACTCAGTTCAACGGAAACATCGGTGGTCCCATCAACAAAAAGGCGTCGTTCTTCTTCAACATCGACCGCCGCGACATCAACGAACTCTCCGTCATCAACGCCACCGATCCGGCAACGGGCTTACCAACTTTTGCCAGTTCCATTCCGAATCCGCGCCAGCGGACCAACATCGGTCCGCGTCTCGACTGGGCGATTACCAAGAACAACACTCTAACCGCACGCTATCAGTATTACCGCGATACCCAAACCGGCGAATTAAGCGGCCAATTCAGTCTGCCGACGCAGGCCTACTCGCCCACCAGCACAGAGAATACGCTGCAACTCAGCGACACGCAGGTCTTCGGCTCCAAGATCGTCAATGAGACACGCTTCCAATACAACCGCGATCGCAACATTCAAAGTCCGGTGGACACAAATCCAGCGGTCAGTGTTTTGGGTGCATTTACAGGGGGCGGGAACAACGAAGGAACGCTAAACGATGTGCAGAACGGTTATGAAGTACAGAACTATACTTCGCTGATCCACGGCAATCACACGCTCAAGTTCGGTGCACGTTTCCGTGCGACTCAAGCCACAGATGTTTCGACGTCGGGATTTAACGGTAACTTTGTATTTCCATCCTACGAAGACTTTTCGGCAGGAACGCCAACCCAACTGACAATCACTCAGGGTTCCCCGAGCGCGAACGTCACCTATTTCGACGCTGAGCCCTATGTGCAGGACGACTGGCGGGTCCGGCCGAATATCACGATCAGCCTGGGCCTTCGGTACGAAGCACAAAACGATATTCATGATCACAATGACTGGGCTCCCCGCTTCGGATTCGCTTGGGGGGTCGGCGGACGCAGCGGGCCGCCCAAAGTTGTCATTCGCGGCGGTTCGGGTATCTTCTACGACCGGTTTCAAGTCACGCCGCTTCTGCAGGCGGCTCATTTGAACGGCATCTCCCAGCAGGAATACATCGTCACCAATCCCAACCCCCTCTGCTTTCCAGGCCTGGACAAGCCTCTGACTGCACCGATTTCAAGCTGCGGCGTGCCGAGTACGATCACTTCGAGCATCTATCAGATCGATCCCAAGCTGCACGCTCCTGGAACTTTGCAGAGTGCCATAAGCGTGGAGCGCCAGGTTACGAAGTCCGCAACCGTCGCCGTCACTTACTTGAATTCGCGCGGCTTCGATCAATTTCTGACGATCAATACAACCGCACCGAATTTTGGTCTGCCGTGCTATCCGAGTTGCCCGATTCCCAGCCAGAACATCTATCGGTATGTCTCCGAGGGCAATTTCAAACAGAACCAGCTGATGGTGAACTCGAATGTAAGGATTGGCTCGAAGCTCCAGTTATTCGGCTACTACTCTCTAAGCTCTGCCAACAGCGACACTTCCGGTGTTTCGAGTTTTCCGTCTGATTCTTTTAACATCAGCAAAGATTATGGCCGCGCTTCGTTCGATATAAGAAATAGGCTATTCCTGGGTGGCAGCATTTCGTTGCCGTATTTGTTTCGGCTAAGCCCCTTCATGGTGTTCAGTTCCGGCAGTCCCTTCAATATCAACTCCCCGTTCGATTTGAATGGAGACTCCCAATACAACGATCGTCCAGGCTTAGTTTCGAGTGCGACTTGCCCCTTGGACACTGCTCCAACCGGCATGATTTACTGCACGCCGTTGGGGACATTCGATGCTTCAGGAGCGACGGGAAAGCTTCTTCCCATCAACTACGGCACTGGACCAAATCACTTTGTAATGAACCTGCGCCTCACAAAAACTTTCGGTTTCGGTCCGAGTACCAAAGGCGCAACCGGAGGGGCCGGAGGACCCGGCGGAGGAGGCGGTGGGCATCGAGGCGGTCCTTTGTTCGGAGGTGGCGGACCGATGATGATGTCGTCAACTACCGAAAAGCGCTACAACCTGACCCTCGGCGTGAGCTTCCGGAACGCATTCAACAACCTCAATTTGAGTAATCCCGGCGGAACCCTGGGTTCAAGATTCTTTGACGTGTCGAACAACATTCAAGGATTTCCGTTTTCTCCGGGTACCACGGCGAATCGCCGCATCGACCTGGTGGCAACCTTTAACTTTTGAGGTACAACTCGAAGAAGGCACGCTTGTCGTAATAGGGCTGAGAACGGTCTCGGGTTATCCTGAGATTGGGCGTGCATCCGACAACCGTAAAGCCCGAAGATTGATTGGCGTTGCTTCCCACTAACAGACGCAAGTTTTTCCGGCTCGCCGCTGCCGCAGGCTTCGGCGCGCTCGTTGCGGACACCGTCCTCATTGAGCCCAATCGTCCGCGCCTCGTGCACCAGGAAATTCGCCTTCGGCGTTGGCCCGCTCGGATGGATGGTTTCACCATCGCACTCCTGAGCGACTTTCATTACGACCCTTACTTTTCTGTTCATCCATTACGTTCCGCGATCGGCACGGTGAATGCGCTGCATCCCGATATCATCGTTCTCACGGGAGACTTCGTTTCAGTTCCGGATTTTGGAGATCCCGAAAAAGGCGCTGACTCTGCCGAGCCGTGCGCTCAACTCCTGAGTAAGATGCAAGCGCCTCATGGCCTCTGGGCTGTGATGGGAAACCACGACGTCTTCACTAACCCTGACCGAGTTACCGCAGCGTTGCGCGCAGTCGGGATCAATGTGCTCTCCAATCAATCCACTCCCTTTGAGAGCAATGGAGCGCGATTCTGGCTGAGCGGAATCGACGACGTGCTCGGAGGAGGTGCTGATCTTGAAGCTGCGCTTCGAACGATTCCCGCCGGAGAGCCCACCATACTGCTGGCTCACGAGCCCGATTTCGCGGATCGAGCCGCGCGCTATCCAATCGATCTCCAGCTTTCCGGTCACTCCCACGGAGGCCAGGTCCGGTTGCCCTTTGTCCGCCCGCTGTACTTACCCGACTTGGCCAGAAAATACATCTGGGGCCTGTACAACATCGGCGGTCTGACGCTTTACACGAATCCAGGATTGGGTACAGTCGAGGTTCCCATACGGCTCAATTGCCCACCAGAAGTTACCCTTTTAACCCTCCGGCGAGCTTAGCCTGGTACAGCCGAATGGAAGAGAAGCGACAGCGCTCGGGAGAACGTGTGCAACCTGTTTCACCTGCCTCTAACTATCCCCTGAACGCCCATCTGTAACCCATTGATGCGCAATGGGATCGATGCCTTGCGGCATGGTGGCAAACATGCCCTAGCAGAGGTAATAGCAAGCAAGGCTTGCTTATGGAGTCATTATCATGGTTCGTCGCAACTGGCCTGCGATCCTGTTGGCTTTGGCACCTGTTACTGCGCTGTCGATGACCACCACGACGGCGATTTCGCGCTCTGCCATTTTTGAGCAGCGCGAGAGTCACTTCTCGGGAGCTCTCAAGCCTGCCGCGCAGTTCGCGAGCGTTCCGCACGTCAGTTCGCGTCCATCCTGTGAAGACGTTCAACCGCCAGAGGCGTTGGCGACACCGAATCCTCTTGCGACTCCAGCTGCGCGCGGCCGGAACGTCAAGGTGAGCTTCATCATCGGCACCGACGGACACGTGCATAGCCCGCTGATTCTCGAGAGCGCTGGCATGCTCGGCGATTGGCATGTGCTGCGGACGGTACGCACGTGGAGATATCGTCCTGCCACGTGCAATGGCGTTCCGACCGAGACCGAAGGGAAGATCGAGTTTTCCAGCCGATGAACACGAGCACTTGGGCTAGAATTGCCTCAGCAGTGAGTGATCGATTCGTGGACAAAGACAAAAAAGCTACTGGGCCTTTCGGATCGCCAATGGACACGCCTGTTCGCGGCGCTGACATGGAAGAACTTTATCGCAGGCTTCAGCCTGCAGGTCGCCGTCCGAAAGCTGGTGCGGAGCCAGTTGTCGCCGCAGCGGTGGAAGCGGCACAAAAATCAGCTGCGGAACTCGATGCTGAGAACGCGGCACAAGATGTGACGCCGAATCTCGCGCTCGATGCAGGCTTCGCTATTTGCAGCGCGTGCGGATATCGCAATCGCAAAGGCAATCGCTTCTGTGGTAAGTGCGGTGGATCGCTCGCCGAAACTGGCGCGATCGTAGCATCACAGCCTGGAATTCCCTCAGGACAGGCGTTTGTTGCTCCACCAACTCCGCAGCCGGGAGCGAACGAGAGCCATCATTATCATCACCACTACCACCATCACTACTTTGCTGGGGCTCCGGACGGGAACTTTCCCCGGGCTGGAGCAGAACCCGCGCGCGAAGACAAGATGCGTCCGAATGCCGCGCTGCGCGGGGACATGAGCCGCGCGGAAGCGGCGGTGCGTCGCGTGACACAAGAATGGGTATTGGCCTGTAATACGCGGCATCTCGATGACCTTCTGGAGTTGTACAGTTCAGATGCGATGGTGTTGCGCTCGAACTATCCGCCAATTCGCGGAGCCGCCGCGGTGAGAGAGTTCTTCTTCGGTGCGCTGGACGCTGGCCTGGGCGAAGTGGAAGTCGAACCGTTGCGCGTCGACATCGTTGGAGATTTAGCTTACGAAGCGGGACGCTGCAAGGCGCTGATTCCCAGTTCGACCGGGAAACGCCGCGAAGAGCGCGGCAAGTATCTGTGGGTCTTTTCGCGGCAGACCAATGGCGAATGGAAGCTGACCGCGGATTGCTGGTCCAGCGACCTGATGCTGACGACGCTCGAATCTGACGTTCCGGCGAACGCTGGAGTGAAGACCGCGCAAGCGCGCAAGACTACCTAGTTACACGCTCACTCCAAGATTCGCCAAGGCCGTGCGCAGGCCTTCCAATCCTTTCATCTCGATCGTGTGTATTCCCAGCTTCGCAGCCGGTTCCAGGTTTGGCGCGCGATCGTCGATGAAACAGCATTCTTCGGCGGGGAATTGGGTTAATTCCAAAGCCATGCGGTAGATCTCGCTCTCCGGCTTGCGCAAGCCCACAAAGCAGGAACTGACAAATAGGCGGAAGATCTTCCGCAGTCCGAACTTTTCCATCCGGTCGTAGTTCAGCTCGCGCGACTCGTTGTTGATGGTTGCCATGAAGTACTTGCCGGAGGCGCTGAGCGCCTGAGCGAATTCGAGAACATCCGGAAAGGGCTTGGAAAGCGAGAGCATGTAATCGCGGAAGGCGGCGCGCGTGAAGGGCTGCTCGCGGTAAAAGACTGTGCGATCGAGGTATTCGTCGAGCGTAATCTTGCCGCGCTCGAACGGAGAGACGAGTGTTTCGTGGCGGCTCTGAAAGTCGGCTGGATCTAGATGGAATCGATCGACAGCTTGCGCTCGCTCGTTGTGATCCCAGGCGTTGGTGAGCAGAACTCCGCCGACGTCCCAAAAAATGGCGCGAATGGCAGACAAGAAATCCTCCGGAGGGGAACTCTGGAAAGTGTAAAACAATTCAGCAATGCAGAACTCCGACGAGTTTCATTTTGGGAATCGGGATCTGAGTGTGGGGTACCCCTCCCCCTGTCTGGTCTAATGGAATCTTTGGGTTGGAGGAAAACTGCGCATTTCGATCTTTGCCTGTAATGATTACGGGCAAAATCTTCAAACGAAAAGAGTTACTTCATTCCCGTAAGTGTAAGTGCTTTGGAATCAGTTGTCGACTTTAGTTTGCGACCGTAAAATCTTGATTCAGTTGTGGTTGACTGCTCTCGACCGCGTTCCGAGGCTCGCCTGCTTCTCGCCCACGACTGCCACTCTATTCTATGATCCGCACAGTGGCCGTCCAAGTCAAGACATCAGAAGTAGACGGTGCGAAAAAGACTCCAGACGGTAGGCAGGTGTCCCCGACGGTACGCTTGAAACACCATCACAACCACCCACTAGACCATACGTCAAAACCCCCACCCTGCCGCCGCTTCCTCGCGACGGTGGGGTGGGGCATCCGCGTTGCGACATCCCCCGACGAACCAGGGGCGAACTAGTTCGGCAGGACTACGGCATCAACAACGTGGATGACTCCATTCGACTGAAACACGTTCGGGATGGTCACCATCGACATGCCACCCTTTTCGTCTTTCAGCACGATGTTCGATCCTTGCATCATGGCGATGAGCGTGCCTCCACTGACTGTTTTTAGCGTTGCCTGTCCATGTCCTTCCTTGATCATCTTCCGCAGGTCGTTCGCGCTGAGGCGCCCTGCGACGACGTGATAGGTAAGGATCTTGGTCAGCATTTCTTTGTTCTCGGGCTTCAGTAGCGTGTCCACGGTGCCCGCAGGTAATTTGGCGAAGGCTTCATTGGTCGGCGCGAAAACAGTGAAGGGCCCGGGCCCTTTCAGCGTGTCGACTAGTCCCGCCGCTTTTACAGCCGCAACAAGGGTCGTGTGATCCGCAGAATTCACGGCGTTGTCGATGATGTCTTTGGTGGGATACATCGGCTGTCCGCCGACGATCGGAGTTCTTGTCGGCCGCCAAGGCCGCGGATGCGAGAGTGACAATGGCTCAACAGCAGAACTGCAACTTTGCGCTTCATAAAATCTCTCCTGATTTGAACTGAATTCAAATTGAATTCGAGTGAGCGGATTTCAAACGGATTCGATCCGTTCTCTTGGGAACCGCTTTCATGGTAGGTACGCGGGCGCAGGGAAATTGGATTGGGGAGACCTGGCGGACGAATGCCTCCGCGGCTCCACGGCTTGGTGCGCCCAACATCACTTCACTCTCGCGTATGATGTTTTCGCGTCACGCTGCAAGATTCTTTTTCGAGATCATTACTTTTATGAGCAAGAAATTTCGCGTGTTTGCCACCTGCGACATCGGAGAAGCGATCAACCTGCTCCGCGAACGAGGATACGATGTAGAAGTTTATCCCGATCCCAAAGCGCCTCCGAAGAGCCTGATCATCGACAAAGTGAAGTCGGGCATCGATGGACTGATCACGACGCTGCGCGACCCGATCGATGCTGAAGTTTTCGAGGCAGGGAAGGGATCTCTGAAGGTCGTCGCTCAATTCGCTGTCGGTTTCGACAACATCAATCGCGCCGACGCAAATCGCTACAAGATCCCGTTCACCAATACCGCCGACGTGCTGACCGAAGCAACCGCCGAGTTCGCCTTCTTCATGATGGGATCTCTCGCCCGGAAGCTGTGGACCGCCGAGCATCTCACCCGCGATCAGCACTGGGGATATTGGCATCCGTACCTGCCGTTCCTCGGAGACGAAGTCACTGGCAAAACGGTCGCGGTGATTGGAACGGGCCGCATCGGCCTCGCGTTCATCAAGAAGTGTGTGGGCTTCGACATGAATGTGCTTTGTTACGATCCCGCGTATGAAAACCATGCGTTTGTGGAAGCGATTCAGGAGATCAACGACCTGCGGCACGCGCGAGGCCTGGCCAATGAGCAAGCTTGGATCAAGTACGTTCCGTTTGAAGAGGCGCTCCGCGGAGCGGATTTCGTCAGCGTCCACGTGCCGCTCCTACGGAAGGAAGAGAGCGCGACGCCGACCTATCATTTGTTCAACGAGACGACGCTGCGCCAGATGAAGCCGACTGCATTTCTCGTCAATACCTCCCGCGGACCAGTGATCGACGAATCCGCGCTGGCGAAGGCGTTGCGCGAGAACTGGATTGCGGGCGCCGCTCTCGACGTCTACGAGAAGGAGCCTCTGCCCGCCGACTCGCCGTTGCGCGATCCGGCGATTGCCGACCGATGCCGTCTCATGCCCCACTTTGCCAGCGCAGCCCGCATTACGAGGCTCTCGACGGACCCTAATAAAGGTATGGCTGGCCGTTGCGCCCAAGGGCTGATCGATGTGCTCGAAGGCAACTACAATGGGGATATCTCGAAGATGCCCTATGTGGTTAATAAAGAGGCATTTGCGAGCTAGAATCCGCGAAGCGGTCAAAACCGTAAATAAATAGAGGAATCAGCGAGGTCAACGGGTTTATCACAGTGAGAAGGTCCCTTTGCCCGGATGGCGGTTCCGCGAAGCGGGTACAATATGGAATGCAGTTGACTAGTGCAAGGATTTCAATGACGAAGCGACGTTTGGGTATCATCGGCTGGGCTTTGGCGTGCGCGCCAGTATTGCTGGCGCTCGATTCGCCGACGCGCCCGGTGTTGAAGTTGGAGCCGGCGCCGAAGGAAGTCCAGTTGCGCGATGGCGGCTTCCATGTGGGCCCCCGCACAAAGATTTTTGTGCAGCTCGGGCATCAATCCGAAGATCGCATTGCGGCTGAGACCCTGGCGGAACAAGTCCAGGAGCAGTCGGGGATGCAGCTCGACATTCTTGGAATGAAGGCCGCTGGTAAGGCCGAGGGCGGGGCCATTGTGCTCGCTCGCTTGCAAGATGCTCGCGTAAGGCGCTTCCTCGCGAGAAACGGCCTCAAGGCCGATCAGGTTATCGGCGAAGACGGCTACCTGCTGTTCTCCGACAAGTCGCACTTGATCGTCGCCGCGAACTCCGGCGAGGGGCTGTTCTACGGTGTGCAAACCCTCCGCCAACTGTTGCGACCAGGTGGAAAGGGCTTGATCTGCCCGGCCGTGGGGATTCGCGACTGGCCGAGCCTGCAGCGCGTCACCTCACCCGATGTGAGCGATTCAACGCCTGAGTTGGCCAATCGAGTGCCCCCAGGATTGTGATATTCGCACAGTAAATGTATTCAGGCGTCCTGCGGGACGCCTTTTCTTTTCGCCGCACCACGCGACCTGTTATTTTTCTGATCGCATAAAATCCATTCATGTTTTCTGAACGCACGAACTGGCGACTGTCGCAGAACCGATATACGCAGGCGATTGAGGAAGCGCGCGCTCGCGGAGCCGAGCTGCTGGATCTCACAGCTTCGAATCCCACGCGAGTGGGTCTGCAGTACAACGCTGCGCAAATCATCTCTGCGTTCGAATCCCCGCACATGCTCGACTACGATCCCCAGGCGAAGGGATTGCTGTCCGCTCGGCAAGCCGTCGCTGGGTATTACCGCGATGCGCACGGCGTGCGAGACCTCGACGCCGAGAGAATCGTACTGACGACTAGCACGAGCGAAGGATATTCGTTCGTTTTCCGTTTGCTGTGCAACGCTGGCGATGAGCTGCTGGTGCCGAAACCGAGCTATCCGCTGTTTGAGTTTCTCGCAGATCTTCAGGATGTGAAGTTAGTGCCGTATCCGCTGATCTACGACCACGGATGGCAGATGGATTTTCCATCCCTCGAAGCTGCCGTGACAGCGCGAACGCGCGGAGTGGTCATCGTGCATCCGAACAATCCCACTGGATCGTACATCGAGCCGAATGAGCTTGACCCGCTCAATGCATTCTGCCGGTCACACGGATTGGCGTTGATCGTCGATGAAGTCTTCCTCGACTACGGCCTCGATCAGAAACCTCATGCAAGTTTCACGGCGAATCACGACGCACTAACCTTCACGCTCAGCGGCCTGTCGAAGATTTCGGCCCTGCCGCAGATGAAAGTCGCGTGGGTCACGACAAGTGGACCATCAGCAGAAGTCGCCGAAGCGACAGCGCGGCTCGACGTAATCGCCGATACGTATCTCTCGATGAGTGCACCCATCCAGTGGGCCATGCCAGCTCTTCTAGACCAGAGGAAAAATATTCAGCGGCAACTATCGCACCGGGTGGAAACCAATCTCGCAGAACTCGATCGTCAGCTCGCCCAGCAAACAAGTTGCCAACGGCTCAACGTGGATGGCGGTTGGTGTGCAGTGCTTCGCGTCCCAGTGACACGTTCCGATGAAGATCTCGCAATTGAGTTGGTGAGAAAAAAGTCGGTGATCGTGCATCCCGGACACTTCTATGACTTCCCCAGTGATGGATATCTAGTCCTAAGCCTGATTACGAACGAAGACGAATTCAGTACGGGAACGGCGAGACTGCTGCAGTTGCCGGCCACTTCCTGAAAGGTTGTGCGCAATCTACTGTGGAACCCCAGATCAGTTCGACTCCAACCGCACGCCGTGGCGCCGCATCCATACGGGGCTACATTTGGCTGCTCGGAGGATAAATATGCGTCGTAACAAGGAATGTATGGCTTCGGTGTTTTTGTCGGCTGCGCTACTGGTGCCAATTGGCGCTCTAGCAATGCCGGCGCCGCAGGATGACCACGAAAGGCACGAACAGGAAGAGCGGGAACACAAAGTGTACGATCCGGACCATAAGGACTATCACAACTGGGATCAGCGAGAGGGCGATACCTATCGGCATTGGCTTGAGGAGCGGCACGAAGCCTACGTCGACTATGACCGCCTGGACAAGAAGCGCCAGCGTGAATACTGGAAGTGGCGTCACGAGCACGAAGAGCACGACGATCACATGCACCAGTAAGAATCGCTAAAACAATCGACTCGGAAGCGGCGGGACAAAGATGTCCGCCGCTTTCGTTTGCTTGATGGATCGTCTCCAATCTTTACCGCATCTGACGGCCCTGCAAGAAGGGATTAGACTCGCGCTCTTCCCCGATTGTCGTCAAGTCGCCGTGGCCGGGAACCACCACGGTTTCGTCGGGCAGTGCGAGCACAGTGTCATGGAGCGAGTGAAGAATCTTCTGCATCGATCCTCCGGGAAGGTCGGTTCGGCCGATCGACCCGGCGAAGAGCGTGTCGCCAGCGATCAGCTTCTTTTCAGCAGGGAAGTAGAGGCAGATGCTACCCTCGGTGTGCCCGGGTGTGTGCAGAATTTGGGCCGTATGTGATCCTGCCGACACTTTCTCTCCCGTGCCGATGCTGTGATCAATTTCCACTTTGCCCGGCGGCGCAACGCCGATCCACGTCGCTTGTTCGTCGAGCATCTTCAGAAGCGCATAGTCGTTCTGGTTGAGAAGAATGGGCGCGCCGGTCGCGGCTCGAAGTTTCATCGCGCCTCCGACATGGTCGATATGCGCGTGCGTGATGACGATCTGTTTTACTCGCAGATTGTGTTCGCTGAGAATGGCTTGAAGGTCGTCGATGTCGTCGCCCGGATCGATCACCATGGCTTCGTGCGTGTTTTCGTCACCGATAATCGAGCAATTGCATTGCAAAGGGCCGACTGGAATGATTTCGTGGATCATGGATTTATTGTAGCGGCTCGGATCAGCATGGCTGGCCCTGAATTGTTGCAAAGCACTTCGGGTCTAGCAGTCTTGCCAAGACAACCTCGCAAGACATCTCAGGTTAATGTTTTGGGAAGTACTTGCCGCGCGGAGTGAATCGGGTACACAATACTGGCCGCGTGCTGGGGGAGGCTTTTGTGGCGAAATACCGTCAACATGGATATCAAGATCGCGATCATGAGTCGCGCAAAGGATCGGGAGAGAAGTCGGGCGCGCCACCGCCGCTAAGGCGGGACAACACATTTGGCCCGCGGCCCGTCAATCTGCCGGGGACGCGCGCCGTCTCGCGATGCACGCAGTGCGGTACCGTGCTGCAGGGAGTCGCGAGCGACGGCAAGTGCCCGAAGTGCGGCTTTGAGTTGCATTCCTGCAAGCAGTGCACGTATTTCGATCCGGGAAGCCGGTTTGAATGCATGCAGCCCGTTAAAGTACGCATCGCGAAGAAGGATGCGAGGAACGATTGCGAACTTTACGAGATTCGCGTGACGCGCGAGAAAGAGACTTCCACTCCGGCGACGTTGCGTCCCAACGATGCGCGGGCGGCCTTTGAAAATCTCTTCAAGAAGTAGGAAAACCTTTCACCATCGGGGACACAGAGGCGCACGGGGGACTGCAGCTGTTTGAAAATCCCTCTTTGGGCCATTGCCTCTGCCGGAGGGTATGGGCTGCTTCGCTTCCCTCAGGATGACAAGCGCTTACCTTACGGTTTCTGTGTCGGCCTCAGCAGGATTTCACTCACAAACGACTGTGGCGCCTGGGTCACCAGCATTCCGACGGCGTGAGCAACGTCATCCGGTTGCAGCATCTTATTGGGATCTTTACCCGCGTGCGGGCTCAATTCGGTGTCGACCGAGCCGGGACAGATTACCGACACGCGAATATTGTGCGGGCGAAGTTCTTCGGCGACCGAATAGGTCAGTCCATTCAATCCCCACTTGCTCGCCGCGTAGGCTGCGCCGCTCGGCAGAGCGTTCTTTCCCGCCAAAGATGAAATGTTGATGATATGTCCGGAGTAGGCGCGGATCATCAGCGGCGCGAAGACGCGAATCGCATAAAACACTCCGCGTAGGTTCGTATTCAGAATCTGATCCCATTCTTCTGCGGGAAGATTGTGCAGTTGATCGCGGAAGCCGCCGATACCGGCGTTGTTGACCAGAATATCGAGACGTTTGAAGGTGCTGTCGATCCGGGCGGACGCATATTCGAGCTGATGCAGTTCGGTGACGTCGCAGGGGATGACCTCGCTCTTGCCGCCGGCCTCGACTATGGCACGGGATGTTTCGTCCAGCGTGGATTGGGTGCGTCCGAGCAACACGGCGGTGGCTCCGAGGGCGGCGAGCTTGCGCGAAATGGCGGCGCCGATTCCACGTCCGGCTCCGGTAATAACGGCGACCTGACCGGAAAGAGGCTGTGCGGTGTCCATAGTAGATGCGGTCTCCTTGCAGCGGACTACCGGATGGAAACATCCGCGGTCTCCGCTATCGGCATCTTAGCAATAAAGAGGAGGACGAAAGGGATGACGCTTGCCTTCGGCAACAGAGGTACTTATAATCCGGCCAGCCGGGATGAAGGGCAGCCGTCGAAGTGTTTCAATCGGGCGACCCCTAGCCTCCCGGGGCCCCCTGCCAGGAAGCCCGGCATTCCAAGCAGGATCTGAACGCTTTGCGGTCCAGGTGGAATGCAGTTGCTGCTGAGATGTATTGAAGACGATTCCCAATCTAAAGATATTTCCAGAGCTCAAGGAGCCATACTGATGAAAAAGATTCTGCTTTCGGTTGTTCTTGGGGTAACGGCGGTCGCGGTGGCACAGACTCCTGCGCAGCCAGCTCCCGGACAATCGGCCACACCAGCCGCGCAGGGACAGCCCGCCGCTCCAGCAGCCGCTCCACAAGCTGCAGCGCCGGTGATCAAAGATCCCGCTGAATATAACGCCTACGTCGCGGCCATACAGCAGAAGGACGCCAACGCAAAGATCAGCGGGCTCGAAGCATTTCTCACCCAGTATCCCAACAGTGTGATGAAGAATCAGGCGCTCGAAGTTTTGCTGGGCACGTACCAGCAGGCGGGCAACGTGAAGAAGGCGATGGAGACCGCGACCAAGCTCGTAGCCGCCGAGCCATGCTACGTGCCCGCGTTGTTCCTATTGACCTATGTGAATCGCGTAACCGCGCAGAGCGGTGATCCGAATGGCAAGCAGGAATCGGCTGATGCCGAGAAATATGGCCAGCAGGGACTCGATTGCCTTTCGAAATATCAGAAGCCCGAGGGAACCAGCGACGCCGACTTCCAGAATCAGATCAAGACGATGAAGGAAAACTTCGACGCCGGTATCGGATGGGGAGCTTTGCAGGATAAGGACTACGCCAAGGCGGCCACCGAACTGAAGGACGCCGAAGAAGCCAATGCTCCGGACTCGCAGAAGGATCTGAGCCTGCTCTATCCGCTGGCACTTTCCTACCTGCAGCAGAATCCTCCGGACTATCAGAACGGCATTTGGTTCGCGGCGCGGGCTGCGGCGGTAGCGCCTACAGCGAGCGCAAGCCGGCATTGAGAAGTATGCGCGATCGCAGTATGTGAAGTTCCATGCCGGCGATGACGGATGGGCCGATGTGCTGGCCGCCGCCAAAGCTGGCGGACCGCAGGTCCCGATCAAGCCAGCACCGTCTCCGGCAGACCAGGCTCACGACATGGTCACCAAGACGCCTCCCGACAAGATGGACTTCGCCACGTGGGAATTTGTTCTGAGCAATGGTAGCCAGGCTGATCAGGATACGGTTTGGAACGCGATCAAGGGCAAGGCCGTGCAGATGAACGGCACGGTGATCAGCACCGAGCCGGAACAATTCATGATTGCCGGCAGTTCCGATGACATCGACGCGAAGAAGGCCGACATCACGCTGAAGTTCGAAGAGAAGGTTCCGGTCCGCTTGATTCCCAAAGACGGCGCCAGCTTTGACTTCCAGGGGGAACCGGCGTCCTATACTCCGAATCCGTTCATGATGGTCATGGAAAAGGGCCAACTGCTTCGCGCTAAACCTGCGGCTCCGGCGCACAAGGCGCCAACGCACAAGGCACCAGCGCAATAACAGGTAAAGAGCTGTAAACGAAGAGGCAGCCCTTGCGGCTGCCTCTTTTGTCTTGGCGGGAAGATATGGTGATGAGACCGGACTGGACGGTCGGCCTCAGCTGCGAGAGCAGTGGGCCATTCACGTCCGCTTTTGGCTTGAGTGGGGACAACGGTCTTCCTGCGGCGTGCAGCAAGCGGCGATAGATCGGTCTCCCGGGGAATGGCAGGAGCGCATCAGTTTGAATCAGGTTCTTTCGAGGCACGAACTGCCGGGTGTGTCTTCAGCGGACGATCTTCTTTTCCATCGAAACCGAGCGGGTACTGCGGGGTGGGCGCTTGACGCCGTCGCGTAGCTGGCGAACATCAATTTTGAGTTCGGTGATAGTTCGGCTGAGAGTGTTGCGATGCATGCCCAGTTCGCGCGCGGCGCGGCACTGGTTGCCTTTGTTTTCCTGTAGGACAGTGAGAATGAATCGCTTCTTGAACTCGCGCACGCCCTCGGAATAAAGAATATTGCTGCGATACATTTGCAGGACGAGTGCTTCCAGTTGATCTTTCACGATGAAGTTCTCTCTTCGCTATGAATTTTTCACTGCGCCGCTACCTATTTCGACGGGGAAGATGGGGAGCCGGTCAATTTCAGCGGAGCTTGATGGATGAGATCGAGACCCTGATAAAAACGGGCGCGCAATTCCGAAGGTGCGAGCCAAATGGCGGCCCGTCCGACGACAAGAAAGTAAGGCGCCAACTGGGAATTCTGCAGCAGCTTCGATGTCGGCTGAAACGCTGTCATTCCCATCAGGATCACTGCCACCATCAACCCGCCCTTCAGCAACCCCAAGACTGCGCCGAGGAAACGGTCAAAACCACTGAGTCCGGCTTCTTTCATGATCCAACGTGCAATCCTGGCGGCAATGCCGAATAAAAGCAGGATCGCAAAAAAAATAATCAAAAAGCCAAGAATCTCAGCCAACCACGGGTTCTTCAAAAACGACTCAAACCACTCTGCAAGGCTGCGATACTTCCAAGCCGCCACGATATAGCCGACGACGAGGCCGGCCATGCTGAGCGCTTCGGCGAAAAAACCCTGCATGGCGGCCGCGACGACGTTGATCAGTATTACCGCACAAATCATCCAATCCGCGATGGTCATACGAGAAACTCGCGGGAGTTCGTGCTACAAGCCGGATCAGACATCCAGCTTGTGTCCCGTTAGCTGGAGGTACGCCTCGAGATACTTTTCGCTGGTCCGCAGCGCCACGTCCTGCGGAAGCCCAGGAGCGGGTGGCTGTTTGTTCCAGTGAATTTGCTCGAGGTAATCACGGACGTACTGCTTGTCATACGAATCCTGCGGCCGTCCCGGAGCGTACTTGTCGGCGGGCCAGAAGCGGGAGGAATCGGGCGTCAGAACTTCATCCGCCAGCGTGATGCCCTGGGGGGTGCGTCCAAACTCGAACTTGGTGTCGGCGATAATGATGCCGCGCTGCCGCGCATAGGCTGCCGCCTTTTTGTAGACGCGCAAGGTGAGATCGCGCAGGTGGCTTGCGGTCTCGACGCCGACGATGTCACACATCTGATCGAACGAGATATTCTCATCGTGACCGGATGTCGCCTTGGTCGATGGCGTGAAAATCGGCTCCGGGAAGGCGTCCGACTCTCTCAGTCCCGCCGGTAGTTCGATTCCCGAGACCTTGCCGGTCGCCTTGTACTCCTTCCAAGCCGAGCCCGAAATATATCCGCGCACAATGCATTCGACCGGAAAGATCTCGGCACGCCGCACCAGCATCGAGCGTCCGCGAAGTTGGTCAGCGTACTTGCGCACGTTCGCTGGATATTTTTCGACATCGGCGGTGATCAAATGGTTCGGAACGATATCGGCGAGATAGTCGAACCAAAACAAGGAGATCTGATTCAGCACTCGCCCCTTGTGGGGAATGCCAGTGCCCAGGATGTAATCGAATGCGGAGATACGGTCGCTCGCGACGAACAACAGCTGTTGGTCGTCGATGTTGTACACGTCGCGAACCTTGCCGCTGGCGTGAAGGTTGAGGTCGGGAAAGTCGGTGCGTAATAGGACGGAATCGAGGGTGTCTGTGCTCATGGTGAAATTTTACAGGTTAGAGGCGAGGCGTATTCTAGCTGGTCAGAAAATTTTGTCAACGATTCTGATCACCCTGCGAGGAGCACGGCGTCATCCGTTCGACGGAAAGGTGTTGACAGGTAAGGGAATGCGCGGAAACCCGCGCTGGACAAGGGGTGCCGCCGGCCACTCTTGTGGAAAAGCTGAGGATAGGCGTGGATAACGAGGACAAAACATTCTCGCCGGAGCTGTGCGCAAATCAATCATAGTCGCGCGCATCGCTCAAGGTCTGGCCGACTCTCTACTGGACTCCGAATCTCACTGACACCAGCTTCGAAACTCCCGGCTCCTGCATGGTAACGCCATAGAGAACGGGCGCGATGCTCATCGTCCGCTTGCTGTGCGTGATGAGCACAAACTGCGTCTGAACGCTCATTTCCTTGACGAGTTCGGTAAAGCGGCCAACGTTCGCCTCGTCGAGCGGTGCATCGACTTCGTCGAGGATGCAGAACGGGCTGGGTGCGTACTGGAAGATGCCGACCAGCAGCGCCAAAGCAGTCAACGCCTTCTCACCGCCCGATAGGAGCAGCACGCTCTGCAGTCGTTTGCCCGGAGGAGAAGCCACTACATCGATGCCGCTTTCGGCGCTGTTCTCTTCGTCGGTGAGCTTCATGAACGCATGCCCGCCGCCAAATAGCTTCTTGAATGTCGTCTGGAAATTCTCGTTGATCTTGTGGAATGCCTCTTCGAACTTCTGCCGGGAGATCTGATCAATCTCTTTGATAGTCGCCGTCGTGTTCTCAATCGAAGTGATCAGATCCGTCCGCTGCGTTTCGAGGAATGTATGCCGCTCGGCCGTTTCTTTGTACTCTTCCAGCGCCATCATGTTAACCGGGCCCATGGCTTCGAGCTTGGTGCGCATGTCGCGGTAGAGTTGATCTTCGGCCACGAGTTCGTCACCCGTGACCACGTTGAGCGTCGTGTCAGCCATTAAAGCTTCGCGCTCCACGCCGAGTTCGTTCAGGCAAGTCTCGGACATATACTGCGCATCGGATTGAAGCTTGGCTGCTGCGGCGGAGAGTTCTCCGCGTCGATCGCGCGCCTGGTCGAGCAACATGCGGCTGTTGCGCAGCTGCTCGTCGATTTCGGAAAGCCGGGCGCGCAGCTGTTCGGTTTCAAACTGAAGCAGTCCTTCGCGAGCTTGCGCCGCATTCCTTTCGGCATCGAGATCTGTTGCGGTCTGCGCGAGTTGTTCGTTCTCCGCTTCGCGCTGCAGTTTTTCAGCAGCTGCTCCGTCGATCTGTGAACTGAGGGCATGTACACGCTCCCCCATTTCCGCGAACAAGGATTCGATCCGTTGCAGCACCGACGCAGCCGAGCGATGCCGCTCTTCCAACGTTGCCACGCGGGCGGCGTGTTGCGAGGCCGTCTGCGCCGACTCTTCGCGCCGTTGGCGTAGAGCCGTCAAAGATTCCTGTCCAGCTGCGATTTTCTGTTCGAGGTCTGCGCGCTGCAGATCGAGAGTCTCGATCTCAGACTGCCGAGCGCATAGGATCCCTTCCTGCTCGGCTCGTTCTGCGGCTAGCCGTTCGAGTTCGAGCTTCGCAACATTCAACCGCTCACTGACCCGCGTCATTTCGGAATCGAGTTGCTGCAACATGTGGCCCGATGTCATTGACTGAAGTTCGGCCTCGCGCTTCTCGTCGTCGAGCCGTTCTAGTAGGGAACTGAGGTCTTTAATTTCGCGCCCCAGCGTCAGCACCTGCATCTCTTCATGGCGCAACGCCCGCTCGAGATCTTCCAGTTGGCGCATGACTTCACGCAGCTCGCGCTTCATCGATAAAGGACCTTCGGCGCGCTGCTTGCCGCCGGTGACCGTCACGTTGTGGAAGCATTCGCCTGCCTGGGAAAGAAAGAAAGCGTCGGGATTCTCCAGTGCCAAACCGCGCGCGACATCAGCTTCCGGAACGATGTATCCATCCCGAAGCTTGGGCAGAATTACTTCCAACGACTTCCCGAAGCCATCTAGTACGCGAATGGTATTCTTCAGCGGAACGATCTGCGCCGTAGGTGGCGCACAGTGCGCGGCCTCGTCCAGCACGAACGAGAACTTAGCCTGCGAATCTTCAGGATGGACGAGGAACGTGGCACGACCATCGACATCGGTCCGCAGCATGCGCAAGCCTTCGTCGGCTGCGTCCCACGACTTGACCACGATGTAGTTCAGCTCATCGCGGAGGAAGTCTTCCACCACGCGCTCGTAGCGTGGTTCCACTTCGAGAAAATCAGCGAGCACGCCCACGGGAGCGAGGCCGCCTTGCATAACGCCACTCTGAAACAGTCGTCGAACCGATTCCGTCGAGTACCCGTGTTCTGCGATGACCGCCTCGAGCGATCCCTTCTTTCCAAGCGCGGTTGCGTACTCCGCACGCAGTACGTCGAGGTTGGTCTTGGAGCGAGTTTCGTCGAGCTTTTTCGTCTCGAGCAAACGGCGGAGTTGGCTGATCTCTTCCCCGATGCCGCTCACGCGTTGGGTGACAGTTTCGAATTCGAGAGCGAGTTGTCCGCGTTGTCCGCCGAAAGCCTCGACTTGCGAATTCGCGTTGTTGATCTCTGCTTCAAGGCGGCGCGCTTCCCGATCGGCGCCGGCCAAACGTTCTTCAGCCTGCGCCAGTTGATTCCGCAGACGAGAAGCCGATGAAACATTGTCAAAAATGACAACGCGCGATTCTTCCTGCTGACGTTCGATGGCAGCAAGACTCACCGCCGCGGTGGTCGCATCCTGCTGGCAGAGAGCGAGGTCGCTCTGAGCGGCAGCCACTTCGGCAGCCGCCGATTCCAGAATCTGACGGTTGGATTCGCGTTCGGATTCGAGCGCGGTCAATCGATGTCGTGCCTGCGCCAGTTCAGCCTCGGCTGAAGCCGCGCGGACGAGCAACTCAGCACAGCGCTCTTCATTATGGCGGCGGCGCGCATGGGCCCGGTCAATCTCCATAGCGATCTGGCTAATGCGGTCGCGATTCTCGCGCAATTCGGTTTCAATCGAATAGCCACGCTGCGTGCGATCGTTATGCTCCGCCTCGAGATGCTGCACCTCTTCGGTGCGATGTTGCATTTCCTCGGTGAGAACATTGAGCTGCGAATCCAGCTCGGCGCTCTCGTGTTCGATCGTGGCAAACTTGCTGGCCAGCACCAGCCGCAACTTGGCGCGCATTTCGTCGCGCAGGCGGGCATACCGCTCCGCCTTCGACGCCTGCCGCTTCAGCGAATTCATCTGGCGCGTAACTTCTTCGAAAATGTCATTGACGCGCGCCAGGTTCAGCTTCGCATCTTCAAGACGGGCTTCCGCCAGCCGCTTCTTCGTCTTGAATTTCGTAATCCCGGCGGCCTCTTCCAAAATTGCGCGGCGATCTGTCGGACGGCTGCTCAAGATCTGCCCAATGCGTCCTTGTTCGATCAGGGCGTACGATTCCGGCCCAAGCCCGGTGCCCATGAACAGCTCTTGAATGTCGCGAAGGCGGCAGAGCTTTCCGTTCAGCAGATACTCGCTGTCTCCGGAACGGAACAAACGGCGGGTGACGACAATCTCTCCGGCACGGAACGACTGCTGGTTGAACTTGCGGCGGCGAATCTTGAGAACTACATGCGGCGCAGCAGTGCCAACCGAGGCTGCTACAGCGGGGGCGACCACGTTGTGCGCCGGAAGGGCAAAAATCGGTTCATCGTCCGGGAAGGCAACCGCATTGGTGTTGACCTTGGAGCGAGGAACCTCGATCTCTTCCGTCTTGCCCGGCTGCGCATCCTCGACCGCACGCTCCGTATCGGCAGCGGCTCGCGCTCGAATAGAAGCTTCATCCCAATCGTCGGCCAGGGCTTGCGTCGACGTCGGCATGTCGTCTCGCACGTCGATCTCAGTGGGATCATTGACGTCCGGCCCATCGTAGGCTTCCGGATCGACCAAAGTCAGCGAAACCTCGGCCATACCAGTGGCCTTGCGGTCGCGCGTGCCCGCGAAGATGACGTCTTCCATGCGCGCTCCGCGCAACGTCTTCGCCGACTGCTCGCCGAGCACCCACGAGATGGCGTCCGAGATGTTCGACTTGCCGCATCCGTTCGGGCCAATGATGGCCGCCACACCGTCTCCGTGGAACTTGAGCTCGGTGCGGTCGCAGAACGACTTGAACCCGAGAATCTGAAGCCGCTTCAGTTTGAGCAACGTGAACTCCTTCGAACTAGTGGCCAGCCATGAGTGGTGCCGGGCGCCCCATTTTTCGGGCATCCTAGGCCCGAGAAACGAAGACTTCGTCTGTTGACCACACAGATTCCCCCGCTACGAAATACGATGCTTTTGTCGTTCGATCCATCGCTGTTCTCACCCCAGGCTGGACAGGGCGGGCACAAAGTTAAGCTACTGTAACGGTGAAATTGGGGCGGGGTCAAGCAATATAACACCATATATGGTGTGGCCTTACGAGCGACCCCGCTGTATTGCACAGACATTGCAGCAACCAGTCATTCTTAGGGCGGAGAAGGAAAGAGGTGGGATTACCGCGAGAGCAGAACCAGCCTAGCGCAGATTGAGGGATCGGCGCAACGAAGATTAGCCGATGCCATCGGATGAGACGGCAGTTTGACGTGCCCCGTCGCCTTCAATCCTTTCGCTTCCGTTTCGTCCGGCTCCATTATTCCGACTCAAACTGCGCCACCACGATTGTCAGATCATCCCGCAAGCCCTCGGTGCCGGCGAAGGCCGCCAACGATGCCAGAATGGCGCGGCGAATTTCATCCGCACTTTTCTCTGTGACGGTAGCAAGCAGCTCGCCTAGACGCGCATCTCCGTACTCTTCGCCCGCTGGATTCGTAGCTTCGACCAACCCGTCGGAATACATGACAAGGAGGTCACCGCGTGACAACTGGATCGTCGCCTGTTCGTATCGCGCGTCTGGCAAGACTCCGAGGACGGGGCCGCCAACGGTCAGCCGCGAAATACCTACTGCGTTTCCAGTCTTACGCGTGAGCAGCGGCGGACAGTGGCCGGCATTCACGTAACTGAGCGAGTGCGCCGCCGGATCGTGGTAGCACCAAAACATGCTGGCGTATCGCTCTCCAGAGGATCGCTCGCATAGTAACTTGTTTAACTGCTCGGCTTCAGATTCGCGTCGTGAAGGCGATTTCGCCCATACGCTCGAACGTACCGCTCCGTGGATCACTCCCATGAGCAGCGCCGCAGGCACGCCTTTGCCCGACACGTCCCCGATGACCAGCGTGATTCCGTCATCCTTCAGCCGAAAAACATCATAGAAATCTCCTCCCACCTGTTCGGCGGGTGTGTATTCGGTGGCCAAGTGGACTCCGACATATTTCTCCGTCAGCGTCGGCAACAGCTCCGACTGCACCTGGCGAGCAATTTCGAGTTGTTCTTCGAGACGCTTTCCGTGTGCATACGAGCGGAATCCGAAGCCGGCGATTGCGACCGTCACCAGCAGAGCCAGTGCGCCCGAGCAATTGATAAAGAGATTCCGTCGGATTGGCCAAAAGACAGATGGATCTACGTCGCTGAGGGGCATCGCGACTTCCAGCATCAAGATGCCCGGCGGACCTGATTGTGCCGGAGGATTCGGCGGAATAGGCGTGGCGGGTGCATGGATGGCGAAGGCTTCGACTACGGTTTCTCCCGCCGTTGTCATCTCAATCTTATAAAGGGGTTCATGATTGCGGAGATGATTGCGTTCATCGTCATCGGAAAATAATCGCTCTGCCGTCCCGCCAGTATGCTCCAGCAGTTTTCCATCGGGTCCTCGCAATTCGATCCAGACTGGATGGCCACCGGCACCCATCAAAGAGTCCACATCTGCTTTCCGGGTGAGGGGATCTTGCCGCAACTCGCGTTCGAGCGTCGTGGCGTCTTGGCTCATCCGATGACGAATCTGATCGGTCGCGATGATTCGCGCGACGAATCGATAATCTCGTATGGAGTTTGCCAGCAGTAACAGCGCAATCACCGCGCTGATGGACAGCCATGCGATGACCCAGCGATAAGTTCTGCCCGACCGCGTTCTGCGACTCTCAAATGCCCGTCCGGGCGAATTCATTCGAGAACGTCCCCCCCCGCGGTCCATATCCTCGCACCGTTTCCCCGAAATTCCAAAACCGATATGAATATGCCGCAAAAGAAGGAAGACGAATCGCGCATAGGGGGCACTCCTGCTTTTGTGGCTCGACGGACTTTTCGGCGGAGACGACCTACGAGAACAACGCTTCGTATCAGGGCACGGATTGATCCACGCCACTAAACAAGCCAGAAGGACCTCGGTCCACAGAATGCTGGAAACTCTGGATTCGTAGCAGGGCATCGTTTAGCGGGTCGGACCGAAACGAACTTCTTCCCGCATTGGGAGTGCTCCTACCACCGAATTAAGCTTGCCTGAACCCTGCCGATAGAACGCGTCAGGGGAGATTTTATGCTGCGACGCGGGCTTGTGCTTTTTCTGTTTTGCTTGTGCGCCGTGATGGGGGCGGCGCAAGATCTCGAGAATCTGCAGATACACGGCTTTGCCACTCAGGGATTTCTCTACAGCTCTCATAACAATTACCTGACGATGAAGTCGAGTGCCGGCAGCCTGCAATGGACCGAAGGCGCCATTAGTGTGAGCGACGCAGTGACCAACAAGCTGCGTATCGGCATCCAGCTGCACATGTACCACATGGGACAATTTGGCGGGCCTGATGTCAGAGTGGACTGGGCTTCCGGAGACTACAAGGTTAACGACTACCTGGGATTTCGAGTGGGCAAGATCAAGACGCCCCTTGGGCTGTACAACGATTCGCAGGATGTCGACGCTCTTTTTCTCTGGGTCCTTCTCCCGCAGGCGATGTACCCGAACGATAATCGCGACTACGACCTGTCGGAGATGGGCGGTGAAGTATACGGCGGCATCAATCTCGGTGAGCGCGGCGGCCGTGTCCAGTGTCGCGGGCATGTTGGCGCAAGCCAGCTCGACGCGAACGGGGGATATGTGCAGCAGCTTGCCGAGGCAGGATTGACATTCCCGACGCCGCCCGGAGGTAAGACTTATGGTGGGGACCTGCGCTGGGTCACTCCCTGGAAAGAGGTGACAGTGGGAGTGAGTGCGTTGTCCGACAGCCTGGACGGAATCGGACCTCAAGGGAGTGTGCATCTACCCGCCAGCTTGACCTTCGCGTATTACGCGCAGTGGCGATGGAATCGCCTACACCTGGCTACTGAAGTGTGGAAAACTCCGATTGACCTGACACTCACCATGGGACCTCTGAGCATTCCAAACACGGTGGATCAGCGCGCCTGGTATCCGATGGTGAGTTACGACGTGACGAAAAAGCTGCAGATCGGGAACTACTACAGTCACTACATCAACAAGGCCGGAGACAGGTCGCAGCCCGAAAACTATTTCAAGGATTGGGTCGTCTCAAGCCGCTACGACTTCAACTCCTATATGTACGGAAAGGTAGAGGGCCATTTCTTGCACGGCACGGCTCTGGGCTACTACCCAAGCGTCAATCCCAATGGTTTGCAGGCCAATTCTGACATGCTGGCCATGCGCATGGGGTTCAGTTTTTAGGGCGAGCAAGATGAAAAGCAGAAATAAGCTTCGCGTTTGTGTTCTGAGCTTGAGCCTTGCTTGCGCTTGCGCACTGGTCCAGGCACAAGACGTCGTAATTATTGCGAATAAGAGCCTGTCTTTCTCACAGATCACCTCAGCCCAGTTGCGGGATATTTTCATCGGAGCGCGATCGCAGTTTGCCGACGGCACGCGTGCGATTCCGACTGTCCTGAAAGGCGGCCCCGTGCATGAAGTGTTTCTGCGCAATCACGTCCAGGACAATCCAGACGAGTTTCGCGTCCGCTGGCGCAAGGTTGTATTCACCGGGCAAGGCGCGATGCTGAAGGAATTCACTTCGGAGTCGGCACTATTTGAATATGTTGTGGCGACTCCAGGAGCGATTGGGTACGTGAGTCGAGTGAGCGATCCGAGCGCGGTACGGGTTCTGACGGTCGAGCATTAACGCTCGAGCCTCAATTCATCCAACCGATACCCAGACGGGATGTGACAACTGGCCTCGCCGAGAGTCCGCATCTGTTGCTGAGTAGAGGACGGATTCAGCCCCGCGGTTAAGAGCATTAAGAAGACCCGGTTTAGCCGCCCGGTCCAGCAAAGAGCAGGAGGTTTCCATCCGGGTCTCTGACTACGAAAGTCTTTGCTCCCCAAGGCTGTTTCTTCAGCGTCTGGTGAAATGCGACACCGGCGGACTGAAACTCAAGAAAAAGCAGCTTGATCTCTTCTGCTGTCGCGACGGTCATCGATGCCGACAGCAGTTCCTCTCGATCGCGGACCGTCGACACAATCACCCCTTGCTCGACACACCTCAGATTGAGATGCGCCGCGTCGCGACTCACCTGCGCATAGTAGGGAGGTTTGCCGTAACCAAATACGATCGAAAAGCCTAACCGCTCACGGAAAAATTCGCATGATCTCTTGATATTGGTGACGAACAGTTGCGGCTCGGCTGCGACAATCTTCGCTCTGGCTGGCAGTGACTTCATCTCGACCCGACTGATCGACAGCCCGGTCTTCAGGGACTGCCAACTCTCGAAGCCTTGCAGTCGTGCGACCAATTCTTGCGCATCACTGAGCTTAAACCTGGACGCGAGAATCTCCGAGTCGGGCATATCCTTGAACCGAGACAAATGCGCGCGGATTTGCGCGGCGACGGGATAGTAGCGTTCGCGATGCCAGCGCAAAATGAGTTTGGCTTGTTTTTTGAGGTTCTCTAGATTGGGCATGCAGGCCTCCACGATGAGATCGTAGGTGGGCATTGCCCTTCGGCGGCACGCCGTTGCATCCTACATGCGCAGAACGCAGTATCTGCGACGATGTCAGGACTTGTCAATTGGGGCAACGCCTTTCCCATGGCATTGAGTCATCCAAGTGTTCGCTCGCTTGGGCCGGGCTTTCGCGAATAGAAGATTAGTACGCGCGATCAGGCGGCAGCCGTCATTTCTGTCTATGATTCATTCGAAATGAGGAACCGGAAGCATGAGTAAAGCGGATGGTCAGGACACGGCGAACCGGCTCTCTGCGATTGTCGCGAACTCTTTGGACACGCCGGCGAAAACGCAAGATCTGGCGCGCCAGGCGTATCAAAGCCGTACGCAGTTCCACCGGCTGTTCCGAACCGTTGTGGAAGAAACTCCGGCAGCGATGCGGCGGAGGCTCTTGTTGGAGAGGGCAGCCTATCAACTAGTACATACCGTGACGTCGGTTACGGATGTCGCGCTGGACGCCAACTATAGTTCGCTCGAGGCGTTCACGCGCGCTTTCCGGAAAGCTTTTCGGATTTCTCCAAGCCTGTACCGCCGCATGCGTGATCCGCACTTTCACCTGCCGGCGTTAAACAAAATACACTTTTTCGCGCCTGGTTCATCCACAAAAGGAGAAATGGACATGGATTTATTCGATCGTTTTGCAGGCAACGACTCTTGGCATACGCGGCGTTTGCTGGAATACGCGGGCACTTTGACCGAGGAACAATTGGATCGGCCGCTGCCCTCGGTCATCGAGATGCTGCCTTGGAGGGAGTCGAATAAAACTCTCCGGCAGCTCCTGGAGAACATTATCTTCACGAAAGAAGTGTGGACTGCCGCGTTGTCTGGAGGCGAGATGGATATGAACGGCCCTCCCGAATCGCAGCGCTCCCCTAAGGCGATGCTGCACAGGCTCGACAAGGCCGACGCTGAACTGCAACGCATTTTCAGTGGCATCCGAAACCGCTCCGCATGGGATGATACTTTCGTCGACGCGCTGTGTGAGCCGGCTGAGGCCTTTACCTTCGGCGGCGTCTTCGCCCATATCATGACGTTCAACGCGCATCGCCGGTTGATGGCCTTGGATGCTCTGCGCAATCTCGGCGTCCAAACCGAGGGTTTCGGCGATCCCATGGAATATGAGGAAAGTGTGGCGCCCTGGAATCAGCGGGTAGCTGTTAAAACGCCATGACGATGAGAACGGAATTGCTGCGATTCAATGGCGCTGTCGAGCGCGATCCTGCGATCGACGCATGGATGAAAGCGAATGCTGGCGAATTGGGAGCCATCGCGCAACACTGGTTTGAGGTGATGCGAAAGTGCGGCGACGAAGTCCGAGAGCTTTTGCATGACGGCTGTCCGGTTGCATGTTTGGGAGATGCGCCCTTCGCCTACGTCAATGTATTCACTTCGCACGTGAACGTAGGATTCTTTCAGGGGGTAGTGCTGCGGGATCCGGCGCACCTGTTGCAAGGCACTGGCAAATTCATGCGGCACGTGAAGCTGAAACCGGGAATGGCCACAAACGCAGCGGCATTGAGCATGCTCATCGATGCGGCCTATTCGGATATAAAAGCGCGCGTCGAACACGGTTAGCTCAAAGAATCGTGTCGGAAAACGAAGCACGTGTGCACGCAAGGTTACCCATTTTCCAAGCCCGCGCCTTACTCGGCCTTAAGCGTGGGATTCCCAATCGCCGCTCAGCGCCGATGGAAATCGTGCCGCTCCACTCTTGGTCCCGCCCGGCGCACGTACGGATGCGCATAGGGATGAACATAGTATCCCCGATTCGCCCACCCTCGACTCCACGGCGTCGCATCAAAGAAGATTCCGTGTGTTCGCCACGAGAAGTATGGATGCGCCCAGCCCCAGGCAAAGAAAGGCGCTCCAATCACGACCGCCGGCCCGAAGCGAATCGCGCCGCCGACGAAAAATCCCGGCCGCGGCGGCCCAAATACGACATACGGATCGTACGTTGGCACGTAAATGTATGCCGGATTCGCCGGCAGAATCTCGAGGTCCCCGCCTGAGTCGACCACGTTGTCGTACGGCGACGGACGCAGATATCCGTATTGGTAGGCCTGCCGGCGCATCCTTTGCACCGCATCCATTACGTCTGGACGCTGTGCCAAAACAGCATCTCCAAGCTGGCGAGTCCATGATATGTCCTGTGCCATCATGCTCAACACGGAAGGAAATGGCAGCAACGCCATTACGCTCGGATCGAACTGCAGATTGTCTTCCTTAATGGCATTGGCGAGCGCATCTCCTCGCAAACTGCTGTGCTCATTCGCCCACGTGGCCGCATCCGGAATTTGGTCTGGGTATGTCGATGCTGTGAGAACCTGCGCGAGAAGCGGATCTGCGTACAGCGCGATGCGCGAAACCAGAGTGTCCAACTGCTGGGGGCTCTCCATCGCTGCCGGTGGCGGCGGAGCCGGTGCATTGTTATCCGGGTTTTGAGTCGCGGGAGGCGGTGGTGGCGGAGGATTATATTGATCCTGCGTTTGAGCGGAGCTCGCCACCGAACTAGCAATCAGAAGAAACGCAACAATAAGGACCCAATAACTCTTTTCAACCTCGCTGCTTACGCGCATTGTCGAACCTCAGAAGTCTTTAAAGTTTGGATGCGTTTTCGCGCGCCAAAGATGCGGAGGAGTCTCGAGCCTGCCAATGCTTTACCTTTTTTTACATTTCGCTGAATGGTGGAATCCTGGCTGCAGCGCAAGTGGCCGACGTAGAAACCAACTCGAGGGGGCACGAACTTTCGCGCTGGGCTGCGGAACGATAGTTGAACTCCGCCAAATGTTTCTGTGAAGTTCAGAGCGCAGCGGATTCTTGAAATCCTCATTGCGGCGGAACATGGCCGATAAACCTATCCGCCCACTCGATGAAGTACTTCATATTCGGCGCGTCGGTGTGTCCGCCGTCATGCTGACGCCAGGCCAGATCTCCCGCCAGATGACCCTCGTTCACGGGAGGCATCGTCGCCGTACGATAGTCCCCCTCAATGTCGAGACCTTTGGCTCCGAGCAAGGTAAAGACACGGCTCGCGTCGATCGTCGCCATGAAACTTCCTTGATGATCGAGCCAGTGAGCATCGCCCTTCTCGGGAATTCCATAACTGATGAACGTCAGCCGAGGCGCGCACAGCGCGATGAGTTCGTTCGAATCGACCGGGATGTCTCCCGGCGTCTTGCTGCCAAATGTCGCTTCAGACGCGCCGTATTTCATAAAGTTTCCGGCCATCCAGTAATACTCGCCGCCGGTGAGGCTTTCAACCGCTTCTCCGTAGTTGCGGCGCAAAAGAGTCGCGCCGCCTTTGCCCGACGAACCGACGAGAACCATCGCGAATCTCTGATCGAAAGCCATCGTCACCAACGCCGCTTTCCCGAAGCGCGACACGCCTTCGATGCCGACATGTTTTGCATCTAAGGACGAGTCGGTCGCGAGATAATCGAGCGCGCGTCCAGCGCCCCACGCCCACGCACGCAGCGCTCCCCAATCCTCCGGTTTGCGCGGCTGGCCTTTGTTGACCAGGCCGATGATGCCGCGCGTGATTCCCGCGCCATCGTCGGCTTGTATGCTCGCGGGATCGAGCAGCGCGAATCCCCATCCTGCGGCAATCAGCTGCCAGGTGTTGGGTAGATCTCCGTCAGCATTCAGCTGCGGCGGCTGGAACGGCGTTGGCCGAACCAATTGCCATGCCGGATGATTTGCGAACACTTCTTTCAGCGATGGATCCTGCTGCTCGAGCAAAGCCTTCCATGCAGCGTTGACACGGTCCATTTCTTCGCCCGAAGGTTCGTTCGGAGCCGGAAATCCCGCGTGGCCGAACATGATCAGCACGGGAACCGGTCCCGTTGCGTTTGCCGGAGTGACCAACGTCATGTGAATCTTCACGCTGATCGCGGGATACGACGAGTTGTCGACTGCCCCGATGATATCCTTGGCGACGACGCGGTTGAATCCGATCATCTCGCGATCGACTGCTGTAACACTCCACGTCACCCTCGGCACATCCTTCGGGACTCGTCCGTAAATGTATTTGTCGAACATCGCCACGATCTCAGCACGGCGCGTGTCCCACCACATCTGCGCGGTCGTGACTTTCTGACCATCGTTGAGCGCCAGGGGATCGGGCAGATTCGGATAGGGATTAGCCTTCGCCTCATCGTAGTTCGCGTGGTTGGGTGCTTTCTCGTTGCCGCTCGGCCCGGCACGCAGAGCCTTGATGCCGAGCTGATCCATCATGTTCTGATGATCCTGATCGGCGGTGAATGTAACTGGAGCAGGCGCGGAGCTCTGCGCGGTCGCAAGGGCTGCGAACAGAAAAGCGTAGACACAAGCGATCAGAAGGGAAGAAGATTTCAGGAGCGAACGCATAGTCCTCCGCGGAATAAATCGCCGGGCTTGATAAGAAGCAATCTCTGTCGCGAGGTCATGGTAAATTCTCAGCCGTGAAGCGTGCACTGAAAATCCCGTTTATTCTAGCGCTCCTTGTTCTGGCGATCTTTGCCAGTCTCGCTTCTGCCGGATCGAATGCCAAGCCGCAGGTATGGGTCGCGAGTTGGGGAGCCTCGCAACAGATTCCAGAGCCGCAAAATGCGATGGCTCCCGACGACCTGCAGGATGCGACGATGCGCCAGATCTTTCATCTCTCCGTTGGCGGTTCGGCGCTCCGCGTTCATTTATCGAACGCGTTCGGAACCGACCCGTTGCGTTTTACTTCGGTGCACATCGCGCGGCCCATGTCGGCAGTGTCGTCGAGCATCGACGCAGCGAGCGATCGTGCGCTGACGTTTTCAGGGAACAGCGACGCAAACGTTCCGCCGGGAGCAGAACTTGTTTCCGATCCGCTGGATTATCCGGTCAGTGCGCTCTCCGATCTCGCGGTCACATTTCATCTCGATGGCGCTCCCGACCGACAGACGGGACATCCGGGTTCTCGCGCCACTTCGTACTTCGTCCATGGAGATTTCCCCGCTGCGGCCAATCTGCTGGACGCAAAACGCATCGACCACTGGTATCAAGTCTCGGAGATCGATGTGCTTGCGCCTGCGGAGGCGGCTTCGGTCTTGGTGCTGGGCGATTCCATCACCGACGGACACGGAGCGACCACGAACGGGAACGACCGTTGGACTGATGTTCTTGCCCAACGGCTGCAAGCTTCGCCGGGTACACGAAGCATCGGAGTATCAAACCAGGGCATCGGCGGGAATCATCTGCTCACGGATGGACTTGGTCCGAATGCACTCGCACGCTTCGATCGCGATGTGCTGGCTCCAGCGGGCGTGCGCTGGCTGATCGTATTCGAAGGCGTGAACGATCTTGGAGGTCTGGCGCGGACTGCCGAGGTATCGCCGGAAGAGCACAACGCGCGGGTGAAGCAAGTGATTTCTGCGTACGAGCAGATCGTTGTACGAGCACATGCGCACGGGTTGCGCGTCTATGGCGCGACCATCACGCCATATGTCGGGTCAGATTACTATCATCCCAGTGCGGTGAGCGAGGCGGATCGACAAGCGGTCAATGCGTGGATCCGCGACGCGGGCCACTTTGACTCCGTCATCGATTTCGACAAAGTTGTTCTCGATCCGCAGCATCCCGACCATCTTCTTCCCGCCAATGATTGCGGTGACCACCTGCACCCATCGCCCGCAGGATATCGAGCGATGGGAGAAGCAGTTCCGCTGACGCTCTTCTCGCAGTGAGTATTCTTCCGTTCGCGGTTTTACTGTTCGTACGCTCCGATGTTGATTTGGCCGCTGCCGTTGATGCGCGGATTGCCGGCGAAGTCGGTGCTGCCGTAGATCGAAGATCCATTGCAGTAGCCCACACTGCAGGTGAGACTGGTGCTGCCTGCATTGACAGCCGGGGAATTGGTTGCAACATCAAGATTCGGCGGGTTCGATCCGATGTTGTCAAAGAGCGGATTGGCATTTGGCGAATTCGCGTCTTCGCCGGAGCCTGATTGATATGCAGCATAAGTCTTGTAGGTCGATTTGCCCGCCCAATCGATCGAAGTACCGGACACATAACCCGCGGCCGAATAGTAAAGATTCCAGTTCATCGTTGCCGGAGGCGCGGGATACGTTGAGTTTCCTTTCACGTAGCTGTAAATCCAGACGTTCTGCGTGCCCGCGTAGACGATGTTGTTTTCGAAGATATTTCCCGACGATGAACCGGAGTGGTATTGAATCTGGAATTCGGCGCCCTGGTTCTTGGTGTTGTTGTTGTAGAGAGTGTTGTTCACGATGACGACGTGATCGCTCGCGCCGACGGTATTGGAATAGCCTCCGATGGAAATGCCGACCGTGTTGGCGTCATAGAAGACGTTGTTGCGGATGGTCACGTAGCTGCTGCTGTGTCCCTTGTGTTCGCTGGCCGCTTCCATGTTGAGATCGCAGGCATAGACGGTGTTGCGCTCGAAGATAACATACGCGCAACCGTCGCAATAGAGGCCATCGGCGTCGTAGGAGTTGCCCTCACCGGGATTGTTAATTCCGCTGATGTTGTAGACCGTATTGCCGCTGACTTCACCGTACTTGGCCTGGTCGTAGCCGGTGGGGCCGACGCCTTCGAATCCGATGGCGTCGATGCCAATGTTGTCGTTGTCGTGGACGATGTTGTTCGTGATCGAGAAATAGGTCACATTGCCGTCCACGTTTACGGATTCGCTCTGGCCGGTCTTCAGGCTGTAAACCTGGTTGCCGCTGATCGTGAGATTCGTGATCGGAGTGCTGGACGTGCCATAGATTGCGATCCCGAAAGCATTGCCGCTTTTCTCGGTCGTTGTGGTGATGTTATGGACGATGTTATTGAGAAGATTTAGTCCGCTGCCGGAACCGGTCACCCAGATTCCCGCCGGAGCGACCGCAGCCTTGCTCGTCGTGTAGTTGCGAATCTCAAATCCGCTGATCGTGAGGTAACTCTGATTGACGATGTTGATCAATCCCTGCGTTCCGGCCGGTGTGAGCCCGGTGCCATCGATGACCGCACTCTGGCCGGGATAATTTTCGAAGGTGATGTAGTTCGACGCCGTGCCCGAGGATGGGAAGTTCACTGACTCGTTGTAGACCCCGCTTTCCACATAGACGGTCGCTCCGGCAGTGACGGTATTGGCGGCGTGCTGAATCGTGAACCAGGGAGCGGAGAAGCTGCCGGAGTTGTTATCGCTTCCGTTCTTGGAGACGTAGTAGGTGGATCCCGTTTGTGCGAAGAGTGTGAGTGGAGAAAGAGTGAGAAGAACAAAGCAGACCGTGCGAAGAGATTTCATCGGGGAATTCCTTTCGACGAACGAGGTGAAAGGACGAGTGGCGGAAGATCAAATTCAGTTACACAAGCTAATGAAGGCAGCTTAGGTGGCTTACGAGTGATTGTCAATACTTATGTTTGATTTCGATTGTGGCTTTCATGGGTTTCGACTGATTGTTACTGGCCTGTCGACGGGCCTCGCTGAGAGGTTTGGGCAGACCGGTTGCGCTGAGTCGTAGTAAGAAAGAAAGGCGCGGGCAACACACCCGCGCCCGATGGCGTTAACCCAACTTCTCGAAGAAGCGGCAGATAGTTTCGATCCCGCGATGGAAGTTCGGGATGTGGAACTTCTCGTTAGGAGCGTGCAAGTTGTCGTCGGGCAGGCCAAAGCCCATCATCACGCTTGGAATTTTGAGGACGTCCTGGAAGCCGGTGACGATAGGAATCGATCCTCCGCTGCGGATGAAGACCGTTTCTTTCTTGAAGGTATCGTGTAAAGCTTCGGTGGCAGCTTTGATGTAGGGATTGTCGGTGCCGACGACCGCGGCTGGACCCTTGCTATGGATCGTGATTTTAGTTTCGATGCCTTTGGGCGTCAGCTTCTTCACGTAGGCTGAGAATTTCTTGAAGACGTCGTCGGCATTCTGGTTAGGCACCAGGCGCATGGAGACTTTTGCTGCCGCCTTGGCTGGAATAACGGTCTTGGCGCCGGCTGCGATGAACCCTCCGGGCATCCCGTGAACTTCCAAGGTCGGACGCGCCCAGGTGCGGTAGAGAACCGAGTAACCGGGTTCACCGGTCAAAACTTTCGAGCCAACTTCAGTCTTGCGGTATTTCTCTTCGTTAAACGGCAGACGCTTCCAAGCCTTGAGTTCGTCCTTCGTCGGAGCCTTCACGCCTTTGTAGAAACCGGGGATCAGAATCTTTCCCTTGGAATCTTTCAGCTTGCTGATGATCTCGATCAGGGCGAAGAAAGGATTGGGAGCTGCGCCGCCATAGACACCCGAGTGCAAGTCAACCTTGGCGCCTCTGGCTTCGATCTCCGTGTAAACCAAGCCGCGCAGCCCAACACACAAAGTTGGAAGATTGGGTGCGAAGAGCTCGGTGTCGCAGACGAGAGCGAAATCGGCTTTCAGCTTGGCTTTCTCTTTGACGATATATGCATCAATGGACTCGCCGCCGACTTCTTCTTCCCCTTCGAAAATTACTTTCACATTGATTGGAAGCTTGCCACCTCCGGCCTGCATGAGGGACTCAAGGGCCTTGACTTCCATCCAGAGCTGGCCTTTGTCGTCGACGGCACCGCGGGCATAGATGTTGTTATTGCGCTCAGTTGGCTCGAATGGAGGAGTGTGCCACTCATCGAGCGGCTCGGCAGGCTGAACGTCATAATGCGCGTAGCAGAGTGCAGTCGGCTTACCGGCCGCGTGCAGCCAATCGGCGTAGATAAGCGGATGTCCCTTGGTCGGGATGACTTCTACGTTTTCCATGCCGATGCGCTTGAGTTCGTTGGCGATGTAGTCAGCGGCTTTTTTGATGTCGGGCTTGTGTTCGTCGAGAGTGCTGACGCTGGGGATGCGGAGAAGATCTTTGAGTTCGTTTAGAAAACGCTGCTGATTACCGCGGGCAAAATCGACTGCGGGAGAGGCCATAGGAAGATTCCTTTCATATCGACAATCTGGATCTCGGCAGACATCGCAAGATAGCGGATAGAGAGTCCGAGGAAACGAATCAGTATAGCGCGGAGGGCGGTGGACTGCTGGCTGGGGAGGGCCTTATCAGAGACGCCACAGCGTTGCACAGAGGAAGGCGTTAGGTTCCTATGAACCGACTTGGCGAGAAAGCTTTGAGATCGTATTTCGGCTCCGAGCCTTCGATCACATGAGCCATTACCTTTGCGGTGACGGGGGCGAGCAGGATCCCGTCGCGGAAGTGGCCGGTGGCGACGTAGTAGCCCGGTGTTGCGGACGCGCCGAGAATCGGAAGATCGTCCGGAGTTCCGGGGCGAAGGCCAGCCCAGTCTTCGAGGATGCGGGCATCGGCCAGTTTCGGCACCAGCTCGATCGCGGCCTTGTGGAAGCGCTGCATGGTATCGGCGTCGGTGCGCTTGTCGAATCCGGCTTCTTCGACGGTGGCGCCGACCAGCAGGCGTCCATCGCTCCGGGGAATCAGATAAGCCTTCGGCGAGCGGATGACGTGCTTGATCAGATCACGTTTCGGCATGGCGAGGCACAGCATTTGGCCTTTCACGGGCCGGGTTGGGAACTTGTGCGGGCCGATTTGCCCGGACCAGGCTCCGGCGCAGTTGATGACCTTTTCCGAGAGAAAAGTTGTTTTGGTCGTTGTGATGCCGGAGACTTCGCCATCGGAGAGATTGACTGCCGTCACTGGATCGCCAGAGGAAAAATCCACACCGCGGTTCTTGGCGGTCTTCCACGCAGCGGCCGTGAGTGCCCGGGGATCGACGCTGCGCTCCGAAAGATAAACTGTTGTTCCTTCCGGATTGCTTTCAGCGAGGACCGGTTCCAGGTCAGCAACGGAGGCGGGGAAGAACTCCGGCATCCGATTAGAGTGTTCCTCCGAGGGAAACAGGATCGTTCCTTGATCCCGCAAATCGACCTTCATTCCCGACTCGACTTCCAATTCGTGGGCGAACTCTGGATACATCTTTGCGCTTGCGGTCGCGAGCGGTTGCAGGGCTGGCTTGGTTTCCAGAGGACAGTCGACGAGCATCCCGCCCGCGGCGTGAGAGGCTTCACGGCCCGGTTCTCCGCGCTCGACTACGAGCACGCGGGCGCCGTGCTTTCGTAGTTCGATGGAGAGCGAGAGACCGATGATGCCTCCGCCGACGATGATCACGTCCCAAGTCTTCACCTGAGCATTCTAAAAGAGTTTGAGTTGGGGGGCCGATGGCTGAGAGAGTTGGCAAGTCGAACTGGCGCTCGACGGACAACTGGGGCGGTTGTCCCCACATTTTTCGTGCGAGATGACAGCTCGCCTCCGGCTGCATAAAATGGGCGCATGAAGAAGATCATCGTTATCGGGGTGGCGCTGGTCCTGCTTGGGGGGGCGAGCTTAGCTGTGGGGCAAAAGGATAAGGACAACGAGCCGACGTCGTGGATCTATTTCTCCGTGGTGAAGGACGACAACGGGAAGCCGGTGCGAAACGCGGCTGTCATCATGCATTCCGTCGATGTGAAGGGCAAGCAGGGGCGCGGAGATATGGAACTGAAGACCAGCCCCGACGGTAAGGCGGACTTCGATGGGATTCCCTACGGCAAATTGCGAGTGCAGATTATCGCGTCGGGCTTTCAGACATTCGGCGAGGACTACGATGTCACGAAGTCGAAGACGGAGATCACGATCAAGCTGAAGAGGCCGCAGGGGCAGTATTCGGTGTACGACGATCACACCAAGGATCCGACTCCGAAGCAGGATGCGCCTACACCTCCGGCTCCAGACGCGGCAAAGCCTAATTAAATCTTCTGGCGGCTAGAGCGCGAGCTCTGACTTTTCTATGGATTGGAATCTATGGACTACTTACTGAAGACAGAACCGTCGACGTATTCATTCGCTGATCTGCAAAAAGAAAAGACGACCATCTGGGATGGCGTCTCTAATCCTGTGGCGCTGAAGAATATGCGCGCGATGAAGCCGGGAGAGCGGCTCGTCATTTATCACACCGGGGACGAGAAGAGTGCAGTGGGAACGGCAACGGTCGTTTCTGTAGACACGTCTGATGCCCGCAGTCCACAGGTGAAAATTAAGGTCGGGAAGGCGATTGCCAAACCTGTGACGTTGGCGGAAGCGAAGGCGAATAAGTTGTTCGCCGACTCTCCGCTGGCTCGGCAGGGAAGACTGAGTGTCGTGCCGCTGAACGAAGCTCAGTTCAAGTTTCTGAGCGGGGAGTGAGCCTACTCATTCAGTTGGACTTCTAAAGTCAAAGGCTCCACCCTATCGCAACCTGTGCGACGAGGGTGGGACACCCGCCTTTATTTCAATGCACTGGCGTCACTGCTGCATTCCCCTAGGGCTCGGCTACGAAGCTCGGGAGTCGCGATAGATCAGCGCTGAATCCAGCAGATAACCCAGACCCAGAGCGAAGGGAATTGCGCCGAAAGCTCCGGCCATCATGGCGTCGGGCTCGTAACGAGACAGGATCGTGAAAGCGAGCATGTAGCCGACGGCTCCGGCGACCAGCAGAATTCCGGCTCGGCGAGAGTGCGCCGCTTGGCTGAGATCAGCCTCCATGGGGATCGCAACTCCTCGCTGGATTGCAGCCAGACGCTCTTCCGTGCGAAGTTTGCGCACGCGATAGAAGGTATACATTGCAAATGCTGACGTTGGGATGGCCAAAGCCATGACGACTGCTGCGAGGCCAGTGATTCCGTCCATCGTAGTTCTCCTTCCCGGTTGCGCTATCGGCGCGCCTGCCGGAGTTGATTCGCTTTCTGATGGAAGGTACGCAACTGGTTGCAGGAAAGTTCCTTGTTCCGGCCAACTTTAGGCAGTCGAAACGCTTCCAAAGGGTTAACTCTCTGCTTGGCGCAGTGCCGGGTCGGATCTCTGGAGACAAGATGAAACCAAGGAACTCTCACGGGTTGGGAGCAGTGGTCTGCATGGCCCTGCTCATCGCCAGCCAAGCGGCAAAGGCGCAGGAAACAAAAGAAAAAGTCACGGTGGATGACGTTGACCGCAGTTTTACGGTCCGGCTGCCTCCGGGCTACGATCCCCAACGGCATTATCCGGTGGTCATTCTGTTACATGGGATGAATCAGGATCCCGACGACATGGAGCGATTGACGCGCTTCGATTCGTTGGCCGATAAAGATGAAATCATTGCGGTCTATCCGGCCGCGCTGCACGGCCGATGGAATGTCGGAGTACACCCGCAAGAGCGACGATCGCCGATGATGAACCCGGGCGGACGACGACGCTACGGCGGGGGCTATCCCGGTGGTGGGGGCGGATATCCAGGAGGCGGTGGCTACCCGGGAGGAGGCGGAGGGTATCCGGGTGGCGGAGGATCGCAGGGAGGCGGAGGCCAGCAGGGGCCGAACCAGAATCCGAGCGAAGAGCGCAGGTCGTCCGAGGCGGATGACATTGGATTCTTCAATCAGATGCTTGACGAGTTAGGAACAAAGTTTTCGGCAGACCCGTCGCGGATCTATGTTGTGGGGCTGTCGGAAGGTGGATTCATGAGCCTGCGAGTGGGATGTGCCTTAGGCGATCGCATCGCGGCTGTGGCAGCGGTGGGCGCAGCGATGCCCAAAACGATGATCTGCTTGCCACAGCGTCCGGTGCCCGCGGTGATGATCAACGGGACGTCCGATCCGGTGGTTCCGTACGGAGGCGGAACGGAACACAATCTGAGCCTGGCGACACTTTCGGTAGAAGATAGCGCGAAAGCGTGGGCAAAGATCGACCGCTGTGCTGAGAAGCCGGAAAAAACCAAGCTGCCCGGGCAGGGAAAGGGTGGCATGGAAACGAAAGTTGATACCTACAGTGGCTGCCAGCAGAATGCTCAGGTCGTTTCCTACAGCGTCAAGGGGGCTGGGAACACGTGGCCGGGCGGAGAGCAGTACGAGCCGGAGAATACGATTGGAAAGACGAGTTCGGATCTGGACGCGAATCAAGTGATCTGGGGTTTTCTGGTCACGCGTAAGCTGGCGGACGACGGGAAGGCGAAGTAGAGGCCATTTCTTCTGCTCGGTAACTGTTCGTCTGCTTCGAAATCAGAGTCAAAAGCAAAAATCCCACCCTGTCGCGAAAGGCCGCGACAAGGGTGGGGCACCTTTAGTGTTCCGGAGGGTCCACCCTTCCGGTTAAAAGGGGTTGGTTAAACCCGTGTAGTCGCCGATGACCTTCGCGTCGTAGGGACCGTTGAGCATATCGAATCCGGTTCCCGGAACGGCGATCTCTCCCTGGCTCCAGACGATGTTGAAGCTGGGATCGATTTCGAATACTTGCATGTTGTTCTGATCGCTAATCAGGACGTTTCCGTTTTTCAACATCACAGCGCGGCTGGGAGCGGGACTGGAGACGCTTCCCGGACGCGTGTTGGTGTAGTAGGTCCAAATAACTTTGCCTTTGGAATCGACATCGACGATGCGATTGTTGCCGCCGTCGGTGATGAGAGTCGATCCGTCGGGCAGGCGGCTGGCAAAGGCGGCTGCATTCAATTCGCTGCAGGTCGCGCAGCCGTAACTCCAGACAATCTTCTTCGCGCGAGTCACTTCAATCACGCGATTGTTGCTCTCATCGGCGATGAGAATGTGGCCGTTGGTGAGCAACTCCGCGCTGTTCGGACTGTTCAGTTGATTCGCGCCGTCTCCGGCGATGCCGGTCTGTCCGTACTGCCACACGATGTCTCTATTCTGGTTGACTTCAATCACGCGCATGTTTCCTTGATCCGTGATGAGAACATCGCGGTTCGGGAGCCAAGTGTTCTGAACTGGTGTGTTGAGTTCGTTCGCACCCGCTCCGGTGACGCCCGCTTTACCGTATTGCCAGAGGATGACGCCACTCTCGCCCACCAGCATGACGCGGTTGTCAGCACATCCATTGGGACAAGTAGGCTCGGCTCCGGCAGGAACGCCAGTGCCCGCGACCAGAGTCAGCGCACCGATGCGCTGGGCGTCATTCACGCCAACCACCGAGTGGGGGCCAGCAACGCTGGATCCGTTTCCAAAACGCCAGACAACGTGGTGGTTATCGGGATTCACTTCGAGAAGACGGTTGTTGTATTGGTCAGAAATCAAAATGTTGCCGGGCGTATTGAAGCTATTTCCCTGGGCCAGAACGGGGCCCGCACTTGCGGCCACGAGCGAAGCTGCGCATACCCAAGTTTTCAAGTGAAACAAATTCATGACATCCTCCTTCAATTCCGCGCCGCCATCCGGCGAAACCGATTGCTGGGCTGGGCATTTGCGGGCATGCGCCTTTCGACGCACGTGGCGCGTGCTGAGGAGAGTGTGGGACTGCTGATCACGGGAATTGTCAGTGCATTGTCAAAAGGGTGTCACTTCCCCCGCTTGAGTCACGCCATTTGTTTGCGCAGTTCACGGCGGAGAATTTTTCCTGAAGGTGTCTTAGGGATAGCCTCGACGAAATGGACTTCGCGCGGCTGCTTGTAGTGAGTGAGGCGCTCGGAGACGAAAGAGCAGAGTTCTTCTTCGAGCTTGCCGCTGTCGACATACCCGTCGCGGAGAGCTACGAACGCCACAGGAATCTCGCCGGCTTCAGGACACACGCGGCCGACGACCCCGCATTCCTTGACGGCCGGATGCTCGAGCAAAACCGCTTCGACCTCCGCGGGAGCGACGGGAAATCCCTTGTACTTGATCATCTCCTTGCGGCGATCAACAACGCGGTAGAACCCTTCACGGTCGCGGGTAACGATGTCCCCAGACCAGTACCATCCATCGCGCAAAACTGAGGCCGTGGCTTCAGGCTCTTTCCAGTAGCCGAGCATGAATTGTGGACCACGCATGACAAGTTCTCCGGGCTGACCGGAGGGCGCTTCGGTTAGATCGTCCGGCGTGTCGGACGGATCAATTTCAGGCTGAGACAGAACGCGGCAGTCAGTCTGCGCTAATGGATGGCCGATCGAATCCGGGCGGTACCACGCCGAATCGAGAAATCCAACGTGAGTCACCGGAGAGGCTTCGGTCATGCCATAGCCCTGGCACACAGGAATGTTGGTCAGGGCAGTGAAACGACGAGGAAGATCGGGAGCCAGCGGAGCGGCGCCAGACTTGACCCACTGCAGTTTATGTTCTCGAGGAAATTGCCCGGCCTCCGCAGCCTGACACAACGCATTCAACGCGGGTGGAACCAGCGGAATCATGGTGATTGATTCCTCAGTCAGCAATCGGAGGAGGTTCGGAACGTGAAACCGGGGCATAAGCACGAGCTTCGAGCCCAGAATCATTGAGGGATTCAACATCACGTTCAGGCCATAAATGTGATAGAGCGGCAGAAAACAGAGAATGTTGTCGGCTGATTTCAGTGCTGAGCCATTCGGTCCGAGGTACTGATACACGTTGGAGATGAGATTGGAGTGCGAAAGCATCACGCCTTTGGGCAATCCGGTCGTGCCGCTCGAGTAGGGAAGAGCGGCTAACGTCTGATCGGAAGGCGCAATCGGACCCGGGAACGGCGTCCGCGAGCCGCCCAGGAGATTCGCGAACGGCTCAGTGCCGGCAGAGTGCTGGCGCGTAGTGTAGACACGGCGCAGGTTCGCTAATCCGCCGAGATTGATTTCCTCGATGTTCGAAGCATCCGTGATCAGAACAGCCGCGCCCGAGTTATCTAGTTGATAGCGGACTTCCCGCTCGCGATATGTGGGATTGAGCAAAGTGGGGATGGCGCCCACCAGTTGTATAGCGTGAAAAATTGCACAGAATTCCCAGGAGTTTGAGAGAAAGATCGCGATAACTTCACCGGGCTTGAGGTCGGCTGCAATCAGGCCGCGGGCCAGGGTTTCGACGGTTTCTCCATATTCGGCGTAGGTTAAACGGCGACCGCAGGAGGTGTCGACGATGGCAGTTTTTGCGGAATTGCGGCGGCATGAATCGAGGACGGCATCCTGAAGGAAAACATTGCGCGGGTCCGCATAGAGTTCGGTGCGCTGCATGCCGCCACAGATTGTACTGGAAAAATGCTGCTTTACAAGGAATGACGCTAGTTGGCTAAACGGCGCAGGAACTCTTGCTCGTCCATACGATACTTGAAAGCCTTGTGGCCGTCGATAAAGACGACAGGCACTTCGTCGTTAAATTGACGACGAAGATCGGTGTTGGTGTCCACGTCGACCTCACGCCAGGTGAACCCGCCCCGGCGGGACAACTTGGATAAGCTCTCCTTGACGACCTCACAGAGATGGCATCCCTTGCGGGAATAAACCACGACAGTGCGGAGCTCAGGCATGGCGAGTGATTCTAGCTCGGAAGGAGGACTTGTTTCCAGCGGAAGTAATGGAGGCAAAGCCTTGGATTATTGGTCTGATGGCTTGACCGCTGGGCTTAACGCGAGCTGCTGATGTGATCTCAAGCACGGCGAAGCATCACAGGTCGTGATATCAGGGCACCTGTAGTTCAGGCCCGGTGCCCGGGAGTTGGTGCATGATCCCGGGGCGGGGGGGAACCGGTAGTCATGCGACATGGAAAAAGTGTTTTCTGCATCGGCAACAATCCTGTGCCCTTGAATCTCCGCTGTGCTCTGCTGAAGGAGAGCGGCTGGAAAGTCCTGAGCTCCGGGAGCGGCCATGAGGGAGTCCGGCGCTTTGGGCAGGAATTCGTAGATGCGGTGGTCATCGATCTCAACGATGGCGGAGCCGAAGCTGCACTCATCACGGGTGAACTCAAGCGCCTGAAGCCGGAAGTCCCAGTCGTTCTTTTGATCGATGACGAGGCGAAGCTGGCTCCGGGAGCAACGGAACAAGCGGACGCGATCATAGCGAGGGCCGATGAGAGCCGCGTCTTGCTCGAAGTGCTTGAAAGATTGGTGCAGGACTGAAGCTCGAAATTCGCCCAGATCGAGTCTTGGCAGGAAAGCAAAAGTCCGTTGCGACAAGGCGCTCGCGCGAACGGTAGAATCCTTGCATGCCAGAGCATCATGAAAAACCACTTCGTGGAAAAACTGCGCTTATTACGGGCGCGGCGCGGCGATTGGGGCGTGCGTCGGCTTTTGCGCTCGCTGAGGCCGGAGCGGATGTGGCCATTACGTTTCGCAATTCGGCACTTGAGGCGCAAGAAACGGTCGTCGATTTGTCGAGCTTCGGAGTACGTTCATTTGCCTTGCGTTGCGACGTAACCGACGAAGCCAGCATTCGCGCGATGACGAAAGAGGCTGGAAGGGAATTGGGTCGAATCGACATTCTTGTCAACAATGCGGCGAACTACGAGACGGCAGAGTTTGAAAAGCTGACCGCGCGTCAGTGGGACGCGATATTCGCGTCGAATACCCGCGGTCCCTTTCTGGTCGCGCGCGAGGCCCTCAAGTGGATGAGGCGAAAACGCGGTAGGAGCTCGGGGCCGATCGAAGCCAAAATCATCAACATGGGATCCTTGGGAGGGCTGAGGCCGTGGGCAACGCACGCGCATTATTGTTCCTCGAAGGCCGCGCTACACATGCTAACTAAAGTGATGGCAAAGGCGCTTGCTCCGGAGATCGCGGTGAACGCAGTTGCACCGGGGATGATCGATCTCGGGGAAAAATCCGCCGCTGCGTTTATGCGGAAGATGGCCCAGCAGACGCCGATGCAACGGAATGGCAGGGCAGACGAGATCGGTGCGGCGGTCTTATTCTTTGCGACCGCGCCGCAGTTTGTGACCGGACAGATTCTGGCGGTGGATGGTGGGCTGGGGCTCTAGTGTCTTAAGCTTCGGCTGATGTAGGGTCGATAACCAACTTGACTTCCGAGACTCGGTTGGCCGGGAAGCCGCCTTGTTTGGCATGTTCCCGCACCATCTCTTCGTTCGGCGCGATGTACACGCAATAGATTTTGTCCTGCGTGACGTAGCTGTGAAGCCACTGGATTTGCGGTCCCAGGTTGTTCAGGACGCTGCAGGACTTCTGCGAGATGGCGATGACCTGATCGGGCGTGACGTTTCCAATCCGCGGGATGTCACGCTCGATAACATAATTCGGCATGGATGCAATACCTCCGGAAGGAATGGGTGCCCGCGTTAACCCGTGGTTGGCGGAGCGCCGGGGGATTGTAGGTGAGGGTGCGAAAAATAGCCATCGTGGCACGGTCGCGGTATATTGAGGTCGGATGAAGAAATCGAAACTTTCTTCTCGAAGCGCCGAGGGCCGTGGTTCTGCGGGAGCTTCTACACCGCGTGTAGCCGTTGCCATTATGGCAGCCGGCAAGGGCACAAGGCTCAAATCGCAACTTCCTAAAGTGTTACATGAAGTCGGCGGAAAGCCACTGCTGGAGCACGTGATCCGCGCTGCAGCACAAATTGTTCCGGCCAAAGATGTGTATGCCATCATCGGTCACGAGGCCGAGCGTGTTCGCAGGGCGATGGCGCATACTGGCGTTAATTTCGTGCTGCAAGCGGAGCAGCGGGGAACTGGACACGCGCTGATTGTCGCGGGCGAAGCTTTGTCCGGATATGACCATGTGATTGTGCTGTCGGGGGACGCGCCGTTGATTACCGTGGAGACGATCCGGTGGCTGCGGGATTTCCATCTTCAAGAACAAGCGGCTATGACCCTGCTGAGCGCTGAATTGGAAAATCCGACCGGGTACGGAAGAGTGTTGCGAAGGAACCCGCGCAGCGCTGAGGTGCAAAGGATTGTCGAAGAGAAGGCGGCGACTTCTTCGCAGAAGAAGATCCGGGAAATCAATTCTGGATTTTATGTTTTCTCAGCGAAAGACCTCTACGGCAATATCGGCAAGCTTTCGACTGACAACGCGCACGCTGAGTATTACCTGACTGATATGGCGGAAGTCTTGTGCAAGGCGCATCGGCGGGTGGTGGCGTGGAAAACGTCGAATCCCAGCGAGGTCCTAGGAGGAAATACGCGTGCGGAATTAGCGGACATCGACGAAAAAATGCGGCTTGCGAAATGCCGCCAGTTGATGGCCGATGGAGTCACTGTGTTTTATCCCACGACATGCGTGATTGATGCGGACGTGGAAATCGCGCCGGACACGGTCATAGAACCCTATGTGCAATTGTTGGGAAATACGAAGATCGGCGCGGAATGCCGGGTACGTTCTTATTGCGTTATTCGAGATTCGGAGATTGGCGACGGAGTCATGGTGCGCCCCGGATGCGTGATGGAAGGCGCCAAGATCGGAACCGGGGCGATTCTGGGGCCGTATTCGCACTTGCGTCCGGGCAGCGAGATCGGCGAAGGAGCCCACGTCGGAAATTTCGTTGAGACGAAGAAGATCAAGCTGGGCAAAGGATCGAAAGCGAATCATCTGACTTATCTGGGAGACGCCGAGATCGGCGCCGGCGTCAACATCGGGGCCGGAACGATCACTTGCAACTACGACGGTGTGAACAAGCACACGACCGTGATTGAGGACGGCGTCTTTGTCGGCAGCGACAGCACGCTCGTCGCACCAATACGAGTCGGCAAGGGTGCGTACATAGCGGCCGCGTCCTGCATTACCTCAGATTTACCCCCAGACTCCTTGGGCCTCGGTAGGGCGCAGCAAGTCGTAAAAGAAGGATGGGCGAAGCGAAAACGAGCTGAAGTGTCGAAACGCTGAGTCCATCCGTCGTCTCCTGCCTCTTGACCCGGGTTCTGCAAGTTGTAAAATTCGCCCTGCCTGTTCACCCTGGGGAAATAGGTCGAAATTCAGGAGGAGAATATGCAGAAGCCAAGGGAATTCCTTGTGGCAGCAGTCTCTCTTGTATTCCTCGTCGGCGCAATGCCTGCGCCGGCTCAAAACAAAACTCCAGCTGCGGATTCCGAGTACATCGCCAAGGCACTCTCTGCTGCTCCGAAAGCGGTAGGGAAGGACGCGACAGTCGCTCGCATGGATGCGAATGGCAAGATGACTACGCTGCGGCAGGGTAAGAACGGTTTCACCTGCATGGTGGTTGGCGAAGAAAAAATGTGTGCCGATGCCAACAGCCTGGCGTTTTTCGACGCATGGATGAAGCACCAGCCTCCGCCGGACAAACTGGGACTGACTTACATGCTGGCGGGTGACGACGGAGCAAGCAACACGGATCCGTTTGCGACCGCAAAGACTGCTGACAACCACTGGGTCGTTACCGGACCTCACATCATGATCGTGGGGCCGGGTGCGAAGACTCTGGGGCTTGCTTCAAGTGCGGACGCGGAGCCATCTGAGCCTTACCTGATGTGGGCGGGGACGCCATACGAGCACGCCATGATTCCGGTTTCTTCCGCGAAGGTGGGGATGAAGTCGATGGCAGCACCGGCTGATGCGATGAAGAAGTAGTCAAGCTTTCACGTTAAATCGCGGGCGAAAGAGAAAAGGCACCGGGTTCTCACCGGTGCCCTATTTTTTTCAGACGAGTCAGTTTCAGTGAGTTACTGCAGCGAACAATTCTGAGTGCATCAGAGACTGGAATTGCTGGTCGTTCGCCTTGAAGCCGACGTGCACGTTCGATCCGTCGGAGTCGACGCTGGTGTTTTCAACAGCGACCTTTTCAGACGGCGTGGCGCTGATCTTCTTATAGAGCATGTAGCCCTTGAGCATCGACGAGACCGAAGCAGCTGTTGTTGAATCCGAGGTGATAACCGTCATGTCGAAGGTCACGCCGCTGTTGAAGTTCATCGAGTAGCGCGAACCGAGCAGGCGCTTCTTGATGCTGTCATAGTCGGCGATCTTCGAGGCATCTCCCATCGCGGAGTGAAGCGCGTTCTGCGTGCCCTGTTGATCGAGGATGCTCCAAACGGCATTGGAATCCACGTCGGTCATCATGTCAGCCATGTTGCCATTCGTATCCAGGCCCATGACCTGGCCGTCCTTTGTGTCAAGGGCGACGTGAATGGCCGTTGAGTCACCAAAGAGCAGTGAACTGTCATCGAGGAACGTCATCACGAAGCCGCCGTCCATCGGATAGATGTCGGAAGCCCCGTACTTCTTCGGAACGTACTTCTGAAGCTTCATTTTCTTGAGAACAGTCTTCATCTGGAATGGGCCGTTGGCAACTCCCACGGTTTTCACGCCCTGCTTGCCCGACCGGAAGGACGCGAACGTCAACGTATCAATGTCTTTTTCCGGATCGAGGCCGATGCCCTTCAACGCTGCTTCGAACTGCTTGATGTTGTCCGGCATGAGTTGTTGCTTCAGGGCCATCGCGGAAGGCGAGTCCTTCAGGGCGCGGTAGTCCACCGAAATCAACTGGAGCAAGTCGGCAGGAACACAGGAGCGGGCCAAAGAATTGAGCGGCATGGCATAAGCCATACTCACCAAAAGAAGGGATACCAGGCACAGCTTGAATAGTTTCATAACGCCTCGAAGTTGAACAAAAATCAGGGTTGAGCGCACTCTTCCTTAGATGCGCGATTCAGCCTTGTCGTTATTCGGATCGTTTCATTCTATTTTACTTGCAAGCCGAATCGGGCAAACAAAAGTACAAGGACCGTTGACTGCTTCGAGACGGGATGAACCCGTATTTCGAAGTATGCGCCGCGGATCTCCTTTAATCATCATCCGGAGGAGTGACCGGTCTCCTGTCGTTCAAGAAATGAGACGAGCCCAGCGGTGCGCTGATAGTCTTGAACGTCAGGGGCGCTTGGTTGTAGTTGAAGCAGTCGGAAAGATCGTCTGCATAGGCATCGGCGTAGCCGAGGGAGGAAAGTCCAAAGGCCTCTTCTATTAGATTCAAAACACTGCCGAAGTCGTGGTTGACATGAGAGATATATGCCGGCTTGGCGTACGGCGACATCACGATCAAGGGCACTCGGAAGCCGTACACATAACCCGATCCCCAGCTAGTGCCGTCGTCAATGACTTTCGGTGGAGGCACGTGGTCGTACCATCCGCCCCAGTCGTCCCATGTGACGATGATTGCCGTATTTGCCCAATAAGAGCTGTTACCGATCGCGTTGACGATGGATGCGACCCACGACGGCCCGCCCGTGTTAGCCGTTGAACCGGCGTGGTCGGAATTTGTCCCAGATGGGATGACCCAACTCACGGCGGGCAGTTGATTGTTGCTGATGTCGGTGAGAATCGGCGCAGGGTTCTGAGTCGTGTACAAGACGACATGGTTAACCCAGTCTGATCCGACGCAAGCGGTTGCGTTCGGAGGCGTGGCGTTCGGTCCACACATATGCTGGATCGCATTAGGGCTAGTCCAGAGGGAGCCGGCAGTAGGGGTGTAGTACTTCCATGTGACACTCTTGGCATCGAGCTCGTCAGTCAGCGTCGGATGGTCGGTGCAGGGATACATCTTGGTAGTTTCAGTGCCGTTGGCGTTGACCGTGAATACGAACTCTGCTGGTGGAGCTGTGCAGCCGGTGTCATCTCCCGGGTCATTCGTGCCGGCGGCATTTTCTGCCACGAAAGACGTGCTAGTCGCGGTCGGCGCCGACGTTCCGGAAATAATGAATTGATGCGCCGGGAAGCTGGGACCTTCATTGGTTTGGAACATCCTGTCGCCGAAGGTATATTGCTCCGCCATCTGATAGTAGGGCTGAACATCTGCCGCATTGACATATTGATATTGCGGGTTCGGGGGAGGGTTGGGTGGCGGACAATTTGTGGCGCCCTGCACGCAGGAAAGGGGATTCAGATTGTCGCCATCCATCTTGCCGCTGTCGTACATGGTGAGAAAGGCCTTGTGCGCGTGATCGAGATCGAAACCGATGGCCAGCGACGTGGGAGCTAGCTGCACGGTTTCTCCCGTAGAGATGACGCCGCTATTGGCGATGTCGGCTCCGGCGCTGATCAGAACGGGATCCTGAAAGAGATTATCGGGCGTCCGATTTTCCTGAAAGATGATGACAATATGTTGAATCTTTCCAGGAGGCAGCGTGGTGTGTCCTGTCTGAGAAGGACTGCCGCCACAGCCGTTTGTACTGAGCAGAATCCCAGTGGAAATAAAAACTAGCGCAATTAGACACAGAAGCGCAGCTCGTCCCATTGTGCGACCTCGCCCGGGAGATATCGGCTGTTGGATAGGTAAACCCGGAATTCGGGATTTTGACTCGGGTGCTGGAAGGACGTGGTGCCGATATGCAGAGTGCCGAGATCGTAGAAACTTTAAAGCATTACTCTATATGGAGATATTGGCTGTCCGCTGCCGAACTTGCGCCGCAAAGACCTGATCCTTCAGCGACCCGAGATTGATTTCTACGTTGGCGAGTGCGCCTGCTATGGCGGCCTTCGCAAGCGCCAGAGACGTAGTCAGATCTGACTTCATGTTGGGGTTTGTGATTGGCACCAGCGATTCGGCGATCTTAGCGATCTCGCTGGCTCTCTCAGCCACGGTTAGTGGCACGGCGGTTGCTTCTTTAAGTGCGGCCTCGATTGCGGCCTCTCCCGATTTTTCATCGGCGGCTGCGCGGGCCAGTTTGTAAGCCTGCATGACGAAGCTGTACGACGCGGCATCGGCGTCAATGGCAGCCTTGAGTTCCTCGCGCAAGGGCGTCAGCCTGGCGATGGCCCCACTGAGTTGAGATTCATATTGCAAATACGCTTTTTTGCCGCGCGACATGGAAGCGACCATCGCGGCGAGACCAGCTGCCATCGCTCCGGCGGCTGCTGAAGCGCTTCCGCCTCCAGGAGTGGCAGTGGGCGCAGCGAGTTGCTCGACGAACGGCTCAACGCCAGCGCGCAGGCCGCCCACGGCCATCTTGCCGCCCATCACGGCGGACAGGCGGTTCTCAAGGATCAGCGTTGAATCGAAATTCTCAACTTGCAGGAACCACTCCGCAGCCTGTTCCAAAGCCTTTTTCGGGATGAGCCCGACAATCTCGCTTGAGAGCGGCATTACCCCGTAACGCGCGGCTTCGCGCTTAACCATCTCATAGACGCGATGGACGGGAGTCTGCTCGAAGTCGGTGAGATTCATCGAGACCTGTGCGAGTCCGCGCACTAGAAATCCCGCGCCTTTCACGAAACGCATACCGCCGCTCGAAAAGCGAACGGCTTTAGCGATCTTCTTTGCGATTTCGACATCGGTTGTGTTGAGAAAGACGTTGTAAGCGATCAGAAATTTGCGCGCGCCTACTACGGTTGCACCGGCGGTCGGATGCACCTGCGGGTCGCCAAAATCCGGGCGGCGCGCAGGATTAGTCGCGATCTCGGCGCGAATGCCTTCGAACTGGCCGCGACGGATATTCTCCAGACCCTGGCGTTCAGGAATGCGAGCCGCTGCTTCGTAGAGATAAACGGGAATCTGATAACGCTGCCAGATCTGCTCGCCGACGTGATTGGCCATCGCCACACAGTCTTCGATCGTGACGGCGTCGATCGGGATGAAGGGAACGACGTCGGCCGCACCCATTCGAGGATGTGCACCCGTGTGTGTATTGAGGTCAATCAACTCGGCAGCCTTGCCGACGCCGCGAATCGCGGCCTCCTGGATTGCCTCTCGTTCGCCGACGAGCGTGATGACACAGCGGTTATGGTCGGAATCCATTTCGCGGTCGAGCAGGTAGACGCCGGGCATCTTCATGGCGTCAACGATGGCATCAACTTTGGTTTTATCGCGGCCTTCGGAGAAATTCGGGACACATTCGACGAGCGTTGACATAACGGATGAGGATAGCAAAAAACCTTCAAACGCAGAGGACACAGGGAGACACAGAGCCTTAATGTCTGGTGAAGAAACGTCCTATTCCCAGCCGCACTTGCACCGTATTGACCCCGGGGTTTGGGGACGCCAATCCGGCGTTCGAGATGTGCATGTAGCGCAGCTCGAGGCTCACGTTGTGCCGCTCGCCAAGGATGTGCATGCCCAGGGCAGCTTGGTCCATAAAGTTGACCGTGTTCGTTCCGGTCGGGACATTGTGGTCTGTGAAGACGGTTCCGCCCGTGAGTTCGAGATAGGGGGAGAATCGGCCATGGCGCTCAAAGTTCCACTTTAGTCCCAGCGGATCGAAGCCAACGCCGTAGGCAGTATTCGCCGGCTGGAAGATCAAGAAGACAGGAACAGCGTCGACCGCATATTCAAATCGTCCACGAAGGAAGCTGGGAAGATGCGGCCCGGTGAGAATCCATCCGTAGCGCAATCCGGCGTTGAATGCGCCCGTGTTCCCTCGCCCACCACTGACGGAATGTCCACCGCCCGCCCAGACTTGAACTTCGTGCCCACCCTGCTCGGGGCCGGTCTGAGCAAAACTCACGCAGGAGGCTGTGAGAAGAACCATGAGGATGAATCGGGAAGAGCGCATGGTGGTGCGTGTCAAATTAAGTTGTCCGCTCTTCTCTCGGATGTTCTGACGCGAGATGCATCAGATCGCGGGCGACGCGGGCAGTGTTATGGCGCGCGACTCCGGCTTCTTCGAGATAGTCTCCGAGAACAGGGATGACTCCGAGTGCCTCGATTGCGTCGAGATCATTGATGATCTGACACGAACCTTCCAGAGCGTACTTCCCCTTCATCTCATTCGAGACCGGTCTGCGGTTAATCAGCGCGTAATCAAAAATCTGTTTGTGGGCGTGACGGTTCAACGCGCGAATATGATCGGCGGCCGTGAGCCCGAGACTTTCATTCGCCTGCGTCATCAGGTTGCAAACGTAAACCTTGGTTGCGGACGATTCGACAATGGCCTGCGCAATACCGCGGACCAGCAGATTCGGTATGAGACTGGTGAAAAGCGATCCGGGGCCGATGGTGATGAGATCCGCATTGGCGATGGCCTCCAGAGTTTGCGGCATCGGGCCGACATCAGGGGGAACGAGAAACAGTTCCCGGATGCGTCCCTTGCTGGCGGTGATGTTCGTTTCACCGCGCACGCGGGTGCCGTCTTCCATTAGGGCTTCGAGTTCGATGTTGGAAGTTGTTGCGGGATAAATGTGCCCTCGCGTCAGCAGGATCTCCGATGACAGACGCACCGCCTCGGAGAAATCTGAGGTCAGGGAAGTCAGCGCCGCGAGAAACAAATTCCCGAAACTGTGGCCTTCCAGTCCCGAGCCTTTTTCAAAGCGGTGACGGAACAGCTTCGACAGAAGGGCCTCATCTTCGCTGAGGGCAACGATGCAGTTGCGGATGTCGCCGGGCGGCAACATGTTGAACTCTTTTCGCAATCGCCCGCTGGAACCGCCATCGTCACTCACGGTGACGACGGCAGAAAGATCGCGGATCAGCGGCAGATCGGACCGAACCACGGATACATCTGTGGGCGAAGGCACAAAGCCCTTGAGTCCCTTCAGAAGTGTAGAGAGTCCCGTGCCGCCGCCAATGGCAACAACTCGAATGCCGCCCGCCTGCGCGGTCGAGTGCGGCGTCGCGAATTCGGCGGCTTTGGTTTCCATCGGAGATTTCTGGCGGACTAGAGAGGCTCTTCTTCGCCCATGCCGCCGTCAGACGATCCAGATTCCGATCCCGGGTCGGGATAAAGCAGTTCCGTGAAACGCGGATCCTCTGCCAGATTCTGGAAGTCAGAATCATTGCGCGCCTGAAACCGTAGCGCGGCATTCAGACGGAGCGCTTCATCAAGACGCCGAAGCGAATCCTCCACACGCCCAGTCAGGCAGTCGAGCGCCGCCAGGCCGTACACTACGTAGTCGGACTTTGCATTCTGCTTGAGAAGCTTGTCCAGATGTTCGCGGGCCGTGACGTAGTCGCCGACATTCATCAACGAAACTGCATAGTCAAAATGCTCCTCCGGCGTCTTGAACTGAGTCGCCGTGGCGCGATCCAGATGCTGGTTGCAGATGTTGAGATGAACCGTGGCGCGGTCAGCCAGCTCCTTGATAGGGCCGGCGAGAACTTTCTGGAAATGAGGCTTCGCCTTGTCGAACTTGTGCTCCTGCATGAAGCGCAGTCCTGCCTCGTAACTCTGCAGTGCCTGCGTATATCGCGGATCCTCCGCTACAGCCTTTTTCGGAGTGGATTTCTGGGCCATGTGCAAAACTCTTCCTGTGCTCTTGGTAATAGGGAACTCCTTGCGAATCGTCGTTCCTGGTTGAGCAGTAAAGTATCACTCAAAGGGCGGGTTCAGGTCCAGTTGCCGCGCCGAAGTACTGATGAAGAATCGGCCGGCAGGTTTCACTTTGGGCCGTCGCTGGCTAGTTGATGGACGCCGCCGACGCCAGATCAATCTGCTTCCACTCGCCCTTGATGATCCCGGCTCGAATTTGCGCCGCGGTTTTGCCTTTCTTATTCTCTTGATACGTGTAGTAAAGCTCCTTCAGGCAGGTGGAGCACTGGGCGCCATGGGTGTTTTCATAGCAGCTGTGCAGGCTGTTATGCCCCATCCGGTCGCAGTAGCAATAGCACGGCTGCTGATGGATCACCGCAGGAATCTTTGCTGCGAGCTCGTAGGCGTGGGTCTGGTAAGGATATTGGGCGTCGGCTCCCCAGAGATCAGCCTTGGTCAGAATGGGAGGCAGCTTCGTCCCTTTCGGTGGAGGTCCAGCATTGAAGGCCGGGACACCGCCTTCTTCTTGAGGCGAAGACCACTGGGCTGACATTGTTATCGTGACAAGAAATAGAAAAGCCAAAGTCAGGCTGCGGTAGACCATCTTGTTTTGAAACACCAGCTTCATAGCTTCCCCCAAAGTGCTTTCATTGTAACCCGTGAGAGGGGAATTGGCAGGCGCTCCCAAGACATTGTTCATCGAGCGGAATCTGCCGATGCAACCCGCACGCTCCCTGCGGGTTCTGTATACAATAGGGAGCAATGCCGGAGACGTTTTCAGATTCAGACTCCACCGCGGGGACGAGTTCGCCAATGCCTGCGGGGAACTCTCAGCCAGCACCCCCCGCTACACCGCTTCGGACCGGCATTGGGGTGTGGCTGCGCGATCTGGTCATCTCGGTCGCAATCTCGGCCTTCATCATCGTCTTCCTTTATCAGCCGGTAAAAGTCGAGGGCACGAGCATGATGCCGTCGCTCGAGGATCAAGAGCGGATCTTCGTCAACAAGTTCGTTTACCGTCTGGAACCGATCGAGCGTGGTGACATTGTGGTGTTCCGCTATCCACGCGACCCTTCGAAGAGCTACATCAAGCGCGTCATCGGTATGGCTGGAGACAAGATTCGTATCGATGGCGGCCAGGTCTACGTGAACGGCCAGGCCTTGGACGAATCGTATGTGCCGGCCGAGTATGCCGATACCCGCACCTACCCCGATTTCGTGGTGCCGGCCAACAGTTATTTCGTTTTGGGAGATCACCGTTCCATGTCGAACGACAGCCGTGATTTTGGCGCCGTCAACCAGAGCTACATTTACGGCAAAGCGGTTTTCGGGTACTGGCCGATGGACAAGTTGGGGCGCGTTCGGTAGTTGCTCCAGCGGCAGTTGAAAATTTCGATCTCGTCGAATCGAATTTTGGTCGAGTTTTCCTCATCCAATCGTGATTCCGCTCTTGGCCGCTGCGAATTTCCCTGTTAAGATTCATAAAATCCACTCACCGGAGCGAGAATGCAGGCTATCCTTGCGCTGGAAGACGGAAGAGTCTTCCGAGGCAAAGGCTACGGCGCCAAAGGCGAATGCTACGGCGAAGTCGTTTTTAATACTTCCATTACCGGATACCAGGAAATTTTCACCGACCCTTCCTACTCCGGACAGATCGTCGTTCTGACGAATCCAGAAATCGGAAATTACGGCACCAACCAGGAAGACAACGAAGCCACGCGCCCGTGGATCGAAGGTCTGATCGTGCGCGAGTTCTCGCGCGTCAGCTCGAACTGGCGCTCGCAGCAGGTGGCCGAGGAATATCTGGAGCAATTCAAAGTCCCGGTGCTGTCGGATATCGACACGCGGGCACTGGTGCGCCATCTGCGCGATCATGGCGTGATGCGCGGTGTGGTCTCGACGATCGAGAGCGACGCCGACAAGCTGATCGCCAAAGCTCGCTCCATCCCCAAGATGGATGGGACCGATCTGGCGAAAGAGGTCAGCACCAAGCGTCCCTATGTGTGGGAAGTCGGCGAACGCTCGCACGAGCCGACCGCTGTGGTTGGAGTCAAAGACGAGCCTCCCCGATTCCACGTAGTCGCGTACGACTTCGGCATCAAGCAGAACATCCTACGCAAGCTGCGTGGCGAAGGTTGCAAAGTTACGGTCGTTCCGGCGCAGACTCCGGCCGAAGATGTGCTCGCGCTGAAACCGGACGGGGTTTTCTTGTCGAACGGCCCGGGTGATCCGGAACCGTGTACGTATGCCGTCGATTCGATCCGCAGGCTGATGGGGCGGCAGCCGATATTCGGCATCTGCCTCGGCCATCAACTCACAGGAATCGCGCTGGGCGGGAAAACTTACAAGCTGAAGTTTGGGCACCATGGCGGGAATCATCCGGTGAAACAATTGAAGACCGGGAAGATCGAAATCACGGCGCACAACCATAACTTCGCGGTCGCTCCGGATTCGCTGGCGCAGAGTGAAGTCGAGTTCACGCACATGAACTTGAACGACGACACGCTCGAAGGCCTGCGGCACCGGAATATGCCGCTGTTCACCGTGCAGTATCACCCGGAAGCCGCGCCGGGGCCGCATGACTCGCATTATCTGTTCAAGGAATTCACTAAGATGATGGAGGAGTGGAAGGGTAACGTGGCCTAATGCCCAAACGCACTGACATCTCGAAAATTCTCGTACTCGGCTCCGGACCCATCGTCATCGGGCAATCCGCAGAATTCGATTACTCCGGCACGCAAGCTTGCAAGGCGCTCAAGTCTGAGGGCTATGAAGTCGTGCTGGCGAACTCGAACCCTGCGACGATCATGACCGATCCCGAGTCGGCCGATCGCACTTACATTGAACCGCTCACACTGGAATATCTCGAAGAGATCATCCGCATAGAGCGCGAGATGTCTCCGAGCGCGGGGTTCGCCGTACTGCCTACTGTCGGTGGACAGACCGCGCTCAATCTCGCCATTGAACTTTCCGACGGCGGTGTGCTGGAAAAATACAATGCGACTCTGATCGGTGCCAACGTCGCGGCCATCAAGAAGGCCGAAGACCGTCTGTTCTTTAAAGATGCGATGCAGAAGATCGGACTCGACGTACCGAAATCTGCGCTGGTCAACAACACCAAAGACGGGCTTGAGTTTGCCGGCAAGATCGGATTCCCTGTGATCATCCGCCCATCGTTTACCCTGGGCGGTTCCGGCGGCGGCATCGCTTACAACCGGGAAGAGATGCAGGAGGTATTGGCGCGCGGGCTCGATTTTTCTCCCGTGCACGAGGCCTTGATCGAAGAGTCCGTGCTCGGCTGGAAAGAGTTTGAGCTCGAGGTGATGCGTGACACCAAAGACAACGTCATCATCATCTGCTCGATCGAGAACTTCGATCCGATGGGCGTTCACACCGGCGATTCGATCACAGTCGCTCCGGCGCAGACGCTCACCGACCGTGAATACCAGGCGATGCGCGACGCTTCGATTGCTGTGATTCGCGAAATCGGCGTCGATACCGGCGGATCGAACATTCAGTTCGGAGTAAATCCCGAGACCGGACGCATGGTCGTCATCGAGATGAACCCCCGGGTCTCGCGATCTTCGGCGCTTGCGTCAAAAGCTACAGGATTTCCGATCGCAAAGATCGCTGCGAAACTGGCAGTCGGATATACGCTCGACGAGATTCGCAACGACATCACGCGCAAAACTCCAGCCTGCTTTGAGCCGACGCTCGACTATGTCGTAGTAAAGATTCCGAAGTGGCAGTTCGAGAAATTCCCGGGCGCGGACGACACGCTTGGTCCGCAGATGAAATCGGTCGGCGAAGTGATGGCCATTGGGCGCACCTTCAAAGAGGCGCTGATGAAGGGCATCCGATCGCTCGATACCGGCAAGAAGGTCGGCGCCGACAAGATTGAGCCAAAGATTCTCACGCAACGGCTGGTCACGCCGCATCCCGAGCGCCTTGCCTACGTACGCTACGCGCTTCGCCAGGGACACACGGTCAAGCAAATCGCGAAGATGACTTCCATGGACCCGTGGTTCCTGTATCAACTCAAGGAAATCAACGACCAGCAGCTTGAATTGGAAAAGCATCCGATGGAGTCGATCCCGCCGGATGTGCTGCGTGAAGCGAAGCGCATGGGCATCTCCGATGGGCGGTTGGCCCAGGTCTGGCGGCTCGAAGGCCAGGAAAAAGTCCGGCACCTGCGCAAGAAACACGGCGTCATGCCCGTCTACAAGCGGGTCGATACCTGCGCTGCTGAGTTCGAGAGCTTCACCCCGTACCTGTATTCGACGTACGAAGACGAAGACGAAGCGGAGCCGACCGACAAGAAGAAAGTAATCATTCTCGGCAGCGGACCCAACCGCATCGGGCAGGGAATTGAGTTCGACTATTGCTGCTGCCATGCTTCGTTCGCACTACGCGACGATGGCTACGAGACGATCATGATCAATTGCAATCCTGAAACCGTCTCGACCGACTACGACACCAGCGATCGTCTCTATTTCGAGCCGCTGACCTTCGAGGACGTGTGGGCGATCTACCAGCACGAAACGTCAAAAGGTGCGCCCGTCGGGGTCATCGTGCAATTCGGCGGACAGACGCCGCTGAACCTGGCGCTTCCCTTGAAAGAAGCCGGCGTGAAGATCATCGGTACGTCACCGGAGTCGATCGATCTCGCAGAAGACCGCAAGCAGTTCAATAAGCTGCTTGAAGATTTACAGATACCGCAGGCTCCCGGGATAATGGCGACTTCGATCGAAGAAGCGGTCGAAGGCGCGAATCGCATCGGCTATCCCGTGCTGGTTCGGCCCTCCTACGTGCTCGGCGGACGCGCCATGGTCATCGCTTACGACGAGCAGTCGATCGTCCGCTACATGAAAGATGCAGTCGAGTATTCGCACGATCGTCCAGTCTTGATCGATCACTTCCTGGAAGACGCGATCGAAGTCGACGTAGACGCGCTTTCTGACGGAGAAGATGTCGTCATCGGCGGAATCATGCAGCACATCGAAGAGGCCGGCATACACTCGGGCGATTCTTCCTGCGTACTTCCTGCGGTCGATATTCCGCAGAACTTACTCGAGCGCATGCGTGAATACACGTTCAAGCTTGCGAAAGCGTTAAAAGTTGTCGGACTGATGAATATTCAATTCGCCATCCCGCGACGTGATGGCGGGGTAGCCGGCAATGGGGAACAAGGCGGGAAAGTTTACGTTCTCGAAGTGAATCCGCGCGCATCTCGAACAGTTCCGTTCGTGTCGAAGGCGACCGGAGTTCCAATGGCCAAGATTGCGGCGCGTCTCATGACCGGGCGGAAGCTCCGCGAATTCCTGCCGGAGTTCATCGATCGCCGCGCCGATCTCGATACCGGAAGCTGTTACTACGTGAAGTCCCCGGTATTTCCGTGGAACAAATTTCCCGGCGTCGATACAGTGCTCGGTCCGGAGATGAAATCAACGGGAGAAGTGATGGGCGTCGCTGACAACTTCGGCGAGGCTTTTGCGAAAGCGCAACTCGCTGCAGGGCAGAAACTGCCAACTCAGGGCGCAGTGTTCATCAGCGTCACCGATCACGACAAGCGCCACGTTGCAACGGTTGCCCGCAAGTTTGTGGACATGGGCTTCAAGTTGGTCGCGACGGCAGGCACGGCCGACGTGATCGAGGCGGCGGGTATGAACGTGGAGCGCGTTTACAAAGTGAAAGAAGGACGCCCCAACGTCGTCGATTTCATCAAAGGACAGCGCATCCAGCTTGTTGTCAACACGCCGACCGGCCAAGAACCGTGGTTCGACGAGAAGGCCATCCGCCGAGCAGCAGTCACGGCGCGTATCCCGACCATCACGACACTGGCCGCGGCCCGCGCCGCCGCCGAAGGCATCGCCGCGCTTCAACGTGGCGAAGTGAACGTGCGCGCGCTGCAGCATTTGCACGCCGACCGCGGCACCAGTACCCGACGGCTCGTCGGATAACCCCGCCTCCCGGGCAGATTCCGGATAGAATTGCCGTATGCTGCTCTCTGGCATTCTTCCGCCCATCACCACCCCGTTCTACCCGGACGGCAACGTCTACTATAAAAAGCTCGAATCCAACGTCGAGCGCTATTCACGGACACCTGTCGCTGGCATTGTTGTGCTTGGCTCGACGGGTGAGGCGATCATGCTGTCCGATCAGGAGCGGCGCGATGTCCTGAAGTCGGCCCGCGAAGCGACTGCGCCCAATAAAGTTCTGGTTGCCGGCACCGGTATCGAATCTGCGGTCGAGACGCTCCGTCTCACCGAGTATGCGGCCGAACTCGGCTACGACGTCGCTATGGTGCGCACGCCTCACTACTACAAGAGGCAGATGGAGCCAGCAAATCTGTTGACCTTTTACCGATTCGTTGCCGATCGTTCGCCGCTGCCCGTGATCATCTATAACTTCCCGCAAGCGACCGGCTACGACATGCCTGCCGAACTCGTGATCGAGTTGGCCGAGCATCCCAATCTGATCGGCATCAAGGAATCCAGCGGGGACGTGGAAAAAGTCCACAAGATGGTCGAAGGAACACGTGGGATCAAGCGCAGCGCTTCGGTGACCGAAACCTTTGATGCGGTTACGCCGCGCATGATCTCCGCCGCAACTGCGGGCCCGGCAGACGGTGGGGAACTGATACCCGTCGGAGTCCTGTCGGGCGCCAAAGAGCAAAAGCCTTCTTCCTCGGCTGTGACGGTCGTTGGCAAGATGAAGACGCGCCAAAAAGAAGTCGGATTTCAGGTATTGGTGGGCGCAGCTCACAGGCTGCAAGCATCGCTTGACGTGGGTGCGGTCGGAGCGATTCTGGCGTTCGCGGGACCTGCTCCCACGGCTTGCTACGAGATTTACGCCGCGTGGAAAGAAGGCGACGCCGAACTGTCGGCCCTGAAACAACAGCGCATCGCCGAAGCAGCCGTGCGAGTAGGCGGAGATCTAGGCGTTCCCGGATTTAAATATGCGATGGACTTGAACGGCTACTTCGGCGGTCCATCGCGTTTGCCATTCCTTCCTCTGACCGGCGATCTTAAGTCAGAAGTTGAGCGACTCATGGCCGACATTCGCAACTAAGGATCGCTGCAGGGAGCGGGAAGAGAAAACGCACGCCTCCCGTCGCTCCTGATTTCTGAATCCAAATCATCCGCTACTCACGGAGAGAAGTCTTCTCCTTGTGATCAGGATCACACCGGCGTATACTTAATTCGAACGAACGTTCGAATGGTCCAGCCGCTTCGAGGATTTATGGGAAGTCCTTCGACAGCAACTCGTGTAACTTCGCGCCGGCATCGCGCCGTTCCGGCCCCGGCTACCCGCTATGATCGGCGGCTCGCCGAGATTCTCGCTCACGCCACCGAAGTGTTTTGCAAAAAGGGATACGAAGGCGCTTCCATGCGGGATCTCTCTCGCGAGAGTGGTATGTCTCTGGCCGGGCTTTACTACTATTTCGAGTCAAAAGAGCGCCTGCTCTTCCTGATTCAGAAACACACCTTCACCACCATCGTGCAGCGTCTCAAAGCCCGGCTCGAAGGCGTGACCGATCCGGAAGAGCGTATCCGGATTTTCATCCTGAACCATCTGGAATATTTTTTAGCCAACCAGGCGGCAATGAAGGTTCTCTCGCACGAGGCGGAGGCTCTGAAAAACGACTTTGCCTCGGATGTAGCCGCCATCAAGCGCGAATACTACCGTATTTGTGTCGGCCTGCTCGACGACTTGAAGAGAGCTCAGGGGCTGCAATTTCCGACACGCATTGCGGTCCTCAGTCTATTCGGCATGATGAATTGGATTTACACGTGGCACAATCCGCGGGTCGACGCCGACGCGGCATCGCTGGCAAAAGAGATGGGCGACTTGTTTCTGAGAGGCGTCACGGCAAATGGGAAAATCCGCAAAGAGCGGTAAGTTCGATTTCGATATTCATAGCGAAGGAGCAATTTCATGGTAACGACAATGCAGCCGACCTCCGGCGAAACAACCAAGCAGCTCGTCAACTACCGCAGCGAAGGCGGCGTGGCAGTCATCGAGATGTCCGACCCCCCTGCTAATACCTACACCTATGAAATGAACCGTCAACTGGACGAGGCGATCCTGCGCGCTCGCATGGAGAACGAGGTCTACGTCATCGTTCTGACCGGCGCTGGCGATAAGTTCTTCTCCGCCGGCGCAAACATCAAGATGCTCTCGACCGTCGATCCCACCTTCAAGTACTACTTCTGCCTGCATGCCAACGAGATGCTCCTTCGGTTGGAACACACGCCGAAGCTTGTGATCGCAGCGATTAACGGCCATTGCGTAGGCGGTGGGCTCGAAATCGCGATGGCGGCCGACATCCGCATCGCGCGCAAGGAATCGGGCAAGATGGGTTTGCCCGAAGTGAACCTCGGCGTGCTTCCCGGCACCGGTGGCACGCAGCGTCTCTCGCGTCTGGTTGGAAAGAGCAAGGCGATCGAGTTGATGGTGACCGGCAACACCTTTTCGTTTGAAGAAGCGCAGGAGATGGGGATCATCAACGATGTTTTCGAACGCGAGGGCTTCATGGAAAACATCATGGAGTATGCGCGCCAGTTCTGTCCGCCGAACAAAGCTGCGAAGGCTGTTGGCCGCATCAAGCGCGCGGTGCAGACGGGGTGGGAGATTCCGATGGAGTCAGCGCTGGCGGTTGAACGCGAGAACCAGCAGTTGCTCTTCCAGAGCGAAGATGCAAAGGAAGGGCTCGCCGCTTATGTAGAGAAGCGCCCGGCGATTTTCAAAGCGAAGTAAAACAGCGCGTGTAGGGACGGGCGCATTCGCCCGTCCGCCGGGCCAGAGGCCGGGTCGGGCAGTGAGGACATGAATGCTAGCTGCAACAAAAGTAGATATTAAACTCGGCAAGCTGTTGATCGATGGCCAATGGGTGGATGGATCGAAGACGTTCGACACCATCAATCCGGCCACGGGTGAAGTATTGACGCAGATCGCGGAGGCTTCGCCGGCGGACGTGGATCGAGCCGTCAATGCCGCTCGCCGCGCATTCGAAGATCGCAACGGTGCTTGGCGCAAGCTGTCCGCCAGTGAGCGCGGAAAGTTGATCTGGAAGCTCGCCGACCTGGTTGAGAAAAATATCGACGAATTCGCCGAACTGGAAACTCTCGACAACGGCAAGCCGATCTTCGAATCACGTTATGTCGACATGCCGATGGTTATTGATGTTCTTCGTTACTACGCTGGCTTGGCGACCAAGATTCATGGTGAAACGGTCAACGCATTCGAGGCCGCCTTCACCTATACACTGCGCGAACCCGTGGGTGTCGTGGGACTGATCGTTCCCTGGAACTTCCCTCTATTGCTGGCTTCGTGGAAGATCGGCCCCGCCTTGGCTTGCGGGAATACCGTGGTTCTAAAGCCGGCCGAACAGACTCCTTTGACGACGTTGAAATTTGGAGAGCTAGTCATCGAAGCCGGGTTTCCTTCGGGCGTGGTGAACATTCTCACTGGCGGTCCAGAAACGGGGAAGGCGATTGTTGCGCATCCAGGCATCGATAAAATCGCATTCACAGGATCAACCGCGGTCGGCAAAGAGATCATGCGTGGAGCTGCCGACACGCTCAAGCGCGTCACGCTTGAACTCGGCGGCAAATCTCCCAATATCGTCTTCGGCGACGCGGAAGTCGACAACGCCGTAAAGGGCGCGATTAACGGCATTTTTTACGGCAAGGGCGAAGTGTGCAACGCCGGTTCGCGTTTATTTCTGGAAAGCAAGCTGAAAGACGAATTCACCGAAAAGCTGGTGGCGCGGGCTTCGAAGATGCGTCCAGCCGATCCACTCGACCCAAAGACGCGGTTGGGAGCCATCGTCAGCCAGGAGCAAATGGAGACCGTGCTTGGCTTCATCGACGCCGGAAAGAAGGATGGCGCAAAGCTGATCGCCGGAGGCAATCGCGCTTCGGTTGATGGGAGCAAGGGATTCTTCATCGAACCGACGATTTTCGGCGATGTAAAGAATGATATGAAGATCGCGCGGGAGGAAATCTTCGGACCTGTGCTTTCCGTCCTGACATTCGACGACATCGATGAAGTGATTGAGCAAGCCAATAACAATCCGTACGGTCTTGCGGCGGCGGTTTGGACGCGCGACTTGAAAAAAGCGCATAGCGTATCCCGCCGATTGAAGGCGGGTACGGTATGGATCAATACGTATGGCTTGATGGACGCGTCGCTGCCCTTCGGTGGCTACAAGAGCTCAGGTTTTGGCCGCGAATTGGGAGCGCATGCGATCGAGCATTACACCGAGCTGAAAACAGTTTGGCTCAACATGGGATAAGAGAGGTTTAGTATGCCGGGAAAAGTTGCAAAAATCGGAACCTTCAGTGACTGGATCGGTCTCTTCAACGACTGGCGCAAGGATATTGGCGTCAACACCGAAGACATTGACGCCTTCCATTTCGACACGCTGTACGGTGCGATTGATACCGAAGAGATTGAATTCGGCCATTACAAAGGCCGCCGTAAGTGGGAGAACCTTCGCCAGATCCCGACGCAACAAATGCGCGACGCCCTGATGAACATGATCGTTTATCAGGGCGATACCGAGTTTGCCAGCGTCGAACAGCAACGCAACCTGCTGGAGAACGCGCCCACGGAGTGGGACCGCCGCGCGATCACTCGCGTCATGATCGAAGAGATGCGCCACGGTTGGCAAATGTGTGCCTTGCTGGTCGATCATTTCGGCTATTCCGGCAAGGTCGAGGCGCAGAAGATGCTAGAACGACGTGCCTTTGAGAACAAGCGTCTGCTTGGTGCGTTTAACGTCGACGTCGACAACTGGATGGACTTCTTTACTTATACCGACTTCGTCGACCGTGATGGAAAATTCCAGCTGCAAATGCTCAAGTACTCGGCCTTTGCGCCGTTGGGACGCTCGATGTCGTACATGCTGCGCGAAGAAGCCTTCCACATGGGCACGGGTAATGACGGTTTGCGGCGAATCGTGGAAGCGGGCGTCATCCCGGGTTGGCTGATCCAGAAATATCTGAACAAGTGGATCTCAAGTTCATATGACCTGTTCGGGACGGATCATTCCTCGTCCGCGCACTGGGCCTATGTGTGGGGAGTGAAAGGCCGCTATGACGAGCCGAAGAACGAAACGGCTCCCGACCTTGACGACCTGAACGACTACAACCGCAATCTCTATCGCGACGAAGTCTCGGGCCTGATCGAGCGGTTTAACAATTCGCTGAAACCTGGCGAGGCAAAGCTTTACGCCCCGCATATCAAGTTCAATCGCGCCATCGGAAAGTGGGCCGGGCAGAAATATCACGCACAGACCGGCGAACCGCTCGACGATCGAGCGTACGAAGAACACTTGAAGGAATACATGCCATCGGCGGCGGATAAGAAACTGCTCCTCGACATCATCGAGACAGAGAAGAAGTGGATCGCCGAAAAGACCGGAGCACGCGACCCGCTCTCCACCATCGGCGAGGTAAGAAAGTCCGCGATCAACCTCTAAGCATCTATGACAGCCGCATCCACTGACGTCAAGCTCTCTCGAATCTCAATTGAGATCGACGGCGCGGTTGCGCGCGTAGCACTACGAAACCCGCCGCTCAATGTAATCGACATTCTGATGATGGAAGAGTTGGCGCAGGCGATCCTGCAAATCGAAGCGCAGCCAGCCGTTTCCGTCGTCGTGCTGGCCGGAGCAGGGAAGGCGTTCTCGGCAGGAGTGGATGTCGTCGCACATACTTCGGACAAAGTCCGAGAGATGCTCGAGAAATTTCACGGCTTGATTCGCAGCTTGGTGGCCACAAAGGAGGTGACCATAGCGGCGGTTCACGGTCACAGCCTCGGCGGAGGAGCGGAATTGGCGATGGTCTGTGATCTCGTCTTCACCACGGACGAGGCTCAGTGGGGATTTCCCGAGATCAAGCTGGGATGCTACCCGCCAGTGGCCTGCACGGCGCTCGCCGCACTCGTCGGACAGAAGCGAGCGGCTGAGATGATTCTCACGGGCAGGACGATCAACGGAAAAGAGGCCGCAGAAATCGGATTAGCCACTCGCGCAGTTCCGGAAGATGCGCTGCACGCAACGGTAGAAGACTGTATCCAACAGTTGCTCGCGTTGAGCCCGGCCGCCTTGGCGATCGCGAAGAAGGCTTCGTACGCGTGGGACTCGATGCACTTCGATAAAGGATTGGCTCGCGCCGAGAAGATTTATTTTGACGATTTGATGAGGACCACAGACGCGCACGAAGGCATTCGCGCCTTCATGGAGAAGCGCGAACCGACGTGGACTGGGAGTTAATCAGGCGATCGTGGACTACGAAATCACTCCCGAAGACGTGAAAAGCAAGCTGGATGCGGGCGAGACTTTTACCCTGCTCGATGTTCGCGAGCCATGGGAGCTCGAAACAGCCCGGATCGCTAGCGCGAAGCTGATGCCCATGGGAGACGTTCCGTCCCGGGCTCATCAGGAACTGGATCCTGAGGAACATATTGTCGTGTTGTGCCATCACGGCGTCCGCTCGATGAACGTGACGGTGTGGCTGCGGCAGCAAGGATTTGAGAATGTGCAGTCTATGCGCGGCGGCATCGATGCCTGGTCCAGAGCGGTAGATCCGAAAGTTCCGATGTATTGAAAAATCTCTAAGCCATTCGCTGCTAGCTTTCGGTGGAAGCGGGCTAGCTGAAGGCTGAGAGCTGAAAGCTGCAATGAAAAAAGAACTCATCGAACTTCGCGTGAATGGCCGGTCGCACGAACTGGCCATCGAACCGAGCGCCTTACTGCTCGACGTTCTGCGCCAGGACTTGGACCTGACCGGCTCCAAACGGGGTTGCGACGATTCGTCCTGCGGAGCCTGCACGGTGCTGGTCGACGGCATTGCCATGATGGCCTGCACGCTGCTCGCCGCGAGTTGTGAAGGGCAGGAGATCACCACCATCGAAGGCGTCAGCGAGCACGGCAGCCTGGCTGCGATTCAGAAAGCCTACGGCGACTGGGGCGGGGCGCAATGCGGATACTGCACGCCCGGCTTCATTATGACCGTGAAGTCGCTGCTTGCGGAGAATCCCGATCCATCCGAGGCGGACGTCCGTTCGGCGTTGAGCAGTAATCTCTGCCGCTGCACTGGATACAGCCAGATGTATCGGGCGATCCGGTCGGCGGTTAAGGCAGAGCGAGAAGGGCTAGCGGTCGCGAAGTGAATAACAATTTCTCCATCATCGGCAAGCCCACCGCTATGGTCGATGCGGCTGAGAAGACCACCGGCGCCGGCAAATACACTGACGACCTCAGCGTCCCCGGCATGCTGGTTGGCAAGATTTTGCATTCACCCTATCCTCACGCTCGCATCAAGCGAATCGATACAACGCGCGCCGGAAAGATCGACGGCGTTGTCGCTGTTGTGATTGGTAAAGACGCTCCGAACCCTTATGGCATCCTTCCTGTGGGCCATGACGAGCACGCGCTGGCGCTCGACAAAGTGCGCTACGTCGGAGACAACGTGGCCTGCGTCGTCGCGACCTCCGAGGCAATCGCGGAGAAAGCGCTCGAACTGATCGATGTGGAATACGAAGTCCTTCCTGCCTACTTCGATCCGGAAGAATCGATGAAGGCGCAGTCCGACCTGATCCACGATAACAAACCGAACAATCTTGAGAAGGATTACCACCACGTCTTCGGAGATCCCGACAAGGGTTTCGCTGAAGCGGACGAAGTGCTCGAAGCGCGATTCATTGCCAACGAAGTGACGCACGCCGCGATGGAACCGCACTCCACGCTGGCTTCCTTCGAGGTCGATCCGCACACTGGCAAGCCCGGTCGCCTGACCGTCTGGTCGTCCACCCAGGTTCCGTATTACCTGCAGCATAAGTTGTCTCTTGTTCTGGAAATGCCCATGCAACAGATCCGCGTGATCAAGCCCTTGGTCGGCGGCGGCTTCGGAGGCAAGAGCGAAGTTATCCCATTGGAGATCATCGCTGCGGTAGCTGCACGAAAGGCGCAGGCTCCGGTCAAGATCACGTACACGCGTGAAGAAGTTTTCTGGGCGCATCGCGGACGTCCGCGAACGATCATCGACCTAAAAACCGGCGTCAAGAAAGACGGCCGCATCAGCGCTGTGAAGGCTCGCGTTGTGCAAGACGGCGGTGCTTACTGCTCCTACGGCGTGGTCACAATTCTGTATTCCGGTGCACTGCTCGGCGCGCTCTATGACATCCCGAACATTCAATACGACGGCTATCGCGTTCTGACGAACAAGCCGGCATGCGGCGCCATGCGCGGCCACGGGACGGTGAATGTCCGTTTTGCTTTCGAGTCGCAACTCGATGAGCTCGCGGCACAGATCGGAATGGACCCGGCCGAGATTCGTCAGAGGAATCTGCTTCGGCCGCCCTGCATCACGGTTAACGGGCTGCGCGTCCAAAGTTACGGCCTTCCCGAATGCATCCAGAAGACAGTTGAGCGTTCCGGATGGAAGCAACGCAAGGGCAATCTGTCCAAGGGGCGGGGTCTCGGTATTGCCTGCAGTCACTATGTCAGTGGAGCTGCGAATTCGATCATCCGTTCCGACATGCCGCATTCGACCGTGAACATCAAGATCGATCGCGATGGCGGCGTGGTGGTATACACCGGCGCGTCGGAAATCGGCCAGGGTTCCGACACGATGACTGCGCAGATCGCTGCGGAAACTCTCGGATGTTCACTCTCTCGAGTACGCGTGATCGCGGCCGATACGGATTTGACGCCGATCGACATCGGTTCTTACTCGAGCCGAGTAACCTTCATGGCGGGGAATGCGACGCTGCGCGCGGCAGAAGACGTGAAGAAGCGGATTGCCGCCGCAGCCGCCAAGAAGATGGCGTGTGGTCCGAGCGATCTCGTGTTCCATGAAGATCGTGTTGTTCGGAAAGACGATGCTGCCGGATTACCGGAAGAGTTGGCAGCCAGGAGTTCGGGGCCCTCGCAAGAACCTTCTGTCAGCGGGCGCGTGGAAGGCCAGATTCTTCGCGGTTCTCTGCAACAGAAGCGAAAAGACGAAGGCCCGAAAGATTCAATGACATTCGAAGAGGCAGTGGTTGCGGCCATCGACTTTCATGGAGCGCTCACGGGCACAGGTTCTTATGCTCCTCCACAGGAAGCCCGAGGCGGCAAGCACAAGGGCGCCGGCGTAGGTCCTTCGCCCGCATATTCCTACTCCGCGCAGGTGGCCGAAGTCAGCGTGGACGAAGAGACGGGCGAAGTCACCGTCCACAAAGTCTGGGCCGCGCACGATTGCGGACGCGCTCTGAATCCGGTTTCGGTTGAAGGGCAGATCATCGGATCCGTCTGGATGGGCATGGGGCAGGCGCTTACCGAGGAGATGGTCTGGAAAGACGGCATGCTGATGAACCCTGGTCTGCTCGAGTATCGGAGTCCATCGTCGGTCGAATCGCCGGAAGTCGAGCCGATCATCGTGGAGAGCATCGATCCCGAAGGCCCGTTTGGAGCAAAAGAATGCAGTGAAGGCTCGCTGGCCGCAACGATTCCGGCCATCGCCAACGCAATCTACGATGCGGTCGGCGTGCGTTTGCACGAGTCTCCATTTACTCCGGAAAGAGTTTTGGCCGCAATGCGCGCGAAGAGAAGCGCGAAGAGCCTCAATCTCACCGAAGGAGTTGATCCGACCCAGCCCGCTCGATTCCGTGAGCATGGCGGCTCGCTGTGGTTCAAGGGTAAAGGCCCGGAGCGTCATGCGCTCGATCCAGCCCGGCGCGAAGCGCCTACTGCGGCCGGAGGTGCAGATTGAGTCTCCCGCAATTCAAATTGCTGCGCCCTCGCTCAGTCGAAGACTCGTTGGAATATCTCGCTAAGCATGCCGGCAACGTGCGACTGCTTGCAGGCGGCACCGACTTGATTCCCTCGATGCGGCAAAAACTCTTTGAGCCGGAATATGTGCTCGACCTGCGAGCGATGACGGGGCTCCGTGGGATCAAACCGGTGAAAGACGGCGGCGTTGAAATCGGAGCATTAACCTCGCTTCGCGAGATTGAGCGTTCACAATTCCTCCGCCAGCACTATCCAGTGCTCACCGAGGCTGCCACGACCGTTGCCTCGCCCGTGCTGCGCAACATGGGAACGATCGGAGGCAACATCTGCCTCGATACACGTTGTCTCTGGTACAACCAGTCGTTGACATGGCGCAAGGGCTGCGGATTCTGCATCAAGAAAGATGGCGATCTCTGCCACGTGGCCCCCGGTGGAACGAAATGCTGGGCCACCTTTTCCGGAGACACCCCTCCGGCGCTGTTATGCCTGAATGCCGAAATCGAGATCGCCGGCGCCACGGGAAGCCGTCGCGTTTCATTAGCCGATTTCTACACAGGACTCGGCGATAGCTACCGCAACCTGCAGCCGAACGAACTAGTCACTCGGGTATTTTTACCCGCATCTTCGGCGGACTACAGGGGCGTTTATCGCAAACTGCGCGTTCGTGGATCGATCGACTATCCCCTGGCCGGGGTTGCCGTCGTCATGAAGAGATCGAACGACCATGTCGTCGACGCGCGGATCGGCATCACCGCGGTCAATCCGGCGCCACTGTTGGTGAGGGGAGCATCAGATCTATTGGCAGGGAAGGCATTGGACGAAGCCCTCGCCGAGGCGATCGGTGATCTTGCCGCGAGAACTGCCAAGCCTCTGACCACTTCCGCACTTACGCCTGAGTACCGCCGGGAAATGATCCGCGTATTCACCAAGCGAGCCGTCCTTGCTGCATGGAACAACTGAGTCGTCTGTTATTCTGCTGCTTCTAACCGGGAACGGGCCAACTGACTCACTGACTGAGAATGATCACTGACTGCCACATTCATATCCAGCCGATGGAGATGTTTAAGCCTCATGCGCTGGAGTTGATGAAGAAGAAGCGGGCGAACTTCGCCCAGATCGAAGAATTCTGCCGCTCACCCAAGGCCTTCCTCAAATTCATGGACGCAAGCGGCATCGACCGCGCGATGCTGATCAACTACGTCGCGCCAGAAGTGATTGGATTCACCAGCGGCGTGAACCAGTTTGTTGCCGACTATGTGAAAGAAGATCCGAAGCGGCTCTTATCCTGTGGAAGTCTGCACCCCAGGCATACGACGAATGTCCTTGCCGATGTCGAGCAGATTTTGCGGCTTGGGATCCAGATGATCAAGATCCATCCGCCGCACCAGTTGCTCTTTCCCAACGACTACCTCAGTGGCGCGAAGGAATTGGAAATCATTTATCGCGCGGCAGAAGCCAATGGCGTACCGGTCATGTTCCACACCGGCACGTCGATTTTTCCGGGCGCTCGCAACAAGTACGGGGATCCTATCTATGTCGATGACGTTGCGGTCGATTTCCCCAAGCTGAAAATCTTGCTGGCTCATGGTGGACGCCCGCTCTGGATGCAGACTGCGTTCTTCCTCGTCCGCCGCCATCCAAATGTTCATCTAGACATCAGCGGCATCCCGCCCAAGACACTGCTTAAGTATTTCCCCCGTCTCGACGAAATCGCGCACAAGACGCTCTTCGGTACCGACTGGCCGGGCCCGGGCGTGCCTGATATCAAGAAGAACCTCGACGAATTTCGCGCGCTTCCTCTGACGGAAGCGGTTCAGCAGCAGATTCTAAGCAAGACCGCGCTCACCCTCTGGCCTGCATGACCACGCTATTTCGGCTTCCAAAGCCCGATCGTATTTCCTTCGAGATCTGAGAACCACGCAAACGTCCCAGTCGGAATTTCTACCGGCGGGACAACGGTCTTGCCCCCGAGAGCCGCCGCTTTGTCGAGATAGGCCTGCACATCGTCCACCTGCACATAAAACGTTGTGTAGTTGTGCGGCTCATGGCCTAGGGAACTGATGTGCCCCTGAATTCCGCTGCTCGCGCCGGTGTTGATCATTGCGGCCGGGCCCATCGCTTGGGTCTCCCAGCCAAACAAGCTGGAAAAGAAATTCGCCGTCTTGCTAATATCGCGACATCCAATTTCGAAGTGAACGACCGGCTGTCCCATTCTGATTTCCTCCAACAAAATGGCGGACATCATAACATCCGGCGATTGCGAAATTGTAAAAACATCGAAAACGAGTCCACCGCTATGGCCTTTTGCGCGAAACAAAAGCCCGCTGAAGTTGCGGGCCTCTATCATATTGGCTTGAACGTTCGGTCAGCTACTTTCCTGCCTTTGCTCCTTCGGCCTTGGTTCCCATGAGTTCGTCAGCTAGTGCGCCAGCGCCGTAGATCTTGCGCAGCGCCTCCTGAATCCCGCGCGAATCTACGGACACGGCTCTGCCTTGGGCGTCGCTATAGGCAAAGTTCCACGGAAGCGACTCGATATTTCCGTCGAAAATGATGCCCACCACCTCGCCCTTTTTGTTGACGGTGGGTGATCCGGAATTTCCCCCGATGATGTCCGCAGTCGACACAAAGTTCAGCGGCGTCTTCAGGTCGAGCTTCGGCTTGGACTTCATCCAGCTCTCCGGCAGATTGTAAGGAGGCTTGTCGCCATGTTCTGCGGCGTGCTGGTAAGCCCCGCCGATATTGGTATCGAACGGAATAGCTTTCCCGTTCTCCTGATATCCCTTCACCGCGCCATAGCTGAGACGAAGCGTAAAAGTCGCATCAGGCGGTTGCGCGAATCCGCTTTGCGCGAAGCGCGCTTTGGCGATGATGGTCCCATCGCGACGAACGACGGAATCCACCTTATCGTCGAATTCCTTGCGGGCTGCCCGGGCATCGGGGTCGATCGCACGCATCGCAACGATCAGCGGATCAGTGCTGGCATCAATCGCGGCCTTCCCACCTTCATACAGCTGTTTGCGTACGGCGACGTCTTCAAGCTTTGTGTTGCTGATGAAGTCCTTAGCCGCATCTGCGGGTGGCTTGCCCTGCAATACTTTTTGTACGTCCGGATTTTCTTTTCCCAATGCATCCTGCATTTCCGCAAGAGAGTCTGCCAGGAGCACGCTATCGAGATTCTTGTAGATCGGCGCCGTCGAGAAAAGCTGCTGCTCAAGCGACGGCAGGGCAGAGTCTCGGAACTCGCGCATCCGGTCCTGATTGGGTTTAGGTTTCTCCTCCGCCGCCCGTACGAGCACGCGAGCAATCTGCGCCAATCGACCCGAGAATCCGCGCAAGCGCTCCAGATAAGTCAGGTTCGGATAAATCGCCTGTTGCACCTTAATCGCTTGAGCGATCTCCTCCCATGGATCAGAAGCACCGGCATTCTTCGGATCGGCCTTGAACGAGGCGCGGAGTGCGCTTTCGTCCGCTGCCTTCTTGTCCATGATCGCTTTGTCGACCAACCCAGATTCATAACCGGTGATCGCTTTCTGCGAGTTCTGCAGTCCGAAGATATCCTCCTTGGCGATACGCGCATTCTCTTCCGACTGTTTGCTGAAGTCCTGGAGTAAAGCTATGCGCCGTGCAAACAGTTTCAGGGCTGCCGGATATTGCACGTCGCGCAGGAAACCCAACTGTGCCATGGTAAGCATGCGTCCCGTGCTGCCCGGATGTCCGGAAACAAAAATCAAGTCGCCATCTTTTACGCCGGTCGCCGACCACTTCAGATAATTGTCGAGATGAGCTGGCTTGTCGTTCTCATAGACCCGGAAGAACGTGATGTCGAGATCGTAGCGCGGATACGTGAAGTTGTCGGGATCGCCGCCAAAGAATGCGATGTCGAATTCGGGCGCAAACACCAGGCGGACATCCGTATACTTCTTGTACTTGTAGAGGTTGTAAACCTGTCCAGAGTAGAAGGTCACTACATCGCAACGCAGCCCCGTAGACGTGGAACAGTCTTTTTCCACCTGGGACATTGCCGCGCGCTGTGCCTGCCCGGCATCAGCCGCGGACATGCCGGACTTTACGCCCGCGTTCACTTTGTCGGTCACGTCTTCAATGCCCACCAATTGATTCAGTTCCAGGGCGGGGCATTTGGCTTCCTCCGCCTGGGTTTTAGCATAGAAACCGGTCTTGATGTAATCGTGACCCTCAGTTGAAAGTTGCTGAACGCAAGCCGCACCGACGTGGTGATTGGTAAATGTCAACCCGTCCGCCGAGACGAACGACCCGGAGCCACCGTTATTGAACCGGACTGACGATAAGCGTACGTGGTCGAGCCACGCTCGCGTCAGTTCGAAGCCATATTTGGCCTTGATTTTGTCCTTGGGCGGTGCGTTGTAGAGCCACATACCCTCATCGGCTGTGGCCAGGGAAGAAGCTAAGAAATACAATCGCAAGAAGAGCCGAGAGGCAGCGTTTCATTCTGGGTGGATCCTCCAGGAGGAAAAATAGCGCGAACTCGCATCAGGCCGCGCAAGGCGGTGTAGCAAACCCACCAATATACGCCGGTCAAAGAAAGGATGACAAAGCCGGTTTGGAAACTTGCCCCGTTTCAGGTATAAAAAAAGGTTGCACTCCCCGCGTCCCTCCTCGCGTGGTCCAGCAACACCAAATCCTGGAGCGAACCGAGAGGCGAATGCCCAGCGTGACCACAACTCATGCGCCGAAGGGACTTGAAGGCGTCGTTGCCACCAATTCCAAGATCTGCTACATCGACGGGGATCGCGGCGTCCTGGCCTATCGTGGCATCGATATCCACGAACTAGCCGACCACTCGAATTTCGAAGAAACCTGCTACCTGCTCTGGTTCGGCAAGCTGCCCACGCGCCGCGAGTTGCGCGAACTTCACGAGCGCTTGGCTGAAGAACGCAAGCTCGACGCCTCGATCATCACCCTGCTGCGCAACGCTCCACGGCACGCCCTGCCCATGGACGTTCTCCGCACTGCAGTCTCCGCGTTGTCGTTCTATGATCCCGAGGAAAAGAGCAACGATCGCAAAGCCAACGTGGACAAGGCTATCCGGCTGACTTCGCAAATCGCCATGATCGTCGCGGCGTATGACCGGATTCGGAAAGGACAGCCGGTCGTTGAGCCGGACCGCCAGCTTTCTCATGCGGCAAATTTCCTGCTGATGCTGAATGGCAAGCACCCCTCGGCAACGGCCGAGCGCGCTCTCGATATCGCACTCATCCTTCACGCGGATCACGAACTCAACGCTTCCACGTTCGCAGCGCGTGTCACGGCTGCAACTTTGTCAGATATGCACTCGGCGATAACTTCGGCGATTGGAGCGCTGAAAGGACCTCTGCACGGCGGAGCCAACGAAGCCGTATTCCACATACTCGAAGCCATCGACGCCTCGGGTGCCGATCCCGTAGACTACGTGAAGGGGATGCTCGCCCAGAAGAAGAAGGTTCCAGGCTTCGGTCACCGCGTGTATCACACGGAAGATCCGAGGGCGACGCATCTGCGCGTCATGTCGCGCGATCTTGGTAACTCCAGCGGACAAGCAAAGTGGTTCGAGATTTCCCACAAGATCGAAGAATTCGTGAAGGCGGACAAAAAGCTGAACGCTAACGTGGATTTCTACTCGGCATCGACCTATCACACGCTGGGAATCGATGTGGATCTGTTCACCCCCATCTTCGCGGTCTCCCGCGTCAGCGGCTGGGCCGCGCATGTGATTGAGCAGCTCGACGATAATCGCCTGATCCGTCCCCGCGCCGAATACCTCGGCCCAGAATATCCGAATCACTACGTAGCCATCGACCAACGTCAGTAGCCGCATGCGACAACGGCAACCTCGGCCGTCCCAGCAAGGCGAAGCCGCCCGGTAGAGAAGAGCCAAGGTTAAATCCGCCCCCCTCAGCGTAAAATAGAGGCTGGGTTCTGTATGCAGCGCATTTACCTCGACAACAACGCCACCACGCCTGTTTTGCCCGAGGTGTTCGAGGCCATGCGCCCCTATTTTGGGGAGCATTTCGGCAATGCCTCATCCATCCATCACCATGGACAGGAAACGCGGGCAGCCGTCGAGGATGCCCGTGAATCAGTGGCGATGCTGCTTGGCTGCAACGCCTCGGAGATCGTCTTCACCGGCGGCGGAACCGAAAGTGACAATCTCGCGATTTCCGGACTCGTCGACGCCGGCGATCACGTGATCACCTCCAGCATCGAACATCACGCGGTGTTGCATGCCTGCAAGCATCTCGAGGACTTGGGCTGCGAAGTAACGATCCTGCCCGTGGATGGCCGAGGTCTGATTCATCCCTCTGACGTGCGGCGCGCTCTGAAGTCGAACACGAAGCTGATTTCGATCATGATGGCCAACAACGAGACCGGAGTTCTGCAGCCTCTCGATGAAATTGGAAGGATAGCCGCCGAGGCAAGCGTCTATTTCCATACCGACGCTGTGCAGGCCGCCGCAAAAATTGCCATCGACGTGAAGCGGATCGGCTGTCACGCGCTGACGATGTCCGGCCATAAGATTCACGCGCCGCAAGGTGTGGGCGCGCTTTACGTGAAGAAGGGAGCCAAACTGCGTCCGATGCTCTTCGGTGGGCGCCACGAGCGATCCCGTCGCGCTGGAACGGAAAATGTTCCGGGAATCGTGGCCTTGGGCAAAGCGGCGCGAATCGCAAAGCACGGTCTCGACCGCGGCGACGACGCGAAAATGTCCGCACTGCGCGACCGCCTGCAGCAGGGAATTCTCGCCCAAATCGAAGATGCAAGCGTCAATGGCGAAGGTGCTGCCCGCGTCCCCAATACCACGAATATTCGCTTCGATCACATCGAAGGTGAATCGTTGGTGATTGCCCTCGATCTAAAGGGATTGGCCGTATCCACGGGCGCGGCCTGCTCGTCAGGAGCGATTGAGCCGTCGCATGTACTGATTGCCATGGGCCTGCGGCTCGAATCAGGCCAAGTCGAGTATTCGGTTCAGCTTGGGCAAGCAGACGACCGATGACGATATCGATTTCGCCCTGGCGCTGGTTCCCGGAAACGGTTGCCCGCTTGCGGGAGTTGTCCCCGACGTATCGCAAGGCAACGGTCAGTTCTTAAAGTTTTGTTGACTCGAATTTCAATTCAGAAGAAGTGGGATGCCGGCGACGCCGATTATTAACGGAACGATCCAATTATGACGCCTCGATTCAAGAAACTTTTGGAAGCAGGACTCTGGTTTACCGCCGGTTTCATTACTCACGCTGTGTTCATTTACTTCCATCATCACCCGGGTTAAACCGGGACGGGACTTAAAAGTCCGTTACAAGGAGCTAAAAGCTGGCTAACGACACCATCGCCGTAGCTATGTCGGGCGGTGTGGATTCTTCCACCGTCGCTGCCATGCTCCGTGCCGAAGGTCATAACCTCATCGGCCTGACTATGCAGCTGTGGAATCAGCGCCGTCTCGCCGGACGCGAGGGCATGCCCGAGCAAGTCACTGGGCGATGCTGCTCGCTCGACGATGTCTACGACGCACGCCGCGTCGCCCAGCAGATCGGAATCCCGTATTACGTCGTCAATCACGAGGAGCGCTTCGAGCGCGAGGTGGTTCGCCCGTTTGTTGCCGAGTATCTTTCTGGACGCACGCCGATCCCGTGCAGCCTTTGCAATAATCACTTGAAGTTCGATCAGCTTCTGGTTGTTGCGCGGCAGATTGGAGCCGAGCGCGTGGCAACGGGCCATTATGCCCGCGTCAACTACGACGACGCCAGCGGACGCTGGCTCCTCAAGCGCCCTGCTGACCGCAGCAAGGACCAGACGTATTTTCTCTTTGGCCTGACACAGGATCAGCTCGGCCGCACATTATTTCCTCTCGGCGATATGACCAAGCCCGAAGTCCGCGAACTCGCGCGCCGGCACGGTCTCGCGTTGGCTGAGAAGCCCGACTCGCAGGAAATTTGCTTTGTCCCGGGCGGCGACTACAAGCGCTTCATTGATGCGTACCTCGCCGAGCAGAGCGAGTCTTTGCCCGATACGGCAGGGGAACTCGTCACGACAGACGGAGCGGTCATTGGCGAGCACAGCGGCATTCACAACTTCACCGTTGGCCAACGCAAGGGATTGGGCGTCGCCACCGGGTCACCGCTCTACGTCATTCAGATCAGCGGCGCCGACAAGCAAGTCGTGGTCGGCAGCGACGAGCATCTGTACTCGCGCACCCTGCGCACCCGCCGCGTGAATTTGATCTCCGTCGAGGAGCTGCGAGAGCCGATGCGCGTTACGGTAAAGATTCGCCACCGTCACGAGCCCGCAGCAGCCGTGATCGAGCGCGCAGGCGAAGACGAAATCCTCGCCACATTTGACGCTCCCCAGCGCGCCATCACTCCGGGCCAAGCCGCCGTCTTCTACGAAGGAGACGTCGTGGTCGGCGGCGGCTGGATCGTTTAGCGTCCGCTTGGCCGATCATGACAAGAACTCGCGAACAGATTCTTCAAGAGCGCCGTCAGCTCAAAGCGGGGTACGGCGAGCTGTTCAATGCACTCACGAGTCTTTTATTTCACGTGGATCCGATTGGCATCGCGTTCGACAACGAAAACCAGGACGAATACGATCCCGAGGCAGGCACGATCCTGCCACGTCTGAAAACTTGTAAATCTGCTGGGGATGCGCTGCGGGTGGTGCACGAGGAATTTGTCCGGTGGTTCGCGGTCAGCACCGCAGGCCCACAGGAACATTACCGGACGATCGCGGCTGAGATTTGGCAACTCTGGCTGAACCGAGCAGGCAGCGGTCGTCAACTCTGACGGCATTCGTCTGTCGCGCCGCGAGTTTGGACCTTCCAAATATAATTCCCGCATGGCGTCTGCAAATCTTCCGCTGCCCCTGCTTCAACCTTCTTTTTCCGCGACTCCGTCTTTCTGGAATCGCGAGTCCGCTTCGCTCAAGCAGGGAATCAAGACCGGACTCGCCGGCACCATCGCCTACGCCATTTACGCGGGTTGGCATTTGCACCAAGGCTACTGGGCGGTCTTCGCCGCGCTGGTTGTGACACAAGCTAATCTCGGAGCCTCATGGAAGGCCGCGCTGTACCGTACGATCGGATCCACTTGCGGTGCGATCGCCGCCGCACTTCTCATCCCTCTACTCGGCAAGGGGCCTGTCGGTGCCGGTCTCGTACTGTTTCTGCTTGCCAGCTTCTTCGGTTATCTCACAGCGATTCATCCGGCCTTCACGGCCGCCGGATTCACCGCTGCTCTCATTCTGGTTTTTGGCGGTCTCGGTGAGCCTTGGCATATGGCGTGGCTTCGCGTCCTTTACACCATCATGGGTGCTGTAATCGCGTTCGGCGTCGGATCGCTGCTTTGGCCGGTCCGTGCTCGCGAAGTGTTGAGGCAGAAAATCGCCAACATTCTCGACGGCGCTGGCGCTCTCTACCGCGCCGTCACCGCAGCCGCCCTGCAAGGCATCGACAACGAGCAGCAGGTTCGGGATCTTGACCGACGCCTCCATGAGCTTCGCCGCGGCATCACCCAGCAAATGGACGAAGCTCGTAGCGAGCTGAGCTTTCAACGCTTCAATCAGAGTGCCTATCAGCGTGTTGTCGAGCTCGCGGATCAGATCCGGCGCCGCCTCACAGCCATGGCCGAAGATAGCTCCCTCTACGTGCACGCGCAGGCGTCACCCGGAATGGTTGCATCGATGCCGCTTCTCGCAGATCGGACCGCGGAGCATTTTTCGGCACTGGCGCAAGCGATTCGAAATCGTGACATGGGAGTTAGATCAACCGATCTCGAGGCTGCTGTCCGGGCTCTGGACGCCGATCTGGCGAAGCTTCGCGAGCAGCGCGCAACCGCTCCGTTCGCGCTCGATCGTATGTTGCCCTTCTGGGCGTTGGTATTCAATTTGCGAGAAGTCGCGCAGGACTTGAAGGAACTGGAATCCACGCTACCAGAACTGATAGCCAGGAATGCTTAGAGATCCCCCCTCAGCATGGGTGTCATGAGCGCAGCCGTTTTCAGGTGAAGGAAAGAATCCAGCGCGGATCAGAAAACGAATCAAGAAAGCCGATTACTTCAATCCTGCCTGCGCCAGCATCTCCTCAAACTGTCGCCGGGTGCGCATGTCAATCGACTGAGCCACCAGGCTCCCGTCGCGGTCATACACGAAGCTCTTTGGAATACCATCCACGTGGAATAGATCATTCACTTTGCGACCTGGGTCGAGCATCACAGGATAAGTGATGTGGTTCTGCTGGATAAATGGCGTTACTTTCGCAGCTTCTTCATCGGAAATCGACAACACGATGAAGCCTTGTCCCTGGTATTTCTCGTAGAGTGCCTGCAAGTCGGGCATCTCTTTCCGGCATGGCGGGCACCACGTTGCCCAGAAGTTCAGCAGCACCACTTTCCCGTGCAACTCCTGCAGATGCCAGCTCTCGCCCTCCAAATCCTTGAGGGTGAAGTCTGCACTCTGCCGGGCCGAATCTGCTGCCGCCAGTCTGGCCAGGGCGTCCATAAACTGCGGATCGCTGCAGTCGGTCTTCATGTGCTCGTAGCGCACGAGATTGGCAAGTTCCATGTAGTGATGGTTCGGACCATCCGGCTTCGCTACGGGTGGATATTCTCGCAGTGCGGTTGCGAGTGTCGTGGTGACTTCCTGCAAGGTGTCGCGCCCGAAATCGCCTTCCGTCGCCAGATTCGCCAAACCGCCGGCAAGCCCCAATTTGTGCGGCCCCGCAAGCAGGTTGCGAATCTCAAGGGCAAGGTCTTTGGTGGCGCGCGCGCGTGTGGCGTCGTCGAGCTTTCGCAGCCCATTGATCTGCGCGACGATCGGCTTTTCTTGATCGTTCCAGGCGATCTTCTCCTGCGCACAAAGCACTGAGACAAGAAGAAGCCCAATTAGGCTAACGAAAACGCTTGTCAAGCCACGATTGGGACGGGCAAGGGAGGAATGAAACATAGAAGTTGATGTTTGCCAGGGAACTCGAAAAGAATTGCGCCGCAACCAGAATTCGAGAACATTAGCTCGGTCAACGGCTAAATGAACATCTCATCCTGCGGCACGGGACGACGTTCCTCCCGCCTTGCTCCATTCTTGCGACCCCGACCGGCGAAAAGGAATTCCAGTCCAACCGTGATCCCCTGCATGATCCCGGAGAGTTGGCGAACCGGCGAAACGACCGTCCTCTGCACCATCTCCGAGGTTTGCTCCACGCGGTCCAACGTCCGACTGAAAAGCTCGTCAGCCCGTATCACTTGCAAACGCGCGCGATCCACAACATCCGTAACGGTCGCATCCACGCGCTGCACTTGAGAGCGTAAGACAGTCGTCGCATCCTCAAGATTGTCAGCGATGACTTCGAGCTTGGGGCGCATGACGGTGAGCATCTCCTGTGCCTGCTCCACCGTCGGCAGCAGCTTAGTCTTAAGTTCCGCCACCAGAGTTTCCACGCGCTCCCCGCTCTTGCGCATAGCGATATACATCGCCAAGAGGACGCCAGCCTGCAATAGCACCGCAAACCCTGTCAACGCGACGAATATGTCCATCTTGTCCATAGCGTTCCTCCGGCTCCGTCGAGCGCGTTCGCAGAATGCCGGCGCGGCGCAGCTTATTTAGGAGTTCCTGTCTGCGTGGTAGCTTCCTGATAGGCTTGCCGTCCCGCTTCATAAGCTGCGCGGAACTGCTCCTTCTGTTGATTGACGACGTCTTTGCTCCGGTCTGCCCACTGCGATGCCTGATCTTTTACTTCCCGAGCCCGGCTGCGCATGTACTCACGGCCTTCTTCGGCGCGTGCCCGCAAAACTTCCCGTGTCTCGCTGCCCGACCGCGGCGCATACAACACTCCCGCCAGTGCTCCGAGGCCAAGTCCGGCCAAAAACCATACAAAACTATTGCCGTCACGATCCGACATAACAATTCCCTCCCTTAATAAAAGCGTCTAAGACGGATGGTACATCCTCCGTCCTTCAAATTCAATTACAGGGGATGCTGTAAATCGGCGTCCGCCGCACGCGAAAGCGAACTTACGGCTAGAGGGTCTTACGGATGCCCTCATCGTGAGGATGTGGCTATTTCTTTTGTGCGGGTGGAACAGACGGCGCCTGAGCCGGTGCGGCCGGCTGCGTCTTCACCGGTTGCGACTTAACGCCTTGCAGAACTGACGTCGGCCCGCTTCGCTTGCTGGCATAAACCGACAACGTAATGGAGGTGAGCATGAACGCCACCGCCGACCACGTCGTCGCCTTGGAAAGTGCGCTCGCCGCTCCGCGCGGACCGAATGCCGTCTGGCTGCCTTGTCCGCCAAATGCGGCAGAGATGTCACCGCTCGTGCCGCTCTGCAACAACACGACAATGATGATGAAGAAACAGACGATAAGATGGATGGCGGTGACGAAATAAATCAGCATTGTGGGCTTTTCCTGACAATCCTAAGCTTTTATGGCTCCCCAAACGGGGCAAAATCATGGTGCGGAAGGGGGGATTTGAACCCCCACGCCTTTCGGCGCCACCCCCTCAAGATGGTGTGTCTGCCAGTTCCACCACTTCCGCTCTCAGAAAACGCTTGTAGACAAATGCCCGAGAATTCTAGTTTCAGAAAACCTGGAACGCCGCTTTTATCGATCCTCGGTTGCGCCTAACCCTTTGACCCCTTAATGTTATCGTGTCCGGCGCTGTACTGCAACGGCTGTGGCTGGACTCTGCAACGCCCAGGCCTTCATCCGCACATCACGTCCCGATTGTTCATCCTCGCGGATAATTCCCGAATCCGATCGACTCCGCCATCCTCATCGCACATCGGTTGGACCAGCGCCGACATATTGGAACCGGGGTTGCTCTGGCATTTTCGTAGCGCGGCGATGTCTTAGGATTCGCTTAGAAAATCGCAAAGTATGCGCGACTGTCGATCATTTCTTAACGCTCATTCAGCGGAGATCGCCTACTCAGAACAGTTCCTCCCTTCGCGCGGGAAGTTTGCGGTCGCGCTTCGATTTCCGGAGAGTCATCAATGTCAATCCGAAAAGTAAAGGACCCAACCGAGAGCGGAATTCGAAAATGTCCCACGGGCATTAGCGGTTTGGACCAGATCACCACTGGTGGACTGCCTCGGGGAAGGCCAACCCTCCTGTGCGGCAATGCAGGCTGCGGAAAGACCGTCATGGCAATGGAGTTTCTGGTCCGCGGGGCGACCGAGTTCAAGGAACCGGGCGTCTTCCTTGCGTTTGAAGAAACCGGCCGCGATCTTAGCCAAAACGTAGCATCGATGGGTTTTGATCTTCCTGGCTTGTGCGCTCGCAAGAAAATGATCCTCGACTGCATACGGGTCGAGCGCGGTGAGATTGAAGAAAGCGGCGAGTACGATCTGGAGGGACTGTTTATCAGACTGGGAATCGCCATCGACTCAATCGGGGCCAAGCGAGTCGTTCTCGACACCATCGAGTCCTTGTTTTCCGGATTTTCAAACACCAACATCTTACGGGCGGAGTTGCGCCGTCTCTTCGCCTGGCTCAAGTCCAAGGGAGTGACTGCTGTGGTCACCGCTGAAACTGGCGAAGGCACCCTCACTCGTCACGGTATCGAAGAGTACGTCGCAGACTGCGTGATTCTGCTCGACCATCGTGTCGAGGATCAGAATTCCGTGCGCAGATTGCGCGTCACGAAGTACCGCGGAACTATGCACGGAACCAACGAATACCCGTTCTTGATTGGCCGTACGGGTATTTCGGTTCTTCCGTTGAGTTCGCTGAAACTGGAACACAAGGCGCCGGTTCAAAGGATTTCGAGTGGCGTTGCCCGCCTCGACACCATGCTCGGTGGCACAGGCTTTTACCGTGCCACCAGCATCCTGGTATCGGGCAGCGCAGGTACCGGAAAGAGCAGCCTCGCAGCTCACTTCGTGAATGCCGCGTGTCAACGCGGGGAACGCGCCCTCTACATGGCCTCCGAACAATCCACAGACGAAGTTCTGCGCAACATGCGATCGATCGGAATCGACCTGCAGCGTTGGATAAAGCGGGGCCTGCTGCGCTTCTATTCAGCTCGCCCCGGTGCCTTTGGGCTGGAAAAGCATCTCGTCACGATTCATGACACGACTATGCATTTTCATCCCGAGGTGGTCGTGATCGACCCGATCACAAACTTTGCCTCTGTGGGCAGCCGTACGGAAGTGAAATCGATGGTGACGCGGCTGATTGATATGTTCAAGTCCCAGCAGATTACGGCGATGTTTACCAGCCTCACTTCGGGCGATAGTTCTCCGGAATTGAGTGAAGTGGGCGTTTCTTCCCAAATGGACTCCTGGTTACTGCTTCGCAACCTGGAATCGAATGGCGAGCGCAATCGCGGGCTCTTTGTCTTGAAGTCACGGGGCATGGCTCACTCCAACCAAATTCGCGAATTCGTGCTCACCGATCACGGCATTCAGTTGCTCGATATCTATGTCGGGCCCTCCGGTCTGGTGACTGGATCGGCGCGAGTGGCGCTCGAAGCCAGGGAACAGGCGGAAGCGCAAGAGCGCAAGTCGCAACTCGACCGTAAAAGCTCCGAACTCGAGGAGAAACGTCATCAATTGGAGGCGCAGATTGCCAAGATGCGCTCCGAGTTTGAGATTTACGAACGAAGCTTGATTCGCGACGCTCAAGAGATGGAACTGCGGGAGAAGAAACTCACGATGGATCGAATGGAGATGGGCTACGCCCGCAACGCAGACCGAGTCCCATCGAATGTCAATGGCTGAGCTAAGGCGTCGCAGTCATTAGAATGCGACAAATGCGGACAGATACAACCGCCCAAAAGGAGCATGCCAAATGAAGCGGACCTGCGTAAGAAAAAACAAAGAGAATCGCAAAGCTAGGGGCCCTTCGTGGCACCTCCGCCTTTATATCGCGGGCGGCACCTCTCGATCCCAGGCTGCCGTAAGCAACCTCCAAAAATTGTGCGATCAGCACCTGCCAGGCCGGTACCGGGCCGAAGTGGTCGATCTATTGAAAAACCCGCAGTTGGCGGCCGGAGATCAGATTCTGGCCGTACCCACCTTGGTGCGCAGCCTGCCGCTTCCCCTGAGAAAAATCATCGGAGACTTATCTGATACGCAACGCGTCCTCGTAGGTCTCAATTTGATTCCTAAGAAGTCGTCCTCATAGGTGCCTAAGGACGGAGAGCTCTCCGGCAATGGACGGATATGCGATCGAAGAAAAAACATTCGGCACGGCGATTACACGACGAGGTCGAACGAGCACACACGCGGCTGTCTGATCTGGAAGCGACAATGAATGCCATCTATTGTGGCGAAGTCGATGGCTTTGCCATCGATGGGCCTGATGGAAGCCGTGTCTTCACGTTGCAACATCCCGACGAGCCCTTCCGGATCCTGGCGGAAAGGATGAGCGAAGGCGTGGCTACTCTGACCAACGACGGGGTCATCCTGTTCTGCAATCGGCGATTGTCCGAAATGGTTGAGCTTCCGGTCGAAACTCTTCTGGGATCGTCTTTCAGCGCCCGGCTTCCCCGTGAATTCAGGCCCGGCTTCCCGGAGTTGGCCCGGCGGGCCTCGGACCGCGATGTTCGCGTCGACAGCTTCCTGGTGCGCAGCCGCGGCAGCCGTCTCGCAGTGCAACTTTCTTTCAGTTCGATTGCCTTTAAGAAATCTGAAACCGGTCTCTGCATGGTCGCCACCGATTTGAGCGAGCGGAAGCGGGCTGAGGAGGAATCGATCAGGAGGCGCGAGCGCCAGCTCCAACTCAAAGACGAACTCTTATCGCATGTTTCCCACGAACTGCGTTCGCCTTTAACTTGTATCCACCAGTTCACGACCATTCTGCTCGATGGCTTATCCGGGCCGCTCAGCACCGAGCAAAAAGATCATCTCGAACTCATTCTCAAAAGCGCCAATCAACTCCGCGCAATGATTGATGACTTGTTGGAAGCTGCCCGGATTGAAGCCGGAAAGGTAAACCTCGAATGCGGTTGTGTCGCTCTTCCACATGTAATTGAAGAAGCGATCGAGATGCTTCGCACGACCGCCGCGGAAAAGGCAATTCGGTTGCATTCCACCGGCAACGGACAGCCCCTGCTCGTCTTTGCGGATCCGCACCGCGTTCTCCAGATTCTCCTGAATTTGATTGGGAACGCGCTTAAATTCACGCCGGCCCAGGGCTGGGTCGAGGTGATTTATGGCGCGGCCCCCGATAGCCCCGGGTACTCCCTCGTAACCGTGAGAGACAACGGCTGTGGAATCAGCAAATCGGCTCAGGCCCGAATTTTCGAACGTTTGTATCAGGAAGCACACTCCATCGACCAGGGCCGCCAGGGCTTGGGATTGGGTCTGGCCATTTGCAAGGAACTGGTTTCCAGCCACCACGGAAAAATCTGGGTGGAAAGCCGGTTGGGACAGGGGAGCGCCTTCAGCTTCACGCTGCCTCTTTTTTCTCTGGCGCAGATCTTGTCCCCTGTCGTGCTCGACAACGGATCGGTCCGCAAGGTGTTCTCGTTGATCACCGTTCGCGTAACTCCCAATCCCAATACTGGTGCCATCGAAGAACGAGCCATGATCCATCGCAAATGCCTCGAGCTATTGCAACGCTGCACCCTTCCCGACAAGGACGTGGTGTTGCCCCCCGTCGGTCGACTCGCCACCGGCGAAATGTTCGCCATTCTCGCAGCAACAGACGCTCAGGGAGCCGAAGTGTTGGTGCGGCGCATTCAAGAGCAGGTCAAGCGTTGCCCGGAGCTTTCGGAGCATAGCGTCGCGCGTGTTTCCAGCAATACGCTTCCCGTGAGCGATGACGTAAGCCCCGACATCAATGCGATAACAAATGCAGTTACTCGTGCGGTATCCAATGCCATGAGCTACAGGGAGGAAGCAAGTGAATAAGCCGAAGATCCTGATCATCGACGATGACAGCGACATCCGGCGAGCGTTGCACGTCCGCCTCAAAGCGGCGGGCTACGAAACCGCCTTCGCCACGGATGGATTGACCGCCATGAATGCCGCACTCAAGGAGGCTCCCGACTTGGTGCTCCTCGACATCGGCCTGCCCGCCGGCGACGGATTCGTCGTCATGGAGCGCTTTCAAAAAAATACTAGGCTTTCCTGTATTCCAATTATTGTGCTCACCGCCAGGGAAGTACGTGCTAATAAGGACCGTGCTATGGCCGCCGGCGCAACAGCATTCTTTCAGAAGCCTCCGGATAACGCGTCCCTGATGGCCGCGATTGAGCAAGCTCTCAAAGAGAGTGGGGCTCTAACGTCCTGACTCAGACGCCGTTTGAGTGCTTCTTTCGGAACCCTTCTTCCTTGACAGGGCTGCCTTGCCCACCTATCGTTATGGCTTCGGGCAGCAATGCCCGAAAATCCGTATCTCATGCAGAGTGGCTGAGGGTAACGGGCCCGCAGAAGCCACGACAACCGGATCAGGAAATAGCCTGATCGTCTGGTGCCAATTCCCGCCCGGTTCGCGGGGGACATGAGATCTCGGTAGCAATTGCCTCATCCCCAAAATCCCGGATGAGGCATTCGTGTTTTTAGGCGCGCAGAGCCGAGCGCAGCCGCGTTGGAGAAAGTCATGTCGCGCATCTATTTCGATCATTCCGCTACCACGCCACTCGATCCGCGCGTCCTCGACGCGATGGCGCCCTTTCTTGGTGGTGCTTTCGGCAATCCGTCGAGTCTGCATCACGAAGGCCGAGTTGCGAGGGAAGCTATTGAGACCGCCCGAGCTCAAGTCGCAGCGTTAATCGGCGCCGAGCCGGACGAAATCGTCTTCACTGCCAGTGGAACCGAGGCCGACAATCTCGCACTCATCGGTGCAGTTCGCGCAATCGGGAAGCCCGGACACATCGTTACCACATCCATCGAACATGCGGCGATCCTGGAAACCTGCCGCTTTCTCGCGAGCAGTGGAACGAAGATAACCTACCTTCCTGTGGACCACGAGGGGTTAGTCGGCCCCAATAGCCTGCTTCGCGCTCTGCAGTCAAACGTAAGCATCGTCTCGGTAATGGCTGCCAACAACGTCGTCGGCACTCTCCAGCCAATCGAGGAGCTCGCTCACCTTACGAAACTGCATGGTGTGCTCTTTCACACCGACGCCGTGCAAGCCGGGGGAAAGATTCCCCTCGATGTGAACCAGTTGCATGTTGATCTGCTATCGCTCTCGGCGCACAAGCTGCACGGCCCGAAGGGCATTGGCGCTCTCTACGTTCGCAAAGGTGTGCAGTTATCACCGATCATATTCGGAGGCGGACAGGAACGCGGCTTGCGTTCGGCCACGGAGAATGTCGCGGGAATTGTAGGATTTGGCGCAGCAGCGGCCATATCTAGAGCGGAATTGGAAGAAGAAGCCATTCGACTGGCGCAGTTCCGCGAGCACATCGCGAATGAACTCAGTCAAAGAGTTCCGCATTCCTACGTCTTTGGACATCGCACTCACCGTCTACCCGGCCATTTCAGTTTCGGATTACGCGGACACGAAAGGGAAGTCGGGAACTTGCTCGCTGTACTGGATCGCGAAGGTGTAGCCGTCTCCGCGGGGAGCGCTTGCAGCGCCAATCATGCCGGCCAGCCATCGAATGTTTTATTAGCAATGGGCTACGACGCTGAGCAGGCTCGCGGCCTGATCCGCGTGAGCCTGGGACGCTTCAATACCCAAGAAGAGGTGGATCGCTTTCTGGAACTTCTGATCTCTGTCACCGGAAGGTCTTTTACGGCGGCCGCGTCCCAAACTCCTCAGTTGGCCACGGCCTGACGCCGAAAGCGTCAAACCACCAAAGACGCGAAGTCGCAGACTTTTCCTCGATATCGGGATGTGAAGTCTCGGACCAGATCAAATCTGCGCAGGGCGCATAAGCCAATCTGACGCGACGTGGCGCCTTAGACCGGATTGAATTCTCCATTGACGATCATCGCCTCGCTGATTTCGCGAGCGCGGTTCAAGCGCTCGGCCTCTTCCAGGCCAGCACCCGGAGTCAGTTCTGCCAGCAATCGCTCGAGTTCTTCGTCGAACATCTGCGTGATGAATTGAGGCGTATGTTTTACAACTGCTCCGTTCTCGTCTTCAACTGGAACCAGGTCGCGATGCAGCACGCGCTGCGCAATCATCAAGCGATAAATGCGATCGGTGGCAAGATCTTCCATATATCCGTCGAGCAGGCTTGCCCCTCGGCCGCTGAGTACGCCGTGCCGGTAACGGATCACCGTACGAACTGCGGCCCGCGTGCCTTTCACCGTGCGGCTTCCCACGCCCTCAGGTCTTGGCCGCAGGTCGGGATATCGGCTCGAACTTCTTGGCCGCGACAACAATTGATTGGGATACGGAAATTGCGCTACCGCGGTCGCATTTTGGTCCGGATGTCCCGTCCACGCTCCATCCATGAGGCAATCGGCCTCGTTCTTCTTGTCTTTTTCCAACGCAGCCAGCCCACGGGCGTTCAATTCGGCATCCTCGCGGCTCGGGTACAGCGCCGTCATCCCTCCGATCGCCAGTATTCCGCGACGATGGCAAATCTCCGGAATGAACTCGCGAAGATTCTGGAAGAACGCGACATTATGCGGAATCGTGTTGCGATCGGGCAGCACCCATCCAGGATCGTCCAGATTGAAATGAATCAGGCTCGCCATGTAATCCCAGCGGCCCAGGTTCAGCCCGATAATGTGGTCGCGCAGGTGGTTGGTAAACTCTTCCATCTGAAACGCCAGCGGGTGGGACTCCACCAGCGCCATGCACTTGATGTAGTTACGCGGCAGCCCGCGCGATTCCGCCAAGGCGCGAAAAAGATCTCGCCACCACAACGCTTCTTCCGCCGACTCCGACTTCGGAATGTAGATGCAGAGCGGATGCTTCAGTTCTGCCGGATTGATCTCGTAGAAAATGCGCGCCACGTCAAATAGCGACGCGGAAGTCAGTTCGCCAGCCATCAGCCCCGCCTGGCTCATATGCAAGCCTCGAGGCCGCGTGAAGATCACCGTGCTGCTTGGCTGGATCGAAACTGTTCGGTCTCGTTTCTTGTCGTAATACGTCAACTCTCCGTGCAAGCACGCCAGGATGTTGCCCACTCCCGTTTCGTGATGCGTCCACTCGTTGACGCACGAATCTTCCAGGTCGAGCATCACGCCCGGAGCGCCCGAGTTCAGCATCTTGACGCAGAGTTCCCCGTCGTCTGCAGGGCCGGTCATCTGATTGCGTTGGTCCTGGCACCATTCCGGCAGTGTGATTTTCCATCCGTTGCGGACCGTGTCGGAAGGGAAGCGGTGCGCCGGTTTTTCTCCTTCCAGCGACCGCTGCAGGGCTTCGACGCGCTGCGTTGCTAGTTCCTGCTGGCGTGGAGTGAACACCCTGTGCAGGGGCAGGAAGAAGTCCATAAAGCCGGCGGGAAGATCTCGATTCGGATCGAAATCCCGGGGCGCGCTGCTTACAGGGTTGATCAAAGTTCCGGTGTCCGGCCTGGCCATTGTGGTTGGCGTCATCTAAGGGCTCCAAAATCGAAAAAAGTCAGCCTCGTATGGTGTTCAATATATTGAACGATAATTCACAGGACTGGCGGATCGTATGACGGCCATATCCGGCGGTCAAGGCCGTTGTTCAATAGGCAGAACATACATTCATTTTGTTGTCCGCCTCGGGGGTTTGCTACCATAACGATTTGGCGTTGATTTCAAAAGACGATTCGCCTTCCGTTGCCGTCGAACGCGCTCTCGGCATGCTGGAAGCCGTGGCCCTCGAGTCCGACGGCCTCAGCAACGCAGAGATCAGCCGCAGACTGAAGATTCCCAAAAGCTCTGCCAGCTACATCCTGCGCACGCTGGAGAAGCAGGGTTACGTCAACCGCGACTCGCAGAGCGGGAAGTATCGCGTCGGGTTGAAGATTCTCAGCCTCAGCCGCGGAGCTCTTAGCGGCATCGACGTGCGGGAGATCGCACTTCCGATCATGCGCCACCTGGTCGATAAGACCAGCCTCACCTGTCATCTCGCGATCCTCGACGGACTCGAAGCGGTCTACATCGAGAAAGTCGAACCGCCGGGCTTCATTCGCATGGATACATGGGTTGGACGCCGGATGCGCGTTCATGCCACGAGCGTCGGCAAAGCGCTGACAGCGCACATTGCGCCAGAACGGCTAGAAAAGATTCTGACTGAGGGCGGTATGGAGAAGCGCACTCCCAAGACGATCACAACGATTCCGAAATTCCTAAAGGAGCTCGAAAAGGTTCGCACCCAAGGCTACGCGGTGGACGATGAAGAGAACAACCTCGAGGCCCGCTGTGTGGGAGCGCCCGTCTTCAACCAGCACGGCGGGATCGAAGCCAGTCTTGGTTTGAGCGGCACCATTCACCAGGTCAACGCGCAAACCATGCCGCGCATCCTCGAAGCACTCAAAGACGCTGCCCGCCACCTGTCTATGCAGTTGGGCTACCGTCCTCCGCACCGCCGAGTTCGTGGTGCGTAATCTGTTCCGGTTTGGACGGCCCAGACTTCCATGACGAATGAAGATTCGATCGAGCGAATCGTTTGCTTCTATGGCGACGTCGACGAAGAGTCTCGTCTCCGTCAAAACTGGTTTCAACTCGAACATGCGCGCACACAGGAATTAATTCTCCGCCATCTCCCCCCCGCTCCAGCCACTATTGTCGATGTCGGCGGGGACGCAGGAGCCTACGCCTGCTGGCTCGCCGCTCTCGGATATCGCGTGCACCTGATTGATCCTTCGCCCAAGCATGTTCAACAGGCGCAAACCGCATCTGCGAGGCAACTGGATCATCCGCTGGCCTCGGCGGAAGTCGGTGACGCTCGGAAACTTCCGCACGCTGACAACAGCGCCGACGGGCTTCTCCTGCTAGGCCCTCTTTATCATTTGGTGGAAAGGGAACAGCGCCTTGCTTGTCTGCACGAGGCGCGTCGTGTATTACGTCCTGGAGCAGTGCTCTGGGGTGCAGGCATCAGTCATTTCGCATCTCTCTTCGATTCGCTGACACACGGATTCTTCGACGATCCCGCCTTCGCTCCCATCGTTGCACGGGATCTGGAAGACGGCCAGCATCGCAATCCGACTGGAAATCCTTTGTACTTCACTGACGCGTTCTTCCACCGCCCCGGGGAATTGTCGCGGGAGTTTCTGGCCGCAGGATTTGAGATCCTCGCGATAGTCGCGATCGAAGGTCCGGCGTGGCTGGCGCGCGACTTTGACCGTATGTGGGCCGATCCTGCGCAGCGCGAGCGTTTATTGGAAGCTGTGCGAAAAGTGGAACGCGAACCGTCCATCCTCGGCGCCAGCGCGCACGTCATGGCGATCGGGCGTAAATAGAGCGATACTTCCTGAAATCATATCGAGACGGAAGTTTGAAGTCTACTTCTTAGTACTTCACAATCGCCGCAAACGATTTTGGATCGAGTGACGCCCCGCCCACAAGGGCTCCGTCAATCTCTTCTTGTGCCATCAGAGACGAAACATTATCCGGTTTCACCGATCCCCCATAGAGAATGCGCAGCTGTCCGGCGAACTCCTCGCCGAAGACTTCCTGAGCTTCGCGACGAATGACCGCATGCGCCTCGGCTGCCAGTTCCGGTGTTGCAGTCTTTCCCGTGCCGATCGCCCACACCGGTTCGTAGGCGACGATCAGCTTTGCGGCCTTCTTCGCGGAAATCGCATGAAATGCACGCACACACTGCCGGCGCAGCACGTCCTCAGTCAATCCCGCTTCACGTTCTTCCAGTACCTCGCCCACGCAGCAGATCGGCGTAAGTCCGCTTTCGAGTGCCGTCTTCAACCTCAGGTTCACTGTGTCATCGGTTTCGCCGAAGTATTGCCGCCGCTCCGAATGTCCGACAATTACGTGAGTTACTCCCAGACACAACAACATCGGAGCCGAAATCTCACCCGTGTAGGCGCCGTCGGCTTTCCAGTGAACATTTTGCACGCCGATTGCGACATTACTCCCGCGCGCCGCCTCAACTGCCGCCGCGACATCCGTATAGGGCGGGCACACTACAATCTCATCCCGGTCGTGTCCCGCAACCATCGGCAAGAAATCCTTGAAGTACGCTTTCGTGTCGTCGGGCGTCTTGTACATCTTCCAATTGGCGGCCATTACTTTTTTTCGCATGAGTCAACCTTTCAATGAATTCGTTAGGCAACAACCTTGGTAGGCAGCTGGCCTCGATATAAATAGACTTATCAGTGAATCTGTGGAAAAGGAAATAGGAAGTCGGGAAGTCCAATGTCTTCGCAAATCGATCCCTACAATCTGGAGCGCTTTGTTGCCGCGCAAGCGCCTGTCTTCAGTCGAGTGCTCTCGGAGGTCAAGGCCGGCGTGAAAATGGGCCATTGGATGTGGTTCATTTTTCCACAAATCAGAGGCCTCGGGCGAAGTCCCGTCTCTATCGAATACGCTCTCTCTAGCCGGGAAGAGGCAGACGCCTATTTGAGGCATATGACCTTAGGGCCCCGACTGGAGGAATGCACACAATTGGTCCTCCTTGTGGAAGGCCGGTCCGTTGAAGATATCTTTGGATCTCCGGATGACATGAAGTTCAGATCGTCGATGACTCTGTTCGCCCAGGTAAGCTCGCAGGATAATATTTTCGAACGAGCGCTTCAGAAGTATTTTGCCGGAGTGCCGGACCACCTGACCCTCGACCGACTCTGAGGTCGATCACTTTTTTTCCGTCAGCGCTTCCACTCCCGGCAACTTCTGCCCTTCCAGAAATTCGAGCGATGCTCCGCCGCCGGTCGAGATGTGAGTGATCTTGTCCGCCACGTTCGCGGCCTTAACCGCCGCGACCGAATCGCCGCCGCCTACAATCGAAATCGCGCCCGCATTTTCTGCGACAGCCTGGGCGATCTTGAATGTGCCCTTGGAAAATCCCGGAACCTCGAACACTCCCATCGGCCCGTTCCACACGATCGTGCGCGCGGTGGAGATTTCCTCGGAGAACAGCTCAATCGTCTTCGGCCCAATATCGAGCGCCATCTTGTCCGCCGGAATCGGCTGGCCTTCGCCAATCTGCTGAATCACGGCTCCTGCCTCCGGTTTCATTGCGACCACATGATCAATTGGCAATAGGAACTTCATGTTCCGCTTCTTCGCATCCGCAAGCAGTTCCTTGGCGAGATCGACCTTGTCGGCTTCGAGAAGAGATTTTCCGATCTCATGACCCTGCGCCTTGAGGAACGTGTACGCCATTCCTCCGCCGATGATGAGCACATTCACCTTCTGCATCAGGTTTTTGATGACGCCGATCTTGTCGCTGACCTTAGCTCCGCCCAGAATCGCTACAAACGGCTCTTCGGGATCCGCCAGTGCTTTGCCCAGATACTTCAGCTCTTTCTCCATCAGCAATCCGGCGGCACACTGCTTCATGAACTTCGTGATGCCGACCGTCGAGGCGTGCGCCCTGTGTGCCGAGCCGAACGCGTCGTTCACGTAATACTCGGCAAGATTCGCCAACTGCCTTGAAAACTTTTCATCGTTAGCTTCCTCTTCAGAATGAAAGCGCAGATTCTCAAGAAGCAGCGTCTGGCCTTTTTCCAGTTGTGTAGCCACCTCTTCGGCCTCCGGCCCAACGCAATCCGGACAGAATCCGACGTTCTCGCCGCGTGCCAGTTCCTTGTCGAGCAGCATGCGCAGCCGCTCGGCCACCGGCTTCAAACTCATCTTGGGATTTGGTTTGCCTTTCGGACGTCCGAGATGCGAGGCGAGAATCAGCCGCGCCCCATGCCGCAACGCATATTCGATCGTGGGCAGGGTTTCGCGGATACGGGTGTCGTCCATCACGCGCCCGTCTTCGAGTGGAACGTTGAAGTCGACACGCATGAAAATGCGGTTGCCATTGAGCGGAAGATCACGAATAGAAAGCTTGGACATGGCTGGTCGTCCTCTAACTTGAATGTGAGATCGCGCGGACGCCCTCGTCCGCGGGCGGGTGGCCCATCCTAACGTCGCGGTTTTTGCGACGTTAGGGTGGGTTCCACAGCTTTTACAGGCCCTTTCCTGCGATGTAGTTGATCAGGTCGCGCACGCGATTAGAGTATCCCCACTCATTGTCGTACCAGGAGATCACCTTCACGCAGTTGCCGCCGACCACCATCGTACAGGGAGAATCCACAATCGAAGAGCGCGGGTCGCCTTTGTAATCGGACGATACCAGTTCGTGCTCTTCATAGCCCAGGTATCCCTTTAAAGGCCCGGATTCCGACGCTTTCTTCAGCGCCGCATTGACTTCATCTTTGGTCGTCTTCTTTTCGACCCAGACTACGAAGTCGACGACGGAAACGTTGGGCGTCGGTACTCGCATCGAGAACCCATCGACCTTGCCGCCGAGTTCCGGAATCACCAGTTTCAGCGCCTTGGCTGCACCGGTTGAGGTCGGAATCATATTGATCGCGGCTGCACGAGCGCGTCGCAGATCTTTGTGCGGGAAATCCAGAATCACTTGGTCGTTGGTATACGAGTGGATCGTCGTCATCGTGCCGCAAACGATCTTGAATTCGTCCTGGATGACTTTGGCCACCGGCGCCAGGCAATTCGTGGTGCACGAGGCGTTCGAAATAATATGGTGCTTCGCCGCGTCATACTTGTCGTGGTTCACGCCCAGCACGACCGTGACGTCTTCATTCTTCGCGGGCGCCGAGATGATGACTTTCTTCACGCTACCGCGTAGATGCTTCTTGGCATCATTGGCATCGGTAAAGCGCCCGGTCGACTCGATTACTACCTGTGCCCCTACAGATTCCCAAGGCAGAGCAGCCGGATCCTTTCTCTTTGAAAACTTTGATGGTTTTGCCATCGACGGTGATGCTGTCCGCTCCCGCCGACACCTGGTTTGGCAGGTTGCCCAGAACCGAGTCATATTTCAACAGGTGGGCCAGCGTCTTAGGATCCGTGAGGTCGTTGACCGCAACGAAATCCAGGTTCGGGTCTTTCAGCGAAGCGCGCAGCACGTTGCGGCCGATTCGTCCGAAGCCGTTAATTCCTACTTTGATTGCCATGTTTCCTCCATAGATTTATGAGGGCGTGATCAGATTCAACTCAGAGCTGATTGGTAAACAGATGATGTTAGCAGGGAAGTGGAATCGCCGTAAACGCTTCCACCATTACTTTTGGTAGAACTAATGCCGATCACGGAATCAAGTGCGCTCAATCATTGACAATACTTGATCGTGCGGGCCGGCGGAACTCACTAACCAAACCCGGAGATCATGTTCGCTCTCGCCAAACCTTCTTCCTGTGACGCCAATCACAATCTTCCGCGATGCCTGTCACTGTCCTAAACCCATCACCGCCCTCTAATGAAAGCGCGGTCAGGCGCGGAGCGGCGCCTCTTCGCGATTCCTAAAAACGAGGGTGACTATGGTGAATGACGATGTAGTCAAATGTCCGCTGTGCAGCGGATTCACCCACATCGAACAACCCGCACTGCGCGAGGCCCTGAGAACTCCCCGCCTCCGCGAGCAGATCGAGAGCTACATCACCGAACTCTTGAAGTCTCCAGTGGAGGAATTGAGTGCCGTCGGCGCCACCCAAGCGGGCCGCGACTTCCAGAAAGATGTTCATAACTGGAACCCCTGCGTGCCCATGTGGCGCCGCAGCCCCAAAGAGTAAGCGTGAATGAGGTATTGCCCTACCGGCTTCCCATGACGCAAGTACGGAGGAGACCATGTTAATCAGTAAGCAACAGGCCCTTGACTATCACAACGGCTCTCGTCCCGGAAAAATCGAAGTCACACCCACCAAGCCCTGCCGCACCCAACGCGACCTGAGTTTGGCATACACCCCGGGCGTAGCCGAGCCGTGTCTCGAAATCCAGAAGAATCCTCACGACGCTTACAAATACACCGGTCGCGGCAATCTAGTGGGAGTCATTAGCAACGGTACCGCGGTCCTCGGCCTTGGTGATATCGGGGCCCTCGCCGGTAAGCCTGTGATGGAAGGCAAGGCTGTCCTCTTCAAGCGCTTCGCCGATGTCGACGTGTTCGACATCGAAGTCAACAGCCACGATCCCGAAGAAATCATCAAGCTCTGCCAACTCCTCGAACCCACCTTCGGCGGAATCAATCTCGAAGACATCAAGGCTCCCGACTGCTTCCAGATCGAAGAAGCTCTCCGCAAGACAATGAAGATTCCGGTCTTCCACGACGATCAGCACGGAACTGCCATCATCTCTGGAGCCGCTCTGTTGAATGCTCTCGAGGTTGTTGGCAAAGATATTCGTAAAGTTCGTGTCGTCTTCAACGGTGCAGGAGCTGCTGGCATTGCGTGTGCGGAGCACTATGTGCGCCTCGGCGTGAAGCGGGAAAACATCCTCCTCTGCGACACAAAAGGCGTCGTCTATCACGGCCGCAAAGAGGGAATGAACAAATACAAAGAACGCTTTGCGCAAGAAACCAAGCTGCGCACGCTGGCCGAAGCTCTGGTCGGCGCCGATGTATTTGCCGGACTTTCCGTGAAGGGTGCGATCACTCCCGACATGGTGCGCTCCATGGCCGTCCGACCCGATCGTTTTCGCCATGGCCAATCCCGATCCCGAAATTACCTACGACGAAGCCAAAGCCAGCCGCAGTGACGTCATCATCGCCACCGGACGCTCCGACTATCCCAACCAGGTCAACAACGTCCTCGGATTCCCCTTCATCTTCCGGGGAGCGCTCGACGTCCGCGCCACCGCCATTAACGAAGAAATGAAACTCGCCGCCACGCACGCTCTTGCCGATCTCGCAAAGGAAGACGTTCCCGACTCCGTCTGCCGCGCGTACGGTGTCCAGCGTCTGCAGTTCGGCCGCGAGTACCTCATCCCTAAGCCTTTCGATCCGCGCGTGCTGATGTGGGAAGCCTCCGCCGTCGCCGAGGCCGCCATGCGTTCCGGCGTCGCCCAGGAGCCGGTCGATCTTGAGACCTACCGTGCTCAGTTAGAGCGCCGGCTTGGCAAAGCGTACGAAGTTTCCCGCACCATGATCCATAAGGCACAGGTGAATCCCAAGCAGGTCGTCTTCCCCGAAGGCGACAACGAAAAGATCCTGCGCGCCTGCCATGTCTTGGTCGAAGAGAAGATTGGACATCCCATTCTTCTCGGCGATTCGACAAAAATTCAATCTCGCGCCCGCGAGTTAGGCGTGAATCTGGAGGGTATGCAGATCGTCGATCCGGTCACTTCGGAGCATCACGAACTCTACGCTCAGGAACTCTTCCGTCTGCGCCAGCGCCGCGGTGTGACCCTGCGCGAAGCTGAGACTCTGATCAACGACCGCAATGTCTTCGGAACGATGATGGTTCACATGGGCGACGCCGACGCCCTCGTCTCTGGTGTAACCCAGCACTATCCCGACACCATCCGTCCTGCCTTGCAGATCCTCCGTACGCGCGAAGGATTGCATCGCGTCTCCGGCGCCTACGCCGTCATCACGCGCAAGGGCGAAGTCTACTTCCTCGCCGATACCAGCGTAAACATCGAACCCACGGCGGAAGAACTGGTCGAGATCGCGCTTTGCACGGCACATCTGGCGCGCCGCTTCGATGTCGTCCCGCGCGTCGCCTTGCTTTCGTTCTCCAGCTTCGGCGGCGTCGATCACCCCATCTGCACGAAAGTCCGCAAGGCAGTTGAACTGATCAAGTATGCGGACCCAACTCTCATCGTCGATGGCGAGATCATGGCCGACGAAGCGCTATCCCCGGAGCTGATTGAAGAGCTTTACCCATTCAGTTCGCTGAAGGGCGGCGCCAACGTGCTGATCTTCCCCGACCTGGCCTCAGCCAACATCGCCTGCAAGTTCGCAGCGAAAGTCGGCGGCGGAGAGCTGATCGGCCCCATCCTCATGGGGATGAGCCGTCCCGTTCACGTCCTGCAGCGCACAGCAACGGTCGAAGAAATCGTCAGCGTGGCTGCCATTGCGGTCGTCGATGCGCAGGAAAACGACACGTACGCTCATCCCCGCGTGCATGTGGCGGTCGAACCGGAGTTGATAGGAGAAGACTGAACAGCAAAGTTTCAAAGTATCGAAGGTTGCAATGTTTCACGTTGAGCAGGATTGATGACGGAAACTCTGAAATTTTGAAACCTTTTCGTTTGAACACCCTCGAGGCTTGGAAAATGTCGACACTCTGGAAGTCCCGATACGCGCAACGCACGTTGGGAATTAAAAGCTCCGCGATCCGTGAGCTGTTAAAGGTGACGCAGAAACCGGAAATCATTTCTTTCGGCGGCGGACTTCCGGCCCCCGACGTCTTCCCGGTCCAGCGCTTCGAAGAAGCCTGCCACATGGTTCTCTCCGAACAGGGTGCCGAGGCTCTCCAGTACGGCACGACCGAAGGCTACCAGCCGCTGCGCGAGATGATTGCCCGCAACCTCGCCCGTTACGGCATCGTCGCTAGCGCCGAGAATGTCCTCATTACCTCTGGCTCCCAGCAAGCCCTCGATCTCATCGGCAAGCTACTCATCAATCGTGGCGACCGCATCCTCCTGGAGGCACCGACCTACCTCGGAGCGCTGCAGGCTTTCAATGTTTACGGTGCTCAATACGTCTCCGTGCCGGTCGACGATGATGGCTTGCTCACCGAGCAGCTCGATTCCAGCCTCAGAGCCGGTCCGAAATTCATGTATGTTCTCCCGAATTTTCAGAATCCGACCGGAGTCACACTCTCCGAAGGCCGCCGCCACCAACTGATCCTTCTCGCCGACAAATACGGCATCCCCATCATCGAAGACGACCCCTACGGCCAACTGCGTTATGAAGGCGAACATATCGCCCCGCTCGTCGTGCTCGACCGCGAAAATCTGCGCCGAGACAACGGATTCACCCTCGGCAACGTCATCTACCTCAGCACGTTTTCTAAAACATTGGCTCCTGGAATCCGTCTGGCATGGATCGTCGCTCCCGAAGATGTGATCACCAAACTGGTGCAGCTTAAGCAGGCTGCTGACCTGCACACGTCAACCTTCAATCAGCATGTCGCCTATGAGGTCGCCCGCGACGGCTTCCTCGACCAGCACGTCAAACTGATCCGCCAGGTCTACCGAGAGCGCCGCGACGCGATGCTTCATGCCCTGCACCAATATTTCCCACCCGAAGTGACTTGGACTCATCCACAAGGCGGGCTCTTCCTTTGGGTAAGCATGCCCGAGGGCACCGACTCACAAGCGCTTTTCCGCGCCGCTCTCGCCGAAGAAGTCGCGTTCGTTCCAGGCGACAGCTTCTACGCTAACAATGGCCTCGAAGGCGGGCGCCACATGCGGCTCAATTTCTCTTACTGTCACCCCGACCAGATCCACGAAGGCATTCGTCGCCTGTCGGTCGCAGTCAAAATGCAGCTGCGCGCAAACCACGCGATTTACTAGGCGCGGGAAAAGCTTTCGGATGCCCCATTTCCGGCCGATTTGCCGGAAGTGGGGATTTTCTCCATGTGATCAGAATCACACGTGTTCGTGAGCCCCGCCATCGCCTTTCTCGCGCCTTTTTCTCAAACTGAAAGTGTGGATCGCTGCGGGCTTCGCGGCGGATTGCGGGGGATTTATGACAGTCTCAATTTTCACCATCATCATTGGCGTTCTGGTGCTGGCGGTTGGTCTCTTCGTTTTTCGCGCCGTCCCTGGAGTGCACGCGTTCTTCACCTTCCGTGGCAAGCGTCTGGTCACCTGCCCGGAAACCCATAAGCCCGAAGCCGTCGACGTCGCCGCCGGCGAAGCCGCTCTGGGAGCCTTCTTCAACGAGCCCACGCTGCACCTCAATCAATGTTCTCGCTGGCCGGAACGCGAGAACTGCGGTCAGGAGTGCCTGCAGCAGATTGAGACCAACACCCAAAGCTGCCTCGTCTGGAATATCGTTTCGAAATGGTACGAAGGGAAGAGCTGTGCGTTCTGTCGCAAGCCGATCGGCCCGCTGCATCACGTCGATCACGCTCCAGCACTGTTAGGTCCCGACTTCAAAACGACGGAATGGAAAAGCGTCAGCCCTGAGCAGCTTCCGGAAATCTTTGCCACCCATCAGCCCGTCTGCTGGAATTGCCACGTCGCGGAGAGCTTCCGTCGCCTCCATCCAGAACTGGTAACGGATCGAAAGCTGGAGCCGAGAAGAATCATGTAGCGACGGGCGCATTCGCCCGTCCGATCGAGCAAAGCTCGACGGTCCAGCCACAAGAACGTTAGCGGTTATCGAATCAACCTGACTTACGGGGTGGGTCCCGTCGCCGCGCCATTCCTCGCCAGCCCCTCATACCGCGCCAAGCTAGCCGTCAATCGAGCCGCGAGTTCGTCATCGTGATGTTGTCGGGCTAACTCCAAACCACGCCGCGCAACTTCGACTGCTTCTGCATACCGCCCCGTATCGGAATAAGTCGCAGCCAGCATCTCCAGAATCGCCGGCTCCTGCATATTCGAAAGCTTTGCTGCTTGCTCAAACTGTGCAGACGCTGCCGGCAGCGCTCCTTTGGCCGCCAACACCCGTCCATAGTTGTAGTGATAGTCAACCGCCTGCGGCATCAGCGTCACCGCTTTCTCCATATGCACTGCGGCATCTTCCAGCCTTCCTGCTCGCGCCAGCGCCACTCCCAGCCCGTTCTGCCCGTTCGCCGCTCCCGGAGCCATCTCGATCCCCTTGGTCAACTCCTGGATCGCATCCTCCAACCGGCCGTTGACATTTGCCAGAGCATTTCCCAGGTTCACGTGCGCTGCTGCATTATCTGGATTTAGTTCGACCGCCTTCTGAAATTCTGGCAGCGCCGCGTCCATGCTTCCTTTCTCCGCCAGCGCGCTCCCCAGATTGTTATGCGTCTGCGAACTACTGGGATTGAGTTCGAGCGACTTTCGATATTCGACAATTGCTTCATCCATCTTCCCGCTCTCAAACAGCGCTACGCCCAGATTGTTATGTCCTCGCGGATCCTCCGGATTCAGCTCCAGCGCTTTCTTCCACGCCGGCACCGCGGCCTCGAACTGGCGCTTGTCCGCCAGTTGCACCGCAATATCAAACAGCCGGTAAAAATCAGTCGCGGGCGCATCAATCTTCTCCAACCCTCCGGGAGCGATGTTCATGAACTCCGGAATATTTACCGCCCGGTTCGATTCGGTCGCATGCTCGATCAACACCGCTGGTGTGTCGTTCCCGTTCTCATCGATGTGCGTCAGGTACATCTGCGTATAGAGCGAAGGAGTTTTGGACGAAAAGACCAGCCAGCGCCCATTCGGCGAAAAGCTATGCCACGAATTCATCACCTTCAAGTTGCAGTTGAGCTTTCGCTCTTTGCCGCCCTCAAACGGAACGATATATAGAGTGCTGTCCGGCCGCATCAGCAGCCCATTCTTGTTGCGCACAAACACGATCCACTTTCCATCCGGAGACACTTTCGGGAAATTGTTGCTCATCCCGTTTTCTGACGCTCCAACCACCCGCTCGGCCTTTCCACCCTTCCCATCATCAAACGGAATTCGATACAAGTCATACTGCACCTGCGTCTCATTCGGATCGTTCGCGTACTCCGCCTTCTTTCGACCATTCGGATACGGATCGCGCGCCGGCGCCTTTGAATAGATCAGATATTTGCCGTCCGGACTCCAGAATGCGCTGGTCTGCACGAAATCTGGATCGTCCGCTCCCGGCAATACCTGCAACTTTCCCGCGTCCTTGCTGTACCAGGCCAGCACTCCCCGCGTCGGATAAAACACCTGCCCAAAACCGTAATCCGAAAAGAATCCGTTATAGAGCCGATCGACTACTCGTGTCCCGTGCGCCCCGGGCACATCAATCGACGTAATTACGAACTTTCCATCCGGCGAAACCTGTGACATGAATCCAAACCGCTTCTGAGCCAACTTGTCGCTGAACGCGCTCCAGTGGATCACATAGTCATTGCTGATCGAACTCACTTTATGAATGGGAATCAGCCCGTACAACCCCTTATCGTTTTGCGGCCCGTCCACGTCAATGCCCAGCGTCTTCCCGTCGCGCGCAATCGAATGACAATTCGCGCACGTCGGTAGTCCTTCCATAATCACTTTATTTTCCGAGTTCGATACGTAGCGCAAGCGCCACTTGATCTTTGGAAGCACCGAATCGGGCAGCGGCTTGATCACTCCTCGTTCGCCTTGCTCGGGCGGAGTCGGAATCAGTGGCACGTCGCGATAGAAAATCGGAGCTCCCACCGGGTCTTCCGATGTGGCGATCGTCACCTGCCCTCGAGAAACGGCCTCGTTGTCGCCCTCTTTGCGATATCCCGTAATGGTTACGGTCGCTGCTCCGCGTACCGAATGTTTCTTGATGTTGGCCCACATCTTCGGATCGGGCCGCCAGGTGTGCGCAGCCTGCTGCTCTTCGTCCAGTGTGGGAGGAACATATCCCGTCAGGCTCGTATCCATCTCGCCCAAGTTGCAGCTTTTCGCCCGCCGACCATAACTGAATCGCCCTCGACCGGTCTGCAAAAGTCACCTCGATCCGCCAAGCAGTGACAGATGCGTCCCCATCGCGCCACTGGAACAGCGGCGCAATCATGTCCAGAGGAAACAGCGATCCCTCTGACGGATAATCCACGACAATCGCGCTGGCTGTCGCACCGTTTCCCGGAGACGCTGGCCCCCTGGCGTAAACCGCCATCGCCAACACCATCGCACTCAAAGCCACCAGCATCCACTTCATGAGGATTCTCCGCGCACTGAAATGCCCCGGCGAGAGCCTGAGAAAGGCACACCAAAGCTCAAAATCACACGGATAACACTAGGGAGGGAAAAGTCCGGACGCCGTGATTCAAATCACATGTCACCACGCGGAGGTCAAAGGAAGGAATAATCAAGAAGAGGAACAAGACAATCGCGAAGCCAGTTTCAAGAGGGAGGGATGGCGTTGCGATCACTAGACACTTTTCGGACTTCACTAACCGCTAGCCCTGACTCCCAAACCTAATGCGTGGTCTGTTCCGTATTCGAAGGGGTAGCTCCTTGTACAGCTGGTTTCTCTTTGTGCGCTAGCTTGCGGTGAATGTCGGGCCAGAATTCCTTGATTACGATCGTGATGGTATCGAGCGTCAACTGAGTTTCCCAAACGCTGAATGTGTTACTCAACGTTCGATCAGACTTCACGAACAGGTGCGGATTCGTGGGCGTGCTGATATAGGTGCTGCTTGGATGGTAGGTGTAGTTAGAGATCCCGGCCGCTAGTGCGCTACCGAAGATTTCTGAGTAATTGAATTGAGAGTTTCCCGAGTCGGTACGTGTCACAAAAATCCTACTGACCGCGTATCCACCCTTCGCCCAGAAGCCGCCCTTTTCCGACTGGTAAAAGCGCGGATCCTGGTGCAGCACCGAGGGAAAAACAGCGCCGACCATAAAGTTCTCCACCATGCTGTCGCCCATCGTCGTGCCATAACGCTTACCGTAGGCCGCCCAGCCTTGACCAAAGGCGGGTTCACTGTTGTCCGCCTGGTTGATAGCGGCCAGCAATCCCCACCATGGATACTCGACATAATCGAACGTCCCGAGGGCCACGACCTTGAATTTATCTTTAGCGCTCATCGGCGGAAGTTTTCCGGCGCCCTGCAGCGAAAGAAAATTCGGCAGCGTATAGAAAAGCCGATCATTCGACGTGCCGGCCACCTTGCCCTGATCGTTCGGCTGTGCGCTCTTGTCCTTGTCTTTGCTTTGATCGGGGCTCGGCGCAGGTTGCTGGGCCGCCGTGGGCTTTCCCGCAGTCGTATCCTGCGTCTGAGTTTGTGCCGGTGTACCCGAATTCCCCGGCGGGCTGGTCTGCTGGCCGGCCGAAAAACACGACAACGCACCCGTGAGCGCCAAAAAAGCAGCCAACTTTATGCCAAACTGAATGGACAAATGTTTCCCCCGCAATTCAGATGTGCTCGTCTGAACTTGATTTTCGGTTACGTTTATTCTACCAACCGCTTTGGATGCGCCGCCCCCTCGAACGGTTCCTTTACATTGATTTACATAAACTTTGGTAAGCGCAAAAAACGGCGGCCCATGGATAAGGCCGCCGATCCCACCGCCGATTTTCGCGGCTAGAAATGAAATCCAAGTTCTGCCGTTAGCGCCCGCGGCGTTACGTAGTGTGTCCCGCTGAACGTCGAAAGGAAGTTGTACAGCGCATATTTGTTCGTGATATTGATTGCCGTTAGCTGCAAGCTGACTTTGTATTTATCGCCACGAAACAGATTGTCGTGCCCGATCGCCAGGTCAAATAAATTGCGGGGAGCGATCCGCGGGGGATTCTTGTCGTCATTCTCCGTTCCCGGTGCCGGTACTTGCGTCAATGACGATCCGTACTGCGCTGCCGGACACAGATTCGTCCCCAGCCCTGAACTGATCGGAGTCGTTATCGTCGCGTGCACCGTTCCGCAATAGAGTCCAGCCTCGAATTGCTGATCCGGGCTGATGATCGACGTATCGACCACGCTGCTGCTGCCTGCTGGTCCGTTGGCGCAGTTGCCCCCGGCGCAGGGCAAGCTCCCCGCTACCAATCCGCTGTCATAGCGCCAGTTGAATCCCGCCCATGGTCCGCGCTTTCCGAATTGATACTGTACATGCCCGGTCATGTTGAATCTCTCATCGTGATCGATTCGGAACGGCACCGATCCCGCAGCCAGCACTGCCGACGGCACGGCTCCTGCACCGCCAAGCTGCGGGGTAAAGAAGCGCGCCGACACGCTTGAGAACACCGCCAGCGCCGAGAACCCATGCAAGTTCGGCATACTTACACGTCCTGCATATCCGGGAATCTTCGACCGCTCCCACTCCACCGGAAACGTAATCGGAGTGTTTCCCAGCACGCTGAAGTCGTATCCGTTGTGCGTGTACTTCCAGATGTACTCACCCGAAAACACCAGATACCTTCCAAATGCTTGCTCCAGTCCCGCATGGAATTCGTTGCGCCATCCGGGTGCAAGCGGCGTCGGTTGGCCCGCTTCGAAGCACCCCAGCAGCGGATTCAGCACTGCGTTATTACAGCCCTCACTCGACAGGATCAGGTTCTCGTTAAATGGTGTCTCCAGCACTCTCGCGTACGAGACCCGCAGCACCGTGTTGGTCTTCTTGATGTTGTAAGCGACGCCCAACCGCGGTTCGCCTTCTTTATGCGCCGTCAGTCCGTTATAGAAATCGCCTCTTACTCCTAGATTGAAGACCCAGTTTCCCTTGGTTATGTTGTCCTGCAGATAAACTGAGAGTTCCTTCACGTCCGTGTGCCCGTTGAAGGTGTACAGACTTCCGCCGCCCGGTTGTGTCAAATCATAAGGAAGCAGCGTTGTGCAAGGCGCCGCAATTGCCTGGTGCGTGACCGCGTTATAGCAGGGAACTCCGTTCGCATCCGTCAGCGACGGAAGAAACGTCGGATCCACGATTCCCAGCTGGTCATTCTCATTCAGAAACGTCTGCTGATATACCACTCCGACCTTGACGTTGTGAATGCCCTTTACGTACGAGACATCCGACCGCAGTCCCGCATTCGTCAGCGTCCGGTCCTGCCCGACCGTCTCTCGCTGCAAGTCCGTCGGCCCAAGATCCGCAAACGGATTTCCGCTCGGATAGTAGTTGAACTGGTCATGCCGCACGAACGCTCCCAACGTGAATACCGACGTCGCATTGATCAGCCGTGTCCACGACGGCGCCACATTGAACGTTTGAATTTGCGAGCGCTGGTCCGTCGGCCCGACCACATTGCTATTCGGATCAAGCCCGCCATTGTTCACCACCACGCCATTCCACGGAGTCGCATTCTCCGAATCGTACGAGTTCGGATTCTGAAACCACGAGCGCGTGTACCCGAAATTCAAGTGAACCGAGTCCGCCGTCGAAACTTGGTAGTCGACGCGATCAAATAAATTCTCTTCGTTCCCCTTGTCGTGCATCACCTGAAATTCCGGCGGATCCAGGAACCTCCCGGTATTCAATCCACTCGCGGAAATAAAGTTGCCCCAGTTCTTCCCTCCGTATGCGAGATTCAGTCCCACATTCGAAGTCCCAAAAGAACCGTACGAAGTTGTCAGCGTCCCATGTGGCGTGGTCACGCCCAGCCCGGACTGCGTCGTCACATTGATGACCACGCTTGTCTTGTCTCCATATTCCGCTGGAGGCGCGCCCGAAATCACTTCCATCGATTGAATCGCGTCCATCGGAATCTGGTTGGAAAATACTTTGCTCTGCTGATCCGTAATCGGCTGACCATCCACCGAGAAAGAATTCTCTGCGTGATCTCCCAATCCGTGGAACAGCCCATTCGAATCCGCTGCGATTCCCGGCGTAGACAGCGTTACCAGCGAACTCACCGAGGACGACTGGCTCTCCAGCGGCATTTTGGCGAACAGATTCTTGTCCACATCGGTATGGAAGGTCGAATCGTTCTCAACCAGATCTCCGCCTTCCGCCTCCACCGTGACCGATGTCGTCGACCCGGCCACCTGCAGTTTGATTGCAACCGTCACCGGCACGGACGACCGCGGTTCCACATCCTGCGCGAAAGATGAGAATCCGGCCGCCGTCACACTCAGGTGATACGGATTGAACGGGATATTCGTGAACTCGAATCTGCCCGCACTATCCGTAGTCGCCGTGCGATCCAACCCGCTCACTGGATTTCTAAGTTCCACGGTCGCTTGCGGAACAACCGCTCCCGTCGAATCGAGAACCGTTCCATTCACCGATCCGGAATTACCCACCGACTGTGCATTCGCTGCGATGGCCGACAGCACCGCCGCCACCGTCAAGACGGCGAACCGTCTCTGAAAAATAGAGAGATAGGACTTAGGCATGAGGCCCTCCTGAGATTAAGAAAAGACGCCAATAGGGAATTCGCCGGAATGAGAGTCGACGCGTCGTGGCTCGACGTCACACCGGAAACGCTTGAATTGTGAGGATTCCCTACAGAACAGGAGGACCGCGTATCCCCGCTTCAGAGAAATCGAAGCGGGCTACCGCGATGAGGTCTTCTTCTTGCAGCAGTCCGATCGTCGCCAGCACCGGAGCTGAATAATGGCTGCTGACCGTGGGACTCGAACTGTGGGCCACCACGCAAATCGAGCAGGCGGCCGATTCCGTTTGATTCGGGTGAGTGTGGGCAGACTCCACCGCGGCCGTCCACAACATCAGGGACAGGCAGAGCCAAGCCGACCATCGTACCCAAACACGCATGAATTGATCGATATCCGAGGAATCTAACCTGCCGCGGGAAATCACAAACGATTCCACGCGAACATCCCGAAGGCCCACATTCCTACTTCGGGATTAGACTCCTCTGAGCTTATAACGGTTATCCACCGCAAATCAACGCAAGGCAAGTTACTATAGAGAAGGTTCCATCAGGGGCGCTGCGTCTCAAACAATAAGGATTCGCACCAGGGTCGGCTTCAGCCGTACCGCAACAGATCCAGCGTCCGCAGGGGCTTTAGCCCTGCGGGTCGAGAAATTTGTAGTAAACCGCAATCATCTTAAAGAAGAGGAAATATATGTCAGAACCAAGCTACGAAGAACTCAAAGCCAAACTGGCCCAACTCGAAAAAGAAGTCGAAACCAAGAAACGCAGCGGCGACCTCATCTTCAAAGTCGGCGAAAAGGGCGGAGTCAGCGTCTATGGCCTCGGCCGGTTCCCGGTCACCCTCTACTACGAGCAGTGGAATCGCCTTCTGGGCGCCGCCGGCGACATCAAACAGTTTATGGAAGACAACAAATCGAAGCTGAAACTAAAAGAATAAGGCTGAATCTTAGCTAACGCTGAAAGAAGGTGCCCCACCCTTTTCGCCGTATATGCGACAGAGCCTACTCTGAGCGCAGTCGAAGGGGTGGGGATTTTGATTTCGGAGTCCAGTTTTTCCTCTCTGTTCGATTCCTTCGTGGTTGAAGCTTTTTCTGAATTCGAAATGTACCGTGAGCTTGTCGCCTTTGAGCGAAGTTGGTAGTCTGCTTCTGCCATCCAGGAGTCCAACATGCCTAGGCTCCATCGTTTTCCCCTACGTTTCGTTGTCGCGCTGTTTTCGCTCACTTCGCTTTTTGCCGCGGCCCAGAGCGACAAGCCCGCACCGCCCACGAATCAGATTCACACGCTCAAAGTCACCGTGCTTTCCACCATGCTGGTTGGCGAAACGACCAGTACCGGGGAATGGGGATTCTCGGCGCTAGTGGAAGGCGACGGTCACAAGATTCTGGTCGACACGGGCGCCCACCCAGAAACGGTCATTAATAACGCGCGCGATCTCCACGTCGACCTCTCGAACGTCCATGAAGTGATTTTGACGCACAACCACTGGGACCATGTCAGCGGTCTCCTGACTCTCCGCCGCGAGCTGATGAAAAAAGACCCGGCCGCCCTGTCGACCGTTCACGTCAGCCCGGGCATCTTCTACAGTCGCCCCGCAGCGGACGGCGAACACAACCCCATGATTGCGATTCGCAAAGATTACGAAGCCACCGGCGGAAAATTCATCGAGCACTCCGGTTGGGGCGAAGTTTTTCCTGGCGCCTGGCTCACCGGTCCTGTGCCCCGCAAATATCCCGAGCACAACTGGAGTAGCGTCGGAAAAGTCCAGACGCCGGAAGGCTTGGTCGAGGACACCATCCCCGAAGATCAATCGCTCGTGCTCAATACCCCGCAAGGACTAGTGGTGATCACCGGTTGCGGTCATGCCGGCATCATCAATATTCTGACTGACGCGGGTACCGAGTTTCCCAATCGCGGGGTCTACGGAGTCGTGGGCGGCATCCATCTGTTCGCCGCCAGCGATCAGCAATTGGACTGGACTGCCGACGAAATGAAGGAGTTCCATGTTGCCAATCTCTTGGGCGCTCACTGTACCGGCATCGAAGCCGTCTATCGTTTGCGCCAGCGTGCCGGCCTCTCCCGCAAGTCGGCCGTAGTAGCCACTGTAGGCTCTACATTCACACTTCCCGAAGGAATTACAACCGGAGCACTCGCCAAGTAAGCCAGTTTTCTTACATCGATGCTCGACCGGATTCAGTCGTGTGCTTGACCGAAACTCACCCTTGTCATTCCGACGCGCGAGCGAAGCGAGACAGGAGGAACCTGCTGTCCTACGCCAGCATGGCCCCAGCTGCGAAGTTAAGAAATTCGCCAGGATTCCGCGTCGGCGAAATCTTTCCACAGCCCCGTTGTGACATCTGCCCTTGCGCCTGAGATAAAAAAGGCAGAGCATCGTCAAGGCGGAGGCGGTGTACGCAGGACGTGCGGATGTGCGGCTAACTCCAATGTTCTCAAGATTTTGACCTCTAACCCTTAGGCGCTCAAGATTTTGTAAATCATTTTTGCAGAACCCGCTCCAGTCAAGCCTTTCAAAGGCCATAGGGGGAGGGGGGTACACCGAAACCGATCGCCTTTCCCACAAAAGAACGCCTGAAAATCCTCCGTTTTGCCTCAATCCCAAGAATTATTTCCATCCGATATTCACAGCCCCAAACTGTTCTCATTCCGATGCACGACCGCTGCCAATTCACCATGCGGCTCGAGCTTGCCCAATCTTGCCATTCCGACGCTCGAGCGTAGCGAGGACGGAGAGGATCCTGCTGTCGCCCACCGTCATTTGCGACCCTTGCCCAATCTTGTCATTCCGACGCGCGAGCGAAGCGAGGAAGGAGGAACCTGCTGTTTGAACGCCAGCATCGCAACGACACCCGCGAACAACGGTAACCTAACTGAGAACTGAGAACCGCGAACTGAGAACTAGCCTTTAGGCTTATAATAAAAAGACTGTGCCCAAGTACTCCATCGTCGTCCCTCTACACAACGAGCAGGAAAACGTCACCGACCTCTACGACCGCCTGAAGGTGGTCATGGAAGCGCACGGTGAAAGCTTCGAGATCGTTTTAGTGGACGACGGATCGAGCGACCACACCTTTGCCATGCTGCGCGAGATCGCAGCCGTCGATAGCCGCGTGACAGTCGTAAAACTGCGCCGCAATTTCGGCCAGACCGCCGGACTCGCTGCCGGCTTCGATCACGCTCGCGGTGAGTACATCATCGCCATGGACGGCGATCTGCAGCACGATCCCAACGACATCCCAATGTTCCTGGAGAAGATCGCTGCGGGCTACGACATTGTGAGCGGATGGCGCAAGAATCGCGTCGACAATTTCTGGATGCGCCGCATCCCATCGCGCATCGCCAATTGGATGATGGCTAAGATCAGCGGCGTTGACATCCACGACTTCGGCACGACATTCAAAGCCTATCGCCGCGACATTCTGGAGCAGGTTCCGCTCTACGGAGAACTACACCGCTTCATTCCCGCGTTGGCTTCGTGGCACGGTGCGACCATCTGTGAAGTGCCCATCCGTAACGTCAATCGCGAACGCGGGGTCTCGCACTACGGCATCACGCGTACCTTCCGCGTCTTCTTCGACCTGCTCACGATTCGCTTCCTACTGCGTTATCTCTCGCGCCCGCTGCACTTCTTCGGCAGCATCGGCATGATGAGCATCTTCGGCGGCAGCGGAATCGTACTCTGGCTCGCAGCCGAGAAGTTCCTGCGCCACGTCCCTGTCATGGCCGAACACGGTCCTCTAATGATGGCCGCGTTAGGCTTCCTGCTTGGCGGTTTAAACCTTCTCGCGATCGGTCTGCTCGGCGAGATGCAAGTCCGCCACTACCACGAGCCCAGCCGCCGCGCCCCCTATTCCGTCGACCGCGTCCTCCGCTCCCAAAACGAAGAGCACAGCGTTTCCGAGTAGATCTTTCGTTGAGGCACAGCTCTCTACGCCGCTCTCCCTCGAATCACCTGCCAGCACCTTCACGAAATCAGCTCCGAGTCTGCGGCGTATAATAAGCCGTTTGCCTGTCGGAGAGTTTTCCCACCATGGAAAAGGCTACCCAATACGAACTTCATCTGGCCCGACGCATGTCTCGGCTCGGCACAGAGACTGCCTTCGAGGTCCTGAATAAAGCCCGCGCGCTTGAGCGCCAGGGCAAAAGCATCATTCACCTGGAAATCGGAGAACCCGATTTTGATACACCCACGAACGTGATCGACGCAGGCGTCAACGCCATGCGCAAAGGCTGGACGCACTATGGTCCATCCGCGGGCTTACCCGATCTGCGCCAGGCGTTAGCCGAATACGTCAGTCGAACTCGCGGTGTGAAAGTAACGAGTGACGAAGTGGTTGTGGTTCCCGGTGGCAAACCGATCATCTTCTTTACCATCCTCGCCCTGATCGATGAAGGCGACGAGGTCATCTATCCCAATCCCGGTTTTCCGATCTACGAGTCGATGATCCACTACGTCGGCGGACGCGCCGTCCCGATCCAGTTGAAGGAAGAGCGGGATTTCTCGCTCGACGTGAACGAATTGGCGTCGCTGATCAACGATCGCACGCGGTTGATCATCATCAATTCACCCCAAAACCCAACCGGTGGAGTTCTCGAGCGTCGCGATATCGAGCAGATCGCCGAAGCCATTGGCGACCGCAACATCATGGTCCTGTCCGACGAAATCTACAGCCGCCTGCTATTCGATGGTGGGCAACATTTCTCGATCATGTCCGTGCCCGGAATGCAAGAACGCACGATTCTTCTCGACGGCTTCTCGAAGACCTACGCGATGACCGGGTGGCGCATGGGATACGGCGTGATGCGTCCCGACCTCGCCGCGCATATGACGCGGCTGATGACGAATTCGAATTCCTGCACGGCGAGTTTCACGCAGGTCGCGGGAATCGAAGCCATCCGCGGCGACCAGAGTTCTGTCGATCACATGCGCGACCAATTCCAGCGACGCCGCGATATGTTTGTGGCAGGACTGAACAAGATCAAAGGCTTCTCTTGCCGCATGCCGAAAGGCGCATTCTACGTGTTCCCCAACATCCAACAGACAGGATGGAAATCGAAACCGTTAGCCGATGCGTTATTAGAGCAAGCCGGAGTCGCCGCACTTTCCGGCACGGCGTTCGGAGAATTCGGCGAAGGGTATCTCCGCTTCAGCGTGGCAAACTCGCTGGAGAACTCTGCAGCTGGCGCTCGACCGGCTCGATCAGTGGACTAAGAAGAATCCGTAGCGTCGGAGTTGGAGTACGAAACCTATAATCACTGAGGACACAGAGTTCCACAGAGGTTCCTCTGTGCTGCTCTGTGCCCTCTGTGGTGAAAGATGTCTCTTATGCCGAAGATGCCCAAAGCCAGCCGCCTGCAAGCGCCCGGATACGGTTTTCCCGATGGCAAGAAGGGCTTGTTGCCGTGGTCGTGGGCCGAACAGCGGCTGAAGAAATCCCACAACTACTGGATTACAACGGTCAAGTCTGATGGTTCGCCGCATGTAATGGTCGTCTGGGGTTTGTGGCAGGACGGGCGATTCATCTTCAGTACGGGCAGCAAATCGCAGAAGACGAAGAATCTGGCGCACAACCCGAGGTGCGTGGTGTGCACCGAACATGCCCATGAAGCGATCATCGTCGAGGGTGTGGCTGAGATCGCTGACGTAAAAGCTCGCCGGAAGTTCCTTACTCCCTACGAGCGGAAGTACAAGTTCGATATGTCGTCGATGAAGGGCGACATCCTTTCGATGAAGGAGCCGGTCTTCGCGATTCGTCCGCGAGTGGTCTTTGCCCTGTGGGAAAAGTACTTTCAGAACAAGTCGACTCGATGGGAATTCGTATAGCAAACGCGGGTGTTGATTATCGTCACAGAACTAGCTTGCGAAATGTACTCAATCTTGTACTCCAGTAACTGCATCATTTATCCCCCCTGCTGGTAGCATTGAAAGACCCCCTGGCGATGCGAGGTCTGCGTCATTTCGTACTGCTTCTCTTTGCTCTGCCTCTCGTTGCCCAGAGCAATACGGGAGAGCTGCATCTCAAGGTCACCGATTCGAGCGGTCTAGGGGTGAAAGCTGCCGTCGAGCTGGTCAGCGAGGCCAACGACTATCAGAACTCGCTCTCCACGGACGAAGCAGGCACTCTGATCGCCAAACGTCTGCCGTTCGGCGTCTATCGCATCCAAATCCAGCAGCCCGGCTTCGCCGAGGTATCAACGCCAGTGCAGATTCGCTCTGCGGTGCCAACTCACTACTCCATCAAGCTCACACTGGCTTCCGTTACCACGTCGATCGTCGTGCAGGATTCAGATACCCTCATCGATCCCTACCGCGCGAATTCGGCGAATGGGATTGGGGACGAGACGATCCAGACGCGCACGACATCGCTCCCTGGACGCTCGCTGCAAGACCTGGTGAACTCCGAGCCGGGCTGGCTTTACGAAGGCAACGCGGTACTGCATCCGCGTGGTTCCGAGTATCAAACTCAGTTTGTGGTCGATGGAATACCGCTGGCGGACAATCGCTCTCCCAGTTTCGGCCCGGAGATCGAAGCTGATGACGTCGATTCGATGAATATCTACACTGCCGGAATCCCGGCGGAATTTGGCCGGAAAATGGGTGGAGTGATCGAGGTCAATACTCTTAAAGACACGAAGCAAGGTCTGCACGGCCAGGCCGTTCTCTCCGGTGGCAGCTTCGACACGGCGGGTGCTTTTGCGCAACTGCAGGAAGTTTGGAACGGAAACACGGTCGGCGCGAGCGCGTCCGGAAGCGGCACGGATCGTTATCTGAATCCCGTGGTTCCCGAGAATTTTACGAATAACGGCACGACCGGAGACTTCTCAGTTCACTACGAACGCGACCTCACCCCGGTCGATCGGCTGGGAGTGATCGTCAGACATGGTTTTTCGCGCTTCCTTATTCCCAACGAACAAGTGCAGGAGTCCGTTGGGCAGCGCCAGGACGGGGACAATTCCGAAACCATGGGGATCGCCTCCTACCAGCACGTGTTCTCGGCGAACATGTTGGGCGCAACGCGGGGCATGGTGCGCGATACATCGAACGACCTAACGTCGAATCCGGAGTCAACTCCGGTCATCGCATTTCTGCATAACAATTTCCGGGAAGGTTATTTCAACGGCTCTCTTTCGGTGCACCACGGGCGCCAAGAATGGAAAGCCGGCATCGAGTCGGATGTTCTGTTCCTGCACGAAAACTTCAGCGACATTATCACCGACCCGACGCAGTTTGATCCTGGAACGCCGCCAACTTTTGCTTTCACCGGTAATCGTCCCGACATCGAACAGTCCGCGTACGTGCAGGATTTGATTCGGCTGGGAAATTGGACGGTTAGCGCAGGATTTCGCTGGGACCATTACCAGCTTCTGGTGAATCAGAATGCCGTGAGCCCTCGGCTATCGGTGGCGCGCTATTTTCCGGCCGCGGGACTCGTGATCCACGCGTCGTACGACCGCGTATTCCAAACGCCTTCGTCTGAAAACATTCTGTTGTCGAGCTCTGCGCAGGTTGTCTCGCTCAATCCGAATGTTCTGCGCCTGCCGGTGGAACCGTCTCACGGAAACTATTTCGAGATCGGCGGGACGAAAGCATTGTTTGGGCAGCTGCGCTTCGATGCCAATTATTATCGCCGCTACGTTGACAACTACGCCGATGACGATCAGATCCTGAGTACGGCTGTCAGCTTTCCGATTGCTTTCGACAAGGCAGTAATTTACGGCGCGGAAGCCAAGCTCGAGATTCCGAAGTGGGGGCGCTTCGCCGGTTACGTCAGCTATTCCTACATGGTCGGTAACGCGTGGTTTCCTGTGACAGGTGGGCTTTTCCTGGGCGATGATGCGCTGAGTGCCACAACGCAACTTACGGGACATTTCCCCGATTCGCAGGACCAGCGCAACACCGTGCGCCTTCGTATGCGCTACCAAATGTTGTCGCGGATATGGGTTGCGGGCTCAGCGGAGTACGGAAGCGGGCTGCCCTTCGAATTCACCGGCGACTACCAGGAAGCCCTGGCGCAATACGGTCAGGCGATGGTCGATCGCATCAATTTTGCACGCGGGCGGGTGCGGCCGTCGTTGGCCGTCGATGCCTCCGTAGGCGCAGACCTGTATAAGAGTGATCGATTTTCAACACATCTTCAGGCGGACGTGGAGAACCTGAACAATCGGCTGAATGTGATCGACTTCGGTGGACTCTTCTCAGGGAACGCGATTGCCCCACCTCGCAGCTATGCGCTGCGGCTGACTACGGCCTTCTGATCACCCGCTAGACAACGAAATATTTAGCCCCTGGATGGTGCACGACGATCGCCGATGTGCTCTGCTCGGGCTCGAGCAAGAATCCTGACGTAAGCCGCACGCCGACATTTTCCTCTGGCTTGAGCAGGGCAAAGAGCTTGGTCTGATCTTCCAGGTTCGGGCAGGCTGGATAGCCGAACGAATAGCGCGATCCCCGATATTTCTGGTGGAAGAGATCGCGGATCTCTGGAGCATCCTCTCCCGCGATGGCTAACTCTTCACGCATCTTTTTGTGATGCAGTTCAGCGAGCGCTTCTGCGGTCTCGACACTTAGGCCGTGCAGATACAGATATTTCGTGTATTCGCCGCCCTCAAACAGGCGCTGCGTCTCGATCGATGCTTTCGGGCCAATCGTCACGAGTGAGAGACCGATCACGTCCATTTTGCCGGACGATTTCGGAGCGAAGAAATCCGAGATCGCGAGGCGACGGCCTTCGCGCTGGCGCGGGAAGGTGAAGCGCAAGAGTTCGGCACCAGCTTTCCCTGCATCTGCCGGTTCATACACGATCACATCATTGCCATCCGCCTGTGCAGGGAAGTATCCGTACACGACCGCTGGCGCGAACAGTCCAGTCTCCAGGACCTCGTCTTCCAGCTTCTTCAGAATTGGCCGGAACTTCTCATCGACCAGGCGGAGATAGTCCGACTGCGACGCGGTCTTCAACTGCCATTGATTCTTGAATAGCGCCGTCTCGTTGATGTAGCGGAAGACTTCGCGCAGATCGTAATCCTTGCGCACGCGGACACCCCAGAACGGAGGCACCGGGATATTCGGAGCGTCGGTGACAACGGCGCTGCGTTCGGCAAAAACAGGGTCGGTTTCTTCATCGATAGAAGCGGCCTTGGCGTACTCCTTCACCGTGCGGCCTTCTTTCAATCTGGATTCACGCGCGCCATCTTCAGTCGCAAGGTCTTCCATGATGTGGAGACCCGCAAACGCGTCGTCGGCGTAGAAAACGGCGTTGGCGTATTCGCGCCGCAGATCATCTTCGACATACTTGCGGGTGAGAGCCGCGCCGCCGCAGATCACGGGGAACTCGAGCTTCTGCCGCTCTAGATCCTGGATGACATATTTCATCTCCAGCGTAGATTTCACCAGCAACCCGCTCAGGCCGATGGCGTGCGCGTGGTGTTCCTGCGCCGCGCGGATGATGGTGTCTCCGGGCTGCTTGATACCGAGATTAACGACTTTGTATCCGTTATTCGACAGAATGATGTCGACGAGATTCTTGCCGATGTCGTGAACGTCGCCTTTGACGGTCGCCAGAACGATGGTGCCTTTCTGCGAACCGGACTTCTTCTCCATTTTGGGTTCGAGATATGCGACGGCGGCCTTCATCACCCCGGCTGAATCGAGCACGGATGGCAGCTGCATCTTGCGCGCACCAAACAGGTCTCCAACAGTCTTCATGCCGTCGAGGAGAACGGTGTTGATCAGCTCCAGCGGAGAGTAAGTCGCAAGCGCATCTTCCAAAAGCGTTTCAAGCGGCTTCTTGTTTGCGCCTTCGCCCACCGACTTCTCGCCATTGATAATGGCGAACTTCAGCTTGTCTTCGACCGAAAGTGTGTCGACATGGGCTGTGGTCGACGCTGCCGGCTTGCCCTTCATTCCGGCGAAGTGCGCCATATAGACCTGGAGCGGATCGCCGGCGGAGGCGTCGCGGAAGATTAACTTGCGCGCGAGATCGACTTCTTCCTGCGGAATCTTGTAGAGCGGATAAATCTTGGTGTAGTTGACGATGGCCATGTCGAGGCCGTGATCGACCGCCTCGTGCATGAAGACGGAGTTGAGCACACGGCGCGGGTAGGCGTCGAGGCCGAACGAAATGTTGCTGACGCCGAGGATCGTCTTAACGTCAGGAAGCTCTTTTTTGATTCGCTGGACCGCTTTCAGAGTTTCGATTCCCGCGGAACGGTATTCTTCCTGCCCCGTCGAGATAGGCAGAGTGAGCGCGTCGAAGATCAGATCTGTTGAATCTAGGCCGTACTTCTTCGTTGCCAGATCGTGGATGCGATGAGCGATCGCGACCTTCCTGTCGGCGGTGAGCGCCATGCCATCTTCGTCGATGGTCAACGCGATAACGGCGGCGCCGTAGCGCTTGGCCATCGGCAGAACCTTTGACGTCCGTTTTTCGCCATCTTCCAGATTGATCGAATTGATAATGGCGCGCCCCGGGATGCGCTTGAGCGCTTCTTCGACCACGTCGGCCTCAGTAGAGTCGACGAGGATTGGCGCAGGGACGCGCGTCGCGATCTTTTCGAGGATTGAGGTGATATATCCCTTCTCGTCCTCGCCGACAATCGCGCAGCAGAGATCGAGCATATGCGATCCGTCATTGACCAGCTTCTTGGCGAGCGTGAGGATGTCGTCGTATTTCTTGCCTTGCACCAGTTTTCGGAAATGATCGACGCGGGTGGTCGTATTCATTTCCTCGGCAACGATGAGGGGCTTGGGCTCGAGATCGAGGGGAACGCTGGTATAGGCGCTCGAAGCGGATCCGGTTCGCTTCACGTCGCGCCTGGCGGGTTCCACGCCGGAAACCGCGTCAACCACGGCTTTCAGATGCTCGGGCGTCGTGCCGCAGCAGCCGCCAACGATGCGGACGCCGTAGTCCACGACGAAGTGCTTGTGATATTCCGCGAGCTCGGCGGGGGACAGCTTGTACACCGCGTGTCCACCAACGTTCTGCGGCAAACCTGCATTCGGAAGAACTGAAACTTCCTTCGTCGAATTCAGCGCAAGGTATCGGACTGCGTCGTTCATCTCCTTGGGTCCGGTGGCGCAGTTCAATCCGATGGCATCGACGTCGAATGGCTCGAGCGCGGTGAGCGCAGCGCCGATTTCAGTGCCGAGCAGCATTGTGCCGGATTCTTGCAACGTAACCTGCACTTGCACGGGCAAGCGCTTGCCCGCCTTCCGCATCGCTTCGAGCACACCGATAGTTGCGATCTTCGCTTGCAACAAGTCTTGCGCGGTCTCGACTAGAAGGAGGTCGACTCCTCCTTCGATCAGCGCGCTGGCTTGTTCCTCGTAGGACTCCACCATCGCGTCGAAGCCGATGTGTGCGAGCGACGGCAGTTTGGTCGTAGGACCCATCGATCCGGCAACAAATCGGGGACGGTCCTTAGTGGAGAATTGTTGCGCAACTTCCTTGGCGAGTTGCGCGGCCTTCACGTTGATTTCGCTGACGCGGTCGCGCAGGTCGAATTCTCCGAGAACGATCGAGGATCCCCCGAAAGTGTTGGTTTCGACGATGTCGCAGCCGACGCGGAAGAAGTCCGCGTGGATGTCGCGAATGATGTCGGGACGGCTCAGCACCAGAACTTCGCTGCAATTTTCCTTGCCCCAATAGTCGTCGAGGGTCGGATTGCGCTTCTGGATATTGGTGCCCATCGCGCCGTCATAAACGACGACCCGGTCACGCACGGTGTGGAGAAAGTCTGCCATCAAATTGTAGTTAGTCTCTGGTCGTTCGCCGTTGGAAGAACGCGAGCGAGCAGTGGCACCACTGCGCGAATGACGAACGACTAACGACCGGTTCTATACACAAACGCCGGTCTCGATTGGGACCGGCGTGGGATCGGACTCAAAATCGTCTCGAAGGTTAACTTCCCGGTACCATTTCTGCCGGCGCCCCACCATTCACGTCGGCCTGGTTGAATACCACGTTCGCCCCCATATGTGCTGGCCGGGGGGCCAGCATTTGCTCCTTGCGGTAGACGAGGTTGGAAGCGTTGAATGTCGCCAGTTCGAATCCGTGGCCATGCGTAATCGCATCGGTCGGGCAGGCCTCGACACAATATCCACAGAAGATGCAGCGGTTGTAATCGATGTTGTAAACCTTGGCGTAGCGCTCGGCTCCGCTGACGCGGTTCTCGGCGGTGTTTTCAGCTGCTTCGATATAAATGCAATTCGAAGGGCAAGCTGCCGCACACAGGAAGCAGGCAACGCACTTTTCCAGTCCGTTTTCGTCGCGCTGCAGCACATGCGCGCCACGGAAACGCGCTTCAATTCGGGCGCCGCGCAAGGGGCCTTTGCCGTCAGGATAATTTTCGACAGTCGTGGGCTGAAACATCTCCATGAAGGTGATGCTCATGCCTTTCGCGATGGCGGCAATGTTTTTCAGAACTGGCATGCACGATCAGTATACCGAAAGAAGGGCGAAATCGTCCGCCTGCGGGGAGCTAGACGGTTAGAAACGAGAGTCGAGCTGCGCTCGATGGACAGCCGATGGCGGCTGTCGCCACATCAACTATTGTTGACTGCTCACTTGGGCGCGGGTGGCGGCGGTGCATGCTCGGGCACCGAAATGGCGCTCTCGAGCCACGCCGTGTACCAGAGATTCAGGAGCATTTGAGATCCCGCAGCGAGACGGTGAGTGGTGAAGTCGAAGGCGGCAGCAGAACCCTTACCTTCGAAGCCTCCCGTTTTCTCGATCGCGTAGACATCTTGCACGAGCGTGTTCGAGTTCCGAAGATAGGCGAGGTAGCCGGCGAAGGGGTCGTCAATTTTATCCGGAGCTTTCACGAGAGCCACGAAATCTTTCGGCGTGATGTTGGCAGCGACGTAAGTGCTTTCGAATTGCGCGTGGATGTGATGCTCGGTCGTGTATCCGTTGGGATTTTGGCCAGTCCAGCCGTTGTATTGAATCGTGGTGTGCAAGGGCTGCGCGCCATCGCCAACGTAATGGCCGAGCCATCCGGCGTAAAAGATGATCGCCTGCTCCACGGGTTGAGTCGGTTTGTGTGCAGCGCGAAGAGCTCTATATTCACGGAACGCTGCCTTTAGGCGGCCATAGACCTCCATCGTAATGTAAGGCTGAAGGCCTACGCGTTCGGGAAGATAGTCGTCGGGATGATCCGTGGTTGCAGCGCGCTTCTCGTAAAGCTTGCGATAAAACTCATAGCGTCCCGGCGGAAAAGGATCGAGCCAGGAAACGCGTTCAAGATCGATGAAATGATCAGCCTCCTGAGAATTCTTCAGAGCGAATTCTGACGAACTTCGCCAGCGATCTGGTTCCGGGCCAAGGTAAGCGATCTCGGAGACAGCGCGGCGGAAAAACAGCGGCATCGTGATTGGAATCTTCTGCGCGGCCACGCGGTTGACGTAGGTGTGTCCTTCGTTGCCCCACGCGGACGCCGGCAAAGTTTGGAGAATCACGAGGGCGATCAGCGTCAGACTGATCAGCCCTCGCCAAAGTCGACCATTTTTCATTTCACTCTGCAGAAGTTGGTTGCTCCTCTCTCGCCTCAAATCAGAACGCCAAATGAACGGCGAGTTGAAGGAAGCGTGGGCTGCCAATCGTGTGCTGGATGACACCCAAGCTACCCTGGGGAGGAATCGAGGGCGGACCCTCAAAATTGGGAAAGAAATTTACGTCGTTGTTGGGAGTGTCGAAATCAGGATGATTGAAAATATTGAACGCATCGGCTTCGAACCGCAGCTGGTAGTGCTCTTTGATCAGGAATTGTTTGGCTAAGCTCATGTCGAAGCGCACCTGGAATGGGCCTCGAAAACTGTTCCGGCCGGTAGTTCCGAACAAGGATTCATAGTCATCGCACCCCGTGCTGTCGCAAGCGGGAACGCCGTTGGTGCCCGGAGCCACGAACTGGGGTGAGAAATCAGCAGAATTGAGTTTGCAAAGTTTTGTCGAAAGTCCTTGGCAATTCGCCCCAGGGTGGGCTGCCTGCTTGGCAGTTACGCCCGGTACCAGCGGCACAATGGGGTTCCCAATGTAGTTGCTGGTGCCGTAGTACAGACTCGCCACCGAGCCCGAATAGTCATAGACGCTGTAGGGCTGGCCGCTTTGCGCCACAGTCTGGCCGCCGATGGACCAACCGTTTACCACGTAGCCCCATGCCCCGCTGTCGACGAGCTTCGGAATCGTATAGCTGTAGTTGACCAGAAAAACGTGGGTCTGATCGAAATCCGAGGAGCCATAGTTGGCTCTCGGAGTGAGGGGATTGTTCCCGGTGAAAAACAGTCCCAAGCCGCTCTGCTCGTCCAGAGAATGTGACCAGGTGTAAGAAGCGGTGAATTGCAGACCGTTGGAAAGGCGCTTGTGAACCTGAAGCTGCAACGCATTGAAGTTCGATATGCCCTCTGCCTTATACGACACTGAGTTCATGTCATATCCGGGATAGGGCACGCGGATCGGCGCATTGCCTGCGTATTCATTCGTATAAATGGGTTCGGTATCCAGAGGGAGGGGAGTCCCACCGAAATAGTTCTGGTTGGCCAGCGGACTAGTGCCGCCGTACGAGGTGGTCTGCCCGTTCACCACATTCGTCGCCGTAGCAATGAGTGGCTGGTTGAAGGGAACAGGAAGCACCAAATGGGTGCCGTGATTACCGACATACCCAACCTCGATCATCCAGCTGTTGGAGGGCTGATATTGAAGGTCGAGGGTCCAGTTCTGCGTGTAAGGCAGTTTGTTATGGATATCGTAACCGCCAAAGAGGAAGGGACCATAAAGATTGCCGGACGGCCAGCATCCCGGGTAACCGCACGCGGTCTGCTGAAGGTTCGGCAGATAGGCGAGGAAGGCTGCCCCAGTAGCTGGCGGCGGTGGTGGCAGAGTTGTGCCGAATGGCTGATCGAGCGTCGCGCCCTTCGCGACAGAGATCGGCTGGACAAACGGAGGAGCGAGTGTGACGCCGAAAGGCCCGTTAAATCCTGAGCCCGCGCTCGGCGACAAGTAGCTGAAGAACTCGCCGCGGTCGTAATACATACCGTATCCTGCGCGCACTGTGAGCTTCGACATGGCTGCCCATGCGACACCGATGCGGGGCGCGAAACCCCACTGGTGATTCTTCATGAGCGAATTGCTGACTCCTGGCGTGCCACCAGTCTTGTTATTTCCAGCGATCACCAAACCAGAGCCAGTAATTACATCAGTCCCGGTGTCGCAAGTGCCAAAGTTGTACTCCGTTAAAGCCGGATCCGCCGGCACTCCATTGACTGTGCATTGCACGTAACTGTATTTCGAAGGGTCGAAGCCGGTGAGCTTACCGTATTTCTCCGAGAGTGGCCCGTCGATATCCCAGCGCAAACCGGCCGTGACCGTGAGATTCTTCCGCATCTTAAAGTTGTCGTTAATGTAGGTGCCGACTGTGTTGGAACGGTAGTACCGGTGAGCCGAACCAACGAACTCATTGCCTCCGTGCAAGTTGCCTTCTACAAAGTTCTGGAAGGTTGTGAAGTCAAGCGTGTCGGTGTTTGTGTTGTCGTTGAGGATATTGAGCTGGGTGTAATCCCACGTAGTCCCCACGCTCAAGATGTGCTTTCCTTTCACCCAACTTGCGGAGGTCCCGTATTCCCATTGATTCTGGATCATGCCACCATCGCCAAAGCTGGTGCTGGGACCAAATTCCAAACCATTACTGATAGTAGGGTCCGACGTGGAAATATCGAACTGAGGGAAGCTCGCCGAGCCAGGCAGGGTAATGCCCACCGAACCTGGCGTAAATGCTTTTGTTGTATTTGCGAAAGCTCGCAGTCGGGTGAAACCCACGTGCTGTTCCCAGGTGAGATTGGGCGAGAGCACGACGGAGTTCGCCAGGGAGAACACCTGGCTGCCTGCAGAAAGCTGCTGTGCAAATCCCAGCAGCGAACCGACCGCGCCGAAGGGATTGTTGGTGGGATTGCTCTGAAGATAATATCGCCCGGACAAACGATCCTTTGCGCTTACAACGTAATCGATACTGGCGATCCCTTGGTTTACGGTGGCCTGGGTATTGGGACCTTGAACGATGGCATCGTAACCCAGCGTGGTGGCCTGCGCCGCGTTGTACTGAGCGCTCGGAACTAGATATTGTCCGTTGGGAAGTTTGGCATTCAGGATCTGCGAGGCAGCGCCATTGATCTGGCTCGCGGTTATAGTTTGTGCCGTATGTCGCCTGAATCATGTTAATGATGCCCTGCGTACTGCGGTCATCCGTCAAACCCAGAGGCACCGTCACATCTTTGGTGGAAGCCTCCGCATCGGCGATGCGCACTCCTTGGTAGGACCCAAAGAAGAACAACTTATCCTTGATAATCGGTCCGCCGATAGTCCCGCCAAAAGCATTCCGGTTCACGAAAGGACGGGGTAGATAAGGCTTATTAGTGACGGGGTTGATGCCAGCGGCATTGTAGAAGTACGGTGTGGCATTCATATCGCTGTTCTGCCACTGTTCCCATAGTGAACCATGCAATGCGTTCGTACCGGACTTGGTCAGGACGCTGATATGCGCACCGCTGTTGTTGCCCTGTGTGGCGTCGTATTGCGAGGAGTTGACGGCAATTTCCTGAATGGCATCCGGCGGAGGAGTGGGAAGAGCCTGTCCAATTGCCCCATACACCGATGTGCTGGTTTGGATGGTACCGCCTGCACCGAAGTTTTCACCGGTGTTGAGCACGAAGCGGTTTTCACCAACCTGGCTGGTCGAATTGCCGTTAAAGATGTTGTTGGTGCTGACCCCGTTCAAGGAAAAGCTGTTGCTGGTGTCTCGGTTCCCGTTCGCGAAGATGGCTTGATTGCCAAGGCCCGTGTTCGCGCCACCGCCGCCGAGGAAGTCCGCATGAACGCCAGGGCTGAGAATTGCCAGTTGCGTGAAGCTGCCGGTGCCCAGCGGGGTCGTTTCGATGGTGTTGGTATCAACGACATAGCCGATCGTCGTATCCACCTGGTTCATCAACGGCACAGCGGTCACTTCTACTGTGGCGCTGATCGATCCCACCACCAGAGCCGTATCCACAGTGGTCGTACGGTTGCCGGAAACCAGGATTTTCGTATGTGTCTCCGTTTTGAAGCCGTCCTTTGTGACGGTGACTTGATAGGTTCCGGCGGGAAGATCCGGGATCACGAAAGAGCCGCTTTTCGTGTGTGCTGCGACTTCAAGGTTGGTCGCGATATTGACCGCTTTCACGGTGGCGTCGGAGACGACGGCTCCCGACGGATCGGTGACCGTGCCGGTGATTGCGCCCAAGGTCTGCTGAGCCGATGCGAACTGCGTAATGACTGCGAGCGCCAGCGTGACTACACAAAGGGCGCGTGAAAACTTCGAAGCAGACACAAAGTGGCCAATCAAACGCACAGTGAAACCTCCTGTGAAAGGAAGCCCTTATAGCAGAGCCACTTGGCGAGATTCAAGGCAGTTCCGTTCAAAAGTCGGCAAAAATTCGATGAATTTTTCTTCAGGTTCGTAGAAAGAATGTTTCTGTTCGCCCGAAGACAAACCGGCGTTGAATCTGTGTTCCTCGGAGCACGTTATTCTCTAGTGATGAGCCAGCAGAAAAAGGCGTCGCCTCCGTCCAGGATCGGTCTGTGTGCCGATTGCCGGTTCCTGCGCGTGATCGAATCCCACCGCGGTTCCGTTTTCTATCAATGCCTGCGGTCGGCGACCGATCCGAGCTTTCCCAAATATCCCAGACTGCCTGTTTTGCAGTGTCACGGATATGAACCGCCTGACGCGAACAAAACTGGCTCGAGCAAGTCGCCAGCAAAGTTCTGATTCGTCCTGGGAGTTCCTCCTTTCGCTCAATGCCGTGACGCACGTCACTGTAATGTCCGGCGGAAGTGCAGCAAAATAGGCCGATCTCCAACGAAAAAAGATAGGAGGGACTTATGCTGCTGAAAGGTCTGGCCGTGGTGACCATCCTACTTTTCGTGGTTTGAGCGATTGCCGTGCTCCAGGGCTGGAGCAAAAGCACGATTTCAGGCCGATTCATCGGCGTAGCGTTCATGAGCGCATTCGGCATTGGGGCAGTCTGGGCAATGCGAACGCTATTCTGGATCCGCCGCTGATTATTTCAATCCGAGTTCCTTTGCGAGGAGTTGCCACTTTGCCTCGACGGCCGCCTTCGTCTTCGTATCCATCACAATTTCGTCGGGCCATGGGCGGCTAAAGCCTTCGCTAGCCCATTTGCGCGTGGCATCGATGCCCATCTTCGATCCGAAGTTAGGCAGACGGCTGGCGTGATCGAGGGAGTCGACCGGGCCAAGCGTGAACTGGATATCGCGCTCTGGGTCAATGTGGTTGAAGACCTTCAGCACTACGTCGCCAAGATACTGCACATCGACATCTTCGTCGACAACCACGATGCATTTCGTGAACATCGCCTGTCCCAGTGACCAGACGGCGTTCATCACCTTGCGAGCCTGTCCAGGATAGGACTTCCTGATCGAGACGATCATCAGGTTGTGGAAAACGCCTTCCACCGGCATGTTGATGTCTACCAGCTCGGGGATGGTCAGCTTCATCAATGGAAAGAAAATTCGCTCGACGGCCTTGCCCATGTAGGCGTCTTCCTGTGGAGGCTTGCCGACGATAGTGGCCGCGTAGATCGGATCTTTGCGGTGCGTCACGCAGGTGACGTGGAAAACGGGATACAAATCTTCGAGCGAATAGAAGCCCGTGTGATCGCCGAAGGGCCCCTCGGTGCGAAGTTCGTCAAGATTTACGTAGCCCTCCAGCACAATTTCGCTCGAGGCGGGAACTTCGAGGTCCACCGTTTCGCACTTGACTAGATCGACTGGAGCTCCGCGAAGGAAACCTGCAACGAGATATTCCTCAACCTCGGGAGGCGCGGGAACGATGGAAGAAAATGTGACGGCCGGGTCGGTGCCAATTGCGACCGCAACTTCCATCTTGCCGGAAGGCCGATCGCCTTCGGCGAGGACACTTCCGCCGGAACTACGTGCCATGATGTCCACAGCGGCGGACTTGCCTTCAACGGCGGCACGCATCCGCTCGCGGGCGTGTTCGGCTGCGACCTTTTGCCGCTGCCAGTGCATTCCCGTAGTTCGCTCGTCATAGACCTGCATGCGGTACATGCCTAGATTGCGCTTGCCCGACTTCGGATCGCGCGTGGTCACGCAGGGAAGCGTAATGAAGCGTCCGGCATCTTTCGGCCAGCACTGAAGGATCGGAAAATCGAGCAGGGAAAAATTGTCGCGCTTGATTACGTCCTTGCAGGGCCCCGTCGGAACTGTTCGAGGGAAGAACTTTCCGGCTTCGGTGAGCAGCGGCAGCATCTTCAGTTTGTCGAGGAAGCCCTGCGGAGACTTCACATCCATGAACATGCGAATCCGCGCACCGATCTCGTCGTAAGAATGAACGCCAACCGCCAGCTTCATCCGGGCTTCAGAGCCAAACTGGTTGATCAGAAGTTGCGAGCCGGAATGACCTTTGAGATTCTGGAAGAGCAACGCCGGACCGCCCGGAATACCTTGCGCATCGCGGCTTTTCGAGACACGGTCGGTGATCTCGGCGACTTCAAGAATGGGGTCGGCTTGGGTCTGAATGCGCTTGAGTTGGCCGGCGTGATCGAGCGCGGCGATCCATTGACGGAGGTCGTCGAAGGGCAAAGGTTCCTCTCTGCGTGACCGTTGATTATAAGGGATTGGACGTTGGTCAATACTCCTTTGCCAGGGATTCGCGCGGATCGGCGCGGATTTGCGAGGCGAAGGAGACTCGTTCCCGCCTACTTTCTTTGCTCCAGCTTCACGCTCACTGTTAGCGGCTGGCCATCGCGCGTCACTTTCACATCCACGACGTCTCCGACCTTGCTGCGGCGGAGGGCGTCGGTGAAATCGTAGAGGTTTTTGATCGGCTTATCGCCAAATTGAACGAGAACGTCTCCCGCTTTGAGTCCGGCTTTGGCTGCGGGTGAATTCGGCTTCACATCGGAGAACTTCACGCCGTTCTCGGTTTGGCCGAAGTCCGGTATCGAGCCGAAGTACGGGCCGTATCCGCTGCCACCTCCGCCCGCCGCTGGCTTATCTTCCGCGACGACCTGGAATGCAGGAGCGTCCGGTGCGCTCGCCAGTTGCACGAGGACGCTGCCCACCATGTCGAGCAGGCGTGCGGCCGAGGTCGGATTGATCTTGTCCCACGTATCTGACGGCTTGTGATAGTCGGAGTGAAGGCCGGAGAAAAAGAACAGCACCGGAATCTTTTTCGCCACAAACGAGGTGTGGTCGCTCGAGGCATAGCCTCCGGCGGAGTATTCGATCTTGAACGGCGTGTCTTTCTGCGCCTGCTCGAGAATTCCTTTGAACGTTGATCCAGTCCCGATACCGCCGATATAAACCTTGTCGTCTTTGATGCGGCCGATCATGTCCATGTTGATCATGGCTACGGCTTTGGCAAGAGGTCGCGTCGGATCTTTCACCCACTCAGCAGATCCGAGCAAGCCGAGTTCTTCTCCCGAGAAATTCATGAACAGGATGCTGCGCTTGAGTTGTCCGCGCTGCGGCGCCAAGAGCCGAGCGAGTTCCAGCACCCCGGCCGTTCCGCTCGCATTGTCATCCGCGCCGGGATGAATCTGTCCGACTTGCGAAGGAGCCAGCGAATCGAAGTTACCGCGGCCAAGGTGGTCGTAGTGCGCGCCGATGATGACGTACTCGTCGGTCTGGCCAGGCAGCCACGCGAGCACATTGTTGACGGTCGCACGAGTCGTTTCGATATCCACATTCAGCGACAGTCTTAGCGTCTCCGGAAACGCAAATGAATTCGGCTTGCTGCTTGAGTTGATCTGGTCCTGCGCGTCCTTCAAAGACTTTCCTGCCGACTTGAACCACGAATCGGCCACAGCGTTCTTGACCTGCACCATGACGATGCCGACGTTCTCTGGGCCGCTCACGCTGCCGAAGCGGGTCAGCAGCTCTTCTTCGCCGTCGCCTAACTTCCCGTTCAGCACAACGACTGCCTTTGCGCCGTGATTCCGGGCGTTGATGGCCTTGGTGATCAGCTGCGAATGCTGTGTCAGTCCATGATTCCCGCTTTTCTCAGCGAATCCCGATGGCTCGTACCGCAGCACGACGACGATCTTGTCTTTGACGTCGAGTCCGGCATAGTCGTCATAGTGGAATTCTTCTGCGCTCGCGCCGTATCCAGCAAAGACGACGGGGTCTTCTACCTGTGCAGACGAGGAGAAACTGAAGGGTACAAAGTCGCGCTCAATCTTCAGATCGGATTTCGAATCTCCATTGCGGACTGTGCACTGATTGTCCGATTTGAGCCTCGCCCCAGTAATGACGGTAAAGGGCTGGGCATATCCCTTTACGCCCGCGGGATCGAGATGGAGTTCTTTATAACGCTTCTCGATCAAGTGCTCGGCGCGCACAATGCCTTTTGTGCCAGGCCCCCGCCCTTCCATCTCCGGTGAGGCAAGCGCTTTGACGTCGTTGAGATAGCGGGTCGGATCGGCCTGCTGAATCGAGGTCGATGCCGCTGTAAGGATTGCAAGGGCTGCAACAGCAAGAAAAAGACGGCACCGCTTTGCGGAGTTTGGCATGAGCACTTCTTTCAGTGAACGAGAAATCGTATGGGCCCGGATGGGGTGTGTCAATGACGAGAGCTTATTCTGAAATGGTCTCTGGGTATAACGTACGGCGGCAGTCGGGACAGATTCCGTGGGTAAAGTCGGCCTCACTATTGTTTCGAATGTAGATTTCGAGATGTTGCCATGTCCCTTGTTTATCGCGGATTTTTCGGCACGAAGCGCAGATTGGCAGCAAGCCGGTCAGCGTCCTCACTTTCGCCAGGGCTTCCTGCAATTCCCGAATCAAGCGCTCGCGTTCGGCCTCTGCGCCCTTTCGTTCGCTGATGTCGCGCATGATGAGGCAGGTTCTCGGGTTCCCCTCGCGATTCTCGAAAACGACAGACGATACTTCCACAGGGAACAGCGTCCCATCTTTGCGACGCGCCGTTAGCTCTCCGTGTACCCGGCCAGTTTGTTTTCGTTGCTCGATCAGAGCTTCGAGACGTGGATCGGAAGTGTCGATCAATCCCGCGCGTCCCTCTTGAATGATCTCCTCGCGCGTGCGTCCCAGGATGTGGCACGCAGACGGATTCGCATCGAGTATTGTTCCGTCCGGCGAGGTCAGCATCAGGCCATCCAGGCTGTTGTCGAACAACATTCTGTACAAGGCTTCACCGTTCCGAAAGAATTTGTGCCGTCGATTCTGGGAGCCGTGAGGAGAGCTATCAATATCTGTCTTGCCATCACGCCTCTTTCGCAACGCCCGAGAGTCGCGAAAGTTGACGGAATTGTACGCAAGAGAGACTGCGGTTATCAACTATCGGAAGTAGCCACACCGTTCAAATCTTTGAACGGCCCGGTGCTATTCGATTAGCTGAAGCACGGTATCTTGCACCTGCTTCCATGCTGGCGTGGTCGGATCAATGAGATCGAAGTGTCCTGCATTTGCGATTTCCCGCAGATTAACGTCTTCCGCCTGGCCTCCGACGCGCCGATGTTTCGCGGCGACGTAATCACGGCTGAAGGCTGGTGGGACTGTGTCATCGGCGAGACCATGAATCAGCCACTGGCTCGCATGCGGAATGGAGAGCTTCATCGGATCAGCTTCGCGATAGTGATCAGGGACTTCAGAGGGAGTGCCGCGGAGGAATTCCACGACGGCATCATGGCTGAGATGAAGATCATAGGCTCGCTGGAGGTCAACGACCCCAGCAAGTGAAACGACACGGGAGACCGTTGGTTCATGAGCAGCCAGGCAAAGCCCAAGTTGTCCACCCGCCGAATGCCCCATCACGACAATCTTGGCTGGATCAAGATTGTGGGCTGAGGCGCGTTGCACCAGGAACTGGAACGCAGACCGGATGTCGGAAAAAGTGCCGGGCCATGCGCCACCTTCGTTACCAATGCGGCGGTACTCGAGGTTGGCTGTCGCGAGCCCTTGCATGGTCAGAGCCGCACATAAATGACCCGCATGGTCGAGATTGTAGGCCGCACGCCAGTAGCCACCGTGGATGTTGATCACCAGCGCCGAGGGCGTCTTCCTGGTCTTATCGCTTTTGGGGAAGCGAAGGTCGATGAACTGATTGCGATCTGGGCCGTACGTCAGGCGGGAGTCGGCGGGAGGTGCCGGCTTCGAAAGGATATCTTCGGACATGCCGCGATCATTCTACTCGCTGGAACCTTTGCCACAGCGGCACACAGGTCCACAGGCCGATGAATGAATTCCTATTCGTAGCGAAGAGCTTCGATCGGATCGAGGTTGGCGGCACGCAGGGCGGGGACCATTCCGCTGATTACGCCGACGACTGCGAGAATCCCAGTGGCAACTACCAAGATCATCGGTGAGACGATCAGGCGAATGTCGGCGGCCTCCGCATGCTTGGCGAGCGCACTGTAAAACGTAATCCTTCCGGCAAAAATTGAAACGGCATAGGACAGTATGATTCCGAGAATGCCGCCCGCAGCCGTGATGACCATCGCCTCCGCCAAAAACTGGAACAAGATATCGTGGCGTCGAGCGCCCAGCGCCTTTTCCACACCGATTTCACGGGTTCGCTGCGTTACCGACACCAGCATGATGTTCATTAAGCCAACGCCCCCAATGCCCAGCGTGACGGTGCCGATAAATGCCAACAGGACTTTCAATGCCAACGTAATGATGCCGAACTGCGAAAGTTGCTTTTGAGCGTCAAATACGAAGACGGCGCGCTGGTCGTCGGGTTTGAAGCCGTGTGCTGTCCCCAGCGTCTCCCGGACCACCTTGTCCAGTTTGTCGTGGTCCAGGCCGGCGGAGTCGAGCCAGATTCCATCGAGATAGTGGTTGTCCTTCAAGACATCCATGGAGTTGTAGGGGATATAAACCACGCGGTTATTGTCGTTGTCGCCCTCCTGCATGCGGGGCGCACCGACTCCGATTACCTCGAACGTCACGCCGTCGATGCGGATCGTTTCTCCAACCGCGGGCATACCAGAGAAAAGTTTATCTCGCGCTTCGGATGCGATCACCGCATAAAGACCGTGCTGCATGTTGTCGGCGTCGTCAAGGAAACGTCCCTCTGCGATGTCGAGATTCCATATCTCCTGGATCGAAGGATCCAAGCCCTGCACCGGGAAGGTGAAAGAGCGGTTGTCGTTCTGCACCGTGGAATCCTTGTCCAGCATCCGCACAACGTGCTTGCAGAGCGGCAGATTGTTACGCAGCAGTTCGATGTCATCGTTGGTGAAGCGAACCTGTACGCCGGCCTTGTTGCCTCCGGCTTGCTGCGAGGTGCGACCAGGAAACACGCCTACAGCCGTAGCTCCGAAGCTCTCGAAGATCGTCTCGATGGCTTTGCCAAAGCCGTTGCCATAGGAGAGCAGCAGCACCACGGTGGCAATGCCCCACGCCATTCCAGCCATGGTCAGCAGAGTGCGGCGCAGATCGTGGCGCATCGCGGAGTAGGCCTGTTTGAGAAGTTCGCTGTGCATAATGAGTCGCTACTCTTTGCGGAGAGCTTCGACGGGCTCGAGCATGGCTGCGCGGCGCGCAGGGTAGAGTCCGGCGGCAACGCCTGCGACTCCCAATGAAATGACGGCCAAGGCCGCCGTCGAAGCGACCAGCTTCGGGGGATCAAATCCTTGGCCGAGATTCACTCCCGAAAGCACAGCCATAAGTCCGGCCGCTCCGCCAATGCCGATCCCTCCGCTTAACAGGGTAAGAAATGCGCCTTCCACAAAGAATTGAAACATGATGCTGTTGTTGGTTGCGCCGATGGCTTTACGCAATCCAATCTCGCGGGTGCGATCGGCCACGGCGACCAGCATGATGTTGATGATGCCGATTGCTCCCAACGCCAGAGTAATCAAGCCCACACTGCCCAGAAACATGTTCATCGCGTCAAAGATCTTGCCGATTTGATCCACCGTTTTGATCGTGTCCCATTCGTCGAACGAATCGGGATTGCTTGGATCGAAGCCATGGTTGCGAGCGATGGTTCTATGGACTTCCTGCTGCGCAGTCTCGTGCAAGGCGCGCGATCGGGGCTGGTAGTTAATCATTGAGATCACATCGGTGCCGATGCCGGCATTGAGCGGGCGAAAGTAGTCCTGCATGGCGTGAAAAGGCACGAAGCTTCGCAGGTTGAGGTTCATGTTGTCGCCGTGGCCGATTTTTTGTACCGTGCCGATCACCGTGAAGCGAACGCCGTTGAGCAAAATGGTGGACCCAACGGCGGGGCGACCGGGAAAAAGTGTGCGCCGCACTTCGTCGCCGATCACGATTACCGTGCGCTTCTGCGCGTCGTCCATCTCATTGATCCAGCGCCCTTCGTTGATTGGAATGTAGCGAATTTGGTTGATGTTGGGGAGTACGCCCATGATCTGACCGCTGGCTTGGTAGAAGTCACTAACGGCACGAATGTCGTTCCGGTTAATCACCGGTGACGCAGCCGCGACACTCGGGCATTCGGTCAGGATGTCCTGGTAATCGCGGTAGGTCAGGTAATACTGGCGGAGGGCAGTAAAGCTGCCCTGCATTACGGGCGCGCGTCCTGACCAGATAAACATCACATTCTCGCCAACCGAATCGAATTGCTTGCGATTTCCTGAACGAAATCCTTCACCCAGCCCAACCAACAGCAGCAGGGAACCGACACCCCAGGCGATTCCAAACATGGTAAGGAACGAGCGCAATTTGTGCGCCCAGAGGGTCCGCAGGGTCTGCCCGAAGATGTCGAGAATTGAGCGCACGCCGGTCTTTCGATTATACGGGCATCTTCGGACGGCAGTTCCGTTGCTGGTGTTGGTCCGAGGCGCCTCGACAGAGCGCTCCGCTGGCGGAATCTTGCATAGCGCTTGTGCCGACGGCGTTTCGCCAATAAGATGCGGCCCATCCTAAGCATCTTTAGGGTCCGCTGCCGTCTGAACAGCCGCAACTTCATGGGGAGGATGCATGAGAAACATCGGCAAGTCCCGATTCGTATGGGCGATTTGCGTGGCGGGTGTCTTGGCGCTTGGGTGCGGTCCGTTTGCTGCCGCTCAGGGAAGCCAGAAGGGCGATGAAGGACAGATTCTTGCGCTCGAGAACGCATGGAACCAGGCCGAGTTGCAACATGATCCCGCGGCGCTGGAACTCATTCTGACCGACGATTTCGTCATCACGGAGCCCGATGGAACGATCCAGAGCAAACGCGAACACATGGCCGCCACAAAAGACATTTCGTACCACTACGATGCTTTGGTTTCGGAAGATTTTCGAGTCAAGGTGTATGGCACGGTCGCGGTAGTGACTGGAACGTACCACGAGAAGGGGGCGTCGAAGGGGAGTCACTTCGATCGCCGCGGGCGGTTCACCGACACATGGATACGTCTTGGCGGAACTTGGCGATGCGTCGCCAGCCACGACAGTTTGCCCGTGAAGTAACAAAGAGGCATCGCCGAAGCTCGAGGGCTCTGCTCCTTCTCGATAATTTCCGAGAAAATTCGTTCCGAATCTCGCGCCGGTTGGGTATTCTCTAGCGTGATGACGACGCTCGCTCTCACCGAACTGCTCGGCGCCACGGTGTACGACCCGTCCGGCGCGGCAGGACGGGTGCGGGAAGTCACTCTCGCTCCGCAAGAGGACCGATCGCGGATTGCCTCGTTCATCGTCAAGACCAAAACTGGCAATCGCGTGCTGCCGTTCGCATCCGTTGCGGCGATCAATGGAGGAATTCGGGCTGCCACCACCTCGGGAGACTGGCTATCCATCAACGGCACCGAAGGATTGTTTCTTCTAGAGCGGGATCTGCTCGACCAGCAGGTCATCGACGTGAATGGAAGAAAAGTAGTCCGCGTGAATGACGTTGACCTCGAATGGGACGCACAGCGGGATGCAGGCTCGCCTCATCCAGTGTTGCGCGTGCTCTCGGTCGATGTAGGAGCGCGTGGCGCTGTCCGCCGCCTCTTGCGCGGGGTTGCACCTCGGGGCGCGCTGCACGCATTGTTAGCAAAGATTCCGCCGCGCAACATTCCGTGGAAGTTCGTGGACGTCATCGAAACTGATCCGGCGCGCCGCGTGAAGCTGAAGATTTCCCACGACGGTTTGGCAAAGCTGCACCCGGCTGACATCGCTGACATCGTGGAAGATCTGGCTCCCGATGAGCGTCAGGCAGTTTTCCAGACGCTAGATCAGGAAACGGCTGCCGAGGCTCTGGAAGAAGTCGAGCCGAAGGTTCAGAAAGCGATTGTCGAATCGCTCGATTCGGAGAGAGCAGCCGAGATTGTCGAGGAGATGGATCCGGACGCTGCTGCTGACTTGTTGGGCGACCTGTCCGAAGACCGGACCGAGCAGATTCTAGTCCAGATGGAGCCCGAGGCTCAGCAGGAAGTCGTCGAGCTTCTCGAACACCGCGAAGAAACGGCTGCTGGCCGCATGACCACCGAGTTTCTCGCGCTGCCCGTGAGCGCCACCGTGCAGAATGCGATCGATTCACTTCGGGAGTTTGAGGGTGGCGTCGAAGCTGTCAGCACGATTTATTTGGTGGATTCCCACGGCACGCTTGTAGGAGCAGTGCCTTTGGCCAGAATCGTGTTGGCCGCTCCGACAACGCCGATGCTGTCCCTTCATCAGGAACCTCTGGTGCGAGCTCACGAAGGCGTGGAAGAAGCCGAGGTTGCAGAACTCTTCGACAAATACAATCTGCAGACATTGCCGGTCGTGGATGATCACAACAAATTGACTGGCGTCATCACCTCCGACGACGTAATCAGCATGCTGCGAGCAAAGCTGTAAAGCCTGCACCGGACGCCGGGCTCCTTCCAGTGCGTGCACCCAACAATTCCGTCTTTGTTGCTGCCTTGGGTACTTTTCGTTTGGCGGGATTCACTGCGTGCATTTATCCTGTGGCGTCGTTCGCGGGTAAATCGCTCCATCCTATGTCAGTTAAATGTACCCATGAAGTTCCTCAAGCGTTCGAAAACCCGGATGCTCCTGTTCTTCGCCGTAGTCGGACCGGGGTTCATCACCGCGAACGTCGACAATGATGCCGGCGGCATCCTGGTCTATTCCCAGGCCGGCGCTCAGTTTGGGCACCTCCTTCTTTGGACCCTGATTCCCATCACACTTTCTCTGATCGTGGTGCAGGAGATGTGCGCTCGCATGGGGGCCGTGACTGGCAAGGGCCTGAGCGACCTGATCCGCGAAGAATTTGGACTCCGCATCACGTTCTTTATGATGATGGGAATTCTCATCATCAACTTTGGGAACGTCGTGACGGAGTTCATCGGCATCGCTACGAGCCTGGAGTTGTTTGGTCTCGCGCGCATTTATACGGTGCCGGTGTGCGCGGTGATCGTCTGGCTCATCGTTGTGAAGGGCCAGTACAAGAGCGTGGAAAAGGTGTTTCTCGCTGCGTCGTTCTTCTACATCACCTATATCTTTGCCGGTGTTCTGGCCCATCCTTTGTGGAAAGACGCCACCATCGCGACCTTCAAACCGCCCGACTTGAAAGCGTTTAAAGACCAGGCGTATCTGTTCATGGTCATCGGAGTGGTCGGGACCACGATTGCTCCGTGGATGCAGTTTTACTTGCAATCCTCCATCGTAGAGAAGGGTGTGACCAAGCGTGGATTCAAAGCTTCGCGCCTCGATGTGATTACTGGCTGCATTTTCACCGATGTCGTGGCATGGTTCATCATCGTCGCCTGCGCCGCCACACTTTGGGTGCACGGTTTCCGCGACATCAAGTACGCGGCCGATGCAGCTCAAGCCCTGAAACCACTCGCCGGCGATTATGCGTACATCCTGTTTGCCGTGGGATTGTTTAACGCGTCGCTGTTTGCGGCGTCGATCCTGCCTCTGTCAACTGCCTACACGGTTTGTGAGGGCTTGGGATTTGAATCAGGCGTCGGGCTGAAATTCTCGGAAGCGCCATTCTTCTATTGGCTGTACACATTCTTGATCATTGCTGGCGGAGCACTGGTTCTGTTGATTCCAGCTCAGCGATTAATCGAGATCGTCCTTTGGTCGCAGGTGCTCAACGGTATCGTTCTGCCATTCGTCCTCATCTTCATGCTGCTGTTGATTAACAAGAAGGAGTTGATGGGGGAATATACAAATACGCGCCTTTTTAATGTCGTGGCTTGGGCCACGACCGTGATCGTGGTGGCGTTGTCGTTGGCGCTGATGGTGGCTTCGATCGGCGGAAAGACAGGCGGGTGAGCGGCTACAGTAGTTTTCCCGCAGCCAAATCGTTCACGAGCGTCAGATCGGCTTCCAGGAAATCGAATTTCGGAAGATCCTTGGGCTCGGACCACTGAATATCTTTGAAGATACGGTTCTCGATCTCTTTCTGATATTCGCGAACTTCGTAGAAGCGAAGTTCAACCATGCCCCCGTTCGGATATTCATGCCGAATCCTTACAATTTCGTTTCCGATCGTGGCCAGAATTCCGAGTTCTTCTTCCAGTTCGCGGCGCAGCGCATCGCGTGGCTGTTCGCCTTCCTCAATTTTTCCGCCGGGAAATTCCCACTTCAGAGGCATGGTCTGATGCCTGGTTCGCTGGCAGACGAGCAACTTTCCGTCCTTCACAATGAGTCCGGCGACGACGCGTTTCATGGCTGGGCCGTCGCCTGAAGAGCGCTGGCTACGGGATCAACGCAACTGGTAAAAGTAAATGCAAACGCGGCCACGCCCGGAGCGCAGCGCAGTTCAAGTTCGTGCTCGCCGAACTCGTGATTGTCGACGAGAAAATACATGCGCGCCGAATCGACCATAACGTAGCTTTCTTCCGCCCCAGTTCCAGGGCGAAAGCGCGTATCCTGCGTCGCCCGCTGTCGGGCCAACGGTTTGCCATCCTGGAGAACGATCACTTCCGCCGACGTCGCATGCGGGCAAGCCATGACCAAGTTTACGGCGGAGGCCTCATATTTCAATCGCAAAGTGTGCGGCCCGCTTTCGACCGCTTCAAAGTACTCCGCCGTCGAAGCCCAGCGCCCATTCGCGTAGAAGAAATTCTCTTCGACCGCGCCTGTGAACGAGTAGTCGGCAATTTGATCCTCTTTGAGACCGCCTTCGTTGCCGATTCGTCCACGACGATTGCCGAGATAGAGCTCTCCGGTCGCTCGATAGCAGACCGCTCCCAAGTGATCTTCTTCGCGCATTGGCTCCATCAGCGGCGGAAGCGGAAGCGTCGGATCGATCTCCCGCAGCAATTCCTGGATCATTTGCTCGCACTCACCGTAGCCGCCCTCTCCGAAATGGCCATAGCGCAGGTAGCCGTCTTTATCGAGCAGATATTTCGTGGGCCAGTAGCGGTTGGCAAATGCTTTCCAGATTTCGCGATTGCTGTCGATCACGATGGGGTACGTGAGTCCGAATTCGCGGATGCCACGCTCCACATTCGATTCGTACTGCGCGAACGTGAATTCGGGAGTGTGCACTCCGATAACCGTCAAGCCCTTGTCGCGATAGCGCTCGTGCCAGGCTTGCACGTAGGGCAGTGTGCGGATGCAATTGACGCAGGTGTAATCCCAGAAGTCGACGAGCACAGCGCGTCCGCGCAGCTGCCGGAAGCTGAGTGGAGTGGAGTTGAGCCACACCCGCCCTATTTCCGGGGCGCGTACCTTGCCTTTTTCCACTTTCATGAGGAGGACGTTTCCAGCTTCTTGCCCACGAGCATAGCGCAATGCTGGACGAGAAGCTGATGCTCACCCGTAAACGCCGCAGGGAAGTGGCTGTCGATATCCAGCTCTCCAACGACTTTGCCATGGGCGAAGACAGGAACCACGATCTCAGATTTGGTCTCAAGCGAGCACGCCAGATAGCGGGAATCCTTGGTGACATCGTCGACCACTACAGTCTGTCCGCTGGAGGCGGCCGCGCCACAGATGCCTTGGTGTAGAGGGATGCGGGTATGTGGCGTCATCGCGCCTTCAAATGCGCCCAGCACGAGCACCGGAGGTTGCGCGCCGGGCTCGAGCATGTAGAAGCCGACCCAGTTGTATTTCAGCATCCGGTCGTGCAGCAGCTTGACCATCCGCTGCATAAGGTCTTGGGCGGACAGAGCGCTCTGCGCGAGATCGCTGATCTCGCTACGCACTTCTTCGATGCGGGTGGCGACGGCCATGGTTGAAATCTTAACTCACCGCGCGAAATCCTCGACTGCAGAAGTCGAAACGCCAGTAATCTGCCGGATTCCTTTCGTGCTGGGAAAAAGTTCGGGATGGATCGCGAATGCCAGGCAGTCGAGGCCCTGAAGTAGCGTGGGAGCGGGGGTATTCAGGAATTCGTCTCGGACGCAAAAAATGCGTTCCGCCCGCGCCGCCGAAGTCTGCTCCCAGCCGCGGCCTGCAATAATCTTTTCCAGCGGAACGCGGTCCCCGGCGCCGCACCAGGCAGCAATGATGACTTCAGGATCGAGCCGGAGAATTTCGTCAACCTCAACCGTGCGTCCTGGTTCTCCGAGAAACTCGCCGCCGGCAGTGTCGACCAACTCTGCGACCCACGTCTGCGATGCGATGAGCGGCTTTCCCCACTCCTCGCAGAAAACTCTCGGCCGAGGACTTTCAGCAACGCGATCGCGTACTTCGGTGATGCGTTTTTGCATCGACGAGATCACGTTCTCTCCACGCTCCGACGCACCGACAACACCCGCGATGATCGCGATATCCGAGTAGACATCCTTCAAGCTCTTCGGAGCCAGCCCCAAAAATGCCGCTCCCGACTTCAGGATTTCGATGACCGCTTTTTCCTGGTAGGGAACGGACGCGATGACGAAATCAGCATGCGTGGCGGCGATCTGCGAAGCATCAGCCGTCCACGAATCGTTGAGAATGACGCGGGAGCCGTCCGACACCGCAGGAACAACATCGGCGCAATACTTTGTGCAGGCGACAACCCGATCGAGTTCTCGGATCGCGTCGAGAATCACCGTTGCGCTAGGCTGCAGACAGACAATGCGGCGCACGATGTGATCCTTGAGCATGATTTTGATCTTACCTCTTGCCAGGGTTCGCTCGGGCTTCGGTTTGTCGGAGCGCATCTGAGAGAACGTCGAGCGCCAGTTGAGCGGCGTGCTTGGATGCTTGCGGCAAGCCTCCAACAGCGGCAATTAACTGGTCGCGCCCGAGTTGGTGAACCTCCGCGACGGTCTTGCCTAACACCAACTCAGTCAGCGCCGAGCCGCAGGCAATCGCCGGAACGCACCCTTTGGCCTTGAACCGGACCTCGGTGATCGTTCCGGACCGCAACTTGATGCCTAGCCGAATCACGTCTCCGCAAACTGGGTTCTCAATCTCGCTCACGCCATCTGCGTCGGCGAGATCGCCTGAATTGCGCGGGTTCTGGAAATGATCAAGCAACTGCGCGGAATACATCACTACCTCAGTCAACTTTACTTGCGCGCCGTTCCGTCGGGATAGTAAATCGTCCACCCACGCTTGGCTGCGAGTTCGGCAAGATCAGCGTTCGGATTCACCGCAAACGCATGTTTTGCGTTGGCTAGCATATCGACGTCCCAGCGAGAATTCCCGAATGCAGCGTCGATGTTCTTCTTCGCCACTTCCCGCAAAGCTTTTGGTTTGCCGGGTCCGGAGGGCACGCGCACCAGCCGTTCCGTGATGATGCCATTCTCAAATTGAACCTTGGCAGCGAGGATTCGCTCGGGGACAATCCCGAATCGCTCCATGCCCGCGCGAATCACCCATTCATTCGAGGATGAAACCGCCCAGATTTCGCAGCTGTTCTCGTGCAGTCGTTGGACCAGTTCGAGCATTTCGGGGAAGATACGTCCCGGAAACGAAGACGTCATAAACTCCCTCGCTGCTTCCATCATGGCAGCGTCCGACACCCCTCGATGCATGGTGACCATCTCGCCGCACATGTCGTCTTCGCTTACCTTACCCGCCTTGTACGAAGCGTAGCGCTCCCGCATGGCTTGGGCGACATCCACGGTCACGAGGCCTTTTTTGATTTCCCAATCGAAGAAAGTCTCTCCGGCATCGCCAGACCACAGAGTGCCGTCGCAGTCAAAAGCGGCAACGCGCGGGGCAAGATCGACTACCGATTCGAGAAACTTACGGCTGGCCGTGCTCAAGGAAGGTACGCTGACGGTATCCATGCACTTCGACAATAACGTGCGCGGCACAGGACACGCAATTGCGGATGGAGTTCTTCTTTACGAAGATTTCCCCATCAAAGCGGCGTAGTCGGTGGGGGTATTGATATTCAGCGCGACACAAGGATCGTCCACGAGTACGTATTGGATGTGGTCCTGGTACCGGTGCTCAACGTCACGCGCATTACCTGTCGGCGGTTCGAGCAAGAATAGCTCGATCATCTCGCGCCCGACGACGTAAGGATGACCATGCTTTCCCGAGAACTCCGGCACGACCACCCAGACTTCCGGCGGAGCCGCGTCGAAGGCATCACGCAGGGCTTGAACCGTCGCAGTCGCAGCGGGCGGCCGATCGATCAAAGTGATAATGGCGGCATCTCGCCCGCGATTGAGAATCTCGTGAAGTCCGATCTGCAGTGAACTGAATTGCCCACGGCTGGGATCGGGGTTGATCGCGATCGAAGCGCCGCTGGCATACGCGATGGGGGTAATGGCAGTCTCATTCGCTCCGGCAACAACGAGAACATAATCGGTGGAAAGCTCCAACGAGTGTATTGCGGCGGAGAGAAACGTCCCTTGGGAGATGCCGTCTGTCGGAGGCCATGGAAGCAGAGCTTTATCCCGGCCCATGCGCGACGATTCGCCGGCGGCCAAAATCAATCCGGCAAAGCTCGAGGCGCGCGGCATGCAGCGGAATGTAGCAGAAAGCAGAGAGAAAGTCAGTGGCCGGAGTGATCCGGCAGTTGCTCGGGGTGATTGAGGGATTCTTCTGCCTCGCAACAGGCCGGCGACGAGTGATCCGCTTCTCCGTGTTCGTCGGCGTCTTGCGCTCCCTTGAACCAGCTTAAATGCGGCAGTGCAGCAGTCGCATGCCGGCGGAATGCGATAAGTTCGGCCGTAACCGCAACGGCGATCTCCTCCGGCGTGACAGCTCCGATGTCGAGCCCGATCGGAGAATAAACACGGTCGAACAGATGTGCGGGTAATCCCTCGGCCTGCAGCGCCTTGAAAATTGCGATGACCTTGCGCTTCGAGCCGATCATGCCGACATAGCGAGCGGGGGTCTTTACGGCCCAACGCAGAAGACGCATGTCGTCGCGATGTCCCCGCGTCACGATGACGATATACGAAGCCTCATTTGGATCGAGCTTCGCCGTAGCTTCGTCAAATTCCAGAGCGTGGACTTCGCGCGCGCTCGGAAAGCGCTCTTTGGTTGCATAAGAAGAACGATCGTCGGTCACAATGACCTCAAAACCGGCGCCCGAAGCCGTCCTGCAAACATTGAGAGCGACGTGACCTGCGCCGAAAATATAAAGTAATGCTGGAGGCAATACGGGTTCCACAAAAATCTCGAGCGTGCCGCCGCAAACCAATCCCGTGTCGTATTTGGGATCCTGGTTCAAGTCGAACTTTAAGGTGCGGGGCTTTTCCGACTCCATCACCTCGCGGGCGGCTTGCCAGACATCGGCTTCGACACACCCGCCGCCGATCGTGCCCACGATCGATCCGTCGTCCCGCACCAGCATTTTGGCGGTTTGGAAGGAAGGAATCGAGCCGCGGACGTTAACGATGGTGGCGACAGCTCCGCGGCGCCCGTCGCGGCGAAGCTGCACGATTTGTTCGTAGATATCCATCCAGGTAGGCCAAAGCTGCTGGCATGATTATCAATCTGTTAACAGGAGGGAGTCAAACGGAGATGGGGAGAAGTAAGCCAAACGCAAGGATCATTAACCACGAAGTTGACTCCGTATCGCGACGGACCTACTGCTTCCTTCGTGCAACTTCGCGCTCTTCGTAGTTCACAGTTTTAGGCGGCCAAGGCCGCGAGCGCTACTGAGAAAATAATATCGACTAATATTAGGCAGTTAAGCCAGAGGATTCGTTCCATGAAAGCCGTTCGCATTCATCAATTTGGCGGTCCTGAAGTTCTCACCTACGAAGACATCCCCGATCCCCAGCCGCGCAAGGATCAAGTGCTGGTGCGGGTAAAGGCGTGCTCGCTGAATCATCTCGACGTTTGGGTTCGCAAAGGACTGCCCGGAGTGAATCTGCCACACATTCTCGGCAGCGACATTGCCGGCGAGATTGCTGAGATCGGCGAATACGTCACCGGATTCAACGTCGGCCAGCGGGTGCTCGTCGCGCCTATGCATTTTTGCGGACACTGCGTGAAATGCCTGGCAGGACTGCAAAACCAGTGCCAGGAGTTCACCGTTCTGGGCAATGCCGTGGATGGCGGGAACTGCGAGCTGATCTCCGTTCCCGCGGCGAATATCATCCCGATTCCGGATTCCTTGGATTTCAATCAGGCGGCAAGCGTCCCGCTTGTCTTTGTGACAGCGTGGCACATGCTAGTCGGCCTCGCAGGCGTGCGGCCCGGGCAGACCGTTCTGGTTCTGGGAGCGAGTTCGGGCGTTGGAATTGCGGCGATTCAGATCGCGAAGCTGTTTCACTGTCGTGTCATCACGACGGCCGGCGATGAAACAAAGCTGGAGAAGGCGAAAGCGCTTGGCGCGGACCACGGGATCAATCATTACAAGCAGAAGATTTCCGACGAAGTCCGCAAGATCACGAATAAGGCAGGGGTCGACATCGTGGTCGAGCACGTTGGCGCAGCCACGTGGGACGAGAGCGTGCGATCGCTGAAGACTGCAGGCACGCTGGTGACCTGTGGAGCGACCACCGGCCCGAGCGTCAGCATCGATCTGCGACATCTCTTTGCGCGCCAGCTGCGGCTGCTGGGCTCCTATATGGGCACGATGGGTGAACTGCACGAGGTCCTCGGCCACGTCTTCGCAGGTCGTCTGAAGCCGGTTGTCGATCGCACGTTTCCGCTTAGCGAAATACGCGCTGCCCACGAATATCTAGAAAAGAGTCAGATGTTCGGCAAGGTGGTGGTCAACCCGTAAGTCTTCTTCGTCCCAAACGGTCAACGGAGGAAACTAACTCATGAGCGAGGGCGAATCAATTACCTGCCGGATGGCAGTGAGAAATGACTTGCCGCAGATGGCCCGCATCTGGGGTCAGGAGGGGGCCGAAGGAGGGGCCCCGGAAGATCGGATGATGGCCTATTTCGATGGGCGGCACCATCCGCAGCAAGCGCTTCCAACTCGAGTGATGTATGTCGCTTTGGAGGGCGATACCGTGATTGCTTACGCTGCCGGACATCTCACGCGCCGCTTCGCTTGCCAGGGAGAGTTCCAATGGATCTACGTAGAGTCCGCACACAGGCGTCGAGGAGTGGCGTCAGGACTGGTAAGTCTTTTAGCCGCATGGTTTGTGGAACACCAAGCCTTTCGTGTTTGCGTCAACGTCGATCCTGGAAATGCTGCGGCACACGCTTTTTATAAGTGGTCGGGAGCGGTGGCGCTGAACCGGCATTGGCTGGTCTGGAACCAGATGGATCAGCTCAGCTCGATTCGAAGCACCCCGCGGATGGTTTAGAATAACTACACAATGTCTCGCGAACTAAACTTCGGACCCTACGTCGATCTCGAAAACGGTAAGAAGGTTGTGAAAGACTTGACCTTCGGCAATCCCACGCCCGAAGGTGTGGTCCTGACCACGCTCGATTCCGCCGTTAATTGGATGCGCAAAAGCTCCATTTGGCCGATGACGTTCGGCTTGGCCTGCTGCGCGATCGAAATGATGTCGATGGGTGCCTCGCGCTTTGATATTGCCCGTTTCGGCGCAGAAGTGTTCCGGCCGTCTCCTCGGCAAAGCGATCTCATGATCATTGCCGGTCGCGTGTCGAACAAAATGGCTCCGGTGATCCGCCAATTGTGGGAACAGATGCCTGAGCCCAAGTGGGTGATGTCGATGGGCGCCTGTGCCACATCAGGCGGTGTGTTCCAAAACTATGCCCTGGTCCAGAGCGTGAATCAGGTTATTCCCGTCGACGTGTACGTACCGGGCTGTCCTCCACGACCCGAGCAGCTGATCTATGCCATCACGCTTCTGCAGGACAAGATTCAGAAAGAACGCGGCACCATCCGCAAAGCGTTGAACCTCTCGTAGTCGCAGTGATCGTTCTCAGCGATCCTGCACAGACTCCTATTCACTACGAAGTCCCACGAGGGAATGATCTGAAGAATTCCTTCGTGAACTTCCTGCCCGTTGTGGTTATGTTTTGAATTGGGCCGGGAGCGAGGGGAACTGGCTCACGGCAGTCGGAAGACAACTGTGATCTGCTTCTCGGTAGGTACGGGTTTTCCGTCGAGTTGTGCGGGGCTATAGCGCCATCGCTGGACCGCGGTTTTGGCCGCGTCGGCGAGCATCGCTGGACCACTGACTACCTTCACTTTGCGGACCGAACCGTCTGTCCCGATTTCCGCTTCAAGGATTACAGAACCAGTCAGCCCTTGCACGCGGGCTTGCGCAGGATAGGTCGGGTCCACTCGATGGACGAGGTTGGCATCAACCACGCCTTGGGATACTGGAGCGCCGAACGAAGGCATCGTCGCAGATGCTGAGGCTAGGCGAGCAACATCCGGCGGAGCATTCGAAGCCGAGATCTCGACCGGAGGTGGAGCATCGGTCTGCACCGCTGCGCCCGCCGCCTGGGCAGGAGCGCTCGCAGTGCCATCCTTGGTGGGCGCGCTTTTTGCCGTTGGAGTCCGAGTTGGAGCGGACGGTTTAGGTCCGTCGTCCGCTGGCTCGATGTCCGAAGCTTTCTTGAGCAGGTCCCTGGTTTGGCCTCGGTCGGCTTTGCGGATTGGAATGGTGGCGTCAGGCTTAAGAAGCACGGGCGGTTCCGAAACCTTGGGCGCTCCGCTTTGAACGGTGCTGATCGGTTGCGGATGCGGCTCACTCGCCGCGATCTCCGCTCCAGTTTGACGCCAGCCCAGCCGTATGACGAGCGTCGTCAGGAGCAGTACGGCTGCAACAGCACCCAGAATCCAATATCGCTTGTTCAGCCTGGATAGCGCTGCCATCGACAGACCAGCGACCGCTGTCTTCACTGCCGGAGGAGCAAAGAGTGCTGGACGCGTTGCCGCCGGAACAGGAACCTTCCCGCGCCGCTCTCGCTCGAAAGCGCTCTCGGTAATTTCTGCCAACGCACGGAGCCAGTTGATCTGCTCGTCTTCGAAGGCGTTCGCGTGCTCGGAGAATGCTTCGAGGATTCCAAGCATCCCCGCCGGCCCGCGCAAAGGCACGACTACGATGGAACGTATTCCAAGACTTCTGCACACTTCGGGGTTGACGCGTTCGTCCGTGAACGAATCTTTGCAAACCAAGATCGCCGCTGTGCGCATGCACTCGCCCGAAATCCCCGATTCGGTATTCAGGGGTGCACCAAGTTCCGGGGCGATGTCGCCACTGCGCGCGCGGCACACAACAGCTGCATCGAGCCGTGCAGCGATTGCGGTTCCGTGGGCGCCGCTCAAAACACGAGCCGCATCTGCGATCGCGTTGAGTACTGCCTCAGTCGACAAGCTCCCCGCGTCTACAGCCTGCCGGAGCACGCCGAGCAACGCCGGATTCTCGGAGGACTGGGCTGAATTTGCCCGTGGGGGAGCTACGGCCACTGGGATGGCGTCACGGCTGAGTACACCGAGGGCAGGCTGGGGAAGCGGCGAATCACCCATGATACTTCTCTCAATTGAATAGATTGGCCAGAGACGAAGGCGCCTCGAAGCAACTTGCCGATGCGCGAATGTTAGTAAGTGTGTCGCAAAAATACTGTGCTGTCAATGCGAAATCACCGCAGAATGCCGCGCTAGGCGGCCTTTTTCAGGAGTAAGCTCAATGCGATGTGCTTCCGCGCTATAATGTGCGAAAGCGGACCTGGGGTGTTTTATGCAACGTCTTCCTGTCGCCTCCTTCCTGTTCCTTTCTTCGTTGTTCTTCGGGATGACTCGCGTGCAAGGTCAGGTCAGCAATCCAAACGCGGCCCCGGTTCCAAATGCGTCGATCCCTGCCAGCGCACGAGGCTCAACGCAGGCAGTTCCTGCGCCCGAGATTCCTAGCGATGCGCCCCGCATGTCCAGAGAGACACGCCTCCAGATCATCCGAGACTTCGAAACGCAGATGGTTTACGCGCGAACCCTGTTTCCGATGGGCACCAAAGGGCTGAATATCAAACACGGAGCGATCACCCCCAATGGACAAGACCTGCAGCAGCTTCTCGCGCTCTGGGGACCATCGATCAAGCCGGGCGATCCCGCGCACATCTCTTACGTTCGCATCAAAGACGACCACATTCACTTTGACCTAAATGGTGGACCGATCCACAGGAAGAAGTGGTATCAGCGCATCGAAGTCTCCGGCACCGGTGGCACGCCCGTTCCTTTGTCGAACGATCAGCAGACCGATAACCCGCACGGGAGCTATCTCGATGTCTATTTCGATAAGTACGTTCCCGAAATGAGTCCCGCGCAATTGCGGAATCTTCTTTACCCGGCGCTTGATTTCAAGGCGAGGAACAAAGAGGAAGCCTATCTCGATACGGTGCCTCCGAAGGTCAAAGAGGCCATTCAGGCTCATCATGTGCTGGTTGGCATGAACACGGAGATGGTTCTTCACGCTATGGGGAAGGCTCCGCGAAAAGTGCGCGAGAAGGACGGTGACACCGAATACGAAGAATGGATCTACGGCACTCCTCCCCAGGACGTCGATTTTGTCCGGATCGTCGGCGATGAAGTCGTCCGAGTTGAGACCATGAAGGTAGGCGGCCAGAAGATCGTGCGCTCAGAAAAAGAAGTGATCCTCGAAAAGCCGGACAAAGATACGGAAGCCAAGAAGGAGCAGGAAGAGCGTCCGGCGAATGCGCCCAGCTTGCGGCGGCCCGGAGAAGATTCAGAGGACGTTCCGAAGCCAGCCGACGGATCGGCGCCCGTGGTGCTGCCCGACCCGCCGTCTTCACACCAACCTCCTGGCGATCCTGGCCCCGGAGACATAATCAGCAGCCGGTAGGGCCGCTGGCTGCAAAGGACGCCAGACTATTTTCGCGCGACGGCTGCCCCCACATCCGCAAATGAAAATGCGAGCGAAACGTTGGGATACTCCTGCCCATCCACCTCGACATACGGGTACACGAAATAATTCAGTGGCTTTCCTTCCTGGGGAGGATTCAATCGCAGGTCGCGTCCCATGCTGAACTGAACTCGATTTACGTCATGCGATCCAAAGAAGTAATCGCGTTTTTCCGGATGTTTCCAGGCTTCGGAGATGTCGACTGGAATCCAACCTTTGCCATCGATGTAAAAATCGGACCAGCAGTGATATCCGGCAATCTCGCCGGAGTGTTTATCAGCGGGAAGGGGAAATCCGATCTCGAAGCGAGCCGGAATCCCCTGTGATCGCGCCATCGCGATAAAAAGGGAATGGAAGTCTGTGCAGTTTCCTTTCTTCGCGTCGCAGGCATAGAGAACATCGCCGTGCCCCCACCCCGTGCCCGTCTTGTCGTACTTCATCGTCGTAAAGACGTAGTTGTAAATGGCGCGCGCTTTCTCCAGCGGATCATTTTTGCCCTGTGTCACTTTCACGGCCAGATCGGCGGGGATGCCTGTGATTGGGACCAGGGCGTCTGGCTGAAGATATTCCTGACGTTCTTTCTTCGGGAGGGCAACCGTGACGAGGTGAGGCTGCGCACTCAGGGCTATTCGTTCGTGGCGCACCACGTCATATTCCACGTCGAAGTGCAGTTCGGGCTGTGCGGCTTTGTGTACTTCCGCGAAGTAGATTTCATCTCCAAACTTCGATTCTCGTGTCTTCTTGAGTGGCAGATCACCTTTAGCAGAGGCGACCTTCACTTCCTGGAAGGTATCGGACTGCGCGGCTGGAATCCAGATCCGGATTCTCTTGCCTTGCGGCAGATTCTTCACCGTGAAGGCATAGTGAAACGTAAAGTGACGCGATTCCTGCGTGAAGGACGGAAGCGCAAGGAAAAATAGAGGCACGAAGGCACAAAGCTTGCGTAGCATAGGCGCATTCCTTTCATAACGGGCCACAAACCACTAGCCACTAATCATTGGGCTTGGAAACGACACACGGGCGTCTTAGAGGGAATACCGTCAAGTGAAGCCGCGCTTAGGGTTGCGCATGGAAGAAAGACGCCGCGTGTCCCCGCGGCGATGCGGTATTTTAGCAGCCTCCAGCCGTTCATCAAATCCACTGCAGACCTGCGATAGAATGCCCGCATGCCCACGGCCATCCAATGTCGCGACCTCCGCAAGACCTACGATGGCAAGGTCGAGGCCGTGCGTGGGCTGAACCTCGAGATCCAGACCGGCGAGTGCTTCGGGCTGCTCGGCCCGAACGGGGCGGGGAAGACCACGACCATCGAGATTCTCGAGGGATTGCTCGCACCCACTTCCGGCGAGGTTTCGATCCTTGGACACTCTTGGAAGCATAACGAACGTGAGATGCGCGAGTGGCTGGGCATTTCGCTGCAGGAAACGAGGCTGTCGGAAAAGCTTACGGTGCGCGAAACCATTGAACTCTTTGCCAGCTTCTACCAAAAACCGCGTTCGACCGAGGAAGTGATGGAGCAACTGCAACTCACGGAGAAAGCTGACTCCTGGGTCGGTAAACTCTCCGGCGGGCAGAGGCAGCGCCTCGCGGTCGCCACGGCCCTTGTATGCAATCCAAAAATTCTGTTTCTCGACGAGCCCACGACCGGACTCGATCCCCAGAGCCGCCGCCAGCTTTGGGACATCATTCGCGTCTTCCAGCGCGACGGTGGCACGGTGCTGCTCACAACTCACTACATGGACGAAGCCGAGCGGCTCTGCGATCGCCTTGCCATCGTCGATCACGGCCAGGTCATCGCAGAAGGGTCTCCCGCCGACTTGATCACCCGGTTGGGCGGCCATCACGTTGTGGAATTTTCGGTCAGCGGATCGGACGGCGCTGCATTGCCAGCCTGGCGCGGGTTGCCTAGCGTTGAATCCGTCCGCGAAGACGACGGCATGATTTCGCTCAACGTCAAAGAGCCGCACCTGACGATTCCCGCGTTGCTCGAAACGATCAATCGGCAGGATGGGAAGCTGCAGCACCTGACCACGCGGCAGGCGAGTTTAGAAGATGTGTTTGTGCGGCTCACGGGACGTCATCTGCGGGAGGAATGAATTGAGCAGGAGCGGACTCACAATGAATCGGCGAACAATGCTTGGGATCATGCTCGTGTTCTGCATGGCCGCATTGGCGAACGGTTGGGCTCAGACTGCCACGTCGACCCCGGCGGACGCCGCCAGTTTCCCGCCCTTCCAGCAATGGACCGGAGCTGTTCTGACGGGGGACGCAGGCACACTGCAAGGCTTCTACAGCACCGATCCGCCTGTGCAGGTCAGCGTCAAGACACAGCAGCTTCCCGCTACGGCCGAGATTAACTTCTGGCTCGACCAGAAAGTTCGCAGTATGAAGGTCGAGATCGTCCGACTGGTGGTCCTTCCCGATCGAGCCAGCGTGATCTTCCGTGGCGCGGTCGTTTCCGGCGATGGCCACTCCATGAACGTCACCGACGCACAAGGCTGGCGGAAGCAGGGTGACAACTGGAGGATCGTTGGAGTCGAGAGGACCGACAATCCTGCTCTTAAGCAGCCGTCGGATATGAAGAAGAACATCTATCCGGACGATGCCAACGCACACGCCGAGATCAAAGAAGCGGAAGGGAAAGCCGCCAGAGAGCACAAGCGCGTGCTGCTTGTCTTCGGTGCAAACTGGTGCTTCGACTGTCACGTGCTTGATCTCGCCTTCCACGGTCCGCAACTATCGCCGCTCGTCGATGCGAACTACGAAGTCGTCCATGTCGACCTCGGGCCGGATGAAAAGAAGAACCCGGATCTCGTAAAGCAATTTGAAATCCCGCTGAATAAGGGCATTCCGGCGCTAGCTGTCGCCGAGGCCGACGGTACTCTCGTCGTTAGTCAGAAAAATGGCGAGTTTGAAGATGCGCGTGGAATGACTCCCGAAGCGCTTGCGGAGTTCTTGAACAAGTGGAAGCCACAAGCGCGCTGATCGGAAATAGAGATTTATGAGTGTTGCGCAAGAAATGCCGGTAAAGTCGCCGCCATCCACCCCCGAGCCGCAGCGTCGTAACGGACGCTGGTCGGGCTATTCCCATCTTTTGATGGCGCGCATGCTCGAACTTAAGCGTGAGCCGGAAGTCGTGTTCTGGGTATTTGTTTTCCCGCTTTTACTGGCTTTGGGTTTGGGAATTGCCTTCCGCAACAAGCCCGGCGATGCGGTATCCGTCGCCATCGTCAACGGCTCCGGATCCCAGGAAGCGCAAGCGCTTCTGGCGCGCTCGCCGCAACACGAGATGTTCAAAATTCAAATGCTGGATACTGAGGACGCGCGTAAAGGCTTTCGCCTTGGCAAGTTCGATCTCGTCATCGAGCCCGACGGCAATGGGGGCTTCACGTACCGCTACGATCCAGCGCGTCCCGAAAGCGTCCTTGCCAAAGCTCAGACCAATGAAGCCCTGCAGGCCGCCGCGGGGCGGAAAGACCCGGTGAACACAACCACGGTGATCTCCTCCGAGCCCGGCTCGCGCTATATCGACTTCCTCATTCCCGGTCTCCTGGGCATGAACCTGATGAACTCCGGCATGTGGGGCATCGGCTTCGCGCTGGTCGACATGCGCCAGCGTAAGCTGCTCAAGCGATTTGTCGGCACGCCCATGCGCCGCGGAGATTTTCTCCTCGCCCTTGCCTCAAGCCGGCTGATCCTGATGATTATCGAGGTCGGATTGCTGCTGGTCTTCGGCGTACTGTTCTTTCACATGCGTGTGTTGGGATCGATTGGATCGATCGCTTTGATCGCGGCCATCGGATCGCTTACCTTCGGGGGCGTAGGCCTGCTAACCGCCAGCCGCGCCCAGAAAATCGAATCCGTCAGCGGCCTCATCAATCTGGTGATGATGCCCATGTGGATCTTTTCCGGCGTATTCTTTTCGTATGAGCGGTTCCCCTCGGTCATTCATCCGCTGATCAAGGCGCTTCCACTCACCGCGCTCAACGATGCCTTGCGCGCCTGCATTCTGGAAGGCAAACCGCTTCTTCAACAGTGGCCGCGATTATTAGTGATGGTCTTATGGGGAGGAATTTCGTTTCTGCTGGCTTTGAAATGGTTTCGCTGGACTTAGGGGGCATCGCTTAGAAGGATTCCCGCTTGGGCCCCGTCGCTTATCTGTAAGAGATTTACGAACAGGGCCGTCTGCGGTGCTTGCGAAAAAAACTACAGATTAAGACTTAGCGAGCTTGGCCGCTTTCCGCACTTTGGCCCACCGCAGTCTTTGCGCCTCTGCAATGCGCTGGCGGGCTTCCTCACTCAAGACGCGTCTTGCCTTCCTGAGCTTGTTCCCGCTGCCACTGCCTAGAGCGTTTAGTGCCTTCCCTACTCGTTCCATCTCTTTTTCGAGACGGGAGTACTCATGCCGCAGGGAAGTGACTACCTTATTCAGGTTGGTCATTTAGTACCCCCTAGTAAGTGAAGGCTAACATGGGATTGCGAGAAAATTGAAAAAATTAGAGAGAATCGAGACGGCCTTGATTGTCAGGAAATCCGTACTACAACCGGCTCTACGGCTGGTCCGCCTGCCCGAAAAGCAGCCCTGCTACTTGGTTTGCGGCCCCTACTCCGCGAGTAAAGATCACTGCTCTGCGTGAATCCGTATATCGCGTATCCCTGGCCAAGACCTTGCGAATGACCGTGGACGTCTCTCCACCAAGGCAAACAAGGACAAGGATAAGAAGCGGAGACCGCGAAAACCGGCAGGCGGAGCCTAATCGCCACGTCCGACACACAATTTTAGGCGCTAAGCGGGAGAAATCGTCGGCAAGAACCGCGGAGCCTGCCGGGCCTTGGTGGCTTGCTCGAACGCGTAGGCCACGCGGATCAGAGTTGGCTCGCTCCAGGCTCGTCCAAAGAATGAGATACCCACCGGCAACCCATCAATGGACCCCGCCGTGACGTTTATATTCGGATATCCCGCGACCGCTGCGGCATTTGAGCTGCCCCCGGAAAAATGATCTCCGGTGATCAAGTCCGTAATCCAGGCAGGACCACCTGTCGGCGCCACGATCGCGTGTAGTTGATGTTTGTCCATGACCGCGTCGATCCCTTCCGTGCGGGCCAGTTGGTGATTCTTTGCCAGCGCATCTACATACTCTTTCTCGGTAAGTGGTCCCTTGTTTTGCGACTTTAGGAATAAGTCCTGTCCAAAATAGGGCATTTCTTTCGCGCGATTACGCTCATTGAAGTCGATGATGTCCTTCAGGGTCTTGACCGGAGCACCGGGACCAAGCCGTGCCAGGTAAGCGTTTAAATCTGCTTTCAGTTCGTACATGAATACAATCGATTCACTGTCGTCGAATTTTCCCAAGGTCTCGATGTCAGCGGGATCCACCAGCGTGGCCCCTTGTTTCTTCATCACGTCGAGCGCCTGCTCCATGAGCGCATCGACTGCATCGCTGAATCCGAAGTATTTTCGGGCGACGCCGATGCGGGCGCCCTTTAGACCGTTTGAATCGCAGAACTTCGAGTAGTCCGAGTACGAATTGCCCGAACTGGGCGCGGTAGCTGCGTCGTCCGGATCGACGCCGGTCAGTGCGCTCAAGAGAATGGCGGCATCGCGCAGAGTCCGGCACATCGGTCCGGCGCCGTCTTGACTGTGAGAAATCGGGATAATACCGGAGCGACTGACCAGGCCGACCGTAGGCTTGATTCCGGCGAGCCCGTTTGACGATGACGGACAGACGATCGAGCCATCGGTCTCAGTGCCGATCCCGACAGCGGCGAAGTTCGCAGAAATTCCAGCGCCCGTTCCCGAACTTGATCCGCACGGATTGCGATCAAGCGCATATGGATTCTTGGTCAGTCCGCCGCGCCCGCTCCATCCGCTGGTGGAATGACTGGAGCGGATGTTCGCCCATTCACTGAGATTGGTCTTGCCCAGGATTACCGCTCCAGCCGCGCGCAATCTCTGGGCCACGAATGAGTCCTTTGGCGGCTTCGATCCAACCAGTGCAAGCGATCCCGCGGTTGTCATCATGCGATCCGCAGTGTCGATGTTGTCCTTGATAAGCACGGGAACGCCGTGCAGCGAGCCGCGCGGTCCTTTGGCTCTCCGCTCCCGATCAAGCGAGTACGCGATGGCCAAGGCATCCGGATTCATCTCGATGATCGCGTTCACCGCGGGGCCGCTCTTGTCGACCTCCGCGATCCGCTCGGAGTATTTCTCGACCAGCGACCGGGCTGTGAACTTACCCGATGTCATCCCATCCTGAAGTTCTGAGATCGTGATTTCTTCCAGTTCGAAGGGTTTGATCTCAGGAGCAGGCACTACCTCCGCCTTGGTGATTACGCGTCCGGCACCCAAGGCCGGAACGATGGCCGCGGCCGCGGCGCCGCCGGCGGTGACAGAATTCTTCAGAAATGTGCGCCGCGAAGAACCGGAATTGGACAAAGTCATTCGGCTTCCAGAAAACCAGATTGAACCGCAGGGCGATCATTAAATCACGAATGGCTCCGCGAATTCACGAACGCGAGCCGGGTTGTGACCAGCCGATCCTGGTGATACTCTAGTCCCGTCGAGCGGGAGTAGTTCAGCGGTAGAACGCCAGCTTCCCAAGCTGGATGTCGCCGGTTCGATCCCGGTCTCCCGCTCCATATCTCGTCCATCCGAAACCAGCCCGTTCCCGTCGTTTCTTGCAAAAGCCGCCTTCACTACCTTGCAGAGGTTCATTCCCCCTTTGCTTCTTCTTCGTGTGTCCGACCCATTCCAAGTAGGGTAGTTACCGCGGTTTAGCCCCATTTTCGATTTTCGTGATCAGGATCACAAACAGCCGTGACGCCTGCCATTTGCTCAACTTAGGGGTTGAACGAAGATGTGCTTGGAGTTCAGGGAGATGCGCCCGCCGAGGCGACTTCCGAACTCCCAACGAACTGCAGAGGGTGAGGCAGGAGGTTCCGATGGGCACAACTGAGATCCATGAACCCGAGGTAAGGGAAGTCAAACCGGTAACTCGTCCGGCTGCGCCGGCGCTGCCAAAGAAAGAGATCGCGACAGAGCCCTTCGCGCCAAGGACGATGTTCTCCGACAGTCTGCTGGATTTTGGTCCGGCCCGGAAGCGCAAGGCGTTCGCGACCACAACGTCTTTCATTTTCAATTGCGTGGCCATCGGCGTGATGCTGATCATGCCTCTGGTATTTCCTGAGGCCCTACCGAAAGCGCAACTCTTGACCTTTCTTGTCGCCCCGCCGCCACCACCGCCACCACCGCCACCGGCAGCCGCCGAGGTTCAGCGAGTCGTTCATCAGATCGAGACGAATATGCTGTCGTCCGGAGAATTACGCACGCCCACCAAGATCCCCAAAAAGATCGAGATGATTAAAGAGGACGAGGCCCCACCACCAATGGCAGCAACTGGTGGAGTAGTGGGCGGCGTTCCGGGCGGAATCCCGGGAGGGCAGATGGGTGGCGTGATCGGTGGCATCGTCAACGCGACCTCGAATCTTTCTGCTGTGCCGAAGTTTGTGCCGGTCGTTCCGCAGCGTGTCCGCATTTCACAGGGAGTCACCCGCGGCCTGCTCATCCACAAGCAGGAGCCTGTATATCCGGCTCTGGCCCGGGCTGCCCGCGTGCAAGGCGACGTCATACTCAGCGCAGTGATCGATATCAACGGACAGATCCAGAACCTGCAACTGGTGAGCGGACACCCCATGCTGGTTCCGGCCGCCATCGCGGCGGTCAAACAATGGCGTTACAAACCGTATCTGCTGAATGGGCAACCGGTAGAAGTGGAGACCACCATTACGGTGATCTTCTCGCTATCGTCTTGACGGGGAAACCGCGCCCTCTGGGAGCGCCAGGAGTCTGAACATGGCTGCAGAGTATACCTATCGCGTTTCGGCCTGGTGGACCTCGGGCCGCACTGGACTCGCCAAGTGTGAGTCCTCTCCGAACACGATCCATTTCTCCGAGGCGGCGGAATTGGGTGGACTGGAGGGCCGGTGGACTCCCGAGCAGTTGCTGCTTTGTGCCCTGGCGGGCTGCTTTACCACCACGTTTCACGAGGTCGCACGGAACGCCAAGTTCGACTACACCGATCTTGAAGTGGAAATCGAAGGAAGCGTTCGTCGCAGTCGTACCGCGGGATGCAGTTTCAACGAGATCCTGATTCGCCCGCGCCTGACGGTTCATTCCGAGGAGCAGAGCGAGATTGGCCTCGGTCTCTTACGGCGGGCTAAATCGGTCTGCCTGATTTCGCGGGCGATCACCGTGCCGCAAACGCTCGAGCCTACCGTCGAAACCGGCAAGATACCCGTCGAAGGCTGGAGCCACCAAGAAACGGCTGTGAAGCTCGGGGTGTAACGCCGGACTCGTAAACCGCCGGCGAGGGGGTGCGTATGATGTTTTCCTACAGGCTGGTGCGTTTGATTGAATCCCACGCGGATGCGCTCGCGGCGGGCCTCGAAGAAAAAGTCCAGTCCAGTTTGCAGGTCAACCACTTCCGGGAGGTTCCCGCGCACGAATTGCGGGAACGCGTTTATGAAATCTATCGCCACCTCGGCGAGTGGCTGCTTGGCAAGAACGAACTCGACATCGAGCATCGCTACCGCGAGATCGGCGCCCGGCGGGCGAATCAGAACGTTCCGCTGAGCGAAGTCGTGCAGGCCATCGTGCTCACCAAAGAGAACCTCTGGGACTTCCTCAAGAGTGAAGCAGTGATGGATCGCGCCGTCGAGATCATGGGGGAACTGGAACTCCTGCAGATGCTCGAGATGTTTTTTGACCGGGCAATTTATTATGCCGCTGTGGGGTACGAGGAAGAGGTCGCCCGGGCGTCGCGCGAAGGCGCACTGAGGGCTTCTTAGGGGGCGGACGAGGATGTCGATGTCATGGGAAATGGAATACAAGAAGCGGCTCAAGACGGCGGACGACGCATTGGGGTGCGTGAAGTCCGGCATGCGCGTCTATATTCAGCCGGGTTGCGCCGAGCCTGAAACGCTGGTCGAAGCGCTCATGCGGCGCGGGCCCAATCTTTTCGACGTAGAAATCGTTCACATGATGACCATGGGCTGTGCGCCCTACGTGGCGCCGGAAATGGCCGGCCACTTTCGGCATAACGCCATGTTCATCGGCGCCAATGTACGCGAGGCCATCAACGACGGGCGCGCCGACTACACTCCCATTTACCTGAGCGAGATCGAAGGGCTCTTCGAAAGTGGCCAGATGCCAATCGACGTCGCCCTGATTGAGGTCTCGCCGCCCGATTCTCACGGATATTGCAGCTTCGGCGTAGGCGTCGACACGACGCTGACGGCGTCCAAGGTCGCCAAGCATGTCGTCGCGCAGATCAACGACAACATGCCCCGCACTTACGGAGACAGCTTTATTCACGTCAACGATATCGACGATTTCGTCGAGTCGTCGCGGCCGCTCTGTGCTCTTAAAAGGCCCGTTGTTACGGAACTGCAAGTCGCGATCGCGCGGAATGTGGCAGGTCTAATCGAAGACGGCGCAGTGTTGCAAACCGGTATCGGCGGCATTCCCGATGCGATTCTTCCCATGCTGATGGACCGCAAGGACCTCGGTGTCCACAGCGAGATGATCTCGGACGGTGTGATCCCGCTGATTGAGGCTGGCGTGCTTACTGGCGCGCGCAAGAATTTCAAGCCGCGCAAGATCATCCTGGGATTTGCGCTTGGCTCCAAACGCCTGTTCGAGTTCGTCGACAATAATCCGATCTTCGAATTTCATCCGACAGCCTACTCGAACGATCCCGGCCTGATCGCGCGCAACGACAATATGGTTGCGATTAATTCGGCGCTGCAAGTCGATCTGACGGGCCAAGTTTGTTCCGATTCGATTGGGAACCAGTTCTACAGCGGGATCGGCGGGCAAGTCGATTTCCTCCGGGGCGCATCACGATCGAAGGGCGGCAAGCCGATCATCGCGATTTCCTCGACCGCGAAGAATGGAACCATCTCGCGGATCGTGCCCATGCTCGATCCTGGGGCGGGAGTCGTCACTTCGCGAGGCCTCGTCCGCTATGTCGTAACTGAATACGGGGTCGCGTACCTGCACGGAAAGTCGATTCGCGAACGGGCTCAAGCGCTGATCGAGATCGCTCACCCGAATTTCCGAGCAGGCTTGTACGAGTATTGCGAGAAGACAAAGTGGTTGCAGCCTCAAGCGGCACAGACAGCAGTTCCGAGGTGAATCCATGGCGGGTCCGGCACGCGGCAATATCACCATCAACGTTGAGGAATGCAAGGGATGCGGGCTTTGCGTCGAGTCCTGCCCGCCAAAGTGCCTCGAGTTGGCTCCTGAACTAAGCCACTACGGAGTGCATCCGGCGCATTACACCGGCGGCGATTGCACAGGATGCGGCATCTGTTTCTACTGCTGTCCCGAACCCGGCGCCATCATCGTTTATCGCCTCGCACCACCGCCGAAGGCTATTGCACAAGTGCAACCTGGAGGCGAACATGCGGCAACTTTGTAAAGGAAATGTTGCGGTCATCAAAGGTGCCGTGCTCGCCGGCTGCCGCGCCTACTACGGCTATCCGATCACTCCCGCAAGCGAAGTTGCCGAAGCCGCCGCTCTCTATCTTCCCGAAGTCGGTGGCACATTCGTCCAGGCGGAAAGCGAAACCGCATCCATCAACATGGTGTACGGCGCGGCCGCTGCCGGAGAGCGCGTCATGACCGCATCTTCAGGCCCGGGACTCAGCCTCATGCAGGAAGGCATCTCGTATCTTGCCGGAGCGGAGCTGCCCTGCGTCATTGTCGACGTCATGCGCGGCGGACCGGGTCTGGGCAACATCGCACCCGAGCAGAGCGATTACTTCGCCATGGTTAAGGGCGGAGGCCACGGCAACTATCGAAATCTCGTCGTCGCTCCAGCTTCCGTTCAGGAGATGGCGGATCTCACCATCCTCGCCTTCGAGCTGGCCGATCGCTACCGCAATCCTGCGATTGTGCTGACCGATGGATTTGTCGGTCAAATGATGGAGCCGCTCGACCTTGCTTACCGCGAGATTCTTCCTCCGCCGAAACCCTGGGCGGTGAAGGGAACAGCCGGAACACGCCGCAACATGGTGAGCTCGATCGTCCTCGAAGCGGACGATCTCGAAGAGCATCAGCGCCGGATGGAAGCGAAGTACCTCCGCGCGCAGGAAAGCGAAGTTCGTTGGGAGGAATACTGCACTGAAGACGCAGAACTGATCGTCGTCGGTTACGGCATCGTCTCGCGCGTGCTGCGCTCCGCTGTGGACGAGGCCCGCAAGCAGGGAATCAAAGTTGGACTCTTTCGACCGATTACTCTCTGGCCATTCCCAAAGAAAGAGATTGCGGCCGCAGCGATGCGCGCCGAGAAAGTTCTGACCGTAGAGTTAAGCAACGGGCAGATGGTCGAAGACGTCCGCCTCGCACTCAACGGGAAACGTCCTGTCGAATTTTACGGTCGCGTGGGAGGCAATGTCCCGGGCGTCGAGGAATTGCTGGCAAAGATCGAGGAACAGATGCCGGCAGCAGTTTAGAAGACGTAGCCCCGGACCCATTCGTCCGGAAGTAGCGAGCAAGGGTTGGGACGGCGGCCAATACTTCCGCCGCGACGCAGCGACAGGTGGAGACCAATCATGGCGGAAAAGAACGTCATCCTGGAAGCACCAAAGGTGGTAGCCGACAAGTACGAGGTCGTGCACCAGAAGTCGGAAGTCTTCTATCCCGAATACGAACGCAAGGGCGACCTGAAGCACCAGACGCACTACTGTCCGGGATGCGGCCATGGCGTGGCTCACAAATTGATCGCCGAGGCCCTCGAAGACCTCGGCTTGCAGGATCAGACCATTCTCGTCAGCCCCGTCGGCTGCTCCGTTTTCGCTTACTACTATTTTGACGTCGGCAACGTGCAGGTTGCCCACGGACGCGCTCCCGCCGCGGCTACCGGTTTGAAGCGCGCCTGCCCTGACAAAATCGTCATCGCCTATCAGGGCGACGGCGATCTCGCTGCGATCGGCACCGCCGAGATCGTGCATGCCGCCAACCGCGGCGAAAAGATTTCCGTCTTCTTCGTGAACAACGCCATCTACGGAATGACCGGCGGCCAGATGGCCCCCACAACGCTCGTCGGGCAGCGTAGCACCACGTCGCCTTGGGGACGCCGTCCCATCAACGAAGGCTTTCCCCTTCATATGGCGGAGATGCTCTCTTCGCTGGAAGCGCCGGTCTACATCGAGCGCGTGGCGCTGTCTGACAACAAAAACATCATGAAAGCGCGGCGCGCCGTCCGGAAAGCGCTCGAACTGCAGCGCGCCGGCGCCGGCTTCACCTTCGTCGAAATTCTTTCTCCATGCCCCACGATCTGGGGTAAAGATCCGATTGAAGCGCGCAAGTGGGTTGCCGAGAAAATGATCCCCAGCTTTCCGCTCGAAGTTTTCCGTGATCGCAAAGTCGAGATCCCCAACAATAATGTCCCGCCACACAAAACGGTCCAGGAACTAGTCGAAGGCGAGCGCAATGCCGCGCGCGCAGCCGCTTTGCCCGGGCGAAATCATCACTTCGATCATCTCGGCATCAAGATCGCCGGATTCGGTGGACAGGGCGTTCTGCTGCTTGGACAACTTCTGGCAGAGATGGGCATGCGCGAGGGCCTGGAAGTCAGCTGGCTGCCCTCCTACGGCCCGGAGATGCGCTCTGGCAGCGCGCACTGCCACGTCTGCCTGTCGAAAGAGCGGATCGGATCGCCAGTGCTCACGCGCCCCGATGTCCTTGTCGCGATGAATGAGCCTTCTTTGCGTAAGTTCGCAGCCCAGGTCGGCCCCGGCGGCACCATCATCTACGGGCGCGACAAAGTGCCGGACGATCTTTCGATTCCCCAAGCGCAAGTCGTCTGCATCCCGGCTTCCGAGATCGCCGATAAGCTCGGATCGGCTAAGGTCGCCAACGTGGTGATCATGGGGGCCTTGCTCGAAGAGACGGAATGCCTTTCCTCGGCGACCGCCATGAAAGTGCTCGAATCGAAAGTGAAAAATTCCGCTTTGCTAGAACTCGACCGCCAAGCCATCGAAGCTGGACGCCTCTACATCGACCACACCGTCGCCATCGGCGCAGTGACCCAAGCCGACGGCTTCGCTCAATAGACTCTGAACGGTGCGCCCCATCCTTGTCGCAGTTTGCGTGACAGGGTTGGGATCTTGATTTCCTTTGTGCCCCTCTCTGCCCCTATGGTGAGTCGTTCTGCCCTAGATTTCATGATCACGCTCCATGATCAAAGACTATTTCCAAAGTTGTGATTCAAATCACAAAAACAGGTGACAGGCGTCGTATCCCCCAGAGTTCCCGGGTGTGATCCTGACCACGGGTGCAGGAGGTGCGTTATGGCACTCGTCCAAGCCAACACAGAAACACCAGACGTCGCGGTCGCTGATCGCGAAATCTCGCCGAAACTTGTCTCTGCGGTTTCGGTCAAGAACGTTTTGTTTGCCACCGATTTCTCCGCCACATCCGAAGCGGCATTGCCTTATGCCACTGCCATTTGCCGTCATTTTGGCAGCACAATGCACACGGTTCATGTCATTTCCGACGCTAGCTTGCTGCTCACCACGGGCGGTGTGGATTACGTCAGCATGGGCACCATCTACGAAGATGCCAACACTGAAGCCAAAGAAAAGCTCGATGAGCTCTCCGACAACTTCGAAGGAATTCCGCACCGGAGCTATGTTCGTCACGGGCAGGTGTGGAAGAACCTGGCTCCGATTATCCAAGAAAACGAGATTAACCTGATCGTGCTCGGTACGCACGGCCGCACCGGTCTCGGCAAGCTTCTCCTCGGATCGGTGGCAGAAGATATCTTGCGCCACGCGTCGTGCCCTGTGCTTACGGTTGGCCCCAAAGTGTCAGGCCGGGCGAAGTTGCCTCCATTGCAGAATCGTCGCCGCGAAGTAGCGCCGCTGGAGCTTGAACTTCGGCAGATCGTGTTCGCCACGGATTTCGCGCAAAGTTCACGATGGGTTGCGCAGGCAGCGATCGGGCTGGCCGAGGAGTTCCGCTCGCGACTGGCGCTTGTGCATGTCATCGAAGAGTACGGCGAACTGGGCCGTCGCCCCGGGCCGATTGAGGACAGCATACAGAAGTTGCGGGAGTTGATTCCCTCTACTGCGGCGCTGCAGTACACGCCCGAAACCGTGCTCGAGTTTGGGGACCCGGCGGAGCGCATTCTGAAAGTCGCATCCGAGCGAGAAGCGGACATGATTGTGATTGGCGCCCGCTGCTCCAACGATATTGGTTCGACTCATCTTCCATGGTCCGCGGCGCACCATGTGATCGCGCATGCGCCTTGTCCGGTGCTGACAACGCACCAATAGAAGGGAATGTCTTTTACGCAGGAAGAATCGCGGAGCGGAAGGTTTCTTCGCTTCGAATCCCGAAGTGTCTTTCAGTGGCAGGTTTGAAACCCAAACCAAAATGGAACCACCGATGACAATTTTGTGTCGAGAATCACGGCGCACGAGTATGGCGAGGACTAGACTCGTCAGTTCTTGCAGTACCAACGCTTTGATTCATACATTGCTTGATGAATGTATTTGCGAGTAGTAAACGGATATGCACTCATACGTTGCCAAACCCACTCCGCCCAATCAGGACAAGCGCTGGAAGTTGGTGGACGCCACAATCCGGCGTCAGGGCCAACAGGCTCGCGGCCTGATTGAGACGCTGCACACGGTCCAGGAAGCTTTTGGATACCTGGACGAGCAGGCGCTGCGTTATGTTGCGATGTCTCTGCGCGTTCCGCTCAGCCGTGCCTATGGCGTCGCCACCTTTTATCACTTCTTCACGCTGAAGCCAGCGGGCGAGCACACATGTGTCATCTGCATGGGCACCGCATGCTACATCAAGGGCGCCCCACAGTTGCTGGACGCGGTACAACGCGATCTGGGAATTCGTCCCGGCGAAACCACTTCCGACAAGAAGGTTTCTTTGCTCACAGCCCGCTGCCTGGGATCCTGCGGCCTTGCTCCGGCCGTCGTCTACGATCAAGAGGTCGCCGGCAAAGTCGGTACTGCCGCCATTCGCGAGCATCTGAAGAAATGGACGCACGCATGACCCCCGAGGAACTCGACCAGATCGCCGAAACCGAACGCGCCGCACAAGGCCAGTTCACTCAGCGTGTCAACGTTTGCGTCGCCGCCGGATGTCTTTCCTGTCAGAGCCAGTCGGTCAAAGATTCACTCGATCAGGAAGTCACCCGTCGCGGCACCAAGGATCATTGCCAGGTCAAAGGTGTCGGCTGCATGGGACTGTGCTCCGAAGGCCCGCTGGTCTCGACCAGCGCTGGCATCCTGTACAAAAAAGTCGAAGCCGCCGACGGCCCAGCCATCCTCGATAGTCTCGAAAGCGAGCCGGTCTCGCGGCTGATTTGTCCGACCGACGTTCCATTCTTTCAGCGTCAGAAAAAGATTGTTCTCGAAAATTCTGGCAACATCGATCCCGATCGCATCGAAGACTACATCTCGGTCAATGGCTACACCGCGCTGATCAAAGCCCTGACAGAAATGTCGCCGCGCGAGGTGATCGACGAAGTGACCAAGAGTGGCCTGCGTGGTCGCGGTGGCGCTGGCTATCCCACCGGCCTGAAGTGGAGCACGGTTTCGAAATCCGTGGGCACGCAAAAATATGTCATCTGCAACGCCGACGAAGGCGATCCCGGTGCGTTCATGGATCGCAGCGTCCTTGAGTCCGATCCCCATCGTGTCCTTGAGGGCATGCTGATCGCCGGTTACGCCGTCGGCGCGACCGAAGCTTACATCTACGTGCGGGCCGAATATCCTCTGGCCATCAAGCGCTTGCGCAATGCCATTCGTCAGGCGGAGCGCGTCGGGCTGCTCGGTTCCAACATCTGTGGCACGCGCTTCAGCTTCCGCATTGATCTACGCCTCGGCGCCGGCGCCTTCGTCTGCGGCGAAGAAACGGCCCTCATCGCCTCAGTAGAAGGGAAGCGCGGTACCCCGCGTCCGCGTCCGCCCTATCCCGCGATGGAAGGTCTCTTCGGCCAGCCGACGCTGATCAATAACGTCGAAACCTTTGCCAACATTGCGCCAATCATTCGCAATGGAGGCGAGTGGTACGCCGGCATCGGCACAGAAAAGAGCAAAGGGACAAAAGTCTTCGCGCTCGCCGGACGCGTCGAAAACACGGGCCTCGTCGAAGTTCCTATGGGAATTTCTTTGCGCGAGATGGTCTTCGAAATCGGAGGCGGCATCCCCGAAGGCCGGAAATTTAAAGCGGTTCAGACAGGTGGTCCGTCCGGAGGCTGTCTCCCTTCCGAATGCCTCGACATGCCGGTGGACTACGAATCGCTGGCCCGCGCCGGTTCGATCATGGGCTCCGGCGGCATGATCGTGATGGACGAAAGTTCCTGCATGGTCGACGTCGCCAAGTTCTTCATGGACTTCTGCATGACCGAGTCCTGCGGCAAATGCATCCCATGCCGAGTCGGCACTTACCAGATGCACCGCATTCTCACCGCGATCGGCAACATGACCGCCACTCAGCAGGACCTGAAAATGCTCGAAGAACTTTGCGACCTGCTGAAGCACACGAGCCTCTGTGGGCTCGGTCAGTCGGCGCCCAATCCCGTGGTCAGCACTTTGCGATCCTTCGCCGATGAGTACCGGGCGCATATCGAAGAACACAGGTGTCCTGCCGGAGTCTGCAACGCCGAGCCAGTAGGAGAAACCGCATGAGCCCTGCCCCGGTCAAGACTCTCCGAATCGATGGCCGCGACCTCAGCGGGCGCCACGACGAAACCATTCTCGACGTCGCCCGCCAGAACGGCATCTTCATTCCGCGGCTCTGCGAGATGGACGGCCTGTCTGACGTCGGCGCCTGCCGTCTCTGCCTCGTCGAAATCAAGGGTCAGAACAAGCTCCTGCCGGCCTGCGTCACTGCCGTCGAAGAAGGGATGGAAGTCACTACCGACTCGGAGCGCCTGCAGAAATATCGGAAGATGATTCTGGAGTTGCTCTTTACCGAGCGCAACCATGTCTGCTCCGTCTGCGTATCGAACGGGCACTGCGAAATGCAGATGCTAGGCCAGCGCCTCGGTATCACGCACGTCCATTTTCCGTACCGCTATCCCAAAGAAGAAGTCGACGCCTCTCATGACCGCTTTGTCATCGATCACAACCGCTGCATTCTCTGTACGCGCTGCGTACGCGTCTGTGACGAAATCGAGGGTGCCCATACCTGGGACATCATGGGTCGCGGCATCGACGCCAAGGTCATTACTGACCTCAACGAACCATGGGGATTGTCGGAAACCTGTACCAGTTGCGGCAAATGCGTCCATGTCTGCCCGACTGGCGCGCTTTTTGAAAAAGGACGCTCCGTCGCGGAAATGCTCAAACGCCGCCAATTCCTGCCCTACCTGACCATGATGCGCGAGGAAAACGAATGAGCGTGAGAAATCGTCTCCACGAAAGCCGCGCGGGTGAAGCGGATCGCCGAGTGAAAGAGTGGCGCTTTAGCGCTGCGTCGAGCGAGCGAAAGGATGCGGGCTTCAGCCCCTGTGTGATCCATGAGTAAGAAGCGAATCGCTACCGTTTGGCTCGATGGTTGCTCGGGTTGCCACATGTCATTTCTCGACATGGACGAACGCCTGCTCGCCATCGCCGGCGCCGCCGACCTGGTCTACAGCCCGCTGGTCGATGCCAAGGAGTTTCCAGAGAACGTCGACGTCACGCTGGTCGAAGGCGCCGTCAGCAGTGAAGAAGACCTCCACAAGATCAAACTGGTCCGCGAGCGCACGAAAACTTTGGTCTCTCTGGGCGACTGCGCGGTCACGGCCAATGTGCCCGGCATGCGGAATCCCTTTGGCACAAAAGCAGTCTATGACCGTGCCTATCGCGAAAACGTCACCTTCGATCCGGGGATTCCCGATCAGGTCGTGCCCAAGCTTTTACCAAACGCGCGGCCAGTGCACGAATTCGTGAATGTCGACGTCTTTGTCCCGGGATGTCCGCCGTCGGCCGACACGATTTATTACACCGTGACGGAGTTGCTGGAAGGCCGCGTGCCCGACCTGACCTTGAAAACGCGCTTTGGAGCGTAAGTGAGCTGCGAGTATTGAGCTGTGAGCTTCGAGCATTGACGCCGAACGATCGCACTCGATGTGCGATGGAGCGGATTGTTGAAGAGCCGAAGGCTTAATCTCGAAGCTCAAGACTCACAGCTCATCGCTAAGAGGGAGATATCGTGAAGGGCAATACCATCGTCATCGATCCGGTGACGCGCATCGAAGGCCACTCCAAGATCACGCTCCACCTCAACGACGACGGCCGCGTCGAGGACGCCCGCTTCCACGTCACGCAGTTCCGCGGCTTCGAGAAACTTGCCGAAGGCCGGCCATTCTACGAGATGCCGTCGCTGATGGCGCGCATCTGCGGCATCTGCCCCGTCAGTCATCTCATCGCCTCCGCCAAGGCCTGCGACTCGCTGCTCGCGGTGAAAATTCCTCCGACCGCTGACAAGCTGCGCCGCATCTTCGGTCTTGCCCAGGTCACCCAATCCCATGCCTTGAGCCTGTTCCATCTTTCCTCGCCCGACCTGCTGCTCGGCATGGATGCCGATCCGGCCAAGAGCAATATCTTCGGCGTCGCAGAGAAGAACCCGGCCTTGGCGCTCGACGGCATCCGCCTGCGCCAGTTTGGACAGAAGATCATCGAGCAGCTGGGCGGAAAGCGCATTCACCCGGCATGGATCGTTCCCGGCGGTGTCAGCGAACCCCTCACCGAGGCCAATCGCGACGCCATTCTCTGGGCCATCCCAGACGCTCTCGCCATCGCCGAGCGCACCCTCGAATGGTTCAAGAGCACCATGGAGGGTTTCCGCGAAGAGATCTCCACCTTCGGAAACTTTCCCACGATGTTCATGGGCATCGTGAAAAAAGACAACGGCCTCACGTTTTACGACGGCAAAATTCGCATCGTCGACGCCTCCGGTCACGTCGTCGCCGACGATCTCGATCCCACGCAGTATTACGATTACATCGGCGAAAAAGTCGAGCCGTGGAGCTACCTCAAATCCAGCTACTACAAGCCCAAAGGATTTCCCGACGGCATCTACCGAGTTGGGCCTCTCGCGCGCCTCAATGTCGCCGATCGCTGCGGCACGCCCCGCGCCGATCAGGAACTTGCCGAATTTCACGAACTGCAGCGCACCGCTGTCCTGAGCTCGTTTCATTATCATCACGCGCGCCTCATCGAGATCCTCTATTGCATCGAACGCCTTGAACAGTTGCTCAATGACCCCGAGATTCTCTCGAAGCACGTCCGCGCCGTTGCACGGCCGAATGCTCTTGAAGGCGTCGGCGCTGCCGAAGCGCCCCGCGGCACGCTCTTTCATCATTACAAGATTGACGAGCAGGGCTTGATCCGTTGGGTCAACTTGATCATCGCCACAGGCCAGAACAATCTGGCAATGAACCGTAGTGTCCTTCAGGTCGCCAAGCATTTCGTCCAGGGCAAGCGGTTGAATCCCGGCATGCTCAACCGCGTTGAAGCCGTAATCCGCTGCTACGATCCCTGCTTGAGTTGTTCGACCCACGCCAGCGGTCAGATGGATCTGCGGATTCAACTTGTCAGTTCTACAGGAGAAGTTCTTGATGAGGTAGTGCGTTCCTGATCAGCCCACGCTCACAATAAAGATACACTCCAGATCATGGCTCGCGTCCTCATCGTCGCGTACGGGAATCCGCTGCGCTCCGACGACGGCATAGCGTGGCGGGGAGCTGAAATGCTGGAGGGAAGGTTCCTGCCCGACGAAGTCGAAATTATTACGCTGCACCAACTGGGCCCGGAGTTGGCCGAGTCCGCGAGCCGCGCTCAATGCGTGATCTTTATCGATGCGGCCGCAAGCGGAAGTCACCCCGGCGAGGTTCAAATCAGTCGGATGTCCGATGGTCTCGGAGAACCAGCCGACACCCGTCCTTTCTGCCATGCTCTCGCTCCAGCGTCCATCATTGGTCTCGCAATTCGGCTCTATGGCACGCGCGTGCAAGCATTCTCCGTCACGATCACGGGGCAGAACTTCGATCACGGAGAATCGCTCTCGCCAGCAGTTAAAGCCGCACTGCCAAATCTCATTGAGCGCATACACGAGTTGATCCAAGAGTGCCTTTCGAAGACCAGAAATTCGTAGGCCACAAGCACACAGATGGTCTTACTCGTGAGCCTTGGTGTCCTTCGTGGTTAAAGCTCTTTGTTGCTATTTCCGGCCCGCAACACCGAAGCCGTAGAATCAACTCGCATCACCGCCGATGACCACGACGTCAAAACCCGCGGTCCAGCGCCTGCGCATCACGTTGCGCGGAGCCGTGCAGGGTGTCGGCTTCCGTCCTTTCGTCTACCGGCTCGCCACCGAGATGTCGCTCACCGGATGGGTGCTGAACTCTTCCGCGGGACTTACAGTCGAAGTCGAAGGTTCACCCGAAGCATTGCTTCGCTTCGAAGAACGGATCGAGAGCGAACGGCCCAAAGCTTCGGTCGTCAATGTCCACGAATCCGTTTGGCTAGCCCCCGAGGGCTCGACTAGCTTTGAAATCCATGCCAGCGACGCGGACGCGGGAAAATCCGTCAACGTGCTCCCCGACCTTGCTACCTGTCCCGACTGCCGCGCCGAGTTGTTCGATCCCGCGAATCGCAGATTCCAATATCCTTTCACCAATTGCACCAACTGCGGCCCGCGCTACACGATCGTCGTTGACATCCCGTACGACCGGCCCAACACCACCATGCGGGATTTCGTCCTTTGCCCCGCTTGCCGCAACGAATACGAAAATCCCGCCAACCGCCGCTTTCACGCGCAACCGAACGCCTGCCCGGTCTGCGGACCCAAACTCGACGGAACGATCAACGATGTAGCGGCCGCACTCATGGCCGGCAAGATCGTCGCGCTGAAGGGCATTGGCGGATTTCAGCTACTCGTCGACGCCCGCCTGCCCGCGGCAGTCGCGCGACTCCGCCAGCGCAAGCATCGCGAAGAAAAGCCATTCGCGCTGATGATGCCTTCGCTAGCGATGGCGCGCGAATACTGCTATATCGCTCCGGCAGAGCTCGATCTTCTCGAGTCCCAGGCTGCGCCGATTGTCCTGCTGCGTCCCAAATCCGGCACTGACATTGCCTGGAATGTTGCGCACTGCTCGCCCTATCTGGGCGTGATGCTGCCGTACTCGCCGCTCCACCATTTGTTAATGCAGCAATGTAACTTTCCCCTGATCGCCACCAGCGGCAACCGCAGCGATGAGCCCATTGCCATCGCCAACGACGAAGCTGCAGTGCGCCTGAAGGACATCGCGGACTATTTCCTGATGCACAACCGCCCCATCGTGCGCGCCTGTGATGATTCGGTCGTACGTATCACCCGGGGTCGCGCTGGCATCCTGCGCCGCGCGCGTGGATATGCTCCGCTGGGAATTCGCGTACCGCAAAACCTTCCTCCGGTCCTCGCCGTCGGTGGACATCTCAAGAACACCGTCGCCATCGCCGTCGGTCAGGACGTCTTCCTCAGCCAGCACATTGGCGACCTTGAAACCGTCGAAGCCCGCCACGCCTTTGAGCGCGCCATCGAAGACCTCTGCCGCCTTTACAGCTTCAAACCGGAAGCGGTCGTCTGCGATCTCCATCCCGACTACGCATCGACTCAATGGGCTGACAAATCGGACTTGCCCGTTATCCGAGTGCAGCATCACCAAGCGCATGTCGCTTCGTGCGCCGCCGAGAATGGTGCCGAGGGCCCCTACCTCGGCGTCTCGTGGGACGGCACCGGATATGGCCTCGACGGGGCCATCTGGGGCGGCGAGTTCTTCCGCGTAGAAGGCAAGGAATTTGACCGCATCGCACACCTACGCCCGTTCAATCTTCCGGGAGGAGACGCCGCCGTTCGCGAAGGCTGGCGCTCGGCTGCAAGTCTTATCTTCGAGGTCTTTGGTCCGAACTCCACCGACCCTGTCCCTCAACAGCCGCCGACGGGGAAACCCCGATTGGACGACGCCAGGATCCGGCATATGCTCGAACACAAGATCAACGTGGTTCCGACCACGAGCGTCGGGCGCCTGTTTGACGCGATCGCATGTATATCCGGAGTCGCGCGCGAGAATCGTTTCGAAGGCCAGGCCGCCATGCTCCTTGAAAACGAAATTGCTGGCTTGCGCTCGGAAGAGGCGTATCCTCTACCTGTTGGGGACTGGAGTCCGCTGATTTCGTCGGTAGTAGCGGATCAGCGCGATGGGGTTCTGGTTCCCGTGATCGCGGCTCGCTTTCACAACGCGCTGGTGAACTGGATCGTGGATGTCGCAACCGGTACAGGCTTGAAGCAGGTCGTGCTCAGCGGCGGGGTCTTTCAGAATCGTTATCTGACAGAGCGCGCCGTAGCAGCTTTGGAATCGCGTGGATATCAAGTGCACACGCACCAGCGGGTTCCACCCAACGACGGTGGAATCGCGCTAGGCCAAGCGGTGATGGCCGGCTAGTGGCAACGGTTTGAAAGGGCGCGGCTTGAGCCGTGCCGTAGATTTTGGATCGATCGCGGGCTTTCGCCCCTGAGGTTTCTCTTATGTGTCTTGCCGTCCCGGGAAAACTGGTTGAGATCATGGACGGAGGTGATATCGCCTTCCGCGTCGGCAAGGTCGACTTCGGCGGAATCCGCAAGGACATCAACCTCGCCTATACTCCCGAGGCCGAAGTCGGCAAATACGTTCTCGTCCACGTCGGTTTCGCCATCAGCGTCATCGACGAGGACGAAGCCAAGCGCGTCTTCCAGTACCTTGAGGAGATGGGCGGATTGAAAGAGGAACTCGGTGAAATTCCTCAGTGAATATCGCGATCAGAAAGCCGCCGAACAACTAGCGGGAGCGATTCGCCAGAAGGTCACGCGCCCGTGGACCATCATGGAAATCTGTGGTGGCCAGACGCACACCATCGTCAAGAGCGGCCTCGAAGACCTACTGCCCAAAGAGATTACACTCGTTCACGGTCCCGGATGTCCCGTCTGCGTCACTCCGATCGAACTGATCGACAAAGCCGTCGCCATTGCCAAGCGTCCGGATGTGATCTTCTGTTCCTTCGGCGACATGCTTCGCGTACCGGGATCCACCAAGAGCCTGTTCGACGTGAAAGCCGAAGGCGCCGAGGTCCGCATCGTCTACTCGCCGCTCGATGCGCTGAAACTGGCGAAGGCAAATCCCGACAAGCAAGTCGTCTTCTTCGCGGTCGGCTTCGAAACCACCGCCCCCGCCAATGCGATGGCCGCGTGGCAAGCCGATCATGACGGCATCGAGAATTTCTCCCTCCTCGTTTCCCACGTGCTCGTTCCGCCTGCGATGGAAGCTCTGCTCTCCTCTGATAACTGCGTGGTGCAGGGATTCCTCGCCGCGGGCCACGTTTGCACGATCATGGGATTCGAAGAGTATTTTCCCATCGCGGCGAAATATGAAGTTCCCATCGTAGTCACGGGATTTGAGCCGCTCGACATTCTCGACGGTATCCTGATGACGGTCGCGCAACTCGAAGAAGGAAGGCACGAGGTTGAGAATCAATACAGCCGCGCCGTGAAACGGGAAGGGAATCGTCCGGCGCAGACGACGATTGCGGAAGTGTTCGAGATCACTCCGCGCGAATGGCGTGGCCTCGGTGAAATTCCCGCGAGCGGCTTCCAGCTTCGCGGACGCTTTCAGAAATACGACGCCAACCGCCGCTTCCCATTTACTGGAGAACCGGCACACGAATCGCCCGAGTGCATCAGCGGTCTGATTCTGCAAGGCATCAAGAAGCCTCACGAGTGCCCCGCATTCGCCGTGAAGTGTACGCCGGAGAATCCGCTCGGCGCTCCCATGGTATCGTCCGAAGGCGCGTGCGCGGCATACTATCACTATGGCAGACGCCAAAATCAGCTCGTTCAGCCTGAACTGTCCGGTTCCGCGAGTCGCTGACGATCGCATCGTCCTGGCGCACGGCGGCGGCGGACGCCTCACTCATCAGCTCATCGAAAAGATTTTTATGCCCGCCTTTTCGAACGACATGCTCGAGCAGCGGCATGACGGCGCCGTTCTGCCTATCAATGGATCGCGACTCGCATTCACCACAGATTCTTTTGTCGTCCGCCCCCTGATTTTTCCCGGCGGCACGATCGGCGATCTCGCCGTCTTCGGCACCGTGAATGATCTCGCGATGTGCGGCGCCCGCCCGCTCTACTTGAGTGCGGGATTCATTCTCGAAGAAGGTCTTGAGATGGACACGCTGCGTACGGTGGTCACTTCAATGCAGGATGCGGCTGCGAAGGCCAACATCAAACTGGTCACTGGCGACACAAAAGTCGTCGACAAGGGCAAGGGCGACGGAGTCTTCATCAATACCTCCGGCATCGGATTGATCGAAGCGAACGTGAAAGGGACGATCAGCCCGGCCTCGGTTCAAGCCGGCGACGCCGTTATCGTCAGCGGAGATCTTGGCCGCCACGGCATCGCAATTCTCTCCGTCCGCGAGGGCCTCGAATTCGAGTCGCCGATTCTCAGCGATACCGATTGCGTCTGGCCCGCGGTCGAAGCGCTGCTGAATGCCGGAATCGAAGTCCACTGCTTGCGCGACCTCACGAGAGGCGGCCTCGCGACCACGCTCAACGAAATCGCCGCCGATCGAAACATCTGCATCAAGCTGGAAGAAGCGTTGATCCCGGTAGAAGAAACCGTCCAGAGCGCCTGTGAAATTCTCGGGCTCGATCCGCTCTATGTCGCGAATGAAGGCCGCTTTGCGGTGTTCGTTCCCCAAGCCCAGGCTGACAAAGCGCTCGACATCATGAAGAAAGTTCCAGTCTCGAATGGCTCTGTTCGCGTTGGCACCGTTGAAGACAGCCCCGCCCGCACGGTAGTCCTCCAAAGCCGCATCGGCGGCAACCGCGTCGTCGACATGCTCAGCGGAGAGCAGCTGCCGCGGATCTGCTAGGGCTGGAGCACAAAAAAGCCTTGTCATCCTGAGCGGCGCCTTTTGCCGCGAAGGATCTATGCATTTTTCTCGCTGCCGGCAAAGTGCATCATGGGTCCTTCGCTGCGCTCAGGATGACCAACTAGATTCCTTGAACAAACCTACGGCTCAAAGACCAGCGCCGCACTCCTGGGAAAGTGCGGCATCCCGCTCATTTCACGCCATCTTCACCCCAGTGACCCAAATCACCCCTGCCAGTGAGAATTATCACTGCCTCCTCCCCCCAGAAGCCGACAATGAAGAACGGAATTATGAAGCTGTCCCCTACGGAGGTAGGAAACTTATGAAGTCCGTGATGACACCGCCGGGAGTCAAGGCTCCCGCGGACTACATTGAATCCACGATGATCAGTGTGAAAGCGAAGAACCCCGCCGAGCCCGAGTTCCATCAGGCGGTAGCAGAAGTGTTCGACTCTCTCAGGCTGGTCCTCGCCAAGCATCCCGAGTATCAGTCCGCGCGCTTGCTCGAAAGAATCGTCGAGCCCGAGCGCGTCCTCATGTTCCGCGTGCCATGGTTTGATGATCTCGGCAACATTCAGGTCAACCGCGGATTCCGCATCGAGATGAACAGCGCCATCGGCCCCTACAAGGGCGGACTCCGCTTCCATCCGAGCGTGAATCTCGGCATCCTGAAGTTCCTGGCATTCGAACAAGTCTTTAAGAACTCGCTCACCACGCTGCCCATGGGCGGCGGCAAGGGCGGATCCGATTTCGATCCCAAGGGCAAGAGTGACAACGAAGTCATGCGTTTCTGCCAGAGCTTCATGACTGAACTCCAACGCCACATCGGCCCCGACACCGATGTCCCGGCCGGCGATATCGGGGTAGGCGGACGCGAAATTGGCTTCCTGTTTGGCCAGTACAAACGTCTTCGCAACGAATTCAGCGGCGTCCTGACCGGCAAAGGCTTGGGCTGGGGCGGATCGCTTATTCGTCCGGAAGCGACCGGCTACGGCTGCGTCTACTTCGCCAGCGAAATGTTGAAGTCGAAGAAAGACTCGCTCGAAGGCAAGCTCTGCCTGGTCTCGGGCAGCGGCAATGTTTCGCAATATACGGTCGAGAAGCTGCTCGATCTCGGCGCCAAGCCCGTCACGGTGTCCGACTCGAACGGCGTCATCTATGATCCCGATGGCATCAACCGCGAGAAGCTCGCGTTCATCATTGAACTGAAGAACGTGAAGCGCGGGCGCATTCGTGACTATGCCGATCACTACAAAAAAGCGATCTTCATGCCCACGGACATCAAGCTGGAACACAATCCGCTCTGGAATATCAAAGCCGATTGCGCTTTCCCGAGCGCCACGCAGAACGAAATTACCGCGAAGGATGCGGCGAACCTGCTCAAGAACGGAATCAAGCTGGTGGCCGAAGGCGCGAACATGCCGTCCACGCTCGAAGCAACCAAACTGTTCCTCGACGCCAAGATCCTGTACGGACCAGCCAAGGCTGCCAATGCTGGCGGTGTGGCAACGTCCGGCCTGGAAATGGCACAGAACAGCGCACGTCTCAGCTGGACCCGCGCCGAAGTGGACGATCGTCTACACAAGATCATGATCGCCATCCACCAGAACTGCTTCGAAACGGCCGAGAAGTACGGCACGCCCGGCAATCTGGTCAACGGCGCCAACATCGGCGGCTTCTTGAAAGTGGCCAACGCCATGCTGGATCAAGGCCTCGTGTAGACAAGAAGCATGTGGGGACAGCCGCCATCGGCTGCCCAGCCGGACGAAGTCCGGCAGCCGCATACAGCACCGATGAACCGGAGTCAGTAGCGATGAATCGGGTGCCCCATCCTAGCTGCGTTCTTTGCGGCTAGGGTGGGGATTTCTACCTTGGCAGTCTAGGACTTCCCCCATCATGTTCTTGAACCGAACAGAAACGGTTTTTGTCTAGTATTTATCGTTGCCGAACCATCGGTTTCTCGGCAATCGCAATCGTTGTCATTGCAGGTATGCTCTCAAGTGCTTCGGTTGTTGCGCAAGATAGACCACCAGCCTCCCTAAAGGTAGAGAAAGCTTACCCGAGTGCCGATGGGAAGATTTCGGCTGACGAACAGGAAAGTGCTCCACCGTCGTCGGCTTGTCTGGAAGCACCCTCGAAAGAAGATCGTGCGTATCGTTTTAACGCCGGATCATTCTCTGCCCAGCTTGTGCAGGTCACGAGCAGTATCCAAGGTAACTACAGTGTGATCCGCTTGAACCTGCTCTTTAAGAATTTGACGAAGCACTCCTTGACTCTCGATTACCGCGGTCGAACAAGTATTCTCGCGGACGATCTCGGCAATACCTATTTTGGCGCAAAGGCAGGAAATGGTCCCGACACAAGCGCGACCGGGATAGGTACGGACATCGATTCGAATGTGGACCCACAGTTCACTCTCCAACCCAATCGGTGTGATAGCGCGACGTTCCAAGTCTGGGGATCCCGAGCGGAAAAGCAACGTTTGCCAGCATTCTTCCATTACGATGTCACCATCGACGAGGTCGACATCGAGAATCCCGGAAAGATTCCCAGGCAACACGCACTCTACTTCGGTGACTTCACGACGAAGTCGCGAAATCCCGCGCAACGCAATCCGCACGGGGAAGATCGAAAAGCTGACAATAGAGAGTAATTCGCCGCAAAGGAATACCGTGGAAGAGCGGCCCTTCGAGGGCCGCGTCAAGCGCAACGTCAACTCAACCGGGCTTTAGCCCCGTGTTCGCTCCCACACGCCTACGTTGCAGCGCGTTCGCCCACTCCCGCCCCAACGTCGTATCCCTCCGCCATCGCCTTCCGAAACTTCTCCCGCTCGTCCGGGCTCATGTGCCGGCATCCCCCTCGGAACCCGCGTCCGCCCCGCCGTCCGGGCCCTCCATGTCCCAGGCCACCGAAGAGAATCCGGCACAGCGCGAGCAATCCCAGCGCTTGCCAGAAGCCCAGCGTCCGCCATCCGAACAGCGGCGGCAGCAGCCAGTTCCACAGGTGCATGACAACTTCACCGCCCACAAAGATAAACAGCGGAATTCCGATAATAGCCAGCGGCACGATCCACCATTTCTTTCTCATATTCCTCCTCATTTCTTTTCGAATTCGTCGTACACGCGCTGCAATCGCTCCCGCAGATGCAGCACCGCATATCGTTTCCGCGAAAGCAGCGTATTCACACTCACGCCGCTCTTTTCTGCAATTTCCTTGAAGCTTCGCCCTTCGATTTCGTGCGCCAGGAATACCTCTCGCTGTTCCTGAGGCAATTCAGCAAGCGCCGCTTTCATATCTTCGAGCAGAACGTTACGCGCGAATAATGCTTCCGGTCCGTCATCCGGCGAAGGCAGTAAATCTTCGAACCGCAACATCTCATCGTCGTCATCCGCCACCGCGAGATCACTGAAATTCTCCGGCTCCTTTTTGCGAAACAGATCCGTGATCCGATTCCGCGCCACGCGAAACAGCCAGCCGGTAATTTGCTCGATCGGCATCAGCAGTCGGTTCGCTTCCACTAGTCGATAAAACACGTCCTGCAGCACGTCCTCCGCATCAAGTGGGTCGGGCACACGCCGGCGAATGAAGTTGCTTAGCCGGGACCGCTCCCGCTTCACCACCTCCGAGATGCGCTGGTCCTGTTCGAGTGCCATCCGCTCCAAACTCGGTTCGAGGCTAGCCGCGCCGCTCATCCCTTCTGTAGACGAACCAGCACCGCCGATATTGTATGTTCGCTAAGAAATGGTTTGGGTGGTGGTTCAACCATCTCACCTCTGTGGCGTCATCCGGACCGTATCCGCTTTTCAGGCGAGGGAAGGACCTCGCGCGCGACGAATGGGCGTCCTCGGTTGTCAGCTTCAGCGACTTTTTTGTGGCCAGATTTCCCGAAATGGAACTGGCATGTGTCGATCTTCTTTTTTTCATTGACTTCGTTCATCCGAAGATCGATCCTGAAGCTTGTTCCTCGCTCCTTGATAATAAAAATTCGGACCTAACTCCTTACGGCTCAAGATTTTGCCCGTAAGTGATTGTGCCCCATAGATTACTTTGCGTTTTTCCGCTAAGTCCCTGATTCCAGTAGAGCGGGAGGGGAGGGGGTATCCCCGCGATTACCAAAAAGTAAACACCCTCACAAAACGGGAATTCGCTTCGCCGCGTCCTTTTCCCAAACTCCCTGCTGTGATCTTTCCGATCACATCCCCGTCCACAGCATCGCGAGTATGATGAGCCGTTCACGATCGTTCCCATGATCGTCCCTCCCATCGCCGAGCCCATTCTCGATGCCGAAGAGCGCTTCGAAGGCTTCGAGAACCTGATGCCGTTCCGAGTGCAGAACATCCTCCTGGTCTCGAGCCTCTACGACTCGTTCATCCTCCGCGAAGATGGACGTCTCAACGAACTTCTCATCGACGAATCCCTCGAACTGAACCTGCGCCAGATTCCTGGGATCACGCACGTTTCCAGCTGCGATGAAGCGCTCGACCTCGCTCGCTCGAATCCACAATTCAATCTGATCGTTACCAATCTTGCTGTCGGTGACACCAACGCTGCCGATCTCGCCAGAAGGGTTCGCGAAGCCGGACTCGACATTCCTGTCGTCGTCCTCGGATACGACTATCGCGAGATCAAGAATTTCGTCGCCCGCAATCCCACCACCGACATCGACCGCGTCTTTCTTTGGCAGGGAACTGCGCGCATTTTGATCGCGATCGTCAAGTACGTCGAAGACAAGCGAAACGTGCTGCACGACACGCGCGCGATGGGTGTTCCGGTTTTGCTCGTTGTTGAGGACAACATCCGTTACTACTCGTCGTTCCTTCCGGTCATTTACACCGAACTGATCAAGCAGTCCCGCCGTGTTATTCAGGAAGGCATCAACGTCGCGCATAAGTTGGTTCGCATGCAGGCGCGTCCGAAGATTCTGCTCGCCTCAAACTTCGAGGATGCCGGTGAGCTCGTGCAGCAGTATCGCGACTACATCTTCGGATTGGTTTCGGATGTCGAATTTCCCTGGGACGGGAAACTCAGCCCTGAGGCTGGATTCGAGCTTGCGCGCATGGTTCGTGTTCTCACTCCCGACGTTCCTGTCGTTCTCCAAACCAGCCGCACGGAGTTTCGTCCGCGCGCTCACGCCGAAGGATATGCGTTTCTGCGCAAGCGCTCTCCGACGCTGCTGAAGGATTTGCGCCGCATTCTCACGGACTCTTTCGGCTTCGGCGATTTCGTTTTCCGCCTGCCCGATCAGCGCGAAGTCGGTCGCGCCACGGACCTCACCGAACTGGAAGAGCAGTTGCAGTCGATTCCCGCCGAAAGCCTGATGTATCACGCGCAGCGCAACCACTTTTCGCACTGGTTGATGGCGCGTACCGAGTTCGCATTAGCCGCGAAGCTGCGTCCGCGCAAGGTATCTGACTTCAATGGCGCCGAACACTTGCGCCGCGACCTCATTGACTCGATCAACGACTACCGCCGCGAGCAGAATGAAGTTCTGATAGGCGACTTCAAGGCTGACACGTTCAAGCCCGACCAATCCAGCTTTCTCCGCATCGGCTCCGGATCGCTCGGCGGCAAAGCTCGCGGCTTGGCGTTCGTCCGTCACCTGCTTCGCACGCGCCGAATTACCAAACGCTTTCCAGGAGTCAAAATCTCCGTCCCTCCGGCGGTCGTGATCGCGACTGACCTCTTCGACCAGTTTCTCGCCGAGAACAATCTCAGCGATTTTGCGCTGCATTGCGACGACGACAACGAAATCCAGCAGCGCTTCCTTGATTCGCAACTTCCGCCTTCTCTCACCGAAAACCTGAAAGCCTTTCTGGAAGAAGCCCGGTTTCCGCTCGCTGTCCGCTCCTCCAGTCTCCTCGAAGACTCGCAATATCAGCCCTTCACCGGAGTCTACGAGACGTTCATGCTGGGTAACCAGCAGACAGGCCTGCAAACGCGCCTCGATGAACTCTCTGAGGCGATCAAGCGCGTCTACGCGTCAACCTTCAGCCAGCACGCGAAGGCCTACGTCCGCGCCACGCCGTATCGCCTGGAAGAAGAGAAGATGGCGGTGATTCTGCAGCAGGTCGTTGGCACACTGCACGGACAGCGCTTCTACCCCGACTTCTCGGGCGTCGTGCGTTCGCACAACTTCTATCCGGTCGAGCCGATGACGTATTCGGACGGAATTGCAGCCGTCGCTCTCGGTCTCGGACGCACCGTCGTCGACGGTGGAAAGTGTATGAGCTTCTGCCCTCGCTATCCGCGACATCTGCTGCAGTTCTCTTCAGTGGAAGACATCCTGGCGAATACGCAGACGGAATTCTGTGCCCTTGAACTCGACGGAGTTTCGCACCGCACGGAACAAAGCCATCTGCGCGAAGCCAGATTTGGCCTCGATGTTGCCGAGGCCGATGGAGCGCTTGATGCCGTTGGCTCAACCTATTCCGCCGACAATCATGCCGTCTACGATGGACTCAGCCGTCCCGGTTCGCGCATCGTCACCTTCGCTCCCGTCCTGAAACATGGCCTCTTTCCGCTAGCTCCGATCCTCGAAGTGCTGGTACGCGCCGGTGAAGATGCCTTGGGAAATCCCGTCGAGATCGAGTTTGCCGTCAGCTTGCCGAGCGGCGATGAACCCGCGGATTTCGGCTTTCTCCAGATTCGTCCGCTAACGCTAGCCCGCGATCATCAGGATCTAACCATCGGTGAGATCGATGCCTCCCAACTGATCTGCCAGAGCACGAAGGTTCTCGGAAATGGGCGCATCGAGAATCTGCACGACATCGTCGTAGTTGATTCACAGCGCTTCGAGCGCAGCCGCAGTCAGGAAGTGGCCCGCGCCGTTGCGCATTTCAACGCTAGGTTGAGTGCGGAGAATTGTCCGTACCTGCTCGTTGGAGTCGGACGTTGGGGATCGAATGATCCATGGCTCGGCATTCCCGTCGAGTGGGATGAGATCTCCGGAGCACGCGCGATCATCGAAGCCGGTTTCCGCGATTTCCGCGTAACCCCATCGCAAGGCAGCCACTTCTTCCAGAACTTGACTGCATTCCAAGTCGGATATTTCACCGTCAACCCGGATGCTGGCGAAGGTTCCATCGATTGGGAATGGCTCTCCCATCAGCCCGCGCTGGAAGAGCAGGGCTGCGTGCGCCACATCCGTTTTCCGCGCCCGCTTCGTATCGTGATGAACAGTCGCACCAGCCAGGGAGTCATCTTCCGTCCCGACATGGCGTAACAGTCCTTCCAAAACGCCTTCAGTTCCTCATCAATTAAATGACAGTTGCGTGAAACGTATTTCTACCTACGTTCACCATCCAGTTCAGGAGGCGCCATGAGTCCAGAACTGGAGAATGCCAAGAAGTCGATGTGCCTCGGGCTGTCGGCCGGAACCGGCGGATTGTTGGCGATCATGTCCGACATCGCCCAGAAACAAGATGCCTCCGCCGTCGAGCACCTGCAGTCGGCTTTGGGCGGCGTGTTGGGGATCCGCACTTATCCCGTGGTCGTCGCGATCGTGCTGATCACCATGTCGGTTGTGCTCAGCTTCATCTTCAGCGCGCAGTCGAACAAGAACGCGTTCTATGTAGGCGCCAGCATCCTCGCCATCATGATGACCGCTGTGCCCTACAGCCCACCTCCTAGCATCAATACCAGTCCGATTGCCGATCTAACGCATACGAGACTGGCCCCTGGATTATGGGATCGGCTGATGATTCCATCGCAAGTCCTTGCGCAGAGCGGTTCGTCAAGCGAACAAAGCTATCCCGTTTCAGTACATTTGCAGACCGACGACAAGAAGGACGTAACGAGCGCGATCTTCAGTCTAGTCGATACGAAGTCTGGCCAAGTGCTGGCTCGATCCCGAGTGCAATCCGCCGACTTCACGTTCTACGCACAAAACCGGCCATGCGCCCTGCGCGTCCAGGTCGATGGCTACGCCATCGCTGAGAAGCCATTGAACAGCTCCGTACGTACCCTAACCATCCAGTTGACGTCGTCCAACGTCCCGTTGGCGCTTCAGCGGATCTTCCGCAGGTAGCCGATCCCACCTTCCGCACAGCGGCTTGTGATTTCAATCACAGCCGCTGTCGCCGGCCTCCGCCCACAATCGAGCAGCAGGATTGGGGAGCGACTGTGTTCAAGATTATCCACGCAGCATTTCTAGCGCCGGGGATCAAGCGATTTGTGATCGAAGCGCCCCGGATCGCGCGCAAACAAAAGCCCGGGCAGTTCGTCATTCTTCGAATCTACGAAGAAGGAGAGCGTATCCCGGTCACGATTGAGAACTCCGATCCGGAGCGCGGAACGATCAACATCGTGGTACAAGCAGCGGGAAAGACCACACGGCTGCTGAACTCACTCGAGACGGGAGGTTCCATTCTCGACGTCGTTGGTCCGCTCGGAAAGCCGTCGGAGATTGCAAACTACGGTACGGTCGTAGTGGTCGGGGGCGGAGTGGGGACGGCGATGGCTTATCCGACAGCCCTCGCACTGAAGAAGGCGGGCAATCGCGTTCTTTCGATTGTTGGCGCGCGTAATAAGGAACTCGTCATCCTTGAACCAGAGATGCGCGCCGTCAGTGATGCCCTGATGATCACAACCGACGACGGTAGCTATGCCGACAAGGGATTCGTCACGGACAAGCTTCGCCAGCTGATCGAGAATGGCACGCGAATCGATCTGGTGATTGCCGTCGGCCCGATCGTGATGATGAGGGCGATCGCTGAGTTGACGAGGAAGGAAAACATTCACACAGTCGTCAGCCTGAATCCAATCATGATCGATGGGACGGGCATGTGCGGTGGTTGCCGCGTGATGATCGACGGCAAAAGCGAATTCGCCTGCGTGGATGGGCCGGAATTCGACGGACACAAGGTCGACTTCGCGGTACTGGTGCAGCGCAACGGGATGTACCGGGACCCAGAGCAGCGATCGCTGGCGGAATTCGAAGACGCGAAGACGAGAGAGCCGGAGGCCGCCTGCGCGGCGACTACGACGAGCGAAGGAGATCAACGATGACCACGACTGCAAAGAAGTCGCTGAATCCGCTGTCTCCGAAGGAACGCATCAAAGTTCCGCGGCAGCTGATGCCCGAGCAACCAGCCGACGAGCGTGCCCACACTTTTACCGAGGTCAACCTTGGGTATAGCGCGGAACTGGCACAGCAGGAGGCCCTGCGATGCCTGGAATGCGCCAAGCCAACTTGCACCGATAACTGCCCCGTGGGCGTCAAAGTGAAGGACTTCGTCGAAAAGATTGTGATCGGAGACTTCCTCGGCGCGGCGGCGACTATTCGCGAAGACAACGTCTTGCCTGCGGTGACGGGACGCGTATGCCCTCAGGAAGATCAATGTGAAGGGAAGTGTTTGCTGTCGAAAAAAGTAAAGCCACTGGGCATTGGATATCTGGAAAGATTTGTCGCAGATTACGAACAGCGCATGGGCACTCACATCGTGCCCCACGCTTTGCCCACGGGAAAGAAAGTTGCAGTAGTGGGTAGCGGACCCTCGGGACTTACCGTGGCAGGCGACTTGATTCAGAAGGGCCATGCGGTGCGAGTGTTCGAAGCGCTGCACGAGGTTGGCGGCGTGTTGGTGTATGGCATCCCAGAATTTCGCTTGCCCAAACAGATCGTTCGAGAGCAGATCGCATACATGCAAGAGATGGGAGTTGAATTCGAAACCGATGTGGTCGTGGGCCGCACAGTGACTGTCGACGAGTTGCTGGACGAGGAAGGCTACGACGCGGTTTACATCGGGACGGGTGCCGGGCTGCCGCAGTTCATGAATATTCCCGGCGAGCACCTCAACGGAGTGTATTCGGCGAACGAATTTCTGACGCGCATCAACCTGATGAAGGCGTACAAGTTTCCGACGTACGATGAGCCGATGCTCGACCTTCACGGAAAAGATGTGGCGGTGATCGGAGGCGGAAATACGGCGCTGGATGCCATTCGCTCGGCTCTACGGCTGGGCGCCCGAAAGGCGTATGTGATTTATCGACGTAGCGAAGCGGAGATGCCGGCGCGCGCGGAGGAGGCGCATCACGCACGACAGGAAGGAATCGATTTCCAGATGCTGACTGCGCCGGTGGAGTTTGTGTCCGACGGCAAAGGCTGGTTGACGGCCGCGCGCTGCATTCGCATGGAACTTGGCGAACCGGATGCATCGGGTCGAAGACGTCCTGTGCCCAAAGAAGGATCGGAGTTCGATCTGCCACTGTCCGTAGCGATTATTGCAATCGGAACCAGCGCGAATCCGATCGTGCAGAGCACCACGCCAGGGCTGGGAACAAACAAGCGCGGCTACATTCAAGCCAGCGAAGAAACGCAACGCACGACGCGAAAGGGCGTATTTGCGGGAGGCGACATCGTAACCGGCAGTGCGACGGTGATCCTGGCCATGGGCGCCGGACGGCGAGCGGCGAAGTCGATCCACGATTACTTGACGACGGGAGACTGGTGAGGAGGCAGGTTTCGAGGTTTCAAAGTTGCAACCTTGAAACTTTGAAACTTGCTCTAGACAAAGCTGATCTCGATGAACGCGTCCGCCCTCGAAAATGGTGAAGTGAGGCGGGCCATCAGGTATTTGCGATCGATGGGCTGGCGTGCTCTGGCGAAGTCTTCCGGCGGCAGCAGCCGGGCAGTGGCGGCGAACTCGGGACCTGTGACTTTTCCTCGAATTGTGCAGGGCGCGACGCGAACCTGAGAATTGTTCCGGATGCGCTTGGTCTTGCCCATGTCGCTGCGCGTCATCACATAGAGCTTGTCGTCCTGCTCGCCGAACCACACGGGAGTCGCGACTGCGGCACCTGTCTTGCGAAATGTGGTTAGAGAAATATACTTCTGGCCGCGAATCTCCGGTGGAATCTGCGTGGGCATAGGCTTATTCTAGGACCGCAGACGATGAAAGTCGTGGCAGAAGCCGGATGTCCGCTGTCATTGCTGGTTCGGTTCTTTGCTCGGCGGATTGCTCCGGTCCGGCCATCTGTGTTACAAGCCTGAACATGCGTAAATGGATGCGCGAGCGCTTGCAGCGCCGCAAAAAGAAATCTCCGGAGGCGGGAAGTCAACCAGCGCCTCCGCCCTTGCAACCGGCATATTTTGAGGCAAACGAAGCTGAATCGTCCCCAAGCGAAGCGGAAGCCGTTGACCTTGCCGAGCCCGAGGTCGAAGTTCAACCCGAAGCGGCCGAGGCTCCAGCTGTTGTCGAGTCGGCCGAGCCGGCGCAGAAGCGAGTTGCCGGCGGAGAGGCTCGAGGACGTGGCCGCCGCCGTCGCGGCGGACGAGGACGTGGTGGCCGAGGTAGGGAACAGGCAGTCGCGCAAGCCTTCGCTCCAGCCGGAGTGAAGAGCACCGTCCCTGAGGTTTCGGTCGAAGGATCTGAAGATGCTTCGCCTGAGGGCATCGAGCCCGAGGGAGATGTGGCTGCACCCGCCGCACAGGTTCCGGCGGCTGCAGTCGCAGTTCCAGCGGCTACGGCGCGAGCGCCCAAGGGAATTGTGGTGTTGGCGATCGGACTCCCGGGATCGGGCAAGAGTTCGTGGTTCAAGCGGCACAACGTGGTTCCGCTCTCCAGCGATATGGTTCGATCGTTATTGTTTGACGACGTCCGGGAGCAGCGATTTCAGGATCTCGTCTTTTCCAACTTGCGCTCGATGCTTAAGGCGCGGCTGATCGCGAAGCGTCCGATGAACTATGTGGACGCCACCAACTTGACTCCGCAAGAGCGACAACACTGGATAAAGCTTGCCAAGGATTACAACTACGAAGTGCACGCTGTGTTCTTCGACGTGCCGCTAGACGTATGCCTGGAGCGGCATCAAAGGCGGGATCGAGTGGTTCCGGAAGATGTGATGAGACGCATGGCGGCGAAGCTGAAGGCGCCCTCGTTTCAGGAAGGCTTCGCCAAGATCACTGTCGTTCGGGTAAAGAAAAAAGAACTGGAACCTGCGGAGCAGGGCTGATTCTCTTTCAGCTCACATCATCAGGACGAGGAGATCGTTTACCGCTAAGGACACGAAGGTTCACGAAGGAAATCAATGTTTAGATCCTTCCGCTTCTTGTGTGCTTTTTGTCTTTCTGGATGCTAGCCCTTTAGGTGCGGCAATAGTTCTTTGAATGCTGCCGAGGAGGACGACCGCATCAGTTCGTAGATCATCATTTCTGTCGAGGAAATGACCGCTCCCGCGGCGCGCATCCGCTCCAGGCCAATCTTCCAGTTCCATTCCGTGCGTGAACTGACCGCGTCAGAGGCTACGTGGACGAGATATCTCTCGCGAAGAGCGTCCGTCGCGGTTTGAGTTACGCAGATGTGGCTCTCCATGCCGCAAAGCAACAGCGTTGTGCGCTGTCCGGGCAGGCGTTTGAGCGAAGTGCAGAACGCATCGCTGCCGAAGCAGGAGAACAGCGTTTTGTCGACCGGTTCAGTTCCCGTGAGCAGGGAAGCCACTTCGGGGACAGTTCCTCCGAGACCTTTCGCGTACTGGGTGCTGACCAAAGCCGGTATTTTCAGGATGCTGGCGGCGCGGATCAGTAGCTGCGCGTTGCGGACGAGTTGATCCTTCTGGAAAATCGGCGGCAACAGCTTTTCCTGGATGTCGATGACGACCAGTGCGCACTGCTCGGGGTTGAGCGGACGGCGCGCGATCTCGGCATAATCAGAAGTAATTGGAACGTGCTCAACAGCGGTGGTCATAAGACTCCTCGAAGACAAGCTGGCGCTTAGAAGTTTACTCCGGGTGCACCTTGGTTCCGCGAAAGCGGGTGACTGAATTGTTGACTGCAATTCGGTCGGACCATAGAATCAGAATGAGCCGGGAACACCCGGATCGTTCACAAACTGCCCCCTCGTTCAACGGCTAGGACACCTGCCTCTGGAGCAGGCTATCGGGGTTCGAATCCCTGGGGGGCAGCCAACAAATCTTGAGCTTGCCTGTTTTTTCCTCCACCAAAATTAATCGGGTTTAGATCGCGCTTGGCGAACCATTTCAACTAAGACGGTTCGAGTCGCTTCGGCAGTCGTCGCTTCACGCGGGAATGCGATCCGCGCTCCCCGAACACCTTCCTGATTTTTCAGCCGAACGTGAAAGCCGAGGCGATCGACGGCCGTCATGGTCGCTTCCTGCGATTCGATACCGGCAAATTTACTGGCAAGCAGTACCAGCGCGTCGGCGTGGTCGGCATTCATGTGCTGGATGATTCCGACCATTGAATCCGCCAGGGGATCTGCGCGGCTGCTCGCATAGTCAGCGGCCAAGATCCAACCCATGACCCCAAAGCCGCCGACGTAATATACATCGATGACTTCGAGGCGGTAAAAAGAGAAATCCTCGAAATCGACCCAGTACTTGCTGTTGGCGTGACGCGCGAGGTAAATGGTGCGAGCCGCAGCGATTTCCTCCGGTGGCACGGGCAGAGCGTTTCCCACGAGGGTCACTCTCGATGCACCGAGAGGGTCGCCGTCGGAGTCATTTTGCGTCACGAGCAAACTGGCGCGCGGATCGGCTTTCAAGTTCTGCGTGTGCATGGCCATGGTGCTGATGAGAAAGAGTGGGCGTCCGTGGTCGTCCAGCGCATATGGCATAACTGAGCCGAAAGGAAATCCGGACTGCTTGCGCGAAATCGTCGAGAGGCTTCCGAGGCGGCCAAGGTACACGAGAGTTCGAGCGCGCTCTGAGAACGAAGGCTCCGGGATCACGCGTTGATCACTGGTCGGCCCAGGGCCTGCGTGTTTTCTGGTAGAGGGCGAAGACATGAGTAAACTCCATCTCCAGTCTAGACATCTGTCTGGGGAATGTATATTTTCTATCGCCGCAGAAAAGGAGCGAGGCGCTGAAGAATCGTGGTAGAGCAGACGCCTATGACTGCAATGTTAGAATTCCCGCACATGACCCGCCGATGTTTCTTAGTTGCAGGACTTGTGCTGTCGCTGGTTACAACCACATTTGCGAAGACGAATGTTGAAGTCGTTGTCGTTCCTGTCGCGAATATGTATTCCGGGCCGAGCGACAAATCGGCAGTGGTTTCGCAAGCGATTTATGGAAGCAACGTGACCCTCTTGGTTGCCCGCGGAGAGTGGTCGAGAATTCAAACCTCCGATCATTACAAAGGATGGGTTCCAAGTCGTCATATCCGCATCGTTTTGACGGGCAATGGCTACGCGACTGCCGGGCCCACGGTGCAGGTCGAGAGCCTGTTCGCCAACGTCTATAGCGAGCCGGATGTTACGCGGCACAAGCCGGTCATCACGATTCCATTCGAGACAAAGTTGGAAGTGACGCAAGACGATCCGAATGCGGCGGACGGGCTGAAAACGAAATCCAAGCAGAACATCGAGGGCTGGCTGCAGGTTCGCCTTCCCGGCAAGACGAATGCTTGGATCCAGGCGAGTGACGTTGTGTCCGACCCGAAGCCGTTGACGATTGCGGAGTCGATCGAACTCGCGAAGCGATTTATTGGACTCCCGTACTTGTGGGGAGGCCGCTCGAGCTTTGGCTTCGACTGCTCCGGCTTTACGCAGATGATTCTGCACGAGCGAGGGCTCGACATGCCTCGCGACGCCGACCGGCAGGCTGCATGGAGCGGAGTCGTCCCCGTCGAGCGCAATGACCTTCAGCCGGGCGACTTGCTCTTCTTTGGATCGTCGCTCAAGAACATCTCGCACACGGGCATGTATATCGGAGACGGACAATTCATTCATGACAGCACCAACGGCCACCCGGTGGTGCAGATCAGCCGGTTGGACGATCAACCGTGGACGAAATTGCTTGTGGCGTGCCGCAGGGCGAAGTAACTAGCGGTTCTCAGTGATCAGTGGTTTATCACGGCAGAGAGCAGCGGAGCCAATTATTCATCGAATGCGTTACACTGGCCAGCCGGAATCCTCATGGCCCCAAAGCTCGACGCGCTGCTAAACGATCTTGAAGCCGCAAAAAGTAATTTCGGACCAGGCGCAGCGTCAACGACTGTAAAGCTGCTTGAGAAGGCCTCGAGAGTCAGTTATCGCGATTCGAAATCCCTATTGCGATTCCATGAAGCGCTGCTGTTCCTGCGCGCATTTCCGCAGTCTTCGTCGGTCGTGTCCTCCACCGAAAAGCTTCTCGACGAGTTTCACGAACGCATGGAGAATATCCGCGCGCTCGGCGCAGACATGTCGGACTTCGACGATTTCGATACATCAGGCATTGCGGGCACCACGATGCAAGATACGCTGAGCTTCGAGGCGGCCCGGTGGCTGGTCCAACGGATTCCTCGCAATGTCGAGATTGCCTGGAAGGACTACGAGGAAGAGCGTGCCATGGGTGCCACATGGCCGCGGTTCATTCCACTGCTGGCGGAAGATTCTGATGTCGAGGCGAATATTCCATGGAGGCGCTGGCTCGACACGGCTCGCGGCCGCGAACGAGATCTACCGTGGCTGATTCGTCAGTTTGAGCAGCTAAAGGTGGGAGAGAACGAAGCCAAGCGCGCCAGATCGCGCATCGAACTTTACGACTCGCTGCGCATTCCGATCCGGTGGGATCTCGGCAATCTGAAACTGTCCCGCACGCGAAACTGGAGTCGCCCGCGGAAGACCTTCTTCCATACGGAGCCGCTCATTTCCCGCAAGGACGTGTCACTGGCGCGTGAATTCGCGCGGCCCGCGGCGCAACTCAAACGAGTCTCGCTGCGCGATGGCGACTCTGTCATGCGGTTGATTCGCGAGGTCATGGTCGTGCGCTACCGGGAACTGTACGGCACGACGCTCGGGGATCCTCGTTCGGTGGTGCGAACTGACGTGGGCCGCGGTGTGGTCATTTACCTGTGGAATCTTCCTCCGGAGCGCCGTCTTCCTTTACGTGCTTACGTGGCCGGATTCACTCTGAAGAACGGAGTACCGATTAATTACATCGAGGCCATTGGGCTGTGCGAATGGATCGAAGTGGGATTTAATACGTTCTATACCTACCGGCAGGGAGAGACCGCCTGGATTTATGCGCAGGCACTGCGATTCTTGCGAGCGATGACGAGAGCCACCACTTTCTCGGTCTATCCTTATCAAATTGGGCAGAACAACGACGAGGCGCTAGATTCGGGCGCATTCTGGTTTTACCGCAAACTCGGTTTCCGCTCGGGTAATCCTGAACTGGAGGAACTTGCCAGAAGCGAAGAGAGAAAGATCGCGACCAATCCCGGACACCGCACTTCGAGAAGAATTCTGAAACGGCTGGCAGAGGCGCATGTCTTTTATGAATTGGGACGGGAAGGGGGCGGAACAAGTGGGATTGTTTCAGGACCGTGGGACAGCTTCTCCACGCGGAATCTCGCATTGCGCGTGAACCGTCGAATGGCCCAGAAGTTCGGAGGAGACTCGATTCGAATTCGTGCGGCATCGGTCTCGGCGGTAACTCGAGCACTTGATCTGGACACGAGGCAGTGGCCCGAAATGGAGATTCGTTCTCTCGAGAATTGGTCATTGATCCTTGCGCTCATTCCTCGGCTTGATTCGTGGCCGTCGGAGGAGAAGCGGAAACTCGAGAAGATAATCCGGTCACAAGCGGGACGAAATGAAATGACATATCTGCAGCGGACCCAGCGGCATCCGACATTGCGAGCGGAGTTGTTACGTCTGGGCTCGGCTTAACGCTCCATGAAGAGGTCCAGTTCCGCGATTCGACTCTCAAGCATGAGCTGCCTTGCTGATTGTTTCTGCAATTGGTGATTTGTCGGTCGTATTGCTTGGTCCGCCGCTATCCGCAACGGAAGTGACCTGAGCTGCGGTCTGCTTTTGGCAGAGTTCCAAGACTTCCGCGATCCTTTGGGTTTCATGTTGCATCGCTCCCTGCCAGTTGCGGAGAGCGGCTTTCTCCTGATCGACCTGTTCCTGGTTCTTCTGAATTCGTTCAGCGTAGTGGGCGCGCAGGCGCTCCAGTTCGGCCTCGATTTGCGCGTTCTCCTGGGATTTGTGCGCTTCGAATTCTTCCAATTGCTTGCGCCGGCTCGATTCGTAGGAGTCGAGCGCCTGTTGCCGGCGCGTGGCGTCGCGGAGTAAATCATCCAGCGAGGTGCCCGCGGCATCGAGGGCCATCAGCACGGAGGCGCGTTTTACGTCCTTCGCCAAATCCCGAAGCCTCTCGCTGTTGAGCATGTCGACAACCTTTTGGATCCCGTAGCCCGATGGCGGATTGAGAATTCCGGCGGCGTGATAAATGTCTTCGTAGGACAGGAGATCTGCACGGGGAGCAGTTACGCTTTCCGCGGGTTGCGAATTCGGCTTATTCACGGGTGCCTCCGCATGTCTGGTTTTGTTGGGCGCGGCTGCGTCGACCGGCGTGCGCCAGAATTTCGAGAGAAGTTTCTTGGGCGGCATGGCATTCCTTTCAGGAGATCTTTGGACCTCCGACGGAAATGAACTCTGCGGACGGGTAGATTTTTTGGACCCGGCAGCGGCAGGCTCAGATCCCGATCGTAGAGCGAGCCGTGGGCGATTGGCCGACGAAGTACGATTCGGTATAGAGCGCGACATGTGATTCGTGAAGGCCGTTTCCGATGTTTTGGCCGGCGACATGGAAGCAGCTGATCCGCCGGCACTGATCAGTGGTGACGGTGAGAGAGGTCTGGCTGCGGGTGCCGCTTCGCTTATTTGGGATTCTCGCTCGGCAACCAGGGGACTCGCATTCGGTTCACGTCGAACTCCCAACAGAAACTCGCGCCCTTCTCGGCGGCAATTTCTCGCAACCGCAGAAAACTGTTCTCGATGCCACTTTACGGTGATTTTCGATCCAACCTGGACTGGTGCTTTCAGGCGAATGCATGCTCCGGATCGCGAAGTGTCTTCGAGGGTTGCCGAAGTGTGATTAATCTTGCCCGCGGGGGCTTCCCACGTGACTTCGGCCACTGCCCACATGACGGTTCGAGGCTCGATTTCAGGCCCGTCCATGCAGTCTGTATCGGCTCTTTTGACCGGTGGATTAGTTACGCCGGGGCGTAGGCAGAAATTGCCGGTCGATTCAAGAGAACAGGCGCATGAATCCGGTGGGCGGCAAATCGGGACTGATAAATCGCGAATCTTTCACCCCAGCCTCTCGTGCGAGTGCTTCCGCGGCGAGGTATCCGCTACGGACTGCGCCTTCCATGGTCGCAGGCCACCCGGTGGCGGTCCAGTCTCCAGCGAGAAAAACGCGCGGCCAGTCGGTGACTGGGGTCGGGCGATGTGCATCGATGCCCGGTTGCGGCGAATACGTCGCGTTCACTTCTTTAATCACGGTCGATTTCACAAGAGTTGCGTCGCGCGCAGCGGGAAAGAACTCGCGGACTTCGCTGAGGGCCAGATCGACGATCTCGGCCCGAGATTTGTCGATCAGCGTCTTCGATGAACTGACGACCAGTTCGATGTAGCTGCCCGGGACAATCCCATTGGTCGATTGCGTTCGGATTGGTTGGAGCCGAGATTTGTGGAACATCCATTGGATTGTGCGGTCGAGGAGAACCGCATGATCAAGATCGGAAATCTGCCGGTCGAACCACAGATGAATTCCGGTGATCGGGGAGTTTTCGAAATGGCTGGCCTTCTCGCGAAGCGGGATGCTCTCCGGCGTATTCGGAAGGAGACGATCCAGAGCATCGAATGGAAGTGCGATTACGAGATAGTCGAATGCCTCCTCCCCGAGGCTCGGATCGTCTTCGCAACCGCGCACCTTCACCCGCACTTGCGGGCCATCGACCGTGAATGATTCGACCGGGCGGCGGAAATGCAGTACGCCTCCGCGCTTGCGCACGTAATCTCCGGCAGCGTTGTAAAGGTCGGTAAGCGGGACAGTGGGAACGCCCATTTGTCGCGCTGCCGGAGACTTCATCGATTCACGAACCACCTGTGCTGCGGCGGAGACGGAGATTCGATCCAGTTCCTCGCTTAAGGCGCTCACCAGGATCGGATGCCAGAATCGAGCGATGGCTGTTGGTGTTTGCCCGTGTTGATCGAGCCATTGCTCAAAAGATTGTCCCGTATCGCGTTGCTCGGTCAGCGTGATCGGAATCAACGCGCGCGAGATAGCAAGCTTATCGGCTGCGCTCAGGAATGAAAAGTTCCAAAACGACGGAGCGGTGTGCAGAGGCGCGGGTAACGCGGACGACTTCATGACGGAAACCCGTCCGCCGGGCTCGATGAAGTTCATTTGATCGAACCAGTGAATCTGATCAGCCACGCCGATACGCTCGTAGAATTCAATCAGGTTTGTGCATAGCCGGAAGAGTACGTGCTGGCAGTTGTCGACCACTTCACCGGTTCCGGGATGTTCGTAGGAGGAAGCCCGGCCGCCGAGGAACGGACGTTTCTCGAAGAGAGTGACGCGAAATCCCGCTTCGGATAAGGCACAGGCTGCGGCGAGTCCGGCGAGACCGCCTCCCGCAATGGCGACTTTCGATTGGGATGAAGATAGCGGCATCAGTCAGGATTGCGGATTGAATCAGTAGAGCCTGCTTGCTTCCTCTTGCTCGGTGAAACCGGTAGAGCAGGTTCCTCCGCTGGGCTCGCTTGCGCTTCGCTCCGGTCGGAATGACAAAGCTCCAAAGGTTTCCGGATTCACGTCAGGCGTTTGATGAAACCTTTCCCTAGAATGCGAAGCTTTTCGCTTGTGCTCAGAGCGATCTTTGCAGTGAAGACGTCATATTGTTTCTCGGCAATTCTCTCGAGCAGGCGACGGTAGATGTGAACGAGCACCCAGAGCGCCGGTTGGCTGTCTTCTGAGATGTACGAGATCAATTCATCCCCGGACACGTAAAACTCACGGGCTCGGTCGGCTTCGAAAGCCAGCAGCGGGCGAACTCGGGCAGGGGCCGGTGAATTGAGAAGGTTTTGAGCGGACAAGCCGAATTTGGCTAGATCCTCCTCAGGGAAGTAGACGCGACCCATCGACGCATCTTCCTTCACATCGCGAATAATATTCGTAAGCTGAAATGCCAAGCCGCAACGCTCCGCCAGAGATTCTGCGGCTGGATCGCGATAACCAAAAATATGGATGCAGACCAAGCCGACAACCGAGGCAACACGATAGCAGTACTGCCGCAAGTCTTCGAAGGTCTTGTACTGGACTTGCAATCCGGACGTTTCCGCGAATTGAGAATCCTCGATGTCCATCGCGGTGCCGGCCGCAAGTTCATCGAGCAAGCCGGCAGGGATGGAAAAGCGGCGCTGTGCGTCGGTGAGCGCGAGCAGGATGGCATCGTCCGTAGGTTGCCCTTGCTGCGCGCAGTGTAGTGCGTCGAGCCAGGCATCGAGCTTCTGACGGCGCTCGGGCAGGCTTAGCGTTGTGTCGTCGCTGATGTCATCGCAGGTGCGCATGAACGCATACACGGCGCACAATGCCTCGCGCTTTCGGCGTGGAAGGACGAGAAAGGCATAGTAGAAATTCTTGGCCGCAGTGCGCGTGATGCCTTTGCACACCGAATAAGCCATGACAAGCTGCGGTGGCGCAGGTGTCCACGGAATGGGAACCTGATGAGTGCCGGCGCTCACTTGTGGCTCCCCATGAGCTTACCGAGGGCTGCGCGAGTAACTAAGACTAGCTTGCGCGGCTTGGAAATGGATGGGCGGTTGCCGAGCACGGCATATTCCTGCTTCTCGATTGCGCGGAGAATCTCCTGACCTCCGCGGGTGAAGAGGTCCAGATCGATGGCAAGTTCGTGATCCACTTTCTCCACGAGCGGCAGGCCTTGACGGAACCAGTCGTGAGCACGCTCGACTTCGAACTTCATCATTGCGCAAAAAGATGATGTGTTCCGGTTGTGGGCAATGTCATCTTCCGTGACGCCAAAGCGGCGCAAGCTTTCGAGCGGGAGATAGATACGCCCCTTGGCATAATCGACGCTCACGTCCTGCCAGAAGTTGGCGAGTTGGAGCGCGGTGCAGGTGAAGTCGGAAAGCTGCTGCCTCTCGGCGTCGCGATATCCGCAAAGATAGAGAACGAGGTGTCCGACCGGATTGGCCGAGTAGTGGCAATAGGCGAGGACGTCTTCAAAAGTCTCGAAGCGGGTGACAGTCTGATCTTGGCGGAAGGCGGTCAGCAAGTCAGAGAATTCGTGCTTCGGAATATCAAACTCGCGAACCGTTTCGGCGAGCGCAACAAACACAGGGTGTCTCGGCGCACCCGAATAACAGGCATCGAGTTCGCGCTCCCACTGGTCCAGAAGTTCTAGAGAGGATGCGGCATCACCAACTTCGTCTCCGAGATCATCTGAGATACGGCAATAGGCGTAGACGTTAAAGAAATGCTGGCGCAACCTCTTCGGGAGAAACCAGGACGCTACCGAGAAATTTTCGTAGTGCGAGCGTGCCAGGCGGGCGCAATATTCGCGTGCCTGTTGGAGAGTCGGAGGCGCATCGGGAATAGCGTAACTCGCCGGAAGCCGGCTCCAGCCGAGAGTTGCGACTGGCGTAGATTGGTTGGCGAGTTGGCTCACGATCGTTTTGCCGTTCCTGCGGACTTGTTCTTTCGTCAGAAGTCGCCCGCATCGTTTGTGCCGGGCTTTCCCATGTCGCCGCTTCGCGGCAGGATTGCTACAAGGCGATCAGTGGCCGGGGATGATGGCCGTCTTGATGTCGCCGCCGCGGTTCAGCATATGACGCAGAACCTGCTGCAGGCGCGATAACGGCGCCTCGCCGGTAATGTAGTCCGTGGGGCGAATCTTTTTGGCAGCGATCAATCCGAATGCGCGGCGGACAGTTTCCGGCGTGTGGTGAAACGTCGCCTTCAAAGTGATTTCGGAATAATGCAGTCGATTGGTTTCGAGTTGCACCTTTGTTCCGCTGGCGCAGCCACCGAAGAAGTTGACGGTGCCGCCTTTGCGGACCATGTCGACGGCCCACTCCCACGCTTCCGGTTTACCTACAGCTTCGACGACGACATCGCACCCACGCTTTTGCGGAGACAAAGCACGGACCGCGTCGACCACGTTGGGCACTTTGGTCGTCTGAATGATTTCGTGCGCACCCATCTGCTTGGCCGCTTCGACTTGTCCGTCGCGCTTGACGACTGAAATTACGTTGCAGCCGATGGCACGTGCGACCTGGACAAACATCAGCCCAATCGGTCCGCCGCCGAGGATGGTCACCGTGTCGCCGATCTCCACTCCCGTTTCGTGCAAACCACGCAACACGCAGGCCAAAGGCTCGGTCATGGCCGCGTCTTCGAAGGTTACATTCGGAGGAATGACCAGCATGTTGGCTTCAACAATCCGGCGCGGGACGCGAATGTATTCGGCGTAGGCGCCATTGTTGAAGAGCAAGTCTTCGCAAAGATTCTCCTGATGCTTCGAGCAGTAGAAGCACATCTGGCAGGGCGCGGAGTTCAGGGCGACCACGCGCATGCCTTTCTTGAAGCCGTTCACACCGGCTCCGACCTCTTCAATGACGCCAGCCAACTCATGGCCAAATAAAGCGGGAGGAACGATCATGCGGGCGTGGTAGCCGCGCTGGTAGACCTTGAGATCAGTGCCGCAGGTTAACGCGACTTGGACCTTGACCAGTACCTCGCCATCCCCAACTCGAGGGATAGGTACTTTTTCAATCTTCAGATCTTCTTTGCCGTACAAGACGGCAGCGGTCATTTTTCCGTTCACTGCTTGTTTCCTTCCCAGCTACTGCCGGGCTGAATCATGATCTTCATCGACGAGGGTTGCGGATGCGCTGCCAAATCCAAAGCCTGAGGACTTTGCGCGAGAGGGAAGCGATGACTGATCAACCGTTCCAGGTCCATCTCGCGGTTCATGACAAAGCGTACTGATTCGTCCTGCAGGTCCACCGATGCGCTGTACGATCCCACCAGAGTTTTTTCGTCGACACAGATCGCTGCTGGATCAACCACGGCCTCTCCGTGCTGCGTTTGAGCAAACAACAATATCCGCCCTCCGGGACGGGCGGCATCCATCGCGGTGCGAATCAGCGAGTTCCCGCCGACAGCAAGAATGACTGCGTCGGCGCCACGTCCCTCGGTCAATTCGCGCACGCGCTCAACTACATTTACCTGTGAAGCGTCAATTGTAAGGTCTAACCCAAAACTTGATCCTATTTTAAGCCTCTCGGCATACAAATCGGAAGTAATTAAGGTGGCCCCGGCCCGGCGCGCCAATACACTCAATATGATGCCGATGGGACCCTGCCCGATCGCCAGAACGGTCTCTCCGGGCTCCAAGCTCAATGCCTCGATTCCCTTCATGCACGTGTTGACTGGTTCGACGAAGCAAGCCTGATCGAATGACACACCGTCGGGAATGCGGACGGTGCCATGCTCCACGATCCAATCCATCACGCGGACATACTCGGCGAAACCGCCCCCTGAAGCCTCGAATCCAGCGGTGCACCCGACTTTCTTGTAGGTGGCGCACTGTGCGAAGGTTTGGTGCCGGCAATAGAAACATTCGCGGCAAGGGATGTGGTGAAAGACCATCGCGCGGTCGCCGGGCCTGTACTGGCTGACTCCCTCACCAACCGCTGCGACTACGCCAGAGGTTTCATGTCCGAAGATACGCGGTGCGGAGTGAGAACCAGTGGAAATCTTCTTAAGATCGGTACCGCACACTCCGCAAGAGTGCACGCGGACTAGCATCTCTCCAGGACCGATTTTCGGTACAGGGACTGTTTCGAGGCGGACATCGTTGATCCCGCGGTATACCGCGGCGAGCATTGTGGTTGGAATGGCTTGCAGAGGGTCTTCTACCGCATATTGTCCAGCGATGGCCATGAAACAATTTTAGATGATACCGGGGATCGATTCGGTGCAAATCCGCGGTTTTCCGTGCCGAAGCCGCTACTTTATCGATACCGGCAGCTGCGCTTTTTCATGCTATGCTGCGCACAACTTTGGCTTTCCCAGGAATTGCCTGTGCTGATAGAACTGCGGCTCGAAAACTACGCGGTGATCGATAATCTTGTCGTGGAATTTGGACAAGGCTTGAACCTGCTGACCGGGGAAACCGGGGCCGGGAAGTCGATCCTGATCGACGCGCTGGCGCTATTGCTGGGTGATAAGGCATCGAGCGACGTGATCCGCGCCGGAGCTGACCGAGCCGTCGTTGCCGCGGTATTTGAATCCGGGGAAGCGGTCGAGAAGGGAATCGCGAAGATACTTGAAGCGAATGGTCTCGATGAGTCCGACGATGGGTCGCTCATCTTGCGGCGCGAGATCGCGACCGGGGGGAAGGGGCGCGTCTTCGTCAATAATCAGCCAGCCACGGTTGCCGTGCTTCGTCTGCTGGCGCCTCATCTTGCCATCATTCACGCGCAGAACGAGTCCATTTTGTCTTTCGATGGGCCGGCTCGCCTGGAGTTGCTCGATGCATTCGCGGGCTGCCAGACGGATGCAACCGCATCCGCATTCGCAGCATGGAAACAGATCCGATCTCGCATCGATGACCTCGAGCGCGGAGAGCAGGACCGGTTGCGCCTGGTGGATTTATGGATTTTCCAAAAGCGCGAGATCGAAGAAGGTCACCCACAAGCCGGCGAAGATGAGCGTTTGGAGTCGGAAAAGCGAGTTCTCGCCAACGCCGAGAAGATATACAACGCCGCTATGAATGCATTCGATCTCCTTTATGAGGGCAATAGCTCCACGGCATCCTCACTGCGCGCGGCCCAAAAGCAGGTCGAAGAATTGGCGCGTTACGAGCCGAAGTTCCAGGAAGCGTTAGCTGCACTTGAAACGGCTCGGATCAGTGTCGAGGATGTGGGGGCAACGGTTCGCGATTATGCAGGCGGGATTCAGGCTTCTCCGGAGCACCTGGCGCAGGTGGAGGACCGGCTCGCGACGTTGGATCGCTTGAAACGTAAGTACGGCCCGTCGCTGGATGACGTCATCGCCTTCGGAGCGGATGTCTCGCGGAAGCTGGCAGAAGTTGAGAACAAGGACGAGATCCTCGGCCAGTTGCGCAAGGAATTGGCTGACGCCGCTGCTGACTATTTGCGCGCGGCAAGAGCGTTATCGAAGAAGCGGAACGAAGGCGCGCGTCGTCTGGAGAAGCTCGTTGAGGCAGAGATTAACGATCTGGCGATGAAAGCTGCGTTCCGCATCGAAATGACTAGTTCTGAAGAAGAGCGCGATTGGTCTTTTTCCGGGTTCGATCAGATCGTTTACATGATCTCAACCAATCCGGGAGAACCGATGCGGCAGATGGAGCACATTGCTTCAGGCGGGGAACTGTCGCGGGTGATGCTCGCGCTCAAAGCCAGCGTAGAGGCTGGACACGCCTCCTCTCGTAAGAACGCCGAAAAAAGAAGCACACAGAAGACTCTTGTCTTCGACGAAATCGATACCGGGATTGGGGGCCGGGCGGCGGAAGCAGTCGGCAAGAAACTCAAGGGCCTGGCGCGCTCGAATCAAGTGCTCTGCGTCACCCATCTGCCTCAGATTGCCACTTTCGGCGATCATCACTACGTCATCGAGAAGAAGGAATTCGGCGGACGCACCCGCACAGGCATCCGCGAAGTTACCGGCGAACAGCGCACTGAAGAAGTGGCGCGCATGTTAAGTGGAGCGAAACTGACAGAAACTTCCAGGAAGCACGCAGAGCAAATGATTAAGGCGAATGCCTGAAGCGTAGTGGCTGGAATTTAGCGGCTGACGACGAGGATGTCGGAGGCGCGGCTCTCGGCTAACGTGGTGCTGGCGGAGTTGTCAGCGACTTTGATGGAGAAGTTGACCGTGATCTTGGCCTTGGTTTCGACTGCTTGACCGTTCTGCACGACCGGCTTGAAGCGCCATTCACGCACTGCCTGCTGCGCCGCTGAACTCAGGATTGCCGGACCACTCAGCACTCGCAGATCCTGAACTACGCCTTCGGCGCTGATAATTGCCTGCAGGATCACGGCCCCCTGAACATTCATGTGCTGCGCCAACAGCGGGTAAGAAGTGTTACCCGACGCGTCCGGCGCGGGTGCTGCCGGCAACGGCTCTCGCTCGGCGGCGTTCGTCGCTGCGGCAAGGGCATCGGCGTTTGCTGGATTCGGAATCTCGATGTGGGTTGAATTTGTTCCTGGGTGCAGTTTCTTGTGCTTGTCGCCGGCGACTACTTCTACGTCCAGCGGAGGAAGCACTGTCCGTGTTACGGCCACACCAGAACCGTTCTCGGTATTTGCTTGAGCCGAAACCGTTGCGACTGGAACCAGTTTCTTAGCGGCAACTGGCGACGTCGCCTTGGAGTGACGAACGGTGTTTTTTGCGGTGGCCTGAGTCGCGACAGTGGTCTCGGGCATGTCGGACTCGATCGTCGCCTGCTCGGAACCGAACCAGAACTGCCGATCTTTCACCAACAGGGTGATAAGAGCAATTAAGAGCAAAGAAAGAGCCAAAATCAGTCTGCGCGGCTGCTGGGCGCCGTTGTTTCTCCGGCCCTGCGTTCCGCTGAACGTCGCTCTTTGATTTAGCTCTAACATTTGAGTTCTTGGGATGACGCGGATAGATTGCTCCCATTACGTTGGTAACACAATGGCACGGGGTGGGGAGGGGGGGGCACGACCGGGCCATCCCCGTTTACTATTGAGGTGCGGGGCTTTAGCAGATGATCGCTGACTTGTAGAGGTGTGATTTCCATCACGGCGAGGTTGAAGGTTAAGCCATACATTCCGCTTATGGCTACACCCGACAAGCAAGATCGAGCCGCATGGCTGCGCGGTCCCTCGGCCCGCTGCGAAACCATTCCACAGTGCTATTCGCGTCCTTGGAGGCTAGTGCTACTAGGCGCGCCAGGAGCGGGCAAGGGAACTCAGGCAGACCTGTTGAACCGGCGTCTTCACGCCTGTCATCTCTCCACCGGGGACGTTTTTCGCGCCGCTGCTCAGCTTCGCGCGCCAAGCCCGGCGATTCAGGACGCTCTTGCTCACATGAACCGCGGTGAACTCGTACCCGACGCCATCGCCTGCAACATTGTTTCGGAACGTGCCGATTGCCTGAAGTGTGCCGGTGGATTTATCCTCGACGGCTTCCCGCGAACGCTTGGACAGGCTGTACAGCTACAGAATCTCATGCAGGATCAAGAGCTGTCCCTGCACGCAGTGATCAATTACACTCTGCCGGCTGAGACCATCATCGCGCGGCTCGGCGGCCGCCGAATCTGTGAGAAGTGCAAAGCGGTCTACCACATGACAGACCGTCCTCCAAAAGTCGAAGGACGATGCGGTCGATGCGACGGAAAGCTCGTTCATCGCGAGGACGACCAACCCGAGGCAATTCAAGTGCGACTCGAGGCTTACAACCACAGCACAAAGCCCGTGATTGATTACTATGACAAGCTGAAACTGATTGTCGAGGTTGACGCCACTGGTACTGCGGAAGACGTCTTCGCAAGAACTGTCCTCAATTTAGGAGCCCTGCGACACGTGGAGTTCGCGAGGGAAATGTGGGTTCTCGGCCAGGAATGATTCCCGCTCGCTGTCTAGAAGCTGCCCTTCGCTGCTAATCCCCGCCATTTCTGTGGCTTACGTTGACCATCCCGGTACTTTTCGATAGTTTATTGATATCGCCCAATGGCATTCGTGTACGCTGAGAGCACAGATTTGTGGGCGAATTTCAACGTACGGCGCATCTAACGTTCAAGAGCAGATCCCTCGCTTTGCCTAGTTTAGCCGCCGGTAGGCGCTTCGTGGATCTGGGGAGCAAACTGAAATCGTGTCTGGAATTCTAACGAAGACCGAAGGCAAAACCTTACTTCTACTGAAGCCACGCGGCTTCTGCGCCGGGGTGGTTCGCGCAATCGATGTGGTCCGCATTGCCCTGGAAGCATTCGGGCCCCCGATCTACGTGCGGAAAGAGATTGTCCACAACAGCTTCGTGGTTGAGGAATTGCGCGGCAAAGGCGCGATCTTCGTCGATAGCGAGGACGAAGTGCCCAACGGCGAGCGCATCATTTATAGCGCCCATGGAGTCTCTCCGGACGTCCGCGAGCATAGCGCGAAGCGCGGCCTGCGAGTCATTGACGCCACATGTCCTCTGGTAACGAAGGTCCACGTGGAGGCGGTTAAGTTTGCGAAGGAAGGTTACTCTCTCATCCTCATTGGTCACAAAGATCACGATGAGGTCGTGGGAACTTTGGGCGAAGCACCGCTCGTCACTCAAGTGGTGGGCTCGCCGGAGCAGGTTAAGGGGCTTTCAGTGCCTGATCCAAATCGGGTGGCGTATTTGACCCAAACGACACTCAGTCTGGACGAAACCAAGGACATCATCGCCGCGCTGAAACAGAAATTCCCCAATATTAAGGGGCCGGCGGCTCAGGATATTTGCTACGCCACGGAGAACCGGCAGGTTGCGGTGAAGCAGGTTGCGTCCGAGGCAGACCTACTTCTGGTGGTGGGATCGGAGAATAGTTCGAATTCGAACCGCCTCGTGGAAGTCGCCCGAAACCTGGGCACAAACGCGCATCTGATTGATAGCTGCAACGACATCGAGCCTAGTTGGTTGAAAGATGTAAAGACGATTGCCCTGACCGCTGGAGCCTCGGCACCGGAACATCTCGTCGAGGAGACGGTCACGTTCTTGCGCGGTAAGGGTTTTGGCAATATGCAAGAACTGGAAGTAATGCCCGAGAACGTTCGCTTCGGGTTGCCGCCAGAGATCGTGGAAGCCATCGCGGCAGCTCCGAACTAGGCCTGAGCCGCAAAGGACGCTGCAGGTTGCTTCCTTGCGGCAACGGTGGAATGAACTTAGGAGGATGAAACTGATGGACAACCGCTCCCCCGACTCCGATTTAGCTGCCCTACCTGCAGGATCGAATCCTCTACTCCGTTTCGGCAAAATTGAAGGCCTTGGCAGCCGCGTAAGCGCGGCCATCGCCGCCGCGCGAAAGTATCTTTTTTCACAGCAGCACGAAGAGGGCTACTGGTGCGGCGAACTCGAGGCTGACACCACCCTTGAGTCAGATTACATTCTGCTGCGCACATTACTCGGAACAGGGAATCAAGAGCGGTTTCAGAAAGCGGCAAATTGGATTTTGCGCCATCAGAATGAAGATGGCGGATGGAGCATCTACGTTGGCGGACCTTCGAACATCAGCGCTTCGGTAAAAGCCTATTTTGGCCTGAAACTGGCGGGATACACCGCCGATCATCCTGCACTTGCACGCGCCCGCGAGAAAATTCTGGAAATGGGCGGCGTCACCGAAGTCAATACCTTCACTAAAATCTATCTCTGCTTCTTCGGACAATACGACTACGATGCCGTCCCGGCGATTCCTCCCGAGATCGTACTGTTTCCGAAGTGGTTCTGGTTCAACATCTACGAAATCTCATCGTGGTCGCGTGCGATCCTGGTGCCGCTGTCGATTTGCTACGCCAAGAAGCCCTTTAAGAAAATTCCGCGCGAAATGGGTGTGGAAGAGCTTTTTGTTGGCGGAATGCAAAAGTCGCGCATGCACCTGCATTGGGCCAAGAAACTGATTTCGTGGCGGAACTTCTTTCTTGTGCTGGATCGCATGACACATTGGCTGGAGCGGGTCCATGTGCGTCCGCTGCGCTCGGTCGCGCTGAAGAGTGCCGAGAAGTGGATGCTGGAGCGCTTCGAGATGAGCGATGGTTTGGGGGGGATTTTTCCATCCATCATGAACTCGATCATCGCGATGCGGTGCCTTGGGTACTCGCTGGATGATCCCCAGGTCATTCGGGCGATGGATGAGTTCGAGAAACTCGGGATCGAAGAGGACGACACTTTCCGCATGCAGCCCTGCATGTCGCCGGTTTGGGATACGGCGTACGCGTTATTTGCGCTGGGCGAAGCAGGCGTGCCGGCGGACGATCCGCGCATGGTGAAGTGCGCCGACTGGATTCTGCAAAAGCAGGTGCGCACCGTTGGCGACTGGAAGGTCAAAAACAAGAAGGGACAGCCGGGCGGCTGGTACTTCGAATTCAATAACGAATTTTATCCGGATGTCGACGACAGTGCGATGGTTTGCCTTGGACTGAGCCGCGTCGAGCATCCTAACGGGCGGTACCAGCGGGAATCAGTCCAGCGAGCCATTGACTGGATCTTTTCCATGCAGTGCAAGAACGGCGGCTGGGCGTCGTTCGACAAAGACAACGACAAGATGGTCTTCGAGCACATCCCGTTTGCCGACCACAACGCGATGTTGGATCCGGCGACGGTCGATATTACCGGCCGAATCCTGGAGATGCTCGCCACTTACGGCTATACCAAAGACCACCCGTCGGTGAAACGGGCGATTCAGTTCATCCGCAATGAGCAGGAGCCAGACGGAAGTTGGTTCGGGCGTTGGGGCGTCAACTACATTTATGGCACGGCTCTTGTGCTGCGCGGGCTCGAGGCAATCGGCGTGGACCTGCACGAGCCGTGCGTCCAGCAGGGAGCCGAGTGGATTCGTATGGTGCAGAATGCCGATGGCGGATGGGGTGAGACGGTCGGCTCCTATGACGATCCGAGCTTGCGCGGACAGGGCGACAGTACACCTTCGCAGACGGCTTGGGCGATTCTAGGGCTGCTCGCGGCTGGAGATACTCGTAGTGATTGCGTGGCTCGCGGTGTTGCTTTCCTGATGAGCACGCAGAAAAAAGATGGATCGTGGGATGAGGCCTTCTACACGGGCACCGGTTTCCCGCGCGTGTTCTACCTGATGTATCACCTGTATCGGCAATATTTCCCGCTGCTCGCGCTCACTACCTATGCCAAGGTGATGGAAAAGAACGGGGACTAGTTGTCGGTTGGCCCGTTCGTTGTTCCAGATAGAACTGTGCGAATTCATCTTTCCACGTCTCCTCGAACTCACGGAGAACTGAGAACCGAAAACTGAGAGCTATTGTTGAAGGCTTTTGTTACAGGCGCGACGGGATTTCTCGGTTCCCATGTTGCTCGTATTCTTTCCGATGGTGGCGCAGAGCTTCGGTTGCTCGTGCGCCCAACCAGCAATCTGAAAAACCTGGAAGGACTTAAAGCTGAAACTGCAATCGGCGATCTGCGCGATGCGGCCTCGCTGGAGAAGGCTATCTCAGGCTGCGATACGGTATTCCACGTCGCAGCCGATTACCGCCTCTGGGTCAAGGATCCAAACGAAATGTATCGCTCGAACGTCGAAGGAACGCGAGCGCTTCTTGAAGCTGCAAGGAAGAATGGCGTCCGACGTGTTGTTTACACCTCGAGCGTTGCGACCATCGGGTTCACCGGCAACGGTCAGGATGCCGACGAAGATTCGCCCGTTTCTCTGGCGGATATGATCGGACACTACAAGCGGTCGAAGTTTATGGGTGAGCAGATTGCGATGGAGGCTGGCCGCAACGGCATGAATGTCGTCACCGTCAATCCGACGACCCCCATCGGCGAACAGGATGTGAAGCCCACCCCGACCGGGCGCATCGTTCTGGATTTTCTCAAACGCAAGTTTCCTGCTTATGTGGAAACCGGACTGAATCTTGTTGATGTGAGGGAATGCGCGCGCGGGCATATATCCGCGATGCAGAGGGGAACTTCCGGAGAGCGCTATATTCTGGGCGGAGAGAATCTAACGCTGAAGCAGATCCTCGATAAATTGGGTGAGATCACGGGCCTGCCTTCTCCGCGCGTGAAGTTGCCGTACTTCTTCGCGTTTGCCACGGGCGTGGTCGATGAGGCGATTACGGGACGATTGATGGGCCGCGAGCCGCGAGCGACTGTCGACACGGTTCGCATGGGGAAGAAGAAGATGTTTGCCAGCTCGGCCAAAGCGCAGCGCGAACTTGAATGGAGAATCATTTCGGTCGACGGGGCACTGCGCCGCGCCGTGGAGTGGTTCCGGGCGAACAGATATGTCTAAAGTCGCCATTGTGGCCGCTTTGGAGCGGGAAGTACGCCCGCTGGTGAAGGACTGGCGCGCGGACGATAAAGGATATGACGAGCCGGCGCTACCGATTTTTCGTGAACGGCGAATTCGTGCTGGTCTGCGGCGGCATCGGCGCAGAAGCCGCGCGTCGCGCTGCCGAAGCCGTGATCGCGCTGTACGAGCCGGCGATCGTTTATTCGGCTGGCTTCGCGGGTGCCCTCGATCCTTCGCTGAAAGTCGGCGAGGTTCTCCGGCCGGGCCGCATCGTCAATGCGGGCGACGGTAGTAGTGAGATTTTGGGCGGCGCGGATGGCGTGCTCGTTACCTTCGGATCCGTTGCCAGTCCAGCGCAGAAAAAGAGTTTGCGGGAATCTTTTGGAGCGCGGGCTGTCGACATGGAATCCGCTGCCGTTGCTCGGGCCGCAGAGGCTCGTGGAATTGCCTTTGAGGCAGTCAAAGTAATTTCCGACGCCAGCGATTTTAAGTTGCCTTCGATGGAGCAATTCGTCGATCCGAAAGGAAGGTTCTCCGAATGGCGATTTGCATTTTTCGTCGCGGTTCGACCATGGATGTGGGGACGCGTGATTCGCTTGGCGCGAAATAGTAGTCGGGCTTCCAGAGCTCTGTGCGCTGCCTTGCGGAAGCTGAATACTGATCAGATCGAAGGATCTCGTCAGGTTCGTCCCTCGGCGGCGATATGAAAACATGCAGTGTTCCACGCATTTTTTCATTATCGGATTGGGTACATCCGCATAAATGCTGAGCCTGATTCATCTATAATCAGATAGGCATTCTCCTAAAACCAATGCATTTTTTCCCCTTGCTGGCAGCGTTTATCGGCGGCGAAGTCGTCGAAATGATTTCCAATAGCGGACCCGTGGCTAAGCTAGTCTTGGTTGCGTTGGTGGCGTTCAGTCTGATCTCTTGGGCCATCATTCTCACTAAATGGAGTTTGCTCCGACGCGCGAAGGCCCAGAGCGGGCGCTTCGTACGCGCCTTCCGCAAGGCGCAGCGCCTGCAGGACATTGCTGCCGTAGCCGATCAGTTCAAGCCCAGCCCGCTGGTGGGAGTATTTGAGGGCGGCTATGAAGAGTATCGACGGCAAGCCTCTACCTCGGGAACATTGCGGAATCTGGTGGCGATCCAGCGCGGCATGCAGATCGGCGCCTCCGAAGAAATTTCGCGTCTCGAACGAAACTTACCTTGGTTGGCGATTACCGCTGCGGTGACTCCTTTCGTCGGCCTGTTCGGAACTGTCTGGGGCATTATCGATGCGTTCCAGGGACTCGGAACCGCCGGAGCCGCCACGCTGCGAGCCGTCGCTCCCGGAATCTCGGAAGCTTTAATCACCACGGCTGCCGGACTGGCCGCGGCAATTCCCGCTGTTATTGCTTATAACCTTATTGGCGCTTCGATCCGTGAGTTTGCCTCGCGCAGCGATGATTTCGCCCTCGAAGTGCTGAATGCCGTGGAGCACAGTCAAGCGCAGATTCCTGTCCAAGTTCCCGTGGATGTGAGGCGCTAGTGGCCTTCACCACTTCTAACGGCCGAACGCAGACAGCTCTTGCCGACATCAATATCACTCCGCTGGTTGACGTCGTGCTTGTGCTTCTCATCATCTTCATGGTCACAGCCCCCGTGTTGCAGTCGGGCATTGATGTCAGTGTTCCCAAGACGCGAACCGTCAAGCAGATCACTGAAGAGCGCCTGGTGATCACCATCAACAAGGATCAGCGTGTTTTTCTGGGCAACGATCCGATCAATATCAACGAAATTGGCGCCAAATTACGACAGAAGATTCGCGACCCGCGCAACCAGTCTATTTTTGTGCGAGCGGACGAGAACGTTCCCTTTGGCGCTTTTGCCACAGTAATGGATTCCGTCAAGCAGGCGGGATTCGTCAACGTGAGCATCGTTACCCAGCCCCTAGAGCAAAATGGCAGCAAACGCTGAGATCTACTTCGAGCATGACCGCTGGGGACGCGCGCTGGCGTGGTCAGCGGTTCTGCACGTAGGAATTACGGCATTTTTATTCGGATATTCCGCCTACTTCTCCCGTTCGAGCGGCGACGCCTGGGGTGCGGGCGGAGGCGGGGAAGCGATTGGCGCGACGCTCGTCAGCACAGTTCCGCTGCCATCTAATCCCGCACAAACGCAGAATGTTCTAGCTAACGAATCGAAGGGCATTACGCAATCGCAACCGAAGATCGAAGAGAAAGAACCCGACGCGATCGAGATTCAAGGCAAGAACGCAAAGATCAAGCCGAAGAAAAAGCAGGAGACCGTTTCGAAAGATAAAGCGCAGCCACCTCCGGAACCCGAAACGAATCAGGTCGCGTTCGGCGAGGGCGGTCCCGTCAGCGGGCCATATGGATCGTTCAGCGCGGCCGGTGCCAAAGGCGGCTTCGGTATTACAGGCGGCGGAGGCGATTTCGGAACGAAATACGCCTGGTACGTCCACGTGATTCAGCAGAAGGTTGCCGAGAACTGGCTGAAGTACGAAGTCGATCCACGAATCACGACGGCGCAGCGGGTTTACATCACATTTGATGTAGCACGCGACGGCCATCCGACGAATGTTCAGGTGGAACAAACCAGCGGAGTCCCTTCCTTGGATATTTCTGCAGTGCGCGCTCTTCAAAGGATAGATACGTTCGGCTCGCTGCCTGCCGACTATTCGGGCAACAAGATCTCGGTCGAATATTGGTTCGACTACAAGAAATGAATGAAATGTACCTACGGCGTGTGACCAACTAGGTACGCGGGCGCAGCGGAATAACCGAACGAGTGCAGAATAGGAACTAAGCGGAATGAATAGCTTCGAAAATACGGATGGAATCTTGCAAAGCGATTCCTATCGGAATACGATACTAAGGTACCTAGGAGTTCTTTCCCCCAAACGGATGGACGATCCCGCTCGATCATTCCTTCGGCGACAGCCGAGCAAGTCACATCTACTAAAGATTGCCCTCGCCTGTCTCTGCCTCTTCGTAAGTTCCTCGCTGTTCGCTCAAGATTGGGTGAAAACCGGGACGAGCCTCGGGGTCGAGAAGGTCCGACTCGGTGTTCCTGATTTCAAGCCTTCGACAGCCGATCCACAGAATACGGCGCTTTTGAAGACCTTCAACGACACGTTGTGGAACGATCTCGACGTGTCCGGCGTCGTGGAGTTGGTCTCAAAAAGTTTTTATCCACTGCAGGTTCCGGGACAACCTCCGGAAGTCAATTTCATGGCGTGGAGCGCCCCTCCTCCCAATGCCGCCATGTTGGCTTTCGGAAATCTGGGAGTGACCAACGGCAGGTTGACTGTTCAAGGATGGTTGTACGACGTAAAGAATATCCAGACTCCGCAGATTCTCGGCAAGCAATACTCGGATGCTGCCAGCGATGCTGCGGCTCGGGTGATGGCGCACAAGTTCGCGGACGAAATCATTGTTCGGCTGGGCGGCGGTGTTCAAGGTATCGCCGAAACTCAGATTTATTTCGTCAGTGACCGCACGGGCCATAAAGAGATCTGGGCCATGGATTACGACGGATCGAACCAGCACCAGATCACTCGAATGGGCTCGATTGCTCTGTCGCCCCGTGTTTCGCCCGATGGGTCTCGCCTCGCCTTCAGCGCCCTCACCAAGAGTGGCTGGGACATCATGATGTATTCCCTGGAAATCAATCGTCCCGTGAACTTCCCCCATTTGGGTGGAACGAATCTGTCACCGGCTTGGTCGAGCGACGGAACGAAGCTCGCTTTTTCTTCCTCGCGGAGTGGGCAACCTGATATCTACGTCTCGGATGCTTCCGGCGGAAATCTGCAGCGAATGACCACCGGCAAGGGCCCGGATGTTTCGCCTGTATGGAATCGTAAAACGAATGCGCAGATAGCCTTCGTTAGCGGACGAACCGGCCTTCCCCAGATTTATACGATGGAAGCCGACGGCACGAATCAGCAACGGATGACGGATCAGGGTTATGCCGTTTCTCCGAACTGGGCGCCCAATGGGCAGTTCCTTTTGTTCGCATGGATCCGTAAGTATGGGCCGGGCGAGCCGGGTTCGTCGGATATTTATTTGATGGATGTCGCCAGTAAACAGTGGGTGCAATTAACCCACGACGGTGGCCGCAACGACTTTCCATCTTGGTCGCCGGACAACCGGCACATCGTCTTCCAGTCGAATCGATCAGGCAGCCTGCAACTGTGGACGATGCTAGCCGACGGGACAAAAGTTCAGCAGCTGACGTTTACGGGTCACAACTCGCAACCGAATTGGAGCTGGAAATAGTAAATACACTTCGTCGGGCCCCGGGGCAAGCCTTTGGGGTCGTTAGGGAGGAATATAAAGTGAAGCAACTCAATACAAAATGGTTTTTCCTGGTACTCGCATTAAGCGCACTTCTAACTCTAGGCGCCTGCGGAAAGAAAGCGACTCCGCCACCGCCACCACCACCGCCTGCGCCGCCGGCTCCCACGGCATCGATCGCTGTGAATCCCAATACGATTCAGGCTGGGCAGTCTGCCTCGTTGACTTGGCAGACCAGTAACGCCACTGATGTCTCAATCGACGGCATCGGTGCAGTGCAGGCCAATGGATCCCAGAGCGTTTCGCCAACGGATTCCATGACTTACCATCTCGTCGCGAAAGGTGCGGGTGGATCGCAGGAGGCAACTGCACGTCTGACCGTGACGCAGGCTCCTCCGCCACCGCCGCCGACGGCGAACGTCACGGATGAAGACTTGTTCAGCCAGAACGTGAAGGACGTCTATTTCGACTACGACAAGGCCGATGTTCGTGGCGATCAGCAGGCGTCGATTCAGGCTGACGCCCAGTTCTTCAGCCAGCACTCGAACATGAATTTCACCGTTGAGGGGCACTGCGACGAGCGCGGGTCTACGGAATACAACTTGGCTCTGGGCGACCAACGTGCCAGCGCAGTAAAGAGCGCCTTAGTTGCCGCTGGAGTCAGCGCCAGCCGGATCAAAACAATCAGCTACGGCAAAGAAAAGCCGTTCTGCACCGAAAGCAACGAAGCATGCTGGCAGCAGAACCGCCGCGGGCATCTCGTTTACCAGAAGTAAATATCGTGGGGGACGCTTCTTGCGTCCCCCGTTTCTTCTTGCTCGAAACGACGCACCGTTTTGCGTCGAAGTCTTCCGTGAAATGGTTGCTATCTTTCCGTTGAGTCTTCCGGTTCCTCGAAGCCCCTTTGTGTTTGGAATCGTCCCAGCCTGTGGGACAATCAGGGCATCTAATCTCAGTTGTTCAGGGAATCCTCTATGAAACCACATCGTGTCTCGGCGTCAATCGCGTTGCTCGCAATTCTATGGCTGGAGACAGCCCCGGCGTTTGGCGTGAGCAAGGAAATGGTGCAGTTGCAGACTCAGGTTCAGCAACTGCAGGAACAAATGACCGCCATGCAGCGGAGTTTCGACGAGCGCATGGGCGTAATGAAGAATTTGGTCGAGGTGGACACGGACGCCGTCAACAAAGTGGCGAATGCGCTGAATGCAATGCAGACGACGTTGCAGAAGCAGCAGGCCGATGGCGGCACGAAAACCGACCAGCTATCGGGCCAAATCCAGGCCCTCAACGACACCATGGACGAGATCAAGGTGCGTCTGGCCAAAGTGACCAAGCAACTCGAGGATATGCAGTCGGCACAGCAGAGTCTCGCCGCGCAGCAGGCGACGCAACAGGCAGCGCAGCAGGCCGCCGCCTCGGCTCCTCCTCCGGATGTGCTTTATAACAACGCCTTGCGCGACTACAACGGCGGCAAGAACGATCTCGCGTTACAGGAGTTCTCGGATTACGTAAAGTTTTATCCGAACACAGATCTAGCAGGGAACTGCTATTTCTATTTGGGAGAAATTCAGTATCGCCAAGCCAACTATCAGCAGGCGGCGCAGAGCTACGATCAGGTTTTGCAGAATTTCCCCAGCGGCAATAAGGCAGCGTCAGCGCAGTTGAAGAAGGGATTCTCGCTGATCGAACTCGGGAAGCAGGATGATGGGGTCACCGAACTCAAGCACCTAATTCAACGCTATCCGCATTCACCCGAAGCCTTGCAGGCTCGCGAGCGGCTGCACAAGCTGGGAGTGAGCAGCACGTCACGATAATCAGGCTTCAGGATTTGTGAAGAGTTACCTGCGGCAGTTAGACCGAGCGGCGGTGGCGTTTTGGAGCGTGATGCTTCGTCGCTTTATGAGCGTGGTGACGCCAGGCTCTTTGATGCGTGGCTTTGACGGTAGTCAAGGAAGCATGCGGGGTATCGGCAATCGCGAACACGCTAAACAGGGACATCAGAAGTACAGAAATAATTCGACGCATCTACTCCCCTTTCCCGTCGTGCCTAAAGATTAAAGCTATTCTATTCCGAAAGGGCAAAGAATAGACTTGGGTTTGCGAGGGGTGTCTACAAAAAGTAATCCAACGATCCCTAATTCATCGCGCGAGGTGGAATCATGCAGAAAAACCATCCCGACCAGGATGCAGGCAAAGGTGCCAAAGAGACTGAAGATCATGAAGGAGCCGGAAACACAGGACTTCAGGATCAGCTTGGCCATCGCGACCAGGATCCGATGCTGAAGGATTCCGATTCCGATTTTCCCGAGCCCGGCCAGAATCCTGAACATACCGGCGAGCCGCAACGCAAAAGCGCTTAGAACGTAAGGCTTCAAAAGGAAAGGGCCCCGCAATGGGGCCCTTCTTGTTGAGATTCACCTAGGAGTCCTACCGCAGCTCTTCCATGCAAGCGTCCAGCACTTCTTTTCCCGGACGAGTTAGCGAATCTGGAAGTGTCGCCAACGGCTGATCCACTACATTCAGCATTTCAATGAAGTTTGGAGCCGTCGGATTCACGTAGAACACGCCTGTAAGCACCTCGCCCTTATCGTGCGCTTCCGTGAGACGAGTCATGGCGCGAATCTTGTTCGTCGGGTCGTAATCTTCTTCCAATTTCCGCAGGTTGAGGTGAGATCCATCGTGCATCGTGACGGAGACCGTCGAGCCTGGATCGTATTCGACATTGATGTCCTCGAAATGAGGGACAAAACTGACTTCCTGCAGCGTCTCCTCATGCTCCTTCACATACTTGTAGGACTTGGTCGAACCCTCATGGTCATTGAACGTGACGCAGGGCGAAACGACATCCAGCATGACGGTCCCCTTGTGTGCGATGGCGGCCTTCAGCATGGCGCTCAACTGTCGCTTGTCACCGGAGAACGACCGGCCAACAAGAGTGGCGCCCAGTTGAATTGCAAGGGCACACGTATCGATCGGAGGAAGATCGTTGATTACGCCCGTCTTCAGCTTGGAGCCGAGGTCGGCAGTCGCGGAGAACTGTCCCTTCGTGAGGCCGTAGACGCCGTTGTCTTCAATAATGTAGATGATTGGCAGATTCCGCCGCATCAAATGCATGAACTGGCCGATACCGATGGAAGCGGTATCGCCATCGCCGCTGACACCGATGCAGACCAGCTTGCGATTCGCCAGTAGAGCGCCTGTGGCGACGGAAGGCATGCGCCCGTGCACAGCGTTGAAGCTATGTGAACGGCTAAGGAAATAGGCTGGTGTCTTCGACGAACATCCGATGCCGCTGGGCTTGATGACAAATTCAGGCTCGACGCCCATCTCGTACATTGCCTCGATAATGCGCTCGGAGATCGCGTTGTGCCCACAACCGGCACACAACGTCGTTTTTCCTCCCTTGTACTCAATGACGGTAAGCCCGATGCGATTTGTCTTGGGTGCGGGAGTGCCTGTCTCGGTCGGCGTGGTAGCCATTACTTGCCCTCCATGCTGGTCAGTTCATCGGTGATGGATCGCGCATCAAGCGGCAATCCGGTAATGTGCGCGATGCTGCGCAGGCGCCCGATCAACTCAGGCTTCAGATCGAGTTTCAGCAGGCTCAACATCTGCGCGTCGCGGTTCTGTTCCACGACGTAAACGTGCTCGTGCTGCTCGATGAATTCATGCACTTCTCGCGTGAAAGGATAGGCCCGAAGCCGCAAGTAGTCCGTCTCGATGCCGTACTCTTCGCGCATCTGATCGCGGCTTTCGGTAATGCCCCAGTGGGAAGTTCCGTAACCGATAATTCCGATCTTCGCGTTGTTACCCTTTGTGATTTCGGGACGTGGAACGAATGATCGCGCAGTTTCGAACTTGCGGTTCAAACGTTCCATATTGTTTTCGAAATCGTCGGCACGTTCGCTGTATTGGGCCTTTTCGTTGTGGCCGCTGCCACGGGCGAAATACGCAGCCGCCGGATGTGAAGTGCCGGGAAGCGTGCGATATCCGATACCGTCACCGTCAACGTCTTTGTAGCGAGCGAATCCACCGAGACGATCGAGATCCTCTTTACTCAATACCTTTCCGCGCTTGATTGGAGCGGTGGGGTATTGAAAGGGATCGGACATCCAGTTATTCATGCCCAGATCGAGGTCGGACATGACGAATACAAGCGTCTGGAATTGTTCCGCCAGGTTAAAGGCTTCGGTTGCCATGGAGAAGCATTCTTCGACAGAGCAGGGAAGCAGCATGATGTGCTTGGTGTCCCCATGTGAAAGTACAGCCGTCGAAAGAATATCTCCCTGCGAAGTACGCGTGGGCAGGCCCGTGGAAGGCCCGACGCGCTGAATATCCCAGATCACTCCGGGAACCTCGACGTAGTAAGCAAGGCCGGTAAATTCCGCCATCAGCGAAATACCAGGGCCGGCAGTCGCCGTCATGCTGCGAGCGCCCGCCCAGCCTGCGCCAATGACCATTCCGATCGCCGCCAGTTCGTCTTCGGCTTGAACGATAGCGAACGTCGCTTTGCCATCAGGACCGATGCGGTATTCCTTCATGTAGTCGATCATCGTCTCGACGAGCGATGAAGACGGAGTGATCGGATACCACGTGACGACCGTACATCCGGCGAACATGCAGCCCAGTGCGGCTGCGGAGTTTCCGTCGATGATAATTTTACCGGCGGTCTTGTTCATGCGCTCGATGTAGAAAGCGCCGCGCTTCTCCAGATTCGCTTTCGCGTATTCAAACCCGGCTTGCGCCGCTGCTAAATTGAGATTGGCAGCTTTCACTTTCTTCGCAAACTGCTTGCGAATCGCCTTCTCGATCTCCGCCATGTCGATCGTCAGCAAACTGGCTACTACGCCAACGTAGACCATATTCTTGACCAGTTTGCGCAGTTTGGCTTCCGGGCAAACTTGGGCGACGATCTTGTCGTAAGGAACCGAATAGAAAATCAGATCATTGCGGAGTTTGTGCAACGCCAGCGGTTCGTCGTAGAGAACTGACGCGCCGGGAGCCAGCGACATTGTGTCTTCTGTGGCCGTCTCTGGATTCATCGCGACCAGGAAATCAATTTCCTTCTTGCGTCCGATGTATCCATGCTTGTTGGCGCGAATGGTGTACCAGGTTGGAAGACCGGCAATGTTCGAGGGGAACATGTTCTTGCCGGAAACCGGTACGCCCATCTGAAAAATGCTGCGAAGAAGAACGGTATTTGAGCTTTGCGACCCCGAGCCATTGACCGTTGCGACCTGAATGCTCATCTCGTTGGCGATGCGCTGCTTGCCCATGCCGCCGGACGATTCCCGGGGCACGACATCCGTAGTGGCCATCCCTACACCTTCCTTTGGTTAACGAAGCGATCCCACTCGCTCCTTTTTGTGGATTGCGGAGGATGAAACACTCCATTATACGGCGACTCGGGCGGCTGTGGCTCGGGAGGAATCTGCTTCGGAAATGAGAGGGGCGGATTCGACTTAGGCTTCGGTCTTGTAAAACTGGGCGATCGTGCGGAATTTTTCGTATCGTGCCGCGACCAATTCTTCCGGAGTCAGTTTCTTCAGGTCGGAATAATGTTTCTGCAGTCCGGCGTCGAGCAAAGCAGCGGCCGCTTCATGATCGCGGTGGGCGCCGCCTTCGGGTTCGGGAACGATATCGTCGATGCAACCCAACTCGCTGAGATCATTGGCGGTGATACGCATAGCCTCAGCGGCAAGCTCCTTCTTCGTCGCATCGCGCCACATGATCGCGGCGCACCCTTCCGGTGAAATCACGGAATAGATCGAGTTTTCCATCATCAACACGCGATCGGCGACGGCGATTGCCAACGCGCCGCCGCTGCCGCCCACACCGATCACAGTCGCGATGATCGGCACTTCCAGTCGAGCCATTTCTCGCAGATTGAAGGCGATGGCTTCCGCCTGTCCTCGTTCTTCAGCATGAATTCCGGGATAAGCACCGTCTGTGTCGACTAAGGTGAAAATGGGCCTCCGAAACTTTTCCGCAATCTGCATCACGCGGATCGCTTTTCGATAACCTTCGGGATGTGGAGTTCCGAAGTTGCGGTAGACGCGCTGCTTCATGTCGCGTCCTTTTTGAGTAGCGACCACCATGACTTCGTCGCCGTGGAACCGGGCCATGCCGCAAACAATCGCCGCATCATCGCCGAAGCCGCGGTCGCCATGGATTTCGCTGAAATCGGTGAATATGCGCTCAATGTAATCGAGCGATTGCGGCCTTTGCGGATGCCGTGCCAATTCGGTCTTCTGCCATGCAGTAGGCGGTGCGTTCATCTCTTGGCGAAGGGTCTCAATGCGCTCTTGAAGGGTCGCGATCTGCCGGCGCGTGGCTTCATCCGGGCTGGCCGACTCCATCTCGGCGACCTGGCGTTCGATTAGTTCCAGCTCTTGCTGTACTTTTTCACTAGCTGCCATAGTCGCTTAGCTGATGACGCGGACGCTGCCGCGCCCGCATAGTTGCTCCACGCGGGCAATGAAATTGCGGTCTGGAAGCACATTATAGCCTTCCGCCTCCATAACCACCATGAAATCCCCTTGGCGTTCCACGTCAAACAATACGCGGGCCTCGCCTTTGCGCTCAACAAACAAATTGTGCAGGTTATCGATGGTGGATTCTTCAGAGGTTTCCAGCGGAATTCGGACGCGGATCGCGCGGGGAAGCGGCACTTTTGCTTCTTCGAGCGGCATGATTTCGGCGGCTGTAATCTTCGGATTTGTACCTTCCTCGATGCGGACTCCCGCCTTCACCAGCACGGGCACCTCGAGTTTGACCTTCTCTCCAATGCGCTTGTAAGCCTCCGGGAAGACGATCATGTCGATCGATCCGGACATATCTTCTAAGTTGGCCTGCGCATAAAAGTCACCCTTCTTCGACTTAAGCACGCGAACATTGCTGATGATGCCCGCAGTGGTGATGGTCTCGTCCTTGCCCGTCGACTTCGTCATCGCCGCAATTTCCTCTATGCTGAGTGCTCTTAGGTCTTGCAGCTTATCTTTGTATTTTTCCAGGGGATGACCGCTGATGAAGAATCCCAGGATTTCTTTCTCGGCAGTGAGGCGCGTGTGCTCGTCCCAGTCAGGAACATTCGGCAATATGTCGTTCTGCTCCGCTGCTTCTTCCTGTTGGAACACCCCGAAGAGGCCGTGCTGTCCGGACTCAGCGTCGCGCTGCGCCTTTTGCGCCTGCTCGATCGACTTATCGAGCACCGCCATGAGTTGAGCGCGACGGCCCATCGAATCCATGGCGCCGCTCTTCACAAGTGATTCGATGACGCGCTTGTTCAGCAGTCGCAGATCAACGTTCTCGCAAAACTCGAAGATGGACTTGAATCGCCCGAGTTTCTTGCGCGCAGCCACGATGGACTCGATCGCATTGCCGCCAACATTCTTCACGGCGGCCAGACCGAATCGGATCGATTCTCCTTGCGGTGTAAAGTTTGCGTCCGAGATGTTGATATCCGGCGCGGCAACCATGATCCCCATTTCGCGGCATTCGTTGATGTACTTGACGACGTCGTCTGTCGACCCGGTCACCGAAGTCAACAGCGCCGCCATGAATTCCACCGGATAATGCGTCTTTAAATACGCCGTATGATAGGCGAGAAGCGCATAGGCCGCCGAGTGCGACTTGTTGAAGCCGTATCCGGCGAACTGTGCCATCAGATCAAAAATCTTCTCGATTTTCTTCGGCGGGAACTTTCGTTTTGCAGCGCCTTCGACGAAGCGCTCCCGCTGCTGCGCCATCTCCTCCGCCTTCTTCTTTCCCATGGCGCGGCGGAGCAGGTCGGCTTCACCGAGCGAATATCCCGCCAGTCGGTTCGCGATCTGCATCACTTGTTCCTGATACACGATTACGCCCAGCGTCTCCTGCAGGATCTCTTTCAATTCCGGCAGTTCATATTCAACTTTCTTGCGTCCATGCTTGCGGTCGACGAAGTCGTCGATCATCCCGCCCTGAATCGGACCGGGCCGATAAAGCGCGTTCAGAGCGGTGAGGTCTTCAATCGAATTCGGCTGGTATTTGCGCAGCACGTCGCGCATGCCGTGCGATTCAAACTGGAAGACGCCGGAGGTCAGTCCTTTGTGGAAGACCTTCTGGTACGTCTCTGCATCCTCGAGCGGAATCTGCTCCAGTGTCAGCGGCGTCTCGCGTTTCTGCTGGATCAGTTTCAGCGCGTCCGTGAGAATCGTGAGCGTCGTGAGGCCGAGGAAGTCCATCTTCAACAGACCCATCTTTTCGATGGCGACCATGTCGAAGGCGGTCACGATTTCGTCGTTCTTGGTGCGATGCAGCGGCACCAGATCCGTAAGCGGACGCGGCGAAATCACCACGCCGGCCGCGTGAACTCCAGAGTTCCGAACCAGCCCCTCAAGTTTCAACGCAGTATTCAGGAGTTCCCGGATCTGCGTGTCTTTTTCATATGCCTCGTGCAGCTGGGGCGAATCGGCGATGGCTTGGTCCAAGGTGATGTTGAGCTGCGTGGGGACCATCTTCGCGATCCGGTCCACGTCGGCGTAAGGGATGTCCATCGCCCGGCCCACATCTTTGATCGCAGCCTTCGCCGCCATGGTGCCGAATGTGATGATCTGCGCCACATTGTCGCGCCCGTATTTCTGCGTGACGTAGTGGATCACCTCGCCGCGCCGGTTCATGCAGAAGTCAATGTCGATATCAGGCATCGAAACGCGCTCAGGATTCAGAAAGCGCTCAAACAGCAACTCGTGTTGAATCGGATCGATATCAGTGATTCCGAGGGCATAGGAAACGAGCGATCCGGCAGCCGATCCGCGGCCCGGCCCAACAGGAATGCCATGCTCCTTTGCGTATCTGATAAAGTCCCAGACAATAAGAAAATAGCCGGGAAACTTCATCTGCTGGATGATGGCCAGCTCGCGCTCCAGCCGCTGCTCGTATTCGGTCAGTGAATGTTTCAGCTTGCCCTGTTCATGAAGCGGCCGCAGCACTTCCATGCGCCGGGCGAATCCTTCGCGTGATACGTGAACGAAGTAGCTGTCGATCGTATAGCCCGGTGGGACCTCGAACTCCGGGAACGGGTTCGCCACTTTTTCGATCCGCAGGCTGCATCGCTCGGCAATATCGAGAGTGCGCGATAGGACATCGGGGGAGTCCTTGAACACGCGGTACATCTCGTCATGGTTTTTGACGAAGAACTGCGTGCCCTCGAACTTCATGCGGGCCGTGTCGTGGATGGACTTGCCCGTCTGGATGCAAAGCATCACGTCCTGTGCGTGGGAGTCGTCTTCGCAGAGATAGTGGCTGTCGTTGGTGGCAACGAGGGGCAGGCCCAGCTCTTTCTCGAGCTTGAAAAGCCCCGGATGGATGCGATGTTCGAGTTCCAGGCCCTGATCCTGAATTTCGAGAAAGAAGTTGCCCTTTCCGAAAATGTCGGTAAACGTACCAGCGGCGGTTCGGGCGGCCTCGTAACTCCCCTCGACGAGTCGCTCGGCAACTTCGCCTTTGAGGCATCCAGAAAGGCCAATCAACCCCTTCGAATGCTGGGCAAGAAACTTCTTGCTGACCCGTGGCTTGTAATAGAAGCCGTGCAATGAGGCTTCAGACGTGATCTTTACAAGATTTCGATAGCCTTCTTCGTTTTCAGCCAATACCAGAAGGTGATTGTAGGTATCTCCTTCAGGAGCCGCGCGGTGATCGTCCTTCTTGCAGACGTACAGTTCGCAACCGACGATGGGCTTGACGCCATGCTTGTGCGCGGCATTGGCAAAATGCACGGCGCCAAAGATATTGCCGTGGTCGGTCATGGCCACGGCGGGCATGCCGAGTTCATTCACGCGCTGGCAGAGCTTATCGACGTCACAGGCGCCATCGAGCAGAGAATAGTCAGTGTGCAGGTGCAGGTGGACGAATTGGGACATGGGTCGGTAGCAGTAGTCTACCGCAACGGGGACAGAGGAAAATCGGGCAAATACTCGTTCGGCGGGGGGCTAGTCCGCGCCCGCGCCAGCCGCCAACGTCTTCTGCAGCAGCTTCCGAGCCTGAGTGATAAGTTCGGCCACTTCGAAGGGTTTCACAAGATAGGGAACGTTATTTTCCTGCAGGAAGGTGCGTCCATCGCCCGGTTCCACACCGTTCGAGAACGTGTAGAGAATGTGCTGCTCCATAGTCGGGCAATTCTCTTTTAGCCATGGATACGATTCTTTGGCGCTCCACTGGCTCGGCATCTTTCCGCTCATGATGATAGCGTCGAAGGGTTCGGAGAGCAGCCGCGTCTTCACGTCTTGGCTGGTCTTGGCGGTGACAACCGTAGCGCCGGCGCCGATCAACACATCGCGCTCGAACTCCAGCACCGCTTCTTCTTCCTCGACCAGCAACACTCGCCCCGCGATCGCACCCTCGCGTTGACGGGGAGCTGGCTTCAGTTCCTCGGGTGAGGGTTGTATCAAGGCCGCAGCCGGCAGCCGGACTTCAATCATCGCGCCGCCCTCGGGTGCATTATTCGCGGTGATGTCGCCGCCATGTTCTTTCACAATGCCGTAGCAAATGCTCAGCCCAAGGCCCGTGCCTTTCCCCACGCTTTTGGTGGTGTAGAACGGGTCGAAAATACGCTTCGGATCTTTGATCCCCGCGCCATCATCGGTGAACTGTGTGGTGACATTGCCGCCCTGGCACTGGATCCTGATCTTCAACTGCCCGGTCCGCCTGGTTTCGAGGATGGCATCGACGGCATTATTGATGATGTTCAGGAAAACTTGCTCGATCTGGTGCGGGTCCGCGACCACCATTGCTGGTTCGGTGGGAAGATCGCGCTCCACCTTGATGTTATTGATCTTCAGGTCATAGTCACGAAGCGCCAAAGTTTCTTCAAGCACCTTGCGGATGTCGACCTCATCCCGCTGCGGTGCGCGCTGGCGGGCAAACGAGAGAAGATTCTGCACGACGCGGTGGGTACGCTGTGCCTGCTTGAAGAGCTTGCCGACATAATCCTGCGCGCGGGTGTTGAGTCCTTCGGTCTCGAGCAACTGCGCGTAACCCAGGATTGCCGTGAGAGGATTGTTCAGCTCATGCGCCACGCCGGCAATCAATTGTCCGACCGCCGACATCTTTTCGCTCTGCAATAGCTGTTCCTGCGTTTTTCGCAGATCTTCGTAGGCGCGGCATGTTTCTTCGTAGAGCCGAACCTTTTCGATAGTGGTGGCCAACTGGCGGCTGATGGCGACCAGCAGATTTTCGTCATTGCCCGAATATTCGTAGCCCAGATGATTGCAGAGTCCCATGATGCCCACGGGGCTGTCTTTGCCCCAAAAAAGCACCCAGATCCACGAGCGGTCCGCGTCCGACTTCAGGAATTCCGCGATGTTCGGCGGGAGGTGCGGCATGTACTCCGCCGTAATAACTTCCGCCCTGGAGCGCACGACAAGATCGCCAAATCCTTCGGCGAATGAAATTTCGGCAGGGCGCATCTTGTCACGACTACGCGGTCCCCACGCGGCACGCCGCCGATAAGTAGGGCTATCAGTGTCCGAGAGATAGACCGTGCCGCTCTCCGCACCAAACAGCGTGACCACCTGGCGAAGCGTCAAGTTTAGAATTTCGTCGAGATCGAACGATTGTGCCGCCACCACAGCCATGGCGTTCAGCGCATTGAGTTCGCGATTGCGGCGCCGCATTTCGTCTTCGGCGCGCCGTTTTTCGGTAGTGTCGAGAACAAATCCCTGGTAGCGCTCGATCTTTCCGCTGGAGTCGCGCGTGGCGAAGCTACTCTCAACGGCCAGCAAAATCGTGCCGTCTTTGCGGCGCAGCGTTACCTCAAAATTACGTACGTAAGTATTGGCTTCGATGTCGCGCCGGAACGCATCGCGCTGCTTGGGATCAACGCAGATTTCGGAATCAAGATTCAGGACCAGCAATTCCTCGCGCTTGCTGTATCCCAGCATGCTCACAAAAGCATCGTTGCAGTCGATCAGCTTGCCCGTCGGATCCGCAACGTAGACGCCTTCCTGTACTTGCTCAAAGAGGAGGCGATATTTTTCTTCGGCCGACCGTCGATCGGTGATGTCCCGAACGACGTGAATCGTTCCTTTTTGCGGGCTGCCTTGTTCCGTATAGGAAGAGGTCGAAACCACTGAGAAGCCACCAAAGCAGGCGTCTGCTCCCTCGGTGAATTCTTCGTCGGCGCCCATAGCGCAGTAGGGGCATCCTTTCCACTCGCCGAATGTATGGGGTAAAGCAGATTCGCAAGTGCTGCCAATGACATCTGCCGCCGCCTTGCCAAGCTGCTCCAGCAATACCTGATTAGCCTTGATAATGCGGAAGTCGGCATCGTGAGCGAGGATGATGTCGTGAACGGAATCGAAGGTATTGATCCACTGCCGCTGTGAGCGGAGCACCTGCTCCAGCAACCGGAAGTTCTCGACTGCAACGGCAAGCTGTTTCGCGCATGCTTGCAAGAAATCCAGTTCTTCGAGAGTCCACTGACGATTTCCCGAACTGCCCAGCATTAGCAGCCCAACGGGCGCCTTGTTGCCGATCACCGGAACCGTAACCAACTGGCGAATCTTCTCGCCCACCAGGCATTCCCGCGGTTCCTGTCCGGAAGCGCTCGGCTTGCTGACTTCAGGAGCAGAGTGCTCCAGCAGCTTGGAAGTTTTCTCGTTGGCTGGATGGAAGCCCGCATCGCGAAGGAAGTCCGATGAAAGCCCGACCGCATGCGTCGCGACCAGATTGCCGCCTTCGAGCAACCGGAACCATACCGCGCGGACTCGCATCAGTTGCCGCAATTCTTCGACTGCGCATTTGACGACGTTCCCGTATTGCTGAGCGCTGGCGACACTCTCGGTGATCGCCTGCATCGCGAGCAGCCGGCGGGTTCGAACCCGGGCCTGGTCGAATACAACCAAGAGCATGCTGAGTCCCAGGGCAATTTCCGCTGCGAGATATGCGCCTTTGGGCACGCTATCAGTAAAAGAGGGCCATGAAAGGTGAAGCAGAGGCAGGCAAAGGGCCAGTAGCCACGCCGACACGTCCCAGCGCCTCCGACGGGCTCGTACTAGCGCCACTGACGCCGTAAACAGCACAACGCGATAGCTCAACTCCAAAGCCATCCGCAAGGGAAGGGAGTCGGGCCACAACAGGACTCTCGCCCCAGCGAAACCGGCCAGGATCGGCGTAATCACCATCAGAGGCACGAGCAGATCGCGCCCCCGGATGTAAAGCAAAACCGCACCAGCCAGCAATCCAATGCCGGCAATAAAGGTGGTGTGAACAACGACTAGATCGAATGGCGCAGTGATTTTGCTGGCCAGGCAGTGTTCAGCCAGTCGCGAAGCAGTCAGGCTGGCCCAGCCCAGGATCCAGAGTTTGAGATAGTTTTCGCGGAACGACCAAAGCGCAAACAGAAATGCACCCAGCAGAACGAGTAAAGTCAGTTCTGCCGCCGAAGGCCGGGCAATCCCAAGCCTTGCCGCCGAATTCCAGATCGACCAGAGGGCTGCGCTCATCGAGTTGCGGACGTACCTCTTCCTTGCTTTTGAATATCATGCTCGGCTTCATTCTCGATGGAGAATCCGGATATCAGTGATTACTTTCGGAATCTCGTGGAAGCGTTACAATCGCCGATAGACTTCCGTGTAATCCCATGGCAGACCGAATCCTAGTTGTTGACGACGAAGAGCCGATTCGCGAGATTGTCGCGTCCATGCTCGGCACCGCCGGATATCTATGCAAGCAAGCTGCTTCCGGCACCGAAGCCCTGGCCGTTCTCACTTCCGGGGAGGAATTCGAGCTGATGCTCTCCGATCTCATGATGGCTGACCTCGACGGCATCGGCCTCCTCGAGCGGACCAAAGAGAAGTATCCGGACATGCCGGTTGTGATGGTGACCGCTGTGCACGACATTTCCGTGGCGCTTGCCGCCATCCGCAACGGCGCCTACGACTACCTTCTGAAGCCGTTTGAGCGCGAACAACTCCTCAATACGGTCAGTCGCGCTCTGGAAAATCGTCGCCTGAAAGTCGAGAATCGGACCTACCAGACCAATCTGGAATCGCTCGTGAAAGCCCGCACCGATCAGCTGCAGGCCGCAATGGTTAGCCTGGAACGATCTTACGACATCACCCTTGAAGCTCTCGGCGACGCTCTCGATCTGAAGGACGCAGAAACTGCCGGCCACACCAAACGTGTTACCGCATTCACCATAGCGATCGCTCGCGCCATGGGCCTGCCGCGGGAGCAGATTGCCGTCATCGCGCGAGGTGCTTTCCTGCATGACATCGGAAAGATGGCGATCCCAGACAAGATTCTGAACAAGCCTGCCAAACTCACGCCCGATGAGACCGTGATCATGCAGGAGCACGCCTACCACGGCTACCAGATGCTCAAGAAGATCCCGTTTCTCGTCGAAGCCTCGGAGATCGTCTATTCGCATCAAGAGCGCTTCGACGGTACCGGGTATCCGCGCCAACTCAAAGGCGAGGAAATTCCTCTAGGGGCGAGGATATTTTCAGTCGCGGACACACTCGACGCGATCACTTCTGACCGGGTGTACCGGCCAGCGCAATCGCTGGCCGCCGCTCGCGCCGAAATCGAGAAGTGGTCGGGTCGGCAGTTCGATCCGCAGGTCGTGAAGGTATTCCTCGAAATCCCGGACAACATCTGGCAGGACCTGCGCCGCGATATTGCGGCTCAGAGCTACCGCGTCGCTTATTCCGCTGGGGCCAAGGGCTAAATCTGCTCGCGAAGGTGGGGACTTTGCACGGCCGTCATCCATTGAAGGTTTTGCTGTCGGCTGCCGTCTTGTTGACGGCTGTGCTGTCCGCTGCCTGCCTGATCCTGCCCCGTGGACTTGCGGTCGCGGGAGTGAGCGATATCGTGTGCGGAGCCCTTATGCTCTGCGCACTTTTCTCGTTTCTGTGGAATGGGCTGAAATCCTCGGGACGACTGCGCTGGTTTTGGATGCTTCAGGCTGCGGGATGGGTGCTCTGGTTCAGCGATCAGGTCTGCTGGATCGTCTTTGACCTTGTCCTGAAAAAGAAACTTCCGGCCATGTATCCGGCGGACGCGCTACTGTTCCTCGCAGGAGCTCCCATGATCGCGGGCCTGCTCTTGCGCCCGCATCGTCAGACGTCGGAACGAAGCGCCCGACTCGGCCTTTTGGATTTTCTGCTGCTGCTCCTCTGGTGGTTCTATCTCTACGTTTCCTTCGTTGTGTGTTGGCAGTATGTGTCGCCGAATGAAGACAAGTACAACTGGAACTTCGATCTGCTCTCCGGAGCAGAAACCGTTCTGCTTGCCGGAATTCTGCTCCTCTTCTGGAAAGAAAGTTCGGGACTCTGGAAGAAGTTTTATGCCTTCTTCTGCGGCGCCGTTGTCTTCAACGGCATCGCATTTTTTGTCCTGAACCGAGCCATAGAGCAGGGCGTTTATTACACGGGCAGTTGGTATGACATCCCGTATTCGGGGTCTTTCGCACTTTTTAGTGCAGTCGCCCTGCTTGGACCAGAACTTGCGCCTTCCCCGGAGAGCGCCGGAGACGAATCGTACAACTCGGTGATGGCCAGTCTCGCCATGCTGGCCGTGCTTTCCTTGCCCATCCTTGCAGTCTTTGCCTTGGTGGACCCCAATCTTCCGCGCGCGGCCTCGTATTTTCGCGTGCTGGTGACACTCTCCACTATGTTCATGATGGCGTTTCTGATCTTTATCCAGCATCGCCGTCTGAATCAGGAATTGCGTCACGCCAACGTGGTTCTTCAGGAAGCCTCGCTCACTGACCCCTTGACTGGCCTGCGTAACCGCCGCTATTTTTCCGCCACGATCGAGGCGGACGTAGGCCAGGCCCTACGCTCGCACGCTGACCAGCACGATGCGCATACACGCGATCTTGTCTTCTATCTGATCGACGCTGACAATTTCAAAGAAGTGAATGATGAGCACGGCCACGACATCGGAGACCAAGTTCTCATTGAAATGGCACGGCGCCTGAGTTCTTCGATTCGCCATTCCGATGTGCTCGTTCGTTGGGGTGGGGAGGAGTTCCTCATCGTGTCCCGCTATACCGATCGCTCCGAAGCAGAGTTGCTGGCACAGCGCGTTCTATCAGCCATCGCGGACACGCCATTCCCGACCGCGCCCAACCAGACCATCTTCCGCACCTGTTCCGTTGGATGGGCCGCGTTTCCATGGTATCCGGAGAACCCTCGAGCGGTGGGATACGAGGAAGTGCTGACCCTGGCGGATCGTGCCCTGAATAAAGCCAAGCAGTCCGGTCGGAACCGCGCCGTGGGCATGTTTCCCGCTAGCGGGAAGGTTCCAGCCACTACGGTCGCCGGCTTGCATTCCACGAGTGTCCAGGTCGATCTGCTTGCGGTAGTGGGCCCCCATCCTGCTTCCTAGCACCCAGACGCTCCACTCCGAAGCACGACATGGTTAACATGGGATAATCCCTCGGAGGCAGATCATGAAATCCGCACGCTTCTTGTCTCTCGTGCTCCTGGTTGCGCCCGTTACGCTTGTTGCCCAGGAGCACCCAACGGTCAATGCGCAACCGAATACGGTTTTCGTTGGTGCC
>CAWCCE010000021.1:0-138185 GCA_963793945.1 uncultured Acidobacteriota bacterium | reverse complement strand
TGCCAAAGAGCACGGCACCTATCTCGTCATGGACATCTACAACGACGACTATCTTTTGAATGAAGCGCCGAAATTTGGATTGCCCCAGGAAAATATCGAGAAAGAAAAAATGGTGGGCCGTCTGCAGCGCGAGAATTTCGAGAAGGCCGTCAAAGCCGGAGTGAAGATGGCCTTCGGCACCGACGCCGGCGTCTATCCCCACGGCGACAACGCCAAACAGTTTTATTACATGGTGAAATTCGGCATGACCCCAGCGCAGGCCATCCGCGCCGCCACTTCCAGCGCCGCCGATCTTATCGGACGCTCCGCCGACGTTGGCACGCTCGAGCCCAGCAAATACGCCGACATTATCGCCGTTCAGTCTGATCCCATGGCCGACGTCCGCGCCCTTGAACACGTAGATTTCGTAATGAAAGGCGGCACGGTCTACAAAAACTCCCGCAACCAAGAGTGATACAGAACCCGAGGGTGGGGAATTTGACTTCTCAAGCTGGCTTAGCAAAAGGATCCTGGGAAATTCTCCATTCCCCCGAGTCTCCATGGTGAATTCGATTTCGTTTGCGAAACACCACCCGCACTCCTTCTCTCCACCGCTCATCGATCCCCACGAATGCCCACTCAATCTCCGGCGAAATATACCGCAAAATCACATCGGTCGACGGATGTACATGCAACGCCGGCGCGACCAAAAAGAGCAATGGCGCCTCAGCCGACATCTCCCGTCCCCCAAAATATCCAAACTTCAAGAACTCTCCACGTCCGTGATGCCACTGCACGCGTGCCCAATAGTCCAGCCCCTGTAACGGCAAATGGATATCCTCATCCGCCTTCAGCTCCACCACCGCCAAGCGTCCCTCGCGCGTCAACGTCAGCACATCGATCATCGCCCGATCCGCAGCCGAAAACGCCGGGACCTGCTCGTACACCGACTCTGTCTCCAGCCGCTCATCGATCACACTTACATCCGTCACCACCAGCGATTCCAGCCACCGTTCCGAATGCATCCGAAACAGCCGCTCTCCCCGCGGTCCATACGGATGCCGCGCATCCCGCAAAGCCGTGAGTAGCTGCACAAACAAAGCCCAGTTCCGATCGTCCAGCATGCACTCTTCCGCGCCCACGCCAAACACGATTTCCTGCTTGCTGCGAAACGTTACCGCTTCAGCTCCCATTCGCGCCCGCGCAAACTCCAACCCACGCCACCGAAACGAAATCTCAGCCGGAGACAACACCGCAACCTCGCAATTAGGAAGCACCGTTCTGATCCGCGCAATCGAATCAGCAAATCTCTCCAGCGCGGCCCACTCATTCGTCGCATGGACGAGCCGCGTTGCCACATTCCCCCGATCCGTGCAATCCACCTCCACCACCGCGTCATGCCGTTCATCAAACTCAAACAGTCTCCACTTCGCCGCCGCCCGATTCAGGTTTGCCATCCGCTCCCGCACCAGCGCCGAACAACCGACCGGTACAAATAAAAGAAGCCCCTCAATAAAGCACGCCCCCGGGTGCCCCATTTCCGGCCGGTTTTGCCGGAAGTGGGGATTCTCCCGGCAAACATCCATCCACAAAATCTCAAACGTCAAAGCTGCATCAATCGATCCCTGTGTCTCCGACCCATTCACTCCCAAGACCGCAAACGCGGTCTGTCCCTGCCGCAACACTCCGCGCGCATAAATCGGACCAAACGACTTCTCCAGATCCACGCCCGACGTCAGCCGCGTAACCGCAAACCCCGGAAACTGCCGCTCCAGCGCTCTTTTAAACTTGCTCTCGTAGCTCGCCCTGGCCGCCTTCTTCGCCGACGGAGACCGCCGGTCCCGCTCCCGGCAAATTTCCAACTTCGTCGGACGCGTCTGCCCCAGCCTCTGTACCGCCAGCCGCAGCGTCCCATTCTTCACTTCCGCATCCAGCACCCGCCGCACCGTATTCCGCTCCGCCGACCACAAATGCAGCAAGCACTTGTTGTATTCCCCCGATATCGAATACCGCGCCTGCGCCAGATCGAACGCTAATGCTCCATCCTCCAGCACCACGGCGCCAGCCGCCTCTGCCAGAAATTCCGCCACAGTGCGCCCAAGCGTCTCAGGAGTCATACCGCGCATTGTTCACAAAAGCCCCATCCGAGTCTGTGACGAATGACCAGATCCGTTTGTAAAAGCTGTGCGAAACGCTCTGTGCACCCCTGTGTCCCCTGTGGTGAAAGGTCTTGCTTCCTCAAGAATGACGCTATGTGATAATGGATTTCTGGGGATTTGCCCCCGAGTCCCAACCGAACTCGCCGGCATCTAATCAACGTGGAAAAGACAAAGATTACTAACGACAAAGCCCGCTTCTTCTTCGAGCACTACGGCCTCACCGAACACGACCTCGAGCGCTATCTCGCCGCCGCCCTCTCTGCCGGAGGCGATTATGCCGACCTTTATTTCGAATATCTCTCCTCGACCTCTCTGATGGTCGACGAATCCATGGTCAAGTCCGCGTGCCAGGGCATCTCCGCCGGTTGTGGCGTCCGCGTCGTCTCCGGCGAACGTACCGGATACGCCTACACCGACGACCTTTCCTCCGATCGCATTCTGCACGCTGCCCGCACCGCCGCGTTGATCGCCAGTGCTCCCGCGAAGACTACGGTCACAGGCTTCCAGAAATCGGCCGCACGCAGCCTCTATCCAGTAACTCTGCCGTCCGTCGACGCGGAAATCAGCGTCAAAGTCGAACTCGTCATGCGCGCCGACAAAGCCGCGCGCGCCTACGACCCGCGCATCAAAGAAGTCCGCGCCAGTTACGCCGACGAACTCCGCAACATCTTGGTCGTCGCCTCTGACGGCACTTTCGCCGAAGACTCCCAGCCGCTCGCGCGCATGAACGTCTCCTGCATCGCTAAGACAGAAAACAACTCCGCCCGCGGATCCTCCGGCGGAGGAGGCCGCGTAGCCCTCGACTTCTTCTTCGGCGACAAGAATCCCGAATTTTTTGCCAAGGAATCTGCCCGCCAGGCGATTCTGCAACTCGACGCCCGCGAAGCTCCCGCCGGAGACATGGAAGTTGTCCTCGGTCCGGGATGGCCCGGCGTCCTCTTGCACGAAGCTGTCGGCCATGGACTCGAAGCCGATTTCAATCGCAAGAAAACTTCCGCCTTCGCCGGCCTGATCGGCAAGCGCGTCGCCAGCGAAGGATGCACCGTCGTCGACAACGGCACCATGCCGTGGCGTCGCGGATCGCTCAACGTCGACGATGAAGGCAACTCGACGCAAGAAACCGTGCTGATCGAAAACGGAATTCTGAAAGGCTATTTGAGCGACAAGCTCTCCGCCCGCCTTATGGGAATGGCCAATACCGGCAACGGACGCCGCGAAAGCTACGAGCACATCCCCATGCCGCGCATGACCAACACCTACATGCTTGCCGGACAAGACAATCCCGAGGACATCATTCGCTCGGTCAAGCACGGCGTCTACGCCGTCAATTTCGGCGGAGGCCAGGTCGACATCACCAACGGCAAGTTCGTCTTCTCCGCCAGCGAAGCCTACATGATCGAGAACGGCCAGATCACCGCCCCGATCAAAGGCGCGACGCTGATCGGTAACGGCCCCGACGTTTTAACCCGGGTGTCGATGGTGGGAAATGATCTGAAGCTCGATGAGGGCGTAGGCACCTGCGGCAAAGATGGTCAGGCCGTCCCCGTAGGCGTGGGCATCCCGACATTAAAAATAGATCGCCTGACCGTAGGTGGCACCGCCAGAAAAGACCCCGGCGGCTTCATGCAGTAGATATCTTTGAAAGGGCGCGGCTTCAGCCGCGCCGAGCCGATTAGCTTCGCTTCTTGTCATTCCGAGCGAAGCGAGGAATCCGTTTTTCCTTTGTGCTCCTCCGTGCCCCCTGTGGTGAAAGATTTTCTTTATGACCCCAACTGAACTCGAAACGAAAAGCGCTAAAACCGAAACCAACCTGAAAGACATCGCCCAGGACATCGTCGCCCGCGCCATGAAAGGCGGAGCTACCGCCGCCGAATGTGTAGTCCGCGAAGGCGACGAATTCTCCACGCTAGTCCGCCTCGGCCAGGTCGAAACCCTAAAAGAATCCGGCTCCAAGTCCATCGGAGTCCGCGTCTTCTTCGGACAGCGCGCCGCCAGCACCTACTCCTCTGATTTCTCCAAAGCAGGTCTCGACCGCATGGTCAGCTCCGCCCTCGAGCTCGCGAAGATCACCTCCGAGGATCCCTTCGGCGGAATTCCCTCAGCGCGATCAACTCGGCCAACTTAAAGGCGATCTCGATCTCTACCACGAAGACGTCTACTCGCTTCCCGGCGCCGACCGCATCGAATATGCGCGTCGCGCCGAAAAAGCTGCGTTAGATTTCGATCCGCGCATCAAGAACTCCGAAGGCGGATCCTTCGACGCCGCCACCGGACACAAAGTTCTCGCCAACTCTCACGGCTTTGTCGGCGAATATTCGTCGCTCCTATTGCTCCGTCGCCGCCGTCCCCATCGCGCAAACGCCCGAAGGCGCAATGCAGCGCGACTACTGGTACTCCGTCGCGCGCATGCTGAGCAAACTCGACGCGCCCGAGAAAGTCGGCAAGATCGCCGCCGAGCGCACCATCCGCCGCCTCGGCGCGAAAAAAGTGAAGACCGCCAAAGTCCCGATCGTTTTCGATCCCATGGTCTCGACTTCGATCCTTGAGCACATCTTCGAAGGCATCAACGGAGACTCCGTCTACCGCGGCGCATCTTTCCTCGCCGGAAAACTCGGCCAGAAAATCGCCGGCGACAACGTCACCATCATCGACGATGGCACCATCCCCGGCGGATTCGGCACCAGCCCCTTCGACGGCGAAGGCATCCCGACTCGCCGCACGGTCGTCGTCGAAAACGGCGTCCTCAAGTCGTATCTGCTGAACACATACACGGCGAAGAAACTAGGCCTGCAAACCACCGCGAATGCCTCACGCGGATTAGCCGGCACTCCCGGCATCGGCCCCGGAAATTATTTTCTACAAGCGGGATCGAAATCCCCGAAAGATCTGATCGGTGAAATAAAAGAAGGACTCTACGTCACCGAATTTCTCGGTCAAGGCGCAAATCTCGTCACGGGAGATTATTCCCGCGGCGCCTCTGGCATGTGGATCCAAAACGGAGAGCTCGCGTTCCCCGTCGAAGAAATCACGGTCGCGGGAAATCTGAAAGAACTCTTCTTCAATATTTCCGAAATCGCCAACGACCTGGAATTCCGCGGCTCCGTAGCCGCCCCGACCATCCGCATAGAAGGCCTAACCGTAGGCGGCGAATAAAGTCTTGGAGCAGCGGACGCATTTCGTCCGCCTTGGTCTTATGTGGGGCCAGCCGCCCTCGGCTGTCCCGCGAGCGCAGCTCGCGTGCCGTCCCCTGTGTTCCCCCGTGCCCTCTGTGTTGAAAGATTTTGCTCTCCGAAACCACTCCCTTGCCTTCGTCCGCAAAAAGGTTTAGACATTCCTTCGCACCGCACTCGGAGACCCCATGAACCGCCGCTCATTCCTCACATCCGCAAACGCCGCAGCCATCGCTCTAGCAATTCCTTCCACCACTTTCGCCGAAACCGAAAAGAAAACCACAGCCGCGAAAACATCCCCCAACCCCAACACGCTCCTACTCAAAGACTACCGCCCGCGCTCCATCTACAAAGTTCCCGTCACCCAAATCGCCAAAGCAAAATTCCCCATCATCGACATGCACTCGCATCCCTATGCGAAGACCGATGCCGAAATCTCCACTTGGCTCCAGAACATGGACGCGGCCAATGTCGAAAAAACCATCATCCTCACGATGGCGACGGGAAAAGAATTCGACGACATCAATAAGAAGTACTCGCAGCATCCCGACCGCTTCGAACTCTGGTGCGGACTTCGATCTCACGCAATACAACCAGCCCGGCTTCGACTCAGCCGCAACCAAAGAGCTCGCGCGCTGTCACGATGCCGGTGCTCGCGGCATCGGAGAAATTCACGACAAGGGCAAAGGCCTGCAATCGGGAAAAATCAAAGCCCCCGGCATGCACCCCGACGATCCTCGCATGGACGCCGTCTGGCAAAAGGCCGCGGACCTCCACATGCCCATCAGTCTCCACGTCGCTGACCCCATCTGGATGTACCAGCCGATGGATAAGCATAACGACGGCCTGATGAATGCCTACGAATGGCGTCTCGACAACCAGCCCAACATCGTGAACCTCGCGGGCATGATTGAAATCCTCGAGCGCACCGTCTCCCGCCATCGCAATACAACGTTCATCGCGTGCCACTTCGCGAATCTCGATTACGATCTCGCGCACCTCGGCGAAGTTCTCGACCGCAACCCGAACCTCCACGCCGATATCTCCGCCCGCTACGCCGAAACCGCGCCCATTCCCCGATTCACCGCGGCTTTCTATGCGAAATATTCCGATCGTCTCGTCTACGGCACCGACATGGGATTCGATCTCGACATGTACCACATCACCTTCCGCATTCTCGAATCGCAAGACGAACACTTCTATGAAACCGACCAGTTCTCCTACCACTGGCCGCTCTATGGCTTGGGCCTGAGCGACGAAGTCCTTCAGCACGTCTACCGCGACAACGCGAAGAAACTCTTGACCGCCCGAGAAACGTAAGCTACGAGGGCCGAGCGTGCGTCGCCCCGAGTTCCGGCCGATTTTGCCGGAAGTGGGGACTTCTGATCTTCGAGAGAAACTACTCCGCGCTTGTCATCCTGAGCGAAGCGAAGGACCCTATCTCACCCGAGCCCTGCACAGTCTTCGCGGGAGAATCTTCAATCCTACAGCATTCCTTCGTGATCCGTAGTGTCCTTCGTGGTAAATGCTTTCCTCTGTGAACCTTCTGTGCCCCCTGATGGTGATGCCTTTCGCATAAAGCAACAGGAACTTTGCAAAGACGATTCCTCCCTGTAATCGACAACGAAAATCCAACAGCCTACAATCTCCCTCATGGACTCCCTCGGCCAGCCCACCGCGACCACCCCAGAACGCGACTCCAGCCGCATGATCATTGTCGTCGCGGTAGTCGTCGTCATCGGAATCGCGCTGGGCGCCGCGTTGCTGCTCCGCCAGCCTCCCAAGCCAGTTGCGGTCCCGTCGCCTTACATCGCGAAACTCAAACTCTCCGACTTCAAAATGTCCGCTGCCGAAAACTTCATCGGAGCCACGGTCAGCTATGTCGATGGCACCATCGCCAACACCGGAGACAAGACTGTTACCCATGTCATCGTGCAAGTCAATTTCGAAGACTCCATGGGACAACTCGCGCAGCGCGAAGAACTCCCTCTCCGCGTAGTCCGCACCAATGGCGCCTATCTCGAGCCCGTCGACCTTAACGTAGCTCCACTAGCTCCCGGCCAATCCATGCCCTTCCGCCTAACCTTCGACAGCATCTCCACTCAGTGGAATCATCAATACCCGGACCTGACGATCACCGACGTGACCGTGAAATAGAAGTGTCGAGTGTTGTTGTCATCCTGAGCGAAGCGAAGGACCCATGTAACGGAACCCTGCACAGCCGTACCGTGTAATTGCGAATCGTTGTATTCCTTCGTGAACCTTCGTGTCCTTAGTGGTAAGAGCTTTTCCTCTGTGCCCCCTGTGGTGAATGTTTTCCCGTCCCGCGTAGAATGGCGAAGTGTCAGAAACAAAATCATTCCGCCTAACGGAGTCTGTTAAAGCCGCAGGTTGAGCGTCCAAGCTGAGTCCGGCGGTGCTGGACACGGTGCTTGGGAAATTAGCCCGGCAACACGACCCCAACGTTCTAGTCGGCTTCGATCACGCCGACGACGCCGGAGTGTATCTGATCGCTCCCGACCAGGCGCTCGTGCAAACCGTCGACTTCTTCACTCCCATCGTCGACGATCCCTACACCTTCGGACAGATCGCCGCCACCAACGCCCTCAGTGACGTCTACGCGATGGGAGGCCGTCCGATCACCGCGCTAGCCCTCGTATGTTTTCCGGATAAAGCGGACATCGAAATTCTCGGACGCATTCTCGCCGGCGGTCTTTCGAAAATGATGGAAGCCGGATGCACCGTGATCGGCGGCCACAGTATTCGCGACGAAGAAACGAAATTTGGTTATTCCGTTACCGGCTTGATTGACCCAAAGAAAATCTACGCAAACGCAGGAGCCAAACCCGGCGACGCCCTGGTCCTGACAAAAGCGATTGGCACCGGCGTGATCTCAACGGCGATAAAAAAAGGCAAAGCAGAACAATCCTGGATCGACGCAGCCGTTGCCTCGATGACCACGCTAAACAAAAGAGCCGCCGAAGTAATCACGGCAGCCGACTTCCAAGATGCTCCTGTGGGGACGGCCGCCCTGGGCCGTCCAGTCGAGCAAAGCTCGACAGCGCACTCGCAAGCAGCGCCCGCCGCCCTCCGCATCAGCACCATGACCGACATCACCGGCTTCGGCCTGATCGGTCACGCCAGAGAACTCCTCCTAGCCTCAGATGTATCAATCAAAATTCACGCCAGCAAAGTCCCCATCCTCGAAGGCGCGCTGGCCTGCATCCAAGCAGGTCACATCCCCGGAGGCCTCACCAACAACCGCAACTTCGCCGAATGTTTAGTCGAATACGCCCCCGACGTGCCCGACGATCTCCGCGCCATCCTCTACGACCCCCAAACCGCCGGAGGCCTTTTGATCTCCGCTCCCGACGGTGAAGCTCTAACCAAAGCACTCAACGCAGCCGGAGTTCCAGCCGCAATAATCGGCGAAGTCCTCCCCAACACCAAGCCCCGCATTCAAGTAATCTAAGCGTTGATTGAAATCAGGACACCCGGGTGCCCCACTTCCGGCCGGTTTTGCCGGAAGTGGGGTTTTTCCGATCCTCAAAGCGATCTGGGCCGAATGAAAAATTCAACTGCTTAGTTTCGCGATTGGACACCGAGACCAGTGAAAAAACTACTCCCCAATCAACTCCAACATTCGCGCCAAATGATGATCATCATGCTCCGCCACAAAATAAAGATGATCCACCAACCGCATCGGCGTCTTCATTCTCGGATGTAGCATCGTCCGCCCCAGCCCCGTAACGTCGATCCCGGCAACACGCTCGACCAACGCCGCGCGCGCGCTCCGAAACTCCCGCAGAATCTCCTCCACCGGACGCGCATTATGATTCACCTCATGCGTCTTCGTATTCTTCAAATCCGCCGCCGTCAGCTCACTACCGCCCTGAACAAAGTCCTCGACTCGCGCCAGCCATAACGGCTCCAAATCCAAAAGATGCCCGGCATGCTCCTGCGCCGACCACTTTCCTGATTCTTTCCGTGTCAGAATTTCTCTCGACCCTCCGTGCAAAAACTCCTCCATCCGCGCCGGAGTTCCCCTCAATCGCACCACCAGATTCGGATACAACTCCACCGGAAACGTAAACTCAAACTTCCGCTCAAACCAAGCCGGTACATTGCTCATAATCCCTCACTCGAAAGACAAAGATGCTGCAAATCTCTCCTCGACTCATCGAATCAAATAAAGAGCATTCAAGGGTGCCCCATTTCCGGCCGGTGTTGCCGGAAGTGGAGATGTTTGGGTCAGTGTCGGACATCAAAAATCGCTACTCATGCGCTCGATTTCCTCCGTGGCCACCGTGGTGAAAGCTTTTGTCTTCGCATTCCAACTGCAGATCTAGCAAGAGCCTTGCGATTTCCGCTCCCCCGAGAAACTCCCCCTGCACCCTCCACCCCATCCCCGCATCTATCAACTAGAATTCTTCCCGCAAGGAGTCATCATGCAATCTCGTACTCTCGGCCGCACCGGCCTCAACGTTTCCGCCCAGGGACTCGGCTGCATGGGCATGTCCGAGTTCTACTCCGGACGCGACGACGCCGAATCCGTCGCCACCATTCACCGTGCTCTCGAACTCGGCATCAATTTCCTCGACACCTCCGACGTCTACGGGCCTCATACCAACGAAGAACTCGTCGGACGCGCCATCAAAGGCAAGCGTGACAAATTCGTCCTCGCCACGAAATTCGGCATCGTCCGCGATCTCAAGAATCCCAGCGCCCGCGGCGTCAGCGGCAAGCCCGACTACGTCCGCCAATCCTGTGAAGGCAGCCTGCGCCGTCTCGGCGTCGACGCCATCGATCTTTATTACCAGCACCGCGTCGATCCCAACACTCCTATCGAAGAAACTGTCGGAGCAATGGCGCAATTAGTAAAGGAAGGAAAGGTCCGCTACCTCGGTCTCTCCGAAGCCAGCCCCGCAACCTTGCGCCGTGCCGCGAAAATTCATCCCATCACCGCGCTCCAAACCGAGTATTCTCTCTGGACCCGCGATCCCGAAGAGAACTCCGTGCTCTCCACCTGCCGTGAACTCGGCATCGGCTTCGTCGCCTACAGTCCGCTCGGCCGCGGATTTCTCACCGGACAATTCCAGCGCTTCGAAGATCTCGCCCCGGACGACTACCGCCGTCAGAGCCCCCGCTTCCAGGGAGAAAATTTCCAAAAGAATCTTGATCTCCTCCGCAAAGTGAAAGAGCTCGCGCAGGAAAAGAAGTGCACTCCCTCGCAGTTCGCTCTCGCCTGGGTATTGGCCCAGGGCAACGACATTGTGCCCATCCCCGGCACCAAGCGCAGAAAATATCTGGAAGAAAATGTAGCCGCGGTCGAAGTAAAGCTGACGAAAGAAGACCTCGCCCGCATCGACGAAGTCTTCCCTCCCGACTCCGCCGCCGGCAACCGCTATCCCGAGCACATGATGGCCCTGATCAACGGCTGAAATCTAAACGAGGGGAGCCCAACAGGAACCGGGTGCCCCATTTCCGGCCGCCTTTGCCGGAAGTGGGGATTTTGACCCTCCGTAGCTGTTCCCGCCCTCTTCCTTCGTGCAGCCTCGTGTCCTTCGTGGTGAAAGAATTCGCGGTTGACAGAATTTGACTCTCTCCACCTGCTCCCCTATCCTGACTCCGAGCGCGAAGGGCGCCTCCAGTCCGCGGAAAGGGCCGTGCCCACCTTCACCAGATTTTTCGAAGGCTAACGAACCTTCTTTCAGCCTGACCTCGTGCGGACTCCAGGCATGCACCTGAAAGGAGCTTCGTATGTTCGCACCGCAAGACGCTCTCCCGCTCCCCGCGCGCCCCAATCTCGACCAATACAAAAAGCTCGCCAAAGATCTCGCCCGCGCCGCCAACTCCGCCGACCCATCTACTCTCCGCGCATGGATCACCCTCTGGATCGAGTCCCTCGCAAAATTATCGAACCTCATCATTACTCCCCAGCTCCCTGTTCGCCTCGAACACTGGATCGACCAGCTTGATCGATTCGCGCTCGCAGAAAAGTCTGGCACAAAGCTAACTCTCACCAAATCTCAATTCATCCTCGCGCGCGCCCACGGTTTCGAAAGCTGGACGAAATTTGCCCGCCACATCGAATCCCTATCCCGTGCCAACACTCCCACGTCGAATTTCGAACAAGCCGTCGACGCTATCATCACTGGCGATCTCAAGAAACTTGCCGCGCTTCTTCACAAGAATCCCAAGCTGATTCACGCGCGCTCGACTCGCCAGCATCGCGCCACGCTTCTCCACTACATCGCTGCCAACGGTGTCGAAGGATATCGCCAGAAAACTCCGCCCAATTCCGTCGAGATCGCAAAGCTTCTCCTCGCTGCGGGCGCCGACGTCAACGCTACAGCCGAAATTTACGGCGGCGGCGCAACCACTCTGGCCCTTGTCGCGACCAGCATCCATCCCGAGCAAGCGGGCCTGCAACAATCGCTACTCGATCTTCTTCTCCAGCGCGGAGCGTCTCTCGACGTCAACGTGATCAACGCCTGCCTCGCCAACGGTCGCATTCACGCCGCGGAATTTCTAGCCACTCGCGGCGTGCCCATCGATCTCGAATCCGCCGCCGGCCTGGGCCGCATCGATGACGTGAAAAAATATTTCAATCAGAAGGGAACTCTCGCAGCGAAAGCTTCGAGAGCAAAACTTGATCGCGGATTCCTCTGGGCCGCGCAATACGGCCGCAACGCCGTCCTTGAATTTCTTGTCCATCACGGCGCCGATCTCGACGCTCACGCGGGCACCGGGCAGACCGCGCTCCACTGGGCCGTCATCGGGGCGCACCTCAACACCATCCATCTGCTCCTAGCCCACGGCGCAAATCTCGAAACCAAAAACTCCTACGGAGGCACCGCTCTAGGCCAAGCCATCTGGTCCGCCGCACACGCGAATGGACAAAGAGAAGAAGAGGATTACATCGAGGTCATAAAAACTCTACTCAAAGCCGGCGCCCACATCGACGAAAATTCCCGCAAATGGCTGACTTTCCGCCCGCACCTCGCAAGCCTACTCAAGTGACGACCAACCGCCACGAAGCGCGTGGATCCCATATTACAAAGTTCCGAGCACAAGCCCCGCAAGGAATTCTCTCTAAGGCGGGATTTGACGTCCCTTTGTGACCGGGTGCCCATTTCCGGCCGCCTTTGCCGGAAGTGGGGATTTCTCTAGCAGATAACAAGTCCCCGTTCGAAGTCCCCCGTGACGAAAGATTTTGTCTTCAAAAGCTGCCAGATGAAATCCAAATCGAAGCGATCACCGCGAATACTCCGTAACCTTCCCATCCACCACGACGCCCACATACTTCCCCGACGCCACATCCCTAATCTGCACCACTCGACGTCCTTCGCGCGCCAGCTTCCCCCATCGGCTCGGCTTCTCCGGATTCTGCTCGATCGCCTGATACTCCCCGCCCTCCATCACAAATCGCACCGTCCGAAACTTCCGCGTCCCAGTCCGCGTCACCCGAAACGTCTTCCCCGAGACGACAACCTCATCCCCACTCATCATCTGCTCCGCCACCAAACTCAACACCGTATGATCCAATGTCCTTCCCTCATCGCGCCGCTACCCCATACTCGTTGTCATCCTGAGGGCCAGCCTTCGGGCCCGAAGGACCTCTGCACTCCCAAGGCAACAAAAATCGCAGTTCCATTCCACAACGAGCCCTGACAAATCCACAGAAGCCATCTCACGATCAAAATCCCATACCGAATTCCTACCTAGTAACTATTTTGATCCCCAAGGGTGCCCCATTTCCGGCCGCCTTTGCCGGAAGTGGGGACTTTCTCGATTTATCTCACTCTAAATCGAGAAATCATTATTGCTCTGCCGCTGTGAAGTCATATGTCACCCTGATGGCCAGCCTTCAGGCCCAAGGGACCTCTGCATTCCCAGCCATAAAAATCGCAGTTCCATTCCCACAAACGAGCCCTGAGAAGTCCATAAAAGCTTTCTCATGGTCTAAATCCCGTATCGAATTCCCACCCGATAACTATCTTGATCCCCAAGGGTGCCCCATTTCCGGCCGCCTTTGCCGGAAGTGGGGACCTTGACTCTCCCTGAAAGTTAGCCGCCTTCATTCACCCCGGCCAGCAAAAACACCAGCGGAGCATTCCAGTTGATCGCAATCTCATTCATCGAATACGCCGCCTGCACGTCCCGGTACATTTTCATCGGAGGCCCGAGCGTCATCCCCTTCGCCGCCGGATCCGCCGGACGCGCATTCGGCCCGCCCGACAACAATCCCGGCCACGGCGCCGCGATCCCATCCGCACCGCTTGGCCGATGATGCGGATGCATGCACGCATTCCTCCCCAGCCCCGTCACCCACGACAGGTCCCAACAATTCCGCCCCAGCAGATAATGCAAATTCTCCATCGCCGCCGCGCGAAACTCTGGGTTCTTCTGTAATCGGTTCGCGACGATCAACTGCAGCGACTGATTTCCCGCCACTCCATTCGATCCCCACACATAATCCGCCAGCGCCATCGTGTTTCCATATCCATTTTCGCGGCTGTTCCGCACCAACTCTTCCGCCGCATGCGCGCTGGCCTCGCGAATCTGCGCCACCAATTCGCTCGACGCACCCTTTCGCTCCGCCATCGCATAAGTCCACAACGCCATCGCAGAAAGATCGCCCCATCCCGGAGTGTTGATCTTCAGGCCGCCATTCTCGCGCAAATATCCGATCCCCGCCTCGAACGCTTTTCGATACTCGTCGTCGCCCGTCGTCCTCCACAACTCCGCAGCCGCCCACAGCAACTCATCGCGGCAATCATCGTCGCCGTATCCGCCCGTTCGCACTCCCGCCGGATTTTCAAACCTCACATTTGGATTCTTGCTTGCCCACGCGTATGCCTGCTTCGCCGCGTCCGCAAACTTCTTCGCGTACGCATCGTCATACGGCCCATAGCACCGCGCCGCAATCGCCGCCACCGCCGCCAGGTCCGCCGTCGCGCCCGTGCTTTTATACGGAGCGGCTCCCGTCCCGATCACATAACTCGTCATGTGATCGTCCTGCGGCATGATGAACGCGCAAAAATTCTCGCTCGTCTGCTTGTGCCACACTCCGCCATCGGCATCCTGCAAACTCAACATCCAATCCAGATTCCATTTGATCTCCGCCAGAAAATCCGGCATCTTTCCGCCCGACTCCGGAATCTTCAAATCGAGTTTTCGCACCGCCCCATTCAATATCTCCCACGCCCAGAGCAGTGTTCCCGTCGATATCCCCGAATTCACTACATACCGTCCATAGTCGCCGGCGTCGTGCCATCCTCCATGATTCTTGTACGGACCACTCTTGCCCGACGATGCATGAAACGCCGCATCCAGATGACACACCGGATGCGCGTATCCATCTCCGAGATCGACGCTGCACCCGCACCTCTGCCCATAATACGAACGCATCGTCAGCCACAACGCCCGCCGATAGACATCACTACCAATTTCAAATGGCGCGCTCTTCTTCGCTCCCGCACCAGTATCGATCTCGATGAAATATGTTCCAGGCGCGCGCACGGACGAGATATCGCAAACCTGCACGCGATCTCCCGAAGCCGCATCCTCGCGCATCGCGCCCAACTTATCGTTCAAAACCACAGAGCCATCCCGAACCGCACGAACCGTGAACGTCGCCAAAGAGGAAGATGAAGATGGTGAGGTTGAAGATGAAGCGGAAGAATAAGACGACGGCGATGAAGAAGATAAAGAAGAGAGAATAGAAGTTCGAACAGTGACCAGCTTCCGAGCGTCCGGAAGATATCCCAGCTGATTGAAAACGATCGGCCCACCCTCAACCGCATCATCTGCCGCCCATGCCCATCGGTCCGCGAATCCAAATCCGATCGGCAAGGCAGCCGCTCCGCCCCAAACCGTAGCCATCTTCAAAAACTCTCGTCGCCGCATGGAATCCTCCACCGCGAAAATAATACGCCGCCGCATGGAGCCACTGTCAGGACCGCACTTAGCTGGCAAAGAGGGGGGTACAAGCCGGGAAGCGGCGAAAGAATCCAGCCCACTGCCTGTCCTGAGCTCGTCGAAAGGGCGCAACCTGTGGAAATACTGATGGCTAAACCGACGAAGCCCGGGAGGGACGAGAGAAAGAGCCCGAACCAAATCAGTAAACATCCCTGCATCAGCCTTAAATCGCGAAATTCGTTTCCAATCCCGACACCGTTATTCCACTACCACTCATTAATTGCCCCTCCCGTTCCACCCGGTAACTATGTTGGTTCGCTCCCGAGGAACCCAAACGTAAAAAGGCGGCCAAAAGGCCGCCCCTCTCGAAACTTGAAACTCGAAACTGCCTACTTCTTTCCCCTCAGCATCTCCACGACCCGTTCATAATCATCGACAGTCGAATACTCAATCACGATCTTGCCTTTCCCCTTGCGGTCGCGAATCCGTACCCTCACGCCCAGCATTCGTTCAAGGTCCGTCTGCGCCGCCCGCACATTCGGATCCACCCATCGCGCCCCGCCTCCGGTCTTCTTTACCACCTGACCCGGCATCCCCGGAAACGGATCGAGCAATCCATTCATCGACAACACCAACCGCTCGACCTGTTCGATCGACAATCCCTTCTTCACGGCATACAGCGCCGCCTGCGAAATCTGATCGTCGTTTTCCAGCTTCAGCAACTCTTTCGCCTGGGCAAAATTGATTCTCTTCTCCGCCAGCAGCTCCATCACCTCGCGCGGCAGTTTCAGCAGTCGCATGTAGTTCGCAATGGACACGCGCGACAATCCAACTCGCTCTCCAATTTGCTGCTGCGTCAGATTGAAATCCTTGCTCAGCACACGAAACGCTTCAGCTTGCTCGAGTGCGCTCAAATCTTCACGCTGCAGGTTTTCGACGATCGTCATCTCGGCCGCTTGCTGCAGCGACACTCGCCGCACCAGTGCCGGAATGTGCGTCTTCCCGGCTTTTTTCGAAGCATGCAACCGCCGTTCGCCCAGAATTAATATGTAGCGTCCTTCGTCGTCTTCCGACGGACGCACCATGATCGGCTGCACGACTCCGTTCGCCTTGATCGAGTCCGCCAGTTCTTCGAGCGCTTCGTCATCTCCGACATACCGGGTCTGAAAAGGATTCTTGTCGATATCCGTAATCGCCAGATTGACGACGATATTCGCCGGCATCCGCGTCTCCGCCTGTGCCATCAGCGTGATCGGCTCGTTCGATTCAGCGTTCTCTGCGGGAGTGAATCCAGGGCCGGAATGAGAGACAGATGTAGGGATAAAGATAGAATATGTGGAGACAGCCGCCCCCGGCTGTCCGCCCGCGTCAGCGGGCGAGGAGATATCTGCGGCCTCATCCACCACAGCCTGGATCGTCCCGTCGATTCTCTCTCCAATTTCGTTGTCATTCCGAACGAAGTGAGGAATCTGCTGTCCGCGTGCACCCAAATCCCCAGCCGGCACTTGGGAAGAGACCGGAGCAGCCGGAGGCGCAACCGGTCGCGGCCCAGGCAGCAGCGAAGCGAGTCCACGCCCCAGCGCTCGGCGCTTCTCAACCTTCTCTTTGTCCTTCTCGACAGAAGTTCCCGCCACATTCCCCGCCGCCGCAGTAGTCATCAGTGGTTATCCTTTTCGAAATCGTCCATCGAAAAACGTCGACCCGATATTTCTTGTCATTCCGAGCGAAGCGAGGAACCTGCTGTCCCTGCCCCTGTCATCCTGAGCGCAGCCGCGACGAAGCAGAGCGAAGTCGCGGCGGAGTCGAAGGACCCCGTGCCTCAATGCAGCGCCACCGGCCCGTCAGGGAATTTCCCATCCATTTCATATATCGATGTCCGTCGATATAATATATAGACACCCATCAATATACTAAGCGCTCTTGTCCATCTCCCCAGCCGGAGCAATCTCCTCGACCGCAGCCTCTCCCCTGTGCTCCTCTGTGCCTTCTGTAGTCAAAGATTCTGGAGTCAGTGAGGCCGCAGCTGGCTGTCTCTCAATGATCTCCTTGGCCAACCGTATGTAGCTCTCCGCGCCCTTCGATCGCGGATCGTATACCAGCGCTGCCTTGCCATGGCTAGGCGCCTCAGCCAGCCGTATGTTCCGCGGGATCGTCGTGCGGCAAAGTTTTTCGCCAAAGAAATTCTTCAGCTCAGCCATGACCTGCTGCGCCAGGTTGGTGCGCTCATCAAACATCGTCAGCACCACGCCTTCAATGCCAAGCTCTGGATTCAATGCCGCGCGTATGCGTTCGATCGTGTCGAGCAGTTCGCTGATGCCTTCAAGAGCAAAGTATTCACCCTGCATCGGTATGAGCACTGCGTCAGCGGCCACGAGCGCGTTGAGCGTCAGCAGGTCGAGCGCAGGAGGACAATCCAGCACGATGAACTGGAAGCGATCGCGCAGTGGCGCGATCGCTTCGCGCATGCGAAACTCACGCGCCTCTTGATCGACGAGCTCAATGTTTGCACCGATGAGATTCTTGTGCGCAGGAATCAACCAGAGCTGTTCGAGCTCTGTCGTCAGCAGCGCCTCTTCACCAGTGGCCGCGCCCATCAGCAAATGATAAGAGCTGATGCGGTCTGGATCCTTGACGAATCCCAAGCCGCTGGTGGCATTCGATTGCGGATCGCAATCGACGAGCAGCGTATTGACTTCCGCAGCCGCAAAGGATGCGGCCAGGTTGATGGCAGTCGTAGTCTTCCCCACGCCGCCCTTCTGATTGGCAACAGCGATAACGCGTCCCATGGAATTGTCAGGAGAACCAGAGTCATTCGCAGAATAAGCCGCATTGCATTTCAAATGCAATGACGATCTGCTGTGCAAACAAGAGAATCATGTGCAAAACGCGTCCAGAGTTCCTGCGGGAACACTCCGAGATAGTTCGCAATCATTCGACCGTAATAATGTTCCTGCGGGAACACTCCACCGCGCGAGGTGAGAATGGTCAGAGGGAAGCGCAGTCGAGTGCGGGACCGCAGTTTGTTCCTGCGGGAGCGTTTTCTAAAGATGACTGCGAGCTGCGGAATAGTGAGAGTGTTCCTGTAGGAACACTTGCCAGTGATCTGAACTTGGATGACCGAGTGTTCCTGCGGGAACACTCCATCGCCTGGCCGCTTCACGGGTGAGGCGTCGCGGCTGGTGTGCCGGTTCCTTGAACGCTCTACGGTTCGCTGTTAGTCGCAGCGGCGAGAAGTGTTCCTATGGGAACACTTTGGCGTGCTGCCGCAACCCTCTTCGCTTTATTGAAATCAGTGAGCTGACTTGCAAAACCAGAGAAGTGTTCCTGCAGGAACACTTCTCAACTCCGGATTTCTCCACACGCTGAGAGTCGATACTGTCTGAAATAGCTACTAATATTCCACTTTATAGATTATGCTCTTGGAAATCGCGTTTATTATTCGCTGTGCAAGGCGTTTTGTCCCACTCTTCGAAAGATGTTAACTACTCTGGTTCCGAGCTAGCGGAGCCGGTTGGCCAGTAGGAGGACTCTAGACAGCGATTCGGGGATGGGCGTGATCCGTGAGACTTCGAAGTTCGGCAGGATCTCCTTGACTTGGCGGACTTGGGCGTCGCCGATCAGGAGGGCCAGACCCCCGCTGCGGGCGAGCAAGGCTGCAGCCGTGGGAAGGATCGTGTCGAAGCGCTCGACTGCGCGAAGGGTTACCACGTCGAATGAGGCTTGCGGCAGGGATTCGGCACGGGCGTTTTGTATATCGACGTTCATCAATGTAAGTGAGCGCGTGACTTCGCGAAGGAAGACTGACTTCTTCTGGTTCGATTCGATCAGCGTGAGAGATATCTGTGGCGCCCAGAGCTTGATAGGGATGCCCGGGAATCCCGCGCCAGAGCCGATATCAGCGACCGAAGTGGCTGAAGCCAATACTTTCTCGCCCTTGACACGGCCCTGAAGGGCCGCTCTTCCACTGGTCGGTTGTCCGCCGCTTTGACCCGGTCTTCGGCTACCAACAACGTCCCCGGTTTCAGCCTCGCATTCAACAACTTCAGAATCTTTCACCACAGGGGGCACAGAGGACACGGGGGAAGACACGGGGAATAACTGCCTGGCGGCGAAGAGGCTTTCGCCGAAGTGGCGTTGCACAATGTCTTCGGGATCGCGGATCGCCGTGAGATTCATGCGCGAATTCCAGCGGAGGAGTATATCGACATATATCGATATACTGGGGGCAATCTCTCTCGCGCGGAGTTGATCGGCGTCCGACTCAAGGAACGGCGACAGAAGTTTGACGATGCGTTCGACGTCCATGCGAGTGTCGATTGTAGATGGCTGTCACAAATTGAGGAACTGTGGATCGTGTGCGAGCGAAGAGGTCAAGGTTGTGGGATACTGGAATAAATCATCCTTCGGCATCCCCCTGCCAGAGGTGGATGTGCCCTAAAGTGCCCGAAACAAAGTAAGAAAAAGCGAGGCAACTTTGCGGCGACCCTGGGGTTTTACAAATTCAATGTGGCGACCAATTGATGGGCAATTTATGAAAAAGAACAGGGGGCCCTTCAACTCGAATCCTGCATCCCACTCTGGGATGAAAGCGTCGAAAAGAGAAATCTTTGACGAAGAATACCGCGTGGTTGCCGTGGAGAGTCAGAGCCTGACTGTGAAAGGCGTGCGCAGCGGGAAGGTTCTCACCATCGTCAATCACAATCCGGAGATCCCATTGACTCCGGAAGAATATCCGCAGGGCAAGCTAATTAAGTTAAGCGATCCTTCCGCTTCCCCAGCCAACTAGCGTCGCGTGGTGCTCTCGGCAGGAATAGAAAATCCTTCATCACAGAGGGCGCAGAGTCTCAAAAGGGCTCCGCTCGCGCCGACCCTAACCTAATATGCTCTAGGGAGTGCCTGGGACAGCAGATTCCTCTCCTTCGCTGCGCGAAGGGGTCGGAATGACAAAATCTCAGGTGGCAGCTCGATCCGGGATCACATTGCCGCCAGGGCCGCCTGGGCATTGCGGCGCAGAGGGGCTAGCCGTGTTTGTTCCAGATCATCGCGGTAGAAAAGATTGTAAGTGTCGAAGGGGATCAGGCGGCCATCGGGGTGGACGATGTGGACGCATGTCTTCTTAACGCTGCGGACGTCGAACGAGTGGGCATCGATGAACTGCATGATGATGATCCGAAAAACATTTTCGTAAGTGATCGCGTCCGGGACGAAAACCTTGGGAAGACAGCAGAGCAACTCACGCAGCGTGCCAGCGCTGCTTTGCGGAGAATGATTCGTCGCAAAGAGTTTGAATAGATTGTCGCGGACCGCGGGCTCCTGTTCATACAAAATCGTATTGGCAGCGCCGTTAATCAAGACCTCGGGCGGAATCATGCCAGTGAGCGGCGTGATTTTTCCGTTCAGCTTCAGTGCATAGGCCATCGCCAGCGAGTCGGGGTGACAAGGGACGGGGATGACGTCTTCGGGGCGGAAGACGTTGGTCTGTTCGAGGATTTTGCGCCGGACTTCCGTGAGAGTTAAGCGGTCGGTCGCGGGATTGAAGTTTCGGACGTACGTTCCTGTCTCGGGGAAATCCCCACTTGCGGCAATGCCAGCCGGACGGGCAGCCGCACTCACCCATGTTTCGAGGCGGCCGGCGTCTTGGATCGGTTGGAACGTTACTCCTCGCACGCAGGGTTGCTGCAACGCGAAGTCGATGGTCTTGCCGATTTCGTGGTCGTTAAGTCCCTTCTTTAGTGTGACCACTAAATTCGTGTGGATGTTGTAGCGGTTCAGTTTTTCGAGCGCATCTAGCCGTATGCGTCGTAGGTCGGCGCCGCGAAGTTGCATCAGCGGTTCGCGTTCAAAGGAATCGAACTGGAGATAGACCTCGAAATCTTCGCGGTAGTCCGCGAGTCGACGGACGAAATCTTCTTCCTGCGCAATGCGAACGCCGTTGGTATTCACCATCAGATGACGAATAGGGCGAGCTTTTGCCAGCTCGACAATTTCGAACAAATTGGGGTGAACGGTCGGCTCACCGCCGGAGAGCTGGACTACATCGGGATGTCCTTCGTTGCGGACGACCGCGTCGAGCATTTTCTCGACTTGCGCAAGGGTGCGGAATTGCTGGCGTTCGGGCCCGCTGGCGGCATAGCAGACGGGACAGCGGAGATTGCAATAGTCGCAGATCTCGACGAGCGTCAGGCAGGAGTGCTGTTCGTGGTCGGTGCAGAGTCCGCAATCGTAGGGACATCCCCATTTGACGGGAGTGTTGTAGACGAGAGGCATCTCGGGGGGCTTGATGAAGATTTCGCGACAGCGCCGGTAGTAATCGATGTCATCGGCGATCAGAACTTTTTCTGGGCCATGCTGCGGGCATCGCTTTAGGAGATAAACGTTTCCGTCCTGGAAGACCGTCTTGGCTTCGACCTTGCGGTAGCAAGTCGCACAGATCGAGAGAGCGACGTCGTAGAAGAGGTAAGGACGGGTTTTCGCCATGGGACCGCCTCTGTGGCATGGAGCTTACTGGATGTGCCTCTGTTTGCCAACCAACAACCAGAGCTCACCATAGACAGGCACAAGGGTCGACTGTTTCAGTGCTGGAAGCCGTTCAGAACAACGACGAGAAGCGGGAGCAGAGATGTGTAGACGAGAATAACTACCGAGGCGACGATCAGGCGGGCGGGATTGGGATGGATTCCGGTTTGGCGAATCGCTTTCCAGGCCAGGTAGAGGATGACGATATCGAGAATCCATGGGGCGATGGAAAGCAGCGGCGCGGCGACCTGTCCGGCCCGGAGGATGAATGCGAGAAAGGCAGAGTGGCCGAAGAATCCTAAAAGGATATGAAGCGTCGGAATGACTAATGAGTAAGCGAAGGCCCGCGGGCCCGGATGGCGGGCGAGAGCATAGAGCAAAACGATGTGCGGGGCGATGGCGGCAAGTCCCCAGGCAAGAAAGCCGAAGCGGTAGACGGGGAATGGCACGCTCGGAGAGCCGAGAGCGCCATACCACCCGACGACGCCGAGGACGACTTCGGCGGCGATTTTAGCAGTGATGGCGATTCCGAGTTGTTGAACGACGGCTCGGCTGGCCGGCGAAAGATGAGTGGCGAGGTCGCGGACGCGGGCTTGCGAAGAACTGGCTGAAATCGCGGTGACGGATGGAGAGGCTGGTGCAGGCGGGAACAGAGGAGCGACGATCTTTGGTTCGAATCGCGGTTCGAACTTCGATTCGGACTTCGGATCGATCTTGGACATGCCGAGGTTGGGTACGACGCCCGTCGGAGTTTGGAGATAAGGAAGGGCTTGAGGTTCGCGCTTGCGGATCATGCTGCGCGCCAAGAGGGAAATCACGATGATGCCCACAAGGATGATGACGGCCATGATCCCGTAAGCTCCGGCGAGGAAGGGCGAAGAGGCAGGAGGAGGATTGGAGTGATTGAAGCTTCCCGGACTGTTCAGCACACCGAAGCATAGGGCAAGAAGAAAGACGAAGACGCAAGCCGCGATCACGAAGACAGCCGTCACGATCATCCCGAGAGTGGCGAGAGTGTTTTCGACCCAGCGTTCCATGAGTCAGAGCATGCCGGTCCTGTTGGAGTTCGGAGCAGCACGGGATGTTCCGGGAATAGTAATGCAAGATGAAGAGGGCGTCCCACCGAATTCCAGCGAGCGGAGGTTATCCGTGAAGGATCGTGGTAGTCATGGCGATGATAGCGCCGGCGATGGCGGCGAACGCGAAGTGGTAGACGAACATCACTATGGAGGCGATGACGAGGCGTTTGGGCGGGGGATGAATGCCGGTGCGGCTGATTGCGATCCAAGCGTAGTAGAGGACTAGGAAGTCCATTAGTAGAGATGGGATCACGAGAAGGTAGCGAGAGAAGAGAGGGGCGGGGATGCGAAGTGACGAGAAGAGAGTCAGCGGAAGAGAAAACAGTCCCCAAACGGCGGGAATGGCCGGCACGGCAAGAGCATAGGCGAAACTGCGCGGGCTGGGCGAACGGCGCAGGGCGAAGAAAAGAACGACGTAGGGAGCGAGAGCGAGCACGCGGTAGATCAATGTGTAGAGAACGATCGGGAAGCGAGGGTTGAAGGGGAATTGATTGCCGACAACGCCGGGACCGAGCGCGAAGAGAAGATCGACGACAATCAGCGCCGAGATCGCGATAAGAAGATGTTGGATGGCGGCGCGACTGGCGTGGGAGAAGTGGGCGGAGTCGATGAACGGGGATTCCACTTCGACTGGTATTGATGCTGGGACCGATGGTAAGACCGGTGATGGGGAAACGTGGTGGACCATACCGCGAGAGAGTTTTGCGATAACGGTGACGCCGATGAAGATCAGAAGCGCCGCACCGAGTAAACATCCGATAGCGACACCCGCAATCTGGCCGTTGGTCGCGGCGCCGCTGACCGAGATGATGCCGAAGCACGCGGAGGCCAGGAGAAGGATACCGCTTGCGGTAAACAGGATGATGGAAGTCAGAACGATGCCGAGAGTGCGAAGCGTGTTGGAGTCCTGACCCATGGAATGCTGATCTGGCGTTACGTCTTTAATGCCTGTTATTGCGGATGCTGCCGTGATTTCGACGGCCGTGACATCCAGCGAGCAATGTCGCGGGAATAGTACAGCAGGATGAGGAGGCAGGCCCACTGAATTCCTCCGAGGCCGAGGAAGATGCGCGGGTAGGGCTTGATGAAGTCGCAGAGCAGGCGGAAGGACATGTAGGCGACCATGAAGAGTTTGAAGGCGTCGCCGGGCCGCCAGCTCTGGTTTCGTGGCGGGGCAGAAGGCAAGCGCGTTTCTCGACTCGCCGTCGCGTTCGCTCTGGCTCCCTCGAAATGACAAGGCGCGGTTACGAGGGAACTCCTCGACTCGCCGGTGCCGGCGGCGGGATCCATGGGGTCCTTCGCTTCGCTCAGGATGACAGGCTTTCCCTGCATGCCAATTTTTTTCAGAACAACGTAGAGGAGCGGGATCAATGCGAGGAGGAAGACGATTTCGTAGAGTTGGGTGGGGTGGCGCGAGATGCCGTCGCCGAAGTCAATGGCCCACGGGAGATCCGACGGAATGCCATAAGTGTTATCGGAGAGGCCTGTGAGGAAACAGCCGATGCGTCCGATCGCGATGCCGAGAGCGAGTGGGATGGCGTAGAGATCTCCGGTGGACTGGCGAAGTCCGATGTAGCGTTTGATCAGCTCGACAGTGAGGAGGCCGAACGCAAGAGCCCCGACGATAGTTTTGCCTCCCACGAAGAAGGCTGGGTTGTGGAGGTTGTGCCAGGTGAGTTGTGGGTCCTCAAGCCAGAATAAGATCTTGGATCCGAAAGCGGCGCCGGCGACGGCTGCGGCGACGACGGCCCAGCGAAGCGACGTGACGAGAGGGTCGCCGAAGCGGCGGCGAAGCCGGAGATAAATACCGAATGCGACGACATAGGAAAGCGCTTCGAAGAAAAGATGGGGGTGAATGATGTAGCGACCGAAATGGAGATAGAAGGGGAAAGTAACGGGATGGGGCTCAAGGGTGATGGGGAAATTATAGCCATGGACGATGAGCTCCGATCCCGTAGAGTCGAGCTGCGCTCGGCGGACAGCCGGGGCGGCTATTCCCACATAAACTCTCATCTTCCAGCATCCTCCGTCTCCACAACATCTGCGCAGCCTTCGCCTTTCCGGTTGACGCAGCACACCATTGTTCTCTATCTTCAGTTCATACTGAAAGGAAAGACATGCCGGAGCTGACTGGAGTACAGAAGCAATACATCCTTCATTGGGGAGAGATGGGGACGCGGTGGGGGATCAACCGGACGGTGGCGCAGATTCATGCGTTGCTGTATTTGTCGCCGAAAGCGCTGCCAGCCGAAGAGATTGCCCAGACATTGAGCGTGGCGCGATCGAATGTCAGCACGTCGATCCGCGAGCTGGAGACGTGGGGAATTGTGCGCGCGGTACACGTGCTCGGGGACCGGCGCGAGCACTACGAGTCGATGAAAGATGTGTGGGAAATGTTCCGGTTGGTGATCGAGCAGAGAAAGCGGCGGGAGATCGATCCGACGCGGGAGATTCTGCGGCAGTGCCTGGCGGATCTTGATCCGAAAGAAGCGGGTGCGGAGTACACGCGAGAACGGCTGGCGGCGATGGCGGGATTCTTCGAGGCAGTGACGGAACTCTATGATCAGATGAAGCGGCTGCCGACGGGCACCGTGCGGAAGCTGCTGCGCATGGGAACCAAGGTGCGGAAGAAGGCAAGCTGAGGTTTCCGCCCGTGAGAATTCCTGAGATTGGAACAGCGTTTAATTCTTCCTGCGCGGTTTAGGGAAGCCTGTAGACTATTGCCAGCGTGCCGTAAATGGCGGAGAATTGCGCGTAATTTTGTGACGCCGGAAAAATCTCAGTCGTACGGGTCAGCGGGTGCCGCGCCCTCCAGGAGTATCCCGACGGCGAAAGACTCGATTGCCGGATCGCCGGATCCGGGAGAAGATCTGTCCCCACAAGAAGGCGTCAGCCGCCCCGCAGCGGACATCGATCGCGAGAGCGAAATCAATAAAGAACTGAGGCGACTCAACCGCGCACTGCGAGCGTTGAGCGCCTGCAACCACGCACTGGCGATCGCCGGCAGCGAACGGGAACTTCTGCGGCAGATCTGCAACATCATCGTCGATGTCGGCGGGTACCGGATGGCGGGCATTGCCTACGCGGAGCACGACGAGCAGAAAACCGTCCGGCCCGTGGCTCATGCCGGATACGACAGTGGGTATCTGGATACGATCGCGTTGCGCTGGTCGGATACTCCCGAAGGGCGCGGTCCGGCGGGCACGGCGATTCGGGAGAATCGGGTTTGCCTGTTCACGGACACAGAGAACGATCCTTTGTTTGAGCCGTGGCGAAAAGCGGCACTGGAACGAGGATACAGGGCAGTATTGACGATGCCGCTGCGCGCCGGCGGGGAGCCGTTCGGAGTGCTGGCGATCTATGCGGACCAAGTGGGCGCGTTCGAGCGTCCGGAGGTCGAGTTACTGGCTGAGGTCGCGAACAACCTGTCGTTTGGTATCACCGCGCTGCGGTCGAGAGAAGAAGGAAGGCTGGCCACGGCCGCGCTGCGCGAGGCAGAGGCCAAGTACCGGCAACTGGTGGAGCAGGTTCCGGCGATCTCCTATGTAGCGGAAGCTGGGGCGCAAGGAAGATTTCTCTTTCTCAGTCCCCAGGTGGAAACGATTCTCGGCTACTCCGCCGATGAATGCACCTCGGATCCACGGTTCTGGTGGAATCATTTAAATCCCGAGGATCATCCCATCGCGCTGCAGGAGGACACGTGGGAAGAAGGGCGGCCGTTCCGCGTGGAGTACCGGATGCGGAGGCAGGACGGTCAGGAGGTGTGGCTTCGCGACGAGGCGGTAGTGGTGCGCGATCCGCAGACCGGGAAGCGGCTGACCCGCGGCCTGCTGATCGACATTACGGAACGCAAGCGCGCGAATGAGGCGCTGCGCGAGAGTGAAGAGCGGTACCGAGCCTTCGTAGAGAAGAGCTCGGAGGGAATTTTCCGCATTGAGTACGATCCGCCAGTTCCGTGCCACTTGCCGGTCGAAGAACAACTCCGGCTTGGCCACGAGCGCGGCTACATGGCGGAGTGTAACGACGCGATGGCGAAGATGTTCGGACGGCCCACCGCACAGGAATTGATGGGGAAGCCGCTGACGGAGTTTTTGGTGCTGCAGGATCCTGGGACGCGGAAGTTCATGGAGAGATTCATCCAGTCAGGCTATCGGACGACGGATCAAGAATCGCAGGAAGTCGATGCGCACGGCCAGAAGAAAATTCTTCGCAACACCATGGTCGGGATCGTGGCGAATGGATGCTGGGTGCGTACATGGGGCATCTCGCGGGATGTGACTGACCGGGTTCATCTGGAGGAGCAACTGCGAAACGCGCAACAACTGGAGGCGATCGGGCGGCTGGCGGGCGGTGTTGCACACGACTTCAATAATATTTTGAGCATCATCATGGGGCACGGCGAACTACTGCTGGCAAGCGGCGTGGACGAGCGCGCGCAGACCGGGCTGGAGCAGATCCGGCGAGCGGCGATGCGGGCGGCATCGCTCACGCAGCAACTGCTGGCATTCAGCCGCAAGCAGGTGCTGCAACCGAAAGTGCTCGACCTGAATGAGGCGGTGGCGGATGTCGAGAAAATGCTGGCGCGCGTGATTGGCGAGGATATCGAACTGGTCGCAAGCCTGCATCCGTCGCTCATGACGGTGAAGGCCGACCCGGGACAGATCGAGCAAGTGCTGATGAATTTGGCCATTAACGCGCGCGACGCCATGCCGCACGGAGGCCGCATCAGCATGGAAACCGCGAATGTGGAGATAACCGCCGAGCAAGGACGCGATCTCGAGCTCCCCGCAGGACGATACGTCATGCTGCGCGTGGCGGACAGCGGACACGGGATCGAGTCGGGGAATCTGCCGCATATCTTCGAACCTTTTTTCAGCACGAAGCCGCGCGGCAAGGGAACCGGGCTCGGGCTGGCGATGGTCTACGGCATCGTGAAGCAAAGTGGCGGAAGTATCCAGGTGGATAGCGAAACAGGGCAGGGATCGATTTTTCGGATCTATCTTCCCGCTGTCGAGGATGCGGGTCCACGGACGGAAATGGACAAGAACGGACAAATCGTGACTGTCGGCGGAGACGAGACAATTTTACTGGCGGAAGATGAGCCTGATCTGCGCGAAGTGGCGCGCATGTTTTTGCATAGCTTCGGGTATCGCGTCCTGGAGGCATCGAACGCAGAGCAGGCCATTCGGACTGCGGAGCTTTTTGCCGGGCCCATTCATTTGCTGCTAACCGACGTGATCATGCCGGGGATGAGCGGTCGGCAACTGGCGGAGAAGATTCAGAGCGGGCGTCCGCAGACTCGCGTGGTCTACATGACGGGATATACCGACGATATGGTGGTCGAGCACAAAGTGCTGGAGCCCGGCGTGCAACTGCTGCAGAAGCCTTTCACGAAGGTCGAGCTGGGATTGAAGGTGCGGGCGACGCTGGATGAGGGGAAGCAGTGAATAGTGAATAGTGGCTAGTGATAGGGGAATCGCGACTCCATCAGCAAATGGCCAGTAGCAGCTCGCTCATCCACAACCACTAGCCACTCATCACTTGGCGTTCGCCGCTGTAAAATTGTTCTCGAATCTTTCATCGCGGTAAATTCCTATCTTAGGCAGAGATCATGACTCAGCAGGAGGCGTTGAACTGTGAGTGAAACAGGTGCGGAGAAAAAAATCTGGGTGACGTTGACGGGGCTACCGCTGACGGTGAAGCTGGATTGGCCATTTCATCAGTCGACGTCGGGCGCGGATTTCTGGGTGCTGCATGGCGACCTTCATCTAGTAGGCTCGGAGGGGTTGCATGCGCCCGTGGCGGTGAATCTGTCGCAGACTGTGAAGGAAGTGATGACGTCACTCGAACCCAAAGACGCCGAAGCCCCGGTGATCAATGCGCTGCGGAAGGAAGTCGATCGGCGACAAATTGAGTTCTTGAAATCGGGAAAGCTGCTGCCCGTGGCGTTTTCCAGCCGTCATTATGATTTCAAGCGACAGCAGTGGGTTTTCGGAAAAGCCAGCGACGAGACGATGGCGGAGTTTATCGAGCGGAAAGTGTATTGGCAGACGACGTTAGGAAAATCCCCACTTCCGGCAAATTCGGCCGGAAGTGGGGCACCCGCCGGAAGCGAGGCACCCGGGCGGGTGTGGATCGGAGATCCGGCCGAGGCGCAGTATTTGCAGACGACGCCGGCACATCTGATCGAAGTGGCAGCTCGGCTGGTGGCGGCGCAAGGATTGTTGCGGATTGAAGGCGAGTGGGCCGAGGCGACTCCGGGCCTGATGAATCGGGCGGAGCGGTTTGAGAATGCGCGAAGGGCGGCCGTCGAGGAGTTGGAAAAGAAGCACGCATTTGAGCGAGGGTAGAAACAGATGGCTAGTTCGGGAAATCGAATCTGACCTCGACGTTGCTGCGGCCGTCAGGGGCTAAAGCCCGTCCATTTCCGCCTTCTCACACGGCCCTGAAGGGCCGCTCTTCCACGACAAACATTCCAACGACAGTCTCTGCCCTATTCTTCGCTTGCGGGTTTACGAGAGAACAGTCCCCAGCAGAAGCGCGGGGCGATGGCGTAGTTGATCTGCACGAGCACGATCGCGGCGATGCTGTAGTAGGTGTTCAAAAAACTCAACGCGGCGCCGGCGGCATAGAGAGATTGCGCGATCACGATGCGTCGGACAACTGCAGCGTGAATGTCGGAGGGCACATCGTCAGGGAGAAGATGGGCGTGGGTAGCGTAGCTCCAGCTCCAGTAGAGCATCGTGCCTAATAACAGAATATTGAACCAATAGAGCAGCAGAGCTGTGCGATAGTGGATGAATTCGGCGAGCAGCGAAGTGGAGAAAGGCGTGAGTGTGATCGCGCAGAGAAAGCCGATGTGAATCCAGGCCAGATTGCGGTCGGCGCGGGCAAAGTGGTTGAGTTGAGTTTGCTGGCCAACCCAGAAGATTCCGTTGGTCATGACGCTCATGAGGAAGACGACAAGTCGCGGCGCGAGGGCGGCGAGCGCATGCCAGAGATCGCGCTCGGAGTGAATGGCCTCCACGGTGGGCACGCGGAGATCGAGCACGAGCAGAGTCATCGACACGGCGAAAATGCCGTCACTGAGGGCCGCAAGGCGTTCGACATTCTGTCCGGCAACACGATTGTAGACAGAGCGCATCGAACAGAGTTTAGCGGTTGGTGGGGAGCAGCGGCAAAACCAGAATTCAAACGCCGCGACGGACGCGGAAGGTGGAGCTCTTGGTGAACGTGTGCTTGAGGTGGGCCGGAGTGCGACGGATTCTCGCCTGCCTTGGACTGTTGATGATGATCGGCGGCTCGGTCCTGGCGCAAGATACGCCTCCGCCGCCTTCCGCAACTCCGTCGGCACCGGAGCCACAGTCGCCTCAAGGTCAGACATCGACGGAAGAAAAGAAAGATGAGAACCCGAATCCGGCCCAGGCCGCAGCGGAAAAAACCAAGGAAGTGACGATCCAGGCTGTAGAGGCGACCAAGGAAGCAGGCAAGCAGGCTCTGTTCAAAGCGCGCGACTGGGAGACTGGCTGGTTCACGGGGGCGTACGTAAAAAAAGGAAGGAAGCGAGTTCCGATGACCGCGCACCAGCGGCTCGATATTTATCTGCAACAAACGCTCGTCAGCCCAAGCGACTACATGAAGCGGGCGTTTGCCGCAGGGATCGATCAGGCGCGCGGTGTTCCGTCGCAATGGGATGACGGCTGGGGCGGATACAGCGAGCGCTTCGCGTCGCGCGAAGGGCAATTTATTTCCGCCAACAGCTTGGCGGCGCTGGGGAATGCGGCACTACGCTATGAGCCGCGGTACGATCAATGCACGTGTTCGGGGTTCTGGCCGCGGACGAAGCACGCGATCCTGCGGAATTTTGTGACTTACGACCGCAGCGAGCAGGAGTTGCGTCCGCAATTGGCTTTGTACGGGGGAGCATTTGGAGGCGGACTGGTCTCGAGTTCGTGGAAGCCGCATCCGCGCGACATGTGGAGCGATGGCGCGTACGCAATGCTCGGTCAGGCGGGATATGGAGCGTTGCTGAATTTCTTCATCGAGTTCGCCGGAGACATCAATCGAAAAATCGGCGCGAAGAAAAGGTAGTTACCGTGCTGGCAAACTACACAGAGGTGCTAAGAAATTTCCTGCCTCGATTCCAGAATTTTCCCCCATAAGAAAATCGGAGGCGGCCTGATCGCAGGCATGAATCTTGGATGATTCAATGATCCGGGGCAGTTTGTCGGGTAGGCAACATGCGAGGATCGCCCCTTCGTGTGGTGCGTCAGCCTGATCTTTACAATCCTGCCCCCATTTGCGCTGGAAAAGAGAACTGGTCTTGGTGCGCGGCAAGGGTCCGCGAAGAAAATCTTTCGCACGCGTTATCTGGTAGCAGGTCGTACTACTTGCGAGACAACGACGCCCAGCGTGAGCAGCGACATCAGAGAGATGATACCGAGCGAAATCACGCAATAGATGCACCACACGCCAAGAACATGGGCTTCGATATTGGCCAGATATAAAGAGAATGCCAACCCCGCGAACGTAGGGATAATCAGAAGCCGGTAGGAACGAAAAAAAGCGAGCAGGGCCATGAGAATGTATCCGGCGATGCCGACCGCCGCGACCGGAATGGGCCCGAGCATGGCAAAGCTGCTGTGATTGACCACGCCGCAATCCCAGTGCTCGTTGATGCTGCAGGGAGAATCCCCGTATTCGCGGTAGTGTTCGCGCAAAGCGAGCGAGGAAACGATGATGCCCATGAGCGAGAGGGTGAGCAGGAGATATTTCATGATCTTTCACTCCTTCAATTCGGGCGAGCGCGGAAATCAGCCGGGGCTAAAGCCCAGTCAGGGTGCGCAAATTATGCGGCGCTGAAGCACTGCTCTTCCACGGTCACCGCTCATTACTACGGCATAGCCGATTAACAGCATCACCGTTGACTAAGATTTCTGCGCGGTGGCGGCGTCTTTAATTAGATCAGAAACTTGCCAGTCGCCGCCGTGATACCACGTCACAATCTTGCCATCTGGGCCGATCACCGCTGTGCTCAGGTTATGCGTGATCAGACCACCTTCGGGCTGAACCGTGAGCGCGAAGAAGTCGGCGATTTTGGGCAGATCCGCGATACGCGGGGCAGCGAACTGCCAGCGACGGAACAGGGAGGCGTCGTGCGTGTGAGCCACTGAAAATCCGTACTCGCGCAGGACTTTGGGCGTGTCATGCTCGGGGTCGAAGCTGATGCTTAACAACTGCGCCTTGTCGAGCGAAGGATTCTGCTCGAGCTGTTTATAGATTTCGTCAAAGTTGCCGCTCATACGTGGGCAGAAGTCAGGAAAAGGACAGCGCGTGTAGATGAAGGTGACAAAGACGACCTTGCCCCGATAATCGCTGAGCGAAAACTTTTTGCCATCCTGATCGATGAAAGAGAAGTCGGGAACCTTTTCGCCTGGGGACGGCAGGTGGACAGAGTTCGCGCCCTGGGCAGGAGGAGCTTTCGCGTGCGCTGTGACTTTCACATTCTCGAGCCAATAGTCAGGCTCCGCATTTTCATCCTTCGGATTCGTCTGAACGACCACAACCACGGCCGAGATGGAATCTCCGGGTGAGAGGTCGCGGAGCGCGGACGGAGGCTTGATCTTGTAGGACATCGCCATGGCGTCCATGAATCCGGGGATGTTGTCGCCGTTGATCAGAGCCGACTGCGCCTGATTGTCGATCGAGATCACACGGCCGGTGAAGGGATAGCGCTTCGTGGACGGAGCTTTCGATCCATGGCAGGCGGAGACGAAGAAAGCGCCGGCGCAGAGCAGCGCGAGAAATAAAAAGCGGTATGCGCGATGGTTTGGATTGTTCACGTCGTTAACACTGTAACGCGGATGATGACTTCTTTGCTATCTGACGGAGGAGGTTGTCGGGTGGGTGAAAGCCCCGCCACTCTTCGGAGTCGCAACTGGTCTACAAATTTTCCAGCCAGTACAAGAAGTTTTGGAATTCACGCAATCTTCATCGTTTTGTTACAGAACTGTAACAAAGCCGATCTAGCGTCTAGCCTGCATTCCAAGTGCTGTTTAGATTCCAGAATTCGTTGGGGCTCGATTCCCGGCACCAAACCAGGATCACTCTCAAATCTGGGAAGACTCTCAGGAGATCACTATGAAGAAGACTGCATTGGCTCTGGGGCTAATTGCCCTCGCCGGCGTGGCGACCGCTCAACAAGGCGCGGTTCCCAAAGACATTCCACATCTGGATCACGTGTTTTTCATCATGATGGAGAATCACGGATACCGGCAGATCATGAATAACCCGAACGCTCCGTTCATCAATAGTTACGCGATGAGCGCGAATCTTGCGACGAATTATTACGCCGTCGGCCATCCCAGCCTGACGAACTATCTGGAATCGGTGGGTGGATCGAACTTTGGCATACGCAGCGACAATTCTCCCGACTGGCACGATGCCAGCTGCCAGCCGAATCTTGCGACTGGATTGGTGAATACGGACAATCCGCCGAGCCCGAATATTTGCCCGATTGCAGGCAGCGGGACCGACGCGGCGACGCCGATTCTGGACTGCACGAATGAAGTGACCGGACCGCCGTGCGCGATCGACGTCGACGGAAAGAAGGGATATCCGGCGGTGAGTACCACGCTCGGCATCACGATTGCCGATCAGTTGGTGGCGGCAGGGAAAACATGGAAGGCGTATGAAGAGAACCTTCCGATGACCGGCGCCGATCTCGTCGACTATAGCGACGGCAACTTTACCAATAACACGGATTTCACCAAGATCAATCCGCAGCTGAACCCGCCGCTGACGACGTCGGACATCGTGCAGCTGTATGCATCGAAGCACAACCCGTTTGTGTATTTCGCGAACGTCGAAGCAGGAACGAACCCGCTGCTCAGCTACGCCAATATGGTTCCATTCGATGGAATGCAGGGACTGTGGAGCGATCTGGGATCGAACAGCATGCCGAATTATTCGTTTATCGTTCCCAGCCAGTGCAACGACATGCACGGGCGCGGCAACGGCACTGTGTTCTGCGGCTACGATCCGGACGACAACGGAACGCAAGCGGGGCTGAACCCGGCGCTGATCATTCTGGGCGACCAGACGGTGCAAAAGATCGTTACTGCGATTAAGGCGTCGAAGGCATGGACCACCGGCAAGAATGCGATCGTCGTGACCTGGGATGAGAACGACTATTCGGTGCAGCCGATTCTCAACCGCGTCGTGACCATTGTGGACACCAACTATGGCGTACACGGCTTGCAGAGCGGCGGGACCTATACTCACTTCTCGCTGCTGCGCTCGATCGAGGGAGGCTTCAGCCTGCCTTGCCTGAATCACGCCTGCGACGACACGACGAAGACCATGTCGGACATGTTCGCATCCAAGTAAGCTTCCATGATCTGCCTCGAAGCCGATCCGAAAGGGTCGGCTTTTTTATTGGTCGCCTCCAGCCCTGAGTCTCCCGCGCAATGGGACCTTGACAAGATGTAAAGCGTGCTTTACATTATGAATGTCAAGCATGCTTGACTTGGAGGGCTCGATGGACTGCAATAGCAAGCGGTATTTACGGGAGTTTGGAGGGTCGATGGCGCTATACACGGCAATCGTCCCGATCTCGATGCGGCTGTTGCACGGGCACGAGCACACGCCTCTGGGATATTGCATCGCCTTCCTGCCGATCATTCCGTCGGGGTTGGCGCTTTGGGCGTTCATGCGAATGTTTCGTGGGCTCGACGAATTGCAAAGGAAAATCCAGTTCGAGGCAGTCGGCTTCAGTTTCCTGGCGACCTGCTTGATCACGCTCACATGGGCCTTTCAGCAGAATGCAGGATTGCCGCGCTTTGACGTGAGTTGGGTCGCGCCGTTGTTAATTGCGCTGTGGGGGCTCGGCCTCGGCATTGCCAAGCGGAGGTACGAGTGAAAAACAGCGTTCGCGATCTGCGGGGGCAACTCAACTGGACTCAGGCGGACCTTGCTGAAAAGCTTGGCGTGTCGCGCCAGACGGTGAATGCGATTGAGACCGAGAAGTATGATCCGAGCCTGCCGCTGGCGTTCAAGATTGCGAAGCTGTTTCGCAAGCCGGTGGAAGACATCTTCAAGGTGTAGACCAGTGGTCGAATCAATTCTGGTTGGTGAGCATTCCATCCTTGAAAGAGAGAGTCCTCTTCTCACCTGACGGCAGCGTGACAATGGTCTGGAGCACGTCGCGGCCTTGCAGCGTGTATTCGTAGTGAATCGTTTGGCCATCGATCAACTGCTGCTCGGAGACGCGGCCCAATAAATATTTGTTGTGAAGCAGGGTCTTCCTGTCGCCGTCGATCACAGACGTGAGCAGCCACGGATCGTGGTCGGCATCATTCATCAGAGGTGCGTATTCGAAGTGATATAGGACGCCGGATTCGGACGAGACAGTTTCGAGGTGTCCGCCGCGATCGTAGGAATATTTGCGAACGTGCCCGTCTTCGTCGCGGGCCTCGGCGATGCGATCGGAGAAATCGTAGTCGAAGATGATCTTGTGGCCGCTGGGCGAGACGAGTTCCTGGAGGTTGCGAGTCTTGGTCCTGTGCAGCTCGATGCGATGGCCTTGGCCATCATCCATCGCGGTTGGCGCACCTTGCGCGTAGGTTTTCGAGTAGTACGCCTCGGGAAAGTAGATCTGGCGTCCGTCGCGGAACTTCATCGTCCAGCCATTGCCGTTCCATGAAATCATCGCGCCATAAAATTCCGAGGAAGTCTGCGAATGGCGGAAGACCGCATCCGCATATCCCGTTCCCTTCGAAGCGCGCGGCATGTAGACCTGGTACCAGTCCTCGAGATTGAGATTCGTGTAGGTGTAGGGAAATCTCGTGCCCGTTGGGCAGATGTCGTAAGGATGATTGCCTCCGACTCCAAATGCGCGGCTGTGATTGTCCCAGACGATATAGGTGCGCGTCAGGCTCAAGGGCATGATGTCGGGAACAAAGAGATCGGTTTGGCGCAGGATGAATCGTCCAGTGTGCAGGTCGACGTCGAACTCGTTCACCGGCTTGTCATGACGCACGGTCGGAGGAACCATCGCAACCGATGCCTGGAACTTCGGAGGCGTGGACTCCGGAACGGACGAAATCACGACGTAGGGAAAAGATCCATCCCACGACGGAGGGGAATCGGTGAAGGGCAGCAGCTCGACTTTCGCTGCGCGAGCCGGCCACCAGAAGATGGCCGCAGCCGCGGCAACGAGGATGGCGAACAAGGCCCACTTCCACGACGGACTGCGCCAGAACGGATTGCTGCCTCGATTCACGCAAGCTCCTCAATCCTGTAAGAAAGAGCGCTGACTCTGTGAAGTAATTCTAGCTCGGCCGGCCATCGGCTCTAAGATGGGAGAGATGAAGCCTCGGAAGCAGGACAGGGTCCCTTTGCTTCGCCTGCCGGTGATTCTCGCCGCGACGCACCTGGCCCTCTTTTTGATCACGATGCTTTCGGGCTTGAAAACAGCGAGCGGAGGGAATCCTCTTTTCTGTGTCGACTTGCCTGTGTCGCTGCCATTGGTCGGACACGACGACACATGGACAGTCGTCGCCGTTGGGATTCTGGCAACGATCTGGTGGTTCTTCATCGGCCAGGTCGGATGGCTGAGCAGGCACGGAAGAATCAGCCGCACGGTTTCCGCCGTGGGCGCTGCGCTCACGCTTCTGATCTGCGCGGCAGACGCCTATGCCATGATCAGCCAGTTCGTTCTGATTTCGCGCGAGCCCGATTTCTCGACGATCGACGTGGTGATCTATATGTTCGCAGTGGCGCTGCTGGCTGGGGGCCTGATCAGCGCGGGATATGCCGCGCGGGCAGTGTTCAAATCCAGCGGGAGTTGAAAATCCCCACTTCCGGCAAAATCGGCCGGAATTGGGGCACCCGGAACCCAGGCATCCAGACTGCTTCGAATCGACCTCTACCTCTACCTCTAATCTCAAGCCTTTTTCGAATCCCAGCTTTATTTTGGATACCACTCGAGCAAACGTACTTCGATGCCAGTTCCTTCGAGCGCCTTCTGAAAGACGGAGAGATCGGAGCCACGGTAGTGATAGGGGATCACGATCTTTGGATGGAAAGCCTTCACGGCATCTGCGGCTTCTTCCGGCGGCATGGTGTAGGGCAGATTCATGCAGACGAAGGCAACGTCGATATTCTTGAGCGCACGCATTTCAGGCACGCCTTCAGTGTCGCCAGAGAAATAGAAGCGCTTGCCGCCATAATTCAGGACATAGCCGTTGCCGCGTCCTTTGTCATGAAAAAATTTGCCGGGAGCGGGACCGCGCTTCAGGTTGTAAGCGGGAATGGCTTCGATCGAGAACGCTCCCCAAACTTTGGTCTCGCCGTTGGCGATCGGCTTAGCGGTCGTCACGGTCTGGACGACGGCGGGCGGCGCGAAAATCTCGGTGCCGTCTTTGCTGACGGCTTTGATCGAGTCGGGATCCATGTGATCGCCGTGAATGTCGGTGATGAGGATGAGATCGGCCTTCGGCAGGTCCGCGAGATTCGCGGGCTTGGCAGGATCGAGATACAGGATCTTGCCCCCGGCCTCGATCAACGTGCTGGCGTGATTGAGCGGAGTGATCTTGACCGGCCCGGCGGAGGTGGGGAAGGTTTGGGTCTGGGCGACGGCAGCGGTGTGGACAAAAGACGCAAGCGCAATGAGAAGGACGGCGAAAATATCGGGACCAATGGAGAGAGCTTTCATGGTGGCCTCGTAACGATACTGGTTTGTCAGAATATACGCGACCCATCACTTCGGTCAACAGCGGAATGGCTTATTATAGGTTTCTATACTTTAATATAGCATGGTATAATTGACGTATATGGCTATTAGTATCAAGAGCATGGAAGCTGAGCGATTAGCGAGAGAAATCGCGGCCAAGACCGGCGAATCCATAACGGGAGCGATCCAAAAGGCGCTTGAGGAAAGACTTGAGCGGCTTCGGAATCAACGCCGGGGTCAGATTCTCGCGGGCCAACTCGAAGAGATTCTGCGACGAGTTGACCAATTGCCTGTGCTGGATGCCCGCTCCGCGGACGAGATTCTCGGGTACGACGAGCACGGGCTTCCTCGCTAGATAAATTGAAAGGCTGAATTGACCGCGATGGTAATCGACACATCCGCACTGGCGGCGATCTTCTTTGCCGAACCCGAACGTCAGAAATTCCTTTCCGCCATTACAGCTGCCGGAAGCCGGTTGATCTCTGCTGCTAGCGTGCTCGAAACCGGAATCGTGCTCGAAGCTCGACAGGGGGAAGCGGCGGGCCGCGAGTTCGATCTTTTCGTGGTCCGCGCCAATCTGCAAATCGTGCCTGTCGACACCGAGCAGGTGGAACTGGCGCGCTCTGCATGGCGGAAGTATGGAAAAGGCCGGCACCCCGCTGGGCTAAATTTCGGCGATTGTTTTTCCTACGCCCTGGCCAAATCCTCGGGGGAGAGGCTGCTTGCGAAGGGGACCGATTTCGGCAGAACCGACATTGCTGTCGACAATTGAGAGTCAAAGGGTCGTCGTCGACGGAGATGTTGCAGGCACTATGGGTTTCGGTTGTATTTAATTCCTAAGGTGGCCGGTGCTAAAACCCGTTACTTGCTCCTAGAGGAACGTCCGCAGTGTGCAACGATTATGTCTCTATCCGCGGAACGGGACCACTTCTCAGCGTAACTCACAGCTTTCGCACAACGAGCGTCAGATTCCTGCCCTCGGCCCTCGGCAGCCGCGATTTGGGAAAGACCAAAATACTCCAATGCCAAGCTCTGCCCGTAGTCGGCCCTTGCCTCGGGCATCGAGATCTCTTCAATTCGCGCTTCGTAACTGCTCGCTGATTCCAGAAAAAGCGGCTCGGCTTTCCCTGGTTGACCTTCTCGCATGAATAGAAGCCCGAGCGACTCTTGCACTCCTGCGACCTCGGCCTCGTCCGGGCGCTGGTGTTTCAGGTGGACCGCCAGGGACTGCTCGTAAAGCTGCTCTGCCCCGTTCAGATTGTTCTGCGCAACCTTCAGCATAGCGAGCGCAGAGAGCGAATCCGCGAGTTCCAGCCATTTCGCGTCTCCCCGCTGTTCGGCGGCTGAACGAGCCTGCGAGAGTTTGGTTTCCGCCGTAGACAGGTCGCCATTCTTTAGGGCGTCACGACCCGCGCGTTCATTCGGCCAGTAGGCCTCTTGAAACGTCCGTTCCTTATCTATGTCGGACTGATTAATACCCTCAGGAATGGACACCTGTACTTCCGTCCTCACTGTCGCTGGCTTCCCGTCGATCTCGAATGGCTTATATTTCCACTTGCGAATAGCTTCCAGGGCTGCGGGCGCGAGCATTGGATGGCCGCTGATCAGCTTAAGGTTCTTGACACTGCCCGTCTCATCGATGTCGATTGACGTACGCACAATCCCTTCAATCTGGGCCGCTTTGGCGAGAGGCGGATAGTCTGGCTGAACGAAAGTGAGGAGATTCTCCTTGGCCTTGTCTGGCGCGATACTCGGCAGATCGTTATGCCCAGCAGCTTGGGCATGCACTGTCGCGCCGAGCAAAATGCACAGCGCCACCACAACCGAGAAAATCCACACCTTGGGATTCGCTATAAGATGCACGAAACGTCTACTCTTCCTCTTCCTTCACCTCGCCGCGCTCCGCCTTCGCTTTTTCGATGATCTTTTCTTGCAATTGGCCGGGGACTACGTCGTAGTGATGCATCTCCATGTTGAAGCTGCCGCGGCCCTGGGTCATTGAAGTCAGCTCGACACCATAGGTCAACATTTCGGCCATGGGCACTTCGGCCTTGACGACGGTGTTGCCGCCTTTGTTGTCCATGCCCTGGATGCGTCCGCGGCGGCTGTTCAAGTCGCCCATGATCGATCCGGCGAAGTCGTCGGGCACAGTGATCTCAACGTGCATGACAGGCTCGAGCAGCGTAGGTTTCGCAGTCTCCATTGCTTTGCGGAAGGCGATGCGACCTGCCATCTGGAACGACATGTCGTTCGAATCCACGTCGTGATACGAACCGTCATAGAGAACTACGCGGAAGTCCACAACCGGGAAGCCGGCGAGATGGCCGCGCGCGGCTGCGTCCTTGATTCCCTTTTCGATGGCCGGAATGTAGTTCTTTGGAATCGCGCCGCCGAAAATATCGTTCACGAATTCGAACTGTCCACCGCGCGGGAGTGGCTCCATTTTGATCTTGCAATCGCCGTATTGACCGTGGCCTCCGGTTTGTTTCTTGTGGCGTCCCTGGACATCGGCCTTGCCGCGAATGGTTTCCCGGTAAGGCACCTTCGGAGCTTTCAGAACGACTTCGGTGTGATAGCGCTTCTTCAGCTTCGCCACAACCACTTCGATGTGCTGCTGTCCGGTGCCAGCGATCAGAAACTCCTGGGTCTGAGGATCGCGGAAGAAACGGAGCATTGCGTCCTCTTCCATCTGTTTGTGGAGGCCCGGTCCGAGCTTGTCTTCGTCAGCGCGGCTCTTGGGCTCGATGGCGAAGGTGATCGCCGGTTCCGGCAGCTTCACGCGCGGGTATTGAATCGGGGCCGACTTGTCCCCGAGAGTGTCGCCGGTCAAAGTGTCTTTCAGCTTGGCGACGGCGCCAATATCGCCGGCATGCAATTCATTGATCGGGATTGCGGTCTTGCCCTGCATGGTCGAGATGTGCGCAAATTTTTCCTGCGGGCCGCGGCTGTAATTCACCAGCGTCGCATCATTCTTCAGAACACCGGAGAACACCTTGAAATAAGAAATGCGGCCTGCGAATGCGTCCGATACTGTCTTGAATATATATACGGACACGGGCTCTTCGTCGCTCTCGTGGCGCTTAGGAGCGTCCGCGCCAGATGCAGCTTCGCCCTGTACCCACTCGTGCTCGGAGGGTGCGGGGGTGTAATCGATGATGAAATCCATGATGCGGTCGGCACCAATATTGCCGAGGCCGGAGCTGAAGATCACGGGAAAAATCTTGTCTTCGCGAATGGCATTGTGCAGCGCGGGAATCAGATCTTCTTCGCCGAGCGTGCCCGCTTCGAAGAACTTTTCCATCAGCTTGTCGTCGCCCTCGGCGACCAGCTCGACCAGCATCTCGTGGGCCTCCTGCACTTGTGCGCGCATGTTCGCGGGAATTTCGGTCTCTTTGCCCTTGCCGTTTCCGCCGAGTTCGTAGGTATAGGCCTTCATCCGGACGAGGTCGACCACGCCCGTTAAATTTTTTTCGCTGCCGATGGGCAGTTCGATCGGAATCACGTCGCGCCCGAACGCTGCGGTCAGAGATTCGAGCACGCGCTCGGCGTTGGCGCGATCGCGGTCCATGCGGTTGACGACGATCAGACGCGGCGTTTTATATTCTTCGCAATAATTCCAAACGCGCTGGGTCACGACTTCCACGCCGGCGACTCCATCGACAACGACGATCGCCGCGTCCACGACCGGCAGCGCCATCTTGGCCTCATGGACGAACATGCTGAATCCGGGAGTGTCGAGGATATTGATCTTGGACGTGCCCCACTCGACGACCGCAACGCCGGTCGAAATCGACATCTTGCGGGCGATTTCTTCTTCGTCGTAATCGGTGGTAGCCGATCCGTCGTCGACGTGGCCGAGGCGCGGGGTTGCGCCTGCGGTGTACAACATGGCCGATACCAACGTCGTCTTGCCCGCGTGCCCGTGGCCGACCATTGCGACATTCCTGATGTTTGCTCCGGAATAGACTTTCAAGTTGGACTCCTTCCGGCAGGTGTGGGAAGGAACGGCCTAAGAAGAGGATGAGAGCGGATCAGGCCACCCAGCATTCCTGCCAAAACAAGGGATGCTATCACGCGGGAAGCAGACGCCTCAACCGAGGGATCCCCCGACCAGACCCTTGTCGCTCCTTTTGCGAAACGATTCGTAGTATGATCTCGGCGCCATGCTAGGCAAGCGCACCAGCGAGCAGTGGATCGCGCAGTATTCGTCGAGCCACCAGAATCCCGTGAATCGCGCCTGCCACACGCTCGGCATCCCAACCATCCTCGTATCGGTCGCGGTCCTTGCCGCATCCTTCTTCGTTCATCGACTCTGGACGTATGCCCTTGGACTGTTCATCCTGGGCTGGATCTTCCAGTTCATCGGCCACGCTTTCGAAGGCAAACCGCCGGAGTTCTTTCAGGACTGGCGATTCTTGTTCGTCGGAGTTCGGTGGTGGTGGGCCAAGATCAACGGCAAGGCCTGAGCGGGACGCCGGCAATCCAATCGGCGTTTCTTCCCGTACTGTAGTCGAGTGCGGTTGTTCGCACGCTTGCGCTGCTTTGCTGTTTTGCTTTATGCTCGTCGCAACTTGGGGTTCTGCTTCACCGAAGACACATGCAGCGACTGACCGCCCGACTTCTGTTGCTGTTCGCGCTTGCCGGAACGTTCGTTCCGCTGGCGCTGGCGTCGACTGCTGTCCAAGCGCATGCCTGTTGTCTGCGGAAGTCGGCTCACCAGTGTCACGGGACAGCGCCCTCGGAATCGGATAAGCCGACCATCCGCGGCGCGAGTTCCTGCAATCATGATTGCTGCCGCGGAGTAAGTACATCCCAGTGGGCGTACCCGCAACCTTCACAGTCGGTCCTTTCTGCTCAATCTGTCAGCGTGCGCGAAGCCGATTCTCAGTCGAGCGTTCCGGCGGCACAACGCCTCTCCTCGCAATCCACTCGTGCTCCACCTGCCTGCTGATTCGCATCTCTCTCGTTCAAATCTATTGCTGAGGAAGTGAACGCGCTGGCGTTTTTCTGGGCGCGCTCCCGTTCCTCGATGCCCAATGGACGCTTCACCGCGCGTAAAACGCGCGCTCGTGGAGAGTGATCCGGAGGCGAGATCGCGATCTCGCGAAACGCAAAATGTCTCGTGAACTCAAAATTGGATTGTCGATTCTTCTGCTAGCCCTCATTGGAGTGTGGCTATCGAAGCTGGTGCAGAGCTATCCCGGCGCGCGTGGCGCACCCACGCCATCCGAGGTTGCACTGGCTCGAAGGCTGCGTTCGTGGTCCATGCCGCGGTCGGCGCGCAATGGCAAGAATCCATTCACCAGCTCTCCGGAACTGCTGCAGGAGTCAGCTCGGCACTTTGCGGATCATTGCGCGTCGTGCCATGGCAATGACGGCAGCGGCGCAACGGAGATGGGACGCAACTTTTTTCCGCGCGTTCCCGATATGCGATCCGACGCAACGCAGCGGCTGAGCGACGGCGAACTCTACTACATCATTCACAACGGCGTGCGCTGGACCGGAATGCCTGCCTGGGGCGATCCGGACAACGACATGGACAGCTGGAAGCTTGTCCTGTTCATTCGCCACTTGCCGCAACTGACGCCGGATGAAGTGCGCGACATGGAGCGCTTTAATCCGAAGAGTATCGCGGAGCAAGAAGAGGACAAAGAGGAAGACGACTTCCTGAATGGCGGGCCGGCGCCGGCCGCGCCGAAGGTCCACACATCCCACTCGGAGAAAACAAAATGAAGAAGCTCGCGTTAATTGCAGCCTCAACTTTATTGCTCAGCGCGCTGGCCTTTGCGCACGGCAACCTCACGCACGTGATGGGAACAGTGGTCGCGATCACCGATCATTCCATCTCCGTGAAGATCGCGGACGGAAGCATCAAGGTTGTCGCCTTCGATGGCGAGACGCACTTCCTCAAAGGCACAACGCCAGCCACGATCAAAGACGTTGTCGTCGGAAGCCGCGTCGTGATTCATGCCCACCAAAACGGCGATAAGTTCCATGCCGCGGAAGTGAAAGTCGGCATTAACGCTGCTGGTGCCAAGCAATCGAGCGCGACTGCCACGGAGGCAAAATGAATTACCGCTCGGCTCTTGTCCTCCCAATGTTGCTGTTGACCAGCATCGCTGCCTTTGGCAACGTCTACGGCGCGATCCGAGGCGTTGTACACGATCCGCAGCATCGCCCAGTACAGGGAGCGATGGTGATGCTCAAGGCAAAATCGTCGGACTGGGGGAAGTCGGTCACGACCGATGCCAATGGCGAGTTTCAGATCAACGCTGTCCCGCTGGGCGACTACACCGTAAGCGTTGCCAGCCGCGGCTTCGCGCAGACCGCGGAGGATGTGACGGTCATCTCGGGTACGGTACCGGTGGTGCACTTTCAATTGCAGATCGCGACCGAGAATGCGAATGTCACCGTCTCGGCCGCATCCGAAGTTGTGCCGACGGATTCCGCCACTCCGATCACGATGGTCGATGCGCTCGACATCGAGCGAACTCCTGGCGCCGACCGCTCCAATAGCCTTGCGATGATCACAAATTTTGTTCCTGGATCTTATGTGACGCATGACATGCTGCACATTCGCGGAGGGCATCAGACGACGTGGCTGCTCGACGGCATTCCTGTCATCAACACGGCGATCGCGCAGAACGTCGGACCGCAGTTCGATCCCAAGGATCTGGAATACGTCGAGGTAAATCGCGGTAGCTACGGCGCAGAGTTTGGCGACCGCACGTATGGCGTGTTCAACGTGGTGCCGCGCACAGGATTTGAGCGCAACAACGAAGCAGAGTTCGTCCTTAGCGCGGGCAATTTTTATCAAACGAACGACGCGCTCAGCTTCGGCAGTCACACCGAGCGCTTCGCCTACTATGCGAGCGTTAATGGCAACCGCAGTGATCTCGGGCTGCAGACGCCGGTTCCACAGGTCGTTCACGATGCGGTGAATGGTGTTGGCGGTTTCGGCTCCTTCATCTTTAATGCCGATCCTTCCAACCAGCTTCGTCTGATGGCCTCTGCGCGCCGTGATTACTTCCAGGTTCCGTACGATCCGAATCCAAACGACATCGAAAACGGAGCGATCGCGGCCAACGACTTCACTCCGCAATATCCCAGCATCGGCCTCCGCGACAACGAAACTGAAAAAGATGCCGGCCTTCTTTTCACGTGGGTGCACACTTTCAATTCGCATCTCATGACTACTGCCTCGCCCTTTTATCACTACAACAGCGGCGACTATGGCAGCCTGCCGACGGATAATCCCGTGGCCAGCACCGAGAACCGCAGTTCCACATACGCCGGCGGCCAGGCGAGCTTGGCTGCGAATTACAGGAAGAACGATCTGCAAGTCGGATTTCTGAGCTTTTATCAGAGCGACAACCAGTTCTTCGGGGCGGTGTTCAATCCGCTGAGCTACAATCCCGTACCTTCGCCGATCACAGACTCTGAACATCCCACGGCGAATCAGGAGACTTTTTACATCGACGATAAATTCACACCGTTTCCCTGGATGACTCTTTCCGCGGGAATGCGGCCCACGCGCTTTGCTGAAGGAAATTTTGCTGCGACATCGGCAGCTGCGCCGGTTACCGAAACAGCCATCCAGCCCCGCTTTGGCGCGACATTCACCGTTCCTAAACTGCATTGGACCTTCCGCGCGTTCTACGGGCACTACTATCAAGCGCCTCCGATTGAAACCGTCTCCGGCCCCGCGCTGATCGACTACACCGGGCAACAGGGATTGGGATTTGCCACGCTAAAAGGCGAGCGCGACGAAGAACATCAGTTCGGCGTAGCCATTCCATTTCGCGGATGGGTGCTCGATGCTGACAATTTCAAAACCAATGTCAGCAATTTTCTCGATCACAACAACATCGGAGCGTCGAGTATTTTCTTTCCGATCACGGTTTCGCAAGCTGTTATTCGCGGGTGGGAACTCACGCTGCGCTCCCCGCGATTCGCGCACCGCGGGCAAGTGCACCTCGCATATTCGAATCAGATCGCCGAAGGCAGTGGCACGATCACGGGCGGCCTGACCGATTTTTCGTTCTCACCGGGATTAAGTCCACTCGATCACGATCAGCGCAACACGCTCAACGTAGGCGGAGACGTCACGTTGCCGTGGCGCGCTTATGCCTCGACCAACGTTTATTACGGCTCCGGTTTCAGCAATGCATTTCCAGGTCAACCCTATCCGGGCGACTATTTGCCCGCTCACACAACGTTTGATCTCTCGCTTGGCAAGGACTTCGGAGAGCGCTTTACCGCGTCCCTCACGGCTTTAAACGTAGCGAATCGCCGCGTCGAGTACGACAACAGCCTGACTTTCGGCGGATTCCACTGGAACAATCCGCGGGAGGTCTTTGTTGAGCTGCGCTACCGGTTTCACTACTAAATTCAAAAGTGCTCACCACAGGGGCACAGAGGTACACAGGGACTTTCTTTGTGAGCCGCTCGCTCGCTGTTGAAATTTTCGGAAATCCGAACTTCCAAGTTTTGCGGTTGATAATCTTCTTCGTTTTGATATGCTGACAAAACGTTTCGGGACCCATCTGAACGGCGGGACGAGCTCCTGGAAACATCCCTCGCCCATGCGATTCCCAATCGCGGTCACGCCCTTGCCGGTCTGTCTCCCCCGAACGAAGGAGTAGTTGTGAATTCCAATCGAAAAATGACCGTCATTCCAGGCAGTGAGCGCCAGCCCGTTCGCGGAGCTCGGTTCATCCATAATTCGCATCCCGACCAGACGATTGAAGTTTCCGTCCGCATTCGCTCGAAAGCGGAAGCCAAGCGCGCGGAGCTGAAGGGTTCGCTGGAAAAGCCAGGATTCAAACACATGTCGCGCCAAGAGTTCGAGAGCGCGCATGGCGCCGATCCCGCAGACGTCGAACAGATCAAGAAGTTTGCGCAGCAATTCGGCTTGACCGTGCGCGAGACGGGAACCGAGCTTGCGCGTCGTACGGTGATGGTCTCCGGTACGGTGAGCAATCTTCAGAAGGCGTTCAACGTCGAACTGAAGGAATACAGCCATCCGAAGGGAAATTTCCGTGGCCGGGTTGGCGCGATCAGCGTGCCGCCTGAATATGCGGACATCATCACCGGCGTTTTTGGCCTGGACAACCGTCCGCAGGCCGAGCCTCATTTCCGGCGCGCGCCACAGCCCGAGAAGGGACGCAACAAAACCGCCGCCGCCAGCGCCTCGCACGACCCAAACGACCTGGCCCAACTCTATAACTATCCCGCCGGGGATGGGACCGGTGAGTGCATCGGGATCATTGAGTTGGGCGGAGGGTTTCAACTTGACGACCTCAGCACGTATTTCAGCTCGCTGAATATCAAGGTGCCGCAGGTGATTTCTGTCTCGGTCGACGGAGGGACGAATAGCCCGACGACTGCCGACAGCGCCGACGGCGAAGTTATGCTCGACATCGAAGTGGCGGGCGCGATTGCTCCGGCCGCGAAGATTGTTGTGTATTTCGCTCCGAACACGGATCAGGGATTTCTGGACGCGATCACCACGGCGGTTCACGACAGCGCCAATCAACCTTCGGTCATTTCCATCAGTTGGGGTTCGGCCGAATCGCAATGGACGTCTCAGGCGCTTACCAACTTCGATCAGGCCTTCCAGGCTGCGGCGGCCATGGGCGTGACCGTGTGCGTTGCTTCGGGGGACAGCGGTTCGTCCGACGGCGTGAATGATGGCCAGAACCACGTGGATTTTCCGGCGTCCAGTTCGTTTGCGCTGGGTTGCGGCGGTACTACGCTGCAAGCATCGAGTACGCAGATCTCCAACGAGACGGTTTGGAACGATCAGCCAAGCGGAGGCGCGACCGGCGGCGGAGTCAGCGACGTCTTCGCGCTTCCCTCGTACCAGACGGGTTTCAACGTTCCAGCGCCAACAGGTCAGGCCGGTGGCCGCGGAGTGCCGGACGTTTCGGGCGACGCCGATCCGAATACGGGATACAACATTCGCGTCGATGGCGAGGATGCCGTCTTTGGGGGGACGAGCGCGGTTGCGCCTCTTTGGGCCGGGCTGATTGCGCGGCTCAACCAACAAATGGGAAAGTCCGTCGGTTTTATCAATCCGCTGATTTATGCTCAGGCGGTTGAGGCCTCGGGATTTCGCGATATCACCACGGGGAACAACGGCAGCTTCAGCGCGGCGAAAGGCTGGGATGCGTGCACCGGACTCGGCAGTCCCAACGGAGCGCAGCTTCTGACAGCGTTGACGGGATCAAGTGCTGGACCCCCGAGCGCATCATCGCGCCCTCGCGGCTCAAAGAATTCTGCCGCTTAACATTCTTAATCCCAAGGGGCGAGGCCAACTCGCCCTGATCGTCTTCAAGTTCTCCTTTTCTGAGGTCGAGCCAAGGTTGTGGAAATTTAGGATTTCCTTCGCGAACCTTCGTGATCTTCGAGGTTGCTTGGTTTTTGAAACCTGTAGCCCTGAAGGAAGTTACTCGCGAGCTAGCCGCTCGCGCAGCATTTCTTCGACGTCGCCCATTTTTTCTCCGAGCACGTTCAGCTTGCGCGCGAGGCCCTGAATCTCGGCCTCGGCTCGGCGATTGACATCGAAATCCAGCTCGCCGCGCAGGCGGTCTTTTGTGTCCTGACGGTTCTGGCTCATCATGATGATTGGAGCCTGCACCGCAGCAAGCATCGACAGGAATAAATTCAGCAAAATGTATGGATACGGGTCCCACGCCTTCTTGCCCAGTGTGGCGTCGATCGTCATATAGACCGCGAGTCCGACGGCGAACGTGATGATGAAGGTCCAGGATCCGCCGAAACCGGCGACGATGTCGGCAATGTGCTCGCCGAAGGTTGCGTCTTTCTCGATCACTTCATTCGGATGGCGGTTGGCCCGCAGCCGCACCAATTGCTGCGCTGCGTGAAACTGCCGGCCCAGAACCTGCAGCATGTCCATCCCGGCGAGCGGCTTGCGCTGCAAGAGCACGGCAATATCTTTGCGGTCGACCTCAAGACACACTGCTTCGTCGACGGCAGTCGCTTCGGTCTGATGGGGAGTCTGTTCCAGCATCGACGCGAAGCCGAAGAATTCGCCGTGCGACGGTTCGTCGATGACAACTTCCTGGTGGTCCTGATCGACGGTCGTCACGCGCACTCTGCCGGAAACGACCACGTAGGCCTGCCCGGTCGAGTCGCCCATTTTATAGATGCGCTGCCGCGGCGCGAACGTCTTCAGCCGCACTTGCCCGGCCAGTACCGCGGTTTCCTCTTCATCGAGCAACGCGAACAGCGGAACGTGTTTCAGAACTTCAGGATTGCATGCCATCGAAAGCCTCGCCGATTGAGATCCAGACCGCGTAGGATGGCACAGTCTAGCCGCTCAAACAAAGTCATGTCATTGCGAACGGAGGGGTTTGCCGTGAGGAACCTGCTGTCGTTGGCGGTGTGCAGGGTGCCGGGGGAAAGCAGATTCCTCGCTGCGCTCGGAATGACAACGGATAAATCTCGGAATGACAACGGATAAATATGGAAGCGAGTCACGGCGAGACTTAGATTCTGCTCGCATGAGTGATTGCGCAGTTTCGCATTTCGTTCTACTATCCGAATCAATGGCCGCCGCCAAAAACGATCCCAATCTCACGCCAAACCGTGAGCGCCTTGTATCGGCTGCACCGGCCGAGGACGATTCATCGTTTGAGCTGAAGCTGCGTCCGCAGCTGCTTCGAGAATTCATCGGCCAGAAAAAGCTGAAAGAGAATCTGCAGGTCGCGATCGAGGCTGCAAAATCGCGCGGCGAGGCCATGGACCACGTCCTTCTCTATGGGCCTCCGGGACTGGGTAAGACGACACTCGCCAACATCATCGCCAACGAACTCGGCGTGCATTTTCAGCCGACAGCCGCGCCCTTGCTGCAGATCAAGGGCGATCTCACGGCGATCATTACTAATCTGCAGGACAAGCAGGTCCTGTTCATCGACGAGATCCACCGCCTACAGCCCGTGCTCGAAGAGCTGCTCTACTCCGCGCTCGAGGACTACAAGCTCGACATCATCATCGGGCAAGGTCCGTCGGCGCGTACCCATACGCTGGAAGTGCGGCCGTTTACTTTCGTCGGAGCAACCACCCGGGCAGGATTGATTTCCGCTCCCTTGCGCTCGCGCTTCGGAATTGTGCTGCGGCTCGAGTTCTATACAACCGAAGATCTGAAGGTTATTGTCGAACGCTCGGCGGAGATTCTTGGGGTTGAGGTTGATGAGGCGGGCGCGAAAGAGATTGCCAGCCGTTGCAGGGGTACACCCAGAATCGCTAACCGGTTGCTGCGGCGCGTTCGTGATTATGCGCAAGTGCGGGGCGCGGGTAAGATCGATGAGGCGACCGCAAAGGCTGCCCTTGAGATGCTCGAAGTCGATCAATATGGCTTCGATGAAGTCGACCGCCGGCTTCTTCTAACGATCATTGAGAAGTACCAGGGTGGCCCCGTCGGCGTGAATACGCTCGCCGCGGTGCTGGCGGAAGAGCCCGACGCCATCGAAGAAATCTACGAGCCATTCCTGATGCAGATCGGCTTTCTCGACCGCACCCAACGCGGCCGCGTGGCCACCCAGCTCGCCTACGATCATTTCGGAATCACGCCACACCGGCGGCAGAGCACGCTCTTCTAGTGCGTTCTCAGCATGGCGGGGCCTTCGGTTCACAGGGGCAGACTTAGATCCCGTCATTCCCCACAAAACACTCTTTTTCTGTTCAGTGGAGCCGCAATGGTGTATCTTGGCGAATTCTCCGAAATAGGGGGTCGGAGAGCAGGGGATTTTTTCGCTTGCGTCCATTGGGTAGTCCAAAAATCTGTCCGTTGAGCAAGCTGGCCGTCCTGGCTGCAGTTTGCGGGGCGATCGTCATTTCCGTTCCGCCGTCCTTTGCCCAGACTCAGGATTCGAGCACTCCTTCGCAGAACTCCGCTCCACCCCAATCGGCCACTGGGCCCCAGAATCCTCAGTCGCCTCAGAAAACTCCTCCACCGGTGGTTGCGCCTTCCGCGCAGTATCCGTCGCCTGCGGCGCAGGAACCTGAGCCGGCCATCAAGAATCCTGAGGTGCAGCCGGCGCCGAAGCCGGCCATCGCTCCGCCCACGCTGCACATTCCTCGACTGCAGCACGCGCCTTCGCTCGAAGACTTCCTGACCATGAAGCCGCGGGGAGAAACCGCGCTCCAGATGGCGAAGGTCACGGGATTCACGCAACGAACGCCGCATGATGGCGAGGCCGTCACAGAGCCCACCGAAGCCTACCTCGGCTACGACCAGAAAAATCTGTACGTTGCGTTTGTGTGCTTCGACGATCCGACGAAAGTGCGGGGCCGCATGTCGCGCCGCGAAGACATCCACGACGACGACAACGTCGAGATCATGCTCGACACTTTTCACGACCGGCGCCGTGCCTACGCCTTCCAGACGACGCCGCTGGGCGTGCAATGGGACGCCATCTGGACCGAAGCCGCACGCGACGAAATCAGTGGAAACTTCGACACTTCGTTCGACACGGTGTGGGATTCACGCGGCAAGCTGACCAACCAGGGATTCGTCGTGTTGATGGCAATCCCTTTCAAGAGCTTGCGTTTTTCAGCTGCTAATCTGCAGGAGTGGGGCGTCATCCTGTATCGCGGCATTGCGAGGAAAGGCGAAGATACGTTTTGGCCGCCCATCACGCGCAGGATCCAAGGCCGGCTCGGTCAAGCTGCGACTCTGACCGGTCTCGAAGGCATCTCACCAGGGCACGACATCGAGTTAATTCCCTACGGTTTGCTGAGAGGATTTCGAGCGCTCGATACGCGCGACCCCACCAGTCCTTATTTTCAGCATGCCGACGTGCAAGGCCAGCCGGGGATGGACGCCAAATTTGTCATCCACGACCATTTCACGGTCGACGCGACGGCGAACCCTGACTTCAGCCAGGTCGAGTCAGAAGATCCACAAATCACCGTCAACCAGCGTTATGCCGTCTATTTCCCTGAGAAGCGCCCGTTCTTTCTCGAGAATGAGGACTTCTTTCGCACGCCGATGGATTTGCTTTTCACGCGCAGCATTGGCGATCCATCGGCCGGCATTCGCCTGACGGGTAAGGACGGGCCGTACTCCATCGGACTGTTGGCGACCGATGACCGAAGCCCCGGGCTTGCGGTCCCAGATTTCAGCCCGCTTTCGGGCATGCGTTCGTATTTCACTGTCGCCCGCGCCAGCCGCGACATCGCTAAGGAATCTAGCGTCGGAGCGTTATATACGGATTGGGAGTGTCCTACGACCGGCGAGTACAACCGCGTGGGCGGCGTTGACACACGGCTGAAACTCAATTCGACCTGGAGCCTCGATGGCCAGGCCGTCGCCACTTCCAGCAACCTGAATCTCAAGTGCGAGGCCAACCTGTACCCCTTCAGCTCTGGCAATCACGGCAACGGAAACTACTATGCCGGACCTGCGGAGAAGCTCGATCTGAGGCACGACGGCCTGCATTTCATCTATGAGGGCCTTTACAACGACATCACCCCCGGATTCGTTTCGATTCCGGGCTTCATCAATCGGGTCGACATCCGTGAGACCGTGCAGGACTTTCATTACCGCTTCCGCCCGCGAAAAGGATGGATTCTGAGCTGGGGTCCGTCAGTCTTGGTGCGGTACGATTTCGACCACACCGGCCTCCGCCTCGACACCTACTACCAGCCCTATTTCATTGTTCGCGGTCGAGGACAGACGATAATTATCCTCAAGCCCTACCAGGAATTCCGCGAGCGGCTCCGTCCTCAAGATTTCTGTTACTACGGCTTCTCGGTGTATTGCTCGCCGGGGGCTGTGGGAAATCAGGACTATCACGAGCACGAGAGCGGAGCCACGTTTCAGACCGGCTACCTCAGTTGGGCGACTCTCAACGCCAGCTACTACTGGGGCGATGGCACCAATTTTGTGGCCGAGCCTGACACTCCGCCGGCCGCCCCCACGCCCTACAACTTGCCGTTCCTTGCCCGGCAGGATAGTGCGACGGCCTCGCTGACTCTGCGTCCGATGAAGCCCCTGAAGATCGAGAACACGTACCTCTTCGACCGGCTGCGCACGACCAATAGCACATTCCTTTTCGAGCAAGGCGAGTTCCCCGGTGCCGGACACGGCATCTTCAACGACCACATCCTGCGCAGCAAGTGGAACTGGCAATTCACCCCGCAGCTGTCTGTGCGTCTGATTCTGCAATACAACGACCTGCTTGCCGGAACTCCGGGCGTCGGATCTCCTTATACGTACCTGCCGACCCAGAAGGAGTTCAACGCCGACTTTCTGCTTACGTACCTCGTCCATCCAGGGACTGCGATTTATGTCGGCTACAACAGCGACCTGCAGAATCTCAACGTCGTTCCGGGAACTCCGCCCCTACCAGGCGGTGTGACCAACACGGCTAAGGGATATCTGAACGACAGCCGGCAGTTTTTCGTGAAAGTCAGCTACCTGTTTCGGTTTTGAATGAGAGCAATGAGCGGTGAGCCGCAAGCTGTGACGAGTCGATGAAGCGATGTGCGCAACTCATAAGTCGTTGATAGGAGGCTATATGCGCCTTGAATGCAGCGACGAATGTGCGATTTTGGCTCGCCGCTCAGGGCTCGCGACTCGCCGCTCTCCGTTTGCCGAATCCTGTGGATATCCTGTAGAATCTAATACTCTGAATCGAGGTTGGAATCCCTATGAAAGCAGCTATTCATCCGTCCTATAACGAAGTGCGCGTGCATTGCGCCTGTGGCAGCACGTTCACGACCCGATCGACCCATAAGGGCGACATCGGCGTAGAAATTTGCTCGGCTTGCCATCCGTTCTTCACCGGCAAGCAGAAGCTGATGGACACCGCCGGCCGCGTCGAGCGCTTCCGCCGCAAGTATGCCAAGAAAGACGCTACCCCAGCGACTCCGGCCAAGAGCTAACTTCTTCGCCACGGATTTACACGGGTTTGCGCGGATAGCTCAAAGAATTCAGCCCCTGCGAAAGCGGGGGCTTTCGTTTGAGCGGCAGTCTAGAATAGTGAAATTGAAGTGGGCATAGCCGGGGGTTACCTTGTGTTCGCCGGTGCCCTCTGGTGAAAGTCTTTCAAACGCATGCGCAAGTTCTGGGACAATTCGGGCTCGCAGGTGTCTCCCGCGCCAGCGGTGGGGGACAGCCTCGCCCCTCGAATTGTGCCCGCGACGCTGAAGATCGGTACTGTCACGATCTCTCCCGCCACGGTCCTCGCGCCCATGGCAGGCGTCACTGACACGGTCTTCCGCCGATTCATCCGCAATCTTGGCGGATGCGGCCTCATCATGACCGAGTTCACCTCGGCCGACGGCGTTCTCCGCAAGAAAGACCAGAAGGCCAAGCGCTATCTCCATTTCTACGAAGACGAGCATCCGATCTCGGCTCAGCTTTTCGGGAGCGATCCTTACGTGATGGCCGAAGCAGCGAAGATGGTCGAAGGATTCGGTTTCGACCTGGTCGACCTGAACCTGGGATGCCCCGCAAAGAAAGTCGTAAAGTGCAACGGAGGCTCGGGCCTGCTGCGCGATCTGCCCGCGATTGGAAGGATTTTCGAAGCGGTGCGTGCAGCCGTGAAGATTCCCTTCACCGTAAAATTCCGCGCCGGATGGAACGACGAAGAAATCGTTTGCGTTGAACTGGCTCGTATGGCCGAAGATTGCGGCCTGGCTGCGGTCGCCCTGCATGCCCGCACTCGCGAGATGGGCTACAGCGGGCAGGCTCGCTGGGAATGGATTGCCGCCATCAAGGATACGGTGAAGATTCCGGTGATCGGCAACGGAGATGTTCGTACGCCGGAAGACGCATGCGCCATGGTCACGCGAACCGGATGCGATGCAGTCATGATCGGCCGCATGGCGCCGTCGAATCCGTGGATCTTCCGCCAAATCGAACAATACTGCGGGGCGATGAAGAATGATTTTGTGGGGACGGCCGCCATCGGCCGTCCGGTCGAGCACAGCTCGACTGGTTTCAATGACGGCAGTACATTCGATGCGCATCAATCGGGCCTACGGCCCGACGGACAGCCGAGGGCGGCTGTCCCCACAAATTCCTACGATCATCCTTCTGAAGCCGACCGCTACCAGATGATCCGCACTTACTTCCGCATGCTGATCGAAGAAGAGCTCCCGGACGCAGTTGGCAAGATGAAGCAATTCGCGAGCTGGTTCACTCACGGAGTTCCGGGTGGTGCGGGCTTGCGCAAAGCGATTTACGAATCGAAAAACGCGCCAGACATCCTCAGCCGCGTGGAAGACTTCTTCGAAGCCCGACTCTGTGCTACAGCGGCTGTGCTCGCCCCTGAAGTCTGATCAATCCGAAAAAATCAGTCACAAAAATAACGGGCGCGAACCGCAACCGCGGCCCGCGCCCCTAGGAACTCAGAGCTCCCTTAAAGCACCGTCACGGCGACCCGCACTCCCGGATGCCTCAAGTCAAAGAGAAAATATCCGCCATCGACAAAGTCGATGTAGCAGTTGTCGTTGTAGGACCATCCGCCGGGCCACGGTTGCGCGATTTCAAAGTTGTAGCCGCCGTATGCGAAATGAGGCCGGCCTCCCACAATCGTCACGTGCCGGATGGCGAAATGATGATCGTGTCCGAAGTGCTGACGGAAGTGCGCGTCATCGATCCGGCGCGCATGCTCATCGTGCCGCGCTTCGTCGTGATGCTCTTCCTGCTTGGCCTCGTGATGCTCGTCCTGTTTTTCGTCCCTGTGTTCGTCCTGGGCCACCGCGGTCATCGCCGCTCCCAGAAGAAAGGAGGCACAGATCCCTCCGACTATTGCCAATCGCTTCATGAGTAACCTCGCTTTGGATTTTCTGCAAAGCCGCCGGATGCACCGGCGCTTTGCGATAACGATGCGACACTTTCAAGATGCCGCCGCGCCCGTCTCAGTTGCTGAAATTGGCTTTTTGTAGCATGCGCGACACACGACTGCACCGAAAATTACAAAGACGCGCCGAATCTTTACGTTTCTTTTCAGAAGCTCCAGGAGCGATTGGAATCGTCTGGCGGATATGACGAGCCGGAACTGTAATTCAGTTATCTGATGCTGCCTTCGCCACCATCTTTCCTAACTCGTCCCGCTCGACATACGCCCACGGCGTCTTCGGATCGTGTGTGAAAACTGTCAGCCACTTTTCCGGGAGTGCACGCGCGTAGTACTGCTTCTTGCTCTCGATCGTGTCCAGCGGATACAGATCGAACCCCATACCCCACGTGAGATCGATATGCGCCGTCGTTGGCATCAGGTCGGAGATATAGCAAGCCGTAGGAACCTGGGTTGAGTCCGGAGGGTGCCCCATTTCCGTTCGGTTTTGCCGGAAGTGGGGATTTTGACTTCCTCGAATAATGATCCCCTGCATGTGCGCGGTGTGCCCGCGGAAAGTCTTCACCGAAATTCCGGGCACGACTTCATCACCATCTTTCAGCAAAGTCATTTGCCCGCTCGCGACCAGCGGATCGTAATTGTCCGGCAGAAAACTGATGGAGTCGCGCTCACTCGGCTTGCGTGCATATTGCCACTCGCCCTCGGGTGCGTAATATTTCGCGCGCGGAAACGTCGGCACAATCTTGCCGTTCTTGTCCCGCATGGTGTTCCAGCCGCAGTGATCGAAATGCAGATGCGAATTGATCACAATGTCGATGTCGTCGGGCGCGATTCCCGCGGCCCCGAGATTTTCGAGCAGCTTCGCCGGTTGGCCGTAAAACTTCACCATGCGATCGGGGAGCTTGTTGCCGATGCCGGTTTCGATCAAGACCGTTTCTTTCCCGGTGCGGACGAGCAGCGAGTTCAGTCCCGACGTAATGCAGTTCTTGTCGTCGGCCGCCATTTTCCGCGACCACATCACTTTCGGGATGACGCCGAAAAACGCGCCGCCATCGAGAGGATAGGTTCCATCCGAAAAAACACTGAGTTCAAACTCGCCAAGCGTAAGCCGATGCATAAGTTCAGTGTGCCATACGCGAACTTCTTGGCCGCGGATTGACGCGGATCCCGCGGATCTAGACAAGAATTCTTGAAGTTTTGATCCGCGAAGATCCGCGTGCATCAGTAGCAAAGAAGTTAAGAGGCTTTCCACAGGCAAAGGGAGGACTGTGTGACATGTGACCTTGCGCCGTTTCGGAGACCCATGCCATCCTGCGTACCGGCGACGCCGTGGCTCTCACGGAACTCGGGGAGCCAAGCTCTTTATTTTCAAGATTTTGACCTCTAACCTCTTGTAACTCAGGATTTTGCAGACACATTTTGCAGAACTCGCGCCAATCGCGGCTTTCCAGAGGGGGTGGGGGAGGGGGGGTGGGGTTCAAACCACCCGACCTTCCCATTTCGGCACTGCGATTTCAGCCGAACTTCTAAATTTTTTGCAGTTTTCGCGTTCGGTCCTTCCTGCATCCCTCGCGCATCTAATGTTTATCAGTCAATTACTAGCAGTGGAAAGAGAAACGACCATGATTCAGATTCGTCCCAGCGCCGAACGCGGCGGTGGAAATCACGGCTGGCTCAAGACGCAGCACACCTTCAGCTTTGCCGACTATTGGGATCCCAAGTGGATGGGATTTCGCTCGCTGCGCGTCATCAATGAAGATTGGGTCGCGCCCAACAACGGATTTCCAACGCATCCGCATCGCGACATGGAAATCATCACGTATGTTCTTGAAGGCAAGCTCGAACACAAAGACAGCCTCGGAACCGGCTCGGTGATTCTTCCCGGAGATGGACAGCGCATGACTGCAGGCAGCGGTATACGCCACAGCGAGTTCAATCCCTCGCAGACCGACGCGGTCCATTTGCTGCAAATATGGATTCAGCCGGAACGCGCCGCGCTTGTGCCGAGCTATGAGCAGAAGGCGTTTCCCGAGGCGGAGAAGCGCGGGAAACTGCGCCTCATCGCGTCACGCGAAGCGGCCGATGGATCAGTGAAGATCAATCAAGACGCGAAATTGTATGTCTCGCTGCTGAAGGCAGGAGAAGAAGTGACGCATGAGCTGGCCTCCGGACGTCACGCTTGGGTGCAGATCGCCCGCGGTTCCGTCGAGCTGAACGGCAAGAAACTGGGCCAAGGCGATGGCGCGGCGATCAGCGACGAGAGCAAGCTCACGATCAAAGGCACGGACAACGCCGAAGTGCTGCTGTTCGATCTCGCATAGTCAACCTCTTAGCCGCGGATTCACGCGAATTTTCGCGGATCGATCTTTAAGTATCTGTTCATCCGCGGAAATCCGTGAGATCCGTGGCTTTGTTTTTGTTACTCTCATCCTCGCATGCAGCGTCCGACAGGCGTCACGATCATCGCGATATTGTTCGGCGCGGCTGGTCTCTATCTATGGATTGTCGGCGCGGTTCAACTCATCTCGCCTGGAACACTCTCGCTCATGGCCGGAAAGCAGTTCATGTACGGACTGGAACTCTCCGGTCCTTTCATGGCTCTGCTGATCGGCGCTGTCTATGCGCTGATTGGATGGGGATTGTTTCGCCTGCAGAAATGGTCGCGTTGGGCCGCGATGATCGTGATGGCCATCGGCATCGGATGGTTAGTGCCGAAGATCTCGATGGCGGAACTTGGCATTCCAGTGTTCTGGTACGGATTCCAGATCGCTCTGCGCGTGGCTTTGGCATGGTACTTGTCGCAAGCGCCGAGCGTAGTGGACAGCTTCGCGGAGAAATCTTAGCCCCGGATTTACGCGGATTCACACGGATCAATCGATTGCTTTGCCTGTGATCCGTTAATATCCGCGAAATCCGTGGCGCTCTTTTAGCGTTTCGCTTTTGCCGGTTCTTTCTCTCCCACGCGCTTGCTGACGGCGAAGGTCATCTTGCCTGATTTTTTATCCGCATCGACCACTACGTGATCTCCGTGCAGGACTTCTCCGTCGAGGATCTTCAGCGCGAGCGGATCCTGGATCAGCTTCTGGATTGCACGCTTCAGCGGACGCGCTCCGAAGTTCGGATCGTAGCCCTGCGTGAACATCAGGTCCTTGGCCGCATCCGTCAGCTCGAGCGAGATCTTGCGATCCGCTAGCAAGCGGCGAACGTCTTCGAGGCGAAGCTCGATGATCTTGACCAGCTGTTCCTTGCCCAGCGGACGGAAGACGATGATATCGTCGACGCGATTCAGGAACTCAGGTTTGAAGTGCGAGTGCAATAGATTCTGCACTTGCAGAGAAGCCTGCTCGAATTCCGCATCGGAATGAATGCCGTCCGCCTGCAACAGCTGCGAGCCGATGTTCGACGTCATGATGATGATTGTGTTCTTGAAGTCGACCACGCGGCCTTTGCCGTCGGTGAGCCGACCGTCGTCCATCATCTGCAGCAGGACGTTGAACACATCCGGATGCGCTTTTTCGATTTCGTCGAAGAGCACGACCGCGTAGGGTCGACGACGGACTTGCTCGGTGAGCTGTCCACCTTCTTCATAACCGACGTATCCCGGAGGCGCGCCGATCAGGCGAGACACGGAGTGCTTCTCCATATACTCGGACATGTCAATGCGAAGAAGCGCGTGCTCGTCGTCGAATAAGAATTCGGCGAGCGCGCGTGCGAGTTCGGTTTTTCCGACACCGGTTGGTCCGAGGAAGATGAAGGATCCGATCGGGCGTTTGGGATCACTGAGACCTGCGCGCGAGCGGCGAATGGCATTTGCCACACGTTCCAGCGCCGGATCTTGTCCGATGACGCGCTGGCGCAGACGTTCTTCCATCGTGACCAGCTTCTTCACTTCGCCTTCGAGCATCTTCGAGACGGGAATTCCGGTCCACTTGGAGACGATGCGCGCGACGTCTTCTTCGTCGACTTCTTCCTTAAGCATGCGCTGCTTGCCCTGGCTCTCCATTTGCTTGGTGAGCTTGGCAAGTTCCTGCTCGGCTTGCGGAATCTTGCCGTAGCGGATTTCGGCGACGCGCTCGTTATTCCCTTTGCGCAGCTCCGATTGCTCTTCGGTCTTCAGCTTCTCAATCTGTTCTTTGAGCGCGCGCTGGCGGGCAATGAGATCCTTTTCTTTCTTCCAGTTCGCTTTGAGCGTATTGGACTTCTCGCGAATCTCGGCAAGCTCTTTTTCGATGACCGCGAGCCGATCGCGTGAGTTCGAATCATCTTCCTTCTTCAAAGCCTGCTTTTCGATTTCGAGCTGCGTGGCTTTACGTTCGAGCTGGTCGATGTCAGTCGGCAAGGAGTCGATCTGGATGCGCAGCGATGCGGCCGCTTCGTCGATGAGATCGATGGCCTTGTCCGGCAGGAAGCGATCAGAGATGTAGCGATGCGAGAGCGTGGCCGCCGCAACGATCGCCGAATCTTTGATCCGCACGCCGTGATGCACTTCGTACTTCTCTTTGAGGCCGCGAAGAATCGAGATCGTGTCTTCGACATTGGGTTCGCCGACGAAGACGATCTGGAAGCGCCGCTCGAGCGCAGTATCTTTTTCGATGTACTTGCGGTACTCGTTCAGCGTGGTGGCGCCGACGGCGCGGAGTTCTCCGCGAGCGAGAGCGGGCTTCAACATGTTCGAAGCGTCGATCGCGCCTTCGGCAGCTCCGGCTCCGACGAGTGTGTGGAGCTCGTCGATGAACAGGATGACCTGACCCTGCGAGTCCTCGATTTCTTTCAGAACGGCTTTCAGGCGGTCTTCGAACTCGCCGCGGTATTTGGCTCCGGCGAGCATTGAGCCCAGATCGAGCGCGACCACGCGCTTGTTCTTCAGAACTTCGGGCACGTCGCCCGAGATAATGCGCTGCGCCAGGCCTTCCACGATGGCGGTCTTGCCGACGCCGGGCTCGCCGATCAGCACGGGATTGTTTTTCGTGCGGCGAGAAAGAACCTGGACAACGCGGCGGATTTCTTCGTCGCGTCCGATGACGGGATCAAGCTTGCCACGACGCGCCTGTTCAGTCAGGTCGCGCGCATACTTGTCCAGCGCCTGGTACTTGGCCTCGGGATTCTGGTCGGTCACTTTCTGCGAGCCGCGAACGACCGTGAGTGCTTTGAGGATGGCGTCATAGGTCGCGCCGTGGCGAGCGAGGATCTGCTGCGCCGCGTCGCGCTTCAGATGGGTGATGGCGAGCAGCAAATGCTCGGTGGAGACGTACTCGTCCTTGAAATTGGAAGCCTCTTTGAAAGCTTGCTCGAGCAGGCTGTTGGCTTCGGAGGAGAGCGTAGCTTGATTCGTCTGGCCGGAGACCTTCGGCAGCTTCTCGAGTTCGCGATAGACGTCGCTCAGGACGGCTTGTGGGCCGATGCCGATCTTTTCAAGCACCGGCGGAACGATGCCTTCTTTGTCTTCGAGCAAAGCCGCCAGCAAATGGATCGGTTGCAGCTCGGGATTGCCGTGCTCAGCGGCGAGCTCGTTCGCGCGCTGAACGGCTTCTTGCGCTTTGACAGTAAATTTGTCCCAACGGATAGCCATTGGAAAACCTCAATTCAGTGATTGGGAAATCTAGTAATCGAGTAATTTGATTGTCCGATTGTTGCTCGCGGGTTCAAATTAGTCGATTCCGAAATTTCGCCGGTAAAAAAGTTACGGGAGGCGGTCACCTCTGCCACCTCCCGTGCACCACAGGGGCTAAAGCGCCGCTCTTCCACAATTACGCGGCTTTGCTGGGGCCTTTGCCTTCGAGCGTCTTCTCGGTTGGGGCGGCGGAACCGACCTGAACCTTGATCTGCTTCGGCTTGGCTTCGGCCTTCTTGGGCAGGCTGATCTTCAACACCCCCTTGTCGTAGGTCGCCGAGACGTTCTCGGTGTCCACGGTCTGGGGCAGAGTGAAGCTGCGAGTGAAGCTGCCGTACTGACGCTCCACGCGGCGGTAGTTCTCTTCTTTCTCTTCCTTCTCGATCTTGCGCTCGCCGTGCACGGTGAGGGTGTTGTTTTCCACGCGCACGTCGATGTCTTTCTCTTCGATTCCGGGCACTTCGATCTTCAGAGTGACCTTGTGCTCGTCTTCGTAGACGTCTACAGCGGGGGCAAAGCTCGAGGTGGTGAGGGAATCATCCTGGGAGGAGCCGCTGTAGGAATCGCGGAACACGCGATTGATGCGGTCCTGCAGGGTGGCGAATTCACGAAAAGGTTCGAAACGGGTTAATACGGTCATGGGTAAATCCTCCTTCGAAATATGTTGAACTTAGAGCCGACGGCTATTCGAGCTGCGGCTTACACTTCATTAGACGCATACTTAGCGTAAAGGAAGCATAAAACTTGAGCCTAACACTGTCAAGTTATAAATCATGCTTATTTTCATTCATTTACATACGCTAGAACGCACTTTAGGTAGGACGTTTCTGGGACATTCAGCAGGATAGGATGGTCTTTTGCCTGGCCACGAACCTCGATCAACCGAAGTGTGCGATGAGAGTCAACGGCGGCGCTGCCGAGCATTTCGAGGAAGTCGGACTGGGTTACGTGGTAGGAACAGGAGCAGGTCACGAGGATTCCGCCGGGGCGGAGCATCTTGAGGGCGCGGAGGTTGAGTTCCTTGTAGCCACGGATGGCGGCGTCGAGGTCGCGCTTGGATTTCGCGAAGGCAGGCGGATCGAGGACGATGGTGTCGTAGCGGCGGTCGGAAGCCGAATAGTCTTTGAGGAGGTCGAAGGCGTTGGCCTCGATCCATTCGATCTCCTTACCTCCTGACGCTTTATTCAGAGAGGCATTCTGATCGGCCACTTCGAGCGCGGGGCGTGAGCTGTCGACACCGGTGACCTGATCGCAGACTCGGGCGAGGTGAAGCGCAAAGCCTCCCTGGTAGCAGAAGACGTCGAGCGCGTCGCCCTTCGCATACTGTGCGGCGGCGGCGTAGTTCTCGCGCTGGTCAAGGAAGGCTCCAGTCTTCTGGCCTTCGAGGGAATCGAAGTGAAAGTGGACGCCGTTCATGGTGAAAATGGTGGATGTCTTGTCCCCGGCGATAAGGCCGGAGGGACGAGGTGGAAGTGTCTCGAGCTCGCGAACGCGAAGATCTACACGTTCGATGATCGAGGCGGGATGAAGCCCTTCAACCAACTGAGCGATGACCGTTTCGCGGACGAGGCTGGCGTCCATTGCCTGGGTCAGAATCTGGACTGAAAGGATGTCGTTGTAGCGATCAACGATGAGGCCGGGGATTTGATCGGCCTCGCTGAAGATCACGCGGTACGCGTTAGTATCACGGACGAATTTTTCCCGATAGGAGATTGCATCGGCGACGCGTTGACGCAGAAGTGCGGGGAGATCATCGACAGGTTGGTGCGAGATCATCCGGATCGCGATCTGAGACGAACTGGAGTAGAGGGCTGTGCCGAGCGGCTTACCGCGCTGGTCGGTCAGGGTGACGAGAGCGCCGGGAGCGACGTCGTCGGCTCCAAGAAGATCGGATTTGTAGACCCAGACGTGTCCGGACTTCAGGCGCGTAGCGCCGCGGGGGGAGAGCTTGATTTTGGGGAGAGCTGGGGTCACTCGCGCTTCTGGCATGGGGACATGGTAACGCCTGACGTCCCGTACCGTAGCCGGGAGAGCAAACGACTCTCAGCCAACTTCTTCCTTTTTTCGCCAAATCTCTAGCGCATCCTGACCACGTGCCAGCATCCCTAAGCTGGGTCCTTGTGCCGGATGAGACCACGAGATTGGACTCTCTGTTTCGTCGGCGTCGGGCGTTTCGGAAGTCTGGCCAGCCTTCAGCGGTTTGTTCGGGATGGTCTCGTACGCATATCCGGTAAGAAGAACGTGGTCAAAGCGCTTGCCTACCGTCATCCGCGCCCAGCCGTAGTGGACTTCGCCGCTGATCATGAATTTCAGCCCTAAATAATGGTCGGAGACGTTCGCCCAAGGCCCATTGGAGTACGGGCCGGAGCCGTACGATCCGGTAGAAACCATTTGTGCGGAATAAGTCGTGAACGCCTGTTTAGGGCCAATGGGGGCGCCAGCGTTCAAAGCTCCAGCCGAGTATCGGCCGTGGCCGTTGGTCTGCTCGATGATCATGTTACCCGCACTGCGCCCGCGTGCCACGGTGAGCGCGGTGCCATGCGGTCTACAGGAACAAAAACCAATGCTGAAATCGCCAATCCCGTCGTGATTGAGATCCAGATGGTAGCGTTCAGTGTCCCCGATCGTCACGTGGGCCTTGCTGTAAATAATCTCGGCCTCCGCGGTTGGGGCAGTTGCTAGGAGCGTAACTCCGACGGCGCTTGCCGCCGTTGCGTAGGCCGCGATCATCTTGTCAACTCGTGGATTCAATTGTTTCCTGGACCCGCTTGCACTCCTGTTCGCAGAACTTGCCATAGGAGTAACCGCCTTTCGCGCAGCATCGTGGCTGCGAAAATCTAGGGGCCCTAGTCGACTTGGAACCGCATTCTGTTTATCCAAGGAAAAGCACAGCCGAGCAGGAGGAGGTGCGGGGGAAGGTCGCTTATGCGACGCGAGGTTGTCACAGATCAACGCAGCTGTCAAGTCGCGGTCATAGAATTGGAAAGGTCGAAACGGGCTCTCATATCGCTCAGAATGGCAAGCCATCTCGCTTCGCGGGCGACGAATGCGTCTGCCGCTATACAGTCTGAATTAGCTGGCGGCTTGTTCGGTGGGAGTGGGGGCTGCTGCTTGTTTCGCGTGCGATCCTGTCGTCGCTTCGTGGCGGGCGAGATCCAGATCGGATCGGAGTGAATCGAGCGCGACCATGGGGAGTTCCGTGCCGAAGTTGTCGAGTTCGTCTTCGGTCCAGAGGCCGTTCAGGCGCATGGCTCCGGTGATGTCCTCGGGAAAGGCCTGACGGTAGTCACCTTCGCGAATGAGGATGTCGCCGATCAGACGTCCCGTATGAACGTCGTAAACGCGACGGCTGGACCGGCTGCGCGAAGTGGTCAGGCAGAGGAAAACTTCGCCAATCTCGTTGAATTCTGCACGGTAATACCAGGCCTGGGGCGCGTCGATTTTGGGATGATGGCGTTTGGGACGCGTGGTTGAAGGCTTCTGGTCGAGGAGCTCTTTGGTCGGATCGAAATAAAGGATGCGCTGGCAGGAGTCACAGACGATCGTTTGGTTGCCGGAGCGAACTTCGTTGTAGGTCTGAGGGCGGAGCATGACGCGGCAGGCCATACATTTCTGGTCGCGAACTTCGGCGATGCCGCTGCCGCGGAACTTCGAGACGCGTTCGAAGTGGCGTAACAGGTCTTCTCCAACGCCCTTGCGAAGCTCGTCGCGCTTGGCGCGCCATTCGGCGAGCAACTTTTCGTCTTCGGCGGTGCGCTGGCGGGCCTCTTCTTTTTCCTTCTCGATTTCCGCGGTTTCGGCTTTCAGCGTGGCCTGGGCGGCTTTGACTTCTTTATCGCGCACTTCGGCGTTGACCATCAGCTCGAGAATCTTGTCCTCGTTGGCGGTGATTTCCTTCTCGGCGAACTGAATCTCGTGAAGCAGAGCCTTGTATTGCTCGTTGGTCTTTACGTCGAGGGATTGGTCGCGGTACTTGGAAATCTTGGTGCGAAGCTCGGTGATATTGGTGTCGAACTTGCGGCGGGCGGCTTCGTCGGCCTTGACGGCGGCCTGGGCTTTTTCGAGCTGCGCTTTGGTGCCAGCGAGCTTTTGTTCGATCGCGGCGACGCGCTTGGGAAATTCAGCGACTTCGTCCTGCAGACGGCGGATTTCCTTGTCCGTGTCTTGAAGCTTCAGGAGGTTTTCTATTTCTGGAAGCATCCGGCTGTCTTTGATTCTAGCACGCGAAGGAGCGCGAATTTATGCGGGTTTTGCGGGTCGAGGAAACAAAACTCTCACCACGGGGGACACGGGGTCTCACAGAGGAAACTTTGTCACGCCTAGATTTGTAGGGCGACCTACGCCGTGCAGGTGGGGCCTTGCGGGGTGTACACTTTCCGTTCGCCTGTGGGTTCTGCTGTTTAACAACTCTCCCGAGAGGTCGGTTCGTGAAAAGACAATTCTCTGTATTGCCCTGCTTCGCCCTGCTTGCCGTACTTGCATTTCTCACTCCGAATGCCATCGAGGCGCAAAATGCTCCGACAAAGCCGCTGACGATTGAGTCGCTGTTTCAGCCGGGAGGACTGGGCGGGAGAGGTCCGGAGACGATGGAGTGGAGTCCGGACGGAACGAAGCTTTCGTTTGTGCAGCGCGATGAAAAAGGAGAGAAGGGTGACTTGTGGTATGTGGACGCCGCCACTGGCGAGAAGAAGGTGCTGGTGAGCGCCGAGAAATTGGCGAGGCTCGATCCGAATGTGGACAAGGTGAAGAACGAGCGCGAGAAGGAGCGGCTGACGCGATATCACGTGGCCGCATACCTGTGGGCGCCGGATTCGAAGCATCTGATCTTCGATTCGCAGGGGCAGTTATGGCTCTACGATCTGGGGACCGAGACGGCGGTGGCGTTTACGTCGGCGAGCGATCCGAGCGGAGATCCGAAGTTTTCTCCGGACGGCAAGCACGTGGCTTATACGCGCAAGCACAATCTCTATGTTCACCCGATTGGCGGCAGCGAGGAAAAGGCGCTGACGAAGGATCAGGGCGACGACCTTTTCAACGGCGACATCGACTGGGTGTACGCGGAGGAGTTGGGCGTGCGCAGCAATTATTTCTGGTCGCCCGACAGCAAAGAGATCGTGTTCCTGCACATGGACGAGACGAAAGTGCCGACGTATCCCATCACGGACTGGATGCCGACGCATCCGACAGTGGATCAGGAGAAGTATCCGAAGGTAGGCGATCCGAATCCGGTCGTAAAGCTGGGAGTCGTGGATGCGGATAAAGGGAAAGTGCGGTGGATCTCGCTGACCAGCGATGCGGATACGTATGTGCCGCGATTTGGATGGGTCAGCGAAGGCGTGATTTGGGCGGAAGTGCTGAACCGCACCGAGGACAAGCTGGATTTGTATTTTGTGGATGCGAAGTCCGGGAAATCGCGAATTGTACTGACGGAAACGACTCCCGGAGCGTGGATTGATTTTGAGCACGTCGAAGTGCGGTTCCTGAAATCGAAGCCGATGTTCTTGTGGCCAAGCTGGCGCGATGGAAACATGCACATCTATCTCTACAGCTTTAACCAGCAGAGTCCGATGAGCGCGGACGCCAAGCTGGAGCGGCAATTGGAGCAGGGCGATTACGAAGTTCTGGGAATCGAAGGAGTGGACGAGGCGGCGGGAAGCGTGTTCTTTGCGGCAAATAAAGACGATCCGCGGCAGACGCACCTGTATTCGGTGCAGCTCGACGGGTCGGGATTCAAGGCGCTGACGACGGAAGAAGGCGAGCACTTCGCGACCTTCAGCGACGACGGGAAACATTATTCGCACATGTATTTCGGGCCGCAGGCGGCGCCTCGGACATCGCTGTGCGCAGTAGGAGGCGCGTGTTATCCAGTGTGGAAGGCGCGGGATGAGATCGCGGAGTACGGATTACGCGCGCCGGAATATTTGGAGTTCAAGGCGGACGATGGAACACTCTTGTACGGGCGGTTGCTGCTGCCTCCGGATGGGGCGGCGAACGGCAAGATTCCGCTGATCATCAATATCTATGGCGGTCCCGCGGGGCAGATGGTGAGAAAGGGCGTACCGGATGCGTTCGATGAAATTCTGGCCCGGAAGGGATTCGCGATTTTCGCGGTCGACAATCGCGGAACGCCGGGACGGGATCGCAAATTTCAAACGGCAATCCGGCACGAGTTCGGGGCGATTGAGTTGAAGGACCAACTTACTGCGCTGGATCAACTGCTGCCACAGTATCCGCAGCTCGATCCGGACCGGATTGGAATTTGGGGATGGTCGAATGGCGGATCGATGACGTTGTACTCGATGACGCATTCGGAGCGCTTTCGCGCGGGAGTGGCTGTGGCTCCGGTGACGAACCAGGTGAACTACGACTCGATCTATACCGAGCGGTACATGGGGCTGCTAAAAGACGATAAGGAAGGGTACGAGATGTCGGACGTTACGAAATCGGCCGACAAGCTGCACGGGTCGCTGCTGCTGGTGCACGGCACGAGCGATGACAACGTCCACTTCCAGAACAGCATTCAGATGATCAACGCGCTGATCATGGCGGGGAAGCCGTTCCGGCTGATGATCTATCCGAACAAGACGCACAGCATCGCCGGGAAAGATGCGCGGGTGCATCTGTTCTCGATGATTGAGGATCACTTCGAAAAGGAATTGAAGTAGTGATCAATGGGTAGTGATAGTGGATAGGAAAAGCTTTGGGCTCCGCTTGGCGCGGGGCCCTTTTTATTTGTGCCGGCCTGATCCGCGGCGGGTCGTTTCTTTCGGCGAACTTTCCTTGGGGGAGCTGGCCTTGGAGCTTTCCTTCGAGCTGTCTTTGGACGAGGCGTCCTTCGAGGAACTATCGGGCTTAGGCTTGTCGTCCGACTTGTCTTTGGACCCGGAATCGCTGCTGCTGGAAGATCCGGCCGACGAGCCCTTCTTAGCGTAGTCGGTGACGTACCAGCCAGTGCCCTTGAACTGGACGGCTGGCGCGGAGATCATCTGTTCGACTTTGCCTCCGCACTCGGGGCACTTCGTGACCATCTTGTCAGAGAACTTCTGGATTTTTTCGAAGCGGTGACCGCACTTCTTACATTCGTATTCGTAAAGTGGCATGAGTTGAGACGGTTGTGAGGAACTTCCTCGTTTCACTTTGATTTTAGCAGACGTTTCGGGGCGGTGTTTCGCCAGGCGGCATGGATGGCCTTGGTCAGAGCGTCTTTCGATGCGGACTTCAGGATCACGCTGGTAGCACCACGGCGTCCCCAAGCGCCTTTCACCGGGATGAAGGCCTCAGGGTAGTCCTTTGAGAAATTGTGCTGGTCTTCGGGCGAAAGCTTGACCATGGCTCTAGTCTTGTCGGGATAGCCGAGCGTGGCGAAGATTTTTCCGGCGACACGGAAGTCGGGGTGGTTCATGTGCTGGCGCTCTTCGGTTTCGGGGAGTGAGAGCGTGATTTTGCGGAAGGCGGCTGGGGTCATGATTGTCTCTCAAACAAACCCTTGAACCACGAAGGGCACGAAGTGGCACGATACAGCAAGTTAGGGATTTTCGGCGTAATGTCGTGTCGGAAGTTACAGCGTGACAAGAGGTGCGTCAGAAATCGAAGTCGAAATCCCCACTTCCGGCAAAACCGTCCGGAAATGAGGCACCCGCGTTCTACTTTCATCCGGCGTTTTACTTTAGAGATGACGGAGCGGTGGTAGACTTCCGGCCATGATGGAAGGAAGAACGACGGGGCCGGCGCTGTATCTGGTAGGAACGCCGATTGGGAATTTGGAGGACATCACGCTGCGGGCGCTGCGAGTGCTGAAAGAAGTTGACGTAATTGCGTGCGAGGACACGCGCCAGACGCAGAAGCTGCTAAATCATTTTGCGATTGCGACGCGGACGACCAGCTATCACGAGCACAACGAGATGACGAAGTCGTCTGGGTTGGTGAAGGAGATGCAAGAGGGAGCGAGCGTGGCGCTGGTGACCGATGCGGGCATGCCGGGAATTTCTGATCCGGGATACCGGCTGGTCGCGCTGGCGATCCGGCATCAGGTGCCGGTAGTGCCGGTGCCGGGCGCGTCGGCGTTTCTGTCGGCTCTGGTGGCGAGCGGGCTGGCAACGGATTCGTTTCGCTTCAGCGGATTCCTGCCTGCGAAGCGCGGGGAGCGTCGAGAGTTGCTGGAAGGGATCAAGGGTTCTCCGCGGACGCAGGTGTTTTATGAGGCTCCGCACCGGATTGTGGAGGCGCTGGAGGATGTTGTGGAGGTGCTGGGTTCGGGTCGGCATCTCGTAGTCGCCCGTGAAGTGACGAAGCTGCATGAAGAGTTTTTGCGAGGACGCGCCGGTGAGGTTCTGAAGAATCTGAAGGCACGCGACGCGGTGAAGGGAGAAATCACTCTTCTGATTGGGAAGGCGGAGGAAGGCGAAGCTCAGGGAGCGGCGGACGCGGGCATTCGCCTCAGCGTGCGGCAGAGAGTTGAGCAGATCATGGCGGAGGAGAAAGTCGACGAGAAGGCGGCACTGAAAAAGGTAGCGAAGGAACGGGGAGTGTCGAAGAGCCAGGCGTACCGGGAGTTGCAGAGAAATAAGTGAGGCGGCGTGCCGAACTAACTTAAGTTTCTTGGGTCGCTATGGAATCCAGGAGTAGGCGGCGACATTGAAGTTTGCTTGTCGGATCTTCGAGGACATCGAATGAAGGTGTGCTAGCCCTAGCACCAATAGGGATACGGCGTGGTTCTTCATTTCGTTCTCAATGTTATGCATCATCCGAAGCTCTCGATTCTCCTGCGTATCCAAAGGACCGTACTCATAAAATTGAGGCGCGCCTGAACAGCGGCCTAATGAGCCATCGTGTCCGGGGTAGTTAATCGGCGCGTTACAGAAAGTGCGAAATTGTTCCTCCTTTGGAGTACCGATATTTGTGTACTCTAGTCCGAGGCGTTTTGCGAGTACTGATGCGAACGATGGCGGGCGATCCTCTGCCCATTCCTCCACCAAGAGCGTGGGCGCGAACATCCTAATCAGGAACGCAAGCCGCTGCTCAAATTCTGAATTTAGATGATGCCCATTGTCCTGAATGTTGTGCGAAGTGGCGAGGATAACCAGGCGTTTGGCGGAGAGTTCAAGATTTAGTTGGTTGCGTAGATACTCCAACCGTTGATTCGGCGTGACTTCGATGCCCGGAATCGCATCGATAAGCGTTTTCTGTTCTCTCTCGAGGCTCTCGATCTCCAGCCTGAGAAGTTCGCCTCTCCCTTTGAGCTTTGCGACCATCGCTGATTTCGCACGCTACTTTCCCGCTAATTCACGCTTTACGATTTCGCTGACTACCTTGCCGTCTACGCGCATGCTGGCCGCGTTGAATTTCGCCATGGCGCTCTTCATGACGGTACCCATTTCTTTCATCGTGGGTGCGCCCATTTCGGCGATCGCGGCCTTCACTCCAGCGACTATGTCAGCTTCGCTGGCGGCTTTCGGGAGATAGGATTCGATCACGAGGATCTCGGCAGCTTCTTTGTCGGCCATCTCCTGGCGCCCACCCTTGGTGAATTGCTCGACGGATTCCTTGCGCTGCTTGATCAGCGTGGAGAGGACGGCCTGGGATTCCTTGTCGTCGAGCGGAGACATCTTCTCGACGGTTTTGAGTTGCAGGGCACTCTTTACCATACGCAAGGTGGAGAGGCGAGCTTCGTCCTTGGCCTTCATGGCGGTGACGATGTCTTTCTGGATCTGATCGACTAGGGGCATGGAGGGATTATAGACGGAGTAGGCGGGACGGCATCCAACAGGAGAAACTCAAAATCCCCATTTCTCGGGCACAAGCCGCGCGAGAAATGGGGCACTCGGCACCATTGAGGAAAGCAGGTTCCTCGTCGCTTTGCTCCTCGGATTGACAGAACTTTTAGAGCAGCTGGCGATTGATCATCTCAATCCAAATGGGTCCTGCGCGCATCTGATGGGCTGGAGGATATAACCATGGGAAAACTTTCGATTTGGGCGCAGCTGGAAGCAAAGCCGGGAAAAGAAAAAGAAGTGGAAGAGTTTCTGAAGTCGGCGCAGCCGTTGGCCGAAGCGGAGCCGGGAACACTGAGCTGGTACGCGATCAAGATGGGACCGGGCAAATATGGGATCTTCGACACGTTCGCGGACGAGAATGGACGCAACGCGCATCTGAACGGCGAGATCGCGAAGGCGCTTTTCGCGAAGGCAAAAGATTTGCTCGCGACGCCGCCGAAGATTGATAAGCCGGAAATTCTGGCGTCGAAGGGTGGACGGAAATAATAGATCGAAGCGAAGTGCTTAAGAGGCGGCCGTAAATTCGGACGCCTTTTTCATTTTCTCCGCGCTCCGCGCTCTGAGCTCGCCGGACGGCGGAGGCGGCAGTCCCCGCATCAGCTCTCCGATCGTGCTCGTGGCAGTCGCTTCCTATAAACTAAAAGGCTATTCCCACTCATAAGGACTCCGCCTATGTTGCATAAGAATCGTCTTTTTACTCCGGGACCGACTCCGCTGTTGCCCGCGGCACAGACTGCTATGGCCGCATTTACCGCGCATCATCGGACGGCTGATTTCAAGGCACTATTTCAACGCGTGCTCAGCGATATGAAGGAATTCATCGGCACGAAAAACGACGTGCTGATTCTTGCTTCGTCGGGCACTGGCGTGATGGAGGCGTCTGTTTCGAACCTGACATCTCCCGGGGACAAGGTGCTGGTGCTGACCGCCGGGAAATTCGGCGAGCGCTGGACCGGGCTGGCGAAGGCATTCGGCTGCAACGTAGACGTCTTGAGCGTCCCTTATGGTCAGACGTTTTCGCTGGATGAGATTCGTCCTAGGGTCACATCCGATGTGCGTGTTGTTTATGTGCAAGCCACGGAAAGTTCCACGGGAGCGCGGCACGACGTGCAGGGCATCGCGAAGATCGTGCGATCCGCGGGAGACAACACGCTGCTTGTGGTGGACGCGATCACCGGCTTGGGGACAACGCATCTCGATGTCGATGGCTGGGGAGTTGATGTGATCATCGGCGGGTCGCAGAAGGCGCTGATGATGCCTCCGGGATTGGGATATTGCGCGGTGAGCGAGCGGGCGTGGAAGCGAATGGAAACGACAACTTCTCCCCGCTTTTACTTTGATCTGCGGAAGGAGCGGAAGTCGGCGGCGAAGGGCGAGACGGCTTACACTCCAGCAACATCGTTGTTTGCCGCGTTGGGCGCCGCTCTGGAGTTTATCCGCGGCATGGGCAAAGGAGATCTCGCCAAGGGGCGCGAAGAACTTGTGAACAACGCGGAACTGTGCGCGGAGATGACGCGTGCAGGAGCGAAAGCGCTGGGACTGAAGCTTTATGCGTCGGCTCCGGCTGCGGCTTTGACTGCCATCTGCGCGCCGGACGGAGTCGACTCCAGCAAGATCGTGAAAGAGTTCCGCGAAAGTTTCGATGCAGTCGTTGCTAACGGCCAGGGAGAGATGAAAGGGCAACTTTTCCGGATCGCGCACATCGGCTACTACGACTATCTCGACACGGTTGGGATTCTCGGCGCGCTGGAACATGTGCTGGCGCGCTTAACCGACAAGAGCATCGAATATGGCGCCGCGGTGCGGGCGGCGCAACAGGTGTACGCAGCCAGCACTGAGCCTGCTGTCTCGACGCGTTAGCCCATGCAAAGATCTTAACCACGAAGGACGCGAAGTTTCACGAAGGGCATTTGGGATCTTCGTGTCCACGGGAATGAGCGTTTCGCTGACAGTCTCCGCGTTAATTGATCGTGAAGCTCATGGCAGGAGAGGTCTCGGCCAGAGTTCCGCCGCTTCCGTACGGACCGCTGCCCGTGGTGGCCGGATTCGTCACCGTTACCTGAACAGTGCCAGCGGCCGCGATTGCTGAAGCGGGAAGGGCGACGGTCAGTTCGGTGCCGCTCATGAATGTCGTGTTTGACGTCTGGGCCACACCGTTCCAGTTCACGACGGCTTTCGTGCCGAAGTTGGTTCCATTGACGGTTAAGATGAATGCGTCGCCGCCGGCTGTGGCTGCGTTCGGATTCAGCTGGGCGATGGTGGGCGTGGACCCGGCAGTTGGCGGCGTGGAGGCTTTGGAGCTATAGCCACAAGCCACGCTCAGGGCGATTACTGTCAGAAGTGCAATTGTTTTGAGTGTTGTCATGTTTGTTCTCCGAGGGTGGGGGCCCATCGAGAACAAGTCTAGAAATCAGTGGCGGCGACGGTGTCGGTGCGCTGTCAATTTGCCGTCAATTGATTGTCAGACGGATTCTCAAAATAGATTCCTGAGCAAGCGGATCGAAGGAACTCATACGTGAAGATCATTGTGGCGGAAAAGATCTCGTCGTCAGCAGTCGCCGAGTTGCAGGAACCGGGATGGACTGTCCTGACGGCGGATCAACTGGACGGCAAATTGGCCGAGCATCTCGAGTCGGCCGACGCCCTGATTGTGCGGTCGGCGGTACAGGCCGATGCCAAGCTGCTCGAGCATGCAAAGAAGCTGCGGGTGATCGGGCGCGCCGGCGTGGGAGTCGACAACATCGATCTGGAAGCGGCCACGCACAAAGGCATTGCGGTGATGAACACACCGGGCGCGAATGCAGTCGCCGTGGCAGAGCAGACGCTGGGGATGATGCTGGCGATGGCGCGCCATCTATGCCGTGCGGACGCATTGATGCACGCAGGCAAGTGGGAGAAGAAATCGCTCCAAGGAACCGAACTGCGTGGAAAGATTCTGGGAATCGTCGGTCTGGGGCGAATCGGGATGGAAGTAGCGCGGCGAGCGCGCGCATTTGGAATGGAATTGGTGGGGCACGACCCGTTTGTGTCGGTCGCAGTGGCGAAAGAGCAGGGGATCCGGCTGGCGACATTGGAAGATGTGTACGCGGCTGCGGACTACATTACGCTGCATGTCGGTTTGACTGCGCAGACGGTTGGAATGATCAACGAATCATCCATCGCGAAGATGAAGAAAAATGTGCGACTGGTGAATTGCGCTCGCGGCGAGCTGGTGAATGAAGCCGACCTGGCGCGTGGACTGCAAGATGGGCACGTGGCGGCCGCGGCGATCGATGTCTTTGTTGAAGAGCCTCCGAAGAATTCTCCTCTGCTCGCGCTGACGAACGTTGTGCTCACGCCGCATGTGGGTGGATCGACACACGAGGCGCAGGAAGCGGTGGGCGTGCAGATCGCGCGGCAGGTGAAGGAATATCTGAAGCATGGCGTGATTCAGAATGCGGTGAATGTGCCTTCGGTTTCGGCCGAAGAGTATGCGGCGATGCAGCCCTACATTGTTTTGGCCGAGCGCATGGGAGCGTTTCTGGCGCAGGTGTCCGAGGGATCGCTGGAGGAGATTTCGATCCGTTACAGCGGACACATTGCGGAGTGGAAGACGGATCTGATTCGCAATGCGGCGATCAAGGGAATCCTGAATCAGGCGCTCGAGGAGAAGGCGAATCTGGTGAATGCGGCGACGATCGCGCATGATCGCGGACTGCGAGTGGTGGAGTCGCACAAGGCGAAGGCGTCCACGGGCGGCGCGGGAAGCGTGCTCTCCATTTTTCTGAAGAGCGCGACCGAAGAGCACATGGTGAAAGGAGCTGTGCTCCATGGAGAGGCTCCGCGATTGCTGCAAGTGGATGGAATTGATGTGGAGGCACCGCTGGAGCGCAATCTAATTTATATGCGGAACCGCGATGTGCCGGGCGTGATTGGGAAAGTCGGAACCATTCTCGGGGAAGAGTCGATTAACATTGCAGACTTCTCGTTGGGGCGGCGAAGCATCGAATTGACTGAGTCCCAGCGGGAGGCAATTGCGGTTGTACACGTCGACGGAAATGTGTCGGAGCAAGTGCTGACGCGGTTGCGGGGAATTTCGGCGGTGCAGACTGCGAAAGCGGTGCGGCTATTCTAGCGAGTGATTTTCACCGCCAAGCGCGCCGAGTTCGCAGAGAAACAACAAAAACTAGAGACGAAAAGTTTCGGCGGTATTACAGAAAATTTCTCGACGGTGGCCTGCTATTCCGACTCGTCTCGTCTTAATTTGCGGCTTTCGGCGAGCAGGGCCATGGAGTGCATCAGGTTTTGCAAGGTAACGATACCGATCAAACGCTGGTCCTCGACAACAGGAATGATGCTCGAACTGCGCGCCGTAAGTTTGCGGAAGGCGGAGCTAAGCGAGTCGTGCCGCAGGGAAACGTCGAAGATTTTATTCATCACGGCCTGCACATAGCCGTTGCCTTCGGCGCGAAGCGCGTCGAGGATGCGGGCTTTCGAAATGACTCCGACCATATCGCTGCCGCGCACCACCGGAAAATCATCCTGCAGCGAATGTACCGCCTTATCGAGCGCGTCTTCCAAAGTGTCGGCGGGGGACAACGTGGCGAAATCGGTCAGCATCACTTCTTCCAGGCGCACGTTTTCGAGCACCGATTGAAACACCAACGCGCGCTCCTCCAGCTGAGCGGCGGAGAACACGATCACGCCGACCATGGTGAGCCAACTGTCGCTGAACAATCCGGCGAATACGAGGACTAATGCGATGGCGGTGCTGATGGAAACCGCGCGGCGAGTCGCGGAGGGTACATCCATCGTCCGCGAGAAAATAGCGCGTACGATCCGGCCTCCATCGAGTGGATAGGCGGGCATAAGATTCAGAGCCGCAATATAAAGGTTGGCCCACACGACGCTCTTCGCCAACTGCGATGCCTGTAGGAAGGGCCACCTCCAAAGCTCGACTCCGGGAGCGGTAATGGTGACCACAGCCACAGCGAAGGCGGCGAATGCAAGATTCACAAGCGGGCCGACTAGGGCGAGCCAGATTTCGCGTTTCCAAGGAAGCGCTGCGAGATGCTTTTCGGTGCGTGGCTCCTCGTAGAGCGCGACGCCGGTGATCGGCAGAAGAATGACGGCTTTCGGGACCATTCCCAGCCGGCGGGAAGCCAGCATGTGTGCGCATTCGTGCGCGCCGACGCAGGCGAGAATGATTCCGCAGAGTGCCAGATCGCGTGGGCCGTTTGCCGATCCCTGATGTGCCGCGTAATCCGTCCAGAAAATAAACATGGGCAAGATGAGGAACGTCAGATGGAGGCGGATATCCACGCCAAACAGGCGGCCGACCGGGATGGACCAGCTTCGCATAAAGGATTCGCTGCTTTTATTCTACATGGATGGTTATATTGGTTGCGGCACCCAAGGACGCCGGGCGATGCGCGTAATTGCGGGCAAATATCGGAGCCGTCCCTTGCGCACTTTACGGGGGATGGATATCCGTCCTACGTCGGATAAGCTGCGGGAGACGCTGTTCAACGTGTTGACCGCGGGAAATCCGGGAGCGCTGGAGGGCAGCGTCTGGCTGGATCTGTTCGCGGGAACGGGGGCGGTCGGCATTGAAGCGCTGAGCCGTGGCGCGAAAGAAGTTCACTTCGTAGAAAACGCGGCGCCGGCTGCGGACGCGATTCGAAAAAATCTGCAGAGCCTCGGCATCAAGGATGGCTTCAAAGTGATGCAGGAAGAGTTGCCGCGGGCGTTCTGGAGGATGGAACGGCAGAAAGTGGCGGCGGACGTGGTATTCATCGATCCGCCTTATCGCATGAAGGACGCGTACACGAATACGCTGCGGGCTCTGGCGGATTCTTCTTTGATCTGGGCTATGTCGGTGGTGATTGCCGAACACGAAAAGAAATTCGATCCGGGCGAGGAATTCGGGTCGCTTCGCCGCTTTCGGCATCTGGCGCAGGGCAGCACGGCATTGAGTTTTTATCGCATGGCGAGCGGTGGAGACTTGAGGATCTGAGGGGCAGCCCAGATCCCCCTGGCGCTACATGATGAGCTCGTCGGTGCGGCGGGTGATGGGATGCTGCATTTCTTCGAGATCGTTCTTCACCATATTCAAGCCGTAGACGCATCCTTCAAAATTCTTGGAGAGGCTCGCGAATAGGGGCGCGACCTTGGCGTACTCGAAGTGCTCGAACTTCGAAACGATGTAGTAACTTTCTTTGCCGGCCTTCACCCATTCCACAAAATTTTCCAGGCGCTGGCGGCGCAGGCGGAAGTGGTTGATGCTCTCCGGAAACATTCCGGCGAGGAATAAGGTGTAGTCCCCGATATGCTTGCGGACCTGACGCTCACGATCGAATGAAGGCGCCGGCCCGTATACGGGGTCGGATTCGAGCAGCATTTCACCGACGTCAGCGAGTGGTCGATTCGTCGAATCGCGAACTTTATAAAGCTGATCGGACTCGCAGAATTCCGCGAGCAGGTGAGATACATAAGCCACAATCTGCGGATCGCGGATACCAATTTCCTGCGCATAGTGCCGACCTACTAAGTCTTGAAAGAGTTGCTGTAGCGGATGAGATTCCGGAATCATCGTTTCGGCCCCCCTGAACTCCGCGCCAGCCACGGAGTTTCAGCCACATGCGTGTGTTGATATCTCACTTTGCCATGCGAACGCAAGTGACTTTTGTTTATCGGCATGATTCATTTTCTCGATCAGTTAGAAGAAAGAAGATTGGAAAGGAGTTGTGCGAGGAAACCGTTAGGAGCGCGTACCACCAATAGTAACGAGGGCGCAGAATCCCTGTATTTGCTGGCACTCGCGAGTTGCTGCTGCCAGCGCTTTCTGTGAACACAGAGGACAAGAAGGAGCACAGGGGAAATCTAACAAGCCACAGAATGAGTCTTTTCGCTCTTGTAGAATTGCGGCCACGGAGGAATTGCATGCAACGGCAGAATATTTCGAGTGGAACAGCGTGGGAGCCGATCGTCGGATATTCGCGCGCGGTGAAAGTCGGAGCGTACGTCCATGTTTCGGGAACCACGGCGACGGGGCCGGACGGCAAGATCGTTGGTGTGGGCGACGTTCGGGCGCAGACGGTGCAGACACTCAAGAATATCGAGAGCGCGCTCGCGAAGGCGGGCGCCAGTCTGAAGGATGTCGTACGCACGCGTATCTATGTAATGAACATCGCGGAGTGGGAGAAGGTCGGCCGGGCGCACGGCGAATACTTCCGCGACATACGTCCTGCCACCGCAATGGTGCAGGTTGCGGCACTGATTTCGCCTGAGATTCTGGTAGAGATCGAGGCGGACGCCTTCCTCGGTTCCTAAGCTCACTTTCGTCGAAGTCGGGGATTCGCTGGTTGTTTCGCAATTCTCTTGACAAGCGCTTCGCCGCGAGCATAATGCGTCAATCCTGTTCAGTCGGTCGAAATCCGGCCTCGAGCCTTTCGGCGCCGGAGGAGGTGATTAATGAGCGTTCTTGAGCTTTGCGATCGTGAGATCGCGGCGGTTGGCCTGGAAGCTTCCGTTGCCGATGCCATTCACAAAATGCTGGATCATCACGTGGGCGCCGTCGCTGTGGTGGATGATGAGTACCGTGTCGCGGGGATTTTCACCGAACGCGACGTGCTGCGCAAGATGGCTCTCAGCCATGTAGATCCGAGAACAACGTCCGTTCGCGATCTGATGACCACGCCCGTCGAGATGGCGACACGCGGCACCGGCGCCGGCGAGGCGCTGGGAATCATGCTGGAGCGGCACTTCCGCCATTTGCCAGTAGCCGATGATAACGGCAAGCTGCTCGGAATTCTCTCCATTCGAAACTTGCTGGAATGGCGTGTGGACGACCTCACTCACGAACTAGACTCACTCGAGCAATATGTTTCCAACGATGGGCCCGGAGGCTAGTTCCGCCAGAGAGCGCAGTTCTTCGAATGCCCCGCGTCTCGCTCAGGCGCCGATGTTGGTCATCGCTGATGAATGCTGCCCGAGTTTGCCCAAGCTAATGTCTGCGTTCGCTCCATCGCTTCCGGCAGGTCGCTGCAAACTTCCGTGAGAAAGGGAAAGTCAGAATGAACAGGTACTGCGATTTTGCGGTTGCAGTGACGTTGACGTGTGCAATTACTGTGGGGATCGCATTGGGTCAGGCGCCGCGGTGCGTTGCCGTCCACGCGGGACATCTGCTCGACGTGAAGTCCGGCAAAGTGCTGGCCGATCAGATGCTGGTCATCGAAGACGGAAAAATCGTAAGCGCCGGCCCTGCAGCGGACGCGAAGCCTGCCGCCGATGCGGTGCGAATCGAATTGCCTGATGCAACCGTCCTTCCAGGCCTCATCGATGCCCACACACACCTGACGATGGAGCCGCGATTTGGATACGATCAGCTCGCGATCTCGGTTCCTCGCCAGGCATTGATCGGCGCGAAGAATGCGCGGCTGACGTTGCTGGCAGGATTCACGACGGTGCGCAATGTCGGAGCACAGAACTTTACGGACGTGGCGTTGCGGGATGCGATCAACGCTGGGGATGTACCCGGACCACGCATGATGGTAAGCGGACCGGCGTTAAGCATCACCGGTGGACACTGCGATAACAATATGCTGCCGTTTGAATATCACGCGACCGATGGGGGCGTGGCCGACGGAATCGCAGCGGTCCAGCATAAGGTTCGCGAGAATATCAAGTACGGGGCAGACCTGATTAAAGTGTGCGCGACGGGGGGCGTGTTGTCCCTCGGCGATAACCCGCAGGCATCGCAATACACGCTGGAAGAGCTGAAGGCGACTGTCGCCGACGCGCACCGGCTGGGGCGCAAGGTGGCGGCACACGCGCATGGTGCGGAGGGAATCCGGTGGGCGGCGGAAGCCGGAGTCGATTCCATCGAGCACGGGTCCTATATCGACGACGCCGGCATTGCGGTGATGAAAGAGCACGGAACTTATCTGGTCCCAACGCTCTATCTCGGCGACTGGATGATTGACAACGCAGGACTGACGCGACTGCCTCCGCCGCTGCTGGCCAAGGCGCGGGAAGTGATCCCCGCAGCGCGCAAGAATATCGCGCATGCGTTTGCGAGCGGAGTGAAAGTTGCTTTCGGCACCGATGCCGCCGTGTATCCACATGGGTTGAACGCCCACGAGTTTGCGGTCATGGTGAGGCTCGGGCTCACTCCTCTGCAGGCAATTCAAGCTGCGACCCTGAACGCTGCCGACTTGCTCGGATGGTCCGGCAAAGTGGGAACGCTGGAGTCGGGCGCCTGGGCGGACATTGTTGCCGTCGATGGAGATCCTACGAAAGATGTGACTACTCTTGAGCGGGTGAAGTTTGTGATGAAGGGCGGCGAAGTCGTGAAGAACGAGTACGGGAAGTGAGACATCACGGTTTACGGGGACGGGTAGCCGAGGGCGGCTGTCCCCACGTTTGAACTACCGTCTTCTTCGCGCCTGTTCGGTGATCCAGTCGGTCCAGTAAGAGTTGGCGCCGCTGGCTTGCGAACTAGCCTTTCCTTCCACGGCATCGACGAAGTTTGCGATCAGAGGCAAGTGCACGTTGGGGTCCGTGGGAAGTGTTTCTCGTCCGCCGGGCCAGATTAGCTCTGGACCATTCAGCGGCGACATTTCCATTTCGCCGTCGGTGCCCCGGATGCGGCATTCGTCGCGGGTTACTTTCGAATGCCAGCGGACGTCGACGACCCCGCGCACACCGTTCTCGTATTCGATCATCACGGTGGCATTGTCCTCGACAGCATAGTGATGGACGACGTTGGAAAGCTGACCGGCAACGCGGACCGGTTTGCCGAATAGGTAATTCAGAACGTCGATGCGGTGGGAGGCGATGTCGAAGAGCGGTCCGCCTCCGGACTTGACCGGGTCGAAAAGCCAGCCGCGATGACCGCTCCCGTCGAACCACATGTGATTTGTGAGTTCGGCAAAAACGGGCTGGCCAATTGCTCCGGCAGCGATCAATTCTTTCGCGCGTTGCACCTTTGGATAATGGCGGCGATAGTACGCGACACCGAAGATCTTTCTGCTTTCCTCCGCAGTCTTGACCATGGAGCGAGCTTCGGCCTCGTTCATCGCCATCGGCTTTTCGCACAGCACGTGCCTGCCAGCGCGGAGCGACTCGATCGTCTGCGGCGCGTGCAGGAATACCGGGGTGCCCACGTAGACCGCGTGGACTTCAGGATCGGCGAGCGCTTGCTCCAGCGTCGTGAAGATACGTGTGTTGTAAGGAGCGGCTTTCACCGGATCGCGCGTGACCAGGCCGTAGAGATCACTGCGCGGTTCCGATTGGATGGCGGGGATGACGCGGCGGATGGTGATGTCGCCGATTCCGATGACAATCCAGTTGAGCATAAGACAAGTTTCAAGGTATCAAAGTCGCAAGGTTTCAAGGTGTGCCTGATTGAGAAATTCTTCGTGCTGCGCCAAAGTCCGAACCCCTAAAGCATTTCATCAAGCAAGAAGAAAGGCCGGCTTGCGCCGGCCTTGACTCAATCTCAAATATAAAAACTACTTCTTGGGGGCGATCGCGTCCTTCGCGGCTTTGGCGACGCGGAACTTCACGACGGTCTTGGCCTTAATCTGGATGGGTTCGCCGGTCTGTGGGTTGCGTCCGACGCGGGCCTTGCGGTGCGCCTTCACCAGGCGGCCGAGACCAGGGACGACGAAGATGCCATTCTTCTTGGTTTCTTTGATTGCGGTGTCCGCGAGATGCTCAAGGAACGCCGCGGCGGTTTTGTTGGGGAGCTCAGTCTTCTCGGCGAGTTGCCGGATGAGCTGTGTTTTGGTCAGACCTGCTGCCATACTTCCTCCTCTTAAAAAAATCGGTTTAATACCAGCGGGGGTTATCTTATACCCGCGAGGCTGTGGAAAAACACCCATTTTTACGGGGGTTTTATAGTTTGTACACGCGCCGGGGTGCGTCTTTACAGGCGTTGCCGAGCTTTGCAGTGGCAGAACGGGCTTTTCATGCGCATCAGCGTGGTAAATGGATGGACCTCATTTCACCACGGAGACACAGAGTCACGGAGAGAACCGCGACTTGAAGAAAGACAGAAGCGATCTCCCAGGCTTCACGGACTCACGGTGAGACCGACTGCGGGATGCCATAATGCTTGAGGAGAATTTTCGTTGAGCTGCGCCATTTGTGAAATCCGCAAGGAGAAGCGCTTCTGTCCCGCGGTTCACGGGCGGATTTGTCCGCAATGCTGCGGAGAGCAGCGCGAAGTGACGCTTGATTGTCCCAGCGAGTGCCCGTATTTACAGCAGGCCCGCGAACACGAGAAGCCTCGCTCCGCCGATCAGATTGATCCCGCCGGGTTGTTTCTGCAAATCGAAGTCTCCGATCAGTTCATGTACGAGAAAGAGCATCTGCTGATGGGGCTGACGTATGCGCTGGCAAAGGCCGCGCGCACCGACCGCAGCCTGCACGACCAGGATTTGATTTCGGCGCTGTCCGTGCTGGCGACAACTTACGAACGGCGCGTCAACTCCGGATTGCACTACGAACAGCCGCTCACCAGCGATTCGCAGCGTCGCGCCGCTGCAGAAATCGAGACGATGGTGAAGGAGTATCGCGAGGCCGAACAGAAACACACCGGCTACTCAACTCTTCGTGATTCCGATGTGCTGAAGGCGCTGGTGTTTCTGTCGCGGCTAGCGCATGGCCGCACGTCAGGCCGTCCGAAATCCCGGGCATTCGTGGAATTCTTATTCGCGCAGTTTCCGGGCAAAGAATCGGCAGTGGTCACGCCCCAAGAAGCGGGCAGCCGCATCATTCTGCCCTAAGAAGGGTCATCGGTCGTCAGCCGTTGATCTTTGGCTTCTCTGGCGATGCGGCGAACTGCTTGCCCCGCGGGTAATTCCTCGAGCAATTCTCGGATCGTTTTCTTGAGCAGCGGATGCATCACGTCGGGCGCGATTTCCGCTAGCGGCTGGAGCACGAAACGCCTAGTGGCAATGGCGGGATGAGGAATCGTTAACTCCGGCGTCGCGACGACCAAGTCGTCGAACAGCAGGATGTCGATGTCGACGGTGCGCGGGCCTTTTTTCTGGATGCGCTGCCGGCCTATCTGCCGCTCGATCTCGAGTAAGGCCTCCATCAGTTCCGCGGGAGAGTTTGTGTTTTCGAGGGCGACGGCACAGTTCAGAAACCAGTCCTGATCGGTGAACTCCACCGGCTCGGTTTCATAGAAAGACGATACCGCCAGCACGTTTCCCAGCCCCGCCAGGTGCGTGATCGCGTCGCGGAGATGAGCGGTGCGATCTCCGATGTTCGATCCAAGCGACAGGTAGACGAGATTGGGCATTCGATAGCCGTTTAGTTTTACCCTGAGAATCCATGGCGCACAATGGGCGAGGTTAGGCGACCCGGAATACACGAAAGAACGCCAACCAAGGGCCCATCACCTTGGTTACTATCGTGCCTCTCCAACACCCTCCTACAATCTCCCTATGACGTTGGAGTCGCTGCTGCTGAGTGAAGATCCGGATCTGGTGCGCGTGCTGCGCCCTACGCTCGAGAAAATGTCGATCGATGTGGAGATCTGCCATGAAGCGCGGGCGGGCTCCGATATTCTGATCTCCGACAAATTCGACGCGGTCATCGTCGATTGTGACGACCTCAAGGGCGGCCTGGCGCTGCTTCAGGGTCTCAGAAGCACGCCGAGCAACCGAAATTCGGTGGCCTTTGCTGTGCTCAACGGCAAGAGAACCACCACACAGGATGCGTTCGGCATGGGCGCGAATTTCGTGCTGCAAAAGCCGATCAGCGCACTGAATGCTTCCCGTTGTTTTCATGCCGCGCTGAATTTCATGCTGAAAGAACGCCGCAGGTATTTCCGCCAGCCCGTTAAGATGCAGGTAAAAGTCGTGCTGGAAGGGAAAACGTTCGTTGCCACCAGCACAAATATCAGTGAGGGCGGTATCGCGCTGATGTTGCGTGACGCGTTGCCCAAAGGCGCAGCGCCGCACCTGCAGTTTGCATTGCCGGACTCCAACATTCGAATGGAACTGGAGGCGGAGGTCGCGTGGAGCGATATGAAGGGCCTTGCTGGCTTTCGCTTCCACAATGTCCCCGCGAGCTCCCAAGCGCAACTCGAAAAGTGGCTCGACGACCGGATGGAGCAGGAATTCCCCGGCGCGAAAGAACGTCTGGCAGCCGAGCACGGAACCAAGCACTGACTCTTGTCGGCTAACCCGTCCTAGTGAACGCCTCCGGGTACCTTCCTTTGAACTTGCGCGTCTCTTGCGGCATGGCAAGCTTATTCAATGGCTACCAATGATTTTCGCATCGCCAAGATGCAGCGAACGCTGCAGTGGTTCGAAAACGACGTTCCGCTTCTCAATATGCGTGTCAAAGAGCTTTCGACGGAGCGGCAGGAATCCGCTCGTAAGTTCGCCGCAGCGGTGATCGATCAGACTCGGGCCGAGCTGGAACGACTGCTGCGAGAGCAACCACAAGAGGTAGACGACCCTGCCGAGCCTCCTTGCGAACCGGCGGACTGATCGGCAGCCCGTTCTGCCAAGACCCAAGTCAGTTTTCTGTCGGAGTTTCGAAGCGCTCTTACAGTGCCGACCCGGCACTGGCTTGAGAACTATAGGAAGTCGTGGAGTCCCTGGCTTCCTCGGAAGTAACTTCCTCCCAAAGCGTCTTGTCGCGCAAGATGCGCGATACCAGGGCGGTATGCATGGCGTGTCCGGCGCGGTCAGCCACCACCTTGCCCAGCATTTGCTTGCCCAGCAGCGCCAAGTCACCAACGAGGTCGAGGACTTTGTGGCGAACAAATTCGTCGGCGAAGCGGAGCGGTCCATTTTCGATTCCGTCGCGCGTCAGAACAATGCAGTTCTCCCGCGACGCTCCGCGGATCAATCCCATATTGCGCATGGCCTGCTCATCTTCTCGCGATCCAAAAGTACGAGCGCCAGCCACATGCCGCAGATAACTGCCGTTGGTCAGTTCCACCTGGAACGTTTCTTTCCCGATGAGCGGATGCGGAAAGTTGATTGAATAGGAGACCGAGTAAGTGTCGGAGGGATATACGGCGATGAATTTATTCCCCTCGCGGACCTCGAGTTCCCGGCGAATCCTTAGATATTTGCGCGCCCGTCGCTGTTTGCGGATGCCCGCCTTCTGGATCATCTCGACAAAGGGTTTGGCGCTGCCGTCAAGAATCGGCAGTTCGAGGTTGTCGAGCTCGATGATCGCATTATCAATGCCGACGCCGATGATCGCCGAGAGCACATGCTCGGTCGTGGAGATGAGCACGCCCTTCTTCATCAGGCTCGTCGCGTAGCTGACGCGGGCGACGTTGCGACTGACCGCCTCGATCTCGAAGCCATCGAGGTCTGTGCGCCGGAAGACGATCCCCCTGCCCGATGGTGCGGGTAGCATGCGCATCGAGACGGGGGCGCCGCTGTGCAAGCCAACTCCGCTGCACTCCACCGCCGAGCGTATTGTTTGCTCGTAAGTCAGAAAGAGACCGATGTCGTCCGAAGAGTACAGATAGCGTACTGCCCCGTCCAGAAAACTGTCTGTGGTAAAAAAGCCACAGTTCGTGGCGAAGTCGTCGAGCCTAGCAGAAGCGTAAACATTTGTAAACGTTGCAGTTAGGGTTGTTTCGATGGACGACACAGGAACAGACATCGAATCCAGAAAGGAAACAGGTCGATGTTGGACGCTATCGTTTGCTGGATTTATCCGGCTTGGCGGGCTTATTAGGGTTGTACCCAGAGTTGGGATCGAACATAGATTGATCGAGTCCCTGGTTAATCGTCACCGAGTTGAGGAAGCGCTGATTGGCCATGTCGCCATTGAAGTAGCGAGTCACGTTGTACGGCGCCATGATGCCCGAGACTGACCTGTAATTCTCATAGACTTCTTCTTCGAGATTCTTCTGGCGGTCGACCGGATCACGCCACTCAAAGCTCTTCTTCACCGGGAGATGCGTGTCCACATCGAAGTAGAGTGTGACGCTCTCATTTTGAGCATTGATCAATGTCACACGATACGCCGGATGCTGTGCCGCGATCGCATTGCCTTCGAATAGCAGCACGACGCTTGGATCGTTCACCCAGGTTCGCAGCAACGTATCAAGCGAGAAGCGGCGGCGGCGCAGGTAGTCCTCGAGATCCTTTGGTTCGATCGGATGAGGACCTTTATAGGTGATCTCGTATCCCTTGTTTCCGATGTAGAGCTCGGCGATATCGCGCTCCTTGGTGAGTTCGACTCGTTCCTTATCCGGAAATTCGGTAAAGCTCCAGAACAGGCCGCCGCTCCCGGTGGGCCGCCCGGAATGAAACCCGTAGCCGCGCCCCTGGCCCTCACGGTCGCGAATGGTCAGGTACATTTGTCCGCCAAGGGCCTGAATTCCCTGTTCGATGATTTCCTTAGCTCGAGCCGCATTCTGGAGGGCCTCTTTGTCGATCGGAGTTTTGTCGGCAGTCGTTGGAAGCGCAGATTTAGCTGCCGGAGTCGAAGCTTGCGGCGATGTTGGAGGCACGGCAGTTTGAGGCTGTCCCCAGACCAAGGGGCAGGCCAAACACACCAAAACCAAGCTGGGGAGAAACTCTTTCATTCCATCTAAGGGAGTGAGCGCGCGCAATCAGAATTGTAGCGTTTTTCGTGGGATTTCTGCCCGCAGCGATGAGGCTCCTCTTTCTGCTTGGATGCACGAAAAGCTCGGAATGCAAGCCAGGAAAGGGCATTTTTCGGCCATTTTCCGCTTGAATTAGCCGACGAGAACCGCGCCGCCATTCACATTGAAGATTTCTCCGGTGATGAAACCAGCATGCTCGGTACACAAGAACAATACTGGAGCGGCAATCTCCTCCGGCTTACCGACACGCCCCAAGGGGATCGTGTTGCGAATTTCTTCCCCGCTCTTCGGATCGGCAAGCGCTTCGGCACTCATGTCAGTGTCAACCCAGCCTGGAGCGACGCAGTTCACATAAATTCCATCGGACGCCAACTCGGAGGACAGGCTCTTGACCATGCTGATGATCGCTCCCTTGGTGGCGGAGTAATCGCAGTGAAATGCCTCGCCGCGCTGCCCGCTGGTCGAACTGATGAGGACGATGTGTCCTGCAGGACCATGCACACGGGTCTGAGATTTCATCTGCGCGACCGTGTGTTTGACTAGTCCGAAGACGCCGTCGAGATTAATCGACAGTGTCGAACGCCATTGCTGGTCCGGCATTTGCTCGATCGGAACATCCGCAACGGGCCAGACTCCGTGATTCGCGACGAGAATGTCGATCCGTCCGAAACGCTTGACTGCCTCTGCGACTAAGGCGCGGGCGGATTCCGGGTTGTTCAGATCGCTTGCGATCGGGTAACAGGTCTCGGTGCCACATTCTTTGGCCAATGTTTCAGCCTGATCGCGTGCGCTGCGATAGCTGAAAGCAACCTTCGCACCGGCGGCGGCGAACATGCGTACAGTGGCGGCGCCGATTCCGCGCGATCCGCCAGAGATGAGAGCGACTTTACCGGAGAGAGATAGAGGGACGGACATAAGCAGACTAGGCTATCGCATCCGACTGCGCGGAGCATAGTTGTTGCCGGAGAGCGGCGCGTTCCAGATTTGAAATCCGCGACACTCAGTCACATCCCTGAGCTCGACGATGTCCGCTCCGACTTTAACCCGCGCAGCAGAATCCGTACCAGCATTCCGTCGAAGCGAGTTCCACTCATCTTGGCAAGCTCGTCGAGGGCTTGCTCCGGAGTGCGCGCTGCGGAGAACGATTGCTCCGTGACCATATTGGCGTAAGCATCGGCTAGGCCGATGATCCGCGCCCACAGCGGAATCTCTTCTCCTCGCAAGCCGTCGGGATAGCCAGAACCATCGAAGCGCTGGTGATGATGCTCAATCGCTTCGCGCATCATCGAAGAGTGAGGCACGACTCCAACGATCTCCGCTCCGACATGAGCGTGCATGCGAAGCTGAAAAAATTCGTCCTCGCCAAGCGGACCAGACTTATTCAAGATGTACTCCGGAACGAAAATCTTTCCTACATCGTGAATGCGCGCCGCATAAACAAGGTCGGCGGTTTGCTCCGGCGATAAGCCCAAAGCCCGCGCTATTACTTCGCTGTAGCGCGCCACAAGGTCCCCGTGGCCGGAGGTCTGTAGCTCTCGGGATTCGGCCGCGCGGCTGAGCGACTCGATGGCTTCTTTCAGGAGAGGAGCGTTACAGGCTTCGTCACCGCCGCACAACTTGTACAGAGTAGCGGTTAGTTCTTCGACTTGCTCCGGGCCGTTGCGCTCGCGCTGCAGGAAGCCTTCGATGTAGGCGGAAATCTGCTGCCGCTGGCGGGCAAAGTCCTGGCCTTCGACAAATTCCTGCGCGGTCGAAACCGAATTTCCGCCGGAGCGCTTCGAAACATACATGCCGGCATCGGCGACACGAATGATGTCTTCGATCGAAAAACCGTGCATAGGAAAACTCGCCACGCCAAAGCTCCCGGTGATGCTGTGCTCACTCAGCATAGGATCGGTAGCGAGCCACTGGCGCAAGCGTTCAGCCAACACCTGCGCCTGCTCCGCACCGGTCTCGGGCATCAGCACGATGAACTCATCGCCGCCGTAGCGCGCCACCACGTTCGATTGCCGTGACTTTTGTTCCAGCAACCGGCCAACCCGAGCCAACACCAGATCGCCCTCGAAGTGGCCCATCGAATCGTTTACATGTTTGAATTTGTCGAGGTCGATCAGCACTACCGAGAAAGGACGTCCGGAGCGCGAAGCGCGCTTCCACTCCGCCGACAAAGCTTCCCAGAAGAACCGGCGCGTCTTGATTCCCGTGAGTCCGTCGGTGATCGACTGCTGCTGAAGTTTCTGGAAGACGAACGCGTTGTGCAGGGCGGTGGCCAAGAGATCCGCCAGCGTGTTGAGAATTAAAACATCCTGCGGCGAAAACGCGTTTTCGTTACGGCTCTCAATGTTGAGAACGCCCAGCAGTGACTCGCCATAAGTGATAGGAATGCAAAGCACGGCGCGGGAGTCCGTCAGGATACCCGTGAGATTTCCCGGCAACGCGTTCTGCACCAAGGCGCGCTCGCCTGTCCGCGCGACGCGCCCAAGAATGCCGACTCCGAGAGGAATGCGCTTGCCCGTTGCATGCGCGGTCGCGCCGGCCTCGGCCTTGATCTCCACTTCCTTCGTTCCGTAGTCGAGCAGGCCGATTCCGATGTGGTCGAAGCTGAAATTCTTCTGGATCTCGCTTGCGATCTGTCCCAGCATGTGCACGGGATCGTCGCTGGAAATCGCGGTCCGTGAGACGTTGTTCAGAAATGCCAGTTGACGGGAGCGGCGCTGTTCCGCAGCAAACAGGCGCGCATTCTCCACCGCAACCGAAACCTGTCCTGCTGCCGTAACCAGGACGTCAAGATCCCGCTGTTCAAAGACGAACTCCCGATCGGGATTCATCGCGACCATGATTCCGCAGGCTCGGTTCTCCATCAAGATGGGTGCGGCAATCAGGCACTTGGCGGGCCGCTTCGGGACATGCGAGATGCCCAAACGCTGCCGCGCTGATTCAAGGTCAGAGCGAATGAGCAAAGGTTCGCCGGTACGAATCACGTACTCGGTGAAAGCATTACGGATCTCGCGCGTACGCTTGGGAAGAACGCGGTTGTCCCGCACCTCCAGCTCAAAACGAATCTCTTCCGATTCCTGGAATGCGATATAGAAATGGCTCGTATCAAAAATCTGCCCCAGCTCAGTTTGAATCGTACGCAAAATTTCATCCTGATCGAGGCGCGAACTGATTGCCTTCCCGATCTCGGTCAGCAATTCATATTCCTGCGTACGCCGATGCGCGTCATGGCTGACAACGTAGTTCTCGAGTGTGAGTCCAAGCTGCAGCGTCAGGCCAATCATCAAGTGAGGTCCTGATGATCCAAACGCGCGGCGCTCCGCGTGAGGAAAGAGAACAACGCCGAAATTGTGTTCGCGGGTTTGAAGATTGACAGCGGTCAGATGACGGATGTGCGCCTCGGCCATGATCCGCTTAAATTCGGCGAAAGTGCCGACCGCACCCACAGGCAGGGGCTCCGCCATCTCGGCGACGTTTTGAGCGGTCAAAATGCCGCTTCGGCGATAGGCAAGGTCGCAGATGTAATCGCCCGCGCCTCTACGCTCCAGCGAAGACAGAAAGCCCTCGGAAAATCCTTGTTGCACAGAGGGCAAAAGACCGCGCCACCGTTCGCTGATCACGATCGCGGCGCAATCCATGTTCAGCGCGCCGCGCAAACGCTCGAGCGCGGCCTGCATGCTCGGCTTCAGGTCTTCGGCAAAAAGAAGACGCCGCGCATCTACTCCCAGGGTTGAGAGCGCCAGCGTATTTTCCTGTACCGCATTGCGCTGGTTTTCGAACAGCACCATGACCATGGCGATGCCTAGCAGCATCTGCGGCACCGGTCCAAACAGGCGGCTCGCGTTCCCGAACATGTCGACCAGTGGATTCTGCAACTGACCAACGCCCATCAGCACACCCCAAAGCGCGAGCGCAATGGCCAGTACCTGGAACCCGACTGAACCACGCCGGTGACCGTTGAGGAGAAAGACTGCCGAACAATACAGAAGAATGATCGCCAAGCCCAGACCGAGGCGAATCGCAGGCTGCGCATCGGGATGGAACGCCCCATTCACGATGTGCCCACGCAACGTGAGCAGTGCAAGGATTACCCCGATGGCTCCCACCGACGCGTCGTACCAACGGAATTGAGACGGCCCGCGCATCATGCGCGTCGAGACAAAAATGCACAAAGCCATCGCGACCAAAAACAATTCGCTGACGAAGAAAGCGACCGACGACGACGGGAAGTAATCGAAAATGTAGTGCAGAGAGTAAGCCGCCCAGGCAAATTGCCACGCGCGAAAATATTGCTGCCGGCTCTGTTCGTAGAGATAGGTGAAGACGAGAAACATCAGACCCGAAACGAACCCGGGAATGAGGACGGACGTGATAACGACGCTGTTCATAGGGTCTGTGAAGACACCTCTGGCCTGACTTGCCGGCTCAGTTTCGGGGGGAAACAGTGCTTTAATGGTTTCATACCGCACCTCGAAACACAATAAGATTTAAGTACAGTCCGGCTTCGATTTGTTTTCGAATGAGAGGGTTGCATGCAAAATCGATATGGCTCCCCAGCTTGACGATGTAGTTAACACTCCGTACCATCGAAAGTCCGGTTCGACCTATGTCCAATACCTTTAATGCCTCGTCGAGCAGCAAGCCGCGCGTGCGCTTTGCGCCATCCCCCACAGGCTTCCTTCACGTGGGAAGCGCCCGCACGTTTATCTTCAATTGGCTCTATGCGCGGAGGAACAACGGGGCGATGATTTTGCGCCTCGACGATACCGACGTGGAACGCAATACCGACGCGTCAGTGAACTCGATCTTCGAAGGTTTGAAATGGTTGGGCCTCAGTTGGGACGAGGAGTACAAGCAGTCGAAACGAGGCGCATTACACCGGCAGACCGCTGAAGCGATCTTTCAGAAGGGGCTTGCATATCGCGATTTCACGCCCGCCCATACCGGTGATAGCGAGAAGTCAGGTGCGCAGGGAACCTGGCTCTTTAATCCTGGGATGCGTGAGTTGTCTCGCGACGAGAGCGATCGCCGCGCGGCATCCGGAGAGCCTTTCGCACTGCGCTTCCGTGTGCCTCGCGAAGCCGGTCAGGTCGTGAGATTCACTGACGCGGTGTACGGCGAACAGGTAAAAGCGGGAGCGGACATTGAAGATTTCGCGCTGCTTCGCTCGGACGGCATGCCCACGTATCATCTGGCCTCGTGCGCCGATGACGCCGACTTGCGCATCAGCCACATCATCCGTGGTCAGGACCATCTTTCGAATACGTTCAAGCATGTGCTGATCTTTGAGGCCGCGGGTGCTGTGCCTCCGCAGTTCGCCCACCTGCCGCTGCTGGTCGCGCCGGATGGCACCAAGCTTTCGAAGCGCCGCCACGGCCCGGTCGTGAGCGTTACGACGTATCGCGATGCAGGATTTCTTCCCGAAGCATTTATCAATTTTCTTTGCCTGCTGGGTTGGTCGCCAAAGAACGATCGCGAACAGATGAGCCGTCAGGAACTGATCGACGCGTTTTCACTCGAAGGCATCAACCGCGCGAATGCCGTAGTGAACTTCAAGGAGCCCGCTGCAACTCCGGAAGAAACTTTTGATCCCAAGGCAGTATGGCTGAACGCGGAACACATTCGAGGATTGGCGATCGAAAACCTGAGCCAGTGCCTTCTTCCGATCGTGCACGAAGCGGGATTCGCGATCACGCCCGAAAGAATGCTGCGGATCACGCCCTTGATTCGGGAGCGAATTAAGTTGCTGCGCGACGTGCTGACGGCGGCGGATTTCTTCTTCGTCGATCAACTGCCTGCATATGATCCCGCAGAACTCGTCCCGCAGAAGGGAGACGCCGCCCTCGCGCTGAAGGTTCTGCAAAAGGCTCAAGCCGTTCTGCCGGATGTCGAGTTTAAACACGATCCGCTGGATCGGGCGCTGCGCACCGCCGCACAAGAACTCGGCGTGAAAGCTGGACAGATGTTTCAGCCGATCCGAGTTGCAGTGTGCGGGCGCAAGAATGCCCCGCCGCTGTTTGAGACGCTCGAGGTGCTGGGAAAAGAGACGACTCTGCAAAGGATTGAGCAAGCGATCAACAAGCTGAGCTAAAGCCGATTAGCGCTGTCATCCGACCTCGTTTTTCTCCGCGATCCTTATTTCTTGCATCTCGAAGACGTGCATACTGATCTATTGCCTGTGAACACACCGCAAGAATCCTTTTCCGAAACTCATAACTCATCCGAGCGAGGTTCTTTATGAAGGCCGTACAGATCAGCAAGCCTGGTGGAAATTTTGAAGTGGTCGAGCGCCCCATTCCGGAGCCGGGTCGCGAGCAAGTGCGCATCAGAGTCGAAGCGTGCGGCATCTGCCACAGCGATGCGCTTGTAAAAGAGGGGTACTGGCCGGGTATCCAGTACCCGCGCGTGCCGGGACACGAGATCGCCGGACGCGTTGATAAGGTCGGCCCTGATGTGACTTTGTGGAAGACCGGACAACGAGTTGGTGTCGGTTGGCACGGCGGCCACTGTTTTGAATGTGATCCTTGCCGGCGGGGAGACTTCGTGAACTGCAAGTTCGAGAAGATCACTGCGATCAGCTTTGACGGTGGCTATGCTGAATATGTAATCGTTCCGTCCGAAGCGGTCGCGTTGATACCTGAAGATCTGCCCGCGGATGAAGCTGCTCCATTGCTCTGTGCAGGGATTACCGTCTTCAACGCCCTGCGCCATTCGGGTGCGAATGCCGGAGAACTGGTTGCCGTGCAAGGAATCGGCGGGCTGGGCCATCTGGGAATTCAATATGCGCGCCAGATGGGATTTCACACCGTCGCGATCGGACGCGGCGGCGACAAGCAGCCCTTAGCTAAGAAACTGGGCGCGCACGCTTACATCGATACCAGCGCGGGCTCGCCCTCCGAAACATTGCAGAAGATGGGAGGAGCGAAGGTGATTCTGGCAACGGCCCCGGATTCCAAATCCATGTCGGCATTGGTGGACGGTCTGGGACCAAGAGGCACGTTGATGGTCGTAGGCGCGGGAATGGAGTCGCTCACGGTGACTCCTCTTCAACTCATCGGCGGAAGCAAGTCGGTCCATGGATGGGCCTCGGGACACGCCCGCGATTCACAAGATACGTTGGAGTTCAGTGCATTCAGCGGAGTGCGGCCGATGATCGAGCGCTATCCATTGGAGAAAGCGGCCGAAGCCTACGATCAGATGATCAGTGGGCGCTCGCGATTCCGCGTCGTGCTGACGATCGGCAACTAGCCAGCCAAAAGCTCGAACCACGAAGGGCACGAAGTCCCACGAAGGAATGACTCGCAACCTATTCTTCGTGAGACTTCGTGCCCTTTTTTTTACGCCCTTGTCTTCTGGTGGCGTTGACGCGAAGTACTTTGTACTATAAAGTACATCAATGATCGACACCGCCGAACCCTTTCTCACCAAAATCCGTAAACGGTGGATCCCGCCGGAAATGGTCAATGCGCCTTCTATAGATTCCACTGAGCGTGGCGGGGCGATCGAGCCGCGTTATGCGCTCCTGATCAATCCGTTTTATCCGAAGGACGCTCATGCCAGCTTCGGGAAGCACGTGCTTACGCCAACCCTCGCTCTTACCAGCTTTGCCGCGACCACACCGGATCATTGGAGAGTCGAATACTGGGACGAGAACCTGCTGGATGGACGGCCGCCGTTTCGGCCAATGCCGCAGGTCGTCGGAATTACGGTGCACTTGACGTTTGCGCGGCGGGCGTTCGAACTGGCCGACTGGTATCGAGCACGCGGGGCGAAAGTAATTCTGGGTGGGTTACACCTTCTCTCGTGCCCCCACGAGTGTGCGCCTCACGCCGATACCTTGGCGCTCGGCGACGGAGTGCAACTCTGGCCTCGAATTCTAAGAGACGTCGAACAGGGTCGCCTCGAATCGAGCTACGTCGCGACGTATGAGAACGACTACGGCGAGGATCCTCCGCCACGACGGTCCATTCTCCCTCGCCACAGCTTTCTGACGACCACAAGCCTGATCGCCACGCGCGGATGCCACAACCGATGCGGCTTTTGCTATCTCGCAACCGATGGACTGCGGATGTCCTATCGCATGAAGCCTCCAAAGCAGGTAGTCGACGAATTCATGGCTGACGATCAGCCGTATGCGGTTTTCATTGACAATAATCTCGGATCGCGCCGCGATTACCTTCATTCGCTCTGCGATGCGCTGCGTCCGCTCAACAAAATCTGGAGCGCAGCGGTGACGATCGATGTCACGGATGATCCGTCGCTGATCCGCAACATGGCACTTGCCGGCTGCACTGGCGTATTCATCGGATTCGAATCGCTCTCCGACGACAATCTAGCGGACTCGAACAAGAAGACGCCGAAAACTGCGGACTACGCGCGACGTGTTCGGATGCTGCACGACTACGGAATCCAGGTGAACGGATTCTTCGTCCTCGGATTCGATCACGACCGCAAGGATGTGTTCGTTCGTACGGCTGAGTGGATCGAGGAGAACCGGCTGGAGTGCGCGACATTTCACATTCTCACTCCGTATCCAGCGACGCCGCTGTTTCGGCAGATGGAACGTCAAGGAAGAATCCTGCATCGCGACTGGAGTCATTACGACACCGGACACGCCGTTTTCCGGCCAAAGCACATGACTCCGGAGGAGCTGGAACATGGATACGCGTGGATCTACCAACGCCTTTTCTCGCACGCGTCGATCTGGCGGCGGCGTCCGGAACAGTGGCAGGCAGTTCCTCTTTACGTCGCGATGTCCTATCTCTACAAGCGGTCGAACCGGTTCTGGCATTTGCTGATCAAACATGACTTGGTGAATCCAGTGTGGAAGCCTTTGGTGGAGATGACGCGTTGGCGTCATGTGCACTACCGGAGGCAACTGGCCCAGCAGGAGGCCGCAGTTCCTGCTCCTGGACAAATTGTGTCGGCGGGGGTGTGAGCCGGGGGCTTGTTGTCTGAACCACAAATTCGCACTCCGAAAGCACCCTTCAAAGGACTTATTGCACCGGTTTCCGGAAACTTCTGCGAAGGTTGAACTTGAACTGACACTTAACTGCAACTACTTGCAATAGTCCTTCTTTTTCATATACTTCCAGTCAATTTCGCTTGAGTGATGATGCGAGCCGTGGTTAACTGGAACGCCACGGTAAGAAGGACTTGTACATGAAGAAGTTTCTGGAATCTCGGTTCTTGCGGTTGATCGCTCTGGCTGCGGGGGTTTTCGCTACAAGCGGACTAGCTCCGGCTCAAACGCACTACGTACTTACTAATGACGATTTGGCGTTTCCATTCCAGACCGGGGTTGGATTTTTCACCGTGGGGACGAACGGCCTGCCGGTCTTTCTGCAACAAGTCCATACGGGGACGTTCGGGATTGGTGGCGGATACTTCGGCATGAACCGGTTGGCGGTTCTCAACAGCGCCAGCCAGAAGTGCGTGTACGCCTCCGAGGCACTCAACGGTTTCATCGTGGGAGTCGATATCAGCACTTTGACGGTCGGCGGAATCACCAGCGGTTCGGACACCGATGCCGGTACGACGAACGGCATCGGCATGGTGATGAACGGGAACTACCTGTATGCCAGCTTCAGCGACTCGAATACGATCGGGACTTTCGCAGTGCAGCCGGGATGCAGCCTGACGTTCATCGGCGACACTTCCGTCATCGGCTTGCACGGCGGAATCGTCAACGGCATGGCACTCCACGGATCCATTCTGATTACCAGCTACACCGACGGCTCGATCGCATCGTTCACGATCTCCGGCGGTACACCCATATCGAACGGAGACGAACAGCTTTCCACCGCGACGGTCACGTCCCAAGACGCGACATACGCGAATGCAATCGACATCACGAAAGACGGGCACTACGCGATCTTTGGAGATACCTCAACTGCGCTCAGCGTGGAAGTGTCGGATATCTCGTCGGGCAAGCTAACCAAGACGACGGTGTTCAAATCCAGGGCAAGCATCAGCTCGAGCAATATTCTGCTGAGTCCTGACGAAACGATTCTTTATGTGGTCAACACACAGGGCGCGACGGTAAGTGCACTGTTCTTCGATAAGTACACCGGGAAACTCTCCGCGGGTTGCACGTCGGGACCGCTGGCCGGTCTGTCGCAGAACTGGTCGTACTTAGGGGCAGTCGTGCCGATGAGCCAGAGCGGAAATGGCGGCGGAGTGTTCGTGGCCGAATTCGGAACGGTATCGGGCATCGCTACGGTGCCATTAACTGTCTCTGGGCAAAAATGTTCTGTGCAAGAGGCTAAGGGGTCACCGACAGCCGATCCGAATACACCGGGATTGCTGTCGATTGAGAGTTTCCCGCCTCGATCGTTCTAGGGCCGTGATTACGTTGGGAGATATCGACAGGGGATACAAGAATGAAGGAGTGGGATATGCGAGGGATGTCGAAGTGGGTGCTGGCGATTGCGGTCTGCGGGTTGCCTTTTCTGAAGCCTATGGCGCAGGATTGTCCCGCTCGCCCGGCGACAGGGACGGTAGTGGCGGATCCCTACAGCATCAACTCGCACGGTGGAACTCTCACGGCGCACTTCACACTAGGACACTCGGTGGATTCCGCCGGTTACACGCATTTTTGCTACAAGTATCAGGCGCCCGGGCAAGTGGTGGAAGCTCCGACGTTGCGGGTGAATCCCGGAGATGTGATCAGCCTCAACGTGGTTGACGGGCTGAGTCCGGACAACTCGATGAAGATGGACATGGCTGCCCCATCAGGTCCGCCGTGTGGCGATGGCGGCGCGGCTACGATCAATTCGACCAACGTCCACTTCCATGGCATGAACGTTCCTCCGATATGCCATCAGGATGACGTAATCAATACCTTGATCCAGCCGGGATCGCCGGGCTTCCAATACAACGTGCATGTCCCGACGACTCAGCCTCCGGGACTGTATTGGTATCACCCACACGTGCACGGCTTCACTGAATTTCAGGTGAATGGTGGGGCGGCCGGGGCACTGGTAGTGAATGGAATGGAAAAAGTGCGGCCGGAAGTGGCGGGACTGACCGAGCGAGTATTTGTGATCCGGCAACAGTATCTGGTGCCGTGGATCCCGGGGCCGTATGAGCTGACGGTGAATTATCAAACATCGTTTCTTGCGCAATTTCCAGTGATTGACATGAAGCCGGGAGAGAAACAATTCTGGCGCATTGCAAACGCGACTCTGCAAGACTTTCTGGAGTTGCAGGTGCAGGTCAACGGAACGGCGGTGCCGCTCGAGATGATTGCGCTGGACGGGTACCCGCTGGCACAAACCAGAAATCAGACTACGATTCTAGTGCCTCCTGCAGGACGGGCGGAATTCATTGTGCAAGCACCGTCGTCGGGCAATGCCATCTTCGTGACGAACGCTTACAGCACCGGTCCGACGGGGAACGCCGACATCGCGACCACTCTGGCGACGATCCAAACGACGACCAGTACGGCCGCTTCTTCGCATATGCCGGAGTCGACTCCGCCTTCAGCGGACGGTCTGAAATTCCGCAATTTAGCGGTGCAGCCGGCAGCGACGCAGCGGAAGTTGTATTTCTCGGAGGAGTTCGGCGGCACGAATGGGCCGATCCAGTTCTACATTACAGTCGACGGGCAAAAGCAGAAAGTGTTCGAACCCAACGAGCAGCCCGTCATTACAACCAAGGTCGGAGCAATTGAGGATTGGACGGTCGAGAACCGCGCGCTGGAAACTCACGCGTTTCACATTCACCAAATTCATTTCCGAGTGCTTGAAATTGATGGAAAGCCGGCTGCGAACACCGATCTGCGAGACACGATCGAGATTCCTTATTGGGATGGGAAGGGCCCGTATCCCAGCGTGAAGCTGCGAATGGATTTCAGCGATCCGTCGACTGCGGGCACCTTCGTGTTTCACTGCCACATCCTGCTGCACGAGGATCTGGGGATGATGCACAAGATCCTGGTCACGCCATAACCTAATCCTTACTTCTGCTTCTGTTGTATTCATCTTCGAAAGCCTATTTGCGAAAGGGATTCCCGATGCGCAAGCGAATTCTATTTATTGTCGGAAGTGTGGTTCTGTTGGTCAGTGGTTACGTCGCTGGGACGCATAGCGCGATCTTTGCGCAAACCTATCCCTCCAGTCATGGAACCGTTCCGAAGACTTATGGCAAGCTTTCGGCGGTGATCGCGGACTCGATCGGCACGGGACTGGTTTTCGAAGACGCGGGCGGCGTGATTCGCTTCGTGAGCGTGACGGGGATGAAGGAAGGCGAGTTGGCACGCTACGATCAGACTCCAGTTCAGGGGGGCATCCCGAAAGCATACGGTCACCTTGTGGGAGCGGTCGTGAATCACGGGCAGACCGGGTTAGTATTCGAGGACGCGCAGGGCGCGATCCGCTTTGTGACGATTACAGGGGTGACCGAAGCCGAACTTACTCGGAACTGACGTTAAGGGAATACTCCTGGCAACCTCTTGCGCCAACCTGGCGCCTTTTGCATGCACAATGGCATGTTTTGCATAACGCAGAACGGGCTGTAGCATCTAGATTAAGTGCATGCACAGAGCAAAAGCTTATTCGGCGGCTAGCGCAACATCGCCTTTAGCCTCCACCACGATCACGCGGCGCGATCCTACCGAAACCGACGTCCAGATTGAAATCCTTTATTGCGGCATCTGCCACTCGGACCTGCATCAGGTTCGGAACGAGTGGAAAGAAGCGATGCCGACGGTGTATCCCTGCGTCCCCGGGCATGAGATTGTCGGCCGTGTGACCAAGGTTGGGTCGGCGGTCTCGAAGTTCAAGGCGGGTGACCTGGCTTCGGTTGGATGCATGGTCGATTCGGACGGTACCTGCCCGGAATGCAAGGCGGGGCTTGAGCAGTTCTGCGCGAATCCGACCTATACCTATAACTTTCCTGACAAGCATCTGGGAGGCGTGACCTACGGAGGCTACTCCGACAGCATCGTCGTGGACCAAAGGTTTGTATTGCACGTGCCCACGAACCTCGACTTGGCGGGAGTAGGCCCTTTGCTTTGTGCCGGCATCACAACGTATTCGCCGATGCGCCACTGGGGAGTGACCAAGGGCAAAAAAGTAGGCGTCGTCGGCCTGGGTGGATTGGGACACATGGCCGTGAAATTTGCGCACGCACTGGGAGGTCACGTTGTGGTCTTCACGACTACTCCAAAGAAGCAGGATGATGCGCGGCGGCTCGGAGCGGATGAAGTCGTGCTTTCGAAAAATGCAAATGAGATGCAGAAGCACCTTGGCAGCTTCGATTTCATTCTGGATGCGGTCTCGGCGCAACATGACATTGGGGTGTACATCAATCTGTTGCGCCGCGACGGAAATATCACTCTCGTAGGCGCGCCGGAGAAGCCTCTCGCGGTGGCGGCATTCGGGCTTATCATGGGCCGGCGCAGCCTTTCCGGTTCCCCGATCGGCGGCATTGCCGAAACGCAGGAGATGCTCGATTTCTGCGGGCAGCACAACATCACCGCGGATGTTGAAGTGATCCCGATCCAGAAGGTTAACGAGGCCTACGAGAGGCTGCTGAAGTCGGATGTGAAATACCGCTTCTCGATTGACATGGCATCTCTCAAGAGTGAGTGAACGTATGAACAAGCACTTTCGCTTCTCCGGAAGCAATTTCGCGAAGATGGAAGAACTGGGAGTTCGCGCATCTGCCGTATTGCGCAGAGCCAGCCTGCCGCAAGGATATGCGAGCCAGCCGCGCGTGCTCCTCACGACGGAAGAACTGTTTGCACTGTGGCGCGCCGTGGGAGAAGTCTGCACGAATCCTGCGATCGGGCTGTTACTGGGAACGGAAACGAGAACGGAAAAATTTCATCCAGTCGGACTTGCAGCACTTTCGTCCGAGAACTTCGGAGCTGCGATCGATCAGATGGCTCGCTACAAACAGCTCACCTGTCCGGAAGAAATCGTCCAGGAGAAGGACGATGAAGAATGGAGCATCCAGTTCCGGTGGCTGCTGGCGGATGAGATCGAGCCTCCGCTGCTGATCGAATGCGCGTTTGCGTGGCTACTCTCGATCGGCCGCCACGGGACGGGTACGCGCCTTTCGCCGGTGCGCGTGGAGTTGCTGCAACCGCGAGCCCATGTAAGAGCCATTGAACGGCACTTTGGGTGCCCGGTTGTCTGCGGAGCTGTCCGCAATGCGATCGTGTTTCGTGCAGCCGATGCGGAACGGCCGTTTGTCACGCGCAACGCCGAACTACTGGGCATGCTGGCGCCGCAGTTTGAGGAAGAGTTGAAGCGCGAGAACGCGGATGAGAATTTTCTCGAGCGAGTTCGATCTGCGATCCAGCAAAAGCTAACGGGCCAACGTCCGACAATCGAAGATATCGCAGATGCGCTGCACGTAAGTCCGCGAACTCTACAGCGGCGTTTGCAAGATGAAGGATCGAGCTTCCAGCGAGTTCTGGAAGAAGCCCGTCACCAACTGGCCCGGCATTATCTGAATAACTCATTTCTTGAATTGAACGAAGCAGCGTACCTGCTTGGGTACAACGACGCGAACTCGTTCGTTCGGGCATTCCGCACGTGGGAAGGGATGCCACCTGCGCGCTGGCGAGAGCAGCAACGCGCCAGCGCCGCGTCATAGCAAATTTTCTAAATAAGGAGAAGTGATGCAAAAACGCAAACTTGGAAAGAGCAATCTGGAAGTGTCGGCAATCGGCCTGGGCTGCATGGGAATGAGCTTTTCGTACGGGCCACCAAAAGACAAGCAGGAGATGACGAAGCTGCTGCATGCAGCGGTGGACCGCGGCATCACTTTCTTTGATACCGCCGAAGTCTATGGGCCGTTCTTGAATGAGGAACTCGTCGGAGAGGCGCTCGCTCCGTTCCGAGGAAAAGTAGTGATCGCCACAAAGTTCGGCTTCGATTTGAGTGGCAGCGATAAAAAGCCGGGAGCGGCCGGTGTGAGCAGCAAGCCGGCGCATATCAAGCAGGCGGTCGAAGGCTCGCTCAAGCGGTTGCAAGTGGATGTCATCGACCTGCTCTATCAGCATCGCGTGGATCCGAACACTCCGATTGAAGATGTGGCCGGCGCCGTGAAGGATCTTATTAAAGAAGGCAAGGTGAAACATTTCGGGATGTCGGAAGCCGGCGTGAGAACGATTCGGCGCGCACACGCGGTGCAGCCGCTCACCGCATTGCAGAGCGAATATTCGTTGTGGTGGAGGAAGCCGGAGCAGGAAGTGATCCCCACGCTCGAGGAGCTTGGGATTGGCTTTGTGCCGTATAGCCCGCTGGGTAAAGGATTCCTGACGGGAGCAATCAAAGAAAGCACGACGTTCGAGAGCACGGACTTCCGCAGCACACTTCCGCGCTTTACTCCAGAGGCGCTCAAGGCGAACCAGGCGTTGATCGATCTACTCGGCAGCCTTGCGAACCGGAAGAATGCGACTCCTGCGCAGATCGCGTTGGCTTGGTTGCTCGCACAAAAGCCCTGGATTGCGCCGATCCCCGGCACGACGAAGTTGAACCGGCTGGAAGAGAACATTGGCGCGGTGAACGTTAAACTCACAGCCGACGATCTGCGCGACATCGATGCCACCGCCTCGAAGATCAAGGTGGAGGGGGACCGATATCCGGAGCGCTTGGAGAAGATGACCGGGCTCTAAAAGTGTCAGCTCCGGTTAAACAGAGGATGGGCGGCATGCGGATTGGCATTCTCGGTTCGGGATTGATGGGCGCGAAGCTGGGGACGATCTTCGCGCGGGCTGGACACGAAGTCGTGTTCAGCTACGCGCGGAGCGAGGAGAAGCTGAAGAAACTTGCTCGCGAGGCCGGAACGAAAGCGCACGCGGGCACGCCGCTGGAAGCCGCGAAGGATGCGGATGCTGTCCTGGTTGCCGTGCATTGGTCCCGCATTGACGATGTGCTGAAGCAGGCTGGCGATCTATCGGTAAAAGTGATCCTGACGTGCTCGCTGCCGATGAATGCAGACAATACGAAGCTGATTTTGGGCACCGACACGTCGGGAGCCGAGGAGTTGGCCAAGAAAGTTCCGCGGGCGCATGTCGTGGCGGCATTCAATACGGTGCCAAGCGAGGTGCTGTTTGGCGTGTTTGAATCGAAACGCAAGAAGACTCATCCGAGCCTGGTCTACTGCGGCGGCGATAAGAGCGCGAAGAAAGTGGCTGCAGGGCTGATACGCGACGTAGGTTTCGATCCCGTCGACGCGGGGCCGCTGCGGATTGCTCGCTATACGGAACCGTTCGCGCTACTGGTAGCACAACTAGCCTACGAAGGCGAGGGCGGGCCAGAGTTGGCATACCGGTTCGAGCGCTTTGCAAAATAGGAAGATTCATTGAAGGAGTTCAAGAGATGGATATCAAGAAAGTAGGCACGCAAGCTTCGGGCAAAGGTCCGGCTGACTGGTTCACGGGAACGGTGCGGATTGATCCGCTATTTCAGGCGCCGGACCCGGCGCTGGTGTCGGGCGCCATGGTGACATTCGAGCCGGGCGCAAGAACGGCATGGCACACACATCCGCTGGGCCAGACGCTGATCGTCACTGCAGGATGCGGTTGGGCGCAGCGTGAAGGAGGACCGGTCGAAGAGATTCATCCCGGAGATGTTGTGTGGTTCTCTCCGGGCGAGAAGCATTGGCACGGCGCTGCTCCGACGACGGCGATGACGCACATCGCAATACAGGAAAAGAAGGACGGCAAGGTGGTCGATTGGATGGAGCACGTCACCGATGCGCAGTATCGCAAGTAGATCCAGCGATCAGTGGTCAAAGAATTCGAGGGAGTGAACGATGCCTCACGTGATTGTGAAGCTGGTGACCGGAAAATCCGAGGAACAGAAGACGCGGCTCGCCGAAGAAATTGTGAAAGATGTGACGAGCATCCTGAACTACGGCGCAGAAGCTGTCTCGGTCGCGTTCGAAGAATTTAAGCCGGAAGATTGGGCGGAGAAAGTTTATCGCGGTGAGATCGTCGCGCATCCGGAGAGGTTGTACAAGAAGCCCGGATACACGATGTGAATGACGCGAGAGCGCATGGGAGCAGCAATATGCCTAAACAGAACACTTCCTTGAGAGACAGCATTGCCAAAGCCAGCGAAATTACGATCAGCGTGACCGGCAGAAAGTCGGGACGAACGATCTCGAATCCAATCTGGTTCGTCCTTGACGGAGACACGCTCTACCTGCTGCCCGTGAAGGGCTCGGATACGCAGTGGTATAAGAATGTCCTGAAGAAGCCATCGGTTCGGGTGAGTGCCGGTGGCGCGGAGGCTGAGGTGAAGGCTGTGCCTGTTACGGATGCCGCAGAAGTCTCGTCTGTGGTCAATAAATTCCGAGCCAAGTACGCGGGTGATGTGAAGAAGTACTATTCGAAGTTCGACGTAGCCGTCGAGGCAAAGGTGCACTGATATTGACGCTTCGTGATGAAATAGCTTCGGCTCTTGAAATCAGTAGTGCGGCGGGCGTATAGGCGAGTTAAGCATCTGCTGCACGGCGGCAGGATTTTTTCTTAGCGAACTGGGGTTGTCCAAGGGTTTCGAACGAGAAAGTCATCTGCATTCGAAAAATGCGGGTGGAAGGGAGTTCTCTATGGTCACGCTTAATGTGAATGGAGTCCGACGCGAGGTGCAAGCGCCCGACGACACGCCGCTACTTTATGTTTTGCGCAACGATCTCGAACTGATCGGGCCGCAGTTTGGCTGCGGACTCGCGCAGTGCGGAGCCTGCGCCGTTTTGGTGGATGGCAAGGAGACACGTTCCTGCGTGACTCCGGTGGCCAGCGTCGCAAACCAGGAGATAACCACGCTCGAAGGTTTGCCCGCGCGTTGGGCCAAGCTCAAAGGGCTTTCAGCGGACGAAGCCAAGGCTACGCTGCACCCTGTGCAGCAAGCGTGGATCGAGGAGCAGACTCCGCAGTGCGGTTTCTGCCAGAACGGCATGATGATCAAGGCGACGGAACTCCTCGAAAGCAATCCGCATCCGACTCTGACGCAAATCAAAGAGGCCTTTACCACATCGGGAGTGTCGCCGAATCTGTGCCGCTGTGGAACCTACGTCGCGATCATTGAGGCTGTCCAACATGCCGCCACGATCATGGCGAAAAGGAGTTAAGCGATGGCTACCATGAGTGAAAAGCCCTCCAATGTCATCGGACCGACACTGTCCCGCCGGCAATTCATCAAGGCAGGAGGCGTTCTGGCCGTGGGATTCAGCTTTGTTGGAACGGAACTGCTGAAGGCCGATAACGCGAAGGTCGCTACGTTCAAGAATTCGCTTGATCCAACGCTGGGAAGTTCGTGGATCGAGATTCATCCCGATAACACCGTGCTGATTCGCACGGGGAAGAGCGACTTCGGACAGGGATCGACCTTCACGGCCTACCGGCAAATTGTTGCCGATGAACTGAGCGTGCCGTTCGAGGCGATCACCACGGTTGTTGCAGGACATACTGATCTGACGCCGGACGGCAGCGGAGCGTTCGACTTTCTCGGACGCGGAACGCCGAACATCCGCAAGGCGGCCGCTTATACATACCAGGCGTTGCTCGACCTCGCGTCGGAAAAACTCCGCGTGCCGAAGGAAAAGCTTTCGGTGAAAGAGGGCGTTGTCTCGGGCGGCAGCAAGAGCATTTCCTACGGCGATCTCGTCAAGAACCAGCAATTGAAGCTCACGATTCCCGTGAAGGGCGATCTGACGAGCATCTTTGGTTTGACGATTGAGGGCAATCCACCGATGAAGCCGGTGAGCGAGTACACAGTAATCGGCAAGTCCTTCAAGAATTCGATCATTAGCTCGAAAGTGGCTGCGAAAGAAACCTGGGCCACCGATGTGCGGCTGCCCGTGATGCTCCACGCGCGCGTGGTTCATCCGAAAACGCTGGGCTCCACGCTTGTCTCTGCGGGTCAGGTCGACAAAACGAAGTTTCCAAACTCGCAGGTGATTGTGAAAGGGAATCTTGTCGGAGTGGTCGCACCGACGGAGTGGGAAGCCATCCAAGCCGCTGAGCAGGTAGCCGGCGCCACGAAGTGGACCGATTGGAAAGGGCTGCCCGGCAATGCCAAGCTCTACCAGCATCTGCGGGAGCAGTCGGATTGGACCTCTGCGCCGGTGGAGAAGAGCAAGGATTCCAAAGGCGATGTCGCGCCTGTGCTCGCGTCGGCACATAAGAAGCATTCGGCGACGTATCAGCTGTCCTACATGAAGCACGCGCCCATCGGACCGACGATGGCTGTTGCCGATGTGAAGCCTGACGGCACGGTGCATATCTACGTACACAATCAAAACCCGCAGGCGCTTCGCGGCGAAGTCGCGACCATGCTCGGCACCACGCCCGATCATGTGATCGTGCACGCGTATCCCGGGCCCGGTCACTACGGCAGGTCAAACGGCGGAAACTCGGGCGCGGAAGATGAGGCGGTGCTGCTGTCGCAAGCGGTCGGCAAGCCAGTGCGCGTGCAGTGGATGCGAGCCGATGATATGCAGTGGTCGACGCAATCGGCAGCGGCGTACTCCGACGTTCAGATTGCGATCGACGAAAAAGGAAAGATGGCGGCGTATCAGATTGACCATTACATGCCGGCCATGCAGGACGATCGGCCGGTCGGCGCTGTCCTGGCTGGGCTGCCCACGATGACTGCTCCTCAAGTGCACTCGGATGGTGTGACATCGACCGTGAACGGAATTGAAGATCCGTGGGTGTATGCGCAGGTTCCGAATCTGATCGAGAATGGGCATGGCACATTCCAGGTGGGTCAGAAAGAGTCGCCGCTCGCTGTCGGGATCCGTGACCACAGCATGCGGACGCCGGGCCAGTTCCAGCAGAACTATCCGCGTGAACTGGCGATCAACGAAGCAGCAGCACTTGCAGGCGCGGACGCAATCCAGTTCCGCATCGACCATGCGAGCGAGGAGCGGGCCATCACTGTGCTGAAAGCAGTGAGAGACGCGTCCGGTTGGGATACCCGGCCGTCGCCGCGTCCGAATCCGGTGTCCACCGGTGCTTCGCCTGTGCGAGGCCGCGGAGTTTCGCTGATGTTGCGTAGTGGCACTTACTGGGCGTGCGTTTGCCAGATTGCGGTCACTCCGAGTACCGGCGCGATCGTCGTGGAGAAGTACACGATCGCGGTCGATCCCGGCATCATCGTCAATCCGATGCAGTTGAAGCGGAATGTCGAGGGCGGAGCGGTGATGGGAATTGCGCACGCACTCTTCGAAGAGATGACGTTCGACGAGAGCGGCATCACCAATGAGGACTGGACGAGCTATCCGATCCCAACGATGGCGGACATACCGGAGATCAAAGTCGTGCTGCTCAATAATCCGAAAGTTGGAGCATACGGCGGCGGTTCGGAAGCTGCAAACGCGCTCGCAGCACCTGCGATCGCAGCCGCGTTACATGATGCGACCGGGAAGATGATTCGCAGGCTTCCGATGAAAGCTGCCTATGTGCAGGAGGTTTTAAAGGCGTAGCCGGAGTCGGCATCTTGGGTGTGAGTATGACTTCAGACCAAAGTGTGCTCGCGGCTCTGCTCGACTCCTGGGAGCGAAACAATCGCATACTCGTCAATCTGCTTCGCGCCATTCCCGACGGCGGCTTTGAGGCCAGGACGATGGAGGGAGGCCCGTCGGTCGCCGAGATGTTCGCCCATATTCATTACGTGCGGCTGGTATTTGTCTCCGAGGACGCACCCGAGTTCTCCAGCGAGTTACCCAAGAAAGAATGGGTAGCCGAGCACGACCCAGTCCACATGGCTCAGATGTTGGATGAGAGCGCCAAGACGGTTCTGGATGCGGTAAAGGGAAGGTTGGAAGCGGGCCGGGAAATGGACGTCCACTACGACCATCCGATCCTGCTGCTTCAACACATGATTTGGCATGAAGGATACCATCATGGTCAGATCAAGCTAGCCCTGAAAATCTCGGGCCGTCTGATGAGCGACGAAACGGCCGGCCCGCTGACATGGCAAGTCTGGATGCGGAAGAAGTCAACGCTCGTAGATGTTTGAGTGCTCTGAGATAGGCTTTACTGCGATGGTGGCTGGATCGCCCCGAGAAAGAATCACCAGAGTCGATGGATAGATTTTTTCACCAGATCGCCGGGAGTGGCTCGCGATGACGCCACTCGCGGGATGGATGAACTTTTATGTCATCGTCGGGTCGTCGGCCGGCGCTTTGATCGGACTACAGTTTGTGGTCATGGCCCTGGTTGCTGATATGCCCCGGACGCCCGGCCAAGGGCAGGCCGGGGAAGCCTTTGCCACGCCCACGATTGTTCACTTTGCAATGGCGCTGCTGCTCTCGGCGGCTCTGAGCGCTCCTTGGCGAAGTATCGTGGGGCCCGCAAGTTTTTGTAGTGTGCTGGGCTTCGGTGGATTTGTCTATACCATCATCGTGACTCGACGTTTGCGAGTCCAGACCGCTTATCGTCCTGAGTTTGAGGACTGGTTGTTTCATGCGGCGCTGCCTATGGTGGCCTACGCGGTGCTGGCTGGGTCGGCACTCGCGGCACGCTCCCAAGCACATGAGGCCTTGTTTGGTGTTGCCAGCGCCGCGCTGCTGCTTCTCTTCATTGGCATTCACAACGCCTGGGATGCCGCGAGCTACCACGTCTTCGTCAAGAAAGCCGGGCGAGGATAGCCTCCTCAAGCTGAAAACTCCCAGTCGGAGCGCTCACTTCTGAGAATCAACGTCTGAGCCGGCAGAAGCGCCAGCCAGCCCCGTTTCTTTCAAATTGCTGAAGAAAAGCCTTGACAATCTATACTGTGTGATACATAGTGTGTATCGCATACTATATGACGAACGGTACTAATAACGGAGCTGAGGTGCTCGAGAACCTGAAGTTGGAATTGCGACGGGGGTGCCTGATCGTGGCCGTCTTAGCTCAGCTCCGGACCGAGCAATACGGGTACACCCTCCGCAAAGCGTTGGCAGACGACGGCTTAACAATCGACGAAGGGACGCTTTATCCCCTGCTTCGACGGCTGGAGACACAAGGCCTGCTGCTCAGCCAATGGCGGGAAGAAGACAAGCGGAACAAGCGTTTCTACCGGCTCTCCCCGACAGGGGAGCAGATTCTGGAGCAGCTGTTAATCGAGTGGCAGAGCATCAACGCATCCCTCGGCAAAATTCTTCAAGAGGCATAACTTTATGAGCACCACCAGCCGCACTTCCGAAGAGCTAGTTCAACGCTACCTGCAGGCGGTCCGCTTCTGGCTGCCGAAGACCCAGCGGCAGCAGGACCTGCTTGCCGAGTATGGCGAGGATTTGCGCTCGCAAATCGAGGCGCGGGAAGAAGAGCTAGGCCGCCCGCTCGATCAGGCTGAAGTCTCAACGATTCTGAAGAACTGCGGAAATCCAATGGAAGTGGCGGGACGACTGGGTCCAGAGCGCTCCCTCATCGGGCCAGGGTTGTTTCCCATCTACGCATTCGTTCTCAAGATGGTGCTGCTCTGGATTCTGGTACCCGTGTTCATTTTCATTGTAGGTCCCGTCAATTTAGCGAATGTGGAAGGTGACTGGGGCAGAGCGATCGTCAACACGCTAGGAGCCCTCTGGTCGGGATCATTTATTGCCGCGGGCGTGGTGACTCTGGCCTTTGCGATTCTGGAGCGCACCCAGGCGCTAGCCGGCATGACGTGCAAATGGGATCCGAGCAGGTTGCCCCCGCTGCAGAAGCCGGAGCGCAAGACTTCGTTCCTGCAGACGTTCTGCGAGCTGGTTTTTAACGTCTTCGGCCTGGTGTGGCTGTTGCTGGTGCCGCACCATCTGTGGATGATTCTTGGGCCCGCCGCTACATTTCTAGAACCCGCTCCATTGTGGCACACGGTGTATGTTCCGATCGTACTGTTAGCGATCGCGAACATTTTGCGCCCTGCCGTGATCCTGGGGCGTCCGCAGTGGACGTGGTTTCCGCTGACAACGCAGCTGGTTCAGTCCACCTTCATGCTGCTTCTGCTTAATTTTATGCTCAAAGCCGTGTCGCAGCCGGCGAGCGGAGCGTGGTATCCGTTCTTGACGCTGGCGGATTCGGTGAAGAACTCGCCGCACTTTATTCGCATCGCTGCGGTGGTGAACGTCTCGGTACTGATCAGTCTCGCATGCACCTGGATCGGAGTCTGCATCGGCGGCGTCGTGCAAACTTGGCGGATACTCCGTCTCATTCGAAAACAAATTTCGATCGGACGGCAAGCGGCGTCGCAGCCTGTGAGGTAAAACATTGGACTCCATGTAGTTTCGCTCGCTTTGGCTCGCGGGACGGCCGAGGCGGCCGTCGCCACATGAGTAATTTCCTTTGCGGTAAGATCAGAAACTATGAATCCGCCCGAGCCGCGCCCTTCCAATTTCATTCGCGAACGCTTCATCGAAGACTTAAAGACGAACAAGTTCAACGGGCGTGTGCAGACTCGCTTCCCTCCTGAGCCCAACGGTTATTTGCACATCGGACACGCCAAGGCGATCTGCCTCGACTTCGGACTCGCCGACGAGTTCCACGGGCATACCAACCTACGCTTCGACGACACGAATCCTGAAAAAGAAGATACCGAGTACGTCGATTCCATCATGGAGGACGTGAAGTGGCTTGGTTTCCGTTGGGATGGGCTGTTTTACGCGTCGGACTATTTCGACCAGCTCTATGAGTGGGCGATCAAGCTGATCAAAGACGGCAAGGCCTATGTCGACGATCTTTCGGCGGAGGAGATCCGCAAGCATCGTGGCACGCTGACCGAACCGGGGAAAGACAGTCCCTATCGGAATCGTTCGGTCGAAGAAAATCTGAACCTGTTTGAGCGCATGAAGGCCGGGGAATTTCCCGACGGGTCGCGAGTGCTGCGCGCGAAAGTCGATATGTCGTCGCCTAACATTAATATGCGCGATCCGGTAATGTACCGCATTCTGCACGCCGAGCATCACCGCACCGGCAGCAAATGGTGCATTTATCCGATGTACGACTACGCGCACGGGCAGTCGGACTCGCTGGAAAAGGTGACGCACTCGATGTGCTCGCTCGAGTTCGCCGATCACCAGCCGATTTACAAGTGGTTCATCGAGCAGCTGGGAATTTTCCCTTCGCAGCAGATTGAATTTGATCGTCTCAGCCTGACGTACACGCTGATGAGCAAGCGCAAGCTGCGGCAACTGGTCGAGCAGGGGACGGTGCGGGGATGGGATGACCCACGCATGCCGACTTTGTCGGGACTGCGACGGCGCGGGTATACGGCGGAAGCGATCCGCAATTTTGTTAAGGCGGCTGGAGTCTCGCGCACCAACGGCATTGTCGAGCTGGCGATGCTCGAACACTTCGTCCGTGAAGACCTGAACAAGCGCGCACCCCGGGTGATGACGGTGTTGCGTCCGCTGAAAGTGGTGATCGATAACTATCCGGAGGGCCAGATCGAGGAGATGGATGCGACCAATAATCCAGAAGATGAGAGCGCAGGCTCGCGCAAAGTTCCATTTTCACGCGTGCTTTTCATTGAGCAGGATGATTTCCGGGAAGTGCCTCCACCGAAGTATTTCCGGCTGACCCCGGGGCGCGAGGTGCGGCTGCGTTACGGATACTTCATCACAGCGAAAAGCGTAGTTAAAGATGACAAGGGTGAAGTGATCGAGGTGCACTGCACCTACGATCCCGCGACGCGCGGCGGCAATGCACCGCCCGATGGACGAAAAGTGAAGTCCACGATTCATTGGGTTTCAGCTCAGCATGCAGTCGACGCCGAGGTGCGCATCTACGAGAACCTGTTCACCAAGGAAAATCTTGGAGACGTCGAAGAGGGGAAAGACGTTCTCGATTATCTAAACCCGAATTCGCTGGAAGTGATCGCCAGCGCGAAGCTGGAGCCTTCGCTTGCGAATGCGACAGCGGGGAGCCGGTATCAGTTCGAGCGCCTGGGATATTTCTGCGCTGATCCGGATTCCAAGCCAGGCAAGCCGGTGTTCAACCGCACCGTGGCACTGAAAGATACGTGGGCGAAGGTAGAGAAGAAGCAGGGCGGAAAAGGCTAACGCCGCTTGCGCGCATCACTAGGACTCCTCGTCCCATTGAGCAGCTGCGAAGCCGCTTCCTGCTTGTGGGCTTTTTGGTTTGGTTGCAGTGACCCCGGCTGCCCCTCCTCCGGTGTCACGCGGAGCTTCTTCGTATTTGGCAAAGTTCATTGAAACGGCGGCCTTGCGCGCGATAGCACGCAGCTGCTTCGAATAACCAATCAGATTGGCGATAGGCACGGTGGCTCGGATCATCTGCCAGCCAGAGCTATGCTTTAAGCCTTCAATCCGTCCGCGACGAAGACTCAGGTCACCCACGATTGCCCCGACAAATTCGTCGGGGGCCGACACTTCTACCGTCATGATCGGTTCCAGAACGACCGGGCTCGCTTGACGCGCCGCCTCCTTGAAAGCCATAGCGCCCGCGATCTTGAACGCCATTTCATTTGAGTCCTCGGCGTGATAGCTGCCGTCATAGAGAACTGCCCGGATGTCGACCATTTCGTGCCCCTGCAAGATGCCGCCCTTCATCGCCTCTTGAATTCCAAGATCGACCGGCCGGCGGAACGCGGCTGGAATTGCATCGCCTTTTATATCGTCAATGAATTCGTAGCCGGTCCCGGGTTCCAGCGGTTCCAGCCTGATCTTTACGTGGCCATACATGAAATGCCGAGAGAAGGCGCGAACGTATTTGCCCTCAGCCTCGGACTTCCTGCGAATCGTTTCCAGATAAATCACTTCAAGTGGCCCCACATCGATCGGGATCTTAAATTTCCGTGAGATGCGCTCGCACATGCTCTCCAGGTGAAGGTCGTTTGCACCACTAATAACGGTCTCGCCCTCGGCGGCGCTGCCAACGCTGATGCTGGGATCTTTTGCAGCGAGATCGTTCAGCACCCGCTGAAGACTCTCCCGCTTGGCGTCGTCTTTGGGACGTATGGCGACCCGAATTACTGGCGGGGATTGCGGCATCGAGTGGGTCACATCAGGGCGTAAGCTTAAAACTTAGATGATGATTATCGCCGGAAATCCACATCTTTGATCTTGTCATCAGATATTGTCATCCTGAGGCGCAGATTTTGGCGCCGAAGGATTTATGCAATCGCCGACAGTTTCGGCGCTGCTGCTAACTACATAGTCCTTCGGGAGACGAGCTCGCTCAGGATGACAACGGGTTTTAGGAGAGCGTTGACTGTGGAACTTTGACTGCTGAAATCCACACCTACTTCGCCTGCGCGGCTTTCTCCACTCCCGCGAGCATCTTGTCTAGCTCATCTCGCGACAGATAGCGGCCGTTGACGACGACTGCGGCGATCTTTTGCGTGTTGCGGATGTCGTCGAGCGGGTTCGCATCCAGCAGGACGAGATCGGCAAGCTTCTCTTGCTCGATCGTTCCCAACTTGCCTTCCATTCCAAGGAATCTCGCGGGATTGATCGTCGCGGTTTGCAGCGCTTCCAGCGGAGTGAATCCGGCGGCAACGAATCGCTGCAATTCTTCGTGCAGGCTGAAGCCGGGAAAAATATAGACGCCAGGTGGAGTATCGGTGCCGGCAAGGAATGGAATCCCCGCGCGGTGCATCGCGTTCACGACTTCCAATTCTTTTTCGACGAAGCGCTTACGCGTGGCCAGATCGTCGTTATTGAAGTCGTGCGTGATCTCATCAGTGAAGCGCTTCCATGTGACATCTTTCCAGTAGGCCGGAACGTATTTCGCCCGCGTGTCGTGCGCGAAGTCCGTCTGATCGATCAGGTTGCCGCCGCGCTCCCAAACCAATGTAGGGCACTGCCACGTCTGGTTCTTTGCCAGTAGCGCGAACAAAGCCTGCGCGCGCTTCGAATCATACGAAGAGAGAAATTGCCCTTCGGTTTTCTTTCCCTTGATGAATTCATCTTCGAGCGGCGAGCTGCCTTCGAAGATGCCGATTAGGTGCTCGAAACTTTTTTGCCCGGCGTCGGACATCTCCGAGGCACGCACGGAATCCGGCACGTGTCCGACGAACGTAATGCCCTGCTTCTTCGCCTCGTCGGCGATGGCGAAGACTGCGTCGCGCGGGATCAACGACTGCAGCTTGATGAAGTCCACGCCATGGGCCTTAAGGTCGTCGACGGCGCGTCGGCCGTCCTCGGGAGTCTTGATGGCGATTGAGCTAGGAAAGCGCGGCTGCGGGCCGTCGAGCATAGGACCGGCCATGATGATACGCGGGCCAAGCAAAGTTTTTGCCTGAATCTCTTTCCGCCATTGCTGGAGCACGTCGAGGTCTCCGCCCATGTCGCGCACGCCTGTGATCCCGTTAGCGATGAATAGCGGCAGCGTGACTTCTTTGCCGCGAGGGAACCAGTCCCCGAAGGCCATGTGGACGTGCATGTCCCAGAGGCCGGGGATCAGGAATTTTCCTTTGCCATCGATTGAGACGCCATCAATGCGGCGGGCCTTCACGCAATCTTCCGGCCCGACGACGGCGAAAATCCTGGTGCCACGCACCAGCACGCAGCGATGAGGAAGCGCTTGGCCGCCTTTTACGTCGATCACGGTAACATCGTCAATCAGCAGGACAGTCGCGCGCATCTGGGCCACGGAAACTGCAGTGATGCCCGTCAGGAAAAAGAATAAGAGGAGTCGCTTCATTGCGAAAATCTTACGGGCAGCATTCAGATTTCGTCAAAAAGCGGCGAGCGCGCAAAAAGAGACGCTGAGGGCCCATGATTGAAAGCTGAGAGCTGATAGCTAGTTATGCACGTGCGGACTCTGCGCGGGATTCTTGTGCGGAGTAGGCGGCTCTTTTGTGACCTTCACGTCGAAGCTGACAGGTAGCGCCTTCGGCGGGAAGCACTGGGCATTGTCGCAAGCCTGATAGCGCAGCACTCCGTGCATCACGTATTTTCCCGGAGTGACTGCGTGGAGCGGATGCACCGCGACGTTGATGGTGAAGTCCCCGCTGTAGACGCTGAGCTTTTCATCCGGCGAAAAAGGAAAAGAGAGATCCTGGCCTTCGGGATACTCGATTTTGCCAAGAATGATATCGGTGGGTAAATCCATCTTCAGAGACGTTGGAATCAGGAATTCTGACCTCGGCGTGTTCGAATTGATGTGGAATCCAGAGGCGACGCGGAAATTCAGCGGGACCATGGTCTGCGTGGCGCGCTCGGCCGTTACTAGTCCCACCGGAACCATCGATACAGAAGGAGACTTCCCGGATTGCGCGAAAGCTGCGCTGGCGAGTAAGGCGACGAGTGCTACGAAGACCGGGTTGCGTCTTGGCGGAATCATGATCTTGCAGTCCATTGTCGTGCGACGCCCGAAAGACAGATTAATAGTAGAGGGAAGGCAACGCCGTTCCTATTGTCAATTGTGAGCCTGCAGCAGTTGCGGAACCGAGTTTGTGCTTTCGGCGCTGGCTTGCGTGTTCAGCGCCTTCTTGACGGAATCCTCGATGTCGGCGCGGCCCTTCAGCCCGATAATGCGGTCGACAATCTTGCCATCGCGTCCGATGAAGAAACTCTCGGGCAGCGCCGGAACTCCGCCATAGGCGTCACCCACCGCTTCCTTGCCCAGCAGAACTGGATAGTTGACACCCATGTCTTTCGCGAACTTGGCGATCTCGTCTTTTCCGGAATCGTCCATCGCGACGCCGATTACTTGCAGTCCCTGGCTGCCATATTGATTCTGCAATTCCACCAGCCATGGAGTTTCAATCTTGCACGGACCACACCAGGTCGCCCAGAAGTTTAGCAGGACGGCTTTGCCCCGAAGGTCGGAAAGCTTTAGATTGCCGCCGTCCAATTTGTCGAGAGTGAAATTGGGAGCTGGCGTGGACTTGCCCAGGATCGGAGGCGCGGCATTATCGGCGCCACCGCGCCGAGCCATGTGAAATCCGAAATAGAGCATGCCGGCGGCGACGATCGCGACGACGACCAGAGCTAGCGGATTGCGATTCTTGGCTGGCGGTGGCGGCGGGACGGGGGCGCCAGTTTCTGGCGAAGGCTGGACTAACGGCACGCCGCACGCTTCACACGTTGGAGCGCCGGGAGCTACTTCGGCCTTACTCTCGCCGGTTCCTAACGCGGCGCCACACTTCGGACACCACTGCGGATTCCCACCCGGCGTACCCTCAAGTTTTTCGGATATCGACATAGAGCTTAAGACCTCACAACGCAAAACGATTTAAGAACGAAAGCCAGCTCGAGATCAGCGTAAAGCGACCCATCACCAGCAAAATTCCGAGCGCAATCAACAAACCGCCCGAGGCGACCTCGAGGGCATGCATGTGCGAGCGGAAGCGGCTGTAAAACTTCAGGAAGCGCTCCATCAGGAGCGAGGTCAACAGGAACGGCACGGCGAGACCGAGCGAGTACACGCCTAGAAGAATAATGCCTTTGACGAGCGTGTCCTGCTCGCTGGCCAAGGTGAGGATGGCGGTGAGAATCGGCCCCAGGCAGGGCGTCCAGCCGAAGGCGAAGGCGAATCCGATGACGAAGGCGCCGATCGGCGTGCTGCTGCCCTTTACGCTGTGCAGGCGTGCGTCCGTGTACAGCGCCTTGATCTTGAATATCCCAGTCAGATGCAGCCCGAAAATAATGATGACCACGCCCGCGATGATCGATAGGGTGTGCTTATAGCGCGCGGCAACTTGGCCGATCTCGGTCGAGATGGCCCCCAACGTCATAAAGACGACGGTGAAACCGAGGATAAATCCGACCGAGTTCACCATCACTCGGCGCATGAGCTGTCCCTGCGGCGACTTAAGCTCTTCGACGCCCGCTCCCGAGATCAGAGAAACGTATCCCGGAACCAGCGGAAGCACACACGGCGAGAGAAACGAAATCAGGCCGGCGAAGAATGCGGCGATCGGCAGTGGAAGGCTCGACATGCGCTTTTATTGTACCTGCTGAGTGAGGCTCATCTGAAATCAGACGCGCGGGGAGAGGAATAGTTTCAGGGAGGGGCGTCAGTGAGAGTGACTAGTGAAAAGTGACTAGTGCCAAGGACGGATGATTCGGAGTGACCGACTGTTGGTTCCTAGCCACTGATCACTATTCACTATTCTCTCACTTGCGCTTGTCATCTTTGCGAGACTGGTCCGAAGGCACCGGTAGGCCGGGCACCTGCTCGGGAGAATCCACCAGCTTCCGAAAGAATTCTGTTGGAAGAGTCGCCGAGAGGACAGCGTGCTGATTTTCCTGGCGTACTTGTAAGCTGTCAAACAGAGCCTTTACGTCAGCATCGGTACCGGGGGATCCGACCGAGGACTCTGCGCTGTGAAACATCGCCAGAAACACGTTGAGCTTGTCTGCGATGTTGCGCGCGTCGTCGCCATTGGCGGCCCAAGCCTCCGCGCGCACATGGAGAACGCCCGAGCGCAGCGGGAGATGCAGCGGATTGTAGCTGGCCGAAGCCACGACGTCAGCGGGCTTGGCAAACAGATTCGACCATCCTCCGAAGTCGGGTGCAGTCGGGTTGACGCGGACGACGAGCCACACCGGACTCGCCAGTTGCACGCGCTTGTAATACTTGCGGAGCAGTGCAGGGCCTCCAAAAGGAGATGCCAGCCTCCGCGAGCGGTCGACGATGCCGCGGATCACCGCTGGATCTTCGTGATTCGAGGCAGCGACCGTATCAACCCCCAGCATCGCGATGCGGAACGTTCGTCCGTAGAGGGGAATGGTGTAAATGTCGATGGAGTTGTAATTCTCGACAGACTGCGCGGTGCGCTTCAGGTAGGCGACGCATTTGCCAATATCGAAGCGTCCGACGAATACTTCTGAGAATCGCGGCTCGGGGGCGGCGCCGCCGGTGCCTCCGCCGGGCCACTTTTCCGGGTAATGAACGGCGAAGGCGGCCGCATCGAGGTCGCGCTCGTAATCGAATCCGGTTTCTTGAATGAACCGATCATAGTCCGGATCGTGAGAGACGGGGAAAAGCGGTTTGCCGCTATTCGCTCGACGTGCCCAAGTGAGATTGGCGTAAAGAAATCCGTCAGCTCCCGGCAGCAGGCGCGCGGGTTCCGGCGGAGCAGCCTTGCGCAATTCGACGGTGAGCGTTACCGCCGCGGCAATGAGAACGACCGCGAGAGCGATGGGAAGAGTGCGTCTAATTCGCATGAATAGCGGTCAGGGATGAAATGATAGCATCCTGGACCACAAATTCACTCGTGCCGGAGGGCCGACATCGGGTCGATATTCGCCGCCCGCCGGGCTGGAACCGATCCTGCCAAAAGCGCGGCAATCACCAGAATCGCCACCGCTGCAACAAGAGCCAGCGGATCGTTCGGCTTCATCTTGAAGAGCAGTGACTGCAGGAACTTGGAGGCTCCGAGCGCGACCGGGACACTGATGGCGAGCCCTACTGCCGCCAGCAGGCATACCTCGCGCAGCACCATCCAGAGCACCGGTCCGCGTTGCGCGCCGAGGGCCATGCGGATGCCGATCTCACCCGTACGGCGGGCCACGCCGTAGGAGATCGTTCCGTAGAGTCCCACGCACGAAATGATGAGAGCCAGAACGGCGAACGCCGAGGAAAGATCGGCGAGAATGGCTTCCTCGTTCATGTTCTCTCGGATCTCGGCTTTCTGTGTACGCACCTTTGAAATCGGAAGATGCGAATCGGCGTTGCGAACGGCATCGCGGATTGAGTTCACCAACGCGAGCGGATCGCCAGCCGTACGCACAGCAAACGTCATTTCGTTTGGCAGCGGGTAGCCTTGATTGAAAGGAAGGTAGACGACCGGGAGAAAGTCGTTTTTCAGATTGCCATAGTGGGCATTGCCGGCCACTCCCACAATCTCCATATCGCGCTTCAGGGTTCTTTCCTCGTGCTCTCCCCAGACACGGATGTGCTTTCCAATCGGATTCTGGCCGGGGAAATTGATCCGCGCAAAATTCTCATTCACTACGGCCACGGCTGGGGAGCCAGGACGATCGCGGTCGTCGATATCGCGGCCCGCCAGCATAGGAATCTGCATGGTCATCAAGAAGCGCGCTCCGACGGTCTTGAATCGCGTGTCATCGCGCGGCGGAAGGCCTGGCAGACTGATGGGCATTTCATCTTCGCCGCCAACCAGCGAATCTCTCGCAAGTCCTGCATCCCGGACTCCCGGCAGCGCAGCTAACTCGTCGCGCAGCCGGAAATAGAACTCAGAGAGTTCCGGATCGTGGTGTCCGGCCTGCCTCGCATTCACATCGAACAGCAGCAGGTTCTCTCGATTGAAACCGAGGTTGACGGATTGCAGATTCGAAAGTGTGTGAACGAACAGTCCGGCGGCGACCAGAATCAGCAGTGAGATCGAAATCTGGCTGACGACCAGAACATGGCTGATCGTAACGGGCCAGACCTGCCACCAGCGTGCGCGAAGCGGCCGCTGCCGGGTTCCGACTGTTTCCTTGAGAGCCGACGTTAATTCCGCCTTGGTGGATTGAAGAGCGGGCACCAGACCAAAGATGACGCCCGTTAGCAAGCCCACTCCTGCGGTGATGGCGAAGACGTGCCAATTTAATGCGACACTCGACGCCAAAGTTCCGGATTCCGCAGGAAGCAGCGTGGAAAGGAAGCGGACTGCCCAGGCGGCGAGCATCAATCCAAGCGCCGAGCCCACAGCCGCGAGTAGAACGCTTTCGGTAAGAAGCTGGCGGACGACTCGCCATCGGCTGGCGCCCTGGCTGAGGCGCAAAGCGATTTCCCGCCGTCGCGTGGTCGCGCGGGCCAGGAGCAGGTTCGCGACGTTCGAACACGCGATGGCCAGAATCAGGGCCACCAGAGCCATCAGCACAAGGAACGGTTTTGAAAACTCGCGGCGCAACTGGTCGAGGCCGCCCTGCCCTTCTCGTAACTGAAGGATGGGCAGATTTGCTCGCTCGCGATCGTTAGTCGCGGTGGCCGCCACCCACTGCTGGAATTTCGGTCCCAGTTCTGCTTGCGCTTGCTTCAGAGTGACGCCCGGCCGCAGGCGAGCCATGATTTGAAGCCAGTAATAATTTTGATCGAGATAGTCGGATGCTTTGAAGCCGAATGAGTCCGACGCGCCCAACAATAGATTGGTGTGCAGAGGCACATAGAAGTCGGGAATCCTCGATGGATCGACACCAAAGAATTCCGGGGGCGCGACACCGATCACAGTGAACGGAACGTTGTTAAGCAGAACGGATTGGCCGGTGGCTGCGTCGGCAGATCCGAAATGTCTCTCGGCGAAACCATAACTTGCCACCACGACGCTGAGAGCCCCGACGCGGTCGTCATCGGCGGTAATAAGACGTCCAGCTGATGGCACGATGCCCAAGGCTTGAAAGTATCGTCCCGAAACCAATTCTCCGGCAGCGGATTCGGCTTGGCCGTGGATCAGCAACGTCGTGGCGCGCACTTCTCGCGAATGACAATAGGCGAACACATCTGAGAAAATCTTGTCTTCTTTTTCAGCGACGGAGAGCACTGCGTAAGGAAAGATGTCGCTGATTTGGCCAAGGTGTGAATCGTCCCAGACATTACCGCTCATGCCATGCATCACAAAGTCGCCGTCTAAATTCTTGGCGTGCCAATTCAAGATTGCGAGCGAGGCGGGATCGGATACTGGTAGTGACCGCAGCAGCAGAGCATCGAGGAAGCTGTAGATTGCAGAGTTCGCGCCGATACCGAGCGCCAGGACCAACAGCGCCACCAGAGTAAAGCTGGGACTTTTCGCTAAAGTGCGAGCCGCATAACGCAGGTCGCGCCAAGTATCTTCGATCCATGCGAGGCGATTCGTTTCCCACACTTTGTCTCGAATCACGAGCGGATTCCCCAACTTCACATAAGCTCGGCGCCGCGCTTCTTCCAGGCTCATCCCGCGGGCGAGGTTGTCATCGATCTCGTGCGCTAAATGCGATTCGAGTTCCTGTGATAAGTCGGCGTCTTCGTGCGAGCGTCGAAAGAAACGTTGGAGAGTCATAGCGGTTGTTTCCTACTCGGCGGCTTCGCCGAGAATGCGTCCGATGGCTGTGACGACTTGCCGCCAGCGCTGGGTCTCTGCGGTCAACTGCTTCTTGCCGACAGCAGTCAGCTTGTAGAACTTGGCTTTGCGGTTGTTCTCGCTCGTCCCCCAGTAGGAAGTAACCCAACCGCGATCTTCGAGCCGGTGCAGCGCGGGGTAGAGCGATCCCTGCTCCACTTCCAGCACATTTTCCGAAGCATGCTCAATGACGTGCGCGATCGTGTGTCCATGAGCCGGCCCGGTGACCAGCGTTCGCAGCACCAGCATGTCGAGCGTGCCCTGCACCATCTCCGAATTATTGTTGGATTTGCTTTCTGGCAATGCTGCTCCCTCCACTCGAACATCTAGGTGAGAGAGCATACACCACTCGAACGTCTATGGGAAGAGGGTTGTGTGCGAAACTTACGCGGAGTTGTTACGCGAGTTTCCCTCACGGGGCAAGCGTCATCCTGAGTGGAGCCGCTTTTCAGGCGGAGGTGAGGATCATGCGAGCGGCATCCGATTCGATGCTGGACAGCCCGACCGAGATCCTCGCCCGGCTGAGCGGTGCCCAGGGCCTTGGGATGACGCCGGAGTCGGTGGAGTCAACCCGACACCTTCATGATCCATTGCACCCGAAAGGGCCTTCTCCCCTTGTTGCACCCAAAGTTGCCCTTGTGATAACTTAACTAATTGTCCCGGACATTCGGAAGGGATTTGAGGGATTGGTTTGCGCGAAAGCGCGGCCATCCCCAGAATTGCTGGCGTAGCTCAGTCGGTAGAGCATCTGATTTGTAATCAGAGGGTCGGGGGTTCGAATCCCTTCGCCAGCTCCAGAGAACTGACACGAATTATCCGGCGAACGGCGGACTCGGTTAGCGGCGCAACAGGTTTTTCCAACGCACTCCATTCGGACTTTTCCCGGCGTGCAGTGATCTTCGTAGTTGTCTCGTGCGCAACCCTGGTTTCCCTGTTTTGCGACAATTGAATTGAAGAAGTGGTGCTTGTGCTGCGTGGAGGTCTGCGGGTTTGGTGTGATGGATCGGCGGACGCGAAGCGTGGTCTGCCGGACGGAGCGCAACAGCCGCATCGCCCGAAAGTTTCTGCACAGGTGGGTGAGTGGTTAAAGCCAACAGACTGTAAATCTGTCCCTCCTAGCGAGGTACGAAGGTTCGAATCCTTCCCTGTGCACCAGTGATTAGTCTCCGTGACGAAGCGCCGGAGGCTGAACGTGATCGAGTAAATAATGAATCGCCTTGCGGTAAGCATGATCGCCTACGTCGTGTTGGGAGTTCTGACATGGACGACGATCACCGATCCGAAGCTTCGGGCTGGAACGCTGGTGGTTCTCGGACTGTTCGCTTTCAAAAGCTGGGTGCGCCGCAACGACGTGATGCATCCGGACGGCGAGCGCGACGTCAAGTAGGGCGGGGTTTCGAGCCGATGTAGCTCAGTTGGTAGAGCACTCCCTTGGTAAGGGAGAGGTCACCAGTTCAATCCTGGTCATCGGCTCCAGAGTTGAGGCGTTTGCGGGCGTCCGTGAAGCGGGAGTCCGCAGCCGAAATCCTGAGCGTTGTTTGCGAAGGATCGAAGCAGAAGTTGGAACGGCGTTGGCCGCTGAGGTTTGGCATGAAAGCTGACGGCTGATTGCTGATAGCTGGTTCAGGGCGGGAGTAACTCAGTGGTAGAGTCACAGCCTTCCAAGCTGTTGGTCGCGGGTTCGATTCCCGTCTCCCGCTCCAGATTCGAAGATGTTTGGAGATGACAGTGGGTTTCGAGCAGGCTGCCATCAAGATCGAGAAGACGCAAGAATTCGCCGAGCTGCAAGCACCAATCGAGCAGGCGTTCTTGCCGGAGAAAGTCGAGCGGTTCCTGAAGCAGATGGATCGCAAGGGAATCCGTATTCGCGACTTCGACAAAGTGCTGACGGAGCGGGTGCTTGAAGGTTTTGGCGCGGCAGGACTGGATGCCCAAAGGTTGTATAAGGCGCTGACTCTGTCGGATCAGGCGCAGATGCGCGAGTTTTATCTGTCGAAGCTGGAAGGCGTCGAAGTGGCGCTGCGACACAAGTTCAAGAAGTTGTATCAGTACTACTGAATGCTGCGGCCGCAAGTTTGACTTGCTAGAAGCTCAGAGCTGAGGAGCTAGAGGCTGGTTATGGCGAAAGAAAAATTTGATCGGACAAAGCCGCACTGCAATGTAGGGACGATTGGTCACATTGACCATGGCAAGACGACGTTGACAGCGGCGATCACCAAGGTGTTGTCGAAGCACAATCCGAAGAACACGTTTCGGTCGTTTGATTCGATCGATAATGCTCCGGAAGAGAAAGCGCGCGGAATCACGATCGCGACGGCGCACGTCGAGTACGAGACGGCGAACCGGCACTACGCGCACGTGGATTGCCCGGGCCACGCCGATTACATCAAGAACATGATCACGGGTGCGGCGCAGATGGATGGCGGCATTCTGGTCGTGGCGGCGACGGACGGTCCGATGCCGCAGACGCGTGAGCACGTGCTCTTGGCGCGCCAGGTCGGTGTGCCGTATCTGGTGGTTGCGTTGAACAAGGTCGATGCGGTGGATGATCCGGAGCTGCTGGAGCTGGTGGAGCTGGAAGTGCGCGAGTTGCTGAAGTCGTACAAGTTCCCTGGCGACGATGTGCCGGTGGTGCGGGTTTCGGCACTGAACGCGCTGAACGGAGAAGCGAAGGCGGAGGCGCAGATCGACGAGTTGATGGCGGCGGTGGACAAGTTTGTGCCGCAGCCGGCGCGCGAGTTGGACAAGCCGTTCCTGATGCCGATTGAAGACATTTTTTCGATTCAGGGACGCGGCACGGTGGTGACGGGACGAATCGAGCGCGGCAAGGTGAAGGTCGGCGAGGAAGTGGAAATCGTCGGCTTCCGCGAGACGCGCAAGACGGTCGTGACGGGCGTCGAAATGTTCAAGAAGCAGCTGGACGAAGGCATGGCGGGCGATAACGCGGGACTGTTGCTGCGCGGCATTGCGAAAGAAGACGTGGAGCGCGGCATGGTGCTGGCGAAGACGGGATCGATCACGCCGCATACGAAGTTCAAGGCAGAGGTCTACATCCTGACGAAGGAAGAGGGTGGGCGACACACGCCGTTCTTCAAGGGATACCGGCCGCAGTTCTACCTGCGAACGACGGACGTGACGGGAGTGGCGGAGTTGCCGGCGGGCACGGAGATGGTGATGCCTGGGGACAACGTCAGCCTGGTGATCGAGCTAATCACGCCGGTAGCCATGGAGAAGGGCTTGCGCTTCGCGATTCGCGAAGGCGGCCACACCGTGGGCGCCGGCACAATCGCGGAGATTATTCAGTAAGGCGCAGCATCTAGCTTCTAGCTAGAAGCCAAAGCAGGCGGGAATTTGACGTGGGTTTGCTGGAAGCTAGCCGCTAGGAGCTAGCAGCTAAGTTAGTTAGGAGTGGTTGAGATGCCCCGAGAAATAGTGACATTACAATGCGGTGACTGCAAAGAGCGGAATTATTCGACGACCAAGAATCGGAAGACGACGACCGAGCGGCTGGAATTCAAGAAATTCTGCCGACGTTGCCGCAAGCATACGCCGCATAAAGAAGTTAAATAAATTTGGTAATTGAGTAATTTTGTAAGTGGGTAATTGAAAATCGCGCACCGCTTTTCAAATTACCCGATTGCTCAATTACAAAATTACCAAATGACAACAGGGGCGTAAGCTCAACGGTTAAACTGTCGGTCTCCAAAACCGAACTTGGGGGTTCGAATCCCTCCGCCCCTGCCAGAGTTTTTGGAGAGAAGGGCCAAGGCCAGGAATAAAGATGTCAGTCGAGACGAAGAAAATGGCGAATTCAATGGCAGGAGCCGGTGGCAGTTTCGGCGAGCGGATGAAATCCTGGCCGGAACGGATCAGGACCTTCTACAACGACGTGCGCACGGAAATGCGCAAGGTGACCGCGCCCTCGTGGAAAGAAGTGCGAGGCACAACGACGGTGGTTGTCATTACCGTTTTCATTTTCGCGGTCTACTTCGCGATTATCGACTACGTCATCCAGCACGGCGTGACCTATCTATTTAGTCTGTTCAAGGCGCACTGATCGAGCTCGAAGACGGAAGTGGCGCAAGCATTCTGCCGGGAAGAAGCACTTTATATGCAGGACGAAGAAAAAAACGAAATGACATCTGGCGAAGGTACGCAGTCTCCCGCTGAGGGAGCGACGGCTACGGCCGAAGCGCCGCGCAACCCGAACATGAAGTGGTACATCATCCACTCATACTCGGGATTTGAGCGCAAGGTCAAGGAATCTCTCGAGTCCCGCGTAGCGGCTTTCGGGCTGCAGGACAAGATTGGCAAAGTGCTGATCCCGACCGAGTCGGTCACCGAAGTGCGCGGCGGCAAGAAGTACACCTCCGAGCGCATGTTCTATCCCGGCTACGTGCTGGTCGAAATGGACATGGACGATCACGTGTGGCACGTGGTGAAATCCACGCCGCGTGTGACTGGTTTTGTCGGAACCGGACAGCAGCCGACGCCGCTTTCGGATGAAGAAGTGCAGCACATTGTCTACAAAGTCGCCGACAGCCGCGAGAAGCCGAAGCTCAAGGTTAAATTCGAGAAGAACGAATCGGTTCGCATCACGGAAGGGCCGTTCGCCAGCTTTACGGGTGTGGTCGATGAAGTGAACGAAGACCGCGAGACGCTGAAAGTGATGGTCACGATTTTTGGCCGTTCGACGCCTGTGGAGCTTGAGTTCAACCAGGTGGAGAAGGTCGCTTAACGAGATTGGGTAATTTTGTAATTTGGTAATTGAAAATCGAAAGTTTTGCGACGGTTTCAAATTACTCAATTGCCCGATTGCGAAATTACAAAATTGGAACAAGTCCGCAGATTGTCGGGCCGAAAATCCTAGACTCGCGCTGCCGACGGAAGAGAGATCATGGCAAAAAAGGTTACAGGTTACGTCAAGTTGCAGATCGCGGCGGGCAAGGCCACTCCGGCGCCCCCGGTGGGCCCGGCACTCGGCCAGGCGCAGATCAACATCATGGAGTTCTGCAAGCAGTTCAATGCCAGAACCAACCAGAAAGAGATGGAAGGTCTGATCATCCCGGTCGTCGTGTCCGTTTACAATGACCGTTCGTTCACCTTCATCACCAAGACGCCACCGGCGTCGATTCTGTTGAAGCGCGCGGCTGGCATCGCCAAGGGATCGGGCACCCCGAACAAGGACAAGGTCGGTAAAGTTACCCTGAAGCAGGTTGAAGACATCGCCAAGCAGAAGATGCCGGACCTGAATGCGTCGTCGGTCGAAACCGCAATCAAGAGCGTTCGCGGTACGGCGCGCTCGATGGGAATCGAAGTAGTCGGATAAGAATTGAGTAATCGGGAAATTTAGAAATTGGGTAATTGAGATCCCTGCGGCCGAAACGATTTCAAATTGCTCAGTAACTAAATTTCCCAATTACCAAATTGTCAAGCGCACCACGGTTGATCGGAGCATCGGTTATCGGTGGGAGACAAGGAAAACAAATGAGCAGCAAAAAAGAAGGAAAGAACATCGCCAAGGCGCATGCCGCAGTTGAGCAGCGTCCGTATGTTCTGCAGGATGCGGTTCCACTCTTGCAGAAAGTGAAGTACGCCAAGTTTGACGAGACCGTCGAGGTCACGATGCGGCTTGGAGTGGATCCCAAGCATGCCGACCAGATGGTCCGCGGTACCGTAGTTCTGCCGCACGGTCTGGGTAAGTCAAAGAAGGTCCTGGTCATCGCGACCGGCGACAAGATTAAGGAAGCAGAAGCGGCTGGTGCCGATTTCGCCGGCGGCGAAGAGATGGTCGAGAAGATCACCAAGGAAAACTGGACCGACTTCGACGCGCTGATCGCCACTCCCGACGTGATGAAATCCGTCGGACGTCTGGGTAAGGTTCTTGGTCCCAAGGGTCTGATGCCGAACCCGAAGACCGGCACGGTCACCTTCGACGTGGGCAAGGCAGTCCAGGAAGTGAAGGCCGGCAAGGTGGAATTCCGCACCGACAAGACTGCACTCGTTCACTGCCCCGTCGGCAAGATTTCGTTCTCGCCCGACAAGCTGATCGAGAACGCAACGGTGCTGATCACCAGCGTGATCAAAGCGAAGCCGTCGGTGGCCAAGGGCAAATACATCAAGGGCTGCTATCTGAGCTCGACGATGGGTCCCGGGATTTCTCTGGACGTCACTCCGATCGAGACGGCTGCGAAGGCATAACGCGGCGCTGAAGCGCCTGGACGGACGAATGCGTCCGTCCCTACACAAGATCAGAAAGATTCGAGGATTCGACAATGGCGGTTACTAAAGCGAAGAAGATGGAGCAGGTCGAGAAGTTGAGCAAAGACCTGAGCAACGTTTCGAATGTGGTTGTTGCGACCTATACAAAGATGACTGTGGCCCAGGATTATGAGCTGCGCAAGGCTCTGCGTGGCGCGGGCGCCAAGTATCAGGTCGTCAAGAATACGCTGGCCGAGAAGGCAGCCCAGGGCACCAAGGTCGAAGGCGCCCTGAAGGATCTGGCAGGCGTCACCTCGATTGCCTACACGACGGGCGATCCGGTCGCGATGGCTAAGGCGCTGACCAAGTATGCCAAGGACACGCCGGAGTTCACCTTCAAGGTGGGCGTGGTCGAAGGCAAGGTCATCAATATTAAAGAGATTGAAGCGCTTGCCAGCATGCCTTCGAAGGAAGAGCTGTATTCGAAGCTGCTGTTCCTGATCAATGCCCCGGCGCAGCGTCTGGCGACGGTCATGAATCAGGTTGGGCGCAACCTGGCCGTTGTGGTCGATCAGGGCGTGCAGCAGAAGAAGTTCAAAGAAGCCTAGCGGCCTCGATTGAGCAATTGGGAAATTGAGAATTGCGTAATTGAGAATCAACAGCAAGGTGTTGTGAATTGTTCAATTACTGAATTACAAAATTACTCAATGATTTGATTTTGGTCGTTCTCGATTCAGGGGTTGCGCGGTCCATTCCGAGCGTTGTCTGGCGCAAGGAATTAGAACCTGCCGCACTGGAAACCGTGAATCGCGGATGACGAAAAGCGAGACGTAGCAAGCTACGTCTCTACCAAAGAAGACTGAAACGATATAGGAGAAACAAAATGGCGGATATCGCACAGCTAGAAGAATCAATCGTTGGCCTGTCGCTGCTCGAAGCGGCGGAGCTGGTCAAGAAGCTCGAATCGCGTCTGGGCGTGTCGGCGGCGGCAGCAGCTCCCGTGATGGTTGCGGGTGGCGGCGGTGGCGCGGCGGCAGCGGCTCCGGCCGAAGAGAAGACCGAATTCACCGTCGTCCTCAAAGAGGTCGGCGCCAACAAGATCAATGTCATCAAGGCCGTCCGCGAAGTCACTAGCCTGGGCTTGAAAGAAGCCAAGGAATTGGTCGATGGAGCGCCCAAGAGCATTAAAGAAGGCGTTTCCAAGGAAGAGGCCGAGACCATCAAGAAGAAGTTCACTGACGCGGGTGCGGTTGTTGAAGTGAAATAAGCTCGGTTGTGTGGGGACGGCCGGTCGGGCGTCCAGTCGAGCGCGACTCCTCGGGCTGGCGTCGCGTCACAAACCGGACAGCCGAGTCAGCCGTCCCCACATCGCACTAAGATCAGTGCAAAATCGATTATCTTGCACGTTCCTACTTGTGAACCCCGGGCGGCGATGTTAGCATCTATATAACGTCGCTTCCCAGGGCATCACTCGAGCGCGAGCGAGTCTCGCGAGGGAAGTTTAAGGCACGCTGCTCCGCGGGCAGGCGGGGCGGAAACAGGCCGAAGAACTGGCGCGAAAGAGTTCAAATCAGAATTGGCGAAACGCCTCGGTTGGCGTCTGCGGGAACCACTGTCCCTGCGGGCGCCCCGTCGTCTTTTAGGTTCTAAGTCGTTCCGGCTCTGCAAGTAAGTAGGTCCCGCGGCGCGATAAGCGCCATACATTCCGCGGTTTGAACGCGGCCTTCGGCCGCGCGTGAGATTGGGAGTTTCTTAACGATGAAAAATGCCTTCCGTAAACGCTTTGATTTTTCCAAAATCCCGGCCACTATCCAAATTCCGAACCTGATCGAAGTGCAGAAGCGGTCGTACGATCGTTTTCTGCAAATGGACAAACTCCCCAGCGAGCGCGAAGACGGCGGCTTGCAGGCGGTGTTTCAGTCCGTTTTTCCGATCACCGACTTCCGCAACGTATCACAACTTGAGTTTGTGGATTACGCTATTGGTAACTGGGAGTGCAAGTGCGGTCACCTAAAAGGACTGCATCACCTCCGTACAACTTGTAAGAATTGCGGCAATACCGTCATTACGGATCCGTTCCATCCGGGCGAAGTTCTGTGCAGCAAGTGCGGAACCTACAACGCCAACACCCCTGACTTTTGCAACAAGTGCGGCGACCCGGTTGGATTGCAGCTGAAGTACGACGTGGCGGAATGCGAAGAGCGCGGCATGACGTATTCTGCGCCGCTCAAGGTCACGATGCGTCTGACGATTTTCGATAAGGACGCTGAGACCGGCAACCGCTCGATCCGCGACATTAAAGAGCAGGAAGTGTTCTTCGGCGATGTTCCGCTGATGACGCAGAACGGTACATTCATCATCAACGGCACCGAGCGCGTGATTGTCAGCCAGTTGCACCGCTCGCCGGGCGTCTTCTTCGAGACCGCCAACAACCGCACGTACTTCCTGGGAAAAATCATTCCCTACCGCGGTTCGTGGGTTGAGTTCGAATACGACCAAAAGAACGTGCTCTACGTCCGCATCGACCGCAAGCGTAAATTCCTGGGCACGATTTTCCTGCGCGCCCTCGGTCTGCGTTCCGGCGAAGACATTCTGAAGACCTTCTACACCACCGACCGCATCGCGGTTCGGGACAAGAAGCTCTTCTGGACACTCGATCCGACCAGCGAGAAGCCGACGAGCCTGCTTGGGATGAAGCTCGCCCACAGCATCAAGAACAAGTCTGGCGAAGAGATCGCGCACTCGGGCCGCAAGATCAACGCCCAGATTCTGAAGGAAATTCAGAAGGCGAAGATCACCGAGATCGAAGTCGACATCACCGACCTCGAAGGCGCGTGGACGGCCGGCGATGTAGTCGACACCACGACCGGCGAAGTCATGCTGGAAGCGAACTCCGAGCTGACTGCCGACAAGGTCTCGAAGATCCTCGATTCCGGCGTCGTGGAAATGTTGTTGTTCTTCCCCGAACGCGACGATGTAGGAACGGTCATCAGCCAGACGCTGAAGCGCGATGCGATCAAGACTCCGCAGGAGGCATTGATCGAGATCTACCGCAAGTTGCGTCCGGGCGATCCGCCGACGCTCGATACGGCGACCGCGCTGTTCCATGGAATGTTCTTCGATCCGCGCAAGTACGACTTCTCTCGCGTGGGCCGTTTGAAATTCAACATCAAGCTGTTCGAGAACCAGGAAGCCACCAGTCTCGATAAGCGCACGCTCGATCCGGACGATTTCTACGCGACCATTGCGTACTTGCTGAAACTGCGCAAGAGCATCGGCGCAGTAGACGACATCGATCACCTCGGCAACCGCCGCGTCCGCGCGGTCGGCGAGTTGATGGAGAACCAGTTCCGCATCGGCTTGGTCCGTATGGAACGGGCGATCAAAGAAAAGATGTCCGTGTACCAGGAAATGTCGACGGCGATGCCGCACGACTTGGTCAACGCCAAGCCGGTGATGGCTGCGATCCGCGAATTCTTCGGATCGTCGCAGCTGTCGCAGTTCATGGATCAGACCAACCCGCTCTCCGAGATCACGCACAAGCGGCGACTCTCAGCCCTTGGGCCGGGCGGTCTATCACGGGAACGCGCCGGATTCGAAGTCCGCGACGTTCACCCAACGCACTACGGCCGTATCTGCCCGATTGAGACGCCGGAAGGTCCGAACATCGGTCTGATCTCGTCTTTGAGCTGCTACGCGCGGATCAACGACTACGGCTTCATCGAGTCGCCCTATCGCAAGATCAAGGGCGGACGCGTGATCGACTACGTCACCATCGTCAACGTTGGCGATAGCGACCACAAAGTCGGCGATCACATGGAAAAGCATGAGATCGAGAAGATCAACAACGAGCTGAAGGAAAAGAAGAAGAAGCCGGCGACGATTGAGCCGTTCTCCTTCTACCTCTCGGCTTGGGAAGAAGATCGTCACACGATCGCACAGGCGAACGTGGAACTCGACGACAAGGGCAAGATCGTCGCCGAACTCGTCAACGCTCGTAAGGCTGGCAACTTCGTGCTGGTGAGCCGGGATGAAGTCGATTACGTCGACGTCAGTCCGAAGCAGCTGGTTTCGGTCGCCGCTTCGCTGGTTCCGTTCCTCGAGCACGACGACGCCAACCGTGCACTGATGGGCGCGAACATGCAACGCCAGTCTGTGCCGCTGCTCCGCGCGCAAGCGCCGATCGTCGGCACGGGAATGGAAGGCGTCACGGCTCGAGATTCAGGAGCTGTGGTGCTAGCCCGCCGCAACGGCATCATCGATTCGGTCGATTCCGAGCGAATCATCGTGCGCGTCGAAGGCGAGCATCATCCCACGCAGCTGTCGCGTGAAGTCGGTAGCGACATCTACCAGCTCACGAAGTTCAAGCGCTCGAACCAGAACACCTGCATCAACCAGAAGCCAGTGGTCAAGAAGGGTCAGCGCGTACTGAAGGGCGAGATCATCGCAGACGGTCCTTGCACCGATCACGGCGAGCTAGCGCTGGGACGAAACGTCCTGGTGGCCTTCATGCCGTGGCGCGGTTACAACTTCGAGGACGCGATCCTCGTCTCCGAAAAGATGGTGAAAGAGGACTATTACACCTCGCTTCACATCGAGGAGTACGAGATCGAAGCCCGCGACACGAAGCTCGGACCGGAAGAAGTCACGCGCGACATTCCAAACGTCAGCGAATCGATGCTGCGCAACCTGGATGAAGCAGGCGTGATTCGCATCGGTGCCAGCATCAAGCAGGGCGACATTCTGGTGGGCAAGGTTACGCCGAAAGGCGAAACTCAGCTCACGCCGGAAGAGAAGTTGCTCCGCGCGATCTTCGGTGAAAAAGCCGGCGACGTGCGCGACGCTTCGCTCTACTGCCCGCCGGGCATCGAGGGCGTGATCGTTGATGTGAAGATCTTCTCGCGCAAAGGCCAGGAAAAGGACGAGCGTGCGAAGGCCATCGAAGCCACGCAGATCGCGAAGTTGGAAAAGAACCTTTCGGACGAAATCCGAATTCTGACCGACGAGCGCCTCAAGCGTTTGGAAAACATCCTGGGCGGCAAGGAAGTGCAGGCTGACCTGCACGACGAGCGCACCAACAAGCGCCTGCTGACCAAGGGCAACATCCTGAACCGCGACGAGATCGAGCGCATCTCGACCCGCAACCTGAAACGCATTAAGTATGCGGACAAGGATCCGCGGGTGAACGAGCAGATCGACGAGATCGAAGAGATGACGTCTCGCCAGATCGACGTGCTCAAGAAGATCGTCAACGAGAAGAAAGACAAACTCACCAAGGGCGACGAACTGCCTCCGGGCGTGATTAAGCTGGTCAAGGTGTACATCGCCATGAAGCGCAAGCTGAGTGTCGGTGACAAGATGGCCGGTCGTCACGGTAATAAGGGCGTCATCGCGCGCATTCTGCCGGAAGAGGATATGCCGTACCTCGAAGACGGAACGCCCGTGGAGATCGTCCTCAACCCGCTTGGCGTGCCTTCCCGTATGAACGTGGGACAGATTCTTGAAACCCACCTCGGATGGGCAGGTTTTGTCCTCGGCGAGAAGATCACGAAGTTGCTCCAGGAAAACACGCGCACGGAAGCGATCCGCCGCGAGTTGAAAGCACTGTTCAAGGACTCGCAGCTGGCGGACATCATCTCCGAAATGAGTGATGAAGAGCTGGAATCCGTAGCTCCAACGCTCACCAAGGGTGTGTTTATGGGATCGCCGGTGTTCGACGGTTCGAAGGAAGGCGAAATCAAGGCGTTGCTCGAACACGCCGGATTGCCGACCTCGGGCAAGACGAACCTTCGCGACGGCATGACCGGAGAGAAATTCGAACAGCCGGTCACCGTGGGCTACATCTACATGTTGAAACTGTCGCACTTGGTGGACGACAAGATTCACGCTCGCTCCATCGGTCCGTACTCGCTCATCACCCAGCAGCCGCTGGGCGGCAAGGCGCAGTTCGGCGGACAGCGCTTCGGAGAAATGGAAGTCTGGGCGCTGGAAGCGTACGGTGCGGCGTTCATCCTGCAGGAGTTGCTGACGGCGAAGTCCGACGACGTATACGGCCGAACCAAGATTTACGAGGCCATCGTCAAGGGCGAAGCTGCCATGGAGCCCGGCGTGCCGGAATCGTTCAACGTACTGATTCGCGAATTGCAGTCGCTCTGTCTCGACGTCGAGTTGATCAAGGCGACCGAGAAGAAGCCGACGGCGAGCGCGGCGGCAGACTAAGAAAACGTTCTCAGTTGCCGGTGGACGTGATCAGCAACATCGCTCAGGTAAACCGGCGAGCTGACTTGACGCCAAAGAGATTCTGGAATTATGCGCCGCTGCGAGCATACGAGCTCCATGCCGCATGAGAGGCGGAAAGTTCTCCCGGTTGTCACTGAACACTGGAACCGAGAACTGAGAACTTGATCACGAGCTCCGTCAGCGGACGCGTCAGACAGCCGCAGGAAAGCGGAGGAACACCTTGTTTCGTTCGAGCCCATTCGAAATGGCAAATGTGATCGCGGACTTTGACGCCATTCGCATCAGTCTGGCCTCTCCGGAAAAAATCCGGAGCTGGTCGCACGGCGAAGTCACCAAGCCCGAGACCATCAACTACCGCACTTTCAAACCCGAGCGCGACGGATTGTTCTGCGCCCGCATCTTTGGACCGGTCACCGACTGGGAGTGTCTCTGCGGCAAGTACAAGCGCATGAAGCACCGCGGCGTGATCTGCGACAAGTGCGGCGTGGAAGTCACTCTGTCGAAAGTTCGGCGTGAACGGCTTGGCCACATCGAGCTGGCGTCGCCCTGCTCGCACGTGTGGTTCTTTAAAGGATTGCCCAGCCGCATCGGGCACCTGCTCGACATCTCGCTGCGCGACCTTGAGTCCGTGCTCTATTTCGAAGCTTACGTCGTGGTCGAGCCCGGCGATGCTCCGGTGAAAGAGCGCGAAGTAATCAAGGACGAAGCGAAGTTCCGCGAACTTGATCAGCAATACCGTCCCGCCGGATTCAAGGCCATGATGGGCGCGGAAGCGATCAAGGAACTGCTGAAGCGCGTCGATACTGATGGCCTGTCCATTGAGCTGCGCGAGAAGATGAAGAACGAGAGCTCGCTGCAGAAGCGGCTCAAGTATGCCAAGCGCTTGAAAGTCGTTGAAGCCTTCCGCAAGAGCGGCAACAAGCCGCACTGGATGATCCTCGATGTGATCCCGGTCATTCCACCGGAGCTCCGCCCCCTGGTTCCACTCGATGGCGGCCGCTTCGCCACGTCTGACCTGAACGACCTGTATCGTCGCGTCATCAACCGTAACAACCGTTTGAAGAAACTGATGGATCTGCACGCTCCTGAAGTCATCGTGCGTAACGAAAAGCGCATGCTGCAGGAAGCGGTCGATGCCCTGTTCGATAACGGAAGGCGTGGCCGCGTGCTACGTGGTGCGAACAACCGTCCGCTGAAGTCGTTGTCCGACACGCTGAAAGGCAAGCAGGGACGCTTCCGTCAGAACCTGCTCGGCAAGCGCGTTGATTACTCGGGACGTTCCGTCATCGTGGTCGGTCCCGAGCTCAAGCTGCACCAGTGCGGTCTACCGAAGAAGATGGCGCTCGAATTGTTCAAGCCGTTCATCTATCACCGGCTCGAGCAGACGGGCAACGTCACCACCATCAAGCAAGCGAAGGAGATGGTCGAGCAGCAGGAACCGATCGTTTGGGACATCCTCGAAGAGGTCATCAAGGATCACCCGGTTCTGCTGAACCGCGCTCCTACGCTTCACCGCCTCGGTATTCAGGCGTTTGAGCCGGTGCTGGTTGAAGGCAAGGCCATCAAGATTCACCCGCTGGTCTGCACGGCGTTTAACGCCGACTTCGACGGCGACCAGATGGCGGTTCACATTCCGCTGTCTCCGGAAGCCCAGGTCGAAGCCAGTGTGCTGATGCTGGCCTCGCACAACATTCTTTCGCCGGCTTCAGGTCAGCCGATTACTGTGCCCACGCAGGACATGGTTCTCGGTCTCTATTACCTGACCAAAGCGAAGCCCGGTGCGAAGGGTGAAGGCCGCGCTTTTGCCAACATCGAAGAAGTGCTGATGGCTCTGGATGCGGGCGAAGTCGAAACGCTCAGCCCGATCCGCCTGCGCTACTCGGGCGAACTGATTGACCTGACGACTGCGTATGACGATCAGGACATCATTCACACCGAGCCGGTCCATGTGGAACGGTCGTTCGTTAACACCACCGTCGGCCGAGCGATCCTGAACGATCAGTTGCCGGAAGGCATGCCGTTTATCAATGGCCTGCTCAAGAAGAAGGGCATCGGCGCGCTGGTGAATTACGGATACCTGCGCTTCGGCCTTGAAGTCACAGTCAAGATGCTCGACGAAGTGAAGTCGCTCGGGTTCAAGTTTGCGACCCGCGCCGGCTTGTCGATCGGCATCGACGACATGGTCATCCCGGACAGCAAGAAGACCTTGGTGCGCGACGCTGAGAAGCAGGTGGTCGCCGTGCAGCAGCAGTATCTGGACGGCGCCATCACCAACGGTGAGCGCTACAACAAGGTCATCGAAATCTGGTCGGGCATCACCGAAAAAGTCGCCGACGAGATGTTCGGCGAAATGCAACGCCGCGACAAAGAAGGCGAGATGAACCCGATTTACGTCATGGCCGACTCCGGCGCTCGAGGATCGAAACAGCAGATCCGCCAGCTCTCCGGAATGCGCGGGCTCATGGCGAAGCCGTCGGGCGAAATCATCGAGTCTCCGATCACGGCGAACTTCCGTGAAGGTCTGACGGTGCTCGAATACTTCGTCTCGACCCACGGCGCTCGTAAGGGATTAGCCGACACGGCTCTGAAGACGGCCGATTCCGGCTACCTGACCCGTCGTCTCGTCGATGTGGCGCAAGACGTCATCATCAGCGAATACGATTGCGGGACGGTCGACGGCATCTACGTGCAAGGTATCGTGGAAGCCGGCGAGATCATCGAGCCGCTGCGTGACCGCATCGTCGGCCGCGTGTCGCTCGAGAAAATCAAGGATTACGACGGCAACGTCGTGGTCGACATCAACCAGGAAATTACCGAAGACCTCGCGGGAGCGATTCAGGCCGCCGGTATCGAGCGCGTAAAAATCCGCTCGGTGCTGACCTGCGAATCGAAGCGCGGCGTCTGCGTCATGTGCTACGGCCGCAACCTGGCATCCGGACGCCTCGTCGAACTCGGCGAAGCCACCGGAGTCATCGCGGCGCAGTCCATCGGCGAACCTGGAACGCAGCTCACGATGCGTACCTTCCACATCGGTGGTACGGCATCACGCGTCTCCGAGCAGTCACGCCTCGATGCCAAGAACAACGGCACCGTGCGCTTCATCGGATTGCAGACCGTCAAGGCGAAAACTGGCGATCTGGTCGTGATGAACCGTCAAGGTTCGATCGCGGTCGTCGACGACAAGAACCGCGAACGCGAGCGCTACTCGGTTGTGTACGGCGCTAAAGTCAAGGTCAACGACGGCGATGCGGTCCAGCTCGGCCAGGTCATGGTCGAGTGGGATCCTTATACCTTCGCGATCCTGACCGAAATCGGCGGCACCGTGCAGTTCAAAGACTTGCAGGAAGGCGTCACGCTCCACGAAGAAGTGGACGAAGTCACCGGCTTGTCGCGTCACGTGGTCGGCGATTCTCCGGACGAGAAGCGCCAGCCCGCGATCGTCATCAAGGGTAAGAGCAGCAAGCGCTACCTGATGCCGTCGCGAGCCCACTTGATGATTCAAGACGGCGATACGGTTACGCCAGGAGATGTGCTGGCGAAGATCCCGCGCGAAACCACCAAGACCAAAGACATCACCGGTGGTCTGCCGCGTGTGGTCGAGTTGTTCGAAGCCCGCAAGCCGCATGAGACTGCGGTCATCAGCGAAATCGATGGCACGGTCAAATTCGGTGAGGTTTCGAAGGGCCAGCGCAAGATCTACGTGGTCGCCGACAACGGCACCGAAAAGGAATACTCGGTTCCGCGCGGCGTTCACGTCAATGTGCAGGAAGGCGAGCGCATGAAAGCGGGCGAGCCTTTGATGGACGGCCCGCTCAACCCGCACGACATCCTGGCTGTACTCGGCGAAAAAGAGCTGCAGGCTTACCTGGTGAACGAAATCCAGGAAGTCTACCGGCTCCAGGGCGTGAACATCTCCGACAAGCACATCGAAGTGATTGTGCGGCAGATGATGCGCTGGGTGAAGGTCGAAGACGTGGGCGATACCCGGTTCCTGCTCGAAGAGCAGACCGACAAGTTCGCCTTCCGCGAAGAGAACGAGCGTGTGATTGCGCAGGGCGGCAAGCCGGCCACCGGCCGTCCGCTGCTGCTAGGCATCACGAAGGCTTCGCTCTCGACCGACTCCTTCATCTCCGCCGCGTCGTTCCAGGAGACCACGCGCGTGCTCACCGAAGCCAGCATCAACGGCAAGGTCGATCACCTGCGCGGCCTGAAAGAGAACGTCATTGTCGGACGCCTCATCCCTGCCGGAACCGGCATGGAGTACTACCGCAACGTGCGCCTCTCGCCAGAGATGGAAGAGGCTGCCGCCAAGGTACAGGCGGAAGTTTCGGCTGCGTACGAAGAAGCCGAGCGCGCTCTCGAAATGATGCGTCACGAGGGCGAAACTGACGAAATCACCGCGGAACTTCCCGCGGCCGAGTAAGCGGAATACAGGCTCGGGGGCGAGTTTTCTTCGCCCCCGAAGCTCTTTTTTCTGTCATCTAACAATCAATGCACGCAAGCCCCCAGCGATTGCATCTTGAGGAACCCCGCGAACTTCCCCCTTTGCGGACGGTCCCCTCAGGTCCTAATCTTAGGCAGCGCATGCTGCGACTCTTTCGTCTACTACGGGTAGCCTTCTGGCGCGCCTTCGTCCATGACGCCTTTGCGACCGCGAAGGCCTCGGCCTATTCTGCGATCTTTACGTTTTTCCCGGTTCTCCTGATCGTTGGATCAAGTCTTGCCAACTGGCGCAAGGGTGCGCCTTATCTGCGCGAAATCTCCTATGCTCTCGGCAGCATTCTGCCTGCAGGATCCAACACAGCCCTAACCTATCTCAAGGGAGCGGCGAAGCATCCGGTGGGGTTCCTGGTCACGACCTCGATCATCACGCTCTGGACCGCTTCCGGCGTCATGATCTCGTGGATGGATGGTTTTCGCCGCTGTTATGAACTGCCGAAGACCTGGGGACTGATCCAAGAACGACTGATCGCTTTTTCTCTGGTCATTTTCGCCCTGATCCCGATGACCTTCGCGACACTCCTGGTCGCTGTGGGCAGCAAGTTTGAGACGCGACTGCTTCCCTACATCGATCCTGATTTCAGCTACTACGTTCTCTTGCTGTGGGGCATGATGCGGTGGGCAATCGCCACGCTTACCAGCATCTCGGTCATCGCCCTGATCTATCACAACGCAGTGCCCCGGACCCAGCCGTGGCATAGCGTGATCCCCGGTTCGGTTCTCGCCACGGCCTTGTGGTTTTCCGTGACCGTAGGGTTCCGAGCCTATTTGCAGCATTCGGTCGATTTCACCACCGTTTATGGCTCGTTAGGCGCCGCCATGGCGCTGCTGGTGTGGATGTACATGATTTCTCTGGTTGTGCTGGTGGGCGCAGAGTTCAATGCCCTGCTGTTTCCGCGGGCAATGTTGGGGAAAGAACTCACCGCAATCAATTCCGTGAAGGC
>CAWCCE010000020.1:0-285811 GCA_963793945.1 uncultured Acidobacteriota bacterium | reverse complement strand
GCTGTCGTAGCGTCGGTGAAAGTTCCATCGCCGCCGTTCTTGTAGAGCGTCGACGTATCGTCGGAGAAATTGGTCTTGAAGATATCCAGATGGCCGTCGCCGTTGTAGTCGCCCACAGTTGAGCCCATGCCGGCCTGCTCGCGTCCGTCCTCATTGAAAGCGGCGCCAGCGGTCACGGCTACGTCGGTGAACGTTCCGTCGTGATTATTGCGGTAGAGGATGCTGGGTGTACTGTCGCAGGCGATGAAGATGTCAGGCCAGCCGTCTTCATCGAAATCGAGTGTCGAGACGCTGAATGCGTAATGACCCTCCGTGCGATCGATATGCGCTTTCGTGGTGACGTCTTCGAACGTTCCGTCGCCGCGATTGTGATAGAGGATGTTCTTTGATCCGGCAAGGCCGCGTGGCCCACACATCACTGGAACACCTTTCCAGATGCAGGTCGGCCGCTCGCCCGGAGCAGGAGCCGTGGAAAGATCAAAGTCGACGTAGTTCGCGACCACCAAGTCGAGGTGCCCGTCGCGGTCATAGTCGACAAAAGCGCAGCCGGTGCCCCAAGCTTTGCCCGATCCAGCGACGCCGGACTTCTCGGCAACTTCGGTGAAGACTCCGTGATTGTTGTGGTAGAGACGATTCTTTCCGTAGTAGGTGACATAGAGATCTTCCCATCCGTCGTTGTCGTAGTCGCCGACGCAGACACCCTGCCCCCATCCTGTAGCGGTAAGGCCTGCTTTCACGGTTACATCGGTGAAAGTTCCGTCGTGGTTGTTGCGATAGAGACGATTCGTCGGACCCTGCCCGGCCGGATAGCCCTCGAGCCGCGTACCATTGACTAGAAAGATGTCGGGCCAGCCGTCGTTGTCGTAGTCGAAAATCGCGACGCCATTTCCCGTGGTCTCAATGATGTATTTCTTCGTATCGAGGCCGCCGAAGATGTTCTGGGCGGTCAAACCGGCCCTTTCAGCGATGTCGATGAAATTCGCGATCTGCGCCGGCGGGGGCGAAGCACTCTTCATCTGCTGGGCCCGCAGCGTGGTTACGGGAAGAAGTAAGCCTCCGCAGAGGAGAGTGCGCGCAATGCATTGGCGCACGGAAGAAGAAATTGGAAGTCGCATGAGCCCCTGTTGATGTTAGGGGTCAGTTTGCCGAGGGGTCAAGCGGCGCGCATTGTGTTACCTGACATTCGCTTCGGCTACCCCGACGTTTTGATCGGCGCCGCCGTAATAGAAGAGATAGCGATTTCTCAGGCGCACCATCCCTTCCACGAAAACAACGTTGGGCACTTGACCGGCTTTTTCCCAGTCTTTCTCAGGGACAAAGACGGGCTCGCTACTCCTCCACAGCAACTTCCGCGGATCATTCCGGTCGAAGATCGCGACTCCGGTGCGGTACACCAGTTGATCGTCCGCCCCGTTATAAATTAAAGCGATGCCATCTTTCGTAACGATTGGCGATGGCCCGGGTTCCGCTACGCGAGAGTCAAAATGGCCGGCTCTCACTGGCAGGACTGGAGTCTTTGTGGCCTCGGTCCAGTGAAGCAGATCGGTGGAAGACATCAGCCCGGCCTGATCCCTGTTGTCCGCTGTCGTGCCTAGAAAATACATCCAGTATTTCCCATCGATCTTCTCGGGAACGATTGCTCCAGACTTCGTCCACTTCACGTTCCAGTTTCCTTTGTAGGCCGGCACGATGACACCCTTTCGATCCCAGTGAATGAGGTCTTTTGAAGTAGCCAAACAAAGTTGGGCGTCTTTTTTGTTGTAGCCGGTGTATGTGAGGTAATACGTGTCGCCGAATTGAACCAAGCGAGGGTCTTCGACTCCACCGTCTTTTTCGTAATCCTCAGTTGGGCTCAGGACCGGCTGATCGCGGCGGGTGAAGTGAATTCCATCTGAGCTTTCGGCGTAGCCCAAACGCGATGTGCCCCGCTTATCTTGCGCGCGGTAAAGCATGACGATCTTTCCGTCGCGTTCAATCACCCCGGGATTGAATGTACCCGCCGACTCCCATCCGTTGCCGCGTGGGCCGATTACCGGAATATCTGACAGTCTTCGCCATGCGCCGAATGGCAATCGCCGACTTTCCTGCGCGGCCACGATGGTTAGTAATCCTACGAAGGCCAAAATTTGCAGAGCATTCCGCCGAAGCATCGCTGTTCTCCCTGGGGGATGCCCGGTTAACACGCGGGCAGTAAAAAACGGCAGGGCCGACCCCCTGCCGTTCTCGTGTGATCTTCGAAATCCCCGACTACTTCTTGTTCACAGCCTTCTTCAGTTCGGCCCCGGGGGTAAACTTCGCGACTTTACGGGCAGCGATTTTAATCGTAGCGCCGGTTTGTGGATTGCGGCCGTTGCGTGCCTTTCTCGCGGAAACGGAGAAAGTGCCGAAGCCAATCAACGCCACGCGATCTCCTTTGCGGAGGGCAGAGGTAATACTGTCGACTGCGGTATCAATAGCGGTCGTGGCCTGCGCTTTGCTCATTTCACATGCGCCTGCGATCTTGTCAACCAGATCGGCCTTGTTCATAGTCTCTCCTCGCAGGTTTCGTTCGTTCCCAGCCTACACCGGGAGGAAACATTGGCTATGGCTGAGTTGGGAAACCTGACCGCTTCGTATTGTGCTCCCTCTGCGGCGAATGTCAACTGTGAAAATCCGCGCGGGAAGCCTGTTTTGCACCTTCGTGTTCCGACTTTGAGCCAGCGGAGCGGCTTTGCGCCGTAACGGTCAAGGTTTTCCTCTGTGGTCCACAGGACGCTGTTGTCCTTCACAGGATGTACACAGCCAGTCAGGGATTCCGGCTTGCGCGAAAGCATTGTTCGGGTGCAAAGTCGAAATAGAGAATTCAAGGCGCGGTGGACGCATTTCTCCGCCGAGCAAGACAAAACCAGCCCGGACAGAGATGTTGCTGCGCGATTCTGATTGTGAAGAGGAAGCGTTCAAGGTGATTAAGGCCCCTGTAGAAGTTTGTCCGCTATGTGAAGGCACCGGTTGGAAGACCGTGCCTGCCGGCTCGAATGGGAGCCGCAGTACGAACGATCGCCGCGTCACGCGCTGCGATTGCCAGCTGCGCGCCAGAGCGCAAACCGTTATGGTGGCGGCTCGTATCCCCCGGCGCTACGAGCATTGCGAACTGACCAACTACGACACGGACTTCCCCGGCGCTCACCCTTCGCTGGCGGACGCTCATTTTGTCGCATCGAATTTCGCCAAGAAGTGCGATCCGCGCGGGGACAAGGGGCTGCTGATTATCGGCAAGATCGGCACCGGCAAGACTCACCTGGCGGTCGGGATCATCAAGGATCTGATCCTGAACCGCGGGATTTCCTGTCTCTTTTACGATTATCGCGAATTGCTCAAGGAGATTCAGAATTCCTATAACTCGACCGTCCAGACGACTGAGCTCGATGTGCTCCGGCCTGTCTTTGAGACCGATGTTCTTGTGCTCGACGAACTCGGCGCAGTGAAGCCCACTGAATGGGTTTGGGACACCGTCAGCCTCATCCTGAACACACGCTATAACGACAATCGGACCACGATCATCACGACGAATTTCGACGACCAGCCAGCCGCTGGAGCGAGTGGATCTATCTCGCCTGCTCGCGCTGCGAGCCGCGGAGAAACCCTTGGCGACCGCATCGGAGAGCGCATGCGCTCCCGGCTGCACGAGATGTGCCGGATCGTTACGCTCGACGGCACCGATTTCCGCCAGAAGTTCCGCAGCGCCAATTTCCGGTAAATTCTTTACCGCGGATTAATGCAGACTTCGCAGATGAAACGGCTATTCCGATTCAGTGTCTCCGTGCCTCCGTGGTGATTACGCACTAAAATCAAACAGTGCTAACCGAGCACATTGAATTCACGCCTGAGCTGGATGCCGAAGCCTTCGCGGCTGCTCCCGCGGATCCGGCCGTCTTTCTTCTTCGCGGCGACGATGCCCGTGCCGAGCCTTACGTCAGTAAGACTGCGAATCTAAGGCGGCGCCTGCTGCGTTTGCTCGGCCCCGTCACCGAGCGAACGAAGAAGCTCAACTTGCGCGACCGGGTTCGCTCCATAGACTATGCAACCACAGGGTCTGATTTCGAATCCGGCTTTCTGCTGTACCGCGTCCTACGAGCAGAATTTCCGAAGACATACCAGAATCGTCTACGATTCCGTTTCGCGCCGTTCGTGAAGATTCACCTGGAAAACCAATATCCGCGTGCGTCGATCACTACGCGGCTTGGCCGGCTTAACGGACATTCCCTTTACTACGGTCCTTTCATGTCCCGCGTTGCGGCCGAGAGGTTCATGAACGACTCGCTCGATTTTTTCAAGATGCGCCGGTGCGTCGACGATCTGCATCCCGACCCCGCATTTCCCGGCTGTATCTACTCCGAGATGAAAATGTGTCTCGCACCGTGCTTCAAGGGCTGCAGCGACGAGGAATATGCCGGGGAAGTGAAGCGCGTGCAATCGTATTTCGATTCCGGGGGAGAATCGCTGTTGCGGGAGTTCTCTGCCGAACGAGAAGCGGCTTCCGCCGACTTAAAATTCGAGGACGCGTCTGCGATTCACGCGCGCGTGGAAAAACTGAAGCCCATTCTCAACCAGCTCCCGGAGATCGTCCAGCGTCTCGATCGCTTCTCGGCATTGATGATCCAGCCCAGCCATGTTACTGGATGCGTCGCTTTTTTCCGCGTTGACGTTGGAAAGCTCTCCGGCCCGATCACTTTCAGCATTCAGCCCGCAGACCGCGCAAAGTCGCAATCGATGGAGGCGCGAGTTCAGGATGCTCTCCAGTCGTTGACGCCGACGGTAACGAAATCCGCCATGGAAATCATGGAGCACCTCGCGCTGCTCAAGCGCTGGTATTACCGCGGAAGTAGGATCGGCGAGATCTTCTTTGCCGACTCCAAGGGCGAGTTGCCCATGCGCCGCGTCGTTCGCGGCATCTCACGCGTGTTTCGCGGAGAGAAACTGGAAGCCGACGGATGAGTCGCGTCGGTATAAGTCGTTGACGCCGCCCGGAATTGGCCCTAAGATGGCTCGGCGCTTGTGTTTGCCGCGTTCCGGCTGCGGCTCGCCACCCTTCCATGATCGGCCAAACCGTTTCTCACTACCGGATCACCGAACTGCTTGGCGGTGGAGGAATGGGTGTCGTCTATAAGGCCGAGGACACTCAGCTCGGCCGCTTCGTGGCTCTCAAGTTTCTTCCCGAAGATGCTTCCGATGATCCGCAGGCACTCGAGCGCTTTCGCCGCGAAGCCCGGTCTGCGTCGGCCCTGAATCATCCCAACATCTGCACGATCCACGAGATCGGCCAACACGAAGGACAGGCCTTTATCGTGATGGAGTGCCTCACTGGACAGACGTTGAAGCACCTGATCGATGGCAAGCCGATGGAGCTCGAGCGCCTGCTCACTCTGTCGATCGAGGTGGCCGACGCGCTCGATGCGGCGCAATCCAAAGGAATTGTTCACCGCGACATCAAGCCCGCGAACATTTTCGTCACCGACCGGGGTCACGCCAAAATTCTCGATTTCGGATTGGCCAAGGTGGCGCGCGCCGCACGGCCGACGAGTGGAGATTCGCAGACGATTGCGGATGCGACGAGCCTCGACCTCACCAATCCTGGAACTGCCGTTGGCACCGTAGCCTACATGTCGCCCGAGCAATTGCGCGGAAAAGAGCTCGATGGACGCACGGATCTATTTTCGTTCGGCGTCGTGCTCTACGAAATGGCGACGGGCGTCTTGCCCTTCCGTGGCGAGACATCTGCGGTAATTACGGACTCAATCCTCAATCGCGCACCCACGGCGCCAGTCCGGCTGAACTCGCACATTCCGGCTAAGCTCGAAGAAATCATCAACAAGGCGCTCGAAAAAGATCGCGACATGCGGTGCCAGACGGCGGCCGAACTCCGTGCGGATCTGAAGCGCCTGAAGAGAAGCCTCGATTCTTCGCGGGATTCGGTAGCGACAGAACAGTCACATCCCTCGTCTTCGGGATCAACGGCGATCGTTGCACCGCCGCCTGTGGCTGCAAGAAAGTCTTCGCGTGGATGGATTTGGGCGCTTGCCTTGTTGATTGCGGCGGGCCTCGGGCTATATGGCGGAAAGTTTGTCTTCTCCCCTCCGCCCTACGAACCTCCGCTGTATCGCCAGTTAACGTTCCGCCGCGGCAGCATTCGTTCCGCACGCTTTGCCCCCGACGGCCAGACCATCCTCTACAGCGCGGCATGGCAGGGCAATCCAACGGACGTGTTTACCGCGCGGCCGGAGGCTCCGGAATCGCGCTCAATGGGATTGAGTCACACCCAGCTCATGTCGGTTTCAGCCACGGCCGAGATGGCGGTTTTGCTCAACAGCAAGGCCGTCGGCGCATGGGTCAGCATGGGAACTCTCGCCCGCGCACCTCTTTCCGGAGGTGCTCCGCGCGAGGTGCTCGAGCAGGTGCAATGGGCCGACTGGTCGCCCGACGGAAACACGTTGGCTGTGGTTCGCGATTTCGGCGGAAGGAACCGCCTCGAATATCCCATCGGCAAGCCGCTTTATCAAACCGGCGGCTGGATTGGGCATCCCCGCATCTCCCCCAAGGGAGACTTCATCGCATTTGCCGATCATCCATTGCAGGGCGATGACAGCGGCTCGCTGGCAATTGTCGATATGGCGGGAAACAAGAAATTGCTCTCCGCCCAGTGGTTCACAATCCAAGGCTTGGCATGGTCGCCTAACGGCAAGGAAATCTGGTTTACCGCCAGCAAGTCCGGCACGGATCGCACGCTCTACGCCACATCTCTAGATGGCAAGCAGCGCATCGTTGCTCGTCTCCCGGGCGCTCTCATGTTGCTGGACATTGCTAAGGACGGGCGCGTGCTGCTTGTGCGAGCCGACTGGCGACGGGAGCTGCTCGGCTTGTTCTCCGATGATCCCAAGCAGCATGAACTTTCCTGGCTCGACTACACCTATCCCGCGGACCTCTCGTCGGATGGGAAGACTTTACTTTTCGATGAAGAGGGCGGCGGCGGTGCTCTGGATTATTCGAAGTCGAGTGGCCTGACATACGCTGTATACATCCGCAAGACGGATGGCTCGCCCGCCGTGTTGCTCGGCGAAGGCGGAGCCGTCTCGCTGTCGCCAGACGGTAAATGGGCCATTGCGCAGAGTCAGGAGTCGCCGTCTCAGTTCCGGCTTCTTCCAACCGGCGCCGGCGAACCGCGCGACTTGACCAAGGACGATATCAACCACAGTTGGGCGCATTGGTTCCCGGACGGCAAACGCATTTTGTTCACCGCGGACGAACCAGGGAAAGGCGTGCGGTTCTATGTGTACGATCTCGGTTCGGGTAAGTCGCAGGCGATCTCGACCGAGGGAGTGAACGGAACGTCGTTCGCGATCTCCCCGGACTCGCAGGCGATCGCTGCCATCGGTCCTGACAAAAAAGGGTATATGTATCCGACGTCGGGCGGCGATCCGCGCCTCATTCCGGGTCTGAATCCCGGTGAGCAGCCCATCACTTTCGGCACCGACGGACGCTCTCTCTATATCTATCAACCGGGCGAGCTACCCGCCCGGGTCTATCGGCTCGACGTACAGACTGGTCAGCGCACTCTCTGGAAGGAACTCATGCCCTACGATCCGGCCGGCGTCGAAAACATCGGGCCAATCCTCATGACGCCCGATGCGAAGACCTGCGTCTTTGGCTACCACCGCATGCTCGCGGACCTGTATCTGGTAGAAGGCCTGAAGTAGAAATCTCCGATCGAACGCTCCGTTCCAGAAATTGAAACTTACACTGCGGGTCGTGGCTGCCAATCATTCCATGACACTCACTCGATACAGGAGGCTCGCATGAGGCCGCAGATGCGCGTGAATCCCACCCGCTTGAGCAATTGACTCGTGAGTCCACAAATCACGCACACTTGTTACTGAGTCCGAAATGCCGAGCTCGCTCCATCCGAGAGCCAGGTCTTGCGCGGCCTCGCCTAGATTGAAAAAAGCGACATAATGCTGCCCTCTTCCGCCTTCTGCAACCCAAGCTCTGATGTCTCCTCTATCCAGCACCTGATGTCCGCCGTGGCTGCGCTGGTTCACATCGATGACCTCCTGATTCGTGATGAGCGCAGTTGTAGCTGCATCATTGCTAGGCAAGTCGCCTCCGAAAATCAATGGCGAACGGAAGATGCTCCACAAAGTCATGACGGTCTGCTGTTCGTCCGGAGTGAACTTGGTGGACGCACCGCCGCCCTCGAGACTGGTTACGCGAAGCTTGCCGAACGGAAGCATGTCGGCGTCGGGCCATGTGTCATTCTTGCCCACGAATTGAGCCCAGTCTCGCGTGTAGTCGAACTGCTTCCGCAAGAGCTTCCAGTCGTCCCAGAAATCATCAGAGATTCGCCACATCTGCGCGTACTTCTCGAAGAACTCGGCCTCCGAAAGCGGAGCCGGTCCCGGAGAGATGCTCAGCACCATCGGCCGTCCTGTCTTTCTCATCGCCAGGCTCAGCGCTTTTATCTCGGCCGGCTGATAGAGATGGCTTCCCATATCGTCAGCCTTGATGAAGTCCACGCCCCACGACGCGTACAGCTCCGCAATCGAATCGTAGTAAGCCTGCGCCCCGGGCTTGGTTGTGTCGACGCCCCACATGTCGGGATTCCATCGGCATGGATTGTCTTTGTCGGCGACATCGGCGGCGTGAAACGGCGTTCCCTTGATAGGAAAATTCTTCTCCACGGCCTGCCGCGGAATGCCGCGCATGATGTGAATGCCGAACTTCAAACCCTTGCTGTGAACATAATCCGCCAGAGGCTTGAATCCTGCGCCGTTCGCCGAAGATGGAAAGCGATTGACCGCCGGCATCAGACGACCGTATTCATCCATCGTCAGCGGCGCGCCGGGCTTGTAATCGTGTCCCTGCGCGTTCGGCTCGTACCACTGGATGTCGACGACGATATATTTCCATCCGTACTTCGCGAGATGCTCCGCCATCCAATCGGCATTGGCCTTGACCTGCTCCTCGCGGACTGTCGTTCCGTAGGAGTCCCAGCTATTCCATCCCATTGGGGGCGTGGGAGCAGTTGACTGCGCGACAACGGTCGGCGCGCTCAGCAGCGCCGCCATCAGCAAGCGGACAAGAAAGAAGCGATTCATGATGGGCATTTTAAGCCGTGGGGCCGACATCTGCCGGAGAAAACAAAATGGGCGTCCGTGAAGGACGCCCGAGTATTCGTTGATTGTTGTTATCCGCGTTGATCTGCGGAAGTCCGCGGCAAAGAAGTATTAGATGTCCAGGTTCTTCACATCCAGCGCGTTCTCTTCGATGAACTTGCGCCGCGCCTCAACGTCCTCGCCCATAAGCGTGGTGAAGATCGTCTCGCACTCAGCAATGTCTTCCAGTTTCACAGAGAGCAGCGTCCGGCGTTCTGGATCCATAGTCGTTTCCCACAACTGCGGCGCGGTCATTTCGCCCAGACCTTTATAACGCTGGATGGTAAATTCCTTCCGCCCTTCGTTGATCACGTAATCGCGAAGGTCGCGGACGTTCGTCTTCTCGACGACTTCGGGCTCTGCCTTTCGCTTAGCTGCCTTGGGCGCAGTCTTTTCAGCCTTGTCGTCGACGGATGCACTCTCTTCCTCTGCACCGTCGCCATTGCCGGCCGCGGGCTTGGACTTAACAAGCGTCTCGACCACGAACGGCGGTTCCATGTAAGGCTCGATCTGCTTGTACTTCGCAATCAACTGGCGGCATTCGGCGCTCGACACCAGCACCCAATTAATCACGTGCTCGGCGCCGTGCTTGTTGACGAAGCTCACTTCCCAGAGATTGTGTTCCTCGTCGAAGCGTGACTCGACGCTCTTGAAACCTTCGTCCTTCTGCAGCTTCTTCAGCTCTTTTTCCAGCCGCTCGATTTTCTTGGGCTGCGACTTCTTTTCGCCTTCGAAGTCCGCGCGCTTCGCCAGATCGAGTTTTGGAATGAGTTCCGTAACACGTTCATTCCGCACGCGCTTGTCGAGCTTCTCGAAGAAACCGAGGTACTCGTCGAGCACCGCCATGAACCGCGCCAGATCTTTGCCTTCGAGCTTGGCCGCGCCCTCTCCGTAACGCACAGTCAGCCCATCCGCGGCGCGCTTCACCATAACTTTCACAAACTCGCGCTCGTCCTTGATGTACTGCTGCGACTTGCCCTTCTTCAATGAGAACAGCGGCGGCTGCGCGATGAAAACATTCCCGCGCTTGATCAATTCCTGCATGTGCCGGAAGAAGAATGTCAGCAATAGCGTGCGGATGTGGCTGCCGTCGACGTCAGCGTCGGTCATCAGAATGATCTTGCCGTACCGAACTTTCGTGGGATCGAAATCTTCTTTCGAGATGCCCGTTCCCAGCGCCGTGATCATGGCGCGAATTTCTTCGTGCGCCAGCATCTTGTCGTAGCGCGCTTTTTCCACGTTCAGGATCTTGCCCTTCAGCGGAAGGATCGCCTGGAAGCGCCGGTCGCGCCCCTGCTTTGCCGTGCCACCTGCCGACTCGCCCTCGACCAGGAACAATTCGCAACGGTTCGGATCGCGCTCCGAGCAGTCCGCCAGTTTGCCGGGGAGCCCTCCGGAATCGAGCGCACCTTTGCGGCGTGTCAGATCACGGGCTTTGCGTGCCGCTTCCCGAGCGCGCGCTGCGTCTACGGCCTTGTTGATGATCTTCTTCCCGACTGATGAGTTCTGCTCGAAGAACGCACCCAGTCGCTCATTCACAAACTGCGTCACGGTGCCAGCGATGTCAGAATTGAGCTTTCCCTTGGTCTGACCTTCAAATTGCGGCTGCGGCAGCTTCACGCTGATTACCGCAACCAGGCCTTCGCGAACGTCGTCGCCAGTCAGATTCTCTTTCACATCCTTGAAAAGACCCATCTGCTGCCCCGCATAGTTGATCGTGCGGGTCAGGGCCGTGCGAAATCCAGAAAGATGTGTACCACCTTCAACAGTGTTGATGTTGTTGGCGAAGCTGAAGATCGTTTCGGAATACGCGTCGTTGTACTGCAGTCCGATCTCCATGTGAACGCCGTTGCGGTCGTCTTCCATGTAGATGGGCTTGTCGTGCAATACCTGCTTTCCGCGATTGAGATGCTTGATGAACTCGGCGATTCCGCCGTTGTACTTGAACTCGGCGTGCTTGGCTTCGCCCGTCTTCGAGTCGGTCGTGCGCTCATCCGTCAGCGTAATCTGCAATCCCTTGTTCAGGAACGCAAGTTCGCGCAAGCGCTGGGCCAGCGTGTCGTAGTTATACTCGGTCGCGGTGAAGATCGAACGGTCGGGCAGAAAGTGGACCTTGGTTCCCGTCTTCACTTTCGCGACACCGGTCTTCTTCAACTTGGCGGTCGGTTCGCCCTTCGCGTAGTTCTGTTGCCAGGTCGCTCCGTCGCGCCAGATTTCGAGTTCCAGTTCTTCGCTAAGCGCGTTCACGCAGGAGACGCCCACGCCGTGCAATCCGCCGGAGACCTTGTAGCTTGACGAGTCGAATTTTCCGCCGGCGTTCAGCGTGGTCATGACGACCTCGGCTGCTGAAACTTTCTCGCCATCGATCACCATATCGTCGACCGGGATTCCGCGCCCGTCGTCAATCACGGTGATCGAGTTGTCGTCGTGAATGGTGACGTCAACTTTGGTTGCGAATCCGGCAAGTGCTTCGTCGACGGAGTTGTCGACAACTTCGTACACGAGGTGATGCAGTCCAACTTCACCAGTCGATCCGATGTACATCGCGGGACGTTTGCGGACGTGCTCCATCCCGCTGAGCACCTTGATCGAATCCGCATTGTAATCGCCGCTGTTTCCGTTGCCTGCGCCGTTCGGCATATCGATCGGTGTCACTTTTCCGTTTTTTGTTTTGGTGTCGACGATGGGAGTATTAATCTCTTTGGTGGCCATTCCGCTCCGCGAAAATGTCCTGAATTTATTCTTGCGAACGCCTGGTTTTGGCTGGAAAATTCGCCTCGATCCGGGCTCAGTTTCGAAGTACCTGCAATCGGCTCAAGTTATTGAAATTGCAAACACTTAGGATCAACGGCGATGGTATTGATTATAGCACAAAATGGGGTGGGTTTCGAGGCCGCGTCAAGCGCCGTATCGAGGGAGTAACGCGGGCTGCGGACGGCTTGATGAAGCTGAGGGCGATGGCTGGTTTCGCCGGTTGGCCGCCGCTCCGGGTTACCATCTTCGAGTTACAAGCTTGCCCGCAAAATCGTTTCTTTTTCTGTGCTCTCGCCTCAATTCCTTGCCTTCCCGTCTGCCGTTATTCCGATCCGTATTGGTCCATTTTCCGACGTTGGATGGGTATCCCCCCTCCCCCCGAATCTCTGAAATCATCGAGTTAGCGGAAAACTCGCAAATAATCTATCGGGCTCAATCAGTTGCGGGCAAAATCTTGAGCCGCAGGGAGTTAGCAGGCCGTTTTTACCGCGTCTCGCTGGGTTCGCAGTTGCGGCGGTTCGACCGACGCCACTCTCGCCGAGGTCATGATCTGCTTTTTCTGAATGTGGGCGCAAGGTCAGATGTCACAAGGAAGCGGAGAATGTTGCGGAAAAGATCTCGACGACGATGTCTAAGCTCAGTGTTTCCTTGTTTCATCGACCGCCTTCGATTCTCTTTGAGACCATGAAGATTCTCGCCATCCGGCTTGGCCGATCCGCGTTGGTTCTGTTCTTGGCTCCCATCAATCGCCGAATCGAAAATGACCCGGCGAGATTTTCGTTAGTGCATATTGCTTTTTGCATAAAGCAATATGCTATGATTATTTTGCTTGGATCGTGCGCGGCACCTTTGAAGGAAGTGAACTACGGAAAGAGTCGACTTATGGATACGAATATGAAGAGAAGCATTAAGAACGCAATTGACAGATCCCCCCGGAATGCCTATGTCGCCGAACTGCACGCACAGGTTTTGAAGTACGCGGCCGACCTGCAGAATTTGACAGGCCAGGATTTTTGTGTGGGTGTCGGGATTCCCGCTTCCTACGCAGCGGAATTCAGCAAGATGAAGAAACTTGCGGACAGATTAGGAAATGCTCTAGATCGTTCTCAGATCTGAGCAAGGAAAGGCCCATAAACCCGTGACCCACGAAGACCTGCTCATTAATGTTCCGGAGAGGGAATTTGAGGGACTGCTTCAGCGAGAGCGGGCCATCGCCGACGTAAATGAACACTTAAAGGTGTGGGCCGATCTAATGCGGGACGTAGTGAACTACGGCACTAATCTCATCCCCCGTTGTTTTGGCTCTAGCTCACGAACCCTTGCTGACGCCGTCATCTTAGGCGTTTTGCTGCGCCAAGCTGTCGCGATGCTGGATGGGGCTGAGGTGCTTCTTTCCAATGGTGCCGTTCATGCTGCGAAGCTGCAGATGAGGGCGTTGCTTGAGAGCGTGCTTTACATCGATTGGATCCTATTGAGTGACACCGACAGGAAGGCCGACTACTACTACGTGCATAACCTGCGCCGGAAGCGACTATGGGCCGAGAGGATTCAGGGCACATCTGCCGCCGGTCAGGATTTCATTGCGACGATGAATGCTATCGGCGTGCCATTGAGTCAGGAAGCTGCTGGTTCCGCGAAAGAGCAGGCCGCAGAGATCGACAGGGTGCTGGCACAGCCTAAGTTCTCTCGGATCAGTCTCGACTTCGACAATCATCGCCGCGGTAAGAATGATCCTTCGTGGTATGTCCCACTTGGGCCGCGGAGCTTGCGAGCTATTGCGAAGGACGTCGGTAAGCTTGCTGAATACGTGATGCTATACTCAGGCGCCTCGGAAGTGATGCATGGATCTAACTACGAGCAGCATGTGATCTTCAGTGCTGGCAAGATCACGTTCACCCCCATTCGTTACCTGAAGGAATTCGGAACGCTATATCACTTCAGCGTCACATTCGCGTTCCACACGTACAGGCGCATTCTTGAGACTTACAGGGCGGGAGAGATTCCTGCATTCAATCGTAAGTATCTAGAAAAATGGCGCAGAAACTACATGAATATTCCGAAAGTTACGATCAACTCCGTAACAACAACGATTTGACCGGGTACATTGCTGCCTGAGCTTTGCGTGCGCCTCAAGGTCGACCCGCCATACGAGCGTAGGTGCCCTTTTTCGGACCTTCTTCCGCGTGTGCGATCTTAAACTCGCACTTTGCAAAGGGAGGTCTGAGGCAGCGGACAAGGACTCGGTTCCAAAGCACTCTCAGCAGGTTCCGGCGGTGACGCAGGGGTCGATCACTCGCAGGTACTGCGCCACGAGATTTGGGGCGGAGATTGGGAACAAGTACGCGTTATAAGGATCGCTGGGGTCGCTGTACGGTTGGATTCCGTACTGTTGCGCCATCGCCACCCACGGATCCGGCAAGCCTAGCTTTGTGTAGGTCAATCCGCTTTCCGTCTTCAATTCCATTTCGTTCCCTGTGCCCGTGTCGCACACGAAAGCACCGTAGTGAGCGAGCGCGATCAACACAGGCTTCGCATAGTCGGGAACGTTCAGAGCGTTGATCTGGTCATCCGTCATGTTCAACTGAACTCGCATTCCGTAATACGGCGGATTCTGAGTGCCAGTCGCGCAGTACTGGTCGCTGGTTACGGAGGCCGGATACACTCCGTCTCCGGCGCAAGGGATCGCCATCTGCAGCGCGTGGGGAATCGTTCCTGCATTGATGTCGGCGGATCGCACGATGCCGATGGTCAGCGCGAATCCGGACTGCGCCGCGCCGTAGGTGAGAATGCCCTGGTCCATCGCGGGACCGGAGATGTGGCCGGTGCCTCCCCAGCCGATCTCGAGGGTGCCACCGGTGCCGCTTGGCTGGCATGCTCCCCACATGTCGTATTCCGTGCCCGTTGCCGAGTCGATGATTGCCATGTGGTGATCGGTGTCCCAACAATTCGTTCCCGGCCCGCTGTTTTCCGGCTCCGCATATGACGGGATGTGAATCTGCAGGTTGTTGAGCGCACAGTACTGCCAGATGGAGGGGTCGCCATAGCGGCATTGAATCGTGTACGTGGGGTCGGTAGCGATGCTGTAGTAGAACGGGTAGGTGAAGTCGATATTTGACGGCGTTGCCGCAGTGCGGAGGCCCCATCCGGTTTGTCCAGGCGGCAAATAGAACGCTTGGTTCGTCATGCCGCCGAGCGTGGCGATAATAGCGTCGGAGTTGGGGTCGATTTTTGGATTCGCGGGCAGCGGGGTATTGAAGGGACTGTTGGAAGCAAAGGGTTGATAATCGCCGGCGGAAAGTGATGTCCTCTGTTCGGGGGGCCCCGTCTGCGTGCTACCGCTGCTGCTGCTGCCGCCGCCGCAGCTGCAAAGGATGGCCGTAACCGCAATGATCGCAACGGTCACGCATTGTCGTGGGATCGGCACGGTCAAATCCTACACCCTAGCGCGGTCGCGAATTCATGTGGGCGAAGGCTGCCGATGCAGAATAGGCGACTCTCGTGTTGAGAGAGGGCAGGTTATTTACAAAAATCTTTCAACACAGGGGACACAGAGGAGCACAGGGGATTGCATTCTTCGTGAATACGAAGCACTGAGTGCAAGAAAAAATGGGCGGCCCGGAGGCCGCCCACTGTTTTAAATTCACTCTCTTACGCTGTTGCTGGCCGTTCACCGCCCTTAGCACGTCCCGGCTGCAGATCCGGCTTGATCACGTGCTGCACGCCATCATCGGGCTTCGACGGCGGAGGTGGCAGTGGAGGGAGATCCTTGCCCTCGACCAGCAACTTGATCTCGTTTGCATCAAGTACTTCCCGCTCGATCAGCGCCCGCGCTACCTTCTCGAGCGTGTCTCGATTGTCCGACAGAATCTGCCGTGCGGTGTTGTAGCCCGTGCTGACCAGTTTGCGGACTTCCTGGTCGATCTTAATGGCCGTATCTTCGCTGTAGTCCCGATGCTGCGCGATCTCGCGACCCAGGAATATCTGCTCTTCCTTCTTGCCAAAGGTCAGCGGACCGAGTTCGCTCATGCCCCACTCGCAGACCATCTTGCGCGCCATGTCCGTGGCCCGCTCAATGTCGTTGCCCGCGCCGGTGCTCATCACGTTCAAGAACATCTCCTCCGCGATGCGCCCGCCCATCAGGATGGCGATCTGCGTTTCCAGATAGTTCTTGTAGTAGTTGTGCCGGTCATCCGTCGGCAACTGCATGGTGACGCCCAACGCCATACCGCGCGGGATGATCGTTACTTTGTGCAGCGGATCGGAGAATGGCATTTTGGCGGCCACCAGCGCGTGCCCTGCCTCGTGATAAGCCGTGTTCTTCTTTTCCTCATCGGTGAGCAGCAGCGACTTGCGCTCCACACCCATCAGGACCTTATCTTTCGCCACTTCGAAGTCGTACTGCAGAACCGCCTTGCGATTCTGCCGGGCTGCCGCGAGTGCCGCTTCGTTCACCATGTTGGCCAGATCGGCACCCGAGAATCCCGGAGTTCCGCGAGCCAGCACGGAGAGATCGACATCTTCTGCCAAAGGAATCTTGCGGGTGTGCACGCGCAGGATTTCTTCGCGTCCGCGCACGTCAGGCCGGCTCACCACCACGCGCCGGTCAAAGCGCCCGGGGCGCAGGAGCGCCGGATCGAGCACGTCAGGACGGTTCGTGGCTGCCATCAGGATGACGCCTTCGTTCGATTCGAAGCCGTCCATCTCGACCAGCAACTGGTTCAACGTCTGCTCGCGCTCATCGTGACCGCCGCCGAGGCCGGCGCCGCGATGGCGCCCCACAGCGTCGATTTCGTCGATGAAGATGATGCAGGGGGCATTCTTCTTGCCCTGTTCGAAAAGATCGCGTACGCGGCTGGCGCCGACGCCTACGAACATTTCAACGAAGTCCGAGCCGGAAATTGAAAAGAACGGGACGTTGGCTTCGCCTGCAACTGCCCGGGCCAATAAGGTCTTGCCTGTTCCCGGAGGCCCAACCAGCAGCACGCCCTTAGGAATGCGTCCGCCTAACTTCTGGAATTTCTGTGCCTCGCGCAAGAACTCGATAATCTCGCGCAGTTCTTCTTTGGCTTCTTCGACGCCCGCGACGTCTTTGAACGTCACTTTCTTCTGCTGCATCGATAGCAGGCGCGCCCGGCTCTTCCCGAACGACAGGGCTTTGTTCCCGCCCGTCTGCATCTGCCGGATCATGAAGAACCAAAGCGCTCCCAGCAAGATCAGCGGAGCCCAGGTACCGAGCAACTGCAGGGGCAAGCTGCCGCTATTAACGTCGCGGAAGTTCATCACGACGCCTTTGTCGCTTAACTTCTTGATCATGTCGGGATAGTTCGCGGGGACGGTGGTATGGAAGGCGGTGTTATCCGTCAGCTTTCCCTTGACCTGCATCCCATCGACTGTGACGTCGTGGACGTGGCCCGCGTCGACGTCGGACATGAACTCCGTGAAGTTCTTTTCTTTATCTTTTTGACCGTCGCGGGCGCCTTTCACAACTTCCCACAGCAGCAGGGCCGAGACACCGATGAGTAACCAGAACAACACGGTCTTTACAGTTGAGTTCACCTAGAGGACTCCTAATTTCGACGCCGTCTACCAGCACTTCGCCAAGCGCCTACAGGCTTTAGATGCCCCAGCGAGGTTTTTGATTGGCAAAAATGCTGAACGCCTTATTCTACCTTTTCTGCGGCAAAAAGGCGCAGTTCTCGATTTATAACTTAAGTCACTGGGGGTCTTGCGTTTGCCGCCGCCAGATAGGGCAGATTCCGGTTCGTCTGCTCGACGGCTCCCAGGCCGTAGCCGATCAGGAAGGTCTCATCCACCAGAAATCCGAAATAATCGGGCTGTAACGAAACTCGCCGAGCCGCCTGCCGGTCGAGCAGCGTGACGAGTTTCACTGATGCGGCGCCCCGGGAACGAAGATCGCTCATCAGGAATTCGCTCGTGACCCCGGAGTGAACCAGTCCCTCAACGAGCAGAATGTGCTGACCCTTAATCTCCGGTTCATGACTGAAGAAAATCTCCATTGCCTCATGCGACGCCCCACTTTGAGGCCGCGTGTATTTAGGCTTGATGAACTGGCAGACCACCGGGACATCGACGGTCCTCACGAGGTCGGCGAGAAACATGAACGCATTTTCGAGGACGGCCAGCATCTGGATCGTCTGTCCCTTGTAGTCGTCGGATATCTGCCGTCCAAGCTCCTTTACCCGCTTCTGGATCTGATCGGTAGTAATGACCTGCCGCAGTGGCTCGACTCTCGAACCGTTCATGAAGTTTGTGTGCCTCCCGGCATCGTGACGCTCAATGGCCCCGCCTTAAATCTGCGTCTCGTCTGCAGGAAGCGCCTCCATAATGAGTATCGACTCGCATCCCGGCTTCGCCCGAAATTGAGCTGCAACTGGAAAGCCGCGCAGCCACACGATCTCATTTCCGCTGGTCACTACCGGCCAAAGCTTGCGCTCCGGTTGTGCCACATGACGCTCCTGCAGCAACTCTTTAATCTTCTTGGGGGACTTTGTATGGCTCGGCCAGAATCGATCTCCCGCACGCCAGTTCCGCACTCGTAACGGTCCAGGCAAAGAATCTACGTCCAGGAGTTGCTCCGGATTATACCCCGCTCCCTGCTCCGTCCGAACGCAGCGTGCCTCAATCGTGACCCCCAATTCGGGCAGCTCCACGCGGCCGGGGATGGGAAGGTCGTAATCGTAGTCTTCGGATCGGTTCGGCTCGCGCAAATCGGGAGTGACGAACACCAGCTCATCAGGCTTCCGCATCAACTTCCATCCTAGAGGGAGCGAAAGTTCTTTTCCGCTTCCACCGCTTTCCCCGGCGAATCGCAGAATCTCTTCGACGTGCTTGAACTCAAGCGGCAGGCCGGCATTTTCTCCGATCGCTTTGATCAATCTCCGCTGCACCGCGGCCGGTTCTCCGAGAAACCACATCCGATCTACCGAGGCATTCATCACCAGCCACGATGCGGCGGCGATGCGCGACTGCAGATCGTCGATCGCCGGTTCCGTGATTCCTGCAGGGCCTTCGGCGGTAGGGCCGATTTGAACCAGGCCCTGCGCGAGAGGTTTTCGACGGGCCCACTCCGGCTCTGGCCAATGAACCCCGGTCCCCATCCAGCCGGCGACCTCGTTTTCCCAGTAATCTTCTTCCCCGCGCGCAATCTCCGCCAGTTCGGCCAGGTTTTCGGCGACCGCCGGATTGAATTCCTTCTCAAGTAGCGGAAGCACCAGCTTGCGGACACGGTTGCGCGTGAACTTCTCGTCAGAGTTGGTTGTATCTTCCCGCCAGGATTGTCCGATTTCGCTGAGATACGCTTCGAGTTCGTGCCGCCGAAAAGCAAGCAGAGGCCGCACAATCTCTCCGGTAGCCTCGCCATCATCATCCTCCACCACAATCCGCGGATGAATGCCCCCCAACCCCCGCAGGCCGGCCCCGCGAATCAGTCGCATCAGCACCGTCTCCGCCTGGTCATCCAGCGTGTGTCCGGTGACAATTTTGCCCAATCTTGTTGGGGCGCCCCACTCTTGTCGCGCAATTTGCGACAGGGTGGGATTTTTGACTTCTTGTGCAGATTCATCCGGCTGAATCAAAGAATGGAAAAATCCGTACCGCAGCTCGCGCGCTGCCGTCTCCAAACTGACGCCTTCCGCACGCGCATGCTCGGCCACCTCATCACTATCGCAACGAAATTCCAGATCGTGCGTGCGAGCGAGTTCCGCGACGAATCGCTCGTCGGCATCCGACTCAACACCACGCAGCTTGTGATTGAAATGAACGACCGAAACGACAATCCCGAGTTCGGCGCGTAACTCCAGGAGAAGCCTTAAGAGCGCGACCGAATCAATCCCTCCGGAAACAGCTACGCCAATGCGCTCTCCAGCTCTCAGCAATTCCTGACGCCGGATATGGGACACGACGCGCTCTGCGAGGGGATGCACGCCAACATGGTACATCGACGGAATAGGGGCGCGAACTGGCGTTCGCGGACAGCCGAGGGCGGCTGTCCCCACATTTCCTGCCTTACTCTGTATCTCTCGTGGTAAGCGCTACAGCGCCGAGCTCTTCTCCGTGATCAGCTTCCGGATCTTCTCCACGAATTCCGTCGCCGCCATGTCTTCCGTCTTCTCTTTGCCGCGCGTGCGGACGTTGACCTTCCCGGCTTCAGCCTCTTTATCACCAACGACGAGAAGGAACGGCACCTTTTGCATCGCGTGCTCGCGGATCTTCGCGTTCATCTTCTCGTTACGCGCATCGACTTCGACGCGCACGCCGACGGCCTTAAGCTGATTCGCGATCTTGTTGGCATACTCCGCATGCCGCTCGCTAATCGGGATCATCGCCACCTGTACCGGCGACAGCCAGACCGGAAACGCTCCGGCATAGTGTTCAAGCAAGACCCCGAAGAAGCGTTCCACGGAGCCGAATAGAGCACGATGCACCATCACTGGCTGCTTCCGCGTGCCATCCTCGGCGACATATTCAAGGCCGAAGCGTTGGGGAAGGTTGAAGTCGACCTGCACCGTGGAGAGTTGCCACAAGCGACCAATTGCATCAACCAGCTTGATATCAATCTTCGGCCCATAAAATGCCGCTTCGCCGGGGATCGTCTTGTACTCGACATTCTTGCGCTTGAGTACGTTCTCGAGCGATTGAATTGCGTGGATCCATTGCTCTTCACTGCCCACAAAATTCTTGCGATCGTCGGGATTCCAGGTTGAAAGCTCGGTCTGGAACTTCTCAAAGCCAAAATCTTTTAGGACGTCCAGCGCAAAATCCAGGCAATTGCCAATCTCGTCTTCCACTTGCTCCGGCGTGCAGAAAATATGCGAGTCATCCTGGGTAAAGCCGCGAACCCGTAACAGCCCGTGCATCACTCCTGACCGCTCGTAACGGTACACCGTGCCCAGTTCACCCAAGCGCACCGGAAGATCGCGATACGATTTCAGCGAGTCTTTGTAAATCAGAATGTGCCCTGGGCAGTTCATCGGCTTCAGCCGATATTCAGCGTCGTCGAGTTCCATCGCATCGAACATATTCTGCGAGTAGTAACCCTCGTGTCCTGAAGTGAAGAACAGTTGTCGCCTCGCCACATGCGGCGTGTAGACCAGCGAGTAACCGCGCTTCAAGTACTGCTCGCGCATCCAGTCTTCCATCTCTTTGCGGATAATTCCGCCCTTCGGATGCCAGAAGATCAGCCCGGGCCCCGCCAATTCTTGGATCGAAAACAAATCCAGTTGCTTGCCGAGCACACGGTGGTCGCGCTTCTTCGCCTCTTCGACCTGGTGCAGATACGCGTCGAGATCTTTTTTTGAGTAAAACGAAGTGCCATAGATGCGCTGTAGCTGCGGATTCTTCTCATCCCCCAGCCAGTAAGCGCCAGCAATGTTGAACAGCTTGAATGCCTTAATCTTTCCAGTCGACGGGATGTGCGGACCGCGGCAGAAATCCGTGAACTTGCCGGTGCGGTAGATCGAAATCTTTTCATCGGGCTTGGTGAACTGCTCGATGAAATGACACTTCATGAAGTCGCCGTCTTTCTTGAACTCGGCAAGCCCCTCCTCGCGTGGCAGAAACTCCCGCGCATAGGGGAGGTTCTGCTGCACCAACTCCTGCATCTTTTTCTCGATCTTTTCGAGATCTTCGGGAGTGAACGGCGTCGGACGGTAAAAGTCGTAAAAGAATCCGCTCTCGGTGGCCGGACCATGTCCAAGCTTCGTTTCAGGGAAGAGTTCAAGCACTGCCGCCGCCAGCAAATGCGCCGACGAATGCCGGAAGACTTCCAGCGACTCGGGATCCCTGTCAGTCAACAGACGAAGATCGGTATCGCTCTCAAGCGGCCGGGTCAGATCGATCAGGTTGCCGTTGGTCTTCGCGGCCAGCGCGTCGTCCGCCAGCCGCGGGCTGATGGACTTCGCAATCTCGAGCGAGGTCGTGCCTTTGGGAACTTCCTTCACGCTCCCATCGGGGAGCTTCACATGAATGCTGTCTGCCATAAGTAGGGACCTGCAGGAACGTTGAATCTTTCAGTCTAAAGAAGGGATTCAGGAGGGTCAATCACGGATGGGGGTGGTATAAGGCGACGGCAAAACGCTCCCCCCGTCCCCCAAGGCCCGCCGGGCCGCGCGCGAGAGGGGCAGGAATGCGCAGGAAGGTGGGCAAGAGAATGGCAGAGATGCGCGAGCAACGAGGTCAACGGGTGTAATGGCCTGGTTTCAAGACTCTGCTAACACGTTACTTTCCTTCGAGCGGCATTGAGTGTTAAACCTCCACTATGAGAGCGAGAAAGGCAATTTGGCTCCTCCCGACGCTCGCAACTATCTCTGTATTGATTGGAGCCGCGCAGGTTTCGCCCACCGACGCGCCGGCCGGTGGCTCGCACTCCGAGACACAGCAGGTGCCGGTATTCAAGAGCGGTACTGATCTCGTATTGGTGCCTGTAGTCGTGCACGACAGCAAGGGCGGGCACATTCGCGGACTAAGCAAGGAGGCGTTCAGCCTGAAGGAGAAGGGCAAGAACCAGCAGATTACGTTGTTTGAAGAAGTGCGGCCGGACAACGGTCCGACGCCCAGAGTGCCGGACCGGGGCTACGGAAATGTGGCGCATGACGGCGCCGGGCGTCCCCGCCTGACAATAATCGCGCTGGACTTGTTGAGCATGAAACAGCAGCTAGAGCAAACCGAGGCGAAGGAATTGCTCGCGGACTTTCTGGAGAAGGGTCTCGTGGAAGGCCAGCCAGTTTCGCTGGTGAAGATCACTTCGGATGGGCTGGAGCAGATCCAGCCGATTACGGCGGACCGAGAGAAGTTGCTACAGGCGGTGAAGAAAATGCCCATATGGACGGGTATGGTTGCGTGGCAACAGAATCACGTCGTTGTGACTATCCAAAGCCTGAGGGACATCGCAGAGGCGTACGCCGGAATCCCAGGACGCAAAAGCCTAATCCTGGTGGGTGAGAGTCTGCCGGAACTGCGGCTCGATCCCGGCATTACGGGGGCGGGAATATACGCGGGGGATTTGCGGCGACTGGGCCAGGATCTGATGAACGCGAGCATTTCCGTATACCCAACGTCCTGGACGCCCGGATTCGACGATTGGCGGACCCGGTCGGGGGGCGTTTTTCTGAACAGTTTTGCAGGCGACACCGGCGGCCACATTTGCGCCGCGGCGCGCTGGAACGGGTGCCTAGCCGACGCGGTGGAAGATTCCCTGTCCTATTACATGCTGGGGTTCCATGTGCTGTCGGACGACCGCAAGCCTGGATGGCGCGATCTGAAGGTCAGCGTAGCTGTTGAACATGCGGACGTGCGGGCGCGCAGTGGGTTTTACTACGGACCGCAGCCCGGAAACAATGCGCAAACAGCGCGGGCGGAAGAGATCAACGCATTGGGATTGGCAGTGCCGAAAAGCGATGTGCCCATGTACGTGAAGGTGGTGCGGGCGGAGGCTGCGTCTGGCGGTAACAACAAGAAGACAATTTCGTTCATGATTAACCTCCCGCTGGCGAGCCTGAGGGTAGATGCCTCGAAGGCGGATCCTCTGAACCTGGAGGTGGGAGCGATTGCCATCATAGACAGGAAAACGAAAGAAGCCGCAGAGCTGCTGCACGCTGTGCGGGGTAGCCCCAAGCCGGATAACCTGAAGCAGTGGGAGCAAAGTGGGATACAGATCCCGGAGAAACTTGATCTACCCCCAGGGATCTACGACATGCGTTTCTTCGTCCACGACATGAATTCGGGGCAAATCGGAACAGTCGTGTTTCCGTTGTCGGTGGAGTAGAACGACGGGATCGCCGTGTTCGCACCGCCGTCACCTTGAACATAAAAAACATCTAGCAAAACCGGGCCGGAAATAAGGTAATTCTCAATTGTCGAAACATCCCCTGAGTGTAGAAAAACCGCCTTCGCGCGAAATTTACAAAAATCAAATTGCGCGACGATGCCCCACAAACGGCTTTCTCAGTTTTCTAGATATTTTGTATCTCCCAAATTTTGGCTGTTTGGGAGGAAACCAGACTTTTTCAATAGCCACTCCCCATTCCACTCATCAGGGCCTCGTCTCATCCAAAACAACAATTGAGGACTACACATCGGGAGGCGGACGGGAGCGCAAGCTGAGCAGTCTTTCCGGTGGCCTCACACAGGAAACATCATGACGGCCTCTACCGAATCTCAACCGCTCCGTTTTCTGCGGCCATCGATTGCCCCTCCGAGTCCCGCACAACCAGGCGGATCAAATAATCGCCTGGTTTGACATCGAAGCTTGTCTTCACCGTAAGGCCCGACGCTAGCCTGCGTTGCAGAGTGTCATCTTTCAAGTTCATGGTCACAACTTTCTGCGTCCCCTGGACGAAATTTCCATTTCGATTAAACAAGGCAGAAACGCAAGTCAGGACATTGCTATTTCGTCCATCGGCTTTTCGAAAGTGGAGATGTTGCAAGTCCACATGAGCTAGCACAGTGAGCTTGGCGTCGTCGTCGCTGGCTTTGTAAAACTGGGTGTGCAACTGGACGGGAAGACTGTGTAACTCCTCCTGGGAGTACATGGCTTCTTCGATTTCTTGCTTGGCTTGTTCGTTTGGGTCGGCAAAGGTCTTAGGGGCGTAATAACCACGGCGAGCCTGCAGGTTCAACTTTGGCTGGTTCTTGAGCGTGACCTTTAGCGTGTGAAAACTGCCGTCGAGCTTGAGATTTTGCGGAACAAATGCCAGAAAGTAGGTGTACTCTGGCGTCTCCGAAACCCGCCGGAAGCCTTCATCGAAATCGTTGTTGTTCTGAAAGAAAATTCCGCCTGTGTCGGCGGTCAAGGTCATCAGCAGATCGGATTGCGCGGTAGCGGCCGCGACCGCCGCTTTGGTGTCGCTCTCACCAGGTCTGATTCCCGGGCCATTGACCCTGTCTTCCACATCTCCGAACGGGAGTACGACATAAACCCCGCGAGCATCGAGCGCATTAATCACGATCTGCGAGCGCACTGCACGATCGACAATCGCGGCCCAGTCGTACTCAAGAGTGGGAGTGATGAACCCGGGCGAGACGAGGACAATACTGCGCTGGCCCGGCATCCGGGAAATGCTGCTTACCACATCTTTCAATGAACTTAGAGAGACCCGGCTTTCATGGTCACCGGCGCTAAATACCGCTTGGGCGAGGGTGTCTAATACCGCTTCGGGGTTTCCCTGGGGTACGAATGAGCCTCCAGCGTTTGGCGGGCTGGCCACCTTCGGGCCACATTCCTTTTCCTCCAGCAGGGCATCCTGCATCGCCTCCGGATCGTGCTTGTTGACGATCAAGTCCGCCTGGTAATAGCTGATCGTCGGGCATAGATGGGTGAAACTTTGAGAACTGATCGGGTTTGGCCGCAGATGAAGGAGCGCATCGCGCAACTGGACGCGATCGTCGGTAAAGCCCAGGGTTGTAATCCCAGAGGTGGTGAAGATGCCAGCACGATCCGTGGGTTTCAACGTGGCAAGGTGATGTTCGGCAGCTTCCCTCACACGAGTAAGATCGGCGAACTGGAGATGCACATCGTCGAATAGGTAAGCTACAAAGCGCTCAGGCGCAGCTGGCGCATTTCCGGTAGTGGCTGGTGCTTCGTCGGCAGCCGCAGAGCTGGAATCGTTCTCCGATGCCTGGCGCGCTTTCTCGGCTAAAGAGCCGGGCTGCTCGACTTCAAACTGGGTAATTACTTGGGGCTTGCCTTTGTCGAAGACCTGAAAGTCGTCCCGATGCAGAGTGCCGATGGCCTTGCCGCCTGAGTCGCGGACCACCGCACGCACCACTACCAGTTTTGAGTTCACCTTGAATGTTGTGGGTTCGTCGCGAGTCGCGATCTCTTCGGATGACTGCTTGCTTTCAGCGTGAGCAGAGCTTTGAGCAGGAGTAAGCGTTGCATTCTGCGCGAGGCTCGCAGTCACACAAACAAAACACCAGAACACGCACAGAAGAGAAGGAAGCAAGTTGTGAACAAGAGAGAAGAAAGAGAGGTTACTCACCGCGCAGCTGCGTCTTACAAGCAGCTTTACTATTGGAGAACTCTTCATAACGACTCCAGTGATCGTCGGAAGGCAAGCCGTCCCGCAGTCGATTCATCCCAAGAGTCAGCAGTTCCTTGAACTTCCGGCGCTGCCGCATAGTCTACACCCGCCCGCCGCTGCCCTGCTCTACGCGCTATAATTCAACATTTTTCACAAATCTGCGGCGATGGATCTTCGGGAATGGAATCCTCAATGAATGTTGCTTGCTCCATTAAAACTCTATTTCTCAAACCGGTTCTGACGAAGCTTGCTGCGTGTCGAAGCGGGCTCATGCTGAGCGTCGTGATCTTGGGGATTATTCTGCAAGCGGCGACGCCGCTTCATGCCCAGCTCAAGACCAAAGTGTCCATCGACCCTTCGCAGTCGAAGGCCGTCCTCTATACGACTTCGATTGGCATTGCCGCGGACCGTTGGGAACAGAATGCATACGATCCTGCGACCCTTCAGTTATTGCAGGACGCCGGATTCACCAATCTGCGCTTTCCGGGCAACAACGGCATCGACGCGCTGTATCACTGGTCTACGGGAACAATTACGAATCCGTATACCGACGACCGTGCGCCCGCCTTCCCGCGCGACAAACAGTTTCCTGCCGTCGTGCCTGTGATCGACAAACTCGGCACCGCGATCGTCTCTGTGAATTACGGCACGAACCTCGACGGTAGCGGCGGTGGCGAACCCTCTGAAGCTGCCGCGTGGGTGGCTTACGCCAACGGGAGTCCGTCGAACACTCAGGCCATCGGCAAAGACTCCAGAGGAAACGACTGGAAGACGGTCGGCTTCTGGGCCTCTCTTCGTGCCGCGACTCCGCTCGCTACCGACGACGGATATAACCACCTCCGCATTGGTCACCTCGCGCCTCTGGGCATCCTGCTATGGACCGTAGGCAACGAGCCGTGGAACAACGGGTTCTATGGACAGGGGCATAACCCGGGCTCCGACGCAGACACGACGGGAAAATATGGCGAGGCCGCTTCCCCTGAGCCAGACTTGCACGACGGAAAGGTCAAGTCATCCAGAGATTGGGGACGTCATCAATCCGACGCGAAAGTCGGTCCAGCCGCTTACGGGGCAGCAGTGGTCGAGTACGTGAAAGCAATGAAAGCGGTGGACCCGAAGATTCTGATCGGCGCATTCGTCATGCAGCCGCCTTATGCCGCCGACGCTGACCAGCGCGGAAAGAACTGGAACGCCGCTGTCTTAAAGGCCGCATGCTCGAGCATGGATTTCAGCGCGGCTGCTTTCTGGGAAGGCAAGGGAGCAGAACCGACTCTGGTCGACAATGTCGATGAAGAGGATCTGCTCATGCTGGCCCGAGATCCGATGGATGTGAAGAATCACTTCCCGGGCGGGAATGGACTGCACTACGATTACACGCAGCTGGCTCGCGATCTCGTGGAGAAGTACAAGAAGTTTTGCCCGAGCAACCACATGCCTCCGCTTGCTATTACGAGCCTCGGCATTGCAGGATGGTTGCCCGCAAAGAACCCTGCGGCCACTGCACTCTTCTCGGCAGATGCGGTCACCACTTTGTTGGAAACAGGCGCATACACGGTGGTGTGGTCGCCCATCCACGCCATCAGTCCAATTCTTCTTGATGTAAAGAACCAACCACAACCGGCCTATTACGGAATCAAGCTGATTCATCAAGTGGCGAAGCCCGGAGATGTTTTTGTTGGCGCGACTTCGCAACTTGATACCTTGGCCGTTCATGCGGTCAAGAAGCGGGACGGTGGTCTCGGCCTCCTCTTGATCAACAGAGATCAAGCTCGCTCGGTTACTGTTACCGTCTCGGTAGCTGGCTACAATTACGCCGCAAAAGGAACGCGCTACGACTACGGCAAGCTCACGATCGATGCCAGCAAGAACATCACGGAAGCTCCGATCGATAATCTCGGCGCGACTTTCAACGTTGAGGTGCCTCGCTACGGAATCACTGCGGTCGTGATTCCGAAGGCGCAGTAGTCAAAAAAGAAAAACAAGGAGCGGGCTCAATCCCCGCTCCTTATTTTGAAACCCACCGAAAAATGCCGCGATGTATTTTGCGGAAGAAGCCTAGCTGACATCTTTGATGTGTGTCGCGATGTACCACTTGTTTCCGAACACATCTTTCACCGCGGCATTCCTGTCGCCGTAGGGCTGGTCGGTCGGTTCCTGGAAGGAAGTTGCACCCGCCGCCAGCGCCTGCTTGTAAACGTCGTCCATCTTCGGTACGTACAGATAGAACATCGCCGGCATCGGCTCGTACTTCCCGTGAGCCTCGCCCATCTCGATCACTGAATCCCCGACCCGAATCACCGCATGATGCACAACGCCGTCCGGTGAAGCGTATTTCGCCACCTCTTCCGCGCCGAAAGCACGCTTCAGAAAGCCGATCAGCGGTTCGGCCCGCAGCGGATGCAAGTACGGGTTCACATTGTGCAAGCCCTTCGGCATGTAGCTCTCGCCCTTCGCCGTCGCGATATACCAGTAATTCCCGGCTGCGTCCTTCACCGTGGACGAGCGCTCTCCGTACTCCTGATCGCGGACGCCATCGATCAGCGTTGCTCCTGCCGCGATCGCTTTTTCGGTAACGGTGTCGGCATCTTCCACATAGACATGCAAAGCGTTCGGCTGCAAACTGCCCGAGAATTTCTTCCCGCGAGTACCTCCGCCCATCATCATGACCGAATCGCCGATCCGAAGCTCACCGTGCACCCCTCCTGTAGGCGTGTCGATTCGCAACATCTCTTCCGCGCTGAAAACGTCTCTCACAAAGTCCAGCAGCGCATTGCCGTCCTCGGCGACCAGGTAGGGCGTCACCATACGGAACCCGCTGGGGACCGGCTTCACCGTGGCCTTACCTCCCTGCGACGGCATTTTCCCGCCTTCGGGTCCCGTGGTCATGCCCTTCATTCGACGGTGCATCTCCTCGACTGACATCTCCTCTTTCACCGTGAAAACGGACCACGAGTAGCCAAAAGGATCCTGCAGGAGCGCATCGCGGCTTCCATAGAATTGATCCCTCGCCTCACGCACCAGCTTCATCCCGGACGCGACGGCATGTTCGGCAAAGGAATCGACATCATCGACACGCACGGACATCGAAACTGGAGACGCTCCCAGCGTCTCTATGCTGAAACGTCCGCCTTCGGGCCATTCGCCGGTGATATTAATGGCTGAACTTCCGATCGTGATCTCGGCGTGCGGAATCTGATCTCCGACCTGGAAACGGAATGTTTCTTTCGCTCCCAAAGCTCGTTTGTAAAACTCAATGGCTTTGGCCGGATCTCGGAAAGCTAATCTTGGCGATGCAGTCGCGTGAACGGCTGCGACGGGCTCGGCTACAGCTGACATAGGTTTTCTCCCTTCGAATTCTGATTTCAATCGTGCCTTGAAGCTTGCATTCGGCAGATTGCGCAAGTCCGCCGCGATGCGCATCAGTGGCTCGATCTCAGCTTCCGCCTTGCCAACCCGGCCGTCGTTTCGCGCCAACATGGCGTCGACAGCTTTGTTCAACTGCTCGATCTTCTTCGGATCGCTGTTCTCCGGACGTAGAGAGCGCTTAGGCATCGGCACCCTCCATGCGCGCGCGTAAAGTGCTGAGCGCACGAAACTGTAGCTGCTTCACTGCTCCCTCAGTCTTGCAAATCTGCCGCGCTACTTCCTTGATGCTTTTTTGTTCCACGAATCGCAGAACTACAACGTTCTTTTGCTCGGTTGGCAACGTATCGACCAGGCGGAACAGCGTCGCCCGGCGCTCGACGTCTTCAATTTCCTTGGGACTCACCTGCGCCGATTCGATCTGCGCCTCGTCAGACACTTCCCGTCCCGATCGCTGCCAGCGGTCCGAGATTAGATTGGCCGCAATCCGGAAAAGCCAAGCCGCAAAAGGTATGCCACGCCATTCAAAGCGTTTTATGTTCGCGAGAGCTTGATGGAAGACTTCCGCGGTCAGGTCCTCCGTTTCCGCGCGATCCTGTACTCGCCTCACGACGTAGGCGTATACCCGTTCGAAATTGATCTCATAGAGATCCGCAAAGCGGGCGGGGTCCTTCTGCGCAGCCTCGATCAGAAGCCGCTCGTCCGCTTCTTTCTTCAGAGCCTTCAACACATTCTCCGCGCTCTTGCCTTACACAAAGCTTAACGCTCTCAGCAGGGAAAAGGTTACGGGAAGAAAAATACTAGGGAACTCGTAAATTTAAGGTTGCCTAGACGGCGATTCGTGCATCAAAATGGCCGCTCCGCTGTTACCCAGGCGCCCACCGTGGCAGCCGTCTCTTCCTTCAAAAACAGCGGCCGAGGTGACCCGTGGAAGCCATTACCGGAGTATTCGAGAACCGATCCGCGGCGGAACAAGCCGTCACTGAGGCACATAAGGCGGGTATCCCAAGCGACAAAATCACACTCTTCACCCCCGGCTCCGTCGACAAGGTCGACAAAGAAATCGAGTCCGTTGCGGCGGATGCCAGCGAGCAGCCCGGTATGGGAGGAGCCATTGGAGCCCTTGTCGGCGGAGGTATCGGAATCACCGGCGGATCGCTTCTCATGGCGCTCGTCCCCGGCGTCGGTCCCATCACCGCCATTGGAATGTTGGGCGCGGCGATTCTGGGCGCGGCTGGAGCTACCCTCGGCGCCACCACTGGCAATAAGGTCGAAAGAGACGCCTCGCAAGGACTCCCAGAGGACGAAATCTTCGTCTACGAAGATGCTCTCCGGAAGGGGCGAAGCGTTGTCATCGCAATGGCGGATGATCATGATTCGGAGCTGATGATTCGCGACCTGTTCAAAAGGTCGGGAGCAGAATCGATCGACGCAGCACGCGAACAATGGTGGATCGGGCTGCGTAGTGCCGAAGAAGGCCGCTATCCGCAATCGACCCGCAGCTTCTCCGAGGACGAACAGTTTTTCCGTCTCGGATTTGAAGCCGCCATGCACGCCAAAACCCGCTGTATGGAGTTTGACCAGGTTTCCGGTGCAATGAACGCCGCGTTGGAAGACGTCCAGCGCAGGTATCCAGGCGCCCAAGTCGAAGAACCCTTCATTCGCGGATACCAACGTGGCCGCGAACACTATCAGCAGTTGTGTGACGACTCGCAAAAAGCCGCTTAAGCCAGAAAAATAGCGGTGGCGTCTCACTTTTGGCACGAGTGCGATGACACGCACCGCCGCATTTGAAGCTAGGCTCGGTAGTAGAGCTCTTCCAGCGCCGCTTGCACCTGCGTGGACAACGCATCCAGATCGCGCATGGTGAGCCCCGTAGTCGAAATCGGCTCGCCGACCCTCATCTCCAGGGGACGACACTTGATGTGGTAAGTATTCATCGGCAGTAGTTCGTAAGTCCCCACTAACGCCACCGGAACAATGTCAACCTGAGCTTTGATCGCCAGGAAGAATGCCCCCGGCAGAAATGGCTTAATCTCGCCGTCGGGCGTGCGACCGCCTTCTGGAAAGATGACTAGAGGGAGCCCAGCCTTAATCCCCTTCAACGCTGCCCGAATGCTGCTGATTGAATGCGAAGGATTCTGCTGGTCGATGCAGACCTGACCCGACCGCTTCAGCTGCCAGCCCACCACCGGATATGACAACAGTTCTTTCTTAAATGCGATCCGGAACTGAAATGGCAGATTCACATACAAAACCGGTATATCAAGTGCAGATGCGTGGTTGGCCGCGTAGACGTGCGGTTTGGACGTATCGATCTTGTCGAGCCCCGTCACTCTTACGGGCGAGAGAATCGTCTTCATGATCAGCCGCGACCATGCCCGCGAGAACCAGTGCAACCGCCGGCCACTGCGATCGAAGACGCCGCCCGGCAAGGCCGCAAAGCCTAGGATCAGTGTGTACAGCCAGATCAAGGGATCGAGAATCAAATAAGACCGCAACGCACTCAACAAGCCGTAGTTGCGCCCTGGAATCGCATGCGGACTCAGCCGCGAGGGAGCCACGCTCACAGACTGAGGCCCATCAATTTGGCCGCTTCGTACTTCGTCTACGGATGACTTCACTTCCCGCACGCTTCCATTCTAAGAGATACCCCCCCCGATGCCTTCGCGTCACGCACGTAATCCCAGGATGCGCATCGCTTCCCCCACGAGATAGATGGATCCGGTTATCACTACGATGCTCTCTTTCCCTGCCTGGTCGAGTGCGCGCGCCAGAGCCGTTCCAACGTCGGCAACAGCTTCGATCTCCGTGCCCGTCCGGTTTGCCGCATGCGCGATCTCCTCCGGAGAAGCCGACCGCGGATTGTCCGGCCGCGTCGCGATCACTCGCAGTGCCAGTGGAAACAGGATCTCTGTCATCTCCGAGATTGCCTTGTCGCGCATCGCTCCGAAAACAAAAACCAGCGGACGGTCGCCGCAGCGCTCTGAAAGGGCCGAACGCAGCGCCCATGCCCCGGCGGGATTGTGCGCCACATCAAGCACAACCTCCGGACGGTCAGGCGTTGCCGCAACTACTTGGAATCGCCCGGGCCAGTGCGTCTCGCGAATTCCACGCTCGATCGAATCCGCGGTGATCCCGCGCAGCCCCTTTTTCGATAGCTCCTCAGCCGCGGCAATCGCCAGCGCGACATTTCTCAGTTGATGCCGCCCGACCAACGGCGTCTCCACCAGAATCTCCTTTTCCATCACCTGCAGCGGGTATCGGAGTCGCTGAGCCTCAGCTCTCTCGGCGTTCGGCAGCAAGTATTCCGTACTCCCCGGCGACACTGGCGGCACATACTGCACCGCGCTCACCCCTACCGCGTCGAGATCAAGAATCGTATTCCCGATTACGTCGTTGGCCTCCGGCTGTTGCGGCAGGGTCACTACGACTCCTCCGCGCCGGATGATGCCCACCTTCTCGCGCGCAATCTCACCCACGGTATCGCCAAGAAACTTCTGATGGTCGAGCGAGATATCGGTAATCACGCTCACCAGCGGTTCGACCACATTCGTCGCATCCAGCCGCCCGCCCATCCCGACTTCAAGTACTGCGATATCGACCCATTCCTTGGCGAAATGCGCAAAGGCAATCGCCGTCATCATCTCGAAAAAGCTTGGATGCCATGGCAGTTCCTTCCGCTCGACCAAATTCTTGGCAACGCGGTCAACCTCGCCATGCAGTTCGGCAAACTTGTCATCGAGGATTTCCTCGCCATTCACCCGGATCCGTTCATTAATTCTCACCAGGTGCGGCGAAGTGTAGAGGCCAGTCTTTAATCCGGACGCGCGCAGAATCGAACTCAGCGTTGCCGCCGTCGATCCCTTGCCGTTCGTCCCCGCAATTAGCACGCTAGGGAACTTGTGCTCTGGATGCCGCATGGCGGCAAGCAGCACCCGCATGTGCGTAAGGTCGAATTTGTTGGAGGGCATGTGCACTAGTTCGTGCCCCAGCGCAAACATGCTCGCCACCGCAGTGTCGTAGGACATAAGCTTTAGCTCTCAGCCTTCAGCTGGATTTATTAGGTTACAGCAGAAGTAACCGTGCCCCAGAGCAGGACACACGATCAAGAGACCTTCGAGACTTGGCTGAAAGCCGACAGCTGAGAGCTGACGGCTCCTAGGCCACCATAAAATCCAGCGCCCGCGCAATATAGGGTTTCAGCTGTTTGCGCGGGACGACCGCATCCAGCATCCCGTGCTCCAGCAGGAATTCGCTGCGCTGGAAGCCCGGTGGCAGTTTCTGCCGGATCGTCTGCTCAATCACTCTTGGTCCCGCGAAGCCAATCAGGGCACCCGGTTCCGCAATGTTCAAGTCGCCTAGCATCGCGAAAGACGCGGTCACGCCCCCGGTAGTCGGATCCGTTAAAAGCGAAATGTACGGGACCTTGACCTTATCCAGCTTCGCCAGCGCCGCCGAAATCTTGGCCAGCTGCATCAGGCTGATGACGCCCTCCATCATGCGTGCCCCGCCCGAGGCCGACACGATGATCAATGGAATCCGCTTTTCCGCCGCGCGCTCCACCGCCCGAGTGATCCCCTCGCCTACTACGGCCCCCATGCTGCCGCCAATGAACGCATACTCCATCACGCTGGCAACCACCGGACGCCCCATCAGCTTTCCTTGCGCATTGATCAGGGCATCTTTCAGCCCGGTATCGTGCTGCGCCTGCTTCAGCCGCGCCGAATACGGCTTCAGATCCACAAACTTCAAAGGATCGGTCGAGGCAATGTATCCATCGAACGATTCGTACTGGTTGTCATCCAGCAACTGCGCCAGCCGTGTGCGCGCGTCGATCCGGAAGTGCTTGTCGCACTTCGGACAGACATTCAAATTCTCTTCCAGATCCTTCTTCCAGATGATCTGCCGGCAGCCCTCACACTTCACCCACAAACCTTCGGTCTTGACGCGTTTCTCCCCCGAAGTATCCAGCTCGCCGGATTCGCGTTTAAACCAAGCCATACGAAGAATTTGGTAATTGGGAAATTTTGTAACTGAGTAATTGAAAAGCTGGCATCACGCCTTTTCAAATTACTCAATTACCCGATTACGCAATTACTCAATCAGTATTCGATCCCTCTCTGCGCCATCACGCCTTTCTCATATGCGTGCTTCACCTGGCGCATTTCGGTCACTGTATCCGCAGCCTCGACAATTGTGGGGTGCGCGTTCCGCCCCGTCAAGATGACATGCACCATCTCAGGCTTCTTCTTCAGGCTCTCGACCACTTTCGCCGGATCGAGCATGCCGTAGCTGATCGCGTAATTGATCTCGTCGAGCACGACCAGATCCCACTCGCCGGACTGGATTGCCCGGTCCGCTTCGGCCCAGGCTTCCTCCACCATCCTCACATCTTCCGGATCCGGTTTCTCCGCGCCCACCTTCACGAAGCCGCGGCCCATCTGCTTCATCACAAATTTGTCGCCGAAGGCCTGCACCGCGTCGAGCTCGCCGTAATGCCAAGATCCCTTCAGGAACTGCAGCATCAGCACCCGCATCCCCTGCCCCACGGCGCGCAAGGCAGTACCCATGGCGGCTGTCGTCTTGCCCTTGCCCGGCCCCGTATTCACGATAATGAGACCGCGACGGATATCAGCCATTTGCCAATCGGAAGCTTTGATTCTACTAGATGCCGTCGGATTCAAACGGCATAGCTTCGAATGAAGGAGGTTTAGAAATCGATTCTGAACGACGCTTCAGGTCAGCGTTCTGTCCACTCGTGGACACTGAATCGCGGTGGTGGACAAGCCAGCCGATGCTAACCGCGGACCTGTGTATCATCTTATCAATCGTTTACGGGCCCCTTGCAGTGGAAGTGGAGTTGCACCTAAGGCCTTCAGTGGGGTTGCTTTCCGCACAGGGATAGACTTTGCATCCACAGTCCAAACAAATTATTTGTTAATGAACCATCCGTCTCCGTCGTCTTTATTGTAGGAAGTCGAACACTGGGGTCTCTCTCGATGAACATAAATGTTCACCTTCCGGAATCTTTTCCACGGAACTCGCGCATCCAAGATTGCGTAGTCCCGGTCAGGCGGATCTCTGTCCCCTCGCAAATTGCGGAGGTCTCATCGTGATCAACAAGTATGCAGTGTTATTGTGCTGCCTAATGGGCGCCGTGCCCGCGTTCTCAGCGCAGCATGTTTCCATTCGCCCCAAGATGGTCGTTGACGCCGGCGATCAGGACGCGATTCGCGAGATCATTGAGATGGAACGCCAGGCGAAAGAAGCCAGCCTTCGCCGCGATGCCGAATTCCCACAGCGCACTTTGGCCGATGACTATGTTGCGATCTCGCCTCTCGGTCAGGTCACCACAAAGAAAGAGGCCCTGTCGGCTCGCAGGAGCGGACAGCTGCGCTATGACACGATCGACGTCAGCGACATGGTCGTTCGCCTCTACGGAGACACGGCCATCGTGACCGCGCGCGCCGACGTCAAGGGCCACCAGCTCGGCGAAGACTTCAGCGGTCCCTATCGCTACACCCGCGTCTGGGTCCGCAAGTCCGGCCATTGGCAGGCCGTAAGTTATCAAGCCACCGTCACTCAGTAGGGTCGCGCCTTCAGCCAGTGGTTCTCTGCAGTTGTTACAATGAAACCCCGGTCTGAAGGCTATCTTGATGCAATCACTCAAAATGCAATCATTCAGTATGTTCAGGCGGCGGCTCGCTTGCTGTCTGTTGCTAGTCATGCTTCCGAGCGCGGTGCTTTCCGGCTACTGCTTCGCCCAAGATCATCCGATCGCGCCGGAGAAGCGCTCGCTGATCGAAGCAGCTGTCTCCAAGTTCATGGCCTCGACGCATGTCCCGGGCGTGTCGATCGCGGTCGTGGAAAACGGTCAGCTCGAATGGGCGGCAGGTTTCGGATTTGCCGACTTGGAAAACAACGTTCCAGCCAGCGAGCAAACGCTATATCGTCTGGCCTCGATCTCGAAATCGCTGACCGCCACGGCGGCGATGCAACTCTGGGAGCGAGGCAAACTCGATCTTGACGCTCCAGTCCAGAAATATTGCCCCGCGTTTCCCCAGAAATCGGCGCCCATCACGACTCGCGAAGTCATGGGACATCTCGGTGGCATTCGCCACTACAAGACTGGCCCGGACGATCTGGAAATTGGCAACACAAAACATTTTGACGATCCGATCCAAGCCGGACTCGACTTTTTCAAGAGCGATCCACTGGTTGCGGCTCCAGGCTCTCACTTTCACTATTCCACTCAGGGATATACGCTCGTCGGCTGCGTGATGGAAGGAGCCTCCGGAGCAAAGTACACCGACTTCATGCGCCAGAATGTTTTCGGTCCTGCCGGGATGGAGCGCTCAGAGGTCGACAACCGCTTCACGATTATTCCCTTCCGCACTCGTTTCTATGAGAAATCCAAGTCCGGCGACGTCCAGAACGCCGACTTTCTCGATTCCAGCTACAAGATTCCCGGCGGCGGTTGGCTCTCCTCTGCCGAAGACATGGCCAACTTCGAAATCGCGATTCTGAGCGACAAGCTGATCAAGCGCTCAACGCGTGACCTGATGTGGACGCCCCTGGAACCCTCCGACGGATCAAAAGACAGTTACGGTCTGGGATGGGGCGCGAGTCAGGAGAACGGAATCACGGTCGTCGGCCACACCGGTGGCCAGCAGGGCACGAGCACGGCATTTCTGATCGCTCCCGCGCAACAAGATGGAGTGGTTGTCCTCACCAATATGGAAGACGTCCCCGCGCGGGAGCTGGCGAACGAAATTCTCAAGGTTGTGATCGCCACAAAACTGGCTGTGCCCACTCATTAACTGCTCATACTCGAGGGATACGCTCCGAGGCATGAAGTCTCAAGATCAGCATCCTGCGCCTCCAAGTCCGCGCGCACTAACGCATCGCAGCCGATTGTCCGCCGAGTTCCTGATCGTCGTGTACATCGCTGTCATTGCCGCTCTCGCTCATTTTCTGGGTATTCCGTATCTGCTTTTCCCGGAATTGGGAGCACTCGTTTATGACGTTCTGATCAGGCCGTGGGGCAAGTGGGCAAGTCAGCCCACCAAGCTGGTCGTAACTCCGGCCATCACCGCATTCCTCGGCACGGTCGTCACCCGGCACTTTTCGTTCAACGGCCTGACCGTGCTGCTGATTGTGGCCCTAAGCACTCTCGTCATTGCCTTGTTGCATTCGTCCATCGCTCCTGCTATGTCCGCGGGAGTGCTGCCTCTCGTGCTCGGGGTCAAGAGTTGGCTTTATCCTTCGTCCATCATTCTCACCTTGATCGCGCTCAGCGCGATCTCAGTTATCTGGCGGAAGTATCACCTCCGGAGCGCATCGCAGCCGGAGCCCTCGCCCGATGTCGAAGATATCTTGGAATCCCTTCCTCATGGCCGGATGTGGCTCGTCGTCTTCCTGGTGTTCGTCGTGGTCGCAGCCGAGGTCGCCCGACTATCGGGTCTTCGCTTCATCTTGTTTCCACCCCTCGTCACTATGGCCTATGAGATGTTTGGACACCCCGAAACCTGCCCCTGGACGAAGCGTCCGATTTCTCTCCCCGTCTCCTGTTTTGTAGTGGCTTTCTGCGGCCTACTGGTCTTTCATGCCTTCGGCGCAAACATGGGCGCGGCCGCCTCTGCCTGCGCGATGGTTTGCGGCATCGTGGTGCTGCGGATCTTCGACCTCCACATGCCACCAGCCATGGCCGTCGGACTACTTCCTGCGGTCATGATCTCTCCTGACCTGAAGTTTCCCTTCGCAGTGTTGGCCGGAACATTGTTTCTCACTGGATCATTTCTGCTTTATCAGCGGTTCGGACCCCGGGTCGCCGGTCCCGACCGCATCAGTGCCCCGAATGGTATGGATGGCCTTTCAGAATCGTGAACGCCCGGTATACCTGCTCCAGTAAAACCACTCGCGCCAGTTCGTGTGCCAGAGTCATCTTTCCGAGTGAAATTACAGACTGGGCCGACGATCGAGCCGCATCGCTGAATCCATTCGCGGCGCCGACGGCAAAGACCAGGGGTAAAGGATTGCGGTCCTGATAATTTCCAAGGAACTTCGCAAACTGCTCCGACGAAAATTCCTTGCCGCGCGAATCCATTAGCACGAGTGTGGATTTTGTACTTTTCGCAGCGCCGCCAAACTTTGCCAGCAAATCCGCCTCATCGCGAACCGTCAGTCCTTCAATCGTTACGTATCGCGAGATCCGCTTCAGATACTCCTCGGTGAGCGACGCGATCGCGGGTTCCTTCGTCTTCCCGATCCACGCAATCTTGATCTTCACCGGGGTTCCTCATTTCCTTCCCGAGGCCAGGATGACTTGCGCGCCAAACGCAATCTTCTCGCCATCCGAATAGCGCGACACCGCCGCGTGCACTTCAGCATGAATCTGCGGCCATTTTTCGACAGGTACGCGGTCGAGCATAGGACGAAACGGCACTGCCACTGCCTGCGCCTGATCCCAAACCTCTTCAACCGACCCCGGCCAGACCCACGGCAGCGTATTCATCCCTTCTTCGATGTCATTAAAACTTGCGCTTCGGAGCACGGCCGAAAGGCTTCCCGCCTCGGCGAATCGAAAAGGATTCGGACCGTCCGGCGGCAGCAATGGCCCCCCGATTTGCGCGTGCACTACGCCCATCGTGCTCCGCCAGTACGGTTGATCGAATGGTCCCCACGCGATGAAGCATGCCCGCGCACCGGACCGCAGAACCCGTCGCAACTCTCCCAGCGCCGCAATCGGGTCGCGAAAGAACATCACGCCGAATCGCGATGTCGCTAGATCGAAACTATTGTCGGGAAATGGCAGCGAATGGGCGTCCGCTTGTTTTGTGGTGAAGTTGTTCAGACCCCGAGCCCGTGCGCGGTTCTCGGCAATCTCAAGCAGTCCCGCGCTTAGGTCAAGTGCGGTGACGTGTCCCGTCGCGCCGACGCGCATAGCCAAGCTGATTGCAGGCTCACCGGTCCCGCTCGCCAAGTCCAGCACCTGCATTCCGGCCACAGGGCGCGCATATTCAACAAGCGCGTCGGTCACAGGCTTGCCCATCGCCGCGGACTTCGCCTTCCACTTCTCAGAAGCCACCAGACGATACTGCGATCCCCAACTAGGTTCGGAATCTGGCTTCGACGTCATGGGAATTTTCAGAAATCTGCGAGGGGATGCCGCTAGGCTTTCGCTTTTTTCTTTTTCTTTTTCGTGGCCGCAGGCTTGGCTGCGATTTTCCGCGCGCGGGGCGCCGACTTCAAGTCGCCCGGCTCAAGGCGCTTCGCCGACTTCCATAGCCGCTCCAGGTCGTAGAATTTCCGCGCCTTCTCCGAGAACACATGGACCACGAAATCCACGTAGTCGATCAGCACCCACTCTGCCTGCCGATAGCCCTCGACGTTATTCGGACGAATCCCCGCGGCCTTCAGGCGCAACTCCACTTCGTCGGCGATCGCCTGCACCTGTCTTGGATTCGTTCCGCTGCAGAGCACAAAGTAGTCGGTAAAAGCTCCCGACCCTTTTTCCATTTCCAGGATGCTGAGCTCTTCGGCCTTCTTTTCCAGGCAGGCTTGAATCGCGGCGTCAACTTGCTTTTTGAGTTCGGTCTTCTTCATTCAGTCGTTGGTCGTTCGACGTGGGCTGAGTTGTAACTGGATTGGGTACGTTACTTGGCGCGATCAATTGCCTGATTTTTTCGCGTCGGCCGCTGCCAACTGGCGCAACTTCGCCATGGTCGCTTGCGATGGATCTTTCCGTTTGCCGCTCTTCTGGCGCCGCTTCGTCTTCGTAACGTAGTGATTCTGAGCCACAGGAATCTCCTCTGAGTCTTCTAGTTTGGGACGCGCAAACGCGTTGATGTCACCCATCGTTCGCGTGAACTTCTATTGTAACCGACGTTTGTGTCTAGCTCGGCGGCATGTCCCTGCTTGCGTGGCCAACGACGAACGACAATCGACCAACGAAAAGCCCGCGACCTACGTATACAGCCCCACCTTCTTGATGTACTCCCCTACCATCGCATCCACGAATCGTCCCAGTGGTTTCCCCGCAGACGCGGCTTGCCGGATCGCGGTAGCCGATGCCGGTTGATGCAAATCTCCCATCAGGTGAATCGTCACTCCCGGAAGCACCAGATCTCCGGTCGCGGCCTGCTTCTGAAACGGCTTCATCACTTCAGTTCGCGGCCGCAGGCTCTCGGGCAAAGCGTTGGCCACGTCGGCCAACGAAAAACCCGGGCGTCCGGCGACGATGAATTCGCACTCGCGGAACAACGCCTCCGCTTGATGCCACTTCGCAATGTCGGCGAATGCGTCCATTCCAATCAACAAAAACAATCGATCGCTGTTCTTGAGTGACTGCTTCATCCGCCGCACGGTGTCGACGGTGTAGTTCGGTTTTTCCTTCTTGCTCGCTCCGCTTTCTTCCGGTGCCTCGAGTAACGATGGAACGAATGCTTTTTCAGCCGCGGTTGCCAAGGCGAGCATCGCAAACCGATGCACGAATGCAGACAGCGGCTGCTTCTGCTTGTGCGGCGGCAGGTTTGCGGGAACGAAACAAATTCGATGCAGCTTGCAGCGTTCCATTGCGGCCTGCGCCAGCGCGATGTGCCCGCGATGTACCGGATCAAACGTACCGCCGAAGAGTCCAATGTTCATAGATGTTAGTGACCCGCATAGTGTCTTGATTCGCGGCGCGAGATGCAAGTCGGAACCGCGCGGCCTTGTCCCATCGGACTCGCACGCTAGAGACAAAAGGACACAGAGGTACGACCCCAACGCCAACGAAAAATGAACCTCTGTAACTATGCTGTTTCCCAATTTGGAACTAGGATGGTTGTCATGCGAGTAACCCTCCCCCTACTCCGCATTCCGGCTGCGCGCGCGCCCATTCTGCGCTACGGCGTAGCTGTCCTCAGTACGGCCCTCGCTCTTATTCCCACCGTCATGCTCGCGGATGTTTCCGAAAGCCGCCTTGCTCTTTTTGGCGTCGCCGTGATGGTCAGCGCATGGTACGGCGGTTGGAAGCCCGGCCTGGTAGCTACGTCATTTGCACTGACGGTCGGCGCGTATTTCTCGCTCGTCGGACAGCACACTCCCGATCAGCTGCGCACCGCCATTCTCCGCCTGTCGCTCTTCTTCTTTATTGCAATGTTGATTTGCTGGCTCAACGCCGCATTGCGTTCGGCGCAAGAGAGCCTGCGGCGCTCGGAAGCCAACTTTCGCTCACTGGTTACGAATGCCCCGTACGGCATTTGCAGCTGCGATGCGACGGGAAAGATTCTCGACGCCAATCCTGCATTCCTCGAGCTGCTCGGATTAACCTCCACCAACGAACTCGTTGGGAAGCACATTTATAGTCTCTACGCCGACGGCGATCAGTGGTTCGATCTGGCGGACTTTCTCCGTTCTTCCGCGCCTTTCAAAGGATTGACCGCGGAATGGAAGCGCACCAACGGCACCACCGTGGTTCGTGTTTCGGGCCGCTCCGTGACCAACGGGCGCAAGGAAGGCGTTGTCTTCGAGTTGTTCGCCGAAGATGTAACTGAGCGCCGCGCGCTCGAACAGCAACTGCGCCAGTCGCAGAAGATGGAGGCTGTGGGCCGCTTGGCTGGCGGCATTGCGCATGATTTCAATAATCTGCTCATGGTGATTTCCGGCTACTCGGAATTCCTTCTCGAGCGTCTCGGCGCCGAGCCGCATCTGCGTGGACCCGCTCAGGAAATCGCCAGCGCAGCGGAGCGAGCTTCATCTTTGACTCGCCAACTTCTGGCATTCAGCCGCAAGCAGATGCTCGCGCCGCGCATCGTCAACCTGAACGACATCGCCACCGAAAACCTGAAGATGCTAAACCGCATGATCGGGGAAGACATCGACCTGGTGATGGTCGCGGCCCCGAAACTCTGGCCCGTGCGCGCCGACGCCGGCCAGATCGAACAGGTCATCATGAATCTCGCGGTCAACGCCCGCGACGCGATGCCTTCCGGCGGCAAGCTGATGATCGAAACCTCGAACATCACCCTCGACGAGGATTACGCACGTCTTCACGCTCCGTTGCGGCCCGGCGATTACGTGATGGTCGCCATCAGCGATACCGGTGCGGGCATGGATTCCGAAACGCAATCGCATATCTTCGAGCCTTTTTTCACGACGAAGGGAACGAAAGGAACAGGACTCGGACTTTCTACCGTCTACGGCATCGTGAAGCAAAGTGGTGGATATATCTGGGTCTATAGCGAAATCGGTAAAGGCACGACGTTCAAAATTTATCTGCCGCGCGTCGCCTCGATGGAAGAACCCGCGGCGGTAATCGCGACTCCAATCGCACTTCAGAAAGTTGAGCCTGGAAGCGAAACGATTCTTCTCGTGGAGGACGAGGCGAACCTGCGTTATCTCGCGCGTCAATACCTTGAGAAGCAAGGCTACAAGGTCATCGAAGCTGCCGATGGCGCGGTCGCGATGCAGATTGCGGTTGCCCATGAGGCGGTGATCCACTTGCTGCTCACCGACGTCATCATGCCCGGCATGAATGGCCGCGAACTCGCGCAGCGCATTTCAGAAATTCGCCCCAACGTGAAAATCATTTACATGTCCGGTTACACAGAAAACGTAATCGGACACAACGGCATGCTGGACGTCGGCGTTCGCCTGCTCCAGAAGCCCTTTAACCTTCGCGACCTGAAGAGCATGGTCCGCGAAGTGCTCGATGCAACACAAACTCCCCCGGAGGTCGTCATGTCTTCGCATTCCGTTCCACAACCCGCCATCCGGGCACGGGAGGTTCCTCCTTCCCGTGCCCAAAGATTCCAGCTTCACTTGCCTTTGCGTTATCGCCGTCTCGGAGAACAGCAGTGGCATGTAGGCACAACCGAAAACATCAGCCGTTCTGGATTGCTTTTCGAGGCCGACGAACTGCTGCAACCTAACTCGCAGCTGGAAATCAACCTTGTGCTTCCGGCCGAAATTGCCGGCCTCTCGGAGACGGAGGTTGTCTGCCGTGGAGAGGTCGTCCGAACGATCGAACGCAAGGGAGAAACGCTGACTCCCGCGCTCGCCGCGAGGATTCTGCAGTACCACTTCCAGCACGGTCCTCTACCAAGGGCGTAAGCTAGCAACGGGTTTTGTGGATATGGGGAAAGGCGGCCTACGGGCCGCCTTTGTACGTAGTGGACGTCAGCGTCACAACGAAGTCTGGAAACAAGCTATGGTCGTGAACACCGCATTCCCATCCGTGACAAATCGCGACGGATGGGGCAGCCGATTTCGTGGCGATGTTGGGAAAATTAAACTGCTTTGCGGAGATCCTGATCGCGCAGGGCTTGCACTTCTTCGGCGATGGCGTACTTCAAGGCTTCGATACCTTTGCCGGTGACGGCCGAGATCTCGTAAAGCTTCAGCTTCTTTTTCTTGCAATATTTTTTCAGCGCGGCCAGCTTGTCTTTGTTGACGACGTCGATCTTCGACGCGACCATGATCATGGGCTTTTCTTCGAGGTGCGCGCCGAAACTGGCGAGTTCGCCGACGATCACTTCGACGTCCTTGGTCACATCGTCGCGTCCGCTCGAATCGGAAACGTCAACCAGATGCACCAGCAACCGCGTGCGTTCGATGTGCCGCAGAAACTGCGTGCCTAGACCGGAGCCGGTATGAGCTCCTTCAATCAGCCCTGGAATATCGGCGACAACGAAACTGATTTCGTCTTTGGCATCGCCGACCGCGACTACTCCAAGGTTCGGTTCGAGAGTTGTGAACGGATAATCCGCGATCTTGGGACGCGCGGAAGAAATGCGCGAGATCAACGTCGATTTGCCGACGTTCGGATATCCCACCAGGCCCACGTCCGCCAGCAACTTCAACTCAAGGCGATAGGTATGTTCTTCGCCGGGACGCCCGGCTTCGTGCTCGCGCGGAGCCTGATGCACTGACGTCGCGAAACGCGCATTACCGCGCCCGCCGCGTCCGCCGCGGGAGATCACAAACTTCTGATCCGGAGCCGTGAACTCAAAGGCCTTCTCGCCGGTCTCATCGTCGTAGACGATCGTCCCGACCGGAACCTTCAGAACGACATCGCCGCCGTCGCGCCCAGTCTTGTTCGAGCCTTCGCCGTGACGCCCGCGCTCGGCTTTGTGCTCGGGGTTGAAGCGGAAATGCACCAGCGTATTGTGGCGCTCGCTGGACTCCATCACGATGTCGCCGCCCTTGCCGCCATCGCCGCCCGACGGGCCACCGCGCGGGACGAACTTCTCCCGCCGGAACGCCATGCAGCCGTTACCGCCGTCGCCCGCCTTCACTTTGATTTTGGCTTCATCGATGAACATAGAGAGAGTCGTTAGCCAATCGTCGTTGGCCTCGCCGCGTCGCGAACGACTAACGACTAGCGGCCAAGAACCGAAAAGAAAAAGCCTCGCCCGAAGGAGAGGCCAGCGTGGCGCGAGCACTTCTACCCGCGAAATCTAACCAGGATTCGAGACCCCGGGATTCGAGACCTACTTCGCTTCGATCGGTTCCACCATCACGAACTTGCCCATCTGTCCCTTATTCAGGAACTTGATGCGTCCCGTGATCTTGGCAAAGAGGGTATCGTCCTTGCCGCGGCCCACGTTGAGCCCGGGCTTCACCCGCGTGCCACGCTGGCGAACGATAATCGTTCCGCCAGGAACGACCTGTCCGCCGAATGCCTTGAAACCAAGCCGCTGCGCGTTGGAGTCGCGCCCGTTTCGTGATGTTCCTTGTCCCTTTTTATGCGCCATATGAGTTCTCAGTTCTCAGTTGCCAGTTCTCAGCATCCGCTGAACTGACATCTGGATGAATTATTTCTTTTTTGCCGCCTTCTTGGCGGCCTTTTTTGGGGCTGCCTTCTTGCCCGCGGATTTTTTGGCTTTCGGCGTCGCCTCGTGCTCTTCGCTCTCAGCAGCCTTCACCTTCTTGGGCTTCGCTTCTTTCTTGGGAAGCTCGGGAGCCTTGAAGCTCTGTCCGCCGAATGCGATCTCGGCGATGCGCACCGCGGTAAACGACTGGCGATGTCCGCGCAGTTTCTTGTACTGCTTCTTGCGTTTGTAATGGAAAACCAGAATCTTCGCGCCCCGGCCTTCTTCAACCACCGTGCCGACCACGCGCGCGTCCGACTGATTTCCGATCTGACCTTCTTCGCCGGACACTGCGACCACGGGGAACTCCACCTGACCGTCCGTGCCGGTTCCGACCTTCTCTACTCGAATTACATCGCCGGGCGCCACCCGGTACTGCTTTCCACCGGCGCGGATAACCGCGTACATACGTCTGCCTCCGTCAAATGTCGTTTGAAATTCAGCCCGTAACAGGAACCCGAAAACGGAGCTTCCATCCGGAACCCCGGGCGCACACGGGCGCTCCCAAGGGGCCTGCTGATTTCCTCTGCTTGCTGTGTTTTCCGCCACGGCGCTTCAGCAGCCAAGGCAGGCGTCCCCAGAACGGGTCGGCGAGTACAGTCAAACTCCACTATTTTAGCGTGTGCTGTGGAAATCGGTCAAACGAAATGGGTTTCGGGGGCTGTTTAGCGCGGGAACCCAAAATCATTTACCACGAAGGGCACGAAGGTTCACAAAGGAAAGCGCTGCCTGAGAGTTCCTTCGTGCGACTTCGTGACCTTCGTGGTTAATGATTTTGTGCTTCTCCTCGTCCTGTGCGAAAATTCCGCCGGATTTCCTGGAGGATAACAACCATGCTGAAGCGGATTTTTACCGTTTCGTGCTGTTTACTCGCGCTCACCCTGTGCGGTTCTGCCCAGACCAAGAAGTCATCGATGACGAAGGCTGCGGCCGGACCGGTTCCCGACAAAGCCTATCTGCAAAAAGTGTGGGATGGTTGGTCCACGCTCGACCCCGCCAACGTCGCCAAGTATTACGCCACCACCGGTCCCCATGTGTTCTTCGACATCGCACCGCTGAAATACAACAGCTGGGATGAATACGAGAAAGGCGTGAAAGGCGTCCTGGCGGGCTACAAGAGCGCTAAGTTCACCGTGAATGACGATGTCGCGATTCATCCCCACGGGGACCTCGTCTGGGTCACCGCCACGGTGGCCGAAGAGATGACCACAAAGGCGGGAAAAGTCGAGATGGGAAACTTCCGCTGGACCGCGATCCTTGAAAACCAGGATGGGAAGTGGTTGACGGTCCACGAGCACGTTTCGGAGCCGCTACAGTAAGAACGTCGGCCACGGATCGCCACGAATATTCGCGGATCAGGCAAAGACTTGGTTTGATCCGTGAATATCCGCGAGAATCCGTGGCCAGTTTTTTCAGTAAGACTTCCAGAAGAAATACACCGTCATTCCAGCGCCTACGGCTACTACGAACCATCGAATCCATACCTGCTTCATCTTCATGGCGTAGTGCGCGCCGACGTAGCCGCCGGCGATCCCGCCGACGATCATGATGATCCCGTGCTTCCAATAAACTGCGTGGAAGACGATGAACATCACCACGGCGACTCCGTTAATCACGAACGCCATCACACTCTTCAACGCGTTCATGGCGTGGACGTCAGTCATTCCAAGCACCGCCAGCATGGCGAGCATCACAATCCCCATGCCGCCACCGAAGTAGCCTCCGTATACTGCAACGCCCAATTGAAAAAGCGTCGCACCGACGAGCGCCCCGCCGGTCGATTCGTGCTCGATCACAGACTTGCGTCCGCCCGCCAGCTTCTTGCCGAACGCAAACAGCAGCGTCGCGCCAAGAGTCAGCCAGGGCAACACGCGCATGAAGGTCTGCGCCGGCGTCTTCAATAGCAGCATCGCTCCGGCGATGCCTCCGATCAAGCTCGCGGTCAGCAGTGGGATCATCACGCGCCGTGGAACGTCAAGCTTGTTGCGGTAGGCGCCACCGCTGGCGGCGGCAGCGGTCCACAGCGCAATCGTATTCGTGGCGTTCGCTGGAATCGGAGGCACTCCGGTAAACAGCAGCGCGGGAAACGCGATGAAACTGCCGCCTCCAGCGACGGAATTCAAGGCTCCGCCGAGCGCTCCGGCGAAAAAGAGGAAGACGATGGTTTCGAGAGTCAAGTTGTTAGGTGTACCAGAAACCGCAGCGGCTCGCCAACCTGCGCGGTCTCCCTAGTGCACTGGTTACCTCTGTCATCTTCAGTAACCATGGGTCTCTTGCAGAAACATCCCTGCTGATTCAGGGTTAGTATCAAGAGAATTTATGGGGAGAATCTCTATGCGCACTCAGATTGCGGTCTTCCTGACCATCCTGCTTTGCAGCATCGCGTGGGGACAGTCGACGTCTTCGTCATCCAGCGGCGCACAGTCGGACCAGTCCATGCCCGGCATGGATATGTCTCATCACGATATGTCCAACATGAAAGACATGCCTATGGGCGACGTGAAAGCGGACGGCGAGGCCAGCGCTCACGTCATGCACTCCATGGAAGGCCATATGGATATGGGGCCGCACATGAAAATGACGCCGTTGCGTTCGCTCAAGCCCGGCGATGCGATGCGCGCGCAGCAGGTCGCCGATGAGGCGCGCAAAGCGGCGGAGAAATATAAGGATTACCACGTCGCGCTGAACGAGGGATTCAAGATCTTCATGCCCAACGTTCCGCAAAAGGTGTATCACTTCACGAGCCGCAGCAACGCCGTGGAAGCCGAGTTGCGCTTCGATCCGGAGAATCCGACTTCGCTGCTCTACGAAAAGCATGGCGACGACTACAAGCTGATTGGAGTGATGTACACCGCGCCCAAGACGTTCACCGAAGATCAACTTGATGAGCGCATTCCGCTGAGCGTCGCGCAGTGGCACGAACACGTGAATTTCTGCATTCCTCCGCTGGGACGATGGAACGATTTGCGTTCAACGAATCCGCAATTCGGAATGCGAGGATCGATCGCGAGCAAAGACGCGTGCGACGCAGCCGGTGGAAGATTCATCCCCGTCGTTTTCAACTGGATGGTGCACGTGTATCCGTTCGAAAAAGATCAGGCGAGTGTCTGGTCGGTCGAACGGCAGCACGGCGACGCCGACTAAGTCTCTTCACAAATCTCTTCGCAGCTCAGAACTCTGGCCACACTCCCGCGGGCATCTTGCCCGCGGCGTCGTTTGAACGCCAACTTCCTTCCAGCACGAAACATAACGTCTACAAAACATAACTTTACTGTGCGTATGCGCAGAAGTTTGAAATTCAAAATCTGCTACCCGAAGGAATGTCGCAGCGTCCAATAAGCAACTGCAATATCCTCCGCGAAAGGGAACTTCCATCGCGGCGATAACGTAACCAGCAGAAGTGGATGACAGCCGGCGCAGAGGTGACGCTGGCCTGTGAAACGGAATTTGCGGGGTCTGGGGATTCTCTCACACTCGGTTTGGCGGCCCAGGTGAGATAACCCCCATCGCAGCAGCGCAGGCTCGTCGCTTGCGTGCTCAACCCCGGCGGCAGCATTGTGAGACGATTCGCGCGGAAACACAAGTGTTTTTTCACGCAGGTCGTGAACCGGGGCCGCCCTAACCGCTTCCCGACGCATTTTCGGGAAAGAAAATAAGGAGCAGCTATGAAGTTCGCGACAGTTTCGAAAAGTTTGATGATGGGGTTGGCTCTGCTGCTGGCCTCGAGCGCATTCGCAACCACGAAGGGCACGCTGACCGTTTCGGATCCCGTTACCGTGAGCGGCACCACGCTGAAAGCTGGTGAGTACCGACTTGAATGGGAAGGAAGCGGGCCTAGCGTCGAAGTGAGCATCATGCAGGGCAAGCACGTGATCGCGAAAGTCCCTGCGAAAGTAGTTTCCCTGAACCAGGCGCCAGCGAATGATTCCGCCGAAGTGCAGAAGCACCAGGACGGCAGCGCCACCTTATCCGCAGCCCGCTTCGCCGGAAAGAAGTTTGCCCTCGAGCTCGGGGATGCGAGCGACCAGATGCAGGCAGGATCGAGCAAGTAAGTTCCAAAATTGCTTGCACGAAAACGGGGAGCATCAACATGCTCCCCATTTCATTCATTTCAGCAATAGATTAATTCTTCACCGTCATTGCGTCAGAGTCTACGGCTTTCTTGCCGGTAACTCCTTCGAGTCCGGCCAAGACGCCGCGGTAATCGTTCTTGTCGCACTGCATGGCGAAGCCACCCTTCTTGTCGCCGTCGGCCCAGGTCAATCCGACGAAGTGCTTCTTCGATTTCGTCAGAGCCATGAGCGCGCCGACGCCAAGAGATACGACGGCTAGTCCGATCGCTGCCCCGACGCGCCGGTGGACATCTTGCCCGTAGCTCACTTCGGTAACCGCCGACGCTGGAATCGTGATGACTTCAGCGTTGTCTTTCACGAGTCGAATCTTGTCGGCTTCGATAAACAATCTCATTCCTGTTCCGGCTTTCGCATCCGGAAGCGAACCTCCGTCATATGTGACTTTGTACGCGTTGTCGCCGCCCAATACTGTCAGGGGAATTACAAAACACAACACAAGCGCCAGCAGTTTGTTCATACGCCTCCATGAGTTCAGCAAAGACTGGGAGCCAGACCGCATATTGTCCTCGCCCACTCATGACCCCGCAGTGATCGGGCGCACAAGCAAAAAGGGAGCGCGAATGCGCTCCCTGAAACTGAGAACTGAGTACTGAGAACTGGGTTCAGTACTTCGGCACTTTCGGATCGACACGATCCGACCAGGCCGTGATTCCTCCGGCAAGATTGTGCACTTTGTTAAAGCCGGCTTGCTGCAGGAAGGCGACGGCTTTCGCGCTACGCCCGCCCATCTTGCAATGCACGACGATCTCGCGGCTCGAATCGAGTTCGTTCACGCGCTTCGGCAGGTCGTTCAGCGGAATCAGATATCCGCCAAGGTTGCAGATCTGATATTCGTGCGGCTCGCGCACGTCGAGCACGAACAAATCTTCCTTCGCATCCAGACGCCGTTTCAAATCTTCGACTTGAATCTCGGGAACGCCACTGCTCACAGGTTTTTCCTCTCCGCGAATGCCGCAAAACTCGCTGTAGTCTATCAGCTTCGTTACCGTTGGATGCGTCCCGCACACCGGGCAATCCGGATTCTTGCGCAACTTGAGTTCGCGGAACTTCATTCCTAGCGCATCGATCAGCAGCAAGCGTCCGATGAGCGGATCACCAATTCCCAGGATCAGCTTGATGACTTCCGTCGCCTGCATCACGCCGACGAGTCCCGGAAGAATTCCCAGCACTCCGCCTTCCGCACAGGATGGGACTAAGCCCGGCGGTGGCGGCTCGGGATAGAGGCAGCGGTAGCATGGACCCTCCTCGGTCGCGAACACGCTGGCCTGTCCTTCGAAGCGGAAGATCGATCCGTAAACATTCGGCTTGCCCGACAATACGCAGGCGTCATTCACGAGATAACGCGTGGGAAAATTATCCGTGCCATCGGCGATGATGTCGAACTCGCGGAACAATTCCATCGCGTTGGCGCTGCTCAGACGCGTGTCGAACGTCTGCAGATTCAGAAACGGATTGATGCCCTTCAGCTTGTCCGCAGCCGAATCAAGCTTCTTGCGGCCCACGTCGGCCGTCGAGTGGATGATCTGCCGCTGCAGGTTGGTGTAATCCACTACATCGAAATCGACCAGTCCAAGCGTTCCGATGCCGGCCGCGGCGAGATACAGCGCCAGCGGCGACCCCAATCCGCCAGTGCCGATACACAGCACCCGCGCGGCCTTCAGCTTCTGCTGGCCTTCCATGCCGACCTCGGGCATGATCAAGTGCCGCGAGTAGCGCAGGATCTCGTCTTTATTGAGTGTCACTGGAATTTCGGTGGTGGTTGCCATAGGTCCTCTTCAAGTTTCCTTCGTGTACCTTTGTGCCCTTAGTGGTTCAAGAATTCGCGTCGATCATCAAGAAACTTTCAGGAGAATGGATCGACGGAAACGCGAGAATCCGGAACTAACAACAGGAAGGGCAACACGGACAACAGCGCATTTTAGTGGCAGGTCTCACGATTAGAAATCCTTAGTTAACCGCGCCTCCGGCGATGGACGGCACGATCGAAATGTTATCACCATCGTTCAGAGCAGTCGCTTCTTTCTGCAGATAGCGGATGTCTTCGTCGTTGACGTAGAGGTTCACAAAGGCCCGCAGCTTGCCCTCGTCGGTGTAGAGATGCTTCTTCAACTCAGGATGCTGTGCGACCAGCGCGTTCATGGCCTCGCCGACGGTCGATCCGGAGACGTCCACTGAAGCCTGTTTGCCGACATACTGCCGCAAAGGCGTAGGAATGTGAATCTTGCTCATATGGTTACTGTAAGAGATGCGGCAGGTCTAGGGCAAGATTCAGGAGAACTGGCCCAAGGCCGGGGGCGCGCGGGTTTCGGCTAAGCGCCAGGCATAGTCTCAAACAGCTTCGTGATTTCTGGATTGCCAGACTGCTCGGCAAGCAGCTTGAAAGGTTTCCCCTGCGTGTCGCAAATTCCACGAAGTGCAGGGAAACGCTTCAGGAATCGCGCAACCCAATCGACATCGCCTCGACGTATTGCGTAGGCAAAATCATCCAGTTCAATTCCTAGGAATCCGCCAAACTCCCGCAGATATTCGATCGCCCAGCCAGCAGGGGTCGCGCCGAATTGGCTGTCTCCGGCGTTGATATCGGCACCTTGTTCCGCCAGTGCCTGAACGACTCCGCGATGTCCACCAAACGCCGCGTAGTGGAGTGCAGTGGCGCCGGTTTCATCTCGTTGGTTGATGATCTCCGGATGGCTGATCGCGATCGCTCGGGCATCCGCGTCGTGGCCGAGCTTCGCAGCCTCGATCAACTTCTCAAAGTCACCCATGGAGGCCTCCACATTCCGCAGCTTGTAAGCCGTTGTGCGGTCGGAAGTGACCTGGATAGAATATCGCAACGTCTCCCGACTTGAGCCAGACAAGCTACTTATCCACAGTGTTGCTGCGCCCTAGAATCCATCCGGGGAGAATTTCAATGACGATCTTTGATCCGGCTCGGGGACGCGTGATTGACGGCGGAGGCCACGGTGGCGGCAACCTGATTCGCCTGATCGGCCTGGGAATCCTGGCCTTCATCCTCGTAATTCTGGTTCTCAGCGCAGTGACGCGCGTCGGCACGGGACACGTCGGAGTGCTCACGCTCTTCGGCAAGGTCACTGGCGAGACGCTGGGCGAAGGCATCCACGTCATCAATCCGCTCAAGACGAACAATGAAATGTCGATCCAGACTCAGACCATCAAGGAGTCCGCGAGCGTTCCGTCGAGCGAGGGCTTGATGATGGCGCTCGATACTTCGCTCATCTATCATCTCAATCCCGATCGCGCTGCGGATGTTTTCCAGCATATCGGCGCAGATTACGAGAACGTCGTAGTCGAACCAACGCTGCGCTCCGCCATCCGCGAATCGACCGCTTCGCACACCGCCAATGCTCTCTACACCGGCGAGCGTGAAATGGTTGCCAAACAGATCACGGATCAGATCACCGCCGAACTCAGCAAGCGCGGCATTGCGGTAGAGAATGTGCTCCTGCGAGATATTCAATTACCGGCCACGCTGAAGGCCGCGATCGAAGCCAAACAGCAGGCCGAACAGGAATCGCTGGCGATGAACTTCCGCCTGCAAAAGGAGACACAGGAAGCTCAGCGCAAGCGCATCGAGGCGGCAGGCGTGCGCGACTTCCAGCAGATTGTCGCCCAAGGCATCACGCCATCGCTCCTCGAATGGAAGGGCATCGAAGCCACCGAGAATCTGGCCAAGAGTTCGAACACCAAGGTAGTTGTGATCGGCAACAACAAGAATGGGCTGCCGTTGATCTTGGGCCAGTAAAGAGGTCTAGGTGGCGACAGCCGCCTCGGCTGTCGGTTGCCCGCAAGGGCGACGCTTTTCGTCTGCGCTGCTAACATTGACCGGTGCAACCGCTGCTCGACGTTCGCCAACTGAACATCGCATTTCCCGCACAGAATCGCGGCGCGAACTCGCACGCGCTGCAGGCAGTGCGCGACCTGAGTTTTTCCATCGCTCCCGGCGAAGTACTAGGGCTGGTCGGCGAATCCGGTTCCGGCAAGTCGATTACTTCACTCGCCATCATGCGGCTGCTGCCGTTTCAGGCCATAGTTTCCGGCGAGATCACCTTTGCCGAAAAAGGCGCAAGCCCTCGGAATCTAGCCAAGATCGACGACGAGGCGATGCGACAGCTGCGCGGATCGCGGATCGCGATGATCTTTCAGGAGCCGATGACCGCGCTCAATCCCGTGATGCGCGTCGGAGATCAGATCGCTGAGGCCGCGGCCGCGCATAACGCAATCTCGAAGCACGAAGCCTGGCAGCGTGCAGTGGATGCTATGAACGACGTCGCGATTCCCGATGCGGCTCGGCGCGCGCGAGATTACCCTCACCAGCTTTCCGGAGGCATGCGGCAGCGCATCATGATCGCGATGGCGATCGTCAATCGTCCGCAGCTGTTGATTGCCGACGAGCCGACAACCGCTCTCGACGTGACAATCCAGGCTCAGATTCTCGAACTGCTCGCCGAGTTGCGTCAGAAGTTTGGGCTGGCGATGCTGTTCATCTCGCACGATCTGGCTGTTGTTTCGCAAGTCGCGGATCGGGTGGCCGTGATGTACGCAGGTTGTCTCGTGGAACTCGGAGCGAAGCGCGATATCTTTCACGCGGCAGCTCATCCGTATACTCGCGGATTGTTGCACGCGGTCCCCGACTTAAAGACCGACCGATCGCAGCCTTTGCAGACGATTGAGGGAACGGTTCCGGCGCTGCAGGCTTTACCTGCGGGATGCGCGTTCGATCCGCGATGCGGCTTTCGGATTCCCGAGTGTGCGCGCGCTTTCCCGCCGCTGGTCGAGGTCGCGGCGGGACATTGGGCGCGTTGTCCGGTCGTAAATGCGGTGCGTTAAACGATTCGTCAGGAAGGATCACGCTCGAGTTGGTCGCGGTTGATCACCAGCAATACAACCACCGCTAGAAAAAGGACTAAGCCGATCCACCATGCGTCCAAATACCAACCCAGCGTCGAATCGGCGAAGTAATTTACGCCATCCCTGAACGGAATCCGATAGGAATGCAGCGCGTCGCGCGAGGTTTGGGCCCACGACGAAACGGTCCAAAGCAGGCCAAAATGGACGACGGAATTCGCGATGAGCAGTCCTACGCTCAATGTGAACCACAACGGCGTGCGGTTCTTGAACCGCCATCCGAGTCCTAATCCTGCCATGATGTTGCTCCCCGCGGGCTGCCGAAACCCTGCAAAACATCTTATCGCCAGTTGTTGGTCTATAATCGGCAGTTTGTTCGGTGATCCGTGCGCATACTGCTGCTCAGCGACATCCACGCCAATCTGGAAGCTCTCGACGCTTGCCTCGCGAATGCTCCATCGTTCGACCGGATCGTAAATCTCGGCGACATCGTTGGATATGGCGCAAGCCCGAACGAAGTGACCAAGCGTTCGCGAGAGTTGGGCAAGGTCTTTGTGCGCGGCAATCACGACAAGGCAGCTACGGGAATCATGGACCTCGAGGATTTCAATCCGATGGCTGCAGCAGCGGCTTTGTGGACGCGTAACGAATTGACGGACGAAAACCTGGATTGGCTGCGTGCATTGCCGCATGGTCCAGTCTCTTTGCCGGATTTTCCCGACGTGCAGTTGGTTCACGGTTCGCCGAATGATGAGGATGAATACGTCGTTTCGCTGGGGGACGCGCTCGCGCCGCTGATCACGCTGACAATGCCGCTGACGTTTTTCGGACATACGCATCTGCAAGGCGGATTTTTCGCCAATGGGTCTTCGGCGGACGGATTTCGTCCGGAGTATCGAACGGTGGGGCAAGCGGAATCGGTTCCGCTGCAACTAAAGAATTCGGCGCGCTATCTGATCAATCCAGGATCGGTTGGACAACCGCGGGATGGAGATTGGCGCGCGGCGTACGCTCTGTTCGACACCGAAGCGCAGATCGTCCACTTTCATCGCACGCCTTACAACTTGAAGGAAGCCCAGGATAGAATCTTCGCCGCCAATCTTCCGGCACGGTTGGCTACGCGTCTCGCCTCGGGAAGGTGAGTTCGGCTTCTGGGTGCAGGCGAAATTCCTGAAAATTTTTCTGAAAGCCGCGCGTTTTGCCGCCGTTTTCGCGTGTTCCGTTTTGGGAAACGGCGGGTTTTCTGAGGTACCCCCCTCCCCCACCCCCTTGTGAAGGCCTTGACTGGCGCGGGTTCTGCAAAATGTGTCTGCAAAATCTTGAGCGCGTAAGGGTTAGAGGTCAAAATCTTGATTCCACAGGACTTGCGGGAGTTTCTTTGACCTCGCTGCGTACCGCTACCGCCGTGGCAATGATCTGCTCGCTTGATTCGAAGCGCAAGGGCAGATGTCACATTGGACTTAGCTTGCCTGTGGATTTCTGAGCTGCGAGGCATTGATCGATGAGCGGGGTTCATTGTTAAACTCGGGCATGCCTTCGGATTCTTTTCGATCTTCTTCTCATCAACCCAGTTCGGCCCATGCGGGAACGAAGCATTTTTTTGAGGCGCGCGAAAATCCGCCGGAACGGTACCTGGTTGCGCACAGCGATGGCGGGGCGCGGGGAAATCCCGGGCCTGCGGGATACGGCGTGGTGATCAAAGATGAAGCGGGGCACAAGGTGGCCGCTCTCAGCGAGTATCTGGGACACCAGACGAACAACTTCGCGGAGTATCAGGGACTGATCGCGGCGCTGGAGTATGCGATCAAGCATGGTCCGAAGGCGCTGAAGTTGATCAGCGATTCGGAGTTGTTGGTGCGGCAGATTAAGGGCATTTACAAAGTAAAGAACGCCACCCTACAGGATCTGCACGGGCGGGCCAAGGAGTTGATCGCGCAACTGGAGTGGTTTTCGATTGGACATGCGTTGCGCGAGCATAATCAGGAGGCCGACCGGCTGGCGAATGAAGCGATGGACAAAGGCATGGGACGGAGCGTGGCGCGAGCGGCGCCGGTGTTGAGTGCGGCGCAACCTCCGCAGGAGTTTGAAGGGATCGTGCGGAACGGGAAAGTGGAGTTGGTTGGAGGGTCGTTGCCGGATGGGAGCCGGGTGCAGGTGAGGGTGAGGAAGTAGGCGGCCCATCAGGGGCTAAAGCCCAGATTCAGTGTGTGCCTTTTACGCGGCCTTTAAGGGCCGCTCTTCCACGGTTGTGCGAAGTGCAACTGCGCTCGCGACAGATTGTGGCGTCGACGTACGTGAATTCTTTTCGTCAGTCGGCTGCGGAGGTGTGGTCGTGGATAATTTTCCATCCGTCAGGGAATTTGCGGAAGACGAGTGTGAAGAGGCCATGGGGAGTTTTACCGTCGGGCATGGTTAAATGCCAGGCGCCGCGGACGAATGCGGATTCGGGGCCGAGGATTTCGATCCGCAAGTTGGAGAATTCTAGTTTTCCCATTTCATGGCCCGCACTTGTGTACCGGGCTTTGTAGCGGTCGATCGTGGCTTGCCAGCCGCGCTGCTCTTTATCGCCGGAGAAAAAAGTGAGGTCGGGAGAGTTCCAGTATCCGGCCATGAAGGCGTCGAGGTCGTGACGGTTCCAGGCGTTTTGCTGGGTCACGAGGACTTGCTCGACGGCAGACTTGGGATTGGGGGACGCGGCGTTACTCTGAATCGGCGAGCCAAAGATGCAGAGGGCGGCGAGCGACAAGAAACCTGGCAAGATTGACGCGATCGGGTTGCGCATGATTCTCCTTCGTAGATAGAACTGATGTAGTTGTAACTGACTTGCGAATCAGGGAAAAATCCCCACTTCCGGCAAAATCGGCCGGAAGTGGGGCACCCGGCCAGGAAAAGGCGTTAACCACGAAGGGCACGAAGGAAACCTACTCGTTAACGCAGACCACTAATGCGCTTCTTCGGCGGCTGGGGCGGCGTCGGGGGTGTCCACTTTTTGTGCGACCGCGTGCGGCGCGATTGGAGATGGCTGGAAGTCTCCTGCATCTTTGCCTGCCATGGCTGCGGTCATGAAGTTCATCCAGATCGGCAGGGCCGCGTGTGCGCCGGTTTCTTTCGCGCCTAGCGACTTCTTTTCGTCGTAGCCCACCCAGACTCCGCAGGTCATCGTCGGAGAGAATCCCATGAACCAGGCATCGGTGAAGTCGTTGGTCGTGCCCGTCTTGCCCGCGACCGGGAACGGAAGCTTGGCGGCGGCGACGCCGGTGCCATGCAGCACGACTTCGCGAAGCATTGAGGTCATGATGCGGGCGGTGCGTTCGCTGACAACATCTTTGACATCCGGGAAATCTTCTTCAAGCAGACGGCCGTCGTAATCTGTGACGCGGGTGATATAGCGAGGCGTTACGCGAACGCCGTCGTTGGGAAAGACGCTGTAGGCCGCAGTCTGTTCAAGCAGAGTAATTTCGGCCGAACCTAGAGCGACCGGAAGGTACGGAGGCAATTTCGAAGTGATGCCGAAGCGCTCGGCATAGTCGATCACGCTCCTGATACCAACTTTATTCGCCAGCTTGAGCGCGGGAATATTGCGCGACTGGGCCAGGGCGCGGCGCAGCGTGATGATCCCTTCGAACTTCTCGTCGTAATTGTGTGGCGTGTAGGGACCGGACGGCGTGTCGAAGCTGACGGGTTCGTCGAGGATGGTGTCGTCGGGAGATCCGCCTTCGTCGATGACTGTGGTGTAGACGTAGGGCTTGAAGGACGATCCGACCTGGCGAAGCGCTTGCGTGGCGCGATCGAACTTGGAGGTATTGAAGTCGCGTCCGCCGACCAGAGCTTTGATTGCGCCAGTGACGTTGTCGATTGCGAGCAGGGCTCCCTGGGCGCCGGAGTCCTGTTCGAGGCTGACATGGGCTGCGCCGTTGGTGCTGAGGGACAGAATCTTGATGTAACAGATGTCGCCGGTCTTGAGAATGTCGGCGAGTTTTTGCTGCGTCCATGCGATGTCGGCCTGTCCGATGGCGGCGGTGTAGCGGCCGAATTTCAGCGTGGCGATGCCGGTGCCGGCGGAAGTGACAAGAGCGTGGATGTAGCCATTGGTCTCGGGCTCGTCGTCCCAATCAGGATGCGAATATTTGTCGAGAACAGCGCCTTCGTCGACGACGTTTTCGAGATGGCCCTTCCACCCGTGACGGCGCTCGTAAGCGGCGAGGCCATCGAGGACGGCCTGGTTCGCGGCTTTCTGCAGATCGACGTCGAGCGACGTGTAGACCTTGAGACCGCCTTCGTGGACCTGGTCAGCCCCGTACTTGCCTTCGAGATAACGGCGAATCTCTTCGACGAAATAAGGAGCGAGGGAATTTGGATCGTGCGCGAGATGAAGGACGAGGGGGGCGGAGCGAGCGTCGGCAGCCTGGGCCGCGGTGATCTTGCCGTCCTCAAGCATGGCGTTGATGACCAGGTTGCGGCGCTTCTGCGCGCGGTCAGGATGAGTGATCGGAGAATAGACGGTCGGGCCCTTCGGGAGTCCGGCGAGGAGCGCGGCTTCGTCGAGGGTCAACTGCTTGGCCGGCTTGCTGAAGTAGTATTCCGACGCAGATTCGAAGCCATAGACGCCGTGTCCGAGGAAAATCTGGTTGGCGTAGAGGGTGAAGATTTGCGGCTTGGTAAAGCGGCGCTCGATCTGGATGGCAAGCATCGCCTCCTGCACTTTGCGCTGCCAGCGGCGGTCGGGCGAAAGAAAAAGATTGCGGGCAAGCTGCATGGTCAGCGTGGACGCACCCTGAACTTTGCCGCCGGATTCGATGTCGCGGTAGGCAGCGCCGACGATCCGCCAGAAATTGATGCCGGAGTGGCTGTAGAAATCCTTGTCCTCGATGGAGACGAGGGCGTCGCGGAGCACAGGGGGAAAATCGTCGTATCCCGCGACGACGCGGCGCTGCAAAGCGAAGGATCCGATGACCCGATCGTGATCGTCGTAAAGTTCGGTGATTGAGCTGGGCCGGTAGTTTTCGAGCGCGTCGACTTGCGGGAGATCGGTGGTATAGACGAGGAGGAGTCCGGCAGTCGCGCCGACGAGAACGGAGATCAGGACGAGCAGGGCGAAGAGCACGCGGCCGACGAGGCGGCGTCCACCGATTTCTACCGATGGGAGATCTTCGTAGAGCGACTTCATGGGGACAAGTTCAGAATAGCATTTTGGGAGAAGGAATCCAGATCACGATAGTAGCGGGTGCAGAGGGCACGGCAGCCGGTGCTACAAAAAGGTTCGCGCGCCTTGAGGCGCGCGATTGGTTCAACATCTGTGTTTGTAGGAAGCGATCTAGCTGGCGTGGCTCTTTAAGACTTCCACCGCTTTGTTCAGCTGATCGTCGACTGTGTTCTTGGGCTTGGCTTCGTCCTGCGCAGGAGTTGTGCCGTCTTCATCGTCCGGGCCAACGGCGTCGTCGATTGCGTCCGCGACCACAACGTTGGGGGTGATAGCCGTGTCCTGAATGGCTTTGCCGCTCGGCGAATAATATTTCGCGATCGAGAGAATCAAGGCGCCGCCGTCTTTGCAGGTCAATCGTCTTCTGCACGGAGCCGTCGCCGAAGGTCTTGTCTCCGACAACATCGCCGCGGGCGTTCTCCAAAATGGCGGCTGCCACGATTTCGGCAGCGCCGGAGGTGCCGCGATTCACGAGGACAGCGACGGGAAGCGAAGTGATCGCCTTGGCCGGATCGGCGTTGAAAGCTTCGCGCGGATAACGCTGGCCCTGCAGATAAGTGATTGTACCGTGATTGAGGAAGAGATTCGCGACGGCGATGCCTTCCGTCTCGTCACCCTCGGCGCAGTTACGAACGTCGAGCAGAATTTTTTTCGCGCCTGATTTTTCGAGCGACTTGATCTTGGAGCTGATTTCCTGGGCTTTCCCCTTCGTGAGAGCTTCGACTTTGATGTAGCCGATACCGTCATCCATCAACTTGTCAGAGACAGGAGGAATGCTGACGACGTCGCGAGTGATGGCCATCTTCTGCGGCTCGGCCTTGCGGGCGCGAACCACTTCGACGTTGAGAGTTGATCCTGGAGTGCCGGTCAGTAGATTGCGAATCTCAGGCAGCGACATGTCGCGAGTGCTCTGGCCTTCGATCGATTCGAAGATGTCCGTCTGCTCGATTCCAGCTTTTTCAGCGGGAGAGCCCGGCAAGACCGCAACCACATCGGCGTAGCCAAAACGTTTCGAGACGACAGCGCCGATTCCGGCCTTACCTTCGGCTTTGTGAGCCTTGAAAGCCTTATATGAGTCGGCGGTCATGTAGCTCGAATTGGAATCGAGCGACTCGAGCAGTCCATGCAGCGCACCGTCAGTCACCTTGGGAATGTTGGGCTCTTCCACGTACTCGCTACGGACGCGGGAAAGAACTTCACTGTAAACCTGAAGTTGACGGTAAGAGCCGTCATTGGACGAGGCGTGAACGCCGCCCATCGAACCGACGACGACAAACAGCAGGACGGCAAAAGAGGTGACGAGTATCGCTGCTTTGGTTTTCATTGACATCTGTTGTGATCTTCTTCCGGAAGGAACCTGTGAACCTTGGTTCATTATATCTCTAGATGCGTCCGCGGAAGCCCCGGCTGCTCCATTTGTGCCCCATCGGTAACGCGAAATGGACGGGACCGCATTTCGGTCGCGAAACATAACAGCTGGCTCCGCTTAGGATGCCGGCTTAAAGCTCAGGGTCATAAGGGTTTGGACGGACACTGGGCGTCCGTTCATGACGTAGGGCTTGAATTTCCATTGCTTCACGCCGTCGATCGCGGGCCGGCGAAGGCAAGCGATCCCTGAAGAAACTTGGCGTCCTGCACGGTGCCATCCCGTCCGATCAGGACTTGAAGAATCACGGTTCCTTGCTGACCCTTAGCAGAGGCGGGATAAGGAACGGGCGGCTGATCGGCAAGCAGCGCGCGCTCGGCGCCTTCAGCAACGACGACGGGCTCAATCGAGGGCATGGCCGATTCGACTGGACGATTGCCACTGGCATCGGGCGTGGAACTTGCCATCTGCGACTTCAGACTCGAGGGAATATTTCCGGGGGCAACATATTGCGTGGGCGGATTTCTGGGCGCGATTGGTTTCGAAGCCACAGAAGCTGCGATTGGCGCTGATTGCTCGGGATGCGATGGGGCTGGCGCGGTTACGACTGAAGCTGGTGCCTGATTTGCGGGTAGCGGAGTTGATGGCGTCGTGGACGCAGGCGGAACTTGAACCGGCGCGGGAGTTGCCGATGCGGCCGGACTTTCGACGACCTGCACCGCCTGAGTTTGGCCTGCGGGAGCTTGGGTCGCCGGAACTTGGGCCGGATCGGAGGCCGCGGTGGATCCATCGGTGGTGGCTGGCTGGTCCGGATTTGCAGGATCTGCCGGAGGTTTCTTCGCCGTAGGATCGATCACGGGCAGAACTTTGATCTGCGATGGATCGGTGGTGGCGTCGGGAATATTTTCCGCGACCGGAAGTTTGTATTCATCACCCGCCCGGGCGAAATCTTCATGAGCCGCGGGAGCTTGGGCGAGAGTGACAGGTTGCGGGTTGAGCCAGACGTGCAATGCATGTTGCCCCCGGGCCCAAAGCGCCTTCGCCTTGGGATGCCATGGAGCTTGCGGCGCGGCGGCGATGCCAATGGTGGCGAGCACCAGCGCTGCGATGATTGCGCGTTTCAGGCCGAAACGGGATGGAGCGGTGTCGGCTGTTTCAGTACCTTCATCGATATAAGCTTGAAGTTCGGCTTCTTCTTTCGCCTCGGTTTTTCGTTGAGGCTTCGCCTGAATCTGAGCCACCTCGGAGCGGGGCTCTGGAGCCGGCACTGAAATCTGATCGTAGCTAAGCAGTTCCGGTTTACCGGATGGAGCAGGAGCGGGTGAAGCCGCTGCTGGACCGGATTGCCGGGCTACACCGCGAGTTTTCAGATACCACTCGAGGCCACGAGTTTCGCCGGGCACGGGCGGCGGAGGCGGTTCCGGCTGGCTCTCTTGAACCGAGGCGGCCATCGGCTCGAGATCTTTGAGTGGATCGACGGGCTGTGGCGCAGGCTGATCGAAGGAGCCGGGGACATTCGATTCGGTGACGAACGCGCCTCCCGGAGTAACCGGGGCCGATTGCAGGAATTCTCCAGCGCGCAGAATTTTTTCCTTGCCCGTCTCCATGCTCGCCGGGATGGTTGCTGGTGCAGCAGCGGCCGCGGAATGAGCCGACACGCTGATGGCTGCGGGCGATGCGGGATCACGCTTGGCGCGCAGCAGATCGCGCGCGGTCTTCAATGTGTCCTTAATCTGGTTGACCAAGATCGGCTTGCGCAGAATGGAATTCGCGCCTGCCTGCAATGCCTTGGGAACGCTGATGTCGTCGCTGACGATGGCCAGCGTGATGGGGCGTTCGGAGGCCTTGCGCTCACGGGCAGCGGCGAGCAGCAGGGCGGCTTCGGGCTGCTGATCCCAATCGATGATGACGATCTGAAATGGTTCTTTGGAAATCTTCTCGACGGCGGCGACGGCTTCGGGGCAGGATTCGACCTGGACGTCAAGATCGGCCAGGACCTGACGAATAGTCGCGGCGCTCCCTTCATCGGAAGAGAATAGGAAACACTGAAGCCCCATGTTGCCAGACTAAGAGGAGCGAGTAACCGCGACAAGATTACCGTGGTGGCCGCGATCGAAGGCGCCTCAAGAACCGGGAGTACATGTACCACCGCGCACGGCTGGGCTAAAATGCTCGGTCACCCGATCATTCATTCTTCGCCATTCGATCGATTCGCGCCTATGCCCTTGCAAGAACATAACTATTGGCTGACCACGACTGAGTTTCCAACGACGGATTCCTCGCGGCCTCTGCCCGAGACGGCGGACGTCGTCGTGATTGGCGCCGGCTTCACCGGCCTATCCGCCGCGCGCACACTGGCGAAACGAGGAGCGCGGGTTGCGGTGCTGGAAAGCGAGACGATCGGGTGGGGCGCCAGCTCGCGGAACGGCGGCATGGTGCTGACCGGGATGAAGTTGGGCGTCAACAAGCTGATTTCGATGTACGGACGCGAACTGACGCGGCGAATGTACGCAGCTTCGCTGGCCTCGATGGACTGCGTGGAGAAGATTGTCCAGGAGGAGAAGATCGAGTGCGACTTTGCACGCTGCGGACATCTGGAAGTCGCCTGCAAGCAGAAGCATTTCGATGACTACACGCGCCAGACCGAGATCATCGAAGTCGAGTTCAATCACAAGCTGCGCGTGGTGCAGAAGAGCGAGCTGAGCGCGGAGATCGGGTCCAGTATTTATTACGGCGGCATGGTGGATGAAATGAGCGCGGGGTGCAATCCGGCGCGGTACGTGGCGGGGCTAGCCCGGAGTGCGATGAAGAACGGCGCGGAAATTTTTGAGCACGCGCGGGTCGAAAGCATTCAGCGAGATTCGCGGCAGGGCGAAACGGGATGGAAGATTACGACGTCCCGCGGCTCGCTGTGGGCGCACGAGGTTTTCGTGGGTACGAGCGGTTATACGGGGACGGCTACGCCAGAGCTGCAGAAGAAAATCATTCCCATTGGATCGTTCATTATCACGACCGAAGTGCTGCCGAAGGCGCTGGCGCACGAGCTGAGTCCGCGGAACCGGATGATCTATGACTCGAAGAATTATCTTTACTACTACCGGCTGACGCCGGACGGGCGCATGTTATTTGGCGGCCGGGCGGCATTTTTCCCGGAGAACGATCAGACGGTGCGGCAGAGCGCGGAGATTCTGCGACGGGGCATGGTGAGCGTGTATCCGCAACTGGCCGACGCGCGGATCGAGTACGTGTGGGGCGGCACGCTCGACTTTGCGTTCGACATCATGCCGCACGCTGGACAGATGGACGGGATGTACTACGCGGTCGGATATGCGGGACACGGCGTCGCCATGGCGACGTACCAGGGACAGAAGATTGCGGAACTCATGGCGGGCGATAAGCCGGAGAATCCGTTTGTGGGGATTCCGTTTCCGGGGGCTCCTCTGGGGCTCTACAGCGGGAAGCCGTGGTTTTTGCCGCTGGCGGGGGCTTGGTACAAGGTGCTGGATTGGGTGAGCTGAGCGCTGCACTTGGATCCACGCGGCCGGACGCAAGCTGTAGCAAGTTGACGATGAAATGGCAAAATCTCGAGCGACCTCGCGCATCATGTACATCGAATCGAAGGCCGAAAGCCTGAACGGCCCGGCTCGAATCGGTCGAGTGACATTTTCAAAAACCGGAAAGAGTCTCTACTACAAGGGTCAATTGTTCTACAGCCTTAAAGGCTCCGGTTTTAAAGCTAACTATCGGAACTCTCAAACTGGAGAACCGTATTGGATCTCCGGCCCAAGACGCGATGGCGAGGATCGGCTATACGTCAGCAACCTTCCAGTGGAGATCGATGAGGACGTTCGTGAGGAGTACTGGACGGAGATTCGGAAGAAACCTGAATCGAAGAATCACCCCCGAACGTAGTTGCGGGTCGGTGTCTGTTTGCACTTTGGCTGTTGTCCTTAGAAGCGAACAACCGATACGATTCCCAGCCAGTTACATAGGTCCTTCGGTCCGCAGAGAACGCGGACCTCAGGATGACAGGACTGTGATGGCAAACCATCACCGGTGAAGCGTCGAACGGCACGAACCGTCCGACGGCTGACCATCAAGACGTCCGATGGCGTAGTGCCACGTAGACTGTTGGGCCTACCACGATTGCGATTGCGCCGCCGATAAGGCCGAAGCGGTCACTGCCTAGCAAAGCGACTAACGCCATCACGACTGGCGCTCCTACCACGTAGAGCAATCCTGCACGGCCACCCGGAATCTTGAATGACCGCTTGAGGTCCGGCTGGGTGCGGCGGAGTTTCCACGCCGAGAGCACCGTCAACACGGTCGTTGCCGAGCGTAGCCAGATGTAGACGGAGATGAGTTCGGCGAGGCTCTGCCACGCGAGCAAGGCGTAGATCGCAGCGGACGCGACGATGGCCAGCCATGGCGTTCCGTAGCGCGCGCTTTTGCGAGTCAGGATTTCGGGCAGATATCCATCTTCGGCCATGGCGAAGGGCATGCGCGTGGTGGTAAGGATCGTGCTGTTCAGCAGCGCGACGTTGCCGATCATGGCGGCGAGTGTCATCCAGGTGCCAAGCCACGGGTGACCGTGAAATGTTCCTCCGATCGTCGCCGCGGCGTCGGAGAAGAATCCTGTATGCCATTTCTCCCAGTTTCCCGCTGAAGCCAGCCCCGCCAACGTCGGAAGAAAGTAGGCTGCTATGGACAGCGGAACGACCATCGCGAGGGCGCGTGGATAAGCTCGCTGCGGATTCTCTACTTCTTCCGCGACCGTCGAGAGTTGCTCGTATCCCGAATAGAGCCACAATCCCAGTGCGAGGCCTACTCCGAACACTTTGAACGTCGGCTGGTGCGGAACGATCCAGGGATGAAACGGATTCTGATGCCAGTGCGCCAGGCCCATGACAACCATGGTCATCACGGGGATGAAGATGAAAATTTCGAGCGCGGTCGCGACCTGGCCGACCATCTCGATGCCTCGAACGTTAATCCAGGTGAGGACGGCGATCAGAGCGACCGAGACGAGGTAGTGCTCCCACCAATTCATCTTCGGGAAGTAGTAGACGAGGTAGTCGGTGAAGAGAACGGCGTAGGCGCCGCCCAGAAGAAATGATGCGGACCAATTCCACCATCCGGCGAGAAATCCCCAGAAGTCGCCAAAGGCGGCGCGCGTCCAGCGGTAGAAGCCGCCTTCGACGGGCATGACGGTGGTGAGCTCAGCGGAAACGAGCGAAACAGGTATGCACCAGAAGAATGGGAGGATGAGCAGGTAAAGCAACGTGATGCCGGGGCCGGAGGTCGTGACCATGTCCTCGAGACCGAACGGGCCTCCGGTGGTGTAAGAGAACATGACGAACACGAGGTAGAAGAGGCCGGCCTTGCGGAGCGCGGAGTTTCGCGGGCTGGGCTGACGGTCGGTTGAGTTCATGAAGTCTTCGTGGATGGGATTGTAGATCGCGGCTGGCGAGTTTTACCCGCGAATAGAGTGGCCGGGGACCGTGACTAAAATCGGATGATAGCCAAAGCCAGCAGACGCGGCTTGGTTTTGGGCCGCTTGCGATGCTTCAGGAGGCGGCCTCCGGGCGGAGTCAAAAGGCGAGGGCGGGACATTGAAGTCCCGCCCAAATATTGACGCGAGCCAGCAGCTGCCTCTGACTTATTTCCGAGCGGGCTGCGCCCCCGGCGCCAGGAACCAGATGCTCGCCGTGTCATCTGTCTTGAAAAAGTTCAGAATCAACGACGAGGTTTTGATTCGACCACCAGGACTCGCCGGGTGAGTTCCATCGGCTTGATAATCCTGACAACTCCAAGCCAATCCGTCGCTGCGCGGGCTCAAGCCATTCGCCCACAGGTACGGTCCCCATGCTAGCCAGGGAGCCTCCACAGTTCCCAGGGTGGGATCGAAATTCAAATTGCTGTTCCCGTTCAGCTGGTCCTGAATCATGTTCTTGACGGCAAATCCGGACTCATAAGCCCAAGGATCCGGATCCAGATTCGCCACGCCTACGGAATACCCCATGTAGTACATGCTGGAAGCGTAGGTCATCCGGACATTCGGGAAGAACTTCAGGATATTCTGGGCGACGGTTTCCATCTGTGACTGCAAGGTGGTCATGTCGTTCGGAAATGTTCCGCTCGGTCCCCCGTCTGTATCAAGCAAGAAAACAGAAACGACCTGGTTCGGAGTGACACCGGCGTTTGGCAAGTAGACATTGGTGATGGCTTCCCAGAACGAATTGCTGGTCGTTGAGGTTAGCTGCGCCATGGTCGCACCACCGCTTCCGCCGTCGACGACAACGAGACTCGGATTCTTGGCGGGATCGGCGTTGATCATCGGCACGAACTGGAGGAACGTCTGCTGGGTGACGGATAAACCGATCGCCAGCATTACGTACTTTCCGGTCGGACTGGGATTTCCATTAGCGTCGAGAGGCTGGATTCCTGCGGCCAATCCCTGGCCGTAAAGATCGTGCGCCGGATCGTCTACATTGCTGCCGTTCGCATAAAGGCCGCCAGATTCTGCTCCTTCATACAGGTTGGTCCCCAGATCGGTGATGGGCACAATCGGTCCCGAACCGTCGGGGGCGTTGAACAAAATGTTGTTACAGCTCGCGCCGGTCGTTTTGCTCACGAGCACATTGAACGTACGCGTTGCGGTCAGGGCGGGGGATGATGAATCGGTGGCCGTTGCACTGAACGTATAGATTCCGGTCGTGACCGTCGATGCCACGGTGCCGGTAATCACTCCCGCACTCGAGAGCGTCAAGCCGGATGGAAGCGTCGATCCTGAGGCAAGGCTCCATGTGTAAGGAGTCGTGCCTCCCGCAGCTGTCAACACCGCGTTGTAGGCCGCGTTCTGGGTCGCTCCGGGCAGCGCGGGGAAGTTCGTTATCCCCAGCGTAGTGGCAGCCTCCGCGGTTCCCCACAGACTGATTCCCTGGTTTCCGGCAATGTCGTAGGTCAGAAACACCATTCCAGACGCCAATCCTAAATTCGCCGGCGAGAAACCGATTTGCATGGTGAAGGATTTACCCGGGCTGATCGTCGTTGCAGCAGTCCACCCGGTTTGGGTGAACGGAGGTGTGACCGTAACTGCGGTTAACTTCGTGGCAACGGTTCCGTTATTGGTGATGGTCAAGGCCTGCGTCGGGCCATTCACTCCGAGGGCCTGATCTCCAAAGTTGATCGAACTTACGTTTAGTACAGGAATCGCATTGGGATTCGTGCCATTCCCCGTGAGATTGATCGTCTGCGTACCCGCGCCGCTAAACGTTAGTGTCAGCTTTCCGGAATATCCTTTCGCCGATGTTGGAGTGAATTGCACCTGGAGGATTACATATGTCTTCGGCAGAACTGTAACTGGAAGGGTGGCCCCCACGACCGTAAAAACTGACAGGTTGGAAGTCGCAGTCAGAAGGGTGAAATTGGTGTTGCCCTCGTTGAACACCGCGACGGCCTGCAGGCTGCTCGAGCTGTTGATCGCCTGCGGACTAAACTGAACTCCGGAAGGCTCAACAGAAACGGTGCTGAAGGCTGGAAAGCAGAAAAGAGAAACCACAAGAGTGAGCAAAGCTGATACCGAACTCACAAGTCTCAAGGGAGTGCCTCCAACTGATGGAATGCGGTCAACGGGGTACAAAGCCAGGAACCGGGGGCTCTCTGAACGCGGGGGATCGCTGAACACTAAGGAAACATGCCCGCCATGCGGCGTCAATGAGAGCTTCTTCTCTATGCAAAATCCTGCGAGTTCGTGTGGGACTACCGGAGCGCCAAGAGCCGTCCAATTCCCGCACTTTTCGGTCAACACTTGCAAATCAAGCGAGCTCTAAGTGGCTAGCGTGCCGCTTAACGCGCCTTCGAGTTCCAGCAGCTTGCGCTTGATTTCGAGGCCTCCGCCGTAGCCGCAGAGTGTGCCGTCGGAGGCGATCACGCGATGACAAGGCACGACGATCGCTACCGGATTGCGATTGTTGGCCATGCCGACGGCGCGAAATCCTTGAGGTCGTCCTACGGCGCGAGCAATGTCGGCGTAGGTGCGAGTCTCGCCATAGGGGATCGCGAGCAGTGCGTGCCAGCAGGCTACTTGAAAATCGGTGCCGCGGAGGTCGAGTGGGAAATCGAAAGCGCGGCGCGAGCCGCTGAAATATTCCTCAAGCTCGCGGACGTAAGAGGACAATTCGTTCGCAGATTCTTCGAAACGCAGCTTCTTGCTCTCGGCGCGGAGATCACGCGGATTCGGTCGGATCGTCTGCTGGCCGGGAAGGCGCTGGTCGAACTCGAGCGCGACCAACCCCTTGGCGGATGTGGCCAGGAATAAAGGGCCGACCGGACTCATAACTAGCGTGGAATGAAGATTTTCCATAACAAACTCGGCGCTGCGAAGCGCTGTGAACTCCACAAACATACCACGACGAGGACGGCTGGTATGCCTCAGCCTTCCTTGGGCGCGTTGACAGAAGTTGACAGAATCGGGTCTATGCCCCAAAGTATTGAGCTTGCCGCAGCTTGGGACGTTTGAACGTTGAAAAAAGCCCTCCTCATCTTCGCCGCCGTCGTGTTGACTCCGGTGCTTGTGGTCAGCCTGGTGCTGGCTGCGGGAGACTGGCGCACCATCGGACAGACGGAAGCCGGCGATACCGTCTCGGTCAGCTCGGTGCGGGTGCTGAAAGGCAATCAGCGAACCGCGCTGGTGAGAGTCGAGTACAAAGCTCCGGCGGAACTGCCACAGGGCGGCCCGTTTGTCGAGATGCGGGCCCGCGTACGTTTTTACTGCGGCAACGGAACGGCAGCACCGAGCACGGAATGGTTTTACTCCCGCGACCGCAGCGGACGGTTTGTCGTCAGCAAGAAGGCCTCGCACGACGACCAGTTCGGCAAGGGACCGGAAGGCGGCTTCGCCGATCTGGTCAGCAAGAGCGTTTGTAGCCAGAGCAAGTAGCGGGTTGCTCTCAGCCAACAGCAGATTCCTCCCTTCGGTCGGAATGACAAAGCAACAGCGGATTCCTCCCTTCGGTCGGAATGACAACCCAAATTTAGTAATGGACTTCTGCAATCGGGATGATAGCGGACAGCAGATTCTTCTCTCCGGTCGGAATGACAACACTTTATTTCTGAATGACAAACATTTCCCGATACCAGACATCAGGGATGGGCGGCGGTCAACGCGAACGCTACGTAGAGTCCTCCGGACTTTGATTTCAGATCTTTTCCTCCGCCAGCGGCGATCACCACGAATTGCTTTCCATTCAACTCGTATGTAATCGGCGTCGCGTTCCCGGCGAAGGGTAGAGTGGTTTCCCAGAGAAGCTGTCCGGTGGATTTGTCGAACGCTCGAAACTTCTTGTCATAGTTCGTCGCTCCGATGAAGACGAGGCCGCCTGCCGTGACGAGCGGTCCTCCGTAGTTTTCCGTGCCCGTATTCTTCAGTCCACTCGCTGCCAAATCGGGATATTCGCCGAGCGGAATTTTCCAGACGTACTCGCCCGTGTTGAGATTGATCGCGCTCAGCGTTCCCCACGGCGGAGCGACGGCAGGATATCCATCGGGATCGTAAAAGCGTTTGTATCCCGTGAAGTGATATTTCATCTGGGCCGGTTCGGGCCCGGAGCTCACGACCTCTTTGTCTTTCTCTGCATTCTGATCGCTCATCACGTAGGAAAGCAGGGCATGCATCTGTTCGCCGGAGAGGTTGGGAAAGCCGGGCATGCGTCCTTTGCCGCTTTTGATGGTGGCGGCGACCTGCGGCATCGACATGCGATGGTTCAATCCGACCAGCGACGGAATTTCGGGCGGAGAGCCGGCCATCTTCTCTCCGTGACAGACGGCGCACTGATTCATATAGAGCGCCTTGGGAGTGTCTTCCTCCGTGTTCTCAGCGAGGGCGCCGGTCCAGGCGAGATCGTTGGCGTTGACGTAGAGAATGCCCGTCTCGGATCGGCGGCTGGGCCTCCCCATTCCGCGCCGCCATCGAATCCGGGAAATACGACGGTATCTTTGCCGACGCTGAAGGGAACGAATTGGCCTTCGCTGCGGAAGGCACGGAATTTTTCGAGCGCCCACTGATGGATTTCGGGAGTGCGGTTGCTGAGAAGATCGTCGGTGAGGAGCTGGCGAGCGAATGGCGCGGGCTTCGTAGGCAGGCATTGCTGCTTCGCGGCGACTTCTCCCGGAACGTTGCTGGGCGGGTAGTCGCGGCAATCGAGGGGGAAGAGGGGATTGCCGTTGGTGCGATCGAAGAGGAACACGAAACCCTGCTTCGAAGTTTGGGCCACGGCGTTTACTCTCTTGCCGTTATGCTGCACGGTGAGCAGAACGGGCGGGGAAGGAAAATCGCGATCCCAAAGATCGTGGTGGACGCCCTGGAAATGCCAGATACGCTCGCCGGTTTCGGCGTTGAGAGCGATGAGGCAATTGGCGAAGAGGTCGTCGCCAACGCGGTCGGCGCCGTAAAAATCGAAGGCCGCGGAGCCGGTGGGAACGAAGACGATGCCGCGGGCGACGTCGACGGTCATGCCAGCCCAATTGTTGGCGGCGCCGCTGGTCTTCCAAGCGTCCTTGGGCCAAGTGTCGGAGCCAAATTCGCTCGGGTGCGGAATTGTGTGAAACGACCAGCGAAGCTTGCCGGTGCGGACGTCATAGGCGCGGACATCGCCGGGAGACGCGGGCAGCGTTTCGGCTTCGCGTCCGCCAACGATCATCAGATCTTTGTAAATGACGGCGGGGCTCGTCATGAAGATGGACTGATCGGCGGGATCGCGGCCGAGGTCTTCACGGAGATCGATGCGGCCGTCTTTGCCGAAAGTCGGGATCGGCTGGCCCGTGTGCGCGTCGAGCGCGTAGACGAAGTTCATCACGCCGACGAGAATGCGGCGCTGCTTGCCATCGGTCCAGTAGGCGAGGCCGCGATCGGGCTGCGTGCCTTTGATACCGGAATCGAATTTCCAGAGGAGCTTGCCAGTAGCGGCATCGAGGGCAAAGATTTTCTGTGAGGGTGTAATGCCGTAGAGGACGCCGTCGACCTCGATGGGGCTGGTCTGCAGGCCGCCGGATTCTTCGGTGTCGAAACTCCAGGCAACGCTGAGTTGTTTGACGTTCGTGCGATTGATTTGAGCGAGTGGGGAAAAATGATTGTTCTCGGTGGTCCCCCCATAGATTGGCCAATCGTGGGTTGCGGCTTTGTCTGCGGATTTCGATGAACCCGCGCCGCCCAAGGCAGCTATCGCGGTGATGCACACTCCCGCCACGAGAGCGGCGAGTTTCACGAGCCTCATTTTTCTGTTCGAGTTCAAAGTGCGTCCCCTGTGCCGCCGCTGATTCTAGAACAATGACGGTGTCTTTCGGCGGGCGATGAGATTTGCACAACCCCCGGCACCTCCGTAACCTTCGAACCACTTCCACACATCTGGCTTTGCGCTTATTCTGAAAGAGAAGTCGGCGGCTCCCGACGATTTCGATCCTCTCCCTATGGATTCGCTTCGACTTTATGGATTAGTAGCGGCCGGCGGCGCGGCCCTGACCGGCGCTTATTTTCTGCTGCGGCGAAAGCCGAAAACCGCCGATGAGATCGAGCGCGAGCGGCGCGCCTGGCTGGAAACCACAGGACGCATCACGGATGGAACGGTGATCGACGTCCAGGAACTAGCGGCGGCCAGTAACTATCATGCGGCCGTGATGCTCATCTACAAGTACGACGTAGCCGGCGTGTCGTATGAGTGCTCGCAGGACGTGACCTATCTGCGGCATTGGATCAATCTGCATTCCTGCCGACTCGGGCTGCATACCTCGGTCAAGTATGATCCGCAGAATCCGGGGAATTCCCTGGTGGTGTCGGAGCATTGGATGGGATTGCGGCAGTAAGCTATCGGCTGAAGACGCCTACGTTTTTCCCGCGCGAACCCTATGCCTGATGGCATAGCCTGACACGAACCTTCCTACTTCTAAGAAACATTTCGAGCGTTCGGCTACTGCCAGGCGACGTGGATTCCGGTGTTGTGCTTGTCGAAGGTGAGCTGCAGGGACTTGGTGTCTCCGCCGACAAATTCTGCCGCGACGGTTTTCGAAAGGTCGATCGTCTGATCGGTTGATAGAGCCCGGAAGCGGAGCAGGTGCTTACCCGCAGGGATGGTCAGAGTTTCGGAATCGACTCCACGAATTCCGTTGAAGACGACCAATCTTTTCTGCACTCCGCCATGCAACGGACGTGTTAATTCCAGCTTGTCGTCAACCCAGATATAGAGCGTCGCGTCCTTGAACTGATGCTGAACGGCCACGTCGAGCGTCGAGGTTGGTACGACGATTTGCTTCGCCACGCGCGGAGGCTTGGCGGCGACATTTCTGAGCGCCGGGTGAGGCACAGGAACGGATTTCGGCGGTTCGGTGTGGGCTGTCTCAACTACCGGTTTCGGCGCTTCGGGGCTCGGGACCAGCGAGGCCTTTGTCGCCGGAGCCGAGGCATCGATTGGCACTTTGGACGAGCTGACGAACATCTTCGTTTGCGCGGCGAGAATGATCAGAACGACGATGGTGGCCGCGCCGAGGACCAGGTCGCGGATCGGAGCCTTGAAGAGAATATGGCGCACGACCTTTTCGGCCTGTGCAACCGCCTTGGCCGGAGGTGTACCGGAGAGCGTTGCTGTTCCAGTTCGTGTTCCGGATTTCGTCCCCGCAGCAACCGAAGCCTGCAGCGACGTCGTGGTCGATCCGGGCTTGCGCTGTAGTTGCAGTTGCTGAAGCTGGCGGAGATCTTCGGCGAATTCTGAGCCGCGCTGATAACGTTCGTCTGGATCCTTGGACATTGCCTTCGAGATGACAGCATCCAGTTCCGGAGGCAGGGCCATATCGAGAGCGCTGGCAGCGATGGGTTCGCGGTTGGCCACTTTGAAGCAAACGGTGGTGGCGCTGTTGCCCTGGAAGGGCGAGTGGCCGGTCACCATGGCGTAAAGAATCACGCCGAGGGAAAACAGGTCGGAGCGGCCGTCGGAACCTTCCCCGCTGAGTTGTTCGGGCGCCATGTAAGCTGGCGTGCCCAGCACGCGTCCGGGCAAGGTGAAGTGGGCGAGATTCAGCTTTGCGATACCGAAATCGGCAATCTTCGCGCGGCCGTCCTGCGTGATCAGGATGTTGCCGGGCTTCACGTCGCGATGGATGACGCCCTGGGCATGCGCGTAATCGAGAGCATCCGCGATTTCTGCTGCGAGCTGAAGAGCGGTCGGGAGCGGAAGCTTTTTCTCGCGGGCGAGCAACTTGTTGAGCGGTTCGCCTGCGACGTATTCAAGAACGATGTAGGGATCTTGATTCTCAGGATTCTCGCCCACATCGAAAACGGCGACGATACCGGAGTGATGCAGTCGGCCTGCGGCTTGCGCTTCGTTCATGAAGCGAAGGCGAAATTCCTTTTCTGCGTCGGGTTCTTGCCCCCACAGAGAAACGGTCTTCACCGCGACCAGGCGTTCGATTTGAGGGTCGCGAGCCTTGTAGACGACGCCCATGGCTCCCCGACCCAGTTCACCGACGACCTCATATCGGCCGAAGCGCTTTGTTTCGAGCTTGTCCATGGTCCTTAAATGGCGGTGTTCGAGCGCGCGCGTGCAGAGGGGAGGGTTTCACTATGGTAGCTCCCCGAAGCGGCAATTCTCAGGCTTCTTTGTCCAGATTCGTTACGCCGGTAACAAGGAGAAACTCATTCGATAGAGGGACTTAGCTGAGGTGAGCTGCTAGCTCAGGGGATACGCGTCAGTTTGAAGTACGAGAATGAGTGGAAACGGCCGGTGTCTAGCTCCCGGTGGGGAAGCCACCAGTGTGAGCCATCGTGATGCGGAGGTACTTGTAAGGATTGACCGGGGTGTCGTTGATGCGAACTTCGTAATGCAGGTGAGGACCGGTGGAGCGTCCGCTGGTGCCGACGTATCCGATTACATCGCCGCGGTGAACGCGCTGACCAGAGGTGACGGCGAATCCGGAAAGATGTCCGTAACGGGTGCTGATTCCGTTGCCGTGATCGATCATGATTGCTTTGCCGTAGCCGCCCATGATGTCAGAGAAGGTGACTACGCCATCGGCGGGCGCGACGATCGAAGCACCATAGCTGCTGCCGATATCCACGCCGCTGTGAAAGGCGCCTTCTCCGTTGAACGGGTCAATGCGCTCGCCGAAGCTGGCGGTGACCTGGCCTTCGATCGGCCAGAGATTGGGAGCAGAATTCGCCTTTGCCCAGTCAGCCGTAGTGGCGTTGCGGGTCAGGCCCATCGTTAGTCCGACCATCGTGGCTCCGCTCAGAGCTGAAGTCCGAAGAGCGTGGAGTTGATCGAGCGAAGAACTGACATCGGAATCGTGAATCTGATCAGACGTTTCGGTGACCAGCGTCGGCTCGGCTTTCAGTCCATAGAGAGCGGAAACTTCACTGGCGATTGAGCCCAGGGACGCGACCTGAACATCACGCTCCTTGGCGACCTTTTCCAGTTGCGAGTAACTATTCTTGAGCTGATCTTTTTCCGTGCGCAGCTGATTGAATTGCGAAACCTTTAACAGCATGCGGGTATAAGAGCTGGCAATTCCGGTGAGGCTGAGGAATCCGATGGCGGCGCCTACGACGAAAACATAGAGGTAATGCACGGGGATGGAGATTTTGCGTAATTGGCCGTCGTCCCCGCGGGCCACAAAAAGGATGTAAAAGCGTTTCTGCAAATCGTTCCTCGAGTTTTGAAGCATCAGGTCCGGAACTTCAGGCTCAGATTCTTAGTTGCAGAATGCCTGCTCGGACCACCTGATTTTTCTTCAGGGCTGCGATCCCATCTTGGGAATGGAAACTTTTCTCGCGCCCTTTCGCCTACCAGAACTTGCGACTTGGCTTAAAACTTTTGATTTGTCCGCAATTTGAAGCATCTGCGGAACTTAGCCCAAGTCAAGAGATTGTGAATGACTGGTTAACGGTAACAAACTGGGTTCCCCCTGTCAACGAGGCGAAGGGGGTATGGCCCATTACTGAAGGCGGGTAACACGAAGGACACCAAGGGCTGATTACCAACGTGGTTCAGCCTAGGGGTATATGGACCCGAAGGAAATTCACTGCCACTTCGAGGGCGCGGACAGATCTCTTGGCGATTTTCTCCAGGCGCTCGTGGCGAGCTCGGCTGTGGATTTGGCTTCGTCTTGTCTCAGATGGCCGCGAGAAATTGGGACCGAGCGGTATAGTAAGCCGACATGCCGCTTGCTGAACGAGCTCTGATTGCTGACATCCGACGAGTGGCGGAGGAGGGCCGGAGAAGGCCGGCCAAGAGCAGAGGCACCGTCATCGCCGGGATTGGGGATGACTGCGCGGTGTTGCGTTTCCCCTCTGGAACCGATTCGCTGGTCACTACCGATTTCAGTCTGGAAGGCGTTCACTTCCGGCGCGACTGGCATCCGCCGGAGTCGGTGGGCCATCGGTGCCTGGCGCGCGGATTGAGCGATATCGCCGCCATGGGTGGCGAGCCGGTCGCGGTATTTCTTTCGCTGGCGTTGCCGCGCGACGTACCGCAGTCGTGGGTTCGCAGCTTTATCCACGGACTGACCAGCCTCGCAAAGAAATATGGCGCGACGTTAGCCGGTGGCGATACGGCGGAATCCCCCAAAGGAATTCTGGCGGACATTATCGTCATGGGAGCGGTCCCAAGAGGCAAAGCGGTTTTACGGTCAGGCGCGCGTCCAGGGGACTTGATTTACGTCAGCGGAGAGCTCGGCGGATCGGCGACAGCCGTGTTGGAGATGCAGGCTCATCCCAGGAAGAGGTTGAGCCCTCGCGACTATCCGCGCCACTTTTGGCCCGAGGCTCGTATTGGGCTGGGTGGCCTTCTGCGGGAAAAGCGGTTGGCGTCATCCATGATCGATACTAGCGATGGCCTGTCGACTGACCTCTTGCACATTTGCGATGAAAGCGGTGTGGGTGCCGAACTCGATGCTGCGAAGATTCCTCGCGCTCGGGTTGGGAGACCCGCCGGTGTCGTCGATTTCGAGGTGGCGCTGCACGGGGGCGAGGATTACGAGTTGCTGTTTACAGTTCCGGAGAGGAAGCGAGTGCCGACGAGGATTGGAGGGGTGCCAATCACTCAGATTGGAAAGATTACGCGAGCTCAGAAGATGGTGATTCTCGACCAGCAGGGGGTTGCGCGGAAACTCGAGCCTCGCGGCTGGGAGCATTTTCGGAAATAAATCACGAATGTCGCATGCTGCCGCATCTTGTCATCCCGAGTCCTGCGCTTTTTGCAGGACGATGGACCTATGCACTTTCTTGGCGGCGCAGTGGCTTCGGCAGAGTTGCAGAGGTCCTTCGCTTCACTCAGGATGACAGCGCTTACTTGGCGTGACAGGGCTTCATGGGATGGAAGGATGCTCGTCCAGCAGCGTTACCTCCGTCACCACTGTGTCTATACCCTCGGGCGCGGAACCGGACTAAAGTAGAGAACATGTCGTTCCGTAAACTCCTCCTCCTCTCATTGATCACGCTTTCGTTGATCGTTGTCGCGGCCGCAGAGAAGAAGCAGCCTCCACCACCGCCGGCGCACGCGAAGTCTCCCGAGCCCGCGGTCACGGACGCATTCATTCACAAACAGTTCGGCGATAACTGTTCGTTGTTGCCGGGGCCTGCACAATTCGTGGCCGACCTCGACGATGACGGCGTCGAAGACCTCGTCGTGGCCGCCCGGTGCAAGAATCCCATGGCCGATCAGGCCGAATACAGCTTCGTCGTGGCCGATCCCTATGACACAGCCTTGGGTTACAGCGACGTGAAGGTGACGTCCCAGTTTGCCTCGGATGCACCCGAACGGCGCGGGATCAGCGTGCTGATCATTCATGGCGCGGAGAAGAATGCGTGGCGCTCGGAAACTCCGAAAGCCAAGTTTCTGCTGATCAACTTGCCATTTAAAACTCTCTCGGTGAAAAAAATAGCGTTGAAGAAGAAAACCGTCCTGGGAATTTACATGGAAGAGCAGGGCGAGGGTGAACAGACTTCGTCAGTCGTTTTCTGGGATGGTAAGAAATACAGATACCAAATGCTCGGGTCGACGATGGAGTAATGGTTAGGCTTTGTAGTAAGGAAATTCGGGCGTCCCGGCCTTGCTGACATTTTCTTCTGCAAACGCGCACACTCGATCCAGAGTGGCCTGCAACTCCGCGGTGTAGCGTTCGAGGTCTTCATCGCTGGCATCAGCCGGGACGGAGATTAACTTGCCAACCCGCACCAAGACCCGAGAAAACGGCTTGGGAATCATCATGCGGTCCCAGCTGTTCAGCACCCAGGCTTTATCGACGGCAGCGTGAAACGTGGTCATGGCGAGGCCCGTCGATCGGGCCAGCGCCACCGGGCCGGGCTTGACCTTGCGTCGGGGACCGCGCGGGCCATCCAGAGTAAAAGCGACGGTCCATCCGTCGGCAAGCGCGCGGCGCAATCCCAGAAGAGCGCGCACGGGATTCCGGCTGCTCGATCCTTTGACGGCCACGAAGCCGAAGCGGCGAATGATGCGTCCCATGTACTCGCCGTCGTAGCTGAAGCTGCTCATGACGCGCACGCCCATATCACGAAAAATGTAGGTCGCTGGTATCAGGCAGGAATGCCAGGACGAAGCGATGAAAGGACGCGCGTCGAGAGCCTTCTGCGCGCCTTCTTCGTAGGAAACACTGAGGCGCAGGGTTGGGCCGAGCAGGCGGATGGTCCAGTACCCAGCCCAGACGATCATGCTGAGGACGATGCGCTGGCGGAGAGTCCAGCGACGCGGTCCGGATTCGGGTTCCGCGGAGGTCGCCGCTTCGCGCGTGCTGGCTTCGGGCACGAAGCTATTGTAGCTAGAAAAGAATTTACCGCCGAGCAGACAAGACAGGCCAGGAACCAAGAATAAGAAGAATTACCGCAGAGCAGGCGGAGAACGCCGAGGAAGACTTAGAAAATATCTCGGCGAACTCTGCGGTGGATGCCTCTGAGCCGGGAATTTCGACTAATTTTCCAGATACGAATCGATCCAGGTCTTGACCTTCATGCGCCGGTCGTCGGCGGGATCGAAGCGGACACCGATCGATTTCGGTTTCTTCCAGCTGACCACTCCGCGCACGTTGACGCGCGGCAGAGTCATGAGCGCGAACGACACTTCTACATTTGCTCCGATGGTAAGATCCTCGGCGCTCTTTACGGACATTCCGCCGGTGCTCATTTCAATGCTGGTCGCGCTGATGCGCTGGCCGTCGCCAACGATCGACACCTCAGTCATGACGGGGATACGAACGTAGCGGCGGAACTCGTGGAGCACGAGCAAGCGGGTGGCTCGCACGAGCTTTAGCATGGCAGGGCGCTCGAGCGGTTCGTGGAACATGGCGTTGATGCCGTATTTCGAAAATCGCATTGCTTCCTGCGCACTCCCGCCGACGGCGTAAATGACGCAGCGGCTGTTGGAGCGGGAGCTGCGCGCGGCTTCCATCACCTCTTCGGCGCCATTGGAAAGGCTCAACACACAGGCCTCGAATTTTTCCTTGTGCAGACGCTCAGCGGCATTGGCCGTGACGGACACGGTATCGATTCCGAATTGGCGGAAACACTCGTTCAAAAGGGAGCGGTGTGGATCGTTAAAGCCCACCAATGCGGCGCGGGCCGTATTTTTGCGGGGGACGGACAACGGGGCGAGCGCGGCGGCGACAGATTTTTCCATCGTGAAAGCTTTATCCATAGTGAGCGGGGAAAGACTCCACTTTCGAAATCCATTGTGGCCGCAAGCCAGCGGGGTGACAACGACCCAAAGGACAAACATGAAAAGGCCGAACGGACATTACTGATTCAAGCGCGTGCGAGAAAGGACATTACGGCTGAAAGCCGCGTGGGATCAAGGGTTTGGCGGCGACGGATTTCACATTGAGCTCTTCGCCAGTTTGAAGAATTCGACATTCCACTGGGTCGCCGAGACGCCAAAGGATGGGACGCCCTCGGGTCCATTTTTCTTTTGCAGAAATTTATTCGGACCAGCGGCGGAACAACAACGCGCCATTCGTTCCACCGAAACCGAAAGAGTTCGACATGGCATATTCGATCTCGGCTTTGCGAGCGTGGTTGGGGACGAGGTCCATCCCCGCAGTGTCGGGATCGGGATTTTCCAGATTGATGGTTGGCGGCAAAATCTGATCGCGCAGAGCGAGCACGGTAATGCCGGCCTCGAGCCCGCCGGCGCCGCCGAGAAGATGGCCCGTCATCGATTTTGTGGAGCTGACTGCGATCTTGTGATCGCCAAAGAAGTTGCGGATGGCATGGGCTTCGAGCGTGTCGCCGATCGGCGTCGATGTGCCGTGGGCGTTGACATAGTTGACGACTTGCGGCGTCACCCCGGCGTCGCGCACCGCGTTGCGCATGACGCGGAATCCACCTTCGTGCTCGGGCGCAGGCTGGGTCATGTGATAGGCGTCGCCCGACATGCCGTAACCGGCCACCTCGGCGAGGATGCGCGCGCCGCGTTTCCGGGCATGCTCCAATTCTTCGAGAATCATGATGCCCGAGCCTTCCCCGATCACAAATCCGTCGCGTCCCTGATCCCAGGGCCGACTGGCCTTTTCGGGATCGTCGTTGCGCGTCGACAGCGCGCGCATGGCGGCGAATCCGCCGACGCCCATGGGAGTGATGGCTGCTTCGGAGCCGCCGGCGATCATTACGTCAGCGTCGTTGTGCTGAATGATGCGGAAGGAATCTCCTATGGAGTGCGCGCTGGTGGTGCAGGCGGTTGCCGTCGCTTCGTTTGGCCCCTTGGCTCCGAAACGCATGGAAACCTGGCCGGCAGCAAGATTAATGATCGCTGCAGGAATGAAAAAGGGAGAAATCTTGCGCGGTCCGCCTTCGATCAGAGCGCTGTGTTCGCGCTCGATGATGTCGAATCCACCAATGCCGGAGCCGATGTGAACGCCGACGCGCTCGTCGTTTTCAGGGGTGATTTTCAGTTCCGACATCTTCATCGCTTCATCCGAGGCAGCCAGAGCCAGGTGGATAAAGCGCGCCATCTTTTTCATTTCCTTCTTTTCGACGTAGTTCAGAGGGTCGAAGTTTTTGACCTCGGCAGCGATCTGGCAGGCGAAAGCGCTGGCGTCGAAGCCGGTGATGCGTCCCACACCGCTCCGGCCTTCCAGCACGGCCTTCCACACGTCGCCGGTGGAATTGCCCACGCCGCAGATCAAGCCGAGGCCTGTAACTACGACCCTGCGTCCCAAACTATTTCCCCGCCTTTGCGTGCTTGCCGATGTAGTCGACGGCATCCTGCACGGTGCGGATCTTCTCGGCGTCCTCATCGGGAATTTCGATGTCGAAGGCTTCTTCGAACGCCATAACCAGTTCGACGGTGTCGAGAGAGTCGGCGCCCAGGTCGTCTACGAACGACGCACTCGATGTGACTTCGCCTTCATCCACGCCCAACTGCTCCACGATAATCTGCTTTACCTTCTCGTCAACGGCTGCCATGTTTCTCCTCGTTTGCCTCGATTAGATTTGAATTCGGTACTTTTGGTCGCGCAATCGTAATCTTGTCGTTCGTCGTTCGCCGCGTCTGTCAGCGGCCAGTGGTCGACCATTCAAGACAGACTTACCGGTTCGGGCTTCGGTCCTCCACCTCTTGCCTGCTTACGCACTGCGGTACGAAAAAAGGCGAGTGTGTAGTGTAATTGTCTCGGTGAATTAGTGTAAAGGAAGGGCCATGCTGCTTCCGGCAAATCCTCTGTTAACTTGGGATTGCACTCTTGAATCCTAATGGTTGGCCGTTGCCGGGGTCAAACGTCGGACCGGGCGGGTGCGGCCAAAATTCTTAACCACAAAGGGCACGAAGTTTCACGAAGGAAACGCCTATGCTTGGATCGATCGTGCTCGAGGAATGATATGCGTGCCGTCGTGCAGCGAGTGAGCCGCGCCAAAGTTACGGTGAACGAATGGACCGCCGGCGAGATCGGCATGGGATTGCTCGTCCTGTTGGGAGTAGGGCAGGCGGACACCGAGGCGGACGTGAGTTATCTGGCGGAGAAGATCGCCGGCCTACGCATTTTTGAAGATGATGACGGAAAGATGAATCGCAGCGTGCGCGACGTCGGCGGTAGTGTGTTGGCGGTTTCGCAGTTCACATTGTACGGAGACGTGAGGCGAGGGAAGCGTCCGTCATTTGACGACGCAGCGCCACCGGATCACGGGCGCCGGCTGTATGAACTCTTCGTGGAACGCATTCGCGCCGCCGGTCTTCGCTGCGAGACCGGGCGCTTTCAGGAGATGATGCAGGTGGAATTGGTGAACGAGGGACCGGTGACGATTTTGCTAGATTCGGGGAAGGCGTTCTAGGGCTTGGCGCCTAGGACGATCTCCGAGCGCGCTGTGTAAGTATTCAGATCGGTCTTCTTGAACTCGCGCGCTACGTCCAGCGAGAGCTGGTCGTACTGCCGACCCTCCTCCGTGAGAGTGACGACCACGGTCTTCGGCCTTCGGTCGCACCTCTCTCGGAGGTTACCCAGCAAGAGAGGCTTGCGGCTTTGCGTGAGAAATTCGACGGTGATATTAAAGGAATTGCCATCCAGCGTCGCCTCAGCTGACTCTTCGTGTTCATCTTTCGAATAGATGAGTTGGACGCGCACTGTCGCATGACGGCCAATCTGCTCGACCTTGCCCATCACGATGACGGTTGCAACGGGACAAGAGGCCCGCGCCTGAGCAAAAGCGATCAGGCCGAGGCACAAACCGAACAGAGTTTTGGCCGTTGAGAGCATCATTTCCAACGCCGGACCTGTTCGCAGATCATGCCACAACTTCGGGTTCCGGATGCGAAAAATTGTGTCTTGGTAAGAGGGGCCAAAAACGCACGTGGAGGCTCTTCGGTTATCATCAAGATTCACTAGGAACTATTCAGGAGAACATATGTCCGCAACCGTTGGAGCTGCCGCACCCGATTTCACGCTCAAAGATCAGAACCAGCAGGATGTCGCGCTCAGCAGTTTCCGGGGCAAGAAACGCGTCGTGATTGTTTTCTATCCGCTCGACTGGAGCCCCGTCTGTACTAAGGAGCACGCGTGCTTCGTGAATGACATGAAGAGGTTCGACCAGTTGGACGCTCAGGTTCTCGGCCTCAGTGTCGACAGCGTGTGGTCGCATAAAGCCTACGCCGAAAAAATGGGCATCCACTATCCTCTGCTCGCGGACTTTCAGCCTCGGGGTGCGGTGGCGCAGAAATACGGTGTTTTTCTGGAAGAGAAGGGGATCACGGGACGCGCGATTTCCATCATCGATAAGGATGGAAAGCTGGCGTGGCATAAGAACTACGACATCCCCGTCGTTCCTGGCGTGGACGAGGTGGCGAAGGCTCTGGAAGGCGTGAAGTGAGCGCTTCAGAACAAGACGGCTGACAAATTCTGCTGGATGTATTTCTTGCTGTCGAATTTCTTGCCGGTGCTATCGCCTGACATGTAGCGAATCTGTCCGAAGATCGGCCGCTCAAACCATGGGCGGTCGAATTTTCCTACGATCGCCCACGCAATTCCGGCATAGCCGTTGGGATCGCGGCCATCGAGTTCGTATTTGTCATTCAGATAAACGGCGACGCGGTGAGCCTCGGCCGGACGTGCGGCTCCATTCCAAGAATCTTCTTCGCCCAGTACATCCGCACGTAATTGTGCATCCATCCCGTGTTGACCATCTGCATCTGCGCAGCGTTCCAGAGTGGATCGTGCGTCTCCGCGTCTTCCAACTGCTTCTCGGTATACAGAACCGGGCGGAGATCCCTTGCGTGTTTCGCCAGAGTGCGGTGCGCCCAAGGCTCGGCGCATTCGAAATTGTCGTAGTTCGGATTGAAGCGGACCAGGTTCACCGACAATTCACGCCAAGTAATGATCTGATTCAGGAGGGCTTCTTTGTCCGCCTTGGGTAGCGTCGGATTTTTCGATCGCCAGAGCGACCGTGATCGGGCTGATGTGACCGAAATGCAAATACGGCGAGAGCCGGCTCGTGTGGTCGACTTCGGGCTTGTTTCGCTGCGTGCCATAGCCGCGCAGCTTGTGCTCGACGAAATCCCGCAGCAGGCGAAATGCTTCGAACGTTCCGCCACGCCAGTTCGGGACCGGAGAAACAGAGCGATCGAGTTGCCAGCCTTCGGTGATGTCGGCCGCTGGATCGAGCGAAATGGGACCCGCGGGCTTTTTCCAGGCGAGATGCGCCTGGGGGTTCTCAGACGGGACCAGATACATTTCCAATTGGGCCTGCAACCGGGGACGAATCGTGTGCGCCGCATATTGCGCTTTTTCCAGCAGCTTTGACGGGACGATCACATCGGCGTCGACTGTCCACAGCGGCACTGTGAGTTTCTTGGCTGCCGTTTGCCGCCAGCCTTCGGGCTCGCGCATGGGATTCTCGTCGCCGACGACCAGTACAGCTTTCACTTCGTCGCAGAATTTCGCCAGGCTATGGTCAGGGTAGCGACGGAGAACAAATCCGACATTGCGTTTTTTCAGCGCATCCGCGATATCGGCAATGCCTTCATTCAGAAACCGATAATGCCGCAAGTTGGCGTGGGGATAGAAAGGCACCGGAGCGAAGAACACAACCACCGGCTTGCGCAGAATATTAGCGGCTTCCACGGCGACATCGAGCGCAGGATTATCGATGCCGCGCTGGGCGTGCTGCATCCAGTAGACGACGCACGCACCGTCGAGATCAGGAGGGCTAGCTCGCCGTACAGTGACTCTAGCGTCGGCCGATAGCTTGATCAGAGAATCCATAACGAGTGATCGGGAGACCTCTCCATCTCCCTACTAAAAACAGTGTGCGGCCCAAGGCAGCCCGCAGTGCTGTGGATGGGCAAATTAGGTCTTGCCGCCCTCTCGTACCAGGAAAATAAGCGGGAATATTTTTCCTGAAATGAAAAGTTCGTCAGTACGCGCGCGAGATCGCGTCGGCGACCCGAGCGGATTCGACTGCGGCTTTCACATCGTGCGTACGGATGATGTGGGCGCCTTTGAGAATCAGCACCGTCTGAGCCGCAAGCGTGCCATAAAGGCGGCGCTCGGGAGGAACATCTTGCCCGCCCTGAGCAAGAGTCCGGCCGATGAAGGATTTGCGAGAAGCGCCCGCCAGGAGCGGAAAGCCAGCTGATTGCAGTTCGCCGAAGCGGGCCATCAGCGGGTAGTTCTCGTCGAAACTTTTCCCGAAGCCGAAGCCCGGGTCCAGCACGATTCGCTCGCGGCGCACTCCTGACAACACGGCTTTTTCGGCCCATTCTTTCAATTCACGTTTCACTAACAGCACAACGTCGCCCGGCGGAGGCAGCGTGCGCCATTCTTCGGGACGTCCGCGCATGTGCATCAACACGGCTCCGCATTTCAGATCGGCAACGGTGCGGGTCATTTGTGGGTCCCAACGAAACCCGCTGACGTCGTTGACAATCTCTGCGCCCGCGCCCACCGCGGCCCGGGCGACGGCGGCTTTGTACGTATCAATTGAGATAAGCGCCGTGGGATGTTTCTTTTTTAACTCCGCAATTACCGGGATCACACGCCCGAGTTCTTCGTCGGCGGTGACGGCGGGCGCGGCCTGCCTTGTGGGCGGAGAGTGTTTTGCATCGGAACTTCGCGGCGCTCCGGTTTCAACGCGCGCTCCCGGTCGCGTGGATTCGCCGCCAACATCAATGATGTCGGCTCCCTCATTGAGCAGACGCCCCGCCTGTTCGACAGCTTTGTCTCGGTCGAGAAACTGGCCGCCATCGGAAAACGAATCCGGCGTGACATTGACCACGCCCATGATCAGCGTGCGCTTGCCGAGTTCGAGCGAGCGCGAGCCGAGATTCCATTGGAAGACCGACCTCATGCGGGCACGATTCTAAATGACATCACGGTTTCTCGATGATCCACTTCGTCATGAGATAGCGGTGATGATCTTCGAATCCCGAGCGCCGGTAGAGTCCGAGCGCGGGGTTGCCGTGATTGACCTCGAGGTGAACAACGGTGGCTCCGAGTTCTTTCGCCTGGGCTGCGAAGAATTCAAGAACCCGCGTGCCGATGCCTTGTCCGCGATACGTGCGGCGCACGAAGAATTCGTCGATCCAGGCGCCCCGGCCGCGATATTCGAGGCTGTAGTCGAAGGCCATCACGATGTAGCCGATCGTCTGTCCATCGACCGCAATGAACCAGACGCGGCCCAGCAACGGATCGCGCAGTAGCCGTTCGGCGACGTTCGCAGCTTCGGCTTCGATAAACGGCACCGACCACGGATCGTCCTTCTGCAACTCCTTCATCATCGCAAGGAGTTCAGGTAAGTTTTCGGGAAGCGCCGTTTGAAATGTGATCGCCATGCACATGGGGCAGGGATGCGGAGCTATCTACGGCGGATAGCCGTTTTACGAGCGCGAGATCCGTAAGCGGCGCCGGGCCCGGTTCCCTTCGGAGGCTTGCGCACTCCGTCAAGCAACTCCTTGAGCACGGCGGCGTTGTTGTGGGTTTCGTTCTTCGAGGCGAAAAGAAGGGTGACCCGCTTCTTCTTGCGCGCGAGTTCGTAGAGCTGCCGCAATGCATCTTCGTATTCTGGCTGCGCGAGTTCTTTCAGATATTTGCTGCGGAAAGTCGGCCAATGGTCCAAGTGCTCGTGATACCAGCGGCGGAGCTCATTCGAAGGAGCAAGCTCTTGGAGCCATTCATCGACGGCGGCACGGTCTTTGGAAAGTCCACGAGGCCATAAGCGGTCGACAAGAATTCTCGCCCCGTCCGTGCGGGATCGCGGTTCATAGACGCGTTTTATGGCGACGGTCATGGGGGAGCATGCGCTTTGCTCTATCATTGTAAAGCGGCGCGCAGAGCCGCGCATCCTTGAGAGGCAAGGTCTCGATGCGATCGAAAGACAGCAAGTGCACCACTCCTTTAAATAAAAACAACCATGCGGGGATTCTTCTAGTTGCTATGATGGCGCTGGTCACACTGGCCGCAACGTTTGCGTGCGACGTGGAACGCCGCAAATCGGACTCGGAACTTGGGTTGAATCCGCAGCAGTCGGCCGGAAGGAAAATCTACGATGCCGAATGTGACCGCTGCCACGAACCGTATTCTTCACGCGGCAAGAAGGGTCCGAGTCTTAAGGGTGTGTTCCAGCACAAATATCTATCGCTCAGCGGATTGCCCGCCAATGACGAGCGGGTGACCGACATCATCCGGCTTGGTCGCAATGAGATGCCTGGCTACAGTCAGAAGCTGACCTCCCAGGATATTCAAGATTTGCTGGCTTACCTGCACACGCTGTGACGGCTGCCAATCGAAGGCGCGCCGCGATTTTCATGGGATAATCCCCGAAGATGAAGAGCGTAGCTAAATCGGAGCTCTTTCGGGAGTTGCCGTCAGTCGACGAGTTGATCCGAACGCCGGTCCTGACGGCTCTGATCGAGCCACACGGTACTCCCGCGGTCACGGATGCGGCCCGCGCGGTTCTGTCGCGGCTGCGCCGGGAAATTTCCTCGGGATTGCTCGATGAACAGTCATTGCGACTCGCGCTGAGCGGAGTCGCTGGAGCGATCGAAAGTCAGCTTCGCCAGTCGCTCCGCCATTCCTTGCGGACGGTCATCAACGCGACTGGCGTCATCTTGCATACCAATCTCGGACGCGCTCCGCTCGCCGAAACGGCGCTGGGACACGTTTACGAGACTGCTGGCCGTTACAGCAATCTTGAATTCAATATCTGAGACGGGAGAGCGTGGCAAGCGCGATGTCCACGTCGACCGGCTATTCCAGAAACTGCTGGATGATGGCTTTCCACATGTGGCGACAACCGCCTCGGCCGTCTCGAGAGGGCGAAGTCCCGCCGAACCTCAACGTATCTCAACCATCGCCGTCAATAACAACGCCGCCGCCGTCCTGTTGGCACTGAATACGCTAGCCGAAAGCGGCGAGGTCATAGTCTCGCGGGGAGAGCTGGTGGAGATCGGCGGATCATTCCGCATTCCCGACGTGATGGCGAAATCAGGCGCGACGCTGCGGGAGGTCGGCACCACCAACCGTACGCGCATCGGCGACTACGAAAAGGCGATTACTGAACGAACGCGATTGCTGCTTCGCGTGCACCGTTCAAATTTTGAAATCACGGGATTCACCGAGCAGCCGTCCACTGCGGAATTGGTGAAGCTGGCGCGGGACCGGGATGTCCCCCTGATGGAAGACCTGGGCAGCGGCGCCCTCGTCGATCTGCAGAATTTCGGCATTCAGGGCGAGCCCAGCGTTCTCGACAGCTTGCGGGCTGGCGTCGACGTTATCACCTATAGCGGCGACAAGCTGCTAGGCGGACCACAAGCCGGACTTCTAAGCGGCCGTTCCGATCTGATCGTGAGGATGCGGGCGAATTCTCTCTTCCGCGCGCTCAGAGTGGACAAGTTTACTTATGCCGCGCTCGAAGCGACGCTGCTTCTGTACGTCAAGCGCGACTACGACTCGATCCCAACTCTGAAGATGATGAGTTTGACGAAGGAAGAGATCGGCAGGCGCACGGAGAAGCTGGCAGCACAAGTCCGGTCGGAGAAATTCAACGTCGAAATCATCGACGGTGAATCTGTCGTCGGCGGTGGAGCGGCACCGTCATCAGGATTGCCGACCCGGTTGCTAGCCTTGAGTCGGGACGGCGTCAGCGCGGATGAACTTGCTGCACGCCTTCGCGCATCCGATCCACCGATCATTGCCCGCGTGGAAGACGGACGAGTCTTGCTGGACCTGCGGACTGTTTTCCCGGACGAAGAACCGCTGATCGCGGCCGCGCTCCATCGTATCGATAGCCCCACATCGGATAGTCCCCGCATCGGATAGCACCCCTTTTGCATCGAAGTCCTGTTGGCCACTGTCTACACTATCGGGCATTCCACGCGGACATTGGATGAGTTGATCTCCGCGTTGCAAGCGCACCGGATCGAGACTCTTGTCGACATCCGAGCCTTCCCAATGTCGCGTCGCCTGCCGCAGTTCAATCGTCCTTCTTTGGAAGAGACTTTGCCCGCGGCCGGAATTCGCTACGTCTGGATGAAGGCGCTTGGGGGATATCGCAAGAAGACCCTTGATGAGTCGCCCAACATCGCTTTGCGGAATCAAAGTTTTCGGAACTATGCCGACTACATGCTGACGCCGGAATTTGAGCAGGCCGCGTCGGAGTTGATCGGGCTGGCCGGGCAATCTCGCACGGCGTATATGTGCGCGGAACGTTCTTACTTCCAATGTCATCGCCGGTTGGTTTCTGACTGGCTCGCCTCCCATGGACATGAAGTGCTGCACATCGACGGCACCGGGCCGTTGAAACCGCATAGGATCACCGCCGAGGCTCGCATGGTCGATGAGCGCTTGGTCTATCGCGGCGACCGCTTGCTGTAAGATTCAGGGCCGAGGACGAAATGATTGTAGGCACAGGAATCGACATCGCCGAGGTGCCCCGCATTCGCCGGTCCATCGAACGATTCGGGCAGCGCTTCCTCGATCGCATTTATACGCCGGGGGAGATACGCTATTGCGATTCAAAGGCGAATCGCTACGAGCGTTATGCGGCACGCTTCGCGGCGAAAGAAGCCGCAATGAAGGCGCTTGGTACGGGATGGAATTATGGCGTGCGCTGGCGGGATTGTGAGGTCACACGCATGCCTGGGGGACGTCCGACAATGACATTTCATGGCAAGGCCAGCGAGTTTGCCGCCAAGCTGGGCGTGAAGAATGCCGCGCTGTCGATCTCGCACACTTTCGAACAAGCCATCGCGCAGGTCATTTTAGAAAGTTAGAACGTTCTTGGCCATTGAAGGTCAAAAACATTCACCACCAAGGTCACGAAGGTTCACGAAGGAAAACCTTTCGCGGGCCTCATCCTTCGCGGTGTGCCTGCCTAATTCTTCGACGGCCATCTGCTAGACTGTCGCCTTCGATCCCATTATGGCTGCGATTGCTCCCACGCCTGTTGCCGCGCGCAGGGCGGAAATCCCAGAATCTACGCTGCTGGCGGCGCTCGCGCTCACCAGCTTTTCGACCTTGCTGCTGGAGCTTGCGCTCACTCGCCTGTTCTCGGTCGTTCTCTTCTATCACTTCGCGTTTCTCGCCATTTCGATCGCGTTGCTGGGACTCGGGGCCGGCGGAGTGTTTGCCTACTTGCTAAAGAGTCGCTTCGCGAATTTTGAGACACGACCGATCGCCACCCGACTCTGCCTGGCGAATGGCGTCGTGATTTTCATCGTGCTGGAGATTGTGCTGCACGCGCGAGTCGCGCTCGACGTGTCAGTGATGAACTTCGTGCGGCTCACTACGATTTATCTGGCCGCTGCCGTGCCGTTCTTCCTTACTGGATTGCTCTTCTCGATCGTGTTCGCTCGCGAAACCAGCCGCATTCCGCGGCTCTATGGAGCCGATTTGTGCGGCGGAGCACTGGCCTGCCTCGCGGTCGTCCCACTGCTGAACTGGCTGGGCGGACCGAATACGATCCTCGCCGCCGGGATTTCTTTAGCTCTTGCGGCCATCCTTTGGGCCGAGACTGTCACCGTCGGCAAGTACGCGGGTTTCCTGGCGCTGGTGCTCGCCGCGTTGATCGCGGCGAATCATTCCGGTCGCCTGATCGATATCGTTTATGCGAAAGGAATGTTTCGCAACCCGGAGTGGGTTGAGTTTGCGCGTTGGAACGCCCTCTCGCGGGTGGAAGTGGATCGACAAGGACAAGCGAAGGCGATTGTCATCGACGCCGACGCTTCGACTTACATCATGAACGCCGACCTCTCGCACTGGCAGGGCACGGTGTGGGAGCACAATCTAATGGCAGCTCCGCCGGCGCTGGCCAACGTTTTGCGCCCGCACGGAGATTTCGCCATCATCGGTCCGGGCGGTGGCGTGGATGTATTGCGAGCCGTGGCCAACGGCAGCCCCAGCGTCACCGGAATCGAAATCAATCCCATCATCGCCACCACGATCATGCGCAGTCGGTACGCGGATTATGCGCAGCATCTCTATGATCGTCCCGACGTTCACATCCACGTCACCGACGGCCGTTCGTTCCTGCGCTCGACGCCACAGCATTTCGACGTCGTGCAGATGACACTCGTGGACACGTGGGCTTCGACTGCGGCCGGCGCCTTCGCGCTCAGCGAAAATAATCTGTATACGGTTGACGCCTTCCGCGAATATTTCGATCACCTCAAGCCGGAAGGCATGATCGCGATTACGCGCTGGGAATTCCGAGAGCCGCGTGAAGCGTTGCGCGTAGTCGCAGTGGCGATGGATGCTCTGCACCGTCTCGGCGTCGCGAATCCTGCGCGCAACTTCATTGTCGCCTCCCAAGGATCGCTCGATGAAGACGGCATCCCGGTGATCGTGCTGGCGAAGAAAACTGCATTCACGGCAGAAGAAGAAGCGGCGGTGAACAAGCATTTCGATCGCTATTCGGAACTGGAGCCGATTTATCTCCCTTCGGAGCCAGGGCACGATCCGTTCTCGGAACTGATTGCCAGCAACGATCCGTATGGCTTCGCGAAGACCTACGCGTATAACGTCGCGCCGGTGAACGATAACGCGCCGTTCTTTTTCTTTACTCTCAAAGCCGGACAGATACTTGGCGAAAAGGGATTGCGCCAGGGGATCGACTGGAAAGTCAACCTCGGCGTACTGGTTCTACTACTGGTGCTTGTTATCTCGATCGTCGCAGTGCTCGTATTTCTAATTCTGCCGCTGGCTTTGCGAAGCAACCAGTCTCGCAAATCCCCCCTTTGCCTGCTCTATTTCGTCGCCGTAGGACTTGGCTACATCCTGGTCGAGATCGCGTTTATCCAGCGCTTCGTGCTTTTCTTGGGCCATCCGACATACGCCCTGACCGTGGTTATTTTCCTGCTGATGCTGTCGAGCGGCGCTGGCAGCCTGCTCTCCCGGCTTTGGCTGCCACGGCCGGAGACGGGCTGGGTCCCGCTGGCACTCGTCATTCTCACGCTAGTGGCCGATGTGCTCTTCCTTCCGAACCGGCTCGCAACCCTGGTGGGCATGAGTTTCGACTACCGCCTGCTAGTCAGCGGAGTTCTCCTGATCCCGCTGGGATTCGTCATGGGAATGCCTTTCCCTACCGGGCTTCGCGCCCTGGCGGCATCTCCGGCGCCAGAGTTTCCGTCCGGCCAGGGAGCATCGGACAACGCCGTGGAGTGGGCGTGGGCGATGAATGCCGCAGCCAGCGTGTTGGGATCGGTATTGGCGATGGTGATTGCCATCCAGTTCGGATTGACCATCACCCTGGCGTGCGGAGCCGCCGCATACCTGTTAGCTCTGCTGACGATGCCTATGTTGCGTCATCGGACGTAGGCACGGCCCTGATTTTGTTATCATGCAACGATGGGGCGCGGGGTAGAAAACCGGCAGCGATCTGAGCTGTTGCCGCGGCCGGGGCAACACATCCCAACTGGCGTCTTGAGGAAATCATTTGCCTAGCCAGAAGCAGCTCAAGTGGTCGCAACTTCGCGTTGGGATCACGGTGATCGTCGCCAGTCTGACGCTCGGATTCCTCCTGTTCCTCATGTCCGGCACGGCGGGCCTCTTCACTCCTCGTATCACGCTCAAATCCTACTTCGACAACGCCGAAGGATTGCGCGTCGGCGCCCCCGTGCGGTTAAGCGGTGTCGACATCGGCAACGTGACGCATATCAGCATCGTCAACATGGCAGATAAGCGTCTGACGCCCGTCGAAGTGATGATGAAAGTGAGCACACAATATGGGTACGCCCTGCGCCGGGACTCGGTGACCTCGCTCGAGACCGCCGGAGTGTTGGGCGAAACTTATCTGGACATCGACAGCTCGCAGGCTGTGGCGGGAGATGTGCACGATGGGGACACGCTGCCCACCCAGGTGCATCCCGATTTCAACCAAGTGGTTCGGGCCAGCCAAAGCACGCTGCAAAACATGGACGCGTTATTGAAACGCGCCGACCGCATCCTGGCCTTCGCCGAAAGCGGCAAGGGATCTCTTGGCAAACTGATTTACGACCCGACGCTGTACAACCGTTTCTCGGCCACGATTGCCGATTTCCAGAAGATCGTCTCAGAAGTGGGAAGTGGCCAGGGAAGTCTCGGCGCTCTCATCAGCCGCAACGATGCTTATGACAAGTTCATCTCCACGCTCGACAAGATGAACAGCGTGATCGATGACATGCAGCAAGGCAAGGGCACGGCGGGAAAGTTCCTGAAAGATCCCTCTCTCTATAACAACGCAAACGACACGATCGCCAACCTGAAGAAGGTCACCGACGACATCAATGCAGGTAAGGGAACGCTTGGCAAGCTGACCAAGGACGAGGAACTGGCGAAGAAGCTGGACACGACCATCACCAAGCTGTCGGAACTCACCACCGAACTCGAAGCCGGCCAGGGGTCGGCTGGCAAGCTCTTCAAAGACGATACGCTCTACAACAATGCCAACGATATGTTGACCGAGACCAAGGCGTTGGTGAAAGGAATCCGCGAGAACCCGAAGAAGTATCTGAGCATCAAGCTGCACATCTTCTGATCATTATCCCCGCCCTTTATGGGCACATGATTGCCTTGTCTACGCTGGATCACGTGTTATTTCCTGAATTCAGGCGCCATCCCGGATGTGATATTGTGCGAATTCCGGAGGCGCGGCGTACATGGCCCCCATTCTTCTCTGGCTGATACTGGTTCTCTGCCTGCTGATCTCTGTGGTGAAGTACCTCATGGGGATCATCATGAGGTTTTCCTTCCCCGGTGTGAGGGCCAAAAAGGATTACAGCTACGAGCCAACCGTCAGCGTGTTGATGCCCTGTTACAACGAGGGCAAGACGGTGTATGAAACCATCGAAAGCATCAGCAAGAGCAATTATCCGAACTCCAAGTTTGAAGTCATCGCGCAAGACGACTGTTCTGCTGACGACAGCTACGAATGGATGCTCAAAGCTCAACGTGACTTCACCAACATCCGGATCAGGACCGGGCGAAATGCCGTCAACAGCGGCAAGGCGCGCTCGGTTTGCAATGCGCTTCAACATTCCACGGCAGAAGTCATCATTTCCATCGATTCGGATTGCATCTTCCACCCCAATGCTATCCGCGAATTGACCGCCTGCTTCGCCGAACCGCGCATGGGTTCGGTGGGTGGGCGGGTCGGGGTCAGGAATCCGAACGAGAGCATCATCACTGCCATTCAGACGATTATTTATTATTCCGCGTTCCAGCTCTATAAGATCCCGGAGAACTGGACCCGCAGTGTGTGCTGCATTAGCGGCTGTCTATTCGCGATCCGGCGCGAGTTGTTGCTCGAAATCGAGCCGGCAATCCGCGCCCGACACTGGTTCGGCATTCCGGTAAATCAAGGCGAAGACCGGTTTCTGACTCACCAGACCCTGCTGCGCGGTTACGGAACCTACATCAACAATGACGCGCTCTGCTGGACTACCGTGCCCAACACGCTGTCCGTTCTCTTTAAGCAGCAATTGCGCTGGCGGCGGAGTATTGTGCGGGACTTCGTCTACACGCTCAAGACTCTGCCGCAACATGTCTGGAAACTGCACCCGAACACTGTGCTCACTCTGGTCTTGACCCCGGTCGGAGCGCTGGTTGGACTGCTGGTTCTGGTGACGATGCTTACCCAGGATCCGCTGGCGTGGACTGGCCCCGTGCCTCTTCTGACGGCGCTTGGAATTGGGGCAGTTCTGAGTTGGGTGATCAAGCGATACAGTGCGAAAGAGGCGATCACCCATCCTCTGGCCTTCGCCGCCTACGTAGCTTGGTCGTTCGTCAGCAGCCTGTTCCTGACGCCCCTGGCCCTTTGCACGATGGATTCCGCGGACTGGGGCACTCGAACTATCGAACAACAAGAGGTGCCTCTTGGCAACGCCACCAGTTGACACGCTCCCGCCCGAACCCAAATCGATTCCGCCTCATACCGAGACGAGGAAAGGACCGCCTGTGCAGACGCTACAAGCGCTGCACTACAAACTCATCCTTACGCTGTATCGAATTTTCGCTATCACGGTGCTGTATCTCGTGCTGATTGGCATCTTCGCGTACGCCTGGGTCATGGGCTTCTATGCGGTTAACACTTCATGGGCCGCGCCGGTGATTCTCTCGGCTGCCGACGAGAAGAGCCTCGACTTCCGCGAAAAGCTGGTGACGAGCCAGCAGACCATCGAAGATTTGAAGGTCGACACCAATAAATTGAATAGTGGCGTAGCCGAGATGAAAAAACACCGCGCTGCTTTGCTGGCTCTAGAACCGCAGCTGCAGACCGCGATCGCGCGCGAGCAGACCCACAACCTCACGGCCGGGCCCGAGCTCGCAACCCTCGACAAGCAGAAGCTTGCCGACAACCAGAAAACGCAAACGGTGCTGGCCCAGCTGAACCAGGTGGAGTCGAACATTAACAAAGATCTTGCCACCGGATTGATCACACAGGGCGATGCCGCGACCCAGCTCGCCGCCCTCAACCAGGCAAAGGGAGCCTACACCGACAGCAAGATTGCCGAAGTCCTGCTCACCGACAGCGTTCTCGATAAGACTACGACCGGCACCAGTTCGCTCAACGTGCTGGTGAAGCAGGCCGAGTTACGCTCCGAGGTCGCCCAACTCGACGTAGCCATCAACGTTGCAGAGAAGCAGCTGCAGGAAGAGTCCCGCCAGATCGATCGCTTACGAGAGGCGATTGTTACCGCCAAGCAAAATCCGTATTACCTGAATGCCGCGGGCGGCCAAACGCTCTACTTTGCGTTCGTTCCATACGACAACCAAGCACATGCGACGGCCGGAAGCTCCGTTTACGACTGCTATCTGAACATGATTGCCTGTCGGAAGGTCGGGACGGTGAAGCAGATATTTCCCGGCGAAGAGCAAGCCATCCACCCCATCTTCAAGACGCAGATTCGCGGCTTCCTGATCCAGATGAATCTGGACCACGCCGATTCCGCGAAATCCAAGACCGTGTTCCTGGGCAGCAAGCCAGTGCTGTTTTGAGCCATATAGCCCCGCCGAAGGAGAAAAAGAATGTTTCTGAATCACTGGAAGTTGGTGATGGCGTCCGCCCTCTTCGTGGCAAGTACAGCATGGGCAGAGGACCTGACCGATCAGCTGGCTTATTGCTCTTATGTGATGGAGCAGGCCCAGGCTCAGCGCGACCTGTTGCGGACTCCGATTGCCTCTGGAGGCTTCACGCAGCCCGAAACCGGTTTGCCCCTGCAACTCGTTGGCGGCGCGTCGCTCGGTCTCTCCGACTTTCGGAAAGGTGGCCTGACCATGGCCGTCGCGCGCAGGAATTGCGAGCTCTACAAAGCAACCACCGCGGCACAGCAGGATGTTCAGTATGCGTTGTCCAGTTTGGAAAGAGAAGCTTTGAATCATCGGCTCGCACTGATCGAGCAGGCCGCGAAATCGCTGGACGAACTGATGGCCACGACTTCGAAAATGGTGGAAGCGCAAACTGCGACGCGCCTTATGCTTTTCTCGCTGCAGACAACGAAGATCAAGCTGGAAGCCGATCGCGCCGACACGCAATCGAAAATCGCCGCGATCTACATCCCGCCTCTGAGCGATAAACCTCTCAAAGAGCTCGTCTCGGAGAAACAGAACGGCGAAGCCAGTCAGCAAAAAGCACTCGACAGGCTCAACCGCCAGAACAATTGGGACGTAGCTCTCTCCGTGGGCGTGCACCAGCAGGTGAATCCAGTCGCCTATGGCGCGCAGCCTTACGGAGCCGTCTCCGTTAACTACAACCTTGCCAGTCGCGCCATCGACAAGCACCTGGATCGCGCAGCGGATTCTTACGGAGAATGGAAGAAATTGCAAGAGGGCGATGTGGTCCGCAACATGGAGGTCCTGCGCCAGCAGTTGCTCGATAGCGTCGTAGTTCAGGAAGCCAAGCTCAAATCACTTCAGGCTGAGAGTGGGCAAATCCACAAGAACTTGCAGTCCGTCGCCAATCCGGATACCTCAGCAGCGCTCGACTTCCGCAACCAATTAAGCGCAGCGCAGTTGCTTTTGCAAATCGAAACGGGAGATGCAAGCTTCAGGGCTAGCCGTCTGAGGGAATACCTCGAAAAGAATTATTGAATGATCTATCCGGAATCAGTGTTCGCCGATTCCGAAGACGGCTCCCAGCATCAGAATGACGAGCACACCCAGAGAAATCCATCCATACTTCATATCTTTTTCGCGAAAGAAGAGGAAGCAGGCGACGATCACGCGAACAACCGGAGTGGACAGCATCAGGAGAACGCCAGCTCGTTCAATATCCCCGGGGATGGGACCGTGGAGGAACACTCCCGTCACGAGTCCCGCCAGCATAACAAAGAAACACGCGAAAGCACCGGTACGGAGCACGATGGCGACGATTCGGTCGAAGGCAGGTTCTCTGAGTTGGCTCACACCGCTCCCTTCGCCAGATGAATGATCAAGTTGCCCGCGAGATAGAGCATCACTCCAACAAGCAGATAAACGACGACCTTGGTGTGAATGCGCGGTGCCAGGCGGGCGCCGAGAAGAGACCCCACGAAGACACCTGCGGCGAGCGGCGCAGCGATTTCAGGCACGATGTCGCCGCGGCGGTAATAGACGATCGCACTCGCCGCTGCGGTCACGCCGATCATGAAGTTGGAAGTTGCCGTTGCTACCATCAGCGGCACGTTCATGAAGATGTACATCACCGGCACTTTGATCGGACCGCCGCCGATGCCCAGCAGGCCAGAGAGCGCACCTGCAACCAGCGACGCGCACAGCCCTAGCGGGTAGCGCTTCGGTTCATACGGGGGGATCACGACCTCGCCATTAATTCCTGGTGATGAATTGTCTTCATCTTTAACTTTGCCGCGCTTGCTCAGGATCGTGATCGCGCTGTAGAGGAGGAATGCGGCGAATAGCCCTTCCAGCGCATTGCGGTTGAAATAGCCGACAAGGTACGCCATGACCGCAGCGCCCAGAGCGGTCGCCAGTTCCAGAGTCATTCCCAAGCGAATGTCCGTGGTGTGGCGTTGCAGGTGAACGGACGAACTGGCCGCTGACGTGGTGATCACGGCGACCAGGCTCGTCCCGATCGCTTCGCGGATGGGGATGCCGAAGTGCAGCGCTAGAATCGGCGTGAGTATTACACCTCCTCCGATTCCTGTGAGCGCGCCCAGCAAGCCGGCCAGAAATCCTAGGACCAGCAACAGTAAGGTCACCATTGCTGCGGCGGCCTCATTTTGCCTAGTTGCTCGATGGAGATACTAACGCTGGGAACCGTCTTCTTCGGAGGAGGAACGCGGGCGGGAAAACCCGTCCGCCGCAAGCTATGTCACCGCCCGAGGGTTGGCAGCGGCATCGGCATGCTCGTGCGCGTGATAGCTGGACCGAACCATCGGTCCGGATTCGACATGGCGGAAACCGAAGCGCAGAGCCTCATTCCGAAGATAAGTAAACTCCTGCGGCTCATAGAAGCGCGCGATTGGCAGATGATCCTTCGATGGTCGCAGGTACTGGCCAACGGTGAGAATGTCGACGCCGCGCGTACCGAGATCGCGGAAAACTTCAATTAGTTCTTTGCTCGACTCTCCAAGGCCAACCATCACGCCACTCTTGGTCACCATCCCCGGAGAGAATTTCTTCGCATTCTCGAGAAGCGCAAGCGTGCGCTGGTAGCGGGCTCCAGAGCGAACTGCGCGGTAAAGTCGCGGGACGGTCTCGGTGTTGTGGTTGAGTACGTCAGGATGTGCGTCGAGCACAATGCGGAGGGCCTCTTCCAGACCCTGGAAATCCGGAATGAGGACTTCGATGCGGCAATCGGGAGTCAGTTCGCGGATGGCGCGGATCGTCTCTGCGAAAACGCGGGCGCTCCCGATGTTGTCGTCGTCACGATTCACGCTGGTGACGACAGCATGCTTCAGGCCCAAAGTCGCGACGGCTTCCGCGACCCGTTGCGGTTCGGCCCAATCGATTGGCTCGGGGCGTCCCTTCGGCACCGCACAGAATCCGCAGCGCCGCGTGCAGATGTCGCCCAACAGCATGAATGTAGCGGTTTTATGATTCCAGCACTCGCCGATGTTCGGACACTGCGCCGACTCGCAGACGGTGTGCAAGCCCAGCCCGCGGGCAAGTTTCTTCAGATTGTGGAAGTTCTCGCCCACCGGCGCTTTTGCCCGCAGCCACTGCGGCTTGGGTGCGCGCACGGGCGGGCCCAGCTCAATCTGAATCAGTTGGGAAACACCGGCCATCCTTTCGATTCTATCAGTTCTGATCATGGCTACGGACGCAGTGCTCTGCCAGTGAGTTCAACATCCGATTAGCCGAACAACCGTCCGGTATCGGTGCGCATCCTCCGCAAATGCCCACGGGCTATAATTGCGCGCATCGATGGCGCTTACCCCTGGTACAAAACTCGGGCCGTACGAAATTGTATCGCCGGTGGGAGCCGGCGGCATGGGCGAGGTGTACCGCGCACGCGACACCCGGCTCGGTCGTGATGTCGCGATCAAAGTGCTGCCAGAGGCGCTAGCTCAGGATGCCGACCGGCTGCGGCGTTTCGAACAAGAAGCGCGCACGATTGCGGCACTGAACCATCCGAACATCCTGGGAATCCATGACATTGGTGTGCACGGCGGTGCGCCGTTTCTGGTCAGCGAATTTCTTGAAGGACAAACCCTGCGGGAGAAGCTCGTATCAGGGCTGCTATCGGTGCGGCGCGCGATCGAATACGCGCTCGGGATCGCGCAGGGACTGACTGCGGCTCATGAGAAGGGAATCGTGCACCGGGATTTGAAACCTGAGAACGTGTTTGTCACTCGTGACGGACGGATTAAAGTGCTGGATTTCGGGCTGGCGAAGCTGGTTCGGCCGGAGGAAAACCACGAAACGGCAGTGACGCTCACGAGTCCGGCGACTTTGCCGGGTATGGTGATGGGGACTGTCGGCTACATGTCGCCAGAGCAGGTGCGGGGCGAACCGATCGACTCGCGATCGGACATTTTCAGTTTCGGTGCAGTGTTGTACGAGATGCTCGCCGGCAAACGCGCTTTCAAACGCGAGACATCCGCCGAAACGATGACCGCAATTTTGCGCGAAGAGCCACAGGCGCTGAACGATGCTGGCTGGCAAGGTCCGCCGGAACTGCAACGGATTCTCGCGCGATGTCTGGAAAAGAATGTCGAGCGACGATTTCAGTCGGCCAGTGATCTGGCGTTTGCCATCGAATCGCTGAGCGGAGCTTCGGCCGGAATGCCGACCGCGAAGAGAGTGCCGCAGCCAAAGTCAAGGCGAGCGTGGCTTCCGTGGGTCATAGCCGCTGCACTGCTGATGGGAACTGCGGTCTGGGAAATTTCTCGGCCGGCGGCTGCACCGGCCAACCCGCTCGAAAAATCGCATTTCACACGCGTGACCGACCTCAAGAGCGTGGAAGCGGCGATCTCGCCGGATGGCAGGTTCGTGGCTTTTGTTTCCGATCATGACGGCCCCTTCGATGTATGGTTGACCCAGGTGGGTACCGGACATGTGACAAATCTGACGCAGGGAAAGGCGGGCCCTTTACCTGGGCCCCTGCGAAGTGTGGGTTTTTCGGGCGACGGCTCGGAAATTTGGATCGGCGGCGGTGATGTGGGTATGCGGCTGCGGCTGATGCTCCTGACGGGAGGTACGCCGCGTAATTTCCTGAGCGAGGAGGTCGTCAACCTGGCTTGGTCACCGGACGGCGAACGGATTGTCTACCATACCTTCGCTAAAGGCGACCCTATGTTCGTGGCGGACCGCTCTGGCGCCAATGCTCGGCAGATACTACAGGACCGGCCGGGACTTCATAACCATTTTCCAGTTTGGTCGCCGGACGGCCATTGGATCTATTTCTCGCATGGGACGCCGGCAACGGGGGAAATGGATTTATGGCGCATCGACCCAGCCGGCGGGAACCTAGAACGCCTCACGCAACGCAATACAGACGTCGCTTATCCTACGCCGGTCGGCAACCGCACGGTGTTCTACGTGGCGCGGGACGAGGACGGTTCCGGACCGTGGCTGTGGGCGTTTGATCTGAAACGCAGGGAATCGCGGCGCGCCAGCGTCGGTCTCGAGCAATATACGTCCCTGCAAGCCACTTCGGACGGCCGTAAGCTGGTGGCCACCATCAGCAATCCCATCGCGGGGCTTTGGACTGTTCCGATTCTCGATCGTGTCGCTGAAGAAGGCGACGTGAAACCGTTTACAGTGCCCACTCTGCGCGCGCTGGCACCTCGTTTTAACGGCTCGTCTCTGTTCTATTTATCCTCCCTGGGGACGGGCGATGGACTATGGCGCCTTCGGGACGGGCAGGTGACTGAGGTCTGGAAGGGTGTTGATGGTGCGCTGCTGGAGACGCCCGCTGTTTCGCTGGATGGGGGTCGCGTGGCCATTGTGCTGCGCCGGGACGGGAAACGACAACTACATGTCCTCTCTTCGGACGGCGCCGAGCTCCAGCCCATTGCAGAGGGAATTGTCGCCCAGGGTTCGAGCTGCTGGTCGCCGGATGGCAGATGGATCGTCACGGGTGGCAGCGATGCCACCGGTCCCGGGCTTTTCAAGATCCCGCTGGATGGCGGATCGCCAGTCCGCTTGGTCACCGGGGAAGCACTCAATCCAATCTGGTCGCCGGATGGAAGCCTGATCGTATATGCGGGTACCAATGTGCGCACCTTCGCTCCGCTTCTGGCCGTACGGCCGGACGGAACCAGCGTCAAATTGCCCGAGATCATCTTGCGGCGCTTGGGCGAGCGCGTCCGCTTCTTGCCTGATGGCAAGAGCCTGATCTACATGGGGGGATTGCTCGTATCACAGGACTTCTGGCTACTCGATCTCGCATCAATGAAATCGCGCCTACTCACCCGGCTGCAAAACAGTGCCGCCATGCGGACCTTTGACATCACAAGCGATGGAAAACAAATCGTCTTCGACCGCTTACGTGAAAACTCGCAGGTCGTCATGATCGATCTTCCCAAGGAATAGCCTTCATCCAATCACGAGCAGCTCGCAGTTCCTGATCGCTCGATTTGGAGTGATCAGCTCGTGGCGCCCCGAGAAGCATGACGTCTCTTGAAACACCCGAGTTATTGGCAAACCGGAAGTAGAAACCCTCACCCCACTTCAACCAGTCCGTACGTATGCTGCCAGCGCGCCCGCATCTGTACTAGAGCCCGGCTGATTTCTTCCGCCGAGATCTCTGAATTCGGGCCGGCGAGAACTGCTATGGCTTCGTGCTTCGCGGCTTCGAGCAATTGTGCGTCGCGAATGATATTGGCGACGCGAAAGCTCGGCAGCCCCGCTTGGCGCGTACCAAAAAATTCTCCCGGCCCACGCAGTTCCAGATCGAGTTGGGCGATTTCAAAGCCGTCATTGGTTCGGGTCATGGCGTCAAGGCGTTTCTGGCCGTCCTCGGATATCTTGCCGCCAGTCATCAACACACAATAGGACTTGGCCGCCCCGCGCCCGATGCGTCCGCGCAGTTGGTGCAGTTGCGCCAGTCCAAAACGTTCGGCGTGCTCGATCACCATCATCGTGGCGTTGGGCACGTCGACACCGACTTCGATCACGGTCGTGGCTACAAGAATCTGCAGTTCGCCTTTCTGGAACATGCGCATGACTTGGTCTTTCAGATCTGCGTCGAGACGGCCGTGGAGCAGTCCCACTTTCAGGTCGGCGAAAATCTTTCCGCTTAGTTCGCGGTACATCTTGATCGCAGCCTTCAACTCGCTCTCTTCGTTCTCCGCGATCACAGGATAGACGACGTATGCCTGATGCCCGGCCTCTACCTGTTTGCGCACGAAGTCCCAGACTTTCGGAGACTGATCGTCTGCAACGCAGCGGGTGATGATGGGCGTGCGTCCCGGCGGCAGTTCGTCGAGCACGCTCAGGTCGAGATCGCCATAGAGGGTCAGAGCGAGGGTTCGAGGGATCGGCGTAGCGGTCATGACGAGAACGTCAGGCTCGGCCACGGCACCGGACGAGCTCTGGTCGGATGGACGAGCGGCCGCCGTCGCATTGACGTCATCGCCCGACTTCTTCATCAGCTTCAGGCGCTGCATCACTCCGAATCGGTGCTGTTCATCCACAATTACGAGCCCCGGCTTCGCGAACTCAACTTTTTCTTCCAGCAAGGCATGCGTCCCGATGACAAGCTGGGCGCTGCCTTGAGCGATGTGCCGGCGGATCTCTCGCTTGCGGTCGGACTCGAGCGATCCTGTCAGAAGAACGATTCGATATCCCGCATTCTCCAGGATCCTTCGCGCGGAAAAATAATGCTGCTGCGCGAGAATTTCGGTGGGCGCCATCAAGGCCACCTGGCACCCGTTCTCGATAGCAATGATGGCGGCTTCAAAAGCTACGATGGTCTTGCCCGAGCCGACGTCGCCCTGCAGCAAACGCCGCATGGGATAAGGCTTCTCCATGTCCGCGGCGATCTGTTTCAGCACGCGCTTCTGGGCGGACGTGGGATGAAACGGAAGGACCTTCTTGATTGCCGCCCGCACCCGGTCGTCCAATCGAAATGCGATCCCGGTCTGGGCCTTTTGCTGGCGCCGTTTCAATTCCAGCCCCAGCTCGACGAAAAACAGCTCATCAAAAATCATGCGGATGTGCGCCGGGGTGCGCGACGTTTGCAAGGCTTCGAAGCTCTCGCCCGGCTCGGGCCAGTGCACATTCCAGAGCGCAGCCCGCGGTGAGATCAATCCGAGATGAGCGCGAACGGCGGCGGGAATGGCCTCGGGCAGATCGGGGGTCAGATTGTCGAGCGCGGTGCGGATGATCCTCCGGAACCATTTCGAAGTCAGCCTTCCTGTGGCTTCATAAATCGGGACGATGCGGCCGATCTCCAGCGATTCGGCGGCCTTTTTCTCGGCGCCGTTGTTGCCTCCGTCCCCTGGCTCGCCCAGTATTTCGAACTGCGGTTGGATGATCTGCAACTCGCGGCTGCGCTGGTCTTCTTCGACCTTCCCGTAGAGCGCGATCATCTGCCCGGGGACGAACTTGTCCTGAAGATATGTCGCGTTGAACCAGAGGCAACGCAGCTTCGCACGGCCCTGCCCGACGGTGAGTTGGAAAATCGGCATGCTGCGGGTTCGAAACAGACCGGAGTTGCGTACCTCCCCTACGATCGTGGCCATTTCTCCGGCCCGCAGCTCGGCAATGCCCCGTGGGTTGAGCCGATCTTCATAGCGGAAAGGAAGATAATGGAGCAGGTCGCCAACGGTATGAATCCCCTTGCCGGCTAGCGCTTCGGCAATGCGCGGACCGACGCCCTTCACATATTTCACGGGCGTGGAGAGTTCAAGCATGCGTGAGGAATCCGGGGAACCATCCCTTCGCAACCCAGAGAAAGAACGGAGCACCAAAGAATAGCAGGAGCGAGTCGGCCACCGCTCGTTAGCCATGATCGCAAATGCATCTCTGAGCGCGCTTTCCGTCCCAATTCGAAATGACTGCTCGGGTTTCCGGGTCCGGAGGAGCGCCTGTGGTGTCTAAACCATCAGTGTTCGCGAACTTCCTCCAGGCGCTGCTGGCCATTGTTCTGGGGAATATCGTGTATTTCCTTCTGTTACCTTCGCTTCCTCCGGTCGCCCGCCACCATCCTTTTCGGATCGACTTGGGCACAGCCTTGGATTTCTGGTTCTGCCTGGTAGCCTACGGCTTGATCCGGACCGCCCGAAAATGGCGTTAGCCGAAATCTCCCTCATCTTTTCGCAGAATCCAGTTACTTTCGGAACGTCGGTGGTTACCTATCGCGAGGGTAGAATCCGTTTGAATGCCGAAAATGGCCGTTTTGTACGAGGCAGGCCAGGCTGTGCTCTCGACCTTTGATTCGGACGAGGTGCTGCAGCGGATTCTCGCCATCGCCCGTGATCATTTTCACTTGCCGAATGTCGCCATCTTGTTGATCGACAAGGAGGCGAAGCAGCTGTTCGTCCGCTCGCAGATCGGCTGGGACACGGGTAAAGACAACATTCGGCTCGGCATTCACGACGGGATTAGCGGCGCCGCAGTCGCTACGAAGAGACCCGTCCATGCTCCCGATACAAGTAAGGATCCGCGGTATATTTGCGCGGCGCAGTCCACCCGATCCGAGTTGGCCATTCCTCTCCTTGTGCGGGATGAGGTCATCGGAGTCCTCGATTGCCAGAGCGACCGGCTGAGCCACTTCGACGAAGAAACGATTGAGCTGTTGACGCTCTTCTCGACGCAGGCTGCGCTCGCTCTGCAGAATGCGCGCCTGTACTCACTGGAGCGCCAGCGCGCGCGCCAGCTTCAGGCCATCAACGCAATCGCACAGCAGAGCACCGCAGTGATGGAACTCGAGGATCTGCTGGCTCGCGCGTGTTCCGTAATTCAGCAGGCATTCCAGGTTTCCCATGTCTCTCTTTGTTTGCGGGAAGATGACCACTTGGTCATGCGCGCGCACCACGGCGCGCTGACTCCCAACTTTCCTGAAGGGGGTCGGTTTCCAGCCAGCCAGCGTCCGTGGTCGGAGGTGATCGCGACCGGTGGCACGATTATCGAGAGAGACATGACCGGCGAGGCAGACTCCCCTCGTCTCTTCAGAGAGTGCGGGTCACGGATGAGCATTCCGCTGATTTCCTTTGGGCAGACACACGGTGTGCTCACGTTGCACAGCTCGCAGCGGAATGCTTTCCGCGAAAGCGAACTGCAGCCGCTCGAATCCGTGGCCGACATTTGCGCGAACTCCATTCAGAATGCGCACTACGTCCAGCGCGTGAAGCAACTGGCTTATCTCGACGGACTCACAGGGATATTCAACCGTAGGTTTTTCGAGCTTCGGATCATGGAGGAAATCGAGCGCGCGCGCCGCTACGGAACCGGCATGGCCGTGATCATGGCCGACATCGATCAGTTCAAGCAGCTCAATGACGAGTTTGGACACCTACTGGGCGACGAAGTGCTGCGCCAGGTTTCTTCGCTTTTTCACCAGCAACTGCGCAAGATTGACGTAGTTTGCCGGTATGGCGGAGAAGAGTTCGCGATTTTGCTAACGCAGACGAACTGCCCACAGGCAATGGTGATCGCCGAAAAACTGAGAAAGATGGTCGCGGAGTGGCAGTTTCCGGGAGTGCCCCGGACGGTGACTATCAGCGCAGGCGTGGCGGCGTTTCCGGCGCACGGCAAGACGCGGGACGAAATGATTCGAGCCGCCGATAGCGGACTCTACGCTGCAAAACAGGCCGGACGCAACCGCGTCTGCCTGCCCAGCCTCACCAGTGGGGCATCCAACGGCCGTTAGAAATTCCAGAGCAAGTTACAGCCAGTCGCCGCTCATCTGACGAAACCGTTGCCGCAGATTTTCCATGTCCTTGCGGATTTGCTCCCGCTGTTTTTCCGACTGCTTCAGGAATTCCTTCTGCTCCCGGCGCAATTCTTCGCGAAGTTCGGCAGCCGCCTTGCGGGAGTTCTCAGCAGCTAATTCCATTTGTGGCCGCAGCTGCGCCAGTTCACCACGCAGCTTACTCAATTCGACCGTGGACTCGGCACTGATCGCCGGCTCGACGCCGAAACTTTCCTGCTCCATAAGATCGCCGGATTCCTTGCGCGCCGGCAGCGGCAGCGTCAGGTTCTGTTCCTTCCTGTCGCGCATTACGCCAACGCTGACCGAGTTGCCGCTGCGCGCGCGCACCGCATGGGAGAAGTCGCTGGTGTCATGCACCGGCTGGTCGTTGATTTTGACGATGACATCTCCGGCGCGGAAACCCGCCTTCTCGGCGCGGCTGCCTTTGTCTACCGAGCGAATGAGCACTCCATTGCCGTTCTTCACCCCGAAAAATTCGCCGAGCTGCGGAGTGATGTTCTCCACCATCAGCCCGCTGCGCGCCGATTGCGTCACCACCACCATGTTGATGGAGGGCATGTCGATTTCGGGCATGTGAATCTCAGGAATCTGCACGTGAAAATCACCGGGATTGGGCCCGACGAACGAAAATTCTTTGCGCTTGTCTGCGAGCTGAGCCTTAACGGTGACCGGCTGGCCATCGCGGCTGAGACCGAACGTCACGATGCGGCCCGGCGGTGTCTCGTGGATCATGCGCTCCAGTTGCGCTTTGCTCTCCACCGGCGTTCCATTCATCGTGAGGATGACGTCGTGCTCCTTGATGCCAGCCTTGCCCGCGGGAGCATCCTGGTCCACCATCGTGACCTCAACACCCTTTTCGTCTTTCAGTTTCAAGGCGCTGATGCGCTCAGCGGTGATGTCGGCGATATCGACGCCTAGATAGGAGGTCGTGCCGTCGTCTCCGCTGGAAAACACCCACGGCTGTCCTGGCCCGTTCGCCGACCAGTTCTGCGCCGCGTATGATGAGCCTGGCAAAAACGGCAACAACGCGAGAATGGTCCAAACATGTTTGCGCATTGTCAGTCCCTCGTTTTGAGTAGCCAGTGCTTAGTGATCAGTGGCTGGCAGCTCGACTGTCTTTGGCTGTCCACTGACCGCTATCCACTGATCACTGTTTCTTACCGACTTGCTTTTCGAATGCAGATGTCGCCGCTCGACGTGTGCACCTTCATCGTCGGGCCTCCACCGTTCAGCGCGCCATCCGCCGTCAGGGTCTTGCTCCACTGATCGCCCTCGCTGCTGACGTGGATCTCCGGAAAATCCGATGTAATGCGATGTCCGCTGCCCATATCAACGCTGGCGCGAATATTGATCGCGACGTCGGAAGCGATGTATACCGTGATGTCGCCTGCTCCGGTTTCGAGATCGGAATCATGCCGCTCACTGCCAGTATTCACCAGCTTCACGGTGATCCCACCTGCCCCGGTTTCTGCGTGGGCCGACGGCACTCCGTAAAGCTCGATACCACCGCCGCCGGTCTCAGCGTGCACATGGCCCTTGGCTGAAGTCAGGTGGATCGTCCCGCCGCCGGTTTCAATTTCTGCCGGGCCACCGAGGTCACTCAGATCAATGCTGCCTCCACCCGTCGAAACTTTTACTTTTCCCGCGCATTGCCGCACTTCGATGCCGCCGCCGCCGGTTTCGACCGTCGCTCCTCCCGCGCAGGATTCGATTCGGATGCTGCCTCCGCCAGTCTCAGCCATGACCTTGCCGTTTGCGTGACGGATCGCGATCGAGCCTCCACCTGTGTGCAGGCCCATATCTCCACCAACGGTTCCGACGTCGATCGATCCGCCGCCGGTCTCGGCATTCACACCGCCGCCGATGTCATCGAGCTTCATGTTGCCACCGCCGCTCTCAGCCTCGACTCGGCCGGAGATGCCCTCCGTATCTACGTTTCCGCCGTCGGTCTCGAGCTTCACCAGCGCCATCTCGCGCGGAACATTTATGGAAAACTCTCCGGAAAAGTGGCGGGGCTGATGTCCGCCCTGCCAATCGCCAACGATCCAGGCAGTGTCACCTTTTACGTACGCAGTCACTCTGAACTGTTCAAACTGGTGGCGGGCTTCCTGCTCGGATGAAGTCTTAAAGTTCGTATGAACGACGTAATTGATGCCCTGTTGCTGCCCACCCCGGACCCGAACGGAGCCCATGTCAACCTTGATCCTCAAGTTCTTGACCGTTGCCAGCGAACCGGTGATCTCCTGTCCCCAAGTTCCACCTTCGCGGGCCATATGTGTTTCCTGCGCCACGGCCAGCGGCGCAAGCAGAGCCAGCACACCGGCCAGCCCGACGATTTGTAGCGCTCGTTTCAAATTATCCACCTCACTTCTCGCGATTCATTCGCGAATGTCCTCAATCTCGTACCGTCGACGCTCTTAATCAATCTCTGGCAGCTGCGCCAGCATCGTGCGCGCTTGCGACTTGATGTACTGGCTCTGATCCTTTGCCGCCAGCGCCATCAGCACGCCGCGCACGCTGCCATCGGCTTTGACTGGCTCGATCAACCGCAGCGCTTCGATTCGCACTCCGGAGTTGTCATCGTTTACCAGCGATCGCAGCACGGCATCGCGTACATTCGTATCCGTCTTGACGTAATTTCCGAGCGCGTCCAGAGACTTCAGACGAACTCCAGGATTCGTGTCGTTTTGCAGAGCATAAATCAGGGCGTCCCGCACCTGCAGATCGCTGCTGCGTTGCGCCAGCAATTCGACGGAATCCACGCGCACTCCCGAATTGTTATTGCGGGCTGCGTACAGCAGCAGTTGCTGGATCTGCTGATCGTTCAACGATCCTTGTGTTTGCTGCGTAGAAACCGTGTTGTATTTGATGGTGACTTGATCCGTACCGGGGACCGGGGTGACGGAGTCCACACCGGCGATAGAAGATTCGTCAGGAGCACTGCTTGGATTGCTCGTAGTTACGGGAATGCCGGCAACGGTTGTCGTGTGCGATCCATAAATCTTGTAAGTGGTTCCAACTCCAACCGCGAATCCGAGAACTAAAATCACCGAGGCCAGTGCGGGAGAGAAACTTACTTGGCGCAGCCAGTTCGCCGGATCGAATGCCAGCCTGCTCCAGAAGCTGCCTTGCTGGGCCGTCTCCAGCCCTTCCTGTAGACGCATACGCGACGACGCGAGCAGATTCGGCGTCGGATCTTCGGCGCGATCCTGCGCGAGCAGCGCATGAAACTCCTGCTCCGCCTTCAGTTCGGCTGCGCAGTCTTCGCAGCGGGCCACGTGCTGCTCCAGTTCATGGCGTGCATCATCGGCCAGTTCGCCATAAACCTGAAGCACGATATTTTCTCGAACCCATTCACATTTCATCGTTGCACCTTCGAGCTATGAGCCTTGAGCGATGAGTTGCGAGCAATTCCGAAATCTCCAAGTTGATCGCTCATATACTCGCAGCTCATAACTCAGAGCTATCTCATATCCGCCAGAGCCCCGCGCAACTTCTGCGTGGCCCGGAAGAGCGTGTTCTTGGCGGTCTCTTCCGTCGTATGCAAAATCTCTCCCACGGTCCGCAATTTCAGTCCGTGATAATGCTTCAACTCAAACACCATGCGTTCGCGCGGCGTCAGTTTCTCCAGCGCTCCGGCGATGCGCGATCCCAACTGTCGGCGCATCAGATCCTTTTCCGGATTCGCTCCCGCCCGTGCATCGGGCACCTGGTCGAGCAGGTCATACTCGCCGCCGTCAGGATCTTTCGCAACCGGTGCGTCTTCCTTGCGTACGGTCTTCTTACGCAAGTGATCGAGGCACAGATTGGTCACGATCCGGTAAATCCACGTGTAGAAGGAACACTCGAACCGGAAACTGCCAATATTTTTGTAGGCTTTGAGGAAAGCATCCTGATACACGTCCTGGGCGTCGTGTTCAGTTCCGGTGAGATGCAGCGCCAGGCGCAACACGGGCTGGTCGTAATGGCGCACGAGTTCCTCGAAGGCGGCGCGGTTTCCCCGCTGCGCTTCGCGGATCAACATCGTGTCATCAATGCGGCGTGCTTGCCCAGCCATGCGGCCCCGCGCGGGGTCCTGGTTCTCTCGAATCTGGTTTTCCCGAGTTCCGTCGTCTCTGACTACGGAACTGCTGACTCTCTCTGTAACCTCACCCTCTCTCGAGTGGGCCCGTCCGCCAACCGCAAAAGGTATTGCCCATACTCCGGCCGGCATTTGTGCTATGTCCTCATACCTGCCCGGCTTTCAAGTCTCCCGGGCTTGCACAGGGATAGACGGAGAATCAGCGGATCCGTGAGCAGAAATTATAGGCCGTACGGGGATTTTTAGCAGAGTCTAGGTGATTCACGGGAAAAGATTTAGAGGGAAACAGAACAACGGGGCACAGGTTCCACAGTCCGTTTGGAAGAGGAAATGCTTTGGTTGTGGGGCACTTGGATCGGCGCAGAGTAAACGATAAGCTAGTCGTAGCTTCCTCCCATGGTTTCGAGAAAGCGCAAAGGCTTTGTACTCTACCTTCTTCACGCGCCCGTGTATCTGTATCGCTGGAGATTGGGATGGCTGCTCGGGCGGCGCTTTCTGTTGCTCACTCATACCGGCCGTCGAACGGGTCTGCGGCGCCAAACTGTCTTAGAGGTCCTGGATTACAGAAAGGAGGGACCGGAGGCTGTCGTCATGAGTGGCTTTGGTCGAGATGCGGACTGGTTCCGCAACATTGAAGCCACGTCGCCCGCCGAAGTGGATATCGGTACGCAGCATTTCAACGCAGCCCATCGCATCCTGAGCATCGCAGAAGCTGCGGAGGTTCTCAGGTTGTACGAGCAACGCAATCGAATAATGACCCCTATCGTTCGGAAGGTGCTCAGCCGCCTTCTTGGCTGGCGATATACCGGCTCCGATGAAGAGCGCACTCGCGTCGTGGAGCAGTTGCCCCTTGTAGCGTTCCGACAGCAAGCGTGAGGGGATTCACGCCAGCAGATAAGTTTCGAGAAAAAAGCCCCGCGCAAGAAGTGCGGGGCTTTTTCTCAACAGCCGAATTTACTGCGCGGCCGCTTCCTTCTCGATCACAACCTTCAGATGCGCGGTCACGTCCTTGTGCAGCTTGACCGGGATGGTGAACTCCCCGACGGTCTTCAGAGGCTCGTGCAACTGTATCTTGCGGCGATCCACGTTGAAGCCCTTCTTGGTCAGCGCGTCACCAAGATCGCTCGAAGTGACCGATCCAAAGAGCTGATCGTTCTCACCCGACTTGCGCGTGAACGTTACCGACACGCCCTCAAACTGCTTGGCCAGTTCCTCGGCCTGCGTCTTCTCTTTGGCGGAGCGGCGCACGGCGGCGGCCTTCATCTGCACGATGACGGCCTTGTTGCCTTCGTTGGCCTGGATGGCCAACTTGCGCGGCAACAGATAGTTTCGCCCGTATCCTTCGGCGACCTTCACCACATCGCCGCGGGATCCCAACTTCGCTACGTCTTCTTTCAGAATGACTTCCATGATACCTCCTGGCTTCTAGCCGCTAGCTCCTAGCCAACCAACACGCTCTGCCTCGCTTTAGCCAGAGGCTAGAATCTAGGCGCTAGAAGCTGATTTTTAGCTTGCTCGCCCGGCAAAGGGCAGCAAAGCGATGTTGCGCGCCTGCTTAATTGCTGACGACAGCCGGTGCTGGTGCGGTGCGCACACGCCAGTTAGACGGCGCGGCACGATCTTGCCGCTCTCGGCCACGAACTGGCCGAGCAGTCGGTAATCCTTGTAGTTGATGTCTTCGATCTTCTCGGTGCAGAACTTGCAAACTTTCTTGCGCCGGAAAAATTTCCGACCGCCGCCGCCCTCACGGGGAGGTCCGCCAGGACCGCGTCCGCCGCCGCCAAATCGCGGACGATCTCCGCCGGGCCGTGGCCCGTCCGACCGCGGCCTCTCGGCCGGTGCTGCTGCTTGTTGTGGTGCGCTTGTTTCGTCAGCCATAACTCTCCTTGAAATCAGTGGCTAGTGACTAGTGGTTCGTGACCAGCCAAAATTGTGTCATTCGCGATGGAAAGGATCGCTGGCCACTCACCACTAGCCAACGACCACTGCTCTCTACGCCGTTGCCGGAGCTTCTGCCACTGGAGCCGCTGCCGGTTCCGCAGGCGCTGCTGCCGGTTGCGCGCTCACCTTCTTCTTCGAGTCGCGCAGCTTCTTGATCTTGTCCAGCCGCTTCTGCTCTTCGTCCACACGCACGGTAAGGAACTTGATGACAGGCTCAGTCACGCGCAGACGGCGCTCCAGTTCGTGCATGACCGGACCCCCGCCATCGATGACCATGAGAACGTAGATGCCGTCATGAAACCGGCGCACAGTGTAGGCAAGACGCCGCTTGCCCATCTTGTCGACCCGCAGCACCGACCCGCCCGTAGGGGGCACGACCGATTGCAGCGTCGAAATCAATTTGTCCAGATCCTCTTCCGTCATATCCGGACGGACAATAAACATCAGCTCATATGTACGATTCATTCGTTTCTCCAAATCCTTAAGCCAGTGGCCAGTGAGTAGTGGCTAGTTCTCAGCAAAAAAGTCTGCGTTTCGAGCGACGACTAATCACTAGTCACTTCTCACTGTCTTCCTTCCGGTTATAGCGATTCATCGCCGCCGCCGGCCCCTCTTTCAAAATCATCTTCACCGCGTCTTCCGCGGTGTCGAGCACTCCGTCCACAACTGCCAGGTCTTGCTTGCGCATTGGAGCCAGCAGGTACTCTGCACCGTCACCCACTTTGCGTTCCGGTGCCACGCCGATTCGGATCCGCAGAAAATCCTGCGTGCCCAGCGCATCGATGATCGACTCGATGCCGTTATGCCCCGCCGAGCTGCGCCGCGTATGAATCCGCAACGTGCCTAGCGGAAAGTCCAACTCGTCCTGAATCACGATCAGGTCCGACTCCGGCGTCGCTTCGTACTCCCGGATCAACTCCCGCACCGAGACGCCGCTCAAATTCATGAACGTCTCCGGCTTGGCCAGCAGCACCATCTGATCGGCGATGACGGTTCGCGCCGTCTGCGCCCGGCACTGCCGGTTCCTCACTTCCACTCCCAGGTCTCCCGCGATCCGATCGATCGCCAGAAATCCCAGGTTATGCGGCGTGAACTGATACTCGATTCCGGGATTGCCAAGACCCACAATCAGTTTCACGCCACCATCCAGACTCGCGTAGCGGCGGACGCATTCATCCGCCGACGTTCTTCGAGGTATACCCTCGAAGCCGAGCCAAGATGGGCTCGGTCGGACGGGTGAATCCGCCCGTCTCTACGTGAGCTATTTCTTCTTCTCGCCCTTCTCCGGAGCAGCATCGGCACCCTCTTCGTCCGTCTCCTGCTTGCCCTTCTTGATGACTTCAGGCTCCGCCGGAGTAGCGCCCGCTTCCGCCGCCACTGCTTCAGGAGTCGCCACAACCTCTTCCTTCACCGAAGTTACGTGTGCGACGGGCTGGTTCGCGTCGGTAAGGAACTTAATCTTCTCCATCTTCGGCAGGTCTGAAACGCGCAGCACCTTGCCGAATGTCAGTTGGCTGACGTCGGCATCAATGTGGCTCGGGATGTCCGCCGGCAAGCACTCGATCTCGACCTCACGCAGCATCTGCTCCATGATGCCGCCCTCCTGCTTCACGCCCGCGGATTCTCCCACCAGGAAGATGGGGACGCTGACGCGCAGCACCTTGTCGAGAGCAATGCGCTTGAGGTCGATGTGCAGCAGGCGGCCTTTGATCGGCTCATACTGCCAGTCGACGATCATGGCCTTGGTCTTTTCGCCGCTCAAGGTCAGATCGAAAATCGTGTTGTGACCCGTTTCCGAGTTCAGAATGCGCGTGACCACGCGGGGATCGACGCTGATTGACAGCGAGTCTTTGCCCGCCCCATAGACCACGGCCGGAATCTTGCCTTCCTTCCGCACACGCTTGGCATCATTCTTCGTGCCTGCTTCTCTCGGTTGCGCTTCCAGTACGTTCGTTTCCAATGCAGTCGCCATAAATGTCAATTCCTATCTAAGAAATCTGCGGTGAGCATCGAGCGACGAGCGCGGAGCAATCTTGTTTGCTCACGGCTCACAGCTCATGACTCACGGCTTCAAATAAACAGCTTACTAACCGAAGTTTCTTCGTGATTGGCCTGAATCGCCCGGCCAATCAATCCCGCAATGGAGAGGACTGAAATCTTTCCTCCCTTTTCCGTCCTTGCGGCGTCAGCCGCGGGCGTCAACGGGATTGTGTTTGTTACCACCACTTCTTTGATCACCGAGTTCCGGATGTTCTCCACCGCCGGACCCGACAGCACCGCGTGCGACGCGCACGCATAAACATCCACCGCTCCGTTTTCTTTCAGCGCCGCCGCTGTCTTCACCAGCGTGCCGGCCGTATCGATCAAATCGTCGATGATCAGACAAGTTCGTCCGTGAACGTCGCCGATTACGTGCATGATCTCGGCCACATTCATCTCGACGCGCCGCTTGTCCACGATTGCCAGCGCCGCATCCACTTTCTTCGCAAAAAATCTCGCGCGCTCCACGCCGCCTGCGTCCGGCGAAACCACCGTCAAGTTCGGCAACTGCAGCTTACGGAAGTGATCCACCAGCACCGGCGACGCGAACAAGTGATCCACCGGGATATTAAAAAATCCCTGCAACTGCGGCGTATGCAGATCCACGATCAACGCCCGGTGCGCTCCCGCCGTCGTCAGCAAGTCCGCCACCAGCTTCGACGAGATCGGGCTTCGCGGCTTATCTTTCCGGTCCTGCCGCGCATATCCGAAGTACGGAATCACCGCCGTGATGCGCCGTGCCGACGCGCGTTTCAGCGCATCGATCATCAGCAGCAGCTCCATCAAGTGCTCGTCCACCGGACGGCATGTTGGCTGCATCACGAAAACATCGGCGCCGCGCACGTTCTCCTGGATCTGAACGTAGCACTCACCGTCGGCAAAGCGCGTTACCTGCGCCTGACCGCGCTGCATCCCGAGAAAGTGGCAGACCTCGTCGGCCAACGGCTCATTGGCCGTGGCACTGAAGATCTTGAACTTCTCGTCCACTCGCGGACGCGGCTTCCGCTCGGCCTTCTCGTCGGTCACTGGCGGACTCTTCTTCTCAACCTTGTCACTCTTGTCGGTCGGCGTGACTAAAGTAGCCATAGTGAGTTCTCAGTTCTCGGTTCCCAGTTCTCAATCTTTGGGCTCGGCCAGCTCAACTGAGAACTGAGAACTGGCAACTGAGAACTGAATTTTTTGGCTGGGCCGCTAGGATTCGAACCTAGACAAAGTGCTCCAAAGGCACTTGACCTACCATTAGTCGACGGCCCAATCACTTAATTGTTGATGGTTGAAATTTGGATTGTGAACTCCATCGGAGTTCGGACCCTATTTTCATTCAACAATCAAAAATCAACAATCAAAATTCTCAGGAACCCGGCATCAGCCGTCGCCAGTACACCTGCCGCGTCAGGGTCGAACTCACTTGCGCCGACCAACCCTGCTTCCGCAGCCTGCCGACCGCCCGAACCGCCGCTTCGCGAGAAGCGTACAGCCCATAGAGCGTCGACCCAGAACCCGACAACGACGCGTACTTCGCGCCCGCGCGCACCAGCGCACGCTTACCTTCACACAGCTCGGGATATTCAGGAAAGACGACTTCTTCGAAGTCGTTCTTGATCCCGGCCCGGACAAGCGCAAGAAGTGGATTCTCGGCCCGGCCCCTTCCAAAAGGAGCACCGGAGTGAAGCTTGCTTAGCCACGCCGACAACTCCCGGCCAAGCTCATTCATTCTATCGGAGGCACCAGATACCGTCAATTTAGAGTTGTCAACCGGTGAGGTTTTTGTGGGGAAGGCCGCCTTTGGCTGTCCGGTGGAGAGAACCTCGACTTGCTCTCGACTCGACTCCGAGGGGGATTCCGAGGAAACCGTGGAAGTGCGGCCCTTGAGGGCCGCGTTACCAGTCCCCGCTGAAGAGGGCGTTAGCCCCTGCGTCCCGATTCTCCGATCCCATTCCGCAAACGCCTTTGGCGTCGATACTCCAACCTCTGGAGTGACGACCACACACGGTATTGCAGGGAAATCCTGCAGCGGATACACCTGCTCGCCACGTCCAACGCCCAACACTGTCCCGCCGACAAAGAACAGAGGCAAGTCCGATCCCACTTCCGCCGCGATTCGGAGCCGCTCCGCTGCTGAAAGACTCTTGCGGAGCGCACGTTCGAGCCCCAACAAAGTGGAGACGGCATTCGCGGAAGCACCGCCCAGCCCTCCCTGCACCGGCAACCGCTTCTCAATCTCAATGACGACCCGTCCCTTGGCGCTAAGTGCCGGCATTGCTCGTTCGACAATCCGGTAGCAGGTATTCGACTCGTCCCGGGGCACGCGCGGATCCGCGCATCGAATTTCGATGCCGTTCCCGCGCCCGACAGTCACGCGGATCACGTCGTGCAGGCCGATCGTCTGATACACGGTGAGCAGTTCGTGAAATCCATCGGCTCGCGCCGCGCCGATTCGCAGCCCAAGATTGATCTTCGCAAACGATCGCACAGTCACTGTCATGGACGGATGATTGTAAAGTCTCGCTGTAGTCCCGGGACGAAAGTTACCAGTGAAAAATTGCGGTTAATTACGATCCCTGCGTGTGCTAAAGGCCCTTCTCGATGGGAATAAAGAGAAAAATTTTTGCCGCGCCGGTTTTCAATAACTCCATCACTTTTAATGGCTTAGCTGCGCTTCCGTGCCGACGGTAAATCGGTTAACCCCTTTTTGGGATGACCTCGGTAATCTCGACTGCTTACCCGCGGAAGACCATCCTTAATGTGATCCTAATCACAAGATGGTGCCAAACGCATCATCTCGGTTGCAAGCCGTTAAAAAGTTTGAACACCGTAAAGAGTGCTGCCCCATTGGACCGGGCCCCTGTGCAGCACATTCCCGCTGAATGAGAGACAAGTTCTCTCAGCAAGCGAGAACAACGATACGGCCGAAATTCTCAGCTCAGCGGATGCTGTGCGGGCCGCCGAGCGGTAAAGGGGACGGATATGCGTAGATTCAACCTGCTAGCTTTCTTCGTCACTTGTGTCTTGGCTGCCACGACCGCAGCCTTCGCTCAAGGCGACTATAAGGTCATCACCGTCGTGGATGGCGGCACGATTTCCGGTACCGTCAAATGGGCCGGGCCAATGCCACACAACCTCGAATTCCCGATCACGAAGGATCCTCAGATCTGCGACCCGGATTCCAAAAAGACGGCCGACCTCGAACGCCTAGTCATCGGACCAGGCGGCGGCGTCGCCAACACGGTTGTTTATCTCAAGAACATCACAAGCGGCAAGGCCATGGATCTGCCGGAGCAGCGCCGCCACCTGGATCAGAAGGGGTGTCGCTATGTTCCGCACATTCTTCTGGTGCCGAAGGACGGGACGCTCAGCATGATGAGTTCCGACGCTACCCTGCACACCATTCATATGGATGGCGCCGCGACTTACAACTTGCCGTTTCCTTTCCCCGATCGCGTGACCTCGCGTACCATGCAGACACCCGGCTTGGTGAGCCTGCGCTGCAATGGCGGCCACGTCTGGATGAATGCCGAGATGTTCGTCGCGCCTCATCCTTATTACGCGGTCACCGATGAAAGCGGACGCTTCCAGTTCACCGACGTGCCGCCGGGAACTTATCAGATTGTTGCCTGGCATGAAGGCTGGGGACTCGCGGGCAAGGCCAACACCTATGACGTGCTGACCGAACGCAGTGTTCAACGCCCGGTCTTTACGCAACCAAAGACTTGGGAGAAATCGGTGACGGTCAGCGGTGACGGATCGGCCACGGTAGATTTCGTTCTGTCGAATAAATAACCAGATGCAGGGCGGGCAGTCTTAATTTAACGATGTCATCTTTAACGATGTCATCCTGAGGAGGGCGCTAGCCCTCCGAGGGACCGCACGAAGCTTGCCTCCACGATGCAGTCGACCAGATGTCATCCCTTTTTCGTGAGGATGGCGCGAATTCTCTGGCCCACGATTGCATCTTCTCCCGGCTGCAACATCCAGACTCCAACCACGAGCGTGTTGGCATCCGCCGGGATACCTTGGTTCGGCTTTTGGCCGGTGTTCGGATTCAGCTCAATCGAAGGCGTCCCGGTCCGCAAAGCGTCGACGATCTGGCCCGTGGTGATACCAGTGACTGCCGGGTCGAAACGTATGAGCAGATGGGGAACATGGTTAGCGATCCTCGGAACTACCGTTTCCGTCCTGACCGTGGGGATGCCATTCATTGCGTTGGCGATCAGATCGACCCGCTTCTGATAATCACCCTGCATCGACTCTTCCGTGTGTGTGAGAACCCAATCGACCGCCGCAACCATGCCCACAATCTGTTCCTTCGCCACTTTCATGCCGCGGCCGATTCCGTCTCCGGGATTATTGTTCGCGTGGGCGAGGTCCGTTAGGACCTTCCGGCCCAGTAGCAGGCCCGCATTTTGTGGACCGCGCATCCCCTTGCCCCCGGAAAAAGCTACGAGGTCGAAACCCATGGCCGTGTACTTCCATAGATTCGAAATCGGAGGCATGTCCGCGGCTGCATCCAGGTGGCAGGGAATCTTGTACTCGTGCGCCACTCGCAGCCACTCTTCCCGGCCAATCTGTGCGCTGGCTGCGATCCCATCTTCATCCTCCGCAGCGTTGAAAAAATTCGTCATCACCGCGTTGCCCGCGCCGCACGCGCGCTTGTAGTCGTCGAGCGTAACCACCTCGGTCACCCGCGCCCCGCAGAGATACATGGCGCGATCGTACTCGTAGCGGTGCGCACGCTGCACGATGACCTGATTCTTCTTGCCGTCAATCGCCTGTGGCATGTCCACAATGTCGATGTTGTTCGCGTGCTGCAGGCAAGCCGCAGTCGCCAGACTGATAGCTCCCGAGGCCCCCGAAGTTACGACCGCACCTTCGCACTTGAGACGACCCGCGATGTACTCGCCCGCTTTCTGCTGCAGATCGTGCAACCGCACCGGATGTAGCGCCGCTTTTTGCACTGCCGCTAAAACCTCCGGAGGCATGCATGCGGCCGTGAGCGTCGTATACGTCCCTGCGGCGTTGATAATTGGCGTGACGCCCAACTTCGCGTAGTAGTCATCACCGTCCGGCGATGCCGTCGGCGAAGAAGACGACAGCGTCTTGGCGGAAGAAACTAGAGGCGCCGCGCCCAGGGACACCGCCAGCGAACTCGTCCAGCGAAAGAAGCGCCGACGGGAAAGAAAGCCTCCCTGCGATTTAGTCGATCCTGACATGGTGGTCGCTCCTTATGTCCAGAAATATGCGAATGAGGTCATTCTTCAGCTCGGCACGCGATTGAATCCTACGGGGACGGCACGGGACAGGTCAAAAGAGACGTCCACTCTTTCCGGCCCTCCGCGATGTGCGCACGATCAGGCGGACCCCAGATTTCTGAATTGCAGGAATGAAGAGAAAACTGGCTCTTATTTAAGGGACACGGCTGTCGAGGCAACTAGCAGGACACTAGTGTTTCCCGGCTACTCGCGTAAGATTTTGAGGAACCCTTCGGTCATCAATATCCAGCTTTGATCTTCGAGGTTTAGAGAGCTTGGAGAAACGCGAACCGCAAACTCGCACCGAATCCAAAACGCAGCTCGTTGAGCAGATCAACGGCTGTCTGCATTCGGGCGAGTACTCTCGCGCCCAGGACTTGTTGCGCGGTGCAGCTGCCAACTTCCCCAACGATGCCGAGTTATCTGAACTGGAAAAGCGCGCCCAGGATGGCGTCAAGCGCAAAGCAGAAGCCGACCGTCTGATTACTGAAAGCCAGGAACTGTTCGCGCAGCAGAAGTCCGCTGAAGCGATTCAGTTGCTGCGTAAAGCTTTCGACCTGGATAAGCGCAATTCTCTCGCCCGCGCCATTCTGGCTAATGCGCTGGTGGAGCACGCACAGTCCATTCTGGAAAGCGATTGGCTGGGAGCTGAGACGCTGACCAATCAGGCGCTCGCCCTGAATCCCGCGCATCCCACGGCCAAAACAGTTCAGAGCCTGGTTGTGGAGCAGAAAAAAAACAGTTCTGCGGAGGACTGGGTTGCGCAAGCGCGCAAGCTGCAGTCCTCCGGCGATCTGTTCGCAGCCTTGGCGTGGGTCGCAGAAGGATTGGCCGTTCATCCAGACGATCCCAAGTTGCTTCAGGTCCAGGATTCAATCCAGCGCGACCAGGGAGCTCGGCGCCGCCAGGCTCGCCGCGGCGACGTGGAAGACCTGCGTCGCATGGAGCTTGAAATCGACGGGACCACCGATGTTGATGGGAAACAAGCCTTAGCCGCACGCATACAAGCGCTGGCCGCCAAGCATTGGACGGATGGGGAAATCCTGTCCATTGCCAATGGTCTGCTGAACCGGCTGGGGTTGGCTCCGCAGGATGGTTCAACCAAATCGCCGCAGGGCAAAGGCGAGACCGTAATTTTTCACGTGCCGCGCCCCACTGCTTCAAAGCTTTCAGACGCCGAGACTAGCCTGGTCCCGACAAGCCCGATCTCGGCGAGCCCGGCTCCTCCGAGCCCGGCTCAGCCCCCAGCCGAGAAATCTTCGGCCATCATTGTGCCGCCGATCAGAGTCCCGGCGAGCAAAGTCGCGCCGCCGAGCGTTGTGCCGCCGCCAAAAGTCGCGGCCACTACGGCAGAGCCACAACTTCCTCCGCCACAAGCCGCCACCATTCCGCCCGCAGCTCCTTCTGCACCGGCCAAAGTCGCATCGCCATCGTCCAGCCCCAAAGAGGGCACGAGGTCGCACGCAGCAATACTGATCCTCGTCTCCTCCGCCGCAATCATCCTGATTGCAGCAACCTTCTTCTTTACAAGACGACATTACGCTTCACCGATCGCGAAAACCCAGTCCACGGCTCCCGCTATTTCTGCCCCGGCAGTATCAGCGCCAGCCGTCTCTGTTCCCAACCCCTCGACTCCGGCCGCTTCCACGCCCTCGCAAGCAACCCCCGAAACATCTGTGCCTGCCACAGCCGTTCCTTCGGACACTGCCAGCAGAAAAATGGCCGATGATCAGCCTTCCACCGACTCGGCTCATGTCGAAGCCGGTCACAATGTGGGAAATCTTCTTGTCGTGACCGGCCAAGACGACGCCAAAGTTTTTCTCAACGGACAACTTCAATCGCAGGTCACGCGCGGTGGTCAGTTGCGCCTTCCGAATCTCGAGCTCAAGGATTACGTCGTACAAGTCTCCAAGAGCGGTTTTCACGATCCTCCCCAGCAAAAGATCACCATCCGCAAAGGCGAACACGCCAAGTTGATCTTCAATCTCCAACCTCAGCCTCGTGCGAACTCCCAACCTCAGGCTCGCGTGGCCACGCTGACCATCCAGGGCGGTCCCCCTGGAACTGCCGTTCTCGTCGATCAAACTCCCGTCGGCACGATTCAGCCCGATGGCACGTTATCGGTCTCCACGGTCAATCCCGGAGACCATACCGTCGAACTGCGTAAAGATCGATTCAAGCCCAGGCAGCTTATGAAACACTTCACTGCGGGCGGAACAACGTCTCTCGCCGCGGCGGATGTCGCGCTCGAAGCTGCTCCGAGCGAATTGAAAATAAACTTCACGCCGGCTGACGCCACCGTCGCACTTGTGAAAGGGGACCTTTTAAAAATGGTCAGTAGTGGCGTGCCGCTTAATCTTCCCGCCGGCACCTACACTCTGACTGCTCGCACTGCAGAACGGTTCACGCGCACTTCCACGTTCGAAGTCGTTGCCGGTCAATCGAAGACTTTGGATTTATCTCTCTCGCCGAACGGCATGTCGAAGTGGGATGATCCGGGCGCCTGGAAGCATGAGGGAGATTCGTTCATTCGCAAGGGAGGAGACTTCGTTTTATATGGAGCCGCTCCTACCGCGGGTACATTTGTTTTTTCCGCGATGCCCACCAAGGGGCACGTTTTGCAATGGGTGCTGAACTACAGCGACTCAAAAAACTACATCCTCTTCCAATTGGACGACAACAACTTCTCCCGCGCGGTCGTTCGCAACGGTCAGAAAACAGATGAGATCAAAGTTTCTGATAAAGGCGACAAGAAAAGCTTCCGCACAGTTCAAATTCGTGTGACCCCTGCGGAGATCGTCCACCAGATCAAGCACGGGAACAACTGGACCATCTTAGATCACTGGACACAGCCCGGCGCGAACTTAAGCTTGGGCAAGTTCGGCTTCTACGTGCCCGGCAATGACGAAGTCGCGCTCTCCAGTTTCGCGCACTATGCTGACTTGAATATTCGTTAGCTGCTCGCGGCGTCCGCGCCCATGACCGCACTACGGAACAATCTCGAACGCAATCCCACCGAAATTCGAGCCACCGTATTGAGTGATTCCATAGAGGTCGCCAGTCGAGTTGAAAATCACCCCTTGGGGTACATTTCCGTCCGTCCCGTCGAAGTTGAAGTACACACTCTCATTCCATCCACCGCCCGAGGTGGGCGTCATTTTGAAGACGATGCCGTACGCGTTTGAGCCGCCGCCGGAGGTTGTGCCGTAAAGATCCCCTGATTTATCGAAGGTCACTCCGCTGAATTGCGGATAGAGTCCATCTCCCGCCGCGCCGAAACTGTGGAGGATAGTTTCGGTCCATTTGCCCTTGCTGCCTGGAGACAATTCGAATACCGTGCCGTATCCGTAGGTGCCTCCCGCTCCGGTGGTGCTGTACAAGTTTCCCTTCGAGTCGAGCACTAGACCAGCAAAAGGGTTAATCCCGTCTGCTCCATTGCTGGTGAAACTGTGCAGCAATGCTTCGGTATAACCTCCGGAACCGTTGGGGCTGAGCTTGAACACCGTTCCCGAATTGACGGAACCGCCAGCACCGCCAGCGACTGTCGTTCCATAAAGATTCCCCGCTACATCCATGAGCAGCGGTGCAGCTGGATTCTGGCCGTCGCCGGTTCCACCTTTGAAGCTGTACAGAATCTTCTCTGTCCAGCCTCCTCCTGATTTCGGTGAGAGTTCAAACACGGTTCCGCAACCGAACGCCCCGCAGTTTTTTGCGACGCCGCCCTGGTATGTGGTGCCGTAGAGATTTCCCTTTTTGTCGATGATCAATCCAGCTTGGGGCGATCGCCCGTCGGATCCGCCGACGAAGGTATGAATGATTTTCTCCTTCCACGCGCCGCCCGCCTCTGGTGACAACTCATAGACGATGCCGAGCTTGCGGCCTCCGCCCAGCGGCGTGACTCCGTAGAGGTTGCCCGCGCTGTCGATCACGAGCGCTCCTTGGGGTGATTCGCCGTCTCCGGCATTCACATCAAAACTGTGAAGAATCTCCTCCGTCAAACTGCCCGCCTTTAATTCGTACACCGTGCCGTTCGTATAAGTTCCACCCAAAAAGGTGACGCCATACAGATTCCCGACCTTGTCGAAAATCGGAGCGCCATAAGGTTCGCCACCGTCCGATGGTCCATTGAAAGTGTGCAGGACGGTTTCGGTTTGAGCCGTGGCCCGGGGAACTGCATAAGTTGTCATGACCAACATCAGTGTGAATGCGAAGATCGTCGAGAGAGGGAAGCGTTTCGTTGCCATCGATGCTCCATTTCGGCCGGAAGCTGAGGACCTTTTGCAGGCCCCGTTTGCCCGAGTATGAGTAAGGTCCATACGCTGGTCAAGATGAAGGAATTTGCGACCTCAGAGGAAGTCCCGGGTCTGAGCCGCTGAGGCGCCCTCGAAAATCCGAAGTAACGTACACGTTCGTGCAATTGTGTGCTACTGCAGCCAGCCCTACAATGAACACACTCGACGCCCATCCATCGGGTGGAACGAATTTCTGATTTGAACAGGTTTCCGCCGAAAGCTGTGGCCGTGCATAATGATTCCCGACCCTTCATCTGAAACGCCCAGATCCTCCGGATCGAATAGATGGAAAGACTTCATCAAGGCGCAGGCCGCCTGTGCCGCTTTGCTGTGCCTCGGCTTGCTGAGCGGTTGCGGCGCCGGCAGTTTCGCCCCGGGTATTGGTGGAAACCTGAAATCGATCCAAATCACGCCGTCCGGGCCCTCGGTTCCGTTGGGGGAAACCCAACAACTGACCGCGACCGGCTACTACCGTGATGGATCGACCCAGGATATTACTGCCTCAGTCGTCTGGTCTTCCTCCAACAGCAATGTAGTCACGGTTTCGGGTTCCGGGTTGGGTACCAGCCTTTCGACAGGTTCGTCGACCGTCAGTGCCACGTTGTCGAAAGTCACGGGCTCTGCCACGTTCACGGTGACCGACGCAGTTCTCGTCTCGATTGCGATAACCCCAGCTAATCCAAAGGTTTTTCTCGGCACGCTGAATCAGTTCACGGCCACAGGAACATATTCTGATAAAAGCACGAAGGACATTACCGGGAGTGTCACTTGGAGCTCCTCGAACCAGAGCGTGGCGTCGATCAACGGTGGCGGACTCGTCACGGCTCTCGCCCTTGGTTCGCTCACGATCTCGGCAACCTCCAACTCAATCACTGGCAGCACAGCAGTCACCGTCCAGTCTTCTGTCCTGACTTCGATCACGATCTTCCCCGCAAACGGGAGCATAGCAGTTTCGACGACCGAGCAATTTCATGCTCTCGGTAACTATTCCGATGGATCTGTTCAGAATTTGACCAGGCAGGTCACTTGGGCATCCTCCAACACCGCCGTGTTGCAGATTGTCAGCGGTGGCAATTCGAGAGGGCTGGCTCCGGGAGCCACGACCCTCAGCGCCACACTAGGGACTGTCAGTGGGTCAACCCCATTCACGGTTACGAATGCCACGATCGTGTCCATTACTGTGAGTCCGGCGTCGCAGACTATCGCAGTCGGGACCACGCTCGATTTCAGCGCGCTTGGTCGTTTCAGCGATGGCACCTTTCAGGACATCACGAGCGATGCCACCTGGAGCTCGGACAATACAGCCGTCGCCACAGTCGATGTCAACGCTATCGCTACCGCCGTCAGTCCGGGCACAGCCAACATTATCGCAACCTTTAACGGAGTCACCGGCTCAGCGCCGCTCACTGTCTCGACTGCGACGATCACTTCGATCTCCGTAACCCCGTCTACCGCCGAAATGGCTCCCAATACTATGTTGAGCTGCGTTGCCACCGCTACCCTGAGCGACGGCACGACACAGGTGATCACGGATAACGCTACCTGGAGCTCTTCGGATGCGGCTGTCGCCTCGGTCGACAATGCGGGCAACGTGAGCGCAGTCGCCGGAGGGGGCGCGACGATTTCCGCACAATTTGGTGCCGTCACGGGCACCAGCGCGATCACGGTCAACCAACTGACGGCAATACAGGTTTCACCGTCAACCGCCAGCATACCGGCACAAACCGGCGTCGCTTTCACTGCACTCGGGACGTTTGCAGACGGCAAGACTCAAGACCTCACAGATTTCGCTTTCTGGACGTCGTCGCAGCCTTCGGTCGCGACCATTTTCGCCGGCAATGCCAGCGGGCTCGCGCCTGGAACTTCGACCATTGTTGCAGTCTTTAATGGGCAGGGTGGATCAGCCCAGTTGACCGTCACCGGCGCAAAGGCAAGCTCGATGGTGATATTGCCTCCGGCTGTCGCTATCGAACAAGGGGGTTCCACCAAATTCAGAGCGATGGCCACGTTCAGCGATGGCACGACTATGGACGTTACGCCTTGGGTAACTTGGACATCAACCGAGCCAGGCGTGGCGATTCTGACATCGACGGGCGTCGCAAGAAGCGCTGGTTCTGGAAGCACTGCTGTGACCGCAACCATGAAAGATGTGAGCGGAACCGCTGTCCTGAGCGTTCACTGACATGGCGTTGAAAGATCAAAGGAGTGATTTGCGGCTTCTCATAAAGTTGACCATCCTCTCGGTCGCGCTCGCTACTCATTTATTCGCGCAAGATGACCACAGCGCTCCCGCACCTGCCGCGGAAATCACTCCGAGCGACATCGCGGTCGGCTACAGCTACCTCAATTTGGGTTTTTCAGGAAAGCCGGCAGTCCACTTGAACGGCGTTGAGGCCAGCGGAATGATCAACTTGAATCCGAGCTGGGCCGCGACTGTGGATGGCAGTTACGTTCGCGCCGGAAGAGATCCCGAGTCCGGACACACCAGCTCTGTTCTGAGTGCCTTCGCAGGTCCGGTCTTTATTGTGGCTCATAGACGAGATATGCGGTTCCTTGCTCGCGCGCTCGCGGGCATGACCTTGGTGGATGGCTCCGTTCCGGTGAACGACGTGTATTTTCGGGGATGGGAGTCCCGCTTTTCCTGGGCCTTTGGAGGCGGAATTGAACGCACCCTGTCCTCATCCTACGCGGTTCGCGTTAATGTCGATTATCTACGCGCGCACTTCATGAGCACGAGTGCCACCGTGCAACCGCAGAACGGAATTCGTTTGGGTGTAAATTTTGTGTTCCGGCTCTCTCCCCGTCGCGGGTCGCACCACATCGACAGCGAGCAGAACTAGCACCTCCATTAACGCAAGTACGTGAGTAGTACTCGGCAAGTGACTCATATCCCGCTCGGCAAGCCACCGCTTGCATGTTCAAAGCACTAACAGTGAGACGGTTTCTGATAGCCGTTGAAGTCGCGAGCGCACTCATCGATCCCGAACGGGCCGATTCTCAATGCGTAAAATCGCTTGATTTCAACAGTTACTTCCGGTTAGCCCGTCACTCGGGAGCAATCGAAGACGTAGCTTCTTTCAGGCAAAGTTCAGAGTGCGATTGCCCCACTTGTGGTTTGCCCCATTTATTCGTCTTTCAGAGCGCTCCCGAAGACCGGCTGGCTTCCGAGCGAGACATAAAAGCCCCAGAAAAGCAGAATGAGCGGAGCCAGCAGTGCGATCACGGCGCGCCCAGCGTACCACTGGTCGAAATCAGTGGTGGTGAAGTGCCGAGGGTTAACAGGATGAAGAAGAAGGCGGCCGCAGCAACGAGCCCAACTCTAACCAGCACTGCCAGGAATATAAGCACGAACAGGACGGTCAAAGTGAAATCCAGTACAGTGGTTTGCGCATTCAGCAGCAGCATGATAAATCCAATGCCGACCAGTCCGAACCTTGGCCGCCGCAACAGTCCAGTCATGACGGACAAAATGGCAAAATAGAAAAGTGCGTAGAAGGATGCGGCAAAAAGTAACAGGAAGCAGTGGCCAACGGACGGCAGGATCCCTTGACCGAAATAGCCGTCCACGGGGGACGCTGCCGAGTTGTGCGAAAACGCCCCGGCAGCCCAAGAAGATGGTGCCCATTGCCGAACCAGCCACGATGCCTAACAACACATCGCGTCCCACCAGTGGATCGCGAAGATGTCCGTTTAGAAGACGCTGCCAGGAAACCATCAGTCTCGGCCAGCTTTGCCGCCCATAAGGTTCCACGGCCATATATCCCAGCCACGCGAGCAACGCAAAAAGCAGGGGAGCGCCAAGCAGAATAAATTGGACCGAAATGTACTCCGCTTGCGGGACATAGTGATAGACGCAGAAACCATAGATACAATTCGCGAGGATTGCGAAGCTCGCCAGACGCAACGATCCTTTTGCGTCTCCGCGACCCCGACGAACGTTCCTGCGCGCGAAATATCCGGCAACGAGAAGATAACCCGCCATCAATAATGGCCACGCGGTCGAAAGAAGAATGCCAGAGGCGGCGGGCATGCGGGATTGACTGGAAGGATCTCCTCGCCATGGCTGATCCCAGGGAGCGATCACTTGGAAATATACTGGTACGCCGTGGTAGGCGGCGGCAGTTACGTGGATAAGCACGTCGGGGCGATCTGGGAGATGACCCTCCCAGTCGGCGCGGACATCGAAGGAATCGGGCGGGGCCCATTTTGGGTTGGCCGGAACAAACTGAGTGCTTGTCGAGTCCGGCCTCGGCAAAAAGTAAGCCCCAATCCAGTTCAGGAGCGCGGTCCTCCGTTTTCGACTTGCGGCGGGACACCGCGCAGAAAGAGGAGATTTCCTTGCATATCCAGCCTGAGAGCAACCATGCCTGAGTTTCATAAGACGGATTCAACAGAGTCACTCTCGGCGGGCCGTTCGGGCTCTGAGCCCCCGGCATCATCCACTGTGGACTTTGCCGGTACCAGAAGCTGACCGGGGACGGCCACGCGTGACCCGCTGGAGTACGTTTCCAATCCTTGCTTGAGGAATTGTGAGCGGTATAGCGGAGATAATCTTTGTCTGAAGCGACCCAGAACGCGCGATCCACTGCGACGGAATAACCCAGCTTCTGCGCCAGTCCTGAGCGCGGTCTGCGAGCACTTCCGGGGACTTTTTCATCGGTGCAAGACCCCAGTCCATGTTTCGCGGCGCCAGAAACATCGATGCGCCAAAGATCAGGATTAGTGCGCCCACGAGGCAAGCCCAAGCAACCGCTGGTCGCAGCGAGCCCTGAGGTCCCGCGGCCGCCACCATCTCTGGGGAAGGAGTTTCTCCGGCCGCGAGCGCCGACGAGAGCGGATCGCCACCTGGAAGAGATGCAGCGACACTTAATGCCGAGCGCGGCCGCTGTGTTGGGTCTCGATCGAGACAACGCAGGATGGCCCGCTCGACCGCCGGATCAAAGTTCTTGACGACGTTCGAGGGTGGGGTTGGATTGGTTTCCGTTTGCTTGCGGTGAAACTCGGCCAGGCTGGAGGCATCGAAGGCCTTCTTCCCGGTAAACAGTTCATACAGAACCAGGCCGAGCGCGTACAGGTCACTCCGAATGGAGGGCGCAGCGCCGTCGAGTAACTCCGGCGCAAGATATCCGGGTGTCCCTGCAGGGCCGGTTTGCTGATCCGCCTCGGACGCGGCAATCGCTAGCCCGAAATCCGTAATGCGAGCGCGGCCCTTGCCATCGATCATCACATTCGAGGGCTTCAGGTCACGATGCAGCATGCCGCTGCGGTGAGCGGCGGCTAGGCCGGCACAGAGTTGCTGTGCCACCTCCACAGCTTTGTCGTCAGGTAAGCGGCCGATCCGCCGCAGCAGTGACGCGAGATCTTCGCCGTCCACAAATTCCATGGAGAGGAAGAGCCTGCCGTCGCTCTCTCCGACGTCATACACGCGACAGACGTTGGGATGGGAAACTTGCCGCGCCATGCGCACTTCCGCATAGAACTGATCGCGCCAGCTGCGATCCTTTCCGCGTTCCGCGGGGAGAAACTTGAGCGCGACCCGCTGGCCGAGTTTGAGATCATCGGCACCGTAGACTTCGCCCATGCCGCCACGCCCGAGCAACGACACCACGCGGTAGCGATCGGCGACGATGATGCCAGGAGCGAAGTTGAACGCTGGGGACCGGTCGTGGGCAGCAATCGGGCCCACGGCTGTGCGGCTTTCAGCTGCGACTGATTCACCAGGCGAAATTGACATGGTTGGAGATGCGGCGAGCGTTGCCCCACAACGTTGGCAGACGTCAATCACTTCGGAGTTCTGAGTTCCACAAACCTGGCAGCGACTGTCACATTTGCTCTCTATAGGCAGAACTTGGGACCGACCGATTCTCCATCCGGCTTTTGAGTGTAAAGCATCAGCGCGACGGCGGGTTGACTAGCTTTGCCATGCGTGCTGCGATGGGATAATTTCTGGATGGTCGGCAAACCGGAAGTTCTCGCAGCGCCAGAATAGACAATCGTCTCAACTGTCGTAAAATCCCTACTCTAACAATGTCGGCGGTGTCAAACACTGTTTTGAGCGCACACTTGTGTATGCACTCGGAGAAGAGCGCCATTTCGCTCTCTTAGTTGGTTTGCGCATTTCTAACCTGGGCTCGCTTCTAATCGTTGGGGCCAGGAACTCAGTCCGACCCAGCCATCTCTTCGATCCCTAACTGCGATCATGATTACTACTTCGAACTCCCCCGCAAAGGGGAGCGGGATGCCCAACCATTACGTCGGTGATCTTGTCGCAGACCCGATTGAAGATTTCGGTACATCGCGCTATCACTGCTTTCCGCAGACGGAAGAAGGGCAAGGTCGAGCACGCCTCCTAACAACAGCTACTTGTTGGCACCCACGCGGAGGGACAATAGGGCCAACAGAGCAACCGGGCGGATGTGTGTCCGGATAACTCTCATTGACAAGCGACGTGAAAGGGTTAGACTTGCCCGGCCAAATGGAGGTTCCAATGTCTCGCGCCCTCACCGCTCATCCGCTCAACGCTGTCACCCTTGATCGCGGCTTGAAATCGTATTCGTTGGCTGCCGCAGCCGCCAGCGTCGGGATGCTTGCACTGACACAGCCCGCGAGCGGAGAAATCATCATCAATCACATTAACAAAGCGGTTCCCGTATGCGCCCGCCTTGACCCGTGTTCTCTTGCGATTGATCTTAACAACGACGGAATTGCCGATGTTAAGTTTCAGTTGCTCTCGACGCGGCAGCCCACTCACTACGAGCGATCGTTGGCCGCTTTTGGCTCGAACGGAGCGGAAGTGGTGGGAACTTCGGAGGTCCCCTATGCTTACTGCCTGCTCCGTGGCGGCAAGGTCGGCCCGTCGGCCCGTTTCATCGCGTTTGGCCAAATGGAAGCATCCAACGGCGATCCCGGCGTCTCGCGTGTCCTGTACGGGAATTGGTACGGGAACCACGCGGACCGGTTTCTTGGCGTGAAGTTTAAAATCAAGCACGAGACGCATTATGGCTGGGTCCGGGTAACAGTGGTTTCCACTCCGGGAGCCATTACTGCCACCGTTACGGAATACGGCTATGAGACCATTGCGAACAAAATCGTGAAGGTTGGATTGTCGGGAGCAGCAGCAAACACGGTGGACCGAAAAGTTGCAAAGCCGGCGGCCTCGCTGGGAATGCTCGCGCGGGGCGTGGAAAGTTTGGCGCTTTGGCGGCGGGAACAAAGTTCGGTCGGTGATTAAAGCAATTGCACAACGAGACTGAAGGCTCGTACAGGCTCAGTCTCGTGATGGGATCAAAGTTGTTCCCTTGTCCTACAAAGCGGCAGCATGCCGTAACCCCAGCCATTACATTCTTCCTCTTCACGATTGCACATTCGAGTCGATAGCTCGCGGGTTCAAAGTCGAGGGATTTCAAAAGCCCCTGCGCGAGCTGCTTGCCGAAATCCGCGACCGTTTGGTCCGATAGTTGGCGAAAAATCTGTATTACCCTCATTGACACTCGCTGATGGCGCGAGGAAGGTTTCGATCACGATCTCAGTTTTTCCACAGGGAGATTCTTGGTTCCTGTGACGAACGACCTTTACTCTGAATCGCCTTAAGGCGCAGACTCTGATTGTGCAGCAACAGTTCCCACAACGCGCCGGGAGAATTCGGTGGACCGATCGGCCGTTTTTCGCCGCTAACTTTTTCGCCGCTAACTCCTTATTTTGGAATATTTTGCCCATAACCCACTTTGTATTCAATATTTTGCGAGTTTCCCCGCGGGGCTGATTCTTGCAACTCTTTAAGAATCAATATTTTGCGCAAAAGAGCCGAAAAATCATTTCACTCGATATTTCACTCGATCGCCACAAGCGGGACATGCGCGCAACGACCAGAGGTTGAGGCTCCACGCTGGTGTGTAGAATGACAACTGGCATGTCACAGGCAGCCCCAGCCATCACCCGGAGCCCGGCCGAAGTCGTCCGGCTCACACCCGTTTCCCAAGCTCCTAACGGAATCTGCTACGCCGCCGCGGGAGAAGTTGCTGTCAACTCCTTCGATCTCGAGCGCATGGTTGCCGCGGTTCCTGCGCCGGTCGCCGCGGCGCTAGCGCGCAAGGCATATTACTTTGTTCCGCTGACCATCAGTCACGGCGACGATACTGTCATCGCCGATCGTTACGATGTCGCCCTCAGCGACAATGCGGTCTGCCACCGCAATCTCAACCTTGGCGATTCGCAGTGCGTCTTCATTTCGACGCGCTTGATGGACGACAAGTTTTCCGTGGCCTTCGAGTTCTATATCAATGTCGGCCACGCGCTGGTCGAGCGTGCCGGTGTTTCGAGCGCGTTCAGCGAAATCGCGTGGCGCCAGGTCGAAGCCGGAATCAAAGGCGAGACTTCGCTCGACGCATGGGAGTCGCGCAAACTCGCCACTGCGAACGGTCCGGACGCGGAACGCTATAAGACCGAATATCTGGAAGCGACTTTTTCTGACACGATTTCGATTTATCTTCTGTCGCTTTATCTCGACGTCGACTATTACGATTTGCGCGAGCGCGATTACCCGCTGCTCGCCCCGTCCGCGCTCGCCGAGCGTTTGCGCAAGGTCGCGGAACTGTTTCCGCCAAACGCTGGATTCGAGTTCGCTGTTCTCTACAAGCGCCGTGGCTGAAGCTTTGAAGCACGATCGTCGCTCAGGAGTCGTTCCATCCCGCTCTCCGCGCTGGTATAGCGTCCCTGCCCGCGTCTTTGTTTTGACCTTCATCGGCACGCTGTTGACCTTTTCAGTCACCCTGTTCTTCGCGATCTTCGGCACGGTCATCCTGGCCGCGATGCATGGAGTCCATCCCGACATGCGCTCCGCGTATCGCTACATCGCGCTGCCGGTTGCGCTCGTCGCCGGCGGCATTATCTTTGTGGTTGCGCTGATCAACGAGATCCGTCACTACCGCCAGTCCAAAACCTTGACCGCGATCGAGAGGCTTGGATAGTGGCGCCGCCTCGGATCGCGATCCCCATGCCGCACTCCACCGATCGCGAATACGGCGATCGCGCCATCCCACAGTACGAAAGGGCTGTCACGCAGGCCGGTGGAGAACCAGTGCGTGTCATGCTCGATCAAACCGACGGCACTGTGAAGGCATTGATCGAGCGTTGTGACGGCGTGCTGTTGCCGGGCAGCAATGCCGACGTCGATCCAGTGCGCTTTCATCAACCTCGCTCGCCACACACCGCCAAGGCCGATCCGCGGCGCGATGAAGTGGACGATCTTCTACTCGAAGATGCCTATGCGCATCGCAAGCCCCTGCTCGGCATCTGTTACGGCCTGCAGAGTCTCAACGTTTTTCGCAAAGGATCGCTGATCCAGCACATTCCGGATTTCTTGCCGGAGGCGATGCGCGCGAAAGTGAATCACGAAGCAGGAAAGAAAGTTGCGGTCGCGCACACAGTGACGATCGAATCAGCGACGACTCTGGCGGAGATTGTTGGTGAAGTTAAGTTGCCGGTGAATTCGTCGCATCACCAATCGGCGGACGCGATCGGCGACGGGCTTCGCATCGTGGCTCGCTGCGCCGAAGACGGCATCATCGAAGCGCTGGAAGGAACGTCCCCTGATCATTTTGTGCTCGCGGTGCAGTGGCATCCGGAGAGATCAGTCGAGGACGACGCCGCGTCGCGCGCAATCTTCGCAGCTCTGATCAAGCAAGCGCAGACACGAATGTAAATCAAGAAGTCGCGCTGCGCCCGATGGACAGGCGATGGCGACTGGTCCCACGGACCCACTACCTCTTATTCTTTTTCTTTCGAGCGCTCTTCTGTGTCGGCTTCGCGGCTTCGAGTAGCACCACGACGTGGGCGATCGCTGCGTTATCCAAGTTCAATCCTTCGGGAGTCTTGGCTTTCAGCCCGACGCAGTCCGCCTGGATGCCCAGCAACTCCGCGACGCGAGCGCGAATCTCCGCGGCATGGGGACCGATTTTCGGAGCGGCCAGGATCAGGCTCGCGTCAATGTTGGCGACAGCGTATCCGCCGTCATGCACGCGTTTCAGTGCCTCGCGCAAAAAGATGACGGAGTCCGTACCCTTCCACTTGGGATCGGATGGCGGGAACAGCGCACCGATATCTGGCGCGGCAACCGCTCCCAGCAGCGCGTCGGTGATGGCGTGCAGCAGCACGTCGCCATCGGAATGTCCGCCGAGCCCTTTGTTGTGAGCAAGCATGATGCCGCCGATTTTCAGCGGAATCCCGGTGTGGAATTCGTGAGAGTCAAAGCCGTAGCCGATGCGGGAAGCGGGTCGATGGTCGTTCGTCGTTGGCATTTGAAGTTTTGGCCGGGCGCTGGACGAGCACTATTTCCGTAAATAGAACTCCGCGAGTTCCATGTCGCCGGGGCTCGTGATCTTGAGGTTTCGGGGCGAGCCCATCACTACTGCGACTTCATGGCCGGAACGTTCTGCGAGCGAAGCTTCGTCGGTGCCCATGAATCCGTCGGCCGCAGCTTCGTCGAAGGCTTTCTTGATGACGTCGTAGCGAAATCCCTGTGGCGTCTGCGCCAGCACGACTCCCGCACGGGGAATCGTGGCTTTGATGATCGCGCCTTCGGATGTGCGCTCGACCTGCTTCACAGTATCGACGGCGGGGAGGCCGGCGATCGCTGCTCCGTACTTTTTCGCTGCTTCGATTACCTCGCGAATGATTTCGGTTGTAACCAGCGGCCTCACCGCGTCGTGGACTAGAACTATGTCATCGGGGGCTGCGGACACGGCATTCAGTGCGTGCTCGACTGACTGCTGGCGGTGTTCGCCGCCGGCGACCAGTTCGACTTTCTTCTTGAGCACGTCCTTCCCTTCTTTCTGCAGGCGTTCACGGAAGCCGTCAATTTCGTTTTCGCGCAGCGCTACCCAGATTTCGTTGATCTCTTCGACGGCCGCGAACGTGCGCAGCGTGTGGACCAGGATGGGCGTTCCCGCAAGCTCGGTGAATTGTTTCGAGGGATGAGGCTTCTTACTCTTCGAGTCCATCGCACTGGGCACGGGAGCCATGCGCGTCCCGAGACCTGCGGCCGGAATAATGACGACAACCTTCATGGCGGGTCGAAGTATACGAGCGCTGAGGCCGGAGTTCAAATACAGCGAATTCCCGCCGAGTGCGCCGAGAAAACTTGAAGAGAATCAGTTCTCCGCGTTCCTAGCGTGCCGGCGAGTGATCATTCGTTTACGACGCGCCTTGCTTAGTATCGACAGCGGTCGGGCCCGGCACAGCGGTTGGTCCGGGCGCGGGGACTGCCACCGCAGAGGGAGCCACGGGCACGGGAACTGGCGGGCGGGAGTATCCTGCGCGCTCGTCCCACTTGCCGAAGATCATCTTTCCCGCAGTCGTCTGCAGAACCGAAGTGACCGACACGTCGATGGTCTTACCGATCATCTTTCGTGCATTGTCGACGACGACCATGGTGCCGTCGTCGAGATAAGCGACACCCTGGTTGTATTCCTTGCCTTCTTTCAGGATGAAGACTCGCATGGTCTCGCCCGGCAAAACGATAGGCTTGAGCGAGTTGGCCAGTTCATTGATGTTCAAGACCTCGACCCCTTGCAGCTGAGCAACTTTGTTCAGGTTGAAGTCGTTGGTGATGATCTTGCCTTCGTAGACCTTGGCCAATTCGATGAGCTTCAGGTCAACCTCGCGGACGGCGGGAAAGTCGTCTTCCACGATCTGGATCTGGAGGTTGGCGACCTTCTGAAGGCGCTGTAGGATGTCGAGACCTCGGCGTCCACGATTGCGCTTGAGCGAGTCGGCGGAGTCGGCGACGAGTTGCAACTCGCGGAGAACGAATTGCGGAGTGACAATCACGCCGTCGAGGAAACCGGTCTCCGCGATGTCCGCGATGCGGCCGTCGATGATGACGCTGGTATCCAAAATCTTGTAGCTTTTCTTGCCCTGCTTCTCGCCGCCGAAGATTCCGCCGAGCGCGGCCAGATTTAGCAGATCGCCCTTGTTAGCTCCGACGATCAGGCCGACATAGGCCATCAAGAGCATGACAAGGATCTGGAGGAAGCTCTGAGTATGACCCTCGGGCACACTACTGCGGATCACCAAAGCGAACAGGTAAGCGCCGCAGATTCCGAGGAAGCTGCCGATCGCCGCGCCGATCAGACGCTTGAGACTGACGGTGCGCAGCTTCCATTCGAAGACGACGATGGCTGCTCCGATGAAAGCGCCCACGCCCGCATCCCGAATGGGTGAGAGTCCGAATGGGCCAATTTCGAAGCAGGTAACGGCTACAACGATGACAAAAAGAAGACGAACAAAAATGAGATCCACGGTAAACCTCCCCGCGGATGCAGCTTTCCCGTGCCGCTGGGTGATGCACCCGTGCCAAGTCCGCCGCCCCAACGGAACCGGCCTATCGCATGCGGAGCGCAAGGATAAATGGGGGATGAAGCGCGCCCCGTTCCGGCCGATCTGGGGCCCGGCCGGAGGAACAGTAAGCTAACGCAAAGAGTATATACCTGCCGGTCACATCCGGGCGATGGTGCAGCGAGCGGTCTACAGCCGATTCCGGGCCGTACATACCACAAACGACTGAGAACCGACGGAAGTTCTCCAGACATCTGAGTTGAGTTGTCGCGAACTGCCCCAGAGGCGGGTCGCCGGCCCGTAGTAGATCAAATCTCTAACCGTTGGAGGATGTCTATGCGAGCTTTCAGATTTTTGAATTTAGCGATTCTTTCGATCGTAGTGGCGGGTGCGTCTGCGGTCTACGCACAGGACGACAAGCCACAGGACAGACCAGCGCGGCCGGAAGAGCCTAAGGCACAGGAAGAAGCCAAGCCCCAACCGAAGCAGGACGAGACGAAACCTCCTCACCAGGACGAGGCCAAGCCGTCAAAGCAGCAGAAGCAAGAGCAAAAGCAGGACGAGAAACAGTCGCGGGACCAGATGCAGATGAAAGATAACCGCCAGCCCGCGTCTCAACAGGATGCACATGCGCATCCCGCAGGGAAGGGCGGCCACATTCCGGACGATAAGTTCCATGCGAACTTTGGCCGGAGCCACACTTTTGTCGTGCAACGGACCACGGTCGTGCAAGGCCAGTCGGGCTTCGTTTACGGCGGATATTCGTTCGGGTTCGTCGATCCGTGGCCGGCCGATTGGGCCTACACCGACGATTGCTACGTCGACTACATCGACGGCGAGTATTTCCTGTTCGACCTGCTGCATCCGGGAGTACGAATCGCGTTGTTTGTCGTAATGTAGATCGCAGACTTTAGAGGGAGACCTACGCCGACTCCAATTGAGCTGCCTGCAGGTTCTGGATCTGAATTGATCCGGAGTCTGTGGGCCGCTTGTTTTTTGTGACGGCCGCTACTTCCCGATAATCCCTCTTCTTGCTCGAGCCGCCCTGCTAGACTTTTCTCTATGAAAGCCCTTGTCCTTTCCAGCCTTTCAGGAATCAATGCGCTCTCGGTTCAGAACATGCCCGAACCGATCGTCAAGACAGGACAGACTCTGATACAGGTGCATGCGGGCGGCGTGAATTTCGCCGACATCATGACGATGAAGGGTGGCTATCCGGGAACACCTGCTCCGCCGTTCATTGTGGGCCGGGAGTTCTCCGGCGTCGAGGAAGGCGACAGTAGGCGTGTTATGGGATACGCGCAGTGGGCGGCGTTTGCCGAAAAGACGGCCGCATTCTCTTCCATGCTCTGGCCGGTGCCTGATGGTTGGAGCGATGAAGAGGCAGCGGCTTTCCCGGTAAACTTTTTCACCGCATATCTCGGATACTGGCAAGCCGGGATGACAGAGCCTGCGCCTGCGGGCCGCAACTACCGCGTCCTTATACATGCTGTGGCTGGAGGAGTCGGAACGGCGGCTGTGCAGATAGGACGTTTGCTTGGCGTCGAGATGTACGGTACGTCGTCGTCCGAGGAGAAGATAGCGCGAGTCAAGGAACTCGGACTGCAGCACGCCATCAATTACAAGCGGCACGATTACGAAGACGTGGTGAAGAATCTTACACGCGGCGAAGGTGTGGACGCGGTCTTTGAAATGCTTGGAGGCGACCATACCGCCAAGAGCCTACGATGCTTGCGGGATTTCGGGCGCGTCATCCAGTACGGAACGGCAACGGGAAAATCTCCGAAGCTCGATTTGCGAGCGATGTATGCGAAGTCGGGCAGCGTGCAGGGATTGTGGCTGACCTATCTTTCGCAAAAGCGCGAAATCATGGAACCGGCGTGGAAGCAGCTGTCGGCGTGGATTGCCGAGGGCAAGTTAATTCCGCAGATCGGGCAGGTGTTGCCACTGGAGCGGGCCGTCGAGGCATACAAGCTGCTGGAAGATGGGAAGAATTACGGGAAGGTTGTGCTGAAGATTGCTTAAGACTTCCGCGGTTATAAAGCCGAGCTTGTCTCTCGCCACAAGTCGGCGCGATTGCAGTCGCGCCGTGTCAGTTTCATGTCTTCGCGATTCCCTCGGTGTGTCCAGGAACTCCGTCATCATCCAGCGAACACCCACCGCTCGCTGACCAGGAAATTCGCCAGAGAGCACAATACGATAGCGATTGCGTTTGCGAAGAGGTAGTTCATGTGGCCTTCGCCGACCATGACTTTCATGAGTGCGAGGTTGCCGAGAATCGAGACGGCTCCGTTCGTCAGATTGAAGCGCAGAAGGCGCGGCAGGGAGCGTCGCCAGTGCGGGTCAACGATTTCGGATCTTGCCCTGTCTATTCGCGTTCCGCTGATTTCAGTTCGGTCTGGCTTCACTCGATCGACCCAGGTGAATTGTTCGTGCCAGACGAAGTTGTGAATCACCGCTGCCTCAACCGCAACCGCTGTCGCAAATAGATAATCGAACTTGAATAAGCTGCGCAGGACGAACAGCGTGACGAATTGGACGACGATCCCCATTCCACCGACGAGGTTGAATTTGCACCAGCGGATGAATGTGGAACGGGGCGCGGCAGCGCTGGCGGCGTTCACTGCGAAATCCTCTCTTCGCGATAGAGGCGGATCGTGTTCTGCAAGGTGAAGACCACGACCATCACTCCCATGCCCGCAAGGCCGATCGTGCCGCCTACGTCGAAGAGGCGGTAGCGGCTTCCGAAGAGGTGCACGATCGGCTTCCACAACAGGGCGAGATTTCCAATGGACAGGAGGATGCGGAGCTCCGTCGGACCGAAGCGCCAGAAAGAAATGCGGAATTCTCCAAGCGCGTGAGTCGCCAGATAGGACTGGATCGAGAGCATGAGGAACGCGATAAGCAGACCAATAGCGATCCAAGGATGCATGTAGCCGGAGAGCGCGAGGCCGCTCATCAAGGCAAGAGCTCCAAAACTGTCGACCATGTGATCGACATAGAAGCCGTAGCGGGGGCGAAGGCGCTGCCGAACGCGGGCTAGTGTCCCGTCGAGGGAGTCGCCGAGCCAGTTGAGGGTGAGGCAGGCAATGACGCCAAGGAGCGCAAGACGATTCCAGAAGGCGAGGGCATAGAAGACACCGGCTCCGATTTGAGCTGCCAGACCCAGAATTGTGAGGTGGTCAGGGCCGATCCGTTCGGGTATGCGGGCCGCCAACCAGAGTAGGGCATGCTTTTCGGCCGAGGCTACCCAGCTTTCCTGCACCCGCAACATGTCAGGAAACGGCCGCTGGCGGCGCATCTCCGGCAGCACGCGCGGGTTTACCTGTTCGCAGAATTCGGTCATGGTCTGGGAACCGGGGATTGCCATACTTTCCTCCGAACGCCTTCAAATACTGCTCAGGATTCTGTTTCGTGAATGAATTTCGTGCAGATGCGGCGAGAGAACAATGCACACGCGATCAAACGATGGTCAATGTGTAAATACTTGAAAAGAATGGCGTAAATGGGCTCAGATCAACGTCGGGAAGGCGGAGCTTTATTCTTCTTCGCTGCGGGCGAGGTGCCTACGCGACAGCCCCCGTATCAGGTTGCTTCGCGAATTGCTGCAGACAGCTGATCGATCGACCAAGTAACCTGCTCTGGCGTGATAATCGCCGGCGGGGCCAGAAGAAGGTGGTCGCCGGAAACGCCGTCGACGCTTCCTTGCATGGGATAGACGAGAAGGCCACGCTTGAGGGCCGCGGCTCCCACTCGTCCGGCAAAGTTCTGCTCGGGCGGAAAGGGCTTTTTGCTCTGTTTGTCGGCCACGAATTCGACGCCCCAGAGAAGGCCAAGGCCGCGCACATCCCCGACCGGTTCTTCCTCACGCAAGCCTTGCAGATCTTGCTTAAACCTCGCGGCCGGCGCGTCCGAGCGGCTGGAGTCGGCGGCCTCGACCAGTTTGTTCACCTTCAGGTAGCGCAGAACGGCGCGTCCGGCGGCGAGAGAAATCGGATGCGCGTTGTAGGTGAAGCCGTGAAGCAAGGCGCCGGATCCCTGGTCGATTGCATCGACAACTTTCTTACTGGCGATCACGGCGCCCAAGGGAGCGTATCCGCTCGACAATCCTTTGGCCGCGACCAGAATGTCGGGCTCGACCTTCCCTGGTCCGACATTCCAATGATCAACAGCGAAGTTGCGGCCGGTGCGTCCCATGCCGGTCATGACCTCGTCGGCGATGAGGAGTACGCCGGTGCGGCGGCAAATTTCTGCGATCGACTGGAGATATCCGGGCGGAGGAACGACGGCGCCGAGAGTAGCTCCGCTGAGGGGCTCGAAAATGAATGCGGCGGCCGTACCGTTGGCATCGTCGATGGCGCGCTGCAGTTCCGCGGCATTCTGTTGGCCACAGTTGCGGCATCCGTCGGCGCAATCGAACGCGCAGCGATAGCAATAGGGCATGCCGATGTGCGGGAACTCGCGAACCATCGGAAGATAGATGTCTCGGCGGCGTTTATTGCCGGAGACGGAGAGTGCGCCGAGCGTGGAGCCGTGATAACTCTGCCGGCGGCTGAGAATCTGATGGCGGTTTGGCTGTCCTATCTCGACTTGATATTGGCGCGCCAGTTTCAGTGCGGTTTCGATCGACTCGGAGCCTCCGCTGGTGAAATAGACGGCGCCGCCGCGGAAGTGTTCTCCGGCGAAGGCAAGCAACTCCTTAGCGTATTCTTCGGCAACCGGCGTCGTGAACTGGCTCGTATGGACAAATTCAAGCTGCGCCGCCTGCGCACCCATCGCGGCAGAGATTTCGGGCACACCATGTCCGATGAGGTTAACAGCTGCCGATCCGGCGAGATCGAGGTAGCGATTGCCTGCAGCGTCCCAGAGGTAGACTCCTTCGCCACGGACTGCGGTGGGGAAGTCCTTCCGGAAAGACCGCCGGAAGACAGAAGACCTGACCTTAACTGGCGTGGAGGATGCCACAAGCGAATTATCGCATCCTATTCGCAGGCTATAGCCTAAGGCTCCAAAGATCAGATGACCTTTTACCGGTTTGGCTCATCTAAACGAAATAGCTAGTGCGTGTTATGAGGCGCCTGGGGGTTTGATCGATCGCTTTGCAAGGAGAAAGTCATGAACAACCGTAGATTTTCAATTCCGGCAGTACTGGGGATGGCTTTATTGGTCGGAGCGAGTGGACTGCTGGCAGCGCAAGCGCCGCAGGGACCTGGGACGCCAGTTCAATTGGTGGTTTCAGTAGAGCCGAAACATGGCAACGAAGTTCCTGCGATTCGCCGCGACGATGTGCTGGTTTATGAAGGCCACGACCGTGACCAGATCGTGGATTGGATTCCGGCGCGTGGTGATCACGCGGCGCTGCAGCTTTTCATCCTCATCGACGACAGTTCGAGTTCCAGCCTCGGTTCGCAAATCGGCGATATAAAGCAATTCATCACCGCGCAGCCAGCCACAACTCTAGTGGGCGTGGCGTACATGCAGGACGGCACGGCGCGAATCTTGCAGGATCCGACGAACGATCACGATAAGGCCGCAAAAGTTGTGAGGCTGCCGATGGGTACGGCCGGCGCGAATGCGAGTCCGTATTTTTCTGTGAGCGACCTGATCAAGCGCTGGCCCGCGACGACGGCGCGGCGCGAAATTTTGATGGTCACCGACGGCGCCGACCGGTACTACGGGAGTTGGAACTTGGACGATCCGTATGTGCAGGCGGCCATGGACGACGCCGGTAAAGCTGGTATACAGGTTTCGGCGATCTACAATCCGGGAGCAGGGCACTTCGGACACAGCCGCTGGCAGGCATATTGGGGCCAGAATTACCTGGCTGAATTGGCGGAAGGCACCGGAGGCGAAGGGTATTACATCGGGATGACAGGCAACCCTGTCTCATTTGCGCCCTACCTCGACGAATTTTCGCGCAGACTGCAGAACCAGTACATCCTGTCTTTCATTCCGAAGCCGCAGAAAAAATCAGGATGGCAGAAGGTGCGGGTCAGCTCGGAAGTTCAGGGCGTCGATCTGATTTCGGCAGGCAGAGTCTACGTTACGGTACAGAAGTAGCGGCTTCCTGTTTCGGAACCGTAGTAATGCGGGAGGCCAGTCGATCAACACTGGCAGTTTGAGATTCCGATAAGATTGAGAATCTGATCGGGTCTCGATGACGAAACTGCTGCGCTTTTTCCGGCCATCGCACCAGCACACGGCCTTCTCAGCTACGCTGCTTCTGATCGGCGCGGTGATGATGTCCCGTGTGATCGGATATGCGCGCGATGCTTATATCGCGTGGGCGTACGGAGCGGGCGGGGCGACTGACGCCTACGTAGCGGCGTTCACTCTTCCCGACTTCCTCAACTACATTGTCGCGGGCGGCGCGGCGTCGATCACCTTCATCTCGATTTACACGCGCTTTCTCGCCGAGAAGCGGGATGAAGATGCAAAGAAGACGTTCTCGATCATCATCACCGTGATGACGGCGGTGATGATCGTGGGAACGATCCTCACCGAGATATTCACACCAGAGTTCGTGCGATGGTTTGTGAAGGGATTCACGCCTGACAAGATTGATTTGTGTGTTCATCTCACGCGGATCTTGCTGCCGGCACAGATCTTCTTCTATGTCGGCGGCGTGGTCTCGGCGGTGCTGCTTTCCCACCGGTTGTTTTTGTTCCCTGCCTTCGGACCACTCATCTACAACCTATTCATCATTCTCGGCGGAGTTGTCGGCGGTCGCCATTTCGGAATTGCTTCGCTTGCCTATGGAGCGTTAATCGGGAGCTTTGCAGGGCCATTTCTGGCGAGCGTGATTGGGGCGGTGAAGATCGGGACCGGATACAAGCCATCGCTCGACATAACGAATCCAGCGTTCCGGGAATGGGTGAAGTTGTCGGTGCCGTTAATGCTGGGCGTTTCGCTGGTGACAGCGGACGACTGGATTCTGCGCCACTACGCCTCCAGCGGCGTGGGCGATATTGCCCGGCTGAATTACGCGAAGCGCCTATTCGCCGTGCCTATTGCAGTCTTGGGGCAGGCGACGGGGCAGGCGTCCCTGCCGTTTTTCGCGCGGCTATTTAACGAAAAGAAGCTGAAGGAATTCGCAGCAACGGTGAACGATTCGGTGTATCGCGTATCGGCAGCCTCGTTTCTAGCAACGGGATGGATGATGGCTGCGGCCGTCCCGCTGATTGATCTGGTCTACCGTCGAGGAAGGTTTTCTTTCGCCGATACGCAGACCAGCGCGATCTATTTTTTCTGGTTTTCCTTGTCTCTCGTGCTGTGGTCCGCGCAAGGGTTGTACGCGCGCGCCTTCTATGCCGCCGGAGATACACTTACACCGATGGTCGCCGTCAGCGTAATTACTCTCGCTTCGCTGCCGGTGTATTCAATCTTGTTTCATACGTTCGGCGTAGTCGGCCTGGCATGGGCGTCGGACATCGGGATCGGGATCAATCTGCTTGCACTCGCCGCACTACTGCATTACAGGAAGTTGGTACGGATTGGGGAGCTTCGCTGGGGAGAATTGGGAAAGGCTTTGCTCACGGCGGTGGTCGCGGGAGGAATCAGTTTTGAAGTGGCGAGAGCGATTCCCCTGGCCGCGGTGCGTGCGAGTCGGATGGCGGATATCATGCAACTGGCGCTTGTTTCTCTGACGTGGGCAGCGGCGGTGGCCGCAGGTCTGTGGCTGCTGCGGTCTGAATTGCCTCAGGACTTGCGGCGGCGCAAGGGAGCGGTTTATCCCGCCGTGGCGCAGGGGGAGAGCAAAGAGATTCTAAGTGCGGGGAGATAGACGGAAAAGGCCCCCGCTTCTCCCAAAAAGCAGGGAGAAATGGGGCACCCATCGACCGCGAAATCCGCACCCGAGCTATACTCAATCCCCGGAGTAGATGATGGTTACAGCAGCAAAAATAGTCTCGATTCAGCGGCTCATTGAAGAATTGCGGCAGATGCCCGAAGCCATGTTCGATGAGACCGAGCCTCTCCGGCGCTTTCTTGAGCAGACTCCCGTCGATGCGACCTCGCTCGATCCTTATCTCAACTGGAGCCGCCAGCATTACACTCGCAATCTGATTGACCGGACGAAACTCTACGAACTGATGGCGATCTGCTGGGAAGTAGGACAAGCGAGTTCGGTGCACAATCATCGCGATCAGAATTGCTGGATGGCCGTGCCCATTGGCCGGCTGCACGTGGAGAACTTCCATCTCGTGCATCAGGATCTGCAAGGCGGACATTGCAAACTCGAACCTCTCAACACGGTCGAGATGAATATTGCGCATCCGTGCGCAGTCGATCCCGCCGATCCCGTGCATCGCGTCATCAATCCGCCGGAGTTCAACCAGCGCGCGGTGAGCCTGCACGTGTACTCGCGCCCGTTTGATACCTGCGTTGTATATTCACCCGAACAGGGTACGTGTGGAGAGATTCAGTTGCACTTCAACACCATGTTCGGGAAAAGCGCGGGGCAGTGATGCCGCAGCGTAACCGTCTTGCTATCGCAATGGCAGTTCTCCTAGGTGTGTCTGCTGGTTGTACGAAGAAAGACTCTCCGCCCGCAGCCCAGGCCATCCCGTTGGATCAGGTCGTGCCCTCGACAGCAGGCCCGACCCAGCCGCAAGTGGTTCTTGAGAAAACCTTCAGTCTCAAAACCTCGGCGACATTTCCCTTTGAAATTCCTTCCCACGCAGCACGGCCCCATCTCCACGGCATCTTTCAATCGTTCGTCGGAAAGGCGGGTGGAGTGTCTGATGATGCTGCCAATATCGAATTCGTCATTTTGAATGAAGACCAGCAAACCAATGTCACCAATGACCGTCCGAGCGAAGCCTTATTCTCGGTGGAATCGTCGCACAATCAAGCGGTCAACTTCGATCTGCCTCCTTCGATGAATCAACCGGTGAAGTACTATTTGGCGTTCCACAACGCGCAAGGCAGCAACAGCAGCAAAGTAGTGGAAGCAAATTTCCGGGTGGATTTTTAGCGCGGAGCTGCTGCTACACTAACCGAGTTGTTCCCTCGAAAAAAATCTTCGGAGCCTTCTTCCGGCGCAGCCGACGCGGACACGCGGTCGTCCAAGCCGGCGTCTTCTTCATCGGCATCGCACGGGCGTATCTACCTGATCGACACGATGTCATTTATCTTTCGCGCGTACCACGCGATGGCGCGGCAGAGGCCCATGTCGACCAAGACGGGACTGCCGACGGCGGCGATTTATGTCTTTGTGAACATGCTGCGGAAACTGCGTGACGATTTTTCTCCCGAATATCTTGCGGCCGTGTTCGATGTAGCAGGTCCGACGTTTCGCGACGAGCAGGCGGAGGCCGTCACCACCATCCGTAAATTTGATATCAAGACCCAGACGTTCACAGAAATCGAATACAAAGGATACAAAGCAAACCGCGCAGCGATGCCGGAGGATCTGGCGCAGCAAGTTCCTTATATCCGGCGCGCGCTCGACGCGTATCGCATTCCGATGATTGGAGTGACGCGCTTTGAGGCCGACGACGTGATCGGCACGCTGGCCCGCAAAGCGGCAGAGGCGTCACATCCTGTCTACATCGTTTCGAGCGACAAAGACATGATGCAGCTCGTGAACGACAAAGTGCAGATCCTGAATCCACCGAAGGACAATTTAATCTGCGATCGAGCGAAGGTGGAAGAAATCCTCGGCGTGCCGCCGGAACGCGTGATCGACGTGATGGCCCTGCGCGGCGACTCGATCGATAACATCCCGGGAGCTCCCGGAATCGGCGACAAGGGCTCAGTCGAGATCATCAAGCGCTTCGGTACGGTCGAAGAAGCACTGGACCGGGCCGCGGAGGTCGAGCGCAAGACTTACCGCGAGTCGCTGCTGAACAACCGCGACACCATTCTATTCAGCAAGAGCATGGCGACCATCGACACGAATGTTCCGGTCGAGTTCGATGTGGATTCCATGCGCATGGGCGAGCCGGACATCGACGCCTTGCGCGCCTTGTTTACGGAGCTCGAGTTTACTTCGTTACTCAAGGAGTTATTACCGGTTGCCGAAGTAAGCGAGACGCATTACATGGAAGCCAAGTCGGCTGCCGATGTCGAGCGCGTGGTGAAAGCGGCTGGAGCAGAGGGCGTCCTGAGTGTAGCTGTCGAACAAGAGGAAGCCGTCGCCCCCGCGGAAGATGAGGAAGAGCAAGAAGAGGAGCTGCAAGAAACGCAGCTCTCCTTCATGGGCGGTGCTATGACGGCGCCACCTGTGCCCGAGCGCGCGACGAGGAGAATCGCTATTTCGAGCGCGGCGGGAACCGCTACGATCGTGAAGCTCGATTCTGGGGAGACCGGCGAAAAGTTGAAAAGCGTCCTTGCAGACGGATCTGTTTCCAAAGCGCTTTACGACTACAAGGCTGCGATTCACGCACTGGCTCCTTCGGGAATCGTCGTAGAGGGCATACGGCATGACCCGACGCTGTACTCCTACCTGCTGAATCCGACGTATTCGTCGCATAGCTTGCCGGAGGTTGCGCTGCGGCGATTCAATCTCAAGCTCGGCGGTGGAGTTGCCGAGTCTGCAGACATCACTGGCAGGCTGGCGACAGCTCTGCGTAGCGACGTCGAGCAGACGGGGCTCGCCAAGCTTTACGAAGAGATGGACCTTCCACTCGTCCCAGTGCTGGCGCGCATGGAGCAGGCTGGAGTGAAGATCGATATCGCTGCGCTCTCGCAAATGTCGACCGAGCTCGAGCACGAGATTGCAGTGAAAGCGAAAGAAATCTACGAGGCGGCGGGGTTCGAATTCAACGTCGGCTCTCCGAAGCAGCTAGGGGATGTGTTGTTTAACCGGTTGAATCTGCCGAAGCCCGTGAAGTACGGCAAAGGACGGACGATTTCCACCGCGGTCGATGTGCTCGAGGAACTGGCGGAGAATTATCCGATCGCGCGCATGGTTTTGGATTACCGGCAGCTGACCAAGCTGAAATCAACTTATGTCGACGCGTTGCCCGTGCTCATCAATCCCTCGACGGAACGCTTGCACACGACATTTGGACAGACGGGAACAGCGACTGGACGGCTGTCTTCCGCGAATCCAAATTTGCAGAATATTCCGATCCGGACGGAACTAGGGCGCGGCATTCGAGCAGCATTCATCGCAGAGCCCGGACACGTGCTGCTGACCGCCGACTATTCGCAGATCGAATTGCGTTTGCTGGCGCACTTCTCGCACGATCCGCTGCTGGTAGAAGCGTACCGGCGCGGCGACGACATTCATACGTTGACAGCTTCGCAAGTGTTCGGCGTTCCACCGCTCATGGTGACGCCCGATCACCGCCGGCAAGCTAAGGTTGTCAACTTCGGGATCGTCTATGGACTATCTGCGTTCGGACTGTCGCAACAACTCGGTATTGAGCCCGGAGAGGCGAAACAGTTCATCAGCGCGTATTTCGAGAAGTACAGCGGAGTGCGAGCTTTCATCGACAGAACGCTGGAAGAAGCTCGCCGCGAGTTGAAGGTGAAGACCCTGTTTGGGCGAATCCGACCGATTCCCGACATCAACAGCAAGAATGCCAACCAGCGCGGATTTGCCGAGCGCACCGCCGTGAATACCCCGCTGCAGGGGACGGCAGCCGATCTGATCAAAGTTGCGATGATCCGCATCGACGCGGCGCTGCGAGAGCGTGGATTGAAATCACGCATGACGCTGCAGGTGCACGACGAGTTGGTCTTTGAAGTTCCGGAGAATGAAGTGGAGACGATGCAGTCGTTGGTGCGCGAGCACATGGAGCGAGTGCACGAGCTCGCGGTGCCTCTCTTGGTGGAGATGGGCGTGGGACAAAACTGGAGAGATTTGGAGTAGAGCAGCAAGCCGGCCCACTCGGCTCGTATGGCTCCTGCGGTGGTGTAGAATTACGTGGAACCCCTCCGCTGAAGGGGCTGTGCCGCAGGGCATACGCGAAATCAGCGGATTTCCTTCCGAGTCGGGACGTGGCTCAGCCTGGTAGAGCACTCGCTTGGGGTGCGAGGGGTCGGCAGTTCAAATCTGCCCGTCCCGACCAATTCACCTTCGAAGCAACAAGCTGGCCAGCGATCCGATGGTGGCGGCTGAGACTGTTCGACCCTGCAAGTGACCGCCTTCTCAGAGATCGAGGGCTGATTTTCGGTTGACACTGCTCTCCATCGTTTTATAATCATTCTCATCCGATAATCATGCGTCTCACCCATGAGCAGTTCCGCGAGCTGGCCGCAGAGCACGGGCTGGCAGTTACACACCAGCGGCAGGTAGTCTATGAGGCTGTCATCGCGTCCCATGGGCACTATTCTCCGGAAGACATTTACGCCGCAGTCCGGCGCCGCGTTCCGTCCATTTCTCTCGCTACGGTTTACAACAACCTGCGGCTTTTTATTGAATGTGGACTGCTGCGAGAGGTAACGCCTCATGCTTCCACGTTGCGCGTGGATGGCAATCTCGAACCTCACCACCACCTCGTATGTTCCCGCTGCAAATCGGTACAGGATATCGATATCGACTTCATCGATTTGAAGCGACTCTCCCGGCAACTGCCGGATGGTTTTGATCTTACGCAGCCGCTGATTGAGGTCTTTGGCCTTTGTCGCCGGTGCAGTGCCAAAAAATAGGTTTTCTTCACTTAGTACGCAATCAAGAATCGAAGGTGAAAACATGACGATGGAAAATACACTCGCGACATCCTCGGGGAGCGTTTCCCCCGAAACGAAAGACAAGAGCACTCTAGCCGAGGCCAAGTGCCCCTTTGGGCACGGCGCTCGCAAATCCCACGCGAATGTGGATTGGTGGCCCAATCAGGTAAACCTGAAGGTGCTGCATCAGCATTCCTCGCTGTCCGATCCGATGGGAGACGAATTCAACTACGCGGAAGAGTTTAAGAAGCTCGACTTGAATGCGGTGATCAAGGATCTGAATGCATTGATGACGGACTCGCAGGAGTGGTGGCCGGCCGACTTTGGCCACTACGGCCCGCTTTTCATTCGTATGGCGTGGCACAGCGCGGGTACGTACCGCATTGGCGACGGGCGCGGCGGGGCCGGATCCGGTCAGCAGCGTTTTGCACCGCTCAACAGTTGGCCCGATAACGTGAACCTGGATAAGGCGCGCCGGTTGCTGTGGCCGATCAAGCAGAAGTACGGCAAGAAAATCTCGTGGGCTGATCTCATGATTCTCGCCGGCAATGTCGCATTGGAATCGATGGGCTTTAAGACGTTTGGTTTCGGTGGCGGGCGCCCAGACGTCTGGGAGCCTGAAGAGGAAATTTATTGGGGACCTGAGGGTACGTGGCTGGCCGACGAGCGTTACAGCGGCGACCGCGATCTGGCGAATCCACTTGCCGCGGTGCAAATGGGGCTGATTTACGTGAATCCCGAAGGGCCCAATGGAAAGCCCGATCCCATCGCTGCAGCACGGGACATTCGGGAGACATTCGCTCGCATGGCAATGAACGACGAAGAAACGGTCGCACTGATTGCCGGCGGACACACCTTCGGCAAAACGCACGGTGCGGGCGTTCCGGCTCAATATGTAGGCCCCGACCCAGAAGCCGCCGCCATTGAGGATCAAGGGCTCGGGTGGAAAAATAAACTTGGCCAAGGGCATGGTGGTGACACGATCGGGAGTGGACTGGAAGTCATTTGGACTACGACCCCGACGAAGTGGAGCAACAACTTCTTCACGAACCTGTTCACCTACGAATGGGAGCTGACGAAGAGTCCTGCTGGCGCGCACCAGTGGACACCGAAGAATGGCGCAGGCAAAGGAACGGTGCCGGATGCTCACGATCCGTCGAAGCATCATGCGCCATCGATGCTCACTACAGACCTTGCGCTGCGCTTTGACCCGGCCTACGAAAAAATCTCGCGGCGCTTCTACGAGCACCCGGATCAGTTCGCAGACGCGTTTGCGCGAGCGTGGTTCAAGCTTACGCACCGCGACATGGGGCCGATCGCGCGGTACCTGGGCCCATTTGTTCCGAAAGAAACCTTGGTGTGGCAAGACCCTGTTCCCGCGGTCGATCATCCGTTGATCGGGGAGCAGGACGTTGCAGCCCTGAAGGCGAAAATCTTCAAATCTGGATTGTCGGTTTCCCAACTGGTTAAAACGGCTTGGGCATCGGCGGCGTCGTTCCGCGGCTCCGACAAGCGTGGAGGAGCGAATGGCGCGCGCATTCGTCTCTCGCCACAGAAGGACTGGGAAGTAAACCAGCCGGCGGAACTCTCGAAGGTTCTGCAGAAGCTGGAGTCGATCCAAAAGGAGTTCAACAGCGCGCAGACCAATGGAAATAAGGGAAAGAAAATCTCGCTAGCGGACCTGATAGTTCTCGGCGGAGACGCAGCGATCGAGGAGGCTGCGAAAAAAGCCGGGCACGACGTGAAGCTTCCCTTCTCGCCGGGCCGCACGGATGCTTCGCAGGAACAGACTGATGTCCATTCTTTCGCTGTGATGGAACCGGTCGCGGATGGTTTCCGCAACTACCTCCGCAGTGGGCAGGTCCTTTCGGCGGAGGAATTCCTGGTTGATCGGGCGCAATTGCTTAAGCTGACTGCTCCAGAAATGACAGCCCTCGTCGGTGGCCTGCGAGTTTTGAATGCGAACTTCGGGGAGACGAAACACGGCGTCTTCACGAACCGCCCTGAAACGCTGACGAATGATTTCTTCGTCAACCTGCTGGACATGAGTACGAAGTGGGAGCCCGCTAACACGGTCGAAGGCATATCCGGAGGTGTGTATGAAGGGCGGGATCGAAAGACAAATGCCGTAAAATGGACGGCTAGCCGAGTCGATCTGTTGTTCGGTTCGAACTCACAGCTTCGGGCAATCGCGGAAGTCTATGGGTGCAATGACTCGAAGGAGGCGTTCGTGAAAGACTTCGCGGCAGCGTGGACAAAGGTCATGAATCTTGATCGGTACGACCTGGCCTAGGGTTGGTGAGAAAAGGATGTGCACTTTTGTTCCGATCGCGTTGCTTGGATCGACTGAAACGAAACTGTCGCATAGTGAATCGCGGGGCCGCACCAATAAAGGTTGCGGTCCCTTTTTCATTTGAGACTTGAATCGACGCCTTCAGAGGCAGGTGACAATCAAGGGAGATCCGAGACTGCAGTGTGAAAATATTTGCGCTCGCTTGCATCTGCGCATTTATTTGCAGCTTTCCTTTTCGTCTTAAGCCCTTTCGTGCTTGAAACTCGCTCCCGTTTCTTATATAAAACTTGAACCGCTCTAGTCTGTTCGATTGCACTCCCCTTGGTCGTACGCTCCGCTCGGGTCCTAATATCTGGCCATAATTTCGTTCCACACAGGCAGGTTTGCACCCCTATGAAGAGACTCTTTCCCATCTATTGCGCCCTCGCTGTGATTGTGTTTTTGCCCAGCGTTTTGCTATGCCAGTCGAACGTTGACGATAGGGAGACGAAGATATCTGCAACGGACAATGCGCAAGCGGGAACCAATGCGCCGACCGGCACGAAAATCAAGCAGTCTTTTTTCGGCGCGGATTTTCTTTTGAATAATCTTGTGTGGCCCGGAACCGACGGGCTCGGACGTATCGCCACTCTGGGCAGCCTGCGCCTTTGGGACGACGGTGTGAAATGGGGCCAAATCAATACCTCGGCCGGCGTCTACAGCTGGACGCAAATGGATTCGTGGATCGCCATGGCGCAATCGCAGCATTTGGATGTGCTCTACACCTTCGGAGATACGCCGGAGTACGACGGCAAGATTCCGACCGCGAAGGGAGTGCATTGCCTGACTCCGACCGCGTACAGCTGTTCTCCCCCGAACGACGTGAACTCGGATGGAACAGGAACCGACAAGGATTTCTCAAACTTCGTGACCGCACTCGTCACGCGCTATAAAGGCGAGATCGCTTACTACGAATTGTGGAATGAGCCCGACTGCTCGTGCTATTTCTCGGGAACTCAGGCGCAGCTGGTTCGCATGGGGAAAGATGCGGCGGCTATCATCCGCTCGATCGATCCGAACGCCAAGATTCTGAGTCCCTCAGGGCACGTCTGGTCGATGACGACGTGGTTCAATGGATACATTTCAGCGGGTGGTGCTCCAAATTTCGATATCGTTAACATGCACATGCGCGGCGACGGCACGCTCAACATGACGCCGGAAAATTTTCTCACGACCTACTCGAATATCGAATCCGATTTAGTGACGGAAAAGCTGAACAACCTTCCTCTCTGGGATGGCGAGCACGGCATCAAGGCGAGCGAAACGCTGACTGATCCCGATGAGTTAGCCGGATACGTGGCTCGCGAAATTGCGTTGCGGGCTGGCAAGGGAATTCAGCGGCAGTACGTGTACGCATGGGACGACACTGCTCCAGTGGGAGAGCAAGGCAACCTGGCTGGTACCGCGTGGAACACCGTCGCCGGATGGCTCATCAATCACACCATCAGCCCCTGCAGCGCAAGCGGCACCGTGTATACCTGCATTGTAGATGACGGTCAGATCGTGTGGGATACCGCCCAATCATGCAGCAATGGCGTGTGCACGACCTCGAAATACACTTATTCGTCGACGTATAAATATGAGACGGATCTCACGGACACGAAGACGAAGTTGAGCGGTAAAACCGTTTCGATTGGATACAAGCCGATTTTTCTCACGGCAAAGTGAAGTTGGGTCTTGAAGAGGTTACGCAAGAAGAACAGCTGGCCACTCCAGCGGAAAAGAAGGGAGCGGCTTTGCTTGTAGACTGGGATGGCTCTCCATCCTATGTATACAGGCAATCATCCGCTACCTGAGCGATCCTTCTTCCTTTCATTCGTGTGCGGAGCATTGTTAGCCTGCGCCACTGCGTCAGCACAGCAGACCGATACGCAGACTCTTTCTTCCGATCCGCAATCGAGCGCCCAATCCAAAACTTTCTTCGCACGCTGGGCGGATTATTACAAACAAGACTGGACAGCGCTACCCGCACCTTCGCCGGCACCTGTCCGACGCGGGCTTCCGTCACCGCTGGACTCGCCGCCTTTTCCTAACTCCGATTGGTCCTACGGTGGTTCTCCGGTGATTGGCGAGCCAGACACGAACAGCTATCCGCTTATGACGGCGATCAACGGCGCTCGCAGCCGCACAAAACTTTATGGATGGATCGATCCCTCGCTGAACTTCAGCACGTCCTCGAACCGCAATGACCCGGAGGCAAACGATGTCTACTCGAATCGCTTCGAGTTGAATCAGATTGTTCTCTATGCCGAGCGCTTGCCCGATTCCGTACAGCGTGATCATGTCGACTGGGGCTATCACCTTACGGCGTTGTATGGCACGGATTATCGCTACACGACGGGCAAGGGATATTGGAACGGACCTTGGGTGAACGATCACCGTCAGTATGGCTTCGATCCCACGCTGGAATATCTCGATGTTTATATTCCACAAGTCGCGCAAGGAATGAATCTGCGCTTCGGCCGATTCATTTCCGTACCCGGGATCGAGGCGCAACTGGCCCCGAACAACTACATCTTTAGTCACTCTCTGCTCTATGCGATAGACCCATTCACCGACACCGGATTAATGGCGACCATAAAGCTGGACGATCAATGGCTGGTCCAGTTCGGAGTTACTGCCGGCCACGACGTAGCGATCTGGACACCCGATGCGAAACCCTCCGGCACAGCGTGCATGAGCTATACGACGGCGTCGGTGAAGGACAATTTGTATTTCTGCGCCAACGGGATTAACGACGGAAAGTACGCGTACAACAATCTGCAGCAGTATGACGCGACCTGGTATCACAGATTTTCGAAGACCTGGCACATGGCGACCGAGAGTTGGTACATGTATGAGCGCGAGGTGCCTGCTCTGGGAGGTCCGACCAAACCTGAGACCGGCGCGAACTCCGCCTACTGCCTTCCCGGCCAGCTTCGTTGTACCGCTCCCGAATATGCGATGGTTAATTTCCTGCAGAAGGAACTTTCCATGCACGATTTCCTGTCGTTGCGCACAGATTATCTCGATGACAAAAAGGGTCAGCGAACCGGATATCAGACCCGCTACTCAGAGAACACGATCATGTGGTGCCATTGGATCGGAACAACGGTTCAGATTCGTCCGGAGTTGCGTTTCGAGCGCGCTTGGGACAGCAAGGCATATGACTACGGACGCCGGCAGAGCCAGTTAACCGTGGCGAGCGACCTAATTTTTCATTTTTGAGAACGCGAAGAGGCAGTGTCGTTAGCGCCGCTGCGTATTAGGCACGGTCACGCCGCCTTCGATCTTCGGGATTCCGAAGTGGCCTCCCAGGTGGGAGAGGTCCAGTGGACTGATCGACCCTGAAACTTCGATAAAAGTGACTTCCTCGGACCGGGCTAGCAAGATCGCGACGTTGCTGATGGCGTCATGGTCGAAGTGAATCCAGAGGTCGGTCGCTCGCGGGCCTCCATCTCTATCGTGGTTGTTCACCAGCTGTTTCCATCCCTCGGCGTGATATTCATCCTTGACCGAGCGCAAAGTCTGAGGATCATATGCTCCTGGTCCAGGAAATCGGAACCGGTGAACCGACAACCCGCTTACGCCCGCGATTACACGGCGGAGATCCTCGTCATCCGAATCGAGCTTGGACGCGAGCACGAGCATGGCGTGATCCAGAGTGAACTCGGTTTTCGAGGAGGCGCTTTGCCGCAAGGCTTCCACTCCCTGGGGAATCATGTCCATCGAATGTTGCGCATGGGCAAATCGGGGAGCGGAAATTGCAACGACCACTAGTAAGAAGATGCGGGACAGCCTCATAGAACGCCTCAGGGGATGGAAGAGATGCATTGCAGCCCCATATCTAGCCTCGGTGACAAACGATTGGCAATGCTCCGCGGGTAAACAGGGCATCATTCGATAACTCTCTGAATTCAGGAGGGCTAAGAGGAGGAATCAATCACTGAAAAGGGGCTAGGAAGCTTCCGTCTCTTCGGCAATGGCCAGCATGTTGGTGACGCTGTTCCAATTCCTGGCCGTGCCGGTGACCTTCAGGAGCCTCTCGACTTGCGACCACGGCAGCTTGGATTTTCCCGCTCCGTTAGGGAAGTAGATATACATTTCGCGGCCCATCAGATGTAACTCTTCCGGGTGCTCCTTGAGCTTTGCCAGATTGGCGTGGGCATCTGGACCGGGCTCGCCCGCCAGGAAGGTGACCAGAATTTTGCCCGGCTCCAGTTCGGTACGCTTTGCGAACGGGCTCGCGGCGATTGCCTTTCTCAATTCGTCGGTCGTGCGGAGGATGACCTCCGGACGAAATCCGAATTTCTTCTCGATCGCATCCTGAATTTGCTTTCCAAGCTTTGCTGCACTTTTCTCCTTGGTCCGGAAAATGACATTGCCGCTCTGGACGTAGGTTCGCGGATTTTCAAGTTTGAGGTTTTCATAAAGGGCGCGAAGAGCGTCCATCTTGATCCGGTGGTGCGGACCGACGTTGACGCCGCGCAGCATTGAGATCAGAACGGGCATGAATCTATTTCTTGACTGAGCCGCCACAGTTTTCGACATCATACTTGAGTCTCCCAAAGACTCCGAGGCAGGATCGTGTCCTTCCGGCGCGAAATTGAACCAAGAGAATCACTTTGAGCCGGCCTGGCGTTCTCCCAGAATAGGGAAAAGCCAAAGCGCGGCGTTCGCTGCCGCCCTCTTCAAAAGCAGATCTTTCCGGGACCCGCGATTCGGGACCGATCAGGAGAAGTAATTATGTCGGGACAAGTCGTTTTGTATTTCGAGGACCAGGCAGACGCTCTGCGGTTTGCGCTGGCAGCGGGTTCAGTGATGGCTGGCGAAGGCGCGAAGGTTACAACCGATCTGCTGGAGGAAACCGCTCGAGCCTCACGCATCCGCCTGGATGCGGTCAACGCGGGAGGCGCAAAGAAGCCGACGAACGGACGGGTCGCTTAGGCAGCAGTGATCAACTAGGCTGTTCCGGCGTTGGTGAACGCCTCAATCGCGTCGGTCAGGGTGGGAAACATCAAGAACACCGGCTCGACCTTCGTAATCTCGAATACCTTCATCACTCGTCTGTTCACGCCTGTGAGTGCCACGCGGCGTCCGGACTTCGTGCACGACGTATACGCGCTCACCAGAGAGCCCAGCCCAGAAGAATCCACGTAGGGGACGCCAGTCAAATCCAGGATCATCGTGGGAGCGCTCTCGCGTCGCACCGCGTTCATAAATGGAGTGACGTTCTCCATGGTCAGCGGACCGCGAAAGCTCAACACTCCCCGATCCAAACGTTCGATCTCTAACGGTTCAGTTGCCATGGCGCAGCGATTCTAGGCTAGTTGGCAGGAAAGGTTCAAGTTAGCCAGCAATAGTAGATTCTAGTTACGTCTGGACACTGCCCTGTCTTTGTAATGTTTTTGTGTTTTCTTTGTGCGAGTGGCTTCAATCAAAGGCGACGCGACTACGATTACGTCAACGGCATGTGGGGGGAAACGGATGATGAAAAGAATTGGAGTTCCATACTGGCAGTACTGAAGTCAGCCCTCATAAAGATAGTCCCAGCCATCCCGCGAAGCATCCCAAAGGAAGAAGAGCCCGCATTCTGCTGAGTTCGGTCTTCGGACCGTACGCGCAAGACGACGAGTTCGGCAGCCGCTCTATCAATCCGATGGAGCTTTATCACAATCAGGTGACGCGCGCACAGGGCAGCTTCTCGCTGCGCATGTTTCATCGCTCCTGGGGCATCATGATGATCCAGGAAAATATCTCCTCCCCTTGCACGGTGCTCGATTTTCCAACGCGCGACGACTTTGCCCGCGAACTCAAGACGCAGAAATATGACGTAGTCGGGCTTTCCGCGATCATCGTCAACATCGCCAAGGTGCGCGAGATGTGCCGGATGATCCGCGAACTTTCCCCGGGCACGACAATTATTGTCGGCGGGCACGTCGCTGCGATCCCCGGTGTCGAAAAGATGATCGATGCTGATCACATTGTGAAAGGCGAAGGCATCGCATGGATGCGGCACTACCTCGGAGAAGATGAGAATAAGCCGATTCGGCATCCCGCAATCGTTTCGGGAATGCGCACACGAATCATGGGAATCCGACTGCCCGAGCGCAAAGGCGCTACAGCGGCCACCATCATTCCTTCGGTTGGTTGTCCGATGGGATGCAACTTCTGCACGACCTCTGCGTTCTTCGGCGGCAAAGGCAAGTTTGTCAACTTCTTCGAAACGGGCGACGAACTCTTCGACGTGATGAGCCGCATGGAGAATGAACTCCGGGTCAAATCATTTTTCGTGATGGATGAGAATTTCCTGCTGCATCGCGAGCGCGCCATGCGCCTGCTGGACCGCATGAAGGAGGCTCGAAAGACTTGGTCGATGTCAGTCTTCGCCTCCGCCAATGCAATTCGAAAATACACGATGCAGGAGTTAGTCGAGCTGGGAGTCTCCTGGCTGTGGATGGGGCTGGAATCTCCGCGTGCCGGTTACAGCAAGCTCCAAGGCTCCGATACCCGACAACTCACCCGGGAATTGCGCGAGCATGGCATCCGCGTCCAGGGATCGACCATCATCGGCCTCGAGCATCACACACCCGAGAACATCGTCGCGGAAATCGAGCATGCCGTTTCGCACGACACCGACTTCCACCAGTTCATGCTCTATACGCCGGTTCCGGGCACTCCGCTCTATCAGCAAATGGCGGAAGAAGGCCGCCTGCTGCGCGATGTGGACTATGCCGACGTGCACGGGCAATTCAAGTTCAATTTCAAGCATGCAGCAATTTCTCGGGAAGACTCCAAGCGTTTTCTCGATTGGGCGTTCTGGCGCGACTTCGAACTCAACGGCCCGAGCCTCTATCGCATTTCTCGCACGCTGATGGCTGGGTGGAAACGCTACAAAGACTGGCCGGATGCACGCGTACGCGAACGGTTCGCGAGCGAGATGGGGCGACTCAACGGCATCTACAGTTCGGCGCTCTGGGCGATGGAGCGTCAGTTCCGAAAGGTCGACTTGGGAGTCAGCGAGCAGATCCGAGCGCTGCGCGAGGAGTTCAAACGGGAGGCCGGAATTGTTTCGCGAATGATGCCGGCGGTGTTAGGTCCGGTGCTTCTGTGGACGACGCGTCGCGAAGAGAGGCGGCTGGCGCGTGGAAAGACCTACGAGCCCCCTACCATTCTGGAGAGAACGAACTGGGTCGAAGCCTAGCCGGGGAGAAACCGCTCATCCAGTGCGGCGAGCGGAGAGCAGATCCAGGATTTCGCGCAGGCCTTGACGGATATGCTGAATTTCCGGGGTGGAATGCGACGGAAACGGGATGGCGGTCTGAGTCTTGTCCGTCTTAGTCTCGGAGCGCAGTTGCTGCCGCGCGCCTGAGATGGTGAATCCCTGTTCGTAGAGCAGTTGCTTGATGCGCAGTACGTTTTCGACGTCGCGCCTGCGATACATGCGCTGCCCAGTGCTGCTTTTGACGGGCTTCAGCTGCGGAAACTCGGATTCCCAGAATCGCAGGACGTAAGCCGGCAGGTGGCACAGCGTCGCGACTTCGCCGATCCGAAAATAGAGTTTGTCGGGGATGAGAACTTCATCCGCCTTGTGCTTCGCCGCGCTCTTCTTCCTCGCAACCATTCGTTCCTGCCCGTGGAAAGCCACGCCGTTCGCCTATTGTGACACAGGTCCGATAGGGTATAACAAAATTTACTGCCGGTGTTGATAGCAAAGGCAACGGCATGAACCCGAAAGTCCGTGGCACGAGGTTCGATAAAAGGAAAAGCCTCTTAAGAGGTGCTTCCCTTAAGAGGCCAGTGAGAAATCGTGGTGTATGCGAGGTGTCGTCTCGCCGACGGTTAGTGTTTCTTCTTTTTTGCCTTCTTCTTCGTTGCCATTTGAAGGTGCCTCCGTGAACGATTTTCCCTTGCAAGGGTTGACGACTTTGGGCCCTCAGCTTGTAAGACCGACCCTACTCGTAGTATGGGAAAGTCCTATAACCCAAGATATTGCGGCAGTGTGAATAAAGTGTCAATAGAATTCTGCAAAATTTGAGCAGAAATTCGTCAAAACTGCGGGTGGTCGATTTTCGTTGGTCGTTCGCGAGAAGATTCTGCCGATCTTCGCTCCCAGCGAACGACGAACGGCCAACGACGAACGACTGGTACCATCGCCTCATGCGTCGCGATCCGATCGAACTTGAAATCTTCAAGAACCTCTACCATTCGATCGCCGAGGAGATGGGGGCAGCGCTTCGCCGGACCGCGTTCTCTCCGAACATCAAGGAACGCCGCGACTACTCTTGTGCGGTCTTTGACGGCGATGGGCAAGTCATCGCGATGGGCGATCACATGCCCGTGCACCTCGGCTCCATGCCGATGTCCGTTGAGGCCGCGATTGACGCGGGTCCGATGGAATCCGGCGAAGTGGTGATGCTGAACGATCCGTTTCGTGGTGGAACACACCTTCCGGACATTACCTTGGTTGCGCCTGTATATGTCGAGCCACGACGGCCAAAGCGCCGTTCAGCGCCTGACTTTTACGTAGCTTCGCGCGCGCATCATGCCGACGTCGGCGGTGCCTATGCGGGCTCGATGGGCCTATGCCGCGAGATTTACCAGGAGGGTCTGCGGATTCCTCCCGTCAAGCTGATGCAGGCCGGTTCGATGAATCGCGACGTCCTGGCGATGCTGCTGAATAACGTCCGCACCCCTGAAGAACGGGAAGGCGACTTAGGTGCGCAGATTGCGGCTTGCCACACCGGCGCCGAACGGCTGCGGGAAGTGTGCTCGCGCTATGGCATTAATCGCGCCCGACGTGCTGCCGCAGACCTCTTGGAATATTCCGAAGAACTGATGCGAGCATTTCTGCTACAAGTGCCCGAAGGAGAATATCGGGCCGAAGATTTTCTGGATGGCGACGGGATTAACGAGGGCCCGATAAAGATTGCAGTCGCGATCACTGTTGGGAGAAAAGTGCGGAACGGTGTGTTGCCGGTCGCGCATCGTACGCGAGCTGAGAATCAGATGGTCACGGTTGATTTTACCGGCAGCGATCCCCAGGTCGAAGGCAGCGTCAACGCGGTCGCTGCTATCACTTATTCAGCCTGCTTCTACGTGTTTCGCTGCCTTCTTGCCGAAGATATCCCTGCCGCGGCTGGATTGAAGCGGCCGATCCGGGTGATCGCCCCGGAAGGAACGATCGTCAATGCGAGGCCTCCAGCTGCCGTCGCAGGGGGAAACGTCGAGACCTCGCAGCGCATCGTTGACGTGCTCTTACGGGCGCTGGCGCAGGCGATTCCAGATCGAATTCCGGCCGCGGCCTCTGGAACGATGAACAATTTGACTATTGGCGGTATCGATCCGCGCACCGGAAATCCCTTCACCTATTACGAGACGATAGCCGGGGGTATGGGTGCGCGTCCTGGCAAAGCAGGCGTCTCCGGTGTCCACACCCACATGACGAATTCTCTGAATACCCCGGCAGAAGCCTTGGAATATGCGTATCCGCTACGGGTGCGGACATATTCGCTCCGTCCGGGCAGTGGCGGGAAAGGCAAGTTCGCCGGCGGCGATGGGATCATCCGTGAGATAGAAGTGCTCACCGACTGTGAAGTGACTTTGCTCGCCGACCGGCGCAAGCGCGGCCCCTGGGGATTGTCTGGCGGCGCCGACGGGGCCCCCGGAAAGGCTTGCGTCACGCGAGTCGATGGTTCAGTTGAGTCGTTGCCTGGAAAGTTCAGTTTACGACTGCGCAAAGGTGAGAGTGTCTGCATCGAGACGCCGGGTGGTGGAGGCTGGGGAAAAATATTAGGTCGATAGAGGCAAGTCCCTGCCCGACAGCGCAGACTGATATGAGGTGATCTATGCCATTCGAAGTGAGCAAGCACTATCTCGAAGAAGCGCGCCGCCAACTCCGTGGACATAAGCGCATGGCTGAAGGCGCAATGTCACAGCTGAGAGATGAAGATTTTTTCGTAACGCTCGATCCGGAATCGAACTCCGTAGCGGTTCTCGTCAAGCATCTGGCAGGCAACATGCGCTCGCGGTTTACCGACTTCCTGACGAGCGACGGGGAAAAGCCGAATCGCTTCCGCGACCAGGAATTCGAGTTGACCCCTTCGACCACGCGCGCCGAAATCATGCAATGGTGGGAGGAAGGCTGGGTCTGCGTTTTCGGAGCGATCGATCCTCTCAAACCGGAAGAAGTAATGCGCTCGGTCACGATCCGCGGCGAACCGCACACGGTCTTACAAGCCATCAATCGTCAGATTGCGCACTACGCCCAGCACATCGGACAGATCGTGTTCCTGGCGAAACACCTCCGGTCGAATGAATGGAGAACACTTACCATCCCGCGTGGCAAGTCGGAAGAATATAAGACAGTTGTCCCGAAGCCGTACTAGCCCGCGAGTTAACGAATCAAACGCGGTGTTACTCGCGGCGCTGGCCCTTAACTTCATGTGCGACCTTTTCGGCATTGCTGGCTTCATGGTTTCGCCGAGGTAGGCTTCTTCGACTCGTCCGTCTCCGTTTTCGGCCAAACCGGAGAAGTCAGTTCCATGCGCCAGAGCGGGCCATCCGGGTACGACAATGTTTCCGACTTTACGAATGTCGGAACTTCCCCACCAATCATCCATAGATGTGCATCGGGAGGTTGCTTTCCCACCAGTGGCGCAACTACCCCTGCAACTCCGCCGATGTCCACCTTAATGTCGTAGTCGGTGGCCTCGCGCTTCGACCCACCAATGAAGAATGGCTCGCTTCCCTGGGATCGAATGGAGAGTTTCACCACGCGAGGCTTCGGCGTCGCCACGACCATCGACAACTGCGGGACAGGAACACCGGTCTTCAGATTTCTCAGAAACATCACCACCAATCCATTGGCCAGGTCGGGGGGCAACTTTAGATGCTGGTCTTCTACTTTCTTGTTTCCCTTGTCGTCGGTGTAACGCACCCTTACCTGACCCGTGGCGGTCACGACGGAAAGTTCGGTTGGGTGCGGGAATGTGGGACCTTCCTGGATCAGGCGATAGGAGACGAGTTGAAGGTTGTCGCGTTGCGAAAATATCGTAGTTTCATCTTGCCGTGAACCGTCTTTGAAATGAAACACCACTCGCATCGTAACCTGGCTACCGTGAGCAACCTGGGTGAGATCGCCTTCAGCGATGGCATCTCCTTCTAGTGTGCTGAGCGTCAGAAAAGCATGAATTGCTCCTTCCTTGTAGCGCGCGGCTACGTCCGAAGCGCTCGCCCGAGCAGTGAAAAGAGAGAAACCAAGCGTGAATAAGATCGCAAAATGTCCGACTTTCACCAAGTTACGGGACCTCCGAACAACGGGTGTTTCGATGCCTTTTTTGCCAGTGGTGAAGAGGGAGGGGCGTAATTTTTTGTATTCGCCATGCCTGCATGCTTTTTAGACTTCAGGGCACGGCAACCTTACGAACCGGCACATCCGCGCAGAGGCGGGTGCTAAAATCATGTGTTTTGTGTTTGTGTAAGTTTTCGTATTGGATTCATAGGTGGCAATCATGGCTGGAACAATGCTGGCGGTGGTCAAGCCAGAAGCAGGACCGGGAGCGGATGTTCGCGAGGTCAAGATCCCGGTTTTCGGACGCACGGACGTGCTGGTCAAGGTGAAGGTCGCGTCGATCTGCGGCACCGATCTGCACATTTACAACTGGGATCGCTGGGCACAGAACCGCATTCATCCGCCGCTGATCCCCGGTCATGAGTTCTGCGGAGAAGTAGCCGCTTTCGGCGACGAAGTTACCAGCGTAAAAGAAGGCGACTTCGTTTCTGCCGAGATGCATGTCGCCTGCGGCAAGTGCCTGCAGTGCCGCACCGGCGAAGCGCATATCTGTCAGAACGTGAAGATCATCGGCGTCGACGCCAACGGGGCTTTTGCCGAGTACGTCGTGATCCCGGAATCGAACATATGGAAGCTCGATCCCGCCATCCCACAGGATTATGCCTCGATCCTCGATCCACTCGGAAACGCGGTACACACTGTTCTAGCCGGGGAGATCGCGGCCAAGAGCGTCGCCATCACCGGTTGCGGCCCGATTGGCCTCTTCTCAATCGCAGTGGCGAAAGCGGTCGGAGCGACCTCTGTCTTTGCGATCGAAGTGAACGAGCATCGCGCCCGCATCGCGCGTGAGATGCACGCCGACTACGTGCTCAATCCTGCGAAAGAAGATGTGAACGCAATTGTCATGGAAAAGACAGGCGGTCTCGGCGTGGACGTCGTCCTCGAGATGGCGGGACATCCCGACTCGATTCGAACTGCCTTCGACATCGTGCGCCGCGGCGGCCGAATTTCCCTGCTCGGGCTGACATCGAAGCCGATCTCGCTCAATTTTTCCGAAGACATCATTTTCAAAGGAATCACAATTCAAGGGATTAACGGACGCCGCATGTATCAGACCTGGTATCAGATGACGGCTCTGCTGAAGAGTGGCAAACTGAACCTGCATCCGGTAATCACCGACCGCATTCCGATGAAAGATTTCGGCAAAGCAATGGAGCGGCTAAAAACCGGAGAAGCCAGCAAGATTCTGGTGTATCCGAACGGCGTACGGTAATCTTCCGTCTGCCGAACCGCCCCGCCGTTTCTGTCTAGATCTGTCGCCCTGTTCGTTTAGGGTCTTGAGAGCGGCAACCAATCGGAATGGGAACGCGCCTCCGGTTCTAACCATGAGTCTTGACGCATACGTTCGCTGCACTTGCATTCGCGATGGCCGCGCGAAGAAACCGCATCCATTTCCCGAGCGGTTCATGTGGGATGAGTCGAGCGGTCCCTCGATCAGTGGGGATCCTTCCGAAGACGAATGGGAAGCGCACGACCAATGGGTGCAGGAATCGTGCGAGCATGAAGGGATACTGGTTTCTGAATTCCTAGGCAATATCACGCGGGCGCAACATGTGCGCGAGTTTCTGCGGGGCCTGCAGGGAGATCCTGGTCCGAAGTTTCCAATCCTGCTCAAGAAGGTCGTCTACGACGGCACGCACACCGGCGACTGGATTCCGATCAAGCAATCTGCCGCTCTGTTGCGCGAAGTAAATCTCGTGCTGGGATCGAGCGACATCCTCACGCAGGGAGAAAAAGAATTCTTCGAGAGTATGAAACGCCTGTGCGACGCCAGCATCTTAACCGGAAATCCGATCGTGTTTTGAGTCGAGCTTCTTTGCCTTGGGTTCGCGGACGAAAACGGATTCATTTGGACGCCATTTCTAGCAACAGACGTAATAACGCCGCCGATGGGTAGAGGCGAAGCGCATGGCGATTTCGGCAGGGCTGTAGACATGATTTCATGTTGTATCCGCGTTGATCCGGGCAATCCGCGGCAGGGAAGTTTTCGAGGCATTCATGAACACAGCAACCCGCACTAATCCTCTTTCTTATCTCACCGACCAACTCAACGAACTCAAGGCTAAAGGCACACACTTCAAGCTCCGCGTGCTCGACGACGAGCAGGCGCCCATTTGCACATTCGACGGCAAAAGGGTCATCAATCTCGCCTCGAACAATTATCTGGGACTGACCACGCACCCGAAGCTAAGGGAAGCGGCGCTTGAGGCGACGCGAAAGTTCGGTGTCGGTTCAGGCGCGGTGCGCACCATTGCTGGAACGATGAAGATTCATATGGAACTGGAAGAGAAGATCGCGCACTTCAAAAATGTCGAAGCCTGCGTCGTCTTTCAGTCCGGATTCGCGGCGAACGCTGGCACTGTCTCGGCTGTGTTGGGCAAAGAGGATTTCATCATCTCCGATGCTCTCAACCACGCGTCGATCATCGATGGCGCTCGCCTTTCGAAGGCGAAGATTCTTGTCTTCCGCCACAAAGATATCGCGCACGCCGAGGAACAACTCGCAAGCATCAAGAACGAGAGTGGCAAGAAGTTATTGATCACCGACGGCGTCTTCTCCATGGATGGTGACATCGGCCCGCTGCCCGCCCTCTGCGAGCTCGCGGAAAAATACGGCGCAATTATGATGGTCGACGACGCACATGCTTCTGGCGTACTCGGCCGCAATGGCCGTGGGACGATCGATCATTTCGGCATGCACGGTCGCGTCGACATTCAGGTCGGCACACTATCCAAAGCGATCGGCGCGCTCGGCGGATATGTCTGCGGCACGCGCGATCTCATCGACTTTCTCTATCACCGCGCTCGCCCGTTCCTGTTCTCGACGTCGCATCCGCCGTCCGTCGCGGCAACGTGCATCGCAGCCTTCGATGTTCTTGAAAACGAGCCCGAGCGCATGGAAAAGCTCTGGGAGAATACGCGCTTCTGGAAGAAGGAGCTTGGACTGCTCGGCTTTGACATCGGTGGCAAAAACACTCCAGCCAGCGAGACGCCGATCACGCCGATCATCATCGGTGACGGCAAGCTCACGATGGATTTCTCGCGTGAGCTTTTCAAAGAGGGCGTACTCGGTACCGGTATTGCATTCCCCACGGTGCCAGAAGGCAAGGCGCGCATCCGCACCATTATGACCGCGACTCACACGAAAGACGAGTTGGAACAGGCGTTGGCGGTGCTGAAGAGCGTCGGGAAGCGGATGGGGATTTTAGCCGCCTAGCCGCCGGTCTTCTGCGTGTGCAAACCAGAGCTTACTTGGTATTGAAAACCGGTCTTGCCATCTCCTCCGGCGACGCGGTCTCCAGATTCTCTGCCTTCCAGCGCATGGCCGCCGTAATCCGCGTGCGCCCGCTGGGATGATCGAAGAAGATGAATTCCTCGACCGGACCCGGATCCATCTTCCGATACTCTCCCAGCATCAGATCGACGTTCGCCTCTCCATCCGGCTGCCGAGCCGCGTTCAGTCCGTACATGTCCGCCTCGAATTCCATGGTGCGCGTGATCGTGTTGGTCACGGGAGTCATAAGAAAAAAGAAGAGAGAAAAGACGATCACCGCCAGAGGGATCACGGCAACATCCGTAATTTCGCGAACCTCCCATTCCGCGCCCCAGCGCGCGAGAGCAAAACCGATTCCCCAACTCAGAAAGGCGAAGCCGATTACGACCACGACTCCGAGCATGACGAGCCCCTTGTAAGCATGGTTGAGAACATAGTGCCCCATTTCATGTCCCATGGTTGTCTCAATCTCGGGCAGGGTGCAGCGATTGAGCAGATTGTCGTTTAGGGAAATCCGCAGCGTGCTGGCGAAGCCACTGACGTTCGCACTGACCCGGTTCGATTGGCGCGATGCATCGAATTCGTAGACGTCGGTCGCAGGAATTCCGTTGGCCCGCGCCATGCTCAGAATCGGGTCCTTAATCTTCGCGTCTTCCAGCTTCTTGTACTGGTTAAACAAAGGCGAAATGTAAACCGGAGCGATCAGGCTCACGAATGCGAAAAATACGATCGCAAGACCCGCTCCCCACACCCACCAGTTCTCCCCCAGTCGCCGCACCAACCCGAACAGCGGTACAAGGAGGACCGCTCCAAGAACTAGACCAACTGCCAGTCCGACGAGTTGATCTCGCATCCAGGGTCCGAATGTCTGATTCAGCAGTCCGTATTTGTGCTCGCGGAAATATCCTTCGTAGACGGTCATTGGGAAGGTAAGCACCGACATAACGATCAGGAATTGAATCCAGTAGAGTGCCGTTTGCAAAGGGCGGGAGCGCGTGATCCGCTCAGCGAGGTCTCGCATGCGAGCAGACCATCGGAAGTGCAGTAGCAGCCACATCACAAAAACGGTTACGACGAAATCCCACAGAATGAGCCAGTAGCCGCCTTCGAAATAAGAGTTGGAGCGAGCGCGCTCGGCTGGAGGCATCTTGGCCAGATAGGCTTCGACTGCGGCGTTCACATCGAATGTTTGTTTAGCCGTGCTTGCGTTGCCCGCAGTGGCGTTCGGGCTGTTCGTTTGCGCGGATGCCAGGACTGAAACCAGCAGAATAACTGGACAGAGGAATCGTGCGGCACGAATCATCATGGCGTCTCCATGGTCGTGAGGAGTATACGCCGGGCATGCTGAGGCCTCGATTATTCGGCCTGGTAGACGATCTTCCCGCTCACGATCGTCGCCACGACTTTTCCGGTAAACTGCCAGCCGTCGAATGGAGTGTTGTGCGACAGGGAGCGGGACTTGGCGGCATCGAAAGTCCATCGCTTCTTCGGATCGAAGATGGTCACGTCGGCAAAGTCTCCCTTCGCCACTGAACCGCGATGAGGAAGGTCGAAAACCCTGGCCGGTCCGGCGGTGAAGAGCTCAACGATGCGAGTCAACGGAATCTTCTGGTCGCGATGTAACTTCGTGATTGCCAGCGCCAGCGCGGTTTCGAGTCCCGTGATACCGAAGGCAGCCCGTTCGAACTCCACCTGCTTTTCGTATGCAGCATGCGGAGCATGGTCGGTGGCAATGGCGTCGACGGTTCCGTCGGCCAGCGCGGCCAGTATCGCTTCTAGATCAGTCGCCGAGCGCAGCGGCGGATTCATCTTGAAATTTGTGTCGTATTCACCGACATTCTCGTCGATCAGTGCGAAATGGTGCGGAGTCACTTCGCACGTGACGCGCGCCTTGGCGCGTTTGCCGCGTCGCACTGCCTTCAGAGCATCAGAGGTCGAAAGATGCGCGACATGCAGCCGCGATTCGTGGATTTGCTGCGCGAGCGTGACATCGCGATCGACAATCGCTGACTCGGCAGCCGCTGGCATGGCCCGAAGGCCGAGTCGAAAACTTGTAGGACCGGCGTGCATCGAGCAAGTCTCCGTCAAGCGCGTGTCTTCCGCGTGCTGCACGACCGGAAAATTCAGTTCTGCCCCGAGACGCAGAGCCATCCGCATCACGTCGTCGTCAAGGATGGGCTTCCCGTCGTCGGTAACGGCTACCGCTCCGGCGTGCTGGATCGCGGCGAAATCTGTCAACGTTCCACCTTTACTCCCGCGCGTGGCCGCAGCGATCGGGAAGACGTTGACCACCGCGCCGCGATCCGGATTGCGCAGCCAGCTAACCCACTCCGCAGTATCGACCACCGGAGCTGTATTCGGCATGGTACAGACCGAAGTGAATCCGCCCGCCGCAGCCGCAGCCGTGCCACTGGCAATGGTCTCTTTGTAGCTCTGTCCCGGCTCGCGCAGGTGGACATGAAGGTCGATGAATCCAGGGGCGACAATCAATCCGCGCGCGTCGAATTTCTCGTCGGCAACGCCACGAATCTTATTCGGAGGCGCGATTTCCGCCACGCGCCCATCGCGCAGCAGGACGTCCATCAGCGCGTTGATCTTCGCCGCGGGATCGATGAGATGGCCGCCTTTGATCAGCAGGCTCTTATTCTCCGCACGTGTCATCTACAGCTCCCCAACAACATCTTCTCAGCGTCCATCCGAGGAAATGAAGTTCGGTCCGTCATTTCGCCTTCCCCAACGCTCGTGCCAGGATCGCCATGCGGGTGGGTACGCCGTTGTGCACTTCGTCGGCGATCACCGATTGCGGCCCATCCGCGACTTCAGCGGTCAACTCCAGACCCCGGATGATGGGCCCCGGATGCATCACGATCGCGTCTCGTTTCGCCAACTTTAACCGCGCCGCAGTCATCTGGTAGCGCGCAATGTAGTCCTGCAGCTTGATCTTTTGCCCTGCCAGCCGCTCTTTCTGGACGCGCAGCAGCATGACCACGTCTGTCCCTCGCAACGCATCTTCTATGTGCCGCGTCACGCGCAGGCCCGGTACAAGCGTAGCAGCCACGTCGGGCACAAACTCTGGAGGCCCACACAGGGTCATCTTCACCCCGAATCTCGTCAGCAGGTGACACGCGCTGCGTGCTACCCGGCTGTGAAAGATGTCGCCGATAATCGTCGCCTGCAGCCCTTTGAGCGATCTTTTGTGCTTCAGGATGGTGACCGCGTCGAGCAAGGCCTGTGAAGGATGCTCGTGCATCCCGTCCCCGGCGTTGATGACGGGGATATCCAGATGGCTTGCCATCAGATGCGGCGCCCCGGCAGACGGATGCCGCATGACAATGCAGTCTGCACCCACAGCCCGCAGAGTGTACCCGGTGTCGATGACCGACTCGCCTTTCTCAATGCTCGACCCCGAGGACTGCACGAGAGTGGTCATCGCTCCCAGCGATTTCGCGGCGAATTCAAAAGAGGTGCGCGTGCGCGTGGAACTTTCGTAGAACAAAAGTACGATCCGCTTGCCGCGCAGCAGTGGACGCGCCTTCTGCGGATTCATCCGGCGCGCCAAACTCAGCAGGCTCTGGATTTCTTTCGTCTCGAGGTGCTCGATCCCGAGCAACGATCCGCGCGTGGGGTTATTCATCTGGGAAAGTGCAAACGGTGCATCATACGCGGCAGGTGTGGAACGCTGCAAGGGCTGGCTTTGAGTGAAAGAACTACTTAGGAACGCCGTCGGCTGAAGATGGCGGCTCCAATGGCGCCTCCCAAGCCAGATAAGACGATCGCAGCCAGAAAGGCGAAGAAAATTCCGATCAGCATCAGGAATTCCAGACCACCCGGCGTCTTCAGTTGCGCGAAGACGGACAGCACTTGAGGATCGCTCGTTTGAGTCGACGCCTGCTGGATCCTAGCGAGTAGCTCGGTGCGCAGCTCCGGTCCCTTATGCATGAAGATTACAACTGAAGTCTCAAGAATGGTCGATATCGCGAACCACAACAATCCGCCGAGCGCCCCCAGAGCTGCGCCCGTCGTGGGCTTGACTACCATTTCGCGCCGGCCCTGCCGGTGAAACACCACAGCAAGAAATCCCACGCTGATCATTGCCACGAATGGATTCAATCCCAAGGCCATCAGCAGAGACGCGACTAACGCGGCGAGCGCGCAGGGTTTGAGGGCCTGCGACCAGCGCATCGGAAGCGCCAGTACAGGGACAATTTGCGATGCCGGAAGTTCCGCGGCAGATTCCGATGGAACGGCGGCTCCAGCAAACGTTCCCACCGCCGCTACCGGCTCCGCGACCAGTACGCGGATCTGCGGCGCTCCGCAATGTGGACAAAATGGCCTGCCTTCTTCCACCAATTGCCGGCATTTGTAACAGGGCTGTTCCATCGTCGCTCAGAGAAGAGACCGAGAGAGGCTTGTTTGAAGTTATCGCAGCGCGAGGGGTTCAGGCAAGAATAGTCGGATGGCGTCTCGCCGCCCTCCCATCTCCAAGGTAGGCGTCAAATATCGCCTCTCTTGCCTCGAGTGTAGACATAAACCAGGGCGAAGCTCGACCCTTTGTTTGAATCGCCGGGCTCGACAGCCACGACCCGTTGATTGTCTTCGGTCCCGACCTTGAGTTCGGTGACCGGACCCGAGTTCTCGTCGCACTTCAGCTCGTTGCTCTTGTTGGAATCTTTGTCATCTTCATTGACTTCAACATTGCTGCCATGCTTTTGGGAGTGGCATTCGAGAACCTTGCCGTACTTTTTCAACTTGTCCCGGTAGAAGTCGACGATTTTGCCCGGGGCATCTGGCGAAACATAGTTGGCGACCACGAGCTTCATTCCGAACGCTTCGGTCAGGACGCTGAAATTCGCCTGATCCTTATTTTCGTTGTTGGTCTTCAATTGAGCGCCGGGATAAAGAGGGAGACCGACCTTCTTCGCGTCAGCATCGGCGCCGACATGCATATCGCCGACGGAGCTCTTTACATCAAAACTCTTATTTTTCGAGTCGGAATCCTGAGAAGCCGCGGGCGAGATCAGGCCCGCAACCAGTACGCTCGCAAGCGCTACATAACGCAACATAGGAAATCCTCCGTTAGATGAGACGCCTCAGATATCGGCGTCCTTGCCGTGCGTGCGGACATATACCAGCGAAAAGCTCGAGCCGCTTCCCTCCGGCTCGACTGCGACGATATGTTGATTCTCTTTCGTGCCTACTTTCAGTTCAACCGTGACGCCGGTCGTGCCCTCACAAGTCAGTTGATGTGAATCCGGGTCGTGGTCCTTCAAGTTCGTGCCAACGTCCAGGTGAGTTGTGTGGCATACCAGCACATTGCCGTATTTCTTCAGCTGATCTTTGTAATAGTCGACCACTTTGGCCGGCGAATCGTTCGACTCATATTCGAGCGCGACTACTTTGATTCCGTAACCGAATCCCGAGATGTTCACGTTGGCGCTCTTGTCGTCGCCGCTGGAGTCTTTCTCTTTCAGATGTGCGCCGGGATAGACCACGATTCCAACATCCTGCGGGTCCGCTCCCTTGCTCACATGAATGCCACCCATCGGCGTGTTGATGTCGACCTGCTTATCCTCCCCGTTTTTTTCCTTTTTCACATTCACGCTGCAGGCGAGAAGAAGCGACAGCGCAAGCGCAGCTAAACCGACGAGACAGCGGCTAGCGGCTCGTAATCTAGTTCCCGTCATGTGGAGTTCCTCTCTTTGCGACTTGCGCTGGACGCTCAAGTCCAGCGCCGCGCTCGGCGATATTCGGAATCGTGACCGGCAGATGGCCGCGAATCGGAATCTCTCCAAACAGCGCCTTTACGGCAGCTACCTCAGAAACGGTCGCGTTCGAAAATGTACACATGTAATTCTCAATCGCAGGAAAACTGCTGGCCAAGTATGGATTCCCCATCGCGACGATCGCCGTCTTCGCCGCCGCATGGTCAAGCAACTGCTGCAGCAAGGTTCCTGTCGCGTCGGCCATGGCCATCGAATTCCCGACTTTCCCCGCTGTCGGAATTACATAAACGGCCGCGACCACTGTCTGCGCTTCTTCCACCGCCTTCAGAACTTCCTCGCTCATGCCGCCGGCGATTCGCGGATCCACATAAATCACCCGCGAATCCGGAATTCGGGAATGAAACTCCCGTCCGAAAGCGCGGCCTGAATCCGTGCGCACATCGTCCGAGAAGAGCACAGCCACCACCTGGTTGTGCGTCTCCTCCCTGGTTGTATACGGAAGGCCTGCCTTGTGGGTTCCGTTTGATTTCAGCGGCAGCATTTTGCCGTTATCCCGCACCAGCGTGATGGCGGAATCGGCAACTTCTTGGCCGAAGGCCATGTTCTCTGGCCTGCCGACAGAATTGGCGATCGCATTCAGATCGACCGCCCGGGCCTTGTCTAACCCGAGAGATGCCTTTATTTTCAGGATCTTAAGGACGGATTGGTCGAGACGCGCCTGCGGGATCTCCCCGGACCGGACCGCCTTCACCATGGCTTCGTACGATGCTCCGAGGTCGGCTGGAATCAGCAGCAGGTCATTTCCAGCCTTGAACGCTTCGACCGCCGCGCGGCCAATATCGTTCGCGAACAGATGAGTGAGCCCAGCCATGTCCAGAGCGTCAGTCACGATCAGCCCCTTAAAGCCGAGTTGCTTCTGGAGCAGATCGGTGACGACCAGAGGAGAAATCGTGGCGACGTGGTTGGGATCGGGGTCGAGCGCGGGAACCGTCACATGCGCCACCATCACCGAGTCGACCCCCGCCGCGATCGCCTGGCGAAACGGAGGAAGCTCGATTGAGTCGAGATGCGCCTTGTCTACACTGACGCTGGCGACTCCGAGATGAGAATCCGTGGCCGTATCACCGTGACCGGGGAAGTGCTTCACCGTGGTGATCATCCCGCCCTCGTGCGCCCCCTTGATGTATGCCGTCACCAGATCTCCTACCTGCTTGGGATCTTCCCCGAAAGAACGCGTATTGATAATCGGGTTCGCGGGATTCGAATTCACGTCTGCATCGGGAAAGAAATTCCAGTGCACGCCGACAGCGCGCGCTTCTTGCGCCGTGATGCGGCCAAAATTTTCCGCGTCTTCCATCTTGCCGTCGGCCCCAAACGCCATTGCATGCGGAAAGTTCGTTGTGCCCATCAGCCGAGTCGCGACTCCGCGCTCAAAATCAGCCGCAAACAGCAAGGGAAGTTTCGAATCCTTCTGCAGTCGATTCAGCAGTTCGGCGGCCTCGTAGGGCTCGCTGCGGAGAAGGAACGGGCCATCAACGTGAACCGTCATCGCAAACGATCCCACGTTGTACTTCTGCATGGACTCTTGCAGTTGCAAGTATTCGGGACTCTCCACATTGAGGAAGCTGGCGCGGCACCAGATCATGAAGACCTGCCCGACCTTTTCTTCCACCGTCAATTTGTGCAGCGTCCTCTCGGCCCATTTATCGCCGTCGCGACTATTGTGGATCGGCGCCGGACGCTGATGCTTATCCTTGGCGAAAGCGGGCGAGGCGAGACAAGCCGCGAGCAGGAAGAAACCCAGGATTTTCGGCATGGGAAAACGATAGCAGAAGATCGGTCACCTGGAGCCTAGCTTTCGGATTGCCGGATGCCTGCAAATTAACCTTTGCCAGGTTGACGAAAAAGCGGTATTCGGTGCGTTCTCTCAGCGTTCATCGGTGTGAATCCGCGCCCACGAAGTTTGCACCCGATCAATCGCCGCCCGCTGAACCTGCAACGCATCTCCGAAACCCTTGAGCCATGTGACATCGGGCTCTCGTCGAAACCAGGTCATCTGCCGCTTCGCGTAATTACGATGTGCTTGTTGGGCGGCCTGCACCGCTTGCTCGCGAGTAACTTCTCCGCGCAGAAGTTGCATCGCCTGCCTGTAGCCGAGAGACATCAGTGGCCGCGCAGTGGCGCCATATTTACCGATCAAGGCCTTCGTCTCTTCGACCAAACCGATTTCGAACATTCGAGCCGCGCGCCGATTGATCCGCTCATAAAGGGCAGCGCGATCCGGGTCAAGCCCCAGCTTCACAATCTGAAATCCGCGCAGCGGATCGCGCCCCTGCCGCCACAATTCAGTCATCTTCGACTTCGACGCGAGACACACTTCGATGGCCCGGATCAGCTTCGGAGCATCGTTCGGGTGAACCTTTCCGGCAGCCTCCCGATCAAGGCGCGCGAGAATTTCGTGGAGATGTTGCGAGCCACGCTCTGCCACTCGCTCTCGCAGGCGCTCGCGCAACTCCTCCGACCGCTGAGGCCCCGGAAACAATCCTTCGAGCAGCGCGCGCAAATACAACCCTGTGCCACCGACCACGATCGGCAACCGGCGGCGCGACCTGATCTCCTCCAGCACTTGCCGCGCTTGCCGGGCATACTCGCCTGCGGTGACATCCTGCGCCGGGTCGACGCAATCGAACAGATGATGGGTAGCTCGAGCGCGTTCGGCGGCAGTAGGCTTGGCTGTACCAATGTCAAATTCGCGGTACGTCGCAACGGAATCGCAGTTAACAATCTCGCCGTCAAATTTTGCGGCGAGCGAGAGCGATAGTGCCGTCTTTCCGCTGGCGGTCGGGCCAAGGATCACTACAAGAAGCGACTCCGGAGCCGCCAGATCGCGATGTTCGGCGCCGACGTTCAGCGAATACTCCAATGGATCTCGTGCCAGTAGCGAATCAAGGTGAGAACGAGAAGGAGGAATGCAATCAGCAGCAGTCCAGTGGTCTCCGACGCATAGACCGCATGCCTGTGGTGTTTGTGATCGTCTTGGCGAGAACTTTCGGGCACGCGCATATTGTAGCTCCGGATGTCGCGGAGTCCGCATATTGACACGGTTGCATTTCCGCGGATGCGGGGGAACAATGCGGATAAAGCTCCACAAAATGAAATCCGTGAATCAACAAGAATCCGTGGGAAGGATGTGACGGTCAGCCAGCCTCTCACACCTGCTAAACTACGGCGTCGTGTCCCAAAACCACAGTAGAGTCGCTCGCTTCGGAGTTTTCGAGCTTGATCTCAGCGCCGGCGAACTCCGCAAGAACGGCGTGAAGCAGCGCCTGCAAGGGCAGCCTTTCCAGGTGCTCACTGTGCTGCTGGAGCGCGCTGGAGAAGTGGTGACACGCGAAGAACTGCAGCAGAAACTCTGGCCCTCCGATACCTTCGTCGATTTCGATCACAGCCTAAATACTGCCATCAACAAAGTTCGCGAGGCCTTGGGAGACTCAGCTTCCAGTCCTCGCTTTGTGGAGACGTTGGCACGGCGCGGGTATCGCTTTATCGCTCCTGTCCAGACCGGTGCTCCCGCACCGAACCCTGGGATTTCAGCGACGACCGCCCCCGCCGCGACGCACGCGCCGGTTCAGGCTTTGCATCCTGAACTCGAAGTCCCGATTCCGCGTCGCAGCCTCACTCGCGGGCTCTTTGCCCTTATCCAGATCATGTATCTGTGCTTCTATCTGGCGGCTCTTTTTCGCTTGCAGTCAGTTCAAAGCATCGCGGATTCCTTTCTTCCTGCATGGGGATCAACGACCCTGGTGAGCGCGGTGCTTGTCACCGCGGGCGTGGGCATCCCGTTGCGTCTTTACCTGATATCCGGGGTTGGCTTCGACCATCGCCCGCTCGGCGAGAAGTTTCGCAAACTTTTCCCTTTCGTCCTCGCACTCGATCAGTTATGGGCCGTTGCGCCGTTTCTGCTGATGGGCAAAATTGGATTAGGAGCAGCCTTTGCGGTCAGCGCGGCCCTGCTTTACCTGCCATTCTCCGAACGTACTCTGATCCGCATGGCTTATATCGAGCCTTCCCGGAATTAACTTTGTTGGAACTATCCTCACCGATTCTCCGTAATCACGTCTAAGAGGCCAGGCGGTTGTGTGTTCGCCTGCCCGGAGGATTCCGATGAAACATCTTTCCATCCAGCGCTCTTGGCTTCTCGTTCTCGCGGTTTGCGCAGTCGCTGCAGCACCCGCCCATGCTGACGAATGGTCCAAGACGTACACCGTAAGTGGCAAACCCGACCTGAGGGTCGAAACCTCGGACGCCAACATTCGGGTCACGACTTGGGACCAGAACACAATCGAAGCCAAAGTGACCACGACCCGCTACAAGATTGGTGACGGCGGCATCCGGGTCGAGGAGCGCCAGAACGGTGATTCCGTTGAAATCGATGTCCGCTTTCCCCATCACGATTTCGTGATGGGATGGAGCTCTCATCGTGTGGACATCATCATCCAGATGCCGCGGGAAGGTCACGTCAACCTCAGCACCGGAGACGGCAAGATCGAACTCGCAGGACTCAAGGGCGCGATGGATCTGCACAGTGGAGACGGCTCGGTGAATCTCGACAGTGTTGACGGCAAACTGCATGCGTCGACCGGTGACGGTCACATTCAGGCGAGCGGCCGCTTCGACGAACTCGAACTCAAGACGGGTGACGGACACGTGGATGTGCGCGCCGGATCGGGTTCCACGCTCGCCAGCAATTGGAGGCTCGAAACCGGCGACGGCAGCGTTTCGCTGGAGCTGCCTCCCGACCTCTCAGCCGATGTTGACTTGCACACCAGCGACGGCCACATCGACCTCGAAATGCCCGTCACAACAGAGGGGAAGATTCGCGAGAACGAAATCCACGGCAAGCTCAACGGTGGCGGCAGCTTGCTCACCATCCGTACGGGCGACGGCTCGATTCATTTGCGGAAGGGCTGACGCCTTTCACCTCGGAGCGCGATAAGGACAAATGTCGGCACAGGAGTGTGCTCATCGCTCCAAGGCTTATACTTTCTGGTTCCGTGGATTCGACCTCACACTCGAGAAGGACTTCATGGCAATTCTCCGTCTCTGCATCCTCGCGCTTGCAACAACATTCGCTCTAACCCTCGCCCAGGCTCAACAATCCGCTGCGACCAAGCACGAACCCGCGCTCGATGTCACTTCGATGGATCGCAGCGTCGACCCATGCGTGGATTTCTTCGCCTATTCCTGCGGAGGCTGGATCAAGAACAATCCGATCCCGGCCGACCAATCCTCATGGGACACCTACTCGAAGATGCAGGATGAGAACCTCACGCAGCTGCGCGGCATCCTCGATGCGGCATCCGCGCCCGATCCCAACCGCAACGCCGTCACCCAGAAGATCGGCGACTATTACGCCTCCTGCATGGACGAAAAAGCGATTGACGCCAAGGGAGCACAACCGCTTGATGCAGACTTAGAACGCATCGCAAAGATCAGCTCGAAGGCCGAACTTGCTGACGTAGCCGCGGCCATGATCGATGACAATGTCCTCTTTCGCTTCGATTCAATTCAGGACTATCGTGACGCCAACCAGGTCATCGCCGACGCCGATCAGGGCGGCCTCGGTCTTCCCGATCGTGACTACTACACCAAAGATGACGCCAAATCGCAGGAGCTACGCAAGACCTATCTCGCCCACGTTCAGAAAATGTTTGAACTGCTCGGAGACAAATCCGACACGGCCGCTGCCGAAGCGCAAACGGTGATGCGCATCGAAACCGCTTTGGCGAAGGGTTCCATGACTCGGGTTGAACGCCGTGATCCGAAAGCTCTCGACCACAAGATGGCTAGTTCAGAGCTCGAGAAGATCTCTCCCGAATTCCACTGGCAGGTCTATTTTGCGAAAGTCGGTATGCCGTCGCTGGCATCGCTCAACGTCGCATCGCCGGGCTTCTTCAAAGGCCTGAACGAGGAACTCCAGAAGGAAAGTCTGGCGGATTGGAAAGTGTATCTCCGCTGGCATTTGGTGCACGCCGACGCGTCTCATCTCTCGACGCCGTTCCTAAATGAAAATTTCGCTTTCTTCGGAAAAACGTTGCGTGGGCAACAGGAGCTCAAGCCCCGTTGGAAGCGTTGTACGGAGGACGTGGACGACTACCTCGGCGAAGCTCTGGGCCAAGCCTACGTCGAAAAGTATTTCACCCCTGACGCCAAGCAGCAGGCGCTGAAAATGGTCAAGGAAATTGAGACTGCCATGCAACAGGACATCGATGGCCTGCCGTGGATGTCGGCCGCCACCAAACAGCAAGCGCTCATCAAGCTGCACGGGATGGCTAATAAGATCGGGTATCCCGACAAGTGGCGCGATTACAGCAAGCTCGAAATCGTTCGTGGCGACGAACTGGGCAACGTCGAGCGTGCCCGCAAATTTGAATTCGATCGCCAGCTGGCAAAAATAGGCAAGCCGGTTGATCGCGGTGAGTGGGATATGACTCCTCCCACTGTGAACGCCTACTACAACCCGCAGATGAACGACATTAATTTCCCCGCTGGCGTGCTTCAGCCACCGGCGTTCGATCCGACGTCCGACGCCGCTCCCAACTACGGCGATACCGGCGGCACCATCGGTCACGAACTCACTCACGGCTTCGACGACGAAGGGCGGCAGTTCGATGCGCAGGGCAACCTGCGAGATTGGTGGACCGACATCGACGCCAAAGAATTTCAGAAGCGCGCCGACTGCATCTCGAACCAGTATTCGACCTACACCATCATCGACGACATCAAGAATAACGGGAAGTTGACGCTCGGCGAAGATGTCGCCGACCTGGGCGGATTGTTGCTCGCCTACATGGCATGGAAGGCTGATACCAAAGGCCAGAAGCTCGATCCGATCGATGATCTGACTCCTGATCAGCGCTTCTTCGTCGGATATGGCCAGAGCTGGTGCGGACAAACCCGCGACGAAACCAAGCGTCTCCGCGCTACCGTCGATCCGCATTCTCCGGAGAAATATCGGACCAACGGGGTGGTTTCAAACATGCCCGAATTTCAAGAGGCCTTCCACTGCAAGTCCGGCTCACCGATGGTGAATGCGAATCGCTGCAGAGTCTGGTAGCGGGAGTTACACATCGAGACCGATCGAGCGCATGAGATCGAGGCCGTTGCTTTTTGTTACGACGCCCTCGCGAAGCTTGTAGTCGAAGCTCATTCTGCCGTTGGCGAATTCGTCCTGAAAGTGGACGTTGTGCAAATGACCCTCGACCGATCCGCCAATGTCAGTGAGCGCGAGGTCATGGGTGCTCACGAGGCCCATCGCTCCACGTTCCACTAGCGCGCGCACAATTCCTTCAGCGCCGATGCGGCGGTCTTTCGAGTTAGTGCCTTGCAACAGCTCATCCAGCAGAAACAACAACGGCGGATTCTTCCCGGCACAGTCGAAGACTTGGCGCAGCCTTGTGATCTCCGCATAGAAACGCGAGCTGCCTTCCCGCAGAGAATCATTCACGCGAATGCTCGCCCCCACCTGTAGCGGAGTCAACCGCAGCCGACCTGCTCGGACCGGCGCTCCCGCCATGGCCAGTACGACGTTCATCCCAATCGCGCGCAGCAAGGTGCTCTTGCCCGACATGTTCGATCCGCTGACCAGCAGCACACGCATTTCTCCTGTGATGCTTACGTCGTTGCGAACGCAAGCGTGCGCCTGGACGAGCGGATGTCCCAGAGCTTCTGCCTCGAACGATGCCGCACCTTCAGCGAAAACAGGAAATGGGTCCGCCGGATGTTCGTAGCTGTAACCGGCCAGCGAGAGCAACGCTTCCATCTGTCCGACCGCATCTACCCATAGACGCACTGCGCTTCCGTGAGCTTTGCGCCACGCCTCCGCGGCAAATGCTACCTGCACGGAATACATGAGGGGAACGTCGATGATTCGTACAAAGAGGTTGTGACGTCCATTGATCAGCTCGACGAGCGTTCGCAGTCGCGCGATGGCCGTCGAACTCGGTATTCCGCTCGACAAGAGTTCTTTCTGCAATTCGCGCAGTCGTGGCGCTTGAAATGTATGAGCCTCCACCCGCGCCAGTACGCCGGAAAGCAGATCCAGACCGTGGAACGCATGCTCCGTTCCATGCAGCACTTCTTCGATGCGTTTTTTAAGCGCGTATGTGAGGATTGCCTCGACAACGATGATGAGAACGAGCGGCGTTGCCGTACCCCACCAAGCCCAGATAACCGCTCCCAGAATCGCGAGCGCTGCGAGGAACGGCGCTACCCAACGAATCCACGCCGCTGTCATCACATTTCGAGATTCGGCCCACTTCACGAGATCTTCGGGATGCACGCCCACTGCGGCGTCCCCGCCGAGAACCGCAAGGTCTTCCCGTAAATCGAGTTGATTCCGCAGTTCCGTCACGGCTACCTGACGCTCGAGAATCCGCTCGACCGTTGCGGGTGCGAGCAGCCACTGTACCAGCGTGTCTTCTCCCATCCGAGTGCGCGCCGTCGATAGAAGTTGAAACAAACTGGACTTGCCGAAAAGGTCGAGGTCGGAAGCATAAACATGATGCGGATCGTCGAATCGCTCGCCGGTTTCTCCAGAGGACTCCCACCGATCCCCGATTCGGGCGAGTCCACGTTCATAGAACGCCACAGCCCGCAACGACAGATCGCGGGCGCGAAGAATCCGCGAATGATAAACGGCGACCGCACCAAAAACAGCCACCGGCGCGCCCAGCCACCACGGTGAAAGATATTGCGCTCGAAACGAAGCCCACAGCAGAAATACTGCGGACGCAAACAACAGCACCCGAAAATTTCCTAACCGGATATGAATCTTCTCGTACTGGTCAGCGCGCGATTGGCGGGAGTTGCGTCGCGATACGTATTCTTCAGAAGGAAGCACTGGCTGAGAATGTAACAGGTACATCCCGCGCGAGAAAGCGCGCCGCACTCCCGCTATTCGTTGATCCGCGAAGCGCCGAAGAGAATCGCACGCATTGAGATACTGCCGAAATCAAAGCCCTCGTAGGGATACGAAACTTCGTCCTGCTCGTCCGTGCTCCCCATGCAATAGAGCAGCGGCAGATAATGCTCCACCGTCGGATGCGCCGTCGCCAACAATGTTTCTCCCCACTTCTGCGGCGCTGCCAACGCACTCGTATTGTGCGTATCGACGGCAGCCTTGACCTTGCTGTCGAACTCCACCGCCCAGTCGTAAGCTCCATGCGGCTCATTCCAGGCGAGCCGGCCCAGGTTATGCACGATGTTGCCGCTTCCTAGAATCAATACTCCACGTTTGCGCAGCGACTGAATTTCCCTCCCAAGTTCGAGATGCTCGTTGAAGCCGCGCCGCTCGTCCAGACTCAACTGGAACGCCGGCACGTCTGCGTTCGGATACATATGCCGCAGGACACTCCACGAGCCGTGGTCCAGTCCCCATTTCTCATCCGGCGCAATTTCAGGATTGCTCGCGACTTTTCCAGCTTCAGCCGGCGCTCCTGGGGCCGGGTATTGCACTTCGTAAAGCTCTCGCGGAAATCCGTAGAAATCATGGATCGTTTGTGGTTGAGCGGATGTCAGCACATGCGCTCCCGACGTAACCCAGTGCGCCGAAACCACGCATACCGCCTTCGGTCTGGGAAGCCGCGCGCTCAAGTCGCTCAGTTTCTCGGTGAACGCGTTATGTTCGATAGCGTTCATCGGCGACCCATGGCCGACGAACAGCACTGGCATCTTTTCCAAAAGACTCACCCGTGAGGACGCGACACAAAATGCGCGCTAACTACTAACAATTTGATTGTCTTAGAAAGAAAACGATTCTGCGCGGCGCGCATAGGTCATTGTAAATCTGCTTTGTCCGGGTTGTAGTAGAAGCGGAACCGCAGTGCGAGATATGGCCCGGTGAAATCGCTGGGGAGCGGCGGAAACGGATTCGAAGCAGTAATACTGCCCCATGCCGGTCGATCGAGTGCGACATCTCCCGAGCTGGCGACCAGCCGCATATCTGCTACCTTGCCGTCTTTCGTGATGGCGAACTCGATGGCCAGCTTGCCCTTTTTCATCTCCGCGGATTCCGGTATTAGGTGATACCAGTTCTCGCGCACGTCCTGCAAAATTCGTTGCAAGTAGGGGCCAAAGTCCACGCCCTGCGTGTCACTGAGAATATCGAGCGCACCCTGTTGCCGACCATGCGCTCCCGTCCCGAGGCCGAAATCACCCTGCTGCCCACCACCGCCTGCTCTATTTGCCGCAGCTGCTTGCGTCGCTTGTTCGATGGCAGATCCCGCAGTCATTCCTCCCGCGTACTTACTGAAGCTATTGTCCGGATGCGCCGGCATTTGCAGTTGCGCCTGCTGATTGCTGTCGAACTGTGGACGCGGCGCCGACTGCTGCGGCTGCTGCTGAGGCGGAGCCGGGCTCTGTGCTTGTGGCGCGGCTGGTTGCGGTGCGCGAGGCCCGCTCGGCCCCGGAGCGCCCGGAGGCGGAGTTGCCAGAATCTTCCGCAATTCCTTCGGATCCAGTTCGGGATGCCGCGAGGTCGCAACCCGATCCTTGTCCGACATCACATTCGTGTTCGGTCTGTGGGCCGGCTTTTGCAAATCTGGTGGCAGGGCCAGGAAGGTGACGTCTTTATCGTGGTTCGTGTTTACCGGAACTACCGCAACCGTTCGCCATCCAACGTACTTCTCGATCAGTGGGAGGTTCCACAAAATGATGAAGAGCAGCAGGTGGGCGATGATCGAAATCCACGCTGCCTCGCGCCGCCGCGAACGCGTGAGGTCATCCTGCAACTGGATGAGCAGGTGCGGCACCCGTGCATCCAGCTCTCGATAAGCAGTTTCCCAATCGTTGGTATCGTACAGGCCGAGCTGCTCGGGCTGGTTTTTTTCAGGCGGAGCGACAGGATCCTGGAATGGAATTTGCGTGATCGGCATGCGCTGGTTTCGCTGGTTCCGCCTGTCGTTAGAAACGAAATACACTCACGGCGTTGCATCCGGCCTTCTCTGGAAGAAATGCAATCGGCGCGCGGTGCTCGATAACTGGTTACTCTCATTTTCGCATCTTTCGAGGGATTTCGCTCTTCCAATCGGCCAATGACTTCTGTCTGTAAACATATGTAAACACGAAGGTCACTGTGCGTCTTATATTGATTGGGCTCGGGAGAGATTCCTGTGGGAAAGGCTCTATGTGGGGACAGCCGCCATCGGCTGTCCGCCGAGCGAGGCCCGGTAGCTGGCTCAACACGAGAAGCTGTCAGTGCTTCTTGTTAGATATGCCCGCGAGGTCGATCTTCTTCCCGTGCTCGCGGATCGCCGCTACGATCTCCAGCGCCAGGGCTAGCGCACGACGCCCGTCTTCCAGCGGCACTTCCGGTTTCGAGCGCTCCCTCACCGCAGAAAGAAACGATCGGAGTTCAGCATGCAGCGGCTCCTCCGCGGCGACCGGGGGCTTGCTCACCCCAATCCGCGGATTGACCGTTGGCGTGTTGGCAGAACCATCTTCCCCGACCGTGAACACCAATACTTCTTGCCGGCCGTAATCGAGTGAAACATACTGCCGCGGTTGGAAGAATCGAAGCTTGCGGACACGTTCGGTCGATACGCGGCTGGCTGTGAAATTCGCGATGCAGCCTGATTCTAATTCCAAGCGAACATTCGCGATATCCGTTTTTCCGGACAAGATTGGCAATCCGACGGCCCGCACTTCTTTGACCGGCGACTTCGAGAAAGCGAGCACGATGTCGAGATCGTGAATCATCAAGTCGAGCACGACGTCCACATCGAGTGATCGTGGAGTAAATACACTCAGGCGATGAACTTCGAAAAACATCGGCTGTGTAAGCAGAGGAATCGTCGCCCGAACGGCAGGATTGAAGCGCTCAAGGTGCCCGACTTGGGCAATTCGCTTGTGGCTTGAGGCCAATTTCACTAATTCGTCGGCTTCATCCAGCGTCGCGGCGAGCGGCTTCTCGATCAGTACGTCGACTCCGGCCTTCATCAAGTCCCGGGCGACCGAAAGGTGATGAACCGTAGGAGACGCCACCGACGCCGCCTGCAACTCGCTATGCGTCGTCAGCATTTGCGGAACGGACCCGAAGGCTTTGCAGCCAAATTCGCGCGCCACGGCGTCGGCGCGGTTCAGGTCAGGATCGACCACTCCCAGTAGCCGTACCGGCTCACCCTGTAACTCGAGTTCTTTGTAAACTCGGGCATGATTGCGTCCAAACACTCCCACGCCCACCACCGCGACCGAAATCGGATTCTTTACGGACAGGAAGAATTCTCAACGGCAAGTTGCCGCAAGGATTGTAAATGTAAACGGAGGAAAGAGCACCCAGATTAGCGCGCAACTCTGCAGCCAAAGACCTAGATGCGAACGCCAGCTTTCTTTAAGATCGCAATCTGCCCGGCGTGATAGAGCTCATGTTGCGCGATGCCGTGAAGCATGTGATAGAAGTCGTAACGCTTTCCCGGCACTCGCTCACGCAGCCTCGAGTCAGGAAGTGTTGCTACTGTCTTGACGAGTTTGTCGTGCGTCCGTTTTGCCTCGGCGACGGCTTTGCGCCACGCGGCTTCCGTCACTTTTGACACCAACGGAAAATTATCCGTCCCGCTGGGCTGGTATTTCTTTCCGCCAAGTCTCACCATCGCCACTTCATCCCAAACTTCAACGTGCATCACCAATTCCCAAATGCTGTGTACATCCGCAATGGGTCTGGCCGCAGCCGTGGCTGCATCGACGTCTTCGAGCAGTTCGAGCATGGCAGGCCCGTGCCATGCGCTCCCATTAAAGGCGCGACGAAGCTGGTCTGCTATGCCCGCAACTTCGAAAAACGTAGCAATCTTCTTTGCCATTCTCTACCTTTCTTCGGCTGCGATTGCGATCCCGGCCGCATTCGCAGCATCGATAATTTTCTGCCCATCCAGCAGCAGGCACCTCCCGGCATCGAGCGCCAGGCACGTCGCACCCGCCGCTTTCATCACTTCAATAGTTTTTACTCCGATTACCGGCACATCGAATCGCATATCCTGGTTGGGCTTGGCGATCTTAACCACAGTTAACGCCCGCTCGAGCGTCGAGGCATCTCCTTGTAGCGAGTGCATGATCTGTCCCGCACGCTCGATCGTCGCGTCGGTTCCCTCCATCGCCTCGACCGCAACACAGGTCGATTCAGCAACTACCACAGTTTGCCCGATATCATGCTGCGCCAACTGACGCGCTACGCCGCGGCCGTACTCGATATTCTTTCGCTCGGCGTCGCTGGGCGCGCGCGCGGTCAGGACGCCCGCCTTGACCAGCAGCGGTTCGAGCAGAGAAGTCGAATTCTCAAGCGTAATGCCTTCGTCCGCGAGTACTTTCGCCACCGCGCCCAGCAGCGAATCTGTATTGCGAGTCGTGAGCGAGAGCAGCAGCTTGGCCAATCGCCAGTCTGGACGTATGCTCGAAAAGATCTGCTTGTGCCGGACCTGTCCCGCCATCACCGCACGCCGCACACCCTCGCGCTGAAACGTCTCAATCAGTTTCGATAACTCGCCGAGAGACAGCCAATGAACCGACGCCGCGCCGCGTTCGCTGATCTCCGGAAACGCCTCTTCCTTGATCGCCGCCACGACAACGTCGTACCCCAGCGCTCGCGCCGCATCGAGCACAAGAAACGGAAACTTCCCGTTGCCTGCGATCAGACCGAGCTTTTCTTTCTGAGAGGCCATCGAATAACGCACCGACAGACCGGCGCGGAGTCAGTCTAGCATCGGATGTGTAGGAAGGAATGTCGCCGTCGGCCGAGAGCTTTTAGCAACAGCCATTCAGCGGTATTGCATGCTTTCAGGAGTTATGATGGTGCGCGATGAAAACAATGACTTGGGATCGGGCGGCTGAATGGTCGAACTCCGTAGGTCTCAGTGCCACTGTGGACCGCTCCGTTCATGAGTATCCAACGAAAGATGGAAAAGTGGAGAGGGTCTGCAGCATCAACAAGTCTATCTACTTTGCTAACGAAAACCCTGCACTGCGACTCACTCTTCCGTTACCCCAGTTGCCGTACCAAGCTGCTTTCCTCGCCAATGCGCTACTGCCGTACTCTGAATCCGCTGCATTTCAGCCTTGCCTCGTGTGGATGACCGATTGGGGAATATGGAGCGAAGTATCCGAACGGGTGGCGAAATCGTTAGCCGAATCCTTCCGCTCCGCTCGTGGTGAACGAAATCCGCTTATCGATACGCCCGCGCATCTGTTCGGCGAGACTGAAGCCGCCGATGCCCAAACGCTACTCACGATTGCCATCGTATTCGGGTGGGATTGCTACGTTGTCCCCGAACATGGGAAGTACTACGCACTCACCAGCCATGACGAGTATCTTGAGGTTGTCTGCCAGAGCACTGCACTCCACCAACGCTTCAAAGAAGAACTCGAACACTGGTACCGCGCTGAACGGTCTAGGTAAATGCCAAAGTCCCGGCCCGCTTGAGTACCATCCCTATTGCACCGAGCCGCCATCGCTCGTATCTAAACCTTACGTTCACTTGCTTCCCTCCAAACCCCCATATCCCTGCCACACATACTCCAGCGCCTCGGGCAGCGTCTGTTGCCGCACCGCGCGGTCCACGTGTCCGGCGTTGCGCGCAAACACGAATTGATAGTGATATCCCTTCGCCGCCAGCGCCTTCGCCATGAGTTCGTTCGCCAGAACCCAGTCGTGCATGCCGTCGCGCATCACGTTCGGGTTGAATAGGTCCCGGTCCCCAACTTCCATCCAGAGTCGGATCGGCTTCACTGCGCTTTCGGGGATGAGATGCTCGTGAAACTCCCACGCTCCGTGCGGTGTTTGCGGATTCGAAGGCCACTGCTGGTTGATGAATGTCCCCGAATACGTGAGCACCCGGTGATACAGCTCAGGGTGGTACCAGGCCATGATCAGCGCGCACGATCCTCCCGAGCTGCCGCCCATGGTCGCCCGGCCGTCGGGATCTTTTGTGAGTTTTACGTGAGCTTCAGCTTCGACTCGCGGCAATACTTCCATCTCCACAAACTCCGCATACACTCCCGACATTGTGTCGTACTCCAGTCCGCGTTCGCTTCCCTGAGCGTCGCCGCTGCCATTACCGATCGAAATCGCAATCATCGCCGGAACTTTATGCTGCGCGATCAATCCATCCAGAGCTGTGAAGAGCAATTGGTCCGGGCCATCCGCCCCGACGATGAAAGGCGCAACGGTTCCCGCTACATATTGCTTGGGCACATAGACCGCAACTCTCCTCGTATACGGCGCCGGATGGCTCGTCGTCACGATGAGTTTCGCAGGGTTGGCCGGATCGGGCATTCCAAACGTACCCGCATCCCGCGCAATGCCCGGGTAGATCTTGCTATTTGCCGAGTTCATCGTGAATTCAATGACCGTGCCCTTGGGTACACCGTCATTCGCGGACATTTCCGGAGCTGGGTTGTGTGTCGGTCCGATGATGAAGTTCCCGTCCACAACTGCAGAAGGAACAGACCCGTCAGGCAACTCCTTCGCGTCAACATATCCCGGAGTATGTGGATCCCGCGTCGGCGTCTTCGGCCTCTCCGCGTGCGACGCAGGGGCAGGAGCCTGCCCGAAGGCCTGATTAAAGAAGGCGAGGCTAAACAGAAGACATATGTTCAGAGAACGTTGAACGAAAGTCATGCCGCCATTGTGCCAGCATTCACGAGTCGGGTGAGAGAGGCAAAAAGAAACCGAGCAAAATAGGATGCTAACTTCGCCCCCGATCCGCTCTTGGCATCGAGAACCTTTGTCGTATCCGGTTCCACTCTTCGGTTGAAAAAAGCCGCGGTCCGACCTCGATGAGCCTGGGCGTCATATTGAAGACCGCCACGCGAGTCCAAGGCTTGCCGTTCCTCATGCGAAAGCCTTTTTCGTTTAAGTCGCTGACAATGCTGGAATAAGGGAAGTCCTGGACCAGCAGTTCCATCATCACAGTGAGTGTTTTATTTTCGACAGGATCAATTTCCAGACGCCGACAGTCCTCTGAGATCCTCAGACCATACGGGATGTCCTCATTGAATGCGCCCTCGGTCGGAGCTTCTGATTCGGGCAGTTCGCGCCGCCACTCGATCGATACCATCTGCCATCCAGCCGCCGTGCGTTGCCGGATGATCTCAGGACTAAACGGCCCAGAAATGACATCACGAATCCGCTCGAAGTGCGCCATGACGATCCTCCCTAAACCGCATCTCGTTTAAGGGCGTGGGCAATTGATCTTCCACGAATCTGCGGGCTGCAAATTTCACAAGTACTGTCACAACAATCGAGACGTCCGCACATACAGAGCCGTCCCTGTCCATTTCCGCAAATCTCTGTTCGCTTTTGGACGCTGCCAGAAACCGGCTTTAGTCGTGACGTGTGCTGCTTCCCTGTCCCAGGGCAGCAGAGACCTCGCGCAACACCGACTCGATCCGAACAATCTCAGCGTTCACTTGTTGAATGGCTCGATCACCGCGCTCGGGCACGTTGTAGTAGGCGATGACCTGCAGAGCATTGCGGATGTGATGGTTCAAATCGACAACCCGCTCCAGTCGCTGCACCATTGCCTGATAACGTTCGCGAATGTCAGTAAGAACTTGGAAGACCAGGAGGCTCACCGCGAGTGCGACCGCTGCTCCGGCCAAGACTAACGAGACTCGAGGGGCGTATTGATGAGTCACAAACCAATCGAGCACGCCACCGCTGAGGAAGATGAAGGCTCCGGCCACCAGAGAGATCAGCGCCCGTTGTTGCAAGGATAGTGCTGCAAACCATGGCTGTTCAGTCAATATCCGGACTGGAGGGCGCCCAAGGTCGGGAGACATGGGAGAACCCGCTGGCGGAAAATCTTAAGGGACCGGTCAATTCATTGCAATGACTGCAATCACACTTCTCAAGATCAGCCAGGTCCGCTTACTTAATCACCCCGCGCTCCGAAGACTCAATAAACCGGATCAGCATCTCCACATCCTCGCCGCGATCCGATTCCGATTTCAGTTTCTCCAACGCCTGCGACGTGTTCATCTTCGAAGCCAGCAGAATCTTGTAGGCATGATGAATCCTCGCGATACGTTCTTTTGTGAATCCCGCGCCGCTGCAGCCCGACTTTATTCATCAAGTAGGCGTGCGTCTCACGCGCAGCCGAGGTCATCGAGAACGGAAGCACATCCTGCGTGATCGTCGTCCCCCCGCCAATATACGAATGCGCCCCGATCCGCACGAACTGATGCACCGGGCACAGCGCTCCCACTACGGCGTATTCTTCTACCGTGACGTGCCCCCCAAGCGTCGCTCCGTTCACTAACATTGCGTGGTCGCCGATCACGCAGTCGTGCCCAATATGCGTGTAGGCCATGATCAGGAGATGGCTTCCAACTTTGGTGAGCCCGCCGCCTTTGACCGTTCCCCGATTGATAGTCACGCATTCGCGGATCTCGTTGTGGTCGCCGATCTCCAGACGCGTCGGTTCGCCCTTGTAAGTAATGTCCTGCGGCGCCATGCCGATTGCCGCAAACGGAAAAAAGGCATTGTCACGACCAATCTTGGTCGGCCCCTCGATCGCCACGTGCGAGATGAGCCTGCAATCCTCGCCCAACTCGACACCGGCCCCAATCACGCAGTACGGACCAACCTTGCACGAGGCAGGAACCTTTGCGTTCGGATCGACAATCGCCGTGGGATGTACGTTCATCATTCGATAAGAGGCGCCGGTAAGAATCAGAAGCTCAACAGGAATTCTCCCCTGTGCGCCCCTGTGCCCTCTGTGGTGAAAAGGTCTCGGCTATAGCTCACGCCGATCGATCAAGATTCGGAATCGCCGCCGCCATTCGACGCTCTCCCGCGCGAACTGTCGATTAGCTGGCACGACACCATCGCCTCGGCCACTTTCTTGCTGCCGACAAACGCGTAGCCCTGCATCTTTGCCGCGGTCATCCCCGGTACTTCACGCCAACCCCTCAATTCGACTTCGAGCCGCAACTGGTCGCCCGGGCTGACCGGACGCCGAAACTTCGCTCGCTCAATTCCCGTGAACACCATCACCTTGTCGCTACGATCTTGCACCTCGGTCAGCAGCAGCGCGCCGCCAGCTTGCGCGATCGCCTCCACGATCAGCACCCCCGGCATGATGGGCAGCCCGGGAAAATGCCCGTTAAAGAAAGGCTCGTTGATCGTGACGTTCTTGATGGCCACGATCCGCTCCTTGCGCTTCAATTCGAGCACGCGGTCGATCAAGAGAAACGGATACCGGTGCGGGAGAATCTTCAGAATATCGTGGATGTCGAGCGCGGCCTTCGCTCCATTCGGCGAAGACTCCGGCACAGGGATGCTCTCAGTCATGGTTCGTCTCAAACGGCTTGAAGATTATACTGTACGGCGCATGCCCCACTTCTGGCCGAGGTCGCCGGCAGTGGGGATTTTGATCGAGGGATCATGTCTAGAAAGAAGTCAGCGCGGACCACGAATCCTGATTCTGCACTATGGTGCGAGCGCCTCCGTTATTTTGAAGAGCGCCGCGACGCGCTCGTGCAAACCATCCGGGAGTTCGTCGAGATCGAATCGCCCAGCGACAACAAGCAAGCTGGCGACCGTATGGGAGCGTTCCTCGCAGGCATCTTCGAACCTCTCGGCGGACGCGCGCAGTTCCACCGCACCAGCGACTTCGCGGACAATCTGCAGATCGATTTCCCTGGACGCGATAGCGCCAAGCCGGTTCTGCTACTCGGACATTTCGACACCGTTTACCCTCTGGGCACACTGGCCAACATGCCCTGCAAAATCACCGACGGCCGGCTTTACGGTCCCGGCGTACTGGACATGAAATCCGGTATCGCTCTGATGCTCTTCGCCATCAAGGCACTCCAAACCTGGCACGGAACATTGCCGCGGCCAGTGACCGTTTTTCTCGTCTCCGATGAGGAAGTCGGCAGCAGTTCCTCGCGCAAGATTACCGAAGTGCTCGCGCGGCAATCTGCCGCGGTGCTCGTTCTCGAACCTGCCGCCGGTTTGCGCGGAGCTGTCAAAACGGCTCGCAAAGGCGTCGGCGACTACACTCTCACAGTGAAAGGTGTCGCCGCTCATGCCGGACTTGATCCCGGCAAAGGGCATAGCGCGATCCTCGAATTGGCACGCCAGATCACCGCCGTCTCGAAGCTGAACAACTTGAAGCAAGGTCTCACAGTGAATCCCGGCGTGATTTGCGGCGGAACGCGTACCAATGTCGTCGCCGCCGAGGCTACTGTCGAGATTGATGTTCGTATCAAGCAAGCAAAGCAAGCGGCTGCACTTGATCGCAAGATGCGTTCCCTGAAACCGTTCGACAAGCATTGCAAACTCGCGATCGAGGGCGGGATCAACCGCATGCCCATGGAGCGCACCGCGGGCGTCGCTGCGCTGTATAAGAAAGCGCAGGCAATTGCGGGGGAGATCAACTGGAAGCTCGAAGAAGCCGCCGTCGGCGGAGGTTCCGACGGAAACTTCACTGCGGGCATCGGCATCCCCACGCTCGACGGTCTGGGAGGTGCCGGAGAGGGGGCGCACGCCGTTCACGAAAACATTCTGATCTCGGAGCTTCCGCGTCGCGCTCTTCTCCTAGCCGGAATGGTCGAGAGTGCCTGACCTAATCGTTGTGTGGAAACAGCCGCCCTCGGCTGTCCGGCAGCCCGGGTGTTCGGGCCGCAGCAGAGGGGTTAGAAACATGCTGAAGTTTATGGTTGTCCTATACCGTCGCCCGGACCTCACTCCACAGCAGTTCCGTCTTCATCTGCAGGAAGTTCACGCCCCGCTCGCCAGCAATCTCCCGGGCCTGCGTGTATACAAACAAAATCACGTCGTCCCCGATCCTAAGCGCAATCCCAGTTGGGACGCGATCGTCGAACTTTATTTCGATGACTGGGCTGCGATGGAAGCAGCCTGGGCAAGCCCGCAAGGTAAAGCCTCCGACGCCGATCTTCCGTTGTTCGTCGACCTGACTCGCACGACCTGGTCAGTCGTGGAAGAAATCAATCTGCTGTCGTGAACACCAGGAAGTAATCCATCTTGTCGCCCTTCACAAAGTCATAACTTCCAGCAAGGCGATAGCCAGCCTCTTTCGCCTCGCGAATCACAACCTCGCTTCCGATGCCGTGATCCTCTCCGTTGCCGTTCCGGTCGATGACGCCGATCTTCGCTCCCGGCCGCAGCGCCGGTCGCAGATTCCGCAGCAATTCCATCGGATGCGCCACCTCGTGGTAAGTCTTCAGCAGCAACACAGCGTCTACGGCATTCTCGGGCAGGCGCGGATCATCGGGTGTGCTCAAAATTGTCTTCACATTCTGCAGTTGCTCTTTTCGCGCGCGATCCTCCACATATTTTGTAGCGCCCGGGTTGATATCAACCGCGTATACCGAACCCGAAGCTCCCACGCGTCTCGCCGCTCGCACCGTGAACCATCCGGAACCCGCGCCAATATCCGCCACCGATTTCCCACTCGTGATGCCGAGCAGATCCATCACCCGGTTAATCTGTAACCGCTCGTCGCGCCCCGGAGACTCGAAAATCGACAGATCTCCGGTATACGGTTCACTGGTTTTGCGCTGCTCGCCGGACGAAGCCGTCGAGTTTTGCGCCAACAATTGGGATCCGATGGGTGCAGGACCGAAAGAGACGCAGAAAAGGCAGACAGCAAAAAGGAGACTGCTTCGTTTCAACATGATGGGCCCACCTCGACAAGAGCAGCTGAGTTGTTGCAAAAGACTTTCCAACGTAACGTTCGTAACCAAACTCTTGGCGCTTAAGATGCGGCTTTTTTGACTCTGCGCACTGGCTAGCCTAGAATTTTTACAGGCGAAGTAAATCCCTCCGGATACGCTCTGCCACAGTCTGAGGAGGTTTTCCATGGAAGGCAAAATCGGTCTCACGGAGATCGTATTCATCATAGCCATCGCGCTGCTCCTCTTCGGACCAAGCAAGTTCGCGTCACTCGGCAAGGGCCTCGGCGAAGGGATCCGCAACTTTAAGGCGTCCATGAAAGACGGAGAAGAAAAAAAAGACGAAACAACCCCAACGGAAGAAAAGAAGTCTTAACCTCGAAGCTTAATTTTCCTGCCTAATAGCTTCTGTCTAAGCACGCATTCGTTCTCTCAGCATCCGGTAAACCAGCGCTATCGGTAATCCGACCACGTTGCTGTAGTCGCCCTCGATCCGCGGAATCCATCTCGACGCAATTCCCTGAATCGCATACGCCCCCGCCTTATCCATCGGCTCGCCGGTCGCAACGTAATCGCGGATGTCTTTCTCAGATAGTTGATCGAAAGTTACGAGCGTAGTTTCCGACGCTGACCTAAAACTCTCCAATGGCCTGGCGCTCGAGGGTGCCCCATTTCCGGCTGGTTTTGCCGGAAGTGGGGATTTTTCGTGGAACTGAGCCGCACCGGCAATCCCATCGGCGATCATTGAGCTGACCAGGCAAACTCCGGTAATCACCCGATGCTCACGACCTGAGAGCAATCGAAGCATGCGCGCAGCGTCTTCCTCATCCAAAGGTTTGCCGAGCATCGTGTCATCCACCACGACAATTGTGTCTGCTCCCAGCACCACATCCTGTGGACGGCTTCGCCACACCGTTAGCGCTTTCTCGCGTGCCAACCGTTCCGCGCAATCCCGGGGAGTCTCATCTGCCACCGGGGTCTCATCAATATTCGCAGGCTCAACTGCAAACGAAATGCGAGCATTTCGTAGGAGTTCCTGTCGACGCGGCGAAGCGGAAGCCAGAATGAGCATGAGAGGTCTGATTTTACCGGAAGGCGTAATGCGCTAAGCGTGGATCAGTTCAATCCGATTTCCGAACGGATCGGTGGTGTGGCAGCGCCGTAGTCCGGGAATGTTTTCGTCGTCCCGAACGGGAACGCCCGCCGCGCGCAAGCGGGCCGTGATCCCTTTGTAGTCCGCGCAGCGCAATGCCGGATGAGCTTTCTTCGCCGGACGGAAGTCGGCCTCGACTCCAAGATGAATTTGAACCGCGCCGCTCGCAAACCAACATCCGCCGCGCTTCGCCAGTTCGACCGGCTTGGGCAATTCGTTCATCCCCAGCAGATCACGATAAAAGCGACGCGCAGCTTCTTCCTCGCCTGCAGGCATGGCAAGCTGCACATGATCGATCGCAAGGAATGGAGAATCAGCCACTCCTGACTCTGTCACTACCGAACTCCCACCAGTCCGCGGACCGATTCAATCAGCTTGGCCGAATCATAACCAACTCCATCCTTGAAGACCGTCTCCACATTCTCAACGTCTTCTATCTGCTTCGACGGATCGCCTCTGACCACCACCAAGTCCGCCTGTTTCCCGGCCGCGATCGTCCCGATGCGGTCCAGTTCCCCCAGATACTGCGCGCCATTGAACGTTGCAATGTGAATCGCTTCAATCGGCGTGAATCCCGCCTCCACCAGCAACTCAACTTCGCGCTGATCGCCAAAGCCGGGCAAATCGCCACCCATGCCGGTCGGATCTACTCCCGCTAAAAGCAGCCCTCCCGCCTTCACGAAAGCCCGCTCGAACTCTTTTTCCTGCTCGAACGCCAGTGCCCATGGCGCCGGGCGAAGCTCTCCCGTCTTTCGATCCCGCCGTGGCAGGTCAAACCGCACTCGCGCTTCGAGAAACTGGTTTTGCGCTTCGACTGACATCGCGTCGAGAACGCGTCTCTGCAATGGAGCTTTGTCCGGTGCAAATGGCTCAAACACCGGCAGCGTCGAAGTCACCGCGACGTGATGCGCTACCAAGTAGTGGATCGTCTCTTGGATGGGAGCGTCTGTCACCCGCATCTTCACCAGTTCCTGCGTGAAGGCTTCTTCGTCAGGACATTGGTCCAGCTTCTTGCCGGAAAAGAATTCTGTATCCACGATCAGCCCGTGTTCGAGATCGTCGATGCCGAGGTCTACGGCTTCTTTGAACCCGATCGAGCACAAATGCCCCGTCACTTTCAGTCCTCGCCGATGCGCCCCGTCGATCGCCGCTTTCAGCGTTGCGCGCGAGATGAAGTTGTACGCTTTGAAATTGTCGACTCCGCGATCCGCCCAGAAATTAACGGCCGCCAGCGCTTCAGCTGTATTGCTCAACGCGGTCATCTGCGGAGCCCAGCTGCCCGGGCCCTCCAGGTAGGGACCTGTCACGTGCATATGCGGCCCCGCCACCTTTCCGTCATCAATCTCTTTCTTGAGCGCAAGGTCCATGTACGGCTCAATGCTGCCCGCCGTCCGAGCCGTCGTGACTCCGCCCGCAAGATAGAGTCGGGGAAAGCTGATGGGCATCTCATGGAAGATCGCATCCCCAGCGGGATAAAACATGTGTTCGTGCATTCCCACCAGGCCGGGGATCACCGTGTAACCATGCAAATCCAGCACCCGCGTATCCTCTGGAAATTTCGCAGTCGTGAGATCACCCACCCACTCAATCTTCCCTCTATTGATCACGACCGTCTGATCCTCGCGCGCCGCCGCGCCCGTTCCGTCGATCACGCGCACGTGAGTCAACGCAATCACCGGTGCATCGACCTTGACGAAAGCCTGTACGCCGGGAGACAGCGTCTGTCCCGCGGATAGCAATCGGAAAGCGATCAGGAACAGAAAAGCGGCGGAAGTCTTTCGCATGGTCACCTCTCCAACTCAGATGGACGACATCGGCAGAACAGGATTCTATCGGAGAAAATTCAACGCCGCATCCCTCGTCGGATGCCTCTCTTCTCTCCAAATCGACGGAATCGCGAACCAGGAGTCGGAAGTGGGAACTGCATCACCCTGTTAGAATCAAGGATTAGCCGCTCATCCATGGACGCCGCATACATCCGCAACTTCGCGATCATCGCGCACATCGACCACGGCAAATCCACGCTCGCCGACCGCCTGCTGGAGCTTACCGGATCCCTTACCGCGCGCGAGATGCAGGCCCAGGTGCTCGATTCTATGGACCTCGAGCGCGAGCGCGGCATCACCATCAAGGCCCATGCCGTCCGGATGATGTACACCGCTCAAGACGGCCAGACCTACCAGCTCAACCTGATCGACACTCCCGGGCACGTTGATTTTTCCTACGAAGTCTCGCGCTCGCTAGCTTCGTGCGAAGGTGCGTTGCTCGTCGTCGATGCCTCGCAAGGCGTCGAAGCTCAGACGCTGGCCAACTCCTATCTCGCGATCAATCACGGACTCGAAATCATTCCCGTCATCAACAAGATCGATCTGCAGAGTGCCGACATCCCGCGCACCAAAGAAATGATCGAGGGCGCAGTTGGACTCGATGCCACCGATGCCGTTCTGATCAGCGCCAAGACTGGACAAGGCGTTCCCGACGTACTCGAAGCGATCGTGAAACGCGTCCCTCCTCCCAAAGGCTCGCCTGACAACCGGCTCCAGGCGTTGGTTTTCGACTCATGGTTCGACGCCTACCGCGGTGTCATCGTGCTGGCCCGTGTTTTCCAGGGAACGCTGCGCAAAGGGCAACGAATTCGCCTGATGTGGAACGGAACCACGTTCGATGCGGAAACTCTCGGCGTGCTGACTCCTAAGCCAGTTGAGATCGATCAACTGCAAGCCGGTGAAGTTGGATTCCTCGTCGCGAATATCAAGAACGTTGCCGACACAAAAATCGGCGACACCATCACCGACGACACCAATCCGGCCATTGAGCCTCTGCCGGGCTTCGAAGAAATCAAGCCGATGGTCTTCGCCGGACTCTACACAGTCGATGCTCACGAGCACACGCAACTCCGCGAAGCCCTCGAGAAACTCCGCCTGAATGACTCTTCGTTCTTCTTCGAGCCGGAAAGTTCCGCGGCTCTTGGCTTCGGCTTTCGGTGCGGTTTCCTTGGCCTGCTCCACATGGAAATCATTCAGGAGCGCCTCGAACGCGAATTCAATCTTGACCTCATCACCACGGCGCCGGGCGTCCGTTACAAGATCTATAAGACGGATGGCGAGATGCTCGAAATCGACAATCCTTCGCGCTGGCTCGATCCCAGCGAGATCGACAAAATTGAAGAGCCGGTGATTCTCGCTACGATTCTTACCAATGAAGAATATGTCGGGGGAATCCTCGCGCTGGTCGAAGAAAAGCGTGGCAAGCAGAAGACCTTCGAATACGTAAGCTCCTCCCGCGTGATGCTTCACTACGAATTGCCGCTGAACGAAATAGTTCTCGATTTCTACGACCGCCTCAAGTCCGTTTCGCGCGGCTACGCTTCCCTCGACTATCACCTCGCGGGCTATTGGGAATCGCCGATGGTAAAGCTCGATATCCTCGTTGCCGGTGAACCGGTCGATGCGCTCTCCATCATCGTGCACCGTGAATTCGCCTACGAGCGCGGCAAGGCTTTGGTCTCAAAGATGCGAGAACTCATCCCTCGCCAGATGTTCGAAGTGCCCATCCAAGCTTCGATCGGCGCCAAGATCATCGCTCGTGAAACCGTCCACGCCATGCGCAAGAACGTCCTCGCCAAGTGCTATGGTGGTGACATTTCGCGTAAGCGCAAATTGCTGGAGAAACAGAAAGAAGGCAAGAAGCGCATGAAGCGCATCGGTCGCGTCGACATCCCCCAGGAAGCCTTTCTCGCTGTCCTCAAAGTCGGAGAGAGCGGCAGCTAACAAGACTGCGGCATCCTACCGCTGCACCTCCAAGCCGAAAGCTGATTTCGCGCCAAGGGGAGCCTGAGTATTCCCATGTGCGTCAAAGAGATACAATTACCGCCATTCTCCGAGTACCGAGGAAGCTTTGAACCACCTACTCCGCAAGCTGGCCTTCTTCATTTTGGCAGGTATAATTTGCACAACAACGGTCGGCTCTCTCGCGCAATCCTCACGGGATTCCAAGGGATCTGCTGACGAGTGGCCCTACTACGGTCACGATCCCGGGGGCACGCGCTTCTCGCCGCTCTCTCAAATTAATCGCAGCAACGTAGCCAATCTGAAGGTCGCATGGACGTTTCATGTCGGCGATATCTCCGACGGCAGCGGCCACCAAAAGCGCAGCGGCCTTGAAACCACTCCGATCCTTGTCGACGGAACGCTCTACCTGACCAGCGGCTTCAATCGCGTCTTCGCGGTCGATCCGGAGACCGGCAAGCAGCGCTGGGTCTACGATCCAATGACGGAACTCGCCGGAGAATACGGCGATGGCTTGATCAATCGTGGCGTCGCCGCCTGGCTCGATCCCGCTCGAGCGAAACGAAAGCCCTGTCGTCGCCGGATTTTCGAAACCACGTTAGACGCACGTCTGATCGCGCTCGACGCCCTCACCGGCGAGCCTTGCCATGATTTCGGCAATCACGGACAAGTCAGTCTTCGCGACGTCGCCCGCTACATCCCCGGGCAATATCACATGACGTCTCCGCCGGCGATCATCGACGACGTTGTTGTGGTTGGCTCGGCCATCGACGACAATTCACGCGTCGACATGCCCAGCGGCGTCGTTCGCGGATTCGATGCGCGTACCGGCGCACTCCGCTGGAAATGGGAGCCGCTGCCGCCGAATGATTCTGAATCAACGCCGTCAGCGTCTGGAAAGACTTGGCGCACCGGCGGTGGCAATGCGTGGACCGTCATGGCTGTCGATCCCAAGCGCGATCTCGTGTTCGTTCCCACGGGGAGCGCGAGTCCGGATTATTACGGCGGCCTGCGTCCGGGCGACGACAAGTGGGCCGATTCCGTCGTAGCGCTGCGCGGGAAAACCGGAGAGTTCGTTTGGGGATTTCAACTCGTGCACCACGATCTCTGGGACTACGACACCGCCTCTCCGCCGCTCCTTACCAATCTTCAGCACGACGGCAAAACGGTGCCAGTCGTGATTCAGGGCAACAAGACAGGATTTCTCTACGTCTTGAATCGCGAGACGGGCGTGCCTGTTTTTCCCGTGGAAGAGCGGCCCGTCCCGCAGAGTGACATCCCCGGTGAAGTCACCTCTCCCACGCAGCCTTTTCCCCTGGCGCCGCCTGCGCTCGTTCCACAAAAGCTTTCCGCCGACGATGCCTGGGGGATCACTCGCGAAGACCGTGAGGTATGCCGGGAGCGGCTGGCGAGTTTGCGCAACGACGGCCTCTTCACGCCCCCGAGTTTACGGGGCACGCTGTCCGTCCCAGGAAACGTTGGAGGCATGAACTGGAGTGGCTATGCCTACGACGAACAAAATGGGCTGCTCGTCGTGAACACAAACAATTTGCCGGCCCGTATGGGTCTCATTCCCGCGGACAAGTATTGGGACGCAGTCGATCACAACACGCAGGACGCTGACTATACGCAGCAATCCGGCGGCCCCTACGGCCTATTCCGAACTTTCATCTTCGCCAAGGCGCATCATCTACCGTGCGCGCCGCCGCCGTGGGGAACGCTAACTGCCGTGGATATGAAGGCGGGCACGATTCGCTGGCAAGTGCCGCTCGGCTCTCTCGCACCTGCCAAGCCGGTAGTTCCGCTCGGGGCGCCCAGCCTCGGAGGTCCCATCGTCACTGCCGGAGGCTTGGTCTTTATCGCCGGAACGATGATCGATCGGTCCCTGCGTGCCTTCGACATTGAAACCGGCGAAGAACTCTGGAAGGCTGAGCTACCGACGAGCGGCGGGGCGACTCCGATGACTTACCAAGTCCATAAGGGCGGCAAGCAGTTTCTCGTGATTGCGGCCGGCGGTCATAAGGGCGTTACCGAGGAACCGCAGAAAGATTCCATCGTGGCGTTTACTTTGCCATAGGGAAAATGCGGCCTCTGTGCAGGGATGTAACGACGTAAATTGGCCAAAAGTTAATTATAAAAAGCGATTGTTAGAATCAAGGTTTTTGCTTTGAGTTGAACTGGCCTGTTCAAGAAAAGCCGCTAAAATCGCGCCTAAAACTAAAGTCTCACTCCCCCAAAATGTGCAAATCTCAAATCCGGAACGAAGGTCACTCACTTGGGCACCGGTAAATGTTAATACCGGATGAATTGCATAACTGGTTACTATTCAGGGCTTTATGTATGGGTAAAGCAGCTTCGCGGAACCGACCGCTCGGTCTTTGCTCTCAGGATTTCTGCACAACGTTTTCAATTCCACAAGCTTTTCCACAGGCTGGCGCTTCGTTTCGCAGGCTTTTGCAACCTCAAGTCTCTACAGCACTTACCCCGACTCCGCTACAGCGATTCCTGTATGCACTGGTTATTCTTCCGGCGCCACGCCACCTTCGGCGAGCGACTCGAATCGTGTGCAATGCTTCAAAAAAGCCATCCGAACTCGTCCGATCGGACCGTTTCGCTGCTTGGCAATGATGATCTCCGCCCGCCCTTGCAGTTCCGGATCATCTTGCTTATAAACTTCCTCGCGGAAGATAAACATCACTAGGTCAGCGTCCTGCTCGATCGATCCCGACTCGCGCAAATCAGCGAGCTGCGGACGATGATCTCCGCCCCGGCTTTCCGGAGCGCGGCTCAACTGCGACAAGGCTATCACCGGAACGCTCAGTTCTTTCGCGAGCGCTTTAAGACCGCGGGAGATCGCTGAAACTTCCTGCGTGCGGTTTTCAAAACGCTTGCCGCCGCCCGACATCAGCTGCAAATAATCCACGATGAGCAGATCCAACCTGCCCTGCGCCTGCTTCAGCCGTCGCGCTTTCGCACGCATCTCGCTCAAGGAAATACCCGGCGTGTCATCGATGAAAATCGGAGCGTGTGCCAGTTGCTCCATCGCCCGCACAACTTTCTTCGTATCGTCCTGCCACAGCGAACCGGTGCGCATCTTGTGCGCATCCACACGCGCCTGCGAACACAGCAAGCGCATCAGCAAAGCCTCGCGCGACATTTCCAGCGAGAACACTCCGACGACTCCCTGATCTTCGATCGAAGCGTTCTCGGCAATGTTCATCACGAAAGCGGTCTTGCCCATCGATGGTCGTGCCGCGATGATCACCAGGTCGGATTTCTGCAGTCCCGACGTCATCTCGTCCAGGTCGGTGTAGTGCGTTGCCAGTCCGGTAATGCGCTGTCCGCGCTGCAAGAGTGCGTCGACCGATCCGAATGTTTCCCGGACGATCTCCTGGACGCCCATGAAGCCGCGCCCGATCCGCTTCTCCGACAGCTGAAAAATTGCCGCTTCGGTATCGCTCAGTACATCCTCGGCTGAGTCTGACTGGTCGCTCGCCCGTGCAATCGCCGTACTCGCCGCTGAGATAACGCCGCGCAGCAGTGCTTTGTCACGCACGATCTTGACGTAGTGCTCGATGCTCGGACGTTCGGGGACGCCCTCGACCAGGCTAGACACATACGCCACGTCTCCTATTGGCTGTAGATCTTTGTGCCGGTCGAGTTCTTCGATCAGCGTGATCATGTCGATCGGGCGCGAAGACTCGGCGAGATCGACCATTCGCGAATAAATCCGCCGATGCGAATCGAGCGAGAAGTCCTCAATCCGCAGATGTTCCGCCGCCTGGTTATATGCAAAGTTGTCGAGCAGGATCGCGCCCAAAATCGAGCGCTCCGCCTCAACATTCGCCGGAAGCGTGCTGATGGTGTAATCGGAAGTTGCCACTTTTTTTCCTAGACGAGTTTTCCGAACCGCACTTTGAACAGTACCCGCAAACGAGTTGTGAATGAAACGCGCATCCTCTGGAAAACTGAGTCCGAACCAAAAAAGTTCGGCGTTGCAAATGAAACGAAAATTAATGAGGGGTTAAGTCTAGGCGAACAAAATACGAATAGCAACCAGTGGCGATAAAAGGCCGAATCACTTGGGGACGGAAGAAAGATGAAGCGGCTAAAGAGCGGCGAGCAACTCCTCAACCATCGGTGAACGCTACCGAAAACAACGAATTCGAACGATTCCTCAAAAATAGAATGCGGCTCAGGCCAGCCACCCGAGCCGCATCATGCGTGGATTCCTGATCTGCTTCTCACCGCGCGAACGCGGTGCAATGATCGCTTCAGCCCGACAGCGCTCGAAAGCGGTGCCGCGTTGGCCGAGGCCAGCTGCCCATTCGTCATCTCGCGATCACGAACCTGCAACGGCTACGGTGGCCAGCGGCGTTTCCTGCTCCTAAAAGCAGGACGGGGAGGAAGCCGCAACGCCCGGGCAACCAGTCGCACTCGCGCGCGTTTCTGGATGTTTGGTCCCCACGGCAATTCACTTTCGAGAATCACCGGCTGCCACTGGCTCTGCCGCGATCATCCGGCAAGCTCAGGAACTCTCACGTTTCGCTGAACCCACTTTCATCCAGATTGTCGCGACGGGCAATACAAAATCGTTCGACGCTTGTGAAGAACCTGTGGACGACGAGACTTCCCTGTGGAAGGACGAGGAAAACTAATGAAGATTCGATTACCTCCGTCGGTCTGTCTTACCTTTATGTTAGCCATCTCGCCGATAAATGCACGGGCAGATCACAAAATCGTGATGCGGCAAAATTTTTTGCGCGAATCACTTTCCTGAAACGAAACCGGGTCGCTGGTTGGTATACCCCCTCCCCTCTCGGTATAGCGGAATCATCGAGTTAGCGTGAAATCGCCAAGTAATCTATGGGGCACAATCACTTAGGGGCAAAATCTTGATGTCAAAGAACTTATTGGCGAATGTTCGCTCTCGAATTCCAAAATGGAACGAATGCGAGCTGCAGCCCGCCGTTACGGCCTCGACGATGATCTACCGATTCCATTCGCGGACGCAAGGTCAGATGTCACATCGCGGTTGTGCAAAACGCGTACTTCCCCTCCTGGAGATGAAATGCCGTCCTGGTTGGACGGTTCATCACAGCAAACTAGCGTTTTTCACCAGGCCGGCTGTCGGGTTCCCACCTTCGAGCCAAGCTCGTTCCGGCATGCCGCGCATAGGGAGCTGTCGCGCAAATCGATCCACTCCACTGCGTGGGACGAGGCCATGACGCACCGGTAGTCCTGACAGTGGCGGAGATTAAAAGTGTGCCCTAGTTCGTGAACGGATTCTTTGAGCAGCCGTCGGCTTAGCAAAGTAGCGTCGCGGTCCAACCCATAAAACTCCTGGCGCAGGCGGAACGTGGACACGAGCGCGCATGGTCCGCCGATCTGCGCTTCTCCGAATATATATTTCAAGATCGGGATGTAGAGATCGACATCGGCGATTGCCAGGAATCGCCAATCCCGCGGACGCACCAGATCTTGCACACGTTGCAGGAGTTCGGAGGAATGAAACTGCTGCCGTTCCGGGTGATACGCCGGAGTCGGATCGAGGTCAAAGGGCAGTATGTCGCAAACGACAGGAAGATAGCGTGGGATCGAGTCGCAGAGATCCTCAAGGACCGAGAGTTCGGTCGTGCCGATCCGGAGCAGGTGAACAAGGTCCATGGATTCCCGCTTCCGACAATCCTAGTTTCTGCTGCCAGCCGTTGAGCGGGTCCAGCCGTAGCGCTTCAACTTGTGATGGAGCGTGACGCGATCGATATCGAGAACGTCAGCGGCGCGGCTTTGATTGCCTCCGCATTCTTCCAGGACTTGCAGAATATGAGCGCGCTCGATTTCGTCTAAGCTCTTTCCCGCGCCTGGCCGTCGAGGGTCTGCTGTTTGAAGATGAAGTCCTGCTCGCGAAGTTCGGGCTCCTGTGCCACAACCATAGCCCGCTCTACAGCGTTTTCGAGTTCGCGCACATTTCCCATCCACGGCTGCTGCTGGAGTTGCAGCACCGCCCCCGGTGAGATTCGAATGATGTGCTTGTTCATCGCTGTCGCAAATTTACGGACGAAGTGTTCGATCAGCAGCGGAATGTCTTCCCGGCGATCGCGAAGAGGAGGCAGTTCGATGTGAAACACGTTGAGCCGATAGAAAAGGTCCGGACGGAACGTTCCCTCTTCGATCATCATTTCAAGATTCTTATTGGTGGCAGCCACGCAGCGAAAATCGACTTTAATTACCTGATTGCCACCAACTCGCGTGATCTCGCGCTCTTGCAGCACACGCAGCAGATCGGTTTGCGTCTTCAGACTGATGTCGCCAATCTCGTCGAGAAAAACCGTCCCGCCTTCGGCGATCTCGAACTTGCCTTTCTTTCGGTACTGCGCTCCAGTAAAGGCGCCTTTCTCGTGTCCGAACAGCTCGCTTTCAAGAAGGGTCTCGGTCAGCGCGCCGCAATGGATCGCGACCAGAGGATGGAATCGACGCATGCTGGCAGCATGAATCGCGCGGACCACGAGTTCCTTGCCGGTTCCACTCTCGCCGGTGATCAAGACATTGGCGTCGGTGGGCCCGACGGTCTCGATGGCTTCGCATACCTTGCGCATCGCCGGACTGTTTCCTATCAGATCGCCGGGACGCGTAGCTTCCGTTACTGTTTCTCGCAGCCGAACGTTCTCTAGTTCCGCGCGGCGGTGGGCCAGCGCCTTTTTCACCAGGTGAGCGATCTCGTCGGGATCCAGCGGCTTGCTTACATAGTCGTAGGCTCCGTTTTTTAGCGCCGTGACGGCAGTTTCGACCGAGGCATAACCGGTCATCATGATGACGATCAGGGTGGGATCCAGTTCGTGCAGGCGACGTTGGAGTTCGATGCCGTCAGTTCCCCGCATCTTGATGTCGAGAAGCGCCAGATCCCACTTGTTCTCGGCCATACGAGTCAGGGCATCGCTGGCGTTTTCCGCCGTGCCAATTTCGTAGCCCTCCTCGCGAAACCATTTTCCGAGAGAGTCGCGGACGCTCAATTCATCGTCGACGATCAGCAACTTACCTTGTGTTTCCACGTGTTCATCCCCTCCCGCTGGCTACAGCGGCGATTTCGGCCGGGGAAGGATCGTTTTGTTTTGCGCTTCCCTCCCAGGGCAAAGTCACGGTAAACGTCGTGCCGCGGCCAACTTCGGATTGCACTTCGATGCTTCCGTGATGGCGCTCCAGAATGTTCTGGCTGATGGCGAGGCCGAGCCCGACACCGCGCCCAGTTTCCTTAGTGGTAAGAAACGGCTCGAAAATTCGAGGCAGGATTTCCGCCGGAATGCCCGCGCCGTCGTCTCGCACGACCACTCGCAGGGTGCTGTCATCATCATTGCGACTGGTCGTCAGCCACAGATTCCCGCCTTGCGGCATCGCATCGATCGCATTCATGATCAGCGCGAGCAGTACCTGCTCGATTTGGGCTCCGTCACAATGAACCGGAGGCAAGTCCGGATCGAGTTGTTGCTGAACCTGAATCCCGGCAAGGTCGAACTGATGCTGCACCAGGCGCAGGGATCGGTCGATCACTTGGTTCAAGTTCGTGGGCTGCAGGTTCATGGGGGTGGTTCGGGAGAAGGTGAGCAGGTTCTTCACGAGATCTCCGCAGCGGCGGCTCTCGGATGCGATCAGATCGAGTGATTCGTAGATCTCGCCTCGCCGGCTCATCCCGGCGTCGTCATGCCCCACCCATTTCCGCAGGAGCTTCGCGTAAGTCAGAATTCCGGAGAGAGGGTTGTTGATCTCGTGCGCCAGCACGGCGGCCATCTTGCCGATCGACGCCATTTTTTCTGTGTGCAGAGCGTGCTCGTGCGCGCGCTTGAGCTCGCGAGTTTTTTGCTCGACACGCTGCTCAAGGGTTTGGGTCCAGAGAACGTTCTGGCTGTGCTCCTTTTCCAATTCCTCGCTCATGCCGTTGAAGGAGGTCGCGAGTTTGCCAATTTCATCTTTGGAGTGAACTTCGATCTGATAGCCCAGATCACCAGCGGCTAGATGCTCGGTGCCCCGTTGCAACGCCTTTACAGGCTTGCCCACGACTCGCCACACGACAAACCAGGTGAGGACTGCGATCAATAACAGGGCGCAAGCGGTGTAGATGACCATGCGTCGCGTGCTTTCGGCGAGTTGCACGTCTGCCTTGGCGAGCGACAGATTAGTGTCGAGCACCCCCAGAATTTTTTGCTCGGCAGGATGCGCGTGACAGGCTGCGTTGGAGCAGGTTGGCTGATTTTCGATGGGGGTGATGATGCCCAGGACGCGCGTTCCGGCGGAATTGCGGTAAATGCGAAACCGGTCCGGACGGTTCACGCGCGCCAAAGGCTGCGACTGCGAGTGGCATGCGTAGCAGGCCTCGGCAGTCTTATCGACGACGTGATTCTCTTCCGCGTCGTCGGTTGTGTAAGTGATGCGTCCGTCCTGGTCGAAGATCCGTATCTTCTCCATACCTGGCTCCGCGGCCATGGTTTGGATTGAGCGATAGAGGCCTTCGCGGTCATTCCGCAACATGTAATCCGTGGTCCCATGCTTGATGACATCGCTGATACGCTCCGCGCTGAGGAGTGTGTTTTGCTCGAGGTGCTGCCGGTGCAGCCGAACGTTGAGGTATCCCAGCGGCGCGAAGATCAGTACCATCGCCCCGAGCAGAAGAATATTCAGTTTGGCGCTGAGGCTGTGCGTCAGTCGTATCCAACGGCCGCGATTGAGATCAGTCTCCCGCATGTTCCAACACTGGCGAGCCCACCGGAGCCCCGGACTCGGACTCTTGCAACGGCGCTGAGACCACTTCTTCCCGAGGGAAGATCGGCAGATACTTCACCGCCAGCCCAAACAAGGCGAAGCCGATGGCGATGATCATTCCGGTCACCGCGAGTTCGGTCCATTTGGGGAAGTAGCGCACGCCGGTGGACCCTTCGAAGCCGGTGATGCTGACATTCATCCGGTTGGTTATGAAGCCCAGCACAACGAGGACAGCGGCGAAGTAAAGCCCGTTGGCGCTAGATCGCACTTGCCGTTGTACGAGCAAGAGCAATGGAAGAATGATCGCCAGGGATATCTCGAGCCAAAAAAGATAAGTCTCGTATCCAGGATGAAATGCGAGTTTGAGCGCTCCGCGGTTTGCCAGATCCTCGAAACGCAAGATGCCATAAACAGCGAGCACGACGACGAGCACTCGGCCTAGTTCCTGAAGCACTGGCAATTCGAGATGCACACCGAAATGCTTGGAACTCATCGATGACTCGAAGATCGTCATCGCGAGTCCCACGGCGATTGCGGAAAGGAAGAAAAATACCGGCAACAGCGGGCTATACCAGAACGGGTGCAGCTTCTCGGGAACGATCAAGTACAGCGTCCCGAGCGAGGATTGGTGCAGCGTGGACAGGATCACGCCTAGAATGACCAGAGGGATAAGGATGCGGCGAACGAACTTCAGCGGTTTTTCCAGCTTGAAATGTTCAAGCACGATCGGCGAGAACTCGAGCGCGAGCACCGAGGTGTAGAGCATCACGCAATACGCCACCTCAAACATCACCGAGTGCGGATTACGCATGATCAGCGGGTGCCATATGTTGTAAGGCTTGCCAAGGTCATACATCAGTGCCGCGCATACCAGGATGTAGCCGAGAAACGCGGTAAGAATCGTCGGCCGGATGATCGAATGCAGCCGTTTGATGTTGAGGATGTGGACGGCCGCTGTGAGCGTGAATCCGCCCGCCGCCAGCATCACACCGCATAGAACGTCGAAGCTGATCCAAATGCCCCAAGGAAACTGATCAGAAAGGTGAGTCGAAGCGCCCAGACCCTGCGTGAATCGGATGAACGTGGCGTAAAGACCACCAGCCACCAGAAGAAGGAAGACCAGCTTCCAAAAAGTGAGACGAAACGCTGTCGCGCGGGCCATTATCGCTTGCCTCCATTCTTTTTATCGGTCTCGGCCTCCCTGGCTTCTGCGAGCGCCACTTCTTCGCGGCGATGCGTGATCCACCAGACGCCGCCCAGCACCATTCCGCCCAGGGGAACGAAGTCCGGGAATGTGGGACAGAACGCGGTACGTAAGCATCGGCATCGGATCTTTGGAAATATCCGTGCGGTAGCCGAAGGTTTCGAACGGAACTGCCGACAGCAGCAGGACCGACGTGCCACCTACTTCTTCGAGTCCGTAAATGTGATCGACATATTTGCCTGGGTTGTCGTGGATTCGCTGGCGAGCCTCGGCGACCAGGTCGTCGCGTTCACCGAATTTGGTGGCACCCGTAGGACAGATCTCTGCGCATGCGGTCTGCTTTCCCTAGTGCAACCCGGTCGGGACACATTACGCACTTCTGAACTTTGGGGAACAATTTTCCCCATTCGTATTTGGGGACGCTGAAGGGACACGCCACCATGCAATAGCGGCATCCCATGCACTTCGAAGGATCGTAGGTCACCGGACCCAATGCGGTCTTCTTAAGCGCACCCACGGGGCAGACGGAAGCGCAGGAAGGGTCTTCGCAATTCATGCACAGTCGGCGCATGAATTTGTCTCCACGGGTGAGGACGCACGTCAGTTTGTGGGCGGATTGATATTCTTCGCCAGCGATTCCGTCGTCGTACGAAAGACCATTCTGGGTGGCGCAAGCTTGCTCGCACTGCTTGCAGCCGATGCAGACCGTCGAGTCATATAAGAGTGCTTTGCTCATGAGATATTCCTCCGGACGCGGCGTAACGAGCGGACAAAGCCGTCCGGAACGTCCTTTCGATCGACGCCTGAGCTGAATGAGGAAAAAAGGAGCGATTACCGGCGTAACCGCGGACGGGAATCGGACCGGGTACAAGCTGCTTACCTCCTCAGAGCAGAGGCTGTCGCGAAACTCAGCAGCTACAGACAGCTAAGATTCTCATCAATAGGGAACTACTCAGCCGTGACCGGTGTCACCGTTGCGCGTGATGTTGGTCAACAGCCATTCGCAAGAGTCGGTAGAGGGTTACATCAGTTGTTTTTCACATCAGAGCGCTGCTGTCCTTCGCATCACCGCGCTGACTAGCCGCAACTCATTGAGGATGCGGTCTTTGATGTGTGCAGTCCGCTTGTTTAGCGCTGAAAACTCCTTCGTCCTGTTGCGATCTTCATCGAAATCGGGTGCTGTGTTTCTACACATCGGTCTCTGGCGCCAAATTTGTCGCTCCCGCTATCCCCGTCACAGCAGAAGAGATACCGCTATAACTCCGCGTGCGTTTGCTCGCGATTTTTGTTTGGTCAGGCGATTGCCTTTAGCAATAGTGCGAGTGGCCAGAAAAGTAAAAAGGCACTCCAGGCGAGGTGGGTTATGACAGTCATCATGGTTCTACTGACGTTCGCAATCTTCTTACTCATTGACTATGTGCGCGGTCAGAAACTAGCGAAGCAACCTGTGCTTCAAGTTGCCCGCCATGAAAATGCGTCTCGTGTTGTTCCGGCGATGGTCGCTGGCTTTCAGGTTCCTGAAAATGTTCGCTATCACGCTGGACACACTTGGGCGCTGAGCGAGAGCAAAGAGATGGTGCGTGTGGGAATGGATGATTTCGCTTCCAAGCTCATTGGCAAGATCGAGAACATCGCGCTGCCGCAACGCGGACGCTGGGTCCGTCAGGGTCAGAAGATTTGGACAATTTTCCGCGACGGCAAGTCTGTCGACATGGTCTCTCCGATCGAAGGCACGATCACGGATGTCAACGAGGCAGTAGCGAAGAACCCCGAACTCGCGCGCAAAGATCCATACGGAGAAGGCTGGCTGGTGACGGTGCAGGCTCCCGATTCGAAGATCAACTTCCGCAACCTGCTCGGTGGCACGCTGGCGCGGCTCTGGACAGAATCCTCGGCATTACAACTGCGCAACAAGATGCCGATGCTGGCCGGCGCACTGGCGCAGGATGGAGGAGTGGCTGTCGATGATTTGACGGCGCACATGCCCGACGAAGACTGGGCCACTCTTACAAAAGAATTCTTCCTTTCCTGACTACGGTCAAGGTGAGGACGGAACCTCGCTTGAGCATTTGGCCGCCTGGGATCTCCGGGCGGCCTTCTTGCATTTGGGGGAATTCGTTATTCGGAGAGAGCTTGCTCAGGAGTAGATCGCGAGAAAGAGCGAAGAATCACGGTGCCGACCACAACCGCGGAGCTGAGCAGGGTGACTCGAAGATATTGGGCGGCGGGAATCGCAGGATCTCCAAGAATGGTTCGCAGCAGGCCGAAGGTTGCGCTGCCGGTGCAGAGCGCGAAGTAAATTCGCTCTCGCGTGCATCGAGAAATGCTGACGAGCCAGGCCAACACCGACGCGACAATCATGTAAATCGCGATCAGGACGATGTCGCCGATCGGAATCGGGCCACGCAGGATCCCGACCTTCGGACTTAGGAAGCCGTGCCCTGCTACCCCAAGAAATACGAACGAATGGATGAGGGCAATCAGCGCGCGTTTTCGATTGTTGAGCACCCCGAAATCGTTCATAGCAGATGATCGAGTTTCGCAAAGTTCCTGCGCATTCCGGTGTGACTCGTTTTACTCGAACTTGTGATTTCAATCACAAGACGTGCGGCGGCCTATCTGGAAACTAGCTGACTCTCGGTGGTACTCTTGCGGGCCATGATGACCCGAATACCGCTTGCGATATTGGTCTGTTGGGCTTTACTGCTCGCCCCCAATGCCAGTTCCCAGACTTTATCCCCGCCATCGCATCCCATCGTTCTGCATGCCGCTCGTCTGCTCGATGTGAGGAGCGGAAAGATGTTGAAGCCGGGAGAGGTTCTGGTTCAAGGAGAGCGCATTGTTGAGGTTGGTTCGGCCGTGAAGCGGCCCGCCGGAGCCGAGATCATCGATCTTGGTGATCGCACTCTACTTCCCGGCCTGATCGATGCGCACGTCCATCTTTTTCTCCATCCGGGAGCGGAAGACCTGCAAACGGTGCAGGAGTCCGTTCCGCAGCGCACGATTACGGCGACACTCGCCGCGCGCGATGACCTGATGGCGGGTTTCACGGCTGAGCGTGACATGGGGACCGAAGGCGCGGGTTCCGCCGATACGGCGGTTCGCAATGCGATCAATGCGGGCTCGATTCCAGGGCCGCGACTACGCATCAGCGGCAACGCCATCAATATTCTCGGTGGTCACGAAGACGCCATCGGATACAACCCCGAGCAGCGCGTTCTGCCCAACGCGAACTACGCCAATAATGCGGACGAGTTAGTCGCGGTCATGCGGCAGCAATTCAAGGAAGGTGCAGACTTCATCAAGATTTACCAGACTGGCGCGGACTCGATAAAAGACGGGTCGCTTTCTACTCCTTACCAATACACCGAAGCGCAGTTGGAAGCGGCGGTGAAAGAAGCAGCGCGGCTCGGCAAGCACGTCGCAGTTCACGCCACCGGAGAGCCGGGAACTTTATACGCTGCGCAGGCAGGAGTCGTCTCCATCGACCATGCGGATCAGTTGAGCGATGGAACGATGCGCCTGATGAGGGAGAAAAACATCTTCGCGGTTCCAACCTTTACCATCTTCGAATATTTCGCGGAGCATGCGGCCACGCCTGAGCAGAGTGCGCATGAACATCAGATCCTCGATCTGAAAGTGCAAGAGTTTAAGAAACAACTGGCCGCAGCGATTCCCCTGGCCGTGGGGTCAGACGTCGGTCCATTTCCTCACGGTACACAAGCTCGCGAGTTGGTCCTGATGGTGAAGTACGGCATGTCTCCACTGGCAGCTTTGCAAGCCGACTTGCTGAACGGAGCGAAACTGCTCGGCTGGAGCGGACAGATCGGTTCGCTTGAGCCAGGCTATCTGGCGGATGTGATCGCAGTCACAGGCGATCCGCTGGAAGACGTCTCAGTGCTGGGAAATGTTGGGTTCGTCATGAAGGGAGGCATTGTTTACAAGAAGTGAAAACTGTCGAGAAGCAGAAAAAACACTGGCGGAGACCTGCAAAGTTGTGCACAATCGCTGGCGGTGTTCGCGAGAACGAAATGTAAGCATCTGGTTCTCAAAGAGTTGCCGCGACTCTAATATGCGGTTCGTGGACGCCAGATTGCCCTCCCCAAGTGCCCAGCCAAATGCAGGCACTTATGACCTTTCAAACTTTGTCCAAGATTCTTCGATTTTGCTCTCTGGCTCTTCTGGCGGGTGGAATCCTCAGTCAATCCTTGTTCGCTCAAGGACCACTTCCTGACTCTCCTACTCCTTCCTCTGTCGAGCCTGTTACGCCCGTCGTTATGACGCCTTCGTTCACGGAAGCTCCTCACCGGTTCTGGGACCGGCAAAATCAAGTGCTCTTTGCCGCGACGGTTGCGCTGAATGGCGCAGACTTCGCCGTGACTCGCGCCAACTTGCAGAGCGGCGGCCATGAACTGAATCCGGTGGTTCGCATGTTTGGCAGTTCCACAACAGGCTTGGCTGTGAACTTCGTGGGAGAAACAGCAGGCGTCATCGGCATCAGCTATTTCTTTCATAAGACCGGCCATCATCAGTTGGAGCGCGCCGTCTCCGTTGTGAATCTTGGAGGCTCAGCTTTTGCAGTGGGATACGGACTCTCGCATCGTTAAAAACTAACCGGCCGCAGCTTCGCAAAACGCGATCGCCACGCTCCGCTCCGAGTTCCTCGATAAGCCACCGCTCTTCTCAATGCCCGTCTGCTTTCGGCAAGTCGAGCAACTTGCTAGTATTACCTCTACTGCGCTAGCCGTAGCGCGCACGCTCGGAGCTCACCCGTCATGAAAATAGCCAACGATGTCACAGAGTTGATCGGGCATACGCCCCTTGTGCGGTTGAATAAGGTCACGCAAGGTTGCGTCGCGGAAGTTGTCGCGAAGCTCGAGAGCCAGAATCCACTCGCCAGCGTGAAGGACCGCATCGGAGTGAGCATGATTCTCGAGGCCGAGCGCGCCGGGAAAATTCAGCCCGGCAAAACCGTGCTGGTCGAGCCGACCAGCGGTAACACCGGAATCGGCTTGGCGTTTGTCGCTGCAGTCAAAGGGTACAAACTGATCCTGACGATGCCAGAGACCATGAGTCTTGAGCGGCGCGTTTTGTTGCTGGCATTCGGCGCGGAGATTGTTTTGACTCCAGGACCTCGAGGCATGACGGGCGCGATTCTAAAGGCCAAGGAAATTCTCGCGAAGAATCCTAATGGCTACATGCTCCAGCAATTCGACAACCCCGCCAATCCGAAGATTCACTTCGAGACGACGGGGCCTGAGATCTGGAATGACACCGATGGTCGCGTCGATATTTTGATCTCAGGAGTCGGCACAGGCGGCACGATCACCGGCATTTCCGAATACATCAAGCCGAAGAAGCCATCGTTCAAAGCTGTGGCCGTGGAACCGGCTGACAGTCCGGTGCTTTCTGGCGGAAAGCCATCGCCACATAAAATTCAGGGAATTGGCGCGGGATTCGTTCCCAGCATTCTTCGCCGCGATTACATCGATGAAGTCATAACCGTGACCAATGATGAAGCGATCGCGATGGCGCGGCGGCTTCCTCTCGAAGAAGGATTATTTGTCGGCATCTCTTCAGGAGCCGCGCTTGTTGCCGCCCTGAATGTGGCTCGCCGCGCGGAAAATGCGGGTAAGCTGATCGTCGTGATTCTGCCATCGTTTGGCGAGCGCTATCTCAGCAGTATCTTGTTCCAGGAACTGCGGGAGAAGGCCTTGCAGATTCCAACGGCCGAACTGCCGGCTTGACCTAATTCCATGCCGCATCTGTTCTCGCTAATTCGCGAAGACGTGGCCAACGTGATGGAGCACGATCCTGCAGCCAAGTCCCGGCTGGAAGTATATCTCTGCTATTCCGGACTGCATGCCGTCTGGTTCTATCGCATTAATCATTGGCTCTGGAATCATCGCTTCTTTCTTCCGGCCCGGTGGCTCTCTCAGGTTGCGCGTTGGCTGACGGGAATCGAAATTCATCCCGGAGCAAAAGATTGGCCGTCGCTTATTCATCGATCACGGAATGGGCGTCGTAATCGGAGAAACCACGATCGTTGGCGATGACGTGACTCTGTACCAAGGCGTGACCTTGGGAGGCACGGGCAAAGAGCACGGCAGGCGTCATCCCACGATCGAGGACAGCGTCGTCGTCGGAGGAGGCGCGAAGATCCTCGGGAACATTACTGTCGGAAAAAATTCGCGCATCGGCGCGGGTTCGGTCGTGCTGCGGAATGTCCCCGACAATTCGACGGTTGTCGGCGTACCCGGTCACATCATCTTCCGCGAAGGCAAGCGTGTCGTGATCACAGATCCCAAGCAGATCAACGATCCTCTTTCCGAAGCTCTGGCCGCAGTAGCGGCCGAAGTGCACAAACTCCGCGAGCGCGTGCAGCAATTGGAGGGACCCGGAACTACCGGTGAGCCGCTTTCCGCCTCCCTGCAGCGGATCATGGAAGACGTCGACTACCAGATTTAAGCGTTCTTCTTATGTTTGAGTTGAAGGCGCAGTGACCGTACCGCGCGTCATGGTGCCATCAATCATGCGCCAGATACCGAGCGGATTCCCGTTCTTCAATTCATCGGGAAGCGCGCTGTCTGGAAAACCCTGGTAGCAAACGAGCCGCGCAAAGCGAAAGATGGCTTGGCTTCCCACCGAGGTCGATCTCCCATCGGAAGTTGAAGGATATGGGCCGCCATGCACCATGGCGTGCGTTACTTCGACTCCAGTCGGAAAGCCGTTGAACAACAATCGTCCAACTTTTCTTTCAAGAATCGCAATCAGTTCGGAGAAGTCTTTCAGATCTTTCTCGGTGCCGTGGATCGTCGCCGTCAAGTGGCCATCGAGCGACTTGGCAATTGCCAGAACGTCCTCACGGCTAGAGTGATGGACGAGCAGGGTCGTTGGACCAAATATCTCGTCATCGAAATCGGACTTCAAGAATGACGAGGCGTCGGTTTCAAACAACGCCGAGTGCGCGGTGAATCCGGTCGCCGCGCGTGACCCTTCCGCTAGCAACTTTGCGCCAGTTGCAGCCTTGCGATTGGACACCGCCGAATCGTAGGAAGACGAAATCCCGCGTGTCAGCAGATGAAACGAAGAAGAAGCAGTCACGAGTTCGCTCAACTTTCGGGTAAACCCTGCTGCTTCGGCGCCATCCGGCACAAAGACCATGCCAGGCTTGGTGCAGAATTGTCCGCCTCCCAGCGTGAACGACGAGTGCAGTCCGGCGGCGATGGCCTCGCCTTTCTCCCGCAGAGCGCCGGGCAAGATGAAGACCGGATTGGTGCTGCCCATTTCCGCGAAGAAGGGAATCGGCTCCGGACGCGCGGCGGCCATATCCATCAAGGCCCGTCCTGCGCGGTGCGAACCGGTAAAGCCACCTGCCCTGATAAGGGGATGTTTCACAAGTTCAGTACCAACCCGGGTGCCGGCATCGAAGAGAAGCGAAAATATTCCCTCGGGCAAACCGCACTCGCGAACACTCTTCTGAATCGCCCGTCCGACCAATTCGCTCGTGCCTGGATGAGCAGGATGTGCCTTGACGATCACGGTATTTCCCGCGGCCAGTGCGGACGCGGTGTCGCCTCCAGCAACGGAGAATGCGAGAGGAAAGTTACTGGCTCCGAATACGACGACGGGTCCGAGTGGGCGCAGCATCGAACGAATGTCGGGCTTCGGAAGCGGCTTGCGTTCAGGATCAGCGCGGTCGACACGGGCGTTCACCCATGATCCCTCTTCGGCGACCTGGGCGAAGAGCCGAAGTTGCCCGCACGTGCGAGCGGTCTCCGATTGCAATCGCGCAGGCGGTAGTGCCGTTTCTTTTCCGGCACGCTCGATCAGTTCCGCTGCAATCGCTTCGATGTTCGCGGCGATCTTGCGCAAAAACACGCCGCGCTCGTGTCCGGAAATTCGGCGGTACAAGTCGAAGGCTTCCTCGGCCAGGCGAGCCGCGACTTCAATTTCGGTTGCGCTTGCTGACGTGAATCCCGGCTGTAAGTCGAGGCCAGTTGTAGGATCGACTGCATAGAAAACGTCACCCGATCCCGCGCCTTCGCTAAAACCAACTAACGACCGCCGTAACAGCTCTACTTTGGATGCCTGCATTTATCTTCCAATCGGCAACGCGTAATTGCCCACCGGTTGAGGCCGGCGCTGCAATGCGTCGCGGATAATCTTCAGGTTCTGTTCAAGTTCGTCGCCCGTCAACTCCAGACGGGGCGGTCGCACTCGCGCATTTCCGATTCCTACTTCAGCCTGCACTAATTTGATGAGCTGAACGAAGTTTGGAACCGTATCCATGCGGAGCAATGGCAGAAACCATCGATACAGCTCAAACACCTTCTCGCCCTTGACGCCGCGGTTGAACAGTTCCACTGATTCGCGCGGCAACGCATTTGCTAACCCGGCGATCCATCCCGTAGCCCCCACTCGAACGGCTTCGAGAACAGCATCGTCCACTCCGACGCAGATCGCGAGCCGGTGGTCGAGCAACGCTCGAATCGCCGAGACGCGCCGAACGTCCGTGCTCGACTCTTTCACCGCTTCTAGATTCTTGTTCTCGGCCGCGAGCTCTTGAATCTGTTCCGGGAGAAAATCGGTTCCGTACGCGATGGGATTGTTGTAGAGCATGCAGGGAAGGGATGTCGCGGAAATCACGGCGGTCACGTGCGCCTTCATCTCCCGCCAGCTGCCTTGATAGACATAGGGAGGCAGCACCATAAGCCCGTCGCATCCGGCGTCGGCAGCCATTTTCGCCAGTGCAACTGCTTCAGCGGTCGAAAGAGCAGAGATCGCTCCAACTACCAGACCGCGCCCATGAACCGCCTTTTCACAGGTTCGGAGAATCTCGCGCTTCTCGTCGAACGACAAGGTCGCGCCTTCTCCCAACGAGCCCAGCGCGACAACGCCCGTGCAGCCGTTTTCCAATAGCCACTGGCAATGCTTGGCAACGAAGCCGTGGTCAACACTGAGATCTTCGTTGAAGCAAGTTGTGATGGCGGGCATCACGCCCTTCCAGTTCATGCTTTGACTCCTGACGTCGCATTTTCCGCCGCCTCGCTGGTCTGCGTTATGTTGGTTGCCAGACTGTCAATGCGCGCCGGAAAGATTGGCGGTCGAACCGAGTCCGGGCTCCAGCCGAAAAGAAATTCCGTCGCAGGCCCGCAGACTCGACCCTGGCAAGGTCCCATGCCGCAGCGCGTTTGCAGTTTTGCGGTCCGCCATGATGCATGCGTTTGCAAGTGTGAATAGGGAACATCTTCGCACCGGCAGACGAATGTTTCTGCAGCCGCTAGTTGCTTCAATTCGGATCGCAACCGAAAAGTTCGATCCAGTAACCGCGCGAACTGCTTGGCTTTGCGGCGCTCTCCAAAGAACGATCGCGCCTTTGCCGATTCGCCGGCGGCCGCGAATCCGGCAATCTGTCCTTCAACGAGCGCCTGCTCCACGCCTCCGATGCCCGTCGGCTCCCCCGCGCAGAAAATCCCTTGGACAGTCGTTTGTTGCATTTCATCCGCCTGTACGAATCCGTTGCTGATCTGGCACCCAACCAACACTGGAAGTTCGATATTCGGAATCAAATGAAATCCGCATGCCAGATAATCGCACTCGAAATTTTCCATCTTGCCGCGCCGCGATATCGTCACCGACTCCAATTGCCGTCCGCCGCGCGCTTCAACCGGCCACGCGTTCGCCTCAAAAGGAATGCCCGCAAGATCTCTCTTCAACTGTAATGCCTGGGCGATCTTTTCGGGGTAGGCCGCGATGCCGGCGCTGAATGTTACAAGGCTAGCCCATGTCGCCTGTTCGCAAATCGTGAGGATCGTCGCGCCCCTCTTCCGCAGATATGCCGCTACCGCCAATAACAGTGGACCGGTTCCCGCAACGATTACCCGCTTCCCTCGAATCGGTAGACCCTCTTTGACCATCGCCTGCAATCCCCCGGCACCCATAACGTTTGGTAATGTCCAGCCGGGAAAGGGCAGGAATCTTTCTCGCGCTCCGGTCGCCAGAATCAATTTCGCGTAACGCAATTCGCGAAGACCGCTCGCGTCTTCCGCTAACAGCACGCCGGGCTCGGGCTGATCGAAAACTCTCATCCCGCATAAGTTCGTCACGGCCGAACTCGACAGCAAGTTGCCCCATTTCACGGCATCGGCTGTCGATCCGCCTTCCAGCGATTTTCTCCATATCTGTCCCCCAAACGCCGGATTGTCGTCCACAATCCCGACTCGGACGCCGTACTCCACTGCTCTTGCGCCGGCCGCCAGTCCTGCCGGTCCTCCACCGATCACGAGAACGTCGAATTGTTTCTCCGAGTCGTTACTCATCCGATCCGACGTCCATGCCCGGCTGGCAAACGATCTGACAGCTTCGGCAGTGCGGCCGGCCATTGATCGCGACGCGGCACTCAAAGCAGATTCCCATGCCGCACAATGGTCCTCGCGGTTCACCGCTCACCGAGGATCGACATGCCTGGCCAGCCATCGCCATTGCAATGGCAACCGTCGCGCCAACGGGCACCGAAACCGTCGCACCGTTCACCGTCAATGTGATCTCGCTAGGCATGAATCGATTCTTTCGCAGCGCGCGAGGGCAGATACGGTTCGATCGGAATTTCAGGAGTCGCCCCTGTAACCTGATCCACGAGAATTCTGGCGGTTGCTAACGAAGTTGTGATGCCGAGGCCCTCGTGCCCCGTCGCCAGGAATAAAGACTCATCTCCCGGCCAAGGACCAATTAGCGGCAACTTGTCCGACGTTGCCGCGCGAAAGCCAGTCCAGGTTCGAACCGCAGACATCGGCCCAATCCCGGGAATGTACTCCTGAGCGCGCTGTAACATCCGCACCAAAATGTCGTGATCCACATCTTTATGTTCTGCGCCATACTGCCGCGAGGAACCAATTAGGATTTGTCCGGTCCGCCGTGGTTGTACGTTGAATGCAACGGAATCGCGGGTGACCGAATGCGCACTCTTGAGATATCCAAGCTCGACCAACTGATGCCGCAAAAATCCTGGATAACGATCGGTGATGACGAGGTGTCCCTTGCGTTTCTTGATCTCCACTCCGGGAGTCAACTCCGCGGCCCAGGCTCCTGCCGCATTGACGATCCTGTCCGACTGCAAGACTGAGCCGTCCGAGAAACACACTTGTCTGCAACCGATTTCCTTAATCGATTGTCCGAGATGAATCACTGCTCCATGTTTCTGCGAGCGTTCTACAAGGAACATCGCGGCGTACGGCGGATAAACCACCGCGTCTTCCGGAACCAAAAGACCGCCCGCCATCCCATTCCTAAGATTCGGCTCGAGCATCTTCAAGGCCTTGGCATCGAGTACATCGGTCGGCACGCCTCTCCGTCCGTAATACTCGTGTTTCCGCAATACCTCGGCCATTTCTTCTTCGTCCGCGGCGACCCAGATCGTCCCGCATGGCTCGTACTCAACGTCATCCGGCAGCTCACCCCGCGACGCCTGCCAAAGCTGCTGCGAATACCGCGTCAAGGCGAACTGGGCCTCGGAATCGTCCATGACGACGATGTGCCCCATGCCGGCGGCGGTCGCGCCTCCACCGACAACGTCTCGCTCGACGATCGCCACTTTCATTCCGCGACGAGCGAACTCGTCCGCGCAAGCCGCGCCCACGATGCCGGACCCAATGATGATGACGTCGTAGGTTGCGCTTTGCATGCTCTGCAGTTGAACCTGATCGCCTTTCGTGAAGGTCGGCCTCCTTCGCGGTTGGCAGGGCGTCTTATCCGAGTTCGAACCCTCGCCAATTTGTTGATTAGTGTAGACAATATCCGGTAACGCTGCACTCGGGCGCAGGAGGAATCTCGATGTCACAATTTGGACGATGGTCCCGCAGGAATTTCTTGTCTGCCGCTGCGGGCGTAGCTGGCTCCGCATTTATTCCTGGGGCTTTGAGAGCCAACATCCTGCAAGACCCGGTGATCGACAGTGGCCAGCAAGGCGGCAAGCCGTCAAACGAGAAGGTGCCCTGGAAGGTTCTTCCGTTCCCCTTGACGCAAGTGCGTCTTGGCGACGGTCCCTGCAAGATCGCGACGGAAGCCGATCGTCGATATCTGCATTCGCTGCCTCCTGACCGTTTGCTGCACACCTTCCGAATCAATGCGGGTCTGCCTTCCAACGCCGAGCCTCTCGGCGGCTGGGAGGCTCCCGACTGCGAATTGCGCGGCCATTATGCCGGTGGGCACTATCTTTCGGCCTGTGCGCTCATGTACGCCGCTACCGGCGATGAGGATTTAAAGAAAAACGCCGCAACCGTTGTGGCCGAACTGGGAAAGTGCCAAACCGCTTTGAAAAGCGGATATCTGAGTGCATTCCCCGTGGAATTCTTCGATCGCCTTCGAGAGCGCCAGCGAGTCTGGGCGCCTTTCTACACGATCCACAAAATCATGGCAGGCCTGCTCGATATGTACGTGCACCATGGCAACGAGCAGGCTCTCGATATCGTTCAAAAGATGGCCTCCTGGGTGGACCTCTATACCCAGCCGCTCAGCTACGAACACATGCAACGTGTACTCGGCACGGAGTTCGGAGGCATGGGAGAAGTCCTGTGCAATCTCTACGCGGTTACGGGCAAGCAAGACTATCTGGAGATCGCGCAGCGTTTCGACAAGAAAGCATTCTTTGATCCTCTTGCCGCACACCGCGACGAACTCAAAGGCCTGCATGTCAATACGCACATTCCTCAGGTGATCGCCGCCGCGCGTTATTACGAACTCACCGGCGACCGCCGCTATCGGGACATCGCCGAATATTTCTGGGAGGAAGTGGTCAGCGAGCGTTCCTATTGCACGGGCGGCACCAGCAACGGTGAGTCGTGGAACACCGACCCCGGCAAGCTTTCCACTGAACTCGCCCCCGATACTACTGAGTGCTGCTGTGCCTACAACATGATGAAGTTGACCCGCCATCTATTTGGCTGGACTGCGGACGCCCGCCTCATGGATTACTACGAGCGCACCTTATTCAATCACCGCCTCGGCACGATTAATCCTGAAGATGGCACGATGATGTATTACTTGCCGCTCGCCTCGGGATACTGGAAGACGTTCGGCAAGCCGCTCGATGCATTCTGGTGCTGCACCGGAACCGGTTCCGAGGAATACGCGAAGTTGGCCGACACGATTTACTTCCACGGCGACAACTCTCTCTATGTAAATCTTTACATCGATTCAAATCTGGATTGGCGGGAGAAGGGCTTGCAACTCAAGCAGGAAACCCGCTTCCCGGAAGAGCAGGGAACGACGATCATCATTTCCTCCGAGCGGCCGAAACAACTCGCGATCAACCTGCGCATTCCGTATTGGGTTCAAGGTGGCAGCGTGAAAATTAACGGAACTACCCTCCCCGCCTTTGCCAGTCCCAGCAGTAATCTGACCCTGGATCGGATCTGGAAGACTGGGGACAAAATTGAACTCAGTCTGCCGATGGCACTGCACGCCGATCCCATGCCTGACGACGAGACAATCCAGGCAGCAATGTACGGCCCGCTCGTTTTGGCTGGGCGTTTTGAAACTGTCACCCGCGATATGGCGTTCAGCGGCCCCGGGCCAAAACTTGGCACGCAGACCAAAGTCCCGGACATTACAGCCACAGCCACGCATCCATTGGCTTGGATTGTGCCTGATAAACAGCCGCTCACATTCAACGCAGTGGGACAGTCACAACCGTTCGACTTAATTCCTCTCTACAAAGTGATTCACGAGCGCTACGCGGTCTACTGGAAAGTGAAAACCTCGTAAAGGCTGCAGGACGCAAAGTAGTCCGCTGTGTTCCCCTGTGATGAAAGATCTTGAGGCGCGAAATCTTTGACAAAGGTACGTGCATCCGTTTAATGTTCCGTTGCGTAAACGTTTACGAGAAAGTAATATTCGTCGATTGAAATCTGGCATTCAGGACCCGCATTTTCCCAATGCTGCTTAAGACGCTGCGCGAAGAGGTGCTGGAAGCAAATCTGGAACTGGTTCGGCGCGGCCTTGTCCTCTACACGTTCGGAAACGCCAGCGGCATCGACCGCGGTGAAGGACTGGTCGCCATCAAGCCGAGTGGTGTGCCCTACGAGGAACTGACCGCGGCCCACATGGTTATTTCCGATCTCAAAGGGACTATCGTCGAAAGCAACCTGCGGCCTTCCTCCGACCTTCCGACTCATCTGGAGTTATACCGGCAGTTTCTGAACATCGGGGGAGTGGCTCATACGCATTCTGAATTTGCTACGGCATGGGCCCAGGCGGAAAAGCCGATTCCGTGTTTTGGCACCACTCACGCGGATTACTTTCATGGATCAGTTCCGGTGACGGATCGTTTGAGTGCATCCGAAATTGAGGGTGACTACGAACTGGAAACTGGCAAAGCCATTTGCCGCACGTTTGCCAAGAGCGATCCTGACGCAATTCCGGCGGTCCTAGTGGCGGGGCATGCGCCTTTTTGCTGGGGACCAACTGCCGCATCGGCTGCCCACAACGCGGTGATTCTGGAATACGTCGCGAAGATGGCTCTTCATACGCTGTCCATCAATGCTGAATCCGGACCTCTCGCCCGAGAACTTCACGACAAGCACTTTTTGCGCAAGCATGGTCGCAACGCCTACTACGGACAGGTCAAGACTCAATGAACCCTGCGCTCCTCCTCTTTTTTAGTGCTTCCACCCTGGTGCATCTCTCGCCAGTCGATCTGGTCATCATCATTTTTTACTTTGCCCTGGTCTTGGCTATAGGCCTCCATCTGAAGGGACAGGCCAATACCGGCGAAGACTTTTTTATGGCCGGACGCGAGATGACAGCATGGGTGGCGGGTCTGGCCTTTCTGTCGGCGAACCTTGGATCGCTCGAGCTCATGGGGTGGGCCGGCAATTCCTATAAGTACGGGATTCTCGCGGCCCACTGGTATTGGATCGGCGCCATTCCCTCGATGCTGTTCTTGGCGTTGATCATGATGCCGTTCTATTACGTCAGCAAGACACACTCGGTACCCGGCTATCTCAAGTTGCGCTTCGGGCCAGGCTCGCAAGCAATCTCCTCGATTTCGTTCGCATTTATGACGGTGTTGATGAGCGGCATCAACATGTATGCCATGGCTGTTGTCATGCGCGTGGTTCTCGGGTGGGATCTCAATTTCAGCATCCTGATTTCGTCGCTGACCGTCGCCGCTTATGTCGCGCTCGGCGGCTTGCGATCCGCGATCTTCAACGAGGTGTTGCAGTTTTTCCTGATTTGGGCGGGCGCACTATTGATCCCCATTCTCGGACTGATCGAAGCCGGTGGATGGGACGGCATGAAAGCCAAGATTCTGCAAAACCTTACGGAGCAGCACGCGGCGAATCCCGGCGCCTACACTCATCTCTGGTCGACACTCGGCAACTTCAGCGACAACCCAATGGGCATCAACTGGGTAGGCATCGTGTTCGGCCTGGGCGCAGTGATCGCCATGGGGTATTGGACCACCGACTTCCTGGTCGTGCAGCGCGTTCTCGCGGCAAAAGATCTGCGCTCGGCGGAACTCGCTCCGATCATTGGAGCCGCGTTCAAGATGTGCGTGCCTTTCATCGTAATTCTCCCAGGCCTGCTTGGTCTGGCTCTTCTCCGCGATCCCAGCGGCCATCTTCTGCATCTCGTTCCCGCGGACGTGGCCTGGTCTCCAGCAGGACAAGCACAAGGTCTCCACGGTTACGACGAAGTTTTGCCGTTGATGCTTGCCCGCTACTGTGGTCCTGGGCTGCTTGGTCTCGGGATCACGGCGTTGATTGCAGGATTCATGTCGGGAATGGCTGGCAATGTCAGCGCTTTCACCACGGTCTGGACGTACGACATCTACGCCACCTTCATCAAGAAGGATGCCTCCGATGAGGCTAAGGTGAGGATGGGACGCTGGGTTACCGTCATCGGCGTCATCATCAGCATCGGCACTGCCTATCTCGTCATGCAGGCCCAGTCCATCATGGATTATGTGCAGGCGCTGTTCAGCTTCTTCATCGCTCCGCTCTTCGGTACCGTCATTCTTGGCATGCTCTGGAAACGCGCCACGCCAGCAGGTGGTTGGACGGGTCTTCTGGCCGGAACGTTGTCGTCGGTCGGCATGTATGCATGGGTCAAGATCGATCCCGGAGCGGTGCGTTACGTGGCGCTCTCGGCGCAAGCGCAAGACCAGGCGCAAAACATGTTCCGCGCTCTTTGGTGCTGGCTGATCTGCGTGATCGTCACCGTAGTCGTCAGCTACATGACGAAGCCCAAGCCGGATTCCGAACTCAAAAATGTTGTTTACGGGCTGACGCCGATTCCCCGGACAGAGCACGTTAGCTGGTTCCACAGCCCCCTGTTCTGGGGCGCCGTGGTCGCTGTTATTTTCGTCATTTTGCAGATCATCTTCTGGTAGGAGGAATGAATGAAATCCGGCGGATCACTCTCGATCTGGTTCTTCACTGGCGTGTGCCTTGGAGTCAATGGCCTGCTGATTTTCGCCACTGGAATTTACGAAACGATCCACCCTCCTGCCAACAAGGTTGTGCTTTATAACCTTCACGCCAATATCTGGTGGGGAGCGGTGTTGCTGGTATTGGGGTTATTTTTTAGCCTGCGCTTTTCTCCTGCGCGTGAACGTGCGCGCATGTCAAGTAATACCTAATTGCAGTTATTGATCGATACATAAGGATTCATATGTCCACAAAGAAAATGACGATGGGCGTCATCATCGGGAATCGCGGATTCTTTCCCGACCAACTGGCGAAATCCGGCCGCGAGGAAATGATCCAGGCTCTGGCGAAGGCCGGCATGGATGCGATCGTGCTCGGACCGGAAGACAGCAAGCACGGAGCAGTTGAAACTCACGAAGAAGCCAAGCGCTGCGCGGCTCTGTTTCAGAAACATCGGGACAAAATTGATGGAGTGATCGTTTCCCTTCCGAATTTCGGCGACGAACGTGCCATCGCCGACACGATGCGTCTCTCCAGGCTCGATGTCCCCGTGCTGGTACAAGCTACGCCGGACGATGCATCGAAGATGACGATCCTGCATCGCCGCGACAGTTTCTGCGGAAAAATGTCGGCCTGCAACAATCTTCGTCAGTATGGGATTCCGTATTCGCTGACAAAACTCCACACCGTAAGCCCTGATTCGAAGGAGTTTGAAGCCGATCTCGCGTGGTTTGCTGCTGTGTGCCGCGTCGCAAATGGAATGCGGAACCTGCGCGTCGGCAGCATCGGTGCTCGTCCCACTGCCTTCAACACGGTGCGCTATAGCGAGAAACTGCTCGAAGCCTCCGGTATCTCGACAGAGACGCTCGATCTGTCCGAAGTTTTCGGCCGCATTGCAAAGCTGAAGGATGATCACGCGGGAGTGCAAGGCAAGCTGGCAGAAATTCGAAAATACGTGACCACCAGCGGCGTTCCCGACGCTGCGTTGATCAAGATGGCGAAGCTGGGTTTCGTTATCGACGACTGGATGAAGCAAACCGACGTCCGCATCAGCGCCGTGCAGTGCTGGACCTCGATGGAAGAATACTTCGGTGTCGTGCCTTGCACCATCATGAGCATGATGAGCAACAATCTATTTCCAGCGGCCTGCGAGGTTGATGTATGCGGAACGCTCAGCATGCACGCCCTCGCGCTCGCGTCCGAAACTCCAAGCGCGCTGCTCGACTGGAACAATAACTACGGTGACGATCCGAATAAGGCGGTTTGCTTCCACTGCAGCAATCTGCCCAAGCACTTCTTTCAGGACGTGCGCATGGATTTCCAGGAGATCATCGCTGGAACCGTCGGTAAGGACAATACCTTTGGCACCGTTGTAGGACGAGTAAAGCCGGGGGCGATGAGCTTTGCGAGATTCTCCACCGACGACACGGCGGGTGTGATCCGAGGATATGTGGGCGAAGGCTCATTCACCAGCGACTCGTTGAATACATTCGGCGGCGTTGGTGTTGTGCAGATTGCCGGACTGCAGAGACTTCTGCACTACATCTGCGAGAACGGATTCGAACATCACGTGGCGGCAAATTTCTCAACCACGGCGGCTGCCGTGCACGAGGCAGCCGTGCGATACCTAGGTTGGCAGATGCACTGGCACGAACATCAGGCCTAGCAACTTGCGATTGTCATTCCGAGGAGCGAAGCGATCGAGGAACCTGTTTTTTCTTGCCAAGGTCGAGAGAGCGTACGCTCTCAGCGCAGCACCTCGACCATAAATCCTCCAGGAGCCTGGAAATAAAAAGTCCACGATCCATGAAGACGGGCCGGCTTGGGAACCTGATATCCATCGTCCCGCAAGCGCTGGTTGATCTGGTCGACTTCCTCTTCACTGTCCTGAATAAAGCCGATGTGAAATCCCGCGGGATATTTCGCATCCGTCCCGTTGCCGGCACGGAAAAGAGCCAGTAGCATTCCGTCGTCATCCGACATAAAGCTCATGCCCTCGCGCGGTTCCATGCCGTGATAGCCCTTCAATCCAAAATACTTTTCCAGAAACTTGTGCGCATCCGGAACGTTGGAAACGGTAGGTTGAGGTGGTTCAGTTTCACGTTCGCCTCCGACAATCGTGCAGCGTCTCTTGATCAGATTCGCCACGCGTGCCGGAGGTCGCAGTTCTTAAGAATGATGAACGGTCAGAAGGATAAATGAAGGGGAACTAGCCGCCGGCGATTGCGCCAATGATCAGGTAGGGTTCTTTCCCCGTGATCACAGCTTCGGGCAAGGGGGCGTCCGGAGATTCATGAGTCAGATCTTCCTGGCAGGCAAAGAAGCGCAGGAATGCCCTCCGTTGCAGCGTGACGTGATCCCGAATTGCCCCGCGAAGCATCGGGTAGGCGGCTTCCAGCGCATCGAGAACCGAGCGCTGCGTCACCGGACCCTCCACTTCGATCGGCACTTCGTGCCCAACGTGGGCCAGGGTGCGAAGATGTTGCGGAAGTTCAACTCGTATCGTTACCGACATGTCGCGAATGCCTTCACTTCATATAGGTTTCTTGCATGTACATATCTTTCCATTTTTTATCCGCACGAATCCATACCTCCGCGAAGACACTCTTTGCCTTCGAGGACTCGCCACCGGACTTGCCTTCATATTGGGCGATATAGGTGACTAACGCCTCGTTGGGCCCGATCGGTTTCACGGTGAAATCGCTCAAGGTGTAGCGAACGAGTTCGAAATCATCGACCGCATTGACCTCAGTTTTCTTGTCGCCGATTGCAGTGAGTCCCTCTTCAAATAGATGGAAGCCGTCATCCAGTATCGCCGAAAGGGCTGCCTTGTCTTTGTTCTTGAAAGCCTGCCACAGGTTGCGTTCCTGAGCCTCCAGGACGGCGGCATTGTCAGCTGGTTGTTGCTTGTCCTGCGCGGTGACGGCGACTGAGAACGACAACAATAATGCCGCTGCCATCAGCGTTCGTTTCATGTGTTCTCCTTGAATTCCCCAAAGCTACGACGCTATTGTTCGAACTCGAAGTCCTTAGGCCAGCGTCTGCACTTCCACCGACAACACCGCCGGCAGATCACGTACGATCGGAGACCACGAGTCTCCCGCATCGGGTGAAACGTAGACTTGTCCGCCCGTTGTCCCGAAGTAGATCCCGCACTTGTCGAGGGTATCGACTGCCATGGCATCGCGCAGGACGTTCACATAGCAATTTTCCTGTGGCAGTCCCTTGGTCAGAGCTTCCCACTCGTTTCCACCCGTTTTGCTGCGGAAGACGCGCAGTTTGCCCTCATGCACGTAATGCTCGCCATCGCTCTTGATCGGGATGACATAGACCGTCTCCGGTTCGTGCGAATGGATGTCGATGACAAATCCAAAATCCGTCGGCAGATTGCCGCTGATCTTGGTCCACTGATCGCCGGCGTTGTCCGAGCGCATCACGTCCCAGTGCTTTTGCATAAACAGCACGTCCGGACGTTTCGGGTTCATCGCAACGTGGTGCACGCAGTGCCCGACCTCGGCGTTCGGATCCGGAATATATTTCGAATAGAGACCCTTATTGATCGGCTTCCATGTCTTGCCTCCATTATCGGTGCGGAATGCTCCAGCGGCCGAGATCGCAATATAGATCCTGTCGGGGTTACTGGGGTCGAGGATCACGGTATGCAGGCACATGCCTCCGGCGCCGGGTTGCCAATGGGGCCCAGTTCCGTGCCCACGCAGTCCCGACATTTCTTTCCAATTTGTCCCGCCGTCACTGGAACGGAATAAGGCCGCATCTTCGACTCCGGCGTAGACAGTGTCCGGATCGGTGAGCGACGGCTCGATATGCCAGACGCGTTTGAACTCCCACGGATGCTGGGTTCCGTCGTAAAACTGATGGGTGGTCAGCGGTTTTCCCGTTTCCGTCGAAGTGTCATAAACAAATTTGTTGCTCTCGCCTTTCGGCATTCCGCCGGGTCCTGCCGTCTCACCGGGAGGTGTGCCGGGCTGATGCCACGTCTTGCCGCCGTCGTCGGAGCGCTGGATGATCTGCCCAAACCATCCGCTGGTCTGCGAAGCGTAGATGCGATTGGGATCGGCAGGCGATCCCTTGAGATGGTAAAGCTCCCATCCCGCAAAGAAAGGGCCACTGACGTCCCACTTGTCCCGCTTGCCCTCTGCGGTAAGAATGAATGCGCCTTTGCGCGTGCCTACCAAAACCCGAACGCTGCTCATGCATCAACTCCTGTGATCGCGAAAGTTCCGATTTTCGGAAATCGATTTTATACGATTTTATGCACGCGAAATCGACAAGAGTGAAACGGATTGGCGACAGGTCAAGGACAGAATTGTTATGTTCAGTGGATCAGGGCTTCGTGGGCGGCGCTGGCTTTACAGCCTCGTAAACCCGCACATAGTCCACCAGCATGGTCTGCGGAAACACGCTGGTCGCGTCGGGATTTCCCGGCCAGTCTCCCCCAACCGCGACATTTAGCAAAATGAAGAATGGATGGTCGTAAACCCACTTCGCCCCTTTCGGTAGGTCCGCGGGAGTTCGCGTCGCGTAGAGGTGATTGTCGACGTAGAAACGAATTGTGTTCGGCTCCCATTCCAAGGCATAAATGTGGAATTTGTCGGCAAATTTCCTTCCCCCGGGCAGAGCGAATGACGAACTGATGCCTCCAGATCCGTTATAACCCGGCCCATGAATCGTTCCGTGAACGAGGGCAGGCTCCTTGCCGATATTCTCCATGATGTCGATCTCGCCGCAAGCGGGCCAAGGGACTTGGTCGATGTCAGCGCCCAGCATCCAGAAGGCCGGCCAGATTCCTTGTCCGCGAGGAATCTTGATGCGCGCTTCGAAACGCCCATAGGTTTGCGAGAACTTGCCCTGTGTCTTTAATCGCGCGGATGTGTAGTTCCGGCTCACGCCATCGGAGCCCGAGTACTTTTCTTCCACTGCCTTGATGACGAGGTTCCCGTTCTTCAGAAACGCATTTTGCGGACGGCTGGTGTAGTACTCGAGTTCGTCGTTGCCCCATCCTCCCCCGCCGATTTCCTGCACCCACTTCGACGAATCGACGGGCGAGCCATCCGGTCCATTGAACTCATCGCTCCAAACCAGCTTCCATTGCGCAGTGGTTGCTTGAGGATCTTTAGTTTGCCCCATCGCACATAACGAAACCAGAAAAATTGCTGCGTACCACTTTGGGCGATGCCAGTTCACTTTCATCCAAGCTCCCATGAAATTCCTAACCGTTCGCACTATACCCACAGCGATACATTCCTACCAGAAGGACCGCATCACTTGCGAACTGACCAGAGGACCCTTCCTGAAATTGTCCTGGATCGGAGTGGCCGCTGATTCTCAGCTTCTGGGATGCAAGAATTACCTTTCCCGCGCTGTGAACATCTCACCAAGCCACTGAAACCTAAGACTTCGGGGTACGGCACTCCAGGTGCAACCTTTTGTTTGTTCCCGTCACCAGAATAAGACTGGCAAGATCGTTTCGGATGGCTGTTTGCATCCTAACGATGTCGCCGTCGTGGGAATCGCCGTAGCCGGGTTTTCCGGGGCCGGCCGCTGCGGTCCCTGATAGCTTGTCCGGCCAGCAGTTGGAAACCGCCAGAAAGCGTAGTTGATCCCCTTTTTGTACCTGACGGCAACTTAGGATTCTCAGGACTTCCAAGATGCGATTGCTGAGTGCCCGGCTTATCGTCTCTTTGATCATCGGGGTAACGCTCGTCTCGTTGTGCACTTCCTACTATCAAGGGGAGATACTGGCCCGGGGCATGCGCAAAGATCTTGATCGGCGCGCCCAACTCCTGGGCGAGAGTCTCGAAAGCAGCGTGGAGCGCGACCTGGAGCGGGACGCGCAGCGTACTCTGCAACGAACCGTCCAGCAGTTCGCCAACCGGGAGCACCTTGCGGGGCTTGCCGTGTATGATCCGCAGGGTCATCCAGTCGCAGTAACAACCAACCTCCAGCCGCTCATGGAAAGCGCGCCTCCCATCGTCCTGCAATCGCTGAAGGACGATCATGATGCTGCCGCTTTCCTGCGCATGGGCATTGCGTCAATCCACATCTACGCGCGGCCGCTGCATCACGACGCGACCCTCATCGGAGCTCTGGCGATCGTCCACGATTCTGGATACATCAAGGCAGAAACCTATCGGATTTGGCGCGAAACCTTCCTGAGCGCGCTGGCCCATGTCGTGCTCATTGCCATGATTACATTGCTCATCGTCCGTTGGAGCATCGCCGGGCCGATTGCTCGAACCGCGCGTTGGATGCAGGCCTTGCGCACCGGCCGTGCCATGTCGACTCGCTTGAAAGTTCCCGACTTGGAAATGTTTCGTCCTTTGGCGAGGGAAGTGGCCACATTTGCGGAAAGCCTGAACAGCGCCCGCTCCGCTGCGGAATTGGAAGCTCGTCTCCGCGCGACTGGAGAAGCGATGTGGACCGCGGATCGTCTCGCAGTTCACGTTCGCTCGCGGCTGGAAGATGGCAGGCTTTTCGTCGTCTCTAACCGGGAGCCTTACATTCACAGTCATCGCGGGAGATCGGTGGAGGTCAGCGAGCCCGCTAGTGGACTCGTTACTGCGATCGAACCGGTGCTTCGCGCCTGCGGGGGAACATGGGTCGCTCACGGTTCCGGCGATGCCGATCTGGAGATGGTGGATGCGCACGATCGCCTGGTCGTTCCGCCCGATGATCCGCATTACACCCTGCGCAGAGTATGGCTCTCCAAGGAAGAAGAGCAGGGATATTATTACGGCTTCGCCAATGAAGGTTTGTGGCCTCTTTGCCATATCGCCCACACTCGACCGGTGTTTCGTCCGAGCGATTGGAAGCACTATCAAGAAGTAAACCAAAAATTTGCAGATGCCCTTCTGGAAGAGATGGAAGACGTGACTCATCCGGTTGTCCTTGTGCAGGATTACCATTTCGCGTTGTTGCCGAGGATGATCAAGCAGCGCCGGCCGGATGCTCGTCTTGCAATCTTCTGGCATATTCCCTGGCCGAATCCGGAAGCTTTCGGAATCTGTCCGTGGCAACGAGAGCTGATCGACGGTCTGCTTGGCGCAGACCTCATCGGCTTCCACATACAGGCGCATTGCACGAACTTTCTTCAGAGTGTGGATCGTACGGTGGAGTCGCGCATCGACTGGAATCAGTTCGCCGTGCAGCGACTCGAGCATCGCACCGCAGTGCGTCCATTCCCGATTAGTGTGGCGTCGGTGGAAGTGCCTGTTGAAGTCCCGCTTGAGTCCGCTTACGAAGAGCGCGGGGCGCTATTAAAGGTTCTCGGCGTCGAGGCTGCCTTGATGGGAGTCGGCGTCGATCGTGTCGACTACACCAAGGGGATTCTGGAGCGCTTCCTTGCGGTCGAACGCTTTCTCGAGAAGTATCCGCGATATCAAGGCGTCTTTACGTTCGTGCAGATCGGTGCTCCGAGCCGCACTCACATCAAGCGCTACCATGATCTGCAGGCGGAAGTGGAAGCCGAAGCCGATCGCATCAACTGGAAATTTCAATCTGGCCAATGGAAACCGATCGTGCTTCTCAATCGGCAGCACAATCACAAAGAAGTGGAAGCGTATTACCGCGCCGCCGATCTTTGCCTGGTGACCTCACTGCACGACGGCATGAACTTGGTGGCGAAAGAGTTCGTCGCGAACCGCCACGATGAGCGGGGCGTGCTCATCCTGAGTTGCTTCACCGGCGCCGCTCGGGAATTAGCTGATGCGTTGCAGGTGAATCCCTATGACATTGACCAGACCGCGGAAGCGATTCGCGCGGCGCTGGAAATGGCTCCGGAGCAAAAGCAGTTGCGCATGCAGCGCATGCGCCGAACCGTGCGCGAGCACAATGTTTTCCGCTGGGCGGGAAGTTTGATTGGAGAGCTTTGTGATGTCCGGTTGGACCTTCCTGCGAACTCCACTACGAATTCAGGCCAGCATTTTTCCCAAACGGCCTAACAGTCGCCGAGCCAATCGGCTGGCGTAATCCCAAAGAGCTTTTTAGTGAGGTTGAATCGCCGACTGCCGGGCTTCGGCATTTTCGAGCACGCAAAGAGGCCGGGGGATGACCGCTTCGGCGATTTGATATGAAAAGAGATGCGCTTACGCAACGAAGTGTGGCTACGCGCGTTCGTGCGCAGCCATACCAGTTGCCAGCACGGCGCTCGGAACATCGAAATAGGCCGACGGAAGTTTGGCGTCGACTTTCATCCGGCGCGAACTATTTTCCTGCTCAATCTGCCGGATGATAGTGTCGGCCGCCGACTCGCCCAGTTTCGCAAGCCAAACGTGCTCATCTTCCGACAAAACCTCTGAGGATGTGACATATGCGAATTCGACCAAGGCCACGGGCAAATCCATTTGCATGGGCACGATCGCTTCTATGGCGATGACACCCTCAATTCCGCGCTGCTGGAACTGGGCGGAAATGTGATTGGCTTCCTCAAAGTCCGGAGTGCCGAGAGCCAGCAAATACCCTTTCTTATGGAGTCGACTCTGCACGCCCGCCACAACCCGCGCGACCGCTCCTCTTCCAAAATCGTGTGCGATCGCAGCCACCATGCGAGTCCGCTTGGTTCGCAGCGATCTCGCCCACAAGTTCGGGCGATAATTCAACTCGGCCGCGGCGCGAAAGACGCGATCCTTCGTCGTTTGCGGAATGGCTTTCGCCGCAGGGGTGTCGTTGAGGATTGCCGAAACTGAACAGGGCGCCAGCCCTGCCCGTTCTGCCACGGTTCGCAAATTGACTGTATTTTTCTTGTCCGGCACGTTGCTCCCTCGCTGTATAGATGGCTCTGCATCCGCCGTTAGTCCTCGGCGGCTGCAGTGTTAAAAATGTTTAGACGACTCGGTCAGATGGACTGACGATGACCCGTTCGTGGGGAACCCAATTTTGAAATGTTGGGTGCTCTTCTGCGACCTTGCAGAAGATGTACGCAACACTTTGGATCAAACCTCGCCGGTTAGTCCAACGCAAAAAATCCATCGTAAAGATCAGTCTGGCAGTTCATGGTCGTGTTTCCTGGGCGTTCAGTTCGTGGACTCCGGGCATGCGCTATGCTCATACATGTGCGGTCCCGTTTCCCATCGTCGGGCGATCAGAAGCTAATCCAGATTGTGGACTCTGCTCTTGCCGGCGCAGCGCTCCGGAGCAGAGATTGGCTGGTTTGTCGTCCGGGATGCACGCAGTGCTGCATCGGAGCATTCGCCATCAATCAGCTTGACGCGACGCGGTTGCAGAGAGGCTTGACCGAGTTGAGTCGCGCTCTCCAAAACGTGCCGCGACGGTACGGGAACGCGCTCGTGAATCAGTCGCCCGCCTATCGCCCGAATTCCCCGGTAACCGCAAAACGGGCGTGCTCGACGAAGGAGAGGAAGCAGAACAGCAGTTTGCCGATTTCGCCAACGAGGAACCCTGCCCCGTGCTCGATCCTCAGACAGGTCTCTGTGAGCTCTACGAATCCCGTCCTATGACCTGCCGTGTTTTCGGCCCACCGGTCCGTTCCGAAGATGGCCTCGGAGTTTGCGAACTTTGCTTTCAAGGTGCGACCGATCAGGAAATTGCGGCCTGCGAAATGAAGCCCGACCCGGACGATCTCGAATCGCGTTTGCTAAAAGAAGTTGAAGAACGCACCGGTAAAAGTGGGAGGACAATCATCGCCTTCGCGCTGGCGTCCTGACGTTCAGGCTTGCTGCTTCTTCTCAAGTTCCGCCCATCGCGCGTAGAGAGTGTCCACTTCGTTCTGAGCTTCTTCCAATTCCTTGTGAGCATTCATGAGTCGAGTCGAGTCGCTGGCGATCGCCGGGTCTTCAGCGGCGACCCGCTTCGAATCCAGAATCTCTTCTGCGGCGGCCACGAGCTCCTCAATGGCCGAATATTCGCGGGCTTCGAGGTAGGAGAGTTTCTTCTTCGACGATGTTGACGGCCCCGTCGTCGTCTTTGCAGCAACTCGCGCCGTCGCCTGTTCGGATTGCTCTTGTTCCTCCTGCCATGCTTCCCATTGCGAGTAATCTGCAAAGCGTTGCGCGCTGCCTTTACCGTCTAATCCGAGGACGATGGTAGAGACGCGGTCGAGCATGTAGCGGTCATGCGTCACCAGAACGAGCGACCCACGGAACTCGAGCAGGCTCTCCTCAAGAATTTCGAGAGTCGGGATGTCGAGGTCATTGGTTGGCTCGTCGAGCAAGAGCACGTCCGCCGGCTGAAGCATCAACTGCGCGATCAGAACCCTAGCCCGTTCCCCTCCAGAAAGCCTGTCGACCGGCTGATTCAGCTGCTCGTTCTTGAACAGGAATTTCGCCGCCCACGATGCCACGTGGACAACCCGATCTTGATAGATGACCGAATCGCCCTCCGGTGCGAGTGCCCGCCGCAGCGTCACGTTCGGATCGAGTTCGCGTCGCTGATCGAAGTACACAATTCGCAACTTGTCGGCTCGCCGAATGTCGCCAGTCGTTGGCGCGACTTCCCCGCGCACCAGGCGAAGCAGCGTCGTTTTGCCGCTGCCGTTCGGACCGACCAGTCCCACGCGCAGCCCGGCCGAGATCACGAAGTTCAAACCTTGAAATAATTGACGTCCGCCGATCTCGTACCCAATGTTGCCAAGTTCAATCAGCCGCTTCGTCTTGCGGTCAGTGGCGGAGAAATCGATCTGCGCAGCCCCGGTCCGGGTTCGCGTGTTCAAGTCGGCTAGTTCTTCCATCAAGTCGCCGGCTTTGTCGATGCGTGCTTTTGATTTTCGCGTTCGCGCCTTCGCCCCGCGCCGCAGCCACTCGATCTCGGAATGCACCAGGTTCTCGAGCGCCTCCTGCCGCTTCGATTGAGCATGCAGGAATTCCTCTTTCTTCTCCAGGAATGTGCTGTACCGTCCCCTCACGCGGAGTAATCCGTCGGGATACACTCGGCTGAGTTCCGCCATTTCGGTCGCGACATTTTCCAGAAAATAGCGGTCGTGACTGATCACCACGCACGCGAACCCCGCTTGCTCCAGCAGTTCTTCAAGCCATTCGATACCGGCCAGATCCAGGTGATTCGTAGGCTCATCCAGAAGCAGAATGTCAGGCCCTTGCACCAGCGCTTCGACGATGGCCAATCGCTTCTGCCAACCGCCCGATAATGCCGCAGCTTCCGCCTCCAAATCCGCAAAGCCGGCGCGCCCCAGGGTCTCCGCGAAACGGGTTCCACGCTCCGACTCTGGCACAGCAGAGCGCTTCAACGCGGTTTCGACGACGGACCTCACGGTGTCGCCAGACTGAAATACGGATTCCTGTTCCACATAGCTCATGCGGATCCGTTTTCGGACGGCGATTTCTCCATCATCCGGAGTTTCTGTTCCGGCCAGAATTCGCAGCAGCGTTGACTTGCCCGAGCCATTCGGACCAATCAGCCCGACGCGATCTCCCTCGGAAACCGTGAACGATACGTTCTGAAACAGCGGTGCTGCTCCAAATGACTTTGAGATACTCCGTACATTAATTAGCGGTGGCAATCCGACGCGCTCTCCTGAAGGGGCTGGTTTGAGATTATCAGGAAGCGCGCGCGAACTGCGTGGCCTGATGCCCTAATCGCGTGGCGTATCCCCGTATACTCGACACCTGAGGTGGCGATTTGCGATGAACTCGACTTGCCTGCGAAGACTGATGCTTCGAGTATCGGCAGCTGTTTTTCTTTTTGCCTCCATCCCGTCATATAAGGCCGCAGCAGAAACGGGAGCCGACGCCTGGCTTCGCTACTCTGCGCTGAGTCCGCAAGCAGCCAGGATTTACGAGCATCTGCCGCAGCAAGTCGTAGTGCTCGGCGATTCTCTTGTAGTCAAAACTGCGCAGCAGGAATTAACAGGCGGTTTTTTCCAGATGCTCGATCGACGATTTACCTCAAGCTCGGAGGTGAGTGGCACTGCGATCGTCCTGGGAACGCTCGAAAAAGTGCGCGCGATTGCCCCAGACCTGCATCCGTCGCAAGAAATGAGAGCCGACGGTTATTGGATCAGAACCGCTCGCATTCACGGATCAGAATGCCTCGTTATTGCCGGCTCAACGGATGACGGCGTCCTTTATGGTGTGTTTGCTCTCTTAAGCAAGATCGAGCGCGGTGAGAGCCTCTCGAAGATTGATGAAGTGCAGCAGCCCTATGCCCCCGTTCGCTGGGTCAACCAGTGGGACAATCTCGACGGCCGCATTGAACGCGGCTATGGCGGCCCTTCCATATTCTTTACCGATGGAAAAGTTCGCGACGATCTCACTCGAGCCGGGCAGTACGCGCGCCTTCTCGCTTCCGTCGGAATCAATGGCTGCACGATCAATAATGTCAATGCAGCCCCCGGCGTTCTCGAGGACGATTTCATTTCCCAAGTCCGCCGCATCGCAGACGTTTTCCGTCCTTGGGGCGTCCGGCTTTCGATGTCCGTCGATCTCAGCAGTCCGAAGGTCATGGGCGGCCTCGACACATTCGACCCTCTCGATCCCAAGGTCGCCGAGTGGTGGCGAAAAAAAGTCGACGAAATTTACCGCCAGATTCCGGATTTCGGTGGCTTTGTTGTCAAAGCCGACTCAGAAGGGCGACTCGGTCCGTCCAGCTACGGCCGAACGCCCGCTGACGCTGCGAATGTGATTGCTCACGCGCTCGAGCCACACGGCGGCGTCGTGTTCTACCGCGCGTTTGTATACAACCACCATCTCGATTGGCACGACCTGAAGAATGATCGCGCCAAGGCCGCCTATGATAACTTTCATCCTCTCGACGGCGCGTTCGACGACAACGTCATCATTCAAATCAAGAACGGCCCGATCGACTTTCAGGTGCGCGAGCCGGTATCTCCTCTCTTTGGTGGACTGCACCGCACCAACGAAGCCATTGAGTTGCAGATCACGCAGGAATACACCGGACAGCAGCGTCAGCTCTGCTTCCTTGTTCCGATGTGGAAAGAAGTTCTTGATTTCGACATGCGCGTCGACGGGAAATCCACACCGGTAAAGGACCTTGTGTCCGGCCGCGTCTTTCATCGCCCCGTTGGCGGTTTTGCCGGAGTGGCCAACGTGGGAATGGATGCCAACTGGCTGGGAAGTCCGCTCGCAATGGCGAATCTTTACGGTTTCGGCAGGCTCGCGTGGAATCCAAGTCTCAGTTCCGAGACGATCGTCGATGAATGGACGCACCTAACCTTCGGCAACGACCCAGTGGTCGTCAAGACCATCAATGATCTACAACTGATTTCCTGGCACGTTTATGAGAGTTATACCGGCCCCTTGGGGGCTGGGACGTTGACCAACATTACTGGGAATCACTACGACCCCGGCCCGGAATCCTCGGAGGAAAATGGCTGGGGACAATGGCACCGAGCGGACCATCAGGGGATCGGCATGGATCGCACTGTAGCCACTGGCACCGGTTACATTGGGCAATATCCTCCCGCGGTGCAGAAACTCTACGAATCGCTTCGCAACTGCCCCGACAACCTGCTGCTGTTTTTTCATCACGTGCCGTACACGTACATTCTTCATTCGGGCAAGACCGTGATCCAGCATGTTTACGATTCGCATTATGAGGGCGCGGAGGAAGCTAGGAATTTTGTCGCGCAGTGGACGACGCTCCAGGGACACATCGACGAAGAACGGTATCGGGATATCCTTGCGCGGTTCGAATATCAAGCCTCAGAAGCCGCGGTTTGGCGCGATGCCATCTGTAACTGGATCTATCGCCTCTCCGGTATTCCGGATCAGAAGGGACGCGTCGGCAATCCGCATGCGTCGCGGTAAACTTTTCGTATTGAACCACCTTGCGGATTTTCGCCAGTTCCGTTAACGTTTACGGTTCCGGAAGTAGGAGTCGAGCCCTTTCCGGATGATTTGTGCTGGCTGTTCGGCCGGCCACGATGCGGGCCACCAATAATGGGTCAACCTCCCACTACGCTCCGTGACATAGCAAAATCCCTGGGCACATCGATCGGAACCGTCCATCGAGCCCTGCATGACAATCCCGGTGTAAGCCCCGAAACTAAGGCCAGAGTGCTTCAAGTGGCGAGAACACTCGGCTACCGGCCCAACCTTGCAGCCAGATATTTGTCCTCGAGAAAGACGCTTCGCATTTCGGTCAATACTCCGCAGGGAACAACTTCGTTTTGGGACGAAGTGCGGAATGGCATTCGCGAAGAAGCTGCATCCATCCTGCTGGAAAATGTTGAGGTGGAATTCCGAACCTGCCCCAGCCTCGGCGAGGGCGAAGAAGATGCCTTGCAGTCAGCCATCAGTGACAAGGTAGACGGCATCATTACGTTTCCCAGCCGTCCTGAGGCTTTGCGCCCCCATATACGCCGCGCATCCCGTGCGCGCATTCCAGTCGTCTGTGTGGCCACTGACGCTCCGAACAGTGGCCGACTCGGAATGGTTGCAATCGATACGCTTGCCAGTGGTTCGATCGCCGCCGATCTTATGGGCCGATTTCTCGGCGAGAAAAAAGGCTGCGTCGCGATTACCGTCTTCGATATGGCCATCACCGAACACGCGGAGAAGTGCAGCGCGTTCGAGGCCACCTTGAAATCGTTTTATCCGAGCCTGGATTTGCTGAAACCGATCGAAGATCACGACATCGACAAGGAAGCCTACCGCAAATGCAGGAAAGTTTTTGAAGAGCATCCCGAACTTGCCGGAATCTATGTCACAACCGAAGCCTCCATTCCGGTTTTGAAAGCTGCGCGCGACGCAAACTTATTGGACCGGCTGACAATCATCACCACGGATTTATTCCCTGACTTGGTACCCGAGATCCGGTCAGGAGCGGTGGCAGCGACTATCTATCAGCGTCCCCGAGCCCAAGGAGAGATGGCGCTTCGCATGTTGCATGAGTTCCTGGCCGAGGGCGGACGTCGCTCCCATCAACTCGCCTTGGCTCCGCATCTCGTGATGAGAGGTAATCTCGACTTCTTTTTGCGGCGGCAATCGCAGGAATCGGCGAAGCAGAAGGAACGCACACTGGGCGGCAATGCACGCTCGTTGGCGGAAGATATCGCCTGATTCCACACTTTGAGAAGGAACGATGAATTACTTAGGTATTGATGTAGGCACCGGTGGCACACGCGCACTCATCATTAACGAGCAAGGAAGCATCGTTGCCTCCGCTTCCGCTGAGCACGAGAATTTTGCTAGCCCCCGGCCCGGTTGGGCGGAACAGGATCCTCAGGACTGGTGGAAGGCCTGCGGATCGGCAGTCCGCAAAGCGCTTCAAACGTCCAGCTTGCGTCCCGACGACATTGCCTGCGTCGGATTCTCCGGACAGATGCACGGCGCGGTGCTGCTCGATTCCGCCGACGAAGTTGTTCGCCCCGCCATCATTTGGTGCGACCAGCGGAGCGAGGCGCAAAGCCGCGAATTGGAGAAGATGTTCGGCCGCGACACTCTGATTCGTCTTACCTGCAATCCGCCGCTCACGAATTTTACGCTCACGAAATTTCTATGGGTGCGCGAGAACGAGCCCGAGAACTGGGATCGCGTTGCGCATGTCATGCTGCCGAAGGATTACGTTCGATTCCGTCTCACTGGAGATCGTGCGATCGACATGGCCGACGCATCCGGCACGCTTCTGCTCGATGTGACGAATCGCCGTTGGTCGGCGGAAGTGCTTAACAAAACGGGTATCAAGGAAAACTTGCTTCCCGCACTGTTCGAATCGCCTCAAGTCTGCGGCAGCGTTTCTGCCGCGGGCGCCGAAGCCACCGGACTGCGTGCTGGAACTCCCGTAGTCGCCGGAGCTGGAGATCAAGCCGCGGGCGCAGTCGGTATGGGCATCGCACGCGCGGGTGCAGTCAGCGCAACTATCGGAACCTCGGGTGTCGTATTCGCCTCGACTGACCGTCCTGCGATGGATCCGCAGGGCCGCCTGCACACTTTTTGTCACGCCATCCCCGGACGCTGGCATGTGATGGGTGTTACGCAAGCCGCTGGATTATCCCTGCGCTGGTATCGCGATCAGCTCGGCGCTGCCTCTCCCGGGCTTCAGAAAAAAGATGGCCGCGACCCTTACGATGTCTTTGCCGAAGAGGCCAGCGCAGCGCCCGCGGGATCTGAGGGAGCATTCTGGGCGCCGTATCTCATGGGCGAGCGCACACCGCATCTCGATCCGAATGCCCGCGCCGCATTGGTCGGCCTCACCGCTTCGCATACTCGCGCCCATGTCATTCGCGCGATCCTGGAAGGCGTAGCCTTCAGCTTAAAGGATTCATTCACGATCTTCGACGAGATGAAGATTCCAGTTGCGTCGATTCGCCTGGGTGGTGGTGGCGCGCGCTCACCGCTCTGGCGCCAGATCCAGGCTGACGTATACGGGCGCGAAGTAGAAATCGTCGCGGCGGAAGAAGGTGCGGCATACGGGGCAGCAATTCTCGCCGGCACCGGAACTGGAGGCTGGAGCTCCGTCGAGCAAGCCTGCGACGCGATCGTGAAAGTGGCGAAACGAATCGCTCCAAACCCGCAAGATTCAGCCACAATGCAGAACGCGTATCGAACGTATCGCAAGATATATCCGGCATTGCGACAGATCGAGTAGTGGCGGGGTTCCACGTGCTGGCTTGAGGCGGTGCGCACAACGGGCGCTCTTTACTTCGTTGGCTCTTTCACGGCAACAATCCGATCTCCCGCCACATCCCGCATGGTCTGCACAATCCCCGAAGGCCAGCGAATCTCCACAAGATCTGCCGAAGTATTTGCTCCGAGCCCGAAGTGTACCGGGCCCGCGCTCGATGAGGCGTAGCCGCAGCTGGTCGTCATGTGGTTGTACTGCGCGCCGGACTTCGTGACCAGCTTGATCCGCGCCCCAATTCCATCGCGATTACTCTTCGTTCCCTGGAGTTTGAACTCGATCCAGTGATGGCCGCCCGGACTTTGATTCATCCAGATTTCCGCAGGGGCATTGATCGCGCTCACGACCACGTCCAGCTTTCCGTCTCCATTCAAGTCGCCAACGGAAGATCCCCGATGCCGCGATGGAGGCCGCGCCATAAACCCGGCTTCTTCCGTCAAAGCCGAAAACCTCATACCGCCAAGATTCCGAAACACTGTATTCGGCTGTTCGATCGAAAGGTTCGCCGCCGACAATAACGACTGCACGTGCCCGCGCGAAACGAAAATGTCCTTCCATCCGTCGTTGTCGAAATCCGCGATCATCGGCGAGTAGCCGCCCATCGGCAGGCTCAACCGCGTCATGCCGCTCTCTCGTGTCACTTCGATGAAGCTGCCCTTGCCAGTGTTCTTATAGACGGGGAACGTCTCTCCATCCAGCGCGACGATCACGATGTCCGGATATCCGTCGTTATCGAGATCGCGAAAATCCACGCCCATGCCGGAGATATAAGTTCCGTCCTCGCGCAAAGCGACGTTTTCATCGAACGCGACTTCCTCAAACTTTCCGGCTCCCTTATTCCGGTAAAACGAATTCATCAGCTTGTCGTTCGGGATGATCAGGTCCATGCGTCCGGTGAGTTCTGAGTCGGCCGCAGCCACACCCATCCCTTTGCCGGGATGTGCGCGGAATCCCGCTTCCACCGAAGCATCATGAAACGTCCCATCCCCGTTGTTGATGAACAACTGGTTCGGCGTCGGCTTGTACATCTTCGGATGGCAATAGTCCCGGTGCCCATAGCCTTGGCAATCCGGTTCATGCTCGAAATCCCATTTCAGGTAATTGATGACGACCAGATCGAGCAACCCATCGTTGTTCACATCCACCCAGGCTGCGGCCACCGACCACAGCGGCCCGTATTCCGCGTCCGGCTTGTTCAATCCGGCTTTAGCCGTCACATCGGTGAATGTTCCATCGCCGTTATTGTGATAAAGCGTGTTCCGGTAAACGCCTGCGACAAAGATGTCTTCGTAGCCATCGTTGTCGAAGTCCCCAATGGCTACTCCGGTGTCGTAACCTGTGCCGGCGAGTCCGGCCTTCACGGTTACATCGGTGAAGTGTCCTTTGCCGTCGTTTTCAAAAAGCCGGTTGGAATATTTCGGAGAGTCTTTCTTTAGCGTCTTGAGATCGGCGCCGTTGGTGAAGAAGATGTCAAGCTTGCCGTCGTTGTTGTAATCGAAAACGGCAACCCCGCCGGCCATCGTCTCCGGTGCATGCCGCTCCGGCGTCTCATCGCTGTCGAGCTTGAAGTCGATAGGTTGGAACGCAAACTGAATCGGACTATCGCTGGGAGCTGCAGATTTCGTTGTGGAAGGTAACTGCGAGCGCACCAGCGTTGGCGCGCTCGCCATCAAAACCAGCAGTCCAATCAGGGAGCAGCGAAACAAACCACTCATCATGACCAAGTCAGAGAAAGATGGCCGGTGACCCGCACATTCCGTTCACAAGCCACTGGCACGGGACAATGAAATCCTGCTTCCATCTTACTCCGGCAGCTTTTGTTCTCCCTGAATCGTTAGGTGTGCCTCGGCATGAGGAGCCCCGGTTCCCGGCTGCCCTCCGCCGACTGTGATCAGGTAATCACCTGCGGAAACATAGCGGTCGCCAGCTTCGTTTACGTAGCTGAGATCGCGCGGACTGAGCGTTAGCTTCACGTGCTTCTGCTCGCCGGCTTTGAGACTGACGCGACTAAATCCGCGCAGCGCTTTCACCGGAGCTCCGGCCAGCTTCGGGAAGGAGATGTACAGCTCGGCAACTTCATCCCCGTCCCGGCTTCCTGTGTTTTTCAGATCCACCTCTACGTCGACCGGATCGCCCGCCTGTGGTGAAGCGTTCGAAAACTTCATTCCGCTGTATTCGAACGTCGTATAGCTCAGGCCGTGTCCGAAGCCGTACAGGGGGTCGCCGGTGAAGTAGCGATAGGTGCGGTTCTTCATTGAGTAGTCTTCGAATTCGGGAAGCTGCTCGACTCCTTTGTAGAACGTCACGGGCAAACGTCCAGCCGGATTGTAGGCGCCCGCCAGGGTCTGCGCGATCGCTGTCCCGCCCTCTTCGCCGGAATACCACGCATCGAGGATCGCATTCGCGTGAGCGTTCGCCCAGTTCACCGCAAGCGCGCTGCCGTTCATCAGCACCACGACCAGTGGTTTCCCCGTTCCTTTCAACGCTCCCAGAAGCGCGGATTCTTCTTCAGGCAGACTCAGGCTTGTCCGGTCGCCGCCGCGGAAACCCGGTATATCGACCTTCATCTCTTCGCCTTCCAGCTTCGACGTGATTCCGACAACCGCAACGATCACGTCTGCCTTCTGTGCGGCCGAGGTCGCCTCGATGATCGGATCTTTCCCCGCAGGCTGCCACACCAGCTTGATACTGAAGGCCCCTTTGAGGAACTCGATCTTCACCGGATACTTGTGGCCTTTGATCAGCGACACAGTGGCCGTCTGGAGGTTTGGATCGTGCAGCACCGGATCGTCGACGATCAGCTTTCCATCCAACCACATGCGCTCGTTCGAACCCGCCAGTCCGATTTCATAGGAGCCTGACTCGTCCGGAGTCAGAACTCCCGTCCAGCGCACCGAGAATTCCTTCATTCCTTCCGGCGTCGGCAAGGCTTGCGGATCCGGGCTGAACGAAAACGTCTGCAGGTTGACGACGGGATCGACCCGCGTCACTTGCGGCGATCCGGCCATCTCGCCCGCGAAGTATTCGCCCTTCAGTCCAGGCTTGCCGTCTTCGGTGGAAAGAACTGCAGTCGGCACAGTCGGCCGTTCGCGCAGAAAATTCGTTCCCGGAGCGTAAGACACATGCGCATCGCCAAACTGCTTGCGGATACCCTCCAATGCCGTCACCGCATGCGAAGCCGTACCGGCATAATTGCCGTGTAACACCTGCGTCTGATCGGCGAGCGGCCCCACGACCAGAATTTTTTTCGCGCTCGATGCTAGTGGTAGTACCCCGTCGTTTTTGAGAAGTACCATCGATTCCTGCGCGATCTTCAGCGCCAGTGCTCTGTGCGGAGCGCTGTCGATCTCCGACTCCGGAGTATTTGCATACGGCACCATATTTGGCGGATCAAACATTCCCAGCCGCATGCGTGCGGTGAAAAGCCGTTTCAAAGTGACGTCGATATCTGCCTCGGTCAGCAGTCCTTGCTTCACCGCATCGATGAACGGTTGGTAGTCGTGGCTATCCTTCGCGACGGTGAAGAAATCCGCGCACTCGTTGTCCATGCCTGTCTTGTTTGAGATCGCGGCTGCCTCGGCCTGGCTCTTCGTGAAGTGATGTCCCTGGAAGATGTCGACGACCGCATCGCAGTCGGAAACAACATAGCCGTTGAACTTCCACGCCCCACGCAAGGTGTCTTTCAACAAAAATGTATTCGCGCATGCCGGCTGTCCGTTGACGCGGTTGTACGCGCACATCACGGACTCGGCCTTGCCTTCGGTCACCGCCGCGCGGAACGCCGGCAAGTACGTGTCTTCCATATCGTGCTTTGAAACCTGCACATCAATGCTGTGCCGCGAAGGTTCCGGGCCGCTGTGCACCGCATAGTGCTTCGGCGTAGAAATCACACGAAAATATTTCGGATCATCGCCCTGCAGTCCGGTGACGAAAGCAATTCCCATGCGGCCCGTCAGGTAAGGATCTTCGCCGTAAGTTTCCTGTCCCCGCCCCCACCGCGGATCGCGGAAGATATTGATATTTGGCGACCAGAAATCGAGGCCCTCCATAATGTCGCGCCGACCCGCTCTCACCGCCTTGTCGTGTTTCGCGCGCGCTTCGGTTCCGATGACGATCGCCATCTGATGGATCAGGGAATCATCGAATGTCGCAGCCAATCCGACAGGCTCAGGAAAAACCGTCGCTGTGCCGGCATTCGCGACACCGTGCAGCGCCTCGCTCCACCAGTCATACGCCGGAATCTGAAGTTCCGGAATGGCTCGTGCCTGATTCACCAGCTGCGAAGCTTTTTGCTCCAGCGTCATTCGCTTGATCAGATCGTCGACCCGGGCATCAATCGGCTGGGACGGGTCCAAATACAAGGTGCCAGCGTTTGTCTGGGCGGCGGAACTGGCAATGATGAGAATTAAGAAACAGGTCAGCTGAAAAATGGTCCGAACGCGCATCTTCATCGAAATTTCCTCCGAGCAAACCGTAAGACTCGATCGGCCCGGCCCGGAAAGGGCCGGACAATCAACTGCTCCGTTAACGATTACGGTCGACCGTCGCTTGTAGCACAGCGAAATGGCGAGGTCAAGAAGAGTAGCGAGCCCGAGGCTCAGAGAACGCGCGGAACAGCGTACTTTCGGCGCGCAGTTTACTTGGCAGAAGCTGGATCACTCGTGGCCAACACGTAAGTCGTAAAATGGTCCAACTTAATGTTTCCATGTTTTGAGATCAGCGTGATCGCTCCGTCGCTGGCATTCTCAGAATCTACATCCTTCATCGGTGCGCGGTGGCTGCCAGCAACAGAATTCGGGGTATCCGGTACGGTTGATTTCCCATCGGAATCCCCGGTTGGAAAGGGCCGATAAACGTGAGTATTCGGTCCCGGGTACTCCCCCGCTCCGTTCCACGTGCCCCTGGCTGATTGGGTTGGCCCGTACTGGAGATCCTGCCCCGACTGCTGCACGGTGGGGTAATACCACGGCGTCAAGTAGATCTTGACCGAGGCTGTTCCGCCTTTCCATTCGGCGGAATCCATCCGAATCGCTAACCGCGACGGAGTATTCTCTGTCTTCGCGGCAGATTCCACCACTTCTCCCGAAAACACGGCATTCTTGGGAATCACGTTGCCATTTTGCAACGTAGCTATCATGAGTTTCGCTTGGATCTTAGTTCCGACCGGGGTTTTGCCGGCTTGTACATTCTGCTTGAGCATCACCGGAAACTCGCTCGCTGCGGAGGCAAGGGGAGGAGTTTGCTGCGCTAACATACTGATAGGCAATAACATACCGAGGAATAAGGATCCGAATACAATCCGAGGAAACATCGCACTGCACCCCCAGAACGTTTTTTTACTTGCTCCTGGAGCCCGTTGTTCCCTGCAGTATAGCTCCGCCTTCCTGGACTTGGATCATTACTTTTTTGCGGGTTTTTCCTTCCCGGGCGCCTTCGCAGGCACCTGATCGAAGGTTCCCAGCGCATGCGGAACTGATTTGAGTACTTTATTCACTTTCGCGACACCCGTTTCCCTTGAAAATCGATTTTGTTCTTGACAACGGTTGTAAAGGGATTGTAAACCGTAAACGTTTACGAAATCACGCGTCCCATCGTTCCACGTTACTCTGCCGAAACAAAGAAATTCTGGAGGCTGGCTAATGAAATCCCTCTCGCCCGCGTATGCCGAGATTTTGGGCTTAGTCGCAAGACGACGCAAGGTTGCGCGTCTCGCGACCCTGTTCATCCTCTTCCTGACGGCGTTCGCTATATCTGCGTTCGCCCAGGAAGCAACCATTGTCGGTACAGTCACCGACCCCACCGGTGCCACCGTTGCCAATGCGAGCATTACGATCACTAACAATGACACCGGCGTCTCCCGCACCCTCCCCAGCAATAGCGACGGCCAATACGTAGCGCCCGACCTCCACATTGGACACTACACGGTGCGAGTGGCGGCATCCGGGTTCAAGGTCGCCGAGCAGAAGGGCATTACCCTCGACGTCGGTGATCGGTCCCGTATTGACTTCAAGCTGCAGCTGGGCAGTGCTCAGGAGCAAGTAACGGTCGAAGCCAATGCTGTTGCAGTGCAGACTGACAGCGGCGAGGTGAGCAACGTCATCACCGGGCAGCAGATCACTCAGCTTGCTACCAACGGCCGCAGCCTTTATGAGCTGTTTGCCTTGGCTCCTGGCGCATCGAGCCTTCAGATGTCCAAGGTTTCCTTCACCCCCGTCAGCGGTGACAGCACCGTCAGCATCAACGGCCAGCGCTCCGGCCACAATCTTCAACTGATTGACGGCGGCGAGAACCTGGATCGCGGCGGCAGCAGCGGCAGCGTCATGCCCTCCATCGATTCGCTCGCTGAGTTCCGTAACATGACGTCGAACTACAGCGCGGAATACGGCTTGGCCTCTGCGGCGCAGATTAGCACCGTGATCAAGTCCGGAACCAAGCAGTATCACGGCGAGGCTTGGGAGTTCTTCCGTAACGACGCCCTCGATGCCCGCAACTATTTTTTTAACGCTCCGCTGGTTGTTCCTGAGCTCCGTTACAACATCTACGGATTCAACTTCGGCGGTCAGGTTCCTGTCGCGAAGAGCCACCCCACCTTCTTCTTCTTCAATATGGAATGGCGCAAGGAGATTGACGGCGGTACGCTCAACCAGCTCGTTCCGCAGGCCAGCTCATATCCGACGGCGGCGAATGGTGGCGCTGTCCTTCCGACCACGTTCAACGGGAAATCCAGCATCGCCACCGTTCCGTGCACTGGAGTGGTCTGCTCGACCGGAGTTATAGTCCCTGCTGCCATACAGTTTGCCAATTGCCCCGGGGGCAACGCAGCTGGAGCCCATGTCACACCAGGTGCGCCCTTCCCGAATAACACCATTCCGACGTGCATGATCAGCCCCAACGCTGCCACTCTGTTGACGGCCGGGGGCAAGTACGGCGGGATCTTCCCGCAGCGAACTCCGGCGACTTCTTCAAGGGCGGCAACAACGCGCCCACGGATCTACGCGAAGAAATTGTCCGTATCGACCACCAGTTCAACAGTAAGTTCTCGATTTTCGGACACTGGATCTCGGAGCAGGTTTCGCAGGACTTCGGCACCACGATGTGGAGCGGCGATAACGATCCAGCCATCAGCAACACGTTCGGAAATCCGGCCTACAGCGCCGTTGTGCACGCAACCTATGTCATCAGCCCCACGCTGCTCAACGAGATCGCGTTCAACTATAACGGCAACCGCATTAACATTATTCCGCAAGGCTTGGTCTCCGCGCCTTCCGGCTTCACGTTCAACCGCCTGTTCGGTGGTCCGAACCAGAACAATCGAATACCGTCCATCAACTTGTCCGGCGTCACTGGAACGGATTACACCGCAAACTGGACTCCTTGGACCAACAAGGCCGACGATTACCAGATTCGCGACGATCTCTCCTGGACGAAGGGCGCGCATCAGCTGAAGTTCGGTTTCAGCTGGGCCCTTTACAAGAAGGTTCAGGACGCCTTCGCCAACACGGAAGGCAACTTTACTTTCAACGGCTCCTTCACCGGGTATGACTTCGCCGACTACCTTCTCGGTGACGCCCAGGCGTACTCCGAGGACGGTAACAAAATCAGCGGGCACTGGAATAACGTTTCCCCGGCGGCTTACGTCCAGGACAACTGGCGTGTGAACAACCGGTTGACGTTGAACCTCGGCCTGCGTTGGGATGGCATTCCGCATACCTACGAAGCCAATCACCTCTCTTCGAACTTCTATCCCAACCTCTACAACCCGGCGGATGCTGCTACGTTCGATTCGAACGGCCACATCTGCAGCGCCAATTCAGTTCCCCTTTGCCCAGGTGGCCCAAGCCCGGGCCTTGTCACAAGCACCAATCCGATCCTGAACGGCTATCAGTTCTATCTCAACGGGATGGGAGTTGGCGGTGTGAACGGAATTCCCAAGGGCTTGGTGAATAACTCCTGGAATAACTGGGGACCGCGCATCGGCTTCGCCTATGACCTGACGGGCCAGGGCAAAACTGTCCTTCGCGGCGGCTACGGATTGATGTATGAGCGCATTCAAGGCAACGATATGTACAACGGAGCCGTGAATCCGCCGGGAGATCCGAACCCGACCCTCAATAACGTTGCTCTCGACAATCCGGGACTCAGCATCAGCGGCTCTTCCGCTGGTAACGTCATCTCGGCCGCGCAGTTGCCGGTTCTGCCGCTCGGCGTCACCGGTATCAGCACCCACTATCCTCCGCCGCGAAGCTCGCAGTACAGCATGGGAATCCAGCAGTCGATCGGGACCAACGCGGTGCTGTCGGTTTCCTACGTCGGCAGCCAGGGGCGTGCGGAAAACTACTATCAGGCCGTCAACCTACCTCCACTGGCTGCTTTGCCGGGTGAGGTTGCGGCTGGTGCTCTGGACTTCACGTCTCTCACCTATCCCGGCTATGGCAATATGCGCCTGGCCTTTGACGCTGCAAATGCGAAATACAACTCGCTGCAGGCCACGTTGAACGGCAAGATTCGCCGCGACCTGCACCTCCAGGTGTCCTACACGCTCGCCAAAGCGATGGATGCAACCACTGCCACTGGCAGCGGCGGTGACCTTAACAACGCGACGAATCCGTATGAAGGTTGGAAGTACGATTACGGCCCGTCGATTTATGATCGCCGCAATGTGTTCTTCACGAACTTCGTCTACGATCTGCCCTTCTTCCGCAACGCCAGCAGTCGCTTGCTGAGAGGCGGTCTCGGTGGATGGGAGTTTGCGTCGATCGTCACAGTCGAGTCTGGTGCGCCGGTGAACCTCGGCATTAGCGGCGTCAACACTGCTGCCAGTGTCATCGCCAATTCCGGCGACCGGCCAAATATTGCCGGTGGGATCTCGTATCCGAAGACGGTCAACCAGTGGTTTACAGGGAACTTCAGCAACCCGGCTTGCGCCACGGGTCCCGATTGCTACGGCAACCTGGGCTTCGACGCGATCACCGGCCCAGGACGTCAGAACTGGGATATGTCGCTCCTCAAGAACTTTGCCTTCACGGAAAGATTCAAGATGGAGTTCCGTGCTGAAGCGTTCAACATCTGGAACCATCCACAGTTCGAAGGCAATGCCAACACCGGAGGTCTCGGAAACAACTTCGGTTCCGGCAACTTCGGCCAGATCACTTCGGCGTACGATCCTCGCGAACTGCAGCTTGCTCTGAAGCTGATGTTCTAACTGAGCTTCGGACTTTAACCTGTGCCGCCCGCATCAAACCTGATGCGGGCGGCAATTCAACCTCCTCCATGCAGGCTGCTCTCACTCCGCCCTTGATTCCATCTCAGAGTTCGGAAAATGAGTGAAGGCTGGCGCGGAACGTCCCGCCCTCTGTTGTTTTCCTGCTTTGCGCGAAGGACCGCCTTGTCCCTGGCTTGTGTCTTTCTTGTCACCTTGGCAATCGCACAGACTCCGGACCAGGCCGCCGCGCTCGAGCAGCAGCAAAAGTGGCCAGAGGCTGCCCAGGTCTGGAAGGCAATTACAGGGCGCAACCCGTCCGATGCCGCAGCCTTCGCCAGTCTTGGCGTAGACCTATCCCGGGAACAGAAATATGACGAGGCAGCCACCGCCTACCGTAAGGCGCTCAAGCTCAATCCGAAACTACCTGGAGTCCAGCTCAATCTTGGTCTTGCCGAGTTCAAGCAAGGGCGTTTTTCGGCCGCTGCGTCTGCTTTTCACGCTGTCGTGAAGGCTGATCCGTCAAATACTCAGGCCCAAACTTTGCTGGGGATGAGCTACTACGGCGCGAAGGAATTTGATCGTGCCTCTGAATACCTTGAGCCGGTCGCTAAGGCCGATCCGTCCAATGCCGAACTCCACCAGATGCTGGCGCAAAGTTGTCTCTGGGCCAAGAAGCTTACCTGTGCGCAGGAGGAATTCCGCCTGCTTATCCGGCAGAGCCCGGATTCTGCGCCAACCCACGAACTAATGGGCGAAGCGCTCGACGGCCTGGGACGCACGCAGGAAGCTATTACCGAGTTCGAAGCCGCGGCGAAAATTTCCCCCAACGAGCCAAACCTCCATTTCGGCTTGGCTTATCTCTACTGGAAGTCGCAACAATACGATAAAGCCCGTGAGGAGTTCGAGCGCGAACTTGCTCTCGATCCCAACCACGCGCAAGCCCTCGCCTACCTCGGCGATATCGAGTGGAAGGATAACCACCCCGATGCGGCCGTTCCCCTGCTAGAACGGGCAGTAAAAGCAAACAAAGACGTGCGTATCGCCTATGTCGACCTCGGCGCCATCGACCTGCAGAAGAAGAGTTACAAGGAAGCCGAGACCGCGCTCACCAAGGCGATAGCTCTCGAGCCAAATCAGCCCGATGCACATTACCAGTTGGGACGTCTATATCAAGCGATGGGCAAGACCGCCGACGCCGAGAAAGAACTTCATAAAGTACGTGAGTTGCACGAAAAGGCCGACAGCCTCGTGGGGAAGATGTCCTCTTCGCCGCCCGCACTCAACCCGGCCCAGACCCAATAATTCCACGCATACATAGAGGAAGGATTCAATGAGCAAAAAGAACGGAAACTTCGAACCTAAGCCGGAACACAAATTCTCTTTCGGATTGTGGACTGTTGGCAACCGCGGACGTGATCCCTTCGGCGACTTTGTCCGTCCCGTTTTTCCTCCGAATGACATTGCTTCGGTGCTCGGCGAAATCGGCGCATGGGGCGTCAACTTGCACGACAACGATCTTGTTCCCATCGACGCTACTCCCAAAGAGCGCGACAAGATCGTTCGCGAATTCAAAGCCGCCTGCAAAGAAGCTGGGATCATCGTCCCGATGGCGACAGTCTCGCTATTTTTCCATCCCATTTTTCGTGACGGGGCCTTTACCGCCAACGACCCAGAAGTTCGCGCGTACGCCATTCAGAAAACGATGCGCGCCATGGATCTCGGCGCAGAACTCGGTGCCAAGATATTCGTTCTGTGGGGAGGCCGTGAAGGTGTCGAGACCGATGCTTGCCGCCGCGCCGACGATGCCGTCAAGCGCCTGCGCGAAGCCGTCAACTATCTCTGCGAATACAACATCGCCCAGAAATATGGATACCGCTTCGCCATGGAAGCCAAGCCCAATGAGCCTCGCGGCGATATCTACATGGCCACCACCGGACACTATCTTGGCTTCATTCCCACCCTCGATCATCCCGAGATGGTCGGAGTCAATCCCGAAGTTGCTCACGAGCAGATGGCAGGACTCAACTTCATGCACGGCGTCGCCCAAGCCTGGGAAGCGGGCAAACTCTTCCACATCGACCTCAACGATCAAGTCTCGGGCCGATATGATCAGGATCTTCGCTTCGGTTCCGCGAATCCCAAGACGGCTTTCTGGCTGGTGAAATTTCTGGAAGATGTTGCCTACGATGGCGCTCGCCATTTCGATGCTCATGCCTACCGCACCGAAGACTACGAAGGAGTGAAAGACTTTGCCCGCGGATGCATGAAGACGTATCTGATCCTGAAAGAGAAGGCCGCGCAGTGGAATGCCGACAAAGAAATTCAGTCGATCCTCAAAGAGATCTCGGCCGCGTCCCCCAAGACCCCGGCCACGGACCGCTATTCGGCAAAGGGCTCGGCGTCGCTTCTGGCTCACGTCTTCGACAAAGACGCAATCCTCAAAAAGCGCCTGCCCTACGAATTGCTGGATCAGCTAACGATCGATGTGCTGCTGGGAGTTCGATAGAGCGAGATAAGAAGAAAATGTGGGGACAGCCGCCCTCGGCTGTTCGGCCAGCGAAGCTGGCCTATGCCGGCCCGTATCGGTGAATCCAGGCGAGCTAGTTACGCTCGTCCCTTCTTCGCTGCGACCGCTTGCTTCCCCGCAACTTCCCAGGGACGCTTTGGCCGATCCACCACTGCCTTGTCGCGATTCTCGACGCGATCATAGTGGTAAGCCTCGCTCACCGTGCCAAGCGATTCGTTATAAAGACTGGGCAGCCCCAACGCCACCTTCAGCTCTTCCGAGAAAGACTGCAGGGCCTTTAGTTGGTCGGCTGAAGCCGGAACCTCATTCTTCGATGTCTTCAAAAACTGCTGGTATCCCTTGTTCACCAGCTTCGAGATCTCGCTCCCAATCAGGTAGCCCGGATAAGCGAAGATCTTCACGCCATCGTCCGCCGTCTTCTGAATCGCAGCCGACACATTATATTTGCGTAGAAAAACCCGCCCATTCGTCCCCGGAGCGTCCGTCACGTCGAACCCGTTATCGCGCAGCCAGGCTAGCGCTTCTTCATAGGTTCGTGCTTCAATTGTCTTAGGCATTGCCGTTTAAATTAACCTTTCTTTGCCGGCGACAGCTCGTCTATGAGATGCAATCGATATAAGGACCGAGCGTAACTTTACAGGAGCTGCATCGCCGGGCGAAGCTCTTTCATCTAAACAAGGTACTACATATCGTGTTTCCGGCCACATAGCACGTTACGTTGGTCACGGAGATCCAGTTCAGGCATGACATACGGTTCCACCAAAGCGGCCGCCGTTCCGTCTCCTCGGAAGCACTATGAACTCGGGGAAGTCGCTCCAGGACTAGGTGAAACCCTCGGCCACAGCCTCATCGAACGCATTGGAAACACCCCGCTGTTGCGTCTCGATGCGCTGACTCGTGACCTGCCGGGCGTAGCCCTTTTGGGCAAAGCGGAATGGTATAACCCCGGCGGATCCGTCAAAGACCGCGCTGCCGCCAACATCGTTGCCCAAGCCCGCCGCGCCGGTCAGCTCCGTCCCGGCAAGATGCTTCTTGACGCCACCAGTGGCAACACCGGCATCGCGTATGCCATGCTAGGCGCCGCCGAAGGGTTTCCCGTCACGCTCTGCATGCCCGAAAATGTTTCCCGCGAGCGCAAGCAGATCCTGCACGGTTACGGCGCCAACATCATTTATACCGATCCAGCCGATGGTTCCGACGGCGCGATCCGCATGGCCCGCGAACTTGCGTCGAAGCATCCAGAACAATACTTCTACGCCGACCAGTACTCCAACGATGCCAATTGGAAAGCGCACTATTCCACCACGGCAAACGAAATCTGGCAGCAGACGCAGGGTCGCGTCACGCATTTCGTCTCGATGCTCGGAACCAGCGGCACCTTTGTTGGCACCACTCGCCGCCTCAAGGAACTGAATCCGTCGGTGAACTGCATTTCGCTCCAGCCCGATTCCTCATTCCACGGCATCGAAGGTGCCAAGCACATGGCGAGTGCGATCGTCCCCAAGATTTATGATGCTAGCATCGCGGACACCAACCTGGAGATATCCACCGAAGACGCCTATGCGATGGCCCGCCAACTTTCCCGGAACGCGGGATTGCTGGTAGGAATTTCCGCCGCGGCAGCAGTTGTGGGATGCCTGAAGATTGCTCGCGACCTTCCGCTGAAGAAGAACCAGGAAGCGGTGATCGTCACGATCCTCTGCGACTCGGGCGACAAGTACCTGAGCGAACGATTCTGGAGCGAAGGATGAACCCGTTCATCTCATGAAGCGCGGGTGCCCCATTTCTGGCCGGTTTTGCCAGAAGTGGGGATTTTGACTTTCTGGATTTTCGATCCATGCTGAAATTCGAACGCGAAGATTACGAAGCGATCCGCCAACACGGCGAAGAAACCTATCCCCACGAATGCTGCGGCATCCTCCTCGGTCGCTTCGAAGACGATGGCATCCGAGTCGTCACGTCGACCGCCCGCTGCGGAAACACTCGCACCGACTCTGCCCACAATCGTTATAACATCGATCCCAAGGAATTGGTCCGCATCCAGCGCGAAGGCCGCGACCGCGGAGAAGACATCGTGGGCTTCTACCACTCCCACCCCGATCATCCCGCCCAATGGTCGAAGACCGATCACGAAGAGGCCCACTGGCTCGGCTGCTCCTACGTCATCACGGCAGTAGAAAAGGGAAAAGCCGCAATCACCAACGCCTTCGAACTTTCCGGCACGGACGAATCCAATAAACAACTGGTAGATGAGAAGATTCAACTAGCGTAGGAAGTCGGGTCTTCCTCTGTGTTCCCCTGTGCCCCCTGTGGTGAGTCGCTTTACCCGTATTCCTTGTCTGGCGCGGGAAGTGCGCGATTTTCACAGTGCAGTCACATTCGAACATTCCAGGGGAAATGTTGACTTCCTGCGACAAATCCTGCGCAAAGCCGCCGCTGACGCGGCTTCCGCGAAAACTTGATCGAGCGGTTGCACCATTTCCGGTCACGGGGCTGTGAACGGCGTGCACTCGATTGAAAACATGTGTACTTACAAACGCGTATTTTTCGTTGACGGAAAAAATAGAAGGAGTACAACAAGATCGTTCTTTGACAGCTTCTTAAGTTTTTCCGGTTGGTGCGGCGTCCGGGGCTCAAGCGAAGTCACTTTCCTGATCGCGAGGTTGGGAAGGAGGGCGAGTGAGGGTCTATAGCAAAGCGCTGGTCGAGGCGAACGAAGAAGAAATGTTGAAGGCAGGATAGAGTTCCGAGGCGTAGGGTAGGTTTATCCGGTTGGCGGTGAGCCCGGAGCCCAAGCGAAGATCGCGCGTTGCGCCCCGCAAGGGAGGCAACGAGAGCAGGTCAAGCAAGGGTCATTAAGCGAGCTACTGGCCGAGACGAATGGACCCCACACCACCTCGGAGCTCTCTTACTTTTTGGCGATGAGCATTGAGCTCTGAGCGAGCCCTCCACGAGCTTCTTGTCCTGCATACCAAGAGCAACGATCCTCGCAGTTCGCTAAGAATTGATCCGCGAAATCCGCGCAAATCCGTGGCAAAAGAAGTTGATTTGATTACTTCACGGCATTTCCCGGCCCGCCCACTGCATAAATCCGCGGGATCCTCTGCTCCAAAGTCGGCAGCGCCGGAAACGCCGCATGCGGCTCCGTCTGATACCAGTAAGCCACCGAGAAGTAATTGTCCGAGCGCACATTCGCGTGCCCGTGCTCAATCGTTGCCTTCAGCGATTTCGTAAACGGAATCGGCGAATCCAGATGGAAGCGATACAGCGACCATCGGCCTCCCGCCACCTCTTGCCCGACTACCGGCGCCCCAAATAATCCATACGCAAACGGATGCCCGCCGAAATCCCATGCTCCCAGGAAATAGTCTTCCGACCCGGTTCCGTTGATCGAGGGGAACCGTTCGCCGTCGACAAAAAACATGTCATCGCCTTCGCCCCACCAGTTATCTTGATTTTGCAGAACCGACATGGTCACGCCCACAAAATGCCCGTGCCCGGTCGCTTCCATCCACACATAATTGTCAGCGCCATCCAGGTTTTTCCGTCCATCCATGTCGCCATTCGACTTCCATTCATTCGTGGTCCCGTGGTTTGGCGCGGCCTGCCGGTACTGCGCGTGAAAGTAAAGCGAATCCGCCGGCAGCGGCTTCTTGTAAATGCGGTAGTCGATATTGAAATAAAATGCGTCGGTCTTGATCGCACCTTCATTCGTCACCGTAATCAGTGCGTGCTTCTGAAACGGCATGGGGAAGAAAGAATTCAGCGCTTTGTCCGATCCGACCTGCAACGGAATCGATTGATAAAGGTGATAATCTCCCAGCCCCAGCCCGAAGAAATCTCCAATTGGAGTCTCCACGCTCGGCGTCGATTCCCCATCCCAATACATTCGCAGCACCAGTGCCTTCAAATGATGCGGATCGTCGCTGGCAATGGTGACCCACACATGGCTGACGAGTCCCGGACCGACATCATCGAGCAAAGTAAGTGTCTCGCCGGGCGCGATCGGCCGTGCGTCCCCATTCCCTCCGCTGCGGTCATAGCTCGAAGACCGGTTCTGCACATAGTCTTTCGCCTGCGGAAGAGACGAAAGCCAGCTCGCGCCATCTTGCGCGAAAGCGCTCACCGTCATTAGGCAGAAAACAAGAAGGCCCAGCCTCAGCTTCATTTCGTCTCCTTGGGAAATTGCTCGATAACTTTGCCTAGCTCGTCAAGAAATTGCATCGAAGGCCTTCCGTCGCCTCCGACTTTGATCACGACTCGATCTCTTCCTTCGCCGTCCCGCAAGTCAAGCGCTGCGCCATGATCCGATTCCTTTCCCAAATACACCCGCGTCTGCGACTTATTCTTTCCGCCGTAGATTTCGCGCAAGCGGGAACGCCGCAGATCCTCGGGCAATTTCAAGGCGTCGGTCACAAGATTCATTGGAACATCCGGCTCGTCGACAAATTTAATACCCGCGTACCGCTGACCGTCGCTCTCTCCACCTTCGAGCACCATCACTTGATCGCCTTGGTACTGATCGAAGCTGAGATGTCCCCAGCTCTCCACCTTTCCGTCTTTGTCTTTTGCGCCGCCAAAAATCAGTCCGCCATTCTCTGTTCCCTCATCGTCGAAGAACAGCATTCCCGCCGTTTGCCGGTCATGCGGATATTCTTTCCCCTTCACGATGAGCCCCGGAAAATCCGCTCGATTGGAAATCACCATCCGAATCGTTCCATCGGGCTCAACCAGATTGATCCGCTTGACATCAATCTCATCAAAGCTGGTTTTCTTTTGCGAGCTCGCGCCGCTGAGCAGCACAACGCACAGTACAACCGTCAACACGCCGGAATAGATCAGCAACACACGCTGGGTAAGGGAAGTTCGGTCCACAGATTCACCTCGCCCGGAATGTTAGAACAGGCGGTCGAGGCTTGTCAGCTTAGCCGTTATCTGAACGAGAGATCCCGAGAACATTTCACGGATCGAGCTTCGAATATTCTCCGCGTATGCGAAGCAATGCTCGCGCTCAGGAATCGATACCGCTACCCGCGCCGGATATTGATCATAGGTGCGACCGCGAAGCAGACGTCCGTTTTTCTTCTTTCTCACCCCACCCCACTGCTTAAAGAAGAAAGGCACTCGCGACGCGGCGCATTGATCTCGAAGGGAAAGTACCCACTCCTCCTCCATTGGTCGTGCTCCTGATCCGCTTTCGCCGCCTACGATAGCCCAGCTGATTCCGGAAAGATCAAAGCGGCCGAGATGTTCGAGAAGGGGCTCGATGGAAAGAAATCGTACGCGCGCGGGAGCGGCCTGCAGGTCCTTGACTCTAGGCAGTCCGTATTTTTTGTCCTCGACGCTGACCCCCCACCAGATGTGCTTGTGCTGGGCAGCAAAGCGCAGTCGTCCGCGGAGCAGGTCGCGCAATCGCGTCGATCGCTTCGTCAGAACCTGAAACGTATGCCAGTTGGCCGTTGCCATCACGCGACAGACCATTTCGATATAGTCGTCCGGAACGTCCTCGTGAAAGAGGTCGCTCATCGAGTTCACGAACACAAGTTTTGGTGAGCGCCAAAGCAAAGGTTCAGTCAATTTTTCTGGGACTAACCGCAAATCAAATCCCTGCTCGTAAGGATGTCCCTTGACGCCGCGAAACCGCTCCGCAAATGTCTCCGCATAACAATGTTTGCAACCTGGACTGATCTTTGTGCACCCGCGGACAGGGTTCCACGTAGCGTCAGTCCATTCGATGTGGGAGCGTTCACTCATGTAGTTCGCGCAATTCCCATTCTCGATGTTTCTCGTTCATTCGTAAAAGTGATAATCATGGGCCATGCCGGGATTTTAGCATGACTTTCGCTATTTGTTCGTCTCGCTGCGGCAATCTCGGGCCGTGCTCCAACCCGATTTCGTGCGAGAATCTACGGTACCACGGGCCCGTAGAGACGCAGCGAGGGAAACCTGTGACTTATCAAACCGAGTTTGGAGGAGGATGGACACAGCGGAAGCTTGAGGTGCTGAAAAAGTACCTTCAGGCTTACACAAAGATTTTCGAACGAAACCCGCGAGCCCGGTTCTACTCAACTAGCTACGTGGATGCCTTTGCAGGGACCGGGACCCTTCGAAGGCCCGCTCTTGGAGGACTCGGCAAACTGCTTCCAGAATTACAGGAGAACGAAAAAGAATTCCGTAAGGGCAGTGTAACGAGAGCGTTAGAAGTTGACCCTCCTTTCGATAATTACGTGTTCATCGAGAAAGACGCCAAAAAATGCGGCGAGCTTGAATCAATTGCGGCCAGGTTCGCCGGGCGTCGAAAAGTGGAGGTGGTGAACGAGGACGCCAATACTGGTTTGCTCAGGTGGTGCAGCAATTTGGACACAACTCAGGAGCGAGCAGTGGTATTTCTCGACCCGTTTGGCGCCTCCGTGAAATGGGAGGTTATCGCCGCCCTTGGGCGCACCCATACGGTAGATCTATGGGTGTTGTTTCCTTACTTCGCAATAAACCGAATGCTGGTACGCAACCGCCGCCCGCCGAAAGCTTGGTCCGATCGGCTAACGGCAGTCTTTGGAACAGCCGAGTGGGAAAGCACTTTCTATTCCACAACTTCGTTTCAGTCACTTATTGATTTGCGAAAAGTCGAGTCTATTCACAAATCGGCGGATCATCGCGCCATTACCGACTTCTTCGTGAAACGATTAAGTGTGGAGTTCGTGGCGGTCAGCGATCCCTTTCCTATGCACAATTCGAACGGCGCACTGATGTTTATTCTGTTCTTTGCAGCGGCGAACGAACATAGCGCCAAGACCGGCCTAAAGATAGCCAACGACATTATCGGCAAAATCGATCGCAGTTAATCGCGCGCACGACCGTTGGTCCGAACACCGACCCTATAGCGGTATATTCCCGTGCTTCTTTGGCGGATTCTTATCTCGCTTCGTCTCCAGCATCGCCAGCGCCTGGATCAGTTTCTTCCGCGTATCCCTCGGCTGGATCACCGCATCCACAAACCCGCGATCTGCGGCAATATACGGATTCGCGAAGCGGTCGCGAAATTCCTCGATCTTCTCCGCGCGCACCTGCTCCCGGTTCGCGGCTGCCGCATCCAGTTCGCGCTTGTAGACGATGTCCACCGCGCCCTCGGGTCCCATCACCGCGATCTCCGCTGTCGGCCACGCATAGTTCACATCCGTGCGGATATGTTTCGACGCCATCACGCAATAAGCTCCGCCATAGGCCTTGCGCGTAATGACAGTCACTTTCGGAACGGTCGCTTCCGCGAACGCGAACAGCAGCTTGGCCCCGTGCTTGATGATGCCGCCATATTCCTGGGCCGTGCCCGGCAAGAATCCCGGCACGTCTTCAAACGTCACCAGAGGAATATTGAAGCAATCGCAGAAGCGCACGAAGCGCGCGCCTTTCACGGACGCATTAATATCCAGCGTCCCCGCCAGCATCGATGGCTGGTTTGCTACGATCCCCACCGATCGCCCATCCAGCCGCGCAAATCCAACGACGATATTCCGCGCGTAATGTTCCTGAACTTCGAAGAAGTAGCCATCATCGATTACCGCGTGAATCACGTCCTTCATGTCATACGGCTGGTTCGACTGCGCGGGCACAACTTTGTCGAGCGCCGCGTCCGCCCGATCCGCTGGATCGGTGCAAACCTTCCGTGGAGGCTCCTCAAGATTGTTCGACGGAACAAAGCTCAACAGCTCCCGCACCATCGACAGGCACTCTGCATCGTCGTGCGCCAAAAAGTGCGCCACGCCCGAAGTCTCGTTGTGCGTCATCGCTCCGCCCAACTGTTCCTTTGTGACCTCTTCATGTGTCACCGTCTTGATCACGTCCGGCCCGGTGATGAACATGTACGAAGTCTTATCGACCATCATCACGAAATCGGTAATCGCCGGAGAATACACCGCACCTCCCGCGCATGGCCCCATGATCGCGGAAATCTGCGGCACCACTCCGCTATACAGCGTGTTGCGCAGAAAAATGTCCGCATATCCAGCAAGTGACATCACGCCTTCCTGAATCCTTGCTCCTCCCGAATCGTTGAGCCCGATCACCGGGGCGCCCATCTTCGCCGCCAGATCCATAATCTTGACGATCTTCCCTGCATTCGTTTCCGAAAGCGACCCGCCGAACACAGTGAAGTCCTGTGCGAATACATAAACGAGCCTTCCTTCAATTCGCCCGTACCCCGTAACGAATCCGTCGCCATAAACTTTTTGCTCGGCCATCCCAAAGTCGTTGCAGCGATGGGTGACCAGCTTGTCCGTCTCCTCGAACGTTCCCTCATCGAGCAAGAACTCGATACGCTCGCGCGCCGACATCTTTCCTTCTTTATGCTGCCGCTCGCGCCGCTTCGCCCCGCCGCCGTCCTCGGCAAGCAGGTTCCGTTTCTTCAGTTCTGCCACTTTCTGTTCAAAGTCCATGCGCAGGATTATAGCCTTCAATAGATTTTGACTTCCCCTGTGTTCCTCAGTGCCCCCTGTGGTGAGCGGTTCTGTAGTGAGTGCCCCGTAGTGCGATAAACTCGCTTCAATGTCCTCCTTCCCCGACCAGATGGGATTCACCTTCCGCCCGCCCGAACGCCGAGTGTGGAAGGTCCGCGACCTGGTCGCCGCCGTCCGCACCCACATCGAGCGCGAATACTCCGACGCATGGGTGGAAGGCGAAATTTCCAACTTCCGCGCTCCCGAGTCCGGCCATCTTTATTTCACTTTGAAAGATGGCAACGCTCAGATCAAAGTCGTGATGTTCCGCTCGTCGGCAAAGCTGCTTCGGTTCAAGCCTGCAGATGGCCTTCAAGTCGTCGTCCGCGGACGCGTCACCATCTACGAAGATCGCGGCGAGCTTCAAATCGCCGCCGAATACCTCGAACCCAAAGGCGCCGGATCGCTCCAGTTGGCCTTCGAGCAGCTCAAAGCCAAGCTCGAAGCCGAAGGTCTCTTCGCCGCCGAACGCAAAAAGCCGATTCCGTCCTTGCCGTCGCGAATCGGCATCGTCACCTCCGCCCAAGCCGCCGCTCTGCGCGACATTCTCAACATTCTCGAGCGCCGTCATCACTCGGTAAATGTCGTGATCTATCCCGCGCAAGTACAGGGCGAGGTCGCTTCGCAGGAAGTCGCCGCCGGCGTTCGCTATTTCAACCAGCACGACAATGTCGATGTCATCATCATCGCCCGCGGCGGAGGCTCCGCCGAGGACCTCGCCTCGTTCAACCATGAAGGTCTGGCTCGCGTTGTGGCCGCGTCCGAGATTCCGCTGATCTCGGCCGTCGGTCACGAAACCGATTTCACCATCGTCGATTTCGTCGCCGACCTGCGCGCTCCCACTCCTTCCGCGGCAGCCGAGTTGGTCATCCGCTCACGTCAGGAGATCGAAGATCAAGCCAACGCTCTTCACGAGCGGCTAAGTCGCGCCATGCGCTATCGACTTCTGATGGGCCGCCAAGCCTTGACGGAACTCTCTCAGCACGGCGCCTTTGCCCGCATGATGGAACTCATTCGCCAGCGCCAGCAGAAGCTCGACGACCTGACGCACAGGATGGAAGTGGCCCAGCGCCAACTGCTGCAGCAAGCTCACCGTCGCTGGGAAGCAGTCTCTTCTGCCGTACGCCACTACGACTTGCGCATGATTCTTACCGGCATGCGCCGGGAACTCGAGAGCCGCACCACATCTCTGGTCGCCGTCACCAGGAACTTTCTTTTGCAGCACAAAGTCCGCAGCGAGCGGCTGCGCACCGCTCTTGAGTCGCTGTCTCCTCTGGCGATTCTGGAGCGAGGGTACGCGTTGATATTCGACTCCGAAGGCAAACTCCTGAAAGATGTCCGAGCTCTGAAAGTTGGCGACGAAATCTCGGCCCGTCTGGCCCACGGCCAACTCCACGCTGCAGTTACAAAGAAACAAGTCTGAAAGATCTCTCGCGGAAGATGTCGTCCTGACCGGATCCGCTTTCAGGCGAAGGGAAGGATCTAGCGCGGAATAAGACTATGCTGCCGTCTTCCCCTCCGCGAAATCGTTTACTCATGTGCACCTGCACCTCCAGCGGCTCTTCCCCAAAGGCATTTCCAATTCTCTGCATTACAATGGACTCCAATCCCAACGCTAGGAGCGAAAACTCGGTTGCTGCCCGTCATCACATCCTGGCAACAAGGCGCATGGATCGCTCTCGATATCCTCCTCGTCGCCCTGCTGATTTATCAAGTTCTGGTGATGATTCGCGGCACGCGAGCCGTTCCCATGTTGGTCGGCTTGGTCGTAGTCGCCGTCACCTTCTACTTTGCGCGTGTCGGCGAACTCACCACGCTCAACTGGGTCGTCAGCCACGTTCTGCCTTATGTCGTCTTCGCCTTGATCGTCGTCTTCCAGTCGGAGATTCGTCACGTGCTCGCTGATCTCGGCCGTCGCCTGACGTTCCTCGGAACGTCGTCGACCGATAGTGATGCCTACGACGACATCGTGCTGGCCGCGAATCTTTTTTCCCAGCATCAGACCGGTGCCCTCATCGTCATCGAACGCGAAATCGGTCTGCGTACTCACATCGAGAGTGGCGTGCCCCTCGATGCCCGCCTTTCCTACGATCTTCTTGCCACGATCTTTCGCCCGAGTGCTCCGCTCCATGACGGCGCCGTCATCGTGCAGAAAGATCGCATCGCCGCAGCGGCTTGTTTCCTGCCGCTTTCGATGAATCCGCTTCTTTCCACGCAAATGGGCACGCGCCATCGTGCGGGCATCGGTATCACCGAGGAAACCGACGCGATCGCCGTCATCTGTTCCGAAGAAACCGGAGCTATCAGCTTCGCGGTCGGAGGCCGCGTCGAGCGCGACCTCACGGTCGAGCAATTGCGCGAGCGCCTCGGCAGCGAACTCCGCCGCCGCATCGCGCCGGCGTCTCTTCCGAGTTCCGTTGTGCAAACCATCGACGATGAGTCCGACGCCGCCCTCGACTCCCCGCTGGCGGAATCTTCGCCTCAGCGCAAATCCGATTCCGGCTCCGCGGAGCCTCAGTCATGACCAGCCTGTTCAAGCGTTACGTGGTGCACAATTTCTGGCTCAAGGTCTTGTCTTTGCTGTTGGCTGCGGGATTGTGGTTCACCATCTCCCGCGACGAGCAACCTGCGGAAGTTGCCGTCCGCGCTCCCGTTGTCTTTCAGCATGTCCCCGCCGATCTCGAGATCAGCTCCGAGGCCATTCTGCAGACGCAGATTCGTGTTCGCGGGCCCGAGCGGGTCATACGACAATTGAATGCCAACGAAGTGCAGGCTGTTCTCGACTTGGCGGGCACCACGCCTCAGGAACGAACTTTCGATCTGACCGCGCAGCAGGTCCGTCACCCGCGCGAAGTCACCGTCATGCAGATTGTTCCGAGTCAACTGCACTTGGCCTTTGATACTCGCTTGAGTCGCGAAGTTGAGATTCACCCGCGCGTCACCGGAACCTTCGCCGACGGGGAACAAATCGTCAAAGTGACCGCGGATCCTCCCCGTATCACGATTACCGGCCCCCGTCGTCATGTCGAGAAAATTGACGCCGCGACCACTGATCCAATCGACGCTACGGGCACCCTCGGCAGCGCAGTCTTCAACACGAGCGTCTACGTTTCTGATCCGCTCATCCAGATTGATCAAGTCAACTCGATTCGCGTGACCGTCATTGTGCAGAAAGTAGGAAGTGCGACGGCGCACTGAAAAACGGCCTGCCCTCGTTTATCATCTCTGTTCTCTTTAATTCTTATGAGCCAGCAACGCCAACTGTTCGGCACTGACGGCATCCGCGGTGTCGCGGGAGAGTTCCCGCTGACCACCAAGAGCACGTATCTCATCGGACGTGCTCTCGGGCATGACTTAGTCCGCAACGTCCCCAAAGCACAAGCCGTCATCGGTCAGGACACCCGCGAATCCAGCCGCTGGATCGCGGATCGCGTCGCCGAAGGTCTCGCCGCGGTTGGTGTCGACGTGCACAGCGCCGGCGTCATCACCACGCCCGGCGTCGCCTACCTGGCTCGTTCGAGAAAAATGGCGGCGGGCGTAGTCATTTCCGCCTCCCACAATCCTTGGACCGACAACGGAATCAAAGTTTTCTCGGGAGACGGATTCAAGCTCACCGATGCGCGCGAACTCGCCATTGAAAAAGAAATTTTTGCTCAGATCGAGAATCCCGTTTCCGCCGACGATACCGCCCTTAAAATTCCACGCCCTTCGCTTCCGGGGGAAGCCGAACTCCGTCGGGCATATATCCAGTCGCTTGAGGCAAGCATTTCGTCGGATCTAAGCAAGCTGCGCGTGCTTGTCGATTGCGCCAACGGCGCCGCCACCGCCGAGGCTCCCGAACTCTTTCGCACTCTCGGCATTCAGGCGACATTCACACACGTCTCGCCCAACGGCAAGAACATCAATGAAAATTGCGGCGCACTTCATCCCGACATTCTCGGGAAGACGGTGGCAGCTTCGTCCGGAAAATTCGATCTTGGAATTACCTTCGATGGCGACGCTGACCGCGCCCTCTTCTGCGATGCGGCCGGCCGCGTTGTCAACGGCGATGGCGTGCTTCTAGCCGCCGCCCGCGACCTGCTCACCCAAGGAAAGTTGAAGGGCGACACTGTCGTCTCAACCACCATGTCTAATATGGGTCTCGAGATCGCCCTGAAGAACTCCGGTATCCGTATGTTGCGCGCCAATGTCGGAGACAAATACGTTCTCGAGGAAATGCTGAAGACCGGCGCGACTCTTGGCGGGGAGCAGTCCGGTCACATCATCTTTCGCGATGGTGATTCCACCACCGGCGACGGTCTTCTCACTGCGCTCCGCCTGATGGACATCCTCGTCCGTACCGGCAAGTCGCTCGCTGATCTGGTGGGCGATCTGAAAGTCTTCCCGCAGAAAATCCAGAACATCCGCGTGCGCGAGAAGCTTCCTTTTTCCCAGGTCCCCGCAATTCAGTCTTCGATTGATGCCGCGGAGCGCGCGCTGGACGGAAACGGTAGAGTCGTTGTCCGCTATTCAGGCACGGAAGCGCTCGCCCGAGTGATGGTGGAAGCAGAATCAGAGGAAAAGATGCGGTCCCTGACCGCATCCATAGCCGCCGAAATCCAAAAAGCCCTGGGCGTATAACCTTGCTACCACGCGAGGGGCGAAGTGGAAGAGCGGCGCTTCAGCGCCGCGAAGGAAAGGGCTTGAACCCCAGCCGCCGAAAGAATTCCCTTCTCAAAGGGCAAAGTAAGTTTTCTTGTGCAGCCAGCTGTTCTCATCCCCAATTAACACGCGATCCGGCCAGGCCGGTACCGTATTGATCAGCAACCGCAATACGCCGGCATTCTTCGGAACACGAAACCTAAGTTGCGTAAGATAGGACTCCGCTGGCGCAAGCGGTGTTATCAGCGAACTCCCCTCGCTCGATACTGGCGCATACCGGTGGCCATTGCCGTCGAGGAGCATGACTTCTCGCGGGGATGGCGTGAGCGGCGCATCCTTCGGCCGGCTGGGCGACGTCGTGGTCTCATCGAAGCGCGTCCGTAATGTGACCGCATACTCGTTCGACTCAGCGCCCGACTGTGTCTTCACGTCCACGACCGAGTAAGCAAGATGGCAGTCGATCTCGCAGAAATATTTTTCCTGCCCGCGTGCCAGCGCGACTTCATGACTGGTCGCAGAAAACGTCAACAAAAATGCGAAGTAGATGACCGCGACCACTCCTATCGTCCTTGCAATCCGGCGCGCAACGCTCGCTTTGCGCGCAAACCAGAAGATCACGGCCGCCGCAATCGCCACGAAAAATCCGGCGCAGGCGCCCAGGAACCCAAGAAGTGCCAGCGGTGCAGGAAAGTTCATGTTGCTGCCCGTCGCCCCTCCGTCGACTTCTGTTCTCGCGGCCAAAGCGGTTGCTCCTAGCTGAACATCCGGATAAATCTCGTCCGCGATCCAGTAGTTCGAGAGGACAATCGCTATCAGCATTCCCGCGACGAAAAGGCCGATGCGCACTCTCCGCCAGGAAGTATGCGGAAGCGCCGGTTGGATGAGTAGTTCCGCCACGTAGGCCGCGCAGTAGCAAAGATTGGCCAATACTGCGAGGACGCACATTTTCCCCAGAGCGCTCAGATTCATCGCTGGACGGAAATGTGGCCAGGTCAGTACGACCCACAGAGCGACAATGGCGATGAGGATCGCGTTGTACCAGATTCGCCGCCACTCCCAGAATTCGACGGCCTCGCGCATCCCCCTTCGGGGGTTCCCGCCGTCAGCATCGTGTACTTCCATAGAGATCTCCTTGCAATGTACTTTGTATAACAAAGTAAAAGAAAACAAAAAAATGCCCTACTGCTCTCGCGTCACCCGGATCCACTCTTCCATCTGATCCAGATATTCGGTCAAAGCTTTTCGCCCCGTCGCGGTCAGCCGATATTCCGTGCGCGGCATTCGTCCCTCAAAGAACTTCACGCACGAGATGTATTGCGCCTCTTCCAACTTCCGCGCATGCACGCTCAGATTTCCGTCAGTCGTTTTCAGCACTCGTTTCAAATCGTTGAAACTCAGGGAATCATTGGTCGCGAGCGCGCTGACGATTCCCAGCCGGATGCGCTCGTGAATCAGCCGATCGAGCTCTGGCAACTCCGGCGCCTGCGCGGCTGCATGCTCCCTGACAGACTCGTGGCTGTGCGTGCGCGGCTCGGACTTCGCGTGCTTTCTCGACTGAACGGCCCTACCCACCATGACTCCTCGCGATCAAAAGTCCAAAAACAATGTGCAGCCCTCCGAATCCCGCGGCCAGGAACCAGTTTCCCCACGCCGCCGGACCGAGCACCGCGAGTCCTCCCAACAACATGAAGCAGAGTCCCATCACCGGCACGATGCGTACCGAAAATGCGCCGCCGGTCATGATCGCCGCCCCGTAGAGCAGCAACCAGGTCGCAGGTAACGCAGGCTGGAGGCCGGATCGCAATAACAGGAAGGTGAGGAAAGCTCCAGCCACTAAGGGAGGCGCCAATCCGAGCGCGACTTTGCGTGCCGGTCCGGAAAACAGTGGAAGCCCGCGCCGGTTCGCTTTCCAGGTGCAAGCCAGCACGCCAATCGCGGCCGCCAGAAGTCCTTCACCTAGCCAGACCCGAAGCCACGCAAACGCCGAAACCTGCCGGGCGGCTACAACCGCCGCTGCGATCGCCGTCAATCCCAGCAAAACCTGTCCCCACCCCGAGACTGCGGTAAACGCCGCCGAGCGTTCCATCGTGTCTCGGATGAAACGCAGGTCATCCGCAACATTGGGCGACAAAGTTCCACGCCCCGGCGTGGGCCGCTCGGAACGGTGAAAGCGCCGGATTCGGTGCGGCTTGGGCTCAAACACGCTTTAAGACTATCGCTGAGGAGATATTGATGTCAAGTACTTTGCAATACAAAGACAATGCAAAAAACTAATCAGTTCTATTTGAGTTTTCGCGGGATATTTCTAGTCTTTGCGGTTAGCGGAGGCGTTGTGCCCCCGCTTCGATTTGGCAAAATGAATCCGGCCCGCTTCTTACTTCGCTGACAGCAATCCAAACACGCCCACGCCGGTCGTGGTGCCAACATAGACCTTGCCATTGGCGATCATGGGAGTGATGTACTTGTTCCCGTTGCCAAACTGATCTCGTCCGTTCGCCGCCTGGTTGGTGTTATAGATTTCCACAAGCGTAGTCGCGTTGTAAGCGTGAAGCACCGCCGGATTTGTATTCTCCGTCGCCCATACGATTGCATTCTTCCCGCCGTTTGCCGAAACGCTAGGGGTCGTTCCCGGATATCCAAATGAGTTCGAACTTTTCGCCACCACTGCCGTCAACAGCTTCGCATTCTTGAACTGAAACCGCAGCAACGGCGAGCCGACCGGGCCGTAATAAATATTTCCGTTGAACGCCGCTGGCATCGACCACACTCCGCCCGGCAGTGCTCCACTCAACTCCTGATAAATGTTGTTGCTGCTGGAATTAAACTTCCCCATGTTGGTGCGATCGACCACATAGAGGTTCGAATCTTTCCCGGCTCCGACCGCGAGTTGCCACGTTTTCCCGGTGGAATCCTTCTCGCTGACCAGCAGCGTTCCGCCTGATCCCAGATCCGTATCGCTCCCGTTCTCCTGCGACTCATTATCCATCTCGAAGTAGTCGCCCACCGCCAGTCCGCCCTTGGTCGTAACCTTCAGGAAAGCGTTGCCGTAATCTCCTTCGGAAGGGAAGCCGGAAGAATTCAGCGTCGAATCGAACACCCCATTGGCGTCGAGCAAAATAATATTTCCACTACCATCTGCAGCCATGCCGGCGCCCGATCCCCAAATCGCCCCTTCATTTCCATTCGGCGTCACATTCAATACCGTCGTCTGCGCCAGCGTATTGATGTTGTAGCCCATGATCCATCCGGTATACGGACGGTAGTCGCAGTGCGAGGCCCATGCCAGATAGATCGTCGTGCCCATAACGAGCAGTCCAGCGCGTTCTTTATATTGCGCCGGATCGAAGATCACATATCCGCCCGAACTGTTATCGCCCGTTCCCGGATACTGCGCCGCAATGTCTACCGGTCCATTGTGAAGTTCGGCGCCACTGGTCGCATCGAGCGCATGCAGCCGTTGGTGATAATTTCCCGAGCTGTCCTTCGACATCGCCACCACATAGATCACCGGATTCCCCGTCTTTGGCCGCACCACCACCGGAGTCGATGTAATACCGATTTCCGGCGTCACCTGCGAACATCCGCGGTCATCCGACGTCGTCTCTCCCGCCTTCAGCGTCGTGATCTGCCAGAGCTTCGCGCCGGTATCTGCATCGTAGCCGTACACGCTGTCGTGTTCGCTCGCCACGACCAGCAGATTGTGACTCACCCCGCCAATTGTCACCGCGGAAACATAAAGCGGCTCCGCATCCACCAGTCCATCCGCCACCACCGTGAATAGCTTGCCGAACGATGCCGAGTTCACATTCGTTAGCGTGAGCGTGGTTTCCTTGTTGTCGAGCCCGTTGCGGGAAATATTATTGTGATACGTAAGCATGTCCTGCGAATGGGCTGCGATCGAACCGCCGAGCAAAACCAGCAATGCCGCTGTTAGACTGCGAGAGAAAGATGTCACTGCGGATGGAGAAAACGGCATGTTTGGAACCTCCAGGGAATTGGCAGACGAGGTAGGCAGGGAAAAATTGCCTTAGCATACCGCGGTTTGGGAGGATTGACGAGCGGCCCCAGCCCTTCCGTGTATTCGTTTCGCGTTGGCCAGCGGGGGTTGCTAAGAATGATGTGACCCGTACACTCGAATGACGGATTTCGGAAAACTCCTGATCGTGCTCGGAATCGCTATCGCCCTGGCCGGATGCGTAGTGCTCCTCCTTGGCCGCGCCCATCTTCCGCTCGGTCGCCTCCCCGGCGATATTGTTTATCGTGGCAAACACACGTCTTTCTATTTCCCGCTCGCCACTTCTTTGCTCTTGAGCGTTGTTCTCTCCATCGTGCTTTATCTTCTGCAACGCTGGCGACGGTAGTTCGGTCGCGTTGTTCGTGGCAATTCAGGGCAGTCGCGCGTTTCGGCATCCAACAACCTTTCCACGAGCGTCATCCCGACCGGAGCCGCCTTACAGGCGGAGGGAGGGATCTTGCGAGGACCGGAATGCTGCCGGAAATGAAATTGAGACTACCCAACGGCCTCCAGTTGACTTGCCCCAGCGCCAACAATTACATTCGACCAACGTTCTTTCGGCTCTTTGCAATCTCATTCGGAACGCGCGTCTTCATGATTCGATGGAGACAGGGAAGCGGGTGTGAATCCCGCGCTGCCGCGCAACTGTAAGCGAGGAAACTGCCTTCGGCCACTGGGAACGAATTCCCGGGAAGGCCGCAGGCCTCCACGGATGCAAGCCATCCTTACTCGCATAGCCAGGAGACCGGCGCGATCCGCAAACCTCAACCTCTTTCGCGTGCAAAGGAGGATGGAATGCGCGTACTCGTTGGCATTTTCCTGATTCTGTCTTTATCTGCGGTGGCTCTAGCCGCCGATCTCAAGGTTAAAGTTCTCGATCCCAGCTCTGCCGCCGTTTCCGGCGCGCAAACTCAACTCGTTCGCGTGAGCGACACGAAAATTCTCTCCACTCAGATCACCTCCCCGGAAGGGCAGGCCGTCTTCCATCGACCCGACGCCGGCTCCTACCAGATCAAAGTCCTCGCGGCCGGATTCGCCGCTGAAACCGTCGATGTTTCTTCGCAATCGGAACTCATAGTGAAGCTTCGTCTCGCGCCCTCGTCCGAAACCGTTGTGGTCAGTGCGACGCGCACGCCGGTTCCCGGAGAAGCAGCCGGAGCCGACTTCGACACGCTCTCCGGCGCTCAACTCACGACCATGCAGCCTGTTGCTGCCAATGATGCCTTGCGATTTCTTCCGGGTGCGGTCATCAACACCGCCGGCCAACGCGGCGGACTCTCCTCTCTATTCGTTCGCGGAGGCGAATCCAACTACAACAAGGTGATCGTCGATGGCGTCACCATCAACGAGCCGGGTGGCACCTTTGATTTCGGAACCCTTTCCCTGGCGCAAGGCGATCGCTTGGAGTTCGTTCGCGGCGCGCAAAGCACGCTCTACGGCTCCGACGCCATGACCAGCCTCATCCAGGTCTGGACCCGTGCCGGCAACACACCCACTCCCGAACTTCTCATCGGAGCCGATGGCGGCAACTTCAGCACCGCCAGCGGTCACGCCTCGTTAGCAGGCGCTCGCGGACGCTTCGACTACAACGTCTTCGGCGATCAATTCAACACCAGCGGCTCTGGCATCAACGACGCGTACTCCAATTCGCTCGAAGGCGCGAACGCCGGCGTCCAGCTCAACGACTCCACATCCTTGCGTGTGCGTTTCCGTCACTCCAACAATCACACCGGCGATCCAGGTGAATGGAGCTTCAACGGATACGATCCTCTGGTCTTCGCCAATGGCTTCTCAGCACCTCTGACACCGTTGCAGCCCGATCCGAGCGACTGGTCGCAACTGAACAATATTCTCGGTAGCGTCGAACTATCCGTCGCCGCGCCGGAAGGCTGGCAGCATCGCCTCTCCGCTTTCGATTATCTCTACCGCTATAACGAACTTAACGTCAACGGGGATCCTGCCCGCAACAGCCCATCACTAGGCCAGTTCGACTTTTCTTCTCACGAAATCGACCACATCAATCGCGCCGGATTCGAATATCAAGGCGACTATTCGGAGCGCACTTGGGCGCACACTACCTTCGGATACCGGATCGAAAACGAAAATGGATTCGTCGGCGACGTCGACTATGGACCGCAAACGCACGGCCAGCGCCTTAACAATGATTTTTACATCCAGCAGCAGCTCACGCTCGGACGCCTCGAAATCATTGCCGGCGCGCGCCTCGTCCATGACAGCGCCTTTGGCAATACCGGCGTTCCGCGCGTCGTTCTAAATTTCCAGGCCTTCCGCGGCGGGCAGGTTTTCTCCGGAACACGTTTGCGATTTTCATACGCTACCGGATTCAAAGAGCCGCGTCTCGAGGAGACTTTTGCTGGCCCGCCTTATACCCAACCCAACCCAGCTCTCAAGCCCGAGCGCCTTCGAGCCTTCGAAGCCGGACTGCAGCAGCAATTCTTCGGCGACAAATACCAGTTCAGCGCGACATACTTCAACAATCTCTTTCACGACCAGATCAATTACGTCACCGTGAATCCCACTACCTTTGTCGGCGAATACGTGAACGTGAATGAGGCCTTCGCCCAGGGAGCCGAACTCGCCCTGCGCGCCAAATTGCAGTCACATCTTTTCCTCGATACCGCCTACACCTACACGTCGTCGCAGTATCTCGACAATCCGGCTCCGTTTGATCCTATCTACAATCCCGGCCAGCCTTTGCTGCGCCGTCCCAAGCATTCCGCCACTATGTTGTTGTCGCATCTCGGTAACCGATGGGGAGCGAATCTGGGCGGCAGCTTCGTCGGACGCCGCTCCGGCTCCGACTTCTACGGCTTCGGAGTCGATCACGCCGCGGGATACGTCCGAGCCGACGTTGGCGGCTGGTACGCGGTTCACCCGCGCCTCACCGCCTACCTCAACGTGGAGAACGCCCTCGATCGCCGCTACAACGAAGTCGTTGGATATCCCGCACTCCCCATCAACTTCCGCGCCGGCCTCCGCTTTCGAATCGGAGGAGACTAAAGAGGCAGATACATAAATCTTCGCGAGACGCGGGAGAAAGGCCGTAAATACCGTTGAAGAGCGGCCCTTCAGGGCCGCGTAAAGCATGGGAAAAGAAGAAAGGCTTTAGCCCGCGGCTCAGCTGACTTTCTGCGGCTCGCGTGGCAGCGGCATCGCCGACGCGATCTTCGCGCCGAAATACTTCGTCCGCGCCAGCATCAGCTTCTCAATTTCGACCTGCTTCAACGGTTGCTGGCGTCCGAGCAAATGCGTGACCAGGGCGATCTGCGCAAAATGCTCGACAGTTTCCATCTTCATATACGCATGCTCGAGCGTGTCGCCGTAGGTCACCACGCCGTGATTCGACATCAGGATCGCATCGTAACTCGGAACATACGGCTCCAGAGTCTGCGCCAGCTCCGAAGTCCCCGGAGTTCCATATCGCGCCAGCGGAATGCATCCCAGCCCCATCACCACTTCGCACACCAGAGGTTCCGTCAGCGGCATGCCCGCGGCCGCAAATCCTGTCGCCGTCGGCGGATGCGCGTGCACGATCGCCTGCACATCCGGCCTCGTTCGATAAATCAACAGGTGCATCCCGATCTCGCTGGTCACGTTGCGATGTCCCGCCACGCGCTTGCCCTCAAGATCGACAATCACCAGATCGGCCGGCCGCATCGCTCCCTTGCTGACGCAAGTCGGAGTCACCAGGATCCGGTCCCCCTTCAGCCGCACGGAAAGATTGCCGTCAAACGCCGCGACGAAGCTTCGCTCGTGCAGCATCCGCCCGTATCGGACGATTTCTTCCCTGTGTTTGCGTTCCGTAGGCATGGACACCCTTTTTGGGGGAGGAGATTACAAAAAGCAGGCCGCACTTGGCATCCGCATAGTACCAGTCCAGCGCTTGCCGAGACAATGCAATTTTCCAGAAAAATCGCGCCCATTTCCCCTGCTGACCCGCTCCCTATCAGCCTTCTGTCCCTATAATCGCTCTTCGTGCTCGTCTCCGATTTTCAATTCGAACTTCCTCAGGAATTGATCGCGCAAGAGCCCCTTTCCGATCGCGCGGCTTCCCGCCTGCTTCGTCTTTCCGCTTCTACCGGAGCCCTTGGCGACCTCCACTTCCGCGAATTCCCCGATCTTCTTCACCCCACCGATCTCATCGTCTTCAACAACACTCGCGTGTTTCCCGCGCGCCTCTACGGACGCCGTGCTGGCCTCCACTCTCAGCCGCTAAGCCCGCAGAATCCCGCTTCGCACGAGTTCCTTCGCGGGCGCGTCGAGGTTCTCCTCACTCATCAACTGCGACAAGACCCTAACGAGTGGCAATGTCTCGTCCGTCCCGGCCGCAAAATCGGCGTCGGGGAGCATCTCTTCTTCGGCGACCTCGACGAACTTCGCGCTGAGGTCATCGCTCGTGGAGAATTCGGAGAGCGCCACATCCGCTTTGACCCCGTCGATGACTTCTTCGCCCGCATCGACCAGATCGGACACATCCCGCTGCCTCCGTATATCTCGCGCGACGATTCAGCCGCCGATCGCGACCGCTATCAAACCGTCTACGCACAGGAACGTGGCTCTGTCGCCGCCCCAACTGCAGGATTACATTTCACGCCGGAGATCCTCGCCCGTATTCGCGAACGCGGGATTGAGACCGCGGAAATCACGCTTCACGTCGGTCTCGGAACCTTCCAACCCGTCCGCGCCGAAACGGTCGAAGAGCATCGACTTCATTCCGAGCCCTATTCCATCTCCGAGGCCGCCGCCGAGCAAATCGAACGAGCCCGCCGGGAATCGCGCCGCGTCATTGCCATCGGCACCACGACCGTCCGCACCCTTGAATATGCCGCCCGGCAAGGGGCCGGAACGGTGCGCGCCGGAACCGGCCATGCCAATCTCTTCATCTATCCCGGATTCCACTTTCAGGTCGTGCGCGCCCTTCTCACCAACTTCCACCTTCCGCAATCCACGTTGCTCATGTTGGTTTGCGCCCTTGGAGGAAAAGACAAAGTCCTCCGCGCCTACCGTCACGCCGTCGACAATAGTTACCGTTTCTATTCCTACGGCGATTGCATGTTTGTCGAATAAGTCGCGCTCTCAGACAATGACTCCTCGGCTAGTAACTAAGGAAATTTCGTATCAGGGCGTGCCTTCAGACATGATGCGGGTCGTGAAACAAAATGCGGCTTTAGCCGCTGCTACTTACCCGGCCAAGTCTCTGGTGCTTCTCCCTTAATCCCCCACCCTAAGGTTCTTTCCCGCTGTGTTTCCGCGCATCGGCGCCTCCCTCTACGGGTTCGCATTCAGCAACTGCTCCCTCAAATTGCGGCAACAGATAGTACGAACGAAATGTCGCGCAAATTGTCGTGTGCTTTTTGTCCACGACACGCCCTAGTGCCAATCCGCCACTCGCAAGGAGAAAGACGATTGCTAGATGAATCATCCAAACAAAGAGTGAAAGAGTTGTGCGACCAGATCGCCAACGAACAGGACAGGAACCGCTTCTCGCAACTGGTCTCGGAACTCAACCAGCTCTTCGATGCCGCGGACAGTTCCGCGCAACGTAGCCGGATTTTTCCACCGCCTGCCACCGGCACTCCGTCATAATCCCGAGGCGATTCCACGCAGAAAAACGGGCACTCCTTCGCGGAGTGCCCGTCGGTGCTTCGTCAAATTGTCTCGTACCAGCCGCTGGACTAGGCTCGTGCGCCCACGGCTGCCGTTTCGCCGGCAGGAACCGTCTTGTCTTCGCCGTTTGCCTTCGGTTGCTGCGGCTGTCCGCCCTTGCGGATGTCGATGCCGCCCTTGAAGAACGCTCCGTCCTCGATCGAGATTCGCGCCGCAATCACGTCGCCCGTCAGCGATCCGTCGCTGCGGATGTCGACGCGGTCGCTAGCCGTCAAGTTCCCGCGCACCTTGCCCAACACAACGATCTCGCGGGCATTGATGTTGGCCGCCACCACTCCGTTGCGCCCAACTGTCACTCGATTTCCCGACAGGTTGATGGAACCTTCAACCCGCCCGTCAATATACAGGGATTCTGATCCCGTGACCTCGCCCTTAATCACCAGAGACTTGCCGATCGTAGCCTGGTCTGCGGTCGTGGTCGTCACGGGCCGAGGCGGAGCTGCCGGTTCACTCGTCGCCATTGCTGGCGCGCTCGGAGTAGATGCTGCTGGCCGCTCGGGCTCGGCTGGCCGGCCAGGGGTCTGAGGCTGATTCGTGGGCTTCCACATGGGTTACAAGTTCCTTTCCTCGTTGGGATTAAGGCTCACAGGCCGCACTTTCGTGACCAAAAGGAATTGTACTCCCGACCCCCAAATTGAGTGCTGTGGAAAACCCTTTATTTTCAACGGCGGTCACTTCCCAGCTACCTTCTTTCGTGCCCCTCCAGTCGCTTCACTTCCTCTCCGTCTCGAAAGGAGGTCGGGATTTTTCTATCCACCTCCGTGTAACGATTCCCGGAAATTTTTGCCTGACCGTACCCTTCCACAGCTCAGCGGAGTTATTCTCCCAGAGACGAAGATTTATCGAAGATGTAGAGGATGGACCTTCACGCGTCCGTCGCCTTCTATCTCTAGGAAGCAGGAGTCTATGTCCGACGACGCCGTCATCACCCCCGCGGCCTCCGCCATCGGTCGCCCCGAACCGGGCGAGTATGCCCCTTATTACGATCGCTACATTTCGCTGATCTCAGGCTCCGACATTCTCGGCACTCTCGATTCCCAGCGCCGCCAGATGCTGCTCTTGCTCTCCGGACGCGACGAGTCCGACGGAGACTTCCGCTACGCTCCCGGAAAATGGACCGTGAAAGAACTCCTCGGTCACGTCTGCGATACCGAGCGCATCTTCGCCTATCGCGCCCTGCGCATCTCTCGCGGCGATACCACGCCCATCGAAGGCTTCGAGCAAGACGACTACGTGCGCAACGGTCCCTTCGCGCACCGCCCCTTGGCCGAAGTCATTGAGGATTACATCGCGGTCCGACGCGCGACGCTGACGCTGCTTCGCAACCTCGACGACGCGGCCTGGAGGAGGCGCGGCATCGCCAATAAGAATGAAGTGAGTGTCCGCGCGATTGCATTCACCGCCGCAGGCCATGAACTGCACCACCGCCGCATCCTCGAGGAAAAGTATTTTGCGAAATCGTAACTTGATGGGCGTCATCCTGAGCGGAGCCGTTTTTCAGGCGGAGCGAAGGATCTTGCGCGAATCGGCTCCGCATTAAGCCGCAAGTGCACTATGTCCCAACGCGCTCTAACCGAACTATTCCGCGGCCACGGAGCCCACGCCGATCCCCTCGCGTGCGTCGAAGACATCGACCTCTCGGTCGCCCAGCGCCACATCGAAGGCTTTCCGCACTCCATCGCCGAAGTCGTCTTCCACATGAATTACTGGATGTCCTACGAACTCCGTCGTATCCGCGGGGAGAAGCCAAAATATCCGGAACACAACGCGGAAAGCTTCCCGTCATCGCAGCCCAACGCTGAAGATTGGGATCGCCTCAAACGTGATCTCGCGTGGCTGTTATCGGAATATGCCAAGCTGGTGCAGTCTCCGCGCGCCGAACTCGATCGCGAAATCGAAACCGTGCACGAAGGGGACAAGAAAGTAGCGGGAACACTCGAAGCCGTCCTTTGCCAGATGGTCGCCCACAACAGTTATCACACCGGCCAGATCGCCCTGATCCGCCGCGCGCTGGGAGCGTGGCCGCCCAAAGCCGGCGGCGACACCTGGTGAGGCGACGGGGACTCCGGTTCGCCAGTCGCCGAAACCCGTGCCAATAAAACCCTAGCGATTGCTATTGAATCTCACCCCAGCAAATGCGGTGCCACCAGATCCAGGAACTCACGAGGTCGGATGATCTTCGTATTCTTCCAATACACTGGAAAATGCTTCAGGTTCCCTGTGACCAGATAATCCGCACGCGCGGCGTCAGCGCATTCCAGAAACTTACCGTCATCCGGATCCCGCGTGACCTCAACGCGCACGCGCGGTCTGACGACGTGGCTGTGGTTTCGAATGAACTGAAGCAACTGCCGGCGCAGGCCCTTGCGAATTTTCAGTTCGCGGCGAGCGAGCACCGCGCGGTACTCCTCCAGGATTGGCCGGGAAACGTAGAGCCGGGCAGGATGGGTGATCGCCAGAAGAAGTACAGCACGCTCCAGACCTTCCGGCTTCAGGGCCGCTGAAATCAGCACGTTTGTGTCGATCACCAACCGCAGCGCCAGCATTAGCCTTTTGTTCCCCGACCTCGTACCGAACGGATGATCTGCTCAATCCGGCGCGAGCTGAAAGCGTTGGTCCCGTTGCGTGTGGATTCCGCTCCGATGGCTCGCAATACCTCGGGCTCCGGAGCGGCGAGTTTGGCATATTGCTGAAGGCTAAGCAGTACCGCGCGAGGCCGTCCCCGCTTTTCGATGACCAGGGATTGCCTTGTCTTCTCAATCCGCTGAAGCAACTGGCCAAAGTTGGCGCGAGCCCGAAGGGCGGAAACCACGATTGCAGGAGTCTTATCAGTCGCAGCACTCATGAACTCTCCATTTCGAACACGCGAACTGTACGCTTCATTTTATCGTGTTCGCGCACACGGGGCAATACGATCGTCGACAACAGCTATCACGCTCCCCTGACCCGCCGCGCGCTGCGAGCGTCGCCGCTTAACGCCGGCGGCGACATCTGGTAATGGGCTTGCGTTGAGGCGAGGCTCGAACGATGTTTTGCTGAGAACTGAGAACTGAGAACTGAAAACTGCTAACGGCTGATAGCTCTCAACTCGCGACTCAAAGCTCGCAGCTCGCTTAATACATAATCGTCTTCGTCAAATGATGCGGCCAGTCCGTCGTGTGAAAATGCGTCCACAAGCGTGCGTCGATCTGCGGAATAATAATCTGCTGGTCCGCCGGACGGATCTTGTTTACCTCGTCTGCCAGCAGCGCCGTCGCATACAGGCAGTGCGCCCGGATCTCAATCTCCTGCCGACTGTCGCGTGGGATCAACTGATACGTGTTGATTGCCTTCTCCAACTCCGGCGAATAGCTCGTCATGCCCATCACCCGCAGACCCACCGGCACAATGTAATCCGCGAATGCCGTCATCTTCTGCGGATCCTCGAGCTTGAACGCCCCAGTGCCGTGCAGCCCCGAATAAATCTGCCAGTACCCCAATTGCGTCAGCTTGTAAAACTTGATCTCGTGCCCGTCGTATTGGCTGACATCGTTGAATCGCGGAAACTCCTTCGCGAGTCGTTCTACGAGACCGTTTCCATTGTCGTAAAGCTTTGGCGAGCATGACTGGATGAAGTCGTAGAAACGCCCGTTATACTTCGCCGCCAGAATTTTGCCTGATTCGTTCAGCAATGCCAGCTTCTCGTCGAGCATGGGCATCTCGATGTTTCCGGCAAAGATCTTTTCGATGTCGGCGCGCGTCATCGTCGCCATGTATTTTCCGTCGAGCAGCGGGACGTGATTGTCGAGCGCTCGTTTCATAGCACGCAAACAGCGCATCGGAATCAGAATGATGTTCGCCCGCATAGTCCATCTGAAATTTGACGTGCGTCTTGAAATCGGTGAACGCCGTATCAATCACTGTCCCAACCATGATGAAGTCGATCGCGACATCAGGCGTCTTCTCCATTCCGAACGGCACCGCAAGATTCGGGAGCGGCAAATCTTCGTAAGCCATCCATCCCGCGACTTCGACAATCTTGGCGTAATTTGTCTTCACATCCCGCGAATGCTCGATCACCGGCCGCAGGCTTTCGATGACGGGACTGCCCGTCTCCCTCGGCCACGGAATAGCCTTAGCGGTTCCTTTTTGTTTTGTATCGAAGGCGAAGGAAGACGACCTGGCAGCCATCGCCACTGCCCCGGTGGAAACTCCCTGCAACAGCGCACGGCGCGTGATATCCATGGATTTCCTTAAGAACTAGAGTGAGAAAAGATTTCCGCTGCATGGTAGGGCGATCGATCCAGCAAGTCAACGAGCGATAAGCAAATCCGCGCTCGGTGCAGTTAACGTTTATCCTGAGTACTGAGTACTGAGTACTGAGTACTGAGAACTGAGAACTGAGAACTGAGAACTGAGAACTGAGAACTGAGAACTGAGAACTGAGAACTGAGAACTGAGAACCGATCTACCCCCATGCTCTCCGATTCCGCCATCCTGAAACACATCGCCCGCCAGCCCAAGCATCAGGCCGGATACAAGCAACTCATTCGCGAACTCGGCCTGCACGGCGAAGAGCGCCGCGAACTTACCGGCCATCTGCAAAAGCTTGTCAAAACCGGAGCGCTCATCCCGATCGACACCGATCGCTATGCTCTCCCGCAAGCCGCCTCCGACAAGAATCTCGTCGCCGGACGCCTCACCATGCACCGCGACGGTTTCGGCTTCGTTATCCCCGAATCCAAATCGCTAGGCCAACTGAAATCCAAACTGACCGGCGACATCTTCATCCCGCCGCACCAGATCGGCAACGCCATGCACGGCGACCTCGTCCTCGTTGACATCACCAACGTCCGCCCCGACGGCCGCGCCGAAGGACGCATCGTTCGTCCCGTCCATCGCGCCAACGTAACGGTGGTCGGTATTTTTCATTACTCCAGCCGCCGCAACTACGTCACCCCGCTGGATTCCAAGATCACGCAAGAAATCGTGATCCCCGAAGGTGCGGAAATCCCAGACATCAAAGCGGGTGCCCCATTTCCGGCCGCATTTGCCGGAAGTGGGGATTTTCAGGACGTCAAAGATCCTCAACCGCCTGGCAGAAAAGTCCAAAAAAAGAAATCAGTTGATCGCGTCCTAGGCGAAGAAGTCGCGAGGTACGAGAACTGGACCGACCTCGAAGGTGTAGTTGTCGACGTAGAAATCACGGACTGGCCTTCGCCCACACAAAATCCGCGAGGCAGAGTTCTCGAGATCCTGGGCCGTGAAGACGATTTCGGCGTCGACGTCGAAATCATGATCCGCAAGTTTCATCTTCCGCATCATTTTCCCGCAGCCACCCTCGAAGAAGCGCAGCAAGTCACCGCGACCATTCCGTCTATCGAGCTCCAACGCCGGCGCGACTTCCGCGATCTACCCATCGTCACCATCGACGGAGAAACAGCCCGCGACTTCGACGACGCCGTCCTCGTCCGCATCCTTCCAAACAACAATTACGAACTACAGGTTCACATTGCGGACGTCGCGCAATATGTGACGCCCGACAGCGCGCTCGATCAGGAAGGCCGCCTGCGCGGCACCAGCGTTTACTTCCCCGATCGCGCCGTCCCCATGCTCCCGCTCGAACTCTCGACCGACATCTGCAGCCTGCGACCGCATCTTGACCGGCTCGTTCTCTCCTGCATCATGGAAATCGATCACCGCGGCGAGATCGTCAACTACGATCTCACCGAAGGCGTCATCCGCTCCGCTGAGCGCATGACCTACACCGCGGTTAACGCAGTCCTCGAAGGAGACAAGGCGCAGCGCGAGCGCTACGCGCCGTTAGTCGGATCCTTCGAACTCATGCGCGATCTACAGCAAATTCTTCATCGCAAACGCGAGCGCCGCGGATCGATCGACTTCGATCTTCCCGAGCCCGTCATCGAATTCGATGAGTTCGGCCTGATGAAATCCATCACGCGCTCCGAACGCAACATCGCGCATCGCCTCATTGAAGAATTCATGCTCTCGGCCAACGAAACCGTTGCTCACCATCTCGACTCGCATCGCATCGCCAGCCTCTACCGCATTCACGAGAAGCCCGACGCCAAACGCGTCTACGATTTCGAAGTCATCGCCGCGACCTTCGGATACTCCCTCGGCGTAGGTCCATTGCCCATTCACCGCGTCCAGATGAAAGCCGACCGCCGCTCCAACTACGGAACCGGCAAGCGCACGCGTGACGTCGAAATCCCCAAAGACGTCCACATCACGCCGCGCATGTATCAGAAGCTCACTGAAAAAATTGCCGGCAAGCCGGAAGAACGAATCCTCAGCTACCTGATGTTGCGTTCGCTGAAGCAAGCGCGTTACTCCGAAGAAAATCTGGGCCACTTCGCGCTCGCAGCGCCAACGTATACGCACTTCACGAGCCCGATCCGCCGCTATCCCGATCTGATCGTGCACCGAATCCTGAAAGATGTGCTGCGATCGCAACCCGCTCAGAAGGATGCCCCATTTCCGGCCGAAGTCGCCGGAAGTGGGGATTTTCCAGGCGCGGACAACCGGAAGTCGGATGACGACGCTCCCTCCCCGTGGTCCAAGCGCCGCGATCACTCCGCCCATCGCGAATCCCGTGCTCCGCTCACCGGACCGATCCCGCTCGAAGAACTTCACGTCATCGCTGAAGAATCGAGCCACTCTGAACGCCGCGCCGACGACGCCGAACGCGAGCTCATGGAATGGAAGAAAGTGAAGTTCATGCAAGACCGCGTCGGAGAAGATTTCGACGGCCTCATCACCAGCGTCACCAAGTTCGGATTCTTCGTCGAACTCACCGACCTCTTCGTCGAAGGCCTCGTCCCGCTGAACACACTCATCGACGACCGCTACACCTTCCACGAAAACACGCGCGAGATCATCGGACAGCACTCACGCAAGATCTACCGCATCGGCCAACAGCTCCGCGTGATCGTCGACCACATCGATCCCGTAGAAAAAAAGATCAACTTCGCAGTTCTGGAAAAAGCGCCGCCACCCAGACCATCCAATACCAGGAAGAGCAAACGCGAGAAACGCGAAAAGCGCCGCAAGCGTCGGTAGCCTCTATCGCAGCTTCGTCATCCTGAGCGTAGGAGCGCGATTTGTGTTTTCGAATCGCGACCGCAGTCGAAGGACCTCGTGCATGCCGGAAGCGCCCGCGGCTCATCGAGGAGCTCCTGACAATCAGCCCCTGACAATCAGCCCCTGACAATCAGCCCCTGACAATCAGCCCCGAAATCCTGTCAAGCCCCCTTACGATCACAAATCTCCGCAACTCCCTGAATCGACTCCAAATATATCTTCCGAAAACTTTCCGGTTGCCCTCCTCGAAATTGCTATCCTAGAAATAGAGGGTAGAAAAAACAGGCGGCCATACAGGCCGCCTTTTATTTTTTTTCATCTGCACTGCTTACCTATTGCTAACCAATACGTCTTAGGGATAGATTCCTATTGGTTATCTATAGGAGCAGATATGGGCGATAACGACGTTTGGCAGGGAACACTGGCACTGATGATCCTGAAAACACTGCAATCGATGGGCCCGCTTCATGGGTATGGCATCGCGCGCCGCATCGAGCAGATCAGTGGCGATCAATTAATCGTGCAGTACGGCACGCTTTATCCGGCACTGTTGAAGTTGGAACAAGAGGGGTACATCTCGGCCGAGTGGGGCGTCTCCGACAATAAGCGTCGCGCCCGGTTCTACAGGCTGACGCGCGCTGGAGTGCGACAAGTGGAAAAGGAAGCGCGACGATGGGAGAAAGCTGCCGCGATCGTGGCGCGTTTCGTCTCGCCGACGGAGGAATCGTTATGAGAAAACTTCGTTCCTGGTTTCTGCGGTTGTGGGGGATCTCCCAGGGTGCGCGCGATGACGAGCAATTCTCCGAAGAAATCGCTTCGCACCTCGAAATGCATATCGCCGATAACATCCACGCGGGCATGACTCCGGAAGAGGCACGCCGCACCGCCTTGGTCAAGCTGGGCGGAGTCGAATCCACCCGGCAGGCCTATCGCGACCAGGGTGCGGTGCCCTTCTTCGAAGCGTTGTCGCAGGATCTTCGCTACTGCGTGCGGCAACTACGAAAGAATCCCGGATTCTCTGTCACAGCACTGCTTGTGCTCACGCTTGGCATGGGTGCGACGGTTGCTGTTTTCTCGTTTGTCGATGCCGCGCTCATCAAGCCGTTGCCCTATCGCGACCCGTCGCGGGTGATGGTTGTTTACGGGAGAATTCCGCTAGGTCCCCGCTTTCACCTGTCGTTCCCGGATTACTACGACTACAAGAAGCTAAACAAAGTGTTCATGTCGCTCGAGGTCTACGACAACAACGGATTCATGCTCGCAACGCCCGACGGTGCGCAGCTCGCTCCGGGTGCCCGCGTCAGCGCTGGGTTTTTTCGTGCACTCGGCGTGACGCCGATTCTGGGACGTGATTTCGCCGAAGGTGAAGACAAAGCTTCTGCGCCGCGCACGGTGATGCTGAGCTACGCGACCTGGCAGAAGCGGTATGGCGGCCGCTCGGACATCCTCGGACAGACTGTCACTCTCGACGGCAATCCCAACACGATCGTTGGCGTGCTTCCGCGCGGCTTTCATTTCGCACCCGCGTCGCCTGCTGAATTCTGGACCGCCGAACATGACGAGGGTCCGTGCCGGGGATGTCATTGGCTGTTTGGGCTGGGACGGATGAAAGACGGAGTCACTCAGGAGCAGGCCGCAGCCGAAATGAGCGCGCTGGCGAAACAGCTCGAGTTGCAATATCCCGACTCAAATAACAGCCAGGGAACGAGTGTGGTTCCGTTGCCCGAGGCGATTGTCGGCGACATCCGACCGATTTTGTTGGCGCTACTTGGCGGCGCTGGTTTGCTGCTGTTGATTGCCAGCGTCAACGTGGCCAGTCTGGTACTCGTGCGAACGCAAAGCCGGAAGCGGGAGGTCGCAGTGCGCGGAGCCCTCGGCGCCTCGCGGCGTCGTTTGCTCCGGCAGTTTATTACTGAAGGAATGGTGCTGGCCGGTATCGCGAGCATGGTCGGGCTGGTAGCGGCCGCGGGTGCGATACAGCTGATGACGAGGCTCGTTCCAGCGGAGATCCTCGCGGGGATGCCGTATCTGCAAGGCATCGGCCTGAATGCGCACGTCCTGATTTTGACGGGATTGATGACGCTCTTCTGCGCGGCCGTGTTCTCGTTGACACCCGCTTTCAGTTTGTCGCGCAATGCCATGCGGGCAGGATTGACGGAAGGCGGACGCTCGTCCTCGGGCACACACTGGCGGCGCGTGGGAGCAAACCTGGTAGTCGTCGAACTGGCGACGACGGCAGTGCTACTAGTGGGCGCGGGCCTGCTGGGCAAGAGTCTCTATCGACTGCTGCAAGTTGATCCGGGACTGCAACCGCACAATCTTGCGCTGCTGACGCTGTCGCCTCCTCGCGAAACCTATTCCAAAGACCCGCAGGTTGTCGCGCTCGAGCGGCGAATTCTCGACCGCGTGCAAACCTTGCCAGGCGTGACCAGCGCGGCCATCACGCAAAAGCTTCCCATGGGCGATGGGGACTTCACCACCAGCTTTGTGGTGGTAGGGAGGCCGAAGCCGAAAGAGCGTCAAGAGGTGGCGTACCGTCTGGTGACTCCCCGCTACTTCCAAACGTTGCAGGCTCGCCTGGCGTTGGGACGGTACTTCAGCGACGCAGAGCAGGAGTCGACCAAGCCGCACGTGGCGCTGATCAATCAGGCGCTGGCGCGGCAATATTTCCGCGGGGAAAATCCTGTGGGCATGCGCATCAACTTCGATGGGGCGAAGCCCGAGGAAGAGATGCCGGTCATTGGGGTTCCTCGAGGACATTCGGGAAGGGCCGCTCGATACCGACGCACGCTGCGCGATATACGCTCCGTTTGAGCAGCACCCCGTCAGCTTTTTTGCGATAGTCGCGCGGACGTCGGTGGCCGCGCAATCGGTGTTGCCGGCGATGGCGGCGACGGTGCGGGAGATCGATCCCGGCATCGCCACGTTCGAAAGCAGCACGATGGAGCAGCGCATTCACGACTCGCAGCCCGCGTACTTGCATCGAGCATCGACGTGGTTGGTGGGCAGCTTTGCCGTGTTGGCGCTGGTGCTGAGCGTGGTCGGGCTTTACGGCGTGATCGCATATTCAGTCAGCCAGCGGACGCGCGAGATCGGCGTGCGTATGGCGCTGGGAGCACAGCGCGCGACCGTCTATCAACTCGTGCTTCGGGAAGCGGCGTGGCTGATCGGATTCGGCATTGCCGCCGGACTGGTCGGAGCGCTGGGCGCGGCGACATTGATCCGCGGATTGCTCTTCGGCACGCAGGCGTGGGACAGGATTCACCCTCGCGACAGTAGCCATCACGCTGGGAGCGTCCGCGCTGGCGGCGAGTTACTTGCCGGCACATCGCGCGGCGTCAGTGAATCCGATGGAAGCACTAAGGGCGGAGTGAGAAAGAAGTCGGGTGCCCCATTTCCGGCCGAAGTTGCCGGAAGATGTCGGATTTCCGATCGAGCCTGATCGCGCCGCAGCCATGCGCGTCAGCGGTGACGCGCAAACGACACGTGAGCCCGCGAAAGCGGCGAAAGAATGCAGCCCCGGCTCATCGAGAGTTCTGCCAAGCAAGGCTAAAATCCTGTCAAGCCCCCTTACGATCACAAATCTTCGCAACTCCCTGAATCAACTCCAAATATATTTTCCGAAAAATTGCCGGTTGCCTCCCTCCAAATTGCTATCCTAGAAATAGAGGGTAAGAAAGCAGGCGGCCAATCAGGCCGCCTTTTTTTATTCCCCAAACCATTTGTCATCCTGAGAGCGCGCGCTTTTTGCGCGAACGAAGGACCTGGGCGCGCCGCGCGATCATTCTCGCGCCTTTTGCGAGAATCAAAATCGCGCGTTTGGAACCCTTCCAGATTTCAGTTATCCCGGATGCGTGTTGTCCGATCCAGGCAGAAGAGTTTGCCACTTAGAAATGCAAATGAAATCTCCCGGCCTTTCCATCCGTCACGCCAAACAGCGCGGCGAATGGGCCGAACTCCGTTTCTTGACTCGCGCCATCGAGCTCGGATCCGTCTCCAAGCCCTGGGGAGACTCCGCCCCCTACGACCTCGTCATCGACTATCGCGGACGCTTCCGCCGCGTCCAGGTCAAATGCACCATCTTCCATCGCGGCAACTCCTACAAATGCCACCTCGACTCCAACGGAGTCCCTTACTCGCCCCGTGACATCGACTTCATCGCCGCACTGTGTGAGTCCCCACCGACACCTGGTACATCCTTCCCATCAAAGCCACCAACGCCCAGTCCGACATCCTCCTGACCCCGCATTCGATACGCAAAGTACGAAAAGTACAAGAAGCCTGGCACTTGCTGAAGCGCTGATGCCGCATGGCCCTCTTCACTCTTGT
>CAWCCE010000019.1:0-10815 GCA_963793945.1 uncultured Acidobacteriota bacterium | reverse complement strand
TGCAAAAGCTCGTCAAGACTGGCGCGCTCATCGCAATCGATTCCGACCGCTACGCGCTCCCTCAAGCCGCAGCCGACAAGAATCTCGTCGCCGGACGCCTCACCATGCACCGCGACGGTTTCGGCTTCGTCATCCCCGAATCCAAATCGCTAGGCCAACTGAAATCCAAACTGACCGGCGACATCTTCATCCCGCCGCACCAGATCGGCAACGCCATGCACGGCGACCTCGTCCTCGTGGACATCACCAACGTCCGCCCCGACGGCCGCGCCGAAGGACGCATCGTCCGTCCGGTCCATCGCGCCAACGTAACGGTGGTCGGCATTTTCCATTACTCCAGCCGCCGCAACTACGTCACCCCGTTGGATTCCAAGATCACGCAAGAAATCGTGATCCCCGAAGGTGCAGAATCCGACTTCAAACGGTTTCCCCATTTCCGACCGCATTTGCCGGAATGGATTTTCAGGCCTTCAAAGATCCTCAAAGGCCTGGCAGAAAAGTCCAAAAGAAGAAATCAGTTGATCGCGTCTTAGGCGAAGAAGTCGCGAGGAACGAGAACTGGACCGACCTCGAAGGTGTAGTGGTCGACGAAGAAATCACCGACTGGCCTTCGCCCACACAAAATCCGCGAGGCAGAGTCCTCGAGACCCTGGGCCGCGAAGACGATTTCGGCGTCGACGTCGAAATCATGATCCGCAAGTTTCATCTTCCGCATCATTTTCCCGCAGCCACCCTCGAAGAAGCGCAACAAGTTTCCGCGACCATTCCGTCTATCGAGCTCCAACGCCGGCGCGACTTCCGCGATCTCCCCATCGTCACCATCGACGGAGAAACAGCCCGCGACTTCGACGACGCCGTCCTCGTCCGCATGCTTCCAAACAATAACTTCGAACTACAGGTCCACATTGCGGACGTCGCGCAATATGTGACGCCCGACAGCGCGCTCGATCAGGAAGCCCGCCTGCGCGGCACCAGCGTTTACTTCCCCGACCGCGCCGTTCCGATGCTGCCACTCGAACTCTCGACCGACATCTGCAGCCTGCGCCCGCATCTTGACCGTCTGGTTCTCTCCTGCATCATGGAAATCGATCATCGCGGAGAGATCGTCAACTACGATCTGACCGAGGGCGTCATTCGTTCAGCCGAGCGCATGACCTACACCGCCGTTAATGCGGTCCTCGAAGGAGACAAGGCGCAGCGCGACCGCTACGCGCCCTTAGTCGCATCCTTCGAACTCATGCGCGATCTACAGCAAATTCTTCATCGCAAACGCGAGCGCCGCGGATCGATCGACTTCGATCTTCCCGAGCCCGTCATCGAATTCGATGAGTTCGGCCTGATGAAATCCATCACGCGCTCCGAACGCAACATCGCGCATCGCCTCATTGAAGAATTCATGCTCTCGGCCAACGAAACCGTTGCTCACCATCTCGACTCGCATCGCATCGCCAGCCTCTACCGCATTCACGAGAAGCCCGACGCCAAACGCGTCTACGATTTCGAAGTCATCGCCGCGACCTTCGGATACTCCCTCGGCGTAGGTCCATTGCCCATTCACCGCGTCCAGATGAAAGCCGACCGCCGCTCCAACTACGGAACCGGCAAGCGCACGCGTGACGTCGAAATCCCCAAAGACGTCCACATCACGCCGCGCATGTATCAGAAGCTCACTGAAAAAATTGCGGGCAAGCCGGAAGAACGAATCCTCAGCTACCTGATGTTGCGTTCGCTGAAGCAAGCGCGTTACTCCGAAGAAAATCTGGGCCACTTCGCGCTCGCAGCGCCAACGTATACGCACTTCACGAGCCCGATCCGCCGCTATCCCGATCTGATCGTGCACCGAATCCTGAAAGATGTGCTGCGATCGCAACCCGCTCAGAAGGATGCCCCATTTCCGGCCGAAGTCGCCGGAAGTGGGGATTTTCCAGGCGCGGACAACCGGAAGTCGGATGACGACGCTCCTCCCCGTGGTCCAAGCGCCGCGATCACTCCGCCCATCGCGAATCCCGTGCTCCGCTCACCGGACCGATCCCGCTCGAAGAACTTCACGTCATCGCTGAAGAATCCAGCCACTCTGAACGCCGCGCCGACGACGCCGAACGCGAGCTCATGGAATGGAAGAAAGTGAAGTTCATGCAAGACCGCGTCGGAGAAGATTTCGACGGCCTCATCACCAGCGTCACCAAATTCGGATTCTTCGTCGAACTCACCGACCTCTTCGTCGAAGGCCTCGTCCCGCTGAACACGCTCATCGACGACCGCTACACCTTTCACGAAAACACGCGCGAAATCATCGGACAGCACTCACGCAAGATCTACCGCATCGGCCAACAGCTCCGCGTGATCGTCGACCACATCGATCCCGTAGAAAAAAAGATCAACTTCGCCGTCCTGGAAAAAGCGCCGCCACCCAGACCATCCAATACCAAAAAGCAAACCAAAACGCGAAAAACGCCGCAAGCGACGATAGCCTATCGCAACTCTGTCATCCTGAGCGTAGGAGCGCGATTTGTGTTTTCGAATCGCGACCGCAGTCGAAGGACCTCGTGCATGCCGGAAGCGCCCGCGGCTCATCGAGGAGCTCCTGACAATCAGCCCCTGACAATCAGCCCCTGACAATCAGCCCCTGACAATCAGCCCCGAAATCCTGTCAAGCCCCCTTACGATCACAAATCTCCGCAACTCCCTGAATCGACTCCAAATATATCTTCCGAAAACTTTCCGGTTGCCCTCCTCGAAATTGCTATCCTAGAAATAGAGGGTAGAAAAAACAGGCGGCCATACAGGCCGCCTTTTATTTTTTTCATCTGCACTGCTTACCTATTGCTAACCAATACGTCTTAGGGATAGATTCCTATTGGTTATCTATAGGAGCAGATATGGGCGATAACGACGTTTGGCAGGGAACACTGGCACTGATGATCCTGAAAACACTGCAATCGATGGGCCCGCTTCATGGGTATGGCATCGCGCGCCGCATCGAGCAGATCAGTGGCGATCAATTAATCGTGCAGTACGGCACGCTTTATCCGGCACTGTTGAAGTTGGAACAAGAGGGGTACATCTCGGCCGAGTGGGGCGTCTCCGACAATAAGCGTCGCGCCCGGTTCTACAGGCTGACGCGCGCTGGAGTGCGACAAGTGGAAAAGGAAGCGCGACGATGGGAGAAAGCTGCCGCGATCGTGGCGCGTTTCGTCTCGCCGACGGAGGAATCGTTATGAGAAAACTTCGTTCCTGGTTTCTGCGGTTGTGGGGGATCTCCCAGGGTGCGCGCGATGACGAGCAATTCTCCGAAGAAATCGCTTCGCACCTCGAAATGCATATCGCCGATAACATCCACGCGGGCATGACTCCGGAAGAGGCACGCCGCACCGCCTTGGTCAAGCTGGGCGGAGTCGAATCCACCCGGCAGGCCTATCGCGACCAGGGTGCGGTGCCCTTCTTCGAAGCGTTGTCGCAGGATCTTCGCTACTGCGTGCGGCAACTACGAAAGAATCCCGGATTCTCTGTCACAGCACTGCTTGTGCTCACGCTTGGCATGGGTGCGACGGTTGCTGTTTTCTCGTTTGTCGATGCCGCGCTCATCAAGCCGTTGCCCTATCGCGACCCGTCGCGGGTGATGGTTGTTTACGGGAGAATTCCGCTAGGTCCCCGCTTTCACCTGTCGTTCCCGGATTACTACGACTACAAGAAGCTAAACAAAGTGTTCATGTCGCTCGAGGTCTACGACAACAACGGATTCATGCTCGCAACGCCCGACGGTGCGCAGCTCGCTCCGGGTGCCCGCGTCAGCGCTGGATTTTTTCGTGCACTCGGCGTGACGCCGATTCTGGGACGTGATTTCGCCGAAGGTGAAGACAAAGCTTCTGCGCCGCGCACGGTGATGCTGAGCTACGCGACCTGGCAGAAGCGGTATGGCGGCCGCTCGGACATCCTCGGACAGACTGTCACTCTCGACGGCAATCCCAACACGATCGTTGGCGTGCTTCCGCGCGGCTTTCATTTCGCACCCGCGTCGCCTGCTGAATTCTGGACCGCCGAACATGACGAGGGTCCGTGCCGGGGATGTCATTGGCTGTTTGGGCTGGGACGGATGAAAGACGGAGTCACTCAGGAGCAGGCCGCAGCCGAAATGAGCGCGCTGGCGAAACAGCTCGAGTTGCAATATCCCGACTCAAATAACAGCCAGGGAACGAGTGTGGTTCCGTTGCCCGAGGCGATTGTCGGCGACATCCGACCGATTTTGTTGGCGCTACTTGGCGGCGCTGGTTTGCTGCTGTTGATTGCCAGCGTCAACGTGGCCAGTCTGGTACTCGTGCGAACGCAAAGCCGGAAGCGGGAGGTCGCAGTGCGCGGAGCCCTCGGCGCCTCGCGGCGTCGTTTGCTCCGGCAGTTTATTACTGAAGGAATGGTGCTGGCCGGTATCGCGAGCATGGTCGGGCTGGTAGCGGCCGCGGGTGCGATACAGCTGATGACGAGGCTCGTTCCAGCGGAGATCCTCGCGGGGATGCCGTATCTGCAAGGCATCGGCCTGAATGCGCACGTCCTGATTTTGACGGGATTGATGACGCTCTTCTGCGCGGCCGTGTTCTCGTTGACACCCGCTTTCAGTTTGTCGCGCAATGCCATGCGGGCAGGATTGACGGAAGGCGGACGCTCGTCCTCGGGCACACACTGGCGGCGCGTGGGAGCAAACCTGGTAGTCGTCGAACTGGCGACGACGGCAGTGCTACTAGTGGGCGCGGGCCTGCTGGGCAAGAGTCTCTATCGACTGCTGCAAGTTGATCCGGGACTGCAACCGCACAATCTTGCGCTGCTGACGCTGTCGCCTCCTCGCGAAACCTATTCCAAAGACCCGCAGGTTGTCGCGCTCGAGCGGCGAATTCTCGACCGCGTGCAAACCTTGCCAGGCGTGACCAGCGCGGCCATCACGCAAAAGCTTCCCATGGGCGATGGGGACTTCACCACCAGCTTTGTGGTGGTAGGGAGGCCGAAGCCGAAAGAGCGTCAAGAGGTGGCGTACCGTCTGGTGACTCCCCGCTACTTCCAAACGTTGCAGGCTCGCCTGGCGTTGGGACGGTACTTCAGCGACGCAGAGCAGGAGTCGACCAAGCCGCACGTGGCGCTGATCAATCAGGCGCTGGCGCGGCAATATTTCCGCGGGGAAAATCCTGTGGGCATGCGCATCAACTTCGATGGGGCGAAGCCCGAGGAAGAGATGCAGGTCATTGGGGTCCTCGAGGACATTCGGGAAGGGCCGCTCGATACCGACGCACGCTGCGCGATATACGCTCCGTTTGAGCAGCACCCCGTCAGCTTTTTTGCGATCGTCGCGCGGACGTCGGTGGCCGCGCAATCGGTGTTGCCGGCGATGGCGGCGACGGTGCGGGAGATCGATCCCGGCATCGCCACGTTCGAAAGCAGCACGATGGAGCAGCGCATTCACGACTCGCAGCCCGCGTATTTGCATCGAGCATCGACGTGGTTGGTGGGCAGCTTTGCCGTGTTGGCGCTGGTGCTGAGCGTGGTCGGGCTTTACGGCGTGATCGCATATTCAGTCAGCCAGCGGACGCGCGAGATCGGCGTGCGTATGGCGCTGGGAGCACAGCGCGCGACCGTCTATCAACTCGTGCTTCGGGAAGCGGCGTGGCTGATCGGATTCGGCATTGCCGCCGGACTGGTCGGAGCGCTGGGCGCGGCGACATTGATCCGCGGATTGCTCTTCGGCACGCAGGCGTGGGACGGATTCACCCTCGCGACAGTAGCCATCACGCTGGGAGCGTCCGCGCTGGCGGCGAGTTACTTGCCGGCACATCGCGCGGCGTCAGTGAATCCGATGGAAGCACTAAGGGCGGAGTGAGAAAGAAGTCGGGTGCCCCATTTCCGGCCGAAGTTGCCGGAAGTGGGGATTTCCGATCGAGCCTGATCGCGCCGCAGCCATGCGCGTCAGCGGTGACGCGCAAACGACACGTGAGCCCGCGAAGCGGCGAAAGAATGCAGCCCCGGCTCATCGAGAGTTCCTGCCAAGCAAGGCTAAAATCCTGTCAAGCCCCCTTACGATCACAAATCTTCGCAACTCCCTGAATCAACTCCAAATATATTTTCCGAAAAATTGCCGGTTGCCTCCCTCCAAATTGCTATCCTAGAAATAGAGGGTAAGAAAAGCAGGCGGCCAATCAGGCCGCCTTTTTTTTATTCCCCAAACCATTTGTCATCCTGAGATCGCGCGCTTTTTGCGCGAACGAAGGACCTGGGCGCGTTTGGGCACCCTTCCATATTTCACTTATCCCGGATGCATGTTGTTCGATCCAGGCAGAAGAGTTTGCCACTTAGAAATACAAATGAAATCTCCCGGCCTTTCCATCCGTCACGCCAAACAGCGCGGCGAATGGGCCGAACTCCGTTTCTCGACTCGCGCCATCGAGCTCGGATTCCGCGTCTCCAAGCCCTGGGGAGACTCGGCCCCCTACGACCTCGTCATCGACTATCGCGGACGCTTCCGCCGCGTCCAGGTCAAGTGCACCATCTTCCATCGCGGCAACTCCTACAAATGCCACCTCGACTCCAACGGAGTCCCTTACTCGCCCCGTGACATCGACTTCATCGCCGCCTATGTCATCCCCACCGACACTTGGTATATCCTCCCCATCAAAGCCACCAACGCCCAGTCCGACATCCTCCTGACCCCGCACTCCGATCACGCAAAGTACGAAGAGTACAAGGAAGCCTGGCACTTGCTGAAGCGCTGATGCCGCACGGCCCTCTTCACTCTTGTCGTGATGTTGCACGTCGCCTCCGTCTTGTCATCCTGAGCGAAGGAGCGCGATTCGCCTTTAGAATCGCGCTCCGGAGTCGAAGGACCCCGTGCACGCCTGCACCGGCACAGGCTCAAAAGGGAAATTCGCTGCTTGCAGTCGGACGGGCCTGAGTCATCATGGTCCGTCCACCAGTCACAATCACAAAGAAACGGGTGCCCCATTTCCGGCCGAAGTTGCCGGAAGTGGGGATTTCGATCGGACGCGATCGCGCCCAGCCGCGCACTTCAGACCATGTTGACGAGGTCGCACGGCTTGACCAAGAACGCTGCGAAGCGAGCAGGGAGCAGCCGCGTAGCGGCGAAAGAACGCAGCCCACGGCGCAATCCGAATCCTCCCCAGATTTGTCATCCTGAGCGCAGGAGTGCGATTCGCTTTTAGAATCGCGCTCCGGAGTCGAAGGACCCCGTGCCCGCCTGCAGCGGCACAGGCTCAAAAGGGAATTCGCTGCTTGCAGCCGGACGGGGCTGAATCATCATGGCCCGCTCACCAGTCACGATCAGAAAGAAACGGGGTGAGCCATTTCCGGCCGAAGTTGCCGGAAGTGGGGATTTTCGATCGAGCTTGATCGCGCTGCAGACATACGCTTCAGCGGCGATACGCAACGATACGTCAGCCGCGAAGCGGCGAAAGAATGCAGCCCACGGCGCAAGCCGTGGGGTACCGCCACAAAACTTAAGCAAGCCCCGGAGGGGCGAAAGAGACTAATCCCAGATGTAGCGCTCGTCATAAGCCACGTTGTTCTTCTTGAGGAACGCAAGGAACTCTTCTTGAAACGAGTGTTTTTGGTGATGCTCTTCCTGCCCGGCAATATATTTCGTGATCGCCGGGACATTCGATTCGCTCACGCTGAACACACCGTAGCCGGTCTGCCATGCGAACTTTGAATCCCACTTCTCGTGAACCCACAGCGATGAATTAGCCTTTACTACACGCGCGATCTGTGCAGAAGACTGAGCTGGCCGAATCCGCACCAGCATGTGAACGTGGTCAGTGGTGCCGTTGATTATCAATGCTATCCCGCCCATCGCACGCACGATGCCACCGAGATAGGCGAACAGGTCCGTGCGGAAACCCGGTTTGATCCATGGGCGCCGACCGTGCGTGGAGAAGATTATGTGAAGCAGGATGTTGCCAGAGGTGTGGGACACAGTTCTAACGATCCTCCGTGGCTTCCGATCTCTTGTCCGCGCCCCCACGGGTTGCGCCGTGGGCTTCATTATTGCGCGGCTTCGCGTCGGCCCGACGCGGTTTCCGCAATCGCGCTCGATGATCTTCGGCGACTTCCGGGCTCCGAGGCGGTGACCAGTGTCACGATGCCCATATTTTGCGCGTTCTACGGGACCATTTTGGTAATCCCCCGCATTTTTCAAATTCCCCCTTGCGCTTTTCCAGATTCATCTGGTATAAACAATTCACCGAGAGCAGAAGTGTGGCAGCCGGTCGTATTTGTTGAATCTCTCGCGTCCGTCCGGCATCAAAGCATTCAGAGAATGTAGAGTTCTCAAATCGTCCCGGCCACGGGACTTGATTCGGAAACACGAGTAGGTTTCTGAAGGGTACCTTCAAAGCAAGGACCTCCAAAAGTAAGTTCTTTTCTCAATTTTCTGTCTTCCGCTTCGGCGTGCGCCGAGAAATCGGTGTCTTTGCAAAGTCAAAGCGGAAGGCCATACTGTTGCGCGCTGGAATGAGCTTTTCAGCTCCCCAATTCGCCCCGTTCTGAGCAGTCTCCGCATGTGGAAAACAAGTGGAAATGCTGTGGGATGTGCAGGTTGACAGGGTTGTAAGCGCCACGTATGTTTGTAAGGTTTCGAGGACAGCCGGATTCATCCCTGTGGTGAGTCCGTCTAGAACTGAAGGCGCGCCGCTCAGGCGGAAGGCGATTCGGTCTTTGACAACTCGGTTGAACGTGCCAGTCGTGAGAGAGCGGATTCAGGCATTAGTCTGAAACGATCTCACAAGATAGGCCACTGTGCTTCTTAGCAGAGGCTGCAGTGGTCGCCATCACATCACTTTCGAGCGATGGAGTTGGCAGCCCACCTTCTACCCGTCGGTGGGCGAACAGGTTTCAAACGAGAGTTTGATCCTGGCTCAGAATCAACGCTGGCGGCGTGCCTAACACATGCAAGTCGAACGAGAAAGTGGAGCAATCCATGAGTAAAGTGGCGACCGGGTGAGTAACACGTGACTAACCTACCTCCGAGTGGGGAATAACTCCGGGAAACCGGGGCTAATACCGCATAACATCGCGAGATCAAAGCAGCAATGCGCTTGGAGAGGGGGTCGCGGCTGATTAGCTAGTTGGCGGGGTAACGGCCCACCAAGGCGAAGATCGGTATCCGGCCTGAGAGGGCGCACGGACACACTGGAACTGAAACACGGTCCAGACTCCTACGGGAGGCAGCAGTGGGGAATTTTGCGCAATGGGGGAAACCCTGACGCAGCAACGCCGCGTGGAGGATGAAGCCCCTTGGGGCGTAAACTCCTTTCGACCAAGACGATAATGACGGTACTGGTGGAAGAAGCACCGGCTAACTCTGTGCCAGCAGCCGCGGTAATACAGAGGGTGCGAGCGTTGTTCGGAATTATTGGGCGTAAAGGGCGCGTAGGCGGTGCCACAAGTCACTTGTGAAATCTCCGGGCTTAACTCGGAGCCTGCAGGCGAAACTGTGGTGCTGGAGTGTGGGAGAGGTGCGTGGAATTCCCGGTGTAGCGGTGAAATGCGTAGATATCGGGAGGAACACCTGTGGCGAAAGCGGCGCACTGGACCATAACTGACGCTGAGGCGCGAAAGCTAGGGGAGCAAACAGGATTAGATACCCTGGTAGTCCTAGCCCTAAACGATGATTGCTTGGTGTAGCAGGTACCCAATCCTGCTGTGCCGCAGCTAACGCGATAAGCAATCCGCCTGGGGAGTACGGTCGCAAGGCTGAAACTCAAAGGAATTGACGGGGGCCCGCACAAGCGGTGGAGCATGTGGTTCAATTCGACGCAACGCGAAGAACCTTACCTGGGCTCGAAGCGCAGTGGAATCCGGTAGAAATATCGGCGCCCCTTAAAAGGCCGCTGCGGAGGTGCTGCATGGCTGTCGTCAGCTCGTGTCGTGAGATGTTGGGTTAAGTCCCGCAACGAGCGCAACCCTTATCCCTAGTTGCCATCAGGTCAAGCTGGGCACTCTAGTGAAACTGCCTCGGATAACGAGGAGGAAGGTGGGGATGACGTCAAGTCCTCATGGCCTTTATGTCCAGGGCTACACACGTGCTACAATGGTCGGTACAAACCGTCGCAAACCCGTGAGGGGGAGCTAATCGGAAAAAGCCGGCCTCAGTTCGGATTGGAGTCTGCAACTCGACTCCATGAAGCTGGAATCGCTAGTAATCGCGGATCAGAACGCCGCGGTGAATACGTTCCCGGGCCTTGTACACACCGCCCGTCACATCACGAAAGTGGGCCGTACTAGAAGCTGGTGTGCTAACCGCAAGGAGGCAGCCATCCAAGGTACAGCTCATGATTGGGGTGAAGTCGTAACAAGGTAGCCGTAGGAGAACCTGCGGCTGGATCACCTCCTTTCTAAGAGAGAACGTCATGGCACTCACGCCCGCTCCTTTGGAGCACTCTTTCGCGCAAGCGATCGAGAGCGCGTGGGATGTTGCCATGTACCCCGTTCCGGATTGCAACCTGTGATCTGGTTCGGGAGCCTCGTTTCGGACCTCTCTTTCTTGAATCTAACGATTCGAATCATCGATTCGAATCAATAAAGGCATAGCTTGCTGTGTCTTTCGTTCGCATGATGGTCAGCCCCGGCTTAGCTGGGGCGCACGTTCAACCTTGTCCTCGAAAAAATAATCGAGCTGCGAGCGACGAGCTTCGAGCTTGGAGCGATCGGATTTTGGTTCGCTCATAGCTCTGTGCTCGTGGCTCAACGCATTGAGCTCCGGGAAAGCTTTCGGTGAAAACCGGGCCTGTAGCTCAGGTGGCTAGAGCGCACCCCTGATAAGGG
>CAWCCE010000018.1:0-212026 GCA_963793945.1 uncultured Acidobacteriota bacterium | reverse complement strand
CGCGATGTCATCTGCGAACCAGCGGGTGAGCAACTCCTTGCTTTCACGAACGACGCTGACGGCATGTATCGCTAGATCAACGTTCAGTTCCTTCCTGATGTGGTCCTTCACATATTCGATCACGCGCGACCGCTCTTGCGCGGTGAGCAGATCGGCTTTACTCAGCAGACCGTCGCAGGAATCGCCGCGTCATAGAGAATCTGGATGGTCTGAAGATCGTCCGGTGTTAGTGTCGATCCGGCATCAATCAGAACCACGCCCAGGTCGCAGCGTGGAAGGTAGGCAAGCGTCTCAGCAGCTCCGCGAGTGGCCAACGATCCAAGTCCGGGCGTATCCACAAAAGTAATGCCATCCCGAAGACGAGCTGAGCCAAGCTCGACCACGATTCTCGTTACGTGTTTCTCATTGCCTGGATTGAGCTGCTCGGCCACGAATTCTGGTAGTAGGGAAATCTCATATCGCTCGGGTGAGCGGTTGGCAAACCAGACGTTGACCGAGGGCGATTCGGCATAGGCAAGCCGCGTCGGAACCGCAGTAATGGGAGTCACTCCGACCGGAAGCACGTCGGTTTCGAGGATCGCATTCAGCAATGACGACTTGCCGGAACTGACTCGACCAAACATTGCGATTTCGAAACTATTGTCCTCAAGCCGATCGAGAATCATCGACAACGTGGACCGAAATTCCACCAGCCCGTGTTCGGTGATGACCGTCTCCAGCTTCCGGAGGAGAGGTACCTCGTCCCCCGTTTGCTCCAACCTCTCAAGCCGCTGCTGCAGGTTCTCACCCGTGCCACGCATTAGATAATGATCCAGTTGTCTCACGAGACCTTGGAGTTCCCCGGCGATGCCGTTTAATTCGACCGCGGCTTCGGGTGGGACTTCGCCGTAGCCGCGCATGTATTCAGGCTTCAACTCCTCAACCGCGATGTCTACGAACGTAAGCGTCGAATGGAGCGACCGTCCCACAGGAATATCGGCCGACGGTCGTTCGATTTTTTGCCCATCCAGCACCCGAATCAACTGCGCCCGGATACGGCCGATGTAGTCCTCGACCACGCGCCGCTGGGCAGAAGTGAGATCGGGAATGTACTGCGGGAACGCGAGCCTGGATGAGGAAACACTCAATATGCTCTCCATATCGGCGAGCAGCTTATCGATGTAGCGACAGGTCACGCTCAACCGGCGCTCATGATTAGAGTTGAGCGAATTTGCCGATCCTTCGGGCATCGTGTCACATCACCTGTAGTATCCGAACTCCGTCTTACAAAGAACCGGCCCGACGTGCGTCAGCGGGCCATGCATCGCGAATCATCCAGCGACTCTCCAATTCATGCGAAAGTCGATGTAGAGTGGGCTGATTTTGATGTGTTCTTCCGAACGATATTTTGGGTGCTTCGCCGTCTCCACCAGCGCCACAATTGCTCCTGGGTTTCCCTCGCTGAACTGCAGGATCTTGTCGAGAAATTCATTCATGTTCGATGCCGTAAGATTTGTGCGTCTGACCACCTCGCGAGCGAACTGCTCTGCCACCGACTTCTCAAAGTTTCGGATTTCGCATTTCTGGGTACGGTCTGAGTAAAGAGGCTGGAGAAAGCCGGTGTCCTCCATGTGACTTGAGAGAGCTACCGCATTTACGGGCGTCGATCCCCAGCTCATCATTTCGCGAACAGCTGACGCGAAGGAGTGTGAAGGATGCACGAGGTGGTCCAAGACAATCGCGTATTGCCCCTCATTTAAGGCATCCATCACAATTCCTTTCAGGGAGACCGCCGATTTTGTCTTGATGGCTTCCTCGTTCCGAAAGGCGGCCCGCACGCGTGGGCTGCGGAGGCGTAGCAAGCTATTCGCTAGACTGCGAAACACCACGTGTGTGGTGGCGGAATCTTCACAGTAAAGGACTGTCGGGAATTCCGGCAGCAAGCTGCGCAACAGCAGAGTCTTGCCAACACCAGTGGGCCCATGAATAAGGAAGGGGCGCCTCTTCGCGAGGCGCTGCCTAATGGCCTGTCTTTCGTCTTCACGGTCAAAGATAGATTCCGGCATCATGTTATCCCTTGCCAATGCGCCCATTGAGACACGACCGCACCTGCCAGTCCAGCGCGGCTTGAGCGACACTACGACATTCAAATCTCCTCACTTTCTCCATCTCGCATAGGCAGAGCGGCCAGCATACTTCGCGCTTCGCCCGAGCTCTTTTTCGATTTCCAGCAGCCGGTTGTACTTGGCAATCCTTTCACCGCGGCACGCTGAGCCGGTCTTTAGCTGACCAACACCCGTGGCGACACAGAAATCGGCGATCGTCGTGTCGTCCGTTTCACCCGAACGGTGGGACACGACAGCCGTGTAATTGTTCTGTTTCGCCATCTCTATGCAGCGCATCGTTTCGGTCACGGTTCCGATCTGATTCAGTTTGATCAGAATCGAATTGCCTACTCCTTCCTTGATACCTTTGGCAAAGATCTCAGGATTGGTGACAAAGATGTCATCGGCCACCAGTTGCACCTGTCCCCCGAGTGTGGAAGTCAGTTTCTTCCAACCGGCCCAATCGTCCTCGGCAAGCCCGTCTTCGAGGGAGAACAGTGCGGGATACTTCTTAAGCCAATCGGTCCACAGGGAAATCATGTCATTGGAACTCTTGTGCGACTTGTCGGACTTGCGAAATATATACTGGCCATCCTCATAGAATTCGCTCGCGGCTGGATCTAGGTTGATGCCGACATCCTTGCCGAGTTTGTAGCCGGCCTTCTGCACCGCCGCGGATATCAGTTCCATCGGCTCTTCATTCGATCGCAGACGCGGCGCAAAACCGCCTTCATCACCAACGCTGGTTTCATAGCCTTTCTGGTGCAAAACCTCTTTCAACGCGTGAAAGGTTTCCGCTGCCGCTCGCAGCGCCTCGCTGAAGCTGGGCGCGCCGGCCGGGACGATCATGAATTCCTGAAAGTCCACATTGTTGTCAGCGTGCCTTCCGCCGTTGAGTACGTTTAGCTGGGGCACAGGTAACAGATACTCGTCGCGCGGGACAAACTGACGATAAAGAGGTATTTTCTTCTCTGCCGCATCAGCCTTGGCTGCCGCGATCGACACCCCGAGCATGGCGTTCGCCCCGAGTATGGATTTATTCGGTGTCCCGTCGAGCGCGATCAGTTTTTCATCCAGCGATTTCTGGTCTGCCGCGTTGAGTCCTTTCACGGCGGGTTGGATGACACTGATAACGTTATGAACGGCCTTCAAAGCACCTTTCCCGTTATAGCGGCCTTTGTCGCCATCACGGAGTTCCACAGCCTCGTGTTTTCCGGTTGAAGCCCCCGAGGGTACTTTGGCTACACCCGTCGCCCCACTTTCCAGCGTCAAGCTCACTTGAATCGTCGGATTTCCACGCGAGTCCAGAATTTCCAGCGCGTCAATACTTTTTATCGTCGACATAAGTCTCCTTTGTATGAGTTGTATGAGTTCATCAAACAGAACCAGTCCGGAGTACGGTGATCAAGTCTTTCTCTACATCTTGGGGAAACGATAAAGCTTGTAGTTTCCCCACAGTCTCGTCCACGGGATAAGAAAATGACTTCAGTTCAAAAGTGCCATCCTGCCAAACCGCGTAGCATGCCTCCGGTTTGCCGGTTTTCGGCTGACCGAGGCTACCGGGATTGACCACCACACGATCCCCAATCCGTCGTATGAACGGAGCGTGCGTATGCCCTACAAGCAACACATCTGCTGGGACGCTATCTACTTCGCGATTCCAGTCGTCGGAATCCTCAGGAGAATATCCGTATAGAGGATCGGATGGTTTCGCATGGCAGAGATAAAAGCGCTGGTCCTGCCTCCGAAGCTCAACGTGAAGTGGCAACTCCCGCAAGAATTCCTTCTGGCTCTTGTTCAACACGGAAGCGGTGTACTGACGAGTGGTCTCCGCCATCTTTTGAAAGCGTGCCCCACAGCGTGGATCTACGTCGTAGCCGATGGAATGATCGTGGTTGCCGCGCACCGTGACGGCGCTCTTGGCTTTCACAAAATCAACGATTGCAGCAGGGTCGGGTCCGTAGTTGACTAAATCTCCCAGCACCCAGAGTTCGTCGTATGTCTCCGGCAGGTACCGCAGAGCTTCGCAGTTCCCATGCAAATCAGTAATGATGACAATCTTCAAGACTCTTCCTTCTTGATCACACACCCTTTGGTGGAGCTGCATCGTCGATCTTCATTCGTTGTGCTCCGCTTCAAAGGGCATACCCCGCTGGCCAATTAGTGAACGACCATCACTGGACAGTGCGCGTATCTCAAAGCTCGCTCGGACACCGAACCTAACATGATCCTGGAAATGCTGGATCGTCCCCGGCGACCCAAAACGATAAGGTCAATACCGTCCACCTCAGCCCGGTGAATGATTTGTTCTGCCGGATGGCCCACCGCCATGTCGGTCTTCACGTGGAGGTCGCGCCCACCGGCTTTTTCCATGAGCTTCTTGAATCCTTCTTCAAAGTGTTCCTTGGCGTTGTCCAGTACGGCTTCTAATTCGACCGAAGTCGACGGTTCCGGGGGCCGTGCAACCGCTAAGATCAGTACCGTCGCGTCCAGACACTCTGCCAATGAGAAGGCCACATCCACTGCTTTTTCCGACTGTGGAGACCCGTCGTAGCCCACCAGCAGCTTCCGAAAATACGCGTTCTGTCGTTTTCCCGTCATGGTCCCTCCTAGTTTGCGTTTTCGCTTACAGGCTGCGGTAACACCGACTCTTCCTTTGGCTTGCGGGCCAGCAAGTGCCTCGGCATGAACCAAGCGTTGGCGATAATAGTGGGTATCACGGCACTCCCGATCACCGTGGCGACCAAATACGAATACTGCGCCTGGGTGATGACACCGTGATTCAGCCCGAACAGCGCGGAAATAGTTCCAAATGTCAGGCCGGTAGACATCATCAATGTGAAGTACAGTCCCTCTTCCTTCTTGTAGTCAAATGCCTTCACTGTGGGGTACAGCGGAATCACTTTCGACAGCATCTTGGCGAAGAACAACGCAGTAAATACGAGCGGTGCCGCGATTAAAGCAGGCACGGATACAAACGATCCCGCCCGAATGAAGTAAAACGGCGTGAGCAATCCGAAGGTCAAGGTGCGCAGACGCCTTATGAGACTGTGGTCCTTTCCCACAGTTCCCGCCAGGACCATGCCGATGATGTAGGCTGGCAAGACCGCTTCGCTGCCGGACCAGACCGCCAGTCCCCCCATTGCGAATAGTAGAAACAGTATGTACTTCGCCTCCAGCTCGGAGACTCGTCCTCCATACTTCTTGAAGAATCGGGGTGTGAGAAAGGGGAGAACCGCGAAGACCATGACGCTCACTCCTATGAAGACTAACGTCTTCAACGTGAAAGGCGAAAAGATCAGCCCCAGCGCAATCACGGTTCCGAGATCGTTGATGAAGCAGGCGGCAAGCACCGCCTTTCCGAAATCCGTGACGTTAAAACCCAGTTCCAACATCACGGCATAGACCACTGCCACGGAGGTAGTCGAAAGCGCAACACCCGCCAGCCAACTCGATCGTCCCGACCAATGCAAGATGTAGTGGGCGACTGCTGTGCACCCAAAAAACGGTCCGAAAAAGCCCACGAGTCCAACAACTGTGGCTTCTTTCCATTTCGTCCGGAATATTTGCGGATCGAGTTCGGCACCGGCCAGAAACGTAAGGACAATCGCACCCGTCCCGGCGAGAAAACTAATCCAGCTCGTCTTCCCGCCAAGTTCAGCGTGCACGAAAAGCGCACCGATCACCAACTGCGCTACAGTGCCGACGACAATTTCACTCAGGGCAGTGGAGATCCGGAACCAGATGGCAACAAGCGTCGCGATCAAGGCGAGGCCGACCCAAACAGCGGCCATTACCCACACGTTCTCCATGAAGCGCCACCTCGACTAGTTTCTGCGGATCGTTGCCGGCACTATGATTCCGTGACAAAACAATCCGCTTGTCAGGAGTCATCAGCTGTTCCGGCTTAAGAATGGGACAGCGGTTGGCGGTGAACTCCTTCACCGTGGTTAACAACACAAGTACAGCAAAAGATGCCCATCAAAGTCAACGGCATTCATCACACCCCATCGGTCACTGAATCTCGGGCAATGTCGCGCCCGAGACACATATTCGCGATCTCCGCTCCGAGTTGACCCACAAAAATGCCTTGACTCTGGAATGCATTCCAGGGTTCATACTCCTCATGGTGCAAAGCAGCGGTTCCAAAGCTCTTCGGTCCGGCGCCCTGGCGAAGGCGACGGGAGTGAGTCCAGACACAATTCGATACTATGAAAAGATCGGGGTCCTCCCTCGGGCGTCGCGAACACAGTCTGGTTACCGAATCTATCCCGCGAACGCGGTGGAGCGAGTGCTGGTTGTGCAAAGAGCGCTTCGGATCGGATTCACCCTTGCAGAACTGGCTGAAGTCCTGAGGACTCGTGATGCGGGAGGCGCCCCGTGCCGCCGCGTGTACCAGCTTGCCCAAGATAAGCTTAAGGGAATCGAGGCAGACATTGAGGCCTTAAGGCGCACGAAACAATATCTAGAGAAGGTGTTGTCCGATTGGGAGCAGCGAATTCAGCGGGCAGGTCCAGGGCAGAAATCGCACTTGCTGCACTCGCTCAGTGAAGCGCTGAAAAACTCTGGCGTTGCACCAAATCGATTTCGGAGGAAGGGGAGATCATGAAAACAGTAGTCGCATTTCTTCTACTTTGTGGGCTGCAATTAGCAGCGCAGGACATGCAGTCTTGCCCCATGCACAAAGAGCATATGAAAGAGGCTTCGCAGCATCAGGCCGACGTGGAAAAACACGGCGATGAGGCAATGGGATTCCCGCATGACAAGACCACTCATCATTTTCGCCTGTACGCGGACGGTGGAGCTATCGAAGTAACCGTCAGCGACAGCAAGGATTCCCAAAACATGCAGGCAATCCGGTCCCATCTGACGCATATTGCCACGATGTTCTCGAACGGCGACTTTTCCATACCCATGTTCGTCCACGACGAGGTGCCGCCCGGCGTTCCTGTGATGAAGGAGAAACGCACGGAGATTTCTTACAGCTTCGAAGAGCTCCCCGACGGTGGCCGAGTGCGCATTAAGACGACAAATCCCGATGCGCTGAAAGCAATCCATGACTTTCTTCATTTTCAGATCGAGGATCACCATACGGGAGACACAACCGACATAAGCCCTTCGTGAGCTGACAATCGAGGTATCAGTTCCTGAGTCACGGGCCATTCCTAATGCAAGGGCAACAGCATCTTGGCTGCAAGGCCAAGCACTGCCGCAATGAAGATCCGTCGCAGCCAGACTGTGCTCAGGAGCAGGGCGATGCGGCCTCCCAGTAAAGCACCCAGAAACATGGCGATGCCAAGGATGATACCGAGCTTTAAATCCACAACGTCGCGCCAGATAAACACGACTGTCGCAATCCCTGAAGAAAACAGGTTGATTACCTTTGTAGTGGCCACGGCTTGCAGGAAGGTCATACCGAAGAACACAACAAAAGCGGCAGTAAGCATGGTGACGTAACCGCCGCTAAAGAAGCCACCGTAGACTGCTAAAAGGAAGGTGGCAGCATAGCCAGTAAGCGCTCCGACCCGTGATGCGGGAGCATCGTGGCTTGCCTGTCCCAGGTTTTTGTTCAGCAGGGAGAAGACGGCCACGGCAATCATCGCTACGGCGATGATCACTTGCAAGGCTTTGAGCGGCACGGTTAGCAACAACAATGCACCCAAGCCAGAGCCAACGATCGTGAGAAAGATCGAGGGCAGCAAGCGGCTCCGGCTGAGGACTCCTTTCCCCATAAACGGCAAGGAGCCACCAAAGCTCATAAAGGTCAAAGCAAGCATGTTGGTTGCAATCGCAACGTGGGCTTCAATACCCAAAGCAATCATCACAGGAACCGTGATAAGAGAAGTACTGCCGGTCACAACGCTGATCACGCTCGTGAGGAAAAACACGACGATTAGAGCGAGGATTGTGGCACTAGACACGCGCCTATGATAGCAAGGCCAGATTTTCTGAGCGGGGCTGACGGGAGATGCGACCTTAGTAGACGCAGCTTTTCGTGTTTACCTTCACAAGCGCCCCTCTTGTTAAACAGAGAGTAGATAGTTTCCCTGTAAGGTATTGATTTGGCGTCCCCGGCGGGATTTGAACCCGCGTTTGCGCCGTGAAAGGGCGCTGACAACCTGGATCACGTTGTAATTACAAGGCAGCGGTCGCACTGCAACGCCCTGTAAGGAACCACTGAGAACATGAAGGAACAGTCGGGTTGTACCGTTCTTGTACCGCGAGTTTTGGTGGATCGCCACCGATCGAGGAGTGCCGAATCCTTGAACTCACAAACGGCACGATTCTTAAACGTTCAGTCGCGGTTCTGGAAATGTTACCGACCGACCTAAGATTCCTCGCGAACAAACCTGCGCAGTCGTTCAGCAATTTGATCCCGCACTTCTCGAAAGACTATGAACTGCCGATCCTCCGGGGCAGCCGCAGGGTCCTCAAAGCTCTCGTGCAGCCTTTTTCCGCGACCAGGAAATACGGGACACGATTCCTTTGCGTTGTCGCAGACCGTGAAGACGTAGTCGAACTGCTGGCCAGCGAATTCATCTACCGACTTCGAGCGGCTTCCTGCGATGTTGATTCCGATCTCGGACATCGCCGTGACGGCCTTCGGATTGAGGCCGACGGGACGCGTACCCGCGCTAAATACCTCGTACTGATCGCCAGCGATATGCCGTAGCAACCCCTCCGCCATTTGGCTGCGAGCCGAATTGCCTGTGCAGAGGAAGAGAACTCTTTGATGTCTAGTCATTGTCATCTAGCGATTCCTAGTGCTCGATTCCTACGTATTCCGCGTGGCCCGACCTAGGTTGCTCTAGCGCCGCTTTGCAGGTGCCACACAGCAACAGCCTAGCCTGCTTGGGAAGAACTACCGTTCGTACAAGCGGAACACTACCAGTAACCGGATCGTCGACCACATAGATGTGTTCCGCGCACAGCGCAGCGGAACAGTGATGGCAAAGACCGACCGCCTCGCGAGTCACGTTGTTTTTCAAGCATTCATAACAGTGCATAACGTTACTCCATTCGGCCAGATGGCAGCGACAGCATCGGGATTCAGGACCGACGTCATGTCTCGTTAATGGCTGATTCAGAGGTGTTCATTAAGCTCAAGGCGCCCAGCGTTTCTTTGAAGTAGCGGCGCTGGAAGAAGAGTGAAACATTCACCAGTGCGATCATGACGGGAACCTCGACCAGTGGGCCGATGACCGCCGCGAATGCAGCTCCCGAGTTGATACCAAAGACCGCTACGGCGACTGCGATCGCCAATTCGAAGTTGTTCGAGGCTGCGGTGAATGCGAGGGTGGCAGTCTTTGAGTAGTCGGCGCCGAGCTTCTTCCCCATGTAGAAGGACACCAAGAACATCACGACGAAATAGATCAGCAGCGGGACGGCGATTCGAACCACATCGAGCGGCAACCGAACGATGTAGCCGCCCTTCAGCGAGAACATGACCATAATCGTGAATAACAGAGCAATTAGAGTCAGTGGGCTCACACGCGGAACGAAGTTGTGGTCGTACCACTCGCGGCCCTTCGCGCGGATCAGCACGGTGCGAGTGAGAAAGCCCGCAAGGAACGGAACGCCGAGATAAATGAAGACGCTCTTTGCAATCTCGCCTATGGATACGTTAACGATCGCGCTATGCAGACCGAGCTTGGCCGGCAAGACTGTGATGAAGACCCACGCGTACACCGAAAAGAAGAACACCTGAAACAATGAGTTGAAAGCCACCAAGCCAGCAGCATACTCGGTGTCGCCCTTGGCCAACTCGTTCCACACAATGACCATGGCGATGCAGCGGGCCAGCCCGATCATGATCAACCCGGCCATGTATTCGGGGTAGCCGCGAAGGAAGACGACGGCCAGCACGAACATGAGGAGGGGGCCCACGATCCAGTTCTGCACCAAGGAAAGGCCGAGCACGCGCTTGTTGCGGAAGACCTCGTGCAACCGCTCGTATTTCACCTTGGTGAATGGTGGGTACATCATCACAATCAGGCCGACAGCGATTGGGATCGACGTGGTACCCACACTGAATTTATTGAGAAACGGAACGATGCCGGGGTACAGCCAACCAGCAATGACGCCAACGGCCATTGCGGCGAAGATCCAGGCGGTAAGATATCGATCCAGAAAACCGAGGCGTGACGAAACTTTGCTCACTATCTGATCCTCGTGATGTTGTAGGTTCCTTAAGTGCTACGGGCGACTGGGCACGGGTTTTCCCGCGCCAACTGCTGAATACGGCTTCCACTCACTTACAGTGCAGGAACCCTCTTGAATGGCCTCCTTCAACCGGCGTGTGTCATCCTGCAGGTTTTCCTCGCTCTTGTAGGTATCCTGCAGAAAGTCGAAGACCTTCTTCTTTAAGCCCTGTTTTGGCTCAGCCAGTCGATAGAAGATTCGGAAACCATCTCGCCGATCGAGTACCAGCCCCGAGTTCTTCAAATACGCGAGATGTCGCGATACATTCGGCTGCGATGCCTCCAAGACAAACTGGATATCACAAACACATAGTTCGCCATGGAGCAGCAGGTTTAGTATGCGCAACCTGTTTCGATCTGCTAAAGCCTTGAAGTATTGTTCGAGTTCCTTCATTCGTCGAACCTCTGATTCATGTGGTTACTGTCTCCACAAATAGCCGCTGCAGGCCTTCCTCTCCAATGGGCGGTACGGCCTGCCATGGAATGAGAGCTAGCCTCGCTGCGAGTTTGTCCCGCACTTCAGCAATGTAGCGCAATTCCAGAGCCCCGCGTTCGGCCAGAACAGGATCGTGCGTACCGGTCGCACAGAAGCTCTGGTTTATCACCCAAGCATAGGGCGTGATGCCCGCCCGATTCAGATCAGCTTGAAGGCGCGCCGCCTCGTGTACAGGCGTGGCTTCCGGCAACGTCACAACGATAATCCGCGTGAAATCCGGGTTACGCAATTGAGGCAGCAACCTGCGGACGCTGTCTGGAATGTAGCTGAGATTTCGGGCAACGTCCCGGTGATACGCTTCGGCCGCATCGAGTAGCAGCAAGGTATGTCCTGTCGGGGCAGTGTCTATCACTACGAAACCATGATTTCCCTCGTCAACGCTACGCGCGAAAGCGCGGAATACCGCAATCTCCTCCGTACATGGAGAGCGCAGATCCTCTTCGAGCAACGCCTTGCCTTTTTCGTCGAGATCTCGCCCAGATTCCGCCATCACTTCCTGTGTGTAGGCGCGTGTTTCAGCAACCGGGTCAATGCGCGAAACACGAAGACCGGGAATGTCTGCGCTCAGAGCCAGATGAAGGTGCGCAGCGGGATCGGTCGTGGTCAAGAGGACGTTATGCCCGCTGCTTGCGAGTTCAACAGCTAAAGCAGCTGCGACCGTAGTCTTTCCCACCCCGCCCTTGCCCATAGTCATGATGACGCCTTTGCGCCGCGCGATCAGATCGGGCACCAGGGCTGCAAACGACGGCGGAAGGTTCATTTCAGCTCGCGCGTGGAGTGCTGCTTTTCGCACATCAAGACGCCCTTCGCCCAACTGGCGAAGTGCACCGACTCCGATGAGCGACTGCGCGACCAACGGTACTTCGATTCTTGCGAGCGTTTCCAGACCATTCGGAATTTCTGCAAGCGCCTCTCGCCCCCTCCTCTCCAGAGCAATTGCGATGGAGTCGTCCTTCGCGTAAGCCTGAAAAATACCATTCAGGATCAACTTCTGATTCTTTAAACCTAGCGCATCAAGCTCATTGTGGGTCCGTTCAGCCTCGGCAAGAGCGGAGTGCTCCGGACGACTGACCAGGAAGATGGTGGTTGTCGTTGCGTCCGATAGTGAGTTGAGTGTTTTCTCATAGAGCTCACGCTGCGCCTGCAGGCCTGCGAGTGGACCGAGACACGAAGTTCCACCAACGTTCGAGTCGATGAATCCCGTCCAAGCCGCAGGCAGTTGCAGCAGTCGAAGAGTATGCCCAGTGGGAGCGGTATCGAAGATCACATGGTCGAACTCGGCTGTTGCACTAGCGTCACCCAGCAACTTGGCAAACTCGTCAAAAGCAGCAATTTCGACCGTGCACGCACCCGAAAGTTGCTCTTCGATGTTCTCCACTGCCGATTTCGGAAGAAGCTCGCGATAGGGCCCAACCACCCTTTCGCGGTATTGCCGTGCAGCCTCTTCGGGATCAACATTCATTGCAAAGAGGCCTTTCACTTTCCCGATGGGAGTGGGGTGCATACCCAGTGCTGTTTCCAAAACTTCGTCCAGATTCGAAGCCGGATCAGTGCTGACCAGGAGGACGCGCTTTCCGTCTTCAGCCAAAGACACGGCAGTGGCGCAGGCAATGGAGGTCTTACCCACACCGCCCTTGCCCGTGAACATGAGATTTCTTGTGGGATTTCCAATCGATTTCATGCTTCACCGTCGGCCGATCTCGCTTGGCCCACCAATCGATACCAGGGAAGACTGGCTCGTATTCCCGGCGACGACCGGCTCGGGCTCATAGTCCACCCCAACGAAGCCGGCCAGCACCTTGCGCGTCGGATAGATGGCTTCGCTGACGATTACCCCATCCACCAACACAAGAGGTAGGCACTTCGCCCCCCCGCTGTTAAGTGCCGTTTTGACAATTGGGTTGCCGGTGAATGCTCCCACCTCCTGAGCGAGGTTGTACCGTTCAACTCCGACACCCTTGCTCTTCAGCCACTCCAGATCACCTGCAAACCTCGGAAGGACAGGGTCGATAGCGGGACCACAAACTCCTGTGGAGCAGCACATAGCCGGGTCAAATACTTGGACTTTTATCATGGCGGTTGTCTCTCAATTGGTATATTCGCATAACCGTATACACATATGATAGCATCTTCTACGTTTTGCATTGTGATGCTGGTCACTCTATGGCGTGACCACGGAGGTTAGGAACATGCAGTCGTCGAAACCGAAAGTCCTGTTTCTCTGTACAGGAAATTCTGCTCGCAGCCAAATGGCGGAAGGCTATCTCCGGCATGTCGCGGGAGATTACTTTGAACCCCTGAGCGCGGGAATCGAACCCAAGGGGCTGAACCCCCTTGCCATCGAAGCCATGAACGAAATTGGAATCGATATTTCGCACCAAAAGTCGAAAGATGTTGTGAGTTTTCTGGGGCAGTACGTTCCATACATCGTGACGGTCTGCGACAACGCAAAAGAGCGTTGCCCTATTTTCCCCCGAACCTTCAAATTCTTGCACTGGAGCTTCGACGACCCTGCAGCCGTCGTCGGTTCGCACGATGAAAAACTGGCTGTCTTCCGGCGGGTGCGCGATGAAATAGCCAGCCGCATCGACAAAGAATTGGTGTCTACACAAATTGCGCAACGTTCCGGGACATGATCGGTCCCAGCCGCTACCGTTCGCTGTCGCTCTGTCTTTTGGCAACTGTCTGCCTGGTGGCATGCACAGACCGACACGAATCAGTGCGCGAGATCGAGGAAGTGAAGCATCGAACCGTGCCGAGCGATGGCTCGTTGCTCCGCGAGACGGGGCCGGTTCGAGATACATCCAGTATCCGCGCCAGCTGGGAGATTGAGACGAGATTGGACGACCGAGTGTACTTTCAATGGCTCAAGAATCAACTCGGCCCGGAGTATCACGTGACGTCGGAGACTAACGCTGCCATGACGCTGGTGAGGCAACTCGAGGGAGACTCCTACACCATCGCAATCCAGGGTAGCGCAACTCCAACTGGCACTGTGCTTGAGGCGCAGTTTGTGGCTGCACCAGACTAGTGAAAGTACCGTGAAGAAACTTTGCAACTAGGGCGCAGGCATGGGAAGTTTCCTAGGAGAACTGAGCAATCTACGGAATGGCCCATTATCTTATTGGCGGGCCAAGGCTCCGTTTCACGCCGGAGTGCGATTAGGCCTGGGACTGGCGCAGATGTTCATGGCTGTGTTTTCCGCGGTGCTCCTAATTGAAAGCGGCCTGAACCGATTCACTCTCATTTCCACGGGTTTCACAACCTTTCTGACATTGGCAAGCCGACTGATATTTCATGGCCAAGAGAGAAAGTAATGTGCAGGGCACGCAAGCTCGGTCGAGCCAGCAACCCCGGAGAGCTATGGCTAAACAGAGCATTTTTGTCGTTGAAGATGATCGCGACATTTGCCGTTTGGTCCAGCACCATTTGGAAACAGCGGGCTTTGCCACTACCGCCTTCTCAAACGGTCGTGCGGTTATCGAAGAAGCAGAACAAGTACGGCCATCCCTTTTTCTTCTCGATGTTATGGTTCCTGGGAAGGACGGATTTGAGCTTTGCCGAACAATTCGCGAGGTGCCATCGTTGGCTGCCACTCCTGTTGTTTTTCTGACAGCGAAGAGCAGCGAGGCGGATCGCATCTTGGGGTTAGATTTGGGCGCTGATGACTATGTTTCGAAGCCTTTCAGCCCACGCGAACTGGTAGCGAGGATCAAGGCCGTGCTTCGTCGCTTTGACTCTCCAGCGCACAATCCCGTTCGCGTAGGCGAAATTGAGATCGATCCCTCAGCGATGACACTCAGAGTTCGGGGAAAGGACCGCCCCACCACGGCAACGGAGTTCCGAATGCTGGAACACTTCACCCGTCACATAGGCCGCGTCTTTACCCGGAATCAACTGCTGGATTCCGTTTGGCGTGATGGGGGATACGTGACCCCGCGCTCGGTGGATGTTTATGTTCGTCGAATACGGGAAAAGATAGAACGTGACCCCGAGAATCCCCTTCATCTGAAAACGGTGCGAGGAGCAGGTTATCGTTTCGATGCCGGCGACAAGTAGGACTTGTCTCGAATCCTGTCAACCGCGGCAGCGCAGAAGACCTACAGAACCGGAAGTTCCTAGCCCTAATTGCAGCACGTCGGACCGCAACACGCCTTTGCGCTGCTGGGCTTCACTGCGCGAATAAATGCGCTCATGAATTTCCCGTCCACCTGTGGAGCAAGCGTCTCCACGTCCATGCCTTGTTCCGACAGGAACGCGCGCGCGTCTTCGGCCTTGTAGACGCGGGTAGGCTCAACGTCGACCTGTTCAAATCCGGCGGCAACCAGCTTGGTGCGGTATTCATTTTCTTCGAGCGCTCCAGCAACGCACCCAACCCAGAGGAGGACGCTTTTTCGGATCTCGGGCAACATTTCGCCGCGAGTGACAACGTCAGATACCGCGAAGCGACCACCTGGCTTCAGGACACGAAAGGCTTCCCTCAACACTCGATCTTTGTCTGCGGAGAGATTGATCACGCAGTTGGAGATGATCACGTCCACGGAATTGTCAGGAAGAGGAATATGCTCGATCTCGCCTTTCAAGAATTCGATGTTGTTGACGCCTGCCTTACGCTTGTTCTCGTTGGCCAGGGCGAGCATTTCATCCGTCATGTCGAGACCGTAAGCTTTACCGGTAGGGCCCACCCGCTTTGCAGAGAGCAGGACATCAATGCCGCCGCCGGAACCAAGATCAAGTACCGTCTCGCCGCGATTGAGCTGCGCCAAAGCCGTGGGGTTCCCGCATCCCAGCGACGCAAGAAGTGCTTCTTCGGGAATCTGCCCAGCTTGCGTCGAATCATACAGGTTAGCCGTGATCGGATCACCGCATCCGCACGCGCTGTTGGCACCAGGGGTGGGACCGCAACAGGATGCGGTGCCGCCACTCTTCACACGCAAGGCTGCCTGTCCGTATCTTTCCTTGACCACTTCTTTTATGTCTGCGTTGCTCATGATCCGGTCTCCTATTTGGTGATTTGCACGATCTCTTCAGGTCTAATTGCCTTATTTCGAGTGCAGCACTCGGAATATAGAAAACTCAACAGCTCTTGCAGTGCTTCGGAATTCGCGGTGTACCGAAGAAAAGTGCTCTCTCGCTGGACACGCACAAGGTCCTCGTTTTTCAGCTTTTCGAGGTGGTGGGAAAGTGTCGAATTCGGGATATCCAGTTCCTCCTGAATATCACCGACCACAAGCCCGTCGGGATGCGCGGAAAGAAGAAGTTGCATGATCCGCAGGCGCGGCTCGGTCCCCATGGCGGACAGCATGTCCGCATACTTGGGGATCTGATCCAAGACTTTCCTGTTTTGGAGTCTCGCCATATTTCGATACTTGCAGAAATATAAGAACTTGTCAAGCAGAATTCGCATGACGCCGAAGGCAGATCACCTCCAACCACGTTTGGCGCTCGCCGCGCACAGTTCAACGGGCATCTTATGGTCTAGAGGGAGACCAGCCGCTCATCCGGAGCGCAACCTAGATCGACTGGCAAATAGATGCTTAGCCTTCATAATGGGTCTATGTCTTCGCCCGCGCTGTCCGACTCTCAGAACGTCGTTCGACGCATCATCTGGATACAAGTCATCACGATCGGCTGGATGACGGTCGAGGCTATCTTTGCTCTGGCCGCCTCATGGCGCGCCCATAGCCCAGCGTTGCTCGCGTTTGGCGGCGATAAAATAGGAGCGTGGGGAAGTTATCCAAAACTGGACGTGTATCCAAGCGCCTCACGAGCCAGTTCCAACGAGATGTTTTCGCAGCGGCACTGAAGAGCTTTGAGCAACTCGACAATCCGCTGCGCCTAAATAATTTTGCCACCGGCCTGCGAGAACTCAGCAGAATTCTGTTGTCGGATTTGGCGCCCAACGAAAGCATTAAGGCGTGTGGTTGGTACCAACCGGAATTTAACAAAGACGGCACGCCCACGATTACGAGAGCGCAGCGAGTTAAGTATGCAGTACAGGCCGGACTGCTGGACGACTTCGTCCAGGGTACTCTGCTTGTTGATGTTGAAGAAACCATCACCGAATTTACTCAACTGATCAAGCGCTTCAATGAACACACTCACATCACAGAATCCACTTTTGGCACGCGGAAAACGGCTGCCAAAGAGCTCGCCAATCAATCCCTTGAGTTTTTCATTTCACTGTTTGAAACGATAGATGAGTGCCGGCAGCAAGTGCTCACCGAACTGGAATCCCACGTCAGGGACGCTGTTACTGAAGAACTCATGTCCACTTCTGTAGACGCACTCGACGAGATCGCCACACATCATACGGTCCACGGAGCTGAGATCGAGGATCTCCACATTAAATTGATGGACTCGGATACGCTGGTTTTTAAGGCCAAAGGATTCGTAGACTGCGAGTTGCAGTATGGCTCGGATGGGGATTTCAGCCGCGGCGATGGCGTGCGCGTGGACGATAGCTATCCTCTAACCTGTGAACTTGTCGCAAATATCTCATCGCCCCTTAAGCTAGAAGTTCAACAACTGCGCGTCGATAACAGTTCGTTTTACGAATGAACCGGCGAAGTGCAGCCTGTTCGTCATCAGGTCGGTGAAAACCCGCGCCAGCGATGGCGGCCGGCGCGGACTTAACCGCTGGTCAATACTCGCTTGGCAGATGGATCACGTTGTTAGCGAAATAAAGCGTGATTTCATCCAGCGGGAAATCCGTGTGCTCGATCTCCTTGGTGAACACGATGTTGCCATCGCCATCGTCGCACGTAAGCGAAGCGGTTCGGTCGGGACGTACGGCGAGCTTCCAGACTTGAAATTCCTCGGCGGCGACAGCCTTGTTGTAGGGCTGAATGATCGCGATTTCGTCCAGAAGCCAATACGCTCCGCCGTGCTCGGCAACGTGCTGCGCGCCGTCGGTGTAAAGAACATTGCGGTTGATCGAATGGCGGTACCAGTTGTCACTGCCAGTGAACTGCGCCAGGTCGGATTTGCTGAGAGTCTTCGTCGTCATAATGTGCCTCTTTTGTTTGAAGTGACCCCGCGGCGGGGGCGAGAGAGGCAATAGGAACGGCCGCACTGAAGGCGCGGTGTCATAGGTAACCGTGGAATAAATGAGGGGCAGCCCGTAGGGAATCATCGTTTATGCCGCGAAAGTGCCTTGACGTTAGCCTGCGGCTGTTAGGTTGACTCCGAACCCGTCCGTTAGTAGGTCACGGAAAGAGACACATTTGTGACGAAGACGGCACGGAGACTCTGTGCTGTGAACGGTGACGCCGAACCGACTGCCATTTTCAAGACGACACATCAGGCTGACAGCCAAAAGTCCATTTGCTTTGGTGGCAAGCGCTGGGGTGCATATCTGCGGAGGAAGGAGTTTCCGCTCCCCGTCATACCGAGAATCAACGTATGGGCAACTTCACCGTTATGTAGGTTCAGAAAGTATGGCGTGCTGTTCTCGGTTTCGAGCGCAGCCAGGTACTCCGTACCGAGATGCGCGTTCGTCTTTTCTCCGGGCAGGATCGTAAAGAGAAAAGACAGGTCGGCATAGTTTGTGTTCAGCAGATACATTTGGCGAAGGTTCATTGCATAGTTGCCCGGCACAGTGGCGAAATAGGCATTGAGCTGGTTGTAGCTTTCCGCGAACAGATTGCCGTCTGCGTTGGTGAAGACGGCAGTAAACTGGGCCACGAGTCGATCGAGTTCTGTCCGTGATTGGCCATACAGCACAATCGTGAGCGAGAAATCGCCAAGCGATTGACCGTCACCAAGGACGCGCAGGCAATCACCAAGATTTTCAATGTCGGCCTGCTTGGACTCATCCACCAGCACATCGCGAGGATTCGTCTGCGTGGTGTTGTTGCCCATCTGAGAAACGAAACCCGTCTTCGACATATTGAAGTGACGGCGTCGTTTGTTGACTTCTTTGCGGGCTTTGTCCGCCGGTAGCGGTGTCCACTCCGTGACCACGTAGAAGTTGGCCGGAATCTTCAGCAGTGCGTCGAGCACCAGGGGCCGCGTCTCTGTGATGGCCTCTTTCATCGTCAGCACGCGGACAATGTGATCTCCTACGCGCAGATGATCGCGCTCCGCCTCGATGTCGGAGTTGATCACCTGATAGTCGATAAACTGTGTGGACTGCGGCCGGCCGGCAATACGCCAGTCGTCATAGTTCAGCAATCGGCGGAAAAACCTGAACTGGTCCTGCTGATTCAAGACCTCGATTTGCATGAAATCCGCAAGCTGCCGAGCGAATGCCTGCACGTGCTGGTCGAGCCGTTGAAGATCGCGCTCGATATGCGTACGCAATAGCGCCTTCATGCTGTCGTTGGTGAACTGCGATTTGAGTTCGCCAATCGCGCCCTTTGGATCTTTTAGGAGGCGGGCCAGAGCTGTTCCGACGCCGGTCTTCGACCTAGTGCCTTCGAGAAGGACGCAGTAGAAGATCTCAACTTGGTAAAGATGGTCTCGCTTGGCCTCAAAGAACTTCCGTCGTTGGTCGATAGCTGCCTCCACGATCGGGTTGTCATAGCTCGCGAATGGTATGTCTGGGCGATTCGATTTGAAGAGGTATTGATAAACGTGGAAGCCTGAGCCAAACGCTTTGAGTGCTGATTCCAGCCGCTTCACCGCATACTCCTGTTCTGAGCGGTCGAGGCTTTCATAATCCACGCCAGAAATACTGAGGACGATGCCGAGGTCTCCGCTTTTCGTAAGAAAGGTCGTCTCGTTCCAGAAGCCGTAGAGATTTATGTGGTCGTTGAGAGCTGCGCTCTCTTTCCACGGCTTGATGACTTTGTCGAAACGGAGCATCACACCACCTCCACGTGGGGGACTCGTTGTTTCGCGGCGTCATAGCGCACGTTGTAGCGTTCGGACTTGGCCAGGATTTGGAGAAATGCCGGATCGCTGTTCGTTACCCAATGTCCGAAGAGAAAACCCCCAATGAATACGGCTATTCCCGCCAAGATGGAATTGAAGAGATTGAAGGCACCCACTGCACCAACACAAACGAAGTAGAACAGCGTACGCTCAACGCCCAAGTACGTGAGAGGCTTATGCAGGCTCTTGAAGACTCGATTTGTGCGGTGCTTCTGCTGCGGTTTGTCTGGCATAACTTCCTCGTTTAAGCGTTGGTCGAAGGTGGCTCTGAAGAGCGCTATACGCCCCAGAGCCAACTCAGGACATTCACGGCGAGGACGGCAATGCCCGTTCCCGCAGCAACACCGGCGAGTGCCTTTTTCGCACCAGGTTCGCCGTGGGCGAAGCCGTAGCCGCCGATCACTATCGCAACCAGACTTGCAACCTTTGCAATCGTGCCGGTGAAAAGGCTTTGGATGGCGGTAAAGCCGGTGTCGAACGGTGAACCTTGCGCCAGCGCGGCCACAGGGATGACCAGAAGAAGGGTGACAAGAACGGCGGTTGAACGCGCCCACTTCGACCGAAGACGGGACTGGATTTGGCGGATGAAATGGACTCGGGACCAACGTGTCATTTGTACCTCTCGCAGCACTTCAAATCGGCTGCTTATGGCGCAAACGTAACTTGGCTCAATCGCGATGTCCAACAACTTCTCGTCCGCGTGATATTCCTGGGAGGAATAACAGCCGAACATGGCGTCGCGGCCAAGTAAATCGCGCTTCTCGGCCCGATACTCGCGGTAAGGAATTTTCCTCGGAAAGTGATTGGTCGGCAAAGGTGACTCGGACACCGCTACACGGAGGGCGTCTTCTTTAGATGGCCCTGAGATGCCGTTGTGCTGGCGGACGCGTATACATGTTTTCCCAAGTCTGCGTCCAAGTGCCTGCCGATGAGGCAGATGAGTGTGTCGTGGTCTGCTTGACTCAGTTTTTCTGAAACGACCACTCCGCATCCGCGAAATGATTTGCTCAACGAAATGTGAGGTGACAAATCGGTTTGCCGCTGTCTGATATTCCCGGCAGGAATATCACGCGGACGAGAAGTTGTTGGACACGGCTGAAAGAATCGATCAAATTCGCTAGCACTGTCCGTCCGCGCGAACTCAACGAAGCGGACGGACCGCGGTTGTGGAGAAGGAGGTCTTTATGTCAGCCCAGCCCAATCTGATCACCCCAAGTGAGCGGTCACACTCGCTTCGAGAGGCGCCCGTCAGTCAGGAACACGCTGCTCGCTTTCTTAACATGCACCCGAAAACTGTACTCCGCAAGGCTCGTGAAGGGTCACTTCCGGCTCACCCGGTGGGGTCTGATCGGAAGCGCTGGCATTTTTATCTCTCTGAGTTGGATGATTGGCTTCGGTCGCAGGTAATTGCAGGCCGTCGGGCGCGTCACAACATGGCCTCGCGTGTAGCGGTCGATAAGTGAATAAAGGGATCGAGAATTCGTTTCCGTCACGTGCAAGATGTTTTTGCGCCGGATCACGATCCGCTCGGGGCCCAGCCTGTTGGTTACCAGGATCTGCGGAAAATGACATTCGCCGTGAACTAGACTCCCCGACGCCCATTGGGGTAAATTCGGATTGCGACCGCTGCCAGAATTCAAGGAGCAAATGAATGCTGGCGCGTTATCAGAATGGGTGTCTCCAAACAATAATTCGCAAAGATGGGGTAGAAAGATGGCAGTTTCGCTGGCTGCACAAAGGCGCGGACGGCATTTCACGCGAGCGCAAGAAAACCATCGGACCCGTCAAGGACTATCCCGAAAACAGTAAGAAGCTGCAGGATTTGTTAGCTGGACTGCGGCTAAACATCAATACCGATGGCCCGACAGAGTTGACGTCAATCACTATGACTGAGGCTGTGGAGCACTACAAAATTCATGAACTTGCTGATTGCGGCCGGGACGGCAAAGCATATTCGACCCGCAACCGGAAGACGCTGGTTCTGAATCGCTGGGTGCTGCCTCATTGGGGAAAACTCGAACTCCGGGCTATCAAAACCGTTGCGGTGGAGCAATGGCTTAAGTCACTTGTCACGAGCAAGTTTGGCAGGCGCAAACTTCTTGCAGGTGGCACAAGAGAAAAAATCCGTGACGCGATGGGCAGCGTTTTCAATCATGCAATACGGTGGGAGTTCACTCACCGCAATCCAATCGCAGGTGCTGGCAAGGGTTCTGGTGTTCGTGTTTCTGCAAAGCGTGAGCGAACACCTGACATTCTCGAAGTTGAAGAGATGCATCTGCTGCTGGGGGTACTGGGGATTCGGGAAAAGGCGATGGTGTTTCTCGACATGCCGTCGGGACTACGCCGGGGCGAACTGGCCGGGCTGAAATGGGAGGATTTCGATTTCAAGAAGCTCCATGTAAGCGTGACTCGGTCGCTGGTTGACCAGCACGTAGGCCCGGTCAAAACGGAGGCATCGAGAAAGCTGATGCCGATTGACGAGTATATAGCTCATGATCTGTTGTCCTGGTATGAAGTGACCCCATACAAGAAGCCGTCCGATTATGTATGGGCCACCGATGCCAACCGCGCTGGAGCCAAGCGTGGGAAACAGCCAGTCTGGCTGAGCACGGTAATGCGCGACTACATTCAACCCTCAGCTCGAAAACTGGGGATCAACAAGAAGGTGTCGTGGCACACATTTCGCCACACGTTTTCTACGTTGCTCAAGGGCAACGGGGAGGATGTCAAGGTGGTACAGGAGCTGTTGCGGCACTCAACAGCAAAGATGACGTTGGACACCTACACACAGGCCCTGAGTCCGCAGAAGCGAGCGGCACAAAGCAAGGTAGTCGGCATGATCCGCTCGAAACCAAGTTGTACCGTCGTTGTACCGCGAGTTTCTGGGGAAATCCCGGTAACTCATTGATTAGGTTTGGCGTCCCCGACGGGATTTGAACCCGTGTTACCGCCGTGAAAGGGCGATGTCCTAGGCCAGGCTAGACGACGGGGACGATGTGAGGCAGGAAGGTCCTCGAACTCTTCGACGAATCATCGATGTTAACAGCCGTGTGGGACACTGTCAAAGCTCATCGCGGAGGCGATCGCTCGTCCTCACCGGTTTGAATTTTGAATGTCTGCCTGTTCAATCCTCCAGTCTTTTCCCCTCTAGATCAAAGTGTTTGTCACCCTTAAAAACGAGTGCCAAAATGCCCCTTAGCTACAGAAACCAATGTATTTACCAAAGGATGCGTTTTCCAAAAAATAGGTGTGCTTCTCGTACTTTTCTAATTGTCTTCGGCAGTCGCGACGAGAGTTTCATGCACGATCATTCAAGAAAGGATTCGAAAACTCGCAAACACATGCTTGAGCAACAAGAGGCTCCGACAATCACTCGATGTAGCTCCGGCTGTGCAGGCCTCGACGACGTTCTTGGGGGCGGTCTGCCGATCGGTCACTTTTATCTTGTCGAAGGAGAACCCGGTACCGGCAAGACTAACTTAGCCCTGCAGTTTGTAAACGAGGGACTCAAGAAAGGCGAACGAGTTCTGTACGTCACTCTCTCCGAGTCGCGGGATGAATTAAACACCGTAGCGAAGGTCCACGGCCTTGACATCGACGACTCTGCCGTATTCGAAGTCCGGCCCAGTGAGCAGGACCTTAAGCCCGAGGGGCAATACACCGTATTCCACCCCGCGGAGGTAGAACTCAACGATCGTGTGCAGACCATCATGGCGGAAGTCGATCGTCGGCGTCCGACCCGGCTGGTCATCGATGCGCTCTCCGAAGTCCGCATGCTCGCCAAGGATCCTCTCCGTTACCGCCGCCAAGTTCTTTCCTTGAAGGAGTACGCACCGGAGAACTGCACTGTGATGTTGCTGGATGACCGCAGCAGTCGGTATGCCGACCTTGAATTGCACAGCATTGTTCATGGCGTGATTTCGATGAGCCGAGTTCCACGCGAATATGGGAAGACCATGCGCCGAATTGAAGTCACAAAATTGCGCGGATGCGCGTTCCGCGAAGGCTATCACGACTACATTATTCGCAGCGGTGGCGTCGTCGTCTTCCCTCGCCTCGTAGCTGCTGAATACGATGGCCCTCAGGAAGACAAGAGCGCCGCTCGCAGCGGCATCAGGGAACTCGATGCCCTCGCTGGAGGCGGACTTGATCGCGGCACCAGTACGCTGCTGATCGGACCGGCCGGCTGCGGCAAGACAACGATCGCCCTCCGCTGGCTAACCACCGCAGCGGAACGCGACGAGAGCGTGGTCGCATTCATTTTTGAGGAAACTGTTGGCACTCTAATGAACCGTGCCAAGGGCTTGGGGATGGACTTGGCTCCGTTGATCGATTCCGGCAGAGTTCGGATTGAACACCTGGATCCAGCTGAGGTGTCTCCCGGCGAATTCGTTAATTTGGTCCGGCGATCCGTCGAAAAAGATGGGGTTCGGGCTGTGCTCATCGACAGCTTGAATGGCTTTCTGCAGGCCATGCCCGGTGAACAATATCTCGCACTTCATCTTCACGAGTTGTTGACCTATTTAAACAACTGCGGAGTCGTGACGCTTATGGTGCTTGCGCAGATGGGGCTCGTAGGAAGTGCGATGCATACCCCGATTGACGTGAGCTACCTCGCCGACAACATCCTGGTTCTCCGATATTTCGAGGCGCATGGAGAAGTGCGCCAGGCCATTTCGATGATGAAGAAACGAAGTGGCGGGCACGAGCGCTCAATCCGCGAACTTCGTCTTGGACCGGAAACCATACGAGTTGGTGCTCCGCTGTCCGATTTCCAGGGCATTCTTTCTGGTAGTCCTACTTCACTCGCTCCCTTGATCGGGAAAGGCCCGTTGAATGACTGAGGTCAGCGCAAGCGATCTGCCGGTCTTGGTCTTCGCTCCTTTTGGCAAAGACGGAGCCCTGATTGAAAGGGTTCTGCGCCAGTCGTCTATAGCTATCCGATCGTTCTCCGGACTTCAGGAATTCGGGGTGGCTCTCAACGAGGACGCTGCAGCTGCAATCATTACGGAAGAGGTTCTACAGCAGGACGCCATCGGGGCTCTGGCGCAAAAGCTGTCAACCCAGCCCCGTTGGTCTGATTTTCCGATTCTCGTCCTCACCGGAAGCGGTATGAGCACGGCCTCTACCGAGTCGGCCGTGCGATCCCGCGCTCCCCTCGGCAACGTCACTCTACTGGAACGACCCTTGCGCCCGGTGACATTAATAAGCGCAGTCCGGAGTGCCTTGCTGGCACGACGCCGACAATATGAAGTGCGCGACCACCTACGCGAGCGGGAGATCGCCGAGCTCGCTTTACAGCGCGCCCACGATGCTCTCGAGTCTCTTGTGGAACAGCGCACTGCTGCCCTACGCAGACTTTCCGTGAAATTGCTGCGCGTGCAAGACGAGGAGCGACGACGTCTGGCCCGGGAACTCCATGACAGCCTTGGCCAGGATCTTACCGCTGCCAAAATCAGCCTTGACATGTTGGCCCAGGAAACCAAACTGGACTCGTCGCACCTGCGGGATGCCCGTACCCTTGTGGATCGCTCGATTTCCGATACTCGAACTCTCTCGCACCTATTGCATCCACCCTTGCTAGACGAAGCAGGTTTTGCGTCTGCCGCGAAGTGGTACGTCGAAGGATTTGGCCGACGGAGTGGAATCGCAACCCTCCTTTGTCTCCCGGATCATGTCCATCGTCTGCCGCGCCGCACGGAAACAGCCCTGTTTCGGATCATGCAAGAGGCTTTGACAAATGTTCATCGGCACTCGGGCAGCCGTGCCGTGGAAGTTCGCGTCCTCGCGGACGGCGCCAAGGTCACTCTAATCGTCAAGGATTTCGGAATGGGAGTTCCGCGCGAAGTTCTCGATCGATTCTGGAAGACTGGGAATGTCGGTGTCGGTTTGGCAGGGATTCGGGAACGGCTGAAAGAACTGGGCGGGTTTCTTGAAATTGAATCGAATCTGGACGGAACCCAATTGAAAGCAACGATTCCGATTCCTCCTTCCGGAACTGCAGAACCTTTCGATGGCGACGGGTTCTTCGATTCGGATGAGCCTACCACCGCTTTGCCAGCGGACTGACGACCGATCGAAAACACAGCTCTCGATTCGTCGAGCTTATCCGCATTACAATAGTGAAGGGCGAATCGCCTCACTCTTATGCCAGATTCCCTTAACTTGAGCTTGTGGTTTCCGGATTTCAATGGACCCGCGATGCTGCCGCATGCCTTGGCGGTCCTGCAGCAATTTCCTTTTTCTGAGATTCGTCCGGGCATCACCTATGTCGCTGTGCAACCCGTTTCATGGAGCGAACCCAGCATCCTGGAACGTCGCTTCGCTCCCGGCATCACACCGGAAGAATCGATGGTTATTGTCGCGGACCTGATTCACGATGACTTCGCATTCGTCTTCGAAGCGTATTGGGATCTGTGGAGTCCCGAAGATCAAGGTCAGTGGAAGCTAATACCTTGCCAGGTGAAGTTCATTATTCAGGGGGAAGACTTCGAGGAGGGGACCAGCCAAGAAACAGGTCACATCCAGATCGACTTTGGCCTCGATTCTCCGTTCCTCCAGGAAAATGTTGAGCTCACAGAAGAAACCCAAAGCAAAGTCCGTGATAACGTCGCCAAACTGGTTGAGTTCACCGTGAAGGCAGAGAAGAATACACGGGCAAGTGGGCGGCTCTTGTGGTCGGAATCCGAAGAGAATCTCGCGCAGAAATTGATCGCGCGGTTACAAAAAGTGCAGTAGCGGCACTGAGCCGCGTCGAATAAAATATTCTAAGATCCTCGCAAAGATATGTTGGTGTCGGTAACACGCCTGCGAGTTCGCCGCCTGTGGCATCTGCCAGCCTTCGTCTGGCAAACCTTCCATACCAATCGTCAGGTAGCGAGAGCGGAAGGCTTTCGTGGCGGTCGTTTACTGGTTGATCGCCATCGCACATTTTGGACGCTCACCGCCTGGGACGATGAACGCGCAATGAAGACCTTCCGCGGTTCCGGTGCTCATGCAAAAGTGATGCCCCGCCTGTTTCACTGGTGCGACGAAGCAGCGTATGCTCACTGGACTGAAACGAACGAGAAGATTGCGGAATGGCCCGAAGCCTATGAGCACTTAGCCAGCGAGGGGCGTCTGTCTCGAGTTGAACATCCATCGGCCGATCATACCGAGCACAAGTTTGCGCAACCGCGCCTGCAACCGATGATTGGCCAGGAAATCAAGCCGACGATCTCCAAAAGAAATGCGGCTTGAGCGATTCTACAAGCGCTCAAGCCGCACAATTTTTTCTTCACGTCGTTCGAACGTTTAAACCTACTTCGTCCTTCCGCCCTCGACTTTCAGCGTCTCAGCTGCTGCCGCTTGCGCTGCCGCCAAACGAGCAGTCAGAACGCGGAAGGGTGAGCACGAAACGTAGTTTAGTCCGGTCCGGTAGCAGAATTCCACGGATGACGGCTCGCCGCCGTGTTCGCCGCAGATTCCTACCTTGAGATTCGGACGCGTCTTGCGTCCACGCTCGGTCGCCATTTTGACCAGCTGTCCAACGCCTTCCTGATCGAGCGCTGCGAACGGATCCTGCTTCAAAATGCCTTCGGCCAGATACGTCGGCAGCACCTTGTTGACGTCATCGCGCGAGAAGCCGAAGGTAGTCTGCGTCAGGTCGTTGGTACCAAACGAGAAGAATTCCGCTTCCTTGGCGATCTCGTCTGCCACCAGTGCAGCCCGCGGCAACTCAATCATCGTCCCGACCATGTAGTCGACCTTCATTCCCTTCTCTTTGAACACTTCATCGGCCACGCGACGAACGATTGCACCCTGGTTCGCCATTTCCTTCACCGTGGCGACCAGCGGAATCATCACTTCGGGGAGTACTTTGATTCCCTTCTTCGTGCAATCCACAGCCGCTTCGAAGATGGCTCGTGCCTGCATTTCGGTGATCTCTGGATACGTGATGCCAAGGCGACAACCACGATGCCCGAGCATGGGGTTGAACTCATGCAACTGCTCGACCCGGGCAAGGAGAGTGGGCAGCGCCTTCTTTAAGTCACCGGCTCCCTTTACGCTGTAGTCCTTGTATTTCGCAAGGAGCTCTTTTTTCTGCTTCGCGTTATAGGACGACAGAAGCGCGATATCGACCATCAACTCTTCACGGCGTGGCAGGAACTCGTGCAGCGGCGGATCCAGCGTGCGGATCGTCACCGGCAAGCCGTCCATCGCCTTGAAGACACCAGCGAAATCTTGGCGTTGCAGAGGCAGAAGCTTCTTTAGCGCCGCGCGGCGGCCTTTCTCATTGTCCGCGAGAATCATCTCGCGCATTGGGCCGATCTTTTTCTCGCCGAAGAACATATGCTCCGTACGGCAGAGCCCGATTCCCTCGGCTCCGAATGTCCGAGCCTGAATCGCATCTCGCGGAATATCAGCATTCGCACGAACCTTCATCTTGCGATACGGATCAGCCCAGTTCATGAACTTCTGCAACTCCGGGTCATCCGGTGACGGATCAAGCGTGTTCAATTTTCCCTTGATCACGCGGCCTGTAGTTCCGTCGAGCGAGATCCAATCGCCCTCTTTGAAGGTCTGCCCCTTCACCTTCATTTCGCGGGTCTTTTCGTTGACATCAATGTCCCCTGCTCCCGCCACGCAGCATTTGCCCATGCCTCGTGTCACCACTGCGGCGTGGCTGGTCATGCCACCGCGAGAAGTCAAAATGCCCTTCGCAACTTCCATGCCGTGAATGTCTTCCGGCGTCGTTTCGGCACGCACCAGAATCACAGGCTTCTTCTCCGTCTCGTGTCCCGCCATCCTGACAGCTTCGTCGGCGGTGAACACAATCTGTCCCACGGCTGCTCCGGGAGATGCCGGCAGTCCCGTTGCGAGAACTTCCACCTTCGTGCTCTTCTCATCCAGACGCGGAACGAGGAAGTCATAAAGTTGATTCGGATCAACCCGGAAGATCGCTTCGTCTTTAGTGATCAAACCCTCATCGACCATCTGAATCGCAATCCGAACTGCGGCCAGACCCGTGCGCTTGCCGTTGCGCGTTTGCAGCATGTATAGCTTGCCGTCTTGTACGGTGAACTCGAAGTCCTGAACGTCCTTGTAGTGCTGTTCCAGCCGAGTGGTGATCTCGCGCAGCTGGTTGTACGCTTCCGGCAAAATCTCATGCAGTTTTAGAATTGGGACCGGGGTGCGAACGCCGGAGACCACATCTTCCCCCTGCGCGTTCATCAGGAATTCACCGTAGAATTCTTTGGTGCCAATCGCGGGATTCCGCGTAAAGCCCACGCCTGATCCGCTCGTGTCGCCAAGGTTCCCGAATACCATGGCCTGGACATTGACCGCGGTACCCAGCATGTCGTCGATATTGTTCATGCGACGGTAGTGCTTAGCTCGATCGTTCTGCCAGGAACGAAAAACGGCGTCACGGGCGAGTACCAGTTGTTCCCGCGGATCCTGCGGGAAGTCGCGCTTGGCATGCTTCTTGACGACCTTCTTGTACTCGACAATCACTTCCTGAAGGTCCTTCGCAATGAGGTCGGTGTCGAGCTTGGTCTTGCGCTGCTTCTTCTTGGCGTCGAATACTTCGTCAAACGCCGCCTTCTCGATATCGAGCACAACGTTGCCGAACATCTGAATTAGACGACGGTAAGAATCAGCCGCGAATCTCGGATTATTGCTGCGCTTGGCGAGCGCTTCGACGCTCTTGTCGTTGAGGCCCAGGTTCAGAATCGTGTCCATCATGCCGGGCATGGAAAATTTTGCGCCCGATCGCACGCTCACCAGCAAGGGATTCTCGCCCGTGCCCAGTTGCTGTCCCTGCAGCGCTTCCAACTTGGCCAGGGCCTCGTCCATTTGCCGCTCGACTTCCTTCGACGTGGTCGCCGTCCGCATGTACTCCCGACATGCTTCGGTCTGGATCGTGAATCCCGGAGGCACGGGCAGTCCGGCGTTCGTCATTTCTGCCAGCCCTGCGCCCTTGCCGCCCAACACGTCTTTCATCTTTCCGTTGCCGTCGGCCTTGCCGCCGCCAAACGAGTACACGTACTTAGTTGCGGACGCTTTGTTCGTGGCTTTGGTTTCCTTCACTTCTGCTTCGGGGAGAGTGATCGTCGCCATATATATGAGTCCTTCTTCTATGAGATTTTACTCTTTACTGCACGTACTCGAGTCCATCCTGGACCAGTCACCACCCTTGCGAGTGAAATAGCTCACTTTGAAGTGGCGATCATCGAGCCGTTCAAATGCGAAACGTTGACTGGGCGCGGAACTGTTTCCTATAGCGTCTCCGTCCCACTGTAACTTCCCGGAATCCCATCCTTCCGAATGGAACTCACGCGCGCCGCCTGACGAATCCTGCACGAGCATGACAAAACCTTTCCGTCCCGGATCCCAGCCCCATTCTGCTTGCGCGTGGTATTTGAAAGGAGGCTTGTCGTCATGTCGCGAGAAGAGCCACGTTCCGTCCAGATCTGCCGCAAAGTGCTCGTGCGCTTCGATCGTCTTGCCGGAGGAATCGAACTTGCCCGCGCACTCCCACTCGCCCTCAAAATACGAGAACGATTCAAGTAGCGTTTTCAATCGGACACTTTCAGCGGGGAGCGGCGAAAATGACGAACTCAACGCGGGCAAAACCGCCAGGGCAAACCCGGCAAGCAGTACTGTAATTTTGCCTTCCAGCCCCATGATTTACGCGGCGCTTTCTTTCGCTTCCGTGACGATCTCTGAAAAATCCGCGATCGACGAAAACTCTTTCAGTAACATCCGGAGCAGCGCCAGTCGATTGGCTCGTACGCGCTCGTCCTCAACCATGACCATTACTTTATCGAAGAAATGATCTACCGGTTCCCGGGCAGTGGATAGCAGGCGCAGTGCTTCGAGGTATTCGCCCTTCTCGCGGCATGCTTCGACATGCGGTCCCTCTCGCTCGAGATACGAAATCAGCTTCTTTTCTTCGTCCGCCGAACCGCTCAAACTTTCAATTTTATCGGCTGGGGTAATTCCCTTCTCATCCGCCTGCCTCAGAATATTCCGTATCCGTTTGCAGGCCGCACCGATGGCGACGAACTCAGGCATGTGCATCACTTGCTTGACCGCTTCCGCCCGCTGCACCGCACCGACCACATCTTCTGCGTCGGCGCCCAGCACTGCCTTCACCACGTCATACGAGTAGCCACACACTTCACGCAAATAAAACTCCAGGCGCTCGCGGAAGAATGTTCGAACGTTCTCTTCGAACTTTTCGGCGCTGACAAACTTCTTCTCCGCCTCGGATTTCTGGTAGCCGCTCCGGGCATCGCTCATCAACTCAGTGAGCCGCAAAGGCAGCTTCTTTTCTGCGATCACCTTGACGATTGCATTAGCCTGCCTACGAAGCGCGAATGGATCCTTCGATCCGCTTGGAACAAGTCCCAGAGAAAACATTCCGGCAATAGTGTCTGCCTTATCGCCAATTGAGAGAACAGCTCCCTCTATCGAACGTGGAACGTCATCCTCTGTTGATTCGGGCTTGTATTGATCGTAAATTGCATCCGCAATAGACAACCGCGTCGCCTCGGGCAGCGACGGATCGAGTTGCTGCACTCGCGCATACAATCCACCGACAATACCCTGGAGTTCAGTGAATTCCTTAACCAGTTCAGTCGTCAGATCGGTCTTCGCCAGGCACGCAGCTTTATGAATCACGCCCGGACGTACGACCGTCCCACGTTGCTTCAGGACCTCGCTTAGCCAACTGCAGAGTCGCTGCACGCGATGGGTCTTGTCGTAGTAGCTGCCCAAATCTTTCTGGAAAGTCACATTCCGAAGTGAATCCAACCGCTCCAACAACGATTTCTTCTGATCCGTTTCCCAGAAAAACCGCGCGTCGTTGAAGCGAGCGCGCAACACGCGTTCGTTCCCGATCTTCACCAATCCCTTCGGATCACTGTCCGTGTTCAGGACCGCCAGGAAATGGGGCAGCAATCTGCCTGAAGCATCTTCCAGAGCAAAGTACTTTTGGTGATCCCGCATCACAGTGACGAGCACTTCTTCCGGTAAGACCAGAAATTGAGGATCGAACCCGCCGAGGATTACAGACGGATATTCGGTGAGATTCACGACCGTATCGAGCAGAGGTTTGTCTTCGCGCCAGCGGGCGCCCGGAATCGTTCGCGTCACCGCATCCAGAGCCTTACGAATCTGATGCTCCCGCTCGACCCGCCCCAAGACCTTCGCAGCGCGCAGCGATTCGACGTATGCTGAGCCCGCCCGTGGAATCGGCACAGCCTCGTCGCAGAGAATCCTGTGTCCCCGCGAGCGATTCCCTGCCTTAATGCCATCAAATTCCAGCGGAATTGTTTCGCCATCGAGCATCGCGACCAGCCATCGTACCGGACGCACAAACCGCTCGTTCGGTTTGCGCCAGTACATATTCTTCGGCCAGTAGATCGTGGCGATTTCTTTCGGAAGAGCGTCGGCCAGAATCTCTGCGGCGTTTCTGCCCTTCTTCGTCACCTTCGCGGATATGTATTCACCCTTGGGAGTCGTAATTCTTTCCAGCCGAGAAACATCCACACCGGCCTTCTTGGCAAACGCGATTGCAGCAGGAGTTGGCTGACCCTCTTTATAGGCAACGTTCACGGACGGCCCCGTCAATTGTTCGACGGCGTCGTCTTGAGCGGCCGCGATGCCGGCAGCCATCACGGTCAGTCGTCGCGGCGTGTCGAAAGAGGTCAGTTCGTCACCTGATAAGCGTTCGCGGGCGAGTAAGGCCGTCAGACGCTCGCGTAATTCACTCGAAGCGGCGTCGATCATCCGCGCTGGAATCTCTTCGCACCCGATCTCTAGAAGAAAATCTGGCATGCCTTCAAACCATCAAGTGTCTCAAATCCTACAGCCCACAAATGTGACGCAAATCACAGCCGACTTGCCTTATCCCACAGGAGCAAGTTTTTCTTTCGCTCGGCTTGATTCTTTCTCGCGCGCAGGTTCAGTCTGGTCGGTGTCTTTCGATGAGGATTTTTCGCTCTGCTGATCCACCCACGCTTTCGCAATTCCCACGGCGAGTGCACGCACCCGCGCGATCACTCCGACACGCTCTGTTACCGAAATCGCGCCGCGCGCGTCGAGAATGTTGAACATGTGCGAGCACTTTAAGCAAAGGTCATAAGCACCCAAAAGCGGGAATCTCTCCTTCTCGCGCGCGGACCCAGCAGAAGTCTCGTCCCTCGCAAGAACGGCATACCGTTCCAGAAGAGCCTTGCATTCAGCCTCGCACAACTCGAAGTGTTTCCAGGCCTTGTCGACGTCTGCTAGTTCGAAGTTATAAACCGAAAACTGCAGTTCATCGGCCAGGCGCACATCTCCATACTTCACTACGCCGCCCATCTCCGGATCACGCGCCCAAACAATATCGTAGATTGAATCAAGTCCTTGCAAGAACTGCGCGATGCGCTCTAATCCGTACGTTAGTTCTGCAGAAATTGGAAACAGATCCACGCCACCGCACTGCTGGAAATATGTGAACTGGGTGATCTCCTGCCCATCGAGCATCACCTGCCAGCCCACACCCCATGCGCTCAACGTCGGCGCTTCCCAGTTGTCCTCTTCAAATTTAATATCGTGCTCGCGCAGATCGATCCCGATTGCTCCGAGAGACTCCAGATACAACTCCTGCACATTTTCCGGCGGAGGCTTCAGAATCACCTGCAACTGCATGTGCTTGAAAAGGCGGTTAGGATTCTCGCCGTAGCGGCCATCTGCGGGACGTCGCGACGGTTGAACGTAGGCAACCTTGTAAGACTTGGGCCCGAGCACCCGCAGAAAGGTTTCTGGAGCCATCGTGCCCGCTCCGACTTCGACGTCGTACGGTTGTTGCAACACACATCCGCGCTCGGCCCAAAAAGCCTCGAGACGCAGAATGAGTTCCTGAAACGTAAGCGGATTGGGATTGGCTGGGGTCACTGCTAATTTTCGAAGTCGAAGGTTAATCGATGATTGTAACGGAAGGAGCCGCGAGTCGTCAGCTAGCCTAACGCTTCCGCCAATAAGTATGTCTACCTTTAGTGATCCGCAGCCACCGACTAGAAATCGCTCTTCTCGAGCATTCCGGCTGTGACCAGCTTCTTCTCCAGGTGACGCTGCAAAATCTGAACCAGAAATTTCCGCAAGTCGGCGGCTTGCGCCTTTGGCCAAGGGGCTTCGGCAAACGTGTCCACAGGGGCACGAAACATCAGAGCCGCAAGTGCCCGCGACTCGCCCGAAATCTCGGATGACGCGAGCCGTTTATCGTCTGCGCACATCAAGCCATCAGCCAGCGCGTGAAAATAGGCGCGGCTGCCATTTAGAGTGCGTCCGCAGACCACACACTCCGTCAGTTCTGGCAGAAATCCGACTAAGCGCGTCAGCCACAGTTCGAAGTACGTCACGGGCATCCAGATTTCCGGACCGGTAAGGACGTGCAGCACAGAAAGCGTCAGCCGGAAGATTGCGTCGTTCGCTTCGCGATCCGGGAGCAACTCGTCCAGCAACTCGGCGATATGCCCCAGAGCCACGGCGCGCGCGTAGCTGACCTCTGCAGACATCGGAGACTCAAGTACTTCGCAAGCATCCAGCCGCGCCAGTTCCTGGCGCTCGCGAACGTCATAGAACGCTTTCACGTAGGTCAGAGGCTCAAGCGCGCCCCCGAAACGGCGTTTCGACTTCTTCGCCGAACGGGCCACGCCCCGCACCTTGCCTTCCGCCCGCGTAAAGAGGGTCACCAGCAGATCCGCCTCCCGCAGCGGATAGCTGCGCAACACGATCGCTTCTGACTCTCTGAGGGCCATAGAACTTCCGCAAAGCTCGATTCTAGTGGATTTGGTTCCGGTGAAGGCCAGATCGACCCCCAATGGACAAATCGATTATCGGCAACCTATCGAGAGCCGCGAACGCATCTCACTCCGATATACTGGCAAAACTGTGAAGACCATCGTCTCTATTCTTCTCATCGCATGCCTCGTCCCGGCTCTCAGCCTTGCCGACGACGAGTCCTTCAGCCGCGTCAAGGTCCCAGACACAAAAGGGAAGGCCGTCGACGCTGTGCTGACTTTTAACGACTCGAAGAAGGCTGTCGAGATCCATCCTGCCAAGGGCGACCCCATCAAAATCCCCTATGACCAGATTGACAAATTCTCCTACGAATACACGAAAAAACACCGAGTGAGCGAGGGGACGATTGCAACTGCAGCAATCGGAATCGGCGCTGTGGCGATGTTAACCAAGTCCAAGAGCCACTGGCTCGAAATCGAATACCACGAGGAAGACCTGCCCAAGACCTACGCCCTTCGCATGGACAAGCACAATTACATTCGGATTCTTGAGGCCGTAAAATCCCACACGGGCAAAGATGCGGAAGTTCTAGGAAACGCCGACAAGCGCCGGAGATAGATTAATTTACCGCGGGAAAACTGCATCAAATATAAAAGGGCGTGCCCCCATGGAGGGACGCACGCCCCGGAATTCAGGCTGAAATCAGCTGCAGGCCGGCCGAAGTTTATCGACCGTAGTACTTCGCATTGCGTTCCGTGAACGCATTCCATTTTTCCGGCAGGTCGTCGAGGGCAAAAATCGCCGAAACCGGGCAAACCGGAACACATGCTCCGCAATCAATGCATTCGACCGGGTCGATATACAGCAATTCCTCGGTGGCGTAAGCCGGCTCGTCCTTCTTGGGATGAATGCAATCGACTGGACACGCGTCCACACATGCGGTGTCTTTCGTGCCAACACAGGGCTCAGCAATTACGTAGGCCATAAAGGTGTCATTCTCCTGAGAGCTTTCGCTTATCTTACTACCACAACGGACAGCCCGGTCAATCCACAGGACCGCACATTCTAGCAAGAATTCGGGCAAGCGGTACAGAGCGGAACTCCGGGCGAACAGCGATGGTCCGTTATCCGCCCGCCATTCCCGATCCGGACACTTCTCGCAAACTAAAGTAATGTGGCGCGTAACACCAGCGGATGTCATTAATGATGCATACGTGCGGTGTGGCTCTCGTGGGAGGGCGGCTAATGAACAAGCTCAGTGTTGTCGTTTCCCTGATTACGGACGACAACGACTATCAACTCGAACAGGCGGCTTCTGCTCAGGCCGCCGCCCAGAAACTCGGCGCCAGCGTCGAGATTATCTACGCCGGCAACGATGCCGTGCAACAGACCCAACAGATTCTGAAATTCATCCAGGAACCCAGCAAGCGGCCTGACGCCATTCTGGTCGAACCAGTGGGAACAGGCATGCCCCAGATTGCGCGGGCAGCCGTTGGCGCCGGCATTGCCTGGGGAATCATGAATACCAACGTTGATTACGTTTCCCAGTTGCGCCAGCATGCCCTTGTCCCGGTGTTCACGGTTCTGTCAGACCACGAAGCGATCGGCAAGATACAGGGCCAGCAGATGGGCGCCCTGTTGGGCGATAAAGGATGCGTACTGTACATCGAAGGGCCCTCGGGGCGGGACGTGGCCAGGATTCGTACCAAAGGTATGCTCTTAACCAAACCAGCCGGCATTGAGATAAAGACCGTCAAGGGCGACTGGACTCAGAACAGCGGATATCACGCCATCAGATCGTGGCTCTCTCTCAGCACCTCGCGGCAACTTCACGTAAGCATGGTCGCAGGTCAGAACGACGACATGGCCATCGGGGCTCGTCGTGCTTTCGAAGAATTGGGAGACCTGCGTGATCGCGATTCCTGGCTGCGGCTTCCCTTCCTCGGATGCGACGGCGTTCCGCGATCCGGCCAGGAATGGGTACGCCAAGGACGATTGGCCGCCACGGTAGTGTCTCCTCCTATCGCGGGTGAGGCCGTGAACCTTTTGGCTGCAGCTCTGAGGGCTGGTTCACAGCCGCAAGAGCGTACCCTGGTCGCTCCGAGTTCCTTTCCTGGAGTGAAGGACCTTCAGAAAGCGCGAGCAGCCGCTGGATCTCAAACCTAGGAGACTTTTGGAAAAGAAGAAGGCCGACAGCATTCGCTGTCGGCCTTCTTCCGTTTGCTTCAACCTAACTTACCGGCGCCCGCCGCCACCATGAAAGCCGCCACCGCCGTGGAATCCTCCGCCTCCGCCATGAAATCCGGCTGCGCCATGGAATCCTCCGCCTACAGGACCACGTGCATATCCGCCGCGAGCATACCCGCCACGAACGTAGCCCGCATGGCCATAGCCCCAGCCCGGACGAGCATATCCACGTCCCCAGTATCCCGGACGGCCGTAATAACCATGACCCCAGCCTCCGTGATACCACGGTCCGGCGCCGATGAAGAGACCGTTCACAAACCAGTTCGGCCCGTAATATCCGTACGGGGCGCACGCATACGGATAGTAGTTATAGTATCCCCATTGGCAAACCGGAGGGCCCGCGACGTATCCCGGTCCAACGTTGACGCCGATTCCCACTCCCACCTGTGCCTGCGAATAAGCCAGCGGCACCATCAATACCGCCAGCAACGCCACATATTTTAAGTAACGCATATCAACCCCCTGACTTGACCGGTTTGACCGGCCCAAAAACCCCTGCGACTTGGCTTCCGGCATCTCTTTCGCCTATCCGCCGTTTGGCATTGTCGCTACCTATTTGAACAGCGCAGGAGCGAAAAAGTTGCAGGAATCAGGGTGGCTGATTTCAGCCATCCCGCTCAAATTCAACCACTTACAGGGATTCTGGCCGAGCACCTCTAAGGCCTGTAGATCCAGGCCTGTGCGGTCGCCACATCGTTATTCGGATACCCGCCCGCCAGAAGCACACCGCCATCCTTGAGTCTGGTTTCTGACATGAAATGGCGGGCGTCATTCATCTCTCCAGCCGCGAGAAGGAACCTTCCCTGGGCGAGATCAAAGACTTCAACTTCCTTGCTCCCTCCCGCAATCAACAGGTTCCCCGACGCTAGCTGTACGGCTTCATCTGGTAGTTTGAAACGGCTGTCGTTCAAGGGTGAAGCGGGCGCGAACTTCCCGGTCTGCGGATCGTAGATCTCCGCGCTGTTCAGATTCCCATTCCATCCCCGCGAATCCGAGCCTCCTGCAATCAGCACTCTCCCGTCCGGTAGAAGCCCTGCCGTATGTTTACACCGCGCCACCCCCAAGCTCGCACTCTGAGTAAAAGCGCCAGTCTTTGGATCGTACAATTCTGCATCCGCCTCCACATGATCCGCGTACCCACCGGCGATCAGGACTCTCCCATCTTTAAGCAGCGTCGCCGTATGCGAGATTCGTGCTTGGTGCATCGAGCCGGTCGGCTGAAATGACAACGTTTTGACGCGGAAAATCTCAGCGGAGGCGAGTGATTTATTGTCCGCCTCTTCGCCGCCAGCGATGAGCACATCTCCATTGTTCAGGAGCGTGGCACTTGGCCGGCCGCGCCGGGTGGTCATTTTTCCAATCGTCGTGAACTTGCCAGTAGCTGGATCGTAGAGTTCTGCCGAATCCGTACCTCCCATGCCGACCCACCCTCCCGCGACCAGCACTTTCCCCGACGGCAGCAGTACGGCGATGTGCCCAACGCGCCGCTCGTTCATTTCGCCTGTCTGACTGAATTTGCCCGTGGTCGGATCGTACAGTTCGGCCGACTTATAGAAATCCTGATTTCGACGCATCCCTCCAACGATGAGAACTTTGCCATCGGGCAAGAGCGTGGCACTGTGCCCGGATCGCGGCTCGAGCATCGCCCCAGCCGGGGCAACGGATCCAACGCGCGTAATCTTCGGGCTCGAAACGCGGAACGCTAACAATCCGGTAGCGAAGGTGATGGTGATGCAGGCTACGAGCAGCAGACGGGAGCGATTCATGATGTCCTCCTGAGGAAGTAGGACGCCAGGGACCAGACTAAGTAAGCATGAAACTTCTGAAGTAAGTTGTTACGCTCCGACCAATTCCTTCTTCTCGCTCGGTTCGTACTCCACGATATACCCGGCCACTGCGCTGGCAGCAACTGTGAACGGCGACGCAAGATACATTTGCCCTGGGCCGCTCCGTCCAGGGAAATTCCGGTTCTGCGCGCTGATCACCACCTGATCGGGACGCGTCGAAACACCCGGACCGGCGTTGATGCAAGCTCCACAACTTGGCTCGATCACATGCGCCCCCGCCTTGCTGAAAACATCCAGATAGCCGCGCCGAACGCAATAATCCCTGGTCTCCTGCGAACCAAACTGGATGTAGAACTTAACGGAATCCGCGACCCGTTTGCCCTGCTTGAGAGCGTCGGCAAGAACGGCGGCATACATATCCATGTCTTCATTTTTTCCGGCCGTGCAAGTTCCTCCGTAGGCAATTTCGACGGGTACAGGAGTGTTCAACTCACGGACGTATTTGCCGTTGCCCGGATCTCCGGGCGTTGCCACCATCGGAGTGATGTCGGCGGCATCGAGCTCGATCACATGCGCGTACTGCGCTCCGGGGTCACTATAAAGTCCCTCAATCATTGCTTCGGCTTTCTTGCGATCGACACTGCGCCGATCAACCAGGAAATCCACCGCCTTCTTGTCGGGTGCAACGATTCCGGTAAACCCGCCAATCTCCGCTGCCATGTTGGTCATGGTCGCGCGTTCATCGACGCTGAGCTCTTCGATCGCCTCGCCCGCGTATTCCATCACCTTGGCCAGCGCCTTACCGCTACGCACGTAATCGAGGCTCAGAATTTTCAGGATGAAGTCTTTCGCAGTCACGTTCGGGTGCTTCTTCCCACGAACCACGATCTTCACCGACTCCGGAACCTTCACCCGCACATCTTTCGTGATCCATGAATTGAAGACGTCCGTCGTACCGATGCCGAATGCAACACAACCGATCGCGCCCACATGCGGCGTATGTGAATCGGAACCGATGTTCAACTGCCCGGGCAGCGCATAACTCTCGAGCACAATGGAGTGACAGATGCCTTCCGAGCCTTTGCGGTCGGTCAGCTCGCCGTGCAGCCGTATTCCCTGCTTCTGGGCGAAATCTTGTTGCTTCAGCTTCAGTTGCGTCGCCAGGTCGAGCAGGCCGAGTTTCTTCTTCTCTTCAGAAATCACTTCGTCGAGAAACGTAAGATGATCGCGGAAGAACAGAATCGTGGAAGGATCGTTCACCTTCGCGTCTTTGCCGACGTAATGTTCGAAGAAAATTGCCGCCATCGGCGTAACGTACTCGTGGCTGAAGCGCAGATCGGCGCGTGCAAATCCGGTATCGCCGGGCTTCACGGACGACACTCCCACTTCACCTTTGTCATTGAGCATGTGCCGCGCGAAGATTTTCTCGGCGACGGTCATCGCCCGCAGACCGCCAGCCGCTTGAATCGGCGGCAGAAACACTTTCCCCTGCATGCGCGCGATATTGAATGGGAAGAGCCCACCGTACTCGATAACCTGCCGCGTGATCTCGTCCTCGCCGGCCGTGAACTCGCTGAGAGCGATCTCTTCCCCGCTGCGAATTCGATCAATCAGCGAAAAATTGGTTGAAGTCAGCAGCCCAAGGTTTTGACAGTTCTGTTTGTAGATGCGCTCGATATTTTCCGCAATAACGACACGAATCCCAGCACACATCTCGGCATACGGGGACTGCTCGCGACTCGATCCCTTCCCGCGCCTCTTTCCGCTGACCGCGCATACAAATCCGCCGCGCTTCACATCTCCGCGCCTAATGGGTGTGCCGCTTCCACATTTCAAACCGAGGTATGGAATCTCGCCGAGCGTCTCATCGAAATAGAAACAATAGTGCGCCGGAGTGATCTCATCCGTCGAAATATCGTCGCGCAGCTTTGGATTGTTCGCGGGATTCTTTGTATCCCAAGGCAGGTCTTCACCCGCGAGTTGCTTTTTGATGAGTTCCGGATCCTCGGTGAGAAACAGAATGCGTCCCTGCAGCCGGACTTTGTCGGGGCGCTTTTCGATCTTGCGTTCCAGAAGTGAGTTAATCACGGTTAACCTGAAGTGTTCTTAGAATCGGCCGCCGAGGCGGATCGGCGTCCCCACAAATTCATTGTACCGCCGCCAGCTATGGTGCAGCTGCTAAGGCTTGTACGCGCGCGGGTCAGGCAAAGCGTCCAGGCCACGCCCCGCGAAGATCTCTTGAAACTCATTCACCAATGCATCATGGACCAAGCCATTCGACGCCAGCGTCTCCCGGCTGTCGACGAGAAAAGCAGAGCCATCGAACCGGCTGACCTTGCCTCCCGCCTCTTCCACAATGAGTGCGCCGGCCGCGGTGTCCCACGGATTTAAGTTGAATTCCCAGAAGCCGTCGAAACGTCCGGACGCCACGTTGCACAGGTCGAGCGCTGCAGATCCCGCTCGGCGCACACCGTGCGTTCGTAGAGTGATCTGGTGATAGAAATGGATATTCGGATTCTTGTGCCGCTTATGGCTGGGAAATCCCGTCGCAACCAGGCATTCTTTCAACTGCGCCGCCTTCGATACATGGATGCATTTGCCATTCAGCTCCGCGCCTTTCCCCCGCTCGGCAGTAAATAGCTCGTCGCGCGTTGGATCGTAAACTACTCCAGCCACTCGCTCACCAGAACCGCCATGCGGTCGGTGTTCCAATGCCATCGACACGCAGAAGACAGGATATCCGTGAGCAAAGTTCGTCGTTCCATCGAGAGGATCGACATACCAGCGGTAGTCGCTGCCCTGATCGTCCAGCCCTTGCTCTTCGCCGAGCACGTCGTGTGACGGAAATTGTTTTGAAATGCGCTCGCGAATCAGCGTCTCCGAAGCGCGATCCGCAGCTGTAACGAGATCAGCGTCGCCCTTGTATTCGATCTTCAGTCCCTGATGAAAATACTGCAGAAGCAATGCTCCCGCCTCGCGGGCGATGGCAGACATGGCGGGAAGGAAGCTATCGTGAATGGAATGGGCCACGGGTTTCGATTTTCAGCTCAGGATCATCAAATCCCGGCCTTACTTCTTCTTGCCGCTATCTTCGGCGATATACATGATCTCGTGCTTGAAGATGAATAGGTTTGGGGCGCCCTCGCGCGTGAGGCGCACCATGTTCCGGTCGTAGTACTCGATCCAACCCCGGACGATCTGGCCGTCCATCAACTTGACCGACACCGGCTTCTGTTTCTCACCCAGTCCCTTGAGGAACGAGGCCTCCTCGAACGTATCCTCTGGAGGAGGCGTCCGGCCGCGCTTGGCGTTAGGATTGCTGTGCTGGCCCCGAAACGACATGCTCGCATTGTACACAAAGCGGCCCAAGCGAAACGCCGTGCGCAAGTCGGAAAATGGCCCAAATCAGGAGTAAAATACCGCCAACTTCTTTCCTCCGGCAGGAGGTCTACGGTGAAGAGATTCAAGTCCCTGGCTGTTCCCGCAACCCTTCTCCTATGCACCGCGTGGGCGTTGCCACAAAATACGCACCATTTTCCTACGCCTCCGGGGTCCATGGACGATCAGACTCAGCAATCACAGTCGCCATCTTTGCCGGCCAAACGCATTGATCTTGTGCAGGCTCAGAGAGAAGCGGATGACCTGGCCCGTACCGCTCAGACGATTCCTTACGATGTCGCCAGCGTCCGCAAAGGCATGCTCCCTAAAGATGTGATCGAGAAACTGAAGCAGATCGAAAAGCTCTCGAAGCGACTGCGTTCCGAACTTAATCCGTAGAACATCTATAAACAAAACACCAGCCCCCTCTCGGGAGCTGGTGCTAGTGTGCTCAAAAGTAATTCAACTAGAAAATGATCTTCAAACCGAACTCGGTTTCGCGAGGCGAACCGAGTGTATAAACTCCCGTGCCGACCCCTACCCTGTTGACGAGATGCCCCGCATAATTTGTGCCGTTGATGCTGCCGGTCGTACCCGTCAGCAGGCCCGACATCATGCTCGTGGGCAGATCGAAATTGGCAAAGTTCGGAAGATTGTAGAAACCCACTGACGGTTTGATCGTCACTTTGTCGAAGAAGGTGTGACTCCACGCGATGGTTGCGTCAAAAGCGCGCAGCCAACCCAAGTCTACCTGGCCGACCGGAGCAGATGGCACTGTCGGAGCAACCGCACCCAAAGCCGCCAAATCCGCAGCGCTCATCAAGTTTGCGTTGATCAATACCTCGCCGGCGGGTGTTGGCTGCCCTGCGATGGTCGTGTTGTACTTCGAAATGGTGTGGTACATGGTGCTGGCGTTGATCCCGTTGCGGTCAAAGTTTCCCACCGTCGTTCCCGGAATCGGGTCTTGCGTGGTTCCGTCGCCCGTGAAGTCTGTGCGGAAGATTTCTCCCGGTCCGTTGCCCGTATTCGGCACCGTCATAGTTGTCGAAAGCGGACTATAGAAGTGGGACATGATGCCCACCTGGAAGCCAGCAATCAGATCCAGGTAACCGCCAAACGAAATTTGGTGCGTGCGGTCCAGAGTAGAGGGCCCGAAATACCGGTTCACGTTGGAGTTATCCAGCGCGGGAACGATGAAATCCTGGTCCCCGCTGGATGCGGTCACCGTAGCATCGGCCGCGACGCCGCCACCGGAGTTGTCAAAGCGGGATAGCGCGTAGGAAAGCTGGAAGTTCAGCGCATGCGCTCCCCGGAAGGGATTTTTCACATTCTCCACCAGCTTCCCTTGCAATCCGCTATACAGCGAACGTCCCACTGGTGAGAGCATGCCGATCGGCGGGGCGTTCGGGTTTTTCCCTGGGAAGGCACACGTGTATCCATTGGGGTATTGAGCCTTAAGAGCCGGGAAGGCCGCGAAAGCCGCAATGATTCCGGCTTGGCAGCTGTTCCCGCCCATGTCGCTCGCCGACCCTAAACCAAATGCTGCGTAGTCCGCCATGGTAAGGGGGCGCGGGTTGCCGTTCCCATCCAAATAGTTCCCGCTCTGACAAGGAACGCTGTAGCTGGCAGCAACTGATCCTGCCCCGCAGTTGAGGAGCGTGGCATTGATTGCGTCTTGCGCCCCGGTCACATTGAACGTGCTGATGTCCCCAGCGTGGTTCTGGTCAACACCTAGCAGGAAGTGCGTCTGCACATTTCGAATGTAGTCCACGCTCAACACCATGCCCGGCCGAAGCTCGCGCTGGATGCCGATATTCATCACGATAGAACGGGGGGAGCGATAATTCGGATTAAACATAGAATTGCCCGGCGCGAAGAAGCAATTCGTGCCTCCGGCGCAATCCGTAAGGTATTGTCCGGCGAAAGCTGGGTTCGCCTGCTGCAAATTCAGCGGCGAAGCAGCCTGATACTGCGCCTGAAGAGCCAGCAATGCCGGCAGTGCGTTTCCGATCAACGGATAGCTGCCTCCGGTACCACAAACAGCCGATGATGCAGTAATCGTACCCGTGGATGTTTGCAGCGGTGCAGGCTGCCCGGCCGACGAGCACGGCGAAGGAGTCTGCAGGAAGGCGCCTGTTGGCTCTCGGAATGGCCCGTCAAATAGCACGTTGTTCCAGATCGCGTTCTCCCAGAACAGCCCGATTCCTCCGCGGATCGAGGTCTTGCTATTGTGGGACGGATCCCACGCGAAACCAACCTGCGGAGCGAAGTTCTTGTTCGGTTGCGTAACCGGATTGCCAAATCCAGGGATCAGCGAGTTGAGCTGCGGAATCGCTGCATACTGGCTATCTGTGCGGCCGGTGTCCCGCTCGTAGCGCAAACCATACGTTAAGACAAAGTTCGGCTTGATCTTCCATGAATCTCCCAGATACAAGAGGATCCGGTTGTCAGGACCCAATCCGCCGGCCGGGAATCCAAGTGCTGCCTTGGTTGTGGAGTACCCGAGTCCATTGCCCAACACGTAACCACCGTCGGCGGGATAATTCAACGGATTTGAAGATCCCCCGGGGAACGGTCCGGTCGCCGCTGCGGTTATGTCATCCTGGGTGACTGCCGACGTGATCGACGGCCCGTTCTTATAGAAAGACGCAAAACCGCCGCCCTGCAGATGATTAAACGTAGCGCCGAATCGCACGATGTGCGTGCCGAGAATCCTGCTGCCGTCATACTTGAGTTCGTGATCGCTCTGCGGCGTGCTCTGCGGAGAGAGGAAGTTTGGCCCGGCAACCAGCCCAGTCGCTCCCATAAAAATTTCCGCGCCAATATTGTTGAACGGGAGCGAACTATTGTCCGTGGTCGCATCCACGATCTGATTCTGGAACTTCAGATACGAAAAGCGAATTGAGTGCGTGAACGGTCCGGTGTTGAAGTCCAGACCCAACACGTGATTGCGGGTGATGTCCTTGTTGTCATACACCGAATATCCCAAGCCGAAGGTCGCGCCCAGCAAGTTCTTGAAATAAGAAAAGCGGTAAAAAAGACGCGCGCTCTTGGTCAACGAGTAGTCCAGGCGCCCCAGCAGATTGTCCTCGCGGAAAGGATCGCTGAAACTTCCGGAGTAGATGTTGAACGGAGCAGAGATCGGCACCGGCGTTTGCGTATCCTGTTTTGTCCGCTCTCCATCGGCGAAAAAGAACAGCTTGTCTTTCATGATCGGTCCGCCCAAATCGCCGCCGTACTGGCTGCGTTGGAACGGCGGGGATGCTCCTCCCGGAAGCGCTGCCGCGCCGACGGAGCTGTCGCGGAATTGACCAAATGCCTCGCCGTGAATCGAGTTCGTTCCTGACTTGGTCGTTACGTTCACCGACCCAGAAGAAGTCAGCTCAGTCGACATATCCAGACTTGCCTGACCGATGGAGAATTCCTGAATTCCGCTGGCTGGAATATCTGTCGTTGTGGTTCCTACGGTCTCATCGGAAACGTCGACGCCATCCACCTCAATTCGTGCGGTGCGCCCGAATCGTCCGCCAAAGGAAATCGACGAGTATCCGGCTTTGGTCGGGTCGAAATTCTGGCCATCCTGAATCTGTACGCCTGGCTCTAGCTGCGCGAGGTCGAGAAAATTGCGGCCGTTGACCGGCAGGTTTTCGATCTGCGCGGAAGTCAGAACGCCTTGCACCGTCGCTTGTTCAGTGTTGACCTGCACTTCATTCGCCTGCACGTCGACCACAGTGCTCTCTTGCCCGACCTCGAGTTTGATGCTGCCGCTAGCGACGGTCTCAACCTTCACATCGAGAGACAGTTGAGCGGTCTTAAAGCCCTTGGCCTCTATTCGCGCTCTGTAGGCACCTGGGATCAGGCTGCCGACCGAATATGCCCCCTGATCGCTGGTCTTCGCTGTAAGCGTCTGCCCCGTGGGCCCAGTGATCGTAATTTTGGCGTTGGGCACCACCGCTCCCGAGGCATCGGTGACTGTCCCCACGATGCTTCCGGTTGAGATTGAGGTTTGCGCAAATGCCATCGACGCGATTAGGACAAGAGTCGTCAGCAGACTTACGGAAAGAGTCAGGCGGGTCGCAGCTTTAGGGGAATTGAGGTTCAACGTCTTCTACCGTCCTTTCGGGATCTTTGTAGAGCCTACAGGTCAGTTCTCTTGGGAAACCTTTGTTGTCTGAGAACTCTCGCACAGGCTTGCAATCTAGTTCTAGTCGGTACACCTTGTTCTTCGCGCGTCGGCGCGCCTAAACAATCTTGAAGTGTACCCTTCCAAGGCTTCTAATTTGGTAGCGCTTTATGCAATTTTCCGGCCAGCCCTTTTCGAACTTATGTACCACCGGAAAAGGCTGCTAATTCAGCGTAGTTCGCGTAGGTGCCTCAAAAGTAAGAAAGGATTCTTCCTGCGGATTCAGACTCGCATTCCAATTACTGTATCTCCCTTCTCGGAAACTGGAAAGCTTGGAGGTCATTGCAACCAGAAACCCAAGCGTTTCCTAACGAAATGTCAGGTCGAATTTGTTGATATGAACCACGGGCAATCTAGAACTCCGACTTCACCGAGTAATACCCGGCCCTGTGCCGAACGCGGTACGCTGCGGACTCGGGCACACCGGCGATCTTTACGTCGATCCGTCGAAATTCTGAAAACGAATTGTGTTGGGACGGATAATAAGCCAGCAAATATTGCGTGCGCAGTTCGTCGCTGATCTTTCGGAACGCATCGTCAAGTTGGGCAGTCGAAGTCGCATAGTAGTACTTTCCACCTGTGTCCTCCGAGAGCTGGATCAAAGCGTGCTCGCCCCCGGTTTCGCGTCCGGCGCTGCTCTCGATCGGAACGATAATGATGGAATAAACAATTGCTTCCGCTTCTTCCGCGGCGCGTACCGCCTGTTTGTAATCAACGCGACTGATGGTGTCCCCGCCGTCTGTAATCAGCACCAACACCTTGCGGCCTTTGCGGCGGTCAAGGGACCGTGACGCAACATAGATCGCATCGAAAAGCGCCGTCGCGGCCCCCACTCGGATGTGTTCGATGCTTTCGTCGATTTGCTTGAGATCCGACGTAAAACCGTGGGTTGCCTCGTGTACGACTTCACTGAATCCGTAAACCGACAGCGCATCGACCGGACGCAGGATGGCATGAGCGAAGCGTTTCGCCGACGCCTGTTCGAGCGGCAAGTCATGCCGCGTACTGAGACTTGTATCAATGGCGAGCGCGATCGAAAGCGGCAGCGCCGATTCCTTGTCGAATACCGCAATCTTCTGCTCGTGGTCGTCTTCTCTCAGTACAAAGTTGTCCTTCGTGAGTCCAGCCACAGGAGATCCCTGCGCATCCGTAACGGTCACAAATACGTTTACCAGATTGACATCGACCTTCAGCGTAGTCGACGGTTGGGACTGTGAGTCTGGCTTGGCGGCTGCAGGAGGAGGCGTCGAGGATCGTTGCCCCTGTATCCCGCTGACAACAAGAACAAGCAGGCTGACCAGAAACAAGCTGGCGGCGGGTTTTCTCATCGAATGATCGAAGTATACCTTTGAGCTTCCTCAAGCCAGGTCGCAGCACGCACACTGAACCGCCTCGCTGTGCCCGATATGGCCGGGTAATCCGCCAAATTACCGATTGTGCCAGGACAGATGCCGTTACCTTAGATGCCGGTCCTGACCGTGGGCTGCCTGGCCCTCAGGAATTCGCCAAGGGAACATCGGCGGGAAAAGGTTCTCCGTCGGCCCAAATGGCTCCATCTTCGAAGTATTCTTTCTTCCAAATCGGTACTTTACGCTTGAGGGTGTCGATAAGCCATCGGCACGCGTCGAACGCAGGACCGCGATGAGCCGAGGCCACAGCGATCAGCACGCTGATCTCGCCGATAGCGAGCCGTCCAAGCCGATGGACGATGGCTACATCCCGGATCTGAAACCGTCGCAACGCCTCGTCTGCCAGTGCCTCCATCTGGCCGAGTGCCATCTCTTCGTAGGCTTCATAATCCAGGTGCAAAGTCTTGCGCCCCCGCGTTTGATTCCGCACAACTCCCTCAAACAATAAAGCTGCACCGTCTTCCCCGCGCTTCAGATTCTCCAGAACCTTCTGTGCATCAATCGGGCTCCGTGTAATGCGAGCCCGCTGCGGATGGTGCATCGGCTGCCCGTCCGACATCTGAGCCGCCTCTTCGGATATGCCCCCACTCACGGGCGGTAACAATGCCAATTCGTCGTTTGCACTCAGTTTCGTTTCCGGGCTGGAATATTGTTGATTTACCGCGCACGCCACCGACGACAGCAGTGCCTTCAATTGGGGAATCTGCGCTTCGTAGCACGCAAGCACGTCCCGTACCGACGATCCCTCCGGCAGGTCCAGATCCTCGGCCGCCTTCCCGGCAACTTCTTTTAATACCCCAAAGAAAAGTACCCGCACTCTCATAGCGCGTCCAGTGTACCGCGACGCGGCAGGAAGCCGCACCGGTCTACACTTTGCGGTCCAACAAAAAAGGCCAGCCTCATATAAGGCTGGCCTTCGAAATGATTAATTGACTTACGCTTGCGTGAGCACCTTGTCGTGAACCGGCTCTGGTTCCTTGATCGGAGTCGGATTGTAATCCTGCTTCGGATCCTTGGGAGGAGTCGTCAGGATCTTCGCCGCCGGCCCTTGTGCAACAGCTGGCAACGACACGGTGAGCGCTTCGTCAATCGTCTTCACGTAATGTACAGTCAGGTTCTCCAGTTGTTCCGGCGAGAGATCCTCTTCCACGTTCATCCTGTTTTCGGCGGGCAGGATCACGTCGCGAACTCCGGCGCGTTTGGCTGCCAACACTTTTTCCTTGATTCCACCTACGGGAAGGACGTTCCCGCTCAGCGTAATCTCTCCGGTCATCGCCAAAAGCGGCGTGATGCGGCGCTTTGTCAGCAACGAAACCAATGCTGTCGCCATGGTCACACCTGCTGATGGTCCGTCTTTCGGAATCGCTCCTGCGGGCACATGAATGTGGATATCATGGTTGGCAAAGAAGTCCTCCGCCACACCCAGCCGATCTGCGTTCGAACGAACCCAAGTCAATGCAGCCTGCATCGACTCCTGCATCACCTGGCCGATTTGCCCGGTCATGGTGAACCCGCCCTTGCCCTTCATGGCGTTGGCTTCGACAAAGAGCACATCGCCGCCCGACGGTGTCCATGCCAGTCCCACTGCAACTCCAGGACGCTCGGTGCGTTCGGCAATTTCGCCTTCGCTCCGAATCTTGATGCCGCCCAGAAACTCCTGCACGATCTCCTTGGTGACGACCAGTTTCTCGCTCTTGCCTTCTGCCAATCTCCTTGCTTGTTTGCGGCATATCGTGCCGAAAGTCCGTTCCAAGCTGCGCACGCCTGCCTCCCGGGTGTAGTGCCGAATGACGTAGCGCACTGCCTCTTCGGGAAACTCGATCTGCTCGGCCGTGATCCCGTTCTCGTCAATTTGGCGCGGGATCAAATACTTGAAAGCAATGTGAACTTTCTCCTCTTCTGTATAGCCCTGCAGTTCGATGATCTCCATGCGATCGCGCAACGGCTCGGCAATTGGGTCGAGCATGTTCGCAGTCGTGATGAAGAGCACCTTTGACAGATCGAAGGTAACGTCTAAATAGTTATCTCGGAATGTCGCGTTCTGCTCCGGATCCAGCGCTTCCAGCAATGCCGATGCCGGATCTCCGCGGAAATCCCGCCCGACCTTGTCGATTTCGTCGAGCATGAACACCGGATCTTTCGTTTCTGCGCGGCGAATGCCCTGAATGATTTGTCCCGGCAAGGCCCCAATGTAGGTACGTCGGTGTCCGCGAATCTCCGCTTCGTCGTGAACGCCGCCCAGCGAAAGCCGCACGAACTTCCGGCCCAGCGCTCGAGCGATCGATTTTCCCAACGACGTTTTACCGACTCCTGGGGGGCCGACAAAGCACAAAATCGGTCCCTTCATGTTCGGCTTCAAACGCCGAACCGAAAGGTAGTCGAGAATCCGGTCCTTCACTTTTTCGAGATCGTAGTGGTCGTGATCGAGAATCTCTTTTGCTTTCAGAATCTCGATCTCCTGACCAGATGTTTTCGCCCACGGAAGCACTGCCAGCCACTCGATATAATTTCGCGTCAGCGAATAATCGGCAGCCATCGGCGACATGCGCGACAATCGGCCCAGTTCCTTCAGTGCTTCTTTCTTTACCTCATCGGGCATGCCCGCTTCTTCGATTTTCTTCTTGAGATCCTCGACGTCGCGCTGCCCCTCGTCCTGCTCGCCCAGTTCTTTCTGGATGGCCTTCATCTGCTCGCGCAGGTAGTACTCGCGCTGGGTCTGCTGCACGCGATCCTGCACTTCGCTCTGAATCTTGTTCCGCAGTTGCTGGACTTCGAGTTCCTTCGCCAGATGCTGGTTGATCTTCTCCAGACGGACGTGGATGTCCAGAGTCTCCAGCGTGTCCTGCTTGTCGGGCGTTGACAGCGACGGCAAAGACGATGCGATGAAGTCCACAAGGCGTCCGGGTTCATCGATGTTCATCGCCACGGTTGAAAGTTCGTCCGATAGAGTCGGCGAACCTGCAACGATCTGCTGAAACAAGGTCAAGACATTGCGTTGCAAGGCCTCGATTTCAGAGGTCGCGGAGGGCGCAACCCCCTCGGGCAGCGCGTGATAGTGCGCGCTCATAAAGGGCGTCAACTGCGTAAAGTCGGCCAAGCGAACCCGTTCCAAGCCCTCGGCAAACACAAACAGGCTCTGATTGGGCATCTTTACGACTTTATGAACCACGGCGGAAGTTCCGACCGTATACAAGTCGCTCGGTTGCGGTGCGTCGACACGCGCCTCGCGCTGGGCGACAACAATGATGGTCTTATCTTCGCCGAGAGAGTTAATCAGCTGCACTGAGCTTTCCCGACCTACCGTAAGCGGCAGAACCGCATGCGGAAACAGCACAGTGTCTCGTACCGGAAGCACCGGTAGAGCTTTCTGTTCGTTTGTTTCCTTATTCTTAGGAGTGCGCTCGACTGGCGTCTGCTGGCTCATTTTTCTCCTTGAGTGTAACTCGCTCAAGTTTAGATGATACTCATGGGGGAAAGGTTTCAGGCCGGCAAAACGTTTCCCGCAAGAACCCAATACTATTCCGATATCGCTGGTGTGGAATGGTGTCTAAGGTCCAGAGGCTAACGCGGCAGGTACCCCTGCGCAAGCACTAAATGCGACTCGAGGACCGCCGCGCTCTAAGAATCAAGAATGCGAACAGATTTTTCAGCGCAGGAATTAATTAATGAAGAGCATTCCCACGTTCCTCTGGAGATGCGCGAGCTTTGGCGGGATGTCACAACGAGCTTGCCGGCACCGTGGCCGAATCGGCGTCCGATTCGGCCACAGTAGAGCATTTGGCCATGCCACCCGCCGGGGACATTCTTGGTGGAGTTATGTTCAGAGGCTAGAAAACGTGCTTGGACGAGTCTCCGCTGAATATAAGTTCTTGCAGAACTCTCTCGTTGGCGGCATTCATTTTGTAGGCCGCTTCGTCACGGACAGCCTTGTGGGGCAGACTCACGAGCGTGCATTTCACTTTAAACTGGTCCTTTTCATGATCGCGCTGGAACACCATGACGTGATCCTCGCCTTCCATCGTGTGCCGGACTACATAGTGTCCAGCCGGCAAGAGAGCGGTTCCGATGCGCACTGGCGAGTCAAACGTTATGCTGCTCACATCATGGATCCCCATTTTGTTTTCTTTTGCAGCAGCAATCGAGAACAAAGCCAGAACGAATACAAAAATGCCCATCACACGGAGAATTCGCATATACCCTCCCTAGATTGATTTGAGTGCCGGCGGATCGAACTACTGTGGCACAGTGAAGTGTAGAAGGCCGACTGAATGGGCCTCCGTGTGTGGAATCACAGGGCGGTGTGATGCAAGCTCAGCCGTTCCATTTTGAAGACTCACGCGGAAACGTAGACTCCAAGGACTTTGACGAACTCAGCCACTTCTCCTAAATGGCGCAGCGCGTTTTGGGCCGGTTCGTCATCGCCCCTCAGGAAATCGACGTAGAAAACATATTCCCAAGGCTGTCCGCGCATAGGACGTGATTCAATTTTGCTCAGGCTGATGTCGCGAAGCGCAAAGACGCTGAGAGACTTGAACAGCGCCCCCGGCACATTTCTGACTTTGAAAGCGATTGAAGTCTTGTTCGCCCCGCGCGGAATCAGCCGCCGATAGTCTGCGCTTCCCTTCTGACGAAGCCGAGCGCCGACTAGCTTGCGAATCAAGAAGAAACGCGTGAAGTTACGCTTGTCATCTTCGACGCTCGCTTCAACAATATTTCCAGAATATTCCCGAGCCGCTTGTCGTCCCGCAATGCCCGCCGCGTCCAGCAACTCATTTTCGATAACGTGCTTCACGCTGCCCGCAGTGTCGTAGAAGGGTACGGCTTCAATTTGTGGATGACGCTGAAAGAAATCGCGGCACTGATCCAGCGCGACCGGGTGCGACAGCACTCGGCGTAAAGACTTCATCCGTACACCGGGCACGGCGATCACGTTATGGACGATCCGCAGCAGGTACTCGCCTTGGATAAACACATTCCGCGATACGAGAAGATCCGCATGCTCGGCGACCGTTCCGGCCAGTGTATTTTCGATCGGGATGACCGCCGCGGCTACTGATCCGCGCTCGACCCGGTCGAACACCTCCGCCGATCGCGCACACGGGACCACGGTGCACCGAGGCACCATCCGTTCGGCGGCCTCGTGACTGAATGCCCCGCGTTCCCCTTGAATCGCAACTTTCATTGTGTATTAACGACTCAATCCCGGAATAGGCAAGGTACCCGGAGATGACCAGGCAGCGCAATGACCCTGGAGATTCAGACCAGAGCCTTCCTCAGCACCAACGCATCGACCCCGTTGGAATAGTAGCGAGGCCACGTTCGAATCACGCTGTACCCATGTCGCTTGTAAAACGATAATGCCGTGACATTATCCACGGCTGTCTCCAAGCCAACGGCTCGGCTTCCCCCAGACTTCAGACGTTCCTCAGCCGACCGGAGCAGTAGCGACCCCACACCGGCTCGCCGCGCAGATATAACCACGTCGATCGTGATGATGTGCCCAATGGCTCCTCCCTGGGCCACGATAAAGCCATGAATTCTTCCATCCTCGGCCCCGGTCGCCAACAACGTGAACGCTCCCCGATTACGTACGTAAGCTCGGAGTTCCGGCTTCGAGTACGCGATTCCAGGAGGAAAACACTCCTGGTCCATGCGCCAAATCAGGTCGAAATCTTCGGTTTGAAAGTCTCGAATGACGAAGGCCACCGCGCCATTGTAACGGCCAGTCCTCATGCCTGCGACCGAGTTCGCCCGGTCCATCCCTCTCCTTTTCCACAGACCTCCGCACCCACCATTCGAAAAAATCACTTTTGGAGACGAATGCCTCTTGCCCGACCCGCAACCTCGGACGTACCATCAGCATCAGAGGTTCGGGGAAGACGTGGTGGGACGCCTTCTAATCATTGACGCAGTAGCCGCGATTGTCGCCCTCGGTGCATGGTACTTCCTATTCGCCGCCTACAATCGCCGCAGGGGCACGGAGGCTCTCCGTTGGGTTCAGTCAGCTTGTGCCGGCAAGGGTCGCGTCCTCGATTCCCACTGGCTCAACAGTTCCCGTCTTTACGCCCGGCTGCACTTCCCCTCCCGCAGCTTCGAAAACGCCCACGTCACCATGAAGTTCCGACCGCGCCCGCTTCCGATTCATTGGCTCCTGAGCCGCTGGCACAACCAAAAAGAGACCCTAACTTTCGAAGCCGACCTTGGTGGTTCTCCCAATTTCCACCTCGAGGTCACACGTCATCGCTGGTGCGCCCACAGCCGCAACATCACCGCCCGCAAACGCGATCAGCGCGAGTGGGACGTCTATGAGCCCGGTCCGGTCGTCCTCACGACTCGCACTCACTGGAAACAGGATTCCACCCCTGAACTCAACACTCTGATGACCGTTCGTCAGCAAGACGTGTTGCAGGTCCGTTTTCGCCCCGAATCACCGCAGTTCTCGGCAACAATCGCATTGGATGCCCTAGATGATCCACGAACCGCGGCAGGTTTCCTCACGACGCTCCGCGAGTTGGCTGCCGGCGCTTCAGCTCACCGCCAGTAGATTCCCGTTCCTCCGGATCGAATTCACTACCTTCCCTTTGAATGCACCGCGGGGAATGTGCGTCCTGCTTAATCGCTGCAAATTCGGATTGAGGATAGCCATCTGAACCCATTTTTGTAACGATTCTGTCGACTCACTTCGTAATAAAGTAAACTGCACAGCATGCCTACAGGCCGACAAGGATCGATCCATCTTTTCCGCTTCGCAGGCGTCGACCTATTTCTGCATTGGTCCTGGTTCCTTGTCGCCGTCTACGAAATTCAAAGTCGCGCGGGCAGCTACTCATCGGTTACATGGAACGTCCTTGAGTATCTGGCACTCTTCCTGATCGTCATGCTGCACGAGTTCGGCCACGCCTTGGCATGCCGCCAAGTTGGCGGGAGAGCAAACCAGATAGTCTTGTGGCCCCTCGGCGGAGTTGCTTATGTCGACCCTCCGCCGCGTCCAGGAGCCACTCTTTGGAGCATCGCCGCAGGGCCACTGGTCAACGTCGCTCTCGTTCCGATTTTGTACCTGCTGATCTCGCAGGGCCGTTCGCTCGGATGGGCGTCAGCATCGGCTAACACCTACAGACTTCTGCTGGCCGTCCAATGGATGAACGTTCGGCTCCTCATTTTCAATATTCTTCCGGTCTACCCGTTGGATGGCGGCCAGATTCTCCGCTCCCTGCTCTGGTTTGTAATGGGACGCGCACGTAGCCTGATGGTGGCCACTGTCCTCGGTTTGATCGGCGTAGTTGGCTTCAGCATCTGGGCTTTTGTGAGCAGGAATCCGTGGCTCGGAGCCATCGCCGTTTTCATGCTCATGAATTGTTGGGGCGGATTTAAGCACGCTCAGGCTCTGCTGCGTGTGGCGAAGCTGCCGAGGCGCGATGGTTTTTCCTGCCCGACGTGCAAGACTGCGCCTCCGGCCGGCACCTATTGGAAGTGTGGCAACTGCGGTCAGCCCTTCGACACGTTTCAGACCGGAGCGGTTTGTCCCAACTGCCGAACACAATTTCCAACGACACAATGTCTCGATTGCGGTCGACAAGCTCCTCTGAGCGAATGGATGGCGCCTACTCTGGTCGCTCCCAGTCGCTGATTTTCAAAGTCGCTTGCCTTCCCGAATAAATCCCTTTTATGCCGCGCATCAGCTTTTTCGATTGGCTGACCTCCAGCCCTCGCGCTATTCTTCCGTGTTCCAAAGTCAGCGCGTTGAAACCAGCCATTTCAACTTCCCTGTATCGTGGTGCGTGTTTGCGTAAATCATAGTTTCAACATCGAAGGAGACTCGACGATATCCATGCCTACTGAACTGCGCAATTTCCTGGCACTGACCTACGACGAACTCGAAGAACTCAATCTCAAAGCGAAGGACCAGCGCAGGAATCACACCGCACCTCACCACGTCCAGGAAGATCGCCTCAAATATCTGACCGACGAAAAACGGATCAAGGCCGTCACTGTGCTCTTTAGCGACCTTGAAGGCCGCCTGCACATGCTGGATTATGACAAGAAGTTCCTGCTGAAGAGCTTCGACAACCTTACGTTCGACGGTTCCTCGATTCGCGGCTTCACCGCGCAGCGGGAAAGTGATCTTCGCCTGGGAATCGATTGGGGAGCGTTCTATTGGGCGCCCGCAGATGTATTCGGGTCGGGGAAGGTGTTGGTCTTCGGTGAAGTCATCGACAAGGGAGGCACCTCTTACTCCGGCGACATTCGCGGCGTCCTCAAGGGATACGCGGACGAGCTCCACAAGAAAAAGGGCTACACCCTCAACGCCGCCAACGAAATCGAAGGCTTCCTCTTCAAGGGTCCTGACGCGGAGCGCCACTACCACGAGACCGGCAAATTCGAATACGTCAACACCGGCGGTTACTATCATTCCCTGCCGGGTGATCCTCTCCGCACCTTCATCGACACAACTGCCGAAGTGCAACGGGCGATGGGATTCCAGAACGAAAAGGACCATCCGGAAGTTGCGCCTTCGCAGTTTGAAATTAATTATGGCTACGGTGAGGTGGTCGCCGCCGCCGATCAGATCCAACTCTACAAGCTGATCTGTCGGCAGGTTGCCACTCACATGGGCTTGACCGCATCCTTCCTGCCGAAGCCGGTCGTGGGCGTGAACGGCAGCGGCATGCACACCAATGTCTCCATCAGCGAAGGCGGCAAGAATCTATTCTGGGACGCAAAGGGCGAAGAGAAGCTTAGCAAGATGGGCTGGTCGTTCGTCGACCGCATCCTCACGCACGGCAATGACATCTGCCTGCTGCTGAATCCCAGCGTGAACGCCTACCGTCGCCTCGATCCTCACTTCGAAGCTCCGAATCAGATCAAGGCTTCCGCCGTCGACCGCGGCTCGATGATTCGCATTCCGATCGGCAACGAGAAGAGCATGCGCGTCGAAGTTCGCTCCGTGGCGCCAGATGCCAACCCTTACATGGTCATGTTGGGAATCTTCAAGACCGGCCTCGACGGCGAAACTTCGAAGATCAAGAACCTTCGCCAAGCCGAACGTTACCTCCCCGACAACATCTACACCGCACTAGAGGACTTCAAGAAAGCTGCTTGGACGACCAAGTTGCTCGGTGAGGATGTCAAAGGCCGTTATGCCGACCTGAAGCAGGCCTCCGCTGACCGCTGCGCACGACTTCTAGGAACGTTTGTTAAGGCGCAGGAAGTCCAATTTCACCACGAAGTCTACAACCAATTCCTCTGGAATCAGTTCTAAGCTGCACGCAGTTCTGCCACTAGAAACGCCCTGGTTTCGGCCAGGGCATTCTTTCGCTCAGTGAAATAGGTCGGCGGTAATCAGTGCTCGAAGTGAATCCGGAAGACGCAGGCATACTTGCCAGAAACGCTCTCCGGGAGATGGATATTCAAACCATCAGGCGTTTGATGGAATGAGAGCGATCCGCTAGAACCCAATAACTCAACCTCGCCCACTTTTTCGTCGCCCACGTCGCCTTTGCCAACCGAACGAATGATCACCTCGCGGTTCAAAGGGAGGGCTAGCTCAATCGCGTACAGCGCCCCATTTTTCGTCGTGAAGCGGAAGTCTTCGGGTGTGTAGGCTCGCGTGTCGGTATCGTGAAACGTTCCTTCCACAACTTTTGTCGGCCCTTCGCCATAAATCCGCCATGGTCGCGTTCCGTAGATTCCTTCCCCGTTCACCTTGAGCCATGCTCCGACATCGCGCAGCACCTGCTGCACCTCATCAGGAATCGTGCCATCCGACCGCGGCCCGATGTTCAGCAACAGATTACCGTTCTTGCTCACAATATCCGCGAGCTGGTGCACGATAAAGTCCGGAGACTTGAACGTGTCGTTTTCGATATAGCCCCAAGACTTATTGCTGACCGACGTGTCGGTCTGCCAGTATTGCTGCCGGATACCCGATAGCTGACCGCGCTCGATATCGAGAACCCCCGAACTCGGTTGCATGGCATAGTCTTTGTAATTGATCACCCCTGCTGCCTTTCCGTCCCCTTGCACGGAGTTGTAGTAAAAGGCAGCAAACCGCGTCAGATCTGCGCGAACGGAAGGCTGCCCGTCCCACCAGTCGAAGTACATGATTTCGGGATGGTATTTCTCGACAATCTCCGCCGCACGCGCCAGCCAATCGTATGTCCATGCCTCCGAAACGAATGTGAAATCGTTGGAGAGCGGAGTTCCCGGCGGATTCGACATCCAGCGATGCGCCGGTCCGTAGAATGCCGCATACTGCGGGTCGTTCACGTCGGAGGCAAACGTCCTTCCCTGATCGAAGAAGAAATTGTGCTCCACTCGATGGGAAGACGCTCCCAGATGCAATCCCTCTGCCCTCACGGCTCTCGCGAGATCCCCGACCAGGTCGCGATGTGGTCCCATCTTGGCCGCGGTCCAATCGGAAAGGCCGCTATCGTACATCGCAAAGCCGTCATGATGTTCGAACACCGGCACAACGTATTTCGCTCCTGCTTCCTTGAACAGCCGCGCCCACGCTGCCGGATCAAACTTCTCAGCCTTGAACTTCGGAATGAAATCCTTGTACCCGAACTTGTCTTGCGGCCCGTAAGTAGCAATGTGGTGCTTATACTCGGCCGACCCGGGAGAATACATTTGACGGGGATACCACTCGCTGCCAAAAGCCGGAACCGAATACACCCCCCAGTGAATGAAGATTCCGAACTTCGCATCTTTGTACCATTCAGGCACTTCGTGATGCTGCAACGATTCCCAGTCAGGCCGGTAGCCGCCCTTGCCATTCACCTGATCTACGCGCTTCAGAATCTCATTTCGCGCCCCATCGTACTTGGCGCTGGCTCTCTGCCATGTTTGATCGATTTCGACCGGGCTGAGCGAACTAGTAGGAGCACTCGAACCTCCGCCCTGAGCAGCGATGATTTTGGAACTTGAGGTAAGGAAGCACAGAGCCATCATCCAACTCAAAATAGTTGCAGAACAAAATCGGGCATGTCGGCCAACAGATCGCATACGAGCCACCTTAAATGAGGTCTAAATCTCGCGTTCATGATATACGCCAGCCACAAGATCTGGATGCTTGCTACTCGGATCGGCCTTGGAGCAGATTGACTCTCCGCCGATCCCTCCCTAAGATGGCACTCCAGATTCAAGAACCCACTTCGAGGCCGTAGATGCCCTCTGACCGCTTCCGCACTATGTTTCGTGCGATTGCCACTGACATTCACTTCTGGATCCCTTTCAGCATACTCATCGGAGGCCTCTTCCTCCTGGACAAGCTTCGTTGAACTCCACACCCGCGCCCATTTCCGAGTCCGCTTCGCCATCGCTGCACGCCGCTCGACTTCGCAGCCTGCAGTCGCTTGGCATCTTCTGCGGGTTCGCCGCCGGAGCATGGTTGGGTGGTGCGGAAGCTCCCATCAAGCTCGTCAATCTCGACATTTCTCCGATCACTATTTCGCTGATCATGGTGTGTGGAGTCTTCCTCGCCCGCTGGAGCGTACCTGCGTTTATTCGCGGCACTTCACACGTTGGCGCTGATCTGCGCCAGGCCCCGCATCTCGTCCTCTGGGCGGTGCTCGCCGGATGCATGTGGGCCGTCGCCAATACTCTCACTATTTACGCGATTCGCAACGTCGGTCTCAGCATTGCGTTTCCTCTCTGGAACACCAATAGCCTGCTTGGCATTTTCTGGGGAGTCGTACTTTTCAAGGAGTTGCAGTTCGCCGGATGGAAAAAATGGCTTGGGGTATTAGGCGGAGCAGTCTGTATGTTCGCCGGAGCCACGCTTCTGGCTGTCGCGTCGTCGCATCAGGCAGCCCCCGGCAAAGCAGCGCTCGGAATCGCAGCCGCTTTGGGCGCAGGCATTCTTTGGGGAACGATGTACATTCCCTACCGCAAGGCCTATCTCACCGGCATGAATCCGCTTTCGTTCATCACGTTCTTCACCGTCGGTGAGCTCGTCACCATGATTTCGCTTGCCGTGAGTTACCGTGGCATTTCTCCGCTCTTGCACGAGGTTGTCAATGCCCGTGCCGTCCTTTTCTGGCTGATGCTGGGCGGCTTCGTTTGGGTTCTGGGAGATCTATTTCAGCAATATGCCACCAAATATGTCGGGATCAGCCGAGGTATTCCACTTTCAAACACCAACCAGCTTTGGGGACTGCTCTGGGGAATCCTCGTCTTTCATGAACTGCAGGGCGGAACTCGCACGGTCTATAGCCAGGTGATTTCAGGATCGCTCCTGATGGCCGCCGGTGCGGTCGCCATCGCGCTGTCTTCGGCTACAGAGCGCGAGCATTCATCTTGGCGTTCTGCTGCTGACCGCGAAGGCCAACGCTATGGCATCGAAGATGAATACGTTCGCGCTGGAATGGAAGGCCGGGCTTTCGGCGGTCCTCAGCGATCGCGAACCGCCTTGGACTGGTTCCTTATCATCGGGACCACCGGCCTATTTGGGCTGCTCGCATCCGCTGCTCGCCTGCCTCACATGGATATCACCCTGAGTTGGGCGGCTGCGCTGAGCGCTGCCATGCTAGCTCTTTTAGTTGCGGGTGGCCTTGCCCTCTGGCGCACAACTCGTTTCCGCTGACCATCGGCGATCTGTTTCGTCTATCTTCTACCGTTCCGACGAGATATATCGCGTCGGAAGGAAAGCTACTAGGTCACGCGTGCGCTGCATGCAAGGAGGCATTATGAAACCAACTTTCGCCGCTCTCTGTTTCGTCGTGATTATGGGCGCCACAATTCCCCTCACAGCCCAAGTGAATCCCTACGAGGACGGAACTCCCGGCGTCACGGGATACCGCTCCGAGGTGATGGCAGAAGTCATGGTTCAGGAAGACAAGTTTTTGCGCCTCGCCGAGGCGATTCCCGCTGGCAAGTACACGTGGCGGCCTTCCGCCGACGTCCGCTCATTCGCTGAGGTCTTTCTTCACGTGAGTGGAGCGAACTATAACCTGTACAAGCTAGTGGGCACGCCGCCTCCAGCCGGACTGGATTTAAAGGAAATTGAAAAATCGACTATTGACAAGGCGAAAGTAATCGCCACCCTCAAGGATTCGTACGCTCACGCCAAGGCCGCCATCAAGGCTTTGCCTGACGCCGATCTCGACAAGAGCATGGATTGGTTCGGCGGCAAGAACACGAATCGAGGCATCCTTCTCTTCATCGTCCGCCACGGCGCCGAGCATCTTGGACAGTCGATTGCTTACGCTCGCTTTGTGGGTGTCGTACCTCCTTGGACAGCGGACACCCAGAAGCCCAAAGCCAAGGAAGGTACCAAGGACTAAACGCGTTCGCCCTCAAAGGCCATAGCTGTGCTAGATTCAAAAGTTTGATGGACAGCGCACCCACCATCACCACGCAGGCTTTGACTCGCCGCTTCGGCGAACTCATCGCCGTCGATGGCGTCGATCTGCGAGTTGCTCCGGGGCAGTTTTTCGGCTTCCTCGGTCCGAACGGCGCCGGCAAATCGACAACGATCAAAATGCTCACCGGCCTACTAGCTCCGACTTCAGGTCGCATTGAAATCCTGGGTCTCGATTTCGATAAACACCCAGTCGAAGTGAAGCGTCAAATTGGCGTCGTACCCGAGGGGATGGCTTTGTTCGGTCGCCTGACTGGCGCCGAGTTCCTCAGTTTTGCTGGACGGATGTATGGCCTCGATCGCGAAACGGCCGGCAAGCGCGCCGCCGAGTTGCTCGACTTCATGCAACTTGCCGATCAACCGAAGAAACTTGTCACCGACTACTCCCACGGCATGCAGAAAAAGCTGGCTATGGCTGCCGCCGTTATTCATGGGCCCAAGGTCTTATTTCTCGACGAACCCTTCGAAGGCGTTGACGCCATCGCCGCTGGTACCCTCAAGTCCATGCTGCAAGGGATGATCGCCCGAGGCGCCACAATTTTCCTTACTTCACACGTTCTCGAAATCGTCGAGCGCCTTTGCAGCCACGTCGCCATCATTCATAAGGGACGCCTTGTTGCCCAAGGTTCACTCGAAGAACTGCGCGCCGGAGTCGAAGCGCAGACCACAGGCAACGGCGCTCACCCCTCCGCTGAAAAACGCACTTTGGAAGAAATTTTCCTGCGCGTGGTGGGAGGATCGCGGCCCGCCGAGCAGGAACTCTCCTGGTTAGGCTAATACTTGCGTTGATAGGATCGCGGTTATCCAGCGATGGTCGGTCGTCTCAGAAACCGCCTTCGCCTGCGCTGAGCTCTGACATGGGTTAACGCCGATAGCAGTCGCCGCCGGTGCGTAATCGACATCGTCCGCAACGAATACTCAAATCTCTGCCCGCAGTCGCAGCAGACTTTGTATGTATGCCCCTCGATGGTGAAGACCCGGCTCAATTTCGAGTGATGACAGCCGAAGGCAAACTCCAGTGCGTTCGCTAATGGATGCGTAACGCTGTCCCACAGCGGAATACCTTCAGGCGCCGACATACTCAACTACCTCCAGATGCAACTCTAGTTTTCCATCAGGTCCGCAGAAAGCGTGTGAGTGCTGCAACGTTCTCGCGTGATGCTGATCACTTCTCTATATTTCTATCGGCGAGTTTCCACACAGCCTTCAGCACGATCCCGTAGCTCTATGGAAACAAATCACCTTCCAAGATTCTGTCCTGATTTCGCCCACTTGTGCAAGAATCGGAGTCTCCCAAAATGAAACATCCGGACGCCATCCCCGGCCAAATTCCCGCGATCGCCCAACTTCGCTGGCGCATGTTCATCAACGGCCTGCGCTCCCGACGCGGCAAGATGGAGCTGTTTTCCCGCCTCCTGATCACCGGCGCTTTCGCCGTCGGCGGTCTCGGAGGCTTTGCCGCCGCCATCGGTTTCTCCTTCTTTTTCGTTTCTCAAAACCGACCGGAATACCTCGCCATCTTGCTTTGGCCGATTTTGTTCTTCTGGCAGTTCTTTCCGGTCATGGCTACCGCCTTCACAAACAACCCCGATTCTTCGGAGTTGCTTCGTTTCCCTCTTACCTATCGAGCGTACTTCTTGATCCGCTTGGCCTATGGATTCTTCGATCCCGCCAGCGCGCTCGGTACCGTCTTCGTTCTAGGCGTACTTTTGGGCGTCACGATCGCGCGGCCGTTGTTGTTCCCGTGGACATTGATCGTCCTCGTCACCTTTGCTCTTTTCAATCTTGTACTCATGCAGATGGTCTTCGCCTGGCTCGAGCGCTGGCTGGCTCAGCGTCGCACCCGCGAGATTTTCGGCGTTCTCTTCATTCTGACCATGCTGAGTTTCCAGTTGATCGGTCCGGCGATGCAGCACCTGGGAAACGGACCTCATCCGGAATTTCGCCGCGCCTTTGAAGTCGGAACCCGCACGCAGGCTGCGTTGCCTCCCGGCCTGGCTGCCGATGCGATCGCGGGAGGCGTGCATGGAAATCTCGCTCATGCAGTTGTTCCCCTCTTCTTCCTCACTCTCTTAACCGTCGGCGTCGCGTCACTGCTGCACTTGCGCATCCATGCTCAGTACCGTGGAGAGAATCTCAGCGAAGCTGCTGCTCCACCCACGGTCAAGCAAGCGCAGATTCCGCAAGTCGGATGGCGTTTACCCGGATTCTCATCCGCGGTCGCGGCCGTATTCGAAAAGGAAATCCGCTATCTCACCCGGAGCGGCCCCATGCTACTTACTCTGATCATGCCGATTTTCATGCTGATCATTTTCCGTCTTGGTCCGCTGAACTCCATGCACCGCTCGAACGCCTTCAGCCGCACGCCGGATATGGCTTTCCCCGGCGCGGCTGCGTACTCTCTGCTGGTCCTCACCAACCTGGTATTTAACAGCTTTGGAGGCGATGGCGGCGGCATCCAGTTCTTCTACGCATCGCCGGTTCGCTTTCGTCAGATTGTCCTCGGGAAAAATCTTACGCACGCGGGAATTCTGATTTTGAACGCACTTTTCGCGTGGATCGCCGTTACCTACCTGTACGGCGCGCCTCACCTCGCGGTCACAATCGCCACGCTGACCGGACTTCTGTTCGCTGCTCCGCTCAATTTCACGGCAGGAAACCTGCTCTCGATCTACTCCCCAAAGAAACGCGACTTCGCCACATTCGGCCGCCAGAACGTTTCGCAGACCACGGTCCTAGCGAGCTTCGGCACACAAATCGCGATCGTGGGCTTGGGTGTAGGCGTCTTCGCGCTGGCGCGCCTCTACAACAACCTGTGGATCGCCACTCTCCTATTTCTGATTCTTTCCATCGTCTCGGTCCCGGTGTACGTGGTGATGCTGCACCGTCTCGACGGAATTGCACTGGAACGCAGAGAAACGCTATTAGCAGAATTGTGTAGAGCTTAGAGTAGCGGATCCTGAATAAGAAGCGGTCTTGTCATTCCGACCGAAGGGAGGAACCTGCTTTCCTCTTCCCCTCTTTCGCCAATGCAAGAGGTAACTGGCGATGCAAATTCACCACTCTATCCTTCCGGCATCGCAAAAAAACGATACCCCACTCCGCGCACCGTCACCAAGTGTCTCGGATGTCCGGGATCATCCTCGATATACCGTCGCAGGCGCACCATAAAATTATCAATTGCGCGCGTGTCTGTGTCCTCATGCAGCCCCCATACCTCTTCTAGAATCTGCTTGCGCGAGACAATCTTTCCGTCATTCTGAACCAAGTGGCGCAGCAACTCCGACTCCATCAGCGTCAGGTGAATCGTATTTCCACGCGACCGCAGTTCGAGCGCGCCGAAGTCGATCGTCTTTCCCGCAAACGAGAAGCGGTCGAAATCACCCACGCTGTTTCCGCTGCTTTTCGGCTCAGGACTTTCAATGCTCGGCTGGCCGTGCATCCACGCACTGCGACGCAATAACCCCTGCAATCGCGCCAGCAATATCGATAGGTCAAACGGCTTCGCCAGATAATCATCCGCCCCGGATGCAAAGCCCTTCAGCACGTCCTCTGGACGCCCTCTTGCCGTAAGCATCAGCACAGGTACATAATTCCGCGCCGCCCGTAATTCTGACACCACGCTGAACCCATCTTTGCCCGGCAGCATGATGTCGAGCACGATCACATCGAAATTCTCTTTCTTGTCGAGAAGTTTGTCAGTCGCCGCCTCTCCATCGCCGACAACTTCCGCCGCGTATCCCTCGGCTTCGAGATTGAAGCGCAGTCCCTGGGCGAGGTGAGCTTCGTCTTCGACTACTAGCACCCGGCTCATGCGTCCGCCCTCGGTGCTTTTTGGCCCGCCGGATCTATTCTGGGCAATTCGATCACTACTGTCGTTCCCTTGCCTTCTCCGTCGCTCTCGGCGAAGGCCTTGCCGCCATGCTTCTTCGCGATCGACTTTACGATGAATAGTCCTAACCCAGTTCCCTTCACGTGCGCCATCGAGCGATTCCCCAGACGGTGAAATCGCTTGAAGATTCTCTTCAGATCCTCCGGAGAAATCCCCACGCCCTGATCCTGTACGCTCAAGACCACCCGCTTGTCGTCGGGCGTCTCCAGCTTCACTCGCACATCGATCCCCTCACCGGAATACTTGACCGCATTGTCGAGGACGTTCGTCACCGCCGTCCGCAAATCCTCGGCACTGCCTCGCACATGAACTCCGTTTCCATTGTTCCCCTGCTCAAATCGCAGCGCCTCCGGCTGCAGGTGGTGCCGCATTCGCATCGCGTCCACACACTCGCCCACCAACAGCGCAAAATCCACCTCGGCCTTGTCTCGTCCGGCTTTCTTGTCCCCAGCCCGACCGGCCTTCAACACCTGCTCCACGGTCTCGGTGAGCCGATCCGCATCGCTCAGCATGATCTTGTAGAACTCTTGCTTTCGTACTTCGGGCAGTTCTCGCCGTTGAAGTGTTTCGACGTGCAGCCGAATCGAGGCAATCGGAGTCTTCAATTCATGCGTTACCGCATTAATGAAGCTGTCGTGCTGCTCACTGCGTCGCAGTTCCCGCACCAGGAAAATCGTATTGACCACCATACCTGCAATGATCAGGGCGAAAAAGACGATTCCAAAGAACAACAGCACGCCTTCGCGCCAGTTCAGGATGATCCAGCCGACGTTGAGGGCAACCGCCAGCGCGACCAGACCGATGCCCAGGCACAGAAAGAACACGATCGTTCCGCGGCGGCTCGTAATTCGCATGGCTTCAGGCTGATTTTACCGCTTCTTCGAACCTCACCCCGGCGTTGCTTAGTGTCGCCGCTGGATCAGGTGTGGCTGCTTCGCTGTCGGTTCGCTTTCCGTTCTAAAATAGCTGATCCTCGGATGGATGAATCGAATAGCGAACTCAGGGGTGGCACCGGTGCCGAATCTAAAAAAAGAGCGGGGCGACGTCCCCGAAAATCTACTTCGTCCTCGGGACGCCGCCGTTCAACTTCAAATCAGCTACCCAACCATCAAGCAGTGGATCTATCACCGCAAGCTCCGAGCCGTGAAGACGCCCGGAGGCCACTACCGGATCCCGCAGTCCGAAATTGACCGACTGCTTTACCGCACGCGCGGCCACAATGAAGGCGAGCGCCGCGTGACCTACCAGCGCATCAGCGGCCGCAATCAACTGGTCGGCCGTATCGTCGACGTCCGTGTGAGCGGCTTGGTTGGACAGGTCACTCTCTCGGTGGGAGGGCAATTGATCACTTCTCTGATTACGTCCGGCGCCGTACGCGAAATGCAGCTTAAAAAAGGACAAACTGCCGCAGCCCTCATCAAGGCCACCGAAGTTATGATCATTCGCGTGTAGAAATATCATTCTTGGCCAACCTGCCCTTCGCATTTTGCGTTCGCCAAGCCGTTCCAGACCCGATCTTTCGCCCCAGGCTTATCCATCTGAGCGAGAGTTGGCGTTCAGTCTAAGCCTGCAAGGACCGCGGTTAGACCGCGCTCTGGTTTATTGCCTCGGCCTTTACATTGTGATGACAACTGGTTGAGCTTCTGTGGGTATATATCTCGGCGTACCACCAATTCACGATTTGCATGGGAGATACGGAAAATGATCACGAAAATGAGTTCATTGATGGTGCTGGCATTGCTTGGTGTGGCTTTTGCTTTGACGCCCAGTTCCGCTGCGGGGCAAAGCTATAGCGGCAATTATTCGTTGAAAGCTTCCCTGCCGCCGGGTTTCGGCGACACGGGCTGCCTCACGCTGGTCGACAATGGCACCGTCAATGGTGTACACAGCGGCACGGCCACGATATCCGGGGACTTAGGCGGCCAGGGAAGCGGCAGTTTCGTAATCATCAACAGTCTGCTCGTGATCAATTTTGATGACGGCGGGGAGGGTGTGAGCTCCACCGGTGTGGTCATCGCTCACGCCACGAAAGGCAACCTCAGCACTGGTTTCTTGGAGAACGTCTATGCCGGGTACGCTTACCCATATGGAGCCCTGTCCTTCGGCCAGAAAGGCAGCTGCTGAAATCGCCAGCCAGTCCGCTGACCTGCGTCTGGGATTGATCGTGTGCTGCAACTGAAGCCCGACCCAAATAGAAAAACGGCCTGGGTCGTTCCCAGGCCGTTTTTCTCAAGAATTGCGAAGGTGCGGGGGCGGGTTTAGTCGCCCGCTACCATCGGCTCCGGCACAGCCGTGATCAGCCGTCCATTGGGCGATGGAATCAGCCCCTGCTTTACATCCCTCAGCTTGACCCGCTTGATATCCCACGCGAGCCCGAGCGTCTTCAGTACCCAGATTCCGTACCAGTTCATATCCACTTCGTACCACGTGAACCCATGTTGAGCCGCCGTCGGATGCGCATGGTGATTGTTGTGCCAGCCTTCGCCGAACGTCAGCAATGCCACCCACCAGCTATTGGTCGACAGATCGCGCGTCGCAAACCGGCGCCTTCCCCAGGAGTGAGTCGCCGAATTGACGAGCCAAGTCGCATGCAGCAAGAACACGGTGCGGAAGAATGTTCCCCACAGCAGCCACGGCAATCCGCCAATCGCGTACAGCAACACGCCAAGAATGATTTGCGGAACGTAGTGATATTTCGTCAACCACACGTGAACTTTATCTTTGGCAAGATCGGGGACGTAGCGAGCCAGCGTCGTCGAATCATGATGCATCGACTTGCCCATCAGGATCCATCCCATGTGCGCCCACCACTTGCCATCGATCGGCGAATGCGGATCGCCTTCCTGATCCGAAAACTGATGATGAATGCGGTGCGTCGCTACCCAGAAAATCGGACCGCCTTCGAGCGCCAGCGTGGCGCATACAGTCAGAAAATACTCCACCCACTTCGGCGTCTTAAATCCGCGGTGCGTGAGCAGGCGGTGATACGCCATGCCGATACCCAGGCTACCCGCGACCCACCACAAAAAGATCGCCACGAAGAGCGCCTTCCAGGTGAAAAAGAAAAGAGCCGCCACGGCTCCCACGTGAAACAGAGCCATAAAAATCGCCGTTACCCAGTTGACTTCGCCCTTCGAAGCTTGCGTTCGTTCCAGATCTTGAAGTTCCATGATGAAGAAAGGTCCCCGTTCTTCGACGTTGAAGAATCTCCTTTTAACCTATCAGTCGGGAGAACTGGGGGACTGTAATACTTGTGTAATAGCGGGTTTTCGCGCCATTACGGCGGTAACGAACTGGGAACTTACTGTTGTAGACGTAGCGAATCCGCGAGGCACAGATAATCGAGACGAGCGCTGACCGGCCTTAAGCCGCCTTCCCCTTCACCTGTATGCCGGCCCACTTCTCGAGCAACGTAAGAGTAGCGGCATAGTCCAGGTCCTTGTGCCCATCTTCCGTCGCCATCTCGTAAATTTCTTCCACGGTTTCCAGCGCCGGCAATTTCACTCGCGCTTCTTTCGCAGCCTCCAACGTCAGCCGAATATCTTTATGCATCAGCCGTAGCGGAAAATTTGGTGTGAAATCGCGTTGCAGAATGAACGGTCCCTTGTATTCCACCACCCCTGATCGCACCATCGTGGCCTCAATCAATGACAGCAACTGTTGCGTATCCACTCCCAGCTTGGTCGCGAGCGTGAGAGCCTCCGCGAATCCTTCATAAATCAGCGCGATCTGCAGATTCATCGCCAGCTTGGTCGCCTGGCCTTTGCCGGTCTCACCCATGCGGAAAATCTTCTTCCCCATCGCTGCGAACAAGGGCTTCAGCCTCTCCACTTTTTCTTCCGCTCCACCGACGATGAACACCAGCGTCCCATCGCGCGCTCCGATCTTCGATCCAGTCATCGGCGCGTCGACCCACGCAACACCCTTCGCACCAACTCGCTCCGCAAACCGCGTCGTGGCCGAAGGAGAAATCGTGCTCGAGTCCGCAATAATCACGCCTTCGGCAAGCGACGACTCCGCTCCCTCTTTTCCAAAGATCACGTCCTCCACCGCATCCGTATCCGACACGCACATCCAAATCACTTCCGCCCCCTGCGCTGCTGCGGCCGGAGTCGGCGCCACTCCCGCGCCTTCCACCAGTTTTCCCGGAGTACGATTCCACACCGTGACATCGTGGCCAGCCTTTACCAGGTTCGTCGCCATCGCCTGGCCCATGATTCCCAATCCCAGAAATGCAACTCGCATGCGGAACTCTCCTTCGTTTCTTCGAAAACGGTGCGTGTGAGGAACTTTTCGGATTAAATATGACCGCTCGATCAAGGTCAAGCAGCGTCTTACATTTCGTTCAAATGCCGCTGCCACGGCTCACTGTGAAACTTCCTTCACATCGACAGCTCCAAAACTATCAGATATAGTGCGCCAGACACCTCCCTTCGCGGCCTCGCGCTGGGCAGGCCCGTGCTTCCGTCCAAACCACCGACTCTTCATCATAAGGAAAGACCAATGACGCTCTCGCTCCCCTGTTCTCACCGTGAAAGCCGATTGCTTTCGCTCGCGCTGATCCTCGCTGTTTCCGTCGCTCTGTCGATGCCCTCCGTCGCGCAGACTTCGCTGGTAAGAATCAGCGTCGACAATCTCACCAACAGCGATAGTGATCACAAGACCGAAGTCGAGCCCGATACATTCGCTTGGGGCAACACCATTGTCAGCGCTTTCCACGTCGCGCGCCGGCCCGGCAGTATCGGATGGGGCAGCGGTGATATCGGCTACTCCACATCCACCGACGGTGGCAAGACCTGGAAATACGGCGATCTCCCCGGTTTGACCGTGAACTATGCGAATGGAACCTACGGCGCGGCCGCTGATCCCTCCGTTGCCTACGACGCCAAGCATGGCGAGTGGCTGATTTCCACCTTGCCTCTCGCAGGCTTGAATTCCAGTGCTGGAACCATCGGCGACGTCGCCGTGAGTCGCGCGACGGATGGCCTGACTTGGGGCAATCCCATCATCATCGATAAGACTCATCTCGACGACAAGAATTGGACGGTTTGCGACAACACAGCCACCAGTCCTTACTACGGCAACTGCTACACCGAGTGGGATCAGGCGTACGGCACGGGCGATGTTCTGATGAGCGTGTCGAGCGACGGTGGACAAACCTGGGGACCGGGCCTCGCTTCATCCGATCACGCCGGCGGACTCGGCGGGGAGCCTCTGGTGCAGCCCAACGGAACCGTCATTGTTCCCTTCCAAGGTGGCGGAATCGACGTCTTCTCTTCCACCAACGGTGGAGCGAGCTGGGGCAAGAGCCAATCGATCGCCACGATCCAGAGTCACTTCGTCGCCGCAGGTCTGCGCAATCCCAACTTGCCTTCGGCCGCGATTGACGGGGCGGGCACGGTTTACGTCGTCTGGTCCGATTGCCGCTTCCGCTCCAAATGCGCTTCGAACGATATCGTGATGAGCACTTCTTCGAACGGCACTACTTGGAGCGCAATCACTCGCATTCCCGATCGATCCCGACAACCAGCAAAGTAGATCACTTCATTCCCGGAATCGGTATCGATCCCACGACCTCAGGTGCGAACGCACACCTCACCATCGTCTACTACTACTATTCGAACAGCGCCTGCACCAGCGCACGTGCCAACTTTTTGTCGGCTACACAACTTCGACCGACGGCGGCACAACCTGGACCGCCGGCGCAAAACTATCCAGCGCCATGAAAGTCGGATGGCTTCCCGTCTCGGACAACGGGCCGATGGTCGCTGACTACATCGGAGTGTCTTACGTAAACGGCAGTCCTTTTGGAGTCTTTGCTGTGGCCCAGGCATCGAAGGGCACCACGTATAGTGAGGCAATGTACACGACGAAGACGGCTTTACCGCTCGACTACGATGCTCCGCGCTTCAGTTCCGTCAATGATCATCCCGTGCCGAATGCGAAGTCCGATCACGAGATGAAGTTCTATTACGACGATGAGGGCCATCGCGAGATCCCCAAAGTCGCGCTGGATCAAGTAAACATTTGCGATCCCATAGCGTGGAAAAAGCCGCCAACACTTGTTTTTGGCGGCTTTTGTTCGATATTAGACCAAGATTACTGCCGTACCTTCCGCAAAACTAAAAAGCAGCACCCTACCTGCGCGCTTCATCTAAGATGAATAGCCGGTAAAAATACCCGACTGAATCGCAGATGTCACTTCGTTTACGTCAGCGAAAAGGACTACCATCAGAAATCGCTTTTAAGTTTCGGGCTCCGCAGCAGGATGATTAAACAGACGCTTCGCAATCCGGCCCTTCGTAAACGTGCTACCCAATTTGGACGGCTGGTGCGTCATTCCGCCGTCACTCCTCGCAGCGGACAAACCCATAAACCTCGTCTCGCCACCAACGGCGAACTCGGCGTCACATTCATCGGGCACGCCAGCTTCTTCGTACAGATTGGCGGCAAGACCGCCATGATCGATCCCAATTTCGCGCGCTGGCTGTTTGTGCTGAAGCGCTTGCGCCGTCCAGGCTTACGCATTGCCGATTTGCCTGCGATCGATCTCGTACTGGTTTCGCACGCTCATTTCGATCACCTTCACCGCCCTTCTCTGCGCGCGATCGTACAGAACAACCTGCGGACGCGAGGCGTTGCGCCTTCCATCATCATTCCCGCGCACGTCTCCGATTTGGTGTCCGATCTTGGCTTCTCCGAGATCATTGAACTCGACTGGTGGGAGACTTCGCGCCACGGCAATCTGTCGGTGACGCATGTTCCATCGCGGCATTGGGGAGCTCGCGTCCTAAAAGACTCGCATCGCGGATATGGTGGATTCGTACTGAAGTCAGGAAAGCATTCCGTGTATCACGCCGGAGACACGGCCTACTTCGATGGATTCAGCGAAATCGGACGCCGTCTCGCTCCCGAACTCGCCCTGCTTCCCATCGGCGCTTACAATCCCGAGCAGTTTCGAAATGTTCACACCAATCCTGCGGACGCAACTCAAGCTTTCCTCGATCTGAAATCCCGCTGGATGGTTCCGATGCACTACGGAACTTTCCGCCTCTCCCATGAACCGGTCGAAGAACCGTTGCAACTGCTCGATCAGGAAGCCATCTCGCACGGCATCAAAGACCGTGTGGTCGTGATGGAAGAAGGCGTAACCAGGTTCTTCTAGTCGCATTACTTCGTGTGACTTCGTGCCATTCATGGTTCAAGATTTCCTTGATCTCGGCTTAAATCTCCTGTGACAAACTTGTCCATTCGACTGGTGTAAACTGCCTAGCGAAATCCCAGCCCAGGAGGTCCTGCATGTCCGTAAAGCCCATTCCAGACGGTTATCACACACTCACCCCTTTCTTTACAGTGCGCGACGCAGCCCGCGCCATCGAGTTCTATAAGCAAGCGTTCGGGGCCGAGCAACGAGGCGTCATGAAAGCTCCCGACGGCAAAGTCATGCACGCCGAATTGAAAATCGGCGATTCCATTGTCATGCTGGCCGACGAGTTTCCAGAATTCGGTTCGCTCTCTCCAGAATCCGGTGGAAGCACGAGCATGGGGTTGCATATCTACGTTACAAACGTCGACGAAGCTTTTGACCGCGCGGTAAAGGCCGGCGCGCAAGTTGAAATGCCCGTCTCCGATCAGTTCTGGGGCGATCGCTATGGCAGGCTGAAAGACCCGTTTGGCCACAAGTGGTCCATCGCCACACACACCAACGACTTCACCATGGAAGAGATGAAGCACAACATGGACGAAGCGATGAACAAGATGCAGAAAACCGCGTGATCGGTTTTGAGTCCGTGGTCGTGAGCCGTTCGTTTGTCATCCTGGGCGAAGCGAAGGACCTATGCAATTCCTCGTGCATCGGTCCTTCGTGAAGTTTTCAGTTAGTAGGCCAGCAGGATTCTCAGATCGCGCAGATTGTTTCCGGTTGGACCAATCTCAATCGAGTCGCCTAGCGCAGTGAATACTGGGTAAGCGTCGAACCGCTCGAGCGCGGCGCAGATATTCAAACCTTTCTGTCTCGCGCGCTCGGCAGTGCTGCCATCGACAATCGCGCCTGCGGCTGGACTGTTTCCATCGACTCCGTCGGTTCCCGCGCTAAGCACTGTAATGTTCTCTCCCGCAATCTTTTCTGCGCAGGCGAGGACGAACTGCTGGTTTCGTCCGCCGACTCCGCCGTCGGTGACTTTCACCGTGACTTCCCCGCCCGAAATAAGGCAGACCGGAGAGAACTGCTGTCGCAGTTCACGAACTCTTTCGACCAGATATAGCGCGGCCTTTTCGTAATCCCAATCGTCACAGGAGTTGTCGATGTGCACGATGAATCCAGCGCGCTCCGCGGCAGTGCTGGCTTCTTCGATGGCTGTCTGGTTCGAGAGCAACGTCCACCAGCGGGCACGCTGAAATGCGGGATCGTCCGACTTCGGCGTCTCCTCTAACGCGTGGCGCTCGAACAGCTCGCGCGTCGATTGCGGAAACTGTTTCAACAAGTCGTACTTCTCAGCAATCGCATAGCAATCTTCGACCGTGGTGGAATCAGGCATGGTCGGTCCAGAAGCGAGTGCGTCGGGAGTCTTGTCGGGGACGTCGGAGACGAGCAACGACAACTGCTGCGCGGGAAACGCTGCTTGCGCCAAACGTCCGCCTTTGACGGCAGAGAGATGTTTGCGGACGGTGTTGATCTCAGCGATTGGCGCTCCGGAATGCACGAGTGCACGATAGGTCGCAATCAGATCGTCGAGGGAGATCTCGTCGTCAATCGGCTTCTCGACGATTGACGAGCCTCCTCCGCTGATCAGGAAGATCACCAGCGCCGAAGCGGACTGAGCCTCGAGCGCGCGCAGCATCGCGCTCGCAGCCTGGATGGATTCCTGATTCGGCGTCGGATGTCCTCCGCGGAAATAGCGGAAACCGCGCACTTGGGAAGCAGGCTGCACCGAGCTGGCGGCGATTCCTTCCAGCGATGACCCAACTTGCTCGGCCAAGGCCTCGACCATCGTATGTCCGGCTTTTCCCAACGAGATCGCAAATACCTGCGAGTATGCTTGCAGGTCGTAAAGATCTTCGCAGACGCGCAGGATCCCGCGCTCGCAGTGAACATGCCTCGCGAAGCCTTTCGCGATCGAGGCTCGATCGAGAGTTTGGCTAAAAATAGATCGAGCGGCTTCGCGCATTTGACGAAACTGCGATTCGCGGGCGGGATCGGGCATGCGGAAGTGATTATAAAGACAGTTCTCAGTTCTCAGTTCTCAGTTCTCAGTTCTCAGTTCTCAGTTCTCAGTTCTCAGTTCTCAGTTAAGCGGAAACTCGCCGGATCGAAGGAGTCAACTACAAAAGCTTACGGCTGAGCGGTGACAGCTTCTTTCACCCACGCTTCGATGGCCTCGCGCAGTTCGCGCAGTCTTCCTTCGAAGAAATGGTCAGCACCTTCGATTACGACTAGCTTCTTTGGTTGCGGGACAGAAGCGATCAACGCTTCAAGCTTTGCTCGCGGACCGAACTGATCGCGCGCGCCGCTGACGAACAGCTTAGGCTTCGTGCATTCGCGCAGGAAGTCGAATGTGTATACGCGCGGCTCTTCCGTGTCGGCGGCAACGGGAGCAACCGGAACGCCAACTCCGATGAGCGCGCGAACGCGATCGTCTGAACTGGCGGCTCGCAATCCAACTGCGGCGCCGAAGGAGAATCCGGCAAAGATCAATGGCAGGTGAAATTCGTGATCGAGCCAGTCTAGCGAGGTGCGGACGTCATCGACTTCGCCCGCACCGTGATCATGTTCTCCCTGGCTCAGTCCGGTTCCGCGGAAGTTGAAGCGCAGTAAAGGGAAGCCGAAACTGTGCAACGCCTTCATGGTGTGAAAGACAACCTTGTTGTGCAGCGTTCCGCCGAAGAGCGGATGCGGATGACACACAATTGCCGCGTGCGTTGGATTCTCTGCTCCGGCGTTCAGGATCGCTTCCAGGCGTCCAGCGGGGCCTTCGAGGAAGAAGGAACGAATGGTGGCGTTCGGGATCACGTTCCAGATTACCGGAACTTTAGCGATTCTGGGTGTATCAGTGACTAGTGACAAGTGGCTAGTCGTTAGAGTTCAACGATTGGACGTCCGCGATGCTTCGGGACCGTAAAACTGGCTCTGTTATTCTCTCCTGCATGGATGCTGTCACATTCACGCGCCAGTTGGTCGATATCGAGTCGATTACAGGGAATGAATCCGCGGTTGGGAACTATTTGTACGGCGAACTTTGCCGGCTCGGATATCAGACGCGAAAGATGCCTGTCGAAGGCGATCGCTTCAACGTGTACGCGGTTTCACCGGATCATGAGAATCCAACAGTGGTCTTTTCCACGCACATGGATACAGTTCCTCCGTTTATTGCTTCGTCGGAAGATGCGGGACGCATTTACGGACGCGGGTCGTGCGATGCGAAAGGAATTATTGCTTCACAAGTCGCCGCGGCGGAGCGGTTGCGGCAACAAGGCATCTACGTTGGATTGCTGTTCGTCGTGGGCGAAGAGCGCGACAGTCTGGGCGCGAAGGTTGCAAATGAGCAGGCTCCTGCGAGTTGCCGATTCCTGGTGAATGGCGAGCCGACGGAGAATCACATTGCTCTGGCTTCGAAGGGAACGTTGCGAGCGGAAGTCACGGCGAAAGGTCGAATGGCGCATTCCGCTTATCCGGAGTTAGGCGAGTCGGCGATCGACAAGCTGATTCCAGCTCTGTCTCGATTGCGCGAGATGCCTTTGCCTTCCGATCCGGAAGTTGGACCTTGCACATTAAATATTGGATTAATTGAAGGCGGTCGCGCTCCGAATGTGATTCCGGACTTCGCGCATGCGGACTTGCTGTATCGACTGGTTGGTCCGTCGGCAGAGTTGCGCCAGCAGATTGTCGCGACTGCGGGCGATCAAGTTGAAGTGACGTTTCCGCTGGAGCTTCCCTTCCTCCGGTTACGGACTGTCGATGGACTACCGACGATCATCGCGAAGTTTACGACCGATATTCCGAAGCTGACGAAGTGGGGCGAACCGTTGTTGATTGGTCCGGGATCGATTCACGTCGCGCATACGGAAGGCGAGTTCATCGAGAAACGTCAGTTGCACGATGCGATCGATTTGTACTGCAAGATTGCGCAGGGGCTAAAGACCAGTTAATCTCTCGCGCCTTATCGCGGCCTTCAAAGGCCGCTCTTCCACAGATACGGCAGCGTCGGAAACGGCTGCTCTACAGTCGTCTCACTGCTGGGCGCTTCCCTGAAGCAGGTAAGGCACAGACGGAGCGGGTGATTTTTTCGGTGAATTCTCTTTCCCGAAATGGGAATCCCACAATCTCGGCAGGTACCCCCCTCCCCCCCCGGTCCTCTGGAATCTTGGAGTTAGGGGAAAATCGCAAGTTAATCTATGGGCTGCAAGGACTTAGGGGCAAAATCTTGAGCCGTAAGCACTTACGGGCTTCCCAATTTCGCCCGACACTGTTTGCGCCTCCGCGATGATGGGGCATGAAGTCTGTGGAGGGCAAGGTCAGATGTCACACGCGGGCATCCATTCCTGTGGAAAAGGCACGACTGACTACTTTGTCGAAAGCAGATAGATGTCGAACTGGCCGCCGGGACGGATGTACACCATCCGCGAGAGATCGCGAGAAACATCGTAGGCATTACCGGAATAGCGTTGAGAGAAGGAGAACGGCAACTTGAAGACGGGCTGCGGACTTCCTGTGACTTTGCCCGAAGACCACGGAAGACGATAGAGAGTGACTTCGCCGCGCGCGGAAACCGTATACAGCACGGATTTTCCATCATGACTAAAGCGTGGGAAGAATGTCGTGACTCCGGGGACGATGCTGGTGCACTTCTTGTCAGTAGTCGACAACTGGTAGATACCAGTCTTGTCTCCAGCGAGTTGGGTCATGAGGAGATAGCTGCCGTCGGCCGAAGTGTCCATGGCAAAACCGCAGTCTTGGGCAAAAGGTTCAGCGGCTCCAGTATCGGCGGAGACCCTCCATGTCGAAATCGTGTTATCCGAGGGTTTCAAATATCCGCCCAGATACAAGTATTTTCCGTCTCCACTCCAAGTACCAGAATCCACCGCGCTCAGGGTTGTGGGTAACTGTTGGAGATGAGTCCCGTCGACGTTTATCAGAAAGCTCTCGTCGCCGCTGCGCTTACTTTTTTCGAAGTTCACTCGCGAGTTTTCCGGGGACCAATCTCCCGTATTGAGCGTGTCCGAGGAAGAAGCAAGTTTTAGGCGATTTCCGCCATCCACATCGGAGACCCAGAGCTCGTTGTGGCCGGGTTCCGGCTGCGTGACATACGTAACTCGCTTGCCATCGCGGGAAAGTGTAGGTTGAATCGCGAGTTCCGAGACGATGTCGCTCGAGCTTTTCTTTGCGAAATCGTAGACGGACAGGTATCCGGACTGCTTTCCGTTCACGAAGAAGATTCGGTCGCCAGTGGAATCCTTCATGGGAACCGAATCGGGGCCAGCGCCGGAGGTCAGCCGGGTGAGCGTTTTGTCCGCCAGGCTGTATTGCCAAAGATTGATGATCCCGCTCAGGTCACGGTTCAGAAGAACGTTCTTGCCGGGCTCTCCCCATGCAAACGAGTTCGGAGACCCGGAGATGGATCCGAGGTCGGTGTGCTCGTGGGTGGCCAGGTTCAGGCGCTGAAGATCAAGGGTGCCGGTCGGAGTTTTGGCAGCACTCCCAACCAGAAGAATCTCGTTTCCTCCTGGGAAAATGAGATAAGCGTGGGGCACGAGGGGGAGATCATCGCGGGCGAGAACCGGCTTCGCGTTTGAGCCATCAGGAGACGATTGCATGAGCCTTCCCCTGCCAATATCGAAGTAGAAAAGGCTCTTCCCGTCTGGAGAAAGGCGTGCACCTCTACCCTCGATGAGGCGGGCGGGAGCGCCTCCCAGTGTGGGAAGAGCCCAAACCTCGGAAACGCCAAAGTCGCGCTCATAGTAAATCTGGGTGCCATCTGCGGAGAAACCGTCGAGGGTCTTGCTGCCTTCGTCGTTAGTGAGTTGGAGCGGATCTCCGCCGGAGGTCAGCATCACGAATACCTGCTCGAATCCCTGAACGTAGGATGTGAACGCGAGGGTGTGTCCGTCGGGAGAGAGGGCTGCGTCGCTGATGGGCTTGTGCCAGTGGCTAACCGGGGTGATCGTGGCAGAAGCCGGTGAGGATTGCCGATTGGAGAGCAGGTGATAACCGCCGTACACAGCGGCAGCGAGAATCAGGACCGCGACCGTGCCAATCGCCAGCCATTTGCGATTGGCCGGAGCAGGAGGGGAGACTGCGACATCAGAGACGCGGAGAGAACTCGACGTTTGCGCGAGGTGCGAACTCGAGGAGCGGTGTGGTAATGCCGAGCCGGAATCAATCGAAGCCACGGGAATATCTAGTGACGAGTGATGGCGTCCGGACTCGGAGTCACGCTTGAGGCGTTTCAGATCGCTGCGCATATCGGCGGCATGCTGATAGCGAAGGTCGCGATCTTTCTCGAGTGCCTTCCCGATGATGCGTTCGAGTTCTGGCGGGAGTTCGGGATTCAGGCGGACCGGAGGAGTGAAGTCGCGGTTAAGAATGGCGTCAAAGATGACGCCGGTCGTGTCTCCACGGAATGGAAGCGCTCCGGTGCCCATTTCGTAGAGGACAGCGCCAAACGAGAAGAGGTCCGTGCGGGCGTCGAGTTCTTTGCCGCGCACTTGCTCCGGAGACATGTAGGCAATGGTGCCGACGGCGCTGCCGGGGCTGGTAAGGTGCTGCTCGTCCAAAGTGCGCGTGTCGCCTTCGCTCCCGGAGCCACTTCGTGCCATCGGCGTGAATTTCGCCAGGCCAAAATCGAGAACCTTGGCATGATCCTGAGCGGTGATGAAAATGTTGGCCGGTTTGATATCGCGATGAATGATGCCCTTGGAGTGGGCGGCGTCGAGAGCTTCGGCGATCTCGATGGCGAACTGCAGGAGCAGGCCGAGTTCGAGCGGGCGGTCGGAGATGCGGTGCTTCAGTGTCGCGCCTTCGAGAAACTCCATCACGATGAAGTTGAGCGATTCGTGGCGTCCGATCTCGTGGATGGTACAGATGTTTGGATGATTCAGGGCAGAAGCAGCGCGGGCTTCGCGACGAAAACGCTCAAGAGCTTGCGGGTCGCGGGCAAGGTCGTCCGGTAGAAACTTCAGAGCCACAAAGCGGCCTAGATCCGTATCTTCGGCTTTGTAAACAACGCCCATCCCACCGCCTCCGAGTTTTTCGATGATGCGGTAGTGCGAGATGGTCTGGCCTATCATGGTCTCGAAATCTTATGTGGGTGGTGAGGGCAAGTCAATCAAAGCGCGGGCGGGCGCTTGTGGCGTTCGAGGTTCGTGTGTGGATGTTGCTTTACTGAGGACTCCAGGTCATGTCGACTCGCACCGGGATTTCATTCTTCACGGGCATCGTGAGGAGCGAGGGAGGATCGATCTTGAAGTCGGAGAGCGTGGTTGGGATGGTTCCCACGATGTGTTTATCGTTTCTCTGCGTAGTGACTTCGAAAGAAACCTGCTGGTAGTGGGCAGTCTGACCGGCGAACTGGACTTCGAGATCTGCTTTGACGGTCGTAGAACCGGCCACCGATTCCGGCAGCTTGGTGCGGACGGTGACCATTGGGAACTCCGCGCCGCGAGTGACCTGGATCATGTGCAGGTCGCGGTTGCTGTCTCCGGAGTCGAATGTCTTCACGGGAACGGCAATGAGGAAATCGCATTGCCCGTCGTGGCAGATGCCCTTGCCGCGGGCTGCGTGGCTAACACCGTCGGTCTGGTGAAGCGGATGAGAGACGTGGTAGGTGAGAGTGCTTTCTTTCAGTATCCATTGGTGATCGGCGGCGAAGAGATTGGTGAGGGCGAGCAGGAGGAACAGAGGAAGGATTCTTTTAGTCATTAGGTTCTCGACGGTTTAGGTCCACGGCCCTCGAAGGGCCGCTCTTCCACGATGGCGCAAGCCTATCGCGGATGATGTCCGGCAACTAAAATTTTACGGAGACCGAGAGCAGGGCTGCGCCAAAAGCACCCGCCGTGACGATTGCGACCGGGCCATGGGCAGAGGCGATGCCGTGCACTTTCTCTCCGTTGTTTTTTTGCGAGAAAGCCATCGCTCCTAGAATCGGCGTCAGGATCATACCGGGTCCGTGGATCCAAGCCATGGCTTCGTGAAACTTGATCGGTCCCTTCTTCTTGGCACCGGGAATTCTAGGGGCACGAATCGCGTAGTAGGCAGTGATTCCGTACAAGTCTCCGGTCAGTGCTCCCAACGCGACATGCAGATCACGAGAAGCAGTGCCTTCACTCTTGCCGCCCGCATTCAGCGATGTGATCACGGTGGCAATTAGAGGAACGGTGGTGATCAATCCCATGCGTTGGTGAATCTTTAGCATATGAGTGCGCTTGTCGAGGAGGGCTTGGCGCTTTGCGTCGGCTTGCGATTCCGTTGGGGAGAAGCCCAGATCTTCGAGAGATGGCTCGGTTTTGGTGCTCGAGGGCGCGTTCGGCAGATTCTGCTGTGCCAAAGTCAGATTGGCAGTCGGATCACTGGGCACCCTGACCTTCAGCGCGGCATTGAGTCCATCGGTTGCCGCGGAGACTTCATAATCACCGGGTGCGAGATCCGGAATGATGTAATAGCCGGAGGAGTCCGTCTGCGCTTCGGTCGAATTGTTGGTGGCGATGTTGCGAGCAGAGATTTTGACATTCGCAGCAGCCTTGCCAGAAGGGTCGGTGACGGTTCCGGAAAGCGTTGAGCCCGGCTGCTGAGCGCGCACCGAGTGCGCAATCAGTACAAAAATTAAAACGACGACGACGCTACAAAGAGACTTCGCTGGATGCGAGTTCATTGTGTGTTTCCTGGTAACAGTAGCGCAGATTTCGAGACCGCGATTGTATGTTGAAAGATGCAGCACACCAAGACGAAGATGTCTGCGTTTTATGTTGTCGAGAAAGGAGTCGATGACGAACAGATTTAGGAATGCTTATGGAAAAATTTCTGTACACAAGAACAGGGAGGCTCCTGTGAGCCTCCCTCATTGAGACCCGTCCGCCTAGAAGCTGAACTTCAGAGCAAGTTGCATGGTGCGCGCATTGCTGGCGAAGGTCGTCTTGGCGTTGTTGAAGCTGGCGGAGGTTGGGGTGAAGTAATTCAGTACCGCCCCGGTGTCGCCGATGGAGTTGACGTTGTTGATCGATCCAGTCACCCACTGCGGATGGTTGAACAGGTTGAACGCCTGGGCCATGACATCGACCCGCATGCGCTCGGTGACTGCAAGATGCTTCATGACTGTGATGTCCCAGTTGTTGATTGGGGGCGTCTTGAGAGTGTTACGACTCGAGGTAGCGATCGTACCCATCTGGGCACTGATGTACTGAGCCGTTGGATCGACAGCCTGATAAGCCACGATGTTGCCAGCCTGTGGTCCCGTGGTGGCGACCAAGCCGAGAACGTCGCTCCCGGTGCCCTTGCGACCCGCGGGGTTGAAGATCGCGCGGTCTCCAGCGGCGTCGTAGTTCAGATTTGCGTCATCGCCACTCTGGACCGTGCCCCACTGTCCGGATTCGTAGGTATAGACAGGAGCGATCTCGTAGTTCCCGAGAACGTTCTTCTTGAGCCAGTTCGAGTCTCCTTTGAACCAGGGAGCGTCGTAAATGGTCGTGAGAGTGAGCCGATGCGTGTGATCGAGAATTGAGTTGGCGCGTTCGGCAGAGAGATTGCGGAAGTCCTGGGGACGGCGCGGGGAGATGTCCGTCGAGTGGAAGTCGGCGGTGCTGTTGTCGATGGTGTGGCTCCAGGTATAAGCCGCCTGGAATTGCAGGCCGTGAGAGAAACGACGGTTCAGTTGGGTTTGCAATCCGTGATAGGTGGAGGCGCCCCATGGCTCGTAAGCGGTGATAGCGGAATAGAAGCCTGCATTGTAGTAATTGGGATCGTAGCCGCCGCCTGGCGGGACACCCGTGTCGTTATAGCCGTAGGAAAGCGTACCGGGTGCGTCGCCGTATCCGCCGTTACTAAGGGCAAGACCTTGGCAGACCGCCAAACCGTTCACCGTGACGATCTGAGTAGGATCGCACTGTGCCCAGGCGTTGGTCAGGCCATTCACCGTGGCTTGCGAAGGAGCCTGAATGTAGGTCGGAACTGCGGTCGCGGCGGTGACGCCGGGTACGAAGTTCAGGCGATTCTGCACGTTCAGATCGACGCCGCGGCTGCCGACGTAACGAACATCGAGCGTGTAGTTGGTTTTGAATACGCGCTGGACACCGAAGTTCCAGGATTCTGCGTAAGGATACTTCACCTGTGCGGGCAGGAAAGCAGAGGTGTTGGCTCGCGCCGTGGCGGGATCGAGAACGGAGATCCCGCTGAGGTTTTGCGGCGGAATGCCTCCGCTGGCGAGGAAGCCTCCAGCCGGGCAAGCGGCGCCTCCGGGGCAGTCGATGGTCGAGCCGATTTGCGGCGGGCGCGCGAGCGTGCCGATGTTGTCGTAAAGCACGTCATAGCCGAGACCGAAGCCACCACGAATAGAAGTATCTCCGCTTTTTCCGGGTGAGTACGCAAAGCCGATGCGCGGCATGAAGTCTTTTTTCGGCGCTGCAGGAGAGGCAAAGCCGATCAGTCCGGGAACGTCGGCGACGCTGTTCAGGGATTGCTGGGTCCAGCCATAAGGAGTACTGGAATACTCGTAACGCAATCCAAGGTTCACGCTAAGATTTGGACGGAGCTTCCAGATGTCGTTCACATACCAGAAGATGCCGGACTGGTTGCCGGAGTATCCTGCGCTGCCGAAGCTACGCTCGGCGATGTGATCTGGAGTTTCGTCGAGGGCGAAGCCCTGAAGAGTGGTCCAGTCGTAGTCGCCGCGCGCGCGTTGGACAAATAATTGCGGCGAGATGTTCTTGCGGACTTCGATTCCAAACTTCAGAGTGTGATTCCCTTTCACCCAGGAAACATTGTCCACGGCTTGATAGTTGTTTTGGACGGCATATTGAGGGGCATTGGGGTCGGGGCCGACATCGAGATTGCCGAGTTCATCGATGGTGAGATTGGGGAAGGCATCAAGATTCTGAAATTTTCCCAACGAACCGCCCGGCACAGTATAGTTCTGCGCGGTGCGGGTGAAACCGACGCGGACTTCATTGGCGAGCGCGGAAGAGAACGTGTGGAACTCGCTCAGAGAAACTAGATGGTAGGGCTGCAAGAACGGGGTGTAGAAAGTGCCGAGTTGGGCTGCGTTGTCGAGCGTGACCAGCTTGTTGTAGATGTAGCGTCCGCGAATCTGATCTTTGTCACTCAAGTTGTAATCCATCGAGGTGACGAGGGCCCGAGTGTTGCTGTAATTCGGCGCGATGATCGGAAGAATGCCGGTTTGGATGGCAACGCCGCTGACCAAGATTGAGTTGCAGGCTCCGGTCGTATCGGCAGAGGGCGCTTGCGCATACTTTTGCAGGCCTTGGACGTTGCTGGCGGAAACGCCGGGGACGGCGAGCAGCGTCGTATAGCCGGCCGCAGTCGGGGCGCACACAACCGAACCGGAGGAAGATGCTTCGCCGATGGGGTTGTACTCGAAGTTCACGAAGTAGAAGAGCTTGTTCTTAATGATTGCTCCGCCGACCTGTCCGCCGAATCTATTATTGTCGTAGCGCGGAACCTTATAGATTCCCTGATTCGAGAGCGACGTATCGAGGGCGTTCAGATTGCGATTCTGAAAGTACTCATACAGGCGACCGTGAACAGTGTTACTGCCACTGATGACGATCGTGTTGAACTGACCACCGTTGGAGTGTCCGAACTCGGGGCTGAACTGATTCTGGAGAACCGAAAAATTCTGGACTGCGTCATTGGGAACGTAGATGAGCGGACCGGTCACGCTCTTGTCGTTGTTGTCGGTGCCTTCGATTTCGAAGTTGTTGTCGCGAGGACGTTGGCCGCCGATGCTGGGGCCGGTTCCGGCTCCGAGGCCACCGGTGCTGCCAACACCCGCCTGCAAAAGAGACAGATTCAGAACGCCAAGTCCAACGGACGCAGTGGGCAGATCCTGCGTCTGACGGGTTTCGTAATTGGACTGGATCTGGGCGGTGGTCGTGTCCAGAGTTGGGGGAACGCCGGAGACCTCGACGGTTTCGGTGGTTGCGCCGGGAGTCAGGTTGAGGTTGCGAGTGGAGGTTTTGCTGACTTCTACGTCGACCTGCTCGGTGATGGTCTTGAAGCCGGGCGCTTTTGCGGTGATGCGATAGGTGCCGACGAGAAGGTGGTCGAAGCGGTATTCGCCGCTAGCACCGGTTTTGGTCGAAGCAACGATGTTGGTGGCGATGTTGGTGGCGTTTATGTCCGCGCCAACCACGGCCGCGCCCTGGGAATCGATCACGGTGCCGACGACATTTCCGTCGATCGCCTGACCGAATGCGGCTGATGCACTGAGCCCGAAGAAGCTAATCAGTGCAAGCATGAGTGCATATAACTTTAGATAATTTCGCACGCCCTGGTTCATCTGATTCTCCTTTTGCCACCCTGAGACTTGAAAGTGCAAAACGAATCGAGTTCTCTTCCTGCAGAGAGCCGATTCCGCACAACTGTCATTCCTTCTTTCTTTACTCTGCCGGCGTCATTGACGTGCCTACCATACCGATTACTCAAAAGCCGACAACTGCGATCAAAGATCCGGCGCGATCGTGGAGACCACGCCGGGGCCCTAACGAAGAGCGGCCATACGGCACGCTCCTGGCCTCAACTGACATGAGTGCAGTCAGCCAACCCGCCGCCAGCTGCGACGGGTAATGTTGAGAATGCTCTCATTGTGATTTCGCAATTTCGGTGATTAAACTCACGCGTGGATGTGATTTGCGCACTCGTTCGGAAGGAAGCAGTAGACTGGATAAGTGATGACGACTACTACCTTGAATGCCCTCTCCCGCGCCTCTTCTGCTTACTTACGATCTGCGATGCATCAACCCATCCAGTGGCATGAATGGGGCGAGGACGCGTTTGCGGAAGCGCAACGCGAGAACAAGCCGATCCTGCTGGATATTGGAGCGGTGTGGTGCCACTGGTGTCATGTGATGGATCGGGAATCGTATGACGATCCGTCGATCGCGGCGATCGTGAACGAGCATTTTGTAGCGGTGAAGGTGGACCGGGATGAACGTCCGGACATCGACAGCCGATATCAAGCGGCGGTGCAGGCGGTGAGCGGGCAAGGTGGATGGCCGCTGACGGCATTTCTCACTCCGGACGGAAAGCCTTTCTACGGGGGAACATATTTTCCTCCGAGCGATGGGTTCGGCAGGCCGAGTTTCCGGCGAGTGCTGTTAAGCATTGCCAATGCCTACAAGGAGAAGAACGGCGATGTGATCGAGCAGGCGCAGATGGTGGAATCGGCCATCGCGCACTCGGAGTCATTTGCGGGTAAGAGCGGACGGATTACCCGCAACGTGATTACTGCGATTCGGGAATCGGCGTTCAAGATGTTTGATCCACAGCATGGAGGATTCGGACAAGCTCCGAAGTTTCCGCATCCGTCGGTGCTGGATTTGCTGATTGAGACATACGCGAGAAGCAGAGGAGATTCGCTCCGCAAGGCGGACGAAGGCGTCCGCCCCTACACGAACTCCGACGAGGGCGACAGGTCACTTCGCAATCTCATCGTCACTACGCTGGAGCACATGGCCCGCGGAGGAGTCTATGACCAGCTGGCGGGAGGGTTTCATCGGTATTCGGTCGATGAGCGATGGGTCGTGCCGCACTTCGAGAAGATGTGCTACGACAACTCGGAGCTGCTGAAGAATTATGTGCACGCGTATCAGGCAAAGGGCGAGGAGTTCTTTGCCGAAGTGGCGCGCGACATCGTTCGATGGATGGATGAGTGGCTCAGTGATCGCGAACGCGGCGGGTTCTATGCTTCGCAGGATGCCGATATCAATATGGACGATGACGGCGATTACTTTACATGGACGCTGGGCGAAGCACGCGCGGTGCTAAGCGAGGAAGAAGCGCAGGCGGCGGCGCTTCGATATGACATCAATGAAATTGGAGAGATGCATCACAATCCCGCGAAGAATGTGCTGTACGTACGCCATTCTATTGAAGAGATATCGAAGCAGCTGAAGCTGACGGCGGAACGAGTGGAAGAATTGCTCGCGACGGCAAAGAAGAAGATGTATGCGGCGAGACTGCAGCGTCCCACGCCCTACGTTGACAAGACAGTTTATGTGGGATGGAACAGTCTGTGCGTGTCGGCGTATCTGGAGGCGGCGCGTGTACTGAAGCTGGATGGAGCGCGAAAGTTTGCGCTGCGGAGTCTTGACCGGGTATTGAGCGAGGCGTACAAGGCGGGGACAAGAGATGGAGGCGCCGGAGCAGCATTGATGCATGTGGTTTGCTATTCCGATCCAACGGCGGAGCACCGGGACGTCCGGGGGATGCTCGAGGATTATGCATTTACGGCGCTGGCGTGCCTGGACGCTTACGAGAGCACGGCCGATTTGAGCTACTTCAAGTTTGGGCGGGACATTGCAGATGCGATGATTGCGCGATTCTTTGACGCAACGTCCGGGGGATTCTTCGATAGCGAGCCGCTATCGGATAAGAAATTGGGTGTGCTGGGGACTCCGCGGAAACCGCTACAGGATTCACCGACGCCGGCGGGAAATCCGATGGCTGCGATTGCGCTAATGAGGTTACATCACTACAGCGGCGACGCGAAGTATCGTGACAAAGCGGAGGAGACGCTGGAGACATTCGCGGGAGTGGCGGAGCAATTTGGGATATTCGCAGCAACTTACGGGATTGCGGTCGCATATTGGACGGAGAATTCAGCGCAGGTGGTCGTGATTGCCGACGACGCGGAGAGTGATGCCGCCGAAGAGTTGTACGCGGCTGCCGTTGCGCCGTTTGCCTTCGGCAAGGCCACACTGCGGCTGAAGGCGAGTCAAGTGGCAGCGGAAAATCTCCCTCCAGCTCTGGCCGAGACCATCCCAAACCTTCCGCAGCTACGGTCGGGAAGGTCGTTCGCAGTGCTGTGTTCGGGGAGGACGTGCGAGCCGCCAGTCTTTGAGGGCGATGCGTTGCGCAAAGCACTGTTTCGACATTAAACGCAACTACGGGATTCACCCGAGACAAAAAATGAGGGCTGGCAGGTTAGTATGAGTCCTGTCAGCCCGAAAATTGCAAGCCCTGGTTTTTTGGCCCAAGTTACAGTTACCACAAGTTACTTTAGTGACCTTGCAGTCACAGCCTGCTTAGCATCTACTGCGGTGGCAGGGTTGTTGAGCAGTTGGATGTTCTCGGTGGGCACAGAAACAGCGGGCCGCCGTCCTGGGCGGGAACCTGTTGGACGGCTGCTGCGATGAATGTGCCCACGATTCCTACCATCAGGACAGAAATCCTGATCGCACGTTTCATGGGTTCGTCTCCTATTGATCCGCGCTAGGCTCTATCCAAAAAGATAGTCCAGCGCGGAATCGCATTATAGGGCACGTGTCAATAGATGTGTGCATGATTTTTCACCCATGAGTACCTTCCACTTTGATTCCGCTCATTGCTTTCTTGTACATCGTTAAAGTAAACGTTTCCCCATCAGTCAGTTAAGAAGAATCCCGCGGCCTTTAATTTAAGAATCGGGATGGTCTTGGCGGAGCTACGGCGGAAAGGTGGGAAGTTACAAATTCCGAACAGATGCGTTCGACTCGGTCCAATCTCCAGATTGGGCCGTGCGGTCTTCGTGACAGAAGTGGAAACTAGCGCTTGGTTGGGACGGGAGTCGGAGGTAAACCAAAACCGGTGGAGGCCGCTGCTGCGGCTCCCTTTGCGGCGCCATTCGGATTATCCAAGTGGTGCAGGGACGATTCCTGATGGGTACGGGATAACGCTCGATCGACCATCCCCTCGAACATCGGGATCAGGGAGTCGGCAGGAAGCGGATGGTGAATATCCGAAAGGCTTTGCTCCCAGCGGTGGGTGTGGATCAGTGAGATCGATCCATCGCGGGCCGGGCGCTTGACCGCGACGTACCCCAGCCACAAGGCAAGGCTGCAGTTGTAGGCCGCCATGTTCGCAATACTCATCCAAGGGCCGGTCAGGTGGTTTCCTACCCAGGAACAGATCAGGATCAGCTCGATCACCGCAAATGAACCGAAGCCCAGAGCGATCCCAAAACTGTGCTGGCGACGGCTCACGCCGACGTAATGGGCAAAGAAGAGCAGGAAGAGAATCATCCCGACCTGAATCATGCGGACACAACGTTGGGAGGTCACAATTGCCTGCATCCATGGGGCGACTTGAGACGAGTTGGTAGAAACCGAGACCACGGCGGCGACCAGGAGCATTACGAGTCCAGCCCATTTGAAAAGCACAGTCCCGAGGTCGCGGAGAGTGTGGAAGGCGCGGAAAACATCGACAAAGACTTCATGAATGACAAGGAATCCGAAAGTCACGCTGACGGCGTTAAAAGCCCACGATAGATAGAAAGCCGCTGAATAGCTCTGCCAGTAATAGGCCGGGAAGACCATCGCGAAAGTCGCGAGTTGAGTGAGAATGTACGCGAAGAAAAACTTGAATTGACGGAGGATTCCGCGCCGATACATAAAAATGCCGATGCTCATCTGAAGGATGGGATGGGCGATCCACAGCGCGTAATAGAGGTACTTAAGTTCCCCGGTCATACTCTAGCCGCGGCACGGCAAAATTGGATGAATCGGTCCCGAATGCAAGATCCGGGAAAAGTCGGCTTGGTCCTACTCACCTGTAGAGCAAAGGTATTCGTTCGCTATCCAATGTTCAATGGACTGAAGTAATCCTTAGTAACGTTACCGGGATGCATACCCCAGGGCAAGTTACCTTCGTGCTAAGGGTTGATATGGCACTTGAAGCGGTGGCCCGTCGCTCCCGGGAAGGCCACGGCAGCCTATACGGCTCGACCATGGCCCAAAAATGACGGCGGGGCTGCGGGACCGACGCCCATCGGACAGGCGCACGGGCAGCGTTGGGCTATCGAAATGGACAAACCTGCCGTTTAGGCATCCGGCATAGAGTGAATGTAGGCCCGCATCATGCGGACCTCGTCGTCCTTCTCGTTCAAATCGTGCAGCAGGATATCGCGGAGCGAGACCATGCCGACCAGTTGTCCCTCGTAACAGACTGGCAGGTGCCGAAAACCATGGCGCCGCATGAGCGCCATGCAGTTTTCGAGATCCTCGTTGGTATTGATAGTTAATGGGTCGTCGGTCATGACCTCGGCCATGCAGGTGCTGCGGGGATCGCGGCCCTCGGCGACGACGCGGCGCATAAGGTCGCGCTCGGAGAAGATTCCGACGAGCGTGCCGTTGTGGAGGACGGGAACCGCGCCAATGTTGCGTTCTACCATAGCGCGCACAGTAACGAGAACGGTGTGACCGAGTTCGGCCTGATAGGTCTCCTGATCTTTGATCAGGTCGCAGATACGCATTTGACACCTCCCGGTACGGAAGATCCGAGCAGTTCCAAAAGCATCTACCGGGGCGCGAGTATATGCCCAAGTCAAGATGTAAAGAAAGGGAAAAAGGTTGAAAAGAGGAACAATTCAGAACGAAAAGTACAATCCCTGAACCCTAGATCAGGGAAACCCCAGGTTCTTTGGACTGCTTGGACTCAGTGGCGAAGACGAAGTAGGAAGAATTCCAGAAAGCCATCGGCACGCTGCCACGAGCGCGCGTGGTGACCACGATGTTGTATTCGTCGGAGGCGCCAAGGTGCATTTCGCGCAGCGAATCTTCGCCAGTTGCGTTGCCGATCGTCTTCTTGGCCGGTTCGATGACGGCTAACGCGGCGAGACACTCGTGGATGTCGCGAGTGCGGGGATGCCCGGGAACGACAAACGAGACTTCCGCTTCCTGGTTGGAAAAGTGCCAAGCGAGCGACGCAGCGAGATTGATCGCGCGTTCGTAGGCTCGCTCCGAAATTGTTCCGTCAGCCGGATTGTCGAAGAAGATGCAGATTCGGCGCTCGTCTTCGCGGGCAAATTCTCGGACCTTGAGCGAACCTGATTTCGCGGTGGCCTTCCAGTCGACGTGGCGAGCGGAATCCTCGGGCATGTACTCGCGAATGCGATACAACTCGGAGCCACGGCCACGGATAAAACTCTCCCAATCGCCTCGAACGACGGGGAGGACGTCCATCACTTCTTGCGTGGGCTCGATGCGAGGATAGACCAGCACTTCACGGGGCAACGCCACGTGACGAGTCTTGGTAAAGAATGCGAACGGGAAACCGGTAGCCAGTCCGAAACTGTCTTCGCGATAACAACCGCGTTGATCGAAGCGCAATTCGAGATCGGCCGACGCTTCGGATTGAGGCGGCACAAAAGGAAAGTAGGCCATCCCCTGAAAAATTCCGGGAGGCGGAGGAAGCACGGTCACGCGGCGCAGACGGCGATCGGGCAGGCGCAGCCACTGCTGCTCTGCAGGGCGGTTAAACGGAAAAGCGAATGTGGTGGCTTCCCACTGCCACTGCCTGGAAACTCTTTTCTTTTTCTTGTGAGTGGAGACTACTCGCACGGAGAACGATGGAAGTCGGCGGCGTGGGTTGTTGATGACGATGCGACCCATTACGGGGCGTCCCGCAAAAACGTGCTCGGGTAAGCGGACGTCCAGTTCGAGATAGCGCAGCACCCAGGCGGAGACTATCCCCGATACAAGAATCGCCGCGAGCATAGCCGCGACGACAATGTAGAGAAGATTGTTGCCGGTGTTCAAAGCCGCAATGCCGATTATGAGCGTGACGATAACGTAGACAATCCCGGCACGAGTGACATCGTAATCGAAGGACTCGCGCAAGCGCTCGACGGCGACTCGACGGGCGAGGTACGGCACGGTGACCAGACCGACCAGCGTGGCCAAAACCAGCGACGTGGACGCGAGAATAAGCGTCGCCCATAGATTGCCCGCGTCGCGGGATACGGTGGAGAACAATGCGGTGGCGAAGGCCAACCCTAATCCGACGAGGGCCAATAGGAATTTCACCCAGACTTCGGCGGTGGCTGACTGTAGCCACAAAGCCAGACGACCTGGAACGGAATGGCTGGATTTCAACGGATTGGCGTATGCAGAACCCACTGTTGGGAGCCTAGCATCCAGCGGCTAGAACGGACAATCCGGTTTCGCTTGCGGGGAAAGCGTTCGTAACGTTGGGCCAGTTGTGAGACAAACCCTTCACCACAGGGGGCACAGAGGTCCACGGGGGGGAAACCCTCAAGCCCTCCACTTCTGGTTCGGATTCCATTTGTGCTACCCTTTTGGCCTTTCAGGTTTTAAGCCCCAGATTCCACTTTCCACACTTTGCAGAACCGAGGAGAACGACCATGCCAATCGGGAAACGCGCAGCAGCGGAATTTTTCGGGACATTTTGGTTGGTTTTTGGCGGATGCGGATCGGCGGTATTGGCGGCAGGGTTTCCGGCGCTGGGCATCGGATTCGCCGGAGTTGCGCTGGCATTTGGACTTACGGTGCTCACTATGGCATATGCCATTGGACATATTTCCGGCTGCCATCTGAATCCTGCGGTTAGTTTAGGACTGGTCGTGGGCAAGCGCTTCCCTGCTTCGGAGTTGCTGCCTTACGTGGTGGCGCAGGTGGTGGGAGCGATCGCGGCAGCAGGTGTGCTATTCATCATCGCCAGCGGAGTACCTAGCTTTGATGTGCACGCCGGATTTGCTTCGAACGGCTACGGAGCGAATTCTCCCGGCGGGTATTCCCTGTTGGCGGGCTTCGTGGCTGAAGTTGTGCTGACAGCGTTCTTCCTGATCGTGATCATGGGATCGACTGATAAGCGTGCTCCGGCAGGATTCGCACCCATCGCGATTGGCCTCTGCTTGACGATCATCCATCTAGTTTGCATTCCGGTAACGAATACTTCGGTGAATCCGGCGCGTAGCACCGGACCTGCCATCTTCGCGGGAGGATGGGCGCTGCAGGAGTTGTGGATGTTCTGGGTAGCACCGCTCATCGGCGGTGCGTTGGGTGGCGGGATTTACAGCATGCTTTTCGCGGAGTAAGAAAACCGGTCGCCGATTTTAACGGATTGACGCGGATCAACCATTAAAACGCTTTGCGGATGCCCGTGGAAATCAGAGCTCATCCGTGGCTTTGATTCTCTAGTACTCCGACAATTCTTTCATTGCCAGGTAGAGATCATTTGGCTGCGGAAGAATTGCGTCTTCCAGGATTGGTTGATAGGCGACGAATACATCCTTCGCGGCCACGCGGCGGACCGGGGCGTCGAGCTTGTCGAACAGTTGGTCGGCAATGCGGGCCGCGATTTCCGCGCCATATCCCCAACTCAATGTGTCTTCGTACGCGACGAGTACGCGATTCGTCTTCGCGACGGAAGCGGCAATCGCATCCCAGTCGAACGGATTCAAGCTGCGTAGATCGATCAGTTCTACCTTGACGCCTTGCTCGCGCTCAAGCTTCTGCGCGGCCTGCAAAGCGCGGGGCACAACGGCGCCGTAGGTGACAACTGTTAATTCCGTGCCGGGTTGAACGATCTTCGCCTTGCCGAACGGAATCATGTAGTCAGGGCCCGGGTAGGCGGAGCGTCCGTAAGACTCGCGATAGAGACGCTTGTGCTCGAGAAATAGAACCGGATCGTCACACCGGACGGCTGTACGCAATAAGCCTGCAGCGTCGAGTGAGTTTGACGGAAACACAACCCGCAGTCCGGGAATATGCGTGAAGATACTTTCGCCGCACTGCGAATGGTAGATGGCGCCACCAGTGAGGTAGCCGCCGATCGCCACACGAATGACGACCGGGCACGAGAAACCGTTGTTCGAGCGCCAGCGAATCACGCTGAGCTCGTCGCGAATCTGCATCATCGCAGGCCAGATGTAGTCGAAGAACTGGATTTCGACGACTGGCTTGAGTCCTCGAGTCGCCATGCCCGTGGCGCGGCCGACGATAGCGGCTTCGGCTAATGGGGAATTGAAGACGCGGTCGTTACCAAATTCGCATTGAAGGCCGAAGGTGAGTTTGAAAACTCCGCCCTTCCCTTTCACCAGCTTCTGCCGGAGATATTCTTCGCGGCTGCAGTCGGCGACATCTTCACCGAAGATAACGATGCGTTCGTCGCGCTTCATTTCGTCACGGAGAGTGGCCGTGATGAGGTCCGCCATGGTTTTGGCGGCGGGCTTCTTCCCGTCTTTGCCTTCTGGTGGTTCAGCCGCAGCTTGTGTCTCAAACGCTGACGACGTCGCGTCGATGTCGGGAGAATAGATGAAATTCATCACCGATTCAGGCGCGGGAGGAAGAGCTTCGAGCGCGCGATCCACCGCGATCTGAAGTTCGGCTTCGACTTCTTTTTCGAGCTGAGTGATTCCCTTGTCGTCGAGAATGCCTTCCCGTAGCAGGAACATCTGTGTACGCGTTACAGGATCACGTTGGGCATCGCGCTCGCGCTCGGTATCAGGACGGTAGAGGCGCTCGTCGTCAGAAAGCGAGTGCGAGTACGGGCGAATTACGTGGGCATGAACGAAGGCCGGACCGTGGCCTTCGCGGCAATATTTCGCCGCGCGGGCAAAAGCAGCATAGCTGGCGACCGGATCGGTGCCGTCGACTTCTTCAAAATGGAAATTCGGGAATCCGGAGACTAAGCGCGAAATGCTGCCTCCGGCGGTCTGAACTTCGACGGGGACGGAGATTGCGTAACCGTTGTCCTCAACGCAGAAGATGACCGGCAATTTGCCGAGAGCCGCAGCGTTGAGAGCTTCCCAGAACTCACCTTCGCTGGAGGTGCCGTCGCCGAGGGAGACGTAGGTGACCTCGTCGCCCTGGAAGCTGACGTTCTTGAACTGGCGGTAATCCGCAGCACTGGCTGGAATCTCTGCTGCTTTGGGATGACGAGAGAAGTAGCGTCCGCCTTCGGAGCAACCCACGGCCTGAAGAATTTGGGAGCCCGTGGGGGACGATTGCGTGACGATGTGGAGAGCGGGATCGCTCCAGTGGGACGGCATCTGCCTTCCGCCGGAACTCGGATCATCGGCTGCACCAACGCCCTGTAAAAACATGTTGTAAGGTTCGACACCGAGGGCAAGACACAAGGCGCGATCGCGATAATAAGGGTAGAACCAGTCGTAGCCGGATTTGAGGGCCAGTCCTGCGGCAACTCCAATGGCTTCATGGCCGGCGCCCGACATCTGAAAGAAGATCTTTTGCTGGCGTTTTAGAAGAATCTCCCGGTCATCGATCCGCCGCGAGGTGTACATCAGGCGGTAGGCCTGGATGAGCTGTTCGCGGGTAAGTCCTTCGTAAAGCTTGGTTTTTTTACTGCCATTGGCCGTCAGGGCCAGCTTAGGGTCGGTTTTTGTCGTGGCCATCCGGTTCTGATCCCTTGCCTTTAGATTCCCACTGGACCTGCGGCGATTCCCTCCCAACTGCCGTGGAACCTGTTGGATTGTAAATGGTAACGGCGGGTTGGAAAAGGTAGGAAGTTTTCCTTAAGAGCGAGGTGGTCCGACCATGTGACCGCGCTTGATCAGCGGACAGAGCTAGGTACTGCAGACCGACCCGGTCAGCCGGTTGCGAGAGCCCCTTCTCCGAAGTAACGCCGCTGAAAATAGAGAGCTACATTCACCAGGCCGATGAGCGCGGGGACTTCGACGAGAGGGCCGATAACGGCGGCAAAGGCCGCGCCCGAATTGATTCCAAAGACCGCTACGGCGACCGCAATGGCGAGCTCAAAGTTGTTGCTGGCCGCGGTAAAGGAAAGGGTCGCGGTCTTGGAGTAATCCGCCCCGAGTTTCCGGCCCATATAAAAAGAGACCAGGAACATGACCACGAAGTAAATCAGCAACGGAACTGCAATTCGAATGACGTCCAAGGGCAAACGGACGATGTAGCTGCCCTTAAGCGAGAACATTACCACGATGGTGAAAATGAGCGCGATCAAGGTAATGGGACTAATCCTGGGGATAAAAGTCTTCTCGTACCACTGCTTTCCACGTGCGCGCACGAGCAGGAAGCGCGTGATCATACCGGCGAGAAACGGGACTCCGAGATAAATGAAAACGCTTTGGGCGATGTCGCGAATCGAAACGTTCACGACGGAACCGTGCAGGCCGAGCAATTCCGGGAGCTTCGTCACGAACACCCACGCATAGACCGAATAAAACAGGACCTGAAAGACGGAGTTAAAAGCCACTAATCCAGCGGCGTGTTCCGTGTCGCCTCTCGCCAGTTCATTCCAAACAATCACCATAGCGATACAGCGCGCCAAGCCGATCATGATGAGCCCCGCCATGTACTCGGGGTAGCCGCGCAGGAAAACGACAGCCAGAACGAACATGAGAACCGGTCCGATGATCCAGTTCTGAACCAGCGATAAAAGGAGCACTCTACGGTTGCGGAAAACTTCTCCCATGTCTTCGTAACGAACTTTGGCGAGAGGCGGGTACATCATCAGGATAAGGCCGACCGCAATCGGAACAGAAGTCGTGCCGACGCTGAATCGATTGAGAAAGGGGACGATACCGGGAAAAGCCCATCCTGCGACTACGCCAATCAGCATGGCACAAAAGATCCAAAGAGTGAGGAAGCGATCAAGAAGGCTGAGACGAGAAGATACGCTGGCGGTCGTATTCATCGTTGGCGTCCGATGTCGTTGAGTTCCCGTTTAAGCGCGAAGCTATCCAATCTGGAAAGCGGAAGACTGAGGAACAGGCCAATCCTTCGGTCGAGAAGGAAAAAAGCTTCCCGAAAGGCTCGTTCGACTTCTTCAGGAGTGCCTTTGACTGCGGCGGGATCGGGAATTCCCCAATGCGCCGTGATGGATTGGCCGGGCCATACCGGACAAACTTCGTTGGCGGCGTTGTCACAGACGGTGAAGACGAAATCCAATGCAGGGGCTCCAGGCTTGGAGAACTCTTCCCAACTCTTACTCCGCAATCCCTCCGTCGGGATGTGAGCCGACTCCAACTTCTTGAGCGCGCCGGGATGCACTTTGCCCGTTGGGTGACTGCCAGCGCTATAGGCGGTGAAGTTCGGCTTCCCTTTCAGATTCAGAATCGATTCCGCCATGATGGAACGGGCCGAGTTTCCGGTGCAGAGGAATAGGACGTTGTAGTGTGTCGGCATGGTTGGGTTTTCCGAGTTCGCATTTACTGACAGCAGGTCGGACCGCAGCAGGCTTGCTTTGCCGCTTCCGGCTTCAGGGCACGAATGAACGCACTCAGGAACTTTCCATCCACTTGCGGGGCCAGGACGCCGACATCAATTCCCTGCCCGGAGAGGAATTCGCGCGCGTCTTCTGCGCGATAGATCCGGGTGGGCTCGATTTCGATCTGCTCGAAGCCGCAGGACGCGAGTTTGTTGCGATAGTCGTTTTCTTCTAATGCTCCGGCGATGCAGCCGACCCAGGCAAGCACGCTCTGGCGAATCTCTGGAAGAATTTCGCCGCGAGTGACGACATCGGAGACGGCGAAGCGGCCGCCGGGCTTGAGCACGCGGAAGGCTTCGCGCAGAACTCTATCTTTATCGGCGGAAAGGTTGATGACGCAGTTGGAGATGATGACGTCGACCGAATCGTCGGGCAGCGGGATGCTCTCGATTTCTCCCTTGAGGAATTCGACATTCGCGACGCCGGATTTGCGCTTGTTCTCGTTGGCGAGAGCCAGCATCTGGTCGGTCATGTCGAGACCATAGGCCTTGCCGGTGGGTCCGACACGGCGCGCGGAGAGCAGAACGTCGATACCACCACCGGAACCGAGGTCGAGTACGGTTTCTCCCGGCTTCAGTTCTGCGAGGGCCGTGGGATTGCCGCAACCGAACGACGCAAGCAGCGCTTCTTCGGGGATTTGCCCGATCTGGGCCGCGTCATAGAGATTGGTGGTGATGGGGTCACAGCAACCGGTGGAGGCAGTCGCTCCACAGCAGGAACTACCTCCGGAGGTCACGCGCAGAGCGGCTTCTCCATATTTCTGCTTTACGACTTCTTTGATGTCGGCAGTGTCAGTAGTCATGAAAGAACTCCTACTTACAGATTTGAACGATGTTCTGTGGCTTGACGGCCTTGTTGCGAGTGCAGCATTCGGCGTAGAGGAACTGCAAGAGTTCCTGCAGGGCGGTGGTGTTGGCGGTGTAACGCAGAAAGGTGCTCTCGCGCTGGACTTCGACCAGGCCCTCATTCTTCAGCTTGTCCAGATGGTGGGAGAGCGTCGAATTGGGAATTTCGAGTTCACTTTGAATTTCGCTGACGACAAGCCCTTCTGGATGAGCCGTGAGCAGTAACTGCATGATTCGGAGGCGTGGCTCGGTTCCCATGGCGGAAAACATGTCGGCGTATTTGGCGATGCGTTCGCTGGCCTTCGTTGGCGCGGGAGCTTTCGGGGAGGAGACGACCATATTTCGATACTACTAGAAATATAGGTACGTGGCAACAGCGCACCGGTCTTACTCGTTCTGTGCAGGTCCGGAGATCCTGATCCATACTGGAGGAAGGCAAGATGCTTTATTCTGAAGACTCATGATTCGGACTCGACGAGCCTTTGATCCGCACTCCATCAAGCTGGTGATTTTCGACCTGGACGGAACGCTGATTGATTCCCGCCTGGATCTCGTCCACTCGGTCAATGCGGCACTGCGACACATCGGGCGCCAAGAATTGCCTGATGACGTGATTGCCAGCTATGTGGGCGATGGGGCTCCAATCTTGATCCAGCGAGCGCTGGGCGGAGAAATCGTAGACGAAGCGCTGGTGCGGAAAGGACTCGAGTTTTTTCTCTCTTATTACCGGGCTCACAAGCTTGACCATACGACCGTGTACGCGGGAATCGAGGAAGCGCTGAAAATCATTCAAGATGGAACCAACGGGATGCCGCGCAAGATGGCTGTGCTCTCGAACAAGCCGGTGATTCCGTCGCGGGCGATCGTTGACGCGCTGGGATTAGGAAAGTTCTTCACGCAGGTGTACGGCGGAAACAGCTTCTCGACGAAGAAGCCGGACCCCGAGGGCGCACTCAAGCTGCTGGAAGAAAACGGCGTGCGTCCGGAAGACGCGGCAATCGTGGGAGATTCGCATACCGACATCGAGACGGGAAAGAACGCTGGATTGTGGACGGTCGGCGTGACCTATGGCTTCGCTCCACACACGCTCGCTGGGGTGGATCCGGATGTGGAGGTGGATCACCCCGGGGAGCTGGCAGCGGTATTTTCCCGATAGTCTGGAGAGCGGACCGACAGCCCTGTTCGTCGCTGCGCTCCTCGAATGACAAACATTCGGTTCCTCCGAGTTGCGCTACACTGCTCTCTCAGAAATTGTGTGCGAACAACCTGAATGAACGACCACCCCGGTTTCACTCCCGCCGAGTTGCGCAAGCTGCGCAGCTTGAAAAATCCGCACGGCATTCAGAAGTTTCTCGACGATATGCCGTATCACCTCGAAGATACGGCGTGGTCCCCGCGGAAAGTGCTGGCGGAGCGGTCGTCGCATTGTCTGGAGGGGGCGATTTTTGCGGCGGCGGCGTTGCGGGCGAATGGATATCCGCCGCTGTTGCTCGATTTCGAGGCAGAGCACGATACCGATCACGTGATTGCGGTTTTTCGTGAAGATGGGGGCTGGGGGGCGGTGGCGAAATCGAACTACACCGGCTGCCGCTGGCGCGAGCCGATTTATCGCACGCTCCGGGAGCTGGCGTTGAGTTACTTCAACGCATATTTCAATTTGCGGCGCGAGCGGACGCTACGCCGGTATTCCGTGCCGGTGAACTTGAAGCGGTTCGATTCGCAAAACTGGATGACGACAGAAAAGCCGGTGTGGTTTATCGTCTATCACTTATTCGACATCAAGCATTATTCCCTGATGACAAAGGCGCAGGAGAAGCGGCTTCACCGCGTGGATGAACGGCTCTTTCAGGCTGAGTGCCTGGGGAAGGCATATAAGGTTAGGGATTAGAAAACAGAAGAAAGCAGATTCCTCCCTTCGGTCGGAATGACAATGTGAGTTTGAATTACGGTCGAATTAGGTTCCAGGCAGATCAACTATACAGTTTCCGTCGCTTAAAGTTCCCCCTTTAGAATGCCGATTAGGGAGCAAGGACTTCATTGTGCTTGCCTTTGCTTGCCGTAGGACGCACTCTGAAGTGCCCCGTTCGGTTAGTCCTATTCCTTCATCGAAAGGGGACGGAATTGGAAGAGTGCAGTCGGTTCGAAACTGGCCAGGCTCGAGAATTTGTGGAAGCTCGCCGCCATCCCCGTTACAAGCTGGAAGTGGATGTACGGGTCTATCCCCGGAACGCGGCGGTGGTGCGCGGACATTCGGTCGACATCAGCGAGTCGGGAATTTCGGCGATGTTGCGCGTGGAAGTACCCGTCGGGGAGCTGGTACGGTTGGAATTCGCGTTGCCGTTGGGACCTGTTGAGGCGCATGCTCTGGTTCGGCAGAGGAATGCCTTCCGCTATGGATTTCAGTTCGTCGAGGAGGGCTCAGGACAGGGAGTAATCGCGCGGACTTGCCGACAACTGGCCATCGAACAGACTTTGCGGGATGACCCGGTTGTTTGACGGTTCGCAAAACCCAGTCACCACAGAGGGCACAGAAGTTCATAAGGAACCCAAGACCTGCCAGGACTGATTTGTTTAATATAGGTTGATGTGGGTACGGGTTGCTGCATTGGTGCTTCTGCTTTTCCCTATGCCCGTGCCCGCGCAGCAAGATGCTCCAGCTTCCCCAGCCAACAATCCTTCTCCACAGTCTTCGGCGCCAGATCAACCTGCGTCGTCCCGCGAGCCAACGATCGGCAAACCGGATTTAACTCCCACCGCAGACGGTAGGCTTTCCCAAGAGCAGATGCGGGAACTGACCCGCGTAGTCGCACAGAACTATCGCGACAACTACAACCGGGAGCGAGATTATACGTTCGTGCGGCGCGACGTCGAACACAACATCGACAGCAACGGCCAGGCCAAGTCGTCCGAAACCAAAACCTATGAAGTTCTGCAAGTGTATGGCGAGCAAATGTGGCGGCTGATTCAGAAAGATGACAAGCCGCTCGACTCCAAGGAGTCCGCCAAAGAAGAGGACAAGATTCAGAAGGTCATCGACAAACATAAAGACGAATCAGATGACGAACGCCGTAAGCGGGAAGAGAAGCAGGCAAAAGCCCGCGACGAAGAACGCAAGTTTGTGAGCGAAGTGGCCGATTCGTACGACTTCACTTTGGTGGGGACCGAGTTGGTCGATGGGCGCGAGGCGTGGGTGATCGATGGCGAACCGCGTCCCGGCTTTGAGCCGCACGAGAAAGATGCGAGGTTTCTCTCGAAATTTCACGGGCGCATGTGGATCGATAAAGCAGATCTACAATTGGCGAAGCTGCATGTCGAAGCGCTGGACACGGCATCGGTCGGATGGGTGCTGGCGCGGATCCACAAAGGAACGCAGTTTACCTTCGAGCGAACCCGCATGACGGATGAGATCTGGCTGCCACTCCATCTGAGCTACAAATTTGACGCGCGTGTTGCGCTATTCAAGGGATATAACATCGAGGGAGACTCGACCTTCCGCGATTACAAGAAATTCAGCGCTTCTTCGAAGATCGTTGGAATGGGCGAAGCGCCAGAAGACAAGTAAGTAACTGGCGGCCCAAAAGCTCAGGTTCGTTTAAGCGGCATGCATTCATCTTCGGCGCGTTCAAATGTCTTGCGCTTTATAATGCGAGGTCCTGAGCATGGTGTTCTTTCCGTTGTCGATACGCTGTTTGGAACTTCGATTCAACTTTCCACGTGAGGTAAACAAATGCCGACTCTCACCCGCCGTAATCTGATTCGCTCTGGGATTGCACTTTCCGCTTCCACTCTGGTGCCGGGGGCGGTGCAGCGAGCACATGCGTTGTTGGAGGGATATCCCGGAGTGTCTTCCGCCGAAGGTTCATCGGCTGTGGCGCCCCGAGAACGCCTCCTGTTCGATTTTGGGTGGAAGTTTTTTCAGGGGAACGGGGCCAATCCGCTGCTTGATTTGAAATTTGGCATGGGGCAGGGAGATTTTGCGAAGTCGGGTGATTTTACCTTCTCCACGGAGAAATTCGATGATTCAAAATGGCGGGATCTGAATTTGCCGCACGACTGGGCCGTCGAGCTGCCATTTGTGCACGACGAGGAGCAGCAGTCGCATGGATATAAACCGCTGGGGCGGCGTTATCCGGAAACCAGCATCGGCTGGTACCGGCGAACGTTTGATATTCCCAAGGAAGACGATGGCAGACGTATCTCGATTGAATTTGATGGTGCGTTCCGCAGCGCGCTGATTTTCCTGAACGGCTATTTCATCGGACGCAATGACAACGGATACGCGCCGTTCTGCTTCGATGTCAGCGACTTTCTGCGATACGGCGAGAAGAATTATCTTGTGGTGCGGATGGACGCGAGTTTCGGCGATGGATGGTTCTACGAAGGCGCGGGGATCTACCGGCATGTCTGGCTGACGAATACGGATTCGCTTCATCTGGGCCGGTGGGAGAGTTTTGTGCGCCGTCCAGTTACACAAACGAGAGGCACGCCCGGCTCGCTGGACCTGGGGACGATCGTGCGGAACGATGGGAAGGAGCCGGAGTCTTGCCGTGTCAAATGGCAGATTCTTGATACGAACGGAAAAGTTGTTGCCACAGCAGAATCCGCTCCACAAGCGGTTGCATCCGACAGTTCGGTCACATTTACCGCAGGCGCGAACATTCCCAATCCCAGCCGCTGGTCGCCGGAAAGTCCTTATCTCTACTCCGCGGTTGTGAGCGTCGAGAGCGCTGGCAAGATGCGCGACGCCGAGCGCATCACTTTCGGCGTGCGCGATATGAAGTGGGACGCCGACAAAGGGTTTTTTCTCAATGGCAAGCCGGTCAAGATCAAGGGCACATGCAACCATCAGGATCATGCAGGAGTGGGCGCGGCGCTTCCGGACCGGCTGCAATGGTACCGACTGGCGGTGCTGAAGGAGATGGGCGGCAACGCGGTGCGGACCTCGCACAACATGCCGACTCCCGAATGGGTCGAGGCCTGCGACCGCATGGGCATGATGATGATGTGCGAGACGCGCATGATGAGTTCGAATCCCGAGGGCATGGCGCAACTGGAAGTGATGATCAAGCGGTACCGGAATTCGCCGTCGATCATTCTGTGGTCGATGGGGAATGAAGAGTGGGTCATGATGCCGCAGCCTCAGGGCGTGCGGGTGATCGATGACATGATTGCGCGTTCCCACGAACTGGATCCGACGCGACTTTGCACGGCCGCCGTGAATGGCTCGTTCGACTCGCATTTCCCCGAGCAACTGGATGTCATGGGCTTCAACTACAACCTCAAAGTTCACGATGAATGGCATAAGAGTCATCCGAAGACGCCGAGTGTGGGATCTGAAACTGCCAGCACGGTTTCAACGCGAGGGATTTATTCGACAGACAGATTGCGGAACTGGGTCAGCGCGTACGACCTGAATCACACGGACTGGTCTCAGCTCGCCGAGGAATGGTGGAAATTTTACGCCGCGCGCGAATGGCTATCGGGAGGCTTTGCCTGGACGGGCTTTGACTACCGCGGCGAGCCCACTCCGTATGGGTGGCCGTCGATCAATTCGCAGTTCGGCATTGTCGACATGTGCGGCTTTCCGAAAGACAACTTTTTCTATTACAAGGCATGGTGGGGATCGGAGCCCATGTTGCACTTGTTCCCGCACTGGAATTGGGACCAGCGCAATGGCGAACCGATTTCGGTGTGGGTGCATTCAAATCTGGATTCGGTCGAACTGTTTCTCAACGGCAAGAGTCAGGGATCTCAGAAAGTTGAGCCGCTTACACATCTGGAATGGAAAGTGAAATACGAACCGGGTGTCCTCGAAGCGCGGGGAACGAAAGATGGAAAAATTGTCCTGACGGAGAAGCGCGAGACGACGGGAACTCCGGTGGCGATTCGCGTCACGGCAGACCGGAACGAGATCAATGCTGACGGCGAAGATGTGGCTGTCCTTATGGTCGAAGTGCTCGACCAGGAAGGGCGCGCGATTCCAACTGCCGGTAACAAGATCAGCTTCCGCGTATCGGGCGAGGGATCTTTGATCGGCGTTGGGAATGGGGATCCAAATTGCCAGGAGTCCGACAAGGAACCGGAGCGCAGCTTATTCAACGGACTGGCGCAGGTGATCGTGCAATCGACGAAAACGCCCGGAACCATCACTGTGGAGGCGTACTGCAAGCCGTATCCGCGGCCTGTGCTTCCGGCGGTGCGGATAACGATTACGACGAAGAAAGTCGAGTTACGGCCGTTTGTAGCGTAATGTTTTTGCTTTGACTTCCGAATTCGGCGGTTGTATCTGTAAAGGCGCGCCGCCATGTCGAAACGTATTCTGCTGTTTGTGCTGCTCTTTGCCGCCCTGCCGGGCTTCTCTCGGGATAAAGCCGAGACGTGGATCGAAGTCCGCAGCGAGCACTTCATCGTCAATACCAATTCCAACGAAAAGCAGGCGCGGAAGATCGCCGGGCAATTTGAGCGCATGCGCTCCATGTTTCATGCCGAGTTCCCGAAGATGCAAATCGATCCTCCGTCGCCCGTAATTGTGCTGGCGATTCGGGACGAGAAGGATTTTCGTGCGCTAGAACCGGAGGAGTATCTCCGCAAGGGACAACTGAAACTCGGCGGGCTTTTTCTTCGCGCACCCGATAAGAACTACGTCCTGATGCGGATCGATGCCGAAGGCGATCATCCGTATGAGGTCGTGTATCACGAGTACACGCACCTGGTGTTGGCAAAAGATGCCGAGTGGCTACCACTGTGGTTGAACGAAGGATTGGCGCAGTTTTATGAGACAACGTCGATTCACGACAAGGAAGTTGATATCGGGCAGGCCAGCCAACAGAACATCATGCTGTTGCGACAACAATCCATACTGCCGCTGGCTACGCTTTTCAAAGTGGATCAACAGTCGCCGTATTATCACGAGGAGAATAAGGGATCGATCTTTTATGCGGAATCATGGGCACTGATGCACATGCTCATCATCAAGGACGGGCACGAAAAGACCCACCATATTTCGGAGTACGAGCAGTCGCTGGCAAGAGGAACCGATCCGATCGCGGCGGCGACGACCAGCTTCGGCGATTTGCGGCAACTCGAGGGCGCGCTACGCAAGTACGTACAACAGCCAGCGTTCTATTTTGCCAAAGAACCTCTAGTCACGGAAGTAGACGAATCGACGTTCAAGGCACAGCCTCTTACCGGGTCGCAATCGGACGCTCTGCGCGCTGATTTCCTCGCTTACAACCGGAGGATTCCGGAGGCGAATGCACTACTGGGGCAGGTCCTGCAAGAAGATCCAAATAATGTTTCGGCCCACGAGACGATGGGATACCTGGCATTTCGCGACGGACGCCTCGAAGAAGCGAAGAAATGGTACGGCCAGGCGGTCCAACTCGATTCGCAAAGCTACCTGGCACGGTATTATTTCGCCGCAATATCCATGAATGGGAAAATGGCGCCAGGCGATGAGGCTCGGGTCGAAGCCAGCCTGCGCAGCGGAATTAAATTGAACCCGTCGTTCGCTCCCACCTATGACCGGTTAGCCGTGTTTCTTACCACCCACCATGGCGATCTGCAGGAAGCGCACATGATGGGCTTACAGGCAATCTCGCTGGAACCGGCGAACGTCGGCTACCGGATGAACGTGGCCAACGTATTACTGCAGATGCATCAGAGCAAGAACGCGATCAATGTTCTCCGGTTGGCGGAGAAACTGGCGAAGAGTCCTGAAGAAGTTCAGCAAGTCGAGAACTTTCTGATGCATGCCCAAGAATATGACGCAGAACTGGATGCCGTCGCGGAACAGCAACGGCAGATGGCAGATGTGGCGAAGGCGGACAACGCACGACCTGAGTCAACCGCAGAAGTAAGCGATGGGGCGGTGCCAAATCTTAAGCATCGGGATACTTTTGTGGCGAAGGGACCACATCGTTTTCTAGTGGGCGTTTTGAAAAGCGTGCATTGCAGCACGTCGCAGATCGACTTAACAGTTGACTCGGGCGCAAAGACTCTTCCGCTGCACGCGGAGAATTATTACAAGCTGCAGTTTTCGGCGCTGAACTTCACTCCTTCAGGCGATTTGAATCCGTGTAAAGACCTCGAAGGGCGGCCTGCGAAAGTGGAATACGTAGAATCGGCGGACCCGTCAATTCCGGCGCACGTGCTCTCGGTCGAACTGCACAAATAAGCTCCCTTTCCCAATCGGTACAATAGCTCCCTGCCTGCAAATGTTTCGCAATCCCCACGCGGGCCGCTCGGGAGAACTATGTCCAAATCGCGCAGAGAATTCTTGACTGTAACCTCGCTCGGAGTGCTGGGAGCGGCGGCCGCCGCGTCGTTGATCGAAGCCCAAGACCAGACGGTTTTGCCTCCGGGCGCGCCTACGGCGTTTGGCGCTGGCGCGCCGGTTGGGCCAGAGGTTTCGGTCACAACTTTCGCGGAAGCGGAAAAGCTGGTGCAGTTTCCGCTGACGGAGTCGGAACGGGCGATGGCGGCGGCCAGCTGGCGAAAGACTCTGGCCGGCGTTTACGAACGGCGGACCGGCCCTCGGAAACTCGCGCTGGAATCGACGCTGGCTCCGGCGACGCGATGGAACCCGGCGCTTCCTGGGGTGAAGACGGGTGGGCAGCAAGATCGGTTTGTACGAAGCAGCGGCGAGACATCCCTGCCCGGTTCGGATGCGGATATCGCATTCGCACCCGTGACCGAGCTTTCGCGCTGGATTGAAAAACGGCAGCTGACTTCCGAACGCGTAACACGCATCTATCTGGAGCGGTTGGAGCGATTCAATCCCAAACTGCGATGCGCCATCACAATCACGCGCGACTTGGCGCTGAAGCAGGCTAAGCAAGCGGATGAGGAAATTGCCGGCGGGAAATATCGCGGACCGTTGCATGGAGTCCCGTTCGGCGTGAAGGATTTGCTGGATACGGCCGGAATTCCGACCACGTACGGGGCAGAACCATTCCGCAACCGAATTCCGTCCGAAGATGCGGAAGTCGTGAAGAGATTGCAGGCCGCTGGAGCAGTGCTGGTTGCGAAGCTGAGCCTCGGCGCACTGGCGCTGAACGACATCTGGTTCGGCGGGCAGACGATGAATCCCTGGCTGCCCGAAGAAGGATCGTCGGGATCGAGCGCCGGCCCGGGAGCGGCTACGGCAGCGGGCCTTGTTGGATTTTCGATTGGCAGTGAGACTGGCGGGAGCATTGTGAGTCCGTCGATGCGTTGCGGCGTAACCGGGCTGCGTCCGACTTATGGACGTGTGCCGCGAACGGGAGCGATGACTTTGTGCTGGTCTCTTGACAAACTTGGGCCCATGACGCGTGGAGTGGAGGATGCGTTGCTGGTTCTGCAGGCGATTTCGGGTCCTGACGCCCACGATGCGGCGAGCGTACCAAGTCATCTGGATTTCGATGCCGGGGCTAGCGTTCGAGGGCTGCGCGTTGGATACTTCCCTGCTTGGATGAAAGAGCGTCCGGCTACTGAGGTGGATCGGGCGGCGCTTGAGACCGTGAAGAAAGCCGGCATGGTACCGGTAGAAATGTCGATCCCGGACTGGCCATACGATTCGCTGAATCTGATTCTGTTTGCAGAAGGCGCGGCGGCGTTTGAGGAACTCACGCTTAGCGGCGGCCTGCGGGAGTTGAAAGCGCAAGTTCCCGACGCGTGGCCGAACATCTTCCGGCAGGCACGATTTTTGTCGGCGGTCGATTTTGTTCAAGCTGATCGTCTCCGGCGCAAGGTTGCGGAAGAGATGGCGCGCGTCTTCTCTGAAGTGGATTTGCTGCTGGTGCCCTCCCTGCGCGACGAAATGCTGGTGATTACGAACTTCACGGGACATCCGTCGCTGACGCTGCGGGCGGGATTTGTCGAGGTGCACATGGCGCGCAGCGATTGGGCGCCGGACCCGGAACATCCATTGCCGACATTTTCTACGCCGCGGAGAGTGCCGCACGGAGTGACGTTGATCGGGCGATTATTCGATGAAGGGACTCTGGGTTCTGCTGGGATAGCGCTGGAACGGGCTTTTGGAGTTGCGGGCGAGCGACCAGCGGGGTTCTGATCTTACTTTACCTTCCCTCTGCTGAGGGTTTGCAGGAGGCCAGCGTTATGAGGTGGTTCTTCCTCGCTAGTTTTATCGCGGCCATTTTCTGTGGAATCTGTTGGGTTGGCGTGATCGCTTATGCGGTTTATACCTCTCGTATTTGGAGCATGGGCTGGAGAGGCATCGCCCTTCTGCTTCCTCTCGTATTCTTTATTTGGGGAACACGAGAGATGTTTCGATCTTTCAAAGACATCAAGGCCCCCTAATTGCAGGGGTCACTGCCACCTCAAGGCACGTTTATAATAGAAAGATTCTCTGTCGGCGAAATCAGCTTCTGTGGTGCTGCCGGCGGAAATCAGGCCGAGCCTTGCTCGGTTGGACGGAGGAAGGTGTCCGTCCCCAACGCGATGGGTGGCAGCGAGACGGCTGGCACGACATGAATGCCTACAGAGGACAGTATCTGTCCTCAATCAAATGTAGGGTCTTAAGGGCATTGGCTGAAGGCTGATAGCCGAAGGCTTTGGTTTTCTCATGGATTTCAAACTCGTATCAAGCTACAAACCGCAGGGCGATCAGGCTTCCGCCATTCAGGCGTTGACGCGTGGTGTATTTGATCGCGAGCAGCATCAGGTGTTACTGGGCGTTACTGGATCGGGCAAAACGTACACCATGGCGAAGGTGATCGAGGCAGCCAACCGTCCCGCGATCGTGATGGCGCATAACAAGACGCTGGCGGCGCAGCTGTATCACGAGTTCAAGAGTTTTTTTCCGCACAACGCAGTCGAGTATTTCGTCTCTTACTACGACTATTACCAGCCTGAGGCTTACGTTCCAGCGGCCGATCTTTATATCGAAAAAGAGGCGACGATCAATGACGAACTCGACAAGCTGCGGCTGTCGGCGACACGGTCGCTGTTCGAACGCCGCGATTCTCTGATCGTGGCTTCGGTGAGCTGCATTTACGGCTTGGGATCACCTGAGGCCTATTACGGGATGATGCTGTTCGTCGAGAAGGGCCAGAAAATCAAGCGTGAGGACATCACGCGCAAGCTGGTCGACATCCTCTACGAGCGCACGAATGGCGATTTTCGCCGAGGCACGTTTCGCGTGCGCGGCGACGTGATCGAGGTTTTCCCTACTTACGACGACATGGCGTATCGCATTGAGTTGTGGGGAGACCAGATAGAATCGCTATCGCAGATCGACCCACTTTTTGGCACCGTCAAACAAAAGTACGCCCGCCTGCCAATTTACCCGAAGACGCATTATGTGATGAAGGATGAGACGCGGGCGTCGGCCGTCGATTCGATCAAGAAAGAGCTGGCCTGGTGGGAAGCCGAACTAGAGAAACAAGGAAGAGCGGTAGAGGCTCAACGCATTCATCAGCGGACGATGTTCGACCTGGAGATGATCAAAGCCATGGGATATTGCCATGGCATCGAGAATTATTCGCGGCATTTTACGGGACGGCTACCCGGTGAGCCTCCGCCGACCCTGCTGGATTATTTCCCGCGCGATTTTCTGATGTTCATCGACGAATCGCATCAGACAGTGCCGCAGCTGCGTGGAATGTATGCGGGCGACCGCTCGCGCAAAGAAGTTTTGGTCGAGTATGGATTCCGCATGCCTTCGGCCTTGGACAACCGTCCACTCACGTTTGAAGAATTCGAGCACCGGACGAATCAGTTGATCTATGTCTCTGCGACGCCCGGGCCTTATGAGCTGACGAAGTCCGCGGGCGTAGTGGTCGAGCAGATTATCCGGCCCACGGGATTGATTGATCCACCAGTGGAGGTGCGTCCGGTGAAAGGGCAGATTGACGATCTGCTACATGAGATTCGCGGGCGGGTGGAGATCGGCGAGCGCGTGCTGGTGACGACCCTGACGAAACGGATGTCGGAAGACTTAGCCGAGTACTACGCAGAAGTTGGCGTGAAGTGTCGCTACATGCATTCCGAGATTGAGACGCTGGAGAGAGTAAAGATCCTGCGCGATCTGCGCAAGGGCGAGTTCGATGTGTTAATCGGCATTAACCTGCTGCGCGAAGGATTGGATTTGCCGGAAGTGTCGCTAGTGGCGATCCTCGATGCGGACAAGGAAGGTTTTTTGCGGTCGACGGGATCGCTGATTCAGACAATTGGACGCTGCGCGCGACATCTGAATGGCCGTGCGATTCTGTATGCTGATCGAATGACGGATTCTATGAAACGCGCGATGGATGAGACTTCGCGGCGAAGAGCGATCCAGACGGCTTATAACGAAGAAAACGGGATCACTCCGGAGTCGATTGTGCGCCCTTTGGATATGACGCTGGCGGCGATCGTCGCGGCAGATTATGCGGACCTGACGGCGAGCGAGTCTCAAGGCATGCCGGAGTTCAAGTCGCAAGAGGAAGTCGACGCTTATATCGAGAATCTGGAAAGCGATATGCGAGAAGCGGCGAAGAAGTTCGAGTTCGAGAAAGCGGCGAAGCTGAGGGATACGATCAAGGAATTGCGAACGAAGGAATTCTTGTTCGCCTAAATGCGCTCAACACGGGGATACGGAGGCCCACAGGGGAAACCGTTCGCCTCGATTATCCTTACCGCCCGTAGGCGGCGCTGGCTGCCATCGGCTTGCGGTGGATCGTGTAGCCGTCGTAGGTTTCAGCGCGGAAGTTAAGGTTCGGGGCACAGAGCTTTTCGGTCTGGCTGAGGAAGAGATATCCGCCGGGCTCGAGGTAAAGGTGGAGACGCTCCATCAAGGCGACGCGCTGGGCGCGGGACAGGTGTGGCAGCACGTCCATGCAGAAGATGCAGTCGAAGCGGCCAATGTAAACCGGCTTCGTCAAGTTCATGGTGTTGAAAGTGACCAGGCTGCGGAGTCTTGGCTTAACCAGAAGATAAGCCCCGCCATTCGAACCGTTGGCGGATCCGCCGTTGCTTAACGCTCCGTTGGTTGATCCGTTAGCCGCTATGTTTTGCAGTGCGTCCTGGTTGGCGACGGAACCGTTCGAGTTTCCGATCTTCGAGAAACAGGCGCGAATGATCGCCGGAGGTAATCCAGTCAACGCCGATTGCGGATAGAGACCGCGTTCGGCGGTCTTGATCGCCGAGGGCAGCAAATCGCTACCGACAATATGAACGTTCCAATCTCTGGTCGCAGCGGCCACGGGAACCGAATTCTCGGAAATGCCGCCATTCTTCGACACGACTCTGGAATCTTTGCTGCCGTTTCCATTGCTCGAGCCATTGCCGCTTCCGGTTGGCATCGTTTCACAAAGGGCCATCGCAATCGAGTAGGCCTCTTCGCCGGTTCCGCAACCAGCGCTCCAGATCCGCAACGTGCAAGGGCCATCGTCCGATTTACGGGAATAGATCTGCGGGACTACGTGCCGAGCGAGAGCATTCATCGCTCCGGGATGGCGGAAGAAGCCGGTGTTGGCATTGAGGACGCCATCGAGAAAAGAAGCAAGCGCGGCGGGGTCAAGTTCGGACGAGCGAAGTTGAGACAGCAAAGCGCCGGGAGTTTCTAGTTCCTGATTTTCCAAATAATCGGCGACGTGTGCAGCCAGAGCGCTGTTGGGACAATCGAGTAGCACCCCAGTCTGGCGCTCGACCAGCAGGCGCAGTTCAGAGAGTTCGTGCTCGAGGATGGTGACGCCTGCCATTAGTCTATGCATAGTGCTTCCTCAAACCTTGCGTGTAACTGGTCGATCCGATCAGCTGCATCCGGGGGAGGAAGAGTTTCTCGTTTCTCAGTTATCAAACGCCTGCGGCTGCTGCCGCGTACACCTTTCGCGAATCTTGTACGGCTTGTTGTGCGACTACATTCATTTCTTTGTCCAAAGACGAAAAGCGTTGCATGATCTCGTGGATGCGGAGCGTCATGTTGCGGATCGTCTCGATCTGGGCACGAGTCTGGGCTGAAAGGCTGCCGGGCTCGAGCAGCAACAAGTCGGAGTTGCCCAGAACCGAAGTCAGCGCATTATTCATGCTGTGGCGCATTTCGAGCATGTAGCGGCCGAGTGTAGCCTCGCGTTCGAGGGCGGCGCGGGATAGCTCGGCGGCACGGGCCCGGGATTCGGCGCGGGAGCGATGTACGGCTTCTGCTGCGGCCAGGACTAAAGTTTCAAGCCAATGCTCGCTCGCACGCAGGATTGAAACCCGAGGCCATCGATCACGCACGAGTTGCGCCGTGGCGCTGTCGTGACACACACAAAAAATAGGCTGGCCAGTGGAATGCAGCGGTTCGAGGACCACAGAAAGAAGATCACGACGCAATTGACCGACGATCGCCACATCGAAAATGTCCACGACGAACCGGGGCCACAGCTCTCCGCTCAGCAGAGTGAACGTGGGAACGTTGCGTTCCATCTGCCAGCGGGCGGTGATCCGCCGCGAAAAATCTACGTCGTCGGAGATGATGAGTACGGTCGGCGTGTCCACGAGCGACTTCCCTTTCAACCCTTTTTGTCAGACCCCGCGCCTCTTAGGGGTGATTTCCTCTAGTTAAACTCAATTGCCGATTACTTCTTTGCGGCTGAATCCGGATCCCATCCCGGCGCACTCGAGACTTCAAACTCGGGCGCTGCTGAAGGCGGCACCGGTTTCGCTAGTGGCTTCGCAGCAGGCTGCACCGTCTTGCCTGCAGATTGTCCAGCAGCCACGGCTGATGCTTTGGCAGGTACCGGCTTCGCAGCAGGCTTTGCAGCCGCAGGAGCCACGGAAGATTTCGCCGCAGGCACTGGTTTGGCTTTTGCGTCGGACTCGGCCGCTTTGCCGCGGCCCAGGGCATGCTCGACCGAGGCTCGCAAGTCGACCAGCATGCGTAGCGGTGATCCCGAAGAGTATTCAGCCTGGAACATCACCTTCCACGACTGGCAGATCATACGGAGACGAATGATCGGCTCCTGCGCCGAGAACTGAGCGCGACGGCAATCGATCGTCTCAATGCCTTTATCCTCAAGCTCGGTTAGTCCGTCAAGGATCAGATTGAGATCACCAAGCATCAGGCGGAAAAACGCTCTCCGCATCAAATATCCGAAACGCGTGAATGCAACCAGAGCAATCGGGAGGTAGAACAGCTCTCCGGCTAAACCCTTCGCCTTGCGGCCTTGTTCGAGGACGCCTCCATGCAGCAACTCGTCCAGCGAACGACATTTGCGTGCAGATTCAAGAACGCGGTCGAGGGCGTTCAGCCAAACGGGAGGCTTCAGGTCCACGGGGCCTACGATCGATTCCAGAGCTTGAGCAACGTAGGCGAGATCGACTTCGGTATCGTTGACGCCCGTCGGCGCCAGTTGGCTGAAGTATTGCACGAGCAAGAAGTCGATCTTGTCCCGGATCACATCAGTCTTAGCGGGCTTGGCCAGGAAATGCTGCAACAGACTGACGAGGCCATCCTGATTCACCAGAGAGCTGGTTTGTAGAAACTGGCGTAGCTGGTGGACCTGAACCAGGGTGTCCATCTGATCGAGCCACTGATTCGCCTGCTCGACCGCTTCTTTACCGGGAGTGTCGACACCGGCTTCAAGATCGGGGCACGGCTTGACGTCGATGGCGAACTCGCGCGCGAGTTCGAAATAAATCGGATACAACCGGCGGGCAGAATTCCACTGGGTTGCGAGATCTTGTACAGGAGTGGAAGGAGTCATGGTTTCACGATCCAGTTGGGCACCTCGCCGCGAAAGCGAGCAGCCACGAGAGTCTTGCCGGGGTGATACTGCACCGCGACGACGGAAACTTCGACGTTGAGCGAGCCGTCCGAGTTGCGTAACTGCAGGATGTCGGCGAACTCGAGCGGGGTCTTGCAAGCAAACAGAACTTCGCGAGGGGTTCCGAATTCGATGACGGTACTCTCACTGAAGTCGACAGGTTCGCCGGGCTCAAGGACGCGAGCCAGTTGAACCGGCATGCGCATGGCGGTCGCGTCCGGAAAAAAGCGGGCGAGACCGGCCACGGGGCTGGTGCTTTGCGAGTTGCGTGCCGTTGCTGTGGCTTGTTGCGCCAAGCGAATGAGAATCCTTTTACCTTGAGACTCAACAACCCGAGCGGTTCACTCATCCATCATTGCGCCGCTCGAAATGCGGTCGGGCTCCCCCTCTTCCTGGTTTGGAAGAGCTTTGGGGAGCCGGATATCCGCGGTTCGACGAGAATGGGAGCAACGTGAGAACCATCTCTGGGAACGGAGGTACTAGTCCTTGCGTGAGAGTCTTTTCAGAGCTTTAGGGGTAGTTCTGCGAGGTTTGCGGCACGCTCGCTTCAAATACGCGTCTCAGCGTGAGACAGTCGTCTCATCGCGTCTCTCCATACAAAGAACTGATTCCTCCGATTGGCGCATTGCCGCTAACGGATGGATTGGATCGGAGTACAAACGACTTTGAAGACGGCAGTGAATGTGCGACAACTGCACGGAATAATGTCGTAACCGAACGTCTGAGTGCACCCAGTTGCGGGAAGATTGGGGGGCGTCGATAGATTTTTTCGCGTGGCGCAAGGCCAGTTTGGTTTAGTCTGACGGCGCATGATCGAAAATCCAAAACAGCATGGATTCGGCAATCGCCGGGTTTTATCTCTTGAGAGCCGCCGCGCCCGCGAGATGGCCCAACTGATCACGAACAACGGGGGTGAGCCTATTGTGGCTCCATCTACCCGCGAAGTTCAGGCAGAAGACAATGGCGACGCTCGCAAATTTGTTGCGGCCTTAAAAGACGGCAAGATCGACATCGTGATCTTTTTGACTGGAGTGGGAGCGAGGGCGTTGGCTGCGGCAACGGAAGTAGTTTGTCCACGGGAAGAATTGATCCTCGGCCTGCGGCGAATTACTGTGATTGCCAGAGGGCCAAAACCCGTATCTGTTTTGCGCGAATGGGGAGTGCCGATTGCGGCGATCGTTCCCGAGCCGAATACGTGGCGTGAGCTTCTCGCAATGCTTGACGAGAAAAAGGAGATCCTCCCGCTACAAGGAAGATCGGTGGCAGTGCAGGAATATGGGGCCTCGAGTCCCGAACTCTTGGTGGGGTTAGAGGAACGCGGCGCGCAGGTCATGCCGATTCGGGTTTACGAATGGAGCTTGCCGGAGGATACAGGTCCGCTGCGGGAAGCGGTTCATGCGATCTCTCGCGGAGAAATCGATATTTTGCTGGTCACTTCGGCGATTCAGATACGACACCTGCTGCAGATTGCGGAGGAGTTGAAGCTGAAGGACGATGTCGTTCAATCTTTGGGCCACACTGTCGTTGGTTCAATCGGTCCGGTCGCGTCGGCTGCCTTAAAGGAACTCGGAATCATAGTAGATATGGAGCCTAGCCACCCAAAGATGGGACTTCTGGTGAAGGAAATTGCGGAGCAGTGTGCCGTACTGGCGGAGCGCAAACGCCACCCGATCGCGTAGATTTTCGTCTACTGAACACCGATTGGTCCTGCATCCTCACTGCGGCGTTATTGCAGCGTGTGGCTCGACGCGCCCGATGCGGCCGCGGCGGCGCTGATGTTGTAGCGCTTCAGCTTCCGGTACAACGTGGCGCGGCTGATGCCTAGCATGCGTCCCGCGAGAGTTTTATCACCCTTCACCTGCTCGAAGACGCGTTGAATGGTTGCGCGCTCAATGTCTTCGAGATCCGTTGTCGACAACGGGGCACGCGTGGATTCCCCTGTCATTACTTCTGCGGCAGCTAGATCAGGATCGAGGACGGCGGATTTCCTAGTTGTTTCGATGATTGGCGATCCCGGAGCTATACCTCCAGAAGCGATGGACGGAGGAAGATCGCCGAGATCAATGACCTGTCCGTTGCCGAGGGCCACAGCGCGTTCCACGCAGTTCTCCAGTTCGCGGACATTGCCAGGCCACTCGTATTGCATGAGGGCCTTCATGGCGGCGCTGGAGACGTGCATTTCGCCACCCGGAGCATAGCGCTCGAGGAACCAATGCACGAGCATGGGAATATCGCTGCGGCGCTCGCGCAGAGAGGGCACGTAAAGAGTCACGACATTGAGGCGGAAGTAAAGGTCCTTGCGGAATGTACCGTTCTTGTAGGCGGCTTCCAGATCGCGGTTGGTGGCGGCGATAACGCGCACGTCAACCTTGATCTTCTGGTTGCTGCCTACAGGGCGCACTTCCTTCTCCTGCAATACACGAAGGAGTTTAGCCTGCAACTCGAGAGGCAGCTCGCCGACTTCGTCAAGGAAAATCGTGCCGCCATCCGCGGCCTTGAACAAACCTTCCTTCGATTTGAGAGCTCCGGTGAATGCTCCCTTTTCGTAGCCAAAGAGTTCACTTTCGATCAGCGTGGGGACCAGCGACCCGCAATCGACGGCGACGAAAGGACGCGCGGCGAAAGCTCCGCGAAAATGCATGGCGCGGGCTACCAGTTCTTTCCCAGTCCCGCTCTCGCCATAGATAAGGACGGGGGTCCGCGTATCTTTGAGCCGCGCGACCATGCGCAGCACTTCCTGGATACGCGCGGAGGAGCCAATGATGCCATGGACCGCAGTTTCGGAGTCGGTGCGCTGGCGAAGAAATTCATTTTCCTCAACAAGACGAACTTTCTCCGCCATTCGGCGCAGAAACAGACGGAGTTCCTCGAGCGGTGAGAACGGCTTCGTGATGTAGTCGTATGCGCCCAGTTTCATGGCCTGGACGGCTGTTTCGATCGAGCCGTGCCCGGTCATCAAGGCGACTTCAGTGCGAGGCAAAAGCTTCTTCACCTTCTCCAGGAATTCGAGGCCGGACATGTGCGGCATGACCATGTCGGACAGGACCATGTGGACGGACTGCTCTTCGAGAAGAGCGAGCGCGGATTCGCCACTCTCCGCCTCTAGACAGAAGAAGCCTAGAGCCTCGCCCACCGTTGAACAGAGCTTGCGAATACTTTGCTCGTCATCGACAATGAGCATACGGATACGGAGATCGTCTTTACTGCTCGTGTTATTCACTCGGCCTTCCCAAAAGTCTTGGAAATCACATCAATAAACTGTTGAACGCGAAAGGGCTTTTCCACGCAGGGAGCCCCGGTTTCGCGCAGAGTTGCTACGGTTTCTTCGTTCGCGATGTCTCCCGTAATGAAGACGAGGCGAGAAGCGAGATCGGGACGGTGACGGGTGATCCAGGCGTGCACCTGGCCTCCATCAACGCCACCGGGCGTGCGCATGTCGGAAACGACTCCAAGAAATAATCCGTTCTCGAGCAAACGAAGTGCGTCAACGCCGGATTCGCAACACACCACGGGATATCCGCTGCGCTCCAGGGCGGCTTGCACATAGGCCATGACTGCCGGCTCATCTTCAATGAGCAACACCGGCAAAGGCTGAGGTCGTAAGGCGGGTAGGCTCATGTTTGTTTGACTCCTGCGGCCACACCGAAGGAGGCGGTGTGGGGGATTGCCGGGAGACGGACGATGAAAGTGGCGCCCTGCCCTCCGATATTGTTATGGCAAAGAATCTCGCCGCCGTGCTCCTTGACGATGCCATAGCAGATGCTGAGGCCAAGCCCGGTGCCCTTTCCGACCTCTTTGGTTGTGAAGAAGGGGTCGAAAATCTTGTCGGGATGAGTAATTCCATTGCCATTATCGGAAAACGACACCTCTACCGCATCTCCGGCTTTGGTGGACATGATCTCGATGCGAGCAGGGCGGCCGACTTCGTGCACCGCGTCGTAAGCGTTGTTCAGAATGTTGAGAAAGACCTGCTGCAATTGGTGGGCGTCGCCGATTACGTCGGGCAGTCCCTCGTCGAGATGCTCGACTACATCGACGCCATGACTATTGAAGTCGTACGAGCGCAATTGGATGGTGCGGCGCAGGATCGCATTCAGCTGCAAAGCATTGCGTTGTGGCGGCATCTGGCGAGCGAAGCTAAGCAGGTTCTGGACGATCTGCTTGGTGCGCTGTGCTTCTTGAAGAATGACGCGAAGATCTTTGCGTGCGCCTTCGGTGAGATCGGGATTCTCCATGAGCAGGTCCGCGAAGCCGAGGATCGCCGTGAGGGGGTTGTTAACCTCATGCGCGACACCGGAGACCAACTGACCGACTGCAGCCATTTTTTCCGCATGGACTAACTTGTCGCGCAGCACAGCAGAGTCGGTAATATCCGTGAGAACGACGACGATGCTGGTGACGATTCCCTGCTCATCGCGCATCGGGCTCAGGTTGGCAGAGAATTTTCCGACCGCACCGCTGCGGCGCGCGATCTCCAACTCCAGGTTATCGACTTGCTGGCTGTTCAATGTGCTTTGGACAGCTTCAGACAAGGGACGGACGAAGCCAGGAGCGGCCAATTCTAGGAGCGGCCGGCCCAGTAACTCCTTTTGATCAAAACCCGCATCGTACCAGCGGCGGTTGGCGTAACTGATCAGACCGGCAGTGTCCGCCACCAAAATGAAACTCTGAGTATTACTAAGAATCTTCCCGGAAAAATCACGTTCGCGGTGTAGCTCGGACTGGTAGGTACGCAGCCCGGTGACGTCGAGCATCAAGCCACGAATCTGAATAACCCGGCCCTGACTATCGTAAAGTCCGAAGGCATTGATCAGGACGTGAATCGGAGATCCGTCTTTGCGCCGCAGGGTTGCTTCGAAGTTGCGCAGATGCCCTTGCTCTTCCATTGTGGTCGCATGGCGCTCACGCTGTTCGGGAGTTAAATACAGCTGCGTGGGAATGTCGATCTGCAAAAGTTCTTCGCGGCTGGAATAACCGAGCATGCGCACCATGGCATCGTTGACTTCGATGAAACGGCCGGCGGGAGTGCTGAAGAAAAGGCCTTCCTGGACATTGTCGAAGAGTTCGCGGTAACGTCGCTCGGCCTCGCGGCGGTCCGAAATATCTTTCAGGACATGAATGGTCTGCAGACCTTCGCCCGAAGCTCCATGCACCCGTGAAGTTGAAACAAGATAGGTCCGATCAAAGACAGGATGAGCGAACTCATCGGAGTCATCGGACATGGAACGACAAAAGGGACACGAATAAGAGGCTGTGTCGCTGGTCAGCGCCATCAGCGCTCGCATATTGACGCCGACGAGCTCGGCTGGTGACACGCCGATCATGGTCGCGAGCGAGCGGTTTACGCGGAGGACTTTGTCCGTTTGATCATGGACGACGATGAAGTCCGTGATGGCGTCGAAAATCTCCATCCAGTGCCGATTCGCCTGCTCGATCTGGGTGAAGAGGCGCGCGTTCTGCAGTGCCATCGCGGCATGGCCGGCCATGGTTTCAAGAAAGACACGATCTTCCTGGCTCAATGCCGCCGGGCGTCCCGAAAGGCATAAGATTCCATCGACTTGCCCATTGGCGCCGGACAACTTCACCAGAATGACATCGGTCCAGCCCAAAGCGGAGGCGGCATCTGCGCCGAGAAGCTGAGTGGTGGGGCCGGCCAAAATCGCCTCCGGATGGAGGGGCAAGAATTCGCCGAGACTGATTCCAAGTGTGCGATCGGTCTCGCGATCTGAAGAGGTCGCGCTAGGAGGGCTGGTCGCCGGAGAATCCTGTGGTGCCAAATTGTTATTGAGCCAATTCTGAGGAACTTGGCCCTCGGCGACGGAAGGAACGACGAGCGACGGTTGCGGTTGAGGCAAGGCCTTCTCGCGATCGTAAATCGCCGCCACCTGCCACCGTCCTTCGTGTGGAACGGCGAGCAGCCCGGCGGAGGAGCCGGTCAGTTCGGCGATCCGGTGGACAAACCGCCGGGCGAATTCGGGCAAGCGCAGGGCGCCATCGATTTCACGAGCCAGTTCGACCAGCGCTTCGGCGCGGCGGCGATGTTGCTCGGATAGATGAAGGTTGCGGGCTGCTTCGAGAGCCACTGCTGCCTGATTGGAGAGGGCGCGGGCGCGGCGAATATCTTCCTGGGTAATTCCTGTTCCGTCGACGCGATCCAGGACGCCGAACATGCCGAGAAGCCGTCCCGTGGTACCGAGCAAAGGTACGGCCAGGAGCTGCTGAACCTTATATTTTGAAATCGCGGCCAAGTCTGCTCCAGGATTGCGGCTGGCCTCGTCTGTCCAGAACACTTCTTTCGCCCGCAAAGCCCGGGTGGCAATACCCTCGGGGAAGACATTCTCGATACGGCGCGGTTCTCCCCGTTCGACGCCATACCGCACCATGAACTGATCTTCTTCAAGTAAGGCGATGAAGCAGCGCCCGAATCCTAGAAAATCGGCAGCGCGGATCACGAAAGCTTGCAGAAAGCGTTCCAAGTCGCCACTGGAACTGAGCTCGGAGGAAATCTCAAGGAGTTGATGCAGTTCGTGTGCCTGGGCATGAGACGTGGCATGCAGCTCTGCATGAGCGACCGCGACCGCCCCAAAACCCGTGATGGCCGCCACCAACGCCCGCTCCTCGGAGGTGAAAACTCCGTCTTGCCGGGGATAGATGAGGATCGCGCCTTGAGTCCGGGTGGTGCGAAACGGAGCCGCGATCAGCATGCCGGGAGAAACCAGATTCCCAAGCGAATGGACATCGGCACCAATCGACAGAGTAATCGGCTCCCCGGCTGCCACGGCACGCTGGGCAAGGTCGGCGGCAAAGCGCAACGTCTGGCGGTCATGGCGCGCTCGCGCGGAGGTCGCCAACTGTGGAGTTTCGGCAGATACAGCTTTCAGCTCGAAGGGGCCTTCGCGGCGCAACAACACGCAAACCAGCCGAGTTCGCAGAAGCAAACGAAGCCGGTCGGCCAAAGCCTCAATCACAGCCGTGACGTCGGGGGTCGAATGAAAAGCGTGGGCGACGTCCGCAAGAATTTCGGCCCGGCGATGTTCTTCTTTGGAGGCTTCGGCGAGACGGGCCGCCTCGAGAAGAGTTCCCAACTGCCCGGCCAAAATCGTGGCTTTGGCTGCTAGATCTTCATTGAAAAATTCCTCGTCGGTGTCATGCAGAAAAGTGACAGCGCCGATCACTTCGTTAAAAGCCATAAGAGGAGCAGCGAGCAACGATCGGGCGTCGAACTCCGCGGCGGCGGGGAAACCGCTGGAGTGCACATGATTCGCGAAGGTAGTGCGCCGATGGCGAACCGCATCCGCGGTAACGGCGCTCTGATCGTGGCGCAACCGCATCCCGATGAAGCGATCCGCTAACTTTCCATCCGCTTGCTCACCGACTAATTCATCTCCGGCCTGACAACGCCAGAAATAGACGCCAGCAACCTGGAAGTATTCGCGGGTATCACGGCAGAACAAATGGATCAGCGCGTTGGAGTCGGAGCGTCCGGAAGAGCTGGCAGCAATGCGGAGCAGGAGCTTCTGGAAGCCCTCATCGGACCCGCGAGCACTGCTATTGTCCGGGGAAACGATCGGACCGCTACCAGAAACACCAAGTGCCGCACCGATACCAGAAGAATAGTTTTCGCGATTCACAAGTGCTTGAATCTATTTGGGAAAGTATCTGTCATCTCAATTTGAGTCAAGGGAAATGGGCGGGAGGGGTGCCTTTGTGGGAAATCCCGCGATTTCTCTTGAGACTGGGTCTCAGACTGAGAAACACGGGCTCATTCTAGCTTAATGAGACAGCGCTCAGACTAGTGAGCTGAGACGATGGCCCGCAGGCGAGAAATAAGCTGCTTCGTTTCATGGACATGGATCCCATTACTTTGGTTTTTTCAAGAAGGATTGGGTGGCCCGGCCGTTGCACGGTTGGCCTTGCCAGATCTCTGTACCGAGGAGGATTTGTGTCTCGACGATTCGCGGCGGCCGCATTGGTCGCGCTTACATTGGCAATGACTTTGGGCCCCAGCCATGTAGGGGCGCAGGCAGCGCAAAGCGAAGAAATCATCAGACGCGCAAAGAACAAGGTACAGCCGGCGTATCCAGAACTGGCACGCCGGATGAACATTTCCGGAACCGTAAAGATTGAGGTGGTCGTTTCGCCTAACGGCACAGTAAAGGAAGCGCGGATCGTGGGCGGACATCCGGTGCTAGCCAGCGCAGCGCTAGACGCAGCCAAGAAATGGCGGTTTGATCCGGCGCCAGCAGAGAGTTCAGGAGTCATCGACTTCAAGTTTGAGCCGCGGTAGTGGCCTGGCCGCGGAGGAGACGGGCATGACAATCGGCAAGAAGCTATACGTGAATTTCGGCATCATCCTGACGACGGTGCTGATTCTATTTCTGGTCAACTATTCGGCGGTGCAGCGGGAGCACTCCGCGAAAGCGGCGGCGCAGGCCTCTTTGCAGCTGCAGGACACGACGAATACGGTGCGTTTCCAGATGATGCAGAACCGCCTTTATCTCAGCAACTACCTGCTGAGTGGCGATACGCGGGAAGTCGACCGGATGAACGAGGGGCTGCGCACGCTCAACGAGAAGCTCGAACAGGGCAAGAACCTCGCGAATTCCGATCAAGAGAAGAATGCGCTCACCAAGGTGCAGCAACTCGAACAGGCATGGGGAAAGGAATTTGCCCAACCCCTCATCGACAAGCGCAAAGATGTCGATTCGGGGAATGCGACCGTAGCCGAACTCCAGATTTATTACCTCCAGAAGGACGCTTCCTCATGGGTGAAAAACTCGACTGACTCACTCGATGTGGCCGACGGCGAAAACCACAAGCTGGTGGATGAGCGCACCAAGTCAGATCAGACCGCGGCGAATTGGACGATCGCGATTTCGGCAATAAGCACCCTTCTCGCGCTTTCGCTCGGTGTAGTCATCGCGTATCGCACTGCTAAGTCCATCACAGAACCACTGACCAACCTGATGAACGTGGCCCGCGGAATCGGCAACACGGGCGATCTGGAACACAACATTGATCTGACCCGCGACGACGAAATCGGAGAACTGGCTCGAACGTTCCACAAGATGGTCACTTACCTCAAGGAGATGGCCGGGGTTTCCGAAGCCATTGCCGGCGGCGACCTGACCCTCGAAGTGAAACCCCGTTCCACACACGACACACTGGGCAATGCCTTCGCCAAGATGGTCGACGGTCTGGCCGGACTGGTGCGCAGCGTACGGGACGCCTCGTCACAAGTTGCGAGCGCCTCGAACCAGGTAGCTGGGGCGTCTGACGATTCTGCAAAAATCGGGTTGCAAGCTTCGTCCGCTATCGATGAAGTCACCAGCACCATGCATGAGATGAGCGTCAACGTGCAGAACATGGTGAAGAGCACGCAGGTGCAGGCTTCAAGCGTAAGTGAAACTTCAGCTTCCATCGATCAGATGGTGGCATCGATTCAGCGCGTCGCCGACACGGCAAAGGTGCTGCTCGACATTTCCAACCGTTCGCGCGAAGAAGTGCATAACGGCATCGGCACGATGGAAAAAGCCACCGATGGCCTGAACCGAATCAATACGACCATCAATTCGTCGGGCGAAATCATTGGGGCTCTAGGACAGCGAGCGGACGATATCGGCAAGATCATCGAAGTCATCGACGACCTGGCCGAGCAGACGAACCTGCTGGCGCTAAACGCGGCGATCGAAGCAGCTCGCGCCGGAGAACACGGCCTGGGATTTGCGGTGGTCGCGGACGAAGTGCGCAAGCTGGCTGAGAAGTCGGCACAGTCCACTAAAGAAATTTCGGAACTGATCCAGAGCATCCAGAAGGAAGCCCGCAAGGCGGTTGACAACATGAACCGCTCAACCTCGATCGTCAATGAGGGTCTGGAACTTGGCGGAGAGCTGAATTCTGCATTGCGCAAGATTTCCAACGTGGTCACCGAGGTTTACAAGTTCGCGCAAGAAATCGGTGCCGCGACCAACGAACAATCGCATGGCTCGTCTCAGATTGCCCGAGCAACCACGCGATTGAACGAAATTACCCACGAAATCAACTCAGCCGTCGAAGAACAGGCCTCCGGAGCCCAGGCAGTCGTCAAGGCAATGGAGCGGATGCGGGAGTTGGTCCAGCAGTCGACCTCTAGTTCGACGGAGCTGGCGGCTTCCTCGGAGCAGATGTCGAAGATGTCGCGGAGTCTGCTGGAGTTCATCGACCGCTTCGCACTGGCAGAAGGGGCGCGTGCGCAAGCGGGTTCTGATGCCGGACGCAACGCGCGGCGGGCTGCTGCGGGATCGCAGTTCTAAGGGCTATCCGGGGAGCTTGACGCTATGAGCCGTGAACTTCACATCGTCGGTTTTCAGGTGGGACGCGAGACGTACGGCGTTCCCATTACTTCCCTGCACGAGATTGTGCGGGTACCCGAAATCACTGCCGTGCCCGATGCGCCTGACTATCTCGAAGGCGTGATCAACTTGCGCGGCAAGATTGTGTCGGTAATGGATCTCCGCAAGCGTTTCGGAGAGAAGCAGACCAATCTGAAACGGCAGAACCGCATTCTGGTGGTCGAGCACGCGGGACGATTAGCGGGCTTGATTGTGGATTCGGCCTCCGAAGTCTTGAAGATCCCCTCCGATGCCGTTGAAGCGCCGCCAGCCGTCTTCCAAGACGGCGGGTTGAACTGCGTCACGGGTTTGGGAAAGGTTGGGGGGCGCTTAGTGGTGCTGCTCGATATGAGCAAACTGCTGGCTCCGGCCAGCTTGCAAGCCAAGAGCGAATCTGGAGAAAAGAAAGCAGCACCCAAGGCCGAGGCGCGGGGCGCCGCGGCTCGGTAAGAAAATCATTCTATCCGTTGTCGAAATGCGCATGAGACGGGAACGAGAGCAAGCATGAGCACATCCGGAGCGGCACCAGCTCCCATCCTTACGGACGCGGAACTGAAGTTGTTGCAGGCGCTGGTGTACCAAGAATGCGGCATGCACTTTGACGAGCGCCGCACGCATTTCCTTCAGGACAGGCTGTTGCGCCGGCTGAAGGAGTGCCGTGTGGACTCCTTCTACGCCTATTACCGGCTGCTGATCAGCCAAGAGGGCAAACAAGAACTGGCCAAGCTGCTGGAGAACCTGACCGTCAACGAAACCAGCTTCTTCCGGCACAAAGCGCAGCTCGATTTGTTCCAGAAGACCGTTTTGGAAGAGTTGCTGAAACACAAGAGTTCGCGGCGGGAATATTCGATCCGAATATGGAGCGCAGGCTGCTCGACCGGACAAGAAGCTTATACGCTCGCCATGCTGGTCACTGATGCGCTGGCCTATTACTACTTGCGGAATCCGCTGCCGATGGACTTACCACTGCCGAAGCCGTTGGTTCCTCCACCCTGGCGGGTCGAGATTCTCGCCAGTGACATCAGCTATTCGGTGTTGCGGGCTGGACAGGAAGGAACCTACAGCGAGCATCAGATGTCGATGGTCGACTACGGCTACCGGCTGCGTTACTTCGATAAAGTTGCCGACCGCTACGCCATCAAGAAGGCGCTTAAGGAGATGGTGCACTTCGACTTTCATAACTTGAAAACCGAATACCTGCCCCAGCGCAACGATGTGATCTTCTGCCGCAACGTGATGATGTATTTCGACGAGGCGGAGCAGAAGCGGCTCATCGAGAAGTTCTATCGCTGCTTGAATCCCCATGGCTACCTGTTTGTTGGACATGCAGAAAGCCTGTTGGGATTGACGAAGAAATTTCAGATGGTGCACAAGGACAGCGGAACGGCGTATCAGAGGCTTGAGGTGCGAGAGTGACGAATACTCCCGACGAACGCGGCGCGGAACTGCGAGAGCTCTTTTTCGAGACTTCGCAGGAACTGCTGCAGGCGCTCAATGACGAAGCGCTGAAGCTGGAGAAGACTCCTGGCGACGAAGAAATCGTGCGCGGCATCCGGCGCACGGTCCATACGTTGAAGGGAGATTCTGCGGCCTGCGGACTACGGGAGTTGAGTGAACTGGCGCACCAGTTCGAGGACGCACTGTCGCTCGAAGGTTCCGCATCGCATGCGGCAGTGGCTGAAATCGCCTTCGCAGCGGCCGACGTGTTCACGGACATGATCGCGGCCTACCGCACGAACGGCAAGATGCCCGCGACGAAGAGTCTCAGCCGAAAGATTCAGGATCTGACGGCCGCCCCGAAAGCTGCGAAGACTAAGAAGACCAAGAAAGTCTCAGGCAAGGCGGCTGCTTCAAAGAGCGCCAGCAAGGCCGAAATTTGGACGGAGTACGAAAAGCTCTCGATGACCAAGGCGCAGGCTGCTGGTCAGGCGGTGTATCACGTTGTGGTCAAGATCGATCCACATTGCGCCATGCCGATTGCGGGGCGTCAGCTGATTTACAACGCCTTGGGCAGCACTGGGGACGTGATCGCGGTGCGGCCGGACGCGAAGTCTCCAGCGGCCTCGAAGCACGTCGAATTCGTACTGGCGAGCAAGCAAACGGTCGAGCAGATCTCTGCCAAGGGACGCATTCCCACCATAGCGGAAGAAGTTACCGTCGAACAATTGCTCGCTCCCACCGCCGCTCCGCAAAACGCTGAGGACCTAGAGGAATCGTCCGCAGCTTTGGCAGAGCAGACTCCAGAAGTCGAAGCGACGCCGATGGAGCCAACCGCGCCCACTGCAGCGGCCGCAAGCGTAGCTGCAATGCAAGAAAACCTGCTACGCGTGGACGCGGGCCGTATCGACAACGTACTCAACCTGGTCGGCGAGTTGATCATCGGCAAGTCGATGCTCCAGCAAGCGCTCAGCGAGTTTTCGAAGCGCTATCCGAAAGAACTGCTGCGCGGCAAGTTTGCCGATGCCATGGCATTCCAGGCGCGCGTACTGAACGATTTGCAGCGCTCGGTCATGAAGATTCGCATGGTGCCTGTCGATCAGCTATTCCGACGGTTTCCGCGCATGGTGCGCGATGTTTCGCGACAGTGTGGCCACGAGGTTGAACTTGCGGTCAGTGGGCAGGATACCGATCTTGATAAAGGAATTCTCGATGCCATCGCCGAGCCGCTGACGCACCTGGTGCGGAATGCCATCAGCCATGGGATTGAGTCGCCAGAAGAGCGACGGAAGGCCGGCAAGCCGGCGCAAGGCACGGTACGGCTGAACGCGTATCACCACGGGAACCAGGTGATCGTTGAAGTCAGCGATGACGGCCGGGGCATTGATGCCCACAAGATTCGCACGAAGGCGATTGAGCTTGGACTCACGACTCCAGAAGAAGCCTCGCGACTGACCGAAGCAGAGACTCTCGACTTCATCTTTCGGCCAGGCTTCAGTACCGCCGAGCAGGTCACGGAGGTCTCCGGGCGCGGCGTTGGCATGGACGTGGTGCAGAGCGTGTTGCATCGTCTCAAGGCCTCGGTCAGTTTGGAGACTCGTCTGGGCCAGGGCACGACGTTCCGGCTGAAGCTGCCGCTGACGCTGGCGATTATCAAGGCTCTGTTGTTCTGGGTGGAGCAGCGGTTGTACGCGATTCCGTTAAACGCCGTTCTCGAAATCGCGCGGACGTTCGAAGCGGAAGTCCACCAGGTAGATAACTATGAAGTTCTGCAGTTGCGAAACCAGGTGCTGCCACTGCTGCGACTAGGGCGGCCCGCGGTTGAAGGGGGTCGAAAGTCCAAGCTGTTTGTGCTCGTCATTACAGTGGGAGAGAGGAAGTACGGATTGATTGTCGATGCGCTCGAAGGCGAAGAAGAACTGGTAATCAAGGCGTTGGACGACCAGACATTCTCGACCGATCTGGTATCGGGCGCCTCAATTCTGGGAGATGGGCGAGTGGTATTGATTCTGAATCTGCCGGCGGTGGTCGAACATGTGGCGCGCCTGAGGCCCACGGAGATGGGACAGGCGAACTCCGGGTTGCTGCTGACTCAAACGGATCGCATGCGGCTGGCGCTGACGCCGGCGGTGGGAGGCCAGGCATGAGAGGCAATGTCGTCCGCGTGCTCGTGGTTGACGATTCAGCCCTCATGCGGAAACTGATCCCGCAGATGCTGGCGCAAGATGAATCCATCGAAGTAGTGGGCACGGCGATGGATGGCTCGTTCTGTCTGAAGAAGATTGAAGAACTAAAGCCCAACGTGGTCACGCTCGACCTGGAAATGCCGGGGATGAACGGGATAGACGCGCTGAAAGAGATCATGCGGCGACAGCCGGTCCCGGTCATTGTCTTCAGCTCGCACAGCATCGAAGGCGCAAGCGTGACGATGAAGGCGCTAGGGCTGGGAGCTTTCGATTTTGTCACCAAGCCCAAAGATGCCTCCGCCCATATGGCCGAGACCGCGCGCGAGTTAATCGCGAAGGTCAAAGCAGCGGCCGATTGCAAGCTCAAGCCGCGGATGCTGCCGGGAATTCCGCCTAAGCCCGAGAAGGTTGCAGCGGCGACGGGATCTCCGACGCGGGTGATCGGCATTGGGGTCTCGACCGGCGGTCCACAGGCATTGGAGTACGTGCTTTCGCAATTGCCCGGCGACTTTCCGGGAGCGATCGCCGTGGTCCAGCACATGCCGGATGGATTTACGGACATGTTTGCGCGGCGACTGGATGAAGTTTGTCCGTTGCGCGTAAAAGAAGCGCAGTCGGGAGATCTGTTAGTGCCCGGACGCGTGCTGATCTGTCCCGGAAGCCGGCACATGAAAGTGAAACGCCTTCCCCTCGGAGACATCGCCGTACTTAGCGACGAACCCCGGGTCAACGGACATCGTCCCAGCGTCGATGTTCTGTTACGCAGCGTGGCAGAAGAGTTCCGCGGGAGCGCTGTTGGAGTGCTGATGACGGGCATGGGCGACGATGGAGCCGAAGGCCTGGGAGCCATCAAGAAAGAAGGCGGCATGACGATCGCCCAGAGCGAAGAGTCCTGCGTCGTCTATGGCATGCCGAAAGCGGCAATCGAAAGAGGATACGCCGTCCGCGTAGTCGGACTCGACGTCATGGGAGCGACGTTGCAGGCGATATGCGGCAGAAGTCATGGGTCCGATGGGGGATCCGCCGGGCGCGCGGTACGCGCCGGAAACTAAAGATTGGGACAGCGACCCCCGTGACCAGCGTTATCTGGCCGGGGCGAGCGAGCCATGATATGCAGTAGAAAGGGGAGGTCTGTATGGAGCAGTTCGCACCAGTGAAACGCAGCAAAGACGGCCAACCAGTCCGCTATTTGATCGTGGACGACTCCGTGTTTGCCCGCAAGAATCTAGCCCGCATGATCGAAACGTTCGGCGGGCAGGTAGCGGCCGAAGCCGGGGACGGCTTGACCGCTATCAGCGAGTTCGACCGCACGCATCCTGACATCGTGCTCATGGACATCACCATGCCGCAAATGGAAGGGATCGAGGCTGCCGAACGGATCGTTCAACAGCATCCCGAAGCTCGCATCGTGATGGTTTCCTCGGTCGGATACCAGGAAAACATCGTCGCAGCGTTGCAACGGGGCGCTCGGCACTTCGTGCAGAAGCCGGTGAAGCCGGAAGTGCTCTACGAAGTCATCAAGTACGTATTGGGCGAAGATGGGGCGGTCACCAACGCAGCGGGAGCGGGAGCGTAAGTCCATGAAGATGGAACTGATCCAGCCTTTCATCAACGCGGCGGACGCCGTGTTGTCACAAGGCCTGCAGTGCACGACCAAGGTGGGCAACCTCACCATGGAAGAGGATGCCTATCGTCGCAAGGGAGTCGCAGGCATGATCGCGCTGACGGGCGACATTGAGGGCCGGATTGTTCTCGACATGGAACCGCAGACTGCCGTGAAGGTGGCCAGCCACTATGCCGGCGCCGAACTGCCGGAGTCCGATGCTTTGATCAAGGAAACCATCTTTGAACTCGCGAATCAGGTCGTAGGCAACGCCATCTCGGCGCTCAACGACCAGGGCTTTCACTTCCGTGTACATCCCCCGCACCTTCTGACTGCTGAACAGGGTGACAAGACCAGCGAAGACACAGAAGCATTGATGATCTGCTTCGAGACCTCCCTGGGCAGTGTCTTCATGAATGTCGCCTTGCGCTATAACAAGCGGCGGATGGCCGATCACGCGGCGGTGGGGGCATAGAGGCAGGAGCCAAGGTGTCAGCTGTCAGTTCTTACCGATGATTATCGAATGAATCCTGCTCGACGACGTTGGCGAATGATAGCGCCGACCCTACTCGCTTTTCTGTTTGGCCTCACCTGGCTGCTCTACGCCATTCAATCTCAACCGCTTTTGGATGGGCCGTCGCGCTGGCCTTTCGCCGCGGAATTCCTTGGCGATTTTCCGATTTCTGCCGTCGCCTTCGGCGTGATGTTCAGTTCTGATACCTCCGCTCCGTATGCGATCGTCGCGTGGGGAGCCATCGGGACCGGATGGTGGTATCTCCTCGGACGCTGGATGGAAGAAAAGCAGAGGCGATAAACGGCCTAACTGCACCGATCCTGCGCTGAGATGGGAGAAACGAAACCACGACTGCTTCACGCCCGTGGCGCGAGTTGCAGACAGAGTCTCGCTTTCCCTCCCTCCGGGAAGGATCTCCCGTGCGAGCCAGACCGCTGTTACGCCGCTAACGATGTCGGCGGCGACGACGCCGACGACATGGCCCTGCGGACTGCCAATGAGACCATCACGCGCGTAACACCGCTGAAGATGAGGCTCACGCCCACAAGGGTGCCGATTGCCCACGCGGAACTCGACGGCCACTGCATGTAGATCATCAGGCCCAGAAACAGTGTCACGACACCGTCGAGAAGAAACCAAGTGGATCGCAGGGCCGAGGGAGCCCGGAAGAACTGGATGATGTCGAAGATCCCCTCCACCAGGAACAGCGACGCCAGCAGCAAAGTGAGCGACACCACGCCCAGCTCGGGACGCGCAATGACATACCCGCCGAACGCGACATAGGCGAGGCCCACCAGAAGCCTCCAGATCACGCTGCCGGCTTCGCGCGAATGGAACGCAACGACGAGGTGGACCACTCCCGCGAAAATGATGAGCCAGCCGATGAGCGCGTTAACGGCGACCGCGGCCAGCAACGGCGCTGCCAACGCCAACACGCCCAGACAAATGAGCGAAACGCCCCAGAGGATAGACAACGTGGAAACCCGACGCACAACGCCGGAAGAATTCTGCGCCATACGCACCTCCTCAACGGACCGGGCGAGTCTATCGCACCGGATTCGAGGATGCAATCCTGCGGCAGCAGGCGATAATCGAAGATGGAAGCTCTCGGTAGGGCGGGCTGATACTCATGCCAGTAATGGCAGTTGCGGACCACCTGCCACATCCCCAAAATCTTCCATCGGGTCCGCGAACCGTCTCAGTTCCGGATACCTCTGAATCAACGTGGGCGGCGCAGAGACTCGCTTTCCCTTCACCATTGCCTTTAATTCCAGCGCGTTTACTCCGGCTTTACTCTCGAAGTGATTGTTGGTGATGACGTATGTGGCCTGTGCCCGTTCAGCCACGCTCTGGATTCGTTCTTTCCATTCTTCGAGTTCTTTCTCGTTGTACAGATAGTTGTAGCGGTCGTCACGGTTATCGAAATCGAACCATTGATCGTAGTTGCGGCCGTGCAGCCGCACGTAGGCGATGGGAGCTGTAACGTGTTCGGTTGGGCCGAGAGATTTCCCGATCACGGGTTGATCGATGTTGCAGAACCCGACGTTTCTCTGCGCGAAACTGGCCAAGGTTTCGGGATTGTTCCAGCTCGAGTCCCGCACCTCCACGACGCATGGATACTCGATGAACTGGCGTACCAGGCGTTCGAGATATTCGCGATTTAGAGATGTGTTTTTAAAAGACACTGGAAACTGAATGAGCAGGGCGCCTAACTTCCCTTCACCGGCCAGAGCGTCGAGTCCTTCGCGGGTCTTGATCTCATCTTCATCCGTCGGGCGGATACTGGCGGCGGACGTCGGCTCCGTAATCGACAACGGGGAATGCGTGAAGGCACGATAAAGCTTCGCCGTAAATAAGAAATGCGGATTGACGGATGCGACCTTGCGGCACCAGAGCTTCACGTGTTCCGGCTTCAGCGGCCCATAAAACGAAGTATTGATTTCCGTCGTATCAAAGAAGCGGGCGAGATATTCCAGTGGATGTATCTTGCGCTGCCGCATTCCCGGCGGGTAGAAAACGCCGTCCCAGTCTTTATAGGACCAACCGGCCGTGCCAACCCGTATGCGTGGAGAATGCGCTTGAGGCTGACGGACTGAGGAAGTGGATTCCATGGCGCAAACCGCGGACGACGGGGCAGGAAAAGGCTATCACGCAGAGTTGTTGAGGGAGAAATTCGGAACGGCGACGTCTTACTGGGGCGGAGTTCCTTGGGCAGACAGCGACTGATTGAGTTGCCGCGCCAGCAACTCCACTTTCTCGTTGGAGAGTTGCATCTGACCGTCGATTACGAACTTCAGGCCACCTGATCCCGAATCCTGAAAACGGGCGCTTTGCAAGGTCGCTGTATTCTGCACTGCACCCGGCATCGTCGTTTTGACATCAGATCCAGTTTGAACCGCCGCGAGGATCGCATTGGCGACTTTCTCGCTCAACTCTGTGCCGAGATCGCCGGAGCGCAGTTCTTCGCCCATCATACCGGCGGCGTCGATCCGCTTGATGGTGGCAGCAATTTTCAGAACGTTCGAAGGTTCGACAGAGGGAACCAATCGAAGCTCAACGGTTCCCTCGCCTTCTCCCAGCTCGGTAGCGATGGAGCCGAAAGCGCGCGAGCATGACCACCGTTCAAAGTGCAGTTTCAGAGTCAACGAACTGCCGGGTGAAGCAGACCCCATCGACGCCTGCCGGACCGAAAAGCGCTCCCCGCAGGACTTTGCCTCGTACAACTGCGAATTCATGACTTCCGTGATGCTTTGCTGGAGATCGGATAGATCGAGAGTTATCTCGAGATTGAAGTTGCGCTGATCCCCTTGGGTTGAGGTTTGAGAGAGCACTCCGGACGTCCCGACAGAGATGGTTCGATCCGCGATGAGTGCGTTGTTCCTGACCTGCGGAAAACTAAAGCTGAGATCTTCACCGCTCGCCAAGGTGATCCCCATATCGCGGCCAAGAGCGAGTTGGACATTCGCAAAATCGGCTAGGGCTTTGGCGGCCGCAGTCGCTCGGGCGGAAATCTCCGCGGTTGCGGATTCGCCTTGCACGGACTGGTCGAGCCGGTGCGCTTCTTGCTCGAGATCGGAATCTGCCTTTTCCAGCCGCCTGGCGGTGTCTTTCAATCCAGATTTCTGCGCGGGAGAGAAGCCGTCCTGAAATTTCTTGTTCAAGTCGCGCGCGTTTTCGAGGGCCTGATCGAACGGGGTGATCCCCTCACGACCGGTCTTGCCTTCGGCAAACGAATTCAGCTTGTCTTTGGCGGCGTTGGTCGCATTCACGAGATCCTGAAAGGCCACAATCTGTTGGCTGGTAGCTTGGACGGCCAAAGCCTGGTGAAAATCTTTGAGTGTATCCTTCTCGTCGACCCCGTCGGGCCGGCTGGACCCACCCGGGATACCGCCGCCAATGCCGTGCCCACCGTGATGTTGCGCTGCCGCCGGCCTTGGATCCAGAAGCAGGACAGCACCCATCAACAGCCACGCGACTCGGACCCGAAACATTTCTAGCCGAAACATGACAAAAATCCCCTGACCGCCCCAGGATCGACAAATACCATTCCGCAGATTCACACCGCAGACGCCGTCACTGACTAGCCATCTCCGGCCGACTGCCTGCTTAGCTTGTATTACGGCGCGCCGAAACTCCACTCATTTTACAGTTCTTTGCAAAAGATAAACTCCAATTGCTTAAACGTTCGGGAATTTGGACGCCCCGCGAGTTTCGGTCCTCGAAAGCGTTAAGACTGAAATCCGTTACGAGTGCTAGGCTAGAAGTTCAATCTTTTGATCGTCAATCGGATTTCGATGGATTTAATTCTCAGTGGCGCGATCGGATTATTGTTGGGCAGTCTCGTGGCCTGGCTGGTACTGCGCTCTCGCTCGGCCGGCGCGAGCGCCCGTTTGTCATTCACCGAGAAAGAGCTAACGGCCGCAAGAACCGATCTGGCGCGCCTTTTAGAAGAACGGCAGGAACTGGTTGCCAGCCGGGCTAGGCTTGAGTCCTCCCTCGAAGCGGAAAGAAAAGCTAGCGAAGAGAAAATCGATTTACTGACCAAAGCTGGCGATCGGGCGGCGGAAGATTTGCAAAATGCGTTCAAGGCTCTCGCTGCCGACGCATTGAACAGCAACAATACGTCGTTTCTCCAAATGGCTGAAGAGAAGCTTAAGCGTTTTCAGAGCGAAGCCAAGAGCGATCTCGAGACACGGCAAAAAGCCGTCGTCGATCTGGTTGCTCCCGTGAAGGATTCGTTAAGCAAAGTAGACGCCCAGATTCAGCAGATGGAAATTGCTCGCGGCCAAGCGTATGGCGACCTCAAGGCTCAAGTACAGTCGCTCATCACGACGCAGAAGGAGTTGCAATCGGAGACGGGCAACCTGGTACGCGCCTTGCGAACACCCAACGTTCGCGGCCGATGGGGAGAAATCCAACTTCGGAGAGTGGTCGAAATCGCCGGGATGCTGTCGTATTGCGACTTCGCTGAGCAGGAGACATTTCAGGGCGAAAGCGGCCGCCTGCGCCCGGACCTGGTTGTGAAGCTTCCTGGCGGCAAAAGCGTTGTGGTGGACGCGAAGACTCCACTTCAAGCGTTCCTCGAGGCCTTCGAAACCACAGACGAAGAGGCTCGGCGTATGTGCCTAGCGAATCATGCCCGCCAGGTTCGCGATCACATGAAAACTCTCAGCGGTAAGAACTACTGGGAGCAATTTGAGGCCACTCCTGAATTTGTGGTGATGTTTCTTCCTGGCGAAACCTTCTTTAGCGCCGCGCTGGAGCAGGACCCCGGGCTAATCGAGCAAGGCGTACTGCAGCGTGTCATCCCTGCATCACCCACAACGTTGATTGCCTTGCTGAAGGCGGTGGCTTACGGCTGGAACCAGGAAAAACTGGCGCGGAATGCCCACGAGATTAGTACGCTAGGGAAGGAATTGCACGATCGCCTGAGAAAACTTGCCTCCCACATCACGGGAGTGGGAACGAACCTGGATCGCGCAGTCGAAGCCTACAATCAGGCTGTCGGTTCGCTAGAGAATCGCGTTCTAGTCTCGGCGCGCAAGTTCGCGGACCTTGGAGCGTCGGTGGCAGAAGATATCCCTGAACTCGAGCCGATCGAAACCACTTCACGCGCTCTATCGTTCGAATGGGAGGACGAACCGACGGAGGTTCCCAAAGACGATCGTCGAGCGGGATGAGCGTTCATTTCTAGCTTCCCGCCTCTTCCACGTTCTGTATCTCTGCTTTTCCCTCCCGGAAGTTCTAAATGAACCTGAATCCATCAAACGAATGGGGAGCACGCAAGCCCAACAATTCTAAGGAACAATGAATACCAAATCTCACAGAAACATCCCGAAAGGCATAGTTTGCGTTCGAAAATGCATCTATAATTTCGGAAGTAGTTTTATCTGTGGGACTTAGCTATTAGGAAATGGGGGCCGGGGTGGCAGCGAACTTGCTCATTAAGGACGGGTGGGGGGTCACTTCCACACCCCAGACGCCCAAAAGCTTGGGGCCAGTGCCGAAGTCCATGAATCGGGAAAGCCAAGCTCGCTTTGTCGCAGTCCTGCTGTTCTTGCTGACGGTCGCTGCCGTAGTTTTTGCCGGTTTCAATTTCGAAAAAGAACGCGAGTCGGCTGTTCCCGATGACGGCGTTTGGTGGATCGAACACGGCGGCAGCCTGGTGGCGGACCGTATCGATCCTTCGGGCCCAGGTGCCAAAGCCGGAATAAAGGCTGGAGATCAGCTGGTCTCCATCAACGGCCAAGAGATCAAAAGCACTCCCGGTCTTGTACGCCAGCTTTACCAAACTGGCGTTTATTCGAAAGCCGCGTACTCGCTAGTCCGAAACTCTGTCACTCTCGACTCCAGCGTCATCCTGGTTCCGGCCGATCGCCCGCTCAATAACCCGCTACGTCTTATTGCGCTGATCTATCTGGGTATCGGCCTCTACGTGCTGCTGCGCCGCTGGACCGCTCCCGGGTCAACCCACTTCTACATCTTTTGCCTAGTTTCGTTCATCGCGTATTCATTCAAATACACGGGCAAGCTCAACGACTTCGATTGGATCATTTACTGGAGCAACATCGTTGCCTGGGTATTGCAGCCCACTCTTTTCCTGCACTTTGTTCTGACATTTCCTGAGAAAAGGCAGTTCGTCCGGCGGCGACCCTGGCTGCTGGCCTTGGTGTACCTGCCCGGAGCGGCCATTCTGGCGCGGCATATCGTCGCGTTGAGGCTCGCTCAACCCAGCGGACTCCTCGTTTGGGACATGGATCGACAGGAGATGGCCTACGGTGCACTGTTATTTATCTCCTCTGCCGCCGTTCTTTGGTACAGCTACCGCCGCGCCAGCACCACGATTCTGCGGCAACAACTGAAATGGGTCACGCGCGGCACTGTCCTGGCCATTGTCCCCTACACACTGATCTACGTGATCCCTTACCTGATGGGGGCGCTGCCCGGAACGTGGATGAAGCTTTCCGTTCTGTTCCTGGGACTGTTGCCGCTGACTTTTGGGTACGCCATTTTCCGCTACCGGTTGATGGACGTCGATCTCATTTCCAAACGCGTCGTGGTCTATACGGTCGCGGCAGCCGCCGTAGTGGGGATGTATTTCGCGCTGGTCGCGGGAGTAGCCGAACTGGTCCACATGCAGAAGCCCGGGACGGGCCCGCTAGGGCTGATTCTCGCGGTTGTCGTCACTGCACTGCTTTTCGATCCAGTTCGCAAGTGGATACAAGATCGCGTCGATCATCTTTTTTACCGCACCGTCTATGACTATCGCCGCACGCTGATCGAATTCGGTCGCGAGCTCAGTTCGGAAACGGATCTGAATGCTCTGGTCTCGTCCGTGATGGACCGGCTGTCGCGCACGCTGGCGGTCGATCGCATTGCAATTTTCCTCCGCGCGGGCGAAGAGGCGGAGCAGTTTGTTCTCTCAAAATCAGTCGGCATGAATCCAGTGGGCCGGCTCGATCTGACATTCCTCAGTGAACCCCGTTCCGACATTGCCGGGCACATGTTCTTTGAAAACACACATCAGGTGCCGCGCGAAACGGCTGGATCGCAGGACGCAATCGCCAAGTTGGATCTGAATTACTACATCCCATGTCGTGCCCGGCAAAGGACGGTCGCGGTTGTGGGATTGGGCAAGACGAACAAGGGTGACTATCTCTCCAGCGAAGACATCGAACTGCTCGAAACCTTAGGCGGTTATCTGGGAATCGCGATCCAAAATGGCAGGCTTTATGCGTCATTGCAGCAAAAAGCCGCTGAATACGAGCGTCTGAAGGATTTCAACGAGAACATCGTGGAATCCATCAACGTGGGAGTGATGGCGCTCGACATGGAGGACCGCATCGAGAGCTGGAACGCGCAGATGGAAGTGATGTACGCGCTACCCCGATGGCAGGCTCTCACCCAGACGGTTCCAAGCGTCTTCCCTGCGGAGTTCGTCGAAGAGTTTCATCGTGTGCGGCAGAATCCTGGGATCAACAACCTGTACAAGTTCCGCCTGCAAACTCCAGCAGGAGAAACTCGCACGGTCAACGTCGCGATCGCTCCGCTCGTTACTCGCAAGTTTCAGGTGATCGGGCGTCTCGTGATCATGGACGACATTACGGAACGAGTTGAACTCGAGAGTCAGCTCTCGCAAGCCGACAAGCTGAGTTCGATCGGACTGCTAGCAGCGGGCGTAGCACACGAGGTCAATACGCCTCTGGCGGTCATTTCCTCCTATACGCAGATGCTTGCCAAGCAGCTTCAGGGTGATCCGCAAAAGTCCGGGTTACTGGAAAAAATCACACGTCAGACATTCCGCGCATCGGAGATTGTGAATAACCTGCTGAACTTCTCACGCACCAGCGGCACAGAGTTCGGCGACGTCGACATCAACAAAGTCATCAATGACACATTGGCGCTGCTCGAACATCAATTCAAGACAGCCAAGATTCGCGTGCAGACTGAGTTGACGACCGGAATCTCTGCAATTCAGGGAAATCCGGGCAGATTGCAGCAAGTATTCCTCAATCTTTTTCTGAACGCCAAAGATGCGATGGTGGGCGGCGGCGAACTGAAGGTCGCGACCACAAACGGCGAGATGGTCAGTGTCCGAGTCTCCGACACCGGCTCCGGCATCGCACCCGAACATATCCAGCGCATCTACGATCCGTTCTTCACGACGAAGACGGCACCCCAGGAGGGCCAGAAGCGGGGCACAGGACTCGGCCTCTCCGTCACGTACGGCATCATTCAAGAGCATGCCGGAAAGATCCGAGTGGAAAGTGATGCAGGGTCGGGTACGACGTTCGCCCTGGATTTTCCGCTGAGCAGGAAGGCAGTCCATGTCTGAAGCAGCAGTCATTTCGCGCGGCACGATCAACGTCAATCCAGCATCGGCAGGCTCGGTGCTTATCATCGACGACGAGGCCGCGATTCGTGAATCTCTTCAGACCTTGCTGGAGATGGAAGGCTTTGAAGTAGAAACTGCGGTTACCGGGGAAGACGGTCTCACGCAAATTGCTGAGCGCCCGTTCGATCTGGTGCTGCTCGATCTCGCTCTCCCGGGACGTGATGGAATGGATATCCTCTCGGAGATTCGAACCCATGATGCCCGCCTGCCAGTCATCATGATCACTGCGTTCGGCACAGTGGAAAATGCTGTGCGCGCGATGCAAGTTGGGGCAACAAATTTTGTTCAGAAGCCTTGGGACAACGAGAAACTTCTCGCCGATGTGCGAACCGCTGTCGGTTGGCGCCGCGCCGAAGAAGAAAATGTTCAGCTCAAGCGCGCGCTGAAGCAGCGCTACAACTTTGAAAACATCGTGGGCAAGAGCGAGCCCATGCTGAAGATCTTCGATCTCGTAGCACAGGTGGCCAATAGCCGCTCGACCGTGCTTTTGCAGGGCGAGAGTGGAACCGGCAAGGAAGTGATTGCGAAGGCGGTTCACCTGAACTCCCCGCGCCGCGATAAGCCGTTTGTACCCGTGAATACGGGTTCCATGCCGACCGATTTGCTGGAATCCACGCTCTTTGGCCACGTCAAAGGAGCATTTACCAGCGCTATCGCCTCGAAAAAAGGCCTCTTCGAAGTAGCCGATAAGGGAACTCTTTTCCTCGACGAAATTGCCACCATGGGCCTGGAGACGCAGGCGAAGATTTTGCGCGTGTTGCAGGACCGGCGGTTCATGCATCTCGGCGGGATTCAGGAAATTCAGGTGGATGTCCGAATCATCGCCGCCACAAATATCGATTTGCGGCAGATGGTTCGGGAAGGCCGCTTTCGCGAAGATCTCTTCTATCGATTAAATGTCATCACGGTCGAGTTGCCGCCGTTGCGCCAGCGCAAAGAAGACATTCCTTTGCTCGTTGAATTTTTCCTGAAGAAATACGCGGAAGAGAACGGGCGTCCTGCGCCACGCGTTACCCCGGAGGCGCTGCGCCCGCTGATGGCTTATTCCTGGCCGGGCAACGTGCGCGAACTGGAAAACGTAATCGAGCGCGCCGTGGTTCTCTCTTCCGGACCAGAAATCACCATGGACCTTCTTCCCGAGTCGATGATGGGTCGGGGCTCTTCGCTCACCCTGCATGACCCGCCGTCGGACGCTTCGTTGTTCGAAATCGTCGAAGATGTCGAGCGGCGGGTCATCACGGACATGCTCGAACGCTGCAACTGGAACCAGACTGAAGCGGCGGAGCGCTTTCACGTTCCGCTTTCCACCCTGAACCAAAAAATCCGGCGCCTGAATATCGAGATAAAAAAGAAGGGTCGCGGGTAGAGACAGACCTTTTTCAGTTCTCAGTCTCCGTTCTTGCAGCCACACCTTGACCTGCTGGATAACCACTGGCTGATTGCTCACTGCTTTCTCTGTTATATTTTCGGACAAGCCCGGAACTGGGGAATTTCCGATCTGCCGGACTTCCGAATCGCATGGAATTAACCTCGCCCACGGAATTCGCTAAGCAGAAAATCCAGGCGGTTCAGGAATACACTCTGCTGGCTGCGCAGGCGGTCGGGAATCTCTTCCGCAAACCGCTCTACTTCGCTGACATGGTCCAGCAAGCGGATCTGATCGGCGTGGGTTCCCTCCCGATCGTAGTGCTGACTGGTTTTTTTACCGGCGGCGTCCTCGCGTTGCAGACAGCGAACACCCTACAGCGTTTTGGCTCGATCACCCTGATCGGGCAACTGGTTTCCACTTCGATGGTGCGTGAGCTTGGACCAGTTCTAACGGGTCTGATGGTCGCGGGACGAAACTCTTCCGGCATGGCCAGTGAATTGGGGTCGATGGTTGTGACCGAGCAAATCGACGCTATGCGGGCCCTCGGCACCGATCCGATGAAAAAACTGGTCACTCCGCGAGTGACCGCAACCGTGTTCATGCTGTTTTTCCTGAGCATCATCTCGGATCTCGTGGGTCTCGCAGGCGGATTGATGGTCGCCAAGTTATTCCTCAGCCTCGACGCGCGACAATATTGGAGCAATGCCTGGCAGGTTCTAGTACTGCAAGACGTTTTCATGGGACTTCTAAAGCCGGCGATGTTTGGCTTCATCATCGCGACCATCGGCTGCTATTACGGCATGACGGCGCGCGGCGGCACGCAAGGCGTAGGTCGCGCGACGACTCAGGCGGTTGTGGCGGCATCCGTATTAATTCTGGTGACCGATTTCTTCGTGACCAAGCTTTTGATCTCTATCTTGTCGTACAGGTAGATGCATGGCTACGCCGACCGCACCAATCGAACACGAATCTGGCTTTGTCCAGCCGTCTTCGACTCCAGTCATCGTCTTCGACGATGTTCATATTTCGTTTGGCGACAATCACGTGTTGCGCGGGGTCTCATTTCATCTCCCCGCGGGCGAGACCAAGGCATTGTTCGGCGTTGCAGGATCCGGCAAGAGTACGATCCTGAAGCTCGCGCTCGGACTGCTGCCCCCGGACTCGGGGCGTATCACGGTTCTAGGCAACGACGTCACGCAACTCGGAGAGCAGGACTTGTTTCCGATGCGGGCCAGGCTCGGCATGGTCTTTCAAGAAAGCGCGCTCTTTGATTCGCTTACTGTACGCGAAAATGTCGCGTATCGCCTGACCGAGGAGCATGGCATTTACGACGATGATATCGATCGCAAAGTTCGCGAATCGCTTCGGTTCGTCGAACTAGAACACACGTTGGATCTTTTTCCGTCGGAACTTTCTGGAGGTATGCGGCGAAGGGTTGCGATCGCGCGTGCCATCATCACACGCCCAGAGTTGCTGCTTTACGATTCTCCGACAGGAGGACTTGATCCGGTGACGTCGAACACCATCGTAGAATTGATCATGAAACAGCGCGATGTCTACCGGACGAGTTCCCTGCTGGTGACTCACCGCCTACAGGATGCCTTCACATTGGCTACGCATGAATTTGACAAGCGGACGAACCAGACCCGCGCGCTCCCGCGAGGACAGTATTGTGATGTACCCATGAGCTTTCTGATTCTGCGGGACGGGAAAGTAATCTTCGACGGCGACATCCGCCAGTTGGCGCATACCAAGGACGAGTACATCCGCGAATATATTTCCTAAGCCGCGATCCGACGCCCACGCGCGGAGCAGATTCCTCGCTTTGCTCGGAATGACAACGATCGCGAGCGCCGCTTTGACACAATAGCGCTTACTTCCCTGCCATCGCCTTTTCCACGTCATCGGCTTTTGACGGCACTGCCGCGCTCATTTTGATGAGCTTGCCGTCAGCGTCCACGACAAAGTCGTCCTCGATGCGAACCCCCAGATTCTCCTCCGGAATATAGATTCCCGGTTCGATGGTGAACGCCATCCCCGGTCCAAGAGGAACTTTATAATCGCCGTCATCGTGAACGTGCAAACCGATGTAATGCCCAAGGCCATGTATGAAATATTGATCCAGTGGCTGGCCGTGAAGGTCTTTTCCGTGAGACTTGATGTAGTCCCGGGCAACTTTATTTAGAGACGTTTCGGAATCGCCTACTAAAGTCGATTTGCCGGACTGAAATGCCGCGATAGCCGCCTCCTGCGCTCCAAGCACGATGTCGTAGATTTCTTTCTGTCGCGGTGTAAAGTGGCCATTCACGGGTAGCGTGCGCGTAATGTCTGCCGCATACATCGAATACTCGGCTGCAGCATCGATGACGACGACATCACCACTCTCCATGGTATTGGTGTCTTCCGAATAATGCAGGACTGTGGAATTGTGGCCCGAGCCGACGATGGGAGCATACGATGGGCGCTCGCATCCGCGGCGAACCCATTCGTATTGCATTAACGCGGAGATCTCATATTCCTTGACATTCGGTTTCACGGCTTTGATCGCTGCGAGATGGGCAGCGGCCGAAGCGTCCACTGCTTTTCGGATCAGTGCAACTTCTCCCCCGTCCTTGACCGTCCGCAGCGACGTCAACATCGGCTTGACGTCCTGGAAGAAAACCATCGCGTTGCTGTGTTTTAGAAAACCCACCAAATCTTCGCTGGCAGGAGTATTTCCTTGCGAAGCCATTTCCGTGTAAACAACGGGCCGCGTGTTCGTTAAAAGCTTTGCAACTTCTTCCGGTAGTTCTCCCATCTCTTCGACTCGATCGAAGCCGGTCACTTTCGGAGCATCAGGACTATCTGCACCCATCTGCGGGCCGGTAAACTTTTCCAGCCGTAAATTGCGCGGTGGCAGGAACAATATCTCCGTATACGATCGGGCCGGAGCATCGCCTTGGGCGTCAGACGCCGGCGCGATGAGAAGTCCTGCGCCAGGCACGGTCACCCCCGAGAGATAATAGAAATTGTTTTCTTGGCGAAACTCGTAAACAGAGTCCATGGCCTCGAGCGGCGCCAGTAACACCACTAAACCTCCGGCCTTCTTGGCAAGCGCTTCCCGGCGCACGTGGTAGTCGGCCACCGGTTGTCGATCGAGAGCGTAACCCGCCGAGCAGAGTAATAGCAGGCAGAAAGAAAACAATATCTTCCGCATCAGAAATTGTCCTTTGTGAGTTTGTATGAAGAATCTCGTTCTACATCCGCCTTATTTTGGTGACGCCGACAAGCTCTTCCCCGCCTGGATGAAGGAATCTACATTGCTCTTGTCGATCAGGCCTGAGCCTGTGTCTATGAAGCTGGGAATCGGCGCGTAGGCATCTTTCGACCAGTCGGACATAAGCGAAGACGGTTTGTGATGGTACAGATTGTCGAGCATCTGCATACCGACGAATGCCATCGTGTAGGGCTTCTGCGCAATCGTTCCGGCGATCACGCCCTTCTTGATCCAGTCGAGCGTTTCCTGGTCGGTGTCCATCGCCATCACAATCTTTCCGGTCACGTGATAGCTATCGAGCACTCCCGCCACTTCTTTGCCGGATTGGGCTTCGAGACAAACGAATGCATCGACCTTGTCCCGCTCTTTTCCAACAATCTGCGTCGTCGTATCAAAGGCGATTCTCGGATCACCTTGAATATCAACGACCCGCGTGATCTTGATGTCTGGGGTGCGGCTCAAAGCTTCCTTATAGCCGCGCAGGCGATCCTGCAGATTCGACTGGTCGGGCATGGTGAAGACGACGACATTGCCCTTGCCTTTCAACTCCTGCGCTAAACGTTGTCCTCCGGTAAATCCTGCCTGGTAGTTATTGGTCCCGATGAAAAACAGGCGCTTGCTCGAGGGAGCATCGGAGTCGATGGTAATGACCGGAATTCCGGCCGCTACGGCCTTGTCGATGCTGTCCTTCAGCGTCGCAGGATCCGTTACCGCCAGCAGGATGCCGGTCGCTTTTTTCTGGACCGCCTGATCCAGCGCATCGCGCTCTGCTTTAGGATCGTAGGTCTGCGGCCCGGTGAAATCGGATCGTACCTTGAATTGACTGGCTGCATTCGTGAATCCGGCTCCAGCGGTCTTCCAATACGGGACTTGAAGGTTGGCAGAGACCAGCACGTAAAACTCGTCGGAATCATGAGAGCCACCGCAGCTGAGAACAACGACGGACAAGGCGGCCAAAGAAACGTAGTGGAGAATTCTGCGCGAGGGCAGCATGGCATCCTCCCTTTCACAAATTCGTAAGCGCCGGATTGCGCACCGAATCCAGTCAAGAACTTTCAGCGACAGGATTGTAAACGAGCGGTCAAGGGAAGGCCAGCGAGCGCACACGATCGAATCGGTAACATAAAGCACGTTACGAGTGCAGCACTTTGGATCATTGCCTGGCGCCATTTCCGGATGTACAGTACTTCGTCGCCGTTGCGCCGTCCCAGATATCCTGGCGCGATGGCCCGCAGCCATTGTTTCTGGAAACATCAGCTGCGATCTCTCCTCCCGGAGGAATAGCTGTGCTTTGCCGCCCACGTCTTCTCTTCTACTTCTTCGCAACAATAGTGTTTTTCGGTCTTTCCACGCGCGCTCGCGCTGGCGTCCACTTCCAACCCATCTCCCAAGAAGAGCTCAAGATGACAAGCGAGCCGGGAGCTCCAGGGGCGCCCGCGATCATTCTCTACCGTGAAGTCAACCGCGACGACTACGGAATTTCAAACCGCGGCGGCCTGCGCCTGGTTGGCAATGAAATGGCAGCTCCCGCGAGCCGCTTCGAAGAGGATTACTACCGAATCAAAATACTCACCGATGCGGGACGCAAATACGGCAACATTGAGATTCCTTTCGATACTAACGTCGGAACTGTGTCGGGAATCATGGCCCGCACCATACGACCCGACGGATCCATCGTGAACTTCAGCGGGCAAATTCTGGACAAGACACTGGTCAAAGGAAGAGGGCTCGAATGGCGAGCCAAAACCTTTGCTCTGCCGGAAGTTCAAGCGGGCAGCATCATCGAGTACTTTTACACACTTAACTTCTACGAAGGATACTTCTACGGCTCACGCTGGATTCTGAACAGTGAACTATTCACGAAGCGAGCCAAGTTCTCGTTGAAGCCCAATCACAACGACTATACCCCTGTAAATTTTCGTTGGCTCGAACACCTCCCGGCAGGAAGCCCGCCTGTAAAACAAGACCCGGACAACAGCGTGCACCTGGAAGTCACGAATGTCGCGGCATTCCAGGCAGAAGACTTCATGCCGCCCGAGAATCAACTGAAGGCGCGCGTGGAATTCGTTTACAGCTATGAATCTTTCGAATCGGATGCTTCCAAGTTTTGGAAGAAGTTTGGAAAGAAGCGGAATGATGAGTTGGAATCTTTCATCGGCAAGCGGGGCTCTCTGGATTCTGTCGTCGCCCAAATCGTGTCCCCGGGCGATACTCCGGAAGCCAAACTGCTGAAGATTTATGCGCGCGTGCAACAACTCCCCAATACCAGCTATCAGACACAATCCGCAGTGCTGGCGAAGAGACATGAACTGCTTGCGACCGACGACGTCGGAGACCAGCGAAACCAGAAACGAAAAATAGACAATGCGGAAGAAATCTGGAGGCAAGGTTACGGAAACAGCAAGCAATTGAACTGGCTCTACGTCGCTCTGACTCGGGCGGCCGGCCTCGAGACCTATGGCGTGCTGGTTTCCGAACGGCGCAACTACTTCTTTGCTCCTCAGAGCATGCAAGATGGCGAACTCGATGCAACGGCCGTTCTCGCCAAACTTGACGGCAAGGACCTGTATGTGGCCCCGGGCGCGGCCTTCGCTCCGTTCGGGATGCTTCCCTGGGATGAGACCGGAGTACAAGGACTGCGCCTGGAAAAAGACGGCAGCACCTGGATCAAGACCAGCTTGCCGGAAAGCTCATCCTCGCGAATCGAACGCAAGGCAGACCTTAAGTTGACTACCGACGGAAGTCTCGAAGGAAAGCTTGAGCTCACTTTCACTGGACTGGAAGCGCTGCGACGGCGTGTCGACCAAAGAAATCACGATGGAGCATCGCGAAGGAAATTTCTGGAGGACGAAGTTGCCTATTCCATTCCCGCCGGAAGCGAAGTCAGGCTCGTTAACGAGCCTGACTGGAATAGCTCTGAATCTTCACTAGCAGCGGTCTTCGATATGAAGGTTCCGGGTTGGGCCACTGCAACTGGAAACCACATTCTGGTGCCCGTTGGAGTTTTCGGGGCTACGGAGAGGAATGTTTTTGAGTACAGTACGCGAACCTATCCGATCTATTTCGAATTCCCTTCAGAAAAGTCGGACGATATCACCATCGAGCTTCCTTCGGGCTCGCAGGTTGCGACATTGCCAAAGCCGCAGAACCATGACCTCCACGCCGTCGGTTATATCCTTTCCGCCGAGAGTGTCAAGGGTGAACTGCATTTGAGCCGGAAACTTGATGTCAACATTCTCGAAATCGACCCAAAATACTACACGGCGTTGAGAAGCTTCTATCAGGGTGTCAAGACGGCGGACGAACAGCAGATTGTCTTGACGGCCGGCGCCTCAACCGCGGGCAATTAGGTTTGTACGAGCAACCCTAAACGCCAACTGGAAAGGGCTTGGTGTGCGTGGTTCTTCTAGCCGACGCTCGTCCGAATCGTCCTTGGAGCAGCGACATTAAGCCCGTATACCAGTATCCGAGCACGAAGAGTAGAAGGAACGGGACCGTGATGTAGTTTTCGTTTTCGACGGCGTAATAAACGGTCAGAGCGAAATAAGCGCCAATCAGCAACTCGACCCACGGTATCCATCCCAACCGTTTGCGGTATTTCGTGGCGCCAACCTTGTCCTGTTTCGACACGACGCTGTATTTTGGCGTGCGGGCAAACGCGCTCTGCTTGCCGATCAGCGCTTCGATAACCGCTTTGGTGTTGGTGATGGTCAGTCCGATTCCCAGCGCCATCAGGAATGGAAGATAGATCAAAGCCCGCGGCCAGGTGCGCGGAAACAGTTCGCGCTGCGAAACCAAGTAGAAGCTCGAGATCGAAAATGTTGATGCCATGAAGAGCGGGAGATCGATGTAGAGCATTTGGAACCATCCCTGATAAAAGCGGATGATCATGGCAGGCAGGAGTAGGACTGACAGCATAATCATCAGTGGATAGCTAATGTTCGCTGTCAGGTGATACCAGGCTTCGACCTTCGTGTGAAACGGCGCGTCGCTGCTCAGGACCCTTGGCAAAATCTTCTTGCCAGTCTGCATCAGCCCCTTGGCCCAGCGCGCCTGCTGCGTTTTAAAAGCCGTCATTTCGACGGGCAGTTCCGCTGGGCACTCGACATCTTGCAGGTAGATAAATTTCCATCCCTTTAGCTGCGCGCGATAGGAGAGATCCGTGTCCTCGGTTAAGGTATCGTGCTGCCAGCCTCCGGCCTCTTCAATGGCCGCGCGCCTCCACATGCCTGCGGTGCCGTTGAAGTTGAAGAACAAGCCGGTGCGAGCACGGCCGGAGTGCTCCAGCACAAAGTGTCCGTCCAGCAAGATTGCTTCCACTTCGGTCAGGAAGGAGTAATGGCGGTTGATGTGTGTCCAGCGAGTCTGCACCATCCCAATCTTTGGATCGGTAAAGTGATGAATTGTCTGCAGCAGAAAGTCTTCCGGCGGCGTGAAATCGGCGTCGAAGATGGCAATGAACTCGCCTTGCGCCGAAAGCATCCCCTCGGCTAGGGCACCGGCTTTGAATCCATGGCGATTCGTGCGGTGAAGATAGCGGATGGGATTCCCCAACGCCACGTAACGCTCGACCAGTCCACGAGCAACCTCTACCGTTTCGTCCGTCGAATCATCGAGCACCTGGATGTCTAGCTTCTCGCGCGGATAGTTCAGCTTGCAAACGGCTTCGAGCAAGCGCTCGACAACATACTGCTCGTTGAAGATTGGCAACTGCACCGTGACCCGCGGCAAGTTTTCGAAATATGCGGCGGGCTCGGTGGTGCGGTTCTTGCGGTGCTTGTAATAGAGATACACAAGCACGTAACGGTGCATCCCGTAACCTGCCAGCAAGATTAAGACAATGAAATAGGGGACGAGAAGCGCCACATCAAACGCATTGGCGTGATAAAGCCCACGAAACGTCGTATCGAGAAAATGCTGGCGAATGTAGTGCCCAATACCCTTGGGCGCGGCCAATGACGCCAGTGTCGCGGATCGGATGAGGTCAGCAGTCAAACAATGAGTCCGGTAGAACCAGTATATTACCGGATTCGGAGAGGTCTTATCCGTCCAGCGGTGTAGTTCCGACGATTCAGTACGTAACCCCGCCGGACGTAATCGACCGAAGGAGCTGCGCCACCTGCAGGCTATCCCCACACGGAAATCGAGGCGCCAGCCTCAGGCGGCTTTCTTCGTGAAAGCAGGTTTGGAAGTTTCGACAGTCGTCGTCGGATGAAACCGTTTTACCGCAAACGCTGTGAGCACGATAAACAATGCTAGAACAAGCAGTTGTGCAATTGCGAAAGGCGGCTCTTTCTGGGTGGGAGCTAACGCTTTCAGTGCAGGCACCTTTTCGAACGATTGAACGATGAGCACAAAGACATTGAAGTAAAGCGCCACAGAAGCGGTGACCACGTAAATCCGCCTCCATGCGCCACTCATGCGCAGTCCGTATCGGGCAACGAGTGCGATCGCCAACACGATGAGCGACAGGATCCCGATCACGATTCCTGGAGTGATGTGCGAGTTTGGAAATGCGAAGCCGGTGAGGCTGGTTGCAATAGTCGTCGCGAGAAAAAGGACAGTCCAGCGGTCCAGCCGTTTTGCAGCGAGGAACCCGTACATCACCACAAGTCCTGATGCAATACCCACAAGGCTAATCAGGACATGAATCAGAGTGAATGTCGCAGTACTCATCCCCAGAATCACGATGCACCTCCTTGGTAGGTCGAGATTCTACTCCCGCCATTGACGATCTGGCATGTTGTTTTTCAACTCTGGGAATCCAGCTTTTCGGTGACCGTGGTTGCCCCATACCGTTCTCTGGGGCTACAAATAGAACGACTCATGGAACCCAGGCCGGCGACACGTGAAGAAGTGGGATCGAGCCTGTCTGGCCCATGGAGGCGAGTTCTTTCCTCCCCGTTGTTGATTGCTGGCATCGCGCTACTGCTGCGAGTCGGGTGGATCCTGGTCGGGCATACTTACCGGTTTAAGAGTGCCGACGCCAACTTCGGCTTCGGATGGGAGATGGGCCGAATCGGCGCATCCTTGGCTTCTGGACATGGCTTCAGCAATCCGTTCGGCGCAGCGACCGGCCCGACAGCGTGGGAACCACCGCTCTATCCATATTTGACGGCTGGCGTCTTTGCCGTATTCGGGATTTATTCCAAGACCTCGGCGTTCGTTTTGTTAAGTCTCAATAGCCTCTGTTCCGCCCTGACCTGTATCCCGATTTTCCTGATCGCGCGGCGAATTTTCTCGATCAAGGTCGCGATGTGGTCAACATGGGCTTGGGCGTTGCTGCCTAACGTGATGTTCTGGTGCACGCGTTGGGTCTGGGAGACAAGCCTCTCGGCATTGTTGCTGGCCACTATCTTCTGGCTGACCCTGACGATGGAAGAACACGATGGCTGGACCCCGTGGTTCGGCTTCGGGTTGCTATGGGGCGTCGCTGCGCTGAACAGCACGTCTCTGTTGTCGTTCCTGCCAGCGGCAGGATTGTGGGTCTGGTACCGGCGCGCGAAACAGAGCAAGCGATCGATCGCCGGAATCGCACTGGCTGCGGTGGTCTTCTTTTCTACGCTGGCGCCTTGGCTGGTGCGGAACTACGAGACATTCGGCAAGTTCATCTTTATTCGTGACAATTTCGCCGCGGAACTTCGCATGGGAAATGGCCCCGGTGCCGATGGCACATGGATGGAATACCTCCATCCCTCCCAGAACGTTTATGCCATGCGGCAATACGAATCGATGGGAGAGTTGGCCTATATCGCGATGCGAAGGCAGGAAGCCGTCGACTATATCAAAGCCGACTACGCGAGGTTTGCGCTGCTGTGTATCAAGCGGTTCGTCTACTTCTGGGCTGGGCCTCCGAAGGCGACCCAACCTCCGTGGATGAACGAAGCGAAGAACTCACTCTATCTAGCGTCATCGGTGCTGATGTTTTGGGGCTTGGTGCGCGCTTTGCGATTGCGCAAGCCGAGAGCCTGGCTGCTGTTTTGGCTAGTATTACTTTTCCCGGCGGTATATTACGTGGTCTTTCCGGCTCCGCGCTACCGGCATCCGATCGAGCCCGAGATGACGATCCTCTGCGTGTTCTTGCTCACGGAAATTGGGAAGAGGACTGGCCCTTCCGAGCCTGATCTGCCACGAATTCGCCATGCGGAAAGCGTACATGGTCCTCTTCAGCATGCTACAAAACACGCCTCACAGGACCAGTGACGCTTTCCCCAAACATTTACGTCTCACGAATCTTCATCCAGCACGTCTAACCCGTTGAAAGGAACAGAGCCATGAATCGCAATCGCCAACATGCCACGTGGTTGGGAGCTGTTTTGGGGACCGTTTGCTCCTTGTTTCTGCTCGCCTTGGGAGCGCACGCGTCCGATCATCGTGGAGCTCTCACTGAGGAGTTCCATCAGACCTACGCCATCACCGCCGACGGCCGGATTGAGCTCGACAACATCAATGGCGCAGTCCACATTTCCAGCTGGGATCGCAACGAAGTCAAGGTCGATGCGGTGAAATACGCCGATACGAAAGAGCGTCTTGACGAAGCGAAGATCGAGATCGATTCCGGCAAGGACTATCTTTCGATCAGGACGAAATATCCGAGTCACGACAACACATGGAACTGGGGATCGCACAACAATCCAGCGGGTGTGGAATATACGCTTACGGTTCCGCGCGGGGTGAGGCTCGACGAGATTAAGCTGATCAACGGATCACTCGACATTTCCGGCGTGACCGGGGAGGTTCGCGCCTCGTGCATCAACGGCCGGCTCGAAGCTCATGACCTCGCGGGTCGGGCCGAGCTCTCGACGATCAACGGAAGGCTGGAAGCGAAGTTCGACCAGCTTGCGGGCCAGTCAGTCGAATTGAATTCGGTGAACGGATCGGTCGATCTCACCATCCCATCCGATTCGAATGCCGAGGTGGAAGCCAGCACGGTCTCCGGCGGGATCAATAACGATTTCGGATTGCACGTAAACAATCATCGTTTCGTCGGACACGACCTGCGCGGCGAGCTCGGCAACGGTGGAACTCACATCAAGCTGTCGAACGTGAACGGGCGGGTTGAAATTCACCATGCGCAGGATGGGCACGCCATGAGTCCTGTGAAAGATCGCGGTGAACGTGACAAGGATAATGATGACGACAGCGAGCTCTAAGCTCCGATAGATCAGGCCTAATAGATCGTGTATCCCGGAGCTGGCGTGCGGAGATCAGGCTTTGATGCCGTCAGCAGCAGGGCGCCTTCTCGCTTAAATGCCCGAAGATCCTCAAGGCTGTTAAACGATTTCGTCTTGTAGTTGTCCGGCGTGGGAGTGTCGTCGGGGATGCGCCGCGCCTCAACGTTTTCGAACGCGTGCTTCTTGAGCAATTCGATATACTCGGCTGCGCATCGCACGTGAACCGGTACCTTGAGTTTGTCGACCCATTGCAGCGAGTACACGTTGTCTTTATAGAGATTGATCAAGATGAACAGTCTGCCCCGCGGCGCCATCACCCGAAATAGCTCCATCAACGCTCGGTCCTGATCGGCGTAGTAGTAAAACGATTCGACGGACAGCACCTTGTCGAAGAAGTTTTCTTCCCACGGAATCTGCTGCGCTGACCCCCAGACGTAAAGGATATTTTCGAAGTCCTTTGAGGCCTCTCGCGCCTGTCGAACCATTTCATCCGAAACGTCGAGGCCTACGACCTGGCCGAATCCTTCAGGCCCATCGCCCACTAAGCGCGCCAGAAGGCGGGTGGCCCAGCCAGAGCCGCATCCGAGATCGAGCACGCGCTCGCCGGGACGCAGATTCATCAGCCGGATCGTCTTCTCGGTGATGTCGAGATGATGACGCTCCATCTTCTCGCCCTCGCCGGCTGCGGCCCACTGGTTGAACTCATGCTGCAATTTTTCGTCGGGAGTCTGTGGCTTCTCAGGCATGTCTGCCCATATTGTAGCGCCAACGTCTTGGACGGACTTCGCCGTCAAGCTCCACCTGCTACAGGCTCGTGCGATAGGACGGAAGCACCATCCATGTGCTACAGTTCTGTTCCTCATGGCCACAGGCCCGCTGAATGAGCCTCCGCAACCTGTCCCGGGACCGCTCTACTGTCCGACTTGCGCGCAAGAAGTGAATGATCCGCTGACCTGCGGAGACTGCTTGGCCGTCATCTGCCGACGATGCGGCACTTCGTTGGAATCCCCCGACGAATTGGGAATCGGATAATGGAACCCATTCCGGTCGCGCTAACGGTCACACCTTCACCTGAAGCGTCGACGGAGAAATCTCAGCCCAGCCTCGTGCGCGGACTGGGGCTTCTCGATTCCGTATTGTTGCTGATTAGCGGCATCATTGGCTCATCGATCTTCCTCACTGCGAAAGACATTGCGGGTCCGCTTCCGCAGCCCGCATTGTTTTTGCTTGTGTGGGTGTTGGGAGCGCTCATTTCGCTCTGCGCCTGCTTCGCCTTCGCTGAACTGGGATCGATGTTCCCCGATTCCGGAGGCCAGTACATCTATCTGCGCGAAGCCTATGGAGACTTGGTAGCGTTTCTCTACGGCTGGATGCTGTTCGCTGTAGCAAACGGCGGATCCATCGCCGCTCTCTCCGTTGCCTCCGCCGCGTACTTGGGACAGGTTGTTCCGTTCGTATCCCAGGATCATGTCGTGGCGTCCTTCGCGGGGGTGACTTTGACTCGCGCAACCCTGCTGGGACTCGTGTTGATCGTCGTACTAACACTCGTGAACGTTGTTGGTCTGCGATGGGGCGCGCTGCTACAAAATCTTTCCACTTGGACCAAGTTCGCTGCGATGGCCGCGTTCGTCGGACTTGGCTTCATCGTTGGCAAAGGAAATTGGTCGAACTTTCACGCTCATGGAACTTCGCTGACTCTTGGCTTGGGGCCGGGCGCTTTGATATCGGCGATGGGCGTTGGAATGATCGCAGTCTTCTGGGCCTACGATGGATGGGTCTACATCACCTGGGTGGCTGGCGAAGTGAAAGAGCCGCGACGCAACGTGCCGCTGGCAATGGTACTGGGAGTTCTCGCGGTGGCCGCGATCTACATCGCGATGAACCTGACCTACCTGTATGCTCTGCCTATCAAAGAGATCGCGAACCACGAAACCATCGCTCACGCCGCAGCAGCAGCGCTGTTTTCGCCGCGAGCCGCAGTTTGGCTCTCACTGATGATTGCAATTTCCTGCTTCAGCGCCGCGGCGACCTGCACGCTCTCAGGTGCGCGCGTCTACCTCGCGATGGCGCAGGATGGCGTCTTCTTCAAGCGTATGGCAGTCATCCATCCCAAGTGGCGGACTCCGGCGTTCAGCCTGATTGGACAAGGAGTCTGGGCCGCTGCCCTCACGCTCAGCGGCCGCTATGACCAGCTTTATACGTATGTAATTTACGGCATGGTGCTCTCGTATACGCTAACGGTGATTGCGCTTTTCTGGCTGAGATGGAAGCGTCCTGACATTCCGAGGCCATATCGTTGCACCGGCTATCCGTGGCTTCCTGCGATTTATGTATTGATCGGAACGGCTTGGACATTGAACACGATCATTACCCGTCCCACCGAAGCATTCTGGGGAACGGCGATCGTCCTGATTGGCATTCCCGGCTATTTGTATTGGAAACGCAGCAACCGCAAGACCGCTACAAACTAGGTCGATCTGCGACCGGTGGGACCCGGACATTTTCATCTTGCTCCGAGATCGATGCAGTGTTATTCCTCTGTTTCTTGCTTCCGAGACCACTCCCTTGGCCGATTCCAATCCGCGGCGAACCGCAGACAATACCGGCTTCCTTTCGCGCGGCGTTTCCATCGCCGAAGCAGAAGAGCCCAATCGTCCCCGGCAGGTGATGGGATTCCGTGATCTACTGCTGTTCTATGTGATCACGGGAATCAGCTTGCGGTGGATCGCCACAGCCGCAGCAGCTGGACCCAGTTCGATTGTTGTCTGGATCGGCGCGTGGTTCTGTTTCTACACCCCGCTGGCACTCTCCGTTCTAGAGCTTTCGTCGCGCTATCCCAATGAAGGAGGTTTATATGTGTGGAGCAAGCGCGCCTTCGGAGATTTTTCCGGCTTCCTTTCGGCCTGGACCTACTGGACCAGCAACCTGCCATATTTCCCTGCTGTTCTCTACTTCGCCGCCAGCAACATCCTTTTCATGCGGCAAGCCGCATGGGAACACCTCTCCGGCAACGCGACTTTCTATATTGTCTTTTCGCTGCTCACGCTGAGCGCGGCCACGTCTGATGAATATTGTCGGACTGGATGTCGGCAAGTGGCTGCACAATGTCGGAGCACTGGCGATGTGGATTCCCGTGGGCATCGTCATCGTGTTGGGATTCGTCGCGTGGCATCGCTACGGATCGGCGACTTCCTTCACCGTTCATTCGATGATGCCGAGCACTCATCTCAACGACCTGATCTTCTGGTCGGTGCTCACCTTCGCGTTCGGCGGGTGCGAGACCGCGTCGTTCATGGGAGAGGAAATCAAGAATCCCCGGCGCACAATCCCTTTGGCGCTGCTCACCGCAGGCGCGACGGTCACGGTCTGCTACATCCTCGGCACGGTCTGCGTGCTGCTAGCGCTACCTTCGACAGAGGTGAACAGCTTGCAAGGATTGGTGCAAGCCGTCTCGAAGACTGCGTCGCGCGTGGGATTTCCCGGGGTGTTGCCGCTGGCAGCGTTTCTGATTGCCCTCAGCAATATCGGTGCCGCCGGCGCTTATCTCGCAGCCGTGGCTCGGCTGCCTTTCGTCGCCGGACTCGACCGCTTTCTGCCTCCGGCGTTTGGAGCGCTGCACCCAAGATGGAAAACACCATGGGTAGCGCTGCTCACGCAGTTTGTGCTTGGAGTGGTGTTTATTTTTCTGGGGCAGGCTGGAACCACTGTGAAAGGAGCTTACGACGTGCTCGTCAGCATGGGTGTGATTACCTACTTCATCCCCTATCTTTACCTGTTCGCGGCGATGATCAAGTTGCAAGGCGAACCGGCTGGGCCGGATGTCATTCGCTTGCCGGGAGGAGCGCTGATGGCGAAACTCGTGGCAACGTTAGGATTTCTCACGACCCTCGCGACCATCGGCCTGTCACTGGTCCCTCAGCCGGATGAGCCGAACAAGCCACTCGCAGTTTTCAAGATCGTGGGCGGATGCGGGGCGCTGGTGCTGATTGGAGTGTGGCTTTACGTCGCGGGCAAGCGCCGGGCAACTCGGACATTACAGTCTCTCTAGGCCTAAACCGGTGTCGCTGTCTTCCTTGGCGGATTGAAGAACGGCAGCGTCGCGACCTTCACATTCGTTTTCAGACGAATCGCTTCGATCGTAACCTCCATCTGCAGCGACGTGCCAGATTTCGAATGCCCGGTTTCAATGCTTGCCAGCGCGATCATCTTCTTCAGCGTGGGAGACCAACTGGTTGTCGTCGCTTTTCCGACTTGCCTGTCGCCAGAATAGACGGGAACGGCGACGCGCGAAGCTTGCGACGGAGCGGCCGGAGTCAGGCCATAGCGCTCATAAAGTTGCTCGACATCCGTCCAGTCGACTTCAAGACCCACAAACTGCCGCGGCACTCCGTCCTTCGCATCTTTTTCCAGCGCCCTCTTGCCGATGAAATTTTCTTTTTCGAGATGCACCATCTTGGCAAATCCAAGCTCATAAGGCGAAAACTTCTGCGATGCGATCAGCGCCTTCTTTGAACTTGTGTAGTCGACTTCGATGAGTAATAGACCAGCTTCGACCCTAGCGACATCCAGCGCCAACATGCCCGCGGCGTGCAAGTCGAACTGCTTGCCCTTGTCCGCAAGCGCGTCCCAAACTTTTACCGCATCACTCCAGGGCATCCAGATTTCGTAACCCAAGTCTCCCGTGTATCCGGTACGGGAAATGTCAACCGGAACTCCCGCAATCTTCCCGCGGGTCACTCGGAAGTATTTCAAGTTCGCTATATCCGCATCGGCGACTGTCTTCAGCAACTTTGCCGACGTCGGTCCCTGCAGCGCGAGCGCAGCTACCTTTTCCGAAATGTCCTCGATCTGAACATCCATGTTCAGGCCGTTCTGCCGGAACCAGCGCAGGCTGGGGTCGGCAGCCGTCCAGCGATAGACGTTCTCCTCCAACCGGGAGATGGTGCCATCGTCAATGACCTTGCCTTCTTCATCGCACCAGCAGCAGTAAATCACCTGCCCGACTTTCACTTTATTGATGTCCCGGGTGATGATGCGATTGACCAAGCGCGTCGCGTCTTTGCCGGTGATCAGATATTTGTAGAGCGGCGAAATATCGATGAGCGCGGCCGCGTTTCGAATCGCGTTGTACTCATGCTCGTGATGCACTTCGTAGACACTGACCGTGTAGTAGCCGGACCACTCGCGGTAGCTGAGGCTTTGGCAAAGCGGAAAAGTTCTCTCGTGAAATGCGGTTCCGATGGGCAAAGTAAATTCCTCGACTGCAACTCAAATGATTGAATCCGGATTATATGCATGCGTGCATGGGCGCGGCAACCGTAGGGGCTGCTGACTCTGAGTCACGGCTTCACGCAAATGTGCAGACAAAATGCCCTCTTCCCGATAGAATATCGATTCGACTGACGGTCACTTATGCGCTGCGTCCTTCCATCCCTGTGCAGTATCCTCCGTAGCTGGACCGTTCTTCCCAGCGGGCTCTGATTCCTGCCGTACTTTCCTCTCCCAGAGTATTATTGCGTTTTCTGAACCCCGGACTTCAAAGCACAGAGCTAGGAGCGAACAGCGAATGGCTGGTTCTAATACATACGATGTCATCGTAATCGGCGGCGGTCACAACGGGCTGGTCAATTCAGCATACCTGGCGCGAGCGGGAAAGAAGGTGCTCGTGCTCGAACGCCGGCACGTTCTTGGTGGCGCGGCTTGTACGGAAGAAATTGTCCCCGGATTCAAGTTTTCGGTGTGCTCTTATGTCGTCTCTTTGTTGCGGCCCGAGATCATTCGCGACCTTGACCTTCCCCGGCATGGTCTTGAGATTCTTCCTCTCGACGGAACGTTTACCCCGATGCCGAACGGCGACCACCTGTGGCGCGTGAACGACCACGGCAAGACGCATCGCGAGATTGCCCGGCATTCGCGTGTTGATGCCGAGGCTTACGACGAATTCGGCAAGGCGATGCAGGCGATGTGCCGCTTCGTGAAGCCGATTCTCAGCATGGTGCCGCCGGATCCGACGACGCTGAATCCACGCGAACTGATGAAGCTGCTTTTCATCGGACGGCGTTTCCAGGGAATGTCGAGTTACGACAAGTACAACCAGGTCCAACTCATGACCATGAGCGCCATTGATTTCCTGGATCAGTGGTTTGAGACGGATGTCCTGAAGGCGACAATGTCGGCTTCCGGAATTATCGGAACATTTCTCGGCGTCCGATCACCCGGGACGGCCTACGTTCTACTGCATCACTACATGGGCGAGATCGACGGTGCGTTTCGAGCCTGGGGATTCGCACGCGGAGGTACCGGCGCCATCTCGAATGCGATTGCCGATGCGGCCCGCGAGGCTGGAGTCGAAATTCGCACGAAGGCAGGGATCTCGCAGATCATCGTAAAGGACGGCAAGGCAAAGGGCGTGGTGCTCGCGAACGGAGATGAGGTCTACGCCGATGTAGTTTCTTCCAGCGTCGATCCCCGGCTCACATTCACTCGCTTCATCGAGTCCCAGCATCTGCCGGGGGATTTTCTCGAAGAAGTGAATCGATACAAGTTTCGGGGATCGTCCGGCAAAGTAAATATGGCGCTCGATGCCCTACCAGACTTCAAATGCATGCCGGGTCCTGGCGCTCATTTGCGTGGAGCAATTTCGATCTCACCGTCGGTCGAATACATGGAGCGAGCCTACGACGACGCGAAGTATGGACACTTCTCAAAGCGTCCGTACATCGATATGGTCATCCCGTCACTGACCGATCCGTCGGTGGCACCGCCGGGCAAGCACGTGATGTCGTGCTTCGTGCAGTACGCTCCATATAAGCTGGCACCCGGGCTGAACTGGGACGATCAGAAAGAAGCATTCGGCGATACCGTGGTGAATACGATTTCCGAGTACGCGCCGAACTTAAAAGACATCATCATCCAGAAACAAGTGGTCACCCCGCTCGACCTTGAACGCGAATGGGGACTGAGCGAAGGCAACATCTTCCAGGGCGAGCTTTCGTTGGAACAACTCTTCTTCCTGCGCCCGGTGCCGGGATGGGCGCAGTACCGCACTCCGATTAAAAATCTCTACATGTGCGGATCGGCAACACACCCCGGCGGCGGAATCATGGGCGCAAATGGCCGCCTCGCGGCGCTGGAAATTCTGAAAGACATCAAGGGAGCGGCGTAGCCATGGCGGCGCAGACAGCAGAAAGCCAGCGGGATGTCGTCATCATCGGCGGAGGCCATAACGGGCTCATCACCGCATTTTATTTGGCCAAGGCCGGATTCAAGCCACTCGTCCTTGAACGCAGCTCTCAGGTCGGCGGAGCCGCAGTCACTGACGAATTTCATCCGGGCTTCCGATGCTCAACTCTAGCCCACACGGCGGGCCCGATTCGTCCCGACGTCGTTCGCGACATGCAACTTGCAAAACATGGGCTGATGATGATCACGCCGGAAATCTGCGTGACGGCTCTTTCTCCCGACGGCCGCGCACTCAGCCTCTATCAGGATGGCAACAAGTCCGCCCAAGAGATTACGGCTTTCTCTCAGAAAGACGGGCTGAAGTACCTGGAGTTCGAACAGTCCCTGGGCAAGATCAGCAAAGTAATTGGCGAAGCCCTCGCGACCACTCCGCCAAACATTGACGATCCCAGCCGCGGGGATCTGTGGAGCATGCTGAAGACGGGCCGGGCCATTCGCAAGCTCGGCCGAAAAGATATGTTCCGGCTGTTGCGTTGGGGACCGATGGCAGTCGCCGATCTGGCTGCGGAATATTTCGAAACAGAATTGTTGCGGGCAGTGATTGCAGCTCGCGGCGTCTTTGGCACGTTCCTCGGTCCGTGGTCCGCTGGTAGTGCACTAATTCTTCTGATTCGCGCCGCGGGAGATCCTCATCCCGCTGGTTCGGCTTCCCTTGCTGTTGGTGGAATCGGTTCTGTTACGCAAGCGATGGCTTCATCTGCCAATGCAGCGGGAGTCGAGATTCGCACGAACGCCGATGTGATTGAAATACGCGTGCAGAATGGCGAAGCGACCGGCGTCATTCTCTCGACTGGCGAAGAAATCAACGCCAAGGCCGTCGTCTCCAATGCCGATCCGAAACGTACCTTGCTCAAGCTGACCGACCCCACTCACCTTTCGCCGGACTTCGTGCAGAAGCTGCAGCATTACCGCGGCAATGGCACCGTTGCAAAAGTGAACCTCGCTCTCTCGGCGTTGCCGAAGTTTACTGCGCTGAAAAATGGCGATTCGGCGGCACTTCGGGGTCGCATCCATATCGGCAACGAAATCGATTATTTGGAGCGAGCCTTCGACGAATCAAAGTATGGCGAATTCTCGAAGCAGCCCTATCTCGAAGCCACCATCCCCTCTCTCACTGATCCAACCCTGGCCCCCGAGGGTAAGCATGTGATGTCGATCTACATGCAGTATGCTCCCTACAAGTTGAAGGGAGACTGGGAGCAGCAACGCAAGGCGCTTGGACAAACAGTGGTGCAGACGCTTGCCCAGTACGCCCCAAACCTGCCGGAGCTGATATTGACACACCAGATCATCACGCCTCGCGATCTCGAAGAAGTTTATGGATTGACCGGTGGGCAGATTTTCCATGGCGACCTGGCTCTGGATCAATTCTTCACCATGCGGCCATTGTTGGACTGGTCGCGATATAGAACGCCGATCGAGAACTTGTATCTCTGCGGAAGCGGCACGCACCCCGGCACAGGTTTGACGGGTGGATCCGGAGCAAACGCCGCTCGCGAGATTTTGAAGCAGCTCAAGAAATAACAGAGTCGCATATAGAGACTTTGCTCGCCGCCTTTCGCTTGCGAAGAGCACAGCTATCGATCCATGAAAAACTCCGCCATCCTGCTGATCTCCTGTCCCGACCGCAAGGGCGAAGTCGCGACGATTGCCGACTTCATCTACCGGCACGGCGGCAACATCTTGCACGCGGACGAGCACGGAGATCAGGAATCCGGTCTCTTCCTGATGCGTGTCGAATTCGATCCGAAAGATTTCGACATCGATCTGGCTGACTTTGGCAAACATTTCTCGCCCATCGCCGAGACCTTCGCGATGAAGTGGCGTCTGGCTGAGTCATCGCAGCGCCAGCGCATGATCATCCTGGTCTCGAAGTACGACCACTGCCTCGTCGATCTGCTCTATCGCCACCAGAGTGGCGAACTCGCCTGCGAGATTCCCCTAATCATTTCTAACCACCCCGACAATCAGCCAATCGCCGACTTCTACAAGATCCCCTATGCCGTCGTACCGGTTGCGAAAGACGACAAGAACGCGGCTGAGGCTAGAATTCACGCGCTGATCACGGAACACAAGCCGGATTTCATGGTGCTGGCGCGCTACATGCAGATCTTGTCGAACGACTTCGTGAACCGCTATCCGCAACGCATCATTAATATCCACCACTCCTTTCTGCCCGCCTTCATTGGTGCGAGGCCCTACCATCAGGCGTTCGAACGCGGCGTGAAGTTGATCGGAGCGACGAGTCACTACGTCACCGAAGTACTCGACGACGGCCCGATCATCGAGCAGGACGTCGTTCGCGTTTCGCACCGCGATACCGTTGAAGATCTCATCCGCAAGGGCCGCGATCTCGAGAAAGTAGTTCTCTCGCGCGCCGTCCGTTGGCACGTTGAGAATCGCGTTCTGCTTTACGGAAACAAGACCGTCGTTTTCTAAGAAGCATCACTACCTTTGACCGCCCCCGACAGGACATGTACTTCCGAGAAACTCTCCCTTTTTACCTGCTGATCTTCACACCGCTGGTAACTTGCACCGTTAGTAACCTTTCGGCTTTACTTGAACATTAGTAAAGTTTTAGAGCGAAGTTCGCTATTGGGGGAAATTCTTGGGCGAGGATCTTCGGTTTGAATTAGCCATTCTGGCGACTGTCCAGGGCTTATACCAAAAGCTCCTGAAGGACACGCTCGGCGGAGATGTGCCCATTCCGAGCGGTCTCGACGAGGACGCACTTCGCCATTCCGACCGTGAGCTTCCCAATACGCTTTCGCGCATGTATCGCTGGCTGCATTTGCTTGACATGGCGATCACGCCGGCAATGCTGCGCCAGGCGCTCACTCCCGACACAGATTCTGAAGTGGCTGAGGCGCTGCTTCGTTACTTCGTCCGCCGCCGCGAACCCAGCGACGTCAATCGCGACAAGACCGATCTGATCGCAACATTCCTCTACCGCCATCCCCGAGTTCCTGGCCAGTGGGAACAGAGCGGATACGGGCTGGACGGCGCGCTCCCGCTATCACCGTTTGAGATTGCGCTCATAGAAATTCTGGCCGACACCGATGTGCCGTCCTTGCCCGAAGAGCATGTGCAGTTGTTGCGGCGCTTCGACCCGTTTATTGAAGAGGTATCCCGCTTCCGCGATTTCAATGCTCTGATCGATTCCGGGATGATCGGTCGCGTGCGTGAATTAAAGCAGTGGCTCGATTCCTCGTTCTACCATCCAGGAGTTCTGGCCACGGTTTCCGCGTACAACGCCGCATTCGGCAAGAAATTTGATGAGTTATTCGCCAAGGCGCTCGGCGAGATCAAGTCGTTCGGCCAGGCTCTGGAAGAAATGGGCGGTACGATTCTCACGACCGTCGACGGCGTAGAAGTTACGGTCGAGCATGTGGCCGCGATTCAAGAAAAGCAACTGCTGCAGGCCGATTACAGTACAACGCTGGAAAAATTCCGCAGGGTTTCAAAGCTGAAGAAGGAATTGGACCGGCGTCCACCGATCCGACGTTCGCTGTTGACACCTGCATCCCAAACATCTCGACCCGCAGGCGGTGCTGCTGCTGCTCCAAAGGCTGCGAAAGCAGCTGCCGGCGCGGCAAAGGGCCCGGCTCCGATCCCTGTGTTTCAGCCGCCGGCTATCACGCCTCAGCAACTTTCGGCAGAAGAGAGCAAACTGCGAAGAGTCGAAGAATCGATTCGTGTATTTGTTCGCGTCGCCGATCCGAAGTACCGTCAAGTCGTGCCGATGCGCTTCTTCAACCTGACATTGACGGCTCCCGAAGCTGATGCCTACGGAGCCGCGTTCCTCGAAGAAAAGAGTCTTCGCGCCGAAGTGGCTCGCACGCTCATCCGCATGGTGTCGATCTCAGCCCGCATCAGCACGGAACTCGAAGAACTGAAGCGCAGCCAGAAGATGTCGTCGGTCTGGAAGCTGCATGCCGATTCCGTAGTCGTCCTTCTGGATATGGCTAGCACTTCGGCGGAAGAGGCCGGCGGCGTGGCAACTACCGCCGAGCAGAGCGGTTCGGGAGTCGCAGGACGGTCCATTCACGAATCTGCCCAAAAGTTGCGGAACCAGGCCGATATCGCTGTCAAGACGCTCGCCAACGTCAGCTAGTCTGCATCCTGAACCACTCCTGAGCAAAACTTAGCAACAAAGCAAAAGACGGATGATTTCTCGTCCGTCTTCGTCTGCTCGCGCTCAGTTGATATCGAACTGCTCCTGATGCACCGCCGGATCGCTCTTCACGATGATGGTGCGCTTGGTCAGTTCTTCCATCTCGTTCAGCAAGCGACCGTTGTTCGATTTCAATTCCTTGGCCACATCCGGATGTACGCGCAGCATGACATCTTCATGCTCCAGATGCTTGGAAATCTTCCGCATCTCGACGTAGATCTCGTTGCAGATCGTGTTCACCGATTTCACGTAGCCGGTGGATTGACAGTAAGGACACGGCGCACCGATCGTCCGTTCGAGCGATTGCTTGACGCGCTTGCGGGTGATGGCTACCAATCCGAAATCGTTGAACTGCAGCGTCTTCGAAGGAGCCCGATCATGCCGGAGTTCTTCTTCCAAAGCCTGCATGACGCGCTGGCGGTTGCGGCGCTCATCCATATCGATGAAGTCGATGATGATGATGCCGCCGAGATCGCGCAGCCGGATCTGCCGCACAATCTCCTTGATCGCATCCACGTTCGTTTTTACGATCGTGTCTTCCAGCCGCGCGGTCTTGCCGACGTACTTGCCGGTATTGATGTCAATCGCAACCAGCGCTTCCGTCTGGTTGATCACAATGTAGCCGCCGCTCTTCAGCCAAACTTTCGACTTCAGCGCCTTATTCATCTCTTCAGCAAGGCCGAACTGCTCGAACAGAGGCGTTTCCTTGGTGTAGAGCTTGACGCGTTTGACCATGCCCGGCTGAAAGCGGTTGAAGAAGCGCAGGATCCGCTCGTATTCGGGTTCAGTGTCGACCCAGATCACATTGAAGTCGGAAGTGACCTGGTCGCGCAACACGCGTTCGACCACGTTGAGATCGTGGTAGATCAGCGCCGGTGGCTTCGACGCCTCGGCCCGATTCTTGATGTCCTGCCACAAGCCTTTCAGGAATCGAATATCGGCGCGGAGTTCCTCTTCGCTCGCACTCTGCGCAGCCGTGCGGACGATGAAACCGCCATGTCCGTTCTCGCGCTCGCTGAGGATTATCCGCTTTAAGCGCTGGCGTTCTTCCTCGGAAGAAATCTTCCGCGAGACGCCCGTATGATTCACGGTCGGCATGTAGACCAGGAAGCGTCCCGGGCAGCGCGATGTGGCTCGTGATGCGTGCGCCCTTCTTGCCAATGGGTTCCTTGGCGATCTGGACCAGAATCTCCTGCCCTTCCTTGAGAAGGTCGGAGATCAACGGTACCGGAGCCGACTCGCGGCGCCGGAAGCGGCTTCGCCCCCCGCCGCGGCGTCCGCGATCGCCACCTTGTCGCTCGTAGCCCGGGCGGCCGTATCCAGGGCGGGGCCGCTGCGTGCGCTGCGTATAGCCAGCGGTCGCAGCAGGAGCTCGAACTTCCGCGCGGGCGTCGACCGTGCCATTTCCGCGAGCCTCCGCGTCCAGCATGGCCTCAGCCTGCGCTTGAGCCTCTTCCAGTTCCAGTTCTTCGGTGTCTTCCTCTTCGGCAGACGCCCCCTCAACAGGATGCGCGTCGCCCGATTCAGCCATCGAAGCCATGTGAATTTCCGACACCGTCTCCCGGGCGTCGCCGTTCAAATGCACAGGCTGACCAGCTGCCTGTGTCTCCTCTTCAAACTCCTCGTCCCCTTCGTCCGAAGAAGCCTCGTAGTGAATCGTGTCTGCTTCTTCCTCTTCGATGGTTTCTTCTTCCATCGTGCCGGGGGAGGCGAATATCGGTGTTTCGTCTTCGCGGTAAGAACGTTCCGGCTGCTCGTTGCGTTCCGCAGCGGGCGCTATCGGTTCAGCATGCTCCTCGGACTCGTATGAGGCTTCTTCCACGATGGGTTTCTGAGCTTCGGCAGTCCACGCCGGAGCAGGTCCGCTCGTCTCTTCAGGGCGGCGGAACTCCCGGTCCCAACTAGCTGAAGTCGAAGCCGATTCAGCCGGCTCTTCTGAGGCTGGCACGACGTCGTCATGCCGCTCGTGCAGAGGTTCGGCAACAGCCTCTTCTGCCGCGAAAATGGGTTCATCCTCGGGGAATGTCGCAGCCAAGGGCGCGGGAGGCTCTTCGGACGCATTCGACGTCACTGCGGCGTTGGCCGCCAAACGCTGGGCCTCCTGGACGGGCGGCTGCTGCGAGAAACGCTGGTATTTAGAAATCGACTCTCCGGGCAGCAGAATCGGCTGGTAGCCGGGCGGCGGACCCGAGGGAGTACGAACGGACGATACCTCGGCTGGACGCGACGGGCGGGCTTCTGTTGGCCGATCCGCATTTCGCTCGGGGCCTCGGTCGGTGCTACGATCCGATCCACGATCGCGGCCGTCTCTGCGGCCGCCTCGGCGGCGACGGCGTCCACGCCAGTTTCCACGGTCGCGGCTTTGGGAATCGCCGTTGGCTGGCTCAGAACCATCTGCTGCGGCCGCTGGCTGACCCTCGCTTAGCCCATCCGCTTCAAACGTTCCTTCGTCTTGCACGGGCGCCAGATCACTTTCGACGTTTTCCGACTGTCCGGGTTCCGCAAGATTGCCGCCCTCGGCCCGTGCCGGCTGCTGGCGCATGTCCTGCACGCCGCGGTTGGCCGGGACGACATCGGTCAGGTCGTCGTCGTGCTCTTCGAGTTCCATGAAATCGGAGACATAGAGGAAGGCATCGCGCTCCAGGCCAATGTCGACGAAAGCCGACTGCATGCCTGGCAGCACGCGGGTTACACGTCCTTTGTAGATGGATCCTGCTAGGGTGTATTCGTTTTCGCGCTCAAGATAGACTTCCGCGAGCAGATCGTCTTCCACCAGGCCCACCTTGGTTTCGTGAGGCGTGGAAGAGACAAATAGTTCTTTGTTCATTTAACACTCCGGTCCCGTCCCGACTAAGAAGCGGGGGCGGGATTCACCGGCGTGTGGAGTCAGCAAAGTGCGGGAGGATTGAGTTCGGCGATGCGGCCCCAAATAGGGGACGGCGTGGGCTCGAGAGGTCTTCTCTGCACCCAGTCCGCTGCGTAAGCTTGGGAATCTTTTGCACTTATCGCTTTAGCTTCTGCCGGGGTTTGTGACCGCACTCTCAGACCCAATTGGGTCGGGGGGCCGTTCCCTGCCCGGCTGAACTGCTCAGCTTCAATCCTGCCCGGCCTTCGACTGCTCGACTGGCCGGTGAAATGCCCTCTTTACGCGAAGGCGATCGATGTTTTTGGGGCTGCGCCTCCAAGCGCAGCGAACTGCTTCCTGCCGTCTTCCCTGTTCCTGAACCCTTGTATCTGGCTTCCCAACCGGCTCTCCCGGTTCGTTGGCTTAATTTACGAAGCGGCGCATACGAACATTCATTACCATCCCCAGCGCCAGGAACATGAACAACACGGAAGACCCACCATAACTCATCAGCGGCAGGGGTATTCCAGTGACCGGCATAAAACCGACCACCATGCCAACGTTGACCAGGATATGGAAGCTAAGCACAGCCACCACACCCATGACCACGAACGTGCCAGCGCGGTCGGGCGCTGTTTGCGCGTTCTGTGTCAAACGCATCAGCACAATGAAGTATAGCAGCAGAACCCCAAGCGCGCCTACGAAACCATGCTCCTCCGAAAACGCGGCGAAAATGAAATCCGTCTGCGGCACTGGGAGGAAATTACCGTGTGTTTGCGAGCCTTTCCCGCCCCAAAGGCCCCCCGACCCTACGGCAATTTTGGATTGCTCAACTTGATACCCGGACCCCTGCGGGTCGAGCTCCGGATCCACAAAACTGGTTAAGCGTTGTTTCTGGTAAGTCTTCAACACATGAACCTTGGGGACGAAGAAAACGGCGCCAACTCCAACCAAGCGCGAGCAAACCGACGGCCAGCCCTTGCCTCCATTGCAACCCGCCCAGGAAGATCCCCATGGCCGCGATAGGCAGGTAAGTGAGTGCCGTGCCCAGATCGGGCTGCTTGAGCACCATTAGCATTGGGATGCCAACGATCGCTCCCGGCCTTCATGAAATCCGGCCAGGTAAGCTCCCGCTGGCGCATGTCGGCGAAGTATTTAGCGACCGCCAAAATCAAAATCAGTTTCACCCACTCGGACGGCTGGAAGTGATTGCCTCCCGGCATCTTGATCCACCGCTTCGCTCCCAGATACTTCTGCCCAAAGATCATCACCGCCATCAGCGAAGCAACCGAGGCGATGTAAAACCAGTGAATCTGCTCCAGCAGCGCCTGATAGTTCACCAGGCTGACGAGGAACATCGCCCCAACGCCGGCGGCCACCCAATAAACCTGTTTGATATGCGCCCCGGCGAACTTGGTGTGCATGGTGGCGCTATGGATCTCCATGACACCCATGCCGCAAATCAGCAGCACGAATCCCAGCAGGATCCAGTCGAAATCTCGATATGAAACGTAACGTGCCATTAGTCTTAGTGAATCGCCATTCCCGGCGCTGCCATCGCCAGTGGCAGCGGCTTCTTCGAAAGATCCAGCACAAACCGCCCGCCCTGCAACGCCTCTTTATCCCCGTCCGCATCGGGCTCGGTCCATAGCCCACCGATATCCACCGTTCCATCGTTCTTCGGCTTCTCCACCATCTTTTGCGGAGTGCGGTGCTGCTTCTCCACGTAGGCCTTGATCACCTGAGTGGCAAGACGCGCCGCCAACCGTCCGTGCTCGCCGCCCTGAAAAAGCACGCAGACCACGATGTCTGGGTTGCGCCGGGGCGTGAATCCGACAAACCATCCGTTTTGCGCCAGGTCTTCGGCGTTCTTGAATTTTGCGCGCGTTGCGAGAGACACAACCTGCGCCGATCCCGTCTTACCCGCGATATCGATTCCCGGAACGTGCGCCGAGGGAGCGGTGCCCTCAGGCAGGAGCACTCGGGACATGGCATCGGTAATGAAGTTCCAGCCGTTCTGATCGATAGGAACGCTCTTCACTTCAGTGAATTTCGCGGCCTCGACATATCCCGGAGGCACGTCGGTTGGATTGATTACGTGTGGCACCACCATGCGCCCACCCATGGAAATCGCGCTGATCGCACGCAGCAACTGCACCGGCGTGATCGCCACTGCTCCCTGGCCGATTCCGACCGAGATCGTTTCTCCCGCAAACCATTTCTGCTTGAAGTTCCTGATCTTCCATTCTTCCGACGGCATCACGCCGCTCACTTCGTTCGGAAGATCGATTCCAGTTTTCTGTCCCAGACCCAATTCCGTTGCGTATTTTGCAATGCGGTCGATGCCCAACTTTTCTGCGAGCGTGTAGAAGAACACATCGCACGACTGGTAGATGGCCTTCTCCAAATCGACGGGTCCGTGCCCGCCTTTGACCCAACAACCAAACCGTCGCCCGTAAAATTCAGCCGAACCCGAGCAGTTCACGTGCAAAGTCTGCGCAATGCCCTCCTGCCAGCCCGCTACCGACATGATGATCTTGAACGTCGACCCCGGCGCTAGCTGTGCCTGGATCGCTTTATTCAGGAGAGGCTTGTCGGGATCGGTGACCAGCTTGTTCCATTCATCCCGTGATACGCGCACCGCAAAATCGTTGGGATCAAATGTCGGCCCGCTCGCCATTGCAAGAATCTCGCCCGTATGCGGATCCATTGCGACGATCGCTCCGTTCTTCCCCTGCAGTTGCTCTTCAGCAGCAATCTGCAAATCGACATCAACGGTGAGCTTGAGTGGCTTTCCCGGGATCGCCTCGGTCTCGCCGAGACGTCCTACTTCGCGCCCGTGGCTATCGACCAGTGCCTGACGGGACCCGTTCTGCCCCATCAGCAGCGTGTTGTACTGGCGTTCGACTCCGGATATCCCAACAACATCACCTGGGTTATACAGCTCAAACTGCGGCTGGTTGAGCATGTCCTCGGTGACTTCGCCCACATATCCGACCAGATGAGCCATAAATCCGTTTCGCGGATACAGTCGACGGTGCGCCATGATGGTATCGAGTTCCGGCAACTCGTTCCGATGAGCTTCGATGAATTGCAGTTCGTCGGGAGTGATGTCCTCTTTCAGAAAAATCGGCTGGTATTGCGGCATCGATGCGAAGTGGCGAATGCGTGCGCGCACCTCATCCGGATCGAGATGCAAGCCCTGAGCGATCAGGTCGGCGTCGCCCGCAAGATCGCGGCTCGAATCGCGCAGAAGCAGCGCAGAAAATGACGGATAGTTGTCGACGATCGTGCGCCCTTCGCGATCGAGAATTTTCCCGCGAGGCGCGAGAACCGGCACGTTCCGAATTCGATTTTTTTCCGCGGCGAGAGAATAGAAATCACTCTGCATCACTTGCAATCGCCACAGTCCATAGGCGAGCACAAGAAAAATGCCGAGGATGATGTACTGCGCCGCCGTCAGGCGGCCGGGAGATACCTTTTCGTCGCGGCCGAACATCAGTTAAATCCTTGGTCGTTTGTCGCTGGTCGTTGGCCAGTGCGTTACTTCATTGTAAGCTCGATTGAATTCACTCCGTCATGCGGCAGGTAACTGAAGTCATCAGTTCTCGCCAAGATCCGCTCTGCCTCCAACGACGAAAGACCATCGACCAAACGACCGCGCTCATGTCCTCTGCTTGAACTTGTCGAGCATGAAGTACAGCAAAACTCCAATGAACGCATTGACCAATCCTGCCAGAATTCCGTGGACCCAGTTCCAGCTCTGGGTCATGCTGACCAGTCCGCGAGCCACCGTGAAATAAACCGCGGAGTGCACCAGATAAAACCCCAATGTCACCAGGAAACGGGCCCCGGCATTTTCCACGTCGAGCTTTACTCCTAACGAAGAAGCTCCGTACCCCACAACAGTCTTAGCGATCCCATAAATACCGATGGGGTTATGTCCGAGCATGTCCTGCGCCAAGCCGATAATGGCCCCAGTAAACAATCCGGCGACCGGACTCCGGCGGGCCATAGCAAAGAAGATGGTCACCAGCAGCGGCAGGTCTACATACCGGGCGAACCAAGGAAAGCGCAGCGGTAAGAAGGCTTGTACGAACAGCGCTAGCAACGGTACGCCAACCGTTACGGGAATACTAAAGCGGTAGACCTCAACCTGCTCTCCGGATGTGTATGTAATCTGCACGCTAGTGAGGGCTGTTGTCATCAGCAGCAGGCTGCGAACCGGGTTGGATTGTGGGAAGGGTAGACGGCTTGGGCTGCGCGGTCGACGGTTTTGCCGGAATAACGGATGGCTTCGTGGTCACGCTCGCCGCCGGCGAATTCTGCTTCGGTGTTGCGGAAGTGTCGTCCCCTGTTTTTCGGGGCGCAGTCGCGGTGGCTGCGCTAGTACTATTCGTCGCATTCTTCTCCGCTAGTCTCGACGTGGTTGCGGGTGGAGTTTTCGCCGGAGGCAAAGAAGTGGTAAAGGCGGGCTTGGCTGTCCCTTCCGGTTTGATTCCGACCGAAGCCGCATCCGCTGTCGGCCGGTCTGGAACCGAAGGTAACCGCTGCGCCAGAATATCGGCCGCGCGGACACGAGCTTTGTCGTCCGCGGTCGCCTGCTTCTCCTGCTTTTCAACGACGACAAGCACTTCTTCGAGTTTGCTGAGATCAGCGGTAGGCTTGATCTTGATATTGAGGAATAGATCTTTTCCCTTCATCACTTTGGCTACGGTCCCCACTGGTAGGCCTTTGGGAAAGATCTGATCTCCGCCGCTGGTCAAAACCTTCGCGCCGACCGGAACGTCCTCATCGCTCATCACATCGTTCATCACGACTTCGCCGTTCGCGGTCCCGCCCAACCAGCCATCCAGGCGAGAATCCGCCATGATCACGCCCACACCGCTGGTCTGGTCGTTGATCAGCAGCACCTGTGCCGCGGAGGAATACACCAACGCTACCTTCCCGACGACCCCGTCGGGAGTGATGACTGCCATATCTCGCTTGATACCAGAATTTTCGCCCTTATCGATATAGATGATCCGCGAAAAATCGCTGCCACTCGATCCGATGACCTGCGCGGCCACGGTCTTGGCGACGAACTGTTCTTTGAACGCCAGCAGACTTTGCAGCCGTCTTGCCTGCGCGGCGTCTTCGCTCAGGCGCACCTGCTCGAGCCGCATCTGCTCGATCTGTGCCTTAAGATCGCGGTTTTCCGCCCGCACCCCGCGCAGATAAAAGTAGTTGTGCCAGATATTCCGGGTGCTGGTTTGCATCCAGACCAACCCGCGCTCAAATGGGGTGATCGAGCCGACGGCCCATATGCGGATGAGCCGCGTATCCTGGGCCTCATTGCCCATGCGCTTTACCTGCATGGCCAGACCGAGCACCTGGAGAAACAACACTCCTACCAGGATGATCAGGTTGCGGTATCGGCCGAGGACAGATTCCATAACATCAGTGGTGAGTGGGCAGCGATTCGTGTCCAGTGGGTTCTAGCTAGCCACTATCCACTTGCCACTGACCACTGTCTTGTTATTCGATCGAGATTTTTCTCAGCAGCTTGAAGTCCGAGAGCATCTTGCCCGTACCCAGCACCACGCTGCAGAGCGGATCGTCGGCGATCGAAACCGGCAAGCCGGTTTCTTCGCGGATACGTTTGTCGAGATTCTTCAGGAGCGCGCCACCACCAGTTAGCACGATGCCGCGGTCGCTGATGTCGGCGGAAAGCTCGGGCGGCGTCCGCTCGAGGGCAACGCGAATGGCATTCATAATCGTCGAAACGCACTCGCTCAGTGCTTCGCGGATTTCGCCGTCATCCACGGTGATGGTCTTGGGCACGCCTTCAATCAGGTTGCGGCCTTTAATCTCCATCGTCATCGGCTTATCGAGCTGGTGCGCCGAACCTATTTCCATCTTGATCTGCTCGGCCGTGCGTTCGCCGATCAGCAGGTTGTATTTCCGCTTCAGATAATTCATGACCGCTTCGTCCATCTGATTGCCGGCCATGCGTACCGAACGCGAATAAACGATGCCGCTCAGAGAAATCACTGCGATGTCTGTCGTGCCACCGCCGATGTCGACAACCATGTTCCCGCTCGGCTCGGTGATGGGCAGACCTGCGCCGATCGCCGCCACCATCGCCTGCTCGACGAGATGAACTTCGCTCGCCTTGGCGCGATAGGCGGAATCCATGACCGCGCGCTTTTCCACCTGCGTGATCTCAGAAGGCACGCCGATCACGATCCGCGGATGCACCAGCATTTTGCGGTTGTGCGCCTTTTGAATGAAGTAATTCAGCATCTTCTCGGTCACTTTAAAGTCGGCAATCACGCCGTCCTTCATGGGCTTGATGGCGACGATGTTGCCCGGCGTCCGGCCCAGCATCTCTTTCGCCTCTTTACCCACCGCTTCCACTTCGCCCGTATTCTTGTTGATGGCGACGATGGAGGGCTCGTTGACGACGATGCCTTTGCCACGCGCGTACACGAGCGTGTTGGCGGTCCCGAGGTCGATGGCCAGATCGCTGGAGAAAATGCTGAACAGCGAACGGAGGTTGTGGTTGCGCGTCGCGGCTGAATGGAATCCGTTAGTTGACATGACGAAATAGTCCGTCTTTCTACAATGCTGCCTTCCGGGAATTCCCGGTTTGGGCTCTATTTTTTAGGGGTGGCTGTCCTTATTCTACGGGATACCGACCAACCCTGCTTGAATCAAAAGTTTCTCCAGACGTGCGAACCATGCTCCGCGCTACTGGATCAGTATTTTTTTCTGCTGCGTGTTCACTCCACCTTGGGCCGTCTGTGCTGTTACTGTAATCACGGCTTCTCCGGTCGGCAGCGGCGGCGTGAAGTAATGAAAACCGCCATCGGAAGCCACCATCGGAACCTCGCTGCCGTTTACCATCACCCGCGCCCCGTTCTGGGTCTTACCCGTAACCTCAATCACATGTCCGTGCTGGATGAACGGGTCCAAGTCCAGTTCGATCGCTTCCGTGTCCTTACCCTTGGGAATAATCGTGAAGCGGTTCTTCTCGCTTTCGACCGATTCCTTCCCGGTGCCATCGTAGGACTGCACCATCCAGTAATAGGCGCCTTCCCCGAGGTTCGTAACCGTTACGGCTGCTGTATTAACCTTTTTGTCAACCAGTGTAGAGGAAAAATAAGGATTCCGGGAGAGACGCAGCCGGTAACCAACTGCATTCGCCATCGGAGTCCAGGAAAACTCCACATCCTTCATCGCCTCACCCGATGAAAACAACGGTGCCATGTTCGCGGGAGCAATCGGAGTCGGCGGGCCGATTTCTTTGGCCTTCTCCATATGCGACTTCTGTCCCACGAAACTGACTTTTTCCCAGTTGGCGAGTTCCACAGTTTCTCCGTTGCGCGTGACCTCGCCCGTACCTTTCTTCATCAGAATCTCATGCTGGTCGCCAGTCGGATCGTTGTGCACCTGTGCGGCCGATTCGGGCGATAACGAAGCCGTCGCCCCAGCCACAATCACCTGCGATTTCGATCCCTGACTGTACGTCGCCGTCGAAAGATCCACGGTTCCTGTACTGACTGCCACCGCTACATTTGTCTGTTGCTGATCATTCGCCGAGTTTTCTTCGATCACGATCAGCGAATCCTGCTTCACTGTGTAACTTGTGCCGTCATTAAAGACGACCTTCGCCATGCCTTCCGAACCCGTCTGGACCACGTCGCCCTTTTCGAGCGGAATGTTGTAGTCGGCGGTGACCCAACTGTTCCCGGTACCCTTCTTTACGCGGACCGTTCCGTCGAGCGCGGTGAAGTGTGCTTGCTGTGCGGTCACCACTCCAGAACCCGTCGCCGGAGCCATACCGGCCACGCGTTCTAGCAACTTACCCGCGACGTCGTCCGCCTTCTTGATGCCGGTTTCCGTGAACTGCGGAAACGCCATGCGCAGCGCGATAAAAAACACGGCCGCGACTGCCAGAATCAGCAGCGCCATACTGCGGTACGTAACGGTCGTCCACGCAACGTGGATTCCCGGTTTGCGATTGGCCGATGACACTTTTCCCGAAAGCCTTACGAACTCAATGAATGTGCAGTAAAAGAAAACGGTAGCACAAGAAAAACGGTGGGATGTACAGGTAATGCCCTTGGAAGGTTACCTTGGTGTGAAGCGCAGATCGGTGTCAGTCTCGATGATGACGTGCCGGGGGCAACGACTCTTACTTAAGTCGTGCCCCGATCGGAACATCCTCTATGAAGCTGGCCAGCACCGGCTTTCCACCTTCGAGTGACGCAGCGACAATCATTCCGTTCGACTCCAAGCCGCGTAGCTTTCGCGGCGCCAGGTTAGCCACGATGACGACCTTCCGGCCGATCAGCGTCTCTGGAGCATAGGCCTCCGCGATTCCAGCCAGCACCTGCCGCACTTCGGTACCTATGTCGATCTCAAGCCGCAACAACTTGTCGGCCTTCGGAACCCGCTCGGCAACGTTTACGATTCCCACTCGCAATTCGATCTTGGAGAAATCGTCGATCGTGATTTTCCCACCATCCGCTGAGGGGATAGTCGCTGCCGCCGGAGGCTGTGCCGCTGCCACCGGCTTCTCGACTGCTGCCGGAGCCGGCCCCTTTGTCTCTTCCGTCGCCGGCTTTTGCTGATCTTCCATTTTCTGCATCCTTTCGATTGCACTCTTGTCCGCGCGAGGAAACACCGGGCTCACTTCTCCAAGCTTCGTGCCCAGCGGCAACTGTCCCCAGGCAAGGTCCGCTAAAGCGAGTTTCTTAATGTCGCCCAACCCCATCTGCGTCCAAATTTTCGCCGTCGAATCGGGCATTACTGGATGCGCCAGTGCTGTTGCGATCCGCAAAGCCTCGGCCGACGTGTAAAGGACGGTCGCCAGGCGAGCTCGGCTTTCGTCGTCACTCTTTTCGCCCAGCGCCCACGGTTCATTCTCGACAATATAACGATCCACCGCCGCGACGAGCCCCCAGGCCGTTTCTAGCGCACGCGAAAACTGGAACTGGTCGAATAACACACCAAACTCTCGAATCGCTTTCCGTGCCGTCTCAGCCACGATGTCGTCTGCCGCAGTCTTTGCAGCTGCGTGCGACGGATACGGCACTTCTCCTTTGAAGTACCGGTTAATCATGGTTAACGTCCGGCTGGCAAGGTTCCCGAGACCGTTCGCGAGATCAGAGTTGTAACGCTGCACCAGCGCGTCGAACGAAAACGATCCATCCTGCCCAAACACGACTTCGCGCAGCAGAAAATATCGAAGTGCGTCCGCGCCCAGGACATCGAGAATTGTCTCCGTCCGCACGATGTTGCCGCGCGACTTCGACATCTTGCTCTCTTCAAATAGCAGCCACCCGTGCGCAACGATTGTTTTCGGAAGCTCTAGGCCCGCCGCTAGCAGGAACGCTGGCCAGTACACACAGTGAAAGCGCACGATCTCTTTCCCGATCATGTGCACATCAGCCGGCCAGTATTTCTTAAACGCCGCCTGTGCGCCCGCATGCGACGATCCGTAGCCAATGGCAGTGAGGTAATTCGCCAAGGCGTCGAGCCATACGTAGATCACATGCTTGGGATCATCCGGAACAGGAATGCCCCACGAGAACGTTGATCGGCTGATCGAAAGATCGCGCAGCCCCGATCGAACGAATGAAATCACTTCATTGCGTCGCGTTTCAGGTCGTATGAATTCGGGATTCGCATAAAGCTCAAGCAGCTTGTCCTGAAACGCCGAGAGCTTGAAAAAGTAATTCTCTTCGTGCACTGTCTCTGTGACGCGCCCGCAGGTCGGGCATAGATCGCCGGGTTGCGCCCCATCCACATAAAGCTCGTCCGATACGCAATACTGCCCGGTGTAGGTCCCTTTATAGATGTAACCGTTGTCGCGGATCTGGCGAAACAGCGTCTGGACGCGCTTCTTGTGCCGCTCTTCCGTCGTGCGGATGAAATCGTCGTTCGAAATCCCCATCCGATTCCATAGCTTGCGGAACTCGCCCGAGATTTCATCGGCATACTGCTGCGGAGTCTTGCCCGCAGCCTGCGCCGCGCGCTCAATCTTCTGGCCGTGTTCGTCGGTCCCGGTAAGGAAGAAAGTATCCGCGCCCAGCAATCGCTGCCGCCGCGCAATCGTGTCGCACGCAATCGTGGTATAGGCGTGCCCGATGTGCGGACGCGCATTCACGTAATAAATCGGAGTCGTAATGTAAAACTTCCTGGTCATAAATGTTTTCAACGGTCACAGCGGATCGGACAGGCTTCCCTGTGAGCCTCTGTGTCCCCAGTATTTAATGCTTTTCCTCGCCGACGAGATAAGCTCGGCTGGCCTCTTGAATCACAGTCTTCAGCGGCACATGATGCTCGGCAGCGATGCGTCGGCAATCTTCGTATTCAGGCGCATAGTTAGTCACCGTTCCATTCATGCTCGCGATCTTCATCCGGACCTCGCCCCACGGTGTGAGGACATTTTCCCAGCGCCGTGCCAGAGTGTGTCGCACTTCCTCGCGCCGCCGAACACCAAGCGTGGTCGTTTCGGTAAAAATCAACTGCGTCAACTTGCTGGCATCCTCCGGCTTGCATAGCACTGTCAGCAACGTCCCGGGTCGATTCTTCTTCATCTGCACTGGCATGCCAAAGGCATCCAACGCTCCTTCTTCGAGCAGACGATCCATCACGTATCCAAAAACTTGCGGGTTCAAATCATCCAGATTCGCTTCGAAAACGGTGATCGTCTCAGAACTCGTCTTCGCCGCGAGCATCGATGTCGCTTCCCCAACGACCAGCCGCAAAACATTTGGATGTCCGGGGAAATCCCGCGATCCCGCCCCATATCCAGACTTTTCGATCTTCATCTCCGGAAAAGACGCGAATCGTCGAACCAGCGTCTTCGCGATCGCCGCGCCCGTAGGCGTTACCAATTCCGCTTGCACTCCAGACGAATACACAGGAGCGTCTTTCAACAACTCCACGGTAGCCGGAGCGGGCACGGGAAAATTCCCATGCGCGCATTTCACCGTTCCTCCACCGACATTCAACGAGGAACAGACGATCTCCTCCACCCCAAGCGCCTCGGCCCCAACTGCCGCACACACGATGTCGACGATTGCATCCACAGATCCGACTTCATGGAAATGAATCTTTTCCACCGGCACGTTGTGGATCTTTGCCTCTGCCGTGCCTAAGGCTTCAAAAATAGAAATCGCGGTTTTCTTCGCCGACTCCGAGATCGCTGCCGCCGAAATAACCTCTCGAATCTCTTTCAACCCGCGATGAACATGCTCGTGCTTGTGCGGTACGGAAATTCCAACGCTCGCACCGTCGCTCGGCGCATGCTCATGGTGATCGTGGCTATGCGCATGAGGATGATCTTGCCCGTGCTCGGGCGGATGCTCATGAGCCGCATCCTGCTTCGCCCAATATTCTTCCCGCGGCATGTCTTTCTCGCCGTCGACCCAAACGTCCACTTTTGTGGCGGAGATTCCGCTTCGGATCACCCGGGAAATCTGCAGTTTCGCACCCATCCCGAGAGCCGCCACCGTGTCTTCCAGTAATTGCGGACGCACTCCAGCATCGACGAGAGCGCCGAGGAACATATCTCCGCTAATACCCGAAAAACACTCTAAGTAGGCAATGCGCATAAAAGTTGTCAGCCGCTCGTCGTTGGTCAATAAGCCTCGCGGCTAGCGACAAACAACCAACGACGAGCGACTGACTTTTCATCATAGGGAAGCCCTGTTATCGCGTCAAACCTGCGCGCTTCGCTGAGTCTGTTAAAATCTCTGTTTCTTCAATAGCTTAGAGGGCTTCCTTGTATCGTTATCTAGAACATCGTCTTGCCCAGCGCGTGCGGGAGTATCTCGAACAAAAGTATCCCGGCGTCGCGATTCCATCCGTAGTCATAGAGCAGCCCCCAAAGGTCGAACTCGGAGACTTCGCCATCCCGATTTTCCACTTTGCCAAGCCTCTCCGCTCGGCACCCCTGAAAATCGCAGAAGCCATCCGTGCTGATATCGGCCCCATCGAAGGCATCGCCGATCTGCGGGTCACCCCTCCCGGGTATCTCAACGTAAAGATTGACCGAACATGGATGGCGACCGCCCTCGCGACCGATCAGAAGCCGCCCGAAGAACCTCATCCCGGCAAGATTCTGGTCGAGCACTCCAGCATCAATCCAAATAAGGCCGCGCACATCGGACATCTGCGCAACGCTATTCTCGGGGACACCTTCGTTCGTCTGCTGCGCCACGCCGGGAACAAAGTCGACATTCAAAACTACATCGACAACACCGGCGTGCAGGTCGCCGACGTAGTCGTTGGCTTCACCCATTTGCAGAAAAAATCCCGAGGCGAGATCGAGGCCCTGACCCGCCAGCCTCGCTTCGACTATTACTGCTGGGATTTGTACGCCCAGGTTTCGCGGTGGTACGAAGCCGACAAGCAGAATCGCCAGGTTCGCCTGGAAACATTGCACGCCATCGAGGACGCATCGAGCGAAACCGCAGCGATCGCAGACATTATCTCGACTGCAGTCTTACGTCGCCATCTCGAGACTATGGACCGCCTCGACATCGAGTATGACTTCCTTCCGCGCGAGAGCGAGATCCTGCACTTGCATTTTTGGGACGCGGCTTTCAACAAACTCAAGGAAGCGAGTGTGCTCACCTACGAAACCGAGGGCAAGAACAAAGGCTGTTGGGTGATGCGGCGGGCAGGGACAGAGAAGGTCGAAAGCTTGGAGGCCGACCAGGGATCCGACGCTGACGAAGACTCCGATCGTGTCTCGGAAGAAGATCAGAAAGTGATCGTCCGCTCGAACGGAACGGTCGGTTATGTCGGCAAAGACATCGCCTATCACATGTGGAAGTTCGGGCTGCTCGGACGCGATTTTGGATATCGCAAATTTTATCGTTATCCCAATGAGCACGACTGCTGGATTTCAACGACCCACGGTGAGAAAGACCATCCGCACTTCGGTGACGTCACTGAAAACTACAACGTCATCGACGTGCGGCAGTCGGAAGCGCAAAACACAGTGAAGGAAGCTTTGCGCGATCTGGGCCACGGAGAGGCTGCCGACCATTTCACGCACTTCTCCTACGGGATGGTCGTGCTGACTCCACGGTGCGCGGCTGAACTAGGCTACAACCTAAGCGAAGAAGACAAGACACGGCCCTTCATCGGGGTCAGCGGCCGCAAGGGATTTGGAGTTAAAGCCGACGATTTGCTCGATCAACTCATCGCCTCGGCCAAAAAAGAAGTCGACTCGCGGCACCCGGAAGTCAGCGAATCTGAGCGCCTGACAATCGCCACTCGGATTGCCATCGGTGCCCTACGCTACTTCATGATGAAGTACACCAAGCAATCGGTGATCGCATTCGATTTCAAAGAAGCGCTTAGCTTCGAAGGCGAGACCGGGCCCTACGCGCAATATGCAGTCGTGCGTGCGACTAGCATTTTCCGTAAGGCCGGAGCCGAAGCAGATACATTCCTGACAGGCGCTTCCAACATCTCTGGCTCAGATCTCGGAACGTTTCTGGATGGACATGAAAACGACGAAATCTGGGAGCTCTGGCTCGCCTGCTCGAAAACCAGCTCGATCATCGACCAGAGTATCGCCACAACTGAGCCCGCTTTTGTGGCCAAGCACGTTTTTCAACTCGCCCAGCTCTTTAACACTTTCTATCATCGCCATCCCATCCTTACTGAACAGGACGACAAACGGAAACAATTCCTACTGGCAACGGTTGCGGTGGTTCGTCGGGAATTAATTCGATGCCTGGCCGTTATGGGCATCACGGTCCCGCCCGTCATGTAGAATGCCTGCCAAGCCTGTGGCAGGAACCAGCGGCCACGACGCGCAGTAAATGGACAACCCCGTCGCTTCGTCTAAACCGTCTCACCCCGTGTTGCGCTTGATCGTCCGCGGGCTCCTCCTCGCCCTGATATTCCTAGCCGGCGTTGGTTTCATCTACGAAAACATCTCTGAAGCCCGCGATCGCCGCTTCAATCCCATGCCTGGAAAACTCGTCGATATGAACGGGCGCAAGATGCACATCGACTGTATGGGCGAAGGCAGTCCAGCCGTCATTCTCGACTCGGGACTTGGCGACACCTATGTTTCCTGGCGCAAGGTTCAGCCGGAGATCGCAAAATTCACCCGTGTATGCTCCTACGATCGCGCCGGACTCGGTTACAGCGAGTCCAGTTCGGGCCCACGCACCAGTCGCGCGATCGCAGAACAACTGCACTCTCTCCTGAAAGCTGCCGACGTCGTCCCTCCCTACGTCCTCGTCGGCCATTCGATGGCCGGCTATGACGTTCGCCTCTATGCCAGCCTTTACCGAAGTGAAGTAACGGGCATGGTGCTCGTCGATGCTTCCCATCCCGACCAGGAGAACCGCTTTCCACCCGAACTGAAGAACATGGAAGGAAGCTGGATCCGCGAAGCCGAGTTCTTGGAATACACCGCGCCATTCGGAATCCCTCGATTGCTCGGCCTTTGCGACGAAGACCCAGTGCAGCGAGCAGCCGATTGCAACTGGCACAGCGCCCGCGAAGGAGTGGCTGAATTGAAGGCTCTTCCCGCCAGCGCCGCCCAGACCGCAGCAACCGGATCTCTGGGCGACATGCCTCTGGCGGTTCTGTCGCATGATCCTAACAAACCTTCGACCGAGATTCCTCCCGATCTTGCGAAGCCTATCAATGAGGCGTGGGAACAAATGCAGGAAGAATTGGCTCACCTTTCCTCACACGGAATCCAGACAGTGGCGAAAAACAGCGGACACCACATTCAGAGCGATCGCCCAGAGATGGTGATCGACGCAGTTCGCAGCGTCGTGGATCAGGCGCGCCAGGCACAAGTGGCGACCGTTCCGCTGGGGTGATCCCCTCCTGACTCGTCCGCTCCAAACCTGCTAACCTTTTTGCTCACTTGAAATCCTCGCTTCGACAGCATTTCGCTTCCGCATTTCAGGAGCACATGATGGTAATTAAGATTCGGCGCCTGTGTGTTTCAAATATCTGTCTCCTTATCTTTCTTTTTCTCTCCTTTCCCCTGATCGCCCAAGATGCCGCCCCGCCCGTACCATCCGACGCTACCGCCCATCGTCCACGAGTCGGTCTCGCTCTCAGTGGTGGAGGCGCACTCGGATTAGCTGAAATTGGCGTGATTCAATGGATGGAAGAAAACCACGTTCCTGTCGACCGCATCGCCGGAACCAGTATGGGCGCCATCATCGGATCCATGTATGCCACAGGGATGACCCCTGCGGAGATTCGTACATTCGCCGAAAAGATTGACTGGGATAAGGCACTTCTGCCCGAACCGGTTTATACGCAGCTCTCTTACCGTCGAAAACAGGATCGCCGCGACTATCTGATAAATACCCCTCTGGGCTTGAAGCATGGCCTATCCGGTCCCAACGGTTATAACCCGGGGCAAGGGGTTGGATTGCTGCTCGCTCGCATCGCCTTCCCGCAATTCGAGATCACGAGCTTCGACGATCTCCCGATTCCCTTTCGTTGCGTTGCTACTGATATGCAGAGTGGGGACGCAGTTGTCCTGCGCGATGGCCCGCTCGCTCAAGCCGTTCGCGCTTCGATGGCAATTCCTGGCGTATTTACACCGGTCTCCATAAAGGGGCACATGCTGGCAGATGGTGGCATGGTACAGAACATCCCTGTTGAGACTGTTCACGCAATGGACACCGATGCAGTAATCGCGGTCGAATTACATCTAGCCCCGGCCGATATCTCGGAACTCAATTCTCTCAGCGGTGTTCTCTCGCGCGCCATTGACGTCATGATCACGCAGAACGAGCGGCGCTCCCTTTTGCTTGCCGATGTGAAGGTCAGCATAGACATGAAAGGATTCTCGGTCTCGGACTACTCCCGCGTCGACGAGCTGATCCAACTGGGCTACAAAACCGCCGCCAGCCAGTCCTCGGCACTCATGCGTTACGCGATTCAAGATCCTGCCGAGTGGCAACATTACCTCGACGAACGAGCATCCCGGAAGCGCTCTCCAATAAAAAAGGTGGAGGTGATTGTAGTTACAGGAGCCGATCCCGATACCAATCGCAGAATTCAACGGCAGCTCAGCAAAGATATTGACCATACTCTGAGCCTTAATGCGCTTGACTCTCAATTAACTCGCATTGCGGGACAAGGGCAATTCGACGATCTCGGCTATGAAGGCTTCGTGCAAAACGGAGTGCCTGCATTGCGCATTACGGCTCACGAAAAGACCTACGGCCCGCCCTTCGTGGATTTAGCTGTCAATGTGGACGGATCGGGCGTCGCCGCCTTTGATTTTTCAGCTGGCGCCCGGGTCACGTTCATGGACGTCGCACACCGCGGCGGGGAATGGCGCAATGATCTTCTTTTCGGGTCCAGCAATCTGGGCGCGACTGAGTTCTACCAACCTATAGCGGGCACGCGCTTTTTTGTCGCACCCTATGCATTCGCCTCGAAGTTTGCCCGCAACTCTTTCACGGGCCTGACGCGCACCGCAGTCTTCGGTGACGAGCGCGCCGGAGGTGGCTTCGACATCGGCTACGATTCGGGACGCCGCAGCGAAATCCGCCTGGGTTACGAATTGTTCGACGGCAAGCTCAGTCCTTTGATCGGAGCCGCCGGCCTGCCAATCGTTCACGGCACAACCGGCGAAGTCCGCGCCCGCTATGTTTGGGACGGGCAGGATAGTCCGTCTGTTCCCAGCCGCGGAACTCGCGTCGTCGCCATGCTTTCCCGTGTGCTTCAAAGTCCCGGACTTCCGCAGCATCTGGATCAGCTCGACATTCAGACTTCGAGCTTCGCTCCGCTCGGCCCGAAGACTTCCCTGTTTATCGGAGCGTCTGGAGGAACCAGCTTCCACGGTTCAGCCGGACCATTCCAGGTGTTTGCCCTGGGCGGTTCCTTCCGCCTTGGCGCGTATCTTCCCGACGAATTCCTCGGCAACCATTATGCGTACTCTTCCTTCGGCTTTCGTCGCGAACTCTACCGACTTCCGCAATTCGTTGGGAGGAAGATTTACTGGGGCGGCTGGTACGAGGCTGGAACGGCATTTGGAACCGTCGCGGCCGATCCGGGTCCCGTCGTCGTTCGAGGCAGCTTCAATCTCGGAATCATCTCCGACACGATCCTCGGCCCGATCGCGGTCGCAGGCAGCGTGAGCCCGACCGGGCAAAGCCGCATCAACTTCTCGATTGGACGATTGTTCTAGGCGACCAGAGGCGAGCTCCGAGCCACGAGCCATGAGCAGAGAGAAAGCGATACAGCTCGCGGCTCATAGCTCCGGGCTCGCAGCTCTTCGCTATTTCCGCAGCGACGCCATATCGATCACAAATCGATACCGCACATCGCTCTTGAGCACGCGCTCGTATGCCTCGTTGATTTTCTGAATCGGCACTACTTCAATGTCGCAAGCCACTCCGTGCTTGGCGCAGAAATCCAGCATCTCCTGCGTTTCGCGGATCCCTCCAATTTGCGATCCTGCCACACTGCGTCTTCGGGCCGTGAGAGAAAAGGCTCCCAGCGGAATGTCTTTCTCCGGCAAGCCAACAATGACCATCGTCCCGTCCGTCTTTAGCAGATTCAGATACTGATTCCAATCAATCGGCGCGGACACAGTGTTTACGATCAAGTCAAAATATCCGGCCAGCTTCGTAAAAGTCTCTGGATCCGACGTCGCATAAAAATGGTCCGCACCGAGGCGTTTGCCGTCAGCTTGCTTCTTGAGCGACTGGCTCAGCACCGTGACCTCTGCGCCGAGAGCGTGCGCCAGTTTCACTCCCATATGCCCCAGCCCACCCAGTCCGATGATCGCGACCTTTTTTCCGGGTCCAGCATTCCAATGCTTCAGCGGCGAATAAAGTGTGATACCTGCGCACAGCAGTGGCGCACAGGCATCGAGCGGCAGATTTTCGGGCATACGCAGCGCATAATTCTCGTCGACGACAATCTTGTCGGAATAGCCGCCGTACGTCGGCTTGCCTTCTTTATCGCGGCCGTTATAAGTCCAAATCGTACCTACAGTGCAGTATTGCTCGAGGCCTTGCCGGCACTCCGAACACGTCCGGCACGAGTCGACAAAGCAACCGACGCCAACTTTATCCCCAATTTTGTACTTCGTCACCTTATTTCCAACCGCTTCGACAATCCCAGCGATCTCATGTCCTGGAACCATCGGAAAGATCGATTCGTCCTGGTATTCGCTCCATTCGTCCCGCGTCTGATGAATGTCCGAATGGCAAACGCCGCAATATTTAATGTCGATCACGATGTCGTGCTCGCGCGCCTCGCGGCGTTCGAACGAATAAGGTCCAAGCGGAGCTCGCGCCTCCAATGCGGCATATCCCTTGCACTTGCTCATGATTCCTCTCTTTATCGTTGCCAGAAAATCGGATGAATGTTCGACGAAGTGAAACATTAGTTTCGAAAGCGAAAACACGGAAACAGCACTGGCAGCTTTCTCAGTCTACCGTAGATTGATATACTTCGCCCCTCAGTGCATCTCAGCGTCCCGCCGGGAGGAACACTTTTGCGCCTGTCGAACTTCTGCTTTCTCGTGCCACTAATTCTCGTCGTCGCACTCGCGGCGCAGCAAAATCCGGCTTCGTCGCAAAACCCGCAGCAGTCCGCATCCAAGCCCCTCTTCACTCTTCAGCAAGTCATGGTTCCGATGCGCGACGGAGTTCATCTCCAGACGGTCATCCTTACTCCCGTCGATCATCAAGGACCGTTGCCGATCCTCTTCCGCCGCACTCCCTACGGTGTCCCTGAAAAACCGCCCGGACAGATGCCTTCTTCGATGAAGGAACTCGCCCAGGACGGTTACATCTTCGTCATTCAAAATCTTCGAGGACGCTTCAAGTCCGAAGGCGTTTTCAATCTCTCCTCTGCCGTTGATCTCAATGATTCCAAGGCCACCAATGAAACCACGGACGCATACGACTCCATCGAATGGCTCGTGAAGAACGTCCCCAACAACAACGGCAAGGTGGGAATGTACGGTGTCTCGTACGATGGGCTGACGACCGCCCTAGCTTTACTTCATCCGCACCCAGCGCTCAAAGCCATGAGCGAGCAAGCCTCGCCCGTCGATCAGTGGATGAATGATGACGACCACCGGTTCGGCGCCCTCCGCGAGAGCTATGACTTCGAATATGCGGTGATGGAGCAGGCCGATAAGAATGCGAACACACACTTCCAATTTGAAACCTACGACACGTACGAGTGGTATCTGAATCTCGGCCCGCTCTCGAATATCAACTCGAAATATCTTCACGGATCGATTCCCTACTGGAATTCCAGCGTTGACCATCCGGACTACGACGACTTCTGGAAGAAAGAAGCCTGGGTCCGCCAGCTTCGCTCATCGACCGTGCCAAACCTCAACGTCGCCGGATTCTGGGATCAGGAAGACCCTTGGGGACCGTGGCAGATTTTTCGTCACGCCGACGAGAACGATCCCGACCACACCAACTTCATCGTCGCCGGCCCCTGGTATCACGGCGAGTGGCAAAGTCCCAAAGGGGACAGCATCGGGCTGATCCCGTTTGGCGGCCACGAGACCGCCCGCGAGTTCCGCGAGAACATTGAAGCGCCCTTCTTCCGTTATTACTTACACGGCCAGGGCGAGAAACCGGCGTGGCAGGCCAGCACGTTCCAGAGCGGATCGAACACCTGGCATACATATCCGACTTGGCCTCCGAAAGAGGCGAAGCCCACAAACTTTTATCTGCATGCGGACGGAACACTCTCGTTCACTCCTCCCACCAAAAGCGCCAAGGCGTACCGCGAATATGTCTCTGACCCAGCCAACCCAGTTCCCTACCGTCAGCGTCCGATCTCACCGACCTATCCCGCGGGCGATTGGCGCACTTGGGAGGTTGCCGACCAGCGCTTCGTCGACAACCGCACCGACGTTCTTTCCTATGTCAGCGCGCCGCTCGACAAAGATATCGTCATCACCGGCCCGCTCTCCGCCAGTCTCTTCGCTTCCACCTCTGGAACCGACAGCGACTTTGTGGTCAAGCTGATCGACATCTATCCGCAAGATGCGCAGAAGAATGCATGGAATCCGGACGAAGGTCCGAAGCCTGGACAATACGCACAGTCTCTGAATGGCTATGAATTGCCCATCGCGATGGAAGTTCGTCGCGGACGCTATCTCACCAGCTACGAAACTGCGCATCCGCTCACTCCGAACAAGCCAACAGAATGGACTATCCCGCTGCGCGATCACGACCACGTCTTCCTTAAAGGCCACCGCATCATGGTGCAGATTCAGTCAACGTGGTTTCCGGTGATCGATCGTAATCCCCAGAAGTTCGTGCCCAACATCTACAAGGCAACGGCCGCAGACTACGTTCCCGCAACGCAACGGATCTATAACGCACCCGAGATGCCTTCTCACCTCGTACTGCCGATGATACCGTGAAGGAACACCGGCGGTCGTGTCGACAACACGCCCGCTCATTTTTCCCACATAAAAAAGGCCCGGGATCGCTCCCGGGCCTTTCGTCGTAACGAACAACCTTACTTGCCGCTGGCACTTCCATGCTGCCCCAGCCACGACGCCAACTGTGACTCCTGCTGCGTCTTCAGATCCACGCAGTTATTAATGCGCTCGATTGATTGCTTGTACGTGCGTTCCGCCGCCTCGACCTTGTGAGCGGTAAAGAACTCCGTCACCTGATCTCGCAGTCCCGCATCGCAGAACACACTCGTCGCCCCAACAACCTGAGCGCTAGCGAACGGTCCTCCAGCTTTCTCCAATTCAGTCCAGTGCTGCCGGATGAAGTTCCACGCCAGTTGCTCTCCCGCAGGATTGCCCAGGACATTCGTCACCAACTGCAATGCATCCTGGGACCGCACATCAGGGCTGATGGCGAAGTCCAACGTCCGCTGCAACAGTTTCGGATCGTTGAACTGCGGGAGCGTAAAGAAGTAGGCGTAATAGAGTTCTGGCGACTTCGCGTCTTTCATCGCCGCCATTACTTTGTCGTAAAAACCGGCATCGCCGGTCAGAGCCGCCAACGGCATCGCTGCTCCTGCCAGTTCGTGATCCACCGATGACGGATCCGCCAAAGCCTTGTCAGCAATCTTCCGCGCTTCTGCCAGAGCTTCGGGATCGCGGCCGTCATAACCCAGTGCCCCGAACAGTCGCGCCCGAAGCGTCCTCTGTTCGTCGCTCTCACCAGGCTTCGGCTCCCATCCAACTTCCTTCATCGCTGGCGACAGCAACTGCCGTAACCATGCCCGGAAATTATCACGATCCGAATCGCTCACCAGGTATTGGCCGATGTAATTCAGACGCCCCAAGACAACTTCAAGCACCGCCCGATTGCGATCCGACTGCAATCCCTGGGCGAATGCGAGATAGTCCCCTACCGGTTCCCGTCCAACTCGCACCGAAGCCCAAATATCGTCCTGCAGCCCAATGCGCTCCGCAGGAGTCAACTTTGTTTCGGCGTCGCTGGCCAGGCCTCGTACCGCTTCTGGCTGGTAGCCGACGCGATAATATCCCGCCGCTCCGGCGTTGCCGAGCACCCAGGTCGAACATCCCGGCAGCGTGAAGGTCTCTTCCTTCTTGGTCAGAAGTTCGCACTTCGGCGCTCCGCTGCCGGTCGCCGATCCCTTCAGACAGATTGGAATCTCCCAAAGCTGATCGTTTGGCGCTTCGAACTTTGTCCGGTCAAAGTAGTACCGCTGCTGCGCAACCGAAACGCTCGTCGAACTACCCGAGCACTGCGCTTTCACATGAATCATGGGCACGCCGGCCTGCTTCACCCAAGTCGGCATAATCGTGTCTACCGGCTTCTTGGAAGTTTTCGCCTGCGCATCCCAGAAATCTTCCGCAGTCGCATTCCCATATTTGTGCTGCGTGAGATAGGAGTTTACGCCGGCGCGGAACGTTTCTTCTCCGAGATACGCCTCGAGCATGCGCAGAACCGCAGCCGCCTTTCCGTACGCAATGCCGTCAAACAGTTCTTGAATTTGCGCCGGCGTGTCCGCGGCCTGATGGATCGGACGCGTATTCGCCAGCGAGTCCACGTTGAGCGTGCCGCCCGCATTGCTCACATCGTCCAGATTGAAATTCCATTCCGGCTTCCACGCCTGCACCGGCTTGCTCGACATCCATGTGGCGAATCCTTCGTTGAGCCAAACATCATCCCACCACTTCATCGTGACCAGATCGCCGAACCACTGGTGCGCCATCTCGTGCGCAATCACGCTGGCAATCGTCTTCTTTAAATCGATCGAGCCTTGCTTCTCGTCGATCAGCAGAATCACCTCACGAAAGGTGATGCAACCGGTGTTCTCCATCGCGCCTGCAGAAAAGTCGGGCAGGCCAATGAGATCCAACTTTCCGTACGGATACTTGATCCCAAAATATTTGTCGTAATAGGTGAGGATATGTTCCGCCGACTCCAGCGCAAACTGTCCCATCTCTTTCTTCCCTGGCGTGGCGTAGACGCGAATCGGAATACCGTCCGCTTCTCCCTCGACGTATTCAAAATTCCCCACGACCAACGCGGCGAGATATGCCGACATTTTTGCCGTCGTCGCGAAGCGAACCGTATGCTTGTCTCCCGGACCTGGAGTATCGGAGACTGCCTTTTGATTAGAAATTGCGACCATGCCCTTCGGCGCGACAGTCGTAATATCAAAAGTGGCCTTGTAATCGGGTTCGTCAAACGATGGAAACGCCCGGCGCGCGTCGGTCGCCTCAAACTGAGTCGCGGCATACTTGCGTCCCTGATCGTCTTTTCCCAGATAGAAGCCCCGCATCTCGCTGTTCAGAATGCCGGAATAGCTGATGTGAATCGTGGCCGTGCCAGCTGCCAGCGGTTTCTCAACCGACAGCACCACCATTTCCTTCTCCTTCTCTAGTGTCACTGTGGCTTTCTGCGTCGCGCCGCCGCTGGCAATCGTCACGTCATGAAAGTCGATGTCGGCCGCATTCAGAGTGATCTCCGATGTAGGCTTCAAAACCCGAATCGTCAGGGTCTCTTCGCCTTCAAATTTTGCGCTGTCGAGATCAGGCGTAAAACGTAAGTTTGTAGTTTTCGGGTCTGCGCAATTTCCGGCAGACGCTGGGCCGAAGCCAGCGAGATTGTTAACACGACAAAGCTCAGGAATGCAAAGGTTCGCTTCATAGGTTTTCCTCAGGAGGTTAAATCGGATCTTCGTTACGAATGTCTCGGTTGTTCGAGTACCGTCCCACAGACGCACTCCGCTTGAGTTACATACGGACATTGATTCACAAAAGTTCAATCGTGGAATGCACTTCCCCGCCCAAAATCGTCGCCGCACAATGATTGGCTCCGAACCAGTATGGAATCTCGCGGTAGTCTTCGACCCCAAATATCGCGAAATCTGCATCCTTGCCCGCCTCGATGCTGCCCTTACGCTCCGCGACGCGAAGCGACCAGGCTCCGTTGATCGTCGCCGCCGCCACTGCTTCCGCCGGCAACATCTTCATATGCGTGCACGCTAGTGACATCGCCATTGGCATACTGATGGTAGGCGAAGTTCCCGGGTTATAGTCTGTCGCCAATGCTACGGGCACTCCGGAATCGATCAAATGGCGAGCGTCCGGATACCGAAGCAGACCAAGAAAATAATTAGCGCCTGGGACCAGCGTTGCGACTGTATCGTGCTTGGCCAGTTGCGAAATATCGTGCTCGCTCACATGATCCATGTGATCGAATGAAGCCGGCTCGAACTTAAGAAATGATGCCAACGGCGTCTCGGAAAGTTGCCCCATATGCGCCCGAATGCTGAGCCCATGCGCGGCTGCGGCTTCAAATACCTGTTTCGTTTCGTCCGCCGTAAACGCGCCTTTATCGCAAAATACGTCCACAAACTGGGCGAGCTTCCGCTTCGCCGCCCGGGGAATCATCTCTATACAGACGGTCTCAACGTATTTTTGTGAGCACCCCTGAAATTCTTTTGGAACAATATGTGCACCGAGCAGGGTTGCAACCACGGTTCCCGGCCATTGGGACGCGGCGTCGCGGATCGCTTCCAGCGACTTCAATTCCGATTCCACGGTTAGTCCATAACCCGATTTCGCCTCGACCGTTGTGGTTCCGTACTCGGCCATCTGGCGCAAAGTAGCCAGCACTTTGGCTGTTAACTTCGCTTTCGCGGCATTTCGGACTGCTTCCAGGCTCGATCGGATTCCTCCGCCGGCAGCGGCGATCTCTTCGTAGGATGCGCCTTCGATCCGCTTTTCGAAATCCACCAGCCTCGGACTTACAAATACCGGATGAGTATGCGAATCGACGAATCCCGGCAGAACGACCTTCCCGGCACAATCGATCTCGACAACCCTCTTCCGATTCTTACGGAACCACGAATCGCGCATGGCGTCTTTCGTGGCACCAACCGAAACGATCTTGCCGCCGAAAGACAAAACCGCGCCATCCTGAATAACGCTGAGTGCCTTCAGATCAGCGCCGCGCCGCGGGCCGGGATTGGTCGACGCGGACCGCAGTGTAAGAAGCTGGCCGATATTGACCAGCATAAGCGGTTTTGGCTGGGGCTTTCGTTGACTCTTCACTCGTGATTTAGTCTAGCAGTCCATTCCATTTGGGCGCTCCGGATGGCCATCGACTACTTCGGTTCGCCTGGTTGTTTTCGAGTGCGCCACGAGCCTAATATCGGGCGCGAGGTCTCCTCATGAATTCATCTTTCTTCCGAAAACAGAAGTCACAAAGCTTTCTCGGAGCGTCTGCGGTTGTAGCTCTATTCTCAGCCGCTTTTCTCTCCCTCGCTGCATCGCCGAATCCACAACCTGCTTCGCCGGAGGCAAGCACGCTGCGTCAGGTCGCTGAGGCGCGGCACATTGTGATCGGCACGGCCGCTGCTTCTTCCCTCTTAGGCGAAGCTGAATACGCCTCGATCCTTGGCTCCGAATTCAGCCAACTGCAGGCCGAGAACGAGATGAAGTTCGGCGCCATTCATCCGCGACCCGATACGGACCCGAATCCCTATAATTTCGCCGGTGGCGATGCTCTGGTCGCGTTCGCGCAAAGCCACAACATGGTCGTCCGCGGACACACACTCTTGTGGCACAACAACATTCCAGAGTGGTTGAAGAAGGGTGGTTACACGCCGGCTCAGATGGCGACGATCCTGCAACGACACGTTCACACGGTGATGACGCACTACGCTTCCAAGGTTTATGCGTGGGATGTAGTCAACGAGGCCTTCAACGATGACGGGACGATGCGCTCAACGCTTTGGTACGATCAACCGGGAATCAACGCTGGAGTCGGAACCAAATATATCGAGCAGGCGCTCCGCTGGGCGCGCGAAGCCGATCCCAAAGCCAAACTTTTCTATAACGACTACGACGCCGAAGAGATCAACAGGAAGTCGGATGCCATTTACGCCATGGCCAAGGATTTCAAGAAGCGCGGCGTTCCTCTCGACGGTGTCGGCTTTCAAACCCATATCAGTCTGAAATTCGACGATCCTGCAAAGCTCAAGTCATACAAGGAAAACCTCGAGCGTTTCGCCAAGCTCGACCTCGAATTGCACATGACAGAAATCGATGTTCGCCTCAGCAACGGAGACGCGTTGTCATTGGCTGCGGAAGGCAAACTCTACGGCGAAATCACGAAACTCTGCGTGGAGCAACCAGCGTGCAAGGTAATCCAAACCTGGGGATTCACCGACAAACACTCCTGGATTCCCGGATTCTATAAAGGCCTAGGCTGGGCTTTACCGTGGGACGACAACTACCAGAAAAAGCCTGCGTACGATGCGATGCAAGGGGCGCTCGCGAAATAATGGGAAGAGAATCAGCTAGCGTTCATCGGGATCTTCACGGCGGTTTTCTTCGCGAACTCCTTCGCTTCGTCGTATCCTGCGTCGACGTGACGAATTACTCCCATCCCAGGATCGGTGGTCAGCACGCGCTCGATTCGTTTTGCCATTTCATCCGTTCCATCCGCAACTGTGACTTGGCCAGCGTGAAGGGAATATCCGATGCCGACGCCTCCTCCGTTGTGAATCGAGACCCAAGATGCTCCAGCAGCGGTGTTGAGCATGGCATTTAGTAGAGGCCAATCGGCGACCGCGTCGGAGCCATCCTTCATGCTTTCCGTTTCTCGGAACGGCGATGCGACGGAGCCGCAGTCGAGATGATCGCGGCCGATCACGATCGGCGCCTTGATCATTCCCTTCTTCACGAGATCGTTCATTGCGAGCCCGAATTGAGCGCGCTCGCCGTATCCGAGCCAGCAGATGCGGGCGGGCAATCCCTGGAACTTAATGCGCTTGCGGGCGAGATCGATCCAACGGCGAAGAATGCGGTTCTCTGGAAATAACTCCAAAACGAGGTCGTCGGTGACGTGAATGTCGGACGCTTCGCCCGACAATGCGACCCAGCGGAACGGTCCTCGTCCTTCACAGAACAGCGGACGAATGTATGCGGGCACGAATCCCGGGAAGTCATAGGCGTTCTTCACACCGCGCTGGAAGGCGAACGTTCGGATGTTGTTGCCGTAATCGAACGTAACAGAACCCATCTTTTGCAGGCGCAGCATGCCTTCGACGTGGCGGGCCATCGCATCCAGCGACTTCTCCTGATAGGCATGCGGATCGTTCTTGCGCAACTCGAAAGCTTCGGAGAGCGTCATGCCGTTCGGGACATATCCGTTCAGCGGATCGTGCGCAGAGGTCTGATCGGTCAGAATGTCGGGAACAACTCCGCGATCGGCAAGCTCTGGAATTACATCAGCGCAGTTCCCCACCAAACCAACGGACACATTCTCTTTCTTACGAATCGCGTTCTTCAGGATGCGCAACGCTTCGTCGAGCGTGGTCACCATGAAGTCGCAATAGCCAGTCTTCAGGCGCTTCTTGATGCGGTCCGGATCTACGTCGATACCAAGGAAAGCCGCGCCAGTCATGGTGGCGGCGAGGGGCTGCGCTCCGCCCATTCCTCCCATTCCACCGCTGACAATTAACTTGCCGGCGAGATCTCCGCCGAAGTGCTTTTCTCCGGCGGCGGAGAATGTTTCGAATGTGCCTTCGACGATTCCCTGCGAACCGATGTAGATCCAGGAACCGGCGGTCATCTGTCCGTACATCATGAGACCGGCACGCTCGAGCTCGTTGAACTTCTCCCAGTTCGACCAATGACCGACGAGATTCGAGTTGGCTATAAGCACGCGCGGGGCGTGATCGTGCGTCTTGAAAACTCCGACTGGTTTGCCGGATTGCACGAGCAATGTCTCGTCGTTGTCGAGATTCTTGAGAGTGGCGACGATGGCGCGATAGGCTTCCCAACTGCGGGCGGCGCGTCCAGTTCCACCGTAGACGACGAGATCTTTGGGGCGCTCGGCGACTTCTTCGTCGAGATTGTTCATCAGCATGCGCATGGCGGCTTCCTGCTGCCAACCTTTGCATGTGATCTGATTGCCGCGAGGCGCGCGAATGGAGGTAGGAGCCTGGATTTCTGTTTCAACGGGCATAGATTGATGTTAGTGCTTCCGATTGCGGGGCGCAATTCTGGGGAGATTCAAAAGCTTTTGCCACTAAGGGCACGAAGGTTCACGAAGGAAAATCTTCGACGTAGATTCCTAAAAAATAAATTTTCTGATTGCTGGGAATTACCGTTTTTTCCGTACAACTATTTTGGGAATTTGCCGTTCGGTCGGGGTACCCCCCTCCCCCACCCCCCTTGAAAAGCCTTGACTGGCGCGGGGTTTGCAAAAAGTGTCTGCAAAATCTTGAGCGCGTAGGGGTTAAAGGTCAAAATCTTGACAACAAAGGAGTTGCGGGAATATTGGAGCAAGTTCCTCACATCCCATTCGCCGTGGCGATGATCTGCTTTTTGTTTTTTCCGCGCAAGGGCGGATGTCACGTTGACCTGTGGAAATTCTTCCGAAGGTATACTCGCTTTAAACGAAAAGGACGTCGTAGTGGGACTGTACGTTCTCGGCTCCCATCCGTCGAAAACCGCGACGGGTGGGGCATCTTTTTTTGTTCACAGAACCTCGATCAGAAATGGAAGTTGGTTTCCAGGAAGAGCAACTGGCCGTTGGGATCCCTCGGGTAGATGTTGCGGATGACTGTTTTGCCCCACGCTTTGCCGTAGTAAACCGTAGCGCCGAACATTTTATTGAACTGGTAGTCCGTGCTCAGATCCCAGACGTTGGCGAGACCGCGAGTTCCTCCGCCGGGGAATGGACGTCCGGTGTAGCCGAATGTGTTCTCCTGGAATGCACCGCCACCGGAATACCAGAAATCTTTTGAACTAGCGAGGCGAAGCGCGTGAGCCTCGCTGCGGAAGGAGAGCTTCGAGGTCGGCTTCAGGTTCAGGGTTCCGTAGAAATCTTCGTTATTCATCATGTTGTAGAAAGGAAACCGAGCGTACTGACGCGGCGTAGTCAACACCTGGAAGAACGTGCCGTGCTTGTTGTCGGCGTTGTTGCCGTCGCCGCTGCCGTAGGAGTAGCCGACGCTGAACCACGACTTGAGATGGTTCACAGGCATCTGCCATCCGGCTTCACCAACAAATGAACTGGCGCGTTGCGTGAGCTCCCCCCATGAACCGGCTTGAAGGGCCATCCAACCGAGCACGTCGAACTTTCCTGCACTCTTTGTATTGAAGACGTGAACATAGTCGGCGCCGTAGGTGGCGATTTCGATCTTGTCGAAATCGGTTGCGCGGACGCTGGCTGAACGGTTGTCGGTTTTCAGGATGTGCGCACGATGGTCGATATAACCAAGCCCAAACACGCGCAGCTGGCCGGAGCCGGAAGATGTGCTGAATGGCGCAGTGAACGCCGCGTAGTAGGTATCGATCTGGAGTTCGCCCATTCCATCGACCTGAAACACGCCTTCAGTCGGACGCAGAGCGACAAAAGTGAAGTTATCGTGACCGACGTTCGAGGAGACTTGAACGCCGTCGAAGGTACGCTGAACGGCGGCGAAGCCGAAGTTAGCAATCAAGCGCTGCGCGATGCGTGTGGAAACCACTGTCGCAAGCATGGGATCTTTCGGCTTGACCTCATTGCCGTCGAAGTACTCAAAGCGACCAATCTTCAGGCTACTGCCGAAATCTTTGAAGTTGACGTATCCCTGCTTGAGGAACCCGCCGACCGGATTGGTTTCGTTACTATTCGCCGCGTAATAGCTGCCGCCGAGGCCGAGCTGCCCTTGAGGAGCGGCAACGACGGCTTGGGTGGGCAGGCCGACGAGCGCGACCTGTTCTCCTTCGAGAAACCAGTCGACATGTTCACTGCGTTGGCCGATGGCGATGCGGAGCAGCGAATCACCAAAGGTGTAGTTGCCATGACCGGTTTTGCCTTTGAACCAGTCCCAGCCTTCGGCGCGGGCGCGCCAGCTCACGGAGAAATCGAGCGGACCGATCGTTTGGGTTGAAGGAGTGGAATCTTTTTTGTCAGGAGGTGTGGAAGGCTGCTGTGCGGATACGAATCCTGTGGTTAAGACAATCGCCGCGGCAGCCAGCCATGGCGCTACTCTCAATCGCATACACATCTCCCTATGGCCTTGGGATTCGTCCGGCAAATCCAAAGCCTGCAATACGCCTATTTGGTATTCCCCAGCGGAACGGATACGTCCACACTCCGCCTTCGTGGGATCGAGTGTGTCGAAGCTAGGCGGGGATTATTGCGAATTCATAGCGGAGCAACAATAGCGGTTTCATACTAGCGATGATGGCTTGAGGGTTACTCGGGGAGATGTGCCTGATTGTGAGTTGTCACGAGACAAAATCTTTAACCATGAAGGACACGAAGTTGCACGAAGGAATTCCTGGAGGCCCCGGTGTGGCCGGCCGTCACCAGGTGCTGTAGGCGGTGCCGTCGCTGGCGGTGGCGCTGGAGGCGGAGTGGACGTCGGTGATGCCGGGATCCTGTTGATCGACGGCCATCAGAACATCTTCCTGGACGACTTCCCAGTTGGCTTCCCGCGTCATCGGATCGATCGGGACCTGCCGCAAGTATCCGGCAGTGACCAACTCATCGAGAGACTGTGGCGCTTTCTGCTTATCGAGAGTGTACTGGGAGATTACATTGCGGAGAGTCTGCAGATTCGATCGCAGAACGGATTCCCGGGCCTGCACGATCGACTGGTTGTACATAGGAACCGCGACGGCCATCAGGATCATGATGATGCTGATGACGATCATCAGTTCGAGAAGGGTGAAGCCGCGGGAGCCGCGCCGGTTGCGCCGTGCGAGCATGAAGCGCCGAAGTCCGGGCACCGCAACGTGAAAGCTGCGAGCGATTCTGCGAGTTGTTCACGCCCCGTAGCATTTACCAGTCCTTGTATTTCGTGCCGTCGAGGCCGGTGCCGTCCGACTTGGAGTAGACGTCGAACACATTCTGTCCGCCCCAGGAGTCGGAATCCGGATCGTCCTGCATCGAGCGCAAGCCCCATTCCTTGCTCTTGGTCATGGGGTCCGTGGGAATAGAACGCAAGAAACGGATTTTCTTGCCACCTTGCGCTTCTACACCTTTGGCCAACGTCTCCAGGTCAGGCGGATAGTTCTGGCTGTCGACCTTGGTCTGAAACATTTGCCGATCGGCGGCTTCTTTGTAACGGTCGATGGCGTCGCGCATCTCCCATAGGGCGTGACGGAGTTGCTTTTCCTTTTCGCGCTGAATGGTGACGCGCGCAAGCGGGAGAGCCATCATCGTGAGAATGGCGAGGATCGCCGCAGCTACGATGAGTTCGAGGAGCGTGAAGCCGCGTTGGCGATTTTTGTGGTTCGGATTCATTTCAATGCACGGGGGCTAAAGCCCGGTTAAGTTCGGTGCCTTTACGCGACCCTTGAAGGCCGCTTTTCTACGGCGGCATATTCGCTCATCGCGACGTCGAAAGTCATGGCGATCCAAACGCGGCACCTGAATCCCGTGGTTCGCAGCAATTCCACAGTCATTCGCGATCCGAAACGGCGTTACTGGATCGTGACGGCTGCTTGCGCACCGTTAACTGTGATCGCCTGCAGCCCGGGGTCGCGCGCGCCGCCGCGGGTGATGGTCAACGGAGTCTGGCCGTCGGCTTTCGCCATAAACGTCATCGTGACTACTGCGCCTTGGCCGGAAACTCCTCCAGCACCGGGTGGACGCGTGGCGGTGATCTGCGACTGTCCGAGAGCTTCGTCTTCGCGATGAACTAGCGCCACCGCCTGGCCATCTTGCGAGAGAAAGCCTCCGTTTGAAACATTGACCAACTGCAACATCTTCGGATCGTAATTCAACTGCACCGGCACGGAATATACATTCTGCGCGCCGGAGATTAGCAGATTGACAGCAAAGGTAGTTCCCTTGGCTGCTTGGACCGTCGGTGGATCAAACAGGAAGCTCGCCGCCGCAGCACCCGAGGCCGAATTGGGTGCGGACGAGGGTGAACCTCCCGGAGCTGGACGGCCAGCAGGTGCATTCACTGGGCTCGCCGGAGTGATCGATGACGAAGGAGCTTGGGCTGCCGGAGCGGCCTGCGCTTTGTGATGCAGTTCGATGGTCTGAGCCGTACCGATATCAAGAGCGCGCTGATTCATCTCGTTTACATCGGCACCGCGAATGATGTGCGGCACGATGGCAAAGATGATTTCGTTTTCCGAATGATCCTGCGTGGTCTGGCCGAAGAGATAGCGGAGGATGGGAATCTGCGCGAGTCCGGGAATGCCGGCGAGAGACTTGGTCTGCTGATCTTCCATGATGCCGCCGAGCAGATTGGCCTCACCGTCTTTCAAGCGGATTTCATGCTCGATTTTGCGCTGGCCGATGATGGGCTGGCTGATGCCGCCGATGTTCTGCTGGCCAGTGACAGCGGAAACGTCCATCGAGATCTTCAGCGTGACTTCGCCGTTGGCGTGGACGCGCGGCGTGATGTCGATGTTGACACCGACGTCGAGATACTGGAACTGCGTGTTGACCAGCGGGTTGATGCCGACGCCGCCGATACCGGGCTGGAATGAACCAGTGGCGACAGGGACGCGGTCGCCGATCTTCAGCGAAGCCTTCTGGCCGTCGAGAGCGCGAATCTGTGGATTCTGGATCAGCTTGGTGTCGCTGTTATTCATCACCGCCGACAAGTTGGCGGAAGGAATCGTGACCTGGAAGTCGGTGGCGTTCAGATTGCCAAGGGTGTTCAGGTTGAGTCCGTTGGTGGTGCTGGAAGTAGATGTAGTGGTGCTGGTTCCTGTCGTGGCGGGCGTAGTAGTTGAAGCAATATTGCTCTGGAGAGTAACGGTCGCGCTGGTGGGCGGATTGAAGCCCAAAGTTCTCGAACGGTCTTTGCTGACCTGCATGACCGCGATGTCGACGATGACTTCCGGACGAGCCTTATCGAGGTCTTCGACCAATTTTTCGGCGAGCGCAATCTGATCGGGCGTCCCGCGCACGACGAGGGCGTTCTGCGAAAGCAACTGCTGCACGCGCTGGACATCAAGCACGGCGCGAATTGCATTCACGACGTCCTGGAGTTCGGTGGGCTGGGAAAGATTCGTAAGATAAAAAGTCTTGAGGACGCTCTGTTCGAGTTCCTTGCGCTTGGCCGGATTGTCGGTGGCGACGAAAATCGTGTTGGACGTAACTGGGCGCCAGAAAGTCTTGGATTCGAGAGCCGTTATTTCGAGCGCTTCTTCGAGCGTAACGCCGTTGAGGTCGACGTTGATGACACGCGGAGTGTAATCGGGATCGAAGAGGACATTGACTCCGGCGAGTTGGCCGACGGTGCGATAGACCACGTCGGATTTGGTGGAAAGCATCTTGACGGTGATCGGGACGCTGGAGATGGGAGCGAGTTCGACCGGGCCGGCGGCCTCGTGAACACGGCGCTGCAGGGAGTCGGGCGGCCCTGCGGCCTGAGGCGGCGGATTCTTCTGATCATTGATCATCTTCAGCGTGCGGGTGAGCTCCTGCTGAGCGATGAATAAGGAAGGATCGATGGCGAGAGCCTTCTGAAATTCGGCAACAGCGTCGTCGAGTTTTCCGTCTTCGCGGAGCTTCTGGCCCCGGTGAACAATGGAAGCAGCGGCCTGAAAGCGGAGGCGTTCGAACGCAGAGCGGTAACGAAGCTCTTTGGGTTTGAGGTTGTAAGCCTGCTTGTAGAAATCATAGGCGGCTTCGTATTGCTCGCGGGCTTCCGCGTCTTGACCCTTGGTGTAAAGATCTTTCGCTTTGTCGGCGAGGGCGGGGAGGGCTAAAGCCGCGACCAGCGACAACAAGAGGGCCGGGCGCAATAGGCGTCTCATTCGATAATCCTCACGAGATGGTCCTTTTTGAAAAACGGTTTTTCGCCGAACAAGCAGTTTCCCCACGCGTGTGCGCGTCCCGTCGGCGTGATGGCGCGGGAAATCTACTCGATACACAAAAAAACTCGCGGTGACGCGATTATAGCATCGCGATTTCCGGCTCCCGATGTGCCTGCCGACACGAGAGTTACACTCTTTGGTCGCTGAACCACTGGGGAGGCGACCGAAGTTCCAGAAAATCGCTGCGTTATGCTCACGGCCACGCACTACAGCCTGAAGCGGAGAGCCGGGAGCCGCATGATGCGATAAGATAACTATTCTGTAACGCCATGCCCCGCCAATCCACGCACCAGACCAAACCGAATCCGGAAAAAGCTCCCCGCCGCGACGCTACCGCGAGCGGGCAGAGAGACGCCGCCGTTAATAGGATCGCTTCACATAACTATTTCTTGCTGGAAAAATTTGAGGCTGGGGTGGCTTTGACCGGGACGGAAGTGAAATCGGTCCGTGGAGGATTGGCTAACCTGAAGGATTCGTACGGCTTGGTGAAGGATAACGAGTTGTGGCTGCTGAATGCCCACATCGGGCCCTATGAGCATGGGAACATTCACAATCACGCACCCTTGCGGACGCGAAAGCTGCTGATGCACCGGGAGGAGATCCGGAAGCTGATTGGGAAGACACAACAGAAGGGGCTGACGCTAATCCCGGTGCGGCTGTATTTCAAGAACGGTAAAGTAAAGGTCGAGCTAGCTTTGGCTAAAGGTAAGCAGCTGTGGGATAAGCGAGAAACCGAGCGACGGCGGACAGCGGACAAGGAAGCGCGGGAAGCGGTGGCGCGAGGAAGAAATCGGAAATAGCTTCATCGGCCGTTTATATATCCGGAACAAGCCTTCGTAGATTCATCCAATTTGGCGGCACAGGCGTGCGGACACGAGGCCGACCATCAAGACGGTTAATTTGAAAGCGGATATGCCTTCGGTCCCGGAGGCTTTGCAGAGACTGGATCGGGAGATCTCCGGGGCGCGGCAGCAACAGCAATTCCTCTTGAAAGTCATTCACGGGTACGGGTCGACGGGCGTCGGCGGAGATATCCGGGTCGCGGTGCAGCGGCGCTTGCGGGAACTGGCACAGGCTGGTGAGATTCGGGGATGCATCTTCGGAGAGAATTGGTCGAAGACGGACGAAGTGGCATGGCGCATTTTGCGGGAGCGGCCTGAGTTGAAGAAGGACGCCGACCTAGGGCGAGGGAATTCGGGAATCACTGTCATCCTTATATAGGGGCCATATAGGACCGTCTCTCACCATTTTTCTGATAGATCTGGTTCGCTAGCGAGGGAATTCCCCACTTCTCGCCCAGACCACACGCGAGAAATGGGGCACCCTTCGTTTTTGTTCACATTTTCTGTTTCTAGGATCCTGAAGGTTCGGGCGCCGGGGGAATTGGAGTCGGGATCACGGGAACTGGCTGCGGAACGACGGGAGGCGGAGGCGGAATAACTACCATCGGTGGCGCCAGTGGAACCAGCATGTACTGCTGCCAGTAAGAGACGACGATTCCGCGCTGCCAGAAACGCGGAATGAGCAGCAAGAGCAGGATGAGTTGGGCCATGAGGAAAGCTCCCAACACGCTCTCGGACGGGACGATCCTCATCCAGAGCCAGATGCCGCCCACCAGAAAAATTGCCGCAACGATCGCGGTGACCACGTAGCTCACGAGCAAGCGACCGAGACTTCGGAAAGTGTGCCGGAAAGCGGCAGCCATCGACTTGCGGACCGCGCGCTGATCGTTCAAAACGATATCGGCCTCAGCGAGGTCGAACCAGATCCGAAAGACGGCCATGATCAGAAAAATGATCAATAGTCCCCCGTAGCGGACTTCCGGCGCCAACAATTCGTTTGTGCTTTCGCTGGCTTTACGTTCCAACACGCCATGCAGCGCAAACAATAGGCCAGTTACGATGCCCATCACAATGCCGGAAAGAAATAGCAGGCGGATGAAGCGCCACAGATTGCGGCCGCAGGCGCGGGAGAAATCTTCGCGAGGCAGGCGGTAGGTGGAGGCGTATCCCTGAAAAACGCCGGGCAGGAAGATTGCGGCTGCCAGGAAGAACACAAATGCAAAGTAAAAAGCGGACATGCTCGCCGCCGCCATTGTTCCGAACTCGGGACGGGCAAAGAGTTCGATCATGATTGACAGGTCGAATCCATGGACCAATCCCTGGGCGTAGGAACTATGGTCGAGGATGGCGTGGGCACTCTTGCGGAAGGCCGAAGTCCCGAATTCGGCGAGGGTGAGGTTCAGCAACCAGAACCAGAAAATGTAGCGCTTGTTGCGCATCGCCTTGCCCAGCCCGGAGCCGAGCAATCCTTCTTTTCTTGTGTCGCCGTTAAATTGTGCCATTCTTCCTTCCTTAGACCTATCTTCCCTACACTGCCCACCAAGCCATCGCCTGGCCTATCAGTTGCGTGAGGAACAGCCAGTATGTGGATAGCTTCCACGTCGGCTTGAGGTTGGGCTCGACAACGTAGCTGTTGTTGAAATTGTTGCGGTCGATCTGGACGGTATGGTCGGGGTCGATTTCAACCGAGATGACCTTCGCCTTCTTGACGTAGCTGAAGCGCGTCCAACGGCTCTGGCCGTCCCAGTGCTCGCGAACTTTCTCTTCATTATTCTTGCTGTCTCGGAAGACGACTTCGACGTCCACCGGCATCACGAAATCTTCCTTGCGGTGGATCGTGACATAGGATTGGTACACGGTATTTTCGTCGTCTTTCTTGGGGTCTTTCTTGTCCTTCTTCTCTTCGTACCAATTCACCGGGAAGGAATCTACATTGAGAACTTCGTAATCCATCACCTGCGAGCCGTAGACAGCTTGATTGAAGTACCATCGCAAGTCTTTGCCGGAGACTTCTTCGATGGTCTTGAGGAAATCTTCCTTGGTGGGATGCGTAAAGCGGTATTTCATAAAATACGTGTGCATCGCCTTGGCCATCGTGTCTTCGCCGATAATGCCCTCGAGGGTGAGCAGCACGCTGGCCGTCTTTCCATAAGTGATTCCAGCATAAGAGTTGGAGTTGTAGAAGTTGTAGGCGTTTTGAGCCATCGGATCGCGATCGGCGACACCGATATAGCTAAGCCTCTGCTCTTCGCGCTCGCCGACCGTTGCACCCGCAAGATTCATGATCGACGTTTTCTTGCCGAGGATGGAATCGAGCACTTTGACTTCCGTGTAGCTGTTGATGCCTTCGTCCATCCATGCGTCTTCAAATTCGTTCGTAGCGACCATGCCGTACCAGTACTGGTGGCCGAACTCGTGCTCGACGACTAACTCGACGAGATGAAAGCCATCGGGCGCGAACCAGCTCGTGTCGCCGGTGATAAATGTGGGATATTCCATGCCTCCGGCGGCGGAGTCGGGCTCGGGATCCACGACGGTCAAGCTCTTATAAGGATAGGGACCGTACCAAGACTCGAAGTGGTCGAGAGACTGCCGGACGATGCGTTCATGACGATCGGCTTGGCTCCAGTGGGCGGGCTGCATCAGAAAACGCAGCTTGATGGGTCCCATCTGCGACTGATACATAGTCTCGCGGACTTTGTAGCGCGGACTGGCAGTCCAGGCGAAATCATGGATGTCGTCGCCGTGGTAAGTGACCGTCTTGGTATTGTCGGGGTTATTCTTTTCGTCAACCTGGACTCCGCTGGCGCCAACGACTTCGAACTGCGGCACCGTGAGCTTTACGTCGTAGACTCCGAAGTCAGCGAAGAACTCGGTGGTGTTGTGATACTGGTGGCAATTCCAGGCTCCGTGCCAAAACACTCCGACCTTCGGGAACCATTGCCCGCCTAGTACGAAGTCGCGCTTCCATCCGGAGCGGGCCTGAGTTTCGGGAAACTTGGTTTGAAAGGCGATCTTGAACTGGACGAATCCGCCGGGAGCAATAGGTTTTGTCAGGTGTAGATCGACGACCGTCTTGTCATCTTTATTGCCATCGTCGGGCGCGATGAATTGCAGGTTCTGGGTGAGATCTCCCTGACCGACGACTTCGATGCTCTTGATGTCTTCTGAACCGTAAAACTTATCTTCCCACTTCTGATAGCCGGTATCGCGGCTGCCCATGAGCTTGGCATCACGCACGAAAGTGGCCTTGGGCTGAAATGCATTCTGATAAAGGTGGAATGGGAAATGATCAAGCGCCTGACCGGTCACGTTATGGTACGTGAGTACTTCGTTAGCATCGACGGTGTGCGTGGACGCGTTGTACTTGGCGTCGATCTCGTAGTGAACGATCCGCTGCGACATGGGAGTGGGCGAGTTGATGGCAAGAGTCGTATCGGGGATCGACAGTGGGCCGCCGGGCTCAGAAGCAGCAACGGCGGACCTCGCTGGGGCGGCGGCCTGCGGAGCGGCGATCGCCGTTCTGCGGCTGGCAACGACGAAAATGCCTACAGCTAATGCAACGAGGAGAGCGACGGATTTCCATCGAATCAGCATGAAGTTTTTCACCTGGACCTTCTGCGGCCTTGAATCATACCGCAGGCGCACAAAAACAGTCATCCGGCGGAGGATAGTACGAGGCGAGAATACTGATAGTTTCAGCGATCTGCGAAAAAAACTTCAAGGAAATGCGGAGTACAATCCGGGCGGAAGTGTGATCTGTCTTGCGATTTTGGTTTGTCGCGGGACGACGGAGGAGAGCATGAAAGCCGTTTCACAGGGCGACGTCGGCCTTTTGCAACATCCGGCTGCGCAGGCGCTGCTGCACTCAAAGATTCCCGCGCGTCTGGCGTACGTATGGATGGACGGAACACCGCGTGTGGTTCCCATCTGGTTTCACTGGAACGGTCGCGAGATTGTGATGGCTAGTCCGCCAAAAGCGCCGAAGTTGAAGGCGTTGGCGAAGAATCCGAAGATTTCGCTCACGATCGACGAGAACGATTTTCCCCAGAAAGTGCTGTTGATCCGCGGGACCGCACGGCTGGAATCCGTGGATGGGATTGTACCGGAGTATGAAGCCTGCGCAGCGCGCTACTTCGATCCGAATCAGGCCCAGCAGTGGCTCGGGCAATTGCGGAAAATGATTTCGTCGATGGTGCGCATCACGGTTACGCCGGAGTGGGTTGGGCTGCTCGATTTCAAAACCAGGTTCCCGAGTGCCCTAGCTGGGTGAGTAGCGAAAGCCCTACCCTGGGCCAGATTCAAAGGGCGGCGCTTGCGCTTTTGCCCGCCCGCCGACGATACTGGAATGACAATCTCATTCCTATGATGAAAACAACAATTTCTCTTTCCGCCCCGTCCGCCATAGAAACCGAAGCCCTTGTTGCCGTAGTGCTCGACCATTCGAGTCCGGGATCTTCCGACAAAAACAAGAAGCCTGAACTGAAAGTCGCGACCAGCGACGCGGCCGTGAGCACCGTTGCGTCGGATTTGCTGGCCAGCGGCGAAGTCGCAGGCAAGCCCTTTGAGACAAACCTGCTGCACAAACCGAATTCGCTGAAGGCGAAACGGCTGCTGCTAGTTTCGGGCGGAGGCGCGAAGAACTTTTCCGCCTACGATCTGAGGCGCATTGCCGGGACCGCCGTGCGAACACTGAAGTCGAGAGGGATCCGAAGCTTCGCATTCGTCGCGCCGACGGGCCTTCCCGCAGAAGAAGCCGTACGCGCTATTGTCGAGGGTGCACATGTCGGCAACTTCGATCCTGACTACTATCGCAGCGATCGAAAGGATCAGAAGATCGACGAGTTAACGGTCGTCGCTGCCGGAGACCAGAAAGCGCTCGAGAAGGCGGCAAACGAGGCTCAGATCATCGGTGAGTCACAAAACTTCACGCGCGACCTGGTGAATGAACCTTCGAACCGAATGACGCCGACGATTCTTGCCGACCGTGCGAAGAAAATGTGCGCGGAAGTCGGGCTGAAGTGCGAGGTATTCGGGGCAGACAAAATTAAAGAAATGAAGATGGGTGCGTTCTGGAGCGTGGCGCAGGGATCGGACGAACCGCCCGCGCTGATCGTGATGAAGTACGAACCCGCAGGCGCTCCGGAAAAGCCGATGCTCGGGCTGGTGGGAAAAGGAATTACGTTCGACACGGGTGGCATCTCGATCAAGCCAGCCGACGGCATGGAAAAGATGAAGTACGACATGGCCGGCGGCGCGACGATGATCGGCGCGATGCGGGCGATTGCTTTGCTGAAGCCGAAGGTGAAAGTGATCGGCATTGTGTGCGCGACCGAAAACATGCCGTCGGGCAAAGCGCAGAAACCGGGGGATGTGCAGATCGCGATGTCGGGTAAATCGATCGAGATCATTAATACGGATGCCGAGGGCCGGCTGGTGCTGGCGGACGGATTGCATTACGCGAAGCAACTTGGGTGTACGCATCTCGTTGACGCGGCGACGCTGACGGGAGCGGTTGTGGTCGCGCTCGGTTACAACAACGCCGGGATTTTTACCAACGACGACGACATGTACAACCGAATTCACAGTGCGAACGCCGCAGCGGGCGAAAAAATGTGGCGACTGCCGCTCGACGATGAATATAAAGATCAGATTCGGTCGTCGATCGCCGACATCATGAATACCGGCGGACGCTGGGGCGGCGCCATCACCGCGGCGATGTTCCTGAAAGAATTCGCGGAGGAGACGCCGTGGATTCATCTCGACATCGCAGGGACCGCGTGGATGGAAGATCAGAAGCCGTGGATCGCGAAAGGGCCGTCAGGGATCGCACTTCGGAGCCTGGTGGAGTTTGTAAAAGGCTTCGCAGCGTAAAGTTTTTGTCACGGGCCCGTGCTGAGTAGAATCAGGCAGAGCGCGGTTTTCGTCTGTTCCGTTTGCTGGTTGCGCGCGAATCCTTGGCAGATGCGGAGCAGCGTTGAGGGAAATCGGGACGGTTGCTATAATCAATCGTCCCGCACGCTTCTGTAGGGTTCGTCGCTGATCCCGCCGCAAAAAAGCTGAAGCGGAACATCCTCGCAGCCCGCAGTTTGCGGGTTTCGGAACGTGGCCAGGTAGCTCAGGTGGTAGAGCGCAGCCCTGAAAAGGCTGGCGTCGGCGGTTCAACTCCGTCCCTGGCCACCACATCAATTGAAATCAAGTATTTACCCATCATTGTTCATCCGTCACATCGATTCGCCGCTTCCCATATAGATAGTCTTCGATATTCGTAACCCTGAGCATGCATTAGGTTTAACGTCTGGTAGAGCGCAGCCCATAGGGACTTGGCGTCTACCATTGAACTGCACTGACTGGGGATGTGTTGTGGTCGGCAATGTTGCGGGAGAAGAGATGTTTTCGTTCGTCCGGCCTCTGCCGTGTGAAAGCCGTGTGCCATTTTGAGCTGTCGCATTGATTCTGCAACAAGGCTCGACCTATCAGTCAGTTGTGGGCAGTTTTTTTCGATGCAAGCACACGACATTAGTATTCATGATCCAATGACGGTCCATTTATGGTCCAGTTTTGAGCCAAAACAGGCCGGTTGTAAACCAAATTCTGGGAGCGACTGATTCGGGATCAATTGCTCGAATCGGGATCATTTACGATGGGTGCTGGCCTACCCTTCGAAGGATGGTTCTTATTTGGTCAGGTGCTCAGGGGAAGATTGCGGCCGCGCAGAAGGCGCGATGGGCAGCGTGGAAGGCGAAGCAGCAAAAGCCGCGTGGACCCCGATAAGAGTCACGAGTCAAGCCCGATGCGTGAGAGCTTGTCGCACGGCTTCGGGACGAATTGGCAAATGACGAAGACGTGCACCTGAGGCGGCAAAGATCGCGTTCCCAATCGCAGGTGCGACCACGGTCGTTGCTGCCTCACCGAGGCCGACCGGTGTTTCCGTGCTTGCCAGAAACTCGATCTCGACTTCGGGTACGTCGCCCATGCGGAGCAACGTATAGGTGTCGAGATTCGTGTCCTTGGGTTGGCCTTCCACGAACTCTGAGCCCTCATGCAGGGCCATACTTAATCCCCACAGCGCAGCGCCCTCAACCTGAGCCGTAGCGCTGTCCGGCTGAATAAGAGTACCGGCGTCGATGACGAGCGTCAGCTTCTCCACCGTGACTTGACCGCTGGTGCGGTCCACCCGTACACGAGCAACGCAGGCAAGCCAAGTGGGCATGTCGCGCTCCTGGCCGAAGGTCGTCGCCACTCCAAGCCCAGTATCGTTGGTCATTGGGCTACGCCATCCGGCTTTCTCGGCAACTCGTGCAAGTACTGCCGCTTGCCTACGCGCGCCGCCCACGGCATTCGGCGCTGATCCCGAGTTACGCCCGACGCCATTCAGCAAGCGCAGTCGAAACTCCACAGGATCCACCCCAACCGCATGAGCCGCTTCATCCATGAAACTTTCGACAGCCCAGTTGGTCCAGCCCGCCCCCACCGAGCGCAGATAACCTGGCCGGAATGACCGGTTTGCTAGATCATTTTGCAGCGCGCGAACCCGATGGGCTCCAACCGTGTACCAATGATCGGCACCCCAAATGGCGAAAGCATCGAACGGAACACCTCTGGCATCCTTGAGCATGAATGCCGGATTGATGGCGGCCGTAGGCCAGCCCGCTGCCGCATGATGATCCATTGCCGTCACTTGCCCGCCGTCTCCAAAGGCCATGCGCAGAGTTTGCATCGAGGGCGATCGCGGACAATCGAAGCGCATGTCATCGGCTCGAGTGCAGACCATCTTCACAGGCTTGCCTACGGCCTTGGCGGCGAGCGCAGCCGGCACGGCGTAATCACCATCGAGGCGACGACCGAAACCTCCACCAAGCAAATAGCTGCGCAGAACGATCTTCTCTTGGCTACGGCCTAGAGCCTTGGCCAAGACCGGTAAGATCGCTGTCTGCCATTGATTTCCTGTATGGATCTCGAAAACGCCGTTCTTTTCAAAAGCCAGGGCGTTGATTGGCTCCAGCGCGAAATGCATCACGGTGCTGGTGGTGTAGGCGCGCTCGAGTTTCTGCTTTGCCGAGCTGAAAGCCGTGTCCACTCCTGGGTCGTCGACGACCATCGCGCCTCCGTTCGGATCTGCAATCAGTTCGGCCGCGCGCCGCAGGAGGTCCTGCTCGGATAGGTGAGCTGCCTCGCCCGAGCTCCACTTGACTCTTACAAGATCGGCCGCTCGGCTGGCCGCCGTGAACGACTCCGCAAAGACCATGACCCAGCCTGGCGCTGTGCCCGAGGGATCGTCTAGAGCAAGGCTCTGAATATAGCCGGGCACACGCTTCGCCGCCGAGTCTTCAATCGAGACGACTTTGGAGTCGTACCGTGTGGGAGGGATTTTCGGACGGGCGTAGATCATGCCCTCGACCACGGCATCAAGGCCATAGCGACCTTTACCGTTCACCTTCGATGGAACGTCGAGCGCCAATGTATCTCTCCCGATCAGCCGGCGATTAGCCGGTGCTTTAATCGGAATTTTGTTCAATTGCTCGGGCGTGTAGGTGCGCCCCAGGTTGCCGCGCGCCACGATATCGCCATACAGGATCGACCTTCCGGTCGCATGCACTGCACCCTTGCGCGCCGTACAACTCTCCGTACCAACGCCGAGCAGTTTGGCGCCTTCTTCAATCAGAGCGAGACGGCCCGCGGCACCCGCCCGGCTGAGCACCGGAAAACTCTGCCACACCGACCAACTGCCGCCGGTGACCATTTCGCCCCATTTCGCATCGGAGTCGACTGTGATGATATGAACCTTTCCCCAGTCGGCCTCTAACTCGTCGGCTACGATGCGGGCGAGCGCTGTGCCGACATGCTGGCCCATCTCGGCCCGCTTGATGTTGATAGTCACTTCCCCGCCGGGATCGATGCCATACCAGATCGTGGGTTCGAACAGTTCGCTGGCGCTGCTTGCCCGTTGCGCTCCCGAGACGATTCCTTCCACTGCCGCGAGGCCGCACCGAGCATACCCGAGCATCACGCCAGCTCCTAACATCGTGATCAGGAAGCCGCGGCGCGACGGGTCGTAAGAGCCCCGGAGTCCGTGAGCAGACAAGCTATCCATGGGTCGCTCCTTCTAGCATTCTCCCTGCCGCCAGTTTGATCGCCTTGCGTATGCGCAGGTACGTCATGCAGCGACAAAGACTTCCAGCCATGACCGCATTGATGTCCTGGTCGGTGGGATTTGGATAATCCTTCAGCAGAGTGGCAGCCTGCATGATCTGTCCCGACTGGCAGTAGCCGCACTGAGGAACCTGCAACTCGATCCAGGCAGTCTGTAGTGGATGTCTGCCCTCAGGGTCGAGCCCCTCGATCGTCGTCACCTTGGCGCCGGCGACCGCGCCGACCGCGGTGATGCAGGATCGAGTGGCGCGGCCCTCCACATGCACAGTGCAGGCCCCACACATGCCGATCCCGCAACCGAATTTGGTTCCTGTAAGACCAAGCTCGTCGCGAATCACCCAGAGCAAGGGGGCGTCATCCGGACTGTGCACCGAAACGGCGCGACCATTGAGGTTGAATGTCGTCATAATCGCATGCCCCCTGTTCTCTCATTCTGTCAGTGCGATGCCGTCAACTCCCGGCGGACAGCAGATACCTTGTTTTCCAGGTCGGTCCATGGTGGTCGCGTCGTGCGGGTCCGACGCAGATAAGCCGCGAGTCTGGCCACCTCGAGGTCGGTGAAAGACGAGGCATAGGCGGGCATGACTAGGCCTGGCGCACCTTCCGTGTTGCCGATGCCCCTCAGCACGGCCTGAATAAAATTGGTCGGTTCGGGCAACGAGAGCGCGCTGTTAAGTGCTAATTCCGGCCGGGCAGGAGGTGGAACTCTGCCGGTGTTGTAGTGGCACGAAAGACAGGCGGAGGCATAGAGGTTGGCGTCGGGGTCGTACTCTTGGCCGCTACCAAGAGATGAATTCTGCAGCGCTTCCGTCGTTGCTGCTTCGACGTTAGACATACGCACGCCTGCGTGGTCGATGTCGCTGATATAGAGGGCGATAGCGCGAACATCGCTATCCGGGACAACGGGAAGGGCCAGGCCGTCGCGGATGATCGGAGTCATCGTGGCGGCGGCCGCTCCGTGCAGTGGATCTACTCCGGTGCGCAGGTAGCTGAACAACTCTTCTTGCGTCCACGGGACGGGCGATGGGTTGGCCTCGGTGAGCGGTGGTGCAATCCAGTTGTCGACCACGGTGCCTGTGTAGGCATCTCGGAGCTTTTCACCGCCGAGCGCATTGCGCGGGGTATGACAGCCCCCACAATCGACGACCGCCTGGGCCAGATAGGCTCCGCGATTCCATTGGGCGTCTTTTGCCGGATCTGGCCGGTAGCGTCCGCTTCTGAAGCATAGAATCTTCCATCCTTCCTGGAGGAAGCGGACGTTGAGAGGAAACGGAACCGTCATCGGCGGCACCGTAGCGTTTATCGCCGGCCGGGTCATCAGATATGCGTACAGTGCTTTGACATCATCTTCCTGTAGCTCGGTGTAAGCGTTAAACGGGAACGCAGCGAAGAGATGAGACCCGTCTCGTGAAACGCCTTCGCGCATGGCGCGGCTAAACGCCTCGAGTGACCACCCACCGATGCCAGTTTTCGGGTCAGGTGTGATATTGCTTCCGTAGATGATCCCGAATGGCGTGTTCACGCCATACCCGCCAGCAAATGGTTGTCCGCCCGGCCGGATGTGGCAAGACACACAGTGTCCCTCCGCCGCGATAACTTCTCCTTCGGCGACTGACTCGGCGGTGAAGCTTGCGGGGTTCGGGCGCTCAATGGGGGCGATAGCTGCTCGCGAGGACAACAAGGAAAAACCCAGCAGTCCGAGGAAGGCCAGCGCAACCACCGCGACAGCAATGCGCCGAATCATTGCACCCTGTCCAAACCCGGCTTCGCTGTGCCAAGGATGCGACCCATAACAAAAACTCCCCCACACCTTGCGGTAAGTCCGCATTGCGAACCAAATTCAATCAGAAGCATCTGGATGAATCAATTGGACGATGGTATCGGCAATACCTATGTATCGGCGGAAACCGGTGCGATAGACGTGAGTTCCAACAACCAATCAGGCGGCTGCGATCATGTGCTGCTTCGCTAGCGCCTCTATTTCCGGCTCAGTCACCGCCGAGAGGTCTGCATTTTCAGTGGCGATAACCCGTTGAGAGATTTCGGGGTGATGGGTCTTCAAATATTCTTTCAAGAACTCGGCGGCGTTGCTTTTTCCAGTGGCATGACCGATGAGGACGATCTCACTCGCCGGAGTGATGTCTTTAGCGATCTCCTCATAAAACGAATCCTCTTCGGGCACACGCTCGCCGCGGTAGTGGGCTTCCTTTCGATGAATCAAATGATGATGGAAATGATAAGGATCGTAAGGTTGCACCTTGCGTTCGTCCGCCGGACGGCTTCCGCCCAAATCCTGGTAAACATGGGCGGCGTGGTGGTCGATCACGACAATCATCCGGCCGGGTTGGGCCGGTTCTTCCGCCTGCACACTTGATTTATGCGTATCCGGTCCCGCTTCCTTCAAGAATTTACGCAGCCGGGAAACTTCCTCCACCCCAAGATCATGAATATGCGGCTTCTTGAAAAAGACGCTTTGGCCGTTGACGACGAACACAAATTCATCGTTGCCGTGCGGTTGGACCTGACCCAGATGCTCGACCAGTTCGACGGCCTCGGCCCAACTTAGGTTATGTGGCAGCTTGCCGTTGAGAAGATTCCGGTACAGCGATTCGAGGCGCTTCTTCACGGCGTGTTCTCCTTCACAAACAATTCTAAGCTCGATCAACATGCATCTCGAAGACCCACCATTAAGCCACGGGCGACGGGACTAAAACAATTGGACCTTGGTATCGACCACATCTCATATCCAGCATCCGGCACCTCATTCGTGAAGACACTGGAGTTGATACGAAAGTATGGGCAATACCATCGTCCAATTGTGCAGACCATTTTGTTGTGGCCGAATGAACCCAATACCCGAGAGGCGTGATGACAAAAACGAGCTTCCAAACGGACATTCGCCCACTCTTTACGGAGCGCGCCATTCAAGGTATGAGCAAGGCGTTCAACCTGGGAAGTTACGATGACGTCAAAAAGCACGCTGCCGCGATCTATGATCGCATCCGCGGAATCGGCGGGGCCGTAATGCCACCACCGCCGCCAAGAGCAGAAGGTCCTTGGCAGCTATCTCGCATTGAATTATTCGCCAAGTGGATGGCGGACGGACTCCAACCTTAATCGGCCTCAAGCGCCTGGGGCCGCCTCTAAAGCTGTAGCCCGGAACTGGATGGTCATCTGCCCACTTCGATCAGATTTCGGATGGAGGATTTCATGAAAGCAAATGTTACGTTGGGCTTCTCAGTTGCGGTCTTGGCGCTGGCGACCGCCACCCCCGGCGTGCGAATTTCCGCCGCACCCAACCCGCAGGTCAAGTCCGGAGTAGACCGGCTCTATGTGATCGACTGCGGTGACGGCAGTGGGCCCGACGAATCGCGTTGGACACCGGGAGTCAATGTCGGAACGCCCGTCGGCTTTCCGGGCCATTGCTACCTCATCCACCACACCCAGGGCTGGGTTCTGTGGGACACGGGCATCGATGATGCTGTGGCGCAACTGCCTAATCACGAGGAGGTGTTTCATGAGTGGGGGCCCGGCACCGGCCCGATCTGGCGTAAACCAATCACGCTCGCGGCTCAGCTCGAAGAGATACACGTTAAGCCTTCGGACATCAAGCTGATGGCCGTGTCACATAGCCACCCGGACCACGCGGGAAATATCGAAATGTTTCCCAACACAGTCATGCTTGTACAGAAGGTCGAGTACGAATGGGCTGGAAGCCGGCAAGACACAGTCGGTTTTAACAAGAAGCACCCGGTGAAGCTCGTCAACGGCGACTACGATATCTTTGGCGACGGGAGCCTCGTGCTGCTGTCCACGCCCGGACACACGCCCGGCCATCAATCTTTGCTCGTGAGGCTTCCTAAAACTGGAGCGGTAATTCTAAGCGGCGATGTTGTGCATTTTCAGACAAGCTTCGAACATCGCTACGTCCCCGACAATAACTGGAACAAGCAGGCCTCACTGCGGTCCATGGACAAGATAGCGGCGGTCATGGCGAAGGAACATGCGCAGCTCTGGATTAACCACGATCAGCACCAAAGCGACGCGCAAAAGAAGTTGCCGGCGTATTACGAGTGATGGCCAACTCGCAACTTGCCGGAAAGGACTGATCGGCTCGGATACTAGCTGGTTGTAACTCACGTATCTGCTCATGGCAGCCAAAGGGTTGTCAAGACTTCCAAGCTTTTCGGAGGAAAGTTATGCCAAGCAACACAGCTGAAATCGCCGTCGAAGCGCCGCCCTCGTCGAATCCCCTTGATTTCATCCCAGACGAAATACCATTCGATGTGCCTTATGGGCTCCCTGTATCACTGGAGCAAGCCCAGGCGGTTATTCAGGCCGCTGTGGCAGAGGCCAAGAAGCGGAATTGGAAAATGAACGTAGCGGTAGCCGATTCCGGTGGCAACTTAGTTGCCTTCCAACGAATGGATGGTGCGATGCTCGCCTCCATTCAAATTGCTCAACACAAGGCGCGAGCAGCCGTGACCTTCCGACGGCCAACAAAGGTCTTCGAGGATGGTATCAACCTTATGCATCTCAACTATCTGCTCGCATTCGATGGAATCATTGCGTCTCGAGGCGGTATTCCGCTGATCGACCAGGGCGATATCATCGGCGCAATCGGTTGTTCCGGAGGAACGGATTCCCAGGACGAAGTGGTGAGCAAGGCAGGAGCGGCAGTGATCAACAAGCTGCCGACGGAGATCAAATGATACAGATGATAATGGGAGCG
>CAWCCE010000017.1:0-11424 GCA_963793945.1 uncultured Acidobacteriota bacterium | reverse complement strand
TCTGCTATAAACCGCTCAGAGCCTGAGTTTCATGGAAAGTGCAGACGCCTGACTAACCCTTCGACTCTCGAACCGGCCTATGACCATCAAGACGAGCAGTTCTCGTCAGCGTTCTCGATTCTTCGAGCTGCGATTGATGAGAGGGCCTTCCCTGCTGCCTCGATCGCAGTAACGCACGGAGGCAGGCTGGTTGCGCTGAAATCTTTTGGGCGCTTCCAATATGAACAAGGCCTCGAACCGACTCCTTCTACGCTGTTCGACGTAGCCTCCGTGACCAAGGTCGTTGCGACTACGACCATGGCCATGATTCTCTACGAGAGCGGTTTGCTGGAATTGGACGTGCCAATCGCGGAGACCGCGCCCGAGTTCTTAGCGGATTCGGTGAATGGTGACGAGGCTCGACGGCGACAGGTCACTTTCCGGATGCTTCTGGCGCACACCTCGGGCCTTCCCGCTTATGAGAAATTGTTCTTAAAAACCAGTTCTCGGGATGAACTGCTCAAGCTCGCGTTCTCGACACCGCTTGCCGTCGATCCCGGATCGCGCGCGGAGTACAGCGACATCGGATTCATCATTCTTGCCACAGCGCTGGAGAGGATCGCCGAAGAGACTTTAGACAAGTTTTCCAAGCGCGAAGTCTTCAGGTTTTTGGCAATGACGAATACAACATTTAACCCAGCGATGGATCGATGGCCGCTGATTCCTCCGACCGCAGATGAGAGAGAAGGCCCTTTCTCAGCAACGACACCAAGTACCGGAACGCACAGCACATTCCGTAACCGAATCATCCAGGGTGAGGTACAGGACGAGAACGCTTTCGTGCTCGGCGGCGTGGCTGGGCATGCAGGACTGTTCTCAAACGCCGAGGACGTTGCTCACTTCGCTCACGCCATGCTGCAGCGAGGAAGCCCGATTCTGCGCGCAGAAACGGTGGAACTCTTTACTCGCCGTCAGACGGATCCTCCTGGGACTTCTCGTGCGCTGGGATGGGACACACCTTCGAGTCCTTCACAATCCGGGAAATATTTTGGTCCGAAATCATTCGGGCACCTCGGCTATACCGGCACTTCGTTGTGGATCGATCCCGATCGCCAGCTTTCGGTCACACTTCTGACGAACCGTACCTGGCCGGACTGCTCCAATCAAGCGATCAAGCAAGTTCGCCCGAAATTCCACGACGCGGTCGTCGAAGCTCTTCGATAAATGGCGCGATCGCGGAAATAGCTTGATCCACAGGTCATCTCGCGTGCTGAACATTTAGAATGACAAGTTCTTAAGTGACCGAATCTTGATTCAACTGAAAGGTGCTCGATTTGACTGGCTCGCGAATCGCGAAGACTGACCTTCGTCAACTCTCTACCGAACAGGTTCTTCCGGCCGCCGGCGATCTGGACCGCATGTCGTCGCTCGAAATCGCACGCCTGATGAACGAAGAGGATGCGACCGTAGCCGCCGCCGTCCGGAGCGCCTTACCGCAGATCGCACGAGCGATTGACGTGGTCGCGGCGGGACTGCGGGAAGGGGGGCGGTTGATCTATGTTGGCGCGGGAACAAGTGGCCGACTCGGGGCGCTCGACGCGTCAGAGATTCCTCCAACATTCAATACCGATCCGCGCACCGTGCAGTTCGTTATGGCCGGCGGCCCCAAGGCTCTTGGTGCGTCGACCGAGGCCAGCGAAGACGATACGGCCCTGGCAGTGGCGGAGATCAAGAAGCGGAAGCCAGGCAAACACGATGTCGTGCTTGGCATCGCGACCAGCGGACGAACTCCGTTCACCATCGCTGCCGTTGAGTACGCGCGCCGGCGAGGATCCCGTACGATTGCCCTCACGTGCAATCGCAACTCTCCGCTCGAACGAGCCGCCGATTTTGCCATCGTGACGGAAGTTGGTCCCGAGGTGCTTGCGGGCTCTTCGCGCATGAAAGCCGGGACAGCGCACAAGATGGTCCTCAATATGATTTCGACCGGGGCGATGGTTCGACTGGGCTACGTTTATGGGAACCTGATGGTGAATGTATGGACGAAGAATGAGAAGTTGGTTCAGCGAGCGATTCGGATCGTCGAACAAGCCACCGGAGCCGATCACGAAACGGCAGCCCGGGCGTTGAAAGAAAGCGGCAATCGCACACCGGTCGCGGTCGTGATGCTCGCCGCCGGCGCCACTCGCTCCAGGGCGTCAGCTGCCTTAAAAAAGAGCAAGGGCCATGTGCGAGAGGCCATCACTGCCGCTTCATTAAAGTAGAACTTGAGGAATACGAACGGTCATCTTTTCAAGAACTCACTCTCCCGGTTTCCCACGCTTGCGAATTAACCCAACCTGTCATATGATGCCTGCGCTTTACCCTCCCCGTTTTGCTCCAGGCCCCAAACTCTATTTCTGGCGTGCTCGCCATGGCCAAGGAGAACTCGATGTTGCCTTCCATTTCACTCTGTCGCACTGCGGCTGCGAGTCTGCTTTTCTTCGCAGCATGCACAACTCCCGCGTTCAGCCAAACCCTGACTTCTCTTCACACCTTCAATGACACTGATGGATGTGTCCCCTTTTCCGGCCTTGTGCGAGGGAAAGACGGTAATTTCTACGGAACGACGACAAACGGCGGCGGCGGCGCCGGTGATGGCACAGCATTCAAGATCACTCCCGCCGGAAAATTCACCCTGCTGCATACGTTCGTTGGCGGAAACAGCGATGGTCGACTACCGGGAGCCTCCGTGATACGGGATGCGGCCGGAAATCTGTACGGAACCACTTCCAACGGCGGCCCATCCGACGCCGGCGTAGTCTGGAAGATCACTCCAGCCGGCAAAGAGAGCGTCGTCTACGCCTTTACCGGACTCTCCGACGGCGGGTATCTCTTTTCGGACTTGCTAAGAGACACAAAGGGCAATCTGTATGGCACTACGTTCGGAGGAGGCGACATCTCCTGCACTACAGGTCTCAACGGATGCGGTACGGTCTTCAAGATCGATAACACGGGACACGAGTCCGTGATCCACAGCTTCGAAGGTGGGAACGACGGCCAAGACCCGTATGCGGGACTCGTCATGGACTCCGCCGGAAATCTTTACGGCGATACCTCATACCAGGACGGGCAAACCTTCATCGGTGGCGGACAAGTTTTTGAGATTTCCCCATCAGGAAACAAAACCGTCTTGTACGCGTTCGACCTCGGCGGCCCCAACGGCGACACCCCGGATTCGGACCTCACGTTTGCCCCTGGTGAAGTCCTTTATGGCACAACTTCTGAAGGTGGCGACCTTAATGTCTGCTCGGGCTCAGGATGCGGCACCATCTTCAAGATTGATACAAGCGGCATTCTCACCACCACCCACACCTTTGAAGGTAGCCCTTCCGACGCGTCCATTCCAAGCGGACCATTGGCCCGCGATTCCGCCGGAAACCTTTACGGCGCAAGTTTTACGGGCGGGCTGAATAACCTAGGAGCCGTTTATAAGATGGATACTTCCGGAAACATAACCCTCCTCCATAGCTTCACCGGCGGAAGCGATGGATTCAGTCCTCGCGGCCGGCTCTACGTCAGCAGCAATGGAACCGTCTATGGGACCGCATGGCAAGGGGCCAACGGCTGCGGATTGGCCTTCAAAATCACTCCCTGATTCAACCGTGGAAACCTACCCTCGTCACTCCGAGGGTGGGGATTTCCCTGTGTGATTCCCCTGTGTCACCTGTGGTGAAGCCATTGCCTTTGACCTTCCGAAGTCCCTGTACGTCCGTTCCCTCCGAGTCACGATCAGCGATCCCAATCCCCGTTACAATCGAGCCAAGGAATCCTTCATGGATAAATTTGTGATACGCGGCGGGGAGCCGCTGCTCGGAACGGTGCGCGTCAGCGGGGCGAAGAATGCCGCGCTTCCTTGCATGGCGGCCGCGTTGCTTACGGATCAGCCGGTGATTCTCGAGAATATCCCGCAAGTACGCGACATTCAGACCACGCGCAATTTGCTTGCGGCCATGGGTGCCGACGTGGAACTCGGCTATGGGCGCGCCCAGCATCGGACCACGATTCATTGCGCAAATCTGGCTGCACCGGAGGCTTCGTATGAGTTGGTGAAAACGATGCGTGCGTCAACGCTCGTGCTCGGTCCGCTTGTGGCTCGCTGCGGTCATGCTCGAGTCTCGCTTCCTGGAGGTTGCGCAATTGGAGCGCGGCCGATCGATCTCCACATCAAGGGATTGGAAAAGCTGGGCGCGAAAATCGTGCAGGATCACGGCTACGTTGAAGCTAGCGCGACTCGTCTGAAGGGCGCGGAAATTGTATTCGACAAGATCACTGTAACGGGTACGGAAGACCTGTTGATGGCCGCGACTCTAGCCGAGGGCGAAACGATTCTGCAAAATTGTGCGCGCGAGCCTGAAGTGGCCGACCTGGCCGACCTGCTCAACAAGATGGGAGCGAAGATCGAAGGCGCGGGCACGGCGCAGATCCGTGTGAAGGGCGTGAGCAAGCTGAAAGGCGCGAAGCACCGCATCATTCCAGACCGGATCGAAGCCGGCACCTTCATCATCGCCGGAGCGATGACCGGAGGGGATCTCAACATTGCCGGATGCGACCCTTCGCACCTGGGTGCTCTGCTCAGCAAGCTGCACGAGGCTGGGGTGAAGACGAAAGCAACGGCTGATGCTGTGCGAGTTATGGGAGACAATCCGTTCAGCGCCGCCGACATGTCGACGGAAGAACACCCTGGGTTCCCCACGGACTGTCAGGCGCAATTTATGGCTCTTGCTACGCAAGCGGAAGGGACTTCGATCGTTACAGAAGACATTTTTGAGAACCGATTCATGCACGCGCAGGAACTCGTTCGCATGGGCGCGAACATCAAGATTGAAGGAAGACGGGCTGTGGTTCGCGGGAAGACTCCACTCAGCGCGGCAGCGGTTCTCGCAAGCGATTTGCGTGCTTCGGCATCGCTCGTCCTGGCGGCACTGGTCGCCGACGGAGAGACCATCATCGACCGGGTGTATCACATTGACCGCGGCTACGAGCACATTGAGGAAAAGCTAAAGGGAGTCGGGGCGCAGATCCGGCGGATAGGCGAAATGTTCCCGAAGAAAGCCGTCGCCGCGAAGTAGTTAGCGCGTCAGGCGCCCGATCAACTCTCGATGCTTCGGATAGCGCTCTATCAATTCCTCGCGCTTCGCCATCTCGAAGTCCGCGAAATCGAAGCCCGGCGCCACCGTGCAGCCGACCACGGCAAACGACTTCCAGTCGGCGACATGCGAGGCAAACCAGCTTCCGGCGGGCACGACACCCTGCAGCACTTCGCCTGACTCCGGATCATTTCCCAGAAGAATCGATTTGTATTTTCCGTTCGGATCGATCACGTGAACCACTAACGGAGCGCCAACGTAGAAATGCCATACTTCATCGGATTCCAACCGGTGAAAGGCGGAGAAGTTCATCCCTTCTAACAGAAAGTAGATCGCGGTCGAGGCAGCGCGCTCGCCCTTGAATCCGGCAGGCAGGGCCTCGTGCGCGATCAGAACGTCCGAACGGTAGGTCTGGCGAAAATAACCGCCCTCCGGATGCGGATCAAGTTTGAGCCGCTCGATCCAATATTGTGCGGTCCGGGCAGGCATCGGCATCCGTCTACTTCAAGTTGAATAGAGCATTCACATGCGCCGTGACGGTAACGGTTTGCGGAGTGAAATCTTCGGTCGGTGCCGGCGCTGCATTGGCCATCGCCGCCGTGGGACGTGCCATACGAGCCATTAGCGGGTGCACATTTTCAAATGTGTCCACGGATGCATAAGAGAGCTCACCCAGTGTCCGCCCGCTGGCGTGAGCGATAGTGTCGGCGGAGTTCTTTGCGCGCCGGTATGCGTCTTCAACGGCGCGGTTCTTAGCTTCATCCATGTTTTCGAGGATGTAGCTCGCGGTCTGCGTCTCGCTTACATTTGCATCGGCGAGTTGCTGCGTGATCGGCCCGACCTTCGAAAAATCTTTAAGCTTGAGGGTGATGTCGGTGGTGACGCGATACCCGACGATGTGTTGCTTCGGTTTGTACTCGTAGGCAGGCTGGACTGAAAGGAAGCCGACTGTTGCGCTTTTAGGATCAAGGCCGTTTGCGCGCAGCACTTGCCGGACCTGCTCAACGTCCTTGGAGGCATGCTGGTATGCGGCCTGCGGAGTCTCATCCTGGACGGAAACATTGAATTGCAGTTGCGCGGTGTCGGGAGCGGATTCGTACTTTCCGTCGGCACCAACGAAAACCGTATTCGGTTGCGCATTGACCGTTGGGTGCTCCTGGGCAACAAGCGTAACGGGCGCAACCAGGAGCACGAGAGACAAGAAGCGTGCGGATTTCATGATCTGCCTCCGAGGGATTATCCCATGTTAACCATGTCGTGCTTCGGAGTGGAGCGTCTGGGTGCTAGGAAGCAGGATGGGGGCCAGCTACCGCAAGCAGATCGACCTGGACACTCGTGGAATGCAAGCCGGCGACCGTAGTGGCTGGAACCTTCCCGCTAGCGGGAAACATGCCCACGGCGCGGTTCCGACCGGACTGCTTGGCTTTATTCAGGGCACGATCCGCCAGGGTCAGCACTTCCTCGTATCCCACCGCTCGAGGGTTCTCCGGATACCATGGAAACGCGGCCCATCCAACGGAACAGGTGCGGAAGATGGTCTGGTTGGGCGCGGTCGGGAATGGCGTGTCCGCGATGGCTGATAGAACGCGCTGTGCCAGCAACTCTGCTTCGGAGCGATCGGTATAGCGGGACACGATGAGGAACTCCTCCCCACCCCAACGAACGAGCACATCGGAATGGCGAATCGAAGAACTCAGGCGCCGTGCCATTTCAATGAGAACTTGGTCTCCGATGTCGTGGCCGTGCTCATCATTCACTTCTTTGAAATTGTCAGCGTCGATCAGATAGAAGACAAGATCGCGTGTATGCGCATCGTGCTGGTCAGCGTGCGAGCGTAGGGCCTGGCCTACGTCCGCCTCGATCGTGGCGGAAAAATAGCGGCGGTTACGCAGGCCAGTCAAGGGGTCAGTGAGCGAGGCTTCCTGAAGAACCACGTTGGCGTGACGCAATTCCTGATTCAGACGGCGATGCTGGATAAAGATCAGAAACGCCATCATGAACATAGTGGAGAGTGTCACCAGCACGCGAAAATACGAGGCCGCGCGCGGAAGATTGGGGTCCACCAAGGCAAAGACTGCAAGGATGGGCAAGGAAAGCACGGCCAGCATGGCGAGACTGGCCATCACCGAGTTGTACGATTCGTCTCCGGCGCTCTCCGGGGAAGGCGCAAGTTCTGGTCCAAGCAGGGCGACTGCACTAAAAAGTGCGAAAGACCCCGAATACGGGATGTCATACCAACTGCCCGTGTAATAAACGCCCTGCTCTATGGCTCGGTTCAGGACAAAAAATGCGATGCCGTTGAAGACAACGGCGCCGCAGAAGAAGGCATAAAACTTCTTCCAGAGTCCCGAACTTTCTTTCCAGAAGAGGAGCAGAATTCCGGCAAGCAGAACGGTTTCTGCTCCGGAGAGCAGATCGAAGTTCCAGTTGTACTTGTCTTCATTCGGCGACACATACTGCCAACACACAACGAAGGAAACGTAGAGATAGAACCACCAGAGGAGCAGCAGCAGAAAATCCAAAAGGCCGAGTCGGGCGCTTCGTTCCGACGTCTGACGATGCGGGCGCAAGAGCAGGCCCGCGATCATGGGAGCTCCTGCGAGGAACAGTAGCGCGTCCGCCGGATACATGGCCGGAAGTTTCTTTTTCAGGACAAGGTCAAAGACGATCCAGCAGACCTGATCGCTGAACCAGAGCACCCATCCCGCAGCCTGAAGCATCCAAAACCAGCGCAGTCGTCCCGAGGATTTCAGCCCATTCCACAGAAACGAGAAAAGTGCGCAGAGCATAAGGGCTCCGCACACGATATCGCTCACTCCCGCGACCGCAAGTCCACGGGGCAGGATCAGGCAGGCAGCGGACAGCACAGCCGTCAACAAGACGGCAGCCGACAGCAAAACCTTCAATGGATGACGGCCGTGCAAAGTCCCCACCTTCGCGAGCAGATTTAGCCCTTGGCCCCAGCGGAATAAGCGACGCGGTAACTCTGAGCCGCGATATCTCGACGCAGATCCTGCCAGATGTTGTCCGGAATTTCGAGAAATATCTTCACGACCTGCGGATCGAACTGTCGACCGGACCACTTCTCGATCTCGGCGCGAGCGGCCGCCAGCGACTGCGCAGGCCGGTATACGCGATCGGAAGTGATGGCATCGAGTGTGTCCGCGACCGAGAAATATCCTGGCTCCAAGCGGAATTTCCTCGCCCTTCAGTCCACGCGGATATCCGGTACCGTCGAAGCGCTCCTGATGCGAATACACGATCTCTGAGGCTTCGACGAGAAACGGAATCTTCTTCAGCATCTGGTAGCCGTGATAGGCGTGCTCCTGCATGATCACGGTTTCATCCGGCGTGAGCTTGGCGGGCTTGTTCAGAATCTTGTCCGGGATCGCCATCTTCCCAATGTCGTGCAGGAAAGCACCTCGCGCGATGACGGCGATCTGCTCCCGTGGCAAGCCCATGGCACGAGCGATGGCAATGGTGAACGCGGTCACACGTTTGGTGTGGCCGGCAGTTTCCGCGTCCTTCAGATCGAGCGCGTCGCCGAGAGCTTCAAGGGTGATGTCGTAAGAGCGCTCCAGGCTGACCATCGCGGCCTGCAACTGATCGGTGCGGGCTTTCACGAGCGATTCCAGATTGGTCTGGTAGGTCCGGTTCTCGACTTTCAGGCGGCGATTCTCCAGAGCGCGGCTGACCGTATTGAGGAGTTGTTCGCGCTCAAACGGCTTTAAAAGGTAGTCGTAGGCCCCGTTGCGAATGGCCGCCAGCGCTACGGAAATGTCGTGCACTGCGGTCACCATCACGACCGGCATATCCGGATATTTCTCTTTGGTTCGCTCCAGGAGGCCAATGCCGTCGAGGTCAGCCATCATCAAGTCGGAGAGCATTAATTCGAATTCCTCCCCGGAAGTGAGAACGGCCAGGGCCTCTGTGCCGGAAGCCGCTTGTTTGCAGAGATATCCGGCTGTGCCGAGCATGGATGCGACAATTTCGCGAATCGGCTCTTCGTCGTCAACTACTAGGATTCGGTCTGCCATGGGGTTACACGAAAGTCTATCGGCGATTGTAACGCTTGCACGAGATTCCGAAAGTAATCATTGTTGTCCGGAATCTCCATCGAGAATCCAGCCGAGCATGATATTCAAAAGCAAGGAAGACCTACGTCCGCAATGCGATGAGCGCAGCCCTCTGGTCGATCTGGAATTCGGCGGCAAGGTTTGGGATTGCCCGGCCTTCAGCAGCAGAACTGAGTTTACTCATTCTGCTTGGTGCGTCCCTGCTCGCTCTGCGCTCCTTCCGTGAGAACTACCTCAAAATTTGGATTCTCGGCTGGACCAGCCTGACTGCTTCGCGACTGGCCGAACACTGTTTGGCCGGCCAAATACCTGCGCCGTTCGATCTTGTCGTCGTACACACAACCTTTATTGCCGCCGTCGGATTGCTCGCTGCGGCAGTGTTGCTTTATGTCCGAGGGCGCGATCTACTTGTGCCTCTGATGGTGATTACGCCGATCTTGGCGGGTTTCGCCGGGGCGAGAGTCTTGTTGTGGCCCGATCCCTTCCGATGCGGATGGCCCTGGAGTTGGGCTATCGCATTGTACTTTTGACCGCGTCGGTTGCTCTGGTGCGAGCCCGTCGCAGACGCTGGGACTTTTCCGCTTGGCTGCTGGCCCTTTGCCTGCCGACGCTTCATCTCTCTTGGCCTTCTTTTGCGGATAGCGTACCCAAAGGCGCGTATCTCGGTGCGGAAATTACGCTGGGATTAGCATGCTGCTGGTTGTATTCGACCAGGCCCGGACGCGCACCCGCCGACTGCTCGCGATGCAGGCGATTACCGAGAGCGTCGCGAGCGCCCAGCAATATGGGAATGTGGTGAAATGCGCAGTCGAGGAATTGCGGCATTGATGCGAGTCCGCGCGGTATGGTTCCGGTTGCTCGAAGGCGGCAATCTGGTCGCGACGCATGCGGTCGGGCTTTCATCCGATTTCCTTCGCGACGCCGGCTTCCATCCAGCCAACGAGAAGACTTCCAAGCTGCTCGAACACTCTGCTCCTGAAGTCAGCAAGCCGAGCGCTTTAGGACAGGAGCCGCAAGAATGCCTGGCGAGCGAGAAGATTCGCCAGTTGGTCACGGTTCCGGTGATCGGCAACAAGGCGCCCGTTGGGCTGCTAATGCTGGGCAGTTCGGGAAATCGTCAGTGGACTCTCGAAGAACTGGATTTCTTGCAAGCATGCGCGAAACAGCTTGCCGTTGCAGTCGAGAACTTCCGGTTGCTGGAGCAGGTGCTCCGCTCACAGCGGCAGTGGATCAATACCTTCGATTCCGTTCACGACATCATCCTCGCTCACGATGCCGACTTCCGCATTATCAAGGCTAATCAGGTATTGCTGGAGCAGCTTGGCAAGGCGGCGGCAGATGTCATTGGCAGCACTTGCGAATCTGCTTTACCCCATACATTCGGCGAGTGGAAAGGATGCCCCTACTGCGCTATGGGCGCCGACGAAGAATTCACCGAGGGAGCAGACGCCTGCTTTGGTGGCTTCTCAGTGGTTTCGACCTCTTCCTATACGGAACAAGGCAGCCCGCAAAAAGGAACGATTCACGTCGTTCGGGACATCACCGATCGACGGTCGGCCGAAGAAAAATATCGCCTCCTCTTTGAGCAAGTACAGGAAGGCGTCTACGTTGCGGATCCGACGGGCAAGCTGATCGACTGCAACGATGCTTTTGTGAGCATGCTGGGATACAGCAAGCGCGAGGAATTGCTGGTCCTGAATCTTGATTCCGAAATCTGCGTTGATCCCAAGCAGCGCGATTACTTTCGGCGCGACATCGAAGCCAATACTTACGTACGTAATTTTGAGGTAACGCTGCGCCGCAAAGACGGCACGATTTTGCTGGCCGTTGAGAGTAGCTTCGCCACGCGCGACTCCAGCGGAAAGATCGAGCGCTACCAGGGATTTGTTCTCGACACTACCGAAAAACGGCGCGCCGAAGACGAAATGCGGCGCCGCAATCGCGAACTCAATGCGCTGAACGCCATGGCTGTGGTGGCGGCACAATCGTTCGATCTCGACGAAATTCTAAACTTGACGCTTCGCCAGGTGGTCACGCTGTTTGGTGCGGAGAGCGGCACGGTCTATCTCTCCGACACTGATACGCCCTACTTATCGGCGGCGTGCCGCGTGGGGACCGCGCAGCCGTGACAAGATGCGCCCTGCCGAAATTTCCTTCGCCGAAGGCTTTGGCGATCTGGTCATGCGCTCGCGCGCGGAAGTGATCACGGCGGAGTACATGCCGCACCTCCCGCCGAACAT
>CAWCCE010000016.1:0-40593 GCA_963793945.1 uncultured Acidobacteriota bacterium | reverse complement strand
CGGAATGATGAGGGAAACGAGGTTCTTCCGGCGGAGAAAGGACGGTAATAAAATCGGGTAGCCTATGCCGTTGAGCGACATGCAACTCGTTGGTCTTATTCAGCTTGTGATTGAGCAAGAGAGGCATCTATTGCTGGTTCGGGCGCATTTGATTGCACTGGAGCAAGTCACCATCGAACTCGCCGGACACGATATGCAGGATAAGCTCGCTCAATATACGCGGAAATACTGGCATCGCCTAAATTCGACGCTACTCGCGAAACAGTTAAAGCACTTGAGCAGTTGATTGTAACTGCTCCCCTCTTCAGGCGAGAAAAACTAGGGCCTTTGCGTGCTGGTGTCTTATACTCCCGCCCGGGTGCCTGACAAATACCAGGGAATTTCGCACTATTTGGGTTCGGTACCAGACGGACAGCCCGAAACATAGCGCATAGACTGTGGGTTAGACGAAGTCAAGCACACCCGTGGAGATGTTTTCGGCCAGAACTCTCCACGGATCACCTTTTGTACCTCTACTCTGGTCTGGAGATCCATCTTCAAATCCCCTTTTCACGAACCTCAGTGTACGAAAGGTCGCCGTTTCGTGCCGTAGCCCGCTGGGCCCCCCACGGGTTGGAGCGCTACCGAACGCCCGGAGAGAGCCGCCAGGTTAGATACCGGGCCCATGATGCGCGACCGTGTGCAATGTTGCACAGACACGGTGACGACGGGGAATCTATATTGGCTTATCCCTTGGAGTTCCTCGATGCAAACGCCGGAACATCGCGTAGCCCTCGGAACACGGGCCTTCGTTCGCCGGTATGAGCCAGAGGAGTGAAGGCGTAAACTCAGCTCATGGAAAAAGCTAAACTTCTTCTACCACATTTGATTACCGACGGCTATCTGAAACGCTGCTCGGTGTGCAATCAGCCGTTCTTTGCTTCTGAAAAACCCTCTGTCGACGCAGCGTTCACAAAGCACGTTCTCGTGCATCGGCACTAGGGGCAGATCAGGAGAGGTCTAGGCTCTGTTGGACAGATTGCCACCTTGGCGCATCAGACGGCCCGGCTGCAGCCAGAGTTACGCAACGCGCTATTTACAGCGATCCCGCAAGGCCTTCTCCCATTGGTACCGCGAGCGGTTGTCCTTTCCTGGCTGGTCGTCTCAGAAAGCTGACCTGATGCCGGACTGGTGGCCGTAGCGAGAGCTGGGCTGTTTCTAGAACTGGAAAGGTGACTCGGATGGGAACGAAGGAAGCCATTTGCCCTAACGGGCACACGGTTTATTACATGACTGGCGATTACATTCTAGGAAGTGTCCGGTGTTTGTGGTGCCAGTGCGACGTTGCGCCCCAACTTATCGGGCAGGCGGTTCCCTTGCGATGGGGTGCGAAAGCGAAGACCGTGGGCTGTTGAAGTCCGCTTGATTCGGTAGTGTCTAAAGTTGCGCTGATGGAAAACAAGTGTTCAACATTGACCAGACTTTCTCCTTCGGTCAGGCCAACAATGCCCGAATGCAATCCAGCAATTTGATGGAAGCCGAAGCCCTGAAGGAACCCTGCCCTACATGCGGCGCAATCCCTGGTAAGAGGTGCGAGCTTTCCGTAGGAGGTCCTCGCAAACAATCTCACTTGGATCGGCGACTGATCGCCGTAGATAAGATGATCCTAAACGGGAAGAAGCCCTAAATTGGCGAGTGTGCAATATTGAACAGACTGCGTGTTGGCCTTGAGGCATCCTCCAAAGTTATGGAAAAAGGCCAAAGCGTGAAATCCCTAACCTGCCCGGTTTGCGGAAGCGCCAATCTCCGGTCGTCTAATCGCCAGAGCGTCACCCTTCCACAGGATGATGCCAAAGACATCGTTTCAGGAGTTCTAGGTCACCGATGCGAGAACGGTCACGTTTCTCTAGCGGCGGCCTTGCATCTAGATTGACACGCGCCTTAAGAAAGAAACTCTCTCACACTCCAAGCGTGATCTGCAATACCGGCTTCCATTGCTGGTGTCACGCGAAGTTCGGCAACGCAACTTTGTGATGCTACCCAAAACCCCTCGTTGCTGCATGAACACAGGCCCTAGGAATGCGTTTCGCATCATCGGTGGGCCTGGTATACTCCGAAACCAACGGAAGGCTTGAGAGGAGCTAACGGGGCTCAGCCCCTCTCCGGCCAGACTGGGCGCTACCTGCAGGACTTCACCGTTTGAGAAATTGGGCGGGATCTTCGGGACGGCCTTGGCAAACGTGCTGCGACTCTTCTTCGTCGCGTGTCGGCGCATCGTCGAACCTGAATGCTCGCGCCATGGAGCAAGGAATACTCCGCGTCGGAAAGGTTGGCAATCCCCCGTTGGTATCATGCTTCCTCGGTCACCAGGCAGTGCCAATTTCCATTTTCGCGGTAGAAACGAGATTGACCGTAGATCGTCTGTCGCTTGGGATTTCGACATCTTAGCCAATGGTTCTCAGATGTCTCAGCAGGGTCATTCCGTGAGAGCCAGGAGGGGCTGTAGATGAGGGCGGCCCCCTTACTTTTCGACCCGTAGTCGAATCTTCACGCAAAATTAAAGCTGGCTTCAAGTTTCTCGGATAGGCTGCCGATGGCTTCTGCGGGCCACTAAAGCGCATAATCTCCCGTCCTCGGCTTATGTTCAGGGAGCCGCCTGGCAGGGAGCATTTAGAAGCAGTCAATTCCTATATCTGAGGATTCCGAATGCCCGCTCGAAAGCTTCTGTCGTTAGGTCTGGTCATAATCTTAAGCCTCTGCACATCCGCGCAATCGGGCTCGAGTTTCCGTGCCCGATTGGACGGCGGGAGCAAGGGAGTTCCGCTTCATCTAGAGGGCAAGCTGTACATCTCACCTCACCGGATCGAATTTGAGGCATTTCCGCAGGTAGAGAACATTAGGTGGTCCTGCGACCAGATCAAACGAGTGGGGCAACGGCGCGAAATAGTCACTATCGACTCGGCGAGTGGGACGTATCGGTTCAACGTGAACTCGCCGGAGGAGGCGGAACGTTTTGCGGACACCGCGAATCTTGCTTGCCAGGGATCTTCCGGAGGGCGCAGTACTTCTAGTACGAACGCGAACGGCGTGCCTCCGTGAGGAGGCGAATGTTGATCCCCGGGGATGATCTTTGAAATCTCTCCCAACCGATCTCGTCGCTGAGAATCGAAGATTTTCAATCCTACCGCCCGAGACGGTTTGTCGCCAAGCATCTCAGCGCGCCTGCTCGCCATCGCTAGAGAAGTCGTACACGTATGCCGACAACCCATCGCCGCGCCTTATGTAGAGTGCATATTCTCCTTTAGAAAGTCCGGCGATAGGCGTAACCCTGTAAATCCCCTCTGCCTCTTCAGATCGCACGAGTTGAACTTGATGCGTGATCGAGATTCCAGAACTCGCCCGCCAGTCACCCGTGGCGCTAATCTCAAACTGTCTACGGCTTGCCTTTTCTTCGAGGCGAATCAGAACCAAGTCTCCCGCATCGACTCCTGCGTCGGCCTGTTGCTTAAGGGGCATGAAGTAGAAGACCGGCTGCCCTCCAACCACAGTCTGGGAGTGTTCTCCCGGCAGTTGTACGTTTCCATGCCTCGCCTTGATACCGACGGTCACCCAGCTAACAAATAGGCTGCCAGTCCGATCAAAAGTAACGACCTGTCCGAGGATCTTTGCGTTACCGTTCGCGGCTGCTATGTACATGCCTGCCTCAGTTGGAAGGCTGCGTTGCGATGGGGAGTGCGTTGGAGCTGAAGTGCCCGCGGGGGCTTTCGCAGATAGAGGCGCCGGTCCCACCATCGCCTCTATGACGGGGTTGGGCACCTGGGCGCTCTTGAGCTGAAGCAGGTCATCAGGTGAGAGGTTGAACGGCTCTTGGCGCATTTTGATCTGGGCAATGATCGTGTTTTCGCTCAGACCCGCCTGCGAGAGGCGTATTACGTCTGTGAAGGTGATCCCGCCGACAGGAGGCGGCAGCGCATGACTTTGTGCCACTGAGCGGCATGTTGGGGCGACTAGTAAGCACAGCAGCAGAGCAATCAGAAAACGGTGTCCACGCATGGCGAGACTCCTCCGGCTTGGAGGCTAATACCGTTAGTAAGGTCTCGAATACCACCAACTTGACGGCACTTCTAGAATCTTGCCTCATTGACACTCGGAGCCTGTCAACAGAGCGAGTCGGCCCATGGAGCCATTCACCCACCAGTGCTACACAGATCGCCAGCGACGACTGGCAAGGTTATGGCGTGATCTCCCAGACGACCCCGCAGCCGCCGTAAAGGCTGCAATTCTCGCCCTGCGACCCGCCGTGAAGGGTTGTACCGTACACATTGCCATTGGCGTCCATGGTCACGCCGCCGATCGGATCGGCCCCGTCCTCTAAGCCGGTGAAATCGTGGAGGTCGGTATAGGTCCAGCCATCTCCTGTTGGTGTCAACTTGAAAACCGAGCCTACGTTAAAGGCGCCCCCACCTAGCGAGGCGCCGTAGAGATTGCCGGCCGCATCCATGGCGAGATTGCCTTCGGACCCGATCCCATCGTATAGCAGTTTAAAGGTCCAGCTTCCTCCGGACGGCATCAGCTCGAACACCGTCCCGCCATCACCCGAGCCTCCGGCTACACATGCGCCATAGAGATTGCCTGATCGATCAAAAATAAGCGGACCAGGCAACTCTCCGTCGGCCTCTCCTTGAAAGGAGTAGAGGGTGGTCAGTACCCAGCCCGATCCAGAATGCGTTAAACGAAACACGTTGCCGCCCCCACCATAAATATTCTGCTGAGTTGTCCCATAGAGGTTCCCGGCGCTGTCGATGATCATTCCGCTGGCGGGTGCCCACCCGTCATCGCCGCCGGTAAAGTCGTGAATGACGCTCTCTGTCCATCTGTCGCCGGAGGGCGTCAGTTCGAATACAACTCCCAAATTGCCAGAGCCACCCATTAACGTAGTTCCATAGAGGTTACCCGCCCGGTCGAAAACCGGATCAACCTCGTAGGGGTTTTCGCCATCCGCACCTCCAGTGAAGGAATACAGCACAGTTTCCCTCCAGGGGCAGGCAGAGGATCTGCAGTCGGTTGCGGGGGGCCGCAGATTATAAACAGTACCGCATCCACTAACACCCTCACCCCGACAGTTTCCCGATCCTCCGAAGGGGGTGAAACCATACAGCGTGCCATCGGGCCCAAACACGACTCTAGCCTCTGGGTCGCGCGCGTCGGGGAATTTCACGTCGAAGCCATACAGGGTATTCAGAACCCAATCGCCATTCGTGCGTTTCAGCTGAAAGGCTGTCCCCGCAGAGCCGTGGTTCGTCGGGCCCTGGGTCGTCCCATAGAGGTTGCCCGCTCGGTCGAGAGTGAGACCAGCCAAGGGTTGGGATCCGTCGGCTTGGCCAGTGAACGTATAAATTACCGTGAACGTCTGGGCCTGTGCGGCTTGACTTCCGACTGAAGCGAGCGCTACCAACGACAACGAAGAGACGACAAACAAAGCAGAAAGGCGATGCATAGGGATGCTCCTTTCGGGCTTGGTGAGAGGGTTGCGGGAGCGAGTGGCCTTGGGGGGGTCCGAAACGGGATTAAGCTTGCATCTGCGACGATGTGTTGTCAATTACTATCTGTAGTAGGATGACGATTTCTAGGCACGCCTCCGCTGGCGGACTTGCCGGCGGCTGTGGGGGTTTCGCATGTTCGCCTCCGATTGGTTCTAGGACGATAGTGCCCCGCAGTTCGCCTGCCGCAACTCGGCCGCAATCGACTGACGACCGCCGGGCGTAACCATGATTTGACACTCCCATGGCTCAAAGCCGCGCTTGGTTACGCGAATAGTTCTAATTCCGACTTGGATAGAAGGCGCCGATGGCGTGTTACCAATGAACACCCCGTCGATTTCAATCGCTGCGCCGATGGCGGGCTCAGAAGCGACCATCACAATCCCCATCGCACCCACGGGCGCGCTAGATGACCCAAAACCCGAAAACTAAGCCAGTGTGAAGTTGAAAGATGACAGCCTGTCGTGGTTCTCTGGAACAAGGAGAGGAGAACCAGGAATGGCAAAGCGAGGCCACACGGAAGAAGAGATTTTGCGGGTGCTGCGGGAGGCGGAGTCGGGATCCACGGTGGTGGAGGTCTGCCGTAAACATGGCATCAGCCAGCAGTCGTTCTATTTGTGGAAGAAGAAGTACGCCGGCCTGGGGCTGAGCGAGCTGCGCGAGTTACGACAGCTGCGGGATGAGAATGGGAAGCTGAAGCGGCTGGTGGCGGATCTTTCCCTAGACCGCCACATTCTGCAGGAGATCGTTGCAAAAAAGCTGTAAGGCCTCGCCAGCGGCGGGCATTGGCGAAGTGGGCGCAAGCAGTCCATGGGCTCAGTGAACGTCATGCGGCGAGGCTGATTGTGATGTCTCGGATGACCCTGCGTTACCAGCAGCACCGTGATCCACAGGAGGGGCTGCGGGTGCGGCTACGCGAGTTGGCGGCCAGTCGGGTGCGCTACGGATACCGACGCTTGACCGTGTTATTGAAGCGGGAGGGCTGGCCTGTGAATGCTAAACGCATCTACCGACTGTACAGCGAAGAGGGACTGATCGTGCGCACCAGCAAGCGCAAAGAACGGGCACAGCGGCAGCGGATACCTCAGGGATCAGCCATACGACGCAACCAGAAGTGGAGCATGGATTTTGTTGCCCAGCGCTTGGCGGACGGCCGCTGGATTCGGGTGCTGACTGTAGTGGACCAGTTCACGCGAGAGTGCTTGGCATTATTCGCGGATGTTTCCTTGAGTGGGGAGAAAGTCGCAGCGGTGTTGGACAAGGTTGTCGCCGAGCGCGGTGCACCGCAGTCGATTACCGTGGACAACGGCAGTGAGTTCGCGAGCAAGGCAGTGGATATCTGGGCATATCAGAACGCAGTCCACTTGGACTTTATCCGACCTGGAAGGCCAGTGGAGAACGGCTACATAGAGAGCTTCAATGGCAGGTTGCGCGATGAGTGCCTGAACGTAGAAGTCTTCTTCACCCTAAGCGATGCTCGCCACAAGTTACGTTTGTGGCGTCAGGACTACAACTATCATCGCCCCCACTCGTCGTTGGGGGATCGAACCCCTGCTGAGTTTGCGGCAACGACGAGCGGTGGAAATGACGCGGGCCGCGCCCGCTTGGAAAACGCTTCGCGTTTCCCACATTCCCACCGCACGACTACTACGGATAAAGAGGTAAGAACGAACAAGTCTTCAAACCTGTTGCTGGAGACCGTCACTTGAATTACATTAGGTCGAATCATGCCGGTAAATCCGGCACTAACCGAGCTACGCAGGCCGAAATCTCCAGCCTCCTGCGGCATAGTTTCCCGGGGCGGGTCACTAAATCGAGAAGTCACATTTTCGATGGACTAATTTCTGGGGAGCAGGTCAGTCAGGCAATACGATTCGGTCACCTTTGCGTTTTTCCAGTTAGGAAGATGCTCGAAAATGGGATAGTCAGGAACTGGATTGATCTGGGCCACGTCGCAGCCTTCTGTGAGGAAGTTTTATTGAGCGACAGTTTATGCCGTCCAGCCGTAATTTGTCGGTCTGGTATCGAACAATTCAAAACCCGCCAGACGGCGGGTTTTTCATTGGAGGCAAGCATGACGTTTCAAGAATTCGCGGAAATAGACCACAACAAGGCAGCTATACGAAACTTACTCTCGGCTCCGTCGCGGCAACGGACTGCATGGCGAATCGCATTCGAGCGAATGGCAAAAAGAATATCGGGTTGTCTCCGAATGGTTCGGGGCCATTAAATTCACGAATGATGTCGTTCCACTCGTCAGCTTCGACCCAAACTCCTCCATCTTCGGCACCGCGAACTGTAACGCCGATAGCCTTAGTTTCGTCAACGAGGAGAACGAGAATTTTCTGTCCGACTAGGTTCTTGAAGTTTCGCATCAGTGTGCCTCTCTTAGCTCGTTTGTAGTAGTTCCGCCAAACTCCAAACGTGATCGGTCAAACCCGCTTGCATAGCGGGCGTGACGCGCAGCGTTGTGTGGACGCGGCAGAAGTTATAGAAGGCCACGTACAGGGCCACAGCGTCTTTCAGATTCTTGACTGTCTTACTGAAAGCGTTCGTTAAACGAGTAAATCGACGCAAGTGCATTCTCAAACTCAAATTCGACCGCTCCACGTAGCTGGTGGAGATGTGGCGGGGATCGGGCCGTCCGTCGCGAATCTTGGATATAGTCTCGACGATTGGGCCTGGGGAGTACTTTGCATCGCTACCATGCTGCCCATAATCGCCATACAGCTTCACAAGTTGCGCGAAGTCGGCTTGTCCCGCGAACACGTTCTCGACACCCCGCTGGTAGAAGTGGAAGCCATCTGTGGTGAGTTGAAACTGATCGCCCATGGCACAACAGTTCTCACCCCGTGGACTTATGCGTCCTGGAACTCGAAATCCCAAACCCTAAATCCGTGGCCCGATAAGTAAGCTTCCTGCGAAACTTGGCCGGTACTCCTCGATGGTACGTCAACGAGGTTGATAAGGTTGGAATTCGTGAATTCCGCGAGAATGGATAGCGGAATTATCGCTTTCACAAACTCGGCACAAAGAGGCCGTCGGGCGTAAATCAAGCGCCCTGACGAAACCATCAGTTGCAGCTTGGGTTTATAGAGTCATTGATGCCCGACGAACCTGACCGCTTTCTGTGCGGTGTGCGCCTAGAATCCAAGGGTATTACCCTCTTCACCTGCGGACGCTGCATCTGGAATCAGGTGTACGCAGAAGGTGAGGACATGCACTCAGCGCAAGCGGCGTTCGATGCGCACCGCTGCGAGGACTTCCCAGCACCACTAATACGAGTGCTGTCCGCAGAGCAAGCGTAGGGTACTGCCAACGGCAAAGTTTAAGGGCCATCGTCGCCAAGCCTGCCGCTCCCGGTGGGCTTGGCTTGTGCGCTTATTTCTGGCGAGACGTGCTCAGAGTTTGGATTTTTTGCGTGTCGCTGAGGGCGCTTCCATACGTCCCGATGGTGTGTCCCTCAAACACTGCTCAGCTATTTCCTTGACCTGCCTGGTGGACATTTGCCCCCACTTCTTAGCTAAATCCGGCTGGGGATATATTTCAGAAAATTAAGCTGGACGCTTGCAAAGCACAGCCGATTGGCATATGCTACGGCATATGCTAGAGAGGTGACATGGCTCCCGAACGACATGTGAAGCTGTTCAAGAATGGCAGAAATCAGGCAGTCAGGATTCCTCGTGAGTTCGAACTCCCTGGCGAGGACGCCACAATCCGTAAAGAAGGCGATCGGCTGATTATCGAGCCGACTCCACCCAAGTCGCTGCTCGCAGTTCTAGCAACCTTGAAGACCCTCCACGAGGACTTTCCTCCGATTTCAGATCCACCTCCCAATCCGGTTGATCTCTGATGCGCTACCTACTAGACACTAACATCGTTTCCGACCTGGTCCGCAACCCGCAAGGCCGTGTAGCGCAACACATCCGAAAGATCGGAGAAGCGCAGGTTTGCACGAGCATAATCGTTGCTGCGGAATTGCGTTATGGCGGCGCCAAGAAACAGTCCGCACGACTGACGGCACAACTGCAGGCGGTCCTCGGTGCCATTGAAGTTCTTCCACTGGAAGCGCCCGCCGATATTAGGTATGGGGCGCTGCGTGCCCAGCTTGAAAAGGCGGGTAGGCCGATTGGTGCCAATGATCTACTAATTGCTGCCCAGACATTAGCCCTTGGTTACACCATCGTTACCGACAACGAGAAAGAGTTCGAGCAGGTCAAAGATCTTCCTCGAGAGAATTGGCTGCGCCACAACTGACATCCTCTGTCCGCTCATCTGAAGGTTGGGCTAGGTCACCAGACCTTCTCATCCTCATCGCATCGTTACCCGTCAACTAACATTGCGAGCTCTTGATCGCGCGGAAGCAATTTGGAACTACCGCGGGAGACCTCTTGCCATGAAAAATGCCCATGAACGATTCGGCAAACTCGCCTATCAGCGACGCACGGAAAAGACCGCTACTAACATCCGCGTTTACCTGGATGCCTTCGTGGGGGAGGAGCGAGGCAGAGCTCATTTGGTTTCGGTTGTTGGTGGCGACGTGGAGATCGGCGCCCTGGCTGCAGCCTTCGCGAATGGAGACCCATTCACGGTGATGGACCCTTCGGGAGCAGAGAGCATCGTCTCACTGGGTGACAAGCCGTTAATCTTCCGGGGATCGATCGTGGTTTCCGGACGTAAACGGCCGCTGAGGCATCTTGTGAGTTGCTCTCAGGAGTTGTCGGAAACCACCTCGGACGGGAAACTGCTCCTGATCAGCGACGACAATTCGTTCATCTGGTCCTCGCTGGTGAGCCACTATGGCCTGCCCGCCACGCCGGCATGGGGCTCGTGGCTGATTTCCCAATTGCAACAGCAGAAACGCATTCAGGCTCTTCCTGGGTTTGGATACGCAGGTGTGGCGGTCAAAGCCACACGAAAGCAACTGCTGGCGCTGCTCGCAAGAGGTCTGAGGAATCGTCAGCTCCGCTTTCCAACCCAGAACGGCCCAGTCGAATGGCCCGCCATCCAACTCGCTAAGAAGGTCGCGTAGTCCCCGTGGAGACTAGCCAGTCCCCTTCACACTGTCTGCTCTTCGAGTAACTACGGCTAACCAACTCGCCATGCTCTTCCGGGCACCAGCACAATTTGTGTGCCCGGAGCACAAACCACCTGAGAATCCCGGCCCGTCAGCGCTGCCCGTCGACAAACTGATCCAGATCCGCTCCGCCGAGTGCACCCGATCGGGCTCTTGAAGTCCATCTGCCACAGCTCGTTGGGCTGGGCGCGCTCGAACCGCTCTACTGCCTGCGGGTGCCGATCCGCCGCATGCACCAGATCGCGCCGCAACAGAATGCGATGGATGGTGCTGCGCGTCAGACTCATGCCCTCGCGCTCTAACAGCACTTGCAGCTTGCGCGCTCCCCAGTCAGGATAGCGCTGGCGCACAGCCACCACCTGCTCTTCCAACTCCGCAGACGTTTGTCGCGGACTGTGCGCCGGACGCTGGCTGCGTTCGGCAATCCCGGCCAACCCCTGTTCCTCATATCGCTTCAGCCACAAGTTGCCGGTGGGACGCGATATACCAAATTCTTCACACAGCGCGGTTAAGGGTCGCTCCCGCCGCATCGCTGCCACCACGAACCGCACCCGCTGCTCTCGTACATCCATGGTCTTCCAAGGCATCTCGGTTTACGCTCCCGCGCGCTTTACGCTTGCGCGGGAGTGTAAAGGATGTTCCGGGACATTTTGTAAAGAATGTCATGAGACTGAACAGGTTTAGAGAAGGATGGTACCATCCTGACGCGCTCAGGCGGGAGCATGGTGTCCCGCTGTTCTCCGGGCGCAAATACTGACGCCTACATAGACGAACTGAGGGATATCCTTCATACTTCACTCAGATGATGCACGATGTGATTTAGTCGGCATTTGTCCTGCGCGTGCATGATGTACGAGCCTCCTGTAAGAGATGAACGTCACGGAGTCAGAAGTCGACCTGAGGGAAGTTCTGTGCACGGAAATCCGGATCGCGTAGTAGCTCCGGTCTGGTCGAAACCCTCATAATCCCGAATCTGAAACCGATGAAAAACTCGCCGGATGGGTGAGCCCGACCGGATGTATTGTGCATTTCCCCTTTCCACTGTCGTAGAAACCCGTAGAATCAGATCGTCGATAGGAACTCCAGTGTCATGGCGAACCGCAAGAACAAGGCTGTAGACCGAGAACGTTGCAAGCCGTCCATGGCGCTGAATGCCGTCTGTCCGTACTACACGATGTTTCCGCTGTCCTTCCCCGTCTCGGTCCTGGGGCGCTTCGAAAAAAGGAAACTACGCGTGGCGGACCCGTTCTGCGGGCGGGGCACGACGATTTTTGCGGCGCGGCTGAAGGGACATCAGGCTTACGGAATCGACTCCTCCCCGATTGCCATTGCAATTGCGCGTGCGAAGCTCGCCGAGACGACGGATGAAGAGGTTTTGGATCTCGCCGAGAAAATTCTCGAATCGCAGCCGAAAGTGAGATTGCCAGAAGGGAGAGTTCTGGGAGTGGGCATACGATGCCAATACGCTGAAGGGATGTGTGCATTTTGCGAGAGCGCCTGCGCAACATGCGCAGCGATGCTGCAGCGATGCTGCGGGCGATATGTCTTGGAGCGCTTGCACGGCCCACTAAGCAAAAGCCCTGAACGGCGAGGCTATTTTTCCAATCAAATGCCTCGGACCTTCGCTTCAAAGCCGGACTACTCGGTTAAGTTCTGGAAGGAACGCGGCCTGAAGCCGGTGGCGACTGATGTGATGGAGGTAATCGAACGACGTGTAGAAAGACTCGAACTCGACACGTTGCCAGCCTGTCGCGGGAATTCAAGAATATCGGCCGCTGATGCGCGCCTGGCGAAGGGATATTCGCATATGCCCTCCCGTATTGACCTGGTGATCACTTCGCCGCCCTACTACGGAATGCGGACATATATCGCGGATCAATGGCTGCGGAATTGGTTTCTCGGCGGTCCCTCGGAAGTTCCTTACAGCGAAGAGTGTTTCCTGTCGCATCAGAGCCCCGTTGCGTTCGCGGAATCGCTCGCGCGGGTCTGGGACCGCATCGGAGAGCGGCTCTCAAGCTCTGGCAAGATGTTCGTTCGTTTCGGCGCGATCCCATCCCGAAAGCGCAACCCTGCGGGAAATCATGCTCGCATCCCTTGAGCACTCGCAGTATGACTGGAAAGTCTGCCGCGTGCGGAAGGCAGAATCGGCCGCTTTCGGAAAGCGGCAGGCCTGCCACATGGGCAGCCGGGTCAAATCCTCTGCCGTTGAGGAACACGACTACGAAATCTCACTATCCTGAGGCGTGCCAGCGCAGGGTCAGTTGCCGCTGCATGTTGCCACTGGCCGTAACCTGAAAGGCCAGTAACTGTCGGCAGAAGTCGGAGACGTAGGTCTTCACTGCTTTGATGTGAGAATCGTCTCCCTGTCTGAAGGCAGGTGGTACGCGAGATCTTCAGAAATCACAAGGATGCATTTCGCGCGGGCGCGGGAGATCGCCACATTTGTCCGCTCCAGCTGAAGCAGAAAACTTTCCTCTTCGGCAATAAGGTCGGGATCTCCCACCCCGAACGAGATGATGATCGTGTCGCGCTGACCGCCCTGGAAGCGCTCCACGGTGTCCACGGCGGCATCTATCATCTGCGGGTCGTGATCGGGGAAGATTTCCCGCAGCCGTCGGACAATCAATGCCCGCTGCGCTCGGTGCGGAGTCACTATGCCAACGCCTCTTTCCCAAAAGCTGGCCGGATTATAAGGTTCGTGATCCGGCGTTATTTCCTGACCGATTTCGTTTTTCACGCCGTCAAGACCCTGCGAGAACGCAAGAAACAATTGCTGCACCATGCTGCATACAATGTCTGCCTCAAAGGCATTTGCCTGCCCTGCCCTACCGTCTTCGTAGGTGACGGCGGCAAGTGGGACGCGCTGGGTTGAGGATTTCATCCCAATCCAGAAAACCACGGGACAGCATTCTGCCAGTTGGCGGGCACGGCGCCGAGGTGTGAAATCTGATGAAGTCGCAGGTTCTCGGAGTGGGCTGTAAGCGCTGGCGGGTAGCCAATCCGCTTTCCGAAATCGACGAACTCGCCCGCAGAACGATAGTTGATCAAGAGGTTTTGAAGCGAGAGGCTGTGTCGGTAAAGCAGGTAGTTCTGAATGCTGCCTACCAGCCATTCGGCATTGCGGGGAGGCTGGGTGATGACAACCGGTGGCATTTGCAGGTGGTCGCCGAACAGCGCGACTTCGGAATTCTCCGCTAGCAGGCAGAGAGGAAAAAGGGATTTGCCGACATCCAGCTGCGAGCTTTCATCAATGACCATATGGTCGAAGACTTTGGCGATTGCAGTGCCATTCCCCAGTTTTGCTATGCGGTAGCATTGGTGCGCGACGGCGCCCACCAACACGATGCTTGCAGGGTTCTGAAGCTCCTGCCAGAAACTCTGAAAGTCAGGATCGTTACGTCTCGTTTCGATATCTTGGACGATATTGGCTGAGGCCGGAAGAGTGGGACGCTCGGGATGGGTGGAAGAGTAAACCCGGAAGCACGAGACGCCAGTGGCGCCTACTTTCTCTAACAATTCCAGGACCTCTACAAAGAGCTTTTCCCAGGCCGTGTAAGTGGGACCGGTGATTAGCACGCGAATATTTTCGCCTGACGCTCTCGCGACCAATATCCGAGCCACAATGAGCGATGCTGCCGTAGTCGTTTTGCCGGTGCCAGGAGGACCCCATACAAGGGCAAGGCGGTGGCCAAGGCAATGAACGACCGCATCGCGTTGAGATTCATTTAGAGGCCAATCTGCCTGGGCTATCGATTGAACGGCGCTCGCCATTTGCTCCTGAGAAAGGCCGTTGTCTTCCACTGCCAATGCGGGCGCATCCCAAAGGATGCGGGCCACTGGAGTCTCAGCATCGTTCCTGGGCGGATTGGTGGCTGGAACATGCCCTAACGCCGCATAGGTTGCAGGAGCGGCGGAAGAAATGGGCGGCCTTCCAATGGCACGCAGGCAGTCTTTGACACGATCTGCCATGGGTGGGCCTTGCCCGGCGATGAGACTTACACTCGCGGAAAGGTCCACGGCATTCTGCGACTCAAGCAAATTGCGGACTCCATCAGCTCCCCGAAAATTCACAAATCTCAAGCGGGCGCTGAGATTACCCCGATCAAAATCAAGCAACTCGGCTGAGCAGATATCCGCCATTTTTCGATTGTGGTCTTCATACGGGAGCTGTTGCAGAACTGCATGATCGAGCAGATCCCTTGTACGCAAATCCAGGAAGCCAGGAGTGTCTTCGTCCTGCAACGCCAGGAAAGACTCGTTGTCCCGGAACTTGCAGTCACGCGAAGTCGGGCGGACCTGATAAGTCCTATCGCCGTTTGGCTGTTCGTGTGCGAGTTGCGAGAGTCGGAGGATGCTGTAACTCGCCTCAAGCTCTTCCGGCTCGGCGGACCAGCTCCTGCGCAGATCGACGGTCTTGCAGGCTTCTTCAAGAAGCGCCCAGGCGTACCAGAGTCGTCCGTCTTCGCTCATATTCTGAAAGTTAAAAGGAACGCCGATATCGAGCGGCCTGGCATCAAAATGCAACCGGCCGGCCATGTCCGCGCCGAATTTCCATGCGACCGAACGCAGCGCCATTACCTGACGTTTGACGGCGTCACCGTAATCCGCGATGCATTGTGACCGCGTTCGATCGGTGGTTCCGAGCTTTACGAGCGGCTCCCCCGACCATATCTCGTAGATTCGCTCGCGCGGGATCATATCGGAGAAGGGATCGCGGTAGAACGATCCGGGAATGAAAGGGTGTGTTTGGCCGCTGTAATATACTTCGGCGACATTGAAAAGCGTGAGGCAGTGGGCCACTGGAAGCCTCAGATCACGCTGGATAACGGATTTCATGAAGGTTATCGGGTTGGCTAAGGCGATGTCGTCATCCTCCAGAAGCTCTTCCGGAGGGAAAAGCCACGCGAGACCCCGGAGATATCGCTCCGGCTGCATCACAATCGAATTGAGGTGCCTGCCGACCGCCTTGGCCAGTTCCTCGAATTGCCGCTCGTCCCAGAAATAAACCTGGATGCGCGTCTTCGCGGCTAGCGAACCGCCGCGATCAGGCGCTGTGTTGTGAACGAACTCGAAGACCTCGGCCATTCTCGACAAGAATGAGATGACTACGTTTCGTTCTTCCTCAAGAGTCGAGGTAAGTAACGTCTGAGCTTCTGCCTGCCAGTTTCGCTGGACCGTGGACGTTTGCCCGTATGGCACTCGCTGCCTGAAGCGGGCTTCGGACCCCAAAGCGCACAGCAATCCCGTGCCGGGATCGAAATTCACGGAAAGAAAGATTTGCAGGTCCGCGTATTTTGGGAAATCGACCGTCGTCGTGTTATCCGCAAGAGTCAAATTTCCGGAAAGTAGAGCGGAAGCGCGATGAGAAAGGTGATTCCGGTCCGCTTTCAGCGCGTTGTGCAGATCGAACACTGGGTCTGTTGCCGTCACGAGCGAAACGGCGCTGACATTTGTGTGCCCTGCCTGGTACAGGGTTTTTCGGCTGCCGCGAGTAATGGTCGCAATGCGGCTTAAGTGTCCGCTATCCTCCGCAGCCGTTACGCAATAGTGATTGCGATGAGCATCAAGAGTCGCGCGATCCGACGCGCGAAGCCAGTTGCGGTGTCCCAGAAAGTCGCAAGCGGAGCACCGCGAATCTACGTGCCAGTCCAATGCGGCCCAGTCTGTGATTGCAAGTACGCGGGGAAGGTCCTGGTTAAAAAAATGGCTGACAGTCTGGAAGAATATTGAGAAATCGACCTTTTCCAGATCGCCCAAGAACGCCTGCAGTCTCTCGCTGATCGTGGCTCCGGGATTAGTTGTTACCAGTTCTGCGAGCGCCGACATCTCTTTGGCGCGGGTCCAGAGTCCGAGGTTGTCAGCGACAAGAAAACTGTCTTCCAAATGATTCAGACGAAGCCAGTTTGCAAGCAGAACCGCATACAGGACGACTTCGGAGCTGTAGCTCGAATTTGCCTCCCCGGCATGCTTGATGTCGGAAACGAGGAGAGCTTTCCGCGGGCTTCCCGAGGCGACGGGAGTTGTATCGCCGTTTGGAAGAATTTCCAGCTCGTCATCGGCAGCGGTCCGCACCAGAACGATGTCCGGCTCGAACGCTCCGAAAGATGGAATCACCGCTATCCGCTGCGGGGGTAAACCGATATTGGCCAGAAACGTCTCTTTGAGTGCAGCGTGCGAGAATCTCGCCTGCACAATGACAGTGGGGCTGGTAGGATTCGCGAAGAGGATGGGCGCGAGTTCGATTCGCTTGAATTTGCCGTTTTCCTTGGTTCCCTGAAGGTGAGTCCCGAAGGCCGCTTCAAGGTCTAGCATCTTGGCCTGCTCCCATTCCTTGCCGCGATCACGGAGAATCTGGACTGCGGGGCGAGCTTCCAAGGGCACCGGCCATCCCATTGCTTGCAATTCGTCAGGCCGATAGAGTGACAGCCGAAGTTGCTTGTCACACTTGGTTCGCAAATACTGCGAGAGCACGTTCTTTCGGAACTGTGGCATACTTCACCTTACCAATCAAATTACCGTTCAAGAAGGCCCGTTGTTGGTCGCCTCCGTCTTTGTGGTTCGCTACAGATTCTGCTTGGTCAAGAAGGCGATGTCCATAACCCGATCCTCAGACGCCAGCCAATTCGCGCCTTCACTGAGCAACAACATTGGAGCTAATTTCTTAAGCAACTCAGATCCAGCAATCGCGGGCTTCACAAGCTCGGGCGGCAAACGGCCGAGCGTAGCAAGCACCCAGTCGTGGCCATTCGCCGCTGCCTCGATCAGGCACTTCACTACCGTGTCGCTGGCAATGAGCCGCAGCGCTTCGGACGCGGCGGGAGCGCGATTCGGGTCAGCTTTGACAAGGTCCGCTACAAGGGCTCGGATGATGCTCTCTGGAGTATCTTTGCCGAATGCCACGATGGCGTGAAGAGCAAGATTTTCATCCTGATCGGCGATGAATGCGGGGAGCTGGTCATATGCTTTAAATCCCGCCTTACCCAAGCCCCAGACGGCAGCCTGCCGGATTTCATCCCCGGCGAATTTCTGCTCGCCCGCTATCCGCGTCAGTTCGGCTCGCGCAAAAGGGCTGCCAAGCTCGGTGAGAATCAGCACCGCTTCCATGCGCAGATCCTGACGCCCCTCACCCCACACCACTTTGCCGATATGTTCCTGGCCCATTGCAGAGCCAAGCGCAGCAGAAGCCCCTGCCGCTTCCAGAGAGACGCGTTCTTCCTTTTCGGTTTTGAGCAAGCCTTCCAGTGCGGGGAGCGCAAGGGCATGCAAGTCCTTGCGACGGGGAAGCGATTTCACCCCTGCGTACCGGTCCACGGGGTTTTGTGATTTCAGATCCGAAATCGGGTCATAGGCCTTCGCGAGAAAAGAAGGCAGGTCAGCAAGCTTATCCGGTGCGCCTGCAAGTATGGATACTTCCGCTTTGAAGATGTCACCCGGCCGCACATAAGCTGCGCTTGCCGTTGAGCGTATAGGTTTGCTTGCGGGTTGCGACTGCATCCGTTTTCATCGAGACAACAAGCTTTTCGGCGGTGACGGACTGAACCGTGCCATCGCCGGAAGGAGTGATTGAAGGCCAGGTCCTGTCCCGCTCCGCGCCTTCCGACGCTGATTTGGGCGGACCCAGCTTGGACTGTATGACCGAATCGCGCAGCGCCCGCACTCCGAAAAACACCGCCTCGTCCGCCGGGCGCTGCTGGCCCTCGGCAGACTCGGTTATCGCAATAAGGGCAACCACATCGTCGTCGCGCAGGCCCGCATCCCAGGTGCGCTCGGGATTTGTCGGCGCATCGCTCATCCGTATCTTGAGATCGGATTTCGCACGAATCTCCACGCGCAGACCCGTCCGAACACATAGCACGTCGGGCAGACGCAAGCCGCTTGACCTTGGTCATCCATATTTTGTTCGAGGCGCAGTAGCGTTCCAGCTCGATGGGCACAAAGCCCATACCTGCGAGCTGCTTCATGGTCTGCCGGACTCCCAGCGCCCCCATGCTCAGAAAGCGCAGAAAGCTTGTATCCGTCTTAATGCCCATCAGCCTGAGCCTTTCTGAGCCTACGGGCTTTAAGAGATCGCCGGGCGGGACCTGTCAGGGCGTCCGCTATCGCAAAGATATTTTCAACGGATACATTTCGCTCGCCGCGTTCGATTGAACTGATATAGGTTCTGTGGAGTTTGGCTCGGAAGGCGAGTTCTTCCTGTGAAAGCCCCGCCTCGCCTGCGGATGCGCCTGACGTTCTGGCCAAAGATCTCTTTCGGGTTGCGATGCACACTTCCGCCGTGATTTCCTTCTTGCAAGTCAGGCTAGAAATATGTAAACAATAAGTCTACAGACTTAACGTTACACATCTGGCACTGCGGTGCCCAAGATACGGGGGAGAATCGGTGAAACCCTGACCTGAAAGAACTGCCGGAGAACCATCACGGCGCCGCGCACTGATCCTATTTACAACTGCCACGGCTATCTCACCAAGGTCCCAGTCGGTGCCATTGAACCTTTCATCGAGGCGTTCACGCAGCCCGGCGATACGGTTGCCGACTTCTTCGCCGGTTCCGGCATGACGGGCCTGGCGGCCGTCCGGCTAGGTCGCAAGGCGCAGCTCAGCGACATTTCGGTCCTCGGCCGTCACATCTCCAAAGGCTATGCGACCAGCGTCAGTCCGCAGGCTTTTAGCACCGTCGCGGCAGATGTCATGGCGAAGGCGCGGGCGGCAATCGGCGATCTCTATACCACCCGCCGTCTCGGCGACAATGAAAAAGTCGAAATGGTCCGTGTGGTATGGTCCTTCACTTACAAGTGCCCCTCATGCCATTTCGGCCTTGAATATTTCCGGCACCTGTCCGCCAAGGGCACCCCGCCGAAGAAATGTCCCGAATGCGGCGCGCCGTTCGCGCGGCGCAACTGGTCACGGGGCGACGACGTACCTGTCGAAGTCGTAGCCCGCAATGGTCTCGGACGCCTGACCACGCAGCCGGTCTCGGACTTTGATCGCAAGATGATCCTCAAGGCAACCGCTGATCCCCGGCAGAAGGACGTGCCATCGCTTGTGATCGATGAGCAGCGGGAAATGTTCAGCCGCTCTGGTCTCGGCAAGGCGGGGCTGGTAAGAACCCGTGATTTCTTCTCTGCGCGAAACGCTATCGCCCTTCTTGAATTGTGGCGCGCGATGAATTCTATAGAAGAAGAGGCAATCCGCCAGAAACTTCGTTTTGCCTTCACCGCGATTCTGCCCCGCGCCTCACGCCGTTATCAGTGGAGCGCACAGCGCCCCCTCAATGCGCAGAATCAGACGTACTACATCGCGCCGGTCTATTACGAATGGAACGTGTTCGAGCTATTCGAGCGCAAGGTCGACGCCGCCTTGCGTTCCGACGAGGCTCTATTCCGGGACGCGCCCCTCCTCGCGGGCCGACCAGAAACCGACGTTAACTATGTCCTCGCATCCGCCGGGCATTTGGCTCACCTGACGACGGGAACAATCGACTACATCTTCACTGACCCGCCGTTCGGCAGCAACATCTTCTACAGTGACATGAACCTTTTTCATGAGGCGTGGCTCGGCGAGGTAACCGATCACACGTCCGAAGCTGTCGTTCATACAACGGGGAAACGCAAGAACGGCGCGGCGGATCGTTATGAAGCCCTCTTGCGTACCGCATTCGTCGAAGCTTTCCGCGTCCTCAAACCCGGCGGGCACATGTCGGTTGTCTTCGGAAACAGCAGCGGGCAGATCTGGGGCCTGGTGCAGAGGGCCCTGCGCGACGCCGGCTTCAGTGCTGCACCCGCGCATGTCGCCATCCTGGACAAGGGGCAGCGCTCCGTGAAGGGCCTGAACTCCGGCTCCGAGAGTGTCGTTACTGTCGATCTGATCCTCACGGCGCGGAAGCCCGATCAGACAGAGAATGCAACGGCCGTGCGTGAACTTCGCAATGGTGACACGAATCGCCTTACTACCGAGGCAATAGGCGAGTTACCCGCCAACGTCCGCAATCCCAGCCATGTATATGCCCGCATTCTCCGCAAGGCGATCCAAAAGCACTACACCCTCGACCATCTTCACCTCTCGGATGTGCTGCTCGCCCTTCGCAATGCTGGTTACATAACGGATCGCAAAACAGGACTGCTATCCCTTACAGAATCGGGATCAAAAGCGGTCGCTTGAGCGTGAATGCCGATCAGGCTGATGGATGTCCGCGGCTTGCGCACCGAACAATACGGTTTGGCTCATTTCAGCATAACGGCATGATACGTTCGCAAGCTCCATCTGACGCGGTGTACGGCATTCCGGCGATAACAGTCGCGGGCAGCCAACCACAACACACGCGCAGAGAGCGCGGGACGTAGCAACATTGAAACGGTTCAGATTGTAGAGAAACTCCATCCCTCTCGGCGCGTCCTCAGGAGTTGATGTCGCCATCGAATAGATAACGACGGCGGCTTCCTGCCCCTGAAATCTGTCCACGGTCCCTACCCTCACGCCCGGCAAACGCTCGCTGAGTCGATTGACCTGGTCGTTGTACGGAGCCACAACCACGATGTCGTTCGGGCCGAGGACCTGCTGACGACCTTGGCGGTCGGTCCAGGACGATCCGGCCCGTGTGAGGAGTTCCACTATCATGGCCACGCGCTCGACCTCTTCTGTCGAATAGGTCCGGTTGCCGTCATGCAAGACCGGCGCAAACCACAGACCTGCCCCCGCAAAGGGCTGCGGCGCTTCAATAATCTGTCGTTCAAGCCCATCAAGCGACGCAAGCCGTCCCTCGTAGAAAAGCTCGGATGTGAACCTGCAGATCGAAGGATGGAGCCTCCAGGTCTGAGCGAGAAAGAGCCCTTGTTCTTCATTGATCGTTCTCCGGCCATCTAGGAGATGGGCGAGGGCTGAGATGTCGGAACCTTCCGGATGGCTGCCCTTCTGCGGCTGCTCCAATTGCTGTGGGTCGCCCAGGAGAACCAGATTCCTTCCCGCCGGCGCACAGGCCAGAACGTTGGCCAGCGACATCTGGCCCGCCTCATCGACGAACAGGCCGTGTATGGAATCGCGGAATTCCTCTCGGCACCAAAGCCAGGGAGTACCGCCAAGAACATTCACAGCACCGCTCTGCAGACTCGCCAGCGCCTCGTCATTCGCACCAATCTCGCGCACGGGCCTGTTCTCAGGATCGGCATCTTCCTTCCGGTGCGCGCAAGATATACCGGCAAGATTCATCTCGCCGGCGGCTTTCACTACCTCATCGAGCAATTTACGTATGACCTTGTGACTGACCGCCGTGATTCCAATCTTCTTTCCGTCTCTCACCAACTCGCAAATCATGCGAGCCCCAGTGAAGGTCTTTCCGGCGCCAGGAGGCCCCTGAATCGGAAGCGCGGAATTATCCAGACGCTAGACCTACGCGGCAAGCCCGCTGAACCACGGTTTCGTTCGGGCCGCCGCCCAGCGCCTGCCCCGCGATGAGACGCGGCGGATTCCTGAGCAGCAGATCCCGCGCCGCCCGATAGTCGCCGGCACCTTCAATTCCGTGTGCCACAATCCAGTCCGCGAGCCGAAGAATCGACTCCGACTGCTCCTTGGTAGGATAACGCGAATGCGCGAACGCCGAACTCGCATGAAAACCATCGAGCTTCATGGGCTTTTTCACATCGATGGTACGGGCAACCGGGTCGGCACCCACGACCTCGCCGAACTTCTGCTCATTCAACGTATAGAGCGTGTCGCCCGCCCTGATCGCGCACTCCTGGGAGGGATAGTGATATTGATCGATGGGAGCCCTTTCCTTCGGGCTCATCTTGGGCATGCGCTGTCGGTGTGTTAGCCCCGCGACGGCGGTTTTCTCGTCGTAGAGATCCTCTTCCGACAGGTCTTTCATTCTGAAAAACTCCCACCATTTCACTTTCTCCTCCCGGCGATGCCAGTCCAACGCGTGCGCAAGTAGCCAGCGCGCCCCTTGCTCTGCCGTGCGATCCTTCGGCTCTGCCGGCAAGTCCCGAGTCAGGGCATCGAACAGTGCGGCGACGCGCTGCTGATGATCTGTGACCTCTTCACTTGGTGATGCATCCTTTGTTTCGGGCCGGGGGACATCGCTCCCGCTTTCTATCAGCCCGGCGCGCAAGCCTTCGAGCCAGCCTCGAAGTCGTTCAGTTGCCCGGCAATCATCCTCGTTATAGCCCTCAACAACGACGCGCGCTTCATCAGTCAACGTCGGTGAAGGGATCAGCTCCAATTGATGCTCAACGAAATGCCGTGCCTGATTTGCTTCCGGAAGCGGCACCCTGCGCTGATAATCGCAAAACTTCTCCATCTCCTTCAGTGAATACTGCTCAACGCTTGCCCGGACACTCTGCTTGGTGATGCGGTGGAGATCGATGAATGTCTCCCCCCGCAGGAGTCTGTCTACCTCCTCCTCCCTTGTGGCGTAACGGAGCATCAGGCGCTTGATGGCGCCCGGTTCGTAAGTGCCAAAGTGATAAATGTGAAGGTCGGGGAAGTGGCCCATCCGCTCAAAGGTCAAATCCATGAACCACTCGAAGGCAGCCCGCTCCTGTGCGCGGTCAAGCGCCCATCGGTTCTGATAACCGAGATTACCGTCCTCCCTGGCCGTCAGCACGCCGAAGAGGTATTCAAGTCCTCCCTCGCCCACGAACGGATCGCCTTCAAGGTCTAGGAAGATATCGCCCGCCGAGGGTGCGGGCAGCCGGAAAAGCCCTTCGTCAGTCTCACTCCGAAGCAACTCAAACTTCAATTTGCTTTCGACGCGGGCTTCCAACTGAATTCGGGCTTGCTCTCGAATCCGCGTATAGCCCTCCCGCGCTCCGCGTGACGGGTTGAAGGGAATGGGGAGAGGAAGCCTCGCCAGCAGTTCAAGTCTGGGAACGCCCTGGAGCGTCAATTCCTTGCGTTGCAGCCGGGAGGCCCCAGCAACGAAACAAAGGTGATCGTCATGGCGCCACTGTGCATCGCATTCTCTCCACCACCGGCAGATATCGCAATGACTCACGGGTTCGGGATATGTATCTCCGCTGCCCCTCCTCACTGCGTCCTGCAGGGACTTCTTCACGACGCGGTGATATGCAGCGAACGCGGCCAGACGATACGACTCGGGTTTGAAGGCGACGTTCGGCCGGATGACATGGAAAGGCTCCGGCTCCAGGCCTTGCAACTCCGCGACGAGCTCGGAGTAGAGGCATAGCTGAAGAATCGTCTCGGCCTTGGTTTCGCAGGCCAGCTTGCAATCTGCGACTTCATAGGACCAATTACCAAGTCGGGTCTCCTTCTCGATCTGCTCCACCCGAAGGAGCACGTCGGCCCGGCCCCCCCAATCTCCACTCGCGAAACTCGGCTGAACGATAGCCTGAGCTCCGCTCTTCATAGCCTCCCACGTTGCCTTCTCGTCCGCTTCGCCGGACAGATCAACGAGGGAGAGTCCTTTTGATCGCAGGTCTTGAATGTACGCTTGTTCATGCTCAAGGCCCCTCTGCTGCAGCACGCGCAGATGCGGGTTGTTCCACTCTGGAGCCGCGATCTCTCCCTTTGCAAGGCGTAGATCCAGTGTCGTCAGATGGGGGCATGAGAGATGATTCGCCAGGTCGGTGGCGGACAGAATAACTGCTGGATCACGCACTTTCATCGAACCTCACATCCCGTCGCAGGCGTCCAAGAACCACCGGCTCCGTATGAGCCCGCGCCTTTCACCTGCGCCGCTTTTACCCGGCCAGCGCAGATTGCCGTCCAGTTCCTCCAATAACGGTTCTTCTGACTGTTCGTACTCTCGTGGTTTTGGCGGGGGCACCTCTTCATCCTCGAACCACAGCAGCGTCACGCATCGGTTTCGGGTGTGGTTCTACATGTCAACAAAGTGCCAAAAACCTCCTGCGACTGGTAAGCAAAGATCGACACTTCCCACGACGCAAGCCTAAAACAAATCACTCGGCACTGTATTTTGTAGAACTCGGCACTGTGTAGGCAGACCGCACACTCGACGGTTCGACCGGAAGTCCGAGAGCCCGCAAAGTGCACGAACTGCGGACTCTCGACAGCGATCCTGCAATTCTACGAAGGTTTCTCTCCGCTGCCTAAGCGTACGAGCATAGCACCCTATCCACTCGTAGAACATACGCTCGCGGCCGTCGATATGGATAACGATTCGCTGGGGTCGCTAGCCTTTTACCGTGCGAGCCTTTCAGTCACTACAACTCGCCGGCCTTGTCCGGCACACCTGGAGGAATACCCATGTTCGCAGAACTGATGCCCCTACTGCGCAAACGTCGGTTAATACTGACCATCTCCCTTGTTGAGGGCGATACGATCAGGGCTACCGTCATTCCGCAGAAGGCATCTGACACCGAAGACAACGCCCTCACCACCCCATTGGCAATCACCGGCACAGCCGAGGAACTCGATCGTGACCTTCCTCAGCAGCTGGTGGAATTCACTGGGGCACACATCCAACTACAATCCACACTGGCCTCTGCCAAAACCGAAATGGATGCAGCTGCGAAAGCAGCTCGCGAAGAGGCGCGGAAGAAATCGACCAAGCCATCCAGCCCGACGAGTCCAGCAACTCCGGCGACACCGGCGGCGACACCTGTCGCTCGGGAACCAGAGGCACCTTCGCTGTTTGCGCCACAGGCGCAGCCGGAAACGACAGCCGCAGAAGAGGAGGAGGAGGGAGGTGAAGCATCATGAAAATCAACCTGGTCGAACGCGAGTTTGTCTATCACGGCACCACCCTGGCCGATCCCAATCCCAACTTCTCAATCGAAGAAGTCCGCTCTTTCTACGCCGCCCAGTTTCCGGAGCTGACCAACGCAGCCATCACCGGACCTGAAACGGTTGGCGACCGGCTGCGTTACAGCTTCGAGCGCGCCATCGGATCGAAGGGCTGATGGGATGCCCGACACCAACAAACGATCGCTGTTACAGGAAATCCGCGAATCAGAGGGTCGGCAGGCCAGCGCCAACCCTCTGACCGGACTGATGCTGAGGTTGCTCGAATGCCCAGACTCGCAAGAAGCAAGCAGTGCTCTCGCACGGGCTCTCTCACTGCAAGGAAGCGGAGATCCCGTCTTCCCCGGACCGGGTATCTGGCCAATCCCGCCAGCCTGATCGGGATTCCGCGGCTCGAACCAGTTCATGTCGGCAATAAGATCAGCTTCGGTTCGTCCGCCCTCACCGCGCTGGCCCAAACCCTGGTCGAAATCGATCTAGCCAACGAGGCTGACTGGATCGCCGCAGAGAAAACCCCCTCCACACTGGTCGAGCAAGTGCTCCGCCGTTATCTGGCCGACCGTGGCCAATCCACCATCGCTGAACACTTCGAACTCTCTTTGACGCTCGGGGAAGCAATCGTCGACAGCGTGTACGGCGAGGCCGAGCCAACCTCCCCCGGACAACTCTTCTTCGTTCTCAATACGGAGTCATCCTTTGCCTTGGGCGTGGGTGACGCGATCACAGAACTGGAAGCGGCCCATGCCGGCATGGGACAGGCGTTTTACGACGACCCTGCGCCAGTCTTTATACCGCTGGATCCGTGTCTATGACGATTTGGACGCCCGGGAACGCATCGAGCAAATGACCGAGTGGGCCGAAGGAGAGGACGATCCTGATTCGTACGAGATCCCAAAGCTCGAACAGGATCTGCCGCCATGCCTGAAGGACAAGCAACGTTCCGGACACGGCCCGGCCTCTCGCCTCGTTTCCAGTTCCTGCTGTCCCATGGGTGAGGGAACTGGTCGAAGCCACAATCGAGTTACAACGAGTCTCCCATTCGATGGAACGGCCCAAGCTCGACGAGGAGTGGCTCGAACGGGAGCGCGACTACCACTCGCTCGATCTGCCGCTGCCCGCTGTCTTGCTGTACTTCCGGGCGGGCGATGCTGTCATGGCGTGTTTTGACGACGAATGCGAACACTGGGGCCAAGAGACGCCTGAACCGAATCTGATCATTCCGCTTCGAGCGGATGACCCCGTCCAATGTGCGCCAGGCATTGTCCGTCCTCGAGACGCTCATGCAGGTGCTGGTACTCACGGTGCGGATCAAGACGCATCATTGACGGGCCGGGAGAAACCAAAATGCGATTCAGCATCGATGTCGGAAGCGAACTCGAATTGAAGCTGTACCAGGCCGTGCTCCTTTACAAGAACGAGCACGGAAACCGGTACATGGCGACCGTTCACGGCGTGGTGCAGCAAAACGCCGACGGAACCCCAGTTCTTGGAGCCGGACAACTGCTCAGTACGGCAAGCCTGCGGGAATTATCCCGGCAGTTGGGGACCGCTTGTCCTGTGGAATTCCTGCCGGATCAAGTGGTCGCACGAACCCCGGACTTACTGGCGTGGTGGACGCCGGCTGCGGTGCGACCTATGTTCTTTCGCGCCGGATCGGAACTTGAAAGTGTCTCTGGCAAACGGTTTCCGCACCCTGCTTTGCTGTTCGTCGTTCGTAGTAGCGTTTTGCACGTGCGGGCGCTTTTTGCCACCCAAAGGCCTCGTTCGGACAGCAAATTGGCCGCTGCACCCTACTGGAACATAGATAGTAACGGGGCTGTGTGTGCCGGCACGATGCGGACTCCGAAGTCGCTAACCGTGACTTCAATCGCCGCATGGCAGCAAGCCTTCTTTCAGAGCGAATTCACCCATCCGGGTGGCGGTGGACGCTTGACCAAGCGCCGCGGCGGAACCACGGCACTTTGGAAAAGTCTGGCAGGGAAGCAGCGCTTCCCGCTTTCGACGCTCATCGAGCAGGAGCCGCTGGAGCAGTACCTGAAGAAGTTGGAGGCGGGGAGATGATGATGCACACCCTCGATCCTCAACTGCTGGAACGGCCGATTCGAATCCTAGTAGTCGGCTGCGGAGGAAACGGCAGCGCCATCGCTTCCGGCCTCCCCTACCTCCACCAAGCCATGCTGGCATTCGGTCATCCCGGCGGCCTACAGGTGACCTTAATCGATCCCGACACGGTCAGTGAAACCAACTGTGTGCGCCAGCCGTTTTGCCGAACGGAAATCGGCTTTCCGAAAGCCATCGTACTGGCACACCGGATCAACCTCTTCTGGGGGCTGAACTGGCAGGGCATGCAGGCACAGATCCAACAGATCGCCAAGAACGCAGACGTCGATCTCGTGATTGGCTGTGTCGATACGCGCAAAGCTCGTCGCGCCATCGACAAATGGGTTTTGCATTCTCGGGTTCTGTATTGGCTCGACCTTGGCAACAACGCCTCCAGCGGCCAATTCGTTCTTGGGCAGCCCAAGAACCGATTAAATCAAAAGAAGAAGCACCGCCTGCCAACTGTGACTGAGCTTTACCCGGAAATCGCTGTGCCAGATGGGAAGGAGGACGATCAGCCGTCTTGCAGCGCGGCTGAAGCGCTAACCCGGCAGGAGCCCTTCATCAATCAGAATCTGGCCTACCAGGCTTTGGGCATGCTCACCCAACTGCTTCGCCATGGCTCTGTTTCGTATCAGGGCGGATTCTGCAACCTGGCGACCGGGCAACTCGTGCCGTTGACGGTCGGTAAACCTCAGCAGAATTGTTGGCGGTCGCGATAGGGCCGAAACGAGATCCAGGAGAGCCAGCCCTATTGCAATTTCGAAGGACCTCGATCCAGGAGTGGATTCTTCGGAGCCCACTGACGGCCGATCAGTCAGTACCTGGAATGAATTTGACGATACTTATTCTCCCCGCTGTGAATAGTGTGTCAAAGGTGTGCCTCTGCCATGTGTTTTTGGAGCACGCACGCGTGTCCTGACTTAAACTCGATAAAATACATTGGACTAAACCGCTACGCGGTATGAGTAGCGCGGAGGTCCGTTGATAGAAGTCCGGACAGACCTCCTGCTCCCCAGTTCCAGTCAACTTCGTCCTTCCCACGTACGTTCCCTTGCGAAAACATGGAGTGGCTGCCAGCAGCGCATTTCACTTTGCAAAGGGCTTTTCCATGACTTCTCTTCGGCAACGCTTCATCGAGGACATGCAGATCCGCAATTTGGCCGTGAACACCCAAGCCTATTACGTCCAGCAGGTATCACGATTCGCACGCCACTTCAACAAAACACCCGTGCTGTTGGGACCTGAGCAGATTCGTGCCTATCAGGTGTACTTAACCAATGAAAAAAGGTTGGCCACGAGTTCGATCCTCGTTGCTATTTCCGCACTGCGCTTCCTTTATAAAGTGACTCTCGAAAAGGACTGGAACTTTGAAGGCTTCCTCCCGCTCCGAAAAAGCCGCAGACGCTGCCCGTGGTCCTCAGCCCCGAGGAAGTTATTCGATTTCTTGACTGTGTCGAGAGCAGAAAACATCGTGCCATCTTGACCACATGTTACGGAGCTGGCCTGCGCGTCTCCGAATCCGTTGCTTTACGCCCCTTGGCCTATCCAGGTGTTCAGTAGTTGCTCGGGCGAACTGGTGACGAATCGGCCTGCTCGGAGACCGGCATTCCTGTGCCCGTGCTTGATTACAGAAACCGGTTCCCCCAGAAACTCCGCCATCTGCTTCCACCCTTTCAAGATTCTAGGTTGGCTCTTGGTCTTGAAACGGTGTTGGAGGACTTGGGCATAGATCATTGAGATGCACCATTCTCGGCGATCGTGAACTCAAGGAAATCGGAGACATTGAGGAGGCTTAGCGAACCTGACGAAGGCGGGCATAGCTCCACGATGCTCGTCGTGGACCAGATGGGGATGTGAAAGTTGTAGCCTACGGCTCTCGGTATCCAACTGGCAGCCGTCCTCGGCCAACACATTGCGGACCCACTGTGACTCGCGTCCATAGGTGAGGGCGATGATCAGCCGGTTGCCTCGCCGAAAAACGAGCACTGGCGTGCGGTATTGCCGGGACTTTTCCGTCCGATGTGCAACACCACCCCAATACCCGGCAGGTCCGCTGCTAGTGGACCGAGAAGACGGTTCGTCACATGAAGATTGAATCGTGCAAGCCAACGCGGTGCCGGCATGGCGCCAAGCCCCTCTTAGTGGAGTTAGTTACCTTCGGGCATCTTCAATTCTGTGCATTTCTCGAGTGCACAGTCGAGTAGCAGCCAACCGCCGATCATTCGATGGCGCGATTACCAAGCATAACGCCGAATCCTCAATCAAATCCTAACCGACAGCTCAGCTGCAGCACCCCACCAGTCAATTTTAAAACTGTTCTTTTCCCAAAAAACCAAACTAGGAGGGTCCCCATGAGGCTCCGCCGCAATGAATTCTGTCCATTCCACCGATCTCGTTATTGCTGTGGCCGGCAAATCACCTGCTACGCACGCAGAGCAACATATGGGGGTGCAGCGCATCGAAGACCCGCATTACCCCAGGGGATATCGGGAGCTGAGGTCCCCGCAGAGATGCGTAAACTTCTAAAGCGTATGCGTCCGGTCAGGGCCGCGAGAGGTGGTGTTCAGTAAGCGTCCACTTAAAACTATGTGGACACTTAGCAAGTAGTGAGGGCGTCGAGTGGTTTGGAGTCGGTGACCCGGATGTAACGATAGCCGTGCAGTTTGAAGACCTGATTGAGATAAGTGCCTTTCGACTCGGCGCAGCGGAAAGCCGCGTATTCCTCGGGTGGCACGTCAAAGTAGTCGTAGAGGTCGCCGGTTTCTCGGAACTCAAGTTCCAGGATGCGCTTCGCAGGAGCGTACCCCATGCTGGCGATCACGCTGGACTCCACCGGTTCTCTCTGCATGGCATCCTCGCCGATAATGCGTGGTCTCCTGCAATAAGACTAGCCCGAGGGGGAAACGGTTGCAGTTTGCGCGATGACATTCCAGGGCAGAAGCTCCGAGATGCGATTGATCGAATGGTTGGCGATGCGCTGCAACACGGTTCGCAAATAGGCTTCTGGATCGAGGCCGTTCAGCTTGGCCGTGCCGATCAGACTATAGATCGCGGCGGCGCGTTCACCACCGGAATCAGATCCTGCAAAGAGATAGTTCTTCCGTCCCAAGGCCACGGCACGCAACGCCCGTTCGGCGGCATTGTTATCGATCTCGATGTGGCCGTCTTCCGAGTAGCGCAGCAGCGCACGCCAGCGTCCCAGGGCATAGCGGATGGCTGCCGCGATCTCGGACTTGCGGGATACGACAGTCAACGTCGATTGCAGCCACTGATGGAGCGACTCCAGCAAAGACCGAGCACGAGAGATGCGAGCTTGCAGTCGCTCGTCCGGAGGCCGACCGCGAATCTCGCTCTCGATGGCGTACAACTCGCCGATGCGCTTCAGGGCTTCAGCCGCCAACGATGAAGCATGGGCTACTTGCAAGTCATAGAACTTGCGCCGTACATGCGCCCAGCAGGCGGCTTCCTGGATCTGTCCGCCTTCATAAAGATGATGGAACCCGGCGTAGGCATCGGCCTGCAACGTGCCGCTGAACTTGCGCAGATGCTCTCGCGGATGCTCGCCGCGCCGATCGGGCGAATAAGCAAACCACACTGCTGCCGGTGCGCTGTCGCCGGACGGGCGATCGTCGCGGACATAAGTCCACAGACGACCAGTCTTAGTCTTGCCATTGCCTGGCGCCAGCACCGGAACCGGCGTGTCATCGGCGTGCAGCTTGTGGGCGCTCACCACGTGGCGGCGCAAGGCTTCGACCAGTGGTGCGAGCAATCGGCTACTGCCACCCACCCAATCGGCCAGTGTCGAACGCTCCAGCTCGACACCTTCGCGGGCATACATCTCCGCCTGGCGATACAACGGCTGATGATCACAGTACTTCGCTACTAACACGTGCGCCAGCAAGCCCGGTCCTGCCAGACCTCGTTCAATCGGGCGGCTCGGCGCGGGCGCCTGCACAATGCGCTCGCAGCCTACGCAGCTTAGCTTGGGCCGCACATAGCGCATCACCTTGAAGCTGCCGGGTACCCACTCCAGCAGTTCCGAAACATCTTCGCCCAGCCGGCGCAACCGTCCCCCACATTCGCTGCAAGCTTCCTCTTTCGGTGCGTAGGTTCTTACTTCGCGCGGCAGGTGCTCGGGCAGTGGCTGACGTGCCGGTTTGCTTGGGGCGACGGGATTAGAAGAAGCTGTAGAAACAAACTCAACCGCGGACTCACTGGCGCCTCTGGCCCTCGCTGATTCCAGGTCTTCCAGCTTCAGCTCCAGTTGCTCGATCTGCCGCTCCAGCTTCTCCGACTTGCGGCCAAACTGCATGCGCCGCAGTTTGGCGATCAGCAGCTTCAGATGCTCGATCTCGCTCTCGCGAGAGAGCAGCCGTTGTTGTGTGGCCGCTAGCTCATCGTGTTGCGACAGGATCAGAGCCTTCAATCCGGCGGCATCGAGCAGATCCAGGTTGGGGAGCGGTGCAGGCGAGGCAGCCACGGGCGCAGTATGCCATCACTGCGCCTTGCGCGAATAGAGTCGAGTGCATAAAAATCTGTGCAAAGGAAGTAGGGGAACTCAGATCGCCAACTGCGGCTCGGCGGTGCGCAACGGACGTCGCCAATCGATGCCTTCCAGCAGCATCGACAACTGCGCTCGCGTGAGCGCCACGCTGCCATCGCTGGCTTGCGGCCAGACGAAGCGACCACGTTCCAGGCGCTTGGCAAACAAACACAGCCCATCACCGTCCCACCACAACAGTTTGATCAGATCGCCGCGGCGGCCACGGAAAACAAACACATGCCCGGAGAATGGGCTCTGCTCCAGTTTCGTCTGCACCAGCGCACTCAGCCCATCGAAACCGCGCCGCAAATCGGTTACCCCTGCCGCGATCCAGATCTGGGTCTTTGGCGGCAGCCCGATCATCGCTGCAGCGTCTCCAGAACAACACGCAACAGCGCAGCATCAGCGCCATGCTCAACTCGCAGATGAATCTTGGGAAACTCGATGTAGATGCTGCCCGCCGCGACCGCGGGGGTCAGCTCCGGCCTTGAGCACAGCTTGGCCATGGACTCAACCACAGTCACTGTTGGAGACTCCTTCACGCTCACCGGCAGCAGACGAATGCTGTCGATAGGCTTCTCGCCCAATCGACCTTGGCGATAGAGGTTCCGCCAGTAGTGCACCATGTTGGCGTTAACCCCATGCTCCCGCGCCACACGAGCTATCGATGCTCCAGGCTGCATCGCCTGCTCTACAATCCTGCGCTTCTCCGCGATGCTTCGCCGCTGCCGCTTGAGCCCCTCTACCTTCGCAATCGCTGATCCGTCCACCATCACCTCGCATGCTGCAGTGTTCAGGTGATGATCTCGCTCCTTATCGTGACAGTACAGGTGGCCAAGACCGGACGCTTACTCTAAAGCGGAAAGTTGCCGAACAGAACGGAGTATGCGCAATCTGCCGATGCGAGTTCACGGACTACGGCGACGTAGTGGCCGACCACATTGATCCGAAAGGAATGGGAGGAGCGTGGAGGGACGATCATCCCGAGAATATCCAAGCAGCGCATTGGTGGTGTAACGGAGAAAAAGGGTCCACCAGAATGGAGCACTGACGGCCGATCAGTCGCTCAGGCGTCCAAGGCTCGGAAAAACGCAGGATGGTCACTGGAATCTGTGTGTCGCAAGTGTGCTGAAAGTCGAGACGGCCAACAGATGGAGACAAATCGTTCCTACCAAATCGTCGTTTCGAGCCTAATTGCAGTTAACGACTTCCTCCCAGAAGAAGAACACTTCGCCGAATTCCTCGTGGGCGGTATCGCTTTGGTAAGGGCAGAGCATAGCCTCAATTCGGCCAATCGCGCCGGAAAGATTGGCAGACTTTCGACACCGGAGCGAATGCCGCCTTCCCGCGCCTTGTAGACGATGGAATTTGGATCGAATGACTTGTTGAAACGAATCGTGTATTCCGCCTCGCCTTCCGCGCACGATGCCGACAAGTGAACTGATTGGCGGCGATATCTTCGCTCTGCTGGTAGAGGCTGCAATCTAATATCCTTCTCGAACAGAAGACGTTGACTACTAATCTTCGCGTGCCTTCTTTCTTCGTCCCTTGGTAAATCGATATTGCAACATACCAGCAACAGCGAGGCCGGGATGAGCAGTGGCGAGACGATAAACCGTCGCTTCGAATGACGTACCGAAATGCGAAGAGAGCCTTTCGACCGAAGCCAATCCAAATCTGCCATTGGCCTGACGTTGGAAATCGTCGATCGGCATGACTAGTTCCGATGCGCCAAATGACAGAGAAGTTCGAGTTTGTTACCTTCTTGAACCAGGGCTGGTCATGGATCTGAACCGAGCACCATTTCTGCTGTTGGGGAGAACGTGTGAATAATCTCGTGTCCAATTGTGAAAACAATTCGATATTTAGGACAATTCGGATTGTAAGGTACAGTCCAACCTGAACCGGTGGGGTAAAGAGCGGCGTCTCGCTCTCTGGCGAACCTTGTGCATGACCATCGGCTTGATCTTGATCCCCTTTAAGGAGGCGATGATCTTCAGTCGCTCCAGAGGTCGTTTGCAGGTCAGAGAACGTCCGGGTCTCCTCGATGAGAGCGCGTGCCATGTTCACCACTTTCCAGCGAGGATCAATGAGGCCGCCACTCTGCCTAATCAGCGAGATGATGTCGGGGTCCGAGTAACGACGCCCCCCGATGCTTAAAGTCTCCATTACTATTTCTGGCGGTTTGGCTTTCCTGCCAACTTGATCGCTTGATGCACGAACCGCCACCCTTCTTTATCTTTCGGTCGATTCCCCCGGAAGTTCACTTGCGCGAGCATACTATATCATTGTCCGAAAGCGGCTCGTCTGAGAATTTGAGGTCTTTTTGAAGTTCCGCTAATCCCGGAGGCAAATCAGCCGCGGTGTGCCGTTTGGCCCTTGGACCTTGGCCGTGGCTTCGCGCACGAGATCGTCTAATGTCACATCCAGCGCCTCCGCAATGTTGAAGACGTACTGAATTTTGGCTTGCCCGCTGCTCCATTCTCCAAATCCGAAATGTATGCTTTCGGAACCTTTGCTTGGTCTGAAAGATCGCCTAAAGACCACCCCTTGCCCTGTCTATAAAAACGAATCGTCGAACCCAACTTCTCGAGGTCGATCTCCCGTTCATCCATTTAAATTACCAACCGGTTGTAAGAAAGTGTTGACACGCGTTTCCCTTCCATCGCATAATCGCGACGGGTTGTATTTTGGTGGATCATACCTCACTCCCGTGTCGTACGCAACCATGAAAGGGATCGAAAATGACAGTGACGAGGAAACACAAGGTCGAGTTTACCGCTCGTCGGACGGTCAAAGAAGAGACACCTGTGAGTTTTCGGGCACGGTCTGGCGAGAGGGTATCGTTTGATGCTAGCAAGCCAGTTCAGCGGCGCGTCAAAGTGAAGTTCATGGCGAACTAGCAAAACAAGCAAATTGGGTTATTACAAGGGGATCATGTTTCAGAAACTCGCGATTGCATTGATTGTGTTCTCATCTCTACCGCTTGCCCAAAAGTCAGGAGAGTCCCAATTTAAGCCGGGCGAGACGTTGCGAGTTTCCACGTCACAATTCGCATCGTTAACGTCGCGAAATACGATTTCCTAACGCTGAAATCCATTACGACACAGCGATCACGACTGAAAGACGGAGGACACTAACAAAATGGCGCGACACCAAGTCACATGCATCAACAAGCGCGGCTCTCACTATGATCCGCACGAGCGAATCTCGCACATCGGAAATCCTGGTGAAGGCTGGAAGCTCTCAGAGGATGACGCCATCCGCGCAATAGAAAACTACACCAGTTCTTTCTACACGCGCGTCAACGGCAAAGTGGCTGACGTCGTAGTTGCGGTGCACAATGGCCGCAAATATCTGAAAACCACGGCTGATGGTTATCGGCCGGACAACCTCTTGAGTTTGCCAGAATGTAATTGAGCAGGTGCTCGCGTAAACTCGATCGCTAGGTCATTGTGGTACTGAGCCGAATAATGTGGGCCTCGTTTCTCAGGAAAAGGAATTGAAAACATGGCAACACGCAGCTGGAATAAGGATCGGGCTTCGAAACGGATTGACGCGAGGATTTCGGAGCTTCCGCTTAAGGACATTGAGATCAAAGAATACGTTCGTGATACGGATCTCACGAACCTGCCCAGAAACGTGGCGTATCGTGTGAATGGGGCTCACGTGTATGCAGACATCCTCAACCTGTCCGATATGCTTCACGTGACGGCAGTTGAGGGAGAGATGTGCCACCGCCGCACGCTTCGCTTCCTGAACCTTCATTACCGTGCCGTCTACCGCATCTTGCAACGCGTGGACGCCATCTTTGTCGACTTCCACAATCAACGGCTCCATTCGGTGGTTTCGAAACCGTATGACGTGGAGGCTGGGCGGGTTCACAAAGCCGTCGCGATGGGCCAGCTGATCATCGACGTTCTTGCGCAGACGGGCGAAGATGCAGACCATCCGCCTGCCAAGGTCCGGATCGGGATTGACACGGGCAAGGCCCTAGCCGTTAACAACGGACGCCGAGGGCATCGCGAGCCATTGTTCCTGGGAGTACCGGCCAACCACGCTGCCAAGCGGGCCGGAGGAGGAAAGCGCGGCCGGCATTTATCTCACGAATGAAGCGCGAACAGCGATAGGACTCAAGAAGGCCGACAGCGAAGACACCACCGCGCTCACCAGCGCCGAAATCGCTACGAGCCAGAACAAGGCGAAACTGGGCCTGACTGCAGATGAGATCGTGAAGGAATGGAAGGACGATCTGGAAAAGATCCCGATCGGCAAATTTGAATTTACGGCGCACACCCCGCCATTCAGCACTCTCGATATTGAAGCCTTATCCGTCAAGAATTCGCGCCGGCAGGATGCTACGACCGTCTATGCAGACATTGATGGCTTTACTGCTTTTGTCGGCGCTAACATCGCATCGGACGATTCCGCAAAACATGTCGTACGTTCACTACATGTACTGCGCAGTGAGCTCGATGCTGTGCTGCATTCGGACTTTTGCGGACGCAAGGTACGGTTCATTGGCGATTGCGTCCATGGGCTGACGGTTGAGGGAACCGCGCAAACTACCGATGAGAAGGAGACGATCAGCAACCTAACGCTTTGCGCCGGCGGAATGCGTAGCAGCTTCGACCTTGCCCTGACCAAGCTAAAGGAAAACGGGACGGATGCATCGAGTCTCGGTCTGGCGATGGGCTTTGAATTTGGTCCGATGACCGTCACACGGCTCGGGATGAAAGGTGACCTCGTCCGCTGTTCCGTCAGCCGGGGCGTATTGACAGCAGAAAGCGAGCAAAGCCGCTGCAGCGGAACGGAAACCGCCTTGGGTTCGATCGCGTATAGCAAGGCATCGGAGGCGGTGAAGGCAGTTTTTGGCATGACGCGTAAACGGGCTGGACTCACGTACGGCGTGGCCGTGAAGGAACTCTCCGATAAGAACGACAGCAGCGCGAAAGCCGCAAGGGCCTTGGAATCCTGCGGACTGCTCAAGCCTGCTACTTCCGCGGTGGCCCCCTTCAGCTTTCCCAACCGTTCCACCGGACCGGCGAAGCCGACCGGATTCGCATGATCTGGTATTTCGAGAATTACAAGCGCCACAAGCGCGAGCGCGAAGCTCTGGAGCTATTGGCATCCTCCGAGAAGTGGCTGACACCTCTCGGCTGGCGCATCGATGACGCAGCACGGATTGTTTGGGATGCCGATATCCTAACGCCGGCTGGGAATCGCCCGGTCTCGTTGCGCTATCCGAATCATTTCCCCTTTTCCCCTCCCCTCGTCCTGCCTCGGGGCGACTCGTCACGCTGGTCCCAGCACCAGTATGGACCTGGCGGCGAGTTGTGCTTGGAGTATGGGCCGGATAACTGGCATCAGGACGTAACAGGCGCGGACATGATCGCGAGCGCTCATTGCTTGCTTGACGGTGAAGAGCCGGCGCCGGGCGTTGCCGCAGAAGTGGCCTCTCGTCACCAGACCACCACTGGACAGGATCTGAGGGGTGTATTCAGCCGATTCCTGTTCACGGGTGCTTTGGAGGAAGAACTCCGAACGCTTCCGGCGGATGTGATGGCGATCGCCAAAACAGCGGCGATGTACCACCCTGACGACTGCCTTGTCCATGTCATCGCATCCATAACGCTGCCCGACGGGCGGGTATGGAAGGACGAAGTCCCGAAGATAGAGGCGGTGGGGTTCGAGCAACCGGTCGCTCTCTTCCGATGGCCTGGCGACCAGCCCTTCCCACGCTACGGGGAGCCTACAGAGTTTCGCGAAGCCCTAGCTGGGCAAGGGTTTCGCATTGCCTGATGTGAAGTACGCGGTGGTCGTCCATGGCGACAATGCCCGCGCGTTCTCTCTTTATGTCGAGGGGACAGCACTCCCGAGGCAGCGATTATTCGCCCGCAGCCGTTTGCACCTCGCCTCGATAAGGACCACAAGGCGCTGGCCGGACGGAAGGTAGCGATTGTTGGCTGCGGTTCTCTGGGGAGCAAGATGCAGTGACGCTGGCGCGTTCCGGCGTGGCGAATTTACTGCTCGTCGATGACGATTTGTTTCTTCCGGACAACCTTGTGCGCCACGATCTGGACTGGAGGGACGTGGGACACACAAGGCAGATAGCGTCGCCAGGCGGGTGAGCCGGTCAATCCTGCAGCGAAATGCTCGGTACGCCGACATCGCCTCGGTGGACAGGAATCCAGCGGAGCGGTTGAGAGCCTGATCAGCAGCTTGGCCGGTTGCGATATGGTAATCGACGCAACTGCCGAGCCAGGCGTGTTCAATTATCTCTGCGCTGCGGTTGCGATTTCCAAGAAACCGATGGTATGGGCCGAAGTATTTGGCGGAGGGTTCGGCGGCCTGATTGCGCGCTACAGGCCTGGCGGGGAGCCCGACCCGCCTCGATGCGCCGTGCTATTGAAAACTGGTGCCATGATCAAGGCAAGCCGTTGCCACGACCAGCGCAACGTTACGGTGGCGAACCGCATGCTCCTGGCATTGCTGACGACGCCGACGTGACGGTTATTGCCGGTCATGCCGCCCGCATGGCTATTGACGTATTAATGCCTCGCGATCCTTCCATCTTCCCCCACCCCGTTTACCTAGTGGGGCTCGCCGAAAAATGGATTTTTGGCCAGCCGTTTGAAACCCGCCCGATTGATGTTGGCGGCCCCGCTACGCGGAAGCCGACGAGGTTGAAGACTCGGAAGAGAAGAAGGCAGAATACGAGCGAATAGCAAAACTGTTTTCGGAAATCATAGATGCAGCTTCTCCTAGCTCCTCAGGTGAGTGAACGCCTACAACGTGAACTGCGCAGGGCTGGCCGCCGAGAGATCGGCGGGTTGCTCATGGGGGAGCATGTTGTCGATGAGCTTTTCAGAGTGGTGGAGATTTCCGTCCAAAGGGCAGGCGGAACCGATGCCAGCTTTCTACGCCGTCCGGGGGACCACAAGGCGCAGCTCCAGAAGTTTTTCGCAGCGACGGGCAATGACTATGCCCGGTTCAATTACCTCGGGGAATGGCACTCACATCCAAGTTTTGAGCCGCTGCCCAGTGGAACTGACCTTCAAGCTATGCAGTCGTTGGTCGAAGACCCTGAAGTTGGGGCTAATTTCCTAGTCCTTCTGGTATGCAAACGAGGTGCAGGCGGAGCCATTGAGGCAACCGCTACAGCGTTTCGGGCACTGAACGGCCCCCATGCGGTCCCAATCGCCATCGAATTGGAAACGGGAGAGCAAGCACCTTCGGTTACGCAACGGTTTCGCAGAATCATCGGGTTCTGATCGAAGGCTTCTTGCTGAGCGCTACCGTCGCGACGCTTGGGCGAGGAGCGTGCGGACTCCCAAATTCCTAACGATTTTGCGAAGCGCATCGCAAGATTTTGCAGGCATACAGCCAATTAGCCGGGTCACCGGGGACGTAACGGAGGAGCGTCAGACCTTGCAAATCGGAAGGCAATTTCAAGCCGTCCACTTCCGGGTGGATCAGCAGCGCGCGGTGTCGACCCAACTTTCCCATGAACAGACCAAGCTCGAACAGCACATTGTCACGCAGCGTCGCTTGTCTGCTTCCCCTGCTTTCGATAATGTCATCCGGCTGGGCAATGGCAATGGCGAAATCGGACTCACTTACAGCCTGCTCCAACGCCTCAAGTGAATAACCGCCTGCGAAGAACACTCCTTGATTCCAGACGGTGCTGAACACATCGCTCTCCAGCGACGCGCGAATCGTCTCCGCTACCGTGAGCGCCTCCGTCGAGGAGATGATGAAGAGCTTCGGCTAATCATTCGGCGGCGGAATCAGCTCGTTTCTCTGGAAGAGGCGTCGGGCGAGTTCGCGAGCCAGAGGAAGCCAGATCTGGGGAAAGCTTCTCCCGATGGCCATGAACTGCGCATTGGTGAGCTTGAGCGCAACGACAGAATCATGAGCCACCACATCGGCCGACCGCTTTTGCGAAGGCTCGATGGCGGCCATTTCGCCGACAGGCTGCCCGGCTTTGCGAGTTGTTACTCATTGCCCTTAATGACAATAGAGACGTCGCCGGCAACGAGGAGATAGATGTCGTTGTCCTCTGCTCCTTGGACGATTATTTTGTGCCCTTTCGGAAACTCGAGTAGCTGGCCCTGCTCCGCCATCGCTTCCGCGAGGGCTGTTTCGCCAGCAAGAAGCTCTTGGCGCTTCAGAGCGTCAATGAGATTAGGCCGGTTATCCCCTTCAAATCTCTCCTTCATAACCCTCGCTCCTGTTCAAGTCTGAAGGTCTTTGGCAGGTGCCTTGAGACGATCTACGTGCAATATTAAGATATGCCCGAATTCACTTCGCGAGGTCAAGATTCATGGACATGAAAACCGAGAACCTTCTCGGTGCCAGTAAAAACCAGCTCAACCTGATCTGAGTTTTTCCGCCGAGTTGAATCCTAGTCATCGGTATTACTGGCTATCAATACTGGGATGCTCGCATTCCTGGCCAGCAATGTGCCTCTCCTAAAAGAATTCTCATGCTGGATGGAGATATCGGCGGCGGCGACGTTGCTGCTGCTGGCAGGCAGTATTGCAGTTCTTTATCGCGGGGCATTCCCGCACTTAGCCGGCGGCGAAGAATCGCTCGTATACTTCCGTCGCATTGCTTCACGCACCGAACAC
>CAWCCE010000015.1:0-26990 GCA_963793945.1 uncultured Acidobacteriota bacterium | reverse complement strand
GAAGTGGAAAGAGTGCGCGGCGGAATCGCCCGGTCTGCTCTGTAGAAACGCCAGGCATGGGAGCTCTCAGGACACAATCGACAGGGCTGGGGCAGGGATGGGTATCCAAACGGCTGGCCGACCGCATGTCCGCCTGTCTTGGGCAGATGGTAGGCCGGATGATGCCGCAGGGTCAAGTTCCGCGGAAGAATCTTGCTGATATGGCTCAAACGTCAGGGTGTCGCCTAGACCGCTGACGCACTAATGCTGGCCGCGAAACGTGTTTCTCCGCTGCCTGCCGCGGTTTCATCTGGAGCGGCGGTGCGCGTTAAACCTTCAAATCATCGGCGAACAAACAAACATCATGTTCTCGGTGTTCTCCGGGTTTTCTTGGTGCGACGGGCAAATGCAATGCCACGCTTCAACTCTGAGGTGAGATCAGTTTGAGGAGTGGCGACCTGCACGGGCTTGCCGGACTCTCGGCCGATCCAGGCGTTCAATTGCCCAGGCGAACTGGTGACGAAGCGGCCCTGCTCCGAGACAGGCATTCCCTCCGATGCCCAACGCTTGATTACGGAAACCGGTTCCCCCAGAAACTCGCGCGACCTGCCGCCACCCTTTCAAAATTCCAGGTTGGCTCTTGCGCTCTGAACCCCTGTTAGAGGACTTGGACATAGATCATTGAGATGCATCATTCTCGGCGATCGTGAACTCAAGGAAATCGGAGACGTTGAGGAGGCTTAGCACGAACCGGACGAAGGCGGGCATCGCTCCACGATGCTCGTCGTGGACCAGACGTGGATGTGAAAGTTGTAGCCTACGGCTCGCGGTCTCCAACTGGCAGCCGTCCTCGGCCAACACATTGCGGACCGACTGCGAGTCCCGTCCGTAGGCAAGGGCGATGATCAGCCGGTTGCCTCGCCGAAAAACGAGCACCGGAGTCCGGTATTGCCGGCCGGTTCGCGTCCCATGCGAACACGACCCCCATGCCCGGCAGGTGTCTTGCTCGAGGGCCGAGAAGAGGGTTCGTCACATGAAGATTGAATCGTGCGAGCCAACACGGTGCGGGCATGGCGCCAAGCCCCTCTTAGAATCTGTTTAAAAACTGGGGGAGGAGCTTGGGAAGGAATAGGCTTGATAGCTTTCCGAAGAAAGTTATACCCAAGGTTGCGGTCTGGCCGACCTAAGTTGATCGACTAATTTCACAGTCGCTTCCACGATCAATTCGGGGCGATCATGGGCAATGTCGTGCGAACTGCCCTTGGCGAAGACAAGCGTTCGATTCCGCGCTTTGCCTGCGAAATCCTTGTGGGCCTGAATCCAGAGAGTGGTATCGAAGGTCATGCTGGGTGGGAAGGGCGTTCGTTCCGAGACGATTACCGTGCACGGAATCGAATCCGGCCAGGTGGCTTTGTGAAAGGCGTGGCTGGTCTCGACATAGGCATCGGGAATCGCTTTCTGGGTTCGCGTCTGCTTGCTTGGATGCGCGGCTGCTTCTTCGGCAACCATGGGTTGGATGATCGGCCCCATGTGGGCTACTTCTTCATCGGTAAAGAACTCCGGCACGTTCGTATCGATGAGCACTGCGCCAGATATCCAATCTGGATGGCGCATTGCAAGATAGATCGCGATGGCGCCGGCATACGAGTGCGGCATCAGGACGAGATCGTGAGTTAGACTCAGTTGTGTGAGCCCAGACTCAAGGTCAGTGACCGCATCCTCCAACCGGTATGGAGGGGGAACTTCATCGCTCGCTCCGAAGCCCGCACGATCATAGGTGATGATCTCGGAGCCAGTGCGTTTGGCAAGTTCGGGGAGGATGCTGTTCCAATAGCTGGAGTCGGCGCCTCCGCCGGCGTCCAAAACCAGAGCAGGCAAACGGCCGGGCAGGACATGGAATGCCAGATGGTGACCGTGAACCACTACGTCCCGTGTGGACAGGGCCACTGGCGTTTGCGCCAATGATTCAATCGCACACGCAGAGAAAACCAAAGCAACGACGGCAACTCGCTGCAGAGCCTGCATCATCCTGCCTCCCCATTCGCCGAATGATTTTAACACCTACCCTGGACTGCGCCAGCGTGACGAACTGAGAGTCTGTCTTAAAGGCTGGGGGAGGAACCTGGGATGGAATATGCTTTCGGGGTTTCTTTTCTTAATTTGAGAGTGTGTATCCGAGCGATTTGACTGACACGCAGTGGGCGAAGCTGGAGCCGTTGTTGAAGCCGTCCCGTTTGGACCGTCATGAAGGAGGGCGGCCGCGCAAGTATGAGCTGCGCCGGGTCGTGGACGCGATGCTATACGTGGTGAAGACTGGCTGCCAATGGCGGCAGGTGCCAGTCGATTTTCCTCCCTGGCAGTCTGTCTATCAGCAGTTCCGTACTTGACGCGACAGGGGTGTCTGGGAGTGTGCGACCAAGGCGCTGCGCGAACAAGATCGCAAAGCGATGGGGCGCAACCCCACGCCCACCGTAGCGATTATCGATTCGCTGTCTGCCAAGACGGCGCTAAACGGGGGCAGCGCGGTTACGATGCGGGCAAGAAGGTCAAAGGACGCAAGCGCCACATCGCGGTAGACACGCAAGGAAACCTGCTGGCCGTTGTGGTTCATTCAGCAGGGATCCAAGATCGAGTGGGAGCACGGGCAGTGATGATGCGGCTGTTCTGCCGATTCGATTCGATCAGCACAGTCTTCGCAGATGGCGGCTACACAGGCAAGCTGATCGAATGGGCCAAAGAGATGTTCGGATATCGCGTGGAGGTGGTCAAACGCAACGAGCCGCATAAGTTCCACATACTGCCCAAGCGCTGGATCGTCGAGCGCACCTTCGCATGGCTCAATTGGTCACGCCGCCTCAGCAAAGACTACGAACTCAGACACACGTCGGCTGAATCCATGACATTCATCGCGTTCGCCCATCAACTGCTCAGAGGATCTAACTAGAGGCCATCTCATAAATACCTCCTCATCAGAATGAGGATGCAGCCAAGCTGGACGAGCCCGAGGAAGTTGGCCTCGTGATACTCCCAACGGGTGACCAGCCGACGAAAGTTATGCAACCAGGCAAACAGTCGTTCGATCTTCCAACGCCGGCAATAGCGCCGCAGCTTGCGCCCGTCCTGCGTGTTGGGCTTGCGCCGGTTGACTCTTGTGCGGCGCAATCAACTCGATGCCGTGTTGCTGTTGCAGCCGCTCGATCCAGCGGATCGCTGTCGTAAGCGCGGTCGCCGATCATTCGTTCCGGCGGCGCCGCCGTGAAGCGCTGCTCGACGGTGGCCTCGACGAAGCGAGTTTCATGTGGCGAAGCGCTTCCAATCCAGGCGGCGACAGGAAGACCATGGCGGTCCGCAATTGCCATGATCTTGGTCCCTTTGCCGCGGCGTGTTGGACCAACTGCACGGCCCCCTTTTTCGCCCCCGCGAAGGTGGCGTCGATGAAGGTCTCGGCCAAATCCAATTTGCCCCCGTGCCAGCAGATCCTCCGCCAATGCGCGCAGACCCTCACCAGCCTGCCTTCGCGCACCCATTGCTGGAATCGGCGATGGCACGTCTGGTACGGCGGAAACTTGTCTCACGGCAGCTCCGCCCACTGGGCTCCGGTTCGAAGATCCATAGCACGCCTTCCAAACACTCCGTGTGTCCCTCCATGGCCGACCCCGTCGCGAACCGGGCGTCTTGGGCTCGACCAGCGGTTTCAGCACTTCCCATTGCGCATCGGTCAAGTTCCATACTTACCGATGTGCCTGTAAATTCAACTCCGCACAATTACTTAGTGTGGTACGTATTTATGAGATAGGTTCTAGTTTTTAAACAGGTTCTTAGTGGAGTTAGTTACCTTCGGGCACCTTCAATTCTGTGAATTTCTCGAGTGCACAGTAGAGTAGCAGCCAACCGTCAATCATTCGATTGCGCGGTTGCCAAGCACAACGCCGAAGCTTCAATCAATTTTCAGCCGGCAGCTTAGCGGGGAACCACCCTACAGGTCAATTTTGAAACTCTTCTTTTCCCAAAAAACAACCAGGAGGACGCCATGAGGCTCCGCCGCAATGAATTCTGTCCAATCCACCGATCGCGCTATTGCTGTGGCCGGAAAACCACCTGCTACGCACGCAGAGCGACAACACTAAAGATGGGGGTGCAGCGCATCGAGGACCCGCATCACCCAAGGGGATACCGGGAGCTGAGGTCTCCAGCCGAAATGCGCAAACTTCTAAAGCGGAAAGTTACCGAACAGAACGGAGTATGTGCAATCTGCCGATGCGAGTTCACGGATTACGGCGACGTCGTGCCCGACCACATTGACCCGAAAGGAATGGGAGGGGCTTGGAGGGATGACCATCCCGAGAATATCCAAGCTGCGCATTGGTGGTGCAACGGAGAAAAAGGGTCCACCAGAATGGTTGACTGACAGCTTTCGTGATCCAGGATCAACCCCGGACGGAGCACATCTCGAGATGCCGACTATGCGTCCAGTGATTCGGAGCCCAACAGACTGACTCCATATCAGATCCGTACAATATGAGTCTTCCCGCTGTCGCTGGCACAATTGTGCGCTTTTATTCGCTCAGGTTTCCTCAGCCGCTCCCATGTGCTAGCATCCATCGCGCTGCCAGGGAGAAAACCGTGAGAATCGTAGAGCAACTGTTCGCCATTGCATGCTTCTGCGGATTCGGCGTGCTGGCACTTGGCCAGAGTGACTGCAATAGCCCGGCCGCGCAGCCGATCACAACCATCGAGCTTCCTGCGCACCCCTTCGGCATAGTGCCTACTTGGGATGGATGTCACCTCTTTGTTTCCCTGGTCAGCGCCAATCCACGTTCCCCGAACGGAGTTGCCGTGCGGGACCGAACGGCTGGCAAAGTCCAGCTGCGGAGGATCGCATCCTTTGAAGACGGCCCGACCGGGATGGTGTTGACGCATCATGGACAGCTACTGATTGCCGCCGACGGGGCCTACGTCGTCTTTCTGGACGTCAAGAAGCTCCTTGGAGGCGATGGCGATCCGATATTGGGATACTTGAGAGACGGGCGCAACGCGGGAAGCGTCTACGTGAATATCACCAACGATGATCGATACCTCTTCGTCAGCGACGAGGATGCCGCGACTATTAGCGTCATCGACCTCACCAAGGCCCGCCGCAACGGATTCAGGGAGGACGCGATCGTCGGAAAGGTTCCGGTCGGCGTCGGGCCCATTGCGCTCACGTTCTCGTCCGATGGCAAGCTGCTCTACACTACGAGCGAGTTCGGGCAGGATGACTGGAAGTGGCCCACGGCCTGCAAACCTGAAGGCGCCGATCCGGCTAAGGCTTTACCGCACGGCCCTGAAGGGGCAGTGATCGTCGTCAATGTCGAAAAAGCTAAGATCGATCCCGCCAATGCTGTGATATCTCGCGCGCCTGCCGGTTGCACGCCGGTGCGCCTCGCCTTGATGCTTTCGGGCGACATGGCTTGGGTGACGGTGCGAGGCGACAATGCCGTCGCGGTCTTCGACACCGCCAAGCTCATCAGCGATCCGCATAATGCCCGCGTAGCCACCATTCCCGTCGGCCAGTCGCCAGTGGGAATAGCGATCGTCGAGAACGGCAAAAGAGTGTTGACGACAAACTCAAACCACTTTGATGATGGCCAGAAGGCCGATCAGAAGCTCACTGTGATTGACCCATCCCTGTCCGCAGAGGGCGCGGCTGCGATCGTCGGCAATGTGCCTGCCGGGCTGTTTCCCCGCGAGTTCGCTCAAACCCCCGACGGCAAGACACTGTTCGTCGGAAACTTCAACTCCAACAACATCGATATGATCGACCTCGCGCGCATGCCAATGCACCCGCCGGCAACTCCATAGGGGCCGCGAAATGCTGGTCGGGAAGGAACGCAATTGCCGCGAAGGACGGTACGGAACTCTTCTCGGCGTCTGAATAACGAGCGCACCACAATACGATAACGATAATCGTCATACCGTTCCGCGACACAATATTTTGTTCAAATCATGAGTGACCGCGGGCCATTAGACCGGGTCGCGTAAAGGCAGTGTCGTCCCAATTGACGAGAAACGCCCTATTCGTGGATGTGGCAGTTGGGTTCCAAGCGGATCGTCAGCAAACCGGAAGTTGAGACGCCTTCACTTCGATTCTGATAGCTGAGTGGGGCTTGTTGCTGTGTGCGAGTTGTGTGCCGTTACCGGTGGGAGTGCTCAGGGGCGGAAGGCGTCATTCTGACCGGCGGCCGATTGACCCAAAACCCAAAAGTTGTACCAGGGGAAAGTAGAGGTAAGCTAGGCGGCATGGTTCTCGGAGGCTAAAGACGAGGAGGTTGGACATGCCGAAGAAGGGACACACGGAAGAGCAGATTATCGCGGCGCTGCGGCAGCAGGAAGCGGGCGAGAAGGCGACGGACATTTGCCGCAAGCTGGGGATCAGCCAGGCGACGTTTTATTTGTGGAAGCGCCAGTATGCCGGGTTGGGGGTGCAGGAGCTACGCGAGCTTCGGCAGCTGCGCGAGGAGAACGGGCGGCTGAAGCGGATTGTGGCCGATCTCACGCTGGACCGGCAGATCCTGCAGGAGATCGTCTCAAAAAAGTTGTGAAGCCTCGCCAGCGGCGCCGATTGGCGGGGTGGGCTCGTGAGGCGTATGCGATATCAGAGCGGCGAGCGGCAAGGATTTTGGCAATGGCGTGGAGCACCATGCGCTACCGCAGCCGACGGCCGTTACAAGAAGCGCTGCGGCTAAGGTTGCGGCAATTGGCTGCCACGCATGTTCGCTATGGCTATCGGCGGCTGACGGTGTTGTTGCGTCGGCAAGGCTGGGCGGTGAACGCTAAGCGGGTGTATCGGCTGTATGACGAGGAACAGTTGAAGGTGCGCAGCGTGGAGCGGAAGAAGATCGCGCGGCGGCAGCGGGTGGCGTCATCGCCGGCCAGCGAGCCTAATCAATGTTGGGCAGCCGACTTCGTCAGCGACAAGCTGGCCGATGGCCGCGCCTACCGCATCCTGACGGTCATCGATCAGTTCACCCGGGAGTGTATCGCGCTGGTGGCCGAGCGTTCGATGAGTGGCTCGCAGGTGGTGGCGGCTCTTACGCAAGCGAGCGCAGAGCGCGGAGCGGCACCCCGTAGTATCACGTTGGACAATGGCAGTGAATTCGCTGGGCGGGTGGTAGAAACCTGGGCGATGGAGCAGGGCGTACAACTATGCTTCATTCGTCCCGGACGGCCGGTAGAGAACGGATTCATCGAGAGCTTCAATGGGCGGCTGCGCGATGAGTGTCTGAATGTGGAATGGTTTCGTTCGTTGACCGATGCCCAAAAAACGTTGGCCGCCTGGCGCACGCACTACAACCACGCACGGCCACACAGTGCCTTGGGAGATCAGACGCCGGCTATGTTCGCTAGCAACTTCGAAGCACTGCGCCAGCGCTTCGCTCCGAGCAATACCAGTAGGGCAAGCACGGAACCGCGTCAAGGGTTCGCTGCGCCGGCTGACGCCGCCCTTGACCCGGTTCCGCGCTTGCCCGAAGATAGCCACTATCGGAGCGAAGCACTTTTTCGAATCGCCTCAGGTAAGAGTTCTTTACTAAGACTTTGGAGTGCGTTGCAGGCGCACAAAACAAGCTTCGCGGGGCCTTGATCGCCGAAAACTCTACTTATCCTTGGGCCAGAAATCCGGAGCGGGTCAACTACTAGCTAAGTTGTAAGATCACCGTGCGGAAAATGGGGGCAGGTCACACAACACAGGCACCGCGACCCATATCATAGAGCAGGCCTATTGCCCACCACAATACGGGTACATAAGACCACAAGCACAATACCTACTGCCTTTATTCCGCATTTCCTTCTTGAACTCCGAGTAAGTGGCTATATGATCGAGCCAGAGCCAGTATTCATGCGGCTTTGAGAGCAAAACGAACTCTACGGAGGCTCGACCCAATGGGTGATAAACAAAACCAGAGTTCTCAAACTCCTAGCGCACCGCGCCAAAATGCCTGCCCAACACCGGGATCGCCAAAGCGAGGAGCGCCAACCAGGTAACCATCAGGTCCAGTCGGCGCCCGCGGACAGTTTGTGCCATGTTCTTTTTTCGAAGGGCGCCCCATACAACCCCGATCACTCCAAGGATTGTCAACAGGAGCACAACCCGGCCGGACTTCATGGCGAATTCGCCGATCCCAAAGAATATCCATCCGAGACCAAAGAGAAGTTCGGGAGGTTCTTCGGGTTCCTGATATTCGAGCGATCTGCCAATTTCTACTCCGCCCACCACACAGAGGATGATGGCACCAACGGCGGTCCAGTTCATCACAAACCCCTCAGCTCACAAGACTACTATCCTTAAAACTGGCTTCAACGATTCGGCATTCGAGCACAATGCAAGCTCAACTTGACTTCCGGTTCCCGATGAGCGCCTGTTTTACCCCGCATTGAAAGGGATCAGAGGACCAATTCGAATAAGGTGCCGCCGTCTTTTACGCCGCCTGCTGCAGTCGTGCGTAGAGATGGCCGGAGGAACCGATCAGGCTGCCGTACGGGTAGGCTCCATCCGTGCCTTGGCCGAAAGAGTGCATCACCGTTTCGGTCCAGCTCCCATGCCTCAGCTCGAACGCCGTGCCGCAGCCGGGATACCCGTTAATGGCGCAGCTCGAACCGGTGCCGCCCCCTGCGGTTGTGCCGTAGAGATTGCCGATGGCATCGATGACCAGACCGCCATAGGGAAAAGCCCCGTCCGTGCCGTTATCGTTGAAACTATGCAGCACCGTCTCCGTCCAGTTCCCATCGGCTAGGGGCTCCAACTCGAACACCGTCCCTTCGGTGTGAGTGCCGCCATTGGTAGTCGTACCATAGAGATTACCAGCGGCATCGAAGATCACACTTGCATTGGGGTTGGCCCCGTCGCGGAGGGTGAAGCCCCACAACTTTTTCTCTGTCCAGCCCCCACTCCCGTTGGGCGACAACTCGAATACCGTTCCACCGCCCCAGTCGCCGTCGTCGCTGGTCGTACCGTAAAGGTTACCTGCGGCATCAAAGGTCAGATCGGCAGTGGGGTTAGACCCATCCGCACTGTCAAAGGTGAACAGCACTTTCTCCGTCCAGTCATCATGCGGATCGGCCTTTAGTTCGAAAACGATCCCGCAACCGTATCCGGAGTCGCATGTAGCGCTTCCTCCCTCACTGGTGGTGCCATAGAGATTGCCCCTGGTATCGAAGGTCAAGCCTCCGACGGGATCAGCCCCGTCTCCGCCGCTGGAGTCAAAGTTATGCAGAATCTTCTCCTCCCAATGGTCATTCGCTTTCAACTCGAACACCGTCCCATGATCGTAAGCGCCGCCTCCGCGGGTCGTACCGTAAAGATTGCCGGCGGCGTCCATTATTAGGCCAGCGTAGGGTTTAGATCCATCCACGCCGCTGCCGAACTGATGCAGTTTCGTCTCAGCCCAGACACCATTGACGTTGGTCAATTCGAATGCCATGCCCTGGCCGTAAGTGCCGCCCTCGGTCGTCGTGCCGTAAAAATTGCCAGCGGCATCCGATATCAGTCCGGCGTAAGGGGCAGAGCCCGTCTGAGCGGGACCGCCGAAGCTATACAGCACCGTCTCGTGGGTAGCCGCCCAGGCACCCGCCGCAAAGAAGGTCGCCGTAAAGATCGACAGTGGCAGTGCCAGAGTCACGGTTGCCGCCAATCGCCTTAGACCCAGGATCATGCTCGGCCAGGTTGAGTTTGTCATGAGATTTTCTCCCTTCGACTTTGAACTGGAACTTGCGTTCCAGCTTAGCTTTCCCCGCCCCACGGCCAGATCGCCGTCAATCTAGCACTAAGTTTCCCGCTTTCGTCTGGGCATTATCCGCCGCTTTCAGTTGCGGTTCAATGTTTAGCGTCTGATTTCGAGATGAGTTGGAGATGATCGTCTAATTTGCTGAAAACACTCGGGATGAGATCCAAACTAAGTGAATAGGACATTGTGCAAGGAGTAGCGTGCGGGCCGGGTGGCACGCCCTTGGGAGATGCCCCTGCCTCAAAGAGCATTCTTCCGACTGTGCCACAGGATGTGCCACAGAAATTTGCTTTTTTGCTAGCGCGACGCCAGCAGATTTTTCGAGCAAACGACAGGCCCGCTGATTTAGCGGGCTGGCGCGTCTCATGTGACCCGGACATGGCTCCCAGAGTGCCCCGCAGGTGCGCAGAAATGGTCGCTGCACGCGCGAAGGGGCAAGGGCATGATCAGGGCTATGACGAAAGTCAGCGGGTCAGCAGTTGGCAGGCTTGCATACAAGGGCAACCGGAGGACTGCGCAAAGGACGCACAGAAGGCGGACAGCAGTTTCTAACATGCAGAATCTATAGCGAGTGACCGCAGTGTCGAAGCCCTGCGAACACGAGAGGCCGTCGTCCACGGCCTCCGTGCAATCAGCTCCAGATCAGCACGATTTCCTCGTCCACTCCCGACGACCTGGCTGAGAATAAGCCTAACTCGACAAACCCGCCTGGTCGTTGTCCAAGGACAACTATGTGATTGTCCACGATCACTTACGATAAGATTTCTCGCCAGTGAGCCCCTGGGTTCCGCCGGGCAGAGCGGAGCGTATCTGCTACGAGGACGGCGCCTTTAGTCGCGAAAAGGGCAGAGTTAGTTTGGATCCGCCACCAGGGCCGGATACAGGTGTTGGCTTTGTACGTGCCGATTCCGGTCACCAGATCATATCCCGGTCCAGCATCGCACTGTGATCCGCAGCCCCCATTGACTCCCGTCGTAATGTCATGGAAGTCAGTGGCATAAGTGAGCTGAGATGATTTGCAGAAGTGCGATTGTGTGGCGGTCCTGACTCCTGCGCAGTGATTTCTTTACCTCACGGCGACTTCTCGCGGCAAGCAGTGCCCATTGCCTTGATGATGTCGTTCTGTTGTTCCTTCGTGTTCGCCCGTAGCAGAGAGTGTGATGCCTTGGTATTCCCCCGTTTTATCGAAACCTCGATATCGTGTGAACCCGATAGCTTCCACCGAGTGATCTGGTCGCACGCAGCAGTCCAAGATTTCTCCTCTGCTTTTCCTGGGTCTTTATCCCACGATTGAAATTCAACTAAGCCTACGATGAGAGCGTCTGTAGGCGCTGCGACGAGGAGGTCCGGAGACGTGCTGAATCCGACTCCGCGGACAAGCTGCGCAACTCTGGAGTCGGCCAGCGTTTGCGAATGCTTTCCTCTCAGCTGGCCGTATAACGCTAGGGCCTTATCGAAAGCGCCCCGGCATTACGCTGAGGCGCTCGGCTTCGCCCTTTCATGCCGGGGCACTTCCGATAAGGCCCTAGCGTTATACGTCAACTTGAGAGGAGTCCAGTATTTCGCACTGTCCAGTTGATACATGACTTCTTCATCTTGCAACCAAAAGTTATCCGTTTCAGGCCAAGCTTTGCGGCTGCTCCATTCGTACTGTCAACAACCAGCCAAATTGCTCGAGAATTCTCAGCATGATGTATCTCAGTCTGCAAGCTACCTTTCAGCGTAAACGAAGTGTCTATAGCAAATAGCTATTGCGGAAATAGGTATCTTTGCATAGACTAACGACGATGGCAAAGAATCCACAACATCGGGATCTTTTCCCTGGGGCTCTCGAGCTGATGATCCTGCAATCCCTGCGCCTGCGGCCCATGCATGGCTATGCACTGGTGAAACACATCAAGCAAGTATCAGACGATCTGATCCCGGTGGAAGAAGGCTCGATATATCCCGCTTTACAAAGGATGCTGCGAGAAGGCTGGCTTGAATCCAAGACTGGGACATCCGCGAAGGGGCGTCCTACCCGCATTTACCACTTGACTAAGGCCGGCATCAGGCATCTGGAGCACGAGGTCGCGAGTTTCGAAAGAATGTTCGCTGGGATCACGCGCGTACTGGCGACGACCACAGCGTAGGACTCCTGCATGAAGGCCTTCAATCGCATCTTCGGACGACGTCGGCGGTATGAAGATCTCTGCGTCTCTATCCGGGAGCACCTTGAGGAGCGAACCGACGAATTGATGGAGGACGGCCTGAGCCGCGAAGGCGCCGAGCAGCAGGCCCGCCGCGAATTAGGCAACCCGATAGTGATCGAGGAGCGCAGCCGCGAGGAGTGGCAATGGCAGCCTGTCGAGTCGATTTTCACCGATCTCAAGCTCAGCCTTCGTCGACTGCGCAGGTCGCCAGGATTCGCGGCAACCGTGCTGCTGACGCTGGCCATCGGCATCGGCGCCAACACGGCGGTCTTCAGTGTGATCAACAACGTACTGCTAAAACCGCTGCCGTACCCGGATTCAGGCCGATTGGCGGCACTGTGGCTAAGTGCTCCGGGTGCGGGTGGCTTGGCAAGCTTTTCGAACGGACTACAGCTTTCGCCATCGATGTATTTCACTTTCTCGCGGTACAGCCGGAGCTTTGAGTCGATGGGCATCTGGACTTTGCAAAGAGCAAACGTCACGGGCCTTGACCAACCGGAGGAGGTTCGGACGGCGCTGGTGAGCGACGGCGTGCTGCAGGCGATCGACGTTCCGCCCCTCATGGGCCGCTGGTTGACGCAGGCAGATCAGGATCCGCGTGGCGCGAGAACTGTAATCCTCGGCTACGGCTACTGGCAGCGCAAATTTGGCGCCGATCATAACGTGATCGGCCGCACCATCCAAGTGGACGCACAGGCGCTGGAGATCGTCGGCGTCATGCCGCGCGGCTTCCGCATGGTCGACAAAGATTTCGACCTTCTCATTCCTCTTGCACTCGATCCCGTCCATCAGAAAATGTCGCCCTTCGGCTACGACGGCATTGCCCGGTTGAAACCGGGAATTTCTTTCACGCAGGCCGATGCCGATGTCGCTCGTCTCATACCGGTGTGGATGGACTCATGGTCGAACGGCCCGGGCACCAATCCCCACTATTACGAGAGATGGAGGATTACACCGAATTTTCACTCGCTCAAACAGCAGGTAATCGGAAACGTCGGCCGCGTGCTATGGGTGGTGATGGCAACGGTAGGGCTGGTGATGCTGATTGTCTGCACCAACCTAGCGAATCTCCTGCTGGTTCGCGCGGAGTCTCGTCAACACGAGCTGGCAATCAGGGCAGCGCTGGGCGCCGGACGCGGACGTATCGCACGCGAATTGCTCGTGGAGAGCATCGTGCTCGGTCTTACAGGCGGCATATTCGCCATTGGCACTGCGTGGGCCGGGCTGCGACTGCTCGTTGTGGTCGGTCCTGGCGATCTGCCCCGCCTGACCGAGATTGCCCTCGACGGACGCTCGCTGGCCTTCACCTTGTTGCTGGCGCTGTTTTCGGGTCTGTTCTTTGGATCCATTCCGGCTTGGAAGTATTCCAGATCGCGTCTGTCACTTACGATCGGAGGCACCAGTCGGACAGTTAGTGCAGGTCGTACGCGTCAGAGCTCTCGACGAGTGCTGGTCGTCGCGCAAGTGGCCATGGCATTGGTGCTGATGGTCAGCGCCTTACTGATGATCCGCACCTTCATGGCGCTCCGCGATGTTGAGCCCGGCTTTACCGACCCGGCGCACATTCAGACCATGCGCATCTCGATTCCAGACTCGCTCATCGCTGATCCACAGATGGTGACGCGCACCCAGAAGGATATCGCCGACAAGATTGCGGCAATCCCGGGAGTCTCGTCGGTAGGATTCGCGGCTGCCCTGCCGATGGAAGGCATCGATCCAAACTGGGATCAGATCCTTGTCGAAGGAAGAGCATACGAAGGCGTTGAACCGCCCTTGCAGTTCTTCAATTATGTTTCTCCGGGCTATCTACATGCTATGGGGACGCGCTTTGTCGCCGGCCGTGATTTCACCTGGACAGATATTTATGGCCTCCGGCCGAAGGTGATCATATCCGATAATTTTGCCCGCGCGTCGTGGGGCTCAGCTACCGCCGCCATCGGCAAGCGAGTACGTCAGTTCGTTGCCACACCGTGGGAAGAGGTGATCGGAGTTGTAGAGGACGTTCACCATTTTGGCGTGGACGAAAAAGCTCCGACGGCCATTTACTGGCCGACGATGATCAAGAACCCGTACAGCCCGGAGCCCGCGATTGCAACGGAGCGCTCAGTCGCGTTTGCCATTTCTAGCAGCCGTGCTGGGAATGAGGGCCTTCTTAGCCAGATGCAGCAGGCAGTCTGGTCGGTGAATGCGAGCCTGCCCGTCGCCTCGACTCGCACGATGCAGGACATCTACAGCCATTCGATGGCACGGACGTCGTTCACGTTAGCGATGCTGGCGATTGCCGGAACCATGGCGCTCGCTCTGAGCATCATCGGTATCTATGGCGTGATCTCTTATGCAGTTTTGCAGCGCACGCGAGAAATCGGCATTCGGCTTTCGTTGGGCGCGCCCAAGACTGAATTGAGCTGGATGTTTGTGCGCTCAGCACTGGCAATGACGGGACTCGGACTGGTCATCGGAATTTGCGCGGCAACTGCCTTGACGCAGCTGATGCGATCTCTACTGTTCGGCATCAACCCGCTCGATCCTTTAACTTACGTCACCGTCGTCTGCGGCTTGTCCCTGGCCGCGCTGTTGGCCAGCTATCTGCCGGCGCGCCGCGCCACTACCGTCAACCCTGTCGATGCATTGCGTGCAGAGTGATGACCGCGGTACAAGATACTTTTGGCGTGGACACACTATCTGCTTAATCCACTAAGACCCTACAGGTTGTCGTTTCGGGTTCTTCATTTCGCGATTGGTCGTCATTTCGAACGAATCCACTTGAATGTATAGTCGGCTACGCTTCCTTGTGCTCGGCCTGGGGACGCGTTCATGCAAGAGAGTGGAACGGGCGTTTCTCGTCAACTTGACGCCAAATAGCGCAACTTCGGACTTGTCCGTTACCCGGAACACCGTAGAGCGATGCGGCTGATGCCATGAACGTATTCTATTGCTCGCAATGAAAGTCTTAGTGTCCGGTGCTGGAATTGCAGGCCGACTCTTGCATATTGGTTGGCCCATTGGTACGTATGGGAGACCAACGGAGTGTTCCGCGATGAAAATCGTTTCACGATGTCGCGAGCAGGCGAGATGTGTATAAACTGGGTGACGGTTCTGAGGTCCAAAAGCAAACTCCGGCTAAGAAGCGTTACGCTCTGCGAACTACCCACAATCGCAGGTCTGGAGCAAACGTGAACGACGCACTGTTTCTCCACCGCATTCATTTTGCTTTCACCATCACTTTTCATTATCTGTTTCCGCAACTGACGATGGGCTTGGCGCCGCTGATCGTCGTGCTCAAGACGCTCGCCATCCGCACTGGCAACGAAGCCTACAACGAATCGGCACGCTTCTGGACGAAGATCTTCGGCATAAACTTCGCGCTGGGTGTAGTCACCGGCATCCCCATGGAATTTCAGTTCGGCACCAATTGGGCGCAGTTCTCGCGCCTTACCGGAGGCGTTATCGGCCAGCCGCTGGCCATGGAAGGCACATTTTCCTTCTTCCTGGAGTCGGCGTTCCTGGGGCTGTTTCTTTATGGCGAAAAGCGCATGGGGAAATGGGGGCACTGGTGGGCTGGCTTCCTGGTGTTCCTCGGGTCATGGCTGTCAGGGTTCTTCATCATCGTGAGCGACGCGTGGATGCAGCATCCCGTGGCTTATACGCGCCTGCCCAATGGAGGGTTCAGTGTTTCCAGCTTCTGGGGACTGCTGACCAACCCGTGGGCGCTGATCCAGTACGCCCACAACATGAGCGGAGCTGTGGTTACGGGCGCATTCGTGATGGCGGGTGTGGGCGCATTCTATTTGCTCCAGCAAAAGTTCGTGGAGCACGCGCGCATTTTTGTCCGGGTAGGCGTTGTCGCCGGAATCGCCGCTTCCCTCTGGCAGGTGTTTCCCAGTGGCGATTTGCACGGTAAGTACATGGCGCGCAACCAACCGGCGACCACGGCAGCCATGGAAGGGCTGTTCAAGTCGCAAACTGGCGCTCCCATTGTCATCCTTGGTCAACCGGATGAGGAACATCAGCGGATCGACAATCCCATCATCGCGAACAAGGTGTTGAGTTTTCTTATCTACGGAACGACCACGGCCGAGGTCCAGGGGTTGAATGCATTTCCCAAAGACCAGTGGCCGACCAACATCCCGCTACTTTACTTCAGCTATCACGTGATGGTCGGACTGGGCACAATTTTCATCGTCGTGATGGCGATTGCTGCCTTTCTGCTGTGGCGAAGAAAGTTGTACGCAAGCCCGTGGATGCTTTGGATCATCCTGCTCTGCGTGCCGTTCCCCTACATCGCTAACACCGCCGGGTGGCTTACCGCGGAGGTCGGACGCCAGCCCTGGCTGGTGTACGGGCTGCTACGCACCGACCAGGGATATTCCACCAATGTCATTGCCGGCAACAGCATGTTCACGCTGCTGGGCTATATGGGACTCTATCTGGTGTTAGGAATTCTATTTCTGTTCCTCGTACAGCGCGAGATCGGGCAGGGTCCGGCGTTTGCCGGCGACGGGCGCTCGGGCGCGCCAATCGCCACGACTTAGGAGATGTGAATGGAGCCGGTATGGTTTGTGCTCGTCGCCGTCATGATCGTCGCTTATGTCGTGCTCGACGGCTTCGATCTGGGCGCGGGAGTGTTGCACCTGCTGATTACACGCACCGAAGAAGAACGTCGCACCGTGATTCGGACCATTGGTCCGGTGTGGGACGGCAATGAAGTGTGGCTGATTGCCGGCGGTGGAACGCTCTATTTCGCCTTTCCCCTGCTCTATGCTTCCAGCTTCAGCGGCTTCTACCTGCCGCTCAACATAGTTTTGTGGTTGCTGGTGCTGCGCGGCATCGGAATCGAATTTCGCATGCACATCGAGAACCCTGTGTGGCGGTCCCTATTTGACGGATTCTTTGCCATATCGAGCGCGTTGCTGGCGATCTTCTTCGGCGCAGCGCTTGGCAACGTGGTGCGCGGCGTCCCTTTGGGAGTGGATCATTTCTTCTTTGAGCCACTGTGGACGAACTTCCGGACTGGCGCCGACACTGGCATTCTCGACTGGTATACCTGTGGCGTGGCGGTTCTTGCTCTTGTTGCCCTTGTAGTCCACGGGGCGCTTTACGTGGCGCTCAAAACAGAAGGAGCGTTAAACGAAAAGTCGCGCAAGGTTGCCCGCCGATTGGTGCCGTGGCTGATCGTACTGACGGCGTTTGGCGTGCCCGTCACCGCTGCCGTGCGGCCGCGGACGATGCATAACTTCAGCGAATATCCGCTGATCTACGTGATTCCGCTGGCGGTTGCCGTCAGCCTCGCCGCCATGTGGTTCTTCGAACGGCGAGCGAAGGAGAAGGCTGCATTTCTGAGTTCGTGCACATATATCGCTGCGATGCTGGCGGGCGTGGCAGCGGCGCTGTATCCCAGTTTATTGCCGTCAAGCGGCGATCCCGCACGCGACATCACCATCTACAATGCCGCCACTGGCGAGTATGCGTTGCGCGTAGGGCTCATTTGGTGGGGGCTGGGGATGTGCCTCGCTTTCGGCTACTTCGTTTTTGTGTATCGCATGTTTCGTGGCAAGGTGCGGCTGGAAGATGGGCATGGCTACTAAGAAGGCGGACGCCCGACGCGAAACACGGATATCAGCATTAAACGGGACACGTTACGTTACGCTTCTGCGATAGAAGAGATTGCAGCCTGAGGTCGAGCGGAGTTGCTACCGCGCACGACCAATGTGCACTTGTGCACTGAAACGAAGAAATCGTGGTGTGGGGCGCCCTTCCTTGCTCATCGAAAGACAAAGACAGGCTCTGGGTGGATTGTCGGCCACTCTCCAGAAACTTAACTACCAAGCTCTGGAAGTGGAACGAGTTGCATGTTGAGGGCTGCGGCCTGCTTAGCTGCCCAACGTAGTTGTTGCTGTCGGTATTTGGCTTCGTAATAGTCGATTCCCTGATCCACGTAGTGTTGACCGAACTTGAGCATGCGATAAACAAGTCGAGCCAAGGTGTGCGCCATCGCTGTGATCGCTTTGGGCGCCCCGAGTCTGGATCGCAGGCGACGAAACTTTGCGCCCAGTGCGCTTCGGCTCCGTATTAGGCTCCAGGCAGCCAGGCGCAAAGCGGTGGCTGCCCGATTCAGTACGCGCCGGGTTCCGCGCTTGAGCACCTTGCCGCCGCTGGTACGATTGTCCGGGCACAAGCCGAGCCATGAAGCGAAGTTCTTCTCTGTTTTCCACCGGCTCATGTCCAGACCCACCTCCGAGATCACCGTCTGCGCAATCCGGACGTCGATGCTGTCAATCTGAGTCAGGTCTACGCCGGTGATACGATACAAATGCCCACGCAGATCAAAGTGCGGCTGGCGCGGGCGCGAACCTTTCCCACGACGAGTGGGTTCCGGTATCGGGTGGCTGGCCGGATCGACTTTGGCCTCCATCATGTGCAGATGTTCGTCGATTCGCTGGTCGCATAACTGTATCTTTTCCTGATACGTGTCGTAGAGTTCCAGGCTCTGCGCCACCACGAATAGCAACTCCTCGCGCCACGTTCCTTCCAGACTGCGGGCGATCTCCTGGTGACTGGCGCGAATGCGCGCGTGCTTATGTCGCGCCAATCTCTCGGGGTCACGTTCTCCCCGGACAATGTCTCGCAGGATGGCCATTCCAGTCGTACCACTGATGTCGCTGATCACGTTGGCCAGTTGGATATTCATCTCCGTCAACGCTTTCTGCATGTGTTGGACACACATCGCCGCTGCCGCCACCAGATTCTCTCGCTGCCGCAGATAACTGCGCAGCACACGAATCTCTTCGGCTGGCCGGAATGCCTTGTTCAAAAGCCCAAAGGTGTGCAGCTTCTGCAGCCATTGGCATTCCTGCACATCCGTTTTGCGTCCCGGCAGAGTCTTGGTGTGTTGCGCATGCGCCACGTTCACTTCCAACCCGTAACTTTCCAGCACGTCATACAGTGCCGTCCAGTACACGCCGGTGGCTTGCATGACGACCGTCTGAATTCGGCAGTTCTTCAGCCAGCGTGCCATCCGATGGAGGTCGGCGGTGAAGCTGCCGAAACTTTGTACCGGTTCTGCGTCGCGGTCTGTGGGCACGGCTACGTAATGTTCTGCACTTCCCACATCGATCCCCGCTGCATTCACATTCAGTGGTGGAAGCCCTTCGGTCACATCCACGTTCCCGACGGTCTTCTTTCGCTTGCTTCCTTGCTTCGGGTCTTTCGCCATAGAGTGATCCCTCCAACTGAAGTCAGACGGACCCGGCCCGGTTGCGAATCGGTTTATGAATCTCTCCAACGGGGTCGAGCCCGCTGACTAAAGTCAGCCGACTGCCACCAAATCACTGATCGCCAGAAACCGGAGCCATACTCGGAAACGGGCACAGAGGCACCATATTAGCCGCGGCCTTGACTGCCGGGAACGTCCCTGCCAGCATCTCACTCTGATTCCGTTTCTGGTACCACTGACAGCGCCCCGCTGTCCGATACTCGGAAGTAGTCCAGTTTTGACGGGTTGTCGGCAACTCGTGGAAGTACCTGGTCGTCAGGAAACTCCCCGGATGGCCCTTCTATCTTCGGTCACTCGCTTTTGGGTAGCAGCACACGCAGGTTGATCAGTCGTTCGTTCTCACGCGCGAGCGCATTCCCAGAGCGAAGCCAGTGCCCCGCCAAAGCTGCGCCACCCTTCGCGCTGCTGCCAGCTCAAAGCATTTCTAGAATACGGACTCGAATGAGGGAGGTGCCCGGACAGACGTCTTAGCTGGCCTGCCCGATATTTTGTACCAGTTGGAGAGTTAGTGTAGCGCAGCGGGTCTTAGTACTGATCCCGCCGCAGTCGGGGGTGTGGAAAAGTGGAAAGCGTTCTTTGCTTTCCACTTTTCCATGCCCCGTATTTGTCTTCCATCTGCCGGGCTGCTGGTGCCGGTGGTCTGTAGCCTAGCGAAGAGTGTGGCCTCACGGTGTTGTAATAGACCCGCCAACGTTCAGCCAGCACCTGCACCTCCTTCAGTGAGTAGAAGATTTCTCCGTTCAGAAACTCGTCGCGCAGCTTCGAGTTGAAGCTCTCGCAGTAGCCGTTCTCCCATGGCGAGCCGGGTTCGATGTAGAGCGTCTTAGTTCCGATGTCCGCCAGCCACTTCCGCAGATCCTTAGCTACGAACTCCGGGCCATTGTCCGAGCGGATATGCTCGGGTATTCCGTGCTCCAATCATGGCGTCGGCCACAACCTCGATAACGTTCCGGCTGTTCAACCTGCGTCGGGGATGGATGGCCAGGCACTTTCTGGTGAACTCATCGATCAGATTCAACATCCGCACCGTCCTGCCATCATGCGTATAGGTGCTGACGAAATCGTAGGACCAGACGTGATTGGGCCGCTCCGGCCGCAGCCGTACGCACGACCCGTCGTTGAGCCACAACCGGCCTCGTGGCTTCTGCTTCTGGGGAACCTTCAGCCCTTCGCGGCGCCAGATGCGTTCTACCCGATCCTTGCTCACTCGCCAGCCCGCTTCCCGCAACAACGCCGTGATGCGGCGATAGCCGTAGCGGCCATATTGGCTGGCCAGCGCGATGATGGCCCGGGTCAGTGCATCTTCATCCTCACGTTGTGTCGGCTGGTAGCGCTGCGTGCCCCGTGGCTGATTCACCAGTTGGCACGCTCGCCGCTCACTGATGCCATGCTCTTCCCGCGCATGGCTCACCGCACAACGCCGCCGTTCCGGGCTTAGAAGTTTCCCGAGGCGATGTCCTTCAACACCAGCTTGTCCAGGCTCAGCTCAGCTACCAGACGCTTCAGCTTCGCGTTCTCCTGCTCTAGTTCCTTCAGCCGTCGTGCCTGGTCCACCTGCAAGCCGCCATACTCCTTGCGCCACCGGTAGTAGGTCTGCTCCGTGATCCCGACTTCCTTGCAGGCTTGCGGCGTCATCTTCCCATTCGCTGTCCCCACCTCGATCTGCCGCAGCAAACTCACGATCTGCTCCGCCGAATACTTTTTCCCTCGTCCCATTTCAAGCTCCTCTCATACCAGTTTGCCTCACATCCTCTGGTACAAGATTTGCCGGGCACTCCAGGTGAGCTTACGGTCCCAGTTCAGACCAGTCCATGCGGACCGCCGGCGACTGCGGAGGGCTATGTGTTCAACGCGACGGTGGTGCCGGATGGCCAGCTGAGCTTTCTGACGCTGTGGCCGGATCCGCTGCCGCGGCCGACAGTATCGACGCTGAACGCGATTGATGGAGCGATCACGTCGAACATGGCAATCGTTCCGAACGGCGATGGTAAGACCGATGCTTTCGCCGCAGGCTACACGCAACTCATCCTGGACATCTCCGGCTACTTCGCTCCGTAAGACAAACCATCGGGACGTCGCGCCAAAAAGTGATGTTTGTGGAACGCGACATCGTTGGTAGGCTTACCCCGTCACGTCCGGAGTCAAGCAGATACGATGAATTACATCGGAACTGCTGTTAAAGCGTTGCTATAGCCCTTTTAGCAACGCGAGTCAAGAACGACCGAAGGCGCGCCGCGAAGCCCTCCGACAGCTTCGTTGCCTCTGCTGCCGCCTCGATTGCTACCGGGTGGAACGAACCAGTTCCCGGGCGGGAGTTGCACCCGCTGAAGTCCAGCGCCTTTTCACGGCGCACTGTTACGCCAACACGTCATTGCAGAGCTAGAATCAGGCTTCGGGAGTTCCGTCGATTAGGCTTCATTTTTCGGTTGGGAAAAGGTGACGAGATGACGATCAGCCCTATCAACCAGGCACAACGAACGGCCGCAAGAGTGGCGGGGTTTGTTTAAGCGAACCGGATCACTGTGACCGCTGATCGCTTCGATATGTCATGTCCCGCCTTTGAATGACGGCTCAGAACCCAATTTCTCTCGGAGTTTCGCCATCATCTCCGAGATCGCCGTCAGGCTGGGTGCGTCGATCTTTAACAATTCTTTTAGAGCAAACGTGTCGATTTCTGCGCGCACCGGGTCGTTCGCCAGTTGATGCGCGGGCAAAAGTGACTTCGCCTTCGTCAAGCTGTAGAAAAGGTCCGATTTCTTAAGTGTCGCAACAGACAGTTTTCGAGGGTCGAGAATGTAAAACTTTGGGATCTGCGTCGTCGTAATCGAACCGCGTCCATCCTGTGCTTTGTTAGCACTCCACCAGTAGGTCAGGAGTCCAAATGTTGAATTGGCCCAAAGCAAGGGCACGATCTCGTGAAGTTCGTCCGCCATCTTGAACGTCGGCCATGCGCGACCTCCCAAAGAAGGAGCCGACGTCAGGGCGAACGTCAAGCTTTGGGAGTTGAACCGGAAATCCGTGTTGACGTGCAAGCGTAAGTTGTGAAGTTGCAGGTGTCGGCAACGCCCGACTCGCGACTGACGATGTCCGAGATATCACTGGTGCAAGACAACCGCGAGCGACGCTTCTAGTTTTGCGACGGCTGCTGGTTCGATCATTGCTCGATCGAGCTGTCCAAGGAGATCCTCCTTAGATATCGCTATTTGAAAGAAGGAGAGCGAGCAAACGCGCGCATACTCCAACTAGGTTAGCTCTTGCTCCCACGGCCGACACAAGAGACTTGTATTCCTCCAGACCTTTCACTATGGCGTCTTTGAAACGTTCCGCATCACTCCAGTCCCAGACATCCTCTTCCATGCGCTCTGGCGTAAAATTTCCAAACCCAAAATCCTCCAAATATTTCAAGCTGAAATCCCGGCGCCGGACACGCATGTGTCTTCTCGTCGGAACGGGATTCGCCTCTTTGTACTTCGTCACCGCCTCTCGGATTAAGGCGGCCAATCGTGCAATTTCCTGTTCAAACATGGCTCTTTAATTGAATCACACTGACTTTTCGGCTGGACTGGCGCCGGTTGGGCGCCGCGTCAGTGTGCTCAAATCGAAGTGCGGATAGCGCCATTTGATGAGTCCATTGCGTCAAGGAGAGCGGCCGCGTAATCTTGTTCCACAAACAACTCCTTCTGGGACGTGAAAACGCTTCGCCTCCGGCGCTGAGTTTTCAACGATTCGGCGGGGCATTTGAAATAGGGTTTATGGAACACTACGGCAGGATCTCAAAGACACCCTTGGGATCCGAGCGTCAATTCCCCTTTTCAAATCGCCTCGGGGAGCCGGACGCAAGCCCGGCCCCCTTCTTAGCTTCAGCCGGGCTGGCTTCCACTCTGAGATAAGCAGCGCGAACTGGCCGGAACTCTACGGCTTCTTGCAATCCAACAGCTTCTTTCCATTCGTGCCGGCATCGTAGTCGCAGATGTCGCTCATCTTGAACCCCACCGCGGAAAGAGGTTTGCAGGTTTTGGGATTGTCTAGCCGGCACCCAACGATCAGCCCGATAGCATAAGGGGTGTCGTCTTCCTTCGTTTCGCTCGCGTCCAACAGAGGCGATCCGGAGGTTCCATGAGCGGCACCACACTTGGCATCGATCTCACCGCGTCCCTTGTTAAGGTGATTATTTACTTGACTCGCCCGCATCCTGACGAGCAGGATGGGGGTGCGCGGTGAAGCAATATTCTGCGCGTACCATCCGCGAGCAAGATTTGATCAAGGGGTTAAGCGGGATTCACACCTGTTACGGATTCAGGGGTAATCCAAGCAAATTAAAAATGGCGCTGCTGACGGCATATTTTGACGAGAGCGGAACCGGGCACCACGAGAGACTGTGTGTTGTGGCTGGCTTTGTTGGCAATGATGCGCAATGGACGGCATTGGTGGCAGATTGGATTCCGGCACTCGGACAGCGCAAGAACCTTCACATGACCAAGCTGCGGGGATGGAGTAACCAGAAAAAGCGTGATCGGATTGTTTCCGATCTTGCTAAGCTAGGGCCTATTCCCCACAAGTACAATCTCACTCCCGTCGCTGTAAGAATGTTCCATCGGGACCACGAACAATACATCAAGGACAAAGTAAGTCGTGAATTCACTGAGCCCTATCTATTGTGCGCGCAGACCTGTATATCTACCGTTCTTACTCAGGTAGCAGGGCCCGACGATGATGTTTTGTTTATTTTTGATCGACAGGAGGGCAGGCGAGCCGTAGCTATGAATAAGCTTCGCGACATTAGCTACAAGTGGGCCAAGCTGGACCGTAGACTGAAGGATGTTCATTTCCTTCCGTTCGACTCGACGGTATGCCTAGACCCGTCTGACTATCTAGCGTTCCAAACGCGGGAGTATTACCTTGACAGTGAATCCGAAAAGGCTGTAGCGGGGATGTCTATCATGGCGTTATCTAAAACAGTGGGCGGCATTTTCTCTCAGGAGCAACTGGAGTTTATAGCCGACAGGCTGTCGTCAGACGAGATGTCTCCCGAGCTCTACCAAGACCTGTTGAGAGCTGGCTGGAGCGACGAGGGTATCGCCGAACTAATGAAACGATTGGGCGAAAAAAATGAAAAATAATGAGGAGTTCGCACGATTCGACGCGGTAGTGCGCAAGGTCTTCTCTGTTCCGCACGATGAAATCGTGAAGCGCGAGAAGGAATACAAGAAGAGGCGCAAGCGGGCAAAAAAAAAGCGGGCTAAGACTTCGCCCGCTTCCCGCGCTTCAAGCGATAAGGATTAGAAGCGCCGTTTCGCATAGCTTTCCGGTGAGCGAGGCAAAGGTCAACCGCTTGCCAAAGATTTTGCGAACGGCCATATCGAAGCGGTCAGCATCGGTCACGTTGCGCTTCTTGGTAGCGCGGTTGTTGTAACGGAATACTTGCTCGTCAAGGTAACGAAACAGATGGAATGGTTCGACACTAACATAGCTTCCCGAGATGCCGCGCTTCAACAGCTACCAGAAGTTTTCAAGGCCGTTGGTGTGAACCTGCCCGTCAACGTACTTCTCGGCATGGTCAACGACCTTGTGGGCGTACTCGGAAGCCAAGTCCGTCATAGGATAGCAGAGCATCGGTAGTAGAGTGCCGCGCCAGCTTCGACGTGCTTCTTGACTTCCGCTTGCAGGACGCTCTTCTTGCGGCTGGGAACTACTTGCGCGCGAACGTATCCGCCACGCTCCAAGGATTCCCATGACGGCGGTTTTATCTCGTCCGCCAGTACCAGTGATGCGGCGCTTCTTAACATCCAAGTGCATGTTGCGAGCCTTGCCGCCGATGAAGGTTTCGTCAACTTCGACTTCACCGCCCAGCTTGCCGAAAGTTTTCATCCTGCAAAGCCAAACGAATCCGATGCAGCATGAACCATGCGGTCTTCTGGGTCACGTTCAGATCGCGGGCGAGTTCGCAACTGCTGATTCCGTTCTTGCAATTGGTGAGCAGCCAGAGAGCGGTAAGCCACTTGTCCAAACCGATGGCGGAATCCTCGCAAAGACTGCCGACCTTGACGGAGAACTCGCGCTTGGCATGATGCTTGGCGCACTTCCAAGTGCGGCGCTTGCGATTGAACTGCACTTACCTCGTCGGAACCACAGGTCGGGCAGACAACGCCATTAGGCCAGCGCCGAACGGCCAAGTAGTCAATGCAGTTATCAGGATTCGAGAAGTAAACGATTGCTTCTTGCAGGCTCTTTGGTTCGCTCATGGTCTTGCTCTCCACGAGCAAAACTATAGGCTAAAACCGTGGGCGAGTCAAGTAAATAATCACCCTTGTTAATCACGGCCGTCGGAGCAATGTAGCACCGTTTCTGGTTCGCAATGTCGTAGTAGTATCCACCCTGCTTGTACGGGATTACCTCGGCAGGATGCTGCGGAATGGAGACCACGTCGTCCAGTTTTATCTCTTTGTAGAGCGCCTGCAGCGGAGGCGGAAACATCCTGCCTTCGGGAGCCTTCTTCAAGCTGACAATTACAAAGTCGTAGCGTGGGTTCTGTTCCAGCACTGCATCAATTTCGCCCGACCAAAAGTCTTCGTTTTTCTTGCCGCCGCATTCCGTCCTTTGATACTTGACCGCAACGCTGGTCTCTTGAGCTTCTGCGTCGGTAAAGTTATGGGATGCGGTGATCATCAAGACTTTAGTGGGATCTTTCCCTTTGATGATCCAGCCGGTTCCGTTCTTATATATGAGCTGATCCCGGTTGACTGCGATCAAAAGCGATACAACCGATCCCTGGCCTGCCCAGAACTTCTTATCGTCCTTATGGCAGACAACGTCCTCGAAAGCGTTGGGGTTGTCGCCGGCTGGCAGAACCTCTTGTTTCAGCAGATAGGCTAGGGGCACTTTACCCGCCAGCGAGCTGTCGTCCGCCAATGGAGTCGGCGAATAATCCACGTAGGCGGTAAACGAGTACTGGCGGCCGGTTGCCCCCAGATCGAACATGGTGCTGGCCCCGGACGGCAGTGCACCATTGACTACCGGAAGGTTCTTGACTATCCACCGTCTCGCGACTCCGTTCTGGTATTGTTCGATGTTGATAAACCCGTCGCCATACAGCGTACCGGAGACGACAACGACTTTGCCGTAACGCGAATAGGGTTGTGAGGGACTGGTGAAGCTGACTTGTGCAAACGATATGCCTGAAGTTGGTTCAACCGCGTGGGCGGCCCCAAGGGTTATGAGGACTAAAGTTATTATCCCCAGCAAAAAGACGGACGAGCGCTTCAAAGGCGAACCGATCCTTGCAACTCTCATGGCGACCTCCTCTTGGTCACTGTTGTGTGGCCTTTCGTTCAGGGGGCGAGGGGCAGCTATGCGCCGGCTAACCCTCGCCGGGGTGCGCGGTCTCGGCCAGAACAAAAGAACCGCGCTCCCTCACATAATTGCGAAAGAGTGGATTGGGGACAGTGCCAACCCCCGGTAAACCCGCTTTCCGCGTTCTAGTGCTCGAAAATGCGCCGGTTCGCCTTGCGGCTCAATGGTTAGGGCATGATTTCGGGATCATCTTTAGGTGATCGTTTAAGTCATTGAAAAAGGAAGAGATGCCGGCGACGGCGAGCAAGTGGCCGAAACGGCCATTGACGATTTTAGGGCCTAGTCCGGAAGCCGACAGACATCGCGCCTGCAGCTTGCCACAATTTATTATGCCCTCGCGAATTATCGCAGTGAATCAGGTGCAGGATGGATTGATCGTCACATTCGATGACGAGATCGCAGTTTTCTTTAGTACGGAGTTCTTGCGCTATCATC
>CAWCCE010000014.1:0-52575 GCA_963793945.1 uncultured Acidobacteriota bacterium | reverse complement strand
TGATGCCTTCGTTGGAACAACGTAAACGTCATCCTGCGCAGCGCTGTCAGGCTTGGCGAAGGATCGCGTATATTTCGGTGCCGCGCCACCCACGACGCCAGCGCGGCCACATCTGATTGACTATCCTGTCGAGGAGTAAGAGTGAGCAAGAACAGGTCTGTGGAGGAGTCTATCCCGACGAATCTGGCGACTCGTCGAGCCAAAATCATCTGCACCATCGGTCCTGCCTGCAATACCGAAGCCGCCATGCGCGATCTACTCCGTCTCGGCATGGACATCGGGCGCCTCAACTTCTCGCACGGCACGCATGACGTGCACGCTCAGAACATCCAGCGATTGCGTCGGGCCGCGGCCCGCGAGGGACGGACGGTTTGCATTCTCCAGGATCTGCAAGGACCAAAAATTCGCACGGGCCCGCTGGAGCGCCACGAGCCGGTTCTGCTGAAGACTGGATCAGTCGTCACCATCACTGCCCAGGATGTTGCAGGTAACGCGACCCGCATCTCGACCACCTTCCCGGACCTGGCGCGCGAACTGACCGCTGGCGCTCGTATTCTGCTTAGCGATGGCCTGATTGAACTGCGAGTCCGCGGCGTCCGCGGGAAAGACGTTCTCTGCGAAGTGCTCAACGGAGGGACGCTGGGCGAGCATAAGGGGATCAACCTTCCAGGCATTGCGCTGTCGATTCCCGCGCTGACGGAAAAAGATCGTAAAGACCTGGAGTTCGGGATCGATCATGGCGTCGACGCAATTGCCTTGTCGTTTGTCCGCACGGCGGCTGACATCAAGGAAGCGAAACAAATCATCTCTTCTCACGGGGCTGACGTTCCCATCATTGCCAAGCTGGAGAAGCCCCAGGCGATTGATCATCTCGAAGAGATCCTCGAAGCCGCCGACGGTGTGATGGTTGCGCGCGGCGATCTCGGCGTCGAGATGGCGCCCGAAAAAGTGCCGGTCATCCAAAAGCACGTGATCCGACAGGCCGCCGCCTGGCGGAAGCCGGTGATCACGGCCACGCAGATGCTCGAGTCGATGATCGAAAACCCACGCCCCACGCGGGCTGAAACCAGCGACGTCGCCAATGCCATCTTCGATGGAACCGACGCCGTCATGCTCTCGGCCGAAACAGCAAGCGGACAGTATCCGCGCGAATCGGTTTCGATCATGTCACGCATTGTGATCGAAGCCGAATGCAACATGGGAGACTTCGTGCAATTCCGCCGCCGCCGCGAGCATCGCGGCCTCTCGGTCGCCGAAACCATCTGCGAATCCATCGCTCATTCCGCCGAAGATTTGCCGATGGGCGCGATCGCCATCTTTACAGAAACCGGCAACACGGCCCGTATGATTTCCAAATACCGCCCGAAGACTCCGATTTATGCCTTCACCCATGCCGAGCCCGTTGTACAGCGCATGAATCTTTATTGGGGAGTGCATCCCGTGCGCTGCCGGCAGGCGCGCTCCGCGGAGCAGATGGTGACGATGGCCGAACAGGATCTGGTCCGCCGCGGTCTGCTTAAGCCAGGTGACGTGCTCGGAGTAGTCGCCGGGACACGTCAGGCTTCCGGTTCGACGAACCTGATGCGCTTGCACGTAGTAACCGAGCAGGAGGCCGAAGAGATCGTTCATCCAGGCGAATCCCGCCCCAAGAAACGGCGCGCCGCGTCGCGTCGCAAGCTATAATCCCACCTTATGCCGCAAGAGATTCTCTCGGTGGCGATTTGGGAGCCCGTCCCCGAAATGGAAGCTTCCGCCCTGAAAACATTTCAGGAACTCATGTCGATTGTCGCGGCGAAAGGCTACGGGCGCGACCTTCTCTTCCGTGATCGCGAATCACACTACGTCTTCCTGCGTTATTGGAAATCGGAAGAGGCGCGTCAATCCGCGCTCGAAGACGCCGACATGCAGCGTTGCTGGGCCCGCCTGGGCAATGAAGTTCGAATTGTGAAGGTCTACGAAACGCTCAGCGAAATATCCTTCAACGAGTCCAAGTAATACGACGATGCCTGGGAATGATCATGTCGAGTCGTTTGCTCGTTCGAACGATCCACCCGTTCGTGGATGGCTGCATTCGCCGAATCCAGCCAACGGCGACGCCCTGATTCTGACCCACGGAGCGGGCGGCAACGCGCAGGCGCCGCTGCTCATCGCCATAGCGGAGGCTCTCTCTGCCGCAGGTATGACTGTCCTTCGCTGCAATCTGCCCTTTCGCCAAACGCGACCCTTCGGCCCTCCCGGACCCAGCGACGCTGCCCGTGACCGCGCCGGGCTCAAACACGCCGTCATAGCGGTGAAAGAAATCGCCAGCGGTCGGATTTTCCTTGGCGGCCATTCTTATGGTGGGCGGCAATCCAGCATGCTGTGCGCCGAAGAACCGGACATCGTCGCTGGACTGCTATTGCTCTCCTACCCGCTGCATCCTCCGCGAAAACCCGAGCAGCAGCGCACGCAGCATCTCCCCGATTTGCGCACGCCTACGCTCTTCGTGCACGGGACGCGCGATCCCTTCAGCTCGATCCCCGAGCTCGAGAAAGCAATCAAAATGATTCCGGGCAAGACCAGGCTGGTGCCGCTCGAAGGAACTGGTCACGACCTGGGGTTCAAAGGGAAAGCGAAGCAGGAAGAGCTTCCCAAGCTGATAGTTTCGGAATTCACCAAATTCTTTGAGACGTCGCCGTGAGGGGCGTGATTTCTAGACGAACGACACCCCTGTCATCCTGAGCGCAGCGATTGCTGAGCAAAGCGAAGCGATCACGAAGTCGAAGGACCCCATTGATCCCGGCGCCACGAACGATCACCGAGAGGCGTTCTCACGATGCCGAGTGCGAACTCCCTGACACGCTATTGCCACTCCACGCTGGCATGAGGTCCTTCGCCACGCTCAGGATGACAAGAGATTTTTGGAAGCCAGAGGGCTTTGAACTTCGAAACTCTCAACTTCCGCTAGTTCACCCACCCAGATTTTCCCCCGCCGTTTCCCTTGCGAGGATCGTCATCGGGAGGAATATAGTTCCCGTGCTCGTCGAAGTGGATATCCCGGTCGTGCTGCCGCATGTACACTTCGAATTTCTTCGCCGCCCGGCGCCGCTTCCAGCGGTAGTACGAATTCCGAAGGCCGTAGTAGCGTTCCGAGAACCCGACATTCACCATCGCCGCCTTCGGTCCACGCTTCACATATAGATATCCAAAGAACAAGCCGCCCAGATGTGCGACATAGGCGACTTGACCGCCGCCTGTCAGGGCGAACGCGAGCGTCACGACGATCAGGATCCCAACGAAGTATTTGGCCTTGATGAGAAACGGAAGCGGAAACAGCATGATCTCGTTGTCCCCGAACAGCATCCCAAACGCGAGCAGGATGGCGAAGACACCGCCGGAAGCGCCCACGGTTGCGCGAGTCGGGTCGCCCAATATGTGAGCGTAAGACAGAGCCACTGTAGTCAGTGCGGCGCCAAACACTCCAACGAAAAACAGCTCAACAAATCGCCGCGAACCCCATGCATTCTCGATGGCAGCCCCGAACATCCAGAGCCCGAGCATGTTTCCGAACCAGTGCCAGAATTCGTAATGCAAAAAGCCATATGTCAATAATTGCCAGAGCCAGGCGTGACTAACGACGTCCGCCGGGCGCAATGCGAAATAGTGATTCAGGAAGTCGTATACATGCAGCCCAGTCAAGCTTAACGCCAGGTAAAGCAGGTATACAGCCGTGTTGATTCCGATGAGCCAGATCACCGCCTTGGTAAATGGCGGAAAGCTCAATGTCATCGGTTCGCTGGATCGGCGCACAGATTTTCCTCTCGATTGATTCTACTCGCACCCGGCCTGCTGGACCGCTATCGCTCTGGAAGCGGCACAACAGACAGGCTGGGATGATGCGCTGCGTCCAATGCCCTCACGGCAAAAATAACGTTATCCTTCGAAAGCTTGAGGGTGGTTCGTGTCACGTTGCCTACGTCCTGCGCGTGCTCCCAGTCCGCGCTCGTCGTGTCTCGCCATAAGACTTCGTACCCACTGGCGCCCGCCGACGCATCCCAGGTCAGGGTCGAGTCGTTGTCCAGGTCCTTTGTCAACAAATGCACATTCGACGGAGGTGCCGGCGCCGCCGCTAACGAAGCCAGAGTCGCGGCATTGAGGCGCGCCACGTGGGCGACATAGCCGTAATCGACAAATTTCAGCAGATCGCCATATTCGATGCCATTTTCGTTTCGCACGTTCTGGTGCTGGTGATGAAAGTCCTCGCGATATTCAGTCAAACGCACGGCCGAAAATCCCTGCTGGTTGAAAGAATAATGATCCCCGCCGCGAAGGTAGCGGTCGAGCCGAAATACCATGACCGGTCTCACGCCCGGGTCGTATGCCTGGCCGACAGCTGCGACATAGCGCGCCAGTTGTCGTGAACCCGAGTCGCTCTCTCCGCCCAAGCCGCGAATTCTACGGATCTCCTGCTCCGTGGCCGCCACCGGCACGCCTTCAGAAAAGACGCGCACGACCGAATGATCCTGCTCCGCGCTCTTGTCGCCACCGACAATATCGTTGTTGAGGACAGCTTCAATATTCCATCCTTGTTCTTTGGCCATAGTCGCGAAATGATGGCTGCCGTTAAGTCCCTGTTCTTCGCCGGCGACGGTGAGAAAAATGATCGTCGCCCGGAACTTCAATTTGCTCAAAACCCGCGCGCATTCCAGGCTGACGGCGGTTCCGCTGGCGTCGTCGTTCGCGCCCGGAGCGTTTCCGTTCACATCCAAGGTGTCGCTGTTGCGCGAATCATAATGACCGGTTACCAGCACGATCCGTTTGGCACTCTCGGCATCCGTTCCCTTCAACACCGCATAAACATTGACGATTTCGGTCGCCTTAGGGATGCGGTCAGCGGGCTGTTCCATAAAATCGTCAGTCTCCACTTCCAGGCAGCCGCCGCAGTCTTTTGAATAACGTTCGAATTCGGATTTGATCCACTCGCGCGCTGCGCCGATTCCATGTCCTGCGGAAATCGACGCAGGATCCTGTGCCGACAGTGTCAGTCGCGTCCCGAAGCTGACGAACTTCTCGATGTTGGCCTGAATCCGTTGTGCGGAAACCTGCCGCAAAGCCGCCTCGATCTCGGGATCGGCATCCATCTTTGGCGCCGGCGCTATTGCTTGCGTTCGAGCGGTTACGGCGAACAAAGCTATGATCGCCAGCGTACACAGCGCGCGGCGTCGCGAAAGTAGCAAATGACGGGTCATTCGAAGGGGTCCTTGTCGGGAGCGTCCACTCGGGGCAATCCGGTTCTGGTTTCGGGAAAAATCTCTCGGCCCCCAGCCGCTGCCCCTTGACCAATGGGCGGGGAGAATCTAAATATTATCAGGAGGCTCTAATAGGCAACGGAGGCGTTATGGTGCTTTGTCCCGAATGCGAGACCAATCTGGACGTCGAAGAGGAAGATGTCGACGAGGGCGAAATGATTTCTTGCCCCGAATGTGGAACGGATTTTGAAGTGGTAACCACCAGCCCGCTCGAGTTGAAAGCAGTCGAAGAAGGATACGAAGAAGAAGACGATGAAGAGGAGGAGGAAAACGAAGACGGTGACTACTCGTAAACTCCATCCGCATCGGCTCTTCCGGCTCCCGCTCTACACCATTCTCGTTGTTCTTTTCGTGATCCCGGCCCTCAGTTCGCGCGACGGATTTCTGGCGGCGCAAAAATCCGACCAGCCATATGCGCTTATCTTTGGGACGGTCTGGGGTCCCGATGACCGGCCTGTTTTCGGCGTCACGGTGAGAATTCGCCGTGCTTCGGATAAACCCAAGAAGGTTCGATGGGAAGTCTATTCCGATCATCGCGGCGAGTTCGCCCAGCGCGTTCCTGCCGGTGAAAACGAATACATCCTTACCGCCGATCTGAAGCACTTTAAATCGCCCGATGGAAAGCCCCTCCACTTGCTCCAGGAGGTCACGGTTCACGTCTACAACGACGAACGCGAAGACACCGGTTTGCATCTCAGCCATTAACGATATTCGTGTGCTGTCGTGAGACAATAACAACAGCATGAATCACACCCGCTCCGTGATTACAGCTGTCACTCTTTCTTGCCTGGTTGTGATGTGCCTCTGTGCCGTGTCCGGGGCCTTCCCTGACAAAAAAGAAAAAACCGTAGGCCGCCTCCTCTTTGGCAAGGTTCTCGATCCTCAGGACAACCCCATGCCCGACGCCGTCGTCTACGTCACGAATACGCGGAATCGCACCGTGAAGACGTACATTGTCGGCCCGGACGGCACCTACCGGTTTCCGGCGCTTTCCACCGCCGTGGATTACGAGGTATACGCTCAATATAAAGGCCACAAAAGCGAGACCAAATCCGTCAGCCAGTTCGATGACCGCTCGCAGGTCTACCTCGACCTGAAGATTGACATTCGTTGACATTAGCCCCGTACCAATGGTGCAACTTTTCAGTGTCCACTCGGGTTCAAATAATAGGGCTAGCTGTGTGGAGGACACCGTGAACGAATCGCGCACTTCTCGTAAATTCAATTTTGCCGGGCTGGCGCTTAAGGCGGCCCTGGCGTGCGTCACTCTGTGTGCTGCCGCTGCGTTTGCTCAAAGCGGGGCCATGAGCCCGTATCAGGACGAGCAGGATGGCGTCAGCGCCGGCGGCAAATGGATGCAGTTTCAATCGGTCGACAAAATGTCTGGAGCCAAGAAAGTTCGCTTCGAGCTTTTGGCCGAGAACTTCTTCAAAGAAGATCCCAACTACAAGCCGCGCGTCGAGCTTTACTGCGAAGCCGGCAAGCTGAAGCTCGCTGACTTCAATCCCGGCGTCCGGCTGCCACCTCCGAACCGGCCGGGTTTCTGGGGCCAGCCTCAGCTCGAAGTCGAGGTGCGGGTCGACGATACGCACAGCTATCACGGATGGAACTGGGTTCGTGGGCATTTCCTCTCGATGGATAAGGGCACGACCCGCGGCATGATTGGCGCACAGGTCTTCAATGTCGCGCTTCCAACACGTAGCGGACGGGAAATTGCTGAATTCGCGCCGGCAGGGCTGAATATCGATCAGGTCCGCCAAGCCTGCGATATCACCCCGAAGAAACCCAGCAAAGACTAAATTGATTTACGGGGTGCCCCACTTCCGGCCGAATCCGCCGGAGGTGGGGTTTTCCGTCTCAATCCTTCCAACCTCTTGCCATCTACCCCTCTCTGCTGGCACCTTGAAACATCAGAACCGAGGCAACGATGGACAGCAGCGCCATTTCCGGGCTCGTATTCTTTCTATTCGGAGCCGCCGTTTTCGTCTATGGGCTCGTTCTCTACAGCGGTCTCGTGCGCTTGCGCAATCAGAACGATCGCGCATGGGCGAGCCTCGAAGTTCTGCTCAAACAGCGGCATGACAACATTGCGAACCTGCTCGAAGTAGCGCGGGTATTCATGCCAGACGAGCACCCAACCCTGAGCGCGGTTACAGAAGCTTATACCGCGCCCGTCGGCGCGATCACCATCCGGCAGAAAGCCGCAGCCGATCTGGAACTCGCGAGCGCGTTATACCGACTGTTCGTCGTGGCGGAGAACTATCCACAACTCAAAGCCGACGAAAAATTCCTCGTGCTGCAGAATCGAATGGCCGAGATCGAAGAGCGAATTGACGAACGCCGCAAGTCGTTCAACGATGACGTCGCTGCCTACAATGCGCGCCTCGGACAAATCCCCGATGTAATCCTAGGCAGCATCATGGACATTAAGCCCCGCGAAATGTTCAAAGTGTCGGAGAAAGATCGCAGGCTGGGGAACGAAATCTTGCCGGCGACCCGGCAACGGGAGTGAAAACCGGGAACGTCTAGCAGGACCTTCCCCAGACCTGGTGATCCTATTTCCAGGCAGAGAAATCTCGGTTCAACATACTTTCTAGTTCAGAGACTTCCGGCCGGAAACGTTCGCGCAGCTTCGCCCGCTGCGCCAACGAGGGTTCCGAAAAGGCTCGGCCGCCGCCGACAAAAAGCTTCAACCCGCCCATTCGCTTCGCCGTGGCGACCATAGAGTCGAGCCGTCGTTTTCTCGCCCACTCCGCCATCAAAATCGCCCCGCGCGTCCAGTAGTAATGTCGCGGTTCAGTCATGTCCTCTGAAGTCAGTACGCGTCGAACCTGCGCCGGAGCGAGTTTCAGGCGCGGCACTCCGACAAAATCGACCAGTCGGTCGAGGTACGACTGCGGGTCGGCCTCGATGTCGTCGTGCACCGTCGCCATGACTTGATTTTCACCGAACGCTTTCTTCCATTCCTTCAAATGTGCGGAGTACCGGCTCGATTCCATCAGCTCTGGATCACGCTCAAGGGCTTCGTCCAGATTCCACGGGATCAATCCATATGCGCGCTTGAGCCGGTAGAGCGAGAGCAGTCGGTCAACTGGATTGCGAAACGTGCAAACAATTTTCGCGTGCGGAATGAGCGCTGCGATCCTTTCGCGCGCTTCCGTCGAAGCGAAATAGGTTGGCGCAACTTCTCCGATCGCGCGTCCCGCGCCTGCCTTCCGATAGTGCGACCGGTACCACGACAGCCCACGGTCGAAATGCCTGTCGAAAAAACGCGTCTCTTTCGTGGGATCGGAGAGCCACGCGCTCTGGCTCAAGACATTGTGCAGCCAGCTCGTTCCCGTGCGAGGCGGACCGATAATAAAGAAGGAAGGAAGTGCCGGCGCGATTTTTCCAAAGCCATTACCTGGCATTCCTCAGGTTCCTCAATGTGAGTGGTCCCGGCGGAATACTGCGTCACAGCCTTGGTTCAGGCCGCCGAGGTATAGGACTTTCAATGTCTTCGACGAGCGGCCACAAATAGATGCAACGCATGGCACAGCGGTTGCGCGTGCGCTAAGTTTTTCGCACTTATACGGATGAGACCGTGAACATTCTAGGCGAGAAGCTTGGCTGCCTCTTTCGCATAGTACGTCAGAATAATGCTGGCACCGGCGCGCCGGACGCTGAGCAACGATTCCATCATTACGCGATCGCGCTCGATCCAGCCATTCTTGGCTGCAGCCTCGATCATCGCGTATTCGCCCGACACTTGATACGCGGCCAACGGCAGATCGAAGCGATCGCGTGCGGCAGCGATCACATCCAGATAAGGCATCGCCGGCTTAACCATGATCATATCCGCGCCCTCTTCGATGTCAGCCTCAATCTCGCGCATGGCTTCGCGCAGATTCGCTCCATCCATCTGGTAAGAGCGGCGATCCCCAAACTGCGGCGCAGAATCAGCAGCTTCGCGGAATGGCCCGTAAAAGCCCGAAGCAAATTTGGCGGCGTACGAAAGAATCGGCGTATTAATCAATCCCGCCTCGTCAAGCCCGCGCCGGATCGCGGCCACGCGGCCGTCCATCATGTCGGATGGCGCGATGATGTCGATGCCGGCTTTCGCCAGCGAGACCGAAGTCCTCACAAGCAACTCAAGGGACGCATCGTTCACGATTTCATATTCGATTGTCGCGGATGGGGGCGAAGCCACCGCCGCGCCGAGCGATTGGGGAGATGCCTTGACGATCCCGCAATGCCCATGGGACATGTATTCGCAAAGGCAGACATCACCCATCAGCACAAGCCCCGGAACTTCGCGCTTGATCGCCCGTGCAGCTTGCTGCACGATCCCGTTCTCCGCCCACGCTCCGGTCGCGACTTCATCCTTTTTGTCGGGCAGCCCAAACAAAATTACCGAAGGCACACCCAGCGCATGTACTTCCCGCGATTCCCGCACCGCTTCATCCACCGACAGGTTAAAGACCCCAGGCATGGAGCGAACCTCTTTGCGGACTCCCTCCCCCGGGCAGACGAACATGGGATACACAAAGGCGTCCGGCGTGAGGCGCGTTTCGCAAACCAGGTTGCGTATTTCCGCTGCGCGGCGGAGACGGCGAAGTCGGGTTATGGGGAATGTCATGGCAGGTCACCAGGGAAGAAACAACGTTCCCCTCCAATTCTAGAACATTCACCCGTTCTCGGCGTTGGCTGTTAGCGCCTGTGGGGCCAAAGAACTTAGCCTGGGACCAGAACATGCCCTAGGATGCCGGGAGGTATGACTAAAGTAACCCCCGCCAATCCAGGCGTTCCTCGGATTCCTGGTTTGCGTCTCATAGAATGAGGTCGGATGAGTGTACTCTCGCGCTACCGCTGGTTTGTCGCAGCGGCCGGAATTACTCTGGCCTTTGCCAGCGTGTCCCTGCTCGCGCACAAGGGCCCGGCGCTCACTGCCTTCGCGGACCTCGCCGGCTTGGCCATCATGCTGGCCGCTGCGGGCGCAACCCTGACAAATCTCTGGTCGCGCCCGGGACAGCAACGCAGTTTCTGGACTCTGACGACTCTCGGATTTTTGCTCTGGATCACAAACCAGGTCGCCTGGACGATTTGGGAAGCTGTGTTACATCGCTCAATTCCCGACCCATTTTTTTATGACATCATCCTTTTCTTCCACACCGTACCGTTCATCGCGGCGATTGCATGGCGTCCGGACCTGCAGAAAAAGGAAGGGAAGGTTCTCCTAAGCCTGCTGAACTTTCTTATGCTTCTCGGCTGGTGGATCTTTCTCTATGCCTTCATCGTGTTCCCGCATCAGTATGTTGCGCCGAATGTGAAGTCCTACAACATCTATTACGACCGCCTCTACGGTATGGAAAATATCCTGCTGCTTGCCGTCCTTGCCCTGGCGTCGTGGACAAGTTCTGGCGCATGGCGTCGTCTCTATCTGCATTTTTTCGGTGCCAGTGCCTTATATGCCATCAATTCCCAGCTTCTGGACCGGGCGGCGGCCGACAACACCTATTATTCGGGAAGCCTGTACGATGTGCCTTTCATCGGAACCTTGGCGTGGATGGCCGCTGCCGTCTGGTCCGCGCATTCCTGGGAACTCAAGACGGTGGAGTTCAACCTCAACCGGCGCTGGAAAAAGCTCGTCCCTCAGCTGGCCATGCTGGCGATTCTCTCGCTGCCGATCCTGGGGGCATGGACGATTCTGCTCGACGACTCGCCCGGGCCGTCGCGCGCTTTCCGTATCTCGGCGGTCCTCACCGCTATGCTGGTGCTTGGAATATTCGTATTCCTGCGCCAGTACATGCAAGACCAGCGATTAATGTCCCTGCTGCGCGAATCGCGCCGAGCCTACGAGAGCCAAAAAAAATTGCAGAGCCAGCTGGTGCAAAAAGAGAAGCTCGCTTCGCTGGGAACCCTGGTCGCGGGAGCCGCCCACGAAATCGACCATCCCCTGAATGCGATCATGAACTACTCTGAGCAGCTCTGGGCAAAAGAGCGCCTCAGCGAAGAGCAGAACACGCTCGTTCGCAAGATCGTGAACCAGGCCAGGCGTACGCGCGATCTTGTGTCCAATCTGCTGAGCTTCGCCCAGCAGGCGCCGGGAGAAAAAACTCCGGTCGACCTTTCCGTCCTTTTGAGCCGAGCGGCGCAGATGCTGGAAGCCCGCCGCACGCCCGGAAAAATTCGGGTCAACCTGGCGATCGACAAGGACTTTCCCCGCGTGCAGGGAAATGCCAATCAGTTGTTCCAAGGATTTGTGGAAATCATCGAGAACGCCATGGATGCCCTCGACGAGGTCGGCGGTGGATCGCTGGACGTCACGGCACAAAAGCAAGGCACGGAAATACTTTTACAATTCTCCGACACCGGCCCCGGACTCCGCCATCCCGAACGCGTATTTGATCCCTTCTATACGACCAAGCCCGTTGGCAAAGGTACCGGTCTCGGCCTGAGCGCCGTCTACGGAATGATTCAGGATCACGGTGGACAGATCACTTGCCAAAACCGGCCGCAAGGCGGCGCTCTCTTCGTAGTTCGTCTGCCTGCCACCCTGGAATCCGCCGTGCAAGTGGCCGGCGCAGGCGTCTAAGTCACCTCATCGCAGAGATGCAGCCTGCTGCGCTTTTCTCGCCACTGCATTCTGCGTTTCGCCAACCCTCCCCGTAGGTCTTCGATGCGCCCGTCCTGTACCATAAATTGCGATGTCTTCCGATCTAGCCCACACTTCCGCACGCGTGCTGGAGTTCGAGTCGCTCCGCGACCTTCTCCGCGGGTACACTTCCTCGCCTCTGGGAGAGGCCCGCATCGCGGCCCTTGCGCCGTCGACCGATTCGATCTGGATCGAGAGCCAGCAGCAGCTCACCAGCGAGATTCGCGACTTCCGCCGCGTCGGAGGCCGCTTTGAATTCTCCGCGCTCGTGGACATCAACGATCTGGTCGAAAAATCTCGAATCGCCGGAGTCGCCCTCGAGACCATCGAGATTCGCGACGTAATCCTGGTCGTTGATCGCGCTGCCGAGTGGCGCGAAATTGCGCATCATCCCCCAGCAGCAATGCGCTCGGAGTGGCATCGCGTCCATTCCTTATCCGCGCAGATCGTAGACTTCTCCGATTTCGTCCGCTGGTTTCGCAACAAGATTCAGCCCGATGGAACTCTCGAGGACAAAGCCTCGCCCGAACTGGCCCGCATCCGCCGTGACATGGAAAGGCAGCGCCGCGCGATTCAGGAATCTCTGCGCGGATACCTGCGGCGCCTGGCCGAAGGCGGCACGGTTCAGGACGAGTTGATCACGATCCGCGGCGAACGTTTCGTCATTCCCGTCAAGATCGAGCAGAAACGCCGCGTGCAGGGCGTCGTCCACGGTGCCAGTTCCAGCGGGCAGACCGTTTTTGTTGAGCCGCTGGAAACGATCGAGCAGAACAACGAACTCGTGCGCCTGCTCGAAGAAGAGCTCGTGGAAATTCACCGCATCCTGATTGAGATGACGCAGCGCATCGGAGCGCAGGCCGAGCACATCCTTGCCGCCGTCGACGTGCTCGCGGAACTCGAACTGCAATTCGCCAAAGCCAGATTCGCCGAAGACTACAACTGCGTAGAGGTGAAGTTGGCAACTGGGAACGAACCTTCTGGGGGCGGCCGCCCAGGCCGTCCGCCGGGCGAAACTCGGCTCCTCCTGCACAACGCTCGCCACCCGCTCCTCGAACGCAACCTGAAAGCCAAAGGCAAGACCGTGGTCCCAATCACCATCGAACTCGAAGGTGTCCGCCGGCAGCTCATCATCACCGGCCCGAACACTGGAGGCAAGACAGTTACGCTGAAGACCATCGGCCTGCTAGCTTTGATGGCCCAATCAGGCGTTCCCGTTCCAGCCGACCGCGCCGAATTGCCGGTCTTCGATGCGGTCCTCGCCGACATCGGCGACTACCAGTCGATCGAGCAAAATCTCTCGACGTTTTCCGCGCACGTCACCAACATTGACTTCATCTCGCGCATCGCGACCGCACAGTCGCTGGTCCTGCTCGACGAGCTCGGCTCCGCCACCGATCCCGAAGAAGGCGCGGCTCTGGCCGTCGCGATTGCCGGACACTTCGGTCGCATCGGTTGCATGACCGTGATCTCGACGCACCACACTTCGCTTAAAGTCTATGCAGCGAATACTCCCGGCGTATTAAACGCCTCCGTCGGATTCGATGAAGCCACACTCGAGCCGACCTACGAATTGAAGGTCGGCGTTCCCGGAGCATCCGCAGGCATTAACATTGCGCAGCGCTTGGGACTGAATCCCGCAATCATCGAAAGCGCGCGTTCGCGTCTCGGCACGCAAGCACGCGATGTCGGACAGTTCCTCGACAAGCTGCACGCCGATCTTCGTGAAGCCGACGCCGAACGTTTACGTTTGAAGGCTCGAGAGAAGGAGCTGGAGCGCGAGAAAGTCCAACTCGCCAACGAAGGACGCAAAGAGCAACAGGCCAAAATTCGCGAGATGGAGAAGAAGCTCGAAAGCCTATTCCGCGATTTCGAATATCACGCGCGCGAGGCTGTCAGCGCCGTCCAGGATCGCGCCGCCGCGCAGAAGCTTTCCAAAGACGCCGAGCGCAGGATCGCGAAGATGCGCCGCGAATTTCGCGAGCAGTTTGACTCGACCGTCGTTGCACATTCGACCGGGGCCGATCGCGGAGATCCCAACGCGCAGCCGCAACTGGTCAAGCACGTATCGGAAGGCGACACAGTCAAGCTGAAATCCACGGGCCGCTCCGCCCGCATCGCCCGCAAGATTGACGACAATCATTTCGAAGTCGAGATGGGTGCGCTCAAGATGAAGATCGCGCGCGACGACATTGCCGAAGTTCTAGCGAGCGCTCGCGCCGCCGAGAATCCGGTGAAGGCGGCGCGATCTCGCGGGATTTCAGTCTCGCTCGAGAGTGAAGGCGCAAACGTCCCGAGCGAAATCAATGTCATCGGCCAGACTGTCGACGAAGCCAGCCGCGAGGTAGAAAAGTTCGTCGACCGCGCTTTCCTGGCAGGACTGCCGCGCGTCCGAGTAGTTCATGGCAGCGGCATGGGCATCCTCCGCAAGGCCCTGCGGCAATTGCTGCAGCAGCATCCTCACGTCTCCACCGTGCTAGAAGCGCCGCAGAACGAAGGCGGAGGCGGTGCGACGCTAGTGGAACTCAATGTTTAAGCCGATGAGTGAAATCGCCGTTCTCAACAGTTAGGATGATTTCAATCGCTGGGAATTATTCCCCGCAGAAAGCAAGAAGCGTCCGATGAACTCGCACCAGCTTGCCTTTGTTCTCGTAAAAGATGAAGCCGGATTCCTTAAACCGGTTCATAAAAAAGTTAATGCGCGAACGGGTCGTCCCAACCATCTCTGCCAGCGTCGCATGCGTCATCTTCGGAATCATAGCCTCGGCGGCCCCATGGCCATCGAAATGAGCGAGCAGCAAGAGAGCACGCGCTAGTCGTTTCTCGCTGGAACTGCAATGCTGGTCAACCAAGTCTTGCTGGTATCGGTGGTTCCTTTTCAGCACATACGACCAAAACATGTTTGCCAACTTTACGTGCCTCGTCAGGGCGCGCAGCATAACTTTTTTTTCAATTCGCAGCAAAGTGCAATCCGTCATTGCGCTGGCCGAGGCCGTACGGGAAGGCTGACCAGCGACGGAATCTTTGCCGACAAAATCGCCGTTACTCAATATGCCGAGGATTGCTTCCTTCCCAGTTGGCGATTTAACGCTGAGTTTTACCTTTCCTTGTTGAATGATAAACACAGCATGTGCCGCATCATTCAGAGAGTAAATCGTTTGCCCCTTCGTGAAACGCATCATCTCCCGCCCAGTGCCGACGGTTGTGAGAAACGTCTTAGGGCTGAAAGTGGATCGCTGCTTGGCCATAGGTCTGCCCCGTCCTTGAGAAGCATCTTTTGATTGGATCAGATGAACCAATGACGACGATGTTCAATATCGCTCAGAATCTTGACCATTTCGCCTTCGGAAGATTGTTGACGAAAAATCTCCCACCCATCCGGCATTGGCTATGGAATCTCAGTCCTCGAGCGGAATCGGTTTTGATTGTTCCGCTAAGCAGCAGTGGACCGGAAGGTGCGACTGTAATTCAACTTCCACCTGGAGAAACCGGACTTCCTGGAGTCATTTGTGAAGGACACTTCATGCAGGTGCTCGCGAAGCGAGCGCTCGTCACTCAGGAAAGGCGTGTCTTGTCCGGCACACGCATGCGAGAAATCTCGCTGGCGATCCGACGCAGTTTTGATCCGGACGCGCCGTGGCTGGGGAAATAGCACAGCGCCACGCTCCCGATCTTTGGTCGAAGTCCTTCGCCGACGGTTACCGTGCACTCGGGGGACGGTTCCCGTGAACGTCAATGAGTGAAAATGAGTGAAATCGCCTTCTCATCACATCTGATCTTGCCATCTATCCGATAGGACTGGAGGGGTTTACAATTGTCATCCGCCTTAGTACTCGCGGCTTCGTGGTCCGGATCTGCTCAAGGAAAGTCGGACAGAACAACGGATGGCAAGATGAACCGTCATGGGACCGCCAGACGCCAATAAGTTCGCAGGCTGCTTGATTGGGCAGTGTCTAGGAGATGCACTGGGTTTCATAGTAGAAGGTCAACCGACGAAAGCCTGTAGCATCTATGTTGATGAGGTAGTTCGCACAGGGAACGTGCGTCAACTTGGACGTGGTCGTTATCCCTTCGGGCAGTACTCCGATGACTCTCAGCTTGCCCGCGAGTTGGTCGTAAGCATCGTTGACCGGGGCAAGTTCGACGCGGTCGATTATTCAGGCCGTATCGCCGCGCTCTTTCGCGAAAATCGAATTGTCGGAAGAGGCTTGGCTACGCAAGCAGCTGCAGAACGGCTGATCCTAGGCACTCCTTGGTATGAAGCGGGCGCACCGCCGCCATCTGCGGGCAACGGCAGTGCAATGCGAGCCGGACCAGTTGGCCTTTTTTGCTTCCGCGATTCCGACGATCTGGTGCGAACGGCACACGACCAAGGGCGTATCACACACAAAGATCGCCGTTGCTCGGCTGGCGCAATAGCGATCGCTGGCGCTGTAGCCTTGAATCTGCAAGGGAAAACCCCGCGTGTCGCGGACTTTGTCACGCAACTTTCCGCTTTAGTCGAGCCTTTTGATCCGATCCTTGCAACGGGCCTTCAGCGGATTCCGCACTGGCTCTGTCAATCGCCGAGTACCGCAGCTGCTGAAATCTCAAAGACCGGAGTTGAGCCCGGGCTTAATGACGGATGGCAGGGAATCTCTCCGTTTGTAACCGCAAGTGTTCTTTGGAGCATCTATTCGTTCCTGCGGAGTCCGGATGATTACCTGGAATCCATCTGCACTGCGATTGCAGTTGGCGGTGATGTCGATACAACCGCTGCGATGACAGGCTCCATCAGTGGAGCACTGGTAGGTTTGGATCGACTCCCGCGAGAGTTGGCGCAGAAGGTGAATGATGTCGGAACGTGGGGTCACGATGAACTCGTGCGGTTGGCTCATCGGTACCACTCCGTAGCGACATGAGCGGAGTACCCAGAGTGACGTTTGCAAAGTCAGTTTGCGAAAAATTGCCCTTTCATTCGTTGACCCAGTTCGCACTCCTCGACTTGGCCAATCTCTAGGACTCGGGGATTTTTCAATCGCCAGAAAGTGATGTTCCCGTTTCGAAAAGGGAGTGGGATGTTCTGTTCCCTACCCCCGGCGGGGGAAGGTGCGTCGTGGTTGTGTTATGACCCCAAATTGCCGAGCACTCAATCATCCCATTGCGAATCGAAAAGGAATGACCTCGACATCTACGGAGAGTGAGCTCGACCCTTGCTTCATGCAACTTGTAGTCACTCGATCAAGACCCTCCAAGTTCGTCCTGCGAAATGGTCGAAGAACTAGCCGGCAATCACCATAGCACCAGAAAGAAGGGGCGCATTCCAGTTGAGCGTGTATATAACTCGGCAAATGTTGTTAAAAGCACCCAACTGGACGCTATGGGTTTCGAAGATTCCGCCACCGACGCGAGGGATGTACAATCCAACGGGCTGTCCAGGATATAGCTCTGTGATCCAAACGCTGATGGCTTTTGCTCCGCCAAGACCAGTAATTGTCAACGTATTGTTACCGGGTTGTGAATCGGGTTTGATAGGCAGGAGCATAGCAATACACCCTCCGGGTGCAATTCCACGCAGGCCCTTTGGGAACACAGTTTGAGTCGACGCTGATAAATCTGCCATTTCGGAAGTCTCCTTTCTTCACTCGATCCCGGCACGCCAGCCCTCTACAACTGGCAGAGGTCGAACGTGTAACACACAACGCTCACGGGACGGAACAGCACCGGAAAGAGCTACGCGACTCATCACGCTGTCTTCTCTCACTCAGTGTCAAAGGTTCGCCAACCCACCACAAGCAGTGGTCCCTGCAATAACCGGCACCGTGCTTCCCAATTTTCAAACTCGAATCGGGTCTTCCGCTCGTTCATGAACTCAATCCAAAAAGAAGCACCGCCTCCGCCGCGTAGCCCGACAGTGCAAGCAGCTTCCGCCTCCATTTCAGCCGTGGAACCCAAGGGAACGATCTGTTGCTTATGGTCGTGAAACCATTGTAGCCAGCACTTGGCGCACTCCTCCAAGTCAATAAAGTGCGCGTGTCCCGCCATGTCCGCATACTCGATGTGCCGATAAGTGACACCAACTATTCGAGCGCCGGAAGGCGCAATTCGATGCACTTCGGGCGCCGCCTCCAGGCTCTTGCTGTCGAATGTCCGCTCGAACCAGTTTCTTACCGGACTCATAGCGACACCAGGATTGAGAGAAAACGACGGCACAGAATCGCTAGCCGTCGCAAGCAGAAAACCAAATGCTGGTCACAAGACCACACACTCAAGATTATGCCGCCGTACCTTCTTCTTGTTCGATCCCTAATGCGTGGACAATTGTTGCAGAATCGCAGCGCCGCCGTGCTTGTAAAACTACGCCTTAAAAAGGGGCGGAGCCTCGATCAGTGCGGATGTGGGCCGTGACCGCCAAGAACGAGTGGAGAAGTTTCGTTTAGAATCGCTAACTCCCGACGGGACATCTTGACCAGCACATCCCGCAACTTCTCCCAGTCCTCAGGACAGAGCTCTCGGCACTCACTCCTCTTGTTTTCGAGTAGCCGCTGCTTACGCTGCCAGTAGCGCGCAAGCCAGATACCGATTACGACACCCACCAGGGGCCCGACAACACACCAGATCGTTCCTAGAAAGATACTGAATGTTTCGAGCCTGTGAGCATTCATGCTCACAGATGATACGCCGCCTTTGCAGAGGCTAGGGGGAAGTCGTCAAGCTTTGTCAATGTCGCGCTTCAACTCTTCAAACAGTCCATCCGGAATTTGCTGAAACGCTTTGACAACTTGAGGGTCAAACTGGAGTCCGGACCAACCCTCGATCTCCTCCCGCGCTACCGCGAAAGATTGGCTGTGGCGATATGGTAAGTCAGATGTGATCGAATCCAAAGTATTCGCGATAGCGACAATTCTCGCACCCAAGGGAATTTGTTGCCCTATCAGTCCCTTGGGGTAGCCAGTACCATCGTAGCGCTCATGATGCGAATGAATAATCTCTCTGGCCTGTTCGAGAAAAGGGATCTTGCCCACCATCTCATATCCAAGCCGGCAATGTTTACGCATGATCACCGTTTCTTCTTCCTCGAGTTTTTCAGGCTTTCTTAGAATTTTATCTGGAATGCCTATTTTTCCGATGTCGTGAAGAAAGGCTCCGCGAGCGATTATGACAATCTGATCGCGGGGCAGTCCCATGGCACGAGCAATGGCTATTGCGAATGCAGTCACACGCTTGGAGTGGCCTTTGAAACATATTTTGAGGTCGAGCGCCGACGCTAAGGAGTCGAGGGTATTGTCGTGTATAGTCGTTCTCCTTTCCCATCCTAGAGAGGTCCGCCTAGACGACCATTCTCGGCTTCGACTCTTGTGCACGTCGAACGCGATCGTCGAATTCTGTCATGCACAATTCCATTCAGACAGTTCGAGCATGCAGCCTAACCCGTAGATGAGCAAGCAAAGAGAGCAGCAGGAGGTACTTTGACGCGACCCATTGTCGACCTCCGGGTTTTTGGTATTGCCGCGGCTCCTTGTTTCCGAATCGCTTCTCGTCCGCGATTCCGACGGCCAAACTGTTTGCAACATCTCCGTTCTCGTCAGTTTGGGGGAAGCCGTAGAATGTACATGTTGGCTGATACTTTGGAGAAATGTATGAAGGCCGCCTCTCAATACTGGATTCCGACGGGATTCCCGTTTGACGAAGCGTCCTTCTACTCTTCATGGGGCCTGGTGAGCAACGTCAACATAGGCTCAGAAAACGGTCAGGATTACGTCGTCTTTGACTACGATACGAATACTGGTGAAACCGCACACACCGACACGGTACTCGCGATAAGACAGGGTCGCCGAAGACTCCTACGACAAGCCTGTCACGCGCATCCGGTTTGCAATTGGAGAGAGTTGGTGACTGGATATTCGCGTTCGAGCCTGAACGAAGAATCAGTCCCGACAAGGCGGACGGTCTTATCAATGACGTACTAAAGCTGGTGGAATACGCGAAGGTTTTTCCGCAGAACGTGTAGTCCCGCAGCTCAACTGTTGATGAATCGCCTTTTCATTGATTACCCTGTCTGGCCACGGTTTCCCTCAGCCGTCATCGGCTAACAAGTGAATTCCACAGGTTCTCCACAACAATTGCGCTCCGGTATATTCAACTGAGGCGCGATTTAGCTCACAATTCCTTCGGAGAGCCCCGTCCTTCAATGGCGAACCCTGGCGATTTCGCGTACACGGTCAAGCAGCAGGCGGACATCGTCCGCATCGTGGGCGACTACATCAAGCTGAAAAAGGCTGGGGCGCAGAACTATTCCGGGCTCTGCCCCTTTCACGGCGAGAAGACGCCATCATTCTCTGTTCACGCCACGCGCCAGTTCTATCACTGCTTCGGCTGCGGCGTTTCCGGCGACGTCTTCAGCTTCGTGCAGAAGATCGAGAACATCACGTTCCCGGAATCCGTTCGCCTGGTCGCGCAGAAGCTCGGCATTCCGCTTCCCAAGGCGACCTACTCTACTCCTGGCGAAGCCAAAGAAGCCCGCATGCGCGGACAGTTGCTCGATGTCCATGAGCGAGCCGTCGCGTTCTTTCAGGAATGCCTGCGCCGTCCGGAAGGCGCTCGGGCGCGCGAATATCTAGCTGGACGCGGCCTCAACGACGAGATGATCGCGAAGTTCCGCATCGGTTACGCCCCGGACTCCGGCTTCCTCCTGCGCGATCGACTGAAAAACGAATTCAGCGAAGAAGTCTTGCGCGAGAGCGGATTGTTTTCCTGGAAGCAGGACGACAACTCTCAGCCGCAACCGGCGAGCAAACAGATCCCCGCGGAGGAGGGCGGCTCGCAGCTCTCACCTCGCAGCTCAGCGCTCGCCGCCATGTACTCCAAATTCCGCAACCGCGTCATGTTCCCGATCGCAAGCGAAGCGGGCAAAGTCATTGCCTTTACCGGACGAACCCTCGCAACCGACGAAAAGGCCGGGCCGAAATATCTGAACTCTCCCGAGACCCCGATCTATTCAAAGTCCCGAGTCCTCTTCAATCTCGATCACGCCAAGGAATGGGTCAAGAAATTCGACTACGCCATCCTCGTCGAAGGCCAGATGGATTGTATTTCCGTTTACGCCGCCGGATTTCAAAATGTCATTGCGAGCTCCGGCACCGCCTTCACGGAGTTGCAGGCCAAGCTGCTCGCGCGTTTCAGTAAGAATGTCGTAGTAAATTTCGATCCTGATACAGCGGGAGCCAAGGCCGCGGAGCGCACAATCGGCTTACTGGTCGAAGAAGAATTTCAGATCAAAGTCCTGACACTCGAACAGGGATTCGATCCTGACTTGTACATCCGCCGCAAAGGGAAAGACGCTTACCAGGAAGCGCTGCGCCACTCGCAGAAATATTTCGACTACCTGATCGAGCGCGCCCGCACCCAGTTCCCCGTCCGCAGCGGCGAAGGCAAAGTCAAAGCGGTGAATTATCTCTTGCCGCACATTCAGCGCATCCCCAGCCGCATCGTCCGCGACGAGCTGGCTCATGAGATCGCGCAGAAACTGCAAATCGATTCCGCCGTGTTGCGCCAGGAGTTAAGGCACACAGCGGCGACGCGATCCGCCGCGACCGTCAAAGCTCCAGCGGAAGCCCAAGTGACGGATGCCGAGAAAGTTTTAATCCGCGCTCTCGCTTCCGCCCGCCAGATCCGGCCCGGGCAAGAACATGTCTCGGCACGCGATGGCGCTGAAGAAGAATTCGATCCCGCTCGCCAAGCTCAGTTCGTTTTGCAAAACGAAGGACTGCATCAGGGCCTGGCCACAGAATCTTTGGCGGAATGTCTGCTCAACGCCGGGTCTGAGTTTGCCGATGTTCTCGAGATTCCGGCGACCGAGAGCGACCGCCGGATGCTGGCGCTGATTCTGCTGAAAGAAGAGGAAGAATTGACCGCCGAGGTCCTCGAAGCTGCCGTCCGCGCCCTGCGCCGAATTCATCTGAAGCGCCAGCAAGAGCAAGTCCAGCAAGATCTTAGACGCCCCGGCCTTTCATCGGACAAGGAGCGTCTGAAAGCATTGTTATCGGAATTGGAAAGGATCAGTCGGGCGCTCCGGGACCCCGGAGTGAGCAGTGGTCTTTCCCAGTAAATTTAGCGGTTTGCGACAAAAGTGCTTGAAACAAAAAGCCCTTAGAAGCCATCTAACTATTTAGGATCTCTGCAGATAGCGGCGGGAGCGGGACGATAAAGCGGGCAACCGATAGACGGGTAAGCACTTGTGTGCTAAACTCTATAGGTTTGTGCTAGGCGCACAATCCCGCAAGACCCATATTCCCACCTTTTTAGGAACTTTACCGCACGCTCCTGTGGAGCGGAATTGACAGTTTAAGGACACCTCTTGGCTCTTGATGACAAGTACGACGACATAAAAAAGCTGATCGACACCGGCAAAGAAAAGGGATATCTCACGTATGACCAGGTCAACGACCTCATACCGCATGACGTGCACAGTCCCGAAGACCTTGACGATCTGCTGACAACAATTGGTACGCAGGGTATCGACGTCCTGGAAGGCCCGAAAATGCCTTCCGCTGCTGGACTCGATAAAAAATTCGAAGACAACGAAGAAGGGGAGGATGTCGAACTCGACCTCACTCCCGGAGCTCTGGAAAAAACCAATGATCCCGTCCGCATGTATTTGCGCGAGATGGGAACCGTTCCGTTGCTGACGCGCGAGGGCGAAGTTGAAATCGCCAAGCGCATCGAGCGCGGACAACTGCGCGTGCTCAAGGCGCTTTCGCGTTCACCCATCGTGATCCGCGAACTGCTCACCCTGGGCGAAGACCTCAAGAAGAACGTTCGCTCGATCAAGGAAGTCGTGACCTTCGACGAAGAAGAGATCACGGACGAGATCCTGCAGAACCGCCTGAATGAGTTCACGGGCAAGATCGATGACATGGCCAAGCTGTACAAAAAGGCCCAGGTCCTCGAAGAGAAGTTCAAGGAAGTTTCGAAGACGAAGAAGCCGAAGGATCATCGCCGGGCCCGGCGCAAGCTGGCTCGCGCGATCGTCGCGACTTCGATCGCGGTGCGCAAACTCGGATTCACCAACGCCGAGCGCAAGCGTCTCATTGAACGCCTGAACAAAACGGTCGACGGGATGCGTTCCCTCGACCGGCAGGCGACGAACCTTGAGCGCAAGGCCGATGCGACCCGCAGCGAAGAACAGAAGAAAGAATATCGCCGGCAGTCGCGCGCGATTCGCGGCGAAGTTGAAAAACTCGAACTCGAAACCGGCGTGTTGTTCCAGGAGCTCAAGCGCACACAGCGCGAGATCATCCAGGGCGACATGGATGCGGAGCAGGCCAAGCGCGAGCTGATCGAGGCCAACCTCCGTCTCGTGGTTTCGATCGCGAAAAAGTACACCAACCGCGGACTGCAGTTCCTCGACCTGATTCAGGAAGGCAACATTGGACTGATGAAGGCCGTGGACAAATTCGAATACCGCCGTGGCTACAAGTTTTCGACGTATGCCACGTGGTGGATTCGGCAGGCCATTACCCGCGCGATCGCCGACCAGGCGCGTACGATCCGTATCCCGGTGCACATGATCGAAACGATCAACAAGCTGATACGCACCTCGCGTCAGCTGGTGCAGGAACTGGGACGCGAACCTACGTCGGAAGAGATCGCCAAGCGCATGGATATTCCGGTGGCAAAAGTGCGCAAGGTGTTGAAGATCGCGCAGGAACCCATTTCTCTTGAGACCCCTATCGGCGAAGAGGAAGATTCGCATCTGGGAGACTTCATCGAAGACCGCGCGGTGGTTTCACCGGCGGAAGCCGTGATCAACGTGAACCTGAAGGACCAGACGGGACAGGTCCTGCGCACGCTGACTCCGCGCGAAGAGAAAGTCATCAAGATGCGGTTTGGACTTGAAGACGGCAGCGAACACACTTTGGAAGAAGTCGGACAGAGCTTTGCGGTCACCCGCGAACGCATCCGCCAGATCGAAGCCAAGGCGCTGCGGAAACTGCGGCATCCGTCGAGGTCGCGGAAGCTACGGGCGTTTATGGATGGAGTACGGGATTAAAAATGCTAACGTGGCGGCGGACGCATTCGTCCGCCGAAGTAAGCATCACCACAGAGACACAGAGAAAACGTAGGAGTGAAAGGCACGGCTTCGGCCGTGCCTTTTCTTGTTTCAAATGGAATCGGTGCAGGACGGCGGTTGTGGAGGGTGTTGCCTGTGGGCACTGCCGCCGCCTGCGAAGCGGTCGAGTGGCTTCGTCAGCCACCAGGGTTCAAGTCCCTCGCCCTCCGCGCGGTCACTCGACATTACGGATGGGTCTGGACAAGGTTGTTGGGCAGACTAAAATTGAAGATGCAGGCGGCGGTTAGTAACCCAATTCAAGCCCCGAGTGACTCTCGGGGCTTTTGCTTTTTGTGCTCTTTCGAAGTGGCGTCGGGCTGCAGAAAAATCAAAATCATCTCCAGCTTTCACAGTCGGAATGCCCATCCTTTGCGAAGAACGCAAAGGATGGGGCACGCTCGGTTGGAATTGTGCCGGCGAGTTCGCGGGTTGCCTAGCCGCCGAACAGGGGGAAAGTCTATTGGGGCGCCCCCTTCGTTACTTCTCCAACCCAGCAACCTTGATATCCTGTTCACATCGCGATGCTGCGGAGACAACGTACAATCCTTCGGCTCCTTAGCACGGCTGACGAGAAGGTCTCAGCCACGCAACTCCAGAAGTACATCTTTCTGTTACGAGAAGAGACTTTTCTGGGTCGCGGCTCCGCGTTTTACGAGTTCCTTCCTTACAGGTACGGCGCGTATTCGTTCGCTGCACAGAGGGAAATAGATGCCTTGGTCGCATACGGGTACATAGAATCGTCGGCCACCTCTCTAGAAATCACGACGCTTGGAAAGAAGCAATCGACCGAAGTGGACAGCGAGACCGCGCGGGCGGTGCTCGCAATTGTCTCGAGGGTACGGCAAGGCACCTTTACGGACTCTGCTGAAGGATGTATATGCTCGGTATCCGTGGTACGCGAGCAACAGTGAGCTCAAAGACCTTGTCCCGCATGATGTTCCAAAGCCGAAGACGGCGCCTGTAGCCGTCTACACAATGGGGTACGAAAACCGTTCGGTGGATGGCTTCCTCAACAAGCTGCTCAGGGCGGGAATTCGGAAGATTGTCGACGTCCGTGCAAACCCTGTTTCCCGTAAGTATGGCTTCGCAAGGAGTTCTCTTGCCAGCCTTGCCGGGAAGTTAGGGCTTGGCTACACCCACTGTCCCGAGCTAGGGATTTCTTCAGAGAAGCGCCGCGACGTGCATACCCATGACCAATTTCGAGAACTTTTCGGGTATTATGAACGCGAAATTTTGCCAGAAGAAGCAGACGCAGTGACCCGGGTGGCGGAACTTGTGAAGACCGTGCCCTCGGTTCTTGTCTGCATGGAGAAGGAGGCGGTGGACTGCCATCGTAGCCGTCTAGCCACGCGTGTCGCGAGCCTCACGGACCTTAAAATCGTCCACCTCTGAAATGCCGGAACACCTCAAGGTCCTCATTACCGTTAAGACCTTCCCAATCCCATCTTCGAAATACGATGAGCTTGTTTGCACCGCTGGAGTGAATGACATGGCGATTTCATTCGCCTGTACCCTATCAACTTTCCACTTGCACCTCCCTTTCAGCCAGCAATATAAGAAGTACCAGTGGCTCGAAGTCGATGCCTAAACACACAGGCCGCGATTCCCGGAAAGAGAGCTATCGTCCTGATTGCGATTCAATTCGCCTAATTGGCGAGCCCCTATCTTCGGACAACAATTGGGCAAGACGCGCTCAATACGCGCTTGCAAAGCGGTCGCAGTCAATGGAGGAACTTGAAGCCAAGCAGGAGCAGGACAAAACTTCGTTGGGAATCTTCCGTCCCAAGGAGGTCCGCGACCTTGTGTGGACACCAACCGATCCGGATTGGAAACCTGGATTTAAGGCCGCACTAAGCCAGCAGAGGTTATGGGAGAACCGCAAAAGCCAGTAAATAACCACCTCGCAAGGTGCCGTGGAAGTTCCAGTACAAATTCGCCATGCATGACCCCCATGCAACGGTACGCACCAAAAGATGATTGAGGACTGGGAGTTAGGTGCTTTGACCTGGAACTGCGTTGATGCTGGAGCCACTTCCGATGAGGCTTGTAGGAAGGTGAAGCAGAAGTTCCTAGACCAGCTATGCGCTTCTGACCGGGACACGCATTTATATGTGGGCACTATCCTCGCCCACCCGAAATCATGGGTCATCATCGGCGTGTTCTGGCCAAGGAAAGCCACAGAATCCACCGGCGATCTACTGTTCTAGAAATAGGAAACGAACCCAAAGCGGGGCAGGCGTCGGGTGGCACAGGCAAAGCCGATTTTGGCTGGAGTGAGGCAGTTCGACCTCTGGGTAAAGCCTTCCCGCTGCTCGCTTGCGCTTTCGCGCGGTCCATTCCGACTCGATCTCAACTCGTCCCTCGCAGCCAGTTGCGTGATGGAAAAAACTGCTTCGGGGCCAAATCCTTGGGGCGCTCGCACAATCCCTGCTTCACCGGATTGCAATGAATGTGGTGTGGCTTCTCTACAAACTGCGCATGATTGCGAATCATGCACCGGGGCTGAAGCCGGGTTCATTGTGGGTGCTGTACGCGGCCCTTGAAGGGCCGCTCTTCCACGGTGATGCGAGGCGCTTGGGATTTCTTCGGCCGTTTCTTTCGCAGCCGTTCTTTCGCTCCTCCGGGGCTTGTTCGACCTTTCTTCGGATCACCGACGACTTACGTTGTGGGCTGCATTTCTTTCTCGGCTGGGTCGTCGCCACATCAGCGGACTGGAGTGTCCGCTCCTGGCCATGTTTTCCGGGTGCATCATGCACCGGGGCTAAAGCCCGGTTCGTTCTCGGGTGGGTTACGCGGCCCTTGAAGGGCCGCTCTTCCACGGTGATGCGAGGCCTTTGGGATTTCTTCGGCCGTGTTTTCCTTCGCACCTGTTCTTTCGCTCCTCCGGAGCTTGTTCGACCGTTTCACTTGCTTACCCACGGCTTGCGCCGTGGGCTGCCTTCTTTCGCCGCTTTGCGGCTGGGTCGTTGCTACATCAGCGGACTGGGGTGTCCGCTCCTGGCCATGTTTTCCGGGTGCATCATGCACAGGGGCTGAAGCCCGGTTCATTGTCGGGTGTTCTACGCGGCCCTTGAAGGGCCGCTCTTGCACGGTGATGCGAGGCCTTTGGGATTGTGCTTCCAGATCTGCTTCCAAATCCCCACTTCCGGCAAATTCGGCCGGAAAATGGGGCACCCTTTGGGAGTGGGGCACCCTTTGTTTCCCGTTTTGGGAGTCGCTTCTTCATCTCTCTTGGTATTTGCTTGCGTTGCGCTTGTCAGAAAATTCCAATTAGAAGATTAGGGAGCATCGGCGCATTTGCGGGTCGCGATTATTTCCGGTATTCGGGGAACGCAAGGTCCCTCCACGCTTGGTCGGGATGACAGATGCTAGGGGGAGCTTGGTCGGGATGACAGATGCTGGGGAGAGCTTTGGTCGGGATGACAGAGGCTAGGGAGAGATTGGTCGGGATGACAGATGCTTAGGAGCGGAGCGGATGAAGAGGCGGAGCGGAAGATTATTCAGGACAAGAAGAAGCGGGGGGAATGGGCGGAGTCGGTGTTTTTGGCGCGGGCGGGCGAGGAAGGGTTGGCGGCGAGCAAGCCTTGGGGAGACTCGCGGAGTTATGACTGCGTGGTGGGGCGTCCGGGAAAGTTTGTGGCGGTGCAGGTGAAGTGCACGATCGCGAAACTGGAGAGCGGCGCGGGTTATATCTGCTCGGTGTGCAGCAGTCATAAGCCGTATCCGCCGGGGTCGTTTGACTTTGTGGCGGCGTACGTGATCCTGGAAGATGCGTGGTACATCATTCCGGAGAAAGAGATTCGCGGGTTGAAATCGATTTCGTTGTGCACCGTGGGCGCGGAAGCGAAGTATGAACAGTATCGGGAAGCCTGGGGACTTTTGCGGAAGGCGTCGGAGATTGGCGAAATAGAGAACAGCGTCGAGACGAGTGCGGTTGCGGAGAGCACTGTGATTGAGCTTTCGAGCGCTGTGGGACGGATGGCGACGGCTGCGAATTATTTTCGGCGGTACATGGAGCGGAGCACGCTCGTTCCGCCGCGGCCGCGCGAGAAGAGTTAGGCGGCGCGCTTGTAGCCTGCGGCGGCAGCGGAGATAGCGGCGGGTCGTAAGGTCCTTCGGCGCCAAACGATTGGCGCCGAGGGATGACAAGTTCGGGGCGGTGCCACGGATTACGCCTTCTTCGGACAGGCTCAGGGCAAGACTGTGGGCTGCATACTTTCGCCGCTTCGCAGCTTGGGCCGTCGCCACAATCCTACGTGCAATAATTTCCACGGCATGCGCTGTCCTCAAAATAGCCGCTTGAGAATTATTACTACCTGGTTCCTGCTGCTCACGCTGTCTGTGCTGGAGATCTGTTTCTTCGTAGTGGCGCAAGGGCAATCTTCAAAGGCACCGCTCTGGCGCGCGGATCACCACATGCACCTGGCCTCTGCCGACCTCTGCAGACTGGTGGGGGAGTGTCTGCCGTCCAACAATCCGCCCGCGGTTTTCGCGTCCGATGCGATACGCGCCCTCGATGAAGGGCGAGTTTCTAAGGGAGTGATTCTCTCTTGTGCCTACCTGTATGGCTTGCCATCATTGCATTTAAAGCCTGCCGAACTCGCGGTTATGACGCGGAGAGAGAACGAATTTACTGCCGCAGAGGTAGCGAAATATCCCGATCGTCTGAAAGGATTTCTGTCGGTAGATCCGCTGGCCGACTCGGCGATCGACGAGATCCGGCACTGGCGTGGAAGTCACGAGTTGATCGGACTGAAGCTGCATTTCACGGCTTCCGCTGTAAATATTCGAAGCGCGAGAGAACGCGGTCAGGTGGCTAAAGTGATCGCGGCCGCCGCTGAGCAGGGTCTTCCGATTGTGATTCATGTTGGAGGCGGCCGATTCAATGGCGCTGACGCGGAACTGTTCATACAGGAGGTACTGCCAAGCGCGGGTTCCTCCTGGGTGCAGATCGCACATGCCGGGGGAGGTATGCCGCGACAAGACGGCAACAACCTGGCCGTGTTGCGCACCTTCGCCGAACACATCGTGCAAGACGATCCGGCGACACGGCGTGTGCTGTTCGATATTTCTTACGTGCCCGCTCCGGATGAAACGCCGCAGGCAGCTGCTGCGGTGGTCGAACAGATGCGGAGAATCGGAATCAAGCGCTTCCTGTTTGGATCTGACTTCAACGTGCTGACCCCTCTGCAAGAGATCAAAGATGTTGAGAAGCTGGGCTTGACCAAGGAAGAACTGCAAAGTCTGCAGCAGAACTGCGCACCGTGGGTCTGCTCCTGATCTACAAAACTCGATCTGCAACAAAAATGATGCTGCACAAAATCCCCACTTCCGGCAAAACCGGCCGGAAATGGGGCACCCGATCCCACTCAAGCCAAAACCGGGCTTGAGTGGGCCACCGTCTTTATTGTCTCCTTCATCGGATCTGCGCGGGCTGGGCGAGCACATCACAAAGGGAGGCTTCCGTAGTACACTTTTCGCCATGATGCCAAGACGCCTCGTACCCGCATACGTAATCGTTGTCTTATTCGCGATCGGTGGAATGCTCTTCGCGCAGGCCGACTCGTCCAAACACGCATCCGGTGTTCAACAGAAGCCGTTCGGCACGCGGGAGGGGAGGCCCGTCAACTTGTATACGCTCACTAATTCTCACGGGGTTGAAATTCATGCCATGAACTATGGCGGCATCATCCTGTCGATTCGCGTGCCCGACCGCAAAGGGGAGTTCGCCGATGTCGTGCTGGGGCACGACACGATGGAGGGATACATCCCGAACCCGCCATACCTGGGGGCGATTGTAGGACGATATGCGAACCGCATTGCCAACGGAACTTTTACGCTGGACGGGAAAACGTATACGCTGCCCAAGAATGACGGGCCCAACACGCTGCACGGCGGAACGACGCGGACATTCGACAAAGTGGTGTGGGAGGCTGAGCCGCTCAAAGGGAAGACCGGCGTTGCGTTCACTTATTTGAGCAAGGACGGCGAGGAAGGTTTCCCGGGCAATCTGAAGGTGAAAGTTACTTATACGCTGACCGACGCGAATGAATTGATCCTCGATTATGAAGCGACGACCGACAAAGCGACTCCGGTGAATTTCAGCCAGCACAGCTATTTCAATCTGAAGGGTGAAGGGAACGGCGACATTCTGGATCACGAAATCATGATCAACGCCGATCGATTCACTCCTGTGGACAAGAACCTGATCCCGACCGGAGAGCTGCGTCCGGTGAAAGGCACGCCGTTTGATTTCACGACGTCGACGAAGATCGGCGCGCGGATCGATGACAACTATGAACAGCTCGTGCTCGGCCATGGCTACGATCACAATTTCGTGATCAACCGCAAGGGCGCAGGTCTGACGCTCGCGGCTCGCGTGTACGAACCGACGAGCGGGCGCGTGCTGGAAGTTTCGACGACGCAGCCGGGAGTGCAGTTCTACTCGGGGAATTTCCTTGATGGAACGGTCACGGGGAAAAATGGGCATGTCTACAAACGGCGTTATGGATTGTGCCTGGAGACGCAGCATTTTCCGGACTCGCCGAATCATCCGGACTTTCCGAATACGATTCTGAAGCCGGGCGAGAAATTCCACGAGAAGACAGTGTTCAAGTTCTCGGCGAAGTAAAAATCAACGCGAGAAGAGTAAAGCGAATGTGAGGGGCGGCGAGTGTTATTCGCCGCGTAGTTCTTCTAGCAGTGCCTTGCCTACTTGCTTCTGATGGTCGGCCTTCAGCTTTTTTCCCGCAGACGTTAGGTAGAAGGTATCGATCGCCATTTGCCCTTCGGTGTCGATTAGGGCGATCTCGATATTGCAATTCTGGTCGGAAAGGCTCGAAGCGATCCGGTGCAGAAGGCGAGGACGATCCTGGGCGATTACCTGGACCAGCGTGCTAATCGCTGAGGATGAGTCGTCAAATTCGATTTTTGTTTCCACCTTTACCTTCGCGATCGCGCCTTTTTCTGAGCGCTGTCGGTCGCGCAGCATCTTCTCGAGGTCGGCTTCACCGATCAGCACGCTCGCCACGCTGCGGCGGAATCGATCCCACTCGGAAAGATTCAGCTCGAGTGTGCGAAAGCGGTCGGTGAAATATAGCGTATCGACCACGGTGCCGGCCTGGTTCGAGAAGGCATTCGCCTTGACAATGTTCATGCCCCACGCGGCGAGAACACCTGCCAGCTTGGCGAAGAGCGCGGGGCGATCTCTCGTTACCAGCGTGAGCTCATACCAGTGGCGGCCACGCTTCAATTCAACCTGTACGGGATCGTTGCCTAGCTCGTCGGCCATCTGCATGTGACGCATCACTTCTTCGGCGGTGTGCACGAGCAGGTAACGCTGCGGGAAGCCCTCCAGAAACGCCTTGAACTTAGTCCCGGTGACCGGAGCAAGCGAGCGAATGCGCGCCAGCTTTTCATCGTTCACGTCGGCGTGGACACGCTGGTCAGCGCTGCGGCTCAGATAATTCTCGGCCGCGATGTAGAGCTGCCAGACATTCTCGGCCTTCCAAGGAGTCAGAGCTTCAGGATTGACAGCCTTGATGTCGGCGTACGTCAGCAGGCAGAGCATTTTGAGCCGCTCGGGAGTGCCGATCTTCTCGGCGAAAGCTGCCACTGTTGCGGGGTCAAAAATGTCGCGGCGCAGAGCGGCAGACAGCTCCAGATGATTCGCGATCAGGAAGAGCACGTCGGCCCGTTCCTTGGGATCGACATCGAGGCGGTCCATGGCCCGGCTGGCGACGTCGAGACTCGCTTCTACATGGTTGCCGTTCGGTATGCCTTTTCCGGTGTCATGGAGCAGTAGAGTTAGATAGAGAAGTTCCGGATCTTCGAGCTCGCTGAGCAGTTCCGCATAGCGCTTGTCCCATTCGGACTGGGAGGCCTTCAGGCGGTGAAGACTTTCGATCGCAAGGAAGGAATGTTCGTCGACAGTGAAGCGATGATAGAAATCGCGCACGACCAACGAGTCAATCAGCTTGAGCTCAGGCAGAAGTAAGGTCAGCAGACGCAGGGAATGCATGGCCCGCAATGCATCGGCAGCGTGAGGTTGGAGCAATGTCTCTTGCAGATATAGCCAGAGTTCAGCACCGCGTGGAGGCATCGAGGCCAACGCCGGGAGAGCCTGTTCGATGCGGTACTCCGTAGTGGCGCTCAGCTTCAGGCCATGGTGCGCCATGAAGTGAAAAAGGCGCAGCAAGACTTCGGGATCCTGAAGCGCAGAGGGCTGCTGGAGGAAGATCAATCCGTCGACGACGGAAAAGTCAGGCGTAGTAAGGCGTGAGCGCCAACTCTGCACCTGCCGATAGAGCGCCGACCAGGCTTCGGGAATCTCTTCGAGTAGTTGAGTCACGGTGCGCTGCACGGCGCGGGCATGGCCGAAATAAATCCGCATCCAGTCGGCGGCGGAGAGTTCTCCAGCGTCGGATGCTCCGATCTTGCGTGCGGCGGCCTCGTCTTGCGCTTCCCAACTGAGCGTGTTGTCATCGCGACCGTGGCGGAAGTGCAGGAAACAGCGCGCGGACATCAGGAAATCGAGGGCGGACTCCAACTGTTTGCGAACGGGAGCACGCAGCGAGCTGGCGTCAGGCCAATCGCGGAGCTTGTCCATGGCGGAGATCAGGGCGAGCCAATTGGCTACGTTGCAGTCGCGAAGGCCTCCAGGAGCTTCTTTCAGATTGGGCTCGAGATGGTAGAGCGTCATGCCGTACTTCGAGTGGCGTTCGCGCGTTACCTCCGCGAGCCCCTGGAGCAGAGCCTTGGATTCGCGCATGACGACTTTGGGAATTACCTTGTCGTGCAGCTTGCGAAACAAGTCGCGGTCGCCGGCGAGATATCGGCAATCGAGCAGGGAAATCGTGAACTCGGTATTGTTCGCGTCGTAGCGATCGCACTCGGCCAAGGTGCGCGAGGCAGGGCTCAGTTTCAGCCGCAGGTCCCATAGTTCCTGCGAAAACCGCCGCACGGGATCCTTGAATGCCTGCTCGGCTTCGCGGTCGCCAAAGAGGAACAGGATGTCGATGTCGGAATAGGGAAAGAGCCAGCCGCGTCCGAAGCCGCCGGTGGCAACCAAAGAAAAATTGGCGGGCCGAGTTTCATCGGGAGAAACGATGTCGCGCCACAGGCGTGCCAGGATCTCTTCAATCAGGCGAGTGCGTTGAGCGACGGCAGCCCGACCGTCTCCAGTCGCCTCGAACTCTCGCTGGATGCGACCCGACTCGTCGTTGATGGAACCTCGTAGTTCTCCGATCAATGAGGACGCTGCCATCATGAAAGAAATTCATTCCCCTGACCCACTCGAGGGGAGGCAGGAATCAACGCTGCCTGAAAGATGCTTTCCGGTCGCGTCCTGGCAATCGCCGTTGCAGGCCCAGGTGCGGCGCGGGCTCAGCAACGGGACTATGCACTTATAGCGCCCCTTCGCCGCGCTCGTCGTTGCGGATGCGGATTGCCTCATCGATGCGCGACAGAAAAATCTTGCCGTCTCCGATCTTTCCCGTGCGAGCTGCGCCAAGGATGGCCTGCACAGCTTTTTCAACCATGGCGTCAGCGAGGACCATTTCGATCTTGGTCTTGGGTATCAGGTCCACGCTATATTCGCGTCCGCGGTAGACCTCGGTGTGTCCCTTTTGGCGGCCATGGCCTCTTACTTCGAGCACAGTCATGCCCTCGACGCCGATTTCCTGCAGAGCAGTTTTAACGGCTTCCAGCTTGGAGTTTTGAATAACCGCTTCGATCTTGGTCATGATATTTGCAAGTCCTGTTCTGCGTGATTCACGGCGCCGCTAACGGGCCCAGTCAAGATAGCGTCAAGCCGACGCTTCCCAATAGTAACCTTCTTCGCCATGCTGCGAGAGATCCAGGCCTTGCACTTCTTCCTCTTCTGGGACTCGAAGTCCTAACGTGACATCGACCAACTTCAAAATCGCCAGAGTGCCGACAATCGCCAGGCCCCAGGCGATCGCGACACCCACAAGCTGATTCAACAATTGATGCGCATTTCCTTCCAGCAAACCCGACGCGAGACCGTTTCCCTGGCGGTCTTTGAAAATCGGATTGACGGCGCTCACCGCAAAAATTCCAGTCAACAAAGCGCCCAAGGTTCCGCCAGCGCCATGAACGCCGAAGGCGTCCAGAGAGTCATCGTAGCCAAATCTAGCTTTGACCTTGAGCACCATCCAGTAGCAGAAAACTCCGGCAATCAAGCCGATAATCAAGGCTGACATGGGTTTCACGAAGCCGGAAGCCGGTGTAATAGCCACGAGTCCGGCAACGGCTCCAGAAATTCCGCCAAGCACGCTGGGCTTGCCATTGCGGATCCATTCGGCTCCGGCCCATCCCACCGCGGCTGCAGCAGCCGCGAAATGTGTAGCAACGAATGCGCTGGTAGCGAGGCTGCCGGCACCGAGTGCGCTGCCGGCGTTGAATCCAAACCATCCGACCCAGAGCATGCATGCGCCGATAAAGCTGAGGACCACGCTGTGCGGAGGCATGGCTTCTTTGGGATAGCCGACGCGCTTACCCAGATATAACGCGCAAACCAATGCCGAGACGCCAGAGGTGATGTGGACGACGGTGCCTCCGGCAAAATCAAGTGTCGGGAATCGACCTCCCAGGGATGCATTTAGCAGTCCGCCTTTTCCCCATACCATGTGGGCCATGGGGGCGTAGACGATGACAGACCACAAAACCGTAAACAGCAGCATCGCGCTGAACTTCATGCGCTCGGCGAAGGCTCCCGCTATGAGAGCCGGGGTGATGATGGCGAACATCAACTGGTACACCATGAATGTCTGCGCGGGAATCGTTGCGGCATAATCCGAATCTGGAGCGGCCCCTACGCCCCTCAAGAAAAGATTCTGAAAGCCCCCGATAAAGCTATTCCCCGGGCCAAAACAGAGGCTGTAGCTGAACAGTCCCCATAGAACCGTCACTACTGCCATCAACGCGAAGCTCTGCATCATGGTGCCGAGGACATTCTTTTTGCGAACCAATCCGCCGTAGAAAAGCGCCAGGCCGGGCCCGGTCATCATGAGCACCAGGGCCGCACTGGTCAGCATCCACGCATTGTCAGCCGAGCTTTTGGCGTCGGCAGTCTGTTGCTCGAGGCGAGCCAGACGCGAATTCGCGTCGGTTCCCGGACTCGGGGCGACAGCGCCGGTTTGCGCGCACACGACAGAAGCAAAAACCAGGAAAAGCAATGCTGTCAGCAACGAAGCGAACAGCTTTCTAAGGGTAAACACCGAGGTTATAGCTCCCGTCCCGCCCACAAGATTTGCCCAACGCCCATTCTGATGACGCCTCAATGTAACGTCCGCCATGGCTGTCCGGAAATCGAAACTATTTATCGTGGCTATCAGGTTTTGTTATTGAAATTGGCTGACTGAGGAGCCCGAACGCCGATGGCAACAGCCGATGAACGAAACGAGGAGCTTTTTGCCGTCTACAGGGTTTCACCTATAGCGCATACATGAAAATACGGAGAACATAATTGGATGCGTCGACCCCTAACGTCGACGCGATTCGGCACATTCTGTGTGCCCGGGGCAGAGTGGAGGGTTCGTGTCAGCAGCTAAAGCTAGTACTACGCTTCCAGGTAGAGTCGAAAAAGTCATAAGTCCACATCCGAGCTCAGGCGAGCCCGAAAAGGCACAGATCGGGATCGAGGGCGCGGACCATCTTTACCGAGAGATCCGAGTTCCCAACCGACTCGTCGACAAAGACGGTCACAAAGTAAAACTCAAAGAGGGCGCCGAAGTGGAAGTAAAGATCGAGGCTGAAGCGGTAGTCCCGCAGCCTGCCTCCGGTTCGGAAAAGAAGGGTCCCCAGACGCAGCCTTAACTAGTCCCACGTCGAGAAAGTCGCGACAACTGAACAGGATGTCACAGCGGACGGAGCACTAGCTATCTATTTGGCTGCTGGCTTGGGCTGCTCGGGCGGAGCTGCGGGCTTGACGAACTTTGCATCGTCGACTGGAACGTTCTGCTTCAAATCCGTGACTTGGATCGTAAATCGCCCACTAGGACGAGCCAGAGTCCAGCGATACGGCACTTTCACTCCGTTGCTATCGCGATAGTCGGCATAGTCGATCTGCGTGGGAAGCCAGCCCAAAGCGGTTTCGCCATAGCGCACCATGCGGACCAGCAATCCCGATTGCTTGTCGAAATAGAGGATGATGGGCGGCCTGCCGGTTCGCTCTCCTGAAACTACATAGGTGTCCTGATCTCCGACTTTCTCACCTTCGTGGACGTGCATTTCGGTGAACATCTGCTTCAGATGCGTAGGCAGATGGAGGTCGGCGTCAATCGACGCTCCATCGAGGTCGCTACCGTGCATTTCGCGTAAAGGGCGATTCGGCGCACCAAGCCAGCCTTCGTGGCCATTGAAAGCCGTTACGTTGTCGCCGTCCGGCATGTGCGTGAGCGAGATGCGCTCATCGGGTTCCTTATTGTAGATATCGATAGGCAGGGACTTTCCGCCGAAGTCGATCGTACCTTTCATTACGCGACTGGTGACTTTGTCAATCGCAGCCGCACCTCCCGAGGCTTGCACATATTTGTCCAGCAATTGGTCGGCGGAGGGTCCGGAATTCTCTTTGGCCGCAGGCATTCCTTCGTCGGGCCTTCGCGGTTGACCGGCCATTTCCTTGGGTTCTTCCGTCATCACCGTGGGAATCGCAAGAGGGTGCTCGCTGCCACGGTGGCAGGAATAGCAGGTAACGACGCGGTGCGAATCGAAATTATCCGCGTTGATGGCGAACATCATCTCCATCATTTTTCGCGCGGTTTGCTTTGTTTTCTTGTCGTCTTTCTCGAACGCGCCCTGGACGTGGCAAAAATCGCACTCGACTCCCAGCGAGGCCGTGATGAACTGCATTGTCGGAATGAGTTGATCCGCCGGAATTCCCTTGAGCACCTGGATGTTCTTGAACTGTTCCTCAGCCTTCTTGGGCGCTGCAGGTCCCGCTGTCTGGGGAGGCTGCGTGCGAGTTGGTAGAGGATCAGCCTTCACCGCGCCGACAAAACATCCTGCGGCCCCAATCGCGGACACTGCGAACACCATCAAAATTGCTTTCCGGTTCATCATTCCTTATTCCTTGCCTCTCACGAAGATTAAAAGTTTAGCAGAGCGGCCCATCAGGGACGATTGCTGTAGACGTATTTTCCAGAAATCTCGGCGATCACGACGCGATTGGGCAATAGAGAATCCACTTTATCTTTCAACTGCGGCGGGACAAACAGGAAGACGCGCTGGTCGGAGGCCCAATCCCGCTGCAGGTCGGTATCCGTAAGGTAGATCTTGGGTGCGTCGGGAAAGGTTGATCCGAACCACATTGAAGTCGTGCGGCCCTCTACGAGTTCGATCGGGCGATGTAAATAGAAAAGCAGTGACGAGCCAAACGCCTGATCGCCGTAGATCATCACGCGGTCTTCGGGATGAGCCTTCGCGGCAATCTGCTCCGCCAGATCTCTGGACGATAGGTATGGGCCGAACCTGCCAAGCGCGATGTGGGCGGCGATTAAAAATACTGCCATGCCTGCTCCCAGGGCCCAAGTTGCGGAATAGTGGCGGCGCCGGATCCTGAGCAGGAAAGAGAGCAAAGGCGCGATTAATAAAGCCACCGCTGCCAGCGCAGCCGGCAGGCGCAGTGCGGCAAACGATGCATAGCTCAGATCCAGTATGTGAGAGGTCGAGAGAGTGTCCTCGCTCATGTCATGCTTGGCGAGGACATTGCCGATGTCGGGTTCGAACGGCAGATTACGCGACTTCCAGAGTAAGGTCAGGAGAGTGATGCCAGCGGCCACGCCGATGAGCGCCAGCAGGGCTGAAGATACTCGCAGCCATCCCTTTCGCACGCCGGCATTGCAGTCGCTCCACTCGCAACGGGCAACTCCCTCCGCTAGCAGGATGAACAGCGGCAAGTAGGCGGGAAACGTGTAGTACTCCTGGTTCGTCGAGACCGCAAAGAAGATAAGGATGAGCCCGGCGAGAATCCAACACATCAATCGAGTCCGACTGGTGAAATCGGCAGGCTGCCTGTGCTTTCGAATGTCGATGATCGTGCGGATCGCTGCCGGGAAATAGAGGCTCCATGGAAACAGCCAGACCAGATGCAGCGACCAATACAGTGCCCACGGCAGTTTGTTGTAGTCGCGGGGATAGCGCTTGCCGAGGAAACGCAGGAAGTGCTCGTTGACGAAATAGAACCAGAAAAATCCATGGCCGCCCTCGCCGCCGGTATTCCGGAGACCGGCAAGAATGTGCCATGGCGCAGCGATCAGCAGAAAAAGTGCTATCCCTGAGGCGAGCTTGAATTCGCGCCAGCGCCGCCAGTCTCCACTGATGATGAGGTAGAGGAATGACGCTCCACCCGGGAAGGCCAGGGCGATCAGTCCCTTTGTTAATACTCCTAACGCCATGCACGCATATCCGGCATACCAGCGCCAGGCGCGGCTTGAGGGCTCCAAGGCGGTCAGGAAGAAATAAAGAGATGCAGCGATGAGCAGGCTGAGCAGCACATCGGGGATGAGGACGCGAGTGAACAGAAATACGCCGGCGGATGTGTAAATAAACAATGCGGCATAAATGCCAGCGCGCTCGCCGAAGGCTCTCCCTGCCCAGAACAGCGCGAGAATCCCGAGTAAGAGGACGGAGAGGACCATGGGTAGGCGCGTCGCGAATTCGTTGACGCCGAACAGGTGATAGCAGATAGCAACAAGCCAATACGGGAGAGGAGCTTTCTCCAGATAGCGCACGCCGTTCATGTGCAGTGTGACGTAGTCGCCGCTTACGAACATTTCTCGCGCGGCTTCGGCGTGGCTGCTGTCGACGTCGTCGAGCAGGGCGGGCGAAAACATTGAGGCGAAGTACACAGCAATGAAGACCACGGCCAATGCCCAATAGGACGTAACCCGCAGCCGGGGCGGCACGGGATTAGAGTCTTCAGAAATTATGGGTGCGGGAATGGTGCTCAAGCCGGGTGAACCCATGCAAGTGTTACAGAGTTAGACCAGATTGCCGCAAGCTGAAGAGGCGAATCGATAGGCGCGTTAATGGTCGGTTTGGGGACTGATGGCATTGCTTTTCCTGTCGAAGAATTGCCATTTATCCATTGCCGCCGGAATCGCCACGTCAAAAAATCCCACCATCATCTCATCGGAAGTTTGATCGCCCCAGGTCACGGTCTTCGTGGGGTCGGGGTTATGCGGATTGTTCTTCGAATTGTCGTACCAGGCGATCGCGCGCAATTTTGTTCCGGCTTTGAGCAGGCGCGGCTCGGCGAGTTTGTAGCTCAGTTGCCAGTGGAAGTGATAGTTGACACGCAACAAGACTTCGATGGTGCCATCGTCGTGCACTATGTCGTATTCGAATCGCTTGCCCCGCAGATGCATGTGAGGGAAAAGGCTAAGCAGAGTTGCGTCGTGTGGCAACGTTCCTTGCACCTGCGCGCGAAAATCGTCGGCACCGGGAGGAATAATCAACGCGTGATTATTCAGTTGCAGAGTGATGACGCGCTGACGAGGCGGCGTTTTGGCGAAGATTAACCCAATGCTCGTCTGATCCGCGTCGGCCGTGCCGTTCGTCGTGTAGTGCATCTGAAAGACAAGGTCGGAGCCTGCCGGAACGAATTTAGCCATGCCGTCCGGCCACTGATCCGGCGAACTGCCCGGCGCGTAGACAAGCAGCAGGTCGCTGGTGGTTTCGTGGGCCTGGCGTTGCTCCACCGGGTCGCTCAGCGTCGAAGCCGTAAAGGGCTGGCCGACGGGAGCGTGCCGCAGCCACTGCGAATCCGGCGGACGGATGTACACCACCGCATGGTGAACATGGGCGGGACTTCCGGGACGAAATTCTGACATCTGTACCCAGCGATCTTCGGTAAAGTGCGTCGGCACAATTTCGTAGGTGTATTCAATTTGTCCCTGCGCTGGTATGGGCACGGGCGCGGGCATCTTGACCACGAGATCTGGCTGCGGAATGTTCCAGCCCTCTGCCCACTTTCGCGGTGGTGGGGCGTCGTGGGGATCTCCAGAGGGAGCTTCGGCCGTTGCCCATGCGGCAATCGTGGCGATCTGCTGGTCGGTGAGAGAGGCGTCATTTGCGAAGTGTCCATATCGCGGATCGGCAAACCATGGCGGCATCATCTTCATTTCGACGGCGTGCGCCATGGCCGAGGCCCACGGGCGCGTCTGCTCGTAGGTCACGAGTGGCATGGGCGCCACTTCTCCTGGACGGTGACAACTTTGGCAGTGATCCTGAAGGATGGGCAGAACATTCTTGTAAAAGGTAGGCGCCGGAATGTTTGTGGTCTTGGCGGTGACGGGTGGTTGCCAAGCAGCCGCAACCAGCGCAAGAAGAGTCAGCCCAGCCGCCAGCAGGACGGTCTTCACGAGCGCAAGAACTCCAGCGTGAGAGCCCAGGCCTGCCGCGCTGCATTGGGGTTGTATGCAGCCCGCTCGTCGCAGAAGAATGCGTGGTCGGCATAGGAGAACTCGACGTTGACGTAGGGTTTCTGCGCGGCTTTTAAAGCGTCGACCACAGCCGCCCTGAGATCTGGCGTGATGTGCTTGTCCAGTCCGCCCCAGATCAGCAAGGCAGGCCCATGCAAGTTAGGGGCGCGATCGAGCAACCCCGGAGCGATTCCGCCCCCATAGAAAGAGACAGCGGCTTTCATGGGTACAACGGCATTCGCAAGGAACGATACACGTCCTCCCAGGCAGAATCCGACACACGAGATCTGGTTGGCGTTCACATGAGAACTCGAATGCAGCCAGTCGTAGGTGGCGTGAATATCCGCCTCGGCAGCCTCATTTGTTAGGGCCTCATAGTGCGGCTTGACGGAGGGGAAGTCTTTATAATTACCTTCGAATCCCCGTGGCGCGGTTCGATGAAACAATTCTGGAGCGACAGCCACATATCCTTCGGCAGCAAACCGGTCGGTGACGTTGCGGATGTGCGGGTTAACTCCGAAGGCCTCTTGAAAGACGATCAGTCCGGGATGAGGCCCGCCGGCCGATGGCCTTGCGACGTAGGCGGCCATGGGCGAAGCGTCGGTCACCTTCAATTCGATCGCTTCTTTTGTAATCGAGATCTTGTTCATAATGGGTCTACCGGCGATCTGCTATCTATTGCTATCTATCATACGTATGGCCGCCCGAATCGAGGGGATTCTGGGGTTGGATGGGAGTGCAAACACAGCGCATTCGCTCCAGAAATGCTAAATTCAAAGATTCATGTCAGCCCCTAACGCCAGCTTTGTTCGCGCGTGCAAGTCCCAACCGGTCGATCGGACGCCTGTCTGGTTTATGCGCCAAGCCGGACGCTACATGGCCGAATATCGCGCGGTCCGCAAACAGCACTCGCTGCTGGAAATCTGCAAGAAACCGACTTTGGCGGCTGAGGTCACAATCACCGCGGCGGAATTTCTGGGAGTGGATGCTGCCATCATTTTCGCCGATCTGCTGCTGCCGCTTGAAGTGATGGGTTTGCCGTTCCACTTCTCGGCGGGCGAAGGCCCGGTGATCGAAAAACCCGTTCGGACGAAAGAAGACATCGCAAACCTTCGGACGGATCGCGCGGCCGAACTCGGATATGTTTCGGAAGCGGTCGCTTTGGTGGCGAAGCATTTTGCCGATCGAGTTCCGGTCATCGGATTCTGCGGCGCTCCGTTTACTCTTGCCAGTTACATGATCGAAGGCGGTGGGTCGCGCAACTACGTCCACGCCAAGAAGATGATGTACAACCATCCCAAAGACTGGGACGCTCTGATGAGCAAACTGGTTGCCGTGACCAGCACGTATTCGGCGGAGCAAGTACGCGCGGGCGCGGACGTAATCCAGATTTTCGATAGCTGGGTGGGATGCCTCAGCGTGGAAGACTATCGCCGCTACGTGCTCCCGCACGTCACGGGCATGGTGAAGCAGTTGCAGAAAACCGGGGTACCGGTCATTTATTTTGGAACGGACAGCGCCACGCTTCTGCCGGCCATGAAGGAAACAGGAGCAGATGTGATCGGGCTCGACTGGCGCATTCCGCTCGATGAAGGCTGGGCCCGGCTCGAACACAAATCAGCCGTGCAGGGAAATCTCGATCCGGTGCTGCTGTTTGCCGATTGGAAGGAATTGAAGGCCCGGGCAGAGGACATCCTACGCCTCGCCGCTGGACGTCCCGGTCACATTTTCAACCTCGGCCACGGTATTCTGCCGGAAACGCCGGTGGATAACGTGAAGAATCTTGCCCGGTTGGTCCAGGAATATTCGGGAGCCGGAAGCCGCCATTCATGACTCGTGTCGCCATTGTCGGCGGCGGTATTTCCGGCCTCGCGGCCGCTTATGAGTGCGAGCAACGAGTGCGCTCCGGGGCTGACCTTGAATACGTCCTCTACGAGTCCTCTTCCCGCCTCGGCGGAGTGCTCCGCACGGAGAGCGTCGATGGCTGCATCGTCGAGGCCGGTCCCGACTCCTTCGTAAGCGAGAAGCCCTGGGCTGCCGACTTGTGCCGGTCGCTGGGCCTGGGCGATCAGCTTATTGGCTCCAATGATGCCGACCGCAAGACTTACATTCTGACTCGCGGGCGGCTGGTCGAGATGCCCGACGGCCTGATGTTTATGGTTCCCACGAAAATTCTTCCTACAGGTTTTTCGTCGCTTTTTTCGTGGAAGACCAAACTGCGGATGACGCAGGAATTGTTTCATCCGCCGCGCGCGGTCGATCATGACGAGTCAGTAGCGGCCTTCGTGGAGCGTCATTATGGAAGCGAAATGGTGGATCGCCTCGCGGATCCCCTGCTTTCGGGCGTGTACGGTGGAGAGGCAGCCAGCCTCAGTGTGCGCGCGGTGCTGCCGAGGTTTGCCGAGATGGAGCGCACCCACGGCAGCCTCGGACGAGCCATGCTTGCCGCGCGTAAGAAAATGTCTTCCGGCCCGCGGAAGGCAGCGCCATCACTCTTCACCTCCCTAAAGAACGGAATGCAACATCTTGCGGAGAGCGTGTCTGCGCAACTGACTCGCGGAACTTTGCTGATGAATAGTTCCGTACAAGCCATTCAGGCCGAAGCCGGCGGCTGGGTCGTTTCTGCCGGATTGAATTCAGATCAATTCGATCGTGTCATCGTCGCGCTTCCAGCATCCGCGGCCGCCGCGGTGCTTCGGATGGCCAGCCCTGAATTGTCTGCCGAACTCGCCGCCATCCAATACAGCTCCTCGATCACGGTAGGTTTGGGCTACGATCGCAGGGTTCGCCAGTCGTTGCCCCCTGGCTTCGGATTTCTGGTTCCACGGAGCGAAGGGAAGCTCCTGCTGGCGGCAACCTTCGTGCACAATAAATTTCCGCACCGCGCCCCGGAACACCGAGCCTTATTGCGTTGCTTTTTTGCCGGCTCGAACGCGGAAAATGTTTGGCCTCTGTCGGATGACCAGATCGTTGGCATTGTGCGGAATGAGTTGCAGCAGATTCTAGGGGTGCGTGCGGAGCCTCAATTTGCCCGCGTCTATAAATGGAAATCTGCCATGGCGCAGTATGGTGTGGGACATCTCGAACGGCTGGAGCGCATTGAACGCCTTCGGCAGCAATTGCCTGGATTGGCGCTGGCGGGCAACGGGTTTCGCGGCATCGGAGTACCCGATTGCGTTCGTTCCGGGCGGGAAGCGGCAGTGCTGTCGGCCGCATAGCCGGTCGGCAAACTAGGCCGCAGCAGGCCCGGCGACTGGTGTGGGTTGGGCTTCTTGTTTTTCTCCAACCGGCAGTTGCACCGTCACAGTCGTGCCGTGTCCGTTGGACCTAATATCCAAGGTCCCGCCAAGCTGGCGAAGCCGTTCGCGCATTCCGCGAATTCCAACCCCCGGCGTCCCCGTTGTCGCCATCTCTTGCTGTTTCTCGAGAGGAATGCCCTTGCCCTTGTCCTCGATCGAGACGAAAACCTGATCGTGGCGATGGCGCACATGGATTTTGGCGACCGAGCTTTCTGAATGGCGGTGAATGTTCGTGAGACACTCCTGCACAACCCTAAAAATTGCCGTCTCCATTTCGCCGGATAAACGCTCAAAATCCTCTGGAAGATCCAAGTCGACTCTGATATGGCTGCGTTGGGCGAATCCGTCGACATACCAGCGGAGTGCAGATGCGAGTCCGGCCTCGTCAAGAAGAGGAGGATGAAGCAGGTGAGAAATCGTGCGTACTTCGCTGCTCATTTCGCGGACCAGGCTGTCGCTATCGTTGAGGGTGGCAGCCGTCCGGGCAAGCCGCTCGACATCGTTCCGCACCATCGCCAGATTCATAGCCAGGGCAGCGAGCGTCTGTCCGACGCTGTCGTGAAGCTCTCGAGCAATACGTCGCCGCTCGTCATCTTGTAATCGCATCAGCCGCGCCGATAGTTCCCGCAAGTTCCGATTGACCGCGTCGAGATCCGCAGTACGCTCTTCTACTTTTCTCTCGAGTTGGCTTTGAGAGTCGATCAGGATTCGGTTTTGACGGCGACGCGACTCTCCCATCAGGACGATCATGCTCGATGCCAGAGCGAAAATCGCCATGCTGACTATGTGTGCCGAACTTGGAGCAGAGAACGAATGAATTCCAAAGCTGAACCCGAAGGTTGCGCCGATTAAGCTGACGACCACGGCCGCGACGGAGGGTCCTACACCGCAATACCACGAGGAAAAAGCGACTGCCGGAAGGAGCAGGACATAGCAGATATCGTTCCCGACAAAATTGCGGAAAATGCCACAGATAACCAAAGCCAGTAGTGCCGCTCCCACTGCGACCCCGTATCGCAGAAAGGAATTTCCCGAGATCCTAGTCGACAACAGAGTATGAGTCCCCATGGTCCACCTTTGCCAGGTGTAGAGCCCGGCAAGACTGTAAGGTGATGATTAGCAGGCGCCAATTCGGGGCCGCGCTGCCAGGTCGGTGCAGACTGGCGTTAGGAATATGATAACAGGATGGAGTAGGCGGAACGAGGAAATTGCGGTTGTAAGCCCTATGACTTTCTTTGCTGATTCAGGCCGGAATTTCCGCATTGGTGACGCCCTGCTTGCGCCGAAGATGCGCGAGAACGAGCCGAATCTCATCGTACGTAACCTCAGGGGGCAATGCGTCTTTCAAGGTTTTGAGACGCTCTAGTTTTTCCAGACCGACGCGCGCGCATGCGGCCTCGATTACGGCCTGCTTATTCCGATCGATCCATTCCGGCTGGAACTCGATGTGCCCGCCTTCCACCAGCGCAGTGACCGCACTGACCACGGTTCCTAACTGCCGCTCACGAATCTTCGCAATCTCTTCGAGAGTCTTGCCCTGCTGGAGAAGTTGCAGTGTCTCGAGCGCGGGGGCGGTTTTCTTCTCTGATTTTGCGGAAGCCCGCGCACCTTCGCGATAGTGCGCGAGAGCATCCAAAATTCTTTGTCCGTAGGTGTCCGCCTTACGCTCGCCGATGCCGGTGATCGTCAGCAGCTGATCGATGGAAGACGGCTGGATTCGGCAGATCTCGTCAAGGGACGTGTCGTGCAGCACGACGAATGCGGGTACACCTTGCTCCTTGGCGGTGACGCGCCGCCACTCGCGAAGATATTCGCGCAACTCCGTATCCTTCGGTGTCGGCACTGCCGGTTTATCAGCTGCTTCTCGGACGGTGAAGACTCTCCGCACTGCTCGAGACGCAGAAGATTGATTCAGCCACTCCGGCATGCTTCCGCAAACGTCGCAGGCGCCACAGGTCGTCCACTTGGGAGTCTCGCCGAAATGGGTGCAAATCTGACGATGCCGGCACTGATTCCCCTCCGCGAATGCGCGAATCACGTGATATCTCTGCCAGGCGCGGTCGCGCTCGGCTGCATCCAGGATCTGATTGGCAAAGTATCCGAGCAGGCCGGCGTCCTGTTTGCGCCAGAGCAAAATGCAGTCGGCGGGATTTCCGTCCCGTCCAGCGCGGCCCGCCTCCTGGTAGTACTGCTCGACGGATTTCGGCAGAGCGAGGTGAATCACCGCCCGTACAGTCGCTTTATTGATGCCGAGGCCGAACGCGATGGTGCCCACCAGCACTCGCACTTCATCCGACATCCAGCGCTCCTGGTTGCGGCGCCGGTCTTCACTCTGCATTTTGGCGTGATAGGGCACTGCGGGAATGTCGTGGTTCTCGAGGAAATCGACCGTCTCTTCCACTTTGTTGATGGTGGGCGCATAGACGATGATGTTGCCCTCACTGTAATTGCGAAGGGCGGTGACCAGGAGAGCGGTCTGCTCAACGGTTTCGCATTCGCGCACCAGATATCGCAGATTATTGCGGTGAAAACTGGCGATGTACTTGTCGGGGTTCCGCAGTTGCAGTTGCGCGAGAATGTCGTGGCGCACGTGGCGGGTCGCGCTCGCCGTGAAGGCCGCAATCGGGCAGTCCGGAAACTGGCCTCGCAATCGGCTCAGCTGACGATACTCAGGGCGAAACTCGTGTCCCCATTCCGAGATGCAGTGAGCTTCATCGATGGCGAAGAAAGCGATCGGAACCTGCTGCAACCATGCCAAGGTGTCTCCGCGCTGCAAACGTTCCGGGGAAAGATACAGCAGCCGGTACGCACCTTCCCGGGACTGGCGTATCACGCGATGCTGCTCTTCGTTGCTGAGAGTGCTGTTGAGAACGGCCGCCGGAATTCCCATCTGAGCCAGTTGAGCCGCCTGATCCTGCATGAGCGCGATGAGTGGCGAAATGACAACGGCAGTTTTTCCGGAAATCACCGCGGGAAGTTGATAGCAGAGCGACTTGCCGCCGCCGGTGGGCATTACCACGCAGGTGTCGTGCCCGGCGAGCAAGCTTTGGACGATCCGGTCTTGCAGTGGGCGAAAGGAACCGTATCCCCAGTAGCGGCGCAATGGTGTCAGCAGCTCGGCTTCCGGGGGCATGCTGTCAGTATAGGACCTGCCGCGAACAGGAGTGGCGGAACATCGTCTTTTGCCTGCGCGGCGGCTCCCGAACTGAAACGTTATCCCTCTGCCATTCCGGAGAGTGACGGAAGGTCTCGATAAAGTCGGTCGAACGCAACCCAGACGAGTGCGAGGACAATAAAACAAAGAACGCTGCCCTCGGGGCCGACCGAGCCTCCGCTGAGCCATTGCGGTCCGCGCGGCGAAGAGTTGAGCAAGTGTCCGGGGAAGACGGTGCCACTATCCGGAACCGAATAGAAAAAAGTCTCGCCCCAATCCCAGGCAGCGTGAAACCCCACCGCGAACCACAGGGTTCCTGTACGTCTGAGGGTGAGGCAGAAGAATAATCCGATGCATGCTGCTGCCAGTAGCCCGGGCCAATCTTCACCACCGTTACGCATGTGGATGAGCCCAAACACGCAGGACAAAACAATGGCAGCGGGCCAGAAACCAATGCCTCGGGCTAGCGTGAATTGGGAATAGCCACGTAGCAGGAATTCCTCGAAGAAGCCGACTAGCAGGAACATCAGCCCCCAAAAGCAAGCGAATCGAGCGAGACGGGCTCCGTGCAGAACGATGTGACCGAATGAGAAGCCATGCAAGCTGTATATCGCAGTCATCAGCAGAGTGATCGCTGCAAATCCCCAAACCACGCCGATCCAAAATAATTTTCCGAAAGCACGTTTGGGTGATAGTCCGTATGCACTCCAGGAACGGCGTTCGACTTTCGCCAGCACGAAGGAAGGGATCACAGCGGCAATGAGATTGCCGAATTCCTCGAGCAGCATCGACCAGAGATTGCTGTATCCCAAATCGCGCGACCACGCCAGATCGACGGCCAGCGCGCTGCAAGCCGAGGAACATCACCACGTAGAATGCGAAGCCCCATCCGGGCCGCAGGCCGTCGGGACCGAGGAATACGGTCCGCGCGTACGACGGAGGAACGCTTGCGCTGAAGTCCGGGCCGGGCGCAGGGTGCGAGGGAGGGCTAGGGGGCTCGCCGGGTTGATTTCTTTCGAGATCACTCATTGCAGAACTTTCCCCGCAACCGCCTCCGACATGGTAAAACACTCGGCTCGACCTTATGCGCCCATATTTCACGCGCGAACGCTTTGGACGTCCGCAATTTCTTGCTGGACTGCTGCTGCTTGCTTTTGTGGCGCAAGCACTGTGGCTGGTACATGTTGAATTGAGTACGGCGCCTGGACTCGATAGCCAGGAAGCTCTCCGAATCGGTGAGGGCTGGAAGCAGCTGCATGGTCGAGGAACAGCCGGGGCTCCAATGAGCGAGGTTGCGGAAGACCCTGATCAAAATCCATTCCAGCATGTCGATCGCGGATTCGATACGGAGCATTCACCGCTGATCTATCTCGTCACAGCAGGCCCGCTGCTGGCCTGGCCGCACGATCTGAACGCGGAATCGGCAGCGTACTGGCGATGGCTTCCCAGGCTTCCGTTTCTCGCCTGTGGAGTGTTTCTGGGAGCGTCTCTCTGGTATGTTGCGCGGCGGCTTTGCGGCAATACGGGGGGCTTCGTGGCACTCACCTTCTACTGCTTTTCGCCTTCGCTCATTCAGGCGAGTGCTGCGTGGCATACCGAACCGGAGATTCTCGCCGCGTGGGGAGCGTTCGGAACTATTTTCACCGCGATTGCAGTCGCGCACACGTTGTACGCTCCGCGCGAAGTGGTTTTGTGGAACTGGCGCCGCATCGTACTACTCGGAATCTCGCTGGCAATCGCGATCGGATCGCAGTTCTCCTTGATCGTCCTTGTCCCGATGGCGTTGGGATTTCTTCTCTACGTCGCGCCAGTGCGGCAGCGCGCAGGGCTCGTCATCTGGATTGCGGCGTGCGCGGTTGGATTCGTGCTGTTGTTCGCAACTTATTTCTTCCGCGTGAACACTTTCGGTGAGAGCCTGCGGGAGGCAACGTTCTGGGGAGCGACCTGGCGCGGGTTTGCCGTGCTGGGCGTCTACAAACAGGTTGCTGTGCAGATTGGGCGCGCATGCCCGGCACTGGCACTGGCGACGCCGGTCACGCTGGTAACCTATGCGCTGTGGCCACGTACGCGATATTTCGGAAACACAGCGCCCTTACTGGTTGCGGTTTTATTTATCCTGCTGGGGATGGCGCATCCTCACGTTGCGGGCGCAGGGTTTCTCCTGGCGGCGATTCCGTTTCTCTTTATTTTTGTTTCGGGGGTACTCGCCGATCTGATGGAGACCAATTACCGTCCTCTGGTCACGGCTTGCGTCATGGCCCTACTGATCACTTATATCGCGCGCACGCTCTACGCGCTGGCGCAGGTTCCTGCCGGATAGTTTCACGCTTTGGACTCCGCATGCACTGAAGCTCGCTGCTCAGATAACTGCCGGTCGAGGAATTCCAAATATTCGTTCATTCCCTCGCCAGTCTTTGCCGAAAGTCGGAAGATCTGCATGCCGGGCCTAACGGATTCGATATTCTTGCGCGCGGTTTCCCAGTCAAACTCAACAACTCCCGCCAGTTCATTCTTCGTGATCACCGCCACATCCGCACTGTTGAAGATTGTCGGATACTTCAGCGGCTTGTCTTCGCCCTCAGTGACCGACATCAGCACGAGGCGGAGATTTTCTCCAAGATCGTAGGACGAGGGACAGACAAGGTTTCCTACATTTTCGATAAACAGGAAATCCAGCTGGTTGAGGTCCCAGCCCTGCAATGCGTTCTGAACCATCGCTGCTTCGAGATGGCAAACGGTGCCCGTCGTGATCTGCTTGACCGGCGCTTGGCTGCGGGCCAGGCGTGCGGCGTCGTTCTCCGTAGCCAGATCGCCAACCAGTGCCGCTACGCGATAACGAGGCTGCGACAAGGTGAGTATCTTCTCGAGGAACATCGTCTTTCCTGAGCCTGGACTGGAAACCAGGCTCACCACAAACACGCCGGCGGACGCGGAATTGCTCGCGAAGCGAGCGCGCGATCACATCATTTTGTTTCAGAACATTCCGGCGTACCTCGACCAACCGCGGCTCGCTCATTCTTCTACCTCCAACGCGAAAACTTCCAATTCCTTGCCCTGGCGGATATCCATGGTCGGCGTTCCGCATTCGGGGCAGAGAAAGATTGCACCGACGTCAGAACTCTCTGCTCCTGGCATTGCTGGCAAAAGATCATGACCGGGACATCCTCAACGATCAGTGTAGATCCCGGCGAGAGCGGTGTCTTGACATGCCACCTCGTACGAAAAAAGCAGTGCGTCTTTGACCACGCCGGACAGCGCACCGAGCCTGAGATGGACGGCGCTCACGCGGACGCCGCGGCGCTGCGCCTCGTCCGTGGCCGCCTCGACAATGCCCATCGCGATCGACAGTTCGTGCATTCTTACCGTCGCCCTCGCCACATCTAAGACGTACAGGCAGTGTAACCCTTCTCAGGATTCGCTTTCGATCGGGACTTTCCCGACTAATCGGTGACGCAGGCTCCAGCTCAATGCTCGAAATGAAGGATCACCTTCTGCGGCACGTAGGAATCGGCCGTGCCCTGCGGCATCTGAATTTCCAACCCTCCAGTCTTGGAGAGCGTACCTCCATCTACCGAGGAGACCTGGGTTGGATTCCAAACTGCCAGTTCGTAGCGCTGCGCAGCGCGGCCAGAGACCTCCAGCGTCAAGAGGTTTTTCGACGCATTCCACGATTCCGACAGGACACGAAGGCCCGCGGCTCGCGCTACCTAAAGGTGGCAGTTCGTTGGCCAGCGAAAGTCCGAAGTCATTCCTGGTGCGGATAACGAGGCTGTTCGTGCTGCTACTGAGTTGAAATCGTACAGCGAGATGCTGATCGTTCTGATTCGGCAGCATCTTGAAGGCGAGCCGGCGTCCATTCACCTCGACGCTTACTACAGCGGTGCGCAGACTGAAGGCCGGAGAAAACTCTAGCCAGCAATCGCCCGTGCCGGTGCGCGTGGTTTCGAGTACGAGGGTGTCCGCGGTCTTGCGGTATTTGAAATCAACGCTGACGCCGCTGAGGTGTACGTTGTGAATCGCGAAAGTTGTCCAGTCCGCCGGAAGATGCGGCGCAAGCGTGATCTGATGCTTTTCTACGTCGGTTCCGAGGCCAAACATGCCACGCAAGATCGGACTCACTACCATCGCCGCCGACCATATCTGGTGCGGAGAACTGGTCGCAAATGACTGGTAATAGTCTCCCGAAAGAACCTCGGTGAAGTGGCCGAGCGCGCCATCGACGCCGAGGAGAGCATTGGAACGAAGATTGGAATAAGCCGGAAAGGTGCGATGGTAGCGGTATTCAGCGACCGACGCCCAGCCCGTGAATAGCGGCCATACCGAACCGTAGTGATAGCCGGAGCCGTCGTAGGCCTTCGACTGCTGCGAAATGATCCGCATGCCCCAATCAGTCTGGTGATCCTCGGCCGAGAGTCGCGTGATGTTCTCGTCCGCGTGGCTGGCTTCGGATAAAGCCGAACCACATCGGGACCATTGTCAATACGGTCGGCTCATTCGCGCGCTGGTTATTTTGTCTCAGCGCAAAGGCGTAGGCCTTCGTCTCTGGCGACCAGAATGCCTGATCCAATGCAGGTTTGCTGTGATCAAACTCCGTCGCAAGTTGCTTGCTGACGTCGTCCTTGCCTAACAGTCGCGCCACATTCGAAAGGGCTTCGAGTGCCTCGACCGCGAGCCCGGCTTGGTAGTACTCGTTCTTGACGGGAAGCAGCGGTCCGCCCTCAACCCAACCGTGACCAATGCCTGCATTTTGCGCGAAACCTTGAGCGTCATACGTCGAGCGCAAGAATTGATAAGCGCGCCACAGGTTGTCCCATTTATCGCGCGCAAACTGTACGTCTCCGCTTTGCACTGCGTAATCATTCATCGCAATGATGAACAGCGGGGTTGCGTCGGCGGAGACGTAGGGATAGGGATAGTCCTTGAACCACGGAACCAGGCTCGCGCTCTGGGAAATCTCGTGCGGAACTTTGCCGTCGGCTCGCTGATATTTGCTGATGAAATCGAGGGCGGTGCGGGTGGTGGCATAGTCGCCTTCGGCATTCAGCGCAAATGAGGTCCACAGCGCGTCGCGTCCGAAGAACCAAGCGAATCCCGGACGTTGGCTGATGCCGGAGGTCCGGTATCCCGCGACGAGACCACTGCCGAGATAGGGATTGTTGACGAGGCCCTGGATCGTGCTGATCCGAGCCCAATCGTAAGCCTGCTGTAGCGCGCCATCGGGCAATTCGAGAGTGACTGTCTTGTCTAGATATGTGCGGTAGTACTCGGCTGAGGATGTCTGCGCGCGAGCGCCGTTGCCTAACAGGCTGTGGTAGGTCTTCACCGCATCGTCGAAGCCCGCAACAGAACCTGCGATCACCAATTCCTTTGTGTCTTTTCCTTTTTGTGTCAGTCCGAGCCGGAACGAGTTCTCGTCAGACGAAGAATAGTTGGTCTCATAAGCGAGATGAGGATCGCTTCCGGTTGGCGATCCAACCAGCGCTGCGAACTTCTTTGCTTCTTCCCCGAAAACAAAGGCGTGGTCTTTCTCACTCCAATCGACATAAGTTCCTCCCAGGGCTCCGGGCCATTCCAGTTGAAAATCCGGAGTAAACGTGGCCTCGATTTCGAGCGGCTGCTCGGTTTCGATGTCTAACCGAATAATCGCTCCAGCCTCGTCGAAGGGGA
>CAWCCE010000013.1:0-209758 GCA_963793945.1 uncultured Acidobacteriota bacterium | reverse complement strand
GTGAAGTGCGCGTGCAACATCCCAAGTTTCCCAGCTTGTTGAAGCACGCTGGTCCACTCGGCGGTCGAAAGCTCCGATTGCGTTCCCGCCAGTTGCATCGGATTCGAGCAGTAAACGCAATGCAGCGGGCATCGATGCGTCACTTCGGCGATAAGCGCGAGAGGATTAGAAACCATGAATCGAGATTGAACTCTGGACAATTACAAAATTACCCAATTACAAATGCTGTTAGTAGTCCACGATCCGTTTGCGCTGCAACTGCTCCAGAAAAACTCCAATGTCCGCGCGAATCTTCTCCGGATCCGTCTTTCCAAACTCTTTCTGCAATTCGCCAATAATCTCGCTGAACGTCCGCTTCCCATCGCAGCGTTCAAGAATCTGCAGTCCCGTCCCCTGCAGTTTGATGGCGCCTTCGGGGAAGAGGATTACACGATCCTGGTCGGGGCCCCCCCATCGGCAGCCGGCGGCGAGGCGCGGTTGACTGTCATCGGTGGGTGGCGGCATCAGTGGCCCTCGATTCGGAAGGCGCCGGGCGGAGGCCATCCTGGTTGTACGTAGGCGAAATACAGGGCGTCGAGTTGCGCCCACAGGATGTCGCACTTGTCGCGCAGGGCCTGGATCGCCAGTTCCTGCTGCGAGCGCGTATGCGCGTTCTCGTACACATAGTTGATGGCGAACTTCGCGTCTTCCGGAGCTTGCGTCAGGCGCGCCTCAAAGTAGTCCAGGCCTCCCGACAACCACATGTAGTGTTGGCGAAGACGGTCCATGCGCAGAGTAATCAGATCGCGGGAGAACAGTTCGGTGAGAGAGGAAGCGACGGCTTCGAGCAGAGTGCGGCTGCGGACGATGTTCAGATACTCATTCACGGCGAAGCGCGTGGCGGGAAGGATTCCAGTTCCTTCGCGCACCTGATCGGCTCTGAGTCCAGTGGCTTCGGCGAGTTTCAGCCAGCGCTTGATGCCGCCTTCGGTGTGACTATCCCCATCATGATCGATGACGCGCTTGCGCCAGGCGCGGCGAAACGCAGGATCGGTGCCGCGCGAGAGGATGATCGAGTCCTTGATCGGGATCATGCTCTGGTAGTAATAGCGATTCAACGCCCAGGCCTGCAGCTGGCCGCGATTCAGTCGGCCTTCGTGCATCAGCAGATGAAACGGATGCTGGTGGTGATAGCGCTCGTCGCCGACGGCGCGCATCTTGGCGCGCAATCCGTCGAACGAGAGAAGGCTGGTATCGGGTAAGCCTGCGTCTATAGATCGAACTGCCATCCATCCTCCGCGATCTCCCAGCCTGCGTCGCGCACCTGGCGATATTCAGGACCAGCCTCGTTCAGCATGGGATTCGTGTTGTTGATGTGTATATAGATTCTACGTGGGCGCTTCAGTTGCGCCAATCGCGCGAGACTGGACGATACCGGAACGTGTCCCATTTGCCCGGCAGTTTGTCCGGATCCCTGAATGCGGATCAGTTCGTCGTCGCTCCAGAAGGTTCCATCGAAGAGCAGGACGTCCGCGGATTCGGCTTCGCGCAGCAGCTCGTCGGTGATTTCGGGGACAGCAGGCATATAGGCGAGGCGCTTTCTCGACGGCGATTCGATGATTAATCCGAGCGACGCTTCCTCGGGGTTAAGCGTTGATCGGCGTTGTGTCGAAACGTAGGTGGGAAAGTGCGTGCCGAGAGACAGCGCGCGGCAGCGCAAGCCGGAATCTTTGCCGGCGGGATCGACCAGCGGGAAGCTCTTTCGAGGCATAAAGTCGGTCCAAGTCAACTGACCGGAAACGCGTTGCAGCATGGCGAACATGGAATTGTCTTCGGAGAGAATCCGGCGAATGGATTCAGTTGCGCATACGCGCAACGGCTGCAGTTCACGGATAAGAAGCAGTCCGAGAACATGGTCGATGTCTGCGTTGAGCAGAACGCCTCCGGCGACGGGAGATTGGCGAAGGCCTTCGCGGGGATGGAGTTCAGGGTTCGATTCGATTTGCGCGCGGAGGTCGGGAGAGGCTCCGAGCAGAAACCAGGAATGGGAGTCGGCGCTGATGGCGACTTGGGTCTGGGAGCGGGCCTTTCCAGGGAACTTTCCGGCTCGGAGAATGCGGCAGTTGGGGCAGGCGCAGTTCCATTGTGGGAACGCTCCTCCAGCGGCCGAGCCGAGAATCTTGACCTGCATTCAGGGAGTGTAGCAGCGGGCGGCGCGATTTCCGTTTTTGGGAAAATTCTGTTCGGAGGCCCCACCCCCCTCCCCCTGGGTCTATTGAAATCATCGAGTTAGAGGAAAATCGGCGAAAAATCTATGGGGCACAATCACTTAGGGGCAAAATCTTGGAAACAAAGAAGTTATGCGCCGTCTGGATGTCAAAGAACCAAGTGCTAAACAACAGAATGAATTGCCGGTGAATTGAAGTCAAGAAAAGAGCGACAGAGAATCGGAGCGGATTCCCGTTTTGGGAATGCCGGATGAAGTTGAAGGAAGAGGGAAACAGACGACCCTCGCGGGCGAATGCGCCCGCGGCTCCACGAGTGTGTACAGGTCGCCGATTTTTATCACGGGGCTGAGACCTGACGACTGGGTCTCCGTGTGAGCTACAATCTCCGAAACCGCGAGGTGACGCTTGCTCCTCAACTCTCTTCCAGGCGACATCCGACAGTCTTTCCGACAACTGCGCCGTGCTCCGGGATTTTCTATTCTTGCAGTGGGAATGTTGGCTGCAGGAATGGGAGCGAGCGTGGCAATGTTCACGGTCGTGGACCACGTCCTGCTTCGGCCGATGCCATACCGCAATGAGCAGCAGTTGGTCCAAATCCGCGAGGCCGGCCCGAAAGGGCCTTCGATGTTCGGGGCTCCATTTGTGGACATTCAGGAGTGGCAGGAGCGGAGCCGCACATTGCAAGCCATCGCATTTCACACCTACGACAAACCCACCTCGTTCCTGGAGGGAACCAACGGGCCAGTGCAGGTCAATACTCCGAATGTCAGCAGGAATCTCTTCGCGACGCTTGGAGTAAGTCCCGTTCTCGGCCGCGATTTCGATGATCGAGGCGGGAGTGAATCCGGGAAAGAAGGCAGCAAAACGGTGGTGCTGAGTGATGCCGTCTGGCGAGACGGCTTCGGTGCTGATCCCAAAATTCTGGGGAAAGTCGTTCGAGTTAACGGCAATTCGTACTCTGTAATTGGAGTCATGCCGCGCGGATTCCAATTCCCTTTCAACCCGGAAAAACCTCAGATATGGATTCCGATTGAACTTGGCGATTCGGACAAAATCCGGACCAAGAACGAGGCACGAGATTACCGAATCATCGCGCGACTCAGCGATGGAGTGAGTCTGGAGCAGGCGACAGCGGAGCTCAGGGTGATCCAGTCTGAGGTAGCAAAGTTGTATACGGATCCTCACGCTCGCGAAAATGTGCAGACTGTGGATGTGGAGTCCTATCGCGATGTAGTGGTCGCGGGGAATGTCAGGGAAGCATTACTGGCCTTGCTTGGGGCGGCGGGTGTGTTGTGGCTAATTGGGTGCGTCAACGTCACGAGTCTGATGCTGGCCCGGGCGCACACTTTGCGACGCGAAATCGCGGTTCGCACCGCGTTGGGAGCAACCCGTTGGAGGATTGCCCGCCAGTTGCTCATGCAAGGATTCGTTCTGAGCGCGATCGCATCAATTCTCGGACTCGGGTTCGAGTTCTTAGCGTTAAGAGTATTCCAAGCCGAGATTGCGGCTCAGTTGAACGTTCACGTCAGGATGGTACCGAGCGGAACTCTGATTCTCGGTCTGCTCGGCCTGACGGTTGCGAGTGCCACGATTTCGTCGCTGTGGCCCGCTGTGGTTGCATCGAAAACTTCGATCGAGCCCGCCCTTCGACAAGGCAGCGTGCAGGGCAGAGGAAGTGTTCATCAACGAGCCCGCGGGGCGCTGGTGGTTGCGCAGGTTGCAATGTCGTTGTCTCTTCTGGTTGCCTGCGGGCTGCTCTTACGCACCGTGTTTGCGTTGAAGCAAGTTCCTCTAGGTTTCAGGACAGATCACATTATCGTCGCCGACATGGTGATTCCCGCGTACAGGTTCGTTGGACGAAATATGACTACGGAGTTGTACCAGCCACTGGTCGATCGAATCGAGCATCTGCCGGAGGTACAAGCTGCTTCGCTTACGACTGCCGTCCCACTGGGAAAGCGATTCCCAATTTTGTTTACCTTCGCCGCCGACGAGCAAGATCCGGAATCGCTGGCCACTGAAGACCTGACTGCACAATTTCGAGCGGTGGGACCGGGCTTGCAGCGCGTTCTTGGTTTCCGCATGTTGAGAGGAAGGTTCTTCAACGAGGGAGATAAGGCCGGCTCTCCGCCGGTTGTGGTGGTGAACCGCGCTTTCGTTAAGGCGTTCTTTGGCAAAGCAAAGGACCCAGGAGAGGCGCTGGGAAAAGAGCTAATGAGTTACGGCGACGATAAGCCTGCGCATATTATCGGAGTCATCGACGACGAGCGGCAAGAGTCGGTGCTCGAGCCGTCCCAACCTGAAATTGAAGTTTGTGTTCCTCAGATCACCCCGGATTCCATGTTCTATGGGACGGCCGAAGGTCTCGCGATGAACCTAGCGGTTCGAACGGAACGAAGTCCAGCCCTCATGATTCCTGAACTGCGGGAGGTCTTTCACGATGCGTCTCCGGAGTTAACAGGGAGTACCTTCACGACCATGGATCAGGTCGTCGACGATTCTTACGGAGACCGTCGTATCGCCTCACAACTGCTGCAGGGCTTTGCAGGCTCGGCGCTTCTGTTGAGCGTGGTCGGATTGTATGGATTGTTGGCGTACCTCGTGACGCAGAGGACGCAGGAACTGGGTGTGCGGCTGGCCCTAGGCGCGCAAAAGCGGCAATTGGTCTGGCTCGTGATGCGTCAAGCCGTTTGGATCTTGCTAGTCGGTTCGGCGGTCGGCCTGGGAGTTTCATTCCTGGCAACTCGGATCATGTCGAGCGTTGTCTACGGGGTGAGTGCGTACGACACAGCTTCTGTCATGGGAGCATGTTTGCTTTTGGTGCTCACCGGCCTTGCCGCTTCGTATATTCCGGCGCGCCGGGCCGCGAACGTGAACCCGATGCAAGCGTTGCGCGCTGAGTAGGTCCACAAACTTGAATCTGCTGGATGCGAAAAATGGGCGTGCCCGTTTGCGGCCCGACATGGTACTTTTCGGTACTAAATCTTCTTGAAATCTCACGATGACGATCAGCAGACGCGAGTTCGTTTCGCGAATTGCGCAGGCCGGAGGATTCGGCGCCGCTTTCATGACCATGCATTCCCTTGGCCTCCTGGGCATGGTCGAGAGCCAGCAGGCGAAGGATTTCCCTCTGCCGCCGACGGCTGGCCGCGGGACGAAGGTGATCATCCTCGGCGCGGGAATTGCCGGGCTGGTGTGTGCCTACGAGATGAGGCGGGCCGGCTTCGAGTGCACGGTGTTGGAAGCCCGCGAACGTCCTGGCGGACGAAACTGGACGCTGCGCCGCGGATCGAAGTTGGCGTTCACCGACGGCACCACGCAGGAATGCACATTCGACGAAGGAAATTATTTCAACTGTGGTCCGGCTCGGCTCCCCTCGATCCACAAGACGATGCTCGGATACTGCAGCGAGCTGGGAGTCGAGCTTGAGGTTGAGGTCAACTCCTCGCGCCGCGCCCTACTGCAGAACGATCTGGTTTTTGGCGGCAGCCCGATCCGGCAGGGGCAGGCGATCAATGACACTCGCGGCTACGTTTCGGAACTGCTGGCGAAGTGCGTGCAACAGGGAGCGCTCGACGAGGTCTTCACGCCAGACGATCATGCGGTCGTCATGGACTTCCTGAAGACGTATGGTGACTTGGGGAAAGACTACCGGTACGCCGGCTCTTCGCGCTCGGGAGACCGGCAGTTGCCGGGCGCGGCCGATCAGGTCGAGATTCGCAGCCTGCCGCTCTCGATGTCGGAGCTACTCAAATCGAAATTCTGCAGGTCGATGATGTTCGAAGAGATGCTCGACATGCAGCCGACAATGTTTCAGCCGGTGGGCGGCATGGACAGGATTCCATATGCGTTTACCCGCTCGCTGGGAAAAGTTATTCGCTACCATTCGCCGGTGGCGGAGATTCGCAAGACGGCCAATGGCGTTCGAGTGATGTACCGTGATCACGAAGGCGGGCCGATCCGTTCCGTAGAAGCGTCGTATTGTATTTGCACCTTGCCATTCTCCATCCTCAAGTCGATACCGAATGATTTTTCCTCGAACGGTGAAATCGGCGATCGAGAAGATGACGTATGACTGCGCCTATAAAGTAGCGTGGGAGTCGCGGCGTTTCTGGGAACAGGATGGAGACGAAATCTACGGAGGCATTTCGTTTCTTTCCAGCGGGCCGATCCCTCAGATCTGGTATCCGAGCGCAAAGTTGATGTCGAAGCGGGGAGTGATTATCTCCGGATATGACATGGAAAACTGGAGCGACTTCGGCAAGCTCCCCTCGTATGAGGCGAAGATCGCGGCCTCACGAGCGGCCGTCGAAAAGCTGCATCCGGGCAAAGGCAAGGAACTGCAGAAGCCGATGTACATGTCGTGGGGAAAGGTGCCGTACAGTCTGGGATCGTGGGTGAGCCGCGGGCCAGGATATCCTCCGCCGAACGAAGCGGATTATTTCAACGGAGCCTACCGCGAATTCATTGTTCCCGACGATCGAATTTATTTCGCGGGAGACCACTGCAGCCACATCATCGGCTGGCAAGAGGGAGCGGCGCTAGCGGCGCAGAGAGCGGTCACTATGATTGTGAATCGCGTGAACCAGACGTAGGAAACTGCGGCGATGTTAGGAGCGGTGCAGGGTTCTCGCGCAATTGCGGAGATTATTGCTTGGCGTCGTGGCGATGACGGCGCAACTCAACATCAAGACCGAACATCGGCCCATAGACATTGATCCCATAGTTCGAATACGCCGGGGCAGATAGATTTCCATTCGACAGATGCATCCAGTTGAGTCCCGCTGAGAAGGCATAACGTGGGCTGAAGTTGTAGCGCGCTCCTGCGCCCATGTGGAGAGCGTAAGTGAAGTTCTGGCCTTGCGCATAATAGACGCCGAGCGGTCCTTTGGCGTCGATCAGTCCGAGACCAGCGCGGACGTCCCAGTAGGGAGTCACCCTCCAGTTGCGCGGAACGAAATTGCGGCGCACGCCCATGTTGTAGGAGAAGTAGTGAGTTTCCGGGCCTCGGGGAATCGCGGTGGCCGAGAGAGTGAATGTAGCGTCCCAATTGCCGCGGAGAATGACAGGACCTTTGATTGGCCCGAACTGCCAACGCAAGGATGCATTGATCGGGACAAGGGTGTAGCGGAGTGGGTAAAGGTCGTAAGGATCGCCTTCGAAGACATCAAAGGGAAAAGGAATGTTGATAGGAAGCCATCCGACATCGAGCGCGAATTCGAGTTTGTTCTCGTAAAAAATTGAGCGATTGAAGTCGGGCTTCTGCGAAGGTCGGAATTTTTTGTCCGCTGGCGTGTTGGTCGGAGCCTGGGCGGGGGCGTTGGGCAGGGGCGCGTTGGGGTCCGGCGTGCAATCGGAATTTTCCCTTGGAGCCAGGGTCGTATCGAGGCGCACGTCCGATGCGGGGCACTCTCCGGCGTTCGCTGCCGGAACAAGGCTAGCGAGACTAGCCAGGATCAGAACTGAGAAGAGGAAAATGCCGCGCCGCGGTTGATTGAAGAGAGCAGGCAAGGAAGAGGTTTTTCCCTCCGGTTGCGGCATCATTCTTATTTTCGCTCTCCAGTTCGATCGGAGATGGAATTCAACGGCTGGCCCAACAGAGTATCGGAGATTCCTTGGGAAACGGTACTGCAAATGTTACAGCACGGGTAGTCGCCCGGGAGTTGCTGTAATCGAAGCTGAACCCGTAGATGTGGGGGAAGTTGCGGGGGATCGGACATCATTCGGGCGGCGCAGTCACCTGGATATTTGCGGTTCCGGCGATCGGGGTAGCGTCGTAATCGGACACGGTCATCGTCTGGCTGCCGGGAGTCACGAGGGTGAGCCCGGTAAAGGTGTGAACCCCGGCGTCGGCCGCAGTAAATACATAGAGCGTGGGAAGTTGAGCGGCTTTATCGGAGGTGGTGAAGTGGATCGGGCCGTCGATGATTGTGTCCACTTTTCCTTCGTACATAGCGGTCACAGTCGCGCTGAATGGGACGCCGGCGACCACGGTGGAAGGCGCCGCGATCTGAAGGATGGCGTGGGATCCGCCGCAGCTGAGCGACGCCAGACCCGCGATCGCTACGCTCAGGACACCGAGCCATCGTGCAGCAGTCCGGACGCTTGCCGGGGTCTGGGAGGAGCACGACCTTTGATGTGAGCCTGGGAATTCTTCGATTGCGGTGAACACTCTCCCTCCCTACTTGCCGTTAGAACACGAGCGAAAGTCCTGAGTTGCAACGCTTTTGTTCCTGCCAATGATATTCGGGGTGCGGAGGCAAGGACTGCGGAAAAATTCAAGGAAGTTTTTCGATTGAAATCTGCTTGACATATTCCCATATAGGAATATATATTTGCCTTCATGGCAAGGGCAGCGACGACATCGGACGCGTTTAACGCAGTGGCGGAACCGCGGCGGCGCGAGATTCTCGATTACCTGGCCATGGGTGAGCGTCCGGTGGGAGATTTGGTGGTTCGCCTAGGCTTGGAGCAGCCTTCTGTCTCGAAGCATTTGAAGGTGCTGAAAGACGTGGGGCTGGTTCGGGTGCGGCGTCACGGGAGGCACATGTTGTATCGAGCGAATGCGGATGGGATTCGTCCGCTGCATGAGTGGACGAAGACGTTTGAGCGGCTGTGGACGCATCAACTGCTCCGAATTAAGGAACGAGCGGAAGAGAAAGCGAAGGACACGGACAACCGATGAGTCGGGCAGGCCTGACGCCCGGATCTAAGTTCAAACTTTGACGGCGCGGCTTGAGCCGCACCCTACACAAATTGGAGGAATCGATGAGCGCGAGCATGACCGTACCTGGAATTGAGAGTCTGAGCGTGGTGATCACCAAGGAGTTGCACATCAAGGCGTCGTTAATCACGACATTTGAGAGCTTGCTAGAGCAGTTGGGGCCGGGGAACGAAACGCCGGAGAAAAAGATGCCGATGAAGCTCGAGGCTTGGCCGGGAGGAAGGTGGTTTCGCGACCTCGGAAATGGCGACGGGCATTTGTGGGGACATGTGCAGGCGATCAAACGTCCAACGCTGCTGGAAATCTCCGGGCCGCTCTTCATGTCATATGCGGTCGCGAACAATGTGCAGTACCGGCTCAGCGAAGAGGCAGGTGGAACGCTTCTAAAGTTTCATCACAAGGCGTTCGGCATCATTCCTGACGAGCACAAGCGCGGAATGAATGAAGGCTGGGGGCAGATGCTGAAGGGCATCCAGTCGCGCGCGGAAGGCGGCAAGAAGTAAGTACGCAAGTGCGTTGAGGCAAGGAGGAACTATGTGTCCGGCATGTTTAGCCAGTGCAGGAGCGGTGGTGGGCAGCGTGGTTTCAACCGGTGGATTGACCGCGCTGGTCGCAAAAGTTCTTCGTAAGAAGAAAGGTGAGAAAAGCGATCCGAAGGAAAAGGAGTAACGACAATGACGACCGCGACAATGGAGAAATCAGCAACGAAAGTAGTGACGCCATCCGAATGGCTGGCCGCACGCAAGCAGTTCCTGGCGAAAGAAAAAGAGTTCATGCGGATGCGCGATGAATTGAGCCGTCTGCGGCGCGAGTTGCCGTGGGAAAAAGTTGAGAAGAACTATGTGTTCGAAGGAGCGAACGGGAAGGAAACGCTGGCGGATCTGTTCGAGCGCAGCGGACAGCTCGTCGTTTATCACTTCATGTTTGGTCCGGGGTGGAAAGAAGGATGCCCGAGCTGCTCGTACCTTGCGGACTCGTTCGACGGGGCGAGGGTGCATCTGGGGCAGCGGGATACAGCATTCGCGGTTGTATCGCGAGCGACCTATCCCGAGATCGAAGTGTTTAAGAAAAGAATGGGATGGCAGTTCAAATGGGTGTCGTCGTTCGGAACGGAGTTTAACTACGACTACCAGGTCAGCTCGTCGAAGAAAGAGGAGGGCAAGCAATACTACAACTACGAGATGACCGAGTTTCCGTCCGAGGAATTGCCGGGAATGAGCGCGTTCATCAAGCGCGACGGTGAAGTCTTCCACACGTATTCGTCATATGCGCGCGGGCTCGACATTCTGGTTCCTACGTATAACTGGCTGGACATGACAGCGAAGGGGCGGGATGAAGATGCGTTGCCGTGGCCGATGGCGTGGGTGCGGCATCATGACCGGTATGGCGATCCGAAAGCGATGGACGCGATCGCGCTGCTGGCCCAGCCGATTAAGAGCTGTTGCGAGGAAGGGAAGTAAATCTATGTCGGTGCGGGGGCGTTCGCCCCCGCGACGGCCGGCGGGCGTGTCGGCACTACTTTCAAAGCAATATCTCCGCCACGCTTCAGTCCACAGAGAAGGGATCCAGGAAAAATGGGAAAAGCAACGGAACCGATGCTCGCTGAATTTCGCGAAGAGGCGGCCACGACGAAAAGAGTATTGGAACGCGTGCCGGCGCAGAAAATGGCGTGGAAGCCGCACGCGAAGTCGATGACGCTGGGGCAACTGGCGTGGCATATCGCGAAAGTGCCCGGAGATTTGGCCCGCATCACACAGCCGGACAGTTTTGACGTGTCGCAAGGTTCATTCGTCCCTCCTCAGCCGAAGAATCTTGAGGAAGTGTTCTCGCGTCCTTGAGGAGAGCGTCCGTGATGCCGAAAGATATTTGAAGGAAATGACGGACGAAAAAGCGCACGGCAACTGGAGATTGATGCGACAGGAGCGGGAGTTAATGAACGTCCCGCGCATCTCGATTTTGAGAAGCATCATGCTGAATCACTGGTATCACCATCGCGGACAGTTATCGGTGTACCTGCGATTGCTGGATGTTCCATTGCCAGTGATCTATGGGCCGAGCGCGGATGAAAATCCCTTCGGTTAAGTGTGCAAACGCTGGCGCAGCATGATGAAATTTGCAAGGTTTATGCGGCTACGATGCAGCGAAAGTGAAAGATTATGCAGCGCCTGATGTGACTGAGAGGATTCTTGTTGCGTTCGCAACGTGGGCGGGCGATACTCGCATTGACCCGACTGGAACCGGGTCCGGCCTTCCTCCCCGCCCTCCCCTGAAGTTCTCTTTCCTTCGCGGCCCTTTATTCCTCGCTTATTTCTCAGGAACGAACTAACTCCAGCCCTGCAACGATCTGGTTGCGGCCTTCCCTTTTCGCCTGAAACATCCGTTCGTCTGCCAGCGTGAATAATGCCTCGGCGTCGTCGCCATCATCCGGGAAAGAGGCGAGACCGGCGCTGATTGTGACCTGGACGTCTTCTCTGCGTGGGCCGAGCGACATTGGGAAATTCGCGATGAGTTCGCGTACGGATTCCAATTTCTGATATGCCGTTTCGAGATCGGTTTCGGGAAGAATCACGACGAATTCCTCGCCACCGTATCGGCCCACCGTGTCGCTTTGCCGGAAGGAATCTTGAAGGACGGCGCTGATCCTGCGCAAAACCAGATCGCCCGATAAATGGCCGTGTGTGTCGTTGAGCAGTTTGAAGCGGTCGGCGTCGATGACGGCGATGGTCAGGACGTTGCCGTAGCGGCGGGCGCGGCTGAGTTCGACGGCGAAGCGATCATCCACATATCCGCGATTGAACAGGCCGGTGAGCGGATCGCGCGTCGCCATCTGCAGAAGTTTCTGGCTGCGGGAAACGAGTGCCAAGCTCAGCACCGAAGCGGTCACCATGATGATCAGGCGCGAAACCTGGTTGCTCCAACTGAACATGCCGTACGGATAAGGCGCATAGATCGGGCTGTTGAGATTCCAGTGGGTGGCCGCGAAGGCGACGATTGCGAGATATTCTCCGAAGGCCAACACGCCCGCGGTGATGCATATTCGCTTGTCGTAGCGGAGGCTCGACGCGCCGATGGCGAGGAAGTAGCCCTCAAAAACAACTTTGCTGTTGACCGCCGTATGAGGTTCGTTGAGATAGAGGAAGAGGGCGAGAGAAACGCTCACCATGCTGACATCGAGACTACTGCTGGCGAAGCCGAGCCACGAGGGATTGTATTCCCGATAGATGAGCAGAAAGACAATGAGCGAGAGGACAAAAGTTCCAAGAGTGAGGCTGAGGCCGACGATGGCCTCTTTGGGGCTGTCGGGGAAGAAGAAGGCGTCAATCAGCGGGATGGATAACAGGACCGAGGCGAGACCCAGGCGGACTTTAGCCACCAGCAACTCCCCGGCAATGGCGGCATTGGCTAAAACCGGGTCGGGTCGAGACCACACGGAGGCGAACAGATTTCTGATACGAGAATTCATACGGGAATCACTACCGTGGTTGCTTATCTTCAGTTAAAGAGGACAGAGCGATCGTATTGAGGCCCATTCGTGCGTTGAGACTGTTGCCATCAGGATACGAGGAGGTTCAGAAGCTGGCAACGAGATAGAGAAAGTGCGTACCAAGAAAGCAAAGTCGGCCGCTCGAATGCGAATCTTCGGCTCGAGCCGGCGATTGCCTTAATTCATATCGCGCATGGAGCAGGCGCCGGGACCGCGGGGATCGCCGCAGGATCCGCAAGCTCCCGACGGGGCCGCAGAGGTTGAGGACGAGCCCTTCGCCGAGACGGCGAAAACGGAGAGTTGCGGCTCGAGCTTCGTGGTGTGGCACTTCGGGCACTCGGCTTTTTCCTTGCCGTAAACCAGGGCTTCGAATTCGTGGCGGCATTCTTTGCAGATGTACTCGTAGATAGGCATGAGTGACTCCGATACCTATTAGAATCAATTTGTGGGGAATTCGCAAATCTCAAATTCTGGTCCTGACGATTTCGCGCTGGAGCGCGAGCCGGCGCCGACTCGCTGGAGCGCTCCGGACGCCGTTCCGGGCGCGGCGATGGCTGGCAGGTGGCCACGTGCAGACGATCGCGAGTTTCCTGGCGCCGCGCCGAATTCATCTGCCGCCGGCGGAAGAGCGGCTGGTGGAAGTTGACGCCGGAGTGAAGATCCGCTGCTGGTGCTATTGGCAAAGCTGAGAATCGTGCGAATGCGTTACCCTGATCGCAGTTCACGGACTGGAGGGTTCATCGGACTCGCAATACATGAAGGGCATTGCGCGGAACGGGCTGGCGGCGGGAATGAATGTCGTCCTCATGAACCAGCGCAACTGCGGCGGAATGGATCAGTGCGCCCCGACACTCTACAACTCGAGCTTGTCCGGGGATGTAGCGGCTGTCGCGCAGAACATCATCAAGCAGGACGGCGTCTCGCGGTTCGCACTGATCGGATTTTCAATGGGCGGGAATCTTGTGCTAAAACTGGCGGGTGAGTGGGGTAGCGTTGGGCCACCAGAGTTTCGCGCAGTGGCGGCGGTGTGCCCAGCGATGGATCTGGCCGCTTCCGCGGACGCGTTGCACGAACCGGCCAACCGGCTTTACGAATACTACTTCTTCATGCAGCTGTTCCGGCGGCATGCGAACCAAGGCGCGCTATTTTCCGGATCGATTTGATGTTTCGCGGCTGCGCGGGGTCTCGACTCTGCGTATGTTCGACGACCGCGTCACCGCGTATTACTGCGGATTCGCCGGGGCCGATGATTATTATGCACGAGCCGCGGCGGCGAATGTCGTGGATCGAATCGCGGTGCCGGCGCTGATTATTCATGCGGCCAACGATCCTTTTATAAGGATGCTACCGGAAACGAAAGCACGAATCCTCGCGAACCCTCATATCACGTACATCGAGACCGCGGATGGCGGGCATTGCGCATTCATGGGTGAGCCCAACGGCGATGGCGATGATGGCCGGTGGGCCGAGCGCGAAGTGGTGGACTTTGCACGGCACATGGGTGAGCGCGATCGTTCGTCGTGAGCCGCTGCGGCAGAGTTGTTCACCCTTACTTTGTTGGCTGATGAATGCCCCTGCTAGGCGGCGGGTGTCGGGGCGGGATCGGCGGCGTCGCTGTTCCCCGGCAATGTTTTCGTCCATCCTTTAAAGTGCGTGCGGATGTAAGCCAGGGCCAGCATCGCGAGGCAGATCACCAGAAATCCTGCGGACGCTGTTCCGATTCCTTCAGCGCGTTTCGGAAGGATTGACACTCGACCGTAGACGAACTCAATGTGCACCCAATAGACAAGCAGTGAGGCCTGCCCTAACTGGATGAGGGGACTGAATCCCCATTCCGCTGCGCCCCAGCGGCACCATGCATAGGCTGCGGTCAGGATGACAAGCAGCATGCCGACGCGGATTACGAAAAATTCCGGGCTTGTGTGCCAGTAATCGTAGACGGGATAGAACTGCCGTGGCTCGTGGTCGAGCCAGCGCGAGAATTCGATCAGCGCGAGTCCGGCGGCTCCTGCAGAAAAAAAGACGCGAACTTCATGAGCGCGGGCCCAATCGCTTTGCAGGATGAATCCCACGGCAAGTCCGGCAAAGGCAAAAGCGGCCCACGGGAAAAGCGGAAAGAGCCCAGCCTGCGGCACGCCTAAATTGTGGACGCCGTCGACGTAGGACTCAAGCGGCCAAGGAAGCCAGACCGGGCGCCAAGTCGTCCATAGCAGTGGACTCAAAAGCGAAACCAGAAGTGCCGTCCCGGCAGACGCCAGGATCAGCGCGAGGCGAGGGCTGACGCGATATTCTTGCGTTTCAGGACGCGAACTTGTGCCGCACAGTGCCAGAACCACCCAACACACGATGCCCATCAGCATCATCGACATCCCGATGGTATTCAGAATGTCAACCCTGAGCAGGTCGCTTTTTGGGGCCCATCCCCATGCAATGACGTATTCTTGCAGGCGAAAGAGTAGTCCAAACGCGAAGATTTCGGCTCCCCGGCGAATGGTGGTAGCTGCGATCTGAGCGGGCGAGAAGCCTTTCCGTATTAACTTTCCAGTTACCAGGGCAAACGAGATTCCCGCGAGGAACAGGAATAAAGGCGCGGGGAAGGTACCTCCGAGCTGCGAATACATAAAAAAATCGCCCTGGCGGGCCGTTCCACCGAGCCATGAGTCGAAACAATGGGTTTGAAACATCAGTACGCAGGCGAGTCCGCGCATCCAATCTATGTAGGCCAGTCGGGGTTTGCTGGGCTCGGCGAAGGCATGAGGGCGCGGGCAATGTCCGCAAACAAGCGAAAGGACCGTTGTTTCGCCGATGCGGCCATGATTTTACACGGTCCTTACACGGTTTCAGAGGTTGATTGCGGAAGGCGCAGGCAAACTGCCGAAGTAATCGCTTCTGATTGTTACCTTTGTGTCGCTGTACAACCTTCGAGGCACCAGTTTCGATCGAAGATTGAGATAACTCGTTATAAGCTAGACGAAACCCAAATTGCACCAACCTCAGGGAGTGTTTATGTCCAAAAGTAGGGCCATTCTGTGCCTGTTGTCGAGCCTCGTGATGTGCGCCAGCCTCAGCTTCGCGGCCACCGCAGACCGAATTCCTGGCGGCATTACGGGCGGTCCGACCGTGCCTCTGGCGGGAAATATCCATCATCTGGCGCTGCCGCAGTTCGACCAGGGATCGGTGGATCCGGCGATGCAACTGGGAACCATCACCTTGCTGACCGTGCCCACTCCCGCGCAGCAGCAGGCATTGAAACAGCTTTTGGCCCAACAGCAGGACCGCAAGTCGCCCCTGTATCACAAGTGGATCACTCCCGAGCAGTACGCGGACCGGTTTGGGATGAGCCAGAACGATGTTCAGCAGATTACGGTTGGCTGAAGTCGCAGGGATTCACGATGGTTCACGGCTGCCCGTGGGCGGAATTGGGTTTCGTTCACAGGAACGGCTCTCAATTGAAGACGGCCTTTGCGACTGAAATTCATCGTTACAGCGTCGACGGTCAACTGCATTATGCGAATGCTACAGCTCCCGGAAATTCCGCGAAGCCTTTCAGCGTCGTCCTCGGCTTTCGTGGATTGAACGATTTTCGTCCGAAGGCCAGAACTCAGCGTCGCGCAATCCGGATTGGTACAGCTCGACGTTGGGTGATTTCATTGCCCCTGGCGACCTTGCCACGATTTACGACATGAATGCACTCTATACCGCGGGAATCGATGGCACGGGACAGAAGCTCGCCGTGATGGGGCAAACCGATATTTATCTTGCGGACTTAAACGATTTCGCTCGGGGTTTGGGCTCTCGTCCCTGCCTGCACGACCAATGCGGCAATGGGCGTGATCACCGCTTGCTCCGACGCGCATTTCCAATACATCTTGGATGGAACCGATCCTGGACTCTCCATGCAACGGCGATATTAGTGAGTCGGATCTGGATTTGGAGTGGTCTGGCGCGGTCGCACGGGGAGCACAAATTATTTTCGTGAACTCCACTGACACGTTTACGTCCTATTACTACGCGGTCGACAACGATGTCGCGCCCGTTATCAGCCTGAGCTATGGCGACCTGCGAATTCGACGACAATTTCTTCTTTCGGCAACTGGGTCGGGGGAACCTCTTTCGAACGAGGCCGAGCTGCAGAAAGCGAATGCGGAAGGCATTACGTTTGTGAATTCCAGTGGCGATAGCGGCGCAGCGGAATGCGACATTACAAGACCGTGACGAGCACAAATCTGGCGACAGAAGGATTGGCCGTGAGTTATCCAGCGAGCAGCCCGGAAGTTACCGGGGCGGTGGTACTGGCGTCACTTCTGGCGGCTTGGACCAATTCTGCGTATTGGGCGAACAACCAACGGGAGTTAACGGCGGTTCAGTCGTAAACCCATTGCCCGCTGGGCTGCCCGAACAAGTCTGGAATGACGATCTTGAGATTTCTGAATTCTGTGTGACGAATCCGAAAATCACTTTTGCACGCAAGGCGGAAGCACGAAAGTGGCGGGCTGGGTCCCGATCACCAGTGAAGCTGCGGCGCAGAACGACATCGGCATTTCTTCGAGCGGTGGTGGCTCGAGCAATTGCTCGGTGCAAAATAACTTTCACTTCTTGTGTTTCAGGTTTTCCGAAACCGTCGTGGCAGACAGTCACAGTTTCCGGCCTACACCAACCGCATGTCCCCGGATGTTTCCTTTTTCGCATCTCCGAACTTTCCCGGATACGTCTTCTGCACACCGCAATCGGAACTGTCAAGTCCACCACGAATACGGCAAGCACTTGCGCGAGTGGAATCTCCACCGCCGTTGATACTTACACGTCCAATTATCGGCGGAACTTCAGCCTCAGCTCCCGGTTCTTGCGGGCATCGTCACATTGATGAACCAGTACCTCGCTGGTTCCTCTGCGCCAGGACAGGGAAACATTAATCCATCTCTGTTACATTGGCGGCCACTGCCTCGAACGGTGTGTTTCATGCCATCGACACTGGGGATAACAACGTTTCCTGCGACGCGGGAACTCCATCTGGCAGCTGTATCGCTGATTGCCCCGCAGCGGGCGTGTTGGCTACTCCGCTTCCACGCGGATTCGACGATGGTTACAATCTTGCGGCCGGACTCGGCTCCATCGACGTGAACAACTTCGCTGTCGCTTTGGCGCACTCCTCCCGACTCACGGCCAGTTTCCGACTTCATCAATTCGACCTTCCTTAGACAGTCCGGCACCCTACGGCACCGTACTCCTATCACGATTTCACCGGCAATGTGAGCTTTGAAAACGGCACCGGGTGTCGGGCGGACGTTCTTTAGTCCGTCACGGTGCCCTCCGGGACAACCCTAACAACCGCGACATTTCAGCTACCAGTTCGGCAGCTATCACGGGACCTCGTCATACTGCGACGGACGGCTTGCGAGCACGTAAGCCATCAAGTCGGCGGCGATCGCAATGACGGACACCACGCCGTTCACCTTGACAGCCCAATCCCACCAGTTACCAGGTTTCCCAGGGATCGAACGTCAACGCTACTGTGGCGCTGGCGCTGACCAGCGGATTTACAGGAACCGTTGCCTTCACCTGCGCCGATACGGCTTCGGCGTCGATCTGTACCCCGCCTCCGAGCACCAACACTTCGGGAAACGTTACGTTCCAGATCACGACCACCGCTCCGACGGCGAAGCTACAGCGGCCGATGGATCGTGGAACGCGGATCTTCTATGCGGCGTTGTTACCGGGGCTGATGGGCATCGTCTTCGCAGGATCGCGCAAGCGCTCGCTGCGCGGAATGCGTCTGCTAGCCCTGCTGATGCTGCTGGGGATCTCGTCTCTCTGGATGGCATCCTGCGGCGGCAGCAATTCGGGCAACACAACGACCAACCCGGGCACGCCGAAGGGCACGTACACCATCACTGTGACCGGCGCCTCGGGCGGCGCAACCGCTACCAGCACCTTCCAGTTGATCGTGCAATAGTCCGCGCAGTCGTTCTTGATTAACATGAAGCGCTCCCTAAATCGGGAGCGCTTTTTCCTTGTCGCGCAATCGGAAGATCTCAGCGGGACACTTCACTCGTCGGGTCACCGCGGTCAGTTACGCCGCCTTTGTTTTTCGCGTACCATCTGCGAAACTAAATCGCTAGCCACTATTCACGAGCCACTCGTCACTGAACACTGCCATGGGCCGGATTCACGTACTTTCCGAGAATGTTGCCAACCAGATCGCCGCTGGCGAAGTTGAGGCGTTTTGCGGGCGTGAGCGAAGCGGGAGCCCGCAGCCGAAATCCCGAGCGAAGCGAGGGATCTCTCGACATGGGTAAGATCCACGTTCTATCCGAAAATGTCGCCAACCAGATCGCCGCTGGCGAAGTGGTGGAGCGGCCTGCGTCCGTGGTGAAGGAGATGCTCGAGAACTCGCTGGACGCCGGCGCCACGCGGATCAAGATCAGCGTCGAAGCCGGAGGGAAGAAGCTGATCCAGATCACCGACAACGGATGCGGCATGGTGCGGGACGACGCCATGCTGGCCTTTGAACGCCATGCAACATCGAAGATCAAGAATGCCGCCGACCTGCTGAGCGTGGCGACGTTGGGATTTCGCGGAGAGGCGCTGCCGTCAATCGCGTCGGTGTCGCGCCTGCGGCTGGAGACACGGGCCGCGGAAGAAGAAGCAGGCACAGTCGTTGAGATTAACGGCGGCAAAATCGCGCGCGTGGAAGAAGCCGGATTGCCCGAGGGAACTTCGATCACGGTGCGCGATCTCTTCTTCAATGTTCCGGCGCGCAAGAAGTTTCTGAAGGCGGAGTCGACTGAGCTGTCGCACATCGCGTCGCTGGTTACGCACTACGCGCTGGCGCATCCGGAGAAGCATTTTGAGTTGCATTCGGCGGCGAATGCGATGCTAGTCGCGCCTCCGGTCGCCGGATACAGCGAGCGCGTGTACCAGGTCTTTGGCAAGGAGACGCTCGACCAGTTGATTCCAGTGGCAGCGCGGCAAGCGCTTGAGCGCCTGGGTCTGCCGCAGCCTCCGCCGTGGCGACGCAAAGAACAGGAAGACGAGGACGGCGGGGAGGCAGCCCCACAAGATCCGGGCGAGATGCGGGTTCACGGATTTGTCTCGAAACCTGAAATCCAGAAGCTGAATCGCAATTCGATTTTCGTCTTCGTGAATGGACGGCTGATCCGCGACCGCCTGGTGCAGCACGCGATCACGGAGGCTTATCGCAACATCATTCCGCCAACTGTGTATCCGGTGGTGCTGCTGTTTCTGGAATTGCCTGCGGCAGAGGTCGATGTGAACGTACATCCGTCGAAGACGGAAGTGCGCTTCCGTCAGCAAAGTGCGATGCACGACTTTGTGCGCGACTCGGTGCGGGCGGCGTTGATGAAAGCGCGTCCGGTGCCGCAGTTCATGACGGAGATTCGCGCGCACGCCACCGCGGGCCAGGCGCTGACGCCGGGAGCGCACCCGTGGGAGCCATCGCCGGGCGCAGGCAATGGCTTCGAGCCGGCTCCGGGCTTTGCTCATGAACCTGCGGCGGGAGCAGGCTTCGCGCTGCAATCGCCTTCGCAACCGCCGATCTCGGCGCGATTGCAGTTTGAGGGCGGCATTGCCGTGGAGGCAAACGCGGCCATTCCAGTGGCGCGCGGTTTGGAGAATGCGCCGCTGGTTCCGGGATTTGAAACGTCAGCGGTGATGCGTGGGATCGAGGCCATTCCGGATCACGGTTGCGCTCCGGCGCTCGATGTAAGCGAAGAAGAGCCGACGCTGTCCTCACTCGGGACGCTCAGGCCGCTGGGGCAGATTCGGAATTCGTTCATCCTCGCGGTGAATGAAGATGGACTCTGGATTGTCGACCAGCACGTTGCGCACGAGCGCGTACTGTTCGAGCGTGTGCTGAAGCAGCGCGCCGTACAAAAAGTGGAGAGCCAGCGCCTGCTGATGCCGATCGTGCTGGAGTTGTCTCCGGCGCAGCAAGCGGTGTTCAGCGAGATCTCAGACGAGCTGGCGCACAACGGATTTGAAGCCGAGCCGTTCGGTGCGCGCAGCGTCGCGGTAAAAGTGGCTCCGGCAGGAATCGAAGCGGCGGCGGTCGAGCGTATGCTTCACGAATTGCTCGACCAGTTTTCGCGCGAAGAGCAATCCCTGAATCTGGAAAAGATTCGGACGCGCATTGCTGCGTCGATCGCCTGCCATGCCGCGATCAAAGTAAACATGCCGCTCGAGCAAAATAAAATGGAGTGGTTGCTGGCAGAACTAGCCAAAACCGACCACCCAATGTCTTGCCCGCACGGAAGGCCGGTGGTGCTGAGGTATTCTGTGAAGGACATTCAGAAGGCGTTTAAGAGAATCTAGCGGTGAGCAGCGAGCTTTGAGCGATCAGGTTCTTGCTCGTTGCGCACAGCTCGACCCTCACGGCCCATACATGACTGATCTGGAATTAGAACAACTGCGGCGCGAGAAGTGGCGGCTGGATGGGAAGGCCATCCAGACGATCGAAGACGCGCGCGCTTTTTTGGAGGAGACTGGATTTTGCCTGATGTATCCGCAGCGGCCCGCGCTGCTGGTGCCGACATTTATTGGAGCGTTTGTGGGATCGGACGACCGGTTGCCGGAATGGCAGCATGCGTTCAAGGATCCACGGGCAGCCGAGGCGACCGAACTGATGATCCGGATGCTGCGCGAGCGAAGTGCCTTTGAAGCCAAGCTATTCGATGAGAATAACGGTTTTCTCGTGGCGGCGTCGGTGTTTCCTTATTTTTATGCGCTCACGGGAGAACGCAATCCAAAAGCGGCGCCGAAGGCCGGGTCGCGGTCGCCGTATTCTGCGTTGGCCTGCGATATTTTTGCACTGATCCAGCGCGGTGGTCCGATCTCGAAGCAGAAGATGCAGGACGAACTGGGCGGTAGCTTGTCATTAGCCGCGCTCGACAAAGCTTTGGCGGAGTTGTGGTCGAAGCTGCGCATCACGCGCGTGGATTACAAGGCGAGCGAAGGATCGGTGTGGGATGTGCTCTACCGGTGGGCTCCGGAAGCTGTGAAGGAAGGCGTGGGACTGTCGGTGCAGGAGGCGCTCACGGCACTGGTGTCGAAGTATCTGGATTGCGTAGTCGCGGTGGAGCAGGCAGACTTGGAAACTTTCTTCGGAAACTTCGTCGCGCGGTCGAAGGTGAAGGACGCGGTGAACGCGCTGCTGGCCGCGCGGGAATTGAGCTTTGTTCATGTGAGTGGGCGATCGATGCTGCAAATCACTCCGGAGAAAGTAGTGGTGGTTCCGGCGCCGCGGACCGCAGCCCGGTAGAACTTTCGACTCACAGATGCGCGCAGCGGATGATCCGGTGCCTAATGTCCAGGATAACTTTGCATGCGTTACGCGGCGCTTGAGCGCCGCTCTTCCACAGCACTGCACGCGTTCAAGAATGCCCGCTCATCATTGCAATGTCCGCTGAATCCAAAATCAATCCTTATCGGGGGCGGCTCGCGCCTTCTCCTACTGGGCTGCTTGCACTTCGGGCCATGCGCGGACGTTTTGGATTGCCGCGCAGCGGGCCGAGGAGCGTGGCGGACAATTGATCTTTCGCAATGAGGATCTCGATCCGCAGCGATGCCGTCCTGAGTTTGTAGAAGCGATGATAGAGGATTTGCGGTGGCTGGGGATTTCGTGGTCCGAGGGGCCGGACCGCGGAGGGCCTTTCGAGCCTTACACGCAGAGCGAACGGCGAGAGCATTATCTGGCGGCTTGGGAAAGCTTGCGTCAGCGAGGGCTGATTTATCCGTGCACTTGCTCGCGAAAGGATGTGGCGCAGTCGGCGGGGGCGCCGAATGACGGGGACGATGAGCCGATCTATTCGGGGAGGTGCCGGCCTTCCCGCTCCGAGTCCACACAGCTTCGCTCTCGCGGGACGGCCGAGGCGGCTGTCTCCACATGGGCGCAACCTGCGGGTGTCAATTGGCGTTTTCAGGTTTCCGACGGCGAGGAGATCAACTTCACCGATTTGCATCTAGGGCCGCAGCGGATGGTGGCGGGGCGAGATTTTGGGGATTTCATTGTGTGGCGGCGCGATGATGTTCCGGCTTACCAGTTGGCTGTTGTAGTTGACGATGCCGCCATGCGGATCAGCGAAGTCGTGCGCGGAGCAGACTTACTCAAGTCGACCGCACGGCAGATTCTTTTGTTTCGCGCGCTCGGGCTTTCGATTCCCGACTACTATCACTGCGATCTCGTGCGCGACAACGCAGGCGTGCGGCTGGCCAAGCGCCACGATGCGCTCAGCATTCGACAACTCCGCGAAGACGAATGGACGCCCGAGCAGATGCGTGCCGGGACGCGGCTTCGATAGCTTCGATGGCCTTAATAACGAGGGGCTGATGAGGCGGAGGCTCGCTGTCCCCCGCCTCATCAGGCTGTGGTTACAAGGAGCGCAGAAAGTTCAACAAGTCCTGCTGATCCTGCACCGAAAGTTTTTGGTAGGCCTTCACAACTCCATTCGCTTCGGAGTCCTGATATTGGCGGTTCCCGTTGCTGGAATGGTAGAGAATCGCGTTGACGAGATTCTTCGTACGACCGTCGTGGAGAAAGAAGAGACGCTGCCCCAGTCCCCAGAGCGGAGCGGTACGAAATTCATCTCCCTGGGCCTGACCCTGGACAATGTCGTCGGCAAGGCTTGGTCCCATGTGATGGAGCAGAAGATCGGAGTAGAGGTTTGCCTGAATGTTGCCGAGCGCCGCAAAGGTAGATTGGCCGGTGGTGAAGGAAGGGTTGTGGCAGAGCGAGCATCCAATCTGCTGGAAGACCTTGGCTCCGTTTTGGGTTGACGCGGAGGATGGGCCAGGTTGTGGCTGATCCAGAAAACGCATGAACGTGGCGAAACGGATGATGTCGCTGGGCAATGCGGTTCCGCTCAGGTCGAAGTTGGTGGTGTCTTCCGGCGTGCTGTTGAAGACGCAGCCGGGAGTTTCGTCGCGTTCATTGGGAAAGAGTTCATTGGTAACCCCCATCTCCACGTTGTAGGCCTCGCCAGCGAAGATTTCGACCGACTTGTTCTGAGCCTTCCATCCAAATCGGGTAATCGTGCCGTCGTTTCCGCTGGTGTTTGGGCTCCCGGAGATCGAGGAGCCTTGATTGGTATTCGGACGTCCACCGATCCCCATTCTGTGTTTTTGATCGCTCTGAGAATTCACCTGCTCCAGGATGACGGATTCAGGAATGGATTCGATCAGGCCGCTTCCGAAAGTCGGTGTCGGAATGCGGAAGATCAGATTGTTGCTGTCAGCGGCTTGTTGAAAGTTGGGCTGTGCGATGGTGCACCCCGCTGAGTCGCCTCTTCCGGAAATCGTGAAGAGATCGTGAACGCCACCATCGGGATGGCGCAAGTCGGAGGTGTAGGGAAAGCGCGCTTCACGAACAGGGTCCGGTGCTGGTGATGAAGGCTGGGATCTGGTTGGTTGCGCCCTGATCGGTGGCGACCGCAACCTGCGGATTCGTAGCCGGGCTGCTGCCTCCGATCGCGGGCTGCGCGTGACATTGCGCGCAACTCTCTGCATTGAATCGTGGGCCGAGTCCAAGGCCGGTGCCGGATACGGTTCCCTTCACCGACTCGACTTCGGAGAAGGTCACAAGACCGGCCGAGAAGAACGCCTGCTGATTCGGGGTGAGACCTGCGATGGCGTTGCCAGCTGCGGCCGGACCGACGCGCGGTCCGGGATCGCTCGCGCCAGACTGTGTGTTTCCGTTCTCAATGGCAGTCAAGGAGCAAGATAAGACCGCCACTACAAAGAGCGTTGTGCGTGATGTTGTGGAGTTGGTTTTTGAGCAGGGAACTCCCTTGGCGTGTCGAAGCATGATTTTCCTTGGACAGGTGGCGGAGAGGCGTTGGCCGGCCTCGCGGCGGATTCACGAGCGTCGTGCCGTTGGTGAAGCATTGTTATGCCGAATGAAAATTCACGACAGATACCGGAAGGGCTGTAGGTCGTTGTGACAAGGCTTAGGCTTACCGTGTCCGGGTGGGCAGGCATGGGTTCGGCATCTTCGCGATGGAACTGGAAAAAGGACACTGCCCGTGATGGCGACGCCTTGCAAGCCTGACCGCCTCACCAAATGTGTACAATCTCTACTTCCGAATGAACGACACTCCACAACGCAAACTGATTATCGCCATCGACGGTCCAGCGGGTGCGGGCAAGAGCACGATTGCTTCGCGGCTGGCGAGAAAACTGGGATACGTCAACCTGGAGAGCGGCGCGATGTATCGTGCGCTGGCCCTGAAGGCGATCGATAAAGATGCGTCGTTTGATGACGAGCCGGCGCTGGTGAAATTGGCAGAGAGTTCGAATATTCGGCTGGAGCCTACGATCGGTGGGAACCGCACCATTCTCGATAGCAAGGATGTATCCTCACGCATTCGCGAACGCGATGTGACCGAGGCGGCTTCGCGCGTGTCGGTTCATCCTAAGGTGCGAGAGTGGATGGTTTCGCACCAGCGGGCAATGGGCGCTGGCGGAGGAATCGTGATGGAAGGCCGCGACATCGGGACGAAGGTTTTTCCGGACGCGGATCTGAAGATCTTTCTGGATGCGGATCCCGTGGTGCGTGAGCAGCGGCGCATGGCGCAGCAGAAGATCAAAGGTGATGTGGCGGCGAGCGTCGCTGCCGAGCTGCGCGAACGCGACCGCAGAGATCGTACGCGAGCGGCGTCTCCGTTGGTCGCCGCGCCAGATGCAGTAGTGGTCAATTCCACTTCGATGAGTGAGGATGAAGTGCTGGCGCAGGTGGAGGGGCTAGTAAAGGGAAAACTAAAGCAGTAAGCAACAAGGTTTCAAGGTTTCAGAGTTTCAAGTTAAAACCACTTCAGCTTGACGTGGAACTCGGAAACCTTGAAACCTTGCCACCTCGAAACCTGTTCTCTCTAATTCTCGGTCGGCTCTACGTTGTCCTTCGGAGCCGGCAGTGATTTCCCGGCAGGCTTAGACGGCGATGCTGGTGGTGCCGGCGGCGCTGGAGGCGCAGCCGAAGCCTTCCGAATCTCAATGCCATCGTGCTCGTTGTTGATCACGATATGTGACGCGGCATTTCCCACACTGCCGTTGGCCCGTGATTCGTGTTCCTGGTTGTCGACCTTCAGCTCTGAAAAGTCGGATTGAATCTCGCCGTCGCGCGCACGGGCATCGAGGCGGAAGCCGGACTTGTCCGGCAAGCTCAACTGAACGTCGCCATTCCGGTTGTCAATCTGAACGTTGCCAACATTGCGCATCCCGAGTTCGACCGCGCCGTTATCATCCTGCAAACGAACGTCGCCAGAGACGCCTTCCAGGCGAATGTTCTTGGAGCGCGTCGTGAGGTGCACGGGCCCGGTGACGTCTTCGGCGTGCAAATCGTCGGAGTCGAGGTCGAGCGAACCGGTGATGCGTGAGAATTCCATGTCGGTTCGCGAAGATTTGAACGTAACCGACTTTGCGATGCGTTCGAGCTTGATGCTCTCCTGAAATTCGCCATCGAGTTGCAGCGAACCTTTGACGTCGGAGACCGAGACTTCGTTGAGGCGGCCTTCCACGTGGACATCGCCGGTGATCTGCTCGATTTTGGCCGAGCCTTTTTCCTGGCTCACTTTGACGTTGCCGGTGATGTCGTCGATGGACGTATCGGAGTGCTGAGCGGAAACATCCACGTCACCTTCACGTCCGGAAATATTCACATCCCCACGGCGCGACGTGATCGTCACTGCAGCTTTGCGCGGTACGGAAATATCGAGATCGACGTCGACCTGGTGATCACCGGCAGCCTCGGCGTTGGCGTTGACGGTAACGAGGCCTCCGATGACCGTAATCGTGGGCTTCGTTTGACTGTTGTACTTGTCGGCATCGCCCTGATTATCAGCTCCGACGCGCTTGCGGACGACAACGGTAATTTTCTTGTCATCCGAAGCATGCACGCTGACTGCGCCACGGTTGTCGATGACCTTCAGGCTGGCGCCTGCCGGGAAATCCTGCTCGAGGGTGTCGTTGAAGTTGAAAGTGTCTCCGCCAAAGATGTGGGAGATATCGGGATCATCGAGATCAATGTTGTCGCGCAAGCCGGACCAGTTGACGCGTTCGAGCTGGGTCGCGACGAGGCCGAAGACCACGATCATCACCACAAGCACAACGCCGCCAGCACCGATGCCGGAAGACCGGGTGCCTTCGCGTTGCGCCTGCATGTGCTCGACCAACTTGATCACGCCCCAAATGATCAGCAGGACCGGCCAGTAACTGGCGAACAAGTGCGCCAGCCTGCCGACCGAGAGAACTCGCATGGTGCCAAGCAGGAAGACGATGCCGAGAATGATCAACACGAACGGTCCGGCGAAAGACCGATGACGACGTGGCGGCAAAGGAGCAATCGGAGGTGGAGTCATTATTGGGCTAGACATTTTTCACCTCACCAGAAGAGCCTTGATCGGCGCCCGCCGCGGAACTGGGCGGTGCACTCGGTGGAACACTCGGAACTCCTGGCGGCGGCGCCACCGGCGGAAAGCCTGAGCGGCCGGGGGGCAGCGGTCCAATGTGTCCGGCGGACGAAGCGTTGCTCTGGATCAGTTTTACGACTCCGATGACCAGCAGGATCGCAGGCCAAGTCCTTCCGAAGCCGACGCGAGAAACGCTGTCGAGCAGGAAGAGCACGCCGAGAGTGATCAACATTGCTGGGCCCATGAGCCTGCGAGTGCGGCAGACCTGGCACTGGCAAAGAGTACGACTGGTGCTGACTAGTCCCCATTGCTTGGCGAAGAGCCACACGCCGAGGAAGATCAGGATCAGCGGCCAGAAACGATCAAGGCCGAATTCAAAAAGTCCTGCAGTGTGCAACAGAAACAGAACGCCCAGTCCGATGAGAACTGCGGCTCCCGCGGGAACCTTGGAGCCTTCGAATTTTTCTCCAGCGCCGAACGTTGCCGCGAGTCCGAATGGATCGGGAGCAGGTTCTCCCAGCTGGATTGCTTTGGCGCTGCGAACCGCGTCGATGATCTGGTAGACGTAAAAGAAACCGATCGCGATTCCAAGGACTGTGATTACGTACCAGGGCAGGTCGGCACTCACGCCCAGGATCAGCAGCACCATGATCACCAGGTGCGACAGACCTTTGGCGTACTGGCCGGTATAGACTGCGCCGACACCGATGGGAAAAAATCCGGCGAGGATTCCTGCGACGGCAGGATTCGGGCCAGAGTTGATGGGCGGACGAGGTCCGGCGGCGTAGCCTCCGGCGGGCGGATAAACGGTCTGCACCGGCGGAACGAATCCAGCAGCCGGGGCGACGCCGTCCATGCGCGCGGCGAGGCAGGCCTCGCAGTAAATCACTCCGCGGACGTCGCGGGTGCATTGATTACAAAGTGGCTTGCCGCATGTGCGGCAGAAGGCCACTGCAGCAACATCGTTGTGCGTGGCGCAGTTCATACGAACCTCCTGTACGTGGTCACCGACACTACAGGCAGATCGCGAAGAGATGGACCCAGCTGAGCGCTGGCCAGAATGAGTTGATTCTCAGTCTGGCTGTAATTGCGCTCCTGCTTCTGCTCGGGCTGTTGTGTTGTGTCGTTCTTGTGTTCTTTCTGCTTCGACGGTCCGGGCTCGGCGGGTGTCAGGTTGCGCTTGATTCCCCGAACGGCAGCCTGCACTTCATAAACGAGCCGGACATTGTCGTAATACCGGACGACCCGAGCTTGCGTATTGTAGTACGTGTGCCGGATCGCGGACGGCCGCAAGCTGACCTGGCGAAGGTCGCTCGGTTTCACACCGGCGACGGTCAGGCTCACCGACAGCGCGAAGAAAGCCATGCCGAATGACATAGCGAAGCGCGGCTGGCGAACCATGGCCCAGATCGGCTCGAGGAACGAAGCTTGCACGTGCTCCAGCCACGAAACGCGCGGCTGGCGAACGGGCACGGCTGTCCGAAGACGTTGGGTGTCAACGCCCGTCGTGGATGCCAGAATGTTGTTAACCAGGCTGGCTGGAGGCTCCACCTCCGTGAGACCCTTCAGCCAGTTGCGGCCCGCTTCAGCTTCAGCGAGCAGCGGTCCGCACGTCGCGCAACTGGCGCCGTGGGACTGGAAGCGGTCGAGTCGGGCTCCGTTCAGAACGCCGTCAATGGCGTCCGTGAGCAGGAGTTCGAACTCGTTACACTGCATTCCGTTACTGGTGTGGTCTGGCATCACATCACCTGCCTATAGGTACGTTGAAGGAGCCTGGCAAGTTCCGCCCGACCCCGATTTATTCGCGATTTCACGGTACCCTCCGGAACCCTCAAAACGGCGGCAATCTCTTTGTAATCCATATCTTGTAAGTCCCTTAGAATCACTGCTTCCCGAAGCTCGGGGGAAAGCTTTCCCAGGGCTGCATGGACGGTCTCCGACACCTCCCGGCTGCGTACGCGGGCGTCCGGGGGAGCGGATTGGTCAGGAATTTGCTCACTGAGCGGCTGGGCGTCCTCGTGGTCGGAGGCCGTCGTGTCCATGGAGTCGGTCATACGGTCCTGCTTGGTCTTGCGGAAGTGGTCGACGAGCAGGTTGCGCGTGATCGTCGTGACCCAGGTTACGAACGCGCCCTTGGTGTGGTCATAGCTCGGGAGCGTGCGGTACATCTTGATGAAGACCTCTTGGGTGAGGTCCTGGGCGTCGTCCGAAGATCCGGCGAAGCGGTAGCAGATATTGTAGATACGCCGGTTATAGGTCTGCACGATTTCCTCCCAGGCGGCGGCATCGCCGGCGATACATCGCCGAACCAGCATCGCGACGACCTGGACATCTTCCACTTGCACTCCCCGGAGATCACGGCTTCCTAACTGAGACTTGAGCCTGATTGAGCGAGACCGCTTCAGGCTCAATGGACAGTACGTGATTGTGGGGCTTGAAGTTCGCGACCTGTGGTAACCGCGCACAGCACGCACGCGCGAAACAGGGAATTGTAGCAGCGGGAAGCTCGATTCATACGTGGCGCAAGATAGACCATCTGCTACGCTTAACGGTTCTTTCCCATTAGGAGACTCCGCTACTCCATGAAGAATCGGTCTCGGCATCGCGCCCCTGGATGCCTTTTCGCAGTTGTGCTTGCTTTGGTCGCCCACTCCTGTGCGGCTTCGGGGAGCAAAGAATTTGGCACAGTTGCTCAGTCCGGCCTCTCTGATGAACTCGAAGTGAAGCGCGCGAATCAGAACAAGGAAAAGCTGCCGGAGTATCCGGCGCCGGCGCTGGAAAAATAGCGTTGTTAAGCTCTTCGGGTCTTCACTTCATAAAAAAGGCGCCCAGGTTCGGGCGCCTTTTGTTTATTGCTACCGCATCTTTATTGCGGTTTTTGTTTGTTTTGTTCGTCCTGACGCTTCTTTTCTTCGGGCGTCTGCTTAGGCTGCGGTCTCTGCTGCTGTTGTTGTTGCTGCTGCGGACGGTTCTCAGGAGCGGGCTGTGGGCGCGCGTTTTGCGGAGGCGCTTGGGGCCGGTCGTTGCGTGGCGGCGACTGATTGTTACGAGGTTGATCGGCCCGAGGCTGCTCCGGTGGACGGTAACGATCGTTCTGGGCGGAGGAGTCGGACGTGTGTTTTGCGGTTGTTGTTGCGGAGTTGGACGGTTATCCGGCCTCGGCTGGTTCGGCCGCGGTTGATTTGGCTCCGGGCGATTGTTGGGCACCGGTTGATTCATCTGCGGCTGGTTCGGCTACGGTTGTTGGATCGGTGCGGTTGGGTTGCGGTTATTGGGCTCCTCACGATTGTTTGGTGCGCAGTTGGCGGTCAGTTGTGGCCGGCTGGGCTGCGCGCTGATTCTCGGTTGCGGTTGATTTGGCAGCGGCTGATTCTCTGCGAGCCGATTCGGCTGCGGTTGCGCGGATTGCGGCTGGTTGTTCGGCTGCGCCGACGGAGGGCGATCATTGCGCGCCGGTGGCTCAAAGGGTCGTGTCGTTCGCGGACGATCATTCGTTCGCCGGCTGATTGCCCGGAGTGCGGTTGAGCTGCAGGCGGCGCATTTCCACCGGGACGCGTGTTGCCCACCGAATTCCCGGGCTGATTCATAGGCTGATTTCCAGGCCGGCCTGTGGCGGGAGTTGGCGTCGCCGCTTTCGCCGGAGGCGCCTGTCTCACCAGCGGCGATGTCGGAGCATTTGCAGGACGCAATTGCTGCATCTGCTGTCGACCGACGGGTTGTCCGGGATGCTGCGCATAAACTTGCTGCCGTGCCGCAAATGACGGCGGTGGCGGAGGAGCCGTAGCTTTGGCAATCACTGGTCGGTTGGCGACGGCCTGCGGAGGCGCTGCCACGCGATTCGCTGTGTTAGCGTGCAAGCCGAGAACAGCTTCGCGGACCGGAGGCACAGCCGCTCTTGAGACGACGGAAGTACGCGCCAATTCTTGCTGGTTCACCGCGACTGCGGTTCGCGAGACGGGCTGTGCACTGGCGAAATCCCGCTGTGGCATCGCGGTCACGCCGCCGCGAACATTCCGGTTCACGTATGTCACATTGTTGATGGTGGTGTTGTTGTTGACGATCGTCGTGTTGTAAACGTTCGTGACCTGCGTGATGTTCACAGTCGTGTTGGTGACGTTGACGCGGTTCACATATGCAGGACTCACGCGATACGACGGAACATAAACTTCGCGCGGGCCCAGTGGGAACCATGCGACAGTTGCGCCGGCAGCGAATCCGCCGCCAACGAATGCAACGAGCGCCGGCGCATAGACGGGGCGCTCCTCACGCGGGCCGGGAATCCATCCCCACCGTCCGCCGAAAACGGCCCAACGGCCGTAGTGGAAGGGCGCGTATCCCCAGCGCGCATCGTCCACCCACGTCCAACCCCAGGGATCGATCCACGCCCAATGTCCGTCGTGATACGGAGCCCATCCGGCAGCGACTCTCGGATACCAGACGTAGCCGTTGTCGGGAGAAGGTTGCCAGTCACCGTTGTCATCCAGATCCTGAAATCCGACGACGCGTTGCGAGCAGTACCGCGCCGAGGGGGAATCCTGGTAGCGACGCTCGCGTCCGTCAGCCCAGCGGTCGAAATCATCCGGACCGCCGATCTCTTCGACTTCGGCGTTAAGTGATGTGGTCCCGCTGAAAATGAATCGCTGCCCGGAATGCATGGTGTAGCTCTGCCCGTTACCGGTGGATTCGCCTTGGCCGTCGCGGATTGTCACCACGGTGTTGCTGCCGTCTTCCGAAGCGTCGAGACGATAGCGGCCGGGCTGATAAACGCTGAACGCCTGATTGGCAGTGTCGACTTCGAACACATTGTCGCGGTCGAGATTCCAAACGCGGACATTGATGCTTCCAGAACTGAGTTGAATCTGGATTGTGCGGTCGTCAAGATTGAGAAAAGAGAATCCAGTATTCGGCGCGAGATTGATGGTGGCCGATCCCAGTTGCACCTCGGCACGCGAATCGCGATCGGCCCAGAGCTTGTCGCCGGTTGTCATCGGACGATTGGGAACTGCTTCGACCCACTCGGATTCTCCGGCAGGCTGAAACGAGACAGAGCCATCCATGTATCCCAAGCGCGCTACGCGGCCTGGAGGATCGTCCTGATCCTGCGCCGCCAGTGGTATCGCAACGGACAAAAGCGAGAAGGCAAGGATTGCCCCAACCCAAGCCAGTGCTTTATGTCTCCTGAAAACATATTTCAACAGGGTTTTGTTCATGAACTTCAAACCTTTCTGGACGCGTGCGCGTCCGAGCCTGCCAGCCCGAATGGCAAAGCTCGTTGGTTAGATGCGAGATTCCAACTCATCAGAATGTAGATGCGTTCGGAGTCGGATTCCGGCATACAGTCGTTGCAGTAGGTAAGGCGTGTACGCAGACCGGATCACATCACTAGACTTCGACAGTGAGTCTTGCACCCGCGGCATGCCGCGGATGGATAACAGGGATGACACGCACCTCCCGAGAAGGTGCTTTGTCTCTGTGTTCATCGTAGCAGGTTCAGATAGCTTGAATTGTTGAAGGGAGTGGGTCGGGCTTGGGTCGAAGGGGCAGGGATGGAATCGCCGATCACACAAGCTCGAGCGTCATATTGACGTAGAGGAGTTTTATTTTGCTGACGCTTTTTCCTTGAGCAACTCTTGCGCCTGATTGGCGACAAGCAATGCTCCCTGTTCGCGAGACTCTTTTCCCAGAGCCGTGAGGTGAGTGACTGCGGATGGAGATCCAGCTTGCATTTCGATTTCGGCTAACGCCAATCGAGCCTCATACTCGTACAAACGGTACCCCAACTTGTGCGCAGAGGTCAGGGTTGCTTGCAGCTCGCTTTGGGCTTCGGCGATCTTTCCCCTTTTCGCCTTAACGCGCGCATCCGCGAGAGCGGCTTCGTAGCGGGGAGTCTGCCCAGTGGACTTCCCGGAGAGCGCGATTGCTTTCGCGGCCGTGTTCTCAGCATCGGCCAGTTTGCCTTCGCCGAGCAGATTACGCGCCAGAATTGCTTCGGCCCAGGCGGCATTTCCCCAGGAGCTTGATTTTTCGTACTGCTCGGCGGATTGCCGGGCGTGTATTTCGCCGTCGGGATATTTTTTTTCCGCCAGGTCTATCGACGCGAGCGAAGCAATATCTTGGGCGGTAATATCAGCGTCGTTGATCTCTTTGGCAATCGCTATCGCGTCTTCATATTGCTTGCGTGCGCCGGCCAGATCGCCTTGCGCGAAAAGAGTATCGCCCATGCCCGAGATCGGAAGCGGCTGGCCATGGCGATACGATATCTCCCGCATCATGGCTGCGGATTGCTCGAAATCCTTCTTGGCTTCGCCCAGTTCTCCCATCTCCACCCAAACATTGCCTGTGTTGTTCAGCGTGTCGGAGGCGCCCCGCTTGTTGCCCACATCGTTGAACGTCAGCAGAGCTTTTTTCTGCATCGCCATGGCCTGCGTCAATTCTCCGAGACCATCGAGAGTATTTGCCAGGTTGCCGTAGTCGCTGGCGAGCCCGAAGCGGTCGTTGATCTCCTGATCGAAGCGTAGGACCTGCTCGTAGTATTCCTGGGCCTGGCGCAGTTGTCCCTGCGAATAGAAGACATTCCCGATTCGCTCAAGCGCAGCGCGAGCGCTCTTCCGGGCGCCGATCTTACGGAAGTCAGCCAGCGCGCTATCGAATTGCTCTTTCGCGCCGGCATAGTCTCCCTGGTCGTAAAGCAAGTCTCCCAATGTAACCACGCAGCGCGCTGCGCCCCTCCGGTCTCCGGCGGAAACATAAAGTTCCCTGGCTTGGCTGGCGAGCTGCGCCGCTTTCTGCAAATCTCCCATGCGCTCCCATGAATGTCCTTCCAGCTGAAGCGCCTGGGCCGCCAGCAAACTTGCGCCCACCGCTCGTCCCTTGAGTGCCACTCGATCCGACAAAGATTGCACACTCTTGAAGTCGCCCACCGATGAACGAACCTCGGCGTCTGCCAGATCGATTCGAGCGGCATCGACTTCAGACACCGAAATGCGCCGCAGATCCGACAGAGTCTTTTCGGCGTCATTGGCAGTGCCGGCAGCCAACTGCGTACGCGCCAGAAACAAACCGTAGTCCACGTTGTCGGGGAAAAATTCCCAAAGCTCGCGGTACTTTTCGACGGCCTGCGGCGTTTCTTCCAGAAGTTCGTGGGCGCGTGCCTCGATCAGAAGACGCTCCTCACGCGAGAACTTCGAGGAAAGCTCGAGCGCCTTCTTCGCCTGTTCCTTGGCTTTGTCCTCATAGCCCAGTGTGTTCAGGGCATCGGCCAGGGCGGAATGAGTCGGGGCGTGATCCGGAGCGAGTTGTGCAGCTTTTTCCAGCGACGCGCGCGCGCCCAGGGCGTCGAATAAACGAAGGCGCTGCAGCCCTTCTGAATACAGTCGCGCGGCTTCGGGATTCGACGGCAACGACGCGCGCACAACAGCCGTTTGCGTCTCCGATAATGAGCCCACGCCTAACTTGGCGCGCAATTCGGCGCCTGCCTGGTTGACGAGGCTGTCGATCTCCGACTCGTTGCCTTTTTCCGATACCGAAGCCAGAGTTACTCCCGCAGCGGTGTCTTGCAGGCGGAGGTCGAGGCGAAGTTGTCCGTTGCCGAGAGGCAAGTAGGACCCAAGTACCACGTCGTCGCTGCCCAAATTTTGCCGGATATGTGTCAGAGTTTCCTGGCTGAAACTGTCGGCGTCGGGCAAGGCGAGGCTGGCTTTCATTTGAGCCACGCTCTCTCCCGGGATCGTTCGCAGTTGGTCTCCCTGGCTGAGTTCGGTGGTCAGCATCTCCGAAATTGCCGTAGAGAGCCACGACTTCTCTGGGTTGGCGGATAGATTTTTGAAGCCGAGCACAGCCACGGATCGCCGGCGATTGACTGTCGCCGTTGTGACTGGTTTCTTGCCGCCATGCAGAACGAAATATGTTCCCGCAGCTAAGAGCAACACGAGGGCAGTGAGCACAAGGATCGGCGCGAGGCGGCGCTTCTGGCGCACTGTGGGGACCACCGCCGATGTGAGAGCTTGCGGCCGCTCCAGGTCTGCGCCCAACTCGGCGGCGGACTGGTAGCGCTGAGCCCGATCGCGCGCCATTGCTTTCACGATCACCGTATCCAGTGACGTTGGGATGGCGGGATTGAGCTTGCTTGGGCTTCCGGAGTCTGATTCAGAATTGAGTTGATCAGCAGAGCCGGCACCGTCTGCGAAAACGGGCGTTTGCCTGTCGCCATTTCGTAGAGCACGGCGCCGGCGGCCCAGATATCGGTGCGCGCATCAGCCATCTCTCCGCTCAATTGCTCAGGAGACATATAGGGCAAGGTGCCGCTGGTTTCCTGCGATTGCGTGATGGTCGCAGTCATTCCTTGATCACTGGCATGAGGCATCAACTGGGCCAGACCGAAGTCCAGAATCTTCAAGCGGCCGTCCGTCGTCAGGCGCAGGTTGCCCGGCTTCAGGTCCCGGTGAACGACGCCTTCGCGGTGCGCACCTTCCAGCCCTGCAGCGAGTTGAACGCCGAGTCGAATGACTTCGGTCGGAGCCAGCGGCCCTCGGGCAAGCTTCGCATCGAGAGTGATTCCGGCGATGTACTCGATCACCAGAAAGTCGATATCGCCTTGGCTTCCGAACTCATGCACGGTTGCGACGTTGGGATGATTCAGGCGGGCAAGAGAAAGGGCTTCTTTGCGGAAGCGTTTGCGGGCAGCGTCGTCGGCGAGGGCGCGCGCGGGCAAAACTTTGATTGCGACGTCGCGGTCGAGTTGCTCATCGTGCGCGCGGTACACCACGCCCATGCCGCCGGCGCCGATCCGCTCCACGATCTGGTAATGCGACAGACGTTCCCCAATCATCCGCCAGCCCCGTCCTAAGTTGGGCAAGGATAATCGGCACTGCGCAAATAGGCAATTGCCGCAACTGGAGAGATAGTGCGGTGGGAAGGGGGATCGTTTCGGGGAACGCGAATAAAAAAGTGGCGCACCGAAGTGCGCCACTGAAAACACAATTTGCGGTCGCTCTAGTCCATGACCTCGAAAAACACTAGGTCGAGCTGGGATAAATTCCCGTCTACGTCGATGGCTATAACCTTGGTCGAATCGACCACGTAATAGTCAAACGCATCTGCATTCGCGGGGGTTGTCGCATCTAGACCTGTGATTGCATTGCCGGTACCGGTGGAGACGCCGCCCGAAGGAGCGGTGAACGCGCCGGAAACGGTTACATCAGGGGTTGGAGCGGAAGTGCCAAACCAGTTAACATCGGCGAAACCAGAGAAAGTTCCGCTCCCGGTCGCAACGGGCCCGACGGCGTTGAGTGGGAAACCGCCCGCGACATCAGCTCCTGTGTCAGCCATGGCGTAGTTGCCGCTGAAGCTGGCACTCGGGGTTTGAAGGTAGCCCACACCACCCAGGACATCCGCGGCATCCATCGTCAGCAACACTGCATTGCCATTGCCATCCACGTAGAGCTGCATGTTCAGGGTGACGGTTGTGGTGGCCGCGGTCGTATACGTCACTCCTGTGATCGTGTAACGGCCGAGGTTGGTTGCGTCCGCCACGTAAGTTGCACCTGAGATAGCCGAGGCAGGCGACTGATTGTTCCCTCCGTCGTTACTACTGATCGTGCCGGTGACGGTACCTGTTGACCCCATCGTGAACACGCCAGCTGCTTCGAACAGACCAAGTCCGTCGAACCCGGTCAATCCCGCAACGTAGCTATTACCAGAGACGCCGAGGTTTCCTGTGTTCTGGGAATATGCGATCCCACCTAGCGGTGCACTTGCCGCCATCAAGTCAATGCGGGAGGAATCCACGATATATGCCGCTAGGTTCACAACAGGGAGGTCTGTGGTATCGGTGGGAGTGACGGATATTTGCAACCGGCCCGTTGCATCCGGCGCCGAGACCGAACCCGTGGTGATTGTTTGAGCAGCATATGGCACCCCGGCCAGGTTGAAGTCGAGGACGGTTCCGGTAGTCGAGACCGACGTACCAGAGATATTAAGGATGCCTCCGATCGCGATTTCACCCCCTTCAATCCCCATGGCATATGTTCCGGCGGGAGCGGTGGCGGCTGCGGTACTGTCCTGCAGGTCCAGCGTGCCGGTTGAGGTGGCGAAAGTATCAAACTCCGTTAGTCGTGCCCTGCACGGACCGCCTGCCGTGCCGCAGGTAGAAGTAGAAACCACTGAACCGTTGATCGTCTCGATTCCGGTTCCGCCACCAATAACGGGGTCCACAGACGTGCAGACCGTGCCTAAGCAAGTAGTCAACGTAAGCTGAAGGTTCCCGTCGGTTGTTGTCGTGTAGTTGCTACCTGTTGGGTTGATGGCGTCATGCAGATCGGTGTTGTTGCCGTCCACGAAGTCCTGCTCGCCACCAGTAATGATTCCGCCACTCACCGTAAATACTCCGGCGACGTTGTAGAACGTTGGAGCCGTGTCATTGCCCGCCAGTGCGAATACGTAGTTTCCGTCGGCGAGGCTAACCTGAGCGACGGTAACACTGATCGTAGCGCTGGCAGTCTTGGTCGTGTCGCTCACTGATGTTGCGGTAACGACGACCGAACCTGCCGCTCCTGGCGCGGTATACGTGGTTGCGGTCCCGCTGGCCGTGGCCGTGGGGTTAAATGAGCCGCAAGAAGATGCTGGGGTGCAGCTCCAGGTAACGCCCTTGGCTGCTGAATCGTTGCTGACAGTGGCTGTGATCGAAGCAGTGCCGCTAGCGGCGAGACTGGCCGGCGCACCCGTAAGTGCAACGCTAATCGGGGTGGTCCCTCCTCCGCCACCGCCGGTGGAACTGCTGCTGCCGGAGCTGCAAGCTACCAGCGCGGCCATCATGCAGACGGCCAGAGTTGTCGAAATCGCCTGGATATATCTCACAGTCCACCCCCGCTAACGTTCAGCTTGCTGTTGTTCTTCGGTTTTGGATCCAGAGACGATCTAGCTGGCGCCAACAGGAATCCACGAGCGTTGCGGACGGTGATCGTTTGTCCGCCGTAAATCAGCTGCCGGACCAGGAGGAATTGCTTGCCGCGAACGGTGGTCATCGATCCAACCATCTCCAGCGGAAGTCCCATGTGCAGTGCCTGCCGGACAGTCTTGGGAACGAATGGGCCAACATGAGCGTCCACTGTTCCTTGCGCGCCGGTCACCAAAAGGTGCATACCTGCCGGACTGCCAGCGACGTGCTTGGCCAGAACGGACTTCACCGTGCCGTTAATCGTGACTTCGTGTGCCGAGTCGTAGATGATCATTCGGCTGGGTGCTGGGTGAGTTTCATCGACCGGCTGTGCGCCGACCGGCAATGCGAAAAAGGCTAACAACACACCGGTCAAAACCCCAGTGAGTGCAAGCTTCAGCTGATTCTTGCGGGTACTTCTCATGGATACCGCTCCTTGAAAACGAGGTTGGTGATTGGGTTTCACGCTCCGACAGTTGAGAACCGGGAGGCGTAAGAAGGAACACCGTTCTGTCACGAAAGTCGCCCCAGGAATCTGAAGATAGTGAATCCCCCAGCGATTATGAGCGCCGTATTAAGTGAGTCAATAGCAAAAACGGGCCATTAGTAGTTTCAAGGAAGATTCCGCGCCGTAACCTAGAGGTCGGTAACTGTAATGAACGGAATAGGTTGAGACTGCAATATCGATTTTGTTGGGCAGTTCGTTTTGGAACAAAAGCGGGCTATGCAGGAAAGACAAAGTAGTCGCCGCTCGTTCCGTCGCGTCCTATTCGCTAGTGAAGTAATCCACCGTCACGGGATTCTCGAACAACGAATAGTCGCGAGTCACGACGGTGATGCCGCTCTCGGTGACGAAGTATCGCTGGCGGTCGGCCTCGGCGTCGTAGCCGATGGTTGTGCCTTCGGGAATGTGCACGTCACGATCGAGGATGGCTTTGCGAATGCGGCAGCGGCGTCCGACGCTCACGTGCGAGAACAGGATGCAATCCTCCACTTCAGAATAGGAATTGACGCGCACGTCGGGCGAGAGCACGGAATTCTTAACAACGCCGCCGGAGACGATGCATCCGTTCGAGACGATGGAGTCGAGTGCGGTGCCGGTACGTCCGGATTCTGCGAAGACGAATTTCGCGGGAGGATACTGGCGCTGGTGCGTGCGGATCGGCCATTCTTCGTCATACAGATTGAAGATGGGTGACACCGAGACGATGTCCATGTTCGCTTCGTAATAGGCCTCGAGCGTGCCGACGTCGCGCCAGTACAGGGCTTCTTTTTTGTTCTCATCGACGAAGTCGAAAGCATAGACGCGGTAGTCATCAACCATCTTCGGCAGAATGTCTTTGCCGAAATCGTGGCTCGACTTCGGATCTTCGGCATCTTTCAGCAACACGGGAATGAGCACGTCGGCATTAAAGAGGTAAACGCCCATCGATCCCGCGACTTTTTCTGGATTCAGAGGAGAGCGCAGAGTCGTGACTTTTGGCTTTTCCTGGAAGCCGCGGATTCGGCCTTCGTTGTCGACATCGACCACGCCGAATTGGTATGTCTCCTTGGGATCGATCTGGATCGTGGCAAGCGTGATGTCGGCGCCCGAGTCCTCGTGCTGCGTGAGCATCTTGCCGTAGTCCATCTTGTAGATGTGGTCGCCGGAAAGAATCAGCACACGCTTCGGTTGCTCGGAGCCGATGGAATAAATGTTCTGATAAACAGCGTCGGCTGTGCCTTGATACCACTGATCGCTTACGCGCTTCATGGGAGGAAGGACTTCGACGAACTCTCCGACTTCGCGGCCCAGAATGTTCCACCCTTCGCGAATATGGCGGTTCAGAGAAAGCGCCTTGTACTGCGTCAGGATGTAGACCTTGCGCAAGTCGGAGTTAAGGCAATTGGAAAGAGTGACGTCAATGATGCGGTAGATGCCGCCGAATGTGACTGCGGGCTTTGCTCGATCACGAGTGAGAGGGTAGAGTCGTTCACCCGCGCCGCCTGCCAACAGAACCCCAAGAGTGTCTTTCATTCCGGCCCCTCAGATCCCGACGCTACTTCATTACAAACTTGCGCTTCTCACACGGCAGATGTGAAAAGAAAACAGTAGATGGTAGCACAGGAGCGCAAGGTTGCCGGGAGTCCGCAAATTCTCAGGAAACATATAATGCTGGACAATGCCCGATGAGATTTCGGCGCGCGGGCAAGTTGAGGAAGAACGTGAAAATCGACCCGTACGACAAATCGCGTAGCAGCTATGGACCGGCTGGAGATTCACCAGCAGATAAGGTTCTCGGTCTCGATGGGAATATCACGCGCCGAGACTTCCTGAACTCGTCTCTGTTGGCATCCGGCGGGCTGCTACTCAATCCTGTGTCACCTGCGCAGCTGCTCGCACAGTCGAAAGAAAATTCGTCTGGATCGGAGAACACTGATTGGACTGGCTATGGCGGCGTCGGTGATTACGCAAACTGCAACGGCAACACCGCCGCAGTCCTCGAGGCCGGCCATCAGATTCGCGACGGAGTCTTCGAGAGTCTTCCTTCTGACTTAGTCGACACGGGCGAAACTTTCGATTGCGTCGTTGTTGGTGGAGGCATCAGCGGACTCGCCGCTGCTCTGATCTTTCAACGCAAGGGCGGAGGAGGAAAGACCTGCCTCGTGATCGACAATCATCCCATTTTCGGTGGCGAGGCCAAGCGCAATGAGTTTCTGGTCGACGGGCGCCCATTGACTGCGCATCAAGGCTCGGCACTTTTTCAGATTCCCTATTTGCACAGTTTTATCGCGCGATTCTATGAATCGATCGGCCTGAAACCCATGCACCTGGAGTATCAGAAATGGAACAGCCCGGAACCTGAGATACGGTTGGAACGCACGCCATATCTGGGCTCTGCGCCTTACGGTTTGTACTTCGGCGCGAAATTCGGGCGACCACAAGGAATATGGCTGACCGATCCGTGGAGCAAAAAGTTGGAAGGGGCTCCGATTTCAGACAAGGCCAAGGAGGAGTGGCTTCGCTATCAATCGCCCGATCCAACGAAAGTGCAAGCACCGGAGTATCGCGGTGACGCCCTTTCACGCCGGCTCGATACGATGACGCTCGAGGACTACCTGATCGAGAGCCACAGCATCAGCCGCGAAACCGTCCGAACGTTTCTCTTTGATGAAGGGAGCGCCTTCGGCCTTGGTCCCGATGCACTCTCGGCCTACACGGCATACGCCTTCAACGCTCTCGGTACGTTCGAAGAAGACGAGAACCAGATGTTTCCCGACGGCAATAGTGGGATCGCACGCTTGATCGTGAAAACGATGATTCCGGAATCGATTGCGGGCGTAAGTTCGATTGAAAACGTGTGCCGCGGCACTATCAATTTCTCTGCACTCGATCGCCCCGGAGCGCCCGTTCGACTCCGATTGGGTTCGACCGCAGTTTGGGTTAAACACGATGGCGATCCGGCGAAGTCAGGGTCTGTGACCATCGCTTACACACGCGGCGGAAAGACCTATCGCGTGAAAGCGCGCTCGGTCGTGATGGCGGGTGGGAGTTGGACGACGAAGCACATCGTGCGCGATCTACCTGATGACCGCAAAGGGGCGTATGCGCAGTTCTACCGTTCGCCTTGCATGGTGGCGAACGTCGCCGTGAGAAACTGGCGATTTCTCTACAAAATGGGAATCTCGGGATGCCAGTGGTTCGAAGGCATGGGAAGCTATGTGCAGATCAGGAAACTGGCGCTCTGCGGTACGGACTCGCCGACGATTGGCCCTGATTCTCCCGTGGTGCTCACCATCAAAGTACTCTACCCGCATCCAGGTCGTACCGCCGAGGATCAAGGACACCTGGGCCGCGCAGAAATGATTTCAACGCCGTTTCGCGAATACGAGAGGCAGATTCGGCAGCAATTTACTGATATGTTCGCGGCGTCGGGTTTCGACGCAAAGCGAGATATCGCGGGGATCATCCTGAACCGTTGGGGGCACGCCTATGCAAGTCCGGCCCCGGGCTTCTATTTTGGGAAGGACGGCAAACCCGCACCAGGAGAGGTTCTCCGAGCAGTACCGTTCGGAAGAATTGCCTTTGCTAACGTGGATCTTTCGGGAATGCCCGATCACAAATCCTCGATTATTGAGGCGGATCGCGCCGTGGAGCAGGTACTCAATCAGATCCTGGCGGACTGATCTGCTTTTCTAAATCCGGAGATCAGGAACTTTTTCGACCTGTTTATTTCTTCTCTTCGTCGATCTTGATGCGCAGCGACTTCAGAAACTTCAAATCCTGATCGTTGATCTTGAACTCAGGATTTGTAGAGAGCGTGGAAACCAGAGAGGTCTTATCGGAACTCTTCTCACCCTGTTTGCTGACGCCAATGGTCGCTTCGAGGACCAGGAAGATATCGTATCCGCCTTCTTTGATGCGGGATACGACTTCAGAGATCTGCTCAGAGTCGGAAAGAGATTCGTTGATGGCGTCGCCGAGCTCTTTCATGAGTTGTTTGAGTTGTGGATCCACTGAGCCCCCCTAGCTAAAATTCAAGTTACCACTTTCCCGCGTCAGGCGCGAATCGCGCGTACGTCGAGATATTCACCCTTCACCGCGGTTGTTCCGTCTTTCGCGGTATTGTGTTCTGCCCACAAGGATTCCATTTGCTCCGCGAAAACTTTTTGACCCTCTTCATCTAATCGTGAGAATGCCATTTGAGTCGGGCCGAAATACTTGCGGAAGAAATCGACTGTCTCCTTAGGCGTGAATGGATATACGAAATGAACGTTCTGACGTGTGCACGTCACTTGTTTCGTACCGTTCCCGAGGCGCTTCCGAACCACCGATTCATCTCCCCAAAGCACGGGCGCAGGCACAGGCGGTGGCGGCACCATTTTGGCGGTTGCGTGAAACGTCTTGCCGACGAAACCTTCAGGCGTCCAATTCGCCATCGAGATGACGCCGCCCGGCTTGCAGACGCGAATCAATTCAGCAGCGACCTTTTCCGGACGCGGAGCGAACATTGCACCGAACATGCTCAGGACTACGTCAAAACTGTGATCGGGAAAGGGCAACTCTTCAACGTCGCCCTCCTGAAATTGAACTTTCAGTTTCTCAGAATCCGCTCGCGTTTTCGCCTGCTCCAGCAGGTTCGTGGCGATATCCACTCCGGTCACTGAGGCGCCGGTTTTGGCCGCAGGGATGGTCGTGTTGCCTGTCCCGCACGCTACGTCGAGAACTTTGGAACCAGGAGTGATTCCAATCCGGCCGACAAAATTTGCCGCCTCATGGGCGCTATAGTGGGCGATTTGAGCGAAATCACCGGCCATCCACGTGGCCTTCATGCGGGATTTAAGTTGATCGAGATCGGGCGCGGAAGTCTGCATGTTCGCTCACCCTTTTAGATGCCCCAGGCAGAAGAACGGTTCGCTGCCTCTCAGAGTTGCGTCATTGTAGCGCCGCAGGCTGTTAAAATCGAGATCGTGAGCAAAGTTTCCACCTGGCGCAAAGTGGGAGCGGTCGCGCGGGTCGCGAGCCAGCAAGCCGGTCGCAGCCGCACGTTCAGCGCAGTGATGAGCGCTGCGCGTACCACGGCACGTTCCTTCGGCCATGTCATGCATCAGTTGTGGCTCGAGGTGACCGGAGTCGTCTTCCTCATCATGTCCCTCAGCTTCGGTGGTGCTGCGTGGAAGGAATATGCGAAATATCACGCAGGACACGTGGGGCCAGGCCGCGCCGGAGTTGCGATGCTCTTTTCCGTGACATTTGCCTGGTTCGGGCTGAGTTCGTTTTGGAGAGTGCGAAGAAAGAGCCAGCGTCAGTGATCGCTTTCAAGAGCGTCCCAGCTTCGTTTGGTGAAAGCCGATGACCCAGAAGTTGAGTAGTGCATCCGCTAGTCCCGCTGAGATTGAAACTTCCTCCCACATTCCGGTAAAGCCGCTCTACACTCCCGCCGATCTCAAAGGCGCCGACTACGAAAGCGAAGTTGGGTATCCGGGAGAATATCCGTTCACTCGCGGCGTGCAGGCCACCATGTATCGCGGGCGCCTCTGGACTATGCGCCAGTACGCCGGCATGGGCGACGCCGAGGAATCGAACAAGCGTTACAAATATCTACTGGCTAACGGTACTACCGGGCTGTCGGTGGCGTTCGACCTGCCGACGCAGATCGGAATGGACTCGGATCATGCGCTCGCTGCGGGTGAAGTCGGAAAGGTTGGCGTCGCGATTGATTCGATCGAAGACATGCAGCGGCTCTTCGACGGCATCGATCTGACAAAAATCTCTACGTCGATGACGATCAATGCCACGGCGTCCATTCTGCTGGCTCTATACGTGGCGGTGGCGCGGCGGCAGGGCGCCGATGTCCGCAAACTTTCGGGCACTGTGCAGAACGATGTGCTGAAGGAATACATCGCGCGTGGGACGTATATTTATCCACCGCAACAGGCGATGCACGTCATTACCGATATGTTCGCATGGACGAATGAAAACGTTCCTGAGTGGAATACGATCTCGATCTCCGGCTATCACATGCGAGAAGCAGGATCGACGGCCGTGCAGGAGGTCGCATTCACGCTCGGAAATGGAATGGCCTACGTGGAGGCTGCGATCAAGGCCGGACTCGACATCGACAAGTTCGCGCCACGGTTGTCGTTCTTCTTTAACGCGCACAGCAATTTTCTGGAGGAGATTGCGAAGTTCCGCGCCGCGCGACGCATGTGGGCGCGCATCATGCGCGAGCACTTCAAGGCAAAGAATCCGCGCTCGTGGATGCTGCGCTTCCACACTCAGACTGCCGGGTCGACGCTGACCGCGCAGCAACCGGAAAACAACATCGTCCGCACCGCGATCCAGGCACTCGCTGCCGTGATGGGCGGAACGCAATCTCTGCATACGAATTCCTACGACGAAGCTTTAGCGCTTCCGACGGAGCAGGCGGCGCGCATCGCCTTGCGGACGCAGCAGGTAATTGCGTACGAATCCGGTGCACCACAGACTATCGATCCGCTGGCGGGGTCGTACTATGTCGAGAGTCTAACCAACGAGATCGAGAGCCGCGCGGCTGAATATTTGGGCAAGATCGAAGTGCTCGGCGGAATGCTCAAGGCCATTGAACGCGGATTCGTGCAGCAGGAAATTCAAAACGCCGCTTACGAATACCAGCAGCGAGTCGACAACGAAGAAGCGGTAGTCGTCGGCGTGAACCGGTTTGAAGTCGAAGAAGAAAAATCGATCCCGATTCAGCGCATTGATCCTGCGCTTGAGCCACGGCAGATCGAGCGCGTCCGTGCCCTGCGAGCGAACCGCGATGCTGGTTCTTGCAAAGTGGCCCTAGCTGGAGTGGAAGAGGCTGCGCGATCCGGCGCAAATGTCATGCCCCGGATTCTTACCGCCGTAGAAGCATGCGCCACAGTCGGAGAGATTTCCGACGCAATGCGGCGCGTCTTCGGAGAATACAAAGAAGCGGTTGTGATCTAAAGCTTATTCGTGGTCTCTATCTTCCGAATCTCCCGTGCGCCCTCAATCACAGATAGCTTAGCCACCAATCCTTACGTCGCTTCTTCAGATCTGCCCACCAGCGGCACGGCAGATAGAGGACGGCCACGGCCGTTATCCACATTAGGTAGATGAATGGAAGATTGTGGCCGTATCCAAACGGAATGTCGTTGAGGAAAAATGCGCCCTGCAGCAGCCAGTGGAATGGCTGGTGGAAAAGCAGTGCCATAGCGACGGCGAGCGCATGAATCAGATAAATGTGCAGAACGTAAAAGAACAAGGGGACGCGGCCATAGATCAGAAGAGCGGATTCCACGCCAGACCTCGCATGCCTTGAACTCCGCTTGTCGAGCCACGAAAGAAGCAATAGCGACGGCCCCAGCGTCATGAGCAAATACTGAAGCGACGGCGGGTACTTCTCAACGTCAAAGAACAGGATCACCGTTTTTTCAATCGTGGGTTGGATGTACCAATCGCCCTGCGATACCCCGCCCAATCCCGCTGGAGGATTGCCGTAAATGTTAGTTGCTCGCAGCAGGATGAAAGCCAGTGTAAGAACCATCCCGAGGCGCAGCGTGATTTTCTGTCGCTGTTCCGGTTCGAGCGCAAAGATGGTGCCGAATGCATAGCCGGCGCCCATGACCGCGACCCATGGGATGATCGGGAACAGCACGAACTCCGGAATGTTAAACGGCATTTGCAAAAATCCACGAACGTGGAGCAACTTCCACACCCATCCGAGCGAACCGAATTGCGCGGGACGAATATGGTCGAACAGATCATGCATCACGATCACGAGTACAGACAGCGCTGCCAGCCATCGCACCGGAAGCCGGACGAGTGCAGCCATCAGGACCATCGAAGCTCCCAGCGCCCAGATCACGCCAAAGATGCCAAATGGGTACTGAAACGCCCACGCGAAACCGACAACTGTGAACTCGATCACGATCAGCCAGAGTCCGCGCGTCCAGAGAAATCGGCTGAGTTCGGAGGCTGTGCGACGGCGGCCGTAGAAAAATGCTCCTGTGCCAGCGAGAAAGAAGAAGAGCGGGGCACAGAAGTGCGTAATCCAACGAGTGAAGAAGAGCGCAGCCCATGTACGGGCGAGATTTTCCGGCTCAAAGCGAAGATGCGAGAAGTAGTCGCGCGTGTGATCGAGCGCCATGATCACCATGACCAGCCCTCGCAGAATATCGATGGCGTCGATTCTTCCGGCAGCGGAAACAGAACGAGCGCTGGCAACCTCGGGGCTGGGCGAGAGAGTTGTGGACATGAATCCTCCGCGCAGGCGTCTGGCTTTGGTCCGTTGGACGGATTTGAGGATGGAACGATAGCAGATGTCGAGGTGGCTTGCGAGAGGATTCAGCTATGCGGGTTGGGCTTGCATTTCGGCGACGGCAGCGTCGAGGTGCTTCAACGTTTCTTCCACTGTCAGCGAATACATCTCACGTCCAACGCCTTCGCCGGCTTCCAGCGCAGACTTCAGGTAGTGTCCCGCGATTTCCACGCCCAGCGAGTCGGTAATCATCGTTCCGGTACGCTTGTGATACTCCACCCATGCGGGATGGGGCAGCGCCACCCAGACCTTGCGGCCATCGACCAGGAACTTGTAGTCGACAGCATCGGCATGCCTTGTGGCGATGGCCACAATCTGAGCCTGGTAGACGCAGTGCACCTGCTTTTTGGTCCAGCGATCGGTGGCGGAGAAGTTTCCAAACATGAATAAAACTATAGCGGAGGCTGTCGGCAGGAGCAAACGGACAGGGTCCGCTCCAGGCCGCCTCTTCAAGTAACATAGACGGGTGCTGACCAGGGTACCAAGCAAAACTAAACTCAACATTGTCCGTACGCCCCATTTGAGCCGGATTCGGTGGCTCATTCACGGCTTCTCCACCCGCGCCAGCGGATCTTCGCGCGCTTATGGGAAGGGCAGCTTGAATCTTGGCTTTACCAAAGACGATTTGCGTGCCGCGGTAGAACGCAATCGCACCGCATTCTTGGAAGAACTGGGTGCCGTGAAGCGACGGCGTATGCCGAAGTCCCGCGATTCGTTCTGGCCTCTCATCACTGTGCGGCAGATTCATTCCGACATCATCCGCTGTGTTGACTCGGTTCCCGGAGAGCCGCTGACCGGGGACGGCTTGATAACGGCAACTCCACATCTGCTGCTTGCGATTCAGACCGCGGACTGCCTGCCGGTTATTCTGGTCGACACGAAGCGCCACGCTGCCGGCGTTTTTCACGCGGGATGGCGCGGCACGGTGCAGCGCATTGTCGAGAAGGGCGTAGGAGAGATGCATCGCTGCTTCGGCACTCGGCCTCGCGATTTGAAAGCGGCGATCGGTCCGGGCATTCAAGGTTGTTGTTACGCCGTGGGTGAAGAAGTACGGATCAAGTTCGAATCGCAGTTTGAATATGGGGCGAGCCTTTTCCGAGAAGTGAAAGATTCTGATCCAGTGCGCGAAAAGTATCCGCTATTGTTCCTGACCGCTCGCGCTCCCGGTCACAGCGAATTGCCGAAGACGATCTATCTCGATCTGGTCGAAGCCAACCGCCAACAGTTGCTAGCAGCTGGAGTATCGAAGAAGAATATCGAAACCTCTCCGCTCTGCACCAATTGCCATCCAGAACTCCTGTTTTCCTATCGTGCAGAGAAGGGCAAGACCGGTCGAATGATGGGAGTCGCGGGAATCCGGGAATAGATGAGATCGACAATTCTGTTGGCGCTAGCTCTCTCCGTTTCTTCGTCCGCCCAGGTTTCGTCATCTCAGATCGACGCCGTCTTCGCCCCGCTCAAATCCAACAACGCACCCGGCGCCGCAGTCCTTGTCGTGCGTAATGGCAAGCCAGTGTTTCGCCGAGGATACGGCGTCACCGATCTTCGAACGCTTCATCCCATCGATGCACAAACCAACTTTCGCCTTGCCTCTTTCACGAAGCAGTTCACCGCCATGTGCATCATGCTTCTCGTGCACGACGGCAAGCTGAGCTATGACGACCATCTCACCGGCATCTTTCCAGAATTCCCTGTGTACGGAAAGTCCATCACCGTTCGCAATTTGCTGAACCATACATCCGGGTTGCCCGATTACGAAGACATCCTGGTGAAGCAATATCCCAACACGCCCGAAGACAAGATTCCCCAGATTCTCGATGCAGGCGTGTTGAAGTTGCTCGAACAGCAGTCTGCCGGAGATTTTCCTGCCGGCTCGAAGTGGGAGTACAGCAACTCCGGCTACGCGGTGCTAGCGATGATCGTGGAGAAGGTCTCGGGCAAACCGTTCGGAGAGTTTCTTCACGAACGAATCTTTGCGCCGTTGAAGATGAACGATACGCTTGCCTTTGAAAAGGGAAAGAACGAGGTACCCCGCCGTGCCTACGGCCATACGAGAGAAAAAAACGTGTGGCGCCAGACCGATCAGAGCCCAACCTCAGCCGTCCTGGGCGACGGGGGAATTTATTCTTCGATCGACGATCTAGCGAAGTGGGATCGGGCTCTTCGCGAGCACGGTCTCCTCAGCGAATCCGAGATGAAGCCGGCATTGACTCCAGTGCAACTTGCCGCCGGTCCCGCAAAGTTTCCCGATGGCTCGCCCGTGAGCTACGGCTTTGGATGGTTTCTCGCTCCGTATAAAGGTCACACCCGCATGTCGCACGATGGTGAAACCATCGGGTTTCGAACCACGATCCAGCGCTTTCCCGACGACAATCTCTCAATTATCGTGCTCGCGAACCGGTCGGACGTTAATCCCGAAGAACTGGCGTTGAAGGTGGCGGACTTATATTTGCGCGAGAAGCCGTAGGAGGACCGCCCCTCAAGTTTCCAAAATACGAGGCTCTGACGGTTTGTTGGCCGGTTGGTCAACTAACTGTTCTGAATTAGGTTATGCCGTTGGAGGCAGGGAAGCCGGCGGTGGCGCAGAACTCGCTGGCGGCGCCGCTGTGGTCACGTTGACCAAATCTTTGAGTTCCTTGCTCGGCTTGAAGAATGGAATCTTCTTCGCGGGAACTTCCACGCGCTCGCCGGTCTTGGGATTGCGTCCGACACGCGGTTTGCGCTGGCGGGTGCGGAAGCTGCCAAAGCCGCGAATCTCGATCTTGTCTCCTGCACGCAGGGAGCGCACCACGCTATCAAAGATCGTTTCTACGATCACTTCGCTGTCTTTGCGCGTAAGTTCTGCTAAACGCGAGACTTCGTCGATCAGATCCGCTTTTGTCATAACGCCCCCCTCGAACCAAATCTTTCACATTCAAAAAAACTGAGTTCTGCGGCTCACTCGGAATCACAGGTGGGACTGAACTCAACCCGGTCGCCCGCGAGCACCTATAACCTTCTCAAATTTCAGGGGTTGGATGCAAGTTACGGTCTTGGGACGCGGGTTCGAGGGTCTCGATCTGCACTGCGAAAGAGCGACCACAGCCACCGAGAGCCCAATTCCGCCTATTTCCAGAGGTAGTAGAAGCCGACCTGCTGCTCCATCAGCTTTTCGCGGCTCGGCAGGTATTGCGAAACGTCCCCAAGCAGCAGATCCATCAACGTCCGGCGGTCCCGTTCGGGCCGTACCAACGTGGGCTCGCCCTTGATATTCACCATTTTCGCGGTGTCGTCGACCGCCGTCTGGAAATCGCCGACGTTGTCGATCAGCTTCATCGAAAGCGCCTGCTGGCCGGTCCACACTTTTCCGTTGGCTATGGACTTCACGTCGTCGTATTTCAGCCCGCGACCATCGGCCACCGCTTTAATGAATTGTCCGAACATGTTGTCGATCAGCGACTGCATGTAGGCCTGCTCCGCCGGAGTCAAATCGCGCGCGGGATTGCCCGTATCCTTGAATTCTCCGGTCTTGATGACGACGTCTTTGAGCTTGGCCCACTTCAACAAATCGCCGTAATTCACCCATTGCGCAATTACGCCGATCGATCCGACGATGCTGCCCTCGTCGGCGTAAATCTTGTCGGAGGCTGAAGCCACATAGAATGCTCCGCTGGCGCCGACGGTCTCGATCGAAACCACAATCTTTTTCTTCTTCTCGCTGCGAATGCGCTTCACTTCGCGATAGATCTCCTCTGAAGCCGCCACGCCGCCGCCGGGCGAGTTCACGTGCAGGATGATGGCCTTAATCGAGGAGTCGTCGCCAAATTTCTTGAGCTCGTCCACGACCGGTTGCGGCGAAAGAATAACGCCGTCGAGATCGACCACGCCGATGCGGTCGCCGAAGCCGCCAAGTCCGGATTGGGTGCCGCTGGCGTGCAGCGTCAGGTAGACAAGCGTAAACACGGCCAGCACGAAGAGGAAGAACGCTCCTCCGCCAATCAGAATCCAGAGCAGTGTGCGCGAGCGTCGCTCAGACATGAAGAAAGTTTAGCACCAGCGGTGAGATGTGGGGACAGCCGCCCTCGGCTGTCCGGTCGAGCTAAGCTCGACGGGTTGCTGCCGATCACGATGTAGGGGCGATTACTTTTAAGGCTTTGCGTTGCAGCGAAATCTCCACGGGTGTGCGGCAGACATACTCTCCGTCGGCGTAAACATCGAGCGGTTGGTCCGTTTCAATGCGCACTCGAGTGGCGTGAAAGTATCCGACTTCGCGGACGTTGAGATGATTGCCGCTGTAAACAGTTGGGAACAAGCGTAAGAGCCTAAGCGGATCGACTCCGCCCACGATGCAGCCGTCGAGAAGGCCGTCATCCATTTTCGCCTTGGGCGCGATCTTCATTCCGCCGCCATAGACCGGGGTGTTTGCAAAAGCGGCAAGTAGCGTGGGCTGATCGCACCGGACTATCCAATGCGAACCGGTATTGGCGTCGCTTTCTGCAGGCGTCAAGACTTTCATTCGGAAGGGCGCGAATGTGAAGATGGTGGGAACGAGGGTGAGCGCATAGCCTCCATGTCCGCGCAGCCATCGAGGAAGCTTATTGGCGCGGCGAGCGACTTCGCCGTCGAGGCCCACACCAGCCACGCAACAGAAATAATGAGGCGACGACGGCGCCTGTCCCCCGTTATAGATCGGCGAGATAACGCCGAGATCGATCTCACGCAGGTTTGAGGAGCCCTGGCAGAACTGATTCCAGGCTGCCAGCGAATCACTGACGCGCCGCAATCTCAGCGAACTAGCAAAATCGTTCCCGCTTCCCGCGGGTACGACGAGCACAGGCAACCGCAACTTCACGAGTTGTGCCAGGTGCCGATGGATGGTCCCGTCGCCGCCGAACAACAAGATGACGTCGGCATCATCGGGCGATGCCGGCATTCCCATGCGCCACTCGACAGGTGCTTCACCTTGAAAAGGCTTCAGGTCTTTAGGAGAACATCCCAGCCCGAGAATGGCCGCGGCCCGCATCGCGCGGATGAGAGTAGCAGAATTGCTGATCTGGGGAGGGGTTATGTGGAGACAGCCGCCATCGGCTGTCCGCAGAGCGAAGCTCCGCTGTCAGTTCATCAGAACTCAGGCGGCGCGAAGGGGTTGACGAATGTCTTCTTCCATATCCACGGATAGTCCCGCCAGTTTCGAACCAATCCGCGCCGGACGGGATTGTTCAACAAGAATTCGACCTTCGCATCCAAGCTCTCTGACGAACGCAATACATGGTCAAAAGATTCCGGCTGCCAGAGCCTTCCTCTGCGGTCCAAACCCTTATTGATCTTGTGAGCTGATGCTCCCTTAATTCCATCCATGATCCTCGCCAAGGAGAAAACCTCCATCCTCTCGTAGTCGATGAGTGGTGTGAAGATCATGTGCACGTGATCCGGCATGACAACGGCCACTCGAAGATCGAACCTCGTTCCATTGTCATGCAGGCAGCATCCCAGAACGACTGAGCGCACGTGCTCTGGCAGAAGCAACCGATCGTCGGTGCAGAACGTTACAAAATGCTGCCGGTCATCGACCTGAAGATGAGGAAGTTGCCGACGGTAGAAAGCTTGCGGCATAGAGAATCATGTGGGGACAGCCGCCATCGGCTGTCCGGCAGAGCGGAGCTCTGCTGTGCATGGTAAGGCAGGGTAGTGGTAAAGCTTGTGCTCAGCTCAAGAAAAATTCGAGCAGAAATTCTAGTTTGGGAATTGCTTCAGCAAAAAGCGAGGCGAGCTTTGCTCGCCCGGACAGCCGAGGGCGGCTGTCCCCACATAGTCGATGCCGGCAGGTCCGCTCTAAGGGACTATTGACGCAATCTTCTTCTTCCGCCCTACCCTCACGTACACTTCTGTCGGAATGCTCACAAACGCGAAATATCGCCCCTTCATTTTTTCGTCCTTGATCGTGACTGCGTCTTCCTTTAGCTTGCGGCTTGCTTCAGTCATGGACGAGACCAGACCAAGCTGCAACAGCAGCTTTTCCACTCTGGCAATCCTCACCTTGTAGAAGCCGTCTACCTGTTTGTTCCAATCGGCTTTGATGGCCTCCTCATTGGGCAAGTAGAGATGCTTAACCGGTCCCTCTTCGACCGCCCAAGGTGGCTTGGTTCGATCTTGCGCGTTCAGCGCCTCAATTGAGCCGATAGGGACGACGACCTTATCTGCGACTTGCTCGCCCTTCTGGAAGTCGTTTGCCCAATCTTCCCCAGCCTTCGCAGCTGCTTCTGCCGAATGAAAGTCCGCCACGATCCTGCGCGCGAGATCTTTTTTCGCTTGCATCGGATGCGTCCCCGTCTTCATTTTCTCGATCTCGGCAACCTGCACATCCGTCAGCAGCTCGTAATAGCGCCACATCATTTCGTCGGAGATGCTCATCACCTTGCCGTACATCTCCAGCGGCGGCTCATGGATGCCGATTGCATTCCCCAGAGACTTCGACATCTTCTGCACGCCGTCGAGACCTTCGAGAATCGGCGTCGTCAGCACAACTTGCGATTCCTGGCCGTACGAGCGTTGCAATTCGCGGCCGACGAGCAGATTGAATTTCTGATCCGTCCCACCCAGTTCAACGTCGGCTTCGAGCGCGACCGAGTCGTATCCCTGCACCAGCGGATAGAGCAATTCGTGCACAGAGATCGGTTTCTCATCCTGAAAGCGTTTGTGAAAGTCCTCGCGCTCGAGCAGTTGCGACACCGTGTATCTCGCTGCGAGCCGGACGAACTCATCGGAGCTCATCGGCCCGAACCAGCGCCGGTTGAAATCGACCACCGTCTTCGCAGGATCGAGAATTTTGAACACCTGTGCTTTATAAGTCTCCGCGTTCTGCTCGATTTGCTCGCGCGTCAGCGGAGGCCGCGTCACCGAACGGCCTGTCGGGTCGCCGATCATCCCGGTGAAATCGCCGATGAGAAAAATCGCCGTGTGCCCAAGATCCTGAAAGTGCTTCAGCTTGCGCAGCACAACGGTGTGGCCTAGGTGCAGATCGGGGGCGGTCGGGTCCATGCCGAGTTTCACTCGCAGGGGCTTGCCAGTGGCGCGCGACTTCTCCAGCTTGGCGCGAAGATCGGCTTCGCGAATGATCTCCGCGGAGCCCTTCTTGAGATACGTAAGTTGTTCGTCGACAGGCGCGAATGTTGGCATGGGAAAGGTCATTATAAGGAATGAAGCAGAATCGTGGCGCTAGAATGCCACTACGCTGAAGCTTGCCATGATTGTGCGCATACGCAAAGCCATCTCGGCTGATGTCCCACGGCTGAGAGAGATTATCGAAGCCTCCGTACGCGGACTGCAGGCCGCGGACTATTCCCCTCGCCAGATTGAAGGTGCCTTGCAGTCGGTCTACGGCGTCGACAGCCAACTGATTGCGGATGGAACGTATTTGGTCGCGGAAGACTTCTCGCAGACCAAGCCTGTGATCGTCGCCTGCGGCGGATGGAGCAAACGCAAAACGCTCTACGGCGGAGATCAATATGCGCGGCGCGAAGATTCTCTGCTCGATCCTTCCCGAGACGCTGCCAAGATTCGCGCTCTCTTTGTGCATCCGGCATGGGCGCGGCGCGGCATCGGCAGCATGATTCTTGAGGCGTGTGAAAACGCTGCAAAAGAGGCTGGTTTCACGCGATTGGAAATGGGAGCAACGTTGAGTGGCGTGGAATTCTACAAAGCCAAAGGCTATGCCGAATTGGAAAACCAGTTCGTCCCGCTAGGCAATGGAGAGTCGCTGGCGATCGTGAAAATGGCGAAGCAAATTACATAGAAACTGTTACTTCGGCATCCCGCTTTCCGCCTTCTGATTTCTAACCAGTCTGCGCCCGGTAACTTTGAAAGTCCCGCTCAAAACGATTTTGATCGCTTCCGTATACGCGATGTGTTCCTGTTCCAGGATGCGCGCCGCCAGACTGTGCTCGTCATCTCCATCCAACACCGGCAATGTCTTTTGCACGATGATCGCGCCGTGATCAAGTTCCTCATCCACAAAATGCACGGTGCACCCCGACACCTTCACGCCGTAGGCGAATGCCTGCTCCTGGGCTTCGAGTCCTGGAAACGCAGGTAATAGCGACGGATGAATATTCAGAATCCGCTGCGGAAACTGCTGCACGAACCAAGGAGAAAGCAGCCGCATGTACCCGGCAAGGCAGACCAGTTCCACACCGTTTTGCTTGAGCGCGGCCACGACTTCGCGATCATGCTCCTCGCGCGGCTTGCCTTTCGATGGAATGACGATCGCGTTCAGTCCACGCTGTCGGGCGGTTCCAATTCCGGGTGCATCCGTCTTGTTGGAGATGACGACTGCGATTCGGGCATCCGGAATGCGGCCCGCATCGATGCTGTCCGCGATAGCGATGAAGTTCGACCCGCGTCCGGAGAGGAGAATGCCGAGAGATTTCATTTAAGCGAACATCATAATTCACCACGGAGAGACGGAAGCACGTAGAAAAACAAAGGAAAGTAAAACGGGGAAGATACCGCGGGGTGGTGCGTGTTGGATCCGAGGGGCACTCGAAATTAAGATCAGTTCGTCTCGGTGGCTCCGTGCCTCCGTGGCGGGAAAGACGCTCAACTGTAGGTGACTTTGCGTTCACCCTTGATGATGCGTCCGATCGTGTAAGCTTTCTCGCCCACGCGCTCCAGCACCGATTGCGCCTTCTTGAATTTCGCCGAAGGCACGACCAGCAGCATTCCCAGCCCCATGTTGAATGTGCGCAACATTTCTTCCTGCGGCACATTGCCGAGCTGTTGCAAGTGTTCAAAGATTGGAAGTACGGGCCAGGTTCCGAGTTCGATCGCCGCTGCGGTTCCACGGGGAAGCACACGTGGCAGATTTTCGGTGATGCCGCCGCCGGTAATGTGCGCCAGTGCAGCGACGCATTGGGCGTCAATCAGTTTTCGCAAAGCTGGCCAATAGCTCTTGTGGGTGCGCATCAGTTCGTTGCCCACCTTATTCTTGATCTCGTTTACGTAGGTCTCAGGCGAGTAGCGTGCCACCTCAAAGAGTAACTTGCGGGCGAGAGAATATCCGTTGGTGTGAAGGCCGTTCGAGGGCAAGCCCAGAATGATGTCGCCGATCTGCACGTCTTTGCCGGTGATGATCTTTTCGCGGTCCACCACGCCCACGATGAATCCCGCCAGGTCGTATTCGCCATCGGGATAAAAGCCCGGCATCTCTGCTGTTTCGCCGCCAATCAGCGCGCAGCCATTATGTTTGCAGGCGTCGGCGATGCCCTCGACAACTTTCTCCGCAATCGATGGATCCAAAGTTCCGGTGGCCAGGTAATCCATAAAGAACAATGGAGCTGCGCCCTGTACTGCGATGTCGTTCACGCAGTGGTTCACTAAGTCCGCGCCCACAGTCGAGTGCAGGTCCATCTCGAAGGCAATCTTAAGCTTGGTGCCAACGCCATCGACGCTCGACACCAGCACTGGGTCCGCGTACTTCGTCTTATCGACGGCGAACAAGCCGCCAAAACCGCCGATTTCACTCAGGACGCCGCGCGTAAAAGTCTTGTGAGCCAGATACTTGATGCGCTGCTTGGTACGATTCGCGCGGCTGATGTCGACCCCGGCATCGGCATAAGTGACGGGCGTCGCACTGTGTGTGGGAGTCTTAGGCACAGCTTGTTCCGTGAATCTCGTATTCCTTGTGTGGGGTTGGCCGGATGCCGAAGCAACAATCCAAGGCCGCTCATTGTAGCACGTCTAAAACTGTTGAATTTCGAGCGCGATCAACGTGTACGAAAGCCGAAAAACTGCGAAGTTGGGAAGTCGAAGACGTTTCAAAGACACCCATCCACTTTTCCGCGGACGCGCGCGCCCGTTCGCCACTGCAGTCTGGGACTAGTGAGCTATGAAGTCCGAGAAGAAGTAGGCTAGTACGCCAAACAACGCGAGGCCTGAGACGCCGTAAGCAGTGAGAACCCATGCTCCGCGGCCTTCGCGATGCCTCATTGAAGTGGTGGTGGTAGAGGACTGCTCCGTAGGAGAGACGACTGGGGCCCGATCTTCCATGCAAACCTCCGGACGGAAAGATCGTGGCGCAATTACGTTATGCGTCACGCTTGCCTCGCGTCGTAGCGAAACAAGACTATCTGCGAGCGATTCTACGCCGGATTTTCAGCGACTCAAGCCCAAAATGTGATTGGGATCACAGTATTACTGAGAAAAACTTTTGTCATGATATGAAAAATGTCAATCCGCTCCGAAATAACCATCCACGTTGTCTCCCTCAGTCTGTCGTTACTCCTGCTTTCGTTGAATGCCCTCGGTGCGCCCTACTGCGTGGGATAATAGATCAGGACCCATTCCAATTATGAGTGATCGTTTCCTTCCCTCTCTGTTTTGCTGTGTGCTCGCGATTGCTGCAGGTGCGCAGCAGTCCGCTCCTGTGCCTCCGAATGCGTCCAACCCGGCAAAGGCAGCCAGCGCCACAGACTCGACTAAGGCGGAAGGAAAGAACCGCGAGTATTCCCAGGAGTCGTTCGTCATCGAGCAGATGCACTCCCGCTATCGCTTTGAATCCGATGGAACCGGGCGCAAGGAAACCATCGCCCGCATTCGAGTACAAAGCGAAGCCGGCGTCCAGCAGTGGGGACAATTGCAGGAGGGCTACAACTCCGCTAACGAGCGGGTTGAGATCCCGTACGTCCGCGTACTGAAAGCAGATGGCACAGTCGTGAAGGCCGGCGACGACGCCGTGCAGGACTTGAGCGCTCCCCTGGAGCACGAAGCTCCTGTCTACACTGATTACCGCCAGAAGCACATCACTGTTCCCGGACTGCGGCCCGGCGAAGTGCTGGAATATGACATGGTCACGGTGATTCACACCCCGCTGGCCGCCGGACAATTCTGGACGGAGTACGAATTCGACAAAAGCAACATTGATCTCGACGAAACGCTCGACGTCGACGTTCCCGTTGGCCGAACGTTAAAGGTCAAATGCAAGCCAGGGATGGACCCCAAGATTACGGAAGAAAACGGCCGACGCATTTACCACTGGTCGAGCTCGCATCTTGAACGCGAAGACGACGACAAAGCCAAGGACAAAGACAAAAAGAAGAAGAAACATCATGCCGACGACGATCGCCCCGACGTGCAACTGACCACGTTTGAGTCCTGGGAGCAGATTGGCCGCTGGTATGCCAACCTTGAGAAAGACCGTCGCGCTCCAACAAACGATGTCCGCGCCAAGGCGCAAGAATTGACCAAGGGACTGAATACGGATCTTGCGAAGACTGAAGCGCTCTACGATTTTGTCGCCAAGAATTTCCGCTATGTGAGTCTGTCGCTGGGCGTCGGCCGTTACCAGCCGCACGCGGCCACCGATGTGCTTCATGATCAGTATGGCGATTGCAAAGACAAGCACACCCTGCTGGCATCACTGCTCGAGGCCGAAGGGCTTCACGCCGATTCTGTCCTGATCAACTCCAGCCGCAAACTCGATCCCGATGTTCCTTCTCCGTCGCAGTTCGATCACGTCATCACCATGCTGCCGATGGGAAAAGAAGAAGTCTGGATGGATACGACCAGTGAGGTTGCACCGTTCCGCTTGCTGGCCTATACCTTGCGCAACAAGCACGCGCTGGTGATCCCACCCGATGGTCCCGCCGTCGAAAGTGGCGCCGCATCTGGAAACCACACTCCGGCTGACACGCCCATGCCCGACTATGAGCGTTCAGAGATCGTCGGGAAGGTCAACGACATCGGGAAGCTCGAAGCTCACGTGCACTACGAATTCCGCGGGGACGAGGAATTGCTGCTGCGCTCCGTCTTCCGCCGTGTTCCGGAATCGAATTGGCAGCGTGTCGCGGACAACATCAACGCGGGCCTCGGCGGTGAAATCACTCATCTCGATCGTGAGCGATCCGGCGGCGACGAAAGAACCGTTCGCGATTTCTTACGACGTATCCAAGCCGAACTTCCTCGACTGGTCGAAGAAGAAAACGCAAATCATCCTTCCGCTCGTGCAGTTCAGTCTCCCGGAAGTCGATGACGATCAGAGCGATGCCGATGCGGAGCCTGTGAAACTCGGGCCGAAGGGCGAGTATTCCTACAAGATCAAGCTGGAACTTCCCTCCAAGTATACGGCGCACGCGCCGCTCGCATTTTCCCTCAAGCGCGATTACGCGGACTATGACGCCGCCTATCAGTTGCAGGGCGGAGTTTTCACCGCCAGCCGAACCTTAACCTTGCATCAGGATGATCTGCCGGTCGCCCGTGCTACCGACTACGAGTCCTTCCGCCGCGCAGTAGGCGCCGACCTAGCACAGCAGTTGTCGGTTGAGAGCACGGTCGCAGGAGGCCATTGTCCCTCCGGCCGACATGAAAGCCGACGACCTTGTCGAAAGCGCGCGCGCCGCCGCCGACGCCGGCAATCTAGCCGTTGCCGAAGTGCTCCTGAAGCGCGCGACTGAAATCGATCCCAAGAATAAATTCGCCTGGAACAATCTCGGTCTTATCTATTTGCAGGTGCGCCACGATGATCAGGCAATCGCGGCCTTCCAGAAACAAATTGAAGTCAATCCTTACGACGAGTTCGCATACAACAATCTAGGCCGCGTGTATTGGCAAGACCGCAAATATGACGAGGCAGCGAAGGCCTTCAATAAGCAGCTGGAAAATAATCCGCTCGACAAGTTTTCCCATGCCAACCTGGGCGCGATGTACGCCGAGTGGCACAAGTACGACCTCGCCGTTCCCGAGTTGGAGAAAGCTGCTTCCCTGACTCCCGACAGCGCCGAGTTACAAGTGAGCCTGGGTGATGCCTATCTGAATCTGGGGCAGGAAGACAAAGCGCTCGCGGCCTTTGATCATGCAGTTGAGCTAAACGCCACACCGCTCGTCTGGAACAACATCGCCTACCAGCTGTCGCTAAGAAATCGCATCTCGACCGCGCCCAGCAATATGCTGAGTCCGCCGTATCGGCGACGGCCGCCGCGTTGCGCAACGTCTCGCTCGACCGTCTCTCACAGAAAGATCTTCCGCTGGTTCCGTCGCTGATCGCCTACTGGGATACGCTGGGCTGGATTCGAGTTCGACGAAGGCAATCTCGACAAAGCGCAGAAATACGTTGCCGCCGCCTGGGGCTCGGCCATCACGGCGAAGTGGGCGATCACCTGGGACAGATTTACGAAAAGCGCGGAGAGAAAGATCTCGCGCTGCGCACCTATGCGCTTTCAATGAATGGTCTTCGTCCGACTCCGGAGACCCGTAGCCGCCTGGCCTCTCTGGCTGGAGGCGATGCGAAGGCGGATGCCGCAGTGGCACGTTATAAAGATGATCTCGAGCGCTTGAGCACAGTCGATCTCGGCAAAGCCACGCAAACCGGCAATGCGGACTTCTTCATCCTGCTAAGTGGCGGAGCCCGTGAGGCCGCGAAAGTCGATGCCGTTCGATTCGTGAGCGGGGACGAGAAGCTGAAGTCGTATGCGGATGCGCTTCGCACCGCCGATTACCATCTCACCTTCCCCGATGACACCCCGGTAAAAATCCTGCGCCGCGGAACGCTATCCTGCTCCGTGGCCACAGGAAGTTGCAAGTTCGTGATGACACTGCCCGAAGACGTAAGAACGGTCGATTAGCCGGAATCGATAGACCAACCATAGGGGGAAATCCGCCTAGCCTCTCCATTCTGCATTATGCCTTGCGTGGCTAGCGGTGTTCGTTGACTCGCCTATCCCCGTGACGTAAGATTCCCGTCCGTGGCCGAACCGAGCATGATCGCAAAGGCGAGGGCTACCCCGGACAATTCGAAAACTGAGGAGGCGTGATGCAGTTGCGCTTGGAAAGCCGCCCCGTGGGCGAGGTTTTCGTTGTCCAGTGCCAGGGACGAATCATTTCCGGAAACGAAGTCTTCACTCTGCATTCGCAGGTGGGAGACGCCATCGAGAAATACGGCGACGTCGTCCTGCAACTCGAGAAAGTGGAGTTCGTCGACAGCAGCGGTCTGGGAGCAATGATGCGTCTGGTGCAGGCGGCGCGCGCCAAATCAGGTGACGTCAAACTCTGTGGCTTGCCGCCCAAAGTTCGCAAAGTTCTTGAGATGACTCATCTACTCAAGGAATTCGAAACTTACGACTCTCTCGAAGAAGCCATCACCGCCGCATATCTCGGCTCGCGCTATTCGCGGGGAAAAACCGGTGACGCCCGACCGCGGCTCCTCTGCGTCTATGGTTCGCTCGACGTGTGCACGTTCCTGCGAGAGATTCTTTGCAACGCCGGATTCAACGCCCTTACCACCACGACGGTTGAAGACGCACCGATCCTGCTCAAGGCGACGAAGGCCAAGCTGGTCGTGGTTTCCTCGCGCATCCAGTTCCTTCGCGGCAAACCCTTTCGCGCAGCCCTGCAGGAAATCGTTCCGGATGTAGCGATTCTCACGTTGGACGAGGACTTCGCGACCCAAGATCCCGGCGACGCAGCAGAAAAGCTGCTCGGGCAGGTTCAGAGTCTGTTCGCCCCCGCGAGTTAGACCTGTCGGCTCACACCCCGTTGAGGGGCTGTTCCTCACCAGATGCGAACGCGTTCGCTCAGTGTCAGATATAGCTTTTCCCCTTGCTGCACGTCGAACGCTCCGTACCAGGCATCGATGTTGCGCACGGTGCATGCCCTGTATTCTCCCGGGGAATGAGGATCCGTCATCACCTGCTGACGAAGTGCTGCTTCGCGCGTCTTCTCTCCCCAATTCTGCCCAAAGGCCAGGAAGAATTGCTGGTCACCAGAAAATCCGTCTTGCGTCGGAGCCGTCTTGCCCGCGAGCGATGCTCGATACCCGTCATAGGCCGCTGAAATGCCCGCAACGTCAGCGATATTTTCAGCCAGCGTCTGTTTTCCGTTGATGGCCAGATCGGGGAAAGGCTTGTAGGTATCGTATTGCGCGGCAAGTTGCGCTGTGGCGGCGTCGAAATGTTTCAAGTCGTCCGGAGTCCACCAGTTCCGCAATCGCCCCTTCGAGTCAAACGTGCTTCCTTCGGTATCAAACGTGTGGCTGATCTCGTGCCCAATGACCGTGCCGATTGCGCCGTAATTCGCCGCTGCCGGAGCCTGCGGATCATAGAACGGTGGCTGCAGAATCGCGGCCGGGAAATTAAGCGCATTTTGCAGAGGCAGATTCACCGCATTCACCGTCTGCGGTGTCATCGACCATTCCTTGCGGTCCACCGGCTTGCCCAATCGGGCGATCCGCCGCTGATATTCCGACAGGTTTCCTCGCCAGATATTCCCGAAAATATCGTTGGCCTTGACTTCGTAGTTTGAATAATCGTGCCAGGTTTCTGGATAGCCCACGCCGACATAAAGCGTAGAGAGCTTGGCTTCGGCTTCCGCTTTTGTCGCTGGATCCATCCAGGTAAGAGCCTCAATGCGCTGGCGGAAGGCGGCAATCAGATTCGCGACCATCGCCTGGGCCTGGGCCTTGGCTGCGGGCGAGAAGTAACGCTGCACGTAAATTTGGCCAACCGCATCTCCCAGCAGTCCATCTACCACAAAAACGCCGCGCTCCCAGCGGGGACGCTGCTTCTCCGTCCCTGACAGCTCCTTGCCGAAAAATGCGAATCGCTCTTCCGCGAACGCTTTCGGAAGAACTCCCGCAGACTCTTCGATTCGGTGAAACGCGAGCCAGTCCTTCCAAGTTTCCAGTGGAGAGGATGCCACTAGCGCCGCTTCCCCCTTGAATGCTTCCGGCTGCCAGACGATAAAGCTCGTCACTTTGTCGAGCCCAGCCCCGCGAAAGTATTCAGACCAGTCAAGTCCTGGAGCCTGCGCCGAAAAATCCGCGCTCGACCAAGTATTGTTCGCCTTATGGATGTCTTCGTTTTCTGGCAAACTGCGATGCACCTGCGCAATGACGTGCTCGAGTTCGATGATGCGCGCGGCTCGGGCATCAGAGTCAGAGAATCCCGCGAGCTTCATCATCGTTGCAATGTGCGTCTCATACTTGGATCGCACCTTGCGCATCTGCTCGCTATCCGAGAGGTAATATTCGCGGACCGGTAAACCCAGTCCGCCCTGCATCAGATAGGGCACATAGTGGTCCGAGTCATTGAATCCGGGAGCGACCCACAGTCCAAAAAGGTTCGGAGTGTAAAAGTTGGTATTGTTCAATGCATCGACATCGGCGCGCAAAGTTTCACCCAGGGCGTGCGACAGTTCCTGCTTGTTGTGGATGGCGGCTATCGCGTCGAGCTGAGAGCGAAGGGGCGCGAGACCTTTGGCTTCGATTCCGGCCTCGTCCATATAGGAGTTGTAGAGGTCTGCCACTTTGCGCGAACTGGACCCTGCCGGCGGATTGGACTTGGCGATCTCGGCGATCAAGTCTGCCATGCGCTTGTTGCTCAGATCCCCAAGCTTCGTCCAAACGTCGACGCTGGCCCGATCTGGAGGAATCTGAGTTCGCTTGATCCAGTCACCGTTCGCGTATTCGTAGAAATTGTCGCCGGGCTTCACCGAGCGATCCATGTTGTCAAAGGAAATGCCGTGACCCTCCGCGGCAACGGCATTCTGTCCGAGAGCCATCGCGAGGAAGCCAACCGCCAATATTGTCAAAAAATAAGAAGACTTTTTTATTACAGGGATTCGTTTCATTTGGAACTCCAGGGCCTGACCAGACTCGGGCCGTCGGCTTGTCAGTGTACGCCGTTTGTTTAGACGTGTGCGGTGTTGGAACGTTACTCGCAGATGGCCCCTCGGCCGCGGGCGTTGGAGGACATCTTTCGAGCAGTCGTCCCTCCAGATCCCCCGTTCATAACGGGCAATCGCGTTTATGCCAAGCCGTTGCCTGCTCATACATATGCGCCAAACGAAGGACCAAGTCTTCCCGCCAGTGCGGTCCGGCAATCTGGAGTCCGATCGGAAGGCCGCCCTCTGTGAAGCCGCAGGGAAGCGAGATCGCCGGCAATCCCCAGACATTGAACGGTCGCGTATTTCGTAACAGCTTCAGCTCGGCCGGACGCAATTCCTCCGGATTCGTTTTGAGTGCAGCGATGGACGGTGGAGGCATCGGCATGGTCGGAGTGACGAGAACATCGACGTCCGCAAAAACACGGCTGATGTTTCGCCGCCCTTCTTCCAGTTCGTGGCGCCTGCGGATGTATTCAGCAGCCGTTACTTTTTCGCCGTTTCGAATGCGCCGCAGCGTCTCCGCCTGATACAGGCTAGGACTCTTCACGACATTCTCGGCGTGATAGGCATACGATTCCGCGGCTTGCAGCGTGCGATCGGTCGGCACATCGATCTGCACGTCTTTTACCTCAGCCACGATCGTTCTGATTCCTTCCAGTGCGTGTTCCATCGCCGAAGTCACTTCCGCATCAAGATCGTCGAAGAAATAGCCGCGCGGCACGCCAACGCGCAGCGACTTTGCGCCCTGCTGCAGAGATCCGACATAATCGGCCACGGGAACATCCACCGAAGTGACGTCTGCCGCATCGTATCCCGCGATCGCCTGCAGCACGATGGCGGCATCCGCCACAGTCGCAGCCAGCGGCCCTACATGGTCGAGTGATAGCGAAAGCGGAATCACTCCGCGGCTCGATACTCGCCCGTATGTCGGCTTCATCCCGACGCATCCGCACAGCGCCGCCGGTTCGCGGATCGATCCTGCCGTATCCGTCCCAATCGCTGCGCAAACCATGCCCGCGGCCACTGCCGCTGCCGACCCTCCCGACGATCCTCCGGCAATCCGACCGACATCCCACGGATTGTGAACCTCGCCAAAGTGGCTGACCAGTGAACTGCCGCCGTATGCGAACTCGTGCAGATTGTTTTTCCCGATGATGACCGCTCCCGCCTGTCGCAGCCGGCGAACCACTTCAGCATCTTCCAGCGGTATCCGGTTCACGTGCAGTGCGCTGGCCGCAGTCGTGCGTACGCCCGCAGTGTCGATCAGATCCTTCAATGCGATGGGAATGCCGTGTAGCGGTCCGCGCCACTCCCCCCGTGTAATCTCCGTCTTCCGCCGTTCGCGCCTCCGCCAGTGCGGACTCCGCCATCACCGTGATAAACGCGTTGAGCACGGGATTCAGCCTTTCAATCCGCTTCAAACACTCGTGGGTGATCTCAACGGGAGAAACTTCTTTTCGCCGCAACCGCGGCGCCAGTTCGGTGATAGACAAAGAGAAGGCCATGTGTCAGCGAGCCATTGTAAGGCAGCAGTATTTTCTCTGTGTTCCCCTGTGCTGCAAATGTTTTCGCGTTCGCCTGTGACCAGTGCCGCGTCCAAAGTCCTATAATGGCGAAAGTCGGATTCATGGGGGCTCCGAAAAAATCATGTCCGAGATGACGATCGCGCCGGTTGCGACGCACGGTTTCTTTGTGGATGGCCGGTGGCATGAGGATGGCGACCTCGTCGAGATTCGCGCCCCCTACGACGGCAGCCTGATCGCCCGCGTCGTGCAGAGGTCGCAAAGAGCATGCCGAGGCCGCCATCGCCGCGGCTGTCAAAGCTTTCGGCACCACGCGTCGCCTCCCGGCTTTCGAACGCCAGCGCGTCCTGCGCCGATCGTTTCCGCGTCCATGGCGGAGCGCAAAGAAGAATTTGCCCGCACCCTCGCCCAGGAAGCCGGCAAGCCCATCAAGGCCGCGCGCACCGAAGTCGAGCGCGCCATCTTCACCTTTCAACGTCGCCGCCGAAGAAAGCACTCGCATCTACGGCGAATTCCTTCCGCTCGACTGGCAGGAATTCACCGCCGGACGCTGGGGCATCGTGCGCCGCTTTCCGCTCGGCCCGATCGCCGGCATCACGCCATTCAATTTTCCGATCAATCTCGTCGCGCACAAAGTGGCTCCGGCCATTGCTGCCGGATGCCCGATGGTCCTGAAGCCCGCGCCCCAAACGCCGCTCTGCTCGCTGCTTCTGGCGGAATGTGTCCAGCAGGCGGGTTGGCCCGATGGCGGACTCAATGTCCTCCCGCTCTCCAACGAAGACGCCGGACTGCTGGTCACCGACGACCGCATCAAGCTCATCAGCTTTACCGGCAGCGTGCCCGTGGGATGGGACATCAAGCGCCGCGCCGGAAAAAAGAAAGTTGTACTCGAACTCGGCGGCAATGCGGCCGTCATCGTTCACAGCGACGCCGATCTCGAATATGCCGCCGACCGCTGCGTCACCGGAGGCTTCGGCTATGCCGGCCAGACCTGCATTTCGGTTCAGCGCATCCTGGTCGAGCACTCGGTTTACGGAAAATTCACCGACCTGCTCGTCGAAGGGGTAAAGAAGCTGAAGACCGGCGATCCGCTCGACGAGTCCACCGACGTCGGCCCGCTGATTCGCGACAGCGACGCCGTCCGCACCATCGCGTGGATCGAGGATGCCGTCCGCGCCGGCGCTCGCCTGCTCTGCGGTGGCGTACGCAAGGGAAGCTCGTCGTAGAACCGACCGTTCTCACCGGGACCAAGCCCGACATGAAAGTAAACTGCCAGGAAATTTTTGGCCCCGTCGTGACCGTCGAGCCCTACAAGGATTTCGATCAGGCCCTGCGCCAGGCCAACAACTCCGCCTACGGCATGCAGGCAGGCGTCTTCACCCGCGACGCCAAATTGCTTTTCCAGGCCTACGAAGAACTTGAAGTCGGTGGCGTGATCGCCGGCGATGTTCCGTCCTTCCGCATCGATCACATGCCCTACGGTGGCGTGAAAGATTCCGGCCTGGGCCGCGAAGGCCTGCGCTACGCCATCGAAGAGATGACCGAGCCCAAATTGCTGGTCATGAATCTGCGATAGACGTACATGTAGCGTCGATCTCGTCGTCGAGCGACTCTCGAGACATTCTGCCGCAGCCCGTCGCGTTGAAAAACTTCAACATTATTTTCTGTCCATTCCATTCAACGAAATTTTCTTTTGCGAATTTCCAAAAACCCGCGACAAAGTCCGAACGAAATATTTATAATTTCCAGTTTCACAGCCAACTCAGAAAACCAGTGGGTGGTTTTCTTACTCGGACATAAACGTCGCACCTAACAGCGGACGATCCGCCGGGTCTCTTTCACCAGATCTAACAAGGGAATGTCGCAGATTTTTCATCGCAGTACGAATACTCTGGCTCGCGCCACGATTTTTGGCGCGGTATTCGTCATTGCGGCCTGGGCGGCATCGCCTATGAGATTCAGGGTTCTCCTTATGTTACCGTATTCCGGCGTGCGCAAGCCGCAGCCAGTGCCGTTCAGTCATCAGCACCACGTCACCGGACTCGGCATCGACTGCCGTTACTGCCACACCTCGGTCGAGACCTCGAGCTTTGCCGGCATTCCTCCGACCAAGACCTGCATGAATTGCCACTCGCAGATCTGGACCAACGCCAAGCTCCTCGAGCCCGTCCGCGCCAGCTATCGCTCCGGCGAATCGCTGCAGTGGACGCGTGTCAACCAGCTTCCCTGACTTCGTTTATTTCAACCACAGCATTCATGTCACCAAGGGCGTCGGCTGCAACACCTGTCATGGCCCGGTCGACACGATGCCGTTGATGTACCAGCAAGAATGCTGCAGATGGAGTGGTGCCTCGGCTGCCATCGCGCCCCGCAGAACAATCTGCGCCCGCGCGATCAGGTGTTCAACATGCGCTACCAGCCGCCAACGGAACGAATCCGGTCACGGTGGACGGACAGAGTTATACCGATCAGGCCGCGCTGGGCGACAGCATCTGATCAAGAAGTACAACGTGCGCAGTGTCAAGGACATCACGAGCTGCAGCACCTGTCACCGGTGAGGCTGGCGGCTGTAGTGGAACCGCGAAGCGGAGAAAGAATGCAGCCCAGGCGCGAGCCGTGGGATAGCAAGCAAAGATTAAAGGGACAGCCCCACAAGGGCGAAAGAAGCCTTCATCCGTAATGCATGAACGACGAAAAAAATAACGGCGGTCTGATCCAGATCAAGAAGCGCGAAGACGTCTGTCCGTCCGAAAACACTGGACCTCAACTCGTCCGCGAACGCATCGACGCCGCCACGGCCCACGACGCCGCCGAAAAAACCGGCCCCGAATACTGGCGCTCGCTCGAAGAGCTCGCCGGCACCGACGAATTCAAAGAAGCCCTGCACCGCGAATTCCCCAAAGGCGCCTCCGAATGGCTCGACTCCGTCTCCCGCCGCGGATTCCTCAAGGTCATGGGCGCCTCGCTCGGCCTCGCCGGCATGACCGGCTGCGCCAAGCTTCCGCTCGAGCCCATCGTCCCTTACGTTCGCCAGCCGGAAAACGTCATCCCCGGCCGCCCCATGTATTACGCGACCGCCGTCACGCTCGGCGGATACGCCAGCCCGGTCCTGGTCGAAAGCCATCTCGGGCGTCCCACAAAAATCGAAGGCAACGATCTGCATCCCGCCTCGCTCGGCGGCACCGACATCTTTACGCAGGCCTCGATCCTCGGCATGTACGATCCCGACCGCTCGCAGAGCGTCATTTCGATGGGCGACCAGCGCTCGTGGCAGTCATTCCTCGGCGCGATCCGCGGCCCACTGAGCGCGCAGAAAGCGTTGCAAGGCGCGGGCATTCGCATTCTGACGCCGACAATTTCTTCGCCCACGCTCGCCGACCAGCTGCGCAATTTCCTGAAGATTTATCCGCAGGCCAAGTGGCACGTCTACGAGCCGGTCAATCGCGACAACGTCCTCGAAGGCGCGAAGCTGGCCTTCGGACAGCCGGTCGAAACGCGCTACGACTTCTCGAAAGCCGACGTCATCGTCTCGCTCGACGCCGACTTCCTCTACGCCGGATTCCCCGGCAACGCGAAATACATCCGCGACTTCGCCAAGCGCCGCAATCCCGACAGCGCCGATGAATCGCCTGTACGTCATCGAGAGCACGCCGAGTTCAACCGGCGCGAAGGCGGATCATCGTTTCCCTGCAAAGGCTTCGGAATTCGCTAATATTTTCAAGAACGACGGCCTGTGGCCGGATGCTGCTTTTACGAGATCGCTGACCTCTGATTTGCACTCTCACTCCGGTTCCAGCGTCGTGATTGTGGGAGATCATCTGCCTCCACAGATGCATGCCTTTGGGCATGAGATGAACGCCCGGTTGGGCAACATCGGCAAGACCGTCTTCTATACCGATCCCGTCGATGCGAATCCGGTCAATCAAACCGAATCCATCAAAGAACTCGTCGCCGACATGAACGGCGGCAAAGTCGATCTGCTCGTCATTCTCGGCGGCAATCCGGCCTACGATGCGCCCGCCGATCTCAATTTCGCCGACGCGCTCAAGAGCAACAAAGTTCCGCTGCGAGTGCACCACGGCCTCTATAAAAACGAGACCGCCGAACTTTGCCAGTGGCATGTCAATGCGACGCATGAACTCGAAGCCTGGGGCGATGCCCGCGCCTACGACGGCACCGTTAGCATCATCCAGCCGCTGATCGCTCCTCTTTATAACGGCAAGAGCACTATCGAATTCGTTGCAATGCTCTCCGGCCAAGCGGATGCAACTGGCTACGAACTCGTTCGCGCCTACTGGCAGAAACAGCACACCGGCGCCGACTTTGAGGAATTCTGGCGCAAGTCGCTGCATGACGGCTGGATCGAAGGCACGGCTTTTGCCCCAAAGACTCTGACGGCGAAATCATCTGCTTCTCCCGAGGCAGGGCCGAAGGCTGATTCGTCCGCCATCGAGCTCAACATCCGCCGCGATTCGACCATCTACGACGGACAATTCTCCAACAACGGCTGGCTGCAGGAACTTCCCAAGCCGATGTCGAAGCTCACGTGGGACAATGCCGTCCTCATCGGCCCCGAGATGGCGAAACGCCTCGGCATCGCTACCGAAGACGTTGTCGAGCTCGAACTGAACGGCAAGAAAATAAGCGGTCCCGTCTGGATTCAAGCCGGACATCCCGACAACTCCGTCACCGTCACGCTCGGCTACGGACGCAAGCGCGCCGGACGCGTCGGTACTGCGCAAGGTTTCGACGCCTACGCGCTGCGGACAAGCGAAGCTCCTTACATCGCCACCGGCGTCACCATCCGCAAAACCGGAGACACCTACAAGCTCGCTTCCACGCAAGGCATGCAGTCAATGGATACGCCCGACGGCGGACATCGTCCGCTGGTTCGCGAGACGAGTCTCGAGGAATACAAGAAGAATGCGAACTTCGCGCACGAAGAAGAGCCCGAAGTTCCCCGCGACGTGACGCTCTATCCCGACTATCACTACGAAAAAGAGATGTACGCCTGGGGCATGGCGATCGATCTGAACTCCTGCGTTGGCTGCAACAATTGCATGATCGCCTGCCAGTCGGAGAACAACATCGCTGTCGTTGGCAAAGAGCAGACCGTCATCGGCCGCCACATGCACTGGATTCGCGTCGACACCTACTATGAGGGCGATCGCGACAATCCAAAAGCTTTCTTCCAGCCCGTTCCCTGCATGCAATGCGAGAACGCACCCTGCGAAGTTGTTTGCCCGGTCGGTGCCACCAACCACTCCTCCGAAGGCCTGAACGACATGGTCTACAACCGGTGTGTGGGCACCCGCTACTGCTCCAACAACTGTCCTTACAAGGTTCGCCGTTTCAACTTCCTGCTCTTCCAGGACTGGGAGACGCCGCAATATAAAATGATGCGCAATCCGGACGTCACCGTGCGCAGCCGCGGCGTCATGGAAAAGTGCACCTATTGCGTGCAGCGGATCAGCGAGCGCCGAATTGATACCGAGACCGCGTCGGTTCGCGAAGGTAAAGATATCCGCATCGGTGATGAGTTGCAGACCGCCTGCCAGCAATCCTGCCCCGCGGGCGCCATCATTTTCGGAAATATCAACGATCCGAACAGCAAAGTTTCGAAGTTGAAAGCGCAGGCCCGCAATTACAGCTTGCTAGGCGAACTGAATACGCGTCCGCGCACCACATATTTGGCGGAAGTAAGAAACCCGAACCCAGAGATTGGAAGCTAGAAGCTGACATTGCATGGCTGAGCAATACAAATCGGCGGTCGATCTCGAAAAGGCACCGGTCATCGAGCCCGGCCACACCTTTGGCACGGTCACGGAAAAAATCAGCGCCATCGTGCTGACCCGTCCCGCGTCCAACGGGTGGTTCATCGGCTTCGGCATCTGCTTCATGCTAACCATGATGATGCTGTTCGCCATCGGATATCTTTTCCTGAAGGGCATCGGCATCTGGGGCGTAACCATCCCCATCGGATGGGGCTTCGCCATCGTCAACTTTGTCTGGTGGATCGGTATCGGCCACGCCGGCACCCTGATCTCCGCCATCCTTCTGTTGCTACGCCAATCGTGGCGCAACTCCATCAACCGATTTGCGGAAGCCATGACCTTGTTCGCCGTGGCGGCAGCCGGAATTTTTCCTGCGATCCACGTTGGGCGTCCCTGGCTCGCCTATTGGCTTTTCCCGTATCCCAATACGATGCGCGTTTGGCCGCAATTCCGCAGTCCGCTGATGTGGGACGTCTTCGCGGTCTCAACCTACGCCACTATCTCCGCGCTCTTCTGGTTCACCGGACTGATTCCTGATTTCGCGACCCTGCGCGACCGCAGTGACAATCGCGCTCTGAAAATCGTTTACGGCATGCTCTCCATGGGATGGCGCGGATCCGCCCGCCACTGGCATCGCTACGAAACGATGTACCTGTTGCTCGCCGGCTTGGCCACGCCGCTCGTGCTCTCGGTTCACACGGTTGTGAGCTTCGATTTCGCGGTTGGCATCGTCCCCGGATGGCACACCACGATCTTCCCACCCTACTTCGTGGCGGGCGCAATCTACTCCGGATTTGCGATGGTGTTGATGCTCGCGATTCCAATTCGCAAGATCTACGGTCTTGAAGATTTCATCACCGAGCGCCACTTGCAGAATTCCGCGAAGGTCATGCTTGCCACGGGCTTGATCGTCGCCTACGGATACGGCGTCGAAGCGTTCATGAGTTGGTACGGCGGCGATCGTTACGACATGTTCACCGTGTGGAACCGCTTGCACGGGCCTTACGCAGTGCCTTACTGGCTGCTCCTGACCTGCAACATCTTTATTCCGCAGGTGCTCTGGATCCGCAAGCTGCGTACCAGTCCGATCGCTCTCTTCTTTATTTCTGGCGTCATTCTCGTCGGCATGTGGCTCGAGCGTTTCGTGATCGTCGTGATGAGTTTGCATCGCGATTTCCTGACGTCATCCTGGGGTATGTACTACCCCACGCGCTGGGACTGGATGACATTCATCGGGACCATCGGTATGTTCCTGATGCTCATGTTCCTGTTCCTGCGCCTGTTGCCTGCGATCTCGATCTTCGAGATGCGCACCCTTTTGCCTGAGGCCGAGGTGAAGGAATAATGGCAAAGCGCGATCCCATCTACGGCATCATGGCGGAGTTCGATTCCGCCCAGGCCCTCGTCGATGCTGCGCGCAAGACGCACGAAGCCGGCTACAAGAAGATCGACGCCTATAGCCCGTTCCCGGTCGAAGGACTCGCGGAAGAAATCGGATTCCATCACGACGAAGTTCCTCTCGTCGTTCTGATCGGTGGCATTATCGGCGGCTGCACCGGATACCTGATGCAGTACTGGATGTCCGCTGTCGACTACCCGCTGAACATCGGCGGCAAGCCTCCGCACTCCTGGCCTGCATTCATCGTCATCACGTTTGAAATGACGATTCTATTCGCCGGAATTTCGGCGGTCTTAGGCATGTTGGCGTTGAATGGTTTGCCCATGCCGTATCACCCAGTATTCAACGTTCCGCGTTTTTCGTCGGCGTCAAAAGATCGTTTCTTCCTGATCGTGTTCTCGTCCGACAAAAAGTACGACTCCTCGGACACGCGCCGTTTCCTCGAGGGACTAGCGCCGCGCTCAATCTCGGAGGTGCCCAGCTAAATGCGACACTTCCGCCGAGTGAATCCAGGTAGTGGCAATGGTCCTTTGGGTGCGGGCGCCCGTTCGGTCGAGCAAAGCTCCACGGCGCTGTCCTTCGCGGCGCTATTGGTGCTGATCGCCTTGACCTCCGCCTGTCGCCTCGATATGCACATACAACCGCGCGAGAATCCGCTTTCCCGCAACGACTTTTTCTCCGACCAGCGCTCCGCGCGTCCGCTTGTCGAGGGTACGGTGGCGCGAGGCGAACTCCACGAAGACTCTTATTTCTATACCGGCAAGATCGGCAGCAATCCGGGCGACGTCATGCCGTTCCCGGTCACCAAAGAAGTTCTCGAGCGCGGACAGGAGCGCTTCAATATTTACTGCGCTCCTTGCCACTCGCGCGTTGGAGACGGCAACGGCTTTGTTCCTTCCCGCGGGTTTGCCCGCAAGCCCCCGTCATTCCATATCGCGCGCCTGCAAAAAGCTCCGGTCGGATATTTCTTCGACATCATCACCAACGGCTTCGGGATCATGCCTGACTACGCGTCGCAAATTCCGCCGCGGGATCGCTGGAGCATCATCGCGTACGTTCGTGCACTGCAGTTGAGTCAGAACGCGACTATGTCTGACATTCCGCCCGGACAGAAAATTCCTTCCGAGCCGCCGAAGTTTCGCGAGCCCGGATCAGGTGCAACGCAACCGATGGTTGCGCCGGAAGCAAAGTCGGAAGAGATGAAGGAAGAATCGAAATGAGCGCGGCGCGAGCGAACCAACTCGATCTTACGGCGCCGCCGATCGTCCGCACGATAGCCCAACGGTCGCTGATCGTTGGCGTCGTGTTCGGCATTGCCGCCGCGGTCCTCGCCTTCGTGCGCCCCGACGAGTTTTACCGCGCCTACTTGCTCGGCTTTATGTGCTGGCTGGGGGTCGCACTCGGCTCCATGGCGATCATCATGATTCGCCACCTGACTGGTGGCGGATGGGGCGTCGTTATTCGCCGCATTCAGGGAGCTGCGATGCGCACGCTGCCCGGCCTTGCCATCTTTTTCATCCCGATCATCATCGCAGTGCTGCAGCATCGCATCTACCCTTGGCTCATGCCTCTGGATGCGATCCAGGACGCGCACATTCGCGAACATCTCGAGAAATACAGCTTCATCAAGACTGCGTACCTGAACTCTTCCGGCTTCATCATCCGCGCCATCTTCTATTTCGTGATCTGGAACGTTCTCTCGTTCTTGCTTTCGATGTGGTCGAAGCAAGGCGATCGCCCCGACGCTCCCGATAACACTCAAAAGTTTAAAGCAGTCGCCGGCCCCGGACTCATCCTCTACGGCTTTACGATCACTTTCGCTGCCATCGACTGGATCATGTCTCTCGATCCCAGCTGGATCTCGACCATCTTTGGCCTGATCATCCTCATCGGCGAAGTGCTCTCTGCCATGTGCTTCGCAGTCGTTATCGAACGAATTCTTTACAAGTACAAGCCGATGTCGGACATGCTAAAGCCTGACTTCGTTCACGACCACGGCAAGTGGATGCTTGCCTTCGTCATGGTGTGGGCCTACTTCAGCTTTTCACAGTGGCTCATTATCTGGGCCGGCAACCTGCCCGCGGAAATTACTTTCTATCTCAATCGTCTCAATGGCGGCTGGGGGTGGATCGCGCTCTTCCTTGTTCTCGGCCACTTCGTCATACCGTTCGCGGTTTTGCTCTCACGGCCGTTCAAGCGTGATATCCGCAAGCTGGTATGGCTGGCCGTGTGGCTGATCTTCATGCGCTTCATCGATCTCTTCTGGATTGTCGAGCCGAATTTCTCGAAGACCTTCAATGTCACGATCGCCGACATTGTCGTGCCGATTGCCATTGGCGGCCTGTGGCTTGCTTATTTCTTCCGCAACCTGGGTTCCTTGCCGTTGCTACCCGCTTACGATGCATCCGTCGGAGAAGTTCTCGAGCCGGCGCATCACCACGGAGGCACATAGACCACACCTCATGAGCAATCAGACCCATCCCGTGAAATCGAATGGACATGGCGACTACGAGCGCAGTGACATCAGCGTTGCCGGCATTTTGTATTTCCTTGCCGGACTCGCCGTCGCCGGAATACTCGTCTACTTCATCGCGGATGGAATCTTTGCGTACCTGAATAAGCGATTTGAAGCGGAACAGCCCGCTGTCAACCCGCTCGTTACCAGCGCGCCCGCGGACACACGCCGCATTCCTCCGCAGTATGGAAATGATTACGAAAAATATCTGAAGGAAGGCTTTCCGGCGCCGCAGCTCGAAGTCAACGAACGCACTGAACTCAATGATGAACGCCTGCGCGAAGAGAACACTCTGAGCACCTACGATTGGGTCGACAAGAACGCGGGCACTGTCCGCATCCCGATCGACCGCGCGATGGACATCCTTGCGCAGCGTGGATTGCCGGTGCGCTCGCAGTCAACGATGGCGGAAACCGCAACTCCGGAAGCGCCGGGCCAGCAGTCGGCGCCGCAACCGGAAAAGAAGAAGGGAAGTAAGAAGTGAAGGGTACCTTTGTCATTCCGACGAGCGAAGCGAGGAGGAACCTCCTGTTCGCCGTGTGCGCGATGATTCTGCTTGCCTCGACCGCATTCGGCCAGGCCATGACAAAAGGCATCATGTCGCCGCCGGCCAACGTCCGTCCACCGTATCTTGAAAACGTCGGCATCGAGCAGCATCTGGATGGCCAGGTTCCCTCCGATCTCGCTTTTGTCGATGACACCGGCCGCCCCGTCAAACTCGGCGACTACTTCGGTAAAAAGCCGTTGATCCTCAACCTTGTTTATTACAACTGCACCATGCTTTGCGGGGAGGCCCTTGCCGGACTGACGGGCTCGATGAAGATGATCAAGTTCGACGTCGGCAACCAGTTCGATGTCGTCACGGTGAGTTTCAATCCGAAGGAAACGCCGGAAATCGCCGCCGCAAAAAAGGCAGATTATCTCAAGCGCTATGGGCGTCCTGGAGCCGCCACGGGCTGGCACTTCCTGACCGGCTCCGCGGACTCCATCAATGCGCTCACCAAAGCGGTCGGCTTTCAATACCAATACGACGCCGCCCACAATCAATATGCGCACGCCACGGCGATCATGGTGCTGACTCCCCAGGGCCGTATCTCTCGCTACTTCTACGGTGTGGATTTTCCGCCGAAAGATTTGCGCATGGGATTGGTCGAGGCATCGCAAGAAAAAATCGGCAATGCCGTCGATCAGGTGCTCTTGTATTGCTATCACTACGATCCGGCGACCGGAAAATACGGCGCGGTCGTCACCAACATGCTGAAGCTGGGCGGAGGCGTCACGATCTTATTCCTCGCCTCGCTGATTTTCATTATGGTGCGCCTCGATAAGAACGCTGCGCGCCGTGCAGGAGTTCAAGGCAAATCGGGTCAGGCAGGACTGATTCAAACGCGATATGTTCGATAACTTTCCATTGTGGCCGCAACAGGCCTCCACGACAGCGGGCAACGTCGACGCCCTGTTCATTTTCCTGCTGATCGTCTCTGGGTTGATGACCCTGCTCATCTTCGTCGCCGTCGTTTACTTTGCGGCGCGCTATCGTCATCGCAAAGGCGTGCTGGCAGAGCAGGTCGAAGGCTCCACGCCGCTCGAACTGACCTGGTCAATCATTCCGCTCGGCGTCTTCATGGTGATATTCGCCTGGGGTGCGGTCGTTTATTTCAAGAGCCGTACTCCTCCCCGCGACGCGACCGAAGTCTACGTCGTCGCCAAGCAGTGGATGTGGAAGCTTGAACACGCCGAGGGCCAGCGCGAGATCAATGAACTGCATGTGCCCGTCGGCCGCGACGTCAAGCTGATCATGACTTCGCAGGACGTCATTCACAGCTTCTTCGTGCCTGCGTTCCGCATGAAGCAAGATGTGCTGCCCGGTCGTTACACGGTGGCGTGGTTCCGCGCCACGAAACCGGGCACTTATCATCTTTTCTGTACCCAATATTGCGGCTCGCAGCACTCGGGCATGATCGGCTCCATCATCGTGCAGGAGCCTGCGCAATACGAAGCCTGGATGAGCGGCGGTACGACCGGACCGCTCTCGGCCACTGGAGAGAAAATTTTCGCCGAGCTCGGTTGCGTGACGTGTCACCGCACCGACTCCCAGGGACGCGGCCCCAACTTGCAGGGCGTTTTCGGCAAGCCGGTTCTGCTGCAGGACGGACGCACGGTCACCGCCGACGAAAACTATATCCGCGAGTCCATCCTTGATCCCGGTGCAAAGGTCGTCAACGGATTCAAGCCCGTCATGCCGACGTTTCAGGGATTAGTCAGCGAAGAGCAATTGAATGCATTGGTCGCGTATGTAAAATCCATGGCCCAGCCTGGGCAGGCTGGCGCCGGAACGAGCGCGATGGTTTCTCCGCAAGGCAGCGCCCCAGGAAGTAAGGTGCAATAGGCATGGCTACAACCACTGTTCAACCCGTCGAGCGCGAGAATTATCTCAATAAGGAATATGGCATCGGCTCGTGGCTTCTGACCACCGACCACAAGCGCATCGCCCTGCTTTACCTGATCTCGATTACATTTTTCTTCTTCATCGGTGGATTCTTTGCGCTGCTCATCCGCCTTGAGCTTCTCACGCCCGCCGGTGACCTCGTCCAGGCCGATACCTACAACAAGCTTTTCACCCAGCACGGCCAGGTGATGGTTTTCTTCTTCCTCATCCCCTCGATACCGGCTGTGCTCGGCAACTTCCTGGTACCGATGATGATCGGCGCCAAGGACCTTGCTTTCCCCAAGATCAACTTGCTGAGTTGGTATCTCTACATCATCGGCGGCCTCATGATGGTCCACTGCATGCTGACCGGCGGCGTCGATACCGGCTGGACCTTCTATGTGCCCTTCAGCACGGCCTTCAGCAACACAAAAGTGATTGAAGCCGGGCTCGCGATCTTTGTCGCCGGATTTTCCTCCATCCTTACCGGCCTGAATTTCATCGTCACCATCCATCGGATGCGCGCGCCGGGCATGACCTGGTCCCGCCTTCCTTTATTCATCTGGGCGCATTATGCGACCAGCATCATTCAGATTCTCGGAACGCCCGTCATCGCCATCACTCTGGTCCTGGTCGTTGCCGAACGCGCGTTGCACCTCGGTATCTTTGATCCCAAACTCGGCGGCGATCCGCTCCTGTTTCAGCACCTGTTCTGGTTCTACTCGCATCCCGCTGTCTACATCATGATTCTGCCCTCGATGGGCGTTGTCACCGAGATCATTGCCTGCTTCTCCCGCAAGCGCATCTTCGGTTACAGCTTCGTTGCGTTCTCGTCCATGGCCATTGCGGTCTTTGGATTCCTCGTCTGGGCGCACCACATGTTCGTCGCCGGCATCTCCGTTTACGCGGCGCTCGTCTTTTCGCTGCTGAGTTACGCCGTCGCCGTACCCTCGGCCGTGAAAGTCTTTAATTGGACCGCGACTCTCTACAAGGGGTCGATTCACTACGACGCGCCCATGCTTTATGCCTTCGGATTTCTGGGCTTGTTCACAATTGGCGGCCTGACCGGACTGTTTCTCTCGGCGCTCGGCATCGACATGCACGTCCACGATACCTATTTCGTCATAGCTCACTTTCACTACATCATGGTCGGCGGTGCGCTGATGGGGTATCTAGGAGGAATGCACTTCTGGTGGCCAAAAATTTCCGGACGCCTCTATCCCGAAGGCTGGGCTCGACTCGCAGCGTTAATCGTATTCATCGGTTTTAACCTGACTTTCTTTCCGCAGTTCATCCTCGGCTACCTCGGCATGCCGCGCCGTTACTATCAATATCCGCAGGAATTCCAGGTGCTCAACGTGCTCTCGACCGCCGGAGCCACCGTTCTCGGTGTGGGATATCTTCTGCCCATGATTTATTTCCTCTGGTCGATGCGCTATGGCAAGCCCGCGCCCGACAATCCGTGGAACGCAGCCGGCCTCGAGTGGAAGACGCCGTCGCCGCCCACGACCTTTAACTTCGAGGAAGAGCCGGTCGTCACCTGGGAAGCGTACAACTACGAGGAACTGGACGCGCCTCATAAACAGGAGGTTCCCGTTGCACGATAGCTCTGTCGCCGTCCACGGTGAAACTCACAATCCGGCGTTGCTTCACCACTTCGCTACCGAAGAGCAGCAGAAGGATGCTTCCAATCTTGGTATGTGGATCTTCCTCGGGACCGAAGTGATGTTCTTCGGCGGCCTCTTCTGCGCCTACCTCATCTATCGCGGATGGTACTTCGGAGATTTTGGCGCTGCCAGCAAGTCCATCAACGCGACTCTCGGAGCTACCAACACCGCTGTCCTGATCTGCAGCAGTTTGACCGTTGTTCTCGCGATCTATGCGGCGCAAACCGCCCGTCGTGGTCTTCTGCTGTTAATGCTCGCGCTCACCATGCTTTTCGGATGTGCCTTCCTGGGCATTAAGGGAGTTGAGTACAAGGACAAGTTTGAAGAGCACCACGTTCCCGGAGCGTCGTTCAGCTTCGATCATGTGCCAATCCCCGGTCATCCCGACCAATACGCAAATCCGCGTCACGCCGAGATTTTCTTTGCCCTCTATTTCATCATGACGGGTCTGCATGCCCTGCACATGATCATCGGACTCGGCATCTTTGCGTGGCTTTTCTGGATGGCTTGGAAAGGTCGATTTACGCCGGAGTATCACACCCCGCTGGAAATCGGCGGCCTCTATTGGCACTTCGTCGATATTGTCTGGATCTACCTGTTCCCCTTGCTGTACCTGATCGATCGGCACCCATGAGTGATTGTGTATCGAATGATGAATATTAAAAATCAGCGTCATCCTGAGCGGAGCCGCTTTTCAGGCGGAGCGAAGGATCTCGCGCGGGTCGCAACCGCTGCTGATCGAACGGGAACTGCCTCTGAGGTTAGCCATGTCTGACCATTCCAAATCGTCACCATTGAAGACCTACTTCACTGTCTGGGCAGCATTGCTCCTGGGCACTTTCATCACCTACAAAGCCGCCTACATCGAACTTGGCGTCTTCAATTCTGCCGTCGCCCTGATCATCGCCACGGCCAAGGCACTGATCGTAGCCCTCTTCTTTATGCATCTCAAAGGCGCGAACGAGAAACTACTCAAACTCGTTGTAATATCCACCATTTTCTTTCTCTTCATTCTGTTAGCGCTCTCAATGGCCGACTACGGTACCCGCCGCTGGAGTTAAGGAGATTAATGTGGGGACAGCCGCCCTCGGCTGTCCGCCTTGCGCAGCAAGGCGTTCAGAGCTCAGAGATGTCAGGCTTTCCCAGCCTTACCGTGGAAGAGCGACCCTTAAGGGCCGCGTCAGCGATCTCAAAAGGTTTCAGGCTTTAGACCCAGTTTTCGAAATGCTGATAAGCCTGCCCTGCGGTATACTCGCCCGTCGAGCAGATCATCCAACGAGGTGACCTATGGCATTCTGCAATTCCTGTGGTGCAACTCTCTCCGACGGCACGAAGTTTTGCAATAAATGCGGCGCTACCGTCTCCGCTTCCGCCGCGGCCGCTGCAAGGCCGGTACCCGCCGCTCCTGCCCCTTCCAGCACTGGCAGCAGCAGTGCCCTCAAGATCATTCTGATCATCGTCGCCGTGATCGTGGTGATTGGAATTCTCGGCGTGGGCGCGATCAGCTTCATCGGATATCGCATCGCCAAGAGTTCGCACATTCACGAAGAGAACGGCAACGTGAAAGTCGATACGCCCTTCGGCAAAGTCGAAACTTCCAGCGATCCCGCGCAGGTCGCGAAAGACCTTGGAGTCGATATCTATCCAGGCGCTGAGATCCAAAAAGGCGGAGCGGCCACGGCAACCTTCGGCAGCATTCACACTGTGACTGCTTCCTTCTCGACCACCGATTCACTCGATAAGGTCTGCGCCTTCTACAAGTCGCGGTTCCCGAATGCCATGGCATCAAACGCAGATGATACCCATTGCAACTTCGTCTCCAACGACCAGAAGAACATGATCACGCTCAACGCCCAGGCGAATGGCGACGTCACGAAAATTCAGGTCAGCAACGTCAGCAAGAAATCCAACTGAAGAACGGGCCCATGCAACAAAACGCTGCAGATTTCGTGCCGGTCTCGGCTTTTTCGTCGGATGCTTCGGGGCTGGCTGAGGCTTTGCGTGCGCGGGTTCGCGGGGACGTGCGCTTCGACAACGGCAGTCGGGCCCTCTACGCCACCGACGGCTCCAACTACCGCCAGGTTCCCATCGGAGTCGTTCTTCCCCGCGACGGAGACGACGTGCAAGCCGCCGTCGCCGTCTGCCGCGACTTCGGCGCCCCGCTGCTCTGCCGCGGCGGAGGAACTTCTCTCGCCGGGCAATGCTGCAACATTGCCGTCGTTCTCGACTTCACGAGATACATGGGGAACATCCTCGAGATTGATCCCCAGCGCCGGATCGCGCGTGTCCAGCCCGGAGTCGTGCTCGACCATCTCCGTAACGCCGCCGAAAAATTCCATCTCACCTTCGCGCCCGATCCCGCCAGCCACGACCGCTGCACCATCGGCGGCATGATCGGCAACAATTCCTGCGGCGTCCACTCGATCATGGGCGGCAAGACCGACGACAACATCGAAGCTCTCGAAGTCCTGACCTACGATGGCCTCCGGATGAGTGTAGGGGCGGACGCATTCGTCCGCCCAGGTAGTCAAGATGAACCAAGTGTGGACAGTCGTCCTCGGCTGTCGGGCGTCCCGGAAGTATCGGACCGCAGTGCAGGCCGCCGTGATCAAATCCACTCCGCCCTCAAGCAAATCGCCGATCAATACGGCGACCTGATCCGCAAGAAATTTCCCAACATTCCCCGCCGCGTATCCGGCTACAACCTCAACTACCTTCTCCCCGAAAACGGTTTTCACCTCGCGCGCTCATTAGTCGGCACCGAAGGAACATGTGTAACCACGCTGGAAGCCACCTGCCGTCTGATCGAAAGTCCGCCGCAGCGCGTCTTGCTCGTTGTCGCCTATCCCGACATTTATCAGTGCGCTGATCATATCCCTGAGATTCTCGAGCACAAGCCCATCGGCCTCGAAGGCTTCGACGACCTCCTCGTCTACTACGAACGCACGAAAGGCATCAACTCCGAAGGACTCGCTCTGCTTCCCGAAGGTGGCGGCTGGCTCATGGTTGAGTTCGGAGGTCAGACCTTATCCGAAGCTGAGGCCCAGGCCTTGCGGCTAATCGACGCTCTCACTCGAAGTACGACTCCTCCCAAGGTGCAGCTTTACTCCGGCGCGCAGGCCAAGCGCGTCTGGGAAGTCCGCGAGTCGAGTCTAGGTGCGACGTCGCACGTTCCCGGCGAGCCGTTGAACTGGGAAGGATGGGAAGATGCCGCCGTCGAGCCTGCCCGTCTCGGCGGATATCTTCGCGATCTTCGCAAGATGATGGCTGCATTCGGCTATAAAGGCTCGCTCTACGGACATTTCGGCCATGCCTGCGTGCACACGCGCCTCAACTTCGATCTGCAATCGGCCGAGGGCATCGCGAAATACCGCAAGTTCGTCGAAGAGGCCGCCGATCTCGTGGTCAGCTATGGCGGATCTCTTTCCGGCGAACATGGTGACGGACAATCCCGCGCCGAGCTTCTTCCGAAAATGTTTGGCCCCGAGCTGATGGAGGCCTTCCGCAAATTCAAGACCGCATGGGATCCCGATTGGAAGATGAATCCCGGCAAGGTGATTGGTTTACCTGGGGAGTCGCCGAACAAGCTCGACGAAAATCTGCGCCTCGGTCCGAATTACTCGAACTGGGAGCCCAAGACTCATTTCCAATTTCCGTTGGATCACGGCAGCCTTTCGCATGCGACTCTTCGTTGCGTTGGCGTTGGCAAATGCCGCCGCGAAGAAGGCGGCGTGATGTGTCCCAGTTGGCGCGCCACGCACGAGGAAGAGCACTCCACTCGGGGCCGTGCTCACTTGCTATGGGAGATGACACAAAATCCCGATCGCGGCGACACCGTGATCCGTGATGGATGGCGCAGCGAAGAGGTCAAAGGCTCTCTCGATCTCTGCCTAGCCTGCAAAGGCTGCAAGAGCGATTGCCCCGTCGGCGTCGACGTCGCCACCTACAAGGCCGAATTCCTCTCTCACTATTACGAAGGTCGAGTGCGCCCGCTGAATGCTTACGCCTTCGGCAATATCGATTTCTGGGCGCGCCTCGCATCGAACGCTCCGGGCCTCGTGAATCTCACCACGCAGCTGCCCTTCATTCGTGACATCGTGAAGTTTGTCGGACACATCCCGCCCCAGCGCAGCATCCCCGCCTTCGCCCCCGAAACGTTCAAGCAATGGTTTCATAGAACGAGCGGTTGGCAGAATCTGTGGAAGAGCGGCCCTTCAGGGCCGCGTCGTGCGTCCACTGAAGACCGTGCTTCAGCCCCCGCGCCAGATTCCTATCCCGACCTGGCTTCGGCAATGTCATCCGACGGACAAGAAGGAATTGCCGCGCCGCCCGTCCTCCTCTGGGCCGACACCTTCAACAACTACTTCCTACCCTCGACCGCCAAAGCCGCCGTCGAAGTCCTCGAGACCGCCGGATATCGCGTCGTTGTCCCTCAGGCGAATCTCTGCTGTGGGCGCCCCCTCTACGACTTCGGAATGCTCGATCGCGCCGAGGCCCTACTGCTTCAGATACTCGATCAGCTTGAGCCCGAGATCGAGGCCGGCATCCCCGTCGTTGGACTCGAACCCAGCTGCGTTGCCGTCTTCCGCGACGAACTCACCAATCTCTTCCCGCACGACGCCCGCGCCCAGGCCCTGAGCAAGCAGACATTCCTGCTCAGCCAGTTCCTCGAGCGCAATTCGGGCACGGCCCCGCTGCCGCAGCTCAACCGCAAGGCGCTGCTTCACGGACATTGCCATCACAAGTCGATCATGAAGATGACCGACGAGGAGTCGTTGCTCACGCGTCTCGGCGTCAACTTCACCACGCCCGCGCCTGGATGCTGCGGCATGGCTGGATCCTTCGGCTTCGAGCGCGACAAGTACGACGTCTCCGCCGCCATTGGAGAGCTCGAGCTTCTGCCCGCCGTCCGCAACGCGCCCAACGACTGGCTGATCATCGCCGACGGATTCAGTTGCCGCGAGCAGATCGCCCAGGGCACCGGACGCCACGCCCTCCATCTCGCCGAAGTCCTGCAGATGGCGCTCCAGCCCTCGGCGCTCGACCGCGACAATCCCTATCCCGAATCCGACCTCGTCCGCGAGCGCCAATCCGAAGTCCGGGCCTCCATGAAGCGTGCGGGCATTGGCTTGGGAGCGGTTGCCGCCGGCAGCCTATTCCTCTGGGCCGCGACCCGCAAACGCTAGAGTTCTCAGTACCCAGTTCTCAGTACTCAGTGAACTGTGCTAATCCGGGACTTTGACCTCTGACCCCTGAACCCTGACCCCTCGTCCATTCCACTAACCCAAGTATTGTCAGCAGGTTACCATCCTCTATCCCAAACTCCCCACTTCTGGGACAATAGATACAGAGCACGGAAGCCCTCGCTCGTCTCATTCTCGCTGCTGTAACACTTCGTCGCCGAGAACTGACAACTGAGCATTTCCTATGGACCGCGACCTTACAACCATGGTCAGCAACGACGTCGCCGAAGCCCTGTCGACGCAGGTGCAGGAGTGTGTTCAGCCGAAGGCGCAAGGTCCGCTGCGCGGATCGGTGCTCGTCCTGATCCAGTTCGACGTCTGCGAAGAGATCCGGCTCGACGAGCTGCGCAAGATCTTTCCCACGCGAACTGCCGAAGCGAGCTTCAAGAAAGCGCCGGCGTACGTCCGCTACCAGCGTCCTCCGGTCGAGGAAACGCTTGAGCCGCTGATCCTCGAATCCGGCGAGCGCCTTGCCGGAGAGATCAAGTACTACGATTACGGCGTGGTCAGCCTCGAGTTCGAGCTGCCCTTTTCCGGCGGATGGGAAACGCTCATCGATCTTTCCTGCCGCTGGACCTCCGACACCAATTTCGAGAAGCTCGCGCTGCGCATCGTGAAACAGAAGCTCGTGCAAGCGGCTCCGGCGCTCATCAAGCCGTACACAACCGAGTTCCTGCAAGAGGATTACTTCATCTTCCATGTGCGCGAGATCGAGGGGTCGTCTTCCGTCAACGCCAATGATCTGCTCGCCGAACACGGCCCGCAGATCGCTCAGGTCGTTCGCGGAGAGATGGCCATGCTTTCCGAAGGCGAGCGCCAGGAGATTCTGCAGTCGCGCATCTCGTACTATCCCAGCGATCTCGCGGTCATCGGATGGAACGCCGCCTTCATCTACGACACGCAAGCTGGAGCCGAGACCGCGATCCAGTTGCTGCAATATGCCAACTCGCAGCTCCTCGAATTCCGCCACTACGACGAGCTGCTTACTACTGAGTTGGAGAACGTCTACGACTTCCTCGACGCGGGAGGAACCGGGCTCTGGTCGCGCTGGCGGACGGCGCGTGCCGCGGCCAAGCTGCACACTGTACTGCTCGACGTGAACGAACTCACCGAGCGCGCCGACAACGCCATCAAGTTCCTCAGCGACATGTTCTCCGCGCGGCTTTATAAGCTGTGCGCGGCCAAGGTCGGCGTGCCTGATTACAAAGACCTGGTCAAGGAGAAACTGCAGACCGCCGAAGATCTCTACAAGTTCATGGTGGAGCAATTCAACCAGTCGCGCGCCTTCATCCTCGAACTGATGGTCGTCGTCATCCTGATCATCGAGCTGATCTACTTCTTCAAAGGACGTCCTATCTAGCCATTGAGTGATTGAGCCATCGGGCGATTTTGTAATTGAGTAATCGGGTAATTTCGTAATTGGGAAATTGAAAACTCTTGCTCGCCTCTCGTTACTCATTCCTCTACAAAGCTTTGTCATTCCGAGCTGGCGTAAATCTGTCGGCCTCTTCATAGCCTTGTCATTCCGAGCGAAAGCGAGGAACCTGCTGTTCGCGTGCAGCGGAAACAACGTGTGGAGCGACAGACGCATTCGTCCGTCGGCGTAGATCCAAGTTTGTCATTCCGAGCGAAGCCGAGGAATCTGCTGTTCGCGTGCAGCGGAAACAACGTGTGGAGCGGCGGACGCATTCGTCGGTCGGCGTAGACCCAAGCTTGTCATTCCGAGCGAAAGCGAGGAATCTGCTGTTGGCGTGCAGCGGAAACAACGCGTGGAGCGGCGGACGCATTCGTCCGTCGGCGTAGACCCAAGCTTGTCATTCCGGGCGAAGGCGAGGAATCTGCTGTTTGCGTGCAGCGGAAACAACGTGTGGAGCGACGGACGCATTCGTCCATCGGCGTAGACCCAAGTTTGTCGTTCCGAGCGAAGCCGAGGAACCTGCTGTTTGCGTGCAGCGGAAACAACGTGTGGAGCGACGAACGCATTCGTCCGTCGGCGTAGACCCAAGTTTGTCGTTCCGAGCGAAGCCGAGGAACCTGCTGTTTGCGTGCAGCGGAAACAACGTGTGGAGCGACGAACGCATTCGTCCGTCGGCGTAGACCCAAGTTTGTCATTCCGAGCGAAAGCGAGGAATCTGCTGTTTGCGTGCAGCGGAAACAACGTGTGGAGCGACGAACGCATTCGTCCATCGGCGTAGACACAAGCTTGTCATTCCGAGCGAAAGCGAGGAACCTGCTGTTCGCGTGCAGCGGAAACAACGTGTGGAGCGACGAACGCATTCGTCGGTCGGCGTAGACACAGCTTTGTCATTCCGAGCGAAAGCGAGGAATCTGCTGTTCGCCGGCGCTGAAAATTACTGTGGATGGAAAGACGCGGAGAGCGCGGGCAGGCAGTGAAAATTTGGACCGTTTCGGGAAGTTTACCCTTTGATAACCCCTACCCCCCTCCCCCGGGGTCTATTGGAATCATCGACTTAGCGGAAAATCGATAAAAAATCTAAGGGCTGCAATCACTTACGGGCAAAATATTCCGTTTAAAGGACTTAGGGACGATTGCAGCGCCCTTGAACTTTGCGCTCGTCCCAATGTGCCACGTTGGGATTTCTGAGTAAAGGTCAGATGTCACAACAGTGGGATTTATCTCGTGGAAAACTCTGCTAAATCGGAAACATCCAGAGCCCCACCCTGAGATCGCGAGAAGCACGATGTCAGGATGAGTTCGCCGACCCATGAGTCAAATCCACTTTTGTTGGGCACGGCAGAGGCATCTGGCTCCATCGTGCCACGCCGCTCCACTATCGTGGAGTTCGAGTAAGCACGCACACGGTGTAAAAAGGGAGCGAACTTGAGGGGGTTCGTGGCTACGCCATGAACCCCCTTTTTGTTTATCTAAATTCTCTCGGAGGATCAAAGAAATGTTCGACCAACGGCACTACGTCCCAGCGCTCAAGTGGCGGATGGGTGAATTCAGGGCCCTGCAGGATCTTTCCGATGCACGCAAGGCGCGGCTAACTCCGCTCGTCGAGATACCGCCTATACCTTTTGATTTCGTGGCCGACCAACCAGCGAGGACCATAGACGAACACCTGGCTCCCGTTCCGGAACAAATGGTCAACGCTTGGGGCACGCAGCGCCCCATATTTGTGGATTTAGGTTTGCTGGAAGCGGACGCAAGAATGGCCTCGGGGGCGCACCCGGTACTAGCTTTTCTTGGGGACTGTGTTCAGCTCGGCCTGCGGCCAATCCCCGTGACTGGCCCTGACCGAGATATCGCCTATCAACAGGCAGTCCGAGCAGCGATGGAGCAATACAACATCGAGCCCTGCATCCGGGTCGAGCGAGAGGACTTCCTCAGCCCAAATCGAGCGACACTTATTGGGAACGTTCTGACAACCCTTGGAACGACGGCTGGACGGGCTCACATCGTTTTGGACGTGTTTGCTGTAGATCAGGCACAGATGCCACTGCTGATGGCTATCTTGCCCGCAATAATTGCTAGCCTGCCCAACCTCAACGAATGGAGTTCGTTCACTCTCCTAGGCGGGGCTTTTCCGGTCAATCTCTCAGATGTATCCCCAGGAATAGGGACCTTTCAGAGAAACGACTGGGCGCTGTGGCATGGGCTGAGTGCGACTCCACCCGCCAGGGTGCCCGCATTCGGCGACTACGGGATCTCCCATCCGGCGCCGCAGGAAGAAATCGACCCACGGGTTATGCATATTAGTGCAAGTATTCGCTATACGGCGGAAGATACGTGGCTGATCTTTCGGGGACGGGACGTCCGTCATCCCGCGTTCGGCGGTTTTACGCAGTTTCGACAGCTAAGTGCCGCGGTGGTCGCACACCCATCCTTCAGCGGAGCGCCATTTAGTTGGGGCGACGGATACATCAACTCTTGTGCAGCAGGGACGGCAACGACGGGGAACCACACTACTTGGCGACGAGTCGGGACGAATCACCACTTAACGTACGTTGTGAATCAACTCTCCAACCACTTCTCGACCTAATTCTGTGACGTACAGCCTCACCTAGCTGTTCGGTAGTTAGTACTTCGACCAACCTGACGAACAACCGCTCGCGGGTTTTTGAACGAAATCCGTGAGCGGCTTTATTCTCCTCAAGAACTGCCAGAGCCTCATCGCGCCAAAGCAAACGCGCCAGAGAGAGTGGTTTAACTCCTGGGTTTCTCAGCGGCTTTCGCATGCAGATGAGGCAGACACCGGCGGGTGAATCCTCTGCTTCGATCACTCCCCACCAACTTGGGATGATGCCAAGCAGGCGTTTCGCGTGTTTCTTCCCGGCAACTACTGTCACGAAGTCGAATACGGAGCTATATACCGCCGCTTGGGAAGGCAAGCGGTCGAGTGTATCGCTGTCGCTCTTGATTTCGTACCCGTGAAGGACGCCGTTAACTACTGCTACATCTACGCGCGAGACTCCACAGATGCCAAGTTCCTCTACAACAAGCGTCTCAGTGTCACCTCGATGCTCGATCAGCACCTGTGAATATAATGCCGCTCTAACGTCGCGATCCCTCATCAAGAGCAGCTGCCCCCAAGTGGAATTATTGCACCAATTCGATGGATGCGATCGAATTCGTTATCAACTCTGTTGATCCGGCCCCAGCGCGGGCAAACCACCGTGGGCCCTTGAGCCTACCCGCGATTCTTCTTTTCGTGATGGGCGGCCAAAGTTTCGATGTAGACCCTCCCAACCTGTGACAGCGTTATGAGCGTGATTAGAAACTGGCATAGGCAATATGTGCACAACCCTCCGACCAAGGCCACCGCCCACACCCGAAAGGACGAAGAACCGAGTGGGAGAAGCACAGAACTGCTTTCAGAGAAGAGTATCACTCCAAAAAGGCCCATCAATGCGATCCAATGCGCGAAAGCCGTCCACGAAAATACGAAGAGCAAGTCCGAATAAGAATTCGTACATTCTCCCTTATGCTTCAGGACTGCTAATTTGATGGCGAAATCCCTGTCCGGCAGAGTCAGGGAAATCGTTAGCCCAGCGATACAAAAGCCGAGGGCGATAGAGGCATAGGCTATAAGGCCGGTCGTTAGGTCTCCGACCTTGGGAGAGACCTGAAAGAACGATCTGCCGTACCTCAGGAAGAGCGCAAAGACCACGACTGAAATAAGGGATTCCGAGGTCAGAACTATCGCGCGCCATCTGGGAATTGCCTCTTTTGCGATGTAGTCACTGACCGGCCGGAGCATTAGAACCTTCTTTCGTTCGCATGAACGATTCCATTCTTTGCATCAGATCGTTCTCGCTCGCCTGGCCTGTTACCGGGTCGGTTGGAACCGTGGCGTCGAGATGCTCGATGTGCTTGTTGAGGTTGAGCGTGATCAGCCCGGCGTCGTCCTCTCGGGATCCCGTTATGCTGACACGTTTTAGGATCGACAGGGGCTGAGCCGCAAATCTCTTGATAAAGTCGACTAAACCAGCATTCTTCGCGAGGCTCCTTCCCCGCTTCGCGCGAACGCCCAGATCCAATACTCTTGCATCAGACTCCTCAGCCACCTCGGTCAGTTGATGCTGCCGCTCGGTCCAGTCAACGTTGGGCCTCGCGAGCGATACGCTCGCTGACTGAATGCGTTCGAGTTGGTCGATCTGCCTGATAAACTCGGTTTCTGGAACGGGATTGAATGAAAGCTCCAGCGTTTCGAGCCCTGCAATTTTTCGGCCTAGTGACTCAATCGCGTCCGCAAGATCCTCGGCCCGCAGCCGCCCTTTTCCGGTCTCGATGAGCAGGAGTCGGGACTGAGGATCAAAAAGGGCGTGCGTTTTTCGAGCCTGAAACCTTCCTGGCTCGTTGGGAGTGTGCAACTCCTCTCGTGCATTGATGTCAAAGAATAATATGCTCTTGTCAGCGTAGCCCGTGTACGCGACCAAGAATAGATACCTACCGATGTACGCGGCCCTGCCGACAGCAACACGCCTTGCACCCTCCTCAAAGTGGAAGCTCGAGAGCTGTCCTGACACTGACCTGAATAAGTGGACGTAATCGATCGGGCCGCTCTCCAGATGCCCGTGAATTGCATAAAGCTCGAGACGAACGTGACGTGATGGCATTTGGCCCGAAGTATACCAGCGACGTTGACCGCTCAACGCTGCTCAGCTAACTGGCGTTCGGTTTTTCGGAACTCATTGAACGGGGAGCTCAGACCCAAATCCTTGCGCGGCCGGCGTTCGAAACGAAATCTTTCCCCATTCTTCATTCACCCGAACCGCTCCAGACTCGTCGAGCAGGTAGAAGCGCTGTGCAGTCTCAGCGTGGTTTCCGTCTCACGATCTTCTTGATTCCCTGACCTACTTTTCGCCACGCAGGCATGGGGCGCGCGCCTCCCGTTGCGGGGAGCCCAGCTGAGGGAGGCCCAAAGAGACCCTTTTCCGCATAGCACTTCGCATGTACGGGACGTTTGTCCTCATCAAATTTGCAGTCCTGCAGGCTGATGCTTTGGAAACAGATTGAGCAAAGGAGGGGACCCTGTTCAGCCACGGCACACCTCCACAAATCAATTCTCGAGACCGTTCCTGCATGGGTTTCCGATCGTTTCCAGGAGCTTCGCCGGACAAGAGGGCCACTTCCAGTTGGGCGGAGGGCAATCTACATACTCTCCGCCGGACGGAAGGCGCAGAATCTTCCCATGAGGGCATTCCCAGCAGGACCGCGGCTCTGGGTCGGAGGTGGACATCGAACCACCAGCTTCCTTGCCGGCAGCATTTCACGGGTGAACGCAAATCCGATGTGACTGGGATCACTGATCCGGCCTCGATGGAATCAGGGACCTCCGGCGTGCTCCACTCAGGATGACAGAGTTGGTCTCGCCCTCTACGGCAGCGGCTGCCAGAGCTCGATCTTGTTTCCGTCCGAGTCGTAGATCCAGGCAAAGCGGCCGTAGGATTCGTCCATCCGTTTGGGATCGATCTTGACTCCCTCTTGTTTCAGGCGGTCGAGCAAAGCGTCCATGTCGTCGACGACGTAGTTGATCATGAACGGCGCGGGGCTGGGATCGAAATATTTCGTGGAGGCGGGAAAAACACTCCAAACGGTAACGTGTTCCTTTTGCGGATCGTCGTGTTCGCGCCACGGAAGCATCACGCCTTCGCCTTTGTCCGCGAGTCCAAGATGCTTCGCATACCATTCGCGCGTCTGATCGCGATTGGCGGATTTGAAGAAGACACCACCGATGCCAAGGATGCGCCCGCGCTGCTCCGTTTTCACAAGCGGCTTCGACTTTTCAGGTTGTGGAGATTCCACTTTCTGTCCTCCTTTGGACGCCGAGATCAGCAACAGCGAGACGAGCGCAATTGTGTTCCACGGGATTGCTTGCATCGGCGGATTATACATGGAATAAAAGAGGCGTCATCCCGAAGTCCCGCGCTTTTACCAGCGGGGCGAGGGATCTCGCGTGGGGTGGACTCGCATTTGCTCTGCGCAAGACACCTTCGCTGTCCAGCCGCTCGGAAGGCCCTATTTTCTTCTCCGGCGCTGGTCTGCCGAAATGTCGGCACCTTGTAATGTGAACTGGCTGAAAGAGTTATGCATTGTTGTACACAAATGTACGTACACAACTGTACATCAAAGTGTTCCTGTAGGAACACTTTTACAAATCGCACTTGTGTTCCTGCAGGAACATTTTCAGTCCGGCAGCCCCAGGAACGGCCCGGCTGCATCTTTGAGATAATTCTTGTTTGATCCAAATGTCTGGGGAGGATGCTTGAAAGTACTGTTGCTGGAGAACATCAGCGCGGTTGCGGTGCAGGGATTCCGCGACGCGGGATATGAAGTCGAGTCGCACAAGGCAGCTCTGGAAGAACAGGAATTGATCGCGAAAATCGGGGACGCGACGCTGCTAGGGGTGCGCTCGAAGACGCATATCTCACCGGCGGTGCTCGAGGCGGCGAAGAATCTGGTGGCAGTGGGCGCGTTCTGCATCGGCGTCGACAAGATCGATCGCGCGGTGGCGAGTGAGCGCGGCATCGCGGTATTCAACGATCCGCACTCGAACTCGCGCTCGGTGGCCGAGTTGGCGATTGGAGAAATTATTCTGCTGCTGCGAAGGACGTTCGCGGCGTCGACGGAGATGCATCGCGGCGTGTGGAACAAGTCGGCAGCGGGCGCGCATGAGGTGCGCGGGCTGACGCTGGGCATTGTGGGATACGGAAAGATCGGCTCGCAGCTGTCGGAGCTGGCCGAGGCGATGGGTATGCGCGTCGTCTTCTACGACGTGTCGCACGTGCTGGCGCGCGGGAATGCGCGAGGCGTCGCGTTCCGCGAGCTGCTGGAAATTTCCGACGTGGTCACGCTGCACGTCGATGGCAAGCCGACGAATCAGAATCTGTTTGGCAAAGACGAATTCGCAGCGATGAAAGATGGCGCATGCTTCCTGAATCTGAGCCGTGGGTTCGTGGTCGATCACGACGCGCTGGCGGCGTGCTTGAAGTCGGGCAAGGTTGCGGGCGCTGCGATCGACGTTTTTCCACACGAGCCGGAGTCAGGTGCGCCGTTTCAGAGCGCGCTGCGCGAGTTGCCGAACGTGATCCTGACGCCGCACGTGGGTGGATCGACAGAAGAGGCGCAGCAGAATATTGGATCGTTCGTGTCGGCGAAGTTGATCGATTACGTGAAGACAGGCGATTCGACGCTCAGCGTGAATCTGCCGGCGGTGCATCTGGAGTATGAAGAAGGATCGTACCGGCTGATGCACATCCATCACAATGTGCCGGGAATTTTGCGCGCGATCAACGACATATTGGGAGATCGCGGCATCAACATCGAGCGGCAAGTGCTGTCGACGCGCGGAAATCTTGGATACGCGATCTATGACATCAACCGTCCGTGCGATGAGGAGTTGATGCGCGAGCTGCGCGGAGTCAAAGAGACGATCTCGGTGCGCGCCGCGGGATGCTAAACTCTCGGCGACTTTCTGGAGCGGCGTAAGGTTTCTGAAGGCAACTCGCCGAAGAGAGCACGGTATTCGCTGGAGAAACGGCCGAAATGAAGGAATCCCCAGTGGGTGGCTTCTCCGCTGACGCTGGTCGATTCGCCAGGATCGAGGAGGCCTTTTCGCACTTCTTCCATCCGGATGTTCCGTAGAAATTCCATTGGCGTGCAGCCGCGCCGCATGCGGAACGAGTGTTGCAGCGTGCGCGCGTTGACGCCTGCGACCTGGCAAATGTCCCCGAGGGAAAGCGGCAGATGAGCGTTGGCGCGCATGTATTGTTCGGCGGCATCGAGTCGCCAGGATCCGGCCTGATGCTGACGATTCATGAGCCGCGTGTAGTTGTGGGCCTGCGCTTGCAGCAAGAGGGTGATGAGATCTCCCTCGATCTTGCGGAGCGGGAGCGAGTTGCGCACGGAATGCTGGTCCGTCGTGTAAAGGATTCGGCGCAAATCGCCGCATAGATGGCGCAGCCTCTGTCCCGCCGTGCCGTTCAGGCGGAACGCAGGAGCAAAGATGAGCTCAGTGTGCACTTCGCGGCCGAGCATTTTCTGCAGTTCGTCGACCAGCGCATCGCGCGTGAAGCGGAGAAAGAGAGCCTCGTAGTGCGGTGTAGTCAGAACCTCGACGGGCTGGAGCGGCGATTGGACGAAGGCACAGTCGGAATCCACCGGCACAATTTGCTTTTGTGATCGATGGACTCCTAACCCCGAACGGAGATCGAGAATCAGCGCGAAAGCGTCTTCGGGGAGACAGGAATTGACCCGCATGGTCCCGGTTGTCACAACTCGAGAGAGAGTAATGCGCTGGCCTTCGGTGACGAAGATCTTTGTGGAGAACGGGGAAGAACCAGGAAGAAGTTCGGAGACATAGGGAACTGCGGCATCGCTCAAGTGAGACGCTGCTTCCTCTATATCCGATGTTTGCAGGACAAAACCGTGTAGAGCAGAACTCGACTGACTCACGCACTCCCCTTGCACAAGTGCCGTGCGGTCCGAACGCGAAACGGTGACGCGCTCGCAATCCCACCAGCGGTGCGCTCATTCTATCAACGGCAATAACGGTCGACCAGTTACTTTCAGGGATTTTAGGAGAAAAATTGAAAGGATCGTGCGCGTCAACTTCGCAAAATGGATAAATATGGCACGAGAGTGGCAGTCGTTGGCGGTCTGGTGGAAAGGTCATAGCACATTGGTTATGGCGGCTCGCAGTCAATTTCGCAGAATGGATTGACCATCCCGCGGAAGTACGAAAAAGTATCTTCACGGATGCCGCTTTCTTGCAAGCAAAGCGGTCATGGGAGATGTGGGGAAATGCCTAAGGGAAGAGAACAACGGCGATGGGAACGTTACAACGTGACCATCGATGTGAACGTCACGACGGTCTTGAATGGCCAGTATGCCAGTTTCAGTGGCCAGGTGTGCGACGTGAGCAAAGGTGGATTGCGCTTGTTCGTTACGCGGGCGATCGAACCGGGCAGCAGCCTGAGCCTGGAATTCCTGCTTCCTTATCATTCATCGGAGCTCGCTGTGCGGGGAGTGGTGCGTAATCGAGCCGGATTCACGCATGGAGTGGAATTCATTAATCCCACGCCATACCAGCAACAGATGATCGAAAGAACGTGCGACGTGTTCGCGCTGCTGCGCTGAGAAGCACAACTCGTTGCTGGTAGCATTTCACTTTGAAATGTACGAAGGTATCTTGGTAGGCCGTCTGGTTGCGAGGCACGAAGAGCATGGACCATTTTTCATATCTGATTGATCAGCAGCATCGATTCCTGCTTATTGGGATCGTTTTGATCATCATGACGGCGGTCTTCACGCTCAGCGGGGAAACCCTAGAGCGCTACCACGGTATTGTGTACCGCACAGAAGAACCAAAACGTTTTTGGTGGGATGTTGTCCTGTACTTTCTCGCCGGTATTTTTTTCATTGGGCTCTACTTGTACCAACAATCGAACTGAGCCGGTTAGTCGTTTGCTTCTCTTCTAGCCAGGCTACCTAGTGCCTCGTTATTCTGAAGTGCTCTTACGACGAATGTGCTGGACGGTATTGGTTCGCCTCGCTGGAAGGGACAGCAGGTTCCTCGCTTTGCTCGGAATGACAATGTGAGAACTGACGATTACTTGGAATGACAAAGCGTATCGGTAAGGAGAAAAGATGCGAGGGTTGAAGGACAAGCGAGTATTGATAACCGGCGGCGCCAGCGGAATTGGGGCGGCGACTGCGGCGCGGTTTCTTGAAGAGGGATCGCGGGTGTGCGTGATGGACCGTGATGCGGCGGCTTGCGGGCGCATCAAGCATGAGCTGCCAGGATTGGGCGAGGCGATCATTGCCGACGTCACCGATCTGATGCAGGTGGAAGCCGCGTTTGCGGAGGCGATCCGGCTGATGGATGGCGTGGATGTGTTGGTCAATAATGCGGGCATCAGTATTCGGCACAAGTTTCTCGACATCACGCCGGAAGAGTGGGAGCGCGTGATTGCAGTGAACCTGACGGGTGTTTTTTATGTGGCGCAAACGGCGGCGCGGCATATGTGGGAGAACGGAAGCGGAGTGATCCTGCAGACGGCATCGACGAATGGAGTGATGGGATATCCATATTATGCGGACTACAACGCGACCAAGGCGGGAGTGATCGAGCTGACGCGGTCGATGGCACTGGAGCTGGCGCCGAAAGTGCGTGTGTGCGCGGTGGCTCCCGGATATGTGCTGACGCCGATGCAGCGCGCGGAATATTCCGATGCGATGCTGGCGGAGGTGAATGGAAAGATTCCGCTCGGCAGGCATGCGTCGCCGGAGGAGATTGCTGGGCTGTTCGCGTATCTGGCTTCGGATGATGCGGCGTTTGCCACCGGGCATGTGTTCACGATGGATGGCGGGGAGACGGCGGGCGGCCTCGCGAGCCGGTAATTCTTCGCCATGGATTCACGAGGATTTTCACGGATTACGATTCGAAAAAAATGAAAGCGACTGTGTTTCTTGGCGGTGGACATATTACCGGGGCGCTTGCGGCTGGCTTGCGGCTGGCCGGAGACCGGCAGGAGATTGTGGTTTACGATCGGCATCCGGAGAAGGTGCGCGCGCTGCGGCGGGAGTCGCGAATCGAGATTGCGCCTGATTTGAAATCGGCGATTGAGCGGGCGGAGATTTTGATTGTGGCGGTGCGGCCGGGATCGGTGAAGGAGATGCTCGGCGAGGTTGGCGCTTGCGGTGTACGCCTTCCGCAAGTGTGCATCAGCCTGGCCGCGGGCATTCCGATCAAGAATCTGCGGACGTGGCTTCCTCGCGTGAAGTGGGCGCGGGCGATGCCGAGTCCCGTGTGCCGGATCGGGCGAGGATTGACGCCGGTGTGCTTTGACCGCGAAGTGGCAAAAGGGGATCGGGCTCGGGTGAGGGCACTGTTTGATCGCGTGGGGCCGGTGATGGAGTTGCCGGAGAGACAGTTTGATGCGATGACCGCGGCGAGTTCTCCGACACATGGATATCATGCGCTCGCGCATCTGGCGAAGGCGGCGCAGAGCGCAGGGCTTTCGAGTGAAACCGCGTTGATCGCGGCGGCGCATGCGTTGTCCGATGGGATCGAGTATTGGCGGCAAAGCGGGGCAAGTGTCGACGAGTTGTTGGTCGAAGCGGCGACGCCGGGTGGAATTGCAGCCGCGACGATGGCGGCGATGGATAAGGCTGGGCACACGCGAGCCGTGTCGAGCGGGATTCGTGCGGGGATTGCGCAGGCGCGGCGGAATGCGAAGCGGTGAAGTTTTGTTCGAGGAAATTCGGCTCAACGCGGCTTGCCAATGTTCAATAGCGTCTCGAATCGAGCAACTCTGCGGTTACTTTTGTCACCATCGAGACGCCTGCAAATCTGACACAATCAATGAGGTTTCCGCGTGGAGGAAGTGAATCCGACGCGGAGTGTGCACTTATGGAAGTAATGACTTCGAAAGCGACTCGACGCAGTACTCGGCTGCGGGTCGAGATTCCAGTGGGCGTGATCAGCTTGGACCGAATGCGTCCGTTCGGCGAGAGATGCACGCTGCTGGTGGTGAGCGCGCAAGGCTGCGGATTCCGTAGTTCGGAAGAGCTGCAAGTGGGGACGCCGATCATGCTCAGCGGATTGCCGGGCGGCGGAAGCGTGACCGCGCGGGTAGCGAACTGCCTTCCGCTGGGAGTCGATGGCAAATATTTTCTGATCGGCGCGTCGCTCTATACGCATGGAAACGTATGGGGAATTGCGGATCCTCCAGAGGATTGGAATGTTGCGGCGAAGGATGATCCAACTCCGGTTGCGGGGAATTCTGCTGCGAGTCAAGTCTCGAAGGATGCGTTGAAGCCCGCTGCCCAGAAGCGGCAGGAGTGGCCGTACAACCTTTTCTCGCAAGGCGCGGAAGTGCATCCCGGGCGAAAGTAGTTTTCTTGTTTTACTCACGAGTCGAAATCTCAGGTCAACTCAAGTTAAAATCCTCACCCCTTCGACTGCGCTCAGGGCAGGCTCTGTCGCAAAGGGCGCGACGAGGATTGGGCACCCTCGAGTCGGGTCCTTGGGCTTTGGTAACGTCGCGAAGGGCTGCGGACGCTGCCATACTTTCGGTAAGCCTATGTCAGAAGAATTCGAATCATCGGCGCGACTTTTACCACCGAAGCGAGAGAAAGCAGAGAAAACTGAGAAAGTTGACCGTCCGTTTCGTGTGAAGCTGCGCGGGTCGGTGCTAGTGCTCGTGCGGTTGCCCAACAAGCGGTCGGTGCGGGCGGCGATTCATCAGCTGTCGACAACCGGCGGAGTGATTCACTTCGAGAAGCCACTGGATGAAAAACTGGAAGTCGAATTGATCTTCCATCTTTGTGAGACGACGATCCGGGGCAAGGCGCAGATGCTGTTTCCAATGTGGGCAACGCAGGGATGGATGCAACCATTCCGCTTCGTGGATATCTCGGACGCTGACCGGGAAAATCTGGATACGAATCTGAAATCATTCATGGGTGCGCCAGCGAAGGCCAAGGGCACTGCTGCGGGCGCTTAATCTGCTGAAGTGGATACTCCTCCACTGAAGAACCAGTTCCTCTGATTTATCCAAAACCCAACATTGACGCGCAGAGGAGAACTCCCTTCCGCGTCGATCTCGCTGCTATCGTGCCCGGGGTCCTTCGACTCCTGAACTGATTCGCTTTGCGAACCAGTTCCTACGCGCAGGATGACAGAGCTCAAGAACAGGCTCACTGGCAAGGTTACCCTCGTCACGTTGGTGAGGTGTATGGATGGCACTATGATCCGAAATAGGAAAAACCCATGAAACGACTCAGCTTTCTGGTTTCACTCACGAATAACGATAACGACTACCAGCAGGAGCAGGCTGCGGCGGCAGAGAAGGCTGCGCGGCGGTTGGGCGTCGATGTGAAGATTATTCACGCGAACAACGATGCGGTGGCACAGAGCCAGCAATTGCTGCACTACGTGCAGGAGTCGGCGCTGCGGCCGGATGGGATCTTGTTCGAGCCCGCGGGCGGAACGGCATTTCCGCAGGTGGCGCGCGCGGCTGCAGCAGCGGGAATCGGATGGGTCGTATTGAATCACGAAGTGGATTACATCCTCGAACTGCGGCGGTTGTACAAAGTGCCAGTGTTTACGATCAGTTCGAATCATGAAGAGATCGGGAAGATCCAGGGGAAGCAATTCGCGGCGCTGCTGCCGAATGGCGGACGCATTCTTTACATCGAGGGCCCGGCGAACAGTTCCGCGGCGAAGGAACGTACGGCAGGAATGAACCGGACGAAGCCGGCGAACATCATTGTGAAGTCGATGCGCGCGAACTGGACGGAAGAGAGCGCATACAAGACGGTGAGTTCGTGGTTGCGCTTGCAGACGTCGCAGGAGAGCCACATTGATCTGGTAGGAGCGCAGGACGACAGCATGGCGGTGGGCGCACGGAAGGCGTTCAGCGAGATCGCGGAAAATGAGCGCGCGCGCTGGATGAAGATTCCGATCACGGGTTGCGACGGAATGCCAAAGACAGGGCAGGCGTGGGTGCGTAACGGGACGCTGGCGGCGACGATCTTTATTCGTCCGAATACGGATCTGGCGATTGAGATGTTGGTGGACGCACTCAAGAACGGAGTTCAGCCGCCGGAGAGCAAGGTCACGGAACCGGAGTCAGTGCCATTGCTGGCGGACCTGGCTGCGGTGGGAAAGTTGACGAAGGCAGCGAAGGTTTAGGCAGTAAAGTTTCGAAGTTTCGAAGTTTCAAGTTTCAAAGTCTCAAAGTCTCTTGATTTCGGATAAATATTGGCGTCCTTTGTGGACGCCTTTTCTTTTTTTGCGCTTTGTTTCGGAAACCGATTCTAAATTTATTTTCCAGGCCGCTTGCTTTCGGCCTTGCGGGATGGCCGAGGCGGCCGTCGCCACATGGATCTTACGGACGGACGAATACGTCCGTCGTTGCGGGTTGACTAGCCTTCCATGGTGGAGACGTCGCCGGCGTCGGTGCCTGCTTCTTTGGCTTTGAGGAAGCGGCGGAGGATTTTGCCGGAGCGTGTTTTGGGAAGCGAGGCGACAAACTCCAGCGAGCTCGGAGTGGCAATCGGTCCCAGTTCGCGGCGGACGTGTTCTATCAGCGCGGCGGCCAAGGATTCCGATGGGACGTGATCGGCCCGGACTTGGACGAAGGCCTTGATGGTTTCTCCTTTCAGCGGATCGGGGACGCCGATGGCAGCGGCTTCGGCGACGGCGGGATGCGATACGAGCGCGCTCTCGACTTCGGCGGTGCCGATGCGATGTCCCGCGACATTGAGAACGTCGTCGGAGCGGCCGAGAATGGCAATGTATCCGTCCTTGTCTTTCATCGCGATGTCGCCGGTGACGTAGCAGCCGGGAAAATATTTCCAGTCGCGCTCGCAGCGCGCGGGATCGCCCCAGACCGTGCGAAGCATGCAGGGGAACGGACGCTTGAGGACGAGACGTCCTCCGACACCGGGCGGAACGGGCTTGCCGTCTTCGTCGAGAACATCGGCCTCGGCCCCGGGAACGGCGATGCCAACTTTGCCGGGACGCATCGCCATCGAGGGCGGAGTGCCGAGAGCGGGGCCTCCGAGTTCGGTCTGCCACCAGTTATCGATGACGTATCCCCATTTGCCGTCGCCGGCGAGATGTGTCTGCGCCCAGCGCCAGGCCTCGGGATTGAGAGGCTCTCCAGCGCAGGCGATCACGCGGAGACTGGTGAGATCATGCGCGGCAGGATAGGTTTCTCCGTAACGCATGAACATCCGCAGAGCTGTGGGTGCCGTGAACATTTTGGTGACGCCATAATGCTCGACGATTCCCCACGCGGTGCCGGGATTGGGATAGTCGATGGCGCCTTCGCGGAAAAGCGTGGTGACGCCGGCGCAGAGCGGTGCGTAAACGATATAGGAGTGGCCGACGACCCATCCGATGTCCGAAGTGCACCAGAAGACGTCGCGCTCGCCGACGTCAAAGAAACTTTTGAGGTGATAGGTGGTGCCGACCATGTATCCGCCGTGCACGTGGACAACGCCCTTTGGCTTGCCGGTGGAACCTGATGTGTAGAGGAGGAAGAGAGGATCTTCGGAGTCCATGGGTTCGGCTGGACAATCGGGAGGAAAGTTCAGAAGGTCGTTGAAGTCGATTTCGCGCGGAGTGCGGATTTCTGTTTTGGCGCGAGAGTAGACGACCACCTTTTCGACGCAGTCCAGCGAATCGAGAGCTTCATCGACGATGGCTTTGAGGGCGATAGTTTTACCGCGGCGATAGCCGACATCTCCTGCGATGACAATTTTGGCTTGAGCATCGGTGATGCGATCGCGAAGCGCGGTGTGGCCGAGGCCGGCATAGACGACCGAGTGAATGGCTCCGATGCGGGCACAGGCGAGCATAGCGACTGCGCCTTCGATAGTCAGCGGCATGTAGATGACGACGCGATCGCCCTTCACGACGCCAAGAGATTTGAGCCCGTTGGAGAAGCGGCAGACCTGACGGTAAAGCTGACCGTAAGTGACGACGCGCTCTGACCCATCTCGCCAAGCCAAATGAACGCGGCGCGATTGCAGCGTTCGGAGTTGGCGTGGCGGTCGAGAGCGTTGACGGTGATATTCGTCTTCGCGCCGGTGAACCATTGGTGACGAACGCCGTCCCACTCGAGGACTTTTGCCCAGGGCTGCGACCATTCGAAATTGCGCGCGTACTCTGCCCAAAACTTTTCCGGATCTTCGAGGGCACGCTCGCGTTCTTCGTTCCAATTCTTTTGGAGAACGTTGTCGGCAACGATCGCTGGCGCGGCGTATTCCTGATCCATGGTGAGCAGATTGGAAATATTTTCGAGTTTCGAGAGAGGAAGCGCGCTCATGCAGACCTCCGAGCGGTCGAGTGAAAGACGGAGGGAATTCTGCTGCGACCGTGGTGCGTGCACAGTGATTCAAGTCACAGTCGGGTGTGTTTCTGCGTCATCGAGGCGGATAAAGGGTAACGCTCGCGGAAGGATTGAGGAACGGAAATCCGAGTAGTTGAAAGCTCAGTCGAGAGGCCCGCGAAATGGGATGCAGGAACGATTTTGCGGCGAGCTTGAAATGCAAGCGAACGATCGTTCGACTTGCGCGAGAGCATGGTGAGTGTGACGTAACTCACATCAATCGGTGACTCTTCGCACATCCCAACAAACTGGTTCCAGCCTAGTGTTCCATCCCATTGCGCCCGAAGCAAAGCAGGAACGTTTGAAATCGATGGATCGCTTCGGTTGGAACTCCCGGTTAAGAAGGAGATGTCGATGATATTGCCATTGAAACGATGGATTTGTAGCTTCGTGATTGTTGTTGCGGCGGCTGCACCCGCTGTTGCAGGGGCGAAAGATGGGACCGACGCGAAAGCAAATGCAGAGGCCGCAGCGCCGGCACAGCCGGCGGCCACGGGGAACGCAAACCTGCCTGCGGCCGGCGGCGCGAATGTCACGGCACTGCTGGGCGTGCTGGTGATGAAGGGAGTGCTGGCACCAGCGGAAGCGAATGCGATTCGGAATGCGGCTCCGGAGGCGGAGTTTCAGATGCTGGTGGAGGCACTGGCGCGCAAGGGAGTAGTGAGTGCAGCGGATGTAGCGGCGATTGCGCCGTCGACCGCGACGTCTGCTCCGGTGACGCCGGTTGCTGTGGCGTCGACTCCGGCTCAAGCGCCTGCGCCAAAAGAAACCAAGCCGGCGGGGCCGACGGTGGTGGCGGCGGTGGCGCCGTTGAGAGTGTTGCCGATTGATGCGCCGGTGAAGGACGGGCTGATTCCGGCGTTCAAAGTGGGTGCGGTGAAAGTTACACCATACGGCTTCATCAAAGCGACGGTGGTGCACGACTCGAGCTCGCCGAACGGTGACGATTTTCCGTTCCCGGGAATCTTTCTGAATTCGAGTGACGTCTTCAGCACGGGGCCAACGCGAGATCCGTCGTTTCACATCAAGGCGCGCGCCAGCCGCTTCGGCGCCAACTTCGAGTGGCCGGACATCGCGTCGAAGCTGACGTTGACGGGCAAGGTCGAGGGAGATTTCGAGGGCGGATTTACGGAAGTGGACAACGCGGACGTGTCGTCGATTCGGAATCCACAGCCGCGTTTGAGGTTGGCATATGTCCGTCTGGACTATGCGGCGACCGACCGTACCGACGTGTTTTTCGAAGGCGGGCAGAACTGGTCCTTGTTTGGATCGACCGCACTTCCGAACATTCTGGAGACGACTTTCCTTGGTGCATTTTCGGGGGACGTCTGGGAGCGGACCCCGCAGTTCCGGTTCGGCATGGTGCAGAAACTAGGAACGAGCGAACGGAATTTCAAGTTCTCTCCGGAGATTGCGCTCATGATGCCGAGTACCGGGCAAATCTACAAGCTGAACGGAACGCTGGGAGGATTTGAGGCGCAGATCGGCGAGGGCGAGCGGCAGGGTGCAGATTCCGGGAGGCCTGAGCTGGAGGCGCGCGCAGTCCTTCAATTCCAGCTGGATAAGGCTCCAGGAGTGGCGCCAGCCCAATTCATCTGGTCGGGATACGACGCGCGGCGGACGGCGATTACGACCCGCACGAATCTCGGAACCGTGCCAAGCGATTTGCTCGCGCAGTATCCGGGAGGATTCACCAACAGCAGCAACCTGTACGGCAACCAGCTCGCAATGCAACTGCCGACCCGGTGGTTCACGTTTGTGGCAAGCGGTTTCCGCGGGGGCGATATGCGGTTCATGCTAGCTGGGCAGTTGAATACTTTCTACACGGACACGACCGGGCTGTACGACGTTCAAACGGTGCAAACGGTCGACAATGTGGGCGTAGCGGGAGCGCAGCAGGTTGGTTGCACGGTGGCGATCACGGCGGGGACGTGTGCGGCGTCGAACGGAAAGTGGGAGATCGCACGGCAGCGTCCGGTAGGGGCGTTCGGAGGATTTCTGAACCTCGGGCTGCCGCTATCGCGCTGGTTCAATGCGGATCCCAAGGGGCACAACGCGGGCTGGCAACTGTATCTGCACGTGGGGAAGGATCAGGTGGTGCATTCGGACATCAAGCGGGCGCTCGGGATCGGATGCACGAGCGCGGATGGGCTTACGGCTTGCAATGGAGGGATACCGTTGTCGCAATCGAGGCTGCTGGCGGCGACGCTCTATTACAAGATTAACCAGTGGGCGATGTTTGCGTTTGAACAGTCGCAGTACCAGACAACGCTGACTCCGGAAGTCGGGCCGTTGTATACGGTGGCGGGGACTCCGGCAACGAAATGGAAGGACCAGAGGACAGAATTCGGGCCGGTCTTTACGTTCTAATTTCCTCATTTTTAACACTCTATTAACATCGGCGTGGCGTATATAGGATGCGCCGCGCCTGGGGTGTTCGGGCGGCGCTTGACAGTAGGAGTAAGCTGTCGGGCAGTCTGCGGTACCGGTTTTGGGCATCTTCGGCTCGGGAGTCTCCACCTCGCTTGGGAAGGAAAACCTATGGCAAACGCCGTAAAGAATCCGGAAGTTGTGCAAGCTAAGCAGTACGAGGCATCGCAGTCGACGTGGGATGAAATTGCGGAGAGTAAAGCATTCAAGGATCTGATGGCGACGAAGAGAATATTCATCGTGCCGGCATTTGTCTTCTTCGTGGTGTACTACTTTGCATTGCCGGTGCTGGTCGGATATGCGCCGCAGTTCATGTCGACGAAAGTGCTCGGGCAGCTCAACCTGGCGTATCTCTTTGCCCTGTCACAGTTCTTTGTGGCGTGGGTCATCGCGGGTCTATATGTGAGGGCGGCGAACGATTTCGATCGCCTCGCGAAAGACATCCTCAACAAGGCCGAAGACGCAAAGGGAGGGAAGTAAGCCATGTCGAATATTCCTCTGATCATGTTTTTGATATTTATCGCCATTACGCTGGGCATTACGTATTGGGCGTCGCGGAGATCGGCGGGGGCGAGCGCGTATTTTGCCGCAAGCCGGCAGATTAAAGGATGGCAGAACGGGATCGCTGTGGCTGGCGACTACATGAGCGCGGCATCGTTCCTGGGAATTGCGGGCATTATTGCGTTCCAGGGATATGACGGTTTCCTGTTTTCGGTGGGGTGGCTGGTTGCATATTTGACTGTGTTGCTGGTGATCGCGGAGCCGCTGAGAAATGCAGGCAAATATACGATGGCGGATGTGCTGGCGTACCGATTGAAGCCGCGTCCGGTGCGGGCGATGGCTTCGCTGAGCACGCTGACGGTAAGCACGTTTTACATGATCGCGCAGATGGTGGGCGCCGGGGCGCTGGTGAAATTGCTGCTCGCGGGGAAGGTTACGTATAACGAGGCGGTCATTGGAGTGGGCATTCTGATGATCGTTTATGTCGTGTTCGGCGGAATGCTGGCGACGACGTGGGTACAGATCGTGAAGGCGGTGCTGCTGATGGCGGGGACGCTGCTGTTGAGCATCCTGGTGATGGCGCACTTCCATTTTAGTTTTGGAGAATTCTTTGGCGCGATCGCGCACGTGACTTATCACGATGCGAAAGGACAGGAAGTGGTCAAGGATTTCCTGACGCCGGGACTGCGGTATAAGCCTCCGTACGGGCCGCTGGATTTGATCTCACTGGGGCTGGCGCTGATTTTTGGCACGGCGGGATTGCCGCATATCCTGGTGCGGTTCTATACCGTGCCGGATGCGAAGACGGCGCGGCACAGCGTGGTGTGGGCGATGGTGTTGATCGGAAGCTTCTACATCATGACGACGTTCCTGGGATTTGGAGCGGCGACGATCGTGGGACCCGACTTCATCAAGACGCACGGCGGTACAAACATGAGCGCACCGCTGCTGGCGAATGCGCTGGCGGGATCTATTTTCTTTGCGTTTATTTCGGCGATTGCGTTTGCGACGATTCTGGCGGTAGTGGCGGGATTGACGATCAGCGCCACGACTTCGTTCTCGCACGACTTCTGGACGAACGTGATTCATAGCGGGACGGAGCGAAAGGCCGGGGAGGAAGTATTGGTGGCGCGCATTTCAGCATTCGTGGTGGGAGCGGTGGCGATTGCGATTGCGATTGTCCTTGGGCCCACAGCAAATGTGGCGTTCCTGGTGGCGCTGGCGTTTGCGGTTGCGGCGTCGGCGAACCTGCCGGTGATCGTGCTCTCGATTTTCTGGAGGCGATTCAATACGGTCGGAGCTGTTTCGGGACTGGCAGTGGGACTGCTGGCGTCGATTGGACTGATCCTGGTGAGTCCGAGCTTGATGGCGATTGATCCGCCGACGGTGACGGGAACGGCGCGGCATTTGATCCAGGCGAAGGCATGGTTCCCGCTGGAGAATCCCGGGATTCTGAGCATTCCACTGGGATTCCTCGGAGCGATTGTGGGTACGCTGATCAGCCACGAGCCAACGTCACAGCATAAGTTCAACGAACTGCTGGTGCGATCGAATACGGGGCTGGGGGCGGAGAAGGCCGGGGCGCACTAGAGGCCGGGGGGCAGGGGCTAGTGACTAGTGATTAGTGACTAGTGATTAGTGATACTGCTTCGTGATTTGGCTTGGGGCCGATCGCCCGCTTCTCGCAAGATGGGCCTTGTTTTTCGTTAAGACCGACGCGAGGAGCTACCGAGAAAACGCCCGTGGCGAGGCAATCGTGGCCCAACTCGAATTCGCTCGTAGCTAATCTCCGTCTCACCCCCAGGCGGGCAGCGCGTTCTTCCACGCGCTCCAGCTCACCGTCGCACGGTAGTTGATGATGATGTCGTTATCGAGGACTAGCTCGCCTTGCGGATGTCCTTCGTCAGCTCCTTAACAGCCTCGTCCGCAATTGCACGGATCACAGATATACGCCTGGCTGTTTCGGTGCCTTGGGCCGTCATCTCATTGAGTAGATCGCAGTTGCCGATAATTACTGACAGCTTGTTTATCAGATCGTGTACCTGTAGATTCCGTGGCCCTCTCCGGCGCATCGCGTAACTCCCCCTGACCTGAGTCTGGCAGGATTTTGCGAATGGATTGGTTACCACTTCCGCGTTGTTACAAAACCCGAACTTACTGTGGCCAAGAGACAAAAAACCGGTTTTGTGGCCACTGGGTCGACTCCGGCAAGATTGAAGAGTTGCAATCCGAGGCGGAATAGCTTCGTGTGTACGCGTTATACTGGCTTGCATCTGCGTGATCTACGGCAATCAGCAACGCGACGCGCAAGCTGGAGTCCGCGTAAACTCGCAAACGGTGCAAAAATGGTGCAAACCGGAGTGGCTGATCGCCGTAGGTTCTTGATGGGCCTATAGCTCAACGGTTAGAGCAGCAGACTCATAATCTGTTGGTTCCAGGTTCAAATCCTGGTGGGCCCACCATCGGACGTTCGCGAGCAGAGAGTCGACCCTTTTCGAAAATCAAGCGCCGTCTCCGCTGAGAATGCAGAGACGGCGTTTTTTGTGGCGCGAAAATCGGGTTAGGGTGTGATTTCGAACGCCGTACCGCCGAAATAAGTCCCGCCCGCGTAGGTAGTTCCGAAGATGTTGCCGGAAGGATCGAAGACGATCCCTTGCACTCCGCCGCCGGCGGGGCTGGTGTAGTCGCAGAAGCTTTCCAAATTGGTTTCGTCCACTGACCGTTCGACGTGGGTGTCAGTTCGAATACGGTGCCTGCGTAGTAGTCGGTGCAGTTATCGGCGCCCCCACTGCCCGTCGAGCCATAGAGATTGCCCGATTTATCAAAGAGCAAAGCGTTTCCGGGTTCGATGCCGTCTGAGCCGTTACCGAAATTGTGCAGGATTTTCTCTTTCCATCCTCCATTGGTTTGGCGGATCAGTTCGAATGCGGTTCCGAAACCGTAGGTGCCTCCGCCGGAAGTAGTTCCGTAGAGATTGCCGGCGGAATCGAGAATTGGAATTGAATACGGGCCGCCGCCGTCGGTGCCATTGCCGAAGTTGTGGAGAATGGTTTCTTTCCAGCCACCTTGGGCTTGAGGCGACAGCTCGAAGAGCGTGCCTCCTCCGCCGGAAGCGCCGTAGGTTCCGCCTGCGTCGGTCGTTCCGAAAAGATTGCCGGAGGCATCGAGGAGGAGTCCAGTGAGAGGATAGGTGCCGTCGGTGCCGGCGCCAAATTGGTGCAAGACGACCTCTTTCCAGCCGCCGTTTGCCAAAGGCATCAACTTGAAGGCCATTCCAACTTTATGGGTGCCTCCTTCGTAGGTGGTGCCGTAGAGATTGCCTGCAGCATCGAAGATCAGCGCCCCGTTTGGAAGTTGGCCGTCCGTGCCATTGCCGAATGTGTGTAGAACTTTGCGGGTCCAGGTGCCATCGGAGCTGGGCGTCAATTCAAAGACGGTGCCGGCACTATGAGTGCCGCCGTAGAGCGAAGTGCCATAAAGATTGCCCCTGGCGTCAAACACAAGACTTCCTCGGGAGTAGTTAAATTGCCCACTGCTGAGATCGTAGATAACTTTCTCGGTCCAGCTTCCGCCAGTCGATGGCATCAGTTCAAACACCGCGCCGCCATTGGAGGCGCCATAGAGATTTCCGGAAGCGTCGAGGATCAAGCTGCCCAAGGGATCGTTTGAAGTGCCACTAAAGTTGTAGAGAACGGTTTCCGTTTGTGCGCCAGCTGACGCACTGGCTGCAAAAACGATCAATACCAAAGTGATTGCTGAATAGAGCTCGCGTTTAAAGTTCCTACTTCCCACGGGAGTGCCTCCTTATCAAGATTCGCGGTGCGACAGGTAGTGGTCCTGCAAGTCGAAGGGCCCAGTTTCTGAGCGGAGAGGAGGAACAGCAAAACAACACACTCGAGAGTTCCTTATAGGGGAACTGAGTGGCGCTGGGAAGGGCGACCCGACTATAGTACGGGACGCACTCGACGTCAACTGGCGCCTGCTGTGAAGGGCGGCAAGAAGTGAAGTTCAGTCCGAATATCCCAGTGCCCTCCAGCCGGGAGCGATTTACCACTATGGGGCATCGTTAATGCGAGTCGTTGACACGTACTATCCGCAGCCGTAGAGTGGCGCAAGGTCTACACCAAAATCAAGAACCCGGTAGGAGAGCGGACATGCCGTCAACGCTATTCAGGACGGGGGCCTTTGTGTGTCTAGTCACGGCTTCCATGCTGGCGCAGGATCCCACCAAAGTTGAGCCCAAGCACTACAAGCTGGACTTTGAGAACGATCGCGTGCAGGTGGTTTCGGTTCACTATGGGCCACACGAGAAGTCGGTGTTGCACGATCATCCCGGAGGCGTGGTGGTCTCGCTGACGGAGGCACATCTTCGGTTCACCGATGAGAATGGGAAAGTGCGTGAAGTGTATGCGAAGCCGGGCGAGGTACGCTGGTATCCGCCGTTCAAGCATAAGGTGGAGAATTTGGGGGACACGACGTACGATGCGGTTTACATTGGCGTGAAGGGCAAACTGGCGGCTGCGAATGCAGCGAAGGATCCGACGAACGCACTCGATGAAGAGACGAAGAGGATGGTCGCGGAATATCTGCTCGCGTCGGGAAAGCGCTGAGCTTCGTTGTGAGTCGGGAGCCGTGTCTGCCAAGGCACGGCTTTCTTTTTTTAGCGAGCGTTTGCAGTCGCGTCGGTGGATGGCGCGAAACGTCGGATGACCGCGGCCATCGAAAAATCTTCGTCGCGCTGGAAGGTAGCCTGGCTGCTCGGCGCCGTTACATTTTTCTCACTCATCTATTTCTATGAAGGCGGAGGTTGGAACCAGAACTCCCGCTTTGATCTGCTGCGCGCGATCGTCGAGCGACATACGTTGCAGATCGACGCCTACCACGAGAACACGCAGGACAAGGCGCACTTTCAAGGACATTATTATTCCGACAAAGCGCCGGGGCTGGTGTTTCTTGCCGTGCCGATCGCTTTGGCGGCGAGGCCCGGGCTGCGGGTTGTTGGGATCGATCCGGAATCGGCGCGAGGGGAGTATGTGTTGTCGTGGCTGGTGACCGCTCTCGTAGTGGCGCTGCCGACGGCGCTGGCCGGAATCTGCCTATTTTTTCTCGCGTTGAAATTTGGGTGCGGCTCGATTGCGGCGGTGTTTGCGGCGGCGGTGATGTGCGTGGGAACGCCGATCTGGGCCTATGGCGGCTTGTTCTGGGCGCATGCGTTGGTTGGAGCTTGCCTGGTATTTGCATTTGCGGCGGCTGTGAAGCTGCGGGAAAGTGGGAGCGCCGTCTCGGAATTTGGTTGGGCACTCTGCGTGGGCTTAGCGGCGGGATGGGCGACGGTGACGGAGTATCCGGCGGCACCGGCTTCGGCAATGTTGGCGTTCCTGACGCTGGGGCAGGCGTGGCGGCGCGGAAATGCTGCACGTTGGCGCGTTATCGCTGGAGTGGGAGTGGGCGCCGCGGTTTGTCTGATTGTGTTGCTGAGCTATTTGCATGCGGCGTTTGGTTCATTTCGTCCCAGCTACGCGTACTACGATCCGAATTCGTTTTCGTTCATGCAGCAGCAGGGTTATCTGGGATTGACGTATCCGCATCCAGACCGGTTGTTGAAGCTGTTGTTCGGATGTTCGCGCGGGTTGTTTTTTGCATCGCCGGTGATGGTGGTTGCTCCGGTGGGATTGTGGTGGTTGTGGAAGGAGAAACGGTTTTCGTCGTTTGCTTTAGCAGCGGCGGGAATAGTGCTCGTACTACTTCCTTTTTAACGCCTCGTTTTATTGGTGGAAGGCGGGGCTGACGTTTGGTCCAAGGTACGCGGGAGCGGCGATTCCGCCGATGTGCCTGGGACTCGCAGTAGCGTGGGAGCGCGCTTCGTCCGGATGGCGACGAGTGATGGTGGGGCTGGCTGCGTGCAGTGTGTTGGTAGCGCTGATGGCAGTATCGACGACATCGCAGCTGGCGATGCAGGATAGTTGTCCCATTGTGCATTCGGTGTGGCCGGCGTTTTGGGCGGGGAAGATGGCCGAGAATCGGGAGTCGATGCTGACCGTCGCGGAAGCTGGCGGCGTGTATGGAGCATCTAATGTGGGTCTGTTGCTTGGACTTCACGGCCTCGCGAGTTTGATTCCATTGCTTGCAGTGTGGGTAACGGCGGCGGTCGCGTGGGTGCGGATTGAGCGGTGAAAGTCCGTGTAAGATAGATTTATAGAAATTGCGAATCACCGAGGGAGTTATGGAGCACACCGTATTTTGCGTGAAGCTTAAGAGACAAATGCCAGGGCTGGATGAGCCTCCGTTCGACAACGAACTGGGAAAAAAGGTGTATGACAACGTCTCGCAAGAGGCGTGGAAGATGTGGACGGAGCATTGCAAGATGCTGCTGAATGAGTACCGGTTGAATCCGGCAAGGCGCGAGGATCAGGAAGTGATCGTGAAGCAGATGGATATGTTTTTCTTCGGCGAGGGATCGGCCAAGCCGAAGGAGTACGTGGCACCGAAGGAGTAGGACCGAGCTGACGCTCTTCGCGTCAGGCCTTGGATGGTTCGGCTCGGCTGGGTTCGCGCAGGAATGGGAGCGCTTCCAGGAATAGAGCGAGTGCCGGATATACGACCGCAGGGAAGACTTCTGACGCATAGTAAAGCGGATGGCGCAGCACGAACACGTTGTTCTGCAGGAACGCGCTGACCGGAATCACAACTCTCCATAACCTAAGCACCACTATCGCTATAGAGCGTTCGAACTTCCGGTCTATCCCTGTGTGATGGAAACGGTGATTAGCGCTGCCAAAAGGGCGCCGAAGAGAAGCGCGGCGGCTTGCGCGAGAACGGGTCCGAGCTGGCCGGTCTTCAAGGGGAGTGAGGTACAGGACCAGTGAGGGTGCGTGCTTTTCCGAGCGGATTTCATGGGATTGTCCTCTCTCGTTTTTGAATTTGAGTTCGGCCCTGGAGCTTGAATTTCGGCGGCTCACTTAATCACGCGACACGAGGAAGGAAATGGGGTCATAAGAAAAGGCGTCGGCGTTTTCGCGTTGAAAATGGCGCTACGGGGTCAAGGGGCTAAAGCCCGTCAATTTCAAGGTCGTTCACGCGGCCCTTAAAGGGCCGCTCTTCCACGGTTCTGCCCGCCATTGTTCCATTTAGCCAGCATGGGGCCGGATTACTGGGAAGTTACTGATGCACCAATATTGATGCAATGTTAATGAATCCGTAACATTCGGCTGATAGAACCGAGGCATGGATCTGCACGTGTATAACACGTTGATCCTCTCGGACCTGCACCTGGGTGCAGAAACGAGCCGCGCGCGCGAGGCGACCCGCGTGCTTAAAGAAAACCGGTTTCAGCGGCTGATCCTGCTGGGCGACATTTTTGCCGACCTCAACTTTGCCCGGCTGACCAAAGAACATTGGAAGTTTCTCGGGTATATCCGGAAGTTGTCGAATCCCAAGCGAAACATTGAAGTGGTCTGGGTTGAGGGGAATCACGACTACGGGCTGACCGACATCATGTCGCACCTGGTCGGTGTGCAGGTGTACCAGGATTACACGTGGGATTATCGCGGGCTGCGGCACATTGCGATTCACGGTCATCAGTTCGATGGGTTCCAGGTGAACCGAGTGCGATTGAGCCGCTGGGGAACGTCGCTGTACTTGCAATTGCAGAAGCTGGATTTCAAGAGCAAGCCGATCGCGCGGCTGATTGACCGGCTGAACACGCGATGGCTGCGCATGTCGGAGAAGGTGGCAGCTGGAGCACTGGCTTACGCGCGGCATCGCGATGCTCAGAGAATTTTCTGCGGACATACGCATCAGGCGATTCATGTGGAGCAGAGCGGGATCGATTACTACAACTCGGGCGGGTGGGTGGATTCACGACTCACGTATCTGACGATCGACGAAACGGGGGTAGAAATTCATGAATACGACGAACGAGCTCACGATCGTGATTCCGGCGAAGAACGAGGCGAAGTTGATTCCGCGCTTGCTGACTTCGCTGACGAATCAGGACTACTCGAAGATGTCGAGTACGAGAGTGTTGGTGGCTGATGCGAACTCGACGGACGGAACTCCGGAGATCGTGCTGGGCTTTCGCGATCGGCTGAATGTGAGTGTGATTCGCGGCGGGATGCCGTCGGTTGGGCGAAATCGTGGAGCAGGACTGGCAGATAGCACTTACGTTCTGTTTCTCGACGCGGACGTTGAACTGGCGGACAATTCCCTGATCCGGAGATGCGTGGAGAAAGCGCAAAAGCAGCAATTGCATTGCATGACGACGAATATTATCTGCCGGGATGGCAACTGGGTCGACAAGGCGTTCTATGCAGTGAACGATATGTTTCAGTACCTGTCGTACCTGCACCGTCCGTTTGCGACGGGAATGTTCATGCTCTTCGACCGGAAGAAATTCTGGGAGCTGGGCGGATTTCACGAGCAGATCTTGTTCGCAGAAGACTACCGTTTAAGCCAGCAGGTGGCACGCAGCCGTTTTGGGATCGTTCGCGGAGGAGTTTATACGACGAATCGGCGATTCAAAAGGATGGGGCATCTGCGGGCGGGATGGCTGTTCCTGAAGACGGGGATGAATTATTGGAACGAGAAATATTTCTTGCGGGATCATAAGTATTGGGCGGAGCCGGATAATGCTCCTCCGCAAGCTTCGGCTTAAAAGGTTTTGTTGTGTGGCCACAAAAACAGGATTCAGCCAACCAGCTGAATCCTGCTTTGCTTTTGGAGTAACGGTTAGAAACGAATTACGAGTCCAGTAGACAGGCGAATGTTGTTTTGATGCGTCCCGAAGAATCGTGTCTGGACGTAGTCGCCCTGGAAGCGCCAGGCGACCAAGCGAATGAGGCGGTAGTCGAGACCTCCGCCGAGAGCTGTGGCGAAAGAAGTGTCAGATCCGGCGGCATTGGCATTCACGTGACCGGCACCGAACAAGGCTTCCCCGAATGGACGAAATCTCCCGACTGACACGGAGACACGAGGACCGAAGAGGATGTTGCGTTCGTTTATGTTCGCGTTGAATGTACCGGCACAATTCGGAAGGACAACGGGGCACGCGGCTCCCGGAAAATTCTGCGAGCCGTAGTGGTCGCTGAAATCGGCGATGATGCCGATGAAGGGCAATACTTTTCCTTCCACCGTCGCTTCATAACCGTTGGTATTAGCGCGATCAATCGAAGAGAGATCCGTGTTGTAGTAGGAATATCCGAAAAAGACGTTGCCTGACGTCGGGATCTGAGCTGAAGCAAAAGAGGCGAAAAGAAAAACTACTGAGAATAGGAACAGAAGAACAGCGTTGCGCATGAGGCTCCTCCTTTCGCGTTCTGAACCCACAGAGACGCGGAAAGTTCTTTGATGCGGAGCCCTCGAAATCGGATCGCGTGAGTTTTGTAAAGTGCGGTCTAGAATCTCCAGACAATGCCGGTGGAAGCGCGGTAATCGTTCTGCGTATTGCTGGCGTAACGCGTGTGCATGTAGTCGCCCTGGAAGCGCCAGGAGAAATTCTTAAATCCCAATTTGTAATCGACGCCGCCGCCAACGTCGATGAGGATTGGATTGTAGACAAAGCCGCTGGAGCTCAAGTGTCGGATGCCGGCCATGGCATCGACGAAGGGACGCCATCGGCCGATATTGCCCGAAAAACGAGGGCCGAGTACTCCGTTGTATTGGGTGACGCCGCTGGCGCGGTAAAAGCCGCTGGCATCGAGCACGAGGCCGAGTCGCGGAAAACGAGTGAAAGGGAGAGCCTCGAAAGAACCATTCCAGCCGTGGTAGCTCTGCTTGTTCACAACGTTGGTGAGCTGGGCGTAGGAAACACCGGCATAGACGTTCCCGTTGGGAAGAAGCCCGTTAAATTGTGCCGACATCGGAAGAGAGAACAAAAGGCAACCAATGAACGCCAGCACAATGGCAGCAGTTTTTGACACGAAATATTCCTCCCCGGCGATCGCGCCGGCAAAAAATGGCATTTTAGGCTACGAAATCCTTTAGATGCAGTGTACCGGATGGCCAAGATGTCCCGGGGGACAAAATTTGCCCAGGTGGAAGTCCGGCACCAACGGCTAAATTCGTCGAAAATTTACCAGATATTCATGGTGCCAAAACCAGTCGACTTTCGTCTATCTACTAACATGCAAACTATGGAAACGAATTGGCAAACTTGGGAGCAGCCGGCTGGTCCTGCTGCCTTTGGCATAGACAAGGAGTCGAAGTTGAAACTGAGTCTGGAAACTCGAAATCGTGGCGAAGTGGTCATTGTTCATTGCCAGGGACGCATTGTCTACCGCGATGAGGTGGCAGCCCTATCGCGTTTGGCAGGGGAAGCCTTACAAGGCGGGAGCAAGGTGGTGTTGGATCTGGGTGGCGTGCGCTCGTTGGATAGCGCCGGCATCGGAGAATTGGCACTGCTGCAGACCTGGGCGCAGGAGCGAAATGCGGAGTTGAAGTTTGCGGGCGCGAATGAGTTGGTCAGCACTTTGCTCTGCCTTACGAATTTGGATTCGGTGTTGGACGTTTACCCGACGCTGGATGCGGCGTTGGAGTCGTTCCCGGGCATGCGAGTCTGCGCGGATTGCTAAGGTTGGAAGATCGTAGTCCCGTAGGGCGATGGTGTGTGTCCCTGCGGGACTCGTTCTATTTCTGGGCGTTCGTCCCGGGACTTAGGTCCCCGGGCTAATGAATACCGCCGCTTTGCGGCTGATTCTTCGTTGCGTACACGGTGCCTTCTGAGTCAGCCTTTCTTGTCCGATATTTCCCTGGCAGCTTTTCGAGCCTGTTCGTCGCGATCCTAGTTCTCGCGCTGGAAGCGGTAGCGTCCTTTGCGTTCGATGGCTACGGCCTCGGCGACTTTCAGGAATGCTTGGGCTGCATGCGAAAGATTGGCGTCTTTGCGGTAGATGAGGCGCAGCTTGCGCTTGAGTTGAAGCTCGCGAACCGGGATTCGCACGAGCTCGCCGCGAGCGATTTCAGTTTCGACGCTGATCTCCGGGATCAGAGCGACTCCATTTCCCATCGCAACGAATTGCTTGATGGCCTGCAGCGTGGGGAGCTCGAGGTCCATGTGCAGTGGCGTCTTGTGGCTCTTGAACAGCTGAATGACTTTCTCGCGATAGGGCGAGGAGACGATGTGGGCGACGAAGGATTCTGCTCCCAGCTGACGGATGCTGACTTGCGGCGCGGACGCGAGCGGATGCGTAGGAGGGACGACGAATACAAGTTCGTCAAGAAAGACGACTACCGAGTGCAGGGCAGCTTCCTGCGGTTCGTAAGAGAGCACTCCGAATTCGACGTTGTAGCGGAGAACATCATCGGGTATGTGGCTACCGAGAGCGCGCTCAACCGTGATTTTGATCATGGGATGGATGCGGCGAAACTCGGCGAGGACCGGCAGCAGGTAGAGGACGGTGAATTCGTTGGCGGCAATGACGAGCTTGCCTTTCTGCAATTCGCGGAGTTCGGATAGCGATTCGGTGGCCTCGGAGCGTAGATTGATCAGCTTTTCGGCATACTCGTAGAGAACCTTACCGGCATCCGTGAGGACTCCTTCGCGCGAGGAACGGTCGAAAAGAGCCTCGCCGAGCTCGTCCTCGAGCTTGCGGATGGTTTGACTGACTGCGGATTGCGTACGGAAGAGCTTGTCGGCGGCGCGGGAGAAACGGCGCTCACGGGCGACGGCGAGGAAGACTTCGAGTTGGGAAAGGTCCACGAGACGCCTCTTAATGGAAGTAATATTTTATATTAGCAAAACTTATTATAGCAATCTTGCTAATGATTAGTGAAGAATTATAAGTTTTCCTTCTAACGGCGAAATCTTTACGATAAGGAAGAACGAAGCAGAGAGCTAGCGGCGATAAAGCCGCTTCACGCGTCGGCGAATATGCCACGCTACTGCCGGTGCGACGCCGGTGTTACGAGGGAATCATTCCATGAGTGCAGAGCAAGTCCGCGTTACGGTTTTCGACACTACGTTGCGAGATGGCGAGCAGTCTCCGGGTTGCAGCATGAACCGGCAGGAGAAGCTGCGCCTTGCGCATCAGTTGGATCGACTCGGTGTGGACGTGATCGAGGCGGGATTTCCTATCGCCTCGGACGGCGATTTTGAATCGGTCAAAGCGATTGCGTCGGTCGTGCGGCGTCCGATCATTGCCGGCCTGGCACGGGCCTGCCGTCCAGATATTGAGCGGGCATGGGAGGCGCTGAAGGATGCGGCGCATCCGCGGATTCACGTGTTCCTGGCGACCTCTGATATTCACTTGCAGTACAAACTGCGCATCACGCGGGACCAGTGCGTAGCGCAGGCGCGGGAGGCGATTCAGTTTGCCAAGTCGCTCTGCGACGACGTGGAATTTTCGCCGGAGGATGCAACTCGAACCGATCCAGATTTTTTGTGCCGCGTGCTGGATGCGGTGGTGGAAGCGGGAGCGACGACGCTGAATATTCCGGACACGGTGGGATACACGGTGCCCTCTGAGTTTGGTGAACTCATCGCGACCATCCGGCGGCGGGTGAGGGGAATTGAGAAGGTGACGATTTCGGCGCACTGCCACAATGATCTGGGAATGGCGGTCGCGAATGCTTTAGCTGCAGTGGCGGCAGGAGCGCGGCAAGTCGAGTGCACGATCAACGGAATCGGCGAGCGGGCGGGCAACGCGTCGCTGGAAGAGATTGTGATGGCGATGCGGGTGCGGCCGGATCGGTATCCGTATGAAACGGGGATTGTCGGTGAGCAGCTTTTTGCGGCGAGTCAGATGCTGAGCGAGATCACCGGTGTGCCGGTTCAGCCGAACAAGGCCATCACGGGACGCAATGCATTCGCGCACGAGGCGGGGATTCATCAGGATGGAGTGCTGAAGAATCCACTGACGTACGAGATTATGACGCCGAAGTCGGTTGGCGTGCCGGATTCGAAACTCGTGCTGGGCAAGCATTCGGGCCGGCATGCGCTGAGTATTCGGTGCGAACAGCTTGGCTATCAGTTCGACCGTCGGGCGCTGGATGATCTGTACCGCAGATTCGTGCGGCTGGCGGACAAGATCAAGCATGTGGAAGATCATCACTTGCTGGAATTGATTCGCGATACGCATAAGCCGTCGGGCTCGGCGACTCCGTTGATTGAACCGATCGTCCCAGGGAATGCGGCGGTCGTGAATGCGCCGGCCGCAGAACCGGAAAAAGCGTTTGCCGTGGCGGCGCAGACGAATGCGTTTGGCGTGCCGTTGCCGGTTCATGGCGAATCTCATCATGAGCAGACTCAGCAGGAAGATTATTTGTGGGGAGTTTAGAGATTGAGTTATTGAGTGATTCAGCCATTCCGTTATCAAGCCGCCTTCAGTGGCGGCTTTCTTTTTTCCCGAATAGAATTGCCGATTACGAAATTTCTCATTGATCGAAATACAAAATGAAATTGAATCTTACTGTTTTGCCCGGGGATGGGATTGGGCCGGAAGTGACTGAGCAGGCTGTGGCCGTGTTGCAGGCGGTGGCTGACGGCTTTGGTCATCAACTTGAACTTCAAAACAAATTGATCGGCGGGGCTGCGCTGACGGCGGTGAATGATCCGCTGCCAGCCGACACGATTGCGGCGTGCCTGTCGTCGTCTGCGGTGTTGTTGGGCGCGGTGGGGAATCCAGCGTTTGATCAGAATCCGGGACATCTTCGGCCGGAGGCGGGGCTGTTGCGGATTCGTCGCGAGCTGGGAGCTTATGCGAATCTGCGTCCGGCGGTGTTCTTTCCGGCGCTGGAAGATTGTTCGCCGCTGCGGGCCGAGATCGTGCGTGGGACCGACATCATGATCGTGCGGGAGTTGCTTGGCGGGGCTTATTTCGGACAGCCGCGTTCGATCGAAGGCGAGGCGGGCTCGCGGGTTGCGGTGAACACCATGCGCTACGCCGAGCACGAGGTCGAGCGCATCGCGCGCGTGGCATTTGATCTGGCCATGAAGCGCAAGCGGAAAGTTCTGTCAGTGGATAAGGCCAATGTGCTCGAGTGCTCGCGACTCTGGCGCGATGTGGTGACGCAAATGGGAAAGGAATATCCCGAGGTGAAGCTGGGACATCAATATGTGGATTCGGCGGCAATGCTGCTGGTGCAGCGTCCGGCCGATTTTGATGTAGTACTGACCGAGAATATGTTTGGAGACATCTTGTCGGACCAGGCGGGCGGAGTGGTGGGTTCGTTGGGACTGTTGGCATCGGCAAGTATCGGAGGCCCAGTGGGGCTGTACGAGCCGGTGCACGGATCGGCTCCCGACCTTGCGGGGAAGGGAATTGCGAATCCGCTCGGAGCGATATTGTCAGTGGCAATGTTGCTGCGGCACTCTTTTCAACTGGAACGAGAAGCAGCTTGCGTGGAGACGGCGGTGTCTGCGGTTTTGTCAAAGGGCGCACGCACGGCAGACCTGGCGAAGGGGACGACCGCTATTTCTACGACTGAGATGGGGCGGAAGGTCGTGGAGCAGATTCGGGCTTCGGCTTAGAAGATCTTTAACCACGAAGGACACGAAGGTTCACGAAGGAAAAACCAAGAATCCAGCTCTTCCTTGGTCAACCTCGCATCTGTCGTGGTTAATTTTTTTCGCCTAGGAATTGCCGGAACCTGTGCGTTTCAGTTCGGCGGGACGGACGGCAGACAAAGATTCGGGTATCGGCACGGTTGGTGCCAGCTCGCGATCGTACTTACCGGCGATATTGTTCCAGCGGATGTGGGCCATCTCCTGGACCATGCGGGAGCCGTCGATCAACGGATTGATGCGCGTGCCACCACTGTGTCCCCAGGCTACGGGGACTTCCTTCACTTTGAAGCCGAATTTGCGAGCGAGGAAAAGAATTTCAGGATCAAATCCCCAGCGCTCGATTTTTTGCAGCGGGAAGATTGTCTGGACTGCCGGCTGTTTGAAAGCCTTGAATCCGCATTGCGTGTCTTTGAACTGCAACCCGAGCGTAATCCGTAGCAGCAAGTTGAAGATGCGACCGAAAATCTGGCGGTGCAAAGGCTGACGCTGAGTTTGAGTTTCAGCACGGAGCCAGCGAGAGCCGATGGCGATGTCAGCGCCATCTTCTAGCGCGGCGAATAATTTCGGGGCTTCTTCGATCGGCGACGACAAGTCGGCGTCGCTGAAAAGGACGACGCGGCCGCGGGCGTTGAGCATGCCATTGCGAACGCTATATCCCTTGCCGCGGTTGCCGGGATTTTCCACAAGCCGCAGGATCGGATCGTTAGCCGCGAAGCTGCGAACGATTTCGGCAGTGTTGTCGCGAGATCCATCGTTGACGACGATTACTTCCGCGTCCCACCCATGCGAATGGACGTAGGAGAGAACGCTTTGGAGCGTCGCTCCAAGGCGAGCGCTCTCGTTATAGGCCGGAATGACGATGCTGTAAGTTGGGGGCAAAGGCAAGTTCTTTTCTCGTTTCCCGTGCTCAATTCCTGCCAAGAATGGATGCCCAAATTCCGGCTTTGGCTGCAAGGAAACGACTTTGGATATTGTACTTTGTGTCTTGCAGGTTTCGGAAATGAGAATTTCCCTTAGGGCTGAGCGTAATATCCGGTACGCGTGCGCGCGGTCAGCTTCGGCTTGTCGATTTGAATTTGAAGGCTGTGATACTCGTCGGGATGATCGGCGCGCGGCGATTCAAAAGTAAGCGTGTAAAAGGCCTTTGAGTCATCCAGGCAAGTTGCGATCAAACGGGCGATGTCATTGCTGGAGTTAAGAACGCGTCCGCCGCTTTGAACGGCAAGGACTTGCAGGCCAAGATTGCTGTTGTCGACCTTGTTGGCTGAAGGAACTCCTTTGAGGAAACTCTCGTAGTAGAACGTGCGCATACTCCCGGCATCCGACATGCCTGCGGGATCAACGCTGTAGAGCGTGATTCGAGCCTCGCGGAGTGCGGTGGACATAGCAACTACAGTCCGGAAAATGGACTCCCGCCCTTTTTCTGTCATCTGGATGTTTGGCCCTGTGAGCAGGGGCCATCCGGGGCTCAGCCAGACTAGTAACTTTCTTCCTGGCTGCTTGGTCTCATACGCGATCAACTGCTCCAAGGCTTTGATGGAAATCTGAACGCGATCGGCGCCGCCGTAAAATCCCTGTGACCGACCGATGATCCGCAAGCTGGACTGATTGGCGTTCAGAGCAGTAACCAGAGCGTTTCCATCGCGGCTGGGAGTGGGTTGAATTTGGGTCGATGTGTCGGACAGGAGTATGAGAGACATGGGCAGCGCCAGGTGGCCGTTATCGCGCTGTAGAAACTTGATGAGTTCGTTTCGCTGGTAAATGACTCCCTGGTAGGCAGTGTTCACGCCATCGATCAGCACAATGACTTGCAGCGGATCTGCGGTAGTGGTTGTCTCTTCGATGGCGCGGAATGAGGTGATGGGTTGCGGTTGCTTATCGTCGAGAAGGGTGAAGTCAGATTGTTGCAGTCCGGGCACGGGGCGTCCGGACTTATCGGTGACGACCACATCGAGCAGGACACGACGATTGACTTCCGGATGCGGATCGGAACGCGCTGGTAGTGCCGCGGGCGGCGGCACTTTGTCTTGAGCGAACATCGAGGTGGGAAAACAAAGTACGAAGAGAACGAGCAGGAGGCGAAACGCAGCGGGCATATCTACCTCACATCGATGAGAGCAAGTCTGATGAGAAAACTGCGAACCTAACTAAGCGACCTGGCGTTTTTGCTCGAGCATCGAGAAGTATTCTGCAACGAGCTCCGTGTCCCAGAGGCCACGGTTCGCTTCTTCGCGCATAGTCTCTGCTGCCTGTTCATGAGTCAGTGGAGCTTTGTAGGGACGAGCGGTTCGAAGCGCGTCGTAAACATCGACGACCTGCAAGACCCTTGGCAGGACAGGAATTTCCGATCCGATTAATCCGTCGGGGTAGCCTGATCCATCCGAATGCTCATGATGATGGCGAATGATCGGGAGGACGAGATGGAGCGAATGGAGCGGCTTACAGATGTTTTCGCCGGTAATGGGATGGAGCTTCATGATCTCCCATTCGGGCGGGGTGAGGTCGCTGCCCTTCTTCAGAATTTCATCGGGGACGGCGATTTTGCCCAGATCGTGGAGGTAACCGCCGCGTTTCAGAGCGATCAGAGAATCCTGGTCCATGCCGAGGTGGTGGCCGAGCTCAACGGCGTGAACGGAAAGCCGTTCGCAATGGCCCTCGGTGTACGGATCGCGACCCTCGACGATCAGTCCTAGAGTGCAGAGAACGGAGTCGGCAGTTTCAAGCTCGTCGGTGAATTCTTTGAGACGAAGCAGCGACTTCACACGGGCGATCAGCTCTTCCGCGAGGACGGGCTTGTTCAGGAAATCGTCGGCGCCGGCCTCAATGCCGCGCACTTTATCGCTGCTATCGCTAAGTCCGGTGATCAAGACGAAAGGAATCAGTCGCGTAGCGGGATTGTCTTTGAGGCCGCGGCAGAAGTCGTAACCGGATTTGCCGGGCATCATCACGTCGGAGAGGATGAGATCGGGCAACTGGCGGTGGACCTCGGCCTCAGCCTGCTCGGCGCTGGAGGCGGTGACGACGTCGTATCCGCGGATGGTGAGCAACTGGCTCATCAGTCCGGCGATGCTGGGCTGATCATCGACGACAAGGATGCGCGCGCCACGACGTCTTGGTAGAAGGTCTCCCATGGTTGGGTAAGAAGCCGCTTCCCCACTCGAAGTTGTCCGGGCGGTGGCGCGCGGACTGCGGTGGGGAGGGGCGAAATTCATAGCAAAATCGTTATTCCGCTTCCTCGATTTTACCGCTCTTTTCTTCTCTCCGCCTGGATACTGCTCAGGTTTTTTGGAACAGTACCATGGGTCCTTAAAGTTTGCTATTCCCACTTCGGTACCCCATTTGTTCCGCATGTGAGCGGCGGCATTGTATTTCGGCTTAGTGGATGTCTAGGCTCGGACATGCGATGGAATTTGAGAGCCGGTTCTAAAACTGCAAAGCACACTGCAAGCCACGGAGGGCACCCTTCGGCTGCCCTCAGGACAGATTCCCCTTCAGGAAGGAAACTAGTTGCGGGCTGCCTGGTTTGGGTCTTTCTGCTCACGACGGGAGCGCTTGGAGCGACGAAAGTTCACGTCATTGCGTTCGGAAAATGGATGTCGGTGCAATGGAACGTGGGAATTGGCGAGGATGACAAGCGGGTCTCGCTGAAGATCCGTTCACTGGTCGTGGACGGGCGAGTGAAAGAGTACGTGCTCGGGCCGCCGCATGAAGTGACGGACCGGTTGTTTGTTGTGCGTCGAGTGTTTCGGGTAAATGACAGCCTTCCGGAGGATTCTGCTCCACGATGGCAATGGCAGCGCGGGGGATGGCTGCTGGTCGACCGTGTAACCGGCCATGTGTCAGTGATTAACCTTCCGGAGTTTGACGTTCTCTATTCGGCCTCGAGTTGGTATCGAGACTACGTTGCTTATTGCGGAGTTAGTGATGACGGAAAGAAGATGTTTGTCGTCGTTGCTCAACTGAATCGGCGCAAGCCGGTTTTGAAGAAGGCGCTCTCAGAGGCACTTGCAGAGGACGCAGGGCCCGACTCGGCTTGTCCGATGCCGGTGTGGCAAAGGAGCCCGGTGCGAGTTAGTTTTCAGGTTGTGGGAGGAGAAAAGCAGACGTTCGCGATCCGAGGGCATGTGGTGGATTTAGTGAATGATACGGAGGAGGAAGAAGAATCGAAATAGTGTGCGATCGTAGGCCTGTTGTGCGGCTTCAGGGAACCGCCCATCTCACCACCCCACTCTACCCAGAATCAGGCTCGGGGCCTCCTCAGAAACGCTAGTTTTGAGCAGCGTTCCCTTTTAAATAGTCGAAAATGCTGCAGTTCCAAGGACTAGTCGAGTGTAGATGTGGAGTTCGGCGTTGTGCCGACGCTCGTAGCCGCCTTCGGCAACGGCAAAAGGCCCAATGCGGCCATCACGTTTAAACCATTCGTGCGCGTCAGCACGCCCGGACGCATTTGATAGTCGAATCGCATCTCGCCGTTCTCATAATGTTCTTCAAAATGCACATTGATCGCCCGGCCATCGAGAGCATTACCCACCTCGGTAAGTGCTAGGTCGTGAGTGGTTACAAGCCCGACCGCCCCGCTCGCGGTCAATTGTTCAATCACCGCTCTTGCACCAAATAAGCGGTCGGCTGAGTTTGTCCCACCCAGCATCTCGTCGAGCAGGAAGAGGACCTTGTTTGCGCACGCTAGGGCGAGGATTCGCTTCAAGCTCTCTACCTCGGCTTGGAACCGGGATTTTGCCTGTAAGAGAGAGTCGTGAACTGCAATGGAGCACGCGATTTGCAATTGCGAGATCCGTAGTCCAGCCGCGCACACCGGAGCCCCTGCCAATGCCAACACGCAGTTCAAGCCAACTGAACGTAGCAGTGTGCTCTTGCCTGACATGTTCGAACCGCTCACCATGATCAGTTGTGTGCTTTTGGCGTCAAGCCGGATGTCGCACCGAACGCAGGTCTCGCCATCGAGTAAGGGATGACCCATGGCGTCGGCCTCAAACAACGGAGGGGACTCCGATTTCAGGACCGCAAAAGTATGATCTGGATTTTCGTAGTGATAGCGAGCCAAACAGAGCACTGCTTCGAACTGGCCGAGAGAGGCCAGCCATTGAGTCAATCCCTCGCGGTTCCGCTGCCGCCAGCGCTCGATTAAGATTGCGAGATTCGTTCCCCATAGAATCACCGAAGATGACAGCGCGAAATATTCAAATTGTCGGAGATTTAGAAGCCAGGCCCAGAGTCGCAATTTCCGGATCTGTTTTGAGGGAACGCCCGACGATGCGGTGAGTTGCAACTGCAGCAGCTTGAGCAACGGGCATTGGAAATGCAAAGTCTCGAAGCGATCCAGTAAGGGCGCAAGCAGATCAAGCTCGAATAGCGGCAAGGCGAGGTTAGCGGCTGTTAGCCTAGTTTTCTTCAGAAGAAAAGCCGCCAAGAGTGCTTCCGTCCCGACGACAAGGGCCACTGCCCAAAACCAACTATGGCCGAAGACGCCGATGGCTGCAAGGAGCGACACCACTAGTAGACAGGTTGGCAGTGACATCGCCAGTGCCCGTATATAAGACGGAAAAGCGATTTCAGGGAGGTCCAGCCAGTCGCGGACCGATGCTCCCGCTTGATCCAGTGCGCTACCTCCCACAGACGCCCAATCCTCTCGGAGACCGACCTGATCGCGAAGTTCGGCAATAGCCGCCTGCCGCGCTTTTAACTCGTCCGAGCCCGCTGGATGGAGCAGCCATTTCGCAAGCGTAGCCCGACCAACGCCAGTTCGAGCCGTGCACAGCAATTCGTAAAGCGATCCGTTGCCAAATAAGTTCAGATCCGAAGCGTAAGCATGGTTCTCGGGCAGGTACTCCTCACCGCCAATCCCTCGTCCTTGCCACTGGTGGCGTAACCGGGCCAAGCCGAGTTCATAGAAACTCGTGATCCGTTGCACGCGTTTATGTGTGCCAGCGTTTTTCCTCAGCGACTGGATGCTGAACACGAAGACGACCGAAGGGAGCAGAATCCAAAGACCAGAAATCAAATGCGATCCGGACGAGGCCCAGACGACAACGATCCCAGCGAAAGCGGCCACAATCACGTATGTCCACAGGCGATGGTGCAAAGCCCTGACGCTCGCAAGCTGCCGTTCTCTTTCACTTAAACGGCGAGCATATTCACTCTGTGGGATCCCGTGCGCTTCGTTAGACAAAGCTTCGCGTCTCGCAAAATCGAACGTATTCATGGGGCACTCCGTCCCTTATCAAGCAGGAGCCTGAATCCATCTAACCGGAAAAATAGAAGGCAATGCCGTGCAAACGACGGCATGTGCCTCAGATCAGGAGGAGCTATAGCGAGAAAATGGGTGGGGGACGTTGAAAGAGCGCGGCGAGACTTGGTTCATTTGGAACCGCGATGGGGGTCTGCGATCGCTCCCATCGCAGATCGACGGGCCGCGGAAAGAAACGGACTGGAATCGCATGGAGGGAAGCGATTAGCAGTCTCCAGATATGTGCCGAGTGAACGACTATGAACGCGAGTAAGCAGGCAACGAAGAGGGACGCCACTACCTTAAAGAAGCCGCCGACAAGGAGTGGATGGCGTTCCGCGAGACAAAAAATCAGCAGACCGTAAGCAACCTTCAACAATATTAGGCTCTGACGATAGCGGTACATATTTTTTCGAACGAGTATATACGACTGGCAAAGCCGTCGTTGCGATTCTCCATCGAGAGCTACTTTGACGGATTCCTCCCCAGGACGCGCAAAACGAGGAACATTCATTAAGGCATTGCTTCCGCGGCAATCCTCACTGTCAATCACCAGCGGCTTCTACTGCCGGAAGTCTCTGAGCGACCGCTTTCACTTTTGCGCTGGTGACCAGTATGACCGATAGCACTACGATAGCGCTTCCCATCAGGATGAAACGATCAACGCGCTCATGCAGAATCAGCCAGCCAAGAAAAACGGCGACAACCGGATTGACGTACGCGTAAGTAGATACCTTCGACGTGGGAACGTGTTCGAGCAGGAAGATGTAGGCGGTATAGCCGATCCAGGAGCCGCAAACGACGAGGTACGCGACGGCGCCGAGGCCGCGGGTAGTCCAGGCGACGTGGTGAATATCTTCTGCGAAGAGCGCGAAGACGAAGTTGCCGGCGCCTGCTGCGACGATCTGCCATCCTGTAGCGCTGAAGACATCCACGCCAGATTGCCAACGTTTCGAAAGTACAGAGCCGAGTGCCCAGCTGAAGGAGCCTCCGATCAGGCTGATCGAGGCAATGAGCTCGCGATGTCCGAGACTGCCGGCACGCAGCTGAGGCCAGACCAGTACGAACAGACCTACGATGCCGAGAGCGAGCCCAGCTTTGCCGCGGCGCGAGATGTGGTGGTCGCCTAAAAGAAGCTGATCGAGCACCAAAAACCAGAGCGGGGTGATCGCGACGATGAGAGCTGCCAGACCAGAAGAGACGGCGAGTTCGGCATAGGAGAGGGTGAGATTGCCTCCCATCAGCAGGAGCAGGCCGACAATTGCGGCCAGCGCGATCTGGCGCGGAGAGTAGAAGATCTTGCGTCCGGTAGCAGCGCAGACGGCGAGCATGACGACGCCCGCGATGGAAAATCGCAGTCCGCACATAAGCGCCGGTGGAATTGTCTGGACTGCGATGTCGATCGCGAGATAGGTCGATCCCCAGAACAGATACACGAGCCCGAAGGCAAGAATCACCAGCCACCGGCTTGGGCGTTGAACGGAGTGCATCTCGTAAGGAGAATAACAGGCGAAAACTACAAACGTTGGACGAGAACGGTCCCGACTTCGATTCTAAATTGATTGAAGGTTGCGAGGCGTTGCGGAGAATGGTTACTTCAGCTTTTCGTATTCCGCTTTGGCCGTTTTCGAGAGCGGGACGTCGGGGTCCGCATCTTTCCAGAGGGCGAAGAAATCCTGGTAGGCAGCCTTGGCTTTTGCGGTGTCGTTTTGAAGCGCATAGGCGCGGCCCAGACCCAAACGAGCGAAGGAACAGATCGGACTAGTGGGGCTGATTCCGCGGTGGTCGAGAATTTTCTGAAATTCCAGTGCAGCGTTTGCGCCGTCACGCGAGTTTAGAAAGGCCTCGCCCCGAGTAAAGATAGCGGTGTAGGTATTAAAGAGGCGTCGATCCGCGCCCAGTTCGTAGGTCTTGGCGGATTCGAGTGCGGTCAATGCCTGGGCGGGTTGACTTCGTTGCAGCGCGAGGATCGCCCGTGTTGTCGGCAGCTTCACCTGCGTGAGCAAGGTGTCGAACGGATTCTCCTTGGCTAAGTCCGTGATCATCTTGTCGGCCCGCGCTGAATCGCCGGTGCGGGAGTAGATACGGGCCGCGTCGGCTTTGAAATCCTTGCTATCCGAAAGGTTGAGGGCTGCATTGAGGGTTTGGCGCGCTTCCGGAATATCGCCGATGAGGGCGTCGCAGTCTGCTTCACTTTCGCGGACCAGTCCGCTCCACTCTTTGAATCCGTGAGCCTGGGCGGCGGTGGCTGCACGGGCAAAGCTCTCACGCGCGCTCTTGATCTTTCCCTGAGCGCACTGACCTTGCGCTTGGAGCAGCACGATAATCGACTCCGCGATTTTGCCGGTAGATTGCGCAACTTCTTGTTGCGCGGCGGCTTCGTCGCCTCGAATGAAAGCGGTCCAGTAGAGCGTCATGTGGATGGACCACGGCTCGACTTTTGAAGCCATCGCTTGGTCGGCTAGGGTCTTGGCCTCGTCGTACCGGTTGAGATAGGTATAAGCCGCGGCCGTATTCTGATACGCGTATGGATCTTTCGAGTTTAGCTGGAGGGCCGCGCTGGCATTGGCCAGGGATTTATCAAACTGTCCAAGGTCCTGCTCCACAAGGGAAAGATTATCCAGTGGAACCGTATCGCGTGGGTAGGCTTGCTTCCATTGCTCGAGAGTTTCGATTTCCTTGTCTTCCTGGCCGAGATATGTGCCGTAATAGTGAGAAGAGATATAAAACTTTTCTCTTTCGCTGGCACGGTCTTTCACGTCAAAGGCTTTTTGTAAATATTCGTTTGCCAGGGTGCTTTCGCCGGTGTTGCCGTAGGCAACGCCAAGGGTCGCGAGCGCCACAGAGAAATTTGGATCCAGTTCAACCGCACGCTTCAGGTGGGGAACGGACGTCTCGTCATCGAACTTGGAATGGGCAGCTTCACCCAGGCTGAATTCTTTCAGGGCGTCGAGGGAAGAAGTGGTGGCCGCTTCGAGTGGAGTCGTGAACTTCTGTATCGAGCCGATCGACTCACCCAATTTCTCGCGCAGGCTGGAGGCAGCGTGGTCCAGAGATTTCAGGACTTGTTCTTTGCTGTCGGCCTCGACCTGCTCGCGGTCGAGAGAATCTCCCGTCTGGGCGTTGACGGCTTCGAGCGTGATCACGTAATGGCTGCCGAGGCTTGAGATGGAGCCGGTCAGCATGGCCTTAATGCCTTCACGGAGGCAGATCTCATGGGCGACATCTTTGGTGATGCGCTCGTCGGCGGGCCGTCCCATAAACTTCAGCGCCTGCTGGATGCGCGATTCTGGAAAAATGTTGAGATAGGGGGACTGCTCCAGTTGCACGGCCAGCGCTTGCTTGAGAGTGCCGTCGAATACCGGATCGCCGGTCGTGTTGACGAAGTCGGACAGGATGACGCTGTCTTTGTCCGTGAGTTTGGCGGATTGCCTGAAGCGGAAATAGAACACTCCCGCGAGGATGACGACGATCAGAGCTGCCGCGGCGATCAGAATCTTGAGTCGACTCTTCAGAGGCGTCGCGGTGCTTACGGCTGGGGAAGATCCAGCAGCGGGCTGCGAATGCGCCGACGTTGGAGTTGGCCGCAGAGTAGCAGCGGAGGGTGCGTTCGCGGCTGGCTGCGGGGGCGTTTCGGGAACGGCCGGCATCGACCCGGAGCTGGCTGCGGCGGAGCGTCCGCTTTCGGTGTCGCGCTTTAGGCGTTGCAGATCGGCGCGAATGTCGGCGGCGCTCTGGTAGCGCAGGTTGCGATCTTTCTCGAGAGCTTTGTTGATGATGTCTTCCAGCTTTGGAGGAAGGTCGGGATTCAGGCGAATCGGAGACACTGGGGCACGGTCGAGGATCGCCTGGAAGATCAGAGCTGACGTTTCTCCGCGGAAGGGAAGGGTTCCCGTCGCCATCTCGTAGAGAACGACGCCGAAGGAGAAAAGGTCGCTGCGGGCGTCCAGTTCTTTGCCCTTAGCCTGTTCCGGAGACATGTAAGCCACGGTGCCCAAAGTCGAGCCGGGGCTGGTCAGATGCTCTTCGACCGCGACTGCGGTGGGAGCGGTCACGTCCGGGAGTTGCGCAGAATCTCGAGGAGACGATTTCACTTTGGCGAGGCCAAAGTCGAGAATCTTTGCGTGTTCGCGCTTAGTGACGAAGATGTTGGCGGGCTTGATGTCGCGGTGGACGATGCCTCCTGCGTGGGCTGCATCGAGGGCATCGGCAATCTCGATGCCGAGCGACAGGATCGTGTCCAGCTCCATGGAGTGGCTGACGATCAGATGTTTAAGCGTGGCGCCGTCGAGGAACTCCATGACGAGGAAGGTGCGTCCGGCGTCCTCGCCGATGTCGTAGATGGTGCAGATATTGGGATGATTCAGGGCCGAGGCGGCTTTGGCTTCGCGGCGGAACCGCTCGAGGGCCTGATGATCCTGGGCAAGGTCATCGGGAAGGAACTTGAGAGCAACGAAGCGTCCGAGGCGGGTGTCTTCGGCCTTGTAGACCACGCCCATACCTCCTCCGCCGAGTTTCTCGATGATCCGGTAATGAGAAATGGTTTGGTCGAGCAAAGAACGGTCCCCGTCCGTGGTGAGCAATGCTAAGGCGGGAGTGGGCGGAAGTCAAAAAGCATGACTCTGCAGCGCCTTCTCCTAAAACAAGGTTCACGGTTTTGCGAATTGGTTCAATGTGTTTCTGAGCCGACCCCAGGGGACGGGTAATTTATCGAGATCGCTGAATGGACAAGCAACACGTTGGGCTCGTTCGTTGTCGGCCTAGCTAGATGGCCGGGAAATAAAGACCCGTGAACCACGAAGGTTGACGATGGTGAAGCAATAACGAGACGCTATCGAGCTTCGCTCAAGGGACAGCCAACGGCAGTTTTATTGGTTGATCCCTATATGCCTTTTGGGGACGAATACTGTCGTAACTTGTTAGGGGGTTACGCCTGCTTGCGTTGACGCTATAATCAATTAGAGATGTTGACCGATTGCGATGCTGCAGAAAAATCTCAATTCGCACCTGCCGCTTTCTCTGCGAGCCGAGTGCTGGCTGGACTGCCTGGTGTGTCCGCGGCGGTATCGGGCCAACCTGCCTTCGCGTCTTCGCCCTTCCTTGTTCGGTAGCGATTAATTCCATCCTCTGCCTGATTCGCCTTGGCGCTCTATTTGAGAGCGAGCACGCTCGAACCAGAGCTGGCACCCGAGGTCCGATTCACTGACAACTGGCCGCGAACCAGCGACCAATGCCTTACGGAGGATTTCATGAGCGCACAAACCATGACAGCAACCATCGGTTCCGAAGTTCGGAAGCCAAAGATCAAGACCGCCCTGCCCGGGCCCAACGCCAAGCGCGTGCTCGAGGGCGATGAGAAGTATATTTCGCCGTCGTATACGCGTTCTTACCCGATGGTCGCGAAAAGCGGCCGGGGCATCGTCGTGACCGATGTCGACGGCAACGAGTTTTTCGATTTTTCGGCGGGCATAGCCGTGACCTCTACCGGCCACTGCCATCCGGATGTGGTCGCCGCGATTCAGAAACAGGCGGGCGAACTGATCCACATGTCGGGAACCGATTTTTATTACGAAAACATGGTGGAGCTGGCGGCGCGGCTGTCGAAGATCGCCCCGATGCCCGGCCCACATCGTTTCTATTATGGAAACTCGGGCGCGGAGGCGATCGAGTGCGCACTGAAGCTGGCGCGGTATCACACGAAGCGTCAGCATGCGATCGCGTTCTTTGGGGCGTTTCACGGACGCACGATGGGCGCCCTTTCGCTGACGGCTTCGAAGCCGCAGCAGAAGCGGCGATTTGCTCCGCTCGTTCCGGGAGTGACGCACGTACGGTATCCCGATGTATACCGCGGCTGCGTCGGCGGAACGCAGGAAGCGGACAACTTCGCCCTGGGCTGCGCTCGGTTCATCGAAGAGAAACTGTTTAAGACGATACTTGCCCCTGAAGAGGTCGCGGCGATCTTTGTTGAGCCGGTGCAGGGCGAAGGCGGGTATGTTGTGGCTCCGAAAATCTTCATGCAGGAACTGCGGCGTATCTGCGATCGTCACGGCATCATGCTGGTGGTGGACGAAGTTCAGAGCGGAATTGGGCGGACTGGAAAGTGGTGGGCGGTTGAGCATACGGGTGTCCAGCCCGACATGGTCTGCATGGCGAAGGGAATTGCTTCGGGTATGCCGCTGGGCATCACGATGACTCGCTCTGAAATTATGGACTGGGTGCCGGGATCGCACGCGTCGACTTTTGGCGGAAATCCGGTCGCTGTAGCCGCGGCGCTGGCGACGCTAGACGTTATCGAGAAGGAGCACCTGCTAGAGAACTCGGCCAACGTGGGGAATCACATCATGAAGCGTATGGCGGACTGGCCTTCGAAGCTGAGGCTGGTGGGCGATGTTCGCGGTCGCGGGCTGATGATCGGCGTGGAGATTGTGAAGGATAAAGTGACAAAGGAATACGGCGCGGCCGAGCGCGATCGCATTGTCGAGAGGGCGTTCGAGCATGGAGTTCTGTTCCTGGGATGCGGGCCGAGCACAGTTCGCATTTGCCCGCCGCTCATCGTCACGAAAGAAGAAGCTGATGTTGCCGTCGATGTGCTCGAGGAGTGCATCAAGAGCGTCGGAGCTTAGTCAACACCCTCTGCCACAGATTTACACGGATTCGCACCGATCTTGAAGAAGTATCCTCTTGATCGTGGGAATCCGTTTTTCTTTGATGGTACCTTCCGGGTTTGGAACGTGTTCCGCTCAATAAGGCGTAGCCTGTGCTCCTGATCACATCCTGCCATCGATACTTTCCGTACTCTGACGCGTGGATGCAATGCTGCCCGCCGGGTTCACGCGCGTCGTCATTCGATCCCTGGATTGGATTGCCCAAGGAGTGCTGCCACCTGACAAGAGGCCCCAGCATCAGCAGACCGGCGCGCGTGGAGAGGAAGACGCTTACTTCTATCTGCGACGGCTCGGCTATGTGATCGTGGCCCGCAACTATCGAACTCCCAAGTATCGAGGGGAAATCGATTTGATTGGTTGGGATGGAGATGTTCTTTGTTTTGTGGAGGTTAAGACGAGAACATCGCACGATGTAAAGACGGCGGAGGCGGCGGTGGACCGTCACAAGCGGCGGGAGGTGGCGCGGGTAGCGCGGGACTATCTGAGAAAGCTGCCACCTACGTGCCAGTGGAGGTTCGATATTGTAAGCGTATACTATGGCGGTCGAGGATCCCGCCCGCAGATCGAAGTTTTTCGGAACGCCTCCCTTGCGGCTTAAAAATATGAAGTTGCCTTACCTCCTGGAAAGGAATCAGTGACGTGCCGGAACTGAGAAAAGATCCTATTGTTGGACGTTGGGTAATCATTTCGACCGATCGGGCGAAGCGCCCAACCGATTTTGTACGCGAGAACATGAAGATTAAAGGGGGATTTTGCCCCTTTTGCTACGGCAATGAGAGCAAGACACCGCCGGAGATTCAAGCGTATCGTCCGAATCCGAATGGGGGGCCTCCTCCCCAGCGCGACACGCCGGGCTGGACGGTTCGGGTGGTTCCGAATAAATTCCCGGCCTTGGGGATCGAAGGCAATCTGAACCGGCAGGCTGAGGGAATGTTTGACCGGATGAATGGCATCGGGGCACACGAGGTCATCATCGAAACGCCCGATCACAATGCGAACCTCGCGACCCTGCCCCCGAAACGGATTGAGGATGTTTTGTGGACCTTTCGGGATCGCATTCTTGACTTAAAGAAAGATCGGCGATTTAAGTACATCCTGATCTTCAAGAATCACGGAGAGGCGGCAGGTGCTTCCCTGGAGCACTCGCACTCGCAATTGATCGCGCTGCCGATTTTGCCGATCAACGTCGTGCAGGAACTGGAAGGGGCCAAGCAGTACTTTTTATACAAAGAACGCTGCGTGTTCTGCGACATTATCCGGCAGGAGATGGACAGCGGCACGCGCGTGGTAGCAGAGAACGAAAACTTCCTGACGCTGGCGCCGTATGCGCCGCGGTTTCCGTTCGAGACGTGGATTCTTCCGAAGCAACATGAATCGGCGTTCGAGAATTCGTCGTCGCACATGTTTGAAAATCTGGCGCGGGCGTTGAAGGAGTTACTCGGACGCGCCGATCGAGTGCTCGATAATCCTCCGTATAACCTCGTGATCCATACTTCACCGGCGCAAGATCCGACGAATGATCACTATCATTGGCACATCGAGTTCATGCCGAAGCTGACCAAGACGGCGGGATTTGAATGGGGCACCGGTTTCTATATCAATCCCACGCCGCCCGAAGAAGCTGCAAAGTTCTTGCGTGAGGCGAACGTCGAGGAAGCGGCACCGGTTCCGGCACGATAAAATCCCTGACGTAAAGCAAAAGAATGAGGGCACGGCATAAATCGCCGTGCCCTTTGCAGTTGTGCCGGAGAGAGAGGAGCCAGCGATTTCTCGCGGCTCTGTTGTTCAAAAGCATAGGCTGCTGGTTCCGGCCATTTGTCACAAAGTTGTAAATTCAGATTCGCGGTCAGCGGCCAGAAGCCTGCAAGATATTTTCGTGGATGCGGCACGCCTGAATGTGCGCCGTGATACGACCTTTCCTCGTAGTGGCTCCTTCGTTGACGTGGAATCTCCTCGATCACTAGTATGGGCTGCTTCGAGGTTCCTCATGAAACGCTGCTGGCTGGTTCTTCTCTTCTCTGTATTTGTCTACTTATCGGCGCGGTCTTATGGCGCTGCCACTCCGTCTACTCTGATAGCGAATGTATCCGGCCGGACGACAGTGAGCCTCAATGGATCGTGGCAGGTCATCATCGACCCGTTCGATAACGGAAAGGGCGCAAAGTTCTTCCTCGATCAGAAACCAAAAGATAAGAGCGACCGCGTGGAGTACAGCTTTGACGCTTCGCCACCCTTGAATGTTCCGGGCGACTGGAATACGCAGCGCGAGTCGCTGATGTTCTACGAGGGACCGGTCTGGTACCGGCGGCTGTTCAATTTTCATAAGCGCGGGCATCTCCGAGAATTCGTTTACTTCGGAGCGGTGAACTATCAAGCGGCGGTTTATCTGAACGGTGAGAAGCTAGGCGATCACGAGGGCGGATTCACGGCATTTAACTTCGAGGTCACGTCGCTCCTGCGCGAGGGCGAGAACGATCTGATCGTTGAGGTGAGCAACGCGCGGCGGGTCGATGCAGTGCCTGGGATTAAGTTCGACTGGTGGAATTATGGAGGGATCACTCGTGATGTGATGCTGGTCGAAGTTCCGGCGGCGTTCATTCAAGATTATTGGATACAGCTCGCGCGCGGCTCACAAACCGAGATTGCTGGTTGGGTGCAGTTGAACGGAGCGCAACCGGGGCAAAAGATCAATTTGAAGATTTCGGAGGCGGGGATCGACGAGAACTTCGCCACGGATGCGGAGGGTCGGGCTAACTTCCATTTCCGGGCCAAGCTCGAACTATGGTCGCCTGAACATCCGAAACTCTATGAAGTGATCGTCGCCAGCGGTGAAGATACGGTCCGCGATCAGATTGGTTTTCGAACGATAGAGACGCAGGGTGACAAGATACTGCTGAATGGAAAGCCGATCTTCCTACGCGGGATTTCGATGCATGAAGAGGCTCCGTTTCGCGAAGGGCGTGCGTTCAGCCCAGAGGATGCGCAGACGCTTCTGGGTTGGGTGAAAGAGCTGGGATGCAATTTTGTCCGATTTGCTCATTACCCCCACAACGAAAATGAGATTCGGCTGGCCGATCGCATGGGGTTGCTTGTCTGGTCGGAGATTCCGGTTTATTGGGATATCGATTGGACGAATTCTGCGACGCTCGTGAATGCCGAAGCCCAGCTACGCGACATGATTGCGCGCGATCACAATCGCGCTGCGGTCGTTCTATGGTCGGTGTCGAATGAAACTCCGGTCAAGCCGGAGCGGCTGACATTCTTGACGCAGCTTGCGAAAGATGCGCGGGAGCTGGATTCGACGAGGTTGGTCACTTCAGCGTTGAATCACGTCGAGGAAAGCGCAACTGACGCACGCACTCTGTCTGATCCGCTGGGGGATGTGCTCGACGTTATTGGATTAAACGAATATTTGGGCTGGTATGGAGGACGTCCGGAAGATACGGACAAATTGCGTTGGAAGCTGAATTTCGATAAGCCGCTGATCGTGAGTGAATTCGGTGGCGGCGCGCTCTTTGGTCGGCATGGCGAGACAGACGAACGGTGGACAGAGGAGTATCAGCAGAATTTGTTTGACCACCAGCTTGGAATGGTGCAGCGGATGCCGAATCTGGCGGGAATGACACCGTGGGTGCTGATGGATTTTCGATCTCCATTGCGTATGCTGCCTGGAGTGCAGGATTATCACAATCGCAAAGGGCTGATTTCGAACCGGGGACAGCGGAAGAAGGCGTTTTATACGCTGCAGGAGTTCTATCGAAAGCAGGCAAAAACCGATCGTTGAAGAAGGATCGTTCCGATAAGCTCGAGACCCTTCCCTCCGCCTGAAAAGCCGGCTCCGGTCAGGATGACATTTTTTGGGTTGGAATTGAGTTCAGGCTTGCGTGCGGTCCTGGAATTCTTCGTGCCAGGCCATTTGGATGGCTTCCAGCTTGCCTTCATTCGAGGCTTTGGGATCTCCAGCGAAGTCGGGCAGTTCCGTGACGTAGCGATGCAGATCCGTGAAGCGGACGGCGAGCGGATCGAGTTCGGGATGAGTTTCGGAAAGCAGGATGCCGAGATCTTCGGCGTCGTCCCAGGTTAGGTTCTTGGGCATCTTCGGAGCTCCTCTGACGGCTCAGGTTTCAAAGTTTCAGAGTTTCAAGGTAAAAATCACCGGTACCGGCTTACCTCGTGACGTTTAAAACTTTGCAAGCTTGAAACTTTGGAACTTTGCTTCTAGTGTTCTTCGGATACGTAGTTACGATTCCAGGCTGGAATTTCTACGACCACTTTACCCGGCTTCGTAATCTGCGCCTGACAACCGAGACGCGAGTTTAACTGGAGATCGGCGGCCATGTCCAACCGATCGGCCTCGTCGTCGTCCATGGGAGAAAGATTCTCGGCGCCTTCTTTTACCCAGATGTGACAGGTGGTGCAGGCATTGTTGCCGCCGCAGGCATGGTCGAGGGCGATGTGATTGTTCAAGGCCACATCAAGGATGGATTGCTCTTTGCCATGATCCTGGTAAGGCAACTTGCCATTCTCGAACTGGACCGTCTTCCCTTCGGGAAGGAAAGTGACTTGAACCGTATTTTCGCCGGGGGCTTCTTCGGTCAAGGTGCCGGCTCCTTGTGTTTTTTCGTCTGACATTGCTCACCTCAATCTTAGTGTCATGCTGAAGCGAAGGACCTGTGGACTTCGATCCAGTTGCATAGGTCCTTCGCGGCAAAGAACGCCGCTCAGGATGACAATACGAACGCTATTCGAATTCTGCCTTTGCCATGGGGTGAGGAGCCGTGGGACCTTCTCCCAGGTCTGTCTCGTCCATGTTCTTGCCTTTTAGCGCCGACGACACCGCAGTGTCCATCATTAATTCGGCGAGGCGCATTGTGCCTTGGTTGAGTGCATCGATCGCTTTGCGGATGGCTTGATAGTCATCTTCGGCGTTGACTGCGGCCAGCGCCTTTTCCATTTTGGCGATCTGCTTTTTCTCGTCGGTTGTAAGTTGTCCCCAAGCAGCGCTCTTTTTTCCTTTTTCGAGCGCTGCAAGCATCGTTGCCGCTTCGTTGCGCGCCTCGATCACCTGACGGCGGCGGAAATCTTCTTCGGCATTGTCGAAAGAGTCGAGAATCATCCCCTCGACCTGCTCGTCGGTGAGTCCGTAGCTGGGCTGCACCTGGATCTCGGCTTCTTTGCCGCTGCGCTGTTCGCGCGCAGAGACGTGGAGGATCCCATTGGCGTCGATGAGGAATTTAACCTCAACTCGCGGAATGCCGGCTGCCATTGGCGGAATGCCTTTGAGATCGAAGCGAGCCAAAGAACGGCAGTCGCTCGCTAGTTCGCGTTCGCCTTGGAGAACGTGGATCGCCACATTGGCCTGGCCGTCGACCTGCGTCGTATAGAACTGTGTGGCCGAAGCAGGAATCGTCGAGTTGCGAAGAATTATCTTGTCGGTGACTCCGCCGGCGACTTCGATGCCTAGAGAAAGTGGAGTCACGTCGAGCAGAAGCATGTTCTGCGTTGCTTCCGAACCCCCGCCGAGAATATTCGCTTGAACAGCGGCACCGAGGGCTACGACTTCGTCCGGATTGAGATCTGTGTGCGGCTCCCGATGGAACAGTTCTTTTACCAAGGCCCGAACCTTCGGGATGCGCGTTGACCCACCCACGAGAACAACTTCGTCGATCTGCTCGGGCTTCAAGTTCGCATCTTTCAGAGCCTGCTTGCAGGGGCCAACGGTGCGATCAATGATCGGCTGGATTAACTGTTCGTATTGCTCGCGCGTGATCTCGCGCCGATAGCGTTTCGACTCAGGTAGTTCGATATCCAGTTTCACCGACGGCTGGGAGGAGAGAGCGATCTTGGCGTCGATCACAGCCTTGCGGATGGCTTGCACAGCCTCGGCGTTGCGGCGCAGATCGAGGCCGAGGTCTCCGCGAATGTCGTCGAGCGCGATCGTGATGAGCAGGTTGTCGATGTCGTCGCCGCCGAGGTGGGTGTCGCCGTTCGTGGCGATAACCTCGAAAATGCCATCGTGCAATTTGAGGATGGAGACATCAAACGTGCCGCCACCGAGGTCGTAAACAGCGATGATGCCATTCTGTTTCTTGTCGAGTCCGTATGCGAGCGAGGCAGCCGTGGGTTCGTTGACGAGTCGCAGCACTTCAAGACCGGCAATGCGGCCAGCATCTTTCGTTGCCTGACGCTGCGCATCGTTGAAATATGCCGGAACGGTGATCACTGCCTTCGTGACTGGACCTGCGAAGTAGCGCTCCGCGTTTCGCTTGAGCTGGCGAAGAATAAGGGCGGAAATCTCCGGAGGAGTGAACGTCTTGTCTCCGAGCTTGATTCGGAGTACTTCACCAGCCTGCAAGTCTTCGGCTAGACGAAAAGGGAAGAGCTTGAGCTCTTCTTGAATGTCTTCGACGCCGCGGCCCATGAGGCGCTTGATCGAGTAGACCGCGCGTTCGGGCGTCTCGATCAGATTCTTGCGGGCGGAGTTGCCGATCACTGGCTGATTGTTCTGGTCGAGTGCGACCACCGAAGGAACGAGGTTCAGGCCGTCGTCTCCCGGGATTACGACGGGCGTTTCCCCTTGCATGAAGGCCACCAGAGAATTCGTGGTGCCCAAATCGATTCCGACAATGTTTTCAGCTGCCATTTCTACTTGCTTATTCCTCTAGAGCCGCATTTACATCTCGCACGAGGTTTCGGATGTAGTTGCGTCGGTTCAGAACATCTACCATCTTGCGAATCGTTCCAGCGCGTGCGTCCGGTGCAGCCGGACTGTGATCGATTGAAGCGTCCCATTCTCTCCAGTACGACTGCAGCTCTTTGAGCAGGGATTCGGTCTTGGCCTCGAGCGCGTCCTTGTGCTTCCTGATTTCGTCGGTCAGAGAACCGTCATTTTCGCCCATCTTCTTGTTCATGCTGAGTTCTTCGAGCTGCATGTTCAACTCGAAAACTTCTTCCAATAGATCTGGCGGGACAATCTGCTTTTTAACCTCTCCTGTGGCTCGCGCTTGCTCGGTCGCAGTCTTCGATTGCTCTTCCAGTTCGACGCCTTCGAGCCGCAGCAGATATTGCGTGCGCTTGATCGGGTCGCGAAGCGTGCGATATGCATCGTTGAGCAAAGAACTCTGCTCCAGGCTCCACTCCTGCTCCTGGCTACCCGATTGGGCATTCAGGTCGGGATGGAGCTGGCGGCTGAGTTCGTAGAAATCTTTCTCAAGTGTTACGACGTCCAACTCGAGTTTCGGAGGCAAGCCGAAGAATGAGAAATAATCGACCGGCGCCGGCGGCTGCACTTTTCCGCACGACTCGCAAAAACGCGCGGCGCGCATCGAGCCGCAAGACCAGCAGGAATGTGTTTCCGCCGGAACCGGCGGCGCGCCAATCGTCGTCAGAGAAGACTTAGTCGTCACGTATATTCCTGTCTCGCGCACGAGTCGCGTCCCAAGCTTTAGCCGGTGCAAGCCCAGGGCGCCACGGCTGGGCAAGGACTTTCGCGCCGAGGTCGAAATTGCGGGCGTAGGAGCCCGTCTCAAACGATCAGGCCGAAAACGAAGTGCCGCAGCCGCACGACTTCGTTGCCTGCGGATTCACAAACACGAAACCCTGCTGCATCAGCGTTTCCTGATAATCCAGAATCATGCCATGCAGATAAATGAACGACTTCGGATCCACAAACACGCGAACATCTCCGAACCGGAAGATGCGGTCGCGTTCCCGAGGCTGTGAGTCGAAACGGACGTTGTAGCTCAGTCCGGAACACCCGCCGCCCTGCACGCCGAGACGCAAGCCACCTTGTTCGGGCGAGATGCCTTCTTTGGCCATCGCGATGCGCACCTTGGCCAGAGCTTTGTCTGTGACCAAAATGCCTTTCGCCGTGGCTTGCGGTGCGGTCTGTTCGGTTGCGGTCGTCATAATAGTTCAGCTGCGAGCTTGAGCTCAGAGGTTGCGAGCAAACTGGAGATTGCCCAGTACCCACGACGCTCAGTGCCCACTACGCGAGTTATTTTGCCTCGGCAGCGACTGGTTTCGTGCTTTCCTGCTTCTTCTTCCAGTCACCGATCGCAGCGCGGATCGCATCTTCCGCCAGCACAGAGCAATGGATCTTCACAGGAGGAAGCGAAAGCTCCTTCACGATGTCCATGTTCTTGATGGCAAGAGCTTCGTCAACGGTCTTGCCCTTGACCCACTCAGTGGCAAGCGACGAAGAGGCGATGGCGGAACCGCAGCCGAAGGTCTTGAACTTGGCGTCTTCAATGACGTTGGTGTTCGGGTTGACCTTGATCTGCAGCTTCATGACGTCGCCGCACTCGGGTGCGCCGACCAAGCCGGTACCTACGTCAGCGCTCGCTTTATCCATCGAGCCGACGTTGCGGGGGTTGTTGTAGTGGTCGATTACTTTGTCGCTATAAGCCATTTGTATCTCCAAGTTTCAAGTTTCAAGGTTTCAAAGTTTCAAGGATTAATGCGCTTCGTATCACGCGGATTCCAGAGTTCCCAAGCAACCTTGAAACTTCGAAACTCTGAAACTTGGTCTAGTGCGCTTCTCCGGCCCACTTTACATCCTTCAAATTGATGCCTTCTTTCGCCATTTCGTAGAGCGGAGAAAGCTCGCGGAGACGCTCAACGGTTTCGATCACGCGGTCAGCCACGTAATCGACTTCGGCCTCGGTGTTGAAACGGCCAATGCCGAAGCGAATCGAACTGTGCGCCAGATCGTCACCCGCGCCGAGAGCCTTCAATACATAAGATGGCTCAAGGGTCGCGGAGGTGCATGCCGATCCGCTGGAAACTGCGATGTCGTTGATTCCCATCAAGAGGGACTCGCCTTCGACATAGGCAAAGCTGATGTTCAAACTTCCCGGCAGACGGTGCTCCATCGATCCGTTGATGTAGCTCTCGTCGAGGCGATTCATGATGCGGTCGCGGAGACGGTTGCGCAAGCCGGCCAGACGGCAGGACTCCTGCGCCATCTCTTCTTGTGCAATGGCGCACGCCTTGCCCAGGCCAACAATGCCAGGGACGTTGAGCGTGCCGGAACGCATACCGCGCTCGTGGCCGCCGCCGTCGATGATCGCCGAGACTTGTACTCGAGGATTCTTGCGCCGGACATACAGGGCGCCGACTCCCTTGGGACCGTACATCTTGTGTCCTGAGATCGACATCAGGTCGATGTTCTGCTTGTTCACATCAGTCGGAACCTTGCCGACAGCCTGGGTCGCATCGGTATGGAAAATCACCCCACGCTCGTGGCAAAGTTTGCCAATGGCCTCGATCGGCTGCAGAATGCCGATTTCGTTGTTGGCTGCCATGATCGTGACCAGGATGGTCTTGTCATCCATGGCCCGCTTGAGGTCGTCCATGTCGATCAGACCGTCTTTTTGCACCGGCAGGTACGTGACGCGGTAACCATACTTCTCGAGACGCTTGCAGGTGTCGAGCACCGCCTTGTGCTCGGTAACTGCAGTGATAATGTGGTTGCCCTTTTCGCGATACATTTCCGCGACGCCCTTAATGGCGAGGTTGTCGCTCTCGGTCGCGCCGGAGGTGAAGATGATTTCTTTCGTCGTGGCGCCGACCAGCTTGGCGATGCGCTCGCGAGCGGTCTCGACGCCTTCTTCAGCGGCCCATCCAAACGCATGATTTCGGCTGGCCGAATTGCCGAACTTCTCCACGAAGTAAGGCAGCATTTCTTCCAGCACCCTCGGATCCATGGGGGTAGTGGCGTGGTTGTCCATATAAATGGGAAGCTTGACTCCCTTCCCGTTCGAACTGTGCATGTGCGCTTCTGCCTGGGGGATCTTCACATCCGTGCTCATTGATTTCATCTCCTGCGTTTCGCTGATTCTTTTGATGAACGTCTCGTGCTGAACGGCTCAGGTGATCGTCACTAGTTCGGCCGCTTTGGGAGCCTGGCTCCCGGTATCTTCTTCTTCCTCACGCATGTGCGAAATCTTGATGCGTTTCAATACTGCTTCAATGCTCTCGTTGACCTTGCGCAGCGGCTCGCGAATGTTGCAGCGGTCGCTCTGGTCACACTCTCCGCGAACGGTCACGCAGGAGGTGATGAACAGGGGCCCATCGATTGCCTTGATCACTTCAAAGGCTGAAATCGTGTGCGCCGGCCGAGCCAGCGTGTAGCCGCCATTCGTTCCGTGCTGTGATAGCAAGAGGCCGGCTTTCGCCAGGCGTTGCAGAATCTTCGCTAAAGCCTCGGGGGGGATGCCGTACTCGTCGGCCACGTCCTTCGCGCTGCGAGATCCCTCGCTTGCACGTTCGGCGAGATGTTTCATCGCCATCAGGGCGTAGTCCGCTTTTTTGGTGAGTTTCAGCACCGAGCTCCTGAGAATGCGATCAATTCGGTCGCATATAATAGCGACCTTTTTCGTCGTATTTGATTCTACGGCAATCTGCCAGGTTCCGGCAAGTCGGCTCAGACAGGGGTGACTTTAGCCGTTTGAACGGTAACTTTCGATCAGCGAATGGTTTAGCCTTGTACGGCTAAATTGGTCGGGATTCAGTGCGGTATCCCAAAGTAGCCTTGTTACGAATTCACGACAACGTAATAGCGTGGGGCTTGACAACTGGGAATGCCGTTCTAAAATACCGGGAAATTCCGGTAAGGACGTCCCTTATTGTCCGGGCTTCCGGATTTATGACGCCAAAGTCGCCCGCCCCTCCGCAACGCGCTGATATGAAGCCACCCTGCAAGCACCCTCGCGTACAAATTGTGAGCCGCGACGAGGATTCGGAGTTCGTCGAATGTAAGGAATGCGGCGAGATCTTCGAATCCAGCGAGTTCAAAGACATGAACATTGAGGAACGTACGCAGGAGAGCGAGATCTGAGTTTCGCTCGTGAAGTAGCCAGTCAACCTGAAGTGGGCTGATGGAATCTTCTAACGCAGGAGCATTCCGGCTTCCGCTGAAAAATCCATCGCAGCAAAATCCTTGAGGAGAAATTTCGGGTAGGCGGCCGCGGCGATCATCGCTGCATTGTCGGTCGAGAGCGGGCGAGACGGGAAATATACCGGCAGTCCACAGCGAGAGCCTTCGCGCTCAAAAGTCTGGCGCAATTCCTGATTCGCAGCAACGCCACCAGTTACAAAAAGCGTGGCCACATTGCAGGCTTCGGCTGCGGCCAAGGTTTTTGCAACCAGGTCTTCCACGAGGGCCCGCTGGAACGAGGCTACGAGATCAAGCGTGGCCTTATCGGTATGGGCCAGGTAATCGTCGAGCTTTGGCTTCGCGATCTTTACCAATGCCTGTCGCCGCGCTTCCACCGCTTGTTGCATGTTGTGCGACTCGACGTGGCGCAACATGGCAGTCTTGATGCCACTGTAGGAAAAATCGAAGCGCGGCTGGTCGGAGTCGGACGATATGGCTTTGCCGTCGTGCCTTCCACGCCGGTCGCGGTGCTTGATTTGAGCTGGAGGGAACTTCACGGCTTTAGGATCGCCGTGGGGAGCGAGCCGATCGATGACCGGACCTCCGGGATATCCCAGTCCCAGAAGCTTGGCGACTTTATCGAAGGCCTCACCGGCGGCGTCGTCACGAGTGTGGCCGATGTTCTCGTAACTCCAGGAGTCATTCTTTTCCGAAGCGAGGTAAAGATGCGTGTGCCCGCCCGAAACAACCAGGGCGAGCACGGGGAAACGGAGTTCGCGATTCCCCTTTTGCCGCTCTTCGAGAAGTACGGCGTGAATGTGACCTTCAAGATGGTTGACGGCGATGAGCGGCTTATCGAGCGCAAAGGCTAGAGCTTTGGCGTAACTGATGCCGACCAGCAAAGCTCCGGCGAGGCCGGGGCCTTGAGTGACGGCGATGGCATCCACCGAACTGTATGTATGCTTGGCCTCGGCCAGCGCTTGGCGCACTACCGGAACGATTGCGCGCAGATGCTCGCGTGAGGCCAGTTCCGGGACGACTCCTCCGTAGGGCTGATGGGTTGCGATTTGTGAGGCCACAACATTCGACATCAGCTGCTCACCGGAACGCACCACGGCGGCTGCGGTCTCATCGCATGAACTTTCAATGCCGAGGATGTAGGCGTCGGGCATAGGTACGCTTCTAGTTTCCAGTTTCCGGTTTCGAGTTGCAAGTCAACGCTGGAGATAAACAGCCGGGTACTGAATTACGGGGTCCCCAGTTCAGCCTGTAATAGCTCTGTGCGTTATTCCAGATTCACGTCATCGATCTGGAATTTGAATGTTCCTGCGTTCGGTCCTCCGACGAAAAGGATCGCCGAGATGTCGTGACCGTCGGTTCCACTGAATGCCGAGAAGGGAATGGTGTCTTTTTCCATTCGGTCCCTGCGGTGAACGTCTGCTGTGCGGGGATGCGGCCACCGCTGGCAGTGAAGATCAGTACGCGGTAAGTCTGGCCATCTCCAGTGGCCATGAAGGAGATACTCTTCTTCGCGGACAGATTGACGGGAACGAACGGCTGCGATCCAGGAGACCACATCACGCCCGACCATGCGTAGGGAAGGCCGCCATCGATCACGCCGGAGATTTCCAGCGCATGCTTTGAGGCATTAGTACCGCCGCTCACAACTTTCATCTCGCCTGTGGACTTACCCCCGGCGATGGTGTCGGTCGAAACCATCCAGCCACTGCCGAATTTTGCACTTGAAGTGCCGTCTTCGAAATCGCTGATCAGGCCAATTTCTGTTCCCGACTGAGCGGGAGTCAGGGCCGCCTTTGCCGCGTCCTGCTTTGCTTTTTCGACGGTTGCGCGGTAACTGGCGCGATCGTCTTCCACTCCAAGTTTCCAAACGGAAACGATGTCGCGGGTCGCCAGAATATCTTCCGTCGGATCGCCCTTAACCAGTAGCAGGTCAGCGCGCTTGCCGGGAGCGATGACCCCGCGGTCATCGAGGTGAAAGGTTGTGGCTGGAACTGACGTCGCGGCAGCCAGAGCCTCCTGTGGGATAAGGCCGGAGCGCACCAACAGTTCAAGTTCGCGGTGGATGCTGACGCCGTGCGAAGTGCCGGCATTGGGTGCATCGGTGCCGGCAAGAACCGGAACGTGTGCTGCTTTCAGTTGGACGATCGTCTGCTCAGCATATTTCTCGCTGAGATGAGTAGGAAACTTGGGAAAAGAACGTTTCAGATTCGTGACGTCGTCACTCGTGAGATACGGAATGATGTGTGAGTCGTTTGTGAGCGATTCGCCCGTGGGGACGCCGCTGACACTCTCGAGCACCGTCAGCGTAGGAACAATAAAGGCGTGATGCGCCGCGACGAACTTGCCGAAATCTGGCTCTGGAGCGCTGTCTGCGAAAAGGTGAGCCAACCCGTCTGCCCCCGCTTCGATCGCGGCGCGTGCGTCTTGCTGGGTTCCGATGTGAACCACCGCGATCTTGCCGCGGTTGTGGGCCGCATCGACGACTGCCTTGAGCGTTTCGTTATCGAGAGTAGGACGATGGCTTCCGTAAGCGCTCCCGTCGTCAATGACAATCTTGATGTAATCCGAGCCTTCGGCGATGCGAGCATCAACCCAGGGTTGCGATTCGGCAGGCGAGGAAAGAGTCGGAATCTGGATGCCATACTCGGTGCCGTGTCCTCCGGGTGCGGTGGCCAGACTGCCTGCAGAACGTAAGTCGGCAAGGTCGAGATCTTTACCCTCTGCCTGGTCTTCCTTTACTTGCTGCATGTATTTCACGCCGGTGAACATGTCGAGCTCGGTCGTGACACCGAAGATCTCTGCCTCTTTGAGCGCATCGCCCCAGGCGTGGGTGTGTGAGTCAATCAGTCCGGGCAGAAGCGTGTCACCAGATGCCTCGATGACCCGCGCGTCCGACGGAACCTTGAGATTCTTGCCAACGGCTTTGATCTTGCCGTTTTCTACCCACACATCGGCTTGTCCGAGAATCTTGCGCCCATCGAACACGCGGGCGTTGCGGATGACAAAGCTGGTGCCGCTCTGAGCCTTGGCCAGGAAAAAAGCTGGCGCCGAAAGCAGGAAGAAGAAGCTAATCCAGCCAAGGACTCTGAAAATTGAGGTGAGTTTCTTCGAATTCATGATTCTTCTCCGTAGGAATTCCGTTGTTCCCATCGCCGCTCACGGTTTCTGACTCATCGATCATTCCGCGTTATGCTTTCCACCGCCAGTGGGAACCGTCACGTCGGGTTGGTGACAAATGTCACGATGTAAAGCATGCTTGACACAACAGAATGTAAAGCACGCTTTACATCGTGTCAAGTGATTTCTTGCCGTAGGTAGGCGGTATCATGAGGGGGCGATGAACCTGCGGGAATCCATGGGAATGAAAGACGCCACGTTGGTGGTAGAAACCCTGCGCCAACACGGGTTTCAAGCGTATCTCGTAGGTGGATGCGTGCGGGACCTATTGCTGGAACGTGAACCGAAGGATTACGACGTCGCCACGGACGCGACTCCGTCGCAGGTCATGGACATTTTCCCGCAGACGTATGCGGTCGGAGCGCAGTTTGGCGTTGTGCTTGTTCCACCAAATAGAGTTCAGCGAAACGCGGGCGAAGGGTCCCAGGCAAACGCCGTGGAAGTCGCGACCTTCCGCAGCGACATCGGGTACTCGGATGGACGGCATCCCGACGAAGTGCGTTTCAGCCGTGATCCGCGGGAAGATGCTGCTCGCCGCGACTTCACCATCAACGGGATGCTGCTGGATCCTATGAGTGGTAAAGTCCTTGATTTTGTGGACGGGCGAGATGACTTAGCTGCCGGGATTGTCCGTACAATCGGCGATCCGGAAAAGCGTTTTGCTGAGGACAAGTTACGGATGCTGCGCGCGGTGCGGTTCGCTGCACGATTTGGATATCAGATCGACGCCGCGACATTTGAAGCGATACATAAATTAGCTCCGCGGATCGAAGTTGTCTCACGTGAACGCGTCCGTGACGAACTGACGCGGATGTTGACGGAAGGGCATGCACGCAGAGCGTTCCTCATGCTCGACGAAAGCAGCCTGCTACAGGAAGTCTTGCCGGAGATTTCGGCCATGAAGGGTGTAGCGCAGCCTCCGGAATTTCATCCTGAGGGCGACGTATTTGTCCACACGATGTTGCTGCTCGAAAACCTGCCAAACCCTTGTCCTCTCACTTTGGCTTGGGGTGCATTACTGCACGATGTTGGGAAGCCGACGACCTTTCGCGTGGCACCCGATCGAATTCGGTTCGACGGGCACGTCGAGGTGGGTGTCAAAATCGCGGAAGAGATTTGCCGGCGGATGCGTTTTTCAAATGAGGAAACGGAGCAGATTCTTGCGCTCGTCGACAATCACATGCGCTTCGGCCAAGCCACGCGGATGAAAGAGTCGACTTTAAAAAGATTTCTGCGGCTGCCGGGATTCGACGAGCATCTCGCACTGCACCGTGCGGACTGCCTGGCCAGCCATCGAAACCTGACGACGTACGAATTCGTTCAACAGAAACTTGCTGAGATCCCCCCTGAGAAAATTCGCCCCCGGCCGCTCGTGACGGGAGATGACCTGATCGAAGCAGGCCATGTTCCAGGGCCGAGATTCCGCGAGATTCTGAATGCGGTAGAAGACGCACAACTGGAAGGGCGATTGCCTTCGCGGGACGCGGCGCTGGAATTCGTCCGTCGCGAATTTCCTCGCTGAAGTCGTCCGCCGACCGCTCGTCGTCAATGTTAAAATTGAAGTTCTTCCCGTACGTCCCATGCGTATCAACTAATGAGGGAGCAACACTTGCAACTGGCTGGATCGGAATTAGAAAGAATAGTCGCGCAATCGTTGCGGCAAGCGCCGCCGTCACAGGCCCCGCTCATGGCGTGGCCGGTAGTTTGCGGTTCGGCGGTGGCAGAACGTACGCAAGCCCTGAATTTTGACGATGGGGTCTTGCGGGTGGAAGTCCCGGACATGGGATGGAGATCCGAACTCCAGGTTCTCGCTCCACGTTATCTCGCCGCGATCAATCGATACACTGTCGGGATTGTCCGCCGAATCGAGTTTATAGTCAGTCCGCAGGTGCCCGTCGCGAAAGACGGTTTCTAAATGGTTCCTCGATGAAAGTTACTGAAGAAGACGTCAACTACGTCGCCGATCTCGCCAACCTTGACCTAACCGGTGAAGAGAGAATCGGCATGTTGCGCGATTTGAATTCGATCTTGGATTACATCGATCGGCTCAATGAGCTCGACACGTCCAATGTGCCGCCGATGGCGCAGGTTTCCGACAAGTACGGAGTTGATCAGGCGAAGCAGGGCAGTGACCGCTTCGCTTACGCCAGCCGCGAAGACATCGTTGAGGGACTGCGAAAGTCATTGCCGCATGAAGAGGCTCTTGCGAATGCGCCCGATGCCGACGAACATTTCTTCCGAGTGCCGAAAGTGATCGAACGATAGCCGTCAATCCTGGCGAATCGCCCACGAAATGGATCTGACCTCACTTACGATTGACGCGGCTCGCGCTGCCGTTCAAGAACGCAAAACGACCGCGCTCGCGCTAGCCGAGGACCACTACGCGCGCATTCAAAAAGAAGATGGACAGATCGGCGCGTTCCTGACGTTGTCGAAAGAGCGCGCGCTGGAGCAGGCAGATCGTATCGATCGCATGGCTGCTGAGGGCAAGCCGTTGCCGCCCCTGGGCGGTGTCCCCGTTGGAATCAAGGACGTGATGAGCACGCGCGGCGTGCGGACGACCGCCGGATCGAAGATTCTCGAAAAATACATTCCTCCGTATGACTGCACTGCAGTGGCGCGGCTCGAGGCCGCTGGGGCTGTAGTATTGGGCAAAATGAATTGCGACGAGTTCGCGATGGGCTCGTCGAATGAGAATTCTGCATATCATCCCGTGCGCAATCCGCGCGACTTGAGTCGCGTTCCTGGAGGATCGTCGGGCGGTTCGGCCGCGGCCGTGGCAGCCGGCATGGCGGTGGTCACTTTGGGATCTGATACGGGAGGATCAATCCGGCAGCCGGCTTCCTTCTGCGGAGTGGTGGGACTGATGCCGACGTATGGGCGTGTCTCACGCTACGGCCTGATTGCGTTTGCGTCGTCGCTTGATCACATCGGTCCGCTGGCGAAGACAGTGAAAGACGCTGCCATTGTGCTGCGTGCAATTGCGGGTCGCGATCCGATGGATGCTACCTCTGCAGAAGTTCCAGTGCCGGATTACATTGCGGAACTCGAAAAGCCTGTCCGCGGCATGAAGCTCGGAGTCGCGAAAGAGTATTTCGGAGAAGGGCTGGATGAAGAAGTTCGACTCGCAGTGGAGTCGGCGATTGAAAAGTTGAAGGTGCTAGGCTGCGAGATCGTTCCTGTTTCTCTGCCGCACACGCCGTACGCCATTCCAACGTACTACCTGATCGCGACGGCTGAGGCTTCGTCAAATCTGGCGCGCTACGACGGCGTGCGCTACGGCCATCGCGCAAAGGGTGTGAAGACCCTTTCGGAAATGTACCGGCGCAGCCGTGACGAAGGTTTCGGAGCCGAGGTGAAACGGCGCATTATGCTGGGCACCTACGCGCTGAGCGCCGGCTACTACGACGCCTATTATCTGAAAGCCCAGAAAGTGCGGACGCTATTAACCCGCGACTTTGAGCAAGCATTTCAGAAGGTGGACGCCATCGTGACGCCCACCAGCCCGACAGCAGCGTTCCGGCTGGGCGAAAAGTCGAATAATCCGCTGGCCATGTATTTGGCCGACATCTACACGGTGACCGCGGATTTGGCAGGGATCCCCGGGATTTCGATTCCCTGCGGACAAACGAAAGAGAAATTGCCGATTGGTCTGCAGATTCTAGGGAAGCACTTCGACGAAGCCACAATTCTGCGCGTTGCCAACGCCTACGAAAAAGCCAGTTAACAAAGAGCAAATCTCAATCGACTGGCTGGTAGTAACTTTCTCCCGCACAGGCTTGGCATAGAAGCTTTCCTTCCCGCCTTGTTTCCCGGCGGAAATTGATGCCTTCGCCACATGCCTCGCACACAATTCGCTCTCCCTTGTAGCCCGGGAACTCTTCCGGCGGGAGATCGACTTTTACCCACTGCGTAGTAAACAGATCGTCGTCGGACATTTCGCGATAGGCGAGCATCTGCTGCTGGTTCTTGTCTTCGACTTCTGGATGCAATTCGCGTGCCCGCGCTTTGGAAGATTCTTTGGCAGCAATGCGGATCGCCTTGCCCGCAGCGACATCGACAAATGTGGCGGCCATCTTGCCCCAATCGCGGAATTTCAGGGCGCGCTTGCCTAGCCGACAGCCGGTCACGACGCCGACCGCGTCTGTCGCGCAGCGATCGATTTCTACGAATGTGACGAGGCGCTTGCGATCTTTGCCGTAGGGATCGTCGATCGTCAGCTTTTGCAGACCCAGCATAGCGAGGCGCACTCCAAGAATCTGGCCGGCACAGAGGTGTCCGTGGGCTTGTTCTGCGTCGCGGAGGTATTCGTCGAAGGATTTCACAAGAACCGGCTGTCAGCCCTCAGCCGTCAGCCTTCAGCTTAACACCCTGCACAAATGGCTCCCATAATCGAGCCGCAGCTTATTTTCGCCGCCAGCGAATGCCATCTTTTGTGATCTCCACGAGTATTCCAGCTTCGGCGAGCTCGGCGCGAATGGAGTCCGATTTCTTGAAATCCCGGGAAGCGCGAGCTGCCTTCATATCGGCAATCTTAGCTTCGATATCGCCATCGCAAAGTTGACCGGAGCGAATAGCTTCCCGGAGTTCGTTGCTGATATCTTGCTCGCGGCCCTCGGCGATCGCCCAGTCCAGAACCCGCTTCATCTTCGGAACGTCATCGTCTTCGAGGACGGCGAAGACTTCGTCGAATTTCATCAAGGCGTCTAGCAGCGGTGGAACATCGTCCTTCTTCACTCCGCTCGTGTCGAACGCAGTATTGGCGCGACGCACCATTTCGAAGATCGCCGCCTGCGCTTGTGCCGTGTTGAGGTCATCGTCCAGAGCCTCCCGCATGCGCGTGACCGTGTCGGCTGCAAGTGCCTGCATTTCCGGAGTCGAACCGTCGGGGAAATTTCCTGCACTCAGACGAAGTCGAAAGTTGCGCAGTCGTTCCACCGAAACGGCGGCCTGGGTCAATCCGTCGAAAGTAAAGTTCAGCTGATTGCGATAGGGAACGGAGGTCAGGAGATATCGGATTGAGGAAGGCTTGTGCCCTTTGAGTACTAGATCGCGAAGAGTGAAGAAATTGCCAAGACTCTTCGACATCTTCTCGCCCTCAACCAGAAGGAAGCGAGCATGAAACCAAAACCGTGCAAAAGGCTTGCCGGTCATCGATTCCGACTGCGCAATCTCGTTTTCATGATGCGGGAAAATGAGGTCTTCGCCGCCCGCGTGCAGATCGAAACTCTCCCCGAGTTCCGCCATTGACATGACAGAGCACTCGAGGTGCCAGCCGGGGCGTCCCTTGCCGATCTTCGTGTCCCAAGATGCTTCGCCTGGCTTAGGAGCTTTCCATAAAGCAAAGTCGCGCGCACTATCCTTATCGTATTCATCCACGTCGACGCGTGCTCCGTCGAGCATGCCGCTGAAGTCCCGTTTCGAGAGCTTGCCGTACTCGGGAAACTTGGCGATGCGGAAGTAATACGATCCGTCGTCGGTTCGGTACGCGATTCCTTTGTCCACCAGCTTACTAACGAATTCGGCCATGGCGGGAATGTGCTCGGTAGCTCGCACAAGCAGCGGCTCTTCGATACCGATCATCGCGGAGTCTTCGAGAAACGCCTTTTCGTACTTGGACGTATATTCACGCACGCTGACACCATCTCGTGCGGAGTTGCGAATGATCTTGTCGTCGACGTCGGTGATATTCATGACGTGGCGGACGGTATATCCGCTCTGCCGGAAGTACCGCCGCAGAAGATCGACAGCGACGAAGGTGCGAAAGTTGCCGATGTGTCCGTAGTCGTAGACGGTCGGACCGCAAGCGTACATGCGGACTTCGGAGTCGCGAATAGGCCGGAATTCCTCGACCTTGGCAGACATTGTGTTGTACAGGCGAAGGGCCATAGTGGGTTGGAGCGCCTTGAGACGAACCTAAGATTCTAGGGTCCGGTGAAAAGCGGGTCAAATCGGATCCGAACGCAAGTCAAGCGACGGGGTTGCGAGCCGGGGGCAAAGCGTGTGTATGTTCGCGCAGGCGCTGCTGCACGAGAATGACGTAATGCAGCGCCGACACGATGGTAAAGATGAAGGTCGCACGCAGGAAGATGGTGCGAGCGATCCAAATCCAACGCAGGGGACGAATCTCAAGCAAGAGAACGAAGAAGACAGCAGCGATCTGCGAAAAAGTGTTGGCCTTGCCGAAGATGCTGGGACTGAAATTCCGCAGGCCGGCGATGGCGAACAGCACGGCGCTGGCGGCGAGAATGGAAATGTCGCGACTGAAAACGAGTACGGTGAATTTCCATGGAATCTTGTGCAAGATCGACAAAACGAGAAACATCGTGCTGAGCAAGAGCTTATCGGCAATTGGATCCAAATACTGTCCGAGCAGAGTCTGTTGATGAAGCGTGCGTGCGAGCAAGCCATCCAGTCCGTCGCTGAAACCTGCAATGACAAAGACCACCAGCGCCCAAAGATATCGTCCATCCACAAGATGGATGACGATGAACGGAACGAAAATCATCCGCAATAACGTGAGCTGGTTGGGGGCAGTAAAAATCTGCGAGAGCTTCAAGCACGCTCCTTTGAAGCATGAAGCGTGCTCGAGGCTGCGCTCGGCCCCGCCGCGTGCATCTTAGGCGCGAGCACGGCGGCAGGCTCCAACCCCGTTTTCGTCAGGAAGCGTTGCGAGAGGGAAGGCAGGCTTCCATCCGAGAGATCGAGTTCGAGGCGCTCGATCCGATGCATCGGGAAAAAGACAACCGCAGGCGTGAACGGATCGCCGTCCCGGACCATTACGGTGAGGTCTTCGAAAGAAGCCAGTTCTGCACCGCTTAAGCTCAGCCCTTCGGCTGCCAACGCCAGAATCATGCCCCAGAATTTTTCCCGAGGATTGCACAGCGTGGCGATAACGAGCGCTCCGGGCAGGAACGGTTCACTCTGGCTGCTGCGATCCTGCTGCGCTTCACCGAGCACGGTCTTCCCCATGGGAAGATTGTCGCCGGGAGAGGCTTTCATTGCAAATCCAACTGCGCATTGGGAAACCACATCCCATGCACCTAGGGCACCGAGGCTTGGGTAGGGCTGCGGACTCCGGTATGCTGTGCGGACATGCAACTTGGGCACGAATCTCCCGTCATTGAATTCCGCGACGTTTCTTACCGCGTGAATGGCACGCAGGTCCTCTCCGATCTGAGTCTGCAAGTAGCGAGCGGCGAGGCGCTCGTGCTCCTGGGACGAAGCGGTTCGGGAAAAACGACTACTCTCAAATTGATCAACAGGCTGGTGTCGCCGACATCGGGAAAAATTCTAGTCAATGGAGTTTCGAACGGGGAGGGCGACATCATTCGCCTTCGGCGGGGCATCGGTTATGTGATCCAGGACGCAGGTCTATTTCCGCATTTCACAGTTGAGCGAAATATCGGGCTCGTTCCTAAAATTGAGGGCTGGCCAGAGGGAAAAACTCGTGCTCGCGCGCAAGAGCTTATGCAATTGGTGGGGCTGCCACTGGAGATGGCCTCGCGGTATCCGCATCAGTTGTCGGGAGGCCAGCGTCAGCGCGTGGGAGTCGCCCGTGCGCTGGCAGCTGATCCGGCGATCTTGCTGATGGACGAGCCTTTTGCCGCGCTCGATCCTCTGACACGCGATGAACTGCAACGAGAATTTCTTTTGCTCCAGCAACGGCTGCACAAGACGGTCGTATTCGTGACCCACGATCTGCGAGAAGCGTTGCGGCTCGGATCCCGCATCGCTTTGATGGAAGCGGGAAAGCTGGTCACGGTTTTGTCGCCGAAGGAGTTCTTGAAGTCGAAGGATCGCTGGGCTGAGGCCTACGTACGAGCTTTCGGAGATGGATTAGAGTCAGCGGCAGATCGAGGAACGTCATGAACGTCATCCGATTCATAGCGCAGAATCATACGCAAGTTCTGGAACTCACCCTGGAGCACTTGTGGCTCGTCGGAGTGTCGACAGCGTTCGCGATGCTGATCGGCATCCCGCTGGGAATTGTGATTTCTCATCGTCCCCGATTCAACAAGCCGGTGTTGGCAGGCGCGAATATCATTCAGACAATTCCGAGCCTTGCACTATTTGGGTTTCTCCTGCCGGTGCCGTGGCTCGGCGAACGTGCCGACCGGCTCGCAATTCTGGCTCTCACGCTTTACGCGCTCCTGCCGATTATTCGAAATACGTACACGGGGATCCGCGGGATCGATCCTGCGGTAGTGGAAGCCGGACGCGGTATGGGACTTACCGAGTGGCAGCTTCTGTTTCAGGTCGAGCTCCCGCTAGCAGCGAGTGTAATTCTTTCGGGGGTGCGAGTAGCCGTCGTGATTTCAGTCGGCCTTGCGACGATCGCGGCGGCTATCGGCGCTGGTGGGCTGGGAGAGTTTATTTTTCGTGGCCTGGCGATGGTCGACGATCGCGTGATTCTAGCAGGCGCCATTCCGGCGGCACTTCTAGCGCTCGCGGCCGATGTAAGTGTGGGGTCGCTTGAAAGAAGACTGCGTCCCCGATGATTCGTCTTCGCTCAGTTGTTCTTATTGCATTACTGGCCATTATCACGCTGTTGCCCGCGTGCGCACCTTCTCATTCTGATCGAATTGTAGTGGGATCCAAGAATTTCACCGAGTCGTTTGTTTTGGGCGAACTGATCGCGCAGCAGATCGAAACTCATACTCATTTGAAAGTGGAACGGCGCTTTTATCTGGCGGGCACCTACATTTGCCAGCAAGCGATTCTCGCCGGACGCATCGATGTCTATCCTGAATATACGGGTACCGCGCTGACTGCGATCCTGAAAGAGCAAGCGTCAAATGACAAAGCGGATGTATACCAACGCGTGAAGAGTGAATACGAGCGCCGTTTTGGCCTGACGCTCGGCCCAGCCTTCGGTTTCAACGATACCTTCGCGATGGAGATTCGAGGCGAGGATGCGCGGCGGCTGAACATTCAAACGCTATCGCAGGCGGCAAGGTTTACTCCGCAATGGCACGCCGGATTCGGTTACGAGTTTATGGAACGTCCCGATGGATACCGCGGTTTGGCCGCAACCTACGGGCTGCATTTTGCGGAACAGCCACGCATCATGGATTTGGGCCTGCTGGCGCGCGCACTGAAAGATCGTCAGATTGATTTTGCGGCGGGCAACGCGACGGACGGGCTCATTCCAGCAATGGACTTCTTTGTCCTAGCGGACGACAAGCATTACTTTCCGCCGTATGAAGCCGTGCCGGTGATTCGGGAGCAAACTCTGCAGCAACATCCGGAAGTGGCTCGCGCACTGGCGGAACTTGCTGACAAGATTTCAGATGCTGAGATGCAGCGGCTGAATTATGCCGTCGATGGACAGCATCGGGATACGCAAGAGGTGGTGCGTGAGTTTCTAAAACAAAAACATCTTTTGTAGTGATCGCGCATGAAGGTCTCGCAAACGATCCGACCTCAGATCGAGAGCGTTCCCTTAAGCACGAGCACGGCTTTGCCCTTCAGAATGACTCGGTCTCCAGCCAGTTCACACCGCAGCTCTCCACCGCGATCGGATAGCTGGCGGGCGTGTAACTGAGACTTCTTTAGACGTTTCGCCCAATACGGTGCGAGTGCGCAATGCGCGGAGCCGGTTACCGGATCTTCGAGGACACCGTAGCTGGCCGCGAAATAACGAGAAACAAAATCAGAGTCATCTCCCAGTGCGGTTACTACAACGGCGTAGGGATGAAGTTGTTCGAGCAACACAAAATTCGGACCGATATCCCGGACTTCGCGTGATGTTCCCAATACCGCAATCAGAATGTCATTTACTTCCCATAGTTCCAACGGCGCTTTCTCCAGACCTAGAGCCGCGATGAGGCCGGCGGGTGGTTGCTCACGGCGCTTTGCGAAGAGTGCGGGGAAATCCATGGAAAGACCGTCTTCGTCCTTCCGAATCGTCAGTTCTCCGGCAAAGCGGGTCTGAAATCCAACGGTCTTAAGCCCTGGGAGAAAAATATTGAACAGAACATGGCCCGATGCCAGGGTAGCGTGGCCGCATAGGCGTATCTCACAGCGTGGAGTAAACCAGCGCAACTCATAGTGACCCTGTTTCTCCACCAGAAAAGCCGTCGCAGAAAGATTATTTTCAGCAGCGACTTTGCGCAGTGACTCGTCATCTAACCACGAGTTTAAAAGGCAGATGGCGGCTGGATTGCCGCTGCCCGCCCTGTCAGTAAACGCGTCGACGTGGAAGAGGGGAATTTGCATCTGGTTGATTTTAATTGGTTAAGGATAACCGCAGGAGGGGAGCACAAAGTCCATTTGCTGAGGTCTGCGAGGCAGTGGTAGTCTTTGTCACTCCCGCCGACTGGACGGCCCACAGCCCATCCCGCGCGGCCTACGGAAGTTCCCGTTCGAAAGCATCCCTGCAGATTCCACATCTCGCTTCAGCTGAGATGGCGTTTTATCCAGGCGATGCACAGGAGGCCTGAATGCCCACTGCTCAAAAAGATGCTGCTATCGAGCACTTGGTATTGGAGCGGATCTCGGAAGCTCGCCGCAGAAGTGACGATCTGTTTGACATCGTAAGAAGCGATGCAATGTACGACCGCCCGATCCCCGAGCGGCATCGCATCATCTTCTATGTTGGACATCTGGAGGCTTTCGACTGGAATCTGCTGCACGAAAATGTTTTCGGACTGAAGAGCTTTCATCCGGAGTTCGATCGACTCTTTGCCTTCGGTATTGACCCGGTCGGCGGAGGATTGCCGTCTGACCAGCCAGCGGATTGGCCTTCGCTCGAAATGGTACGCGAGTATGTTCGTTCGATCCGAGCCGCCCTCGACGAAAAATTAGCCGCGGCGAGTTTTGAAGCTGGTGAACATATGCGGGATGGATTCCCGCTCGAAACGCTTCTCAATGTAGCCATCGAGCACCGGTTGATGCATGTCGAAACGTTGGCGTACATGTTTCATCAGTTGCCGATGGACCGCAAGATTCCGCAATCCAGCGCTCCCCTTCCTGCTGCTTCTCCTGTTGTTCACCAAGTGATTGCTATTCCTGCAGGAACCGCGGACCTTGGCCTCTCTCGGGATTCCGGAATGTTTGGCTGGGATAACGAGTTCGAGGCTTATTCCACGAGCGTTCCTTCCTTTGAAATCGATAAATACATGGTCACCAATCGCCAATTTCTCGAGTTCATGGCGGCCGGCGGCTACGAGAATCGCTCGTTCTGGAAGGACGACGACTGGAACTGGAGAGCCGCTCAGAAGATTTCGCATCCGGTCTTTTGGAAAAAAGGGAATGATGGTTGGCTCTATCGAACGATGTTCGAAGAGATTCCCTTGCCTATGGATTGGCCAGTTTATGTAAGTCATGCGGAAGCCGTGGCCTATGCTCGATGGGCGGGCCAGTCCCTACCAACCGAAGAGCAGTGGCACCGTGCGGCCTACGGAAGGCCTGACGGTGGCGAAAATCAATACCCCTGGGGCGGAGATGTTCCGAAGCCAGGCCTCGGCAATTTCGATTTCCAGCGTTGGGATCCTGCGCCGGTGAACGCTTATCCACAAGGGCGCAGCGCCTTTGGCGTCGAGGGTTTGCTGGGAAACGGCTGGGAGTGGACCGCAACCGTTTTTGGACCGCTGCCCGGATTTGAGCCGTTTCCGTTCTACCGCGGTTACTCCGCCGATTTTTTTGATGGCAAGCACTTCGTCATGAAGGGCGGCTCTGCACGAACTGCCGCGTGCATGCTGCGGCCTTCGTTCCGTAACTGGTTTCAAGCGCACTATCAGTATGTCTACGCGGGTTTTCGCTGTGTGAAATCCAGATAGAGGAGTGAGTGATGCTTGTTCATGCGATTCCAGCCAACGTTTCTTATGAATTTGCGGCCGATGTTCGCGACGGACTTACGCGGATTGGCCAGAAGGAACTTCCCTCGAAGTATCTTTACGACGACGTAGGATCGGCGCTATTTGAAGTCATCAGTCATTTGCCCGAGTACGGACTGACGCGGGCTGATGAGCGCTTGTTGCGGCGTCATGCGTCCGAGATTGTCGACCGCGTTGCCGGCCCCGTGGCGGTTGCAGAACTGGGCAGCGGAAGCGGTCGCAAGACACGTTATTTGCTTGAAGCATTCTGCAGGAGGCAGCGGACGTCGTATTACCCCGTGGAAATTTCACATTCCGCGCTTGTGATGTGCGAACGGGAGCTCAGCGACATCGATGCCATCAGCATTGTTGGTTTTGAGCGGGAGTATCTTGACGGGCTGCTGGAAGTGGCGGCTTATCGAAAACCAGGCCAGCACCTCTGCGTTCTTTTTCTGGGAAGCACCATCGGAAATTTCGATCGGCAAGCCGGCATGCAGTTCTTGTCGGACGTTCGCGCAATCCTGAAAGCCGACGACGCATTACTGTTGGGCACAGATCTGGAAAAGCCGAGCATGCAGTTGATCCGCGCCTATGATGACGAACTCGGTGTGACGGCAGCGTTTAATCTGAATCTTTTGTCACGTGTAAATCGCGAGCTGGGCGCTGACTTTAATCTAAGTCAATTCGAACATGTCGCGAAGATCAATCCCGAAGCGCGCAGCGTTGAGATGCACCTTCGGTCGAAACGGCGGCAGAGGGTGAGTATTCCCGCGTCAGAGATCGCAATTGAATTTCAGGAAGGAGAAACCATCTGGACCGAGAGCAGCCACAAATACTCCGCAGATGAGATCTTTCAGACAGCCAAGAGAGCTGGATTCCGTTGCGAGGTGCAATGGATCGACGAACTTTGGCCTTTCGCGGAAAACTTACTCATCGCTGAGTGAGAGCGGCCCATTTGAAAAGTGCGATTGGCCTCAGTAAGATTACGACCTCCGCCATGCGCGCAGGTTAATGGCACTGACCACCATGCAAAAGACGTTGGCGGGAATGAATCCGAGTTGCTCTGTACGCAGACCGATCACGCACATGATGACGCTATTCACTCCAGCTAATGCCCAACCTTCCCAGCACCGCCGACCCACTAAAATGGTGGAAGCAACGGTTAATACACAAGAAAGATAATCAAGGCGAAACACGGATGAAAGACCTCCGATCATCATTCTGAGGGAAAGATTGTGCGGTTGGCAGTGATTGTGGCCCTTCGTAACGTGACCGAAGTCACGGAAGGAAATTTCCAAGTAAATTCTGGAGGAATTAATGGCAGCCCAATGCACACACCTCGACCAAATCAAGATCAAGCACACAAAAACACACGTCTGCGAAGAATGCGTTAAAACCGGGGACACATGGGTACACCTGCGCCTTTGCCTCATATGCGGCCAAGTGGGATGCTGTGATTCTTCCAAGAATAAGCATGCCACCAAGCATTTCCATAAAACAAAGCACCCACTAATCCGCTCGATTGAGCCCGGTGAGGCTTGGATCTGGTGCTACGTCGATGAGGTGGAAGCCGGCGAGATCGAGGACTAAGCCCAATCCGTGTCTTAGCCATTCTTTTAAATTGCAATCTTGACGCGACCGAACTCCCTGTTCGAGTATCTAAGCCTAAATCAGCTTTTATCCTGAACGTTTTTCATTTTGGCAGGGAGCGATATGGCGAAGCCCATTCTGCTGACCGTCGACGACGACCCCGATGTTCTGCGGGCGATCGAACGCGACCTACGATCTCAGTATGGCGCCGATTATCGCGTGATCAGCAGTGACTCTCCGGTTGGGGCTCTCGACATTCTGAAGGAACTGAAGGTCCGGAATGACGGCGTCGCACTGCTTCTCGCCGACCAGCGGATGCCTCAAATGGACGGCGTCGGTTTTCTGCAGGCCGCCCGGGAAATATTCCCGGACTCAAAGCGCGCGCTGCTTACGGCCTATGCCGATACCAATGCGGCGATCAGCGCGATCAATGAGGCCAGCCTCGACTACTTCTTTATGAAGCCTTGGGACCCTCCCACGGAGCACCTTTATCCCCAGCTGGATGACCTCCTCGACGACTGGAAGGCCTCGTATCACCCGGCTTTTCAGGGAATTCGCGTGTTGGGAACGCGCTGGTCTCCGCGGTGTTACGAGCTGCGTGATTTTCTGGCGCGAAGTCACGTGCCCTATCAATGGATCGATGTGGAGACTTCGGCAAACGATCCGGAGACCAAGCGCCTTCTCGAAGCGCTGGGCCCGGATTCGAGTGATCTTCCCGTGGTTCTTTTTCCCGATGGAGCGAAGCTGCTGAACGGTGCGCCCGCCGAGGTGGCGCAGAAAGTCGGTCTTCGGACCCACTCCGAAACCAGCTTCTACGATCTGGCGATTGTCGGCGGAGGGCCTGCAGGTTTGGCAGCGGCGGTTTATGGTGCTTCCGAAGGATTAAAGACGGTGATTGTGGAACGCGAGGCGCCAGGCGGCCAGGCTGGTATGAGCTCGCGGATCGAAAACTATCTGGGTTTTCCCAGCGGCCTGAGCGGAGGCGATCTCGCCAGGCGTGCCGTTGTGCAGGCCCGGCGCTTTGGAGTGGAGATTCTCGCTCCCCAGTCCGTCGTGAGCATGCGAACGGAGAATTCCTACAGGATTGTGAAATTGGCAGACGATAACGAAATCTCCTGCCACGCACTGATGATTGCCACCGGGGTTCAGTGGCGCCGGCTGGACGCTCCGGGCATTGACCGGCTGCAAGGCGCCGGCGTTTATTACGGCGGTGGCACGACCGAAGCTCTTTCGTGTAAAGGTGAGATCGTTTACGTCGTAGGTGGGGCAAACTCTGCCGGCCAGGCCGCGATGAATTTTTCGAAGTACGCGGAGCGAGTCGTCATACTGGTTCGTAGCGAAGGTCTTTCGAGCACAATGTCGCAGTACCTGATCGACCAGATTAAGGAAACTCCGAACATTCAGTTGTGGAGCCATGCCAGCGTGGCCGAAGTTCACGGCGACACGCATCTGGAAGAGATCTCTGTCTTGTGCTCGGACACAAATAAAGTAGAACGAGTTCCAGCGAGTTCCATGTTCATTTTCATTGGCGCTCTTCCTCGCACGGATTGGGTTGGTGATGCGATTGAGCGCGACGAGCGCGGATTCATCCTAACCGGCCCCGATCTGATTCAGGGAGGTCAGCGCCCCAAAGGATGGTCGCTAGAACGGGATCCGTTTCTGCTGGAGACGAATATTCCCGGCGTGTTCGCGGTCGGCGATGTGCGCCACGGTTCTGTGAAGAGAGTTGCTTCCGGCGTTGGTGAAGGATCGGTCGCAGTGCAATTCATCCATCAGTACTTGAGCAAGGTCTAATGGCCGATACACTGGATTTACTGCGTCGTGTTCCATCGTTTGAAGGATTGCCCGACGACCAGATCACCTGGTTCCTCAGTCAGTCGGAGGAACTCCATCTCAAGCCTGGCGAGTTTTATACGCGCCAAGGTGATCCCGCCGACAAGATGACCGTCATCCTCGAGGGCCAACTCGAAGCGCGAGGAGAGTTGAGCGGGGAATCGATTGTGATTCCCATGAAAGCCGGCGATATCACTGGCAAGCTGCCATTTTCCAGGATGAAGCAGTTCCCCTTGAGTGGACGTGCGATCACCGACAGTTTTGTCCTGCGTTTTCCGTCCGCTCGCTTTCCCGAACTCGTGCAGAAGATGCCCGAGCTTGCGCAGCGTCTCGTGGGACTGATGTCAGATCGTATCCGCGAGACGACGCGCCTCGAGCAGCAAAGAGACCGGCTTGCCGCCCTTGGCAAGCTGTCGGCCGGACTGGCTCACGAGCTGAATAATCCGGCTTCAGCCGCGAAGCGCGCCACCAGCCAGCTTCGCGATCTGCTGAAAAAAGTGCGAGACGCGAGCCACGAGCTAGGCAGCCGTGATCTGACGGCATCGCATCGCGCAGAGATTGAGAAGTTGGAGGCTTCCATCACGCAAATGGACGGTCCGCCGCCGGACCCATTGACTGCGAGTGCTCTGGAAGATCGGATCGACTCTTTGCTGCGCAGTCATGGCCAAAACGATCTTTGGCAACTGGCGGCCGATCTTGCGCGCAGGAACTTCAAGCCTGCCGCTCTCGAACAACTGTTTGAAACTCTTGATCCGAATACGGCTCGTGCAGCCTTAGTCAGAATCTCGGCGTCGGTGGAGATTGTCGGCCTGTTGAATGAAATCGAAAGCAGCACGACCCGCATTTCTGACCTGGTCAAGGCGATCAAGGAATATACGTTTATGGATCAGGGTCCGGTTCAGAGCGTTGACATCGTCAAAACTCTCGAGACGACGCTCACCATCTTGAATCATAAATTGAAGAAGGGAGTATCTGTTCAGCGCGACTACCAACCCGTGCCGATGGTGAATTCGTTCGGCAGTGAACTGAATCAGATTTGGACAAATCTGATCGACAATGCCATTGATGCGATGGGCGGCAAAGGTGAACTGCGGATACGAACTTATCGGGACGGCGAGTGCGTCGTTGTCGAAATCGGGGACAACGGGCCCGGAATCTCCCCGCAAGTGCTGCCTCACATTTTTGAACCTTTCTTCACCACGAAGGGAGTGGGCGAAGGAACCGGTCTCGGGCTCGATACGGTCCAGCGAATCGTGAGAAAACATCAAGGCAACATTCAAGTTCGATCCCAGCCGGGGGACACCCTCTTTCAAGTTTGGCTGCCAATCACCCAGGGCACTAGGTAAACCCAATTCGTGGTGCGGAAGTTGGCGCACTAATGGTAGTCCGCTCAAAGAAAGGAAACCATGAATTCTGGAACAGCTTTACTTTTGGCATTTGGCATTGGCATCGTCGCTGGCCTGCGCTCCTTGACCGCGCCCGCTGTGGTCGCCTGGGCCGCGCACTTGGGCTGGCTTCATCTGGCCGGCTCCCCGCTGGCTTTCATGGGCTCGAAGTGGACAGCGGCAGTGTTCACTCTCTTGGCCTTGGTCGAACTGGTTGCCGATCAACTTCCAGGCACTCCGCCTCGCACCGCGGCGGTCGGGCTGTCGGCGCGAATCGTCACGGGAGCACTCTGCGGCGCATCCTTCGCGGTTGCCGGCGGAGCCAGCCTTTGGCTTGGTGCGGTGGCCGGCGCGATCGGGGCAATTGCGGGAGCATTCGGCGGTTATCAAGCCCGTGTAGGACTCGTTCGCGCGCTGCGCGTTCCGGATGTCGGGATCGCAGTTCCAGAAGATATCGTTGCCATCGGACTCGGATTATTCCTCGCCACTCGATTTTAGGAACGCATCCTAGTGCTGCACTTCGTACGGCTCGCCAGCAAGGAGCGGGAATGACAACTCCAGAACAATACGACGCTATCATCGTCGGCGCCGGACAGGCGGGTACGCCGCTCTCCACGGCGTTGGCTGGAGCGGGCATGCGGACCGCCCTGATTGAACGGAAGCATGTGGGCGGGACGTGCGTGAACGAAGGATGCACGCCAACCAAGACGATGGTCGCGAGCGGACGCGTGGCCTACCTGGCGCGCCGAGCGGCGGACTACGGTGTGCATACCGGACCAATCAGCATCGATCTTGAGAGAGTCCGCCAACGAAAACGCAATATCGTAGACAGCTTCAGGAAGGGCAGCCAGACGCGGATCGAGAAAACCAAAAACGTAGAACTTATCTTCGGCGAGGGACGCTTCACAGCACCGAAGACAATCGCCGTCCTGCTGAAAGATGGTTCGGAGCGCGTGCTTTCCGCGCAACACATCTTTATTAACGCCGGCACTCGCGCTGGGCGACCGAAACTGGATGGTCTCGACGCAGTGCCTTTTCTCGACAATATTTCGATCATGGAACTCGGGACAGTGCCGGAGCACCTTTTAGTTCTCGGCGGAGGGTACATCGGGCTGGAGTTCGGGCAACTCTTTCGGCGCTTCGGAAGTCGAGTCACGATTGTTCAAGGTGCGAATCAGCTGCTGACGCAGGAAGATCCTGACGTGGCAGAGGAAGTTAAAAAGATCCTGAGTCAGGATGGGATTGAGATTGTGCTCAACGCGAAGGCGACAAAGGTAGACCAAGGAGACGGTCAGATTCGCTTGCAGATGCTGTCCGCCGGAAATGCTGCCACGGTGATTGGTTCTCATTTGCTAATCGCTACGGGGCGAGTACCGAATTCCGACACTCTCAATCTAGACGTTGCTGGCGTCGGTACAGATCAGCATGGATTTATCAAAGTCAATGATCGTCTCGAAACCACGGCCGAAGGAATTTATGCCTTGGGAGACATCAAGGGCGGACCGGCCTTTACTCATATTTCTTACGACGATTTCCGGATCATCCGTGCCAATCTGATCGAGAAGAAAAGCGCCTCCACGAAAGGGCGTCAGGTGACGTACTGCCTTTTCACCGATCCTCAGTTGGGCCGTGTCGGCTTGACCGAATCCGAGGCTCGAGCGCAAGGCCGGAAGATTCGTGTAGCGAAACTTCCCATGACGTCAGTCGCCCGCGCGCTCGAAGTGGATGAAACTCGGGGATTCATGAAAGCTATCGTGGATGCGGAGAGCAACCAGATTCTGGGAGCCGCCATTCTTGGCATCGAAGGCGGAGAGGTCATGTCTGTTCTCGAAACCGCAATGATGGGGAAATTACCGTACACTTCATTACGCGACGCCACTTACGCGCATCCCACGCTGTCAGAATCGCTCAACAACCTCTTCATGGCGATGGACCGCGCTTAGTGGAAGCGATTGGCGTTCAGCAGATCGGAACTGAATGGACGTCTATCTCATCGACGGAACTTATGAGTTGTTCCGTTACTTCTATGCCGTACCGGCGAGTCAGGACTCTTCTGGCCAGGAGATTGGCGCAGTTCGAGGCGTTCTCGGCTCTGTGCTGTCGATGCTCGAAGCCGGAGCAACTCATTTGGGTGTCGCAACCGACCACGTCGTCGAATCCTTTCGAAACGAACTTTATCCAGGATACAAGACGAGCGAGGGCGTGCCTCCCGAACTCCTGTCACAATTTCCAATTCTCGAAGAAGCGCTTCAGTCCATGGGAGTCGTAGTTTGGCCGATGGTGGAATTCGAAGCCGACGACGCGCTTGCCTCCGCCGCGGCAAAAGCTGCGTTGGATCAACGCGTGCGCCAAGTATTGATCTGTACGCCGGACAAAGATCTGAGTCAAAGCGTTGTCGGAACGCGGATCGTGCAATTGGACCGGCGCCGTAACATCGTGCGCGACGAGGATGGCGTAGAAGCGAAATTCGGAGTGAAGCCTGCGTCAATTCCAGATTATCTTGCAGTCGTCGGCGATAGTGCCGATGGCTATCCCGGGATCGCCGGATGGGGAGCGAAAGCGGCTGCGCAAACGCTCTCGCGCTATCCTCACCTCGAAGACATTCCTAAAGATTGGCGTGAATGGAATCCGACGATTAAGAGAGCACGCCCGCTGGCGGAATCGCTCTTCGGCGCATGGGACGATGCTCTTCTGTTTCGCACGCTGGCGACGTTAAGGACCGACGCGCCGGTCTTCGCTACAGTGGACGATCTCAGGTGGACGGGACCTCGCCCTGAATTTGAAGAATACGGGCATCGGCTAAAATCTCCCGAATTGCACCGTCGCGCATCGACGAAGGCGAACTTCCTGACCGCATGACCTAGTGCCCGCCGACGTATTCGATTGCACGATGGTCGCATTTCGCATGATAAAATCAGATTCGTTCCGGCCGATGCACTTGGGCCAGATCCGCAGTAGGCGCGTAGCTCAGTTGGTTAGAGCGCTACCTTGACACGGTAGAGGTCAGGAGTTCGAGTCTCCTCGTGCCTACCATTTTTTTCAATCACTTGCAGTGGTTGCGGTTTTGCCCACTCCCGACTTTACTCCCGATGGCATGAATCGGTTCATGAACTGACCTTGTGCCTCCCGCGCTTTCTGGGCGTTGTGGATGTAGATCATGGTCGTGTCCACGTTCGATTGGCGAAGCATTCGCTGCACCACTACTGGGTCAGTTCCGTTCTCGACAAGGAACGTCGCTAGCGAATGCCTGAAGTTGTGGAAACCGAACCTCGGACAGTCTTTTGCGATGATTCCCAGCTTGACAGCGTGAACTCGCAAGTAGTCTTGCGCGATCATGCCACCGAGACGCGGCTGGGTTCCGTGTGCCCTTGCGGATGCGAAAATGAAATCCTCATCACCCGCGTAAGGTGTCTCGCGCCGCCATGCCTGCAAAGTTGCAGCAAGAACCTCGTGCATCTGTACGGGATGCTTGCTTGCCTTGGATTTCGGTTCGCCCAGCTTCCCGTACTTCCAGGCGCGACGGACGTGGATCAGGAGCTTCGTCCAATCGATGTCCGACCATCGCAGGCCAAGGGCCTCGCTGATCCTCAGTGCGGTGACTGCGACAACGATCAGCAAGGTGCGCTCAAACAACGGTAGGCATTCCACGATCTGAAATGCCTGCTCAGGCGTCACGGTCACCGCCTCGTACTTCGATGCGGTCGAACACGACACCCATTTCATAGGGTTGCTTTCATCGGTACGGGGAATCTTCTTGTACTTTTGCCCGTACCGATACGCAGCTGACATCAGGTTTCGAATCTTGGCACGATCAACCAAATGGAGGCCATCAAGCCATTCTTGAACCTCTAGCGGTTCGATGTCCTTTGCGATGTGGTTGCCCCATTTCGGGCGGACATAAATCCGGGCGTTGGATTCATCCGTTCGTTTCGTGGATGCATCCTTTTCCCGACCTGATTTCGTTTTTCCCCAAGCAAGGTAATGATCAAGGACATTGCCAAATTCGGTTCTGAGCGGGTCGAGCTTGTGTGCGAGCTTGTCGAGCCCAAGTCCCCCTACCTTGATCAATCCTTCGTCATCGGACATCGAGTCGTCACCTATCACCTTGCAACGTTCCTTGCCCGCTTCGTTGAGCCAGACGAAATACAAACGACCTTCCTTCCTTCTGAAAAATGTCCCTTTGTTCATTGGTTTTTCCTTTTCCGAACGCGGGGACTGCCGATTGGATTATCGGGCCGATCAGGCGTTTGGCCAAGGCTAGAATGAGCTCCAGTCGAGAGCATCCAGTCGCGAAGTTCGGAGATTCGGTAGCGCCACTGTCGTCGGGAACCGATACCGAGGGGATGAGCCGGGACGAGGGAGAGTCGGGACAGCTTCAGCAAATACTTACGCTTAATCGACAAGAACTTTGCTGCCACTTCCGCATCGACAAAATATTCTTCCCGCAATTCGCAATCTGGTTTGTCACTGGAATCAGATTGGGGCGGTTGGTTTTTGGGAAATGAGTTGTCGTGGAATCTAGTAGCGGACATGAGCGCGCCTTGGCGTGAAATCACCAAGATTTCGTCCCCCCAAGCCCTATGCGATTTGCTGACGACACAACGTATCTCCATCCTTCGGATCCCCGGCTCGATTGAACCCAGTTTGTGTCGGGGCTGCCTGCGTTTCATGTCCGGACGTGTGCGAATGATGGCCCGCTGCGAAACGGCGTACCCAGCGGATTCAATATCCGCAGCGTTATCATTTACAATGCCGCCAGAAATCGCGCGTTGCCGAGTCTGCCGAATTCCAGAGCGTTTTCGTAACAGATGGCATTATTAAATTTGTAGGGGGATTTGGGCAGGTGCCAACGTTCCACATTTCCTCGATGACGTACGCAACCTGTCCGGACACAATCGAGACAAAAATTTGAAATCAGCGGGATTCTGGCCCGCGCAATGGGAGTCAATCTAAGGTAATATTCGCTTCCGTAACACCTCCGTAGGTGCGAAGCAGTTCGTTTCCTGTAGAAGGACGGTGCCACATGATCGGTCAAGATCAAGTTGAAGAAGGAGTGCGGCCATTTGACGAGTTTTCAACGATAATGACCGAACTCATTGAGGACCCGTCGTCGCTCAAGAAAAGTGCTATCCCGCGCGGTTTGTTGCCTGAACTTTACCGCTTGGCCGTTGAAAAGGCGAAGAAAGAGCAATGTGCAAGGGAAAACAGGAGGGCGGTTCTTGAGCTCAGACTGCAGCGCCGGCAGATGTCCAGAGTCAGGGCTCGTTTTTCCAATGCAGCGCGGAACCTGGAAGAAGCCTGCAAGTTCTGCGGAGTTGAGATTGACGCGGCGGACGCGGATATCGGCTCTCTCTTTGACCCGAGCAAAGAATTAAGGATCGCGGTTGCGACTGAAAAGAAGACCGGAGGGGCTCAGAGATCGCGAATCCACTCTGATGCGGAGAATACTGCCCCCGCATACTTCTTAGCGGCAGGAGGGAAAATACCTTTAGCCGCATTGATGGCAAAAGGCCTCCGAAAAGCTGCCGAGCAGGCCACCTTCCGCGAACAGATAATTGCGGCAAAAATCCCCCCCTCACAGCGTATCGGAGCGGAAAAACGGCTGGCGGATGAGTATTTTACTCGTTTATTCGGCGGTGTCGAACCGGTTGCGCATCCGCAACCCGGGCCAAAGGCCGTAGCCATCGATCGTTGGTTTGTTGGCGCCGCAGCTTCGTATCTCGACAAATATCAAATCAGTCAGGGAGGTCAGACCAGGATTATTGCGCGGCTGTTCAATGCGGCGTTTCGAAGTAGCTCCAGAAGTGAAGAGAGCGTGAGAAAACTTTTGCGCCGACAAAACAGACGGGGGAGACCGGAGTGTCAGCTCACATCGCCCACCGTAGCCCTCGTTACGGAAATCCTAACAGCGTACTGGCTCCACGGTGCAGATCCGATAGGCATAGGTAACAATCATCACATAACGCGATGGGAACAATGTGCTCGCCCAGAACAATCTGCTCAATTCCCCCCTGTATACTTGGACAAACCCTCCACAAAATGAGAGTCCGATAGCAATTCTGTCCGGACAATTTCCTTCGAAAATCCCATAAAACATTCGCATTTGGTATCTGCCCAAGTCTTACCTCGGTGCCGTACAACTGAAGTTGCGTCGAGCATTCAGTGCCGACGACGGCAAAAGCGAGTGGGCGAGCACGTCAACCTGATATTCCGCGAAAGCGGTGGAACCAATATGTGACCGAAACAGGACAACGAACAACTTGGCAGGTTATCCAACGCGCGGTCGCTGGTCATCGCGTGTTCTGCAGTCCATGCCGAAGCATTCGACTGGACGCACGGAACCAGGAATCGCGCAACACATCCCTTGCGAAGAACAGGGAGGAACACCATGCACGAACCCAAGGATTTACAAGAGGGAAACTGCAACACCGAAATACCCGAAGCGACGAAATGTGAGGATGGCGGCCGCAGTTCGACCGACGAAAAACGAAAAGAGGAAGCCGCCCATAAAGTCAATCCCGACAGCGAAGGCCTCGGCTGGTACGGCAATGATCGTATCGTCATCGGCTGTGTCGACGAAGTCAATGGCCCCGGCTCAATTGAGTTTCCCAGCTTCGTGCCTACCCGGCACGAACTGGTCCAGCTCGCGAAGTATTGGGCCTCCGTGCGGATGGACCTTGATTTTTCCCATTTTATTGATGGGCAGACAGGAAGCTCAGAAATCAGGCTGGGTCCTTTTGCGAGTCGCCGAATTGCCAGAATCGCAGCAGCATTAGGCGAAGACGAAGTTGCCAAGGCCGTCAACGAGGCGTACGACGAATTTGGCAAACGCTGCGATCCGAGGACGTGGAAAGTCTTTCGCGAGGGAACCCCGGAGGAACAAAAGACGCTCCAGGCAGAGATCGCGCGCGAGATGAGCGGAATTGAAGATCCGCAAGTTGTCGCAGGGATTACAGAACTGATGAAGTCTCTGAGTCTGGACTACCTGGTCGCCGGAAGGAAGGCAGCAAGATTTGCAATACTCTCCTCACCCGCCGCGGCCGTCTCCGATCCCGCCTGCATCATCGTTCCCGTTCTTGAATATCTCAACGCGGGCCCAAGTGACGGGCGATACCGAAAAAAAGAGGACGGATCCGTGCCTCCGATCGAGTGGGAGATTCGTTTTGTCGGCCTTTCCCGAATCGAAATGATGCACATCCAGAGATTGCCAGACCCCGGAAAGAGCGCTGACGACGTTGACATCGTAATGATGAGCTCAGAGAGCGAGTCCGGCCGCGAGTTCGATCGGGCCGCAAAGAGGGCCCGCTGGAGGAACAACCCCGAGCTCGTCCTCGAAGTGGAGAAAGCCGCCGTAGAGGCTTCGAATGCTTTGGCTGCCAAGGTCGCTGGCCGAAACGGTGTGACGATGTTCGATGACTTTCGGGCTGCCTCCATCGCACTCGGGTAAGAACAGTTCTCACTGCTCGGAAACTGAGTGGATTGGCGCGGCGCTACTCGGATAGAGGAGGCACCATGGTTAATGAACACGAAGATGATCTGCCCCCTGCGGCGATACAGACAACCGAAGATCGGGTCGACGAGCTCCGCTCTGAACTGGAAAAGCTCGGGAGGTGGGAAATTGTGACTTGGTGCGAGGACGACATCGTGACTGCATTGGAGCGCGCTGGTGCTAACCACACGCCGGAAAACGTCAAAGCCGTGCGAGAGCACTTTTATGTTGATTCCATCGCTGATCGCATGACCGAAGTCGGATTCGCTTTAATTGAGCAAGCGATCTACGACCTCCACTTGGCAACCAGCAGCGCGCCTGAAGGAGAGGGCAAGTGAAGCCGAGATCGGGCGGTCAGCACGGTCCCGTCCAGCGCAAATAAAGGGAGCTGGGATTCCGGCTTGGAGAGAAAGTATGAGCATTGACCGATACTTCGTGCCCTCCGGTGCGAAGTCAAATCCCACGGGCTATCCGCGAACGAAATACAAAAGTGGCGACCAGATGCCGCCGGAACAAATGACCAAGCATCAGGTTTTCTATGCGCATGGAGGAGGGTTCCTGATCGACGACCAATTCTTTTTTGAATCTGCGGACGATGCCCGCTGGTACTTCGCCGAAGGCTACAAGCACGACTTGCTACGGACACATGGGATTCCCGCGAAGGGCATCCCACCAGGTCGTGAGGAGGAGCCGGACGAAATGAATCTGTGGATCGACGGAGAAGAGATTGTTGATAAAGGGAAAGTGTGAGTTGTTGACGAAATCAAGGAACTGGTCTGCGAACGGCCTCCCGACCTCGTGCCAGAGGACGGCTAGTTTTCGAGCAAGCCTAAAACTAAGGATGGCGCAATAACGTCCGAATGACGCTTGAAGTTGCTTTCATCAACTTCCGTTCGCCCGGTTGGACTAACCCTATGAATGCCGCCACAGGAATTGCGATTGCCACCTTCGACGATGGAGCGAGAGTCCGCGGCGTGAAATTCGCTGTTGGATACTTTGCCACTCGCGACCAAGCCGTAGCCGCCGTCGAAGCGAATTTTGCTGACTACCTGGCACGACTTGAGCCAAAGCCGGCATATCGTGTCGAAAACCTTGGAACGGTTAGCGTTGATACTGCGACCATCGTGATTCTCGACCCGTGCCGGATTGGGCGCATCGCGGCGACGCAAGATCATGACGACGTAATCGGCTCTCCGCTCTATCCCGACTACTCCATCAAACCCGGATCGCGGGTAGACGACGTCACATTGGCTCGCCAGATTCTCGACCCCCCCACCCCTGCTAAAGAGAATCCGAAGAAACTCAAAGAATTCGGGACAACGGGAGGGAATGCTCTCAGCCTAAACACGGGGTTTGGGGACGGCGAGTATTCCGTGATTGCGGAAATTGTTTACTTCGGTGAGCCCATTGGCCAGCGTATCGCTTCTATCCACATTCAATTCCTAGCAACCGAGGACATTGAGGCCGCAAAGAACCAAATACGAAAAGCCAAGGAGTAAGAATGGAAAACGAGGTCAGAAAGAAACAATCTATACACCTGAAGAAGTTGCTGCTTACCTGTCCGACATGACTCTAAAGGCAACTGTGACTGAAAAACGCAAAGAGCGAAGGCCTCGGCTTGCCGCTAACGGAAGCGCCGCACTTCTGTCCGAAGTGCATGACCGGCTACCCGAGAGAACTCAATGAGGAGAACTAACAATGCCTGAACCACTGGAACTTAATGACGAGTTGCAAGGCCGCAAAATCCAGAGCGTCGAACCCGGCACAACACCGGGGTGGATGGTCATCAACCTAGAACTAAAGCCAGAAGAGCATGAGGCAGAACCGGAGATGCGGCTGTTCCTGACCGTCTTCATCGGCGGCCGCAAAGGGCCTTCTGAGGCCAGCTACAGCTCCACCTCAGCGCTCCACTACAAGGGAGCTGACGGACGCAGCACCGTCCACGCGATACGTGACGAGCGTGACCCTGACATGCCGATGTCGAGTGCGCATACGGTTTTGGGCGACGCGAGACTCGGCGTGGAGTCCGAGCCTTCCGACGTGAAGGAACTCAAGTCTGAGGAACGTACCTTGCAGAGCGCGAAAACGCAAGAGGAGACAAGCAATGATGACGTCGAATAATTATGCCGTGTACGGACACGGATTCAGCCTGGAGGGGACCTTTCGCCTGCTGCGGACGACAGCTTTGCCTGAACCTCTGGTTTATGACGAGGTCGTTGATTGCGGGACGATCACCAACCCTAACGAGCTGAAAGAGTCGATCGCGAAGGCCAAAAGTTTGAGGTTCGTAGATTTCGGCAACGGCCTGCGAGGTCTTCACGGCGAGTGTGATGGTTTTCACTTCTGTGCAGTTCACGAGCATAAGGAGTCAGTAATGATCGCGCCCGCTACTTCAGAGAAATCAGATCCCGAGGATATTTTCTAAATGAGGAGAACGGCCGTGCGCACATGCTGAGTCTACAGACCCTTCAACCGATCACCAATTGCCCCATATTGCTGCGAACAGCCCGCAACGCTCTCACGCGGGATGGCTACGCAGATGCGTTCAAGCAAAGAGTTCTGGATATGACTTACTACATTGAAAAAGACGACGATGACTGCGAAGTTTTACTCATGAATGCGATTATCCGCAACAATTTGGTCGAACCGGATTGGCCGCACGGAGAGGGCGATGTCGGGGCCTACGCCCAACGGTACGCGGCCAGGATTGAGACGTTCGCGAACGCCGATACTCCATTGGCGTCGGGAAGCGCTTTTCTGTTGCTGCGATTATACCGGCGCGGCGACGTCAGGGTTTCCGTTGCGGTTTGCTCCGATAGCTATCGAGATCAGGCTATTCGACTTGCGAGAGATGCGGCGATTGAGATGTACGACTCAGTCTATCCCGACGTTGGTGTGGAAGCTCGGAAGTTCGTGGAGGAAAGTATCGAGAATGTGAAGTGCCTCAGGGCGGTTAACGTGGACTCCCTCTTGGAGGCGGGCGGGGGAACGCAATTAGCGGCGGATCAGTTCCTACCTCATCTTCTCGCCCAGGCTAAAGCCGAGTTGACACAAACCGGCGAGGTTGTGCAACGCATCGGGTGGCTTGTGCAGAACGGCATGGCCTTGTTTCCGATCGGCGCGCCACCTTTCGAAAAATATCGTTATTTTCGGGCGGTGGCGGAAGTGGCCAAGAAGGTCGGCGCTGATGCTGTGGTGTATCTGTCGGACGGTTATCGAACGGATGCCAATGGAGAACGTACGGCGGAAGAGGTTCTTTCTGCGATGTGGATCAATGCGAATGCGACGTGCGTCAGCACGTGCGTCACTTATACGCTCAGACGGCACTCCCAGCTGGATCACGACATCATTACCTTCTCAACTGACATATCTGTTCAAGAGATGACGCAGACGCTCATCCCCGCTTGGGGAAATTATCGCCCCGACTAACGCGAACTGCGTCGCAGACCCACGATCGAGCTGATGAATTTTTCGCCGGAGACCATAAATGTCGAATTGGATCGATTACGAGCTCGATGTACTCGCCGGTAGCCCTGCGGAGATCAACCAGATCGCAGAGAGGCTGAAACAAGCATCCTCAGAACTGGTCACATGGGCCGCCGAAAAGTCCGGTCAGCCCACCAGTGAGATTACCGATGCCTTGAAGGAGATGTTTGAATTTAAGGCAACGAGAAACCTGGGCTATACGGATCCGAGCGCCAATCAGGCCCGCCGATTCACCCTCGAATTCAAAGATAAACACTACGGAATTGTCGATAGTCATCTTTTCGAGATTTCGGCGGAATTTCCGTCGGCGATATTCCTGCTCAGTTACCGCGACGTGATGGCGAGTTACGCAGGCAAGAAGGTAATACGTGCCGGCGAAGTTGCGCGGGAGATGCATGACGGCAACCCGAAGACTCAATCCCTGGATTGGGTTTTGATCGACATCTTCCCGCCTTTCCTTGCCGAATATCACGACGAGCTTCCGTTCGGAAGCCTCTGGCAAGAGTGGGTGGAAAATCTGGCAGCCGCGGTCGAGGAATTGAAAGGTGAATCGTCCGCGGCAAGCGAAAGAGAACAGACGCCTAATGTCCATTCGCCAAATGGCTGAAGCCTTGCTCTTGCGAATAGGGCATGGGTAACCATCTGAACGTGCGTGTGGATCAGGAAACTAACCGGACCACGAATTGTAGTTCTTGGAGTAACGAGCGGCGAACAATGAACGCCAATGCGAAATCTGCAGGCAAGAAAATCAGCTCAGTTACGCGACAAATGTCGCCAAACTCTGATTTGCCCACACCCGCGTGCTCAGCGTTCCGGTCGGTAACCGATTTCATAGCTGCTTACGAGACGACAGACAAGACGATCGCGGATCTGACGGGCAACTTTGTGGGCGCTGCCGACTTGGCGAAGCAAAAGCAGGATCTCATCGTCCCGTATTTGGCTGTCATGCAATCAATGCTGTCTAAAAAAGGCGTCAGCCACCATCTCGTCATTGAGGCGCGCGAGAAAGGCCACAAGATTCCATGGTGGTCCGCTTATTACGGCCAGTATAAGGAGAGACTGTGGGAGTCGTTGCGGACAATGGAGCGCCGCATCGCACAGTATCGAAAAGACCCGAGTGTTGGGACGATCAAACCGGGAAAGGATACGAAGCCGAAACATCTCACGCACCTAGAGCACAGGCTTTTGGGGACTGCCGCCTCCAGTCGCGAAGTGATCGTGGACCTGAGGGCTGGGCGCGTGGAAGAAGCAATTGCCAAGCTGGACAAGAATACCCCCACGCAAGATCGCATCGACGAGTACTTTGCGCGCGGAGTGAAGCCCAGCCATGACAACCCCGATGGGGATGCAAGGGCGCAAACCGATGATTTGGAGCAGCAGTCGGTCCGCATCGAGCCCATTGAAAGGGCCCCCGCGCTTTCACCCAGCATGCCCACTCCGCAGCGTGCGACTTACCAGGACTGGGAAAATCACCAGATACCTGTACTGGATTTCAAACTGAAATATTTCGCAGACGCCTCGAGCAGCTTCGTAGATCGCTACAACTACGCTTTCAAAGGCAGCGCGTTCAAGAAACTCCTGACCCTACTCAACAAATCAGATCAGGTGCGTTCGAACGCGCAAGACTTCGCGCAGATAGCATCGGTCCTGCAATCCGCCTCGGACAATCTCAAGGTACTTAGTGCCGTCATCATGACCGCTTTGACTCCGCTCCCTGCACCGAAACTGGATCTCAGCGACCAGGAGCGGAGCAAGAAGCGCCCCCAAGGCGACGCATCAGGATGCACCGGTTCCGATATTCGGTCACCCAGGGTGCGACTTTGACCGGCCTTTGTCGCTGCCGTCGCGTAATCAGATAGTCGTAGTCAATCAAGAACTTGTGGCATGGGCACGGACTTACGCGGGGCTTAAATTCCATGCCTGCCTCTGCGATCCCAGCTACGGGTATCATTTCATGGGTGCCAAGTGGGACGATCCCAAACAGATGACAAGAAATCAGGTTCATTCCTATCTGCCGCCCGGCCAAAGGATGACCACGCTGCAAGAAAACATCGCCTTCCAGCAGGCGTGCAAGGAATGGGCGGAGTCCATGCTACCCCATCTGCATCCCGGCGCCCTCGTTTTCATGTTCGGCGGCCCGCGAATGTTTGCGTGGCTCGCAACAGGCATGCAACTTGCGGGCTTCGAGATGTGGGACGCCATGACATTTTTTTGGGTTCACGCTCAGGGATTCCCCAAGGCACAAGACATCGGAGGGCTGGTTGCGAAAGCAACAGGGGAGAATCCAATAGGTGAAATTGCAAATCCCGCCTACGAATTCAGCCCTACAAGTGGGCAAACCTCGACAGGATGGAAAGGTGTCATTCCAGAAACGAAACAAATTTATGCCAACCCGTGGCAAGGTTACAAAACTCCGGCCCTCAAGCCCGCACACGAACCTATCTTGTGTTTCCGCGCTCCTCGGTGCGGCATGACTTATGCGGAATTAGCCACCAAATTTGGTTCGGGTTGCTTGAATGTCGATGGCGGGAGAATAGGGAGCGAGACCATTGCTTCGCACAACGCTCCGGCAGGCACATTCGCGGGGGGAGAACTAGGACGGGGTAGCGACACAAAGTCATACAAAGAACACCGGGGTCGTTACCCCGCGAACCTGATCCTCGATGAAGAATCCGCGAAGCTCCTGGATGAGCAGAGCGGCAATAGCGTTTCCGGCATACAAAAGCAGCCACGGGGAACCGGCGGCATTTGGAGCGACGTAAGTAACAGGCCCTGCGGCCCGCAATATGGCGACTCTGGAGGCGCGAGCAGATTTTTCTATTGTGCGAAGGCCAGCAAGCGAGAGCGCAATGCGGGCTGCGAGGACTTGCCCGTGATCAACAGCGGCATGAGCTATGGCGCACAGACGCATGGTGAAGGTTATGACCGGGGACAAGACATCGGATTGAATCGTGTCATCCCCCGCAAAAACGACCATCCGTGCGTGAAGCCCCTCGCGCTAACTCGCCACCTCGCCGCCTTACTCCTTCCACCGGCATCGGTTGCACCGCGGCGCTTACTCGTGCCATTCTGCGGCAGCGGTAGTGAAATGATCGGGGCGATGCAGGCGGGTTGGGACGAGATAGTCGGCGTCGAGCAAGACCCACACTACTGCGAAATCGCCAAACTGAGGCTCCACTATTGGCGGATGGTTGTGCCGCCGTCATCACCGGCTCGAAATGACGCGGCATGATCACGGGATCTGCGTTCGGGTAAATCGGCCAGGTGGAGTTCTGGATTATTCCGCCGCGCTGAATCGATGATCTGACGTTCCCACGCGTTTTCGTCCCCGCCAGGTGGACGGATTACATCTGCTCGATCGAGGTGCAACCCCACCGCTAGTGATGGGCAGAAATCGAACGCGACCAGGGCACCGACACCAATCCATCCCTTTTCAATTCCCTGAAACAACCAGCCTTTGAGTATTAGGAAGTGTCGGCACTTAGCGGTGCCTGGGAATTTGGTCGCTACCAAATTCCTTAATGTAAGGCAGATCGGCGGCGATCTGAAATCGGGGGAGTGGGTTAACTGAGCCTTTCCCACTCCCAGCAACCGAAGTCGCAATCCGAACAAGGCTCAAGAAAACAGGCTCATGTGGTTAGACGCGCTTCGGGAAAATCTAAATTTACGCCATGTGACCGAAAGGTTTTATGGCAAAAAACACTGCACAGCAATTACTAGAACAAACTAAACGAATTAAAGCAGATGCCGAGGTCTTAAGGACTCTTTGGCAAGAATCTTTTCCTCCTAACCTCCCTCCTCCAGCCGATTGGGAGCTCAAGAATGCCGTAAGGCGCTTAGCCCTGGCTGATTTGACCGAGGGGATTCAATCCTACCTAGTTCTTCTTTCCGACAAAAAGACTAATCCCACCCCCAAGAACGCACTGAATTACATCTGTGCTACGGCTTGGAAAATTAAAGAGCAGGAAAACCCCGACCAGAACTTTCACCCCACAGCCAGACGGCAGAGGAATGCAGAGCGTGATCCGAACTCCTATTACTGGAATGGAGAAGCATTTGGTGCGGCAACACCTAAGGAACGCCAGAAGATTATCGGTGAAGCCATTGCCAAGCAGAAGAAGGAAAAGGGGGGTGCATAATGACAACCCTTTGCGAAATGATATTGGAATGTCGGGCGATCAAAGGTATGGACAGGCTCATCCTGTTTGGGTGGGCCCACCAAGTGGAGGAGGGCAACGAAACCCTCTACTGCTCTAAAGCTACGGTGGCAGAATTTCTGGGGGTAAGTGAGGATACAGTCTTACGCAGAACCCAAGACCTGGTGCGGGATGGCTGGCTGCTAGACACAGGGGAACAAAAGCAATGGAGTTGTGGGTGGACACCAGTCCGAACCGTCAATGTTCCAGTAATTGTGGGATTAATTGAGGCTCAGTGCCGCAAATTGCGACCCACCGCAGAATGCACCCCACCGCAAAATGCGGCACAAGGTTCTAATAGGTTTACCGGTTCTAGGTTTTTGCCTCCTTCTTCCACTACCTATACTACTAGGGCTCGTGCTACGGGCGTCCCGCCCGTCGGCGTAAGTGCGCCCCCTAAAGGCGAAGAGAAAGTCCAAACCGAAAACCTTAAAACCGAAAACCTTAAAACCTTAGCACCGACCCCAACACCGACACCGACACCTACCCCCAAACCTAAGGCATGCCCAAAGTGTGGGGAACCGTGGTCAAGGGATGCCAACCATGTATGTGGGGTCATGCCCATAATCAAAGGGAATTACGCTGCAGAAGCATGCCCACGGGTGGAGGCACCAGTGGTGAAAAAGCGGGAGCCGTTTAACTTTGATGAGGATGAAGAACCAGAACCTGAAGCTGAACCTGAACCCACGCCTCATGCCCAACCCCCCATTGCGCCCGCCCCCCTTACGACAGCTGAGGTGTGTAAGCGATACACAGGAGATGAGATTTGGGATGAGCGCGGGAGGACAAGGGATACTCCAGCAGGAAGAGCATGGGCAGCATCAAGAGGAGAAGAAATAATACGGCCTACGGGTATCAATCCATAGGAGGTGTTTATGGAGTTTATCCGAATCAAATGCCTTTCACCCGATTGTCCAGCAATGTCATGCCCCAGCCAAACGGGGTATTGCTCATACCATGATTTCCGGCGAACCCCATTGGGTCAGCGGCCGAGTCAACGAAAGGAATCCTTGCCTGAACAGGCTTGGTTGAGGAACACAAAACCCGTCACGGAGATGGTGCAGTGAGCCAGTCCGGAGGATCAATAATGCTCGTGCTGTACGTTAGCCATTCGGGGGTTCGTACAACAACGAAGCAAGCAGAAAAGAACGGAAGTTACTCCGCTCAGCATCTACTAGGCACGGATATCCTTTTTCAACAAGTCCGGAAAAATAGGCTTGCGTGAGATCTGGGCGCGGTTGGCAAGATACTGTTCGGATTCAACAAGGACAACGGGTAATTGGCGGATGTTGTTGGGCCGTGCCGCCTCAGATGTGAAACCTCTAATTCTTGTGCTCCACGACCGATCCTTGGCATTTGACCTCTTCGAACCTCGTCAAAAATACCCCGAACTTTCGCGAAATTCTCGTATTACCCAATCCTGGAGCAGCGGGAAAAATCGACGAATTTCTGGCCCCCTCAGTATTTAAGAAGAAGGTGACGGGGGTGGTCAGGACTCGGATGCTCTGGGGTTGGTCATTTGCTAGACATCTGTGAAACCGCAGGCAGGATGCTAGGAACACCGCCCCAGTTTCAATCTGAGAAAGAAGGCATCATGGAACCATTTAAAATTACCCGCCCAGGCCAACCGTACGAGGCACCACACATCGGTAGTCGACATTGAAACTTAGATACGCACCGCTGGCATGTTCTCCGGATCGAATTCCTCGACGAACCACAACCGGGAAATTACGAGGCGGTGGCGTCTGCGAGGACCCTCACTCCGAATGCAATGAAGAAACTGATAGCGAAAGCGTGGTGCGCGCGCCGGATCATGTGGCCTAATCGGCAGATCGGGATCTTGGTTGAAACGGGCGCTACTGGTTTCTACCTCGTGACGCCGGAAGCGGAGCCTTGAGCCGCAAAGTCGAGCTTCCGTTGGAGGATAATTCCTCAGTGTTGCTGCTGTCGGAAGCACCGCACTTCTGCGCGACGTGCATTACCGAGCGGTGAACGTGCGCTAGGCCCGGGCGTCGTTGCTCATGTCGTTCATTGGAGTTGCCGTCCTTGCAATATCCACCCAGTGATCCAGAGAAGTATTCCCGGCAAGAGCAAAACAAACACTTCCGCTAGGCCTACGGCTCCAAATTTAAGGATGAAAAGCGGAGCCACAAACGTCAACCCACCCACGAGGGTGATCCTCCCTGTCCAGACAACCCGACGTGCGCCTTCACCTCTCGTTTGCAGGAAGCCCTGCGTGACATAGCCAACCGCCCAGATAATTCCCCCCAACATTATGAGGTAGTCCCCGAAAGCAAAGATAGGCCCGAGGTAGCCCCCCAACACATACTGCAGAACAGTCAACCCGACGCCTACTAGGGTGATAATTCTACCGACGATAATCATGCGGGTAGTAATGCTGTCATTCTTCATAATCTTGTCTTTGAGCACAGCCCAGCCCGTTGGGATTAGGGAGCGTGTCGTAGTTCAAGTCGGTGTGCCGCGCATTTATGCGCCTGCGATGAAGAGCATCCACTGGCCCTTTTTGGCGTACCGGCATCGTGCCGGCTCCGTTTCACGAGTGACGTTTCCCCCCGCGTCCGCATTGGCAGTAGCCGATCATGGTTGACTTCATTGGCGAAGGCTAAGCTATCACGCTAACGCCGTGCAGAGTGGCCAATTCTTTTCGGGCAAGCCAGTCGATCCTGGCGCCCCCTGCGCAGCCCAACGCTCCCAGACTTGCGTGGCGGGCCTATCATTGCTCGAAAGAAAGCGCTGGAGCCGCAAACTGCGGTGATCAGGGACATGACGGCGGGTCAAATCGCCGTCTCCCGGACTTCGCAAGCCTAGCCATGCCAATGTCGTGCTTGTCGCGAGTCGGAGCGCTTGGAACGCAAAGACTGATCGGTGCACCATGGACAACGGCAAGTACGACCTAGCTCTCGAACGCGCTGAAAGGTCTGCGAGAACTGGCCGCCGCCAGCTTTGGGAGAGCCAGATCCACTGCATCATAAAGTACGGCGGCCGGGTGCTAACCGATCCCTCACTTTCGAGGGCGACCCTTTGACCAATACAGTGCCACCGCCTTGTCCTCTCTAGTTCGCAACCACTCCACGACTTCACTTTCTTGGAAAGGGCGATCCGCTTGGTCCAGGTCAGCATTCAGTAATTCGGTGATTTCACCGGCGGCGCTTGGTTTCTTAATCTGGTTCAATGCACGCAAAATGTGATCGCTGACGCGACGATTCGAGTTCGGAGTGTTCTTCATCGGGAAGGGGATTTTCCAGGCAACCGCTATTGCAGGGTTTAGAAGCGGGCACTAGCAAAAGGTAAAGGCTGTGACTTTGGTTATGCTCTAGCCGCCAACTCCTACGAGGAAGCCAACAGCGTGGAGGCATGCACCGTCACAGCCCTTGATGCGATCACCGCTTTTGCGGTTCCAAACCCCAACTGCCCCTCGCAGAGCCGTCGGTTTTTTCAGGTCTGGCTGCTCTTCGGGTTGCCCCGCCGAGCCGATCACTCAGCCTACTTCGGACTCGCCAAATTTTATTCCGGCGAACCCTTTCAGCCGTCGACGGAAGTCACCCTAAACACTTACTTCCGAGCTGTCAACGCCGCTTTTCAGTGCAAACCATGAATTTGAAGAGTGCGTTCATCGGAGGTTGCAATGCGTTGGAATTGTTGGTGCTTAGTGAATGGATGGCCTAATTTTCCACAGTTCCCTCCAGCTTAATTCACAACACTGACCAACCGTGGTTTTCGACTCTCTCGGTCTGCCAGCGTCCACCGTTACCCGAAATCGGCGAGAATTCGAGCACGCTTTGGACAATCGACCGAAGAGTTTCCGCATGCTCATCAGCAGGATCCTCAGAGCGTAAGCGCGAGAGACAACCACTCCGCCGCGACATGCGTGACGATTATCTTCTCGGAAAGATGCCAGGCACTTTCAACCGCTTGGTGTGCTGAATTCGAATCCGTCCCTTTCCTGATTCTAAGACGTGGCGTGAAATGGCGAACCTTTGGGTTATGAGCTCAAAATTAACAGTGTTTTCAACAACTTACAAGACGCGGGTGACCCTTGAAAAGCCTTGTAAGTAGGGGTAAGGAATCGTTATTGGACAGTTAAAGGACAGTCGAGATTTCCAAACGAAATCTTGCGATTTCGAAGAGATTGACTGCTCGTCAAATGGCTAAGACCAGTGGAAACGAGTTGCCGTGATCGGGTGGATTCGCCCAGGGATCGGACCAAAAGCACGGCCTCTGCCGAGTGAAGGCCGTGTGTGATTCTGAGCGGTCGCGTTTATTTTGCGATAAGGGTCGATCGATCAGTCAGTTGCTGGCGGTTTTATTTCGGCGCGAGCACTCGAAATTAGGATTCATGGTCCAACGATGGTCCACTTATGGTCCAGGTTTGAGCCAAAACAGGCCGACCTCTGCCCTTAGGGCAGAGGCCGCGCGTTACGACTTCATCTTGGGATACCCGAAAAGCCATCGCGAAGAGCGATTTCACCTGCTCCGTGCCGGCAGGGGTTCGCAGGCATAATCCAGCTGGTTAAGACCTTTGCCTATCATGCAGGAGGCCGCGGGTTCATCCCGCTGTTCCCGCCATACCTGTTCTTTGTGCTCGTGCTGGTCCTTCGGGCAAGTAGCCGGTGCGGTGTTTGAATGCTCTTCGGCGGTTTCATTGAGCAAGACATCGACAAACGGCCGGAGGTTGGGAGGAATGTCGTCCCCCAATTGCGCTACGTTTGTGTGCGAGCAGTTCATAACTCTTCCCCACGCGAGTAGCGCTGCCCTTGTTGGGCGAGGCTCTGGGGTAGAGGCAAAAGAGCTGCTTCGGTTGAACGCAAGATTCCCATTTTTCTCATCTTTCCGATGAGGGTAGTGCGCTTGAGTCCGAGCTTTCTCGCCGCACCCTCAGGGCCTCCCACGACCCAGCCGGATTCTTTCAGAGCTTTCAGAATGTGCCCATGCTCAGCCTGTGCCAGCGTCTCGGGCTGGGGTCGAGCCACTTGTTTTGACCAATCGAGGTCCTCCACCGGCGCACGAAGTTCCGAGCCCGGCGAGAGGATGACAGCGCGTTCAATGAAGTTTTGGAGTTCCCGGACGTTGCCCGGCCAGTCATACTCGGTCAGAACTTTCATCGTGTTTGCGGGAATGGTCTTGACTCTTCGATCGATACGGCGGACGCAATCCTCGGCGAAGAATTTTACGAGTGACGCTACGTCCTCACGACGCTCGCGCAAGGGTGGCACCGAGACAGGGAAGGTGTTCAGCCGGAAGTAGAGATCGCTTCGGAACTGCTTTTCACACACCATCTGTCTCAGATCCCGGTGGGTCGCAGCCACCAGACGCACGTTGACTTGCTGGGTTTGGTTGCTGCCTAGCCTCTCGAACTCCTGCTCTTGCAGAACGCGCAGCAGTTTGGCCTGGAGTTCGAGAGGGATGTCGCCGATTTCATCAAGGAAGAGGGTGCCTTTGTTCGCTAGTTCGAAACGGCCGATTTTGCGTGCGACGGCACCGGTGAAGGCTCCTTTCTCGTGTCCGAAGAGTTCGCTCTCCAGCAAACCGAGCGGAATCGCAGCGCAGTTGAATCTCACAAATGGACGTTCACGGCGAGAGCTGAGGTTGTGGACTGCACGAGCGATTAGTTCTTTGCCAGTTCCAGTTTCCCCTTGGATCAGAACGGTCGCATCGGTCGGAGCGACTGTGACTACCTGCTCCAACGTGCGATTCAGCGTCAGACTGGAGCCCACCATGCCCTCAAAAACCCGGAACTCGCCCCTGATCGTTGAGCTGTTTCCGGTTTGCAATTGGACGTCTTCAGGATTCGCAGCGGCGATATCTGGCCCGCTTCGGATGTGGGCATGCCAGGCTGACCTCCGGGGTTCGAAAGAACGGGATTTCGAGGTCACTGCAGACTGATGTTGTCGAGCGGCATTTGCGTGCTTTATCCCGTGGATGCTGTCGCAATTGCTGGCGGATTGAGGGATGCGAAGAGGGCTAACGCTCATTGCTGTTCTCCTGCGGTCTGATCAGCCTGGAAGAAAGCTAAATCCAAGTCATTGGTCAATTGTTCCGGTACTAGTCAATTCTTCCTAGATCTGAATCCTGTTGGGAGGAGACTAAGAGAGTCGCGGACTCTTGACCACATCGGAAACCACAGCAGACGTACTGCATTTTTCTGTAGGTTTGATCGGGCTATTGGGTGCATGACGAAACGCTGCGCGGAGGACTCTGAAGGTTGTTCCTGGCCCCAAGTCAATTCATATCTTTGGGTGCGTCAGATCCGCGGAAGATATCCTTCATTCGAGTCGACCAACCGGACCTTTGCCCACGAAAGACGATGCGACCTGGGACTGTCAATTCAATATTGGTCCCCGAGTCGGCGGAAGTTGTTAGGCTGAGTTTTCCACTGATTCGGGCAGCTCTCTCGCGCATCCCTTGCAGTCCGTAGTGCCCGTCCTTTCCTTGTGCGACGACGGCGGGGGCGATTCCTTTGCCATTGTCGGTGATGCGGAGGGTAAGGTCTCGCGAGTACGAAAGGTGTACTTCGAGGCGAGTAGCTTCTGAGTGCTGACAGGCGTTCCGAATCGCTTCATAGCCGATCCGATAGATTTCGTCGCGGACAATCGGGTGCATCTCCGTTGCCTTTCCTTCCGCGACAAAAACTGCATCTGGAAAGCCTTGGATCCGACACTCATTCAAAGCTCGCCGAAAAGACTCGGCGAGGTCATTCGTCTGGGTGGTAGATGTGCGCAGCGAATTTAGGGCTGCCCGGCCTTCTTCCGTAGCCTGTCCCAGCCAAACGGAAAGCCGTTCCATCGCTTGACGCATACGTGGAAAATCTGTCGCCTCATCGAGAGCGTCATCAGCAACCATCTTGCTACCTTGAATCGTCTGTACGAGCGTGTCATGAATCTCACGCGCTAAGCGGGTACGCTCCGCCAATCGCTCATCGAAACGGGTACTGATGGCTCGGGCGACCTGCCGCACGCGTAGTCGGTAAAGTGCCCAGAATATGAAAATTGTTGTGAGGAGGCAGAGGACCAGAAATCGAGTCGTTTGGTACCAAGCTGGCACGACGGCGAAATCTAGCGTGGCACCTTTTTCGTTCCATACGCCATCGTTGTTGCAGGCGATCACGCGAAATCTGTATTTACCTGGCCTAAGATCGGTGTAGAAGGCTTGTCTTCGCGTTCCCGGTTCCAGCCAGACCGTATCGCGACCTTCCAGTTTGTAGCGAAAGCGCACTTTTTGCGGGACCACAAAGCTCAACGCCGTGTAATCAATTTCGAGATCTCGTGTGAGCGGAGGAAGCCGAAGTCCGTCTTGCGGCAGATAACTATGATGATCAGCCACGATTCCTTCAACATGAACAGGCGGCACTGCTGGATTAAGAACTAAGTGATCGGGGTCGATGGTTTGAAGAACCAGTCCGCTGGCGAACCACAATTTTCCATCCGGAGACCTCGCCGCCCCGCTAACGAAGGGAGCCCGGCCCGGTTGAGCACCGTCATATATGTCAAACAGTCTCGAATGCACGACAGTGTCTGGACTCAACCACCAGCTTTGCAACTCTGCTTTCATGATCTCCACTAGACCACATTGCATGTAGATCCAAAGGTTGCCTTGATCATCCGAAATGGAAGAGTACGCGCTATCGCACGGCAGACCATTGCGGGCGGTGAGAGTGACTTGTTTTCCACTTTTCCATCCGATGAGCCCAACCCCCGTCGTTGCTAACACCGAACCATCGGGATTCACAGCGACCTGCTCTACTCTGGAATGCGCGGGGAGTTCGAAGTGATAGGTATCGGTTCGGCCGTCTTGATGTTTGGCCAGGTCTCCATTCACCAAACCGAACCAGAGCCCCCCTCGCGGATCTGCTACGACTCGGCTTGCGTCTGGAGTCTGTGCGTCCGGGAGTCCATCCTGATCTTTGTAGTCCCGAATGCCAATGAGCGGCGATCCGCGGCCGATAACCCAGATGGTGTTGTTTTTATCTTCGGTGAGTCCAAACACCATTCCTGTTGGTTTGCCGTCACGCCGGTTGATTTGACGAAATTTTCCGTTCTCATAGACCGCTAAAGTGTCGTCGAGACCGACCCAAAGCCTGCCCACATGATCTTCGAGGAGCGACGTGGCGCCTACCTGACTCGGTTGTCGGAGGATAGGCAGTATGCGTCCGTCACGCAAGACATCCAGGGAACTAGGTCCTGCCACCCAGATGCTCCCGTCGCGGGAGGCAAGAACCGCATCAACCTCTTCCGAGGTCAGGCCTTCTCGTGGCGAAAAAGTGACAATTCGCAGATCGCGGAGGTTGTCGATGCCTTTTGATGTGGTGACCCAGATGTTGCCTTCCCGATCTTCGAGGAATTTGTATACGTAGTCGCTCGACAGTCCATCCGCGCTGCCGAAGTGTTCCACTTTGTCCCGATAGATGCGGTAAATTCCTTGCTTGGAGGTCCCAACCCAGAGCGCATTGTTGCGGTCCATGAGTAACGTGATAATTGCCACTTTGCTGCCATCGAACTCAAGCGTTCGATAAGACTTCCATGCACCCTGTGCGAATGTCCGTAATCCTAAGCCAGGACCGTCCGTGTTGATTCCAGTCCACAAAGATCCATCTGTTTCAGCGGCGATGGAACTTATCGCTGCATCGCTGCTCTTCGGCCCGTTCAGCTTATAGGTGTCATGCGACTCCTGTTTCCAGCGTACTAGCCCTAGATCTTGCCGGCCACCCATCCAGAAAGTTCCTTGGTTATCCTTGGCCAGCCCCCAGTAGGATCCCGGCGGGATTCCATCGGCACTCCCGTAGCACTTCATTCCGGTCTTACTGATATGACACAGGGGAGTTTTGGCGGAGAATGGTGAAATTAAGAACCAGATGGTTGTATCCCCATCTTCGAGAATGGTGGTAACCACTCCTGGCTGATCCAGATAATTTGTGAGGTGATTGTTCTGCCAGCGGCTCAGGCCAACTGCCGTCCCGATCCAGAGACTTCCATCGGTTCCTCCCAGAAGTGAATTGATGCGTTGAGAAGGTAGTTTGGAGCCGTCGGGCGGAACCCATGGAACAAAGCGAACGCCATCGAAGCGAACCAGGCCAGCCATGGTTCCGATCCAGATGTAGCCGTCCGTGGTCTGGGCTAAGACTCTCGGCGTTCCACTAAAAACCCCATCCTGAACGCGCCAGGCCGAGTGCGCATATTGCGAGATGTGATTGTGGGGATTGACGGCTTGGGCGGAACTGGAAAGAAAGAACGAGATCACAATCCAGAGTAACGGCAAGCGAAGCAAAGAGAACGTCGCCCTTTTTGCAGCGGAAGTCATACCTCGCCTTAACTTGCCCGGTGAGCGATCGCGCCGGGCAATTTGTTGAACACACCTTAGGACGACTCGATGGGAAACACTACTTTTCCAGGAGTGAACCAACCAGAAACGATTGAGTGCAACGTTCAACCTGAAACCCTACTTCATGCGCGTATTCTGCAAACCACCAAAACCTATAGTCCTTATCCCATAGTTTTCTATAGGAGCTGACGCGCAGTTCAAATCTCAAGCATTCCTCGCCGTAGCGCGATGGTAACCGCATGAGTCCGATCATTGGCTCCCAGCTTTCCGACAATGTTCTTGATATGAAAATTGACGGTCGTCTCGGAAATAGTCAGTGTGTCGGCTATTTGTTTGTTGCGATGACCATCTCGAATCAGCCGCAGAACCTCCAGTTCTCGAGCCGTAAGATTCTCATCTCCGAGATGCTCCGCGAGCCGGGATGCCACCTCCGCCGGCACCTGCCGCCGTCCGGAGTGAACGGACCGGATCAAGGCGAGCAACTCGGCCTTAGGCATGCTCTTGAGCGCGTAACCTGCGGCGCCGGCCTTCAGAGCTCGATTGATTTCCGCGTCTCCGTCCGAGGAAGTCAGAATAATGATACGAGCGTCCGAGAACTCGCCCCGAATCGAAATGAGCGCGTCGGTACCGTTGATTCCTGGCAGCCGAACGTCCATAAGAGTGATGTCGGGCCGATGTGTGCGGAATTGCGCGATCGCCTCTTGACCGTTCGCCGCCTGCGCAATGAGTAGCATGTCTGGCTGGGAGCCAATGATCGTGGCTAGCCCTTCGCGGAAGACAGGATGATCCTCGACGCTAAGAATGCGAATCGCTTTGGAGGCATCGGTAGCCAGGTATCACCCTCGCGACTGCCAGAACTGTAGTTTTCGGAAAAGGTCAGAACGCTTGCATACGTGGAAGTCGGTCTTCCACAAAGAGTTCCAAAGCAAGGGCCACCCCATGGCCCTGCCGTTCTGAGAGTCTATCACTGGTGGCGCAAAGCTTCGGGAGCTCTTTGATGGCGTTTGTGCAATGCTGGTTTTTGCAGGGCTTCGCTAGTGGCTCATGTTCAGACCACTTTGCTAATATCATGGCACTCTAGCGCTCATTTGTGGGATGAGCGATTCTAATTTACCTAGCCGTAGATCACTGAATCGGAACCTTAGGAGGCGAGATTCATGGAGAGCGGTGCTATCTTGCCCGTTCGGGCTGTGGAAGTCCTCCGCAGCGGACACCTTGTCTCTCCGATCGTTACAGCTTCAGTTGTCTCAAGCCGGCGTGTTGGGTGGAACGGCATTGCTCTTGAGGCATTCCACGAAGTGCCTTCCAACAATATCCCTGAGCACGAACATCCAACTCATTTCCTGAACTTGTTTACTTCGGGCCGAGTTAGAGCGCAATGGACGATGGACGGCCGCACTCGAACTGCGGATCACGGCTCCGGCACTCTTTACCTTCTTCCTGCTGGTAGCCGCGATCTCGCGAGTTGGTCGGGACCGAGCAGCCGGATTGTTCTCGTTATGGAGCCGCGGTTCCTCGCTGCGACGCTGGAAGAAACAGCACACATGGGGGACGTCGAACTGCGGCCGAACTGGAATTTTCAGGACCGGCACATCGTGGGAATTCAGCGTGCTCTCCATGCCGATCTGGAAGACGGATCGCCGGCGGGCCCGCTCTACGGGCAGTCTCTGAGCGTCGCACTCGCGCACTATCTTATTCGCCGTTTCGCGGTACGAACGACGCTCGATCGCAAACACCGAAACGGAATGCCTGCTGTGCGGCTTAATCGCGTGTTGGATTTCATGCGACAGAACTGCGGTCAGGAAACTCGGCTCTGGGAACTGGCGAATTTGGCGGGGATGAGTCCGCATTATTTCTGCGAACTCTTCAAGAAGAGTACTGGCCTGAGTCCCTATCAGTATTCACTGCGCTGCAGGATGGATCGAGCCAAGGAATTCCTGCGCAGTCCACAGTTCACTGTCCGGCAGGTAGCAGAGGCAACCGGATTCGCGGACCAGAGTCATTTCACGAAGGTCTTTCGCAGAATGGTCGGGGTCACTCCGGTGCAGTTCCGCGCCTGACCGACATGCGGGCGCAGTTCGCACTTTACTATTTGCAGTCTGACGCGTCAGATGCGGCAAGGCTGTTTTTCGGGTGATCTCGCCCCCGCTGGTTTGTTCTTCGCTCACGTTCGTACCCCATTCTCAAGGAATGTAGGTTGAAAACGTGTAGTCCTGGCCCTTTTGCGGTGTGTGGCAGACGAAGCAAGCCGGGACGGCATGGGCGGCGTCGGGAACGAGTGGTTTCGAGGGATCTCCACCGCCCCACACTTGGAAGCCCCAGCCGCCGGTGGACGCATACTTCTTCGCGTCCTTCACCATTACGGGCACCGCTTTCTTATTGCCTTCGACGTAGGACCCGTCTTTTACCGAAAATTCATGGACGTCATCTGCGAAAACTGTCCCGTCAGGATAGGGGAATGGGCCGCCGTTCTTCAGCGTGGTCAAACCGGCAGCGTTGACGTAAATGTGGTGCATGCCGCCGATCTGGTCTGAGATCGGGCTGTCCTTCGTCACGATCATTGAATTGACCAGGAACCAATCCCGAAATCCAGTGGGAAACGGAATTTCATCGTTTATAGGTTTCGCCGAGACCGCGGCAAGCGATATCAAGATTCCAACGAAGGACAATACCGCCACAAATGTGCGTCGCATGATGCTCCTCCAGAGCGAGATTCTGAAACGGCGAAATGCCGGGGGGTTGAAACCTACGAAAAACAGGTGCCGGTACGTTAGCTTCGAGCACACGTACCGGCCGGTTTCGCTTCAAGCTGCTTTTTCCTGTGAGTTCTGCTTGATGAACGCGAGCAGGTCGGCATTGATCCGGTCTGCATGGATTATCGGCATGCCGTGTGGAAAACCTTGATAGACCTTCAACTCGGCACTCTTCACGATCTTCGACGACATCAGAGCGGCCGAACCGACTGGCACGATCTGATCATCGTCCCCGTGAAGGATAAGTGTGGGCACATCGAATTTCTTCAGGTCTTCATTGAAATCTGTTTCTGAGAAGGCCTTGATGCAGTCGTACTGGGGCTTCATTCCTCCCAACATGCCCTGCAGCCAGAAGTGCTCCCGTATGCCTTCCGAAATCTTGGCCCCCGGCCGGTTATAGCCGAAGAACGGGAGAGTAAGGTCTTTGTAAAATTGCGTCCGATTTGCCGTAAGCTGAGCGCGCAGATGGTCGAAGGCTGAAATCGGCAAGCCACCGGGATTCTTGTCCGTCTTCAACATGAGTGGCGGCACCGCACTCACGAGTACGGCCATAGCGACACGCTTTGTGCTATGCCGGCCAATGTAACGAGCGACTTCCCCGCCGCCAGTGGAATGGCCCACGTGGATTGCCTTCTGCAGGTCGAGTTTTTCCGTGAGGGCTGCGAGGTCGTCGGCATACGTGTCCATATCATTGCCGTCCCAGGTTTGGGTCGACCGGCCGTGCCCTCGCCGGTCGTGGGCGATGACTCGATAACCTTGCTGACCGAAGAACAACATCTGTACGTCCCAGGCATCGGCGTCCAGCGGCCAACCGTGGCTGAACACGATCGGCTGGCCCTTTCCCCAGTCCTTGTAATAAATCTGCGTCCCGTCTTTCGTCGTGATTGTAGGCATGACATCTTCTCCTTTGGTGTGATTTAGGTTAAGGATTTCCATTCTTCTTGCTTAGTCGCGAGAGTTCCTTCCGGAGTCTTTCGTTCTCTTGCTCTAGCTCGCGCATTCGGTTTTCTGCGGGAGCGACTGCTTCTCGAATTTCCTCTTCGGTGTAGCGAGGAATAATGTGTTGCTGGCAATTCCAGTCGAAGGCTTCGACGCGGATTACGTACACCCTTTCCGTAAAGGCCTTGTACTCCGGGTCGCGAACCTTCTCGATCCACTGTCGCGCCTGTTCACCTTCGAAAATCTCGACTCGACCGAGTATCTTGAGACGTAACTGTCTTGGATAATCGACCAGGATGATCGCTACGCGATTGTCGGTCATCAGGTTGCCGGTGCTGATGTATTGCTTGTTCCCGCGAAAGTCGGCAAAAGCCACGGTCCTTTCGTCGATGACCTTCAAAAAGCCCTTCGGGCCGCCTCGGTGTTGAACGTAAGGCCAACCTGTCGAGCCAAGAGTCGCCATATAGAAGGTGTCGCGTTCACCGATGAACTCTGACTCCTCCGGGCCAAGTCGAGCGGGCGATGACCCGGCCCCCTCAATCCGCGCGTACTGCCGACGGCTGCCGTACCGCTCCTGCAAAGCCTTGACGGCCGGCGTGAACACTAACGATCCAAAGTTGGGAGACATAGGTTCTCAGTTTGGCTTCGGGCCAGCCCCACGCCAGCCCGAAGCATACTCGGACATCTATGCCGCTTTGGATTGCCGCTTGAGGAAGAAAGATTCGATATGACTCGCAACTTCTTCCCCGTGTGTTTCCAGCGCAAAGTGGCCCGTATCCAGCATGTGAATCTCGATATTCTTGAGATCGCGGGCGTACGGAGTTGCTCCCTCCGGCGGAAACACGAAATCGTTCTTGCCCCACACGACCAATGTGGGCGGTTGATACTCACGGAAGAAGGCCTGGAACTTCGGATACAGCGCGAGATTCGTACCGTAATCCAGCATCAAGTCCGCTTGGATTTCCCCGTTTCCCGGGCGATCGAGCAGAAACTGGTCGAGGGTCCACGTATTGGGATCGACTAGCGACTTGTCACTCACGCCGTTCTCATATTGCCAGCGCGTCTTCTCGGGAGCGGCCATGTAGAAAATCTGCTCGCGATTTTCGGGCGTGGCCCAATACCTCTTGATCGGGTCCCAGAATTCACGCAGCCCCTCTGCGTAGGCGTTTCCGTTCTGCACGATGAGTCCGGTGACACGTTCTGGATGCAAAAGCGCGAGGCGATAACCAACGGGTGCACCGTAATCGAAGGTGTAAATCGTGTACTTGCTGACGCCGAGTTGTCCGAGCAACTGGTCGACGATGGCGGCAAAGTTGTCGAACGTGTATGAGAACTTCGTGCGATCCGGCATGCTGCTCTGCCCATAACCGGGGTAGTCGGGCGCAATGAGTCGGAACGAGCCGGCCAGCCGCGGAATGAGATTGCGAAACTGGCTGGATGAGGTGGGAAAGCCATGGAGAAGCAGGATCACAGGAGCATCCTTTGCGCCCGCCTCGCGATAGAAAATGTCGAGATCGTTGATGCGCGCCGTCTTGTAATGTACGACGCACTTGTCTGCTGAACTGCTGCTTGTCATATGTGTTTCCCCCATAGGTTTGTAGTGCTTGCTAGCTTGAAAAGTGCCGTCCTACGCTTCAAACGCGTAGACGCCGACGTGCTCGCGTCATCTCTGATCCAAGGGCTTAGGACCGGGCAGCGTGAACTTCACTGTTTGACTGGTGATGACTCTGTGCGTGGGGTCAGCCAGTTCAATCAACACCTTGTGTGGGCCAGGTTTGAGCCCGACCACGATTAACGTCTCACCGCTGGCGTCGACAAAGTGCCAGCCTGAGTCGTCGACAGTGACGTGAACGTGGCCGATGCGCGGCGACACTTGGAGAGCGCCTTTTCCAAACACCGGGGCAATGCGCAAGTTCTCCGTCCGGTACTGAATAAAAACGAGGCCTCGCGACAGCGGTTCGGGGAGCGGCGGATCGACAATGAGCTTGGGCGGTGCTTCGTTCTCGATCGCGATTAGCGGCGATGGACCGCGCACGTCCCTCGCACTCTGTGTTACCGCGGCGGACGCGCATAGCACCATCGAGGCTGCGATCAAGGTGACAAGTGCATGACTCATAACTGCCCTCTGATGTGGTTTCTTGCGCGACTCCCAGCCAGGATTCACGAAGATCCACGAACGCATCCCATGTGGCACTTGTCCTGCCAAAGCTCACAACGCGATGGAGCGTTCTGAACGAGTTGTGGAAACAGCCCGTATTCTCTGACCGAATTTCGCGCCGTTCCGCGCGCCAGCGCGCGGGGTTGTTATCCCTTCGAAACTATCCGGCGACGCACCCACGACTCCTGCACAGTCACGTGTCATCCTCATGACACTTCCTCGTGGCACGAACACTCTCCAAAGTCACGGAACGTGTGCTGAATCCTGCGAATTTGCGAAAAGAGAGGTCCGACGTTCTTTTGGCAGCGCTCATGCATATCCACTGAGCAAGGAGCGGCCAATGATCACTCAAGCGCATATCGACATCTCACGACGTAAATTTCTGGTTGCAGGAGGATTTGCGATTGCTGCGGCTTACTTCGCTCCAAGGAGTCTCCTCGCCCAGCAAGGAGACGAACTCGTTCCAGGGGCGATGAGAGCATCCGCAACGGCAAAGATCACGGTCCAATCCCTTCGTCGAAACATCAGCGTCCTCTTGGGCCCCGGTGGAAACATTGCTGTCCTCACCGGCCCTGACGGAAAGTTGATTGTGGATGCAGAAATCGTCACCGCGCGTCCGAATGTCTCAGCAGCCCTCGCGAGCATCAGCGCGGACCCCATCAAGCAACTAATCAACACGCATTGGCACTGGGATCACACCGGTGGAAATGAGTGGCTACACGAAGCCGGAGCCAGCATTCTGGCGCAAGAGAACACACGCAAACATCTCTTAGTGGACACGCGGGTTGAAGGGTGGCACCACACTTTCCCCGCCTCGTCGGCGGGTGCAATCCCGTCGACTGTCTTCGGGGAGGACTACACGCTGCGTGCCAACGATACCACTCTCGTTCTGAAACACTATCCTCCTGCCCACACGGATTCCGACATCTCTGTGCACTTCGAAGAGGCCGACATCCTCCATGTCGGCGACACCTTCTGGAATCGTGACTACCCCTTCATCGACTACTCGACCGGAGGCAGTATTGACGGTCAGATTCGTGCGGCGGAAGCAAATCTGGCAAAGATTGGCGGCAAGACGATCGTTATCGGAGGACACGGAGCCGTCGGCGGCAAAGCTGACCTCGTTCTGTTCCGCGACGTGTTGGTCGAAATACGAGACAAAGTTGCGGCCCTGAAAAAACAGGGCAGGACTCTCGCAGAAGTTGTTGCTGCCAAACCCGGCGCTCGCTATGACGCTGAATGGGGAGGGTCATTTATGACGCCCAGCGCGTTTCTTGCGTTGGTGTACCAGGGAGTCTAAAAAGTTAAGCCCTTTGGAGGGGACAAGTGATCAAAATACTCGCCGGATTGGTTTTGGGTTTACTCATCGGCTCGGCCTGCAGGTGGTTTGATATTCCACTACCGGGGCCACCCAAACTTGTAGGGGCGCTCTTAATTGTTTCCATCACTGTCGGCTACCTGGCGACCGATAAACTGATCGCCGTTAAATTTTCATCGAAAGCTCCCTCGGTGACGAGGGAGATGTGCGGCGGGCCAAGCGGCGATGTGATTTCCCGTCGGGGTTCCTGAGACGATGACATTCGGCAGAGTTCGATGACAAAGCGGGGGTGAGATATGACAAGGAGCTGGTACGGCGTCTTAGTTCTGCTGATTCTGGTCTGTTCAATCGCATCGCCGGCTCGGCAGGGTCTTCATTCCTCTAAGAAAGACCAGACCGAGGGAACGGCCGGGCTAGAGATGGAACAAGCGATGGAAAAGATGCACACCGGGATGGTGTCCATCAAGCCAACCGGAGACAATGACGCCGATTTTGTCAGGTTCATGCTTCCGCACCATCAGGCAGCACTGGATATGGCGAAGGCCGAGTTGACTCATGGCAAAGATCCCCAAATGCGCAGGCTGGCGCAGGAGATCGTTACTGATCAGCAATCTGAGATCGAACTGATGCAGCTCTGGTTGAAGCGGCACGAGTCTAGTTCGCAGAAGTAAGGCAGGGGCGGTTCTAGTCGACAGTGGGGGGATAAACGTGAGAATCATTCGTGGGTTGTCGATTTTGTGTTTCGTATCGCTTGGATTTGCCCAACAAGCACCCTGGGGACGAGCCGACATCCCCGTTTCGGCGCATGATCGGGTTTACGCGGCGGATCAAACGTCGAATACCGTCTCTGTTATTGATCCCTCCAGCAATACGCTTCTGGGTGTGATTAGGCTCGGCGATCCCGTGCCTGGCGCTTTGAGTCCTCTCTATAGAGGCGAGTTGCTGGTGCACGGACTCGGATACTCCCCCGATTCGAAGACACTTGCGGTCGTCTCAGTCGGCTCGAATTCTGTCACGCTAATTGACACCGCGACCAATGCGATCAAAGGCAAGATCTACGTGGGACGTTCGCCCCACGAACCATTTTTTACGCCCGACGGCCGTGAACTGTGGGTTACGGTGCGCGGCGAGAGCTACGTCTCTGTGATCGACCCGGCACAGATGAAAGAAATACGCCGCATCGAACTGGCCAACGGGCCAGGCATGACCATGTTCGGTCCGGACGGCAAATACGCGTTCGTCTGTTCGAGCTTCACTCCAGAGATAGCCGTCATCGATGTGGCATCGCACCAGGTGATCAAGCGCCTCCCACAGGTAAGTCCATTTTGCCCGAATATTTCCGTGAGTCCGGAGAACGATGAAGTATGGATCACTCTCAAAGATGTGGGAAAGGTGCAAGTCTTCAGCGCCCAACCGCCGTTTGACCAAAAGGCTGTTTTGGAGACAGGGCCGATCACGAACCACGTGAACTTCGTGAATAACCGAAACGGCAAATTCGCCTATATCACGATCGGCGGCGCGAACGAAGTGAAAGCGTTTCGCCGTGGCGCGAATCCGGAACTGGTCGCTACTATACCGGTTGGAAATCTCCCGCACGGTATCTGGCCGTCGGGCGACGGCTCCAAAGTGTATGTCGCGTTGGAGAACGGCGAACACGCCATGGCGATTGACACGCTCGCGAACAAGGTCATCGCCGAAATCCCGATCGGGCAGACAACGCAGGCCTTGGTGTACGTTCCGGGCGCCGTTCCAAATGGCCCCGGCACGGACAACCTTGTCCCCCTCGGGCAGGCCGGCAACACGGTACTGTTGCACTTGGAAGCAGGCGGAGTCGCACTGCCCAGCGCGCAAGCGACAGTGGCAGTGAACTCGCTAGGCCTCCTGGATCTCGTACAAATCGCGGCAGAAGGACTCGCTCCAAAATCGCAATATCAGGTCTACCTCGCGGAGTCTAACCACGCCCCGAGTGGGAAACTGGAAGCTCTGGCTATCCTGAAGACAAATCCCGATGGAGCGGGAATCGTGCAGGCCATCGGTCCTCTGAAAACACTCGTTCGTGGTGGCGCTAGTGGCACCGTGGGTCAGTCGGAAAGATACCTTGTTGTAACTGATATGAACGATGCATCGCAGGTTGTACTGCGACAAAGTACCGGGTCAAGCGTTCGTTAACTCGATCCGTTGACAGGAGAAGTCATGACAACCAGACCGCCGCTACCGCCATTTACCCGTGAGACTGCAATACAAAAGGTACGTCTCGCTGAAGACGGTTGGAATACGCGCGACGCAGAAAAAGTCGCCCTCGCATACTCGCTGGATTCGCGTTGGAGGAATCGTTCAGAGTTTGTAAACGGAAGACAAGACATCATCGCATTTCTCGCTCGCAAGTGGGCCAAAGAGCTCGACTACCGCCTGATCAAGGAATTGTGGGCATTCACGGATAACCGCATCGCCGTGCGCTTCGCCTACGAATGGCACGACGATTCGGGAAACTGGTATCGCTCCTACGGCAACGAGAATTGGGAGTTCAACGACGATGGCCTGATGCGGCTGCGATTCGCGTGCATCAACGATCTCCCAATCAAGGAACCGGATCGCAAATATCATTGGCCGCTCGGCCGTCGCCCCGATGATCATCCTGGATTGAGCGACCTTGGTCTTTAAGCGGCCGTTCATTGCCCCGCAGATACGGGGTTCTCGAAATGCGAAGATCGGGATAGCCACCACTCAAGATCGTTAACCAGAAATGAGGGAAAGATGTCGCAGAGACTTGCAGGAAAAGTGGCCGTGATTACCGGGGGAAGCAGTGGGATCGGACTGGCGACAGCAAAGCGGTTCGTCGATGAAGGGGCGTACGTTTTCATCACGGGACGTCGGAAGAGCGAACTCGACGCGGCGGTGAAAGAGATCGGCCGTAACGTGACGAGTATTCAGGGCGATGCCTCAAAACTAGCGGACATCGACACGCTGTATGCGGTGGTCAAGGAGCAGAAAGGCAAGCTCGATATTGTTTTTGCCAATGCCGGCACCGGCGAGTTCGCTCCGCTTGGACAAATTACTGAAGAGCATTTTGACAAACAGTTCGACGTGAACGTGAAGGGGCTATTGTTCACGGTGCAGAAGGCACTACCGTTACTGCAATCCGGCGGAGCGATCGTGCTGAATGCATCGATTGTTGCGACCAAAGGCAATCAGGCGTTCAGTGTCTATAGCGCGACCAAAGCCGCGGTGCGCTCATTTGCTCGCACCTGGTGCGTCGACTTAAAAGACCGCAAGATACGAGTGAATGCAATTAGCCCAGGTGTTGTGCCAACTCCGGGCTACAACACCTCGCTGGGAATGACGCAGGAGCAAGTCGACCAGTTTGTGCAAAGCTCGATCAGCGGCATCCCCCTAGGCCGCCCCGGTACCACCGATGAGATCGCGAAAGCTGTCGTGTTTCTGGCCTCTGATGACAGCAGTTATGTGAACGGTATCGAGTTGTTTGTCGACGGTGGCCTGGCTCAGATTTGAGGAACCACGCGCCAAATGAAAGATCGAATTCCATGAAGCGAGTCTCCGAATATATTCCGGGATATTCGTACGGAGCGGCGGCGGTAGCCAAGTCGCCCGTCTCGACACTGGACTTGGAGAAATTGAAAACCAGCGCGGGATTTACGGAGGAGGATCAGCGCTATCTGCAGCTCGCCGGCGAAGTGCTCGCCGGTCAGACGAAGCAGATCGTGGATCATTGGCGCAGTGGCATCATTGCCAGCATCCCGAACCTCGCCAGACATTCTCGTTCTCCGGAGGGGACCGCGATCCCCGAGTACTTGGCGAAAAGCAACCTCCGCTTTGAGCAATGGATCCTGGACACTTGTCTAAGGCCCTACGATCAGGACTGGATCAACTATCAGCAGGAGATTGCGCTCCGACACACGAGTGCCAGAAAGAACCAGGTTGACGGAGTTCAATCAACCCCGTTTGTGCCGCTCCGCGACGTTATGACCTTTGTCGCGGTCATGAATGAGACCATCAAACCGTATCTCGCGGCGAGGGGGAACTCCGCCGAAGATGTGGAAAAAATGCATCTGGCATGGTGTAAGTCAATTCAGATGCAGCTGGCACTCTGGATCGGCCCGTACGGAGACACGAGGCAGCCACCAACCGAGTGGTGACTCATCTTTAGATTCAATCTGCGATTGTTTGTGTCTTCTGTTGGATTGGTTTGGAATCCCGGAACAGGAAGGGGCTATCTATGACGGTCGCTACGGGACAGGGGATTATCAGTACGCCCTGCAATTATTCAGTGGACCAGACAGTGGAAAAGCTCAAGGAAATTCTGAAGGCAAAGGGAGTCACACTGTTTGCTCTAATCGACCATAGCGGGGAAGCCGAAAAAGCGGGGATGAAAATGCCTCCCACCAAGCTGCTGATCTTTGGGAGCCCCAAAGCCGGCACACCCTTGATGCTGGCCGTCCCGAGTATAGCCATCGATCTTCCTCTTAAGATTCTGATCTGGGAAGACCTTCACGGTGAGGTCTGGGTCTCTTACAACAGCACGGCCTATCTGCAAACACGGTATAGCTTGCCACCAGATCTGATGCAGACCATCGCTGTAGTCGAGTCATTGGCGGCGAAGGTCGCGGAATAGGGACCGCCAGCCGGAGTTTGGGCATCGCTCGTCGTTCGTAAACAATCTACGAATCAGAAGGAGAAGAACCATGGGTAAAAAGCAGACTGACGTTAAAACTGCCGACCACATCAACGCCCAACCGCGTCTTCATCAACGTGCACGCGAAATCCAGCCCTACGGAACCGTAAATCATGCCCTGCCGCTCGAACTCGAAGAGCCGGTACGCCTGGAGATGACCGAACAGTTAAACCAACTGCTCGCGGACACGATGACACTTCGCGATCTATACAAGAAATCCCATTGGCAGGTCGCTGGTCCCACTTTTTATCAACTTCACTTGCTTTACGACAAGCACTACGACGAACAAGTCGAACTTGTCGACTCCATCGCCGAAAGAATCCAGCTCCTCGGTGGGGTCAGTTTGGCCATGGCCGCAGATGTGGCGGAGACAACACAGATCGATCGTCCTCCTCGCGGTCGCGAAGAAGTTCCGGTCCAGTTGTCGCGATTACTCGATGCGCACCAAGCGATCATTGGCGAAGCTCGAAAGCTGGCACGCCGGGCGTCTGCAATTGGGGATGACGGTACAAACGATCTCGTTGTCAGCGAGGTGCTTCGACGAAACGAGCTTCAGGTGTGGTTTTTGAGTGAGCACTTGGTCGACGTACCGTTGGTAAAGGCACAAGAGTCTACCGGGACAACGAGCGTAGCCTAGCCGGCGACGCGTCATTTTGTCCTGGGAGGAACCTGTTTTCGAAGAGCACCCAAATTCCATGGTCCATTAACAGTCCACGAACTGTTTCCGAGGGGCATTAAAACGTTTTTGTAGCGCCATCCGTGCCGCGTTTTTTCAGTTAGTTACGGTTGAAGATTTCGCTGTCACGGTAGAGGGCAATACAGCTCCTGTTCATGACAAAACGCGCTTGTAGGACGTTTAGAGGGGCGTTTCTAAAGAATTGACGCCTCTCTAAACAGGCGAAGGCCACTGCTTTTTTGGCAGTAGTGTTCATGTTGCGGGGGGCGGATTTGAACCGCTGACCTTTGGGTTAACATCTCATTGTTTACTGGCAACCCTTGTTGGACAGCTAACGGACAGTCAAGTTCCAGATCAGTTTGAGCTCCTTGCCCCAATTGGGCCCCCGATTCCGGTCGTTTGCGAGCATTCTCATCTTTAGGGAACGACATGGAACCTTAAGGATCGTTAGGTTATGAGTCCAAAATACTATTGTTTTCAATAACTTACAAGACGCGGGTGACCCTTGAAAAGCCTTGTAAGTAGGGTTAAGGAATCCTTATTGGACAGTTAAAGGACAGCGAACGAGTGTCGAGACTTGCATTGATTTCGGAACATCGGTGGCACAAGACCGGATCAATTTGCGGCGTCCTAATTATCAGTACAAGCGCAAACCAACCGCGTCTTCTTAGGCGCGCGTACACACTCCGCCCTGAAGCGGCTTCTCTCCGGCGGTTGAGAAGTTCCTCTTGAAAAGATACCGCTGCCAAAGTGAGAGAAGGTGGGAGAAATCGCGTAGCCGGTAGTGGGCTGTTTCACAGCCCACTACCGGTCTCTCAAGCACTAAGCGTGCACGAGCTCTCTTGCTCTGGCGGGGCGGTGCTCGGATTGCACTGCTGTGTTGTAATCGAGGACAACGCGGGCGGGAACGTCCCCGTGCTCAAGGCGTTTAAAGATCTCGTTGATCGCTGATAGCGGCTGAAGCTCGATGTCTGCTTTCACTTTGCCTTTGACCGCGAAGTCGAGCGCCTCGGCCATATCCTCGCGGGTTCCGACGAAAGAACCTCGAACGGTGATGCAGTTGGCCACTACATCAAAGAGAGGTACAGGAAACTCCCCCGGTGGCAGCCCAACTAGCACGCACGTTCCGCGCTTCCGGGTCATGCCGATTCCTTGCTTAAATGCGATGAGTGACGGTGCCGTAATCAGAACACCATGAGCTCCGCCATCTGTACCTTTCTTTACTGCTGCTCCCGGATCCTCATGCTTTGCGTTGATGATGAGATCGGCCCCGAGTTTCTTCGCGTGCGCTAATTTGCGGTCGTCGATGTCGACCGCGCAGACCAGCAAACCCATCGCCTTGGCATATTGAATACCAAGGTGTCCGAGGCCGCCGCAACCTGAAATTCCGATCCATTGACCGGGCTTCGCCCCTGTTTGCTTGATTCCCTTGTAGGTCGTTATGCCGGCGCAAATGAGTGGTGCAGCTTCGGCCGGCGCCAGGCCTTTTGGGATATGTGCCACATAATCCGGTTCGGCGAGTACGTATTCCGCGAAGCCCCCGTTTTTTGTGTAGCCGCCGAACTGCGCTTCGGCGCAGACTGTCTCCCAGGCCGATAAACAGTACTCGCAATGACCGCAGGCAGAGTAGAGCCACGGCACACCGACACGGTCGCCCTCTTTGACAATGGTTACTCCTGCTCCAACTGCGGAGACCAGGCCGACGGCTTCGTGGCCGGGAATGAACGGAAGCGTAGGCTTGACCGGCCAATCTCCGTCTGCGGCGTGGAGGTCGGTGTGGCAAACGCCACACGCCTCCGTCTTCACCACGATCTGTCCAACTCCCGGAGTGGGGATGTCCCACTCGCGAAGCACAAGCGGCTTTCCGAAATTCTCGACCACTGCTGCATTCATCTTTCTGGTTGCCATGACGTGCCTCTTTTCAAGTTTCGAATTAGTTGTAACTGGACAGGGCGACCATCGATTGCGCCCGAGTGATGCGCGGGATGCGTTCCATGGCGAATCACGTTATTTCCTTCTGAAGTAACCGCCGCACGAGTGAAGGGTCCCTCCGCCCATTAGATAAAGTGATAAATCTCGCGATCCAGACACCTTTTTCGCAAGGGCTTGGGACAGTCTCGTAACCTTCCCAAGAAGCTGTGGTCAGGATTGCATTGACGACAGCAACAATCTGTTCCGTTTTGCTCAACACCGGCATCCATCTGCAAGTAGATTCGCATCTGTGCGAAGTTCAGATTCGGTGCGGCGGACCCAGACTCGGAGAGCCAAGACAAATGAAAGCTGCTATTTTCTCTTCAACTCACACTTCGCCCCAATCGTTTCTCCATGTCGAAGATGTACCCCGTCCACAACTGAAAGCGCGCAATCTGTTATTGCGGGTCGTCGCCTGCGGAGTGTGTCGCACTGACCTTCACATTGTTGAAGGAGATCTTCCGCCGCTTCGGCCGCGCCTGATTCCGGGCCATCAAATCGTCGGAGAAGTAATCGAAGGCGCGACCCAGAAGTTACCGGCGGGAACCCGTGTCGGCGTTTCTTGGATGGGAGGCGTGGATGGCGATTGCTCGTTCTGCCATCACGGCATGGAGAATCTGTGCGACAAGCCTACTTTCACCGGATACAGCGTGGATGGTGGCTATGCCGAATATGTTCTTGTGCGCGCGGACTTCGCTTTCCCGTTGCCCCCTGGCCTGGACGACGCACATGTCGCTCCTTTGCTTTGCGCCGGTATCATTGGCTTTCGCAGTTTACGGATAGCGGGAGTTGAGAAGGGCGAGCGAGTTGGACTCTTTGGCTTTGGCAGCTCCGCAACTCTGGCGATCGCTATTTTGCAATCGTGGAAATGCGAGGTTTATGTCGTAACCAGAGGTGAATCTCATCGAAAGAGCGCAGCGTCGCTGGGTGCGACCTGGGTTGGCAAAGAAGATGAAATGCCACCGGTGACGCTCGACCGCGCAATCTCATTCGCACCCAGCGGAAAAGTAGTAGTCAGCGCCTTGGCGAGTCTGCGGAAGGGTGGTGTGGTTGCCATTAACGCCATCCATCTTGATCATATGCCGGCCTTTGACTATGACAAGCTACTGTGGGGCGAGCGTCAGATCCGCAGTGTAGCCAATATGACGCGGCAGGACGCGCGCGACTTTCTCAAGATCGCTCATGACCTGCACATTCGTCCGAACACTACAATATTCGCGCTCGATGATGCGAATAAGGCGCTCCTGGCTGTGAAAGAAGAAACAGAACAGGGATCGGTAGTGATTGTTCCCTAATCCTTCTTGCGCCGGATCGGTCCTCGGCTGGCGGTTGAGGCGCAGAAGCTAATCGTGCAGAACAACAATCTTTCCCCTCCAACTTGAGTCGGTTATAGCAGAACCAGAGGTAGTCCCCTTTTCGCTGGAATTGAAGAGATGGGTTCAATATCACCTTGAGTCAACCGGAGTGAGGAACGTGCATGGTTGTAAGATGCGGTGATACTCCGAGGTCGGAGTAGACAGCTAATCGTTGTTCTTCTGTTTGCTGCCTACACGTTCTTGAGCGACGGTTTGTGAACTCTCATACGGCCATCGTCATCCCATTTGACGAGAGCATCATCCTCATTAACTTGTCGAACTGTGCCAAATTCTCCAGTAGGCATTCCGAAATCGCCCAGACCTTCGACGCGATCTCCTGGACTCAAGTCCCCGCCTCTACCGGAAGGGTCGACAAGCGGTGGCTTCTTTGCACGGTCTGAATCAGGCGGTGCCCCGCGGTGTGACAGCGGCGGTTGGGGAGCATTACGCAGTCTAGGTGTCGGCTTATTACTCTTACGAGGCGTATCCACGCATTTCTTTCCGAGAGCCCAGATCTGCTCTTCGCTCGACAGTTCAGCCACTTGATTACAGAATGGGCGTGGAGAGAGTGGTTTGGCTGATCCAAACTGCTCAGTTCTGATAATCGACACGGATAGCCGACGACCACGCGATGTAGAGATTTGGGTGCGGTTAGCTGCAAGGCGAGAGCTAATCGTGGAGAACAATACTGAGAAGTGAGCTGTGGACTTCCAACCCGCCGTTGTAGTGAATAAATCCCAATTTCCTGAACCGGTTCATAAAAAAACTCACTCGCGAGCGGGTCGTACCGATCATTTCCGCCAAGCTCTCCTGGCTGATCTTCGGAATCACGGTCTCAGGAACACCGTCTTTGCCAAAATGAGCGAGCATAAGAAGCACTCTGGCCAGTCGCTTTTCACTGGAATTGAAGAGTTGGTCGACCAGATCCTCTTCGTAGCGGACATTGCGCGCGAGCAAATACGATACGAAAAGATCGGACAACTCGTGTTCCCGATGAAGCACATCCACCATGGCTTTCTTGTCGATTCGCATCACAGCACAATCTGTCATTGCGCTTGCCGAACCCATACGAAGCGGTTGGCCAGCCAGCGAACCTTCGCCGAAAAAGCTCCCATCGCTTAATATTCCGATCGTCGCTTCCTTGCCAGTTTTGGAGACAACAGTGAGTTTTACCTTGCCCGTTTGCAGATAAAACACGGCATCCGCTCGATCCCCTTGCGCAAAGATGGTTTGCTTCTTCAGAAAGTGTATGGCTTTTCTACCCTCGCCGATGGTAGCGAGGAACGCATGCGGATCGAACTCACGGCCGTTCTTCGAAACACGGCGTACTGGCGTGGAATTTTGGGCTGCTGCAGATATCCGACGAATCGGCTTTGGGCGGGCGATGTTGGTTGAACCTTCGGACTCGCGAAGCAGAGACATAAGCGCCTCCTCCAACCCCGCGTTCGACTACATTGTAGCCCACAAGGTGACAGTAAGCCCGGACATTTTCAGAACTGTGTAACGATGAATCGGCTACGATTGTTTTGGAAACGCGCCCTATCGCGCCCACCCCGCCAGCATTTTTCGGTTGCGACAATGGTTATTTGTGCGCACCTTCGGGTCGTGCCAGAACGAATTCAGATCTATCTGATTCCGCTGTCAGACTGTCTGGTTGCGGGGCAAACTGCTCCTTCGCCCCATCCACAGGATATCCACTCTCCTCGAGATCACGAACGAGGTTATCGGTCGAATCTGTATTCTCGGAGAAATCGGCTGCTAATTTTGTCATATTGTTCTCCACAACCCAGGATTGGTCCCAAGGTTGGAGTCCGCTTGTACAAAGGTGCTGCGGATCTTGCTCGATCGTCTATGCAGGATGGCGAAAGGTCTGCTCAGGCCCGGGCAGACAAATCATCGTTCTTCACAGCGGCAGTGGATTGCTCTCGTCGTCACAACGCACTCCCTAGGTCTGCGCTTTACGACAATGCGGACGTGGTACTAGGCGGATTTCTTTTGCTCAACGTCTGTGTACTCAGCGTCAATCACGCCCTCGTCTCGGTGGGGCTGGCCACCGGCTGCGGAATTGGCGCCGCCACTCGTACCAGCGCCAGACGCGCTTTGCGGCTGTGCTTTGCTGTACATCTGCTCCGCGAGTTTGTGCGATACCTGCGTCAGACGTTCCCGAGCTTCGTCCATTTGATGCTTGTCGGCGGACTCCAGGACTCTCTTGGCATCGGCGAGCGAATTCTCAACCTCCCCGCGTTCCGAGCCCGAGATCTTGTCGCCATGATCGCGCAGCATCTTCTCCACGTTGTAAATCATGGAGTCCAGCTGATTCTTCGCTTCGATCTGTTCGCGTCTGATTTTGTCATCCGTTGCGTGGGACTCGGCTTCCTTCGCCATGCGCTCGATGTCCTGTTTGCTCAGGCCCGACGACGAAGTGATGGTGATCTTCTGGTCTTTTCCCGTTGCCATGTCTTTCGCGGCTACGTTCAGGATGCCGTTTGCATCGACGTCGAATGTGACCTCGATCTGAGGTATTCCACGAGGAGCGGGCGGAATCCCAGTCAGTTGGAACTTGCCAAGCGTGCGGTTTTGGTCCGCCATAGTGCGCTCGCCTTGCAGTACGTGCACCTCGACCGAGGACTGATTATCCGCAGCAGTTGAAAACTTCTCCGTCTTGCGCGTCGGAATCGTTGTATTGCGTGGAATCATGGGCGTCGATACCGAGCCCTGCGTCTCGATCGAGAGGGTAAGCGGGGTCACGTCCAGAAGTAGAAGATCCTTCACTTCACCTTGGAGCACACCTCCCTGAAGCGCCGCTCCTACTGCGACTACTTCATCGGGGTTCACGCTTTTGTCGCCATCTTTGCCGAACAGTTCCTTCACCAGCCGCTGAATGCGTGGCATGCGCGTCTGGCCACCAACCAGCACAACCTCGTTGATCTTGCCGGTATCGACGCTGCCATCCTGCATGCATTGTTTGCACGGGGGCACGGAGCGCTGAACAAGATCCTCGACCATCGACTCCAGTTTTGCGCGCGTCAGTTTCTTGACGAGATGCTTCGGCCCACTGGCGTCGGCCGTGACGAAGGGCAGGTTAATTTCGGTTTCCATGGTGGAAGAAAGTTCGATTTTGGCGCGTTCGGCTGCATCCCGCAGCCGCTGCAGTGCCATCTCGTTGCCCTTGGCTCGCAAGTCGAGACCTTCTTCTTTTCTGAACTCATCAATCAGCCAATCCATCAGGCGCTGGTCGATATTGTCACCGCCAAGATGCGTGTCCCCGTTCGTGGCCGCGACCTCGATAAGACCTTCGCCAACGTGCAGAATGGAAACGTCAAATGTGCCGCCCCCGAAGTCGTAGACAGCGATGGTCTCGTCCTTCTTCTTGTCCAAGCCGTAGGCAAGGGCAGCTGCCGTCGGCTCGTTGATAATGCGCTTCACGTCGAGTCCGGCAATCTTCCCGGCATCTTTTGTTGCTTGACGTTGCGCGTCATTGAAATATGCAGGGACGGTGATGACCGCCTCGGTGACTTTTTCGCCTAAGTAGTCTTCAGCGGCCTTTTTCAGTTTCTGAAGAATCATGGCGGAGATCTGCGGCGGAGTGTATTTCTTGCCTTGAGCGACAATTACTACGTTGTCTCCATCGGGCTCCACCTTGTAGGGCACCATTTTCAACTCTTCGCCAATTTCGTTATGGCGGCGTCCCATGAAACGCTTGATCGAATAGATCGTGTTTTCTGGATTGGTAGTCGATTGCCGTCTTGCAACTTGTCCGACGAGTATCTCGCCACTCTTCGTAAAAGCCACGACCGATGGAGTCGTACGGCTGCCTTCTTCGTTGGGGATGACCTTGGCTTCGCCGCCATCCATAACCGCTACGACCGAATTCGTAGTACCGAGATCAATGCCGATAGTCTTACCCATGATTGCGATCTCCTGAAGTTATAAAGAGTTTAAAATTAGGAACTGGAGAGCTCTTCAACGATTGTGGGCGTCGGGGCTACTTGTTAGTACCCATCTCCCATGCCGCCACGCCCACCCGCCTGAGCGCCCGTTGTTTCTTCCTTAATGTCGGCGATTAGAGCTTCGGTGGTAAGCATGAGCGCCGCGATAGATCCGGCATTGGTGAGAGCTGTGCGCACAACCTTGGTCGGATCGAGTACTCCGGCCTTGACCAGGTCTTCATACTCTCCTGTCAAAGCGTTGTAACCGAAGTTCGGGTCCTTCGATTCGAGCACTTTGCCCAATACGATGGCGCCTTCTTCGCCAGCGTTTTCAGCAATCTGACGGAGCGGTTCCTGCAAAGCGCGTTTCACAATGTTGACGCCGATCTGCTCATCGTTCTCCAGTTTCAACTTGTTGAGCGCTGTCGCGCACCGCGCCAGAGCGACTCCCCCTCCGGGGACAATACCTTCTTCGACCGCCGCGCGAGTTGCGTGCATGGCGTCTTCGACGCGGGCTTTTGTCTCTTTCATTTCAGTCTCAGTGGCCGCGCCCACCTTGATCACAGCCACGCCACCCACGAGCTTCGCCAATCGCTCCTGCAGTTTCTCGCGGTCGTAGTCACTCGTGGTCTTTTCAATCTGGCCGCGGATTTCTTTCACGCGGCCCTCGACGTCGCCCTTCTTCCCTTTGCCTTCGATGATGGTCGTATTGTCCTTGTCGATTGTGATCTTTTTCGCCTGACCGAGATCTTCAATCTTCACGTTTTCCAGCAAGATGCCGAGATCCTCGGTGATGGCCTTCCCACCGGTGAGGGTTGCGATGTCCTGCAACATGGCTTTGCGCCGGTCGCCGAAGCCGGGAGCCTTTACGGCTGCAACGTGGAGTGTTCCACGCAATTTGTTGACGACCAGAGTAGCAAGCGCTTCGCCCTCGATGTCTTCGGCGATGATGACGAACGGCCTAGCGCCTTTGGCGATCTGTTCGAGCAGCGGCAGCAAGTCCTTCATCGAACTGATCTTCTTTTCGTGGATGAGGACGTATGCGTTCTCGAATGCAACTTCCATACGCTCGGGATCAGTGACGAAATACGGAGAGAGATAGCCGCGGTCGAACTGCATGCCTTCAACAACGTCGAGTTGCGTCTCAAGAGTCTTCGATTCTTCCACTGTTATGACGCCGTCCTTCCCAACCTTCTTCATGGCGTCTGCGATGATGTGGCCAATGGTCGAGTCGTTGTTGGCAGAGATACTGCCGACCTGCGCGATCATGTCGCCGGTAACCGGCTTCGAAAACTTGTCCAGTTCGCCGTTCTTGCGCTCGCCGCTCTTCGGATCAATGTTGCCGCAAATCGCGTCGACAGCTTTCTCAATCCCGCGTTTCATGGCCATGGGATTAGCGCCGGCTGCGACGGTCCTGACGCCTTCACGGTAGATCGCCTGGGCTAAAACGGTCGCGGTTGTCGTACCGTCACCGGCAACGTCGGACGTTTTGCTGGCGACTTCGCGAACCATCTGAGCGCCGATGTTCTCAAGGCCGTCCTGGAGTTCGATCTCTTTCGCAACGGTGACGCCGTCCTTGGTGATCGTGGGCGATCCGAACTTCTTCTCGATAACTACGTTTCGACCCCTGGGGCCGAGAGTTACCTTCACCGCGTCCGCCAACAAGTTCACGCCGCGTAAAATCGCCTGCCGCGACTCTTCTCCGTGTACGATTTGCTTTGCCATGATGATTTCTCCTTAAAATGGCGCCGTTAGAATTTGCTTAAGGCCAGAGTCTGTTCTGCTGCAGGCGGCTGCTCTTATAAACACGCTGAAACGAGATTGCGCCATCGTGCAGAACAGGAGACAGCAATCCTTACTTGCGAGCACCCGCGGTCTCGCGAGGTATGACGCTGTCTCTCTTGGCCGTGCCCGTGACGATGCCCAGAACTTCTTCTTCTTTCATGATGAGGAAGTCTTCGCCATCAAGTTTGATTTCTGTGCCGGAGTACTTGCCGAAAAGAATGGTGTCGCCTTCCTTCACAGCAAGTGGGAATAATTTGCCTTCCTCGTTGGTCTTGCCGTTACCTACAGCGATGACCGTGCCCTCCTGCGGTTTATCTTTTGCGGAATCGGGGATGATGAGGCCTCCCCGCGTAGTTCCCACTTCTTCTTCGCGGCGCACTAGGATGCGGTCATGCAGTGGAGTAAATTTCGTTGCCATAATTGCCAACTCCTTTTGTGATTGAGGCCGGGGACGAACTAACCCGATCCGAAAATGTTCTTTAGCGAGTATGGTCTTAAGTGGTGATACGAAACTGATCAAGATTGACCACCGCGCATCCCATCGCGTTGGATTCGGTGACATGTCGCTCTTCGGCAGGTTAGAGCTTAGACAACTGTTCCGAATAGCGACCCAACTCCCGCGGTCACCGCCATCGCGAGAGCTCCCCAGAATGTGACGCGCAAGGCGCCGACTATCACGCCTGCCCCACCCGCGCGTGCCGCCAAGCCACCTAGAAGCGCTAGGAATATCAATGAACTTCCGGCGACAAGCGGTATAACCCTTGCTGGCGAGGCTATGATAGCGACCAATAGAGGCATGACCGCCCCAACGGCGAAACTGCAAGCCGAAGCCAACGCGGCTTGAATGGGACGCGCACGGAAAGCTTCGGAGATGCCGAGTTCGTCACGGGCATGTGCACCGATAGCGTCGTGGGCCATCAACTGTTGAGCAACCTGTTTCGCGAGCACAGGGTCGAGTCCGCGAGAGACGTAGATTGCCGCCAGCTCCTTATGGTCACCCTTGTCGTCCGTTTTGAGCTCTGCACGCTCAAGCTTGAGGTCGGCGTTTTCGGTGTCTGCCTGTGAGTGGACAGAAACGTACTCGCCCGCAGCCATTGACATGGCCCCGGCCACAAGGCCTGCGACGCCTGCGACCATCACACTGCTGTGAGTCGCGTGCGCAGCTGCGACACCCAAGACCAGACTGGATGTTGAGAGAATCCCGTCGTTCGCGCCCAGCACTGCCGCGCGTAACCAACCGATGCGTGATGTGCGGTGCCGTTCGTTGTTGTTTTTAGGCATTCTCGATGAACTCATGGTCGCGGATACTCTGGTCGTCCTGCCGAGGACGGCGTGAGCGGGAATCGCCGCTCATGTTATTTGCGCGGCACCGTCATCCCGTGGCACTTCCGTTGTTTTCGCTGCATGAACCCCGGGATCGTGAGCATCTCTGCACCGTTCCACCACTTCGGCTTCAAAGAACCTGATGCTCGACGAACCTCTATTGAGCGTCAGGACGCATGGCTCAGCGAATTTA
>CAWCCE010000012.1:0-270000 GCA_963793945.1 uncultured Acidobacteriota bacterium | reverse complement strand
GGCAAAACTGCGGAGCGTTGGAGTTAAAGCAAGCGTGCGAGGAGCAGGTTTAGAGGCCCATAGAATTGAATCGGCGTGTGGTGGCTGAGGAGTTTTTGCGGATCCGAAAGGAGAAGCTGATTCCTCGCTTTGCTCGGAATGACAACTTCGGTTGTGATTGCGAGTGAGGTCAAGCTGCCGTGTGTCGAGTTAATTTTGTGGTCAAGCTACTAAGGGCGCATGGTGGATGCCTTGGCAGAAGCAGGCGAAGAAGGACGTGGCAAGCTGCGATAAGCCTCGGGGAGCCGCAAGCAGGCTTTGATCCGGGGATTTCCGAATGGGGAAACCCACGGGGGTAAAACCCCCGTACGGCGTGATGAATCCATAGTCACGCACGAGCGAACCCTGGGAAGTGAACCATCTCAGTACCAGGAGGAAAAGAAAGAAACCTCGATTCCGAGAGTAGTGGCGAGCGAAATCGGAACAGCCTAAACCTGTTCGACCTTCGGGTCATGCAGGGGTTGTAGGGTCGGCAACAGTAGAGTTACCAATTCAGTCGTTAACCGAAGCCCTCTGGAAAGAGGGGCCATAGAGTGTGATAGCCACGTAGGTGAAAACGAACTGAACTCGAAGCCGATACCTGAGTACCGCGGAGCACGAGAAACTTTGCGGGAAGCTACGGAGACCATTCCGTAAGGCTAAATACTAGCTTCTGACCGATAGTGAACCAGTACCGTGAGGGAAAGGCGAAAAGAACCCCTGCGAGGGGAGTGAAATAGTACCTGAAACCGTGTGCCTACAAACGGTGGGAGGACTATGCGGCGCAAGCCGAAAGTCTGACCGCGTGCCTATTGCATAATGAGCCGGCTAGTTATTCTTGTCAGCAAGGTTAAGCGAAAGCGAGCCGCAGCGAAAGCGAGTCCGAACAGGGCGCTTGAGTTGGCAGGAATAGACGCGAAGCGGGATGATCTACCCTTGGCCAGGCTGAAAGTGGGGTAACACCCACTGGAGGGCCGAACGGGTGTTTGTTGAAAAAAGCTCCGATGAGCTGAGGGTAGGGGTGAAAGGCTAATCAAATTCCGTGATAGCTCGTTCTCTCCGAAATAGCTTTAGGGCTAGCCTCGGATGATTTGTCGTGGTGGTAAAGTACTCGATGGGCTATGGGGCTTTCCAGCTTACAGAACCCAACGAAACTCAGAATGCCATTGAACAACCAATCCGGGAGTCAGACGGCGGGGGCTAAGCTTCGTCGTCGAGAGGAAAACAGTCCAGATCGCCTGCTAAGGTCCCAAAATACAAGCTAAGTGGGAAAGGAAGTCGGAACGCCCAGACAGCCAGGAGGTTGGCTTAGAAGCAGCCATCCTTTAAAGAAAGCGTAATAGCTCACTGGTCAAGCGGTCCGGTGCCGACAATTTAACGGGGCTAAAGCTTGTTACCGAAGCAGCGAATGCATGGTGTAACAGCCATGCGTGGTAGGAGAGCATTCTCAACAGTTTGAAGGTAGACCGAGAGGACTACTGGACGGTTGAGAAGAGACCCTGCCGGCATAAGTAGCGATAACGGAGGTGGGAACCCTCCGCGCCGAAAGTCTAAGGTTTCCTGAGAAAGGTTAATCCGCTCAGGGTCAGGCGGTCCCTAAGGCGAGGCCGAAAGGCGTAGCCGATGGACATCCGGTTAATATTCCGGACCTCCCTTGTTTTCGTTAATACGATGGGGTGACGCAGTAGGATAAGCAGGCCGTTCTATGGCTATAACGGTCGATGCGTGAAAGGTGTTTCTGATAGGAAAATCCGTCAGGAAGTTATCACTGAGACGCAAAGCAGTACTCCGTATGGAGGAAAGCTGCCGATTCCACACTGCCAAGAAAAACCTCTAAGGAGAAAGTAAGGGAACCGTACCTCAAACCGACACAGGTAGACGAGGAGAATATCCAAAGGCGCTCGTGAGAACAGTTGGTAAGGAACTCGGCAATATAACCCCGTAACTTCGGGAGAAGGGGTGCCCCGGTAGAGTGCAAGCTCGAGGGGGCCGCAGCGAAATGCGCACTGCGACTGTTTAACAAAAACACAGGTCTCTGCAAAGTCGAAAACGACGTATAGGGGCTGACGCCTGCCCGGTGCTGGAAGGTTAAAGGGAGAGGTCAACCGCAAGGTGAAGCTTCGAACTGAAGCCCCAGTGAACGGCGGCCGTAACTATAACGGTCCTAAGGTAGCGAAATTCCTTGTCGGGTAAGTTCCGACCTGCACGAATGGCGTAACGAAAGTGCGACTGTCTTGCCGACTGACACGGCGAACTTGTAGTGCCGGTGAAGATGCCGGTTGCCCGCAACTAGACGGAAAGACCCCGTGCACCTTTACTATACCTTTACCATGAACTATGGCCCTTGCTGCGCAGGATAGGTGGGAGGCTTTGATTCCAGGCTCTCGGGCTTGGAGGAGCCAACGGTGAGATACCACCCTGCGAGATCTGTGGTTCTAACTTACTCCCGTAATCCGGGAGAGGGACATGGTAAGGCGGGTAGTTTGACTGGGGCGGTCGCCTCCTAAATTGTAACGGAGGCGCGCGAAGCTACGCTCAGGCTGTTTGGAAATCAGCCGACGAGTGCAAAAGCATAAGCGTGGTTGACTGCGAGACCAACAAGTCGAGCAGGTACGAAAGTAGGCTTTAGTGATCCGGTGGTTCTGTATGGAAGGGCCATCGCTCAACGGATAAAAGGTACGCCGGGGATAACAGGCTGATCGGAGCCAAGAGTTCATATCGACGCTCCGGTTTGGCACCTCGATGTCGGCTCATCGCATCCTGGAGCTGTAGAAGGTTCCAAGGGTTAGGCTGTTCGCCTATTAAAGCGGTACGTGAGCTGGGTTCAGAACGTCGCGAGACAGTTCGGTCCCTATCTGTTGTGGGCGCAGGAGATTTGAGAGGACCTGTCCTTAGTACGAGAGGACCGGGATGGACGAACCTCTTGTGTTCGAGCTGTCATGCCAATGGCACCGCTCGGTAGCGAAGTTCGGTTGTGATAACCGCTGAATGCATATAAGCGGGAAGCACTCCTCAAGATGAGATCTCCCAACCCGTAAGGGATAAGAAGGGCCCAGGAAGACTACCTGGTTGATAGGCTGGAGGTGGAAGCGCAGTAATGCGTGTAGCTTACCAGTACTAATCGCCCGTTCGGCTTGACCATAAAATTTACTCGGTGCAGAAAACAGTTGTCAGTTCTCAGTTGCCAGTTCTCAGTTAGAACCTGAACTGGAATTAGCAAGTTGTTTGGATGTCGTTAGAACCTGAATGACTGAGAAGCAATAACTGAAGCTGTTGCGCCGATGAGCTTTTATAAAGCTAGCCGAAGTAATAAGTGGCAGAAATCGGAAGTAAACCACAAGAAAGTAAGCCACACCCAATCTATTCAGCTGTGAGAGATCGTTCTCAGGATCTTTTACAAGTTCGTCGCTTAAACGCGACACCGAGATGGCGTAGAGATCCTTCGCGAAAAACGCTCAGGATTTCGGCTCGCGGCTCAGACGCCGCGAAAGCGCCTCAAGTTGTCGGTGATCATACCGCGGGGGATCCACCCGTTCCCATCCCGAACACGGAAGTTAAGCCCCGCTGGGCCGATTGTACTGCACGCGAAAGTGTGTGGGAGAGTAGGTAGTTGCCGGCATTAATAAAGGCCGTTGAGAGAAATCTCGACGGCCTTTTCCTTTTTACTGGGTTACTGCTTTAGCACTTTCTACGGTGTGCCGAAGACTGACGGATAGAGTTCATTTATAAACGCTGAAACGCCTGACCTCCGGGCGAACATGTCCCATGCGAACTGATCCAGAGTGCCAAGCGCGACACCAGCCGGGATGCCAATGTGAGGTGGGAGGGCACTGACGACCGCTGTCACCGCAAGTCTCAACGCCTTCCCTCCGGTGGTTTGTGCAAGCAGTCCAATTTTCGAGTTTAAGCTCGCAACGAGGTCGCTGATCTCCGAGTCACTGTAGTTATCGATTCCCGAAAGCCAAGCCCGAAACTCCATAGCCTCCGGTTGATTGCGTATTTCCAACAACTTCTCCGCGTCGATTTGAGAGTGCGAAAGGACATCCGATAGTCCCGCAATTGCGACCACGCGCTGAAACCGCTCCTCGGTTCGTTGTGAACTGACTGCCTGTGCGAGGCTATCTAGTTTGCTGCCGAAGAGTGGCACCTCTTCGAGAGTGAAACCAGAAAGTGACATATGGGCATCCATCTCCCCAAGGCGCTGATCAACCCCGGCGATTCCAAGCAGCGAAGCCTTCATCACTTCATGTATCTCATTTGTGCTCAGGGCCAATTGTCGGGTCAGACTTGTTTCAGCCCTGTAACGATCATCGCCAACTTTGTGGAAGCGAATGTCAAATTCAGGGACGGCTTTTATTCCTTTTTCCTTTTCTAGTACGAAACGAATCGCCGCCTTCAGCAGCTTCGTATTCTGAAGTACGTCACCCTCAAATGTCGGTGCAACCAAGTCTCTGAACATCTTGCGATTATCCGGTTGTCTGACAGCCCGCACGACCGCTTCGCTCAAGGCCGTCAACTCTCTCGAACTCAAGGCTGGAGTTCGATTCACTTCCTTCAGATTGTCGATGAGATACTTGTCTCGTCCATGGGCTTCTATCACATGGAATTGAAATGTGAGCGGAGCACAGGGTGGTGTTCCAAATTGGCCTTCCGCATACTGAGCACATTCACAACGGATTTCTAGAGCACCGCTTGAGAGCAAAGCCAGAGTGCCTTCGTAGCCGAAGTGTCGTACCAGTTCCGGTATCTCTTTTAAGCGGACTGAGTACAAAATATAGGTATCAAAAAGCAAAAGACGACGTACAAAGCCCGCAACATCCAGTTTGACGTCGATATCCTTTGCCCCATCCTCGTGAGCAATGATCGCGGAAGAACCCAGCAGTCTTCGGGTCATTTCTAGACGCGGATTCTTCTGGACGTTCACCAAATACTCTCCTCGCATTGCAATCCTACTCTCTTGTCCTCCTTCGGAAAGGATTGTCGCAAAGGCCAAGTAACGAGGCGGGGTGACCCACTCAAGCCCCCCTTTGGCTTGAACTTTGTACCCGGCGGACTCTCAGCGGGAACATCGGGTGGGGCGTCTCCGTATCGTCTAGGACGGAGGGAATGATGAAAAAGATGAGCGGCTGGTCGTTTTGGGCGGTTCTATTGGCGGTCATGGGGACCGTGGGCTTTGCACAAGTCAGTTCCAAGAACGCTAACGAATCTGGGGTACCATCGGTCCAGGCGACGAAAGATCCGAAAGATATGTCGCTCGCCGACCTGACGACGACTGTGAAGCGGCTCGACGCTGATTTGTTCGCTGCCTACAACGACTGCGAGTTGGAGAAGTTCGGCTCGTTCCTTCCCGAAAATCTGGAGTTCTACCATGATCAGACTGGGGGCGGGCCGATGACGCGGGAGCAACTAGTAACGGCGATCAAGCAGAACATTTGTGGCAAGGTGCACCGTGACCTGGTGAGCGTTGAGGTATTTCCGATGAAGAACTACGGCGCGCTGGAGACGGGCGTGCACAGGTTCAGCCATCCTGGGATCGATAACGGCCAAGGCGATGCCAAGTTCGTGCAATTGTGGAAGTATGATGGCGGACGGTGGTGGCTGACAGTGGTCATCAGCTACGACCATAACGAACCGGTGGCCGGAAAACGCTAAGAGCCAAGCTCCCATGCCTAAAGTCAAAGTAGCTTCCTTCTCCATCTCTACAGACGGATTCGGCGCCGGACCTCGCCAGGACTTGCAGAATCCTCTCGGCGTGCGCGGGACCGAGTTGCACAACTGGTTTTTTCACACGGAAGTCTTTAACAAGATGACTGGACACCCGAACATGAGCGGCGACAGCGGCGGGACGACTGGCATCGACAATGAGGTCGCCGCGAAGTCGTTTGAAAATCTCGGCGCGTGGATCCTCGGGCGCAACATGTTTGGTCCGGTGCGCGGACCGTGGGTCGTTGATCCTTCAACCGGAGATTTGTGGAATGGGTGGTGGGGGCCGAATCCTCCGTATCAGGTGCCTGTGTTCGTGCTGACGAATCACGCGCGCGCGCCGCTGGAGATGGAAGGCGGGACGACATTTCACTTTGTTACGGAGGGCGTGAACGCGGCGCTCGAGCAGGCGAAAGCGGCCGCGGGCGGCAAGGATGTGCGCATCGGTGGAGGAGTGTCCACCATTCGGCAGTATCTCGCCGCTGGAAAGATCGACGAGATGCATCTGGCTATGTCGCCAGTCCTGCTGGGCGAGGGAGAGAATCTGTTTGCAGGAATGAATCTGCACCAGCTTGGATTCGCCGTCGATAAGATCGTCGCAGGGGAGAACGCGACGCACGTGTTTATGAAGAAGAAATAAGCGAAGCGAAACGTGGAGCCCAGGGCGCATTTCTTCCGGGGATGACGCCCAATTTTCAGACACTCTGCGAAGCAACCGGGAAGAATCAAGTTCATTTTTCGTGGTACCCGCCCGTCGAAAATCGCGACGGGCGGGGCAGTCCTTCTTATCTTTAGTTCGGGTAACTCTTAGGCTTGGCTTCCTCGTTCGAAGGTGCGTAATTCCTCGATCTCCTGTTGCAGCTTCCGCTGTCGTCGCTTTCTTGTCGGGAGAAACACCGCGAACCACACGGCGAGAAGCACCGCGACCGGCAACCAATTGAGCAAGAGATGCGGTGCGACGAACGTCTTGATCACCATCGGCATCACGGCGATCGCCATGCCCAGGAAACAAAAAGTCAAACCCGCCCTTTTCCAGATGTGCTGGACGTAGTCGCGCTGCTTCTCGAGTTCATTCTTGTAAGCCTGGAACGTGGTGTTGAATGCGGCATCGGGCGACACGCGCGCCGGCCAGATCCATTTATAGGCCTGATAGGCGAGATAGATGCCCCAGAGGCTGAGCACGGCCCATCCGAGGCGCGGGATCCATTCGTGAGTCCTGGTGAAAGCGAATGCGAAGAAGCCGCAGACGACGAATCCGGCAATGATCGACTTTACCGCTTCGAAGCGCGCTCTATTCTGGCGTTGTTGCGATTTATGGCGTAGTTGTTCTGCGGACATTTTGAAGGCCTCCGTGAGTTGATTTTTCCAAAGATCTTGCGGATCGTTCATGGGGAAGTCAGTTGGCATGAAGTCCTCCTTCGGCGGGATTTTCGGCGCCGGCGTTTCTCTCTGCGGACTTTCCTTCTCCGTGCTTTGTTTCTCCGAACCAGCGTTTGAGGATGTTCTTGATCCGGTGGATTTTCATGGCGACGTTGGCGGGAGAGAGTCCGGTGATTTCTCCGATCGAATTCGCGTCCATGTCTTCGAGATAGGAGACGATGATCTGGCGGTCGATAGGTTTGAGGCGCTGGATGAGGGTTGAGACCCGCTCAAGCGCCTGTGAGCGGCTGGCAGCGAGTTCGATGTGATCGCTGCCCGGGATGGTCTCGATGTTTTCGATGGTGACCAGTTTCTCCCGCAGGCGGCTTTGCCGGATGACGTGCCCGGTGGCGATGTTGTGAGCGACGCGGTAAACCCAGGTTCTCAGCGAGCAGCGCTGATCGAAGTAGGCGAAGCTGCTCCACAGCTGGAAATGAATCTCCTGCAGAAGGTCGCGCCGCGCCTCGGGATCAAGTTCGTAGGCGCGCGCGAGGCGGTCGAGCGCCGGACCGTAGGTCTCGGCTGCCTGTTCGTAAAGAGAATCCTGGGTCACGTTCCCGCTCGTGGTTGAGCTCAATCCTTGCACAGCTAAGGTAGTAGCGCGACCGGGAGCTTTCTAACAGATTTAATTGACTTGATTCTTGGGGGATCGGACCACAAAGACGTCATCCCGAACGTCCGGCGCATTTCAGCTGGCGGAGGGATCTCGCGCGGACTCCGATCGGCGATGCCAGGGTGCACCCCACATCCTTCCCTTCGCCTGAAAGGCGGCTCCGCTCAGGGTGACGCCTGGCAAGAATCAAGTTCCGGTCCGTGGAGCAGCCCTTCTCTCTTTGTTCTCCTGCCTTCCCCTCTTCTTTTTTCTCTCCGACTTGCTGGTTCCTCGCCTAATTGAGTTACGACGCTGTGTGCGACGCCAAGTCGACCGTCACGGTGTCGGGCTTTACGGGAGTGCCGGTTTTGCTGACGGGATTGAAGATGATGGTCAGCTGCTTCGACGTCACCGACACGCGCAGGTATCCCGAGTTCAGTTGATCGTGTTTGTTCAACGTCAGGCCCGTGGATTGGACGACCTTGCTTCCGTCCATGTAGCTGACATCGACGTTATCTCCAGGCTCGGGAACTTTCTTGCCGAAGCTGGCGCTCGTCAGCGCACTGACGTTGTGGCCGCTATCTCCGCAGATGATGAAAGGCACAGAGTAATTCTTTCCCGCAAAAGTCAGCGTGCGTGTGAAGCGCTGGTAGTTGTGCGCGTGTCCGGAGATGATCGCGTGCGGATATACGCCGGTCTGTTTGCAGATGGAATCGATCTGCGCCAGCATGATCGGGCTGCCGTAGTGTTTGCCGCCTCCGGAGCCTCCACCTTGCGGACCATAGGTGAACGGAGGATGGTGAACGGCAAGGATGACCGCCCCCGAATAGTTACTGCTCTTGATCTGCTGTAGCTGCGCGGTGAGGAAGTCGAGCTGATAGTCCGGAACCGTCGGCCACTTTGCCTTGCCCTTGGTTGTTTCGCTGGAGATCACGCCGGGATCTTCAAGAGCATTCGAAAACAATCCGAGGATGCGGACGAAGGGAGCATCGAGCGCGAAGTAGACGCCCGGCTGCGTCATGCAGGTGCGATGAAGCGATCCCGCTTCTTTGGTGACGACGATCGAAGTGCCGCAGAAGTTGCGGGAGAAGATAGTAAGTGGATCGTCGGCTGCCGCGGTACCGGGAAGTATGAACGAGTCGTGATTGCCCGGAATCGCGAGAATCGGCGCCGGATAATTGCGAAACGGTTCGTAGAACTGATCGTAATAATAGAGGGATTCGCCGAAGTTATAGACCACATCGCCCAGATGATAGAGAAACGACGGACGGTTTGCGGCGGTGGAAGTGTGGAAGTCGGTGGTCACGGCGTCGGCGACCTTGAGTTCGGAAGCGTACTTCGACTGCGCCGAAGCGCCGCTGTCGCCGATCATGTGGAACGTGATGCTCTTGGCTGCGTTGATGGAGTTGATGATGTCGGAGCCGTGAGGTCCCCAAGCCTCCGCTAGCGAAAAGAGATCCGCCGGATTGCCGGTCGCCTTGTCGAACGAGACGACGTCTTTGGTCAGGAGGGCTTGTAATTCCTTGGTGTAGAACTTCTCGTCGTCGTTGGTGACTTTGAACTGCGCTGGGTCCGGAGTCGGGACTTCTTCCTGGAACACCGGTTCGCCAAAGATCGGTTGAGAGAGAGGCGCCTTCGCTTTTCGCGGCATGGTCATGCCTTCCTTTCGTTAAGGCAGAATTCCGCCCGTAGTTTCGATGCCCACTCACCGGGAGTCCGCCGCACTCGGAAGGCCCGCTGGAACTGCGATCTTGCACGAAATCGCAGGATGCGCTCGCCAGTCGTTCTGGACCAAGCAAGCGCGCGGGTAAATATATCCAGAATCTACTGCGGGATGCTAGTTTGCGCAACGGGAAAAGTGTAGCCGCACTGGGGGAAATGCTGGCAGCCTACATAGTTCGATCCTGAGAAAACACACGGCAACGCCTTCCTCGGTGCAGTCATCTCAAGCGCATACTCTCCGCTCTGCTCATCGGCGATTGAATCCACCACAACGAAAGTTTGAACTCATTAAGAAAAAGGAGTTGGACATGAAGATCAAGAATCTACGGGAGTTATTCGAGAACGGCCTGAAGTATGCCTATGATTGCGAACAAAAGCTGGCGGAGAAGGGCATCCCCAACATGATCGAGGCTTCGTCCTCGCCCGAATTGCGCAATGCACTGCAGCAGCACCTACAGGAAACCACCAATCACGTGAAGCGCCTCAAGCAGGTGTTCCACATCATTGGGATCGAGGCCGAGACTGAGGACAACGACATCATCGACGAGATCACCGATACCGCCGATAAGATGGTCGACGCTACTGAAGAAGGCTCGCCTCTCCGGGATGCGGCGCTCATTGTGGGGGGAAATCTGGTGGAACACTACGAGATGGCTGCCTACGGATCGCTGGCATCGTTTGCCAAGCAACTTGGCTTCAACGACGCGGCTCAGTTGCTCGAACAGACGCTGAACGAGGAGAAGGCGGCCGATGCGAAGCTGACACAGATCGGGCAAACCTCGGTCAATCGCAAGGCGTCGCAGGAACTGCGAGCGGCGTAGCCGACCCATCAAAGCACCGATCCTAGCCGCAAGCTACGCGGCCAGGATCAGGTGTTTCTGCTTCGACCTCCCAATTACGTTAACTACTGTGCGGGTGTCTCCGCAGGCGTTGGAGTTGGCGCCTCCGCAGCCACTTCTGGCGCGGCGACCGGGGTTATCTTTACCGTCGAAAGAATCTGTTCGAGGCGGTTGAAGACTTTGTCGCGGTCGACGTGCTTCACGAGGCCTTCTTCGGACGCGTCGGTGGTAACGTTGAGCGCGAACTCGTAGCAGGTTCCGCTCTGGTAGATGTGGAAGTACTTGGAGTCGCTTTGCCGAGTGCCTTCGCCGGTGACGGCTTCGGTCGCGCGGAGTTCCATGTCTCCGACCAGCAGCTTGGAGCCCAAGTTCGAGTCATCGGATGGCTTCGAAGGCGCGGGCTCAGTGCTCAGCGCGGGCTGAGACGAGGCCGAGGAAGAATCCGGTTTCGGCGTTGAGTCTTGCTTGGCGACGTCCTGCTTCGACATATCGGTTGAAGGTGCGGGCGGATTTTCCTCAGCCTTTGCCACGGACTTGGGCTGCGGAACGGCGAACTCGGTGCATTGATCGGCGCTGAGAGTCTTGTGGACGCTCACGTTGAAGAATGCGGACGAGAAATCCGTGTTGACGTAGTTGGTCTCCGGCAATTCGACTGCGGCGAGCGCGATTCCACCGGGCTGCACGAAGTTCATGGGCAGCGGATTCGAAGCCACAAGCTGCGTGGCCGCGTCTCCGGTCTCGATCGCATAGCGGCGTGGATATTCAAAGGTTACGCCATAGGATTTGTCCGCGTAGTTCACGGTTGCCGGCTTTCTGTGCTGGACAGTCTTCTTCGGAGACGGCTTGCTCTCGGCCTGAGCCACAGCAGCGGGCATTGGAGCGGGGCTCGGAGTTTGTGTCACGGGAATCTGGTTGTTCGAGGTTACAGGTTTTGGCTTGTCGCTGGAGCATCCGACGGTTACGGAGCAGATGATCAAGACAGCGGCGAAGATGTAGGCGCTGACATCGCCTGCGATGTTCTTTCCCCAGGCGATTGAGCTTGCGGTGTTGCGAATAGCGTTGATGCGGGTCATGGTGGTTGCCTCCTGCCGGGTCGCGGCACCCTGAGTAAATGCAGGACGGGGACCATCAGAGCGGGCACTGATTTGGCGGGAGTTAGCGCGATTCGCTGGCCCGTGAGCCGAGGAAGCCGGGACACGTCGTGGCTGGCGGAACACAGAGGTGACCGGCGAAGCTGATTAGGCGAAAGATACCGTTTTCGGCCTATACTTTGCGACCTTTGAAAGCGCTAACGTCGCCTAGTGCAGTTTGCCGCCTTCAAACACGCGATTGAACGCTCTTACAAGGACCTGATTCGTCATCACACGTTTCAGGTCTCGGCTGCCTTGTCGTATTGGTTTGTGTTGTCCGTTTTTCCAGGACTGATCGTCCTATCGGCATTGCTTGGGTTCCTGCCTTTCCCCGATTTATTCAATCAAGTCCTAAACCTGATGGCGCGCTTACTGCCCGCTGACAGCATGCGCATAGTGAATTCAGTTCTGGGCGATGTGCTCTCCTCGCATCACGGAACATGGTTCTCTTTCGGTTTGGTCGGAACCATATGGACGGCATCGTCCGCTTTCGATGCGATGATCGAGGCCCTGAGCATTGCGTATGAGGTCGAAGACGATCGGCCGTACTGGAAGACGCGACTTCTGGCAATTGGGCTGGCGGCCATTACGGGAGGATTACTTCTCGTCGCGATGATCGTAACGATCGTGGGGCCGCACTTCGGATTCTGGCTGGCGGACCATCTTTCCCTGTCTTCTACTTTTGCGATGCTATGGCCGGTTTTGCGATGGACCATCGCCATCGTCTTCACGATTCTCGCGGTGGAAGTTCTGTATTATCTTGCCCCCAATGTGAAGCAGCGGTTTGCGGCGACACTGCCTGGGGCTGTGTTGTCGGTCGGTGTGTGGAACGTCCTCACGCTCTTGCTGGGTGTTTACTTCCGTCATTTCGCGCATTTCAATCGGACCTATGGAGCCATCGGCGGGTTGATCGCGATGATGGTGTGGCTCTACTGGACATCCTGGATTCTGCTGGTGGGGGCCGAGATCAACGGGGAACTGGGGAAGGAACGGAAGAAGAGTTCTGAGGTGTCCCCCGATCCGGAATTAGAGGCACATCACCAGATTGCTGATCAGAACGCTGCGTGAGTGGATTCCTCTGTATGTGAGGTTTTCCTTAGCAAGGACTAAGAAGTTCCCATGTAGAGTCAAAGATCCCACCCTCTCGCACAAAGCGCGAGAAGGGTGGGCGCCCGCTTGTATGCTGGGATTATGAGCGCTTGGTTGACAATACTTTATCGTCCCGTAGGGAGGGGTGAACTGGAACTGATACGGGCGCGTGGATTTCTTGAGTTTCCGCCACGGCTTCCGGAGCAGCCGATTTTTTATCCGGTGCTGACGGAGGAGTACGCGATTCAGATCGCGCGAGATTGGAACACGAAGGATGAGCGGTCAGGATTTGCGGGCTTTGTTTTGCGGTTTAGCGTGCGAACAGAGTTTCTGCGCAATTACGAAATTCATGTCGTGGGAAGCTCGAATCATCGCGAATATTGGATTCCTGCTGCTGAGCTGCCGCAATTCAATGCGAACATTGTCGGTGGAATTGAAGTGATTGCAGAGTTCCATCGAAACGAATAAGAGGGCTAAAGCCAGTCGATTTATCGTTGCCCGAGGGGACTCTTGGCCACGCTTTCACTGCTCCTTGAAAGATAAGGTCCACACTCTGGCAACGGGGCTCGGGAAAGTCAAAGTCCCCACTTCCGGCAAAACCAGCCGGAAGCGGGGCACCCGACTTGATTATTGGACTTTGCAGAGGCCGATCAGGTCGTTGGCGATTTGGGTCGCGCCATCGAGTACGTTCGGGATCGAGTGGGGAGCGTCGGCAACGCAGGTCTGCTCTTTCTTGCTGGTGATTTTGTTGTACCAGTCCAAGCCGATTGGAATCGCCGAGCTGGTATCTTCTCCACCGAAAACTATGTTCACGTAGGTCTTGGAGAAGTTGTAGGTAGCTCCGGGAGCTTCGACGCTGTCGTCGAGAAAATAGGTCGAGCCTCCGGGAGGCGGAGTTCCCTTCACCGCGTTCGAGCAATAGGCATTGGGAGTGTAGGCGGGATCCCAGACGGCGGCGTCCGTGACTCCAAAACACGTGCCCAGTGAGCCCTTTCCGCAGTATGTCGTTAGCTTGCCTTCCTTGCACATGCAGCCCCAATCGAGGCGGGCGGTCGGTGGTCCGCTGGTGACTTCCGCCATGGAGATGTTGTTGGGGTACTGCGAGAGAACGTAGGCGAGGGCGCCGGCGCCACCGCTATTTGCAGTCGCGCACATGGGCTTGCTCGTGTTGTTCTGAATCTTGGTGTAGACGTAGTTCGCGACAGTGGCCCAGCGGCAGGATGCGGCGAGCACCCCTCCGGGGCCTTCCACCCATCCACCGGGCTGATTGCTATTGTAGGGAGTGCCCCAGGAAATCTGGACGGTGCGGAATCCGGCGTTATAGACGTTCTGCACGGCAGTCTTGCCGTAGGTGAAAATCGCGTCGTAGTTGCCGTTGCCATCGGTGCCAGTCCCGTAAAGAACGGTACCGATTGGATTCGAAGGCGTATTGGTCTTGATATAGGCGTAGACGTTAGGCACGCTCGGACAAGTCACAAGCAGTTGCTGGCAAGTGGCACCGGTCATCCCTCCACTCTTACAGGTGATGGACGACGCAGTAACGGTACCGAGCGAGCGCGAAGGGTGCGAGGCTGGAGCGTCTTGGGCGTCGAGTTCGTGTTCATCTTGGGCATATACGGCACCGGCGAGTAACAGGGTCACGATGACCGCGTATAGAACTTTTTGCATCGGAAGTTGTCCTCTCGTAAATACTGGTTAGGTCTTGCGAAAAACCGGCGTTCCGTCTTCGAGTCAGCGCCGAGTCCAAAGACTAGCGCGACCGTCCGAAGGCGGTACGTGATGGTGCACTCCAGCCGGGGGGAGGAACGGAGTACGCTGAGTTTTCCCAAACCCTGGTGCAAGCGGCGCAGAACCAAACCGAAATTCGAGATGAAACTCTGGGTGGGGCAGGCCAGCCGTGTGAAGGCGATCTGCCCAGTAGGGGGAGTCTGCACTCCGGATGACAGGGCTGTCAAGGGGGATGGTCATGTATGTGGCTCTGGGCGGGCGGTTCGGAGGAGGCACCCTCCTAAATGCCTGGTTCGACTTCGACGAAGAGCCTGATTTCGTTTATCGTGGTCGGCCCGGTACAACGCGAGGCTGGAGGACCGGATGGCGTGTGAACGAGTTCGTTATTTGGCGGCGAGATGGCTTCTTTGTCTCGGATTGTGCGTTGGGGCGCCGATCGCCCGGGGACAGTCTGCGACCGCTGAGCCGCAAAAAGTGATCATTGATACGGATATTGGGGACGACGTGGACGATGCGTTTGCGCTCGCGCTGGCGGTGAAAAGTCCGGAGCTGCGGGTTTTGGGAGTGACGACAACATTTGGGGATACGGAAGCGCGGGCGAAGATCACGGACCGGTTCCTGGGGGAAGTGGGGCGTGCGGACATCCCGGTGATGGCTGGGAAGGCGACGGCCACGAAGAATCCGATGTCGCAACGAAAATATGGAGAGGGACATTTGGTTAAGGCGTCGCATGGGGACGCGGTGACATTTCTTCTTGATCAGATCAGGAAATATCCTGGAGAGATCACGCTGATTGCGATTGGGCCTCTGATGAATGTGGGGTCGGCCATCGATCGGGATGCGGGCACGTTTCGGAAACTGAAGCGAGTGGTGCTGATGGGCGGATCGGTGAGGCGCGGGTATGGTGATCTCGAATACACCCCGGCGGTGCCTCCGATGCCGGAATGGAATATTTTGAATGACGTGGCGTCAGCGCAGAAGTTGTTTGCGTCGGGCGTGCCGCTCTATGTCATGCCGCTGGATTCGACGCAATTGAAATTGGATGAAGTGAAACGGGCATTTCTTTTCAGCCAGGGGACGGCGGTGACGGATCAGTTGGCGATCTTGTATCACCTTTGGGGACAGGAGACGCCGACGCTGTTCGATCCGATGACGCTGGTGTATGCGTTGAAGCCGGAGTTGTGTCCCGTGACGGGAATGCATATTCGGGTGGATGAGAAGGGATTCACGCGAGAGGAGCCGGGGCCCGTGAATGCGCAGGTTTGTCTGGAGTCGAACTCGGAAGATTTCTTCCGGTTCTATTTAAAGAGGGTGGCGGCGAAATGAGATATGAGGGAGAAACCGTGAAACATCGTCGAAGATCGAGAATCAAAATCCCCAACCTGTCTTCCAAAAACCGGAGGACAAGGATGGGGCATCCTCTGACTCTGGTTTCGCTTATTTTTGTTTTGCAACTCGCGGGCTTCGGGCAGGCGAAGCAGGATGTCGATTTGATCGTTACGCACGGCATTGTGGTGACCATGGACGGGACGCGAGCGATTTATCAGGATGGAAGCGTTGCGGTGCGCGGGGATTCGATCGTGGCGGTGGGAGCTAGGGACGATGTTGAAGGACGCTATCACGCGGAGCAGGTGATTAATGCGCATGGCGGTCTGGTTCTGCCCGGGTTCATCAATGGACACACGCATGTGCCGATGACTCTGTTTCGCGGGCTGCATGACGATGTGACGTTGAATGACTGGCTGTACAAGTACATCTTTCCGGCCGAAAAAAAGAACGTCAATGAAGACTTTGTGCGTTGGGGGACGCGGCTGGCGGCGGCGGAGCAGATCCGCGCGGGCGTGACGACGTTTGCGGACATGTATTACTTCGAGGATGCGGTCGCGGAAGAGACGAAGGCCGCAGGAATGCGCGGAGTGCTGGGGGAAACGTTCATCGATTTTCCGGCGCCGGACAACAAGAGCGAAGCGGAGATGCTGGCGTATACCGAGAAGTTCCTGAAGAAATGGCAGGGCGATCCGCTGATACATGCGGCTCCGGCTCCGCACTCGATTTATACGTGTTCGCAGAAGACGCTGCAGGATGCGGCGGGGCTGGCGAGAAAATATCATGCGCCGATCCTGATTCACGTGGCGGAGATGAAGAAGGAGTGGGAGGACAGCGAGAAGGCGAACGGCATGTCTCCGGTGCAATATCTGCAGAAGATTGGCGTGCTGGGGCCGGATGTGGTGGCGGCGCACTGCATTTTTGTGGACGAGGCCGATCGAAAGACGCTGGCGCAGCGCGGGGTAGGTTGCGTGCATAATCCGTCGAGCAACATGATGATCGCGAGCGGAGTGTCCCCGGTGCCGGAGATGCGAGCGGCGGGAGTTGCGGTAGGGCTGGGGACGGATGGTCCGGCGGGAAGCAATAACGACCTCGACTTGATGGAAGAGATCGATCTGGCGGCGAAGCTGGCGAAAATTACGAAGATGAATCCGCTGGCGCTGAATGCGAAGGCCGTGGTCGAGATGGCGACCATTGACGGAGCGCGGGCTGTGCATCTGGAGAAAGAAATCGGATCGCTGGAAGTGGGAAAGAAGGCCGACCTGGCGATCATCAGCCTGGATGAGCCGAATGCGGTGCCAATGTATGACATCTATGCGCAGATAGCGTATTCGCTGAAAGGCAGTGACGTGGAGACGGTAGTGATTGGCGGGCGTGTGGTGATGCGCGATCGGAAGTTGCTGACCGTCGATGAGCCTCGTGTGCTGGAGAAAGCGCGGGAGTATGGGAAGTCGGTGAAGGCGTCCCTGGGGATGGAGTAGGAGAGTTTTAAAATCTGAGGTCAAAATCCCCACTTCCGGCAAAACCAGCCGGAAGTGGGGCACCCTCCGAGTTTCTATATGAGAAATCTTTTTTGGTTTCGAGCAGGGAGCATCCTCTTCTTTTTCTTTCTACAAGTTCTGGTGTGCGGTTGTTTCGCGCAGAAAGTTGCGATCACCTTTGATGATTTGCCATTGAATGGGGAATTGCCTCCGGGCGTCACGAGGGTACAAATCACCCGCGACACGCTTGCCGTTTTGAAGAAGCGGCACGTTCCGCCGGCGTATGGATTCGTCAATGCTAAAAAGCTGGAGGGAAATCCGGATGCGGCGGAGGCTTTGAAAACTTGGGCCGCAGCCGAACCGTTCGGGAGCCATACGTATTCGCACATGGACTTAAATGAAAATCCGGCGGAAGCGTTTGAGCGGGAAATTGATGAGAACGAACCGGCGCTGGAATTGCTTGCAGCAAAGGATTCGAACTGGCATTGGTTGCGGTATCCGTACTTGCGCGAAGGAGACACAGTTGAGAAGCGGCGGGCGGTGCGAGCTTATCTGCAGGCGGATGGTTATCGCGTGGCGCAGGTGACACTCGATTGGGAAGACTACCTGTGGAACAGCGCGTATGCACGGTGCGTGGCCAAGAACGACGCGAAGTCAATTGCGTGGTTGCGGTCGAGTTATCTGGAGATTGCGTCTTCGTACCTCGATCTGGGGCGGGAATTGGCGAAGTTGGTGTATGGACATGACATCAATCATGTGCTCTTGCTGCATTTGGGCGCGTTCAGCAGCACGATTTTGCCGGATACGTTTGATCTGCTGAAGAAGAAGGGATTCAAGCTGGTGACGCTGGAGGAGGCCGAGAGCGATCCGGTGTATGAGTGGGATCCGGACGCGGGATCGAAGTATGGCGGGACGCTGCTGGAGGAGTGGATAGAGGTGAAGAAGATCAAGTTTCCCGCGGTGATGGCGAAGCCGTACAAGGAGATTCAGGAAGTCTGCAAGTAGCGCCGCAGATCAGTCAAGCAGAGTCCCCACTCTGTCGCTCAAGACGCAACAAGGGCGGGGCGCCCTCTCGTGACGATGTAATCGCGACGGTCCCTTATAATCAAAAGATTCTCTATGGCAGCCGTTTTAGACCGGATTATTGCGGCTACGCGGGCGCGGGTGGCGGGGTCCAAGCGCGAGGCGGACTTGCGTTCGCTGGAACAGCGGGCGGAACAGCATGTGCCTCGCGGTTTTCGGAAGACTCTGGCCGAAAAGAGCCGCGACGGCGTGGCAGTGATTGCCGAGTTGAAGAAAGCTTCTCCGTCGAAGGGATTGATTCGCTCAGAGTTTCATCCAGAGGAACTGGCGCGGGAGTTGGAGGCGGGCGGAGCGGCGGCGTTGTCGGTGCTCACGGATGAAGAGTTTTTTCAGGGCTCGCTGCGAAATTTGCGTGAGGCTTCGGCGGCGGTTTCGATTCCCTGCCTGCGGAAAGATTTCATTGTCGACGAATTTCAGTTGATCGAGGCTCGGGCGAATTCGGCGGATGCGGTGTTGCTGATTGTGGCGGCGCTGACGCAGGAAGAATTGGTTACGCTGTCGCGTGGGGCCCGGTCGCAGGGGCTCGATATTTTGTGCGAAGTGCACGACGGTGAAGAGCTAATGCGCGCGCTGGATGCGGGGTGCGATCTGATCGGCGTGAATACGCGGGACCTGCGTACGTTTCAGGTTGATCTGGGAACTGCGTTTTCACTGGCCGAGAAGTTTCCTGCAAACGTGGTGCGGGTGGCGGAGAGCGGAATTCATTCTTCATTGGATATCGCGCGACTGCAGGCGGCGGGGTATCACGCATTCCTCGTGGGAGAGTCGCTGATGCGCGCCCCTTCTCCGGGGGCGGCGTTGCGCGAGTTATTAGTACCGAGTACGCAGTACTCAGTACCGAGTCGAACCGGTAACTGAGCACGAAGTGCAGAAAACCATCCAATGACTTGGGTAAAGATTTGCGGGATGACGAATCTGGAGGACGCGCTGGTTGCGGTCGACGCGGGCGCGGACGCGGTGGGGTTTGTGTTTTATGAGAAAAGCCCGCGGTGCGTGAGCGTTGAGACGGCACGGAAGATTGTGGAGAAGCTGCCGGAGGGGGTGGAGAAGATTGGGGTGTTTGTAACGCCGGAAGCGGATCCAATCGAAGTCTTCCTACAAGTGGGGCTGACCGGAACACAGTCGTACATTTCGGAGGAAGGGGTTGCGGGGAGTAGTTCCGGTAAAAGGGCCAACGCGATTGGTGGGGATTGCCTGCCTCCGCATTTCCGGAGCCTGATGGCGTTCCCGATGAATCTTTTCGGTGGGGATGTGAGCCTAGTTGAAGAGATGGTAGCGGGTTTTGCGGATTCAAGGAAAAAACTTCCTGAGGGTGCTGCGATCCCGGATGGTTTCCTGGATACGCTTTTGTTAGATTCCGGAAACTTGCGGCAGCCGGGCGGAACCGGAGAGAAATTTGATTGGGAGAAAGCTCATGGTCTTGGGGAAAGGCTGCGAAAGAACGGTTTGAAATTGGTGATTGCGGGTGGACTGACGCCGGAGAATGTCGGTGAAGCGATCGAGATCCTTCAGCCTTGGGGAGTGGATGTCGTTTCAGGAGTCGAGGAGCGGCCCGGGAAGAAGGATCCAAAAAAGGTGCGGGCGTTTGTGAAAGCGGTGCGTGAGATGGATCGGAAGGTTGGTTAGGGATGGCTACGGTTCCCCGAAGTTCGAAAGTCAAAATCCCCACGCCTTCGGCAGGCTCAGGGCAGGCTCCGTCGCAAAAGACGCGACAAGGGCGGGGTACCCCTCGCGGTGCCGAGCCGGGGAGGTTTGGAGTTTACGGCGGTCGCTATGTGCCGGAGACGCTCATGGCTGCGCTCGAGGAATTGGAGCGCGCTTACGAGAAGGCGAAGCGGGACAAGAAGTTTCAGGCACGCTTGACAGAGTTGCTGACTACTTACGCGGGGCGTCCAACGCCGTTGTTCTTTGCGCAGCGGCTGACCAGGAAATTGGGTGGGGCGAAGATTTATCTGAAGCGCGAGGATCTGTTACACACGGGGGCGCACAAGATCAACAACTGCCTGGGGCAGGGATTGCTTGTGGAGCGCATGGGGAAGCACCGGGTGATCGCGGAAACAGGCGCGGGACAGCATGGTGTGGCGACTGCGACTGTGTGCGCACTGCTGGGCTTTGAGTGCGTCGTTTACATGGGGACCGAGGACATGCGGAGGCAGGAGTTGAATGTATTCCGCATGCGGTTGCTGGGCGCCGAAGTGCGAGGTGTGTCGTCGGGATCGTGCACTCTGAAGGATGCGATCAACGAGGCGATGCGCGACTGGGTAACAAATGTCCGCACGACGCACTATCTATTGGGGAGTGTGCTGGGGGCGCATCCGTATCCGACGATGGTGCGGGATTTTCATCGCGTGATAGGGCGTGAGGCGCGGGCGCAGATTCTGAAGGCTGAGGGGAAATTGCCGGCGGCGATTATCGCGTGCGTTGGCGGAGGGTCGAATTCAATTGGAATTTTCTACGATTTCCTGAACGACAAGAAGGTCCGTCTGATTGGCGTGGAAGCCGGCGGACGCGGCGAAAAGTTGGGCGATCACGCGGCGCGGTTTCGCGGAGGATCACCAGGAGTGTTGCAGGGAACGTATTCGTACGTGCTGCAGGATTCGGGCGGACAGATCGCTTTGACGCATTCAGTTTCCGCGGGTCTGGATTATCCGTCCATTGGCCCGGAGCACGCGGCATTGCGGGATTCGGGCCGGGCGGAATATGTGCCGGCTTCGGACGCGGAGGCTCTGGAAGCGACGACTTTGTTGGCGCGGACCGAGGGAATTATTCCAGCGCTGGAGTCGGCGCACGCCGTCGCGGAAGCGATTAAGCGCGCGCCGAAAATGAAGAAATCCGAAGTCGTGATTGTGAATGTCTCTGGGCGCGGCGACAAAGACGTTGGGATTCTGCGGGAAAACTTGAAGATCGATTGAGTCGAAGATTGAGTCATCGGTGATTTGACCCATTGAGTGATTGAGCTGTGACATTTTCAATCGCTCAATGGGCTGATCACTTAATAACTCAATGTCGCACTAACTATGCCTTTAACTTTCTACAAGAAGCCGGCGCTGGCGGCGTATGTGACTTGCGGGGATCCGGATATCGCGACCACGCGCGAAATTGTACTGGCCGCGATTGAAGCCGGAGCTGATGTCATCGAACTGGGCGTGCCGTTCAGTGATCCAGTGGCAGACGGACCGGTGATCCAGCGGGCGAGCGAGCGGGCGTTGAAGCATGGCACCTCGCTAGCGCAGGTGTTGACGCTCGCGTCCGAGATTCGGCAGCAGGCACAGTCTACCGGCTTAATTATTTTTTCGTATCTGAATCCGATCCTGCGAATGGGGCTGGAAAAGTTCTGCAAAGTGGCCCGGGCGGCTGGCGTGGATGGGGCGCTCGTCACCGATCTCCCCGTCGAAGAAGCTGGGGAATATCTGCGGGCCATGCGGGATCATGATCTGGCTCCCGTGTTTTTGGCCGCGCCCACTAGTCCGGATGAAAGATTGAAGCGAATAGCGGATGCTTCGCGTGGATTTGTGTACGCGGTATCTCGGACGGGGGTGACCGGGCAGCGTCAACAGTTGGCCGAAGATGCGCGCAAGCTGGTGAAGCGATTGAAGCGAGTGACGAAGCTTCCGATTGCACTGGGCTTTGGGATTTCGACGGCCGCACAGTTTGCCGAGGTTGGAGAATTTGCGGATGCGGTTGTTGTTGGCAGTGCGATCGTGGAAACGATCGAGCGGAATCGCGGGCGAGAGGCTGATGCCGTTCGGGAATTTGTGAGCGGGCTATTGACAGTTGGAACTGCGGTTCCACGTCGGGGGTGACCGAAATCCCCGTTTCCGGCAAAAACAGCCGGAAATGTGCACCCAGGTTACAAGATTTTATGGACATCGAAGACTGGCGTAAGAAAATCGACGAACTGGATCGCCGGCTGGTGGCGTTGCTCAGCGAGCGGGCGCAGGCTGCAGTCGAGATCGGGAAGCTCAAGCGTAATACTTCGATGCCGATTTATGAGCCCGACCGCGAGCGAACCGTGTTCGCGAACGTGCAAGGGGCGAATCCAGGGCCGCTTCCGGGACGCGATCTGGTGCGGATTTACGAACGTATCATCGATGTGATGCGGAATATTCAGAAGGAAGAGATTGTGCCGAAGGCTGAGCCCGCAGAGGCGGGAACGGAATTTGATTCGGATGTGAATGATTGAGGAGCAGTGAGCGATGAGCGCTGAGCAAGCGAAGTGGAATGCTCATAGCTCGTCGCTCAACGCTGAAACCGAGACTACTTATGATTGTTGCAATGCAGGAAGGCGCGGATGAGGGGCTGATTCAGCAGGTGATTGAACACCTGGTGAAGATGGGGTTTGAAGTGCACCGCTCTACGGGTGCGCGAATGACGGTGCTGGGCGCGGTTGGAGCGGGAATCGATTTCGATATCCGCAACCTGGAGCTGCTGCCGGGAGTCCAGGAAGTTCATCGCATCAGTTCTCCATACAAACTCGCGGGTCGAAGTTTTCGGCCCGAGGGGACGATCGTCAAACTGGCGAATGGCGTGAATGTCGGCGGGAAAGAAATTGTTGTGATGGCTGGGCCGTGTTCCGTCGAGTCGCGCGAGCAGATATTCAGCACCGCGGAATCGGTGGCGAAGGCCGGCGCCAAAGTGCTGCGTGGCGGGGCGTTCAAACCGCGCAGTTCTCCGTATTCGTTCCAGGGTCACGGAGAAGAAGCGTTAAAGCTGCTGCGCGAGGCCGGAGAAAGATTCGGCCTGCTGGTGATCAGCGAGGTCATGGAAATTTCGCAGATTCCGCTGATGCTTCCGTACGTCGACATCCTGCAGATCGGCGCACGCAACATGCAGAACTTCAATCTGCTGCGCGAACTGGGAAAAGTCCGCAAGCCAGTGCTGCTCAAGCGCGGCATCGCGGCGACATTCGAAGAATTGTTGCTCTCGGCGGAATACATTATGGCGGGCGGAAATTACGATGTGATTTTGTGCGAGCGCGGAATACGGACCTTTGAGACATACACGCGAAACACGATGGACATTTCGGCGATCCCAATCATTCACAAGTTGTCACATCTGCCTATGACGGCGGATCCTTCACACGGGACGGGGCGGCGAGATAAAGTCGCTCCGATGGCACGGGCGTCGGTCGCCGCCGGCACGGACGCATTGTTGATCGAGGTGCATTGCAATCCGGATAAGGCCATGTCGGATGGGGCGCAGTCGCTGTTCCCGGAACAGTTTGCGAAGTTGATGGACGAGATCCGGATGATTGCACCAGCGGTGGGAAGGACAATTGGGTAATTGCGTAATTTGGTAATCGGGTAATTTTGTAATCGAGATTTCTCGGTAATTGGCGTTTTAAATTGCCCGATTACAAATTACACAATTACCAATATTTGTTTTTATGGCGATTCGGCAAATCACGATCATTGGAACTGGCCTGATTGGCGGGTCGATGGCCTTGGCGCTGCGGAAGAAGAAATTTGCCGGGCGGATTGTTGGATGTGATCGCGATGCGGCTCTAGCCAAGGCCCGTGATCGCGGTGCAATCGACGAGGGGACGTCCAATCCCGGGGACGCGATTCGGGGGAGTCAACTGGTCGTGTTGGCAACTCCGGTGTTAGCGATTGTCGATCTGATTGAACGTCTGGGGCCGGCGTTTCCGGCGAAAGCTCTGCTCACCGATGTTGGGAGCACCAAAGCCGCAGTCGTGCAATGCGCGCAGAAAGTGTTTGGGAAAAATGCGGACAAGCGATTTCTCGCGGGACATCCGATGGCGGGGAAGGAATTGAGCGGCGTCGATCATGCGGACCCAGATTTATTTCAAAATGCAGTTTGGTTTCTGACTCCGATGCCGGGGCAGAGTCTGAATGAAGGATTGTTCGCCGAGTATGCGGGATGGATCGATCAGATTGGTGCGAAAATCGCCATGCTGCCCGCAGACGAGCATGACCGGCTGTGTGCCTGGATCAGTCACGTGCCGCAGATGATTTCCACCGCGCTCGCCGCGGCGCTGGTCGAGGAATTTGGCGAAGATGCTCCATTGCTGCCGGCAGGAGGGCGGGCGCTGAAAGAGATGACGCGGATTGCGGCGAGCCCTTACTCGATGTGGAGAGATGTCGCGATCAGCAACAAGAAGAATCTGGAAGATGCGCTATGGAAGGTGGAGCAGCGGCTGGGCCACATCCGGGAGAACCTGGCGACGAAACAGTTAGCGGAAGAATTTGAGCAGGCGCATCAGCTGAGGAAGGTTCCGGAGAAGAAAAAATAAGTCACCGCAGTTCCTCTGTGTCTCCGTAGTGAAATTCATTTAGAATCCTTTGCGCTATGAACAAAGTTGTGGCTAATGCGGATGAGGCTATCCGCGACGTGTTCGACGGCGCGACCATCATGATTGGGGGCTTCGGCTTATGCGGGATGCCGGAGAACCTGATTCGTGCCCTCGTGCGCAAAGGGACAAAGAATCTGCATACGATCAGCAATAACGTCGGTATCGATGGCGTTGGCAACGGGTTGCTGCTGGCTGCTGGACAAATAGTCCATCACATCGGAACGTATGTCGGCGAGAACAAGCTGCTGGAAGACATGGTGCTGAAGGGAACGATCAAGCTGGACCTGGTTCCGCAAGGGACGTTTTCGGAGCGGATTCGCGCCGGTGGCGCGGGGATTCCGGCGTTTTATACGCCGACGGGCGTGGGAACCGTCGTCGCAGAAGGCAAGGAGACGCGCGAGTTTGATGGACGCCAGTTTGTAATGGAGCGGGGGCTCAAAGCCGACTTCGCTTTCGTGAAGGCCTGGAAGGGCGATCGCGAGGGAAATCTGATTTACCGGAAGACTGCGCGTAATTTTAATCCGATGATGGCGACGGCGGCGAAGATCACGATCGCAGAGGTGGAGCATCTGGTCGACGCTGGAGAGTTGGATGGAGATGCGATTCATACTCCTTCGATTTTTGTGAAACGGATTTTTCAGGGGCAATTGTACGAACGAAGGATCGAAAGACGGACGGTGAGGAAGGTATAGCGAACCCGGGGCGAATTCCCCGCGACGTTCGTCATGAGCCTAAGAGTTCAGGGGGCCTTCGCTTCGCTCAAGATGACAGGTGCAGTCGGAGTGCCAACGACTGACGACTAGGGACTAACGACCAAGAACCGACTATGAACAAGCCTTCGAAAGACGCCGATAAGCGCGAGCGCATTGTGAAGCGGATTGCGCGGGAGTTGCGCGATGGGTTTTATGTGAACCTTGGAATCGGCATGCCCACGCTGATTGCGAATCATGTGCCCGAAGGGATGGAAGTTACGCTGCAATCGGAGAACGGGATGCTCGGGATCGGGCCATATCCAGTCGAAGGACAGGAAGATCCGGATCTCATCAATGCGGGGAAAGAAACCGTCAGTGAGATGCCGGGGACTTCTTATTTTTCGAGCGCCGATTCGTTTGCCATGATTCGCGGCGGGCATATCGATCTAAGCGTGCTGGGCGCAATGGAAGTGGATGAAACGGGAAGCATCGCGAACTGGATGATCCCGGGGAAGATGGTCAAAGGGATGGGCGGGGCAATGGACCTTGTCGCGGGCGCACGGCGGGTGGTGGTGGCGATGGAACATACGACGCGCGAAGGGGCTCCAAAGATTTTGAAGAAATGCACTTTGCCGCTCACTGGTGTGCGTGTCGTGGACACGATCGCGACCGAGATGGCGTACATCCGTGTGACCCAAGATGGGCTGGTGCTGGAAGAAGTTGCGCCCGGACTGACTGCTGAGGATGTGCAGCGGGCGACTGAGGCGCGGTTGATTGTGAGTCCGGCCTTGAAAGGGATGGAGAGCTAGATCTCGCTTTCCCTGCGCGCTTGTTCTTACACCCCTTCGGGGCTCGGTGCTCCTCAAAACGACATTTTTCGCGGCGCTGAAGCGCCGCTCTTCCACGGCTTACTCTGCCGCGAAAACGCGAGAAGGGCGTTCGATTCCGGATCGGTCAGCTTCGATAATCAGACGCGGAATGGGGCTGCTAACAGACGGAATGGCAGCGTGATCCCTAGGAAGATCACTTCCAGGACGCCGTGGACGGCGACGCCGACGATCCGAAATGGAAGCAGCAACAGCCATATAAACGGATAAGCGATCAGTGCGAGAAGCGCCAGAGGCCAGCACAAAACAAAGAGAAGGCACCAGAGTAGGAATGTAAACATGGCGGAGACCTCCTTCTAAAGAATTGTACGTGTGGTGCAGGAAGAAAGTTCCGTAGGGTCCGGGGCAAATCCATCCAGCTACGCTCGACTGGACAGCCGAGGCGGCTGTCCCCACATTGCCCCGCCAAGTAGTTGAGGCTATTCGAATTGCTTGCGGAAAGTGGCGAGCTGCTGTTGCACTTCGGCGAGCTCGGCGCGAAGTCTGGATACATCTTCTTCCAGTGTCGAGATGCGGTCGGCGACTGAGTTTCCGAAGGCAGGTGCGGGCGACGAAGCCCGTGGCACCTCGGGTTGCTCTGTCGGCTCGCCGGAGAAGAGGTGCGTGTAGCGGGATTCTTTAGTTCCAGGCTGGCGAGGAAGAATTCGCGCCAGAGGCGGCTCGCGCTGGGCCAAGCGGTCGAGCGTGGAGACTACATCTTCGAGCGCTTCGAAATGGTACATGCGATCGGTGCGGCCGCGGAGTTCTCCGGGGGTTTGCGGTCCGCGAAGCAGCAGGACGCAGACGACGGCGATTTCGCGGCGGTCGAAATTGAAGACCTCTTGCAGGCGGTGCTCGAACTTCGTCACGCGGCTGTCGGCGCCGCTGGAGGGTCCGGCAAGGCGCTTTTCCTGCAAGGACGCGAGAGCGTCGCGAACCGCAGATTCGTCGAGCGTCATCACCGGCTCGCGATTGTTCTTTTGATTGCAGGCATTGACCAGCGCGTTCAGCGAGAGCGGGTAGTAGTCAGGCGTGGTGATGTCTTTTTCGATCAGCGAGCCGAGTACACGGGTTTCGATTTCGGTAAGGATCACGGGAGCATCTGGCATGTGATTTTAATTCAAAGTGATCCTAATTGCGGGGAAGGAAGATCCTCACCACAGGGGACACAGAGGCGCACGGGGGAAGTCAAAAGCCCCACCCCTGTCGCACAAACCGGCGACAAGAGTGGGGATGGTCTCTCTAGAATAATGCCGTTGAACGGCGCTTCCAGGTCTTGCCTTTTTCTTTTGCGATGTTTTCCATGTCCGCGACATAGGCTCCGGCTTGGGTCAGGACATGGTGCAGGTCGTTGCCGATGCTGATGAAGGTGAATCCCTTTTCGAGGAATTCTCCTACGCGCGAGGTGCCAAACAAGAACAGTCCGAGGATGACATTGTTTTTTCGCGCGTGCTCGATCAATTTCTTGGTTGCGGCGTCGAGTTCGGGCGAAGTGTACATGTGGGGAAACTCATACTTGTTATAAAGGCCCATCGACATGCAGAGATCGTTTTGGCCGAGGAAGAGAATGTCTACGCCGGGGACGGCGGCGATCTCGGCGATGTTCTCGATGCACGACGCAGTTTCGACTTGAAGCGCGACGATGCCCTCGTCATTCCAATTGCCGGCATAACCGAGGAGTCCGGCTTTGTTCATGCTGCGCTGCGGGAAGTAAACCGAACGTGTGCCGACCGTGGGGTACTTGGCGCAACTGATGGCCTCGCGAGCTTCGTCGGCGGTATTGATATATGGAATCAAGACACCGTCGGCGCCCATGTCTAACGCCTGCTGGATTCCGGGACGATCAGCGTATCCGCCAACGCGGACGAGGGATTTCGCGCCACCGTTCGAGATTCCGCTGAGCATGACAGAAAGCTTTTCGTAGCCCATGGGGCCGTGCTGCGTGTCGACGAGAAGCCAGTCGTAGCCACTGTGTGCGAGTTGCTCGGCGACGGTCGGGCTGTGCGCGTTCAGGAACAGGCCCATCTTGGGCTGTCCGGCACGCAATTGCTTCTTGAATTCAGATCCGCTGAGAGCGGGGTCGGGCATGTTGAATCCTCCTTGAGGTCGAATTGCGTAGTGTATCGTATGGGTCGGCCAGAGACGGAGAAACGCATCGTGAATTTTTTCGTGGTGTGACCGCGGGACAGAGTGTCACGCGTGTGATGATGTTAATCTCTTGGACTTCGCTCAGGGAAGGTCGCCGCTCAATCGCTATAAAGTTAGAGCTCGTAGAGCGAGTTCGAGATGACAATCGAATGGCTCTTGCTTATAGTTTGTTCGAGGAACTTGTATGCGACTGCTCTTGAATTGGGTGCTGAGCGCCGTAGCGGTGTGGGTTGTGGCTCAACTTGTGCCGGGAGTTTTTGTTAGCGGCTGGAAGAGCGCGCTGATCGCGGCTCTGGTGATCGGGTTCATCAATGCAACAATCGGCTTTGTCCTGAAGGTCATTACTTTTCCGCTGACTCTGCTCACGTTGGGTTTGTTCTGGCTGGTGATTAACGCGCTGATGCTGGAACTGGCTTCAGCATTGCTGTCTCCGGGGTTTCAAGTGCACGGATTTCTAGCGGCATTTTTGGGAGCGATCGTGCTGAGCCTCGTAAACCTTCTGCTGAAGGCGATCGTGATGCCGGCGAAGGACAGTCACTAGCCGTTGAGTTGAACGCTCGCGCAGGTCGACGCAGTTTCGAATTCCGCGGATCTCTGTGCTCTATGTTTGCCGTTTTTTAGGCCTGATCGCATTCCAATCCTCATCATTGAGAATGCGGCCCAGGTTGCTGAATTCACCCGCGCCCTGCAGAAACTCGCCGCCGTCCATGCGGATGACTTCGCCGTTGATGTAGCCCGACTGGTCGCTGACTAGAAACGCTGCGAGATTGGCCAGTTCCTCGACTGTGCCGAAGCGACGCATTGGGTTGCGGTCCAGAGCAACGGTCTCGAGTTCCGGGCGAGGCAGAACCCGCGAGAAAGCTCCTTGGGTGGGGATCGGGCCGGGCGCGATCGCGTTCATACGAATGCCGCGGTTGCCCCATTCCACGGCGAGGCTGCGCATAAGAGCTTCGACTCCAGCTTTGGATACGGCGGAAGGAACGACGTAAGCGGAACCGACTGGCGCATAGGTGGCCGAGATACTGAGCACTGTGCCGGGATGAGCGGATTTAAGCCAGCGACGTCCGCAGGCCATGGTGCAGTGGAGCGTTCCCATCAGAACGATGTTGATGACCGATTCCCAGGCACGCGGGGAAAGGTCTTCAGTGCGGGAGATGAAATTGCCGGCAGCGTTGTTGACGAGAATGTCGAGGGCGCCTTCGGTCCAGATTGAATCGATCATGGCCTCAACGGCGTCGAGATTGCGAACGTCGCAGGGGATCGGATGGATCGGTCCTTTTACAGTCAGTTCAGCGGTGGTTTGTTCCAACACTTCTTCTCGGCGGCCGCAGATGTGAACTGTAGCTCCCAACTCTAGGAATCGTTCGGCCATGCCTTTGCCGAGGCCCGTGCCTCCCCCGGTGATGAGGATGCGTTTGTTGCCGAGAAGATTGGAAGTGAACATGATTGATTTGGTAATTGGGTAATTTAGTAATTGTGTAATTTGAAAACTTCGAGTTGGCCGCTTCTGTTTTCGATTACACAATTACCAAGTTACACAATTACTCAATCACATGCGACACGGAATCCGTAGTCGGCATATTGGAATTCAGGAGGAATGCTGGAGCGGGCGGAGCAGCGGGCGACTTTGATGTGGTGACGCCACGAGCCTCCGCGAGAAGATTTGCGTTGCGGCGTCATCGGGCTTTTTTCAGGACCGCGCGGATTGCGGTCGGTCGAGACCGCGTAATAGTTGGGATCGTACCAGTCGCCGCACCACTCATGGACGTTGTCGCCAATGTCGTAAAGGCCGAACGCATTCGGTGCGTAGCGGCCTACCTGTTCGGGCCCTGTCTGCCAGCGTGTCGCATAGTCTGGCAAGGATTGCGGCGGTTCGTCTCCCCAAGGAAATTGTTTTTGTTCAAGGCCACCGCGAGCAGCAATTTCCCATTCGGCTTCTGTTGGGAGGCGGAAGTGGCGTCCGGTCTGCGAACTCAGCCACTCGCAATATCGGACCGCTTCGTGCCAGGAAACTCCGGAAACTGGCTGTTGTGGATGATTGAAATTCGCATCTTGCCAAAAAGGTGGAGATGGATTTCCGGTCGCGCGGAGGAATCTTTCGTATTCGGCGTTTGTCACCTGAGTTGCGGCCATGAGGAATGTGTCGATCCAGACGCGATGGATAGGGCGCTCGCAGTCCTGACCGGAATCGGACCCCATGAGGAACCAAGCTGCTGGAATTCTGACCAGAGCGGGCTCGATTGCGCTCGCCAGATCGGAAGCGGTTTGGGCCTGCGAGGAATGTACAGTCATGTTGGTTGTCACTCGCGAATACTCACGCTAAAGTTTATCAGCGCGAACCGGGAGACCTACGATGACCGAGAAAAAGCTGCGGTTCCGGGCAAAGATTCAAGGGAAGGAAGCCGGCGTCGTTGCGGCGATCATTCCTCCCGTCGATGTGCGTGAATAATTTGGGACGCGCGGGCGGGTCCCTATTCGGGGGACGATCAACGGCTTCGCGTTCCGTTCATCGCTCATGCCTTGCGGTGGCCCCCACATGATGCCGGTGAATAAGGCGCTGTGCAAGGGAGCCGGGGCGCAGCCCTGGGATATGGTGGAAGTTGAGATGGAGCGCGATGTCGAGGAGCGGACCGTCGAGCCTCCTGCCGAGCTGAAGAAGGAATTGGCGAAGAACAAGAAGGCGCAGGAGCGATGGGAGAAGTTGGCGTTCACTCATAAAAAAGAGATGGCGAATTCGATTCTTGGCGCAAAGCAGGAAGAGACTAAGATTCGACGGCTGGCGAAGGTAATGGAAGTGTTGAAGACGGGAGCCAAGTGGACCGGGTGACGAGGCAGTGATCAGTGGCTAGTTATCAGTGGCCAACACGGAATGACAGACCACTGACCACTTTCTTGCCTTATCTGCAGAGTTGACGCAAGAGATCGACAACGGAGGCCACGTTGTTTTCCTGGAACAGGCGAATGGCGGCAATTCCGGCGGCGCCGGCCTCTAGAGCTAAATGGGCATTTGCAAGAGTAATGCCGCCCAACGCGAGGACGGGGATTCCCGCCTTACAGGCCGCCTTTTGCAGCGAGAGCAGTCCCTGGGCTGGCGTGGCCGGTGCATCTTTCTTTTCGAAGATGGGTGCGAAAACCGCGAAAGTCGCCTTGTTCTCCGCTGCGCGACCAACCTCTTCCGGCGAGTGACAGGAGACTCCAATCAGAGGAACTTGCGGCGACGCTTCGTGACGTGGAGCGCCTGTCGCACATTTTTGCCAGATCGCTCTCACGTCTTGAGTGCTGATATCGGATGATCGCAGGTGGACTCCGTCAGCCCCGGTGACGAGGGCAACGTCAGACCGGGAGTTGATCAGGAGAGCGGTTTTCAGTTCCTGGTTCTCAGTTCTGAGTTGCTTGATCGCGGCGACGGCCTCTCTTGCCAAAGACTCCAAGTCACGCGTAGACATATCTTTCTCACGCAACTGGATGTAATCGACTCCCGCGCTTGCCGCTTCGGAAATCTTTTCGATCAAGCGGCGACGACGCGTGGGTTCGTCCGACGCAAATGCACTGCGGTCGGTGATGTAGTAGAGGAAGCAGCGCTTCGCCATCTGGTATCGATCAGAGACGAGAACCGATCAGAATGCGGCGTATCTCTGAAGAAAAGGATAAACCTTCACCACGAAAGACACGAAGTTCCACGAAGGAAGCCTTACGGCCTTGTTTTCGCGATCTCCGGCGTAACGTCGCCTTGCTTCTTCGGTGCGCCGCCGAGATGGTATTTCGTGAGGCCATCGCGAAGAAACTCGAACGCTTCGTCTGGCGAGTCGATAATCTTGAATTGATCGATATCCTGCGGCGAGACGGTGCCGGCGTCGACGAAAGCCTGGAAGTTGATGATCCTCTTCCAGTATTCGCTGCCGTAGATCACGACCAGGATTTTCTTCGCCAACTTGTCGGTCTGAGCGAGCGTGAGGATCTCGAAAAGCTCATCCATCGTGCCGAAACCACCGGGGAAGATGACGAGTCCCTTAGCGAGATAGGCAAACCAGAACTTCCGCATGAAGAAGTAGTGGAACTGAAAATTCAGCGCGGGAGTGATGTACTGGTTCGGATATTGCTCGAACGGCAACTGGATGTTGAGTCCGATGCTCTTGCCGCCGGCTTCGTGGGCACCGAGATTGGCGGCCTCCATGATGCCGGGGCCTCCGCCAGTGGTGACGACGAAGCGATGTCGTCGTGCGGGAATCTGGATCGACCACTTGGTCAGCATGTGCGCGAGTTTTCGCGCGTCTTCGTAGTAGCGAGCCATATCGACGCCGGCCTGGGCGCGCTTCAGGTCCTTTTCTAACTGCGCGGCGGGAGATGCCACATTGTTCTGTTCGATTGTTGCCAGGTTTTGCGCGGCTGCTTTCTGTCCCTGGAAGCGAGCGGACCCGAAGAACACCACGGTGTCCTGGATCTGTTCGCGGCGGAAACGGGCCAGCGGCTCCTGATATTCAGCCAGCATGCGAAGAATACGGCCGTCGGGGCTGTTGAGGAAGGCTTCGTTTTGGTAGGCGACGGGGGCGGATTTGAGATGCTCAGTCATTCATGACTCACGGTCGAGGATTTAGGGTCTTCAGCGGTTCGCAGAGTATGTCATCTCGGAAGAAACGGGACGCTAATTCTGTTCGTGGTAGTGCAGCGCCTCCCAGAAACCGATCCAGATGTCGAGCAGGCCAAGCCCGCTACAAATGCCGCGGAAGAAGCCGTTGGAAACGATGTCGCGCAGAGGCGGAAACGAAAGCAGCAGGTAGTTGTCGGTCCACTCCGGAGTCCACGGAAGAATGATCAAGAGGACGCCTGCCACAGCACTGATCAAGACAAAAAGAAAAACCGAGATACGGTGCATCCAGACTTCGATGGGATTTGGAGCTTCGAGCAGCGCGGTCTGGTTTTCAGTTTTGGGCGCATCTTCGGGCAGCTTTGCCGAAGCGCCAGAGAGCGGTTTGGGATCGATCATTTGGTGCGACCCCGAGCGTTTCGGCTCCGAGTGTGGATTCGGGACGAAGGAATATGGCGCGCGCCGGCCGCCACCCCAGGAACATGGAACACAAAACCCATCGGGCTATTCTACGACTTCAGGGCCTTAATGCGCTCAGCGACATCCCGATAGTCGATGTTGTTGCCGTAAACGTCCATGAAATGCCTGAGAGCCAAAGGTTTGTTGCCCGCGGTTTCGTATGCGGAGGCGAGCTCGTAGTGAAGGGCGACGCGGGTTTCGCCGTCGATGCCGACGACGTTTAGAGCTTTTTCATACCAGCGCACGGCGGCTTCCGGAACGCCTTTTTCGAGGAAACACTGCGCCAGCCAGGTATAGGTCTGCATAATCTGCGGGAACGGATGTCCGCGATCAAACGACTGGCAGGCCTTCTGAAGTTCGCCGATAGCTTCATCGAGCAATCCCATCTCACGGAAGGCGATGCCCAGGTTGTAGTGCGTCTCGGGATCTTCGTCGGCAGCAGCTACATCCGCTTCGAGATCCTGCTTGAGTTCGCCAAACATCTCGGCGAGATCGACTCCAGCGTCTTCGCCGAATGGAGAAGACTTCGCAGCGGCAGGTGCGGCAGGTGCGGCCGGCGCGGGAGGAACTGGGATCATCGGCGGAGCGGTCGGAGCGACACCTACGGGCGCGGACCAGACCACAGACGCCATCGGTGCGGGCGGAGCAACATGGGCAGCGGCTGGTGGAGCGACCGGAGACACAGGGGCGACATGCTGTGCGCTTGAAGCCGATGCAGCGGCACTGGCAGCCATCGGCGGCGCGACTCTGGGTACTGAGACTGGCGTTGCCACAGGTGCTGGCGGAACGGGCTTAGCCGCCGCCACTGGCGCTACAGGCTGAAGCTGCGGCACGGGTGCGGCCTTGAGGAAATCCTCTCCCAGCGACGCCTCGATGTCAGCAACGAACTCTCCGAGAACAGCAGGAGGCTGGGCTTCAGCCACAATGGGCTCGGCATGGGCTGCTGGCGCTTGTGGAGCCTCGGGGGCCACTGCGCCGGGCAAGAAGCTATCGCCCAACGATGATTCGAGATCGGTAACAAATTCTTTCAGAGGACTTGGCGCCGGTTCGGGTTCAGGCTCGGGCTCAGGCACATGGGCTGCGGGAGCGTGAACCGAAGGTGGCGGCGTCGGGGGTGCAGCAACCGCGGGCGCATGAACAACAGGCGCCGGCTCTGGTTCGACTTGTGCTTCGGCAACGACTGGGATTTCTTCGACAGCGGGAGCCTCGGGCTCGACGGCCACAGCTTCTTCGATGGCGACCGGAGCTTCGTCGACCACCTCAACTGACGGAATATCTTCTGCGCTGAGTTCGTCGACCACAGGCTCGGGCGCCGCCGGAACTTCTTCCTCGGCGAGCTTGATCGCTGCAGCTTCTACTTCGGCGCGAAGCTCCGCGAGCTTGGCTCGGTCGTCGGTGAGAGTCTGCAACTTTGCCAGCGCGGCCATAGCTTGCGCGGGCATCGAGTGATCGAGATAGAAACGGATTTCTTCGATCGTTTCGTCGACTTTGGTGGATTCTGCGGACTGGACCTGAACGGCTTCGGCTTCCGCGCTGACCTCGGTGGTCTCGACTTCGAGTGCTTCCTCTGCGGGAGCGTCGGCTTCGACGGTAACGGTGTCGTCCCATTCTGAGGAGAGATCGATTTCGGCCGATGCCGCTTCGGGTTCAGCAGTCGCGGTGGCGGACTCGTCCACCACAGAAAACTCGGGTTCGGCTGCGGCAGCAGAGGCTTCGGGCCACGGCGTAGCTTCAACCGTGATTTCTTCTGGAGACGCGGTCTCAGGTTCGGCTTCGGAAACTTCGACCGGAGCTTCGTCGATGGAGAACTCTGGCAGAGCTGCTTCGGGTTCTGAAACTTCGATTTCTGAAGACTGCTGCGCTGGAGCATCCAGGAATATCGGCGCTTCCTCTTCGGAAACACCGGGCGCGGGTGTCGAAGATCGCTCCTCGTAACGTTCCGCCAGCTCTCCGTAACGAGTCGCCTCTTCCGGATATTCAGCTTCGGAGTACACGCGCTGCAGGGTGCGGCAGCACAGGGCGGCTTCGGTGAAGCGTCCAGCACGCGTGTGCAATGCGGCGAGGCGCTGGTTGACGCGAAGATCGTTGGGGGCGAGCGGCAGAGCTCCAACCAGTGGTCCAAGGGCCTTCGCCGGCATGTTATAGGAAATAAAGAGTTCGGCATCCGTGAGTGCGGAGCGCACAGCCAGTGCGACCTCATCCGAATAATGCTGATGTACGGATGGTGCTGTGGCTTCCAGATCGTCAAGAAGAACGACCGCTTCTTCCGGCGTGATGAGCTTGCTTCCCGAAGTGCCCCCCAGCTGACTGACTACCTGCTGGTAGTTCTGCATGTGCAGGGCGTTCTGTGGTTCGAGCTGCGCCAATTTCTGGTAGAGGTCGCGCGAGCGGTTCAGATCTCCAGACTGCACGCTAGCGTGGGCCAGCAACTCCATGACTTCGCTGGTATGGGTGTTCTCTCCCGCCTTGTTGAACAGGTCCAGCAATTTCTGCAACGAGTCGGGATTATCGCGGACATGCCCGATGATCGTGTGGAGGCTGTCGAGAACCTTGCTGGAGTTCTCCGCCAGCAAGCGCTCGGCATGCTGGTCGTAGACTTGCAACGCACTCTCGTACTGGCCGGCCTGCATCAGCGCATCGGTGAAGGAAGAGATGGCCGTCAGGTCGTTGTGGACGGTCAACAGCTTGTTCGCGATCGTGCCTGCATCCGAGAGTTGCCCGGTCACCAAATATGCTTTGAGTAGATCGCGCAGACCGTCGGGATTGGAATCGATGTCGGCGACTTTTTGCAGAGTCGCAACCGCTCCGGCAGCGTCGCCGGATTCAACCATGTTCTTTCCCTGCATTAGCAGCGCATAGGTGTTGCCCGGATCGAGGGTCAACATGCGCTGCAATACTTCTTCGGCGCCGCTCAGTGAGCCCTTGGCGCGCAGGCTCTCGGCGGCGGCGGAAAAAATCTGCCAGGCTTCGTTTTTCTTACCCAGGCGCACATAGACTTCCGCCAGCTTGATGCGCATGGAGCTATTTTCCGGATCCATCTCGAGGATCTTCTGGAAAATGCGGACTGCGTTTTCGAGTTCTCCCGCTTTCAGGAATTCTTCGGCAACTTGCAGATATTGTGCGCGGGCATCATTGAACAGCCCTTGCTGGGTATAGAGTTCGGCCAGCTTCAGCAAGCTCTCGAGGGATGGCTGGAGCTTGCAAATCTTCTTGTACATCGCGATGGCCTTAACCGTGAAACCCTGGCTGGCATAGGCATCGCCGACCGTCTTGAAGAACTCGGTCGCTTTGGAAGTTTCGCCGAGACGGGAATAGAGGTCTCCGACGGTGTTGGTGACGGTGAGGTCCTTGGGATCGTTCTTCAGGACCTTCTCGTACTCGGAGATGGCATTCTGCAGCTTGCCCTGCTGGACATACTTCTCCGCATTGGCGAGAACCTTCTGTTTATTGAAGCCGAACAATGCCATAAGAGCACGAACTCCAGAACCTGGTCTTCAATTCAAAGCTCGATCACGAATCCGAGAAAAGCCTTGACGGAAGCCGCTCCCGGTACATGACTCAGAGGTCATCCCTAGTCTTGGCAGATGGACCACCCGGACAAGGCCAATTGTACGTCTGGACGTCACAGACCGCATGGTTACCAAGGGTTACCGAAAGGGAGTGTACGAACGGGTTACCAAGGGAATACCCACGAGAATGACTGCAGGGCCTTGACGAAATCCGGGGATTTCGGCGGCGAATGTACGCTATCGGACGGAACAGAGTACAATCAACGACATCTGGGGTTTTTAGTATCAGTTACAACCTAAGTTCTTTCGCAAGGAAGGCCTCTCCAGGCATCGCACGAGTACGGCCCCGCCGAAGCTGCGTCGCACGCAGCTACCCACCAAGAAAGCAACTATGAAAATCCTGCTGTACAACCCCGACAACGGGGTGACGCGCAACTTCATGCCGCATCTTTGGATGTTTCTCCTCCAGTCACTGACGCCCGCAGGCCACGAAGTCTTGCTGATCGATGGCAATGCGCAGCCGATGGACGAGGCGCAGATCGCCCAATACGTCCGCGACCAAAAGATCGGCCTCGTCGGCATTGGCGCTATGACCCGAATGATTGCGAAGGCCTATCGGATGGCTGACGCCATCCGCGCGACTGGCGTTCCAGTCGTAATGGGTGGTCCGCACGTAACGGAGATGGCGGATGAGGCGCTCGGCCGCGATGGCGGTCCGCAGCATGCTGATGCCGTGGCTCTCGGCGAGGCGGATGAAACCTGGCCGCGGATTGTGAATGACGCCGCACGGGGAGAACTCCAGGACATCTACGCTCCCGTCGATGCCGATGGGAAAGAGCGCAAGCCCTCGCTCAAGGACTATCCCGCGATTCCGTGGGAGTCGATCGATTTGAAACAGTTCAATCTTGTTCCTCATGCCGCGAAGGCGATGCTCCAGAAGATCGGGGAAGGCTGGGGGACGTTTCGCATTATTCCCGTCGAGTCCGGACGAGGCTGTCCTTACGGCTGCGAATTCTGCACCGTGACGGGATTTTTCGGTGATTCCATCCGCTTTCGCACGAATGAGAGCGTGGTCAACGAACTACTCGCCTTGAAATCCCGTGCTCGCAGCGAGAAGGGGCAGATGGCGGTCTTCTTCATCGACGACAATTTTGCCATCAACCTGAAGCGCACCAAGTCTCTGCTGCGCGACATCATCGCGGCCGGAGCTCAGGTGCACTGGGTGGCGCAGATCAGCGCCAACCTCCTGCGCGATGAGGAACTGATCGACCTCATCTCGGCTTCCGGAGGAAAGTGGGTTTTCATCGGCATGGAATCCGTCGACCCCGCGAATCTCAAAGATGTAAACAAAGGCTTCAATAAGCCGGAGGAATATGCCGCCGTTTTGCAGCGGCTCGCCAAGCGCAACGTATATGCCATCACATCCTTTATTTTTGGCATGGATAATGACACGACCGGCGTTGGCGAGCGGACGCTTGAGCAAGTGCGGACCTGGCCACCGGGCCTGCCTATCTTCGGATTGCTAACACCGTTACCCGGAACCCCGCTCTACACACGTCTCGATAACACTGGACGGCTCACGCGCCGCAAACACTGGCAGGAGTTCATCCCGTTCGCCATGGCGCACACTCCGCTGAAGATGACGATCGAAGAAGCTCATGCGGAAGTCAATTACGGATGGAGCCAATCGTATAGCCCGGAGGCCCTGGCGGCCGCCGTTGAATCGCTCGACGACCAGCCTCTCGGATATCGCGTCAACATTTTCCTGGCGCGCTTGTGCTTCCGCGGGATTTATTTCCCTATGTTGGGAAAGATGGCCTGGGTAAGGATGATTATGCAAAACCGCAAAACCATCTTCAGTCTGGTGACCGAAGCGGTCTTCGGTCGCAGGCAGCGGCCCAAGCCTGCCGTTGCGGTGGGAGTTTATGGGGAACCGGTGGCGCCGGCGGTCACGAGCAAGATCAGCGCCTAGCGGTTAGCACTTTGCACCGCACGAATTCGCGCGGCGAGGGAGGAACTCGTCCTCGCGCCAATGCTCACCCCTTCTTGGGACTTCCTCTAATATGAATGCGCTATAGGTCGGCCACAGCCCGAAAGTGTATCTTGCGGAAAATCGCGCTAAACGAAGGGGACACGCAATCATGACATGGATTCGAACTTTGTCGCTGACCGAGGCCGACGAGAAACTGCGCAAAGCCATTGATGGAGAGAGGCTTCTCTATCCGAAAGAGTATGCCGACCCGGTGCATCCCGACCCGTCTGGGGCGTCGTCGATTGTGGGATCGCACACACTGATTCCGGAGGCGCTGTATCACGCATTTAGCGCTTTCGGCGCGCTGATGTCCCCGGACTTGCCGCTGGAGCGGCGACAGCACGAAATGATCGCCACCATGGTCTCGGTAACGAATCGCTGTGTCTATTGAATTGAATCGCACGCAGAGTTTCTGCGTCGGGTGACGTTGGATAAAGGATTGGTCGAGGCGCTGGAAAAGGACTACACGACCGCGCCGATTACGCCGCAAGAACGCGTAATGCTCGATTACGTGGTCAAGCTAACCAAAGATGCGACCAAGGTCTGGAAGGACGATATCGACGGATTGCGCGCCGTCGGCTTCGACGACCGCGGCATTCTACAAGTCACACTGATCGCGTCGTGGTTTAACTACATCAATCGGGTCGCGGATGCGCTGGGGGTCGGGCGAGAATAACGCGTCCGCCAAGCACCGCGAGCAACCCTTAACCACGAAGGTCATGAAGTTCCACGAAGGAAATCCCGGCAAGTTCGACCTTGGTGTGACTTCGCCTCGATCGTCCCCAAACTCACGCTCGTCTAGTACGTGAATCCCTGCACCTCGCCGTTGCCCGGCCCGTCTACGAATCCCGTCCGTGCGCTTGGCTTCAACGCGATGTGCATCGCGATGACACTACTGGCGTTCGAGAAACTGAATCCGTTGAGTGTTTCCTGAAGAACGCCACTGGTGTTGTAGACATAGATCGAACTTCCCGAGGATGCGGAACTGGAAACCGGCTGCGCCACCAGGAATAATTTATTCGTCGCGTCGAACTCGACATCAGCACCGCTGAAGATCTGTTGTTCACTCGAATTTGGTAACACCACCGTGAATCCCGTCTGCGTGGCTAAGTCGTAAATTTCGATACTCGCATCATCTTCGGTAGTCGTGCAGGCGAGGTTGTCGGCCGAATCCACGGCGATTCCATTCACGAATCCGAATCCAATCCCGGTGAACTCCGTGAAGGAGCCCTTGGTGAGATTCACCAGCCCGATCACCGGGAAGCAACCGAAGCAGCCGTCCCCCCCGCCAAGAACTGCCGTGTTCGTGACGGTGTTATAGGCCATCGGAGGCGGGACGCTGCCGAAGTTGAACGAGTCCGTGATTTTGACGACCGGCCCGAAGGTGTTGGCAGCGACATTGGAACTGAAAACCCAGGGAATGAAATTGCCACTGTTGTCCTGGGCAAAGACTGCGTTGTTCGTGCTACCTTGCGTGCGGCTGACCGCGGTCAGCAGGTGAGTCGTGCCGATGGGCGGCGTCCAATTTCCCGTAATCTTGTTGCCGCTGAGGGGCTTGATGATGCTGAAGGTGCGCTGCAGGTGCAGGAAGCTGACTTCATGTTCGTGTTCGAACAGTCCCACGGATGTTCCAACGACGCCGAGCGTAATGAAATCGTCCTGGTCTTTCGTTTGGGTGACTACGCTCAGAATTTTGCCCGTCTTCTGATCGAAGGTCTCGACCGCTGCCTGGATGTTTCCATTGGAGAGGCTCAACGCCTCGCTCAGCACTCCCTCAGTGCCGTTCTGATCGATGTCGAAGCCGAAAATCTCTCCGCCAAATTTGCTGTGTACCGTGATGTTATTTGGCCCGGTCGCGGGCTCCGATTCATCTTGCGCGAAACTATAGGTTGAGACGATGCAGAGCAATCCAAGGAGGGCAGGCAGGATTGCGCCGGTCCGGACATCATTTCTCAGTATCTTCATGCGAATTTCTCTCCTGGTGAGGAATGCGCAATTAAGGTATGACGACCCGCACTGGCGAGTTGTCAGAAAGTTGTCAAAAATTTGCTAGCAGGGGTCGGAACCAGCCTTGGACGCCGCATTTGGGCGAACATTGGTTAGGCTCGGAATCGAGCTCTGAGACTATCGAAGTCTTTGCGCGTCCCGGAGCAGTGCACTAATTTGCTGGAGATCGTCGGCACTCACCGAATAGGAGCTGCCTAAAGCGCCGGTAAGAGATCGGTTAATTTGTTCGAGGGACTGGCCTTTGGTCTGATCCAGGAATCGCGACCAATCTCTCGACACGGCAGTGCGTTCCTCCGGGCTCGCATCTTGGCAAAATTCCTGGACGGCCTCTGCTGGAGAGTCGTATTCGTCTTTCATGTCTTGATGAAAATAGCCCCGCAGGAACGTTCGGAGCGCGGGAAAGTCGGCGGCAGAGATGGGCGAAGTCCCGGGTTTCTTTGAAGAATGATCCGTGCTCATGAGCGGCACTCCGGATAGGCGGTCAGCACATGGTACGAGTTCGGGCCGTCCCACTTCAGCACAATTACAGCTTGGGCGCAGGGTTCGACTTGATCTTCACCCCGGCGGAGGGTGCGTCCGAAGGGATGCGAGGGATCGCCGTCGTAATCAAGCACCAAGTTCGAGTGCCGGTCGCGTTCGAGCCAATGAGAAATCTTCGAGCTTTGGTCGGCGATCGCCGCTCCCACCGCAGTTTCTGCGCTGGCCCGGTCGTTCCACGTGGAGGCTGCGGAGATGTCTCTCTCTCGATGGAGCCGCTGTCGGAGTTCATCGTCGGTACGGCCCACATGTTTGCGCAACGTGTGACCGCCGGAGGCTTCGTCTTGTGACAGGTCGCGGCGAGGGGTAGTGAACGGGCGTGCAGTTGGAGCACTCCCGGCAGCGGGAGGGCGCGTGCAAGCCGTGAATGCGGACAGCAGCAGAACGAGCATTCCGGCAAGCAACCGCCTTGAGGCCCAACGGTTCATGAGGGAGCAGGGTACACAAATACGGGTGGAAAAGCATCCGCAGCAGTATGGACAGACAACAGTGCGTTTGGGACGGCGCTCTTCGATGACTGCATCCACTAAACTGAACACAGAATGACCGAAGACCTCGTGCGGCCATTCTCGCAAGCTATGGCCGAATCGCTATCTGAGTTTTTCCTCGAACATTTCCGTGCGCAAGAGCGGGAGTGCGCCTATCGGCAGCGACGGGGATATCGCACCGAAGCGTTTTCTTATGGCGAAGTCGTCGACATGGCCTATGGGTTCGGGCATGAGTTGCGGTCACGCGGCATTGCGAAGGGTGACCGCGTTATGCTCTGGGGAGAGAATTCGGCCCAGTGGGTCGCTGTCTTCTTTGGGTGTGCGCTGTCCGGCGTCGCGGTCATTCCGATGGACGACTCCGCTTCTGCAGATTTCGCCATGCGAGTCTCAAAGCAAGTGGGAGCAAAACTGCTGGTGGTGTCGCGCCAGCATGAGCAATCATCCGCGACTTCGCTTATCCCGAACCTGGTGCTCGAAGACGTGTCTCGTGCAAGTAAGCCGGGGGCGACGCCCCTGCCCAGAATCTCACTTGAGCGCAGCGATACGCTGCAAATTGTCTTTACCTCAGGCACGACCGCCGACCCAAAAGGGGTGGTAATCACGCACGGTAATGTGCTATCGAACATCGCGCCGCTCGAGCGTGAGATGAAGAAGTACCTGAAGTATGAACGCTTCGTACATCCCATACGGTTTTTGAATCTGCTTCCGCTCAGCCATGTCTTCGGCCAATTCCTCGGGATGTTCCTGCCGCCTCTGCTGGGTGGAACTGTGATCTTTCAGGGGGAACTGAAGCCCTCGGAAATCCTGAATACGATCAAGCGGGAACGGGTGTCCGTGCTGGTGTGCGTTCCGCGAGTCTTGCAATCGCTGAAGCAAAAGGTGGAGCGCGACTTGGAAGACCGCGGGAAACGGGCAGCATTCCAAAAGAAATTCGTTTCCGCCCCAGGGAAGCATTTTCTGCGTCGATGGTTCATCTTTCGCGCGGTTCATCGGCAATTTGGATGGAAGTTCTGGGCGTTCATCTCGGGAGGAGCCGCGCTCGACTCGGAGAGCGAAGAATTTTGGGGCCGGCTGGGATTCGCTGTGATCCAGGGATATGGCCTCACCGAGACGACATCGCTGATAAGCGTGAATCATCCGTTCCACCTCGGGAAGGGATCGATCGGCAAAGTTTTGCCGGGACGTGAAGTCAAACTTGCGCCGGACGGCGAAATTCTCGTGCGAGGCGGTGGCGTGGCTTCCGGCTACTGGGATGCCCAAGGCGCGCATTCGGTTTCGGATGACGAGGGATGGTATCGCACAGGCGACGTAGGCGCGCTCGACGCCGACGGCAATCTTTATTTCAAGGGACGCAAAAAGGAAGTCATCGTCACGCCCGGCGCTACGAATGTTTATCCCGAAGACCTGGAAGCTGCCTTGCGACATCAGCCCGAGGTGAAAGACTGCGTCGTAGTTGGAGTCGAGCGCGGCGGAAACGCCGAGGCGTGCGCGGTGGTCATTCTGCGTGAGGAGGGTGATCTGGAGGCGTTGGTGCGCCGCGCCAACGAATCTCTGGCCGAATATCAGCGCATGCGAATGTGGATGGAGTGGCCGCAGGAAGATTTTCCGCGCACCAGCACTCAAAAACCAAAGCGCAAAGTAATTGCCGAAACAGTGCGAGCGACAATGCAGCCTGGAGCAGACACCAAGAGCAGCGGACAGAGCGGGCCGCTGGGTGAGCTGATCGCACGTGTCTCGGGACGCGCGATGCCCAACCTGCGCGCTGACGCCAGCCTTGACTCGGATCTCGGTCTGAGTTCATTAGATCGCGTGGAATTGCTGAGTGCGGTGGAAGACCGCTATCAGGTGGACCTCAGCGAGGCCCGTTACAGTGCCGTGAGGACAGTCGGCGATCTCGAGCGGATGTTGCGGGGCGAAGCCGCGCCGGGGCAGGGATATCACTATCCGGCATGGACGCTGCGCTGGCCGGTACGATGGCTGAGACTGCTCGCGCATTACTTGCTGATGCGTCCGGCGATTATGCTGCTGGGCTGGCCCCGCATCGAAGGGCGTGAGAACTTACACGGAGTGCAAGGACCGCTGCTGGTTGTGTCGAATCACATTGACCACGTTGATCCGGGATTCATTCTCACGGCTCTGCCGGCACGCTTCCGCCACCGGCTCGCGACTGCTGCCGGCGGAGAAGCGTTGGAGGCCCTGCACACACCCACGCCCAGTCGTGCGCCTGTTGCGCGCATTTGGGATCGGATCAAATGGGTCTTGGCTGTTTCTCTATTGAATCTTTTCCCCCTGCCGCGCCAGGCCGGATTTCGCCGGAGCTTTGCTTATGCAGGCGAAGCCGTCGACCGCGGCTATAGCGTGTTGGTGTTTCCAGAGGGACGGCACACGACGGACGGCAAGATGAATCCCTTCCGCGCGGGAATCGGGTTGCTGACAGAAAAACTACGCATCCCCGTTCTGCCGATGCGGATCGACGGACTTTTTGAACGTAAGCAGGCGGGCAAGAAATTCGCTCCGCCATGGACAATTCGCGTGCGCATCGGCAAGCCAATGACATTCGGGCCCGGAAGCGATCCGGAAAAAATCGCCGTAGATCTGCAGAGAGCCGTCGAGCAACTCTAAGAAGTTGCGGCGATTTCGGAGCGTCCAACCTATTCCAGATCAATCTCCGTGTCTTCCTGCTTGAAATCTGGTTGTATTTTGATCTCAGGAACCTGTGCTTCCCGCAGCATGCGATTCATCGTCGGCAGTTCTTTGGTCTTGAATTCATTCCAGCGCTTGAGCACGTCGTTGCTTTCGCGATCGGCGGCTGTCATTGCCTCAACTTGAGGCACAGTCGGTTCAGCGTCAACCCCCCAAATCTGCTGATATAAGGTCCCGACCGATCCATTGGCCCGGCTCAACGTAACTTCCTGCGACGGAGGCGCGAAGAATCCACCGCTTGCGCCGGTCAGCGAATCGAGCTTTTTCTGAAAATCGGCAATTGCATCCTTGGCATGCGCATTTGATTCCGAACTCATCTTTTCGATCTGCTCGTGAATCGAGCCGGCTTGAAGCAAAGCGTCCGCCGTATCGGTCATCAATGAGGCCAGCTTCCTCTCGGTTTGGAACTTCTTCTCCAGTCCCCCGGCGGAGATCTTGACGCGTGGATCCATCTTGATTGTGAGCGGCTCCGTCGAAGGTTTTCCGTCGACCGTGAGCCGGACTGCGTAGGTTCCAGGTAGAACCGTGGGGCCGAGGGGAAGTCGCGGAGTGTCGTGCGGGATGGCTGAAATCGGATATTCGTGGTGCGTCGAGCTTGGCTTCGGATAGTGCAGGTGCCATACCCAGCGATGCATCCCGGCTTCCGTCGAGAGCTGCCGCGGTTCGCGAACCCAATACAGCGGAATCAACTGTTTCTGAAGTTCTTCCTGGGTCACATCCGGCTTGTCGGTGTTGGAGAATTTCCGGACGGTTTGACCCTTCGCGTCGACGATCTCGATCGTCACCGCATTGGCAGCGGACGGCAAATAGTAATCAAGGATGGCGCCGTCAGGAGGATTTGCCCCTGCGGGCTCGTCCGGCGGAAGCGGCGTATCGGTATAAGTGTTCCGTTGAATCCTGTAAGCCGGAGCCGGCGCGAACAGGTGAACGGAACTCGCTAAATTCGCGGCCTCGCGCAAAGGAGAGATGTCGTCAAGAATCCAGAACGAGCGGCCGTGGGTGGCAAGGATCAAGTCGTCGTCGTGAATCCACAGGTCGCGCATCGAAGTGTGCGGCAGATTGAGCTGCAGGGATTGCCAGTGGTCTCCGTCATCGAAAGAGACCCAGACAGCGTTCTCAGTGCCGGCATAGAGGAGACCTTTACGTACGGGATCTTCGCGCACCGTGTCGACCGGGCCGAAGTCAGGCAGGCCAGCGGTGATCAGCTTCCATGTCTTGCCGCTGTCGTGCGTGCGGTAGATATAGGGGTGCAGATCGTTGATGCGGAACCGGCTCACTGACGCGTAAGCCGTTTGTTCATCGAAGTGAGACGCTGAGATCTGCGTGACCTTGCTCCACGCGGTCAGTTCCTTCGGCGTGATGTCGGTCCAATTTTTCCCGGCGTCGTTCGTGATCCAGAGCAGTCCGTCATCAGTTCCAGCCCACAGTCTGTTGAGCGACTTGAAGGATGGAGCGAGCGCGTAGATGACTCCTCTCTGCTTCTCCACACCTTTATTCGCGAGCGTGCCGACGCTTGTGGGAATGCCCGGGTTTTCGCGCGTCAAATCTTTGCTGATCGTCTCCCACATATTGCCGCCATCAGTCGTCTTAAACAAAACGTTGGTCGCGTAGTAGAGGACGTGGGGGTCTACGGGAGAAAAGATCAGCGGTTCGGTGCGGTTGGCGCGGAACTGGGGATTGCGCAGTGGAATCGGCGTGACATTCTGAACTTGACCCGTGGACCAATGGAAGCGCGAGACTTCAGTCCTCCCGCCACCGTAAACGAGATCCGGATTCAGAGGATCCGGAGCCACGTAGCCGTACTCGATCACGCCAACGGGATGCCACTCGCGAAATGTAATGGCGCCGTCGTTGCCGCGAGTAGAAATGCAGACGGAGCCGCTCTCCTGTTGCCCCGCACAAACGCGGTAAGGGAACGAATTGTCGGCAATCGCGTGGTAAAGCTGTGCCGTTGGCTGGTTGTACCAGGAACTCCAACTGACGCCGCCATTGACCGTGACGAGCGCGCCCTGATCGCTGACCAGAAGAATGATGTTGCCATTGTTAGGATTGATCCACAGATTCTGATAGTCATCGCCGCCGGGCGCACCGCGAAATCCAGACCAGGTCTTGCCTCCATCCGTCGAGTGCATGGTGACGGTGCTTGCAACATAAACTGAATCGGGATTCTTGGGATCGACTCGGGGTATCGGAAGATCGCCGCCGCCGATGCGACCTGAGGGACGAGGATCGGTTGTGATCTGAGCCCAGCTGTCGCCGGCGTCATTCGAGCGGTAAACATTCAGCTTTCCGGAGGCGGTCCCGAGCGTCGCGTAAAGACGTCGTGGATCGCTGGGCGCGATGGCTACGTAAATCTGCGAGAGATCTTTAGGCAGGCCGTTGTTGAGCTGATGCCATGTGGTTCCGCCGTCGGTGGATTTGAAGAGTCCACCGCCAGTACCGTTGAACTCGTTACCGTCCTCCCACGGACCCTCGCGAACTTCCCACATGGATGCATAGACGACATCGGGATTCGACGGATCGATCTCGACATCGGAACCTCCCGTGTTTTCATCCTTCGAAATAACTTTCTGCCAGTTCTGGCCGCCATCGGTCGAACGGTAAAGGCCGCGCTCTTCGCTGGGACCGTAAGGGTGTCCTAGGACTGCTGCGAAAATCTTATTTGGATCGCGGGGATCGACGGCTAACGCGGGGATCTGTTCTCCATCCCGAAGGCCCAGATGGGTCCAGGTCTTGCCCGCGTCAGCGGATTTGTAAATGCCGTTACCGACGGAGAGATCGGGGCGATGCAGACCTTCGCCGCTGGCGACATAAATGATATTGGGATCCGAGGGGGCAACCGCAATGGCTCCGATGGACTGCGAGGATTCGTGATCGAAGATCGGATTCCATGTGCGCCCGTAATCGTCAGATTTCCAGACTCCGCCGTTCACCTGCCCCACATAAAACAAGTTCGGCTGGCTCGGCACTCCGGCGGCGGCCCGGGTGCGGCCTCCACGAAACGGGCCGATCATGCGCCAATGCAACTCCTGGTAAGTATTTTCGGGAACCTGGCCCCAGCCTCCAGTGGCGGACAAAAAGACGGCCGAACACACAAACAGAAAAAAGACCAGTTTCGATCGTTTCACTTTATCCCCCTCAGGCAGCAAACCGAAAACTAGATAGCATAAACCAAAAACGCAGTGATCGATGGCGGTGACACCGCAACTGCGACAATCAAGCGCCCGAATAAGTTTGGCCGCCATCTCACGACGCGGTTATCATGACGAAGCTTTCCCGGTTAGCCGATGATCATTCAGGGTTTCAGGAAACCTCGCCGCATTGTTCCATTCCTTCTTCGCAGCACTCTCGTCTTTGCAATTTTCTGCGCCGTTGCCGAGCGTGGCACTCCGGCATCAGTTGCGCCAGAAGGTCAGGGGCTAAAGCCGATTCTTGATTACATCTCGTCGGGATGGGATACGCTGACGCGCTCGATGACGGAATGCAAGAGCATCGTCGATCCGAAGATCGCGACCGCTCCGGTTCTATATCTGCCCGCGGGACTTATCGAGCCTCAGTCCGTGAAAACTCTGACTGCGAGTTGCAATGTGCGCGTCGAACATCTGCCGATAGAGATTCACCGTCTAGGCGAGATCGATACCAGCAACTTCAATCCACCCGGTTTGCTCTATCTTCCCGAAAAATACGTTGTGCCTGGCGGCCGCTTTAACGAAATGTATGGCTGGGACAGCTACTTCATCGTTCGCGGATTGTTGCAGGCGGGCCGTGTGGAGCTAGCACGGGGCATGGTCGACAACTTCTTTTTCGAAGTCGAAAACTATGGTGCAATGCTCAACGCGAACCGCACTTATTATCTGACGCGCTCGCAGCCGCCATTCATGAGTTCGATGGTCGTCGATGTGTACGAGGCCATGCAGAAGCAGTCAGCCCACAAAACCGCTGCTGCCGATCACGTCTGGCTGGAAAGAGCGTATGCAGATTTAGATAAAGATTATGGGATGTGGACTCGCGATCCTCATCTCGCCGGAGATACTGGGCTATCCCGCTACTTTGATTTTGGCGAAGGCCCGCCCGCTGAGGCCGTGCAAGACGAGACCGGCTTCTACCGCAAGGTCGCGCAGTACTTCTTCCTTCATCCGGGGATAGCGGATGCGTATGTGGTTGATACGACCGCTGACCCAAAGGAGGCCGTGGCCGGCGCGCCCTATTCCTTGCAAGTCTGCGATGCGCCAACTACCATGGCGCGCCCCGAGTGTGAGAAGGCCCGCCAGTTCAAGCTGAGCGCAGATTACTACAAGGGCGATCGCTCGATGCGAGAGTCCGGGTTCGACGTGAGCTTCCGTTTCGGACCATTCGGTTCCGGAACGCATCACTATGCGCCGGTCTGCTTGAATAGCTTGCTCTACAAAACGGAAAAGGATCTCGGGCAGATCAGCGTCTGGCTGGGCCACGCCGACAATGCGAAAAGATGGAATAAACGCGCAGAGCAACGCAAGAAGCTCATCACCCAATATTTGTGGAATGAAGCAGAGGGACTGTTCTTCGATTTCAATTTCGTTACGAAGCGGATGTCGAGTTACAAGTATGCGAGCACGTTCTATCCACTGTGGGCTGGGCTCGCAACTCCCGCTCAGGCGAAGGCGGTGGCAAATAATTTGAAAGTCTTCGAACGGCCAGGCGGCATTCCCATGAGCACGGAGGATACGGGTGCGCAGTGGGATCTGCCCTATGGCTGGGGAAATATTGAAATGCTGGCTATCGGCGGACTACGGCGCTATGGATATACTGCTGAGGCAGACCGAGTCTCGTACGAGTTTTTGTCCACAGTAGCGGAAAACTTCCGGCGCGACGGCAACATCCGCGAAAAATACAACGTGGTGACGCGCTCCTCAGAAGCTCACGTGCAATTGGGATACGAGATGAACGTGGTGGGCTTCGGTTGGACCAATGCGGCGTTCCTCGAGCTTTTGCACGCGCTGCCACAGGACATGGTCGAGCGGTTGGAGAACGAGCAAAATCAGCCGCTTCCGTCCGCGAAATGAAGCCGTTGATTGGGATTCTTGGCGTGCACGCGCGTTGACTGAGATTTCCATCCCACCTAAGATGAAGCACTCCGCTCCTTGCTTCGGGACCAGACCATGATCAATCAGACGATCTCGCATTACCGCATCACCGGCCAGTTGGGGAGCGGCGGGATGGGCGTGGTATATGAAGCCGAGGACCTGAACCTCGGCCGCAAAGTCGCGCTGAAGTTTCTGCCTCCGCAGTTATCGCGGGATCAGAATGCGCTCGACCGTTTTCTTCTCGAGGCGCGCACCGCTTCCGCGCTGAATCATCCCAATATCTGCACGATTTACGCCGTTGAAACCGCGCCCGGCGAGAACTCCGCGTCGCTGTCGTTCATCGCGATGGAGTTGCTCGAAGGACAGAATCTGGAACAAAAGCTTCGCTCTGGGCCAATGGCGACAGACCGGCTTCTCGACATCGCGATTCAACTTGCCGACGCGCTGGATGCGGCGCACGCCAAAGGCATCATTCACCGGGATATCAAGCCAGCGAACATCTTCATCACTCCACGCGGGCAGGTGAAAGTTCTCGACTTCGGCCTCGCTAAACTGACGCGTCCTGAGATGGCGATGGAGACGATCGGCGCCACGCAAGACTCTCCCGTCCCGGCGAACCTGACCAGCCCTGGGGCCACGGTAGGCACGATCTCTTATATGTCTCCCGAGCAGGCGCGCGGCGAGGAACTCGACACGCGCACGGACCTGTTTTCTCTCGGAACCGTGATCTACCAGATGGCAACCGGCAAACTGCCCTTCAGCGGCGCGACATCGGCTGTCGTATTCCACGCCATCCTGGAACTCGATCCGGTTCCCGTGCTCCAGTTGAATGCCACCTTATCGCCCAAGTTCCAGGAAATAATCGAGAAGCTTTTGGAGAAGGACCGAGATCTGCGTTACCAGTCTGCCGCGGACCTGCGCGGCGACCTGAAGCGGCTAAAGCGCGATGTTGAATCGGGGCGGAAAACCCCTGCGGCATCCGATTCTACCTCGATTCCGGTCGCAGTCAGCCCCTCGGCTCCATCTAATGCCATTTCGTCGACAGGCGAAGCTGTGCGACCAGCCTCGAGTTCGGCCGTGGTCGCTGCCGTGGGCCGGCACAAGGTAGGAACCGGAGTCACGGCCTTGTTAGGGCTTGTCGTCCTGCTGGCTGCGAGCTATGGAGTCTACGCGCTGCTGACCCGGCACCGCATGCGTCCCTTCCGGAACTTCACCGTCACCAAGGTGACGGAAGAAGGGAATGCGGCGCTGGCGGCGATCTCCCCCGACGGCAAATACATTCTCAGCCTGATGCGCGACAGCAACGGCCTTGCCAGTCTGTGGCTGCGGAACGTTCCCACGAACAGCAACACGCAGGTGCAGCCGCCGGCCGATGTTTATTACAACGGGCTGCGATTTTCGCCTGATGGCAACTATCTCTATTTTGTACGCAGCGATCCCGGAAACCCCGAGCTGAAATTCTTGTTTCGCGCGCCCCTTCTTGGCGGCACAGCAGAAAAACTCGCCGAGGATGTGGACTCCAACGTCACGTTCTCGCCTGACGGCAGCAAGGTCGCCTTCATGCGCTTCGATAATCCGGAGCAAGGAAAGTACCGGCTGATTGTGCGCTCGCTCGAAAGCGGAGAAGAAACGGTACTGACCGGGGGCGAGAACGCTCAAGGGCTCTACAATCCTTCGTGGTCGCCGGACGGCAAGACGATCCTGTGCGTCGCGAATCAGCCCGGCGATGCTCTGACTGGATTGATGGCAGTTGATGTCAGCAATGGTCAGCAACACCTGATTCTCGGCGCGGATTCGGCCCTCGCTAACCCAACCTGGCTGCCCGGCGGACGCGGAGTGCTGGTAGTAGATCGCGGCCGATCGTCCAACTACACCCAGCTTCAGATTTCTTTTGTGCCTTATCCAGAGGCGCGAGTGGAACCGGTTACTCGCGATACGAATAATTATTCTGGTCTGAGCCTCTCGGCCAATGGCGAGATCTTATCGACCGTCATGAGCGAGGACCGCTGGAATCTGGAAATAATGTCGACCGCGTCTGCAGGTGTCGATGCGCACCCCGTCGCCTCTGCGGCCGCCTACACGAATTTCACCTTTACTCACGATGGACGGCTAATCTTCGATAAGGAGAACCGGCTGTACTGGATCAATTTGGATTCGGGCGCGAAAGGCGCATTTGCCACCGTGTCAGATTCCGCCGACGGCGACCCGTGGGAATGTGCGGATGGGCACACGATAGTCTTTCTTTCGGGATTACGCGGTGGCAAGGGCAGTCAGAACGTGTGGCGCGAAGATGTTTCAGGCGGAAATTTGAAACAGCTCACCCAGGGGAAGTTGGATAATCTTCCCATCTGCGCACCAGATTCCCGATCGGTATTTTACGTCGACGGGAACGGCATCGTGATGCAGGTTCCGATTGATGGAGGCGCATCGCGAAAGGTTTCTAAAACTCCGGCAACAGGATTCTTCGACATTTCTCCGGACGGCCAGACCGTGGCATTTGCCGCCATCGACCACGCGGCGGGACACGAGGAGAAACTTGTTCTGGTCGCTGCCAGCACGGGAGTGACAATGAAGATGCTCGGGTTTCAGCGGCCGCGTTCGAACACTCTCATCCATTTCTCTCGAGACGGCAAGTCCGTAATTTATACGGCTCGCGAAAATGGCGCGGACAATCTGTGGCAGCAGCCGGTCGACGGATCACCGGGAAAATATCTAACTGCCTTCAAAACGGAACACATCTGGGATTTTCATTGGTCGCCGGATGGAAGCAAATTGGCGTTGGTCCGCGGGCATACTGATTCCGACGTTGTTCTAATTCGCGATATGCAGCAGCAGTAGTTAAGAGGAATCCATCCAAAGCATTCCTCTCCTGCTTCGTCATTCAAACAGCGTGGTGCAACGCTCGCATGGGAGCCAATTCGGATCGGCCCCATAGCCAGCCAACGATCGCGCCAAACACAAAATTAGAACTGGTTACTTCGCAGAAGTGCGCCCATCGGACGGCGTCCGGAAAAACGGGACTAGGAACCAGTAGGGGTGCCACGCCGCTCAAGATCGTGAACACAACGCCCACGGCCAAAGCCCCAGTGATACGCGGCAGTCCGAGCAGACGCACCAGCGCGAGACACAACAGGATGAAGACCGGCCCACGCAGCAACAGTTGCATTGCAAGGATTTGCGGCATGCTGGGAAGATGTTGCGTGGCGTAAAAATCCTTCACGTATGGGAAGACGATCGTTCCTGCGGCGAGGTAAAGGAACGAGTAGGCGATATCGGAGATCACGAACTTCCAAACCTTCTCACCACTCGACTGCGATGCAATGGGATGATAGTGGTCGGGCGCAATTTCGGACCGCTTCCCGAACAACACCACCCACACCGGTATGATGAGACCGGCCGAGACGAGCATGAACGCGAATAGTCGACCCCACGGGAAGGGATAATTCGTCAGAAAAAATATGCCTTCGATCGCGTTCACGCTGCCGATGATCAAGGGAATGGCGGCGAGCGCGGCTCCCAGTCGCCATCCGCGGAGATCGGCGCGAAACGCTACCACTGACAGCGCGGCAATCACTAAGGAAGTGGAGAACAGGGTCCACTCCATGGCATGCGGAGAGGCCGGAATTTTAGCTTGCGATAGCAGGAGCGCTCCTGCCAGAGTCTGAATGATGCAGGCCGCCACGAAGGCGGCGAACGCGCGCAGAATCGCAGTGGATAATCTCATGATGTACCCCCTTTTTTCCTTCCTTCTTTTTCGTAGGTTGCAATAGCGTAACTAGTCCACTCCAGAAGACATCCAGTTCCGCGGATACCGCACTCAAAAGCTAATCGGCCCGAGGCCGGCACCACGGACTTGATGATTTCGAATTCCTCGTGCAACGCGTCGACATAGGACGCGAGGGCGGCTTTTAACGATCGCAGCAAATCGAGGGACGCCGCCGGTCCAAGAACTGTTTCACTGAAAGCGAAGCGCAGCATGATTTCCTGCTGACCCCTGACCAGGTCTTCACGAGTGACTGGGCGCGTGATCCATTGCTTGAGTTCAGACACACCTTTCGGTGTCAGGCGGAAGACCTGCCGGCGCCTCAGTCCGGAGCCTTCTTCGACGGTGCCGCGTATCAGGCCTTGTTTCTCAAGGCGATTAAGCGCCGGATAAATCGCGCCGGGACTGTCGCTATAAGTTTTCATCGATGTTGAAGAAAACACCTTGCGCAAGTCGTAGCCGGAAGAAGGCTTCTGCAGTAAGCCGAGAAGTGCATAGCCGAGCGCGGGGATTTTAGTCGTACTCATGTCGGGGCACCCTCAGGGCACCAGGTGCAATTCGATCTGTCGCTGGATCTGGTGGTCTGTGGGCTGACTACAGTCGAGCAATGCGGCGTCGGAGCATTCGCGTCGGCGTGTTTGGACGAGATTGTTCATGGTGGCGGACAGGATTTTTCCGTCTTTCAAACTAATTTTGATTTCGACGTCAAACGTTTCCTTTCCCACGCCGACGTCATACTTGCCAGCCTGATTCTTGCTGACCCGAACCCAGTTGTTTGGAGTGTCCGCGGCTGGAGTTTGCATCCACTGCGCGGGCAATTTCACCTTTGACTGTGCCGGAGGGACGTGCTTCACGAAGATCGCCGCAGTCTCGTTTGCCGAATCGATCTCCTTGAAGGTGAGGTCGAAGTCGATCGAACTTTCCCCAAGAATCACCTGGGTGCCGTCTGCCCATGACGACGGAGTTCCGACTTTGACATACGCGTGGTCTCCCGGCCGCTTCAAATCATTTTGGCGGGCCGTGAGCCACAGATCGCTATAAAAAGTCAGTATGTCCGTAATCGGTCCAATCAGAAACGGCTGTACTTGACTGAGATTCGGGATCGAAGGCGGCAGTGCAGGATCGAGTGAAAGCGTCTGACGAAAACTCAAGCTGGCGGGAGAGAGCGACATGCCAGCATTCGACCTGAAATCAGTCCATCCATATTCTTCGACGAAGTGGCCGCCTGCGTTTCTGTTGACGACCCCGTTGGCCTGGACCTCATAGGTCCAGCCCTCGTTGTCGCCCTTCATGCGGTAAGTCAGCTTCTCGCCCTCGGTGTAGCTGCGTGCGAAGGGGGTCAGGATTGTCGAGGACGGAGGCGAGTTTTTGGTGAGGGACGTTTGAGCGAATGACGTTCCTGAGGTCAGGAATAGGCACAGCGTGCCCACCAGCAGCGGCGACGAGACACGCACGAAGCAATTCATTTTCCACGCTCTCGATAGTACGTAACGTACTATAACGCTGCGTATCATAAAAGGTCAATCGCAAAAAACTAAGGGCGGCCATTTCTGGCCGCCCTCATTGCGAATTGTTACTCGGAAGCGGTGTTAGACGCCCTTGACGTTCTCAGCTTGCCAGCCCTTAGGGCCTTTGACCACGTCAAACTGTACTTGCTGACCTTCCTGCAGACTGCGGAAGCCGCTCGCCTGAATCGCGGAGAAATGCACGAAGACATCCTCGCCGTTCTGGCGGCTGATGAAACCGTAGCCCTTGGCGTCGTTAAACCACTTCACTGTTCCTGTTTCCATGTTGTTGCACTGTTCCTTTTTCTTGATGTAGCGCTGAAACTTTCGGGATTCTTCTGCAGGCAGGTCACGCGCTGGGTTAAGCGGAGATGCTTGTACTGCGAAGGAACTCTAAAGTCAAACGCACTTATATTTTAATCGAAAGTGCACCGAAATAGCTACAGAATTCCGCGCAGAGCCTGCCTAAACAATTGATCCTAAGAGTGTTATGTCGAAAGACCGAGCCGCATTCCCGGCCTGTGGATTTGCCACCTTTCGAGAAAACAATCATCATAAGCACAATGCGCTCAAGAATTGTTCTTACGTCGATCTTGCTCGTGTCTTCAGCGGCATGGGCGGGAATTGTGGATAACGTTCGCATCGCTCTTTCGCAAAACAACTTCTCCGCGGCAGAAAGCGAACTCAATTCCTATCGCAGCCAGCGCGGAGTCGATGGGGAATACCTGGAGGCTTACTCGTGGATGGCACGCGCCGCCCTCGATCAAGCCCAGTACGATCAGGCCGCGGCTTATGCCAAGGAGACGAAGACTCTCGCGATTGAACAACTGAAGCGGCGTTCGCTCGACGCCGAACCCCACCTTCCGATCGCCTTGGGCGCGGCATTGGAAGTTCAGTCGCAAGTGCTCGCTGTCCACGGACAACATGCGCAGGCTGTTGCACTGCTTCAATCCGCGCTTCGCACGTACGGGAATAGCTCGATCCATGACCGGCTGCAGAAAAATCTGAATCTGCTGTCATTTCAGGGAAAGATTGCGCCGGCCCTGAAGTCAGATCAGTCGCTGGGTGCAAATCTCCCGCTGGCCGCGCAACTCAAAGGTTCGCCCGTGCTTCTGTTTTTCTGGGCGCACTGGTGCGGAGACTGCAAGGCAGAGGCCCCAATTATTACGCAGTTGCGTTCGGAATTTGCTGCGAAAGGGCTGAGGGTGATCGGGCCAACACGCCTCTACGGATACACGGCGCAGATTGAGCATGCGTCGCCGAGCGACGAACTTCGCTACATCGACGCGGTGCGCCATCGCTTCTACAGCGGACTCCTCGACATGCCGGTGCCCATCAGCAAGTACAACTTCGAAGTCTACGGAGCCTCGACCACGCCCACGCTAGTGCTGCTCGATCGTGGGGGAAAAGTGGCGTGGTATCACCCGGGCGCGGTGCCGTACGATCAGTTGCGCGCGGAGATCGAGAAAGTTGTAGCGCGGTGAACCTCTAGCCGTGCGGAATCGGCATTGATGCAGGCTTCGCACGCTGTCGGGAAAGCGCTATTTCTTTTGCTGCGAGATACTGAGCGCTGAGGACGCGACAAGGAGTTTGCCCTCGTCTTCGTTTACGATATCCAAATCGATGGAGGCTCCCGCACCAGCCTTTCCACTCGTCGGACTGGCACTCGTTCGGACCCGAACATAGTAGACTGCGCCGCCCTCGGCAGTGAAGCTGTTCAGCGAGACGAGGCGGCCGTTGGGCACAAAATCAGAAATCCAGTCCGTGCACAAATGATGTTTGCCTGGCTCGACTGAAAAAGAAAAATACGAATTTCCACGGTTCGCCCCGACCCACGTGCCATCAACGCCGACTCTGGTAGTTACATCGCTCACAGCCTTGAATTTTTGATCTTCGACGACATAGACCAAAGCTTTCCCCGGATCGGGCTGTTCTAGCTGGTGATCTTTTTTGTTGGTCTTTGTGGAGAATTGGATGTTGCTGGGCCCGCAGGCTGATTCGGCGGTTGCGATGGATATATCCTGAGCGAACGCGGAAACTGCGAAGATCATTACCGCGAGAACCGTTTTCATATCTCGCCTCCCACTGAAACCGCGCGAGTTGTGCTGCTGTGCGGGGTGCTGAAACTGGAAAATGGTCAACGAACGTATGAGTTTGGTCAAGTTTTTGCGATGGCCAAACGCGGCCGATCACTTTAACTCGACTTCTGTTAGTCTTCCCGTCTTCACGTCGTAAACAAATCCTCGCACCGGAATATGCTTCGGAATCCACGGATGCGATTTCACGCGTTGGATCTGGATGCGGACGTTCTCTTCCAGATCGTCGAAGGCATGAAAATGCTCGGGTGAAGCCGATTCCGTTCCCATCTTTTCAGTAAGCTTCTTGCGCAGCTCGTTCTCCTTCACCTTGAGCAAGCCGCAGTCGGTGTGGTTGATGATGATGAATTCCTGCGTGTCGAGCAGGTGATGTGAGACGATCAGCGAGCGAATCGCGTCATCCGTAGCAATGCCGCCGGCGTTGCGGATCATGTGCGCGTCGCCCGGTCGCAAGCCGAGGCAGTGCTCAAACAGGATGCGCGAATCCATACAGGCTAGAACGGCGGCATGCCGTCGCGGACGCACCGAAAGGTCGCCCAGGTTGAAACTGCGTGCGAAGATCTCATTGGCGGCGAGAAGTTCATCAGCTACAGACAAAGTTTGCTCCCTGGATAAAGTAGTCAGTCGTTAGGCGAATCCTACGCCTTCTCAATCGGCAGTCGGAAGCCCCGACCAACGACAATCGACCAACGACGTTTTCCTAGTTTACCCGTTACAATCGCCGCGTGAATCTCCATGACACCATCGTCGCCATCGCGACGCCCCCCGGCCGCGGTGGAATCGGAGTGGTGCGCCTCTCCGGGCCGAGAGCGTTGGAGATCGCAGCGCCGATGCTGAGGCTGAAGCATGATCTGCAGCAGGGCCGCGCAGTCTTCGGAGAACTCATCGAGCCAGATGAGCAGGATGAGCGCGTAACGAATGTGGGGACAGCCGCCCTCGGCTGTCCGGCGGGGCAAAGCCCGGAGGCCCGCATCGACGAAGTCGTCGTCACGTACTTCGCGAAGCCCCACTCTTACACCACCGACGATGTTATTGAAATCTCTGCGCACGGATCACCCATAGTCCTTCGCCACGTCGTCGAGCTTTGTATCTCCGCCGGGGCGCGCCTCGCCGAGCCCGGCGAGTTCACCATGCGAGCGTTCCTCAACGGCCGCATCGATCTGACGCAGGCGGAAGCCGTGCGAGATCTCATCGACTCGCAGACCTTATATCAGGCCAAGATCGCCGCCCAGCAACTCGAAGGCGCATTATCTCGACGCTTGCAGCCGATCAAGCAAAAGTTAGTAGAACTGATTGCGGTGCTCGAAGCCGGAATCGACTTCGCGGAAGACGATGTGTCGGTCATGCCCGACGTGACGATTCTCGATCACATCGCGGCGGTCCGCACGCCGCTCGAACAACTCAGCGCCAGTTTTGCCTACGGAAAAATCGTACACGAGGGCCTGACGCTCGCCATCGTCGGTCGCCCAAATGTTGGCAAATCGAGTTTGTTCAACCGCCTCGTTCAACGCGAACGCGCGATCGTCACGGCCACTCCCGGAACGACGCGCGATCTGGTCAGCGAAACCGTTGCTATCGGCGGCATTCCGGTCAAACTCGTCGATACCGCCGGCATTCGCCATGCTCTCGACGAAGCCGAGTCGATCGGAATCCAGAAATCGATGGAAGCGCTGGCCGACGCTGATCTAGTGCTCGTTGTATTCGACGCATCGCAGGAGCCCACCGCAGAGGATGCGGAGCTACTGCAGCAAGCCGGAAACCGGCCAGTGATTGTCGTGGGGAACAAAAGCGATCTTGGTGTAAGCGACCTGGAGCGATTGGAGAGTAGCAAGGTGGTCCACACTTCCGCTGTCAGTGGGGACGGCATTGCCGGACTCCGCGCAGAGATTCTGCGTCACATTGGCGGAGATGCCGGAACCCAAGCTGAGGCCGGATTTCTAACGAACATCCGCCATCAGGAGTTGATTAAAGAATCGCTCGCCGCCTTGGATTTGGCGAAGAACGCCGTTTCTGGAAAAGTTCCGCACGAGATGCTGCTGATGGATCTCTACAACGCGCTGCGCCCGCTCGACGCCATCACAGGAGCAACCACCACCGACGACATCCTCAATTTGATCTTCAGCACATTCTGTATCGGCAAGTGAGTCTCGACCTAAGGCCTAACGGAATGTTCGGCTAGAAACGGTCCGCGCGTATCGACATCACGATGAGGCCGGCGACGACCAGAGCAAGGTATCCGACGGAGAAGATGTAATAGATTACTTTCACTTTTGGCCAGATAAAAGCAGGCCACTTGTCGGCGACCTTGTCGAAGAATGTGTCTCCCAGACGTGGTGGCAAGATCGCTTCTTCAGAGTCGGGTTTCCAGTTCCCGGCGATCCAAGTCCCACGAAGATTTGACAGCAACAGCCCGATCACGATGATTCGTACCACACCAATGCCTGGCGAGTTCAGCAGCAAGAACACGAATGAAGCCAGAAAGTCGAACAGGTAATAGATCAGCATCACCGCGGCCGCGAACGGATTGTGTTCACGAACGCCGACGCCTCCGAGGTGAAAAAGGAGGAACACGAGCACTCCCGTGACCGGAGCGTGCGCAATTGTTGAGAAGGTGAGCGATGCTAGTCCGACAATCGTACACACCCAAAAACCCTGCACTGCTAGATAATCGACGTCGGCGCCGCTCTGGATTGACGGCCAAAAGAGGCTCTTCAGGCGGCCTTCGGTGCGAGAAGTTGAATCGGACAGCCCGAGTGTTTGCATGGCGGCTGCATTAAATCGCAATCCGACCATCCTGTCTAGAGAAAATCCTTCTATTTCGAGAGCCGGCCTAGCACCGCACGAAAGATCTGATCGAATGACTTGGCATTTCCTTCTTTCACCACTGCCGCCAAGAATCTTTCTCCGCAGGGGCCCTTTGATAGCCGAGATTGATCAGCGCCGAGAGAACGTCTTCCTCCACGGCATTTAACGCCGGAGTCGCGGGAGCAGTAGGAGCGACCTCGGGCAACTTATCCCGCAATTCGAGCACCATGCGCTCCGCAGTCTTCCTGCCGATTCCAGGAATGCGAATCAGTCGGGTCACATCGTTACCGCGGATTGCTCCAACCATCTCATCCGCAGCCATGCCGCTCAAGATCGTAATCGCCAATTTTGGGCCGATCCCGCTCACTGTGATCAGCTTTTCAAATAGCAATCTCTCCGACGGGCCGCAGAAATCCGTAGAGAGCGATCATATCCTCGCGGACGTGCGTGTGAATATGCAGCGCAACGTTGCTGCCGACGGCGGGCAAATCTGAAAACGTTGGCACGCTGATCGTGACGTCGTAGCCGACTCCAGCGGTTTCGACGACGGCCTGGTTCGGATGCTTCGCCAGTAAAATTCCGCGCAAATGGGCAATCATGCTCAACCCATTGTAGCCGTTGGGGCGACGGCCGTTCCGCCGGAAGTGGATAGGCTCTCGAGTCGTAAGAATTTGGGACTGGGCGGATTGATCGTTTACAACCGGAGTCCAAACTCGAAATCACAATTCGTGATCTCAGAGCGCCCGCGTCCATCTTGACAGGATACTTTTCAATAGATCAAAATTGATAGTGTCATGAATGACCTATTGATGTTGGCCATGATGCTGGATGGTCCCAAGTACGGATACCAGCTCAAGCGCGAAGCCGGGTGGATCATGGGCCAGGAATTGCATAACAACCTCGTCTATCCCATGCTGCGGCGTTTTTTGAACGACAAATGGGTCAGCAAGAAGGCCATTCCCGGGGAGCGCGGCCAGACGCGCCAGCAATACATATTGACTGCCGAAGGGCGGCGCAAGTTATTCGACCGCCTGAATGCATTCACTGACGGGGATGCCGTCTCGGAGGGCGCATTCCGTCTCCGCGTTGGCCTGTTGCCCGCACTTCAACCCCAAGCCCGCGTAGCGATTCTCCAGGCCCGCGAGAAGTACCTGCAGCAGCGCAATGAGAAGCTAGGAGCGCTGCAGGACAAAATGGACCTCGGTAAGTTCGGCGGAGAAGTCGTGAGCCACATGCGGAAGCAGATTGAACTCGAACTCGAATGGATCTGTCATCTACGCAGAATCGCGAAATCAACGCTGAAGAACGGCGCCTAGTCTGCGTCGTGGAACGACAGAGTCTTGAAGGTGACACATGAAACCACTCACGCCCTGGCAACTCGACATGATTCCCGTGGTACGTCTTCGTCGCCTACTGGTTGATCTCGTGGCTGCGCGTGAAGCGCACCAAAGTGCAAGAAAGTCTCGGCGACCGCCTGACGACGATCATCCCCATGGTGATCGCATTCGAACTTCTTTTTTCTTCTGAGCTGCGCTTTGGTTTTTTGGGTCGTCGTTTCGTTCTCCGTCGAAGCCTGGATCGCCGCAGGCCGGCATCGCTCTTACAACTCTTGGCGTCGCGATTGCGATTTGGGCCCGCTACTGCCTTGGGCAGTATTGGAGCGCTCGCGTCACCCTGAAAGAAGGTCATCGGATTATTCGTTCCGGTCCTTATGCTTTTGTGCGCCATCCCCTCTACACCGGAATGTTGCTCGCCGCAATCGGCACATCTCTCGTCATCGGAGAGTGGCGCGGGGTGCTGGGTGTCGTTGTGATGCTGGCAGCCCATACACACAAGGCCCTCCGTGAGCAGGTACTCCTCACGTCAGAACTTGGAGAAGAGTACGCCTCTTATCGCCGATCCACGGGCTTTCTCTTTCCGCGCTTGCGGCGAGCGGCTGCGATAGACACCCACGCGGAACGCTCTTAGAATCCAGATTAGCGTTGAGTGCAGGCTGGCCTTGCAGACGCATCGATCGTATGCCGTGGGCAAAACTTCCGTTGCGATTGCTAGTCCTAGCAGCTCTCTGTGTTTCCTCGGGCGCTGCGCTATCGCAGGTGACAGCTCTCGATCTAGACGGCCGCGCCGTGAACCCGCTGACGGAGAGCAATAAGCTGGTTGTTCTGGTATTCCTGCGTCGCGATTGCCCGGTATCGGCGCGTTATGCTCCCATCATTCAGCAGATCAGCAAGAAGTACGTGGATGATGCGAACTTCTTCCTTGTCTACCCCGATCGGGCGGACACTCCCCAGCAGATTCGTTCCTACCTCTCCGAGTACGGATATGTTCTTCCGGCGTTGCGCGATCCTGGGCACTCTTTGGTCAAGCTAAGTCGAGTGCAGATCACTCCGGAAGTCGCTGTGTTCGGGCGCAATCACCAACTGGTCTACGAGGGCCGGATCGACAACTGGTATGTCGATCTTTCCCGCGCACGATCCGCGTCCACCACCCATGAACTGGAAGACGCGATCCACGCCGCAGCCGCGGGCAAACCAATCGCCCACAGCGAAGTCAGAGGAGTAGGATGTTACATCTCAGATCTCGACTGACTCCCAGCCATCGCGCGGTGTTCGCTCTTATTTTGCTCGTTACGCTCAGCGGAACGCTCGCCCCCCGTTCCGTAGCCCATCCGAATCCTCCGAGCGAGACTCGCCAAGTCACTTTTAATCACGACATCGCTCCCATCATGTTTCGATCTTGCGCGCAGTGTCATCGTCCGGGCGAGGCCGCGCCGTTTTCTCTGCTGACTTATATCGATGCGAAAAAGCATGCGCGGCAAATCGCCGATGTAACGCGATCGCGCGCCATGCCGCCCTGGCTGCCCGAACCGCAGGTTTTTAGGTTTGCCGATGAACTCCGATTGTCCGACTCCGAAATCAAGCTGATTGCGAATTGGGTTGAACAAGGAGAAGTCGAAGGGAATCCGGGCGATCTCCCGGCCGCGCCGAAATATGTCGAGGGATGGCGTCTCGGGAAGCCAGACTTGATTCTCACTGCGACTAAGCCGCTGGTTCTTCCTCCGCAAGGCACTGACACTTACTGGAACTTCATCTTTCCGGTTCCGATCAAAGAAACTCGCTGGGTAAAGGCCATCGAAATTCGTCCCGGCGACAAGCGCTACGTGCATCACGCGAACATTCTTGTGGATCGCGCTGGCGCTTCGCGCAAACGGGAGGCCGAGCCAGGCGCGGGTTTTGGCGGCATGGAGATTCGGATTGAGTCTCAGGTTTTCGATCCTGACAGCCATCTGCTCTTCTGGAAGCCGGGAACCGTTCCTTCCGTTGAGCCGGACGGCATGGCGTTGCGCCTCGACAAGGGTACGGACCTGATTCTCAATACGCACCTGCAGCCTTCGGGCAAGCCTGAAATCATCCAGCCGAGCATTGGGATTTATTTCACGTCGCATGCGGCGACAAAGTTTCCCATGTTGCTGCAGATGGAGAACGACGCAAAACTCGACATCCCGGCTGGCGAAAAGAACTTCGTCGTCACCGACGAGTTCACACTTCCCGTCGACGTTGATCTGATGGCCATCTATCCGCACGCGCACTATCTCGGAAAAGACATTCAGTCCTACGCAACTCTGCCGGACGGAACCAGGCAAGCGTTGATCCACATTCCGCAGTGGAATCTAAACTGGCAGGCGGTCTATCGCTATGCCGAGCCGGTGCGGTTACCGAAGGGAACGACCGTCAGCCTGCGCTATACCTACGACAACTCCGAGGACAATCCGCTGAATCCGAATCATCCTCCAGCGCGTGTGCTGGGGGGCAATCGCTCGAGCGATGAGATGTGCCATCTCTGGCTGCAAGTATTACCAGTGAATTTCGATCCGGCACAAGGCGATCCCCGGATGGCGTTGCAGGAAGCGCTGGCTCGCCACAACGTCGAGAAAAATCCGGGGGACTTCGAGGCACACTACAACCTGGCCGCTATGCTTCAGTCGAAGAACAATCTGGATGGGGCGATATCCGAGTATGCAGTAGCGGTTAGGTTGCGTCCCGAGGATGCCGCCGGAAACAACGCGCTGGGAGCGGCGTTGGTAGCGGCAGGTCATCCTGAACAAGCAGTCACATACCTGCAAGCCGCTCTGAAATCGCGCCCCGATTATTTCGACGCGCATTACAACCTCGGGATCGCGCTAGCCTCGGGAGAAGATTTCTCTGGCGCAGCACAGCAATTCCAGCAGGCGCTCAAACTCCAACCGCAAGATGCCAATGTCGAAGCCAATCTCGGCGCTGCTCTGGCGGAATCCGGGCAACTCGCCGCCGCTAAAGCGCACTTCGAGCACGCCCTTCAGATCGATCCCAATCAGGCGTTAGCGAAAGAAAACCTGGAGGCGCTCAAGAGAGAGATGGGAGCGCACTAAACAAAGGACCTGAGAGTCGCTTTGCAGCATACGCGATGCCAAGCGCTTGTGCTCTAATTCTTGCTATGAAGACGCGATTCCCCTTTCGTCTCGCGTGTTGCGCGATTCTGATTGGAATATTCTCTTCGTTCACTCTCGGACAGCAGCTTTCTTCGTCTGAATCTTCGCCAGCACCTGCGACCGCGGTACCCTCCGAATTTGCTGCCGCGCACAAACTGATGCAGCAGGGCAAGCTCGACCAAGCAATTGCCCAGTTGCAAGCCGTTGAAGCCCACGATCCAGCGACCAAAGGCCTCGCCCTTGAATTCGGTACGGCCTACTACAAGAAAAGCGATTTTCCCAAAGCTATCGACTACTTGAAGAAGGCCAACGCCGAAGATCCCAACAACGAAGAAGCGGTCCAGTTACTCGGCATGTCGTATTTCGCAGGCGGACACCCCGCCGACGCCATTCCGCTGCTCGAAAAAGTGCAAGGCTGGATTTCTCGCGCCAACGTCGATGGCTACTTCATACTCGGGAACTGCTACATCCAAACCAGGAATTACGATCAGGCACGCCATGCCTTCGGGAAAATGTTCGATGTCCCCGGCGACTCTGCTGCGGCGTATCTGTTCACCGCGCGCATGTTGCTGCGCCAGGAATACGATCCCATCGCGGAAGAATATGCGCTCAAGGCAGCGGCGCTTGATCCGAAGCTGCCCCTGGTTCACTTTCTACTCGGCGAACTTTATCTCTACAAGTCGCGACTTCCCGAGTCGATTGCGGAATTCCAAAAAGAGTTGGCCATCAATCCGGCGCATGCCGCCACCTACTACAAGCTCGCGGACGCGTACTCGCGCATTCAGAAATACGACGACGCCCAGCGCATGTTACAGCGCTCGATCCGGCTCGATCCCACGTCGAGCGTGCCCTTCATTCTGATGGGTAAGGTACTCGACAAAAAGGGTGACTACGATCTCGCCGTCCTGTCGTTGAAGCACGCGGTCACGATGGAACCGAACAATCCGACGACTCACTACCTGCTCGGGCAGGCGTATCGCGATATGGGTAAAAAAGACGATGCGGATACCGAGCTCAAGCGAGCTCAGGAACTGCACGCGAAAGAAGATATTCAATAATCTGTAAGAATTTCAGAGTGCCGCGGCCTGTTCGCGCCGCCGCGCCAGAATCTCGATAAACACATTCACCAGCGAAACCGCCGCCGGAGTCACCCCCGGAATGCGCGATGCCTGGCCGATCGTGCGCGGCCTCACATTGGTCAACTTCTCTTGCATCTCGCGCGAGAGCCCGCTGACCGAGCGATAGTCGAACCATTCGGGGATCGAGTGCTTCTCCGCTTTTTTCAACCGCTCCATGGCCCGCTGCTGCTGCAGCAGGTATCCCTCATACTTGATCTCAGTCTCGACGGACTTGAGTTCGTTCCGCACTTCCGAAGAAAGGTGCGCGGACGAGTCCGAAGATGAATCTCGTTCCCGCGAAAAATTCCGGAGCAAGTTTGCGCAGAGCAGGCGCCAATTGCTCGACGGTGATCTTCAGGACGCTTCAACAATTGTGCGATGGTCTGACCCGCCGCCGAATTCCATCCGTTCCCCGAAGTGCTTGCGGCGATACCGGGTTCCTCGCCACTTTGCTCTTCCGGATGGCAGGAAGAGACCATCTCAGGTGTGAGCCGCGTTCCCTCCATCAACCTCTTCATCCGCGATAGCCGATCTTGCTTCGCTTGAAAATCCGTCCATGCACCGTCAGAGATCAGTCCAACGCGCCGTCCGTGCGGCGTCAGCCTTCTATCGGCATTGTCAATGCGCAGGTGCAGCCGGAATTCCGCCCGCGATGTGAACATTCTGTAAGGTTCGTTCGTGCCCTTCGAAATCAGATCGTCAATCAGGATCGCCGTATAGGCCTCGGTGCGGTCGAGAATCAGCGGCGCCTCGCCCTTCACCAGCAGAGCAGCATTAATCCCAGCCATGAGCCCCTGGCACGCAGCTTCTTCGTATCCCGAAGTCCCGTTAATCTGCCCACCCAGGAACAGTCCCGCGATCTTGCGCGTTTCGAGCGTGCGCTCCAGTTCCGTCGGATCGATCGAGTCGTATTCAATCGCATATCCCGGCCGCAGCATCTCGGCATTCTCCAGCCCTGGAATCGACTTCAGGATCGCAAGTTGCACCTCGACTGGCAGAGATGTGCTCATCCCGTTGACATAAATTTCATGTGTGTTTAGGCCTTCCGGCTCAAGGAAAAGCTGATGCATCTCCTTGTCCGGAAACTTCACGATCTTGTCTTCGATCGACGGGCAATATCGCGGCCCGATCGACTGAATCTGCCCGCTATACATCGGCGAACGATGAACATTTTCTCGGATGATGCGGTGCGTCTCGGGCGTCGTCCACGCGATGTAACAGGGAACTTGCGAGTCGTGATGCGCCACGCGTTTCGTCCGAAAGCTGAACGGTGTTGGATCGACATCGCCCGGCTGCACCGGAAACTTCGACCAGTCGATCGAGCGTCCATCCAGGCGCGGCGGCGTCCCCGTCTTCAACCGGCATCCGCGTAGGCCCAGGTTCTTCAAAGCTTCGCCCAGCAGAACCGCATTCGGTTCGCCCGAACGTCCCGCCGGATATTGCTGCTCTCCGCAATGAATGAGTCCGTTGAGAAAAGTTCCAGTCGTGATGATGACGGCCTGCGCGCCGACGGTACGCCCGTCGCGAAGGCGAATGCCAAGAACGCGACGACGCGAGTTCTCAGTTCTCTGTTCTCGGTTCTCAGCAAAATCGATGCCGTCTTCCGGCTGACAGCTGACGGCTGAGAGCTGAGAGCTTTCCAGAATCAGCTCCGCTACTTCCGCCTGCTTGATCTTCAGATTCGCCTGCGACTCCAGCACCTCGCGCATCTTCAGCCGGTAGGCCTGCTTGTCGCATTGCGCGCGCGGGGACCATACCGCCGGCCCACGCGAAGTATTCAGCAGCCGGAACTGGATCCCCACCGCGTCGGTGATCTCGCCCATGATCCCGCCCAGAGCATCCACCTCGCGCACCAGGTGCCCCTTGGCGATGCCACCCACCGCGGGATTACAAGACATCTGCGCAATCAAATCCACGTTGAGCGTATAAAGCGCGGTCTTCAGTCCCATACGCGCGGCGGCCATTGCAGCCTCGCATCCGGCATGTCCGGCGCCGACCACAACCACATCGAATTGTTCCGTAAACTGCATCAGAAGCCGCTGAAAGCCGTTCCCCGAAAATCGCCCACTTGTTTCTTCTTTCATTCTAGCAACTTGGCGAAAGTGGTGATCCCCATCACTTGCTGCGAAGCCCTTCCCTCCGTATATTGGCTGTTCAGACCAAACGCTGAGGGGGATTCATGACTACCGCTGAGTTTTTCGGGCAGCTCGAAGCCCGCATCGCGAAGTATGACCTGCTTTGCCATCCGTTTTATAAAGCCTGGTCGGCTGGACGCCTGACGCGCGAAGATTTGCGCGAATATGCGCAGGATTACTACCACCACGTCGAGGCCTTCCCCTCCTACTTGGCCGCTCTGGGATTGCGGCTCGAAGAAGGAGAACTCCGCCGCGCTATTCTCGCCAACATGTGCGATGAAAAGGGAGCCGAAGGCGCGAAAGGCAAGGAAGCCGAAGGCGCGAAAGGCAAGGAAGCCGTTCCTCACTCCGATCTTTGGCTCGACTTCGCCGAAGGCATGGGATCGACCCGCAACCTTGAATGGCACAGCCCCGTCCCTGAAATTCGCCAGTTGATTCGCCATTTTAATCAGGTGGCCAGCGAAGGAACTCCCGAAGAAGCGCTCGCGGCTTTCTACACGTATGAGTCGCAGGTCCCGCGCATCGCTCAGGAAAAAGAACGCGGGCTGCGCGATCTTTACAGCGCCGACGACAAGACCTGCGGCTATTTCGCGCTCCACGCGACGGCGGACGTTTATCACTCCAACGTCTGGCGCAAGCAGCTCGAAAAACGAATCGCGGCCCATCCTGAACGAGCGGAAGCTGCTCTGGATGCAGCCGAGAATTCGGCCCGCATGCTCTGGCAGGCGCTCGATGGAATCGAGTCGCGCCGCATAGCAGCTTCGGTCGCGTAATCATTCGAAGTGATGAAGTGGTTAGAGCCAACGACTCCGATAGAATCGTTGGCTCATTTCTTTTGCGGCACCAGAGAGAAACGAAGGAAGCTATCGTGGCCAAAGAAATATCCATCGGCGCTCACGGCGAAGCCGAAGAAACCGTCCAGTTCGAGCACACGCTGACGTCGCACCATCCGCAGTTGCCTCCCGTTTACTCGACGCCGGATATGATCCGTCTGATGGAGACCGCAGCCTTCCGGGCATTGCAGCCCTACTGCGAAGGCGACGAGATCACGGTGGGGACGTCCATCAATATCGAACACCGCGGCGCTACCGGCATCGGATCGCACATCAAGGCCGAGGCAACCCTCGAGTCTTTCGATGGACGTTTCTACACGCTTCGTGTGAGTGCGGGCGACGACGTTCAGGAAATCGGACGTGGCACAGTCGGCCGAGCTGTGGTCAGTATTTCCAAATTCCAGGAAAAGATGAAAAACAGAAAGCGATGAGCGCATCCAATCCCGCGTATGCCGAACCCCGAGCTTAAAACCAAGGCGGAAAAACTTCGGGCTTTGCATTCTGGTCCCGAAGCCCTGCTTCTTCCCAATGTTTGGGATGTTGCCACTGCCCGCATCATTGAAGATGCAGGATTCCCCGCCATCGCCACCTCAAGCGCGGGTATAGCGTTCGCGCAAGGCTTTCCCGACGGACAGAGAATTCCTGTGGACCGCATGATGTCGGCGATCGCCGCGATTGCCGCGGCTGTAAGCGTCTCTGTCACGGCCGATGTCGAAGCTGGATACGGAACGACTCCGGAATCGGCTGTCACAACCGCCCGCAATGTGATCGAAGCCGGCGCAGTCGGAATGAATTTCGAGGACGCGACCGGTAATCCGGCTCATCCGCTTGCAGATCTTTCCCTCCACTTGGAGCGGATTCGCGCGATCCGCGAGACCGCTTCGAAATCTGGTGTTCCACTCGTTCTCAACGCACGTACGGATGTTTATCTTCTACAGGTCGGCGAGGCGGCAAAGCGTTACGACAAGACCGTGAAACGGCTGCGAGCCTTTCACGATGCTGGCGCGGACTGCGTCTTTGTTCCCGGGCTGCGTGACGCGCCTACCATCGGCCAGTTAGTAGCCGACCTGAAGTGTCCGCTGAATATCCTCGCGGGCCCTGGTTCGCCATCGGTTGCCGAATTGTTGTCACTCGGCGTAAAGCGAATCAGTCTGGGTTCAGGTCCAATGCGCGCCGCGATGGGATTTCTCCGCCAGCTTGCGCAGGAACTCAAAACCACGGGCACGTATAAGTCATTGAACGATGCGCCATCGTACGCCGACATGAACGCAATGATGAACGCCAGCCGAAATCTGAGAACTGAGAACTGAGGATCGCATCCTGATCGGCGTCATCTCCGACACGCATGGCCTGCTTCGTCCCGAAGCCGTCGAAGCCTTGCGTGGTTCCGAACACATCATCCACGCCGGAGACGTTGGCGATCCACAAATTCTAAAAACGCTCTCTGCCATCGCGCCTGTCACTGCTATTCGCGGCAACATCGACAAAGACGCATGGGCGCGCAAGCTTCCCGAGACTGAAGTTCTCGAAATCGGAGACATTTCGATCTACATCCTCCACAATCTCTCCCACCTCGATGTGAAACCCGAAGCCGCGGGCTTCCAGGTCGTGATCTCCGGCCACAGTCACAGAGCGAACCAGGAAATCCGCAACGGCGTTCTCTATTTCAATCCGGGCAGCGCAGGTCTGAGGCGGTTCAACTTGCCGATTACCGTGGGACACCTTCTGATCAAGCAGAAGAAAGTTCAGGCGGACGTCATAACCATTCTCGATTGATCTCTCGGCAGCACGATCCATCGGCTCTGCTACGCCATCACACGTTGGATCGGCTCCGCCGGTTGCTACAATCCTAGAAATGTCCAGCCAACCTTCTCGAGTTTCTGCGCTGCCTGACGATGGCCGCGGAAGTTGGTATCGATCGCTCGAAGCGGGAGTCGACGAACATTCCGGCGTGGTTGCGGTCGCGATATTGGTTCTCGGTTTCTGCTGGCGACTGTGGCTCGCGCACGCAACCTTTTTTAACACGGACGAAGCCTGGCACTATTCGGTCGCAAATCAGAGCTCTCTTCATGCCGCGTACAAGGCGAGCCTGACGCTCGCGCATCCGCCGCTGATGATCTTCGTCCTCTACTTCTGGAGGCATCCCGGCACCTCCGACCTCATGCTCCGCCTGCCGGGTGTGCTTGCGGGCACCGCTTTCTGCTGGATCTTTTATCGCTGGTTGGCCCTCTTGTTCGGGCGCACGGTCGCGCTTTGCGGACTCGCCTTCGCCGCCCTGCTACCACCAATGATTGCGTTGTCGGCCGAACTGCGGCAGTACAGCTGGCTGCTGTTCTTTGCCGCTGCCGCAGCATATTTTCTTGAGCGCGCGCTCGGTCGAAATTCCGCCGCACTGATGTTGTGCTCTTCCGTCTGCTTGTGGTTGTCGATGCTCTCGCATTATTCCGCGTTCCTCTTCGCAGCGAGCATGGGTCTCTACGTCGTCCTGCGGATGATCTGGCAGCGCCCGTCGACGTCGGTGATCGCATCCTCAGTGATTGTCTCGTGGGGTTTCGGTCAGGCGGTTGGAGTTGCACTCGGCGCGTTTCTCTATATCACGCAAGTGGCGAAGCTCGGTGCCGTTTATCCCGGAGACCCGTTGCGCCGTTTTGGCGATTTCTATCTCGCGGATGTTTACTTTCACTCCGCTAAAGATCACGTGTTGCCATTCCTCTATCGTCGCACCTTCGGCGTCTTCCGTTTCATTTGCGGACAACGAACCGCTGGGCATCTCACAACTGTGCTCTTTCTGGCAGGGATTGTTTTGCTACTTCGTCAAAAAAACAACGTGGGCCCAATTCGTCCTCGCATAGCTGCTCTCTTGCTGACTCTGCCATTTCTCGTCAATTGGGTCGCTGTGCTTACCGGCCTCTATCCCTACGGCCGCACGCGACAGTGCATTTTCCTTGCGATCTTCGGTTTCGCTGGAGTGAGCGTCTGCCTGGCCAGAATCGCGCGCGATCGCGCGGGACTAGGAATCGCTCTGGCCGTCGGAATCGTCGCCATCTGCCATATCTTCGGGACGCCGCACTCGCAGGACATGCTTGCTTTTGCCGAACAAAGGCACGAGCACATGGATCAAGCCATCGCGTTCATCGAAACGCACGTGTCGCAGGCAGATGTGCTCTTCACCGACAAGCCCACCAGCTTTCAAATAACTCACTACTTGTGCGGATCAACTCCTGTGAGCATCGAACAGAAAGCCGGATTCGATTCGTTTTCGTGCCGCGGCCTTCGCGTGATCGCGACCAATCTTTCGGATGGATCGCTTACGCCCCAGACTTTTCCCGGGAAGTTGCAAGAAATGCAGAGGGCTTACAACCTCAGTCCCGCGACCGGCGTGTGGGTAGTGCAGGCCGCATGGTCGACCGGGCTAGGAGAAACCCTGCGCACGCAGCCGGAGTTCTCCGCCATTCAGCCGCACGTTTTCGATCGTTACATCGAAATATTCCAGATGCCGCCGCAGCCCTCGCCCACGGCGTCTGCGCCGGCAAGTTAGAATTGCCCTTCCATGCCCGTCGACTTTCGAATCAAACACATCGCTGGCAGCGCCCGCCGCGCAAGTCTCATTACGCCACATGCCGAAATTCAGACTCCGGTCTTTATGCCAGTAGGAACCGTCGCCTCCGTCAAGGGAGTGTCGCAAGACATTCTCGAAGCACTTGGCGCACACATCATTCTCGGAAACACCTATCACTTGTACTTGCGCCCTGGCGTCGAAACCGTCCGCAAAATGGGCGGTCTGCACGGTTTCATGTCGTGGCGGCGCGCGATCCTTACCGATTCCGGAGGATTCCAGGTCTTCAGCCTAAGCGAATTGCGCAAGCTGAACGAGGATGGAGTGACCTTTCGCTCGCACCTTGATGGCTCCCCGCATTTTTTCAGCCCCGAAAGCGCAATGGAAGCGCAGATTGGCCTCGGCGCCGACATCATCATGGCCTTCGACGAATGCACGGAATACCCCGCGGATCAAACGCGCACGCGCGCTTCAATGGAGATGACCGCTCGCTGGGCCGCTCGCAGCAAGAAATATTTCGAGGACCACAAGCATGAAGTGCCTTGGAACCAGTACTCAGTACCTAGTATTCAGTACTCAACGCCTGAGAGGAATGGTGCTGCGAGCCTGCCTTTACAAAATGCCGGTAGCACGATATCTGACAACCGAGTACTGAGTACCGAGTACTGCCGTACCCAGTCCCTTTTCGGCATCGTCCAAGGCGGCATGGACACTTCCCTCAGAAAAGAATCCGCCGAACGCACAGTAGAAATTGGATTCCCCGGCTACGCCATCGGCGGTCTCAGCGTCGGCGAGCCGCGCGAACTCACCCGCGAAATCGTCGAATCCACGCTCGAGCATCTTCCCAAGGACAAGCCCCGATACCTCATGGGCGTAGGAACGCCCGAAGAGATTGTTGAATACGCCAACCTCGGCGTCGACATGATGGATTGCGTCCTGCCCACTCGCGCCGCGCGGCACGGCCTGCTATTCACATCCGAGGGAAAAGTGTCGATCAAGCAGGCGCGCTATGCCCAGGATTCGGGACCGCTTGACCCAAATTGCGGCTGTCGTGTGTGCCGGCGCTATTCGCGGGCCTACTTGCGCCATCTTTATGCATCCAACGAAGTGTTGGCACAGGTCTTGAACACGATCCACAACCTGAGTTTCTACCTTGACACTATGCAGCGGGTGCGGCATTCTATCTCACTTGGGGAATAGTCCCGGTTTCACTCTGGCATGTGAGAGCCGGTATTTCATAGACTCAGCGGGACGAACTCCCGGATTCAAGCCTAGGCCGACGAACCCGGCCGAAGTCGATCCAAACCCCGTGGTGAAATAACATCTCCCGCGGCGCTGGTAGGCGCGGGCATTTTTTCGCGGATTCATCCGCTGACCTCAAAAGAGCATGCAATATATCTTGGCTTTGCAGACTGGTGGCGGCGGTATGAGTTGGATCAGTATTGCTCCCCTCATTTTCATCTTCGCCATCTTTTACTTTCTCTTGATCATGCCGCAGCAACGCCGCCAGAAAAAATGGCAGGCTATGCTCGATCAGCTCAAGACCGGAGACAGGGTGACCACCAGCGGCGGCTTGCGGGGAACCATCATGGCGCTCAAGGACGATTGCATCCATCTGCGCGTTCCTCCCAACAACCTCCTGCTGGAAGTGACCAAGGCCTCCGTGACGCAAGTGACTACGTCCGAAGACGAAGTGAAGACGAAATAAGGGATCAGAGGTCAGGGGTCAGTAGCCGACCCGGAATTTAGCTGACCCCTATCCCCTGGACCCTGGATTTTATGACCAAGAATCTTCTCTGGAAGTTGCTGTTCATCGTCGGAATCATGCTCTTTTTCCTCTTCGGAATCTTCGGAGTTCCGAAGGGTCTTTCTGGTTCCAGCCTGCTGGCTGCTCTGACCGACCATATCCACCTCGGCCTCGATTTAAGCGGTGGAACGCACCTTATTCTCCAGGTCCACGTCAACGACGCCGTGAACGTCGACGCACAAAACGCGATTGAAATTCTGAAAGAGCAGCTGCGCAGCCGGAAGATCGACTACAGCGATATCTCCCAGCCCGACCCGCAAAACAGTCCCGATCACGTCGTTTTGAAAGGCATTCAGCCGGGCGCGCGCTCGGATTTACTCAGCATTGTGCAGGATCACCTGCCTGAGTACGACCTTACCGGCGGCGCAGAAAATACCTGGAACTTGTCGATGAAGCCTTCCATGCTCTCCGACCTGAAGAGCAAGGCGGTAACGCAGGCCATCGAAACCATTCGCAATCGCATCGACCAACTCGGCGTTAGCGAACCGACGATTCAGGAACACGGCCTTGGACAATATCAGATTCTGGTGCAATTGCCCGGCGTCGACGATCCAGGACGTGTGAAAGACATCATGCAGTCCACCGCCATGCTTGAGATCAAGCAGTCTCTTGGTGGACCCTTCCCCAGCGAGCAGGCTGCCCTGCAAGACAAAGGCGGGGTTTTACCCGCGGATTCTATCCTTCTCCCTGGTCATGCGATGCCCGGAACTGCCGATGAGGGGCAGTCTTGGTACTTGGTGTCGCGGGTATCCGCTGTCAGCGGCAAAGACCTTCGCGACGCTCAGCCTAGCAGCGATCAGAACGGCCAGCCGAGTGTCAGCTTCACGCTGACCGGCGAAGGTGGACAGCGCTTCTACAACTTCACCTCTTCGCATGTTGGTGACAGCCTTGCCGTTGTGCTCGACAACAAGGTGCAGGAAGTTGCCAACATCAAGGAGCCGATCCGCGATCGCGGCGAGATCAGCGGTGGCCGCATGAGCGATCAGCAAGCCAAGGATCTCTCGATGATCCTCCGCTCAGGCGCCCTTCCCGCCAGTATCAGCTATCTCGAAGAGCGCACCGTTGGCCCGTCGCTCGGCGCAGACTCCATCCGCTCCGGCGTGCGCGCTGCCGTGATCGGCATGGTCGCCGTCCTGATCTTCATGCTCGTCTATTACCGTGGAGCGGGAATCAATGCCGATGTAGCCCTGATCTTCAATCTGATCATCCTGCTCGGATTCCTGGGTTGGTCCACGATCGCAGGCGTCAATGTCGCGCTCACCTTGCCCGGAATTGCCGGAGTCATCCTCACCGTCGGTATGGGCGTGGATTCCAATGTGCTGATCTTTGAGCGCATCCGCGAAGAGTTGCGCAACGGTAAAACGCCGCCATCCGCTGTCGATCAAGGATTCAGTCATGCCTGGATCACGATCGTTGACACGCACGTGACGACCATCGTTTCAGCGGCCATTCTCTTCATCTTCGGAACAGGTCCGGTCAAAGGATTTGCCACCACGCTCACCTTCGGTCTGCTGGCAAACCTGTTCACGGCCGTCTTCGTTTCACGCGTCATCTTTGAGTGGGTGCTCAGCCGCAAACAACGCGGCGAAGCGCTCAGCATTTAGCTAAGTCTTAGAAAGATAAGGGGCTAGACAACCGGTGGAGTTCTTTCACGACGTTAACATCGATTTCCTTGGCAAGAAATGGTACTTCCTCGCCTTTTCGCTGATCTTCAGCGTTGCGGGGCTGTTCTCCATGTTGTTCTGGCATCACATCCCGTGGGGCGTCGATTTCCGTGGCGGCACGCTGGTCTATGTGAAATTCGCGAATCCCCCGGATCTGGGAGCGATTCGCACCGCCCTCGATCGCGCCGGCCTTCACGACCCGAAGATTCAGCCCTACGATCAGGCGTCCCTTCACGAGGTTCTGATTGATCTTGACGTTCGCGAGACCAGCGAAAAGGCCCTCGATCAGGGCAAGCAAAAGATCATTCAGGCGCTGGAATCCAACGTCCCCGCAAACAAAATCGACCTGAACAACGCCAGTTCCTTGGCAATCAAGAATTTTCTGATGGATAAGGATCCCATGCACTTGGGAACCGATGCCGACCAGAAATATACGGCGCAGGCGCAGGCCGTCGCGAGTTATCGCGATAAAGTGCTCGGCGGTGTCTTCAATTCGTTCGATCAATTGAAGGGCGCGCCCAACGTCGACCCCTCAGTCGCCGCCGCCATTCCTGATGGCTTTTACCTCTCCGATTTCGGGGTTTTCAATGTAGAAATCGTCGGTCCGCAGGTTGGCGGTCAATTGCGCACTCAAGCCGGATTAGCCACCCTGTATTCGCTGATCGGAATGCTGGTTTACCTGGGATTCCGGTTCGAATGGATCTACGGCGTGGCCGCAGTCGTCACCGTTTTCCACGATACCCTGATCACTGTAGGAGCCTTTTCTCTCACCAACACTGAAATCTCACTGACAGTGATTGCGGCCATCCTCACCCTGATTGGTTACTCCAATAACGACACCATCGTGGTATTTGACCGTATCCGCGAAAACATTAAGCTGATGCGGCGCGAAAAGCTCTCCGAAATCGTCAACCGGAGTATCAATCAAACTCTTAGCAGAACCATCTTGACAGCAGGCCTGACCTTCCTTACTGTACTTGCTCTCTTCTTGTTCGGCGGAGAGGTGCTTCGTGGATTTAGCCTCGCGCTGGTAATTGGCATCTTAATCGGAACGTATTCGTCCATCGCGATTGCGGCTCCAATCCTTGTCGCTTATCAGGATTGGCGCATTGAAAAAGGCAAGCGGCCCGTCGCCATGCCTGGCAAAGCTAGGTAAGTTACCCGATGGCGTCATTGAAATCATTGCGTTACGCCTTCATATGTACGCTTTCGAAGGCCTTGCTCGGCGCGCCTCTTGGTCAAATTTCGGCCACGGCGGTGCCCATAGAAACTGGGAGCAAAGGAGAAGTCGTCGGTGTCTAAGTATCCGTAGGGGTCCATGAAGTTTGGGGAGAATCACTATGTTTGAAGACAGCCTTATCGAGTCCGGCGGCAAACTCAAGACGAAGCGGGGATGGACGTCAATCATCTCGTTTCTGATCCAGTTCATGATCATCGGCGTCATGGTACTGATCCCGCTGATTTTCACCGAAGCCTTGCCCAAGACCGTAACTCTCGGATTTTTGGTGGCACCACCCCCGCCGCCTCCACCACCTCCACCTCCGGCCGCAGCTCCGGTCAAGATCGTTAAGCAGATCCAGACCGATATCGTGAACGGTGAGTTGCGCACTCCAACCAAGATTCCCAAGAAAATCCAGATGATCAAGGAGGACGAAGCTCCTCCGCCGGTCATGGCTTCTACTGGTGTCGTCGGTGGTGTCCCCGGTGGAGTACCCGGAGGCTCCATGGGTGGAGTGATTGGCAGCGTGCTGAGCTCCACGCCGGTCGCTGTTCCGAAGATTGCCACACCGCAACGCGTGCGTGTTTCGTCGGGTGTACAATCCGGACTTTTGGTTCGGAAAGTTCCGCCTGCGTATCCGCCGCTGGCGCGTCAGGCTCGCATCCAAGGCACGGTACTTCTGCAGGCTGAAATCAGCAAGGAAGGCAACATCATCAACCTGCAGTTGATCAGCGGTCACCCGATGCTGGCTCCGGCCGCGATCGAAGCCGTCAAGCAGTGGAAGTACAAGCCCTACCTGCTCAACGGAGAACCGGTCGAGGTCGAAACGCAGGTGCAGGTGAACTTCACGCTTGCTGGAGGTTAAACCTTTCGCGAGCCTCTGCGTTTGCAGTTACAGGTAAAAGTGTGCATGGCCCTCCCCTCCTACCTCAAAAAAGGGTGCTGGGAAGGGCTCTTCGAAGAGGCCGGACTGGCCGCTTCTTGCATCAAAGGCAACGCAGTCCGACCGTGCGACGAAATAAAGTCGCACACCCGCCGGCAGTCGAGCATTCCTGGCCAGCGGTTGGCACCTCAAAGCGCATCAAAGTGTCCAAGTAAAGTAGGTTGAGACTTCCGAGGAGGGAAAAGCAACTCATGTTCGCACTCAACGTAGGACCTGTTCTCAGTCACGTACACGTCGCGGCTTCCTGGATCGTCCAGGAAGGCGGCGGCGCCATGGCGACCGATCCATTGGGCTTGTGGAAGGCAATGGGATGGGTTGCTCGCACCGTAGTCATCATCCTCTTCATCATGTCCGGATGGTCTATCGGCGTGATGATCGACCGCTGGATGGCCTACAGCGCCGCCCGCAAGCAGTCGCGCGCTTTTGCCCCGGCAGTCGCTGGCGCACTTCGCGACGGCCGTATCGACGAAGCAATCAAGGTTGCCGAGCGTAACAAGAAGAGCCACCTGGCCAAGGTTGTGACCGCCGGCCTGATGGAATTCAAGGCTCACCAGGATTCCCCGGGCGCAATACCTGGCGAAACCATCGAAGCCTCGAAGCGCGCTTTGGAGCGCACGGAAGCCATCGTCCACGCCGAACTCAAGCGTGGATTGGGCGGTCTCGCCACCATCGGTTCGACCGCTCCCTTCGTGGGACTGTTTGGAACCGTGATGGGCATTCTGAACGCCTTCATCGGCATCAACAACTCCAAGGCCACCGGTCTCGCCGCAGTCGCTGGCGGTATCGCAGAAGCGCTGGTTACGACCGCCATCGGGTTGCTCGTCGCCATCCCGGCCGTCATGATGTTCAACTATCTGACCGGTCGCGTGGAAGCGTTCGACGTCGAAATGGATAACTCGTCGAGCGAACTGATCGACTACTTCCTGAAGAAGCGCGGCGACGTTCGCCGGTAAGTCCGGCGGCGGTTAAACGCCGCGGTCTGGTTTCCGCATGAGTTGCTTGTCCGGCGCTGGAGCAATCCCGCGCCGGGCTTTCCCAACCGAAGCGGAGCGCCATTAAATCCGGACCGCAGCGGAAGCACGGGAGATATCAAGCTATGGCATTAGCAAAACGAAACGAAGGAGCCAAGGTCAGCTCGGAAATCAACGTCACGCCTATGGTAGACGTGATGCTGGTTCTGCTGATCATCTTCATGGTGGTCACGCCCATGCTGCAGAAAGGCATCAGCGTGGACATGGCTAAAGTGAATAACCCCGAACAGATGCCCGACGCCGATAAAGAAGACGCTCTCCTGGTCTCCATTACTCGCGACGGCAAGGTGTATTTCGGGAGCGAGCAGATTCAGGACGTAGACAGCCTGACCACGAAAGTGAAAGATCGCTTCGCCAGCAAGCCCGGCGACCGCCGCGTTTACGTTAAGGCGGACATGCGCACCCGTTTCGGTGGTGTCGTAAAAGTTGTGGATAGTGTTCGCGCCGCCGGAGTGGATGATCTTGGCCTGCTCACCGATCAGAAGAAAACAGCTACGCCACCGCCGCCTCCACCAGCGGCAGGGCAATAGAGGAGAACGACCATGGGTATGGCAGTCGGCCCCAGCGGGGGCCAGAGCGCGAATATTAACGTAACGCCGCTCATCGATGTGCTCTTGGTGTTGCTGATCATCTTCATGGTGATCTCGCCCGTGACGCCGAAAGGTCTGGATGCGCTGGTTCCTCAACCGCCTCCGCCCAACGCGCCTAAAAATGATTCTCCTGACCGCACCATCGTCGTGCAGCTCATCGACCGTGGCCCAGGACAGGATCCGGGCGTCAAGATCAACAACGAAGACGCGACTTGGGATAACCTACAAGGACGTCTCACGGATATTTACAAGCAACGCGCGGAAAAAGTGATGTTCGTCAAGGGAGATGATTCCATCCCCTTCGGCAACGTCGCCAACGTCATCGATATTGCCCACGCCTCGGGTGTGGACAAGGTCGGTCTCATTACCGCGAAGATTGAAGCGGGCAGCTAAACTGCCCGCCGCGTAAGGCCCGGAGCCGCATTCTTCTCATTCGGCCCACCGCACGGGAGCTGCTCGCTTTCGTGCTCCCGGGGGCTCCGCTTGTCAAACCGCTGTCTCTGGGCCTAGGATGCTGTGGCGAGGGAGACTTATACCGCAATGAATAAAACTCTAAAACTGATGACGCTGGCCGCAGTCGCGCTGGCGCTCTTCTCTTCTGTGGGATGCGACAAGCTGAAGGCCCGCGACCAGCTGAACAAGGGCGTGAAATCCTACAAGGATAATCACTACGAAGAGGCGATCAACCACTTCCAGAAAGCCGTTCAACTCGATCCCGGCTTAATCAATGCCCGAATGTATCTGGCGACCGCGTTTGTCTCGCAATATATTCCCGGCGTCGATTCTCCAGAAAATCTGCAAACCGCGCAGCAGGCGATCGATGAGTATCTGAAAGTCATCGACGCCAATCCTTCCCGCGATCAGAAGGTGAACAGCGCGAAGGGCATTGCCTATCTTTACCTCAACATGAAGAAGTGGGACGATGCCAAGAAGTATTACCGTATGGCGTCAGAACTCGATCCGAACGATCCCGAGCCCTACTATTCGGTCGGCGTGATCGACTGGACCGCCTGCTATCAGCCCCGCATGGAAGAACGTGCCAAGCTTGGCATGAAGCCGGAAGAGCACTTGAACGCAAAGAACAAAGACCAGAAAAAGGCCTGCGACGAGCTTAAGATCAAGAACGGCCCCGCTATTCAGGAAGGCATCGATAGCCTGAACAAGGCTATTCAGCTTCGTCCTGATTACGACGACGCGATGGCGTACATGAACCTGATGTATCGCGAACGCGCCGATGTCGAATGCGACGATGAAGCGGCTCGCACGGAAGATCTCAAGACCGCCGATCACTGGGTCGATGAAACCCTTCGTGTGAAAAAGGCCAAGGCCGAAAAAGCAGCCCAGAGCCAGGGCGGCGGAATCACCGTGGACACGCCGAAATAACTTCCGCCCGGTGTCAATTCAAGCCTCCTGCGCGCAAGCGCAGGAGGCTTTTCCATTTTTACTAGACGTCCCCTGAGTGAACCGTGGAAGAGCGGCCCATCAAAGGCCGCGTGAAATCGCGGCAGGATGATCGGGCTTTAGCCGCAGCCATCGTTACTCTCTGCTGTAAACCTGAACTTCCACCTTCGCGAATCCCCATCTTGTCATCTTGGGGAATGACTCCCCGAGAACTTGATTCAACATTCCCGTCGTTGGATCCGGCTTTCCCGCCGGACCATTGTTCATGAACATGACCCACACGCGCCGATGGTTGGCGGCTAAGCTGCGGAAGAATTCCGCCGTCGGCTTGCCGGTAAAATCCCGATAGTCGAGTCCGGCTCCGTGCCGCGGAAATAAAATCTCTGGTCCAAGTTGGCCAGCGAACGACGAACTCGCGGTATTTTCTCCAGCTCGCAAACTGCGGAAAAACTCATATGCGATCCGCGTGTCGGCGATGTGGAAGATAATTCCGTCGCCCGTTTCGCTGTGATCGAGAATGAAGTTGGCCGCATCGCCTGACGCATCGCGCTCACTATCGAAGTCGTGAGCGTAGACGAATGAAACTCCTTGCCAGGCCAGAAGCAGAACCGCGATCAAGGCCGCTGTGCTTACCCATGCATATCGCAAGCGCGCTAATCCTGCCGCTGCGAATATCACGAACGCTGGCAGGCAGAAGATCATGTAGCGACCAAGGAAGACCGGGCGCGCCAAGGACAGCATTGCGGTGAGTGCGACGGGGAAGAGCAACCAGAGCAGCAGAAACTGGCATCGCCAAGTCTCCGAACCCTGATCGCGCGCAAATAACCGCTTGCGGACGGGAACGATTGCAACTCCGCAAGCCACGACATATGCTGCGAGAACGACCCACGTTCCGCCTGCGAGTTGCTCGAAGAAACTCGCGAGATCGTGCAGTCCAGGGCGCTGGATCCACTTGATCGGCCCCGCCCCTGTTTTGCCGACAAAGATTAGCAGCGGCGCGACACCGATGGCGATTGTGGTCCACATGCGCCTCAACTGTGGAGAGACTGCCGAATCCTCCTCGCGAATGCGCAGCGCCAGCCAATGCACAACGATCAGAAGCAGCGCGTAAAAATGGGAGTACACAGCCAGAATGCTGAGCACGATGTAGGCGATGCGATTGCGGCGAGTCGGCTCGCGAAGAAATGTAAGCAAGAATCCGGAAGAGATGGTTGCGAGCAGCACAAAGAGCGCATAGCTGCGAGCCTCTTGCGCGTAACGCACATCATAGGCGTTGAACGCGAATAGAGTCGCGGCGATCAGCCCGACGCGGCGGTTATACAGCAAGCTTCCCACCCAATAGATTGCCGGCACCGTGCCAGCAGAAATCACCACTGACAGGCTGCGAATGAAAAACGGACTTTGCCCGAAGTGCAACCAGATCCGCAGCAGTACGTAGTAGAGCGACATGTTGGCTTCGCGCCACCACAGCAGGTGCAGAAAGTTGTGCCAGTCGATGCGCGCGACCTCGACGCTGAAGCATTCATCGAACCAGAAAGGCTTGCAGGCAAGGCACCACATGCGGATCGCGACGGATGCGGCGACCAGCAGCAGAAGCATCAACCAATCCACCATGCTCGCCGATGGTGGCTGTGGGATGGATGCGCTAGCGCGCTGCTTCACAGCGGCTTCAGGTGGCTGCATGCTCGATGAAGAATTCACTTCGTCCGCCCGATCTTACTATGCCCGAAAATGTTGAATGCGTTGATGGATGGTGAATGGCGTCATCCCGGCCGGAGCCGATTTTCAGGCGAAGGAAGGGATCTCGCGCGAAGACCGGCAGTCGGAGCCGTGTCACTCGAAATCCCTCTCAGACAATTCGCAGCCCAATGTGACATCCGCCCTTGCGCCGAAAGCAAAAGAAGCGGACCATCGCCAAGGCGGAGGCAGTAGAGCAAATCCTCCCCAGAATGGGCCTAACTCTATTGTTCTCAAGATTTTACAAATAAGCTCTTTTGAATCAAGATTTTGCAGGCATTCGGTGGATTCAATCTCATTCCGACCTGCATAAACAAAGGCGATGAGCGGAAGTAAGGGGAGGGGGGTGCCAGGATCCGCGAGTTTCAAAAGGCAGATTTAAGGTGTCGCAATGCGACGTCGAGACGGGTTCCATCGGAAAAATTTCAGTTAAATATTCACAGCCCCGGAAGTCCCTGTGTTCCTCTGTGACCTCTGTGTTGAAGGTTTTGGGTTCCCGGATTCCTGTAGAATCTCAGGTTCTCCGCAGCAGAAGAACTATGTTCAAGAAAATTCTCATCGCGAATCGCGGGGAGATCGCCGTACGCGTGATCCGCGCATGCCACGAGATGGGAATTGCCGCTGTTGCCGTCTACTCCGACGTCGATCGAGCTTCACTTCACGTCCGAAAGGCCGACGAAGCCTATCCCATCGGCGCACCTGCTGCTTCCGAGTCTTATCTCAACATTCAAAAGATTCTCGACGTTGCGGCTCGCTCCGGAGCCGACGCGATTCATCCTGGCTACGGATTTCTCTCGGAGAACGCGAAATTTGCCCGAGCCTGCGCCGATGCGGGAGTGAAGTTCATCGGTCCGACAGCCGCCGCGATGGACGCGATGGGTTCGAAGACCAAAGCTCGACAGGCGATGGAGCGCGCCGGAGTTCCCTTTGTTCCGGGGACGTCGCGCGGTCTTGAGTCATTTGAACAAGCCGAAGAAGTCGCCGCGCGTATTGGCTATCCCATCATGCTGAAAGCCGCTGCGGGCGGAGGCGGAAAAGGCATGCGCCTCGTCCACGGCGCCGGTGAACTCAAGTCGTCGCTCGAGGGCGCACGCAGCGAAGCGGAGCGTTCGTTCGGAGACAGCGAGGTCTACATCGAGAAGGCAATCATCAATCCTCGCCATATCGAGATGCAGATTCTCGCCGACGAGCGCGGCAACACGGTTTATCTTGGCGAGCGCGAATGTTCCCTGCAGAGGCGTCACCAGAAGGTGGTCGAGGAAGCGCCTTCGCCTATCGTCGATCCAGACATGCGACGGCGCATGGGCGAGGTTGCAGTGCGGGTGGCGCAAGCCGCCCGATATACGAACGCCGGAACGGTTGAATTTCTCGTCGATCAGCAGAAGAACTTCTACTTCCTGGAGATGAATACTCGGCTTCAGGTCGAGCACCCCGTTACCGAACTCGTCACGGGACTCGACTTGGTGCATCTGCAGATTCACATCGCCAACGGTGAGCCGCTGCCCTTCACGCAGAATGAGGTCGTGATTCGCGGCCACGCCATCGAGTGCCGCATTTATGCCGAAGACCCCGATAACAATTATTTCCCCAGTCCGGGCAAGATCACATTGTTGCTTCTGCCATCAGGCCCCGGAATCCGCCGAGATAGCGGCATGTACGAAGGCTGGAACGTGCCGATGGACTACGATCCGCTGCTGGCGAAGTTGATCGGCTATGGAACCGATCGCGACCAAGCCATCGGCCGGTTGACTCGCGCTCTGAATGAATATTTTGTCGGCGGGATCAAGACGAATATTTCCCTTTTCCGACGCATCCTGAGCGATCCGGATTTTCGAGCCGCAAAGATTGACACCGGATTTCTCGATCGCCTGCTGAAGCGAAAAGACGACCATGCCGTTCCGACGACCGACCCACAGGCAATGGAAGTCGCAGTGATCGCCGCAGGCATGTTCGCCGTCCTCGGCCAGGCCGCTGCCGGAGCAGGCGAGCGCCCCGTCCTTAACGGCGCCGCCGACAGGCAGAGTGCTCCATCAAACTGGAAGAAGGCCGCTTACCGCGAGGGCTTGCAATGATCCGAGCGCATGTCTCAGTTGTTTGCCTCGTCGCAACGCATCTGAAAACTGAAGGCTGCGAACTGCGAACTACGAACTGCTTCTAATGACCTACGATATCGCCATCGACGGCAAGAACTACCGGCTCGACCTGGATCGAGTCGATGGCCGATGGCATTGCCAGCTCGATGGACGCGAGATCGAAGTCGATGCTGTGCTCGCGCGTCCCAATGTGCTCTCGCTGCGTATTGGCAACAAGGCCTATGAAGTGAAATGCGAAAGGGTCGGCAGCGATCTGCATATCTGGGTCGGCAGCGTCCGTTACGCGGCGGAAGTTCGCGATCCTCGCTCGCTGCGCGGGCGGGCTCGAGCGGTGGATGAGCATGGCCCCAAGAAACTCGTAGCGCCGATGCCAGGCAAAGTGGTTCGTATTCTGGTCACTCAGGGAGCCGAGATCGAGGCCGGAGCCGGCGTGCTGGTTGTCGAGGCGATGAAGATGCAGAACGAAGTGAAGTCGCCGAAGAAGGGGACGGTTCAGAAGATCCTGGTGAACGAAGGGGCCGCAGTCAATGCTGGAGACATCCTGGCAATTGTCGAATAGACCAGGTTGAATCGAACGACAAGCCGCTACTTCTCGATGCCGTTATTATCCAGCACTTTTTTGGCATAGTAGTTCTCAACCTTGGCGGTATCTCTCAGCACTTCATAATAGGCGGACTTGAGAAGTTGCTCGCGACGGTCGCGCAGCTGCGATCGGATCGCCTGCTGCACGCGCGGATCGGAGAGTTCCCGCTGGCCTGCAGGTTCCTTGGAGACCAGCTTGACGATGCGGAACAGCTCTTGCCGGCTCGACGGATCCGTAACGGTGACGATAGGGCTGTACTGACCGGGTTTCAGCTTCATGACTGCATCGCGCGTAGCCGGGTCTGTTCCCTTGAGGCCGGACTCGGGGACAGTGCCGAGGTCGCCGCCGTTGCCCGAAGTCTGCGGGTCTTCCGAATACTTCATCGCCAGCGTGGCAAAGTCATCGCCACTGTCGAGGCGGTTCGAAATCATCTGGATCTTCTTGCGGGCGTCGCCTTCATTCTGGGCTTTGTCGTTCTGATTATGCGCCTGCGGATTGGGCGCGGAAGTGACAATGATCTGCGCCAGATGATACTGCGGCTCGATCAGATTGAACTCCCCTTTATGAGCGTTGTAGTAGTCGGTGATGTCCTGATCGGTGACATTGATCTTGGAAACAACTTCCTTGTTCAGTACCTTTTCCACGGTGATCGATCGCCGAATATCGCGTTTGAAGTCGGCAATGGTGATCTTCTGAGCCTGCATGCGCTTGTCGAATTCTTCCTGGGTGAAGGGCGCCTTAATCTCGTTGTACTTCCGGTCGACTTCTTCATCAGTGGCCAGCAGGCCAAGTTTTTCGGCGCGGCGCATCACGATCTCATCTTCGATCATCTGGTGCAGGATGTTCAGACGAAGGGCGGTCGCTTGCTCGCCGGTAGGAGGCTGTTGAGCCGAGGCGATCTGGTTGTCGTAATACTTGTCGACGTCGGAGCGGGAAATCTTACGGCCGTCCACGGTGGCCATCACATCGCCACCTGGTTGCGAGTTGCAGGCCAAGGCAGAGAGCAAAAAGACAGCCACGAGTCCGGAGCTTGCCCGGACGCCGAATGAGTTTTTCAAGGACGTTCTCCCGTTACTGCCTTATCAATACAAATGAAAACTAGCTGAGGGACAATCACGACACGCCGGGCCCCAATTACTTGGATGCCGGTTTGGCCGCTGGTGTCGGAGTTGACGAGGCATGTTCCGGCACAGGCTGGCCAGCATCTTTCAGGGCGGCATCGAGCGCCGCGCGCAACTCAGCGACAGGGACTGCGCCATCGATCTTCTGGCCGTTGATGAACAGAGTGGGTGTCGCGTTGACTCCGAGCCCGTCGGCCTCTTTCATTGAGGCTTTCACGGCATCGTCATTCTGCGCTTTCACGCATGCTTGCAGCTTGGCGATGTCCACGTTGTGCTTTTGCCCTTGCGACATTGCCATCTTATCGATGGTGTCAAAACGATCCGCCGGAACCTTCTGAGAGTCAACTTCGCCCTTGTTGGCATGAATGTAGTCGGCGAAATCCCAGTAGGCGTCGCTGTTTTGCTGCGCCAGGCAATTGGCATCGACCGCGGCGTGAATCGCCCAAGGGTGAAACTCAAGAGGGTAATCCTTGTAAATAAACGTCACGCGGTCCCCGTACTCTTTGAAGAGCTCCGGAAACAGAGTCTGGTGCATGCGCGCGCAATAGGGGCATTCGAAGTCGTCGTAGTCGACGACGACTACCTTGGCGGACTTCGCGCCGCGCGTTGGACGTCCGTTGACGTCGATCTTGCTCATCAAATCGGCGTACGGATCCTTGGTCAGATCAAACTTGGTCACGCGCAAAAGGGTCTTGCGGTCCGTGGAGATGAGGAACTTGTAGTCCTTCTGCTTGCCCTCGCCCCCGTCAATGTTGACCGCGACGGTGTCGTAGCCCTGCATGTCGCTGGCGGGAGTGATGGCGCCGACGGTAATCTTCACCTCTGGCGGAATGGAGTAGAAAGAGCGCATCTGGTGCTCGATTTTGCGAGACACGTCGGGAGGCGCGGACTGGGCTACGCAGCCCAGACAAACTAGAAGGAGAATGAACAGGGAACGTCGAATTAAGGTCACCAAAAACCGCCTAAGCATCACTCGTTTACCCTTTGATTATCTCACAGCGAGTGGCCCTCAACCCGTAAGTAGCAGAGATTTCAGCGGGTTCAGCCCGTGCGTCGAAGCTGCTCGGCGGGCAGCAGGGCGTTCATCGAGCCCGACCGGAATCCCTCCAGATCGAGGGTGACGAACTTGAATCCGAGAGCTTTGAAGATCGTCGTAAAGTTACCCGCCATGGCAGGAGTGAGCGCGAGCGCAAGTTCATCCCGGTCGATTTCGATGCGAACGATGTCGCCGTGGTGGCGCACCCGGAACTGGCGGAATCCGAGGGCACGGATCGCGTCTTCTCCGCGCTCGACGGCTTCCAGCGCTTCGCGAGTCACAGGGCGCCCATATTCGATGCGCGAAGAGAGGCAGGCTGAGGCAGGTTTGTCCCAGATACGAAGGCTGGCGTCGCGAGCCAGTTCGCGGATATCCTGCTTGGTGAGGCCGGCGTCGCGCAGCGGCGCCGCAACGTGGTGCAACTTGGCGGCTTGTTGACCCGGGCGAAACTCACCCTGATCATCCAGGTTCATGCCGTAAGCGATAGCGTCGAAACCGCGGGCAGCGCGAAGATTCTCCATCACTGCGAAGAGTTCGTCCTTACACTGAAAGCAGCGCTGGCCATCGTTGCGGGCATACTCCGGACGGTCGAGTTCGGAAGTGGATATGACTTCGACGGGAATCCCCTGCTGGTTGGCGAAAGAGATGGCATCGGCGAGATGCGTACGCGCCAGGCTGGGAGAATCGGCGATTACCGCCAGCATCTGATCTCCGAGCGCGCGGTGGGCTACATAGGCGAGAAAGGCCGAATCGACCCCGCCGGAATATGCCACCAGCAGACGGCCCAAACGGCGGAGATGTGCCTCCAGGTAAGCGCTCTTATCCGCCAAGGTATGTTCGGAAAACTGCATCGCCCTATGGTACCAGTCTCCAGTTCAGATGCCAGCTTCAGTACAACCGTTCCTGCTTTTTCAAATTTCCGAACGAACCGATATTGGCCAGGCTGAATGTGAAGCGAAAGAGATTCTCATTGCGAACATTTGCGATGGCGTAGCGGCGGTATTCGAGGGTTACGCCGCAGCAGTCCCAGTTGTAGGTAGTCTGGGCAGTGGCGAACTGGAGCTGCCGGGTTTCGGCGTCGAAGCCGAAACTGGTAGCTGCGCTGAGCCCGCGCCGGGTAAGGCCGCCATATCCAAGTGCCACGCGAAACTGGTTGAATTTACAGGTGACCTGGTTGGAGTCGACGGCCGGACCGCAAGTGCCTTCTCCGACCGTAGGGGTGTTGGTGCTGGTCTGCGGGATCTGCAGGAAAGCGTCGCCACCGCCCAAGGTGAAGGGGCCGACGTTGTAATTGAGAAGTACGGTGCTAGCGTTGACGCGGCCGAGTTGGAAGTCGTAGTCGGTGTCCCACTCGGTGTCGGTGCGGCTGCCTGTTGCGATTCGCAGGCGGGACACCAGCGGCGATAGATGGCGCGGCTGGGTGATAAAAGCGATTCCTGTTAAATCTTCGGTCGTGGAAAACACATTGCGCTGTCCGGAGACGAGCGCTCCTCCGAATGTTGGATCGAGGAAATATTTCTGCGCGAGTTCCCAGGTGACGATTTCGCGGGCGGCGGGTCCTGGGGAGCAGGGCTGCCCTTCGAGGTTGCTGACACGCTGCCAAGGCACGAGCTGTTCGGGAGCGGCTGCACCTACGGCGAGGCCGGTCATTGGTGTGTCGCATTCCTGAATCGAAGACTGCGGACGCTTTGTGTATAAGCGCGTTACGAATCCGTATTCGACTTCGTGCGTGTTGCTGAGGATGTCGCGCTCGTCGAAGTGCAGGACATTGGCAAAGTCATTCACCCCGGTGACGTAACGATAGACGACGCGCGGCTCGATGACGTGCTTCCACTTTCTTCCCAGAAAGTTGCCGTCGAAAATTCTCTCCAAAGCAGGCGGCCGCACTTCGACGGAAGTTTCCAAGGCTTGGCGGTTCGTCGGGTTGTTCGAGGCGAGTCCGTTTACGAAGCGTTCGGTGTAGAAGGTTTCATGCAGGTCGAGGGCTGGGCGCAGCGACCAGCCGTGGTATTGCAGCGGCAGGGAAATTTCGGGGATGAAATCGAAGCGTCCGAGAAGGCTGCTGGTGTGGAAACCAGGTTCGCTGCGCGATAGGCCCGAAAGATCAGCGTCAAACGACCAATCGAAAGGGGAATGTCCCAGTGGTCGATCGACGCTGGACGCGTCGACGCTGGGAGTATGCAGGATACGAATGGAATCGAAAATGGGAGGATTCGAAAGAGTGCCGTCGGCATTGATCGTCTGAAAAAAGTTCTGATAGCGCTCGACCATGCCGCCGAAAGAAAATCCGTTGTACGACTTTTGCAGAAAAAGCTGCGACTTTACTTCCGAGTTGACCGCCTGGGTGAAAACGTCATTGAAGGCCAGGCGGAAGAGAAACGAACTCAGGTAGTCGATGTTGGAGACGGCGCGGAAGCCATAGAAATTTCCTTCCGCATTCAGCCGGACTTCCTGACCGCCTTCGCGGAGGAGTTGCGGTCCGAGACTGGTCTCGGTTTCGATGCCGCGATCGATAACGCCGAAATAATTCAGGTCAACGTAAGAGGTGTCGCTGGGGCGGGCGCGAAATTCACCGCGCTGCGACCATCCGCGCTTTGAAAAATATTCGCCGCCGATCGTAGCGTCCACGCTGCGATTGATAACCCAGTAGAAGGAATCGCCGAGTTCGTTGCCGTTGGTGGAGGAGCGGCCTCCGGTAGGAATCAGGAATCCTGAATGCCGCGCTTCATGGGACACAGGGTGAGTCGCGTAGGGAAAGTAAAAAATTGGAAATCCATGGAGCATGAAATCGCTGTTGTAAATGGTGGCATTGCCGCCGACATCGACTACGACTTTGGTGGCGTCGAACTTCCAGTTGGGGTGCGGGAGTTCGCAGGTCGTGATCGTGCCGTCATAAACGAGATAGTGATCGGAACTGGTTTTCTCGACGACCTTGCCGGTGAATGCAAAGGGAGCAGTTGACGTCAGGATCGCCTTGCCGCCGTTAAAGCGCATTCCTGTGGTGGCGGTGACGTCGTAGAAACTCCCGGTCTCGGCGGTCAGGTTGTAGGTGCCGTGGCTAGCCTTGATGTGATCGTCGTTGGGCCCACCGTCGAGAGTGAAATGCCCGGACGCAGTAGCTTCGCCGCTGTCGGAGTCATAGGTCGCTTCATCAGCACGCAGAACGTAGGTGCGGTAGTGAATCTCAACGTCGTGGTGGAGCTTATAGACGTCGCCGTCTTTTTCCTGCTCGATAGCGCAGATGATCGTGCCGTCCTTGAGTTGGGTCATGGCGCGGCCTGCACAGATCGCGGCTGGGGTCGTGGCGGGTGGGTTGCGAGAGTCCGGTTCAGAATTTGCTGAGGAATTTTTGCTGGAATGCCCGGTATTTTCGGAAAGCAACTGGCTGGTTACTAGTGCCGGCGCGAGAAGCTGATGACAAAGAAACAGCGCCGTGATAAGGAATTTAGTGCGAAGAGTCATCGGAAGAAAATCAACTGAAGACAGCCGTCCATCGAAGGCGTACCTGTCCTTTCGCGTTTCTGATCGCGGCATCGTGAAGTTAGCACGGCGCTGCCTGCAAGGAAAAGTGTCGACCAAGGCTAGGATTGCCCCGCGTTCCGTTTCGGTTGTATCGTGAAGCTGGCCGGGCCAAGTCGCGGGATTGTTTTTTCATGAATTGTTCGAAGTGTGGAGAAGTTTGCGGTTGTCCTATGGAGCCCCTTCCCTGTGCATTGCCGGTACCAGATCCTGCTCCCGCGATCGAGACGGTCGCGGCTGCGGGGGCGCCGCCCGACGCGCTGATCGAGGAGACCTCGAACTCCGCGTGGCGCGATGAACTGTCCGCACGTCTCACGCGCTATCGCGCGCGCCGCAAAGCACCGCCTCCGCGATATCCGTCGTTAAAGTTGCCGTTCGACGCCCTCGGATCGCAAGCGAGAGCCGTCGAGACTTCATCGGCTTCGGTGTTCGAGCCCGTGTCGAACCACGCGTTGGCTCTCGACGGTATCGTGCAAGAATCTTCACCCGCTGAAGAGCTCTCCCCCGTGCCGGCTCAACCGGAGATGGCAAACGAGGTTGCTGCGGCGCCGGTCCGGCGAGTCGCTGTGCAGCCGAGCGCCAAGATCATCGAGTTCCCCCGATTTGCCTGGGGACCTCCTCCGCCACCACCGGATCAGCTGGCTGAACCGGTCAGCGGTCGACCGCGAATCCTGGAAGTTCCGGAGGTCGAGGCTCCGCTTCCGGCGCTAGGTGGAATCACGATCGAGCCTGCGCCAGTGGCGGAAGTTGAGAAGCTTCCCGGTATCGACATCCCGCTGCAAAGCGCACCGTTGGGCTTGCGTTTCTTGGCGGCAATCGTTGACGGCATAATTATTTCCGCGGCATCAGCTTTGTTCGGATTTATCTTCTGGAAGGTTGCGGCAGTTCGCCCGCTGCAGCTCCAACTGTTGGCGCTGGCCGGCGGTGTTTTCTGCCTGTTCTGGGCTGCCTACAATTATCTGCTGATCGTCTATGGCGGCTCGACGCCGGGATTGCGCGTCGCGGGGCTGCGTCTCACGAAATTCGATGGGTCCTCAATGAGCCGGGGGCTTCGCCGCTGGCGCGTTCTGGCATCCTTCCTCTCGGCCGTTTCCCTAGGCATGGGATTCGCCTGGGTTTTTCTCGACGAAGATGCCCTTTGCTGGCACGACCGGATTACCCACACCTACCTTGCGCCCGTCCACCAGTGGAAGTAGCCGCGAAATCAGCGGGATAAAGAGTCGCGACGGCCGTGAACGAGCTGTTTTCAACGCCCCTATGCCGTCCCTGTGCTATCTTCAATGCTTCACTTCTGACCGCAGTGTCTCTGTCCAAGCATGGCAACGTCCGCTGAAGGAACCAAGCCGGCAGTAAAAGTCTTCGTCGCCACCACGGTGATGTTGACGTTTATCTCTTTCTGGCGCGCATCCGCCATTGTTTTGTCCGACTTAGCGTCCTCCGCGTACTACGCCGGCGGCGACGCCGAAAAGGTCATCGGCAAGAGTGCTCCCTGGTTCATTCTCGGCGTGATGCTGTTTAGCTATGCCGTTCGGGCGCTCTATATCGAGTCCAGCAGCATGTTCGTTCGCGGCGGCGTATACCGGGTCGTAAAAGAGGCGATGGGCGGGACGCTGGCCAAGTTTTCGGTCTCGGCGCTGCTCTTCGACTATGTGCTGACTGGGCCGATCAGCGCCGTATCTGCGGGGCAGTATTTGGCAGGCTTCATCAAGGACATGGGGGTGTATTTCCATCGTCCGTTGAATTTCTCCGACGATCATTTCGCCGCTGGCCTTGCTGTCATCGTCGTCCTATATTTCTGGTGGAAGAACACGCAGGGCATCCACGAATCCAGCCAAAAGGCTGTGCAGATCATGATCATCACCACGGTGATGGTAGTGATTCTGATCCTGTGGTGCACGGTCACAGTCCTGCGGACGCCGGTTCAATTGCCACCTGGTCCGTTTAGCGCCGCCGGAGCGATCCCGATCAACAAAGATTCCCTCGGCTGGTTGAATGGAACCGTCTTTACTCACCTGACTTGGATACTGCTCTTCGTCGGATTTGGACACTCCGTGCTGGCGATGAGCGGCGAGGAAACTCTGGCCCAGGTGAACCGCGAGATCGAGCACCCGAAGTTGAAGAACCTGGAGAAGACCGGGCTCGTGATTTTCATTTACAGCCTGCTCTTTACCTCGCTGGTTTCGTTCTTCGCGGTAATGATCATTCCCGACAGCGTGCGTCCCACCTTTTTCGCCAATTTGATTGGCGGCATTGCGATGTATCTCGTCGGGCCCACCAGCGTGAAGTTGCTCTTCCACGGCTTCGTCGTTCTGGTCGGCGTGCTGATTCTCGCCGGAGCCCAGAACACATCGATTGTTGGAGCGAACGGGGTCTTGAATCGCGTCGCCGAAGATGGCGTGTTGACCAGTTGGTTCCAGAAGCCGCACAACCGCTACGGCACGAGCTACCGCATTATCAACCTTATCGTCGGATTGCAGCTGCTCACGATCTTCCTCAGCCTCGGCAACGTCTACGTGCTGGCCGCGCTCTATGCCTTCGGAGTGATCTGGAGCTTTGCCATGAAATCGCTGGCGGTGCTGGTCCTGCGGTTCACGGAGCCAGGGAACCGGGAATGGAAAGTGCCGGGCAATTTCCACATCGGCAAGACGGAGATCCCCGTCGGACTGATGTTGATCTCCGGGGTGTTGTTCGTCACCGCGGTCGTCAATCTGTTTACGAAGTACGAGGCGACGATTGCGGGGCTGATCTTCAGCGGCGTCTTTTTCACGATCTTCACCTTGTCTGAGAAGCACGTGCAAAGAGAGCGCCACGGCAAGCCGGAGCAACTCGATCAGTTCCGCGTGTATGGAAATCAGGAACTGGGCAGCGGCGCGATGGGAGTTCGTCCGGGGAACGTCCTGGTCGCGGTGCGCGATCCCCGCAATCTGTACTATCTGCGGCATATCCTGAGCCACACGAACACCACCAAACAGGATGTCGTCGTGATGAGCGCTCGCCTTTATCATCGCGAGCACACGTTCAGCGGCAGCACGGTTTTCGACGCGACGCAGGTATTCGACCACTACGAGCAGGAACTCTTTACAGCGGCCGTCGCCGTCGCGGAAAAAGAAGGTAAGCCGATCTCCCTGCTAGTGGTGCCGGCGACCGACGTCTTCGAAGCGATCATGGTGACGGCGCAGCGGCTCGATTCCAGCCGCGTGATTTGTGGCCTCTCCAACAAGCTCACCGCCGACGAGCAAGCGAAGTTGACGGGCGATGCCTGGGAGCGCCTGCCCGAGCCGCGTCCGCGTTTGACCTTGGAAGTCTGTGCGCCCGACAACTCGATCCGTGAATATTTCCTCGGCCCGCATACGCCGCGTATGCGACCGCAAGATGTCGAGCTCATGCACAAGCTTTGGCTCGAAATTACGTCCGATCCCAAATATGCTGGCGCGCATCACTACCACATCGTCGCCCTGGCTCTCGAGGAATTGCAGCGCGAGCTGACAACCGAGCAGCGTGCGCAGCTTCTGCAAAAATTGCAGGATGAAGTGAATCGCCCCAACCAGCAGTGAATCGGGCTAAGTGAGGAGTTCAATGGCTCGTATCCCCGGCGCTCCCAATAACCAGGGCGGACCTCTCCGTCGCTCGTTTGTAGGATTGGTTTACTACCTGACGCGGAGCAGGCTAGGACGAGTCATCATGCCTGTCCAGGTGACTGCGCATCATCCCAAGATTCTTTGGGGATATGTTCAGATGGAGCAATCACAGGCCGGCAGCAAGCTCATTGATCACAAGCTGAAGGGGCTTGCCGAGTTGCGCGTGGCGACGCTCGTGGGTTGTCCGTTTTGAATCGATATCGGCTCTGCCGTTGGCAGAAAGATAGGGATCAGCAGCGAGCAAATCGCCAACCTGGCCAACTATCGGACCGATTTCAATTTCTCAACCATCGAGAGGCTCGTGTTGGAATACGCGGATGCGATGACGCAAACGCCGGTGGCAGTTAGCGACGCGCTCTTTTCGCGCTTGCGGGAGAGATTCACCCCGGCCGAACTCGTGGAGTTGACTTCAGCGATTGCATGGGAGAACTATCGCGCCCGCTTCGATCATGCCTTCGGGATCGAGGGAGAAAACTTCAGCGAAGGAGCAGTCTGCGCGATGCCTGCTCAAAAGTTGCACGCTGATCGGACAACGTAGCACTGGCGTCGACAGCTTTTTCACTTAAGAAAAGCCCGGGCCAACTCGCCCGGGCCTGGAAGTTCGTAGTACTCAGCCAATAATATTTTTCTCACAGCAGTTCTTCGTGGTCTTCTTCTCGGACGAGCAGCAGCCCTTCTCGCACTTTTTGCCGCATTCTTTGCCGCAACTCATCGACGCGGTATCGTCCTTCCCGCAACCGTCTTTGCAGCAGGCAGCCGCAGTCTTGTCGCCTTTCATGCAGGACTTCGCGTCCTTAGCGCCGCAGCAGGAGCCCATGTTCTTGGCATCTTCCTTACCATGACGCATGCAGTTGGCGTGAGCATCTTTGCTGTCCGACGAAGCCATCTTGTCGCAGCAAGAACATTTAGTTTTTTCGGGCGCGGAGTTCTGTTCCGGTGCGGACGGCGTAGTCTGGGTTGCGGTTTGTGCCCATGACGCAACCGTCAGGGCGAGGATGAGTGCCAGCATCTTGTGTTTCATGATCGAAATCTCCTTATGAAGATGAATTCGTGCTAAGGCTTACGCCCGTTGACGGAGGCAGACCCCAAGTCTCGGTCTGCGATATGAAACGGGATTGCGCCCATGTGGCGCGAGGATGACCTCAGATGCGAAGGACCGTGCTTCGTGCGAAGTAGGTCAGTACGAAGTCTTGGCCGGAACTCGGGGAAGTAACGCCACTGCGGGCAGCATTGTTCTGGGCGATGCCTGCGAAACTATCCGGGAGGCGCGTCATTCGATTGACTGCCGGTAGCGGGAAGGAGCGATCCGGAGCATGCTTCGTACAACAGGGATGCTCGTCTCCGCAGGGCATTGCCGGAGGGGTAAACACGACGAATAAAGGTGCTTCGAGTCTGGGATGAACGCCCGGGCAGCAATCGTGCGTTTTATGAGCAGAGGAGGCAGACTTCCCGGCCGTTGCGGAATGAATCGAAAAGACCGAGCCGAATGCAGGCATGCTCCACCATGAAAGAGATGCCAGCACCAACACTCCGATGATTCGTTTCTTCATTCCCATGCCCATGAGACCCTTTGAGCCTGACAGGCACGTGAATCTGCGGCTGTGATCTCAATCACAGTTCGGAGTGATCCAGTTATCGCTGGAGAAGATTTTCGAGGGAGGCGCGCAAGTTGCTGAAGCGGAAGGAATATCCCGCAGCCTCAAGCACTCGCGGTTGGACGCGCTGGCTACCCAGCAGAACGGTCTCTCCCATTTCCCCGAAAAGAAGTTTCACAACGAAGGCCGGGACCGGAAAAATCGTGGGTCGCGACAGCACGCTGCCCAACGCCTGTGTGAATTCCGCATTCGTGACAGGCTGGGCCGCGACCATGTTGATGGGACCTCGCAGGGAATCGTCTTTCAAGATGTGATGGATCGCGCCGACCATGTCCTGCACATCGATCCAACTCATCCACTGCCGACCGTTGCCGATTTTGCCGCCAACTCCCAGTTTGAAAGGAGTCAGCATTTTCTCCAGCGCTCCGCCCCTGGGGCTGAGCACGACTCCGGTGCGGATGTGCGCCGTGCGGATGCCTGCATCCGACGCCGCTTGCGTTGCCGCTTCCCACTCGCGGCACACATCCGGGAGAAATCCCCGGCCTGGGGCGCTTTGCTCGGTCAATATCTCATCGCCACGGTCTCCATAAAATCCGATCGCGGAGCTACAAATGAAAACCTGCGGCTTGTTTCTGGTTCGCGCCAGGGCCTGCGCCAGGTGCAATGTGCCTGAGACACGGCTGTCGCGGATCTTCCTTTTCTTCTCAGCGCTCCAGCGTCCAACAATACTTTCGCCCGCGAGATGGATGACTGCGTCGAATCCGGAGACGGCGTCGGGAGGAATTGGTTCGGCAGGATTCCACGGAATGCTCTCTTCGTCCTGAGAGATGCGCTTCGGGCCACCGCGACTGAGGCGTGCAATCTGCGCTCCGGCTGCTTTCAGAGCCGGGAGCAGAGCGGTGCCAATCGGTCCGGACGCTCCGCTGACCAGGACCCGAGCTCTGCGCAACTCCACCATAACGCCCTCACTCTAGCAGGAAGCCAGAACGTGGTGCGGATATTCAGGAAAAAAGACTGCTCTGAATTGATTGAAAGGAAAAACATGCCTCGGATTTTTGAAACTGCCGAACGAATCTGATTCACGTCTCAGAATTCGACGCATGATTGCTTTTCCTTGACCGGCGGGCGTTTGGCGGCGCCAAACGGCTATAATTGTAAACAGGTCCCCGTATCTCACCCGTTCTTCCCTGATATTTTTCGGGCTGTTCGAGGGCTATAATCCTTCATGGCGACGTTACGCCAACAGATCGCTACCACAGCTCTCACCCTGACCAAGTTCCGCGATCTGATGAAGCGGATGCAGGAGAACCGTCCGCAGGACGATCTCACCATCGTCAAGAAAGCCTACGACTACTCTCTAAAACACCATGAAGGTCAGTCCCGAGCCTCGGGAGAGCCCTACCTCGTGCATCCGCTGGAAGTTGCGCTGGTCCTGGCCGAGATGAAGATGGACCCGGTCGCAGTGGCCGCCGGGCTGTTGCATGACTCGGTGGAAGACACCTCGGTCACCATCGAAGATATCCAGAAAGAATTCGGCGAACAGGTTGCGCACATCGTCGAAGGCGTCACTAAAATCAGCAAAATCGACTTCGCCACCCGCGAGGAGCAGCAGGCCGAAAACCTGCGAAAGATGATGCTGGCCATGGTCGACGACATCCGCGTCGTTCTAATCAAGCTGGCCGACCGCCTGCACAATATGCGCACACTCGAGCATCTGCAGCCGGAGCGCCAGCGCAAAATTGCCGAAGAAACGCTGGAGATTTACGCACCCATCGCACACCGCCTCGGGATGGGAAAGATTCGCGGCGAACTCGAAGACTTGGGTTTTCGCTTTCTCGATCCCGCAGGCTACGAGCAGGTCGAAAAATCGGTCAACGCGCGCCGCAAGCAGGGCGAAGCTTTTCTTGAGAAAATGCAGGGCACCATCACCGACAAGCTGAAAGAAGCCGGCATCCAGGCGCGTGTCGAGAGCCGCATCAAGCGGCTATTCAGCATTCACAAAAAACTTCAGAAGCAGCGCATTTCTGTAGAACAAGTCTACGACCTCTGCGCCATGCGGGTGATTACGCGCTCGCTGCAAGATTGCTACGCCGTGCTCGGCATCATCCACAATCTCTGGCGCCCGGTACCTGGCCGCATTAAGGATTTTATCGCGATGCCGCGGCCGAACTTCTACCAGTCCCTGCACACGTCGGTGATTACGGAGGACGGGACGCCGTTTGAGATCCAGATCCGCACCGAAGAAATGCACAAGATGGCGGAAGAAGGAATCGCCGCTCACTGGAAATATAAAGATGGGCCCGTCTCGGCCCAGGATGAGCAGCGGCTCGCATGGCTGCGACAGGTAGTGGAGTGGCAGCGTGACGTCAGCGATCCCAACGAATTTCTCTCGACGCTCAAGGTTGATCTCTATCCCGAAGAAGTTTACACATTCACGCCGAAGGGAAAAGTTGTCGTTCTGCCGCGCGATGCGACGCCGATCGACTTTGCTTACACGATTCATACGGAAGTGGGACACAGTTGCATCGGCGCTAAAGTTAACGGACGGATGGTCCCGCTGCGCCACAAATTGCATTCGGGAGATATCGTCGAAATTCTCACGCAGCCAGGACATAAGCCCAGCCGTGATTGGCTTGGACTGGTCAAGTCGTCGCGCTCGCGAAACAAGATCAAGCACTGGCTCAACGTGCATCAGCGCGAGCGGGCTATTGAAATCGGGCGCAAGCTGATCGAAAAAGAAGCTCGCAAATATCGCATCGCGCTGAAAGAGATCAAAGACGAAGAACTGCTAAAGGTCGCATCGGCCTACGGTCTTGGTAAAGCCGAAGACTTGATGTCTGGCATCGGCTACGGAAAATATTCCGCGCGCCAAGTTCTAGCCCGGCTGCTTCCTGCCGGTGCGACGCATTCCATCGCCGGGGATATTGAGTCTGAAGGGCTGACGTCGCAACCCGGCGGTATAGCCAGCGTCGTCCGCCGTGTCTTTGGAGATCACAATGCGATTACAGTGCGCGGGCAGGGCGACATGCTGGTCTACCGCGCCCGCTGTTGTAATCCGATCCGTGGTGAAAGCATCGTCGGATATATCACGCGAGGCAAAGGCGTGGCTGTGCACTCGGTGCATTGTCCGAATGTGACGAATCTTTTGTACGAACCGGAACGCAAGATTGATGTCGAATGGGCGCGTGATGAGAGCACGCCGACGGCTTATCCGGTGAAACTGACCGTCTTCTGCGACGACCGCTTCGGCATGTTGAAGAGCATCACGGGCGTCATCGGCGACGCCAAGAGCAACATCCGCAACATCGGAGCACACACCGCGAATAGCCAGGCCAGTGTCGAAGTCGTGCTGGATATTTCAGACTTGAAGCATCTGGAAACGATCATCGCCGGACTGCGGAAAATTCCTGGCGTGCATGAAGTGCAGCGGCTTCAGAAAATTTGAAACCGGCCTTTCAAGAACCTTCTTTCCCTCCGACAACCTGCGCGTGATTCAGAGCGGCGACCAGAGAAAGCCCACCGGCAACATTCCCTAGCAAAGTAGGAAGGAAAAACCGGACAAGGTACGTTTCGATAGATATCGAGTGATTCGCTATAAGAAAAAACATTGTGGTCGAGCCTGCGATGATGTGGTTGAGTCCGCCGATTCCGACAAGGTAGGTGATGATGATGATCACACTCACGCGGGCTGAATCTGCGGCTGGCAAGAGCCATACCATCAACGCGATCAACCATCCCGCAAAGATGGAGCGCATCAATGTAATCCCGAAGCCCGCGCCCAGATGTGCATTCCCGATTTCTGCCAGACTTTGTTGAGTCTGGACATCGAACAAGCCGATCCGGGCAACGCAGAGAGCGAAGAGAAATGTTCCAACCAGATTCGCTGTTAGTACGACCGCCCACAAGCGAAGCATCCGCCCCAGGGTGGACAAGTTCTTGTGCTGGAGTAGAGGCAGAACAACGGTTAAAGTATTTTCCGTGAATAGTTGCTGGCGTCCAAGGATTACGATCAAGAAGCCGACCGGGTAGCCCAGTCCGGAAATAAGAGCTCTCCATGGTTGATTCGGCAAACGGGCCATTAAGAGGCCTTCGGCGATAAAGGAAAAACCCATCGACAGGCCGGCGGCAAGAGCTGACCAAGCGAGGGCAGACACTGTGCGGTTTAGTTCGTCTTCGCCCTCGCGACGGACCGTCTCGTAAACTACGTTGGCGCCGATCGCCAATCGTTCTTCGACCTGCTTCTTCTCAACGGCAGTCGAAATCGTTCCCTCGACGGGCTCGGGAGCCACTTTCGTCTTTCTCATGGTCGATGTCAGTTGCCCAACGCAGGGTATCAGTTGCCGCGAAAGGTAGAGGAATTTGACCCCCGGCCATCCAATCTGCATTAATTACCGAGGACTCGGTCGAAGCTGCTAATTTTCGATCCCACAAACGACATGCGAGAAGTCATTTCCACGAAAAATGCCCCCCAAGCGATTGGTCCTTATTCCCAAGCCATCAAGGCCAACGGATTCGTCTTTGTCTCCGGCCAGGTACCCATTGATCCCGCGACCCAACAAATCATCACGGGAGACGTCGCAGCGCAGACCGACCGCATCCTGCGCAACCTGACGCAGATTCTCGAGGCCGCCGGAAGCAGCATGGCGAAGGTCGTCCGCTCGGGCGTGTTTCTCAAGAACATGAACGACTTTGCCGCGATGAACGAAGCTTACGGAAAGTACTTTTCGTCATCGCCTCCGGCACGCACGACGATCGAAGTCGCCCGCCTGCCGAAGGATGTCTTGGTTGAAATCGACGTCATTGCACTGGAATAAATCTGTTTTATTTTTTGCAAACGGAGAGTTCCATGAAGAACGGAATCATCATCGCAGCCGTAGTTCTGATAACCGCGACCGTATTAGCGCAAACCGCCACGCACAAAGCTCAAGTCGTCCCGAACACCAATGCGCCGACGAAAGTCACGGGCGACGGAGTCAAGACGGACTCCGGCCTGCAGTATTGGGATATCAGGGTTGGGACTGGGGTAGTCGCGAAAGACGGCGACCACGTGAAGGTGCACTACACGGGCTGGCTCACGAACGGAAAGAAATTCGACAGCTCAGTCGACGCCCATCAGCCCTTCGATTTCACGATCGGCAAAGGTGACGTCATCAAAGGGTGGGAGGAAGGTGTTACCGGAATGAAGGTCGGCGGCAAGCGTCAACTCCGAATTCCTCCACAACTTGCGTACGGCGACCAAGGCTATTCCGGAGTCATCCCGAAGAACGCGACGTTGATCTTCGACATACGGCTGCTCGCCATTCTGCCAGCCGCCAAGCAGTAGTCAACCGCCGAGTACGCGCGTTGTTCCACGTTCAAGGGAACTCTCTTCAGTAATTTGACTCCGCCCGAAATGAGCCTATAATCCACTGTTTTCTGAAAACTTCATCCGTCCCAGATGAACGTTCGATCATCCCGAAGAGTTGGAGACAAATCGATGCTACCCGCTAAGGGGCTGACGCGGCTCTCCGTCGTGGCGGCCGCGTGTGCAACTGTTTTGGGCGCGTTCGCTGAGACGCCAGCAAGCGAGCTTCGGAGCAAGCTCGAAGCTGTGCAACAAGGTCCGCGTGCCTTACACCAAGAATTTGAAGTGATGCGGCATGTTAGATCGGGATATGTCGATGAGGTATCCCGTTTCCAGATCGCCATCGATTTCTCCCAAGGCAAGTGGCGCGAACAACCGGTAGGCGGAGAGGGCGAACGTATCCGCGTCTTCGATGGCCACGAACTGTTTGTGTTCGAATCCGGAGGCACGGATTACGCTCGTCCAAAGCAGACGATCGACAAGGACAAACCCCTGCCCGATCCCTACGACACCAAACTGGACTGGAACAAAGTGAAAGAGGTGCAACAGCTGCCTTGCGGGTTTTCTGGCAAGGACCACGTATGCGTCATCATCGAAGCGCCGATCAAACCGTGGGTGCGTCCCAATGGGCCCGGATCTGTAATCAAGATGACGGGCGGAGTGATCCGTGTTATGGCCGACACCGAAACCGGAATCTGGCTGCGCGCCCACATCTCAGCCTCCGTTGAAGGCGATATGGGTGGGAATCAGTGGGAAGTGAATTACAACATCAAGCAGATGAGTTACGGTGCTTCTCCTGATATCGCTCTCTTCCGACTACCCGAAGGATTGCACGAGGTCAACGAACTCAGTCGATGGAATGAAGACCGCTTCAAGAAAGAGCTGGCAGGCAAACCAGCGCCGGGCCTGCAAGCCACCGACCTTCACGGCGGCCCCGTTTCGCTCGCGGAATTGAAAGGTAAAACCGTGTTGCTTGATTTTTGGACGACTTGGTGTCCACCCTGCCAGTCGGATGCTTCTTCGATTGAAAAGCTGAACCAGAAATACGGAAGCAAGAACCTGGCGATCATCGGCGTTTCCGTGGACGAGGACCGCGCCACTGTCGAGAACTACTTGAAGAAGCACCCTCACAGTTACCCAGTTGTCTTGTCGACTGAAAACCGCTTGCCGCCTCCTTATCAGATCGGGATATTTCCCACGTACCTGATCATCAGCCCAGAGGGCACACTGGTGACCGCGGAACAAGGCGACAAAGGTTTCGCGAAATTACTGAGAGATCTCGAAAAGGCCGGAATGAACGCCGAGTGAGTTTTGAGCAGCCGAACGAGCACGCAACCTAGAGCACGTCGAGGTGGCGCGCATACGCCCTCAGGAGAATGAGATTTTCTCGGCGAAGTCAGCGGCCCAGCGAAGAAGCGGCTATGCTTTGACGACTTTGCCGCTGCGCAGGCAGGACGTGCAAACGCGGATGCGCTTCCCCTGGCCGGCGACCTTGGCGTGCACCGGACGCAAGTTGATGTTCCAGCGCCGCTTGGTGACGTTGTGGGCGTGGCTGATGCGGTTTCCCGCTTGCGGCTTCTTGCCGCAGATATCACATTGTTGTGCCATGACTGCTGCTCCCGAAAGGTTCAGATCTTGTAGGGCAAACCTAGATTTTACAGGAACTTGATCGAATTGGGCAATGGTCGCACCTCCGTCGGCTGGCCACCGCGGCGAAATTGCCCGGCCGAACACGCGTCAATGCCCCTATGCGATACTGATCTCATGCAGTCCCCGCTTCAATCGCCATCCGCGTCGACCGATCCCAAGTCGGTGAAGGTGAATCTGACCTCCGGCACGGGCGTGGACATCGAATGGAACGACGGCCACGTTTCGCATTACAACTTCGTTTACCTGCGCGATGCTTGTCCGTGCGCCATGTGCGAGGACGAGCGCGGCAAAGCCGGACGCCGTCCCGGAGAGCCCGCTACCGCCGCGCCGGGAGCGTTGCTGATCTTTAAGCCCCACGCCAAGCCGCTCTCCGCCGAAGGGGTGGGCAAGTACGCCATCAAGTTCTCCTGGAACGATAATCACGATCTCGGCATTTATTCCTGGAAGTTCCTGCGCGAAGTCTGTCCCTGCGAGGAGTGCAAGGCATCCCGGGCTACGGGTTAGCGGCTCATACTGTAAGTGATTTCGCGGGCTCTTGGCCGGAATCGATAAAGACTCAAGCACGGTACAGCTTCTGAATACTTGAACGTCGGCGGGAAAGCGGGATAATTCATTCACGCAATGACTTCGACGAAGCCCATGCCGGCCATGCAGTCAATCGTGAACGACTTGCTGGCCGAGCTCCATGCGAAGGGCGATTGCGCAAAGATCGGGCTTTCGCGCGAGGCATTCGCGGAAATACTCTGCGAAGTTGGAACCAAGCAGGCTCCGCCATCCGCATCCGATTCCGAACTTCGCACCTTTTTTCTGAGCCTCCGCGTTGATGAATTAGCGTTGGCTCGATCTTGCGCTGCCGGAAGCGATCCCGCCTGGGTCATCTTCATGGCGCGCTACCGAGAGAAACTCTATCTCTCGGCTTTGCGCATTGCCCGCGAAGACTCGGCCGCCAGAGATCTTGCCGACACTCTTTACGCCGATCTCTACGGCACCACCACTCGTGACGGCAAGCGAGTTTCGAAGCTGGCTTCTTACACTGGCCGGGGATCGTTGGAAGGATGGCTTCGTACCGTCCTCGCGCAAGAGTACGTAAACCGCTACCGGCGCACGAAGCGGCTGGTCAGTCTCGAAGAAGAATCGGAGGAAGGGATACAATTCCGCGCTCCCGATCCCGAACCTGCAGCCCCCGCCGACAACCGCCTGGCTCAGGCCACCGACGAAGCCCTTGGGTTCCTTTCTGGCGAGGATCGGATGATCCTGAGCGCGTATTATCTGGACGGACGCACTCTGGCCGAGATCGCCCGCATGCTGGGAGTTCACGAATCCACCATCAGCCGCAAACTCGACAAACTGGCGAAATCGCTGCGAAAACAGATCGTGGCGGCGCTGGGTCGGCGTGGGATGTCGCGCCGTCAGGCCGAGGAAGCTTTGGAGGTTGATGTGCGCGATTTGCAGGTGGATATTCGTCGCGGTCTCGCGCAAGAATCGCCGTCGGCCGCGTTCTCTAAGAAGACAGTGGAGGCCAGAGTCCGCGAGGGCGAGAGTTGATAGCGCTGTGCTCTCAAGAAGGTCTAAGTGCTTTAGCTAGAGGCTAGTAGCCAGAAGCTGATGTTATGCGCGATGTCCCAAAAATCGTTCGCGAGCGGCTGCAGGTGGCAACGCCTGCCCTGAATCATCCGGATCCGGACGTGCTGACCGCCTTCTCCGAGCGAGCGTTGCCCGAAGTCGAACGCGACATTGTGATCGAACACCTGGCTCGATGCGGGGAGTGCCGCGAAGTGGTTGCCCTCGCTCTGCCCGAAACCGAAGCGGTTCAGACGGCTTTCCGGCCTGCATCCGGCGGGTGGCTCGCTTGGCCAGTGCTGCGCTGGGGATTCGTATCTGCTGGATTCATCCTTGTTGCTTCGTTGGGCATTGTCCTCTATCAGCGGCAGACTCATTCGGCGACCATCGCGTCTCGGGCGGATATGCCCGCGACGGTGTCGTCCGACTCGGGAAGCAATTCAGCTCCTGCGCCTTCCGCGGCGCCCTCTGAGCGAGATCAGATCCAATCGTCCGCACCTGCTGAGACAAGCGCGGCCGCTGGTGAGGCGAAGCAGGGCGAAGATAAGAAAGTCGTTGAAAACGCGAAAAAAGAGGTCGCAGTTTTCAGCAAGCCGATTGCCCAGGCCAATGAGCCCGCAGCCGCTCCTGGTTCTCAAGTCGGGAGCCTCGCGGGAGCGAACGCAATTCATGGACAGCTTACCCATGGGCCGCGGCTGGCGAACCAGACAGCGCAGCAGAATGCATACGCATTCCAGAATCAGGCCCAGAACGCGGCGCCATCGGCGTCACCGTCGGCCAAGCAGTCGTTTGGCAGTGCAACTGGAGGGAGCGCCGGAGCGACATCCCCTGCCTCTGCGAGCGTGGAGGTTTCAAGTCAGTCGGTGGCGCTCGATTCGACCCAACAAGCGCAAAATACGATGGTGCTCCGCAGTGAGTCGATTCCGTTGCAGCCATCCCCGGGCGGCACCGGCGGGGTCGTTGTCAACCGGGCCAAAGAGCCTGGAACTTTGATCGTGGGTAGCGTCCAGGTTCCGGGAGGCTCGATGCCCCAGTCTGCTCCAACGGGCGCGGTCGGCAGTCCAATGTCGGTGCCCAGTGCCCGCTGGAACATCAACTCGACCGGATCTCTGCAGCGTTCGCTCGATCAAGGCAACACTTGGGAAGATGTGAATGTGAATGCACCATCAGCGCCAGCCTCCGGGATGAGCTACGCAGTCGCGAAGGCTGCTCCGATGAAAGAGAAAGATTCTTCTAAGATACTGAAGCGCGAATTGATCGCCCCGACCTTCCGTGCCGTTGCTGCAAACGGGGCAGATGTTTGGGCAGGTGGATCGGGAGGAATGTTGTATCACTCCACGGACTCCGGCGCCAATTGGACACGGGTCATACCGTCGTCTTCGGGCGCAACGCTGACCGGAGATGTCATTGCACTCGAGTTTCCCGATTTCATCCACGGCAAGATCTCCACGTCGACTCCAGAAGTCTGGATCACCACCGACGCCGGCCTGACGTGGCAGAAGCAATAGCTGCTCTGTTTACTCTTTAGCTTTCCGCTAATTGGTTATTACCAAAGTGACATTTACAGAAAAGTAAGCGACCCCTAGTATCGCTCCTGTGGTTGGCAGTTCTGGGGGAGGGCTGCCGAGGCGTCCGTGACTGAATAAGTCAGGGCGCTTTTCTATTTGTTGCCGAATTCTGCTTGGGTTTATTTGCTGGAAAAATGTTCAAGGCGCAGCACCATGTATTGCTCATCGATATACTTCCCGCCGACGAGAAGCGCCCGCGGTTCGCATCCAAACATTTCAAAACCGAGAGAGCGATAGAGACTAGCGGCTGCTGTCTGCGTAGCTGCCACGGAGATCAGGACCATCTCGATTCCATCGAGCGCGCTGCCGCGTTCCAACACCATCTGTAGCAATTTTCGCCCAACAGCTTGCCCGCGCTTTTCCGGCGTGACATAAACACCCCAGATACGTCCCTTGTGTCGCGTCTTCAGTCCCTTTTCGCGAACGAAGCCCGCCATGCCCGCAAGATGGCTTGCATCGAATGCCCCGGCTACAAACGAGTCTGACATGCCGGCTCCCAGACGGGACTCGACATCTTTCATGCTAAGCGTCAAGTGGTCTTCCGTGGATGAGCTGAACGCCTCCGGATCGCCCTTGAGCGCTTCCAGTCGGAGCCTCCACCATTCGCTTGCGTCGTTGGCGGTAAGAAAACGAAATTCCATCACGAGTTTGATTTTCTAGTGTGATCCGCGGCAGGTCGCGCAGTAGCCGCCGATCTCGAGTCGCGAAACCAGAATCCGGAAGCGGCAATCTTTCTCCACCTGTTGCTTGAGTTTTTCAAAGCTGTCGCTAAGAAACTCGGTGATCTTTCCGCAACGCAGGCATGCCATGTGAATGTGATCGCGCTCGAGCTTGCGCTCGTAATAGTGTCCCTCGCCGTTGATGTGCATCAGGTCGAGTTCGTCGATCAGGCCCTGCCGCTTCAATAAGCGCAAGGTGCGATATACCGTGCTGCGATCGACGCTGGGGTCGATCTTCTGTGCTTTGCGCAGAATCTGGCTGGCGTCGAGGTGCTTGGTCGCGGTTTCGATCACGCTCAGAATGGCGCGACGCTGCTGCGTCATGCGAATTCCGCGCTCGGCAAAGTGCGCCTGCAACCGGCCCGGCATTTCCGTTTGGGGAAGTGGCATGCGAGTTCTCGTTTCGCTGGGTCGCAACTGGTCGCAATCAGCGTGCGACGGTTTCTTCGCCGGAATCTTGACTCATCTATACGCCCCGGCTGTAGGATGAATATATCCTACATGCGACTGAGTTGCAACTAGTACATATAGTAGTTGGAAACTGAGTTTTCATTAAATGCGACCCAGTCGCAAATAATCGAAAGGAATTATCTCCGCTTGAACTCTATTGTCTTTGCATTTTCATTCCCGCGGCCACGGCCCCACGATGCGCCACGGCGGGTCACGCGTCCGCGACTCCTGCAGCTGCTCTTTGCCGCGCTGCTCGCTCTGGCTGGGTTTTCTCCTCCGGCAGCCGGGCAGGAAAGTCCCTACATCGTCACCTATGACCATTATTTGGAGGAACCGGGCAGCCTTGAGGTCGAATACTTCTCCACCTTCGGCACGCAGCGCGGAGGGAATGATTTCCACGCGTTCTGGGCGGAGTTCGAATACGGAGCCACAGCCTGGTGGACGACCGAGCTCTACTTCGACGGCCAAACGACATTCAATGACAGCACTATCTTCACCGGCTTTCGCTGGGAGAACCGTTTTCGCCTTCTGCAGCGCGAGCATTTCATCAATCCAATCCTTTACATCGAGTACGAGCAGACCAGCGGCGCCGACAAGATCCTGAAAGAAGTTGAAGGACACGATGTCGAAGCCGACTATGCGGACCCTAACGCCATCGCGCGGCAAGAACACGATCACGAAATCGAAACCAAACTGCTGCTCTCGAAAACCTTCAACGGATGGAATATCGCCGAAAATACGATCGCTACGAAGAACGTCACCGGCGGAAATCCATGGGAATTCGGCTACGCGATCGGCGCGAGCCGCCCGCTAGCGCTGAAGGCATCGGCACATCGGTGCAGTTTCTGTCCCGAGAATTTCATCGCTGGAATTGAGATGTACGGCGGCCTCGGCGACCGCTATAGTTTTGGCTTGCACGAGACTTCCCACTACCTCGCGCCGGTCGTCGCCTGGAATTTGCCATCCGACTGGACTCTGCGTCTTTCTCCGGGATTTGGCCTCAACGACAATAGCCATCGTTTCTTGTTGCGCTGGGGAGTCTCCCGTGAATTCTCCGGCTTCGGCTCGGCGATCAGCCGCTTGTTCGGAGGCCGCCAATGACGAAGACAAGACCGAAGCCGCAACTTTTTTTCGCATTCACCACCGCAGTTCTGCTTGCGGCGTGCGTCGGCACGGTGGCAGCACAGAGAGATCACTCTGAGCATGAAAAATACAAATACAAGAATGACGCGCTCGTGTATGCCGAACTGGCGAAAGCTCCGAAGAAAGCGGTCGCCCGCCGCAATCCTCTGGAATCCGATCCCGATGCCATTCTGGCCGGCGGCAAACTTTTCGACCAGCACTGCACGGAGTGCCACGGAGAACTAGCGGATGGCACGAAGAAAGGCCCGAGCCTACGCGCCGATCCGGTATATCAAGCGACTCCGGGAGCGTTGTTTTGGCTGCTGACCAATGGCGTCGTCCGGCGCGGGATGCCGGTCTGGTCTAAGCTGCCCGAACCGCAACGGTGGCAACTGGTGAGCTATATCAAGTCGCTGACCCCGCCCAAGCCAGAGGCTGCGGTGGAGCAGGCACCGCAGCATTAGGCGATCGTTCTATCCTTCTCGAGGAGAGGGGCTTAAGGGGCACACCGCGGAATCCCGAGGTTTGCGGGGCGTATGATTGTCCGTCGGACCTTTGCGACTTTCCGGCCCCCACCTGCATCGAATTGGAGTGCTAAGATAGAAAGTTCGGCTCCCATACGGGAAGCACTTATACCGATCGCCCGGCAGCGCAGCCCGATGGAGCGTCCGCCGAAAGCGCGACGTTTACAACGAGGAGAAAGCAAATGGCAGGCAACGGAATCGTCGAAGTCACCGATGCGAACTTCGACCAGGATGTTTTGAAATCTGACAAGCCCGTTCTGGTGGACTTCTGGGCAACCTGGTGCGGCCCCTGCCGCGCTATCGCCCCGATCGTCGAAGAACTGGCGACCGAATATCAGGGCAAAATCAAAATCGGCAAGATGGATGTCGACTCCAACAGCGCGACCCCGATGCGCTACAAAGTCACTGGCATTCCCACCCTGCTGGTTTTCAAAGGCGGACAGGTCGTCGAACAACTGGTCGGCTACAAGCCGAAAGACGCCATCGCCCAAGCCCTGAACAAGCACATCGGCTGAGCCAAAGTATTGGCAAAGATCAAACGCCTCGGTGAATTCCGAGGCGTTTTCTCTGCCCAAGATGCTTTTCTTAAAAACTGAGAACTGCTAGTACTTCCTAAGCACTCCAATCACTCTGCCCTGCACATCGACCGATGCGGCGGGCACGATGATCGGCTTCATGGTCGCATTGGACGGCTGGAGTCGAATGCTGTCGCCTTCGCGGTAGAAGCGCTTCAACGTGGCATCGCTCGAATCCACCAAGGCAACCACAATGTCTCCGTTGTGCGCGGTCTTGGCCTTCTCGACCAGAACGTAATCGCCATTGAGAATGGCTTCATCCTGCATTGAGTCACCGCGAACTTCGAGCACGAAAACCTCCTTCGAGCGCACGAAATCCGCCAGAGAAATCGTCTCCGGATTTTCCACGGCCTCGATCGGCTGGCCGGCGGCAATGCGCCCGAGCAGACGGCAACACGACTCCGGTATTCACGCTCATCGACTGCTTCAGCTTGCCTTTCGGAGGAAGGAGGTCGATCGAGCGGCTACGATTGTAGTCGCGCGTGAGCAGCCCTTTTTTCTCAAGGTTCGAAATGTGCTTGTGCACGGTTGCCAGAGAGTTGAGGTCGAGACCCTGCCCGATTTCTTCGAACGACGGAGAATATCCGTGCTCGGTAACGAATCGGGAAATGAAGTCATAGACTTCGCGCTGCCTGCGTGTGATCGCCATGGCTGCTATTGTGGCGAACATAAAGCGAAAAAGCAAGTGAGAAGTATGCTCGGGGCCACTCTGTATTACTTCGTGTACCTTCGCGCCCTTCGTGGTTCATGCATTTCTCCTCCAGCATTACGAAACTTTTTGGCAGCACGCCACTCCAATCTGCCAGCGAACGGGTTTCGTACTCAGGTTGGGAGGGAAACAAAATGTCATCATCTGCGCATCTGGCTCTCATTCTGTTCGGATCGTTGCTGGGCCACGCTGCCTGCAGCGCCAAGGCAAGCCCGGCTGCCGCTCTTCCTGCGCCGGCGGTCGACGCGTCTCGCGCTTCCGCACCGGGAAAGCAAACTGTGGTTCTTTCAGGTGGATGCTTCTGGGGTGTGCAGGCTGTGTTTCAGCACGTGAAGGGCGTGATCAGTGCGACCTCCGGTTACGCGGGAGGCAACGTGAAAAATCCCGAGTATGAAACGGTCAGCACGGGAGAGACCGGTCACGCCGAGTCGGTCCAGGTCGTTTTCGATCCTTCGCAGATCACTTATGGCGAATTACTGCGCGTGTTTTTTTCCGTGGCTCACGACCCGACGGAACTCAATCGCCAGGGACCCGACGAAGGCACACAATACCGCTCCGCGATTTTTTATACGAGCGACGAACAGAAGCGCATCACCGACGCCTACATCGCGCAGCTGGATCAAGCGAAAGTTTTCTCCCACCGCATCGTGACGCAAGTTGCTCCGTTGCAAGCTTTCTATCCAGCCGAGGCCTATCATCAGAACTACGCGGCCTTGCATCCGAATCAGCCTTACATTGTTTTCAACGACGCGCCCAAGGTTGAGCACCTGCGCCAGGAGTTTCCGGATCTCTACACCGGAAAGTAGGACACCGCAATGTTTGATTCCAGTGATGATTGCAAAGATCCCGTGAATGTGCAGCGTCGCGCATTTCTGGGCAGCGCAGGCGTGGCAATCGGCGGCCTTGCCTTCTGGCAATGGAAGAAGCCGGCAATGTTGGAGGCTGCATCTGTCACTCAGCCGAAAGACGTCACCATCGTCCTGTTCTCTGATGCCGGCGAGCGCCAGAAGAAAGTCACCATCGCGAAGGTAATTAAAACTTCCGCGGAATGGCGCAAACAGCTATCCGCGAATGCCTACGACATCACGCGCAACGCCGACACAGAGATGGCCTTCTCCGGCCAATACTGGAACCTGCACGACAAAGGAATCTATCGCTGTATCTGCTGCGACAATGCGCTGTTCGACTCCGCGACGAAGTTCGAGTCGGGCACTGGATGGCCCAGTTTCTGGCAGCCCATCGCGAAGGAAAACGTCACCGAGGTCACCGACACAACTCTTGGCATGGAGCGCACCGCGGTCGCTTGCACCGAATGCGACGCACACTTGGGCCACGTCTTCGACGACGGTCCCGCTCCAACGAATCTCCGCTACTGCATGAACTCGGCCTCTCTGCGCTTTGTGAAGCACGTCTAACCGCACCCGCCCAACTCTCGGCGACTTTGTCATCCTGAGCGAAGCGAAGGATCTATGCAATTCTCTTTGCATGCCCACGCACTATAATCACGCACATGCCCGATGCGCTCCCCGTTTTCCGCGAGCCCACCACCGTCGAAAAGATTTTCAACCGCACGTTCGGATTCCTCGTCGGCCTCGGCATTGGTCCGTCCCACATCTACGCTCTCGAAGTGCGCGGACGGAAAAGCGGCAAGATTTTCTCGACCCCCGTTGACCTCCTGGACTTGAACGGCAAGCGTTATCTGGTCGCTCCCCGCGGACGTACGCAATGGGTGCGTAACGCCGAGGCTGCCGGAGAAATCACGCTGAAGAAGGGAAGCAAGCGCCAAAAATATGGACTGCGCCCGCTGAGCGATGTCGAGAAGCTTCCCAGTCTTGAAAGCGTATCTCGATAATTTCAAGAGGGAAGTACAACGCTATTTTCCAGTTCCCGCCGGGTCGCCGCCCGATGCGTTTGCTGAAGTGGCATCCAGCTATCCCGCGTTCGAACTGCTCGCGCGGTGATGCACGCGCCCTGAATATAGCTCGATCCCTGTAGCGACGTACGCATTTGTCCGTCGCAAGGATCTCCATCCTTCGTCATCGCATCTTCTTCCTCTTGTCATCCTGAGCGAAGCGAAGGATCCCGTGTCAGCCGCTAGCCAGCGAAGGCCTGGCATGGAGTGCTCATGGGGATCGCAGCGGCTTCGTACCCCACGCCCCGTCCTAAGCTCGCGTCTTTTGCGACACTGAATGCAGATCTTCGCCTGTCCGAATTTCCGATTTTCGTAACAGCTCGATTGGATCATTTTCCCGCAAAGACTTTGATGTAAGATGACTGCCTTCCCCATTTATTTAACGCATGGCAGAACTCATCTGGGATGGCAAGTACGACGAGCACGGCCACAAGCGTGCTCCCGTTCGTATCGAACTGCCCTTTCAAACCGTCGAGACCGTCAACGAGAGCGTGCAGGACCGCCAGCGCACGCTGGAACTTCCTCCTCGGGAAATGATCCCGAGTGGCGCAACCGCCTCATCTGGGGCGACAAGAAGTATGTCCTGCCCTCGCTCCTCCCCGAGTTCGCCGGCAAGGTCGATCTCATCTACATCGATCCGCCGTTCGATACGGGTGCGGATTTCTCGTTCATGACGACTGTCCCGGATTCCGACGAGCTGTTTGAGAAGGAACCTTCGCTGTTAGAGCAGAAAGCATATCGAGACACATGGGGAGTCAGTGCGACCGATCGCGAGCGTGGCGTCACGACGATCGACCGATACACCCGTTGGATTCACGGGACGGTCGTACTTCTTCGCGACTTGCTCGGTGAGAAGGGAACGATTTATGTCCACATAGGTCAAAACGTCTCCCACTATGTCAAGGCCGTTCTCGACGAAGTCTTCGGTTTCGACCGCTTCGTCAACGAGATCGTCTGGAGGCGCGCGTACGCACACAACGATCCCTCTCGTTGCGGAATAATTCACGACAACATTTTCTTCTACACCAAATCGCCAGACTACACCTGGAACAGGATCTTCCAAAAACCGAGTCAGGATTACATCGACCAGTTTTTCGATCAGTACGACGAGGAAAGGAAGGAACGGTACGCCAGGTTGCCGTTGGACGCGCCCAGACACGGGGACGGGGGAAATCTGCTTTATGAATGGAAGGGTGTCTGGCCATCGAAGAACCGCACTTGGGCCAACAGGAAAGATAGGATGGAGCAGTTTGACCGGGAAGGACGGATCCACTATCCAAAGAAGGGTATCCCCAGGCTCAAGCGATATGAGAGCGAGCATGAGGGGACAGTCCTTCAGGACATTTGGCTCGACGTAAATAAAATTCACAACCAATCACCCGAGCAACTCCACTACCCCACTCAAAAACCAGAAGTGTTGCTTGATCGCATCATCACGGCATCATCGAACGAGGGAGACCTCGTCCTCGACTGCTTCTGCGGCTCCGGAACCACGGCCGCCGTGGCCGAAAAACTCAACCGCCGCTGGATCACCTGCGACCTCGGACGCTTCGCCATCCACACCACCCGCAAGCGACTGCTCGACATTCCCGGCGTCAGACCATTCGTCGTCCAGAACCTCGGCAAGTACGAACGCCAGCAATGGCAAGTCGCCGAGTTCCCCTCGAACGGCAAAGATCGTCTCGAAGAACAAAAACAACGCGAAGCTGCCTACCGCAAATTCATCCTTGACCTTTACCACGCCACACCTGTCAGCGGCCATCTCTGGCTGCACGGTGTGAAGGCCGGGCGGACGGTTCACGTGGGTGCAGTGGACGCCCCGGTAACCCGCGCCGACGTAAACGCCATCGCCGCCGAAGTGTGGAAAGCCGCAGGCAAAGGGCCCAATGCTCCCGAAAAGCCCGCGGTAGACATTCTCGGCTGGGAGTTTGCCCTCGAATTAAACGAGACCGCGAAAGAGGTCGCCGCGCAGGCGCGTGTGGCCGCGGCCTTCAAGAAAATCCCCCGCGAAGTCCTGGAAAAGAAAGCCGTCGAACAAGGGGACGTACACTTCTTCGAACTGGGCGCGCTGAAAGTTGAAAACAAAGTCAAGAAGCGCGAACTGACGCTCACTCTTTCCGACTTTGTTATTCCACTTGATGACGTTCCAGAAGAGGTGCGCCATGCCATTAAGCACTGGAGCCAGATGGTCGACTACTGGGCCGTCGATTGGGACTACAAAGACGACACGTTTCATAACCAGTGGCAGTCCTACCGTACACGTAAGAATCCCAAGCTGGAGCTGTCAGTGAAGCGCGAGTATATCGAGCCGGGCGAATACATGGTAGTCGTCAAAGTGATCGACATCTTGGGGAACGACACCACAAAATCACTAACAGTAGAAATAAAGTGAAATCCCGATAAGTGAAAAATAGCCTGTCATCCAGAGCGAAGCGAAGGACCCCAATGAAGCCGGATGCACCACAGAAGTTGCGAGGCGTTCTGCCGATGCTGCCGAGCGTACAGAGAGAATGCCTTGCCACCGCGCCAGAAGAATAAGCAGTTCCGGGTTCCTTCGCTTCGCTCAGATGACAAGAATGTAAAGCATGCCGCGCAAGAAGAAATCCGTAATCGAAGCCCCCAGCCTTCTGGACATCACCTCCAAGCTGCGCTCAGGCCCCTGCGTCCCCGCGCTGCGCGAAGCGGTTAAGTCATGGCAGGCGAACGGTCGCAAAGGGATCACCGACACCACTTGCACACTTCTCAACTTCTGGTTCCAGGCCGACCACAAGCTGAAAACCGGCAGGCCATTCAAATATCACGAATCCCAACAGGAAGCGATCGAGACTCTCATCTATGTTTGGGAAGTCGAAAAGATACGCACGCGCAAAGACCTGCTGGAAAAATTCGCACAAAACGTCACCGACCTGCGCCTACCTCCCGACGACGGTTTCGCGCGCTACTGCACAAAAATGGCCACGGGCAGCGGTAAAACGAAGGCCATGGCTTTGGCCGTCGCGTGGCAATACTTCAACGCTCGCCGCGAGCAGGACGACATCGCCAAGGACTACGCCAAGACGTTTCTGATAATCGCGCCGAACGTAATCGTGCTCGAACGCCTGAAGTCCGATTTCGCCAACGGGAATATCTTTCGCGAAGACCCGATCCGCCCCAAAGAATTCGGTATCTTCTGGGACTTCGACTGCGTCATGCGCGGCGAAGGCGAACGGGCGTACTCCGAAGGCGTGCTTTTCCTCACCAACATTCAGCAGTTTTACGAGCGCCCCGATCGCGGCAAAGATGAAGAGCCCGACCCCATGACGGCCATCCTCGGCCCAAAGCCCCCGGCGCAAAAAATGGAACAGTCAGACTTCGCCGAGCGCATCGCCCGCCGTTCCGGCCATCTGCTCGTTATCAACGACGAAGCTCACCATACCCATGATGAAGGCAGCGAATGGAACAACGTCATCGGCAAGCTGCACGAAAAGACGCCGATCACTGCCCAGCTCGATTTCTCTGCAACTCCGCGCTTCCAGAAGGGCTCGATCTTTCCTTGGACAATTTCCGACTATCCACTGAAGCAGGCGATCCTGAACGGCATCGTAAAACGACCGGTCAAGGGCATCGCTAAAATCGTCGAAGCCAAGTCGGAATATGCAAGCGTTAAGTACAAGGGGTATCTCACCGCTGCGGTTGGGCGCTGGAAGGAATACCGCGATCAGCTCAAGCCCCTGAACAAAAAGCCAGTGCTCTTCATCATGATGAATAGTACGGAAGAAGCCGACGACGTCGCCGAGTGGATCGCGAAAGCGTACCCGGCCGAATTTGGCGATGGGAAGACCCAGATCATCCACACCGATAAGTCAGGAGAAGTTAGCAAGAAAGATCTGGACGCTGCCCGTACCGCTGTCCGCGGCGTGGACAATCCTCAAAACCCGATTCACGCGATTGTCAGCGTCCTGATGTTGCGTGAAGGCTGGGACGTTCAGAACGTCACCGTCGTAGTCGGGCTGCGCCCGTACACGGCGAAAGCCAACATCTTGCCGGAACAAGCGATCGGTCGCGGCCTCCGGCTTATGTTCCGCGATCTCACCACCGACTACACCGAGCGCGTCGACATCATCGGCAATCAGAAGTTTCTTGAGTTCGTCGATGACCTCGAAAAACTTGAAGAACTGCAATTCGATACCTTCGAAGTCGGCAAAGACAAGCTGCGCATCCTCACCATCATGCCGCTTGCGGACCGGAAGCAATTCGACATCGGGCTGCCTGTCCTCACCCCCACATTGGTGCGCAAGAAGAGTCTGGCGGATGAGATCTCAGCTATCGATGTGATGTCGTTCCAAACCATCCTTCTGCCTCTCACGGTGGATGATCCGAACACCAAGACCTTCCGCTATGAAGGCCATGACATCCTTACGCTGCAGAAAATCGTCGAGCGCGATTACAAGGTGCCCGAACCGCAGACCGCGCAAGAACTCATTGGCTACTACGCCCGTCGCATTGCCGAAGCCGTCAAACTGCCATCGCAGTTCTCCCTGCTCGCGCCCAAAGTCCGCGACTTCTTCGAAAACAAGGCGTTCGGCCGCTGGGTCGATTTGGAAAAGCACGAGACCGTAAGAGCGATGGCTACACCCGTCGCGTCGTACGTGTGCACGGAAGAATTCAAGAAGGTGCTCAAGCAACTGAGCATCTCCGAACAGGAGCCGCAACTTGTCGGCCCAGCCCGAATGCTGTCGAGTTGCCTGCCGTTCCCCTGGTCGCGCAAAGTGCTCGAAGCCAACAAATCCGTCTTCAATATGACGCCCTGCGACAACGACTTCGAGCGCGACTTCGCCCGCTTCCTCGAGAATGCAGAGGACGTGGCCGCCTTCGCGAAGCTCCCGCAACCCTTCGGCTTCTCGATTGATTATGTCGATGTGGGTATGAACCTGCGTTCCTACTTTCCAGATTTTGTTGCCCTGGACTCCGCTGGCCAACACTGGCTGATCGAAACTAAGGGAATGGAATCAGCGGAGGTTTCGCAGAAAGATGCGGCGGCCGAGAATTGGTGCGAGAACGCCTCTACCCTAACTGGTACGCCCTGGCGCTACCGCAAGATTCCGCAGAAAGGCTTCGAAGTTCTGCAGCCCACTCAGCTGGGCGACCTTGCAGCCTTGAGTTCTCCACAGACCGCCAAGCTGAAGTTGTGACATCTGCCCTTGCGCTCCACAACGAGAAAATCCGATCATGGCTCCAGCCGAGAGGCGAAGAGGGTTTTTCGGGTCGTAGCTAAGTGCTTTAAACGGAATATTTTACATGTAAGTCCTTGTGGCTCAAGATTTTGCAAGGACGAATCCGCATGATGCGGACCTAAGTTCTTTGAAAACAATATTTTGAATCATCGGTCAGAAAAATGACAGTTGGGTTGGCGAGCGATAAATCTAATGTTATCAATATTTTTCCCGTAAAATATTGAGCCACATAGACTTTCCCGAGATTTTATCCTAAATCATTGATTCCATTAGACCACAGGGGAGGGGGATACCAGCCTAGGCTTTCAACTCTCGAATCGCGTCACCGGCACCGCTAAGGTTGGCCAGTCGCATCTCGGAATACTTTCGGGAAAGAATCACGCCGGGCACGCCCGCGCGGAAGGCTGCCGAGACCGCCTGTTTCACGCTTTGCGGTGTGCACTTGCTGTTGTTGGGTTCAGTTGGGATGTCGATATCGATGCCCGGCCAGATTAAAGTCTTTGTGCCCGCCACACCTTCGAGCGCGCGTTTGGACTCGCGGTACACGTAGTCTGCGGAAAGCCCGGTGTGAGGAATCTGATCGTAGCTGCGCTCCTTGAATCCCATCACGGCATAATTGAAATCGAGCAATCCCTGCTTTGAGAGATCTCCATAGAGCGTCGAACCGGCGTTGTCGACATAGAGCGCCATGCGCTCGCCGCCGCAGTTGTTGTACATGACGACCTTGATGAAGTCGGAATAATTCGAGAGCTCATGCAGGTCCTGCTCGGCGCGGTAGATCGGGTTGAAAGAATTGTTGTGCCAGATGTGCCATCCCACGGGCACTGTCGGCTTCGCGGTCTTCACCGTTTTATAGATCGCGGCGTAGGTCTCGCGAAGACTGTCGGTCCAGAGCATTTCCCAAGCCGCGAGTTCGGGGTATCGCAACAAGATTCGCCAGAACTGAACGTAGTAGCCGTCCACCGGCCGCTTGCCGCCGCGCGTGGAGCGAACGAACTTCTCCAACTCCAGGAAACCCTGGCGTGCTCGCTCCGGGTTGATGCCGCGCTCTTTCGCTTTGCTCTGGCAAAATTCGCAGAAGCAAGTCACGTTGCCGGGATCGACGGGCGGTACGTCATGTGTGGCTCCCAAACTGTCACAAAGCGCGCCTTGCCGTTCCGATCCCCACATGATTCCGTCGATGTCGTAGGAGCGAGCGTAGTCCTCGACAAGGCCGGTGAGGAAATTGCGATAGTCCGGATTATTGACACACAGCGTGTCGGCATTGCGCCCATAAAGATCGCGCTCCTGTACTTTTTGGATGTTCGGCAAGTCGCTGCGGAAGACGTCTTCGAGCCAGCAGATGACCTTCATGCGGCGCTTCTTGGCGGCAGGGAGCACTTCGGCCAGGATGTCGAGATTGCCATGGTCAGGCGCTCGCGTGTCTTTGAGAACTGTGTTCTTGTAATACTGCGGATGCGGTGTGGCGAAATTTCCGCCGTGAAAATTGAGATCGTATTCCTGATTGCCGTGATCGGGCAGCGGCTGGCCCGGTATCTGTCTTCCAGCGATTCCGCGACCGTACGTGAACACGGCGAGGAACAGCGTATTCACGCCGCCGCGTTCCTGTAGCACATCAAGGACTTTCTCGGTACCCTCGTCGACGAAGGAAACCGCTCCGACCTGGATGCCGATCATTTTGGAGGAGACGGCGGGATGAGCCGGAGTTGGGATAGCTAATGCGGCGCCGGCTCCGGCGCTGATCTTCAGGAATTCACGGCGGTTCACGTCTGATTTCAATGAATTGCTCCGATTGTCAGGGTAGCCATCGATGCTGCGTTAGAAGCCAGAAATAGCTTTGCCTGAAAAGAAATGAAAGTCAAAACATCCGGCTATCCACAGCGGCATTCTGAGATTTCGCAGGCCGTTGGCCGCTGCGCGGCTGCAAACGAAAATCCCCACCCTGTCGAAAAAATGCGACAAGGGTAGGGCGCCCGGCGTGGCCGGGATGTTTCAACTTGTGAGAGCTACTTGCGGTCGCCGTCGTTATCGGGCTGACCGGCGCTCTTTAATGTGACCTGGTCGTGCGAAACCTCCCCACTCTTTTGCACCGGTGGAGTTTGAGCTCCATGGTCAGGCTTCGCTTGTGAAGGAGTTTCCGAGATTTGCCGAGCATCGACCGTTCGAACATCGACCGGGTGAGCGTTGCTGATTGGGGTGAGCATAGTCTGGTCCTCTGAACTTGAGGATCGGCATCAAGAGGAAGCTCTTTAGCTCACGCGGATCGAAAGAGATAGCTTCGGTAACTGTTACCTGTTTTTCCGCGCCTGAGCCGTACCCAATTTTAGAGCCTTGCTCCCCGCGCCTTCTGGCGCTTCGAAGCCGATCCGGCGGCGATTGGGCTCTTCTGGCACCATCAGTTCGCGAATCGCATCCATCAACGATTGGATTTCGGAGTCGTGCGTTTCTAGTCGGAGCTCGAGTTCCGCCAGCTTATTCAGGACATTGCGATTCCCAGCGATTGCGCGGCGCATCCGAACGAACGCGAGAACCACAAAGATGCTCATCTCGACTGCACGGTCCGAGTTCAGCACGGTGGCCGCCATGATCGCGCCATGTTCGGTAAAGGCGTAAGGGAGGTATCGCGCGCCGCCGTGTCGCGAACTTGAGATCACATTTTGTGATCTCAAGAGCGTTAATTCGTGCGGAGACAATTGAAAGCGGAAGGCGGCAGGAAATCGTTTCGCATTGCGCTTGACCTGCTGATTCAATTGGCGGACTTGCACACCGTAGAGTTCCGCAAGATCGGTGTCGAGGATAACTCTCTGTCCGCGGAGAACGAAAATTTTCGAATCGACTTTTTGCGCAACCACGATTGCTGCTTTCGCCATAGGATTTGGGCCCACTTCGAACTTGGGATCACAAAATGGGATCTCAAGCTATTAGAGAAGATCAGGAGCAGAATATCAGCCGGAGGATCGTTGCGGCGCCGCGAAAGTTCATCCAAGCATGGCGCGGAGAGTTGGTTCTCGATCACGCGCCGGCCACGAAGAATTTCTCTTCTGCCTTGTCGTTCTTTTCAGCTGCGGCGTTGACAGCGACGTCCTGAACGAATTCGCGTCGGCGCTCCGGTTGGCCTTTGCGTTCGACCTGACGGACGCGGCGCGTTGGCATGTTGCTGGGTTCGAGGCTGACGATGCGTCCTTCGCGAACTACGACCTGCGATCGGAACCAGTCCGTGCGGAACATGCGTCCGGCGGCGTAGAAAGTCATTGCCGTTGCAATCGGGCCTTCGAATTCCTCGCCAGTGCAGGCGAGGATGCGCTTGCCCATTTCCTGAGTCCACGTCATGCCGCCAACCAGGGGATCATTGATCCGGCAGCGCTCGAACGGCATCGCATGGGAAAGTTTTCGGAGTTGCAAAAGCTGCAGCAGGACCGAGGTCTTTGCCAGATTGGTGACGATGATGCGGGCCTCGGTCGGAGAAATGCGCTCCAGCTTGATGTGTAGGTCCGGAGTCCATTCGCGCTCGAATTCCTCGCGAGCCAGTTGAAGGCCTTTATCAGTGGCTTCGACGTAGCGCAGCGTGGCGCGGGCCAGAATGATGCTAAAGAATGTCGTCACCACGGTGGCGATGACGGGGATGTAGCTGACGAGTGTGCCCCAGGGGACGCGAAACGAGTTCATCATTTGCTGCGTGTGCATGAAGACGAGTAGCTCCTGGCGGGCGCTGCTTGGGGAGGGCGACCGACTGGGTGAGTCTAGCGATGCGCGACTCGGCGCTCCAGATGCAGTTGGTGGGTGGACGGTAACAGCGAAGTAATCGCGACTTTCGTAACTCTGAAAAACGCGCACCACGGGGAGCACAGAGTTCCACAGAGGAACATCAGGAATTGCCCTGTGAGACTCTGTGTCCCCTGTGGTGAAAGCTTTTGACTCGTCTATTCCAACACGCTGTCGTCGAGTTTCTTCTTGCCCCAATCGTTGGCGGCTTGAACAAACGCGAGTACAACAGGATGTGGATTCTTTTCAGTCGACGAAAGCTGCGGCTGGAAGAGCGTCGCCACGTAGAAGCGATGAGTCGGTGATTCGATGGCGCGGATCTCGCCTTGAGGGCCGCGGGCTGACACGGGGAATCCCGCTTCCATCGTGGTCCATTCGAAGTCGGGATTGATTTCGAAGTTACAGAAGAATTCTTCGGTGACCGTCTCTTTATCTTTTCCGTAGAAGGTCTGCAGATACGATCCGGGACGCAGGCGAATCTCCGGCACCGCTCCCGAAAGTTTCGGAGCCGCGCCCTTACGGTCGGGAATCGCGCAGGCTACGGGATAGATGATGACGTTCTTCGATCCGGAATTGTTCTCGGCGCTGTCGGCGTCGGCGATTTTCAGAACGTTGCGGGCGAACTCGATGAAGGCATATTGGAATCCGGCACAGGTGCCGAGGTAGGGCCAATCGCGGCGGCGTGCGAATTCGATGCCTTTGAGCATGCCATCGAAGCTCTTAAAGGGGCTGCCGGGCGATCCCCATAGTCCATCAAAACTTTCAAGCTTCTTCTCTGCATCGGCGGCCAAAAGAGATGAAGTAGGAAGCCATTCGCTCTCGACCTTCATGTCGAGTTTGCGCGCGGCGTGCTGCAGGGCGTCGTTCGTAGCGTGGTGCGAGCGGAAGTCGGGGTTGAAATCGCCCAGAATTCCGATGCGGACGGCGTCGCTCACGGCTTGATTGTACTAGAGGGAATGCTGCGTACTGCCCCGAGTAAGCCATGCAGGGTTAGAACCATGGTGCATGATCGGAGGAGTCATCACGCTACGCTTGCATTCTGAAATGAGTTAGCATCGTTCGGGATGATGGCGCTCGCCCCTGAACTGACCTCGGACCAGGTTCTTCAAGCGTTCCGCACTGATGCTCCGTATCTTTTTCTGGGAGCGGCATTCGTTACCGTGGGCCTGATCGCGGCGGCCTTCTCCATTATTCGGCGCAAGAACGATTCCGTCCTGAACTATTTTGCCATCTTTGCATTTCTCTATGGAGCACGTTTATGGGTGCAGGCCAACCTGATCGGGCTCATTGTTCAATCGCCGTTCTACACGAGGCTGGCGGTAGGTATTAATTTTGTTGTTCCGATTCCTGCTTTCCTGTTTTTCGATGCAGCCGGGCTCTTGCATCGACGTGGGAAGGTATTAGGCTACGTAATGGAAATCATTCTGGGCGCGATCGCCCTGATGACATTTGCGTTTGGCCCGGCTCCGATCTATCAGACGATTAATACGGTGGTTGTTATCGTCGCGCTGGCTGCGGTTGTGGTGCAGTCGTTGGGGAGCGGTGGTAACCGGGATCTGGTCATCGTCCGCCGCGGCTTGCTGATTTTCGTGGCGTTCGCTCTGTTCGACAACATTGCCGGAACATTTCGCCGCTTTCCCAGAATCGAGCCTTACGGTTTTACCGGTTTTTTAGGAGCGTTGGGATATGTAGCGGCGCGGCAAACGATGGAGCGCGATCAACAACTCAACGACATTCAAAAGGAACTCGAAGTCGCGCGCCGGATTCAGTTATCTATTTTGCCAGGCGAGTTTCCGCCTTCCGCGGCGTTTTGCGTCGCCGCTCGCTATGTGCCCATGACTTCGGTCGCGGGAGACTTCTACGATTTCATCGTGGCGGATGAGAAACAGGCGGGCTTGCTGATCGCTGACGTCTCCGGGCATGGCGTGCCTGCGGCATTGATTGCCTCGATGGTGAAGCTAGCCGCGACTGCGCAGCGATCGAATGCTGGAGATCCTTCCGGACTCTTGTCCGGGATGAATGCGGCATTGTGCGGCAATACGCAAAATCAGTTCGTAACAGCCGCATATGTTCACCTGGATGCCGAGTCGCGAGAGTTGCGGTACTCGGCCGCGGGGCATCCGCCGATGTTGCTGCTGCGGGATGGAGCAGTTCAGGAAGTGTTGGAGAACGGCTTGATGCTGGCGACGTTTGATTTTGCGACCTATTCCACCGCCGCGCACAGGCTGGAGCCGGGCGATCGGTTGCTCCTTTATACCGACGGAATTCTCGAAGCCTCGACTGCCAACGGCGAGTTCTTCGGGCATGAAGCCCTCTTCGCGTTGATGCAGGAGACGGCAGGAATCGCCGCCATCGGCTGCCGCCGACCGGATCATTTCCGCCGTGCAACAGTGGGCCAATGTGCAGGAAGACGATCTCACCGTACTGGTGTGCGACTATCTCGGCCATGGGAACGGCAAAGCGAATTAATCACGTTCTCCCCGTCGCCTGCTTTTTGACAATCCGTTGACAACTGCAAAGTGAGCGCGTGGAAAGATTTTCTGTCTGATTCTTGCCGAAGGAGTCTCGCATGCGCTCTCTGGCCGTTTTTTCCGCTTCTATCTGCGCCCTTTGTCTTTTTGCGACGCCAATCCTTTGTTCTGCACAAACTTCGTATTCCATTACCGATCTCGGAACGATCAACACGAGCGGTTATAGCGTCGCGAAGGGCGTGAATTTCACCGGAGAAGTGACTGGTGCTGCCGGCAGCACCAGCACGAATTCGAGCGAAGTGTTCCTCTACAGCAATGGAGCCATGACGAACCTCGGAACGCTGGGCGGAAGCTCGGGTATCGGGAACGCGATTAATTCGTCCGGACAAATTGCTGGCTATTCGGTGAATTCGAAAAACACGTACCGCGCCTTCACCACGAGCGGAAGTAAGCTGATCGATATCGGCGATCTAGGCGGAGGTTCGGCAGTCGCCTACGCGATCAACGACGTTGGACAAGTTGTCGGTTCGGCCGTCACACCGGACGGCAGCAATCATCCGTTTCTCTACAGCAACGAAACGATGACGGATCTTGGAACACTAGGATCGCCCGCGGGCAATTCGTGGTGGAACAGCGCGCAAGGCATCAACAACGCCGGCGTCGTGACCGGAACTTCCTATGACGTGCATGGAAACTTCTTCGGTTTCGTCTGGAGCAACGGCAAGATGACGAAGCTGGGAACTCTGGGAGGCGCGTGGAGTCAGGCCTACGCGATCAACAATAAGGGGCAGGTGGTTGGCTTGGCTTACACGAAGAGTGGGTTGGCGCATGGCTTCATCGCCACTTGCGCGAGCTGTGCGCTAAAGGATCTGGGCACGATCGCAGGGAGCACCAGCACAGTCTGGGCTTTCGGGATCAATGACTCGGGCGTTGTGGTTGGACAGTCGACATTCAGCAGTACGTATCACGCGTTTGTCTATAGCGGCGGCAAAATGAAGGATCTCAATGCCATGATTCCAGCGAAGTCGGGATGGGTGTTGATCGAGGCGACAAGCATCAACGCCTCCGGACAAATCGTGGGCATGGGAACGCACGACGGGCAGGAGCATGGATTCCTGCTGACCCCGCAGTAAAAGATCGTTACAGGAGTATGTCTTCCGGCAACGATCCTTGCGAACGTGGCCTTTTTCTAGTCTTGGTTGCGGCCCGCGTAGTATCCGGCGCGCGACTGGATTTTGTAGCCCTGCTTGTTCTTGATTTCCAGCTTGCGGTAGGTGCCATCCTGCTTCGTGTTGGTTGGCGTGTAGCCGATGTTGTACTGGCTACGGAGTTCGGCGGCGATTTGGTCGAACGCTTCTCTCAGCTTGTCGAACTTGTTTCCTACATTGATGACTCGTCCGCCAGTTTGCTCGGTGAGTTTGTGCATCTCAGACTCGCCGGAATAACCGAAGCCGCCGTAGAACCCGCGGTCAGCGCACAGCAGCACATAAACAATCGCATCTGCTTTCTGTGCCGCTTCGATCGCGTCTTGAATCTTTAGCCGGCTGCCTTCGTCCTGGCCGTCCGTCAGCAAAATCATCGCCTTTCGTCCGACTTCTTTCGCCAGCATGTCATGCGCGGAGAGATACACAGCGTCATATAGCAACGTTCCCGGAGAATTTCCGTGTTGCGGAACCGGACCTCCGCCCATGCCCGGGACGCCTCCGCTCGAGTAGTCGACGTTTACTTTCGCTTTGTTGAGCGCGGCCTGAAGCCGGTGGTTGTCTCGGGTGAAGTCCTGCAGGAGGTCGACGCTGATGTCGAAGCTGATGACGAAAGCCTCATCTTTGTCAGTGAGGATTTGGCGCAGAAAGGCGCCGCCGACTTCCTTCTCCATGTCGATGACGTTGCGCTGGCTGCCGCTGGAATCGATCATCATGCCGATGGTTAGGGGCAAGTTGGACTCAGCGGCGAAGTACTTGATGGTTTGAGGCTTGCCATCTTCGGCGATCTCAAAATCATCTTTGGTCTGATTCGGGATGAGCGCGCCGTGCTTGTCTTTGACATTGAAGAACAGCTGGACCACGTTGACGTTAACCTTGAGGGTCTCGGTGGGCTGCTGAGAATCGTCGGACTTCTGGTCCGGGCTTGCCGGCTGCTGGGACGAGGCCGGCGGTGTGGCAGGTTGCTGAGAGAACGCAAACTGCGATGCGGCCAATGCAGCCAAAACGGCGATCGGCAGTACTCGGGAGCGGAAATAGGGGCGATTATGCATCCAAGGACTCTCGGGACTATTCTTTGTTAGTCTAGTCCTGCAGCTTTAGATGCACCAAATGGGATTGAATTGGCATCCCAATGGCTGTAGGACTGTGTTTTTTTCAGAGGCGAGGACATTGATGAGGCCAGCGTGCGGAAATGCCAGATGGTTTCGGATCATACTGACCAGGCTCGCTTTGCTGGCGGCAGTGCTGGGTCTGTCGGGGCCCGCTGCGCTCGCCCAGTCCGGTAGCCAGAACCAAGCCCCGGCCAGCCAGTCGGCACAGGATATTCCCGACGCGCCGTCCACGGTGCAGCCCCCGACCGCCAGGATCCCTGCCGCAACCCCCGACAATCCCCGTGGCGGTAACGCCGAAGAGCCTCGCAAGCCTGAGGGGACCACCTCAAAATCCCCGGAGGCTAAACCCGCTCCCCCTCCGATGCCTCCGGTGGAAACCATTCCTGCCGGTACGCCGCCCCCGCCCGCGACACAAGGCAGAGGACCGCGAAATCAGATCAGTCCCACCGAAGACCTTTATAAGATTTCGGTCTCAGCGAACTTCGTGCAGATTCCTGTCATGGTGAAGGACAGCCAGGGTCGACCTGTAGATGGGTTGCTCGCGAGAGACTTTACCGTGCTTGAGAACGGAAAACCTCAGAAACTGACGTTCTTCACCAGCGATCCCTTCCAGCTTTCCGTGGCGATCGTCCTGGATCTCGGCATGTCGGACGTCGCGGTCCAGAAGGTGAATCAGACCTATTCGTCGCTGGTGGGTGCGTTCAGTCCTTACGACGAGTTCGCGCTGTACACCTACAGCAGCACCGTGAGCCAGGTGACCGATTTCACCGGGAAAGCTCCGAGGCTGACGGCTGCGCTGGACCAGATGAAGCTGGTGCGCGGACACGATAGTGGACCGCCCGTTATGGGGGGACCATTCTCCGGTGGACCGACGGTCAACGGCATGCCGGTCGGAGGACCTCCAACCGCGCCGGTGAACACCCCGCCCAAAGAGGCCCATGTTTTGAATGATGCGATCCTGCGGGCGGCCATTGATCTGAGCAAGCGCGATCGCACGCGCCGCAAAGTTATCATGATCATCAGCGACGGCCGCGAGCGAGGCAGCCAGGCCGGATACAAAGAAGTGCTCCGCGTCCTTCAAACGCACGGAATCCAGGTGAGGGCGGTTGTCCTGGACCAGGGCGCGTTACCGGTATACAAGCAGGTGGAAAAGATCCATCACATCTGGGGTGAGGGATACGCAGACATCCTGCCGAAATACACCAACGCTACCGGCGCCGGAGATATCATGACCGAGCTGTCCCGAAACGCGATCGAAGAGGCGTACGCGGAAATCACCTCCGAGGCGCGCAATCAGTACACGCTTGGATATAGTCCCAAGGCCGTACCGGGTAGTTCGGCCTACCGCAGCATCGTGGTCGAAGTCGACAAGAAGGGCCTGGATATCTTTACCAAGGCTGGCTATTACTCGATTCCTTCCATGCATTGATGCTCAGTTGAGACTGCCCCTGTTGTCCGGGGTCACCTGAGTAACCTGCGGGTGGTACCCCCCATGTGATATAAAGACCGCGAGCCTCCAAAAAGGACACTGCGGTGCGCGGGCAGCCCTGAGGGGAATGCCCGCATTCGAGGAAAGCCTTTGAGTTTCATCAACTTCGCTGCCCGAGAGATCAATTGCAAGATCGTGTACTACGGCGCCGGTCTGGGCGGGAAAACCACGAATCTGCAGGTGATCTATCAGAAAACGGCGGACCAGCAGAAGGGCAAGATGATCTCGCTGGCGACCGAAACTGAGCGTACCCTGTTCTTCGATTTTCTTCCGCTGGATTTGGGCAATGTCCGCGGCTTCAAGACGCGCATTCACCTCTACACCGTTCCCGGACAGGTCTTTTACGATGCCAGCCGCAAGCTGATTCTGCGCGGAGTCGACGGGATCGTGTTCGTCGCCGACTCTCAGGAGCAGCGCATGGACGCCAATGTCGAGGCGCTCGAGAATCTGATGTCGAACCTGAAAGAGCACGGCTACGACTTCAACAAGATTCCTTATGTATTGCAGCTGAACAAGCGCGACCTGCCGAACATCCTGCCCATCGATCTGCTTTCCACGGAACTCCGCAAGAAGAACGAGCCCATCGTCGAAGCGGTAGCCTTCCAGGGGGTTGGCGTGTTTGAGACGCTGAAGGAAATCGCCAAGCAGGTGCTGACGGAACTGAAGGCTGGCGGCTAGGCAGGCGGTTCTAAGTCTTACTCCTCCTTCGGGAGCTCCTAGAAGAAGTAGATCAAGTCGCCGGCTAGCATGAGTTGATTCTTCTTCGTCCCATTGTCGTACGCCGGCACATCGTAGGATCGCTCGAAGCGTAATTCCGGACGCAGCAGAACAGTCGTTCCCACCCAATGCCCCCAGCCAATTAAATGCTCGGTATACTTGGTCTTGAAGCCGGTGCGCTGCCCTCGAATGTCGTCCACGTATTCGTTACGGATCGTGAGATAGTCCCGCTTCGAGAATTGCTTTTCCACGTAGTTAACGATGGCCCACTCCGGAGCAAAGCAGGTCAGCTGCGCCGCAGTGGCGCACACTGCGCCATTGGCGTTGGTCTCAAGCAGGGAAGATGCCGCCGGATTAAGCACATTCGGCGTCTGTCTCTCGTACTGATACCAGCTTTCGGTCGCCGTGTGCCATGAGCTATTGATCTTGTGATACCAGGTCAGATAATAAGCCGATAAATTGTTGTATGCGTATTTACCGTCGTTGATCGAGTTCGCGCACAGGTAAAGATTGTCGCCGCCTTCCTTCCAGGAATACGCGGCACACGTGTTGAATGTAGGCTTGGAATCTGGCCGGGTCCACGGGACGGCTTCACATCCTGCCGACAATCCAGCCTGGAACAGCCAATGATTAGAGAGTCTGGTCGTGGTATTGATGCCGCTCTGCGTGTAGCAATCGTACGTGTAAGTCAGCGAGTGACTGTACGTGTAGTTGTTCGGAGCAAGCTGCGCTTCAATGTCGGGCAGAGAGATGTAGCGGCCGATGCGGACGTCCATTCCCTCAGCGACGTGCGGGAAGTATAAATCGGCGTACACCATGACGGGATCGAAACCGTACTCGCGATTATGTTTGAGCAGTTGCTCGCTGAAGACTCCTTTCGCAGTTGTAAAACGGTAGTCGAGTCCGTAGAGGGATGCGACGCGGAATCCCCAGTCGAAATGATCGGTCTGCACCGTGTCGGGTTGGCGCTCGATGTAGAGCACTTCCTGGTCTGGTTGGATCGTGTTGGGTTTCTCCGCGTACGCCGCGGGCAGATTCGCGTACCCGGGTTTGTCCGACGTGCTCACGTTGAACCCGACATTCGCCCAGCCATAGATCTGAATGCCGCTCTTTTTCCATCCGTCCCCATGCGAGCCGCTCCAGATCGCCTGCATCAGCGGGCCTGATTGCGTCCATGGCTTCGAGATAACGACGGAGCCCCCGTATGGCCAATCGGAGAATGGGAACGGCGGTCCATCGACGGGAGAGGGCGTGCCGCGGAAGGCTGGCGCTGAACCCGTCGACGGAAGATTCTTCCAATCGTCGGCGTAAGCTTTCATGAATCTGCGAAAGAAGTTGGGCGTGGAAGGAGGAGTCTCGGCGGCGGTCGCGGTATTATCCGTCACCGATGTTGTCCCGGTGCTGACGGTCCCGGCACTGCTCGGATCTTGAACGGAACTGGACTGAGCGGAAGCGCCGCAACACCAGACCAGGCTTACCAGAAGAGCAGATAAATAGAAAGAAAATCCCGACCGCTTCGATAAGGCCATGCAGGAAGGTAAAGGGTTGGGGATAAGGACGACATAAAGATTTCGTCAAGAATTCGAAGTATTTCTTAGTTGCGGGCGCGCCATCCCGGATCCGATTCCCGCTTCAGTAAGGACTTCTAGCGTTCCATTGATCTAGAATGGCTCGGCTGATTATTTCTTTGAATTCATCATTCTTCCTCGGAGATCATATGCGCCTTTGCCGCGCTCTTTTCCTACCGCTTCTGACATGCCTGCTTCTGATTTCTCAATTCGCTGCTTCGCAGACCTCTCTTCACAGCATTTATCTCGACGACCTCGACCGTAAGGTGGCGCCCTGCGACGATTTCTACGAATTTGCCAACGGAACGTGGCGTGCGAACAACCCGATTCCTGCTTCCATGTCGCGCTGGAGCCGCCGCTGGCAGGCGGGAGAGTCTTCGAAAGATAAGCTCCATGAGATTCTTGAATCAGCAGCGTCCGACAAGAGTGCTCCGAAAGGCAGTACCGAGCAGATTATCGGCGACTATTACGGCGCCTGTATGGACGAGTCCCGCGTGAACGCCCGCGGCGTTGACCCTCTCAAGCCGTGGTTTGCCAGGATCGACGGCGCCCGCGATATGGCCGCGCTGCAAGACGTGATGGCGGATCTGCACGACATCATCGTGAACGCTCCGTTTTCCATGGGGAGCCAGCAGGATCCGCATAAGCCATCCTGGGTGCTCGCTGATTTTGGAGCCAGCGGCCTCAGCCTGCCCGACCGCGACTACTATCTCAAGCCCGAGCCGCGCTTTAAAGAGGCCCGCGAAAAATACATTGCGCACGTGACCGCAATGCTGAAGCTCGCGGGATGGGATGCGAAATCGGCGGCTGCTGCCGCGCAGACCATCATGACCATGGAGACGAAATTTGCGGAAGCGTCGCTCGACAACGTGGCCCTGCGCGACCCGGCAGCGACGGATCACAACACAACATTTGCCCAACTGCAGGCGATGGCTCCGCATGTGGATTGGGCTGCGTATTTCAAGCACAACCAACTTCCAACGGATGTCGACATGAATGTCGACCAGCCCAAGTTCCTGCAGGAAGTCGACCGCCAGATGCAGCAGACTCCGCTGGCCGACTGGAAAGTGTATTTCAAATGGCAGTTGCTGAACTCCACGGCGAACTCGCTTTCCGCTCCGTTCGTGGAGGAAAGTTTCGCGTTCAACGGCAAATATCTCGCCGGAGCGACCGAGATGAAGCCGCGCTGGAAACGCTGCGTCGAGTCGACCGATTATCTCCTTGGCGAGGCGCTCGGGAAAAAATATGTCGAAAAATATTTCCCGCCTGAAGCCAAGGCGCGCATGCAGGAGATGGTGCGGAATCTCTTGATCGCGATGCGCGATGACATCCTCAGCCGCCCGTGGATGAGCGATGACACCAAAGAGAAGGCCATGGCCAAGGTCGCGACCTTCCAGCAGAAGATTGGATATCCGGACAAGTGGAAGGATTACAGCCACGTTGAAATTCGCCGCGATGCGTTTTTCGAAGACGTAGTCGCAGGCCGGAAGTTCGTCGATGAGGACGATCGCGCCACCATCGGAAAGCCGGTCGATCGCGGCCGATGGGGCATGACGCCCCCGACGTCCGATGCGGAATATAACCCGCTGATGAATTCAATCGAGTTCCCGGCAGGAATTCTGCAACCGCCCGCCTTCGACATCAACGCAGTCGACGCGGTGAACTACGGCGCGATTGGAGTCGTGATCGGGCACGAGATTTCTCACGGCTTCGACGATGAAGGCGCGCAATTTGATTTTCTCGGCCGGCTGCGCAACTGGTGGACGGAATCTGATCTGAAAGATTTCCAGTCGCGGGCCGCCTGCGTCGCTGATCAGTTCGACCATTACTACATCGAGAAAGATATTCATCACAATGGGAAGCTAGTGCTCGGCGAAAGCATTGGAGACCTCGGCGGCGCGAAAATCGCGTTTATGGCCTATGAGAAGTCGCTCGAGGGCAAGCCGCGTCCGGCGGATGTGGATGGCTTTACCCCCGAGCAGCAGTTCTTCATCGCATGGGGACAATTTCGCGGCGACGAGATTCGTCCGGAGGCGCAGCGTTTGATGGTGCAGACCGATCCGCACCCGATTGCGAAATATCGCGTAATTGGTCCGTTATCGAACCTGCCCGAATTTCAGAAGGCATGGAGCTGCAAGGCTGATGCGCCGATGGTGCGGCCGGAAGGGAAACGCTGCGACGTGTGGTAAGGCTCACCCGGTTCAATTATTCGGCTGGCTCGTCCCAGTTCACCACGCGATTTTCCTTGCTGCTCTTGTGTGCGAGCACCAGAGCCCGCTGCGTTCGGAGGAATTGTTCGGGCGGAACGTCGAGCGGAACTTTCTTCTCAATCGCGTCTCTCACATTGGCATAGAAGCCGCGGTAGTCGCCGCGTTCCGTCTCAACCTTGCGCGGCTTGCTCGCCCACGCGAGTGAGAGTGCCCCAGTGTTCTTTTGCTTCGAGACCCCAGTTCACGCCCCAGTCAAGTCCATCGGGACAATGCTCGCTCCGCAGGATCTCTTCTTGAGGATCCATTCCAAATTTTACGAATGATCCCTGCGTTCCATGAACCAGCAGATGATGGCTAGGCGCATACGCGATGATGCGCGCACGCAAGGTCGCACGCAGTCGCGGATATTGAAGGATCACGTCGAAAGCGTCGTCCACCTGGGCGCTCTCGCGCTGGCGGAGCGCCGCCGCATAAATCGACTGTGGCTCACCAAAAAGAACCAACGCGCCATCGATCAAGTGCGGCCCCAGATCCCACAGTACTCCGGCGGCTGGAAAGTCAGCTTTCTCGCGCCAGGCGCCAGGTTTGGCGTTGAGCCGGAAGCGGTCGAATCGAGCCTCGTACTCGGCTACATCTCCGACCGAGCCTGAGTTCACTAATTTCTTCACGGTAAGAAAAGCTCCATCCCAACGTCGGTCCTGATAAACGGTCAACAGCCGGCTGCGCTTGGCTGCTAGGCGTACGAGTTTTTCGGCCTCAGCCAACGTTGGAGTCATGGGTTTGTCGACCACGACATGGCGGCCTGCCTCGAGACATGCTTTGGTGTACGAGAAATGAGAGTCATTCGGGGTGGCGACGACGCAAAGATCAATCGTGTCATCGGAGAGCATCTCGTCGAGTGTGCGCGCCACTCGCACCTCGGGATATCGCTTCTCTGCGTTCGAGCCATGGCGCTCGAGAATGCAAGCCAGCTCCATGCCTTTGACGCCGCGAATGACCGGAGCATGAAAAGCCTGACCGGCTAGTCCAAATCCAATGAGCCCTACTCGTACCATGATTTTTCCTTAAGCGCGCGCGCCGCAGTTAGCGATCTTTCACGCGCCGGACAAATTTTAATCCCGACCAGACTTCCGTGACGGCGCAAACCTTCACATCCACGAGCCCCGCGGCTAATCCAATCTCGCGGACTTTATGTTCATCTAAATCTGTTTGAACGCCCGAGCTTTTCTTGGGCCAGCTGATCCAGAGCATTCCAGCAGGAGCCAGCTGCTTGCTGAGGCGTTTGAATTCCTTAACCAGAGTCGCCTTCGATTTTGCAAAAATGTGAGCGAAGTCGAGTGGAAGTTTGCTGTCGCGCGAGAACTCGCATCGATCCAGCGTCGCTTTCAATTCCGCGGTAACTTCCGGAGGCATCTCTACGACCGACACGCGAAAGCCGTCTTTGATGCCGAGTTTCTTCGGAAGAGGAGTACCGGAGTATCCAGGCATTATCGCACTCGGAATCAGAGATGGTTTACTGGGCCGTCGGAGCGTACCAACCACGGCGTGACCGCACGCGGAGATTCTTCCGGTCGTTGGCTACAATTTCGATCGTGCGATAGTGTCCGTCCAACTTGAGGTCCGCCGGACGGTAGGAAAGGGCGTACTGGCTGCGAAGTTCATCCTGAATTTCGGCGAACGCATTGGCTACATCGCGAATCTGGAATGGAAAAAATGCGCGGCCGCCGGTGGCGTCGGCTATTCGTTCCAGAACCTTGTCGCCCGCCCCTTTGGTCCCGCTCACGTTTGTGGAGATTGTATAAATGATGGCCTCGGCCCGCTGTGCCATCTCGATGGCTTCTTCGCGCGTCACGTGGCTCTGATTGTCTTCTCCGTCGCTCAGCAGGATGATCGCGCGCCGAACCGGCTCTCCCTTTGGAGCTTTCAGTAACTTGTCGCGGCAGGCGAAATAAAGAGCGTCGTAAAGCGCGGTGCCGCCGCCGGGGCGCAGTTCGTGGACCCCGTGTGCCAGGCTCTCCGTGTTGTCGGTGAAGTCCTGCGTGACTTCCGGAGTGACGTCGAAGCCGACCACAAATGCCTGATCTTTGCGCGGGTGAATGGTCTGGTTCAAGAATTCGATGGCGGATTCCTGCTCGAATTTAAAGCGATCGCGCACCGAGTTGCTGGCGTCGATCAGCAAACCGACTTGAAGCGGCAGGTTCGTTTCAGCGTGGAAGCTGCGGATCTCCTGCGGCGGTTTGTTGTCGTCGAGAACCTGAAAGTCGCTCTGTTTGAGGTCGGTGATGCGGCGGCCGTGTTTGTCCGTGACGGTGAACACCACGTTTACTTCGTTCGTTACGGCGCGAATTGTGGGGAATCTCTGGTCGGCTGGTTCGTTCGACTCCGCAGGCTTCGACTCCTGTCCGTTTGAAGGCGACGCTGTCTGCGTTTGCTGCTGCGCAGGCGCCGAAGCTCCCGCCGAACTGTTGGAAGAATCAGAAGCTGATTGCGCCGTGCTGTAGCCGGTCAGCAAGGCAAGAACGGCAGAGCCCAGGATGAGTTTCGTCCCCAAGGTGTTCATCTGTTTTGACTATTATAACTGGCCGGACGGCAGCCGCCCCAGCCCGCGGATTCAGGCCTTTCTCGCGGAGATTTGGTTCGTATCCTCTTTTTCGACCGTTCCCAGAAATGCCTCCAATTCCTCCGGCAGCGGGCTCTTAAAGACCAGGGCCGCCCCGGTCCGGGGATGCGTCAATTCCAGTTGAGCGGCATGAAGGAAGTTTCGCGGCAGTGAGATCGCACCTGCCGATTCTTGCTTGCCGCGCCCGGCCTTCATCTCCCGTGGCGCCCCGTAAAGCGTATCGCCGACGACCGGATGCCCCAGCGAAGACAGGTGAACGCGAATCTGATGCGTTCTGCCCGTGTCGATTTTCACTTCGACCAGCGAGAACTTGCCGAAGGACGAGTCGAGACGGCGAACCAAGCTGTAGTGCGATACCGCCTCACGTCCACCCGACTGCCGGGTGGTCATGCGAATGCGCCGGACGCGGTCGCGGCTGATGCTGGCAGAGATGGTGCCGGAATCTTTCTTGACCCATCCATGCACGAGGGCAATGTATTTTTTCTTGACCTCGCGGCTGGCGAATTGCTCAGCTAACTTACGGTGAGCGGCATCGTTTTTCGCGACCAATATCAGCCCACTCGTTTCCTTATCGAGACGGTGAACGATGCCCGGTCGCATCTCGCCGCCGACGGCCGAGAGTGTCGCGAAGTGATGCAGCAATGCGTTCACCAGCGTTCCGCGATTGCGTTGATCCTCGGTCGCACCCGCGCCGGCGTGAACCATCATGCCCGCAGGCTTATTGATGATGGCGAGATCATCGTCTTCATAAACGATGTCGAGAGGAATCTCTTCGGGGATGGCTCGAAGTGGAGGCCGTTCGGCAGACCCGGCGACCGTGATGCGCTCGCCGCCTCTCAGCTTCAGCGAAGGTTTCGCTAAGGTGTCATTCACCAGAACTTTTTCTTGGCAGATCAGTTGCTGTACGCGCGCCCGGCTGATATCGAGATGCGCAGCCAACAGTTGGTCGAGGCGCTTTCCGGCGTCGTCTGCTGAAACGGAAACAAGAATTGAGGAATCTTCCTGCACTCGCTGGGAGGATACTATGCTTTGGTTCGCATCACGAACTAGTCCGATCCTTAATCGTCGGCCGTATCGATGCGTGAATCCGGGCGGACATCTCAAGGAAATTTCCGTAGATGTCCTCATCGGCCTCGAGTAACGACTGATTTTTTGCGATATGGTCGATTGCTTCCATAAGTTGAGGCATGACGAGAATAATGTGCTGCGGTTCCTTTTCGAGTTTCTCCAGAATCAGCCGTAGAAAACAGCTGGCAGCATTCGCTGCTTCAAGATGCTCGAAGGCACCGGCCATCACGGCGTCGCGAAATCCAATCATGTAATAGCGGAATGGTATCTCGGGCATCAAGAGGAGTTCGGATGTTCGCTCGATGGGGTTCGCGCGGAAGTGAGGTTGCATCTCTTCGTTCGTGTGGCCCGCAAAGAGGTCGTGCGCATACTTCTCATCTGGGTCGGACTGATAGTCTCCCCAGTCTTTCTCTGTGGGAATCGTAGTCTTTCGCACGATTTGCAAGCCGAGAAGAATTTTCTAGCGCGTAGCGCTGACAGTCCTCGCCGGCGCTGCCTTCGATCCCGGTCGCAGCCACCAGATGAATCCGCCGCCGAGTACCAGGCCCACCGCGATCAGCTGCGTCCCGGTCAACGCGCCGCCGAATACCGACCCACGACCCGGATCGTCGCGCAAATACTCCAGGAAGAATCTGGCGACGCCGTAGATAAACAAGAACGCGCCGAATATCTGGCCATCGAATTTTCTGCGCTTCAGCAGCCACATCAAGAAAAAGAAATTTGCCAGCTCCACGGCGGACTCGAACAGTTGCGTAGGCTCCAGCGGCACGTTCAACGGAGTTCCTGTGATCGAATTCGCCAGCGGATTCTTGAACACGACGCCCCACCAGTGATGGGTCTCTTTCCCGTAGCAGCATCCCGCGGCAAAACAGCCGACGCGTCCAATCGCGTGGCCTAACGCCAGGCCTGGAGAAAAAGCATCGCAAGTGCCGAGAGCGGGCATGTCATGTTTCCAGACATACCAGGCGGCGGCCACGAATGCGGCCAGCAAGCCTCCGGAGAAGACTCCTCCAGCCTGCAGCGTGTTTACGCTGAAAATGTCGCCCGGGTGCGCCGAGTAGTAGCCCCACTCATTGATGACGTACAAAACTTTCGCGCCGATGATTCCGGCCAAAACAACCAGAATACCCAGATTCCAAGCTTTATCGCCGTCGTATCCCAAGTGCTCCGAGTTGCGAACGCTGATCCACAGCCCAATGAGAACGCCTAGCGACACCAGGAATCCATAGGTTGGGAGAAAGAACTTTCCGATATGAAAAAGTTGGGGAAACACTGTCTATTTAGATGCGCAAAGCAAAGGAATTGCTACTTGATGAGTTTAGCAGGAAAGATGGGGCAATTCTCCGGCAGAGGTTGGATCGCGCGGCCGATGGACATCGGTTGACCGGACAGCCGAGGCGGCTCCCCACATTAACAAAAAAAGCAAGCCGACCCACTAAGCCGTGTGACGGGGCCGAGAATGAACCCGTCGGTAGACGTTGGGCGCCCGCCGAGACCCTTTAGGCATCTCCGCATGGCGGAGCGCTGCTCACCGGATCCTAGTTCGAGTCGAGCTCCCGTTCATTCAGCATTGGTTCAAATATCGGTTACCCGCCATCGCGAACCCGGCAGGTCGGCTTTCATCTGGATGCTAGGGAAATTCGATGCTCTTGGCAAGTGGAAGAGCGCAAAAAGTTGGCAGACCGTTTGCTATCGGGAATGCAGCGGCCAATCGGTCCACCAATCAGAGGTACACGCCACTCGACGACTGTAAACTTCGTGATTTGCCTTCTCGGACCACGGAAGTACTTGATTCGGGTGCGTTGCTTTGCGTTTATACTCAAGAATCAAAAATCGGGCCCCAGGCGTGCTTCGCGGGCGCGTAGGCGGCACGCTGGAGAAGTCGACTTCATGCCCAAGCTTCGCGCGGCTGCAGTTGCCGCAGCCGTAACCCTTATCTCTGTTCACGTCTTGGTCCTCGTTGCCAGGTATGGCACCGACAGCGCATCTCTCTGGGGCGACTGGATTGACACCATTGCTCCATTCGCGGCGGCCCTTATTTGTTGGTTCGTATCTCGTCAGGCAGGGCCGTTCGGTCGTCGCGTCTGGCGCCTCGTTGCGTTCTCAACCCTGCTGAGCGCGATCGGACAGGGGCTTTATACCGACTACTACGACTATCTGCACGCGCCTCTGGGCACGTTATGGCCGAGCGACGTGCTTGTGTTTTTCTGGGTTGTACCCCTCGCAATGACGCTGTTCCTGAGTCCGCGCGATCTGGGCAGCGGGCATGGATGGTTGCGCGTCTTCGATTTTGTCCAGGTTTGCGCCCTGGCTCTTGCGGTGGAGTTATCGCAAATCTATGTCCCTTCGCGCTGGCAGGCGGCCGGCCAGGCGATGGAAGTTCACGCCCTTTATGCCGGACTACTTTTCTTCGGTTCGATCGCTGTCGGCTTCTTGCTGCGCAGCTTGCTGAGCCGCAGTCAAACCGAGAAATCGTTCTTTTGGCGCATGACCGCCTTCTTGATCGTCCATGCGATCGTGCTCAACGGAACTCTCTACTGGCAGGCCTCGGGTCATTATCGCCAGGGAGAATGGCCCGACCTTTTCTGGACTCTCAGCTTTGGTCTGCTGATCGTGCTGGCCGGCACGTGCAATCTTCACGAAGAGCCGGTCGAAGGCGAGCCTGCGTCGCGCAACCTGCGGCTTCTCGCCCAGTTTTCTCCCCTGGTGATTCCGGCGATCGTGTTCCCTCTCGTGCTTAGCATCGCTCAGGAGCAATTCTTCTGGGCGTTCTTTCTCGTCCTTGTCTCGTTCGCTGCGGCGGGTGGCCGGTTGTTTATCGTTCAAAATCAGTTGTTGATCAGCTCCCGCGAACTGGAAAAAAACTTGTCGCTTCTGCGCGGAATCACCGAGGGCACAACCGACGCTGTGTTCGTCAAAGATCTCGATGGCCGCTATGTGATGATCAACACGGCCGGCGCTCGATTTCTCGGCCGCACCGTCACCGACGTCATCGGCAAAAGCGACGCCGAACTATTCTCGCCGGCAGTCGGCAAGGCCATCATGAAGCGCGACCGCCAGGTCTTGCAGGCGGGCGAAACGCAAACCTACGACGAGTTTGGCACCGCTGCGGGAGTGACGCGCCTCTACTCCGCCACCAAGGGGCCTCTTCGAGATCCAAGCGGCCAAGTGATCGGTCTCCTGGGCATTTGCCGCGACATTACTGCCCAGAAGCGTGCGGAAGAAGAAATCCGGCAATCGCAGCAGAAGCTCAGTATTCACATCGAGCACACGCCTCTCGCTGTCGTCGAGTGGGATCTCGACTTTCGCGTCGCCAATTGGAATCCATCCGCGGAACGCATCTTCGGTTACACGCGCGAAGAAGCCCTTGGACAGCATGCGCACTTCATCGTCCCCGCTCACATCCGCGAGAGAGTGGACGAGGTCTGGCGCGATTTGCTAGAGCACAAAAGCAGCGCGCGCACCTCGTCACGATTCCAGTTCGCGCGCAACGACAATATTGCCAAGGACGGCCGCCTGATTTCCTGCGAGTGGTACAACACCCCGCTGGTCGACGACGCCGGCCGCGTGCTTGGCGTCGCATCACTCGTTCAGGATGTCACCGAGCGCGTCGGACTCGAAGAGAGCCTGCGCCAGTCACAGAAAATGGAAGCCGTTGGACGTCTTGCCGGGGGAGTCGCGCACGACTTCAACAATCTGCTGACGGTTATTCTGGGATACTCGCAAATTCTGGCCGATGAACTTCCCGCGGGCAACCGTCTTTCGGAGAGCAACGCCCAGATCAGATCGGCCGCGGACCGCGCCGCCGGCATCACGCGCCAGTTGCTCGCCTTCAGCCGCAAGCAGGTGCTCTCCCCCCGCGTCATTAATCTAAACGAGATTTTGTTGAATCTCGATTCGCTGCTGCGCCGACTGATCGGCGAAGACATCGAAGTGCTCTCGGCGCCTGCTGGCGATCTGGGCTCGGTTAAAGCCGATCCCGGACAGATCGAGCAAGTCATCATGAATCTCGCGCTCAACTCGCGCGATGCCATGCCGACTGGAGGCAAACTCACCATTGAGACTTCGAACGCCAACCTCGACGAAACCTACGCACGCGATCGCCAACCGGTCATTCCCGGACGCTACGTCATGCTGGCTGTAAGCGATACCGGAGAAGGGATGAGCCCTGAGACCCAGGCGCGCATCTTCGAACCTTTCTATACGACGAAGGAAGTGGGCAAAGGCACCGGCCTCGGGCTTTCCATGGTCTATGGAATCGTCAAGCAAAGTGGTGGTTACATCTGGGTCTACAGCGAGCCCGGCCGTGGGACGGCTTTCAAAGTCTATCTTCCGCGTACAGACGAACCGGCCGAGAGCGCGATTTCCGAAAAAAAGTCAGCCGGCGTACAGCGCGGCACAGAAACAATTCTGCTGGTCGAAGACGATCCGCAACTGCGCCAGCTGAGCATGTCGGTGCTCTCACACTGTGGCTATCACGTCCTGGTCGCGGCAAGCCCGGAGGAAGGACTTGCGGTCTGTAAGGCGAATCAACGCGAGATCCAACTCCTGGTCACTGACGTCGTCATGCCGCGAATGAATGGACGTCAACTCGCCGAACAGATCCTGCAGGTTTGCCCGAAGCTGCGAGTGCTCTACATCTCCGGATACACCAACAATGCCATCGTTCACTATGGCGTGCTCGATCCCGGTCTCTGGTTTTTGCCGAAACCGTTTACGCTGTCGGCGCTGGTAGCTAAGGTGAGGGAGATTCTCGACTCCACCACCAGTTCCGCGCCTGCCTGAAATTCTTTTACTTGTTGCCTTCGGCCCAGTAGCTGGTTCGCGCCATCACCGTGGTGTCTTTCGTGTCCTTCCCGTCCTTAAGCCGTACGCGGATCTGGTGCAGTCCGGGATGGGGTTCTTTCGGCGCGAAACTCAGCAGGTAGCGGCTGTGCAGATGATTGGTGAAATCGTTCATTCGCACTTCAAATTTCTTCTTCGTCGTAAACAGTTCGCACTCGCCACCAGTCATCGCCGCAATCGTGCTCGGAACGTTTTTTCTCATCGCCTGCGCCGTTCGGTACATCAGATCCATGATGTCCAAGGTCGGATGCATTTCGCTCTTATTGTTCCCGCGCCCGGTATCGAGGATGTTCGAGAGGGCCGGCGAAAATGACAGCGCGTACATCAGGGAATTACTGTCGCCGATATCGGCCACTGCATCTTCAATTTTGACCTTGCTGCCGTGGTCGCGCGTCTCGCTGATGAGCAGCAAGACTCGCAAACGGTCTTCCGGTTCTTTCTTGAGAAGTCCGACCGAGTAGCCGACAGCATCCAGAATCACTGCCCCGCTGTCCCCCGGCTGCAGGTTCGCTAGATCGGCGTCGACCATGTTCTCGTCCTTAGTGAAATCCTGGATCAGATTTAGCTGAGAGTCGAACTCCACCACCGCAACTCGCGCCGTGCCCATGGCGAATAGAGGATCAATCATCGACTTCAGTCCCTGCATGCGCGGGAATTCGTACGCGGCCCGCCGTCCTTTTTGAATGGCCAACACCAGCGAGATCGGCTGACCCTCGGGTGCCTCGTCGAGACGCACCGAATGCTCCACGCCGTCGTCTTCAATGACGAAATCCTTGGCCGTGAGACCGTACACAACTTCGCCCTCCGCGTCTTTGACCAGCGCGGGGATCAGAACGACGTTGGATTGAGCGCGGAGAGTTGTTTCCTGAGGAATCGCTCTGCCGGAAAGCAGCGCGAGAAAAATGAAAGCAACGATCGCCGGGCGCAGGTTAGCCCGCCTTGCGTTTTTCTTCCTGTCGGCCGTCCTGCAGCACTTCGTCCAGCGCATTGGCTAATAGATGCGCGCGCTTCTGATAGTCGGTTGCCCCGCCGTCCTGCTTTTTCTTCAGGAGGTGGTATTCGTCGGCGATGTTGAGCGCTGCCAGCACCGCCAGGCGCACAGTATCGATGGTGTTGGTGGCCTCGGCGACGGCGCGCATCTTGGCGTCCACATATTCGGCCAAATTCAGAATGTAGTCGGGATCGGACCCGCGCAGGTTATAGGCTTGGTCGAAAATTTCCACCCGCACGCTGGCGTTCTGCGCGTCTTTGACCATCTGATCTTTCGTCGCTGTCGCCATTCAATGTTCTCCGTGGAAACCTGGCTTCCGTCTCGCCCGCAATATGCCGGTCTAGCTGGCTTCGGCCAACGACTCGATCTGCGCCAGCATTTTCTCGACGCGGCCGCGAATGTCTTCCCGCTCTTTCTTCAACTGAACTGTTTCCCGGCGCAGCCGTACGAGTTCCTCTTCGCGGTCTTCATTCTGCTGCCGCAACCGCTGCACATCGCGCTCGGCGGTTGCCTGCGCCTGCTTCGCAGCCTTGTACATCTCTATGGTGCGATAGATTTTCTCTTCCAGCGCCTGAAAATCGTCGGCCGGAACCTGATGTGGTACCTGTTCGATTGCATTCGATGCCATAACGGACTTATTCCCCGAAGAAGAATTTCGAACTTTCTCGCAGTATACTCCACATTTTTGTGGAGAAATCCAGTTCTCTCGGCGCCCGGACAAGATCCTTTCCCGAGTTGAAAGTTCCGAATTTACGGCTCTCTGATTTCAATCGCGGTCAACGGTTTTGGATATAATCCTGCTGCCTCTTGGAGTTCACCGATGAAGAAGATTGTGTGCGTCGCGGCCGGATTCTTTGCTCTTCTGTCCTCCGTCCCATCGAAGGGGAGAGACAAGAACGATGTCCAGTTCGTGCAAATGAGAGATTTCGTCGGGAAAAATGTCGGTCAAATCGTAGTCCGGGACGAGGGGCCGGGAGTGACGTTAGACCTTCACCTTCATGGACTGACGCCCGGTGAGCATGCAATCCACTTTCACCAGGTTCCCAATTGCGAAGGTTCAGACTTCAAGGCGGCCGGCCCACATTTCAATCCTGACGGCAAGAAACATGGCTTCGAAAATCCTGAGGGACATCACGCCGGAGACATGAAGAATTTCACGGTCGGCCAGAATGGCAAGGCGAAGGTCAGTATCGAGGATCCAGACGTCACGCTGAAACCGGGACCGCGACAGCTTTCAAGTGTCGCCATCGTGATCCACGCCAAAGCGGATGACTACCAGACCGACCCGTCAGGGAATTCCGGAGATCGCGTGGCGTGCGGAGTGCTTGACACTCGAACGCACTGAAACCAAATCAGCGCGCTAATTTTGCCAGCCTTCGCGAGGCCTCGTCCAGCGTCTCCGGCTTCTTGCAGAACGCGAACCGCACTTGCCGCGCCCCATCCTTCGGATCTCGGTAGAAGCTCGATCCTGGCACGCATGCCACACCGATTTCCTGCACCAGATATTTCGCGAACGCCACGTCGTCGCTATAGCCGAACGCCGAAATGTCGGTCATTACGTAATAGGCTCCGCGCGGGCGGAAGCATTTAAATCCAGCCGCAGTGAGCGCCGGCATCAGATGGTCGCGTCGCACGCGGTATCCCTGGGCAAGGTTCGCATAATATTCCGCAGGCAAACTAAGCGCAGCAGCTCCCGCTTCTTGCAGCGGAGCCGGCGCGCCCACCGTCAGAAAGTCGTGAACTTTGCGGATCGCATTCGTAATTTTCTCCGGCCCCACCGCCCATCCCACGCGCCATCCCGTCACACTGTAGGTCTTCGACATGCCGTTGATCGTGACCGTCCGCTCCCGCATGCCGTCGAGCGACACCATCGAGATATGCTCGGTCCCGTCGTACAGGATGTGCTCGTAGATTTCGTCTGTAATGGCCAGCACGTCGAATTCAACACACAGATCCCGAATCAATTCCAGCTCTTTCCGCGTGAAAACTTTGCCTGTGGGATTGTTCGGCGTATTCAGGATGATTGCTTTAGTGTGCTTATCGAACGCTCGGCGGAGTTCCTTCTCGTCGAATGTCCACTCGCCGCCATCCTCCTTCGGCGGATGCAGCTTCACAAACTTCGGCTTCGCGCCGCTCAGGACCGAGTCCGGCCCATAGTTTTCGTAGAACGGTTCGAAGATCACGACTTCATCGCCGGTGTTGCACACCGCGAGGAGCGTCGAAATCATCGCCTCGGTCGATCCACAGCAGACGGTGATTTCTTTCTCGGGATCGACGGTAATTTTCTGCCAAACGCCCATCTGCCGGGCGATCGCGTTGCGCAGATTCTTCGCGCCCCAGGTGATCGCGTACTGGTTGACATCGCCCGCAACTGCCCGTTGTGCGGCCTGCTTAATCTCCGCGGGAGCGGAGAAGTCCGGAAATCCTTGCGCCAGATTGACGGCGTGATGAAGCATCGCCTGGCGCGTCATCTCGCGAATCACCGACTCGGTGAAGTATCCGACTTTGTCGCTGAGATAGTGCTTGGCGGTCGTGCCAGCCTGCGTCGCCGAAGGAACCGGCCGGCTCGTTTCTGGCGTCCGAATCAAAGTTGACTTAGGCTTTCGTTTTGCTGGAGCCTTCTTCGATGTAATCTTTCCGGCTTTCTTAATGCGGCGATCGCTCATAAAAGGCAGACTAGCATAGCCGCAACCGGCGCGGCCACGCAGCGACTATGGTTTGAACCCCACGCTCTGCCAGAGTTCGGCCGTGTGATACATCGTGCCGTTGGTGATTACGTATTCCACGTTGCGGGTGTTGTGAATGTCGGCCAGCGGATCACCATTAATCAGAATCAGATCGCCGCGCTTTCCCTTTTTCACTGTGCCCGTTTCTCTCTCAATGCCCATCGCGCGCGCCGGAACGATCGTCGCCGCCTGAATCGCTTCCATCGGCGTGAATCCAGCTTGCACATAAATCTCCATCTCGCGATGCAGGCTATACCCGGGCACAGACTGATCCGTGCCCGCCACCACGGGAATCCCGGCATGGTGCAATGCTCCTACAATCTCAATCTCTTTCTGGAAGACTTTTTCTCCCAGCGCTGAGTTTTCGCTCGGAGGTTCCACATCGGTGAGTTGCTCGGCCAGTTCGGTGGGAATCTTGTTGATCCCGGGCTCAAAGCTCGCGGGAGGCTTCGCAGTCGTCCCCGTGAACAATTCAAAAAGCGCCATCGTCGGATCGACCACCGTATGGTGATCTTTCAGGAATGCCAGTGCCTTCTGCGCGTCGGGCGAATGAATGTCGATGTTTGCCGCGGCATTTTTTCGTTCCTGGCGCGTCGCGTTGGCCGGCAGTGCCGGACGCATGATGTTCTCGATGTATTGAATGTGATTGATCTGGTCTTGTCCCGCTTCGATCACCTGATATGCGTTCAGTCCTTCCGGCACGTGGCCGGTCACTGTCATGCCGAGATGGTGAGCCTCGTCCGTCACGGCTTTCAGATTTTCGAGCTTGACCGAACTGTAAATCTTCATCTGCTGGAAACCCGCTGCGTGATAACGATCGACCCACATCCGCGCCTGGTCGGGGGAATCCACTCGCTCGACTCCCAGAGCGAGGGGCCCGGTGCCATCCACGATGCCGGCCAGCAAGAGACGAGGGCCAAGACCGCGACCCTTCGCAATTGCGTCGCGCACCGCGGTAATGAATTCAAACTCGTTGCCGCAATCTCGCACCGTCGTTACGCCAGCTGCTAGATAAATCGGACCCCACTCGACCTGCTCAAAGTGTGCGTGCATATCCCAAAGGCCCGGCAGAATGGTCTTTCCGTCCGCGTTGATGATGTTTGCGTCGTGCGGAATTTTTACTTTCGAACGGGGCCCTACCGCGGCAATGCGGCCGTTATGAATCACGACCGCCGCATCCGGAATTGGCGCCGCGCCGGTTCCATCGATCAGCGTCGCACCAACAATGGCGAGCGTCGAAGCATGACTGCCCGGGATTCCCTTGGAGATCTCGGCCAAAGCCGTCATGCCGTCGGCACCCGCGCGTCCCACGAAATCGCCGAGCGCACGCTCGTATCCATCGCGGATCGCTTCGAAGTGGTCGAATTCCGCATCAGTCGTGACAGCCGCGACCAGATTGCGGTTGGCGTCGAACCATAGCGTCTCGCGCCCCCAGATCAGCCCCTCGATGGTGTAGCGGTCAAGCTTCTCTTCCTTCACCCCGACCCGAATCGTATCCGTCCCGCGTGCCTCGATTTTCACCACGCCAGTTGGCAGCGTAGCGAGTTGCGCGGGTGATCCATGCGAGGCCCAATAGCGCACCATCAACATCTGCATGGTTGTGGGAGCGTATCCAGCGATCGTGAAGAACGCTCCCGCTGGTAGAGCAGCCTCACTTTGCTTGTCTCGAGTTCGCAGATGAACGGTGCTGCCTTCGATCGCCACAGCTTCATCAATCGTCACCGGACGCGCCGTGCGCCCCTTGATTTCAAAAGCCTGCGGCGTGAGATCCATGGCGCCGCGAAACGCAGCCGCCAGCGGAACAGCCGACCCGCGGTCGGTGAACTTGAAATCCATCTTGACGGCAAGCGAGTCCCCGTCGCGCCAGATCTCATAAGTCTCCTGTCCAATAGCCTGCTCAAACTTGTGCAAGGTGAATTTGCCTTGCTCGACAATGGAGGAGTCGGTGCTTGCCTTTGTTTGTGCAGCGGGGCTTGTAGCTGCCGTCCAAAGAAGGCTGGCGAAAGCGAAGTAGAAGATGATAAGGATTTTTCTTTTTTTCATAGGCAAACCGGCCGATATGAATGAGATGGACGTACGGAACCGCCGGAGGATTGTAACGGATTACTGGAAGGTCCCGTTGGAGCAGGTCGAGCGAAGAGGTTCTACGCCTGAGCCGCCGATTGCAGCCGCTCGGCAATTTCTCTCAACAATACGGCCGTAGCTTCGCCAGCTTCGAGCGTCGAGAAGTCGCTTCCCAGTGACACCAGCGGTACGGTACAACAGGCATCGCGAAAAGCTTTGTCGGTTGAGGGGGACGCACTCATCCCCGCACCCAAGAGTACGAGGTCAAACCGTGTAACCCGCATCAGGATCAGGCCATCGCGCAAATTATTACTAGTGTGCACATCGTACCCGGCACGGTGCAGCAGTTCGCGCAGGTATGTGACCACGTCGGCATTCGTGTCCACGCACAACACGCTCTTGCCTGCCGAAACCGGCTGCTCAACCGGCGCACGCGCCCGATAAAAGGACGCAACCGCATTGTCTTCCGATTCGTGCGAATCGAATAGCTTAGTCAGATGGGAGAGCTTCAATACTTTCTGGACATGCTCCGGCACATGGCACAGCTTCAGGTCGCCACGTACTTGGCGTGTACTCGTCAGCGTGCGCACCATAGTTCCCAGGCCGCTGCTGTCGATGAACACCACTTCGCCGAGGTGCAGCACGATTGCGCGCCGATCGCGCAGAAGGTGGGAGATATGCGATTTTAGAGCATCGACTTCGCCGCCGGCGACGAGACGCCCCTTGCAGCGGACGATTGTTACCTTCCCGACATCTCGCGTCTCTAACGACAGTTTCATCCCGCCCTTACGTACGTCGGAGGACAACCGCTCCGTGCGACGGTTCGCGAGATTACAAGGGCTCTTACCCCATGTCAAGAGGAGATACGTCACTACTTCGAGTCGGCACTATCCTGCTCGACGGTCCTTTTGCGGAGTTTCTTCTTCTGGGTCGGCGGGTGGCAGCAGCTTTTTCGCCGCCAGCACCCGGATGCGTTCGACTTTCTCGTGAATTGCTCCCAGAAGTTGCTGCAGAATGGTTTCCAGATGACCATGGTCGGGATGTTGAACATCCGCAGCCTCACCAGCTTTGGCACAAAGTTCGCGGATCCGGTCATCAAGGCGGCGCGTAGGCATAGGGACAAGCGATGCACGAACGAGTCGAACTCTGGTTTGGCAGAAACCCGGTCAGAGTGCCACATCGGAAGTCCTGGGTTCGATACCCTACACACCGTACAAAGCCAACATTTGAGATGGAGGAAACTCTGTAGAAACCGGGAGGCGCCTGTCCCCCCAAGGCGATCTTAGCCGAGGCTATATCTCTCGGCAGCCCGGGCTTTCGCCTTGGCCGCCTCTTCTTCGCGGTTTTTGGGTGGAGCGGTCGTTTCGAGCGAGCGGAGCAGGCGCATTGAGATCGCAGCTACATCTTCTATCGCGGCTTGAAATGCGGCCTCATTCGCTTTCGAGGGTTTGTTGAATCCGCTGATTTTTCGAACAAATTGCAGGGATGCGGCCCGGACTTCCTCGTCCGTAACCGGCGGATCGAAGTTGAATAACGTTTTAATATTTCTGCACACGGCACTCACCTCAGGTTGCGCGGAAACCCCGTGGGGGCTTCGTTATCGTTCCAATTCTCTCTCAAACCTGCCTGATGTGGAAACAGAGCGGGATCATCTGTGTCCCATCCCAGGCCGCTTTACCCAGTGCTTGCAAGCCTTTGGCGGCGGCGGTATGATTCGCCTCTATCGCGCGCCGATCACTTCGTTCCAACCCATTTCCCCGGGTGGTGAGCGGTGGATTCTTCGACGCAGATCCATCTGTGGGGGCTTGCAGTGACATCTTCCGTGCGGCCATTGGCCGTGGACGAACAGGTCGGTGGCTACAAGATCCTCGGAACCGCTGGCGTCGGCGGAATGGGGATCGTCTATAAAGCCCTCGACCTCAAGCTCAATCGCACGGTCGCGCTCAAATTCCTGCCCAATGATCTGAATGTCGCCTCCAAAGATAAAGAACGTTTCCTGCAGGAAGCGCGCACGGCCTCCGGACTCGACCACACGAACATCGGCGTAATTCACGGTCTTGAGGAAACTGCAGACGGCCAGACCTTCATCGTAATGGCCTACTACGAGGGCCTGACGCTCGCCGAGCGGATTCGCCGCGGGCCCATGCCGCCGAAAGAAGCCCTCGAAATCATGGTGCAGATCACTCGTGGGCTGATCGATGCTCACGAGCACAGCATCATCCATCGCGACATCAAGCCCTCGAATGTGATTATCACCCGACAGAACGTCGCCAAGATCGTGGATTTTGGCCTCGCTCGTGTCGCCAGCAACGCTGCCACGACTCTCACTGCCGGGCCGGTCGGAACTTTGGCCTACATGTCTCCGGAGCAGGTTCGCAACGAGCCGCTCGACCGCCGCACCGACATCTGGTCGCTGGGTGTTGTTTTCGACGAGATGTTGACCGGGAAGCACCCCTTCGAGCGCGGAAACATGTCGGCGGTCCTGCTGGCGGTCCTCGAACAGCCTCCGCCAGTGGAGGGCCTCGATCCTGCTCTGGCATCGATCGTCTGCCGCGCCCTGGCGAAGGATCGCACTCACCGCTACGCCGATTGTCGCGAACTGCTCGGGGACCTCGAAGGCTGCAAGCCCGCGTTCGAGACCGCGCCCAGTGCGCCCTCGGCAAGAAATCTGAAAGCGTCATCACGGGATTTGCGCCGCGCCCTCGAGCACGCTTCCTCGAGCCGCGCGCTGGTCACGCCGGTCGATCGCGCGCGCCGTTGGGCAGTCGAACTCATTGCGGCGATTCTGCTGCTTGCCGCCGCTTCTCTTCTAATTCCATCGGTACGGCATGGCGTCGCCACGCTGCTATCTGGCGGTAGCGGTAGTGGAGGCGAAAAGCACATCGCGGTTCTCCCCTTCGACAACATCGGGAACGACTCCGCGAACGAGGCGATTTCTGAAGGCTTGATGGACAGCCTCACGAGCAAACTGTCGAACCTCGACGGAGGCCAGCAGTCTCTCTGGGTAGTTCCAGCCAGCGAGGTTCGCAGAAGAAAGGTCAATGATCCCGAAGCCGCCTTGCGCGAATTCGGGGCAACGCTTGTCGTCAAGGGCAGCGTGATGCGCGACGCATCGGGAGTTCACCTCACCGTGAACTTGATTCGCACCAAAGACGTTCGTCAGGAAGGCTCGCTCTCGCTGCAAGATCCTTCCGGAGATTTTGCTGCTCTTCAGGATCAAGCCGTCGCCGGCTTGGCGCGGTTGATGCACGTGGAAGTTCCTGCCACCGCATTGCACACCGCCGACGGTTCCTCAGCGCCGGCGGCCTATGAGTCCTACCTCAAGGCGCTCGGTCTCATGCAGCGCTACGACAAGCCCGGAAATCTGGACCAGGCGATCGAATCGTTATCGAGCGCAATTGCGACCGATCCGCAATTTGCGTTGGGCTATGCAGGTTTGGGCCAGGCCTACCTGCTGAAGTATCAGCTCGACAAAAACCCCAAGTGGACGGAACTCGCTCTCAGCAACGGCACAAAAGCGACCGCACTAAACAGCAGCTTACCTACCGCCTACGTAACTCTCGGAGGCATCCACAACGCGACGGGAAAGAATGATTTGGCACTCGATGAATTCCAGCGCGCCCTGCAGCTCGATCCGCGCAACGCCGATGCTCTGAACGGCCTTGCCCACTCCTACGAGAGCGCGGGGCGCAATGCCGACGCCGAAGCGGCTTACAAGAAGGCGATCGCTCTGCGCCCCGACTATTGGAGCGGCTATAACAGCCTGGCGAATTTCTATGGACGCCAGGGGAAGTACGATGACGCCATCGCTCAATTGCAGCATGTCATCGAACTCACTCCCGATAACGCAACCGCTTATTCGAATCTGGGAGCGACCTACGTCAATACAGGAGATCCGAAGCAATTCCCCAAGGCCGAAGAGGTGCTGAAGAAGTCGATCGAATTAAGTCCCAGTTACGGTGCCTATGCCAACCTCGGTTACATGTATGCGCTGCAACAGCGTTATGCGGAATCTGCCGCCGCGACGGAGAAGGCATTGCAATTCAACGATCGCGATTACATCGTATGGGCGAACCTTGCCATGGCGTACGAGGGTTTGCATGACCAGGCAAAACTGGAAGCCGCGCGCGACAAGGAACTCCCTTTAGTGGAGCAGGCGGCGCAGTCGAATCCGCGCGACGCGGGCATCCAGGTCCGCCTGGCCCTGCTTTACGCAGAGAAAAAATCCCGAGAGAAGGCTTTGGCCCACTTGCAGACTGCGCTTACCCTGTCACCCGACGATTCCGACGTCCTGGAAAGCGTTGGCGAAACCTATGAAACTCTCGGAGATCGTCAGCACGCGATCGAGTACATCGAGAAGAGCTTGCAGAAGGGATTTTCGCTGGAGTCTCTCAAGAACACTCCGGCGCTCAAGAGTTTGTTGTCCGATCCGAATTTCCGGCCCAGCTCCAAATAGATTGATTTCACAAGGAGAGAGAAAATATGGCAGCAAATCCAGTACGCCCCACCCCTGACGCAGCTTTATACCAGATCACTATCGCGCCCGGAGGAATTGTAACTTCGAACCAAAACTTGAAAATTACGAACCAGGATTCGATCGCGTTTCACAACAATGCCGGGTTACCAGTGAACGTCAGGTTCACCAGCGTATTCAATCCAATCAACAATCTTCAGCAAAATACCAGCGCCGCGCCCAACGGCGGACCGGCCTTGAATACGACGATCAACTACGTCATCGTCAACGCAAACACAGGAGTGCAGACTGGCGGCCCGTACTGCGTTCAGTTCGGTGTCGGCCCTTTAACCATCAATATTGCGAACCTGGATACGTCTCCGGATCCAATTTCCATTCCACCCGGCGGGGAGATTGTCTTTGTTTGCGATGCGACCTACAGCATCGCATGGACTTCGAACAAGTTGCCGGTCACGGCTTGGACTCCTCAACCATTGAAGCTCTATGCCAACGCCGTCCCGAACCCCAATCCGGTTCAGACCGCGCTGCCCGCGGTTTATGGGCAGAGCGTCACTTACACCATCGCGAATTCAAGTGAAACCCGTGGCGGCGGCACGGTGGTGATTGGTGCCTGAATTCCCCCCCATTCCTGATTGCGTAGACGCGGATCATGAATGGGGGCATTTACTTTCTGCGGGGCGCCGCGCACTTGCGGACGAAGCAAACCACCGTTCGCCCGTTAGCGATTGTCCGCATTCCTCATGCTATAATTCTTTATTCTCAGTCGCTTAGAGCACTGGAGGACTGTATCGATAAGCGTTTTATCCGTATCAACGATCGTATTCGGGCACGCGAAATCCGCGTAATTGATGACGAGGGCGGGCAGTTGGGCATCATGCCGCCTTACGAAGCGATCAAGAAAGCCCGCGAAAAGAATCTGGACCTGGTTGAGATTTCGCCCACCGCGCAGCCTCCCGTGTGCCGCATCATGGACTACGGGAAGTATCTCTACCAGCAGGAAAAGAAAGAGCGCGAAGCCAAGAAGCACCAGAAGACGATTACCGTAAAAGAGGTCAAGTTCCGCATCAATGTGGACGACCACGATTACGAGACGAAGAAGAATCACGTTCTGCGCTTCCTGGATGAGGGCGACAAAGTTAAAGCAACGATCTTCTTCCGCGGTCGCGAGATGACTCGCACCGGCCTCGGTCGGCAGATCCTGGAGCGGTTGATTAAAGACGTCGAGCCGCACAGTATCGTGGAGTTCCGGCCACGGCAGGAAGGCAATACGTTGCACGCGATCCTGGCTCCGAAGAAAACGGATAAGGAGCGCGAGAAAGAAAAGCAGAAGGCTGAAAAAGCCGAGAAGGCTGCGGCGCAAAGTGCACCCAGCCCGAGCGCGCCTCCGCCGCAGGTCGCCAAGCCCGCGTCGTAAGCACAAGCAGATTCCTCGCTGCGCTCGGAATGACAATCTTGTCCGAGCGGTCAACGGACATCTGATCGGACGATTTTGAAACTGGCAGCCGATGGCTGAAAGCTGACGGCTGTTTTTGAGGACCGTATGCCGAAATTAAAAACCCACAAGGGCGCTGCCAAGCGCTTCAAGAAAACCGGGACCGGGAAAGTGAAGCGGGGTCACGCGAAACTGCGTCACATCCTCACGTCCAAAGACACGAAACGGAAACGTAAGCTGCGCCACGGCGGCCTCGTCAGCGACGGGGATTTGCCCAAGGTCCTGCGGATGATTCCGTATCAATAAGGAACCAGGGGCTAGGGTTCAGGGCGCAGAAACTCAGAAGCAAGTCGACTTTCTTCTGACAATGGCCCCCTAGTCCCTGATCCCTGATTCGGGCGCGTGAAGAGGTCAGACAGATTCCCTTACCTCCAGCCGCCATAAAACGAAAGCCAAAAGGAGAGCACCATGCCTCGTGTAAAACGCGGAACCAAACGCCGCGCCAAGCGCAAAAAGATATTAGAGCGCGCCAGCGGATACTTCCTTACTAAATCGAAGCTCTACCGTTCGGCAAAAGAGTCCGTCGAGCGCGGACTGAAATTCGCCTACTCCGGACGCAAGCAGCGCAAGCGCCAGTACCGCTCGCTCTGGATCGTCCGCATCGGCGCCGCTGCCAAGCTGAACGGGATGAGCTACAACCAGTTCATTCACGGCCTTAAGGTGGCGAAGATCGAACTGGACCGCAAGATTCTCGCGGACCTGGCGGTGAACGATCCATCGGGATTTGCCAGCCTGGCGACGCAAGCCAAAACCGCGCTCGCATAATCCTCAAGTGCATGAGCAGAGATGTGTCTAACTGCATCTCTGCCCATGGCACAGTCTCAGTCACCGGCTTCAGCTGTTAGCACCACCCAACTTGTCATTCCGAGCGCTCGCAGACGCGCGCAGCGCGGAGAGAGCGCCGAAGAACCTGCTTTTCTGCCTGCGCCGAAATAACAGCAGATTCCTCATCGCTACGCGGTTCGGAATGACAAAACTTTAAAGTGTCGGGAAAATGGCGTACACCGTTGCCAAATTGACGGACTATTCAGCCCCCGCCCTCGAGAAGGCTGCCGGCGAATGTATCGCCGCGTGTATGGCAGAAGCGGCCGAAGTCCGCTCTGACGCCGATGTCAAAACATTCCGCGATCGCTGGATGGCCCGCAAGAACGGCATCCTCACCCAGATCAATGATCAGTGGCTCAAGGGCGCTCCGAAAGAGGCCAAGCGCGAAGCCGGAATGCGCGTCAACGAACTGAAGACGCGCATCACCGAACTCGTCGAAGCCGCGCACGTCGGCGGCAGCGTCGATTCGCTCGCCTCCGAGAGCGTCGACATCTCGCTCCCCGGCATCCGCCGTCCCATCGGCGCCGAGCATCCCGTCATCAAGACGAAAAACGAAATCGTCAGCGTCTTCGAGAAGCTGGGCTACTCTGTCGCCGAAGGTCCCGTCGTCGAAACGGATTACTACAACTTCGAAGCACTGAATTTTCCGCCGAATCATCCGGCACGCGACACCCAGGACACACTTTTCATCGCGGGCCAGCAGTCGAAGCCACAGCGCGAGCGCTTGCTCCTGCGCACTCATACGTCTCCGGTGCAGATTCGCACCATGGAGAAGATGCGTCCCCCGATTCGCATCGTGATTCCCGGGACCGTGCACCGCAACGATCCGCCGGATGCAAGCCATTCGCCCATGTTCCACCAGATCGAAGGCCTCGCCGTCGACACCAATATCACTTTCGGAGATCTGAAGGGCACGCTCGATCACGCCATGAAAGCGCTGTTCGGATCGAGCGTGAAGACGCACTTCCGTCCGTCATTCTTCCCCTTCACCGAGCCGAGCGCGGAACTCTACGTGACGTGTTTCATCTGCGGCGGCAGCGGCAAGCGCGGCTCCGACCCGTGCCGCCCCTGCAAGCAGACCGGATGGATCGAAGTTCTCGGCTGCGGCATGGTCGATCCCAACGTCTTCGAATTCGTGAAGGACAACGGCTATGACCCGAAAAAAGTTTCCGGCTTCGCCTTCGGCATGGGCGTGGACCGGCTAGCGTTGCTGAAATACGGTGTGGACGACATCCAGCTGTTCTTCCAGGGCGACGTAAGATTCTTGCAGCAGTTTGGATAAAGCCGTCGTTAGTCGTTTGTCGCTGGTCGTGAGTGCGGCCGCAAGTAATTTACAAACGCGGCGTCATCCTGAGCGGAGGCCCTTTTCAGGCGCAGCGAAGGATCTTGCGTGACACCAAGCGAAAGAGATGTTGGATTAAGAAGAGACAGCTAGGAGCCAGTAGCTAGAAGCTACTCATGAAACTTTCTCCCAATTGGATTCGCGAATACGTTGACCTCACCGTCGACGACCGGCGCCTCGCCGAAGACTTGACCGACGTAGGCCTCGGTGTCGAAGGCACGTCTGGTTCTGGCCCCGACCTGATCTTCGAAATGGAGATCGGCACCAATCGCCCCGATGCCATGAATCACTACGGCGTCGCCCGCGAAGCCGCTGCCATCTACGACCGCCCGCTCAAGCGGATAACGCCCAAGCTGCCCGCCGCTACTCCAGCCGCGGATTTCCCCATCACGGTCGAAGAGCCGGCGCTCTGTCCAAGATTCTCCGCGCGAGTAATTCGCAACACGCACATCAAGCCATCGCCGGAAAAGATCGCGCACCGTCTTCAGCTACTCGATCAGCGTCCGATCTCCAACGCGGTTGACGCGACGAATTATGTTCTCTGGCAGATCGGCAAGCCCACGCATGTCTTCGACGCCGACCTGCTCGAGGGTGGTCAGATCATCGTGCGCAAGGCTCGCAACGGCGAAACCCTCAAGACGCTCGACGGCGTCGAACGCAAGCTGACCACCGAAGATCTTGTCGTCTGCGACGCGAAGAAGCCTGTCGGACTCGCGGGAGTGATGGGCGGCTACGACACAATGATCACCGACAAGACGCGCAATATCGTGATCGAGTCTGCTTGGTGGGATCCCGGGATCGTCCGCAAAATGTCCCGCCGCCACGCGATCCACACCGATGCCTCGCATCGCTTCGAGCGCGGAGCAGATTTCGAATCCACGGTTCTCTCCTGTGATCTCGTTGCTGAAATGATTCTCGCCTCGGGCGGTGGAGAACTCGTCGGCGATGTTGTCGACGTCGTCTCGAAAAAAATGGACCAGGCTCCGGTCGTGCTGCGAGTGTCCGAAGTCCACCGCATTCTCGGTGGCACTCTCGACCCCGGCCAGATCTTTCGGCTGCTCAAGCGCCTGGGATTCGAATTGATCCCCGAGGGCCAGGCGGACGCCCAATTCCGCGTGCAGATACCAAGCTGGCGCCTCGACGTGGAGCGCGAGATCGACGTCATCGAAGAAATCGCGCGGTTGCACGGTTACAACAAGTTTCCGAATACGCTGCCCGCGTACAGCGGCGCGGTGGTCGAGTTGCCGCACGCTCCCATCGACGCAGCCCTGCGCAAGCGCGCGCTCGCGCTGGGATACAACGAAGCGTTGTCGCTCACGTTCATCTCGCATGCCGACGCGGAAAAGTTCTCGCCTTCTTCCGGACCCAAAGTGCTGGAACTCGAGAACCCGCTCAGCGAAGAAGCGTCCGTGATGCGCACATCCCTCGTGCCCGGCATGCTCGATATGCTCGCATGGAATCTGAATCGCGACGTCGCCGAAGCTCGCCTGTTCGAAATGGGGAGCGTCTACGAAATGTCCGGTGGCGAAAGGGTTGAGCTGCGCCGCGTCTGTCTCGGCGCGACTGCCGCAGCCGTGCATGCGGCGCTACCGGCGAGCGGTGCGTTGGACGTCAGTAACGGCGAGCACGCCGCGGCCGCAGAAACCTTCCGCGGCTTCAAAGGCGATGTGGACAATCTGCTGGCTGCTTTTGCCGGTGAGATCACTTATGAACGGGAAGCTCCGGAGTATTACCATCCCGGCCGTTCAGCCCGCGTGCGTCTGAATGGCGCGGCCGTGGCGAACTTCGGTCAGATTCATCCCGAAGCGGCGGTCGCCAGAAAATTGCGGCAAGACGTTTTCCTCGCCGAGTTCGATCTTGAGCAGCTGTACAAAGCCGGCCTGCGAACTATCCGCTTCACACCGCTAGCGAAGTATCCAGTGGTCGAACGCGATTTTTCATTCGTCTTCGACGACACGTTATCCTTCCAGCAGATGCACAAAGTGGTGCAAGAGACCGACATTCGCGAACTGCGCGAGTTCTCTCCCCGTCGAGATTTTCCGCGGCGGCTCAATCCCCGCAGGAAAATATTCGGTCTTGCTGCGTGCAAAATTCCAATCCGGCGATCGCACTCTGCGTGAGGACGAAATCGCCCAGTGGTCCGCAAAAATCGTCTCCGCGCTCACCGCCCTCGGCGGCGCCCAAAGAGCCTAAGCACGGGTGCCCAAACGTTCTCGCGTTTTTGCCGGGGGGATTTTGAATTTCTCTCCATCTAGGATTTGTCTCTTACCGAGCCACAGCGCACCACCGTTCTTATAGACAGCTAATCCCTCCTCACCCTTTCCGCCATCCTGCCGATAGAATACGGGTGGGAAGCACCTCAGCCAAGAAAGCTCCGGAGCCCGAGCGCCGCCAGGCCAAAACCCTGCGTTACGTAGCGCGCCAGCCCATCTTCGACCGCGAAGAGAAAGTCTTCGGCTACGAACTCCTCTTCCGCGACGGCCTCGAGAACGCTTTCAATGGCGATACCGATATGGCGTCGCGTGCTACGGTCGACAACTCCCTGATGATGGGCCTCGACGTCCTGTGCGATGGTCGCCGCGCCTTCGTGAACTGCACCCGCGACACTCTCATTAAAGGATTGGTCCGGCTGCTCCCCTCCACTTCCACGATCGTCGAGATTCTTGAGACCGTTCCTGCCGATCCCGATGTTATGGCCGCCTGTCTCAGCCTCAAAGAATCGGGATACATGATCGCTCTGGACGACTACGTCGCAGGCGATCCGCGAGAACCGCTGGCCGAGATCGCCGACATCATCAAGGTCGAAATGCAGCTCACCAGCGAGCCGCAGCGTGCCACCTTGCTCAGACAATTCGGACCATGGCGTTGCCGCATGCTTGCGGAAAAAATCGAGACCTACTCGGAGTTTTCCCGCGCCCGCGATCTCGGCTTCGTCTACTTCCAGGGATATTTCTTTCGCCGTCCCGAAATGATGGCCACGCACGACATGCCCGCGAACCGGCTGAACTACCTGCGCATGCTCCAGGAAGTCTCCCGCCCGGAACTGAATGTCTCTGCGCTCGAGCGCCTGATCAAGTCCGAGGCCTCAGTCTGCTACCGCCTGCTGCGCTATTTGAACTCGGCCGTCTTCGGTTTCAAGAGCGAGATTCATTCTGTCCGTCATGCCCTTTCGATCCTGGGAGAGCGCGACGTCCGTCGCTGGGTGCGCCTCGTCGCCGCCGTCGGCGCCGGCCACGATAAGACCACCGACCTCGTACTCACAGCCCTCGTCCGCGGCCGCTTCGGCGAATTACTCGCTCCCCGCGTTTCGCACGGAGAGTCTGACCTCTTCTTGCTCGGGTTGCTCTCCCTGATCGACGCCATGCTCGAAGCCCCCATGGCCGAGGTGCTCGAGAAAATTCCTCTCGATCACGCCACCAAAGCGGTCCTGCTGGGCGAGCCTACACCTCTTCGGCCCATCTTCCAGTTGATGCTCGCCCACGAAAGCGGTGAATGGGCAGCGGCGGCTTCCCTCGCCGAAAGCCTCCATCTTGATCCCGAGGATGTCGCCGGCTACTACTGGCAGGCGCAGCAGTGGGCACGTGATTTGTCCAGTGAGCGTTGAAAGCGCCCGCATCCCGCATCCGGTTCCGCCCTCCGGCGCTCGAAATTCCTCTGGCCATGCACTCCTGTGCAAAACCCTCATGGACAGGCCCTTGCGGACTTGCGAAAGGACGCGTACCATAATCCTGTTCTCTTTAGACCTCGTTCCCGCGTAGGTCTTCCGCGCCAGCCGTTCTGAGGCGGCGCCTTACGGATCCGATAAACGCAAAATCGAGATTTAAAAAGTAAAGTTTTCATTCGCAAGTAGCAGGTCGTTTCAGAGCTGGGGTTCGTTCCACAGTGTGTCCAATCGCACCCGCAACTGCGCAGATTGGTTTGCGTGTCCCGGCCTATCTTTGTGCCGGTCCGCAATTCCCCGTGCGACTGGCGAAACTTTGATTCTTTGCAGCGTTGCACTCTGTAGCAACTAATTTGAGAGGACTATGAACGCAGGACCAGGAAAGACCTCCGGTGGGGGAGGGAGACGACGGCGCCGAGGGCGCCGACAACATAGCCAGCGCGGTCAGCGCCCCGGCCCGGGCCTCAGCCGCGAAAACAAAGACGGCATTTACACCGCGCCCATGGATCACAGCTATCGCGCCGTGATGGGCGGCAACAACGGCCACAAAGGCGGCGGACGCCAGCGTCCCGGCTTCCAGACGCAATATCCGCAGCCCGAGCCCGAGCCTCTGCCGGCCTCCAGCGAAGAAACCAACTCCCGCATCTTCGCCTTCATCGAAGACCTCTTCTTCATGGCCAAGATTCAGGAGACGGCCCGCAAGCTCAACGTCAAAGTTGAGTTCGTCAAGACCGACAAAGACCTGATGGAGAAGATGCACCAGAACGGCGAAGAGAAACCGTCGCTCATCATCTTCGACCTGAACAATAACAGCGTGAAGCCGTTGACCCTGATCCCCAAGCTGAAGAGCAAGCTGAAGAAGGGCACCTCGATCATCGGGTTCCTCTCGCACGTTCAGGGAGATCTGAAGCAGAAGGCTCACGAAGTCGGCTGCGATATGGTTCTGCCACGTTCAGCCTTCTCGCAGAATCTGCCGCAGTTGCTGCGCAGGCACGGCGCTCCCGACGACGTCGAACCCACCGTCCAGTAAGGTCGGTGATCGATCCCTCGTTGAAGCTGTCGCCGCAACTCCATGCTCCGAACGCGAGAGCCGGCAAACGGCTTTCGTTGACCGTTCCCATTTTCCCCGCGTAAGATTTGGCTCCTGTGATCGGCCAGACGATTTCCCACTACCGGATCATCGAAAAGCTTGGCGGCGGCGGGATGGGCGTCGTCTACAAAGCCGAAGACATCGCGCCTGCGCCGTTTCGTTGCTCTCAAATTTCTTCCCGACGACGTAGCCCGCGATCCGCAGGCTCTGGCTCGCTTCCGGCGTGAAGCGCAAGCCGCCTCCGCCCTCAACCATCCCAACATCTGCACCATCCACGACATCGGCGACGAAGACGGCAACGCTTTCATCGCGATGGAGTTTCTCGACGGCGTCACGCTGAAACATCTGATCGCCGGCAAGCCCGTCGAGATGGAGACCTTACTCGGCCTTTCCATCGAAATTGCCGACGCTCTCGACGCCGCCCACTCCGAAGGCATTGTCCATCGCGACATCAAGCCCGCGAATATTTTTGTCACCAAGCGCGGCCACGCCAAGATCCTCGATTTCGGCCTGGCTAAGGTTTCTGCGCCGCCGCCGGTTCCTCCAGCCAGATCGCCTCCGCCAACACGATGACGCAGTCGATCGATGACGAACATCTGACAAGCCCCGGATCCACGCTCGGCACCGTCGCCTACATGTCTCCCGAGCAGGCCAAGGGCAAGGAACTCGACTCGCGTACCGACCTCTTCTCTTTCGGTGCCGTGCTCTACGAGATGGCGACCGGCGCGCTTCCGTTTCGCGGCGACACGTCTGCGGTCATCTTCAACGCGATTCTCGAACGCGTTCCGCTCTCTCCGATTCGCCTGAATCCCGATCTCCCCACGGAACTCGAACGCATCATTAATAAGTCTCTCGAAAAAGATCGCAACCTGCGCTACCAGCACGCCGCCGATATGCGCGCCGATCTGCAGAGGCTCCGTCGCGATACCGAGAGCGGACGCGCCGTCGCCGCAATTTCCGGATCAGTGCCCGTCGCGTCCGACGAGAGTTCTGCATCGGTTCCCGTTGCGCCGAGCGCTTCATCGCAAGTGTCGGCGGCGTCGGCGTCTGCGGCTGCTCCAGCTCCGTCAAAGAAGCCGGCAATATGGCTGCTCGCAGTAGCTGTCGTCGCGATCGCCGCCATCGTCGCCGGAATATTCTTCTTCCGCTCCCGACAATCCGCCAAGCTTACGGAGAAAGACAGCGTTCTCCTCGCCGATTTTGTGAACACGACCGGAGATCCCGTCTTCGACGGCACACTCAAGCAAGCGCTCGCCGTCCAACTCGAGCAATCGCCCTACCTGAACATCGTCCCCGACTCCAAAATTCGCGAAGGCCTCCGCTTCATGGGCAAGTCGCCCGACGAGCGCCTGACCAACGACGTGGCCCGCGAACTTTGCCAGCGCCAGGGAATCAAGGCGATGCTGACCGGCTCCATCGCCAGTCTCGGCAATCATTACGTACTTACGCTGACCGCCTTGAACGGTGAGACCGGAGACTCCCTCGCCCGCGAGCAAGTAGAAGCCGACGGCAAAGAGCAAGTCCTGAAATCGCTCGACTCCGCTGCTTCGAGCCTTCGTCAGAAGATGGGAGAATCCCTCGCCTCCGTGCAGCAGTTCGCCACTCCTTTGGAACAAGCCACCACTTCATCGCTCGAAGCTCTGCAAGCCTTCAGCCTCGGGCAAGCCGAGCACCACAACACAAACGACGAAGCCGCCATTCCTCACCTCAAGCGTGCAGTCGAACTCGATCCCAATTTCGCCATGGCATGGGCGACTTTGGGAGTTTCGCTGAACAATACGACTAGGCTGAGCGAATCAGTTACAGCGCTGAAGAAGGCGTACGAGTTGCGCGATCGCGCCAGTGAGCGCGAGAAGCTCTACATTCAAGCGCACTATTACGATGAAGTCCTGCTCGATCCCGACAAAACATTGGCCGTCTATGCCGAGTGGAGGCAAACCTATCCCCGCGACTCACTTCCCTACGACAACGGAGCTCTCGTCAACAGTCAGATCGGCCATCACGACAAGGCGCTGGAACTTGCGAGCGCGGCGATGCAGTTGGATCCCAAAGATGGCTATGCGTACGCCAATCTCTGCGGTGCCTACGAGGGTCTGAATCGCTTCGACGAAGCAAAAAGTATCGGCGAACAGGGCTTGGCGCAGAAATTGGGCGGAATCGGCGTCCGCATTGTCCTGGCCGACATTGCCTACATTCGCGGAGACTGGCCTGCCTATGACCACATCATCGATTTATCCCGCGGCACTCCCGATGAAGCCTTCACACTGTTCTTCAAGGCTTCGGGACAGGACGCACTCGGGAAGGTTCAAGCTGGACGCCTGATTTGGCAGCAGTCGCGGGCGGAAATGTTGAGCGCGGGCATCAAAGATTTTGCCGCCGCGCTCTTCGACGTCGAAGCTTCCGACGACAATCTCCTCGGATATCCCGCGGACGCTAAGCGCAAAGCCGGCCAGGCCCTTGAGTTGTCGAACGCCAGCGAAGTGCGTGCTTTTGCCGCCGTAATTTTCGCGATGACCGGGGAGACTTCCAAGTCCGATGCGCTGGTTGCCGGCCTGCATCGCGACTTTCCCGAGAACCGATACTTGCAACTCGTCATGTTCCCCATGACGGAAGCCTGGAAGGATCTGCAGAAAAATCAGCCCTCAGATACCATCGCTGCGCTCGAACCGGTTCGTCCCTACGAACTCGGCGTCGGCGCTCATGGCACGGGCTTCGCACCAAACTACTTACGCGGACTCGCCTATCTCAAACTCCACGACGGCGCCAAGGCTGCCGTTGAGTTCCAGCGCATACTCGACCATCAAGGTGTAAGCGCCACCGATCCCGCCTACGCGCTTGCTCGCCTCAACCTGGCTCGCGCCTACGTCCTGCAAGGAGACAACGCCAAAGCTCGCACCGCCTACCAGGATTTCCTCGCGAAGTGGAAAGACGCCGACCCCGACGTTCCCGTCCTCAAAGAAGCCCAAGCCGAATACGCCAAGCTGAACTAGAAAAGCTCAACCGGCAGGTGGCCGCCCAAGCCTGATTTTGTCTTGCGTGCATTTGTGACAGCCGCCCTCGGCTGTCCAGCGGACCAGTGTATCGGTCCGCAGCGTGACCAGTGCGTCATCCCGAGCGGAGCCGCTTTTTCAGGCGTAGCGAGAGATCTCGCGCGCATCTCTCCAGAGTTACAACGCGCTTGTCATTCCGACCGGAGCCGGAGCGTATGCGACGGCGGAGTGGAGGAACCTGCTTCTCCGCGGCGCCGAGGTGGACAGTTCGACGGCTGGACAGAGTCTTCTCGCCGCTCGCTCGCGCTGCCGTGACGGTCCATTCCGACTCGGTTTCAACTCGTCACTCGTCGCCTGTTGCGTGATGGAGAAAGCGCGTGGCCCACCCGCCAAATGCGGACATCTTCGGATTGTCTGGCGCGTAGCCCGGGCTCTCATCTTGCGGGCATTTGTGGGGACAGCCGCCCTCGGCTGTCCCGCGGACCCGTTGTATCGGGCCGCAGCGTGACCAGGGTGTCATCCCGAGCGAAGCCGCTTTTCAGGCGTAGCGAGGGATCTCGCGCGCATCTCTCCAGAGTTACAACGCATTGTCATTCCGACCGGAGCCGGAGCGTATGCGACGGCGGAGTGGAGGAACCTGCTTCTCCGCGGTGCCGGACGGGGGCGACGATTCAGAAATGCAGTCGCCAAGTGGGTTTGATCATGCGTCCGCAACAAATAGCACGTTAGCATCGCCGGTCAGTCTTGCAAGAATGAAAAGGATAGGGCGAAACCCCCGGTGGGAACGGTGCCCGCAAAGATGCAGGCTACACGCCCAATCTAGATCGCCGATTTGCGCGCCGTGACATCGTATCGGCGTCTGCTCGGTTACGCTCCTATCCCGATTAAGGACATTCACCCACTTTGGCGGCGAAAAGCAATCCGGGCAAGATTCACCTTCGCATTATCGAAGTGATGAAGAGATTTCCCCGTGGAATCTCAGGCGGGCAAAATTAGACAGGAACTGGAGAAGGAGGGGTTAGAACCAGTTGAGCAAACCCATCTCGACCGCCGGAAAAGAGATCTCAAGAAGTGGTTCCTCATCGACAAGGAAGTCGCAACGATTCTCGTCAACGGCAAGAGCAGTAGAGTAATGCTCTACAAATATGCTGGCGCGAGATCGAGGATTGTGGAAGAAGGTCAGGTCAGCTTAAAAGAGCGGGCGGAAATCATCCACGCCGCTCATGGCCGCCGTCAAATGTGCTGCAGATCGGTCGAGAAGCTTGGTGTCGCCCTCGTAGTGGATCATAAGAAGCCGCGGGACTGGGGTGGAACAAACGACCGGGACAAACTTTGCGCAATCTATCGCCACCTCAGTGGAAATGGTGCACGCAGAGACCGTTAAAGATCTCGAGAGCGACGCCACCCACCAAGTAACTCCCGACGCTTGATCTTACACGGAGCTGTCCTTCATTTCGACTCGGACTGACCACCGACAGGTCCGCTCCCCCGCCCTGCCTCAAACCTTCCCAGAAGTGCCTTGATCTCGTCCTCTGCGAAAACTTGGCAATCGGAATAAAGCTTTGTCAGAAGGTCGGGCAAAGTCTTCAGGAGGTCGGGAAGGATTCGTTCAAATTCTGGAAATGAATTGCGGAAGGAACGCACCCTTGCAAGATTTTCCCCAAGGCGAAGGTTTCGCTCCCCTTGATCGGGCCAGATGGACCTCCAATACCCACACGTCGGGCACGACACGACGCATCGCGTTCCATCGTGCGACAGGAAAGCCTCCCAGCCTGACTGTCCACTCGGCAAGTTTCTTGCAGAGTCGTCCCTCCGCTTCTCCCCATTGCATCTCTTACACGCGACCAAGACGTTTCCCGGGAGGTGAAGTCCCGCGCGATAACGATTCATGCCATCGAGATGCTCAATCACCGCTGCAGTGGTCGACAGGTCGCAGGAGCAATAAGGGCACCGATTTCCGAACTTCTCACGGACCAGCCTTTCATACTCCTCGCCATCGACCTTAACTGGCCAGCTTTCGCCAATCCTCCGGCTAAGATCGTGAAGGCACATGCTAATGAGCTTGTTTGCTACGTCCGACTTGGCTCGTCGCGTCGCGGAACGCAATTGGGAGGTGGGATCCGTCATTTCTTCCCGTTCCCAAGAAGCTGGTCGACGTCGGCCCCCAACACCTCAGCGAGAGCCCTGAGTTCGTAATCAAGAACGTAACGGTGACCGTTTTCGATCTTGGCGATTGCGGCTCGGTCAAGCTGAATTCCCACGCGAGCAAGCTTGCCTGATAGCTCATCCTGAGTGAGCCTTGGGATGCAGGACTTACGCGCCTCGGCAACTCGCTTACCAACGATGTTCTTTCGTCGAGACTTCCTGATCACACCGAGAGCGTACCGCCGAGGCGGAGTTAAAATGTTCTAGAATAGAACATGGCATTGGACTGCCACCGAGAGCGCTGAGGTGCGAAGAATGGGCTCTCATCCTTGGCGATTCCATGGACCCGAAGAAAGGAAACCGAGAATGACCGGCCTAATTGCGATACGCGGGGTCAGGGCCCAGATACTTCGGATGAATCATCGACTGCGTGAAACGGGGGCAGATCCGTCTAACGACGATCGGGCGCTCTTCGGCGCACTGGTCGTTGCCTATTTTGCGGCCGCAACAGCCCGGGTCGAAGACATGCACGCCGACCCAGAAACCATGCTTAGCGATCTACTTGCGGATCTCATGCACTGGTGCGATCTTCAACGGGCCGCTGGCAATGCATACGAGCCCATCGGCTTCGACTCCGCCCTTGAACGGGCTCGTGAATATTATATGGAAGAACGCGGAGACGAGTCGGAGCAGGACGTCAGCATTCTAGAGTAGAAGGCCGCGTCACTCCCCGAACATTCTCAACGATCACGGCGTGGGGACGAACTTGGTTCACAACTCGGATGAGCGACGGAAACAGGTTGCGCTCGTCCGAGGTGCCAAGCTGCTTTCCAGCCACAGAGAACGGAGGACAGGGCAAGCCAGCAGAAACGATATCTGCACCGGCAAAGGGCGTCGCGTCAAAAGTGCTCAAATCTTGATCGAGCACGTTCCATTGTGGACGGTTCAGGCGAAGGGTTGAGCAAGCCCTAGCGTCGATCTCTACGAGGCCAACGTGTTTAATCCCAGCGCGCTCCAAACCAAGCGCCTGGCCACCAGCTCCAGCGCACAACTCTAATGTAGTGAGTTCGCTCTTACGTTTGGGGCTCCGAAGGTGCTCACCGGTAACCCACGGGTTCTCGGGCTCGATGTCGAGGCCCACCAAGAATGGATTCCCGCAATTTCTCCGGAGCTTCATGCGCTTGAATTCTAGCAGGCGCACAAGAAAACCCGCATGAGATCCTCCTTAAGTCTATTGGTGAGAAAACAGACATTCCCAGAAATCGCAAGCAGACCCGTTTCGGGCTTTGAAGAGAGCAAAATCGTCCCGCAGTTGGGCGGGTGCCACGGAACGCTACGCAACGTAGTTTGCGCAGAACGGACAAAAGTTAGGTCGGGCATCCCTAATGCGCCCCTGCCTCGGGGCTTGAAGAATTCTTCGGCCTGATCCGTGACCGCTCTCCACTTTTCCTCAGCGAGTACGCCATCTCTTTGTGACATCTGCCCTTGTCGTCCACAGGCCAAAAGTTGGATCATCGCGTAGCCGGAAGGCAGAAGCGGGACGTAAATTCGCAATTTTGCTAAGTCATTATTCCGCAATATTTTACGTATAAGTCTTGACGGCTCAAGATTTTGCGAGGTATCGCAGGGATCGAAATGGGATTAAGGCTTAAGAATCAATATTTTAGGGAAACGGCGGAAAAATGATGGAGAATTCGGAGCAGCATAACTCCCATGTTCTCAATATTTTGCCCGTAAAATATTGAGCCACATGGATTTTTTTGCGATTTTCCCCCAACTCGATGATTCTATTAGACCCCGGGGGGGAGGGGTAGGGAGGTGAGACGGACGCAGAAGGAGACGTGGCACAAGTCGCACGCAGGGCGACATCCCTCGACCGTCTTTCGTCAGAAAAATTTTCGGCCGTGAAATGGGACCGTTCTATCCCGGAGGCCAGGTGAGCGAACGCCCTCCGAGCAGGTGCACGTGCAGATGAAACACCGACTGCCCCGCTCCCGGACCAACATTGAGCACGGTTCGATATCCCTGCTCGATGTTTCGCTGGCGCGCAATGTGCGCCGCCGCCAGATGGCAGCGCCCGATGATCTCCGCGTCCTCCGCCTCGGCCTCTTTCAATCCCGCGAAATGTTTCTTCGGGATGATCAGCACGTGCGTCGGCGCCTTCGGGTCGATGTCGTCAAATGCGAAGACGTGTTCGTCCTCGTAAACTTTTTTCGACGGAATCTCGCCGCGAATGATGCGGCAAAAAAGGCAATTGGCATCGCTCATAAACTAAGCACCTGCCCGAAAGATAACACCGCGATGAGAATGTTGTCAGGCGGCGCTCGCAGCTCTAGTCGAGTCTCACATAGTCGAGCCGAGCTTAATCGAGCCGAACCTAATCGAGACGAACCAAGAACACTGCGCCTTCCGAAGTCGTCGTCTCCGCGGCGAGTTTCTGGGCGCGCTCGTGGTCATCGTCGAGCACGCGGACGCGGATCCACCAGTCCCCGGCAGGACTCGCGAACCGCAGCACCTTGGCCGTGCGATAACGGCGCGTGAGTTGGTCGGCGAGTTTGCTCGCCTCCGGTTCGTCGGGAAATCCGCCGATCTGCACTGCCCATTTTCCCGGAGAATCCAGAGAGCGCCGGCGACTGCATCAGCTCCACTTTGACTTCAGCCACGCCCGGCTGCCAGACGTCGAGCTTGCGAGCGGCGGCGAGCGAGAGATCGAGCACGCGGCCGGGAATGAATGGCCCGCGGTCGGTGATGCGCACCAGCGCCGTATCCCGGTCTTCAGGTTGGTGACGCGCACGATCGAGCCCAGCGGATACGTCCGGTGCGCGGCCGTCATGGCGTGCATGTTGTAGACCTCGCCATTCGATCCGCGGCGATTGTGATACGGAGGACCATACCAGCTCGCGAGCCCGACTCTCGGTTGCGATAGGTTTCGCGTCGGCAGGAATTGTCGGGCTCGGCGAGATCCGCGATCTTCGGGAGTCGGTGGCTTCTCTCTTTGCGCTCGGAATGTTTGAAGCAGGCTGTCGCAGCGGCCGGTTCGGTTCCGCGATTGCCGGCGGAGGCGGCGGAGGAACGCTCGACATGCGCCTGTCTTCGGATGGCCGCACGCGCTGAGGAAAAGCAGCGCGATGAGAACGATGAGGACCATGGAGACGATGAAGGCGCACGTCCGAATGCATCGACGGCGAACGCGCGTCGATGCGCTATTTGGGCGGATGGTTGTGGTCTCCATGTAGTCGGCGAATTCGGTGAGTTTCTGCGAGGCCACGCGCAAGGCTTTGGTGGAGTGCGTGCGCACCGCGGGAACCACTTCGTCGTTGAGATACTTGATGAATTCGGGAATCTCTTTTTCCAGGCGTTCGGCGGCGTCGTTGATCGTCTGGCTCACACGCGCCGACGCGCCTTCCACCTTGCGGTTGAAGTCGTTCATAGTACTCCTCGCGATGATAGGGCGTGAATAAGTTCACGCGGTATTGCGGATACCAGGCCCGGCTATTATTTCGTGCCCGGATGGCGGGGTCAATGGCGGAAGTGATGACTCGACGCGCCGGACGCCGGATCGCGCATCGCTCAGAATGCTGGGATAGAATGCGGGTTCGCATGGACTCCCAGAGACGAGCGGCAGCAACGTTTCGCCGGCAGCTGCTGGACTGGTATGACGCGCACGCGCGCGCTCTGCCGTGGCGCAGGATCACGATCCGTATCGCGTGTGGCTGTCGGAGATCATGCTGCAGCAGACGCGGGTGGCGGCGGTGATCGAGCACTATCACGATTTCTGCGGCGCTTTCCGACCGTCGAAAAACTGGCCGCGGCGCGAGAAGCCTCTGTGCTGGCGGCCTGGAGCGGCCTGGGATATTACCGGCGGGCGCGCATGCTGCATGCGGCGGCGAAGATCGTCGCGCGCGAACGCGGCGGAAATTCCCTGAGACTGCGGAGGAATTGCGGGCGCTTCCGGGAATCGGGCGCTATACCGCGGCAGCGATCGCCAGCATCGCGTTCGGGGAGCCGGTCGCTGTCGTCGACGGCAATGTCGAGCGGGTGCTGGAGCGCTTTTCCGGAGAACGGCTGGCAGGGGAAATCTTGGGAGGCGCCGAAGAGTTGCTGGATCGCGAGCGTCCTGGAGATTTCAATCAGGCGATGATGGAACTGGGCGCGACCGTGTGCACGCCGCGAGCTCCGGCCTGCCTGACTTGTCCGGTGGTTGCGTTGTGCGCGACGCGCGGCGAAATGGCAGCTGCGGCCAAGGCCCACGACAGAAGAAGCGCGAGATTCACTATGCGCTCGATTGCCGCGACGGAGAAGTGTTTCTGGTGCGGCGTGCGCGGGATGCCCCGCTGATGGCCGGCATGTGGGAGTTGCCGGAGTTGGCGGTGCCCGGGGTGGGCGCCGGCGAACAGCAGGTTCCTCGCTTCGCTCGGAATGACAAAATAAAAAAGAGGAATGACAAAGTAGAAAGAAATGACAAGATTAAAAAAGCGGTAAATGACAAGACACTTGAAAGCGGGAAGTTAAGCGGAATGGCAAATCTCATTCGCTTCTGTTTTCGGTGAGGCATTCGATTACGGTGACGGATTACACGGTGCGGGTTTGGAATGCATCGTCGAAGTCAGACCGAGGAGAATGGGTTGCCGTGGATCGATTGAAGCGCGTTGCGCTGACTGGGCTGGCGCGAAAGATTCTGCGGAAGGCTGAAATCTTTAAGAAATGATCCGCCGCTGTGCAGGTGTACCGGCTGGTTGCGCCTTTTGCCATCCTGCGTCATCTAGAATATGAGTAAGCGAATTGATAGCGGGCCGGGCACAGAGCGAGTGCCTGCTCTAAATTTCCAGCTGGAGGAGAGTTCGCATGGCGGCATTGACGGTGGGAGCGAAGGCTCCTGAGTTCGAGTTGAAGACATTGGATGGGAAAGAAGTTTTCGTTGAGCGAAGAGCTGGCGCGCGGGCCGGTTGTGCTGGCGTTCTTTAAGGTTTCGTGTCCGACGTGCCAGTATGCACTTCCCTTTCTGGAGCGGCTGTACAAGGCTTACGCCAAGAAGGGCGTCACGCTGGTCGGCATCTCGCAGAACGATGCCAAGGAAACTGCGGCATTCAATCAGGAATTTGGCATTACGTTTCCGGTCCTGCTCGACGACACGCACTCCTATCCGGCCTCGAATGCGTATGGGCTGACCAATGTTCCCATCGATCTTTTGGATCGCGCAGGATGGCGAGATTGAAGTTTCCAGCGTGGGATGGGTGAAGGCCGATTTCGAGGAGATCAACCGCAAGATGGCGGAGACCGGCAAGATTCCGGCGGCGTCGGTGTTCAAGGCCGGCGAAGATGTTCGCGATTTCCGCGCTGGTTGAGGGTCAAAGAATTAGCCGCCGGTCGGCGCTTTCCGCAAAAACAAGAGACTCACGACAGGAGACACCGAAGAACACAGGTCTCTCTACGCGTTTGGACACGTCCTGCCGGGCGTTTTGCTCCAGCAGTCGGTACACTCTCGTGCCGTCGCATGCCCTAGTTCTCATACAACCAAGCGCGAATGTCCTTTACAATCCTCTTAAGACTTCACAGATTTCCATATTTGGGCAGGCGGCCATTGCTGGTCACCTAGCGGGGGAGATGCCCGGTTTATGCGGAGAGCGATGAAAGTCATCTCGGCTGGTCTGATTGTGTGCCTAAGCCTGCCGGTGTGGGCCGAGGGTGGAGCGGGGGCTTCCGGATCTGGAGGCTCGAAGATGCCTTCCGTCCGGCTGCCGGGGCCGGCGTTCGTGGCGCTCGAGACCATCAATCCGGATCATATTCGCTGGCACGTGCGGTATCTCTCGCACGATCTGCTGGAGGGGCGCGGGACAGGCCAGCGCGGCGGGGATATTGCTGCGGAATACATTGCCACGCAATTCGCAGAGTATGGACTGAAGCCTGCGGGAGATCACGGAACCTATATGCAGAAGGTTCCGCTGGTCGGAATTACTACTCTTCCCGATACGAAGTTTTCGCTGATTCCGAAGCAAGGCGAGACGATGAACCTGAAGCCTCTCGACGAATACGTCGCCTACGACCAGACACAGCAAGTGCAGTCGGAAGTGGATGCGGACATTGTGTTCGTCGGATACGGGATTGAAGCGCCGGAGTACGGCTGGGACGATTACAAGGGAACCAGCGTCAAGGGCAAAGTGCTCATGATACTGGTCAATGAGCCAACGTCGGATGATCCGAAATTCTTCAAGGGAAAGGCGCTGACGTATTACGGGCGCTGGACCTACAAGTACGAAGAGGCCGTGCGCAAGGGCGCAGTGGGCGTGATCCTGGTTCATCAGACGCAGATGGCGAGCTATCCGTGGGAAGTGGTGCGAAATTCGAATTCCGGCGAACGATCTGCGCTTCGAGTGGAAGGACCCGCGCTGAAAGTGGCCTCATGGATCCACTTTGATGTCGCGAGCCGGTTGGCTTCCGCGTCGGGAATGAATCTGGAAAAGATGATGCAGGATGCGCAGTCGAAAGATTTTCATCCGGTGAATCTGGGAGCCAAGCTCAAGGCGCACATGGTGAGCAAGGTGCGCAACTTTGAATCGAATAATGTGGTGGCGATGCTTCCGGGCTCGGACCACAAATTGGCTGAAGAGGCCGTGATCTATACGGCGCACTACGATCACTTCGGAATCCGGCCGGAGATGCCCGGAGACAATATTTTTAACGGCGCGGACGATAACGCCACGGGATGCGGCATTCTGCTCGAGTTGGCGCGGGCATTTGGAGCAGCTGCGCAGCGGCCGCGACGATCGATTCTGTTTGCGGCCGTGACTGCAGAGGAGCAGGGGCTGCTGGGATCCGAGTATCTGGGCAAGCATCCTCCGATTCCGGCGGGGAAGATCACGCTCGACCTGAATTATGACGATGTGAAGCCACTGGGCGCGCCCGAAGAAGTGGAAGTCTCCGGCGCCGAGCGAACGAGTTTCTATCCCGACGTTGAGGCTACGGCGAAAGAGTTCCGGCTAGCCATTCGTCCCGATGCGCGGCCGGAGGCTGGACACTTCTACCGCTCCGATCATTTCAGCCTGGCGCGGGTCGGAATCCCATCGTTCTCCATCAATGAAGGCATGAAGTATAAGGGGCATCCCGAATCGTGGGGGCTCGATCAAGAGCACGATTACGTGGAGAAGCATTATCACCAGCCGAGCGATGAGTACCATCCCGAGATGGATTTCGTAGGCGACTCGGCCATGGCTCGTTTTGGATTTGCGCTGGGATGGGAAGCCGCAAGTCTGCCGAAGCTGATCGAATGGCAGAAGGGCGATGAGTTTGAAGCGGCAAGAGCGAAGAGCCAGTAGCTTCAGCAGTAAGTCCATTGCGAAACCGTCTTGAAATTTGAGAAGGCACCGCGAGACCAAGTCCCGCCGATTGATTCCAAACGACTTAAGGCTCACCGTAACCTAGGTAACTTTAGCCGCTCCGAAACGCATGCTAACCTCGATTGTACGTTTGGAATCAGTAACTTCCGCAAGAAATCCTGTTAAGGATGCCGAGAATTCCTATCTTTCGACTGGGTGGAGCGCCGGAGAAACCGGCGCCACCGAATCTGGCTGCGTCGACTCCGTTCGTCTCGCTCGAAGGGATTGCGGTCGGCGTGGATAACCTACGACATGACGTAGTACTGAGCCCGCGATTTGTGGAATTGGCGCGCGCGCAACTGGCAAGCTGATTGCACGGCATGGCGAGCTCGAAGGACTGCTCGGGGCAGAGGCTCCGCAGCAGGCGCAAGGTCCTTCCTGGATGAGAAATCAGATGGGGAAGGCCGGGACGTCGAAATCCGATCCGGCAGACTGGAAGGCGCGCTGACCGAGTTGCATGTGGCGTCTCTGAATCGGGCAAAGAAGGAATTCAAGTTGTCGATTGATCTGCTGGCGCGGCTGGCGGTCACGAAATTCCTGCGGACGGAGATGAACCTGCAATTTGCGCAGGTGGTGGAGCGGTGCCGCGTACTGCTGAAAAGCTACGACAACATGCGGCAGCAAAAGGCGCACGAGTACCGCGAAAGACTGGCGACGTTTCAGGTGCGGAAGAAAATCATCCTGCGCAAGACGGGGCAGGAAATTTTCGAGACGCTGCGCGAAGTCGAGAAGAGCACACTGGCGCGCACGCGGCGGTCGTTGTTCGGCGAAGAGACCAGCGGGGGAAGCTACTTCACGTATCCGCTGTTTCTGAACCGGCTGCTATTTTCCGAAGATGGGCGCGATGACTATCTGTGCGCCGAACACTACGTGATGCTGGGCAACTGGGATCGCGATCCAGATCGCTATGGCCGGATGCGAGAAGTTGCCTCGGGATTTCTGCGGTCGCTCTATGGCGAGGAAGTCAGCGCCGAAACGCTGGATGCGTGGATGAATGTTCCGGAGAATGCGCGCGAGTTGGTGGGAACGGGAACGCCGGAAGACTCCGAAGAAGGGCTGGCCCAGCAGGATCGGCTGGCAGCATGGGTGCGGTGGCTCGAAGACGAGCGCGTGATGGAAAACGTGATCGCGTCGTATCACGTCGTCCCTCTGCTTGGAGAATATGCGCCGCGCATCAATCCGCAGCAACTGAAAAATGCGCTGACAGATCGCACGGAATGCGATCGCGTCGAGCGCATGATTCAAGATCATGGCAAGCTGTCGCCCAACAGCCTGTATGCGGCGGTGGCTAAAGTGGCGAGTTGCCGAGGCGCCGAGCGGGCGAAGGTAGCGGCGCGCTTCCTGGGAGATTTTTTTCATTATCACCGCGACCTGCGCCGGCTGGAGATTCTGAATGCGGCGCTGGATTCGGTGAACTTGATTCCGAACGAGCGGTTGCAGGAGCTGTCGCGCGTCAACGGCACGTTGTATGAATTTCTCTTGCCGGAAGAACAGGGCGAGGCAGATTCGGATCGAGTGCTGCGGCATGTCGTGCTGAAGGCCGATGTGCGCGACTCGACGCGGCTGACGCGGATGATGATGGAGAAAGGGCTGAATCCGGCGTCATATTTCAGCCTGAATTTCTACGATCCCGTGAACAAGCTGCTGGAGAAATATGGCGCGCAGAAAGTCTTTCTGGAAGGCGACGCCATCATTCTTGCGATCCTTGAACGCGAAGGCGAGCCTGGGCTAGCGGTGAGCCGCATGTGCGTGCTGGCGCGCGAAATCGTGGAGATTGTGCGCGGGTACAACGAATTGATGCAGCGCTCGGCTATGCCGCAGCTGGAGTTAGGGCTGGGGATCACGCTGCAGGAGTCGGCTCCGCTGTATCTGATGGATGGCGAACATCAGATCATGATTTCGGAAGCGCTGAACGAGAGCGATCGCCTGTCGTCGTGCAACAAGCGGGCGCGGAAAGTGATGGAGCCGCAGGCGGGCCCGTTCCACGTCTACGCGTTTCAGGCGGCGGAACTGGATGAAGATGGAAATCCCGAAGACGTGATCCTGAGCTTCAACCTGGGCGGGATTCGCATGAACGAAGCGGCGTTCCGCAAGTTGAAGCAGGAAATTATGCTCGAGCCGCTGAAGGTGAAGCTGCCGGCGTCGCTGGCGTCGTCGGACAAAGGCGAGTACCGACTGTTCAGCGCGACCGTTCCGGTGGACCGCGAAATCTTCCGCAAGATCGTCGTGCGCGAGAGCCGCATTCCGCGGATCAATCCTGCAGATTTTTCGGTGCAGGGATGGACCGAGCGGCACTACTACGAAGTCTGCACCGATCCGGCGATCTACGCGGCGCTCGAAAAGCGCAAGGGCGCGAGCGGTAATTAATCCTTCCTCGAAACTTCCTTTAAGAATCCTGCTGGATATTTTCTTCCTTGCGTCGCCGCCAAGTTCGCAGCTAGAAGTTTGATCCGATGCGGGCGGGGCGGAAAGGGATCTGGAACGTGGCCTCCACGTCGACCGGGGCGCCGTTCTTGGTGGCAGGATCAAACTTCCATTGCGAGATGGCGTCGCTGGCGAAACGGTCAAGGCGATCATCCACGCTGCGCAAGACCTTCACGTTGCCGATAGTTCCGTCGGAGTGAATCACGGCATAGAGAATCACAGTTCCAGCGACATTCTCGCGCATGAGCTGCATCGGGTACGCCGGATCGACTTTGCGGGTTGCGACGGGTTGAGTGAGATCGGGCGCGGGAGTGCTTGCGTCGTGACCGCCCGTTTCGTGATTGAGCTCAGCAAAGCGGATTACCCAACTGCCTCCGGCAGAGTTCAAGTTCGGCATGTTCAGCGTGACGGAGTAGAACCTGCGATTTCCAAAGACGGCGCGTTCGGCCTCCGAGAGATTGCTGGAGTTGGCAGGTTGCATGGGGCGCGAGGCGGTGCCCACACGTGGCGGGCGGACGCTGGCTAACAAGTTTGGATTGACCGTGTTTGCCGGCTGCGTTGGACCGGGCTCGCCGGCGGTCGACGAAGTTTTCTCGGCGGTGTTTCCAACATAGAGTCCTGCAGGCAGATCGCCGGTCCCCTTTGCGCCGGATCCGCTGCCGTTGCCTTTTGTGGCGCTGCCTGGAGAGCCAGTAGCTCCGGGATGGCCCTCGGCGTTGGCGGCGAAGGTTCCGCGGCGATTGCCGGCGGGCGGATCGGGAGGCGCGCCGACGGCGGGATGCAGATTGAGAGCGATGACGCGGCCCGGCGATCCAAAAGATGCTCCGCCAGATGCACCGGAAGCTGAAATCGAGGGAGGCGGAGGAACAACTTGCGGCGCACCGGCGCCGAGTCCGTTCAAGCCTCCGGCTGGATTGGTTCGCTGTGCTGCAACGGGGAGTTGGGGAGCGGGAGCGATCACCGCGCTCGGAGCCATGTTAATGCGGCCCAGCGGACGATTGCTGGCACTGTCCACGGCCGGAGGCGGAGCCACGATGTCGGCCTGAAGCCCTCGAAATCCTGCGGCATTGTTGGAGGTGCGCAACTCCGGCGGTGGCGCGACCACTGAGTTCTGCATCTCGAGCGAATTTCTCCGTTCAGAGAGACGACTGGCATCGGGCGGCGGGGTCACAACCGAATTCTCGAGCTTCGGACCCATGCGAGTGATTTCGGAGGCGGGAGTGAGCGGGGCAGCGGGAATCTCCGAGTTGCGGCTTTTGCTTCTGGTCCGACCATGCCACGATGTTCGGCAGAGCAACGTCGCGCTTCAGTTTTAGTTTTGGCGGGGTGACGATGGTCTGCGAACGGTTGTCGGCCTCGACAGGGACGGAGATGATTGCCTGACGTGAAAACTCCGGATCGGCCTTCTTTGGTTGCGGAGAAGAATTGCTACGGGTATCGAGCGGAGGGAGGTATTCGGATGGCTGATAGTAGACGACTTCAGGACGGTTGAAGGCCGGTTGCGGGACAACGCGCGGTTGAATCGCCAACAAATGGCTGAGTCCCAAAAGGAGCCCGAAGGCGATCAGGTGGCAAGCGCCGGATTGAACGAATCCATCCCAAGGTAGGCTGCGCTTTACGAAGACATCGGGCCAGAAAGCAGCCGGAGCAGAATGAATTTCGAGCGGAGGCACTGACTGTGGGGAGACGAGATCGCGCAGATTCGTGAGGAAAACCTGACGGCGCGAGGGCAACTCGACCAGCAGCCGCGGAACGGGCTCGGGCTGCAGAGTCTCGATGGGGGGCGGGACTACCGACATCTCCTAATAGTAGATGCGTGCAAGGGCTTCCGGATAGCCGGGAGGACACAAAGAACGGTCGACGATTCTGAAATGGAACCGGTGGCGTCAGGCGATGGGCATTGTCGCGCGACGAACGTTTATAATCGTGGATTCAGCGATATCTCCTAAACTCCTACTGTAAGGATCATACTTTGCTCGACTTTTTAGGCGATTTACGACGGAGCCACATGTGCGGGGCGCTGCGAGCGTCCGATGCCGGCAAAAAAGCTGTGTTGATGGGCTGGGTGAACAAGCGCCGCGACCACGGCAGCCTGCTTTTTATCGATCTGCGCGACCGGACCGGGATTACACAAGTCGTGTTTAATGCGGACCGGAACGCAGCGATCCATGAGAAGGCGGGATCGCTGCGCAACGAATTCGTCATCGCGGTGATCGGCACCGTGAAGTTGCGCGACGCCAATACGGTCAATCCGAACATGCCGACGGGAGAAGTGGAACTGGTCGCCGACGATCTGCGCATTCTGAACGAGTCGAAGCTGCCTCCGTTCCTGCCTTCGGACACCTCGCTGACGAATGAAGAGACGCGGCTGAAGTATCGCTACATCGACCTGCGGCGCGATGTGATGCAGTTCAATATCGAGACGCGGCATAAAGTGGCGAAGGCGATCCGCGACTATCTATCAGGCGCAGGGATTTTTCGAGATCGAAACGCCATTCATGACGCGGTCGACTCCGGAAGGAGCGCGCGATTATCTTGTGCCCAGCCGCGTGCAGCCGGGAACGTTTTATGCGCTGCCGCAGTCGCCGCAGATGTTCAAGCAGATCCTGATGATTTCGGGATTCGACAAATATTTTCAGATCGTGCGCTGCTTCCGGGATGAAGACTTGCGGGCCGACCGGCAGCCAGAGTTCACGCAGATCGATCTGGAGATGTCGTATCCGCAGGCGGAGCGCGTGTGGGAAGTGGTCGAGGGATTTCTTACGGCGGCGTTCAAAGCGACGGGCGAAGACATCAAGACGCCGTTTCCGAGCATGGATTATGACGAGGCGATCCGCTTATACGGGATCGACAAGCCTGACCTTCGTCTGCCCGCGTTTACGGACGTGCGCGATTGCTTCGCGCCCGAGAACCTGCAGGAACTGGCGATCAACGCGAACCTGCCGGTGATCGCGATCCGCACGCCCAAGGTGGGCGAACTTTCGCGCAAGGAACGCGACGACATCAAGCCGATGTTCCACTCGAAGGGCGGCGCGAGAGTTTACGAGGACTTTAAGCGTATCGGGAACAAGTATCCTGAGGCGGCCGCCGCGATTGCGAAGAAGGCCGCGGTGGAAGAAGGCGATCTGGTCGTGCTGGTGGCGGGATCGGCGCAGGCTGGACCACAGACGGCGATGCCTTCGCACCGCAAAGTCACGCCCGCGGAACTGGCGATCTATGCGTCGGCAGGACTGCTGCGGCTGGCGCTGGCGCAGAAGTATGCCGACCGGCACGGCATTTTCAAGAAGACTGGCGATCCGGCGAGGGACTACAGGTTTCTGTGGGTCACGAACTTTCCCATGTTCGAGTGGGATGAGGGCGAGAAGCAGTGGATGGCGGCGCATCATCCGTTTACGTCGCCGCACGACGCAGACATGAGTTTGCTGGAACAGGGAGTCGATTCGGTGAAAGATCCGCAATCGACGCTGAGCGCCGTGCGCGCGCTGGCTTACGATGTGGTGCTGAACGGGACCGAGCTAGGGTCGGGATCGATTCGTATTCACCGGCAGGATATTCAGAGCAAAATTTTCCGTGCGCTGGGTATGACGGACGAGGAGGCTAAATCACGCTTCGGATTTTTCCTGGAGGCGCTGGAATATGGGACGCCTCCGCACGGCGGAATCGCGTTGGGACTGGACCGCATCGTCATGATTCTGGCGGGGGCTGAAAGCTTGCGCGAAGTGATTCCGTTTCCGAAGACGGCACGCGCGGTCGATTTGATGGTGGATGCGCCGACTCCGGTCAGCGAGAAGCAGTTGAAGGAGCTGGGGATTGCGGTGAAGAAGTAGGCTGGTGTCTTCTCATCGTGTTAGATGCGCCGCGGCTTAAAGTAATTATGCAGACGCCGACATTGTCCTCACCGCTGACGAGTACATAGGTCCTTCGCTTCGCTCAGGATGACAAGACTAGGAATCGAACTTCTGCCGAGTTTCTTACAAGCTCACCCGACAGAACGCCATCACGAACGGCTTGAATGGCGGAGTGCATCCAGACGTTTGCTTCGTGATTTCCTCGCAGACGCAGCTTTAAGTAATTGCCGGTCAGAGCTTCGGTGAATTCCCCATCAGCGTCGTTGCCCGTTACGTTCAGTGTGATTGCTTCCACCGTTTTGCCGATAAAGCCGCGCATGAAGGTCAGCTTTTTCTCCGCGGCCAGCTCCCGCAAAATACGATTTCTTTCCCTTGCCAACTGCACCGGAACTTCGTTCTTCATGCTTGCCGCAGGGGTACCGGGCCGGGCGAGTATGTGAAGACGTGCAGATAGGTGAAGGGCAATTCCTCGATCATCCTTCGAGTCGCCTCGAACTCTGCATCCGTCTCGCCCGGGAATCCGACCATGACGTCGGCGCCGATTGCGGCGTCGGGTATGGCGGCACGAATCTTTTCGATCTTCTCGCGGTAATGCCACGGACGGTACTTGCGATGCATGCGGCGGAGAACGGCGTCGCTGCCCGATTGCATCGGGACGTGTGCGTGCTTGGCGATGCGTGGAGATGAAGCGAGGAGCGAGATCAGTTCGTCGGACCAGTCCATGGGTTCGACGGACGAGATGCGAAGCTTCTCGAGATTGGTCTCGGTTAGAATCGCGCGGATGAGCGCGACGAGTCGTTGGTCGCTGATCGTTGGTCGTTGAGTTCGAGCCGGGAGATCTCTTCCCCATCGTCCCAGGTTAATTCCACTGATCACGACTTCCCGATATCCGGAATCGACGAGAGTATTGATCTCGCGAAGGATGCGCTCCATTTCGAGCGAACGGCTCTGACCACGGACGAAAGGGATCACGCAGAAGGAACAGCGGTTGTCGCAGCCATCCTGTACCTTGAGGTTCGGTCGGGTGCGTTCGTTGGCGGCGTCGAAGACGGGCGCAGCCAGGAGTTCGGTGTGGGCGAAGATGTCGGAGACGAAAACCGAGTTCTCAGTTCTCAGTTCTCGGTTCTCAGTGAGACCAGCAAGGGGAACAAAGCTGGATCCATGAGACTGCACTTCTTGCTGACCTGCGAGCGCAATCTCAGCGAGCTTATGTTTATGAGAATTACCGACGACCAAACTCACGCCCGGGATCACCGAAATTTCTTCGGGAGCACGCTGCGCGTAACAACCGGTAACGACGATTTTGGCGTCGGGATTTTGGCGGCGCACGCGGCGGATGGCCGCTCGCGCATCGTGGTCTGCGCCGGCAGTGACGGTGCAGGTATTGAGAACGACGACAGTGGCTTGCGCCGGATTGGACGCGCGAGACAATCCGCGCTCCTCGAACTGACGTTCGAGAGCAGCGCCGTCCGCCTGCGTGGCTCGACAGCCGAAGTTCTCTACAAAAAATCCAGGCACGGACTTAATGGTACCGCACACTGTGGCCAAATCTCGCGGGGGAGGCTGAGATCAGGCTGACGCTTGTGTTCTGCGCGCCTGGAAGCATTCGCGGCAGAACACGGGCGCCCCTGCGTTGGGCGGAAAGGAACGGTCGTTTGTTTTCCGCACCCGGAACACGTAGCCTGGGTTTCGACTTTGGTGTAACGGTAGTTTTGTCCCGGTGCCGGAGGCGCTCCGAGGACGGCTACACGCTTGGTTTTACAGGTCTTACAACGTTTCGGTTCGTTTTTAAACTGTTTATCGTGGAAGAAAAGCTGTTCCCCAGCCGTGAAGACAAAATCGCTCCCACAGTCAATACACTTCAGCACCTTGTCCTGAAATTCCATTTGAGGATGGCTCCCTTCAGCCCGTCTCCGCGCGCCCACTCGCGAGGAAAGAACTGCGGTGGTACACCAGAAATACAGGTTGTGTACTACTCCCCCTCTTAAACTGCCCCTTGGACTCGGCCCGCCACGCGTCTGGAACGCCGCATGGGTAAAAACTTTTATCGTCTTATGCCGGGAAAACTGGTGAGTGTGAATCGTCCCTGCTGCAGCTCAACATGGTGGGGGCCAGATCGAGCAGAGCCGCCCCGGGAAGGAGCGGCCCTTTCAAGCCATTAGTCCTGTTCTTTTCGTGTCTTTTTGCGGGCTCGCTTACGAGCCAGCGCAGCTTTCACGCGCTTCTTCTCGCCGGGCTTCAGGTAAAAGGAGTGGCGCTTGACCTCCTTGATAATGTCTTCCTGCTGCACCTTGCGCTTGAAACGGCGTAGAGCGTTCTCGAGGGACTCGCCCTCTTGAAGCCGAACTTCTGCCAAACTTACACACCCCCAGACTCGTCCGGATGGACCGAATAGTTATTACAAGGTTTTGACCCTAAGTCAAGGGGCAGATGGCGAATTTCTCTACAAATGCAGCCAATTCCGGGACAAGACTCATTTTGAGACATCAGAGTGTGCAGATTTCTTCACGGGAATGGAAGACTTTAAGGAAGAACAGGAAAATCACGCTGGGCCATAGTTGCAAAAATAAACGATTCAGAGAAAACCGCAAGTGCCAGTAGAGATCGTAAGGCGTGATGACATAGATGGCAAAGTATCCGGCGAGAGTGAGCGCTAACGTGATGACTGCAATACGAAAACCGGGGGTTGAGTCGAATTTCTCTTCTCTGGTTCGGCCAAAAAAAAAGGATTGCCAGCGAGTATTGTGCCGGGAATCAGAAACCAGTCTCCGAAGCGGAGGAACTCTTTCCCATACCATTCGAGAATGATCCGGTAGCGGTGAGGATCCATGATCTGAGGAGGGCGACTCCTTTATCGGGGAATAAGTCTCCGGATGGGGCGACGGAATGTTTGAACCATACGAGCACGAGTATCGCCGGCACCATGCCAGCCATCAGGCACAGAAAGGAATTGCTGCGCTGCCGGAGAGGTGTTGTGTTTTCTGCGTTCGCGGATCGCTGGTGCATCGCGTTACCGGAAGTGATATGCCAAGCCGTCGCGATCGCGCAGAGGAACAAGACGCCCTCATTCTTCGTCCAGGCGGCTAGGCTTGCAGCGAGACCAGCCAAGACGAGCGGACCTTTCGGGCCGCGCGCAGCCTTTGCGCGGAGGAGTGATGATTGAGACAAAGCAGAGAAATCGCCGCAAGATAGAAGAAAGATAAAGGTACGTCTGCGTACTGCGAAGCACCGGTTTCAACGAAAGATGGAGTCGCTGATAACGTCAGTGTGCCCAGCATCGCTGGAATCGGCCGCGGAGAATGGCTAGCGAGGAGAAGAGAACGCCGACTGTGCTGAAGGTGAATGACCAGTCCGATGAGGGCGGGGACGACTTGACTCTCGCGTCCGAGAGTCGTCCAGAAATGCGCGATTGCTGCGGGGATCAAAAGAGGATAGTCGGGATGAGACCAGGGGATCAGCGGCTGAATCCATCGCGCCATGCGGAACCGCCACGAAATAGAAAGCGGGCATGAAGATTCCAGATGGAAAAGGCATCCCAACCTTCGCCATGCGGATGGATCAGAGTGCGCAGGATGCTCGCATAGAGGGCGGCGCAGAGAGCGATCACGAATGCTGCCATGACGAGCCTGGACAGCCAGACTGGTCCAGAAGATTTCTCTGAAGGCTGCGGCTCGCAGACGGCCGTATGAGGACGGATCAGAATGTATCCGGCAAGAAGCAGGGCGAAGATGAAGAAATCGGGCAGAAGCACATTTGAGAAACTGATCACTCGGGCGCCGAAGAAGATGAGCGAGAAGAGTCCAAGCCCATAACCTGGAGCAAGCGAGATGCGCAATAACAGGTTCGAGCCCGCGAGCGAGTTGCAGGACATGCCGATTGCGGCGATTAGGTATCCCGACGCGAGGCATAGAAGCACTGCTAAGCCAATCGCCATCTACTTCGCGTCCTGGTTGGCGAAGAGCAGGACGCCGTTTCCGAAATCTTGAATGAGCCTCAAATAGCTCGACGGAGGAGTGGGCGCCGAGGAAGGGAAGTTACCGATTACTAGCGGATGATTGGGTGAATGATCGATCACTCGCGGAGCGAGAGCGTATTGAGCGAGATAGTAATCAGGAAGCGCGGAGTTGACGGATTCGCCGATGTATCCTAATACGCCTTGATTCGGGAGAGTTTCTTGCAGGGCGGCGAAACGCTGGTCTGAACGTTGGGAGATATCGTCTGCCTTCAGATGGAAAGGATTGGGAGCATCGCGAATCAGCCTAACCGTGGACAGAAGGCAGCACGCAACAAAGATCAAAATAGCGGCGGTGTTTCTTCCTGGAGCGCCGCTAAAGGTGGATGAAGCGTGCATAGAGATCGCGAACTCGCAGAATTATACGTTGCGGGCAGAGCGCTATTCTTTCACTTTGCCGCGAAGCACCGTGACCGACGCTTTCGGAAGAACGATAGACTGCGTTCCCGCCGGGAGAGTCTTCCGAACCGGCGGATCATTCGGCTCCGGATGACCGTTTGGGCCAGCCGACTTCCACATGTATTGATCGCTGCCGAAGGTCACCAGCGAGATCGGTCCGTCGAAGAATTTGTCGGAGGAGTTTTCTCGATTGAATGCAATGCGCACCTCGTGCGGATTGGACTGATCCTTGTTGACGAGCATGAGCGACCAAAGGCCATCTGGACGAAAGACGGCATAGGACGTTATCAGCGTGTGCCCCGCAGCGTCTTTCAAATCACACGCGGCCGGGTAAAGCTTATGCCCTCCCGCGCGATGTTGAACCCATTCCAGATTAAGCAGTTGGCTGGCATAGTACTGACAGGTGAACGTTTTGACATTGAGACTATCGTCAGCGACGTAGTTGCCGTAGGTGCCGAAGCCGTGGCATCCAGAGCGCAGAGGTTCGGGCTGAATCGGGGAGTGATAGTAGACGGCGCCTCCAGCAGTAAGGAATGCGCCGACGCTGTCGCACAACCAAAGTGCAGCGAAGATGTCGACCATTTCCTGTGCGTTGCCGTAGGTGACGTTGCTCTCGGTATTCATTAGCGGAACGTTCGTGGGAACTCCGTCCTGTCGCCAAACGTCGAGGATGTGGCTGATCAGTTCGGGCTCGCGGAAAAGATCGGCCCAGACGATTTCGCAGGGTGGAAACGGATAGTGCTCAAAGCTCATGAACGCCAGATCGCCGAGACGATTGCGTGCTTTTAGATAATCGATGAATCGTCCCAGCCAGGATGTGCGGCCTTGCGCGTCGGGCCAGACCTTGATGTCTTCATTCACGCCTTCGAAGACCGGGCCGCCAAGCTTCAGCGTTGGATCGACGCGATGCATCGCGGTGGCGAACTGCAGATAGAGCTCCGCGTAATCTTCCGGCAGCATGTACTGGCCGTCGGGTTCCTCACCCATCTCCACGTACGAGATCGGATAGCCGCGCTTCTTCAGGTAGGCCATCTGCGCGGCCGCATCGTCGGGATTGGCGTAAATGAGCGAGACAGGAATCATCGCCGGGAGATTGTTGGTAATTCCACTGGTAAAGAAGAGATCGAATCCGGTCTGGTCGCCGTGATCGTCGAGGTCGGACTCGGAGTGCCAGGGATCGATAGACGAGCAGTAAGTTGCGGTCTGATTCTGATCAGGGCGATGTTGCACGAGATCGACGAATTCGCCTGAAGGAGTTGTAGTGCCAACATAAATTTCGCGGATGGCGTAGCCGCTGGCGCTGCGCGGATCGTTGGGATCATGCAACGCGTTCGGTCCCGCGTACGCAGTGTTGGAGGATTGAGTCATCCAGATTCGCAGGTAGCGGACTGAAATTGGACCTGACGACGACGAGATCATCGTCTTGGCGCCCTTGCCGCCGGTCAGTCCGGGCTGCGATACCGGGACCGTCGCGTTAAACGTGGCCCAGACACCCGACGTGGGGCGCTCCATTGGATTCTCGGCGCCTTCACCATTCTTCTTTTCCGCAGCCCAATACTGCACTTCGTAGTTCAGCGCGAAAGGCTCGGCCCAATCGATCTGCACGGCGGATACCGGTTCGTGCGAGCCGAGATCGATCACAACCCACTGAGGGTGGGCGGAGTCCGGCTGTCCGGTGAATTTACTGGAGAGATACGGGTTGCTCTTCCAATAAGTGTTCGGATCTCCGTCGGTCAGGCGGGAATAGCCGTGTTCCGCGCCGCCATTGCGGGTGTGGCCGCGATGGGGCAAGGGATAGCCATAGGAATGGCGGATCGGTTCTTTGAGTTCCGCGCTGCCCGTGAAATATCCGCGCTTATTCGCGGCGTCGCTCCAAGCGCCAGCCGGATTCCAGTGCCACGCGGCGATCGAGAGTTCCGTGTTCTGACGGTAAGTGATCGGTCCCCATCCGGCGGACAGGCACTGCTTGACCATTTCCGGGGTATAGATTTTCTCAACGACATCATGCGAGAGGATGTCCATTGAAGTGCCGAGCGCCTGATCGGGATCAAACAGGATCGGGGTTGCCGAGGCAGAGATGCGGACGGTGGACGGCGACGCATAGGACGTGGATAGGCTTGCGGCGGCTCGAAGAGTTGGGACTGTGAGTGTGGCGGCGGCGCCGGCCGTGCCTAGGAATTTGCGACGGGAGATGCGAGGAGTTTTCATGCGATCGCCGGAAGTATAACCAAAGAGCGGGCGGGCGCGTTCAGATTGTCGAGCGAATGCGCCCTTTCTTCACACCATACGTTCTCAGAATATGAACTTCAACGATAGTTGGATTTGCCGAGGAGAGTAAGCCGCATTGGGTTTCATGAAATTGTTGGGGAGATCGTAGTAGCCGGGGAATGGGGCGATGTTGGCGGTCACAGAGCTCTGCACGAACGTGCTTGCGGAGGCGACCATTCCGTTAGACGTAATCGCGACGCGCTGGTTGTCGCGGTTGAAAAGGTTAAAGGACTCGGCGACCAGATTCAGTTTGTAACGCTCGCGGAAACGGATGGTACGGGTCACGCGCAGGTCCGCGGTGGCATAGTCGGGGCCGGTGAACGCGTTGCGGCTATAACCGGGAAGGCGGTCGTTGAGTCCGTTTCCGTCCTGGTTGGGGTCACCGGAGACGGTGGCGTTGAACGGACGTCCAGAGCCGTAGTTCACGATGGAGCATAATTTCCAGTCGTTCATGAAGCGTCCCAGCATTTCATGGCCGCGATGAAACGGGTGAGGCTCTAGCGGAAAATGCGGCGACCAGACGTTGGCGCTGATCGGTAACGCTCGGGCCGCGTTCGGAGGACGGATTGTAAGAATTCTGTACCGTCGCGGGTTCGCCGGCGACGAGTGCGTCCTGTCCATCGTCAATCGCATGCGCGTAGGTGTACGAGAGTCGGAAGTAAGCGCCGCGTGCGACGCGGCGATTGATCGAAAGCGTGGCCCCGTTGTAATAACTCGAAGCTGCGCTCTGAAATTCGTTCATGGCGCCAAGTTGAGCGATCGGGCGTCCCAGAGGATTGATGCAGGGCGGCCACGGGCAGGTCAGCGACGCGGTGTATTGCCAGGTCGCGAAGGAATCGACCGTGTAGTAGCCACCCTGAAAGATGGAACCGGTGGAATCGAAGATGGGATAAGTCAGAGCGACGGGCTGGGGCAGATTCACATCAAGGGCACGGATGAGATGTTCGCCGTGAACGTTTAACAGTGACACGGCGACGCTGGTATGTTCGGCGACTTCCTTCTCGAGTGTGAGGCTCGACTGCTGCACCCTCGGGGTGTACAAAGTTTGTGGCGAACGCGGAGACATCGTGGGTGACGCCTTGGGTGAATCCGGAGGGAACGATTGCAGTTTGCCGCATACAAGGGACAACTCACGAGCGGATTGGGATAAGAAGGGAAGGCCTGATGGTCGTAGTAATCGGTATTGTTGAGAAACACTTGCGAGTCGGTGACGCCGTTCTCGGTCTGAATGACTGAGTTGTAGATTTGCGGAATACGCACGAAGAAAATACCGTATCCGGCGCGGACCACGAGCGGCCGCTTGTTGCCGAAGGAGTAGGCGAGGCCCGCGCGCGGCGCGAAATTGTATGGCTGGAAGGGAACCTTCCCCGATGGTGGAAACAGAGGGTTCGATTGCAATCCCTTCGTGGAGAAGGTCTGCAGATCCCAACGAACTCCGAGATTCAGCGCCAAGTGATTGGTGACGCGGATGGTGTCTTGAGAGAAGGCGGCATATTCGTTGGTATCGGGGTTCGATGTGGAGCTTCCAAAGTTCTGCAGATAATAGTGGGGGATTTCGTGGGCGTAGGCGCGCAAGGGTGTGAGTTGCATCCCGGCCTCGAGGGGCACGAAGGTGAAGGGATCGACTTTGATCGGATAGAAAAGATATTCACCGCTCTGCTGGCTGGGAAAGAAATCGTAGATCCAGGTAAGCAATCCGTCTCCGCCAAACTTCAAAGAGTTTCGTGATCCATCAAGGCTCAAGGTTTCGGCAACGTGCAGGCGGTGCTCTCGCGTCTGGCGTGGAAGCAGGTTGGAACGCCCCATCCCGTCGAGAATATTGGGAATCTTTACGAGAACATCGCTGGTATTGCTGTAGGACTGTTGCTGGTCGCGAGAGAACTGGGCGCGAAAATGGCTGATCCAGCGTGGTGAAAAACTGCTGGTAAGTGAGAGGTTCGCTGTCTCGGTTGCGACGAGTTCTTCGCCATTGTCGCTGATGGCGTCGTACGTGACGGGGCTACCCGGGTCGAGGAATACGTTGTTCGATCCCCAATAGCGTGTGGTGCTCACGCGCAACGCGAGTTGATTACGAGGCGTGAGATTGATGTCGAGCTTACCGAAGGAGGAGTTACCGATTTGTGCAGCCGGATATTCTCCCGCGAGCGAAGTCAGGTGTGCGGCCGCAGCGAACACAAGCGCTTGATCGGTGGCCTCGTAGTCCCCGGGAGTGGCGAGGCCGCCGGGTTGAGGGATGACTTGCGAGCTCCCGTCCAGAAATTCGACGACGTCTGGCACATGAAAGAAGTGTTGGTCGAATCCCGCAAAGAAGAAGACTCTTGTTGCGCTTGAGCGGGCCTCCGATGGTTCCTCCGACTTGCTGCTGGCGATTATGGGGCTTGAACGCGAGGAAAGGATCGGCAGCGCCGAATGAACTGTCGCGCAAATAGTAAAAAGCGGTGCCGTGAAGGTGATTCGACCCGGATTTGGTGACGACATTGACCACTGCGCCGCCGGAGCGTCCTTGTTCAGCGCCGTAAGCGTTGGAAGAGACGCGGAACTCCTGCACGACTTCGGTGGAGAACTGATAGGGGGCGCGATAACGTCCGCGGGCCTGCGCGAAAAAAGCATTGTTGAAGTCGAGGCCGTCGACCAAGGTGCTGTTCTGGAATCCGCGAATGCCGCCAAACGAGAGGTCGCCATTGGTGGCGGAAGTTAGGCTGCGAGGATCCTGCGTTACTCCGGGAGAGAATAAGGCGAGATCGGAAAAGCGCCGGCCGTTCAGTGGAAAGTCGTTGACGGCGCGCTCGTCGAGAAGTGTCGAAACGGCGCTGGGCTGAGTTTCGACGAGAGCCGGTGCGGCCGAGACAGTGAGGCTCTCTTGCGCCTTGGCGACGGGCAGGCGAAACTCAAGGTCGGCGGTGCCGCCGACGTCCACATGCAATTGAGGGGTGATCTGCGGAGACATGCCAGCCGCTTCAACGCGAGCGGAGTAATCGCCTGGAGGAAGCAGATCGAAAGCGAAGCGTCCTTCGGTGTTGCTGGTCGCGATGTAACGCGTGCCATTCGCCGTATTGACGACGACGATCGAGGCTTGCGAGATGCGGCCACCAGTCGAATCGAGAACAGTGCCGCGGAAGGCTCCAGTCGCCGAGTCCTGGGCTGCTAAGCGGGTCACAACCAGGATCGTGATCAATGCGATGGCGATTAGAAGAACCGAGATGCGCGTCGGAGACATGAGGTCGCCCCTGTGTTCGAGATCAGGCTCGGAGGGACGTCCCGGTGCGCGTTAACCGGACGCGAAGCGGGAAAGGCGCGGAGAAGGACCGGAGGGCGCTTTCACGGACGCGGCCGGGTGATTTCTCCGCGGCATTAGGAGAAACCATGCTTTGTATAGCATTCGAAAGAGATTTGATCTGTGATTGCGAGCACTTTTGTTTGGAATTGTTCCCGGTCTGGGAATGCAAAACATCTCAACCTACGAGGGCACGGAGGCGCATTCGTGGGTGAGAAGAGCCGCGCCCTTACGCCGAACTGCGCTCTCGTGGTATTTTCAATTTCCTTCTGAAAAGAATCGTGATTCGCTCTTACAAAGGCGTTCGACCTGCGATCCCGGCCAGTTGCTACGTGGATGAGTCCGCTCAGATCATCGGCGACGTGGCGCTGGGCGAGCATGCGTCCATATGGATGAACGCCGTGCTGCGAGGCGATGTGCACGAGATCCGCATCGGCGCTTATTCCAATGTGCAGGACAACAGCGTTCTCCACGGAATGAAGCAGCAGTGGGGCGTGTATCTCGGGCGAATACGTGACGGTGGGACACTCGGTCACGCTGCATGGATGCGTGATCGAAGATCGCTGCCTGATTGGGATGGGATCGATCATCTCTGAATGGCGCGCGGATCGGCGCCGGATCGATTATTGCGGCTGGGACTCTAATTCCTGAGAAGACTGTGGTTGAGCCGGGGTCGCTGTGGATGGGATCGCCGGGGAAGTTTCGGCGCAAGCTAGAAGACGCGGACCAGGAGACGATCATGAGGTACGCGACGAATTATCTTGGGTATAAGGATGAGTATTTGAAGGAGCGATGAAGCTGCGATTAGCGCTGAGCTGCGAGTAGCGAGCTGAGTCATTCTGTTTCGCGAGCGAGAAACAGCAGGTTCCTCGCTTCGCTCGGAATGACAAACTACTAATAAATGACAGAGTGTTGGAAAAGGGACGATTGGGAGCGGAATGATTAAAGCGGTTCGAGGGACGAGAGATTTGTTGCCGCCGGATACGGCGTTGTGGAATTTTGTGGAGGCTGTGGTGCGCGACGTGTTTCGCGCTTACAACTTCCAGGAGATTCGCACGCCGATTTTCGAAGCGACAGAACTGTTCGCGCGCGGCGTGGGCGAAGAGACCGACATTGTTTCGAAAGAGATGTATACGTGGGAAGATCGCGGACGGGCGGAAAGTGACAAAGGTCAATCGCTGACGCTGCGTCCTGAGGCTACCGCGGGTATCGTCCGAGCCTACATCGAGCACAAGCTGGGCGATCGCGGACTGAACAAGCTTTATTGCATCGGGCCGATGTTCCGGCGAGAGCGGCCGCAGAAGGGACGATATCGCCAGTTCTACCAGATTGACGCCGAAATCATTGGGCCTGCTTCTGCGGGCAGCGAGTCGCCCGCGCGGGATGCCGAAATACTGGAGATGTTGGCTACGCTGCTCGATCGGCTCGGAATCACAGATTGGAACCTCGAACTGAATTCTGTTGGGACGCCCACAGACCGCGTCCGGTTCAACGAGGCGCTACGCAAGGCGCTCGAACCGGTGAAAGAAAAGATGTGCGGCGACTGCCAGCGGCGGGCTGTGACGAATCCGCTGCGCGTGTTTGACTGTAAGGTGCCGGGGGATCAGCCGATCATCGAAACACTGCCGCGCATCACACAGTTTCTCGGAGAAGATTCCCGCAAACATTTTGAGGCGGTACAGGCCATCCTGACGGAAGTCGGGGTTCGATTCACGTTAACGACCGGCTGGTGCGGGGGCTCGACTACTACACGCGAACGGCATTCGAGTTCACGCACGGTGCGCTGGGTGCGCAGAATGCGATTCTCGGCGGAGGCCGGTACGACGGGCTGTCGGAGGCCCTCGGCGGACCAGCCGCTCCCGGCATCGGATTCGCCATCGGCGAGGATCGGCTCGTGTTGTCGCTGCAGGAGAAGACGCCGGCGGAGAGCGTGATGCGGAAGCCAGATGTGTACATCGCTCCGATGGCATCGATGAATGCCCAAGCCGCCAAGTTGGCGCGCGAATTGCGCAGGCAGGATCTGGTCGTCGAACTGGGAGACGATACGTTTCGGCTTAAGAAGTCATTTGAAGCGGCGACCAAGGTGGGAGCGAAGTACATCCTGATCGTTGGCGAGAATGAAGTGAAGGCGGACGCGTTCGCTCTGAAGAATCTGACTACGGGAGAACAGGTGTCCGTGGCTCGGGCGGAGCTGCCGCTTAAGATTCGGGAGTAGCCGTGGCCAAAGTCTATCCAGAGATCAGCGAGTCGACTCGCTCGTTTCATTCAGGCGCAATCCATGTTTTTCGTGGCGACAGCGCCGCTGGATGCGAACGGGCATGTGAACCTGTCGCCGAAGGGTCTCGATACATTCCGCATTTTGGGTCCGACGACCGTAGCCTATCTCGACATCTTCGGCAGTGGAGTGGAGACCATTGCGCACCTTCGCGAAAACCATCGCATTGCGATCATGTTCTGTGCATTTCAGGGGCCGCCAAAGATTTTGCGGCTCCATGGCCACGGACGAGCCGTCGAACCTCACGACGCGGAGTTCGCCGAGCTGCAAACTCATTTTCACGAACAGGTTGGAACCCGCGCGATCATCGTGGTCGAGGTGACGAGGATCAGTGATTCCTGCGGGTACGGTGTGCCTCTGCTTAAGTTCGAGTCGGAGCGGACGTGGACTTAACGGTCTGGTGCCGGAAGCGCGGGAACGGACGGGCTGAAGATTTACCGGCAGCAGAAAAATCGGCAGAGTATCGACGGACTGCCGGGCGTGGCTGAACAGATCGACTGAGCATTGTGCGGCGGGATGGAGGACTCATGAGAATTTTGACAGTAGCATCTTTGGTGTTGGTCTTCACGCTCTGCGGAATTGCGCAGACTGCAAACGCTCCAGCGAAGCCGCTCAGTCCGTTCGAGCAGACGCTGATGACGGCTGAGAAAAGCTTTATCGAGGCTGCCAAGAAGGGCGACGTTGTCTTTTTCAAGCGCACTCTCACCGACGATTTCACTTTTGTGGCTTTCGACGGCCAGTTGTACGAGCGTCAAGACATGATCGATCAGTTCAGCGATCCCGGCACCGACGTGATGCCATACGAGATGAAAGTCATTCCCGCCGGAGATGGCGTGGGGATTGTCACATACAACGTTGTCTTGCGTGTGCCAGCGGCCGAGGATCAGGGACCTCCTCCGCGATATCAGCACTTCAGCACCGTATGGGTGAAGCAGGGAGATGCCTGGAAGATGAAATTTCAGCAAATGACGGCGTCGCACTGGGGAGACTGGTAGAGAGGCCGATCTCGACCGGGCGCGCATGACAATTGTCACCGCGCGGGGTTGACGAATCCCACTGGCGAGAGCAAGGCTGGCTCGCTAGGCTCTAGAGGAGTCAGAAAAGTCTTGGTGAGGAGCATTCCCGTGAAAATCAAAATAGCTTTGGTACCGTTCCTGCTTGTGATCGCTGCATCGGCGTGGGCGCAGATGGGGGCCAAGCCTGGCCCGGAGGTCAAGAAACTCGATTACTTCGTTGGAACGTGGACGACTGAAGCGACCGTCGCTCCGGGGCCTTGGGGAGCCGGTGGGAAATTTACGGCTACCGATACAAACGAATGGATGCCCGGGAATTTCTTCCTCGTCGGACATTCGGATTTCAAGATGCCGCCCGAGTTAGGTGGCGACGGCAAGGCAACCTCGTTCATGGGATACAACACGGACGAGAACGTGTACACGTATGACGAATTCAACAGCCAAGGCCGTCGCGAGAGTTCGAAGGGGGCCGTGAGTGGCGATACATGGACATGGAACAGTTCACAAAATTATGGTGGGCAGGATATCAAACAGAAAATGACGATCAAGGTGCTGTCGCCCACGAACTACAACATGAAGTTCGAAATATCGATGGACGGCACAACGTGGACGACGTTTATGGATGGCAAGGCGACAAAGAAATAGCATCTCTTTTTCATCGCAAGGCTTCAGCTTCGGCTGGAGCCTTTTTGTTTTGTGCCCAACCAAGTGGTGGCGCATGCCGGGCCGGTAGTACGATGGTGCGGGGCGCTGACCATGAAGAGAATCGTAACCGTCTTATTGATGCTGTGGGTCTCGGCGTTTTGGATGACACCTGGGCTAGCCGCGCAGGATGCGAGACCTCCAGCGGATGCCGCAGCCAAGCCGGCCCCGGTCCCCGAGGGGGAGAAGGATGCTAAAGGGGTTTCCGGCATGTACACCTTCCTGAAAGAAGGGGAATTTGTGCAGATCACGGTGGAGGATGAGGGGCGCGTCACCGGCTTCATTTCCCGGTACGGAGATGGCGACAGCGATAAGGGAGCGTTTCTCGATCAGTTTTTCAAGACAGGAAAGCTTGAAGGAAGCAAATTGGCTTTCACAACCGAATTGGTTCATGGTGTGGGATTCGACTTTAAGGGCTCGGTGGAACGCGGCGAAGGAAAGAATCCGGGAGACGACGCTTATTTCGTTATCAAAGGGACATTGACCGAAAACGTGAGCGACGTGAACAAGAAAGTAACGTCACACTCGCGGGATGTTATTTTCAAATTGTTTCCGCAGGATGCTTCGCCGTCGCCGGACGTTCGGCAATAAGACAATTTCTTGAGAGAGATTACTGACCGGCGCGAATCGGAGAGAGATTCAGGCGGCCGGGAAGCTTCTTGCGAGCGCCTTCGTGACTGTAGACCAAATCAGGGCTGCCCTCCGAATTCGAGGAGGCATCCGCCAAAGTTTCCGCCAGGGAACGATAGGAGCGGCTGATCTCGGGGCCTTCCTGCAGGACGACCGGAGTGCCGTGATCGATCGAAGGCGAGATGGACTGGTACGCGTTCGGCACTTTCCACAAAACTTTGCAGTTCGTTACTTGCTGGACGTCGTCGTCCGTGAAGCCAGGAATTTTCTTATAGCGATTCAGAACCATGCGGAGGCGGTCGCGACCGGTGCCTTCCTCGAGAAATGCATGAATCCTTCCAGCGCTCCACAAGGAAACAACATCGGTCTGCGCGACAACCAGCACCGCGTTCGAAAGATCGGACAGCAGCCGCGTCGTTGGATCCAGCCGGCTCGAGGCGTCGACCACCACGAACCGGTAATGGTTCACCAGCAGATCAAACAGGCGAGCCAGTTCTCCCGGGGTTGGTTCCGTGGGGTACGGTTGCGCGGGTCCGGCGAGAAGATGCAAACCCTCTTTGGTCGGCGTCATCAGACCGTCGAGCAAAGAAACGTCCATGCGATGCAGATTCTGCAGAGCGTCGAGAATTCCAAATTGAGGTCGCAGGTTGAGATGCAGTGCGGCATGACCGATGGGCGCGAAGTCGAGTAGAACTACATCGCCATGAGACTGCTGCAGCGCCAACGCAGTATTTACTGCGGCGGTTGTGCAGCCTGCGCCCCCTTTCGCGCTGAGAAACGTGAATACGCGAGCTTTGCCGGCACCGCCAAGAGAGCGCGTGCGCGAAGAACTGAACCGCGTCAATGCTTCCAGCAGAGCCTCTGAACCCGCCGAATCTTCCAGATACTCTCCCGCGCCCGCGCGCATACTCGCGACGATTGTCGCCGGCTGCGTCATTTCTCCGTTGGCGAAGATGGCAATTTGCAGAGTCGTGGCACGAATGAGTTCAATCGTGCGGATGGCACGTTGCGCATCAAGCGAAGAGATATCGACGATCACGACTTCGGCGCGCGAATCTTGAAGCTGGCGCAAAATCGAGTCGGTCGGACTCGTGGGGAATCCGACATGGCTGAACACGGCTGTTCCCAGGCGCGTCGCTTCCAGTCGATTTTGCAGCGTGGATAGGTGGTCCCGGTCCTCGGTCAGGAGGGCAACTGCGATCCCATGCATAGCGCGGTTCTCGCTAATTTCTATCGGTGTCTGCATGTTAGAAAGAGAAGGTACTCTCCGCCAAGTGACCTAGGTAACCGTAAAGAACCGTGAACGGGCAGGCGATCCTCGCGACAACCCACAGAAACTACTTTGAGGGCCAAGGAAAACGTCAGGACGCTGGGATTGCCTGGAGGTCTACCGGCTCGTTGCGAACAATTGTAAGCCAGTCTTGTAACGTTGAAAAGTCGGGCAGATAAGCGGGATGAATTTAAGCATCTGCGGCAGCCCGGTTAGAGTTAATCGACCGTTGGACGAGCGGTGGAATGGACTGTGGAACGCTCTTCGGCGCGATCGGGATGAAGAGTGGAAATGCGGGCAAAGTTGGCCGATGACTCCGATGACATCGACAAGTATTCGTAGTTCTCGAGGCGAACTGCGACTCCGATCTTGGGTTCGGCTCCCAACGTGCCAGAAGGACCGCCATTCGGCCGCACGATGCGGAGAACGCGAGCCCGGCAACGCACCGGCATGCTTTCACCCAAAGTAATCTCGGAGGGCATTCGAAGAGTGAGTTCGATTTCGGCACCCTCGGCCAGTTGGACATCGGTGAAGAAGAAGACCCCTCGAGAACTGAGATCCTGGGTAACCCCAACGCCCTCAAGGGAGGTTGCCGGTTCACGCAGAGATACAGCTAACAAGTATGGAAAGCGTTGTCCGACACGGCGTTCAACCCGAAGTGGAGGCGTAGTCATAAAGGCGACTGCCTTGCGAATCGCCGCAAATGCAGGTGGCTACTTTAGCTCACAATACGCCGTAAGAGAAGTCAAATTTACTTTTGCGGGCAGGATTTCGAAAGGGGTATTTCCCCCTTTCTTTGAGATTCGAGAACAGTCTTGGCTTGCCGTGCTGGGCCCTTAAGGTTGTGGAAAACTAGCCGTTACCCGCGGCGATCTCAGCCTCTGAGCACCGCGATATAGTGGTTCTAACGGTTGTACAGTCTCATCCAAAGAACTTACAGTGGCTGATTCGAAAGAGTCCATCCAAGAGAACGAACCAGCGGTCGCTGCGCAAGCCGCCAGCCGCAAGCTGAACTGGCAGGCTGCTGGACGGGCCCTGCGCCACCGCAACTTCCAGCTTTTCTTCAGTGGACAGCTGATTTCGCTGATCGGCACATGGATGCAGACTGTGGCGCAGTCCTGGCTGGTTTACCGGCTGACTGGTTCGGGGTTGCTCCTGGGGTCGGTGGGATTTGCCAGCCAGATTCCCGTGTTTCTGGTGGCGCCGCTGGGGGGTATCGCCGCGGATCGAGGAAACCGGCAGCGCATCGTCATCGCTACCCAAGTCGCGTCGATGATTCTTGCCTTTGCTCTGGCGGCGCTCACCCTGACGCACAGAGTGCAGGTATGGCACATTTTTGTTCTTGCCGCGCTCCTGGGAGTGGTGAACGCATTTGATATCCCAGGCCGTCAGGCCTTCCTGGTTGATATGGTCGGGAAAGATGACCTGATGAACGCCATTGCCTTGAACTCATCGATGTTCAACGGAGCGCGCGTGATCGGTCCGGCCGTGGCGGGCGTTCTAGTCGCGCGGTTGGGCGAGGGCTGGTGTTTCTTCGCTAACGCAGTGAGTTATATCGCCGTGATCATAGGGCTGCTGCTGATGAAAGTGCACGCGCCAGCGAAGGCGTCGCTGCACTCATCGCCGATGGAACATATCATCGAGGGATTTCAATTCGTCAGCCGTACAGCGCCGATTCGCGCATTGCTGATACTGCTCGGTCTGGTGAGTGTAACGGGCATGCCCTATGTCGTGCTGATGCCGATTTTTGCGGACAGGATTTTGCGCAATGGCGGGCAGGAGTTTGCCACGCTGATCGGATCGCACGACCTGGGAGCCGTTCGCCTTGGAATCCTGATGGGTGCAGCAGGTGTAGGGGCGCTGCTGGGGGCCCTGACTCTTGCTGTCCGCTCGGGTGTTAAAGGGTTAGGCAGGTGGATCACCAACTGCTGCGCTGGGTTCGGTATCAGCTTGATTCTGTTCGCATTCTCCAAATCATTCTGGCTATCCGTGTTTCTATTGCTGCCGGCCGGATATTTCATCATGCTACAGATGGCTTCCTCGAACACGCTGATTCAGGTGATGGTTCCGGATGCGCTCCGAGGCCGCGCTATGGCGGTGTATTCGATGATGTTTATGGGAATGGCCCCCGTTGGAGCGCTCCTGGGCGGCGCACTCTCCGACCGTCTGGGTGCACCATGGACGGTCGCCATTGGCGGGTTTGCTTCGGTGATGGGCGCATGGTGGTTTAGCGTGCAATTGCCGAAGATCCGCGTCGAAGCTCGGCAGTTGATCATCGCTCAGGCGATGGCGGGCGGCGAACCTGCCGAAGAGATGACGACGCCGCTTTAATCGATCGAAGTCTCATTTACGAGCGACGCTCCGTCCAAGAGCCATTAAGAAGATCGCGCTCTTTCCGCGGGCATGCGGCGAGAAGAAATTGACGACATCATCGTCATAGAAAGTCAGACCGCTGGCGCCGAGCTTCTGGGAGTAGGCGGCAAGGTACATTCTCCCACCCAGAATTCCAGCTTCTAATTGCGCCGCGCGATATCCCCGGTTTCCGTAGCGCCCCAAAATTTTCTTCAAGTCGGCGAGAAAAAAGACATCGACCGCGGCGTCGGCGGGAATCTGCTGCTCGAGTCCGAGATATCCGGCCTTGTCGCGGAAATCGCCGGACTTCAGTAGTTCGAGCTGGTTCTCTTCCCAGCGGTAGAAGTAAGATCCGGGGCTAAGGCCGACCACGTTGTTCACGATCAAGTAGAGATCGTTCAGACGAGCTCCCGAAGGGTCCAGGAAGTCAGCTGGAATGCCACGCGTTGGTCGGTCCAGAATCGTGGAGAGTTGGGCCAGCGTTAAGGGATCGCGTGAGAATTGTCTTGTCGAACCGCGGCGCGAGATAACTTTCTCGATCGTGTCGGGAGCAGCAGAATCATCCAGTGGGCGGAGCTCGGTCGCAGTTCCTTTCGCCGATGCGCTCGGATGGGGCGGCGTTTTGCCGCGCCATGCCGCCACCTCTTCCGCCGAGTCGAGCGACGAGGCCTCGTGCATCTTGCGCATCGCCGGATAGTCGACTTCTTTTTCTGAGTAGGCGACGACAGGCAACTCAATCTTCTCAATGGCAGGCGACTTCGGAGTCGGCGAACTCGTGCATCCGACGGAGACGAGAGAAAACGCAACTTCGCGCTTGGTATCAAGGCCCAGAAGAGTGTTGACTTGAGAATCGACGAATCCGGTAATGATCTTCGCTGGAAGCTTTGAGGCCGACGACATGGCCAGCAGATTAGCGAGGATCGTCCCGTTGTCCCATCCGAAGTGTCGATAGGTGCGGGAGCGATACTTCCACGCGTTGCGCCAATATGTCCCGGTGCAGATCACAATTACGGGCGCGTGGGCCAGAGAAGGTTCTCCGCCTGCAGCCTCGACGATTGCTTGGCGAAAGTCGCCTGACCGGAGCTGGCGCAACCCGAATTCGGCGGCGCCAAAGTGATAAACCCCGGCTGGCAAGGCAGGAGGATCGGTGGGACGCTGATCTTTCGACGGCAGATCAGCGCAGACAACGTAGAGCTCGATCTCGTAGAGTGCGCCTGTGCAAGCGGCTGCCCGAAAGAAAGTTTCTCCCTGCGCATGTTTCTTGCTCCTCGTCACTCCCGCGGAGAAGAACAGTAATTGTGCGAGCGTCTCGAGGTCTGGAACGGAGTTCCCTTCCGCTGCGGAATTCGGGGCGGCAATTGCGGAGAGCGCGGGACTTCCCGTCTCATGGAAATCTTTGGGGAGGCGAAGAACTTCCAAGGTCGGATAGATTTTGAATAAAAGAGGTTTGTTGTCCCAATCAAGGACATGGGGATCCATCCGCACGCTGAGATGGGAGTGCTTGGTGCCGCTGTGATATTGCCACGTGGCGTCGAGATTGTGGTTCTGGCTCAAAAGTGGTAGTCCATGATTTCTGTGGTCAGCGATAGGCACTCGGTGGCAAGCCGGTGATGCGGATTCCCGAGTGCCCTTTGTGGCGGATGTTCAGACCGATGAGCAATGCGGTGATCTGCTCGACGATGCGTGCATTTTCGAGTTTGCCGCCATCAATAGCGCGGACACCCGGAATCTTTGCTGCCAGTTCGCGAGTGAGTTGCGAAGCGTCGGCATCGTCGCTGCACACAATCACGTCGCAATCGAGGGGAGCGTCGCCGTTCAGCAGTTCTGCGGATAGGTTGTGGAAGGCAGCAACTACGCTGACCCCCTTCGGAACCAGTTCCGCTGTTTGTTGCGCCGCTGACCCCTGCCAAACTCCCAGCGGACGCGAAGGCCGCCCGCCGACCGCTGCTGCCAGCGGAACGGTCGCGTCGATCAGGATGCTGCCTTCGGTGATGGCGGGCTTCAGTTGCTTCAGCAGAACTGCTTGTCCTTCGAACGGAACGGTCAGCATCAGGACATCGGCGGCAGCGCAGACGGCGCTGTTTTCCATTCCAGTAACGCTGGCTTGCGGTCCGACTTTGTGTTGAATGGAGGCGGCTGCCTGCTGTGCGCGCTGTCCGTCGCGCGAGCCGATGATTACAACTTCTCCGGCACGCGCCCATCGCTCCGCCAATCCCATCCCGGCAGGACCTGTGCCGCCAATGATGCCGATAGGTCGAGCCGGCCTGTCCGCAGCCGAACTCATGCGAATTCAGCCTCGAACGCTTGCTCGGCGGTGAATTCATCCAACGGAGCCTTGATGTTGATGCGGGAGTAGCTCGTGTTGCGTTCCGCTGGAATGCGTCCTGCTTCCAGAATCAGCGACTGGAAATCTTCCGGACTGGTGTACTGTCCAGCGGTCGCACCGGCTTCGCGCGAGATGTTTTCCTCCATCAAAGTACCGCCGTAGTCATTCGCTCCGGCGTGCAGGCAGAGTTGAGAGAGTTTGCGGTTCAGCTTTACCCAAGAAACCTGAATGTTGTTGATCGATCCAGCGAGCAGAACGCGCGCCAGTGCGTGAACCTTCAGATGCTCGGCGAGGGTAGGGCCGGTACGCGCCAAACCCTGGTGAAAAAGAAGCGTGTTCTGATGCACGAATCCGAGGGGAACAAACTCCGTGAAGCCGCCGGTTTCAGATTGAATCTCTCGCAACAGGCAGCATCTGCCGCACCCAGTGAGCAGGGGTCTCCGTGTGCCCATACATCAGCGTTGAAGTGCTTCGGATGCCGCAACGATGCGCCGTGCGAATCACTTCGATCCATTGAGCCGTTGAAAGTTTGTTCGCCGAGAGGATGTGGCGAATTTCGTCGTCCAGAATTTCGGCAGCGGTACCCGGCAACGTGCCGAGACCGTTGTCGCGCAGCATCGCAAGATAATCCGCGAGCGGCATCCCGGTGAGTTCGACGCCGTAGACGATCTCCATCGGGGAAAACGCATGGATGTGCATCTGCGGTACGGCTTGCTTTACGGCGCGCAGAATGTCCCGGTAATGAAACTTGGGGAGATCTCGCGGCAGTCCGCCTTGGATACAAACTTCCGTCGCACCCAATTGCCAGGCTTCGATGGTTTTTTGGGCCATCTGGTCGAGAGTAAGGAAGTATGTGTCTGATTCGCGAGGACCTCGACTGAAGGCGCAGAACTTGCATCCCACAAAGCAGATGTTCGTGAAATTGATATTACGATTGACCACGTACGTGACGATGTTGCCGACGAGTTCGGCGCGCAGAATATTGGCAGCGGAGAGCAAGCCAAGCAGATCGTCTCCCGCAGAATTCGCCAGAGCGTAGGACTCTTCGACAGAAAGGTCCGCCCCATTCTGTGTATCGAGAACTTTCTCAAGTGAGCATCGGAGTGCAGGAGTGAGGTGAGGCGCGACTTCAGACCATTCCAGCGAAGGGAAAGCTTCCAATTCCGACGGGGCGAGTTCGCGATTCATAGTTCTCTCCGTAGAGACGTAGCCTGCTGGGTCGCGCTGAGCGAGGGACTGCCGCAGGAAAGACTCGCAGGCAACGTGCCTACAGTGTAGCGGAAGTTTCAGCGGAATAGGTCGCTGCGGCAGGACGAAGCAAATCGCGAACTCCGCCCGGGCCGGGCTCGTAACGAAATCCTCGAACAATGCAGGCCGGAGCCCGGTTGAGCTTGCCGCAGACCAGCCCGGCAGCAGATGCCAGTTCGTCGGCTACGGCTTCGATGCTGGCTTTCAATTTGTATCCATGAGAATCTCGCCGGCCGCGATCATCGCGGATTGGCTTCATTCCGGCGATTCCGATGGCGAATTCAGTCAGGCCTTCGCGCCAGGGCCGCCCGAAACTATCGGTGATGATGACGGGCACGGAAACACCGGTCCGCTTCTTCAGTTCGCGGCGGAGGTTCGCGGCTGAGCGATCCGGATCCTCCGGGAGCAGCAAGGCCGTGTGGCCTCCATCGACGTTAGATACGTCGATGCCGCTGTTCGCGCACAGGAAGCCGTGTTTTGTTTCTGTGATCAGCACGCCGTTCTTGCGGCGGATGAGTGCGCGGCTTTCGCGCAGCGCAAGCTCAATAACGCGAGCGTCAAGGTCGTATTGTTTCGCCCAAGCAATCGAGTCCTCCGACGGCGTGATGCTCGCAAGATCGACGAGGCAGCCTTCGGACTTGGAAACGACTTTATGTTTGACGACCAGAATGTCGCCGGATTGAAACTTCTGGTGACGACGTTGGAGAGAGTCAAGAAGCGTGTCGGCCAGAGAGTCGCCAGGGACAATTTCAGCCGCTACGGGAATGGGGATCAGGCGGATCTCCGTCGCTTCGCCTTTCCGGCGACTCTCAGAGGGCGGCTTCTTTCGAATCGCCTTAGTCATAATGCGTCCGACTTCGTGACCAGGGGTCGATTGGCGAGATTCCATTCGCGCCCGAGACGTTGAGCGCGGGTGTCGCCGGGAAGAGATAGAAGACGCTGCAGGTCCGATGGATCATCGACATCGACCGCGATTCCCGGCAAATTCAGCACGACGCAGGGCTTGCCGGTTGCCTGGGCGGCAGCGTGATGCGGTTTAAAGCTGTCGTTCCCAAAGCGTAGTGGGAATAGATCTGCTGGACGTCGGAAGGCGGCGTTGGTGCCTCGTCCGTCCCCCGCTGGGACCAGAACGCTTCCTTCTTCTGGGGCCTGCTTAAGAATTTCTTCAAGCTCCCATGCCTGAATGAGTGGAATGTCGGCTGGAACCACCAATGTGTTGTCGATGCCGCGCTCGACGCAAATGCGGGTGGCCATCTCGATCGCACCGGTTTCTCCCGGATTGTCAGGATCGGCGATGACTTCAAAACCATATTCGACGGCAAGCTTGGTTGCGAATGGATCGCCGGTGACGATGCCCACCTCGGGCCGATTCTTCCAGTCGTTCAACGAGGCCATCACGTCGGAGAGCATGGCTTGCGCCAGCTTGGTGCGAGAAGGCTGATCGAGCAGGGAAGCCAGTCGCTGTTTCGCCTGCGCCGTGTTCTTGATCGGAACCAGAATCACGACGAAGGTTCCAGACGCCGGAATGCAGTGCCTCCGGCAGGCGCGCTCTTGGTCAGCCCGCCGGATATTGACGAGAGTACTTCGCGTGCGAGGGCGGCCTTATCGTCGGCGCTGCGCATGATGGTTTGTGCACATTGCACGCGCAGGCCGTTCTTGCGGACACCTTCTGCCGCGCGGGCATCACGCGAATCGCAGACCAACACGTCGAGGAAGTCTTCGTAGGCTTGTGCAACGCCGGCGATCGAGCAAGGGAATCCGTGCGCCTGCATCAGAATGCCGGCAGGCCCGGCAACTGGAGCGTTGCCCACGATGGGGCTGACGGCGGCGATTTTTCCGCGCGCGCGCAGCAAAGCGTCGCGAATGCCGGGCACAGCCAGGATCGGCCCGATACTGGTGACGGGATTGCTTGGGGCGACGATCACAGCGTCAGCCGAAACAATTGCGTCGATCACTCCTGGGGCGGGCTCCGCGTCAGAAGCTCCGGCGAAGCGCACAGAGTTCACCGGATCCTGATACCAGCGCTGTACGAAATACTCTTCAAAACTCAATTCACCGATAGGCGTGTCGACACGAGTTTCGACGCGCGAGTTGCTCATGGGGAGCACTTTTGCCTTCACGCCGAGCTTGTCGGAGATGACCGCCGTCGCTTCGGAAAGAGTCTTGCCTTCCGCAAGCAATCGCGAACGCAGCAAGTGCATGGCGAGGTCGCGGTCGCCGGTATGAAACCAGGTCGGCTCGCCGAGCTGTCCCATGGCTTGCAGACAGAGGAAAGTGTCGCCCTTTACGCCCCATCCGCGCTCACGGCTGAGCATTCCCGAGAGAACGTAGGTGATGGAGTCGATGTCGGGAGAAACATAAAGCCCCCACCAGAGCAAGTCATCGCCCGTGTTGACGATCAGCACTATCTCTTCGGCGGGCATGACTTGGCGCAGGCCGTCGACAAACTTGGCGCCGCCGGTGCCTCCGCTGAGGACGCAAATCATGCCGCCCTCCGCGACAGGCCGTCATCGCCCGCGGCCGTCCGTAATTTATCGGCGAGCAGGCCCGGTCTTGACGTCACAGCCGAGATGAATTCCGGATAGACGGGCAGCCGCTGGCGCAATGCAAACCCCTTGGCCTCTGTGTGCAGGCGCAGTTGCTCGAGGTGCGGCCATGGCTTCTCGGGATTGATGAAGTCAGGGGTCAGGGGCGAAATTCCTCCCCAATCGTTGATGCCGGCGTCCATCAAGTCATCATAGTAAGGTGCCGAGAGATTGGGCGGCGCCTGAATATTGACGTCAGGGAGTAACAACCGAGCTACTGCCACTGCACGCAGCATTTCGCCGTGAGAAGGTTCGGTCCAGTGGGCCATCGGGATTGTGGGTTTGACGCGGAAGTTTTGAACGATTACTTCCTGGATGTGGCCGTAACGCTCGTGCAAGTCGCGAATAGCGAGCAGCGTATCGACGCGGTCCTCGGGCGATTCGCCGATGCCGATCAGTAGACCGGTAGTGAAGGGGACATTCCTTTTGCCCGCTTCTTCAATCGTGCGGAGGCGCTTGGCGGGCAGCTTGTCTGGAGCGTTATCGTGGGCCGCACCGGGTGCGAGCAACGAAGCGTTGGTAGTTTCTAGCATGAGTCCCATGCTTGGAGAAACCTCTGAGAGCCGGGAGATCCACTCGGCGCTAAGTAAGCCGGGATTGGGATGCGGGAGCAGATTTGTCTCTTGCAGAACCAGTTCGCACATGGCCTCGAGATAGTGGAGCGTGGACTTGTAGCCCAAGCGCCGCAGCGTTTCCCGCATTTCGGGGAATAGTAGTTCTGGCTTGTCTCCCAGGCTGAACAGGGCTTCGGTACATCCGAGCTTTTCGCCTTCACGGGCGACGGCCAGAACCTCCTCCGGCGTCATCGTGTGCGCGCCATGCTCGCCGGGATCGCGACGGAAGGTGCAGTATCCGCAATAGTCCCGGCAAAGGTTAGTCAGCGGAATGAAAGACCTTGCGCGAATATGTGATGACGCCGGGCTTGAAGCGCTCCTTCGCAGCGAGCGCGGCGGCGAGGAGTTCGGGGAGCTCGTCGTCTGAGCAGCGAATCGCGCGTACGGCTTCCTCGCGGGAAATGGGCACGGAAGGCGCAATGGAGGTGACGGCCATTCCATCGAATGATACAACGGGCCGTGGTAATGTAGCGTTTCGTGCGGGAGCGGATCCAAAAGGCCCAGCTTCACACACAAACAGAAGCATAAATCGACGATGAGCTTGAATTCTGCCGAGTTCCGTAGAGCAATGGGGTGTTTCGCTACTGGAGTGACGATCATCACTGTCGACCTGGATGGCGAGGTTCACGGGATGACGGCCAACGCCTTTGCCTCGGTCTCGCTCGATCCCATGCTGGTATTGGTTTGCGTGGATCACACCACGCGCACGCACGCTCATCTTCACTCCAAGAAGCGTTTTGGGATCAATGTGCTTTGTGAGGACCACAGAGGGATCTCGGAATACTACGCCCGTCCCGAGCGCGACCATGAGAATGCCGAGGTCGAGGCTGGCGCTCGTTTTGACCGCACAGCGCACGGAACTCCAGTCTTGCACGGGGCGCTGGCGTATCTCGAATGCCGCCTGCACTCGGCGCAAGCGGCCGGAGACCATACCATCTTTATTGCCGAGGTCGAAGAGGTGGTGGTGCGGGATGGAGAGCCTCTGCTGTTCTTTCGCGGAAAGTATCGCAAAGTGGGGGATCAGGTGGAGAAATAGCACATCGTTCGGACGTACGCGAGTGTCACTTTTTCGCTCTTCCAACATCTAACTATCACGACAAAAACTATTGAATGTGGAGCGGATTTTATGGCTGAAAAGACAGCAGAAAAAGTCACCAAGACAGAAGCCGAGTGGAAGAAGCAGCTGACGGACGAGCAGTATCACGTGACGCGCGAGGCCGGCACCGAGTGTGCGTTTACCGGGAAATACTGGAATACGAAAGAGCCGGGGATGTATCACTGCGTGTGCTGTGGCACGCCGCTGTTTGATTCGCAGACGAAGTTCAATTCCGGGCACGGGCTGGCCGAGTTTCTACAAGCCGGCCGAGGGCGGCGAGTGGTCGAGCATCGGGACACGGCATACGGCATGGTGCGAACCGAGGTCCGCTGCGCCAAGTGCGACGCGCACCTGGGACACGTGTTTGAGGATGGTCCGGCGCCGACGGGTCTGCGATATTGCATGAATTCGGCGTCGCTCGACTTCAGGCCGGGGGAGAAGAAGTAACCGTAGAGGTCGGGTTTTCGAACGTTTTGCTCGAGTATAGAGGCAGCATCAAGACAAAAGGGCACGCATTTAAGCGTGCCCTTCGTTCTGCTCGACAAATTGCGGCCGATTATGCGTTGGCGGCTGCGGCCATCGCCTTCGGCTGTTCCTGCTTCTGCTCTTGCTTGGACTGTCCCTGCTTGCCTTCGCTGCGGACCTGAATTCCGCCCTTGAGCGAGGCGCCGTCTTCCACGCTGATGCGCGAGGTGGAGATGTCGCCGTGCACGGAGCCCTCAGCGCGGATATCAACGCGGTCGCTGCACTCGATGTTGCCGGTGACTTTGCCCATAATTACGACTTCGCGGGCCTGGATGCTGGCATCGACCTTGCCGTTGCGGCCGATGGTGACGCGGCTCTCGGGCATGGTGATTTTGCCTTCGATGCGGCCATCGATGTAGAGGGATTCAGAGCCGCTGATTTCGCCCTTGATGACCAAAGTGCGGCCGATGGTCGCTTGATCGACGGGAGCGGTAACGTTCTTTGCGGGGTTATAAGCGTTGGGGTTGGAAGCCGGCGAGCCGGACTTCTGGTTGAATGAGTTCTCCGACGACTGAAGCATGCGACCTTCCTTGGGTTTCCGCCGCGGCGTTTCTAAAGCCGCTCCGATGCGGTTGGTCTTTTGAAATTTTGGCCTTCGGCGGTTGCTGGCCACTTGGCCAACCTGACTATCGCACAGAGGTAAGACGACAAGAGAGATTACGGAAGATGGTGTACGGGCGCGGAGCGTAGCTGGGATTCGGTTTTTGCTGCAAAACCTCGCTATCTTGATGGGATCCCTCTTCAAGCGACGCGAAGGATCCTCCATTTCTTTCGCTTACTCGGACAATTCTAATTCTTTCGACTTCCCTTCCCATTCCTTGACGAGCGCCGCGTGACTCGATTTGTGCTGACTCAATTCATCCGATTGGCGCTGGCTTTCTTCGGCGCTGACGAAGCTCTGCAGCGCAGTTTCGAGGCGCGCAATGGCGTCCTCCGTCCGGCTGATTTCTTCTTCGAGCTCGTGAACGCGGTCTTCCATCTGCTTGCGCTTGATCGGGTTCAGGCGCTTTTTCGGCGATTCTGCGGCGGTGAGCCCGCCGTGATCGCCATTGGTCGGCGGAGCCGGAGCTGATTTGACGGGGTCGGCCTTCGCTAAGACCACTCCGGGAACATCGTCCAACGTGGGAGCGACGTGTTGGCCACCCTGCTTGCGCCAGAGATAGTCTTCATAGTTGCCGGGGAAGATTTCGACTTTGCCGCCGCCGACTTCGAATACCCGCGTTGCCAGCTTGTCGATGAAATAGCGGTCGTGCGAGACGAAGACAACCGTCCCCGTGTACTTCATCAGCGCATCGAGCAGGACATCTTTGGCGCGCAGGTCGAGGTGATTGGTCGGCTCGTCCAGCAGCAGAAAATTCGCCGGATGGAGAAGCAGACGTAGAAGAGCGTAGCGTCCGCGCTCGCCGCCGGAGAGCACGCCGATCTTCTTGAAGACATCGTCCTCGGAGAACAGGAAGCATCCGAGCAGGCTGCGCAACTCGGTTTCGGTCGAGCGCGGCGACATCGCTCCTAGATCGTCGAGAATGCGGGCATCGGGATCGAGTTCTTTGTATTGATCCTGCGCGAAGTAATCGGACGAGCACGTTGTGGCCGAGGCGAAATTCGCCGCCGACTGAGCGGTTCCGTGCCGGCGAGCAACTTGATCAGCGTGGATTTTCCCGCGCCATTGACGCCCACCAAGGCGATACGGTCCCCGCGCTCGATCATGAAGCTGACGTCGCGGAAGACTTCTTTCGAGACGCCGTTTTTCTCGTAAGCTCTTCGCTACGCCTTCGAATTCGGCAACGATGCGGCCGCTGGCCTTAGGCTGCGGAAACGAGAAATGAATTGTCTTTTCTTCCGGAGGAACCTCGATCCGCTCAATCTTTTCCAGTTCCTTGATGCGGCTTTGCACCTGCTTGGCTTTGGTCGCCTGGTAGCGGAAGCGGTTGATAAAGACTTCGAGTTGCTCGATGCGGTCGCGCTGGTTGCTATAGGCCGCCTGCAACTGCTCGTTGCGCTGAGTTTTCTGGCAAAGAAATTTGTCGTAGTTGCCGGTGTAGAACCAGAAGCGCTTGTTCCAGATCTCGGCGATCTTATCGACCGTTATGTCGAGAAAGTATCGATCGTGCGAAATCAGAACAAACGCGTAGGGGTACTCGGTTAAGTATTCTTCCAGCCAGTTGCGGGCTTCGAGATCGAGGTGGTTTGTCGGCTCGTCGAGCAACAGCAGGTTCGGCTTCTGCAGCAGCAGTTTGGCCAGCGCGAGGCGCATCTGCCATCCGCCGGAAAATTCATCGGTCAGCCGCGGCCAGTCTTCCTTCCCGAATCCCAATCCCATCAGGACTCGGCCCACTTCTGCTTCGATCGAATACCCGTCGCGAGTGCGAAACTCATGTTCGACGCGCTGGTAGCGGTCGGCGACAGCTGAATATTCCGCGCTGGTGTGGTCGATCTCCGCCATGCTTGTGCATTAGAGATTCGAGTTCCGTCTCCATAGCGCGCAGATCGTCGAAAACCGACATGCACTCGGCAAAAACCGTGCGACCCGAGAGCGTCAATCCATCTTGCGGCAGATATCCGGCGGACGTCCCTTTGGCGACAATCAGCGACGCCGTAATCGAAGGTGTCCATGCCGGCGAGAATCTTCATCAGCGTGGACTTGCCGGTGCCGTTGCCGCCGACCAGGCCGATGTGGTCGCGGTTGGTGATCAACCAGTCGACGTTTTCGAATAGAAGTTTGTGGCCGAAGCGTTTTCCGGCGCCGGAAAGCTGGATCATGGGACTGGAATTATCGTAACAGGGGCCGGGAAGATCGGGAGACAGGCGTACGGCGAAGAATTACGGCCAAACTGCGGTAGCGATGGGATCTTTCGCGGCGGGACGGGCATTGCGGGCGCTGGGATAGGCTCCCCAGAGTTCGTGATGGAACTGGATTCGTTCCATGGCGCGATCGATGACTGCTTCGAGTTCGCGGAAGTACTTTACTTCGCGTCCCTTTGCCAAGCGGCGCTTGGCTTCTTCGGGACTGAACCAGGTTGGGCGTCGATTTGACTCGTCCGGCTTGCGCATCTGGTGAATCTCCATCAGAAATGCCTTTACGACGAATTCCTGCACGCCACCAGGCTGCCAGAAGACACCCTTCGAATGGATGTAGAGATGAAAATGTCGCGGCTCGATCGTGCCGAGCGCGCCAGCCTCCTCCGCCGCTTCGCGTTCAGCAGCCTGACTGTGAGAGAGCCGAGGCTCTGTCGATCCTTTGGGGAAAGTCCACTTGTTGCCGCCGTTGGTATTAACCAGAAGGAACTCGACCGCGGTGCCCTTGCGCCGGTAACAGATGGCGGCCACTTTGCAGCGGCAAAGACTTCGCTACGCGGGCTGCACCCATGATCGGCCTCCTGGAATACAGGCTACATGGAAGATATTTCACTAATATTAAAGTGCAACAAAAAATGTGCACCCAGGAGGGTTACGAAAGGGTTACGTGCCATTTCGGAACCAGTCTCAAATCACTGTCTTCATCCAGAGCGAAGCGAAGCGACCCCGTCATAAGCTTGCACCATCGGCGGCGGTCAGACGATTAGGCTAGCCACCGAAGCCGATTTGACCAAGCCCGGCAGTTTTGCCGGTGACGAGCACAAGCTCTTCCATGCATAACTGGCTCCGTTCCTACGGTTTTACCCCAGCCTTGATCAAAGCATCGGCCCATATTTTGTATCCCGCGTCGCTGGGATGAGTGCCGTCCGGCATCATGCCCGGCGGAAGTAAACCATCTGGCGCTAGAAAAGAAGCACCAATGTCGACATAAGTGACAGAAGTGTTTGCGGCGAAACGCTCTGCCAGTCGGCGATTGGTCGCTTGGATTGGAGCACGCAGTGGATCGTTCGGTTTTTGTCCGCGAGGCAGGATCGCCATGACAATGATGCGGCTTTCCGGCGAACGCCGGCGAATCTCCTGATGATCGCGTCGATGCCGTCGACGATCTCTTCCGGAGTGTTGGCGCGCGCATGATCTGTGCCGGTGAGGTTGTTGGTGCCGATCATCAGCACGACCCACTCCGGACGGAGATCATCGAATTCGCCTTGCCGAAGCCGCCATAAAACGTTCTGGGTGCGGTCCCAGCCAAATCCCATGTTCAGAACCGGCATGTTGCCGAAAACTCGCTGCCACGCAGTCGGCCCGTTGACTTCACTGCTCCTCGGCAGACCATCCCAGAAGTGCGTAATCGAGTCACCAATCAGAACTAGGCGCGGCTTCAGAGTCTTCTTAAGTTCGATCTCGGCATGGTGTCTCGCATACCAGTCGTAGATGTCCTGCTCCATCGCGGCACGGGAATGATCGCAGTATTGATATCCGTCATCGATGTGAGTGGTACGCGAGGCGGATCGCCCATCAACTTCGCGAGGGTCGGTTCGATCGCCTCGGCCATCATCCGCTGGCCATTCGTATCTGGGTGGAGCGGCTTGCCATGCTGTGGAAGCCGCGGATCGTAGAACAGGGCAGAATCAAACGCGCCGTTCTTATAAAAGATCGAACTGATATCGAGATAGCTGACGCGTGGATTTTCGCCATAGCAAATTGCGAGGTACTGGTTGATAGCTCGGTCGCGCTCCGTCTTGCTGTCAGAGATGTCGCTCGGCAGAATCCCGAGCAAGAGAATGTTCGTTTCAGGAAGGCGATCCTCAAGATCGGCAATGACTGCGTCAATACCAGTCTCTGTTTCCTCGGCGCTTTGGTTGTAATGCCCGGTATTATTGGTTCCGATCAGCAGATACAACAGCTTTCGGATGGAGTCCGTCGACCTCGCCATGATTCAAACGCCAAAGAAGGTGGGCCGTCGTGTCGCCGCTGAAGCCGAGATTCAACCCTTTCCGCGGTTCGTAGAACTGTTTCCATGTCGGCTGAAAGTTCTCATCAGGCAGATTTGCTTTGTCGTAATTGTTGGTGATGGAATCGCCGATCAGTAGAAGCTGCGCGTCAGGATGCTGCCGCGCAGCTTCGAGTACCACTTTGTGTCGTTCGGCCCACCAGGGCTCGCTGAGTCGATCTAAGGGAACGACTGCAGGATTCTCTGCGGGGTTCGAAGCTTCCTGACCGAAGGCAAGCGCGGTCATCGTTACGCCGATCGATCCGAGCAAAAATATGCGGAGCAGTCTTCGACGCGGGAGAGAAGTTCCAAGGCAGAAACTCATGCCGCCCATTCTATGCGACGCTAGCGAGAGGAGGAGGTCGCCACAAAGCAGTTCGGATCTACGCGAGATTCCGCTGTAGGGTCTCCCGCCCCAGTTCATGTTCCCAGCGGGCTACGACCAGAGTCGCGACGCCGTTGCCGATCATATTCACGAGCGCGCGAAACATGCTCATAAAGCGGTCGATGCCGAGGATGAGCGCCATCCCCGCGACTGGAATAGTCGGGATTACGCTCAAGGTTCCGACCAGTGCGATGAACGAGGCTCCCTGCACTCCGCTTGCTCCCTTCGAAGTCAGGATCGCCACCGAGAAGATTGTCATCTGCTGCAACAGCGTCAGATGCGTATTCGTTGCTTGTGCGACGAAGAGCGCAGCCATCGTCATGTAGAGAGCGCTGCCGTCGGTGTTGAACGTGTAGCCCGTAGGAACAATCAGTCCGACGAGCGAGCGCGAACAGCCCAAAACTTCAAGCTTCTCCATCAGGGTAGGAATCGCTGTCTCGGACGAACTAGTCGCCAGCACCAGAAGGATTTCTTCCTTAATGTATTTCAGAAACTTCATCAAGCTGAATCCGGCCATCCACGCCACCGCCCCAAAGACCACAACAACGAACAGGATGGATGTCGTCCAGAACGATGCGATGAGTTTCAGCAACGGCCCGAGCGAAGACAAGCCGTATTTGCCGATCGTGAACGCCATCGCCCCGAATGCTCCGATGGGAGCAACTCGCATCACTATGTCGACCATGCGAAACACAACCCGACTGAGCGACTCCAGCATATCGACCAGCGGCTTGGCATAGGAACCGGCTGCCGACATCGCAGCGCCGAACAGGATCGACACCAAAACAACTTCAAGGATGTCGCCCTTCGCGAAAGCATCCACGATCGTGGTTGGAATGATGTGCATCAAGAAATCGGTGACCGTCTGTGTTTTGGCCTGTCCCGCATAGTCCGCGACGGCTCGTGCGTCGAGCGTAGCGGCATCGACATTGAAGCCCCTTCCAGGATGCACAACATTTCCGACGATCAATCCGACTGCCAAACCTAGCGTCGAAATAATCTCAAAATACAGGAGAGCTTTACCTCCAACGCGGCCTACCTTGCGCAGGTCGCGCATGCCGGCGATGCCCGTCACCACAGTGCAGAAGATCATCACGGTGATGAGCATGGTGATCAGGCGGATGAAGGCGTCGCCGAGAGGCTTCATGGCAATCGCATGCTTCGGACTTAGATACCCGAACACAATGGCGAGCGCGATGGCAACCGTCACTTGCACCCATAGCGACTGATAGAAGCGCTTGGGCCGCGGCGCGGGTGACTCGGGTGCTGGAATCGGCGTCGGCATCGTTTGATTCTTTCTCGTTGCTTGAGAAACTGATACTAGTGACGGATGACTAAACTACGACTGTAAGCGACAGCAAAGGTCGCTTTCTCCGCATCGTGAACCGTCCTTATCTGATTTTTAATTTCCGGCCGGCGCGAGCGTTTTTACAAGCCACGGGATGATGACTTGCTTGAAGATCAGCGGATCGGGCCACACTCCCACTTGTCTGCCAAGGTGTCCGCCTCGAGGGTTCACCCAGGCTTCTTTGGGAACGTCACCTTTACTCAGCAGTAGATATTCATCTTCGATCGGAACCTGTGTATCGAGCACGCCGGCAATCACAAGCATGGGCGCCATGGGTTTGCCCAGCAGACCTTGATGGACGAGTGACATCTTCGGCAGAACTTCCCCCATCTCGTCGAGGGTATGAACGCCTTCGAGAATATTCATTAGGGCGGGGACCTGATCGAATAGATATTCGCGATTCCCCAGCAGATGATTCATCAGGAAATCTTTCTGGAAGAAGAAATCGACGGGAGGAGACTGCGCGCTGCAGCCGCGCAAGCGGGCTCGTTCGACGATTGCCATCTTCGTGGCCCAGTAAGCGCCCCAACTTACGCCATGCAGCGCGATGCGGTTCTTGTCGATCTCGGGACGCGACTGCGCGTAATCGATTACTTTCGACAGCATGCGTTCTGATGTTTCGCTGACCTTGATCGGAGCCTGTCCGGTGCCCGGGCCGTCGACGGCGAGAAATCCGATGCCGAACGGGAGGATCGCGCCGAAGCTTTCGGTGAGATCTTCTTTGCGGCTATCGAGCCCGTTTACTGCAATCACGAGCGGAACTGGACCCTTCGTATTCTTCGGTAGCCGCAAGTAACCCGTAATCTCTTTGCCCTCGAATGGAATGTGTACGACCTCGAGCGGCGGATCCATGAATTTTGCGTGATCCAGAAACGCTTCGAGCGCCTTCTCGTACGATCGCTGTTTTCCCGGAGAAGCTGGAATTGGCCAGCGGCCGAATGAATAGATGCGCCAGGCGCGAATGTAGTCCGCGTTTGCCTTCGTTGGGTCCGTCTTTTCAAGGGACTTCGCCTCGTTAAAATAGCGATCGCCAACGCGCATAAAACCCGCGGCCCACTCGTCCTTGTCGGCGGTATGGATGCTCTCGAATGCTTCTTTGACGTCCGCTGGATCCAGTCCGATCAGCGGATACTGCCCCACCTCGGCACGATGAACGGCCTCGGTCTTGATTTCGTCGATAGTACGTTCGCGGCGTTCCTGCGCTCGCGAGGGTGTCGGTATGACAGCAGTCGCAAGCGCCACTGCTAAGAGAGCAGATTGAATTCTCGTCGTCATGAAACAGTCCCCATTCGTAAAGTTACGTCGGAATGAAAAACGAACGATGAAAAAGGCCGGACGGAAAAGAGTCCGGCCCCAGAATCTTCGGTGCGAAACGAACTAGAAAACGAACTTTGCTCCCAGCTGAATCGAACGCGGCCCTCCGGAACCGACGGCGGGGTTAGCCGCAGCGATATCCGGAGTAGCGCAACCGCATCCGAACGGCCGTACCGACGGATCGTTCAAGCCGAAACCGTTTTGTCCGCCGTACGGATTGGCGAAGTTTGGATGATTGAGGATGTTGAAGAACTCAGCGCGGAACTGCAGTCGCATCGCCTCTCCAAAGTGAAAATTCTTGGCGAGAGAGAAATCAAAGTTTCTGAAGCCAGAATCCGGGAACATATTTCTTCCCATGTTTCCGAATTGTCCGAGCGGCGGTGGCAACATGACCGAATTACCCTGGGCGTAACAGCCAAACAGATTCAAAGACGCCGTCGATGCTCCGGCCGCTCCGCCGTCCACGCTCAACGCGCGAGCTGCGCAGGCTGCATTTGACGCTCCCGAGTAATACGGAATGCCAACGCCACCACGCGATTTGAAGTCCGAGGTCTTGCCATAAAAACTCCATCGGATCGGCGTGTTCGCGGGCGGACTCACGGGCAATGGCCCAACTCCGGCCGCATCCGTCCCCTCATCCATCGGGCCCCAATACTGCGGGCTTTCTAGTGTCGTGATCGAATTCACTTCCCAGCCTTCCAGCATCTGGCCATGTCCCGTGCGGCCGGGGATCGCGTAAGTGAGCGACAGGGTCAAGCGGTGCCGAATGTCAAAGTCGCTGTTCGCATATTCCGCACTTACGTTGTGGGCGTTCTGCGGCAATCCGGAGCCGTAGCCGAAATCCCAATTGGCGCCCACGTCATCCGACGCGTGCGAATACGTATAACCGGCAACCATGCTGAGGCCGTGATAATTGCGGGCGTTCAATGTGACCTGCAGCCCGTTGTAGTTGGAGCGGTACACATTCGCCATCTGGAAGATGTTGCTCAGATAGGGGAACTTTGCGAAGTAGGGCGCGTTCGTCTGTTCGCCTCCGTTGTTGTCAACGACGCAATTGTCGTACGCCGGAGCGCTAGCCAGGCAGAGGGTCAGTTCTCCACCGGGACCCGTCCCCCAACCCGACCCAACCGGAGGTTGATTGATATCGCGAATTCCAGTCAAGTTTGAGCCGTGATTGCCCACGTACGCTGCTTCGATCGACAGGTTCGAGTTGAACGCGTGCTGCACGTTTAACGTCCAGTTCCACACATACGGCGTCGTCAGACCACGATCCACCGTCATGATGGGGCAGGGGCTGGCGGAGCAATTGACCGTGCTTCCGCCGTAAAGCGGCGAACCTGCCGTATCCCAGGGAACCGGGTTCAGAAAATTCTTGACCGTCACGTTTCCTGTAGTAATTCCGCCCTGTACTGATACATTGCCTGCGGCGTCAATCGGGGCACCTGTCGGAACGCTGCCCGGACCAAACGCATTATTGAAGGCTACGAACGACTGCCAGTTGACGGTTTCATAAATCAACCCGCCGCCGCCGCGCAGCACCGTGCGTCCTTTTCCGCCAATGTCCCACGCAAAGCCTCCGCGCGGGCCGAAGCTCTTATGGTATGGGTTGTACAGGCTGCTGATTCCGTGGCCGACCTGCACCAAGCCGACATTCGGATCGAAATTTCCGAGCAGATTGTTTGCTTCCTGTGGAACACTGCTGTACTCGTACCGGACGCCGAAATTCAGGGTCAAATTCTTGGTCGCGCGATAGTCATCCTGGAAGAATCCGGCATACGCCCAGTTGTGCAAATGAAGCGTTGGATTGCCTACCTCCACCGACGACTTGAAAGGCAGTCCTGCGAAGAAGTCTTCGAGAGGACTCGAACCAGCTGGACCCGGGTTGGCGCTTACAACACCTCCAAGAAAAGTGATACTGCCGCGGGCATTGCCGTATGCAGCGTTCGTAACCTTGTTGTAGTGCATTTCGCCGCCGAATCGCAGCGAGTGCTTGCCAGCCGTGTAAGAGATGTGATCGACGAACTGCGTGACCGAATCCGGACCCTGGAACTTCGGCCACTTGAATCCGCCAAGTCCGGGAAAAAAGTACCCGCCGAAACCGATGCGAGGCAGACCACCGGTGAATGCTCCGCTCACTCCTGTATTGAGACCATAAGCCGAGGCTGGCGTATTGAGATCACCCGGCAATGTCGGTTGGTAGAGCCGGTTGTAGCCAAAGCGTGCCTCATTCACGAGGCGTGCGGTGGGAGTCCAAATCCAGCTGCCCCCAATCACCTGCGCGCGAGTGTGAATGTCAGATAACCATTTCTGTTGTAGTTCCGGAAAATCCTCTACAGTGCCGGTGTTGTTGCCGAAGAAGTACATGCCGCTGATGCCGTGGCGGGCGTTCAACGTGTAATCCATTTTGGCGACCAGGTTGTTTACATGCACATCGTTGTTAAACCCGTTTGTGATGTTGATGCTTTGCGCATTGTTCGTAGGAAAGCCGGAACCATTGCACGTAACGGTGCCGCCCGATAGCGCGCAGCCGGCAATGTTCAGGCTGGCCGCGTCGACGGGGACTCCACCCGCCTGCAGGTCGGCTACAACGTCGGGAATACTGTCAGCGCAGTCCCCGGAGGCGAGAAATGAGCACGTGCCGTTGGTTGGCATCGACACCATCGACGGGCTGGTGATTCCTCCGAAGGAGTTGCCGACGTTGTATCGCTGACCTTCATAAGCACCGAAGTAAAACGCCTTGTCCTTAACGATGGCGCCGCCTACGCTGCCTCCAAACTGTTCCAGCGTCCGCGTCAATTTCGGATTTGGAGAAGCATTGAAGTAGTTGCGCGCGTCCATCGCTCCATCGCGGCCGAAGCCGAAAGCCGTTCCATGGATGCTATTCGTGCCCGACTTTAGTCCCACGTTCACTACTGCTCCCGGCTTCCAGCCATATTCTGCCGGCGGATTCTGCTGGACATTGAATTCCTGGATCGCATCGATGGGCAAAATCGTGGCTGAGTCCCCCGCGATGCCGGCGCCATTGATGATCGCTTGGCCGGAATAGGGCTCGCTGTTGAAGAGACCTTCGATGAAGTAAGAGTTATCTTCGGCACGCAGGCCGTTTGAACTGGTTGTTGAGAATCCGCCACCGGGATAACGCATGACTCCGGGCCGCAGTTGCAGAAGATTCTCGTAGTTTCGGCCGTTCAGTGGCAGGTCGTTAATTTCTTTATTGCTGAGCGTTCCCCCAAGAGTTGCGGAACTCGTATTGACTAGGGGGACTTCTTCGCTAATAGTCACGATCTCGGTGATTTGTCCTGGCTGGAGCGTAAAATCCGCGCGCACATCGGAGGCGACTTCGACTTGAACGCTCGGCCGCTCGGCCGCTTTGAAGCCTCTGGCCTCTACGTGGATCTTGTAACTTCCAGGCTGCAGATCGGGAATGGCGTAGTCTCCCGAATCGTCCGTTGTCACTGTGCGCGCAGTGCCGCGTTGTACGTCAGTGACGCTCACCGTAGCTCCGGGAACCGCAGCGCCACTCTGATCGGTCAAGGTGCCGAGAACCCGCCCTGCGGTGGTTTGAGCTAGGGCGGCTCCCGAAAAGAGCAAAAAGGCGAAAGTGGCGAGAAACAACTTGGAAGTGGCAGTCATCACTCCGTCGCGGGACGCGTTGACCGTGCGGCATTGCATAGAACCCCTCCGTCTTTGGTCCGACAGCCATACCACCATCGGAGAAACAGTGTCAAGCAAATTCAATTTTCGAATGGGAACGGTGCTAGAGACTACCTTGCAAGTGAGGCCTTGGGAAGTTCCTACTATGGCAACTCGTCGCTCTAGTCCCGAAAAACAAAAAAGTTGCGCGGATAGAGGATCCAGTGATATACCTCATATTGGTCATACCACCATACCTATATACCAACATGCAATCTGCTGAACTAACCCGCCAACACCCTGTGGATATGCGGTATAGTAACCCGACCAGTGCCGGTGCAACCACCGGCCTTACGCCCATTCGTGCGGGGGGCAGGGCAGTGTACAAACTCGTTCGTACATCACGACTCTACGAGCAAATCGTTCAGCAAATCGAAGAATCAATTGTCAAAGGCGACCTGAAAGCGGGAGATCAGTTGCCCGCCGAGCGCGAACTGGCGCAGCGTTTTGGCGTCAGCCGAACCGCCGTTCGCGAAGCCGTGAAGGCGCTCCGGGAAAAAGGTCTAGTGGAGGCCTACTCCGGCCGAGGAACCTTCATCACTGACGGCACCACGCAAGCGGTGCGTCAGTCGCTCGATCTGATGGTGAAGATCGGGCAGCCGGAGGGCTCAACTCATCTCGCAGAGGTTCGCGCCATTCTCGAGCCTGAGATTGCAGCGCTGGCGGCCCTGCGCATCCAGGAAACAGAATTAGCCACCATGCGCGAGGCAGTAGCTGTCATGGACCGCGCCGGCCACGATCCTCAAGCCTATATCGAAGCGGATCTCGATTTTCATTTGGCTCTTGCCGAAGGCGCAGCCAATCCTCTGATCCTCTCGTTACTGGATTCGATTGTCGGTCTTCTGCGCGAGCAACGGCTGCGCATCTTCCGGGTTCCCGGAGGTCCCGAGCGCGGCCAGATTCATCACAAACGAATTCTCGACGCAATCGAGCGACGTGACGCCGAGAAGGCACGCGAGGCAATGCGAGCGCATTTGACTCAAGTGCGCGACGACGGCGAGGCGCCGGTGGGAAAACGATCGTCTGGCATTAAGCATAGTTAACACGAAAAGCAATCGCAGGATCTTTGGAGGCGCTTGGGGATGGCGACAGTAGGATTCATCGGATTGGGAGTGATGGGTAGCCAGATGGTGAATCGGCTGTTAAGCAAGGGCCACTCCGTCATTGGATACAACCGCACCCGCTCAAAGGCTGAGTGGCTGGTCGGAAAAGGGATGCAGTGGGCAGACTCGCCCCGCGCCGTCGCTAGTGCGTCGGATTTCACATTCGCAATGGTCACTAATTCGGCAGCGATTCTATCGATAACGGAGGGCCCCGACGGCTTGCTCGCGGGATTGAGTGCCGGGAAAATTTTCATCGACATGAGCACGATCAGCCCCGCGGTGAGCCGTGCGCTCGCAATCAAAGTGCGAGCGCTGGGCGCTGACATGGTGGACTCGCCAGTTTCGGGGAGCGTGATCACTCTGACCGAAGGAAAACTCTCGGTGATGGTCGGCGGCCGAAAAGAGACTTTTGAAAAAATCAAAACCCTCCTACTCGACATCGGTCCCAAAGTGACGCATGTCGGCGATAACGGCTTAGCGCTGTCGATGAAAATCGCGGTGAACCTGAGCCTCGCCGTGCAAATGCTCGCGTTTTCGGAGGGCGTGCTGTTAGCAGAAAAAAGCGGGATCACCCGCGAGACCGCAGTCGACGTCCTCGTCAACAGCGCCGTCGCGTCCCCCATGATCAAGTATCGCGGTCCGTTCGTACTTCAGCAGCCCGAAGAAGCCTGGTTCGACGTCAACATGATGCAGAAGGATATGGTGCTGGCGATGGATCTTGGCCGGCAATTAGATGTTCCGTTGCCCACAACTGCAGCCAGCAACGAATTCTTAACCGCCGCGCGCGGCATGGGCTGGACGAAGTACGACTTTGCGTGCATGTTCGACGTTTTGGCAGCCATGTCTGGTGTGTCTACACCGGTCACCATGGGAGGAAAGAAGCAGTGACGACCGCTACCTCCAAGCCGGAAGCGGGCGGTGAAACCGCAACTGTTAAAGCGAAGTGGCTGCGTGCCTACCGCCAGATGGTCCGAATACGTCTGTTCGAAGAGCAGGTCAACGAACTTTACACCCGCGCGCTCATGCCCGGATTGGCCCACCTATACAGCGGCGAAGAGGCTGTAGCTGTTGGCATCTGCGAAGCGCTGAATATCGACGACTACATCACCAGCACTCACCGCGGCCACGGACATTGTTTGGCAAAAGGTGCTTCACCCGACCGCATGTTCGCCGAACTGCTTGGCAAAGAGGCCGGGTATTGCCGCGGCAAGGGCGGATCGATGCATATTGCCGATCCGGCGACGGGCAATCTGGGTGCAAATGCAATCGTCGGCGGCAGCGTGGGGATCGCGACCGGCGCGGCGTTTGCCTCGAAGCGGCTTGCAAATGGCAGGGTTGCTGTCTGTTTCTTCGGCGAAGGTGCGCTTGGTCAGGGATCGCTCTATGAAGTCATGAATCTGGCGCAGCTCTGGAAGCTGCCGGTCATCTACGTTTGCGAAAACAATCTTTATAACGAGTACACGCACTACTCCGAAACAACCGCTGGAACGATTCTGGGCCGTGCCGTCGCATTTGGGATTGAGGCAACGACTATCGACGGTCAGGATGTGCGCGCTGTCAACGACGTTGCGACTCGCTTGGTCAAGCGTGCACGCGCTGGCGAAGGCCCCGCATTCCTCCAAGCTGACACATACCGCTACAGCGGACACCATGTCGGCGACATCAATCGCGAGTATTACCGTTCCAAACAGGAAGAACAGCATTGGAAGACCGATCGCGACCCGATCAAGTTGCACGAGAAATGGCTGATCGCGGAAGGTCAAGCGGATGCCGCGGTTCTCGATCGCATCACTGCTGAAGCTCGCGCTGAGATGGAAGCGGCGGTGAAATTCGCGGTCGCTGCTCCATATCCCACTGTCGACCAAGTGGATGAGGATATCTATGCCTGAGCGTGAGCTGACATTCGCTCAGGCCGTCCGTGAAGCGCTTGCCGAAGAGATGCGTCGCGATTCGCGCGTATGTGTTTTCGGCGAAGACGTCGCCGAAGCGGGCACGCCCTTCAAAGTTCTCTCCGGACTTGTCGAAGAATTCGGCGCCGAGCGCGTCTTGGACACCCCAATCTCCGAAGCTGGATTCACCGGAATCGGCGTCGGCGCCGCGATGACCGGCCTTCGTCCTGTCGTCGACATCATGTTTGGCGATTTCCTGACTTTGACCATGGATCAAATGGTGAACCAGGCCGCCAAGGCGCATTACATGTCAGGAGGACACTGGCGGGTGCCCATGGTGATGCGTACCACGCTGGGTGCGACCAGGCGTTCTGCCGCGCAGCATTCGCAATCGCTTCACGCGTGGTTCAGTCATGTCCCGGGATTGAAAGTTGTTCTTCCTTCGACGCCCTACGACGCCAAAGGACTTCTCAAGACTGCGATTCGTGATGAGAATCCCGTCGTCTTCTTCGAAGACAAGATGATGTACAAGCTGAAAGGGCCAGTTCCCGCGGAGGATTACACGATCCCGCTCGGACTTGCAGATGTGAAGCGGCAGGGTGAAGACATCACGCTGCTCGCGACCAGCAGCATGGTGCAAGTCGCGCTGGGTGCGGCCGTTCTCTTGGAGAAACAAGGAATCAGCGCGGAGGTAGTCGATCCGCGCACGACGTGGCCTCTTGATGAGAAGACGATCGTCGATTCGGTGAAAAAGACTTCCCGCGTGATCGTCATGGATGAAGGCTATGGCCGCTATGGAGTCGGCGCGGAACTGGCAGCGGTTGTTGCCGAAGGCGCCTTTTACGATTTGGATGCGCCAGTGAAACGCATGTGCGCAATGCACGTTCCGATTCCGTTTTCCCCGCCGCTCGAAGACGTGACGGTGCCCACGGAACAGGCTGTATTTCAAGCCGCCCAGCAAATGTGCGGCAAGTCGTAGCCGGGCAGTGAGCGCAGAGTCAAGAGCGACGACCAACTAGAAGAACGAACTGCGCGTCTCAGAGCTCATAGATCGTTGCTGAAGGAGTTCATTATGGCACTCAAAACTCACGGAACGATGGCGGTGGATTGGGAGAACCGAATTGATTTCGACCGGTTGCGCCGCGAACGCCTGCAAAAGGCAAAAGATCTTCTTGCCAAGTCGTCGATGGGATCATTGCTCTGTTTCGATATGAACAACGTGCGCTATCTGACGGCGACACACATCGGCACATGGGCGCAGGACAAAGCCAACCGCTTCACGTTACTCCCTCAAAATGACGAGCCGATTCTCTGGGATTTCGGATCGGCGGCGAAACATCACGCGCTGAATTGTCCGTGGCTTGGGCCGGAGCGCTCGCGTCCCGGCATTTCGATGCTCCGCGGAGCGATGACGCCGGAGATGGGCCGTGCTGAGGACGTCGCAAAGAAAATCTACATCGAGCTCGAAAAGCGCGGACTGCACAAAGAGCCGGTCGGGATCGACATCATCGAACTACCGGTTCTGTTCGCATTGCAGCGAGAGGGAATTGAAGTTGTAGATGGCCAGCAGCTGATGTCCGAAGCCCGCGTCATCAAGACTCAAGACGAGATCGCACTGCTCAACACTTCAGCCATGATGGTCGATGCCGCGTACGATGAACTCTACCGAGCCATGAAGCCCGGACTGCGGGAGAACGAAGCCGTCGGCTTGGTCAGCAAAGTTCTCTATGATCTCGGTTCCGAATACGTCGAAGCGGTAAATGCAATTTCTGGCGAACGCTGCAATCCGCATCCGCACGTGTTTTCCGATCGCGTGTTGCGCCCCGGCGATCCCGTGTACTACGACATTCTGCATTCCTACATGGGATACCGCACCTGCTACTACCGCTGCTTCACGATCGGCTACGCCTCGCACGCAATGGTGGATGCCTACAAACGGTGCCGCGATTATCTCGACGCAGCAATCGAGTTGGTTCGCCCCGGTCGTACGACGGCGGAAATTGCGGCGGTATGGCCAAAGGCGCAGGACTTCGGTTTTCCCAACGAAGAAGCGGCTTTTGCCCTCCAGTACGGTCACGGCATCGGCTTGGCGATTTGGGAAAAGCCGGTGATCAGCCGACTGGTTTCTTTCGAGCATCCGGTCGAAATCAAGCCCGGCATGGTGTTTGCCCTTGAGACATTCTGGCCTTCCACCGACGGCTGGAGCGCAGCTCGCATTGAAGAAGAGATTGTTGTAACTCCGACGGGACACGAAGTCATCACGCGTTTCCCGGCGGAACAGCTGTTGGTAGCAGGCGCTCACTATTACACAGTGAATGGCCCGTTGCCGACAACCAGAGAAAGCGAGGCTCCGGCCAGCGATCGCGTGCTCGAGATGATCGAGGCAAGCGCGAAAACCGAGCGCGTAGGAGTTTCGAGCTGAAGGCCTTAGTTAAGCCCTTCCCCCTTTAAACGACTATGGCCTTCAGCGTTGTAATGCCCGCTCTCGAAATGGCGCAGGAAACCGGCAAGCTCCTCGCCTGGCGAAAAAAAGAAGGGGACCGTGTTTCCAAGGGAGAACCTCTCCTCGAAATAGAAACCGACAAAGCGGTTGTAGAAGTTGAAGCGCCGGCTGACGGTGTCCTCGCGGGAGTGAAGGCGTCCGAGGGTGCTGACATTCCTGTCGGACAGATAATCGCGTGGATCGTTGTGCCCGGCGAAGCTGTTCCTACTGACGCCGAGCCAGCCACACCCGCCGCAAGAACTTCCTCGCATGCGAAGGCCGACCAGCCTCACGCCGTGCCCGTTGCAGTTCGGTCGTCAGCAGCCGCATCCAACGCGAAAATCTCCCCAAAGGCCCGCCGCCTCGCGAAGGAACTCGGAGTCGATATTGCGACGGTGCACGGTTCCGGTACTGGAGGAGAGATTCTTGCCTCGGATATTCAGGCGGCAGTGTCTGCGCCGACGGAGTCGAGCGGGACGGGAAAGAAATCCGGGGTCGTTGAAGTTCCCACGTCTCTCGGCCGTATCATGGCGGAGCGAACCACGCAGAGTTGGACCACCGTCCCGCACTTCTTTGTCACTCGCGATATCGACGCGACTGCGCTCAACGCCTATCGCGAATCGATCATGGTCAAGATCGAAAGCGAGCACCAGTTCCGGATTACGCACACTGATCTTCTGGTTGCACTTTTGTCGCGAGTACTGCTGAAGCATCCGCGGCTGAATGCCAGTTGGAGTTCGGACGGCATTGATCTCCACGAGTATGTGAATATGGGCGTCGCGATCGCTGTGAACGACGGTGTGGTTGCTGCCGTAATCCATAATGCGCATACTGCGAGCCTCGCCGACATCGGGACCCAGCGGCGTGATGTAGCCGCGCGCGCTCGCGCCGGTAAATTGCGGCCTGTAGATATTTCCGACGCCACCTTCACTATCAGCAACCTTGGGATGTATAAGGTCGATCGATTCAGCGCGATCATTACGCCGCCGCAGGCTGCAATTCTAGCGGTGGGTGGTATCGCGGATCGTGTCGTTGCAGTAGAGGGTAAACCTGCCGTGCGCCCTATGATGACTCTGACTGTATCGTGCGATCACCGCGTCTCAGATGGCGCTTGTGCGGCATTATTCCTGAACGATCTTGCTGAAGCAATGCAGGAACCAGCCAAGCTCCTGAAGTGATCAAGGAATCTGAACAAACCTCTAAGAGTTTTCCTGACCGACTGAGTCGGTAGTTGGACATTCGCCCCACCAAATGCCAGCTGCAGTCGGCAGATCCCTCTTCTCGGCGCAGTAATGCAACCGCTTCAGTTCCGCCAGAACGGCTTCGATTGCTTTCTCGACCGACTGGCGCACTTTCTCGCTAAGCGGTTGTCCCGGTTCGTAGCTCTTTCCGACGATACCCACGAGCAGCACGTGTTCCGGACTGGTGCCCAGCATTTCTGCCGTCATGAGGCATTCCGATAGGGCTGGCGAATGCGGGTCAAGTCTTTCTGCCGGTGCGATCCGAAGGATGTCTTCCTTGCGGTACAACAGGACCGTGCCTGGCGTTTCGTCGCTGGCGACAGAGTCCACCAGGGTGAGTGAGCGCAGGCCGACAATCTGGTGCGTGAGATCCAGCGCTGGAGTGCCGAGGTCTGCGACTTCCACGTCCTCGCCGAAACTGTACTGCGACTCGAGAAGCCGCACGACGAACGGTCCTATGCCGTCGTCTCCAAGCAAGACGTTTCCGACGCCGCCGATGAGCGCTGTCCTCACAGGATTTTCGCCACGCCAATTTTTCGCCCTGAAGGATCGAAGGCGTGACATGCGCACGCCATGCATGGATCGAACGAGTGTACTGTTCTCAGAACTTCCAAGGGTTCCTCGGGTCGGGCCAGCGGCGTGTGCAGCAGCGAGGCCTCGTAGGGTCCGTGAGCCCCGGCTTTGTCTCGAGGACTCGCATTCCAAGTGGACGGCACGACCGCTTGGTAATTCTTGATCTTCTCGTCTTTGATTACGATCCAGTGCGAAAGCGTGCCACGCGGTGCTTCGTGCGTGCCAACACCCTGCACTTCATGGGACGGCAACACCGGTGGATTGCGGACCGAGTAGTCGCCCTTCGCGATGTTGTCTACGAGCAATTGCAGATGCTTCTGTGCCAACTCCGCCAACATGCAGGCGCGAATTGCTCGTGCAGCGTGGCGTCCCAGCGTGGAATGAAGAGCCGCAGGAGTAGCGCGAACTCCGCCAATTGCCGCAACTTTCTCAATCGCCAGATCCGTATATTTGCGAGTCAGAGGATGTCCCTGCGCATATCCGATCAGCACCTGCGCCAGCGGCCCGACCTGCGCCGGTTCGCCGTTGTAGCGAGGAGCTTTCACCCATGAATATTTCTTATCTCCGTCCCAGCCAGTGAATGCGGGTTCCGTTTCGCCGACCCACGGATGCAGAGGCTTGTCTCCTTCATAGTAGGCGTGGATCACATCTTCGGTGACCGATTTCCGGAAGATGGGATCAGCTGCCGTTTGAAAGCCCTTTACGCCTCCCAAGTCGCCTTCGTGAATGTAACCACCTGGCAAGTCAAATGCCGAACTGCGGCTATCGAGTGGGAGGTCCGGCACGGCGAGATAGTTCTTCACGCCGCTTCCGATCTTGAACCAATCCGGATACATCGCCGCCACCGCGCAGACATCGACGAAATAGACTTGCTGAACAAACTGCGTCACCTCGGTCAACAGAGTGCGGATCATTTCTAGTTTGTCCATGCCCAGCGCCGACTGGCTGTCGAGGTCGATCGCGTTGGATACTCCGCCCACATTCAGGTTCTGAATATGCGGCGTCTTTGATCCCAGAATCCCCACGACCTGCAGCGCTTTGCGCTGATACTCAAGCGCCTGCACATAGTGCGAGAAGGCCAACAGATTCACTTCCGGCGACAACTTCATGGCTGGATGTCCCCAGTAGCCGTTGGCGAAAATACCTAACTGCCCGCTGCTGGCAACGGCGTTGACACGATCCTGCGCTGCCTTAAGTTCGTTCCGTGAATTGCGTGTCCACGGTGAAAGGCTCTCGGCGAGCTTCGACGTTGCAGCTGGATCCGCCTTCGGAATCTGCAGGATGTCGACCCAGTCGAGCGCCGACAACTGGTAGAAATGCACAATGTGATCATGCAGGGCGTGCGCAATCAGAATCAGATTGCGGATGTATTGCGCGTTCGGCGGAATTTCCAGCTGGAGCGCGTCTTCCACCGACCGCACGCTCGCCATCGCGTGCACCGTTGTGCACACACCGCAAAATCTCTGCGTGAACAACCACGCGTCTCGTGGATCGCGTCCCCGGAGAATCTTCTCGATTCCCCGCCACATGGTGCACGAAGCCCATGCATTGCTGACCGCGTAGTTGTCGACCTCCACATCAATGCGGAGGTGGCCTTCGATTCTGGTAATGGGATCAATCGTGATTCGTTTTGCCATATGAACCTGCTGTTAGTCGGAGCCCGAAGCTTCCGGTGTCTCGTCCTCGCCGAAATGTCCGTACTTGAAATAGCCCGTCCATCGGATGTAAGGCCGGCGGAAGCGGAAGTAGTTAGCCATGTCGTGCCACTCGCTCAGCGGCGCCGGCAGAATTGCCAGTCGCTTCACCGCAATCAAAAACCCAACGATGCCGAGAGAAATGAAACCCAGTGAGACCAGGACTTCGACTGTTGCCGGAAAATAAAGCGCCTGAGGATTCGGCCGGAAGGCCAGCGTGGTGGGGCTGAAGCGATAAATCATTCCGCCCGCGGAACTCAGGATGTATCCGATGAACATCGGCTGCGGATCATGGCTCTTAGCTGATCGCCATAGAAGAACTCCACCGGCTGTAATTAAGATTACTTCCAACCAGAACACGCCTGCGAAGCGATCGAAGTGAAAGGCTGCGCCCAGCGCGCCACGGAATAAGATGTCGACGAGGCGCAGCGCAAGCCATCCAAAGATCAGCCATGAAGTAATTCTCGCAGCCTCTTCAAGGACGTCCATGTCCATTGCCCGCTTCCACACCAGGCAGCACAGCATCGTCGTTCCGGCTACGCAGCCAAAAGACATGAAGCTCGCCGCGCCCAGATACAGCACCGGCAGCCATGGGGTCTGCCACAGCGGATGCACGCGCTCGCCAGCCAGAAGCATCAATGCACCGAGCGATGATTGGTGCATCCCCGGCAGCAAGTATGCTGCCGCGATTATCCATGGGAAAAAATAGTGCAGCCGCTTTTCAACCAACTCCACTCCCGGGCGCAGGCGCGAATCGAAATACCACAACCGCTCGAGTACGGGTGGAAGATTTTCAACCGCCAGCGGAATCATGGCGTAAATCGACATGCAGATCGCCACTTCCGCAAGCGGTGAATGCATATTCCATTTCCACGGAAACACCATCCAGTAAAAGTTCCAGGGCCGCCCCGCATCAATGCCAAGTAGAAGGAGTCCGCACGCGTATGCCAGGAAACTGGTTAGCAAGGCCATTCGCATGAGCGAGTGCAGTCTCTTGCGCCGGAAGACCCACGCTGCGATTCCGATCGCAAAAGCTCCTGATCCCAGAGCGGTCAGCACCATCACGTTGAACGTCTTCCAGATGCCCCAGCCGTAGGCGTCATTCATTCCGCTGACTGGTCCCAAGCCCGTCAACTCCCGATAAGCCGTTAACGCGAACGCCAGTAGAACCAAGGCGGTGAGGCCGAGAAAGAATCCGTTGACCACCGGGAATCCGTACACCGGCACGTTTCGTTCCCAGCGATTGCCGGCAGCGCGTTCGATGTTCGCAGTTGCGGTACTCATAGTTGCACCCTCAATCCGGTTTCTCTCTCCCGTTCATGAGCTTCCTCCTCATGACCCCTTAAGCTTTTGCGGATCACCTGCACTAGACCGGCATACAGCACGGCAGGTAACGCGAAGTACTGGTAGAAGCGTCGCTGCCACCGCAGCGTCCGGGCGGGAACGGATTCCGGTCCAAGTTCCGGTAGTCCGAGTTTCTCGAAAGGAACCCTCGACAGATACAAAGACTGCGTTCCTCCGTTGTCGGTTTCACCGTAAACGCGTTCCTGGTAATACCGTCCGGGACTGTTTTTGATCCGCTGTTTGGCCTCGAGTAGCAGCACTGAACGCGGTCCGAAAATTACGGCTCCGGTTGGACAAACCGTCGTGCATCCCGGCTTCAACCCTTTTTCGAGGCGCGTGCTGCACAATTCACACTTGGTCACGCGAGGATTGAATCCTGACCACTGGAATCGTGGAATGTGATACGGGCAAGTGATCGTGCAATACCGGCAGCCGATGCACTTCTCGGCGGTCCAGGTGACGATGCCGCTCTCTGGATCCTTGTGCAGCGCCTGAAACGGGCATCCCGCTGCGCATGCCGGATCAAGACAGTGCATGCACTGCCGCTTCACGAACGAAAAGGCCGACCCATCTTCAGGTTTGTAGAGCTTGATTACGTTTCGCGTCAGTTCGTTCAGATCCGATGGCGCTTGGTGCAGGTTGTCGGACCGTGTGTCCGGAGGTGTGTCGTTGGCCTCCGCGCAAGCCGCGACGCAGGCTTTACAGCCAATGCATATGCTGGCGTCGTAGAGCAAACCGACAGCCGCATTCGGGATGGGGATGTGCTCGCCTGCTTGTAGCGCATCTGTGCCGATTGTGACCGCGACTGCCGCCGGTACTCCAGCCTTGGCAATTCCAGTGATGAGTTGCCGCCGAGTGATGGCCACGTTAGTCCTCTTTCTTCTCGACGGGTTTCTCGGTAGGAGTTTTCAGTCCCTCTGCATGTGCACGGTCCGTTGCAATTCTTTCGACGCCAGCTTCCATGCTGCTATGGAATCGCTGCGATGCCACCCATGCCGCTCCGCCTACCGCTCCGGTGATCGCCCCTACCAGAGCCGCTGCGCCAACCTTGAGTTGGCCAGCACCGCTGAAGACTGGAGGATAAGTATCCGGAGGCGTCGCCAGATGGATGGGTACCGTCTCAAAAGTGCTCATCTGCCAGATCACACCCTTTTCCGTACAGCCGACACACGGCACACCAGTCCCGATCGGCCAGACTCCCGGAATTTCGTTGAAGTGACGGCTTGCGCAAGCCGCGTGAGTGACCGGACCCTTGCATCCGAGCTTGTATAGGCACCAGCCCTTGCGATGGCCTTCGTCGCCGAACGCTGCCGCGAAGCGGCCTGCGTCAAAGTGCGCTCTTCGCGGGCAATTCTCGTGGATGACACGGTCGTAGGCGAATTTGGGTCGACTAAACTGGTCCAGTTCGGGCAGCCGTCCCATAGTCACGTACTCGAGCACGACGGCCAGCAGGTTGTAAGGATTCGGCGGGCAGCCGGGGAGATTAACGATCGGTTTCCCTGAGATGACGGAATCGACGCCGACCGCGCCTGTCGGATTCGGATCTGCGGAGGGAACGCCTCCCCACGAAGCGCATGATCCGATGGCAATCACGGCTGCCGCTTGAGCCGCGACTTCCTTGACGACTTGAATGGCCGGCCTGCTTCCCAACTCCATGTAAACGCCGTCGTCTCGGGTGGGAATGGAACCCTCGACAACCAATACATACTTCCCGGCATTGTCCTCGATGGCAGAGCGAAGCGCCGCTTCCGCTTGAGCGCCTGAGGCTGCCATTAGAGTTTCGTGGTAGTCGAGCGAGATGACATCCAAAATCAGGTGGGCAACGTCAGGGGCAGACGTCCGAAGCAGCGTCTCGGTGCATCCCGTGCAATCCTGAAAGTGCAGCCAGATGACCGACGGCCGGCGCGCCTTTCCGACGATACGGGCGACTTGCGCCGCGGTCGCTTTACGCGTCAGGCTGAGTCCGATAGGTGCTGCGACGATGATTTTTGAACAGAGTTGTAGAAAATTTCGGCGGGACACTCCGCTCTTCCGCAGATGTGTCCCGATTGTTTCCTTCTCTCCTGTCGACATAGACAGTTCCCCCGGCGGCGACGTGGCGTCGGCCAAAATCTTGAGCTATCCGGTTCGACTTGAACTGAGTGAAGGTGTCGGAAAACTGTGCGGGACGGGCCTGTAATGCTATCTGTTATGAAAACGAATGAAGATTCCTACAGGATCGTTCTCAATCTTCCGGCGCCTCCTTTATCCATCGGGCTGACCACAGCCCACTCGAGTCGGATGAGTGTTTATCCTCTTTTCAGAAAATGCCCTCAGTGATGTAAATCACAGCTGGACGTGACAATAATCATCAGGGAAGACAGACAGTGCTTCTCAGACTGTTGCGAGATGCAGCGGGTAGTGGGCAGAAATCTCGCACGGGGCGATCGATTGCGGGGTGAAACAGAAAGGACTTCCTGAATGAGGGTTTCGAGCCAGCCCTCAAGAATCCTCGCGGAGCCTATTGCTGAAGGATCTGGCCGGGGTGCGGATGGACTTGTTCGTCCTTGATCTGGCTGTCGTCCCAACTTCCACCAAGCGCCTTCACCAGATAGACCGAGCTGACCATTTGCTGTCCGAGCAATTGCGTCTCCAGCCGCTCGCTGCTCAGCAAAGTAGTTTCGGCTGTGATGACGTCGAGGTAGTTCGTCACTCCGCCAACGTAGCGGTTATTCGCAATATCGAGTGCGCGCCGAGCGTCTGAAACTGCGGCCGCCTGAGTTGAGAGAGCCTGCGATAAGGTGCTGAGATTACTGATTCCGTCTTCGACCTGCTGGAACGCCGTCAGCACAGATTGACGGTAGTTGGCGACAGACTGGTCGTATGCAGCGCGAGCAGCCGCAAGATTAGCCCGGTTCCGGCCTCCCTGCACAATTGGCTCCAGCGCGTCGGCGCCGATCGACCAGAAAAGACTGGGCGCATTGAGCAGAGATCCCACACTCGTGCTCTGCCATCCTCCGGACCCGCTCAAAGTGACATGCGGGTAAAAGGCGGTACGGGCGATGCCAACTTGCGCGTTCTCATACGCGATTTCCCGTTCCATCGTTGCGATATCCGGGCGCCGTTCCAGCACGTCTGACGGCACTCCAAGCGGCACCGGAGGTGGAGTTGCATTCAGAGGTACGACAGGGACGCTGAAATTCGAAGCCGATTGCCCGACCAATACGGCGATTGCGTGCTCATATTGCGCGCGAGACTGTTGGACCAGCGCCGCCTGAGAAATCGTCGAATCGAGAACCGTGGCCTGCTGGGCAACTTCGAGGCCGCTGGCAATCCCACCGTCATGCCGTCGATTGATCAAGTCCAGAGCTTTGCGCTGGTAATCGACGGATTCCTCCACGACTTTGTATTCTGCGTCGAGCTCTCGCAAGGTGAAGTAGTCCGCCGCGAGTTCCGCGGTTAACACTAGTTGTACGTTGCCGAGATCCGCTGCGGAAGACTGAAGGGAGGCGTTGGCGGCTTCCACATTTTTTCGTACTCGCCCGAACAAGTCGGCTTCGTAGCTGAGCGAAAACGGAATTGCGTAAACACTCTGCGTGTAGGGAACTACGGGTTGTGAGACGCCATTGATAACCGTTGGCACTGCTCCGTTCAGGGGCCGGTTGCCCGAACCCCGCTCCCGCACTGCACTAGGATCGGAGGAAAGCTGCGGAAAATAATCCGCTGTTGCAACCCGCGCCAGAGATCGGGCTTGAGTCAGGCGGTCCCGTGCGGCGAGCAAAGATTGATTTGCCTGCAACAGTTGCTGTTCGAATCCGTTTAAAGTGGCGTCGTGAAAAACTTCCCACCAGGCTCCCTTGGGAATCGCATCTTTCGGCGAAGCTTCTTGCCACGGAGGTTGCGTTTTCCACGCGTCCGGCGCGGGCGCTGGAGCCGCAGGTCGGCTGTATCGTGGTCCTACGGTGCATCCGGCGGCGAACATAACTAACGCGAGAACAGGGAAGCCAAGTGTCCTCTTCAACGCCCACTCCCCTTCTGTCCGGTGTCTGGATTCCCTTGCTGTCCCGGTGCATTCTGTGATTGTGACTGGGGCGGAGTCTGACCTTTCTGCGATAGCGCTGCCACGTTGACAGTCTCACCTTCCTCGAGCGAATCGGGAGGATTAATCACGACCTGATCATTGGTTGTGACGCCACCCAGAATCTCCAGCGTAGCCCCATAGTCCTTTCCGATATTGATCGGACGCAATTGAACCTTGTTGTCACTCCCCACGACAGCGAGCTGTGCGCCCGCGGAACGGAACAGCATCGCGTTCACGGGAATCGTAACCTTGTCGACATTCGAGCCGACCGCGAAGTGTACTTCGCCAAATGATCCAGGGAGAAGGCGGCCGTCCTTGTTGGGGACGTCCACTTCCGTCAAGAGGGTCCTTGTGTTCGGGTCAATGGCCTCGGCTGTGCGCGCGATCCTGGCAGAAAATCGCTGCCCCGGGAATTCTTGCAACGTCACCGTAGTGCTGGCTCCAACTTTGATATAGGGCGCATAGGCCTGGGGCACGCTGGTGTAGACACGCAGCGGATCAACACGAGCGATGTCAAACAGTTCGCGTCCCGCGGCGCCGGCCCCCGCGTTGATCAGCGCACCTGGATCGACATTGCGTTTCGTCAGCACGCCCGAGAACGGCGCATAGACTTTCTTGAAGCCTTCCAATTGCTCCAGCCGCCGGACATTCGCATCCGCTGCTGCAACATTTGCTTGCGCCTGTTTGTAGCCGCTGGTTTGCGTATCCGCTTCCTGAGCGGAAACCGAGTCGCTCTTGCGCAGATTTTCCCAGCGGTCGGCGCTGATTTTTGCCAATTCCATCTGCGCGACCATTTGCTGGCGTGCGGCGCGGGTCTGGTTCAGTTCCTGATCGACTTCCGGCGTATCAATTGTCGCCAGTAGTTCGCCCTCTTTCACACGACTGCCGATATCGCGATACCAGCGCACCAGATATCCGCTCGTGCGCGCATAAATCGGAGATTCTTCATAAGCCAACAACGAGCCTGGAAGCACGAGGTCCTCGTCGGGTTTTTCGGCGAGAGGGTGGACGACGGCAACCGTCGGAACGGTCTCCCGTTCCGTCTCTTTAGCCAGAGCTCGCTCATGGCTCTCATGTCCGATCAACGTCAAGGCTCCGGCGATCAAAAGGACGACCAGCGCGACTGCGACAATGGTCAGAGCCTTCCGCGGCGGGGCAGGAGGCAGTTCCGGAGGTGCTTGAATACTCGCTTGCTGGTGCCGCGAGCGCTCCTCCATGGCGGCGATCTCCTCGTCCACCTGGGCGCGAGTGTGAATTGCCTGGCCTCCATCCTGCGGCGACGGCGCGGAGTTACCCCGCTGTTTCTCTTGTTCCTCTACCGTTGGCGGCTTGATCTTGTTGTCTGCACTCATGCTCGACTCCGATTTACATAACTCATTGATGAACTCATGAATCTTATTATCCCTGTTGCTCTCGCGCCTCACGGGCTTCACGACGTCCGTGGAAGATCGCAAAGATGCTGGGTACAAAAAATAATGTTGCCACCGTAGCGAAGAGCAAGCCTCCGATAACTGCGCGGCCGAGCGGCGCATTTTGTTCGCCGCCTTCGCCAAAGCCCAACGCCATCGGTACCATGCCGATGATCATCGCCAGCGCCGTCATCAGCACCGGGCGTACACGCGTATAGCCAGCGGCGACCGCCGCTTTCGCAGCCGGAATGCCTTCATCCATCTGCTCGCGCGCGAAACTTACCATCAGAATGGAATTCGCCGTGGCCACGCCCATACACATGACTGCCCCGGTTAGCGATGGCACGTTCAGAGTCGTGTGCGTCAGCAGCAGGAACCAGCAGATTCCCGCCAATGCTCCCGGCAAGGCCGTAATAATGATGAAGGGATCGAGCCACGACTGGAAGTTGATTACGATCAACAGGTAGACCAGGAGGATCGCGCCCACCAGTCCGACACCCAGTCCCAAAAATGAGGACCGCATAGTTGCCACCTGTCCGCGCATAACAATATGCGTGCCTCGCGGTAAGTTTTTCTCAAAGGTCTTCAATACTTTGTCTGTATCGACTGCGACCGCACCTAAGTCCCGATCCTGCGTGCTGGCGTAAACGTCGATCACCGGCTGCACATTCCAGTGATTGACGGTGGCGGCCCGCACCGCCGGGGTTAGTTGCACTAGATTCCCCATCAACTGCGGTCCCTGCTGCGAAATCACGGGGATGTCCATCAGATCCTGCAGATTCGTCATGCGGTACTGTGGTGCCTGCACGGCGATTTGATAGGTCACAGCATTCTTCGGATTGAGCCAGAAATTCGGTGACGTCTGAAAACTGCCGCTCAGCGAAACCAGGGCGCTCTGAGCTACATCCCTCGCCGTCAGTCCAACCTGCGTCACGCGCGTGCGCTCAATATCCATGTGCAGCGTCGGCAGGGAAAGCAGCTGCTGAACATGTACGTCCGCGGTCCCGGGAATATGCCGCATCTTGTTGGCGATCCTCTGCGCAATATCGTAGCTCCCTTGCATATCGGTGCCCACCACCTGAACATCGATCGGCGCCGGCAAGCCGAAGTTCAAAATCTGGGTTACGATGTCGGCCGGCTGAAAGAAAAATTCCGTGCCCGGAAAATGCCGAGGTAGGAGCTCGCGAAGATGCCGGGTCAGGTCTGCGGTGGGCGGATGATGCTCCGGGTCGAGCGCGATAAGAATTTCGGCATCACTGGTGCCAATCGTTCCGCTCGAACTGTAAGACTGATTGATTCCGGAGTTCGGCAGCCCGATGTTATCCAAGATTGTCTGCAACTGCCCCTGAGGAATCTCTTGACGCAAAGTATTTTCGATTTCGTCGCAGAGGCGCGCCGTTTCCTCCACCCTCAATCCCGCTCGCGCTCGAACATGGAGACGGAGCAACCCTGCATCGACTTGGGGGAAGAAATCCTGCCCGAGGAACGTAAATAGCCCCAGCGAGAGCACGCAAAAGATCAGGAAGCAAACGACGAATATGCCGCGGTGCTCCAGTGTGGTTTCCAACAGGGCTTCGTATCCGCGGCGAAAATCTTCGAACTTGCGTTCAAACCCTCGCTGGAAGCGGCCGAGGAAAGACTTCGGTGCTTCGGCCCGATGCTCATGTCCGCGCATGATGTACATGACGAGTGTTGGAATGAGCGTTCGAGAGAGCAGATAGCTGGCCAACATCGCAAAACTGACCGCTTCCGCCAGGGGCACGAACAGAAATTTCGCCACGCCCGTCAGAAAGAACATCGGCACAAACACAATGCAAATGCTGAGCGTAGAAACAAATGCCGGTACCGCAATCTGTTGTGCGCCATCCAGAATCGCTTGCCGCATTTCCTTGCCCATCGCAAGGTTGCGTTCGATGTTTTCGATTTCCACCGTCGCGTCGTCGACCAGAATACCGACCGCGAGCGCCAGTCCTCCCAGCGTCATAATGTTGATCGTCTGTCCGATCGCACCCAGGAGAATGATCGAAACGAAAATCGATAGAGGAATCGAAATGGAAATAACGATAGTCGGACGCCAGTCGCCCAGGAAGATAAGAATCATGACGGCGGTGAGTGCTGCTGCAATCAGGCCTTCCCGCAGTACTCCGTAAATCGAAGCTCGAACGAACAGCGACTGGTCGAAGAGAGAGGTCACCTTGAGTTCGGGTGGCAGCGCTTGTGCTGCCTGTTGCACGATTCCCTTGACCCCGCTAACGATCTGCAACGTCGACGCCTTGCCGTTTTTGTAGATCGACATCAGCGCACCGCGGTTGCCGTCCTGGCGCACGATATTAGTCTGCGGCGCGAATCCGTCCCGAATGTGCGCCACGTCGCGCATATACAACGTCGCTCCATTGATTGTCTTGACCGGAAGGTCATTTAACTCCGCAATCGTCTTCGGCGTGCCGTTCATCTCAATGTCGTATTCCAGCGGCCCAAGTTTCATGGTGCCGCTGGGCAGAATAATGTTTTGCGCGTTTACAGCATTGACGATGTCATTCGGAGAAAGTCCATACGCTTGTAACTTTGGAAGATCCAGATCAACCTGGATCTGCCGAATCTTTCCGCCATACGGATATGGCGTCGCCGCTCCGGGTACGGTCGCAAGGAAATTCCTTAGGAAATTTTGACCCAGGTCGAACAGATCTTGCTCAGGCAGTGTCTTGCTACTTAATCCGAGCTGAATGATCGGGGTGGTGGATGCACTGTACGAAATGATGAGGGGCGGGGTTGTGCCGGGGGGAAGACCTCGCACCGTTGTCTGGCAGATTGCAGTGATCTGGGCGATCGCACCTTGGACGTTCGTCCCTGGGCGGAAAAATACTTTGATTACTCCCAATCCATACACCGACTGGGATTCCATATGTTCGATATCGTTGACCGTCGTCGTAATGCCGCGCTCGGAGTTCGCCACGATTCGGTCGGCCATATCCTGGGGCGACATCCCCGTGTAAAACCAGACGACCGAAACGACCGGAATATCGATGTCGGGGAAGATGTCGACCGGCGTGCGGAATACCGTTACGAAGAACAGGATAATGATGACGAGCGCCATCACGACAAACGTATAGGGGCGACGCAGGGCTAAGGCTACTATCCACATTGGTTACGAATGCTCCCAAACTTCGAAAACAAATTGCCACAGGCCGCCCCAAGCGGAGTGCTCAAGTGCCATTTTAGATTCGATACTAGCCGTATCGGATTCTAAAACGTGAGCTTGATTATATGGTAGCGTAGAGCAATGCGCCAGAAGTCTCCGGCGGAGGGTTTTACTAAAAATCGCAATGGTAAACGCCCTCCTGGGCGGCCGCGCAGCGAGCATGCCCGCACCGCAATCTTGCGCAGCACGCTGAAAATCCTGGGAGAAAGCGGCTTCTCCAACCTCACCATCGAAGACGTCGCCGAACGGGCTGCGGTGGGCAAAGCCACGGTTTACCGCTGGTGGCCAAATAAAGGTGCGCTCATCGCGGATGCATTTGCCAGTAGTACAACTACAAAGCTTCGCTTCCCCGACACCGGTTCCCTCGGCAACGATATGAGTCGCCAGATGCGCCAGTTAGTAAAGGTATTCTCCAGTCGCCGCGGTCGCATCGTGGCCGCGATTCTTGCCGCTGGCCAGACAGACAAGGAGTTAATCGCAGCCTTTCGCGAACGCTTTCTTAAGCCTCGCAGGCAGGAAGCGTACGCGACGTTGCGTCGCGGGATTCAGCGGGGCGAACTGCGGAGGGATGTCGACCAAGACCTTCTACTGGATTCGCTCTATGGCCCGATCTACATGCGATTCCTGATCCGGCATGACCGCCTGACGCCTGAGTTCACCGATCGTCTTTGTGCTCTGGTCTTGAGTGGAGCGCGCCCGGTAAAACGCGTGAGCGCCCGTCGATCGATCTAACCCACCGATTCGCTCTTGCCCTAAGCATGGGCGGCCATACTCTTTCCACATTTCGCCTTCGGCCCCGTTGCCCTGGATGCTGAAGTGGATTCAATCCTGAATTGCTCTACCAGTCCGCGCAGGCGGGCCGCCATCTCCGCCAATTCATTGGCTGCTTTCTGAGATTCCTGTGCACTGGTGGACGTGCCTTGTGCCGCTTCCGCGACTCCAGCAATGTTCTGCGTGATCTCGCCCGATCCTTTAGCCGCATCCGCCACATTGCGCGTCATCTCGTTCGTCGTCGCACTCTGCTCCTCGACCGCCGTGGCAATCGTGCTGGAAATATCGTTGACCTGTTGAATGACCGCTGTGATGCTGCCGATCGCTTCTACAGCGCCGTTTGTGTCGCCCTGGATTGTGGTGATCTTTCGACTGATATCTTCCGTCGCTTTTGCAGTCTGCCGAGCCAGTTCTTTGACTTCGTTGGCTACGACTGCGAATCCCTTGCCAGCCTCTCCGGCGCGAGCCGCTTCAATCGTAGCGTTGAGCGCCAGAAGCTTGGTCTGCTGCGCGATCGATGTAATTACTTTGATTACTTCGCCGATCTCGGCGCTGGAATCTCCCAACTTCCCAATCGTAGTGTTGGCCGCTTGTGCTGTCTGCACGGCGTTGCCGGCTACGACTGCTGCTTCATGTGCGTTCGAAGCGATCGATTGGATCGTGGAAGTCATCTCCTCCGCTCCCGTCGAAACGCTTTGCAGATTGTGGCTCACCTGTTGCGTCGATTGCGAAACGACGTTTGCCTGGCTCGACGTCTCTTCCGAGTTGGCCGAAATCTGTTCGCTCGTGGCAGACAATTCTTCGCTTGCACTCGCCACATGCTGCGCGGTCTCGGATATTTGCTGAATGACTTCGTGCAGGCTGTTCTTCATCGTATTCAGCGCAGCAGCCGCACTACCCACTTCGTCGGTAGAATCAACTTTCATGTCGTCCGCCGTCAAATCTTTTTCCGCAATCCTCGCGGCAAACGAAGCGCATTCACGAATCGGTCGGATTGCGATCCTCTGCGCAACAAAATAGACCACCGCAATCGCCGCCAGGACGGTCAGGAAACTAGTCAGGAATGTAGCCAGCATGTTGGCCTTGGCATTCTGAACCAGCGTGTCGGTCGGCGCTTCGAGCACAAACGCGGCGCGCAGTTCACCCACCTTCATCCCTTCCTTCGGATAGCCGAACGGATCCTTCGCACCTGCCGGATCACCATGGCACTGCAAGCAATCCTGAGCCACTCGCACCGGTTGCGCGTAACGCATGACCTCGCGTCCATCCACCGTGATCCGTTCGTGGAATTCTGTTACTTCGGGATTTTTCTCAAACGCTTCCAGGGCACGCCGCTCAAATTCGGTTGCTTGATTCTTCGGGTTACGGGGATGCAGTGAAGGCGTTTTAAAAATCATCCCCTGCTTGCTGGCGTATTCTTCCGCCGTGCGCATGGCAACGACGACAGGGACTTGCTCGAGGTGCTTGAAGTCATGGTTCGGAACCATCGTTTCGATATTCGCGGCAAACCAGCTGCGCGTCGCCGATGCCATGCCCGTAATCTGCCTCAGCTTGTCCCGAAAGGCTTCTTCGGCCTGATGGTTGATGCGGCTTTGACTAATCCAGAAGCTGACGCCCGAGGTAACGGATAGAACCAGCGTGACGGCTCCAAGAATTTTTGCGGAAAGCTTCAGATTTGTGAACACGGCATTTCCTCCACCAATACAAGATTGCTTAACGGCCGGCTCCTGCTGCCTTTGCCTTCTCGAGAGCGGGTGTGCGCGAGTCGCCATTCCCCGTGGCATCGGCAAGCTTGAATCGTTCGACCAAATTCCGCAGTTGAGCCGCCATCTCGGCCAGTTCGTTGGCTGCCTTCTGAGACTCCTGCGCGCTTGTCGACGTACCCTGCGCCGCCTGGGCGACTCCGCCGATATTTTGAGTAATTTCTCCTGAACCCTTAGCCGCGTCCGCTATATTGCGCGTCATTTCATTTGTGGTTGCGCTCTGTTCTTCGACCGCGGTCGCGATCGTGCCGGAAATATCGTTGACTTGATTAATGACAGCACTGATCGTGCCGATCGCCTCCACGGCGCCGTTGGTGTCGGTCTGAATCGCCGTGATTTTATGGCTGATGTCCTCAGTGGCCTTCGCGGTTTGACGCGCCAGTTCTTTTACTTCGTTGGCCACTACCGCAAAGCCTTTGCCCGATTCTCCCGCGCGCGCAGCTTCGATCGTAGCGTTTAAAGCAAGGAGCTTCGTTTGTTGCGCGATCGAAGTAATCACCTTGATGACCTCGCCGATCTCGGCACTGGATTCGCCCAGCTTTCCCACAGTCGCATTGGCGGCCTGCGCAGTCTGTACGGCTTTGCTCGCGATGGTTGCTGCTTCGTGGGCGTTGGAAGCGATGGACTGAATCGTGGAAGTCATCTCCTCAGCGCCAGAGGACACTCCTTGCAGATTTGTATTTACTTGCTGAACGGACTGGGCCACTACGTTCGCTTGGGTGGAAGTCTCTTCGGAGTTCGCAGTGATCTGTTGGTTAGTGGAGGAGAGCTCTTCGCTGGCGCTGGCCACGTGCTCTGCACTCTCTCCGATGCCCGCAATCATCGATTTCAGGTTGCTATTCACCTTGTTAATGGCCTTGGTAAGATCCCCCAGTTCGTCCGCGCTCGCGACCTCCAGGCTGTCTCGTGTCAGGTCCCCCTCGGCAATTGCCTCAGCCAGATTTAGAACGGATTGCGTCGCAAGGGAGATGCTGCGGCTCATCAAGATCGCCGAAACCACTCCCAACATGAGCGCACCCAGAGTTGTCATCCAGAGAGTGAAATTCAACGAGTCGGTTGCTTTGGCAAGGGCAGCAGCATTTTCCTCCATCATCCGTCCCTGGGAAGCGCTCAGATCCTCCAAGAGTTTCTTGATCGCGTCGTTCGCGACCGCCCCTTTATCAGTAAGCTCGTCTCCAGCTCGCACGATCGCGTCACGTTCTCCGCTGCCTGCAAGCCGTATGCAAGCTTCCATGATCTCGCGGTCTTCCGGAATTCGTTGCTTGATGTCCGCCAGGCGCTCGCGATTTTCCTGCTTGGTCCAACGGGGAGCCATATCGTCCAGGTGCTTCGTATCTTCTGCGACAGCATCCCAGCTTTCATCGGCCTTCTTCTTCGCAGCTGCCCGCCTTTCCGACTGCGCTCCCGCGAGTATGGCTTGTCGTGTCTTCGAGGCCGCCTGATTCAAATCCCGCTGCAGTTCCTTACAAACAGCCAGGGATGGCGCCATTACGCTGATCGCGGTGTCCTGTTGCTTGCGCATCTCGACTGACTTCATGTAGCTCAGCACGGTGCTTATCAGCATCAAGCCCAGGATCGCTCCAAACGTCAACCCTAACTTTCTTCCAATTGTGAATCGCATTGCCATTCTCCCGATTGCACTTCTCGCCGTGTTGAGACTTCCGCATTCTCGATTCCGTCAAGGGCTGGAGGAGCGGTCTGAGTTTTGGGTCATGCGGTCGCTTTACCCGTGTGCAGACCCTGCGTTCTTCTCCAGGAATCCTGGGACCGCTGCTCGCACCATCGTCGGCAAATCCAGCAGCTCGGTGATCGAATCCTCTGTCGCGAACGAACCCACCACGCCCGGACGTGAGGCGAGAGCATCGATGGCCGCTTGCTCGTCAACAATGTCCACGATGCAATCCACAATCAGCCCGACGGTGTGGCCGTATTCGGAATAGATCACCACTTCGATCGAGCCATCGGAGGCCGCACGATCTGGTGCTTCACTCCCTGAAGGCAGAATTTGCGAGAGCCGCACCATGGGGATGATCTGCCCTCGGTATTCCATGACCTCCCGGTCTCCGACGCGCTTTACTAGGGTGGCCGCGAAGCCTTCGAGGCGCGCCACCATCGAAAGCGGAATTGCCACTTGGCCGACCGAGCCATTCTTCGCGATCAGCAACGTCTGCCGATTCTCGTGGACGCTTCGCTTGTCATTCTGGCGATCTTCCTTGGTCGCGTCTCGTCCCGCCGAGAAAACTCGCGCTCTCTGCGCCAGGCCAATAACGTCCAGAATCAATGCCACTCGGCCGTCACCCATAATGGTTGCGCCGGAGTATGCGCTGATGCCCTTGACTTGTTCGGACAAGGGTTTGACGACGATTTCCTCAGTGTCCGCGATGTCGTCCACCACGAGTCCGAACTGCCTGCTGTCAGCCTGTAGCACGACGATCGTGATTCCAGTGGCGGAATCTGCCGCTGGCTCGGTTCCCAAATGCAGTTCGCGATCGAGGTACACCAGAGGCAGCAGATTTCCTCTCAGGCGGTACACCGGCGCTCCATGCACCAGTTCCACACCCTGCGCGCCTTCGTTTCCGTCCACTCCGACCAACTCAAGAACGTTTACTTGCGGAATCGCAAACCGCTCTCCCTGACAGCTCACCAGCAGCGCCGGAACAATCGCCAGAGTGAGGGGGATCTTTACTCGCACAGTTGTCCCCTTGCCCGCGGTTGACTCGAGATCGATAGCGCCGCTGATCTTTTCAACGTTCGTTTTCACAACGTCCATCCCGACTCCACGACCTGAAACATTGGTCACCTTCTCCGCAGTCGAGAAGCCTGGAAGAAAGATCAAATTGAAGACCTCCCGCTCGGTCATTTGCTTGGCTTGTTGCGGCGTGATCAATCCACGCTCGATGGCTTTCTTCCGCAAGCGCTCTACCTTTAATCCGGCGCCGTCGTCGCTGATTTCGATATTGACCTTGCCCCCCTCTTGAAACGCTCGCAGCCGCACCCGTCCCGAAGCATCTTTTCCTGCTTGCCGGCGAACTTCAGGCATCTCGATTCCATGGTCAATGGCGTTGCGGACCAGGTGCGTAAGCGGATCTTTGATCGCTTCGATGATCGTTCGATCGAGTTCGGTGTCTTGCCCCTCCATTTCGAGATGCACTTCTTTTCCGCAATTGACGGCAAGATCCCGCACCGTGCGAGGGAATTTATTCCACACATTTCCGATGGGCTGCATGCGCGTCTTCATGACCTGTTCCTGCACTTCGGTCACGATGAGATTCATCCTCTGGGATACCGACTGCACTGCGACATCCTCGCCAGCATTGGAGACTTGCAGCAGTTGATTGCGCGCCAGGACCAGTTCTCCTACCAGATTCATCAAGGTGTCGAGTAGATCGACGCCGACTCGAACCGTGTCGACTCCAGATTCGCGGCCGCGTGCCTCCAAGATCTGCTGCGCTGCGGCCACATCCTCCGATCGGCAGAATCCCAAGGCAACCAGGATTTCCCCCAGACGGCGCTGGTCCCCGCCTTCCTGCTCCTGCAAAGCCACTGCTAAGTCCTCGGGCGCGATGCATCCCCGATTCACCAACAGCCCGCCGATCTTGCCCGCAGCCGGAAGGAATTGAGCCGCGGCGGGCTTTTCTGTTCCTGCCGTCTCCGGCGCCACAAAGCTCTCTGGCTGATTTTTCAGTGGTGATGAGACGGTCTCCACTGGTGCAGCGGGAACTTCGAGAATTCTCACGCTCCCAGTTTGTTTCGTATCTTGGGTAGGCGGAACGACCTGCAGTGGCGCGGCTTTTTCGTTTTCGGAGGCCACCGCGATGTCGATCGCCGGGGATTGCAGACTCTTTAGCCGTTCCAGCAATTCCGCGTAGTCGTTCTCTCCGTCGGACTCGGTCGATTGGATTTCGTTCAGCATTCGGCGCACTGCGTCTACCATCGCCAGCAATCCGCTCGTAATGTCTGCGTTCAGCGACAGCACTCCATCCCGCAACTTCGAGAGCAAGCTTTCGCCGGTATGTGCCACTTTCTCAAGCCGCGAAAATCCCAGAAATCCGCAACTGCCTTTTATCGTGTGAATCGTGCGGAAGATACTGGCCATCAGATCCTTCGATTTCGGATCCGACTCAAGGCTCACCAGTTCTTGATCGAGCCGGTCGAGATTTTCGCGACTCTCAATTAAGAAATCTTTAACGATGTCATCCATGGATTCGGTTCCGTGTCCTCCCGATCTATCTCGAACGAGAACTCTGCAACGCCCGAGCCGGATTGCCGGACTCTGAGGTCATCGGCATCGAGTAGCGGAACTTGAGAAATCTCCTAACTTTCCCAAATCCGCTTTTCTTTGGGACGTCGCAAGAACTCGAAAACATGCAAGAATGGCGGCAACAAGAAAAATGTGGGAGTTCCCTGAGGCGGACGAACTTATGTTTTTGCATCCGGTCCGTTGCGGCATTGGTTTCGCTCTTCTTTTCTTTCCGTTCCTTCTGCACATCGCTTTGTCTGACGCCGACGCGCGGTCCCTAAAGTCTTTGCAGAAGTCCCCGAACCCCGTTCCACCCAGCCAAACTGTTCTCCCGAAGCTCGCGTTTCTTCGCGCGTTCTCATCGTCCGAGGACGTACGACCAACGCACACGATTGTGGAACGAACCCTCAATGTTATTGCCGGTCCGGCGGATCCCGTACCTCATCCGTCTGCGCTGCTATCCGCCTCCGCTCTGGCCACCGACTCGAATCACCGTGTCTTCGTAGCCGACACGGGCGCCCATGCCGTGCATATCTTCGATTTTGGCCGCTTGAAATACGCCCGTTGGGGAGAAAGCGGCGATCGCCTGCATAACCCTGTCTCGCTCGCTGTCGACGGGCACGACAATCTATATATCGTCGACCAAAACGACAGCACGGTGCTCGTTTATGACGCAGCTGGGAAATTCCGCCGTTACGTGGGGAAACTTAGAGGAGGAGAGTCGTATTTCTCCAGCCCGGCAGGGATCGCTGTGGACCGCGCGACGGGACGCATCTTCATCTCAGACCAGCAAGCGCAAATGATCTTCGTGATGGACAAACGGGGCAAACCCATTCGGAGGCTCGGCAACCGCGGCGGCGGTAGCCAATCTGGAGAATTCAAATCGCCCACCCAAGTTGTCGTAGCTGGTCACGAGCTTTACGTTCTCGACGCCGGCAACACCCGCATTCAGATTTTTGATTTGTCTGGCCGTTTCCTGCGCACCGTGACCCTGGGCTATGCCGACCAACACACCGGATTGGCGGTAGATGATGACGCCAACATTTATGTCGGCGACCCGGCTCTGAACCAGATTCAGATCTTCGGCCGCGACGGGCAGCCTCTTTATAGATTTGATCCGAGCTCAATTAAGAACGAGAACTTCGGCCATCCGTCCGCTATGTGGGCGGATGGCAATCATCTTTACGTCGTGGATTCCCAGAGTCAGCGTGTAGGCTTGTTTCAGATTACCGAAGACGCAAGGTCGCACTGAGGATACGCATGGCGCAGAATCGAGCCAGATCGCTAGATCGATCTGGATGATTTCTTAAATCGTTGAAAAATTGGTCTGGGCGATAGTATTCGAACCTAGCCACTGCACGGAGCCCATCGCGCACGTACGAGTAACCTGTAACGTCCCGAAATTCTTTCCCGAATCAAAATGTCACTCGAAGCGCCAGTTGCAGAATGCGTTGGGTCTGCAAGGCGGCGATTCCCGTCCCGAACGTCGTACTTGTGATCTGCCCGAACGTCCCACTCGTGAGGGTCGTGTCGGGATTCGCGAATTCGGTATGATTCAACACATTGAATGCCTCGACGCGGAACTCCGCGCCTATACGCTCGGTGATGGAAGTCGTTTTGGCTAATGCCAAGTCCAGATTCGTGCGGCCCGGGCCGCGGAAGAAATCCCGTGGCAGGCCATAGCCAGAGCCAGGCACGTCCGGAATCTGCACGAAGGCGCCGCAATTGAAGTAGAGATTTCCACTCTGAGTCTGTCCCGTGTTCGGATTGTTGCAACTCCCAATGCGTTTCGGATTCATGATCGTAATGTTGTTGAACCCAGGCGCAAAAATCGCATTGGCCAGATAGCCGTCGCCGGCACCCGAGGGACCCGGGTCGGATGGACTGAATGACGCCAACAACCCTGAGTTGATAGTGAGGGGAAAACCAGTTCGCCAGCTCAAGATGGGATAGAGACTCCAGCCTTTCACAAGTCGCTTCGGTCCGGACGCCCACGCGCGATCGAAAGGTAAATCCCATCCTCCGCTGAAGGTAAGGCGATGCCTGACGTCGAAGTCAGACGAAGCGCGAAATCGGCTGATGTTGTAGTAAGGAACTTGCGAATCACGGTTGCGAAATCCTGAGGCATTATCAATGCTGTGGCCATAGGTGTAAGCCAGCGTGAAATAGGTATTGCCAAGGTACTTGGAATCTCCTAGTTGCTTCGTAAGTGAGGCTTCGAGACTGTTAAAGCTGGAAAAGCTGGCATTGGTAAATTCTGAAGCATTCTCAAAAGGGCAGTCGGAAGGACCGCCTTGATTTACGCAATATGCGGTGAGGGCGGCGTTCTGGTTCACATTCAGAAGTCGCGTCGGGGACGACCCGTTTATCGTGCTTAAGATGAACGGATTAATATCCTCAAGCGAGGTGAGTCCCTTGGAACTACTGCCAACGTAGTTGATCTCAGTTGTCAGGTTCTTGGCCAATTCGTGTTGGACACTCAGGTTGTACTGATAGGTATACGGAGTGTGAAGATTCGGATTCACAAAAAAGACCGAACCCCCGCCGAACGGGAGAAAATCTCCCGTCGCCGGATTGAATGCGGTCTCGGGATTGGGTGCGGCTGATGGGAAAGGATTGTTCAGAAAAGGGGTAGTAGAGTTCGCCCACGGCGCGCTGTAGTAAGGTGTGCCGGATGAAGTATAGGCGAGACTGGTGCATCCCGGCGATGGTTGCAAGCACGGGAAGTCGACGAACGGTTCGCTATAGAACGGCGGCGCACCATTGAACTGCAGGCTGTCCTCGCCCTTAAGCACGTCATAGAAGATGCCAATGCCTCCGCGGATACTGGTCTTACTGCTGCTTCCAGGACTCCAGGCAAACCCGATGCGCGGCCCAAAGTTGTCTTTATCCGGAAAGTTGGCGCCGCGTGGTGCTCCTGGATCTCCAGGAAAAACTAAGCCGAGCGGAGCAAACGGAAACTTTACCGACTGATCGCCAGGAACAATCGAGAAAGTCCTGCCTTGAGTGTCGATCTTGGGCGTGCTGTATTCATAACGGATGCCGAGGGTCAACGTAAGATTGGTTCTTATGCGCCATTCGTCCTGAACGAATCCGTAAGTCGCTTTGCTCCGAATGTCGCTGTGAGCCTGCGGTCCTTCAAAGAGATTGTTCGGGGCTCCGACCAGAAAGTCAGCGAAACTGTTTCCCGTCGCGTCTCCTCCTGCAGCATATCCCGAAAAAGAGAAATTGCTATCGGTGAAGAAGGCGTAAAGAGTGTTTTGCTCGTACGCCGAAAATCCTCCGCCAACCTTCCAGGTATTGCGTCCCCTCACCCACGTGAGCGAATCCGAAAGTGCATAAGTATTGCCTATTTCGCGAGCTGGCCCCGATTGGTCTGGTCCGAAAGCTAAACCATTATCAAACAGTATGAGCGGGGGACCGTTCGCAAGGTCCGACGCAATTCCGAATCCCAGCGAGCCCGGCGTACTCAGATTCGAGACGGGCTGGTCCTGGAGTGTGTTGTGCCGCTGAGCCGTCACGCGGAGCTCGTTTAGCACATTCGTCGAAAAAGCGCGCGTGTAAGAGAGATTCAAGAAATAGTTGTTGATCTGGTTCGTGCTAGCGAATCCGGGAACCGTGGCGGAATAACCGGGCGACGGCCGTCCGAAAGGCTGAAGCTGAGGATTCCGAATGCCGCCAACAGTGCCTGAGAGCTTGTCTTTGGGCGTGATGTCGAAATCAATTTTGACAGTCAGTTCATTGGTGTTGTTTGTTCCTCCCCCCGCGGGAAAGAGCTCGCCTGAAGGCGAAGTGGGAATCAAGCCGAGCTTGATGTAGGCCTGAGCTGCAGGATCGATCTTCGTCGGATCGATGATTCCCTGAGCGGCTAAGGCGGGATTAGATTGAAAATAAGGATTGGTCTGAAGAAAGGCTGCGACATTCGGATCCGGACCACCATTCACTGCCTGGGAGAAATCCCCATTTAGCTCGGTCGGCGTGAAGACCGTCTGTTCGGCCTCCACGTCCGTCTCGATTTGGCGCTGCCCTTGGTAAGACGTGAAAAAAAAGAGGCGATTCTTAACGATTGCGCCGCCTAGCGTGCCGCCGAATTGATTTCGTTTCAGGTTGTTTCTAGGGATACCCGCTTGATTGTTGAAGTAGGAGTTGGCATCGAAGTCGGTGTTGCGTAGAAATTCAAAAAGACTTCCGTGGAAATCGTTTGTTCCTGATTTGGTCACGACGCTCACCACTCCCGCGCCGTTGCGGCCATATTCAGCTGTGTAGTTGCTCGTCAAAATTCGGAACTCGGCGATCGAATCCGGATTGGGGTTGTAGACGATCCCGTTGCCCAGCAGTTCGTTGTTAATTCCTCCATCCAACAGAAAAGTGATGGAATCCGCCCGCCCTCCCCCAACGCTGAAGTTCCCGCCATTTTGACTAAGACTTCCCGCGCTCGTATCGTCCGGGTTGTCCTCTGTGACGCCAGGCTGCAGAAGCGCCAAGCTGAGTACGTTTCGTCCGTTCAACGGCAAATTGACTATGGGTCGTGCAGTCACGGATTGCCCTAGCGTCGGGTTTACGGTTTCGACGCCGGAGCCTTGTGCTTCCACCGAGACCTGCTCGTGCGCCGTTCCCAGTTCCAATTTCAGGTTCGCGCGAAACGACTGATTGATTTCTAGCGGAGGCGTCAGAGTCTCCAGCGGGCGAAATCCTGCGTGGCTGACCGCAATCTTGTAGGTTCCAATCGGAAGATCCAAGACCTGGTAAAAGCCGCTCCTGTCGGTCGTCGCTTCAGTGACCACATTCGTCGCCGTATTCGTGACTGTGACTTTGACCTCTGGGACCACTGCCCCTTGTACATCCGTCACTGTTCCCAAGATCTTTGCTGTAGCTTGTTGCGCACTTGCGTCTGTTAGCGACGCGAGGAGGATGGACAAAACGACAACAAAGGGAAGCGAATGCCCCAGTTTTGCAGAGAGACGTGTCATTGGATGACCTTTCGTGTTCCTAGTGACCGCACATCGGGTTGTCGGCCAAGTTCAAGAAATCGATCAAGACCGGCAGTTGGCGATCAATTGTGCAACTGGCAGGCTGGTAACAAATCGGGGTAGGGACTACTGCACGTTAAGGCTGGACTAACAACCAGGTACTTGCCACGGATGCTGCTCGCTCCCGAAAGCTAGCGACGGAAGGCAGATCCAGTTCATCAAAATCTGTGGCACGTACACGAGAATTTCCGGTCGCGCGACTAAAGAGGCCAATGCTCATTCCGGTCAGCTTTATTGCGAACTACCGTCTAGTCATCCCTCAAAAACCGTATTGGTCCCAGAGACAATCACACATGCAACAAACAGTGGTATCTATCGAAATTGTTGTGGCGAGTGGAAAAATGATTCGAGCAATAGGGAACTAAGGAGCCGGGATGTGTCCTACTGGAAATACTACGAACGGCGTGGCCGGTTTCGGGCCTGATCCTCGAGTGCCGGAGATGACGCGAATGGCGACTTTAATTCAGTCTCAGTTGAAGCAGTTGTTGCAGCAACGTTCCGCGATCGTGAAACGGATCGCGATGATCCGCCGAGCAATAGAAGGCCTGAACGTCATCTTCGCGGACGCTCAACGCGAAAGCACGTCGTTCGACGCTCTTCCACCCCGGAGCCTAACCTCATCGAATCTGACTGAGGCATGCCGCTCAGTTCTTAAGAACTCGCCGACGCCACTCACCGCGATCGAGATGACATCGCTTCTTCGAAGCGAGCACGGGATCGACAAGAAATATCTCGAGCGCTCGGTCGCATCGATTTGCCGCAGGTTGGTGGCTTATGGTGAAGCGAATGTGAAGGCAACAGATTCCGGGCGTCAGGCTTGGACTTGGCGAATGAGTGGCGCGATTCCTGTGGATCCCGGCGTGCCACAGGAAATAACACAGCAGCACGGGTAGAGTTCTTATCCCTGCCGGGATATCACTCGTCACAAGGTGGAAAATAGAGATCGATTCAATTCGTCGACATTGATGACATTCTTGCAGAACGGCGACCTTGAGATGGAACACAGGCATTTCGAGAGGGAGAGCCCGCGATTCACGTCTGCCTCCGCTCTCAAAGAAAGGCTGCTCGGGGAACTGCTGGAACTCAATCGGCAGAACGGCGAAATCACCGCACAACTGCGGGCCATCCGCCATCTTGAAAAAAGCATAGCGAATGGCCTCGACTTGCAGCAGGAGGTTACGGCGAGCGCAGCGCGCCTGGCGCGAGCCTGCAGAATAGCCCTTCTAGAATCCGATGAGCCCCAATCTGTCGGACAGATTCATGCGCGGATTCAAAGACGAAATTCCTTTTACTTCTCAGCAGCACCGGAAAAGGCTCTGAGCATGATTGGACGAACTCTGGCCGAGATTGCAGCGCGCGGAGAGATACGATGCAATGCCGGTGCTTGGGAACGCGCGGTTCTCACGGATGGTGATATTGAAATCGCCCACGCACCAGAGTCGCACTGACCTCCCTCGCACGAACGAGAGTGCCTCTCTCAAACAACCAACAGCAATTACACGCCGACAACAAAGGCCCAAAAAACTCCTCGTCTCAGCTAAGACCGAGAGAACGCAGAACCTCCTAAAAAACGTATCGGCGCCCGAAGATCTACGGTTTCAAGGATGACCCGGCGCCTCCGGCCGCCGATTATCGACTTCATAAAGTAGAACTCTGCGGTGCACATGAAACGTGCGACCAGCACTTCATCCCAGTTCTCCATTCAAGTATCCCGCTGTTGTCCTCGAGGGTTTCCCGCGGACCTCTAGATGTAGGTAATGGCTGCGTGATGTCTGGGGGCGCGCGCTGTGTTCCGCAATTACCGTGGCCAAAACGTTGCGATCCGTTGCCTCGCCAACGTTATTACTGTTGCGTCGGGTGGTTGCTCCTTCGACGGCCGCCGAGCAATTCCACGTGTGCCCAAGAATGCAATCGTCCCCATTTCGATTCGTATCCCGCTTTCTTTAGGAGAGAACTCATGACTCGTATAGCGACGCTCGGTAACACAAGGATTCTGGCTTTCGGCCTGGCGCTGTGCCTGATCGTAGCTTCAAGTTGCAGCACTGCGTTTGCGCAAGCCATCAGCGGGAATTTGACTGGAACCGTGGTAGATCCGTCCGGAGCTGCTGTCAGCGGCGCAACCGTAGAAGCGGTGAATGCCGGAACTGGCCAAAAGATCACGACTACAACCAAAGGATTCGGCGAATACTTTTTCGGAGATTTGCCGGCGGGCACTTACAACGTCATTGTCAGTGCGCCGAACTTTACGACCGTTACCGTCAACAATGTTCCCGTCGACATCAACAAAACCGGCACAAGAAACGTGCAGTTAACCATCGGTAGCAACTCGACGACGGTTGAGGTGTCGGGCTCCGCGCCGCCCGTCGATACTTCCACTGCGCAATTGCAGTCCACCTACACAGACCGTCTGTCACAGGATCTGGGCTTAACCTCTGCTGGTGGCGCCGGCGCCGGAGTTTTGAATCTCTCACTCTTGAGCCCGGGAGTGACTAATGCGAGCGCCATGGGTGATGGAATCGGGCCGTCCGTGGGAGGCCAGCGCCCTCGCGACAACAATTTTACTGTCGAGGGCGTGGACAATAATCTAAAGAGCGTAACCGGGGCGCTGATCACAGTTCCGCCGGACGCGGTTGAGAACTTCACTCTTTTATCCAATCAGTTCAATTCAGAGTTCGGACACTCGTCGGGCGGTCAGTTCAACACCACGGTCAAGAGCGGCACGAACAGTTTTCACGGCTCGCTTTATGAATATTTTCGAAACCGCAATCTCAATGCAGTCGATGAAACGTGGGTGCAGCAGGGGCTGACTTCGAATCCGCGGCTGGACAACAATCGCTTTGGGTTTACATTCGGCGGCCCGATCATCAAGAACAAGCTGTTCTTTTTTACTAACTATGAAAGCAATCCGGTCGGCTTCATTTCCGTGGGCGGTGGCGCTGTGCAGGCGCCGACCACCGCGGGGCTCGCCGCGATCGCTGCCGACCCGGGGCTCAATGCAACCAACTTTTCTATCTTCAAACAGTACGTACCTGTCGCGCCGTCGCCTGGTGGATGCATCACGTATAACGGAACGGCCGGAAGCGGCTCAGAAACGTTTAGCGGTTTTAGTGCGCCGGCAAACGGCACCTGTGCAGCGGGCAGCGTGGAGGTCGGCAACGTGTCTATCGTTCCACCCTCGTGGCTCAGTTGGACAAACTTTGTGCAGAGCGTTGATTTCAATCCTTCCGAGAAGGATCAAATTCGCGGAAGATTCATCTACAACAAAGAAAACTTGCTCGATAATGCAGCCCAACTCGAAGCCTTCTTTACTCCGTACTCGAACACATTTGCCTTGTTTAACTTGAGCGAATACCACACTTTCTCACCCTTACTAAGCAATGAATTCCGCTTCGGTTTCAACCGGTACGATCAGGTCGACGGAGTAGGCAAGTTTACATATCCAGGGCTGGATGCCTTTCCCAACATCATTCTCCATGACCTCGGCAGCGGACTGGACATTGGGCCAAATCCGAATGCTCCCCAGTTCACAATTCAAAACCTTTATGAGGTGGTCGATAATGTCAGCATCGTTAAAGGCAAACATACTCTCAAGCTTGGAGCTGAATACCGCTGGTACATTTCACCTCAAAACTTCACGCAACGTTCGCGCGGCGATTACGAGTACAACTCCTCGCAGGTTTATCTCGAGGACTTGGCACCCGACAATTTTGGCCAACGTAGTACTGGATCCACCACGTACTACGGAAACCAGAACGCGATCTACGGGTATGCCAATGACACTTGGCGCGTAACTCAGCACTTGAGCCTAAACGCCGGCATACGCTACGAATACACGACTACATCGCAAGGGGAAAATCGACAGATCCTGAACTCCCTTGCGAACACTCCGAGTCTTCTCGTCCCTCAAGCCGGAAATCAACCGCTCGTCTTCGATAAGCCTCGAGCTCCCAAGAACAACTGGGCACCTCGCATCGGATTCGCTTATTCCCCTGGAACTGGCGGCGACACGTCGATCCGCGCCGGCTTTGGTTTGGCCTATGACACCCTTTACGACAACATTGGCATTCTCGGTGTGCCTCCGCAAATCGGTTCTACGGCCACCGTGCTCGCACCGCTCGCTCCCGGATTTCTCGTGGGAGGTGGTCTTCCGGGCGGCGGGGGCAGCGGTATAACAACCCTGACCCAAGCCCAAGCTCTGTCCACCACGGCAAACTGGATCCCTCCAATTGTGAAAGATCCTTATTCGATCAACTGGAACTTCGGTGTGCAGCATTCTTTCGGCAAGAACTACACGGCGGAAATCAATTACGTCGGCACTCGCGGCGTACATCTTAATTTCCAGGACATCCTTGGCTTGCAGGCCTCCGTCACCTCAACCAATTTCCTGCCGACCTACCTTCAGGCCCCAGACCAGGCAACTCTAAACTCGCTTCCGTTGGCGCTGGGAGTGGATTCCGTCGGAGCGCCGATCGTGGGAACGCGCGACATCTTCGTTCCCCAATACGCCAACGCGGGCTTTGGCTGCACCGTGCAATCCAATGGAAGTTTGGGACTTCCATGCGCGCCGGTGATCACGGCATTTGTTCCGGACGGGTGGTCCACGTATCACGGATTACAGAGCGGACTTACGCGGAGGTTCAGTCATGGCTTCACACTCCAGGCTGCATACACATGGAGCCACACGATTGACAACAGCACGGCCGACTTCCATAGCACTGATTTGACTCCTCGCCGGCCGGAGGATTTCTTCAACTTCGACCAGGATAAAGCGAACTCTGCTCTCGACCGGGCCCAGCGCTTTACCTTGGCGATGGTCTACAACCTGCCTTTCTTTAAAGGCGGGAATTGGCTCGTGAAGAACATCGTTGGAAACTGGGCCTTCAGTCCGGTTTACACCTACGAGAGTGGAGAATGGGTCACAGTGCAGGCGCAACAGGACGCCAACCTGAACGGCGACGCTGCCGGTGATCGTGCAATTCTCAATCCTGGTGGAATTCGGGGAACAGGAACCGACGTAACCGCTTTGACAGCGACGGCGGGCCCGAATGCCGGCAGTACCGTGGCTTATGTAGCGAACAATCCGAATGCCCAATACATCCGCACCGGACTGGGAGCGCTCGCGAATGTTGGTCGCAACACACTCCAGACACCGGGCACGAACAATTTCGATCTTGCCGTCTACAAAGATCTCAGTCTGACGGAAGGAATGAAATTCCGCTTTGGCGCCCAATTCGCGAATATCGTAAATCATCCTCAATACATTGCCGGCAGTAACCCGGGTTATGGACTCGGGGTTAACGATGTGGGTGGGTTCGCTTCGGTCGGCAGCTCCTATACATCTTTCGTGACACCCGGCAACGCGAACTTCAACGTTCCTAAGTCAGTGTTCGCCAGCAATGCGCGATCGATTGCTCTCGTGGCGAAGTTCATCTTCTGAAGCACATGTATCCGAACGGGAGGGGAGAGTAGAACTCTCCCTTCTCGATTCTATTGACTGACCCGAACACTCGAGTTGAAGGCATGAACAGACGAGAGTTGATGCTGGGAGTCGGAGTTGTCGCCGCACAGGAAGTTGCGCACGCAGCGAAGAGGTTCAGCTTCGAAGCGCCGTGCCAAGGCACTTCCGAGCACGTCCGCATAGATCCGTTGCCGCGAGCTGCGGCCGGTATTCGTTTGGTGGACTCAAAGATCGCGCGGAACGCCACTGCACTGGGGCAATCGGTCTACCCTCCTTATTTGTTCAACCATGCGGTCCGCACCTACCTCTTAGGGGCCCTGACCGGGCGTGCAAGGGGCCAGCATTTCGACGAAGAACTTCTGTTCCTTGCCTGCATCCTGCACGATCTGGGATTGACCGAGCGATTCGTCGGAGATATGCCGTTCGAGATTCAAGGCGCACAGTCGGCGAAGCACTTCCTCGAAGAGAACGCATACGCAGAGGAACGAATCCAAACCATTTGGGATGGAATTGCCATGCACGCCTCGGCTATAGGTCAGTTCAAGCGGCCGGAAATTGCGCTAGTGGGGGAAGGAGCGGGAGCCGACGTATTAGGGCCCGACTTTGCGCAGATCAAGAAGTCAGACCTCGACGAGATCTTGATAGCATTCCCCAGGCTGGGCTTCAAAAATGCCTTTCTTCAGACCTGCGCTGAAGTATTGCGCAAGCATCCCCACAGCGCCTCCCGGGGCTTCATGCGTGACATTGGGGAGCGCTATGTGCGCGACTTCCATCCTCACAATTTCTGCGATTTGCTGGCCCAGGCGCCATTCCCCGATTAGCGGGCGTTGTACGAACCATTCGCAACGTCATGTGTACCGCAGTCAGGAATGTTTCTCGATCAATCTCTCCAGCGCGGACCGATAACTCCGGCTGCAAGAAAGCTCCTTGCCACTCTTCAGGACGACGATGTATTCACCGCTGTTCACCGGAATCAATTCTTTTATCTTTCGCACATTGACGATTGTGGATCGGTGAACGCGGACGAAGTGATTCGGATCCAGCCGCTCGGATATCCGGCCGATCGTTTCCCGATAGAGATGCGATTCCTTTCCGACATTCAGCTGAACATAGTTGGCCGAGGCCTCGATCCAATCGATCTCGCTCAGATTCAAGAACACGACCCGGCCTTTCGCCCGAATCACCAGCCGCCCTTCAGTTGAAGGCGCGGGCAACAGTTCAGACTTCACCTGGGAGAGTAAATCGAGGATGCGATGTGTGATCTCACGGTCTTGCGATTTGTTCAATTCCGCTCGTGCTCGCTCGATTGCGTGATGCAGTCGCCCTTGGTCGAATGGCTTCAGCAAATAATCCAGAGCGTGCGCTTCAAATGCCCGAATCGCATATTGATCGTAGGCCGAGGTGAAAATGACGACAGGCATCTCTTCCGGCGAAAGCTCATTCAATACTTGGAATCCGTCCATCCCTGGCATCTGTATGTCGAGTAGAAGCAGTTCCGCTCGAAAGCTGCGGATCGCCGACAGAGTCTGTTGACCGTCTTGGCATTCCGCCACAAGCCTTATGTTCGGCTCGGAGGCGAGCAGGATCCGTAGTTTTTCGCGAGCTAACCGCTCGTCATCGCTAATGATCGTTCGAATGACCTCGCCATGGGGCGGTTCTGACGACGTCGAGGCGGCAGGGTCGGAGTTCATGCGCCACCAATATTCAACAGGGTGTTGAGCACACTGGATAGACGCGCGAGATGGAGACTCGTTATCCGCAACTCTGCCTCATCTCATTGTGCTCAAACAATCCGTCAGTTCTCACGAAGTCCCTCCCAAACGGTGTATACCAGGAAGCCTTCGCTACAAATTCTGGTAATGAATCACTCCGCCCTTCCTCGTACCAGATCCATATCACGACTGAAAAATGAAGCTGGCCCGCTCGCGACAACGGCTGATGGCAGAATTCATAGCGTTCATCCCACCCAAGGTTTATCCAGGCCCTTTGGTGTCTCAGGTGTAGACCACAACGACGAGCGCGATCTGACTCCCACTGAGCCAACTCGATTTGTGCCGGGGACGCCTGCTCGTACGCCTTTCTGGGACTCGGCGACGGTTCGGGCGCCTGCTTTCGTTTTGAAAAACTAACAAGGAGACCATTCATGTATTCCCTGTGTCGTGCTGTTTTGATTCGAGTGGCACTCGTATCGCTCATAACAGCTCTGCTCTTGGCTCGACCCGACTCACTGGCTGCACAGGCGACTTCTGGGCTAACGGGCGTGGTCACCGACGCATCCGGCGCAGTCGTCGTGGGTGCGGACGTGAAGCTTGAGAATCCCGACACCGCATTTTCCGCTGCGATGACGACCAACCGCCAGGGAGAATATCAATTCCTGCATGTGGCTCCATCGCCAAATTATCGGCTGACCGTGAGCAAAGAAAATTTCCGGGTTACGACACTGTCCCGCTTTGGCGTTGGAGTTGGCGTCACAGAAACTAGGGACGTGAAACTGCTAGTTGGTAATGCGAGAGAGACGGTCGAAGTCACCGCCGGGGGCGAGGGCACCGTCAATACAATCGACGCCAGTATCGGCAACGTGATCACCTCACAACAAGTCGCTGAATTGCCCAGTCTCTTTCGCGACGATGCCGGCGCGCTGCTGGGATTGCAACCCGGCGTGCAGATCACTGGAGGTGACTCACAGAACGGTTCGGTCACAGGCTCGCGCGCTGATGCTACTACAGTCACTCTAGACGGCATTGACGTAAACGACGAGACGACTGGACAGGCTTTCCACACGGTTGGCAGAGCGCCGTTGGATTCCGTCTCAGAAGTTCGAACGATCGTAGGAAATGCAGATGTCAGCTTCGGCCGTGGAGCCGGAGCACAAGTTGATCTCGTGACCAAGAGCGGAACGAATCAGTGGCACGGATCTGCATCCGAATTCAACCGCGTATCAGCAATGGCGGCCAATGATTTCTTTAACAATCTTGTCGGCAATCCACGCGCACAATTGACGCGCAATCAGTTCGGCGCAAGTCTCGGCGGTCCAATTCTGAAAAATCGGCTCTTCTTCTTCTTCGACTACACCGGACGTCGTGATGCAACCGGCGTACAGCAAACGCTCACCGTGCCTTTGGATCCATTTCGCCAAGGCGAAATTTCCTACGTGAATAACAGCAACGTCAGTTGTCCGGGAGCGACGCTGAACACCCAGCCGAGTTGCATCTCGACTCTCACTGCCGCCCAAGCCGCCGCCATCGATCCGTTGCAAATCGGCGCTAATCAGGCGCTTTTGAGCTTCGTCAATGGCCGTTATCCGGAACCTAATCAAGTCAGCGGTGGCGATGGCATCAACACCGGGGGCTACCTCTTTAACGCGCCCTTTTATGTCCGGGACAACACTTTCGTTGGCAGGCTGGACTACAAGCTCTCAGCCAATCAAAGTCTGTTTGCCCGCGGCACGTGGGATCGCGACAATCAGACACAAGCTCCAAAAGCATTCCCCCAGGATCCGGGCCCATTAGCGTCGTTTATCAGCCACGAGCGTTCGTGGGTTGTAGGGCATACATGGATCGTCAATCCCAGAGTGACTAACCTTGCGAGTTTCGGCATCTCGCGTCAGGTCTATGATTTTCCTGTCGACTTCTCGCCAACCGCGCCCTATGACTTTACCTTCGGAGTGCTGTCGAGCCCATATGGTGACATCCGAAGCCAGGGACGAAACGTGCCGGTGCCTGAGATCCGCGACACTCTCAGTTGGGCGAAAGGCAGTCACACCCTCCAGTTTGGAGCTGACATCAAACCGATTCGCGTGAATTCTCACAACGTGAATGACATCAGTTTCGCCAACCTTGGATTGCAATCCCAAATTACCAACCTCGAGCCAAGCCTGCGCCCAAGCGATATTTCCACCGACCCGGCTTCCGAGCTTATCTGGGACAATACATTCACAACGCTTCTCGGCCGTTATGCGAGCGTTTCAGCAAACTACAACTACGATGTGTCTGGCAGCCCCTTACCGCAGTTCACGCCCTCGGTTCGCAATTTTCGCTACAACGAGTATGAGTTCTTCGTCCAAGATTCCTGGAAAGCGCGGACCGACCTCACTCTCTCTTATGGATTGCGCTGGAACTACCATAGCGTTCCGTATGAAGTGAACGGATTCCAATCGGTCCCAACAGTCAGCGAATCACAATTGTTCAGCGCGCGCCTCTCTGCGGCTGCAAACGGGGTAAATGGTTTCGATGCGGCGCCGTTCGTTGGTTATCAACTCGGCGGTCCGGTAAATCACGGCCCCGGCTACTACCACCCTGACTGGAGAAATTTTGCCCCTCGCTTCGGGATAGCATATTCCCCCTCATTTACCAGTGGTGTACTCGGACGCTTATTGGGAGATCGAAAGACCAGCATTCGGGCCGGAGGGGGACTCTCGTACGACCGCGTCCTGAGCACGCTGAGCTTCGAGGTAGACGAAAGCGCGCAATTATTTGACACCACGACAACCCAGAATTTCGGGGTACCTCTTGATCCTGTCACATCTCTTCAGACAGATCCTCGCTTTGTCTCGATTGGTTCGCCGGTGCCTCCGCCGTCGCCCGGAACTATTCCCCGCCCGTCCGTCACACCGTTTGTATTCACATCGAATGGAGCGAACTGTCCGCTTCCTTACGCAGTACCGGCGGGGCAACCATGCGCCACCGGCTTACTCACGAACGATGACCTGTTTCAGCTCAGCAACACTCTGAAAATGCCTTATTCGATCAGCGTGTCTTTTGGCATTCAGCGCGAGCTTCCGGGAAACTTCCTGCTCGACGTCAATTACTTCGGGAAGTTCGGCCGCCGTCTAATCGGGACCGGGGATCCCGCCCAGCAACTTAACTTCAAGGATCCTCAATCAGGCCAACTACTGAACACTGCCTTTGGAAACATACAGGCTGCACTGGCCAGTGGAACGCCAGCGGGTTCGATACCAGTGCAGCCATGGTTTGAGAACCAAGTCAACCAGGCCTTACCGGGAGTGTTCGGACCGGGCGCAACTTGCGAAAACATTTTGGGTATTGATTGCACAAATTTTCTCGCTTCACCGTCGGTGCTTCAGCCCAATTTTCAAACAGGTGATTTGTCGACCGTTAATCTGGTATTGGCAAATGCCGGATTTCTTCTACCGAATACGGGCCTGCCTTACCAGACGGGCTCGGTTGCCAATGTTGGCAATTGGGCGTCGTCCAGTTATAACGGCCTCGTCGCTACTCTGCGCAAACGCACTTCCCACAACCTGCAGTTCGATCTGAACTACCAGTATGCGAGATCGATTGACAACGTCTCCGACACCACCAATGACGCAGTATTCGCCAGCTTTAACGCGCAGGGGTTAATTTGTGATCTGCGTAATTTGCGTGTGTGCCGCGCCAGTTCCGACTTTGACGCCGTTCACACCATCAGCGCAAACTATATTTATCAGTTTCCAGTCGGGCATGGGCAATGGTTGCTCAGCAGTGCTCCGAAGTGGATCGATGCCATTCTCGGAGGCTGGGCTACCTCCGGAATTGTTTCTTACCATACTGGTTTCCCATTCAATACGATCACGAACTCCTTTCCCATCGACTTCACCATGGGAGCACCCGCTGTGTTTACGGGCCCTTCCTCCGCTGTGAAAAAGCACATTCACGTCCAGCCAGGAAACCAACTTCAACTGTTCGCCGACCAGACGGCAGCCCTAGGAGCGTTCACGTACCCGTTTGGCGGGGGCACTGGCGAGCGGAATCAGTTGCGCGGTCCTGGCTACGCAAACGTAGACATGGCTCTGCTCAAGACCTTCCGGATGCCCTGGTCGGAAAACCAGCGATTAGAGTTCCGGGCCGAAGCTTTCAATGCTTCCAACCATCCCAGTTTCAACAATCCATCGGTCAATCCGAACTCGGTCGGAACACTAGACTCGACAAACGTGAATATCCAGAATCCGGGACAATACGGAGTGCTGACGAACACAGCGAATGCGGCACGACAGCTGCAACTCGGATTGCGCTATACCTTTTAAACGTCTGAGTTCATCAAAGCGAGGCCCGGCCGCAAGGCTGGCCTTGCTCGTTGGTGAAAGCTGCTACCTCAACTGTGTGCGGTTGACATAAAGTCGTACAAAACGTCGAACCCATGTGTGCCCCTATTGCGCGGGGACCAATGGTCGTTTTTCAGGGATAAGTCGTCACGAAATCAGGTGGCAATTCTCTCCTGTACCGCGACTGACATGCTTCAATATTGTCTGCGCTTTCTATAACGCCGATTGTTGTCTCGGGTCGAATCAGCGATACATTCCTGCAGTGTCTCATCGTGAGGACATATGAAGAATGCTTGCGAGGGTTGCTCTGTGGACCTGCAACCAGATGGAGAGGCATACGTCTGCTCTTATGAATGTACGTTCTGTCATGATTGCGCAGCGCGCAATCAAAATGACTGCCCCCACTGCGGCGGAGAATTGGTTCGGCGCCCTCGGAGAGGCTTTTATCCTCCGAGCGAAGAAGGGGCTGCTCCAGAAGTCCAAATTACGAATCGGCCCGGCCTGCTTTGGGGAGCGAGCTTCGGGATCTGGACCTTCGTTTCGCTGGCTGCTACCACTGCAATTTACCAACTGTATCGCCCGGTCAATGGCGGGATGCGCCTGGGAACAATCGCCGGCATGGAATTCAGCCAGATCCTGACGTACGCTCCCTTAACTCCCTTGGCCTTCACCTTGGCCATTCGGTACCCTTTGCAACGGGGGAACTGGGGGAAGCGATCACTCCTTCATCTCACCTTCGGGATTATATTCACGTTGGCTCATATCTCTCTTCGAGGACTAACGCCGTACGGCTTCTGGGATCCGGTGCACCGCGAGTGGAGCTCTGCGATTTGGGATTCCCATGCTCATGTGTTCCGTGAATTCGTGCCGGTTTTAAAAAGCATGTTTCTTTCGAGTGTTGTAGACGACATTACCAGTGTCTACATCCCTATCGTTTTCGTTGCGCACGCCGTTTCGTATTACCGCAGGTTCCGAGAGCGAGAGTTCCGCGCCACCCAACTCGAGGGACAGCTTGCGAAGGCGCGTCTCCAGACGTTGAAAAGTCAGTTACAGCCGCACTTTCTCTTCAACACGATGCACTCTATTTCAGCGCTCATGTTAACGGATGTGAATGCTGCTGATCGGATGATGACCCGTCTCAGCGACTTGCTGAGAATTAGCCTGGAGACGGCGGGTACGCAAATAACCACTCTCAATCGCGAGCTCGAATTCGTGAATTGCTACCTTGATATCGAGAGAGTTCGTTTTGAAGAACGCATGAATGTGATTCTGGATATTGCCCCTGAGACGCTCGATGCGCAGGTTCCTCACTTACTCCTGCAACCTCTGGTGGACAACGCGGTCAAGCATGGAATTGCAAAGCTGCCGCAGGGAGGTGAGATTCGAATAACCGTCAGCGCCCAGAATGGCGAGCTTCAATTAGAGGTCCATGACAACGGGCCGGGATTCAAGAATCTCGGCCCCCTTCCCGCAAGCGGGTTAGGTCTCAGAATTACCCGGGAGCGTCTCGAATCACTGTACGGACAGAATCAGAGCTTGGAGTTCGTAAGCCATCCAGATGGCGGTGCCACCATTCGAGTCTGCATCCCATTGAGGATTCAGACGGAGATGAACGCCGCACTGTACTCTGTGGCCTGACTCCCGCAGCGAATGTCGCATTACTTCATCGGCTTCCGGAAACCCGCGGAAGCTTAGGGGCAATGGGACAGGGCGCGGAGTCGGACAACGCATCGCACAGAGAGTGGGCCCATGGTGTCCCATTCGCATTCTGCAGTTCGAACCCCACCCGCCGCTGCCTGAAGTCGAACACGACGCGTTTAAATTGCCGAGCCGAAATTCCGAGAACACCTTGAAAGTTGTAGTTCGTCGGCGTATTCGCCACGAGAGCGATGCTGTCGGTAAGATTTGTCGACCCGATGCTAAGTTCGTTCAGCTGAATTTCTTCGAGCTCCGAGTGGCCAGCCAGATTTGAAAGCTTGATCTTCCCGAGGTCTCGCCAACTCATCCCCCGAGGCATTTGTCCCGCAAACAGTATGAGGCTCGAACCACCCGTGTCGATCATCAATCTTGACACGAAGCCGTTAAGCTTTGCAGGAACCGTCAACAGACGGGCATCCTCCGACATGGGCACGGCGGAGTGGGGAAGTCGGATCGCACCGAAGCGAATCTTTCTGGAATCATAGTTAATCTCAAAATTGGCATGAGCCAGCGCGTCCAACCCAATCACGGCATCGGCGCGCACGCCGGTCTGCTCGTGTAGCCACGAAAGATCGGCCACCGCAACCTGCATCGATCCGCAATGGATCGTTCCCAAATCCATGTTTGGCAGGACGGAATAATAGGTTGGCACCAAGCCATCGATTACAGTAGTGCTGCCATTGGACTGAGCGACTGGCTCCAATCCAAGCTCTTTAGCCGTTCGATAGTCCACGATGGTCGGGTTTGTTCCCGTATCGATGACCAGGTTTCTTCTTTCCTGTCCCCCCAACGATCCCTCAGCAACCACGATGTGGTTCCTGTATAGCTTGAATGGAACTTCTTGCACATCGTCAGAATGTTTCGCCCATCCTTCGGAATTTAATACGAGGAGAGCTACAAGCATTAGAAAAAGACACCGAGCCGTCTCCCCGAAAACTCTGGTTGTATTCCGCCGGGAAGGAGTGATGGCGTTGCGGCCAATGCGCGAAGAGCGCATGTGTAGACTGTGAGGAAATCGATCACGCTTCATCTCGAACCCCCGCGAGCAAGACGGACTTGCGTCGCCCTGGTTCGACTAGGGAGTGGAAATGGCCGTTAGCTTCCAGATTACAAGCTCACATCATTTGGGGACCAGTTGAGGGATTTCCGCTTAAGGTGCAGTGAGCTGTTAGCACCCCAGCTAGGCTCGAAGCACGGATGCAGGGGCAGCGCGCGCCTGGTGATTGAGGCGATCGATTTGCCACACAAACCTCTGAAAACGATGTGCGACGTGAGCGAGCTTATGGAGGAAACGATCAATCGGGGTTCGTCAAGGCTCACTCGATCTTCGTTCCGCGAAATACTATTGGATTTCTAGCCAGCGTTCACATGAAGGCCATCAACGAGGCGCGGAATGAAGACAGTACCAAGGAAGATGGGGGTTTGATGTACCAGACTCTATTTGAGCGGATGCGCGAGGGAAGGGTGCTTTCACCCCAGGAGAGTGCATACTTGAGCCAAGAGCCTTCTCCACAGCCGATTCCCAGTCGGGATGCGGTTGGATATTCTGATGAGTACAGAGATATGTGCTCAACCGACCGATACGCGGGATACCGAAGAACCGTCCTAAGTTTTGTCAACTTTGGAAATTGAGCAAATGTGGACAATTTCGGAAAGGTTAGAATTCATCGAGGCCATTTCGAGACGCCACGCCGCAGTTCTTGCCGTTTTATTCATTGCCGGGCACCGTTTTGGATATCGCTGGAAGCTCACTATTTGCCGTTCCGCACCGTAAACGATGCATCTGGGAGAGCTACAAGAACGGATTGAGCGACCGCTGTTCGCGCCCGCCGAAAATTGAGTCTTCGGTTTTCGTAAATTCAACCGTTATTCATAAAATCTGCCGCTTATAAAGATAGCCCGCCCATCGGGCGATGTTGAGAGCCTTGTTCTAAATCGTAACGACAGGAAGACAGATTGATTAACGTAACAATCCAGATATAAGCTGCTTGGAATTTTTTGCGCACACTTCGGGTGTTTCGGGCCCTGTCTACTCCAAGCAAATTCAATCAGGTTAGCGAAGGAGAACCCTATGGCAGCCGAGCGACCCAAATTATGACTGGATGAATTCGTCGCAAAGGTAGTCCCCGATCCCAACAACGCAGGTGAGTTGCTACTTGTAAACGGCTTTCTGGGAAAGTCTTCGGAAGAAGACCACGCGAAAATCTATTGGGATGCATCGCTCAATTCATTTGTTGATGTGAAGGACAGTGACATTGTTCAAACAGAATCATTGTCGAAAGAGGCATCTCCGCTGGGCGGCTCTTATGTCTGGGTGAAACGCGACGCCAAGGTATATTTTGGCGCCGGGGGGACAGTCCACCAAGGGCAAGTTCTTGGAAGGCCCTATGATGAACGCATACGGCGGGCAGTACACTGGCGCGAGCGCTCCTGCGATGGCAACACCGGGTCTCACCAATGTTGGTTGCGTGCCTACGCAATTCTGCCCCCCGACTCTGTTCTGCGCGACACGAACGATCGTCTGCATTGAAAGCCGTCTCTGTGTTGAATCAATTCCGTGCGGTTCACTGCACTGTATTGAGACGGTGGTCTGCAATACCGTTGGTAGTCAGCGACTACAGCTTCAGAATAACGCTGCTTTCGCAACAAGGCTGCGGAACTGTCGATGAAGGAATTGCAGGAGCTCCAGGAGTCTGTCACAAGAGTTGGCAGCACAGAAGCTGCTGCCCGAGGCAGACTTGCGCGCATTGCTATGCATGCCTGATGCGAAACGCGTAGCACGGCTGCCTATCGTTGTCGCACTTGCTTACATGATGATCCTCGACGTGGTTCGTCTGCTCAAAGTTGGGCGCTTGCGTCGACATGCGCTGACCTTCGGCGAATCTCTTAGCACATTATTTGACTTTCTACCGACTCGGCTTCGTGAGCTCGAAAGGGCTATTCATGCCGCGGCAGAACAAGCCCCGCTCTCGAAGCAGATCCTGTTTCTCTCGCGTTCGCAGAAGGTATTCCATTTGTGGAGTCGAGATGACATCACTTCGGGCTACGTTCCGCGCCGCCCGATCTCTGCACTCTGCTATGCCTGCGGCCGTAGGAGAAATAAACAACTGCTCCGACGGCCAGCCAAATGATCAATCGGGCCCACGTTTCCCATCCCAGACTTAGCATCATTAGAAGCGAGATAACGATGCCCATGATGGGGGTGAACGGAATCCAGGGCGCCACGAATGCGCGCGGAACCTCCGTCCGTCTTCTCCGCAGAATCCAAACCCCGCCGCAGACAATTACAAATGCCAGAAGCGTCCCAATCGAAACTAATTCGCTCATCACATTGATAGGAGTGAGGGACGCGACCAAAGCCACACATATGCCCACAAGAATCGTCGAAATATAAGGAGTGCGAAATCGAGGGTGTACGGCGCTGGCCCACGTGGGCAATAAACCGTCACGTGACATCGAAAAGAAAATGCGCGACTGGCCGAGCAACGTCACCACCATTGCGGAACTGAGTCCGCAAATCGCCCCTAGCTTGACCAATGTGCTGCCCCATCGAATCCCTGTAATTTCAATGCCCATGGCGATCGGTGCCGGAGCGTCGAGGGAGGTGTACTTCACCAATCCAGTCAGAACACCCGCGACCAGAATGTAGATGGCGGTGCAGATCGCCAGCGACCCAAGGATGCCGATGGGCAAGTCCCGGACCGGATTCCTGGATTCCTGAGCCGCCGTTGATACCTGGTCAAAACCGATGTAAGCAAAGAAGATCACTCCCGCAGCCGTGGCAATGCCTGACCATCCGAAATCGCCGTAATGGCCGGTATTGGAGGGAAGGAAAGGAGTCCAGTTCGCTACAGCTTCGGCGCGATGTCCCAAAATGTAGCTTGCGCCGAGGCAGATGAAAAGCAGAAGAACGCAGATCTTCACAATCACGACTACAGATGTGAGAGTGACCGACTCCTTGATGCCGATGACGAGAATCGCCGTGACAAACAAGATTCCCAGAAAGCCGAATAAATTAAACGAAGAATATTGATGGGGCAGGCCGAGGGCATCAACATGGGCCGTCGCCAGTGCCTTCTGCAATTGCGGACTCAATCGTTCCCAGTGGCCTTGATATAGAACGAATGCGGTTCCAGGAGCGCCCGCGAGCTTAGGTGGAAGGAGAATCCCGAAGTCTTGCAGAAAACTGACCACGTAACCACTCCAGCCGCTCGCCACTGTTGCGGCGCCTAAGGCGTACTCGAGAATCAGATCCCAACCGATCATCCAGGCAGCGAATTCTCCAAGAGTCGCGTAACCGTATGTATATGCGGAGCCCGCTACCGGAATCATCGATGCGAATTCCGCATAGCAAAGCCCAGAGAAGACGCACGCCACCGCGGCAAGAACAAAAGAGAGAAGAAGGGCGGGTCCGGCGTGATGGGCGGCGGCCGTTCCGGTCAGAACAAAAATGCCGGTTCCAATAATGGATCCAATGCCAATGCTAATCAGGTGAAACGGGCCTAAGGCGCGCCGCAAGCTGTGCTCGCCTGTCTCATTCGCTTCTGCGAGGATATTGTCTAACGGCTTCGTGGCGAAGAGACCGGCCATTCCATTCTCCTGATACTTTCCTGAACTTTATGCGGGCGCTACCTTCAGCGAGGCAGAGGATTTTTCATATCCGCGAGGGCGTAGGCCATCACGGCGATGGCGGCGGCATTCTCGCGCAACTCGGCCGGGACAACCTTATCGAGCGTGTCTGCCGCGCTGTGATGATAGTCGTAGTAGTTGCGCGCATCTTGCATGATGCCAAGAATCGGCACGCCTTCTTCCGACATCGGAGCGATATCGGTAACGCCGGGCGGATGCGAGGACTCCTGCAGGATGTTTGCGCCGATGCTGCTGAGAATCGTTTGCGCCGGCTTCAGTGCGACAGCTGCGGCATCGCTCATTTTTGTGAAGAATCCGAGCGGATGCGCGGCTCCCATGTCACTCTCGATGGCGGCGACGTGGTTTCGAAACTCGGTTTTGTGCTCCTTCCTATACTGAATGCTTCCGGCGCCATCGGTCTCCTCGTCCATCCAGGCAATTACTCGCAGAGTGCGTTTGGGACGCAGATGCAAGTGCTGAATTAACTCCGCCGCTTCCATTGCCATGACTACACCGGCCGCGTCGTCGATCGCGCCGGTACCGAGATCCCACGAGTCGAGATGCCCGGAAACGATCACGATCTGTTCGGGATGCTCACTTCCTTTCAGATCGCCGATGACGTTGTAGCTGACTTCATCCGGCAACTTCTGCGGCGTCAGCGTGAGGTGCATGCGGACCGGACCTTCGGCGGCGAGATGCGCGATCAAGTCGGAATCTTCGGCGGCGACAGCACCCGCGGGAATTCCGGCGGGGTCGCTATCTCCCGTATGTGGCAAGCGGTAGTCGGCGCTGCCGATGGAGCGGATGAGAGCGGCGACGGCGCCGAGTGCGGCGGCCGCCTTCGGGCCGGTTTCACGATAGCCAACGGTTTCGCGGTAGGAGGCAAAGCCTAAGCCTGCACTGTTTTTCCTGCTTGTCAAATTTTTCATTGAACAATACGATTCTGCCCGCGACTCTGTCGCTCCCGAGCAACTTAAGCTGTTCGAGGGCATTGACGACGACTACGTCGGCGGTGATTCCGTCGGCGCCGGTGGACGTACTCCCGCCCAAGGCAGTAAGCACAATTTTCTGCTGCGTCCCTCCCGCGTGGCCCGGGTAGTCAACCAGTTCCGCAGTCTCCGTTCCGCGCACCCAATGACGCACTTTGCATTCTTCGAGCTGAACATCGAGTCCAAGTTCGCGCATCTGCGCGGCGACGTACTCAACCGCCGCCTCGCGCCCCGGCTGATCCAGCAGGCCGCGGGCCGATATTTTCCGTTAAATGGGCGAGCTGGTGGTAAGCGAATTATCGCCCAGAGCGGCGGATTTGATGGCTTCGAGCTGATCGAGTAATTCGGTGGAGATCGTTTCGGACTTTGCGGAGGAATGCGGTTGCGGTGTCGGGCTGAGTTTTGTGCGGCGAAGCAATTGGGAACGAAACCAGACAAAGTGCGAGCAAAATACGACGACGAGAGCGAGGCCCGAGAGTCATTGTGTTTAAGAAAGACTATCGCGGAAAAAGTTGTAAGGTAAAAGCAATGTCACGATGTTTGTCCTGTGCACACTCTTTCCGCGATGTCAGCCTTGCTTTCATCGTTCTATTTGACGATGTTCATGTACTACGAGGAAGCGACCTGCGCTGCCGCAGGAGCTAAAAGCTGTAGCGCAAAGCGAACTCCAGCACTCGCGGATTGGAGAAGCGTGGAGCTGAAATTACCAAATGATCCGCTGTTGGTAATGCTGTTGCCCGCGAGATTGAGTTGCATGGTTCCCACGTCGAAGCGCGGAGTGTTGCTGAGGTTGAAGGCCTCGGCGCTGAAGCGCAACACTTGCCGTTCAGTAAGATTCCAATTCTTGCTGACGGAAAGATCGACATTGAAAGTGCCGGGACCGCGGAGATTGTTGCGTTGTCCTGACTCGCCGGGAAGGGCAGCGCGGAATTGGTTGATAGCGGAAGTGGGATCGTTCGTATTGTTGGGATTAGAGAAGACGTTGGGCACGCCGTTGACGATGAACGTACCGGTGCGCGGGCGATTGCCATCCAGCACGGCGAGAGATTGTTCGTCGAAGTTGGTTGCCCAACCGAATCCGCTGCTGATGGAGAAAGGATAGCCGCTAGTCCATCGCCAGAGGCCGGAAACGGTCCATCCGCCGATGGCGGCGTCGACCAGTCGACTTACGCCACCGGCAAAACGCTTTCCTTTGCCGAAAGGCAATTGATAAACCCAGTTGGCGTTGAACTGATGCGTGTTGTCGAAATCCGAAACGCCGCGAAGCTGGTTGGGAAACCAGGAATTGAGCACCTGGCTGGCGAATCCGCTGCCTTGAAAGTGATTGATTCGTTCCGCGTTGGAGCCGATGTCGATCGATTTGGAGTAAGTGTAGTTCAAATCGAACTGCAGGCCGTCAGACATTCGACGGCGCAGGCTGAATTGCCCAGCGTTGTATGCGCTGTTGCCGATCGTGTTCCATCCGTAAAGCGAGGAATATTGCGGCGAGTAGAACGTGTACGGAGTCTGCTGGCCTTTGATGGTGGCGCATGCCGGGTAGCAACCGGTGGCGCTGACGAGGCCGGGGACATCGGCGTACTCAAGGGCGGTGGTTTCGTTACCGGCGTTGAAGGCAAAGAGGTCATAAATGGCTTGCGTGGCGGTAAGAGTAGTTGGAACGCCGCCGCTACTCTGAGCCCCGCAAAGAGCGCCAGGGTTGCCGCACTCGGCGCCAACCTGGGTGGCGGAAGATCCGGCTGCGGCGGGATAAATGTTTTCCCAGTAGGGAATTGGCTGAACGTTTTGAATTGGTACGCCGGCGCGATATTGCTTGGCAAGCATGGTTGCAGCAGTGAAATAGTCCATGTGGGATTTCGGATCCCAGAGATCGGCGGGCATGGCGAAGTCTTCTTCCTGGAGCAATCGGTGTGCGAACCGTCCGACGTAAGAAGCTTCGAAGACGAAGCTCTTTGGTAGCTCACGAGTGATAGAAAAATCGAGAAGATGTGAGTAAGGAGTCTTGAGGTGGTCATCCAGACCCCAGGTAATTGCATAACCGGACGCAATGCCCGCGGGAGGGGTTACGGGGAAAGATCCGGCGGGCGCCGGCTCAACCAGCGGGCAAGGTGCGACAGGACAGACACCGCTGGTGCTCGCGCTGCTTGAAGGGATTGCATTGAGAGTTGAGAAGCGCGCGGAGCCATCGACGGTTTGCACACCTGCCGGGTTCGTGAGCGTAGTGGTCAGGCCAAAGGAGCCGAGTTGGTCGAAGCTGTTAACGACGCCCTCGCCGAAGTGATCGTAGTACATACCATAGCCAGCGCGGATAGAGCTTTTTCCGGGACCGCCCCAGATGCGCTTGGAAAATCCGCCTTCGGCTTTGGGCGCATACGCGACGGAGAGGCGTGGAGCGAAGTCTTTGTAGTCGTAATTCCAGTAGGGCTTCTTGCCATTGGCTTGTCCGGACAAGCTGAAAGTCAGCAGCGGTTCATAGGCTTCGCCTTGAAGCATGGCGGCGCCGCGCTGTTTGAACCATCCGTCCAGACTCTGATCGGTGGCGACCTGAGTGCCGTTGGCCTCATACGGAGGCTGAAGAAGCGTGTAGCGCAGGCCATAGGTGAGGGTGAGGTTGGGCTTCAAGTGATAGGTGTCTTGCGCGTAGAACTCATATTCGTGATTGCGGAAGTGCCGCGGGACCGTGGTTCCTTCGGGCAACGGGGTGAGCGATTTGTTGAGGTTGTAATTCGAATTCACGACGGTGATGAGACCGGCTAGCGCGTGTGACGGCGAAATCATAGCTGGGACCGAAACTGGAATCGACGGCGGGAAAGCCGAAGCCGGAGGGATCGAGGCTCACCGGAGTTGAACAGGTGGAGATACAGGAGCCGGCAAGCCAGAAGGAATCGGTCTGGGCGGTGAAGAAGGAAGTGGCATTGGATTCGCGAATATTGTTAATGACGCGCAGATTACCGCCGAACTCGATGGTATGTGCTCCCTTGGTCCAAGCGACATCATCGACCAGGTTGTGGACGGGGACGGTAGTCTTGGTGCTCGGAGTCTGAGCGGTCAGGTTGTCGAGACCGCGGAAGTTGATGAAGTGCTGCGACTGGCGGCCGAGGTCGGCGAAGGCCTGGCGGATATATCCGTAGCGAAGATTATTCAGGAGATTTGGTCGCAGGACGCCGGTGTAGCCGACAATGAGTCCTTTCGAGGAGTTGAGGGACGTGCTGTTGGCTGGCTGGCCGGGGAACTCGGATCCGCCAGTGCCCGTGATGGAAGTGGAGTCCGATCTGGAGGCACCACGATCGCTCATAAGACCTCCCCGCACGAAGACAGCATGCGTTCCATTGGCAGTGAGGTTGTAATCGATCTTCGCGACGTAAGTGTCGAGTTTCGCCGGCAGCGGAGAGGAGAACGTGAAGCCTTGAAAGTCGTATCCATCTCCGACCGTGGTGGTATTGGGCTCAGGATATTGCTGCAGAAGCTGCATGACGGCTGGATTTGCGCCGGGACCTAGAGGGCACGTTCCCAGGCTGCTGCAGTTCGGGTCCATCGTAGCGAGGTTTGCCGGAGACAAGGTGAATGTGCCCGACGATGGGCAGGTTGGATCTTGGGTGCAGGAGTAGGAGATTGATCCGTTGCGCAGAGCGTCGCTGGGTACGACTCGCGTGACCTGTAGATTTTCCCGAGTGCGCTGGCCTTCATAGGCGAGGAAGTAGAAGAGGCGATTTTTTTGGATTGGGCCTCCGAAGGTCGCGCCAAACGTATTGCGTAGCAAGAATGGCGGCTTATTGGGCAGCCCTTGAGAGACCTCTGCGTTTTCGTTGAACCAATCGTTAGCGGCTCCAAAGGGCGGACGGTAATACCAATAAGCCGTGCCGTGAATGTTATTGGTGCCACTCTTGGTGACGAGTGCTACCTGTCCGCCAGAGGAGCGGCCTGCATCGGCTGTGGCGTTGCTGGTGGTGACGCGAAATTCCTGCAAGGAATCGAGCGTGGGGCGCAGGGCTCCGGTGAAGGCGAGGCCTTGAGTCTGGTCGTTGTCGTCGATGCCGTCAAGGGTGACGTTGGTTTGATCGCTGCGCGCACCGTTGACCGAGCCACTCCTGCTATCCGACGCTGCGCTTATGTTACTGCCGTTGCCGGTAAAGGTAACGCCCGGCTGCAAACTAAGGATGCTTGTCGCTTCTCTTCCTTCAAAAGGCAGGTACGAAATCTGATCGCCGTTGAAGGCGTGTCCGAGGCTGGCTTCTTGCGTGTTTACCAGTGGGGCGGTGCTGACGACCTCTAGAACAGTTTGCGTGCTGGCCACCTGCATGGCGACGTCGAGTGTAGCGGGTGTGTTCACCATCAGGACGACATCGGTCTGTTTCTTTGTGGCAAATCCGGAGACGGTGACGGTCAGCGAATAGGCAGCGGGAGGTACTTGCAGAAATTGATAGACGCCTTGTGCGTTGGTTTTCACAACGCGTAGGAATCCTGTGTCGGGATTGGCCAGGGTCACCGTGGCGTCGGGAATAACCGCACCCTTAGGATCGGCGACGGTGCCATTAAGCGACGTGCTGGCGGTCTGCGCCAACAACTGGATCCT
>CAWCCE010000011.1:0-33794 GCA_963793945.1 uncultured Acidobacteriota bacterium | reverse complement strand
CGGTCCGGGGTTGATGGGCGTCGCATTGTTCCCGTCTGTCGGAAAAGGATCGCGCTCAAGAAAGAAACTATGGCCGGAAGAATCGAATCGGGCGTACGGGGCCAGATAGAAGACCGTCAGCTTCCAGAGCAAGTCCTGGAAGCGCCCCAGTGATTGTCCGCTGGAGATCCGAACCCGTTCGATGACCTCTTGATCAAAGTTGTTCAGGAGTTGCTCGCTGGCATCGTTGCGAGCCTGCGCTATTTGCGCTTCAAGCTCTTGTTGGAGCTGATCGAACTGAAACTCGATCTGCTCCGTAGTCCTGCATTGTTGGTAGATGCTGACGATTCGTTTCTCAAAGTCCACTCCGGACTCAACTGCGCCAATGACTTCGTCACTGGCACCGAAACTCCGTCGAAAAGCTTGAACTTCTCAGCAAGCAACTGATAGACACGAACGTCGGCCGCGTTTGCTTTATTGAGGAAGTTGACGACAACCACGTCATACTTCTGGCCGTAACGATGGCATCTGCCGATGCGCTGTTCGATCCGCTGGGGGTTCCACGGCATGTCGTAGTTCACAACCAGATTGCAGAATTGGAGGTTGATGCCCTCAGCCGCTGCCTCCGTGGCAATCATGATGCTGGCGTCGTCCCGGAAATACTCAACTAACGCCGCGCGTTTGTCTGCCGTTGGCGAGCCCGTAATTCGGTCCGTCCCAGCATGCTGCTTCATCCATGCGCGATAGATGGACTGGCTCTGCAGATCGGTGTTGGTTCCGTTAAACAGCACAACCTTGCCGGCGAAATCGGTCTTCTGCAGCAAGTTGAAGAGGTATTCCTGTGTACGCCGGGACTCGGTGAAGATGATAGCCTTTTGCTGGAGGGCACCCGCGGAATTGTTCGCCTGAACCGCGCGTGCAGCTTCGAATCCCCGCTGGAGTGCCGTGAGGAGCACCTCCCCTTTAGAATTGGTTAGGATCGCTTTAGCGAGAGCATGAAACTGCTGCAGCTTGACCTTCTCAGCGCGGAGTTCGGCAAGCTGCTCTGGGCTGAGCAGTTGGGCCGGCTTTTTCTCATCTTCGGAATTTGGGCGGCTTCCGAGCCCTCGTCGTCATCGACCCACTCTTCTTGAATCTCGGGTAGCGTTTCGAAGTCTTCCGCAATAATCGCGGATGCGTCGGCGGCCTTTTGCTGCTCGGATTCGGCTGACTCCAATTTGTTAGCAAGACCAAGCAAGGTGTCGGAGATCGCATGAGTCGAGGAGGCGAGGAGTTTTCGAAGAATCAACGTCATTAGCTGACGTTGGCTGGCAGGGAGGGCGTACAGCCTTTCCGCCTTCAGGTATTCCGATACGAGTTCATAGAGTTGTTGCTCCGCCGCGCTTGGGTAAAACTCCTGCACCATGGCGTGCCGGTGGGTGTAGGGCACGTATGCGAGAACCTGCCTGCGAAGGGTACGCTGGCATATTGGCCGGAGGCGCTGTTTCAAGGCATCGAAGTCGGCTTTTCCGGAAAGGCGTGTATATTGCGCCCGGAAGCTGCGCAAGTCCCCAAAGGTGAACTCGTCTACGATACTGACCAGGCCGTAAAGCTCTAGCAGGGAGTTCTGCAAAGGGGTCGCGGTCAACAGGAGTTTCTGATATCCGCTGATGGCAGTCTTGATAGAGTTAGCAACCTTATTGCCAGGCTTGTAAACGTTCCTCAAGCGGTGGGCTTCGTCGATTACGACGAGATTCCAGGCGGACGCTCGAAGATACGCCTCTTTAGACGTGCAAATTGGAATGAGCAGATGATGATCTTGGGTTGCTAAATGGGTTTAGATTGCCCGCGCGTATCGCCTCATTGAAAGTCTTGGTTTCCAATATGACGCTGGAAAGAAAAAACTTGTCGAGTAGCTCCTGACTCCACTGTTTGCGCAGATTTGCCGGGCAAATCACGACCAAGTTGCGCCGTTGCTCAGCCCAATGCTGGGCGAGCAAGATCCCAGCTTCGATGGTTTTGCCAAGTCCGACTTCATCGGCAAGGATGGCACCCTTCGATAGCGGGGATCGGAAAGCAAAGAGGGCGGCTTCGATCTGATGGGGGTTGAGGTCTACCTGGGCGTCTGCAAGTGCGGGCGCAAGCTTCTCCACGCTGTCAGAGCTACAGCGTTTGGTGAGCTCGTGGGCGAAATATTTGGCGTGATATGGCGGTCAGATTCATTGGCGCGTCGCGATTCGGTGCACTGATTCTAGAGCATCATCAACGATAGTGGCACGAATGATCGGGTGAACTGCTGTCGCGCCCCTTCACATTTCAGGTAGTTCGGAATAACGCAACGGAGGCGAAATCAGTGGGCAAGTCACGTGCTTGACTGGGCTCTGAGCTGGCATTAATTCGACCATATGGCCGGCCCCGCACCTAATCATGGCCTGGCTGAATACATTTCCGCTCATCCAAGCCTTTTTTGAATTCCCGTAACAAATCACACCGGAGGGAAAACCATGTTCACAGAACTGATGCCCTTGCTGCGCAAACGCAGGCTGCTGCTGACCATCTCCCTTGTTGAGGGCGATACGATCAGGGCCACCGTCGTTCCGCAGAAGGCGTCTGACACCGAAGACAACGCCCTCACCACCCCATTGGCAATCACCGGCACAGCCGAGGAACTCGATCGCGACCTTCCTCAGCAGCTGGTGGAATTCACTGGGGCGCACCTGCAACTCCAAACCACCCTGGCCTCTGCCAAAGCCGAAATGGAAGCAGCCGCAAAAGCGGCTCGCGAAGAGGCACGGAAGAAAACCTCTAAGCCATCCAGCTCGAGCAAGTCCAACAACCCCAGCGACACCAGCGGCGACGCCCGTCCCTCGGGAACCAGAGGCACCCTCGCTGTTTGCGCCACAGGCGCAACCGGAAACGACAGCCACAGAAGAGGAGGAGGGAGGTGAAGCATCATGAAAATCAACCTGGTCGAACGCGAATTTCGTCTATCACGGAACCACGCTGGCCGATCCGAACCCCAACTTCTCCATCGAAGAAGTCCGTTCGTTCTACGCCGCTCAGTTTCCCGAGCTGACCAACGCAGCCATTACCGGACCTGAAACGGTTGGCGACCGGCTGCGTTACAGCTTCGAGCGCGCCATCGGATCGAAGGGCTGATGGGATGCCGGACGCCAGCAAACAATCGCTGTTACAGGAAATCCGCGAATCAGAGGGTCGGCAGGCCAGCGCCAACCCTCTGACCGGACTGATGCAGAGGTGGCTCGAATGCCCAGACTCGCAAGAAGCAAGCAGCGCTCTCGCACGGGCTCTCTCACTGCAAGGAAGCGGAGATCCCGTCTTTCCCCGGACCGGGTATCTGGCCAATCCCGCCAGCCTGATCGGAATTCCTCGGCTGGAAGCGGCTCACGCCGGAAGCCGGATCACCTTTGGTTGCTCTGATCTGACCGCTTTGGCTCAAACCCTGGTCGAAATCGGTCTCGCCACGGAATCCGACTGGATCGCGGCAGGAAAAACTCCTGCCGCACTGGTTGATTCTGTATTTCGCCGCTTTCTCCGCGACCACGGCCAGGAGATCATTGCAGAGCACTTTGAGCTGTACCTGACGCTCGGAGAATCTATCGTCGATACCAGTTATTCCGATTCCGGCGCCGATTCCAATGGCCAGCTCTTTCTGGTCCTCAACACTGAGTCATCGTTTCCGCTAGGCATTGGCACAGTGATTGAGGAACTGGAGCGGTGTCATCCCGGTATGGGAGTGGCGTTCTACGACACTCTCCGGCAAGCCCTCTACCGCTGGATACGGGTTTATGACGATTGGGACGCCCGCAACCGGATCGAGCAGATGGTCGAATGGGCGGAAGGGGAGGAAGACCCCGATTCCTACGAGATCCCCAAACTCGACCAGGACCTGCCGGAGTGCCTCAGAAGCCGCGAATCGGCAGAGTCCCCACAATCCTTGGATTCCTTCCCGGCACCGACTGAACCGTCGCTGAAGGAACTGGTCGAAACGACCCTAGAACTGCACCGCATCTCCCACTCGATGGAAAGACCTCGCCTGGACGAAGACTGGCTCGAATCCCAGCGCAGCTACCACTCTCTGGATCTTCCTCTTCCCGCCATCCTGCTGTACTTCAGCCCCGGAGACGCAGTCATGGCATGTTTCGATGACGAATGCGAATACTGGGGCCAGGAAACGCCGGAACCCAACCTCATCGTCCCCCTTCGTCCAAACGATCCAGCCAGCGTGCGTCAGGCATTAGCCGTCATTGAGACGCTGATGCGGGTGCTCGTGCTGACGGTGCGTATCAAGACCCTCATTGAGGGCCGGGAGAAATCCACTATGCGATTCAGCATCGATGTCGGCAGCGAACTCGAACTGAAGCTGTACCAAGCCGTACTGCTTTACCGAAATGACCATGGAAACCGCTTCATGGCGACCGTCCATGGCGTGGTCCAGAAAGAGACCGATGGCACTCCACTGCTTGGATCCGGCCAACTCCTGAGTACGGCAGCCCTGCGGGAGCTGACGAAACAGCTTGGAACGAGTTGTCCGGCAGAATTCCTGCCCGAAAACGTTGTTGCTCGGACTCCTGAGCTGATCGCATGGTGGACGCCCGCGGCGGTGCGGCCCATGTTCTTCCGTGACGGATCTGAGCTTGCCGGCATTTCGGGCAAGCTCTTTCCGCATCCGGCCCTGCTGTTCGTGGTCCGAAATGGGGTTCTGTTCGTCCGGGCGCTTCCCAACAACCGCCGCCCTGATCCGGACACAAGACTGGCGGCAGCGCCCTACTGGAACATCGACAGCAACGGCGCGGTCTGCGCCGGCACCATGCGCGCGCCTAAGTCTGTTAACGGTCGCTCCATCCCAGCCTGGCAGCAGGCATTCTTTCAAAGTGAATTCACCCACCCAGGCGGCGCAGGACGACTGACGAAACGCAAAGGCGGGACGGCGGCCCTCTGGAAGAGCCTCGCTGGGAAGAAGATCTTTCCCGATCCGACGCTGATCGAGATGGAGCCGTTGAATGAGTACCTGAGAAAACTGGAGGCGGCACAGCGATGACTCACACTGTCGATCCGCAATTGCTGGAGCGGCCAATTCGCATACTTGTCGTCGGCTGTGGCGGGAACGGCAGCGCTATCGCTGTCCGGACTTCCGTACCTCCATCAAGCCCTCCTCGCCTTTGGACATCCTGGCGGCTTGGCAGTGACCCTGATCGACCCGGACACGGTCAGTGAAACCAACTGCGTCCGCCAACCGTTCTGCCGAACCGAGATTGGCTTCCCAAAAGCGATCGTTCTGGCGCATCGAATCAACCTCTTCTGGGGGCTGAACTGGCAGGGCATGCAGGCGACGATTCAACAGCTCAAGAAAGGCTCAGACGTTGATTTCGTCATCGGCTGCGTTGACACCCGAAAGGCGCGGCGCGCCATCGACAAATGGGTCTTGAACTCGCGGGTACTGTACTGGCTGGATCTCGGCAACAACGCATCCAGCGGACAATTCGTTCTCGGACAACCGAAGAACTCCGCCAACAGGAAGAAGAAGGATCGCCTTCCCACGGTGGCCGAGTTATACCCGGAGATCCTCAAGAGAGACAAGAAAGAAGATGACCAGCCCTCATGCAGCGCAGCCGAGGCTTTAACCCGGCAGGAACCCTTCATCAACCAGAATCTCGCCTACCAGGCGTTGGGCATGCTGACCCAACTGCTGCGCCATGGCTCTGTTTCGTATCAAGGCGGATTCTGCAACCTGGCGACTGGACAACTTGTGCCGCTGCCTGTTCGGGTCGCCGAGCGAACTCTGAGCAGCCGCAGCGACTCCGCAGCCGCCGGGAACGCGACCTAAGCGGAAGGCCGCGCATTGTGAACGAGTGAACAGAGAGTTCGTGGTGACGTCTTTCGGGTCTGACAGACGGCCGATAAGCCGCATTTCACTTCAAATTAGCCGATGTTGCCGTCTTGGACTTGGGCAGATGTGCGAGGAGTGTGTCTGTGTTTGGCAGCCAATTGCCGCATCGCTATTTGGCAATACTCATTCTGTTTCACCCCTTCGAAAAAGGTTCATGCCGCTGCGCCGCCGAGAAATGGATCATCAGCGATCAGCGGATTGAGAATTGGCTGTGTCTGAGGTTGACTAGTACGTTCGCTTTTCTGACCTGAGTTACGAGAGGCGACTCCTTAAAGCATACATAAGATGGACGGAATTCATGGCGCGGGTCAGGCCAACGTAAAAAGCCGGCGGGCTTCCTCGACTGCTTCCTTCGTCCGGTCGTAGGTGCTCGGGATCGCGCCCTCCTCCAAGTTGATCATGATGACGGCCTGAAATTCCAACCCCTTGGAACTGTGCAGTGTCATTAGGTTGATTTGGTCTGGACTTCTGCCTTGGTTTCCGAATGTCTCGACTGTATATCCGGCGAGTTTGCCGCCGGGCTTCGACGCCTCACGCAGCTCCTCGAAATTCTCCTGCTTCGTCGCCCAGGCCTGGCTCCTCCGCGAAGATTTCGTTTACGCAGGCCTCGCCGATAGCCAGCAAGCCATGTTCTGGAGGGGCATTGCAGCCATCGCGGTCGCAAAGAGGAAGGAGATCAGTCTTGGCGCGCGCAGCGAGAAGATCGCGTTCCCGGGTCAGCGAACGCCGCAGTCCGCGCCAGCCTTTAAGAATCTCTCCCAAAGTCACCGCGCCGGATTGCCAGCCGCCAGCGCACCAGCGCGCACAGTCGGTAAGCCATTCCGTCACGCGCGAGCGCTTGATCGGCGAACCATTATCCAGCCGAAAATAGCTCGTATCCAAGCTTGTCGGCCGCGGCCGCAGCAGAATTGCCCTCGTTGAAGCTTCGATAAAGGAGCGCAATGTCGCCGGGCTTCCAGTTTTCGTTCTCTTTGAGCAGCGCGGGCACAACTCTCTCGAGTGCGTATTCCGCCTGGCCTCGGGCATCACATCCAAGTTGATAGAAGAGAATCGTTCCCTTGCGACCGTCGTGCGATTTGAACTCCGCTGGATCCGGCAACAGTGTTTTTGAGGCCGGCAATGATCTGATCTGCGCAGCGATAGTTCAGCTTCAGCCTAACGGCTTGAACGTTCGGAAGCGCGGCGAGCGCCTTCAGGAGCCATGGCTGGGCTCCGGTGAAGCCGTAGATGGACTGGTCGGGGTCCCCGACCGCGATGATCCTGACGCCGGCCTTATTCATTAGCGCCAGCACCATCCGGTGCAGCGGCAAGTCCGAGATCCTGATATTCGTCGATGACGATGATCGGATACTTTGCGCGGATGCATCGCCGCACCCATTCGTGATCTTCGATCGAGCCGCAGAGCGGTAAGAATGATGCCATCGAAGTCGATCAGCCCATTGTCGAGCAGAAGTTTCTGATAAGCTTCGACCACCGCCGTCTCGCGGCGTTCCAGTTCTTCCATTCCTTGCTGCTCCTGGTCGACGATCGTGCGTCGGAGCCTGTCGCATTCGATGCGAAACCATTTCGGCGCTGGGCTACGGAGTGTCTCCTGATGAGCTTGCTCAAAGAGCTTCCGCGATTGCGCCGGAGAAGCGACAACGAGGGGAACAGGCACGTCCAGACCGGCAAGCCGCGCATAAGGCAATACCAGTTCCGTCAGACAGAAGGAATGAACGGTCGCCAGTGCAGCCGGCCGTCTTCCGCCACGCCGAGCTTCTTTAGCCGGCTGCGCATTTCGCCGACACACGCATTGCTATACGTGATACAGGCCAGGCGCCGCGGCGCCCTCACCTGCTCTTCCAGCAACCGCGCGAGCTTGATCGTGATCGTTTTTGTTTTGCCCGCGCCAGGCCCGGCCAGAACGACGCAATTGCCGTCGGATTCATAGGCCTCAAACTGCTCGTCGTTGTCGCTTAAGCGATTCGGCCGCTATCGCGTACAGTGGTTTACTCATGCCAGCTTCGCCTTCATGTAGTCGAGCGCTGCCTTGATGTAAGGCGGACACACGTCGTTACGCCGTCTCGCGAGAAACAGCGATGCCAGTCTCTGCGCGAACCGCCCCTTGCCGACGGAATTGATGTCTTTCAGAAACTGTTTCGGCTCCAGCTTTTCCGGGTTTTCGGAGAGCTCATCGAAACGCTTATGGATTTCCTTGTTGTCCGTCAAGTCCTTCATCGCTTGTGCGAACTCGTCTTCGGTGCCTTCCCTGAACAGGTCGACCTCGAACGTGTAATCATTCAGGAAAATCCCGAATGTCCTCGGCTTTTTCCAACACTTTGTCGAACGACAGCTTTTCCCATTCTTCTTTTTCCAGCAGTCGGAACATGATTTGATTGACGACGCGGTTTTTGCCATACGATTTGCCGATCTCGGCTTCTGGGTCAGCGTCCTCCTGAATTCCGGGCTCCCCCTTGGGATCGAAATCCGTCAGGACGACGAACGGAATGTCGAGGCCCTCGGCCGAGGAGCTGCACGTAGGGCCCGAAGTTCGTGCCGGCAATCGAGCACACGCTGATGCCCAGGGCGTCAAAATCCATCGCCGGATCGTGCAGCTTCGCGAGCGCAGGCAAGCAGAAAGCGCTCGGCATCGCCTTCCACGAGGATCACGCCTTTCGAAAAGAACAGCTCGCCGCGTGTGACATCGATATAGCGCTCAAGGTCTTCGCGTTCACGCTTTTTCGAGCTTTACGCCGCGCAGCGATCTGCCGATCGTGTGGCCTTCGCCAGGAACGGCGCGCAGCAGGACGATATTCGATAGAGGTGCGACGCTCGCGACATTCGGCGAATGAGTCGTGAGCAGGATGCTGCGCACTTCCGGCGGTTCCTCGCTCTCTTCGCGGGTGCGCAGGTAGTTGCGATAAATCAGTCGCTGCAGATGCGGATGCAAATGCGCTTCCGGCTCCTCGATGGCGAGAAACGTGTGCTGCCGCTCGCCCTCTTCGACGAGGTAGCGGTGCTCCAGTTCTTTCAGCGCCAGATAGAGAACATTTGCCGAGCCCAGGCTTGCCTCTGCGATGCCGCGTTTGCCGCCGTCGATCATCAGTTGCAGGGCACGCAACAGCCGCTCAGGATCGGTCGGCGCGAATCCGAGCGCCGTCTCGATCGCGTGCTTGTCGCCCACCATCGATGTGAGTTGCGTGTTGACCTCGGAGACCACATCGTCGAGTTCCGGTCAGGCCGCCATTTTGGAACTGGTCTTGTGAACCTCCTTGGCGATTTTCTTCAATTCATCGGGTCGATCGTGCGCGCCGCGCGATCCAGCAACGGGCGTAAGGCGAGCGCGCCCAGCGCGCCAGGTCCGACTCGGCGTCGCGCAGGGCCGGGAACAGGTCCATCGGCATCCATCGCCGAAGATCGTAGCCGACATGTTGTCAGGCCGATTGCCGCCGAAGATCACGAATTCATAGTCGGCTTCGCTTCTGGCCGCCTCCTCGCGACCGGGAATCGGCCGGAAAAAATAGGTGATCCGCGCCACCATCGGGTCAGGCTTGACAAGGTGATCGGCGAGAACCGCGAGGAGATTTTCGCTCTTCTCGAAGTCGCGGAACTCGACCGACATCTCGATCTCATCTTCCTTCTTGAGCGGCCGTTCCAATCCATCCCAAAAATCTTCGAGTCGCAGACGCCGCGCAGAATCCGGCAGAGATGGATCGAGAATCAGACGCAGGGCGAACAGCAAGTTCGTCTTGCCGACCTTGTTTTCGCCGAGCACGACGGCGTGCTCTCCCAGCTTCACATCCAGAGATTTGAAGTTGCGGAAGTTTTTGATGATGATTCTGCTGATCCGCATTGTATTTACGCCGTCTCTTTCCTACACCGCATCGTTCTTGCTCGCCGTCCTGCCGCCCTGATACATTCTGCTGGGCTGCCGGGCCGTTTTAGGCAAGCTCGGCATTAGCAGCCGCCCTGCTCCGGCCCGATCAAGCTCAACGACCCATTTAACATGCTGCGGCAAGACCCTCATCCGTCCCGTTTTTTAGCGCGCAGAATACTGCGTCGGCCAGCGACTTGCCGCCGAGCGACCTGCGAACGTCAGCATGCGACAGTAGGTCGACCGTGCAACTAATACGGAGTTTCGGAAACAGCTCTGCGCTAAGCCGCGTAGCCTTGCGCTCGTCAATGACAGCGATCATCCCGGTTCCAGGGCGGCGTAGGCAATAGTGGCGGCCTCGCCGTCGTCGAGGGTTTGTACGGCCGGCCCGACGACAAGCCTTTCGAAATGCGCTTCGGCGGCGGCGTCGAGACTCACGATCTCGACCAATTTGTCCGCCACGAGCCCTTCCAGGACGTTCGCATCCAACCGCCCCCGCCGCCGTCCCCGGTCGAGTTCCTTCGACACCACGTCGACCACAAGAAACCTATTCGGCAATGCGCTCAGGATTTCATGCGCGCGCCCCGTTGCGCTCAGGTTGATGACGGCACTCGTATCCCCGACGAGAGCTGCAGGGTCAGTCAAGGGGTTTCGCGACCCCATCGGCGCCGCTCCCTTCTGCCTCCAGCGCGCTCAATATTTCGCGCAGCTCGACCCGATCGAGGCCCAAGAGCCGCGCAAGCTGTCCCTCGCTGAGAAGATTCTGCCGGTACGCTTCGGCCGCGAGCAGGTTCAGCCGCAGCGTCGTGGGTTGCTCCGCCTCGGCGCTTCTCCCGATCCGGCGCCGCCAAATCGCCGAGAACCTGCCCGCGCCTGTTCGTCGGTGATGCCGCCGTTGCTTTGGAACCAGTCCCAGGTGCCCGGTTTCGTCAAGCCCAGTTCTTCAAGCCGGCGCACCATCGCCTCCCGCGACACGCCGAAGAAATGCGCGAGGATGATGACATGGCGCCGGGTCAGCCGGTCCGATCCGGCCGTCACTTCGTGGAATTTCTGCATGACGCCGCGCGCAGGCGTCAGGAACGCCCTGCCGAACGCATTGGCGTATCGCTCCTCGCGGCGTGTTCTCCGTTTCATGACGATGAAAAATCTCGGGGCTCCGCCGTGAAGAAATGAAATGCCCTGTTTCGTGGCCGGCCGTCTGCGTCCGCCGTTCGCGCGGATGATTGGCATTCAGCAGCACGCACGGACCGAGCGCTTCGTCATAGACGAACAGTCCCGAAATCGGCTGTCGAGCCTGCGGATAAAAACGCGAACGCCGAGCTCCAGTTCAAGCAGCGTCACGATGTCCGGCACCGGCCTGATTCCAAGGCCCAAGGGATGGCGGAGTTCCGTCGCATCGTGCTCTGCCTGCGCCCGCACGTCGCCGGCAGAGGATGGGCCGCTCCGGCGGATAGTTTCGGGGCCGCGTTACGCCGAGCAGGCTTTCCAGCTCAACTTCCGCTTTTGCCAGATTGTCGATGCAGCTCGGCGGCCTCGGCCTCGGCCTTGTCGTTGCTGTTGAAGAGTTTCCGAAAACGCGGCGCGAGATCGACGTGAACCGCTTCCCGCCGCAGAAGCGCGTTGACCGAAGTTCCGTACGCCTTGGCAAGTTTCTGCACCTCGCCGATACGCGCCCGGCGCTGTCCCTGTTCGATGGCGACGAGCGTCGTCCGCGCCACATCTATGACCTTGGCGGCGTCTTCCTGCGTCAAATTCGCCTTCTCGCGGGCGATCCGCAGCCGCTCGCCGACCTCCTCGGCGCTTATTTGTTCAAGCACGCTCATGTCCGCGCCCCGGCTGCCCAATTGCCCAAGAACGAATTCTTCCCAAGAGAGCCCATGAAATTCTTCCATTCCGTTTCGTGTTGCGCTAACAATCTGTCCAGTTTGGCCCGCGACCTCCGCTTCCTGCATACCGAGAGAGCCGGCTCAGCTGAAAAGAGAACAGTTCCAGCATCCCGGCATTTGCCGCCGATGACTTGCGCAGCTGCGCAAGATGGTCCAGATGCAGCGTTCCCGCTATGGCGTATTCGCGCAGCGCCCTGGTTATTTTCTTCTTCGGAAACGACGGCGCGGCGCCGCGCTTCGAAAGTGCGGCGCCGAAGGTTCTCCCACACGTAAGTCTCCTTGGGCTTCCTTCAGTCCGGCGGCGTGCACGCTCATCCGCCTCAACAGGCAGGCGGCGCAGATTCCACATTGTCGCTTCTTGCCATCCACGCTGACCTGCCGCGTTTGCTGCCAGCATGACCAGGTCCGCGACCATGAATCGCCGTCCTTGCATTCGTCGACGCAAATTTCGCGCAGTGTCTCTGCCTTGGTCTGCCAGAGCTGCGTGAAATCGAACGTCACTTTGTGCCGCAACAGCGCTTCGAGAAATCCTGCCATGCGGTCGGTGAAGAGCGGATGGCTCCGGTAATCTTCGTAACCTTGGCCGACAGTAATCAGGGCCGGCCCAAGCGCGCCCTGCCCGCTCTCGGGGACGATCACCCGCTGCGCTTTCGTCAGGTAGGCCGCCAGGCCGCTGATCAGCGCGAACTTGAATCCGCGCGACCGCGCGCTCGATTCGACGCTGCTGCCGGATCGTACGCGGTATGGGACCGACGTGAACGGTTGTCTCTGTCGCGGCAACGCCTTTCCGTCGCGTTCCGCGAACCCAGCCGCACGCGAATCAGCCTGTCGCCCAGTGTCCGGTCCAGAAGCCCCGCGACGCAGCGGGAATCCATGCCGTCGCTGAAGGGAATGACTGCGTTCACCGTCGAAGGAAGATCGAAGTGCTGCTGCTTCGGCTCCGCAAGCGGCGCGATGCGTTCGGAAAACTCAATCCGCCACCGATCGCCGGTCAGGAAATCGAGAGTTCGTGCAGCGCGGCGAAGGCACAGCTTGTCGTTCCATCGTTCCGGCTCGTGCACCGGGATCACAGCTGGAATTTCTGCTGCCAGCTCAGGGCTGGACGCCTCAACGTCCGGTCCGCAAATTCGACAGCAGCTGCCGACAAGCAATGCGTCATAGATCACCGGTTCCCAGGTGGCGACGCAGTAGGATTCGAGCTTGTCCGTCGAGAATTCGACATTGTGGCCGATCCGGCAGGGCGTCCAGTGGCTTCGGGCATGGGCGCGCGGCTCCAGGACGTGCACTTTCAGCTCGGGCGAGGCATAGACATCATTGTTTTCGGATTTCATAATTTCACTCCGTCATCAAGCCCTTGCCGCTTCGACGGCTTAGGTGCACTCTTTTGCCGGCCGTTCAGCAGGCGTCGTGCCATGGATTCGATATCTGCCCCGTGACGGCTTGCTCCATCCGGTCCCCTGACGTTGTGCGCGCGCTTCACACTCGATTTCCGCAAGTAATGCTCCTCCACTTGCTTGATGCCGCTGGCCCCCCGGTCGTTCAGGGCTTGGCCGACCGCTTTTTCGGCGACGCCGCGTCCGCTCGTCCCGTTCGCGGCCACGTGAATTGCATGATCGAGGACGAGGCGTTCCATGCCCACGATTTGCCGTGCGTCGCAGCCCTTCCAGAACGGGGCGCATGTCTGGTCTTGAACAGCGATGCCTCCTGATCGGCACATACCTTGCGAAGATCATCGAGAAACTCACGGCGCATTTCGCGCCGGCAGTCATTCTCTAAGGCCGGAAGGATGAATTCACGGATTTCCCCGACTTCGAACGCGGCGTTATCAGCGCACTCGGCGACCGTTTTCCACGGTCGTCGCATGGGCAGGCTTCTATGAGGGCCGTCGCTCATTGGTTCCTTCCTTTGTCAGGACTGTAGCGTAGGAAATCTGACAATGTCAAGTGTCATGTTTTATTACACAAAAACTTGACAACCGCCATTTAGGCGATCATCCTTTATGTATGGATAAGGAAAGGATCGCTCCCCGGAGCGCCAAACACGCCATGACCATCGTCCGCCAGCGGATCGAGGCCGGCGGAGAGAAGTTGTGGCGCCTCGCGGACTTCCGCGATCTTCCGGTCTCGGCCGTCGCTCAGGCCCTTTCCCGGCTCGCCCAGCAGGGGAAGATCGAGCGCCTGAGCAAGGGCGTCTACTACCATTCCCGCGATACCGCCTTCGGCAAAAGCAAACCCAATCCGGCCCAGATCAGGGAGCTCATTCCGAAAAACACGACAGTCTTTCCGTCGGGAATCGCCGCCGCCAATCTTCTTGGATTCACGACCCAGAACGCGGCCCGGAGCGAGGTCGCCACCAGCGCCCTCAGCCTGCCCCGCAAACTTGTCGGTGCCGACACCGTCATTCATGGCCGCCGTCCCGACGCATGGTCCAGACTCTCCGAGACAGAGGCCGCCATTCTCGATTTTCTCCGCCGCTCCGGCAGGACAAGTGGACTGGCGCCGGATGAAACCGTCCGCCGCCTCCTCTCCCTGTTTTCAGGGAAAGATCGCTTCGACCGGTTGCTCAAGGTTGCGGATACGGAGCCGCCGCGCGTTCGCGCCATGCTCGGCGCAATTGGAGAACAGGTTGCGCCCGGCAGTCCGGCACTTCAGCGGCTGCGTTCCTCGCTTAATCCGCTTTCGCGCTTTGACTTCGGCATCCTCAACAGCCTGCGGCATGCCCGACAATGGCAGGCCAAGGAGCCCGACCGATGAGGCTCTTCGAACACGCGGATTTCGATCAGGCGATCCTCAGGGCTGCCGAGCACTTCAAGACGCAGGGGATGCGTCCCGCCATGATCGAAAAGGATTACTACGTCACAGAAATCCTGCGGATCGTAGCTGCAAGCGGCGATAAGGTCATCTTCAAGGGCGGGACGAGCCTGCTGAAAGGCTGGGATCTCATTGCGCGATTTTCGGAAGACATCGACATCTTTCTCGATCCGCTCGCCTTCGATCCCCCGTTAGGCGGGAACGGAATCAACCGGGAGCTCAAGAAATTGCGCGACGCCGTCGTGGCGCACCCGGGCCTGGCGTTCCTGCCAGAGGAGAGCCAAACGATCGGCGGGTTCGGACGTAATGATCGCTTCTCCTTCACGCAGCATTTCGGCGGGGCTGGTGAAGTCGGGAACCGGATATTGCTGGAAGCGGGCACTGCCAGCGGCCGCGAGCCGACGACAACCGTGCAGTTGCGTTCGTATCTCGGCCGGTTCCTCGCCGAAACGTCCGCCACTTTAGGCGCGGAGGACGAGACGTCCTTCCCGATGCGGCTCCTGCATTTCCGGCGCACCTTCGTCGAAAAGATGTTCGCCATTCACGGAAAAGTCGAGCTCCTCAAACGCGACAAACAACCGCTTGGTTCCTACCCGCGCCACTACTATGACCTTTTTCAACTAAGCTCCCGCCCGGAAGTGATTGCGATGCTGAAATCCGACGAATATGCCGCCATCAAGGCCGACTACGACCGGATCAGTTGCGAGCACTTTGAAAAAAGCTATTTCCATCCGGCCGATTTGCGATTTGCCAATAGCGACGCCCTGTTTCCGCCCGACGAGCTTTCCGCCGAAATTGCCGCCGTATATGAAGAACAATGCCGACTGCTTTGCTACGGCCCGTATCCATCGTGGCAAGAGGTTCGGACACGTTTCAACGAACTGCGCGACCTGCTCTGAGCATCAGGGCCAGATCTTAGCGATCAAGTCGCTCCCGCCTGTGTTACGGCGAGAAAAGCTACGTCCTTCTCTACACAGCATTCCTCTCTCAAGACTAGAGCGCTCTCACAGTCACACCGGCTAACATTCCATCAGTCGTCTAGCAAAAGAGGCTCGATTTAGGAAAGGATCGTGTGCCAAGTGTGGGCTTCCACTATGCAGTAAAATATGTTGTGAAAGTATGAAAAAAGTCGCGGCATGCGACTGAGAGCCCGAAGGCCACATGTTGCACAAGAACTCTCGCGAACGTTACGACAAATTGAAACGGGTCTATCGCCGTCTGATGCGGAATTTCAACGTCGATGACCTCGACGACTTCATCGCTACGGCGAATTCGATGCCAGCGTGGATGAAGCAGGACACCACTCTGATTCAAGAGCAACGCAACCACCTCGCGCGGTTCACGGTCGATGAGAGCGTTGATTGGCAGATTTGCAACCAGATTGCGAATCGCCAGAAGCACGTCGGAGCGCGGAATCACGGTCATCGTGTGCCACTAGTCGGGGAGCCGCAAATAGCTCACGACGGACGTGGAATCTACCTGCCCTCTGCGGCGCGAGTCATCGGAGCCGGAGATGAGATTTACGTCGAATACTGTGGACAGCGGGAGTCGGCATTGGCGTTCGTGATTCGGCTTTTCCAGCATTTTCACTACATGTTTGAGATGGCAGCGACTCCTCCGGCACAACGCCAGATTCCGACGCTTGCCGACCTCGCGGGAATGTAACAAGAGCGAAGATATAAATGATTTTGATGCGTCACAACATTGGTGCAAAAGCACTCGGCCCGGTTGCGCGCAAATTGGTTTCACCCGACCGCTGGACGGACTCGTATCCCGCAACTCCTGAGGCATCGAGGGAACTCGACGTGCTTTTGCAGTTTGCGGATGAGAAAGGTCAGGCGGCGAAATTCGTGTCGCGGCTAGAAACGCGAAACCATAACCGCGACGAGACGTTAAATGAACTCCGAGTCGCGTACTGGTTTGACCAACATGGATTTCCTATTCTCCAGTGGGAGCCTCCAGGCCTCAACGGGTTGGTCGGTGAGTATCTCGTCGACTCGCCCGAGAACGTCCCGGTCTTTGTGGAACTCAAAAGCCCCGGATGGGAAAGCGACCTCACCGAGGCAGAGCAACGAGCAGGAAGAACCAGACAGCTGAAATATCGAGATGGAGACGGCGGGGACTTCGGCAACTGGCAACCGATACAACGATGCATCGGATCACCGAAGTACATACCCCAAGTTCACCTCGATGCAGCCTAATCTGCTCGTCATCGCAGATGACTTGAAGGTCAGCTTGATTGATTCACCGGAGCACGTCGATATTGCGCTGTATGTCAAACACAACGGGTACGGCGAGACAGGATACTTCACGTCTTCGCAGTTCGAGAACATCGGTGGGCTTGCAATTTTTGGGGCCGAGAAGCTACTCGGACGTGACGGTATCGAATACGAGTTCAGAATCTTCGACAATCCGTTCGCGCTCCCGAGTACGAAACTGCCGGACTCGTTACTCCGATTCAAAACCGGGACGCGTGGTACTCTGCGCGACACCATCGTTAGGAGGTCACATGGATAGAGCTATCACCGAGACGGAAGAAATAATTTGTCTTGCGTGTAACAAGCCGCTGACTGCGACGGAGGTTGCTCCCGGAAGATTCCAGTTCAACAGTTGCGCTTGTGAGCCAGCCCGAGAACATGTTCTCCCGCCCGGAACGATATTCACGAATCTCGGCGGACTTTGGTCTTCCGCCGTCCCAAGCAAGTTGCGGCTTGACGCGACCGCGTCTTGCCAACTGCTCAATCCAGTTCATCAGATCGGACTTCCGAATGCGCTCGCTTTGCAGTGGATTGAAAATACGGGGAACGGAATGTCCATTCGCTATTGCGAACGCCGCCGTGTCAATTCGTAAAATTGGCGCGGTTTCATATTAAGTATCGCGGCTGCTTCTTCCATCGTGAAAAATTCATCGTAGACGGCGTCCATGAGTGACCTCGTCGCGCAGGTAGATTACATCAGCCCATGCGAGGCGACATTATGAACTACGTCACAGTAGGCAGCGACCATAAATTACAGAAGTCCGAATCAAAGGACATGGGTCTGAAAGACCTCCTGAGTCAGGTACTTCAAAATAACGATGTCGTGCTCATCGCCGAAGAAGTCGAAACGAGCAAGCCTGTCACGACCTTCGGCTTAGAGTTGATTGGCAAGGACAAGTGGCTGTCTATCGACATGGACGACGATGAGCGCAAGAACGCGGGAATCTACAGCACCCTGTTACACAGCTGTGGTCCTATGCGCGACCCGCGAACGGGCGGCGACGTTCGGCAGAACGATTACCATCAGGTGTCAGAAGGAAAACGAGAGAATCACTGGCTCGACAAAATCGAACAGTGGTCGAAAGAGAAAAGCGTCTCGGAGGAGACGGTCATCGCGGGGGGCATAGTTGTTCACACACCCAAGACCATCATTCTTGTTTGCGGCCACAATCATCTTCCCTTTGTCGCTGCGAAAATCAGTCGGCGTGGTCACAGCGTCGTGCAATTAGAGTATCTGCCTTACAACAAGGAGCAGGCACAAGGGCTGTTCACCGTTTTCAATGACTGACAACCGAAGTCGCAAATAGTGGGCTGCACGTAGTTCGCAATTTCTTCGCTGCCTGCTTAGTCAGTCATGTTTGGGGTTCATTTTTAGCCTAGTTCATCGAACCACCACACCCGCGACAAGGGTAGTCAATAGGGAGAATTGCGTCGTAAACCGCATTCTCCATGATGGAGAGTATCTCTTCGGCGACGGGAGTTTTACTCCTGGAACAGTTGTGAGCAAGCATCAAATCTGACTTACTGTCGGTTAGCTGGCACGTTGGGTTCTCGCCAGTTTCTGGCTCAGTTCAGTGTGCGGGAAGTAGGCCTGCCTAGAGTCGGGACTGGTCGGCGAATCGGGATGTCCTGACCTGCCTGGCCGTCTCGTTCCACCGAGCCGCCGAGGCGTAGTGCTGGAAGTTATCATTACATGATCGACTGAATCTCCGGAAAGTGACTAACGTACATGTCTTCCTCATCCTTCGGAAAACACGCGAGCGGCGCGACGAGTGGCCAGTCTGCAGTTCCCGAGCCTTCGTTCGCCGAGAGAGCGCGCACGTTGATGCATTCGGGCCGCATCGGCAGTCTCTCGACCCTGTCACGGAAACAACCCGGTTTCCCCTTCGGATCATTGATGCCTTATGCGCTGGACGGCCAGGGGCGTCCCAGTTTTCCTTATCAGCACGATGGCCATGCATACGCAGAATCTGCAGGCGGACCCACGCGCCAGCCTGTTTGTGACAGAACCCGGGGCCAGCGGAGACCCGCTCGGTTCATCCAGAGTTACGTTGATAGGAAGTGTTAGCAGAATCCCGGAGCCAGAGCTGGCAGCCGCGCGTACGGTCTACCTGACGTGCTACCCAGACAGCAAGTACTGGGTCGATTTTGACGATTTCTTCTTCTACCGAATGGACGTATTGGACGTTTATTACGTGGGCGGCTTCGGAGTGATGGGATGGGTGGCGGCTTCAGAGTACTCCCAGGCGCAATCCGATCCGCTGGCTGAGCACAAGAACGACATCATGCAGCACATGAATGCCGACCACAAGGATGCGCTCATCCTGCTGGCGAAGCGGTTTGCTGGCATTGAGGCACAAGAGGCGGAGATGACCTCGGTCGACCGCCTCGGCTTCCATTTGCGCCTGAAAACCCAGGATGGCGTGAAGGGAACTCGGGTCGCCTTCTTGCGGGAAGTGAGCGACGGGTCACAAACCAGAGAAGTGTTCGTCGAGATGGTGAAGCAAGCCCGTCAAGGGTAAAGCCACCTGGCATTCGCCGTTTACTTGCACAGGTCGTGTTCTTGCTGAGTCAGGAAAATCGACTAGAATAGGGCGGCAGCGCGCTCCGAAACGAGAGTCGAGGACCCGCGGCCCTGCGTCCCCTCCGAGGCACTCTGGCTTGAATAAGCCCAAAAACCAACCCGTGCGAGGCTCGACCGCTCGACTTCAGCGGGCCGCCCGTGAGCGCGCTGACGATGAAGCTCGCCGAATTCCGTGGCAGCGCCTGCTTGATACTCAAAATCAATACATCGATTGGCAGGAGTTCTACCTGTGGGTTCGCTCGATCCTGGAGGTTGAAGACCGCATACCGGATTGGCTGCTTGAAATTCTCAACGCCCGTGTTCCGGGATTTATCGAAACCGAAAGAGCTCTCACACCCAAAGCAGCCAAGACCAGGCCTCTTCATTTCCGTCTGGAAGATTGGATTGACGATCATATTTTCGGCTTCGCCAAGCAGGAAGGCTCGTTCTTCGCAATTACCTATTACGCGATACGAGACCCGCGCTACCAGCGAGCCGAAGTGTGCTGGTCGGAATGCGTGGATAGATGGAAGCAAACCAAGCCGGTCCAGTTATCCGTCGTTCGAGGAATGGAAAGCACTAGCGGAGAAGTGTGATGAAACCGCCCATCTGGTTGCCGGGGAGCGCAAGGCCAGGGCATCGGCGAAGTTGGCTGCATCCTGAGCGCCTCTCCGAGGCTGCTGCCCGTTATATCGATTATGAGGCACTTGCGTACTGGGCGCGTCCAGCACTGGAAGGCGGGTCAGAACTCCCGCCAGAAGTGGTGTGCGAGTTGGAGCGACGGTGTCCGGGATACTTGGACGCACGACTGAAAGCGTGCGCAAGGGCGTCAAGGGGTGCCGCGCAAGACTGGGAGCACCTGATGCTCTGGGTTGGCGACCGTTTCTTTCAACATGCAAAAGCCGAGGGCTGGTTCGACGCCATTCTCATTCAAGTGCGGAGCCATCCGCGGGCCATTCGGACCATGGAATACGCCGACCACTGTGATGAGGTCTGGATGTTCAGAGTTGCCGAGCCCTTACCCCTCTTTTGAGGACTGGCGCAGAGACGCCGACTCTTACGTTGACTTGGACGACTGAAAGCTCTTAGCCTGGATTTCGCCGCAAGCAACTCACACCTTCTGTTAGAGAATGTTGTGCGAGGAGCGGCTCGCATGCAGGTTGGGGCAAGTGTCACGATTCTGGTGGTCCTGCTTAGGTTGATCTCGACTGCCCACGCCCAGCAAGTCCTTACTTCCACGCCCACCTCAATCCAGCACGTACCACAAGAAGGAGCGGTGCCCGTCTGGTCGTATTCCCTGCCCGCGCTCAGTGTGCAAATGCCGGCCATTTCGGCTGCAGCACTTGCCCCGAACGGTCGCTGCGCCGCTGTAGCTGGGGCCGGCAGAGTCGATGTCCTCGGCATGAAGGGTCAGAAGCTTTGGACCTGGGAATATGGCAAGGTGAACAAGTTCATCACCGCAGGAGCATTGGCAGTCTCGCCCAAGTGCGATGAGGTCGCCCTGGTGGGTAACAGCGGCTACAAGTATACGTGGATCGTCGACCGTCACGGCCCCAGGGTTCCCATTCAGACGGCCAGCACCCCTCTAGGTATTGCCTTCAGCCACGACGGCGAGTTCATCGCCCTAGGCACCGGCGGTTGCGATCTGCTACTCATCCGTAAGTCAGGCGGACTGAAGTGGAAGAAGACCTACAACCAGGGTTCCTGCGTTTTCGGAGACCTCTCGTTCGCCCCCGCAGACAAGTTCATCATGCTGCAAGCTTGGAGCGTAGGACTGATAACCCTAGACGGCGCCACGGTATGGATGAGCTCTGGCTGGGGCATGGCCGCGTCCCGCGATTCGCAGACGTTTGTCGTTTGGTCCTCGCCGAACCACGGACCTCAGGTCGGCGACGTAGCCGCTTTCAATGCTGGCGGGAAGGAAATGTGGAGCCGCGTGGCGCCGGGTAACCCGGCTGCAATTTCCGCATCCGGCGACAAAATCGCGGCTCCAGTGTACGAGGAGCACGACTTCAGCCCGGAAGATTGGGACAAGTACCAGGATCAGCCTGTCGAGATTCAAATCTTCTCGCGCACGGGCGAAACCTTGAAAACCTTGCCCGTCGAAGGCACTGAAGTGCTCGCGATGTCGTCGGACGGCAAACGGCTTTTGGTTCGCATGCCAGATTCCATTCAGGAATTCGATGCCGACGGCAACATGTTGCTGACAATCCCCAGCCCGCAAATGAGCTACAGCAAGGTCTTTGTCCCGGACGACTTCTCCGGCGCCTTGGTGTGGCGTCGTGTGGCCCCCGCCGTAGTCGAGTGGTTCACCTTGAAGTAACTTAGGGGTTCAACTGCCGGTCCCTCAGGGAACGGGATCGATCTCCACCGCCTGCCTGGGTTACGGATCGGCACGCCCGGATATGCTTGAAGTATGGGTTTCCGGCTATCATTTGTCCGCACACGCAGGTTCGGACTACTAGGGCGTGTTTTTGAGCGCGAGAAACACGCACCGCGTTCGTGACGGTATCCGACACTCCGTACTCGTTGCGCAGCCATTTGGCGATGGGCGCATGGATGAGTGCCATACTGATCTCGCTGCCGTGCTTCTTGCAGAACTCCTCAAACGCCCGGTCGGTAACAAATAGATCAACCAGCTTCAGTTGACGGGTGGAAATCAGCTCCTGCACCTTCGCCAGCGTGAGGCCTAAGATATCTGCTGTTCGTTCCCACGAGAATGCGTCTTCTGAATTGGCGAGAGCGGCCGTAGCTCTTTCCAAAACGGCATGGTCCAAGGACGAGCCGTTCTTATAACAGTATGCCGCCAAGGAGATTGCGGTTACACGCGGGTCACGCACTCGGAGAATCCCGTTTCCGATTAGGCATCTCAGCCTTGCCGAACTTACTCGCAACAGCTTTTGCAAGGCTCGCAACGACCACCCGTCGGTGACCTTGGCACTCATCCCGAGTGTTCGAAGCCGTAGGCGAACGGCGTTTTCGGAACGGCGAAGGCGCTGAGCAATCCTCTTCACTGGTTCGTATCCAGCTAATTTCAACAACTTGTCATCGTGCGCCCGTGTCCATCGTAGGCAGGGCGGTCTTCGGACTGGGCCCATTTGGCCCGGATTCTTTTTCCAGTTGGGCTGGCCCGCTACGAGACCCGTAAGTTCGGAGGTGTTCCGCAGGTGTCGGATACGCTGGCAACAATCCCCACGGGTCCATCCCGGGACGAGCTCAAGGATTCGGTTGATTGCCTGGCGTTTCTTCGCAGCCCCCTGCTTGATCGCAGCCAGCAGCATTTGGTCGATGGCTGCCAATCGCCTGCTGTCGGTTTTGGCATTTAGTTCCGGAGTCTTGGGCATTGCGCAACCCCACTACCCCCGGATGTGAATCGTGAGATTTCCTCACACGACAATGCGCAGTGCACAGGTCGTGGACATCACTCACGATCAATCCGGCAAGCGACGGAGCGGCGGATCTTCATCTTCGAGCGAGACGAAATAGGCAAGCGCAGTCGCCACTCGACGTGAGATGTCGGGGCCTGCGACTTATAGAAGTGGCTGTGCTCGGTGTGGAGGTTCTCCCCCACACTTATTGAAGGAACATCGAGGCGGAAAAAGTATCAGAGAATAATTCTGGATCTCATGAAGCCCGAGAGAATAGTCGATTGTGACGAACAGTAGCCCTCGGCTTGACATGCATTCACGCGAAATGGCACTCTGCTTTTCTGGCCGGCAAAACCCATCAGGAGATGTGAGGCCCCTGGATGCCGAGCCCGGAATTGAACCCTGATTGGGTCCTGTCTAACAGTTCCTCAGAAAACAAAGCACAGCCACACCAAAGTGACGCTGAGCTAATAGCCGTCGCGAGCCGACTTTGGCCGCGGGTACAGGCCCATGCGCGCCGGGCACTCGCGAACAAGAATTCGGATGAAAGTGTGGCTTTGGCGGCAGAAGTTTGGGAGGGCGTGCTGCAGTCGGTCGCGAAGACTCGGCAACGGCGCAATGGAAAAGGCGCGGAGATACTGGATCTGGAAGCGTACCTGTTCGGAGCCTTTCATCATCGCTTCAATCGGGCACTGAAGAAGGAACGACGAAGACAGGCGACGATCGAGCTTGTTGCTTCAAGCCATGATCTTGAGCAACTTCCGGGGGCTCGGGACTTGAAGTCTTCGCGTGATCTGGAGCATTCGATTCAGGTCAAAGAGGTCGTCCAGAATATGGACGGCTGGACACGCAAGGTATGGACCGCGCGGCAATATGGATATTCCTGGCGAGAAATCGCAGAACATGTGGGCCTGGGCGAACAGGCGGCCAAAGTTCGATTTCATCATGCGCTTCGCAGGCTTGCGGCTCGCTTGGGGTACGGCAAATGAACGAACAACGACGAGCAAGTGGTCCGCATCCTGATCCCGACGGTAAACTTGGCACTTCCGAGGAAGACAACTTCAACGAGGGCAGGCAGGTTCTGAGCGAACAGGAAGAATTCAACAAAGAAGAAAAGCGCGTCTTGGATCTGCTGACGCAGGGTCTGTCACGCGAATTTCCGAACCCCCAGCGCGTTGGGTGCCCTGGCTCCGCGGTGCTCAGGGGCATCGCTTTCCGCAAGCTGCGCCTGGCAGAGGTCGAGCCGATGGCTGGAGCACCTCGGTTCCTGCAGTCCGTGCTTTCAGGAATTCACCGAACTGCGCAAGCAAGCCACGACTCGACGACGTCGCACACAGGCGTGGCTCGCCGTGGCTGCGGTTCTCATCTTCGCGGTGGCGGGATGGTTGTGGGTGCGAACTCAACACCCGGTGCAGCCAACCGAAACTGCTGTTTTGGACCTCCGTGAGTTTTCTGTGGGTCGCGGGCAAAACCCAACTCAAACGGATCAACGACCTCTCGAAATCCATCGCTCGGCCAAGCACCTGATTCTGGACTTGCCTATTGGGAGCAAAGAAGGAACCTACGATATCGCCATACTGAGTGAATCGGGCGCTCAGATTCTGGGGGCCAGCGGCACCGCGCAGTTGCAGGATCACATTGTCAGCTTGCGGGCTGATGTCGACGTTGGCGGAGTTCCGCCGGGGCTGTATTTTCTTGCTTTGCGCCAACCCGGTCTGGAATGGACCCGATACCCCCTCCGCGTATTTTGATCGCATCCGCAGATTAGGCTAGGCGAACAAAAAGCGAATATGATACGCTGCGTTCATGGACGAGGGTCGCAAACGAGTGCTCGCGATTGTGGCTGGAATCCTGGTGGCGCGTCATTTGAAGACGACCGAAGATCTCTTCGATTCGAAGCCAAGCCCGAGAACGGAGTCTCTGGTTGCCGCGGCTGTTCAGTGGGCCGAGAGGATCATGAAGAAAATCGATGGCGTATATCGCTGAACCAGTGGCGGCCGATCTTGGCGCGAAACACCGCTAGGCTCCCTCTTGAACAACCCGACGAGCCGCTGGTCGAGGAGCATCGGCGGCATTAATTCCTGTTTGCCTGTGATTCGCTCGGGACCGTCTTGAATCGCCTAACGGACCACGCGTCACACCGCAACGAAGCCGGGACGAGCACCTCCGACCGAAGTTCTTGGACATCCAGGGGACTCCGAGTAAGGAACGGGCGACACGTTCGTGGACCATCGACTGTGCCGCACGCGCAGTGATATACGTCGTGTAGAGCTGGCCCAGCCCGAGAGTGTCACTTTCAGAATGAGCATTACGGCTAGTGCTGCTGCTACGATGTCCTGCGACGGTGATCGTATGCTTTCGCTGGATTCAACAAGCCGACTTCAGCAGTTGACGACTCGACAGAATGTTCAAGAGCGTGTCGCGATTGCGCTGGATACTCAATCGGCCGATCATTAGCCCCTCACGAGATCTTCGGCGCAGCCTCGACGTCAGGAGGCTGGTCTATGCTTTGGCGATCACCTGCTGGCGTAGCCTGTCGGCCCCGAGGGCGTGGTCGTCGTACGCAATGAACAGTGGAAGTGAACCATCTCGGATCCGAGGCTACTCAGCCACTTAAATGTCTTCCGCGCATATGACTTTTGGTAGTAGGCCAATCCCGGCTCGGGAACTAAGAGACCAATCATAATTCCTCGCGTAAGCAGCTGATAATTGACAAAGAAACCCGGACCGCGTTCAGGGATGTCGAATCCGGGTCACAGTGAGTTACCCTGGATGCTCTTAGAATCCGTTCGCCGATACGTCCGAATGCAGGCGGCATGCACACTGATCAGGAAACATCGGATCGGAGCGTTCTTTTGAACCGCTCGCTGCGTTCTGACAGCCGAACAATCGATGTCGCAGAGTATGTCGAGCGCGCAGTCATGGGATGAGCGTGATCCAGCAGGATTCCGACGCTCGTCGCCTCTACAGCTGAAGAACTTCTCAAAAATACGTGATCGCGGAGCAATCCGGAACGATTGGGCGAGCCCTGGCAAATCACTTCAACTAGGCCGACCTCACATTACCAACTCGAAACCGCCTTTCCAGGACCGTACATCGGATTGGCCTCACCCGACTGCCAGAGTCTCGCCGTCTACCGACTGGATACCAGCCGCCTGAGAACCGGACTGTACGCGTATCGATTATGATGATTACCATGATGACCCATCCAGGACGCTTTGATCCAAGAGAGCTTTGTATAAGTTGCGCCGAAACCGAACCTGCCCTAAGTGCAGGCATGAGACATTTGGCATATTGCTGATTCGGGACAATGGCTACACGCGTCGATGCGGGGACTGCCGGCACAGTGATCGAATTCCGGCTTCCTGAGTTGCGCAGGAGCATTATCTACCTTGATCCGTTTGCGATTAGCAATCGCATGAGGCTAGTGACGCCTAGCGCGAAGAGGCACGAGAGGGTAACCGTCGCACCTCTTCACGCGATCAGGATTGCTTACTCGCTATAGACCCGTTTCACAACCTCGACCGCTTTCTCCAATTGTGTGTCCCTGCCTTCCCGCAGCGCTTCCCGTGACAGTTCAGTTGAAACCGCCGGCGTGATCCCGTCGTTTTCCAACATCCTCCCTTGCCACGTCAGATAGGCGGCAACCGGCAACCCGAGAATGTAACCATGCCCCACCTTGAATGCTCCACCGCTTAGCAACCGGCCGGGTGTCTTGGTCCCAACGATGGTTGCGAGCTTGTTTTCCTCCGCAAACGCCGACACCATTTCGCCCGCGCTGGCAGTGTGCTCGTTCACCATCAGCACAACACGTCCGTGAAAGCGACGTGGACCCAGGCCTTCAGTGACCACAAGGATGGACTTGTCCACGAAGGCATACCGCGCCGCCAGCCAAAAGAGAGTCGATTTGCGAGACGGAATCCGTCCAAAACGGGTCAGTTCTTCTCTCCGATAGCCTCGCTCCCGGCGCTTTCGAGTCAGGCTGTAGCCCACCTCTAATTTCCCCGGGGTCAGGTAGCTCATCAGGCGGAGTCCGCCGATCCCACCACCTGTGTTGCCGCGCAGGTCCACAATGAGCCGGCTGCAGCCGTTAAGAGACGCAATTCCCTCGATCGATGTCCTTTGCCACATCGATTCCGATCGCGCCAGGGAACATCGCCACTTTGAGCAGGCCGATCTCGTCGGTGAGCATCTCCGCGTGAACTGCCTCTGGCGCGGTTACTGGATGCTTCTTGGACTTGGGCATGGGCAACTGAAGGGTGACTCCCTGAACTCCGCCGTCCAGTTTCTGGATCGGTGAGCTGCGCTGATTCTCCGGCGGAGAATGTCAGATCCTCTGGAGGACGAATCTCTCGCTCGCCGGTTCCGAGCAACAAATCTCCCGGCCGTATCCCAGCCAAGTAAGCCGGGCCGCCTCGGTGCACATCCTGAAACATCCAGCGTTCGGTGCCGTTCATCGCGAGGCGATGCAGAGTCGCATTGATCGCATGACGCGCTGGTATATTTCGCATCCCGGCGTGCCGGAATCCGGTGTGGCTGGTCTTGAGTTCTGCGACCAACCGGTTGACTTCCTTCTCGAATGCTTCGGGATCGCCACATGCGATTATTTGATCTCTTCGGCTCCGAACCAAGGCATTCCAATCCGCCCCGTTCATCGCGGGATTGAAATGCTTGGTTTCCACCAACCGGCAGACCTTGTCGAAAGATCTTCGTGCGTTCGTCCAGAGTCAGATTCATTGCTCCCTAATCCTAATCGGCGTTGATGCGTCCCCAATCGCTACGAACCCTGCCCAATAAAATGGGCTCACTTGTTCGCCGTATTTCGTCAGCAGATCCAGCTTGGCGCCTCGCAACGCCGAACTCGTCTCTTCTCCAAGCGCCAAGCGCTGGTAGAAGCGTTCCATGAGTGCACTGGCAAAGGTGTCATCCGCGCTCCACAGGCTCGCCACAACGGTTTTCGAGCCAGCCGCCAGGAAGGCTTCCGCCAAATCGCTGACGCCTTCCTCTCCTTGCAATTTGCCCACTCCGGTGTCGCATGCAGAAAGCGTCGTCAGCTCGGCGTTTAATCGCAACTTCTTGATTTCTCGCACCTGCAACAAACCGTCTTCACCCGCTTTCGGATCGGCCCCAAGGACTAATGCTGATCGTTCCGGATATTGCGGGTCGGCAAATCCGTGGACAGCCAAATGCAGGACGCGAAACTGATTGAGCGGTTCTTTCTTGAATGCACTCTCAGTAGCGCTCGCACCAAACAGGGTTTCTGCGTCCTTTCCCACAATTCTACTGATGCTCTCGACCTCTTCTCGCGTTTGCGGCAGATCATGAAGCGGCATTCCGACGAAGTCGGCGAAACTGCGAACAAACCGGCCCCGCAATGTCTCGGAAGCCGGGATTCTGTTTCCCTTACCGCCTTGATTTTCGTAAGCAACGTCCCCCACTCCGAGGAACGGTCGAGGGGATTCTTGCTGTCTGTCCCTCCTTCGCAGCGCATCGAGAACGGTGGCGGAGGGAGCATAGCTGATGGCAGCGGACGTTAGCAGATACTGCCCGTGGCTATTCCGCAGCGCTTCGAACGGCAGCAGGTTCAATATGCCGTCCGGCACAACGATGAATCGTTTGCCCGTAGATGTCTCAGGAATCGGTTGCACAAGAAACGCATACAGTTGCTTCGCTTCTTCAGCCCCGGTTTTCTTCGCACGGATTTCATCAACGTACCGCTGGACCAGTTTCTCGATTTCCTTGCGGCCAACCGGTAGCACTCGCAGGTTTGCGGTCGTGCGCGTAACGGAAATGCAGAAGGAGTTCGGCTCGGCGAGTACGTACTCCAGCAGCGTTTCGTCTGACTTCAGGCTGTCTTGAACCTGGGTTAGCGGTGCGGGGTCAATGGGAAAGCGCTGATCTCCCTCGTTCCACGCCAACCGCAGACGCCACTCGTATTCCGCCAGAGCATCGAGCAACTGTTCACGCTCGACGGGACTATTGGTCTGCATCAAGCGGGTTTGAGTATTGGCGACATAACTGTCCAGTGTCGCCGCTTCGGTAGACCCTGATCTCGGAGCGGCCTTTCTGTCTTCCAGGGCGCTGGCCAGAGTTCGTCCTCGGACACGCTCCAATATTTGAAACGCACCGGCTGTGTCACCCTCCTTCGCAACGAGTTCGAAGTGTTGGAGGTAAGTCTGACTCATAGCCGCGGCTATGGAGCTGTTCCAATAGGAGTCATCGCCGCCAAGCATGCCGTCAATGACGTCTTCGGCATGCTTGTAAAGTGCCTTCGCTTCTGCAATGCGGCCGCGTCGTGCTTTCAGGTCAGCCAAAATTGTTAAGTTCCGCGGCACGTAATAGCGATCACCGACCCGCTGGCTCGCAGCGAGACCCTGCGTCGCACGGGCGTCCGCAGTGGCGAGATCTCCGGAATCACGATACAGCTTCGCCAATTCGAACATGGCGTCAGCTTCCATGCGGTAGAACTGGACTCTTGCTGCGAACTGCCCCGCATCCTCCAAATCGGCGATAGCCTCTTGTTTGTTTCCGTTTTGCGCCGCCAGCTTGCCGAGGACAATCAGCAGTTGCGCCTCATGCCCGCGTTTCTGCTGTGATCGGGCCTTCGCCAAGTGCGTCCTCGAGCACCCTCTTCGCCTCATCTGGCCTGCCTAGACGCCACCAGTGCTTCCGCCTTTCCTTCATACCCCATGAAGGGGAGCCCAGAGTCCTTATTAGCCTCCGCGATCCTGATGGCCCTTTCGAAACACATCAGTGCTTCGCTAGGGCGGTTGACCTCTACCATGCCGTTTCCTAGCATCTCCAGAAAGCGAATCTGACCGCCCTTGTCGCCATTAGTCATCGTCGAGACGAGCGCCCGTACCCAAGAGCTTCGCCGCCCTGGCCCGTATTTCCTTCCAGGAAGGCAATGACGCCCAATTCACCGGAAGCCCTGGTTGCCCATCGGTCGTCCCCAAGACTCTTTGCAATCTGTTGGGCCTCCAGCCAGTCTTGTTTCTCCGCCCGATAGTCAATCTCGATGTCGGTGTAGCCTTTTGCGGCGAGGCACCAGAGGCGCAACCTTGGATCGTTGCGCATGATCGGGTTCTGCAACTGGTCGTTCAAGAATCGCGAAAGATCGACGAAGGACATCGTCTCGGCTTCTGATCTGAGGTGTCCAATCTTGGCGTAGAGCTGATTTCGGGTATCGCCTCGATCTGCGAAGAGACTTTTCCGCCTTCGCGTACAAGGGAGCAGCTTTCGGCCCGTTGTTGAGCCAGTAAAGGCGGTTGGCTTCTGCCAAGAGAACTTGTGGATCGGTTGAACTTTCCGGATGGGCCAAACCATCACTAATGTTGAGCTGCTTGTTGGCAGATATTCTTCGGAGCCATGTGTAGGCGGGGCGCGAGGATGGAATGACAACCGCCAGAACCAAGGCCGCTACAACTAGCGCCTCCTTTGGGACACGAATCCTCACTCAGTGCATACCGGGCCTGGTTAGTGGAGGATGTGCGGAGAGCAAGCGATATGCCAGAGAATGTGGACTGAAAACAAGAGGCTTACGAAGCACGTTGGATATGGAGGCCGGTAAGTTTTACCAGCGCTGGGAAAGACTTGCGGACCAGATCAACTTGGCCTACATTGGCGTCCGAATCGGCATTTTGCATCTCCGCAAGGCACCCCTATAATGCCCGCCGACAGCATGGCTCTTGCGTCCTTCAACCCGTCCATTCCGGTCTGCCGGGAGCGCGTGGTTAGCGTCCAGCGGCAGGAGGATCCTGCTGCCTGTGTGTTCGCCAATCAAACCAAGCTTCTGTTGTCCCGTTTTCTTGCGAAGTCTGTCGCTGTCGGCGACGAAATCACGTTTCCGATTCCAGCACCAGATGCAGTGGGCCCGGAAATCCTCGTCACCAAGAATGCCGCCTCCGGACCGAGCCGTTATATCTACCAGGCGCCGATCGGATACGTCAGCCAGCCCAAGCAGGACAAACGAAATCAGCACTTCGTCTCTGCCGAGGTTCACCGGGGAAGCCTTGGCATCAGTACGGTTTTCCTGCCTTGCGAGGTCCTGCGCGAGTACTTCTATCGCCTGCCGCGTACGGCCGACAGAGTCGATCATCCCACCCTGTACGAGGTCTTGCGTATCCCGGCCAGCGCTTCGCCCTCCGAGCTTCGCGTGGCTTTCAAGCTGCGTGATCTGGAGCTAAGAACGGCGGGCGTGCGGCACAGAGAGCGAGTGGCGCTGGAGCGGGCATTCAACATCGTTGGTCAGCCGGAACTGCGCGCTTGCTATGACGCGCTGCTGGCCGATCCCGAAGCACCGGCCTTATTTCCGTATGGTGGGTTTGGCTCTCTTCTCGTTGCCGGCGAACCTTCCCGTGATGGAGAGACTTTCTTTGCTCGCCGCATCCTCGCGTTTTCACCAGATCTCCGGCGCCGGCGGTTCCATGTGCCACTGCGCAGATGTGATTTCTACGACGACCGGGCACTGTGCCGCGACGTGCGTCGCAAGCTGGAGTTCTGGCTCGATCCAGCCGCCCTGCATACACTCTGGGACCGCACCTGGAATCAGTGGAAGCATCTGTTGGGAACCAAGATCGAGGTCGAGGGCACGTTCGTACAGAGCGGCAAATACCGCAAACGTCGTGAGCAGTGGGAGCTCGTTACCTGGGAAACTGCGTTGCCGAGCCGGCTGGAGGTCAAACTGCCACCCGATTTCCAGCAGCAAATGGAATCTGCCAAAACTACCTATCATCGCTTCGGCCAGTACTCGCGGGCTCTGGATCAGATCCGGCTGTGCCTGGAACATCGGGCGGTCGAGCGAGCGGAGCTGCAGCGAATGTGTTCCGAGCTGCGTATTCCCGGTGACTTTGATGTCGCCCAGATCAGCTGGCGCCCTGATTATGATCCGTTCTTCTATCGCCAGCTCTCACGCCGGGCACGCCGGATCTATCTGTTTCGGGAGGAATACATTTTCGACGTTGAGAAAGCCGTCGTCGTCGAAACCCCTCAGCTTGGCCACGCGACTTACGTCTTCGCCAAGCCCCGGAACATGGATACCTTTCTCGCTCTGTACACCAAGATCACGAAGGACGACATCCGTCGGAACCGCAATAATGCCGCCGAACGGCTGGGCTTTCTGGGGCGCGTGATTCACGGCACCAATCCACGAGCATGGCTCAAGGAAGTCAGGCAGCGGGTCGGCGAGGGAATCGACTTCGCGGCTATGGCGGAGTGAATCCTGGACTGATGCGGACACACCTTTGTGGATTTGGTGTCAGACTCTTTGGCGCCTGCTGCGATGACTAGTCAAAGTGCGATTGGTGAAATGAGTTTTGCGAGGGAGCTGCAAGGGACCATTGGCAGCGCGTGGCGGGCCTCAGTGTCAAGGGCGAAGAGACCCTTGTTCTCACTCAAAGTGCGATTGGTGAAATAAATCGATTGACGATTAAGATTCCAGGTCAAGGCCGCATCTTCGCAGCCGAGCGGCCAAAGGCACGCTGCGAGAGCGATTTGAGCCAGGAACTCCTGCCAGATTCGTCAAATTACAAGCAAGTCCCCGCGGTAGCCCCATCGCTAGCCAGAACGCGCGTTATCAGCCTGTTTGACGAACACTCGATTTGAAGCTAACAAGAGTGCTGAAGAAGCCATTTTCGCGCCCGTCTCGGGGTGGGCGGGACCGAAGCCTGGCGAGTACTTTGGCGACGAACTGCCACAGATCTCGCCGTGATGTGCTCGGCCACACCGCTAGTGTTCCCAAAGACGTGCCCCGACGATTGGAACTCTGAGGGATCCCGGCGACCAAGGTCGTGCGCCGCATTGGGCTATCTCAGCGAGATCGACCGAAGTATGCAGGAGCAGTGGGAAAGTCATCAGTGAAGCCAGTTGGAGGTTGCAGTGGCAGTGCGGTTAGGAAAGATCGACAGCAGATTCGTGGGAACGCAGGCGGCAGCGGAATACTCTGGCATTCCGGCGGGCACGCTGCGGGCATGGAGGTGTCAGGGCGTCGGACCGAAGTTCTATAAGCCTCGCGGGCGCGCGTTGTATGATATTGCCGACTTGGATGAATTCATCCGGTCAGGCATCCGTGTTGCCTCTGTGCGCGCAAGCAGGGAGGAACGGAATGTCTATCTACCTACGGGGTAGGGTCTGGTACTACCTCTTTTACCTAAACGGAAAGCGCTACAGAGGCAGCGCCAAAACCAAGAACAGGAAGAAAGCAGAGCGGACTGAAGCCCAGGCGATTGTCGCGGCGGAGGCTGGGCAGTCGTCAAAGCCGAAGCGGGCGCCTCTGATTCAGGAGTTTGTAAAGCAGTTCTTGGAGTGGCTCGATAAGACCACGCTTGAGCCGAAAACCAAGAATGATTACGAGAATGGGTGTCGCCTGATTCTCAGATCCACGCTATGCGGGATGCGAATGGATCAGATTACGTCGGATGATGTTGAAACCACCGCATTTCACGAATCACCGTACAGCCGGAACTGCGCCATCCGGACGATGCGCCGCATGTTGGGCAAGGCCCGCGATTGGAAATTCATCCGCGAAGTTCCGCGGGTGAAATCAGTCAAGGTCGATGCCAGGAACCGTATCGTGACTGACACAGATGAAAGGGCGCTTTTACCCGTGTGCCCGAGGCCCTTGAGAGATGTGCTGACCATCATGCTGGATTCAGGCATGAGAAATGGGGAGGTAGTCAGAATGCGCCTTGAACAAATCAGTTGGGAAGGCGCCTTCTACTTCAATCCGAAAGGCAAGTCACGCAAAGCCCGCCGGATCGTGCCACTGAGTGAGCGCGTGATTGGGATACTGAGGACCATCCAGCAGGAACAGAAGGGAGGAACGGAAGGCTGGGTGTTCCCGTCAGAGAAGTCTCGATCAGGGCACATCGAGTTGAGCGGAATCGAGCACATGTTCAGGAAGATTGCCAGAAAGCTCGGTATACCTGATGTTCTGAAGCTGTACTGTGCCCGGCACACTTTTGGGACGGTGGCTATGGCGGAGACGAGAAACCCGGGCTTGGTCAAAGAGGTGATGGGTCACGAGAGCCTGAGTACGACCATGGTTTATCTGCACCCGGAAACGGCTCAGATCAAGAATGTGATCGACCGCCGCAATCAACAGAAGGACTTGGGATTTCCAACAGCCACAAAAACAGCCACAGTCGTCCAGCAGGAGGGATGTGACCAACCATAAGTTGTTGAAAAGGT
>CAWCCE010000010.1:0-678833 GCA_963793945.1 uncultured Acidobacteriota bacterium | reverse complement strand
CTTAAATAGTGTAGCCGCAGTGTAGCCCAGCCAGAAAATTACCGGCCAGCACTAGGCACATTGGATGATTGAAGGTTTGCCTGGTATCCGCGAGTTCCGTGATCGACTCACACAAGCCAACTTCACAAGACTAATCCCGCCGTGGGAGTCGGATGGCTTCCGGTTTGTCGACGATCCGGCCGGAACCACCTCAATTTCCCAGAACTGGGACCGATGGGTACTTGAGCCCTAACGAAGTTCGTCTACAGGCTGGGCAAGGTTTCTGGCAAACCATAAGATTGCCCGAAGTGACATCGTGAAGATTTCACGATCACAGGGACGCTCGCAATGCTTGTACATCGCGCATCGGGGGTTTTCCGAAGAAGCGCTTGTACTCCCGATTGAACTGGCTTGGACTTTCGTATCCCACCGCGAAGGCTGCACTCGCGGCATCGAGTTCCTCGGTGAGCATCTTCTGCCGTGCTGTACGGAGCCGAAGCTGTTTTTGAAACTGAATAGGACTCATCGCTGTGAGACCACGGAAGTGATGATGCAGAGTTGATCTGCTCATACCTGCCATCGATGCGAGCTCATCCACATTCAGCGTCTTCTCGAAGTTTTCACGCAGCCAAGTGACCACCTTAGCCGTTAGATAGCTTTGGTCCTCCTTCGTTGCAACTGAACGCATACGACCTCCTTGGGGCCCCTGCAGAAGCCGGTAGATGATTTCTCGCTGGAGCAGTTTGCAAAAGAACGGGACATCCTGCGGAGTGTCTAAAAGCTGAACCATGCGTGAGCATGGCGTAAGCAGTTCTACTGTCACTTCTCCCAGAACCATGCCGCGTGTGCCAACGGGCGGTGCAGAAATCCGCACCTCCTCGGTGTGGAGAACGTCGCGGACGATTCCCATATCAAGTTTGAGGAAGAACGCAAGGTAGGGCTTCTCCACACTGGCGACGCATACTCGGCTGACGATCGGAAGGTCGATTGATGTGAGGAGGAAGGTCGATTCGCCGAAGACATAACTCTGTTTGCCCAGGTCAACGTGCTTCTTTCCTTGCGGAACGATCAGCAGGCTCGGCTCATAGGTACAGGGATTCGGCGCGGTCGGACTCGTGTTTTGGTAGAGCGCAAGTCCGGGAACTACATTTGACAGTTCTGCGGAACGTCCCATCGCTTTGCCAATTGTGTCGGCCAGCTCTTTGAGCACTTGCGAAACACCAGAACCCTCAGAGATGTCGCGATTTTCTGAGATGCCATACTGTTTTCCTCGACCCTCTCAGAATAAGGCCTCTGCGGAGCCGGTGCACAGATTTGTGACATGCCTCGGACAAATAGGCAATGATTTCAGTCGATCAGGCTACCGGCAAACGAGCTGATCCGCCTAATCTTGATGTGGAGGCGAATACATGAAGAAACGAAAGCTAGGAACGCTGGAAGTATCGGAGCTCGGATTTGGATGCATGAACCTGGCGTCAAATTACGGCCCGGCAGTCCCGATCGACGACGCCATCAAGGTCATCCGCGAGGCCCATAGCAAGGGCGTTACATTCTTCGACACGGCGGAAGTGTACGGACCGTACACGAGTGAGACGATCGTCGGCGGAGCACTCGAACCGTTCCGCAACGAGGTAAAGATTGCCACGAAGTTTGGCTTCGACCTGACCGAGAAGGGCGGTCTGAACAGTCGGCCGGATCACATCAATTGGATGGTGGACGGGTGCCTAAAACGGCTTCGAACGGACCATATCGACCTCTTCTACCAACATCGCGTTGATCCGAAGGTGCCGATCGAGGACGTTGCGGGTGCGGTCAAAGAACTCATTGCGGCGGGCAAGGTGTTGCATTTGGTCTCTCTGAAGCGAGCCCGAAACCATTCGGAAAGCACATGCAGTTCAGCCGGTGACGGCGCTACAAACAGAATATTCGCTGATGAACCGAGACCCGGAAAAAAATGGATTGCTGGCTACCTGCGAAGAGCTCGGGATCGGCTTTGTGCCCTGGGGACCGATGGGCATGGGCTATCTGACGCAGAAGCTTGATCACGGATACAAAGTTTGATCCGAAATCCGATCTTCGTGCCGGTTTTGACCGCTTCCAGCCGGAAACCATTGCAGCGAATAAGCCTTTTGTCGATCGCATCACCGAACTTGCGAAAAGAAAGGGCGCTACGACGGCGCAGCTGTCGCTCGCATGGCTGCTGGCCCAGAAGCCGTTCATCGTCCCGATCCCCGGAACGGGCAAGGTCAAGCACCTTCAGGAGAACATCGAATCCACCAAACTTGTACTGACCGCAGAAGACCTGAAAGAGATCGCCAGTGCTCTAGCCGAGTTCAAGGTGCATGGCGGTCGTATGAACGAAGAACAGATGAAGGTCGTAGAGCAGTAGGGCTGATCCGCGGGACGCGCTTATAGATAAGCGCCTGATAAACGCGCTTCTTGCCATCAAGGCTCGAATTGTCCGCGATCCGGAAGTAATTCTCAACAGGCTCCCGGAAATCGCTCCGATTGCTCCCGCTCAGGCCTGACACGTTCTGCCCCGTCCCGGTGTAGCCCGGCCGGACAATTGCCGGCAACGCTTGGCCCATTGGGCATCGGTAAGCAGAAATTAGCAGTTGCAAAATCCCCCTTGACATTGCCCAATAATCCACTACCATACGGTTGTGGATCGATTAGGTACAACCTTTGCCGCTTTGTCGGATCCAACCCGGCGGGCGATGATCGAGCGGCTCTCCCATGGGCCTGCCTCTGTCCATGGATTGACGGAACCGTTCGCACTCTCGCAGCAGATGATTTCAAAACATATTGCCTACCTGGTGCGGGCGCGGATCGTGATCAAGACGAAGCGTGGACGCGAGAGTGTGTGCACGCTGAGGCCGGAGGCGATCAAGAAAGTCGGCGACTGGGCGTTTAGCTATCGCCGATTCTGGGAAGAGAGCTTCGACAAACTAGATGCAGTTGTGAATCGAAATGAAAAAAACGGAGGTCGAGAAATGACAAAAAGCACGGTGAACGAGACAGAGCGCATGGTCGATCACAAGAATTTTTGATGCCCCACGCGAGTTGGTCTGGAAGGCGTGGACCGAGCCGAAGTACGTGATGCAGTGGTGGGGGCCGAAGGGTTTTACTTCGCCGGTTTGCCAGATGGATTTTCGCGTCGGAGGAAAATATCTCATCTGCACGAGAACGCCGGATGGACAGGACTTCTGGCATGGCGGTGAATACCACGAGATTGTTCCCCTGGAAAAGATCGTCTCCTCCATGTACTTCTCCGACGCGAAGGCAAACAAGGTTGAGCCTGCGGAATTGGGAATAGAACATGAGGCTATCGAAGGCGCTAACGACGTCATTCTGTTTGAGGATCTTGGAAACGGCCGGACGAAAGTCACCTTCATTGGCAATGAACCCATGGAGAGCGCAAAAAATAGCGGCCAACTGGAGGGCATGAACCAGGTACTCGATAAAGTTGCTGCGGTGGTTACGAAGCTGGCGCAGGCGAAATAAGATGTTGAAGCTTTGATTGCGAAACTCAATCGTGGAGAAAGAAATGAAAAGATACCGTTTCTCGCTATCGTCCTGCTGGCATTCGCATTTCCCGCCCATGCCCAGGATGCGATGAAGAATGACGCGATGAAGAAAGATGCAGCCGTCAAACCTGCCGATCCGGAATTAAAAGTCGTGCTCGATTCCTGGAATGAGATTGGCCGCAAGCTGACGGCGATGGCCGAAGATTTTCCCGAGGACAAATATGACTTCAAGCCCATGCCGGCGCAACGCAGCTTCGCAGAGCAGTTGCTGCATGCGGCGGGTTCAATGTATTACTTCACTAATCCTGCGATGGGGCAGAAGCTTCCCGCGGCAGAAGACCCGAAGCGCGACCAGTACAAAACAAGGCCGATATCGTCGCATTCGTAAAGAAATCCGTTGCCGACGGGGCCGCCGCCATTCAGTCAAAGGGCGAGAAAGACCTGATGCAGACTGTCGTATACGGCGACCAGAAAGCGCGCGTTCTCGACATCGCATACGGCATCATCGAACATAGCGGTGAACACTACGGCCAGCTCGTTGTGTACTACCGCCTCGCAGGTCTTGTGCCGCCGGAGTCGCGGCCCAAGAAGTAAAGCTCAAAGAGACCAGGTACTCCCGTCCTTAGGGCGAAATGCGGAGACAGACGGAACGTACCCCGTTTCTTTGGTGGCGAGATTCCAGCTCAATGGTTCGCCTTACACAAACCCTTTGGCGCCCAGTCATGGACCATCGTGGTCGGTGGCTGCGAAGACTGATGGAGAATAAGCACGATCGAACGACGCCGCTCGGTGCCGATGGCGGTGAGATGCATCGATAATCCCATGGGAACGATGATCGCAGGTTCCCCTACTCGACCGATCTGCATGCGGCCATCGGAGGTCTCCAGGCAGGTTTCGCCGCCCACTGCGTACCAAGCCTCCGGGCCGGAGTGGACGTGCCCGGGCGCTGTCATTCCGGGGCTGAAGTCCGCCTCCATCAACTGCGCCGTGTAGTTTTCTCCTGCCAGGATCGGAAGCGGACCAATTTTGGCAACCGGATTTCCGTGGGCCGACTTCCAGTTCTCGTCCTCGATGGTCATCAACCACACTTTGCCAAACGACTCGACCACCACACCTCGCGGCCCCTTGTCGGCTTGCGCCGCATTGCGTGTTGCATAAGCGTCGAGATGCCAGAACACCTGGGCTTTGGTGAATTCACCTACGGGATTGTCCGCCAGAATCCAGCACCCGATCTCTTGCGTTCGCGTACTCACCGGTTTGCACGGGTCGCCCGGAACCGCGACACCCTGCGCGATCAGTTGTGGCCATGGGAGAAGGAGCAGACAGAAAAAGAACGCGCTGTTCAATCGCACCTGTCGAATGTTCATCTAAACCTCAAAGTCGGTTGTAGTTGTCAACGACGGATTGTATCCGACAACATGAATCTGTCCGCAAAGGAATGCCCCGTAAGGAAAAACGTTAAAAAATATTCAGGGCCGCAGCGTTCCTCCGCTCTTATTGGATACACTCCACTGGGTACTCCTAAGAAAGATTACGAAATGCGAAAAGGGTTTACAAGAAAGCCAAAACCGGACGAGCCCGCGACGCATGTCAAGAACTACATCACGCCGAGCGGACTCAAGCGCCTGAAAGATGAGCACCGGTTTCTGCTCACCCGGGAACGTCCGGCCGTGACGGAGGTGGTGGCGTGGGCTGCCAGCAACGGCGATCGCAGTGAAAACGCCGACTATCAGTACGGCAAGCGGCGGCTGCGGCAGATCGATGGGCGGATTCGCTTTCTCACCAAGCGAATCGAAGCGGCGGAAGTGGTGGACCCGGAAGCGCGGAGAACGGGGCAGGCCGCGGCGAAAGCATTCTTCGGAGCAACCGTCCGCTATGCCAATGCCGAGGGAGCGGAGCGAACCGTGAGCATCGTGGGCACTGACGAGATCGATCTCGACCGCAACCACATCAGTTGGGTATCACCTCTGGCGCGCGCATTGATGAAGTCAGCAGCGGGTGACAGCGTAATCCTCCAATTGCCGGGCGGTACAGAATCCCTGACCGTGCTGGAAGTTCGTTACCAGCGCATTTCTGTAGAACCGTTCCGTGAACCACCTGGATCCGAGTCCTCAGCAAAGAGACTCCCTCGCTGATGCTCATTCTTGTCAGGGACGCCAACAAAGCCAATCGCGGGATATTTCGTCGAGATGGGCCACGCAGCCCGACGTTAACGCCCCGGAAATAATTAAGAATCGGCGAATATCAGCGGAGCTTGGTGCGAGAGATGTAGGTCAGCTCCCGCCTGAGATTGTTCAATGAAGAACGGACGACCAAGCCCCCGCCCAACGATTCAGCGCCAGCTGAGAGCCGGAGCGACTTGAGTCAGAATCGCCTCCATGACATGCGCATTGTAGGCGACGCCCAGTTGATTTGGGATAGTCAGCAAAAGAGTGTCGGCCTCCGTGATCGCCTGATCTTTCCTCAGCTGCTCGATGAGAATGTCCGGCTCAGCAGCGTAGCTGCGACCGAAGATCGCACGCGTACTTTCGTCTAGGAAGCCGATTTTGTCCTCTTCCTCAGAACCTCGTCCGAAATAGCCACGATCGCGGTCATCTAATAACGGGAAAATGCTGCGGCTGACGGAAATGCGCGGAGTGCGCGTGTGACCAGCCTTCTTCCAGGCTGCGCGAAAGGCACGAATCTGGGCGGCCTGTTGGATGTGGAGCGGATCACCGCTCTCATCGAACTTTAGGGTTGAGGTCTGCAGGTTCATTCCAAGCTTCGCGGCCCATGCAGCTGTTGCGTTGGAAGCCGACCCCCACCAGATACGATCACGCAATCCTGCAGAGTACGGCTCAAGCCGCAGGAGCCCCGGCGGATTGGGAAACATCGGGCGCGGGTTGGGTCGTGCGAAGCCCTTGCCGTGCAGCAACTCAAGAAATTCTTCGGCATGCCGGCGGCCCATCTCCGCATCGTCCTCGCCTTCCATCGGGCGGTAGCCAAAATAGCGCCAACCATCGATGACCTGCTCGGGCGAGCCGCGGCTGATTCCCAACTGCAGTCGCCCGCCGGAGATCAGATCCGCGGCCCCAGCGTCCTCCGCCATGTAATGAGGATTCTCATACCGCATATCGATCACCGCGGTGCCAATTTCGATCTTTCGCGTTTTAGCACCAACCGCCGCGAGTAATGGAAACGGCGATGCCAATTGCTGCGCAAAGTGATGAACTCGGAAGTAGGCTCCGTCCATTCCCAGGCGCTCGGCCTCCACGGCAAGGTCAATGGACTGCAGAAGCGCGTCGGCGGCCGACCGCGTTTGTGACTGCGGCGAAGGAGTCCAATGACCGAATGAGAGGAACCCAATTTTTTTCATGTAATATCCGGAAACTTCAGCAAGACGTGCTCATTAGTAAGTATTAGATATCGTTCGCTCGGCCCTGGTTCGCATGATTCCCCTCGCCTGCCGTCCGCGCACCAGGCCGTCGAAAGGAACGATGCAACGCGTAATACCCTCAACTGCGGAAGGTCATGTAATCGAGACCATCGATCGGAATCACGTCGAGGCCTCTTGGTCGACCGGGGAATTGCGTCACGCGTCCGAAAATCTCGATTTATGCGCCTTGTTTTGTAAGCCGATGACTCATCGGCGAGTGCTAGATAAACTTTGGATTCGGCGGTGCGCACACTGAGTCAAACCAGCGACTGATGTAGACCTCGGCGTGAGCTTCGCCGGGGTAATGCCGAGCCCCGGCGGCGTTAGCAGTTTCGGGATTCCATCGGTAGACGGTAAGATCGGAATCTCCACATCGAATCACGAACCAGTGCATGGGGTTAGTCGTCACCAGTCCGCAAACTTCACATCTAAATTCCTGCAGAGATGTCATTTGTACCGTTCCATAGATAGTGGTTTGTCATCTTCACTCTGCGATCGAGGCCGGTCGCAGACTTGGTGTCAGAATCGTTAACTCGCCGACTTGTTCCCTCTTGACGGCGCCGCGCAGGTGAGCGGCGTGATCCATCATCCAAACCTCGGGAATAATTTCGCCGACCAGATGTCCGTGACAGAAAAGCCGCACCACCGAACTCTCCGAGACGACAATTCCCACAGCTTTGGTAACTGCGCTCATGTTGGCTGCAGCGATGTGCCGGCTCCCAAGTCCCAGCGGCACGTCGACTTGTGGGGCCACGGCATCAAGATAGCGGCACGCGGAAAGGACTACTCCCTCGCGACTTACTACAAATCCACCGTCCAGCTGCGCTAATTCCTTGATGGTTCCGCGTAAATTGAGATTGGCGACGTGCCGCGAAGACTCTGGATGTCCCTGCAACGGATCCAAAATCAACGGTCGGGATTTCGCGAGTACGGCCTTCTCATCCCCGAGTGTGAATAGCGTGCCCACCCGCCTTCCCTCCCGGCCTTCGCGAGCAATTTCGACTGCGAGCCCAATGAGGGACTCTAGAACGTCAGGATCATATTCCGTGACCTGGCAGAGAATGCTCTCAAACATCCATCAACTCCTCGGTTTGATTCGAAGCCACCGACCATAGCGTAGGGACTCCGTAATTTGGATGAAGGCCCTAGCAAGAAGATTCAGCATGAGTGACCTGCGTTCGACAATCAAGGAAATGCCGCTTTCCTAGTGCAACATTTTCTGATGTTGGGCCCTGGGAGTTCCCGCGATCGACAGTATAACTGGAGATCGCGCCAACAGCCGCTTATCGCGCGAGATTAAATATAGACATTGCGCCAGGGAATCCTGCAATGATCGACATTGAGCAAGCTGTGGCTTTGTAAAAGAGGCGAGTCGTCTACGAACGAGTGCCAGTACGAGTTTTCGGGATTAGCGCCTCCGTTTTCAATCATTTCTCCCGATTTGATCGAGATCAGCCAACACTTCAGACGGAACTTGAAGCGTCGAAGCTTGAAGATTCTCGCGAAGATGCTCGATCGAAGATGTTCCCGGAATCACGAGGATATTGGAGGACCGCTGGAGAAGCCAGGCAAGCGCAACTTGCATCGGCGTGGCATCGAGGCGCGCAGCTGCGTCGGACAAAGTGGTGGACTGCAGCGGCGTGAATCCGCCGAGTGGGAAGAACGGCACGTAGGCGATGCCGTCGCGCGCAAGATCGGCGATAAGAGCATCGTCGTGCCGATGAGCGAGGTTGTACTGGTTCTGTACGCAGACGATGGGTGCGATCCGTCGAGCTTCGGCGATCTGCGTGGGGGTGACGTTGCTAAGCCCGATGTGACGCAACAAACCTTTTTGCTGAAGCTCGGCCAGCACTGTCATTGGAGCTTCGATCGATCCCTCGACCGGTTCCTCCCTGCTAAACATGCTACGCAGGTTGACCACATCGAGCACATCCAGTCCCAGATTGCGGAGGTTGTCGTGTACCGCCGCGGTCAGTTCTTCGCGCGAGAATGCTGGAATCCATGAGCCGTCCTCGCCACGGCGGGCGCTTACCTTAGTGACGATCATAAGATCGTCGGGATACGGTGCCAACGCCTTTCGTATGATCTGGTTCGTGACATGGGGACCGTAAAAATCGGCTGTATCGATATGGTTGACACCACCTGCGACAGCCTCTCGCAGAACAGCAATCGCGGCGTCCACGTCGGGGGGAGGTCCCCACACCAACTTGTTACCATCTTTACCCGCGAGTTGCATGGAACCGTAGCCCATGCGGTTCACGGTCTTCGAAGTGCCGGGCAGCGTGAAACTTCCGGCGAGACTAATCTGTCCAATCATTTCGTTCCTCCTGGAACTGTTCGTCATCTGTGACGAGGAAAGCTAAAGATTCTCCTCAATGCGTTCACGCGTTAGCCACGCAAAACCGCGGCGTCTGGAGTGTTTCGAAATATTTCATCGCGTTCAGATCGGCAATGAGACCCGGACCCGTTGGTCGCCATCCCAAGCGTTCCTGCGTCAGCGCGCTCGAGGCCGGCATGTCGAAACCCGCGAACATCCCAAGCCAGCCAAAGTGAGCTTGCGCTTTCTCTGTCGAAAGGCTGACCACGTCCACATTCAGGCCACGGCCGATTGCCTCAGCGATCTCTCGAATCGGTAGGCCGTCTTCTGCGACGGCGTTATAGCGGGCTCCCGCAGATCCCTTCTCCAGCGCCAGCCTGTAGAGACGGGCGGCGTCGAGCACATGCACCGCCGGCCAGCGGTTGAGCCCATCGCCGACATACGCCGAGACGCCCTTCTCGCGGGCCAATGCAATCATGTAGGTGATGAGACCCTGCTTGACCGGATCGTGGACCTGGGGAAGGCGCACCACTGATACGTTCACCCCGCGCTGCGCTACAGAAGCTCCTGCGACTTCGGAACCTTTGCGAGGATTTGGGTGGTTAGGATCGAAATAATCTTCCGTTGCGGGTTGACTCGGAACAGCATTGCCCAATCCGGTTCCGGAAGTGATGAGGAGCGGGCGGTCCGAGCCGATCAGCGCGGAGCCGAGTGTCTCGATGGCGCGCTTGTCCTTTTCACAGACTTCAATGAACTTTGAGAAATCCTGACCGAAGGCGCTGTGGTCAAAGGCGAGATGAATCACGCCGTCAGCCCCGGCTGCTCCACTGCGCAGGCTTTCGAGGTCGTCCAGATCGCCGCGGTGCACCTGGGCACCCGCGGCTGTGAGTGACTTGGCGCTCGCATCGGAACGCGCGAGGCCAAGCACCTGATGACCAGTCTCAATTAGTTCTCGGACAACTTCTGTACCAATGAAGCCTGTAGCACCGGTAACAAATACACGCATAATTTTATCTCCTAGGCGATTTGTGACTATGTTGATAGGGACGACGCGCGGACCCGGCTCGCGAGCCGAGTGGAAACCTTCGCAGTGATCAATCGCCATTCTTCGGTTGAAACGGGCAGATCAGCAATCTCATTCAATTCCTGGAGCCAGTCTTTGGCTGAGATCTCTGCCTGTTCTGACCCAAACAACTTCGTGACGGCCTTGAAGAATGCGGAGAGCTCTCGCTCGGCCATAGTCGCGAGATCGGAACAAGGAATGTTGGCATTCTTGATCGGTTTGTAACGGGCGAGTGGATTCATATTCGTCACCTCTCGAAGCGGAAGGCACCTGGGAACCGCTATTGACAGAGCAACGGGTTCCAGCTAAAACGGAGAGTGTCTCCGAATTAACAGATAAGATAACCGGAGACTGTCTCCGGTTGCAACTTTTTTTTATGCCGCCCAAACATCAGAAGATTTCGCAGCGAAAGCCGCGGACCGACGCGCAGCGGAACCGCGAGCGCATTCTGGAAGTTGCAAAGGAGGCATTTACTCGTTCGGGAGCGAACGCCAGCCTTGACGACATCGCTAGGGACGCCGAGGTTGGGGCGGGGACGCTGTATCGCCACTTTCCTACGCGAGACGCACTGATCGAAGCGGTCTATCGCACCGAGGTGGAGAAACTGGCGGCGGCCCAGAAGAAATTCTCCGACAGCCTTCCTGCTGTTGAAGCCTTGCGAGCGTGGATGTTGCTATTCGTCGACTACATTGCAGCAAAGCAGATTATCGCCCCAGCGCTGAATACTATCGTTGGAGGCCCCTCGAAGTTGTTTGAAGGTTCCCGAGCCCAGGTTCAGGGGGCGATTGATGCGTTGGTGAAGCGCGCGATCAAGAGCGGCGATATTCGTAAAGATCTGGAGCCATTCGATCTGCTCCGCGCCCTTATCGGTGTCTCCCACGTAGCATCTGGTCCCGACTGGCAGCAAAGTGCCCGGAGACTGGTCGACATCCTCATTACAGGTTCGCGGCCGAGTAGGTAGATTTCATTCTCTGCGGCTTTACTCCGAGATGACAGAGCCACTTGGCGCCGTGAGTCCGCCTGGCCACCAGTTCCAGTCGCCGGCAACGCGAAGTAGTGCAGGTCCAATCACAATGCGGACAAGGGTCGCATCAATTAACACGGCTATAGCGAGAGTAAATCCGAGCATCTTGATCACGAGGAAGCCGCCGAAGGTGAACGCCGCGAATACCACAATCATGATGGCAGCGGCGCTCGTGATCAGTCCTGCGGTTCTTGCTAATCCTTCGGGGATTGCCTCCAATTCACTCATCCCGCTCCTCCTTGATTCGAGGACTCGCGCCACCAGGAACACCTCGTAATCCATGCTCAATCCGAAAACGATTGCAAAGGCGACAATCGGCACAATGGGAAATATACTGCCCGTGCCCTCGGCAATTCCGAACAGCCTGCTTCCGTGTCCGTCCTGAAACACCAAAACCAAAGCTCCGAAAGAGGCTGCAACGGAGAGTAAGTTCAGAACAATGGCTTTCACCGCCGCGAAGAGCGATCGGAAGCCGGCTAGAAGCGCGAAGAGTGTCCCACCCACCACCAGCGCGATCACCGAAAAGAAGCGCTCCCTGACGATTGTCTGATAATCCGCCGTTAGTGCCGGAATGCCACCGATGCGCAGTTTGGCGCCGAGTACTCCGGTGAGAGCTTCTGCTCCGGTCTTCCGCAGTTCCCGTACCCAATTGACCTGACCGTTTACGGAAACGGAAGTGGCAGGCAGCACTTCGATCAACGCCGCCCTACCGTCGCGGCTCAGAAACGTTCGACGTGTCTCTCGCGGCAGATTGTCGAGGCCAGACCGGTCACTTTGCGCCATTGTTGTGATGGAGATCACGCGCTGGGCACGAGGATCACTCGCGAGCCGCTTGCTCAAACGATCGAGTGCATTCCAGCCCGCGTCCGTTTGAGCAATGGAATCGGTTGGGAGTTCTAGAATCACACGTAGCGAGTACACGATGCCAGACCTGTCCATGTGCTCCAGAGTGTGAAGCGCGCGCACCGATTCTGCCTCTGACGGCAGCCAATCTCCGTTGGGGACGTCGGTATCGAGTCGCGCGGCCTGCGAGGCAAGCAGAAGTAACGGGGCACCCGCCAGCAAGATGGCACGCCAGGGATGCGCCACGATCACTTTTCCCCATCCCCTCCAACGGTTGGCCGTGCGTGCTGCCCGATGCTCATCCCAACTTGCAATAAAGGTCACCCGGCCAGAATTGATCCGCGGACCGAGAGCTCCCAGCAGCGCCGGAACGACGGTGTTCGCCAACAGCACGCTCATTCCAGCGACCAGCACTCCAGCCAACCCGATGGAACGGACTTCGCTGATGGGAACGGTCAAGAGGGCTAGAAATCCGATGGCCACAGTCGACGCTGAAATCAGGAGGGTACGACCAGCCTGACGTGCTGCGATGACTGCTGCTTTCACTCCGTCTGGCTCGACGGCAATCGCTTCTCGGAAGCGGCTGACCATGAGGAGCGCGTAATCGATTCCCAAGCCCAGCCCGAGCATCGTAGATAGATTCTGAACCAGAATCGACAGATGCCAACGCAGAGCCAGGAATCCCGCGATGGCGAGAGCGGTCCCGATGGCCAACTGACCAATCGCAACTGGAATCAGCGCCGCCACCAGGCTCCCGAAAGCCAGCAGCAGAAGTACGAGCGTGGCAGGGATCACGAGGCTTTCGGCGTGGCGCACATCGTCGGAACTGGCTTTCCGAATGTCGAAATTAAGCGGTGTCTCACCCGTCAGTTCGAGCTTTACTGCCGGGTACCGGGACCGTAGCTGCTCTTGAAGGGACTTCGCGCGCTCGTGAAGCTTAGGGACTAGCGACTCCACCTGCCCATCAGTCGATGTGAGTCCCACCAGAAGAAAAGTTCCTCCGCCCTTACCCAGGAAAATCGGGTCGTGGAGATCAAGATAGGAAACGACTCCGGATACGCCAGGTTCTTCCTGCAGCGACTTTTCAATCGTTGCTAGTGCTTGCTCGCCCTCATTCGAGTTTGTAGGGGGGAGTCCCTGAACCACCATTACGACGCGGTCCACGAATGGCGAATGAAAACGATCGGCCAACTCCTGCGGGACTTTTCCTGCTTCGCTCCCTTCGATCCGCGTTGCGGTTTCCAGATGGCGCTCTGCGTGAAAGGAAAATGGAAGCAGCGCGAGGGTAGCGACAAGTACTACCCCGGCCAACCAGAAACGGCGCATATGCACAAGATTTTTCATTCCGCGCAAATTGAGATTGGGCTAGTTTCCTTTCGCTTCACTCGTCGTAATTGGGAATCCTAGAGGATGGGCGGAAAGATCGGCAATACGGAATTGAGCTGCTACCCAAAATCGTTACGGTAAGGTGCTCATATCGTTCGCACAGTTGGTTTGGATTTTCCGACTAAATCGTCACCGCACGTCTTTTATTGCCAACGACCCCGTCCGAGTCGGTTCGCATTCCGGACGCGTTCGTATTACTTTATTGTGTGGTCGGGATACATACTCCACAGGAGGACTATTGCACAAACTCGCGCTGCTAGGGTTGATTGCCGCTCTTCAAATTGGTGCCGCAGACCCCCGCATCGGGTCTTGGACGCTTACTTCTGCGGAATCCAGTCTGGATCCCCCCAACAAGCTTTCGATTTCATCGGTTCGTAGCGAAGTACACGTAGCGATTTCCGGTGAGAAGCACTTGGAGTTTACGGCGAAGGTGGGCGGCCATGAATCGTCTGTGCAGGGCAATCCGGCATTCAATCAAGTTGAGCTGCGCAAGATCGACAAACATCAAGTCGACGTCATCCAGAAGAAGGATGGGGCCGTAGTGTCCACAATTCATGACAAGCTGTCGAAAGATGGTAACGAATTAACGAGCACAACTTCACAGAACGGTCACGCTGACCTGATCACGGTTTGGAAGCGGACCGGAGGAAAGCGGTCAGCCACAGACTTATTCGCCGGCGAGTGGACACAGGACCTGAGCAAAACTCGATTGCGGCAAGGGACAGTGCTTAAGATTGAAGCAGACGGAGCGGGAGGAGTCCGCTTCTCAGGCGATTTCAGTTATAGCGCCCGCTTCGACGGCAAAGAATACGACGTAAAAAACTCCACCAACGATACCGTGAGCCTCCAACTCGTCAACGCCCACACAGTCGATTCGACTTACCGACGCGATGAACAAATCACCCAGAAGGACGAATGGGTTGTTTCCGCCGACGGAACAGAGATGACGATGACCACCACGGGCACTCTGGAAACCGGTCAGCGCCTAAAAGAGACTCTCGTATTTCATAAGCGCTAGCGCTAACGCTGCTCAACCACCCTGATACATCCGTGTGGGTGAACTGCCTATCGGCAGTTACCCACCGCGTTAAGCTCGCGAGGAGAGACCGAGATAATTCCCTTGCGGTGCATGAATTTGAGGATGCCGTTTACGGTGTCTTCGAGAGACGGATCTGGTTTGCCCCAAGCGGATGCATCCCGAGCGGCTTGATAGCAGGAACTGTCGTAGCGTTTGAACTCCATGGCTGAAATGTTGTCCACGGAGCCTACCAAAAAGTCCAACAGCGGGAACAGAAGATCCTCTTTACCGCATCTCCGAATAAGCTCTGGAACAAAATCGGGAAGGCTAAATACTTCAAACTGCCGGCCGGTCGACTTTGTGATCAGGCCGGTAATATCCAGCATGTTGGCATAGTCATCCCTAACGACGTGATATGTCCTATTGGCCGTGCCGGGAGACGCTGAAATCGCAACGATATTGTTGGCGGTGATATCAGCGGGAACAAAACTCACCTGGTTCAGGGCGTCGACTCCGATGCCGTGATTCACCATGAACGCAACCAGACGCACTGCGATGTCGAAGTTGTTGCCTCCACCGGTGATCGAGGGACTGACCAGAGCGGGACGGAAGATCCGCGTCGTAAGACCATGACGGCCCGCGTCCATGACCACTTGTTCCGATACCCACTTGGACTGGCTGTATCCAAAATCGAGCAACTCCATATCTTTGTTGAAGTCGGTCTCGAATAAGACTTTCTTCACTGCCCAACCAAAGATGAAAGTGGTTGAAACGTAATTGAAACTCTTGGGCCGTCCTTCGAACGCCAGTCGCAAGACCTCATTCGTCCCAAGCACGTTCGCGTCCCGCATCCGGTCGTAGTTGAGCAGGTAGTTTACGGTTGCGCCATTATGAAACACGGTATCGATTTCGTCCGCTAGAAAATCCCAAGAGTCCGGCGTCAAAGCCAAGTCTTTCTGGCCAAGATCTCCGCAGACAGGCATCACACGGCTCTCAAACATGTCCATCAGTTCAGCCGGGCAAGACCCCATCGATTCCATGGCCGCCCTGAGCCTTTGCTTGCCCTGATGCTCGTCGGAAGACCTTACGAGAACGTGGAGTTTGGCATTCGTTTGTTCCAGCAGACTCTTCACGAGGAATGGTCCAATAAACCCGGTACCGCCCGTGAGCAGAACATTGTTCAGGATTGGTGTTTCCGGTAAAGCCGCAGGTGTCGAAGGCTCGAAGATGAGTTTGCTGTCGCTGCTCATCATCCGCTGTTCTGCCGCACGTTGCTCTTCGCGAAAAGCCGCCAAAGAATGCCGGAGCGGAATCAACGCTTCCTCGGGAGCGCGTTGCAACTGCTCGGCCAGCTGAAACAGCTCGGCTACGCTCACACGCTGGACGAGACCGATATCCACCTGCCTTGCTAGTACTTCAGCACCTTTATCCTTTAATAGCTCCTTGATCTCGTGCATGAAAACAACCAGATCCAGGGAATCCAGCCCGGCTTCGACCAGGTTGTACGTTTCCGTGCCCGTCAGGTTGTAACGGGCTTTCAATACATCTAAAGGCGACTGCGCCATAGTACCGCACGTTGAGAGTCCATCGTCTTTTTCCCGTGAGAACTCCGAGAGAACGGTAAATTGCCCTTGTAACCACATATGCTTGGTTTTGTGGCGCATGATCTTGCCCGAACTGGTTCTCGGTATCGCGCGAGGCGCGATGAAAGAAATCAGCGCCACTTCCACGTTGAGGTAATTCCGGACCGCTGCAGCAATCTTCAGGGGATCGGGAAGAGCTTTCAGACTTCGGACTTCGGCGACGATCGCCAGCGCCGGTTCGCTGTCTTCGTGAATCTGGAAGGCGGCAACGCAGTTCGCTCGAATGAGGCCCGACGCTTTCTCGACGACGGCCTCAATGTCCTGCGGATAATAATTTTGCCCGCGGAGAATGATCATGTCTTTAATTCGGCCGCAGACGAAGAGTTCGCCTTCGTGGAAGAAGCCCATATCACCGGTACGGAGGTAGCCATCGTCATACGGACTGTCATCGACCAACCGGGCGTGAAACAGCTTCAGGGTGAGTTCCGGATTATTCCAGCAGCCCAGACACTTGCTACCTCCAGCAATCCAAATCTCGCCGATTTGGCCTGGCTCCAGTGCAATATGCTTCTCCGGATCCACGATCTTTACCGTGAGGCCGGGCAGAGGAGTTCCGCAGCTCACGATCTGAGTGGCCGACCCGATTTCGGACACCTCCGTGGTCATGCGGGCTTTCCCAAGCGCAATGCCGTTTTTATTGACTGAAATAATGTTGCGACCACCGAGCGAAACCGCGAGGGTGTTCTCCGCCAAACCGTATGCGACGTAGAAGCTCTCCGACTTCAGTCCATGAGGCTGAAATGCCTGTAGGAACCTTTTATAGGTGTCGGGTTTGACGGGTTCCGCGGCGACCATCAGCACTCTGAGCGAGCTGAGATCAAAGGACTCCGAATTCTCTTTCGAAAACCGCCGGGCCCGCAAGCAATAGTCGTACGCGAAGTTCGGCGCCGCTGAGGCGCTCGCGCCGTACGTCTTGATCGCATCGAACCACAGGGTCGGGCGTTGGATGAAGTCCGTGGGAGCGAAACCGTAGGTCGTGCCGCCTTTGAGTGCCGGATAGAGGTAGCACCCAATGAGGCCCATATCGTGATACTGGGGAAGCCAGGATACGACTATCGGCGCCTGATGATCGATCACCAACGGGCCGTTATGCAGGATGTTTTCGTGCGTGACCATCACACCTTTCGGATCTCGCGTTGATCCCGAGGTGTACTGGAGAAACAAAATGTTCGAAGCGCCATTGAAGTGTTCGTTCGACGCCATATCGACGAAATCTTCGGTTACGATCCAACGAAGACTGGAAATGTAGTCGACATCGACTCCAGAGGAAGAAACTCCGCTTCTAGCAAGATTTGTTTTCAGGGAGCCGAGGTAGTCTTTGCTCGTTAGAATGCCAGCCGCCTGGCAATCTTTCGCGATATGGACCATTTTGTACAGGGCGCCCTGGAAGCCGTGAGAGGTGGGAGGATAGACGGGCACAGGGATTAAACCCGCGCGCACGCAGCCAAAGAAGGCGCAAATCATTTCGAGCCCCGGCGGGTAGGCGAGCAGTAGACGGTCCTGCGCCTTGAACCCGTGCTCCTTGCGCAAATGGCTAGCAATCACCTTCGTCCGGTGGAGAAACGACTCGTAGGAGTAGCCTCCAATCGGATTGCCGTTCACGTCAATATACGAATAGAGAACTCTGTTCGGGTGCTGATCCCCCAGACCATCCAGCTTGTCCAAAATCGAAGCCATCATAGATCGGATCGGTACTCATGGCGGCGGCGCCGCCATTCGCTAACCTCCTGTGTTGAATGAACAAATTCCATCAGAAAGCAAAAGTCTCGCTGCGCCCTGTGTACCGGGGCTGAGCCACTTCGAGAACATATATGGGCTGAACCTTTGACGGGCTAAACCGCCCGAAGTTGGCGGTTGGTATCTGGGACAATACGTCCGCCAATTTTGCTACAGCCTTCGCAGCTGCGCATCGCGAGAGGTCGAGCCCTGGTTGTTGTCTTCCAACGTCGAATGAGGCTGCAAGACATCGACGCCGATACCGGCCACGTCCCGCTGGAGGCGAGACGAAGGGGAATTCCGTACACCCTGCCGGGGGTCGGAGCGGCCGACTCAAAGCGTCTTGGTCTGATATCACTGAGCGGCTAATGCTAGCAGAGATTTGCAAAACTGAGAACTGCTAAGGTGGTCAACGCTTATCGCTCTAGCGCTGAAGCTGTTACGCTGGCGCTTCCTGATCCGAAATTCCCTTGATCTTCGTAAAGTTTTCGAGCTAACATCGGTTTTTACCCCTTGTTGGCAGAGTTGTTGCATAAAGCAACAAAATCCCCGACCGGCCTAATCAACTTTCCGTAAACACGGGCCGGGAAAGCAATAAGCCGACCCATAATCGTGAAGGTCGTACATTCCAAACGAGGCCGTTATTACACTGAAGCCGGAAGTTGATGACCTTGTACCCTCGGAAGCCTCGCTGCGGAGCTCCGTTGTCGATCCTGTGCCCCCTTCTTCGTTCCCAAAAGTCTTACGCCGCCGCCTCGACGATTTTTTTTCGGACGGAAAAGTTTCTCCCAAAGCCGACCGCGCCATGTGGATCAAGATCGCGGTTGGGTTGGCCGTTCTGGCAGGCAGCTGGATTGCTCTTTTTACCTATCGGCCGGACTCTTGGAAGTTTGTCGGGCTCTACCTTCTGAATGCTATTGCACAGACATTCCTTTTGCTGAACATCGCGCACGACAGCAACCACAATGCAATCTCGTCGGTACGATCCGTGAACAAAGCCTTGAACTATGTCTTCGATGTCTGCGGGATCAGCTCATATATGTGGCGCATCCTTCATCATCGCGGCCACCATTCCTGCATTAATCTCCATGGGGAAGACGACGCGCTTACAGGACGCGGCATCCTGCGGTTTACGCCTCACGAACCACGGGCACCCTTGCAGCGTTTCCAGCACATTTATGCGCTGTTCCTCTACGCGGTATTTTCTCTGGACTATGTGTTCGTGAGGGACTTTGAGTGCTTTTTCTTCCCATCCCACGATTACTTAAAGCAGACCAAGCATCCGTTTAGAGAGTACGTCATTCTTTTCGCGGGCAAGGCGTTCTATCTCACCTACATGCTCGTTCTGCCGATCGTTCTGTTACGGAAATCGCCCCTGTTGGTCGGTCTGTCCTTCGTGCTCGCCCATTTGATCATTGGGTTAAGCGTCGCTCTCGTGTTTCAAACCACACACGCGGTCGACAGCACATATTTCCCTTCGAGCCGCGACGAATTTGACAACGGGATCTATCACATCTTCGCCACCACGGCCGACTATGCGACCACGAATCCCGTGGTCGGTTGGCTTGCCGGCGGGCTCAACCACCATATCGTTCATCATCTTTGCCCCTTTGTCTGCCACACTCACTACGCTCCCCTGACCCGGATTGTGAAGCAGACCGCCGAAGAATACGGCATTCCCTACCGGCAACATCCCACGATGACCCGGGCGATCAAACATCATCTGCTACTCTTGAAGCAATTGGGGAGCGGAGATCAGCTTTCGAGCACCTAGTTATACTCATGAGCAGACGATTCATTCCGGCAGATGAGGCAGGACTCCCCGCAATTCTCTACACGTGTCCGGATTGCGAGGCGTGAGCTTGCCGCAAAGCGTCCCTGCCGTCTCCCGATCCCGCTCCTTCCTCGATTCGCGCGCGATGGCACGCAATCCCGTTCGGGTTCTCTCGAAGTACACCGAACTCCATGGCAACACGTTTCGCTTCTATTTTGGCGGAGTGAAGGAAGCGATTGTCACCATTGATCCCGCGGTTATTCAGCACGTGCTGAAGACGAACTCGGAGAACTATCACAAGTCCGAAATCCAAAAGAAACGTATGGGCCATTTCCTGGGCAAGGGACTTCTCACTACTGAGGGAGAACCTTGGCGCACACAGCGACGCCTCATCCAGTCGGGTTTTGAACGAAAGCAACTCGAGGTTCTCTCTTCGATCATGCAGGACTCCCTCACCGATTCCCTGCGGGACTTCGACCGCCAAGCTCGAATTGGCCCTGTCGACATCTATCCGCTGATGATGAAGATTACCTTCGGGATGGTAGGCAGATCTCTGTTTGGCGCCCGCTTAAAAGAGGAAGACATCGACCTTATCAGCCTGGCGATCTCAACCGTGCAGGAATTTATGGTTCGGCAAACGATTCAGCCTTATCTGAATCCCTGGTTTGCCGTCTCGGGAGAGTTGCACAGACACTGGGAGTTGAGAAGCCGAGCCTTCGACGTTCTCCGCGAATACCTCCAGCGGCGGCGCAAAGAGGCTCCCGGCCACGATCTGCTGCAAATCCTGATGGATGCCCGCTACAGCGACGGGCACGGCATGGACGACGAGTTGATCCTCAGCGAGAGCATGCAACTGCTGGTCGCCGGCCACGAAACTTCGTCGAATGCTCTGTCGTGGCTTCTTTATCTCCTAAGCACGCGCCCTGAATGCGTCGAGAAGATAAGGCAGGAGTTCGACATGGTTTTGGGTGAGAGATCGCTGAGCTATTCGGATGTTTCTAAGTTCGAGTTTACGACTCAGGTGATCATGGAGGCGCTGCGCCTCTATCCGCCGTTTTGGATGGTCGACCGAATGGCCCTCGCCGACGACCGTGTCGGGGATATCTCTATCACTCGGGGCTCGACAGTCGTTGTGTTCATTTACGGAGCGCACCATTCGCCGAAACACTGGGAGAATGCGGAGAGTTTCGACGAGGAACGGTTCGCCAAAGTGAAAGAGAAGCTGCACACGCCCTTCACGCATTTGCCGTTCGGGGCTGGGCCGCGGGGTTGTATCGGCGGCAACTACGCCATGCTGCAGATCCTGATGATTCTGAGTGTTCTGCTCAGAAGATACGATTTTCGCCTGGTTCCGGGCCAGACCATCGAAGCGCGCCCCATGGTGATCTTGCGACCAGAACATGGAATCCGCATGACCTTCACCGAAGCTGTCCCACGCGACGTGGACACAATGTCCGATTGTTCGGCCTGATTTTTTAGGGTCATCAAGCCTTGATCTGACATCTGCTTAGGCTGTACTCTCGCGCTCACGCCGATGCCCGCGTTTGCTGCGACCGTCGCCTCCCTAGCCGTGGTGATCTGGGCCTACCTCGCTTTGGCCAGGGGAGGCTTCTGGCTCACCGAAAGAGCCAAGTCGGATCTTAGTGACACCGCGGCATTTTCGGGCAGTGTCGTGGCCGTGGTTCCGGCCCGCAATGAGGCAGAATTCATCGGACCGGTCGTCACATCCCTATTAAGCCAGTCCGTGGCGATGCCAGTCATCCTCGTGGATGATGAGAGCGCAGACGCCACGGCGGACGTGGCTCGGCGCGCTTCGGAAAAAGCAGGCATGTCCGACGCGCTTACGGTGATTCAAGGCAAGCCGTTGCCAGCGGGATGGACAGGAAAACTGTGGTCGATGCATCAGGGCATTGAACGAGCGCATGAGTTGAATCCGACGTGGCTCTTGCTTACAGATGCGGATGTGCTGCACGGTCCCGACACAGTTGCCAATCTAGGCCTGATCGCTGGCCACGGTAACTGCGATCTGGTCTCATTCATGGTGAAGCTTCGTTGCGAAAGCCTTGCAGAGAAGCTGCTCATTCCCGCCTTCGTGTACTTCTTTTTTATGCTTCACCCACCAGCCTGGGTCCGCACTCCCCGGCGCTCGACCGCTGGCGCGGCCGGAGGTTGCATGCTGGTAAAAGCAAAAACTCTGGAACAGGCCGGAGGCCTCGAGGCTATTCGCGGCGCTCTCATTGATGATTGCTCGCTGGCCGCACTCCTCAAGCAACATGGCGGACGATTGTGGCTCGGATTAACAGACCAGAGCCACAGTTTGAGACGATACGAGACGTTTTCGGATGTCGAGCGCATGGTCTCGCGCACGGCCTTCAATCAATTGAAGCACTCCTCACTACTGCTGCTGGGCACGATCGCAGGAATGGCTCTTACTTATCTAGCGCCACCACTCTTATTGTTCACACGGAGCAGGCTGGCGACCCTGATGGGCATTGCAGCTTGGGCAGTAATGACAGTGACGTATTCAACCATGGTGCGCTACTATCGCCTGAATCTCACATGGGCGCTGACTTTGCCCCTAGCCGCTCTATTTTATTTGGGCGCGACTGTGCACTCGGCCGTGAAATATTGGACCGGCAGCGGAGGCGTCTGGAAAGGGAGAGTCCAGGACACCTAGAACCGCCAGATGCCGGTTCCCTTCCTTGGGCTGGGAAGCGCATCGAAGGAACCGTAGCGTTCAATGGCTCGTCAACTTCTGTCCAAGCCTCGCACGAGAAGCTTAGCTCGGCAAGATTTCCTTCAGCGCCCACTCAATCTTATCGACTTCCTCGCGAATCACACGGATCGATTGCTGATTCTTTGCTGGATGCGCCAATGGAGTGATTCCTTCGAGAGCGCATCTTATTTGATGATTGCGGGCCCAGATGAAATTGAGGCGAGCGCTTCGCTCCTTGCGATTCCTGTAGACGCCGCCCACGAACTTGGTCGCCAACCAGGCAAAAACCAAACCGAAGAGCACTTCGATCGGAATACGATCGGTCGTGCCGTCGAACTCTGAGAATAAAAGCCGATACACCGCTTCACCTGCTCCAAATGATGCGAACAGCACAGTTACACCGAATAAATATACTTTCAAGCGCTCCACGGGTTGAAACCGTAAGGAGTCGTCGTTGCCGTCATTTGTCTGCTGAATGTTGATTGCCATACTTCCCCCGTAATGATTTGTCACTTCTGCAAAGTCGTAATCAAGGATACCGGTTCCGCCCCGGTGAAATCATAACCTAGCCGCCAAAATGCAGCCCTGCCAACCAGGTTCGTTATGATTACTTTCACAGGATGAAACCTCTGCACTCATTCGCATCGAATCAGATCCTCCCTTCTGTATAATTTGCCTTCTTTCATCCTATTCACCTCCGGATCCGACATGCTTCTTCGGCAATTCAGCGACAAAACAACTCTGGGCGACGCGGCCGCCGAGCAGGCTGCGACTGCAATTCGCGCGGCCATCGCAAAACAAGGACACGCTCGCATCATCGCTGCGACCGCTGCTTCTCAAATCGAGTTTCTGGATGCGCTCACGAAGGCCGACGGCATCGATTGGACGCGCGTCGAGGCCTTCCACCTCGATGAGTACATTGGATTGCCGATCACACATCCGGGAAGTTTTCGCAAAATGCTGATGGAGCGACTCGTGGCTAGAACTGGGATCAAGCGGTATCACCTGCTCGACGGCGATTCGACTGATCCAGCAGCGGTAGCTCGTGACGTCGGTAGAAAGCTAGCCTCCGCTCCCATCGATATCGCATTCCTCGGGATCGGCGAAAACGCTCACATCGCGTTCAATGATCCGCCTGCGGATTTCGATACAGAAGAACCCTATATCATCGTAACGCTCGACGAGGCGTGCCGCCAACAGCAAGTAGGAGAAGCCTGGTTCGCCGATATTTCCCAGGTGCCCACGCGCGCTCTCTCGATGTCGGCACGCCAGATTCTAAAAGCCAAAGAAATTCTTGCCGTCGTTCCCGATTCGCGCAAGGCGCAAGCGATAAAGTCGTGTTGCGAGGCAGACATCAGCCCGGCGGTGCCTGCATCGATTCTGCGCAGGCACTCGAACGCGACGATTTATGTCGATAAGAACTCGAGTTCCCTGCTCGAACCGGCTTTGAAAAATGCATTGTCCGCGGATTCGAGAGTGGTGGTGCAGTGAAGGGACCGGTTTTACGATTGAGAAGACTCGGCGCGCGATGCTGTCAGAGTCTTCACCGGATTCACAGCAAGCCAACTCAACGCGCCAACCAGACATAGGACTGCTGCCACAAGAAAAGATGCGGTCCAGCCGTAGCGCGATGCGATCCATGGTGTGAGCGATCCGGTCAACGCTCCGCCCATCTGTCCTCCCATGTTCATGAATCCCGACACTGATCCGGCAGAGCCGCCCGCGATGTCTGCAGTCAAAGACCAGAAAGAGCTTTGAGATAAATAGAGTGCGCCTGCGCCCCCAGCGAGCACGACGCTTGCCAGGCGCACACCTTGAACCTGCGAGCCCAGTGCGATGAAAACTCCAGCAAGAGCCATCGCAAACGCGGCCAGTCCACACCGTCCGAGCCGCGGGCCTTTCCACTTTGTGAGCCGATCGTTGAGAGTACCCCCCAGCAGGCAACACACGAGCATCGCCAGAAACGGCAGCATGGAATAGAAGGAGCTCGTCTTTAGATCAAGGCCGCGCACCTTCGCCAGATAACGATAAAACCAGCTGAAGAAGATCCATGCAACATACCCGTAGCAGAAATAGCTCACAGTAACCGCCCAAACTTCTTTACTGCGGATGGCTCGCGTCCAAGGTACAAGCTCTCCGGACGGGTCTCCTACCGCGGGAGAAGAACGGGGATTCGCAGGCGTGACAACGAGTCCAGATTGAATCGCAGCGAGCTCCGATGCAGAAACGCGCGGATGCTCACCCGGAGTATCGCGGGCTGCGATAAACCAAACTGCCCCCGCTAAGAATCCAATCGCAGAACAGACCCAGAATGAAGATCGCCAACCATAATGGATCATGAGGTAAGTAATCAGCGGCGGCGTGAGGCCCGCGCCGGCTCCGACGCCAGCGAAGATCCAGCCATTGGCAATGCCACGCTCGCGCACCGGAATCCACCGCGCCACGAACTGATTGGCAGCTGGATAAATCACCGCTTCGCCGGCTCCAAGAAGAAATCTCACCGCAACAAAAAGAATGAGCGCCCCGCTGATATTTGGGGGAACCAGCGCGGTCATCGCCGTAAAGATTCCCCACCAGATGACCCCTGCGGCCAGGACGCGTCTTGGACCAAAGCGGTCGGCGAGATATCCCCCGAGTGTTTGAAACAGTGCGTAGCCAGCCACGAGCGCGCTGAAGACTTTTCCCAACTGCACATCAGTCAGATGGTACGCATCGACGATCGATCCTCCGGCAATCGAGATGTTGACGCGGTCCAGATACGACACGGCGCTCAACACGAAAAGCCAGAAGATGAGAAACCAGCGCACAGAAATCTTGTCGCTCGCGATCACCCGCACCTCTCCGCAACAGCGGGAAGGCTTTGCCAACCGCTGTTGTTTCTCAAAATGCTGTGTGATAACTTGACCAACGTCTCGCGGGCGTTTCCGTTCACTCCAGAATCTCGATTGAATTCATGAGAAAAATGAATGGCTTTGTAACAGTGGTCCTCTCCCTGATGTGCGTGCTTGCATCGTCTGGCACCAGCTTCGCTCAACTCGATCTGTTCTCCCAAGAACAGCGGGTTGAGTTCACTCCGGATTGGCATGGCGATCGTTTTCCAGATGGACGACCGAACGTCCCGGAATCCGTGCTTGAACGTCTGACGGGCGTAACCGCGGATGAAGCTTGGGATGTTCTGCAGGAAGCCGGCTTTCACAATCAATTTGAACCTGGATGGAAAGTGATCAATCCTGGACAGCGACTGGTTGGACGCGTGGTGACGGCAGTCTTCATGCCTCTGCGTCCGGACGTGGACGCGGTGATTCGAGCCAATGGGAAGAAAGAGAACCGGATCGGTGACGAAAATTCCTGGATCATCGACATTCTCAAGCCGGGCGATGTTCTGGTCGTCGATCTCTTCGGAAAAATTCGCTACGGAACCATTATTGGGGACAATCTCGCGACGGCTATCTACACGAAGAGCCACAACGGATTGATCGTGAATGGAGCGATTCGCGACGTTACGGGAATTCAGGAGATTCACGGGTTTCAGGTCTACACGCGCGGCGTCGATCCCTCCGCTCTGGAGAATGTGATGCTCACCGGAATCAACGTTCCGATTCGAATTGGTGACGTTACCGTGATGCCCGGCGACATCGCCATCGGCGACCCCGAGGGTGTAACGTTTGTCCCAGCGCATCTCGCCGAGAAGGTTGCGGATGAGACCGAAATGGATCACCTGATCGATGAATGGGGCCACATGATGCTGCGCGAGGGCAAATATACTCCTGGCCAGATCGACGCGAAATGGACGCCGAAAATGGTCAGCGAATTCAACGCGTGGCTGAAGAATAAGGGATCGAAACTCCACATGCCGGAGTAACCTCACGGCAGATTGAGAATCGCCTCGCGACAAGTACGCCATATTTTCAATCTTCTTGATCACGGTGCGTTTTCGGGCGAATCGATCGTTCAAATCCGGCCAAATTGCTTCACGGCTTTCACGATGGATTTTAGTTGCTCGATGACGGCATACATTGAGTGCTCCTTGTAGTCCATCTGCTGCGCCACCGCGAGGACATTCTGCGCTTGCGCTCTAGGCACAACCGCGACGCCGTCGCTATCTGCCACCACGATATCGCCAGGATTGACGGGCACTCCATTGCAGATAAGCGGAATCTCCGATCCCGCAAATCGATAGTGATGCACCGAAGTAGAGGGCACGATTCCTGTAGCAAAGACAGGAAACCCGATCTTGCGCAGGTACGCAACGTCTCGCACTCCGCCATCGATCACGGCTCCGACATATCCACGCGCAGCCATCGCCGTTCCCATCAATCCGCCCATGCCGGCGATGTCTTCTCCGTCTTCGACTGCCATCACGTACACCGAATCGGTCGATCCCTGATCAATCGCTTCCAGCATCCCGGTGAGGGCCTCCGGGTCTTTGTTGCCTTCATCTTTCTTGAGCTGTACGGTTCGCGCGAATCCAGCGAACTTGGCCGTGAAGATTGGCTGCATGTGATGCGTCATATACATTTTTTTGCCCGTGATCTGCTCGATGGCATCGGACACCGACGCAACTTCGACGCGCCGAAATTGTGCGACCAATTCAGTGTCGCTCAGAGAAGATGAAGATGTCGGATTCGACTGAGCCCGCGCGAGTCGAACTCCGGTAGCCGCCGCAACAAAAAGGATTAGCGTGCAAAGAATGATGACAAGTATCCGAGTCTTCCGATGCACAAAGGACTGTTCCATTTCTTCCTCCGAACGGTCGTTGAATCATCCAATACAACGACCGCTACGAATGATGGTTCGTTTCAGTGATTGTCGCGGCTCACAATGAGAACTTCCTGAAGGGCGCCGCGATCGACACCGGCCTGATCCACGAGATGAAGTGAAACGCGCCCCGGCTTTGCTGGAGGAGTGATCTCAGACTCCAGCGATACGGGATCATTTGGATTCACATCCATGACGCGCATGGTTCCAAGGCTCTTTCCATGGTCGTCATAGAAATGCGCTTCCAGATGTCCGGCGAAAAACACTCCAAACGAACCGGAAAGGCTGACCTTTCCAGTCTCCAACAAAGTAGCTCGAAGGGGGCGAACCAAAATCCCCGCGTCGGTCACGCCGTGGAATTCACTTCCCGATCGAGTTGGAAACCACTCCGTCTCAAAGTCACAACTCTCCCCGGATCGCAACCGGCACATCGGGCTGTTGAGCTCAGCTTCAAGATAGTAAGGACTCGCGTCAGGATCGGTGCTCATCGAAGGATTCCCGTCGTCCCCCAGCCGCATTTCCGGACCGTTCGTCCAAAAAATGACCGAGGCTTTTCCCGGATACGATTTGCTTTCTTCGTATTGAAAGCGTTCGACCATGGCGTATTTGCTGCCCCCGTCGACAACGGCCAGCCATCCTTCTTTCGAATCGATCCACAGCTCGGCCGCCATATGCGCGTAGTGCAGGTTAAACAACCCATCGTCCCTCACCGAGGCTGCGGGATTTTCGGCCGGCCCAAAGCGAACATGATAACGATTGAGATAGCTGCTGGAAGGATTCGCCGGAGTGTACGTCCAGAAGTCGCGATTGATGTGTGCGGTCCCACCTTGGCTCTGCAAGTTGGACACCGAAGTGTCGTACTGCGAAACGGACTGCATCGACCATTCCAGCGTATGGCCGGTGATGTTTTTCATGGACGCATGAAATTTGATGCGTGGAGAATCAGCGTCCACCTGGATAGTTCGTATGAATTGAATGCCCGTCTGGGGATCGGCGGGACTCGTAAGTTCGATTTCGCAGCGCTGTCCTTCCGAAAGCTTTCGAAAGCTATACGGCCCGTCATCGATCGCATCTGAGTTCCCCGGCCAGTGCTGCTCGTCGTCATTTCCTTCGGGCAAGAGCCAGAGCTTGTCGCCGCCATAATTGAACCATTGGCTCGTGCTCGGCGGCAGATACTTCCCCGCCAACTTTGGATTCACAAACAGATACGAATGACCGGCGAAAGACACCTGCATCAATCGCCCTCCGTTTTGTGGCACGACGATCAATTGCACCCAGCGATTCGAGATCTGTTGCGCTTGCCAACCCTTGTAATCCTTGGCTTCGACGCGGCACTCCGAGTTTTTATCCGCCGCGGATTGACTGCTCGCCGGAACAGCTGTCAAACACACTCCGACGGCCGCCAAAAATGAAATTGCGTGCATCCAGCGCATCCGGTTCGCCCCGGAGAGATGTCTCGTCATGATCGCCCTTGTTTTCACCGATTTTGCCGCGCCTGAGGTTAGCACGCACGCGAGAATCCGCAAAACGCACTTCTCCTCTTTTCTGAACGAAATGAAACCCAATAAAACGAAATAATTCGATTTGCGTCAAGCAAATTCTGTGGTATACCCAACTACTCCCATGAACCGGGTGCTTCGACGTAATGCTGGTATTGGCCTAGGAACGACGCTGCTATTGCTAGCCGCGCCGAACTTGCTCGCCCAGGGCCACAAAGTGGATCCGACTTGGCTGCATCGCTACGTCCCGCCGGCAAGTGAAGCGAAACATGATTCGCCCTCCGGAGGCTGCCACTACACACCAATCTTCGGCGAGGGCGATTCGGAGAGTCGAATTCTCCGCAGTGTTACTCGATTCGGCGAGCTCACTGTCGCCGCTCAGAGCAATTGTCAGAGTGCTGCCTACGATCGTGAGGAAGAACTTTATTTTGTTTTGGATGGCACCGGCACACTTCACTATGCAGAGGAGAGTGATTCTTTGCGGGCAAATGATTTCACTTATCTCGCGCCCGGAGCAAAGCATTCGGTCGCGAACAATTCCGACAAGAGTCTGCGACTGGTAGTAATGGGCTTCAAAATCCCGACAAAGACGTCGGTTGGTATTCCGCCCGCGCATCCAAAGATTATCAATCTGGATGAACTCAAAGAGGAGACCGTCGACGGCCATCCGAACTCGGTCCTGTACAAGTTGCTCGTGGGTCCAAGAGGCGCCACGCGTGACGCGATCGACGATGCCTACGTCGTAACCAGCCTTTTCTTGATGGACTTTGCGCCCGGCGGAACGAACTTTCCGCATCATCACGAAACGGCCGAAGAAATCTATCTCGTGCTTGACGGTCAAGGCGACATGGTGGCAGGAAGTGGAATGGATGGCGTCGAAGGCCGATTTCCAGCCAAGGCGGGAGACGCCTATTATTTCCGCGCAAACTGCACCGTCGGCTTCTATAACCAGAACAAATCGGGAGCAAAGGCTCACATCCTGGCGGTGCGATCACGGATTCCGCTGCCTGAAGAAGACGACTGACTGCGCTGCCTTCCGCGCCAAGCCGAAAAGATCTGAAGTGACGGTTGAGATTGAGATAGTACCTTGAGGAGGTTTTGCGATGCGAGTTCAGAATTCCAGCCGACGATCGTTCGTTAAATTGGTGGCGGCGGCTCCGCTGCTGGGTCAGCTTGCCGCACGCGACCTTTACGCGCAGGCGGCCACAGCCATGGGCAAAGATCCGCGGCAGAACGTCTACTCGCGGCTCGGTGTAAAAACCGTCATCAATTGCCGGGGAACATGGACCTATCTCAGCGGCTCTCTCGAATTCCCGGAGGTTCTCCAGGCGCAACAGGAGGCCGGACAATATTTCGTGAACATGATCGAACTCCAACGCGGGGTCGGCCGGCGGCTATCTGAACTCACCGGCGCCGAGTCGGGCATCGTCACTTCGGGTTCGGCGGGCGCAATGGCGGCCGCCACGGCCGGATGTATGGCTGGTACTGACGACAAATACATCTGGCAACTTCCCGACACCACCGGCCTCAAGAATGAAGTCGTCATGGTGGGAGGCCGTAGCGCCTTCGATAGCGCAATTCGGCTGACCGGTGCAAAGCTCGTACTAACCTATTCGCCGGAAGAACTCGCGAACGCCATCAACGACAAGACGGCCATGATCTATACCACCGATCTTGGCGAAAAGCTTCAGCGAGTACTTTCCATTGCCAAAGACCGCAAAGTTCCCCTGCTGCTCGACGATGCCGCTGGCATTCCGCCTGTCGACAACGCCAAGCTCTATGCGCGGATGGGTATCGATATGTATTGTTTCTCCGGCGGAAAAGGGCTGCGCGGGCCGCAGTGCAGCGGCTTGCTTCTGGGTCGAAAAGACTTGATCGAAGCCGCGCTCCTCAACAGCAGTCCGCGGGAAGGAGCCGTCTGCCGCCCCATGAAAGTCGGAAAAGAAGAAGTCATCGGCTGCCTGACAGCGCTCGAGACCTGGCTGAATATTGATGAGAAGAAGCTCTACGCCGAATGGAACGGCCGCATCGATCGCATCCGGAAGCTGGTGGAGACCGTGCCTGGCGTGAAGACCGAGACGTACACACCGGATGACGGCAACCGTTATCCCACGCTGAAACTTTCCTGGGATCAGCAGGCTTGGAAATTCACGATCGCCGACTGCGTCGAGCAGTTGCGTGCAGAAGAGCCGGTGATCGAAGTGCTCGGGCTCGACAATCCCAGCTTGGTGAAAGCAGTTCGCGAGGGCAATCCGAATCACAAAGAACGCAAAGGCCCCGATCACATTGAACTCGTTTCCATGACCATACAGCCCGGAGAAGAAATGATTGTCGGGAAAAGGCTCCGCGCAATTCTCGGCGCCGCTCAGAAGAAGGCGGCGTAATCACCCGCGCTTGTTAAAGGAAATCCGACTCAAAAGGTGCTCTATGCGATTGCTGCTGATTGGACTTCTGCTCTCGACCACGCTGATCGCCCAGGAGCGCGTCCACTCCGTAGCTCCGGCCCAAGCGCCACCTCACGCGAATCGCGTCTGTTCGCCGGGCGTCGATGCGGGAGACTACGTTTACATCTCCGGCCAGGGACCTCTTCGTCCGGACGGCAGCTCGCCCGCCACCTTTAATGAACAAGTACGCCAGGTGCTCGACAATGTGAAAGCGATTGTCGAATCGTCGGGATTGACTATGGACCACGTGGTCTACACGCAGGTTTATCTTTCAGATATCAGCCAGTTCGAGGAACTGAATAAAGTCTTCGCCGAATCCTTCCCGAAGACACCGCCTGCTCGCGCGGTCTTAGGCGTCGCCCGGATTCCCGCGCCACCCATTCAGATCAATGCCGTCGCGGTCCGGGATTTAAAGAACAGGCGTGCCGTATATCCGCCGAATGAAAAGAAAGAAAACTCGTTTTCCCCGGGAATCCTAACGCACGATCGGCTTTTCGTGTCCAGCATGGCTGGTGCGGATCCGACCACCGGCAAGATCCCGGCCGATCCCGCCGAGCAAGTCGATTTGGCTCTAGATCGCGTGGAAGCCGTTCTAAAAGCGGCAGGACTCGAACTCAGCAACATGGTGTTCGTTAATCCCTACCTGACTTCTGATCTCCCTTCGAAGGTGATGAACGAGCACTATGCGAAGCGTTTTGAATTCGGCAACACTCCGGCTCGCGCCACGATCGAAGTATCGAGTCTGCCCGGTGGCGCCCATATCGAATACACTGGCGTGGCCGTCCGCGACCTGAGTCAAAGGAGAGCCGTCCGTCCCAAGAATATGCCGCCAAGTCCTACAGCCAGTCCCTGTGTCTTTGCCGGCGACACCTTATATTGCTCGGCAAAAAGCGGATTCATTCCCGGACCGCACGGCGGCGTGTACGCCTCCACCACGCCACACCAACTTCGGCAGACGATGCGGAATCAACTCGACAACCTCGAAGAGGCCGGCATGGAGTTCAGTCAGGTCGTATCGACGACCGTGTATCTGGATGACCTGGACGACGCGGCTTCGTTTGATGAGGTCTACGGCCAATATTTTGGCCCCACGATGCCGGCATGCACCACGATCCAGCAGATTGCTTCGGCTGATCGTAAGGCCGATAAGGACGATCACTACCCTGACCTCGAGCAGGTTTCCTTGATCGCCGTCCGGAACAAGACTGCAAAATAAGTTCCTTGCGCTAAGGCAGAGGCAGGTTTTTCAATTCAGGTTCAATCTCAAACGCCTTGTCGAACTCGTGCTGCGCCTCGTCGTTCTTCTTTTCCTGCCGAAACGCCAGCGCCAGATTGTAGTGGGCCTCCGCGTAGCGCGGTTTGAGTCGAACAGCTTGTTCAAACTCACCCTCCGCCTCGTGAATTTTCCCGGATTGCAGCAGCGCCAGCCCAAGGTTGTTGTAACCCTCGGCAAACGTTGGATCTCTTTTCACCAGATCTCGAAAAACATTGGCTGCAGCGCCGGGGTCGTTGTTCTGGCTTAGCGCCAATCCAAGCTGCACTCGCGCGTCCACATTCTGAGGATCCAGCGCAACGGCCTCGGTTAACTCTCGGATAGCCTCCTGCGGACGCTGCAGTTGCGCCAGTGCAATCCCAAGGTTGTAATGCCCCTCAGCGAGATCCGGATCGCTCATCACCGCCCGCTGGAATTGATCCAGGCCTTGAGTCTGGTTTCCCGCTTTCCACAGAAACAATCCATAGCTTGCGTGCGCCTGTGCATAGTCAGGCTTCAGTTCAAGCGCTTTCTCGTACGCGTCTTTGGCACGCTCGGCTTCGTTCTTCCCTTCCCATGCGAGGCCCAGATAGTAGTAGCTCGTCGGAAGCTGGGGCGTCAGTTCGGCGGATTGCTGGAACAAGCCCAGGGCATCATCGAATTTCTGCTTTTTGAGCGCATCCACTCCTTGTGTGATCATCAGCTTTGATTGCGCCAGCTGCGAGCGGAAATCGTGCAGCCCCGAGAGTTCATCGAATTCTTTCTTGGCGTTGTTCGTATCTCCCTGGGAGCGCAACGCGAGAGCAAGGTTGTAGTGCGCTTGCTCCAGATCTGGTTTCAGCTCGATCGCACGACGAAAGGCAGCGATTGCATCCGCCCTGTCGCCTCCAGTCATCAATTCGCGGCCGAGGTTATATTGGGCATCCGCATCGTCCGGATGGAGTGCCACCGCCTTCCTAAACTGTTCTAGCGCGCCGTTATGATCTGTCTGACGGCGCAACGCGATCCCCAACATCAGGTGCGCCGCAGCGAGGTTCGGATCGATGCGTATTGCTTCCCGAAACTGCGCGGTAGCCTCATTGATCTTGCCGAGCTGTCCTTCAACGACCCCGAGTTCGAGGTGAGTATCCGCCGAAGGCTTCAACCCCAGAGCCAGTTTCAATTCGTGTTGGGCGTCTGTAAGGTTGCTCTGCTGGGAAAGAATCCGTGCCAACAGCCGATGAGTAGCGGCATTCCTGGGATCGAGGGTTTCGGCGGCGCGCAGTTCTTTCAGAGCCGCCGTTTGATCCCCCAAGTCGAACCATATACTTCCTAATCCGTAGTGCGCGTCCGCCGACTTCGGCCGGAGTTGAACCGCCGCCTCAAACTCTTTCAGGGCCTCTCTGAGCTCTCGTTTGTACTTGAAAGCCAACGCCAAGTCGTAGTGAGTAGTCGCATCGTTCGGATCGAGTGAGAGGGCGCTGCGGTAGTTTGCGACGGCATCGTCCCAGGACTTCGCCTGTGCCAGTTCGTTCGCCCGCTTGCGATAGTCTGCCGCGGTTTGCGCAATCATCTGCGGGGCAAACAAGATTCCAGCCAGCAAGGCAGCCGACAACCAAAGATGGATCAGACGGGTTTTCCCGTGGAGATTGCCCTGCATCCCAACACTTTAACCCAAAGTAAGAAAGGGACGGCGAGCTGATGCCGTCCCTTCGCGGAACGTTCTTGCACTACCAGACGAACTTGGCGCTCACCTGGCCGATGCGCGGATCACGGGCACTAGTGATGTTGCCGAAACTGCTGCTGCTGATATCCCCGCTCGGATTCATGAATTGCGCGTGGTTGAAAATATTGAAGAATTCACCCCGAATCTCGAACAACTTGCTTTCAGTGACCGGAATCGTCTTCTGAATCCCGAAATCGGTGTTGTTGAAGCCGGGACCATGGAAGAATCGCCGGTTAGCGGTGCCGAAGGTTCCGCAGTCAGGGCTTGGGGTGGTGCCGGTGAAAAAGCAGTTGGTCGCGACAAATGCGCTCTGGTCAAAATATGTGAACGTGCCAGGCGTATCGCGCGGGTTGCGTTTGTGAATCGGTCCCACGAGATTCGGCATATCGGTGGAGGGACTGCCCGCGAGAGAGCTATCTCCCACGCACGGCTGCGGTGTGGCCAGCGTCAACCCCGGACACAGCAGGGGATTGGTCACAGGATTCGATTGACCCATCTGGATTGGAAATCCCGTCGCGAATCGAGTAATACCCTGGACTTGCCAGCCTTTCGTCAGCCTTTTCGGCAAACGTTGGAAGGCCCGATCAAAGGGGAGGGCCCAAACATAACTCATCACGAAATTGTGGTGAACATCGGTCGACGACAGGCCACGGCTCAGCTTTGGATTGGTAAAATTCACGAGATCGTTGAACCCCGACGAGTCGTCTAGACCTTTGGCTAGTGTGTATGCAGCCAGCAAGGTTACGTCTCCGGCTTTGCGTTCCACCGTCACCTGACCAGCGTTGTAGATGGAATTTGCCGTCAGCTTGGTGAAAGTATTGCCAAAACCAAAACAGAGGGTCTGGGCTGCAGGGCAGTAGTTCGGATTGAGCAACTCGTTCCTTGTGCCGTAAACCAGTGGTCCGCTGGCACCAAGCTGGAAAGTGTCCTGCTCGGCGTTCGGCCCGCAGCCGACGGCGCCCGCCGAGATGTCGGTATAACCTTGTGCTGTGAGTTGCAAGCAGTATGCTGCATTGCCCGGGTTGGCTTCCTGTTGTGTTATGAGCCTGTGACCTTCGGTTCCGACGTAGGCCAGAGTCAATACAGTCGATCGGCTGAGCTCCCGTTGGATAGAGAGATTGAAATGCTCGGCATAAGCAAGTTTGTTATGAGTGTCGTATCCGGGGAAATAGGACATCGGCTCGTAAACCGCGAAACTGAGCGTCTTATTTGCCGGACTCCCCGGAATTGGAACAGTGAAGGGAAAGCGCTGCCCCTCACCGTCAGTGCCTCCGTCCAACCGGTTTCTGAAAGGCTCCGAAAACGACACTGGACCCGGACTGCTCCAGTACAATCCAAACGGAGCATCGGCCACCTCGTAAAACAGGTTCAAATCTTCCACCGACGTGTAGTAGATCCCGTAGGCGGCTCGGATACTCGTCTTGCCTGGACCGCCAAAGACTTTACCCAATACTCCATCGTGGAAACCGGGCGAATAGGCAAGGCCGAGGCGCGGACCGAGGTTATCGTATCTGGTGGGCGCCAGCGTCTTGGGAATGCCTGGATCGCCAGGAAATACCAGCCCAGTGGGAGAACCCGGGAAGACCACTGACTGCTTTCCCGGCACCCAAGTCTGGATCTTGCCCTGGGTGTCATACCAAGGCATGCTTACTTCCCAGCGCAAACCGAGGTTCAAGGTAAGGTTGGGTTTTACCTTCCACGTGTCTTCCGCGTATGCCGCGCCGTAACGAGTACGGGAATCCAAGAGCTGTAACGCTGCCTGGCTGTAGCCACCCCCACCTCCCGTCGGCGCTCCAAGCAGGTAGTCAGCGAAATCAACTCCAGTCACCGTGCCGTCGAAGACAAAAGCCCCGTCCTGGCTGGCCAGGTTGCGCTCGTTGATTTGCAGGTAGCGAAATTCCCCCCCGAACTTAAGCGTATGCTTGCCCGCTACCTTAGAAAACCCATCCGATATGGTGTACGTGTTGTTAGGCTGGAACGTGATCAGAGAGGGTGCGCCAATGCCGAAATTGTTGAAATAGATTTGGGGCACATACTCCGGATATCCGGGATAGCCATCGGGGATAATTCCGAGGGTGCCGGCGCCGGTCACGAAGCCCAGAGAGGAAAGCGACGCTTTGCCACCCGTCGGGTTGTCCAGATGGGTAGCCGTTCTGAAGAAGGTTGCTCGCGCCTCATTCACCGCGCTAGGTCCGAGAACCTTGGTATTACTTATGACGAACTCTTGGGCGCGGGTGGGCGTCTGCGCAGGGAATCCTGGCACGGTCGCGCCTCCACTCGGCAAGGCGCTGAGAACCGTCGAATCGTCGAAGTGATAATAGAACGACCAGTTGCCAGTCTTGCGGTTGTTGAAATCGACCCGCTCTCCGATCTTGTTATCCGTGACTCTGTTTCTTTGGCTATTGTCGGAGTACGTACCCGTCGTGGGATCGATGTTTGGCTGCGGAATGTATGGGATAGTTCCAATCGCCGCTGGTGACCACGCGCTCTTCGGAATCACGCCTCCCGGAAAAACGCACATGCCGTTCTGGGCATCTTGCAGCGTATTGCAGCCGGTGACCCAGTATGGCTCGCCATTGCTGACCGTGTAACCCAGCCGTTGCGAGAGCTGAGTCGGCCAGCCACACGCGGGACAAACGCCACCCGCGGTGCCATCGACTGTGCCGGTTAATACTCCAGGCCCGAAGTTGCCTTGAAACTGCGCAGCCGGCGGCAGGTTAACGATGCCGGTCTCTGCGCCCTGCACCTGTCTCGTTCCTTGGTAGTCCGTGAACCAGAACAGCTTGTCCTTCCAGAAGGGTCCGCCCGCTACGCCTCCGAATTGATTCCGCCGCAGTTCGGACTTGACCGGTGTGAAGAAATTCGCCGCATCCATCTTGTCATTGCGGAGAAACTCGAACAGGTCCCCATGGAAACCGTTCGTGCCCGATTTGGTGATGGCGTTCATCACCGCGCCACTGAATTTTCCGTATTCCGCGTCAAAACTATTGGTGATCAGGCGAAACTCCTCGACGGAATCGAGGTTCGGGACCAGGCCAGCACCCATGTTCCGTCCCTCGCTAACGTCGCCCCCGTTCACCAGAAACGCATTCGCTGTCTCTCGCTGGCCATTCACTGAGACATTGCCGGCGTTCTCAATGTAACCGGACACCGGCCTTGCGCCGGTTCCGGAGTTGCCGCCGATAGTCACCGAACCGCCGGGCGCCACTCCTGCCTGCAGTCCCAGCAGGTCGAGATAACTGCGGCCATTCAGCGGCAACGCAAGCATCTTCTTCGAATCGATCACATCGCCCAATTGGGTGCTCTCTGTTTCTACTTGAACCGCACCGGCGGCCACGCTCACTTCTTGCTGCACGCTGCCAACAGTTAGAGACACATCCACACGCAGTTGGTCATTCACCTTCACAACGATGCCGGTGTCATTGAATTGCTCGAAGCCTGCGGCAGTCACGTTCAACGTGTAATTTCCGGCAGGCAGCGCCAGGAAACGATAAGAACCATCCTCGGCAGAAAGTGTCTTCTCGGAGTAGTTGGTCTGCGTATTCGTTACGGTGACTTGCGCACCCTTGAGCACAGCCTTGGACGGATCCCGCACTACCCCCAGGATGGAGCCCGTGACATCAGCGAGCAGAACTGATGGGACGACAAACAACATTACGATGACGACAATCGGAGCGCAGACACTGTATCGATTTCTCATCACCATCTCCTGTGGCAGCTGTCTGACTCGACACGCCTGCCACTGACTTTCTGTACGTTTGGAATCCCCATCTACCCATTCGGGCGGACCGTGTGACTGGAACCGTCCTGCCGCGCCACAGAATTCATTCCCATTGCGCGAAAACATATTCCACTGCATGAAATCTGTCAATACAAAGAATTTATCTCTTGCATCACTTCGGATCATTGATCGGGTACGGCACAAAACCAGAAACATTCGTCTTCAACTTGTAAATCGATGTAGTGGCTGTGATGTACAAAGTCTTGAGATCGGAATCTCCCCAGGCAAGATTCGCAGGCTGTTCGGGCACAACAATCGTCCCCAAATGATGTCCGTTCGGATCCCACACCCAAATTCCCTGCGGGCCTGTGACGTAGAGATTTCCCGCGCGGTCGACTTTCATCCCGTCCGGAACACCATCTCCCTTCTCACCAGGCTCTTCCCCGAAGAGCCGACCGTTGCGGATCGTGCCATCCTTTTTGAAATCATAGACTCGGATGTTTCTCTTCTCGCTGTCGTCCACATACAGCCGCTTTCCGTCAGGAGAGAATGCGAGACCATTCGGCTGAGAAAGGTCCTTCGTCAGCAGCGTAACGCTTCCTGCAGCGTCCACTCGGAAGACACCCTGAAATTCCAATTCCTGCTTTTGTCCTTTTGGCAGATCCAACGTCGGATCGGTGAAATAGAACGCGCCGTCCGGACCCATGACCACGTCGTTCGGACTGTTGAATCGCTTGTCTTCGTATTTGTCCGCCAGCACCTCATACGTTCCGTCGTGGTGAAGGCGGATGATCGCGCGTAGCACGCTTGCACAGTCGATGAGCTGCCGATGCGAGTCGTAGGTATTTCCATCCGGATCACCCAGCGATACCAACTCTTCCTTGCGGCCGTCCGGATAAATCCGGAATATCTTGTTCAATTCTTCGTCGCTTGCATATAGGAACCCATGTGGATCCCAAACGGGTCCCTCGGTAAAACCCAATCCAGTGATCAGCACCTCAAGTTTCGCGTCCTTGGAGATGAGTTCACCAAACTCCCGCGACTCCGCGTGCACCCGAAATTGGCGCTGCGGAACTTCGCTTACTGCGAACGCAAATGACACGAGCAGGCCGGACCAGATCGCGAGTTTGAATTTCTTCCTCACCTTCACTCCTCATCCCAACTTTTTTTCTTGGGCCGGACGACCTCGGCTTTCGCTTCCTGCTCGTGGGCTACACTCAATAGATATGCAATCACATGATCCAGTTCGCTCCCGTTGAGTTTCTTCGCATAGTCTTCCGGCATGAGAGGCTTCGAATCGAAAGTAAGGTTGGCAACTTCCGATTTCGCCAGAAGATGCAGCGCGCCATCCAGCGATTGCAACTGCAACGAAAAGTTGTCTTCATTCCGCACAAGCCCCGTTACCGTCCGGCCATCGTTTGTTGTCGCTTTTGCTAGGGACTTGTGCAAGCCAAGTCTTTGCCCGGGGCTCACGATGGATTTTCGGATGTCACTTACAGAATGACTGGCTCCGTAACTCGAAAGATCTGGACCGAGAAATCCCCCGGAGCCTTGCACCATATGGCACTTGGAACAACCTGCCTTGCCGGCAAAAATCTGTTTACCCTGCCCAGAGTTTCCGGGAAGCGGCGGTGCCACTCCCTTGCCCTGCAAAAGCCGCAAGTGCTTCACCGTGGCGGACAAAGTAGCCGAACCGAGCGATGCGAACGCCGGCATGCCAGCCTGGGGAATACCCACCTGCAAAATCTTGGCTAGCTCCTCATCGGACTTGCGCACGATTTCAGCTCTGGTCGCGATGTCCGGACCACGCTCGCCTCCCCTGCCATCGAGTCCGTGACACGCGGCGCAAGTCGATTCAAATGTCTGCCGGCCAACCTGAGGAGCTTCCTGTTTGGATGATTGTACTTTTTCCGAACTTTGGTGAGTCTGCTGCGCCAACAGACCAACCGTTGCCCAGACGCAGAAGAGCGCCGCGACAATCGCTTTTCCCCTTTGCCGCATGAGGGCGCACGTACCCGAAGAAACGCTCCGTCCACCGACGCCGACGCGTCCCTGCACAATAGGCTGAGTGATCAACGCCCCCCTCGCAGTAAAAGACTGGTACTACCCGACGCGGATTGCGGACAATCCGGCGCGCTACAGGCTATTCAAATTTCATCTAATGAAAAATGACTCTGACTGCGACAACAAACTAGTGTCAGTGGGATATCTCACGCCACACTCCACTGTCAACTTGTTTCTAGATCGGAATCGAAAGGGAATTCTTTCGATTCAGACAGGAAAGCGCGTATCTAGCGTACAAAATGCGCGCGACTCAGGTACGACGGTCGGGGACATGCTGGACTTCCGCCAGACGCTGTGGTATCTACTTTCAGCTGCCGAACTCTACTTTCATTTGGACGCAATTCCGCACCGGACTGTAGCGCTTCTGATGGCAACAGCACTACGCGAATACAACATCACCTCGCTGCAACGCGGCCTTCGCATGCTGCAGCTTCTCGGGCAGACCGACCGTGGGCTTCCGGCCTCCGAAATTGCCAAGCGCTCTGGCTTGCCGGTCAGTACCGTTCATCGATTTCTGGTCAATCTGGAGTCCGGCAATTTCCTCATGCGTGACAACACGGGCAACTACCACCTTGGGATTGCCTGTGTTTTTCTGGGTCAAGCTGCGCGCGAACAGCTGGACGTCCGCACGGTGAGTCTGCCGCATCTTCAACTGTTAAACCAGCGCACGCGAGAAACCGTGCATCTGACGGTCCGCCACGGTCTCTCCGCGGTCTACATCGAGAAACTTGATTCTCCACAGCCCTTGCGCATACATTCCCGCGTCGGCGCGAGTGTGCCGCTTTACTGCTCGGCGGTGGGAAAAGTGCTCCTTGCTTATATGAACGACGGCGAGAGGGATCGACTCCTGGGTCAACTGGAGTTTCGCCGCTTTACTGAAAACACGGTTGGCAGCATCCAGGAATTGCAAACGCAGCTGTCCAGGGTACGAAAGAATGGCTTTGCGTATGACCTGGAAGAGAATGAACCGCACGTACGCTGCGTGGCCGCGCCAGTGTGGGATACCGGCGGCGCTGTCACAGCGAGTCTGAGCGTTACGGGGCCTGCGGTTCGGATGTCCGCTTCCCGCCTTCGTGAAATCGCTTCATTAGTCCGCGAAGCGGGGATGAATATCTCCCGCGAACTCGGATACAACGCCGGCGCTTCCTCGGCGCGCCCCATGCCAAGAGGAGTCCGAACGGCGAAGCGTGCCAAGGTAGCGCGAAAGTAGTTTGGATTCTACTTGCAATTTTGTGGATCTAGAGCACTTGTCCGTTCTTCGAGAGGGCATAGAAAGATCGATGAAGCTGGCAATTCGGAACTCACTCGCCGCCGCAGTTGTCGGACTTTCGCTCCTGTCCATGAGTGCGCAAGACGCGCCTCCAACGACCGCAGGCGTAAATCTCGATGTTTCTCCCCAACGCCTGTCTCTGCAGCCCGCGGGAGCCGACTGGCTGTCCTACAACGGCGACTACACCGGGCGGCGTTACAGCTCTCTCGAGGAAATCAATCCCGGCAACGTGTCTCATCTCCGCACCCAGTGGGTCTTTCACGCCCGGAACTCTGACGCACTCGAAGTGACTCCCGTCGTTTTCGAGGGCATCATGTTCATCACTTCTGCGAATGACGCGTACGCGGTCGACGCCCGCACGGGCCGCACAATCTGGCACTACACGCGTCCTATCACGGAGGGCCTGATTGACGATGCATCGCAACATCACAATCGCGGCGTTGGACTTTGGCATTCGCGCGTCTACATGGAAACCGACAACGCCCATCTTCTCTGCCTCGATGCTCGCTCAGGCCATCTACTTTGGGACGTTGCCTACACCGACGGCAGTCCAAACTATGGCGCCACCAGCGCTCCACTGGTCGTGAAAGATAAAGTCATTGTCGGAACGTCTGGTGGAGACGATGGCGTTCGAGGATTCGTTTCGGCGTTCGACGCCGAGACTGGAAAGTTAGCATGGCGTTTTTGGACGATCCCCGCGCCGGGCGAGCCCGGCTCGGAGAGTTGGCCCGGCAATTCTTATCTTCATGCTGGCGGCACCACATGGATGCCGGGCACTTTCGATCCCGAACTAAACACAATTTACTGGGGCACCAGCAACCCCGCTCCCGACTTCGATGGCAGCGTGCGCCCAGGCGACGATCTTTATACCGACTGCGTACTCGCGCTGGATCCCGACACCGGCAAGTTGAAATGGCATTTTCAATTCACCCCGCACGACCTGTACGATTTCGATGCCACCGAGACTCCGGTCCTGGTTGACGCCGAATATCAAGGGCATCCGCGCAAATTGCTGGTCGAGGCGAATCGCAACGGCTTCCTCTATGTCCTCGATCGCGTGGATGGTAGGTTCCTTTCTGCCGTTCGCTTCGCCGAGAAAATGAATTGGGCCAAGGATATTGGTCCGGACGGACGCCCGATTCGCACCGGAGTGCAGCCGTCAGCGACCGGAACCCGCGTCTGTCCTGGCTTTGCGGGTGCCACCAATTGGTACGCACCTTCCTATAATCCATCGACCGGATTCTTCTATTTTCTATCTCTCGAAAATTGCAATCTGATGTTCCAGGCCCCCGATAAATACGCTCCACGCCATACGTACTACGCAACCGGATCGAAAAGCAGTCCCGATGACAGCAGCCAGAAAATCCTGCTCGCCTATGATCTTGCGAGCGGAAAGCTGGCATGGAAATATCCGCAGATTGGATCCGGCCGCTCGAGTGCCGGTACGATGACAACAAGCACTGGGCTACTTTTCTTTGGGGACGACGCTCAATCTTTCGAAGCGGTAGACGCTCGCACGGGCGTTTCGCTTTGGCACTTCAACACCGGCCAGACGATTGTCGGCTCCCCCATGAGCTTTGCAATCGCGGGGAATCAGTATGTGACCATCGCCGCCGGTAGCGACGTTTTTTGCTTTGGATTGCTCTAAGACAAGACTTCACACTTCAGGAGGACTGGACTATGTTTTCATCGCTTACAAGTCGCAGGACGTTCGCATCCCGAATCGCTTCCCTGTTCACAGGCGTGGGGCTCGCAGGCTTGGTCAGCACTTCAACAGCCGCTTCTGCCGAAGATCAAGGGGCCGTTCGCAAGTTGGACTACGAAGGGAAACCTGCCGGCACGGGCTTCATTACGCCGTTGATCATTCACAACGGAGTCATCTACATCGCAGGCCAGGGCGCGCACTCGCATGATCCCGAAGGCAAGTTTCCCATGGACATTGAGACTCACACCACGAAGGTGATGGAGAACGTGAAAACCTTGGTCGAAGCCGGAGGCGGCACCATGGACAGCATCCTCCAGCTCACAGTTTTCCTCACCAGCATCGACAACTACGACGGCATGAATAAGGTCTTCAAGACGTATTTTCCGAAAGGTGGACCGGCCAGAACAACGGTTGCGGTCGCAGCTCTTCCCGGTCAGTCGCTCGTCGAAATCAATTGCACGGCCGCGGTCGTTCGGAAATAACTCGTTCGCACATCATTCAAGGAGTGTCTGCCCATGACCATCGCTTCGAAGTGGCCTCGCCGCAGTTTCGTGACTGCCGTTTTGTCGTCTGCCGGTGCCCTGTTGGCGCCGCGATCGTCATGGGCGCGCTCCAAGTCGTCTTCATCTCCGGTTGCGGCCCCAGCTCTTTCCGGATTCGGCAGTACAGGGAATGTGTACGAAGAACTCGGCGTCACCACGGTGATCAACGGCCAGGGCACAATGACAGTCCTGGGAGGATCGTTGATGCGGCCCGAGGTCGAAGCAGCGATGGCTCTCGCCGGACGCCATTTTGTGAGCATCCCCGATCTGGAAGTCGCCGCCGGCAAACGTATTGCCGAAATGCTGAAACTTCCGGAAGGTTACTCGGCGCTCGTCACTTCCGGTGCCGCCGCCGCCATGCAATCGGGACTCGCCGGAATCCTCACGGGCAACAATCCGCAGTTCATCAAACAACTGCCGGATCTTACTGGGATGAAATCGGAAGTCATCATTCAGAAGTCGCACCGCAATCCGTTCGACCACCAGCTTCGAGCTACTGGCATTCGGCTTGTTGAAGTGGAAACTCGCGAAGACGTCGCCAAAGCCGTCAGCGACAAAACCGCCATGATGCACTTTAGCAACTTCGCGAATCCAATCGGACAGGTCAAAGTGGACGAATGGGTCAAACTGGGCAAGCAGTACAGCGTTCCGACCTTCATCGACGCCGCTGCCGACACACCGCCAGTCTCCCACCTTTGGGACTACGTGCAGATGGGATACGACCTCATCGCTTTCAGCGGAGGAAAAGCGATACGCGGACCGCAATGCGCCGGCTTACTTCTGGGCCGCAAAGATCTGGTCGCGAACGCCTTGCTGAACAACAGTCCTCACGAAGACACGCTGGGCCGAAGCCAGAAAGTCGGCAAGGAAGAAATCATCGGCATGATCAAAGCGCTGGAATCTTACCTCAATGAGGATCACGACGCTCTCAACCGCGAATGGCAACGCCGTCTGGATTTCATCGCCGCTCAGATCGGCAAAATTCCAGGCGTCACAACTTCATTCTCAGTACCCGAGGTCGCCAATCACGTACCCCACATGGAAATTCATTGGGACAGTCGCCTGTCCCTGACTCCACGCGAAGTGGCCAAGGATCTTCGGCAGGGCAAGCCATCTATCGTTCTAGCTGTCGGCGAGGAAAAAGAAGTTCTGTCCATGAATTCGTTTATGTTGCAGCCCGGCGAGGAGAAAATCATCGCCGACGCGCTCGTCTCATTCTTCCGATCGCACATGAGCTGACGTTCGGCGACGGCGGCCCTCCAAACCGCCCACGCCCATTCTGGATTCACTGCACAACCGTAGACGCTTTCTTGCAGCAGACGGCCGACCCGGGGAACCCTCGTGTGTTAATAACTGATGAAAATATTTGCAATGTATAGTATGTCAATTGACTTTATTGTATAGTCGGATTCGATAGCACTCTGGGTCTAAGGAAATAAACCTATGCTGGCTTTCTTGGAACAGACCTGGTTTCTGTGGTGGATTCTCGCAGCGCTGGCCATTCTGCGTTGGTTCCACAACGTCGCGGCAGATGGCGCTGAGGATGTCACTGCTTACGAAGATGACAGCGACGACGGAAGCCGTACCGCGCGCCTTGGGCTGCAGTCTCTTTCGTCCTGACCCTTACCAGTCGGCGGACATTGGAGGTTGAGAGCGCCAGAGTCTTCTGTCATCCCCCCAGGGCGCTGGCAACGTCCCGAAAGGCGCGAGCCGAAAGTCGCTCGCGCCTTTCGAGCAAGTGACGGCGTGTAGGCAAAGACAAGTCGCCCTCGAATCTAGGCTGCATTCCACATATGATCCTCAACACCAACGGGTCCCAGCGAGTGTCTCGTGATACCCTTCGGGGACAACCCTGTTTGAGAGAGATCGTTCATGAAGGAATCCCGGCGCAGTACCCGTGTTCCGTTGAAAGTGGTAATCACCGTTGAAGGGGACGCCAAGAGTTCGACGTGCGAAGCTGAGACCATCGTCGTCAGCCTGCATGGAGCTTTGATCGCCACTGCTGTCCAATTGCAAATGGGAATGAAGATCTCGATTTACGTCTATGTGACGGACAAGACTGCCGCGGCTCGGGTGGTCTACCTCGATCCTGAGAACCCATTGCACTGCGGCATTGAACTCGACCATCCGCGAAACATCTGGGGAGTATCGCTTCCCCCGTCCGACTGGGAACGAGCCGCCAGCCTGGAGAGCGGTCGCTAAGCGCAACTCCCGCAGGTCCGACAATCGCGGTGACCTGCTAAAACAAGAACTTCAGCGCCACCTGGATCACTCTCGGGCTCACGTCTGACTGGATCTGTCCGAATGTCGGCGACTCGATATCGCTGACCGGCAGGCGGAAGTTGGTGTGGTTGAGCACGTTGAACAACTCCCCACGGAATTGCAATTCTTTCGATTCGGTCAACCGAATATTCTTGAACGCCGATGCGTCCCAGTTCACATATCGCGGTCCCAGAACCGCGTTGCGTCCTTCGTCTCCGAACACCTCGAATCGGCCGAGCGGATCCGGTTGCAACTGTTGGAAGGCGCCTGTATTAAACCATTCGGCGACTGTCCGCAGCCCAGAATTCGGATTACCAACCACATTCGGACGGTTGCTCGAAAATCCGGAGATCTCCGGCGCTTGCCCCTGCAGGGAGACATCATTCGAGTCGAACACGGTAAATGGCGTTCCGCTCATCGCGGTCAGGATTCCGTTCAACTGCCAATTGCCGAATACCTTGCCGTACCAGGCGCTCGAGCGCTGCAGGAATGGAACGCTCCACTGATAGCTCAGCACCAAGCGGTGGCGGGCATCGAACATCGACGGACCGCGTTCCGCCGCGAGATTAAACGGATTCTGCGCCAGATCGTTTTCCCCCGCGACGGGCTGCGACGCCGAGCCAGTAATATTGAACGAAGACACGTCATCGATCGAGTGCGACCATGTATACGACGCGAGGAACGACAGCCCATGACCGAATCGCTTTCGCAGGCTGGCTTCCAAGGCGTTGTAACTCGAATTTGCAACACCGGCAATTTCACCCACCGAGCTGTACACGCAGTTATTAGGCTGTGCCAACGTGCATCCCGAATACATCCGCCGCTGGTTCACGTTATTCTCGTTCGATAGCGGATTCCCGCTGCCATCGACGCCCGGAATAAACACCGCGGGATTTCCTTCGATGAATCGCGGTAGCCTCACTCCAGTCGTGCCGACATATCCAACCTGTAATAGCCAATCTTCGCCGAACGATCGTTGGATATTCAGATTCCAATCCTGCGCATACGGCAAATGTAAGTTGCGCGCGACCACCAGCAGCGTCATCGGCTCTGGAAAAGCTTGGCTAAAAGGATTCGGCGTATAGAACGGATTGGCGAATGAATTCACCGGGAAGCTGATTTGCTGAGTCTTGAGATACGGAGGCGAGCTCACTGGATCCTGCAGCGGGCCGCCTTCGCCTGTGTAATACGGCTCGTAGAAAATTCCGTAGGCCGCGCTAATTACCGTCCTAGTATCTCCTCGCGGATCCCAGGCTAGACCGAAGCGCGGAGCAAATGCAGTTTTCTGCGTCGGAATCAAACCTGCCGGCACGCCCGGATCGCCAGGATAGAGAAGCCCCGCCGGCGCGTTAGGGAGCACCTTCGACTGAACTCCAGGAACGAAGAGATTCACCTGGTTATTGTTCTCCGTAGCTGGGAAAGGCAACTCATAACGAAGCCCGATATTCAGCGTCAGGCGAGAATTAACCTTGTAATCATCCTGCGCGTAAGCATCCAGGGCCCGATCGCGAATCTCGCGATCGAAATTGCCGCCGCCTTGAAGAAAGACCACCGGGTTCCCCGAAAGAAAGCTGGCAAATCCGTCGCTGTAGGGAAAATTCGCAAAGACGAAGAAACCGTTGCTTGCAATTCCCTGCAGTGCGTTGATTTGGTCGCGACGATAACCACCACCGAACTTGAAGTCGTGACGGCCGTGAATCCAGCTCAAAGAGCCCGATACGTCAAACGTATTTTGAAACGTGTTTCGCGGTCCCGTGATGGGGTCGCCCACCGACGCATATCCACCTACCTGTATGAAGGGAGGCCCCGCGGCCGAAGGCAGGGTGGGTGTGTACTGGAATCCCAGATCCGTCGGCGACTCGTGATTCAAATGCTCATCGAGCAGGAACTTATTCCGGAGATACGAAAAGCGACCAACAGCGATGGTGTTAGACGAGAAGATATGCGTATCTTGGGCGACAAAGTTTTGACCCCGGTCATCTTCGCCCACCGGGAAGCCCGGAACATTGGCACCTACCGGCGACAAAGGATCGGTCGTCGGTCCGCTGCTGTACATGTAGCGGAAATTCAATGTGTCCACACGCGAAAGGTAATGATCCAGGCGCACACCGAACTGATCATTATTTTCGATCAAAGTCTGCGTCGCGATGAATCCATTCGCTCCCTGGTTTGGCATCGGGAAAAACGGCAACACATTCGTCGCAATCGGGTCGATCGGCGTGAACAAAGTCATCTGATTGAATGGCACTGGTGTTCCGAAGAATGTCAACTGTCCTTGTGGGTTGCTGCACAGACCAGTACTCGAATTAAACGACGCTCCGGAGAGATCCGTACATTCTTCAGCGAAGTTTCCTTGCCTCTCCGCAACAGAGGGGACGGTTGCCGGTACTGTTTCACCCTGACGATTTCGGAAGCCTTCGTAATATCCGAAGAAGAAAGTCTTGTCTTTGAGTATCGGCCCTCCGAACGTCGCGCCAAATTGATTTTGCTTCAAAGGCTGTATGCTTCGCGTGAAGTAGTCGGACGAATCCATCGCGTCGTTGCGCAAAAACTCCCATGCTGCCCCGTGAAATGAATTGGAACCGGATCGCGTGACGATATTCGTCGTCGAACCGGTGTTGCGGCCGAATTCTGCGTTTGCGTTGTGGCTCAAAATCTTGAACTCGGCAATTGCATCGATTGGCGGCTTGAGAACAAAGCCTCCATCGACCGAACTGACATTATCCGCGCCGTCGATCATGAAATTGTTCGATTCAGGCCGCTGCCCATCGACGGCATACGCCTGGTTCTGACGTGCTGGACCTCCCGCTTCCAACAGTCCAGGCGTCAAAGGCACTACGCCGGGCTGAAGAGTTCCCAGTTGCGAAAAGTTACGGCCATCCAGCGGCAGGTCGAGAATCTCGTGCTCCATCACCGTTTGCCCAAGGCTGCTCACCGTGCTCTGCACCAATGCAGCATCCGCGCTTACGTCCACCTGCTGTGTTTCAGCTCCGAGCTTGAGATGGATGGCGACGATCGCGCTTTCGTTCACGTCCAGAGAGATTCCCTGCTGCAGGTATTGTTGAAATCCTTTTGCTCGAACTTCCAATTGATAGTGCCCGATCGGGAGTTCAACCAGCACGTACTCTCCCTGACGATCCGTAACCGCGTTACGAGTCAACCCCGTTTCGATCTGTTTTGCAGTCACGGACGCGGCCTGGACAATCGCGCTGCTCGGGTCCACCACCGTTCCGCGGATGCTGCCCGTGATCTGCTGTGCCGCAACATTCAAGCTTGCCAGAAGTGTCACCACAAGCAACATCACGCTCTTTGCGCTAGGCATGCTTCTCCCCATTCGTCCTCACGAATTGCAAATTGATTTCGCAAAACAATTTCTCGGCGCTTCGGAGAACGCGCGCGATAATTCGCCCACTGATTAAAGTGCGGCGATTATAGGGAGGCGTCGGGGCCAGTCAATAATGCGAAAGAAGTACTCGCATCCGCCTTCATGAGAGATGCAGTCCGCACATAATGGTTTCGTATTATTGTGGCGTAACTCTTTCGCCCGATAACTTATTGCCATTTCAAATCGGATATCACTTCGATATGCGCGGCGATGAAAGATCAAAGGTGAGGTGGCAGGAAAGAGGACTTATCCGTGGGAACAAATGAGAGCAACGCGGCAAAGAACAACGAGCAGGCGACACAAGCAGAGAGCCCCTCAACCGTAAAGGCAGCCACTAAAATTAAGATTGTTGAAGATGCGGATGCGACCGGGGACACCGCCGCGGCTTATGATTTCTGGCGTGCAGGATCAGGAAGAACGCAAGTTCCCGGCATCATCAAGTGCTTCGGAGCCAGGCCCGACTTTCTGCGCCGGGTCATTGAACTCGGAAACACGATCCATTTCTCTGAAGGCCATCTCTCACGTCGCCACAAGGAGATGATCGCCAGTTACGTCTCCTATCTGAATCGATGCCCATATTGACTGGATAGCCATGCTTACTTCCTGCGGGTTCAGGGAGCATCCGATCGATCTGTCCGCGCAATCGTCGAAGGAAAGCTAGACGAAGCAGAGCTGACTCCGGCAGAGCGCGCTCTCTTGCAATATGTGGAACTGATTACTCACGCGGCTTACCGTTCCACGGCGGAAGACGTCGAAAAGCTGCGCCTCGCCGGATGGAAAGAGGAGGAGATTTCCGAAGCCGTATACATCGCCGCACTTTTTGCTTTCTTCAATCGCGTGGCCGATGCGTTCGGTGTTCCTCCGCAGGACTATCTTGCCACCGGTAACATGACGCCCTGAGCTGCGCCACGCTTTGCAGTAACTCGCGGCTCCGGAGCCTTTCAGCTCCGGAGCTCCACGCATCTTAATTGCAGGCGATCATGTTCTGAGTTGTCCCCTGAAGGCTTGAGATCGCATTGCCGATCAGCGGAACGCTCCACAGCTTGCTGTGGTGCTTGCGCAGGTAGTACGAGGCGGCAATTGACCCGACGGTCTTCACCGAGGCTACAGCGTAGGCACGGGCGACCGTCGGATGGGTCCCGTAAAGGTATGCGGACTCCACTTCAGCGTTGCATACGTTTGTCTTCCCAGCCAGCCAGTTCTCCCGGGCAAACAGCGTCGTATAAGAGTCGGCGAAAGTGCTGCCCGCCGAGACAATCGACAACGCGATGAATTTCTGGTCGATTACCTTGTTTTCGGTACGAAAGTTCACGACGCGCGTCGGTTGCACAGCAGGGGTTGCGATCACAATGGCAGGCATGGCATTCATCACGCTGCTCGGAGCGGACGGCAATTCACCGGCTATGGCAGTGGCAACAAGTACCAACGGTACAAACACACAAGAGAGGGCGCGTTTCATAGAGTATGTTCCCCTTCGTAACCTTGCACCGGAGGTCAAACTGTCTTGAATGCTCTTGCGTCCGGTGAAGAATGATTTCGTGTAACTCATCATGGTTAGAGAGTACCGTCCGCATGGAACCCGCACCATCGCAAGGTCGTGCAGAATCGCGCTAGACCGTAACGGAACTTGGTAACCTCAGGTAACCATCCACTAGTGCCATATGTCACATGACCAAAGGGCCGAAGCCCGGCTTCCAACCGGACATGAACTTCTATCGGCATTCGTCGCAAATAAAATGAGCGTACCGGGACAAGGCTGAAACTGCGGCCTCTCCGCTCTTCACCATTCGTCGAGCGTTCTTGGCTGGCCGATCGCAGAGCGCCGTCCAAGAGTTACTCTCGTTCGCGCCGCCTGTTCCATTTTCGTAACACCCCTCTTTTTCAGTTGAGTCTCAGTGTGGGGAGAGTTAGCATGGCCCCGCGTTGATGCTCGACTCCGGCAAACACTCTCTCTTCCCTCGCGATTGCCGGACCCGTGGAAGACGTCGTCGCCATCGTTCTGGCGGTCTGTACTCGAATTTCCCAGATGCGCCGGAACGCACCATCTAACCGTTCACATGCAACGCAGACCGAGCCCAAGGAGCAGTCAACATTTCGCAACTGGATCGTGCGTAAGCGCGCTGACTTCGCGTTGGCTCCGCGCGACGAGGGAGGTACGTCGATGGATATGCACAGTCTTCCGCAGACTATTACTGCGATCGGAGGGTTAGGAACTGCCGCCTTCGGTCTGGTGGACGCCACCAAGGCGCTCGGGGGCGGTGTGAATCACATCGGCTTCGGCGGCATCAAGACTCTCATCCGATCGCTAACCCCCGGCGATCCCGTAAATGCGCTCTCGCAGGGCAAGATCATCTCGACTCTTCAGGCGAATTGGTTCAACGGCACTGACTTGAACAGCCAGAAAGCCATAGCGAAATCACTGATCAAGCTGAACCTCAACCCCGACAACGCCGCCGATCTGGCGAAGGCGACCGGAGTGGACTCCCCAATTTTGACTGCGATCGCGGCCAACATCGCAGCATCGAAACCCCTCGATATCACGCAAAGCGACGTCTACGCGCGCTTCGATCTCATTCTTACCGCATTGCTTGATGAAACGTATCAGCGTGCAGATGATACTTACCGCAACTGGACGAGAGCGATCGCTGGGATCGTGGCCATTGTGCTCGCGATCGTGGGCAACGCCACCTTGGCTTCACCGCTCCGCATCTCGGCTGCCGTGCTGGTTGGCCTGCTGGCCACGCCACTAGCTCCGATCGCAAAAGATCTCTCTACCGCTCTGGCGACTGCGGTAAACACTCTGCAGCTAGTGAAAAAGTAGGCAATGCTTATGACGCGATTTCTTGATGTGCGGCTTGATTCGGTGGGCGGCGGCTTAGCCACGACAGTGGCGGTCAGCCAGGGAACCAGCCTTGCGAACTATCAGAGCTACGATCTGCTGCAGTTGCGAAACGACATTCGTGGCCGCAACGTGCTGATCGGCACTCATGGCTTCAAGGTCAACCGGCAGGATGGCATCGCCTGTCTCTCGAACTGGGAGGGATTGTTGCAGCTGGCCCCGCCATCTATTTTTCTTGGGTTGCTGTGGCCAGGCGATTCAGTGTGGGGCCACGGTCTGGACTATCCCCTCGAGCCGAAGGTCGCCGACGATGCCGGTCAACTCGTCGCTCCATTCATCGACGCCAATTTTGCTGACGCTGCCAGCGTTTCTTTCGCATCGCACAGCCTTGGCGCCCGCGTGATTCTGCAGACGATATTGAAGATGAATCTTCCCGTCCGCCGCGTCATGCTCATGGCCGGAGCGATCGACGACAACTGCCTGATTACAGAATTCCAGGCCGTTGCCGCGAAGGTCCAAACCATCTCCATCCTCGCGTCTTATAAAGATGACGTGCTTTCCGCCCTGTTTCCTCTCGGGAATCTTATAGGGGGCATCCTCACCGCGGGACATCCGTGGTGGCATGCGGCACTCGGCCATTGCGGTCCAGCCAATCCCCGGCCGGGCAACTTCCAATCTCCATTTCAGATTCCTGACAGCTGGGACTACGGACACCATCACTATCTGCAGGTCGATGCACCACCGGCGCCTTGGATCCCGATTCCTACAGATGTGCCATACGCAAACTCGGCGGCGCCTTGCGCTGGCGCCGCCGGTTGGCAGGAGGCATGGTCCGCCGCGTTTTGCTCGTCGCGGTTTCGCTGAGTTGAAAATCTGCGCCTCTGCGTCTCTCCACCTGGCGCGAGCGCAGCGGCTGGTCGCTCGATCGTTACTTCATGCGAGTTTCATCGCGTCGGGATCCCACTTCACCACGGCGCTCCGCTCAAGACTGAGATTACTGAGCAATGCCGCGCCCGCCGCCCGGAAGCCGAATACGGCGTCTTCCACAACCGGCTGCCGCGATCGAACCGCCGCAAAGAAATTCTTGAAGTGGTCATAGTTGTCGTGATAACCCTCGGGCGCGACGTACTTCTCGAATCCCGTCGCCGGCGGCCCCGATGGATGCACGACTGGATACTTCTGCCGATAGCTCGCCAGAATCTGCTTCTGCATCGCTTCGGTAAAAGTTCCCACCGTGTAGCCCGGCTCTTTCTGCAATGGCGTGCGGCCCACGCTCACCGAGTTGCCGGCAATCTCCATCGTGCCTTCCGACCCGGTGAATATCAGCCCCTCGCTCTCTTCTCCGCCGTCCACGAAATTCACGCGCAAGCTCAAGTTGAATCCTTCGCGGTAGTCGAACAGACCGAGCATCACATCGGGCGCATCCCGGCCGTCTTTCCAGAAACGCAACCCTCCCGTCGCCATGGCTCGCGTCGGACCGTTCGTTCCAGCGATGAAGTGCGTTCCACTGAACAGATGAACGAAAAGATCTCCCGCAACACCGCTTCCGTACGCCTTCCACTTGCGCCACTGGAAAAAATGTTCCGCATTAAACGGGATCTTCAGGGCGGTTCCCAGAAAGCGCGGCCAGTCGCAAGTTTCGGTCGAAGCATCGAGAGGAACCGTATAGTTCCACGCGCCGATCGAAGAATTGCGGTCCCAATGCGCTGTCACCATATTGAGTTGGCCGATGGCCCCAGAAGCAAGCAACTCTTTCGCCTTCGCATAAATGATCGAGCTCACGCGCTGGCTCCCAATTTGGATAACGCGGTTCGTCGCGCGAGCTGTCTCGATCATCTCCGGCCCATCTTCGTAGAGATGGATCATGGGCTTCTCGCAATAAACGTCTTTGCCCGCCTTCATCGCGTCGACGGCCGCCTGCTTGTGCCAATGATCGGGCGTAGCGATGAGAACGGCATCAACATCCTTGCGTGCGAGAATTTCTCTGTAATCGCGAGTCGTGAAGATGTCGTTGCCCCACAGTTCCTTGCTGTGTTGAAGCCTGCCGTCGTAGCAATCCGCAACGGCGACAAGCTTCACTCCCGGAACTTGAACTGCAAACTTCGTGTCTCCCTGCCCCTGAATACCGGCGCCAATCAGCGCGAGCTGAATTTGATCGTTCGGCGAGACCGGTGCAGCCAGCTCGGGTTGAGTCGGCATCAAAGCGTGTACTTTCGTTGCGAGAACTGTTCCTGCCGTCGCGCTTCCTGCTACCTTCAGAAAACTTCTACGATTCAACATGTGTGCTTTTTCCTCGAAATGAAAGTCTGCTTCGGTATTAACGTTCTGTCTAGGCGTATCCCATCCCTGTCAGAACTCCTCGCATGTACGCAAAGCTGCTGATCACTCCCGGCATCGGATCGTCCGGATGAACCTCATACTCGAGATCCACAAAGCCTCGATATTTGGTCGCGACCAGCGCCTCAAATATTTTCCGCACTGGCATAGTTCCATCTCCCACAGCGACCTGACTTTCTTTGCTCTGAAAATCTGTTAGATCTTTCATGTGCATATTGAAGAGTCTTGGTCCTACTTCGTGAATCGCCTGGACCACGTCCGTTCCAGCCCGAACGGTATGGCCAACATCAATGCAACACCCAATCCGCGGATCCATGCCTTTCACAGCTTTCAACACATCGAGTGGCGAGGGCCAGACTTTGTCTTCGGGGCCATGATTATGGATCGCGATGCGGATATCGTATTCCTTAACGAATTTCTCGATCCGTGGCAGAGTAGACGGTGCCGGATCGCCCGCGACGATTACCGAAATCCCAGCCCGTTTGCAGTATTCAAACTTACTGCGAATATCCTCGTCTTCATCTTTCGCGAAATAGATAGCCCCAGCAGCGTGCAGATGAATCCCCGCCGCAGCATATTCTTCCAGCGCGGCCTGCTCTTGCTGCGGATCCATAGGAAGATGATCCTTCACATCTTTTGCATTCAACTCGCTTATGTTCAGCTGCTTCATGAATCCAATCAACTGCGCACGATTGAAGTTCCGAAACGTATAGCTGGCCAGCCCAAGTCGAACGGAATCGCCGTTATCCGCAGTTTTCGGCTTTTGCGGCAACGATAAAATGCCGGTTGGCGCTGCCAGCACCGCCCCAGCCATCGCACTCGAGCAAATAAAATCGCGGCGGGAGACATTCCTCCTAAACATGTGGCTCCCATCCCGGCTCATACTCCCGTCCCCACATTTTCATCGCTTCCGCATCGTTTTCAATCTTTCCGTCTTTCGGGTCGAGGTGGAGTTCGCGATTGACCTCCCACGCAATATTCGACAGTTGCAGCATCGTCACGGCAACATTGCCGACCGCGATCGGAGCGTTCAGCTTCTCGCCTTTCCGGATTCCCGCGATAAAGTTCGCAAAGTGCGCATCCGTCATGGAATCGCGGCCGAGAAGATCGGAAGATAGCGTCTTCAACCCGGTCTTGAACTCATTCGTCTTCTTTCCTTTCAGATCGTACATTTCGTAACCGTCACGATCGATCAGCACCGTGCCATTTGTTCCCATGACCGTCGTCCCGCGATCGCGGCCGTAAAACTTCATTCCCTGGCAGCTCTTCCCTTCCCACGAAATCATCTGATCGTCGTATTCAAAGCTGGTTACAAGCGTGTCGTAAAACTGCCAGTCGTCCTTGAATTGATACCTTCCTCCCGACGCGGTGACTCGCTTAGGATAGTCGACCCCCAGCGCCCACCGGCAAACGTCAACCTCGTGCGTGCCGTTATTGAGCGTCTCCCCAGTCCCATAGATTCGGAACCAGTGCCAGTTATAGGGATGGACATTATCCTTATATGAACGCCGCGGCGCGGGTCCTTGCCACAGATCCCAATCCAGTTGCGGCGGCACCGGAACCTCTTTTCCCGTTCCGATCGATTTCCGATCGTTCACGTACCATGCCTTCGCAAAATAAGGCCGCCCGATCGCGCCGCCGCGAATCTTCTCGATCGCCTCGATCGTATGCGGCGAAGACCGTTGCTGTGTGCCCATCTGCACCAGCTTTCCGTATTTCTGTTGCGCCTCCACCAGCAGCGCTCCCTCGGCAGGATTGTGGCTGCACGGCTTCTCCACGTAAACATGCTTCCCCGCCTGTAACCCGGCGATGGCCATCGGTGTATGCCAGTGGTCGGGGCTGGCGATGGTGATCGCGTCCACATCTTTCTGTTCCAGAATTTTGCGGAAATCCTTCCCGGTCGCCGGAGCTTCACCCATCTCCTTCTGCGTCGAGTCAGCGAACTTCTGCAGAATTTTCGTGTCAACGTCGCAGACGTGCGTTATTCGGGCCGCACCCTTATTTGTCTTGAGCGATGACAGATGCGCATATCCCCGCCCGTTGAGTCCGATCACCGCGAAGTTGAGGCGCTCGTTCGAACCCATGATCTGACCGTAGCTTTTCGCCGTGGTCGCGACCGCCAACCCGGCGGCCCCAGTTACCAGTGTCTCCACAAATTCACGCCGTGTAGCCATCATCCCTCCGGGACCGCCCCTGTCCGGCACAAGGATAGTTTCTGATCAGGCAGCCCGTCCAGCACCGGCCCGAAATCCGCCCAAAGACATAGCTAGCCAAGCCCTTACACCGGAAGCACAGTCGGCAAAAGAATTTCCGAGACGACGTAATAAATCGGGATATGGGAACGTCTTTACTGGTGAGAAAGGAAGTTAGGAGGCGTAATCTGCAAAGCGGACTGAAAGAAGAGCCGGGTATCGCGATTCCGACCGAACTAGAACTCGCATTTCGGGCGCATCATGGCATGGTCTTCCGCACCGCGTACCGGATTACCGGCAACCCCGCGGATGCCGAGGATGTGCTGCAGGTCGTGTTCTTACGCCTGCTTCGCCGCGAATCAACCGCCGAGGCGCTCGACAACCACGAGAGCTATCTGCGGCGGGCTGCGATTAACGCATCGCTCGATGTGATTCGAGCGCGCCAGGCCGATCGCACGGTCGAGCTGACGACCGACTTTCCTCGCGAGGAAACGCCCGAGCTTCGGCAGGCTCTCGGAAGAGCTCTGGCACAGCTCCAGCCGAGGCCGGCAGAAATCTTCGCCCTTCGCTTTCTTGAAGGATTCACGAACTCAGAGATCGGAAAAATGCTGGGTATTTCCCAGGTGCTGGTGGCCGTCATCGTCCATCGCACACGCCAACAGCTCCGCAAGGAGCTCGGCAGCTACTTAGGAGACAGATCATGACCAATGAAAAGTTCGATCGTTTGCTATCGACCATTCGAATCGAGCACGTAGACGACAAAATCGTCGATCAAGCGAGCGACCGCGTGTGGACTGCAATCACAGGCGATTCTCCGAGCGCTGGCATGGATCTCCGCACGCTTCGAAGCTGCGACGACTTTCAGTCTTTGATCCCTGCCTACCTCGGAAACCGAATGGCTGCGCCTCGTCGGCTGCTCTTCGAAGATCACGTACACGCCTGCGTGGCCTGCCGTCACGCCGTTGAGCGCGCGCGCGAAGGCGACCGCCAAATGACATGGCGAGCCGAACCAAAGTCTCCGGCATTTCGTCCGTGGCGCTGGGCGCTGGCAACGGCTGCAGTCGCAGCTATCACATTCGTCGTTATCTCATTCAACGATGGTCTTCTTCCCGGACAACATCCCGTCCGCGGCTCTGTGGAAAGCGTAAACGGTTCGCTTTACGCGGTATCGGGCGACGATATGCGCCTGGTGCCCGCCGGATATCAGATCGACAGCGGCGTGCGTGTCCGCACAGCAAAAGGATCGACCGCGGTTCTCCGCTTGCAAGATGGCTCTCTCGTCGAAATGGGAGAGCGAGCGGGCGTCTCAGTCTCGCGCGCGTGGAAGGGCACCACCATCCATCTCGACGACGGCCAGGTGATTGTGCAGGCTGCGAAGCAGCATTCGGGTCATTTATATGTCGCAACAGACGATTGTCTGGTGTCGGTGAAGGGAACAATTTTCTCCGTCAACCATGGGATCAAAGGATCACGCGTGGCCGTGATCGAAGGCGTGGTCCGCGTGGATTCCGGCGAGAACACCGCCGAACTGCACCCCGGTGAAGAGTCGACTTCCAGCGCCAGTGTTTCCAAGGTTCCGATCCCGACGGAAATCGCCTGGAGCAAGAACTCGGCGAAGTATCTCGCGCTCCTCGGCGACTTCTCGATTCTGCAGAAGCAGTTCGCCGCAATCCCCGGCCCCGGATTGCGCTACAGCTCCGACCTGTTGCCTTATGTTCCGGACAACACGGTCGTATACGCCGCGATTCCGAATATCTCGAACACTCTGAATGAAGCTGGGCGACTTTTCCATGACCGGCTCCAGCAAAGCCCCGCTCTGCGGGATTGGTGGCGCCAGCAGCAAAAAGGAAACGGACCAAAGCTTGACGACGTTCTGAATCAACTCCAAACCTTTAGTAGCTTCTTGGGAGACGAAATCGTATTCGCCGCTGGAAAAACGGGCTCGACCTACACCGCACCCGTCATTCTCGCGAAAATTCGGCAGCCTGGAATGGAAGGCTCCGTTCAATTGCAAGCCTTTCTTCAAAAGGAAGCCGCGCACATAGGCGCGAACCGATCTCATATTCCTTTGCAGATCGTGCATGATCCTTCGTCTGTCACGGCCGCGTCAGGTGAAAGCCTGCTGGTCTATATCGACAACGATTTGCTGATCGCCAGCCCCGATGCAGGTCAACTGCAGCGGACCGCAGCCCGCGTAAAACAAGGCTCAACCGGCGCGTTCACCGCAACGCCCTTCTACCAGCAAATCACCCAGGCCTACCAGCAGGGCGCGGAATGGCTTTTTTCTGCGGACATGGAACAAATTGTCGCGCACGACGTACCTGCTAATGGCGGTGGCAATCACCTGCCCTCCGGAATGAGCGACGTGCGCTACCTGACGATGGAGCATCGGGAAATGGGCGGCAAGACCGACAATCAAGCGGCCTTGACGTTCGCCTCTCAGCGCCAGGGCGTAGCGTCATGGTTAGCTTCGCCCGCTTCCATGGGCTCCCTGGAGTTCGTTTCGCCGGAAGCCAGCATGACGACCTCGGCAGTCATCAAGAATCCCCGAAGCATTCTGGAAGAGCTCTTCAACGCGATGGGAAGCAGCGATCCGAAGTTCTCCGAGAGCCTTGCCGAATTCGAAGCCAAGAGCGGAGTACGGGTGCTTGACGACATCGCTGCTCCACTCGGCGGCGAAGTCACCATGGCCTTCGACGGACCGATGGTCCCGACCCCGCGATGGAAGCTCATCTTCGAAGTGTACGATCCCACGACGTTGCAAGCAACGATCGAGAAACTGGTCGACGCTTTCAATCGTGAAAATCACCAGGGTCACTCGTTGCAGCTAACCAAGCGCCAAGTTGGCTCGCAAACTTATTTCGTCGTGCATTCCTCGAATCCGAAATCGGCTGACTCCCTAAATTCGGAAATCGACTACACCTATGTTGACAACTATCTGATAGCGGCGCCGGATGTGGCGACGATCTCGCGGGCGATTCAAATCCGCCAAGCCGGATACTCGCTCCCGCATTCCTCAACGTTCCAGGCGCTGCTGCCGAGCGACGGTTACACGAATTTCTCGGCAATCTTCTACCACAACATCGGACCGGTCGTGGGCCCGCTTGTAGAGAGTCTGAAATCGAGCGGCGCGCTCACCGCGCAGCAACGTCAATCGATCGACGCCCTGACCGCGAACTCCGCTCCCGGCTTAATCTATGCGTACGGCGAGAGCGATCGGATCGTCGTGGCCAGCAACACTGGATTCATGGGCTTCGATCTAGGCACTCTATTAACGATGAGCCATAATGGGCCGTTCCTGCCGCAGATGCTTTTGGACGGCGCGATGAACCATTCTTCTCAACCAACTCAGTGAGCACGACGACACAAAACGGAGCAGCCACCGCCGAGCTTCAGCCGGCGGTAGCTGCCCCGCGCACGCCTCTCATCGAACTCGAAAATCTTTCGGTGAAGTTTGGGGACCGCGAGATTCTGCGCGGTCTCACTGCTTCCTTACGCGGACGCGCCATCGGCCTTCTGGGTCCGAATGGTGCTGGCAAGTCCACCCTGATCAATACTCTTCTTGGCTTTTATCCGCCCCACAGCGGTTCGGCGCGGATCTTCGGACACGATATTCGGACCGGCAAGAGAGAAATTCGCGGCCTCGTCGGCTACATGCCCGAGAACGATGCCTTTATCTCGAAGATGACCGCCGTGTCGCTGGTCCGCATGATGGGCGAGCTTTCCGGATTACCTTCGAGCGTCGCTCTCGAGCGCGCTCACGAAGCCTTGTTCTACGTCGGCCTCGCTGAAGCCCGCTACCGGCAACTCGGAACGTATTCCCTCGGCATGAAGCAGCTCGCAAAGTTGGCGCAGGCGATCGTCCACGGTCCGAAGCTCCTCATTCTCGACGAACCCACAAACGGGCTCGATCCCTCGGCCCGGCAACGCATGATCCGCATGATTCGCGAAATGCGCGACAGCCAGGAAGTGCGCATCGTTCTCTGCTCGCATCTGCTCCGTGATGTGGAAGACATGTGCGACGAAGTGCTGATCCTCAAGCAAGGACGAATCGCTCACTACTCTGACCTCCAAGAAGAACGTAAAGCCAACCGTCGCTTTCTTGAGATGGAGTTCTACGGTGCCAATGGCGATTTCACTGAAGCGATCGAAAAGTTGGGATGCGAGTGTGCGATCCGCGCTAACCGCATGAAGATCATCCTGCCTGAAGGAATTGAGACGCGAGATATCTTCCGCCTGGCAGCGGAGCGCGACGTCCGCATTCGCCGGCTGAATTTCCGGCGCGACACGCTCGAGGATATTTTCCTCAAGGCTATGGAGAGTTAAGAAGCAAGAAAGCTGAGAACTGGCATGTTCGAGATAATTCTGGCACCACGGAGCTCCGATGGCCGTCTATAGGCGCACTTACGCCTCCTATACCGGACGCGCTCACGCCCAGTTGGTCGCGCTGGTTCGTACTCTTCCGTTATGCTCAGGCAGAACCTGTTCCGCTCGAAGTTTCAGACCGCGCTGTTCGTCAGCTCCATTTTTCTATCCGCTCGTATGTCTGGCGATGATCTACCTCGCTCACAATCTGGCGTTTCTGCAACAGATCGGCGCGCCCAGCCAGGTGCTGGTCATTGACAACAGATTCTTTTTCTATTTCATGAATGTGCAAGGGGTGCTGGCCTTCGTTTTGAGCTGCATTCGCCGGCCCCGGACTGATCTCGCAGGACCTCGCCAACGGGGCGTTGCCTCTTTATTTCTGCCGCCCGCTCTCTCGCCCCGAATACGTTTTCGGAAAAGCGTCCGTCCTCGGAATCCTTCTTTCGCAGATCACCTGGATTCCCGGACTGGTTCTCTTCCTCGTGCAAGCCACGCTTGCCGGACCCGCATGGACTTGGGATCACCTCTGGATCGCAGGCAGTATCATCGTCTCGTCATTGATTTGGATCTCTGTCCTGTCTCTCCTCGCGATGGCACTCTCCGCGTGGGTGAAATGGCGGATCGTCGCCGGCGCCCTGCTATTAGCCATGCTCTTTTTCGGAGCCGGGTTCGCGGAGGCAATTAATGCGGTTATGCGCACGCAGGCAGGCCATTTCGTCAATCTCGCCTATCTAATGCGGACGGTATGGAATTCTCTGTTTCAGATCGACGTCGAACACGCCATCCCCGTCGTCGATGCATGGATCGCTATTCTCATCTATTGCGCCATTTGCCTCGGACTACTGCTTCGCAAAGTCCGCGCCTACGAGGTCGTGCGATGAACGACCGCATTGTCCTCGAAGATGTGTCGAAGTTCTACGGCGAGATTCTCGGCGTGAACCGTGTCAACCTGTCGATTCCTCCGGGAATCACCAGCCTCGTGGGCCCCAACGGCTCGGGCAAGACGACCCTCATGAACTTGATGACCGGGCTCGTCCGCCCCACCCGCGGCCGCATCGAAGTTCTAGGTTGCAAGACTAACGATCCGGAAAATCTCTTCAAACTCGTTGGTTACAGCACGCAGTTTGATGCGATGCCCAAGGGTCTTTCGGGCCTTCAGTTCGTGAATTCGTATCTGCGCCTCACAGGAATGGACGCAAGCAAGGCCGAGCAACTGGCCATGCGCGCCATCGAGAGAGTCGGCCTGACAGAAGCCGCGAACCGCAACGTTGCCGGATACAGCAAAGGAATGCGGCAGCGCATCCGCCTAGCGCAGGCTCTAGCCCACAATCCGAAAGTTCTGATTCTTGACGAACCGCTGAACGGCCTCGACCCGCTCGCCCGCTCCGAGATGATCGCCATGTTTCGCTGGGCTGCGTCGGAGGGCTGCTACGTCGTGATCTCCAGCCACATCCTTCACGAAGTTGACGTGATTTCCGATCAGGTCATCCTGATGAGCAACGGTTACGTCGTTGCCGAGGGCGCGATCCAGGACGTCCGCAGCGAGATTCGCGAGCATCCTACGCAAATCCTGATTCGCTGCAAACAGCCGCGTGAACTCGCATCAAAGATCCTATCGTCCGAGGACACAATAGAAATCTCTATCCACAAAGATGGACGCGGCCTGCTCCTGAAGACCCGCGACGCCGACGGCCTGTATCTGACGCTTAACAAAATTGCCACGAACGGAATCGAGATCGAGTCCGTAGCTCCGGCCGACGACGATGTGCTCTCCGTTTACGAATACTTGATTGGCAACGACGAGGTCGTCCGATGAAGCGAATCTGGTGGGCACAAATTAAAGCGGTCGTCCGGCTCGAACTTCGCAAGACGTTCTTCGCCCGGCGCGGTCTTTGGATTTACTTTCTCGCCCTGCTTCCCGTCCTGCTTTTCATGGGATATTCCGTCGCCAACACGATCCAGGCAAAGCGAACGGCAAGCATTGCGCGCCGCAGCGAGAAGCCGCTCACAGCTCAGGATCTGCAAGCGGTCAAAACGGGGATGACGAAAGAGGAAGTCTTCGCGCTGCTCGGCAAGCCGCCCATCATCTTCCATTGGGACGAGCGCCGCGATCGAGGTCAGGAGCATTCCGTCCCGACCACGCATGAGGAATACCACTACTCGGACGGGCAAAACGATCTCTATGTCAGCTTGGTAAACGGGACAGTCGAGGGCATACACATCGAGGATGGTTACAACCTGGGCCGCGACTCCATCATGTTCGCCGGAGTTTTCCAGTTCTTCTTTCTTCGTCTCGCGGTCTTCTTCGGCTGCTTGGGAATTTTCATGAACCAGTTCCGCGGCGAGATTCTCGACCGCAGCCTTCACTTCTACTTTTTAGCTCCAATTCGCCGTGAAGTGCTGATGGTCGGTAAATTCCTGGCCGGCCTTTTGGCCACCTGTGTCATTTTTGTAACCAGCGAACTGTTGCAAAACATTGCCTTCGTGTGGCACTTGTCTCCAGGCATCCGCGATCTTTATCTCTACAACAATCACGGGATGGAGCACGCCGCCGTATATCTTGGGGTCACCGTACTCGCCTGCGTGGGATACGGCGCATTCTTCCTCGTCGCGGGAATGCTCTTCAAAAATCCGATTCTGCCGACAGTTGGAATCTTGATCTGGGAAATGGCGAATCCATTCTTGCCCGCACTGCTCAAGCAATTCAGCGTGATCTATTACCTCAAAGCGCTATGCCCGGTAAATATTCCCTCTCCGCCCGGAGTGCCTCCGCTCCTCGCATTGCTGATTTCCAATCCAGACCCCGTCTCCGCGCCAATTGCGATACTTGGCTTGCTGGTTGTCGCGCTGGTGGCGCTTTATGCCTCGAGTCTTCAAGTCCGGCGCATGGAAATCAACTACACGACGGAGTAGCGTCAAACAATCTTGCACTCGAAGAGAAGGATGGAGGTAGGGCGCGGCTAGGAGAGGTGATTGAGTCCGTTTGCTAAGAATTCTTGGCGACGAAATTCACCAGCGTTCCAATCCCATCGATTGCGATCCGTATCTCGTCTCCCACTTGCAATGTGAACGAATCAGGCGGAACAATCCCAGTCCCCGTAAACAGGAAACATCCCTTGGGAAAGTCGTTGTCGCGGTATAGATACTCGACCAGCGTCCCAAAATCCCGCTTGATCGCCCCGACGGTCACCGATCCAGAAAAAACGTCCACTCCGTCTCGCAAAATCTCGATCCGGATCTCAGTCGCGGGCTCGGGCGCCTTCTCCGACACCAGCACACATGGCCCCATCGCGCAGCTCCGGTGATAGACCTTGGCCTGCGGCAGATATAAAGGATTCTCTCCTTCGATATCCCGCGAACTCATGTCATTCCCGATCGTGTAGCCAATAATTTTTCCCGATGGACTGATCATCAGCACCAACTCCGGCTCGGGCACGGACCACTTCGCGTCCCTCCGGATCGCAACCTCGCCCCGATGTCCCACCACCCGATTCGGCGTCGCCTTGAAGAAAAGCTCCGGCCTTTGGGCGTTGTACACGCGATCGTAGAAATCGGCTCCTCCCGCCGACTTCGATTCTTCCATTCGCGCATCGCGACTCCGGAAATACGTCACGCCAGCAGCCCACACTTCCTGCGAGCCCATCGGGGCAAGCATCTTTGACTCATCCAACTTGTCGATGCCACTGCCGCTGCGAATCACCGTCCTCAGATGCGTTCCCAGATCGTCGCGAGCAATCAACTCATCCCACGCGGATCTATCTCCGGGATAGAACCGGCCCTCATGCTCAACGACATACCCAGACGCAGTTCGATAAAGTTTGGCAGATGACTCCGGCATTAGAAATAATTCCTCAAGAAGGGACGTTGTCGGTCGCAGTTACTCTTGCAGTTTGAAAACTCGCTCCATAAGCAGCCACTTTTCTCCAGGCTTCGCCTGCGGCAATGGCCGTTGAAATTTCCACATTAGCTTCTCCCATTCCTGCACCTTGGGATTGAGCCGGTCCGCCGCCCCTTTCGCTTCGAAAGAAAAACTCTCGCCCACTTCCATAATCATGAACATGCGCGTTCCGAGCAGGTAAATCTCCATGTCCTCAATGCCCGAGTCCCTGATGCTTCGCGCAATCTCCGGCCATACCTTCTCGTGATACCGCTTGTACTCCGCGATCAACTCGGGATCATCTTTCAAATCGAGCGTCAGACAGTACCGTCGCGTCACGAAATCTCTCCCGCAGGAAGTCCAAGTGCAGCACCAATCGGCGCCGGCCGGTATCCACTTAACGCGAAATAAAGAATGTACGCGTGGCAGATCAGCGGCACCACAAACGCGTACTGAATATTCCACGCATCCGAAATTCTTCCCATGATTACCGGGCACACCGCGCCGCCGATAATCGACATCACCAGCAACGACGATCCCAGCTTCGTATACGGTCCCAGATTCTTCAGACTCAAAGCAAAAATTGTCGGGAACATGATGGAGTGAAACAGTCCAACCAGCACGATCGCCCACACCGTCGGACGCCCCGTCCCAAGCAGCACCACCAGCAACGAGATCAGCGATCCGCCAGCAAAGAGACTCAACAATCGAGATGGCGCCACCTTCTGCATGATCGCGGATCCGCCGAACCGGCCGATCATGAATCCCGCCAGATGCGCCTGCAGATAATGTGCGGCAGCCTTTTCATGCATTCCCGGCATGGTGAACTCGCTGAACCGGATAATGAAACTCGCCACGCCGACTTGTGCACCGACATAAAAAAACTGCGCAATCACTCCGCGAATCAAGTGCGGATGCGCGAGCGTCCCGCTCAACCCTACCTTCGCTGATCCCAGATTTTCATCGTTCGTCTCACGAATCTCCGGCAACTTCGTCAGGAAAATCAGCAGCGCGATGAATAAGAAAATTCCGGTAATCACGAGATACGGCATCTTCACCATGTTGGCCTCCGACACGCGATAAGCCAACAACTGCGCCGGAGACATCGCGGCCAGTTCCGCCGGACTATGCTCAATGCCCGACAAAATAAATTTCGATCCCAGCAGGGCAACGAGAACGGCTCCCGTGGCGTTGAACGATTGCGCCAAATTCAAACGCCGCTCCGAACTCTCCGCCGGACCCAGGGTCGTGACGTAAGGATTGGCCGCCACTTCCAACACCGACTGCCCGCACGCCATCACAAACAGCGCGAATAGAAAAAATCCGTACACTCGCACCGACGCGGCAGGAATAAACAAAATGGTGCCTGTCGCGCAAACCAGCAGCCCAATCAGAATTCCCCGCTTGTAACCCAAGCGTTGCATTAGCCATCCAGCGGGAAATGCCGCCAAAAAATATCCACCGAAAAACGCCATCTGGATCAGCGACGATTGTGTGTCTGTCAGCCCGAACGCTTTCTTCAAATGCTGGATCAGCACGTCATTCAGGTTGACCCCAATCGCCCACACAAAAAACAAGCTGGTCACCAGGACCAGCGGCACCACGTAGCGGCGTTCAGTGATCGGAGCCGATTTCGTCATTCGGATTTCTTTTCGCTTACGTCAGAGCGCGATCCAAGTGCACGTACCCGCCATCCACGAACAAATGTTGACCGGTCGTATGGCTCGATTTCGCCGACAGCAGGAATACCACCATCGCCGCGATCTCCTCCGCGGTGGTCATTCGTTTTTCCAGGGGAATCTTCGACAGGATGACATTCAGCTTCTCTTCCGGCTTCGGAAACGTATCGAGCCAGCTGCGATAGAGCGGCGTCATCACTTCGGCGGGAATTACTGTGTTTACGCGGATTCCGTAGAGCAGCAACTCCGCCGCCCATTCGCGCGTCAGCGCCATAATCGCGCCCTTCGACGACGCGTACCCCGACGTGCTCCCCTGCCCCGTCACAGCAGTCTTCGATCCAATATTCACAATCGAACCGCGCGCCCGCTTCAGATGCGGCAAGGCGTAGTGCGCCATGCTGTAGTAATGCACCAGGTTGCGCTTGAGGGATTCCACGTACTCGCTGGGATTTCCCTCTTCCAGTCCCACCTTGTCGTTACGTCCCGCATTATTCACCAGCCCATCGAGGCGTCCGAACTCCTTCACAACTTTCGCAACCGATTGCTCGCAGCTCTCAGCCGTCCCCAACTCAACCGTAATAACTCCGCAACGCGCGCCGCTTTTTCTCAGCTCGCCTTGTAATTCCGCCGCAACATCTCCGTCGCGCCCTACGATCACCGGAACTGCGCCTTCCGCCGCGCATTCGCGAACAATGGCTGCGCCAATTCCTTTCGCGCCGCCGGTCACGATCACGACTTTATCTTTCAGCTGCAGATCCATGCGTTATCCCCGCAGATTGAAAAATCCGCCGTCCAGCGGATAATCGCTACCTGTAATATATGAAGCTTCGTCCGAGCACAAAAACAAGGCCAGAGATGCCACCTCGGCCGGCTCGGCCATTCGCCCGATCGGCTGCGACTTCGCCAGTTCCTCAAACATCTCGGCCTCGCGGCCCGGATACGTCCTCTTCAAATAATCGTCTACAAACGGCGTATGCACCCGCGCCGGAGAAATACAGTTGCAACGAATGTTGTGAGCAAGATAATCGCGCGCCACCGAATACGTCATCGCGATGACTGCCCCCTTGGTCATCGAATACGCAAAACGGTCGGCCAGCCCCGTCGATCCCGCAATCGACGCCATATTCAGAATGATGCCGCCGCCCTTCTCCCGCATGTGCCCGACCGACGCATGCATGCAGTTGTAAAAGCCTTTAACGTTCACACGAATCAACCGGTCGAAGTCGGCTTCCGTCGTGCTTTCGACGGTACCGATGTGTGAGACTCCGGCATTATTCACGAGAATGTGAATGCGCTCGCGCCGGAACAACTCCGCAAACGTCGCTTTCACCTCCGCCTGATCGGTCACATCGCAGCGATGAGCGGAGGCCTCCCCACCGCTTGCCGCAATCTGCTCGCGGGTCGCCGCCGCACCAGCGTCGTTCACGTCGAGAATGCGGATCGCAGCCCCATGCTCGGCAAACCGCACAGCGATCGCCTGGCCGATGCCGCTTCCGGCTCCCGTGACGAGTGCCACTTTTCCGTCCAGCCGGAAATCGCGCGGCGTCTTCGTCTCGTTCCTCAGAGCGACACTCCTCGCTTCCACGGAATGAAATCTTCCTGCGCCTTCACTTCAGCCTTGACGCGAGCTTCGCCGCTCGCCACCTGCACCACGTAATCCAGGATCTGTTCACCCATCTGCTGGATCGTGATTCCGCGATCGATGATTGGCCCGGTATCCAAGTCGATGATGTCGTGCATTCGTTCCGCCAGCACCGAATTGGTCGAGAGCTTCACGACCGGCGTGATCGGATTCCCCGTCGGCGTCCCCAGTCCCGTCGTGAACAGCACCACACTGGCGCCTGCGCCCACTTGCGCGGTTACGCATTCCACATCGTTGCCAGGTGTGCATTGCAGGTTCAAGCCTGGCTCCGTCGAATATTCCGGATAATCCAACACCGCGGTCATCGGCGATGTTCCGCCTTTTTTAGCCGCACCCGCCGACTTCATCGCGTCAGTCAGCAAACCATCGCGCATGTTCCCTGGCGAAGGATTCATCTCGAACGCCGACCGCACTGCCACCGCCCGTGCCGCGTAATCGCGCATCAGTTGAATGAATCGGTCGCCCACTTCCTTATTCTTCCCGCGATCGATCAGTCCCTGCTCTACTCCGCACAGTTCCGGAAACTCCGAGAGAATCGTGCGCGCTCCCAGCGCAGCCAGCAGATCCGACGTATGTCCGATCGCCGGATTCGCCGAAATTCCGGAAAATCCATCCGACCCGCCGCACTTCAATCCAACGCACAACTTCGACAACGGCGCCTCAGTCCGCCGCGCTTTATCTGCTTCGACTAGGCCGAGAAACGTCTGCTCGATCGCCTCCTTCATCATCGCCGCTTCCGAACCGCTTTTCTGCTGCTCGAGAATGAACAATGGCTTGTCGAATTTCGGATTGCGCTTGCGAATCTCTTGCTGCAGAATTTCGATCTGCGCGTGCTGGCATCCCAGGCTCAGCACCGTCGCTCCCGCCACATTCGGATGATGAATGTATCCGGCGATCAACCCGCAGAGATTATGTGAATCTTCTCTTGTTCCGCCGCACCCGCCCTCGTGCAACAGAAAGCGAATGCCGTCCACATTCTGAAACAGCCGCTGCCGTCCCGGCGCCGCTGCGCTTTCGGCCGCCCTGCGGACTCCCGCCTCGCCAACCTTTCCTTCCCGATACCAAGCCGCCAGCTCCGCGACTTGCTGCCGATAAAGTTGCGGCGCAGCAAATCCAAGCTCCTCTTCAAACGCCTGCTTCAGAACTTGAATATTTTTGTTCTCGCAGAAAACCAGTGGCACTACGACCCAATAATTCCGCGTGCCGACTTGCCCATCCGATCGCGCATAGCCCTGAAATGTCCGCGCGGTCCAGCGTGAAACATCCGGAGCATTCCATTGGAAGTCTTGAGATTTTTCGTGGAACGGCGAGGCTTGATGTTGGATGTTTCCCGTCGTCAGCACTTCTCCTGCGGCAATCGGCTTTGCAGCCTTGCCGACGAGTCCGCCGTACATCAGAACAGCGTCCCCCATCGCCAGGTCGACGGTCGCGAATTTGTGTTTCGCCGCGACATCGGTTCGCAGGCTATACGACTTGCCTCCAAACTCAATCGCCTCCCCCTTCTTGAGATTGATGAGAGCGACCAGAACGTTATCGCGAGGATCGAGTTGCAGCACCCGGGAGTTCATCGTGGAATATGCCGTCTAAGAATCGCAAGCAGTTCCCCGGCAGTGTAATCGTTTACGCAACCACCCGCAATTCTGCCGACGAAGAGTTACGGATGAATTCGCGGCGGCGGGTGGCAGGAAAATGCCCACTAACGATACCCTGTGCGGTAGACATAACTGAAGCCGTACCCATCAATGATCACTCTCGACGACATCCGATCCGCCCAATCCCGTCTTAATGGTGTAACGCGTCGCACTCAACTGATCGAAGTCCCCGCGCTCATGTGGGGACAGCCGCCATCGGCTGTCCGCGGGGTGCAACCCGGCTCTAGCGCCTCGATTCGCCTCTTCCTCAAGCCCGAAAACCAGCAGCCCATTGGAGCTTTCAAACTCCGCGGAGCCTATAACAAGATCGCATCCTTACCCGAAGCCGAACGCAAACGCGGCGTCATCTCTTACTCCAGCGGGAATCACGCGCAAGGCGTCGCCTACGCCGCTAGCGCGCTTGGAGTGAAATCCGTCATCGTCATGCCCAATAACGCGCCCCCCATCAAGCGCGAAGCCACCGCCAAGCTCGGTGCGGAGATCGTCCTGGTCGGTCCCGGCAGCGAAGAGCGCAAAGTAAAAGCTGAAGAACTCGCCACTCAGCATGGATACGTCATCGTCCCTCCCTACAACGACGAAAAAATCATTGCCGGCCAGGGGACCATCGGACTGGAAATCCTCGAAGATATGCCCGAAGTCGAAGCCGTCTTCGCGCCCGTCGGCGGCGGAGGCCTCATCAGCGGCGTAGCCACCGCGATCAAGTTGACGAATCCAAAATAAAAGTGATTGGCGTCGAACCCGAACTCGCCGCCGACGCCCAGGCCAGCCTCCGCTCCGGAAAAATCGTCGCGTTCGCCGCCGAGCAAGTCTCCCGCACCTTGGCCGACGGGCTTCGCACCCAAAGCATCGGCGACATCAACTTTGAGCACATCCGTAAATACGTTGACGATATCATCACCGTCACGGAAGAAGAAATCCGTCGAGGCGATGAAGTATCTAAGCGCGAATCCCGACACGATCGCAGAACCGAGCGGAGCAGTCTCGGTAGCGGGGTTCATCTTCCACGCCGCCGAACTGCCCAGACCTAGCTGAACGTAGCCATCATCAGCGGCGGCAACATCGAGCCCTCGATGCTGAAGGATCTGCAAGTCTGAGCATTTCCTCTGGCGCCTCCGGGCCCATGGGTGAGGATTTGAGGGAAAGAATCTCACCTGCCACAAGTGTTCCTTCGTGAACCTTCGTGCCCTTCGGTGGTTAAAAGCTTTCCCCTGCGCGACTCTAGTGTCCCCTGGATTGAGAGGGTTTCGAGAATGTTCAAATGACCTTGACTTCACCCATCTGAACGACGATCCTGATAAGAACACCGAAAAATATGACGAACGACCCGCAGAGCGACCGTAAGTCCTTCGCGCTCAAGATTTTGCCCTCAACTGCTTGCAGCTCTAAAATTTTTTCTCGATTTTCCTCTAACCTCATGATTCCAATACACCGGGGGGGAGGGGGGGTACCCACCTCAGCGCCCAGCTTCCCGTTTCGGGAACGTGCAATTTTTCTCTTGTTTCTGGCTTTTATCCTGGTCTTTTCCACAGGCCAAGCCTTCTCCCAAGCACAGCGCGGAACGCTCATCCACGAAGAAACAATCCGCGTTTCTCCCAGTTCCGACTCCGCGAAACTCGGCCAAGCCAGTCGCGGACACGAACTCGTCATCATCGATGCCAGCCGCGACTGGACACACGTCGAAGCCATCATTCGCGAACCTCGCAAAGATTCCGACGAAGACGATCCAGAATCCGAAGGCAAGACCATCACTGGATGGGTTCCGAATAAAGCCCTCGTCAGCATGACCACGCAGGATGGCGACAAGATCATTTTCGGCGAAGCTGCAAATTCCGAAGATGAAGCCAGCCGCCGCCGCGGACGACGTGATGCCGCTCAAGACGCAATGCGCCTTTACTACCGCGTCTACGATCTTTTTCCCGCTTCGCCCCTCGCCGCCGAAGGCCTCTATCGCGCCGCCGACATCCGCTGGCAGATGGAGCGCGCTGACGTTATGACACGTCCGTCCGCTCGCGAGCGCGAAGCCTATATGCGCGGCCAGATCGATGAAGAGTGGATGAAGCTGGTGATGAAGAAATATCCCGGTACGAAATGGGCTGATCTCGCAGCTTTTCACTTGATCGAAAACAAACTATGTGGCGATTGGCAAGCAGCGTCGAAATGTCCGGAAAAAGAATCCGAGATGTATGAAAAATATGTCAAAGAGCACGCGCAGTCTCCGGCTGCGCCGGAAGCTCTTTATGACGCCGCGTGGCGACAATCCGCATTGATCGAGATCTACAAGACGGAAGCCAATCTGAAAAAATCAGCGGAGGCAAAAACCCGCGCTCTCGATCTCGCGCAAAGAATTGTCAGCCAATACGGACAAAGCGATTGGTCCAATCGTGCGCAAACTCTCATCTTCTACGTGCAAAACAGCGTTCCCACGTACGGAAACGCCACCGACTAGGTTTCGAAGTCCTATCTTCAGACAAACTCACTGTGCTTTAAAAATCGTGGTCATCCTGACCGGAGCGCAGCGAAGCAAGCGAAGTGAAGGGACCTGCTTTTTCCTTCCGTGCTCGAACTGTAACGTTCCACTTAACCTTTTCTGAGATACTGTTTCCTTAATTTTTCGGAGGAAGATTGAACGACTACTTGCTCTCATTGATCCTGGGAATTGTCGAAGGCCTCACCGAATTCCTTCCCGTCAGTTCGACCGCGCACTTGCGACTCTCAGAGGCTCTTCTGCACATCAGCCTCTCCGATGGCTATTGGAAGATGTATTCCATCGTCATCCAGCTCGGTGCAATCCTCTGTCTGCCGGTTTATTTCTGGAGTCGCATCACGAAGTTCCTCTCAACTTTTCCGCACGGTGAAAGCGGAAACAAAACGGCATTGACGCATCCGCTCGGACTTGTATTGGTCGCATTCGTAGTCACGGCGATTCCGTCGTTTCTGCTCACGAAGGTCATCGGCAAGCATCTGGAAGACATCGTGATCATTGGCTGGTCTTTGCTGATCGGTGGAATCGTGATGTGGATCGTCGACGCGATGCACGCCAAGGCCGAAGCCGCAGGTCCTGTTCCAAATAGCAAAATACGCACTTGGAAGATGGAAGACATGAGCCTCGGTCAATCGATCTGGATCGGTTTCTGCCAGATATTCTCGGCCGTCTTCCCCGGAACCTCACGCTCGATGTCGACCATCGCCGCCGGACAGATCGCCGGAATGTCGCGCGCCTCAGCTCTCGAATTCTCGTTCTTTGTCTCAATCCCGACCATGGCTGCGGCCACGCTCTACACGCTCTACAAATCACTTCGTGGAAAGGGCGAGAACCCGATCGGTGTCGCGCAGATCGACGCCCACGGATGGATCGTACTGGCCATCGGATTCGTCGTCTCGTTCATCGTTGCCTACGGCTCGGTCGCATGGTTTATGGCTTATGTCCGCAAGCGCGGCTTCGCTCCCTTCGCGGTGTACAGAATTATCGTGGGAATTCTGGTGTTGGTATTCGCTGCAAAGCTCGCTTAGCTGCCTTCGGCGTAGCACAACTGCTTGTGGCCGCAACAAGATGAACGCCACAGGCTGCTCCGATAACCAGATGAACACTGCCCGAGAATTCCTTCATTGTCGGAACCCTGGCTTCTTGGCATAATGGTCTGGCTCTGGCCGCACGCGGCGCCGAAGACGTGTCTTCGGCGATGAATCCGGCCTTCATGGATTATCTGGCAAAGATGTTTGTCCCCACAGGGAACCGTCGGCTCAACGAGCTTGTCGGATTCCTGATGTGCGTCTCCGCGCTCCTCCTTTTCCTCGCGCTCATTTCTTATTCTCCGCTCGATCCCTCGTGGGATAGCGCCTCGGTTCTCACTGGCGCGCATGCCGCCCGCAACTGGATCGGCGTTGTCGGCGCATATATGTCCGACGCCATGCTGCAGTTCTTCGGCGTCAGTGCATTCCTGCTTGTTATCTTTCCGGTGATGCTCGGTGTGCGCTGGTTCCGATCGATGAAGGTTCAGTCTCCGCTGGCTAAAACCCTCGGCGGAATCTGGCTGGCGATGTTCATTCCGGCATTGCTCGCGTTGCTGCCCGGACAAATGCGCTGGATGGGAGTGATCCCCATCGAAGGCCTGATGGGACGCGTGCTGGGCGATTTCCTCATCCACTATCTGAATCTGGTTGGCGCCTACATTGTCTGCGCGACGGTGCTCGCCGTCGCGCTGTATCTTTCGACGGCGTTTTCGTTCTCGGCGATCCGCTTGTGGGCTCCGACACGCTTCGTCTTCGTCACTGCCTTGTGGAATCGCTATCAGGATTGGAAGCAGGAGCGTCTCAAGAAGCGGCAGCAAAAGGAACTGGAACAGCGCCGGATTTCGAAGCCGATTGTGAAGACGCAGCTCATTCCCTCCCGTCCTTCGGCGCCGGTCGCGCAGGTTTCCGAACCGCGCCGCACTGGCATTGAAAAGATGATGGAGGAGGAAGCTCCGGTCGCGAAATGCGCGACTGGAGGAATTCTCGCGGAGACGCTGCCAACTACCTCCGCAGTTTCTTCAGTAATCGTTCCCGAAGTCACAGAACGCGCCGATAGCAGTGTCAAAGCGAAGACGACGATGCCGCGCATCGCCGGTGGATATAAACTGCCGTCGAGCAGCTTGCTGCAGCGTCCAGATGAGCAGCAAGCGGTCGATGCCGACGAACTCAAACTGCTGGCGCAAGTGCTGACCGAGAAGTATGCCGAGTTCGAAGTCCACGGGCAGATCACGCAGATCAATCCCGGTCCTGTCGTCACGACGTTCGAATTCAAACCGGAAGCCGGAATCAAGTACAGCCGCATCACGAATCTTTCGGATGATCTCTGCCTAGCGCTGAAAGCCGAGAGCATCCTGATCGAGCGCATGGCCGGAAAAAGCACGGTCGGCATTCAAGTGCCGAACCGCCAACGCGAGATTATCTGGCTGCGCGAGAACATCGAGTCGCAGGAGTTCATGGGATCGAAGTCGAAGATGACGATCGCCATGGGCAAAGACATCAACGGCCGCATCGTCACCGCCGATCTCGCAGGGATGCCTCACTTGTTGATCGCCGGATCAACCGGAGCGGGCAAAAGCGTCGCGATCAACGCGATGATCATGTCGATCTTGTATAAGGCAACGCCCGATCAAGTACGGCTCATCCTGGTCGATCCGAAGCGGTTGGAACTGGGCAACTACGAAGGCGTTCCGCACCTCTACACGCCGATCATCACCGAACCGAAGCTTGCTGCCAACGCGCTGCGCAATGCGGTGCGCGAAATGGAGCGGCGATTGAAGCTGCTCGCTGCCAAGGGCGTTCGCAACATCGACCAGTACAACAAGCTATTCGATCAAAGTGGCACGCCGAGTCTGTTTGAGGAAGGATCGGACGAGAAACCGATTCCGTATATCGTCATCATCATCGACGAGTTGGCCGACCTCATGATGCTCGATTCGAGCAACGTGGAAGAATCGATTACGCGCCTGGCGCAGATGGCGCGCGCGGTCGGCATTCATCTTGTGCTAGCAACGCAGCGGCCTTCGGTCGACGTCATCACCGGATTGATCAAGGCGAACTTCCCTGCCCGCGTTTCATTCCGCGTGGCGACGAAAGTCGATTCACGTACGATTCTCGATGCCAACGGCGCAGAGGCTCTGCTTGGCAAAGGCGATATGCTCTATCTGCCTTCCGGTTCAGCGCGCGTGCATCGCCTGCACGCACCATTTGTCACGGAGAAGGAAATCGCAGCGGTAGTCGAATTCTGGAAGTCGCAAGGCCTGGCGGAATATCAGCAGCAGTTTCTCGAAGCGCCGAAGGGTGAGCGCGAGGCCGGAGCGGAAGGTGGCGCTGGAGACGGTGTATCCGATGGCGAGGCCGAAGACGATCCGATGTATGGCGATGCCGTAAAACTTGTGATCGAGTTCGGGAAAGCTTCGACTTCGCTTCTACAGCGGCGCTTGCGCATCGGCTACGGCCGCGCCGCGCATCTCATCGATCTGATGGAGCAGGACGGAATCGTGGGTGCGGCCGATGGTCCCAAGCCGCGAGAAGTGCTGAAACGTCCCGACTGGATTTCTGAAATCGAAGAGACGATGCGGTAAAGAAGTTTCCGCTGCGTTATCTCCGCAGCATTATTCAGCCTTGTTCCGCCGAATCCAATCCAACCAACTCTTATAACGCAGCAAAAGTTTCGCATTCACGTTCTTCGACGCGCCTGGATCGAAACGGTTGCTGAAAACGACATAATACGTTCCTAACCCTGCGGGCAGATTCTGCTGCAGTTTTCCCTGCGAGACCCTACCGCTTTCGTATACAAGACCGCTTGTCGATCCCTTTCGCCAGTCGGCGAACGCCGATTCGCTCATCACAAAGACTTCGATGTTGCTGCCAAAATCCTGCGCTTTATCCGCAGTAGCGCTCCCCACTGCGCCGCTGCTGTTGCTTACCGCAGATGAGGTGAAGTGTCCGACGAGCGCCACGTCCTTTGATCCTTCGGGCAAGTCGAACTGGTAGTAGCGGAAGCTGCGAGCTGCGACAGTGAATTGCTTCTCAATGACGGGATGATCGGGCTTCGATCCCAAAATATCTTGAAATCCCTGCGCGAACGGATTGTTGCTCACGACAGCCCAGACAAACGCAGCGAGGAGCAGAGCGAGAAATATCCAAACAGTCCTGCGGCGTTTTGTCATTGTGCGTTCCCCGTGCGCAACCCGCGTATTGCGAGAATCGCTAGCGCCAAGACAGCAAGCAACATGGCTCCCCAGAGGATGACCGTATGCTGTTCTGACCACGGCCTTGCATCTGGCCGCTCTGAGTATTTCGGATTGTGACTGCCAGGGCCCAGTTGCGCCTCGGAGGGAACCGACTCCACATGAAAGAAGCGCGCGTAGTCGTAAACGGGTGCGGAGAGCTTTTCGTCACCGTGATAAAGCATGAGCAGCGACTTGCCCTGCGGATCGAAATAAACACGCCGCTCGATGGCAAACGGATCGGCTTCCGTAATGTTGAGCGGCGGGTTATCTCCATTATCGACGACGATCGTGAACTGGCTGGGACTTCCGGAAACATTGATGGACAAATCCTCGGCAGTGACGAGCGTTCCGGCGCGATTCACACGCACGCGGCTGATCTCGCCGCTGGAAAACTGAACGCCTTTGGCGTCTTCGACGCTGACTGATCTGCGAAAGTTTACCTGCGCCGGGGCAATTTGAAACGAGACGCGGCTAAGCGGAACTTTGTCTGGGGTGGTGCAGGAAATCAAAGTGAGATGCGGCTTCTGTTCGGGCGCAGCGCACGAGCCGAATTTGGTCCATGCGGCCCGCTGCTCGTGCAGGTTGTAGATCGTGGCTCCCTTGACCTGCTGCGGACGGATGCCCGGCGAAAGCCTGACGTGGAGATAGCGAAAGCTGGAAGTTGGGAACTTCAGCTGGGAGTTAGAACCAAGCTGTTCCTTGGTGAAGTCGTAGAGAGTCGACGGTGGCAGTTCGACGTCAGTTGCCTTTCCGGGCGCAGCGCCGCCGGAGACAGTTGCGGTCGCAATGAAATCGTGCGCATCAAGACGAAGGCGGATGCGGTCGTACTCGGGCAAGAACGTGGCATCGAGATCAAATTCGGTATGGCCGGAGACGCTGCCAAGGTTGAGAATTTTTGCCTCGACTTCCTCCGAAGAGATTCCTGCGCTTTGCTCCGACAACGCATACTGCACAGACGAGTCACCATCGTACAAACGAAGATCGCCGAGGTCAGAGCGGGAATGGTTCCACAGATCCTCGTCGACAATGAAGAAGTTCTGACGGTCCGGTTGTGAAATATGAACCTCGCGGACATTCGTGAAATACGGGATGGCTGGTTCTGGTCGGGTGGGAACATCCGCGACAAGAAAGAGCAGACACAGTGATGCGATGACTCTCATGCGCCTGCAGAATTCCCTTCTCTGCGGGCGTGGGATCGCGTCTTAGCCGAGAGTTGCAGCCAGTCCCGCTGGTAGACGAATGAGATCGCCAGCAATAAAACGCCGAGGACGACAAAGCTGACGATACGATAGCCGCGATCAAGTTGTGAGACGTCGTAAACGAATACTTTAGCAATCGTGGCTGCAATGAGGATCAGAGCCTGCCAGCGGACGAAGGAACTCCGCCGCAAGAATCCGATAATCATCAACATGGCGCCATAAGCCATCCACAAAGCGGAGTAAGTGAAGTCACGCTCGATGTCAATGCGATGAAGTTCTGTGTAGGCGATCCTTCCACGACGGTACAGCGTGGGGCCGAACGTAACCGTCTGCCGGGAATAGTAGTCCGCTACCTCGCGGGTGAGCGCGATCAGCGCAAGGACGTTCAGAGCAACGACTGCGAATGCCGCTACCGTGGCGGCCGACTCATCCTCCCGTTTCGACGCGTACCAAGCGACCGTTCCCAAGACCGCAACGGCAATCGCGTACGTGGCCATGCGCATGTTGAAGATGAGCTGCGTGACCTCGAAGTTGTCGATTAGAAGCAATCGCCCCACACCCAAGACGAGCGCACCGATAGCAAGGGCATTCAGGAAATCGGAATCGATACGGTTGCCCACCCACAGAAGAACTGCGGCCTCGACAAACCAGCCGATGGTGATCCAGTGAGCGTCGAGGCGAATTGGAATCGCGATCGTGATGAAGCCGATCGCGACAGCCAAATGAAGAAAATAGAGTATGTCCGAGGTTGCCGGTGTGCGGTGCCTGGCGTGGACTTGGCGGCTGAGGAAGATGTAGATCGCGGCGAGCACCAGCGCAAACCACGCCATGTAGGTCTTGTCGACCACTTCGATCATCACGTAGGCCTGAAGGAAATACACTCCGGCATTGACGAAGGCGAGTACCGCCGGAATAGCGGCGAAAATCGGCAGTTCTCCTTCCGGATGCAGGGTGACCAGAGGAGCGGCCGCGAAAACTGCGAAGAAGAAAGTGGCGAAGGTCAGAGTGAGACCGAGTTGGCTGCGATTGTAAAACTCGGAATACCAACCGACATATAAGAGGAGCGTGCCGGCGTAACTCATGACGAGAAGCCGGCGCCATGGCTTGAACGTGACGAGGACGAGTGTTGCGACGTCGAGAATCGCTACGTAGCAAAAGAGGGCGACCTCGCGGTTCTGCCCGGTTGAGAGTAGAAGAGGCGTGCTGAAACCTCCGATGAGTGCGAAGGCGGCAAGGATTTGCGCGTCCTGCGCCAACGCCATGGCAGCGGCGGATGCGGTGACGACAAGCATCATCATGAAGGCGACGCTGCTGGGAACCAGGTTATATCGCTGGAAGGCTGCCCAGATGGAGAGATACAGCGTGCCGATACCGACGGCTTTTAGGGAATAGGAAAATGCATAGTATCCCTTGCTACGGAAGCGCTCGCTCCATACAACAACTGCGATGCCAGCAAGCAGGCCGATGGTGACGCGGCCGGCAGGGCCGATCCAGTTGTTATCGAAGGCGAATTTCAGGAAATAGGAAATTCCAATCAGCAGCGCGGCGATCCCGATGCGATTCAGCCAGTGGGAGCCGATACGGGATTCGAGGTCGATCTCGGGCTGGAGCGCAGGGGGCTTCGAAGGTCGCGGCGGAATTTGAGGTATCGGCGCGACCGGTGCAACTGGCCTATGGGGCTCACGAACAAGCGTCGCAGGAGGTGGTGTTGATGGTGTAGCTACCGTCGGGGATGGGACGATTGTTGGGGGAGCGTCCGAATGCGGCTGCGCGGCAGGCTTCGATTCCATCTCAAGCCGGCGCTCAATGCGATACACCCGGCTTGTCAGCTCGGCCAGAATCCGCCGGATTGCTTCCAGGTCGGTTTGCGATGGGTCCATAGCTGGACAGGAGATTATCGGCGAAAGCCGTCAGGCTTGCACGTTATTTCTGGTCTGGAGCGGATGCGGGATTCAGGGTTGCGGCGCTTCCGTCTAAGCCTAATTCTTTCGCGATCGGCTTCAGGGCTTCGATACAGAAGGCGATGTGCTCGTCGAGGTCGACGCCGAGATCGGCGGCGCCGTTGATAATGTCGTCGCGGCTGACTTTGCGCGCGAAAGCTTTGTCCTTCATTCTTTTTCGTACCGACTTCACGTCGACCTCCGCCAGCGACTTGCTGGGCTTGATCAGAGCAACGGCGGTGATGAATCCGGCGAGCTCGTCGCACGCGAAAAGAGCTTTTTCCATCGGCGTGTCACGGGTCACGCCGGTGTATTCGGCGTGCGACATGATGGCGCGGCGGATGTCGTCGGGGTAACCGCGCTCTTTGAGGATTTCGTTGCCACGGTAGGGATGATCCTCGAGGCTGGGCCAGCGTTCGTAGTCGAAGTCGTGGATGAGGCCGACGATGGCCCATAGATTTTCTGCTTCGGGAGATGCGTCGCCGTACTTGCGCGCGCCGGCGCGCATGCACGCTTCAACAGCGAGCGCGTGCTTGCGCAGACTTTCCGATTGAGTGAACTCAGTTAGCAAACTCCATGCGGACTCTCTGGTGATGATTTTAAACATACTTAAAATATGCTCCTTGTTTTTGTGCTACGTTTGTGCTACGGTCGGACTTGAAAGTGAGGCCGAACATGGGAACGCCGGTCATCACAATTTTTGTCCGCCACTCTGCCGACTGCAAATACAAAGGGGATGAGTTTTGCAAGCGTTGCAACTGCCGCAAGCATTTGCGCTGGACCCAACACGGCGAACAGATCCGGCGCAAGGCCGGGACGCGCTCGTGGGCAGAAGCCGAGAAACAGAAAAGGCGCATCGAGGACCAACTCGCTGGCCGAGTCCCGGAAGAATCACACGAAGGCTTGCTGCTTTCAGAGGCCATAAAGACTTTCGAGGCTAACAAAGAGGCACAAGGTGTCAAGCCGCGAGTCCGCGCCATGTACACGCGAGAGCTAAATCGCCTCCGCAATTTCTCTGAGAGCCGTGGGCTGATCACTGTGCAGCAAGCAATCACGATTGACAATCTAATCGCACTCCGCGCTACCTGGACGAACGTTTATAAATCGTCTTGTAGCCGGTCGGTTGTTCAAAAGCATTTGAATCACTTCCTCCGCTTTTGCTACAACGCCTCGTGGATTGACCGCATTCCGAAGTTATCAACAATCAAGGTTGACGAGCCTGCAACCGAACCTCTGACGGATGAAGAGTACGAAGAAATTCTAAAGGCCGCCACAGGCAAGACACGCACACTGATAAAACTCATGCGCTGGAGTGGCCTTGCCATCCGTGACGCATCCACGCTGAAACGCACGGATTTGCATTTTGACAAAGAGAACGACATTTACAAAATCATCCGCGAGCGCACCAAGACCGGCGAACCACTTTACATTCCGATTCCCAAAGATGTGGCAGAGGAAGTGATAGCGGTGCTAAATGGCAATCCCGTTTTTGTTTTCTGGAACCGGCAAAAGACAGATTCGTCCGAGTATCGGCACGCGGGCTACATGGGCGAGTGCATTGCAGAAGCATTCAAGGCAGCCGGTGTGCTGAGTGAGGGCCACATGATTAGCCACCGGCTCCGCGCCACTTTCGCTGTGGACCTATTACAGAAAGGCGTCCCGCTGGAGCACGTCTCTAAGCTGCTCGGCCACAAGAGCGTGACCACAACGGAACGCCATTATGCGCGTTGGGTTAAAGGCCGCCAAAACTTACTGGACAACCTAGTGTCCGCCTCGTGGAAGTCCGCCAAGTCCACGTAAAAAGTCCACATAGCGAATCACCGTAAGATTATCAAAATAAAACACTTGTTGCACTTACTCCGGGTCGGTGCTAGCTTTGGCCCGAACGGAGGTTTTATGGCATTCCTAAAGTTTAACTACCGTGAAGAGCTGGAAAAGCTGACCACTTGCGAAACGCCATGCGCCGTCTGCCGTGGACGGTTGGCCGGACTTACCGCCGCAAACCTGCTAGAGATTATCAAGGCCGCCGATAGGCAGGAAAGGCGGATTCGCCGCGCCCGCCGCGCTGGAAACCTCATTACCTTCCCCAAACTAACGTAAAAGGACCCTGCTGGACAGCATCCCCGGCTCGAACCTCGCTCTATCGGCCTGTAATGCGTGGGAAACACCGCCCAGAGGAGGCGGTGTGTCCACTACTGCACTTGTCTTTAAGTTTCCACTTGACACATAGTGGGCACTTGATATAGATTGCAGTCATGCTGGAACCGAGCAAGTCCGAAAGAGTAAACCCGGTGGAAGCGAAGATGACCAAAGCCCAACTTGTGCGTAGGAAGTTCAAGTCATCCCTTCCACGCACAATCAAGAATCGCGTGCTGTCTAAGATGGAAGCCCTGGCACGAACGATGGAACTGCTGGACCGTTTTCGCAACGAAATGGCGGGCGCTGGATTGGACCCGAATGACGTATCCGCCGCGCTTGTTTATTGTCAGCCGGAGACTCCCGGATTGGAAGGTGTGCTGGCCGAGTGTGCCAAGCTACCTAACCCCGAGCGTGGCAGCATCGTGATGTTTTGCGAAACCACGATGGCCTTGGACCTTCCTCTCTTCCTCGGAGTGCTATTCCATCAGATTGACCGGGAAGCGGATAAACCGGGAAAGATCAACACTATTTTTGTTTGTCCGTTCATGGCAGGGCCGGAGGCGGAAAAGAGATTGTTAGCCGCACGCCGATCACAAGCGGAAGGCGGAAACAAAGCAAACTAGGTAAGAAACGATGGCCCCACAGAGTTGCTGCTCTGTGAGGCCGGGTAGCCAAAACGGACACGCGCAAACGTATCGCAGTCGGGCTTTCTCTATTTTACGAACATGAACAAACTCGCACAACTCGACAAGATGAAAGAACTGGCCCGCCACTCAAATCCAGCCGCGCTAGTTATGGCGCGTGGCCTCGCAGCTTTTTTGCTTGACCTGGACCCGGACGGCACAGTCCGTCACGAGATCGCTTACGACCTCATGCGTACTGTTGGCTTCCTTCCGGTGGGCACAATCGGCGTCACGCCGGAGGGCGTCCAGCAAGTACAGATACCGGGCGAGGAAGCAGAAACCGTGATGCGGTGGGCGCGAGTTGCGTTTTGCAAGATTTGCCACGCCGGTGAATCGGTTGGCAAGGGGCGGCAAGTACCGGAGCCGCCCCAACCTCACCTGACACAAGAAACGCTGGAGAACATGATTTGTGAACTCTGGCAGAAGTGCATTGACTGCGCGACGGATTACGGTGATGTCCCGGTTGATGTCGTGCAAAAGCTGATTGCGGACACGCGGAAGGTCGCATCCGATGCCGGTTGGCCCGCCGAGTACACACACAATTTTTTTGTGGGCTTGCGCCGCGTGCTGGCCTCGGTCACGGCGGGGCACCCGACCACTCAGCGAATAATCAACATGCTCGAAATTGAAACGGAGTTTGACTGATGCAACCCACATTCCGCAATTCGTACTTTGCGCTGTTAGAGAGCTACGCGCCGCAACTACTGGCCGGACCCGAGGCCCGCGCACCACTAGCACGAACACAGAAGCTAGCAGCCGGGCAAGTTGGCGTGTTCGGTGTGCTCGGACAAAACGATTGGTTCGCGGATTCTGACTATTCGGAAATCAGGGCGGGTGTAAAGCGTGCCCTCGCGGACCCTTCCATCCGAACGATTGACCTTGTGGTGGATTCGCCGGGAGGTTCTGTGCTCGGCCTACCCGAGACGGCAGACATAATCCACGCGGCCAACAAGCAAAAGCCCGTTCGCGCCATCGTGACTGGCATTGCGGCGAGTGCCGCGTATTGGCTTGCATCACAGGCCAGCACAATCACGCTCACGCCATCCGGCGAGGTTGGCTCTGTAGGCGTCCTGGATCTTCACGCGGACATTAGCAAGGCGCTCGAAAATGCGGGCGTCAAACTCACCGCCGTTCATGCGGGCGAGCACAAGGTAGAGCGTGCGCCGTTTACTCCTCTCACAGATGCAGCAAAGGCAGACATGCAAGCGGGTGTAAATGCGTGGTACAGCGATTTCCTTTCCGCCGTTCGCCGTGGCCGTGGCGCTCGTGTGTCCGCAACTACCAATTTTGGCGGTGGACGAATGCTGAGTGCGCGTGATGCGCTCGCGGCGGGCATGGTGGATTTCACAGGGGGTGTTTTGTGACGTTACTTGAGGCAACGTTTCAGCGTAGGAACGCGAAGGCACAAGCCGCCGCGCTGCTCGATAAAGCAATGGCGGAGTCTCGTTCGCTCACAGTGGCCGAGCAAGTCCAGTTTGATGCTCTGCTCGCACGTATGCAGGAATTTGATAACGCGATTGCACAGCGCGAATCTCTCAGAAAGCTGGCGCTCTAGACATGAATCTCTCACTCCCCACTCTTGACGGCGGAAAGCGGGCCTTGCTGTCCAGCGCACCGTATGACCTTGCTACTCTCAGCTCGATTATTGGTGGCACATATTCCCACAGTGGGCAATTCGTGTCACCGGAGCGAGCTATGCGGGCATCTGCCGTGCTCGCGTGCATGAGGATTCTGAGTGAGGACCTTTCCGCGCTGCCGCTGAATCTTTTCAGGCGCACGCCGGAAGGCGCGGTGTTGGCAACGGACCACTCGCTTTTCCGCTTGCTCCACGACACGCCGAACTCGTGGCAGACATCAATGGAAATGCGCGAAGCGATGATTCTGGACGTTATCTGCTTTGGGCAGGCATTCATTGAGAAGGAAATCGGGCCAGATGGAATCGAGGCGCTGTACCCACTCAGCGCGGGCCGGATGACCTACGTAAACCCGCTGGATATGTTCATCCCGCCGCCTGTGCCCCTGTTCTGGAGATACGCGGACCCACGCATCGGTCAGCGAATTTTGATGTCCGATGACCTTTGGATTACTCGGATGCTCGCACCCGGTGGAACGATTGACGGTCAATCATTGATCTTGCTCGCTCGTGAGGCCATCGGCTTGGCACTCGCGGCAGAGGAGCAAGGCGCGAGGCTGTTCAAGCAGGGCATTCAAACTGACTTGACCTTGCAGACCGAGGAAGAGATCACGGAGGACAACAAAAAGCAGCTCAAGCAATCCTTGATGGAACGGAACGCCGGGTCAACGAATGCGTGGATGCCACTGTTACTGGAAAACGGACTCAAGGCAACGCGCATTGGACTGACCGCGCAAGAGTCACAGTATATCGAGGCCCGCGCTTTCCAGCTCCAAGACATTGCTCGCATTTTCCGCATCCCGGACGTGCTGTTAGGCATTTCACAAGGGCGGTCATCCACCTATGCCAGCGCGGAGCAGTTTTTCTTGAGCTATGTGAAATACAGTCTTGGTCCGTGGTGTCAACGAATTGAGCAGTCCATTGCGCGTGACCTTCTAGCACCGAGCGAGACAGGCTATTTCGCCAAGCATGACCTGGACTCGCTCACGCGGGCAGATTTGCAAACGCGCTACAGCGCCCACGCATCCGGAATAGCTGCCGGTTTCCTCACGCGCAACGAGGCCCGGCGCATGGAAAACTTGCCCACGCTGCCGGGACTTGATACGCCGCTCCAGCCTTTGAACATGGGCAGCGGTCAGATTCCACCGGCGCAAGGTGCGGGCGCACGTCTTGCGCGTCAGCTTGCCAAGAACACTGTGGCGCATGAAGTGAAGCTACTCGCGGACGGCAAGAGCCGAGCCGACGTTTACACGAAGCTGCTACCCGGCTATTTGTCCACCAAGACTGGCCTTTCCACCGCGCATTGTGTGGAGTATTGCCAAGCGCGGTTAGCACAGACAGACGCGGGCGAGGCCGAAGGAATTGAGCTGTTGGCAACGCTGCTCACAAGAGTTTGACTCAGGGCTGGCCCCTGGATATTCGCAATCACCGGCTGGACCGGCCACGGCGAAAATCGAAGTACCGGAGTAACGAAAATGACGTTAGCGGAAATTCGCACCATGCGGCAGACTTGCCGCGCCAAAGTCGAGGACTTGCTAGGACGTACGGCAAGCCGTGAGATGTCCACCGAAGAAACTCAGATGCTTTCGGATTTGAAAGCCGAAGGCGAGCGCCTTGCCAGTTTGGAATCGCGCTACGCTGTGCTCGAATCGTTTGACCGGCCCGCAACGCAGACCATCATCCGGCAGCCACTCACCCCGACCGCCGCTGACCGCACAGCCGCAATGGTGAAAGCCCTGGACGGTTTCTTGCGTACCGGCGTGCTCGCAACTGACACGCCTCTCCAGATTCAGCAGTCACCAATTTCCGGCGTGGCCGCCGCTGTTCCAACGGACGTTGTGCCCACGATTGTGCAGGGCATCAATGATTTTGACATCCCTGGACGGCTCGGTGTGACTGACTATCCGCGTGACTCCAGTAATCCGTTGGTTGTCACGATGCAGACCACCGCACCGGCAGCCGTAGCGGAGGTGGAAGGCACCGCGCCCACGCAGTCCACGCCTCCAACGTATCAGACGGTGACGCTGACCGGCGCACGTTATCAGAACCTCACGAAGTATTCGATCGAATCTCGCATGAATCTTGGAGTGCCGATTGTGGCAAGTGTTTTGAAAGCCCTCGCGTTGGGTCAGATCCAGTCACAGAACGCGGCGTTCATGGCTGCTTTCAAGGCAGCGATGCAAGCAAACGCGAGTGCATTGATTGACAGCTCGGGAGACTCACCGGCAGATGCGTATTCGTTTATGACCCGGCTGAAATACGGGCAGCCATTCTTCTGGCAGAACAGCCCGAACAACCGTTTCCTGCTGAGTCCTTCGGATCTCCAGAAAGTGAAAAACAGCCGCAACACCTATAACGAGCCGCTGTTCAACGATGCGGACGATACGATTCTCGGGAAGCCCTACGTTGTTCATCCCGATGCCGACCGCGTGTACTACGGTGACTTCGGCGTTGCGTGTTATCGCTCACGGACTCCGCTGTACATCCAGACTTTGCTCGAACTGTACGCACAGTCGGGGCTTATCGGCGTCACTTCCTACCAGTTCGCAGACTGGAAATTCTTTGCGTCCGGCGCGGCAACGCTCCAGCCTGTTGTGTTCGGCAACCTGGACGCATCGGGAGCTTAGTTTTTCTGCCTGAGCTAGGACAGGCCCGCACGGTGCGGGGTTTTTCTAGTGGCGTGCTGCCAGCGTGCCGACCGATTTGAGAACGCTGGAAAATGCCGGGCTGCCTGTTTTCGTAGCGAAGGCGGGCAGCCCTAATTTTCTGAGGTGACAATATGCTCGACGCCGTTGATGAGTTAGTCGCACGTTCTTTGGATCACCACGAGCTACGCGCCTTCCACGAATTCCACAAAAAGCATCCCGAGGTGCTGGACTTCCTCGTGCAAGAGATCCGGCTCCGCCTGGACCACGGCTTCGCGGCATTTTCCTACTACTCACTTTGGGAATACGCCCGGTGGAAACTCGAAATGGAGAAAGGGCCGGGCGATACGTTCTTGATGAACGATCACCTTACCTCGTTCTATGCGCGGGCAATCACAATTTTGCATCCGGAGTTTAACGGCTTCGCGGAGTTTCGCACGTGCATCGCTGACACAATTTTCGGCACGCGCATTGAGCCTGTCCCGGATGACCGCCCCAAGGGTTATGCGAGGCGTCTGCAATGGGCGGACGGCACAGCAATTGAGAACGGATGGCGGCCAAGCACGCCGCACAAGATAGGAACTGTTCTGCGAAAGCCGGACATTCACGAAAAATAACGAGAGGCCAAGACTATGGGTACGCAAATCGGTGAAGTAAACATTAACCTCCGCCTGTCCCTTGCTCAATTCTCCAAGGACGTGAAGCAAGGCACCGATGATGCACGCAAGGGCACCAAGGACATGGCGGATAGCATGAAAGACAACACCGGGCAAGCTAAGGCAGCTATGGCGCTGCTCGGTGAAGAGATTGGTGTTACCATCCCGCGCCACCTCCGGACTTTCATTGCCGAGCTGCCCGGCGTGGCCTCGGCCATGTCCGCCGCGTTTAACAGCGTGGCCGTCCTCGCGCTCATTGAGCTACTGGTTAAGTTGGTTGAGAAAATTCAGGAATGGAAGAAAGCAGCCGAGGAAGCTGCGGCGGCCTCCGCCGCGTTGGGTACTGCGGGGGAGAAAGCCTTTCGCGGACTGGACGAACAATTGTTAGAACTGCAAATCAAATTGGATGACGTGCGCGGGAATCATTTGGCCGCGCTGCAAGACAGCCTAAAGCTGATTGACATGCAAAAGCTGGATAGGCTGGCCGCCGAGTTTGACAACATCGGGCACAAGGCCGATGAAGTTTTCCAGAAGCTAACCGTCCACGGATTTGAAGCCCTCGTGGGCATGGGAGACAACGCCTCGGTTAACGAGGTGAAGGAACATTTTGACGCAATCATAGCCGCTGTGGACCGGCTAAAGAATATGAACGCGAGCGACGCGGACGTTTTCTCCGCGCTCCATGCGGGCTTGGCCGATATTAATTATCAAATTGACCATCAGCGCGGGCTGTCCAGCGAGGCAGCAAAGGCGCTGCTAGCCGCACAAGACGCTTTGCAGATGATGGAAGGCGTGTACACGCGAGTCAACAAGGTTGCAGAGGACCAAGGAAAGATAAAAACGCTGGAGGAGCAAAAGCGGCTGCTTGAAGAATCCACAAAGGCCGCCAAAGAATTAGCCGCTGACTTGCAAAAGGTCAATGACTTCCTGGAGAAACAGCACAGCAATACCCGGACGACCCTCCCCGGTTAAGTGCGCCGAGTGGAGACAAGGATAATGGTTGGTTTGGCATGGGTGACCAACTGGCAAAGATTACGCCTCAGCCACAGCAGCCACAGTACGGAGGCTCCAAAGAGGCAATGGAGCAAGTGAAGGTGGAGCAAGACGAAGCGGAGGCGTTAAAGGAAACGCAAAAGGTACTCACACAGATCCGCACGCCCGCCGAACAGTACCGGCAAGAATTGGCGATGCTCAATACGCTCTTGGAAAAAGGCTATCTGACACAAGAGCAGTACAACAAGGCTGTGGAGCAAGCTAAAGACAAGATGAACGGGACGCGGCAGCAATGGGAACAGTTGGGCCAGTCCATTGGGAAAACGCTCAATCAGGCGATTCTCTTTCAGACATCGTGGGTCAACGCGCTGAAAGCCATCCTCGTGCAGATCGCCGAGCTGATTATCAAGATGGAACTTATGAAGGCGTTGACGGACTCGGGTAACGGCGGTGGTTTCTTCGGCTCACTTATCAAAGGGCTGGCCGGAGCCAAGGCGGGCGGGGGCGGCGTGTCCGGTGGCAGCTCTTACCTTGTGGGCGAGAACGGCCCGGAGGTGTTCACGCCCGGCGCGTCCGGCTTTGTGACGCCTGGAGTATTCGGCGGCGGTGGGGACACACATTACCACATTGACGCACGCGGAGCCACGGACCCGGCAGCCACGGAAATGGCAATACGCCGCGCTATCAGCGAGGAAGGCCAGCGGTCAGCCTTGCGAGCGGTGACGATGATTAACGAGCAGAACAAGCGGAGGCGCTAGAAATATCCCACAGAGGCAATGTGGTGGAACTGGAACTTGTTCCAGTTTCATTATATATAATCTAGAGAACTTGTTACTGTGTTGATTTATCAGGACTTACGCGGGCGAAAATTGGACATTGCTTGGAACTGGAACCGGTTCCAGTTCCACCGCGTGTCCAGTGTGTCCCGTAACTACCTTTACTTGCAACAAAACACAGTAAACCCCGTCGAATCAATGAGCTAAGTCCTTTGTTACGCCAATTTGTCTCAAAATGAGAAATTGTTTGTTTGTGTAAAGTTATCAAACTGCGGGCCTTATGAGGCATTCGGCCTAGACATTTTACCCACCCCCGGTGCCACGTAACGCGCTGATTGCAAACGTTTTACCTCGCTCTATCTCTAGAATCAATAGGATACAGACTACGTTGAACACGGCTTGAGACTGGGACTAGTCTCAGTCTCACGCGATGTCCAATTTGGCGGCCCGTAAGTCCTTTATAAATCAACACAATGACTGTACCCCTAGATTATATATAATGAGACTGGGACAAGTCTCAGTCTCACCACATTGTCTCTGTGAGAGTCCGCCCGACCCGGCAAACAAGTCGATGACGGACGGTTTCGGCGTGGTATTGTGGAACTCGATCTCGCGGCGGGAATCGAACCTGCATATCCGAGAACTGGCAGTGACGCTGGCACACCGTGGAAAGTATTCCAGCTCACAGGCTCGGCGCTCTATCCGTTGAGCTACGCGAGATGAGTTGATCGCAGTATAGCCTCGGAATTTCCCTCAACAAAATTTTGGCCGAAAATAGTCTTGCCCGCTCTCGGCCTGTTCTCTGCCTCGTCTCTGCCTCGTCTCTGCCGAACACCGAAGTACAACACCTTTCGTAACGTCGGCACGTACTTGCACGGCGCATCCTACCAGCACTAGAAGTAATCAGAGTGGGTGGTTACTTATATGAATCGCGCAAATCGGCCCTCCCGAAAAGAAATATCGTCTCAGATGTTTGGCTCCCAAAAATCTCCCCTCCGCCTTGGCGAAGGAATGGCCGTCTATTGCCAGCGAGGAAAATGGCACTATCGCGGCCCTGAGACGAAAGAACGTTGTGGAGACGAATTCGTTGAGGTGTCTGATCCACACGCGGTCATTGAGTTGATGGCCCGCGCTTATCAGGTGATATATCCACAGCATGAGTGCGTTGACCGCCCGCACTTTCCTTGCCCGGCTTGCGAACAAGCAGGACTACGTGCGTTGGGAATTAAGCCGAAGAATCGGAGCTGATGAACAGCGAACTAGCGCAGTCTTTTCGTGCTAATTTGTGCTTCCCCTTGTTATTTCCGGCCTATCTGGCCCATGTTTCGCGCTTATCGTTTCAGCAAGTTGCGTGTTTGCAATAAGGTAACGACTTCAGTTAGTAAACACCACGCAGACTCGCGATTGATCATCGATTCCCCTGATATTTCCGTGTTTCGCCCTGCGGCTTCAAGGAATGCTACCGGAATTGCCGCGTTTTATGTGCATTTTAATCTTGACTTCCACAGGGCACATGCCGCAGATTGTCCGTGCAGTTGACCTCTCCCCCATAAGAGCTCCTGCAAGGCTGTAAGGAGGGCCCGCTCTGGCACTCCCACAACCCGATGGCCACTACACTTGCCCCGGTAGATTCAAGGGAAGTCGTACGCTGTGACCACTGCCTGTTAGTTCAGTTCCGCACATCTAACAACAATTGCCGACGCTGCCATGCGTCTCTGGACGAGGAACCAGAGCCCGAACCAATTATGGTGGCGCCGCCTGTACTGATGCCCATGCCGGGCACCGGACGCGGACACCTGAACCTCGCGACCTCCATCCGCTCACTGCGCTTGCGCAGCGGGCTTAGCCAGCGGCAGCTCGCCGGAAGAATGGCGGTGCCGCGCACGTACGTGTCGAAAATCGAGAACGAGAAAGCCACGCCTACGCTGTCGTCTCTGGAACGACTGGCGCGTGCACTGGAGGTTACTGTGCCCGAACTGCTCAGCGGCGGAGAACGCAGCCGTCAGGAAGAAATCAACGAACTGATGAAAGATCAGTTCATCGCCGAGCTCCTGCCGTTTGTTACGCAACTGAATGGGATGCAGATGTCGAGCATCCTGACGCAGGTGCGAGATTTGACGGTGCGGCCGAGAAGGAGTGCGTAAGCAAAGTTTTTTAAGCTCTGTGCCGATTCTTGGTTGGGTTCGGCACATTTTACCGATTTTTATCCGGGCAACCAGCCAACTCTAACGCCGGGACCATCCTCTGGTCCCGGCTTTTTTCTGCCTAGCCCCGAACTTTCAGGCTGAATCCGAATTACATTGATCGTCATCTATCCATCATGAATCTGGAAATGGGTAACAGTGTTTTCTTGGCCAAGTCCCGGGCTTCGTCTTCGCATCTGGTCTCGGAGGAGGCGCGGCTCGGAGAAATCCCGAGCGGAGCACGCGGAGCACACGGATCGGACGCGTCCGACGGTTCCCTGCTCGATGCGTATTCGAATGCGGTTACGGGAGCGGTGGACAGGATCAGCCCGTCGGTCGTGCATATCGAAGTGCATCAGGCGGCTGGGCGAACGCGCTCGGGTGAGCCGCGGGAGAGGCAGGGCGGAGGATCGGGCTTCGTATTCACGCCGGATGGGCTGATTCTCACGAACAGCCACGTTGTGCACGAAGCGGTGCGAATTGCGGTGACGTTGGCGGACGGGCGGCACATGGCCGCGACGTTGATCGGGGATGATCCGGCAAGCGATCTGGCTGTAATTCGGCTGGAACAGACGAGATTCGACGAGCCTGGATTGAATGTGGCTGAACTCGGAGATTCGCAGCGGCTGCGGGTGGGACAGATCGCGATTGCGATTGGCGCTCCGTACGGATTTCAGTCAACAGTAACGGCAGGAGTGGTAAGTGCACTTGGCCGTTCGCTGCGATCGTATTCGGGGCGGCTGATTGATGATGTGATCCAGACGGACGCTTCACTGAATCCCGGGAATTCGGGAGGACCGCTAGTTGATTCCGGAGGGCGGGTGATCGGCGTGAATACGGCGACGATCTTGCCGGCACAAGGAATCTGCTTTGCGATCGGAATCAATACGGCGAAGTTCGTTGCGAGCCGATTGCTGCGCGATGGGCGGATCCGGCGGAGTTTTGTCGGGATTTCTGGACAGACAGTTCCCGTTCACCGGCGGGTGGTGCGGTTCTACGACCTGCCGAAGGAAACTGGGGCCCTTGTGCAATCGGTGGAAGAGGGCAGCCCCGCGAAAAGAGCAGGACTGCGAGATGGGGACATCATCGTGGGTCTCGAAGGGCAACCTGTCGCTGGTGTGGATGATCTGCACCGCCTGCTGACCGAAGTGCGCGTGGGAGTGAGTTGCACGCTGACAGTGCTGCGGTGGACCGAGAAGCTGGAGTTGAAGGTCGTGCCGGAAGAGGCGCGGTAAATCTTGTGGCGCGGGCGGCCCCGCCCGCGCTTATCCCACTGATTTCTTGCGCATTCGCTCTCCCGGACAGCAGGTGGGGGCTGTCCTCACATGACGCATTCCCGGTCATTGCCATCCCTTGACTGCTGTGTTAGTCTCTTTTTGAGAGGTCACTTTGCAACACAAAGTACCCGAGGGACTGGACCGCAAGGAAAGCGAAGTCTACCGCAAGCTGGATCCGGCACGGCTCCCGAAACATATCGCGATCATTATGGACGGCAACGGGCGCTGGGCGAAACGACGGCACATGCCGCGCGTCGCCGGACATCGGGCGGGCGTGACATCGGTACGCTCGACGGTGGAGACTGCCGCGCGTATTCACCTGCCTGCGCTGACGCTGTATGCGTTCTCAGAAGAAAACTGGAAGAAGCGTCCGACCAGTGAAGTCGGATTTTTGATGAGCCTGTTGAGCCGCTATCTGAAGGCGGAAGTACCCACGCTGAATAAGAACAACATCCGGTTGGAATACATCGGGCGGCAGCACGAATTGCCGGGCGATGTGCAGGAACGAATGGCTTGGGCGCGTGAGGCTACCGCGCGCAATTCGGGCATGGTGCTGACGCTGGCGCTCAACTACAGCGCGCGCAGCGAACTGGTGGATGCGTTCCGGTCGATCGTGGATGCGGCTTCTCAAAATGGCGGAGTCGATCATTTGCGGATCGATGAGGACACGGTTTCGCGGCATCTCTACACGCGGCATCTGCCGGATCCCGACCTTGTGGTGCGGACTTCGGGCGAGATGCGGCTCAGCAACTTCCTGCTGTGGCAGCTGGCGTATGCAGAGATTTATGTAACACCGACGCTGTGGCCGGATTTCCGAGGCGTGCATTTGCTCGAGGGCATATCGGAGTATCAGAAACGCGAGCGCCGGTATGGCGGATTGAACCACAACGACGCAGCCGTCCCGCTTGAAACGGTAAAAGCCTAGCAACCGAAGCGCCGAGGTATACAGAGCAAAAACATCCGACCTGGCCTCTGTGTTTATAATTGCGCGTTCCTTCAACGCGATCACTTCCCTTGCTCAAACGAATTGCGACCGCAGTTGTGCTCATTCCTGTCGTGCTCGTGCTCATATTGCGAGCGCCTGTCTCGATACTCGCTGTCGTCGCAGGCGCAGTTGCGCTGATCACAGTTCACGAATTTCTGAAACTCACAGAATCGTACGGAGTGAAGCCGCTTCGGATGCTGACGTACATCTTTTGCGGAATTTTCTTTTTGCTGCTCGCGCTCAATGTTGGGAATGAAAAGCCACTGCTCTCGACGGCCGTCTTCGTTTATTGCCTGGGATTTGCCGCAGCCATCGCGCCCTTTATTTTTCTGACGCGGGCGATGAGGAATGAGGATTTGAGCAGCGGATATCCGGCAGCAGCGGCGGCCGTCTTTGCCTTCACTTACATCGCTCTGCCGATGGGCATGCTCGTGCAGTTGCGACAGCAGTGGGCCGGGGCCTTTTACCTGCTGTACTTACTGTTGGTGGTTTGGGCTGGAGATATATTCGCGTATTTCGTCGGAAAATCGATTGGAAGACATCTGATGGCGCCGCGCATCAGCCCCAAGAAAACATGGGAAGGCGCGGCAGCTTCGCTTCTGGCAAGCGTCGGCGTGGGATGGGTTCTTTTTCACTACGCTCTGCCGTTGAGTTCAGCTTTGCTGCGCGTCGGATTAATCGATCGGCGTGACGGACTGTTTGGGCTCGAACAGCCGGCAATGGGACCGGTTATTCTGCTGACGATTGTGTTGAACATCGCGGCTCAACTCGGTGATCTGGTGGAGTCGCTGATCAAGCGAGGAGCGGGAGTAAAAGATTCGGGAGCGATTTTGCCGGGGCATGGAGGCATGCTGGACCGCATCGATGCGCTCCTCTTTGCGGCTCCAGTACTGTGGTACTATGCGGCTTGGCGCGTGATGCAGTAACGAAAATGGCGGATTCAAAGCAGTTCCCTCCCCTGAAGCCGCTTCATCCCGACAGTTCCTTGAATGTGGCCAAACTTGCGCAGATGGATCGCCTCTCGACGGAAGTTTTGCTGGCCACACTGGTACCCGGAGAGAAGGGCTGCCTGAAAACCCGACCGGATGGAACTATACTGGATGGACACCATCGGATATGGGTTCTACGTACTCGAGGCGTCGATGTTGAAATTCTGCCGCGAGAAGTGATTGTCAGGGAGCAAAAGGTCGAAGATGTCGACGGAACTCCATTGGGTTAATGGGCCGTGGCCCGGTAAGTTGGCCGTGGAGGCTCGCCCGCGCGGCGGAGATTGGCTTGAAAACGAAATCACGAATTGGAAGCTCGGGGGAGTGTACGGGGTTTTGTCATTACTCACAGCCGAAGAAGAGCGAGATCTCGATTTGCGCGACGAGGTGAGCCACGCCAGACGGTCAGGACTCGAGTTCTTGTCGTTTCCGATCCCCGACCGACAAGTTCCGCGGTCTGAGACGGAGCTTGGTGCAACATTAGAAAAGTTGAACCGGATGTTATCTGATGGAAAGAACATTTTGGTTCATTGTCGCCAGGGGATCGGCCGCACCGGGCTCGTTGCGGCTTGCCTGCTGGTGAAGAACGGAATGAGTCCAGGCGCCGCGGTGGATTTGGTATCTGCGGCACGCGGGTTACCTGTTCCTGAGACCACCGAACAGAGAGATTGGATTGAGCGATACGCTCCCGCATTTACGAAATAAGCAAGAGCCAGTGAATTCTTAAATCATGAAACGCATTGCCATCCTGGGGTCGACCGGATCGATCGGGCGCAGCACTTTGAGCGTGGCTGAGTCATATCCAGATCGATTTCAGATTGTCGCGCTCGCAGCCGGAAGCAACCTCGAATCAGCGTTCGAACAGGCGCGGCGATGGCGCCCTCGTGTGATCTCGATGGCCGGCGGAGCGGACGCCGATTCGCTGCGAAGTCGATTGAAGAGTGAAGGCCTAGGTGAGATTGAAGTCGTACATGGGGCGGCTGGGACCATTCGCGTCGCGACCCATGCCGAGGTTGACTTCGTCGTCAGCGCGATTGTAGGGGTGGCGGGGCTCGAAGCGACGTACGAAGCCGTGCGCGCCGGGAAAACTCTGGGGCTCGCGAATAAAGAATGTCTCGTGGCGGCCGGGGAGTTGATCACATTCGAGGCGCGCAAACAAAATGTCGCGCTGCTACCAATCGACAGCGAGCACAATGCCGTGCATCAATGCATGCGCGGCGGACGCATGGAAGAAGTCGAGCGCGTGTGGTTGACCGCCTCGGGCGGACCATTCCGTAACACGCCGCAGTCGAAGTTCGCATCGATCACCGTCGAACAGGCGCTGAATCATCCCACGTGGAAGATGGGAAAGCGGATCACGATCGACTCGGCGACCTTGATGAACAAGGGCTTCGAGGTCATCGAGGCCTGCCGTCTTTTTCACATGCCGCCAGCAAAAGTGGAAGTGATTGTGCATCCCCAATCGACCATCCATTCGATGGTAGAGTTTGTCGATGGCAGCATACTTGCCCAATTTTCAGTGACGGATATGCGCCTTCCTATCCTCTACGCCCTAACATATCCCCAACGAGTTCAGTCGGATATGAAGTTTGTGGTCAGTGACTTGCGTCATCTGGACTTCACCCCGCCGGACCTGAAAAAATTTCCCTGTCTACGTCTGGCCTATGAGGCAGCGGAGGCGGGCGGCGCGAAGACTGTCGCCCTGAATGCAGCGGACGAAGTGGCCGTCGCCGCATTCCTGGAGGGCTCCATCCGCTTCGACGAGATTCCCAGGGTGATCGAAAAGGTCCTTGAGGTAACAAGTTCTGCGGCGCCGGAGTCTATACAGAAAGTGCTTGAGGCAGACGTAGATGCTCGCCGGATCGCGCGGGAACAAGTTTCGGCTTTACAGAAAGTGGTTCGTCCACAAGCAACATCTTTCGCATAGTTTTAGAATCTAATCAGTGGGAGCGTTCGTACCTTCGAATATGTCTGATTTCCTGACCTCTCTCGTTGCCGTTGTTGCGGTTTTGGGCTTCATGATCCTGATCCACGAGTTTGGCCACTACGCGGTGGCCAAGTGGCTGGGAGTGCGGGTCGAGCAGTTTGCCATAGGCTTCGGCAAGCGGCTGATCGGCTTCCGCAGGGGAGAGACAGACTACCGGATCAATGCGATCCCTCTTGGCGGCTACGTCAAGATGAGCGGCGAGAACCCCATGGATCAGCGCACGGACGATCCGCGGGAGTTCATGAATCACTCGCGCTGGCACCGTTTCCTGATCGCGATTGCCGGGCCAACAATGAACATTCTGCTGGCGATCATTCTTCTCACCACCGTCTACATGGTGCATTACGAATATCCGGCGGTGGATGATCAGCCTCCGGTCATCGGATGGGTGCTGAAGGATACGGCGGCGGCGAAAGCCGGATTCCAGGTGGGCGATCGCATTACGCGGGTGGATGGAATCGAGAATCCGACTTGGGAACAGGTCGGTCTGAAAGAGATGATGAGTCCGGGACAGCCGCTGGATGTGCAGATCGATCGCGGTGGACAGCTCCTAGACAAGACCGTAACGCCGGAAGCAAGTGGTGTCGATCAGATTGGCTTTGCCGGATGGGCACCGAAGGAGCAGACGGTCACGATCACCGATCTGGTTGAAGGCATGCCAGCGGATAAGGCCGGACTCAAAGAGGGCGACAAGATTCTGGCGATGGACGGCAAGCCGATGCCGGCGCTGGCAGCGATGATCGAGGCCCTGAAGATCACAAAGGACAAGCCGATCACGCTCACCGTTCTGCGAGACGGTCAGGAAAAGATGTTCACGGTGCAGCCTGTGCTGTACGACAAGTCTTACCGCATCGGAATCGGCAGCTTGCAGATGAAAGTGAAGACGCTGCCCTTCGCGGAAGCGCTGCAGTTGTCTCTGCACGAGAACCGTCAGAATGCGTTATTAATTCTGGAACTGGTCAAGAAGATGGTGCAGCACAAGATTTCGATACGATCGATCGAAGGACCGATCCGGATCGGACAGGCTGCGGGCGAAGCGGCACGGCGCAAGGGATGGACGCCGCTGATGAGCCTGACGGCTGCCATCAGCTTGAATCTCGGCATCTTTAACCTGCTTCCGATTCCAATTCTCGATGGCGGAGTCATTCTCTTCCTGCTCATCGAGGGTCTGATGCGCCGCGATATCAGCATGAATATCAAAGAACGCGTCTATCAGGCAGCGTTCGTCTTCCTCGTTTTGTTCGCGGTGATGGTGATCTACAACGATTTGATGAAGACGATTCCCGGCCTGGCGGACAAACTGCCGTAAGAAAAGAAGGAATCGGTTCCTGGCAAAAGACAGCCGACGGTCACAGCCGTCGGCTGAATTGTTTATTCCGCCATTGAGTGGTTATGACGTCGGAGACGGCTTCCGCTTAATAGTGCTTCGACGCGTGAAGGCCTATTTTCACGTGATAAACTAGAGCTTCCCATATGGCTACAATTCAACGCAGAAAGACCTTTACGGCTGTGGTCGGGGGTGTCCGGGTTGGGTCAGATGCACCGGTTGTGGTGCAGTCGATGACCAACACCGATACCGCCGATGTGAATTCGACCGTACAGCAGGTGGCCGCACTGGCCCGCGCGGGGTCCGAACTGGTACGCGTGACCGTCAATAACGACGAGGCGGCTGCGGCCGTTCCGCGCATTGTCGAGCAACTCGACAAGCAGGGCGTGCGCGTGCCGATTATCGGCGACTTCCATTACAACGGACACGTTCTGCTGACGAAGTATCCGGAGTGCGCACGCGATCTGGCGAAGTACCGGATCAATCCCGGGAACGCGAGCATCGGCAAGACAGGCGACTCGAACTTCCGCACGATGATCGAAGTCGCGGTGAAGTATCAGAAGCCAGTGCGCATTGGCGTGAATTGGGGATCGCTTGATTCCGTCACTGCTGACGCGCATGATGGACGAGAATTCGAAGTTGGACGAGCCGAAAGATGCCCGCGACGTGACCATGGAAGCGATGGTGGTAAGCGCGCTCAATTCGGCGGACTTGGCGCAAAAGTTTGGCCTTCGTCCGCGACCAGATCATTCTGAGCGCGAAAGTGAGCGGCGTGCAGGATCTGATCGACGTCTATCGCGCATTGGCAGCGCGGTGTAATTATCCGCTGCACCTGGGGCTCACCGAGGCCGGCATGGGCGCGAAGGGCGTCGTCGCGTCGAGTGCCGCCATGGGTGTTGTCCTGCAGGAAGGAATTGGCGACACGATTCGCGTTTCTCTCACTCCTGCGCCGGGCGGGCGATCGCACGGAAGAAGTGCGGGTTGCGCAGCAGATTCTGCAGTCGATGGGCATTCGCAGTTTTACACCGCAGGTCACGGCCTGCCCGGGCTGCGGACGGACGACCAGCACTTTCTTCCAGGAGATGGCTGAGCAGATTCAGTCGTATCTGCGCGAGCAGATGCCGTCGTGGAAGGGACGTTACATCGGCGTGGAAGAGATGAAACTGGCCGTCATGGGATGCGTGGTCAACGGGCCGGGAGAATCCAAGCACGCCAACATCGGTATTTCGCTGCCCGGAACATTCGAAGAGCCGAAGGCTCCGGTCTATGTCGACGGGCGGCTGTTTACGACGCTGAAGGGCGACCGCATTGTTGCGGAGTTTATCGAGATTCTCGACGAGTATGTGGATTCCCACTACGCGGCGCGAGAAGTAATGAAAGAAGAAGTTCCCGCCAAGGCCTAGACGCATCCGCCGGGCCTGAAGCGCTTTTCTCAGAAGACCTTATCGCGGCCCTACGAGGGCCGCTCTTTCACTTGGCATCTCTGGTTAGAAAAGTGGTCGCTATTGGCCCGGCAGCAGGAAGATGGGATTTTGCGGCGGGGACAATGGGACAGCCGTTCCGATGTCGGCGGTTGATCCAACGTTCGCCTGAGAAACCACGGCCTCGAATTGAGTTCCAGACAGCCCCGTTGCGATGACGGTCACGGTCTGTCCATCTAACTGCGCGCCAGCGCTGCTCGACAGTCCCGAAATCGACACTTTAACCCCGGGAATAAAGTTATTGATGGCCTGGAACGTCGCCACGTTCGACGCAATGGAGAACGACGTGATTGTCGCGACTGAGCTGCAGCTGGTTGCGGCGCAACCTCCGTACGGCGCCACAATGTCGGTTATCAACGTGTCGGGAGCATTGTTGCCTCCCGACGAGAGCGTGCTGGTTGTGGTATTGATGTCGGCGATCGTCCCGGCGTCGCAAATGCTCACGTACACGTGACTGCTGTCGGTCGCCGCGGTGGCAAACATACGGAAGCGGGTGCTGCCTGGAGCGTAGGTAGCTGCGGGCACGCACGAGGTAGCCGGGATCACCGCATATTGCGTGCCCGTGAATTGCGGCGTGCTCAGTAGCGACAAAGACGGAGTTGGCGACAACAATGATGACGGCGGCGTCTTGACCGTCATACTGAGGGCGTCAAACACTGTGAGCATTGGAATGATGCAGGGCGCGGAGGGTCCGACATTCGGATCCGAGCAGGCTGGCTCCGAGGCGTAACTGGCCACGTAAAAGCGTGTGCCATCGGCCAAAGCGGCTATCGAGACGGGGGCGCATCCTTCCGGACACGGAGGATTTGAGCCTGCCGTCATCACGATCGTCGCCAGCAAGCTCGGAGTATCGTTGGCGGTCCCGCTAGCGTCGACGCCACCGGTCGTGGAATATACGTAGACCGTGCTGGTCACCGGGTTCGTGACGTACAGCCGATTGAGATTGGAATCGTAAAGAATAAAGTTGGCGCCGGCTCCCACCGAAAGATTTGTCTGACTCGTCAGGACAGTGTTACTCGGGACATCGATAGGAACGAGCATTCCGTCCCCTTGCGTCAGAACATATATGCGCTGGTTATCGGAGCGCGCGACCGCCCATACAGGAGTATTTCCGACTGTGATCGTGGAAATGGTTGAAAGATCGGTAGGCGAAACGTCGACCACCGTATTGTTGCCCTGATTCACCACATAGAGATTCTGGCCGTTCGGCGTTTCAGTGAGAGCCACTGGATGCGCGCCGGGAGTCAGATAGGCAACATTGGTCATGGAATTCGTAGCCACGTTCAAAGACGAAACAGAGTCTGTGCTCGCGAGGCCGCAGTTCGATCCGCCCTCTACACCGTAGTTGGCGACAAAGACGGCGTTATTCTGCGCGGTCGCAACGAAATCCGGCAAGTAGGAGCAGAAAGACGGCAACGCCGCAGAGCCGCCCGAGGATGCAGCCAGTCCGGTAACCGAATCGGAGTACTGGATCGTGGCTCCAGTGACCGAAGTGATCGGAAAGCTGCCGTCGTATCCCGCGACAGTAACACCGGAGACATTGACGATCGAGCCAACCTGAGCCGTTGCGAGTGCGGCGTTCAGAGTCATCGTCACAACACTTCCGGCTTCGCTGATTGCCGTGATGTTCGAAGAAGGGCCAGCGCTAGTCCCGGGATAAGTGAAAGTAGTCGGGGTACCCAGGCCGGTTGCAACCTGGCTGTCGCCCGCAGGAGTGAAGGCGGTCACGACGTCAGAGTCTCCGGCATCGAGACTGCCTGCGCTGGCTACAAAGACGCGCGAATTGTTGGGAAGAGCGGCCGCGTGAGTAGGATTGACCCCCATGTTCGCGATACCGATGTCGCTGTCGCCGGAGACGTCAATCTGAAGGGCGGCGCCGGGATTGAACGGCACGTTGTTGCTGATCCCAAAGACAGCATGGAAGTTCGCCGGACTCGGCGGAGTTGGGTTCACCGGAAGGACGACTGGCCGGTAGACTTGACCGCAGGACATCCAGAGAATCATTGCCAGCGCGATCGCGGCCAGCCCGCCCACACGTCTAAAACTCATCGGCACCCCGAAGCAGAAGATCTTGTTCAAATGACAGAATTGAGTATTGTATCGGTTGCTCGGCTTAAGCGCTAGGGAAGGAACGAGTTCTCGGTTCTCTCGGCTTCTAGCTTCTACCAAAAGATGCGACGCGGAGAATGGAGGATGCCTGAGCGACACCGCCAGACCCCGCCCAGGACTTTGGCTGGTTTATCCTCGGCCGCGTCGGGATTTCGCGGGTGTCGCTTCGCGCTCTTCCGACTTGATGGTGGCGGCGGGTTTCTTCTTGCCTTCCATCTGGGCAAGGCTTTGCTTGAGGGCAGCCATGAGATCGACCACCGGAGCAAGCTTCTTTGGCTTTTCGACGGCGGCGACTTCTCCGCCTTCGAGCTTGGCCTCAATCAGCTTCTTCAGATTTTCCTGAAAGGTGTCTTTGTATTTTTCCGGATCCCATTCGTCGGCGAGCGCCTCGATCAACTGGTGGGCGACCTTAACCTCGGCGTCCTTTAGTTCGACATCGGGCGCCCCGAAGCCTTCGACTTTTTTCACTTCGTCCGCGTAATACATGGTGTGGAGCATCATTCCGCCCTCGTGCGGGCGCAGGAATACTGTGTACTCGCGGTTGTGCATCGTGATCTTGGCAATGGCGACGTATTCGCTCTCTTCGAGAGCTTTGGTCAGCAGAGCATAGGGACGCCGGCCGGCTTCCTCCGGCATCATGTAATACGAAGACTCGAAGTAGACAGGGTCAACGTCGCTTGCCTTGACGAATTCCAGGATCTCCATCGTTTTCGCGGTCTGCGGCTCGATCTTCTTGATCTCGTCAGGCTCAATGACGATGTATTCGTCTTTGCGGAACTCGTAGCCCTTGACGATTTCACTGCGATCGACCACGACGTTTTCGAGCGGGCAGATGTATTGCTGCTTGACCCGCTGTTTGTCAGGGCGATGGAGCATGTTGAAAGAGATACCGGAACTGCGAGCGCCGGAGAAGAGACGCACAGGCATGGAGATAAGTCCGAAGGTTAAGTGACCAGACCAGACCGACGACGGCATAGTTCCCTCGAAGGCATTCCCGGAGCACGGTCCACAACCGACTCGGGGATAGTTGCTAAACTCAACCGGCAGAAAGAGTTTAGCCTAGAACGCGCATTTGATGCATCAAACGCGAGTCGCGGGGAATCGAAATGCGAAGCCAGAGCAGATGGGGCCCTCGGATGACCGACACTAGGGCTTGTAGTTAACTGAAGGGATTCCCAGCAGTCAGCTCACAAATTCTGACGACGAGGCAAATGAATGTCTGATCCGCGCTTTCCGATCGGCAAGTTTCACTACGACGGACAACTCACTGAAGAACAGAAACAGACTTATTTGAACGATATCGGCCGGACGCCATCGAACTTGCGAGCTGCGGTTGAGGGGCTTCGCGACGCGCAGTTCGATACGCCTTATCGTCCCGGAGGCTGGACCGTGCGCCAAGTCGTCCACCACGTGCCCGATAGCCACATGAATTCATATGTGCGCTTCAAACTGGCGCTGACGGAGGATGAGCCGACGATCAAACCGTATGCGGAAGATCGTTGGGCGGAACTGGCGGACACCGCTGCGACTCCGGTGGAGGTTTCGCTTACCATGCTTGATTCGCTGCATGATCGTTGGGTTCGGCTGCTTCGATCGCTGACTCCAGACGATTGGAAGCGAACGTTTCGCCACCCGGACCTTGGACCGATGACGTTGGAAAAGACGTTGGCGCTCTATGCGTGGCACGGCAAGCATCATGTGGCGCACATCAATGAGCTTCGAAAACGGATGTCGTGGTAGGTTGTCTTCTTCCCGAGGAGACTCGTATGGAACAAAGGTTGAGCATTGTCACGCTAGGTGTATCGGATCTTGCCCGCAGCCGGGAATTCTATGAGCGCCTTGGCTGGCGAAGATCGCATGCCAGTTCTGACGGCATCGTGTTCTTCCAGGCCGGTGGAATGGCACTCGCTTTGTACCCGCGCCACGAACTTGCTCAGGACGCAAATATCGACGCGAACGGTGACGGATTCCGTGGATTTTCGCTGGCCCTCAATGCTCGGAATCGCGAAGAAGTCGACGCCGTGTTGGCCGAAGCCAAGGACGTGGGCGCGAAAATTTTGAAGCCGGCCCAGGAGGCATTCTGGGGAGGCTACTCGGGATACTTCGCGGACCCAGACGGGTTCTTGTGGGAAGTCGCATGGAATCCGTTTTTCCCAATCTCTGAGGACGGAGCGATTCAGATTCCCGACTAACCACCGCTTATCGCCATTTAATCTCAACTAACCGCATTCAATTCTTTTTTTGATTCAGGAGGACAGCAGCGTGATTGCCAGAGTGTGGCACGGATACACGAAGCCTGAGCACGCCGATGCATACGAGGCGATGCTGAAACCCGAACTTCTGCCGGGCATCAGCAGGGTGAAAGGCTACAAGGGCAGCTATCTTATGCGGCGAAATCTCGGGGCCGAGGTCGAATTCATCACGATTTTGCTTTGGGAATCGATCGATGCAATCCGAGCCGTGGCTGGAGCGGATTACGAGACAGCAGTCATCCCGGAAGAACGCCGACAATATCTATCGAGGTACGACAGCCATGCAGCGCACTATGAGGTCGCATCGGTGAACGGGCTTGGTTGAGTATCCAAATCGTCGACGACACCTATGCGAACCGAGGGATTAATCTTCCTATGGGGAAGTTCACCGAACTCCCATTCGCCATAACAAGTAACTCGCAGCCTCACGCAGGGATGCCACACCGCGCTGAAAAACCCCATGCGGCGTCGAGTCCGGCCGCGGGGCCATATAGACGGGGCTGATTCCTTCATGCTCGAGGAGCTTGCGGATGCGGAAGACGTGATAGGCGTCGCTAACCGCGACGCAACTGTGCAACCCGTTGGCACGCATGATCACGGCAACTCGTTCCGCAGATTCGAAAGTGTCACGGCCCTGCGTCTCAGCGATCAAGCTACGCTCGGGAACGCCGTGGCGCATCAGGTAGTCGCGTCCGACGCCACCCTCGCTAAAGGTCGGATCCAATGCCGCTCCACCGGTGGTGATGACGACCGGGGCCAGTCCGCGATGAAATAGATCGAGGGCGTGGTCGAGACGTGCGCGCAGCACAGGGGAAGGATGTCCCGAGTATTCCGCCGCGCCAAAAACCACGATTGCATCCGCAGGATGGAGTTCGTCCAGCGAAGCGGTCTGCGTGATCCGGAATGCAGTAATGATCAAGAAGCCGGCAAAAACAACGACCGGCAGAATCAACAGACCAAGCCACCAGCGCGTCGATCGAGGCCGGTTGGCAGTGTCGTCGATCATCCTTGGGCGAAAAACTTCGAGATCTCGTCGGATGGAATCGCGCCTTCGCGGATGATCCGCCAGCGTGTGGCTTCATCACTGAGATCGATGATGGTGGAAGCCACGTCGCGCGGAGAGTCGCCGCCGTCGACGATGATGCTGATACGTCCCTGCAGTTGGTCGCGAACCTGTTCGGCGCTGGTACATTCCGACGCGCCGCTCAAGTTGGCGGAAGTTGCAGTGATCGGAATCGCCGCGGCAGTTACTACCGCCAATGGAATCTTGGCATTGGGCACGCGAAGGGCAACGTTGCCCGTATTTGCCGTTACTTTCAGAGGCAAACGGGATCCCGCTCTCACGATGATCGTCAGCGGTCCGGGCCAAAATTTGCGGGCGAGTGCGTAGAATTCTTCGGGAAGAGGCTTGGCCAGCTCTTCCGCTTGATCCGTGCTCTCGATCAACAGCGATAAAGGCTTGTGGCGCGAGCGCGTCTTGATGTCGTAGACCTTGTCGACCGCGCGTAGGTTGAATGGGTCTGCAGCAAGGCCGTAGAACGTATCGGTTGGCATGCCCAGCACTTCGCCAGAACGGATCTGATCAGCGGCGTATTTCACCAAGGATGATTCGGGGTTATCAGAACTGATTTTTACGATCTCGGCGCGCACAGCGCTCCCTTCCCTATTTGCTAGAGCCTCAGATGAATTTGAACGGCGAAACCTATCATAATACTGCACAACGCTCAATGCGAGGCGGGGTATGATGCAGGTCACTAGAGAGTTGAGAGGATTATGACGCGTATCTCAGAAACTGCGCCCACCAAGCATCGCCTGCGCCGCATTGAAGGCCGCCACAATGCCGCAGCCAAAGAATTGCGGGCGGCCTTTGCGCACGCTGAACGCACGGAAGATGGGCATTGCGCCATTGAAGGGCTACGTATTGTGGAGGAAGCGATCCGCAGTGGGCTGCGCTTTCGATCCATTTTCTTCAAGGAGTCAGCCGAGAACCTTGCCGAGCGACTGCTTCCGCAAATTGGCGCAAATGTGGAAACTCTGCTGCTGGCCGACAAACTGTTCGACGCCACGGTACCGAGCGAGTCACCGCAAGGCGTGGCGGCGCTGGTCCGGATCAAGGATTTCTCGCTCGACGACGTGCTGGAGCGACTGCAAATGGGTCCGGTGATCGTGGCGGTTGGGCTGCAGGATCCAGGAAATCTGGGGACGATTCTGCGCTCGGCGGAAGCGTTTGGCAGCGCAGGGGTCGCGCTCGGTGAAGGCACGGTGAGTCCGTTTAACTCGAAGGTGATTCGGGCGGCGGCAGGATCGATCTTCCGGCTTCCGGTGATTCTGGCGAAGGCGGCTGGCGGGTTGGAAGACGTATCGGCAAAGCTTCGCAAGGCGAATGTGCGATTGATTGCGACCTCCTCCCACAAAGGAACCCCGCTTGACCAGGCCGGATTGACTGGCTCGTCTGCCGTGTTTATCGGAAGCGAAGGTTCGGGCTTGCCGCGAACAGTGATGGCGCAAGTTGATGAACTGGTTGCGATCCCGCACGCAGCGCAGGTGGAGTCCCTGAATGCGGGCGTGGCGGGAAGCATCGTGTTGTATGAGGCGGCGCGACAAAGACGCGGCGCTTAAAGTCTCAGTAGTGAGTGAAAGCGCGAAAACCGCGGCGGCGAGGCGTCGGCCTCATCGCTTTAGGCAAGCCCGCCGCCGTCGACTACTAACGCTGAACCGGTGATCCAACCCGACATCGGACTTGCCAGAAACAAAACGGCATTCGCTACGTCATCAGGAGTGCCGACGCGAGCGAGTGGGCGATTGGCGGCTTCACGCATGAATTGTTGAGCGTCTTGACCGAGTTGAGCGCATTCGCTGCGCAGCATTGGCGTATCGACGTCTCCCGGACAAACACAATTCACGCGGATATTGTGCTTGCCGTGATCGATCGCCATGGCGCGCGTCAGATTGATAGCGCCACCTTTCGCTGCGCAATAAGAAGCTGCCTGCGGACCGCCTTTGAGTGACCATCCTGAACCGATGTTGATGATGCTGCCTCCGCCCGCGCGGATCATGTGCGGAATGACTTCGCGCGAGAGCAGATAAATTCCTTTGAGTGTTATGTCGAGAGCGCGGTCCCATTCGTCTTCCGTGAGTTCGACAATGTCTTTGCGGATGGCAATGCCAGCGCAGTTACAGAGGATATCGATCTTGCCGGTTCTTTTCGATGACGGCTTTCGCGGCTCCGCTGGCAATCGGTGGCACTGCGAACGTCGCACTTCAGGAAAATTGATTCGCTTCCCTGCTTTTCAATTTCAGCGGCGGTCGCGGCTACTTTGTCTTCGTCGATGTCGAGGATGGCGACGAAGGCTCCCATCTCAGCGAGGCGAAGTGAGATGCCACGGCCGATACCGGAGGCGGCGCCGGTGACCACCGCGACTTTGCCCTCCAGCGAGAGTAGTTGCGCGGCCCGTTGTTCGATCTTGCTAGATTGCATGGTCATGCGGAGATCTGAGCCGATTCATCCAGCGCTTTGCTGACCGCCTCTATCGTGCGATCCACGTCTTCTTCCGTATGCGCCAGCGTCACAATCGAATGCAGCGCGGCGGACGGCGAGGCATACACGCCGAACGGAAACAACGACAGAACGAATTTCTGGAACGCGGCGCGGTCGACGTGCTGACAGAAGTCGCGATAGTCGCCGATCTTCGGTTGATCGGTGAACATCAGCTGAAACATCGGGCCGACATTCTGCACCACCACCGACCGGCCTTTTTTCCTGAACAACTCCCGATACCCGGTGCACAGCTTCTCGGCGATCTTCCAGGTATGGCGGAACGAGGCGTTGTTGTCGCGCGTGAGGACGCGTAGATTTGCTCTTGCGGCGTGCATGCCGATGCGCGATCCGTTATGCGTGCCGTAGTGCAGAACGCCTCCCCATTGCAGCACGTCCATAATCTCAGCCCGGCCGACCAGTGCTGCTACAGGCAAGCCGCAGCCAAGTGCTTTTCCGAAGGTCACGAGATCCGGGGACAATTTGTAATACTCCTGACAACCTCCGGGCGCGATGCGGAATCCGGTCACGGTCTCGTCGAGGATGAAGAGAATCCCATTGGCCCGCGCTAGCTTTTGCAAGCCCTGCAGATATCCATCCGCCGGCGGAATCACGCCCATGTTTGCCATGATGCCTTCGGTGATGATCGCTGCGATCTGCCCCAGATGATTTTCGATCGCTTGCTGCAGCGCAGTCAGATCGTTCCAAGGAACAACAATCGTGTCGTCGAGAGCGGTTCGGTTGAGACCGGAGCTGTCAGGAACTCTAATAGGATCGGTGCGCAATCCGAGAGCCGCTGGCGGCAGCACATTTGAACTGACGAGCAAGTCGTCGTGCCAACCGTGATAGTGTCCCTCAAACTTCAGGAGCTTTGGACGCCCAGTTACTCCGCGCGCCAATCGGATTGCAGCCATCATCGCTTCGGTCCCGGTATTCGCGAAGCGAACCCGCTCGGCATTCGGAACCATCTGCTGGATCAGCTCCGCAACTTCCAGTTCAACTCGAGTTGCAGTGGCAAAGTGTGCTCCGGTAGTTGCGGCTTCCGTGATCGATTCGGCCACCTCGGGATGCGCGTGTCCAAGAGGCAGTGCGCCGAAAGCCATCATCCAATCGATGTATTCGTTGCCGTCGACGTCGTAAATGCGCGAGCCCCGTCCGCGCTCCATGAAGATGGGGTACTTGCCGAAATTCGCCGGCCCCCGCGAAGATGAACTGCTGGCCTCGATCAGCACGCCCAGCGTGCGTTCGTACGATTGCCTTGATTTTTCAGTGCTGAACGTCAAACTGACCCTCCAAATAGCCTGCCGTGCGACTCGCCATGGTATCGCAGATGGCTTCATCCGCGGGTTATCGGTAACGAGTGCCTGAGGTAACCCGCATGAAATTCTCCGCAATATTTCGACACCTCGACATTCTTATCTCAGGGCGCCGCTGCCGCTGACCAATCCCCCACCAAAAGAAGCGGATGCCCACAGTCATTGGAGTGAGGGTTGAACCATGCAAACTTCGATTCTCGCATTCGCTTCGCCAGCAAGAAATCTCGGTCTTCGGTCCTTGATTCCATGGCTCGCCGGTGGTGCTCTTTTCTTCGGCGCCACCGTTTGGGCACAGGAAAAACCGGTCGAACCTTCTCACAATGCGGGATGGGTCGTCATTCCGGTAGAAGAATATCGGGTGCTTCGGGCAAAAGCCTATCCCGTTGAGCACGATCCCGAACCACCTCCGCTGGACGCAACGTTGACCCGCGTCGATTACGACCTGCGAGTCGTCGGAGAGTTGGCAGCCGGACGCGCCACTCTCACCGTCGACGTACTGAAGGATGGCTGGGTCCGCGTACCGGTGCCGACGGGGTTACTGGTTCGCGAAGCTCGACTCGATGGCAAGCCGCTATCACTAGTGCCCAGCGCTCAGGGCAGGAGCGGAAGCCATCTTTCGGCGCTGCTGTCGCACGCAGGGCGGTCGGTGCTAGAGCTCGATGTCGATGTGCCAGTCGCGGTCTCGACCGGAGATGAAAGTCTTTTGCTTCCCTCCACTGAATCCGGCGTAACGCGCGCCTCGATCCAGCTTCCCCGAAAAGGAATCGATCTCCGAGTGAGTGGTGGACTGATCTCCGAAAAATCGGAGACCGCGGATGAAACCAAGTGGATTGCTTACGGCCGTGGCAACGAGGCACTGAGTTTTACGTGGCGGAAGAAAACGGAAGATCATCACGTGGAGTTGCCGTTGCGGCTTCGCGGATCGCTGACGCAACTGACCAGCCTTGCGGAGGACTCGACTTCGATTTACGCCGAGGCGAATCTCGAAGTCGTGCAAGGCGCGGCGCGCTCGGTGAGCGTTCAACTTCCAGAGAAGATCACTGTGAACCAGGTTTCGGGCGCAGTCGTCTCCGATTGGGAGATGAAGAATGGCGATCTGACCGTCACGTTCCTGGAACCAGTCGAGCACAACGCCCGCTTTACGATCAGCGGCGAAGCTCGTCTTCCAAAGGATGGAATTGTTGATATCCCTCTGCTCCGCCTCGTCAACACAGAGAAGGATACCGGTGGCGTCGCGGTGGAGATCCTGGGCGCGGGCGAGATCAAAGATCAGAAAGCGGAAGGTCTCGAGGACGCTGACGCAGCCGACCTCGGCGAGATGGTGGCCAGCCGTCAGTCGCCTGCACTGGTTACATTTCGCGCGCGTGCCGGAGAAGCCGGAGCAACGCGATCGTTGAGCGTGAACTTGGTCCGTTATGACCAGCAAGCCTTGTTGATGGCGAACATCGAAGAGGCTCGCTACCAGGTGTTGATGAGTTCCGATGGGAAGGAACTTGTGCAGGCGAGGTATGCCGTCCGTAATAACCAGCGCAACTTTGTGAAGATCACATTGCCGGCTGGGGCAACGGTGTGGAGCGCGTCGCTCGCCGGAAAGCCAATTCGTCCGGGCCAATCGCCCGATGGAAGCTTGTTGCTGCCTCTGGAAAAGGCAAGAGGGAGTGATGATGCGCCGCCATTTGCGATCGAGATTCTTTACGTCATCCGAGCGACTGCGTGGGATCAGAAAGGACGTGAGAAAGTGACGCTGCCGTCACTCGACCTTCCGATTTCGCGCACCGGCCTTCTGCTGTATTACCCGCCGATGTTTCGCGTAACGGCGGAGCCGGGAACGTTCCGTGCACAGGAATATCAGAATCCAGTTTCCACCGCGCTTGTTTCCACGGGAGACGGAGCGATTGGGGGAATCGCTGCCCCGGTCGGTGGCCCGGTTGCTGCCAGACAATTTGGCCAACTAATTACCAAGGCGCAACCCCAGGATGAGAAAGACTCCACTCAGGCACTGCTCGACAAGTTCAAGGCAAAGTCGCTCGGCGGAAGAGTGACTGGAATTTTACCCGTCAGCGTTTCGTTCCCAGCATTTGGTCCGTCGATATTTCTCGTCTCCGAACTCACCGGCGAGAACCAGTTTCCTGAAGCCGAATTGAGCTTTCAGCGCGACAAAAAGGGAGGTGCGCGATGAAGTACACATTCACCATCGTAATGAGCTTGTGTTTATGTTCGTCGCTGGTTTGGGGAACGGAGGAAAAGTCCACGCTGCCCTTGCCCGACTCAGGAAATGTCACGCTGACGCTGGATGAATACAACCGGCTGATGGAGCTTGCGTCCAAAACACCGAAGCGGCCTGATGTCGCGCCGCTTCCCTACTCCATCAAGCATGCCGAAGTAAAGCTCAACGTGGCGAACGATGCAGTTCGCGGCACGGTGGAACTGCAAGGTGAAGTATTTCGCAAAGGCATCAGCAAGGTTCCGCTGACGAATGGAATGACGATCCTCGACGCCCACCAGAATGGCAAGGGAGTGGCGTTGCTGCAGGAAAATGGCACGCACACCGCACTGTTGCCAGGACCGGGAGAATTTTCCATCGCGCTCGATACGGGAATTCCCTTGCGAATCGAAGCCGGACGAGCATCTTTCAGTCTTCCTGCGCCCGCGGCAGGAAGCGTACAAGTGTCTGTGATCATCCCCGGCGATCACACGATTGCCAATCTAAACTCGGGTTTGATCACGAGCCGTAAATCGGAGAATGGACACACTACGATCGAAGCGACACTGGTCCCGGGACAGCCAGCAACGTTTTGGTGGGCAACGCGGGAAGTTGTCACGCCAGTCATTCCGCGCGAAGTTCGATTCCTGTCGGACGCGAAGAGCCTGGTGTCCGTCAGCGAAGCCGAGATGCGCGTCGCCGTGCTCGCTGACATCACGGTCGTGCAGGGCGAGCCGTCTGAATTTCAAGTGGAATTGCCAGCGGGATACGAAGTCACGGGCGCGACCGGAGCAACCCTCGATTCAGCCGAAACACTATCTGGAGTGATGACACTTAAGGTGAACGCGCCCAGCCAACGCTCACACGAATTTCTCATCTCGATGGAGCGATCGATCCATGATGCCAAGGCCGACACGCCATTCCTGCGATTCAAAGGGGCACAACGCGAGACCGGAGAAGTCCTCGTCGAAGGCGCGGGCACCATGGAGATCACCGCGAAAGAAGGAGGCGGCCTGAAACGGATGGATGTGACAGAAGCGAATCCGTACCTGCGATCGCTGGCGCACTTTCCTCCGCAAGCTGCGTTTCGCTATCACCGACAACCGGATGAGAACCCAACGCTGGCACTCGACTGGGTTCGCTTCCCTGACGGAAGCGTGCTCGCTGCCGTGGCGGAGAGTGCGGTGGTTACAACGCTGGTGACATCGGAGGGCAAATCGCTGACCGAGGTCAAGTTAACCCTGAAAAATCAAGCGCAACCATTCTTGAAAGTTGCGCTGCCGACGGGTGCAGTCATTCTGTCGGCCGATGTTGCCGGTGAACCTGTGAAGCCGGTGCAAGGCGCCGATGGAAACCGCGTGCCGCTGTTGCGATCGGGATTCCGCCCGACTGATTCCTACACGGTTTCGTTCGTGTTCATGCATTCCGGAGCTCCGTTCGCCAAGAAGGGCGGCGCGGAACTCAGCCTTCCGAACATGGATATTCCGATCAGCATGCTCAGCTGGGAAGTGTTTCTGCCGGAACAATACAAGGTGAAAGACTTCGGTGGGGATGTGATCTCTTCGAATCTCGTACCTCCGGCATTCCGAGCCGACACCGTGGCGTATCAGTATCCGGCGGATAATGTGGCTGTTTCAGCAAGCAGTGTGACGATGGCCAATCTGTTTCCCGGGCAAGTGGGTGGAATTCTGTCTGATCCCTCGGGAGCGGTCATTGCGAACGCGCGTGTGACGGTCCGGGAACCGACGACAGGATTCACGATGACAACCGTCACCGATCAGCAAGGACGCTGGGTAGTATCCAACGTGCCGACGGGACAGGTGAAAATTCAGGCCGAATCTCCGGGTTTCCAGACAACGGTGCGCGATGCCAACTACGACGCAGGACGGCCATCCGCATATAGCTTCGGTTTGAGCATTGGAGCGACCGCGGAAACGGTCGAGGTGAGCGCCGAGGCTCTGCCCTCAAGTGGACGCAATTTTGTTGCATTCGAGCAGCCGCAGAGGAATGCGCCACAGATGGCGCAAGCCTCGGCCAATGTACTGAATCTGCAAAAGAGAGTCGCTGGAGTGCTGCCAGTTCCGGTGGATGTACCGCGCATGGGCACTTCCTTTAGCTTTGTGCGGCCGCTTGTACTCGACGAAGAAACAAAGGTGACCTTCAGCTACAAGAGCCGCTGATGGGCGGTCGAATGGGCACAGTTGGTAAATGTCACCCGAATGACGGGTTCCGGCGAATGGCATAGAATGATGGTTCGCCGGAGCCCTGATGAACAAAACCGAGGCATGGAAAACCTGGGAAGGCCGCGTCGTGAGCGGGAAGTATCCGCTTCAACAGTGGCTGGGCGGCTCGGATCACAGTGCCGTTTTTCTTACCGAGAGGCCGGGAACAACATCCGGGAAAGCCGCCATCAAACTGGTCGAGGCCGATGGGCCGGAGGCTGATCGCGAAGTTGCACGCCTGCGCGCAGTGGAGAAACTCTCTCATCCTCACCTGATTTCTATCTTCGAAGCGGGACGTGCGCAGGTTAATGGCACGCCCGTCGTGTACGCGTTAATGGAGTACGCGGAGGAAGATCTGTCGCAGATCCTCCCGCAGCGGCCGCTGACGCCCGGCGAAGTCTCCGACATGCTGGCTCCGATGCTCGACGGACTTTCATATCTGCACGGCAATGGATTAGTACATGGGCGGATCAAGCCGTCGAACGCGCTGGCGGTCGGAGATCAAATCAAGCTATCGGCAGACTCGGTCACGCCGGCGGGCGAACCGAATCCAACTCGTCGGATGGTGGGCGTCTACGACGCGCCGGAAACATCCGCAGGCACGGTCTCCCCAGAAGGTGACGTGTGGTCACTGGGCGTGACGATTATCGCGGCGCTCACTCAAAAACCAGCTGCCGCAACCCAGGGATCACAAGGCGACCCAGGTCTACCGGGAGGCATTCCCGAGCCATTCCAAGGCATCGCGCGAGAGTGCCTGCACATCGATCCAAAGCGGCGCTGCTCGATCGCAGATATTCGCGCGCGTTTGCAGCCTGCGGCTCGCTCCATGCCAGCTGAGCCAGAGACGACTCCAGTCGCTGAATCATCCGGAAAAACTCGATCAATTCTCATCGGACTGGCTTTGGTTGTGGTCGCCGTAATGGTGGTGTGGGGACTGATGCGTTCGCGTGGCAAGGAAACGCCTGCTCAAACTCCCGAGCCAACTACCCAGCAGAGCGCTCCGGCCACGCAGTCCGTTCCCGCCCCTGCGCCTGTTGCTCCGCAAGCAGTTCAACCGGCGAGGAACTCGGCAACTCCAAACGGTGCTGTCGTGCGCCAGGTAATGCCCGATATTCCTCAAAGCGCCGAGCACACGATCCGCGGCACCATCAAGATTGTTGCGCGAGTAGAAGTGGACGCGTCCGGAAAGGTGACATCCGCGAAGCTGAAATCTGCGGGCCCGAGCCGCTATTTTGCTGACCGCGTGTTGAAAGCGGCTCAGCAGTGGCAGTTTGATCCACCGGAAGTGAATGGACAGCCTGCGGCGAGCGCTTGGCTGCTGACGTTCCGGTTGCGACGCGGCGGCACTCAAGCTTCCGCCCAGCGGCAGACTCGCTAGCCCTTGGGGGGCAATTTTAGTTTCCAGACAATCTGCCGCACCATACCTAGCAAAAGCTTGGCATCGTAGGCCTCGAGTTTAAGTCGAAGAACGAGTTGCCGTGTCTTCTCCTCAAACATCTTGTCGGTGCCGGGCTTCACGTATCCACTGATTCTTAGCGCTTCGAACAATATTTCGGTGATCTGCTCGGCTTTGTCCGCTGTTGCTAATTCAAGTTTCTCTTCCACCGCAGCAGCCGAGGCCGACCTCGCCATTTCATACAAGCAGACAGCGACGGCCTGTCCCAAATTCATCGAGATGTTATCGGCGTGGGTCGGAATGGTCATCAGCCAGTGACAGTGGCTGAAATCTGCATTCGTGAGTCCGATCTTTTCGGAGCCGAACACAAGACCGGCTCGGGCGTCTTTGAGCCCAGCCCGAACCAAAGCAGCGCTGGGCTCGTCCAGTTTCCGCACGGTGTGCCGCAGGCTGCGATCGCGCACGGCGGTGGTTCCCACGACGAGAGAACAATCTCCAACAGCTTCGGCGACCGTTTTGAATTCCTCCGCGTCCTGCAGAACATGCGCTGCACCCACCGCCGAGCGGGCCTCGCGAAACGCGAGTTTGTATGGATTGACCAGCCGCATATGGCGACAGCCAAAATTAGTCATGGCGCGAGCGGCAGCGCCAATGTTGAGCGGATTGCGCGGGCGCACGAGGACGACGACCAGGTTGTCGAGATGGGAGACCGGCAAGCGATCAATTCTAGCGGAATTTCTCGACTACGATGTAGGCGATCCCTCTTGCAAGTTGGCTTCCGCAGCAACTTTTGACATCGATTTTAAATTGTAAAAAATATGTCAAAAAGCCCGGATTGGCGCATAATTACGGGCAAAGAGATGTAAGCTGCAGTAGTCGAGTAGCTTCCGAATGGGGCCCTCCAGGGCGGGTTTTGGAAGCTTCACCCCCGAATCAACAGTTAGGAAAATCGTTATGGGGAACCTTGCCACTCCACTTTCAGCCGGTAGAAACATGACTCCGGCGCCGGCGGTCAAACCGAACGGTCGCATTCTCGTGGTTGAAGACGATCCGGCTGTACAAAAAGCTTTACGGCGGCTTTTCGAGACGGAGGGGTATTCCGTCGAGACTCAATCCGATGGCAAATCGGCCATCGAGAGTTTCCAGTCGGCTGCGCCGGCCGCAGTCGTGCTCGATCTCCGCCTTCCCAAGGTTTCTGGGCGCGACGTCTGCAAGGAACTGAAAGCCTTAGCGCCGACGCTGCCGATCGTTGTGTTGAGCGCCGCCAGCGACGTTTCGGATAAGGTTCTGCTCCTCGAATTAGGAGCGGACGACTACGTAACCAAGCCGTTCAGTCCTCGTGAGCTTCTCGCGCGGGTACGGGCAGCACTGCGCCACACCGCGCGCACGCCCGACCTTCAACTGGTCAGCTTCGACGGAATCACCGCGGACTTCAAGAAGATGGAAGTCAAGCGTGACGGCAATGTTGTCATCCTAACTGCCCAGGAATTCAAGACTTTCCAGTTTCTGGTGCAGAACGCGGACCGCGTGATCAGCCGGGACGAGTTGCTGAACGAGGTCTGGGGCTATCAGAATTACCCGTCCACCCGAACGGTGGACAACCACATCCTCAAACTCCGACAGAAGTTGGAGAGAGATCCATCGAGCCCGATACATTTCCGCACGGTCCACGGTATGGGCTATAAGTTCGTTCGCTGATATCGTGAAGCCGCCTTCTGAGCCCGCGCGAAGTTCGTCTTCGACTGAGTCCGGTCGCCTCGTGCCGCGACTTCGGCTGCGTACGCGCTTTCTGCTTTCCATGCTGCTCATCACGGCGGGGCTGACCACCACGAGTCTCTTGCTGGTAAGGCGAAGCGTCGAGACCAATGTCCGCCAGAGGATTGCGGTCAATCTGCGCAACTCCGTCGCTGCGTTCCAGGATTTCCGCCACGAGCGCGAAACCATGTTGACCAGCGATGTGGCATTGCTTGCGGATCTTCCGATCACTCGCTCGATCATGGGCGCACCAGATGCGCTGACCATCCAGGACGCCTCGCGGGAGATTTCCGACCTCGCGAATAGCGATCTTTTTGTGTTGGTCGACCGCGGCGGCAAAGTGGTCGCGCTGCATACCAAGACACCGGGTTTTACGGAAGATGCCGCCGAGAAATATTTTCAGCAATCTCTGGATGAAGATCGCGGCGAATCCAGCCACTGGTGGCTGGGCGGTCATGATTTGTATCAGACATTCATCGAACCTATCTATCGCGGATCGCGAACGGACGGCGTTCTGCTTGGGTTCCTGGTCATCGGATACGAAATAAACAATCGGCTAGCAGGAGAAGTAAGTAAAGTCGCCGGCAGCCAGGTGGCGTTCTCTTGCGGCAACCAAGTCGTTGCCACCACGCTGTCTCCGTCCTTGGTTCAGGGACACAATATTCAGTCGCTGATCACCGGTTCGGCCCAGGAAGATCCGCGCGATATCGAGATCGGAAAGGAACGATTTCTCGCTGCCTCCATCGAATTGTCCGGCTCGGGGACAACGCCAGTTCGGCTCAATGTGCTTGGCTCGTACGACCAGGCGACCAAGTTTGTCGATCAACTCAATCGCTACCTCTTACTCTTGGGTCTGGCAGCAATTGTGGTCGGAAGCGGATTGGTATTCTTCATCTCGCACACCTTTACGCGGCCGTTGGGCAATCTCGTGGAAGGCGTCCGCGCTCTAGAAGGCGGCGACTTTCACCATCCGCTTGATTCCAGCGGAAGTGACGAGGTCGCAGAGTTGACGGGCGCTTTCGACCGTATGCGTACCAGCCTGCTCAAGAGTCAACATGATCTGCTTGAATCGGAGCAACTGGCAACGATCGGGCGCATGGCAAGTTCCATCTCTCATGATCTGCGCCATTCTCTCGCTGCCATCGTCGCAAATTCTGAATTCCTCTGCGACAGCCACTTAACTCCTGTACAACGCGAAGAGCTATATCAGGAGGTGCGAACCGGCGTGAATCTGATGACGGATCTCATCGATTCTCTCCTCGAGTTCGCCCGGACGCGCGAGTCCCTGAATCCGGCAATGGGGAATGTTTCTGAAACGATCCAGCGCGCGGTGCAAGCGGCTCGCCTGCATCCCCGCCACCACAGCCGCACAATCGATGTGCTTTGTGGAAGTCAGTTGTCAGGATGGTTCGACCAACGAAAGCTCGAGAGGGCCCTTTACAACTTGCTCCTCAATGCTTGCGAGGCTGCGCCGCCGGGAGTCGGAAAGGTTGAAGTAACAGCCGGCGAGGCATCGGGCGCAATCACGATCGCGGTTGCGGATAATGGTCCGGGCATCGCCGAATCTATCCGCGAGCGTTTATTCCATCCGTTTGTCAGCTACGGCAAAGAGAATGGCACCGGCCTGGGGTTGGCCGTCGTACAAAAGATTGTTCAAGATCATGGCGGCGAGGTCTCGGTGGATCGCACCCCGCAAGGCAAGACTGTCTTTCGCATCGTGCTGCCTGGGCGCGTGAAGGAAGCGTTTCGATCCACAGGCAAGAGCGACGTGGACCAGGCCTCACTTGTGCCGGTGCACCAGGATGGTGCGAGCCAGAATTCGATTTCGCGTCCGAGTCCGTAGGCACGACCCTAAATCTTCACCAGTGCCCGGACGCCGGAAACTGCAGGAGGACGGCGTGAAGAGTCATTCGATCCCAGGGGTGCGTGGGACGGCACTGGTAGTTGCCGCTTTCGTCTTTTTCAGTCTTTATGGCCGGGCGCAGGACGCGCTCAAGTCGTCCTCGAGCGACACCGCGGGCGCGGTGCACGATCTTCAGGATCAGGTCCGCCAACTGCGGAATATGGTGGAAGAGATGCGCGCCGAAAACGCCGAGTCGCGGGCCGAGATGCATCAACTGCGCCATGATCTCCAGGCGACGCGGGCTCTGCTCGAGCATCCTCCGGCCACTGCTGACGCTCAAGCAAGCCAGTCTGCTTCCTCCGAGCGTCCAACTGAAATGGCACCCGTTGCAGGCGTACCGGCGGCATCCGACAACACGGGTGGGCTCGAGGAACGTGTGCAAAAGCTGGAAGAGTCAACGTCTCTCATCGGCTCCAAAATCGACGAGCAATATCAGACGAAAGTCGAGACTGCTTCCAAGTACCGGGCCCGCCTGCACGGCATCGTTTTAATGAATGCATTCCGAAATGTCGGTGGATCCGACAATCTGGACTTTCCCAGCTATGCCGAACCGGTTGCCCCGGGCGCATCCCAAGCCACTCTGGGCGCTACATTGCGGCAGTCTGAAATCGGCTTAGAGATTTTCGGTCCGAACGTCGCGGGGGCCAAAACCTCGGCCGATGTGCAAATGGATTTCTCCGGAGGCTTCGCAGCCACAGGCAACGGACAGAATTTCGGGCTTGTCCGCTTGCAGACCGCAAATTTGCGGCTTGATTGGGAGAACACCTCGGTCGTCGCAGGACAGGATTCGCTATTCATCTCACCGCTTTCCCCCACTTCGTTCGCTTCGCTCGCAACGCCGGCGTTCGCTTTTGCCGGAAATCTTTGGGGATGGACGCCGCAACTGCGCGTGGAGCACCGTTTCAACATTTCCGATCAGCAAACCATCACCATGCAGGCTGGAGTTCTCGACAATCTCGATTGGGAATATCCCAACGATCCCTACTACCGTTCGGCCCAGGCTGGAGAGCAATCCGGACAGCCAGCATATGCGTTCCGCACCGCATGGTCTCGCACCGTGCAAGAGCACCCGCTGAGTTTTGGCGTTGCCGGATACTACGGTCGTCAGGACTGGACTTGGGGACGCAACGTCGATGCGTGGGCCGGGATGGCGGATTGGCAAATTCCGATCGCCCCGCGCCTCGGGCTATCCGGAGAGTTTTACCGTGGCCGAGCTATCGGAGGACTTGGCGCCGGCATCGGGACGTCGATCTTGTATGGAGGCGACCCAACTTCTGCGTTCACTCCGATTCGTGGCCTTGACTCCGCGGGTGGATGGACGCAGCTGAAATTCCGATTGACCCCTAAAGTGGAGGTGAACGGAGTCGTTTCTGAGGATGATGCCTTCGCCGGCGATGTACGCGGATTCGCGACCGATCAGAACAATTTTGGTCCGATCCTCGGGCGAAATCGCGGGGCGCTTGCGAACATTGTGTTTCGGCCGCGCTCCGATCTCGTGCTTTCGGCTGAACTTCGCCGTCTTCAAACATTTCCCATTTACAGCAGCAGTAGCGTGACGAACCAGGTCAATCTTTCCGTGGGGATCCTCTTTTGAAGACTAGATCAGTCGAACGCGTAATGCTCTGCGTCTTCCTGCTGACCACACTCAGCGCCCACTCGCAGCAACCCCTGCGTGCTCATGTGGATCTGATACGCGGTGGCCACCGCCTGAAAGATGCTTCCAAGGCAGTCATTTGGCTGACCCCGATTGGGAACGCTGTCCGTCCACCCGAGCAGAAACCTTCCAACATTCCGCAATTGGTGCAGCGGGACAAGACATTCCATCCTTCGCTGATCGTGATTCCAGCGGGCGGCAAGGTTGAGTTTCCCAATCGCGACCCCTTCTTTCATAACGTGTTCTCGTTGTTCGATGGAAAGCGATTTGATCTGGGGCTCTATGAGAGTGGAACCACCCGCTTTGTGAAATTCGACAAGCCTGGCATCTCGTTCATCTTCTGCAATATTCATTCGCAGATGAGCGCGGTCGTAATCGCTCTGGCCACGCCTTACTACGCTCTGTCGGATGCACGGGGAGAGCTCACCATTCCGAATGTTCCACCAGGTCGTTATCAAGTACAGGTTTTTCACTCGGCGGTCGCGCCCGACGCACTGCGCGCTCTCACTCGCGAGATCACGCTCACGCCGGGGCAAACTTCCATCGGAACTTTCACGCTCGCTGAATCGGACGTGACCGTGGCGCACAAGAATAAGTATGGGCGCGAATATGACCGGCCAGAACCGGATAGTCCCGCCTACGCAAGACCGTAGAATTCACCAACTGAAAGAGAAAGGGCGTGCCGTTGAGCACGCCCCTCTCGCCTCTGTCTTCACTTCGTTTACAGCAACTCACTTTCGAAACAACCTCGGCTGACAAACCTCCGGAGGCTTACCGGTGTCCACCACCGCTGCTATGGCCACCTCCGCCACCGCCGCTGGCGTGACCACCACCTCCGCCCACTGAGTGACCGGAACCACCGGTCGGGGCATGGCCTCCGCCACTGTAGGTCGGTGCACTATGCGATCCGCCGTAGTTGGGCACGCCACGGGATCCACCGTAGCTCGGTGCTCCACGATATCCTCCGTAACTGCCAGTTTGGCCGCGCGAGTATCCGCCGTATGCTGGACCTCGCACGATCGGTTGCCGCATATCGAGTTGCGGACGCGATCCTCCGCCATAGCCCCCATTGGAGCCATAACTGCGCTGCCCCATAGAACTGGGAGCAGTGCGGTTCCAATATGTTCCACCGCTGCCGCTGCTGCGAGTCGATGATGCCCCTGCTTGGCCGCGCGCTGCCGAGCTATTCGGCGGCGGAGTGAAGGGACGGAAGCCACCGCGATCCACCGATTGTGACGTTGTGCCCCTTGCATTTTCTGCGGAGCGATTCGCGTTCGTCGGAGGATTAAACGTTCCCGAACCACGGTTGCCGTTCTGCGCATTCGAAGACCCGAACGAAGCACCGCGGTTGGCGGCATTGCTCGCTTCCCGATCTCCCTGGATGCCCGCGTTCGGCCGCTCTGTCGAATTGCCTCCTCGCGCCGCAACATCACTACCCGTTCGGCCTCCTGCCGGAACGGCTCCGACATGGCTCTGCTGCATCGACTGCCTCAATCCCGCAGTCTCTTGCTGGAATGACGCAGGCCGCGACAGGTTATTGTGCGTACCGAAATAGCGTTCCGATCCGCCGTTACGAATTGTGGAAGGCGCAGCCGCATGTCCGCTGGCAGACAAGCTGGCACGCGATGGAACCACGGGCAAGTTCCCCGCCATCATGCGCGCTCCGCCGATCTGTTCGCGAGTAGCAGCAACAGCGTTTACTCGTCCTGCTCCGAAATGTCCCGCATTCACCGTCGACATCGCACGAAACACGTGATCATTGTGAAGATTATTCACGTTCGAGAAACGTGTTCCTCCATGCAGCGGAGCAAATCCACCGTATCGGCCATAGTTGCCGAAGCGGGCATCGAACACGCCGAAGCGGCCCCGATATCCACCCCACCACGGATGGAACCAGTCACATGGTCCAAGCGGCAGCCACCCGAATCCACCCCAGCCGCCAAAACCAAATCCGAATCCAAAACCGCCGCCCCAGCCCCAGAAGGACACATATGCGGGAGCCCAGAACGGGTTGTAGCCGGCATAGACCGGACCCGGCCACCACGCCCACGAACGGCCGTACCAGAACCACCGTCCGTAGTGATAGGGTGCCCACCCCCAAGGCTCGTAACCTACCCACGTCCAACCGTAGTAGGGCTCATACACCCAATTGCCGTTGCGATAAGGAGCCCAATCGCCTGGCTCGTTTGGAACCCAGACGTCGCCGTAGTCAGGAACATTCTGCCAATTGCCGTAGGCATCGAGATCCTGCGTTCCGGTGTAGCGGCGATTCGTATGTCGCCATGAGCTCGCATCACGAATGATGTGGTCTCGGTCGCTATTCCAGCGATCCCAGTCATCGCGATCGGGAGCCGGAGAAATCTTGTACTGCGCCGAATCGGAATTGCCCCGCACCGTCGCCATTTCGCCGCTGCGCACTTCGGTGCTGCCCTGCGGCGTCGCAATCTGCGCCTCGCCCTGCCGCACAATCACGATCGTGTCACCATCCGGGCGTACTTCAATACGAAATATTCCATCTTTATGTGCCGGATGGACGGCGACATTCGGAGTATCTATTTCAGGTTCAGCTTCGCTGTCTTTCGAGACGGAGTAGTTCGCGATGCCCTGCCCCAACTGGATTTGAATATTCTTGTGAGTCAGGTTCGCGACATTGGCCTTCGACCCAGGGCCCAGGCGAAGCGTATTCGCGTAATCGAGTTGCAGTTCCGCCCGCGCGTTATCGCCCGTGGAAACTTTGTCGCCGCTCATCACGGGCTGATTCAATGTCACCGCTGACCAGTCACCGGAATCGCCACGTTGCGTCGAAACGTCGCCGTGAATCAAGCTGACGCGAGCCACGCCCTGATCGGTCTTTGCCGGACCTTCCCCAGACGGCCCACCCGGTTGAGCTTCAGTCGGCTGCGCGTTTGAATCCTGCATGTCTGCGGACTGTGGACCCGCCGGCTGCGAATCCTGCGGCTGTTCTTGACCGACTTCCATCGGAGCTCTGGGCTGCTCCGAGGGTCCGGGACCAGGGTCCGTCGTTTGCGCCAACGCGCTGAGAGACAGAACGCCCGACAAGCCAAGAGCTAGAATTGCCGATTTTGCGATCAGTCCATTCGTCATAACCCACCTCTTCGTCGCCGAAGCTGCCTTGAAAATCTTCATATGATTCCGCTCATTGAATGGCAACTGCCATGCCAAAAACAGCGAATTCTGCAGGGGCTAAGCACTTTGTTTTCAACAAGGAAGTAAGAGACGCAGAGAGCTGGACCACAAGATTGGCTGACCTCAACCAAAAGTGGTGGTTTTCGGCCACCGGCACTGATTCTGCGAGACTAGCGGTTAGCCATCATTTCCGCGTACATGCGGTGAAAGGCGTGGACGCCTTTTTCCTGGCTGACGCTGAACCGCCCGCGAGCGTAACTCCGCGAGCGCAAGTTCTTCTGAACGACCTCACAAATGGCGACGTCCTCGATCTGAATCTGATCGCTGAATTCCACCGAAGCCTTCGCGGCCGGAGTACTGTGGTCCTTCTCGGGCAGATACCACTCGAAAATTGCGAGAGAGCGTTCTGGTTCGAGCGGCAGAACAATGTTCAAGGAAACGTTGTCCGGATAGCAGTTCAGCATCCAGTTGGGGAAAATCCAGAAATAATCGGTAGTTAAGTCCTCGCGCGCTTCCTTGTAGCGTCGCGGCGAGGCATCCCCAGGCTGCGCTCCTCGAATCGGACTGAACTGTCGTACGTGGCGGGAGTAGGGCTCAACGACATATGCGTTGTAATCGAGTTCGCGATTGAGTCCGGGATGGACGCTCGGCAGATGGTATCCCTCAAGATAATTGTCCACGTACGTCTTCCAATTGCACTTCATGTCGTACGTGCGGCGCTCAAAAAGTTTCATTTCCGCGAACGGAAACTTCTCAGTTTGCGGAAGCAACTCCCCGAGACTGCCTCGCAGCGGCGTTGCTTGCGGATCGAGATTCACAAAGACGAGATTGAACCATTCTTCGGTTCGGACCGGCGCAAGCGCAAAATCTTCGGGCCGGAATCCCTCGACTCCCTCGATCTCGGTCGTGCGGATCAAGGCACCATCGAGACCGTAGGTCCATCCGTGATAACCGCAGCGAAAAAGCTTGCGCGATCCGCATCCCTCCGCAGGAGGTCCGGCCCTGTGACGGCATACGTTGTAGAAGCCACGCAGCTTGCCATCGGAGCCGCGCACCAGCAGCAGCGGCTCTCCCACGAGTTCTTTAGTGAAGTAGTCGCCGGGATTCGCAACCTGAGAGGCATGACCGACTACCTGCCAGGTTCGGGAGAATATTTTCTCTTGTTCGTCTGCGTAACTCTCCGCTGACGTGTAGAGACTGGAGGGAAGCGTCCAGGCGCGAGAAATATCCGCGTCGATATCTAAGGGGTTGGACTCGGTTGTCATGAAGATGGTTGGGAAACTTGCGGGACATTCTACGTCAAGGCGACGGCCCTGTGACTTCCGAAAGAACTCGGATTACGCCATCGACAATCCGCGAAACACGATTACCTTGGTGCCAACGGTATGGATTGAGCCCATGTTCACTGTGGTTAAATGAAAATTATGCCGTCCGCCCCAACCGAATCGACGATCCCGGCGCGAGCTTCGCGACCGGTGCTATTTGATTCCGTTGAGAAGCGCCGGCTTGTTCTCTCGCTTCTGCTGTTTGCCGCTGTGTTGCTGCTTTACGGACAGACCAGTCACTTTGGCTTCCTGAATTACGACGACGGTATGTACGTCCTCCAGAATCCTCATGTCCGGGCTGGATTGACGTGGAATACAGTCACATGGGCCTTCACTTCGACCTACGCGAACTGGCATCCGGTCACGTGGCTGTCACACGCGCTCGACTATGATCTCTTCCGACTCAATGCGGGTGGACACCATTTCACCAGTGTCTTGCTCCATGCGTTGAACGCCGTTCTTCTTTTCTGGCTGCTCGCACGTGCGACGGGACGTCTCGGATTGAGCTTCGCGGTCGCGGCCCTATTCGCGGTGCATCCCATCAATGCCGAATCTGTCGCATGGATCTCGGAGCGGAAGAATGTTCTGAGCACAGCATTCTTTTTCTTGGCGCTGGGGGCCTATGGCTGGTACGCCCTGAAGCCCGGGGTGAAACGGTATCTCGCCGTCGTCGTTTTGTTCGCCCTCGGACTGGCGTCGAAGTCGATGCTGGTCACGCTACCCTTCGTGTTGCTGCTTCTGGACTATTGGCCTCTCAGGCGGTTTTTGTCAGGAAAGGCGGGAGCCGCGCTCGGCTTTTCGCAAGCATCTGCTTCGAAGCTTGTCATCGAAAAAATCCCGCTCTTCTTGATATCGGCCGCCGACTGCATCATCACGGTCGTAGCGCAACGCAAAGCGGGAGCAGTTACAACCTTTGAACGCTTCCCGTTCAGTGTTCGGCTTGAAAACGCTATCTATTCCTACGCGGCATATCTCGGGAAAGCCTTCTGGCCGGCGCGTTTGGCGAACATCTACCCGCATCCGGGCGCAAGCCTGGCAGGCTGGAAAGTGACCGCCGCAGCCGCGCTGCTCCTGATTGCTACCGTCGCGTTTACAAAATTGCGGAGCCATCGTTACTTAATTGTGGGATGGCTTTTCTTTCTCGGCACGCTCGTGCCTGTCATCGGTCTGGTCCAGGTCGGAGATCAAGCCATGGCCGACCGCTATGTTTACATTCCGCTGATTGGCATTTTTGTCATGACAGTATGGGGAGCGTCAGAGATCAGTGCGCGGATCCCGAGCAAGACCTATTTGCAAACCGGCGCGGCCGCGGTCCTGCTGTGCGCCCTCTCCATCGTGAGCTACCGGCAAATTGGTTATTGGAAAGACAGCATCACACTCTGGTCACATACGTTGGACGTTACTGAGAACAATTTCGCCGCAGAAAACGGTTTGGGTGGGGCTTTGATCCAGGCCGGCCGGCCGGACGAAGCGTTCCTCCACTTTCAGAGAGCTGCGGCTATTGCGCCGAATGACCCGCTCTCACACGCTGATATGGGTACGTATCTACATCAGAATGGCCGGCTCCCTGAAGCGATTCAACAATACGAAACCGCAGTGCGGCTGACCAGTAATCCCGGCCTCCTTGCCAACACCTATACGAATCTTGGCTCAGCTTATCGTCAGGCCGGCGACTTCGCGAAAGCCCAGCAGAGCTTCACCCATGCCCTTCAACTTGATCCGACGCGATTTAACGTCTGGCTGCAGGTAGGAAAGCTGGCATCGGACGAAGGCCAATTCGATGTCGCGATCCAGGATTATTCGCGCTCGATCGAGTTGCAGCCGACCGCCGACGCGTATTTACAACTAAGCCGGGCGCTCGACCTCGCCGGCCACCACCCAGAGGCGGTTCGCGCTCATGACGAGGGGCTTCGCCTTTCTAATGATCGGACCGCTGCGGAGCGGGCGGCCAGGTCCCTTTCCGTAGAGCGGTTCTGAATCTCGCATTGCATTATCAAGACCACATTAAGAAGACGAAGAATCGTCAGAAATGGCGATGGGCTTTCTATGTCGCCCAGCCACATTATCCTGAGCTCACGTTTTGACAGAAAGTGGCGGCGACTTCGACATAATTTGGCAATCTTCGAGGTCAAAAACGTCTAAAACGCACTCGAAAGTTTAATTCGGCAATGAAAACAAACGCCTTTCAGATCAGGGCCTTGGAACTTACGTAACTAGCGAGTTTGGCCCGGCAAGTGCCAATATCATGCCGACTGCGTCATACGTGACCAGACAAATTCAAAATAGATCCAAACGAGGGAAAAATCGAGATGCGTAAACAGAAGGGTTTCTCGCTGATTGAGCTGCTGATCGTGGTGGCAATCATCCTGATCATTGCAGCGATCGCTATTCCGAACTTGATGCGTGCGCGTATGTCAGCCAACGAGTCTTCGGCCGTGGGCTCCGTCCGCAGCATCAACACTGCTGAGATTTCCTACAACGCCGCGTATTCGAACCTGGGCTTCGCGACGTCGCTGCCTTACTTGGGTGGCCCTGCCGGTGCGGCTTGCGTTCCGTCGACCAGCAGCGGTTGCTTCATCGATAGCGTTCTGTCCACCAGCACCAAGAGCGGTTATGTGTTTGCTCTGGCGATCGGTAGCAGCGCAGCCGTGGGTGGCGTTGTGCCTTCCTACAGCATCATCGCTTCGCCGTTGACGCCGAACCAGACTGGTGTCCGCTACTTCTGCTCGTTTGAAGATGCGGTCGTCCGTTCTTCGACCGGCGCCATCACCGCTCCTTGCGCCGCGACCACCACGGCCCTGCAGTAATCGTGGCTTAGTTTTGGCGAAGTACCTGGGGGAGGGTACAAAGCCGGGGCAGCGAGCGAAAGTTCGCTGCCCCTTGTTTTTTTGACTCGGTTCCCGCCGATGTCCCTATCCTCAAAGGACTTGTAACCGTAATTATGGTCACCCAGGCCGCCAAAACGCCCGCCCCTAGCGGATTTTCCAATGCAAGATCCCGCCTCTCGCTCATTCTGTCGTGGTAATGTGCCGGAAATTGGCTCATTATAGGTATCGACCAAAAGACGGGAATTTGCTGACTCTAAGGATCTAACGGTTGGCGCCCTGAGACCGGTGTGGACGCGCCTTCCACCGGAACCCGATTCGAGAGGACTAAATCAGAATGCCTAAACAGAAAGGTTTCTCGCTCATCGAGTTGTTGATCGTGGTGGCCATCATCCTGATCATTGCAGCCATCGCTATTCCCAACTTAATGCGCGCACGCATGTCGGCGAACGAAGCATCAGCTGTAGGATCCGTCCGCAGCATCAACACCGCCGAAATCTCCTACAACGCGGCGTACTCAAACTTGGGCTTCGCCACGTCGCTGCCTTACCTGGGTGGCCCTGCTGGTGCGGCTTGTGTTCCGTCGACCAGCAGCGGTTGCTTCATTGACAGCGTTCTTTCGACCGGTACCAAAAGCGGCTATGTGTTCGCATTGGCGATCGGCGGCAGCGCGGCGGCCGGAGGCGTGGTGCCGTCATACAGCATCATCGCATCGCCGTTGACTCCGAACCAGACAGGTGTCCGCTATTTCTGTTCGTTTGAAGATGCGGTCGTCCGCTCATCGACCGGTGCCATCACAGCTCCGTGTGCCGCCACTACGCCGGCCTTGCAGTAGTTTCAATTCAGAGCTTGAGGGAAGCCGGAGGAGCGAATGTAGATTCCTGCCCTCCGGCCGTCTGCTTATGAATGTCTTTAAGTCCTATCGGCGGTAGGACTTCCATGATGCCATTCCGCGCGCTAAAAACTGCCAAAAAGTGTCACCCTCGGTATGAATATGAGCTTGCCGATCCTGAACCTAGGTTGATGTCCTTTGCAATCAGCTACCTACGGATTGCTATCGAAGGCCTTAGATCGGCCTCGAACATGCACATTAAAAAACTGCAAGATCGCAAGCCCAATTTTATTCCTGCCCCCGCGGGAACCCGACGACCGAGAGGATTCAGATCATAATGAAGAAACAGAGGGGTTTTTCACTGATCGAGCTGCTGATCGTTGTGGCCATCATCCTGATCATTGCAGCGATCGCAATTCCGAACTTGATGCGCGCCCGTATGTCGGCAAACGAAGCATCTGCCGTGGGCTCCGTTCGTAGCATCAACACCGCCGAAATCTCTTACAACGCCGCTTATTCAAACCTGGGCTTCGCCACCTCGCTGCCATATCTGGGTGGCCCGGTGGGTGCGGCCTGCGTTCCTTCGACCAGCAGTGGATGCTTTATCGACAGCGTTCTTTCCAGCAGCACCAAGAGCGGTTACAAGTTCACTTTGGCAATCGGTGGCAGCGCAGCTGTGGGTGGCGTAACGCCGTCTTACAGCATCATCGCATCGCCGTTGACTCCGAACCAGACTGGCGTCCGCTACTTCTGCTCGTTTGAAGATGCTGTCGTCCGTTCCTCCACCGGTGCTATCACGGCTCCTTGCGCCGCAACCACCACTGCGCTTCAGTAGACGTTCCAATTCTCCTTAGCTGTAAAGCAACTTGGGAATGGGCCAGGGGCAGCGAACGAAGGTTCGCTGCCCTTGTTTTTCTTATCGAGTTCGCTACTGCCACGCTGCGGGATCAAAATGACAAAAACTGTCATCACTCAGAGATATTTCCACAAGGCACCGACTTGTTCCGATTCGATCTCAGGCTATTCCCAAGTAAATGAGTGTTTTACGAAGAAGATAAAAAAAACAACAGTGGCCCGCCAGGTGCAAGCAACTTAGTGGCGCGAGACGAATGGCAAGATTCATTCGCTCCTTACGGGGAAAATGAACAGACGGCAAGGGGACCAACTCCGATGCGAAAACATAAGGGTTTCTCACTGATTGAGCTGTTGATCGTAGTGGCGATTATCCTGATCATCGCAGCCATCGCCGTGCCGGCCCTGACGCGTGCGCGCGTTTCGGCAAACGAATCTTCGGCCGTGGGCTCTGTTCGCAGCATCAACACCGCCGAAGTCTCCTACAACTCTGCATATCCCGGTATCGGCTTCGCAACGAGCCTTCCCTATCTCGGAGGCCCGGTCGGAGCGACCTGCGTGCCATCGACCAGCAGCGGCTGTTTCATCGACAGTGTTCTGGCCAGCGGAACAAAAAGCGGTTACACCTTCGCCTTGGCAGTTGGCTCGAGTCCCGCAGTGGCTGGCGTAACTCCGTCGTACAGCGTCATCGCAACTCCGCAGAACGTGAACTTCAGTGGAGCGCGGTATTTCTGCTCGTTCGAAGACGGAGTTGTACGGTCCACAACTGGCGCGATTACTCCGCCGTGCTCAGCGTCTGTAACAGCTCTGCAGTAAAACTTCACGCAGGCAGGAAGCCAGGAGGGAGCGAATCCCAACTTCCTGCCTGATTTCTTTAAAGCTCGAAGGCATTGGTTTCCGGCGGACGCACCAGGGTTACGTCAGTACTCCATCCGATCCACCTCCCATTCAATTGAAGCCGCTTAGCTCTTATAATTTTTCTTTATGGGAACGAGGTCAGAAGTGTCTCCGGCGGACGTGCTCCTGCCCGCTGAGTCCAGCAGCGCCGCGGCGGGGATATTTTCGTCCGCACGCACCCGCACTCTTGTTCTGTCTTTGCTCCTCGCGCTCGTGACCCTCGCCATCTACAGTCCAATCGTTCATAACGGGTTCATTAATGTGGACGACAACGGCTACGTCACCGAAAACAATCATGTCCACGCCGGGTTGAGCCTGTCCACCTTGAAGTGGGCTTTGACGACGTTCGATTGTGAGAATTGGCATCCCGTAACGTGGATTTCCCATGTCGTTGACTGGGAATTATTCGGCAAGAATGCGGCTGGCCAGCACTACATGAGCGCGCTGATTCACGCGTTCAATGCGATCCTTGTTTTTCTGCTGCTACAGAGAGTGACTGGCTTTACCTGGCGAAGTTTAATCGTCGCAGCTCTCTTTGCGGTGCATCCAGTGAATGTGGAGTCCGTGGCCTGGGCCTCCGAGCGCAAGAACGTTCTCAGCATGACGTTTTTCCTGCTCGCCTTAATGGCCTACAGCTGGTACGCGGAACGCCCTTCCATTCGCCGTTACGGCTCCGTAGCGGCTCTGTTTGCGCTGGCCCTGATGGCAAAACCACAGGTGATCACTTTCCCTTGCGTCCTCTTGTTGTGGGACTACTGGCCGCTACAGCGCTTTGGCTCGCGCCGGACCATGGATGGCGCGTCGCAGTTTGCTCCTGCGACGTTTGGCTGGCTTGCGCTCGAAAAAATACCGTTTCTCGCCCTTGCAGCCGGCGATGCTTTTCTGACTATGCGGGCGCAACACAGCGCCGTGCATGATGCCGACTATTCCCTGCCCGTAAGGGTCGCAAACGCGCTGCTTTCCTATGCTCGCTATGTGGGGCATGCGTTTTGGCCCGTCAATCTTTCGCCTGCCTATCCGCACCCGGGCAATACGATTTCATGGATGCAAAGTCTGGCCGCAGGCGTGTTTCTAGTCTTGGTCACGATCCTCATCCTCCTCTCGAAAAAGCGCTTTCTACTCGTCGGCTGGCTTTGGTTTCTGGGAATTCTTGTTCCAATGATCGGAGTGATTCAAGTCGGAGATCAAGCGATGGCCGATCGGTATGCCTACATCCCGTTCATCGGATTGTTTTGGATGGCGACTTGGACGATCGCCGAAGCGGCAAGACACTGGCACATTTCTCCGCGCTGGCTGACGGTGCCAGCCTGCCTCGCGATTGCGGGCGCAGCTGCGATCACGCCCCGGCAAGTCAGTTATTGGCACGACAGCGAGACTTTGTGGCGATATTCGCTCAGCGTGACGACTCGCAATTTCATGGCGCATTCCTATCTGGCCGAGGTCCTCACCAAAGAAGACAAGCACGAGGAAGCTATGGCGCAATACCTAGAGGCCGAGCAACTGCACGCGTATCCGTTGACACAGGTCGTGTACTTCGCAGACTACGAATTACGTCACGGCCACATCGACGGTGCGATCACGGATGCACAACGAGTGGTTCACGGGACCAGCGACCGCGTCGCACGCGAAATGGCGTTCCGGGATCTAGGGATTGCCAACACTCAACTCGGCAAGAAACCCGAAGCAAAACAGGCTTACACCCAGGCGCTGCAACTCGACCCGAATGACCCATATGCTCTGATGGGTTTAGGGCTGCTCGCTTACCGGGAGGCCGATTTTCCCACCGCCGTCGAATACTTTTCCCGCAACGCCACCGCCGCTCCGAGCGACTTTGATTACCTGCTGCTCGCGACGGCCTTGCAAAAATCTGGCCGCCAGAGCGACGCGAGTGCAGCGCTTGCCCGGGCCGAACGCCTCTCCAAGAACTGGTCGGAGGCCCAAAACAAGGCTCAGTGGTTCCTCAACAACTAGGTTCATCCGCTTATTTCTTGTCTCACTCCAGAGAGTATTTGAAGTGACTGTCGTAACCCCGCCAGAGGTTCACAAATGGGGAGCCTTGCATATAATTATTCTTAAGAATTAGGGAATCACGCGCGTCGAACACGCGCTTCTGGCTGCTTTCACTATGTCCGCGATCGAAATCCTTGGGCTCGAAAAGACTTACATGGTGGGCTTCTGGCATAAACGCCCGAAGCGCGCCCTGCAACCGCTCCATCTCACTGTGGAAGAGGGAGAAATCTTCGGCTTCCTCGGACCGAACGGCGCCGGCAAGACCACAACTTTGAAGATGCTGATGGGCCTGGTGTTTCCGACCGGAGGGACCGCCCGCATTCTCGGGCGAGATTGGATGGAACCCGAGGTCAAGGCCCAGATCGGGTTTCTTCCCGAGCAACCGTACTTCTACGACTACCTCACCGCGCACGAACTGCTGGATTACTACGGACAACTTTCCGGAGTTCCTGCCAAAGATCGCAAGCGGCGGATTGACGAAGTATTGCAGCGCGTTGGCCTCACTGATGTTAAAGGTGTGCAGTTGCGAAAATTCTCCAAGGGAATGTTGCAGCGCGCCGGAATCGCCCAGGCGATCCTACACAAGCCCAAGCTCGTTTTCTTTGACGAACCAATGTCTGGCCTTGATCCGCTGGGCCGACGCGAAGTTCGTGACCTTATGGAACAGCTTAAGCAGGAAGGAACCACGGTATTTTTCTCCACACACATCCTCTCCGACGCGGAAGCTCTATGCGACCGCGTGGCCATCATTCATAAAGGAGAACTGCGCGGCGTCGGTGCCGTGGATGAATTGACCTCCAACGTTCAGGGAAAAGTGGAAATCATCTGGCAGGGCGCGCACGTACCACCGTCGATGAAGGCGCTCGGCGCAGAGTGCCGCATCTCCGGAGACAAAGTTCGGGCAGTAATCTCGGAGCGGCAGCAGGACGCGGCAATCGACGCCCTTCGGCGCGAACGCGTTCGGTTGATCTCGATTACGCCATTGCGCACATCGCTCGAAGCATACTTCGTGGAAAAGCTGCAACATTCTCAAACCACAGCGGGGACACTGGCATGAACGCCCGCATCTACTCTATCGCCTCAAATACCTTCCGCGAAGCCGTCCGCGATCGCGTTCTGTACAACCTGATTGCTTTCGCCCTCCTGCTTTCCGGCGGTGCGATCTTTGTGGGACAGATTTCGATCGGGATCGAACGGCTCGTTGTCGTTAACCTTGGCCTCACAGCAGTCTCGCTGTTCGGCATCGTCATTGCCATCTTCATCGGCATCGGACTGGTATCGAAAGAAATCGAAAAACGGACCCTGTACACGGTCTTGTCGCGGCCGGTTCGTCGTTGGGAGTTCGTGGTTGGCAAGTTTTTCGGGCTTGCCGGCACGCTTACGGTAAACACGTTCTTCATGGCGATCGGCGTCTTTGGCGCCCTCCTTTACATAGCCCATAAATTCGCTGCGAGCGACGCGTTCATCCTGGTCGCGCTTTTCTTCATCATTTTGGAATTCTTGATTGTCTGCGCGATCGCATTGCTTTTCTCGACGTTCTCGTCTCCGCTTCTGTCGGCAGTCTTCGCTTTCTCGCTTTTCATCGTGGGCAGCTTTGCTGATGATCTCCGCGGGTTTGCCAGCCTGACTCACGGGATCACCCGCTGGTTCGTGACTGCGGCCGCTTACCTTGTACCGAATTTCTCGGCGCTGAATGTAATCAACGCCGTAGCGCATCAGCAGCCGATCGCAGCGCAACTGATCCTTCAGAACACCGTATACGCGCTTTTCTATACGGTGATGACTCTCAGCGGGGCAGTCCTGATTTTCGAGCGCAGGAACTTGAAATGATCGCGGTGATTTCAGCCTGGAGCACGCCTCAATGACCGCCCGCCAACGCACCAACGTTTTCGCTACCGTGTGCCTGACGGTATCGATGGCTGCGTCGGTGCTCGCGCTGCACCGAATCGACGAACTGCGACCTTTGGAGAACCCGGAGGATTCGCTCTACATCACCTCACCGAAAGCGGTGAAACGAGCCAGTCTCGGCTTTAACGGACTGATGGCCTGCATTTACTGGACGCGCGTCGTGCAGTACTTCGGACACCGTCACTACGAACACGCCATGACGTACAACGAACTCGCGCCGTTGCTCGAAATCACCACCACGCTCGACCCGCACTTGCTGATTGCATATCAGTTCGGCGCCAGCTTTCTAGCGCCCAATCCCCCGAATGGAGCCGGGGAACCACAACGCGCCATCGATCTTATGGAGTATGGGATCCGGCAGAATCCTGACAACTGGCATCTTTATTACAATCTCGGCTTCGTTTACTACACCGAACTCAAGGACTACAAGAAAGCAGCAGTAGTATTTCTTCGCGGCGCGCAAGTCCCAAATGCCCATCCCTATTTAAAGCTCTTGGCGGCGATGATGAACGAACACGCCGGGGACTATGCGACGGCTCGCATGCTGTGGAGCGCTACCTACGATTCGGCCCAGGAACCCTATGTCCGGCAGAACGCGGTCGCACATCTGCGATCCATCCAGGTGGATGAAGACGTGACCAACTTGCAAGCTGCCGTCAGCCGCTTCGGCGAACGCACCGGGCGTCTACCCACGAGCATCGGAGAACTCGCCCGCGCCGAACATATGCCTGGCGTTCCGGTCGATCCAGAGGGGAATCCGTACCAAATGACAGCCGAGGGACGCATCCAGGTACAGAAGCCGGACGATTTCCCCTTCATCAAGAAGGGATTTCCCGCCGGATACGTGCCCCCGGTGCAGCCCAAACTCCACTCCAGCTCCTAAGGGCGTTGTGCAACCAGATTTCCTTCATTGCCTATCGTCAACTTAGTCTCGCAGATTTCGTATGATGGCTTGCGATAGCGAAACTAACAATGGCGTCATCCGACCCTTCCCAACCCAGAATCCTTCCAGCAGCTCGCCAATACTGGCGAGATAACGCATCTCGCTCTGGCGCTGTCGCCGCAACCATTAGCTTGATCGCCGCGCTCTGGGAGTTCGCACGAAACTCGGCCCCATGGCGCCTCCGGCAACGATTCGGAGACTCGGATTATGACTGGGACTATCGCGTCAACACGACGAGCGGTGCCGTCGCATGGCGCGATCGGCTTCTGGGCGTGCTCTATTCCCCTTACCAGCCAACCGAACCGGCGCTGTTTCACGAAATCCTATCGGTGTTGAACGAGCAAACGAAACTGAATTTCGCGGACTTTACATTCCTGGATTTAGGGTCGGGAAAGGGACGAACGCTCTTGATGGCTTCCGACTATCCGTTTCAGCGAGTCATAGGAGTGGAATTGCTCCCGGCGCTCAATCGAATCGCTCTGGACAATTTGTCGTGCTACAAAGCCGACTCGCAGAAGTGCTTTGCGCTGGAATCCATCTGCGCCGATGGTAGCTCGTTTCCTCTGCCGGACGGCCCGCTCGTGATCTATCTCTTCAATCCGTTTTCAGAATCCGTTCTCGGCAAGGTCCTAGAGAACATCTCGCACAGCCTGTTCAAGAATCCGCGCCCAGTCTATCTGCTCTATCACAATCCACAACTTGAGCAACTTCTAATGGGTAGGCCGGAACTGAAGAAGGTCGCCGGCTCCCACCAATATTCAATTTTCAGTGCTTAGATTTGATCGGATCTTTTAAAGCAAGATCGTCAGAACACGAAACCCACCCCGCCAGTGATTAGATTGCTCCTCCAGTTGTAGAGCCCATTCGGATTGTTCTGATTGTCGACGAATTTGAAATAGCGAGTTTCATAGCTCGCTTTGGCATACCATTTCCCGAAGTTATAACCCACACTTCCCCTCACAAAATATCCGTGATCCAGATCCGGATGCGGTAACGGAGACAGCGAACCTGCGGAGCGATAGTGTGGCGCAAACTCCGGCGCTCCTTCCGCTTGGACAAAAGCGCGCTTCGAAGAAAGAAATTTGTATTTCAAAACTACAGGAATCTCCAAAAGTTCCAGCTTGTATCGAACGAAGACCTGATTGTCGACATTCGCCGGAGGCAGGTAAATCTTCCGAACTTGCGCATCGATCCCAATCGATAAGTCGTGAAATTGAAATTCGGGACCTCCGAAGACGGCGAATTCCTTCGCATGATTCTGGGTGTCGGTGGGAAGGCGAATCTCGCCTCCGGCAATAATGGCCGGCCTCCCGGTCTTGGGATTGGACTGGAAGACTGCAAACTGACCCTCGACATCAGCCTCCAGGCCTGAAACGGAAGAGAGTGCGCCGAACTTATCCGACGTTTGGCCGACGTCGACACCGAACGTGCCTCGTTGGCAATAGGCCGGAACCGCAGCCAGAAGAAATAAACACACTTGCACCAGATGCGTTTTGCAGCGCCTCATCCCTGCTAACCCTCCCTTGTCGGGAAAAAAGTGAACACTTCCGCGGATGCCACCAGACTCAGAGCAGTGGTCCTTTGAATTTTAATTCTTTTTCTGAGATGCGGGAGGGGGCGGAATCGTTTTGTGTATCCACGTCCAACGAAGGACTTACAACAGGATTAAGGAACAGAGGGTGGGCCAGAGGCGAATTTACGCTGTCATGGGGTCAGTCGTCACCCTCAAAGGCGCGTCGACCCCATGACTCACGAAGGATTAGGAACCTTGTTTTTCGTACACGAACTCAGCCTTCTTCGCGGCCGTCTTCTCTTTGCGATAGGCACGAGCGACGTCGCCCAACGGCGTTGGGACAGAAACCGGCCCGAACTGCCACAACGGCTGCTCTCCTTGCCCGTAGCTGTATGCGTCCGACGCACCCCCCACCAGAGGATTCTCAGCTCCCATCGCATGGAACTCTGCATGCTGGGTATGTTGGTTGAATTGGGTGATTGAGACCTCATTCGATAGAACAGAGCCATTCTGAGCAAAAGCAGCTGAAGCGCACAGAATGAACATGACAAGAAATGTGGTTTTCATAGTGTTGTGTCCAAACTCGCCCTTGGTTAGTGCAACCACCCGCCCAAACTTATCCATATATTAATCAACCACTTGCGGTAATTTAGTCAGGCAATACGCAAGACTTTTCACTTGCAAGGGACGTAATCTGGACATATCGACAGATTTGACGAGTTCCGCTGGTTTCCCTGTCTTTGCTTAAGGCTCATCGGCGGTGTATGTTTTGGCAGAATGCTTCAGCGTTTAGAATTGGCTCCGTCGGCGACGCCGCGTCCGAAGCTTAATTGTTCCTGGATCGTGCTCATTGCAGCAACTCTCTGGATCGCCACCTCTCCCCTCTCGCAAGCGAACGCACAAACTGATTGCATGGAGGGAAATGACGGGTTGGATACGGCTCAGCCGAAGTCGGTAACCGCTCAAGAACTGGTCCAGAGGTTTACTGCGCGGGAAACCGCGCTGAGAGATTTGCGCTCGCATTACACCTTTACCCAAGATGTCCTCGTTCAAACCTTGGACGAGACAAAAGTTGACGGACAGTTTCATCAGATCACCCAAATTTCCTACGACGACAAAGGCAAGCGGGTGGAAAACGTTACCTATTCGGAGGAGCCGACCATACGTGTCAAGCTTTCCGACCGCGACATGGAAGATATCCGAGTGTTCATGCCTTGGCTCCTCACGACGGATGAGGCTTCGCATTACGACCTGACCTACGCTGGCCAGCAGCATGTCGACGACCTCGATACATACGTCTTCCACGTCGCCCCGAAGAAAGAAGAGAAAAACACCCACTATTTTCGAGGACGCTTATGGGTGGATAACCGTGATCTGCAGATTGTGAAGCTGTGCGGTAAGAGCGTGCCCGACGCCGTCCACGGGAAGAAAAATCAGCCACTCGACATTCGTCCCACGTTTGTCGGCTACCGGCAGTTCATTGACGGAAACTGGTTCCCCGCCTACGCCAGGGTCGACGATACGCTCCATTTCGGCGTTCAGTCGATTCATGTGCGTGAGGTTGTGAAGTTCACCGGATATAAACGGGTGACCCCGGGCAGCGCCACATCCAGACCGTAACTCCTTAGTTCCGCGGGTAAATCAACACGCCCCTTGAAGCCCGGTTTCGGGTATGCTGTATTCCTCTTTATGGCCCAGGAAAAAGAAAAAAGTCGCAGCAAAGACATCATTCTGTGGATCATCACGGTTGCACTCGTTGCGCTGGCGATCTTCTGGTACAAGAAGTAAGTTTCACTCGCCCGCAGTCCTGTGCAAACGATGCTCTGTGCCGCCGTCCCTTCGATCTCCGTTGATCGAAGCACCCTCGCGCGGAGTTGAGACCACTCTCGACACGAGACGGGACACCTCCGGAACCTGCAAATTCCGATCAATGTCAAAAACTTTTTACTTTTTGATGACAAAGGATCTCGAAATCTGGATTATTTTGGCACTCCGGCGCCTAAACAATGATGTTGCAAAAACATTCACGGTTGACAGGCCCTGTAAACGTAAGCAAAATCGAACTCATCTTTTGTTCCCAGTGTCCTGGAGATTTGTGGAACTCCGGACTCCAACAGAATCCTCTGGCTCTTGTTCCAACAAGTAGATTGCTCAACTAACCCTAAGGAGAAGCGATTCACTATGAAGCAACGACTCAGTGTGCTCAGCCTGCTGGCTGCGCTCACAGTGATTGCCTGCGTGACAGGCGCCGCATTTGCCCAGGAAGCAGATACCATGCCGGCGCACCCGATGTTCGAACGTCTGAAGCCAGTTCTGCGTTATGACGTTGCGAAGCCTGCAACGCCTCTCACCACCTGGAACGGATCGTTCGTCTACAACAAGACGACCTACAACTACAACATGGTGGGCGCGGCTCCTTCGACGGGCAAATCCACCACGATCCCGGTCTTCATCATCCCCGTGGTTCTGAAGTTCACGGGTAAAAAGGGCACGACCACCTTCAGCCCGCTGACCAAACTGAAGAACGGACAGACGGCAGTTACGAGCACCACGTCCTCTCCGATCTATAACAACCTGGACTTCAAGTCGGGCGGTGTCGATATGGGCACCACCCAGTATGAAGATGCATTCCAGCGCGGCAACTTCTGGAGCACCGTAAAGACCAAGACCGGATACCACCAGTTGTTGGGAAAACCCACCACGTTGCCGACCTTGACCCTGACTGTTCCGTCGGCTGACGGCGCGGTTGCCACCGAATTCGGCATCACGCGTTGGAACGGCCGACATCGACTGGTATGACTCGCAGCTGCAGGGGTATATCACCGAGTCACACGCAGATCGTACCTAATTCCCTACCCGTGTTCATCATCTACAACTCCTATCTGACGGAGTTCGGTGAATGCTGCGTCGGCGGATATCACAGCGCTTTCGGCAGCTCTTCAGCTCCGCAGGCCTATGCCGCCTTCAGCTACATCAGCACGCCCTGGAATCTTCGCGCAGGACGTCTCCGCTCTTTCGCACGAATCGGGGGAGTGGATGGACGATCCGCTCGTCGTGAACACCAACGGTAATACTGTTGCCTGCGGGATTCTCGAAGTGGGCGATCCCGAGGAAGGCTTCTCGAACTATGGAGCATTCCCGTACACGCTCGGCGGTTCCACCTATAACCTGCAGGATCTTGTCGTACCTACCTTATTTCGGCGCTCCTGCGAGCACCTCGGTAAACAACGAGATGACGTTCCAGAGCAATCCCTTCAACTTGAAGGTTTGCTCGAACGGGGGCTAGTCAGTAACGTTTTTTCGTCGGAGAACCCGCTTCGCGAGAAGCGGGTTTTTTCTTTGCACGTTCAACTTTTTAAACGGGCATAGGGAAAATCCTGATCATTTATACGGGTGTTCGCGATTTTTACGAAACACGAAAAGACGCAGCCGATTTACAAAAACAGAACAAGACACGGTCTCAAAACATTTCTACATTGACTCGCGCTTTACTCAGACATTAGAAAATCTGGACCCGAGATCATTCGGGCGCAGTTTTCGCCGCGTCACTTGGTCAGAAAGAACCTCCCAAGGAGAAAAGCTCACTATGACGAAAAGTAGAAACGTTTGCCTCAGTTCGATTGCTCTGCTGTGCTTGTTTACTTGCCCGGTGTTGATTTCCGGCGCCTCCGCCCAGGACGCTGAAATCGAGAATCCACGCGCGATGTACACCGTGATGCCCCCGCACCTTCGGACCGACGTAGTTGCACCTGCGGCTTCGTTGCAGAGTTGGAACGGATCGTTCACCTATGGCAGCACCAACTACAGCTACAACATGGTCGGCGCCGCTCCCTCGACCAATTCCACTGCTACGATCACGACCTACATCATTCCGGTCAAGATTATGATCACTGCCCGCAACGGTACCAAGACAACATATGATCCCTCGCACGTTCTCTCGAACGGCAACACAGTGACGAACAATACGCTGCTGTCGCCGATTTTTGATTCGACGACGACGTATACGCAAGGCGGGGTCAACGTTGGAACAACCCAGTACATCGATGCATTCCAACGCGCCAATTTCTGGGGCACGGTGAAATCGGACACGAACTCTCACCTGCTGCTGAGCGCGACAGTGCTCGCCGAGCAGAGTCTCAGCCCAACCAAAACCTACGGAAAAACCGGTTCGCCTTTTGGATTCACGGCAGCAGAAGTCGATATCAACTGGTTTGATTCGCAGATCCCGGGCCTCATCAGCAAGCTCGGAATTCAACCCAACCAGTTTCCGATCTTTTTGCTGTATGACACCTATCTGACACAGGGCGGGCAATGCTGCATTGGCGGATACCACAGCTCGGAAGGCAGCACGAGCAATCCACAATCGTATGCGGAAGCAACCTATGTGGATCATGTCGGCGCTTTCTCGCAAGATGTGTCAGCGCTGTCGCACGAAGTCGGCGAGTGGGCCGATGATCCTCTCACCGTTAACTACAACGGGAACAATACGCCGTGCGGCATTCTCGAAGTAGGCGATCCGCTCGAAGGAAACGCCAACTACGGCGGCTATCCTTACGTTCTTCACGGCTTTACCTACAACTTGCAAGATCTCGTCACCCTGCCGTATTTCGGAGCTCCAACTAGCACGTCGGTCAACGGGTGGCTGAGCTTCCAGGGCGAGTCCCTTGGCGTCTGTTCGAACGGGTCCTAGAACCCGGAAGGTTTTTCCCCATCGCGAGCCCGCTCCGACAGGAGCGGGCATTTTTCTGCGCGGACGCTCTTCTAGGGTTTTCTGCTCTTCATCGGGTAAGATACTTCGGCTGCAAGGGAGACGGTTTGCTGTCGTCTCCACGATCGGCCTTTCTCATTCTCGATGAACCGCGAATATCACAAAGCTTACAGTCAGGAACTCCACCGCGACATGGAAGCCCTCGTTTTTGGGCACGCCGGAACGCCTTTGCTCGTCTTCCCTACCTCGATGGGGAGATTTTTCGAGTACGAAGATCGCGGAATGATTGGCGTGCTGTCAAACAAGGTCGATCGTGGCGAGCTGCAAGTATTCTGTCCGGACGCCGTCGACACCGAGAGTTGGTACAACAAAAGCGTCCATCCGCGGGTGCGGGTGCTCCGGCATTTACAGTACGAACGTTACCTCCTCCACGAATTCCTGCCTTTCATTCGGTGGAAGAATCAGGCCTGGCAACTGGCTACGACTGGGTGCAGCTTTGGTGGGTATCACGCGGTCAATTTTGCTTTGAAGCATCCGGATGTGGTCACACATTGCGTCAGCATGAGCGGTGCCTTCGATATCCATCAGTTCCTGGACGGCTACTACGACAATGATTGCTACTTCAACAATCCTCCCGACTTCGTACCGAATATGTCGGACGACTGGTTTTTAAGCCGCTACCGCCAGATGAAAATCGTGCTCGGCTCCGCGGACTGGGACATTTGCCTCGACCAAAACGTCAAGTTTTCAGCAATCCTGAACAACAAGGCGATTCCCAATTGGCTCGACGTGTGGAACGATAATTCGAAACATGACTGGCCGCTATGGCTGAGGATGGCGGGAAAGTATTTTTGAGGACACAAGGTGGGCAAAGGTGTCTGGTTTGCTTCGGTCTCGGAGGACATTTAGGTTATTCCGTTACGCGGCCTGGATCGTTGTTTGCATGGGCGTGTTCATGGCTTTCATGCTGACACCTTGGTTCTCTAAAATTGCAGCATCTCCTGGCGGCTTGCTAGTGTTGCGAATATTAGGTGGTTCAGTGGGTCTTCTTGGGGCACCCGCCTCCTTGGTAATTTTGTTTGGGATGATGGCCTTTTGTGCCCGTGAGGATAGTTCCCCCACCAGCACCAAGATACTTTGGTTTGTTTTCTTTTTCTTTACTGCACCATTTGGCACCGTTGTTTATTTCTTTGGTGTTTATCGCAAACAGGCGCAAGTAGAAAGTTACGTACCCATCGGTGCGAGGTAATCGAAAACGAATTGGTGGGAACATCAATTAATGTGGCTGGGGACACACAGATCCTTCGCTTCGCTCAGGATGACAATTTAGGAATGGAGATTGTGTCGTGAAGAAAATCGGAATTCTATTTGGCATGGAGAATACGTTTCCGCCGGCTGTCGTCGAGAAGATCAACTCGATGAAGATCGATGGAGTCGGGGCTGAATTCGTGAAAATCGGCGGCGTCCGCATGGATGAGCCGAAAAAGTATGACGTCATCATCGACCGGATATCCCAGGACATCCAGTTCTATCGCGCCTATTTGAAAAACGCCGCGCTGCACGGGACGATCGTCGTCAACAATCCCTTTTGGTGGACAGCCGACGACAAGTTCTTCAACTACGCGCTGGCGCACAAGATGGGCGTAGCAATTCCGCCGACTGTCATCCTGCCCCACAACAAGCATCCCGAAGGCACCACCGACAAATCGATGCGGAACCTGATTTTCCCGCTCAACTGGCAGGAACTGTTCGACTATGTCGGCTTCCCCGCCTTTCTGAAGCCCTATTCCGGCGGTGGATGGAAGCACGTCTACAAAGTTCATTCCCCGGAAGAATTCTTCCATCACTACAACCAGACCGGCGACCTGTGCATGACCCTGCAGCGCGGGGTTGAATTCGATGAGTATTACCGCTGTTATGTCGTCGGACAGGAAAAAGTTCACATCATGAAGTACGATCCGAAGGCGCCGCATCATGAGCGCTACGTGAAGGGGAACCCGCCCCCTTCGACACCGGCTTTGAGGGCGCGCATTGAAAAAGACTCCCTAATCCTTTGCCGCGCACTGGGCTACGACTTGAATACCGTCGAGTTCGCGGTAGAAAGCGGAATTCCGTACGCTATCGACTTCCTGAATCCCGCCCCGGACGCCGAGATCACCTCAGTCGGTCAGGAGAACTTTGACTGGATCGTGAATGCTGTCGCAGAGATGGCGGTGAAGATGGCCCTAAATGGGGAGAATCCGGTGAAGGAGTTGCGCTGGGCCGAATTTCTGCGAGGAGGGCCCGCTCACAAACCTGAGCGCAAAGGCGAACCGGAGTGGGTTGCCGCGCGGAAGCGCAGTAAAGGCTCAAAATAGTGTTGTCATGAGAGGCAAGCCAGTACCAAAGAACGTCGAGGAATATCTGGCGGGCATTCCTGAGCCCGCCCGCACCACACTCGAGCATCTCCGCAAAGTGATTCAATCGGTGGTTCCAGCCGAGACTATCGAGGTCATCAGCTACGGGATGCCGATGTTCAAGTACAACGGCATGCTGGTGGGATACGCGGCCTTCAAGAAGCATTGCAGCCTCTTCCCTACCGGCTCCGGCGTGCTCGACCGGTTTGAAAAAGAACTAAAGGGCCTTCGCACTTCAAAAGGAACGATCCAGTTCCCACCGGACAAGCCACTGCCCGACACTCTGTTGAAGAAGATCGTGAGGGCACGGGTCAAGGAAAACAAGGAATGGGACTAGCGGGTTGTGGCGGCCGGGGTTGCTATCCGGGATTGCTATACTAGTTTAACTTCCCGGCACTTGGAGCTGCCGGCGAACAGCAGGTTCCTCGACTTCGCTCGGAATGACAAGGCATACAAGACTTGGCAACACTCTGAAGAGAGAGACTTGATGCAGCCGACTTTCACCATCGGAATTGAAGAGGAATATCAGACCATAGATCCCGACACCCGGGATCTGCGGTCGCACATCAACGCCGAGATCCTGGAGAAGGGCAAGATGATTCTTCAGGAGCGGGTGAAGGCGGAGATGCACCAGTCTGTCGTGGAAGTCGGGACTTCGGTTTGTCAGAACATCAAAGAAGCGAAGGCCGAGGTCAAGAAGCTGCGCAGCAACATGGTGCGACTGGCGCGTGAGAACGGCTTACGGCTGGCGTCAGCCGCGACGCATCCCTTTTCGGACTGGCGCACGCAGGAAATTCATCCCGACCAGCGCTACAAGAATATTGTCGAAGACATGCAACTGGTGGCTCGCGCTAACCTGATTTTTGGTCTGCATGTGCACGTCGGCATCGAGGATCGCGAAACGGCGATCCACATGATGAATCACGCGAGGTATTTCCTGCCACACATCCTCGCGCTCTCGACGAATTCGCCCTTCTGGCTGGGAATGAATACAGGCCTGAAATCCTACCGATGCAAAGTTTTCGACAAGTTTCCTCGGACCAACGTTCCCGACTACTTCCCCAGCTGGGGCGAGTACGAAAACTTCATCAAGCTGCTGATCAAGACGAACTGCATCGACAATGCGAAGAAGATCTGGTGGGACATCCGGCCCCATCCGTTTTTCAACACAATCGAGTTTCGCGTCTGCGACATACCGATGCGCGCCGACGAGACCATCGCGATCGCGGCTCTTATTCAAGCGACCGTGGCGAAGCTCTACAAGCTCTATACAGCGAATCAGGGATTCCGTCTCTATCGCCGCGCCTTGATCATGGAGAACAAGTGGCGTGCCGCGCGCTACGGCCTCGACGGCAAGCTGATCGATTTCGGCAAGCAGAAGGAAGTTCCGGCTCGCGATCTGGTCCACGAGTATCTGGAATTCATCGACGATGTTGTCGACGAACTCGATTCCCGGGAGGAATTGAATTATATCCACGAGATCCTTGAGCACGGCAGCGGCGCTGACCGGCAGCTAAAAGTCTTCCAGGAAACCGGAGATCTGAAGAAAGTAGTCGACTACATCATTGAGGAGACCGAAGCGGGGCTGGCAGAAAGCGAAGAGCCGGCGGCCGTCCGAAAAATAGGTTAATGAGCATTTCCGTCGATCACAATCACATCCAATTGAATAAAGTTCCCTTCGACGCCGAATTTACTCCGGGCGCCTACAACGCGGTGAATGTTTGCCTGCGCGTCCAGCCTTCCGAGCGCGTCTGCGTCATCACCGACGAGGCGACCATCGAAATTGCAGCGGCCATTGCCGCCGAACTCGAAAAGCTCGGCTCACCCTATCACGCCTGGGTTCTGGAGGAACTCGCGCCGCGTCCGCTGAAAGACTTGCCGCGTGAAATTCTCGATGATCTCGAGACCAGCGAGGTTTCCATTTTCGCGGTGCAGGTGCAGACTAATGAATTGCGCTCCCGCATCCAGATGACCGACGTCGTGAACCGGCGCAAGATTCGGCACGCGCACATGGTCAACATCAATCGCCAGATCATGCTGGAAGGCATGCGGGCGGATTTTCAGCGCGTTGACCGACTCAGTCAGAAAGTCGTCGAGATGGTCCGTAAAGCATCAAAGATCCGCGCCAAGACCGCCGCTGGCACCGATCTGATCGCGGATATGAATCCGAACTACAAATGGCTCAAGACCAGCGGCATTATCTCCCCCGAGAAATGGGGTAATCTTCCCGGCGGAGAAATCTTCACCACTCCTGGAGAAGTGAACGGAACCTTCGTGATCGATGGCGTGGTTGGCGATTATCTCTGCGCGAAATTCGGCAACCTGAAGGAAACGCCGTTGACTGTGCGCATGAAGGGCAACCGCCTCGTCGAAGCGCACTCAGCGAACCGCGAACTCGAGAACGATTTCTGGAATTACACCCACACCGACGCCAACAGCGATCGCGTCGGCGAATTCGCTATCGGCACCAATATCGGCCTGAAGGACCTGATCGGAGAAATCCTGCAGGACGAAAAATATCCCGGCGTACATATCGCGTTCGGAAATCCTTACGGCGCTCATACCGGAGCCGATTGGGATTCGACCACCCACATCGATGTCGTGGGACGCAAATTCAACATCTGGGTCGACGACCAACAGATCATGCAGGATGGCAAGTTTCTCGTCGAAGCTTAGCTAGCCACAAGTGAGGATCGCGGTCATGACGGTTTCGTCCAGCACATCTCTCTTGGAACAGGCATACGCCGCATTCAACGCTCGCGACCTCGACGCTGCCCTTTCGACGATGACTCACGATGTCGAATGGCCCAACGGAATGGAAGGCGGCACGGTCCACGGCCACGAAGGGGTCCGGGCTTATTGGACTCGCCAATGGGGCATGATCGATCCGCACGTGGATCCGGTGGGCTTCAAGGATGAACCTGACGGCCGGATTGCCGCAAGTGTTCACCAAGTCGTGCGCGAACTCTCTGGGAAGCTTCTTCTCGACCGCATAGTCGAGCATGTTTATTCGCTGAGGGATGGGCTCATCAGCAGGATGGAAATTCGCGAGTGATGGTGCTGACCCGTCATGGGAAATTGAGCAGTTGAGTAAATTTGTAATCAGGTAATCTCTCCAATCATGCCAAATGCCTGGGTTTCAATTACCGAATTACAAAGTTACCCAATTACAAAATCCCTCGTATGATTCCCTTTCTGCGCGAGCAGTTTAATCGCGGCTTCACTCCTGCCAAATACCAGACGTTCCTGCGCCACATCGATGAAAATTGCGGGACGCACGTGCAGTTCCGGCTCTCTGAAACCCCCTGTTTTTTTCCGAAGTCACTGATCGATCGCATGGCTCGCGACGGCGAAGAGTTGATTCGCCAACTGGTCGACAATCCCGAGTATCGAGCAAAGTCCAAAGAAGCCGTCCCAGCCGAGTTCAAGGTTCCCAACGAGGCCGCGCATCCCATGTTCGTCCAGGTGGACTTCGGCCTCGTGCGCGACTCCAGCGGCGAACTGCAGCCGAAGCTCGTCGAGTTGCAGGCCTTCCCTTCTCTTTACGCCTATCAGGGACCATTGGCCCAAGCCTACATCGATGCATACGGCTTATCGAGTCTTGGACCCCTTAAGTATCTATTGAGCGGGCTTGATCCAGCCTCCTATCGCGATCTGCTGCGTCGCGCAATCGTCGGCGAGCATGATCCTGAAAACGTCATCTTGATGGAGATTCATCCCCAGGGCCAGAAAACTTTACCGGACTTTCTGCTTACTGAAAAAATGCTGGGGGTCCGCACAGTCGATATCGTCGACGTCAAGAAGGACGGCTCGCATCTCTATTACGAGCGCAACGGAAAGCGCGTCCCCATTCACCGTATTTACAACCGGGCAATCGTGGACGAACTTGAGCGCAAGAATGTGAAGCTCAACTTCGATTGGCGCGACGATCTCGACGTCGAGTGGGCGGGACACCCGAACTGGTACTTCCGCATCAGCAAGTTCTCCATTCCCTACCTCAAACATCCGTCGGTCCCGAAGACATGGTTCCTCGACAAACTGGATCAGATCCCGCCCGATCTCGAGAACTACGCGCTAAAACCCCTCTATTCATTCGCAGGTCTGGGGGTGGTAATCGCGCCGAAGAAACCAGACATCGCATCGATTTCTGAAGATAAGCGTCCGTACTACATCCTGCAAGAACGGATGAACTTTGAGCCCATCATTGAAACTCCGTTCGGCGGAACGAAGGCGGAAGTGCGCGTGATGTATATCTGGCTCGACCAACTCACGCCAGTACTGACGATCATCCGCATGGGCCGCGGATTGATGATGGGAGTCGATCATAACAAGAACCTGGAATGGGTGGGCGCGTCCGCAGGCTTATATCTAGACGAGACGCGATAAGCGCCGCTTAAGCGTCCCTCCCAGCATCGGTCCGATCACTCCCCGACCGTTTCGAGTCGCTGGCTAGCGAAAATCCCGCCGGCAATCAACGCGCCCGTGAGTCCGATAAACAGCGCCAACCATCCCCAATGTTGCAGAGGATGGCGAAGCACTCGCAGGAAATGACGCCCGTAATTAGCCGCAATGAAGGCAATTCCAAAATATCGCGCGGCCCGGCACACAGCCACGATCGTTAGAAATTTTCCCCGTGGGTAGTCAGAGGCTCCCGCCGCCGCGAAAAACATGCTGGTCGGGGTGGGTAGCGGGATAAGCGTCGATGCCGCCAATGTTCCTGTTCCCCACTTCTTGAAAAGCTTGAGGAACTTTCCCACCCGATTCTTTTTGAATTTCTTGTCCAGATAGGCTGACCCCGCCTTCCGCGCCAGGCGGAACGTAAAGTAGGCTCCGATAACCGATCCTGCGGTCGCGGTTGCGGCGTATTCGTACCACAGCGCATGGCGCGCAGCCGCGAGCACCGCCGTGAGGATGTCTGGGCCGCCAAATGTCGGCAACGGAGAACTATCGAGAATCGCGAGGAAGAACAACCCGGCGGCGCCCAGATGCTGCAACCACGACGCAAAACTCCGTCCACCCCGCCGCTTTTGGCTCTGCACAACCAGATTCAGCATCTTCGCAATATACCAACTTCATGCGATGCATAACCTTCGAGCAACATGAAGTAGCGTAAAGATGCGTCAGCCCGTTTTCTTAACGATTCTGGTTTCCAGTTCCTTCCCATTTTGACGCCGGACAAACATTCTGTCTCCTTCGATGCGGACCGGGACGGTCCCGCCCGTGCCAAATTCGCCAGGGACATACCCATTCGAATCTTCTGGCTTGTACTCGCCGATATACTCCACACCGTTTACTCTTACGACAATTGCGGTCCTGCGGACCGTTGGTTGCGCAGCGATCTCGTGTTGAATCTCGCGCTCGGCCTGGATCCAGTTCTCCTTGTCGCGGCCCGGAATTTTTCCGCTCCGTACATAGATCGCTTCTGCCCGGCGCCGAATGGCGTCGCGTTTGCCTGAAAGCGCCGAGAGATCAGCCGCAACTTGATTCGACGACGAGATTGTGTCCATTCGGAGTCTCCATCTTTATGCAAAATTGCGCCACTTCCATCCTAGTCCGGCCCAAACCAAAGCGCCGGTAAACTGCATCTTACCGAGGGACGTATCTCACGTCGTTTAGGGATTTGACTGTACGTTTCCCAATAGGGTCCCTGATACTCCGCGGAGCCTTCAATCCCGAAACTCCGACAAGGCAGTTGACCGGATTGGGCGTGGGGCCTAACATTACCGCCGAACCAGGTCGCACGTTCTCATGATCGGCCAGCAGGTCTCCCATTACCGCATTCTCGGCAAACTCGGGGGTGGTGGTATGGGCGTCGTCTACGAAGCCGAAGATATGAAATTAGGGCGCCACGTCGCCCTGAAATTCATCCCTGAAAACCTGGCGGGCGATCCCAAATCGCTGGAGCGTTTCAGCCGCGAAGCGCGGGCCGCATCCCTGCTTAACCACCCCAATATCTGCACGATACACGGCATTGAAGACAACAACGGGCACCCCTTCATTGTCATGGAGAGGCTTGAAGGCGAGAGCCTGAAGCAGCACATCGCTGGTCACGCCATGAACGTCGATGAAGTGCTTGATGTTGGCGTCCAGGTTGCCGACGCTCTCATCGCGTCGCACGCCAAGAACATCGTGCATCGTGACATTAAACCCGCCAACATCTTCATGACGCCGACCGGACAGGTGAAGGTGCTCGATTTCGGGCTTGCGAAGCTCGTTCACAACCTTGGTACCGAGGATGACGCCGGCGCGGATAATTCTCTAACCGCCGTCGGAGTCATCCCCGGTACAGCCGTCTACATGTCGCCGGAACAGGCTCGCAGCGAGACTGTCGACGCACGCAGCGATCTGTTTTCCTTCGGTGTCGTGCTGTACGAAATGTCGACCGGCAAAAAGCCCTTCACCGGCGCCAACTCGCTGGTCACGCTCGACGCGGTACTGCACTCCAAACCGATCCCTCCGCGCGATGTGAATCCCAAGATTCCAATCGAGCTCGAAGGCATCATCGGCAAGGCGATGGAGAAGGACCGCAACCATCGCTACCAGAGCGCGGCCGAGATGCGATCCGATCTGGCATTGCTGAAGCGCGAAGCGGAGTCTGGAACCATCAAGACGCCGAGCGCCACCGCGAAGCTACGGGTGGCTACCCGCACATTCGGCAGGAACTCACGGCTCCAGACATATCTGCTCCTGGCAACGGCGGCTTTGTTGGTCGCCGTGCTCTCGGCCGTGGGCGCGTGGTGGTTCAAGCATCGTGAAGTAGCCAACGCAGAACAGCGCAACGCGATCGCCGTGCTGCCACTGCAGAACATGAACGGGGACGTCAGCGTCGACTATCTGCGATTCGCCCTGGCGGACGAACTGACAAGTGTCCTCACATATTCGAGGAGTCTTGAAGTTCGGCCTTCCTCGGTCACTCGTAAATACGTCGCTCTTGATCTTGATCCCAAGAAGGTTGGCCAGGAACTCCGCGTCGGCCGGCTTCTCCAGGGTCACTTCATGAAGCAGGGAGAGATGTTGACCGTCACCCTCGAGGCCACCGACGTACCGACTGATCGTTTGCTTTGGGAAACCTCCGTCTCGACCAAGGTCGACAACCTCATTAACTTGCAGGAGCAACTTAAGACCCAGATCCAGCGAGGGCTGCTGCCTGTTCTCGGCGGCGGAGGCGGAGCGATCGAGACCTCGTCGGCCCCGAAGAATCAGGAAGCCTACGATTTCTACCTGCGCAGCGTGGCTCAGCCTCACGATCCAAAACCAAACAAAGAGGCGATCAAGATGCTCGAGTGGGCTGTGGGGATTGATCCCAGCTACGCGCCAGCATGGGAGGCACTTGGGCAGAGATATAACTTTGACTCCGTGTACGGCGGCGGCGGCGAGGACGTTTTCCAGAAGTCAAATGCCGCTTATGAACGCGCCATCTCGCTCGATCCCAATCTCGTGATGGCGGCCAGCAGCCTGATCACGAACCGTGTCGAGCGCGGCGACTTGGGACGCGCCTATGACGCAGCCACCGACCTTGTGCGACGTCGCCCACAGAGTGCCGACGCCCACTTCGCCTTGAGTTACGTCTATCGCTACGCGGGGATGTTGCCTGAGTCCACCGAGCAGTGCAATCAGGCGAGGCAGGAAGATCCGGGCAATTTTGCCTTCCGCTCCTGCGCCTGGGCATTCCTCGAAATGGGCAAAACGGACCGCGCACAAGATTTCGTCCAACTCGATCCAGGGTCGGAATGGGCGGCATGGGTAACACCCTATATCGACCTGGCGGAGGGGAATCTTGCCGAGGCCCGGACCAATGCCAAGAACATGGCAAAGGCGTCGTTCTATCACCGCGATTTGATGGAAGCTTGCACTGCGGCGCAGCGTCCGGCGGACATGGCCAGGATCGTTCGCGAGTCGGAATCTTCGGTAATGATGGAACCTGACCCCGAGGCCTGGTATCACATCGGCGCCCTGATGGCCTATTGCGGGCAAACCGAGCCGGCATTACGACTTCTCAAGGCGGCCGTCCAGCAGAACTACTGCGCGTACTCAGCGCTGCTCGACGATCCCTTGCTCAAAGACTTGCGGAAAGAGACGGCTTTTAACGAAGTGCTCACGGCCAGCAGCAATTGCCAGGCAGTCTTGAAAGAAGGCCGGCAATAATATCTTTCTCGGGAAACTACTGATGCTTCACCATGCGTAACCTGACTCGCCGATCTCTCTTGAAATCCTCGCTGGCGGGTTTAGCAGCCTCGCAACTCCTACCGTCTACGGCGGGGCAAGTCTCCTCGTCCATCTCGCGCAAGGGACGCATCCACCAGTCCGTCTGCCAGTGGTGTTACCCACATATTCCCCTCGACCAGCTCGCGGAATACGCGGCCAAGATCGGACTTCGCGGCGTCGATCTGCTCCAACCGGATCAATACGAAATTCCGCACCGCTACGGAATCATTTGCACAATGGGCTACGCGGGCGGCGGAGACATCGGCAAAGCCCTTAATCGCGTAGAAAATCACGCCGCCATCGAGCAGGCCTTCCGAACAAATATTCCGTTAGCGGCGAAGGCTCGCGTGCCCAATGTCATCACGTTTTCTGGCAATCGTGCGGGCATGTCCGACGACGAAGGCGCTCGCAATACCATCGCCGGCCTCAACCGCATTAAGAAGATCGCCGAAGATCACGGGGTGAACATCTGCCTGGAGTTACTCAACAGCAAGCGAAATCATCCCGATTACATGTGCGACCACACCGCGTGGGGAGTCCACGTCATGCAGCAGGTCAACTCGCCCAACGTGAAGCTCCTTTATGACATCTACCACATGCAGATCATGGAAGGCGATCTCATCGAAACCATCCGGCAGAACATCCAGTGGATCGGACATTTCCATACTGGCGGCGTCCCTGGACGACACGAACTCGACGATACGCAAGAAGTCCAGTGGGACGGAGTCATGCGAGCCATCGCAGACACCGGCTTCAAGGGCTATGTTGCGCACGAGTTCGTGCCTACCGGAGATCCGTTGGAATCGCTCCGCAAAGCCGCGGACTTGTGTGATGTTTAGAGGACGCTGAAGTAATTTTTCCGAGGTTGGATCAGATTAGCCGGATGCGGGCAGGGATTTCCTGCCCGCGATCCACCAGGAAATTACTTGCTGCCGCCATTCGCAGTCGGGGCATTCATAGTCAGTGGACGGTTCAATTCCAGCGTAAGCTGAGTTCCCGCGGGCAGAGTGGCCGAGCGGTGCTTCGCCAACCAATGTCCGGTCGTGGCGCCTGCGCCTACTGCGCCGCCGACTAGAATCCCCGCCGGGCCGCCGATCAGTCCGCCAATCAGCATGCCACCGGCCGTGCCGCCGCCTTCTTCTATAGTGTCGCGCCGGTCATGAGTTGATCCCTTGAACTGTCCTTCGGAATTCACATCCGTGCCGCGGATGTTCGTATCGGTCAGCGTCGCGTCCAGATAGTAGCGTTCGCCCGTCGGCAGAATTACGGCTTCCGGAAGAATTCCGATCGTCGGTTTCCCCGAGATGCGGCGCGGTTCTGTGACTTTTGTCACGCGTCCTTCCACGGTTGCGCCGGCGGGAATTACGGTTTGACCGTTGACCATGACCGGCTGCGTGATGCTACCTCGGAATGGATCCCCAGCTTTATTGCTGAAGGTTGCAAGCGTCGTATCGAGCCGGACCATCAGGGCGGTTCCTGCGGGAACGGGTGTGGTCGACTGGGCTGCGACCATCGTCGCAAGCAGGATGCTGGGCAACAAGAATAGTTTTTTCATGTGAATCTCCTGGTTTCCGGAGGTTCTTCTGACTGTAGCCCAGGTCACGGCCCGGAACAAGCGCCAGATAGTCCATCAGAACCAGCAGAGATAAGGGTTACTTCAATTGGCCGACCGGACACTCCTGAAGTGGAAATTTGTCCCCGAAAAACGTGTCACTCGTCAAATCGCGTTGATGTCCATCCGCTATAATCGTGAGTTTCACAGCGCAAGATGGGTAAGTCTTATAGTGGTATCGGCTACCTCACGGGTCACAGTATCACCGCCAACAGCGATTACCCCAACGGCGTGGACCACGTTCATCGAAGTGTCGAAATCATCCCAGCAAAGGAAACGGACCGACCTATGTCGAATATTGCAGCAATTCATGCCCGAGAAGTTCTGGACTCCCGAGGCAATCCTACAGTTGAAGCAGAAGTTTTCTTGGCCGACGGAGCAATGGGCCGGGCCATCGTTCCCAGCGGCGCATCCACGGGCGAACACGAAGCCGTGGAGTTGCGTGACGCGGATACGAATCGTTTCGTCGGTAAAGGGGTGTTGAAGGCGGTTGAGAACGTTAACGGAGAAATCGCCGAAGCCCTTGCGGATTGGGATGGATTCGACCAGCGCGGCCTCGACGCCAGGATGATCGAACTCGACGGCACTGAAAACAAGGGACGCCTTGGCGCCAATGCCATCCTGGCAGTTTCAATGGCGGCCGCGCGGGCTTCGGCCCAGAGCTTCGACATGCCGCTTTATCGCTACCTCGGCGGAGCGGGCGCCAACACCCTCCCCACTCCGATGATGAACATCCTCAACGGCGGAGCCCACGCTGACAACAACGTCGATTTTCAGGAATTCATGGTCATGCCCGTCGGTGCCCCCTCTTTCTCCGAAGCGCTGCGCTGGGGCGTCGAAGTCTTTCACACTCTCAAGGGAGTTCTGAAAAAGCGCGGCTATAACACTGCGGTCGGCGATGAAGGCGGCTTCGCTCCTTCGGTCAAGTCAAATGTCGAGGCCATCGAAGTTGTCCTCGAAGCCATCACCAAGGCGGGCTACAAGCCGGGAGAAGAGATCGCCATCGCGCTTGATCCGGCAGCCAGCGAGTTCTTTCAGGATGGAAAGTACGTCTTCAAGAAGTCCGACAAATCCGCCAAGACTTCCGACGAAATGGTGAAGTATTGGGCAAAGTGGGTCAACGACTATCCGATCGTTTCGCTTGAAGACGGCCTCGCCGAAAACGATTGGGACGGTTGGGCCAACCTGACAAAGGAACTGGGCGGAAAGATTCAACTCGTCGGTGACGATATTTTCGTGACCAACATCCAGTTCCTGCAGGAGGGCATCGATAAAGGCGTCGCTAATTCGATTTTGGTGAAGGTCAACCAGATCGGAACCGTCAGTGAGACCCTCGACGCCATCGATTTGGCTCGTCGCAACGGATATACGTCTGTGATCTCCCATCGCTCCGGCGAAACCGAAGATACGTTCATTGCTGATCTGGCTGTCGCCACCGGCGCGGGACAGATCAAAACCGGCTCCGCGTCGCGCACCGATCGCATCGCCAAGTACAACCAGCTCCTCCGCATTGAAGAAGAGTTGGGAGCAACGGCGCGCTTCCTCGGACTGAAGGCTCTAAACTACAAAGGCTGAAGCGTTCGTCATTCTTTGCACGATGGAGATCTCGATGAAGTGGAAATTTCTGCTGTCTGCGTGTTTCCTTGCTGTGTCGCTGTGCGCCGGTGCGCAGACCACGGTCTCCATCGCTCCTGATGCTGCTTCTAAAGAGGATGTTAAGAAACTCTTTGACATCATGGCCAGCCGCGACCAGATGGCCAACATGATGAAGCAGGTTTTCGCCCAGATGCAGACGATGAACCGCGAACAACTCAAGAAGAACCATCCTGACCTGACAGAAGCGGATCTCGCCGGCATGGATCGCAGGTCGGACGAGTTCCTCAAGAGCTTCCCCCTGGATGAAATGCTGAACGACATGATTCCGATCTACCAAAAGCATTTCACGAAATCTGACATCGACGCCTTGACGGCGTTCTACTCGTCTCCGACGGGGCAAAAATTCCTTCACGAGATGCCTGAGGTGACCTCGGAGAGCATGAGGGCCGTCTATCCGCGAATCCAAGAGGCAATCGACGCTGCCCTCAAGCGAGCTCAGACCAAAACCGACACGCCCGCAAAATGAGGGAACGCATTGCTACCATTTCGTCATAACTAATTTCCGAAATTAAGGAAAACACATGATCAGCGATCTACTCCTGCTGGAATTTGATGAAGAAGCCAAGAAGACTCATGCCATGCTGGAACGCGTCCCCGTCAATCCTGACTTCAAGCCTCATGCCAAATCCATGCCGCTCGGCAAACTAGCCCCGCACGTCGCAGAGTTAGCAGGCTTTGGCCTCACGATTCTGACGACACCAGAGTTGGATTTCAGTAAAGGATCGAGCAAGCGTCTTCCTTTCGAGTCGGCGGATCAACTGGCGAAGGCCTTTGATGAAGGCGCTGCAAAAGTCCGCGCGGCGCTCGAGAACACTCCGGACGATGCCTGGACGCAAAGCTGGAAGCTGAGTTTTCAGGGCAAGCCGATCTTCAGCGGGTCCCGCTTTCTCGCATACCGGCAGATGTTCTTGAACCACCTAGTGCACCACCGCGCTCAATTGGGCGTATATCTGCGCCTGAACGACAAGCCGCTGCCGGCGACGTATGGTCCGTCGGCAGACGACACCATGGGTTTCTAGAACCAGTTTCAAGCCGGAGCTCAATCGTCTGGGTTATCCGTGTGATCGCCGTGGCAAAGAAGTTTTGCATTTGCCAAAAGCTAGGAGCTGCACTTGTCTCGTCCTAAACCACTCGTACTTATTATTCTCGACGGCTGGGGATACCGCGCCGAAACGAAAGCCAACGCTATCGCGCTCGCCCGCAAGCCGACCTATGATCGGCTTCTGCGCGGAGTATCCGAACACTCTCATCCACACCAGCGGACCTTACGTTGGCCTTCCCGAAGGCCAAATGGGCAACAGCGAGGTCGGCCATCTCAACATCGGCGCCGGCCGCATCGTTCATATGGACATCACCCGCATTGACCTGATGATCCAGAACGGCGAGTTCTTCTCGCACCCCGTCCTGCTCGATGCCATGAAGCACGCTCGCACCGGCGACCGCAGGCTGCATTTGTTCGGGCTCATCTCCGATGGCGGCGTGCACTCGCAGCAAGCGCATCTCTATGCCCTGCTGAAGATGGCCAAGCAGAACGGTCTCGACCGCGTCTTCGTCCACGCCTTCATGGACGGCCGCGACACGCTGCCCACCAATGGCGCCGGGTATCTGGAACAACTGCAGCAAAAGATGCGCGAGTACAACTGCGGCAAGATCGCCACCGTCAACGGCCGCTACTACGCCATGGACCGCGACCGCCGCTGGGAGCGCATCGCCAAGGCTTACAACGCCATGGTCTTTGCCGACGCCGAGGGCGGTAAGCAGACCGATCCGGTTCAGGGCATGAAGGATTCTTACAACAAGGGAGTCACCGACGAGTTTGTAATTCCCTTCGTCTGTACCGACAGCCGCGGCCAGGCGCTCGCCACCATCCGCGATGACGATTCTTGCATCTGCTTCAACTTCCGCGCGGACCGCGTTCGCCAGATCACTCGCGCTCTGGCTCGAAACAGCGGGCTCAACGAGAAGGGGGGCAGCGATCTGCCTGGAGCCGCCGATCTCGACGCCACCATCCCGCGTGACCGCGTCCCAAAGAATCTGCACTATGTCTGCATGACGAGATACGACAAGAATTTCTCGTTACCGGTTGTGATTCCGCCGGAGTCGATGGCCAACATTCTCGCGAATGTCATGGGCGGCATGAACATGCGCAATGTGCGTATCGCCGAAACTGAGAAATACGCCCACGTCACCTACTTCTTCAACGGTGGCGTGGAACAGCCGTTTCCCGGCGAAGAACGCGTCATGGTGCAATCGCCCAAAGTAGCGACTTACGATCTGAAGCCCGAGATGAGCGCCGCCGGAATCGCCGACGCCGTGGTCAAAGCGACGGAAGACGGAACCTTCGATGTGGTCATCGTCAACTTTGCCAATGCCGACATGGTCGGCCACTCCGGAAAGATCGAGCCCACGATCAAAGCGGTCGAAACTGTGGACGCCTGCCTCTCGCGCATCGAGACGGCCATTCGCGCCAAGGGCGGTGCCATGCTGATCACTGCCGATCACGGCAATGCGGAAATGATGATCGATCCGGCCACCGGCGGACCTCACACCGCGCACACCACTAACCCAGTACCATTCATCGTGGTATCCGAGAACGCCAAACAGTTCACACTCAAGCCAAACGGCTCCCTGCGCGATATCTCCCCGACGGTTCTAGGAATGCTGGGCGTTGACGAACCAAAGGAAATGACTGGAGCCGATCTGAGGAGTTTTCTGAAAGACAAGCGTTAGAAAAAAGCGACAGAGGACACAAGGGGTCCCCGTGAGACCCTCTGTCCTCTGTGGTGAAAAGAAGTGCTTTCCCGCTCAGTTCTCAAGCAAAGCCGGAGCGGTAGCCAGTAATCCCGCAGCCAGCTCCAAATCATGCAGATCCTCGCGGCTGAAATCCTGCGCAAATCGCGGATCCAGTCCTTTCCTCGAGATCTGAATCACGCCCACGACAGCCGAGTCGCGATCCATGATCGGCACCGACATCAACTTCTGAATCGGAGCCGGAGCCGCAGGTTCATCCATGCCGTCCGGGCTGGGTTTGATCGTTTCAAAGATGCTTGCGTGCTTCACGCGGGCGAAATTGTTGAAGATCTCGGCTTTCTTACTCAACGCCGTATGTGCCGCCACCGCTTTACTCGACAGTGGAATGGCTCCGGTTGTCCGCAGATGCTCTGGAAAGACGAACCGCAACAATCCACCTTCCAACCGCAGCAACGCCACTTCGGTATATTGCACGCGAAAAATCTTGGCCAGGACCATGCAGAGATCCAGCGCAGACACTCCCTGCCCCAGTACCGTGCCCAGGGGCAGCAAGTGCTCAGGAAGCACTACCTCTTCTTCCATCATCGTCTGATCGTTATCTGAGGTCATAGATAGCTATCCGTTTCCACGACGGAACACTCACTCTATCGCACTTTATCCGCCACAAGGTACTTCCCAAAGTAACGGATCGGCGCCACTTAACCCCCTTATTTTCAGTATAGAAGCGCACGAAAGACCGACTTTAGGACAATGCCCACCACTTTGGAATCAGACGCAAACCAACACTCGGCTGACAGTTTTTGTCACCTGCACCGAGTTTGGGGCGGTTGCCTGAAAGGCCGGTTTTGCCATTTTCCGCCGTTATCGCAACTCGTTTACACTTTGTTCGTATGAATAATCCGCAGCAGCCCAACGTTAAGTTATCCAACGATGCCACCTACCGCGAGAGTTATGCCAATAGCGTGCAGATGCGCGTCAATATCTGGGACTTTTTTCTCGTCTTCGGCACATTGCAGCAGCAAACCGAGACCAACGTGGAAATCCGCAATTTTCAGGGCATCTATCTGAGCCCGCAACAAGCCAAAGCCCTGCTCGGTCTTCTCCAGCAAAATATCGCCGGCTACGAATCGGCATTTGGCGAGATCAAACTGGACCCGCGAATGGCTCCCCAAGGCCCGGTGCACTAGGAGCCGGTGCACTAAGGTTCGGTCGCGTCGGGGACTAGTATCGTGGAGACGTAGTGAGCTGTGTCTCTGCGTCCACAATTTCGAGAGCTCTCCGACACGGAGACGTTGCCTTCAAGGCCTCTCCAGATAGAATGTCCTCTCTCATGCGATCGCGCCCGCATCCTGCCTTGGTGTTTGTGGTGATCTTTGTTTCGATCTTTCTGCTGCACATCCCGCTGCTGCAGTTGCCGTACTTCTGGGACGAAGCCGGATACTATATCCCTGCCGCTCGCGATCTCTTACTTACGGGAAGCTTAATTCCTCACACGACAATTTCGAACGCGCACCCACCGCTAGTGATGGCTTGGGTTGCGTTTTGGTGGAAGCTCGCTGGCTACGCGCCGTTGGTGACGCGATCCGCAATGCTCGTTGTAGCCGCATTCTCGCTGCTCGGAGTATTTCTTCTCGCCGAACGCGTCTCCAATACGCAGGTCGCAATTGCGTCGACCCTGTGCACGGCATTGTATCCAGTCTTTTTCTCCCAAAGTTCGCTGGCGCAGGTCGATCTGGCCGCAGCCGGGCTCATCTTTTGGGGCATTTACGCGTACTTGGAAGACCGTCCGGTGGCTACGTGCGCGTGGTTCTCTTTGGCCGTACTCGCAAAAGAAACCGCAATCCTGGCCCCCGTAGCTTTGGCCGTCTGGGGACTCTCGCGCGGTGTCATGCTCCGACATCTCCCAACGTCAAATGTGGGGACAGCCGCCCTCGGCTGTCCGGTCGAGCGCAGCTCGACTTCTTGGGCCCGGCGGGTCATCCCACTTCTATTTCCTCTGCTCCCGCTGCTCCTCTGGTACGCCTTCCACTACGTCCGCACCGGATACGTTTTCGGTAATCCTGAATTCTTTCGTTACAACGTTGCCTCGACCCTGAACCCATTCCGCTTCCTGTTGGCTCTTGTGTTAAGAATCTGGCAGGCCTTCGGCTATCTGCATCTATGGCTTCTGACAGGAGCCATGCTCCTGGCGATGCTTTTACCGCCAGTGAAAGACTATATTGCGACAGCCGGCGGTTCGGTTGAACGACAGCGCATCGCGATCCCGGTGCAGCTCGTTTTCCTGGTGGTCATTGCCGCCTACGTAGTCGCGATGGCATTAATCGGAGGCGCGGTCCTGGCTCGCTACATGCTAACCGCAGTTCCGCTCGTCATCATCCTAGCCGTCTCGACGCTGCGCCGAAGGTTGCGCTATTGGCCTGCCGCCGTTGTAGTGGTCGCCATCGCATTCGTAATCGCATGGTTCTGGAATCCTCCCTACGGATTCCCTCCCGAAGATAATCTCGCTTATCGGGATTACGCCATCCTGCACGAAAACGGCGAGCGCTTTCTCGAAGCGCGCTATCCCATGGCGCACGTTCTGACGGCGTGGCCGGCCTCGGACGAACTCGCCCGCCCCTGGCTCGGATACATCACGCGCCCGGTGCAGGTCGTCCGCATTGAGGATTTTTCCCTCGACGAAGTCCTGTCCGCAGCCGATTTCCGCTCGCACTTCGAAGTCGCCTTAGTCTTCTCGACCAAATACGAACCCCCTCACCCGCTCTTGGATCGTTGGAAGGGCTGGACGGATCTCAAACGCCGTTTCTTCAGCTACCATCGCGACCTGCCCCCCGCAGCCGCCGCCCAGATTCTCGGGGGTCGCATCGTATTTTCCGAAGAGCGCAAAGGTCAGTGGATCGCAGTCATCGAGATGCAACGGGAAGAAATCGAAAACGCCAAACTAGATATGTCGAGGCGCTAGCGTCTGAAGCTATGGCGCCGCATGTCGTCGGTACCCTCGACCCAGCAGCACAAAGGGCTAGCTGGTCGCTCGCTGCATCAGATGACACGAATGCGTCTTAATCACCAGCCACACTTCTTTCCCCGCCTCCAGTTGCAGCGAATCGCGTGCCGCCAAAGTCAGATGGACTTCCATCTCGACTCTGCACTTCACGCGCGCAGAAATAATCACATCGCGTTGTTCCAGGGACTTGATCCGTCCTGGAATCACGTTCCGCGCGCTCAATCCGACCGGTGGCGAAGTCGCCAGCAGAATATCGCCCGCCCGAATTCCCACGCGCAGCGCAGCGCCAACACCACCGCGGACGAGCGGAGCTTCCAGCGCAAGTGGTCCCCCGTCCCCTTCCACTCGGCACGTCATCGTGCCGCGCTCCGGACGCACCGCCTCCACCACAGCGTCGAACACATTCTCAAAACCCACCAACTGCGCGACCGTCTCCTGCTGCGGCGCTGCCATCACCTCGTGCGGCGTACCCTGCGCGACAATCCTTCCTGCGTCGAGCACAAGCACGCGTTCTCCCAGCGCAAACACTTCCTCACGGCTGTGCGTCACATACAGAATCGGAATCTGATGGGCCCGGTTCCACTCGCGCAAATCATCGATGATGCGGGCCTTGGCCGTTGCATCAAGAGCTGCCAGCGGCTCATCCAGAAGCAAAACCTCAGGATCGGTGACCAGAGTTCGCGCTAGTGCCGTACGCTGCCTTTCTCCACCCGAAATCTCTCGCGCATTCCGTTTCGCAAGTTGACCGATGCGAAATGCCTCTAAAATCAAGCCCGTTCGCCGCGTCCGTTCGGCCTGCGGCAGATGCGGCAAGCCGTAAGCTACGTTCTGCTCTACGGTCATGTGCGGAAAAAGTGCAAGGTCCTGAAATACATATCCCGCGCGTCGCTTCGATGCAGGCACATCGATCGCCCGGGCGGAATCGAACAGCACTCGCTCGCCAATCGAGATTGTCCCAAAGTCCGGCTTCGCAAGCCCGGCGATGCAATCAAGCAGCGTCGTCTTCCCCGCTCCGGACGCTCCGAACAAAATGGTGAATCCGCTCGCGACCTCAAACGCAACTTCGAGAACGAATTCCTGGCTCTGAGCAACAATTTGTTTGCGGAATTCCCCCCGCAAAGAAGCGGCGCCTGTTGTAGGAACTGAACGGGGACTAACCATTTCTTCGGCAGGAATGCGCGTGCTGCTCATCGCGCCTATTTTACGGGATGAATCATCCAAGCCTTGCGATTAAGGCCGTAAACCAGCGTCAGCAACGCAAAGCAGAGAACCAGCAGGACCATGGCTGTCTGATTCGCTCCGGCATAATCGGTTGCCTGAACGCGATCGTAGATGTCGATGGAAACCGTCCGCGTGACGCCGGGAATATTGCCGCCAACCATGAGCACTACGCCGAACTCACCCATAGTGTGAGCAAAGCTCAGGGCCGCGCCCGTCACAAGGCCAGGAATCGAGAGCGGAGCGATCACTCGTAGAAACGTACGTAAGGGAGCTGCGCCCAGCGTAGCCGAAGCCGCAATCAGCTTACGATCCACGCCCGCGAACGACGCCGCAAATGGCTGCACCGCAAATGGAAGGCTATAGAGAATCGATCCGATGACCAATCCAGTGAACGTGAAAGCCAGCGTATGTCCAGTAAGCCCGGTCCACCATCGTCCCAGAGGACTCCGGGGTCCCAGTGCCACCAGCACATAAAATCCGAGGACGGTTGGAGGCAGAACGATCGGCAGCGCGACCACGGCTTCCACGAGAAATTTCCAGCGCCAGCCAGAGAAAGTAATCCAATAGGCGATTGGCAAGCCAAGCAACAGTAAAAGCACCGACACAGTGGCTGCCAATTTCAGCGTCAGCCAGAATGTTTGCCAGTCGACTGCCATGAAGTTGAATTCCCAAGACTACGGATTCGCTCGCTGCCAGCTACTGCGCGCGGCTCGCCGGCGGAACGATCCCGTTCATTCGCAAGTAAACCACCATCTGCCCATAGTGGTCGAAGCCATGTGATGGAACCGACATCGCCAGTCCCAGGCGGGAAACTGCTCCTTCCCCAAACGGACTCTTTACGGTTCCCGTCAGATTGCTGTCGTTCACCGTAGCGATCGCCTTGTGTACATACTCAAAAGAGTCTTTCAGGTATTTCAGAATGTCATCCTTGGAAACAACAGACGCCGGACCGGATTCATCACCAATGTCGACAGGAGGTTTCTGCTCGAGCAGCGCAGCCGCCAATTCGTAGTTCACCGCGGCGACATGTTTAACCTGTTGACCAAAGGTCCGCGCGCCCTTGAACTCGCCATTCGTCGGAGCAAAATCGAACTTGTCGGCTGGCATTGCGTCGACCGCCGGGACGAACTCGTGCTCGAAATTGCTAACGTTACGCTGCAGTAGCTCAGTGACAGTCCGATGTTCGTCTTTCGCCTTGGCGGCCTGCGCAGACGCGGCTATAGCCAGCAACACCATGAGTCCGCAACAGATCAATCCACGTTTCGTCTTCATATCTCCCCCGTTTTCAATCCCGCACCACTGCCGGAGTCATTTTCAACTCTGCCCCAGTCAGCCGATGACGCCGAATCGTGGCCAGTCCGAGCACCATTGCAATCGCCGACCACGCCAATGCTTCAGGGACACCGCGCTCCGCTGCCAGTTCGCCCCAAACCGCGCTGCCAATCGCCATGCCGCCCTGCAACACCAGCAGGTACATCGAGAGGGCTCGAGCCCGCATCCACGACGGACACATCATCTGGGCCACCACGTTGAAGCAGGCTAGGATACCGATCCATGCCGCGCCCGCCGTAAACAATACCAGACACAGCCACTCAAAGACATGCACTTGTCCGGCAGCAAACGTCATAACCGCGAAGATAACCGTAGCCCCGGCCACAAGCCCATCCACCGAATATCGCAATCGCAGCTGCGGCAGCACGGCCGCCCCGGCCAAGGCGCCCAGCCCGAAACATGTCAGCAGGAAGCCGTAACCCTGCGCTCCGTGCGGTTGGCAGACCACGGGCAGCAATGCCAGCAGTGATGTCGCGCCGAAGCTGAATGCTCCCGTTCGAATCAATACCGACCGCACTTGAGGGGCTCCCCGCACATATCGGAAACCTTCCTGAATCGCTTCGCGCACGCCATGCGTGGCTAATGGCTCGTGCGGCGCACATTTCCATGTGTACAAAAAGAGGATCACTCCGAAGAATGAAGCAGCGTTGAGCAAAAACGACCAACCCGATCCCGCAGCCGCCACCACAAGTCCACCCAGCGCTGGACCCACCGCTCGCGCCACGTTGAAGCCCGCCGAGTTCAGCGCAACCGCCGAGGCATGAAGCTGCGGCGAAACCACTTCCGGCGTAATCGCCTGCCACGCCGGATCGTTCATCACCGCCCCGAGGCCCATTAGAAAAGTAAATGCCAGCAACATCCACGGACTGACGGCATGGAACAACGTCAACACACCCAACGCCACCGCTGCCACAACCATCCAACTTTGCGTGAACAGCAAGAGCCGCCGGCGGTCCACCATGTCCGCCAGCGCCCCCGCAGGAAGAACAACTAGAAATACGGGAATCGCGGCGGCAGCCTGCACCAGGCTCACCATCAGCGGAGACACCGAGAGCTGCGTCATGAGCCAGCCCGCGCCCACGTTCTGCATCCACGTCCCGGTGTAAGAGACGACAGCCGCAATCCACAGCGACCGAAACACAGGCTCCCTCAGCGGCGCCCAGGGCGAGTCCGCCCGCCGAATTCCCGCGCCACCCAACGGAACTGAAACGTGATCAGCCAAAGTTTCTGATGTCCCCTGTGCTACCCGGTGTCCCCTGTGGTTAACGACTTGGCAGTTAGCGCGAAAGGCCACTGAGAATCCTTCCAGGCGCGAAACATATAAATGATCACGCCCGTAAGCAGGATCAAGGCGGCATACCGCATTTCCTTCTGCCAATTCTCTCGATTGAACAATATGAAGAGAAACCCCGCGCACGCCAGTAACGCCGGTAACGGATACAGCCACATCCGGAATGGACGCGGCAACTCCGGCCGCGTGATTCTCAGCACGATCAACCCCACCGCCTGCACCAGAAATTGCAGAATCAACCGGATCACCACGAGGGCCGCGATCGCATCCTTAAGCCGCAGAAAGCAGAAAGCCGCCGCAACCACCCCCAACGCTAGCAGCGAAATATGCGGGAAACGATATACGGGATGCACCTTGGCAAATGCCTTGAAGTAGTTTCCATCCTTGGCTGCAGCATAAGGAACCCGCGAATACCCCAGCATCAGTGAGAACACCGACGCAAACGCCGTCGCGATCACCAATCCGGTCACCAGCCGAGCCGCCCAGGCCCCATAGATCCTCTGCATGAACAGCGACACAACATACAGCCCGCTGTTGTTCTGTCCTGCCTTAACCATCTCGCGCCAAGGCACGACAGCCAGAATGCAGAGGTTCATCATTAGATATAGACAGGCAACCAACAGAATGGAAAGCAGCAGCGCTCGGGGAATGTTCTTTTCCGGATCTTTAATCTCGTCGCCGAGGAAGCAGACGTTGTAGTACCCCCAATAATCGTAGGTTGCCACCAGCATCGCCCCGCCCAAGCCAGTGAAGAAATGACGTGAAATCGTAAACGCGCCGGGGGGGAAATCGAACGCCAGTGCGGAGTTGAAGTGCGTCAACCCGGCGAAAATCACCCAGCCGATGGTCCCCATCACTCCGAACCACAGAATCTTCGAGAGTCGCCCGATTGCGGTGATCCGCCGGTAAAGCAGCAATACGGTGAAAAAACAAATAGCAACGGCAAGCGCTGTTCCGGGAGTAACGATCCAATTCACTTGCACCGAACCCACCCAGGGAATATGCAGCGCCGCGTCGTGATGCGCCCACACCGTCTCCAGGTCCGGCCAGTAGTAGGCGGCATATCCCGCCAGTCCGATGCATCCCGTCGCAATCGACAGCGGCGCCGAAAACGAAACCTGCCAGATAAACAGAAATGAAATCAGACGTCCCCACTTCTGTGGCCCGTACATCTCTCGCAGATAGCGGTACGATCCACCCGACGCAGGCATCGCCGCGCCCAGCTCCGCCGACACGAGTCCGTCACATACGGCCAGAAACGCGCCCGCGATCCATCCCAGCAGCGCTTGCGGCCCACCCATTGCACTCAACACCAATGGCATGGTGATAAACGGTCCCACGCCGATCATGTCGATCATGTTCAGCGCGGTGGCGCTCCACAGCCCCATCCCGCGGATGAGGCCCGGAGAGTCAGAACTGGGATTTTTTGGGATTTCCATTTGGAGGATAAGTGGCTAGTGGCTAGTGATTAGTAATTCGTATCTACCTGAACAAAATTGCTGGGCTGAAAAAGGCGACCGGGCCTCTATTGAATAACCATAAGAACTGGTCCCTGGTCCCTGGTCCCTGGCCTCTGGTCCCTGGCCTCTGGCCTCTGGCCTCTGACCACCAGTCACTATCCACTATTCACTGCTTCTCATGCCCTGCGCTCAACAGATTCACATACAACCGGACCGCACCCGGCACTCCCGCCGGCAACTGTCGGAAGAACGCATATCCCGTGTAGATATACGTGCCTTTGCCATACTGCGCACGCAGCAACCCGCCCTTTTGTTCGTCTTCCCCGGGATCATGGCAACCCAGCAGCGGTTTGAAGTGATCGTCCCATTTATCCATGAAGTACAATCCGCGCTCCTGTACCCAGCCATCGAAGTCCGACTGCGTGATCGTATTCGGAAAATGAAAAACGGAATCCTCAGGCGCAAGAATATCGACCGGAGCCTCTTCCACCGAAACGCGAGCTCGGCTCAATTCCGTAGGATAAGGTGTGAACTTTCCGCCATTGAATTCTCCGACGCCGGCGTTGTATTGCACAACCAGCGTTCCACCCGCGGACACGAAATCCAACAACTTCTTGTTATTCGCCGCCACATCTTTTTGCGTATCGTAAGCGCGAATGCCGAGGACGATCGTTCCGTACTGGCTCAAGTCTTCGCTCGCGATCTTCTCAGCTGGAATCAGGATCACATTCATCCCAATCTGTTGCAGCACCGTTGGGATGTCGTCTCCCGCGCCCATGATGTAGCCGACCTTCAGATCATGCGGCGCCTGCACGTCCACAATGCTCACTCGCTGCCGCGCCGGCTGGTAATAGTGGAAGCTACCCAAATCTTCTCGTGTGACGAGCGTATAGCCCTCGCTGTATTTCTCGCCCTCCGCTTCGAGCACCGCGCGGATCGTCGCTCTCCCAGGTTGTAATCCCGCGGGAACCACTTTGAAATGCAGGTCCTGTTTCTCACCGCGACGTGTAGTATCCACCGCGATCTGTGCTGGCTCCGAGCGCCAGCCTGGCGGCAACTCCAACCGCAATTCGCCATGAATCCCGCGGTCGAGATTGCAAGTCACTCCGACGGTCACAGTCGAAGTCGAGCCGTTATGCGTCGAGATCACTTGGGTTCCTGGCTCCAGCATTACGGAGAAGACTGGAACAACGGCAAGCGTGCGCGTTCTTTCTTTCCCAGCATCGTCGGTGAAAGGAGTGACCACTGGCACGGTCACGCCGTTTCTCGCATGAATTTTGTCCGATCCGGTCGCCGAATACTCCACCCGCGCCCGCAGCACCGGAGGTGGAAACGGAAGCGTCGCATATTTTTCGTTGTCGACGTGGTTGATGCTTTCCGTATTCGGATCATCGCGATGCCAGTACGGCCTCGTGTACGCCGCATCCTTCGGCACACGCAACCGGAAATTGACGTGGAGATCATCGCCCGGCTTCACTATCTCCGGCTTCGTCTTTCCGTTGATCGTGTTCCATCCGGCCGGAACCTCAAGCGCCACATGATCAATCAGCAACGGCAACTTCGATCCGTTGTGAAACGTCAACGCGACCACGAACTCCTGCCCGGGAGAAACCGTAGTCAGCGCATCAGCCTCTTTCGGAAGGGTCGCCTTTCGAACATCGTCGGCGGAAACGTAGGCCGAGAGATTCACTGCGAGAGCCAAGTTCAGCGCCACCTCGGCTTGCTGCCGCTTTTCAGCGATCCGGCCTAAAAGATCGTGCTTGGTCGTCTCATTCCATTCGCCTGTTCGAATCTCTTCGCTGGCGTGCTTCAGTTCCGTGACGATTCGCATGAATGGTGCAACCGCGGCCGAGCTGTCGTTCCCCTTGGCCGCGCCGGCTGCCTGGCCCACCAACTTTGCGATGTCTTCTAACTGTTTTCGCAATTCCGAAGGCTTCTTACTTTGCGGGGCCAACGCCGGCAGACTTGTATCGATGCCGTCGAAGAAACTTTTTTCGTGCCCATCCTTCCCCACCGTGGGCGGAATCACTGAATCCACCAGTTTGTAAAATGTGAAGCGGTCCCCCGGATCGACCGTCACGTTCGCTGCGCCCTGCGACATCTGGTGACGCAATCCCTGCATCGCAAACTGTATGTACGACGTTCCCAGTACATCATTCCGCTCGCCGGTGTTGAGCTTCACCGTCCATTCCGCATCCGGACACGTCATCGCCCCGAATCCGCATACATTTCCGATATACAGTTTCTTTGCCTGCCACGGGCGCAACCCCTGCGCGATCTGTTCCGGAAACCGCTTAGGATCTGCCGCCGCCCGGAATGCCTCTTTCGTAAGGATGCTCGATGCCTGATGGTTCCCGTGTCCATCGCGCCCAGTTCCCGAGAATCGCGCAACCAGTACATCTGGGCGAAACGCGCGAATCACGCGCACCATGTCCGCTAGAGCGACATCGTGCCCACCCCACTTGGCAAACGTTTCGTCTGCCGTCTTCGAGAATCCAAAATCAGCCACTCGCGAGAAGCGGTCCTGCAGCCCGTAATACTGATCCGACGCCAGCAACTCTTCCGTTCGGAGCACGCCCAGCACGTCGGACAAATTGCTACCGATCTTATTCTGCCCGCCCTCGCCACGATTCAGCGTCATCAGCAGCGTGTTCACACCATGCCCACGAGCCTCGAGCGTCAGCATCCCGCCATCTTCGTCGTCGGGATGCGCCACGACCTGCATCAATCGCGCGGTCGTCGCGAGCCGCAGCAACTGCAACCGCAAACCGGCGATGCCCTGGTCTTGTGGAATGTCCGCCGGCACGCCCTGGTATAGCAATCCCGGAGGATCGGGCAACGCATCGGCGAAGACTTCGGCCTGCGCCGATGTTCCAGCTGAATGTTTTCCACTTTGAGGCTTGGCAGGCGCTTCAGTCTGCGACGGTGCCGCGATGACACAAAGCAAGAAAAGTACAACGACGTGAACCCGCAATGAGGACAATCTTTGAATGGAAGTAGTGAGACGACGCCCTACGCGCCGCAGCAAGTTCGTCGAATATCGCACGTTACAAGGATGGGGCCTAAGCCCCTTTTGACGCAAATTCTTTCATGAAAAACGCGAAGTTCGCGATGACCAAATGCCGCCTAAGATCCGAACAGTAACTCCCCTTCGCTAACCACTTGCAGTTCGATCCAGCCTTCCAGCGGCAGAGAATCCACCGGCAATCGGTCCTGCCATAAGCTAAATCGCAGGCGCAGTTTGGAGGTGGCGGCGGTTCCCGCGGTATGGTGCTCCACCGTCGGCGAACCATTGGCGGTTGTGGCCAGCAGCCATACCAGCGGCACTTTGAATTCAAAGTTTCGCAGCAGCGCGATTTTCACATGCTCGTCCGGCTCCGCCGCCGAAGCCAGCACCCGCTCCGCCGATCCGTTCTCAATTCGCCAGTCTGCAAGCCGCCGGTCTTTCACCGATGCTCGAACTCGCAAAGTCCTTCGCGGACGCGGCTCGCCGGACGCCCATGACTCCACATTCACGACCACTTCAAAATCCGTCTCCGGAATCTTTCCAGCAAAATCCAGCCGGCCATACAAGCAGGTCGAATCAATGCCCGTATAAACGGAATCCAGCAGGAATTGCTTGCCGTGCATCGCGCCCGCGCGATGATCTGCGGTATAGATCGCCGCGCCCATCCACTCGAAATACCTCACCTTGTCGGCCGCCACTCTCGGATGAATATAAGCCGTCTGCGGCACAAACTCCGGACGCACCTCCGCCCCGGCAATCGGCTGCGCCAGATAATCTGGCGGCGTCGCGCCCAGCGCCTGGTACACGTTCGAAAGATGTTTCCGATACAACTCGTCGAAATCGCGGTCGTTCGCCGAGTGATGCTCCGGCCCGTACCACCAGTTCCAATCGCTGCCCTCGGCGATAAGCAGTTCATCAAACGCGAGCTTGCGTTGCGCTTCGTTGGCGCGTGCCGCATGCTGCGTATAAAACTCCCGTGCGTGGTGCAGATAATCCCACGCCCGGTTGTCTTCCGGAGCGCCGATCCACACGTTGAAATTGGCATTGATCCACGATCCCGGCACCAGCGACGTCAGGCGATTGAAATCTTTATGCCGCGAGATCGCCTCGGAGATCGTCACCGCTTCTAGGCCCGGTTCGCGTTGCAGGCCGTCATAAAATCGCCGCAGGAATTCCCTTCCCGACTTCGGATAGTATTCCCACGCATTCTCTCCATCGAGAATGATCGACACGACTGCATCTCGCCCTCTTGACAGCACCGGACGCGCAGCTTCCTTGATGTTGTTGATCAAGTGCCGCGCCGCATCCTCCGGCGGCATCCCCGAATACACGAATCCGATCAGGTCAGAAATCGTATGGTCGCGAAACACGAGGTGCATCGCCGCCGAACCGTTCTCATAGCGGTGGATGTTGTAGAGCTTCTCCCCCAAATGAGCCGGAAGACGGCCATTCCCGTCGCGAGCGAAGAATAAGCCAGTTGTTCGTCCCAGAACTCCTTCGTCAGTGGCCATCCATTCCACGCCCACGCTGTGCGCGATCGCCAGCACTTCCTCCGACACGCTACCTTCCGACGGCCATATTCCCTTCGGCCGAACACCGAAAACTTTTTCATGCAAATCGAGCCCGCGGGTCAACTGCTCGCGGGCATCTTCCGGATGTCGAAACCGATTCTGCGGCAATGGCAATCCCGGCGACGACACCGCCCCCGCGTTGGTATCGCACACCAGCGGCAGAATAGGGTGATAAAACGGCGTCGCGGAGATCTCAATCGATCCCTTCTTCGCGGCTTCCGCATGTGCTGGCAGCACCCGCCCGAGCAATTCCCTCTCCCGGGCAATCACAAACTTTTGATCGTCGAGCGAGAAGTTGTGCCCCTTTGCGACGAGCGCGGCTACATCTTTCTCTTCCAGGAAGAATTCGTCGAACCACGCTATCTGCGACAGGACCTGTAGGTCCGTAAAATCCTGTTCCTGAAAGTATCGCTCTGCCCGCTCTGGATGATCCCCATGCGCTCGAAACCGTTCCCACAGCTCGCGATATCGCGGATACCGCCCAATCACATTCTGCGGATTCGCCTGAAACAAATACTGCAACGCAAACAGCCGCTCATCCAGCGACAAATCTTTCGCCGGCTTGGCTGCCACTTGCAGGAAAGGATCCTGCGCCGTTCCCGCCACGTAATCCTGAATTTGCACCATCAGCGACGGCACAAGGTTGAAATTCTGATGTACGTTGGGGAACTCGTCGAGCAACTTCACCATCCCGTAATAATCTTTCAGAGCATGCAGACGCACCCACGGCAAACGGTATTCGCCGGTGACCAGATCCTTGTAAAACGGCTGGTGTTGATGCCAAAGAAGGATGACGCGCAGGGACGGCATGACTGGAAGGTCAGTCTAGCATGGGATCATTTGGCCTGGCCCGTTGCCCATGCGGACATATAGCGTTCAATCCAAAATGAGAATCGGAGATCCACCGCGAGTGTGGTTTCCACGGCCTCGCGAGCGCGGGAGATTATCGAAAGAGCTAATGCGTCCTAGCTCGACCGCAAGGCGTGCCTCGGGTCCGCCTGAGCAGCTCGTACCGCTGGAAGCGCGGAAGCAATCAGCGCCACAATCATCATCACTAGAACGCCCGCCACATAGATGAACGGATCGGTGGCGCTCACTTCAAACAAGAATGAACTGACAAGACGCGAAACAGCCAGTGAACCGAGAATACCAAGCCCGCACCCGAGAAGCGTCAATCGTGCGGCCGAAATCAATACCAGTTTGGCGATGCCGATGCGTTGCGCACCCAGCGCAATTCGAATCGCCAGCTCCTGTGTTCGTAGCGAGACCGAGAACGCTACCACTGCATAAATGCCGGTGATCGCCAGCAGCAGTGCACCCACGGCAAATGTCGTGATCAGGTCAGTGTTGAAACGGCGTGGCGCTTCGACATTCGAGATCGCCGCCTCCATCGGCTGCACTTCCTGCAGGGCAAGCATCGGATCAACCTCTGCAACCGTGGAGCGCAATGTTTGCGTCATCTGCTCGGGAGGCAGAGCAGAGCGGAGCGTAATGTATCCGCTGGCCGGGCCCGTAAGCCTTCCGGAGTAATCCGATCCATTGAGCACTGTCGGCTGTTCGGCAGGCTTGTACCACTGATCTTCGCTGGGCTCGTCGCCTGATCCCATTTTTACATCGCCAACCACGCCGACCACAGTCGCCCATGGGTATCCCTTCTGCGGATTGCCTACGTGCATGCGCTTTCCCAACGCTGATTGTCCCGGCCAGCAGTGTCGCGCCATGGATTGGTTGACGATCACCACAAGTGCGGAGTTGGATCGGTCGTCCGGAGTAAAGTACCTGCCATCCACCAGCTTGATGTCCATGGCGCGGAAATAGTCGCCATACACCGTCGCGAACATGGCGAACTTCAGCTTCCAACTGCTGGCGGGTTCTCCCTCAATCGTGTACGCGGCCCTTCCGAAGGAATCGGACGCGGGCAGCCCATTCGTGCTACCGGCAGCAACGACTCCCGGCCGATTCGAGAGCTTCTCAATGACGTCATGGTTAAAGTTATCCGCCGAGACGCTCGTGGAGTACTGCTGCAGCGGAAGTTGATACTCCGCGACGAGTACGTGGTCAGCGCGAAATCCAAGGTCGACAGCGCGCATCTTCTGGAAGCTGCGTAGGAATGCGCCCGAGACGGTGAGCAGCACTAAAGCAATTGCAATCTCGGATACAACCAACGCTGAGCGCAACCATGTATGGCTCGAAGATCCCGTACCCGTCCGCGCCCCTTCTTTCAAACTCTCGGTCAAGTTTGTGCGCAGAGCGGCGAACGCAGGCGCGAGACTGCAAAGAGCGCCCGTTACAATCGCCACAATCAGGGCGAACGCCGCCACGGCCCCGTCGATTGAGATCGAGTCGATGCGCGGCATAGAATCCGGCAGCAGACGGAGTGCAGTTCGAACGGCAACCGCCGCAAAAGCCAAGCCCAGCAATCCCCCGGCGAGGCTGAGCAGCAATTCTTCGAATACAGATTCGCGAACGATGGCGCCGGAACGCGCCCCCAGAGCCAGTCTCAGGGCGTACTCCCTGCGCCGGCGAATGGCGCGCACCAACAGCAATCCGGCGGTGTTCACGCAAGCAATGAACAGCACCACGGATACAGCGATGAACAACGTCCGCAGCAAGGGCCGAACATCTGCTATGTCGAATTCGCGCAGCAACGTCGCATCACCCCTGATGTGAATCGCAGACATGCTGGCAGGAAAAGTCTGCATGATCTGACGGCTGACGCGGTCGGTATCCGTTGCTGCCTGCGCGAGTGTCACGCCGTCCTTGAGGCGGGCGACCAGTTGATATCCCCAGAAGCCCAGGTTCTGGTCGGAAAGTTCGTCGGGAGTCAGGCTCATCGGGACCCACACCTGCGCCTGATCGAGGTGCCCTGCCCCCAGAGGAAATTCAAAGCTGCGCGGCATCACCCCGATGATGGAATACGTGTGGCGATCGAGAACAATGGACTGTCCCAAAACATTGGGATCCCGATGGTAGCGGTTCGTCCACAAAGCATCGCTGATGACCGCGACGGGCTGATGGGCGTCTTCTTCCTGCTGCGTAAACACTCGTCCCAGCATTGGAGGCGCAGCGAGCGTCGGGAAGACACCCGCCGTGAATCGCGCGGCATAGACTTCTTCCGGGATTGCTCCGCTGGAGAGTTCGTAATTAGTTGAAATGTAGCCGCCTACTGCGGAAAAAGCGCTCGTAGCCTTCGCGTAAGTGTCGATCTCGCGTGCCGTGACCGAAATGCCGGTTCCATCAGCGAGATGATCTCCCAGCAGCACCAGCCGATCCGGATCGCTGAATGGCAGCGGACGCAACAGCACGCATTCCACCAGGGAGAAGATTGCCGTTGTGGCTCCGATGCCAAGAGCCAGTGTCAAGACTACAGTCACGGTAAAACCCGGCGATTTCTTCAGTTGCCGGAAGGCAAAGCGAAGATCCTGCGCGAATGCGGCCATACGTCCCCCAAGAGTTGAGGTTTCAAGTCAGAACAATGGTTGCGAGTTCCGTTCAGTCAGCAAAAACCAGCGGTCCCCGTAAGCGTTTCGGACATTATTCACGAACTCACTGGGCCTCGGAAGTGAAAACAGCCTGTAGATTCGATTTCCTACCGCTCTTAGCCGACGGCTGCGAATTTCCAGATTCGCACAAACAACGACCAACCCTTTCTCAGTTCCGGTAGACTATCTAGCGGACCCATGAGCCCTGATACCACGCTCGCCACTCCGCAACTCCTGACCGAGCAGGACCTCTACCTGTTCAATGAGGGCAGCCATTACCGTATTTACGACAAAATGGGCGCACACGTCGCGACCCACAACGGAGAGGCCGGAGCGATCTTCAGCGTCTGGGCACCCAATGCGCGCTCGGTGTCCGTTGTCGGGGACTTCAACGAGTGGGATACGAAGAATCATCGCCTGACTGCACGCGGCTCTTCCGGCATCTGGGAAGGCTTCGTTCCCGGCGCCCATCACGGCTCTCTTTATAAATTCCACATCGAATCTCAACGCCACGGATACCACATCGACAAAGCCGACCCGATCGGCCTTTTGCACGAAAAGCCGCCGCGCACCGCCTCCGTCATCTGGGATCTCAATTACCAATGGAACGATCAGGACTGGATGCAGAAGCGCGGGGAGCGCAACTCCCTCCGCGCACCGCAGGCTGTCTACGAAGTCCATCTAGGCTCGTGGATGCGCGTCCCAGAAGAGCACAACCGTCCGCTGACCTATCGCGAAACTGCACCGCGTCTCGCCCAATATGTCGGCCAGATGGGATTCACCCACGTCGAATTCCTGCCCGTGATGGAGCACCCGTTCTTCGGCTCCTGGGGATACCAGACTACGGGGTACTTTGCTCCCACCTCGCGCTACGGCACCCCCCAGGATTTCATGTATCTCGTCGACTACCTGCACCAGCATGGCATCGGCGTGATTCTCGACTGGGTTCCATCGCACTTCCCTTCCGACGCTCACGGCCTCGCCTACTTCGACGGCACGCATCTCTACGAGCACGCCGACTCGCGCCAGGGATTCCATCCTGACTGGAAGACGCACATTTTCAATTACGGACGCGCTGAAGTGCGCAGTTTTCTGATGTCGAGCGCCATGTTCTGGCTCGACAAGTACCACATCGACGGCCTGCGCGTGGACGCCGTCGCCTCCATGCTCTATCTCGACTACTCGCGCAAGCAGGGCGAGTGGATCCCCAACAAATTCGGCGGACGTGAAAACCTCGAAGCCATCGACTTTCTCCGTCGCTTTAATCAGGAAGCGTACAAGGAGCACCCGGAGATCCAGACCACCGCGGAGGAATCAACTTCCTGGCCCATGGTCTCAAAGCCGGTCTACGTTGGCGGCCTCGGCTTCGGCCTGAAGTGGGACATGGGATGGATGCATGACACGCTCCGCTATTTCCAGAACGATCCCATCCATCGCAAGTATCACCACAACGATCTCACCTTCCGCATGCTGTATTCGTTCCTGGAAAATTTCGTGCTTCCGCTTTCGCATGATGAAGTCGTTCACGGCAAGGGATCGCTGATCGGCAAAATGCCCGGCGACGAATGGCAGAAGTTCGCCAACCTCCGCCTGCTCTTCGCCTACATGTATGCACAGTCCGGCAAGAAGCTTCTCTTCATGGGCTGTGAATTCGGGCAGGTGCGCGAGTGGGCGCACGACTCGAGCCTGGAATGGCATGTTTTGCAATATCAGGTGCATCGCGGAGTGCAGGCCTGGATGGAGCAGTTGAACCGCTTCTATCGCAGCGAACCGGCCATGCACGTTCTCGATAACGATCCGGCCGGATTCGAATGGGTCGACGCCAACGACAACGCCACCAGCACAGTTTCCTTGCTGCGTAAGAGCGAGAATCCAAGAGATAGCGTGCTCGTCGTCTGCAACTTCACGCCGGTGCCACGGCTGGGCTATCGCGTCGGCGTTCCTCACGGCGGCTACTGGCGCGAGATGCTCAACAGTGACGCCCGCGAATACGCCGGCAGCGGCATGGGCAATCTCGGAGGGGTTCAAGCCGAAGAGATCCCCACGCACGGCCGTCCGTTTTCTCTAAAGCTGACGTTGCCGCCGCTGGCCGCGCTGTTTTTCAAAGCTACCTGATCACCCTATCCAAATGCCTGATGCTCCTTCCAGAATCGCGGCCAGGGTTTGATCGGCCCGCTGCAGAGGTAGATATCCGGATGGTCTTCGCTCTCCTCGTTCTTCACTCCTAGAGCGTTCCCGTTGTGTCCTGCCAAGCGACACGAGCTGAACGCCTCCAGTTCCTCGCTCGAAAAGCCGATCACAATCAGTGCACTCGGCGGTGTCGCCGGATATCCCCCCAACCATGCCGAGTTCGTCCGGCTGATCGGCGGCGGAAGATGATATGCCGGCCCCAGGATCTCAATCGCGCCTTGCTCGCCATAATTTCCCACGATGATGCCTGCGTGATCCCTCTGCTCCGGCGGAAGCGAATCGCGGATGCGCGCCACCGTTTGCACCAACTCGTCCCACCCGATTTCGTCGCGCAGGTCGCCGTTGTTCTTCAATGCAAAGTCTTTGAGCGGACCACCCGGCGTCCACGGAATCACGCGCGTAGATATATACGCACCGCATGCCACCAATAACGTTAAGAAGACCACAGCAATGGCCCGCCGCGGCAGTCGCGATATTGAAGCAAGCCATCGTTCGCCCATCACCGCGCCCATCGCCATCAGCATCGGATACGCTGCGCCCAGGTAGTACCCGCGCCCTTTACCGATCACGTACAGCACCATCGGGATCAGATACATCCAGGCGATCATTCGATACCTGCGATCTCGAAGGTAGCCGATCAGGCCTCCAATCCACAGCGGCACGGCCACGACATTCGCGCACATCATGAACTGGTCACGCCAAAATCCCTCGTGTCGGCCCTGCCCGACGTCACGCTTGTGAATGTGTTGCAGAAAGTGCAACGAGATCAGGTCGTGCCTCATTTGCCAGAGCAGGTTCGGCAGAAAAATCAGGATAGAAAGCGCCACTCCACCCCAGAGCCACGGACTCGCCAAATAGCGCCGCGCCCGCGTCAGCAAAACTCCTCCGACGATGCCCGCGGTATAAAACCCCATCGTGTACTTTGTTTCAAAACCGATGCCAATCGTGGCTCCGATCGCGAGCCACCATCGCGGATCGTCCGACTTCAATAGCCGGATCACGAAGTAGGCGATCAGCACCCACCACAAGTTGTCGAAGGTCGTGTACTGAAACTCCGTCCCCTCAAACAATGGCAATGGAGAGAGCGCGATGGCCAAAGCCGCGGTCACCTGCGCGAGCCTTGCTCCGCCAAGTTCCCGAGCCATCAAGCCTGTCACGACAACGACGAGCGCCTGCGCAATGACCGAAAACAGCCGCAGCCCAACCAGTGAAAGCCCAAAAAGCGAGAATCCGATGCGTTCCACGAAGGGCGTGAATGGCGGATATGGCACGAATCCCCAATCCATGTGCCGGGCATCGCTAAGAACCTGCAATTCGTCGCGATGAAACCCGTAGCGCCCATTGGTCAACAGATGAATTAAAGCCACGGCAGATGCTGTCGCAACCAGTGCCAACGTGTCGTTTCGAGATCCCGGATCCGGAACCGCTGTAGTCTGCACGATGCTCACAGAAGACACGTATCCTCCATCGACATGTTTTGATCAGGTACGGACTGGAGAGCGCCAAAGTTCCGTAGCGCAAACAACCCCGGGGCACTCAATACCCATATGGGGCCGCCGCCCTCGGCTGTCCGCCTCGCGAAGCTGGGTTCTATGCCAGCGCCTCGTGCTATCCTCGCCTAAAGCGCGTCTCATGCGGATCCTCACCCGCTACATCTTGCGCGAAGTGACGGCTCACGCCCTGATCGGCGCGGCCATCTTTACGTTCGTCCTCTTCACCCGCGATCTCGGACACATCCTCGAGCTTGTCGTCCGCGCCAGCGCTCCCCTACCCAGCATCGCCGAGATCTTTTCCTTCACAGTCCCTCTGGCTCTGACCTATACGCTCCCCATGAGCGTGCTGGTCGGCATCCTGATCGGCCTAAGCCGCCTCGCCGCCGACAGCGAGATCACTGCCATGCGCGCCAGCGGCATGGGTATCTGGAGTTTCCTTCGTGTCCTTTCCATCTTCGTCCTCACGGCATGGGTCATTGCTCTGGCAAATGGCCTTTACATCGCGCCCCGCTCCCAAGCTGCACTGGGCCATCTGGAAGACCGCCTCAAAGGCTCGCAGGTTTCCTTCGAAATTCAGCCGCGCGTTTTTTATGAGGGATTCCCCAAGTACGTCCTTTACGTGCAAGATGTAAAAAGCGCCCAGGGCGCGGCGGTCTGGAAGGGCGTCTTCATGGCAGATATCTCCGACGCCGCCAATCCCAAAATCACTCTGGCAAAAGAAGGGGTAGTCGTCAGCGAAGGCCCCGATCGCCTCCACCTTCACCTGATCGACGGCTCTGCGCACGAAACCAATCCCAAGGACGACGCCGACTATCACATCTCCACTTTTCAGCAGACCGACATTCCCATCGATCTGCCATCCACCGAGAACAAGGCCGACGAATCTCTCCCCGCGACCTTGATGAACACCGGCGCGCTTCTTCAGAAGGCAAGCCGCTCCGATCCCATCTCCGCCCGCTGGTACTTGATCGAATACCATCGCCGCTTCGCCCTGCCCACGGCCTGCCTCGTTCTCGCTCTGGTCGGCATTCCGCTCGGCCTCTCCTCCAAGAAGAGCGGCAAGTCCGGCGGATTTGTCCTTACCATCCTGCTGGTCTTCGTCTACTACGTCATCTCCCTCGTTGGAGTGTCGCTCGCTCGTCAGGGCCGCGTCTCTCCCTGGTTCGGCGCTTGGCTGGCCGATCTGGCATTTCTTGCCCTCGGGCTATTCCTCTTATTTCGCGCTGAGAAGCGTCCCATCGAACTCGCTTCGTTTCGCGCCTCGAGCAAGAAAAATAGTTCTCGACTGCAGGCTGGTCTCGGACGTCGTCGCGAGAATGCCTTTGAGCGCGCCTCCACCCGCCGCCGGGTCTTCAGCGCCAGCTTTCCAACTCTGATCGACGACTATGTCCTGAGGGACTTCTTCGTTTATCTGGGGATGATCCTTTCCACGTTCCTCGTACTCGTTCTCGTATTCACCCTGTTCGAGTTGCTCGGAGACATCCTGCGCAATCGCGTTCCCGCGGGCGTAGTCGCCGAGTATTTATTGAATGTCACGCCCTATCTCCTATACAACGTCGCGCCGTTGGTTATGCTGCTTGCCGTTCTCGTCACCTTCGGGCTCATGCAACGCTCCAACGAGATCACCGCCATCAAGGCCGCGGGAACCAGTATCTACCGCATCGTGACGCCGGTGATCGTCGCCGCTGGCATGCTTTCCGTGGGACTCTTCTTCGCCGACCAGTTCTATCTGCCTCACACCAACAAGCGTCAGGAAGCGCTGCACAATCAGATCAAAGGCAAGCCCCCGCAGACCTATCTGCGCCCCGATCGTAAGTGGATCTTCGGTCAGAACAACGACATTTACTACTACCAGTTCTTCGATCCTGATCGCGATCAGTTCGGCAATATCACCGTCTTCCAACTCGACAAGGCCAGCTTCACTGTCACCCGCCGCATCCACGCCGATCGCGCCCGATGGGCCGAGAACATCAACCGTTGGGAATATGAACGAGGCTGGGAGCGCACGCTCAACAACGTTTCCGCAATTGCAGAATACCGTCCGTTCGAGGTCGCAACATTCCCCGAATTTCCGGAGACCCCTCCATATTTTAAAAAGGAAGTGAAGCAGTACAGCGAGATGAACTACGAGGAACTCCACCGCTACATCCGTGACCTGCAGCAGGGTGGCTTTGACGTCGTCCGTCTCCGCGTTGAACTCCACAAGAAGCTCTCCTACCCTCTCATCACGCTGATCATGGCAATCCTTGCCATTCCATTCTCGTTATCGACGGGAAAGCGGGGAGCCATCACTGGCGTAGCGGTCGCGGTTGGAATCGCAGTCTTCTATACTGTGGTATCGCGCCTCTTTGAGGCCATGGGCGACCTCAGCCAGCTCCCGCCAGCGCTAGCTGCCTGGTCGCCGGACCTCATTTTCATTCTGGTCGGGGGATACCTGATTTTGAAAGTGCCGACATAGAGAAATAGGGGTCAGGAATCAAACTAAGTGAATAGTGGGCAGTGATTGGTAACTGAGAGACGTCGTGCAATTGGCGGACGAGCCAAACAGCAGGCTGAAGAAGGAGTGCAGAAGCAAGCAGAGAGAACGGTGGATCGCTACTCACTAGCCACTATTCACTGGTCCCTAGCCGCTGCCTTCACTTCACTGCCAGTCCCCAAGGATAGTTGTCAGTCGGAATCACCGGCTCCGCCGTTAGCAGGCCAGTCGACGGCGCGATCGAGTATTGCGATACCGTGCTGCCGCCCAGAGCCGTATTGCCGTAATTCGCCACGAACATCCAGTTGTCGTCCCCGCGAATCACGATCGAAACCGGTCCAACTCCCGTCGCAATCGTCGGCGTACTGAATGCAGTTAAAGCCCCTGTGACCGGACTGATTTTAAAGGGCGAGATGGTATTCGACAGCGTTCCCAGCGTGTAGACGTAGTTGCCATACGGGTCCACTACGATTGGGCCGGGCGCATTCGCCCCCCCCGCCAGCAGAAACGGCGAGCCTGCAATCGGAACCAAACTTCCATCCGCAACAACGCATGTCGGCTGCATCACCACACTGCAAATCTGGTACGCGCTAACTTTGTTAGTCAAACTGTCACTCACGTAAGCAAAGCGGTCGCATGGATCTACCGCTACTCCCAGCGGTACCTGATCTGCAGGAAACGATGCCACCGAAGCCTTCGAAGGCGGATTCCCCAGTGCTCCACTCGTAATGTCCACCGAAAATTCCCATACTACGTAGTTCACGGAATCCACCGCGTAGAGAAATTGTGCTGTCGGAGGATTATTGCCCGGAGCAGAGCACACGGCGTTCTGCACTCCACTGATACCAATATTGGGAAAAACGGTCGGAGTCGGCGCTATCGCAACTATGTTCGGATTCTGGAAGCCGGGCCCGTTTGTAAAGGTGAAAGTCCCTTGTACCCCAGTGAGCGTTCCCCCGCTGCCAATCGTGTACGAGCACACCCCATATTGCGCGGTTGTACCCGGACACGCTGTTGGATTCGGAGAGGTCGATATCGAATCCCCCCCCTCGGCCGAAAACAAAAACTTACCCGCGGGATCCATAGACAGGGACACAACAGACGGATCGGCAATGAGGCTTCCGACTTGCGTGATATTACCGTCTGAACTGACTTTGAATGTTGCGATGCCAGTCTTGCTCCCCGAGCACGAAGGATTCTTGCTGATAATGGCGTATGCATACACACCCGCCGGATCAATCACCATCGATCCCGGTACACCGTTCAATACGCAGGTCTGGCTCGAGGTGTCGATCGGAGTGTTGGCGATCGCCGATACGTGGCCATTACTCAGCGTGAAACTGAATGTCTCGATCAGCCCCGACCCTTGGCTTCCTACCAGTAGCAGGCCATCCTGCGAGGCGTCGTAATTACTTCCGCAGGCCAGCAGTAGTCCGATCAGTACCAACGCCCCCAGCCCGAGCAGCCACGATCGTTTCGACATTCTCTAGTTCATCTCCATTTTTATGTGAGGTTTGCGTGAGCACGCCTCGGCGACCCGAAGGCCGGGCCCTTGCACTCTGTAAATGCGGGAAATCTCAACCCATTTGTGTATCAGGAAAGCGCGGGAAGAGCAATCTCCCACAAACACTGATTGGAACCTTGGGAGCTCTCGGGAGTTGCCCGTGTCGCCTTAAAGGACAGTATACGAGATGTTTCGGCCACCCGTCAGGCCGCGGCAGGATTAAGGTAACGTTGCGATCAACCATCACGCTACGCGACACTGAATTCAGATGGCTTCAGAGATCTAGATTTCCCCTGTGAAACCCTGTGCCCTCTGTGTTGAAGGGTTTGTTTCCAGTTGCTTGAAAATGCCGGGGCTGCGGCACCTACGCTTTGAGCCCCGCCGAAACTGACTCGATCTGTTTCGGCATCACGGGCGCCCCAGCAATCATCGGCAGCCGGATCTCCACCATTAGCCCGCCGCCTTCACGATTGAATGCCGTAACCTTCCCGCCATGGAACCGCACTGCCCGCTCAGTAATCGCAAGACCCAAACCCACTCCGCCAGTCAGGCGTCCGCGCGCATCATCTAAACGATAGAACGGCTCAAAGAGTTTTCCCAAAGCATCCTCAGGAACCCCCGGCCCCGAGTCGCTCACGCAAACGACTGCTTCGGAAACTCCCGGCCTCGTCTCACTCTTCAACTCGATCTCGACAGAAGTTCCCTCTTGCGTGTAACGGATCGCATTGCGCACTACGTTCTCGATCGCACTGTGCAGCAGAGATCCATTGCCCCTCACCTGCCAGCTCCCATCCGGAATCATCGTATTCACATGGCAATGACGTGCTTGCGCTTCAAACTCTGCATCTTCGCTTACGCTGACGATAAGTTCGTCCAGCGGAACCGGAGTCTGCGGCACCAATTGCTCGCCATCTTCCAGCCGCGCCAGCGTGAGAATCCTGCCGATCAACTCATTCAATCGTGCGGCTTCGAGCTCGATGCGGTCCAGCATGTCGGAGCTCTCCATGTCGGCTCGCTGTCGGGCCAGTCCCAGTGCCACATTCAAACGCGCCAGCGGCGATCGCAATTCGTGCGAAATATCGTTCAGCAATCGTGACTGTGCCTTCAGCAGCGTCTCGATCCGTTCCGCCATCGCATCGAAGTCGCGCATTAGCCCGGCCACCTCGTCGCGCCTCTTCCCGACGGGCGCGCCAATTCGCGCCGTCAGATCCCCCGCAGCTAATTGCCGGGTCGCAGTCCGCAGCCGGACGATGGGCTTCGTTAAATACCACGACAGGAAATAGCAGACCAATCCCGACGTAATGATCCCGATTAGCAATCCTGTTCCCGGAACTCCGCGCGGTCCGATAAACACTCGCGGTCCTGGAGGTAGCCCAAGCACGATCGTGTACCGGTGCTTGCCATCCGACGAAGCCCGCGAGTCTCGTTGCACGGGAGGAGCAGGAAACAGAAAACCATTCTGTGGCGTACGCGGCCCGCCCGAAGCCACTCGGATCGCCCAGTCCGGCGCCCCGCGTTGCGAAATTTCTACGCCGTGCTCGTCAAACAGGTATGCACGGACGTGCTGCGTGGCATCCACACTGTCCAGATATTGCCGAAGCGCCTGCACTCCGCCGTCTTCATACGCACTGACGCCTTCGTTCAGCGTCGTGGTCCGCAGCGCTTCCCATGTCGAACTTCGCGGCCGGAACGCCACCGTCACCAGGATCGCCAGCACCACAAACAACGCCTGCGCGATCCAGAACGACAGGAAGATTCTTACGAATAAGCTTTTCATATGGGATTTAACCTTCTGCGCCGAGGCTTCGTCTCTGAACTAAAACTCGAAGGGCACGGCTGCTCAAAGCCGTGCCACAAACAGCTCATTCCCTGCTCGGCCATTTTAACGCCAGCCCGGCTGGCGCTCTAGGCCTTCACCTTTTCCCGAGGCCGCGCAAAAATATACCCTACCCCGCGCACGGTCTTGATGTGCTCATCATTCTCCGTGTCTCCCAGCTTCTTGCGCACCTTGCTGACGTGCATATCAATACTGCGGTCAAACGGCGAGAACTTGCGGCTCAACACCGCGTTCACCAGTCGTTCCCGCGGAACCACGCGCCCGGCCTCGCGCAGCAAAACTTCCAACAAATTGAACTCCACCGAGGTCAGTTCGACTGGCTTTCCCTCTAAACGAACTGTCCGCGTTGCCGGATCCAGTTCGACATCACCGACACTCACTACATCCGGAGCCGTCGTTCCACCTTCCCCGTGCGTTCGCCGCAATACCGCGCGGATGCGCGCCACAAGTTCTCGCGGATTAAATGGTTTCGGCAAATAATCATCGGCTCCGATCTCCAGCCCGACAATCCGATCCACATCTTCTCCTCGCGCCGTCAGCAATAACACCGGAAGTCTCGATGTCGCCCGTATCCGCCGTAACACCTCAAATCCATTAATGCCGGGCAGCATCACATCCAGCACCGCGAGCAGATATTCCTCCGCAGTCGCTTTCTTCAGCCCGCTCTCGCCGTCGTGCACGCACTCGGTGGCAAAGCCTTCTGCGCGCAGATATTCGCCCACCAAGTGACAAAGCTCCACGTCGTCGTCGATAACCAGAATTCGTTCCATGTCTTTTAATTGTGCACCAAGCGAACGATCACTCGTAGTAAAGAATTGTCAAACTCGGCGATGTGGGGCCACTTGACCGTGGCGTACTTGCGCCGTAGTCCTCCAGCCTTCGCGCCGACTCTCCCCCAGTTCCACACTTACAAAACTTTACGCGCGTTGACCGACTTTTTACCGCTTTTTTAGGGCGGCTCGTGTTTCCATCAGTGTACGCAACGCCCGGTCAACCCCGGACGCACCAGGAGCCATTCATGAAATCGATTCGCCATCGCTTGTTGATCGCCGCTTTAGCGGTATTGTTCGGCACCGCCATCGCCAAGTCCCAGACTGCCGACGCTACCGCTCCGCCTCCGATGCACGGCCACGAATTCGGTCTCGGCGGCCCGATGATGGAACATTTCGCCAGGGAGCTGAACATCACGGACGAGCAGAAGACACAGATGAAGGCCGTGATGCAGAAAGAGCATCCGACGATGATGCCTCTCATGGAGCAGCAGCGCCAGATCGACCAGCAGCTTCGCCAGTATGTCGAGGGCGCGTTCGATCAGGCCAAGGTTCAGGCTCTAGCCACGCAAAAAGCACAAGTCCAGGCGCAGATCACGGTTCAGGAAACGCGCATTCATAACGAGCTTTACCAGTTGCTCACACCCGATCAACAGTCTCAGCTCAAGCAACTCGAAGCGACGCACGAAGCGCGCATGCAGCAACGCATGAACCAGGCGCCGCCCGCTTCGAACGAGGAATAACTCCAGCCGGAACTCTTCGCCTGGGACGGAGAGTTCGCGGTTTTTCCGGCGCGATCCAGCTCTCTCCGGGCTGACTCGCGCCGGCTGAGGCTGCGGCCAGGAGGCCGGTCACAATCATGAGTGACTCTTTTCTCTCCAATGCTGGATGGCTCTTCTTCGCCGGTTGGAGCCTCGTGATCGTTGCCATCAGCATCGCCGCATTCGCTCGCGACATCTTCCCGTCAAAAACAGCGCTCGAATCGAAAAAAACGCAGCCATCCGACCAAGCTCGAACCATCGTCCGCTAGTTGTCGCTAATCCCTTCCTCTTATGCCCCTCCGGTACATGTGAAAACTTTTGCCTAAATGGTTTCTCTGAGCGGACGAGCGCAACCTCGTGTATGCACTTTTCTGCATTCTTGACAGCATTCTTCTGTCGAAGCATACTTCCGCAACTTCCTTGGACGCGCTTTCCGGCACGTGCGCACTCAAGCATAAGCAATTGAATATTTCATCGAAAGGTCGTCGCCCACGTGAGCTCCATTCTCGCTCTCTTTATTCTGACTCACGCAGGTCTCGTTTCGGTCAGGGCGGCCAGAACCCGCGACCATCGCGCCATTCCATCTACTGTTTTGATTCCATTCGATCGAAATTTTTCGTGTTCCTCCGTTGAAAAATGAAAAGCACCTGCGTATCATTGCGCTCACGTTTGTACGGATTTTTTCTCCGACTTCAAGGTTCGCCGCGAAGGCTTTCGTCAACGCCACTGCAAGTAGGCCAGAAAACCTGACTGATCCGAACTCGGTCTCAGTTCGGCGCCAGATCAATTGCTCACTTACGATTTGCTCACATCAACGATTGCTTTAGGAGGCTGCATGATGAATTTTCCAAGGCTGCGCACACTCTCGTTAGCCGCTGCTTGCGTTCTCGTTGCCGGGACAGGAACCGGACTCGTCTTCGCTCAGGACATTTCTTCTAGTCCGAGTTCGCTCAAGTTCGCCAACACCTACGTCGGCAAAGCCTCCGGCAGCAAAGTGCTAACCATCAATAAGGTCACGAGCTCGAAGATCACTATCTCCAGCGTGAGCTTTGATTGCGCTGGCTACGGCTTGGCCTCCGGAGTTGCTCCCTTCACGCTTGGACCCAGCCAGACGCTCACGCACTATTCCGTGTTCTTCCAGCCCGGTGCCTCGGGAAGCTACGACTGCAATTTCGTCCTCGACCTTAGCGATGGAACTACCTTCAAAGTTCCTCTCACCGGAACCGCATCGACCACCACGGCCGCGTCTTCGGTCACACCTTCTTCCTTAGCCTTCTCTAATCAAACCGTCGGCCAGACCAGCGCCGGACAGACCGTCACCGTGAAGAACACCGGCGGCAAGAGCATGAGTCTCACCACCATCACCTTATCTCCGCCGAGTTTCTCCACCAGCAAGGTCACATTGCCGGCCACCATCGCATCCGGCGGAAGTCTGTCGTTCTCCGTTTACTACACGCCGAGCCAAGTCACTTCCGAATCTGGAGTGCTCGACTTAACCTACGACTCTATTCCCGACAGCGGCTCTAGCCTCACGGGCAACGGAATCGCCTCCAAGTCTCTGATCATTTCCAGCCCTGCAACGCTTCCGCAAGCAACGAAAAGCGCTGCCTATCAGGCCACTCTCGCCACCAGCGGCGGAACTGGTCCTTTCACTTGGAAGGTTTCCTCCGGATCCTTACCCAGTGGATTGTCCCTATCGTCCGCAGGTGTCATTAGCGGCACTCTGAGTTCATCTGTCGCCGCCGGCAGTTATACCTTCACCATCCAGGCTACGGACTCGACCAGCGCTACCGCAAAGACTGCCTTCACCCTTGGCGTCTACTCCAATCTCGGCGACAACTGCGCCGACATTTCTTATAACGTCCCCAGCTCGAGTACTCCGATTGTTGCTCTCAACGATCTCGGTACAGGAACCTTCCTCGGCTCCGAAGGCGGCCTCTATCCCAACGGCAGCAACATTCGGCCCACCACGCACGATTCAGACGGCGTGACCATTGCCCAGGGCATCCAGGCCCTCGATTCCAACGGCAACCCCGATCCCAACGGAAAATATGTTTTGATGGCGATCGGAGAATCCACCGCGCAAAACGAGTTCAACCGCTTCCTGCCGATCGCCAACGCCGATCCCACAAAGAATCCCGCGCTCGTGATCGTGAATGGCGCGCAGGGCGGAGCCACTCCCAACAACTTCACCAGTACCTCGTCCGCCTACTGGGCGACCGTCATGAACGATTACCTGCCGCAGAACAACGTCACCGCTCAGCAAGTCGTTGCCATCTGGATGGAAGATACGGACGGAATCGCCAGCGGCACTTTCCCGAGCGATATCTCGACACTACAGTCCGAGTACGAAACCATGATGCAGACCATGCTCAAACTGTTCCCCAATTTGAAGCTGGTCTATTTCTCCTCGCGCGTATACGGCGGATACTCCAACGGCGTCGGCAAACCTGACAATCCTGAACCTTACGCGTATGAAGTCGGTTTCGCTGTGAAGTGGGCAATCCAGGACCAGATCAACGGCAAGGCCAGCCTGAACTACAACGCCAAGAACGGACCGGTCCTCGCTCCGTGGATGTCATGGGGACCGTACTACTGGGCCAACGGAATGCTCGGCCGCGAAGATGGCACCGAATGGGATTGCGAAGACTTCTCTCCCGACGGCACACACCCATCATCGACCTTCGGCCAGCTGAAGGTCGCGACTCCGCTGCTGACGTTCTTGCGGACCGACGACACGACGACGCCCTGGTACTCGTCGCACTAGCGCTGATCAAAAACGCAACGGCGGGAAGCGAATCAGTTCGAGACTGACTTGCTTCCCGCCGTTTTCATTAGGGTTGTGGAGTAGGGCAGTTATCTTCGCACGAAGTTCCAATCACCATATTCAGAATCGCATCCCACTGCTGCTCGCTCACCGCTCCGCGATAAGGATCGAGATCCACTTTGTGTGCGATCACCATATCCACTGCCGGGAGTACTGCGATGTATTGTCCTCCAGATCCTGCCGCGAGAAACGCTCCCTGCATGGGCCCGCTCCAATCGTGGTCGAGGAACGTCGGTTCATCCCACACAAACCACATCAGACCAAACCCCCAGCGGTGCGGCCGCGCATATTCCTGAAAGACCGTCGGGTTCATCTCTTGAAAAGGCGTAAGCAAACTCGTTGAATAGCGAACCCAATCGTCCGGGATCAATTGCTTCCCGTTCCAATTCCCTTGCCGCAGCATTAACTGCCCCAGCCGCGCCATATCGCGCGTCGAGAAGTACATCGCATATTCGGGATGCACTGACGACGCCACCGGAATCTTCACCTGCCGCGCGCGGTCAAAATCCTGCATCCCGATTGGACGCGCTAAGTCCGTTTCCAGCGCGTCATAGATATTCTTCCCTGTGAGCTTTTCAAATGCGGTTCCCGCTGCGCCGAAATCCCATTCGTTATACGAATAGTGCGCTCCCGGCAACACACTGCCGCGCCGCAATTGAAACGAGTCAGCGCTGTGCGCATCCGGCTTCTCCGGAACGATGTAAATACCCGATCGCCCCGCCAGCAACTGCACCAATTTCGCGCGCTCTTCGATCGGAAGAAACGGCTGCTTGTCGTCAAGACCAATTTCCTTCACCGTTTTCTCAATATCGATCTTTCCGCTGTAAACGTAATTCCCGTACAGCATCCCGAGAATGCTCTTGCGCACCGAAGCAATCTTGCTGACGCGCGTCGTGTCTCCATACTGATAAATAATCTTCCCGTGCACGGCTACGACCATCGACGTCGTGAATCCCGTCTTGAGCCAGGCAGTCAACGCGTCGAACCGCGCCGACGAATACCCAACCGATTCCGATGTAACCTTCTCCCAATCCAGCCCGGGGCTCGTATTGTTCGGGGCCTGCGCAAAACTCGATAGGCAGGCAGCCCCGCCCATCAACACAATGCAAATCATCGCGATTAGCCGCCTGGAGTGCATCCCTAGCCTCCTAGTCGCCATCAAGAATAGTGGTCGCATCCGTACGTGTCCATGCCCGTAAACCGCCTGGAATGTGCTCGAATTACCCTTCCAATATGTCGAATCCGCATGCCTGCCAATCGAATCTAATACCCGATGCGCCACCGAAGAAGCATATTTGGGTTTATCGTCGTCATTCAGTTCATCCTCTTTCTCACGCACTTCTTCCTCTACAAAACCTGGACCTTCGCCCAGAAGGCTCCGAGCCGCACTGAGCATCTGTGGCTGGCTGCTGTTCTAGGCGTATTGTCGATCAGCTTCGTCGTCGCGTCGGTGCTCGCGTTTTCTCACACCAACGCCCCGCTCCGTGCGCTTTACCGGGCTGCCGCAGTTTGGATGGGCTTGCTGAGTTTTCTCTTCCTCGCCGCAGTCTTCTCGTGGATTATTTTCGCCATTGCAGCTCTCATTGGAGCACACCTCAATTTCCACGCACTCGTGCAAGTCCTGTTTGCCGTCGGCATCATCGTCGGCTCCTTCGGACTTTTCAATGCCGGTTGGACACGCATCACACGCATCCGCGTGCGCCTCGAGAATCTTCCCGACGCTTGGCGCGGACGGAAAGCCGCTCTCCTCAGTGACGTGCACCTCGGCCACGTGCGCAATGGCAATTTCCTGCGACGCCTGATCGCCAAGATTCTTCGCGAGGAACCCGACCTAATCTTTATCGCCGGAGATTTATTCGACGGCACCGCCATTGATGCCGCCAGCGCGGCTGCGCCCCTCAGCCAACTCACCGCGCCGCATGGAGTTTATTTCGTCGCTGGCAATCACGAGCAATTCGGGGACGACAGCAAATATCTCAACGCTATCGCTGCAACGGGGGTTCGCGTCCTTAGCAACGAACGCGTCAACGTCGATGGGTTGCAGGTGGTCGGTGTTTCCTATCGCAACGCCACTTCCCGCGGAGACCTCGCCTCCTCGCTGCGCGCCGTTCCTCTCGATCGCAATCGCGCAAGCATCCTGCTAACTCACGCTCCCGATCATCCCGAAGTCGCCGAAGCCGCCGGATATTCGCTGCAGCTCTCCGGCCACACGCATGTCGGACAATTCATTCCCTGGAGTTGGATGGCCCGGCGCGTATACCGCCAGTTTGTCTACGGCCTCAGCCGCATCGGCAAAATGCAGGTCTTCACCTCGAGCGGCGCGGGTACATGGGGACCACCACTGCGCCTCGGTTCGAACCCCGAGATTGTCGTTTTGGAATTTGTCTAGCTAACTCGGGCCTACTGTTGCGGCTGGGACTGTTCTTGCGGTTGGGCCTGGGCTTTCGCCGGCTCCTCCAGCCGCTTCAGGTGCGGATAAAACGGACTCACCTCGAAAGGCCTCTTCTCCGCCGCTGATTGCAGTCGAGCCGACTGTCCTTTCGCCATCTCGATCCGGTCTGACCAGGGATCAAGTGAAATTCGCGACCCCAGCGGCAGCGCCGCAACCTGCTCCACGTTCTCCATCTGCAGATGTTTCCCCGGATCCGCCAGCGCCTTCATCCCCACCAGATGGCTGCTGCCGAAGTCGTTGCTGAACCGTCCATGCAGCAGATTCGGCAACTCCGGACCTCGCGCTTCCAGCGCTTCTACAAACAGTCCCGCCGCCGCAATCTTGTCTTTGTATGGTGACTTGGAAAAGAGCTCCAGCCCTTTCTTATCCGCGGCTTCTTCCTCGGCCGGCTCAAAATGAAAATTTAGGTGCGCAAAAATCTCCAGATCCGGAAACGGCAAGGTCAGCCCTGCCATGAATTTTTCGCCCGTCGAATGCTGCAGGACAATGTGCGCCAGTTCGTGCGACAGCACAGCCGCCAGCGTCGCCTCGTCGGGCAGCACGTCGATCAATCCCCGGCTCAGTACAATCGTTCGACCCATCACAAACGACTCCAGCGGTGTCGTCAGCAAAACCCGGCAACGCACCGCGGGAATATCCAGATCATTCGTCACCAGAATGTTGTTGACCACAGTTTCGAGAATGCGATTCACTTCGCCGCTGGGCGCCATGAGTCCCGCCACCTGCAGCCGCTCTACCACGTTGTCGTCCGGAGTGTACGTGGTCTTGCCGACCGTGTAGTCCGCACTCAAATTCTGCGACGCTTCTTTCCGGTTTGGATCCACCGCCGCCGGATTATCCGTCAGCCGCTTCGCGAACTCCTTATGATCCCCCGCATTCGCCAAATCGTAGCCCCACACCCGCGTCTGCGCTTTGAGCCACACTCCGTGCCGCGACGGATCGTGCGGATCCGACTCCTCCGTGTACACATATGCCGGCGTCCACACGATGCTGATCGTATTTAGACGCCAACTGTCGAAATGAAACGAGCGCTTCGAGAATGCCTTCGACCTGTACGTGCCTGTGAACCGCACAATGTTGTAGTTCTGATCCTCGACCCAGATCCGTCCCAGAAATCCCCGGTTGTCTGACTTCTCGTGCGGCGCCACATTCAAAGCCGCGCAGTGCAAGTCCCCCAGGTTCTCCCAGCGGACAAATTCGAAGTCGTAGTTCTGCCGGTCAAAGTGATCGAGATCCGGAAACAACGCCTGCGCGAAACCGTCCGCCTGAAAAGCTTCCACATTCTTTGCCGATTTCTTATCGCCCTTCCCATGGTCTTCATCCGCAAACGCCATTGTGTTCGCCGCTCTTCCCGTCACATCGAGTCGGCTCAAGAAATAATCATCCCCTTTCGGCGTAGTTCCCAGCGCCGCATCCGGCTGCTCTTCCTGAATGTACGTCTCCACAATCGGCTTGAAATTGCGCATCAGGTTGTTCATGCGCTTTTCCTGCTGCGTCATCGCGTCTACCAGTTCACCGAGCGTGATCGTCTTATGCGCAGGAGCAGCGCCCTGCGCCGCGGGTGCAGTCTGTGTCGCGGCAGGCTGAGCTGTATCACCCGAATTCTGGGCAGCAGGAGCTGTCGGGACCGCGCTCTGTGCCGTCGCCAGACCCGCCACCAAAACTCCGAAAAGTGCCCCGGAAATTCGCCACCTCGTCTTCAGCGGTCTCATAGTCTCAAGTTTAAATCCTGCCCCAACTTCATCTCGGCGGGAAACTGAAAGATAATTCGGCATGAACATTACCAAACATGCCTGCCCCACCAGTCGCGATTTCTTCGCATGGGAAGTCCTGCTGTTCATCTCCTCTACCACTCAAAACCGCATCCAACTTTGCCAGGGTGAGGAGCCCTTCCGACTGGATTATCTTGTCATTCAAAAGCCGGCCACTTTCCCCTTAAGAATGAGCCATTTGAGACAACAATCTGCGTTCCAAAGTAACCTTCCCGGTTAAGGTTGCGACATACTATTCTTGAAACTACAAGCTGCTTCTGGGGTTAACCTTTCTTTCTCGCACTTTTTCGAAGGGGCACCCGGCCACTCGGCGTCGAATGAACTGTCGTTTGGGGTTAATTCTTGGACGGTTTCGGGCCACACACGTCTGCCGGTCCAGTTGAAGGTTGACTAATTCATGGGAATGAAATTTGTACGCAAGGTCTCATTGTTTTTCTTCTTTGCGCTTGGCATCCAACTCTTCGCCCAAGCTCCGGCTGCCCAGCCTCCCGCGGATCAGCCTCCTATCGAAATGATCGCCCCGCGGGCTCCCTCGCCATTTTTGAAGCTAGCGGCGGATATGTCTTCATGAGCATGACCTCGCCTTCCACCTCGCGAGTCAACTTCAATGGCGTCTGACGGCAATGCGCTTTTGCATTTCACTCCGCGCTGGGGCGCGACTCTCGACCTTACTTTCGCCCGCTCCGGCATTTTGCCGGGAACCAACCATTGCGACAACGTGTTCTCCGCCCTGATCGGCCCCGTCTATTACGTCAAGGACAGCGGAAAAACCGGAGTCTTCGTGCACGCCCTCATCGGCACAGCCTGGGTCGATAGCGCAGTTCCCCTTTCGACAACCAGCCGAATTTAAGGGCTACGAGACTCGTTTTTCCTATGCCTTCGGCGGAGGCGTGGAACGCACGCTTAGCGGCCCATTCTCCTTCCGGGTCACCGGGGACTATCAGCGCACGAGCTTTGTGAATCCACTCCTCGCCCTTGAGGGTCAGAACAATCTCCGCGTCACCACCAGCCTCGTCTACCGCTTCGGCAACCGCTGGTCGCGTTAGAAGTGGTAGATCGAAATGAAAACCGCATCGCCCGTCAAAATGGACTCCGTAGAATCGCGAACGCAGCTCATGCTCGGCGCTCATCGCGCAAGCTACTCCCGCCAGCGTGCCCACGATTAACCGGCCGTAAACCAATAGGGGCAACTCAGACTTTTCCTCAGCTCGTTGTGACATCTGACCTTGACGCTGAATTCAGAAAAGCAGATCATCTCCACGGCGAATGGGCTATCTGCCAAATCTCCGAAAGCAGGCATAACTCTTTTGCTTTCAAGATTTTGACCTCTAACCCTTACGCGCTCAAGATTTTGCAGACCATTTTTGCAGAACCCGCGCCAGTCACGGCTTTTCGAAGGGGTGGGGGGAGGGGGTACCCTCAAACCAGAGACTTTCCCAGATCGGCACCAGCCGAAAAGCCAGAACCAGCCCTCAAAATCAAATTTATTTGGGGCAATTTTCCACAGGGGAAATCAAGAACAGAAAATGTCCGCACAGTCGTCCTCGTCCGTCCGTCGAAACCAGATTCTTCTCACCCGCGACCAAAAACGCTTGCACCCAGCTTGCTACAATTTCATCTACTGACTTTGCATGTTGCCTAAAAGCCTGCGACCGCTGCTTCCCTACCTCAAGAAATATCGATGGCATTACGCGTTCGGCACCGCGTGCGTCTTCCTAACCAACGGCATCTGGATTCTCTTCCCTCTCGTCATCGGCAAAGCTGCTGACGATCTCAATGAAGGCGTCACTCGCCACAAACTCCTCGTCTATGCCGGATTGCTCCTCGCCATCGCCGTCACCAAGGGAATCTTCCAGTTCCTCACGCGTTGGGTCGTGATCGGCATCTCGCGCGACATAGAGTTCGATCTGCGCAACGACCTCTTCGCGCGCCTCGAAAGCCTCAGCTACTCCTACTATCAGCGCCATCGCACCGGCGACATTATGGCGCGCGCTACCAACGACCTCAACGCCGTACGTATGCTGCTCGGTCCCGCGATCATGTATTCGGCCAACACGATCGTCTACACCGCAGGCGCGCTCGCCTTCATGATTTCCATCAGTCCATGGCTGACACTCTTCACGTTCTTGCCGCTGCCCGCAGTGAGCGTGGTAATTCAGACTTTCGGACGCCGCATTCACGAGCGCTTCGAGCGCATCCAGGCGATGTTCTCCGACATCTCCGCGCGCGCGCAGGAGAATTTCTCTGGAGCGCGTCTCATTCGCGCCTACGTGCAGGAAGAAGCCGAGATCAAGGCTTTCGAACGCGAGAATCAGGAATACATTCGCCGCAGCCTCAAACTCGTTCGCTTGATGGGAATGCTCTGGCCCACGCTCGAACTGATGTTAGGTTGCGCCGTCGTCCTCGTGCTCTGGCTTGGCGGACGCGAAGTCATCTCCGGACATTCCACGTTTACCCGCGTCACGACGCTCATTCCGTCGTTTCCCGGAATCGCAACCACGCTGAAGCTCGACGGATCCATGAGCGTCGGGCAATTTGTCTCCTTCAGCACCTACATGATGCAACTCACCTGGCCGATCATCGCCCTCGGATGGGTCATCAACATCTTCCAGCGTGGAACCGCGTCGCTGATCCGCATCAACGAGATCATGCACGAAGAGCCTGAGATCAAAGATGCTTCCGGAGCGAAGGACCTTGAGATCGAGGGCAACATTGAATTCCGCGGGCTCAACTTCGCTTACGAAGGAAAGCAGGTCCTGCACGACGTCAACCTTCAAATTCCCGCAGGCAGCAGTCTCGCCATCGTCGGTCCCACTGGTTCGGGCAAGACCACGCTGGTCGATCTGATTCCTCGCATCTATGACGCGGATCTAGGAATGGTTCTCATCGACGGTCGCCCGATCCGTGAGTACACGCTGTCTTCGTTGCGTCGCAATATCGGATTCGTGCCTCAGGAGACATTCCTGTTCAGCGACCGTATCCGCGAGAACATCGCGCTCGGCGTTGAAAGCGCAACCGATGCGGAGATCCGCATTTCCGCCGCCGCAGCGAATATCGCTGCGGACATCGAAAGCTTCCCTGAGAGCTACGAAACCGTCGTGGGAGAACGCGGCATCACGCTTTCCGGCGGACAAAAGCAGCGCACGGCCATCGCTCGCGCCCTTATACGCAATCCACGAATCCTGGTTCTCGACGACGCGCTCTCCAGCGTCGATACGCACACCGAAGACAAGATTCTCAACCACCTGCGCGACGTGATGAAGGGACGAACCACCATCTTCATCTCCCACCGCGTTTCCACCGTGCGCAACGCCGACCGCATCGCCGTCCTCCACAGCGGACGCATCGTCGAACTCGGCAACCACGACGAACTGCTCGCCTTGAACGGCTACTACAGCGACCTGTATAACAAGCAACTGCTGGAAGAAGAGTTAGCCGAAGTCTGAGAAGTCCGCATCGGCAACGCTTGCGCACTTTTGACATATGCTTCGGATCGAACTTCTACACTGGAAATCAGGGACATGGAAACTCGCGGCTTCGGAGCACTGTTCGACATGGAGCGCACCAACTCCGAGGAAATCCTCGATTCCAATGCTTGCCCACCCGCCGAGATAGAAGTTTCCCTTCGCGATATGTGCCGCATCAACCGCTGGTTCGGCGGAATTGCAACGACCCGGAAACTGATCGAGCGGGTCGCTGCCGTAACCGGTAAGAAGCAGTTCTCACTGCTCGAAGTCGCAGCCGGATTTGGTGAACTGCCGCGAGCCGCCGGCCGCGAACTGGCTGCGAAAGGAATCTCGCTCGACATTACCGACCTCGATCGCGCGCCGACGCACTTGCAACGCAACCACCGAGGCTTGGTGGCCGATGCACTCGCGCTTCCCTTCCGCGACGGCAGCTTCGATCTGGTGAGCTGCAGCTTGTTCGCGCATCATCTCGAACCGAGTGAACTTGCCCGCTTCGCCGGCGAAGCTTCGCGTGTCAGCCGTTGTGCGCTCCTGATCAACGATCTGATTCGCCACCCACTCCACTTGGCGCTGGTGTACGCGGGTTTCCCCCTGATGCGCAGTTACGTGTCGCGCATCGACGGAGTCGCGTCCGTCCGCAGATCCTACACTCCAGAAGAGATGCGCAACATGTTGGCGGACGGAACCAAGCCGAGCCGGAAGATCGAGATCTCGCAGCACTACCTGTTCCGCATGGGCGCGATCGTCTGGGCGTAAAGCCGCAACCGCTCTCGCATTCTGCAGCGACAACTGATCACTACAATCGAGCACGAAAAACGCTCATTACACGCGGTAGTATGGATAGACTCCAGATCGGATGAGCTAATCCATGTGCGGGATTTTCGGAATCGTGGCACATAATGCGCGCGTGCCGGAAGGCGTGCTCGAACGCGGCACGCAGTCGCTTGCTCATCGCGGACCCGATGATTCGGGAACGATCCTGCTGCGCGATTCCACGGATGGTGCTGTCGAAGTCGGATTGGGCAACCGCCGACTTGCGATTCTAGATCTATCTCCCCTCGCGCACCAGCCAATGCACGATACCGAGAGTGGCAATTGGATCGTCTACAACGGCGAAATCTATAACTTTCGAAAAGTCCGAACTGAACTGGAACAGCTAGGCACGAAGTTCGTTAGCCACTCGGATACCGAAGTCGTGCTCAAAGCCTATGCGCGATGGGGCGATGAGTGCCTGCAGAAGTTCCGCGGTATGTTCGCCTTCGCGATTTGGGACGCGCGGAAGCACTGTCTGTTTATCGCGCGCGATCCCATGGGGATCAAACCTCTCTATTACGCGCAGAGCGGTTCCTATTTCGTGTTTGCGTCGGAGGTCCGGTCGTTGTTAGGGACCGGACTTGTTGCACGCCGGATTGATCGCGCGGGACTCGTGAATTACTTGACGTTTGGTTCGGCTTACGATCCGTTCACCTTGGTCGAGGGCGTGAAGGCGCTTCCTGCTGGACATAGTTTGATTTGGAAGAGTGGATCGCTGCGAGAGGAACGTTATTGGGATCTGGTCGATGAGTCGGCGACTGGAGTTAGCGAGAGTTTGTTGCCGCACGATGACGAGGCAGGTGCAATCCAGCAGTTGCGGCCAATGCTCGAAGACGCTGTAAGCATGCAGTTGGTAAGCGATGTTCCGGTGGGAGTATTTCTTTCCGGGGGAATCGATTCGAGCGCGCTGGTCAGCATCTTGAGCCGCGGCGGCGTGAAGCCGAGTACTTTCTCGATCGTATTTCGCGAAGCAGATTTTTCCGAAGCACAACATTCGAGGGCAGTCGCAGCAAAATTTCAGACGGACCATCACGAGATTAACGTTTCGCAAGAGGACGTGCTGAGAGCGATTCCCGACGCGATGCGTGCGATGGATCTGCCCACGATGGATGGAGTGAATACATTCTTCGTCTCCCGGGAAACGCGGAAAGCAGGTGTGAAAGTCGCGTTGTCCGGCTTGGGCGGCGACGAAGTGTTTGCGGGATATTCGACATTCCGTTCGGTGCCGCGGATGGAGAGATTCACGGAGAAGTGGAAGCATGTGCCGGGCGCCGTCAGAAGTCCGCTGGCGGCGGCGTTTCGAGTGGTTGCTGCGGAGAGTGATCAGAATCGAAAGCTGGCGTCGCTCGCGGGGGATAACGGACGCGTGATGCATCCATATTTCCTGAGCCGGATGCTATTTGCGCCGGGGCAGAGAGATTTGCTGTTGCGTGACGCTAATGTAGAGGCTTGCGTGACTTCTGAAGAGGTGCAACGGGAAAAACTACGGCTCGCTATGTCGCTTGATCCGGTCAATCGCGTTTCATACCTGGAATCGCGTTGCTACATGCTGAATACGCTCTTGCGCGATTCTGATTTCATGAGCATGTCGCAGGGACTGGAAGTGCGAGTGCCATTGATCGATCATCAATTAGCAAAGGCCGTTCTAGGGCTCCCAGGGAAATGGAAGTTGAACGGAACGCCCAAAAGACTGCTCGTCGAAGCGCTCGGCGGATCGTTGCCGGATAAGATCGTTCACCGGCCAAAACGGGGATTTACTCTGCCCATCGAACACTGGATGCGTCAGGAACTGCGCGCCGAGATTGAGCCAGTGCTGAGTGCGAAAAGAGTTGGCGAAGGTCCACTCGGCAGCCTGCTGAATGGCATCGAAGTGAACCGAATATGGAAGAATTTTCTGGCGGGAACGGTCTCGTGGTCGCGTCCGTGGGCGCTTTACGTGCTACAGCGATGGTGCGAGTTGTATCCGGTAGTTGGATGATCGGGTCAGCGATCATTTCGGCTTGGTGGCGGAGATCAGCAGAAATAGTCCCAGACGACGGCCGAACTTCCGGACGATCGCGCGAGGGAACAGTTTCCAGATGATGCGGTAGAACCCCGACTGGAAACGCGCGGAGGGCTGATGCAGCAGCAGATCTCCGGGGCTGAAGACAACTTGCATCTTCACATCGGCAAAACCTTTAAAAAGTGTCAAGGCTTCTTCACGCGTATAGGTCTTCGTCCCAGGACTCTCAAGGCGTTCGAAGACCGTCCGGCGAAGTGATTTGCCTCGCCATAGTCCGTAACGCAGCCACAGCATCAATCCTGTGATCGAGGGATGGTGGTAGACCATGATGCGTGCCTGACCACCGGGACTGAGTACTCGCAACGCTTCGCGGATGCATTGCGGTGTATTGGGACTGTGGTGCATCACACCATAGGAATAAACGACGTCGAAGGATTGATCTGGGAAGGGTAGTTGTTCAGCGTCCGCCACGCGGAGGTCGGACTGATAGCCAGCCGTAATGCAGCGGCGGCGAGCATTTTCGAGAGAGGCTGCGGATAGATCAACGCCGGAGGCTTGAGCCCCGGCTTTCAGCCATTCTAGATAATCGGCGCCCATTCCCACACCGACTTCGAGCACCTTCAAACCGCTGGCTTCGTGAAAGCGCGCAAATTCGAAAATATACGGTTCGAGCTCGTAGCGAGCGCGGGCATGAGCTTCGAAATTTTCTTTGCCGTCAAGGTAGCGGGAGCCGCAGGGTTCGGCGTTCCAGAAGTCGCGGACGGTCTCTTTTTGGGCGGCAATCGAGTCCATGAGAAGTTCGCATACCAGTATAGCCGCGCCCGCACCATGGGCATTTGAACCATACTCTGGAAAGGTCGCTCAGAGTAAAATGCTGAGAGCCTCTCTGTCGCCAATGCCTGAACTGGAAGAATCGAAACAAGTGCGGAACGAGAACGCCGCGCCTATCCTTCCCATCACCGTGATCGTGGCCGCGCGCAATGAGGCTCGCAACCTGCCGCGTTGTCTGGCGTCTCTGCGGGATGTTGGAGAAGTCTATGTGATCGACTCCCAGAGCACAGACGGAACTGTCGAGATCTCGCAGGAGCATGGCGCCCATGTGGTGCAGTTTCATTATCAGGGAGGCTGGCCCAAGAAGCGGCAGTGGGCGATGGAGTCGCTGCCTCTCGCTTACGATTGGATTTTCCTGGTGGATGCGGATGAGGCGTTGACTCCCGAACTTGTGAAGGAAATCAGGGAAGCGATTCAGAATCCGGATTGCGATGGGTATTACGTTGCCCTGCGAATGTTTTTCTTGGGAAGAGAGTTGCGACACAGCGGCGCCAGCTTTTACAAGCTATCGCTGTTTCGAAGGGGCAAGGGGCGCTTCGAATGCCGACTCAAAGAACAGGATCAGTCGATGGCCGATATGGAAGTCCACGAGCACATTGTGCTGGAAGCGGATGGGAATTCGGCGAGAACGGCGAGGTTGCGGCATCCGTTGCTTCATCACAATGTCGAGTCGTTATCGCACTACATCCGCAAGCACGATGAATACTCGAACTGGGAAGCTCGGGTGTGGCTGGAGGGCGAGGCGAATGCTAAGGATTTGACTCCTGCGTTCTTTGGATCGCAAGCGCAACGGCGGAGGTGGATGAGGAAAAACTTTTTTGCAATCCCAGGATCGCCGGTGCTTTTCTTTCTGTATAAATATGTTTTTTCTTTGGGATTTCTAGACGGCATTCCGGGCCTAATTTATTGCGGGATGCAGGGAGTGCAGTTCTTTCACATTAAAGCCAAGATTTATGAATTGAAGGCGCAAGGCGCGCTACAAAGGAACTAACCTAAACGAATGTGCGGAATTAGCGGCGTTGTGAATTGCGGAGATCGGGAAACACTGGCGCGAATGACGCAGGTGCAGGCGCATCGCGGGCCGGACGACTCCGGACTATGGGATCGAAGGTTTCCCGACGGTTCGTATATCGGGCTGGGAAGCCGTCGGCTGGCGATCCTGGATTTGTCGCCTGTTGGGCACATGCCGATGTGCAATGAAGACCGCACGGTGTGGATCACCTACAACGGCGAGATCTACAACTTCGCCGAACTCCGCCGCGAACTCGAGAGCAAGGGACATCGCTTCAGTTCCCATACAGATACAGAGGTGATCATTCATCTCTACGAGCAGGAGGGTCCGGATTGCGTGAAGCGGCTGAACGGAATGTTCGCCTTTGCAATCTGCGACCTGCGTGCCGGAACCCCGACGCTGTTTGTCGCTCGCGATCACTTCGGAGTTAAACCTTTTTATTACTTTCACAGCGGAAAGTCTTTTGCATTCGCATCGGAGATCAAGGCATTGCTGCAAGTGCCAGGAATCGAGGCCGAACTTGATGCGGAATCGCTTCACCAGTACCTGACGTTTCTGTGGGTTCCGGATCCGCAGACGATGTTCCGGAGAATCTTTAAACTGCCAGCCGGGCACTATGCGATATTGCGCGACGGCGAACTGAAGATCACGCAATACTGGGATCTGACCTTTCCTGCGGTCGATCAGGAGTATTTGGGCTCAGAAGAGGATCTGGCAGAGGAAATTCGCGAGCGCTTCCGTCGTTCGGTGGAAGCACAGATGGTCAGCGATGTTCCGATTGGAGCGTTCCTCAGCGCGGGGCTGGATTCTTCCGCGATCGTTGCCATGATGAGGCGGGCGACAAATCAGACAGTGCGCACGTATACGATCACGTTTCCGCGGAAGTATCGGGTGGGCGAGAGCACGCTGGACGATCCAGAAGTTGCTGCGAGACTCGCCCGGAATCTGGGTTGCGAAAACGAACGGATTGTCGTCGAGCCGGATGTAACTGACCTGCTCCCGCGACTTGTGTGGCACATGGATGAGCCCACAGCCGATCCGGCGATCATTACGGCCTACCTCGTTTGCCGGGAGGCTCGCCAGCAGGCCACAGTGCTGCTGTCGGGGGTCGGAGGAGACGAACTGTTTGCGGGTTATCGCAAACACGCGGCGCATTATTGGGCGCAGGCGTACGGACGCTTGCCCTCTACCGCGCGACGATTGGCTGAGGCCGGTCTGGAGTCATTGCCCAGCCTGCGAGGAACCGCGGCGAAGGGGAGCGTGCGCCTGGCGAAGAAGATGGCGCGAAGTGCATCGCTTGATCCGATCGATCGCTTCATCCGGAATGGAACGTATCTCGACAGCGAACAGAAATCTGATCTATATGCCGGAGAATTTGCAGCTTCGCTATCGGATCCGACTGAGCGGCACCGAACAGCTTTTGAGTCCATGCGAGACGCTGACTTCCTGCACCAGATGTTGTATGTCGACGCTAAGATTTTTATGGCAACGCTGAATCTCACGTACAACGACAAAATGAGCATGGCTTCGTCGGTCGAGGTGCGTGTGCCGTTCCTCGACCGCGAACTGGCGGAATTCGTGGCTTGGCAGGTGCCGCCAAGTTTGAAGCTCAAAGGTCGGTTGCGGCCAAAAACGAAATACATTTTCCGGCGAGCGATGCGCGACATCCTTCCGCGCGAGGTACTGCAACAGCCGAAGGCCGGGTTCGGCGCTCCGGTCGACTATTGGTTGGCCCACGATCTCAAGCCCATGGTGGATGATTTGCTCTCGTCGTCGCAGGTTCGCAAGCGCGGGCTTTTCCGGCCACAGACGATTGAGCGATTCATCGATGAGCACCGAAGCGGTCGACACGACTGGTCGATGCAGTTGTGGCAATTCCTGACGCTCGAACTCTGGATGCGGACTTTTCTGGATGGGGGAGCGGCAAAGTTTGAAGCCAACTCGCTCCACACGAGGCAGGCTGCGACCGCATGAAACAGGTCTTGCAGCACGCACGTACGGGGAAAGTCTCGGTAGAGGAAGTACCCGCGCCTCAGCTCCTTCCTGGATGTGTATTGGTACGAATCGCCGCCTCTGTGGTTTCGGCGGGCACGGAGCGTGCGTCGTCCGAATTTGCGAAAAAGAGTCTTCTGCAGAAGGCGAGGTCGCGGCCCGATCTTGTGCGAGACGTGATCAACAAGGCGCAACGCGACGGAATCCTTTCCGCGATTCAAACGGTGCGTACCCGGCTCGACCAGCCGCAGAATCCGGGATATAGCAGCGCGGGAACCGTTTTGGCTGTTGGCGAAGGAGTGACCGACATTTGTCCTGGCGATCGAGTGGCCTGCGCGGGAGCGGGGTTTGCGGTGCACGCGGAAATCGCATGCGTTCCGCGCTTGCTGGTAGCACGGATTCCGGTGAGCGACGGAAACAGTGGCGATACGGTTCCATTCGAGGAGGCTGCGTTCGCGACGTTGGGCGCAGTGGCGCTGCATGGGATTCGCACATCCGAGGTCAAACTCGGGGACATGGTTGGAGTGATTGGCTTAGGCCTGATGGGTCAATTGACCGTCCAATTGTTGAAGGCCGCGGGCTGTCGAGTATTGGGTATGGACATCGATACATCCCGCGCGGATTTGGCTGAGCGCATGGGCGCGGATGGAGTGGCGAACTCTGCCGAGACATTTCGTAATTTATGTTTTGAAGTTTCACGTGGCGCGGGAGTCGACTCCGTGCTCATCACGGCCGAGACTCCAAGCAGCGATCCAGTTAATCTTGCCGGGGCGATTGCACGGGACCGCGCGATCGTCGTCGCCGTGGGCACGGTCGGCATCGACATCGAGCGGAAGGCGTTCTACGAAAAGGAACTGGACTTCCGCATTTCGCGATCCTACGGACCGGGACGCTACGACTCCGCATACGAGCAAAAGGGGCGAGATTATCCAATCGGCTATGTGCGTTGGACCGAAACTCGCAACATGGAAGCGTTCCTGCAAATGCTGGCGGAACGGAAGGTCCAAATCGCCCCGTTGATCACGCACCGGTTTCCGATCGACCGCGCCGAGAGTGCTTACGAGCTGATTACCGGAAAATCATGGCAGGCTTATCTGGGGGTCGTATTCGAATATGCCGAGAACGGCCACGAATCTCGAACGCTCACACTCGTGCACGAAAAGCCAGTTGCAGCTCAGCCGAGCACAGCCTCCGTAAACCAGCTGGCTGTCGGAATTCTCGGGGCAGGCGGATTCGCCTCGTCGACATTGATTCCGGCGATGAAGTCGTCGTCGAACACCTCGCTGGTTACAGTCTGCGCGGCCACCGGAGCACATACACAGCATGCCGCCCGCAAATTTGGTTTCCATGACTGCACCACCGAAGAAAACGAAGTCCTACGGAATCCTAAGATTAATGCGGTAGTGATCGCGACACGTCACCATCTACATGCGGGGCAAGTTGTCGCCGCACTCGCGGCAGGCAAAAACGTTTTTTGCGAGAAGCCACTCTGCCTGTCTGAGGCGGACCTTCGATCGATACTCGGCGCGTATTACGGAGTGGAACCGGAGCGGCCGGCCTTGATGGTCGGCTTCAACCGCCGCTTCGCGCCGATGACGGTGCGGATGAAATCATTCCTTGCACTCATTTCTGAGCCGCTGGCTCTTCACTATCGCATTAATGCAGGATTTCTCCCTCGAGATCATTGGGTCAACGATCGCGAACAAGGCGGCGGACGCATCTTGGGTGAAGTCTGTCACTTTGTAGATTTGTTGATGTTCCTTGCCGGATCTCCGATTGTGGAAGTGGAAGCTCGTTCGGTCGGCCTCGGACCGCGATACAGCGGCGATAATGTGCTGATCTCGCTACGTTTCGCGAATGGCTCGGAGGGGACGATCAGCTATCTGGCGAACGGCGATCGCTCTTTTTCGAAAGAGCGGATCGAGGTATTCGGTGGAGGCTGCACCGCGGTACTTGAAGACTTTCGGCGGTTAGAACTGATTCGCAATGGGCGCAAAGATGTCGTTCGTTCGCCATGGCGTCAGGACAAAGGACATCGCGCGGAGTGGGAAACGTTTGCGAGGTCTGTGCAGCGAGGAAGCGGCTCCGCGATTCCTATTGAAGAACTGGTCTGCTCGACATTGGCGACGTTGCGGATCGACCAGGCCGTTGCCACCGGAGAGCGGTTCGAAGTGGACACTACTGACTTCATCGAATCGAGCCGGCGATCTTCTATCAATAACTCCAGCCTGAACGAATGATCCAACCATTGGCGCGACCTCACGGGAGACATAGCTAGTTCATGCTCATTCTGGGCCTCAACATGTTTCACGCCGACGCCTCCGCGGCGATCATCGTCGATGGAGAAGTGAAGTTTGCCATCGCCGAAGAGCGGCTAAATCGACACAAACATTTTGGCGGCTTCCCTGCTCTTGCGGTCAAAGCGTGCCTGGACGCAGTCGGGGCAAAGATTTCGGACGTGGAGCATGTGGCCGTTGGACAAGACAGCGACGCGAACCTGGCCAAGAAAGTTCAGTACGCGCTGAGCAATCCGGCAAACATCCTCAACTTCATTCGTCTTCGTCATCGCAAAGAAGCCATGCGTGACGTGCGGTCGCTGATTGCGAAGGCCCTTGACGTGGATTCGGGACAATTAACCTTTCAGGAGCATCACCTCGAACATCACATCGCGCATATTGCGAGCGCGTATTACTGCTCGCCGTGGGAGAAAGCAGCCGGATTCAGTTACGACGGCTCAGGAGACTTTGTCTCGACCATGATGGCGCGATGCGAAGGCAACGAGATCGAAGTATTACAGCGCGTGTTTCTTCCGCATTCGCTTGGCAGTTTTTACACCATGATCTGCGAATTCATCGGATATTCGAAATACGGCGATGAAGGCAAAGTCATGGGCCTCGCCCCGTACGGGAAAGACATCTACCGCAGCGAGATCAGCAAGATCGTGAATCCGAAGAATGATGGTTTCCAGTTAGATCTTGGATATTTCAAGCCGCTAGGCAGCAATCAAGGCATGCAAGTGTTGCCGGATGGGACCGTGCGACTGGCTCGACATTTTTCCGATCGCATGGAAAAGCTGTTCGGGGAGCCGCGCAAGCCGCATACGGACATCTCTCAACGCGATATGGACCTCGCATTTGCACTGCAGCATCGTTTTGAAGATATTTTCTTTCATTTGCTGAACGGATTGCACAAACAGGTGCCGACAGACGATCTGGCGATGGCCGGCGGATGCGCGCTCAACAGCGTGGCCAACGGCAAGCTCTTCGATCGAACTCCATTCCGCAAGACGTACATTCAGCCGGCGGCAGGGGATGAGGGACTGGCGATTGGAGCGGCGCTCCACACCTATCATTCCGTGTTGAAGCAGCCGCGGCGGCACGAATTGAAGAATTCATATCTTGGGCCAGAGTTTTCTGAGTCTCGAACTCAGTCGGCACTGCAAAGCGCAGGATTGCAATATCGCAAGCTCGAACGGGCCGTATTACTCGAAGAAACGGCCCACCAGATCGCCGCCGGCAATGTAGTGGGATGGTTTCAGGGACGAATGGAATGGGGGCCACGCGCGCTCGGGAATCGGTCGATCGTTGCGCACCCGGGCTTACCCAACATGAAAGATGTGCTCAATGCGCGTATCAAGCATCGAGAATGGTTCCGTCCATTTGCGCCGTCGATCATGGCGGACCATCAGCATGAGTATTTTGAGCACGACCATCCTTCGCCCTTCATGCTGCACGTTTACAAAATCCGGCCAGAGAAGCGTAAGGATCTGTGCGCAGTGAATCATGTGGACGATACGGGCCGGCTGCAGACGGTGACGCGCGAAGAGAACTCGCTGTACTACGACCTGATCGCGGCTTTCTATCGCAAGACGGGGATACCGGTCATTCTGAACACGAGCTTCAACGAGAATGAACCGATCGTATGCACGCCGGAGGAAGCCATCGACTGCTTTCAGCGCACGCGGATGGATGCGCTGGCGATTGGATCATTTCTAGTTGCCAAGCGGGACGGAAATCGAGAAGCCGTCACTGCGTCTTCAGAGGCGAAGCGCAGCAACCGCTAGCCGACTTCACTGCTCTCAATGTAAGAAGGGCGCGGTCGCAGCGACGACGATGCCGAGCACTCCTAATAAGATACCGAGCCACCAGAAAATCCTGCGACCCGAGAGCAGCGTAATGGAAGTGATCACTAATCCGATTTCGAGGAACACCTCGGCGAGATCATAACGGTCAGCGCGATCTCGTTCAGTGGCGACCTCGCCTTCCATTTCGCGAGCCTTGTCTTCGATTTCCTTCTGCTCGTCTTTATAGCGCGCGGCTTCTCCAGAATATTTTTCGCGGAGCTTCGCCAGATTCGCGGCGTCGGTCGTAGCCTGCACCGACGTTAGATCAGTGAAGAGTTCGTCGGTATGGCGGCGAATGTTCTTTGCCTGGTAGAAGGCCCACTGATCGGACGACTTCGCCTGCAACACGACTTCTTCGGTATGAGCGCGATGCCCCAACAGGGAAACCACCGCGACTAACACGGCAAGGATAGCCATGGTCACCGATACTGGAGCCAGTGTTGGATCTTCCTTGGCATGCTCGGCGTGTTCTTTCAGTTCATTTAACTCTTCCGACATGTGGTCACTCTCCCATGACTTTTACGATGACGCGCTTGTCGCGCTGCCCATCGAATTCGGCGTAAAAGATGCGTTGCCAAGTACCGAGGTCGAGTTTGCCCGCGGTAATAGGCACGATGACCTCGTGATGAATCAGCAGAGCTTTCAGGTGCGAATCGCCGTTGTCTTCGCCTGTCTCGTGATGTTTGTAGTTTTTGCGGAAAGGCGCGAGATGTTCGAGCCACTGATCGATGTCTTCGATGAGGCCGCTCTCGTTGTCGTTCACGTAGACGCCCGCGGTGATGTGCATGGCGGAAACCAGGACCATGCCCTCCTTGACGCCGCTCTTGCGGACGATCTCCTCGACTTTGGGAGTGATGTGCACGTAGGCACGGTGTGTCTTGGTATGGAACTTGAGGTATTCAGTAAGAGTCTTCATTGAAAGATATCCTGGTGGATTTAGCGGAGCGACTCCGCGATTTTGCCGGCTGTAAGCAGATTGGAGATGCGGGCAAAATCCGTGTACATCACACGATCCTTTTCCATGGTCGGGCATACGGATCGGATGGCCGCATGGGCGGCCTGGCCGCGCTTTGAAGTTTTCAAGGGAGCCAGGAAATCGAGCGCCTGCGCGACCGCCATAGCCTCGATCGCGAGCACGTTGCGGGTGTTGTCAAGGATACGCTTGAGTTTCAGCGCGGCAGTCATGCCCATGGAAACGTAGTCTTCTTTATTGCCGGACGTTGTAATCGAGTCGACAGAAGCCGGGTGAGCCAGCACCTTGTTTTCGCTGACCAGCGCGGCTGCGGTGACTTGCGGCATCATGAAACCGGAGTTGAGGCCAGCTCCAGGTGCCAAGAACGGTGGCAGACCTTCGCTGAGCGCGGGATTCACCAACCGTTCGATCCTCCGCTCGCTGATGCCGGCCAGGGCAGTCAAAGCGATCGCAAGGAAATCCAAAGCAAAGGCTAAAGGCTCACCGTGGAAATTCCCACCGGAGATTACGTCTCCCTCCGCATTTTTCGCGTCCGTAATGAAGACAAGCGGATTGTCGACGGCGGAGTTTGCTTCGATTTCGAAGACGGCGCGACAGTGCTCCAGAGTATCGCGCACGGCACCGTGAACCTGCGGGATGCAGCGGAGAGAGTAAGCGTCTTGCACGCGTCCGCAGTCGCGGTGAGACTCGCGAATCTGGCTGCCTTCCAGCATTCTGCGCAGGTTAGCCGCTGTCTTCATCTGCCCACTGTGCGGGCGGGCCTTATGAATGCGCTCGTCGAACGCAGCGTCTGTTCCCTTTAACGCGTCGCAACAGAGGCCCCCCAGCACGTCCGCCGAATCGATCAGGATTTCTGCAGCGAGGAGCGATAGAGTGCCGAGAGCCAGCATTGCCTGCGTCCCGTTGATCAATGAGATCGTTTCTTTGGACTCGAGCACCAGCGGCTTGATTTGCGAGCGCTTAAATGCCTCTGCGCTGGGAACGCGAGCCCCCTTTTCGTCGATGCATTCCCCTTCTCCGATGAGTGCGAGGGCAAGATGTGCCAACGGGGCGAGATCGCCGCTGGCGCCGACGCTGCCTTGTGACGGGACAAACGGAGTGACACCGCGATTGAGAAGTTCGCAAAGCGTATCGATGACGAGAGCGCGGACCCCCGAGTGCCCCTTGGCCAAGGAGTTCGCGCGCAACAGCATCATGGCGCGAGTCTCAGCCATGGGGAGCGGCGTGCCCACCCCGACCGCATGCGACCGGACGAGATTGACCTGCAGTTCGCGAATCTGGTCTCCGGCAATGCGGACATCGCTCAGCTTGCCCACTCCGGTGGTGATCGCGTAAGCGATTTTATTACTGGCAACGATCTCGTCGACCACGGAGCGAGCCTGATTGACTGCTTCACGCGCGTCAGCCGCGAGCAGCACGGCACGCCGATCAACGGCGACCTCGCGTACAGCTTCGAGCGTCAGATCGTTCCCTGAGATGTGAAGTGCGTTCAAGAAGTTCCTCGGATCAATCTTTATTTTCCAATCGCGGCGCGGAAAACGCGCAAATACTTTTCGGGCAAGGTCGAGACCTTCATATTGGAGTCCGTCACGACATGAGTGGTTTCACCTTCGGCCAACAGAGCTCCCGTTTCAGCCCGGGACAGTTCATAGTTGAAGATGATCACGGATTCACGTACAGCCTTGATCCGCGTCCGCACTAAGACCTCCTCGTCGTAGTAGACCGGCGCCCGGTAGCGGCACGTCGCCTCAGCAACAGCAATGAAGCGTCCGTCTTCTTTTTCCATAGCTTTGTAGGAAAACCCCATTTCGCGCAAGAGTTCGACGCGTCCTACTTCGAACCAGATTAAATGGTTTGCGTGATATACCACGCCCATCTGATCGGTCTCCGCATAGCGCACTCGCAGGCGCGTCTCATTCCAATGATGATTGTTGGCGGTCATTTCCCGGTCCACACCGGTTTGCGTTTCTCCAGGAATGCGGTGATACCTTCGCGGAAGTCGGCGGTGCTACGGATCGCGGCATTTTCGCCAACTGCGGCGTCGATTTGAGCGTCGAGTTCAGCGCGAGCGTGGTCGGTCAGCAGCTGTTTCGTCGCCCTGAGCGATGCAGAGCTATTGGCTATCAGAATCGCAGCCAATTCTTGAGCGCGAGCCAGCAGGTTCTCGGGAGCAACTATCTCGTTAATCAGACCCATGCGCTGTGCTTCTTCCGATCCAAAGATTCTGCCCGTCAGCAAAAGATCACGAGCCTGTTTTTCACCGACTTGGCGTAGCAAGAACGTCGAGACGATTGCTGGCACGAAGCCGATGCGAACCTCCGTGTATCCGAACTTGGCTTCTGCCACCGCGAGAGTGAAATCGCAGAGAAGAGCCAATCCGGTGCCGCCAGCGATAGCAGGACCGTTCACGGCCGCGATGGTGACCTTGGGGAATTCGTAAAGCGCGCGGAACAACTGGACCATCGTTTGAGAGTCCTCGAGATTCTGCTCCGGCGTACGGCCGAGCAGAGATTTCAGATTCTCCAGATCCATGCCTGAGCAGAATGCCTTCCCTGCCCCGGTCAAGATCAGCACAATCGCTTCCGACTTCGACACTTCTCCCAGCGCCCGCAGCAAGTCATCAATCAGTTCGAAGCTGATAGCGTTGCGCTTGTCGGGACGGTTCAGCGTGATCGTGGCGACAGCGCCTTCGTATGCGAGTTGGATCGTGTTGTAGCTCATGCGGAAACCAGCCGCCGCGGATTTTCGCGGATCATCGCTGATAAAGCAAATATTTTCTGGATAAGACCGCACCGATGTGTGGTCTGTCGGTTTCGAGGCTTCTAATCCGCGGCCTGCGAATCTGAATACTTCGCCGCCATGCCGGAGGTCGCCTTCAGAAGACTATCGAGTGGCTTCAACGCTGGCAAGTCCGCGCCCCTCTGGCGAAGAGTCTCGATGACCTTTTCCGTTGGGATATTGCCGACTAGAGCGTCCTGAGCAAAGGGGCATCCGCCCAAGCCTCCTAGTGCCGAATCAAATCGCCGACAACCCGCATCGTAGGCGGCAAGGATTTTCTCGGGCGCGTGTTCGGGACGGCTGTGAAGATGCACGCCAATTTCCAGGTAGTCGTACTTGGCCATCACCGCCCGGACCAGATCGCCAATCTGCTGCGGACTCGCCATTCCCACAGTGTCCGCAAGGGAAATCATCCGCAGATTATCCACTTCCATCAGCGAGATCGCCTCGATCACCTCTTCGGAATTCCACAGGTCGCCGTACGGATTTCCGAAGGCCATCGAAATGTAGACGACCACATCCAGCGCCGCATCGTCGGCCTTCTTCTGGATCTTCTCTAGTTCTTCGAGGGCTTCCTCGGGAGACTGATTCTGATTCTTTCGCAGAAAAGTTTCGGAGATCGAGTACGGAAATCCCAGAGTCGAAACCGCCTTGGTATCGATCGCCCTTTGTGCGCCTTTTTCGTTGACCACGATGCCGATGATCTCGACGTCATCGGGTGGATCGAGTTCCTTCAGGACTTCCTCCGAATCGGCCATCTGGGGAACGGCTTTCGGAGATACGAACGAAACGGCGTCGATGTGCTTGAATCCGACACTGATCAAAGCTTTCAAGTAGTCAGACTTCAGGTCAGCGGGGATGATCCCTTTCAGACCTTGCCAGGCGTCACGGGGACATTCGATTAGTTTGACTAGGCTTTCCACGCAATTCACCACGGAGGCACGGAGGCACTGAGAATTAAAGAACTTTTCGGATAATTCCGCCGCGACTAAGTACAGAAACGTTGAAGTTCAAGATCAATCCTACGCGCTTACCCGTCATCTTCAGGTACGTAAGCAGTTGTGCCTCCTGAACCGGCAGAATATGTTCCAAGCACTTGATCTCAATGACCACGCCGTTTTGGACAACCAAATCGAGCCGATAGCCGCAGTCCAGTTTGATGCCCTTGTACTGAACGGGAAGAGGTAACTGCCTCTCAAAAGAGATTCTGCGCAAATGGAATTCATGACACAGGCACTCCTCATACGCAGACTCGAGGAGTCCAGGGCCGAGCATCCGGTGAACTTCGATCGCAGCGCCAATTATGCCCTCGGTGAGCTCTTCATGAAGAAGACGCTCCGTGCCTCTGTGTCTCCGTGGTAAATCATGTCTGCAGAACTCCCACTTTGAATTCTGCCACGTCGGGGTTCAGGGCTGCGGCTTCCAGGGCTTGCGTGATCGCGTCCCGCGTTTCGATGGGATCGATGATCTTGTCGATCCACAAGCGAGCCGCGCCGTAGCGGGGATCAGTCTGTTCATCGTAAGTACGTTTGGTCGATTCGTAGAGTTCTTTCCGCTCCTCGTCGCTCAGTTTCTTGCCACCGCGTTCCAGCTGCTTAACCTTGATCTCGACCAGCGTTCCAGCGGCCGAGTCTCCGCTCATCACCGCATAGCGCGCCGTGGGCCATGCAAACACAAAGCGCGGATCATAGGCTTTGCCGCACATGGCATAGTGGCCGGCGCCGAACGAACCACCAACGATCACCGTAATTTTGGGCACTACAGAATTTGAGACCGCATTCACCATTTTCGCGCCAGCCTTGATGATGCCGCTCCACTCGGCATCGCGTCCGACCATAAATCCGTTTACATCATGGAAAAAGACGAGCGGGATCAGGTTCTGGTTGCAGTCCATGATGAAGCGTGCTGCTTTCTCAGCCGACTCTGTGTAGATCACTCCACCGAACTCGACTCGCTTGTGGCCTTCGTGGTCGGTCTGGTGCGCGTGCAATTTTTGATTAGCAACGATTCCGACGGCAAAGCCGCCAATGCGTCCGTAACCGCAAATCAACGTTTTGCCATATTCCGGCTTGTACTCATCGAAGCGGCTGCCATCGAGTACGCGCGCCAAGACTTCTTTCATGTCGTAGGGGCGGGCAGGGGATGGGTCGTAAATTCCGTAGATTTCTTCTGCGGCAAGGATAGGCTCGACAGGCTTCTTACGATCCCATGGAGAAAGCCGGCGGTACCCCCACTTCTCGACGATCGAACGAATTCGCGCGATGCACGCTTCATCATTAGGCTCGCGAAAATCGACTGTGCCACTGATTGCCGAATGCATGGCCGCGCCACCAAGTTCTTCCGCGGTGACTTTCTGGCCGATGGCCGCTTGAACCAGCGCCGGTCCCGCGAGGAACAAGCCGCTGCCATCGGTCATGAGCACGTGATCGCACATCACCGGAAGGTAGCCGCCGCCGGCCACGCACATACCCATGATGGCCGCGATCTGAGGAATTCCCATCGCCGACATCACAGCGTTATTGCGGAAGACACGTCCGAAATCGTCAGTATCGGGGAAAACATCTTCCTGCAGAGGCAGAAAGACGCCCGCGGAATCGACGAGATAAATTGTGGGAATGCGATTCTCTACAGCGATATTCTGCGCACGAATGACCTTTTTGGAGGTCATCGGAAAGAACGCGCCGGCTTTCACCGTGGCGTCATTGGCGATGATCATCACCATGCGGGTCTGCACCCGCGCCATCCCAGTGATTACGCCCGCAGCGGGAGCTCCGCCCCATTCCTCATACATGCCGTGCGCCGTGTAGATGCCCAATTCGAAGAAAGAATCCGGGTCGGCGAGCAGATGGATGCGTTCGCGCGCGGTGAGGCGGCCCTTGGAATGTTGACTATCGATGGCCTTTGAGCCTCCGCCTTCGCAGATCTTTTCACCTTCGTTGCGGACTTGGGACATTAGGTCGGCCAGGAAACGCATATTGGCTTCGAATCGCGCCGAAGTTGGATCGACTTTCGTCGTCAAGACAGTTCCAGAGGCGGAGGAGTTCACAGCGAGAGTTTCGTTACGGTTCGGCATGGAGGAGTGGACTGACTACGGTATAACAGGCGGGCGGAATGGCGCAATGCAGCGGAATCCGGAGACTAGTCTGGAACGGCGTCTGGCAGCGCCCAAATTCCATGCGGCCTTTGAGCGATCTGGCGAATCGCCTCGCCGAGCGGGTCTGGGGAAATCGCATCTATTAGTCCTATCCGGAGCGCTCGTTCGGCGGTGACTTTTTCGGCCGCAACAAACATCTGCAGCGCCCGGCCCTTGCCGATCAGACGCGGAAGACGCTGCGTGCCTCCCCATCCAGTGATCAGCCCGAGAGCCGCGCCGCGATGCCCGAAGACCGCGTCGGGCGAGGCAATCCGGCGATGGCACGCGAGAGTCAAATCCAAACCGCCGCCCATGCAATATCCCGAGATGGCCGCGTAAACCGACGCAGGAAAGGCTTCTATCGAGGCCATGAGCGATTGGCCTAACTTCGAGAATTCGTACGCTCCGGGACCGTTTAGGGCAGCGATTTCTGCCAATTCCGCTCCAGAGGAAAAGAATTTGTCATTGCCGGTGATGATGAGCGGCTTCGCTTCCTTTTGCAACCGGGCGACTTCATCGGTCAGGGATAGGACAACCTCCCTCGTTAGACGGTTCGTACCATCGTCGGAAATGAGGCGCAAGACGTACACGCCATGGAGCAACTCGAGCTGAAATGAGGAGTTCGACATCGCGCAGGAAAAGGACCGAGGCGGCGGCTACGAATTGCGCGTGACCCAATCAGCCAGCCGGCAGCCATCCTCCTCCAGCAGAAACGTTCCCACGCCGAAACATTCGCCAACGATGCGTTGAGACTCCGGGTCACGAACCGCGCGGGTGATCCATTGCTGGCCTACGCGATATTGGGCGGCGGTGAACCATTTCTGCGGCAGCACTTCCACCAATCCGGCTTGCAGGTAGAAAACGAACAGTGCGAAGGCGGGATCGTCGTTCGACATTGCCTTGTAGCTCGTCGGAAGGATCAACTCGTCGACGGCTGCGAATTCGGTCGGGACTTGAATCTTGTGCGTGCCGGGGCCGAGAGTCAGCGGAGTTTCGAAATCAGCGATCGGCGAGGTCGCGGCGTAGATCCGTTCCGAAGAAGGTTTGAACCAGCCGGCAACCTCGGCAAGATCAAATGCCTTGAGCTGATCGGGATCGAAACATACCATCCGAAGGCTGCGCCCCTCGGGGCACCAGATACCGATAAAATGCGGAGGCACAAGAAACGGACGGCAGTACGTATTCAATGCGAGGCGGGCCTTATCGGTCTCCTGCTCAAGCCCGAGGGTTATGAGGTGTCCCAACGGACCTTCCGATCCGTGATGAGTCCAACGGAAGCGCTGACCCGCTAAGGAGCGGAACGACGGGAAGGTTTCCCAGTACCAGGGAGCCGGACCGACAGACTGGGAGAGGATCTTGCTGACCCGAGAGGCTTCGATGCGAGACATCAGCCAGCCGCCGGCACGCCGGGCCCCTTCACATGAGTCCGAATGAATTGGACGATGTCGTCCATGGCGGTGCCGGGCTGAAAGATCGCGGCCACGCCTGCCTGCTTGAGGGCGTCGATGTCCTGATCGGGGATGATGCCGCCGACCAGCACGATGACGTCTTCCATTTTATTCTGCTTAAGCAGATCCATCACGCGCGGGACGATCGCATTGTGCGCGCCGGACAGAATTGATAGCCCGATGACCTGAACGTCTTCTTGCAGCGCGGCAGTGACGATCATTTCGGGAGTCTGGCGAAGGCCGGTGTAGATAACTTCCATGCCGGCATCACGCAGTGCGCGGGCGATCACTTTAGCGCCACGATCGTGTCCGTCGAGGCCGGGCTTGGCTACCAGGACGCGAATCTTCATCTCAGGCATCGCCCACCATTTAATCACAGAGGACACCCGAGTTCACAGAGCCGGTTGGAATGGCTTGCGTCTAGAGCGTCTTGATGTCAAGACTCCGCCACATGTACCAGCAGGCCACGCTGCGGTAGGGTTCCCATGCGCGGGCGATCTTTTCCATGTCTTTCGGCTTCGGCAGTTTCCGCTTCTTGTAATTCTTCTTGACGGCAACTTGCACGCCGTAATCCCCGGTCGGCAACACATTCGGCCGGCGAAGCGAAAAAATCAGAAACATGTGGGCCGTCCAGATTCCGATGCCTTTGACTTGCGTGAGATGCTCGATGACTTCTTCATCCGGCAGATCTGCAAGGCGTTCGAAATCCAGCACCCCGGCCGCAGTCTTGGCCGCAAGGTCTTTCAAATAGGCAGACTTTTGTTTCGAAAGGCCCACGTCTCGCATCTGCTGGTCGGTAAGTTTCAAGATGCCTTCGGGCGTCAGCGGCTCTCCTGCAACGGCGGCAAAGCGCTTGAATATGGTTGCAGCCGCTTTGCCGTTCAGTTGCTGATAAACGATCGCCTCGGCAATGCTGCCAAAATCCGCCAGCCCGAATTGCATGCGACACGGCCCAACTCGCTCAATAATCGCACGCAGAACTGGATCGCATTTCTTGAGATGATTTACGGCCTTTCGCATGGCCTATACGTTTATCACAAAGTCGCCCTCAAAGGCGAACAAAATACGAATTACATACTGGGAGCTGTTGTTACTTCTTCACAGCGATTCCCATGACTTCATACTTTCCATTGCGCAACAACGAAGCGGCTCCGATAAACGCCCGCGCAGGATAGTCGCCGTGAAAGTACGTTTTGTAGACATTGTTGAAGGTCTCGTAATACTTGAGATCGGTGCAGAAAACTTGGACTGAGACCACGTCATCCATCGTCAGTCCGGCTTGCTCGACGGTCGACTTCACGCCTTCCAGGACTAGGCGAGCTTCATCTTCCGCGCTGGTTGGCGGGGTGCCACTCTTTGGGTCCAAGCCGATGTGGCCGGCGATATAGAGCGTGTTGCCGACCAGGACGCCGTCGCTGAACGGCAGTGCCTTCATGTCCCCAGCGCGCGGTTTGTTGATGTACTTGCGATCGGCTGCTCCGGCGGCCAGGCAGAACACGACCAGGATGACTCCCACCACCACGTGACGTAGCTTCATGACAGTCCTCAAAAGTGAGATTGAATTTCGACTGGAGGCTATCACGGTCAGCGTCCGAGGGCCAGCAGTCCGACAATGCCGCCGCCCAACACTATCCAGGCCGGACTCACCTTCCGTCGCAACAGGATTGCCAGCGATACCAGCGCGACAGCCCACGTTGTCCATCCGCGCAAGGCATCGGATGCCAACTGGAATGTCACTCCGGCCATAAGGGCTACCGCACACACGTTCACGGAATCGAGGAATGCGGCGATCCAAGGAGATTTGCGAAGGCGAAATAATACGGGAGCCAGCAGAGCGACGTAAAAGAACGATGGCAGGAAGATCCCGATGGTGGCGACAGCCGCCCCAGGCACGCCACCGAGAATGTATCCGATGAAGGTCGCTGTGGAGAGGACCGGGCCCGGCGTGAACTGCCCGATAGCCACGGCATCCAAGAGCTGCTGACGCGTCAGCCAGGCATGCTGTTGTACGAGTCCCTGCTCGAGAAACGCCAGAAGAACGTACCCACCGCCATAGAGGACTGCTCCGACTTTGAGGAAGAACAGCGCAATCCTGCCGATCGTTGGTCTACCAGCAACCGTTCCAGCCGCGACGGACGCAGATGCGATCAGGCCGGTCGAACGCAACGGCGCGATCCGCATGTTTTTCCATGCGCTCGACGTAAGCGCGCGAAGCGGAAACACATTCGACACAAGCGTTGCCGCAGCAGCACGCAGACTTACTGTGCGGCGCACTAGCATTCCAATCAGCCCGCCGCCGAATAAGATTGCGATTGGATTGAGCCCGAGGAAAAAGGCTCCCGCGGCCAGAACGCCGAGCAGTGCCAAGCCAGCGTCACGCACTGCCGATTTACCGAGTCGCCAGATTGCAATCGCAATGACGGCGATGACCGCGGCCTTGATTCCCTCAAGGATTGAACTAGCTTGCGGGAAGCTTCCAAATCGGACGTAAGCCCAAGCAAATGCTCCCGTAATTGTGGCCGCGGGCAAGATAAAGCTTGCCCCCGCAACACACAGCCCAGCCCAACCAGCGCGCAGAAATCCCACATTGATCGCAATCTCAGTCGACGTCGGCCCGGGAATCAGATTCGCAGCACCCAGCATGTCGAGGAATTGCTGCTGCGTCACCCATTGCCGCCTGCGGACGATCTCCTCCTGAATCAATGCGACGTGCGCCGCCGGTCCGCCGAAACTGATCGTGCCCAGCTTCACAAACAGGGACGCGAGTTCCCCCAACCGCGCGGAGAGCGAAGAGTGGGGCAATTCCTTCTCAATTTGTACGGGTTCATCCAAAGGGGGCTTACCGTTATATGTCACTACGATTGCGCGTGTCGATGAATCTCCGAAATCAACAGGAAAAGAAGACACATCAGCATCGCAAAATCTGTGCGTGCGTCACTGATAACGAACCAGAATCCCTGCCCCGGACGAGTCAACTCAGGAATCTTCGTCGTCGCAATGGCCGTGCAAATGATGATCAGAAGAGGAACAACTGCAAATCGCGTGAAGACTCCAAATAAAACCAGCAAGCCGCAAAGAATTTCAAATGTTCCTACAAAGTGAGCCGTAAACGCAGGGTGCGGGAAACCGATATGGGTGAAACGATCTACACCCATGTGCGGATCTGTGAATTTAAGAATGCCCTGAGTGAAGAAAATCAGCCCAACCGCGATCCGAATGAAGATCGCTCCCTTCGGCCGGGTCTGCATTTCGCGGTAGGTCATGACAGATGCGGTGCTCTCAGGCGGCTTTGTGCTCGCCCTGGCGGAAGTTCTCGATCAGATGTTCAGACGTCCGCAGGGAAAACGCGAGAATACTTATGGTGGTCGTCTTGTCGGTGCAATTCAGAAAGACGCTGGCGTCGCAGACATACAGGTTCGGCACATCGTGAGTTTGTCCGAAACGGTTCGTCACGAAATCTTTCGGATCGTTCCCCATGCGGCAGGTACCGGTCTCGTGCAGGCTCCAGCCGGGAATTTCGGGCGAGTCGCCCAGGCCTTCCAGCTCCCCGCCTGCCGCGCGTAGCACTTCAGCGCAGACTTCCTTCGAGTGCTCCCACATCTTCAGGACGTTCTCGTCCCACTGGAAGTGCATGCGGGCAACAGGAATTCCGTAGGGATCTTTCACTTCCGGATCGAGATCCAAATAGTTCGTGTCAGATCTGAGCGTCGGCGCTTGAATGCCGAAGCTCACCGGCGCGGGATAGCGCCGTTTGACTTCCTTCTTGAACGACGACCCGAAACCATCGAGCTCTGTGGCAAAGCCTGGGAACTCCTGACAACCTCCGTCCGGATAAACGGAATATCCGCGAATGAATTTCTCCTCGTGCGGATCTTTCAAATTCTGCCAACGAGGCATCCAGGCAATCGTGCTATCGGCGACATGGTCCGGGAAGCTTGGCTGTCCGAGCAATTGCGGCAAATATCCTCGTGCCGTTTCGCCATAGAGATGATCGCAAAGGTTTCGGCCAAGCTGACCGCTGGAATTCGCAATGCCACTTGGCCAGTGGCGGGACCTGGAGTTCAACATGATGCGCGCCGATTCGATACACGAAGCTGCGACAACAACTGCGCGACCGTAAACTTCGACTTCCTGCTTGGTCTTGCGATCAATGTAGGCCACACCCGTGGCTTGGCCGTTTTCATCGACGAGAACGTTCTTCGCCAGAGCGTCGGTTCTCAGCTCCAGATTTTTGGTCGCTTCGGCCTTCGGTAAAAGGAAGTATGGAGTCGAGAAGAAAGCGCCTACGTCACATCCAGTCGTACATTCGCCGCAAAAGTGGCACGCCGGATGTCCCTCATGAGGCTGGGTCAACTGCGCACAGCGGTCTGGCAGATACGGCACGCCAACCTTCTCGCAACCAGCTTGTAGAATGTAGTCGAGGCAACGGAAGTTAAATGGCGGCAGATACGTTCCATCCGGATTGCTCGGACGGTTCTGCACGGTGCTGGCCACGCCAATCATCTTTTCAACACGCGTGTAGAACGGACTGATCTCGTCATACGTAATCGGCCAATCGACATCGTACCCATCCAGCGAGGCTGCGCGGAAATCGATCTCACCAAAACGGGCAGAACTTCGTCCCCAGAAATTTGTCTTGCCGCCGACCGCGTTGCACCGTGGCCACATCCATTTCGTTCCCGGCGCAACCGTGAAGGGAATTTCATGATCCCAGGCCGCTTTCGTGTACTCGTTGTCCATGTACCCAAAAGAATCGCGTCGCTTCGGATCATCCAAGCCACGAAACTTCATATCCCAGGGCATGCGGTGATAGCGGAAGTCTTTTTCTGGATTGAGTCTCCGTCCGGCATTTAACGCGCAAACTTTCAATCCTGCTTCGCACAGCGTCTTGATGGTCATCCCGCCGCCGGCGCCAGTTCCAATTACGATTACGTCGTAGATTTTCTTGGCCATGATCTGTGGGAATTATCTCTATGAATTCGTGGGGGTGAGATGCCGGTGCTCGCGATCCTCTTTGTGTGGACATTCCGGAGACTCGGAATAAAACTTGAGCGCCGGATTATCCAACTCTTTGAATCCGATTTCACTGGTATAGAAGCCGGTCACGGTATACTCGCGCATCAGCGCGAAAAATCTTCGGCCATCTTCTTCGTCAGGGCGGGCCTTATCTTTGAAACCTAGCGGAGTGAGCAAAGAAATCTGCTGGTCGGCGCTCAAATCGGCGAATGGCTTTCCATAAGTCCGGCTGCTGTGAGCGTTCAGCCATGACAGGCCCAGACGGAACCGGTATTGCACGTCCGGATCGTTCGCGACCATGAAGTCGATGAACTCGGCCACGCCCGCTTCCTTCGCACCGGGGGTAGCGTCGCTGGGAATGATGATGTCCGCAAGCCGCTCGACAGCCGCATATTCGGCCGGAGTGAAAAATTGCGGCTGATAGACCGCGGGTTTAATCTGCAACGCCGCGTTGCCAATATGCCCGCAAGCGAATCCCCACTTGCTGAAGCCGGGGAACTGCGCTGCAGCCGCCGCGGTTCCCAGGATGCGCAACACTTCCCGCCTTTGAATGCCCTGCCCTGCCATAGTGTGTTATCTCTTACCGACCCTCGCCGCATTCTCCGATTCGACGCAACGTAGAGTGACGTCCGGAATGAAGCACTGGCCAGGTTCAGCCCCGCCTACGAGAGGAACTTGATGGTTTCTTCCACCAAGGTCGCTGTCGGCCTGTATGGATCACCAGGCGCATCGTACTCGATCGAGCAATATCCCTTGTAATCATGTTCTTTCAGAATGGCGAACGTCTTCGCCAAGTCTACATGGCTCGCTTTACCTTGATCATCCACTTCCCCGTCTTTCACATGACAGATTCCGTAAGCGTGCGCGAACATCGCTTCCATCGCGCGCTCATTAAATTCCTCATCGTGCGCAGCCAGAGAATTGCCGAAATCCGGAAGAGCGCGCAGCCAAGGACTGCCGACTTTCTCGATCACGCTGACGATGAAGAATGGATCTTCGCTGACCGGATTGTCATTTTCGAGATGGACGACGACGTTCTTTTTTGCGGCGTAATCGGCGACGCGCGCCAATGTGTCAGCACAGCGCCCGACATCCGGCTTCGAATCCTTAGCGCCGTCGATGTGAGTGCGAATACTGGGGGAACCGAGGGCCGCTCCCACATCGATCCATTGGTTGCTTGCGGTCACCGCTCTCGCGCGTTCCGCCGGATCGGCCGCATATTGGCTGTGTCCGCCATCCACGGCGATGTCGACGACCGCCGAGCGAGCTTTCTCGACTGCGGCTCGAAACTCCTCAAGATATTTTGGGTCCGTCGAGGGAAAGATTGGACTCCAAGGCTCGATCTTGTGAACATTGAACTTTTCCGCAACGTGCGCGGCGAAGTCCTTGAGTTGCATCTGTTGCGCTAAAGGAACGGTACTGGGAGTTTTTCCGTCCCACCCCTTCCATCCGACGATGAACTCGCGAAAAGGATATGCCGCCACCGAAACGCGTTCTCGCGGCTGCGAGGGAAATCTGACTGAAGGACCAGACGACGACGCTTGCGCGAGCTTGGGAATAAAACACGCTGCGGCCGCCGCTCCAGCACACTGACCAAGAAACCGTCTCCGTGTCGCTTCCATGCGCGCCAGTGTAACAGGAAATTATTGTCAGGGGGACGCTTCCAGCAAATCCCCGAATCAACAGAAGGGGCGCGGCGTTTCAGCCGCGCCCATTTCTGTGCAACGCTGATTCAGTTGCAAACGTTACATTCCGCTCTGACCAAAAACCAATGCCTCCTTCTGATGCACAAAGTCGATTTCTTTGAGCTTCATGGCCTTCGCGTTGGTTCGATCCAACACGACATCATCCTGCGTGATCTGTGAATCGTTTGTCTGAAGTTTTGCGGGCGCAGTGGCTACGGTTTTGCCTTCGTGGACAAAGCTAACCTGAACGGCTGGACCGACACCCTGCCACTCCACTTTGTATGCTCCCGGTTTCAGGTGCGTCCCGCCGATCATGACGGGATCGCCGATGTTGACAGAACGCCTATTTGCAGTTCCTGCGAGTGCGGAAAGCGGCACCAGCAGGGCAAAAGTCGCGACAATGGCAAGATACTTGAGCTGTTTCATCTTATAATTCCTCCTTCGATCTGATTGCGAGCGGAGAAAATCCTTGTCCTCTGACCTTGATTAGCCTTGGTACTTTAGCGTCCATGAAATCCGCCGCCACCTCCTCCGTGGAACCCGCCTCCACTATGGAAGCCTCCCCCACCCATCCGGCCGAAGCTACGTCCAACTCCGACCGATCCTGAGTGAAAACCGCTTCCGGTTGATCCAGGGCCGCGATAAATACCGCGGGCGTAACTGCGACCCGTCACGTAATTCGAGCCCGGTCCCCAGTTGTGGTAGTTCGTGCTGAATTGGTGGTAGTAGTGCCCGTACCCATAGCCATATCTGTAGAACGGGGCTTGATAAACCCACCAGGGGGAATAGAAGCCCCATCCAAACGGACTATAAAAGATGCCATCGCCAGGAATAAACGTGAACGCACTGAACCATGGATCCCAGTACCAGCCGGCACCCCACCAACCCGGGCCAGCCCATCCGCTTGTCGCATACAAGCCTGCAGCGTCGACATTAGCTTCGGCTACATACGCCGAGCGCAGGCTGCTCCAGCGATACAGATCTCCTTCTTCGTACATTTTCTTATCGAACTTATGAACCTTGTAATCACCATTGCTGGCTAAAGTAAGTTCGTGCCCAGCCTTTACCTTTGCGTGACCGCCGCCGTCCTCGACGAAAGCTTCGCCATCGAAGACCCGAAGCTGGCTCTGGTTGAGGTTGAAGTCGTAGAGGCCGGTTTTCAGGAGCCGAGCGGTCGTTCCATTCGCTGTGACGCGAATATCGTTTTCCGGATGGATCTCAGCAACCTCGATCATTGCGTTGCCGCGATCGACCTCGACCTCCGTATTGGTGAGGCTGGGGGAAATCATTCGTACTGAGCTATTGTTTCCGACGCGCAGAAAAACGCCGGGCGTTAGCAGGACTTCAGCCTTCCCCTGTTCTGTCGTTAAAAACTGACCGGGCTTGAGTTCCGCAGATCCGACAGACTTGGAATCGAGTGATTCGGAACCGATCGAGGCCTGTCCTTCGACGTAATTGAGAGTACCGGGCGAAGCCGTTTTCGAACTCGGCTCGCTGCCCCATGCGAACCCGGAAAGTATGAATGCCATCGACAGGCTGGCAAATGCTTGGAACCATCGTGCTTTCATCTTGCCCTCCTTCCAGCCTTCACTTCATTGGATGACCCGGAGGAAGCGCACGATGCCCAAACTCAAAAGCTTCATATCGTAACACGATACAACTAGCGGGCACTGCGACTGGAACTAGATGGAACCATGTACATCTCGCGACAGTTCTTAGGCATCTCGGAGAAAATAGGAGAAGAGTTTTGTAGAGAAATGTAATTCCTCATTTCCTCTCGCAGCCCGAAAAACTTCGGGGAGCACGTGCAGTTGCCAGCCTGACTAACTCCTTAGTAAAAATGAACAAACGGAAGTCGAAGCGCCTAGGCGCGACGACAAGGCAAATAAGTAACCTAATTCTGTCGAAGCGCCACCGACAAAATCTTTTCCCAATGCGGAATTACTGAACGTGAAACAGCGTGAAACATAGAGCAATGCGATGAGTGAAGCGGCCGTTTCGTTAGGAGCAGAACCCGCGATCTGGCGTCCCGCAGCCAATCCCTGGCTGATCGCTGTGACCGTCTCCATGGCAGCCTTCATGGAAGTGCTCGACACTGCCATCGCGAACGTTGCTCTACCGCACATCGCCGGGAATCTTGGAGCGAGCAACGACCAGAGCACATGGGTTCTGACGTCATATCTGGTGGCAAATGCGATCGTTCTGCCCATCACTGGCTGGCTCGTAAGCTTCTTCGGGCGCAAGCGATTCTTCATGGCATGCATGGCTATCTTCACCCTGAGTTCCCTGTTTTGCGGAATGGCGCCCAGTCTCGGCTTTCTGCTGCTGTTTCGGGTGATCCAGGGCGCCGGTGGAGGCGGATTGCAGCCGATGGCCCAAGCGATTCTGGCGGACACCTTTCCTCCCGAAAAACGCGGCCTGGCATTTTCGATTTACGGAATCACAGCAGTTTGCGCTCCCGCAATTGGCCCAACGTTGGGTGGTTGGCTTACCGACAATACCTCGTGGCGATGGATTTTTCTGATTAATCTTCCGGTCGGTCTCTTGACGCTGGCGCTGGTCATGCGACTGATCGAAGATCCGCCGGATATGGTTCGCCGCAAGCGATCGGAGGGCAAACTCGACTATGTCGGATTTTCGCTGCTCGCGCTGGGCGTGGGAGCTTTGCAAATCATGCTCGACAAAGGACAAGAGGACGACTGGTTCGGATCCCATTTCATCACCACACTAGCGATCACCGCGGCGGTCTGCCTCACGGCGCTCGTGGTGTATGAGTGGGTTCACGAGGATCCCATCGTCGACGTCCGCCTGTTCAAGTACGCGAACTTCGCCACTGCGAACATGATGATGTTCATGGTCGGTGCAGTTTCGTTTGCAACGACCGTATTGATGCCCCAATTTCTTCAGACACTGATGGGTTATACGGCACAATCGGCGGGAATGGTTTTATCGGTGTCGGCGATTCTGCTCCTCGTCGAGCTGCCACTTGTGGGACGTTTGATCGGACGATTTCAATCGCGCTATCTGATCGCGTTCGGTTGGATCACACTGGCCGTAGGTATGTATCTGTCGACCCAAAGGATAGATCTGTTGATCAGCTTTCGTTCGGCGACCTTGCTGCGGATCGGCCAGTATCTGCCGATGGGATTTATCTTCGTGCCAGCCACTACAGCAGCCTACATCGGGATCCGTGCGGAGAAGAGCAACGCGGTTGCCGGACTAGTGAATTTCACTCGAAATATCGGGAGCAGCGTGGGCACTTCGATTGTGACGACAATGATCGTTCGGCGTTCGCAATTTCATCAATCCAGGCTGGTTGCCAACACGAGCATGGGGAACACAAGGTTTCAGGGCGCAGTGGACGGGATGGCGCAAGAACTAGTCCATGCGGGACTGAGTCTACACGAAGCACAGCGGCAGGCTTTCGCGCGAATTTATGCTTCGGTTCAAGCGCAGGCCGCAGCGCTGGCGTACATCGACACGTTCTGGGTGCTGGGAATAGCAGCCGTCGTTATGTTTTTCCTGTCGTTCGTTTTGAAGAGAAATAACCCGCGGGCCGGCACCGGCAGCGTTGCTGCACACTAACCGAGCGCGAATATCAATCCGGATCTCGATCCGTCATCAAGCTTTCTTCGTCTTCCCAGGAGACGCCAACGCAACCGCAGCCTCAGGCGTGAGAAAAAGAAACGTGAATGTCTCCTGGAGATACAGGCGGACCGTGTCATCCGTGTGGTTGAGATAGCCGATGGAGACGTCCTGACCAATGTGCAGCTCGAAATCGCCGCCGCGAGTAGTCAGGACAAAAGCGCCGACAATCGCGGGAGCCCAGATGATTTGGTCTTTGACTAGCCGCTTGACGTGCTCTAACACCGGATATCCGTGGTCGCTTGTCTCGGCGAGCGCGGTGTAGGCATCGGCGCCGAGTAACACGGCGTAGGGGCCATTCACTCCGACGAGACGCAACTGGCTTAGGCTGTGGGCGATTGCATCGGGGTACTCACGCACGTCAGCAGGCAGCGCGATGACGGGATTGCTTGTTCCTTGGCGAACGCCTTCAATTCCGGCCGCGGCGTAGCCTTCAAAGATCGCGGCATCTTCTGCAAAAGCGATCTGTCGCGCAGCTTCCTTTGCCGGTTGCCAATCAGAATCGTTCGCGCCACGATCGACGTCGTCGATAGACTGACGACTCAAATCGAATGGAACACGCAGTTCGACCAAAGCCCTCACCTCGCGCTGCCTCGCGACAATGCCTTTGGCGGGGGCGTTGATCGACCGCAGGTGACCGGTGCCCACGGCAGCCAGACCGATGCCAGCCGGCCCCTTCAGGTCAACGACGCGCCGGCCGGCAAGGTAGCGCTTGAGCGTGCGCGAAGTTTCGGATTCGATCTGTGCCCATGCTGAATCGGAAATGGGGGCGAGTTCGCGATGAAGATTATTCATGTCGAATGTCTCCTTTGAGTGAGCCGATGCCGAGCGAACCATCGCGGACCGACGGATTGGACGAGGACGCAATGGAGGAAGTGGGTTCGAGGGATGTCTCTGCTGGCGATTCCGCAGCCTTAGACTGGTCTTCGTTAGTTTGGTCGTCGGCCAGATTCTCTAGAAACGTCGCAGATGGAACAAAGAACAAATTTCCAGTCGCGGCCCGGCTGAAGTCGAGCAGACGGTCGTAGTTGCCCGGTGGCCGGCCGATAAACATGTTCTCGAGCATTTGCTCGATGGTGCGGGGTGAACGACTGTAGCCGATGAAATACGTTCCAAATTCACCGAGCGAGGGTCGGCCGAAAGGCATGTTATCGCGCAGTATCTTGATCTCTTTTCCGTCTTCCACGATGGTCGTGAGCGCGCTGTGCGCCGACGTTGGCTTGACGGTGTCGTCCAGTTCGATGTCGGAGAGCTTGGTACGGCCGATGATACGTTCCTGCGCTTCGGTGGAGAGCGCATTCCACGCGTCCAGATCGTGGAGATACTTCTGAACGATGACGTAGCTACCGCCGGCAAAATCGGGGTCCTCGTCACCAATAACAACGGCTTCTGCGGCCGCCGCTCCTCTCGGATTCTCCGTTCCATCGACGAAACCCATGAGATCGCGATCGTCGAAATAACGGAAGCCCTGCACTTCATCCACTGCGGAAATAGAATCCCCAAGTCGCGTCATAATTTGCGTGGCAAGCTCAAACGATAGGTCCATCCGCTTGGCGCGGATGTGAAACAGCAGGTCGCCCGGTGTCGAAACCGCATGGCGTGATCCCGCGCGAATTTCACGGAAGGGATGGAGCTCGGCAGGTCTGGGTTCCCCAAAGAGACGGTCCCATGCTTCCGATCCAAAACCGATAACGCAGGAAAGTCCCCCTTCCAAGTCGCGAAATTCGACTGCGCGGACCAATGCGGCAAGGTCCCCGCAGAGTGAGCGTACAGTGGCCCGATTCTCAGAGCCCGGGTTCAGCGTTGCGACGACGAAGATTGCGGCCCGCGTAAGCGGCGCAGCGACAGCCTGCGCGAGGGCGGGCGATTTATTCTCCGCTTCCGGTTTACTTAACGCATCGGGATGGGCATCGCGTGGCATATGGGTTCACGCCTGATAGAAGAATGGGATTCACTCCTCCCTCAATATCGCGCACGGTTCGCGGGAGCAATTTGCCCAGCCAGCTTAAACATCCAAAGCGAAACCTGCAACCGCGGCACGCAACAGGTGGGCGTGAAACGAGTCTGAGTACGTCGAATATCAGTCGGAGCGAAGACGACTGGATTTTTTGTGAACAAGGGAAAGTGGTGGAGGCGGCGGGAGTCGAACCCGCGTCCGAAAATGTTACTGGTCAAGAGAACTACATGCTTAGTCGAGTTCATGCCCCAGGCATTACCCTGGGACGTTCGCGGCCCGCGCTCAGAACCGACAAGAAACGCGTTCCGCTAGCCTGTGGTCTTAGCCTCTCATCCCAGACGTAGACGAGAAGAGCAGCCCGCTGTGTGACGTCCTTCGGAGGCCCACGGGCGAAGCCTCTTGGGACGGCTGCCTAAACTAGTTAGGCTGCGTATGCCATCTGTTGATTGGCAATTATCATTTTCCACGCGATTACGGGTGTGTGGACCCCGGCATGCCTCTTGGCCGCAAGCATCTCCGTCGAAGCCGTGACGCCCCCACTTTGTGGGAATGGCCTTGCAAAGAACCACTTCCAATCTAGGGTTCGCCTGACGGGAAGTCAATTCGTTAGATGATGCCGCGACCCGAAGGTTCCCTTTTCGCGCTCACCCCTCGCCGCAGTTTTTATCTGAAATCGCAAAATATTGAATTGATTGCACTTAACTCATTTCAACGCAGATACGGGCCGCAAAATCTTGCAAAATAACGACTTACATGCAAAATCTTCAAAAATAAGGAGTTAGTCAGATGCTCCAAGCCTGCGATTCTGTTCGCGAAAACACATTTATTGAATAAATATCGTATAAACATAAATAATAGAACACAAAAACCTTGACTTACTTAATTTTATTAAGTACAAGATAGTTATCATTTAGATTTTATGGCAAATGACCCCAATTCTTCGAATGACTGGCAGGAGTTGACCCAGCTCACACAAGGCCAGCCGATTACGGTGGAGCGCGTCCGACTCAGAGATAAGGGAATTGCGATCGAGGGGAGCTTCGAACTTCCTCAACTGGCGCGACTCTCGATGGACGACCAGATTTTCATCACAGCCTTTGTCCGGTCCCATGGCTCGATTAAAGATATGGAGAGGGTCTTCGGCGTCAGCTATCCGACGATCAAGTCCCGACTCACGAGAATTGCCGACAGCCTGGAATTTGTGGAGACCAACGCCGCCCCTTCGAAGACCGAAATCCTCGAGCGCTTGCAGAGAGGCGAAATCAGCGCGGACGAGGCGATCCGCGAGATGGAGACGTTGAAATGATTCCGTTCGTGGCTGTCGTGAGTCTACGCAATCAACAAAGCCGCACGTTTCGACTCTGGATTCCCCTGTTTCTGATCTGGCTGCTGCTTCTGCCGCTGGGCATCCTGTTATCGCCGTTCATTTTTATTGCCTGCCTGGTGTGCCGGGTGAATCCATTTCGCGGAGTTGCTGTGATGTGGCAGATCCTGAATGCGCTGACCGACACGAAGCTGGAAGTCGAGCACCGCAGCGCCGGCATGTCGTTTCACATTCTTTAGGAGCTTTATTTATGAGCGAGCACCGCCGACAGATTTTGCAGATGTTGTCCGATGGAAAGATCAACGCCAGTGAAGCGGAGCGATTGATTTCAGCAGTTGAAGAGCCCCCGGCATCCAGATCAACAGATCCTAGCGCGACTCCGGTGAAGAGCCGGCCGAAGTATCTTCGCGTGGTGGTGGATTCCGAAGACGATGGCGGGTATGGCGGACCGACGAAGGTGAATGTTCGCGTTCCCATGCAGTTGTTGCGCGCGGGGGTGCGCCTCGCGAGTTTGCTGCCTGCCCAAGCCCTGCAGCGCGCGAATCATGCAATGCAAGAACAGGGTATCCCGATCGATTTGTCGCAGATCAAACCGGAGAACCTTGAGGAGTTAGTTGAACATCTCAGCGATCTGACGGTCGACGTCGACCAGAAGGACGCGGCGACGAAGGTAAAGGTCAGGGTCTATTGCGAATGATCCTCGAGTTCAGTACTGAAGATAGCGCCCGCATCATTGCGTTGGACTAGCCATCTTCGAACCGATCAATACCGCGTCCTGCATCTGGCGGTAAAGGTCGGTGACGGCTCCGGGGGAGTGGGACATCAAAATGGTGTTGCTTCGGTCGTTGCTGCCAATCTCTTTCATCGTGTCCAGATACTGAGTGACCAGCACCAGCATCATGACGTCTTTGGGGGTGGATCCTTCGACGGCCTTCGAGAAAGCTTCCACTGAGTCTTTCAACCCTTCGATGATGGCCTTGCGCTGATTCGCAATTCCCTGCCCCTGCAGTGCTTTACTTTCGGCTTCGGCCTCAGCTTGTTTCACTTTCAGGATCTTCTCGGCTTCGCCACGCGCGGTGGCCGCAACTTGCTCGCGCTGCGCGGCGTTGATCTCGTTCATGGCAGCCTTGACCTTGTCGTCGGGCTGAATGTCGGTGACGAGCGCCTGATCGATCGCGTAGCCGTAGGTCCGCATTACATCGTCAAGACCCTGCTTAATCGCCACAGCGATGTCCGATTGCTGCAGGAAAGCATCGTCGAGATTCATCTTGGGCACGTGGCCAAGGATTACGTTGAAGACGTAAGAGGAGATTTGCTGTCGCGGATTCGCGAGCTTATAGAAGGCTTCAAAGACGTGGTCGGGAAGCACGTGATATTGCACGGAGACGGGAATCTTGACGAAGACGTTGTCCTTGGTTTTTGTTTCTACATCCAAGGCAAGCTGTTGCACGCGGAGGTCGATGCGGCCAGCGATTTGATCAAGCCACGGCAGTTTGAAATTGATGCCGGCGCTGGCAACGCGCTGGAACTTGCCCATGCGCTGGACTACTACGGCCTCGGCGGTGTGGACCTGGAAAAATCCGCTCAGGATGGTGCCAAGGGCAAAAATGCCCACGATGAGCATGAACATTACGGACAAGGTCAGCGCTCCGTCCATTAGTATCCTCCCAACCAACGATGCACCGGTCGGAACGATTTTCGCACCTGGTCAACAGGGCGGGAATCGCAGACTTGATCCCCGGCGCACTTCCGTAACTCCGCTAGGGACGTGATGGGGACAGGCGCGCTTCAAGCTTCGCTCTCACGCCCGGCCACTCATTGTCGAGAATGCTGAAGTAGACGGTGTCGCGCACGCGACCAGTCCAGGTGAGGAGATGCCGGCGAAGCGTTCCCTCTTCTTTGGCGCCAATGCGGAGAATCGCGTTGCGGGATTTCTGATTTAGCGCATCCGTTTTCAGTTCCAGACGAATACACTGCCACACTTCAAACGCATGGCGGACCATCAGATATTTCGCTTCAGTATTGACCGCTGTACGCTGCCACGGCGGAGCAATCCAGGTGGATCCGATTTCGACGCGGCGGTTCACGCGATCGATATTCATGAAGCGGGTACTGCCAACAGCCCGTCCGGAACTGCGCTCGACCGTGGCGAAGACGATGGACTCGCCACGTTGTTGTTCGTCGAATGCTTTGTCGACCAGTTTGCGGAAATCGTCTCGAGTTTGAACGGCATAGGGAATCCAACGAAATATGTCTTCGAGATCGTTGTGGGCGACATCCCAGAACAATTCGGCGTGCTCATGTCGAATCGGTTCGAGGCGAACGACAGAGCCTTCAAGGGTTAAAGGGCCGGAAATCTGGAGCGGAGTCGATTGAGATAGATTTGTCATTGATGACTAATGATCGAGAATGCAATTTTCGTGCATTTGCCTTCGCAGTCAGGCTTCCTGCATCATATCTTGCATCCCGCCACGGTTTCCTGCATCTCAACTACGGCGCCAGTTTCTTACCAATCATGAGCTTGCACGTCCAACAAGCGTCGACACTCGAATGTCAGGAGAGCTGTCAGTGAAGGCGCACTGTCTCCCTTTCTCGCAAATTCCGCACACAACGCGATTATTTACCGATTTTCTGGCGTATTCCCCGAGTATCCAACCGTTTTATCCACGATCTCCCTATTTCAATCAGTGGGTGAAGGAAGAGGCGGGGAGCATCTCGTACGACGAGACGCGGCGGGAGCATGTGGCGGCGGTTCTGAAGCGTCAGAATGAAGCCTACGGGTCTGCGCCGAAGACGCAGGCGAATATCGATCGCCTACGGAAGGGTGCGGCCGCTGTCCTGACTGGGCAGCAAGTTGGCCTTTTTGGCGGACCGATGTTTGCAATCTATAAGGCACTCACGGCGGTGAAGCTAGCGGAAGAGGCGACAGCAGCGGGAGTGGACTCTGTGCCGATTTTCTGGCTTGCCACTTACGATCATGATCTGGCGGAAGTGAATCACGTTGCCATTCCGGGCGCAGACGGTGCGCTACAGGTTTTGTCTACGTCTGCCCATGATGTTCCAGGGGCGCCAGTGGGCGCGGTCCATTTTTCGGATGAGATCACGCCTCTGGTAGAACAGGCCGCGGCGCTGCTCGGTGATTCGGAGGCAGCGCAGTTCTTGCGCGATTGTTACCGCCCCGGAGAATCGCTGGGTACGGCATTCGCTCGTTTGTACGCACTAGTGTTCGCGGAGTGGGGCGTGATCCTGATGGATGCTTCGGACCCTGAGCTCTCGGGAATCGCCGCACCGATTTATCGTTCCGCGGTGGAGCGTGCGCAAGAACTATCTTCTTCCCTTCTCGCGCGTGGGAAGGCGCTCGACGCCGCCGGGTATCACCAGCAGGTGAAGGTAACGGATTCTTCGGTGTTGCTGTTCACATTACGGGATGGCGCGCGCGTGCCGATTCAACGTCGCGGAAACGGCATCGCGGAGGAGTTTATTGTCGGCGGCGAAAATGGACACGAGAAACTTTCGAAAGCCGAGTTGATCGCACAGATCAACGACCATCCGGAGCATTTCAGCCCGAACGTTTTGTTGCGGCCGATTGTCGAGGACTTTCTGCTGCCAACTCTGGCCTACACCGGTGGCGCTGCCGAGACAGCGTATTTCGGGCAGGCGGGAGCTGTCTATGAACCGCTGCTGGGCCGAGTGACGCCAATTGTGCCGCGGTTCTCGGCGACGCTGGTGGAACCCAAAACACAGCGGTTGCTTGAGAAGCACGGGATATCCGTGACAGACACCTTCAACGGACCCGAAGCATTGCGCCAGGAAATCGCGGCGCGTAGTTTGCCGGCCGATCTGAAAGCGGCGTTCGAATCTGCGAAGGAGGCATTCGATTCCAGACTTTTGACGGTGAAAGAAAAACTGGAGAAGTTGGATCGCACGCTCGTGGATGCGGCAGAAACGGCGCGTTCGAAGATGCAGCATCAGTTGGAAAAGCTATATTCGCAGGCAGCGCGGGCGGAGGCACAGAAGGGTGAATTGGTGTCGCGCCATGCCGACCATCTGAGCCAGGCAATTTATCCTGATAAAGGCTTGCAGGAGCGCGGCATCGGCGGGATTTACTTCGTCGCTCGATATGGACGAGAACTGCTCCATCAACTCTACGAAACGATGCACTCGGACTGCCACGACCATCAGATCGTAGAATTGTAGAAAGCCTGCTCAAATTTTCTGCTTCTATTTCTGACCCAGCAGGGATTGAATCTTGGCAAACAGTGGAGAGTAGTTTGAATCTATCAACGACCCGTGAGTTTGCTGGACTATTCTTCCCGTGCCGTCGAGCATGATCAGATACGCATCGTCGGGCTCGTGATAGTTTACGACCTTTTTCAGCTCGGCTTCTCCCTGCAGGATCGGCACGAAACGATCTCGGTTATTGTCTGCGACACCCTTCTTGATGCCGGAAATCACCATGCCACGCAGTAATCGCGGAACATCTTCCAGCACCGGCAATTGATACAGCTCGAATCCGGGACGAGATCCGAAATCCGCTGAGAGTTTTCTTGCCCACTCGCTCGTCGGAGTCTTTGATGCTTTGGTAAATCCCAGCACGAGAACGGTGATGTTGCCTGAAGTTGTATCCGGGAAGACGACGTGACGCCCGGCGAAGGTTTCTCCCTCGATCTTCGGGAGTTGCTGGACTGTCTGTGCGGACGCCGAGACCAGTGCCACACTAACGATGATTCGTACAAGCCGTAGTACAACTTTTCTGCACATCATCTCTGTTGTCTTGAGTTGGATGCCTTTCGATGATCAATCAGTGACTGTCGCTAACGGCGAGATAGGTTCCCAGTCCGATCATGATCGCGCCTGTAGCGGTCCGTTGACGGCGTCGGAATTTCGCTGAGGAGCGAATGCACTCGCCCAGAGGTCCGGCCATTGCGATGACAATTAAGTCAGCGGTCGTATTCATCACGACGGAGATGGTTCCGAGCGTCACGAATTGAAGGAAGACATGGCCGTTCGAGCGGTTCACAAACTGCGGTATGAAGGACAGGAAAAACAACGCAGTCTTGGGATTGAGAACTTCGGTGGCAATCCCCTGCCAGAGCGGATTGCGGGTAGTTTTCTGTTGGGGCGCAAGCTCGTCGGCGGCGACTTCTGGCCGTCGAGCTTCGAGGATCATTTTGATCCCGAGAAAGCATAAGTAAGCTGCGCCGACGTATTTCACGGTCGCGAAAACCATGGCGGACTTGGCGAGGATGATCGAAACTCCCAGCGCAGCGGCGAAGACGTGGACCATGCCGCCGACGAAGGTTCCGAGGGCCGATAGGACGCCTTCGCGTTTGCCACCGGCGAGACTGCGCGCGAGGACGTAGAGCATTCCTGGGCCGGGTGCGATCGCCAACAATAAGGCCGCGGTGAAAAAGAGAACGATCTTTGTCGTGTCAAACATGTTGGTCTCCTGCTTCTTCTCTCACTTGGATTTCATTGCTGGAGGAAGGACTCCAGTTGGATCAGGGATTCGACGCGCGCGAATTCTTTATCGCGATACGCTCCGGCGACATCGAAGAGCACAGCCTGCATTCCAGCATTGCGCGCACCGACGTAATCCACCGAATACACGTCACCGATATAGAGGCTGCCGGCGGGATCGGCATTCATCGAACGCAGCGCGGCAGCGAAAACGTCTGGATGCGGCTTCTCGAGGCCGATGGTTCCCGAGTCGATGATCGTGGCAAAGCAGTCGCCAATGCCGCAGCGCGAGAGCACAGCATGGATGTTGCCGTCGGAGTTGGAAATCACAGCAAGCGGATATTTCTGACGAATGCGATCGAGGGCCTCGCGCGTTCCGGGAAGGATCTGATCCCAATTAGAGGAGCTTTGCGTATTCTTTACCAGTTTGTCGCGGACAGTTTCGTCGAAAGAATCGATCTGCTGCAGCAGGTGGGTGTGGAAGGTCCACCAAAAGCTGTGATCGACTTTCCCCTTGCTAAGGCCATGATCAAATTCATGCTTAGTGCGGCGCTCGAGGGCTTGCCAACTCGACAGCGTGGGATGCTTTTCCACGGGTAACGGCTCAAGGATCCGCGCACGATTGGGGAAGAGCAGCGTGTTGCCGACGTCGAAGAAAACGAAACGCGGACTAGCCATGATCCATATTAACCAAGAGTTGCGAGGTTAGGGGCCCGTGACTAGCTAGTTGCCTACGATGTGGACAGGCGTTGATCGTCCCTTGAAACACGATAATATCCATTTCAGGTTGTGCTAACGCACTTGCGCAGTGATTCGCCGTATGGCACTTGTGTCCACCATGATCGTTGGTAGCCTGACTCGAAGCGCGAAGAACAGCGCTTTGGATGTATCCGGCTGCGCGCAGCTACGCAGTGATGACGTTCCGACCGCGGCAGTGGCGATGTTCTATCGCGGATCACGGCAGGATGTTTACAACATCCTCTGGGCCGTGGTTTTTGGATTCGCGACACTGAACATCCTCAGCCTCGCCGCCAGACGTATGGAACCTGCCCGCCGCGGAATGACCTTCGGCGAACTGCTCGCCGTGATGGTGGTACTAATCTCGGTCTTTCTGCTGGGCTGGGAAATGCTGACAATCTTCCACGTCTTTCCCCTTAAGCTTCGACACTAAAATCGCGAAGAACCGGATCGGTTAACGGGTACGCTGGAGGAACATCCACCTCGGGGTGCGGCGGCCTATTTAGCGGACTACGAGTACTTCCCTCACGTTGTCGCGGGCGAGGAAGAACTTGATCGAGGCAAAATCGCGGAAGAGGGTTTCGATGTGGCGATTGTTGAAGACGCGCTGCAAACGAAATCCATCGCCGATGGCAGTATGGACGGCACCAGTCGGTCCACGGCGGGCCTCGCGGCGCAGCACGATGCGCTGCATCTCGAGCACGTCTTTATCGAGGATGTGAAAGCGGTAGCAGGGAGAATCCGGACCGGCGTCTTTGGTGTGGAAGAATGCGAGCAGCATGCCTCCGGGTTTCAGGACGGACCAGAGACGTCCCATGACCGGGCGGACCAGGCTCTCGTCGAGATAATCGGGCAAATTCCAGCAAAGCACAACGTCAAAGTGAGCCGCGGGATATTGCAGGTTGTCGGCAAGAAATCTGCGGCTGTCGAGAACGACATTTCCCTGCTCGTCCTTGGTGACGAGATGAGCTTCGGTCGAGGCGACCAGTAGATCTTCGCTATAGATTTTGTGGCTGCGCTCGGTGAAGAAGCGGATATTCGATGGAGAAGTCGAGCCGAGATCGAGAACGCACAGTGGGCTGTCGCTGTCCCAGAGGCGGGAAAGTTCGCCCAGACCGCTGGAACGACGAGTCAATTTCTGGGCCGGCTGCGGGGTCTGCCCCTGCGTGCTGCTTGACGAACCACGAAAAAGCTTCATGAAGTTCTGGGTGACTGATGCCATCAGACCGAATTACTCAACCGAGTCCGAGGCAACCGGTACTCTGGGAACTAGAAATTGATGTATACAACCAACTGTAACGCGCAAAAGCGAATGGGCAAAAGTTACTTTCCTGCAGCCTTGTCCGCTTTGCCTTGAATGTCCACCTTGCCTTTGAGGTAGGCACCTTCCTCGATGGAAATCCGCTGCGTGGAAATGTCCCCTGTGACGACCGCGGACTTCCGCAGTTCGACACGATCGCTGGCCTGGATATTTCCCTCAAGCTTGCCCTGGACGACGACGCCCTTAGCTTCGACCGAAGCCTTAACCTGACCGTGAGGTCCGACGGTCAAACTATTGCCCTTCAGTGAGATCGTGCCCTCGACCTGGCCATCGACGTAGAGGTCCTCGCTGCCGGACAACTCGCCTTTAATGACTACCGATTTGCCTATCTGCGCCAGATCTGCCGACAGTGGAGCGCTCATGTTTTTCTCCTTGGAAACGGATACTGCACCACCGAGACACTGGGAAGGCGGGTACAGGACGGCCGCGTCGCTGCATCGACTATACCCAAGTCGATGAACTAGCGGCAAGCGAGGGGATAGACGCAACGAGGTGAGACCCCACTGCAACCCTTTGCAGGCCGTTGCTACACTAACGGTTACCGATGCTGGGAGCGAGCCCAAAACGATTTGCGGCGAGGCGAGCGTTCTGCTTTGCTGCGTTGATGGCGGCCACTCGCTTTCTAGCGGCTCAGGATCAGAAGCCAAAAGAGATTGCGCCGGGCGAATTGGTCCGCCAAACCGTGGCCCGGGAAGTCGAGGCGGCCAATGGCGTGAGTATCAAGCACATGTTCCTCTCGAAAAAGAAAACTCAGAAAGGTTCGCAAACGAGGATCTATGTGGAGACCGACGACGCCATGGCCGGGATGCTGATTGCCGTCAACGATCAGCCCCTCACGGCGCAACAACAGCAGGCAGAAGTGGGGCATCTCTCGTGGTTGATGGACAATCCTGACCAGCTTCGAAAGAAGAAGGCGCGCGAAAAGGAAGATGCGGATCGCACCTTGCGCATCGTCAAAGCCTTTCCGGCAGCGTTCGTATACCAATACGAAGGAACGGAGGTGGGAACAGCTGAACTGGGCAAGCCAGGAGATGAATTGGTATGCCTGAAATTCACTCCGAATCCGAGTTACACGCCACCGTCGCACGTGGAGCAAGTCCTTCAGGGCATGGAGGGATATCTGCTGATCGATCGCAACGAGAGAAGGATTGCGAAGATCGACGGAGTATTGTTCCGAGAAGTCTCATTCGGCTGGGGAATCCTTGGGCATCTGGATAAGGGCGGTCACTTCCGTGTCGAACAAGCTGACGTTGGGAATGGCTCGTGGGAGCTTACGGCGATGAGTCTAAAGATCATGGGGAAGATCCTGATGTTCAAGTCCATCAGTATGGTTTCGGACGAAACCTTCAGCGACTTTCAGCGCGTACCCGACCGACTGACATTTGCGCAAGGGGTTGCTTTGTTGAAGGCTGAGCAAGAAAAAGTGGCGCATCTGCACGCACCGGAGCCTTCCGGGCCCAACCCGACTATGCGGTAAGCCTCAGGCGCGAAACGATTCCTTCCTCACAGTCAGCTTCTCAATCAAATCGGTCTTGATGCGGTAGCCGGTCCCGGCAACATCGCGAATGGCAATCATTCCTTGCGGCGAGACTTCGACTTCAGGATCGATGATGTCTTCCTTCCAGTAGCGGCGGGATGCGGAGACATCGCCGGGTAGACTGAAGTTCGGCAATGTAGACAGGGCGATATTGTGGGCGCGGCCGATGCCGGTTTCGAGCATCCCCCCGCACCACACGGGAACTTTGTTCGCCTGGCAAACGTCGTGAACGCTGATCGCCTCGCTGAAGCCGCCTACTCGCCCGACTTTGATGTTAATGATCCGGCATGCACCTGTCTCGACCGCGAAGGCGGCGCTGCGGGCGTTGACGATGGACTCATCGAGACAGATCGACGTGCGAAGCTCTTTCTGCAGACGGGCATGATAGTAAATGTCATCGTTCCAAAGAGGCTGCTCGATCATCAGCAGATTGAACTGGTCGAACTTCCGCAAGTGCTCGACCTGGTCGAGGGTGTAGGCGGAGTTCGCGTCGCAACTCAGGGTGATATCGGCCCAGCGAGAACGGATACGCTCGAGAACGTTGGTATCCCATCCGGGCTTTACCTTCACCTTGATGCGGCGGTAACCGGCGGAGAGCTCGACCTGGATTTTGTCGAGCAGTTGCTCGATCGAATCCTGAATACCGATCGAAACGCCACAAGGAATTTCTTGGCGCGTGCCTCCGAGAAGCTTCCAGAGAGGCAGCTTTTTCTGTCTGGCCTCAGCATCCCAAAGCGCATTTTCAAGACCGGCTTTCGCCATGCGGTGGGCTCGTACTTTGGCCAAAAGGGCCGGACAGTCGCGGCCTGATTCGATACGCTTGCCTAATAGCATCGGAATCAGGTACGAAGTCAGCGTCGGCCACGCGCTGTCGATCCACTCGCTGCTATAAAACGGGTCTTCACCAACGACGCTCTCGGCCCAGCCGTCAATTCCTTCGCTATGCACCGTGATGAGAAGAATGCGGCGGCTGTAGGTACGGCCAAAGCTCGTCTCAAAAAAATGCACGAGTGGCATTTGAATTTCACGGAGCGTGATGGCTTCGATTTTCATGTTTAAGAATTCAGAGTTTCAGAGTTTCAAGGTTCTGCGTCGCATGGCTTGTACTGTGAAACATCACTTTTATGCTTCCGAGGCGTACGACCATTTCTCGTCCCAACGCCCCAGAAGGAACTTGCCATTGCCTTCGGCATTGCGCTCATAGCCCAACACCGCTAAGCCTTCGGTGAAAGTGCGCAGAAAGTCATTGCGGTTGCTCTCTTGTACCTGCTGCGCTTTCGGCCGCGTTTCAGCAGACGCCTTCCAATCGTAGATCTGCGCCGGAACTGGGATCGAGGTGTCTATCTGGAACGGTGGATTCTTCCCGTCTTGCAGCAGCGTGTTGACGCGCTTCGACCGAAGCCACCATTCGGCGATGAGACGGTCGCTCGGCAGCCCTCCCTGCAAAGGGGAAGAAGTAATGCCGTATTGGTTGATGTTGTAACGGCGGGCGATGGCGCCGAGCTTCTCGATATTGAGATAGGCGTTCTTGATCTCGAGCGGGTCAAAAGTCCATTCAATCAGATCGATGCCACGAGCAATCGCGTCTTCGCGCTGCATTAACTTCAGGCGGCGACCAAGCCCTCCGTTGCGATGGTCCTTGCGCACGGCCAGCATGTGGGAATGCAGATAGACATGGCCGGAGCGAGTGCCGGGTACGGAGAGCGCAAAGCCGACCAGGGTCTTGCCGTCGAAAGCACCCATTACCTGGCCGCCGACCTTGTCGGCGACTACGAACATGCGCAGCGGCACGAGCTCGGCGTCGGTAAAATTCCAGACTTCTTTTTGGAGAGCGACACAGGCTCGGAAGTCCTCGATGACGTGGCAGCGGCGAAGTTCGATGGAACCAGTGGTCACGCCGAGCGCTCCCGCGATCCGGAGCTACCTATCTTCTCAGATTTTTTCTCTTCGATGTTTTTCTCTTCAGCCTTTGCCTGTTGCCACAAGACCTCGAGTTCTTCCGTTGTTGCTTGATCGGCAGAGCGGCCGGATTCGTGAAGACGCGCCTCCATCCACTGAAAGCGACGCTTGAACTTTCGGTTGGTTTTGCGCAGAGCGGACTCGGCATCGAGCGAGAGGTAGCGCGCTATATTGACGAGAACAAAAAACAGGTCGCCGACTTCTTCCTCCAGACGGATCTGCAAATCTTCGGGAACGGCAGTCCGGCCGGAGGATGCGACGCCGCGCCCTTGCGGGCGAGGACCGGGAGCGGGAAAGTATTTGAGCAGCTCGCGCAATTCGTCCGTCTCTTCGTGGAGTTTGTCGAATAAGCCGTCGATGTTCGGCCAATCGAAGCCCACTTGCGCTGCGCGTGAACTCAGCTTGTGAGCCTCCATCAAAGACGGCATCGCCGAGGAAACTCCGGCGAGGACTGAATGCTTTTCGTCGTTCGAGGGAGCAGGAGTCGCGCTAGTTCCGGTGGGGCTTTGCCGCCTTTTCACCGCTTCAAGCTTCTTTTCTTCGCGCTTAAGCGCTTCCCAGTTGCGCTTGACGTCATCCGAAGTGTCCGCTTTGACGTCGCCGAATACGTGGGGATGGCGGTTGATCAGCTTGGTGGACAGCCGCTCGATCACATCATCGATTGAAAACGACGACTGCTCTTTCGCCATCTCGGCATAAAAGAGAACTTGCAGGAGCAAGTCACCGAGTTCGCCCGCAAGCTCTGGCCAATCCCGGTTATCGATCGCTTCGAGAACTTCGTAAGTCTCTTCGAGCGTGTAGGGCTTGATGGAATCGAAGGTCTGTTCGCGATCCCACGGACAGCCACCCGGAGCGCGAAGGCGCTCCATGATTGCAACTACGCGTTCGAAACGTTCTCCAGTGGCGGGCATTCGGCAACCAATGTAAACGACTGTAGATGCAACAAGCAACGCTTTCGGACTCCGTGCCGGGCTTTACCAGACTGTCCACGCCTTCGCCAACCGCATGGCAAAGGTTGGCATCCAAACGAGGCCCGAAATAGATGATTGTTTCTTTCACGTTCGACATTGTCACCATAAACGCACACGAGGCGCATTTTTTATAAGGAGGACACAAATGACAACCGCTACTCTTCAAGGAAAGAAAGTCGCAATACTTGTGACCGACGGATTCGAGCAATCCGAGTTGATGGAGCCTCGAAAGGCACTCGATGAAGCGGGCGCAACCACGATGGTCGTCTCTCCGAATGAGGGCAAAGTTCGGGGATGGAATCACAAAGAGTGGGGAAATGAGGTTCCGGTAGATCTTCCGCTGGCATCTGCGAAAGCCGAAAGCTTCGACGCCCTGCTGCTGCCGGGTGGAGTCATGAATCCCGACCAGCTTCGCATGAAACCCGAGGCGGTCAAGTTCGTGAAGCACTTCGCGGACGCAGGGAAACCGGTGGCGGCGATCTGTCACGGCCCTTGGACGCTACTGGAAGCGGGCGGCGTGGGCGGGCATACGATGACCTCCTGGCCGTCGCTCAGGACAGACTTGAGAAATGCGGGCGCCATATGGGTGGATAAGGAAGTGGTGAGCGACAAGAACCTGGTGACGAGCCGCAAACCGGATGACATTCCGGCCTTCAATCGGGAGATGATTCGCCTATTCGCTGATGATCGACAGCAGATGGGCGAGTTGAGAAAGACGGCATAGTCGGTATTAGAAACCATCCGCGCAAAGTGATTTGTAGATCAGATCCAGCCCGGCGTCATGAACGCCGGGCTTTCTTTTGAAGCAGAAAAAACGCTTTCTCCTTTGGCGCTGACGTGGCAGGTTACTTTCGGTATCATTCTCGCTAGAGGTCCATGGGAAGCAGCCGATTACCGTGCTGGACCAACGTGACCTTCATCGGCGTCGAGCGCGAGCGCAAAATAATGGCAGATGAACGTGTTGCGGGAAGCCAGGCTCCGCGCGGAACAGCCGCATTTCCTTTAAATATATGGCCTTAGCGGTCAAACCCCGAGCTTCGATTGAAGGCCAGCATTTCCATGTCGTCGTGATTGGCGGCGGGATCAACGGCGTGGCCATCGCGCGCGAGTGTGCCCGTGCCGGGAAGCGCACATTGCTGGTTGAGCAAAACGATTTCGCTTCGGGCGTAACGAGTCGGTCGACGCGCATCATCCACGGCGGGCTTCGATATCTGGAGCATGGTGAGATCGGATTGGTTCGAGAGTCGGTGCGCGAGCGAGAACGACTTTTGCGAGAGCGCTCGCACCTGGTGCATCCAGTCCAGTTCCTTTTTCTGCTGAACGAACAAAGCCAACGTAGTGCCATGAAGGTGCGCGCCGGGTTGTGGCTCTACCAGCGGATCTCGGGACGTAGGGCAAAGAAACCGGGCGAGATCGAGTTAATGCGCGTACAGCGTGCGCTGGACGCGGGACATCAGTGGCTTCTGCTGAATTACGAAGATGCACAGTGCGAGTTTCCGGAGCGATTGGTCGCAGAATGGATGACGGAAGCCGCGGCAGCCGGAGCCGTGGTCCGCAATCACTGCGAGGTGCTCGCGGTTAACGTGGGCCAAGGGCGCGCGCGCGGCGTGCTTCTGCGGGATCGTTTGACGGGAAAAGACGAGCGCGTCGATGCCGGGTGGGTCATCAATTGTACCGGGCCATGGGCAGATCGGATTTGCCAGCGATCGACGGTGCGGACGGGAAAGCCAATGCTCGGCGGTGTCCGCGGATCTCACATCGTGCTGCCAAGATTCTCGGGCTCTCCGACCGTTGGGCTTTATACGGAAGCAGCGGACGGACGGCCGGTCTTCGTTTTGCCGTGGAATGAACAAGTGTTGGTGGGGACGACGGAAGTTCCTGATGCAGGAGATCCGGCCAAGACAGCGCCCACCGCGGAGGAAGTCGACTATTTGCTCCGCACGGTCTCGAAATTGTTTCCGAAGGCGAAGTTTTCCGCACACGACATCAAGTATGCGTTTGCAGGGGTGCGCCCGCTGCCGAATTCGGGGGACAAACCTTCGGCGGTGACCCGGCGACATTTTCTCCACGACCATACGGATGATGGAGCGGCGCGGCTGATCTCCGTCATCGGCGGCAAACTCACGACGGCTGCGTCGCTGGCGAGGGAGCTCGCTCGCAAGATCGGTGTTGCGGTCGAAGAACCGAAGGCGGTCACGATTGGTCCGGGGAGCTCGCTCGATCCGATGCTCGATCAGGAAGTTCTCGATATCGCGCGAGCCGGGTCGGTGAGTGAAGAAACCGCTCGGGGCATGATGGAGTGGCATGGGCAGCGTGCTATGGATATCGCCCGAATGGCATTGGTGAGCGCCGAGTTGCGGGCACCGATCTGCCCACACACTTCGCACATTGTGGCCGAGGTGATCGAGGCGTACAGAAAAGAATATGCGGTCACTCTGGGTGACGCGCTGCTGCGTCGAGTACCGGTCGCTCTTGGAGCATGCTGGTCGGAATCCTGCAGTCGCGAAGCCGCGTTGCGTATCGGAGCGGTGATGGGGTGGAGTGAACAGGACTTGGGTGCGAACCTGGAATCGTTCGAAACCGAGCGAGCGGCATTTCTTCATAAACCTGCCCGCAGTGCGTCGGCGTTGGAAGCCGCGGCCGACTAAGTTGTTTCCTTTCGACTTCCATCGGCTCAAACTTTCACTTAGATCCCTAACGTCTGCGCGAGAAGACGGGTGTCATCGGAGATGATGCCATCGACCCCCGCTTTGGCGAAGCGTCTCATATCGGCGGCCATATTAACGGTCCAAACCAGAACTTTTATTCCTGCACACTTCAGTTCGCCAAAGAGATCGGGAGTAGCCAGTTTGTGGTGAGTAATCACGTATTGGAGCGAGAGTTGGGTCCAGACTCGAAGTTGTGCCCGCGTCTCGCAGATCAGGCCTAGAGGGATAGTGGAATCGAGCTGATGTAACTCTTGCAATACTTCCGGAAGAAACGAGGAAACAACCAATCCGCGGCGTGGAGGATTCTTTCTCAGCAGAGCCGACGTGACTTCTTCCAGTCCTTTAACTTTCAGCTCGATATCAATAAACGCATTGTCTTTGTATCGGGCAAGAACGACCTCCAAGCGCGGCAGGTTGGACAACGGCCCAACTGTAGAATTTGCGATATCGATGTCTTCGGTCTTGGGATCGTGACACACGACAGCTGCGTTGTCCGCTGTGAGGCGCACATCGAATTCGAAGCCGTCGCAGCCGTCCGCTAGAGCACGGTCGAATGAAGCGAGAGTGTTTTCGGGGATCGACTTGCGAGCACGCGCGCCCCGATGACCAAGAAGCAGCGGACGATGCATGCGCGGCGGCTCGGGCATGAATCAATCGAGATCGAACTCTCGAATCGGCTTGCCCGTATCGGGAGTCTCTTTCGCCTTCTTCAGAGCCTCCTGGAATTTCTTTTCGAGCAGGCTGGAGGCGTTCTTCTGGGCTTCGACCGACTGCTGAAAAATGGATTCACGCCGGCTGTCCTGCTCGCGCATCGCCTTCGCAGCAGCTTCCATATCGCTAAAGGTCTTGGGCTTCACGGCCGCGGTGTGAGCAATAACCGCACGTTCCTCAGCATCGATCTTGAGCACGGCGCTACAGCAGGGACAGGTCACTTCAAAGTTTTGGGGATTCTTCTTTGCCATTTGAGCGAATGATAGCGCAAATGCATCCCTTCGCGGTAAACCTCGCGTGCGGGAGAGAGTAAATCGTTATTGCACTTTCTCGACCGCAATCCTCACAGCGTAAGTGCCGATCCCCGACGCACAGGCGGTGTATGCCGTTGAATAGGTGATTGGGGCATTGCCCGAGGACCAAATTGAAAGGTTGCCGCCGCCAAAATTCGCGGGCTGGCCGAGCGCCAAACTGTTTCCGCTGGAGACGCCCGTACCCACGAGCGGCACACGGAGCGACCTGACACGGGTTTCGTCCGTCCAACCAATCGTGAGTGCGGTGGTTCCGTTGCCGGCGGAAGAGCAAGAGCCCGTGGCATCGACGTAATAGCTGATGCTGTACTGTCCGGAGCCACACGGGGATGTGCCACAAAGATTCGTGGAAGCAATGGCCCCTTTTTGCCCAGCCAGTGAGACGGACCATCTGGATAGGCCGGTGGCTGCGGCACCGCGGGTTCCGCTGCAGCCGGCACACTTCCCCGTTACCGTGAGATCGCCATTGATCGTGACCGGAACATTGAAAATTTTCGCGGTGGCAGTCAGTTTCTCCTGGGGGTTACCGTCGGGAAACTTTCCAACGTAGTCTCGCAGCTCGCTTTGAGCACGTGTGTAGAAGGTATCAATCTTATTCTCATAGCCGAGATCGAGATCATTCACATCCGCCGCAGGCCGATGATTGGAAGTCGACCAAGTCTTTCCCCAGTTGCTGTCACCCAACGTAATCAGCGGGGTGAACCCACCCGCGCGGCCGGAGTGTCCGAAGTTCAATCTTCCCTTGTATCCAGTCGGGGCCTGCTGAGGCATGTTCGCTGCCGCGAGGATGGTTGCCCCGGGGAATGGGCCAATGCCATTCGTGTGGGCGGACTCGATATTGGCAGCTGCGGGTGGAGTTGCCGGCGATCCCATCAAGGTGCTGGCTTCGCCGGTGATTTCCCATGCGGGTTGTGTCGTAACTACTCCTCCGACGCCCACGACATCGGCTTGCAACGTGAGCACTGGGACAGTGTGCCTTTCGCTGGACATATCCTCACCGGGGCTTAGGACGATCGAGCCGGGCCAGAAGTCGAGACGCGGCATATAGATGTTCGCTGTCATGTTCTCGCCCGCGTTGGTATAGGACGAGAGAGCTTCCCCATTGTCGGTGAAGGAACAGGTCAGAGCGGCGCAAGAACTTTGCTGGATCGTCGTCAGTAAATACTTACCAGTCCCTTGGGGATACGGCCGGGGGATCGAACTATCATCCCAATCCATTTTAAGAATTCTGTAGTTCGACGCCCCGGCGATGCGCGGAAAGATACCTTTGATACTGCCTGAGCCATTGTTCACAGCGCGGCCTGCGGGCAGAGGAATTCCGTCTCCATACTTTTCGCTTACGGGAACAACCCAGTACAGCCAGTCGTGAGATCCCGTCTGCGATCCCCAGTTTGGAAACAGTCCGTAAGCGCTATTGGCACCCAGTCCCGAAATCTTCACGTGAACCCCTTCCGCAATGATTGCCGCGTTCCCGACGTTGCCGTACGGACTGTGCTCCTGGCACGGTGCGGCCTCGAAGTAAACGTTGTCGGTGATCAGGCCAGCAGATCCGCCACGCTGATTGCTGACGCGGACTCCGTACACGGACCAACCTTGAATCACGCTGTCGGAGATCTTCAGTCCGTTTCCTGAAATCCACTCGACGCCTTTGCCCGCGCATTGGAGCGAGATGTTCAGGTTTTTGAGCCAGCCGACAGCCGACCACTTATTGAACGGACCGGGAGCAGTGACGATCGCACCGCAGAAATTCGGGTTGCAAGTCACGGGAGATCCACCAAGGACGGTATCCAAACCGTCCAGCAAAAATGCCTGATCGTCGTCGACTTGAACGAACGTGCCGAAACTTCCTCCGCGAGGCGGCCAACGCGTGCTGACATTGATCAGACGAGTCTGCTGGGCGTTGACCTCGATGAATGGCTTCGTGCCGGCCACGGTCATGGGACGTCCGCGAGGACTGTTGAGCGTGATGTCTTCGAACGCGTTGGAGGACTTCGCATCGCCGACGAAGATGCAAGCATCGTTTGGCGTGTAGCAGTTAACGACCGATCCCTCGAAGTCGATCGTCTGATTCGCGGCACGAATGGAAATTGGCGCAAACACGTCATATTCACCGGGCGGGACCACGACTTTCCCGGCTTGCGAAACGCCTTTGGGATTGGTGGGGATGAAACGTGCAGCGACGGAGGCCTCCTGAATTCCGCCAGACGCGCTGCCGATGAGGTATCCGGTCGGATGAGGGTGGGCAGTGACGAACTCAAGAGTCCCGGCATGGCTATCGCCCTTGCAACTCCCGCCGGTGACGCGCACGGCTTCAGGGGTTCCCTCACCCGAGATGTAGACGTAATACGCTGGCTCGGCGGCGATCACACCAGGGGGACAGGGGTCGAGGGTCACAGAGTTAGTACCCGCCGAGTTCAACGCCGAAGGAGGGCTTTGACGCCAGTTGAAGTCGGTAGCCGATCGAATCGTGTTGGTAGCCAAGGGCTGAGAGTCGGAGGCGGAGGCGTAGGGGCCATGATGGAACGCAACGAAAACAGCCGCTCCTAGAATCGCGATTCCAAGCGAACCGAAAAAAGTGCGGCCAGCAGTGTGTGAGAAAAAAGATTTTGGCATTGAGCCTCGTTGATCAGACATTGGTCCCCCCGCCAGGCGGTTGCGGCTCACGTTGCGCGCAGCCATCGGCTTTGAGTTCTTGTGGCTGGTAAAATTAGCTCCGCAGGTCTATGCAATGAAAGATTCTCCGGTCACAGTACCTTATCTCGATTTGCGGGCACAATATCGCAGCATCAAAGCTGAGATAGATGCGGCCATTGCGGGCGTACTGGATAGCTGCCAATTCGTGCTGGGCAGCGAAGTGGCGCGGTTTGAAGAAGAATTTGCAAGATATTCTGGCGCCGCCGAATGTATTGCGTTGAATTCCGGTACAAGCGCACTGCATCTGGCATTGCTCGCCGCGGGAGTCGGACCCGGCGATGAAGTCATCACCGTGCCCTTCACGTTTGTCGCCAGCGTGGCCGCAGTTTTGTACGCCGGAGCGCGACCGGTGCTGGTGGACATCGATCCGCGCTCGTTCAACATGGATCCAGCTGCAATTGAAGCGGCGATCACTCCACGCACTAAGGTGATCTTACCCGTCCATCTCTATGGACAGACCGCCGACATGGACCCGATCCTGGAGATCGCGCGGCGCCACGGCCTGGTCGTGATAGAAGACGCTGCCCAGGCTCATGGGGCGGAGTACAAGGGCCGACGAGCGGGCAGCATAGGCGACATTGCGTGTTTCAGTTTCTATCCCGCTAAGAATCTCGGAGCGTACGGCGAAGGCGGAGCGGTCACCACGAATAACGCTACTTATGCGAAAACTGTTCGCATACTGCGCGACTGGGGGCAGGATCGCAAGTATCACCATGTGCTGCGCGGATTCAATTACCGCATGGAGGGTCTGCAAGGCGCGATATTGCGAGTGAAGCTGCGACATCTGGAGGAGTGGACGGAGCGGCGGCGCTCGCTAGCTAAAGCCTATAACCAGGCGCTCGCAGAATGCGACGTTGAACGTCCGAAGGAAATGCCGTGGGCTCGCCACGTCTATCATCTCTACACGCTTCGCAGCAAAGATCGCGATGGGCTTCAAAAAGCACTGCTCGCGGAAGGAATTCAGACGGCAGTTCATTACTCAGAGCCCGTACACGTGCAGCCGGCATACAGTGATCTGGGATATGCCCGTGGAACGTTCCCGGAAGCAGAGCGCGCGGCCGGCGAGGTCTTGTCGCTCCCGATGTATCCGGAAATGACTGACGAGCAGGTTCAGTTGGTAGGACAAGCGTTCGATCGCATCTTTGCGAACAAAGCCGCACGATCGGCCAGGTGAGATAGATGCCTAGGTCGTCCGCATTCACAATACGCATGGAATGGCAAGGAACAGTCGGGAGCAGCGGCGCATAGTGAGTGCCGTATTCAAGTTTGCAGCAGGATATCAGCCTGAAAAAGATGGCTGCTGCGTCCGACATCCAGCATTACTCTGGGGCCGTAGGACCGATCAATGCTGCGCCAGAACGGTTTTCTCTTCGGTCACTCTGCAAATTCTGTCTTGAGATCCCGGGGTCTACAGATTCTTTCACTGACATTTCCCAGCTGGGGGTTCGGTTCGCGAGCCTCGCGCACAGGTCAAGGATCTTATCCACATGCGCCTTCCAGGAGAACTGGCGCGCCCGCAGGCGGCCCGCAGCTGTCATACGGCTCATCGATTCGGGCGATGACGCAATTTGGGAGATTCTTTCGGCGAGCATTGGCGGCGAGAATTTTGAAAAATAGACCGCTGCGTCTTCACAAATTTCGCGGTGCACCGGAAGGTCTGAAGCAACTATAGGCACTCCGCTCGCCATGGCCTCGACGAGAGGATGAGCAAAAGTTTCCGTATAGGCCGGCGTGACATATATGTCGGCCGAAGCGTAGACCCGATGCAACTGCCGGTATGGGATCGATCCGAGTTCAACCACCATGTCGGAAACTCCGAGCTTCTTTACGAGACTTTGAGCTGACTCGGGATTGTAATTTCCAGGATTTCTGCCGGGCGCCAATCGACAGGTGAGTAGCAATTTGATAGAGCGAGAGGAAAGTCGCTCCCGAAGAAGCGGGAGCGATTGAATGAGAGTTTCGAAATTGCGATAGTAGTTGTAATGACTGACGAAAAGTATCCTTAGCGATCCCTTTGCAGCATTCAGTTTCTCCTGAATGTCGGGCGCTAGGGAGTCGGAATTCTGAGTGAAATTATCTCCGTCGAACCCGTGATGGACCGCGAGTACATTCCTGCCCGTCCAGCGCGCAAGTTCTGATGCGAAAGCCTCGCTTGGAGCGACGGTAAGATCGGCCCATACAATCGATTTCCGCGCAATCATGGCCCTCAGCCGCGTATCCAGCCAGACCCGGTATTCCCCTCGCGCCCGCAAGTCGCGATAGAAATCGGGGGAAAGATAAATCGAATTGCGCGACAGCAAGATTTGGGGAATAGGGGAGCGGCGGAGCGAAATATTCCCCGTCGAAAGCAAGACATTAGCGCGAGAGTGCAGGATCATGCCTGGGAGTTCAGTTTGTTCAAACCAGAATCTGCGAGCCGCGGGAACAGTAACCTCGAGAAACTCGATGTTTTCGCTGCAATGAAACTCTCCCCGCAGACCAGAATTCAAAACAATGGTAACGCGCAGGTCAGGTCTGCCGTCCAGAAGAGGCACCACATTGCGGATGTAGGTCAGCCCGCCGCCCGCGCTGGCGGCAAGAGAATTGATGAAAAGGCGCATCATCGACTCGCAGCAACGACGTCAAAATGCTGCCGTACTGCTCTGCCGTGCCTCACCACAAGGGGACGCGCGTCTGAGGCAAACAGTATTGATGATTGATCCACAAACACAAAAGCCATGCACCAATAGAACAGACAGAGATAGTAGCCTGGAGCGAAGAGCCAGTCTTCAAAAGCTGCGTGAACAAGGCCTGCGATCATCACAATGGCGAGTGGCACAGCCGGGTGCGAAGGTAGCGCCGTTCGATACATCCAACGGACCACGCGAAAAACCTTGGCGAGAAGGAGCACTAACAACAAGCCGAAAGGCAAAAGTCCAAGTACACCGACCCAAGCAACGATTTCGAGATAACTGCTGCCATGCTCTGTCGTAACAGCACTCGAACTGGCGAATTTACCCAGATTATCGGTAGGATCCGTTCCTCGATCAGATGTTCCAAACCCACTGCCAAACCAAACATGAGCGCGAATGGCGTCGATAGAGTCTTGCCAAGGAGATTGGCGAGAACCGAGCAATCCTTGAGATGGATCCTGGCCTTTATAGACAACCGTCGAAGAGATGGAGGAAATGGTTCTCGAAAATGCCTCGGGTTGAAATATGGCGCTAGTTGCAGCCAGAATCACAATGACCGCCACTCCCTGTGCCAACAGCGCGTATTTACGTAGCGCAATACAAAGCACCGCACACGAAACGAAAGCCGCCAGGATGCCAGCGCGAGCTTGACTGGTGTAGGTGAGGTACATGGCCACGACGTACAGAAATACACGCCGGCGGTGTGAGAACGGTTCCTGATTTAACAACGTTCCCCAAAGAAGTATCGGGGCAGCGACTACCCCCATCACGGCCCCCAACGAATTGGGATTACCCATGACCTCTCTTCCCATCGCGTAGGAGGCTGCAATGAGCACAACGAAAACTTCGCAACCGATCAGAAGCCCCGAGAAGAATTTACTTTCGCGGTTCAGCACAGCCAATCTCGCTCCCGTGGCCGCGTATATAAACAAGAGAAAGAGGCTTAGAACTTTCAAGGAGGAGACGACCGTATATCGGGAAACTGCGGCCGACATCAGCGCCGCACCCACACAAAAAAATGCGAGGACGTGAAACAGGCCGAAAGAATAGCGGCGCTCCTTCAGCATAATGGAAGCCCCAGCCATAGCGCCCACAGCCAGAACCACCCAGCGCGCCATCGTCCAAACGGACCCGACCGGTAAATCCATGCCGGCCAATAGAAATGTGATCACGACCAGCGGAAAGAATGTCCTTCGATAGAGCCAAACAGCCGCGACCAGAGCCTCAAGCAGAAGAAGGCCCCCGAGATACGCCTCGCTGCCGAAGTAGCCAGGGCGTGAATACGCCAGATATGCCAGCGCGGGCGCGATGCAGACGACGCTGGCGATGAGGAAAACTTTCGCTAGGCCTTTATCCACGCTTCATCCTTACTGCTTCAAGGCCGCGCGCGACCCCGTTGGACCATTCCGGCGGCGAATACGCGGCAATGCGTGTTCTGCTATTCAAGCTCATCGCAGCACATTCGTCGGGTCGACTCGCGAGATCGCGAATGGCTGACGCAAGCGCAGCGACATTCCTGGGCGGAACAATCCGGCCGTTCCAGTTATGTGTCACTAAATCAGCTGCGCATCCGGCTGCTTCGCTCAGGATGACTGGTAAACCACAGGCCATCGCTTCGTTTATCACAAGTCCCCAGGTATCGGTGTAGGTCGGCAAAACCAGCATTTCCGCCAGCGCATAATACGCGGGCAACTGTTCTTGATGGGAGAAACCAACAAATTTTATCACTCCGCGAGCGACGGAGGCAGCCTCGGTCTCAAGCGGACGGCGAGACGGGCCATCGCCCACAAATACCAGGCCGATCTGTTCGCGCAGTTGTTCTTCCAGCGTGGCATAAGCGGCAAGCAATTCAAAGATCCCTTTCTCCCGGACTAAGCGTCCGACGAACAGGAAATATCGGGCAGGGAGGGATAACTCACTGCGCAGTCGAATTGCTTTTTCTCGCGCTCGCACAGCGGCCTGGCTGAAGCGGTCGTTGTCGACTGCGTTCACGGCGGTAAAGATGTCGCGGTCTTCGATCCCGTGAGCTCGTAAGTACTCCAGAGCGGAACGGCCGGGCACAACGAATCCGCTGCACCGATGGAGAAATTGGCGTTTGAGAAATTCGACAAACGCACTTCCAGCGCGCATGTCCTGCAGATTGCTTTCAGACCACAGGAGAAATGGTACGCCTCGCTTACGGGACCAGCGGAGCGCTCGCCAGGACGCGAGATAGTTGTATCCACCACAGAGAATCGCATCCGGCTTTGCGACGGAAAGCGCACGTCCGACACCGCGGTTGATCAGCGCGTTGTGGCCACGAATGCGCTTCCGGTAAGAAGAAAGGACCTGATAGGAAAACTGGATCTCGTCTTTGTAAACCTGCCATTGCCTCAGTCCGGGATCTGTCTCGGCTAAAAAAACTACGTGCAGATGAATGTCTGGGTGCCGAGCCAGAGCGTTAAAGAGGGGGATGCGATAAGGAGAAATGATCTCCGTGATAATGACGAGGCGGCGCGTCACTGGAGGCATTCCCGGTAGATCCGCACAAATCGCTCCGCCTGTTGTGCGAGAGTCAGTTGATCAAGAATTGTATCCCGGGCCGCGGCTCCAAGGGTACGGCGCCGATTCTCATCTCGAAGCAAGAGAGCAAGCGCTAACGCCAGTTCTCTTTCATTACCGGCGCCCACCAGCAATCCGTTGGACCCGTGTTGAATGATTTCAGCGATTCCCTGCCCCCGGCATCCGATGACAGGCTTTGCGGCTGACATCGCCTCAAGGTAAACGCATCCCAATCCCTCGTAGCGACTGGGCAGCGCAAAAATCGTGCAGCGCCGCATGGCTTCAGCGACTTGTGCTCGCGACTGGCGTCCAGTGAATTGCACCGCACCGCTGACCTGAAGTTGATTTGCAACTTCCCGCAAGTGGGAAAGCTCCGGCCCGTCTCCAATAATCTCCAGTTTCAAACCCGGAAAATCTGCAGAAAGAGACGCGAAGGAGCGGATCAGTACTTCATGGCCCTTGATTGGGATCAGGTTGCCGACGCTGAGCACCACTTGGCCGGAAGGAGACTGGTTGCTTGTAGAAAATAATTCCGGGTCTACGCCGTTGTAGACCACGGAGGTTCGGAATTTTCCTCCTGTGCCCTCCAAAACCTGCTCGCGAACGCGTTCGCTGACACAGATGGTCCGCCGCGATGACCGGTAGACGCGCTGAGAAATGCGTCGGCACCATTCGCCAGCTCGTCCCTGGACTTGCTCGGTCGAAAATGCATCCAGACCGTGGACGGAGACTACGTACGGAATCCCCAACTCCGCGCTGAGCAGCATGGCGGCATGGCCGCAAGGAAGCGGAGCGTGAGCATGAATCAAGTCGATGCCGAGCGATCGCTGCAACTCGCGGACCTTTCCGACAATTCGTGCGTACACAAAAGCTCCGGCGCTCGACAGCCCAATTCCTCCGGGCAAAGAGAAATAGCGCATCCATGCGGCGGGAACGCCTTTGTTTGAAGCGCGAACTTTCCCACGATAGAACGGCCGGACGGCGAAGACGATGTTCTCAACACCGGCCTTGGAAAGTTCGTCGATGGGCTCGGCGACGAAACAGCCCGATACGTTATCGTCTGCGCTCGGATAGAAAGGCGTAAGCGTGAGAACCCGTAGAGGTGCTGATTCCAACGGACGGCGCGCCTTTCCAAGGATAGGCAGTTGAGGATAATCGCTCACAGCCGGGGCGCTCGCAGACGACCGGCGTCTCTAGCTTGTTCGTCGTTTGGCGACAACCTGTTCAAATGCCTCCTGCCATTTTCTGGCGATGATATCCCAATCGAATTGGCGAGCGTGTTTGGAAGCGGCTTCCCCCATGCTGCAGCGAAGTTGTGAGTTGCGAATCAGCTCATTTAGCTTCGAAGTAAGGTCGTCATCCGTGTCGACGAGAAATCCAGTGGTCCCGTTCACCACGCAATCGGGCCGATAGAGTCGCATTGCGACCACGGGAAGCCCGCTACCCGCAGCTTGCAACAAAACCTGTGGATGGCCCTCGAGAATACTGGGGAAGAAAAAGATATCAGCTCGCCGCATCTCCTCGCCGAGTTGCGGTTGAGACAAATGGCCCAGGAACTCAATATTGTTGCAGCCAAGTTCGGCCGCGAGCTTCCTGCAGAGGTCCTCCTCTTCGCCTGTGCCGGCGATGCGGAACGCAACGTCGGGCCAGCGCGCTGCTTGTCGAACTACCAGAGGCATGCGTTTGTATGGTCGATAGGACCCGGCACAAAGAACAACGATCTCATGACGCGCGCGACGGGCAGCGTCTGGTCCAAAAAAATAGCGCCGGTCAATTCCGTCGTAGAGAGTGCCAGCAGACGTAACTCCCATTTTCTCTTTCAATAGTCGGCCAAGGTAGTCATTATTGGCGAATACTGCATCTGCCTCGCGAATGTGACGAATGCGAAGAGCAGAATACGGCCCGGATTGGAGACCGCCCGATACAACGTAGCTGACGACCGCGGTTTTCAATTTCAGATGGCGGCGCAAGCTCAGAAAAGCAGCGTCAAGCGGACCTTCTCGCGGGAAGAAGTACACATCTGGAACTCTTGTCAGGATCTGGAAAACGGTTCGCAGTGTGTTTCCGTGTTTCTTCCAGCGCAAGAGCCGTGTATTGGGGCGCGTTGCGATCCGCGGATCCACTGGTCCTTCCTGCAGCATGGTCACTGCACATCGTGTGGGATCAAGACGCGCAACGATCTCTTTCACAGAGAGGTTTTGCGCGTTTGTGCCGGCCTCGTCGGCATACGAAGGCGTGAAAATCGTAATCATTTCGGATGCAATCAACAGCCAGTCTCAGGTGAAGGACACTGGCGAGGCCTTGTCTGCTGGTTTCTTCCATTTTAGCTGAAGTTCGCGAAGACGCGCCTGTACCCGCACTCGATCATCTCGACTGCTGATCGAGTGGCGGAGATGCTCTCGCGCAGCATTCAACAAACGGCAACGGACCGTTCTCTCGGCGTTCGCCGGCAACGGTGACTCTTCCCCTGGGTCCGTCTCGAGATCGTAGAGTTGTTCAGAGCGGGGATCGAAAAACAGGACCAGTTTGAAGCGTACATCTCTCACCGAGAGTACACGCGAACCGATGCGATGATCCGGGTGAAACGGATTGCTACAACCTGCGACGCACTCCGAAATCGCAAGCCTGTCGAATTCGCTGCCGCTCTGGAACTCAGACCAGTGGCTGACGCCCTCGAAATTTGCAGGTATCGGGCGATTCGCGGCGTCCAAGAGTGTTGGTGCGAGGTGGATGAGGCTGAGTGGTGTGGATGAAACCTCTCTCTTTCCGCAGCCTGGCACGCGTAGCAAGAGCGGAACATGGATTAATTCCTCGATAAGCCGCGACGGTGAATGATAGCGACCGCCATGTTCCAAGAACTCCTCCCCGTGATCGGCGGTGAGCGTGAAGATGCAATCGTCCCAGCGACGAGAGTCGCGTAACATCCCGATGAGGCGCTGTAATTGGCTGTCCACCCATCGAATTCCGGCATCGTAAAGCGCAACGATGTCGTTGCGACGGCTCGCCATGCGACGTGGTCCAAGGTCGGAACGATTCCAAGAGGAATTCAGGTAGCGCGCCCCGAACGGCGTAATCGGAGTCTTCCCCATCAGTTCGAGCGCCTCTTCTTTCGGGTAATACGGCGAATGCGGGTCCATCAGGTGCAGCCACAGGAAGAACGGGGCTTCGCCAACAGATTCTATCCAGGCCTGGGCCTGATCGATGATTACGTCGGCGGAGGGAAAGCGGCGAAGTGCGTCGAGCGATGGCCCTACAGGGGTAATTCGCTGGCAATATCGAAAGTAAAGTTCATCATAGACCGCAGCGAGCGGTCCCAGCGCCGGAAGGATCTTCTGGAGATGGCGATTGAGCTGGCTGGTTAGGCCCGCGGGCGGAGAATTGGGATCTTCGATCGCGAGTCTCTCCGGCTCATCTTGAAGATAGTCATGGAACGTGTCAAATCCCTGGTCGTATCCAAAGCGACGCGATATGTAAGGGTTGGCTGCAGTGAAGGCAGCCGTAGCGTATTCCCCCTGCTTCAAGGACGAAGTTAAAGTGCACTCATCAGGGCCCAATCCAAGGACATCCCGTCCCAGTGCCAACGGATAGCGCGATGCAAGAATCGCCGGTAGCGAATAATAAGTCGGCGCACCGGCGACAATCGCGTTCGGAACGACGATGCTCTCCTCAGCCAGTGAATCCAGGAAGGGAGTCGTTGGCCGTTTGTAGCCCATGAAGCCGACGTGATCGGCCCGCAGGCAATCTACTGTCACCAGCACAATCGATTTTTGCTTTCCTGTCATGCCTTGCGCGCCGCGACGACTGCTTTGATAAATGACTTCCGTCTGACGTTCACTTGAACCTGGCCGCTGCCACGTTCGTAGCGTCCATGGTTAACCAATTGCCGCAGATCCTCATCGTGAAGATACAGCAGGTTGGGGTATTTCAATTTCAAGGCGGTGAAGAATTCGTCTAACGCCCGTAGACTTGGCGAACGAAAATCGCACACCGTGGAATGAAAATTGATGGAATGCATGGAAACAATGGCGGGAACGCCGCGCGTGAAACAAGCTTCCGCTTGCTGCACGCATTTCTCAACTGAAAATGCTCGATCAAGAGCGGGCTCAAACTCCACCGTCCGGGCCAGATGAAGAATTTTGTGACGATCGAAGAACGGAGGGATGAGAGTTCCGGGACCATTTTGCACCACGCGAATTCCATGTTGCGACCAAATTCGATGCGTGTCGTCATTGGCGCGATATCCCGGGGCGCAGGCTGACGACGGCAATGCCGCAAATAATTTGGCGAACGCTCCGATTGTCTGGCCGATGAGATCTCGTTGTAATTCCCTAGGCAGGAAACGGTCATCTTCTGGCTGTTCTGGATCCCAGTATTCATAGCCGATCCATGGCATGCGCCAGTGAATATAAGGCGTGCCCGCCTCCCAGAGTGTGCGCAGAAGCGCCGCTCTCTCGCCGTCGCCGGTCATAGAACGCTCGACCGAAGCACTGCAAAAATGGGATGTTCCATGAAGGGCGGCGTCGAAAACTCCATCGGCGATTCCGGAGCGGTAGCCGTCCACCAGATTGGGGCGATTCCACCCTTGCGGCAGACCTTCCGCCAGGGGCATGAAAGTGAGTTTCCCGGTCGTCGCAGGATTTTTTGCCAAATCGAGATTCGCGACGATGAAGTTCATTGCCAAGCATGGGTGGCGACCCGCAGAATCGCGATGATGCTTCAGGACTTCTCGCAGCGCCGCCAGGTCTTCGGCAGTTTCGAGGGAGTAGAAATCATAAGGCCGCTCACCAAGACTGATTCCGGCACCGCGCAGGCGTTCCAGCCCTTCGTGATCACGCAGTCCTGCGCGGCCCCAATCGTCACTCTGCAACAACACCAAAGGACGATCGAAATAGAATCCCGCCGTCGGTAATAAGTCGAGTCCTCGGAGCCAGAGTTTTCGGGCAAGATCCATCTCAAATCCTCGGGCCGGTTATTTCCTTGCCCATGCGCTGTAGTTGGTCGCCAGTTGATCGTTCTTGCTAAAGGTAATCCGGTCCAATGTTTCCCCTGCCAGATTGACGACGGGGCACAGAGTCCAATGAAAAAATGCCCGCAAGAAACGGTACCGAACCAAGACGTCCACCCCCGTATTGAGCATACGAAAGAAGCCGACAAGATTCCCGCCTTCCGGACTGATTTCTAGCTTGCCGAACTCGCCGAGTAGGTGTCGAAGCGAATGAGGAAAGAACCGCCAACATTCTTCATCGGCGTCGCGCAGAGCGATTGCCGGAGCGGAGAGGAACAGATATCCACCCGGCTTGAGCAGACGATGGATTTCGGCAATTACGGCACCAGGATCGGGTACGTACTGCAACATCTGGGTGCAGACCACCAGATCGAATACTCCGCTTGCGAACGGGATATTCTCGCCACGGGACACGGCATCGACAATCGGAGTCTGCAGCAAATCAATGGCGAGGTAGCGACCGAGCCGGTCTGTAAGAAGAGGACGATAGGGTTGCATGCGTCCCCCGACGTCGAGCACGTCGAGAGAGCGGCCATTCAGCCGCGAGATCCACGCTCTAAAAATCTCGCGACGACGACGCAGCACGAGCCAACTTGGATTTGTCAGGGAGGGATAGAGCCTTTCCCTCTCCGATCGTCGAACCGACTCTAGAGTCTCCATGCGGCGCGTCGATCCGGGACGATTGCAAATCGCGTGCGATCAAAGTTGTGAAATGGCATGGGCTTAGAGATATCCCAATTCGCGCAGGCGCTGTTCAACGATTCGTTCTTCGGCCAGATCGGCCTGTAGAGCCTCGTCCCGGAGAAGATCGCGAAGAACGAAAGTCAACAATTCTTCTAAAGTGACGAACTGGTGCTGGAATTTTTTCTCTGCAGCCGCACACAGGTCTTGCGGAAGCTGGACATCCCTGGTTTCGGTCATGCCGCAGCCCCTGCGCGAACAAAAACGCCTCTCATCCGGGACCAGATTGCCGATGCGATCAATCGATCGTCAGCCTGCAGTCCGACCAGCAAAAGAACACCTGTAAATATCGCATAGGCGGCGGCGAAAGTGACTCCGATGGCCACCCAGTTGTGGCGAAATAAAAACGAGTATTTGTTCAGCAGAACGATGACGGCGAGGCTCACAAATGTGGGCGGCAGCAAACGGAGGTATCCCCAGTTGTAAGGAGAAATACCAAGTGTTCTTCGAACCTCCAGCAGATTCCAGAAGTTCACGCCGATATTCGTTATCGCCGCGGCGGCGGCAGCGCCCAGTATCCCGAAAGCTGGGATGAGCGCGGCGCTGCACACAACCATAACGACAGCCATGGCAGCTTGGATTCGTATCAACCGTCTTTCATTTCCTGACATGAGAAGCAAATAGCCCACGGACCCGACTCCGCAGTTTACCAGCTGTCCCAAAGTTCCAATGATCAGAATGGGCCAGCCGCGTTCAAACTCTTTGCCAAAAATACCCATCAGGGGATGCGCAAACGCGATGACCACCATCGCCAGCGGAAGCGTCAGTCCAATCACCCACTTTGTAAGGGATTGAAACAGACGTCCGAGCATAGTGATCTCTCCTCGCGTGTGAAGGTCGGATATAGTGGGGGCGAAAATCTGATTGATCGAACTCAGCACCAGTGGCACGTATGCAACCAATGAGGCCGCAACTGCATAAATACCCACCTGTCGCGCCCCCAGGTAAAAGCCCAAGGCGACTTTGTCGACCTGGCTCATCAGAAACTCGAGGAACCCGATACCGACCATTGTCGCTGAGAACGACCAGACTTCTTTCTCAGGATTCGAACCGGATTGGCCCAGCAAGCGTGCGGCGCTCGGCGTGAATCGCCAGACCGCTACAAACAGGCAAACGCACACAATTGCAGTGCTTATAATTTGGGCGATGAGGTAGCCTCGAAGTCCCAATCCGGCGGAAATCAGCAGGATCGCGAAGACCATATTCAGTGGAGTGCCAACGAAATTCACGATCCAGGTTCGCTGCTTGATGTCGCGATATCCGGCGAGGACCTTGCCATAAAAACCGCTCACCACCGCAAACAGCATGATCAGGGCAAAGAGCGGGAGGTATCGGACCAACGCAGGCGAGTGGTAAAAGCGTAGGGCGACAAGTCGGCCGAAGGTCAGCAACACTATGGCAAGCACCGCGTTCGCGGCGAGCAAAAGTCCCGCGCCACGCCACAGCAGGGCGTGCAATTCTTTGAACTTTCCCGCGGCTTGGTACGAGGCAACAAAACGTACGGCGGATTGCGGAAGACCAAGGGTATTGAAGATTCCTAGAAATCCGATTAAGGTCGCGCCAAGTGCATAGAGGCCCAAATCCTCGGGGCCCAAAACGCGAGCGAGATAAACTTTGAAAAGGTAGCCCGAGGCTAGAGCGAAAATCGTGCCAGCAAAGTAAATGCCAGACTGCCGGGAAATGTGGCCGACCTGGGAACGAAACTGCTGGGTCGCCTCTTTCACGGTGAGTGGCGATTCCTTAACGTCAGGACGAGGATTCACGAAATGGACCTCGTGATCTGATTTTCAGACGAGGTCAACCAACGCCTTAACAGTGCCGGATTGGGAGTCGGGAATAGATTCCATCGGGAAACTGGTTGGGCCTTCGTTTCGGCGAGCCGACGTGGAATTTCAGAGACTTGCCGGACGTCTTGCAAAGCATCTCCCACTCCGAATCTTGCGTACTGCTTCGGATATTCGTAAGACGACATCGACAACCATCCACAGAGGAAGCAGCGAACGCCGTTCCGCATACAGTCCATTGCCGTGGTCGATTCAACTGTGATCCCGAACCAAGCCCGGTTCATGAGCTCAGGAGTGAGTGGGCCGTCGATCACGGTGACCAAATCCCGATCATCGGACTGAAGGACATCCCGCACGAGTTTTGTGCGCTGCGACCGGCTTTCGAAAGGATGCAATTTGATGACGACTGAGCGTCCATTTTCGCGCGCCACCCGACAAAGTGAGGGAAGCAGTTCCCGGTAGACCTCCTCGGGACGCATGCCGGCAACGTCGTAAGGCTCAGAAAAGAAAACGACCGCCGTTCTATCTGACCTGTCGGTGGTTCGAGTCACTGAAGATTCCACATCAGACGGCGGTCCGATGACGACCCGCTCCGAGGGAACTCCGCAAAACCGTACCAGGTAATCCTGCTCCATTTCGTTCTTCGCTAGGTAGATGTCGCAAGGCAAGTCTTTTAACAGGTAGCGCCCGTCGAGAGCGCCATGATGAAAATCAACCGTCGGGATCTTGCGCTTGGCGGCAAGCAGCACGGTTAAGCGGGTGTAGATATTGCTGTCGTCTCCGCATAAAACTGCCTGGACCGGTTCGCGTTCGAGCACGTGACGCCAAGCATTTCGCGCAACCAGACCGTCGCGGAACCAGCGTGAGAAATTCTGGAACACACCTGCACTTGCCAGCAATTCATACTCTCTTGTAGCGCCCAACTTCCTCTGCAGAAGACGCCATCTTTCCAAAATCGACGCCGTTTCCTTAGTCGGTGCCTTGTGGCCGGCGTAGGCTGCGAGGTCTCTGATTTCCACATTGGCTGGACGGCTGAACTCATGTGCGTTCTGCCGCGTTGCCACTAGAAGGAAAGCCTGTTCGGGTAGCGAACGGGCATAGTCTGCGGCCATTCTTGATACGTTTCGGTACGCACTGGGTAGCAGCACGACGGGTTTTTTGCTGACGCTTTGTCGGGTGATTAATCGTGAACGAAACTGATAATTCGAATCATACTTATCCAGCAATATCTCTTTGATTTGCCCGGCCCGAAACCGCCGGAGAATCCTGGCATAGTGCAAAACCCGATTCGTGGATCGCGCAAGTCCATTGCTGCCAAAAGCGCGGAGTTCCACGCCCAACAATGCTGCCATGAGTTTAGAGGACCAGCCGACTCGGGTTGTCCAGAGTTCTGTCGCGGGCCTGACATCGGCGACCATCCGTTCAAAAGTGATCAACGATTCCGCTTCCGGTACGACGACCAACGACGTCAGATCCCACCAATCAATTCCTTCTTCGTCCAACAAATGACCCCGGCCGCTCGCGAACAGATTGCGGACGCGGCGCAAATCTTCCATACCGTGTCGAAACGAATCTGCGCGGAGAACCGGACATCGCAAGCGCTCCTGCCATCGTTGTGCTGAAAAGCGGGATGATCGGCCCAGATCGACGACAAGGTCCCATCGTTGCACGGCCCAAGGTCCGCGCTGAGGAGAATCTTCAGGATGCACTAGGAGAACACGCATCACGCTGACGGCCAGCAACCTCAAACGCGGGCCGAGACCTCCACGTCGGGCAAAGTGTCGAACTCCGGAGCGGCGCGCTTAATCCTTTTCCAAGCGAGAAATTGCTCACGAACCAGCGAGTAGCGCTTCTGATAACCGGCCCTCTCGATTCCCGCGATGGAAGCAAGGTTTGTGCTCGCGCTGAAGATCCAGGGCCGTTTGCCACTTTCCCTTATCCTCGCTCCAATCTGTTTGATCGCACGTTGGTAATAGTCTTGTCCACGCATAGCCGTTGGCGTCCAGCAATCGAACAAAATAACGGAATCCGAGGGAGCCTCCAGTGTCGAATCAAGCTCCTCACAAAAGAAGCCGTTCAACGGCGAAGTCCAGGCTAAGTGCAGTGGATGGCCATCAGTATCCGTTAGGACAAAACCTTGGGCTGCGGAAGTTCGCAACCGCTTCGCCGCTCGAAGAAGATAGGTGCATGCCGCCTCGTCGTCACGATACTCCATCGCTGCAAGTGCCAAGTGGCGCAACTCTAAGGGGCGGAGTTCTAAGTTGCACGTCGCCGCAGGTTCCGCTTTGCAGGGTTCCATTTCAAAAAAAACCACTTGGCTGCGACGGCAGATCAGCCGGAGGACGCCTCTTCCTATCCAACTGATGGACCCCGAGAGGCCGTGGGCTCGCAAACGCATCCTGAAGGCGCGAACTCTCTGCCGGACCCCGTTCGCGAGACTTTCCCACTTCGGCGAGGACTTCACGGCCTCGGCAACTTTATGACGGACGATTGCTCGAGAATGTGCCAGCACTGACCTGTGCAAAGAAACGAAAAGCGTCTCCCGCGATTCGTTCGCAAACTTCGCCTTGTACGCCTCGGAACCAAGTCCGAGATCGAGCATCGTCATCCCGGGTATCTCGATTGAATCCTGGATGACTTGGCTCAACAAACAAAATCCTGGCCAGTGTTTTTCGACAGTGCTGTCGAATGTCGGCTGGTACCAAAACCACGAACCGTGGAATTTAAATCCGTAATGCCAAGCGACAGGACGTTCCCCTACCAACATCCGGCTCAAGACGAACCACTGGCTCGCAGAGAGGACTCGTGCGAGTTCAGCTAGAAAAACCCTTCGGTGGCTGTCGGCAATGTTGCTAATACGACCGATCTCAAGAAATCGGGCGACGTGCGCCTGCATGAACTCCTGCAGCACCGGCTCCACCGCATCCCAAGATTGTCGATGTTCAGTGTGAACGTCGGCCTCGGACTTCATCGCTTTTTCGAAACGACGGAGACGTTTGAGGCCGGGCGCAAACGGCCTTCCGTCCTTTCCACGCTCCAACCGGTCGAACGAAACCTGGGCGCAGATATAGGCGGTCCGTGCATAGCAATGGAAACCGCACTCTCGACCGGATTTCTGGAGCATGGGGAGCGTCGAAGAATCTGCCGGAAGGTTCGCAAGTGCGATCCGTCGGATCTTGCGTTTTGTCAGCTCGCGAAGAGCCGCAATCATGAACTCGGCTTTTTGCGTCGCCTCGCTCAGAAAGTCGCAATAATCTCCCGTAGTAGCGCAGAGAAAGGAAGCGCTGTGAGAGTCGGAGCCGGTTGCCAGGGCCGCTACACCATACAGGGAATCCGCATCGTCGTAAGCCAAAATTAGCAACGGATGCAAGGTTGAACTGTACGCCCGCTGCACCGCCAGCGACCATTCGTATGTATAGAACACTTGCGGACGTTCGACGCGATCGACCAGCGCATTCCATTGCCGGCGGAGTTCCGCGTCTTCCGGGATTTCTTTGAGCACGACGAGTCGCAAGGCTTCAGTCACTTCTCTTTGGGTTTCGTGAATACGTAATAGTACCAATCCGTCGTGAGTGGATGCGTCGATCGGGGGTAGGCATTTCCGAGGACTTGTTCAAATCGCAGAGAGGCCGCATTAAGTTCGGAGACAACTTGGTGAGGTACCGAGAAGTGAGTGAGCAATCCTCCATGAGCAGAATCGATGAGCTCGCCCTCTCCCCGCCAGAAAATTCGCCTAGGCAGCCGCTGAGCCATACGCAAGCAACTCGCCGCACATGCTTGGATGAAAGCCAGCAAAGCGCGCACGGAGGTCAATCCGGCAAGTGACATGCTGTACAAGGCCTTTGAGCTGGGCGAGAACCGGCGAGCGAGTCGCTTTAGACGATCCCTGCTCCAGGCAGGCCAAACCAGAATCGCCTGAGCATTGTGCGAAGAAAAGATAAACGCGCCACCTGGTTTTAGAATGCGACGAACGTGAGCGAGGCACTCACGGCGGGATTTCTGAGGAAGGACGAAGTCAATTCCGTTGAATGCGAACACAACCGCATCAAACGACGAATCGGCGAATTGGGAAAGCTCGGCGGCGTCGGCGAGTGCGAATTCGAGGTTGGGAAATTTCGACCGGCATGCGTCGACCATCGCTCTCGCGTTATCGACTCCCACATAGCGCGCTGCACGACTAGCGAGGTACGGTGTCGTTCGTCCACCTCCGACCCCGAGATCAAGAATCGAACTTCCGATCGGGATATAGGTGTCAAACAGCAGACGCTCGCACGGGGTCAGATAATTTAGCGCGGCATAATAAGCGGTGACCTCGGGCGCGTTGTAGATCTCGAGGTTCTTTTGCAGGTTGAGGTCCGCCATGCGTCGGCCGATTAAGCCTCCACCAAACAAGAAGGCTCCGCATTTTCGTGGGCGATCCTCTGCAACCACGCGTAGAAACCCGAGACGTGTGCCTCGAATTCGCTGAGGCTCATGCTCGAAGTCACATGCAAGCGCGGCACGGCGAAATGCGGCAACGCAGTGCCCAAGCCTCCACCGCAATTCAGAAAGGCGGCAGCAAAACCGGCTTGCTTCGGCATCGTGAGGACTTGCGACGTGACCGATTGCGGATCTCCGAAAGGATAGGCGAAGGCCCACACCGGCTTTTTCAGAACCTCCTGCAATCGCGCGCGGCTCTTCGCAATTTCCATATACGCCTGTTCGGATGGAGCCTGCGACAGCATTGGATGAGTTAGCGTGTGGGCCCCGATCGTCATTCCTGCCGCAGAGAGTTGATTCAACTCGGTTCGCATCAATAGGCCAAAGCGGCGGCAAAGCGGAGAGTTGCGCATTTCGAGATCCGAGCCGCATTTCGATTCCAGTCGCGCGCCTGCCACTGCTAAAAAATCCTGGCGTACTTCGCCGCTGACTTGCGACAGCCGCTTCACGGAACCCCACCAAGCCGCACGACGACTCTCAGGCGAGTTCAGTTCCACGTCAATGGTCACTGTCTCATAAGAAATTTTGTAGATTCCGGCAGCCGCTCGAAGAAAGGCACGAAAGAGATCTTCGTACCAGAGAGTCGTGGGCAAATCTCCGGCCGAAGCTCCGGTGACAAAGAAAAGACAAGCTACCTCCTCTTTCCGCAGTAGTGGAAGCATGTCAGTCAGGCAGTTCAACAATCCATCGTCGCAGGTGATGAGCACCGCGCGCTGCGGCAGATTTCCCTTCCCGTCTCGCCATGCTAGAAAATCATCCGGACTGATGACGTCATAGTGTTTCTTGAGCAGATTCAGTTGGCACCGAAGCGATTCCGCCGTGATCAGGTTTCCATCCAACGCCGGATCGATCGGTGTATATCCCTCAGGGTGCACTCCGTGATAGGTCACAACCGCGAGTCCTTGCGCAGGCAAATGACGAAGCACGCCAGACTTCGACAAAATGGGATACACCGCCTTCTTCAGGAGGGAACTAACGATCCTCATTGCCGCTCGACCAGATCCCAGCTCAGCGGGGTGCCGCGTTCGATGTCTTGCCGGGCGCGTTGGCCCAGGACCTCGGACATATGCCGGGTGTGCAGTCCGTGGCCAGGACGAATGGAGCGCAAATTTTCTGCCGTAAACGGTTCACCACGCTTAACGTCACGCACGACGAATAGCGATCGGCGAAACGCCTTGCTGCTCGCCTCTTTCGGACTGCATCCGTATTGAACAGCACCTAGAGCCTTTTCCGCGACGCGGACGGAGTCAACCATGGCCTTAAATTCGTGAGGCTCGAGTGAGAAGGCGCTGTCCGGCCCGGATTCCGAACGTGACAGGGCGAGATGCTTCTCGATGATGCATGCTCCCAACGCCACAGCTGCCACGGGTACGGCGACGCCCATCGTATGATCCGAAAGACCCGCCGGCACGTTGAAGCGCCGCGATAACTCAGGGATAGTCCGCAGGTTCATCTCCTCCGGTGATGCCGGATACGCGCTTGTGCACTTCAGCAGCGCAATCTGTGTCGCACCCGCCGCGCGGGCCGCCTGTAATGCTTCATCGATCTCCTCGATCGATGCCATTCCTGTGGACATGATCATCGGCTTTCCAGTCCGCGCAATTTTTTGGATCAGCGGGATATCGACAATCTCAAACGACGCCACCTTATGGGCGGGAACGTTCATCTCTTCGAGAAAATCAACAGCGGTCGAGTCAAAGGGAGTCGAAAACAGATCGAGGCCGAGATCGTTCGCCACTTTCATTAATCGCGGCTGCCACTCCCAAGGCGTATAAGCTTCGGCGTAGAGATCGTGCAGGTAGCGCCCGTCCCAGAGCGTGCCGCCGCCAACGCGGAAATATTCCTTGTCGCTCCGAATCGTAATCGTGTCCGCCGTATAGGTCTGCAGTTTGACGGCGTCCGCGCCGGCATCTTTGGCGGCATGGATGATCTTCACTGCTTGATCGAATTTCTGGTTGTGATTGGCGGAGAGCTCGGCAATCACGTAGGTAGGGTTGGTCCCCCCGACTTTGTTGACCCCAATTGTGATGACCGTTTCCAAGAAAATGCGGGCCTCGCGACCTTGCTACCTCGACAAACTGGATGGGAAAGCGACTACGGCTTCCCCTTTTAGGACAACCGTTCCGTCCTGCTTTGAACAAATCGTTTCGAGCGTAGCGATTGGCTTGTCTTGTCGAACACTAAGGACGGTGACTTTTGCCGTCAGTTCATCTCCCAGGTAAACCGGGCTCGTAAAGTGGAGTGTCTGGCTGATGTAAATGGAACCTGGGCCGGGAAGCTTATTTCCGATCACAGCAGAAATCAGAGACGCGGAAAGCATGCCGTGCGCGATTCGCCGACCAAATCTGGTGGTCTTTGCGAAAGTCTCGTCAAAGTGAATCGGATTCAGGTCGCCGACAACTTCTCCAAAACACTCGACCAGTTCTCCGGTCACCATTAGCGTCTGCGATGCAGTGTCTCCAGTCTTCATCGGCGGAGAACGTCCGGCTGGCTCATGCCAGCCCTTTGGATTTCATTTTCTCTGCGAGCGCTTCCTTCTTCTGTTCCCAATCTTCACGCAACATCGCCAAACAAATCACGTCGTGAGGCTCGTCGCCTTTGAAAACATGCTTTCGGAAGATGCCCTCCTCGACGAAACCAAAACTCTTGTGCATCCTGACGACGCCCTGATTGAAATCCAGGACCTCACAGCACAACCTGTTCAGGTTCAGTTCATCGAAAACGTGACGCAAAACAAAATATTCCGCGGACGTACCGACTCCTTTGCCCCGCACATTGGGGCTAACGATGTAAAAAGCCCAATAACACCGGCGATTACAGCGATCGATCGCATAAAGATTCACGAGTCCAACGTCTTCCGCGTCACAAACGATAACCCAGTACTTGCAGGTGGGATCGCTTGTTACTCGCTGGAACCAGGCATCATGCTCTTCGGGCGCGATCACGTGGTCGGTATACATGTACTTGCGGATCTCCGGAAGATTGCGCCAGGAGCGGATCATCTCCTTATCTGCGGGAATGAGATCACGGAAGGAAGTCATCGTCGCTCACTCGTTAATTACTTGAGGCGAGAATTTCCGCCACGACTCGTCCGGGACCGTCTAGATCCAATAGCGCTCGGCCTCGCGCCGATATTTTCTCTCGGGACGAGGCAGACTGCATGAGGTCGCGGAGCGTGCTCTCAATCTCGGTCAGACCAAAATTCGGACTGATAATGAGCGCAGCTCCGAGCCGCCCTAACTCTTCCGCCGCTCTCATCTGGTTATCGGCAACGGGAACCAACAATGACGGAAGTCCGAGGGCGCAGATTTCCCATGAAACCGTTCCGGCGGCAGCGACGCCCACGTCTGCCGATGCGATCAATTCCGCCATATTCTGCACGTCGTTCAGCAATTCTACACAACCCGAAATCTGAGAAGCGGACTTCTCCAGCGACGCTCGATGCGGGTTGCTGCCGCCGATGGCAATTCGGACATTGATGTGTTCAATGTCGATCTGCTGGAGCGCTTGCAGCACACGCGAAGTCAGATTTGTTGGATCGCTTCCTCCCATCGTGACGAGTAAGTTTCGTGCGATTGTGGGAATCTGGCGCTTCCAGCTACGAAGTTGGGTAAACTCCCGGCGCAGAAGTGCGTAGCGCAAACCCAGGAGCAATTTGGTGGCAGGATCGCGGTCTCTATAGTCTGCCGCCAAGGCGTACACGTTCTGGTTTAGGACCAAGTTCGCAGCGTAATAGTCGCACCCGGCGTTATCGTCGATGAACAGGACTTTAAGCCCGGAGCCAATCAGAGATCTCTGGAAGTCAGACCCAAATCCATATCCATCGACGACCACCCAGTTTGCCAGGCGTTCTGCCGCAAGACAGGCCGTTTGATCCGAATCTTCAAGGGTCCCAGGCGCGATCGCAAGCCTAACGGTGTCGTGTCCCTCACGACGGAGCCGCTCGTTGACTGCGGGCGTGGTTTCCGCCAGCGCGAATACCGAGTGACCACCGGCGTCTTGCCACGCCTGAGCTAGAGCTAGGCATCGCATCACGTGCCCCGTTCCGATCGCAACGCTGGCGTCCGCACGAATCACTAGCGTCGAAGTTGTCATCAGCCTTGTAGGGTCTTCTGAGTTACTGAGTGGTTCAACTTCGCGATTTCCGGACACCGATCTAGTAGGTCGAGAACGTCGTGCCATGAGAATTGGGTACCCGGCTCAAAACTGCAGTAGACGGCGCGCACAAACTCAAGGTCCTCTGGGGTATCGACTGTCCAACGGCCCGCGCTAGAATCGAAGTCTCCGGTTACTGACAACAGCTTGAATTCGTCTGCGTGCTCATAAATATAGGGTGTAACGTGTTCGCGCTCGTAAGGCTTGGAGGCGCGCTGCCACGCTCGCGCCAAAGCATCAAACGACACTACCTCAGTATCCAGCCCCCGCGGATAGGTGCGCACCATTACGTTCGATGCGTAGTCGGGGCGCGCCTCGAGAAAAGCGGCGATGGTCTTGTCGGTAATCTCTGAATCGATGAGCGGACAGTCAGACGTGACGCGTACAACGACGTCCGCTTTCGTCAGTTGCGCCGCACGAAAATAACGGTCGAGCACGTCATCCTGGTCGCCGCGGCAAACTGCTACGGAAACCTTGCGGCATTCCGCCACTATCGCATCGTCGGTGGAGCGATCGGTAGTCGCAATCACCACCTCATTGATCAGGCGGGCATGGCGAAGGCGATCTACAACTCTGGCTAGCACACTCTCGCCGGCAAGGTCCTGGAGGACTTTGCCCGGAAGCCGGGTGCTTCCCATGCGAGCCTGAACGATGGCAACTACTTTCAACGAATCTCCGGTTTGAAGAGGAAGCTCACCGAGAACTTCGATCCCAAGAATCTTCTTTCAGTCTGGCGATACTCATCTGATGTACGCTCCCATCACTTTCCTGACAGCCGCGATCACGTCCTGCACATCCTGATCGTTCATGCCGTGAAACATCGGGAGACTGATGAGCCGCGAATATGCGTCCTCGGCCACCGGGAACTCTCCACCTTTGTATCCGAAACAGTCGCGGTAGTAAGGATGGAAGTGCACGGGGATGTAATGCACATTGACGCCGATATTCTCCGCGCGCAGCGCGCGAAAGATTTCCGTGCGATCAGCAATCAAATTTTTCAAATCCAGGCGTATGGGGTACAGATGCCATGCCGGATTCGTCTCCGGACGGACCGCCGGCGGAATGACACCGGGGATTGCGCGGAAGGCAGCGGTATACCGCGCGGCGATTTCGCGCCTTCGAGCTAGATTGGCATCGAGCTTATGCAATTGCTGGATTCCTAGAGCGCACGCAAAATCGGGGAGCCGATAATTGAAGCCGAGTAGCACCATCTCGTAGTGCCACTGGCCAGCGCTCTGGCGCTGACGCGCGTCGCTGGAAATTCCGTGATTGCGGAACCGCCGTAGCGTCTCGGCAAACTTGGGATTGTTTGTCGAGACCATGCCACCCTCTCCGGTCGTGATGTGCTTTACCGGATGGAAGCTAAAAACGGTCATGTCGGCGATGCTTCCCGCCGGCTGGCCCCGGTACTCGGCTCCTAACGCATGGCACGCATCTTCAATGACGACGAGGCCGTGCTTCTGCGAGAGCTCTGCGACAGCGGTCAGGTCTGCGGGATGTCCCGCGTAATCGACGGGAAGTAACGCTCGGGTCTTCGATGAAATTCTCTGGGCTAATTTTTCGGGGTCAAGATTTAGCGTATCGGAGCTGACATCGGCAAAGACGGGAGTCGCGCCTTGATAGAGCACACAGTTTGCCGTCGCGGCAAACGTCATGGGTGTTGTGATCGCTTCGTCTCCTGCCTTCAGCCCTGCGGCAAACGCCGCCGCATGCAAGGCCGCGGTACCGGAACTGAAGCTGACCGCATGCGCAGCACCCACACGAGCCGCAAATTGTTCTTCAAATTCGCCAACCTTAGGACCAGTCGTCAGCCAGTCGGAGCGCAAGACATCGACCACGGCTTGGATGTCGGCCTCATCGATAGATTGCCGTCCGTAGGGAAGGAATGTTGGGCGCACGGGAGTTCCGCCGTTAATCGCGAGTGCCTGCGGAGTGGCTGAAACCGTGCTCATGATGATTGCTCTAGGCAGGAATTCGTGTCGGCATAGGCTGATCTTCGTGCCTCGAGGGAGAAACTAAATCCTGAAGCTCCCGGTTGCTGAGCCAGCGGTCGTTGGTGTCGCTGGCGTAGCGAAATCCTTCGGGCAAGGGCGTTCCGTTCATCCAATTCTCGCGGCGCCACCAGGAATGCGCCGGCTGAATGATGTATCGGTCCTCGACTTCGAGTGTATTGCGCGCTTCGTCCTCCGAGACCAGCACTTCATGGAGTTTCTCTCCGGGACGAATTCCGATGGTCTCGATCTCGCAACCCGGGGCAATTGTTTCGGCCAGATCGACCAGACGCATGCTCGGAATCTTCGGCACGAAAATCTCTCCGCCGTGCATCTGTTCTATGCTGCTCACCACGAAACGGACGCCATGCTCAAGAGTCAGCCAGAAGCGAGTCATGCGCGGATCGGTGAGTGTGATACGGCCGGCGCGCTTTTGTTCCTGGAAGACTGGAATCACGCTGCCACGACTACCCACAACGTTTCCGTAACGTGCACAACTGAAGCGCGACCCCTGTCCGCCAGCGTATGAATTCGCCTGCACAAACATCTTCTCGGCGCAGAGCTTCGTCGCGCCGTACAAGTTGATGGGATTCACGGCTTTGTCCGTACTTAACGCGAGGACGCGGCGAACACCCTGATTGATGGCGGCATCAATTACATTCCGGCCGCCGATAATGTTGGTTTGAATGGCTTCGAACGGGTTGTACTCGCAGGCGGGCACCTGCTTGAGAGCCGCCGCGTGGACCACGATGGTCACACCAGCGAACGCTCGCTCCAAGCGTCCTGGGTCGCGCACATCGCCGAGGAAATAGCGGAGACTCGGATCGTCCATGCCCGAAGCGCGCATGTCGTGCTGCTTGAGTTCATCGCGGCTAAAGATCACGAGACGCTTCGGCCGGTACTCCCGCAACATGATCTCGACAAACTTCTTGCCGAACGAACCTGTGCCACCTGTGACCAGGACCGACTCTTCCGACCAATTCATCCCATGCGCCTCATTACGATGTCGGTGAAACCGGGCAGCGTCCGAACGACGCTTACCCCAAAATCTTTCTCCGTCTTAATTGTTTGCTAGCCATCCTCAAAGCACAATCGTAAGGGACGGCCGCCGGCTGGGCATCACGTTGCCCGCTAGTATAGCGGAAGTTCTCACCACTCGCCGACGGATCTCGAGCTCCGCGCGAACTCATCAACAAAATTGGCGGCGAAATTTTTCTGGTCCAGTGCTAAAATGACCGACGAACTCACCAGTATCAGGTTCGAAACAAATCCCTGCGCGATAGACCAGCCTCTTCGACCCGGGACTCATTGGGAAGTGTGTAAAACCGGCCCCTCGGGCTTGGGCGTAGTGACAGAATCGTTTGAGGAGCAGGCATGGATTTTGGATCCCTCGTACCAGCGAATAATCAAATCATTCGCGAGATGCAGCCGACCCAGGGATTTGAGTCGGGAAGGCAAGGGGGACCGCAGTTTTATCCCAATCTTCCCTCTCAGGAATCCGCGCTGGGAGAATCGGTCCGGATCCTTCTCAAGCGCAAATGGGTCATCGTCGCCTGCCTGGTTACTGTTTTCTCCGTCGTCGCCATCGCCAGCCTCAAGATGAAGCCGGTGTATGAAGCCGGTGGAACCATCGAAATCAACAAGCCTGACGCCAGCCTGAACTTTCAGAACTCCGCTACCTTCAGTCTCGATTACTACGATCCCACTGAACTCGATACCGAGTTGAAGATTCTGCAGAGCGACTTGCTGGCGACGCAGGTGATCCGGGAGCTGAATCTTGACCGGCAGCCGGAGTTTGCAGGTCAGGCGCCTCCGCCCTCGGCGTCGCTCGATCTGACTCCGGACTCATTACAGAGCGATCCCTCGCGCATTTCGGCCATGGTTGGAGGCTTTAAGGGAAACCTGAGGGTGGCATTGAGTCCGAACACGCGGATTATCGAAGTCCACTATCGCAGTCCTGATCCACAGATGGCCGCCAACGTCGTCAACACGTTGATGCAAACCTACGTGGAGAACAACTTTAAAGCCCGCTTCGAGTCGACAATGCAAGCCTCGGACTGGCTTTCGAAGCAACTCGTCGATTTGCAGATGAAGGTTGAAACCTCTCAGGAAAAACTCGTCCGCTATCAGAAGGAACACGAAATCCTGGGAACCGACGAAAAGCAGAACATCATCATGGAGAAGTTGGACGAACTCAACAAGGAGCTTACCGCCGCCGAAAGCGAGCGCATGGACAGGGAGTCGCTTTATCACTTGATTGAGTCCGGCGATCCTGATGCCATCGCTTCGAGCGCGGGCGGGCTCGAAGACAGCGCCCCCGGCTCGCAATCGGCATCGCAGCTGCTTGAGACCTTGCGCACCAAGCAGGCGGAATTAAAGATCCAGACCGCGGAACTGAATACGCAATTCGGACCTGCTTATCCCAAACTCACTACCCTGAACAATCAGCTGAAGGAAATTGACACTCAGATTCAAGCGGAGATGAAAAAAATCGCGAGCAAGGTTCGTGGCCAATACACGACCGCCCTGCAGCGTGAGGGCATGTTGCACGATGCCCTGGAAAAGCAGAAGCAAGAGGCGAACAAGCTCAACGAGAGTGCAATCCAGTACAACTTACTGAAGCGCGATGCGGAAACGTATCGCACGCTTTACGAAGGAATTCTGCAACGGCTGAAAGAAGCCAGCGTCTCAGCGGGGCTGAAATCCAATAACTTCCGCATTGTGGATAGCGCCCGACCTCCGATGTCGCCGATTGAGCCGAATGTGCCGCGCAACCTGATGTTCGCGATCATCCTGGGATTGGCTTCGGGTGTCGGTCTGGCGTTCTTGCTCGAAGGTTTAGATAGCACGGTGCGAACAACGGAACAGGCACAAATGATTTCCGGTCTGGCATCGCTAGGGATGATTCCACTCGGTTCGAAGTCAGCCCGCGAAGGGCCGAATCCCAAGCGACTCGTGATCGCGACCTCTAAAGAGGCTGTAGAGTTAGTGACGCAGGTGCGCCCGCAGTCGCAGATGGCGGAATCCTACCGCGCGCTCCGCACTTCCCTTCTGCTCTCGAACCTGGGCGCTCCTCCAAAGGTCATTATTGTGACGAGTGCTCTGCCACAGGAAGGTAAGACGACGACAAGCATCAATACCGCAGTCGTCCTGGCACAAAAGGGTGTACGCGTGCTGCTGATTGACGCCGACCTGCGCCGGCCGAGCATTCATAAGACGCTCGGCATGGGTCCACACAGTGGTCTCAGTAACGTTCTGACTGGCAGCACGAAGTTGGAGAATGCGATTACCAGCACGAAGGTTCTTCCAAACTTGTTTGTGCTACCTGCGGGCACTCCTCCGCCCAACCCAGCGGAACTGCTGGCTTCGTCCAACATGCGAGATGTACTTAGCCAACTGCGCGAACAGTTCGACCACATCGTCATCGACACGCCGCCTTCGCTCTCTGTTACCGATGCCGTTGTGCTATCGCCAAGGGCCGATGCCGTGGTCCTAGTTATCCGGTCGGGACAGACCACAAAACAGGCTTTGCGCCGCTCGCGTGACATTCTCACTCAAGTAAATGCGAAGGTTGTAGGAGTTCTGCTGAATGCGGTAGATCTCAGTTCGCCTGACTACTACTACTATTACGAATACCAGGGCAAGTATGCCCGCTACTACCGCGACGAGGATTCGTCCGGACACGAGGACGACGATGTGGAAGAAAGCACTCCGTCGTCGAGTAGCGCGTAGCAACAATTTTCCAGCCGGACAGTATGAAGATTTCCTTTCACAGCCCTACGCAGAAATGGCTGACCACAGCTCTTGTTGCGATGCTTGCAATCGCATATGGCGGAGTCGTGGGGAGCCAGTTCGTTGCTTCCTGGCTTGCGAGCCGGGCCGAATTGAACAGCCTGCGACGTGCTGCATGGCTGGATCCGGGCAACGCCGAATACCGCAACCATTTGGGGCGTTATTACGATCTGGTGGCTCGCGATCCCATCGCTGCGGTTGCGCAATACGGGGAAGCCGTGCGACTGAATCCTCACTCGGCGCGCTATTGGTTCGATCTTTCCAGCGCGTACCAAGTTTTGGGGGACACTCCACACCAAGACGCCGCTCTTGAGCACGCCATTGAAGCCGATTCAATGACGCCGGACGTGGCGTGGGAAGCGGGAAATTTCTATCTGGTTCAGGGACAAACCGAAAAAGCCTTGCGGGAGTTTCGGGTTGTGATTGCCAACGATCCCTCTCTTGCAGATGCAGCCCTTCAATTCTGCTGGCGCATCGAACCGGATGTGGATGTTCTGCTCCATGACTTTGTGCCAGCCCGCAGCGACGCGTACATCAGCTTCCTCACATTGCTTGAGGCTAAGGAGCAAACGGCTGGAGCCGCAAAAGTCTGGAAGGCCTTGATGCAAACGCACGAGCCTTTCGAGTTGCGCTACGGTTACGACTACATTCGTTATTCGATTCAGCATAAGGATGTCGATCAGGCTGTCCTGGTCTGGAAGCAGATGGCAAATCGGTTCGGCCTGTCGTCTTATTTGCCGTCGAGCAACAACCTGATGGTGAACGGAAATTTCAGCCTCAATATTCTCAATGCCGGCTTTGACTGGCAGTATCAGAAGCAAGCGGGCGTGAATCTAAGCCTGGACAACAGCGACTACCATACCGGCCGCCGCTCTCTGCAGATCACCTTTGACGGCCCGGGAATTATAGAAGCTGGAATTTATGAGTTAGTGGCTGTGCAGCCCAACACTACGTATGAATTCAACGGGTATTACAAAAGCGGGGAAATCGAAGGTGCGGGTGGCCCGCATTTCACCGTGCAGGATATGTATACGCAAGCGGTCTATTACGAAAGCGAAGAGTTGAAAGACGCTGGATTCTGGAAATCCGTCGACGGTGAGTTCACCACTGGTCCTGACTGCAAACTTGTCGTCTTGCATGTGCGGCGGCTTCCCGCAGGCAGTCCGATCCGCGGCAAACTCTGGGTCGACGACTTTCACCTTACTCCAAAGGCTTCGTAGGCAAACAGATCTGCATCCGACTACATGACGGCTTACACACAAATCAGCGACGCGGAACGGCAATCACGCTCGGCAAAGATCGGAGCAATGATCCTTTACGGCACCTTCGGGCTGCTGATGTTCGGTCCGGTTGCATTTGGAGCGGTTGAACCGTGGTCGATCTTCATTTTGGAGATCGGCTCCGTGATTCTTTCGATTCTATGGTTCGCGAAACAGTGGGTCGATGGGGAAATCGACATCGTTTGGAATCCTCTGTTCCTGCCGATGGCCGGATTCGCCATCCTGATACTGACGCAGCTTGCCTTCGGGCTGACCGCTTACCGGCACGACACCGTCGCTAAGGCCTTGCTGTATTGCGCTTACGCAATGCTCGGCTTCCTCGCGACGCAAGTTCTGGTTCGCAGCTCGCAAGCGCGCAAAATCGCCGTGATCCTGGCTTTGTACGGTATCGCTCTAGCAGCCCTGGCGCTCCTTCAGGGAGTTGCGCCCAACGGCAAGCTCTACTGGGTTCGTGAGCCTCGTATGGGCGGATGGATCTACGGTTCGTACGTGAACCACAATCATTACGCAGGATTGATGGAACTTCTAATCCCGATTCCGCTCGTAATTTCCATGGCCCACTTCGTTCAGGAGAAAGAACGTTTCGCTGCGGGGGTCGGAGCGGCCATCATGGTGGGAACGGTTTTTCTTTCCGGCTCCCGCGGTGGAATGATCGCCGTCCTAGTTGAATTAGTTGTTTTCGCGGTAGTTGCGTTTCGCAAGAAAAAAGGCATTCGCATTGCTATCGGCGCTATCGCTTTTGTCGTCATGCTGGTGAGCTTGCTCGCATGGCTTGGCGGGAAAGAACTGACTACACGCGTGTCGAGCATTTCAACCGAGGCTCACACCGAAATCTCCGGCGGAGTGCGACTGTCCATTGATCGAGACGGATTAAAGATGTTCCGCCACAAGCCGATTCTCGGTTGGGGGCTGGGAACCTTTCCCGTTGTGTACCCGCAGTTCCGCAGCTTCTACACGAATTTCTTTGTAAATGAAGCCCACAACGACTACCTGCAACTCCTGGCCGAAATGGGATTGCTGGGATTCGGACTCATGGTCTGGTTCGTGACTGTGGTCTATCGCCGAGCACTACGGAAAATCAAGAACTGGAACTCGGATGTCAGTTGTGCCACGACCCTGGCCTGCACCTTGGGACTCACCGGAATACTGGTTCACAGCTTCTTCGACTTCAACCTGCAGATCCCCGCGAACGCTGCTTTCTTCTATGTATTTTGCAGTATTGCGGCGGCGCCACCACTGCTTCAGCGCTCGAAGAAGCGACGGCCAGTTGCCGCCGACGAAGAGGAGTTCCTACCGGCGTCAGAAGTCGTCTAGCACAACAGTGGTTTGGTGGTTTTCGGATCCTAGCAGTGCACGATCTTTGCGCTCTTGATTCCACGCGTAGCATTTCGGGTGTCGACGACGAGCTGCGATTCCTGCACGATTTGTCGATAATCGTAGTCCGAATGATCGGTCACGATGACAACGCAGTCGTACTGCCCCAGATTGTTTAGATCAGCGCACTTCATTTGCAGATCGTATTTGCGGCCCTTGCCGATCACCGGGAAGTAAGGATCGTTATAGCTGACGACCGCCCCGTCTTTTTGCAGCAGTTCGATGATCGTCAAAGAGGGAGATTCGCGCAAATCATCGATGTCCTTCTTGTAGGCCACGCCGAGGACGAGCACTTTAGCGCCGTTCACTGACTTCTTATGGCCGTTGAGCGCCCCGCTCACCGAAGACAGAACGTGGTAGGGCATGTTGGTGTTGATCTCCCCGGCCAATTCGATGAAGCGTGTTCGGAAGTCCCACTCTTTCGCCTTCCAGGAAAGATAAAAGGGATCGACGGGAATGCAATGCCCTCCAAGTCCGGGACCGGGATAGAACGGATGAAAGCCGAAGGGTTTGGTCGAAGCGGCTTCGATCACTTCCCAGATGTCGATGCCCATTCGCAGGCACAACAACTTGAGTTCATTGACCAGGGCAATGTTCACGCAGCGGTAAATATTCTCCAACAGCTTGGTCATTTCCGCGGCAGCAGGAGAGGAGACAGGAACCGTACGATTAAAAATCGAACCATAGAGGGCTCCGGCAAGTTCCGAGGCCTGCGGATTGAGGCCCCCGACAACTTTCGGGATGTCACGACGAGCGACGGTGGTGTTTCCCGGATCTTCGCGTTCAGGCGAGAACGCCACGAAGAACTCCTTGCCCGTAAGCGCCTCGCTGCGGGCGGCCTTTAGGCTAGCCTTGTTCTCCTTCTCCAGGATGGGAATCATCACTTCTTCCGTCGTCCCGGGGTAGGTCGTACTCTCCAGGACAATCAATTGTCCGGCGCGTAGATGCGGGGCGATCGAATGCGTGGTATCTGTGATGAAACTGAGGTCGGGCTCGTGATACTCATTCAGAGGTGTCGGGACGCAAATAATGACCGCGTCCATGTCGGAGATCTGCGAATAATCCGAAGTCGCTGAGAATCCCTGGGCCTTTGCTGCCTGGATTTCTTCTGCGGCTATGCGGTAGATGTAGGAGCCACCCTTGGCAAGCTTGTCCACTTTTCGGGCGTCAATATCGAAACCGGTAACCCGGAATTTCTGTTCGCTGTAGAGGAGCGCCAGCGGCAGTCCGACATAGCCCAGGCCAATAATGCCGACGCGAGCCTGGCGTTCACGAATCTTGGTTTTCAGTTGCTCGACGGGTGTATCAGCAGCGGAGTAAGTCGTCATAGAAAAATTCCAGAAGCAGCAAGAATTTACAGCAGGGAGGAACGCCTATTTTAGCATGCAAAAGGGCTTTGCCAGAGGCCCAAAGTGGCCGTCAAAAACGCGAACCGGCGGCTTTGGAAGGGCCGAATCACTTCGTGATCAAGGAAGAATCTTATGAGAAGTAGAGGCAAGTGGTTCTTTGCTCTGTCCTCCGTCGCGTTGGTGATCCTAATCGCGTTTGCGATGAAGGCGGGCAGTATTTTGATCGTTGACTCGCCGCAACCCTCAGACATTATTGTGGTTCTGGCTGGAGAAACGGATGTCCGTCCCGCGCATGCGCTTCAACTCCTGCAGCAGGGATACGCTCACCGGGTGCTGATCGACGTTCCGGCCGAGGCCAAAATATACAAATTCACGCAATTGCAATTAGCGGAGGAATACATACAGGGCTTGCCTCAGGCCTCGGCGATCGGCATCTGTCCAATTCACGGTCTTTCCACGAGGGATGAATCTCACGACGTCGAAAAATGCTTGTCCCGAGAGCAGGGCTCAAGAATTCTGATCGTCACTTCCGACTTCCACACTCGTCGCTCGTTAAGCATCTTCCACCACGAAGTTCCCAATAGAACCTTCTCGATTGCAGCCGCTCGAGACGCAACTCAGTTCGGAGAACATTGGTGGACCCACCGTCAATGGTCCAAAACATGCGTTGACGAGTGGCTCCGTCTCATCTGGTGGTATCTGGTAGAACGCTGACGTTGATCCAAATCGTTGCTCAGCGCGGAGATCGCAGCTCTCGCCTTCTTGAGTTTTCCACCGGAAAATGCTTCTCGAGGCACAAAAGCCATTGACTCACAAACAACGAGGAGGGTACGATTTCGCTCACAGGCACCAACATAGTTATTAACGGAGTGTGGGAATGGGTATGTCCGCTTTACGCGGTATGGTCAGTTGCGTGCTCATGTTTCTATTCCCCGGTTCATTGCTTGCCGCAGACGCGAATGCTGCGATGCTTCACACAAATGGCGCTGCCTGGGTGAATGGAACTCACGTTCCTCGTACTTCTTCGGCAATTTTCTTTGGCGATCTCTTGCAAACCCGTTCCGATTCTGTGGCTAACATCAATGAGACAGGATCGAGTATCACGGTTATGGCTGATTCCCTGATTCAGTTCCAAGGAGCATCGCTTGATATCCAGCACGGCGGGGTGATGGTTTCCACTTCTCGGGGAGTCAGCACGACAGCCGGAGACGTAAAAATCTCGCCGGCTACCAACTCTTGGACTGAGTTTAACGTCAGCGACGTCGATGGAACCGTGCGGATATCGGCTCGCAAGGGTGATCTGACAATCAACGATGGCAAGCAAATCGTGACCTTGGCGCAAGGTCAGGACACCACGCGCGATGACTCGTCATCCGGCAGTACTAATCAGGACGGAAAGAAGAAGAATAAAAAACGCCAATCAGGCGCGGTCCCCGCAGCGGGGGGTGGTATCCTAAACTCACCGTATGCTGTAGGAGCAGGTGGGGCAGCGATTGTTGGAGTTACGACTTGGGTGCTGCTCCAAAACAGCAATCCTGCAAGTCCTTCGAAACCACAGTGACGAAGAGAGGGTTGCGCACGGTTCTTCCTCCCCTTTGACCTTGCGGTTGGAAATCTGTCTGCTTGAGTGTAGTTTTTTGCATAAAGCGCGTTCCAGATCAAGTTTTGATCCTCCCTCGGGAACGTAAAACTCTGATTGTGAAGCGTTTACTCGTGGTACCTATAGCGCTGGGAATGGCCTCTGTCGTGCAGTCTCAAGAGCGGAAGAGTACACTTCTTCTAGAAACCTGCCCTCCCGGCGCTCAGGAAACTGGGGAAACTTTTTTACCATAACCGGTGTTTGCTTCACCTGAAGCACCAGGCTTACTTATGACGTCTCGGCAGTCTGATGGTTCAATCTTGTTCTCTTCGCTTCCGAAGTGGAGAGCTCCGTGGTATGAGTTTTTCCTCAGCTACGGAACTCAAATTGTTGTCATTGCGATTCTTGTCTGGATCCCGGTCCTTCACCCTGAAATCCTCGAAGCACCCAAGAAGGATTATCACGCGATCGAACTGGTCCCCACGCCCGTCCCTGTGAACCACACGCCTCAGCGTCAACTTCCGAAACCGGTGATCGAGGCAAGGCTGGATTCGCCTCCGGCAGCTCTACGTTTACCTGCGCCACAGCCACAGCCGAAGCCGCGGGTTGTTGAAGAGGCTCCAGTTCCAGAAGTAAAGCTTGCCACGACCAAAAAGTTGGATCCGATCCCAACCACAGCTCCGGTGATGCCGAAGCAGGCAGTAAAGACGAACGTGTTTTCCTCCGGAAGCTCGGCGCCGCAAACCATCGACCGCGCGCCGGAAAAGGTGCAGACCGGCGGATTCGGAGATCCGAACGGCGTGCCGGCTAAGACCACGCAAACGCGCGCTATCAACATCGCGCAATCGGGCGGATTCGACATGCCCACGGGTCCCGGAAACGGCAATGGTACGGGTGGGGCAAAAGGGGTTCGCGGTGTCGTCGCCAGCACAGGATTTGGCGGTGGCGTAGCCACAGGCACGGCACGAACTGCATCCTCAGGCGCGGTGCGCCAGTCAGGATTTGGCGATGCCGACGTTCCGGCTCCACCTACGGTACAATCTCATCCAGCGACACAGACAGCACGGATGGTTCCGGCGGAGATCCTTTCGAAACCAGTACCCAGCTATACAGAAGAGGCTCGCAACCAGAAGATTGAGGGCGAGGTTCTTCTCGAAGTCGTTTTTGAGGCATCCGGTAAATTGCGCGTGTTGAGGGTCGTGCGCGGGCTCGGTCACGGTCTGGATGATGCGGCAGTACGTGCTGCAGAACAGATTCACTTCAAGCCTGCTCTAAAAGACGGTCAACCCTCTGACTCGACGGCCGTCGTGCATATCATTTTCCAATTGGCGTGATCAAAACTCCCTGAAGGTTCTTATGCGAATCAGTTGTTCCAGCTCGGGATTGCTTCTCCTTTTCTTGTCTTGCTGCATCTTCTCAACTGCACAGGATTCTCCTGCTAACGCAGCTGCTCCCGACCAGTCAGCCGTGAGTTCCGCACCGGCCTCGTCGGTTGCACAAGCACCCGCTCCGGACACCGCGCCTTCACCCGCGCCAGCGACTGTCTCCACTGTGCCCGCTCAGAGCACCGAATCGGCACCGCCGCCGGCCGCAACGCTAAACGACGTGCTTGACCGGGTCGTGCAAAGGGAACACTTCTTCATCGCGCAGATGCGTCACATGCATCCGTTGGTAGAAACCTATCTGCAGAATCTGAAAACTGACAGCTCCGGATACTCCGAGCCCATCAGCGATGAATACTTCCTCGGACGTCTGGATATGTCACAAGGCCCAGAGGACATTTCGTTCGTAGGCCAGCCCGGTTTTGGTCATCGAATGATCACCAAGTTGACTGGGGTGTACTCCCTGCATTTCCTGCCCATGGGCTTCGCCCAGATGGTGGTGCTCGACACGGATTTTCAGAAGAAATATTACAAGTTCACTTTTGTTCGGCGCGAGTTCCTCGGTGAGGTTCGTTGCCTCGTCATCGACGTACAGCCGAGAGAAGGCGACAAAGTCGCGCGGTTCATGGGTCGCATCTGGGTTGAAGATCAGGACTACAACATCGTCCGCTTCAACGGAACGTATTATCCGCAGCCCAAGATCAACTTCTTCTTCCACTTCGACAGCTGGCGCTTGAACATGCGCCCCGGAGTTTGGCTCCCTGCATATGTGTACACCGAGGAGTCAAACCTCAAGACCGGATTGACGAAGACGTTGCACTTCAAAGGACAGACTCGCCTTTGGGGTTACGACCTGAAGGGTTTAGGCAAGAACGAAGAGTTCACGCAGATTCTGGTGGACTCTCCTCAGTCCGTAAAAGATCAGAGCGACGCCACGGCCGACGCAACTCCGGTTGTCGCAGAGCGCATGTGGGAGCAACAAGCGGAAGAGAATGCCATTGAGCGCATGCAGAAGATTGGCCTGCTGGCACCACCCAGCGATGTTGACAAAGTTCTCGCTACGGTCGTCAACAATCTGTTGGTCACGAACAATATCGATCTGCAGAGCGAGGTCCACTGCCGCGTATTGCTGACCTCACCACTCGAGTCGTTCACTATCGGACATACAATTGTCATCAGTCGCGGCCTGCTTGATGTATTGCCGGACGAGGCTTCGCTGGGAATGGTTCTGGCTCACGAGTTGAGCCACATTGTGCTTGGCCACCCGTTCGACACGAAACTGGCCTTCAACGACAAACTCTTCTTCCCCGATCAGGATTCATTCCGCCGCCTAGACTTCCGGCACAACGCGGCAGACGAGGAAGCAGCCGATACTAAAGCGCTGGAGCTGCTGAAGAATTCGCCATATAGGGACAAGCTTGGCAGTGCTGGGCTTTTCCTGAAGGCGTTGGAACAGAAATCTCCCGATCTTCCAAACTTGATCCGACCTCACCTGGGGAACGGCATCGCGGGCTCGAAGAGCGTTCGAATGTCGACGCTGCTCGCCTCGGCGCCGGCGCTCGAGCAGAAGAAACTGGACCAGATCGCCGCTCTGCCCCTGGGTGGACGCATCCGGGTCGATCCGTGGAGCGATCAGGTTGAGCTCTCCAAGGCCAAGCAGGTCGCGCTCACTTCCTCGCGGGAGAAGATGGAATTTGAGATTACGCCATTCTTCCCGCACCTTACCCGGCTATCGAGTGGAACTGAAAAAGTCGCTCTCACCACGACCTCACCTGCATCCGGCAACGAAGCCAAGTAGGTCTGTTGGGGAAACAATCCGGCTGGAAGTCTAGAAGTTCTGGGTGTCAGGACGGGAAAAGGCCGAAGTCCGGCTGCGACCGTTCGCTAGCATTCACGCGAACGGCGGGGCTTGGCTATTGGATCGAGCTGCCGACTTGCGAAAACACGTTGTTGGCATTCGAACCGATGAGGCGGATTGTTCCAACCACGATTACCAGAATCACTGCGAGCATAACTGCGTATTCTGCGATATCTTGTCCGCTCTCATCATTCCACAGCTGTTGAAGACGTTTTGCCACTGGGCTCCTCATTTCCATTGCTACCCTTGCTTTTGAATCCAAGGGACGGACGCACCAACCCTGTGTTGTGTATATGGGGGTCCGTATGAAATATGGTAAATCCGGTGCCCCGAGCGGCCAATGGCCCGTAAGTGCCACGGATCGGCCCGCCGGTAACTGATTGTCAGGCAATGCTTTTCAGCGGTAGGGCCTGATTCACGGCAAATAGCGCCAACTCCAGGCGAGTCGATACTCCCAATTTGTCGAAAATATTGCTCAGATGGTGCTTCACCGTATCTTCACTAATCTTGAAATATTCCGCGATTTCCTTGTTGGAGTACCCGGCAACGACCGCGGAAACAATCTCAAGTTCGCGCGGAGTCAGTCCAAACTTCTTCTGGCGCGCCTCATCATGAGACGATTGCATGAGAGTACGTAGATACTGCACGAGATTGGAAACGCTCTCGCGGCCCACCCAGTATTCGCCCGCCATCACGGTTTGAATCGCTTTCAGGAGTAATTGAGTGGCTGAGTCTTTCAGAACGACTCCGCGGGCACCAAGCTGTAACGCCTCCACAATTTGACTCTTCTCAGCAGCTGCGGTCAGCAAAATCACGCGGACCGGCGTGGCATTGGCCGGCAGGCTTAATTCGCGCAATGCTTCGAGTCCAGGATGCTTGGGCATCGACAGATCCAGCAACAGGATATCTGGCTTCAGTTGACGGGCCAGTTTTACCGCTTCAGCGCCGTCCGATGCTTCTCCCAAAACCTTCAGATCGGCTTCGGCTTCCAACAATCGTCGTAATCCATCGCGGAAAATCGGATGGTCGTCAGCGATCACCAAGCGAACTTGCTGTGTCTTTCTAAAATTCATGCGGTACGTCCCCGTTTCGTGGCACGGTGATTTCCAGCCGCGTTCCCTGTCCGGGATTTGATTCTACAGTGAGTTCGCCGGCAATCAAACGCACGCGTTCCTTTATGATCATAGGCCCTTTGCCGTCCTCATCCATGCGATCCTGATTGTATCTGCCGGTAAATGGAAATCCTTTGCCGTCGTCCTCGACCGTCAGACTCCACTTTCCCCCGTTCGCCCCAAGCCGCACTAGCGCGTGCCGCGCACCACTGTGCTTCCTCACATTGACGAGGCCCTCCTGCACGATCCGCAGGATTTCACGGCATACTCGTTGTGGCATATCCAATTCCACCAAGTCGGTGACGAAGCGCGCGCTGATTCCCGTCTCGCGTTGGAAGCGTTCTACGGTGTCGTTCAAGACTCCAAGCAGACGTTGCGAATCTACGTCGATCGCCTTCATTTGCTGCATGAGTTCACGCAGCTTCAGGACTTCCTCACGCAGCAGTCCCTGGATCCGGCCAAGTTCGCCGCCAATAGGCTTGTCTGCCTCCGCTTGCCGACGAATCACGTCCACCTGCATCTCGACGGCGATTAGCGACTGAACGGCGCCATCGTGCAGTTCTCTCGCAAAACGCGCTCTCTCTGCGGCACCAGCCCGGCGCCGCAGCCGATGGAGTAGATAAACGTTGTAGATCGCGGGTCCAACCTGATGCACCAGATCGAGCAGGAAACGGAGTTCCTCCTGCTTGTCGCCCCTCCACGATGGATTGAAGAGAAGGATTCGACCTCTCCACTCGCTCCCGAATAAGAACTTGACCGTAACTAGGGAGTCAAACGCATGGGCGCTTCGCAATTGCGAAATGGGGGCGGGATTGTCCACGGGAACCACATTGCCGCCAGCATCGATCGCCAGCGTGGTCCAACGATCCCCTTGGATCGAGGCGTAACAGACTTCGCCGGTAAAATCCTCCAGATAAGTCTTAGCGTCGCGCGACCCGGATTCCAGCCATCGGAAGTCGGAAGGACCGCGGCCGTTAGAATTCATCAGCTCTCCGACAAAGACGCGCTCGCTGTGGATTTCCTGGGATGCAACCATCACACCAGAAGCGCGGTACATCAAGATGAGTTCACCGAAGATCTGTTGGATGGTTCCCGTTAGTCCCAACTCAACTCGGACCCTTGAAAGGATGCCGGTCACGAACGCCTTTTCGGCTCGCAGATGCTTCTGTTGCTCCGCCAGATAACCCAGCAAAATCCCCATCACAATCAGGTAGACCGAAAGCATCAAGAGCGGCTCTGGCTCGAATGCTTTGACATTGATGTGCAACCCAGTCAATGCGCGAAGCGGCAACGAACCCTGCGGCCACACATGAAGAACAATGAAGCTCTCAATCCACAGAAGTACGGCTTCAGCAACGGCCGTGCCCATGGTCTCCCACAGACCCCAGCGATACGCAGCCGCTGCCAAAGCAAAGAAGAAGAAAAGGAAAAACGGAGTTCTTGGCCCCTCCGCAAAAACTGAAATCACAGCCGGCCACAGAATGTCCCCGCAATGCACCAGAAACCGGAAAGCAGCCGTCGACCGCTCCCGCCTGCGGAGGAGCATCAAAATCAGGATGCCGTTCGCCATGTAGAACACGAACAGTCCATAAGCCGCCCAGGAATGACCCAGCTCGGTGGGATCGTAGCGGATTGCCACTAGCGTCGAAGCAGCCAGGAAGACGCGCGCCGTCGCCAGCCACCGCTCAATGCGGCGCGTTTCCCCAGGATCCTGCGGGATTCTGAGTCGCCAAGACTGTCGATAGCGCTCAACGTGAGGATTCAATGGCGTGGTTCTCCACGGGCGAGGCGGCTAGCTGCACATTATTGAATAAGAGCGGCTTAACGGCAAGTGTGACTCTGGGACACCATGTCGTCGATCCCGAATCTCTTTTGATCGCTTAGGGCTAGGTTACCAGAGTAACCTCGGTTGACCAGCAAACATCTCTAGAATGTCTGCTGAGGACGTGTGCCTTTGAGGAAGAGCCACTATCTTTGGTTGGCGCTTACTGCCAGCATGCTGGTCGCCTTGATCTTGGTGGCCCTTGTGCTGCCGCGCTCCTTCGTTTTGACGGCATTCAGTGACATTGTCCAATCACTGTTCTTGGCGTCGGGCACTGCTGCATTTGCACTCGTGGCATGGCGCTCACAAGGAAGGGTTCGGCTGTTTTGGTGGCTCCTCACATTGGGTGCCGGTTTCTGGCTTGCCTACCAAATTTTTTGGACGTACTCCGAAGTTCTATTACGCCGTGACGTTCCCGATCTTTGCACCTGGGACGTGATTCTTTTTCTACACATCGTGCCAGCGATGGCAGCCCTGGCTCTTCGCCCCCATGTTCCACGCGACGAATATGCGGCTCGCGTGGGACAACTGGACTTCGCGCTATTGCTCGTGTGGTGGTTCTATCTCTACGTTCTGATCGTCATGCCGTGGCAGTATGTGATCCCAGACGTCGCGACGTACAACCGCAACTTAAACAATGTTTATTTGGCGGAGAAACTCGCTTTGTTGGCCGGCTTGATCGCCTGTTGGATCACGAGCAAAGGGCAATGGAAGAAGCTTTACGCGGCGCTATTCGGAATGAACCTCTGCTATTCCGCGAGTTCTACGGTAGCGAACTGGGCAATCGCCCGAAAGTCTTACTACAGCGGCAGTCTTTATGACATCCCACTCGTCGCGGCTATGGCTTGGCTTACTTGGATCGGGTTGCGGAGCAGAGCTGAAACGCCCGAACCTATCGCTCCGGAAGGCTCGACCGTCTATGGCGTCTGGGTAGCCCGTTTCAGCATGATTGCCGCTTTTTCGCTGCCTTTATTCGCCGCCTGGGCCATGTCGGAGGATCAAGTTCCGCCGCGAATCCGGGTTTTTCGTCTCGCTCTGACGCTCCTGGCTGCTTTCTTGATGGGTATCATGGTCTTCGTCCGACAGCGAACCCTCGATCGCGAATTGATCCGGCTGCTGGAAAGCTCGCGCGATTCTTTCGACAACCTGCAGCGCCTGCAGGCGCAGATTCTTCAAACGGAGAAGCTCGCTTCGGTTGCGCAACTTGTCGGGGGTGCGGCTCACGAACTCAACAATCCGATTACCGCCATGCTCGGCTATTCCGACTTGCTGCTCAATACTCCGCTCAGTACGGAACAGCAACCTCTGGCAGCGAAAATCGGCCAATATGTGCGTCGTACGAAATCACTGGTCGCGAGCCTGATCAGTTTTGCGCGCCAGTCACCTGCTCCCAAGACCCCTTTGGATCTCAATACGCTGGCGCGAACCGCCGTCAAGCTGACGCAACCCCAATGGGAAGCTCTTCAAATTGAGGTCCGCACAGAGTTCGATACTAATCTGCCTAAAGTCTTGGGGGATTCGAACCAGTTGCTTCAGGTGTGTCTACAGCTGCTGGCGAACAGTCTGCACGTATTGAGCGAGCATGGCGGGCGTGTGCTGACTCTATGCTCAGAACACCGCGCCGGTAGCTGCGTGCTTCGCATCGTCGCCGAGGCTGCGCGTTCCTCCGATCAATCCGTTGCAGGAGCGTTAGCTCATTCCGAAGACGGCCTTGCCTTGAGCGCCTGTCAGGGAATTCTTCAGGAACATGGCGGGCTGCTCTCGTGCGAGTACAACGAGGTAGGTGCAGTGCTGCTGCAAGTGGAATTGCCTGCCGCTGAGTTGGCCCCTGGAAAGAGTAAAGACGCTACGGTGCCGGTGCTGTGGCAATCTCGACCGTACGCTTGAGCTGTCCGCACGCCGCGTAGATGTCACGTCCGCGCGGGTGCCGCACAAATGCCGGAATCCCCGCCTCGCGCAGAATGATTTGAAAAGCCGCTACGCGTTCCGCCTGCGGAGTCGCGAAGTCAATTCCGGGTCCGGGATTCAGCGCGATGAGATTTACTTTACACCGTAATCCTTGTAACAACTGGACGACTTCTTTCGCATTCTCGGGTTCGTCGTTCACGCCGCCCAGCAACACATACTCAAAAGTGATCCACTCCCGCGTACGCAGTGGATATGCCCTCGCCGCCGCCATCAGCGTTTCCAGATTCCACTTGTTGTTGAGTGGCATCAACTGCGTGCGCAATGCGTCATTGGAAGCATTCAAAGAAATCGCAAGCTTAGGCCGGATTCTCTCTCCCCCAAAGTCGCGAATCCGAGGCACAATTCCCGCCGTCGACACGGTCATGCGCCGTTCGGCGACCCCGACTTCTTCCACCAGCAGGCGCGCCGCCTTCGTGAAGTTGCCATAGTTGAGGAAGGGTTCTCCCATCCCCATGAAAACCAGGTTGATGCGATCCTCTGGGGGCGAAACGTCTTGGTCCTTTAGCACCGCGCAGACCTGGCCCACGATTTCGCCTGCCGTTAGATTCCGCTTCACTCCCAGCAGCGCAGTCAGGCAAAACTGGCAATCGACGGCGCATCCCACCTGGCTGGAGATGCAAATGGTCGATCGTCCCTGGTTCTGACCTTGTTTCTGGTCAGGGCGGCGCTTCAAGGGAACTCGCGGTCCGGCTTCTTCCGCGTTCTGTCCGGGATCCTCCGCGAATCGCTCCGCCAACTCCCCAGCTTCGCTCCCATCCCCCGCTTCTCCGCCATCGCCCTCGGGCATCCAGACGGTCTCCACGCTCTGTCCGTCAGGGAATCCAATCAAATATCGGACGGTGCCATCCAACGAGACGAATCGCTGCTCGATCTTGGGCAGGCCGATCGATACGCCCTGCCCTGACAGCTTCTGCCGCAGTTCACGCGACAGAGTCGAGATCTCATCGACCGACTCGACCCGCTGCCGGTAGACGGCCTCCAGCAACTGCTTAGCACGATAAGGCTTCTCGCCGAGACTACTTACCAGCGATGTGAGCTCCGCCCGATCCTGTCCGAGCAAAGCGACTTGTGTCCGATTCCCCATGAACTCTTCCGATTGTCGGATTAGCAACACTCCCAGTAAAGAATTGACTTGGCATCGAATCAGCGACATGCATAACCGATTGATTCTAAACAACTAAACTATTCTCGCACACCTCTGATGGCTATGTCAGAATAGAAGAGTTCGCAGCGGACCTCATTCCGAGGGATACCGAATCTTATCTAACTAAAGAGAGCAATGACCAAAGAAGTAAGGAATATTCGTCGTCAAACGTTGCCCAATGGGCTAACGATCATCACTGAGCAGATGCAGCATATTCGCTCGGCTTCGATTGGCATCTGGCTGCAGACCGGTTCGCGTGATGAAGCTCCTGAGTGGAACGGCATCTCCCATTTCATTGAGCACATGGTCTTCAAGGGGACCAAGCACCGCACGGCCGAAGAAATCGCGCGGCAGGTCGACTCTATCGGCGGCAACATGGACGCTTTTACCGCCAAGGAATGCATCTGCTTCAACGTAAAGGTGCTCGACGAGCATGTTCCTACGGCGCTCGATATCCTAAGCGATCTCGTCCTGAATCCGGTTTTTGATTCCGCCGATATCACCCGCGAGCGCGGCGTCATCATGGAAGAGATCAAGATGGACGCGGATAATCCCGACTATCTTGTCCATGAGATCTTCACGCAGAATTTCTGGAAAGATCATCCTCTCGGAAAACCGATTCTCGGCACGAAAGAAACGGTCAAGCGTTTTGAGCGCCAGCCGATTCTCGACGCCTACGCTCACCGATTCGCTCCCGGCAACATCATCGTCTCGGCCGCGGGCAATCTCGATCACGATCGCTTTGTCGAATTAGTAACCAAGCAATTCGAGCACATGAAGCCGATGAGCAACGGTTTCCACTCCTCGGCTCCGAAGATTGTTTCCCGCATTACGCTTCGGAACAAAAAATCTCTCGAGCAGGTGCAACTGTGTTTGGGCGTCCCGGCGCATCCGATCGCCCATGAGAAGCGCCATGCGGGGTACATTCTCAATACACTTCTCGGCGGAGGCATGAGCTCGCGTCTATTCCAGAACATCCGCGAGCGCCAGGGACTAGCTTACTCCATCTACAGCGACCTCAATCCTTACCGCGACACTGGATGCTTAGCCGTCTATGCCGGTACTTCCCTTGCGTCGGCGGCCAAGGTCGTACAGTCGGTAGTCAGCGAATTTCGCAAGCTGAAGACTGATCCTGTACCGGAAGAAGAGCTGCGCCGCTCGAAAGCCCAGCTCAAAGGCAGCTTAATGCTGTCACTCGAATCGAGTACGTCGCGCATGTCGAACCTTGCCCGCCAAGAAATGTATTTTGACCGCTTTTACGATCTCGACGAACTGATTGCTCGCATCGAGGCCGTCACAGCCGAGGATCTCACGAGCCTGGCAAACGAATTCTTCAAGACGGAGTCGGTGGCAGTCACCGTCCTCGGAAATCTCCCTGGACTCAAGATCACTCGCGACCAACTAGCCTGCTGATCTCCAGACTGTTTGCAGTCGTCTTGGTATTTCAGTTTTTCGGCTGTAACTTCCCGCGATCTTACCAATCTCATCTGTGAACGCAGGCAGAGAACTGCCGCGCACCAAAACTCATCCGAGGAGAAACTATGAAAAAGATTCTCAGCAGTCTGATGCTCACGTGTGTTCTGACCGTTTCCATGGCCACTTTCGCGCAGGATCAGATGAAGCAGGACAACATGAAAAAAGATGACGCCCAGCACGACACCATGAAGAACGATCAAATGAAGACCGACAAGAAGAGCAAGAAGACAGCGAAGAAAGATCAGATGAAGAAAGACGATATGAAGCAGGACAACATGAAGAACGACAACATGAAAAAAGACGACTCTAAGAAAGACGAAATGAAGAACAACTAGCTCTCACCCAGTCCCGGCGCGGGGCATTCTTAGCCCGCGCCATTCTTCCTGACATCCCTACCTGTAACTCCTTCATCTTCGGGCTCGGGCGCCATCATCCTCGGCATCCAGCGATGTATCTGCTTCAATCTCAAGCGAGGTGCGCCCGACCTCTGCGGTCTCGAGGTATTTCCTCATGCATCGTACGCACGGCACATAGCCCTGCTGGATGGCTTCTTTCGCAGTCAAGGTCCGTTCTGTGTCTTTGTTGTGAATGACGCCGCACCCCGGAGCATGGAAATCCTTCGCGCCGGCCGTTACGATCACTAGCATGTCTGGAGGAATGTGATGCCCCGGTTGCGCATGCTCGGACTGAAGAGGATGCGGGATTGTCGACGAACTCGCGATTCTTACTCCCCCTGCAATCAACACCAGAGCTGCCACCGGAACCAGCCATGCCGACCAGGTCGACCATCCTGTTCCCCGTACGCGTGTCCCTTGAACGAGCCTTCGCTCCAGTCTCCTGCCAAATCCCACCGGAACCTCAATCATCCGCTCGTCGCTGTAGAGTTCGATCACGTTGCGCGTTCCTTGCAGAACCGACTTGCACTTCTGACACGTCTTGAAATGCTCATCCATTGCAGAGCGCAGCCCGGCGTCGACATCGCCTTCGAGATAGTTCGAAATCTCGCGCCACACTTGCTCGCATTTCACGTCTTCCCTGTCTACCATGGCTTGCTTCCCTTCTCGAAGGGCAGGCGGCTGAACCATCCTCGCTCCCATCCTCCAGCGAGCAGATCGCGCAGCATCAACCTCGCCCGCAGCAGTCGGGTCTTCACGGATGCCACAGAGATTCCTAGCGCTTCCGCTGTCTCCTGAATGTTCAATTGCTCCATATCTCTCAGCACGAAAACTTCGCGGTACTTTCGATCCAAAGTTGCCAGCGCGTCCGCCAACTTCTGCCGCACTTCTTTGCGCTCCAGCGTCTCAGAGGGGATCTCTCGCCAGTCGGCAAAATCGCGGGGAGTATATTCACCCTCTTCGTCGCGACGGTCGTCGATCCCCTCCATCACCACGGTTCGCTCTCTTCGTCGCCGCATTAGCGCCTCGTTGACGGTGATCTGAATCAGCCAGGTACTGAACCGCGCTTCCGCACGAAATTGACGGATGTTCGCCAGCGCCTTGAGCATCGCTTCTTGCGCGGCGTCCTCGGCATCGCTTTCGTTTCTAAGAATGGCGAGCGCTGCCGCGTACACCCTGCGTTCATAAGGCCGAACCAGTTCGTAGAACAAGTCCGTCTGTCCGCGCTGCACGCGCGCGATGACGTCCTGCTCGCGTGCCGTGTCGGACCCCGGATTGTTCAGCACCAAGTTCGGTTCGGCCATCTCGCTCCGCCGCTTCAGTACTCTGGATCTTTCTTCCAACCCGTCAGCATGGAAACGAAATTGTTCCAGCCGTGCAAAATCACCATCACCAGATGTCCGAACACGAACGCCAAAATCGCCCACATCACCAGGAAGTGCCACAACCGCGCCCAGTGAAACCCGCCCATCAGCCATGCCAGCCAAGAGAGCTGCACAGGCTTCCAAATGGCAAGACCTGTGAGTACTGACAGCACACCGAGTCCGATAGCAGTTGTATAGGCATGCTTCTGTAGAGGGTTGTATGCTTCCCGGACTTCAGGCTTTGGGCCAAAGAAAAAGTAGTGGCGAACCATCGGCCAGACTCCCGGAATGTCACGATGCGTAAACAACACTTGCCGGTAGTTGCCGCTGAAAATTTGATAGCCGAGGTAAACAAGCCCCGTTGCGATGTAAATCCACATGAACGTCAAATGCCACTGCAGCGCTCCGCCAAGCCAGCCGCCGATGGCGAACGCCTTCGGCCAGTTCAGCAGGTCCTTTTGTGGAATCTTGGCGCCGAAGCTGGGGAATGCGCGAAAAATCTGCAGCCCACTGCCCACCAGCACGAACAGCGAAATCGCGTTGAGCCAATGACACAATCGCACGACGAGCGGGTGCTCGTAAGCCGCGCGACCGATCGCCTCCGTCTCCTCGCCTTTTATCCGAACGATCTCGACGACCGAACCGCTCATGTGAACTCCGGTATCTCACGTTTCAAAGTTTCAATTTTGCGAAACATCTCGGATCTCTTGAAAACCTGAAACTTTGAAACGTTCTCATTAAAGCCCGTAAAATTCTGAATAGCCCTGATCTTCCCAGTAACCGACCTTCTCCAAAACGTTCGTCACTTTCAGCTCAGTCAGGTACTTGGCTTGCTTATACCCAATTTTGGTGGGAATATTCAGCCGCAACGGAGCGCCGTGTTTGCGTGTGAGCGGCTGGTCATACATCTCGTAACAAAGGAGTGTCTGAGGATGGAGCGCGGTCGCCATATCCAAAGACTCATAGTAATCGTCAGCACAGGCCACAGTCACAAATCGCGCAGATGTGTCGGCTCCGATCATGCTCAGGAAGTCTGAAAGTTTCGCCCCTCCAAATCGGCCGATTACGTCCCAACCTTCTACGCACACATGCCGCGTATTTTGCCGAAACCTTGCCAGAGTCTTAATCTGATCGAGCTTGTAGTCACCTGGCCTCTGCACGGCTCCGCCGACGGTTAAAGTCCAATTCTCGAAGATCACACCTGGATCATCGACGTCATAGTCGTTGATCGGAAACTTTTCAAAAGGAGTAACTTCTGAATCCGCAAAAGTCGGCGCGAGATGCCCTCGCCGGAAGAGGCGGCCTGAGGCCCAATCGCTAAAGCCCAACCCCTTCTTGAGCAAGGGTTCTTGCAGGCTTGGGATAGCAAAGGCTCCCAAGAGGAGCAACGGAGAGAGTTTCAGCAATTCCCTACGAGAAACACTAGAGAGTCGATGGTCACTAATTGTGCCATCTCGGCGCACGGGTCGATTGACGGGCGAAACAGGCTGCGCCGCGGCGTTGCCCTCTTGGGGGCCTTCGCGATTCGCGCCATCCCGTTCGACGCTCTTCCCTTCGGCCTTCTCCGCTTCATCCGGCTTCGTGATGTCTGGCTCCATTACCTTCCACACTCCAGCAAACTCTGCTCATCAGATTCGAGAAGCTGCAAAAAGTTACGGCGTCAAGATATCACGGCGTTCGCAAGTGACTTTCGTAAGGTCCAACTGAGTAACGCACAATCCCTTGATTTTGTGGTTTTTCCATGCTTTTCAGCGCATACTATGCACTGCAGTCTTCACCATCGTCCCAGGTTGTCAGCGATGCTCGAGTCTAAAACTTTCATTTCCCAATCCGGCGATCGTTTGCCTTCGCCTTCACCCAATCCGTCGCAGGAACCGAAGCAGCGGCGTCTGATGGCGGCCGCCCTTAGCCTGCTTCTGATCGCGCTTGTCTTTGTTCTTTATCACGACCGCGATTTCTGGTTTCCCGATGCGCAGGACGCTGAGGACCAAGCTGATCAGGCCGTTACTGTCGCTACATCGGCGCAGCCTCCCGCGACGCAACCTTCATCTTCTCGGAAAAAATCTCATTCTGGAAGGCCGCAGCTAACTGCATCTGCGGAGCCGGCAGCTTCTACACCGCCGATCGTTGCCACCGCGACTCGAACCGTGCTTCCGCCACTCGAGGTTGAGGTCGTTGCCGGAGATTCGCATCGACAGATGCGGCCCGCTAGTGGCGCGGTACAGATTGATGTACAGCCCGAAACTCAGGATGTAATTGCCGACAACCCTCCCGTGATCCCCGAGGAAGCGGCCGCCCAAGTCACCGACAACGCCGCGGAGCGCGTGCAAATGTCGGCGGACACCTCGGATGTGGTGAACCAGCCCGTCAAGCCCGGGTACCCAATGCTAGCGCGCCAAATGAAAGTGCAGGGCTCTGTGATCCTACTCGCGATGATCAGTCGCGACGGGCACATTCAGGATCTTCGCGTGTTGAGTGGGCCTCCAATTTTGGCTGGGGCTGCGCGCGAGGCTGTGAAGCAATGGCAATTCAAACCGCACTATGAAGGCCAAGACACCGTCGAAACGGTGGCAAAAGTTACCGTCAATTTCACTATCTCTACGAATTGATTCCTGAAGTTTCGCCCAAAATAACGAGCGTCCTGGGACTCTTTCGAGTCCAGGACGCCCGGGCAGCCCTCCCCCAGAACTGCTCACCAAAGAAAATAAAACGGGCCTAAACTCCTGCCTATGGCACTTATGTGCTATATCTACCCAAAAAGTGCCAGTCCTCTATCCTGTTGAAACACATGGTAGTTTGCCAACTTTCGCACGAAACGTCGCCTGCCGACCACTCAAGTCTCCTTGGATTCCGCCGATGTGGCCCATAGCCCAAATTCTCTCCGGCGGCCCAGTATGTTCTCTTTCGACGACTCTGAAATCTATCGCGGCATTCTGGAAAGCCTAACGGTCGGTTTATGCCTGATCGACGTGCAAAAAAACATCGTGCTCTGGAGTGATGGAGCAGAGCGCATTACCGGTCATTTACGGCATGAAGTTGTCGGCCACTCCTGTATTGGCGAACCGCTGCTGCATTGCGACCAACCCGGTTGCGAATTCTGCGGCGAAGAGTGCCCTATCGCAATCGCGATGAAGACAGCGCGACCTGCGCTCGCGACCGGATTTCTGCACCACAGGGCCGGACACGAAGTCCCCGTCCGCATTCGGGCTGTTCCGGTTCATAATCAGCACGGTTCAATCATCGGCGCGGTGGAAACGTTCGAGAACCTCCAGCAGGCCTGCAATCCGGATCGCGGTGAAATCCGAAAACAACTCAGCGATTGTACGGACGGAGTGACAGGCGTGGCCAGCCGAGCCATGCTGCAATCCCATCTGCGTCAAGCCCATGCGTCCTTTGTTGAGGTTCAAATCCCTTTTGGTCTTCTTTTTTTCCGCGTCGAAGAATTACCTCGTTTTCGCGCTAGCCTCGGCCCAGAACCGGCCTCATCGCTGCTGCGCGTCGTGGCACGCACACTGGAAAGCGCTGTTTGGATTACCGACTTCGTTGGACGTTGGGCCGACGATCAGTTCGTCGTCATTCTGAACGGCTGCCGGGATGAATCGCTGTCCACCGTGCGCGAGCGCGTGCGCCGCACGCTCGCGAGCGAAGGCATCGAGTGGTGGGGAGAACGCCGGTCCCTCCCCGTTTCCATCGGCGAAGCTATCATCCAGCCCGATGAGTCACTCGAATCTTTGATTGAACGCGCCCAGAAGTCGCTCGATGCAGCATCGGCGTGGCGCGCTCAGTCTTCAAGTGGAGCTGGCAGCCCGTCCGGGAGTTAGGAATGTTTGCGATTATCGGCATTGTGGTCGTTTTTGGTTGCATCGTCGCCGGCTATCTCATGGAGCGCGGCAACTTGAAAGTCCTGATCCAGCCCGCGGAGTTGATCATCATCGGCGGTGCCGCCATCGGAACTCTGCTGGTCGCCAACCCTCTCCACATCATCAAGAAGATTGCCAGCGGAATCGGCGGGGTCTTCGGTGGCTCCAAATTTGGTAAACAAACCTACATCGATACTCTGAAAATGATGTATGACCTGCTGAACAAGGCACGAAAAGAGGGATTGATGGCCCTCGAGGCCGACGTCGAAGAACCCGAAAAAAGTCCCGTGTTTTCCAAAAATCCAGCATTTCTCAAAAACCATCATGTTCGCGATTTTGTTTGTGATTCTCTGCGCATGGCTGTCACGGGAGTCGATGCCTTTGATCTAGATCAGATGCTGGACCTCGACTTAGAAGTCCATCACAACGATGCCACGCAGCCGACTACTGCTCTCAGCACCATGGCCGATTCGCTTCCCGGTCTCGGTATTGTGGCCGCGGTTCTTGGCGTTGTGATCACGATGGGCGCTCTCGGCGGACCTCCGGAAGAGATCGGCCACAAAGTAGCCGCTGCCCTGGTGGGCACTTTTCTCGGCATCCTGCTGTGCTACGGGTTGGTGGGCCCGATCGCAGCAAACATGACTAAGGCCGCTGAAGAGGAACATGCTTTTCTCTACGTCTTGCGTGTCTTGATGGTCTCGTTTCTGAAAGGCAGCGCTCCGATTATGGCCGTGGAAGTCGCTCGCCGCGCCGTGCCCGGACATGTGCGCCCGTCTTTCAAAGAACTGGAGCAGGCGTGTCGTCACGGAGGCGCCGCTGCCGCTGCTGCAGCTTCGTAGAACTCCGCGCGTGGGACTATGGATAAAACCCGCCCCATCATCATCCTGAAAAAGAAAGCCGGCCACGGAGGCCACCATGGCGGCGCCTGGAAGGTTGCGTATGCCGATTTTGTCACCGCCATGATGGCTCTGTTCATCGTCCTTTGGCTCCTTAACAGCAGCAAGCAAGTTCAAGAAGCGGTTGGTGGATATTTCAAAGATCCTACCGGCACATCGAAAAAAGTCGGCTCCAACATGATCGGTACCGGAGAGAACTTCGTCCTCACCCGTGACAACATGCCGAAGCTCAAGGAACAACTCCAGCAGGCCATGAAGCAGATGTCCGACTTCGAAAAGCTGCAAAGTCACATTGAAATGACGGTCACCACCGAGGGCCTTCGCATTGAACTCTCGGAGTCGGCCAGCGGCACTTTCTTTGATACCGGCAGTGCCAAGCTAAAATCGGAAGGCGCCGATCTTCTGATTACGCTGGCGCAGGAACTCGGCAAGCTTCCTAATAAGCTTTCGATCGAAGGACACACTGACTCTCAGCCGTACTCACCCTCGGCCACTTACGGTAACTGGGAACTCTCTTCGGATCGTGCCAACGCTGCACGGCGCGTTATGCAGGCCAACGGGATCCGAGCCGACCAAGTCACGCAGGTCCGTGGCTTCGCCGACCAGCGTCTTCGCAAACCCGACGCGCCTCTTGACCCCGCCAACCGCCGGATCTCCCTGATCGTCCAATACATTCTGAAAAACAACGGCGACGAAGACGCTCAGCCGCCTACCGGTAGCGAGGCAGGGACTACCGAGAACAAAGAGGCTACGCCTAACCGAGAGCCTGCGACCAAGCCTTAATCCTCCCAAAGCTACGTTCGGGTACCATTCCGATTGACCCACTGCCGTCCCTGTGCCAAACTTCTCCACGAATTTGTATGACTTGCAGGCGAGCCAACGTTTTGCGTTCCTCGGCCACCCTCTTCTTGCTCTGTTTGATTTGCGCGCTTCCCCCTAGCACGTTGGCGCAACGCGGTGGGCTGAACGATGCGCGTCCGCTCCAGGATTTTTCCGTCTCGTACAACACAGCTCCCGGAACCGGAGTCCTCGTCTTCACAGTCTTTGCCGAACGCAACAGCTCTCATCTTGACCGGCAAGCGATTCTCAAACTCGTAAATCAAGTTGACCATTCAACGACTTGGCAAACTACCGATGACACCGCCCAGGGCGTATTCACGAACATCCCCTTCGGCAATTACGACGTAGAAGTGAGTGCCGTCGGATATCTCAGCGCTCACAAAGAATTGCCCGTGCTAAATTCGCTCCGGCCGTCGCAAATTGAAATTGTGCTGCACCGCGATCCCGCGGCCATCAGTCTCGACCTCGCGGACACAGTCATGTCTCCCAAGGCCCGCAAGGAAGCCAAGCGAGCCGTTTCGCTGCTGAAATCAAATAATTTGACCGGCGCACAGAAGCAACTGGATGAAGCCTACAGGCTCGCTCCTTCGAGCCCCGATCTGAACTTTTTGCTCGGCTATTTGTACTTTCAGAAGAAGGACTTCACGCAAGCTGGAAGCTATCTGGGAGTGGCCGCAAACCTAAGCCCACACAACGCCCAGGCGTTAACCCTCCTTGGCCGGACCGGGTTAGAGCGCGAAGACTATCCAGCGGCCCGCTCTGCGCTGGAACAGGCCGTCCTCGCCGATTCCGACAATTGGCTTCCACACAATCTACTTGCGGATGCATATCTTCATCAGAAGAGTTATGACAAAGCTCGGGATGAGGCACAGACTGCTATTAGCAAGGGAAAAGACGCGGCGAGTTCCGCGCAACTAGTTCTCGGAGAGGCACTCGTCGGACTTGGCCATGATCAGGAAGCGGTTCGAGCACTGAATACATTTCTGGAACAGTCTCCACGTCATCCCATGGCGGGACAGGTTCGTTCTCTAGTCGCAGAGATTAACGAGCACGAGGCCAGTGCTCCGTCCGGGCCAACGGCGTCGATCAGCGAGGTTCACCTTCCGGGCGTGGACCCGCTCGCCGCGCTGCCGGCTCCCGGACTCTCGATGAAATCCTGGCAGCCTCCTGGCGTGGATGACATCAAGCCCGCAATTGCAACGTCTGTCACGTGCCCGTCTTTTCAAGTGATTGAGCAATCCGGGCAGCGCGTACAAGAGTTGGTTGGAGACGTGGCGCGGTTCGCCGCCGTTGAAGACTTGTTTCATCAGGCGCTCGACTCCTATGGCATTCCCATCCGTACCGAAACGCGCAAATACAACTACGTCGCGTCGATTTCCGAGCCTCAGCCCGGATTTCTCGCAGTCGACGAATATCGCGCCGACAAGCTTTCGCTCGCTGGATACCCTGACCAGATCGCGAGCACCGGATTTGCGGCCCTTGCCTTAGTTTTTCATCCTCACATGCGGGACAATTTCGACATGATTTGTGAAGGCCTCGGTGAGTGGCGCGGACAAGCTACTTGGCTCGTCCACTTTCGCCAGCGCGAAGACCGCCCGAACCGCATGCACAGCTATAAGGTCGGAAACCAGATTCGCTCTGTTCCTCTGAAAGGCCGAGCCTGGATCAGCGCCGACAAATTCCAGATTGTTCGCATTGAGGCTGAGTTGGTCCAACCGATGCCGGAGATCCAACTCCTTAGCGAGCATCAGGTCGTCGAATACGGACCGATCCCGTTCCCCAAGAAAAATACGACTCTCTGGCTGCCGAAGAGTGCCGAAATCTATTTCGATTTTCGCAAGCATCGCTATTACCGTCGCCACAGTTTCGACCATTACATGCTGTATTCCGTCGATGCGGATGAAAAACGAAAAGAACCGGCCGCAAAGCCTTCGAATCAGACTGAAACACAAAACGAGAAAAAGCCGTCTTGAGCCTGAGCGAAGAGGCTAAACGAATTGCGCCCAACAAGCTCACTGCTTAGTGCACGCCATGTGTGCTATTGATCGCGGAGGCATATGATCCGTCGCCCGTAGCGCCAGACTGTCCGGGCTGCCCCACAGCCTGAAAATACGGATACTGATCCGGTGCAGGTAGGTTTGTCGGCGGCTGATCAGTCGGTGCAATCGAAACACTCCCCGTGGTGCAAACTCCCGTGTCCGGGACGGTGAGCACACAATAATTCGGATCGTAGGCTAGCAGGGCATCCAGGGCGTAAATCTCAAGGATCGTCATGTGCCTTTCGACGGCAAACGGAAGCAAAGGCCGCAGGTCGCCCGTTAAGCTGCCCGTCATGCCTAGAGGATCCGACAGATCCCGTTGCTGCAATTCGAGATCGGGAATGGTTTGATAGTAAGTATCAAACGTGCCACACCAATCGGAGGCACAGTAGGCTGGCGGGTTTTTCCCATAATTTGTGATATCCGTCGCCCGCATTCCTTGGCTGCCAAAGCCGTTCACGTTGCCGGTGGAGTTCTGGTGGACAACGGCAATCTCCGCTTCAGCCGTTCCATACGAAGGATCTGTGGGAGAGCCCGCTTCATTGAGGGGATCCATGATCTGCATCTTCGGGTTCTGGGCCTGCACAAAATCATCGATGTCCCCGTAATAGTCGAGCCAACCTGACTTGGTGTACGTGTTGGGCGACGGAAGCAATTGGAGATTCGGCGTGCAGTAGGGATACGCTTCGCCGCCCACCGACCGCCCCACCCGCATGTAGGCAATCTGCGATAGATTTTCAGAGGCGTTGAAGTGCGCGATCGCCGCCGCGATGAAAGCTTCCCACGCTGCTTTGTACGGTGTTTCGTACGCAACGGGCCAGGACTGCTGGACGCTGATTACCGTGCCAGGAATCGTTGCGGTGTTTGCTACAAGAATTCCGGACTGATATTGAAATGTGTTCGAGGTAGCGTTCTGAACCTGCACCCCGTGGGGACTGGCGGTGCCTGCCGTCTCGGCGGTCGGTCCGTAATTCGCATGCGAAAAATTCGACGTAAAGTGCGTCGACGTCGAGCTCAATATCGTAACCGTCTGTCCGTTCAGGAAAGTCGCCTTTCGCAGGTTTTGAAAAATAACTTCCATCCCAACCGGAAGGCTGTTGGTTGTGGTAACGGTGACAACGTTCGAGGAGACTTGCACGCTGGTGATTTTTTCCTGGGCGATGTTGTAGTTGGCTGGGGTGCTCCCGCCCACCCAAATCGTATCTCCGTTCGCATAGCCATGACCGTTCTCTGTGACTGTCACCAGACCGTTTTGATCGCGGCTCATCGACGCAGTCATGCCGCCTAGGTAGCTGCTGCAACCATCTTTGTTTCCGTTCAGCACGTCTTGCACATTCGCGGCTGTGTGCGTCGCCCAACTCGAAGTAGTTACGTAATACGGAGTATCGCGGTTGAAGCAAGTGTTCGTGGCCGCACAGATGGTCGAGGCCCCGGTCATTCCAAACAAAATCATATTGACTTTTTTCGTGCCGGACTGCGCCGCGAACCATTGTGCATTGCCGGCATCGACCGCGGTCCAGTCGTACTCGTGAGTCCACCCGAACGCATCCTGCTGACAAATGTCGCTGCCAGCCGGACTGCAAGTTCCCGGCCCGGGCGTAGCCGTTTCTACTGTGGCCCATTGAACAGGAACAGTGACGCCTTCGATGGCACTTTGATTCATCACCGAGCTCATGAAATGTGCATTATTCACACCGGTGGGCGGTGGGAAAACTACGTACACATGCGTGGTTTGGTTGGTCGTGAGTACGGTTGTGCCGTTTATCGAGCCCACGGCTGCTTCTATCGTGGTCTGACCCGAATCAACGCCGGTCGCGAGGCCGGCAGGGTTGATCGTCGCCACGCCCGGGGCTGACGAACTCCAATTTGCCGTAACGGTGAGATTCTGGGTGCTGCCATCGCTGTAATATCCGGTGGCCGTGAATTGCACTTGCGTGCCAATCGTAAGCGAGGGAGTTACGGGCGTTATCGTGATCGACACCAGCACCGGGCCGGGCGCAGCAGTGACGGTTAAGACGGTAGTGCCCTTGATGGTTCCATGGGCAGCGGTGATGGTTGTGGTGCCCGCTGCCACGGCTGTTGCCAGGCCTTGTTTTCCTGTTGCGCTGCTGAGGGTCGCCACCGGCGGCTCGCTCGACGTCCATGTGACCGATTTAGTCAGATCTCGGGTGCTGCCGCCGGTAAATGTTCCGGTGGCTTTGAATTGTTCAGTCTTAACTGCCGAAATCGAAGGATTGGCCGGCGTAACTAAGATGGAAATCAGCACGCTCGTCGAGTCTGACATGGTCGCAGCTGGCGCCGAACTTGCCGCAAGCAGCGAAAGGCACAACAAGCCGGCAAGCAACACCAGATTGCAAGAACAGAGTTTGCGGATCGTTGAATTAAGACAGGAATTTGAGGAAGAGAAGCCAAGCTGGGAACTCATGACGACCTCCGCGACAGACAGAAAGCCCGGGCGGCCGATCCCGTCGCTAGGAGGCAAGCGCGCGAGCCGCGTTGCCTTCAGTGGAACCGGAACGGTAGCTCACGATTTGCAGTGTAGAAGTCAAGAAGAGGGCGTACCGTGACCGGAATCACCGATCAGCACAACTCAAGAGTTGTTCATAAGACGCCACCTGCCGAAGACTTCAAATAACTTTACAATTCCCTTCCCGTCGCGCGAAAACTCGCGCTGTATAATCCCCGATTGATTTCCACCGAGGAGCCCATCATGAAGAGGTCCGCGCGACTGGTCTGTTGCGTCGTCGTCCTTCTGTCGTTTGTCCCAACACTTGTATCCCAGGAACGCCAGGAGAAAATCGATCTCGAAACCATCTCCCGTATTCGCTCCGAAGGCTTCCACAATTCGCAGGTAATGACTTTCGCGTCTGGCCTCATGGATTCGATCGGCGAGCGCCTGACCGGATCTCCCAACATGAAGCGGGCGAATGAGTGGACGCGCGACAAGCTCACCGAGATTGGACTGAGCAACGCACACCTCGAGCCGTGGGGGCCCTTCGGCCGCGGATGGGCAAATACGTACATCAATGTCCGCATGACTTCGCCCGATATCGTCCCGTTGCTCGCCTACGCGAAGGCGTGGACGCCGGGGACTAACGGCGTCGTTACGGGGAAATGCATTCGCGCCAATATCGAGAAGAAAGAAGACTTCGATAAGTATCACGGCAAGTTGGCGGGCATGATTGTCATCCTTGGCCCGGATGCAGAAGTGAAACCTATCACCGAGGCTCCATTCAAACGCCTTACAGATGACGATCTCGCCAAGATTGGCGAATATGAAATTCCCGGCGAACGTCCGCCCTTCCGCATCTCCGAAATGCTGCGCCGCCGTCAGTTCATAAAGGATCTCAACCAGTTCTTCGCCGATGAAAAGGTCCTCGCTGTGATCGATCACAGTCGCGGCACGGCTGGCGGCGGTACTGTGTTCGTACAATCCGGCGGCTCGTATCGTCCTGGCGAAACCACGACGGTTCCCCAACTGACCATGGCCTCAGAGCACTGGAGCCGTATCGCTCGTTTGCTGGATCAGAAGAAAGACGTCTCGCTCGAGCTTAACGTCACTAATAGTTTCTACGACGATGATCCCATGCAGTACGACACGATCGCCGAAATTCCCGGCACCGACAAAAAGGACGAAGTCGTCATGCTCGGCGCCCATCTGGACTCATGGCACGCAGGAACCGGCGCCACAGATAACGGAGCCGGCACGATCGTCATGATGGAGGCGGTCCGCATTCTCAAGGCGCTGGATATCAAACCGCGCCGAACGATTCGCATCGGCTTATGGAGCGGCGAAGAAGAAGGGCTCCTCGGCTCGCAGGGCTACGTTGAGCAGCACTTCGGCTCGCGTCCTCCAATGGACGATCCCAACATGAAAGGCATCCCGACCCTCTTGCGGCGCGAAGCAGGACCCGTCACAGTGAAGCTGGAGCAGGCGAAAATCTCCGCCTATTTCAACGTGGATAACGGCTCGGGCAAAGTTCGCGGGGTCTACATGCAGGAAAATGAAGCGGTCGCTCCGATCTTCGAAGCTTGGATGAAGCCCTTCAAAGATCTCGGAATGACCACCCTAACGATGCGGAACACTGGCGGCACCGATCATCTTTCTTTCGATGCTGTCGGCATCCCGGGATTCCAATTCATCCAGGATCCGATCGAGTACGAAACTCGTACTCACCACTCCAACATGGACGTCTACGACCGGCTGCAGCCTGAAGATCTTAAACAAATCTCGGTGATCGTCGCCGGTTTCGTCTACGATGCAGCGATGCGCGACCAAATGCTTCCGCGCAAGCCCATTGAAAAACCACTGCCCCGAGAACCAGAAAAGAAACAGGAATAAAACGACTTGAACGGCACGACTTTGTTCGTGCCGCTCTGGGTCTGCCAGTAAATTTATTTTGCGGCCCATGCGCCGGTCAATCGTTAGAAACGATAGGCGACTCCGATCGATGGTTCCGCTGTTTGTGTGATCGAGTCCGTCGTCAAGGCCCCGAATCCGAAATCTGGCGTCCCGTAGACCAAGCCCCTGTATTCAGCCCGTAGTGAAAGACGCTTGGAAATCCCGTAATCGACTCCCAGTCCGTACATAAATGCTCCCTTGGTCTGCGTCTGCGCACCCGACAGCGTATTCTCCAGATTGCCCGTTGGACTGAACACCATACCTCCTCCGCCCATCAAGAAGTATGGCTTTATGCGAGCGGTGCTGGGCAGACCGAAAACAAAAGCTGCGGTCAATTGATTGATGCCGGTCTGGATTCGAAACGCCTCCGACGACACCGCATACTTTTGCGTGTTGCGACTGTACCCGTATCCCGCTTCCACCGAGATCCAATGACTAAGATGACGACGATAGGTTCCAATGATCCCAGCGCTCTCCGTGGCGCTGTATTCCGTTCCATTTGCATTTAGACTGCTTGTGAATAAGCCCGCGCCCTGCACGCCGATTTCCGATCGGGCCGCCTGCGCGGTCGCCGCCAGAGATAGAAAAATCAAAACGGTTACCGCCAAAACAACTGCTCTTTTCATGATGAAGGGCTCCTTGCCGCTTTCGGCAATTGTTGCCATGACTATACAGACTACGCGAACCCAAGACACACGACTGCGTCTTGGCCTCCTGCACATACACAGGTCTGACGTCCAAGTTTGCTAAGTTGTTTAAATCGGTCTGATGCTGCTATTTTTCAGGAACGTTACGTCTTGTACTTTAGAATTTCGTCAAGCAAGTGTAAAGATTTGTTCGCTCGAAAGGCAGTCTATGTTCGCTCCGCAAGCGATCGGATACGTGCGAAGTCCGTACAAAGAGACGAAGCAGGTTCCCAAAGGACTGGGAGCCCAGCACGAAGCGGAAGGAATCTTAGAAATCCTTCCGCAGTTCGAAGCGGGCCTCACCGACATCGAAGGCTTCTCCCACCTTTTCGCAGTATGGGTTTTCGATCGCGTCGACGGATTCGAATTAGTCGGAACTCCGCCATCTGATACTCGTCCGCACGGTGTCTTTGCTACCCGGTCGCCGCGTCGCCCCAATCCGGTCGGTCTGACTGTTCTGGAGCTTCTTCGTCGGGAAGGCAAAATATTGCACGTTCGGGGCGTCGATATGCTAGACGGAACCCCAATCCTCGATCTCAAGCCCTACTTATCCGGAGTTCCCGCAGAAAAACTGCGACGCGGCTGGTTAGCGGAAGCCGAGGCACGCCACAAGAAATGAGAATCGCAGTCCCTCGTTCAAATCATCTGGAGTTGTGCCTTAAACATCAGGCCGAAACCATTGCCCAGCACGGCTTTCCGTCGGACGCAATTCAGGCTTACCCTCGTTCGTGAACATGCCCGTGTTTTCCGGCAGCGCTGGAGAATCGGTGATGATTCTAGGAACGCACTTGAAGGATGCGTCGGAAGTGACCTTTAATGGGCGACCTGCAACCTTCAAGGTCCTCTCCGACACGCACATAACCGCGACTGTTCCGGACGGTGCGACTACCGGACCGATTTCATGTGGTAAATCCGAACAAAGAACTCGAAACCCGGAAGACATTCGTGATTCGCGAGCAGTAACGGAACAGAAGGCACGACGGGGAGTTAATACCGGATCTTGTCGTCCTTTTCCTGCCACGCCTGAAACGCGGCCAGTGCTCGCTCGCGCATCATCGGAACCATCGGAATCGACCGCTTGCGCAGCGACAGCGCGATCTCGCGGTAGATAAAAGAATCATCAAATCCGATCTTCGACGCGTCTGACGCAAGATTTCCGTAGTAAACGCGAGCCAGCCGCGCCCAGTAGATCGCACCCAGGCACATCGGGCACGGTTCGCACGAAGTGTAGATCTCGCAATCGGCCAGCTCAAAAACTCCAAGCTTCGAGCAAGCCTCACGAATTGCAATCACCTCGGCGTGAGCTGTCGGATCGTTCGTCGCCGTTACGCGATTGACGCCTTCGGCAACGATGTTACCGGTCTTAACCACCACTGCGCCAAAGGGTCCGCCCTTGCCCGAAAGAACGTTGTCGAGGGACAACTCAATCGCGCGGGTCATGAAAGGATTGTCCATTGTGCTTGGCCGGATCGTTGGTACGGATCAAACTCTTTGAACGCCGAACCGCGAAATTTTGCTGATCGGTCGGCGGAACTCCTTCTCGGTCATTCGCTGAGTTGGGAGTATACCCGAATCCCCGCAACCATAAGGTCGCTCTTGAACTCGCTCGCAAGTGAGACCGAGATTGAAAAGAGCGGCGCTTCCGGATAGGCTTTAGCTCCAAGTGGGGGCAAATCCGTTGGGGCTGAAGGCCTTTCTTTCGCGCCGTGTCATTACTCCGCAGGGAATCCGGCCGGCTGCCGTCCTTGTAGAAGAAGAATGTATCCGCGCGGTGGTCTCTCTTTCGGAAGTTCCACCCGCCGCGTCGCGCGAGGATTTCGGTGATCTGGCATTGCTGCCTGGTCTGGTCGATTCGCACGTCCACATCAATGACCCGGGCCGCAGCGAGTGGGAAGGATTCACTACTGGAACTCGAGCCGCGGCGGCCGGGGGTTACACCATGCTGGTCGACATGCCCCTGAATTCGATTCCGTCGACTACAAATGTCGCTGCGTTGGAGGCGAAACGAGAGGCAGCAAAGGGCAAGTGCTCCGTCGATTGGGCTGCTTGGGGAGGTGTGGTTCGCGGAAATCAGCAAGACATAGAACCGCTCGCCGAAGCCGGCGTCCGTGGATTCAAATGCTTCCTCGTCCATCCCGGAATCGAAGAATTCACCATGGTCTCCGCAGAAGATCTGCGTCACTCCTTGCCGCACATCGCAAGAACCGGACTGCCGTTGCTCGTGCATGCAGAACTTCCGGGTCCGATCGATGCCGCGACCTCAAAGTTAGAAACCGCGAATTGGTCTCGATACTCTACCTACCTGCAATCGCGTCCGGACGAAGCAGAGCTGTCAGCGATCCAGCTGATGATCACATTGTGTCGCGAATACGGATTCCATCTGCACGTCGTCCATCTTGCAACCGCTCGTGGCTTAGAGATTCTGCGAGACGCACGAAGTGAGGTACTGCCGATCACGGTCGAGACTTGCCCGCACTATCTGCATCTGACCGCCGAGACGGTTGTCGATGGTGCGACCCAATGCAAGTGCGCGCCACCGATCCGCGATCGCGCAAATCGAGAACAACTCTGGCAAGGACTGAAAGAAGGCATCATCGATCTCGTGGTGACCGATCATTCGCCCTGTCCACCCGCTATGAAAACAATGGACGAGGGAAACTTTCAGACAGCGTGGGGCGGTATTGCTAGTCTTTCGATGGCCCTCCCGGTCATGTGGACTGAAGCACAACGGCGTGGCTTTGCGTTGACCGATATCGTGCGCTGGATGGCGGAACAACCTGCGAAGCTTGCTGGATCTCAGGCGCATAAGGGGCAGATATCACCAGGCCACGATGCCGACCTTGTTGTGTTCGACCCGGACGCGGAATTTCAGGCCACGAGAGATCGACTTCATCATCGGCACGCCGTGTCGCCCTATCTGGGAGAAACCCTCCGGGGCGTTGTAAAGAAAACCTATGTCCGCGGCAAGCTGGTGTTCGAGGACGGAGTATTCCCGAATCGGCCTTCGGGTCGCGAGTTCGCCCCGGCATCCACTGAACTGAGTGTTCGTCGCTGAAACTGGAACTGAATGAAAACTGAAAACATCATCGGTGCGTCCGTCCCTCGCAAAGAAGGACGCGATAAGGTCACTGGCCGCGCGCAATACATCGATGACATGACGCTTCCCCGCATGATCTATGGCGCGACCGTGCGCAGCACGATTCCGCGCGGCAGGATTAAGAACATCACATTCGGCCCCGAAGTCGAATGGAAGGAATTCGTCGTCGCCTCAGCAAAAGATATCCCGGGAAAGAATTGCGTCGCCTTGATTTCCGACGATCAGCCATGTCTCGCCGACGACGTTGTCAATCATCCGGAGGAACCGATCCTTCTTCTTGCGCATCCCAATCGGCACGTCTTGCGCAAGGCAGTCGAAGCTGTTTCTATCGAATACGATCCCCTGCCAGCTTTATTTACTCTCGAAGAGAGCGAACAGCAAAAGCAGATCATCTGGGGCACGGACAATGTGTTCAAGCATTATCTGATCGAAAAAGGCGACGTGGACTCCGTTTGGTCTAACGCCGATTACATCGTCGAAGGTGAATATACGACCGGCGCCCAGGAACAGCTTTACATCGAGAACAATGGAGTCATCGCCAGCTTCGACCCCGCGAACGGAATCACCTTGTGGGGATCGCTGCAATGTCCGTACTACGTCCACAAGGCGCTGATGAAGCTATTCCACTTGCAGGAAAACAAAGTCCGAGTCGTGCAAACTGAAACCGGCGGAGCCTTCGGAGGCAAAGAAGAATATCCCTCGATGATCGCGGGCCATGCCGCCCTGCTCGCGATGAAATCGGGCAAGCCAGTAAAGATTATCTACGACCGGATGGAAGACATGACCGCCACCACAAAGCGGCACCCATCGCGGACGCGCCACCGCACCGCCGTAGATCGGAACGGCAAAATCCTCGGGGGCGAAATCGATTTCGCGGTCGACGGCGGAGCCTACACGACGCTCTCATCGGTAGTGTTATCCCGTGCCACGATTCACGCCGGCGGGCCATATTACTGGCCACATGTGCGGATCCGCGCGAAAGCCGTGGCTTCCAACGCCCCGCCGCACGGAGCCTTCCGCGGCTTCGGTGCGCCGCAGAGCTTGTTTGCTCTCGAGCGCCACATGGATCGCATCGCGGCCACAGTCGGTATCTCTCCCATCGAAGTTCGTCGCCGCAATTTTCTCAAGACCGGCCAGGCCACCACCACCGACCAGATTATCCAAGAACCGATTGATCTCGATCAACTTCAAGAGCGCGGTTTAGCATTTGCGGACTACCGCAAGAAGAAGGAAAGGTTCCGTGACGAGAATGAGTCGACAAAGTACAAGAAAGGAATCGGCATCGCTACTTTCTTGCACGGAGCAGGATTCACAGGTTCGGGCGAGCGCTATCTCGCATCAGTGGTTGGTGTCGAAGGCCTCTCTGATGGCCGGATCCGTGTGCTTGTCTCCAGCACCGAATTCGGCCAGGGAACAAAGACTGTACTCTCTCAGATTGCTGCTGAGGCTCTAGGCCTGCCGTATGACGACGTCGAAATCGCGCAGCCGGACACGGAAAAAGTTCCAAATAGCGGACCAACCGTTGCCTCACGCACCATCATGGTGGTGGGGAAACTGGTGCAGTCGGCGGCCAACGGCATTCGACAAACTCTGGCCGCTGCCGGATATCTGCGAGACAACTACGGGCAAGTTGAGTTTCGCGATGCATGTGCCAAATACATTGCAGAACGGGGTGAACTCAAATCGTGGGCGCGCTACGAAGCGCCACCCAACATTTTCTGGGACGACGAGAAATATCGTGGCGAAGCCTATGCTGCATACGCATGGGCGGTTTACATTGCCGAAGTCACGGTCGATCTGACGACGTATGGCGTCACGGTTGATGACTTCGTCGCTTTGCAGGAAGTCGGCCGAGTTCTGCACCCTGTCTTGGCTCGTGGACAAATCACCGGCGGCGTTGCGCAGGGTATCGGATTCGCTCTATACGAAAAAGTAATCTGGCAGAACGGGCGCATGCTCAATGGACAGATGACCAACTACATCATGCCAACCTCTGCGGATCTGCCACCCATTCGCGTGTACTTTGAAGAACTGGGAAATGTACACGGAGCTTATGGCGCGAAGGGCATCGGAGAATTGCCCATGGACGGCCCCGCTCCCGCGATCATAAACGCGGTTGCGGACGCGCTCGGAATTCCGTTCGACTCGATCCCGCTTCTGCCGGAAGACATCTTCGAGGCCATGACTTCGCGCGCAGAATCCCAGATTTCAGCCACCCCGCAAGGAGTCCGATGACGGCTCCGCAAGCGCGCCGCGAAATAACTTTCACAGTAAATGGGGAAGCGAGAACCGTCCGCGCCCATCCCATGGAAAGGCTGCTCGACGTCGTGCGCAATCACCTCGAACTCACAGGCGCGAAGGAGGGATGCGGCGAAGGAGAATGTGGCTCCTGTTCGGTTCTGATCGACGGTGCTCTCGTGAACAGTTGCCTCGTGCCCGTTCTGCAGGTCCAGGGCGCAAGCGTAATTACGATTGAAGGCATCGCTCAGAAAGATCGATTGCGTCCATTGCAGCAGGCCTTCCTGGATTGCGGAGGTGCGCAGTGCGGGATTTGTACGCCGGGCTTCATCATGGCGACCTGCCATCTGTTAAGCAAGAATCTCCAACCCACCCTCGAAGAAATTCGGGAAGGGCTTTCGGGGAATCTTTGCCGTTGCACTGGGTACGCGCAGATTCTCGAAGCGGTGCAGGAAGCCGCAGCTCGCGAAAGCACTCGATGAGAGCCGATCCGAACGACTACGAACTCGTAGCTCCCGGCAATTTATCGGCAGTAGTGTCATTGCTTGCCGCCCAGCCTGGAACTTGGCTACCGATCGCCGGAGGCACCGACGTGATGGTGCAATACGCAGCCGGAAAACTGACCGCACGCAAAATGGTCAGCCTCTGGAACCTCCCAGAACTAGGTCAGATCGAAGTGTCCGATAGAGAGCTGCACATCGGCGCTGCCTGCACATATTCGCAGATTCGCAATCACGAAATCGTCCAGAAAGAGTTTTCGTTGCTGGCAAGTGCTGCAGGCTGGACTGGAGGCATTGCCAATCAGAACCGGGGGACGCTCGGCGGAAACATCGTCAACGCCTCACCCGCCGCCGATTCCCTGCCTGCCCTGCTTGTCTACGAAGCAGAGCTGATTCTGGTTTCAGTTCGCGGCGAGCGCCGGGTACCCTATGTCGACTTCCATACGGGCTACAAGAAGACTCTACTTGCCCCTGACGAACTCATTCGAGCCATCTGCCTTCCCCGCCGCTTTTCCGAATATATTTCCTATACACGCAAGGTAGGTGCGCGCAACGCGCAGGCAATCTCAAAAGTGTGCTTAGCAGCCTTAGGCCAACTCTCAAATGGCAAAGCCAGCGATGTGCGGATCGGCGCCGGAAGCGTCGCGCCCGTCCCTTCGCGTTTGAGGGAAACAGAACGAGTTGTAAAGGGACACATAATTGACTCTGTACTCATCCGACATGCAAAAGAAACGGCCGCAGACGAAATCCGTCCAATAGACGACATCCGGTCCACCGCTGCTTATCGCTCGGCGGTGCTTGGCAATCTCGTCGCAGAATTCCTGCAGAAGCTTGCTGCCGGTGGACCAAGCGCGTGAGCGAGGTACTGGCGCGGTGGAACCAGATTCCGGACAACGAAGCTGCGCGAGAAATTCTGCCTTGCTGCGGCTCAACAGAGTGGGCGCGCGCGATGTCTTCTCGAAGGCCGTTCCCCGATGAGGCCGTACTGTTGGCGGCTTCCGACGAGATATGGAATCGTCTGCAAACGCGTGATTGGATGGACGCCTTCTCGAAACATCCAAGGATTGGTGAGCAAAAAGCGCCAGAAGCAGCATCGCCGCAGTCCGCGAGTTGGTCAGCACAGGAGCAAAGGAATGTAGCTGCCGCCAACGCTAAGGTTCTCTCTGCGCTGGCCAAAGCTAACTACGAATATGAAAGGCGCTTCAACCGCGTATTCATTGTTTGCGCCACTGGCAAGTCGGCCCCCGAGATGCTCGACATTCTCCGGCGCAGATTGCAGAATGACGATGCTACAGAACTGCAAGCCGCTGCAGAGGAACAGCGTAAGATCACGAACATCCGATTAAGGAAATGGCTCTCAGCATGAAACGCATATCGACTCACGTTCTCGATCTGTCCCGCGGTCAACCGGCCACCGGCGTGCTGGTGCGTCTTGAGAGACGAGATGCAGCAGGAGGCTGGCGTCCGCACGGTTCCGCGAGTACCGACGGCGACGGCCGCTGCAGTCAACTGCTCGTGGGAGACGATTTGCTGGCGGGAGTTTATCGTCTAGTTTTCGATACAGCCAGTTATTTCTCAGCGCTTAAGATCGATTCGCTGTATCCCGTGGTCGAGATTACGTTCCAGGTGCGCGACGGTGAATCCCACTTCCACATTCCGTTATTGTTGAGTGCGAATGGATACACCACATACCGGGGGACTTAGTGGATTTTTCAATTCGAGAATGGCTGAATCTTGGTTTCCGCTGGTTCCACGTCTTTGCCGGAATCATGTGGGTGGGCCAAACCTACTACTTCACATGGCTCGACGGCCAGTTCACGCGCCTGGAAAAGAAAGCCTCCGCGGATGCAACCTCTCTCGAAGTTTGGATGGTGCACAGCGGCGGCTTCTATTCGGTCGAGAAAAAGAAATCTCTCGGCGTCAGCGCCGATCAGGTCCGATGGTTTCGCTGGGAAGCTCTCATGACCTGGCTGGGCGGTATGGTGCTTCTCGTTCTCGTCTACTACCTCGGAAGCGGCCTGATTGATCCCGACGTCGCCGACATTTCAAAACGCACGGGGATTGCAATCGGCATCGGAGCGCTCATCGCGGGTTGGCTGATCTACGATTTGGCCGTTCTCTCTCCCTTGGGAAAGTCGCCGACAGCGTTCGTTTTGTTCGCTCTGATCATGATAGCCATGGCATCGTGGGGACTTCTGCATGTGTTCAGCGGCCGCGCCGCGTATATTCATCTCGGAGCAATCTTTGGCACGATCATGACCGCAAATGTCTGGTCCCGGATTCTTCCCGCGCAGCGCAAAATGATCGCCGCAGCAGCAGCCGGAACGAAATTTGACATGTCGCTTGGAGCGCAGGCCAAGCTCCGCTCCAAGCACAACACGTTTCTGGCTGTACCCGTCGTCTTTTTGATGTTGAGCAATCACTATCCGGTAGCCACTTACGGGAACCATTACGCGTGGCCTATTCTGATGGCCCTCGTCATTCTAGGATGGGGAGCCGCAAAGCTCATCCGCGAGGCCTAGCGCAGAAACACAGCGAAGCAAGTGAGACTAGAAACGGCACATCTCGCGCAGCAGGTGATCGCCCGCTGCAAGACTCTCGCGGCGTTCTCGGAAGATTCCGGAAGTACCCGCCGCACGTTTCTATCTCAGCCCATGCGAGACGTTCATCGCGCTTTTGCTGAATGGCTGCAGCCCCTCCGAGCAAGTGTCCGAATTGATGCGGCCGGGAATCTTCGCGCTCTCTATTCTGCGGGAGAAAGCGACGCTCCGAGGCTCTTGATCGGATCGCATCTCGACACCGTCCCCAATGCCGGAGCTTACGACGGAATTCTGGGCGTGGTGCTCGCCGTCGCGTTATTGGAAGCACTCGATGGGCGCCGTCTCCCCTACGCTATCGAGATCGTTGGCTTCTCTGAAGAAGAAGGCGTTCGCTTCGGCATCCCGTTTATCGGCAGCCGCGCGTTAGTCGGTCGGATCGATGACGCGCTGTTGGACATTGTCGATGCCGATGGAATCTCGGTTCGAAAGGCGATTAAAGAATTCGGCCTAAACCCAGCAGGAATCCCCAAGGAACGTCTCCCCGACAACGTCCGCGGCTATCTGGAATTTCATATCGAGCAGGGACCAGTGCTCGAAACCCTGCACCTTCCTCTCGCTGCAGTGGAAACGATTGCCGGCCAAAGTCGTTTGGAATTGGTCTTCGCCGGACGCTCGAATCACGCTGGGACAACTCCGATGCATCTCCGCTTCGACACCGTCACGGCTGCAGCCGAGTGGATTACAGCGGTCGAGCACGCGGCCAAAGCCATTCCGGACCTGGTCGCTACAGTTGGCTCCGTCCAAACAAAGCCTGGGGCGACCAACGTCATCGCAGGCGAAACGCTACTTACTCTCGACGTTCGCCACCGCGACGACAAAATCCGAGAGCGGGCAGTGGAGAATATGATTCGTCACGCCCATGAGATTGCCCAGCGCCGTGGTTTGTCGGTACGCTCAAAACAACTCATGAATCAGCCATCCGTGCCGATGGATCCGTTCCTTGTGAGTCAAGTCGAGGCAGCGATCGCCAAAACAGGTTGCCAGCCGCATCGCATGGTCAGCGGAGCTGGACACGATGCAATGATTCTGGAGGAAAAAGTTCCATCGGCGATGATTTTCCTGCGCACCCCCGGCGGCGTCAGCCACGATCCGGCCGAGTCCGTTTCTGTCGATGACGTAGCTCTGGCCATCGAGTGCGGCCTGCATTTGTTGAATCAATTGGCATCGGCTCCTACATTCCAGACAAGGACACTCCGTGCATAATCCCGCTCTCAACGAACTTGGACAAACGCGAAGCTCGCAGCATCGCAACCATCTCCTGTTGACTCCCGACGCTTTTGTCCGGACGCCTCTGCCAGGCATGAAGAAGTGTATGGCCGTCGTGCACGCCGGATCTGCTCTGGGCGCCGCATTCACGCAATACACGGCAGAGTTCGAAGTCGGTGGAGAATTGGGCGGCACCACAGCCCAGCGATTCCTCTATGTCATCGATGGCGAAATCAATCTGGAAGTCGGCGGCAAGAAAACTCAGCTTAAGTCCCGCGCATACGCCTACATTCCAGAGGGCACATCGCACAGCTTGGTGTCCACCACCGCGAGCCGCGTCGTCGTTATAGAAAAACACTACAAGACCGTCGCAGAAGTCGAACCGCCCCGCGCCATTATCTCCAGCGAGGACAACATCGCTTCACACGCGCTGAACGATGATCCCGACCTCCAAGTGAAATGCCTGTTGCCAGATGAAATGAGTTTCGATTTCGCGGTGAACACCATGGTTTACAACCCCGGAGCCGCACTCAGCCAGGTCGAGATTCACGTCATGGAACACGGCTTGATCATGCTCGAAGGTGGAGGAATCTACCGGCTTGGCGACTCATGGTATCCAGTGACCGCCGGAGACTTCATCTGGATGGGCCCTTGGTGTCCGCAATGGTTTGGCGCCATCGGAAAAGTGCCAGCGAAATATCTCATCTACAAAGATTGGAACCGGCATCCGCTGAATAACGCTCGATGAAACTGGCAATCGATCAAGAACGTCTCACTTCCGAAATCGAGGCACTCGCCACTTTCTCGGACGCCGAACCGCCCGCCGTCACCCGTGTCGTCTTCACTCCCACTGAGCGCAAGGCGCGCGATTGGGTCAAGAAACAATGTTCGGATGCGGGACTCGTCCTGCGCGACGACGCAGCCGGCAACACATTCGCACGTTGGGTTGGCTCCGATCCTCAGGTTCCTGCTGTCGGAACCGGCTCTCACATCGATGCGATTCCGAACGCAGGAAAATATGACGGCGTCGTCGGAGTCCTCGGCGGACTCGAAGCGATTCGCGCATTGCAGCGCGCAGGCTTCCGCCCCAGGCATTCGATCGAGCTTCTGATTTTCACTTCCGAAGAACCCACCCGCTTTGGCATTGGATGTATCGGTAGCCGTTTGTTGTCAGGGACCCTTTCAACGGAGAGCGCAAGAAAGTTAACGGACAACGACGGCGGAAACTTAGAAACCGTTCGCCGCAGCGCCGGACTCATTGGCGAACTGGAAGATGTGAAGCTGGCAGGCGGCTACTACGAGGCCTTCGTCGAGTTGCACATCGAGCAGGGCCCGATCCTTGAACGCGAGCAGAAACAGTTGGGCATTGTCGAACGCATCGCAGCTCCAGCGAGTCTGCGCGTGGTGATCGAAGGCTCAGGCGGACATGCGGGTGGAGTTTTGATGCCCGATCGCCGTGACGCTCTCTGCGCCGGCGCCGAATTGATTCTGGCCCTTGAAGATGCCGCGCGAACCAGCGGAGCGATCGACACCGTAGCTACCGTCGGTATCTGCGACGTTTTTCCCGGCGCCGTCAATAGCATCCCAGCCAGAGTCCGCCTCAGCGTCGACATTCGCGATACCGACCTTCAACGCCGCGACGCCGTCATTCGACGATTAGAAGAATCGTGCGAGTCAACTTCAGCCAAGCGCCAGGTTCAGATTCATATCGAACTGCTGAACGCGGACGCTCCTGCAGAATCCGGCGCCACCGTCGTCACCGCTCTAAGTGAAGCCTGCAGGAAGCATGGCTTCGATTTCCTCACCATGACGAGCCGCGCCTATCATGATTCGCTCTTCATGTCGCAAATCGCGCCGGTGGCAATGTTATTTATTCCCTGCCGGAACGGCTACAGTCACCGCCCGGATGAATACTCTTCGCCGGAGGACATCGCCCGCGGAGCGCTGATATTGGCGGAAACACTAGCGACACTAGCTGCCTAGATTTCGTCTACCAGGTATGTGGAAGCGCGCTCTGGCGCTCAGTCCAATGTTCGACGATGTCGCGCACGACTTTATCGCCCACCGTCTGGGCCGCCTCCAACGCGGGCATGTACGCGGAATAATTACCCGAGACCATTTCCTTCAAACTGTCTGCGACAGTCGTACCTGATGGCTCGCGATCGTAATTACTCACTGTCCGCAGCACGAGGACCCGCTGCAAATCCACGCGGCCCGCCTTGCTCAGAAAGGTCAGCGCCTGCATCGTGCCCGTATCCTCCATGGCGGCGACCATGTAGTTTCCTTTTCCACTTGTGTAGTAGCGAGTCCACGCATTCGCCCAATCATCAAGCTTCGATCCATGCCAGAAAGTTCCGGCTGAGAGCGTCGCGCCTCTGGTCACAAAAGGCGGCTTCAACGCATTCGGAAACTCCGGAAAGCGCGATCGAAACTGCCGGAGCTTATCCGAATCCGGGAGGACGATGTGCTCCGTCAGGTGCAGCGCCCAAGCCACTAACTCCGGGTTGAGCGTATACATCTCGCCGTAGTCGGCCGTCATCGGCTGTTCGTAAGGAGTTCCCTTCCGAAGCGGCACGTATCCGGTCTGCCAACTCTCCGGAATCTGCCTACCATCGATCTCAAAAGACAGATCACCATCGACCACGTAATCGGCCCACACAGCCGACCCTAAGGACACATCCGCTGGATCTCCTCCGCCAATTCCCGCAACGATCCAATACGCCTTAGTCAGATCGAACCGCGAATCGAGCCCGAGGGCCATCACCGAAGCGGCTGCCTTAGCAGTGCCAACGCCGGTGACCATGCCCAGCACTCCATCTTTGTTCATCCGTACGTGCCGGTAGGCGGCCGGCAGCGGAAAAATCTGGTCGAGGTGCTCCCGCTCAACCCACAACTGATATTCGCCCGGAACGTCGCCGGTATCTTCTCCACGCTCGAACATCGTGACCACAACAACTTTCACCGGGATCGGCTGAGTAGCAGTACCAGACTGAGCACCAGCGGTATTCATCACGATCGCTACAAAGGCGACGAATGCAACGACACATCGAGAGACGCGCCTCATTTCGCCATCCCCTCTCGAATCCGCGCATATCCCGGCTTGATGGTTTTATAAATCACGTCGCAACGCTGGTTATAAGGTAGAAATGCACTCTTCATTGCATTAATCGTAATCTTCTCGAAGTCGTCGACCGCCAGTCCAAACGTTGCCGCAGCAGCCTCAAACTCCTTTGTCATGCTCGTGTCGCTCATGAGCCGGTTGTCAGTATTGAGAGTGACTCGAAACTTTTCCTGATAAAGAATCTTGAAAGGATGCTGCTCGAGACTCGGAGTGGCTCCAGTGTGAACGTTGCTGATCAAACAAATCTCGAGAGGAATCCTCTTGTCCAGAACGTACTGCGCCAGATCGCCCAGCTTTACCGCCTTTCCGTCCGCAAGCGCGATGTCTTCAATCAACCGCGTGCCGTGACCGATCCGGTGCGCGCCGCAGTACTGAATCGCCTGCCAAATGGACTCTTTCCCGAATCCTTCCCCCGCATGAATCGTGATGTTGAAGTTCTCTCTCTGGATATAGTGAAACGCCTCCACGTGCTTCTTCGGAGGATATCCACCTTCCTCGCCCGCCAGATCGAAACCCACGACTCCACGCGCGCGGAAGTCGACTGCAAGTTCCGCCATCTCAAGCGACACGTTCATATTTCGCATTGCACAGATGATTAATCCAGACTGCAAGCCAAACTCCTGGCGGCCGCGTGCCATCCCCTTAAGGACAGCCGAGACGACCTGCTGGTGAGTCAAGCCTCGTTGCGTGTGAAACAACGGGGCGAATCGCGTTTCGTAGTACACCACGCCGTCGCGGCTCAAATCTTCGGCTTGCTCGTAGGCCACCCGCTCCAATGCTTCTTCCGTCTGTGTGACGGCGATCGTGTGTTTGAAACCTTCGAGATATTTCGCGAGACTTCCTTGATTTGCGCCTTGATGAAACCAGTAGGCCAGCGCTCCCGGATCTGCAGTCGGAAGATCCGTATAGCCCACGCTGTTGGCCAACTCAATAACAGTTTCCGGACGCAACACTCCATCGAGATGCTCGTGAAGCAATACCTTCGGCAAGGTCATCAGCAGGGATCGATCGAGTTTCATCGCACGCTCCACTTCACCGCCACGCGACTACGAATTCGGGAAGCGAGCATAGTATGCACCGGGAGGTGCATGAATGCCTACCGGAACGGCCGCCCCTTCACAATGCCCGCACCCTCGCGGATCGTCACCAACTGATCAGCCGCGACGGCCTTATGAGTTTCGCTCGCGCCTGTCGGCCAATGGATTTCGATATCCGCCGTAGTCATGGCGCCCAAACCAAAATGCAGACGCGGATCGTTCGCCGAAAGAAAACTGGACTGGCTGGTCACGCACTGCGTCTGAACTTTCCCTCCGTAGCGCACCAGCACGCGCGAGCCGATCGCACTCCGATTGCTCTTCGTCCCCTCCAGCCACACCTTCAACCAATGATTACCCGCAGGAGCATCGTTGCGGAGCAAGCTCGGCGGCTCGTTGCGATTCATGATCAGGATGTCCAGATCGCCATCGTTGTCGAAATCGCCGAAAGCGCATCCGCGGCTGATGTGCTTCGCCGAAATCGCCGGCCCCATCTCGTCGCCCAACTCGACAAATGTTCCGTCGCCCTGATTGCGAAAAATGATCCGAGGATTCTTTGCCGGATATTTCGCGTACACGCGCTCAAGTTCCGGAGCAACCGTTCCAGCCACTATAAAAATATCGGGATACCCGTCGTTGTCAAGGTCGACCAACCCCGTGCCCCAACTCGTGAACCGTCGTTCCGCCGCCAACCCGGCGTGAGAGGCGACGTCCTCGAACTCGCCTTTTCCGTTGCCCTTGTAGAGCCCTGTTGGCTGATTTACAAAATGCGTTTTCACCAGATCGATGTGGCCGTCAAGATCATAGTCGCCGATCCCCACTCCCATGCCGGCCATCGGCTGGCCTTCCGTGCTGAGCGCGAGTCCGCGCAACAGTCCCTCTTCGCGAAACGTTCCATCGTGGTTGTTCATCAGAAGAAGACTCGCCGTCGCGTCACACGCGACAAAGATGTCTTGCCACCCATCTTCGTCGGCGTCAAAAGCAACCGCCGTGAATCCATACGATCCCCGCAACCCGGCCACTCCCGACTCCTTCGACACATCGGTGAACGTTCCGTCTCCGTTGTTTCGATACAGGGAGTGATACGGCATCGGCAAGCCGCCCGGGCCGCAATTGGTGGGTACGCCTTCAAAGTTGCAGTTCGGAATCTGCAGCGATGGCCGCGGAGCTGTCGCAATATCAATCTCTACATAATTGGAAACGAACAGATCCAGGAGACCATCGCGGTTGTAATCCACGAAGGTACAGCCGGAACCAAAACGAGTCTTCGAATCCTTGAGTCCTGCTTTCTCCGTTACATCTGTGAATGTGCCATCCCCGTTATTCCGGTACAGTTTGTTCTGCCCGTAGTAAGTGAGATAGAGATCCTCGAACCCGTCATTGTTGTAGTCGCCTACGCACACGCCGCATGCCCAGCCTGCGTCCGTCAACCCGGCTTTGGCGGTCACATCGGTGAATGTGCCGTCCCTGTTGTTGTGATAAAGCCGGTTGCTTGCTCCCGGAGGAATCCCTTCGAGCCGTCGGCCGCCGAGAATGAAAGCATCCATCCATCCGTCATTGTCGTAATCAAAGAACGCACAGCCGCCGCCATTCACCTCAATGATGAACGTGTTGTGATCGGGATCGCCGTAGAACATCGTCTTGGTGAGGCCTGCCTGCTCGGCCACGTCGACGAAGCGGGAGAACGGAGTCTGCTTCGCAGCTTTGGTGGCACCGCGAAACTCCATGGGAAGCAGAAAGGGCGCCAGAATGACTGGTGCCGTGTGCAAAAAGCGGCGCCGAGTCCAATCAGTCCTTCGGAATTTCGTCACGCCGGCATCCTGGGCTTCCCGTCGTAGTCAGCGCTGCTGTTGTGCGATCGTCAGATCTTTACGGAGCTGCTGTGCTTCTGTGTTATCAGGCTCGATCTTGAGCGCGCTTTCCAAAGCCTCTTGCGCTTCCGGAAATTTCGATTCCATCCCCAAGGTCGCTGCGAGGCTGATCCAAGCCTGCGTGTAACCGGGCGCAGCATGCACGGCCTGTCGAAAATGCTCCTCCGCCGACGCAGGATCTCCGTCTTTTGAGTCGAGATATCCCAACTGATTTTGCGCTAGCGCGAAGCCCGGTTCGATTTGAACCACTTGTTCCAGCACGGTCCTCTCGCTCGCAGTGTCAGCAGTACGGTCCAGCGCCAGCGCCAGCTTATAACCGAGCACTGCGTCCTTTGGAGTCGCCTCAAACGCTTCGCGATACAACGAAACAGCCTTGGCCGCATTTCCGGCTGCCATTTCTTTTGCCGCTTCCGCCGACTTCGACGCCGCCAGAGTGCGATTGTTCTTCGCCTGAGTTCCCTCTTGATATAACTTTAGCTGCTCTTTGGCCTGATCGTTTTCTCCCAGTGTCCTCAATACAGTCGCCAGCTTGAAATGAACCTGCGGTTCCGTCGCCCCAAGTTCAATCGCTTTTTCCAGATGCTCTTTGGCTGCGGGAAAATCTTTCAGCTCCACCAGCACCAGCCCGAGGTTGTAATGGGCGTTGTAGTAGTTGGGATCAATCGCGATCGCTGCCTCCAGATGCTTGCGGGCCTGCGCGAATTCCCCACCTTCGTTTTCCAGAATTCCATTCAGGTATAAAAAGTCGAAATCTTTGGGATGGGCGGCCAGTAATTTCCGCGCGATTGGACGCGCCGTAGCGAAATCTCCGTTCAATACAAGAACTCGCAAATACAGCCGCTGCGCATCAACATTCGTCGGATGAAGACGTGCCGACTTCGCCGAAAGATTGACCGCATTCTCGTAATGAACTTCATTGACGTACACCGTCACCAGCGCCTGCGTCAGCGGCAGCGACGACGGGTTTCGCTTCAATGCCTCCGTCAATACTTCCTCCGCCCGGTCCAGCATCCTCGCCCGTCCGTACGCCACCGCGAGATCAAGTGTCAAAGTTTCGTTGTGCGGAGCGTTCGTCAGCAATTCGATCGCGGACACAAAATCGCCTTGCGCCATAAGCGACTTGCTCATCCCATCAAATGCCTCAACGGAGTGACGATCGATCCGCAAAGCAGCTTCCCACTCCGAAAGCGCTTCCTGGTGACGTTGCAGCTCGTCGAGCGCCGATGCCAGCAGCAGGTGCGGCTTGAGAACATCGGGCATCAAGTAGATCGATTTCCCGAGTGGCTCAGCGGCTTGATCGGGATGCCCGGATGCGTAGAGCGTCAGACCTACAAGATAGTAAAGTTTGGCCGACCCAGGCTCTAACTTGAGTCCCTTTTGAAAGGCTTCCAGTGCGCAGTCGTACTGCTTTCGGTCGCCGAACCAGTTCCCAATCTCTGCATAGGTATCGCCATCCGGCTGAAGGCGTACTTTATCCTCCAGTGCTTTCGGACCGGTGCAGGCGAAAATTGCGGGAGTTGCGGCCAGGACGGCTGCGAGAATCAAACTCGACTTCAGAAGCCCAGAATGCATCAATGCGCCAGTAATCGCCTCGGCGAGCCTCAACAGTGACACGTCTCAGACATTTGAGCATAATAGAGCAACTGCGCGACCTGCAAGCGATCTCGGGCAATTTGGGGCATCAGGAAGGATAAGGAGTTGTTTCGGGGCGAGAGCCATTCCTCCACGGGAGTCTTGCAGTTTTCTCTTCTGCTCCTCTTTTTCGCGCTGACGCCGCCTCCTGCTCGCCCGCAGGCTTCTCAAGCCGGAGTTCCGTCCGCTGCCAAGAAGCCGCCCTCGCGCACCCAATATGCCGGAGACCAGGCGTGCCGCTCCTGTCACGAGGAAGAGGCCAAAGCCTATTCGCAAACGGCCCATCACCACACCTCGAGTTGGCCGAGCGCTCAGACGATGAAAGGCAGTTTTTCTCCTGGTTCCAATATTCTCCGCACGTCGAATCCATACCTGCACTTCGAAATGACGAAAAGTTCCTCCGGATATTTTCAGAGTGCGATTGAAGAGCCTGGCCCTGGCAAGACCATCTCACGCACCGAGCGCATTGACGTCGTGACCGGCTCCGGTCGCCGTGGACAGACCTATCTTTTCTGGAAAGGCGATCTCCTCTTTCAACTACCCGTGACCTACTGGACCGAGACCGACGGTTGGGTCAACAGTCCAAGCTATCCCGACGGCTCTCCTCACTTCGACAAAGACATCATTCCTCGCTGCCTGGAATGCCACGCCAGTTATTTCGAATGGATGCCTCCACCAGTCAACCGTTATCGCAAGACCAGTCTGGTATTGGGAATCATGTGCGAAAAATGTCACGGTCCGGGACAAAAGCATGTCGCCCTGCATCATCAAACGCCCCATCTTGCAACCGGGACACCCGAAGCGATCGTCAATCCCACCAAGCTCGATCGCGACCGTCAAACAGACGTCTGCGGTCTTTGTCATTCGGGGAATGGCACGCCCATTGCCCCTTCTCTTTCATTTCTGCCGGGAGATGATCTGCGGGACTACATCGACATTCCTTACGTCAGCGCAGAGGACGCAGTTGATGTTCACGGAAACCAGGTTCAACTCCTCCGCAAGAGTCGCTGTTTTCAGTCGACGACCACTCTAACTTGTACGACGTGCCATGACCCGCACACCACGCAGCGTGACGCAGCTGCATTCTCTTCTACTTGCCTGACCTGCCATCAAGCAAAGCAATGTGGCGAATTTCCTAAACTGGGCGAGAAGATTTCCGCGAATTGCATTGACTGCCATATGCCCGTGCAGGAGTCTCAAGTGCTCTTTTCCCGAACGAACGGAAAGCTGCTGCACCCCAAAGTGCGCAATCATTTGATTGCGATCTACCCGGAGAAATCATCCGCACCGCTCAATTCGGAAACGGTTCCCCGGCCTTGACGATCCGAATCTGATGATCCGTAAACGTTAGGTGTCCGTTCGGCAGCTTCACCTTCGGCATATGACAACTCACGCAATCTGATTTCGCTTTCGGGCACGTTCGCGGATGGATCAAATCACTGGTTGGCACGGCCGCAGAACCCGCCCCTGCCGAGTGGCACGCCAAACACTTTCCATCGTAAGACGAATCTTGCCGGACAACATCCACATGCGGGTCGTGGCACGCGATGCAACTGATCCGAGGATCCGTTCCGTCAAAGCATTTGCTGTTGGCCAATCGATAAGGCTGAAAACGGACTGTCAGTTCGCCGCGCCAGTGATTGCGCACCACGGTTTCCCAGGTCCGATGGCATTGCCCGCAAAAGTTTGAGATGTCCTCCGACGATAATTTCCTTAAATCCGGCGGCGGAGAATCGAATTCCCCGTTCAGCGCGTCACTCAGATGACCGCTCGTTCCCGCATGACAATGCTCACATGTCACGCCCGGCCGCAGCGATTCGAGCGTCAGCTTTCCATTCACAAGAGAATTGCTCGTATGGCAGCCAAAACAAACTTTCTGCTCCGCGACCGAGATTTCCCGCCCGACGGCGTCGTCCAGGTTCTGCGGCTTCAAATCTTCATCGCCAGTTGTAAAATCCAGCCCAGGAATCGACGGATAATAGCTCACCGCGCTCTCGTAGCGGTGGCCGTTGTGCTCCAGGATCCAGGTCTGGGCGCCCGCTCCAAAATTCCACGGAATCGGCAGCGTGATTGTGCGTGTTCCATCGGTCACGCTGTACGTGCTCTGCCCCTCGTGAGTTTCCACTGTATAGGTATACGGACCTTTGCGAACGGTCGTCTTCGGGACATCCCGCAAAACCGGATTCGCTCCCGGCAGCGCCATCGCCCGCCCCATAGGCGTCTGCGGCTGGCTCTCCGATCGCTCCCGGTGGCAGGAAGCACATGCCGTCTCCGTCTTCGGAGGCGGCGCCCCGGAAGAACCCGTGATAGCCACAAGCGCAACCACCAAAACCGCCAGCGAGCTAAGGATGTGTAGTCGGCGCCGTATCATTCTTGGTCATCTCAAGGCACAGTAAACGTTCGCGCCGCGCATCCTCTTTGCGCCCCGACTTCGAGTACGCCTTGGCGAGAGCCAGATGTACTTCGAGATTGTCTGGCTGCAGTTGCGCAGTCTTCTCTAAGTGCCCGATTCCGTCCTTCGAGTCGCCCGTTTCTGTGAGGGCCCGCCCCAACACTAATTGTGCGCTGGCTAACGACGGATCTTCCCCCACCGCTTTCTGCGCATAAGGCAACGCATCGCTGCCGTCATTCCTCATCAGCGGAATCCACGCCAGCATGACTTCTGCGGCCGCGTTCTTGGGATTGATTTCCAACTCTTTCTTGAGTTCTACCTCCGCCTCCTCAGGATCTGAGGCGTAGAGCAAGTATCCATATAAATAATGTGCGTTCGGCACCGCGGGAGTCCTTTCGAAAATCTTTTGAAACTCCGGCCACGCCGCCTCTTTATCGCGCTTCATTAAATCGAGCGCGGCTTTTCCCGTGGACGCATAAAGATCCTGTTCGTCTGCCTTCAGTTCTTTTGGGAGCAACGGCGTGCGCAACCCCGCTAGCCCTACCGCGATCAGTAACTCCGGGTTTGGCTCTTCCCGGCTGAAGAATGCATAGCTCCGCAGCGCATCTTCGAATCTTCCCGTACGCGTGAGCAGCAAGGCCTCGTGGTAGCGCAGAATCTTCTCGTTGCGGGACTGGTTCGCCGCACCCAACGCCAGTGCCCTTTCAATATCCGCGAGCGACTTCGGATATTCTCCGCTTTCGAATTCGCAAAGCCCTCGAATCGCCAACGCCGGCGCGGCATTCGGAGTCAGCTCCAGATAATGCGAGAGCGACCCTTCGGCTTCGCTGTACGCGCCCGTTCCATATTCGAGCGACCCAATGAACCACCACCCGTCGGCCCACTGCGAATTCAGTTTCAGTGCCTGCCGATAGAGCTCGATCGCCTGAGGAATGTCGTTGACATCGCGCGCAGCAGTTGCCCGCGCAACTACATCAGAAAAACTGGCAGGATTAGCCTGGGCCGAAACGGACTTCGAAAAGCACGCGAACAGCAGACAAGCCGCTGCAAGAGCAAGAGAGACCGGCTCCCTGGCGCGGCCATTGATGAACATTTCCCCAGTTCCAGTGGTATCCGACAAAGTTTCAACAAATATAGCTCATCAAATGCATCCGGTGCTTCATCCGTTACGGCTTCTCCGGATCTTCGGACTTGGTCCCGGGCTCCGCAGGGTGTTCGGCGGTACTTGTGGCCGCTCCATCGGGAGCCAGCGGCAACTTTATCTCAAGCGCTCCCACGTTATCTGTTGCCACGTCGCGCACCGCAACCCGCACCGTCGCCGCGTTTACGGGCACATCAAACTGCTGCCGTACGCGGTAAATCGCTCCACCTTTGGGCGCTTCAGGGAACTTCTCTCGTTCTTCCATCACTCTTTGGATCGCCGAATTGAGAATCTTTCCGTCATCGTCGTACGCAGCAGCCGCGATCTCCAACAGCGGATATCGCGCGGCAATTGTGTAATCAATTTGATAGGTCTGCAACTTCGATGGTCGGGTGTGCTTGGCCTCGGCTGCTTTGGCCCGTTCTCCAGCCGCATCGGCCTGATCCGCCAACTTCGTCATTTGCTCATGAGTCGCCTTCGCCCCAGCCGACAAAGTGTGGATGTGTGCCCGAAACAACAGTTGGTGCGCAATCGGCGCGCCGTGCTGCATGTTGGGGAACAACGAGTCCGACGGTTTGTCCAATCCCAGAGGCGCGAGTTCCGCGGAGAACCTCTTCTCTTTTACAGCCTCCGTCTTTCTTGGATCCGCGTTACCGTAATACGATCGCCGGTACTCGAGGCGGCATCCTTTCCTCAAAACCTCGATCTGAATGTGCCGCAGCTTCCCGTCATAGTCCTGATTGCTTGGAGAATAAGTTAACGTGTAGTAACGTCCACCCGTTTCCGTCGCCGCGGTCAGCGCGCTCGCTAAATCATTTGTAGTGTGGAACGCACGCCCACCGGTCGACCGGGCAATCTCCTCTTCCGTCATATACGTCGCGTTGAGCATCGCGGCAGCGGCCATGCCTGCCCCGTTTCCCGGCGGTGCAGAATCGCTCGCCATCGGACTCATTGCCACCACTCCGCGAACATCCACCGGATACACTGCAACACGCCCTCGCGTTAGACTATCCGTCGCCTCTTTGATTTGATCGTCAACATTTAGCGCCTCGATGTTGGGATCAGAACTCGCCACAATCGCGGAGGGAAACGACCCCGAAAACCAGATCAGATTTTTCCGCCCCGGCAGATCCGCCAGGTAATTCCCAATCTGTGCGAAGACGCCCGGCGTCGAAATGTACGGACGATAGTTGTCCGCATAAAGAAAGATCTTGGGAATTCGCGAATGCGGATTCTTGGGATCAACAGCCTCAACCAGCACCTTGCGATCTTCGGTGAATCCCTGCACCTGGTAAAGGCGATCGCTCAGCACGAAAATTGCGAACCGCGTTCCGTCCGGCTTGTTCCGGATAAACTCCAGCAACTGTTTGCGCGCCGTAGGCTGGTCCGATATCTCCATATTCAGCAGATCGAGTAACAGCACATAGAGCGGCCCTCGCTCCGGGCCCGCAGGGACGTTCACGAAGGTGTTGGCAGGAAGAGCGGCGGGTAATTTCGGGAGCGAATCTGATAACGGATCGAAATCATGGACATCGAAGGATCGAACCTTCTGTGGCTGACCGTCTTCTTTGACTGCAAAATCGTCGGCCTTGAGCCCGGAAACCGGTCGGCCAAAGGAGTCGGACACAACCACGTCGACAATCACGCGTCGGACGCTCGTTTTGAAGATGAGATCTTTAGTCTTGGTCCTCGCCTCGTCTGGGTTGCCCGAAATAATCGGAGGCGCAATGCTCTGTCCAGGAAGATTCGCGGCCGCGCAAACGAGCAGAGCGTTCGCAAGAAGGAAGCGACTTCGCAGCAAAGTTGCCGCAGCCATGACCAGCCCCAGTGAGACAGCTCCGATAAATCAGCCGTTTTCTGGTCGAGATTCTAGCGCGAACCCCAGAGAACGTTGTCACCAAAAATTCAGCCCTACTGAATCCTGACCGACAAGCTCGACTGCGCAATCGATGTCCCCTGTTTTGCGGTCACCAGAACATCGCACTGCCCTGGGTCTGGAGACAATTGCACCAACATTGGAATCGATCCGTCGGCGTCCGGCGACGCCAGATTCAGCGGCTTGCGCGCGATCTCTTTCCCGTCTCGCAATAATTCTAACGTTACGTTCGTCGCGGATGCATCTTCCGGTTTCGACGGATACACGACGAAGTACAAACTTACCGGCCCAGCGGCCACAGAATCGGCCAGGGTCGGGGTGATGCGACCATTCTCCAGCTCGAATGGACTGAGTGGATTCCGCGGCCCGCTCAGGGGCTCAAAGCGTCTCACCAATTGCAGTGAGCTCAACGATAGATCTTTAGCTGGATTGACGAAGAGCGACACTCTCTTAACCGAGGTCTTTCCACTCGGTTCGTCGGTAACAGCCGTGTCGATCACATAATGACCAGGCGCGAGCTGCACCGGCTGCGCATACAGAATCCGGTCGTTCCCCAATTGCGACAGCGAGGACTTCGGGACATCGCGAGCCAACTCCCGGCTGACTTTTCCGACCACTTCGCCGGAACTGTCGTGGATGAACGCCACCAGCCCTGCCTGAAAATGCGCTTCCCCGGTTTTTGCGTCGGACGCAGGCTTGAGCCCCGACAGCGGCACTTCGAACGTCACCTCGTACTCGACGGCTTGCTGCTCAGGCCTGAATTTCATTGCCGCGAATTCGTAAGGAAAAACCTCTTCCGCCGGCTGTTTATTCATCGCATTCAAAGCCAGGAGCTCATAAGGTTGCAGCGGCTCTCCATTCAGCTCCGGAACCGCATAATACCCTCTTCGCGTTTGCACCGTGACTTTCGGTCGATTGACCTTCACTTCAATTTTCCGAAAATGTCCGTCATATAACGTGGATGTTGGTGCATACGCCATCTCATAATGGGTACGGATGTCTTCCATCATGCGCTGCATAGGCAGTGCGATTTCGTTCGTGTTGGTGACCGCGAAACCGCCCGTCGCCTCGGCCAGCTCCCGCATCGCCAGCTGCTTGCTAGCCACGGCCGTTAATTGGACGTCATCGTCCTCAAAAAGCTGGGTATGCGGATCGGTGTGGGCCAAGGTGCTCTCCGCGCCCGTTCGTTTCTGCGCTGCCAGCGCGTCCGCCATCGGATCGTCAACGTTCAAACCTCGCGTGTCCACGGTATAAAATGACACTCCCACGCGGTTGGCATAACTGATTAAGTCGCTCACGACTTCATGCCGGTTCATCGGAAGCTGCAGCCCGTCGGCCAGATATAGAACGATCTTCCGTCCTGGCAGTTTCTCCTGGCTATTCACAAGGGCTCGCAGGGCATCCATCGAATTCATCCCGTCAGACAAATTTGTCATGAAACGGAGCCCTTTCGCCAACAGGGCTTGCGTCAGGATAGCGGTCCCCAGCGTCACGGAAACATCTTCAGACGCGGCGTTCGCAGAAAATAATGGATCCTTTGAAATCGCCGCGAGCGGATTGTTGAGTTCGTTCTGAACCGCTTGCGTCGTCGCCTGACCCGTCGTGGGTGAAGCCAGAATGTTTTCTGCTTGCGCCTGCAGCGTCGCCACCACGCTGCTCGATACCACCGATGACGGACCTGTACCCAGTTGCGAATGCAACCCGGTGGCAGCTTGATCGACAGCCTTGGCGAGCAAGTCCTTGTCGCTTGTATAGGACTGAATCACTCCGAGACGCTGGTCCAATCTGTAAATCGTGACGTAAGTATTGGGCAGTGTGTCACTCTTCAGGAACTCTTGTACCGCGCGCCGCGCAAATTCAAGGTTTAGCGGAGCAATGTCGGCAAACACAACCGACACAAAATTGACTTGTCGCATCGAATTCAGTGCCGCCGGATGCTCTTCTACGCTACTAGGCGCTTGGCTCTTCTTGATCGCGGCATTCTGCTCGCTCGCGAGCTGCTCCTTGCCGCCGACCTCCTGAAAGACCCGCACATTCTGCCGCACCCCATCTTCGTAGACCTCTACTTCGTCCGGCCGCAAATCTGTGACCGGATGTCGGTGCTTATCCCGCACCACTAAATCCAGCACAACTTCCCGCGTGGTCGTGTGAATCACGGGACCAGTCGGTGCTTGCCTCGAGCTTGTCTGAGAAAGGAGGGGAAGAGCGGCCAAAAAACCAAACCCAGCGGCAACAAAGAGGAGAATTCGCGACATAACCCACCTCGAACCCGTCCATCACACCCCAAAAAGCCTACGTAGTCTACACCCATTTCCGCCCCTGATCCCGAAGTGGAAGGAAAAACGTTATTTGTTTGAGGAAAAACGTTTTTTCTTCTTGACAGTCGCTCTTCACAGGGGTTAAAAGGTCCTGTTCCAGAAGTAGTGTGTTTGTATTACCCACATAACAGACGTAGGCCGTTTTAGGCAGCCAGATACAGCGCCACTAGGCTGTGGAGGCGGAGGGTCAATGATTAAGTCCACTTTTCACGCAGGGGTCCGAACGGTCGGCAGCGCTCTCACGGGCCTGCTGGTACTCATCCTGCTGGTTTCGGTCGGTATTGCCCAGCAGCTCACTGGAACGTTAACCGGCACCGTTGCTGATTCGGCTGGTGCTGTCGTGCCCAATGCCAAAGTAACCATGAAGAATGCCGCCTCGGGCGATATCCGTACCACTGTATCGAACGGCTCCGGCTACTTCTCGGTCACCGCCGTTCAACCCGGCTCCTACACGGTTTCCATCGAGGCCCCAGGGTTCAAGACGTGGGAACGGAGCGGCATTACCTTCTCCCAAGGCGACAACCATACCCTCTCCAACATCAAACTCGAAGTCGGAAACGTCTCCGAAACCGTCGAAATTAAGGCTGGCGCAGACGCCGTCATCCCCGATAACGCCGAGGTCAGCACGACCCTGAATACGGAATTAATTCAGGACACTCCGATTGTCGGTCGTGATGCTGGCGAATTGTTGAAGGTTATGCCAGGAATGGCCCTTACCAACGGCCTCTCCCAAGGTTCTTCCTTCAATGATAAGGTCGTCGGCACCAATAACGGTCCAGTCGGAGCCTATTCTGCCAACGGCACGCAGCCTAACGGTGCGATGGCGTTCATGCTTGACGGCGCGAACCTGGTCGATCCCGGCAACGCCGGCACACAGATCGCCAACATCAACCAGGACATGGTTTCCGAAGTCAAAGTCCTGATGTCTTCCTACAGCGCGGAATACGCCAAGGGGCCCGTGATCTTTCAGGCCTTCAGCAAAAGCGGCGGAAATCAGTTCCACGGCGAGGGCTACCTTTACGCCCGCAATAGCGCTCTGAACTCTGACGACGCTTACGCGCACAGCCAGGGCATTCCCAACTCTGACGAACACTACTATTACATCGGCGGCAACGTCGGCGGTCCCATTCCGTTCCTGAACCGCGGCAAGCAGAAAGTATTCTTCTGGGGCGGCTATGAATACATGGACCAGCACCCCGCTGCGAGTCCGATCAACTACAACGTGCCAACCGCGGAACAGTTGGCCGGTGACTTCAGCGAAAACACGATCAACGGCATTCCCGGAACCACTCCAGTATCGGGTTGCGGAAGCAACACGACTCTCTTTAGTTGCCTCTCGAGTTCGTCGGTCTGGCAGTACGCATACTCGAAGCCGTACGGTCTGCCAACCGGAACCACGACAATGCCCACCAGCGACTATGATCCCAACATCGTTGGCATTGCGGCCTTGATGCCCAAGTCGAATATCACTCCTTCGGCGAGCAACGGCTGGAACAACTATCAGTACATCAGTACCGTTCCTCAAAACCGTTGGGAAGCAACTGGCAAGGTCGACTACGCCATCAGCGATAACACGAAACTGTCTGTTTCTTACACTCGGCAAATCGAAAATGACCAGCACCCGGTCGGTGTCTGGTGGACTCCACCGTGGACTCTGCCGTATCCCTCGAACGTCGTTGCGGCTACGACTTCGCAGGAGGTCATGGCAAACTTCACCCACGTCTTCAGCCCGACGACCACGAACGAATTCGTGTTCACGTTGGCCCGTTACATCAACCCCAGCACCCTCTCCAACCCCAAAGCCGTCAGCCGTTCGGCTCTGGGCTTCAACGTAAAGGGACTCTTTGGTCACACCGCCGACCAGATCCCCAACTTCGAAGGCCCATGGGGCGGCGCTTTCCCGAACATCGAGGAATTCTCCTTTGATGGCTCCTTCCAAAGCGGCGCTTTCGGCGCAACCAAGAAGGATCCTGCGATCTACGACAACTACACCAAGGTTATTGGTTCGCACACCATCAAGGCTGGCTTCTACTGGGATACCAGCGAGAACATCCAGTCCGCTGGCGGCCTTGGGCCGGGCGACAATGGAACGTACAACCTGGGATGGGGGCCAAATAGCTCGGGCAACGTCGTGGCCGATTTCCTCTTAGGGCGTACGGGCAACTACCAGCAGGTTAGTTCGTTCCCAACGAATGACTTGAAGTTCCACCAATGGTCGCTTTATGCGCAAGACTCGTTCAAAGCGAATCGCCAACTCACCCTGAACTACGGCTTGCGCTTTGATCACGTAGGCCAGTGGTATGGCACGCCGCAAGGCTTCCAGGTCTGGAATCCGGCGACGTATCAACAGAACGTCTATGGGCCGACTGGGCTCGTAAGTGCGGCTCCCAACAACACCGGCTTGCAGTGGCATCAGAACACCCCCGGTGTACCGCTCTCCGGCATGAAGTCACCGCTGTTCTACTACGAACCTCGCGTCGGACTCGCTTACGATATTTTCGGAACCGGGAAGACGGTTCTGCGTGCAGGTTTCGCCGTATTCCACTACCAGGTCTCGACTCAGGTCTCCGACGCCGCGACCGGGCCACAGGGTGCGTTCACATTCCAAACCGCAGGAACTCAAACGGGATATAACCAGATTGACTCGGGAGCTGCCGGATTCGTTCCTCCGTCCAGCGTCGCTCAGAATGGCGCTACGGTCTACGGTCTGTTGCCTGGGGACAACAAAACTCCTCTCACCACGGACTGGAACGTCACCATTTCTCAAGCGTTGCCATGGAGGTCTGTCTTCGAGGTCTCCTATGTCGGCAACAAGAGCCAAAACGAATGGATCGACGGTGGCAACGGAAAGGTCGGGGATCAAAACAACGTACTGCCAGGCGGTTTCTTCTTGCCGGATCCGACGGGTGCGAACAGCGGCGGAGCCAACTACGGGAAGCTCATGTCGCCCAATGCGCCAGCCTGTACCAGCAGCACTCCGTTCAACAATCAGCCGCTGGCCTGCACAGGGCCATACGGTCCAAACTATGCGCTGACGTTCAATGCGAACGATTGGCGCCCATTGAATGTCTACCAGGACGTTTACCTGCTCTATCACGGCAGCTACGCGAACTACAACTCGCTGCAGGTGTCGTGGCAAAAGCAGTCAGGTCCTGTTGTTTTCCTGACGAACTACACGTTTGGCAAGGTACTGGGTATTCGGGACGGACAAACGGACAACGGAGCTGGTAACGGAACCGTAACTGATCCTTTCAGTATCCGGAACAATTACGGTCCGTTGGCATATGACCATACCCACATCTTTAACGTTTCCGCTTCATGGAACTTACCCAAGTTCGTTCATGGACACCGGGCACTCGAGGGCGCTATTAATGGTTGGCAGTTGTCGACCTACACCACTTACCAAAGCGGTGCGGCCCTTCAGCCCGGCCTCAACGGGAATGGCAATGCTGCCTACGCAAGCGGCTTGACCATGCCCACAAACGCACTACCCGATCTGACCGATCGCGCAATCAGATTACCGAACGGGTTGGAGGCAACGAATGTGAGCACGCAAACCTGGTTCGGCATATCACCGGACAACAGCGGTTTCCTGTTGATGCCACTCCTGATTTGCGATCCTTCCAAGAATCTCAAGTCCGGACAACGCTTCAACCCGCAGTGTTTCGGTATGCCGGCCTACGGTCAGCAAGGTCCTCTCGAGTGGCCTTACATGAGAGGTCCGGCCTACTTCGACAGCGATCTGGCGCTCTACAAGAACTTCCAGATCACCGAACGACAGAAGATCCAGGTTCGGATGCAGGCTACCAATTGGTTGAACCATCCGCTCGCTCAGTTCGGGCTCGCCGGCAATACCGACGAGACCCTCTCTTTCACCAACACTGGCTCGCAGTTTATTAGCAGTGCTGGCACCGGATCGGCAGGCAACGAGTGCGCCTACGCTCTGGCGAACAACCCCGGGACTACCTCGGTCGCCGGCGGATGCATGGTGCCCTATGTTGCGCTGCCCGCTCCTGGCTCGCCCAGCAATAGTGCGACGACCACAGGTACACCGAAGTTCAAAACTGGATATCGCAGCCTGCTGTTCAGCGTGAAGTATTTCTTCTAGGAACGGTTAGCGTTTACAATCCCCTGGGGTGGCTTCGGCCACCCCAATTTTTTCGCTCAACGATCATGAAGCTTTTCCCCTCATCGGCACGTAGAATCAGCGGCCTGGCCCTCGTCCTATTCGCACTTGCTCTACCAGCCTCTCCATCTTCATCCCCGGCTCCGATCTCCTTCGACTTAAAGAGAATTCCCTTTCGCCTCGAGAACTCCGAAAGCCCCGCCCGTAATGCCCCCGAAACCATGCCCGGCGGCGTTGCGGTCTTCGATTACAACGGTGACGGACGTCCCGACATCTTCTTCACAAACGGCGCCAACATCGCCACCCTGAAGAAGGATTCCCCTAAATACCACAACCGCCTCTTCCGCAACGACGGTAACGGAGTTTTCACTGACGTCACTGACGCTGCCGGACTCGCGGGCTCCGGCTACGACATGGGCGTTGCCGTGGCCGACTATGACAATGACGGGCATCCCGACCTATTTGTCGCCGGCCTTCATCACAGCGCGCTCTATCACAACAACGGCAACGGGACGTTCACCGACGTTACGGTCAAAGCCGGCCTTGATGCAGCCCTCAACCGCCCCGATCCCGAATTCGGGCCCTTCTGGGCAATTACAGCCGCATGGGTCGATGTGAACAACGATGGACTGTTGGATTTATTTGTAGTGAATTATTTGCAATGGACCTATTCGCCGGAACCTCTCTGCGGATTCCGTGGCGTCGGCGATTACTGCCATCCGAAGTTTTACAAGGGGCAGCCGAACCAGCTCTTCTTGAACAATGGCGACGGAACCTTCAAGGACGTTTCGAAGGAATGGGACATCCGTAGTCACGTCGGCAAAGGCATGGGAGTGGGCGTCGCAGACTATGACCTCGATGGACGCCCGGACCTATTCGTGACCAACGACGCCTCGTACAACTCGCTGTTCCACAACAAGGGTGACAAGTTCCAGGAGGTCGCTTTCGAGACAGGCGTCGCTCTCACGGAAGACGGCAGCTTCATTTCAGGCATGGGCCTCGACTTCCGCGACTTCAACAACGACGGTTATCCCGACATCGTCTTTGTGGCTCTCAACAATCAAACGTTTCCCATCTTTCAGAACACGGGCAAAGGCGGCTTCCGCGAAGTGACCACCGAAAGCGGGATGCACGATCAAAGCCTTTCGATGACCGGCTTCGGTGCCGCGTTATATGACTTCGACAATGATGGATGGAAGGATTTCTTTGTCAGCGGAGGTCACGTCCAGGGCTTGTCCATGCCGGGTCAGCCTATCGACCGCTATAACACCGTCTTCCGCAATCTTGGCCCGAGCGGAAAATGGCAGCCCCTCACGGAAGAAGCGGGATTCAACGCCGTGCCGCCGGCTCGCCATCGCGGTTGCGCTTTTGCCGATCTCGATGGCGACGGCCGCATCGATATCGTCGTTTCCGCCCTCGGCTCCGACGCCGAGATCTGGATGAATCGGAGCCCTCACGCCGGCCACTGGCTCGACATCGCTTTGCAGGGTACCAAGAGCAACCGCGACGGCATCGGTGCCCGCATCAAAGTCGTCTCCAAGCGCGGAGAACAATACAACCACATGACAACAAGTGTCGGTTACGCCTCATCGAGCTACGGCCCCGTGCACTTCGGCCTGGGTCCTGATACCCGCGCCGACCTCATCGAAATCCACTGGCCCTCGGGCATAGTCCAATCCTTGCAAAATGTCTCGGCCGATCAAACTCTCAAAGTGGTCGAGCCCGCGCACTAAAGTAGCGTTCTCTGTGATACCCCGTGCCCCCCCTGTGGTGAAAGACTTTTTATTGTTCACTTCGCCACAGCGCCAGTCTTTTGCTCCAACTGCGCAATCTGTTGCTTCAGCAAATCCGCATTCGGACCGCTCGGCATATACGTCAAGCAATTCTTCAGGTGCTGCAATGCCCCGTCGTAATCGGATTTTCTCGCGAGGATGACCGCCAACAATTGCTCCACATTCGGCACGCTGTGCCGCGGATCGATCGCCAGCGCCTTCTCCGCGCTCGTCCGTGCCTCATCGGTCTTGCCGAGTTGGTACTTCGCCAGCGCATCGTAATACCACAGCTCCGGAGTACCAGCCGGATCAATAGTGAGCGCTTTGCCTGTCTGATCCGCGGCTTCGTCCCACTTCTGCGCCTGCACCGCCATCACAGCTAGTTGCTCATACGGAAGAACGAACTTGGGGTCCGCCGCCAGCGCCTTCGAGAACGCATCTGTCGCGGCCTTCGGATCCGACGTTTCTTCCAGCTTCCCTAGTTGCAACCAGGCTTCTGCAAACGTGGAATCAATCGCCACTGCTTTTTTGAGATCGCGCTCCGAATCCGCGGCATTATTCTCCAGCCATTCGGCCCGCGCCTTTTCAAACGCCTTCATCGCTTTCGGCGGAGCAGCACTCGTCGTCGTGCTCACTTCCATCCCCCCGCCGCGGTTTTCCGGCGAGAGGGTGATCGTTCCAAGGTCAGGCTCGTCCCTTAGATTCTTTATCGTGATCGGCTTCTCCGCGGAGTGGAACCCCGTCAGCGCGCCTCGCACCACGCAGCCCTCATATTTCGTCTCCATCTGTCGCTGCGCGTCCTGCGGAATCTTCTCCACACCGGTCGTGTCCACGAAACGGATCACAAACCTGCCCTGCAGATCCGTCTGCGTCAGGTTCACTACTGACCCCTTGCAATCGACGGCGACCAGCAAAGGTTCCCACGGCAATGGTTCGCCCTCCATCGCAAGTTTACCCAGTAAAACTCCCCCGGCTTTTCCTTGCCCCGACATGTTCGCCCAGTAGTTATAGAATCCACTGTCCTGGATCGAGTCCGGCCGGGTCGTCTGTGTCGGCGGGGCCGCCGTAGTACTGTGCGTCTGTGCCTCAATCGGTTGCATAGTGGAAGTGATTAAAGAGAGAAATAAGCAGGAAGAGAACGCTAACGCTGGGATTGCGGGGATCTTCACAACACACCTCACTCCAAGAAGGATTGCCGCCAAATCACCACTAATAATTGTGCTCCATTCTTCCGCTACAGCCAAGAGCACGGAACTTTTTGCAGAGTGAGCTTTTGCGATGCTCGCGATCCCGCTTATCGTCAGAATTCACGGCCCATTACGGCTTCCACTGCGCTATTCTTGTTTCGTATGCGCGCCGCAGTCCTGTTCCTCGCACTGCTCTCAGCAATTCTGGTGGCTCAGGACCCCAATCCTGATGCGCTTCTCAAGCACGCCATTGACGCTCAGCAGCACGGCGACTATTCCGCTGCCATCGCCGACTATCGCAAACTACTCGAATTGCGGCCCAACGACGTCGAAGCCAAAGTGAATCTCGGGGCGGCCCTCGTCCACGCAGGAAGGTACGACGAAGCGATTGAGATGTATCGCGCCGCGCTTCCTTCCCTGAAAAACAAAAACATGGTTCTTTTGAACCTCGCCCTTGCTTATTACAAAAAGGGAGATTTCGAGCACGCCCGCGAACAATTCACCGTCTTGCACGACGCTCTGCCAAACGACGTTCGCACCATCGTCCTGCTCGGCGACACCGATCTCCATCTGGGGAAAGCCGATTCCGCTCTCAACCTTCTCGAGCCTCTCGAGAACAAATATTCGCAGAATATGGACTTCGAATATGTTCTCGGTTCGGCATTGATCCGCACCGGCCGCCGTCGCGACGGTGTTGCCCGCATCGAGAAAGTCGCGCAAGCCGGACCAAGCCCCGACTCCTACATGCTTGCAGGCGCCACCCTCCTTGATCTGAATGAGTACGAGCAGGCTCGCAAGGATCTTGAGGAGGCCCTCCGCCTCGCGCCCGCTCTTCCTGGACTTTCTACATTGGTGGGAATCGCTCGCGACAAAACCGGCGATGTTAAGGATGCGGAGCCTGCCTTTCGCGAGGCCCTGAAAACAAACCCCGACGACTTTCAGGCGAATCTTTACCTTGGGGCCATTCTCTACAAGCGCCGCGATACCGGCGAAGCGAAGGGATATCTCGACCGAGCGATAGCCCTCAAGCCCAAAGACTCGATGGCCCGTTACGAATCAGCCATGCTCAAAAGCACGTCGGGAGATTACGAAAACGCCGCCCATGAACTCGAGCAGTTGACCAAGGACGATCCTGACTGGCTCGAGCCTCACGTGGAGCTCGCCGCCCTTTACTACCGTCTCCACCGCACCGAAGACGGCGCCAAAGAGAGGCAGATCGTCGACCAAATCACTGCCAAGCAGCAAGCCCAAGGCCCCGGAAAGTAGAAGGTCTTGCGTTCTGCCGCGGCCGCGGCATCTGACGGCTATTCTCGATCTACTGCGAAATCTCACTGAATGAAGCCGCCACCGGATGCCCCAGCCCATACGGTCCTTCCGCGGTGACCGTCACCACCTCTGCGCTTGATGGGAGCGTTAGCGTGACCGAGGCCACTCCCGAACTATTGGTCACAGCAATCACCTTCGACCCGCTGGTCGTTCCGTTGGAAAGCGATCCTGCGCTCGCCGAAAACAGAATGCTCGCACCAGAAGCGCTTCCGCCCGACTGTCCTGCACTTAATGTGACTGTCAGAGGCTGAGAAAGCACTGTCCCGTGCGTTCCCGTCTGCGAATCGCCGCTGGTATTCACCAGTGTCGCCGATGGGTTCCCCACGACGATCCATCCGCCCTGCGTCTGCGTGACCGTCCCGTCGCTGCCGGTAACCGTGAAATGGCAGAATCCCGGCGTACTCCCTGCGTTCACTGTAATCTCGCCGTTCGCCGAAGTAGTGATCGTCGGCGTGGTAAGAGTAAGCGAACCTCCCGTGCACGCCGTAGATCCCTCGTAGCTATCGAACACCGCCGACGACAAGGTGACCCCGGCCGTTCCCTTCGTGATCGTCGGATTCAGCGCGACCGTCCCGTTCGCCGGAACCATGATCGTATCCGGATTCAAATCCCACTCCGCGCTGGGAGTATTCGTCAGAGTTCCAGTGGCCACCAGCAACGTCGCAGTGTACGGCGCAAATGTTTGGGTCGACGACCACGACTTCGATCCTGACGCCACAATCGATGTCGGTGAATTCTGCGAAAGCGTGTATGTCGTATAGCTGCTCGGCGTAAATCCGGTCGTTGTGAATTGCACCTGAGTCGAGTTCGACGGATCTTTATTCAACACAAGAATCGTCATCCCATTGTCCCGCAGCATTAAGCGCCGCATACGTGCTGAACAAATCCGGATCGGCATTGTGCGTCGCCGATACCGACGTCGTGCCGAACCCGTGATGCGCTCCGTCATAATTCGTGAACAGCTTTAAGGCCTGGTAATTCGGATTGGTCGACGTAGGCGCAGTCCATCGCGATGCCAGCGATGCCCTTTCGCGCCCCAGCAATCCGTACGCGTCCGCATCTCCCAGAGCTGTCGAGAAATCCTGTTCTCCCGCAAACGCTGCGCTCCATTCCGTCATCGCAAGCGGCGTCCCTGGATAAATCGAATTCACGATCGCCCGCATGCGCGGAATCCGGAATGGAATCGTCTTGTTCGGGCTGAATCTGCGTAGTCCAGACTTGGTTGATCGTTCCCGAAGGGCTCACGTACGTCGGGTCCCAATAGTCTCGGTAAATGCTCACTGCCAGCGCTTGCTTCTGCGCCTGCGTGTAGCTCGAAGTATCTGGGCCATCCGGGTACGCATGGATATCAAACATATCCATCGATCGTGATCCCGCGATCTGATCCTGCCAATAAATCTGGTTCAACCACCAGGGAAGGAAATCGATGCCTGCGTGCGTGCCCTTATCGTTGCTGTTCTCGCCGTTCCAATAAAACCACCAGCAGCAACTCACCGGACCCAGTCGAATCGCCTGTGGATCCCAGCCCTTCAGGTTCCGCGCCTCCGTAAGATAAGTATTCGTCAGTTCGTCATATCCGGAGGGATTGGGGTGGATATCGAAATGAGTACTGCCCCAAATGTCGATCTCATTATCCATGTCGTAAAAATGGCACGACGTAATCGACGAGTAGGGGATTGCACAACTTCCGCTGCCAAACGCCGACGCCATCGCTGCCGCCCACTGGTTCCGATACACGCTATTCGCCGGATCACTCGTTCCCGGCTGATCCAGCAATGGAAAATAAGCGTCGTTCGGATCTGCCGTCAGCTGCGTAGTGCAGTCGGGCATGAGCCCGTCTCCCGCGTCGTTGTTGTAGGGATCTGCAGCGCACTGCGCCCCGTAGTTCGCCACGGAAAAGCTCCAGTGATAATTTGTAGAACTGTTACTCTGCTGCACCGACGTTTCCTGGCTTTGTGCTACCCATGGGAGCATCACCATCGTCATCAGCGGCACGCTCCCCGCCGCTTTCACGTCGTTGATGTACTTCACCGAGTCGCTGTCGCCGATCTCCGAGTAATTGAAATCCTCGAAATACCAGTCGTTGTCCGCGTTGTCCGTCCCGAGCTGCCAGTTGTAGGTCGACGTCGCATTTCCGCCCCATCGCACGACGCTCAATCCGCTGTCGGTGATCGTCGACGCACTCGCCGGATACGATCCGCCATATACATAGGGACTGATCGTGTGCCGGTTCGCGAGCACATTAATCGTTGCTTGGATGCTCGTACCCGAACCCGATCCGGCTGGAGTCGCCGAAACCTGACTCGAGTTCGCGCTCTCCCCCGCCGAATTCACTGCGGACACCACATAGTAGTAAGGCGTCCCGTTCGTCAGGCCAGAGTCCGTATAGTTGGTCCCAGTCGGGTTCGCCGCCTGTCGTATATGGCCCTCCCGATGCAGTTCCGCGCTTGACGTTGTAGCTGGCCGCTCCGCTGCTGGCGCTCCACGTCAAACCAACTTGCTGATTTCCCGCAGTCGCCGCCAGCCCGGTCGGCGTCGCCGGTACGGTCACTTGCTGCCCACCGCCACCGTTCCCGCCGCCGCCACTTCCACCGCTCCCGCTGCTCGACGAGCTAGAACCTCCACACGAAGTCAAAACTAAAAGAAGACAAGATATCCCGAAGACCAAGCACACTCGAAAAAAGGAAGAATTGGACGAACGCCCCTGAGCCATATCCTTAATCTTAATCAACTTAATCCACCGCGAAACAATCCATCGTGCTAAAACAAAAGCGAAAAGGACCATATTGGTCCTTGTCCAGTCGTACAAGGACTCGTTGGAACGCAGAGCCCGAATCGCAGCAAAATTTCCCGAAATAATTTCTTAACTCGTCAGCATGTTGGACAACGAAACCCATTTTCCTCGAATCTTAATTCCTTAAGAGTTACACAAAGGGCTTCGTGGCGAGGCCTTGGAGATTCGATCTTGATAGACCTTTGAGCAAATTGACACTTGGCCGCGTGCCTTTTAAGATGTTTTTTCGCCCCACGCTATTCCAGTGTGGTTCGGCCACAACGGTTGTCTATCTCACTGTTGAACAATAACTTATGATATCTGTCAAAGACCTTACCAAACGGTACGCACGCACCACCGCTGTCGACCAGATCTCGTTTGAGGTCGCCAAAGGCCAGATCGTAGGATTCCTCGGCCCCAACGGAGCGGGCAAGACCACGACGATGCGCATGCTGACCTGCTTCATGCCTCCCTCGGCAGGAACCGCACAGGTCGCCGGCTTCGACGTCCTCGATCAACCTCTCGAGGTGAAGAAGCGGATTGGCTATCTTCCCGAGACGCCGCCCATCTATCCTGAGATGGAAACCGCCGAGTACCTCAAATTTGTCGGCAAACTGAAAGGCCTCTCCGGCTCCAAGCTGCAAAAGCGTGTCGATTACGTTTCGGAACGCTGTGCCATCGCCGACGTAAGAAACAAACTCCTGGGCAAGCTCTCCAAAGGCTACCGGCAGCGCGTTGGCCTCGCACAAGCCATCATTCACAATCCTGACGTCCTGATCCTCGACGAGCCCACCGCCGGCCTTGACCCCAAGCAGATCAACGAGACTCGCGACCTCATCAAAGATCTCGCCGGAGAGCACACCATCATCCTCAGCACCCACATCCTCCCTGAGGTCGAGCAGACCTGCGAGCAAGTAGTCATCATCAATAAAGGAAAGCTCGTCGCCACCGACTCCGTCCGCAATCTCCAGGCCCGAGCGCGCGGCGCCGAATCCGTCCTGCTGGAAATCGCTGGCAGAAGCGGCAATCTCGAACCCTCCATCGTCCAGCACAAACTAGAGCAGATCCCCGGCGTGAGCCGCGTCCACTGTCGCCAACAGCTCGAGAACCGCGCGATGTTCGAAGTTGAAACGCAAAAAGGACAGCTCGTTCGCGGCGATCTCGCCCGTACGGTCGTCGAGTGCGGCTGGGATCTCAACGAACTTCGCCCCTCCGCGATGAGCCTCGAAGAAGTCTTCCTCCAGCTCACCGGAAGCCCGCAGCCTCAGAAGGAAGAACTCGTGGCAACGGAGGCTCAATCATGAGAAATGTCTGGATCATTTGCCGCAAAGAATTGAGCAGCTACTTCTCCTCGCCCGTCGCCTACATCCTGCTCACCATGTTTGGCCTGATTTGCGGGTTCTTCTTCTGGACCGCGCTTCAGTTCTTCGTGGTCGAAGGCATCGAGATGCAGATGCGTGGCCAATCCTCCCCGATGAACATCAATGAGCAGATCATCCGGCCGCTGCTCTCCAACGTTGCTGTGATCGGACTCTTCTTCATCCCGCTCATCACCATGCGGCTTTTCGCCGAAGAAAAGCGCAGTGGCACGATCGAGTTGCTGGTGACCTCTCCCATTCGCGATCTCGAGATCATCCTCGGAAAGTGGCTGGCTGCCGTCATGCTCTATGCCTGCCTTCTTCTCTTCACGGCGCTCAACTTTGGCTTCCTCTTCAAATACGGCAACCCTGACTGGAAGCCGCTTCTCATCGGCTATCTGGGCCTGTTGCTTCAGGCAGGGGCGCTGCTCGCGATCGGCACTTTTATCTCTACGCTCACCAAGAATCAGATCATCGCTGGAGCCGCCACCTTCGGAGTCTGCCTTTTACTGTGGATCGTCGGTTGGGTGCAGGGAGCCGAGGATGCGCCGTGGGCGCACGCACTCGCTTACATGTCGGTCATTACTCACTTCGAGTCGTTTGGCCGCGGTGTCCTCGATTCCAAAGACGCAATCTTCTACATCACCTTGATATTCCTGGGACTCTTCTTCACCGCTCGTTCCATGGAATCTCTCCGCTGGAGGTCCTAGATGGCCAGTCAATGGCTCAAGGCGAGGCAAACCAAATACGCGAGTTACGCGGCGACCTACATTCTCATCGTCATCGCCGTCTTCGTCGTCGCCAACGTTCTCGCCGATCGCTACAACAAGTCTTACGACGCTACGTCGAACAAGCGCTACAGCCTCTCCGAGCAGACGGCGAAGATCGTCAAGGGGCTCACGCAGGACGCGACCATCACCTATTTCAACCAGAGCACGCACTTCAGTGATGGCAAAGATCTGCTCGATCAGTACGCTAATCTTTCCCACAAAGTCCATGTCCAGTACGTTGACCCCGACAAGAATCCGCAAGCTGCACGCGAAGCCGGCATCCGGAACTTCGGCACCGCCGTCGTGCAGATCGGCTCCAAGAAAGATGAAGCTAAGAGTATGACGGAGGAAGGTGTCACCGGAGCTTTCATCCGCGACTTGAAGAACACAACCCGCACCGTCTGCTTCGTCTCCGGCAGCGGCGAGCATCAGCTCGACAACACCGGCCGCGACGGCTTTTCCAACTTCAAGGATCTTCTCGTCAAAGACGATTACCAGAGCCAGACCATCGACCTGTTGCAGAATGCCGAAGTCCCGAACAGCTGCACTACTCTTGTTGTCGGCGGCCCGACGCGTAACTACGAGCAACCAGAAGTCGATGCGATCAAGAAATATGTCGAGAACGGCGGCCGCGCGCTCTTCATGCTCGATCCCCCGCTGAAAATAGGCCACTCCGACATCGCCCCCAACGATGCCCTCACCAGCCTCCTCAACACATGGGGAGTCTCGCTCGACAAAGATCTGATTATCGACATGAATCCCCTCGGTCAAGTTGTCGGACTCGGCCACGAAGTCGCACTCGTCACCAATTACGGCACTCAGCCCATCGTCGAAGGCATGAAAGGAACCGCGACAGGATTTCCTTTATCTCGTTCACTCGAAATTCGTGGCACCGATAAGAGCAGCGTCGAGAAGCTCATCGAAACGTCCGCAAGCAGTCTCGCGACGCCCAACCTCGAGTCGGCGGCCGTCAGCGTGAACGATCCGAAAAACAAGAAGGGACCGCTCACCATAGCTGCCGCAGCCAACTACAACACGGGGAAGGAAAACTCCCAGGGACGTTTCGTCGTTGTCGGAAGTTCCTCTTGGGCAGTCAATGGCTTTATCAATTTCAATGGCAATAGCGACCTCGCCTTGAACACGATTAACTGGCTCTCGTCGGATGAGGACTTGATCTCCATCCGACCCAAGCAGCAGGACGATCGCCGCATCACCATGACCCGCGCGCAACTGAGCTGGGTCCGCGCCACCAGCCAGTTCCTGCTGCCCATGATCGTGGTGATCGCCGGCGTCTTCGTCTGGCTAAAACGGAGATAAATCTCCAGTGGTGGCCCATTCTAGCCGCGCTTTTCGCGGCTGGAGTGGGGATCTTAAATTAGGTTTTCGATAAAGCACCATGAAACTTCGCACCCTGATGCTTGCTTCAGTCGTCCTTCTCGCGCTCGTCAGCACTCTCTATTGGTCAGAACATCACAAGCCCACGAACGAATCGACCAAAGCTTCTGACGCATCTCCCGCAATTCTCAAGCTCGACGAATCCATCATCACCAAAGTCGAACTCAAGAAGAAAGACGCCGAGCCGATCGTTCTCGCCAAGAGCACCTCCGGATCCTGGCAGATCACCGGGCCCAAGCCATTCAATGCCGATCAGAGCAACGTTTCCAGCACTCTTTCCTCTCTCGCGACGCTCAACTCCGAGCGAGTGATCGACGACAAACCTTCTGACCTCAAGCAGTACGGCCTCGATCCTCCCGTCGTCGAAGTTGACATCACTACCAAAGACAACCGGTCGCAGAAACTATTCCTGGGCGACGACTCACCCACCGGAAGCTCCGTCTATGCCACGCGCGCTGGCGATCCTCGTGTGTTCACTATCGCCAGCTATCTCAAGAATGCGATTGCCAAAAACCTCAATGATTTCCGGGACAAGCGCTTGCTCCCGGTCAACGCCGATCAGATCAGCCGCTTCGAACTGATTCACAAAGGTCAGACGATCGAATTCGGCCGGAACAAAGAAGAGTGGCAGATCCTGCAGCCAAAGCCCCTTCGCGCCGATAGTACGCAGGTCGGAGAGCTCCTCAGCAAACTCACCGACGCCCGCATGAACCTTTCCGGCGCTAGTGACAACACTGAAACTCCTGCCGCCTTCGCCTCGGCTGCCCCCGTCGTTACAGCAAGGGTCACCGATCCTTCCGGCACGCAGGAACTTCAAATTCGCAAGACCAAAGACCTCTACTACGCCAAATCGACCGCGGTCGACGGAATTTACAAGATCAACACCGAACTCGCGCAGTCGTTCGACAAAAGTCTCGAGGATCTCCGCAATAAGAAGGTATTTGATTTTGGCTTCGCCGATCCCAACAAAATTGAAATCCACGCGAGTTCGAAGACCTACGAATTAACCAGAAACGGACACGATTGGTGGTCGAACGGAAAGAAGATGGACGTCGACGGTGTCGGTTCGCTCATCTCAAACCTCCGCGATCTCTCCGCCGACAAGTTTACTGATTCGGGGTTCGCCAATCCCACGATTGAAGTCGTGGTCACATCCGCCGACGGCAAGCGGGTAGAAAAAGTTTCGATAGCGAAATCGGGCGATGCCTACTTGGCCATGCGCGAAAACGAATCCACGCTCTACCACCTCCCGTCGAGCACGGTAGATGCGCTCCAAAAATCAGCCGAAGACATGAAACCGGCACCCACGTCCGCTAAGTAAACAGAAGTTGAAATGGGGTGCCCTGTCCAACTCTATGCCCCGTGTGGTGAAAGGCTTAGTCCGAATCCACCACGCACCGAAATCCCGCGGTGGCTGACCGATCCATACCAGGAGCCATCAGCAGCAATTTCCCGTGCTCGTTCAGTTTGTAAGCTTCCGGAAAATACCAGATCGACCCTTGCGGCTGATAATAGTTTCCTCCACGCAAAATCCCTGCCCGCGTATGCTCATCCTCAAACTCTTCCGTCCACTGCCATACATTCCCCACCAAATCCATTACACCAAACGGACTCGCTCCCTTCGGATGCGCATCCACAGCATCCGGTCCGCGCAAGGTCCGTGACTTCTCCGGCATCGGCACAACGCCGGTGTCCCACTCATTGCCCCACGGATACAACCGCCGATCGGTTCCCTGCGCCGCATACTGCCACTCCCACTCATGCGGCAACCGCTTCCCCGCCCAGCTCGCGTAAGCTCGCGCGTCTTCCAATGAAACCCACGTCACCGGCCGGTTGTCCCACCCTGGCGGATACGTCCCATCCTTCCAGTCCCGCAGAAAATTCAAATCATCCTTCGGATGGTAATGCGCCGCATCTACAAACTTCTCGAACTCCGCATTCGTCACCGGATACTTGTCGATATAAAACGAATGCACGTGCATCGCGTGCGAATGAAACCGCCGCGGCGAATCCTCCCACGGATACTGCACATCCAAACCAACCTCATTCAATCCTTCAATCTCAATCCCGTTCACCTCAAAATCAAAGTCTCCCTCCGGGATCTTGACCATGCCTTGCGGTGAGCTACTGGCGGCTTTCGTCGCGGCAATCGGCACAATCTGCTGCGGCAGAAACTTCCACTCATGCGAATAACTCGCCAACGGCCTGCTCGTCATCGTCTTCATTTTCGCCAGCAAAGCGGTGAGTCCAGCGTCCAAAGCAGTCGGCGTCGCGAGCACAGCGCCATACCCATTCGCCTCCATCGGAAAACGAAGGACCGCTCGCCCGGAACCGCGCGGCTCGGGCTTCAACTCCACACCGTGATACAGATCGTAATAATGGATACCTGCGGCGGCATCGACTTCGATCTGATCGCCATCGACGTCATACTCATTCCGATTCACGATCGTCAACAGCGTCTCGTTCCCCAACGGCCACCGGCTCGCATAGACGCCATACCTCAACATCGGCGCCATGGGCTCCCAGTCCTTGCTCACCAGAAACCGCGCCATTCCCCGCTCGATCGTAGCGACCCTCCTGGTCGCTTCTGCGTCACGTGGCGTAATCCCGTTCCAGATTCCCCATATGTTCTCCCAGCTCTCCCACCCCACTCCATTGAAGAACGCAAACTGCAGATCGCTGGTCTTATCCCGGTTCCATCGGTCCGAAATGTTCACCATGTGCCGCGGTTCCAGCCATTTGTATTTGTCGACCAACGGCGTAAATGGGAACTGGTACTGTCCCCACGTCATCAGATTCCACGCCAGCGCTTCGTCCGAAGGCCCGTCCTCCGGCTGAAACACCAGCGGATGACCGGCTTTATCCGCCGCCAACGAGAAGGCAAGCGGCACGCCGTCCTGCGTATCTCCGTTGATTCCATCCGCGCCAATCTCCGCCATCAGCGACGCAATTTCTTCCGGCCACGATCGCTCCGGAGCACGCGTCCCCTGATCCCACATCATCATCGGAAACAGCACTCGCACGCCGCGCCGGTGAAAGTCGGCGATCATCTGCCGCACTCCTGCCACTCCGCCCGGCATGCTCCGAATCAAATCGTGTTGGTTCCGGTTATCGATCCCCATGTTTGGATACGTCGGCCAGATCAGCACCGCATCGATCCCTCCGTACCTTTTCTCCAGATCATCGAGGTATCGATCAACCGTATACTTCCCCGCCACTGGATCGTAAAAATACCGGTCCTGCACCATCATCTGCGGCTGAATGAAACTCGATTGCGTCCACTTGAATTCCGGACGGTCGTAACGCGACCCGTCATATCCGACGCGAATTCTTCGCTCATCACGCCAATGACGAATATCCGCGAGCCAAGCTTCATGCTCCCCCGCCCCGCAAACCTTCGACCCGGGAAACCACAGATCCTTCACCGCGACGCTGGTACAAGCCGGCGTGGGAATCTGCTGATCGGTGGGTTGGAAATTCGTGTCCTGAGCGAAAGAACGGAATGCGGAGAAGAATATCGAAGCAACGAGCCAAGCAGAAAAAGTGAGGCGAACTCTCACAAGCGCTCCTCGGTGTGCAAGTTGTTTATGATCAAACCAATCCCCTCCCAAGCGTAAAACAGACATGGATCTGGAATCAGCCAGGGAATCTGGAACCAATCAAAACAAATAAGCTTTCAGGCAATACCCGAGATCCGGCCGGAATCATCAAACGAAGTCGGCCACGCTCCCAGGAATTCTAGTTCATTTGCGTTGATGTGAAACCGGAAGCTGATTGGAACTGATTCCCGGCACCAAGTGGGATCCTTGATGGAGGACCGCTACGGCAATCGACTTCGCGGACCGCTGTGGTCCGACAATGTGAGAAGTTGTCAACAGCGCCCATCAAGATAAATAGGACCGATGGTGAAAACAATATCAGCGGGCCATTCCTGCAGTCAGATACGCACTCGCCTTAATCGTACGTGCGAAGGTTGAAAGTTCATCGTTCAACCCCTTGTATAACGCCGGCACTTCATCCAGTTTGCCTTCGCGCCCTAGGTCTTCCAGGAGTCTGGCTTTCTCGCAGGCACCCGACATTCCGAGATAACCTAATTCCCCTTTCAGCGTGTGAGCAATCCTTTCGATCGTGTTTCTTTCGTTGGCCTGAATCGCTTGCTCTAGGCCGGAAAGATGCTTCGGAGTTTCTTCAAGGAATATTTGAATCAGTTCACGGAGAAGTTCTTCATCTCCATCAACCCGCCCCAGCGCCTGCGAAGGATCCCACGAAACCACAGGAGACGCGGTATCCTGATGCTCCTCCGTCATTAATTCGTTTGTGTCGAATACAAATCGTGCGATCGCTTCCTCAACGCGCTGCCTGCTAATCGGTTTGGTGAGATATCCATCCATTCCAGCGTTAAGAGATCGCTCCTTATCACCTTTCATTGCATGGGCGGTCATCGCAACAATCGGAATGTGCGATCCCGTCTTTTTTTCCAATTCTCGAATCTTCGCGGTTGCGCTTAAGCCATCGAGGCCTGGCATTTGTACGTCCATGAAGATCAGGTCAAAGGATTGAGCGCGGTACATCGTCAAAGCTTCCAACCCATCGTGTGCAATCGTTGGCATGTGGCCAATGTTCTGAAGCATCCGCACGATGAGTGTTTGGTTGATGGGGTTATCCTCCGCCACCAGGATGCGCAACGCGTTTGGAACTTTCTGTTGTTTCGGTGATGGCGCGGGTAACGCAGCAGGATTTTTATTTTCGCAGCCGGCAACGGCTAGAACTGCAGATAGCAACTCTGACTTTCGAATCGGCTTCAGCAGAAACGACCTGATGCCCAGATCGCGACACCGGTTTGCTTCGACAGCCAGTCGCGCAGAACTCAAAATCATTATGATCCCGTCTGCAAGCCCGGAATTCCGTCGAGCTTTTTCTGCTAATTCAAAGCCGTCCATTCCCTGCATACCACTATCAATAATGGCAAAGCGGAAGGGTGCGTCGCTCGAGTTTGCGTTCTCGATGGCATCCAGCGCCGCCTCCCCACTCTCGGCGGCCACGGGCACCATTCCCCATGCCTTCGTCGTCTCGAAGAGGAGTCGCCGGTTCTCCGCGTTGTCGTCGACGATCAGTACGGGAAGTCGAAGAAGATCCGCCGTGTAGCTGGCAGCGCGAATTGGAGAATGCCCTTTCACCGCTCTCAAGACCGTGGTGAAATGAAACGTACTGCCCTCTCCGACAACGCTTTCGACCCATATCCGGCCACCCATCAATCCTGCGAGTCGTGCCGAAATTGCGAGTCCAAGGCCTGTTCCGCCGTAATTTCGCGTCGTGCTGCCGTCCGCCTGCACAAAAGCTTCAAATACCAGACTTTGCTTTTCAATGGGTATCCCAATGCCAGTGTCCGCTACGCTGAAATGCAGATCGAGTTCTTCATCCGTTCGGGCAATGGTCTCGCAGCGAACGACGACCTGCCCCTCCGGAGTAAATTTGACGGCGTTCCCAATGAGATTGACCAGAATCTGGCGAATCCGCCCCGGGTCTCCAAGCAAGGCCTCGGGAATGTCCGAATCTATGTCGTATATGAGTTCCAGATTCTTTTCGTGCGCCCGTAGGGCTAGGGCCTTTACCGTTTCTGACACCGTATCCTGCAAGTTGAATTCGATCAATTCGAGATCGAGCTTACCCGACTCTACCTTCGAAAAATCGAGGATGTCTTTAATGAGCTCCAGAAGTGAGTCTCCCGAGGTCTTCACCATTCCAAGATATTCTCGCTGCTCGGGAGACAACTCGGTATTCAAAACCAATTCCGTCATGCCGAGAATACCGTTGAGCGGGGTTCGCATCTCGTGGCTCATATTGGCCAGAAACTCACCTTTGACGCGGCTCGCTTCTTCGGCCTTCTGCTTTGCTTCTAGCAGCTGTTGATTCACTTCAAGCAGGTCCGCGGAGCGTTCGAGCAGCTCTTTGCCAATGCGATGCCGTTCCGACACCAGGGAGCCTACGACGAGGCCCACCGCCGACACCACGAACATCAGGAGCCCAGTTCCGGGGACCATATGCGGCGATAGCGGATAAAGATGCAAAGCAACGACAATGCCGAAATTCAAGGCCAACAAACAAGTGACCACCCTGCGAATCCCGTGTCGAAGGGCAATCCAGATAACCGGCACAAAGATCAGATAGAACAATCCCCCGGAAAGAACTCCGAACATCAACCACAGCACGGCGACGATTGTCGCTAATTGAGATATGGCCTCAACCACAACCCAGACACCGACAACTCGAGACGCAGGCTTTTTCCGTGCTTGCTCTGCCGCCATCTCTGGAAACAGTTCTTTGCGTATCAGCGGAAAGACATGAATAAGCAGGAAGGGAGCGATTCCCAACAATCCTATTTCGTCTCCCAGGAACCATGAGGAGGCTGCCGTCCACGCCTCGCTCCAGTGGATCGCATGATCACCGACCAGGCAAAGCACGCCGGCAGCAGTAGACCCAAGGGCCGCCATCGTCGTGACAACGACGTAAAGTACTACGTCCCGTTGGCGCCTCAGTCCTAGATCGATTCGAAAAGGACCACGCAGAAGATAGGCCGCAGCCGCATAGAACACAGATATGCTCAGACCGCCGACGGTCTGGCTCAGAGTGATTGCGGACTGGTGATAGATCAAACTGCCTGCAGCGGCATTTCCAACAAAAACCAAAATCGTATACCAAGGGCTTATTCCTAACAGCATAGCCAGAACCAGCCCGGTTGCCGGATACCACACAACTGAACCGAGCCTTGAAATGAGAATCACTTCCGGTCGATTCAATAAAAGAAACACGAACAAGAACCATATCGAGAGCAAAACGTGTCGCAGAAGCTTGCGGTTTCTGAATATGAACGCATTGGCCATAGCGGTCTTCACTCCTCGTCCCCTACGGAAAACCTTTCAGCGCTCAGAAGCTGGACACTTTTCCTGCAACTGCGTATCGACTTTCATTTCCCTCTTTCCCGATCACCACTCGGTTTCGACCCGCGCGCTTGGCCTCATACAAAGCTTTGTCCGCTTCCGATAGCAGTTCCGCGTCGGAGGTTCCATTCCTTGCTACGTAGCCTCCAACGCTCACGGTTGCGGCGATAGACTCGGACTGCACCACGATGGGGTCTCTCGCCACTACTTCACGCGCTCTCTCCGCTATGGAACTCAAATCACTCCACGAGCAGTTGGAAAGAACGGCGATAAATTCCTCGCCGCCGTAGCGCCCTACAAAGTCATAGGAACGGACAGCCGCAGTAATTCGCTTTGCAATTTCTCTTAACACCGCGTCGCCCACGAGATGGCCGTATACATCATTCATCCCTTTGAACCGGTCAACATCGATCATCAATACACCTGTGGAACCATCGCTCCGGCGTCCTCGATCCAGTTCGCAAGTCAAAAGGTCAAGAATCGCCCCCCGGCTCCGGAGCCCTGTCAGAGAATCGTGCGTCGCTTGGTATCGCAGCGCCTCATGGGCCTCCAGCAGATCACGCTGCAAAGCAAGCACTCGCATACCCGCTCGCAATCTGGCCCGCATTTCTCCAAGGTCAAACGGTTTCGTGAGGTAGTCGTCCGCTCCTGCGTCCAGCCCTTCCACGACCTCTTGCTTTTCGTCTTTGCCCGAAATGAGCAAGATGTATTGATAGGATTTCAGCTGCTTCGCCCGAATGCGCCGGCAAATCTCAATCCCATCCATGCCCGGCATCAACCAATCGAGGATGACAATCGCCGGGGGATCTTCGGCGTGCTCAAGTACATCCCAAGCCTTCTCGCCATTCTCCGCCAAGATCACTTCGTAACCCCAATCGCCCAACCTCTTTTGCAAGATCCGCCGCATGACCGGATCATCTTCGGCGACGAGTATCGTGCGCTCGCGGACCGGAATCTGGCTCGGCACCAACAAATTCGGCTCGTACTTAACCTTTGGCATGACGAATCTCCTCGGCGCACGAGGGAAGCCGATTCGCAGCGATCCCTGTATCCATCGTCAATTCGGAGCCGGACTCCAATAGTCCTCGGGAATCCCTCCACACACGATCTGGCGAGCACACCATTTCCGGGCGGGCTGCTTTCTTGCGCGGATAGCTGATCGCCGCTTCACTCATTCCCTTCCGTTCCCGTTGCCTTTCGTTCAGCGGCTGCGATTCCCCGACAAGTGCGTCCTGCAACGACAGAATTCGGCTGCCGATTCTGGTCCGCGCGCGGAGTTCCGTAGCGTTTGGTGGTTTGGTGATGTAGTCGTCGGCTCCCGCACGTAGACCGGCAACAACGTCAGCCTCGCTGTTCTTGGAAGTCAGAATGATCAGATACGTCGATTGCAGCGACGCGTCCGCTCGCACCATGCGGCAAATCTCAGGCCCGGTGAGACCGGGCATCACCCAGTCCAAAATCGCGAGCCGAGGAGCATCCGGCGCTTGCAATATCCTCCACGCCTCCGCGCCATCGTTCGCCACAACGACTTCAAACTCAGGCGTCAAAACCTGGAGAAGCACCTGCTGGAACAAGCGGTCGTCTTCCGCGATAAGTATTTTCATATGACTCTTAACATCCTCTTCCGGTTCTCTCGACGGCACCGCATCGGGGCCCGGCGGCAAAACTTGGTTTGGATCGCCTAACCACTCTCCGCTGTATTTATGCAAGACAGAGGCCACCTGCACAGCCGCGCGCTCCCTGGGGCACAATTGCGCAAACCATTTAGCATCAACAACCTGGCCAGATTTAAAACCAAGTGGAGATTATCGGTCGCTCACTGAAGGAGAGGGCTCTGTTTTGGTGTAAGAGCTCATGTCCACTTTGCGGACAAGATTAGAATCGCGGAACCCGATCGCCGAAATTGCGCAGAAAACCACGCCTCCGTACATCTCGATCGTTGCACAGCTGCCGATCAAAGAGATTAGGGGAGACGTCTCAAGCTCCGCGACAGGTTCCGGTCGAGAGGGACATTATCGACAAGAACTGGTCGCCTTGGACGCAATCTCGACCGGCAGCAGTACAACGCGAATGCTTCTACGCGAAGCGTTTTGCCCGCTACATCTGCTCGGAAGCTTCGGTGAACGGCGAGCCCATGGTTGTCCATGCTCGCCGTTCCCGGCCGCTGACTCTAACGCTACTGCACCGTTAATGTCAGTGGTACCGTATGCAGCAATGTCCCAGCGGTTCCCGTCACAGTGATGGTGTAGGATTGGCTCGTTCCGGTTTTCGTATTTCCTTGAGAGATACCCGTTCCGCCAGCGCAACCGGTCATCATCAACAAGCCGGATATCAGAAGCACGCACAGAAGCAACATCATCAATTTTCTCTTCCGACGCTGTGAACCCACCACCAGCAATCCAAAGATCCCGAAACCCTGGAACTGCAGGAACGACGCACGCGCCAGCGACTCTGTCTTGGGCGCTGTCTCCGAGTTGTCGGCTAGAGAAGTCGTTGAGGAAATCGTAGCCGTTATCGAACTAACGGTCGCGCCTGGTGTGATCGAGGTCTTCGAAAGAGTACACACGGACGAAGCCGGCGCTCCACTGCAACTCAGTTGAATTGGGCTGTTGAAGGATCCACCCAAAGGAGTAACCGTCAGATCAAACGTCGCGGTCGCTCCACTCTTGACCGTGACGCTGCTATCCGAACTGCCCAAACTGAAATCCGTCCCATTTCCTGAGAGGGAAATCACACTCGGACTTCCCGCTGCGCTATCACTTACAGTGAGCGCTCCAGTCTGCGTGCCAGAAGCGTGCGGACTGAACTTGATGGCCAGCGTACAGGAGGCGCCGGCACCCAATGACGCAGGGCAGTTATTCGTTTCCTGAAAGTTTCCACTGATCTGGATGCTGTTGATGCTCAGGCTGCTGTTCCCCTGGTTCGAGACGGTGACGTTTTGCACTGCGCTGGAACTGCCCGCGGAAACATTGGAGAAGGTAAGGCTGGAAGGGGTCACGGACACAAGGACACCTTCACCTGTCCCGGATAGGCTGACGCTCTGCGGGGATCCTGTTGCGTTGTCCGTCACTACGATCGCCCCCACTCGCTGACCCACACCCGTCGGAGTAAAGGTGATGGATAGAGTGCAGCTGCTCATCGACGCGACAGAGGACCCACAATTGTTGCTTTCGCTAAAGTCACCCTGGGTAGAAATGGATGTAATTGTCAGCGCCGAATAACCTGTATTGCGGAGGACGACTTGCTGAGGCGCACTCGTCGACCCCACCTGCATGGCCGAAAACTGCAGAGAGCCCGGTGTCATGGAGATCGATGGTTCGACGACGGTGGCCACTTTGACGATGAAACCATCGCCATCACCTCCATATTGACCTTGATACGCTTGTTGAGTCGTTGGGAAATCGGCTGAGTTGGTTGATCCCGTGATGTACAAATTGCCAAGCGAATCAATGCTCATGCTGCTGGCATATTCGTCTCCACTGCCGCCCAGATACGTTGAAAATATCTGTGATCCGGCAACAGGATCAATTTCTACCAACAATATGTCGTTTCCTCCCGCATACTGCTGCAGCGGATTCGTAGTCTGAAACGACGAGCTCGACGTACTGGTCAGCACATAAGCATCATCGCTTGCGTCGAGAACGATTGCCGCCGGCACAGCCAGGTTGTTTGGACCCAGGAATGTCGAATACAGCAAATTGGAAGCCGTCACATCAAATTTCGCGACGAATCCATAGCTGCATGCCGCTCCGTAGACGGTTGGGTCGCAAATGCTCGTCGCCGTAATCGGCAAAGAGCCGTTGCTGAAGGCCATTCCAGTCACATAGGCAGAGTCGGATCCATCCACAGCAATCGCCTTGATTTCGGTAAAACCGACCGGCTCGTAAAAATACGTCCCGTACTGCAGGCTTCCAGCGCTGGTAAACTTCGTGACAAATCCGACGTTTGCGTTCAGTTGAGTCGAGTTGGTGGTTGAATAAGCTCCTTGCGTGACTGGAAAATCATACGTGTTCGTTGTGCCCCCGATATACGCATTCCCAGCGGCGTCTATTACCATGCCCGCCACCACGTTTTCTGGCTGGGTCCAGCATGGCGAACCGCCGCAGTTATCGGGAACGTTCGAACTACCGCCCAGGTAGGTCGAGTACAAAAGCGCTGAGCCGTCGGGGTTCACTTTGGTCAGAAAACCGTAGCTTCCGAACATTCCTCCTTGATTTGGAGACACCGAAGCTTGGTAAGCATTAGCGGTCGGGAAATTTGTAGACGTAGTAGTCCCGGCGACGAGCACATCGGACTGGCCGTCGACCGCCAGGCTGGTGGGGGTGTCAGATCCGTTTCCACCAAGGTACGTGGAATACAACAAGGTCGATCCGTCGCTGGATAGCTTCGTCAAGAATCCATTGAAGGATCCCGGATAGGTGGGCTGGTACGCATTCACAGTCGGAAAGTCGCTCGATGCCGTGCTGCCAGTAACATAGACTTCGTTTTGACTGTCCAATGCCAGCGCTGCCGCATAGTCCGAATTATTCCCGCCGATGTAGTCGGCATACAGGAGATTCGATCCGGTAGAGTCGAACTTCGCTACGAACACGTGATCCTGTCCCGGAGCTAGCGATCCAAAGTTCGTGACCGGAAAATCAGCCGCATCCGTGTATCCTGTTACATACACACTTCCATCGCCGTCAACCGCAATCCCCGTGGGCTCATCGTCTCCGCTTCCACCGAAATAGCTCGAGTAGACGAGCACCGGGTCGATCACAACCGATTTCGTGCGATCAACATTCGGCACCTCAAAGCTGACGTGATTCGAATCCTTCACCACATAGCTGCCTGCAACAGGCGTACGCACGCCATTGGATTCTTGATAGATATTGGGCTTCTGAAAGCGAAGTCGATCGTTTCCAATGCGTACGACCAACTCTCCCATCGGCCCGAGCTCGACCTTTCCCCCACCTTTGATCTCGAACTGGATCTTCGAAAGATCGGCTCGTGGAGAAGCGGCGAAATCGTATTCCAACTGGTGGTGGTTTCCGTAGTAGATGAGATCAATTCCGGGATAGATATTCTTGTATCGGACCCTCCCGTAGGTCTGGATGTTGGTATGCCACTTTGTCTTGTCGTTGCCAAGGAAGTAGTTGACCTTGCCCGCCTGCGGATCTTCTCCAACCACCACGGACTTTGAAGCAGCTCCCAGGAGCTTAAGTTCCAGCGTGCTGTGCTGCACTGGCGCGCGGCCAGATGCTCCCGCCGTCGGATGAGCGCTCGACCTCTCCGCGGTCGACCGCAGGCTCAGTACGGCTCCACCCGCTGTCAAGAATGCAACGTATCCATTCCCACGAGATACAAATCGTACCGATGGGTCGCTCTGACCGTGGTTTTCTTCGAAAGTAAGTGGTAGACGGCCATAGTCCCCGGAGTGACCTCCCGAGGGCTTGATTGCCTGCGCCCAGCACGCGATCGAGGTCATTACGATAGAAACGATGATTGCTTTCTTGAACGGCATTGTTATTTCACCTCTTAGTGAAAGTGCAACGATCAACGCTTTCCTCTGCTAAATATCGGGGGGAGGTGAAGAACGCACGCGAGGACTGCGGCTGTACACAGACTCTAAAGCAATGCTTCGGCCAAGAAGTGCTTTGAAGGAGAACGTGCAACTTACAGATACAAAGATATTTAGTAGCGGGGCCTTACTTTGACCCTCCCGGAGCTGTCTTTAATTGGGAATAGTGTTTTAGGTCTGAACATTCCTGAATAGCTGCGTGACTATCTTCGCAATGCGAGGAAAGGGGATTAGCACCCTGTCGCCCCGCAGATATTTAAGAAATACCCATGCGGACGAGGGCGTTGTATTGACACGACCGGCATTGTCGGCTGTGCCTGTAGGCCCGATATTTAGCTTTTTCGTGACTGATTTGACTCCGCTGACGCGCAGTCAGGTCGGCGAACGTTGGTTACGCTGGTATCTCGACGCTCTCGAGCTTGGCCAACTCCGTGGCTAGCCAGCTCTCGAGCGCCTCGAGATCGTCTTCCGGAACAAACGAGAACCGTATCCCAGCCCTGCCGGTCGCATTGGCATTCACGACCTTGCCGGTAACATGCATTCGGCGGCCACCGTCCGGAAGGTTAAATTGAACAATGACTTCTCGGTCCAATTGGAGCGGTTGTCCGCATCGTAAAGCCAATCCCCCGATACTCAGATCGCTGATGTGCGCTTCGATCATGCCGATGTCTGCCACTCTGGCACTTACGGGAATATCGATGGTCACTCGCGCCGAGCGTCTCCGGTTCTGCAACATGGTTCCGTATGCAGCACGCATGCAGCGGCTGGCATGTTCCGCGTCGGCCGGTTTGTGAATCATGAAGTTCGCGCCGACCAATAAGGCATGGGTTTCATCCCCTGGATTCACCAACGCCACGATGGTGGAACTGCTATTGGGCGATGATTTGCGGGCGCTACGCACGATTCGCGTCGGATTCTCGGTATTGTGCCAATCGACGATGATTGCATCCAGCCGACGATGCGCCACGGCATCGACCGCGAATTCAAGCTCGTGGCAGGTCTCAGTCTTAATCGAAAAGGTGCGCAAGACCTGACTCATCACCGTGATGACGCCACCGTCGTTGCTGAACAGAAGGCCGTCCAAAGGAATTTGATCATTCATAACAGCTTGACGGTTGCACGCGCACAACCAAAGCACGCGGGCAGCTTAAACCAGTCAAAATACAGTGGCATGGCCGTGAACGAGCGCGTTTACCTCGTTATTGCGATCGGTCCAGTGTATGAATGCTGGACGATTTCTGATTTCTGGCCACTTCTTTAGAACAGCCGCGATTTTTGCCTCTGTTTCGGCCCGTTACCCCTGACCACGGATGGCCCCCTTGTTGCAAGACGATATCTGGCAATTTGTGAGATACAACCGTCGCGCTGGGCCTATCCGGAGTGGGGATCGTTCCGAAACTCAAGATGAATGATCAATTCAAGTCCGCAAATGAACTACGGAAAGTGTTGCCTTCTTCTCGGAAGGTAGATGCGCGCGAGTGGTGGCTTTGGGGATTCGCGATAGCCGTCACTCTGGTTCTCACATTCGCCATTGTTACCTTAACCTTCCCCGGGTTCGAGCTTCCATTCGATAAAACGTACGTCTTCAACCTAAGGGAATGGGTTCGCGGCCTGACTGCGCTCGTTCTCGTTTTCGATATTTATACGGTTTACCAGCAGCTTCAGCTCCAACGCATGCGAAGGCAACTCAGCGAGGGCGACGAGATGTTCCGGCTGATTACCGACAATGCCGCTGACATGATCGCCGTGGTCGATGTTGAAGGTCGCCGGCTCTACAGCAGTCCCGCCTACGAGAAGATCCTCGGATTCACTGTCGAAGAGTTGCAGGCAACGCCAGCGCTCGAGCAAGTTCATCCAGAGGATCGGGCTAGGGTTACCCTCGCAGCGGAAAAAGCGCGCATCAGCGGGTGCGGGGAGCGACTGGAATACCGGGTGGCGCACAAAGACGGAACCTGGCGAACACTCGAATCGACCGCAAATGTCCTCCGTGATGCGGAACAACGGATTACTGCGCTCGTGATCGTGAATCGAGACATCACAGATCGCAAGCACGCCGAAGAATTGCTGGCTCACAATGCTCTGTACGACGGCCTGACAAATCTTGCCAATCGCGCTCTTCTCGTTGAACGAATTGGCCGTGCCATTTCAACTCATCGTCGCCATCCCGACCTTAAGTTCGCAGTTCTCTGTATCGACATCGACGGCTTTAAAATCGTCAACGATAGTCTTGGGCACTCGGCCGGAGACCAACTCCTGATTCAGATCGCCCAGCGCCTTCAAACTTCTCTGCGCCTTGCCGATACCCTGTCGCGGCCTCAATGGCGTACCGATCAAGAACCAGTATCCGCAGAATCGACTTTAGCGCGCCCGGGTGGTGATGAGTTCGTGGTCCTGGTTGAAGAACTGCGAAGCCCCAGTGACGCCATTCTGATCGCGGAGCGTATTCAGAAAAAACTCGCATTCCCTTTTGATGTTGAGGGCCACGACATCGTGGCGACGGCCAGCATCGGAATCGCGCTAAGCGGCGACGGGGGCGCCGAGCCCGAAGGTATCCTGCGTGACGCTGAGATCGCTATGTATCGCGCCAAGAACGCTGGAAAAGCACGCTGGGAGACCTTCGACAGAGGCATGCGGGACGCAGCCAACAAGCGCCTAAGTCTCGAAAGTGATATTCGCAAAGCGCTCGAGCGAGGTGAATTTCGAGTTCATTACCAGCCAATTCTTGACTTGGCAACCGAGCACGTCGTGGGGTTCGAAGCTCTTTCCCGCTGGCAGCGGCCAGAGGGCATGGTCTCGCCAGCCGACTTCATCCCGATGGCCAACGAAACAGGAATAATTCTCGCGATTAATCAGCAGTTGTTGCGGGAGGCCGCACTGCAGGTGCAAACATGGCAGCGGATGTTTCCTGCAAATCCGCCGCTCGTTCTAAGCGTGAATGTAAGCCCTAGAGAATTTGCCCAAGCAGATTTGGCATCCCGAATCGGACGCGTTCTCGCCGAGCTTCAAGTCGACCCGCGCTGCATCGCTCTGGAAATCACCGAGACCATCGCCATGGCCGATGCCGAACGATCCGCGGTCATCCTGGCAGAATTGAAACACTTAGGCGTTGGAATCGACATCGACGACTTCGGTACCGGATATTCTTCTCTGAGTCGCCTCCAGGCCTTTCGGGTCGATACACTCAAGATTGATCGTACCTTTGTGTCTCGCATCGACACCGACCGGGAAACCTATGAGATCGTTCGCATCGTGGTAACCCTGGCGCACACACTTGGATTGAAAGTCGTAGCCGAAGGTATCGAAACCCCAGGTCAACTCGAGCTGCTTCGTGCGCTAGGTTGCGAGTTCGGACAAGGGTATTTCTTCGCCAAGCCGGCTTCCGAAGAAACAATCGAAGCCTTTCTGAAGAACCAGCATCAGATGGCAACTTCCACTACAACGAAAGCTTTCTCAGCCCGATCTGCTGCAAACTAACCGCGGGGCAAGCTTCATCTTGTCAGCAGATTCGTAACCTGCGTATCTTGCTTCGCTCGCCACGACAATCGAAACGTATCACTCCGCTATCGTCTTCTTACTTTCGTCGTATTTCATCTTGGAAAGCAGTTGGTAGATTGTGGCACGTCCGATCCCTAACACCTCGGCTGCTCGCGCTTTATTGCCTCCAACCGCTTCAAGTACCTTGAGGATATGCCGTCGTTGCAGTTCGTCCAGCGACAATAAACCTTCGTCCTTTCCCACTTCCTCGCTGAGAGGCTTTCGCAGTTTTTCGGGTAGGTCGATGATGTCGATGAGATTTCCTTCCACCATCATGCAGGCGTTGCCGATCACGTTCTCTAATTCACGCACGTTGCCCGGCCAGGGATATCCGGCAAGCCTCGCTTGCGCTCGTCGAGCAAGCCCCGCAATCGGCTTTTTGTATTCGTTAGAAAACTTCTCAATAAAATATCGTTCTAAAAGTGGCAGGTCTTCGCGGCGATCGGCCAACACCGGCAATGCGATTTCAACAACCGCTAAACGATAATAAAGATCTTCGCGAAACTGTCCCTCTTGCACCATCTTCTTGAGATTTCTGTGAGTGGCCGCGACAACGCGAACATTAATGTCTTTCGCCTTTAGCCCGCCCACACGCTGCACCTGATGGTTCTGCAAAACGCGCAATAGTTTCGCCTGGGCCGCGGGCGCAAGTTCTCCAATCTCATCCAGAAAGATTGTTCCTCCGTCCGCATGCTCGAACAATCCGACCTTATCCTGCGTGGCTCCGGTAAACGCTCCCCGGACATAACCGAACAACTCACTTTCCACCAGGCTGTCTACCAGGGCCGAGCAATTGCAGACTACAAATGCGCCGGACGAAGTCGGACTTAATCGGTGCAGCGCTCGCGCCACCAGCTCCTTGCCCGTGCCGGTCGCTCCCGTGATCAGAACCGTCCGGAAGTGCGGGGCGATTCTTCGAATCCTCGCATACACCTCCAACATCAGCGGACTTCTCCCGATAATCCCCTCGAACTGATACGCGTCCACGAGTTCCTGATCGAGGCGATAGGTTTTATTACGAGTTTCGGCATCGACGATGAGAGCCGCAATCCGTTGCCGTAATCGATCGATCTCGATCGGCTTCGTCAGATAATCGGTGGCTCCCTTTTGGATGGCTGCTACCGCCGATTCGGGAGAATAGTGCGCAGTGATCAAAATGACTTCTACGCCGGGGTCAACACTGACGATTCGTTCCAATATCTCGATACCAGTGACTCCCGGCATCACCAGATCAAGAAGGACGATGCGCGGCCGGATTCGCAGAAATATCGCGAATCCCTCCTCGGGGTCCGTGCAGGTCACGATCTCGAGGCCCTGCTGATCGAGAGCCACTTTTATCATGTCGAGATTGCGCTGATCGTCATCAATCGCGAGAAGCTTCAACGCGCTAGGTGTGTTCATCGCACACTCCCGGGCGCAAGAAGATGCGCGAGATCGAATGCAGACAAACTATCCACAACTAGGCGGGCTGACATTGCTTCGGATGATGCTCTACGTTCAAATGTATACGGCATCCACTCGCCTTCCTATGACGGATGCTACGACTGTCGAGGCATTTGATACTGATGCGGGTAGGCTCGAGCGCCTCCCGCGTACATGTCACGCTGATGCTCTTATCGCAAACTATCAGGTTGGAGTCAAGTGCCAACCTTTGATTTCACTTACGGGCGAGTAGTTTCGCTAGACGTTTGCTGAATTGCCAGAAGATACCTGGTAATATTTCTTGCCTTGTAAAACGATTAACCTTCGCAATTGCTGTCATCTCAGGATTTCGTCATCGGCACGTGTCGACTCAGGACGAGAATATACACGGGCATAGTTTCTGGTCTCTGCCTCAGTAAAGTGGCCATGGATGTTCCGGTCACCAGATAGCATCCAACCCTAAATGGCTCACATTTATCGTGCCCCAGGCTTGATTCCAACAGCGAAGGCCATAAACTTGTTCGCCGCCTGTCGATCCACTACCAATCCTCGTAACGACGACAGAAACTCCCCGATGGCCCCACTCTATCTTCGTTTCATCTCTCGCCCAGCACTTCCCACGCCTCTCGCCACTGCTCCCACTCCCGAGGTCCGCGCCGCCCCCGCTTTTTCTGCCCCACCACTTGACGGCTCTCAATTCCCGGATAAAGGCGCAAGCTCTTCGCTCTCCCCACCTTCTCAATCGGGATCAGGTACCACGCATCCGCCGGCTGCACATGCGCCGCAATCACATCGATATCTTTCTTCGTATATCTTTTCTTCCCGCCCTTCCGCGTCGAATGCACTGGCTGCACTTCATACCCGCGCCGGTACAATCGCCCCGTCCCTTTCACCTGCACGCGAAATACCCGCCGCGCATCTTGTGACCACACCACAAAGTCATACCGCTCGCTGTCTCCCCATGGCAGCGCCAGGTGAAATCCCATCATCTCCGCTTTCAGCAAAAAAGCCGCCTGCGAAATTTCTCCCGCTCGCTTCGGATTTCCCCGCAACCGCTCCCACCACTTCTCCGCCGGATCTACCGCCGCGAACATCCAAGGAACGAGATCCCCGTTCTCCGTATTCTTTCCATCTTCTCGATCGTGATCAGCATCGTCGCTGACACTTTGAAACTCTGAAACGTTGCAACCTTCTTCCACCACCCACTTCCATCCATGCTCCGTTTTCCGAATGACTAACTCCACCGACATCCTCCCCATCCGCGCCCGCCAAACGCAGAATTCATCTCAACCTGATTTTCAGGATAGATATTTAAGAATATGGATACAGCGTCCCAGACAGCAGTGACGTCAGTTACGTCGCAAGGTGATTCGAATTACGATCGGTGGGAAATCGGACGCCCCACTCGTTCGATGTTCGACGAGTGGGAACCATGGACCTCGACACCAGGGGTTTTTGTCCCTGAGTGTCGATTCACGGTGCCGGCACCGGCGGTAGCCGAAACGGGAATTCAGCCCCACTGTTTCACATGAAAACCGTTTTACTGAGCGAATATGAGTCTATTGTCATGATTTGGAGCACACATACCAATGCACATATATGTACATTGTGTAAATACACATCATGCGATACACTTGGACTGAAAGTAAGAATCGCCGCAATGTCAGGCTGCATGGCGTCGCGTTTGAAGACGCAATTCGCGTTTTCGAGGCACCAACGGTAGAAAGAGTCGATGATCGCTTCGACTACGGAGAGAGACGCATTTACGCGATCGGGGTGGTCAATGGGTTGGAGATTACGGTTATCTATACGGAAGGGAGGATAACGAGCGACGCATCATCTCGGCGTGGCGCTCGGAACCGCACGAGCGCCGACGCTACTGGCAGAGCATGGAAGGATTCATCGAATGAAGTCTAATGGATCACGCAAAAAGCGAGTAACTCCGAAACGCGCCCCGGCCACGGACTGGGCGCGCCTGCGCCGAGCGAACGGCACCTCGATTCGCAAGGGCTTGGCCGCCGATCCCGATGCCCGCCCCACCGACGCTCAATTCTGGAAGACCGCCGAAGTCGTAATGCCGGCGCGGAAACAGATCGTCACAATGCGCCTCGATGCTGACCTGCTCCGCTGGTTCCGTCGCGAACGCGGATACCAAACCCGCATCAACGCCATTCTCCGCGCTTACATGCAAGGCCACGAGTCGGCCTAGCAGCGTGGAGGCAGACTATTCGTTGACGATGGAATAGGCGGGCTGCAACGCGTCATCGTTGGACACGCGCTCTCCCGGAAGCCGCAACCGCAAGAGGCAATGAGTCAGGACAAACGCTAAATGTGGAAAATCCGCGCCGGCATCTTCGCGGTTACAGCCGTGGCGCGGAGGAAGAATGTAGTCCTGGACGCAAGTCCGGGGCGAGTGCGAGATAAGGGAACCAAGTCCCGTAGCAACGAAAGAAACGAGAGAACCAATCACACCAACGTGCCACAACAAATCTACGAAAGTGCCAGAGACAGGTTTCCGATGTCTAGCTAACATCCTCTCGCCGCAAGGTTAGTTCCAGGGCCGAACCCTCTTAGAAAATCGTGAATAGGGAAGGAAAGATCATGCGCTATCTCTGCGCTGGCCTATTGTTATGCGGTCTGGCATTCGCTCAGGACGTTCCTCGGGCCGAGGTCTTCTTGGGCTACTCGTACATTAACGCCGATACCAACGGCCTCACTTCTCGGCTCAGCATGAACGGTGGCGACGCTTCATTCGTTGTAAACTTCAACCGAAGTGTCGGAGCCGAAACGAATTTCAGCGGTTATTTCAAACATCTGAATATTGCCGACGTGGGAGTGTCGTTGCGCGACTTCAATATCTTGTTCGGGCCGCGCCTCCATTACAAATGGACTTTCGCTCACGTCCTGGTCGGACTCGATGATTTCGGAGGAAGCGCGCTAGGCGGCTCCAGCACTAACGGTGCCGTCGGAGGCGCAGTGGGAGGTGGCGGAGCATTTATGATCTCCCGGCACATCGGGGTCGAAGCCGGCGGCGACTATCTCTTTACGCGTCACAATCTCGAGGGCGGTTCGGCGGTTACACAGAATCATGGCAGGGCTCTTGCAGGGTTCGTATTCACTTTTGGAGGTTCGACGAACTCCGAGGATCAAGTGCCGGTACCCGCCGCTGATCACTCTTCTCGACCAGCGTCAGTTCGCACATCGACGCCTCGCTCTGCTCAAGCGGGCATGAAGCTGGACCTTCTCGGCGCGACAGTGACGCTCGGCCAGAACAGCGGCGCAGAAATCATCGACGAAGCTCCAAATGGAGCCGCAGCAATAGCGGGAATGCATCTGGGTGACGTCATTAATTTGATTAATGGCGAGAGCGTGAAATCCCCGATGGAACTGGCAGCAGAACTGGCGAAACAACCGGATGGCGAAAAAATAAGGATCGGATTTCTAATTCGTGGAACGTGGCAAACGGAGGTAGTTGTTTTGATCACACACTAACGCGGAAATTGGTACTGGAGCCGGGTGCCCCATCCTTTCGCGTCTAGTGCGAAAGGGTGGGCATCCTGATGTAGAAGGCTTACGATTTTGATTCTTTCTAATATCCTGCTCTCATCGCTCCCCCATCTTCTCCCGCAACTTCTTCTCGTCCTCATCGGTCCAGTACCCGCAATCCAGACGGATAAATACTGACGTATACGGAATCGTCAGATTTGTTTTGAGCACAAGAATGTGAAACGTCTTCCCAGCTTCGTCCAGCTTGGAGATGATCTGCTCGTGTGGCAGCGACTGCACGTCGGTTTTGCCCAATAGCGACGACAATGCTTCACGATAGGCGGTCACTCCCTTCGCATCGCCTTCGGGCACAAACTTGAGTTCCGCATCCGTAAAGACCACGGGGCGAACGTGTTTCGCTTTGCCCACCTGATCGAGAACCGCTCTCACCACGTCAAGTTGATCGGCATTGGTCTCGATCGTTTCGATGCCGGTGCTCGTCTGTAATGGATACGCAGAATCGACAACTGCAATCCAGTTGCGGTGCCCGAGTAGAGGCAGTTCTTCGGTAACCCGCGCGCGCCAGTCCATTGCCGGGCGTCTTGCAGATTGAGCTGCTGCGGGGAGAGACAGAAGGAGCGACATACAAGCGCAGACCAGTATTTTTCCGACCTCAGAAATCACAAGATCTCCTTGAGAAGTACTCAGTACCTGGTATTCAGTTACAAAATGCCAGAGTCTGTGCAGGGATACCGAGTACTGAGTACTGAGAACTAAGTAGTGAGGAACCGCCTGTTGTCATGCTTCCACTTTCACTGCCCCAATCAATCCGTTCAGCAATCGCCCGATCTCAGCGGTTTGAAGCAGAAGGATATCAGCGTCTCCATTTGACAGATAGCTAAGGTCCTTGGCAATGATGACCTGCGTTTCCACCTCGGCCAGAGAGCCTCGTGCCAGGGTCAGAAAACGATAAAACTCGCGTCGCGAAAATCGTGCCTGGCCCTCGGCAATATTGCTGGGAACGGACACCGCCGCACGTCGCAACTGACTCGTGAGCCCGTAGAGTTCGTCCCGTGGAAAGTCCCTGGTGGCTCGATAAATCTCTGTAACCAGGACCATTCCTTTCCGCTATGCAACCAGATCCCGATACGATCCAGCCATCTTCCACCTCCGAGACCATAATCCACGAGATGGAGGGTCGAGTCGATGACCAGAGAAAGAAAAGTCCCTGCAAGTCCCAAATCAGGAAAGAGTGGGAATAGCAGCACCCAGCTCCCATGTAACGCTGAGAGTTCTCACCGAGTACCGAGTACTGGGTACTGGGTACTGAGTACTACTTCCCCACCTGCCAAATCAAAAACGAATACACGTCGGTGAACTCTTCGATCTGCTTCGTCACAGGCTTCCCAGCCCCGTGTCCGGCCTTGCTTTCGATTCTCAGCAGTATCGGACGCGTCTTGCTCGACCCGTTTCTCGCTTCGGCCTGCATCAGCGCGGCCATCTTCTTGGCGTGCATGGGATCGACGCGCGTGTCGGTGTCCGCCGTCATAAATAAGATCGCGGGATACTCCGCGCCCGCCTTCACGTGATGATAGGGCGAGTACGCGTAGAGCCACTTGAACTGTTCGGGATTTTCCGAGCTGCCGTACTCAGGGATCCAGAGCTTGGCAATCTGAAAATCCTGATAGTGCAGCATGTCGAGCAGCGGCACTTGGCAGACCACGGCGCGAAAGAGGTCGGGCCGCTGCGTGATCATCGCGCCCATCAGCAGCCCACCGTTGGAGCCGCCCTGGATCGCGAGATGATGTTTGTCCGTATATTTTTCGGAGATCAGGTGCTCGGCCGCAGCGATCATGTCGTCGAAAACATTTTGCTTTTTGTCGAGCATGCCGGCGCGGTGCCAGTCTTCTCCAAACTCCGCGCCACCACGCAGGTTGGCGACGGCAAAGATGCCGCCATGCTCCATCCATAAATAAGCGGTTCGACTGAAGCTCGGCGTGAGGCTGACGTTGAAGCCTCCGTAAGCCGTAAGGAGCGTGGGATTTCTGCCGTTTTTCGGCAGACCTTTTTTGTGCACGATGAACATCGGAACGCGCGTGCCGTCTTTCGACTTGAACCATTCCTGCGCGACTTCATACGCCGAGGGATCGATCGAAGGTGCGTCGACCTTCGTCCAGAGAACAGGCTGCATGTCGTTAGAAACACTTTCGAGGGTGCCCCATCCTAAACTCGCGTTGTTTGCGAGTTTAGGGTGGGGATTTTGACTTTCTTTAACCCCGATCTCTTGGAAGGAAGCGGTTTGAGCCGTGCCGTCACGGCCCGACAATGATGCGGGCTTTGGCCCCTGAGGCGCGCCCCTAAGATCGATCCGATAAATGCTCGGTGGCACCGTGAACGACTGAAACCCGAAGAACGCCTCCTCATGATTCCACTTTCCCCCAGTGCCAAACACGGTGCCGATTGCGGGAAGCGAAACATCGCTGAGCTTCTTTCCATCGAGATCGAAAATCCTGAGTTGCGAGCTGGCGTTCTGTTCGTACTGTGCGAAGAGCTTGCCTCCGAAGACTGCCGCACCCTGTAGAACGGCGTCCGATTGCGGGATGATTTCCTTCCACGCCTCGCGCTCGAAGTTTCCGGCGTCGGTGACGAAGACGCGATAGCGCGGCGCATCTTCATTGGTCGTGATGTACACCTTGCCGTCGTACACGTCGGCGCTGTAAAGAAAATCTTTGCCGGTAGTGAGGCGGCTGGAAGGCTTGTCGGACTTGAGGTCCTGCAGGTAGAGCTCGGACTTGGTCCATCCCTGCGAGACGTTGATCAGAAGCCAGCGCCCATCGTTGGAGAGCGAGATGCTAGGCCAGTCCTCGGGATCGCGGCCCTCGCCGAAGATGGGATCGTCGGTATCGACGGGGCTCCCAAGCAGATGAAAGAAGACGTGCCGGTTGTACACTTCCTGCCCCGCAGGTACGTCCCCCTTGTTCGGATAGCGCGTGTAATAGAAACCGGAATTGTCGTGCAGCCACGCGATCGATGCCGCGCGCGTGCGCTCGATGGTGTCGGGAAGAATCGTGCCGGTCTTGGTTTCGATGACATGCAGCGTCGACATCTCCGAACCACTCTGGGAAGTTCCGTACGCGACATACTTGCCATTGTCCGAAGGCTGAAACCAGTCGAGAGCGATAGTGCCGTCGGTAGCGAGTTGATTGGCATCGACAAGAACTCGGTCAGCGCCTTCGAGGCCGTCGCGTACGTACAGCACGGGCTGGTTCTGCATGCCCTCGCGCTTGGTATAGAAATAATGACGTCCGGCAATTGCCGGCGGAGTGATGTTGCCGATCGACAGCAGTTCGGTAAGGCGTTTGTGAATCGCATCGCGTCCGGGAAGAGGATCGAGCAGCGCCCGTGTATACACCGTCTCCTCGGCAACCCACTTCTCAGTCGCGGGAGAATCCGATTTCTCAAGCCAGCGATAGCTGTCGATGACTCTGGTTCCGTGAAACGTATCGGCAATCGGTTTGGGCTCGGCGATCGGAGGTCCATCGGGTACTTGCGATTGCGCAGACTTCGAATCGCCCGCAAACACTGCCGCGGCCACAAATAATAAAGACGAAGAAATCAGCAGAACCAGCAGCAATCGCCCTCCCGCCATATCCACCTCAAACGAAATTCCAGCGTACCAGAATCCAGGTCGCGGCACTGTTTTCAGCGCGCATCGAAGATGCTATGATGATGACGATAATCAGGCGAGCCCTCAGCGTTCGCCGTTACACTCCTCAGTAGCTCAATGGCAGAGCATTCGGCTGTTAACCGAAGGGTTGTAGGTTCGAGTCCTACCTGAGGAGCCATTTCTTCGACCGTTTCGCTTTTCTTGTCCGCTGCTTGCGATCCTCCATTTGAAACACAACTCAGCGATTTTCTTCCTCCGGCAGTCATCTCTCTGTTCTGACATCGACTGACATTTTGAAGAAGGTAGCTCTTCAGCGCGAGCGACCGGCAGAATACGTACAGCAATCTGCCGAGACTTATGCGTTTGTCACTGTATTCGCGTACGGTCCAAGCGTTTCGATAATTACCGACTAGGGTTTGAAACGTTGGGCCCTTTATCCACTGGGCCAGGTTTCAGTAAAGCGACCCAAGTCTCCCTGTGAGGTAAAGACGTTGCAGAAACGCTCCCCACTTTTCCATACCTCTGAACAATATCAGGGGCCATCCTGCGGACAAGGTCAGTCTAACGACGGAAAAACTCCGTCCACCGGCACCTTGAGTAACGAGGCACCGGAAAAAACAAGTCCGCACGGTTCCTCGCAAACGGGAGTCTCAAGACGCTCCTTTCTTGGCTGGACTCTCGCCGGTATGGCGACCGCTGGCGGCCCGTTGTTGCGCAAAACCGAAGCTCAACAGGGGTCGAGTGCTCCAGCGAGCACCGGCCCAGAGACAGTTGAAGCCGTGCCCCTGGTGCTCAGGATAAATGGCCACGAGCATCGCGTCCGTCTTGAGCCGCGGGTAACGCTGCTTGATGCGCTGCGCGAAAACTTGCAGCTCTTCGGCACGAAAAAAGGTTGCGATCACGGCCAGTGCGGAGCCTGTACGGTACATGTGAACGGACGGCGGGTAAATTCCTGTCTGACTTTTGCCATCATGCACCAGGGAGACGAGATTACCACCATCGAAGGACTCGAAAGGGATGGGGAGTTGCATCCGGTGCAGGCAGCGTTTCTGGAGCATGACGGATTTCAATGCGGTTACTGCACGGCGGGACAAATGATGTCGGCGGCTGCGCTGATGAAAGAACCGTGCGGGCCTGATGACAACGATGTCCGCGAATGTATGAGCGGCAATATCTGCAGGTGCGGCGCATACACGAATATTGTCGCGGCGGTGCAGCAGGCCCGGAGGCGTGCGTAGCCAGGAATCCGCACCGTCGCGAGTAGAAGAAAGGATCTCATGCAAGCATTCCACTACGAAAAAGCAACTGAAGTCGCAGAGGCGGTCCATTCCGCTGTCGAGCCGGGATTGAAGTTCATCGCAGGCGGCACGACCTTAGTGGACTTGATGAAACTCAACGTGGAGCGTCCCGAGCGCTTGCTCGACATCAACAGTTTGCCTCTCGATCAGATTGAAGCGACGCCAGAGGGGGGTCTGAAAATCGGCGCCACCGTCCGTAATAGCGACCTGGCCCACCATGCGACAGTGCAGCGTATGTATCCCGTGTTGGGGCAAGCACTCCTCTCCGGAGCGTCACCACAGCTTCGAAACATGGCGACCACAGGTGGCAACCTGCTGCAGCGCACTCGTTGCTACTACTTCCGTGACACGAATTATGCCTGCAACAAGCGAAATCCTGGTTCAGGATGCGCTGCTATAGACGGATATAACCGAATACACGCCGTTCTTGGCACAAGCGAGCACTGCGTCGCAACCCATCCCTCAGACATGTGCGTCGCAATGATGGCGCTCGAAGCGGTAATCCATATTCGGGGACGTCGAGGCGAGCGGACGGTACCAGTTAATGAGTTTTACTTCATTCCGGGTGCGACACCTCAGCGCGAAAATGCTCTTGCAGCCAACGAGTTGATTACCCATGTCACGTTGCCGCCCCTGGCGAACGGAACTAACTCTCACTATCTTAAGCGTCGCGATCGCGCCTCTTACGAATTTGCTCTGGCCTCGGCAGCTGTAGTGGTGCGGATGCAGGCCGGGCGCATGGAACATGTGCGAATTGCCTTCGGCGGCATCGGTACCAAACCCTGGCGCTCGGTCGAAGCAGAGCATGTTCTCGAACGGCAGCAGCCTAGCCAGAAAGTTTTCCGCGCGGCCGGGGAAGCTGCACTGCGAGGAGCCAAGCCGCTGCACGACAATGCTTTCAAGGTTGAGCTAGCAAAACGGACTTTGATCCGCGCCCTGACCGTCGTCACCAAGAATTCATAACTGGCAATGAAGCAGATCCGACGCCGACGAGGTAATGATGAGTGAATCAGTAATCGGGCAGCCCGTAACCCGCGTTGATGGCAGGTTGAAAGTCACTGGCGGGGCCAAATACGGCGTTGATTACTATTTTGACGGGCTGGTGTACGGAGCGGCGGTCTCCAGCACCATCGGAAACGGCAGAGTGCGCGCGATTGACGCCTCCGGAGCCGAGAAGATGGCAGGCGTTTTGGCCGTCCTGCATCATGGCAATATCGAACATCTCTATCGCCCCGCCAACCAACTTGAGGATCAAAGTCGTCCAGGGGAAAGCCGGCCGCCGTTTGACGATGACCGGGTTTATTACTATGGCCAATACGTAGCGTTGGTGATTGCTGAGAGCTTTGAGCAGGCGCTTGCAGCCGCCGCCGAAGTTCATGTGGATTATGAAGCACAACCTCCAATTGTCCGCCTCGATCGCGCTGCTCAGTCTGATGGGACACCGCAAGCACACCAGGCTCGGGGAGATGCCGAGTCCGCATTTGAGAAGGCGCCAGTGAAGGTCGATTTCACCTATGTCACTCCCGTCGAAACTCACAACCCGATGGAGATGCACGCATCGATCGCGGTGTGGGACAAAACGAATCAGAAGTTCACCCTATATGAAACTTCGCAGGGGATTGTGAACCATCGCAACGTCGCTACCCAGGTGCTTGGAGTCCCGACCGAGTCTGTCGAAGTGATCTCGCGCTTTATCGGATCGGGCTTCGGCTGCAAACTCTTTCCCTGGCCGCATTCATGGTTAGCGGCCATCGGCGCACGTCAACTCGATCGGCCGGTAAAGGTTAGTGTGCCCCGCACACTGATGTTCACGACCGTGGGCCACCGCCCCGCAATCGAGCAGCACGTGCGCCTGGGGGCCACTGAAGACGGAAAGCTCCTTGCGACTATCAATGAGGTCCGGCAGGGCACTTCGTTTGTGGACGCCTATTTAGAGGACTGCGTCGATCCGACCTCCATGCTGTATAGCTGTCCGAACGTGAAAGGCACGCAGCATGAGGTCCGGCTGAATACTGGTACTCCAACTCCCATGCGTGGCCCCGGGCGAACTCCAGCGCTGTTTGCGCTGGAGTCAGCGATGGATGATTTGGCGGTAAAGCTTAACCTTGATCCCATCGACATTCGTCTTCGCAATTATGCGGACAAAGATGAAGGATCGGGCAAGTCCTGGTCGAGCAAGCACCTTCGGGAAACCTATCAAGTCGGGGCGGAGCGCTTTGGGTGGAAAGAGCGCAATCCTAAAGTGGGTTCCATGCGCAAGGGCGATGAAATTCTCGGCTGGGGAATGGCTACCATGACTTGGCCCGGCCATCGCCAGGAGGCCGAGGTCCACGTGCGACTGCTCGCCGACGGGACCGCACGGGCATCGTGCGCGACACAAGACATCGGGACCGGCACCTACACGATTTTTGCTGAAGTCGTCTCGGACCGGACCGGCATTCCCGTCGAAAAGATTCAAGTCGTGCTCGGCGACACAGCCTTGCCTCCCGGACCAACATCGGGTGGTTCTTTCACCACAGCAACTGTAATCCCCGCGATTTATCAGGCGAGTGATAAAGCTGTGAATGCTCTTCTCAAAGCAGCCACAAAGAACGAGGCTTTCTCGGGAGCAGATCCGAAGTCGCTGAAAATGACCCAAGGCCGAGTCCATCGACAAGACCAATCACCCTCGAGCGGCGTGCCGTACGATGAAATACTTCAGTCCCAGAATCTGGCGGGGCTCGACGGTAAAGTCAAGACGGGCCCGACCGAAGAAATGAAGAAGTATTCGACTCACTCGTTTGGCGCCCACTTTTGTGAAGTCGCGTGGGACCCGGAGATTGTGCGGCTGCGAGTCAGCCGGTGGCTCACGGTAGTTGACGGTGGCCGCATCATCAATGCCAAAACAGCGCGCAATCAGATTTTGGGAGCTGTGGTGATGGGGATCGGCATGGGAATGCTCGAGGAGACGGTCTACGATACGCGCACCGGCCATCCCATTAATAACAATCTCGCTGACTACATGGTGGCGGTTAATGCCGATGTACCGGAACTCGAATGCATTTTCCTCGATTACCCTGATCTTGTGTTGAATGAGTACGGGGCACGTGGCATAGGCGAAATCGGCCTAACCGGATGCGCGTCCGCGCTCACGATGGCGACCTACCATGCCACCGGCGTGCGGGTGCGTGAATTGCCAATACGGATTGAAAAGTTAATGGCTGGTCCAGTGAAACAATGAGGGCCGACGCCGCTGCCACGGCGCCAGCCCTCGCAATGCTCAACAATCGAGAGAATTTTGCTCTCGCTGCAAGTGTCTCTGCGTGCAACGCTCTTCCTGGCAATCGAGCGTTTAAGCCGACTTGCGCTCCCGGCGCGCCGTTTGAGCACGCTTGCCTTTTGCAGTGGCGCCCCGCGAATGGCCCAGGGTTTCGACGCCTTGTTCAAGTTCCGCAACTTCACGGATCTTCCAATCGCCTCCCTGATTCCAAGGTCCCTTGGCATCGGTTTCGCCCTCGTCACCTTCTCCTGTGGAATCGTTAAAGTACTCGTCGACCAAGCCAGGAGTAGGCGGAATCTGCCCGATCGAGAATCGATCCTTGCCCAGGCTCTCAAGGGCAGCGGTGAAGGCCTTCATGTGAGTAATCTCGCGCGTCATCAGAAACTGCAGGGCATCAATCGATCCAGGATCGTCACAGAAATCGATCAGACGTTCGTAGACAATTTTCGCTCGCGCCTCGGCGGCAATGTTGCTCCGAAGATCGACGTCTAATTCACCGGTAATCTTCAAGTAATCCGCCGTCCACGCGTCCCCGACAGAGTTGTAAAGACTTACGCCACCTCCACCCGCGACTGCGATCAACGGATCGATTTCCGCATGTTCGCGATTTTCCTTGGTGCTCTTCAAGTGCAGGCGAGCGAGGGTACCGACGACTTCGAGATGGCTGAGTTCCTCGGTGCCAATATCCATCAGCAGGTCCTTCCGTTCCTGATCGTCACAATTCAGACCTTGGATGGAATACTGCATGGCAGCGGCGAGTTCCCCGTTAGCCCCGCCAAACTGCTCAAGTAACATCTTGCCGAAACGCGGGTCGGGTGTCCCCACGTTGACCGTGTACATCAGCTTCTTTATATGGTGATACATGAATGCCTCCAATGAGATTACGAACGGTTTAAGCGTATTTCTGCGGCTTGGGTTAGGATCTGCGGATTGAGAGCGGGCGGCTTATAGGCTATGGTGCACAAAGTTCATCGGCAGTTGCTCACAGCTTTTGGTCGATCCTGCTAAAGTCAACTGGAATTGAAAACTGTTGTTGGCTGAAACATTGGGAGCCGTTCTTCGAAACAAAGCGTGCTTTGATACCCAAAGCAGGGTATGGATTCGTAATCGCGGAATCGCCAGAATCAGAAGAAGGCATTCGGAATTCCACAATTTCTCCGAAGGATTGTCATGGGACTCAAGAAATTTCTCGCTCAATGGCCGTTAATTCAGCAAATTCAAACAGGCGCCCGCGGAACCGGGCCGGAAGCCATGAGTGCGCGCACGCGAAATCTTCGGCCGAAAACCGATGGCGCGGAGGTCGCGCGCTCGATTTGTCCTTACTGTGCAGTCGGCTGCGGCCAGTTGATTCATCACCAAGGTGGAAAACTGATTTCCATCGAAGGCGACCCGCAGTCCCCCATTTCCCGCGGACATCTCTGTCCTAAGGGCGCGGATACCTACGAACTGCACACGCATCCGGGACGGCTGAAGAAAGTGAAATACCGCGCGCCTTACTCGAAACGCTGGCAGGAAATCAGCCTCGACAGAGCAATGGAGATGGTTGCGGAGCGAATGTGGGATACACGGGACCGAACATTCCAAGAGGTTCGCGATGGCGAGTCACTGATGCAGACAACGGCGATGGCTCACCTTGGCGGAGCAACTCTCGACAACGAGGAAAACTACCTAATCAAGAAGCTCTTCACCGCCGGACTGGGGATGGTTTGCATCAGCAATCAGGCCCGGATATGACATAGCTCGACCGTGCCCGGTCTGGGCACATCGTTTGGTCGAGGCGGCGCGACCACCGCTCAGCAGGACCTGAGCAATGCGGACGCCATTCTGATCATGGGATCCTCCATGGCAGAGAATCATCCTGTCGGATTCCAGTGGGTCATGGAAGCGCGAGAAAAGGGCGCAAAAGTTATCCACGTCGATCCGCGCTATACGCGGACTTCCGCGATGGCGGATATCTGGGTTCCTCTGCGCGCCGGCAGCGACATTATCTTTCTGGGCGCGCTCGTTCACTATGTGCTCGAGAACAATAAAGAGTTCCGCGATTATGTGGTGCATTACACCAATGCGTCGACGATTCTGCGCGAGGATTTCCGCGATACCGAAGATCTCGATGGGTTCTTTTCCGGATGGGATGCGAAAAAAGATAAATATGATCCGGAGACCTGGCTCTACCAGGGTTCACCGGGCCAACACTCCGACCAAAAGGCCGGCCACTCTGACGCTGGAGGCGGGCACGGCAAAGACCGGGGAGGCGAGGCGGGCGATGTCGGAAAGTTCGAATCCGATCCGACACTGCAGCATCCGCGCTGCGTGTTTCAGGTGCTGAAGCGTCATTTCGCGCGCTACACCCCGCAGATGGTTGAACGTTATTGTGGCGTTTCGCAGGATGTATTCCTCAAGGTTGCCGACATTTTCGCTTCGGCGTCAGGCCCAGAGAAAACCGGGGCGATCTGTTACGCGGTCGGCTGGACGCAGCACTCGAAAGGTGTGCAGATCATTCGCACCGCTGCGATTCTGCAATTGCTTCTCGGAAATATCGGACGACCCGGCGGAGGAATCTTGGCTCTCCGTGGCCATGCTTCGATCCAGGGATCCACTGACATTCCTACGTTGTACGACATCCTCCCCGGCTATATGCCCATGCCGTTCTTCGAGGCAGACTCGCACAAATTGAAAAACTATCTGGCGAAGCACAGCTCGCGGACGGGATTGTGGTCGAGCTTCGATAAGTATTTCGTCAGCCTGATGAAGGCGTACTACGGTGATGCCGCGACTAGGGAAAATGACTGGGGCTTCAACTGGCTGCCTCGGGTTACAGGAGATCACTCGCATTTCGGCTATTGGCTCGACATGGCGGACGGGAAGCTCGAAGGCTTGTTGGTGATCGGTCAGAACCCAGCAGTCGGAGCTTCCAATGGACGCCTCGAACGCAAGGCCCTTGCCAAGCTGAAGTGGCTCGTGGTGCGCGACATGGTTGAGACCGAGACCGCCTCATTCTGGTATGCGTCGCCCGAAGTGGAAAAGGGCGAACTTTCTCCCGAAACGATCGAAACAGAAGTTTTTCTTTTTCCGGCAGCGGGCACGGCTGAGAAAGCCGGAACATTTACCAATACGCAGCGGCTGCTTCAATTTCGTGAAAAAGCCGTAGACCCACCCGGCGAGGCACGCAGCGACTTGTGGTTCATCTATCATCTTGGCCGGCTCCTGAAGCAGAAGGCGATGAAAGATAGTCGCCCACGCAATGATGGATTTCAGGCGTTGACCTGGGACTACGCTACCGAAGGCCAGCACGCGGAGCCCGATGTCGAAGAAGTGCTGAGGGAAATCAACGGTTTCTCGCTCCCTGGCCGAAAGCAGCTTCAGCACATCAAAGATCTCAAGAATGACGGTTCGACTGCATGCGGAGCCTGGATTTATTGCGGAGTGTTTCCTGAGGAAAACCACAATCGCGCCAAAGAAAGAGATTCCAAGGATCTGCTCGGACATGGCTGGGGCTTTGCGTGGCCAAACGATTGTCGGATCATCTACAACCGCGCCTCCGCACGGCCTGACGGCGCACCCTGGAGCGAGCGCAAGAAGCTGGTCTGGTGGGACGAGCAGAAGAAAGAGTGGACCGGCCTCGATGTTGCCGATTACGACAAGGAAATGCCTCCCGATCGCCCGGCGAACATTCAGGAAGGTCACGGGACGGAGGCACTCGGCGGCGCCAAACCGTTTACCCTGCATCCGGATGGCGTTGGCTGGCTATATGTCGCGACCGGATTGAAAGATGGTCCTCTGCCCGCACACTACGAGCCGTTGGAATCGGCTGTAGACAATCCGCTCTATAGTCAGCAAACGAATCCCGCCGCGGACCGGAAAAAGCGGCCTGATAATCGGTATGCCGCTCCACACGACGCTCGCTTTCCTTACGTGCTCAGCACCTACCGTCTTACTGAACAGCACACGGCCGGGGGCATGACTCGACATCTCTCGCATTTGAATGAACTCCAACCGGAATTGTTCGTGGAGGTTTCCCCAGAACTCGCGGGTGAAACCGAATTGAAGCATGGTGACTGGGCCACAATTATCACAGCTCGAGCATTGGTAGAGGCCCGCGTACTGGTGACTCCGCGAATGAGGCCACTGCGCATAGACGGCCGCACTCTGCATCAGGTCGGACTCCCCTATCACTGGGGATATCGCGGACAAGTGACCGGGGACGTCGTCAACGATCTACTCGCCATCAGCGAAGAACCGAATGTGCGAATTATGGAAACCAAGGCGCTGCTCTGCAACGTGATTCCCGGACGCCGTCCTCGCGGCCGAAAGGCGTTGCAAGAGCTCGACGCATACCTGGGAGAAAGCGCATGAGCGTTACTGCATTTTTGACCGACTCGACTTTGTGCATCGGATGCAAAGCCTGCGAAGTGGCTTGCAAAGAATGGAACGGGGTCGGCGAGGACGGTCTTAACTGGAGCGGCTTTTCCTACGACAACACAGGATCGGTCGGAGCCTCAACGTGGCGCCATGTGAAGTTTGTTGAACAAGCGCCTGTGCCGGGTTTGGGCGGAAATGCCGGCGAACAGACTTCGTGGACATTCTCCTCCGATGTCTGCAAACACTGCGAGGAAGCGGGTTGCCTCGAAGCTTGTCCGACCGGCTCTATCGTACGCACCGAGTTCGGCGGAGTTTTTATTCAACCCGACATTTGCAACGGCTGCGGATATTGCGTGACCTCGTGTCCTTTCGGAGTGGTCGAGCGTAATCCGAAAGATGGCCGCGCCTTCAAATGCACTTTCTGCTACGACCGTCAAAAAGTTGGTTTGCAGCCGGCCTGCGCGAAAGCTTGCCCGACGGAATCCATTCAATTCGGCGAGATTGGGCAACTGCGGCAGCAAGCGCAGGACCGTCTGCACGAGCTGCAAGTTCGAGGTGTGCAGGACGCTCGCTTATACGATCCAACGGAAACCAGTGTCCGCGGCACGCACGCCATGTTCATCGTTCGTGGCGATCCACGAAGCTACAATCTCCCCGTGGCTCCCGAAGTCCCCACCGTCTATTTAAAAAAAGCGTGGACTTCCTCTGCCCTGGCTGCCGGTTTATTTCTTGGAGGAACGTTGCTCGCGTTCTTGTTCGACGGAAAGGAATCACGATGAGTGACCCGATATCAATCCCTCCTGCGGAACCGATTGATCTCGCGCGCGAGCAGCGGCTCGATGAAATCCGAAAAGAAGCTGAAAAGCGCGGCCAGCTGCAAGTGATCGGTGCCCGCCCGCAGGATGCGCCCTTCCCGCAAGCCTCGCCCCAAAGCGGCTATTACGGGATTCCACTGCTGAAACAACCACCCTGGACGTGGGAGATCCCGCTCTATTTTTTTGTCGGTGGTGCCGCTGGCGCCGCTGCCGTAATCGGCGCGATTGCGGACTACACCGGCGCCGATCGCGAACTGGTTCGACATGCCCGCTGGATCGCAGCCGCCGGATCTGTGATTTCTCCGGCCCTGCTCATTGCTGATTTGGGCCGCCCCGAGCGCTTCCTGGCCATGTTGCGAGTCTTCAAGCCGCAGAGTCCCATGTCGGTTGGCGTTTGGACGCTCCTAGGATTTTCCACCGGCGCCGCCGCCACGGCCTTCGCCGGATTTCTCAGCGACCGCTACGGCCCATCCCTGCCGGTTCGGGTTTTAGAGAATGCAGGACAGGCCGCGTCGCTTGCTTTCGGACTTCCCTTCTCAAATTACACAGGTGTGCTGATCGGTGCGACAGCCATTCCCGTATGGAATCGCAATGCTGGAGACCTCCCGCTCCACTTCGAGGCTTCCGCGATAGGTGCGGCCGTAGGAATTCTCGAATTAATGGGACACCGCAAGAGCCGTGCACTGCAAGCCCTCGGACTCGGCGCCGCTCTCTTCGAGAGCTTTGAAGGCCTTCGCATCGAAAGCCGCTCGCATTCCTATCTCGATCCTTTGAAGCATGGCGGGAGCGGATGGGTCACACGTGCTGGCGGAGTGCTCTCCGGGCCCGTGCCGGCCTTGCTGCGGGTCGCAAGCCTCTTCGGAGGAAAGCAAAGGTCGAGTTCGTTGCGTCGTTGGGCGGCGTGCTCGGCCATCGCGGGATCGCTGTTAACCCGGTTTGGCTGGATCAGTGCCGGACATGAATCTGCGCGAGATTGGAAATTACCTCTGCAGAACAACACTAAGTAGCCACGATCGCCAGGCCAGCGGGATTCACTGGCCCAGTTCATGTCGTTTCGCTCGGTTTTATCAAGGACTCTTCGCGTAGGCTCCCAGCAAGGCACAACAAACCTCCGCTCAACATCAATGTATCTGCCGGAACATTTAGTCCCTTGCCGATGTCGGAGGGGTACTGGAGCATAAACGGCACACATAAAAAGATTACGGCAAAAAGAACGAACAGGCCGGCCCCAGTGGCTGCGAAGCGTGATTTTCTATTGCTGATGAGGCAGATGCCCGCAATCAGATAAACCACGCTATTCAAATACCCCCAAAGGACAGGCACTGGAATGAAATTGGGCGTCAGTTGCTCAAGGGGAACTCCGGGAAGGAGTTCGGGATGAAGACAGTACTCCACTCCGAAGAAGAGGAGTGCGATTCCCAGCACAACACGAGCGATAGAGATAAGCCAATGTGTACCTTTAGTTTTCCATTCACGGGTATGCATTGCGGCAAACGATAGAGCACCCATGCTGAAGGAAAATTCCCGGGCCATCAGCGTCCAGGTAATGCGTTCGTGAGGAGCCTCGAACAGGCCAGGGATGTTCATCAGTGCTTCAAAACAGAGGAGCATGAGCCCGAAAAGTCCGGCCGACAACCATGCGTACTTTTGAAACACGATGCTCAAACCACCCAGAATGAGACACGTTCCCACGAAGTAGACCCAGAACATGTGGACTGGAATCCATGAAGGTATGAACTGGCCAATCTCCACTGGGAACAAGTAATGATCCAGGCCGAACAAAACCATGGGCACCGCAATAAAGACAGGTCCGCACAGGACAATTCGATCCACCCAGTTCGCTCGCGCCGGGGCCTTTCGAATCACGATGCTTACGCCGATGATCAGGAGAAGGACTGCGGCGACATACGATACCAAGGGATTCCATGAGAACCAGGGAGGCAAAGCAAAATAGATTGCGGGCAAAAGGTGTAGAAACTCCGGCGTACGTGTCGCCGCCAGATGCGGACTTTGAATCGCGTCACCGCAAAGTATTGCAATCATTCAACGATTACTTCGCAAGCTCTTCGCGATTCTGTTTCGCCCAGTCACTGTCCGACGGCACCGCCTGAAGCGGTGGCCCGCCTTGAGTACCGCAAGCGCAAGGGCCTTCCATCTTGGATTCAGTCATGCAAGAGCAGGATTTCGTTTTCAGGCAGGCACATACATAAACCACGTTGCCCTTGCTTTTGGAATGGGCCGGCAGCGGAGTCGGAGAACCGTCGCTTGACGGGATGAATACCAACAAAAACAACGAGGCGAGCAGCGACGCAGTAATCGGAATTTGATTTCTCATGACACTTCCTCGGATGACTCTGTATCCGACGCCAGCGTGACATCGAAAGTCGATTTCGACAATATCCACTTAACGCGCGCTTGATATGACCAGCTCGAGGGCAAATAGCAGCTAATCCAACGCGGTATTGAGCAGGAGGCAGTCTTCGGCGCTGGGAGGCCGCGCCGGGTGCTTGGGAATAGTGCGACCTCAGGCGAGCTGCAGCGTTATAGGATCCTGCGCTTTACATCTCGCAGCGCCGCTCGAAGCTTCCGCACAGCACCCGGCATTTCTTCAACGCTGGTGCTGCCAAAACCCAGAATAAAACCCTGTCGAACGGCTTTGCCTGCATAAGACGGTGACAACGGTACGAGCCAGAGATTGGCGTGGGCAGCGCGATCCGCAATTTCGCGATCCTGAATCCCTTCCCGAATGGTGCAGAGATGCATGCCGGCTTGCGTGCCGGTGATCTCCAAACCAGGGATTTCGTCGCCCAAGCTCTCGACCAGGGCTTTCCGGCGCTCATTGTAGAGAGAACGCATTCTGCGGATATGGCGTGAAAAATGACCTTCGCGAATAAAATCTCCCATCACGGCCTGAGTGAAAGTCGTCGGGCCAATATCCATCGCGACGCGGCAAGCCTGAAATCGCTCAACCAGATCTTCCGGAATGACAATGTAGCCCAAACGCAAAGATGGAAATACTACTTTGCTGAAGGTTCCGATGTAGACCACACGAGAATTGCGGTCGAGGCCCTGCAGAGAAGAAATCGGCATACTCTCGTAGCGGTAGTCACTGTCATAGTCATCTTCAAGAATCCAGGATTGTGAACGCTCCGCCCAGTCGAGCAGTTGCATCCGACGAGAAGCGCTCATGGTCACGCCGAGTGGATATTGATGTGAAGGAGTGACCAGGGCTGCCCGCGCCTTGCCATCGAGTCGGACGCCCGCCGCCACATTGAGTCCCTCATGATCGACGGGAACCGGCACGATCACACAGCCATTCAAAACAAGCAGGTTTCGTGCGAAGCGGTAGCCTGGCTCCTCCATCCAAACTCGGCTCCCCGGCTCAAGAAGAACACGGGAGCAAATGTCCAGTGCCTGTTGAGAACCGCTGACAATCATGATCTGCTCGGCTGAGCAACGGACGCCTCGTGTGGTTCCCAGATAAACGGCGATGGCGTCTCGCAAATTCTTCAAGCCCATCGGATCCCCGTAGTCCAGGTCTTTGGCACTGACGAGACGGCAGTGACGTGTCACCAACCGATTCCACATATGAAATGGAAACTTTTCGAAGGCGACTTGCCCGACGCCGAAAGCTCCCCATTTGCGTAGCCAGGGCTGATTCTTGATTGCTCCGGGAAGCGCAGAGTGCTTGGTAATCGGTCGACGGCCGGGAACGCGCGCATTCGGAGATTTCTTCAATATTCCTGGACTAGGCAGCGCCAGAGATATCGTCGTTCCACTGCCGACGCGACTCTGAAAGTAGCCCTCGGCCAGGAGTTGAGCATATGCAGTTAAGACGGGAATGCGGGAGACACCAAGTTCAGAAGCCAGTCCCCGCGTTGATGGAACCGTTTGTCCCGGTCGCAATGTCCCGCCAAGGATGGCCGATCGATACTCATCGTAGATTTGCTGGTGCAGCGGTCGGGACGCCTTCCGGTCAATCGAGATGATGGGCGTGATGGCGGACGAGACTTTCCTCACTTGCGCATCATAGTGGTTATGCCATTCTTGCGCCAAGCCGTATCAATTTCAGACCAGCTGTCACTTCAAACCATTCCGGCGAAGAAGCCGAATCTGGTAGCGGCGCAGCCAACCTCCTTGCCTGTCAACGTGCCCAGCTGAGTCCCCTTCCCAGGACCAGGATGAACAGAAGGCTCGAAATCGTTCCGCACACGATCCATCCGAGGCTGCGAGGGATCACGAGAGGCGCGTCGCGGTTCGGTTGCCACATCATGCTGGGCAGGCTGAGCAGGCCGGTATTCGCTCCCAGCGTGGACGGCAATGCGGACGCTACCACGTAGAACAATCCCGCAGGATTCAGCAGTCCGGCAACTGCCGCGAGAATTCCGTCGGTGAAATATGGAGTCCAGCACACGGAACGAAGCATCCGCGAGTGCGGATCGCGTTCCTTAAATGGCCGCAGCTTCGCTGCGACCAGAAGCATGGACGCGTAATACGAAGCGACTCCCAGCACGATAAGACCCGCGCGCCACAGCCAGTGCGGATGTAATCCGTTGATCACAGCGGCCCAGTCTCCAAAGTTGGCGACTCCCGAGAAGAAAAAATAACCGGTCGCGGTGAATAGATTTCCCGCCAGGCACAAGACCAGAAAATAAAGCGTCACCGGGCGGTACCGTTGCGGCCGCAGCAAAAGAATCCAGAGGATCGCCGCAGCGAGAAGATTGACGAGCGTGCCGTTCGCGGATATCCAGCGGGTTTCGATATCACTCTGTAGCGCGACCGTGCTCATGGTGATCTGATGAGCTCCGCTCAGCCACGCGGTCACGCCGTGACCGAGGCCCTCATGCAGAATATCCTGCAGGATGCAGGCCAGCGCCGAAACCGCGATCAGGGTGGGCAGGTCATTCTTAGCGGGAACAGAGCTCTCTGACATACGGGTCAGTTATAGCACTGGAAATGTCGCGCCAGGGCTCGGGCGCTGGGAAAAACGGCGGCGGGAAAGGCTTCCCCACCCTTCGCGTGAGCGCGCGAAGAGTGGAGCAAGGGGGCATCATCACGATGCCGCGAGACTACTGGATCGAGCTAGCCACGTTCGAGAACACGTTGTTCGCGTTGGAGCCGACCAGGCGAACCGTGCCTACGACGATCACCAGAATAACGGCCAACATCACGGCGTACTCGGCGATGTCCTGACCCTCTTCATCTCTCCAGAGTTTGCCAAATAGAACTGACATTAGAGTTCCTTTCGTTTACCCACAATTTCGAGTCGGTGGCTTGGGAATCATTCCCGCGCCGGAACGTCTGTCCACTACTTTTGCCCGGTGACGCTTGGCCCGAAGAACGACTGCATTGTCAGAGTAGGCCGGAATCTTACGGGTTGATACATCACACCCGTAATGGCCCGATTGGCGGAAGTCATGGCACAAGCGTGGGGTGAGTGGAATTCGGCCTGAAGGGAGGCAAATCCGGATCGCTCTGCGGCATCTGAATTGAGGCGGGCCTGAATTGACGCGCGGCCGAGCGAGCCTGCGAAAGAGCCTCGGCCGGAGTATTATCGGGAAAGAAGATTGCGATCCATGCAAGGAAGGGGTTTGCACAACTCGATTTCAGCGTGCTGGAAGCGCGGCCTCTGGCAGATCGTGTGGGTGCAAACGCTGATTGTTGCTGCCGCAGCGTCTGGATTGCTGGTCGCTCGTAGCGTTCCCACTGAATTTGCCACTGCCGCGACGACGCACTCCGTCGTCAGCCTCCACTCGAGCCACGATCAACGTCCACGGTTTGACAACGCCGGATCGCAGTGGAGCATTCCGATTGCAACGTTTGCTGGCACCCCTCCGGCAAGCGAGCGCGACGGAGCAAACCTTTCGACCGCCCTGGTCGTTCCCTACCGGATAAAGGGCGCGCATTACACTCGTCCTCCTCCCATCAGCTAGAACTTTCCCTATTGCTAGGCGTAGCCGGCAACGGTTCATACGCGAGCAGACTTCGCGAGAAGCCGAAATTCCGCATGCCCTCTATGCAGGATGAGGCATCTCGCGACGACGCCACTCAAAAATGGAGAAGGCAATAGCAATGCTTGCCGAGACACAACGGCCGAGCAGCACGCAGCGCAGATTCCCTCGGACAGGACCTCGAATTGAGTTCGTGGCAGCCGGAGTCGGATTCACTGCGTTGCTGGTCACCGAGTTCATGCATTTTCTGCTGGTGCCCGACCTCGGACGGCGGTGGGAACGACTGCTGGCCGAAAGCGTATCGGCCGCAACCGTTGCGTTGCTGACGGCGATGCTGATGAAGGCGGTGCAGCGGCATCGAGCTGCAACGCTGCTGAGACTGCAAGTGATCTCTGAGATGAATCAGCATGTGAGGACGGCGTTGACGGAGATCTCGGTGACCGTGGAGTCGATTGAGAACCAGCAGTGCATTCAGAAGATTTCGGAAAACGTGGATCACATTGAATGGGCGCTTCGCGAGATATTGCTGCGTCCTTCGCCCAACTCAGAGACTGCGCACCACAGAAACTGGCCCGGCAAGAAGGAAAGGAAAAATACATGAGCAAGAAGGAATTCAAGGAATTTAAAGAGCTTCGAGAAAGACTCGAGATGCAACGAGAAGAAGTGCGACAGCTTCTCTCACGTCTGGAACAGGAGACGCGCTCGCTGGATGTGGATGTTCCGCAAGACAGCGCCGACCGTAGCGTGATCAATCTGTCGAAAGAAACTTTGTTCGAGCAAGGCAGCCAACGAAGAGGACTTCTGCGAAGAATTGAAGGAGCCATCGAGCGAATCCAGAAGGGCTCGTTCGGAACGTGCCTGGGCTGCGGACAGCAGATCGCGGTTCGCCGGCTACAGGCCCTGCCCTGGACGCAGTATTGCCTGAAATGCCAGGAAATGATTGAGCGGGGCTCGGAGGATGATCTATCGGCTGTGTCATCGCGGTTATCAAAGCGAGCAGGGTAAGACGACAGCGATTCGGCTCCGATGTGGCGTTTCGATCCGGCGCATCCACACTCTAGGAGGATCCCATTAGAGGATTCGCGACAGAGGCGTTATATGGATTCATGAGCGAGGTGGTGTTATGAAGACGTTCGGATTGGTCAGCGTTCTCTTTTTTGCAGCAATGTGTGTCGGACAGGAAAGTGTTCCTCCAGGGACCATTCTGCCGGTACAACTCAATTCGTCTCTGCGATCGGACAAGTTGCCGACGGGCGAAGCGATCAGCGGACGCGTGATGCAGGACGTTCCGCTGGAGGGCGGTGGGAAAATCCATGCCGGCACTAAGGCGAGAGGGAAAGTGGTGAGTGTCAGGGCTGCCACCTCGGCTTCGCCGGGAGAAGTTGCATTCCGATTTGACACTTTGACTGAAGGAAAACGGCGCATTCCGGTCGCGACGAATCTACGCGCGATGGCGAGCATGATGGATGTGGCGGAAGCGCAGATCCCGCCGACCGGACCGGACCGGGGAACGCCAGAATACTTCTGGACGACCGAGCAGATCGGCGGAGACACCAACTATCACGGCGGCGGTCCGGTCACGCATGGATCTGAAGTGGTGGGCAAGTCCGTCGCCAACGGGGTGCTCGTTCGAGTTTCATCGGCGACGGGAAGTAAATGCCGCGGAGACGGGCTAGAAGCAGATGCACAGCAGGCGTTGTGGGTGTTTTCGTCGGACGCCTGCGGACTCTACGGATTTCCCGATCTGACGATCGTGCATTCCGGCCGAAAAGATCCGACGGGACTGATCCGGATCCGCTCCGAGAAAGGAAACGTGAACATACGAGCCGGCAGCGGAATACTACTTCGGGTGGACTAGGCAGCGACTATAAATTCGGCTAACTGATTCCTAGTAGTGATTCGGCGGAAGCGAGTGGCTAGAATCGCGCGATGCTTATGATGATGCGGCATCGCGCGCTTGAGACGCTGATCGCTGCCCTTCTACTGCCAGGAACGATGCTGGCCGGGACCATCGAGCATCCGGGAACTCTAGACAAGGATGCGGAGTGCTCGTCGTGTCACGTAAAGAAGATAACCGGTAAATCGGTGCATTCGGCGATGGCTACGCCATGCACTGTTTGCCACGTGGCGAAGACGCAGGGCGACATGACGACATTGAGCCTACTGATGCCGAAGAATCAGATATGCTACGCGTGCCACGAAAGGTCGACGGCCCTTCGCGATCACATACCACCGGTGAAAGGAAATTGTGCGGAGTGTCACGACGCGCACAGCAGCGAGCGCCAGATGTTGCTGCGAGAGGCAGATGTGCTCCCGACCGGACCGAAGGCTAAATAGATCAGCCCGCCGCTTCATTCCTCCTACTCGCGCGACATTTCAATCGTTCAAGATTTTCGCAGGCGGCGCTCAGCAGGGGCGATGATTGCCAACTGCGTTCAGTTTTCTTGACGATGCAACCCCACGGGATTCTCCCGCCATCTTCAGTAACGCGTTCGGAGGGATGTTGAGATCTACTATTTTCTCTAGTGGACGTTTTGGGTGAAATTGCATCCAACTGGCGGTATCTGCGTCTTGGCGCTTGGGGAGATAAAAAACTTGTACGACTGCTCGAGATCTTTCACCAGAATCCTCACCTTCACATTCATGGGCACTCTGTTTTCACTTGGCGCTTTTGGCCAGAGCGGGCCCATCCAGCCTCCGGCATCCGAAGAGTCGACCGCCGTCATCGCGGCGCCGGAGTTTAGCGTCGACGCGCTTCCGGCGGGGACATTCGATGAGGATGCCAGCACTGGAACTGCGGCGCAGGACTCGGAGCAACACGGATTCGCTTCGCGAATGGCAAGGCGCGGGCTCGAGGACCAGAAGGAACTGTATCTGGCGCCATTCGAGCCATCGAACTTCAAGTGGGATGTGTTGGTTCTCGGCGGCACGGCAGGGCTGTTGATCGCCGACCGCCATATCGAGAACCATCTGCCCAGCGGGCATAACACGTTTTGGAGCGATACATCCGACGTCGCGATCGCCGGACTAGGTGCCGCTGTTGCTGTTGACTGGCTGCGCGGAATCAAGACCGACGATCCCCATGCAAAGGAAACGGGAGAGCTGGAACTTGAAACTCTGATTAATACGTTTCTGATTTACACGCCGATGCAATTCATTGCGGGAAGGCAGCGCCCGGGAGAAGGCAACGGGCATGGAGATTTCCTGCGGCATCATGCAATGAATACCTCGTTCCCCGGCGGACACGCGATGTTCGCATGGGCGATGGCGACGGTCGCTTTGCACGAGTATCACAAGCCGTGGGAGCAAGCGCTGATTTACTCCGCTGCTACGTTGGTGACAGCCGGAAGATTTCTAGGCCACGATCACTGGTCGTCGGACATGTTTGTTGGCACGGCGCTGGGGGTCGGGATCGGGACACATATTTTCTACGCGCATTGCGATCCGGAGCTGACCGAATCCTGCAAGCACAAGCACAACAAGGTGGAATATCGGACGGACCAGAAACCAGCGAACGTCAAGTAAAGCTTTCCCTTCGGGTTTCCTTTCAGCCTCTAAGTCAAGGTCCCCACCCTGCCTCCGCAAAACCGCGGAGACAAGGATGGGGCACCCTTGTTTTGGATGCACGAGATAAACTTGTTTCGCTCCGGCCACGGATGGTACAAGCTCTTGTGGATCCGAATGCAAACCTTTGTGAAGGAGTTTCGATGAATATGCTTCGTCCGGCCTTCTTCTGTTTAGCTGTGATTCTGCTTGGCGCAGGCTTTGTTGTCTCTCAGATCAATAGCGCGCCACTGGACTATCCCAAGGCGAAGACTGTGGATCAGGTGGACGACTACCACGGAGTGAAGGTGGCCGATCCTTACAGGTGGCTCGAAGAGACGGACTCAGAAGATACGAAGGCCTGGATCGAGGCGGAGAACAAGCTGACGTTCAGCTATCTCGATCAGATTCCTTATCGAGGGGCGATTCGCGAGAGGATGACGAAGCTCTGGAACTATGAACGCTTCACGGTTCCCGAGCAGGATGGCGGAAGATATTTCTTCGAGCATAACAATGGCTTGCAGAATCAGAACGTGCTGCTGGTGGCGGAGTCGCTGAATGCGGAGCCTCGCGTATTGCTCGATCCGAATACGCTCTCGTCGGACGGCACGGTGGCGCTGTCGGGCAGAGCGATTACCGATGACGGCAAGCTGATGGCGTACGGAACGGCCGCGTCGGGTTCGGACTGGCAAGAGTGGCATGTGCGCGACGTCGACACCGGAAAGGATCTGCCGGACCTCATCAAATGGGTCAAGTTCTCCGGCGCGTCGTGGACCAAGGACGGCAAGGGGTTTTTCTACAGCCGGTACGACGAGCCAAAGGGAACCGCGTTGCGCGACGCGAATTATTTTCAGAAGCTCTACTACCACAAGATTGGGACCGCGCAGACAGAGGACAAGCTCATTTACGAGCGCCCCGACAATAAAGAAATGGGCTTCGGCGGCTCGGTTACCGATGACGGTCATTATCTGATCATCACAGTATGGCAGGGGACAGAACCGAAGAACCGGCTCTACTACAAGGATCTAACGAAGCCGGATTCGCCGGTAGTGAAACTGCTCGACGACTTCGACGCGCAATATGCATTCATTGACAACAATGGGCCGGTGTTCTGGATCCAGACGGACAACGGCGCGCCACGGGGACGCCTGATCGCGATTGATCTCGCGCGGCCAGATAAGGACAACTGGCGAATCCTGGTGGCGGAGACGAAAGACAAGCTTGAAGCAACGAGCGCTGTCGACAACGTGTTCTTGATGAGCTATTTGAAAGATGCGCGGACCGAGGTGCAGATTCACGACTTGCACGGCAGGTTCCTGAAGAACGTGGACCTGCCAGGCATTGGCACGGCGACGGGATTCGGCGGGAAGAGGAAGGAAAAAGAGACGTTCTACGCGTTCACCAGCTTCATTTCGCCGACGACGATCTACCGGTTCGATCCCGCAGCCGACAAGAGTACGGTATTCCGGCAGCCGAAGGTGGACTTCGACGCCTCGAAATACGAAACCAAGCAGGTGTTCTACAACAGCAAAGACGGCACTCGCGTGCCCATGTTCCTGACCTACAAGAAAGGATTGAAACTGGATGGGCAGAATCCGACGTTGCTCTATGCGTACGGAGGATTCGACATCTCGCTGACACCGGCGTTCTCCGTGCCCAACATTGTCTGGCTGGAGATGGGAGGAATTTACGCGCAGCCGAACCTGCGCGGTGGCGGCGAATATGGCGAGGAATGGCATCAGGCGGGGACGAAGGAGAAAAAGCAGAACGTATTTGACGACTTCATCGCGGCGGCGGAGTGGCTGATCTCGAACAAGTACACATCTACGCCGAAGTTGGCGATTCGAGGCGGAAGTAATGGAGGATTGCTGATTGGAGCGTGCGTGACTCAGCGTCCGGATCTGTTTGGAGCGACGCTTCCGCATGTAGGCGTGATGGATATGCTGCGGTTCCAAAAGTTCACGATTGGATGGGCGTGGACGTCGGATTACGGATCGTCGGACAACGCTGAGGATTTCAAGTATTTGTACGCGTATTCGCCGCTGCACAATTTGAAGCGGGGGACGAAGTATCCACCAACGCTGATCGCAACGGCCGATCACGATGACCGCGTTGTGCCGGGACACAGCTTCAAGTTTGCAGCCACGATGCAGGCGGACCAGGCAGGATCGGCGCCGGTGCTGATCCGAATTCAGACCAAGGCCGGACATGGAGCGGGCAAGCCGATCTCGAAGGTCATTGAGGAGACGGCGGATGAGTGGGCGTTTGTAGCGAAGAATTTGGGGATGAGTGGGACGATGGAGTAGCAGTTCAGTTCTCAGTTCTCAGTTCTCAGGGCTCAGTACTCAGTACTCAGTACTCAGTTCTCCGGGCTCAGGGCTCAGTACTCAGTTCTCAGGGCTCAGTACTCAGTACTCGGTACTCGGTACTCAGTACTCGGTACTCAGTTCTCAGTTCTCGGCGAAGTCAAAGGCCCCACTTCTGGCAAAACCGGCCAGAAGTAGGGCACCGGGCTGGATTTCGGACGCCTGTTCTCTTCGCTTGCTTGCCGTGATAGAATCCTCGCGTTTTGGGCTGGATACCGCGTGCGGCGGGCTATTCAGCTTCATGTCTTCCTCTCCCCGGAGGTTTCCCATGGGTTCTCGTTCGCTTCTGTCGTCTCGCCTCGCTTCCTTTCTTACTCTGACTTTAATCACAGTTGCTTTTGCGTCGACTGCCAGCGCACAAGCGTTGCCGAACCATCTCACTAAGCGGGTCGTGGGGGATTACGGATACTGGAGCAAGTATCAGGTGCCGGCTTATGGGGCGGCGCAGATTCCGTATCACGAGCTGACGCACATTAATCATGCGGGAGTGTCATTCGACGCAAGCGGAGCGCTCTCGGTACCAGATGGATTTCTGGAGCCAGAATTGAACGACATGGCGCACGCAGCCGGAGTGAAAGTGTTGTTGCTGTTGGGGGGCGACTTCCCTGGAATCGAGGCCAGCGGAATGAAACAGACGCTGGTCGACAATGTGGCGGCGTTCGAGAAGCAATATGGATACGACGGGCTCGATATCGATTGGGAGTATCCGGAGACGACCGGAGACCGATTTTTCCTAGGTGAGTTGATGGCGAAGTTCAGGGCGTCGAATCCGGAGTATGTGTTATCGGTGGACGCGGCGCCGTGGGGCGGGTATGGATACGATCTGCAGCAACTGAAGCACTCGACCGATTACATCAACATTATGATGTACGACTGCGCAGGTCCGTGGACACAATACGGACAGCTGAATTCGCCCATCTTCTGGGATAATCATGATCCCGCGCCGTGGGAATGCCAGCCTGGCGGAAGCGCGTTCAACACGATAAACCTTTTTCTGATGGCGATGCCGGCCAAACAACTCAACATGGGCACGCCTTTTTATGGCTATCAGTACTTGAACATCAACAAAGAATACGGGCTGTGTCCGAATACGGCGTGGACGCCGGATGGCGATTGCGACAATGCCGTGACCACTGGAAATTACGGGACGAGCTACAAACAGCTGATCAACAAGCGCGGCTGGCATACAGTGCGCGATCCCTTCGCGCTGGTGCCGTACATGTTGAAAGACGATGGGAGCGATGGATACATCACGTACGACGATGCGACATCCACGTATTACCGCGTATGGTATTCGGACTGGGTACGCAATCTGGGCGGAACGTTTATGTGGTCCCTCGACGCGGACTACGACGGGCATTCGCAGGATCTGATGGACGCGATGTACAGTGCGTCGGTGAGCCATTAGAGCAATCCCGACTCCTCGCGTAAAAGACGCGCGAGAAATGGGGCATCCCGGCTGACACTTCTGCTCCTTGTTCGGGAAATCCCCACTTCTGGCAAAAACGGCCAGAAGTGGGGCGCCTGACTGTAAATGATAGAAATAACGATTATTTGCCCGATATGGGACGGGAGTCGCGTATCCCCCTTCTGAGGGTTTGACCCGCCTCACCCGACGTGTTATAAATGCCCGTTTTGCACAAGGATGCCGGAGCTAGAGACTTATTTCTCTAGTCCCCTTTTTGACGGCATGCAGCGGAGGTCGCCCTTGCGCAAGATCCGACGCGGCCAAGCTCCAACACTCCTTAGGTCTTGCGGTGGAAGCGTGTTCGGAAAAGCCTCGTATCCCGCGAACGCGGCGAGAGATGAGGCACCCTGTTTTCCGGAATGAAAGTACCTAAACACGTTTGTAATTCCTAAAACCGTTCTAATTCGGAGGACTTTTATGCGTACCTGGCTTGCCACTGCTGCGTTCTTTAGCCGCCGCATGGCGATGAAAATTTCGGCCGTAACTGCGCTGCTTACCGTCGGCGCCGCTGCGGCTTTCGCGCAACCGAGCGAGGCGGGCGGAGAGGCTTCCCTGAAGCTCCCTGACCTCTCGCAGGTGAGTTTTTTCAATGGGGCAATCGATGGGCACAAACTGCTGCTAATCGGGATTCTGTTCTGTCTATTCGGGCTGGGATTTGGCATGGCGATTTTTATGCGCCTGAAAAATCTGCCTGTTCATCGCTCGATGCGCGAGATCTCGGAGTTGATTTACGAAACTTGCAAGACCTATCTCGTCACGCAAGGCAAATTCATTCTGTTGTTGTGGGCATTCATCGCCGTCATTATTGCGGCTTACTTTGGGTGGTTATCGCCGGTGCCAGGAAAGTCGGTTGGGCTAACATTGCCGATCATCCTTGGATTCAGTCTGGTTGGCATCGCGGGCAGCTATGGAGTCGCTTGGTTCGGGATCCGAGTAAACACGTTCGCGAATTCCCGGACGGCGTTCGCTTCCCTGCCCGGCAAGCCGTATCCGGTGTATCAAATTCCGCTTGAGGCTGGCATGAGCATCGGCATGATGCTGATCTCGGTGGAACTGCTGATCATGCTGTTCATTCTGCTGTTTGTGCCGGGAGATTATGCAGGACCATGCTTCATTGGATTCGCGATTGGCGAGTCGCTGGGAGCGGCGGCCTTGCGTATTGCTGGCGGTATCTTCACCAAGATTGCCGATATCGGATCTGATTTGATGAAGATCGTGTTCAAGATCAAAGAAGACGACGCGCGCAACCCGGGCGTAATTGCCGATTGCACAGGCGACAACGCGGGCGACTCGGTTGGTCCTTCGGCGGACGGATTTGAGACATACGGCGTCACCGGCGTGGCGTTGATCACGTTCATTCTTCTAGGCGTGAAAGATCCGAGCGTGCAGGTGCAGTTGTTGGTATGGATCTTCGTGATGCGCGTGATGATGCTGGTATCCAGCGCGCTGTCGTACTTCATAAATGGCGCGATTGCCAAGGCGAAGTACGGCTCGGCAGACGAGATGAACTTTGAAGCGCCACTGACGTCGCTGGTGTGGCTGACTTCGATTGTCTCGATCGGCATGACCTACGCGATTTCCTACTACGTCATTCCGCAACTCGGGAGTGACACGTCTCAGTGGTGGAAACTGGCGACGATTATTTCGTGCGGAACATTGGCGGGCGCGTTGATTCCAGAACTGGTGAAGGTGTTCACTTCGACGGAGTCGCGACACGTGAAAGAAGTCGTCAGGTCCGCGGAGGAGGGAGGAGCGTCGCTGGGAATTCTTTCAGGATTCGTGGCGGGCAACTTCTCCGGCTACTACCTGGGACTCGCAATGATGTTTCTAATGGCAATTGCCTACGAGATGAGCACGCTGGGCCTGGCGGCGGCGGCCGGGATGTTGGCGCCTGCGGTCTTCGCATTCGGGCTGGTGGCGTTCGGATTCCTGGGGATGGGACCGGTCACGATCGCGGTCGACTCCTACGGCCCGGTCACGGATAACGCGCAGTCGGTATATGAATTGTCGTTGATCGAGGCGGTGCCGAACGTTGAGGCGGAGATCAAGAAAGATTTCAGCCTTACCGTTAACTTTGATCGCGCCAAGCACCTACTCGAGGCAAATGATGGAGCCGGAAATACCTTCAAGGCAACGGCGAAGCCGGTGCTGATCGGCACGGCTGTGGTGGGCGCCACAACGATGATTTTCTCCATCATCATGGCGTTGACCAACGGACTCACCGATGCCGAGGGCGTGGCCAAACTGTCGCTATTGAACGCGCCATTTTTCCTGGGACTGATTACGGGCGGAGCGATGATTTATTGGTTCACTGGTGCTTCGACACAGGCCGTGACCACGGGCGCTTATCGGGCCGTCGAGTTCATCAAAGCCAACATCAAACTCGAAGGCGTGGAGAAGGCTTCGGTCTCGGACAGCAAGAAGGTGGTAGCGATCTGCACGAAGTATGCACAGAAAGGCATGCTGAACATCTTCATTGCCGTGTTCTTCGGGACGCTGGCATTCGCCTTTGTCGATCCTTTTTACTTCGTGGGATACCTGATCTCGATCGCGATCTTCGGTCTCTACCAGGCGATCTTTATGGCGAACGCGGGCGCGGCATGGGACAACGCCAAGAAGATTGTAGAAGTCGAGATGAAACAGAAGGGTACGCCTTTGCACGATGCCACGGTGATCGGCGATACGGTGGGCGATCCGTTCAAGGACACGTCTTCGGTGGCGCTGAATCCGGTCATTAAGTTCACAACGTTGTTCGGATTGCTGGCGGTGGAACTCGCCGTAAAGCTGGCAAGCGATCAAGGAACAATGCTGACGCGAATCCTGGCTGGAGCATTCTTCGTGGTGTCGTTCACGTTCGTATACCGGTCATTCTACTCGATGCGAATTAAGCAGGGCGCAGAGTAGGAGAAGAAAAGGTCAAACTGAAGCGCCATCCGTGCGTACGGATGGCGTTTTTATTTCTGGCAATTCCCATTAATACGATTGCTTCAGTTTCGACTTCACGCTGTGGGCGAGTTTTTCGATCTGCTCGGCTTTCTTGATAGTGTCGACAGAAATCACTCCCTGATCCGATTTCAGCAGAGAGTTCTTGAGTTCTTGCGTGAGTTCGGCCATCTTTTCGGTGTCGCGGCGAATCTCCTGCTGACGCATTTCGTTGGCGGCCATGGCCTGCTGCTTTTGCGCATCACTGCCTGTGGTGACGGGCACGTCTTCCATGCCCGGACCTTGAGCGATGGAGGGCGGAAGATGGATCTGCTGTGCGGATGTGAAACTGGCGGCGCCCATCACGGCGAATAGAACAACAATTAGCGAACTGACCCTAGACATTTTTGGCCTCCTAGTGCGGTCCCCCAAACCTTCGCCGCGGGAGAAACTGTTGGGGGCATTATGGCTCGGTTGGAACGGGGACACAACAGGATTTGGTGGAAAGCAGAAATTCGGCGGGTAGGAATGCTTCGTGCACGATTACGGTGGTACACCTTCAAAGGACTCACCACGGGGGTCCAGAGGAGCACAGAGGAAATCCGCTGTCCCCCGCGTGGTTATTTCAAACTAGTGGCGATCCCAGTAGAGTTCGCGGCGATCCTGATTCAGATCGCGGTATTCCCGGCGGAGTTCGCGGCGCTCATGGCCGTAGTTGCCGTTCCTGAGGTCGCGGCGCAGTTCATGGCGATCGCGAGCAATCTTGCGCTCGTCGTGACGGATGTCGCGGTGCAGGCCGCCGTCATAGGCAAGCGCCGGGGCCACGCCCATTCCCACTAGCAAAAGAATTCCAGCAATCGCGTGTTTCATGGTTTCCCTCCGATCCGCGTAGAGCGGCTCTAGGGAATTAAACACTCAAGGAGTTTGGAAGTTGCTGCCGGCTAAGGGCGCTCACCACGGGGACACGGGGTTACACCGAAGAAACCCTGAGTGCGATACAACCTTCTTTAGTTTGGCCCTTTCATCTTGTCTTTGACACTTTTGGCGAGTTTTTCGATCTCGTCGGCTCGCTTGATCACATCGAGAGACAGGACATTCTCGTCCGACTTGTCGACATAGGCTTTCAGTTCGACCGAGAGTTTTAAGAGTCGGTCGGTGTCGGTTTTCAACGCGGCAACGCGCTCCTTGGCAGCTTTCTTTTCCATGTCGTGAGTAATGCGGGCGCGGGCGTCGTCACCGTCCATGATCGGAGGGTTGATGTCGTGGCTGGCGGGGGGCGCCGGGTTTTGAACTGTGGTCTTCTGCGCGAAACATGGGAGAAAGGAGAAGATGAGGAAAACAATCGATGGGCAAAGACGGGATCGCACGCGTACCTCGCAGAGAGTCAGACGGGCACTGCTCCAGAAAATTATACTTCCGGATTATCGATCGCTACGGCCGAGACGCCGAGATGTCGCAGTTGGAGTCGTCCCTTCCACGGCATTGCCCCTGCATACGCTTCGTACGGTCCTTCGGAGGGCTTGTGCCCTCCTCAGGATGACATCGTTACGAGGGGAGACGACCGAGATGCGTGCAGTTAGGATGGTACTAGAAGAGGCGAAAACCTTTCACAGAGGGCACGGGGGAACACAGAGTAAAAAAGCCAGAGCACGAGGCTCTGGCCCTTTGAAATTCTACTCTTCTGATCGGTTACAGCGCGCTCATGTTGGCGAGGAATTCGCTGTTTCCGCGGGTCTTGCTGAGCTTGTCGATCAGCAATTCCATCGCTTCAACGGGAGAGAGCGGGTTGAGAACCTTGCGCAACACCCAGATGCGCGAGAGGTCTTCCTTGGGAATCAGGAGTTCTTCTTTACGCGTGCCTGAGCGCTGAATATCGATGGCCGGGAATACGCGCTTATCGACCAACTTGCGCTCGAGGATAATTTCGCTGTTACCCGTGCCTTTGAATTCTTCGAAGATCACGTCGTCCATGCGGGATCCGGTATCGATCAGAGCCGTAGCGATGATTGTCAGGGAGCCGCCTTCTTCGATATTGCGGGCCGATCCGAAGAAGCGTTTCGGACGCTGCAAGGCGTTGGAATCGACGCCGCCGGAGAGGACTTTGCCGCTGGGCGGAACGATCGTGTTGTAGGCGCGAGCCAGACGCGTGATCGAATCGAGCAGGATCACGACGTCGCGCTTGTGCTCGACCAGACGCTTGGCCTTTTCGATCACCATTTCGGCGACCTGGACGTGACGGGCAGCGGGCTCGTCAAATGTCGAAGAGATCACTTCGCCTTTGACGGAGCGCTGCATGTCGGTGACTTCTTCCGGGCGCTCGTCAATCAGCAGAACCATCAAAACAACTTCCGGATGATTCGTGGTGATGGAGTTCGCGACGTTCTGCAGCAGCATGGTCTTACCGGCGCGCGGCGGGGACACGATGAGGCCGCGTTGCCCTTTGCCGAGGGGCGTAAGCAGATCCATGACGCGGGCGCTGGCATTCTCCCGTGTCGTCTCGAGTTTGAGGCGTTCCTGCGGATACAGCGGCGTCAGGTTGTCGAACAGGATTTTGTTACGGGCTTCATCCGGCGACTCGAAGTTGACGGCTTCAATTTTGACGAGAGCGAAATATTTTTCGCCTTCATGCGGAGGGCGTACCTGGCCGCTGATGGTGTCACCGGTCTTGAGATCGAATTTGCGAATCTGGGACGGAGAGACGTAAATATCGTCGGGGCCGGGAAGGTAGTTGTAATCGGGAGAGCGGAGGAAACCGTAGCCATCGGGCAGGATTTCGAGTACGCCTTCAGCGAAAATGTGGCCTTCTTTTTCGCTTTGCGCCTGCAGGATTTTGAAGATCAAATCCTGTTTGCGCATACCGCTGGCACCGGGCAGATCCAAGGTCCTTGCGATCTTGGTCAGCTCGGTGATGTTCTTTTCTTTTAGTTCAGCAATGGTCATGATTCACCTGAACCCGTGCACTAGAGCTTATTCGGTAGTGTCAGCGGGAGATTTTCTAAAGGAGGGGACGCAGGAAAGACGCAATACAACTGCCGGGCAGGAAAGGCGGGGCTGGTGTTATGCAGCCCGCCGTTGTGCTTCGGCTACGTTCTCTGGTTCCGACAAAACTTCTTGCCGCTCCGAGTCAGCGATGCGGTCCAACACGCCATTCATCGTTTCCTGGATTCTGGTGCTGGGCCGATGGAACTTACGCGTGGCCTTGGAGGCAAGCTGACACAGCATATAACGATTCCGTAGAGTCTGTAAAGCGTCAAACACACGATCAGAGCGCATGTGTCGTAGTTCTCCTTACTTTATGATTGTGGCCTTCCGCCTTCTTCTTTCCGCCACGGGAGGGTGACCGGAAACCCCAGAGCTCGACCTAAGTCACTGATTCCGAGTAGGTTGTAAAGGAGTTAGCGTAAAACTCACTCTTGTTGAATAGATGCGGGACCGGACCCCGAAGATGCTCGATTTTCTAGGCTTAGCTTTTCAAGGCAGGTACATCGATCTCGGCCCAAAAGCTTCCGGATGTCCCTTGGAACACGTAAATCTAGCTGCTAGGGGCCGGGAGGTCAAGCATTTATTTGTAAAGGGGGTGAAATATGATCCGCAATCCTAACCATTTTGGTACAAGCTATTCTCAGGAAAGGAGTTAGTGGAAATATTTCGACGCCCGTCCCCCATTCGCCGGCTGGAGTTTTGGGTAGGTTGGCTTCACAACGAAACAGTCCCCTGAGGATTTCGGAGGTAGAGGTGAGACAACGCTACTACTCCTGCGCGGACCGCATGACGTAAAGCTCGTCATGGCGAACTAGGAAAATAGCGATTCGTGGAAGGGAATCCTGTACACGACAGATGGCGGGCGTGATGCACTCAAAAACCTCCCGTGCATCCGCCATCTGGAACTGGCTTAGCTGCAATCTTGAGGACTGGACGACAAGGCGATCTTTGGACGAGATGCGGCGCTCAGGGGAAGATGGTGGTTGAGGCGATACGCAGCTCCAATTCAGTAGTCGCGGACCTTATCGAACAACTGGGGCACAATCTCGAATTCCGCTTCTCGCATACAGACCATCAGGGCAGCACGTTTGAAGAGCGCCCGATTCCAATGTCGCATGTGAATGACATGTGCGGCCTCTTCGCTTTCTACTGCGTCCTTCGCTTCACCCATACGCAACTCAACCCGCGGGCTCGGCATGGGAACGGCTAAACGTTCTCCGACCGCCCGGCAGCTCGTCATCAGGATCGATTGCGCCTCGCGCGGATGGGCGTTATCGAGAGCGATGAGTTGTTGCGAGTAAGAACTGCCGGTCAACAGTAAAACCCAGATCAAGGTTCGCATCTATCTCTCCAAAACAACCCATTCAGAGTCGAGGCGAACGTGGCCAAGAAAACCGAAGAAATCGTGATTGAGAAAAGGACGCATGTACATGGCATCGGTCAACAGGTTTTCGATCTTTGACGATTATTTTCCGCACCAGATGCGGGCGTCGCGCAGCAAAACACGTGGGTACAGTTCAGCCGCCGTGTCTTGTTAGCTCAAACAGCTCCCACGCGTCGCCAAAGCAATCGCTCGGAGGGACGATCCGGCTCGCTCAGAGCGTATTGGCTCTCCGACATCGCCGGCCTCACCCCGACTGCCACCTCCACCTCTTCCCCACAGAAGGAACCGGTGCGAAGACGGCATGAAGCCAAGCTCCGTGCTTATAATCGGGGCCTAGATTTTGGGATTGGTCGGATAGCAAGGCTCAGGGGAATGGCGAAATGAACGGTGTGCGGATCGATGCCTGGCTGTGGGCAGCGAGATTCTTCAAGACGCGGACGCTTTCGAAAAAGGCATGTGACTTGGGGCGGATTGTGTCGAATGGACAAGTGGCTAAGGCTGCTCGCGAAGTGCGAGTTGGCGACATGCTGAAGATATCGAATGATGGCGGCGATTTTGAAGTCGAGGTACTGGGCTTGAGTGATGAGAGAGGTCCGGCACCGGTGGCGCAAGCGCTCTACCGCGAAACTGAGTCGAGCAAAGAGATGCGGTTGAAAGCCGCGGCTGAACGAAGGGCTACGAGGGAGTTCGAGATTTTGCCGCAGGGTCGTCCGTCGAAACGGGACCGGCGGAGGATTATTCAGTTCCGGGGACGGGGGTAGCTGCGGTGCGTGCTTAACGTTTAAAACAAGGGGCGGCCACATCCCAGTGGCGGATAACGCCCCGGGGCTAAAGCCCGTTCCATCATTCGTCATCTTACGCGGCCCTTAAGGGCCGCTCTTCCACGGTAGTCCTTTCGGTTTGTGTCATTTGGCTCTCTGCATGGCCCCATAGTTCGGGTATGTCTGGTTTCGAATTCTGCATTATTGAAACATTCGTTTCATTTATTGTACGATCTGTGGATGAGTCGACCCGTAAACGAGAAGCGCCCGGAGGAATTGCGAGAGGCGATTGTCCGATACCTGATGAAGCACGGCCTTGCCGATCTTTCGCTGCGTCCGCTGGCCAAGGCTGTGGGGTCGAGTCCGCGGGTACTGCTCTACTACTTCGGGTCGAAGGAAAAGATAGTTGTCGAAATTCTGGCGGAGGTTCGACGTCAGCAACTCGCCAGCTTCGGCCAGATCGATGCCGCGACCTTTGCAGAAGCCTGCCAGATCGTCTGGAAACGGATGAGCGCACCGGATTCCGAACCGATCTTCCGATTGTTCTTTGAAGCTTATGGAATGGCGTTGCGACGTCCAAAACTATTCAAAGATTTCTTGCGGACAACGGTCGAAGACTGGCTAACGCTGGTGGCAGAGCCTTTGGCCCGCGAAGGGCACACGCGGCGGCAAGCTAGGGCGTTCGCTACTGTCGTATTGGCAGGACTGCGAGGATTCATGCTGGATTACTGCAATACCGGCGATAGAAAACGCGTGGATGATGCGGTAGGTATGTGGCTGGGGAGTTTGGATTCGATGCTTGCAGCAGGGAAAAAGGACAAATATGAATGTCGAGAGCTATCACAACATCTCAATCACTACCTCCACGACGAGTTTCGTCCGCTTAGTGGCCTTCCTCGGCATGCTCTGTGCCCTGATTCCGGCTGGGGCGCACGCTGAGATCACGCCTGGTTCGATGAACGTTCACTGGGATGAGGGCACGGCGGATTGCAGCAAGAGTACGCAACCGCGCCTGCAGGTGCATCCGTATAACGGGCAGACGTTCATCCTACGAGAGAATCTTTGCGCAACATTCGAAGCGCCGTTCATGTATTTGCTGGTGGGATCGGCGAAAGCGTTGCTCATCGATACCGGGGATGTTGCGGATCCGAAACAGATGCCGCTGGCAAAGACTGTGCTGGATCTGTTGCCCGAGGATGGTGCTGCTAAGCTGCCGCTGCTCGTCGTGCATACGCACCGGCACTATGACCATCGTTTGGGAGATGGGCAGTTTGCCGGCCTGCCAAATGTTCAGGTTGTGGGATTCGATCTGGACAGCGTGCGGCATTTTTATCAGTTCACGGACTGGCCCAACGGTGTAGCGCAGATTGATCTGGGAGGGCGGGTTGTCGATGCGATCCCGACGCCAGGACATAACGAGACGGAAGTCTCGTTCTACGACCGTGAAACCGGACTATTCTTTTCGGGCGATTTTCTGATGCCAGCGCGGTTGCTGATCGACGATGCTTCGGCGGATCTTGCCAGCGCGGAGCGAGCGGCTGCCTTCCTGAAAGACCGGCAAGTCAGCTATGTTCTGGGCGGGCACATCGAAATGGACGCCGACGGCAAGATGTTTCCGTGGGAGTCGCAATATCATCCGCACGAACACGTGCTGGAACTGTCGAAGGGCGATGTGCTGGCATTGCCGGACATGATCCGCAAATTCAATGGCTTCTACACCATGACCGGCGGCTTCTTGCTGATGAATTCGATTCGGATCCTGATTGTCATGGCTGCCGGAGTTGGGATTCTGCTCATCGCCTTGGTGGTGATGATCATTCGGTTTATGCGGCGCCGCCGGCGCCGGAACGTCTTGCAGCGCACCTAGCAACTAAAGCGTAAACCACGAAGGTCACGAAGTTTCACGAAGGCAAGTTGCGCCAACCACACCCTTCGCTCCGGCTACTGCTCTCGCAATGAGCGCATTGGATCGATGTTGGCAGCGCGCAGTGCGGGCACGAGGGCGGCGATCATCGAAACCAACAGTAGTGTCGAAGCCACGATCAGAAATACGGACCGATCGAGCGGGGCGACTCGGAACAAGCTGCTGGCCACGAGTCTCGTGGCGAAGATTGAAGCGATGGCTCCGCCGCCGATCCCAAGCACCGCCAGGATCAAGGCGCGGCGCAACACCATGCCAAGCACGTCGGCGCGCGAAGCTCCCAGAGCCATTCGCAGGCCAAGTTCGCTCGATCGTTCCGCGACTATGTAAGAGAGAACGGCGTAGAGGCCGAGAGCGGACAGCAGCAGCGCGATCGCGGCGAAACCGGAAATCAGGAATACTTCGCACCGCGGTTGTGCGGACTGCAGAGCGATGTTCTCGGCAAAGGTGTGGTAGCCGAATTCGGGATCGTCCGGGTCGAGAGTCGCAGCGATCTTGCGAACTGCGTTCTCATAACCGTGGGGGTCGCCCGAAACCCGCATCACGACGTCCGGGCGCTGGTGTGATGGGTCCTGGGCGTAGGGCAGATAGAACCGCGGCTGGGGGGCCTCCGACGGGTCGTCGGTCCTGGTATCACCGACAACGCCGACAATCTGGCGTGCGAGAATCGGCTCCGTGGTGTGCTCGAACGTGGGCGTGAAGTAGCGGCCGACGGGATCTTCCACGGGGAAATACTTGCGCGCGAAGGACTGGCTGATCACGGCCACTGGAGCCGCCTTCGGATCGTTGTCGCGGGGGACGAAAGTGCGCCCGTTGAGAAGAGGAATGGAAAGTGTCTCGAAATAGCCCGGAGTAGCAATGGCCGCAGTAGCGGCGGGCGGATCCTGAGGCGAAGCTACGAAACCCGGAATCGCGATAGGGGTCCACTGGCTCCATGCGGAAGAGTCGGGGCGGGGATGGCCGGCAGCGACTTGTTCGACGCCGGGCAGCGCAGCAATTTGCGGAAGAAACCTGTCGTAAAACGCAACCTTGTTTGGAACGGGATAGCGTTTGTTCGTAAGCGCGACATCGAAGAATAGGGTCCGCTTCGAGTCAAAGCCCGGATCAAGGTGAAGAATCTGAAACATGCTCTTGATGAGCAATCCGGAACCGATGAGCAGGGCGAATCCCAGAGCGGTTTGCGCGACAACGAGACCGTGATGCAGGCGGTTGCGACGACGGCCGGGAGTGGTGTTGGATGAAAATTCTCGCAGCGCGTCGGCTGGGTCGGGACGCGACATTCGCCACGCGGGAAGCAGACCGAAGATGAGGGCGGTTGCCGCCGAGAGCGCCACTGCAAAGGCCAGGACGCGGCCATTCATCGTGATGTTGTAAAGCCGGGGCAGGTCTTGAGGGATGAAATAAAGGGCTGCCCGCAGCAGAACAACCGACAGCAAGATGCCGGCGGCTCCGCCGATGAGCGCGAGCACCAAAGCTTCCACCAGAAGTTGACGCACGACGCGAATGCGGCTGGCGCCCAACGCTGTGCGCAAGGCAACTTCGGGACGGCGCCCGTTGGCGCGAGCGAGGAGGAGTCCGGCGACGTTGGCGCAGCCGATGATGAGAACTGCTCCTACCGCGGCGAACAGGAGCGCTAAGATCGGGCGCACGTCGGAGACAGCCCGGTTCAACAATGGAGCGCCGGAGACACCAACCTTTTCGACATCTTCCGAATATGTCTGCGACAGGCCGCGCTGGATGATGTTCATCTCGGCAAGGCATTGCTGCAGGCTCATTCCGGGCTTAAGGAGTCCGACAACGTCCAGGCGACCATCGTCGCGAAGCGCGGTGCCTGCCTGCGGACCTTCGGCGTCGATTGAGAAGGTCGACCAGTACAATGCCGGCTGCCCGATCGGATAGTGAAACCCGTTCGGCATGACGCCAATTACGGTGTAGGGCTCATCGCTGATCTTCACGATTTGGCCGATCGCGTTCGGCGAGGCACCGAAGTCCTTCACCCATAGCTCGTAGCTCAGTATGGCGACACGATGGCCAGGCTGCTCTTCGTCGATAGTAAAGGTGCGGCCGAGGGCGGGAGGCACACCAAGCATGGGGAAGAAATTCGCGGAGACGCGTCCGCCTTCGATCACTTCGGCATCTTCGCCATTCGCCTTGCTGAACAAGCGATCAATGACGTTATAGGAAGCGAGCGATTCAAACGACCGGACTTGACGCCGCCAGTCGAAGTAGTCGGGATAAGAGGTTTGTAGCGGGCTTGCGGTGGCAAGATTCGTCGAGGACGTGCCCGGCGGTATTTCCAGGGTGTCGATCGCGACCAGGCGATCCGCGTCCGGGAACGGAAGCGGGCTGAGGAGAATGCCATCGACGAGGCTGAAGATGGAGGTCGTCGCGCCGATTCCGAGCGCCAAAGTCAGGATGACCGTGAGAGTGAATGCAGGGCTGCGGCGAAAATAGCGGAGGGCAAATCGCAAGTCCTGCAGCGCCGACGGGAACATGGCGTGATTATGACAGGACAGGGCTTCGCGGTTAAGTATTCCGTGGTGTCCATCGGACACCTGAACCACAAAGGACACGAAGTTGCGCGAAGGAGGTCTCTCCAACAAAGCGTGCCGCGGTCTTCGCAAGATCCCTCCCTTCGCCTGAAAAGCGGCTCCGTTCGGGATGACGCCAATGCAGTGTGGGGTTGTTAAAAGGCAAAATACCCACTACCAACGGCTCAGGCTGGTTGACCGAAAATCGTGAACCACCTAGTATTCGGCTCAGTGAGCGGCTCGCCTCAATTCATCGGCCAAACCATTTCGCACTACCGCATCGTCGAAAAGCTCGGCGGGGGCGGGATGGGCGTCGTCTATAAGGCAGAAGACATCAAGCTGGATCGCTTCGTCGCGATCAAGTTCCTTCCTGAAGACGTGGTGAAAGATCCACAGGCTCTCAGCCGCTTCCAGCGCGAGGCCAAGGCCGCATCGGCGTTAAACCATCCGAATATCTGCACCGTACACGAGATTGACGAAGAGAACGGGCGACCGTTCATCGTCATGGAGTTTCTCGACGGCGTGACGCTGAAGCACCTAATCGGGAATCGCGCGTTGGAATTGGACCGGGTGCTGGACATCGGCATTGAGGTGGCCGACGCGCTCGACGCCGCGCACGCTCAAGGGATCGTTCACCGGGACATCAAGCCGGCCAATATCTTCGTGACCAAGCGTGGTAACGCGAAGGTTCTCGACTTTGGTTTGGCCAAGATGACGCCGGAGAAACTTGAAGCGGCGGGATCTGCGCCAACCCTGACTGTGGCTGAGGAGCATCTGACCAGTCCGGGAAGCACTCTGGGCACGGTCGCGTATATGTCACCGGAGCAGGTGAAGGGGCAGGAACTCGACCAGCGCACGGATCTCTTCTCGTTCGGGGTCGTGATGTACGAAATGGCGACCGGCACTCTGCCGTTTCGCGGCGACACCTCGGGAATCATCTTCGATTCGATCCTGCATGGAACGCCCGTAGCGCCGGTGCGGCTGAATCCCGACGTCAGCGCGAAGATGGAAGACATCATCTCGAAGTCGCTGGAAAAAGATCGGGAGGTTCGCTACCAGTCGGCTACCGAGCTGAAAGCCGATCTCAAGCGGGTGAAGCGGGATAGCGAGTCGCAGAGGGTTCTCGCATCTTCCGGAACGCGCGCGGCACCAACTGCGGGACGAACAAAGCGCACAGGCTGGCTCCTGGCAGCCGGGGCGCTCATCGTCGCAGTTCTCGCGCTGCTGGGATATCGGGCGTATGACAGTGCGGCCCACAAATCGCAAACCAGCACCGTTGATTTGAAGCCGGCCACCGAAACTATCGCCGTTCTTCCCTTCCGGGATATCAGCGCTGCAAACGCCGACAGTTGGGGCATTGGGATTACGGACGCCATCATCAGCCGGCTCACGTCGTTGCAAAACTTAGCCGTCCGACCGACTACATCCGTGTTGAAGTATGCGAAAGAAGCGCCGGACCCGGTGGAAGCGGCCAAAGCCCTGGGCGTGCAGAGCGTGCTGGAGGGAACGTATCAACGCTCTTCGAATGTGATCCGTGTAACCGTTCAATTAATTGATGGACACACTGGGACGACGAAGTGGTCCCAGCGCTACGACCTGAAAAGCGCCGACATCCTCACCTTTGAAGATGAGATGGCCACGAAGGTGGTCGAAGGATTACAGATCCAGATCTCCCCCACAGAGCAGAAGGCGATCCAGCAACCGGTAACGACGAACGTAGACGCGTACAACGATTATCTGCAGGCGCGCTTTTACTTGAACGAATATTTCGTCTACTCGGGGGTCGACAGCCTTGAAAAGGGGGAGCGCCTCCTTCTGCACGCGGTGTCACTGGACAATAATTTTGCCGATGCGTACGCGTTGCTGGCGCAGATGTATTCCCTGCAGAGCGCAAACTTTTTCGTGGAGGCCGGTGCAAATGTAAAACGGGGCGAGGCGGCGGCGAAGAATGCGCTGCGAATCAATCCTCAGTCTGTTGAGGGGATGGTCGCCCTGGGAGGGATTTATAGCGAGGAGGGCCGCGAACAAGAGGCGATTCGCATCACGCGACAGGCGGTGGCTCTGGCTCCAAACAACGAGAATGCCTGGCAGATGTTGGGATATTCGTATTACTACGCGGGGCTGAACGAACTCGCGGAACAGGCGTACGGGCGGCTCTTACAACTCAACCCGACACTTCTGCAGCCTCGCTGGATGCATGCGCGAATGCTTCTCTATGGAGGGAAAACCGACGAAGCGGAAGCGGAAATGCGGGATGTCGTCACAAAGAATCCGAACCAGTTTAAGGCCCTAGCGTACTTCGGCTGCATTCTCTATTACCAGGGAAAGCTGGATGAAGCGGAATCGAATCTGAGCCGGGCTGTCGAGTTGGAAGGCGATTCCAGCGATAACTCCGCACGCATGCTGGCGGCGTTCGTCTATGCTGTCGCGCGGCCAGCGCCAGAAGATCGATCCGCGGCTCTTCAACTATCGTCCGAATGAAGTCATTGACGGCGATGCCGCGTATTGGCTGGCGGGTATCCACGCTCTGCTAGGAGACAAACCGAATGCCCTGCTCTGGCTCAAGCGAACTGTGGAACTCGGAGACGTGAACTTCCCCTGGTTTGAGCGGGACAAGAATTTTGAAAGCCTGCGGGCAGACCCTGAGTACAAGGCGATCATGGCCGGGGTTCGACAGAGGTGGCAGGCGTATAAGGATGAGTTTGATCCGGGTCGGTAAAACGAGCACACGGGCGAGAAGTGAAAATATCCTCCGTACAGCTGTTGAAAACGCCTCTAGGGGGAACTGTCGTGGGGCGACCTCAGCGACTCATTCACCACGGCGCGTAATTGCCGCAAATCGGCGAAGAATTGTTGTCCCAAGGTTCTTGCATCGTTGTTGCTCTGGCCTCCTGCCGCGAGATGAGCAATGTTTATCAGCCTCTGGAGGGGATCGTTGATACCGTTTGCCAACTGGTTCGCCATCGCTGAGGCGGCGGCAGCTTTCGTCTGCCGCAATAGCGCGTGCTGTTGTCGGTGATGCCGAACGGCCATGGCTGCGAAGTCTGCCAAGACTCGCATCATCTGTCCGTCGTCCTTGTCGAAAGCCGTGGTGCGGCCATGAGCCATGATGAAAATAGTTCCCCGGGTGTTGTCCACCCGCCACGGGAGGAGAATGCCGTCGGTCACGAGTGGGGCCTTAATCCCCATGATGTCGAAGAAACGCTGGCTGACTCTGAACAGTTGTGGCTTGCCGCGTTCCAGACAGATGCCACAGGCGCTGGGATAGCGAGGAAGCACAGCATTCAGGAATCCGTTGTACTGACCCGCCGTTGCAACCCAGTGGTAATAGTTTGTGTCACTTTTTTCTTCGGTTTCGAGGCTGACGCCCGCGCTGTCTGCACCGCACAGGTCCACTGCGGCATTCACCAACTCTTGCAGGATCGTGTCGGGGTTCTGCACGAAGGAGTGAGTAAGCCGGCGCAGTCCCTCCATCTGCAAGGTCAAGTCGCGAGCATGCAGTTTCCGCGCATTGAACTCTGTGTGAGTGTCGAGGTCAAACACCTCGAGTCCAGTATCCTCCGAAAAGTTTGGTGCGGCAGCAGCCTCGTTCCTTACGGCAGACAAAGCGCGACGAAGTCTGCTCGGGATCATGTCCACTCGAAGGCCCGTTTCTTCGGCAATCTCAGCCGGGTTCTTGCCGTCAAAAAACGCCATCTCCAGCATTCGACGGTCTGCATCGGGCAGTAGTAAGACCAGCGAATGCGGCTTCTGCATCAATTGGCTTACTTCTGTATGGCTGACGGGATCGTAGAGACGATTAGGGGAACGCTTCTCGCTGGAGTTGCGTTGCCGCATACGTTCGATTGCGAGATTCCTCGACAAGATTCCAAGCCCTTCCCTCAGACCTCCTAGTTCCGACGCAAACTGCTGCGGGGCCAGCCAGATCTGAAGGAAGACATTTTGCAATACCTCTTCTGCCGAGACTGAATCTCGACAAACCCTAAGCGCGACTGAATAGACCAAAGAAGAGTGGCGATCGTAAAGCGAGGCCATTGCTCCCTGGTCGCCCAATCCGACCCGGGCGAGCAAATCTAAGTCCTCTGAGTTCATGTCGTGCGACGCAGGGATTCCAGGAGCGTCTCGCGAAGCTGCCGCGATCGTTTCGCTACCCGACTCAGACGCCTCACCCGACGTGAGCGATGGTCCCCGGGGAACCGAATCGGTTCGAGCGGGACGTCTTCGCGGCTTGCGTAATTCGACCGTCCAGACGTAACAGTTCTCGTGAACCGCTTGGCCAGATTCATCCGTCTTGCTTTCTTCGAGGTTTACAGATTCGTTGCAGATGGCGCAATGCGGAAGCCAACCGTCGTAAGACATGGGATGCCTCCTGGGAAAGGGTGATTAAACTTATCTTCGTTGGGGATTGCAGTCTGAGCAGAAGTGCTCACAGGGGGAAATAATGAAAACCGTCCGTGCGGTCCAAATCGCACTGCGAGGAAGCAGCTTCTTCCTCAATCCTTCGCGTGAAAATCATGTATCGGCCATTACCAGCGGCTCGTTCCATGAACCTCCGCGCTCTTGGCACGATCCGGCGGAGAATCCTGTCTGTGCGGCCGCCACACCTCATTGTGATTGAAATCACAGATCGTCCATCGGCCCAAGCTATACCGTTAAGGGGAAGCAGTTTATTGATTGTGAGGAGTTACCCATGAGTATTGCCTCGCCGACGACCACCACGCGCATTTTGAACCCCAAGCTAGAGCGGAAGATCATGAGCGCCGAGACTGCGGCGGGACTGATTCAGTCTGGCGATCAGATTGGAATGAGCGGGTTTACCGGGTCGGGATATCCCAAGGCGGTGCCGCTGCAACTGGCGCATCGCATTGCAGACGCACATTTCCGCGGGGAGAAATTCCAGGTCAGCGTGTTCACTGGTGCTTCGACGGGGCCGGAGCTGGACGGGGCGCTGGCGATGGCGGGCGGAATTCATCTGCGGCTTCCCTACCAGTCGGATCCCGAGACTCGGAAACGCATCAACGCCGGCGAGATGGATTACATGGATATCCATCTGAGCCATGTCGCGCAGTTCGTGGAGTATGGATTTCTTGGGAAGCTGGATGTGGCCCTGATCGAGGTCACTGCGATTCTGGAAGACGGTCGGGTCGTACCGAGCTCCTCGATTGGCAACAACAAAACGTGGATTGACTGCGCTGACCGCGTGATCCTGGAGGTGAACTCGTGGCAGCCGATGGCTCTGGAGGGAATGCATGATATTTACTATGGGCTCGAACCGCCTCCGAATCGCAAGCCGATTCCGCTGGTGCGGCCGGGGGACCGCATTGGATCTCCGTATCTCAACATTCCAGTCGAGAAGATCATCGGGATCGTGCTGACCGATTCGCCGGACCGGAATAGCGCGTTCAAGGCTCCGGACGAGGCGTCGAAGAAGATTGCAGGGCACATCCTTGAGTTTCTGAGCTGGGAAGTGAAGAAAGGGCGGATGCCGGCGAACCTGCTGCCGCTGCAGTCGGGCGTGGGCAACATAGCGAATGCGGTTCTGTTCGGGCTGGAGGAAGGTCCATTTGAGGGGCTGACTTCGTACACAGAAGTGATTCAGGATGGAATGATCCGGCTGCTGAAGTCGGGCAAGCTGACGTCGGCATCGGCGACAGCGTTTTCGCTGAGCCCCGACATGCTCAACGAAGTGAACGCGGACATGGCGTCGTATCGCGAGAGAATCGTGCTGCGTCCGCAGGAGATCTCGAACAATCCGGGGATCATTCGGCGGCTGGGCGTGATCGCGATGAACGGAATGATCGAAGCCGACATCTATGGCAACGTGAACTCGACGCACGTGATGGGATCACGCATACAAAACGGGATCGGCGGCTCGGGAGACTTCGCGAGGAACGGTTATTTGTCGATCTTTATGGCGCCGTCTTGCGCGAAGAAAGGTACGATCTCGACGATTGTGCCGATGGTTTCGCACGTGGATCACACCGAGCATGATGTGCAGGTGCTCGTGACTGAGCAAGGCTTGGCCGATCTGAGAGGACTTTCACCAAAAGAACGCGCGAAGCTTGTGATCGAGAAGTGTGCAAGTCCAGAATATAAGCCGCTGCTCAAGGACTATCTGTCGCGGGCGGAGCAACTGTCCTATGGAAAACACACCCCTCATCTGCTGACGGAGTCGCTGAGCTGGCATAGCCGGTATTTGCGCGGCGGGAACATGCTGCCGAAGGAAGAGCAGTAAGAGCGAGTTGCGAGTTGCGAGTTTCAAAGTTTCAAAGTTTGCACGGTTTCACAGTCTCAGGGTTTCCCCGAGTGAGCGCACCTTGAAACTTTGAAACCTTTTCACTTTGTAATCTTGCTTAATGCGGCCAGAGCCAGCCGAAGGTGCCTGCGGTCAGCAGCGCGTACACCAATCCGTCGATCGCTTCCAAGGTGACGAAGCCCCACGGCATTCCCTTCCAGATGGCGTTGGCTAGCGGTCCCAGACCGTAGGTGAGAAACGCCGCCGTTCCAACGACGCGAAACACCGCTAGATAATCTGTGCCAGCCGGTACTGTGTGCGCCGTGAGATAGGCGACGAAAAAAGAAATCACCAGACAGTATCCGAACCACAGGCCGAGAAACTTCGGGATGAAGGGCGACCCGCTGGGGAACACAGTCATCATACCGACCGGTCCCTGCTTGTATTTCTCGATGGCTTCCGGCGTTTTCATTTCCTTATGAGTGCAGAAGGGGAATACATATAACCCTCGCTGCAGCCCGGCGGAGCGGAGGGCCGGGAGAACTTTGTCTTCATCCGGCAGCTTCTTGTAGTCGTTACGGTGATAAGGCAGCGCCATGTGCATGAAGGAGCTGGCGACGAAGACGATGACCGCCGACAGAAGGATCGGCAGCCAGAGAGCGGAGAGTGGCGGCATACAGGCTCCTATGAGAAGTCTCAGACCAGTGACTTCGGGAGGCTACCTTCTCAAATGCAAGAGGTCAAGAGTTTCGCGTTCTGATAGGAATGTCTGCCACGGATTCACACGGAGCTTCACGGATATGTCCTTTTTCAATTTTTGTCCACCTTGTTTTATCTGCCTTAACGGGCGCGAATCTGCGGGGAAAGAGCGGCATTCAGCCCTGCCCGTGCATCTAAGAACATCATGACAGCCGAAGCCAATCCCATCAGCGTGCAAATCATTCATTCGGAAACTCGAACCGATGCCTCCTCCCGCTTTCGAGAATGGCTGGAGCAGTTAGTGTCACGCCAGGGCAGCGATCTTTTGCTGGTACCCCATGCGCCGCCGGCGATTCGCATCGAAGGGACGCTAGAAGCGATCGGAGAACGCGCTCTGAACGGCAACGAGATCGAATCGGCAGTGCTGCCAGTGATGGCAGCGCACGCGCGCGAAGAGTATCGACTCAGCGGGATTGCGGATTCTTCGTACCGAGTCGATGGTATCGGACGATTTCGCATTAATCTGCACCGCGAACGCGGTCGCGCGGCAGCCACGGTAAGGGCGCTGCCTTCGGCAATTCCAAGGATCGAAGACCTGCACTTGCCCGCGGGCGTGGGCGCGCTGGCGAAGTTGCGACGCGGATTGGTGATCATTGGAGGAGCGACCGGGTCGGGTAAGAGTACGACTCTGGCAGCGCTGGTGAACGAAATCAATCGCAACGATGCGCGACATATCGTGACGATCGAAGATCCCATCGAGTACGAGCACGTGCATGACCGAAGCCTGATCGAGCAGGTGGAGATAGGAATTGATGCTCCCGACTTCCCTACCGCGCTACGGGCGGCGTTGCGCCAAGCGCCGGATGTGATTGTGGTCGGCGAGATGCGCGATCCGGAGACGGCTCGCATTGCATTGTCAGCCGCTGAAACGGGCCATCTTGTATTTACGACGCTGCACACGACAGATGCGGCTTCCACTGTTTCCCGCATAGCGGATTCATTCCCGCAGGAGCGGCAGCATTCCGTGCGCGCAGAGATGGCGATGGCGCTTGCCGCGATGCTGACGCAGACACTGCTTCCACGTCGCAACGGAGGACGCGTTCCCGCGGCGGAGTTACTGATCGTAGGATATGGGGCGCGGCAGCACATCCGAAAGAATGCTTTGCAACATCTGCATCAGGAAATCACGATTACGCGAAAGCAGGGATCGTTCACGATGGAAGAATCGCTGGCGCAACTAGTCTTCCAGCAGGAACTCAGCCGTGAGGAGGCAATGACACGCGCGCTGCATCCCGACGATTTGGACACAGTGTTGAAGGCGAAGGGATTCTAGGAGTAGTAGAGGCGCGGCTTTTAATGCTTCAGTTCGAGTGCCTCACGCAGCGCCGGTTCAGGATTCTGGCTGATGGCGACAGCCCGGGAACCGAGTTGCTGCTCCAATTGCTTGCGCGCTTGGCCGGCTGCCGCGGCTGCTTCGTCGTTAACGTGAGGCGATAACAACGATTGCGACTTGAGCAGGCTCGCGTAGGCGAATCGCGGCGGAAAACCGTTGTCCCGCAAGAAAATCGCGTACATGTACCAATCGACAGCCTCGCTATGCCGGTCGGCCAATCCAGCATCAAGTTGAAGCGCCCGCTGATACAGCGGCAATGCCTTGCTGGTTTCTCCGAGTCTGGCTTGCAAGGAAGCCTCCCCGACATCGGAAAGGCTTTCCAACTTCATCTCTCCTGTCCGAGCCGCGAGAGTTCGTGCCATTTTGTAATCTCGCAGGGCGAAATCGGCGTTATTCGCTCGGACGTTGCAATCGGCAAGTTTCAACGCCACGGTGATGATCGTGGCGGCAGGCGGAACATTCGATGGCGGCCGTTGCGCCACCTTTCGGATGAAACTTTCGTAGTGACTAATGGCGTCCTCGAGTTTGCCTTCTTTATCCAGATCCAGCCCTAAATACAGATCGGCCTCAGCCTGCGACGGATCGAGTTTGAGAGCCTTCTGCCAATTCTCTTCTGCCTCTTCGGTGTGCCCGAATTGCTGGGCCAGGATTCCGTGATTGACCAGCAAGGCCGCGTCCCTGGGCGCTAATTGCAGCCAAGTGCCAGTCAGCTGATAGGCCTCATCGAAGCGTTTTTCCTGGGTCAGGTATCGAAGCCATGCATCGCGCGGCGCCGGATCGGTTGGATTCGCCTTGATCGCGTATTGCCAGGCAGCGACCGATTCATGCAGATCTCCGTCCTCCAGCGCTTTGCGTGCCAAGCGGACCTCGACTGGAGTGTCATAGGGAGCCAGTGAAGCCGCGCGCTTGAGGTCGGCCAGACTCGTACTGTGCATGCCGAAATAGTAGTGCGCTTGGTCGATACAGCCCCAAATAAGCAGAAGCGCGGCGGCCCCGACGCGCAGAGCGCGAGCGACCGGGCTCGGTCCGGCCAGTCCACGTAATGCCTTCATCGTCCGACTGCCAGCCTCCATTGCGCCTTCCGCAATCTGTGCACGAGAATTTACCAACAATGCAGCGATGCGACCGTCGCGCAATTTCCAGATCGCTCCATCCAGGATGAAGTGGTGAATGTTCACCAGAGCCGTGAAAAGCAGGAAGCTGCGCGTGAAATCAAAATGGAAGATCAGGCTTGATATCCAGGGTCCGGGAACGAAGAGAGCAATGCCGCCAACGACGAGAATCGCAAAGTACGAAAGAGGCCGCCACGACCGGTTCGGCGTAGTCGCCGCTTCTCGCTTCGCGTAGTAACTCGTTATCCATAGATATTGCGCCGAGTGCATGATCGCGAGCACGCCGGTACTGTAACGGCTCCGCGGGATTTGAAAATGTTCCAACAGCGAAAGCAGCGTAGGCACCAGAAACCAGATGCATTGCGTAGAAAACAGGGTCAGCGAAGGAACCATCCGGCGGAAGGTAACCTGTCGGAGAAGCCCGGATAGTCCGAAGACGGAGCACGCCAGAAAAGCGATGGCGAGGGCAATCTGCACTGGCGAGCTGATCGCTGCGGGAATATTCAACGAGACGAACAGAGGATCGCCCGAAGGACCGGTGTGAAGGCTCAGCAGCAGGACTGCATAGGAGATCAGGAATGCTGAGTACAAGGCGCGCCGCTCCGTGGGCGTCGGCTGAGCGCCGGACCGGCGTGCAAACATCATGAAGATTCCGTAGTTCTGCCCACTGTAGTGCCAGGGACTCGCGGTCAGATAAATTGTGAAAATCCAAGGTAGAGCGCGAGGCCAGAAGTGCGAGAAAACCAGAGTCAACACTACGAGCAGCGTGATGTGGACGGTAAAGATGCGGTATTTCTCAAAATCCGCTTTCGTGTGGTAGGCGCGATAAATCGTCGCCATGTAATGCGGATAGTTGAAGAACAACGCCAGCACATAGAAGAAGACCGCCCACGCGAGGGTGCTGGCGGCAGTGCAAAAGTACGCGAGCAGCAAGAGCGGAACCGACCATGCGCCACATCCGACGATTAAGTCCACCGATGGGTGATAGATCCAAACGGATTCCCCGGGACTTGCATTGTTTTTGCTCATTGGCATAGGTGCCGGATGCCGTCGACGGGACGCCGATATCCTCTTTAAAATTGTAGGGGGAACCTTGCCCGTGCCAGTTACCTAGAGTCGTTCGGATGGTTCCGGAAGTAACATGGCCGCTGCTGTTCCGGCTGCGATCGATTCCGGTGGTGTGATCGTTATTTCTTGGATCTAGGGCATCCGGATGCCTATGCCCAGTACGTGCGATCAAGGCTGCGGTATTGGATTGCCTCGGCGATATGCTTGGGCTCGAGGTTTGGAGCGTCTTCGAGGTCCGCAATCGTACGGGCGACTTTCAGGATGCGGTCATGGGCGCGGGCGCTGAGGCCCTGTTGAGTCATTGCGCGCTCGAGGAGGCGTTCGCAATCGGCGGACAGTTCGCAGAAGGCACGGATGTGGCTCGACGACATCTGGGCGTTGCAATAAATCTTTTCACGCGAAGAAGCAAAACGCGCCAGTTGTTTTTGGCGTGCTTGCATAACGCGCCCGCGGATCTTGGCCGAACTCTCAGGTTCATTCGTCGACCGCATTTCTTTGTAGTTCACCGCTGGAACGTCGATGTGAATATCGATGCGGTCCATAAGCGGCCCGGAGATTTTTGAGATATAGCGCTGGATCATCGGAGTCGTGCACTGGCAATCGCGGGTGCGGTCGTTGTGGAAGCCGCAGGGGCAAGGATTCATCGCGGCGGCGAGCATGAAACGCGCGGGGAACGTCAGCGACATGGAAGCGCGAGCGATACTCACTGTACCGTCTTCCAGTGGCTGGCGAAGAACTTCGAGCACATTGCGCGGGAACTCCGGAAGTTCATCCAAGAAAAGCAAGCCGTTGTGCGCGAGCGAGACTTCGCCGGGACGAGGAATGACTCCTCCGCCGATCAACCCCGCGTCGGAGATTGTGTGATGAGGGGAGCGATAGGGGCGCGTCCCAACTAATCCTGTACCTTGATCCAGAACGCCAGCCACACTGTGAATCTTGGTCGTCTCCAGCGCCTCTTCGAAGGTAAAGGGCGGCAGGATCGTCGGCATGCGCTTGGCCAGCATGGTCTTCCCAGACCCTGGAGGACCGATCATCAGAATGTTATGGCCTCCGGCGCAGGCAATCTCAATTGCCCGCTTGGCAGTCTGCTGTCCGCGGACATCTTTGAAATCGACGAAGAATTGCTGAGACTCGCGTAACAGAGAATCGCCGTCGGCCTTGATCGGAGCGATGCCGTTACCTGAATTCACGAATTGGATCACGTCCAGGAGCGAACGCACGGGGTAGACATCGACTCCGCCGACCATAGCCGCTTCTTTCGCGTTGGCTTCAGGTACGACCATGCGGGAGATTTTTCGTCCACGGGCCTCTATGGCAATGGGAAGGGCGCCGCGAACACCCCGAACGCCGCCATCGAGGGAGAGTTCTCCGACAAACAAGCAATCCGGCACTTCCTTCTTTGTGAGGCCTCCGTAGGCGCCGACAATGCCGAGCGCCATCGGCAGGTCGAAGCCAGATCCTTCCTTCTTTATGTCGGCCGGTGCGAGATTGATGGTGATGTGGGTGGGTGGGATGTCGTATCCGCAGTTCTTCAGAGCGGCACGGACGCGGTCGCGGCTCTCGCGCACCGCGGCATCGGGAAGGCCAACAGTGTGGAAATGGTCCTGATCGCACTTGATGCCCGAGCAGTCGACCTCCACCTGAATAATATTGGCATCGATACCGTACACGGCGGCGCTGAGAGTTTTGTAGAGCATGAGTGACCGCTGGCGCTTTCCCCGCCTGGTGGACAGTCGAGGAACGGCCGCCCGGACACAAGAAGTCCTGAGCGACCAGATAACCACCTTACGGATTAAGGTCCATGAAGGCTGTGACGGATGTCACCACGAGCTGTGGAAAACTGGACGACGTCCGTATGCGGGCATGCAACCTTGGCGCACAGTCGCGGGCTCTTCCTTCTTCTTTGGTGCCGTCTATTGTTCCTGTGTACCAGGAAGTCAATAATCTGGTTGTTTCAGCGGAATGTAACCAATTAGGATGGCTTTCGCCCAGTATCGATAAGCCTTATGACTCAGGACCCCAATCAGCCCCCGCGCGTCCCCCAGGGGAATCTCGACCGAGAGGAATCGCAACTGTGGCGATGGGCGCTGATGTTCATGATCCTGCTCGCTGTCGCGTTAGCGGGCCTGCTGTGGGAACGCCTCGAAAACATTCCCTTCCAACTGCGCGCGATTCCGATCGGAGTGCTCGTCCTGTCGATCCTGTTCGCGGTCTACGCCTATGGACGGCGCCGCGAGGTCAGCGAACTGAAAGGCGTGCTGCGGGGATTGCAGGAGCACGTAGGCGCTGCGCCTTCGGAAGAACAGCTCGATCAGCTCAGCCAGGTCATCATGCGCTCGCAGCGCAACTTCAAGGAGTTGATCGATTCCTTTGACGACCCGGCCTGCGCCGTCGCGCTCGATGGAACTTTGCGCACTGTCAACAAGCGCGTGACCGAGCTGACGGGAATCACCTATTCGGACTTGGTGGGCCGCAAGATCTATGAATTTGTCGAGGAACCGACCCGAGAAGAAGCCGAGAGGAGCTTGGGGCGCTTTCTGGATAAAAAGCGCTGGGCTGGTACAGCGCGTCTGCGCCTGAAGAACAGCTCGCGTCCGCTGTACTTCGACTGCGTCATCAATGGGATCATTAAAAGCGGCGAGGTGGTGGGCGCGAGCGTGTTGGGACGCGATGTCACCGAACAGCGCGAAAAGGAACTACGCTTTACCGAGCTGTTCGAAACCTTGCAGGAGGGTGTGTACTTCAGCACGCCCGATGGCCACCTGCTCGATGCGAACCCGGCGCTGGTCAGCATGCTGGGATACGACGATAAAGGCGAACTGCTCGCGGTGGAACCCGCCGCCTTGAACTTCGATCCAGGGAAGCCGGTACTGGGCAGAGCCGTCGACGATCGCGGAGGGTTGCGAACGCGCGAGATCAGGCTGCGACGCAAGGATGGAAAGGCAGCGGTCTTCCTCGATTCGTCACGCGCCGTCTGGGACACCTCGGGAAACATCATCCGCTACCAGGGCACGCTGGTCGACATCACCGATAAGCGGAGCATGGAACGGCAGATCGCGCAGCAAGAAGAGTTTCGCCGCCGGTTACTGGAGAGTTTTCCGGATCTCATCCTGGTGGTCGACCTCGAAGAAAGATATACATTCGTGAGCTCCCGCGCACGCGACTTGCTGGGGTACGAACCCAAAGATATGTTGGGGAAGAAGATTACGGATTTGGAAGATCATTCCCCGGAGCTGGCCTCGCTCTATCACGGCGTCGTGTCAGGGCAGGAAGCGCTGGCATCGGCAGAATTCGGAGCACGGCATCGGGATGGCAACTGGCGAACCATGCGCGCCTCGGGAAGCCAGCTAGTTGACGCGGAAGGCAAGATCACGGGCGTGATTATTTCCGTGCGGGACATCACGATCGAAAGAAAGCTGGAACAGCAGGTGGTGCAGAGCGAGCGGCTGGCCGCGATGGGAGCAATGATCGGCGGCGTGGCCCACGAATTGAATAACCCGCTGACCAGCATTCTGGGCGTAAGCGAACTGCTGCAGGATACGGAAACGAACGAAACCTCACGGAAGCAGCTGGCCATGCTGCAGCAGCAGGCGCGGCGCGCGGCTGAGATTGTACAAAACCTGACCTATTTCGCGCGGCCTCCGGCTCCCGGGAAGAGCAGAATCAATTTGGTCGAAGTGGTCGAGCGAACGCTGAACCTGCACGCTTATTCGCTGCGCAAGAACAACATCACGGTGGACTTCCTGAAAGAGCAGGGAGTTCCTTATGCTTTGGGAGACCCGCACCAACTGATGCAGGTGTTCCTGAACCTGATCGTGAATGCGGAGCAGGCCATTCGCGAGGCGCGAGATAAGGGCACGCTGCGTATTCGCCTGGGTAAGGGCGACAATGCGGTCTGGGTTAGCTTCCATGACGATGGGCCGGGAATCGCGAAAGAAAACCTTTCGAGTATTTTCGATCCTTTCTATACGACGAAACGGCCGGGTCGTGGAACAGGATTGGGGCTGAGCATTTGCAAGTCAGTAATGAAAGAACACCACGGCAGCGTGGAAGCGGCAAATTCTCCTGAGGGCGGTGCGGTGTTTACGGTGACGCTGCCGGTGTCGGCGGTGAGTTGATCCCCTACTAGCTCCGGGCTTTTGCCCTGGCTTGTGCGGCCGGGGCGGCCGTCGCCACATAAACTCTTAGCGTTCCACGGCCATCGCTACTGCATTCCCACCGCCGAGACAGAGGGCGGCGATGCCGCGCTTCACATCGCGACGGATCATTTCGTAGATCAGGGTCACGAGCACGCGCGCACCGCTGGCACCAATCGGATGGCCGATTGCCACTGCGCCGCCGTTCACGTTTACCTTGTCAGAATTCAATCCCAACTCCCTCATCACCCCCAGCGCCTGCACGGAGAATGCTTCGTTCAGTTCGTAGAGATCGACATCTTCGTTCTTCCAACCAGTCTTCTCCCAAATGGTGCGAACGGCACCGACGGGGGCCATCATGACCCACTTGGGCTCGACGCCGCTGGTAGCCTGCGCGATGATTCGAACCATGGGTTTCGCGCCAAGCTCTTTCGCACGCGAAGCGCTGGTCACGACCAACGCGGCTGCTCCATCATTCACTCCAGGAGCATTGCCAGCGGTGACGGTGCCGTCTTTCTTGAAAGCCGGCTTTAGAGAACGGAGCACTTCGATGGTCGTGTCTTCTCGCGGACTTTCATCCTTATCGAAAATCGTTGGAGGCGCGCCTTTCTTCTTTGCTGGAATCTCAACCGGAACGATCTGCGATTTGAAGCGGCATTCCTTGATTGCAGAGACCGCCTTGCGATGAGAGTGCACAGCGAACTCGTCCTGCTCTTCGCGGGTGATGCCGTATTTCTCGGCGACGTTCTCGCCCGTGATTCCCATGTGGTAGTCGTTGTAGATATCCCAGAGTCCGTCGTGAACCATGGAGTCGACGATCTGCGCATTGCCGAGACGGTATCCTTTGCGCGCCTGCGGAAGAAGATAGGGTGCATTGGTCATCGATTCCATTCCGCCGGCGACGACAATGGAACTGTTTTCGGTCTGCACCGCTTGCGCTGCGAGAGCAACGGATTTTAATCCGGAGCCGCAGACCTTGTTTATTGTCATGGCACCTGTCGACGGAGCGAGTCCGCCGTAGATTGCTGCCTGTCGCGCAGGATTTTGGCCGAGTCCGGCAGAGACGACGTTACCCATGATGCACTCGTCCACGAGTGCGGAATCGATGCCGGCACGCTTGACCGCTTCGCGCACAGCGATGGCGCCGAGCTGCGGCGCAGTAAAGTCCGAGAGGCTACCCTGGAATTTTCCCACCGGTGTGCGGCAGCCGGAGATGATGACAACATCGTCAAAAGAGGCCATGAATCAAGCTCCCGCGATGATTTCGCTTTCATCATTATAGATGTTTGCGGGAAAGATTTGTTTCGCGCGTCCAAGTGTTGCGATCATCCTCGCACCAGTCTCGAGGAAGAGATGTGCGTTCGTAGTTTGCCAGATCGCAGACGAAGAACATGTGTGCGGAATGAATTTTCGAGGAGAGATTGCACGCATCGCGCAAAAATTTGGTTGACAATCGCCACAAGAATTCTTTCATCGTGACTTTGGTGTCACAACTTGCGCCGATTGATCATCATTTTTTTCTTGACTTCATTTTTCAATAACTCTATACATCAACTAGTTGCAGTAAAACACCACTGCACATTTTCCATGAAGAATGGAAGGGAGAATAGGAACAATGGCAACCAAGAAAAAGGCAAAGAAGAAAAAGAAGCACTAAGCAAGTTCAGTACGAAGTCAAAAAGGGGACGCTCAATGCGTCCCCTAAGTTTTTTGGGATGGACACTTGCCTCGCGATTTCCGCGTCGATTTGGACCGAGCTCGCGGTTAGAAATTCCCATTCGAGGATCAGACACTGTCCGTGGGTATGGGGTTCTTCGCTTCGCTCAGAATGACAGCTTAGTTTTGATTTGACTGGGCGGTGGCCGCTTTTGGCCGCCGTGGAATGCGCTTCTCTTTTTCCGGGCACAGGCTGCGGTACGCGCAGAAGTTGCAATGGATTCCTGGCTTCGCGTCGAACACCCCCTCAGCGATTCCCTTTGCAGCCTCCTCAACGCGCTGGCTGGCTGCGACTAGTTCTGAGTTCGCTCGCCCGGTGACCACTGGAACGTTCTCTTCCAGGTTGTGAAAGATCAAGGCGCCGACGTCGTATCCCCACTTCTCTTTCGCAGCGATGGCGTAGAGGGACAACTGCAGACTCTCATCCGCATCTTCCTGGTCCCGGGCCTTGCCGGTTTTGTAGTCGATGATGGCCACCGTTCCATCTGGACGGCTATCGATGCGATCGATTCGTCCCACCACCGCGGTTTCTCCTACGCGAATCTCGAACGATTCCTCGGTGTGCAGAACCTGCGACACCGGAATTGAGCGGACCGATGCCAGGAATTCCCGCAACTGAGTAATTCCCTGCTTTTCGTAGAGCTCGTGCTGGTAGGTTTCTTGAATTTTCGCGTCCAGCAGGTCTTTGCGGAAGAGATCAATCAGTTCTTCGTCGGATTTCGGACGTCCCAGACGGACAGAATCAAAATAGGTTTTTAGGACGCGATGGATCGCAGCGCCGTACTGCATGGCTGCGGCAGGCTTGGCGGGAATGCGCCAGTCGCGCTCTAACTTGAAGCGTAGGCCGCAGCGTTCATAGGTATCGACCGCAGAGGCACTCAGCCGCCGGTGCAATCCTTCGAGCACTGGCAGTTCGAACCATGCGTTGGTTTGGGATTCATCCGGATAAAGAGGAGAGGTGGCGGCGGCCATGTCGAGCGTCGCCTGAGCGCCCCCGGCCGGAATCGCGCGGAACCAGGGCGCAACGGTACGATTTGCGATCAGCTCGCGGATGTAGCCAGCGGGCGTCTTGTCGAGTTTGCCCGTGCCCTCGCGGGCGTAGATCCGCAAGGTGTCGCGAGCGCGGGTCATGGCAACGTAGAACAGCCTGCGCTCCTCTTGATTGTGCAGCGTCTTGTCGTCTGCCTCGGTCAACGAGTCCTGATCTCGCAACTCGCGCGGGAATGCGACCAACGTCTCCCTGTAGTAGCAAGGGAACGCGCCCGAGTTCGCGCGCAGAATAAACACGTGCGGGAACTCCAACCCCTTGGCGCCGTGGACGGTCATGAGGCGGACGGCGTTTTCGGATTCATTCGCAGGCAAGGGGATCACGCCGCCCGCTTCACGGAAGAGCGCTAGATAGTCGACCAACTCCTCGAGATTGGTGGTCTTATTGACCTTTTTCAGTTCCCAGGCGTCGACGAAGCTCAAGGCGGCTTGCAGGATCGGCGAGCTCACGTCCAGCACAAACTGCCGCACGATGATGTCGAGAGCTGCTCGAGCCTTCGCGCTACGTCGACGAATCTCCTCCCGGGCACGTTGGAGGGCAGCTACGACTTCTGAGCCACCCGCGACCCGGTCGAGCGCGGAAGAGAGCGGGATCACCTGGCCTTCTCGATTGTCCCGGGCAATAGAGCGCATTGTCTGACGCAACTGCTCCGGATCGACGTGGAAACAAGGCAGCGCGGCTACGCGGAACAGGCTGACGTCGTCTCCGGTTGAAATCACCGCGTTCAGGCAAGCGAAAAGGTCGCGAGCCTCGGGCGTGTCGGAGACGTCCATGCTCTCGATGACGAATGGAATATCGGCTTCGGCCAGCTCCTGGACGACTTCGTCCCGCTGGTAGTGCGAGCGATAGAGGATGCCGAAATCGGACCACTTGCACTTTGCCTTCTTCTGGGCGCCGCGTAAGTAGCTGACCAGATCGGGCCCCTCGGAATCCTTCGTCGTAAGAACGATCGCCGAGACGAGCGGGCTCGGCAGATGTTCACCTGTCCTCTGTGCCTCCTCTTCGCGGGCCGATTGAAGCGGAGCGCGCCGATACGCGAGCGCGCCGTCTGCATGCTTCGCAAAGACTGGCGGATTTTGGTCGATGAGAGCAAACGCGGTTCGGAGAATCGGTGTCGTCGAACGGCGATTCTTTTCGAGCACTACCAGCTTCGCTGCTGGAAAGTTTCGGTGAAACAGCTCGAAGGCCTCGCTCGATGCCCCACGAAAACGATAAATCGACTGATCGGGATCGCCGACCGCAAACAGATTTCCTCCCGGCCCGGCAAGGCGCGCCAGAATCTTGATCTGGGCGAAGTTGGCATCCTGAAATTCGTCGGCGAGGATGAAGCGCGCGCCGCGACGAGCCTCGGCCACCACGCTGTCATCGCTAGTCAGCAGATCGTGCGCCCGGGTGATCATATGGCTGAAGGTTCCCAGATTGTCTTCCTGCAGCCAACGCTCCATCGTCGTGAACACGCGGGAGATCTCTCGGCAGCGGCCGAGAATCTCGGCGTCATCGAGGGCATTTTTGGATTTCGCTACGCGCGGCATGGGGACCTCTCCGCGCTCCAGCCGCTCCACATATTGGGCGTATCGTTCCGGAGTCACCAACTCGTCGTGACAGCGACTCACGAACTCCAGCAGATCATTCAGGAACTGGCCGATGTTGGCCGCACGGATGTAGTGCTCGAGATGCAGGTCGCGAATCCGGCGGCGCAGGTAAATCCACAGATCCTTTTCGTCAAGAACGCCGAAATCCTTATGGACCCGCTGCAGCAACTTCAGGCAGTAATCATGGAAAGTCACCGCTTGGACGGCTCTGCCACCCAGCAACTTGCGTACGCGCTCCCGCATTTCGTCGGCGGCGTTGATGGTGTAGGTAAGGGCTAGGATCTCGTCGGGATGAGCATGGCCTTCCGCGACCAGCCGCTCGATTCGATGCGTGAGAACGGAAGTTTTGCCTGTGCCGGCTCCAGCGACGACGAGCATTGGGCCATCGACATGCTCGATGGCCTCGCGCTGGCGATCGTCGGGGGTAAATAGCGCAGGACGAAAAGTGGACTTCGAGACCGGCATTGCGGCCAGAATATCACTTGCCAAGGATGAGGAAGACTGTGCGGAAAGCGGAAAACCTGGACTTCCGTCCTCGGTTCGTTCAACCGCGAGCTACTTTCCTGCGTTTTCGTCGACCTCGAAGATCCCGAATGTGTTCCCCTCGGGATCGACGAAATATCCTTGCCAACAAGTTCCGGGTACGGCGAACTTGGGGAGCGCGACGATTCCTCCTAACTGACCGATGGTCCGGGCGGTGTCGTCGAAACTCTCCACTTCGAGAGAGCACACGAAGGCATTGGTGCCGCTCTGCGGCGGAGGCGTTTTTGCAGGACGCTGCAACAGGCCCCCGCGTGAACCTCCAGTCTCGATCGTCCAGTAGGCGACAGGGAGGCCCTTCACCTCGTGGAACTTCCAGCCAAATGTTTTCGAATAGAAATTGATAGCGCGATTCGGGTCATCGGCCTGGATTTCAAAATAGATATGACCGGGTTTCATACGACGATTTTCTCGCAGCAACGGGTTACGCCGCAACTAATCGCCGAGTTCTGAGATAACGATCGCAGTGGCCGCGATGGCGGCGGTTTCAGCGCGCAGAATGGTCGGGCCGAGGCTGGCGGAGGTCCACCCTTGCTCCTGAAAAGCGCGCAGTTCATCTTCAGCCCAACCCCCTTCGGGGCCGATGGCGAGAAGGATGTCGCCTGCTGCACGATTTCCCAGTAGATCGCGAAGCTGTGTCTGTTGTTCAGACTCCGATAGCACGATCCGCACGTCGCCCGGAAGATCCATGGAGTCACGTAATTTGATGACATCGGCGATTTCGGGCGGAGAAGACCGCCGCGATTGCTCCGAAGCTTGCAGGGCGATCCGACGCCAGCGCTCAGTGCGCTTTGCGGATGCGGCCGCTAGATGTGCGTCTGTACGGCGCGCAATGACCGGGATAATCTTTCTGACGCCTAGTTCCGTACACTTCTCGATCGCCCATTCCATCCGGTCGAACTTGAAGATGGCGAGCAGGAGAGTGATGTTGGCTGCGACCAGCGTCGGAATCTCTTCCCCGAGTTCGAATTCAACCCGGCCCTCCGCCACGCTTACGACGCGGCCGCGGCGCACTGCGGAGCCTGCTGCGATGTCAAATTCTTGCCCGATTCGCACGCGCAAGACACGAATCAAATGATCGGCATGGGCGCCCGTGAGGGCAGCTTGATCTGCGGAGACTTCGTCGGCGATCCACCGGCGGCGGGTCATACGAGCACGAAGAGCCGAGTCGTGAGTAGGGATCGAACGAGCACGATTATTGGAACATGTCCTTCATCTTGCCGAGCAGGGATCGCAGCATCGGTTGGTTATCAACCTTAGAGAGAGCATCGAGTTCCTGCAGCAATTCCTTCTGGCGCTTATTCAGCTTGCCCGGAACCTGCACTCGCACCTCGACGAAGAGATCGCCCTTGCCATGGCCGTTCAGAACCGGAACACCTTTGTTACGGACGCGAAAAACGGTCCCGGGCTGAGTCCCCTCGGGCACTTTGAGCGAGTGCTCGCCTTCCATGGTCGGCACGCGAATTTCGGCCCCCATCGCGGCTTGGGCGACTGAAACTGGAACGACACAATGCAGGTCGTTGCCTTCGCGCGCGAAGAACGGATGATCCTTCACGTGCAGGACGACGTACAAATCACCAGCCGGTCCGCCGAACTGGCCGACTTCTCCTCCGCCCGCAAAGCGGATGCGAGTTTCGTCCTCGACTCCTGGAGGAACCTTGGCGTCGACGGTGCGCTGACGTAAGAGACGGCCGTCGCCTTTGCACTTAGGGCAAGGATCCGTGATGACGCTTCCGCTCCCCTGACAAGTGGGACAAGTGCGGGCGATGCTGAAGAATCCTTGCTGGTAGCGGACCTGGCCGCGGCCGCTGCATGAGCGGCAAGTGGTTGCGCCTTTGCCAGGAGCTGAACCCGTGCCGCGGCATTCCTCGCACGCCTCATGGCGGCGAACGGTGACACGCGCTTCAGTGCCGAAATATGCCTGCTCGAATTCGAGTGTCAGATCTTCCCGGAGATCGGCGCCGCGCTGTACACGGCTGCGGCGTCCGCGCCCTCCGCCACTTCCGCCAAACATGTCTCCGAATCCGAAGAACTCGCCGAAGATGTCGCTGAAATCCTGGAAAACTGTGGGATCGAAGCCCGCGCCCTGAGCACCGCCGCCGAGTCCAGCATGTCCGAAGCGGTCGTAGGCGGCCCGCTTATCGGAATCCGCGAGGATGGCATAGGCCTCGCTCACTTCCTTGAATTTTTCTTCCGCATCCGGATTGTTGGGATTACGGTCCGGATGGTATTGGAGCGCCAGTTTGCGATAGGCGCTCTTCAATTCCACTTCAGTCACAGTGCGGCTCACGCCCAGCACTTCGTAGTAGTCGCGTTTTGCGTTCGTCGTCAAAGAGACCTTTCGTCAATGAACAGAATGAGGGCTCACCGGAGCCGGACTGCCGGAGATTCGAGCCCTGCTATTTTCCGGGATTCTTCGCGACCTTCACCATCGCGGGACGCACCAGGCGATCCTTGAATTTGTAGCCCCTTTGCCACTCCTCGAGCACTTCGTGATCAGCGGCGTCAGGAGTTTCTACCATTTCGATCGCTTCATGCACATGCGGATCGAACTGTTCGCCCTTCGAGGCAATCGCTTTAACCCCCAGCTTCGAGAGAACGTCTTGCAGCTGCTTGTAGATCAATTCGACACCGGAACGAAAGTCAGCGGCGTCAGATTTCGCCTTCAAGGCGCGTTCGAAGCTATCGATGACCGGCAGAAGAGACTTGATCGCGTCGACGGTCGCGAAATCGCGGAAATCCTGCTGCTCCTTGGCTGCGCGTTTTCGAGCATTGTCGAATTCGGCTTGGGCCCGCGCAAGACGGTCGAGCAGAGAATCGCGCTCGGTCTTCAGCTTCTGCAGCTCTCCTTCTGTGCTTGAAGCCTCGCTCGTCGCGCTCATTCCGGACTTCGATTCGGGCGAATTCTCGTCACTATCTCCGGCAGGAAGCTCGTGCTCAAGATCAATCCCTGCCACTTCTTCCCGTTTTCCGTTTGTTTTCCCCATAACTGCCTGCCTTACTCCGATTCATTCAGAATTTTGTCGAACAATCGCGCAATATACGAAACCGCGGTGATGGTGTGTTGATAGTCCATGCGCGTCGGCCCAATCACCGCCAGAGAACCCATGACCTCGTTGCCGGCGTGCGCCGGAGCGCCAATCAGCACGAAATTCTGCATTGAGGGCAGCGTCTGATCGAGCCCAATCACTACACGGACGGCTTCTTGCTTTACGTCGAGATACGCGCCAAGAAGCTGAACGACTTTTTCCTTTTCTTCGAGTGTCTTGAGCATCTCCTGCAAGCGTTGGCGATCCTGCTCACCAGTCACAAGGTTGGCTGCGCCTTCCACGAAGACCACTTGCGATCCCTGTTCATGGGCGAGAGCGCCCTGTTTGTAGAGTTGCTCGATCGAATTCATCAGGCGGTCGTACTCGCTGCGATCTTTCTCGATCCGCCGAGAGAGCTCTGAGCGCATCGATTCCATCGTCCAACCGCGGAAATTCTCGTTGATATAGCGTGCCGCCAGATCCAGATCGGATTGAGGCAGATCGAGCCGCAACACGCGATCGCGGACCAGTCCTGAACGAGTCACCAGCACAGCCAATACTTTTTGATCGCCGAGGCGCGAAAAGTAGACATGTTCAAGGGCATTCTTGGGACCGCTGGTCGCCACCGTTACTCCCACATTGCGCGAGATCAGCGACAGCACGTGTGACGTGCGCTCCATGAATTCCTGCACGTCGGTGATGCCGGCCAGCGAGTCGGAGATCATGGTCTCCTCCTGCGGTGCCAGCCGGGCAGTGCCGGAAATTTGTTCGACGTAATACCGGTACGCCTCTGTTGTCGGCACGCGACCTGCGGAAGTGTGCGGTTGCTCGAGGAATCCGGCGTCGGATAAATCCGCCATCACATTGCGAATAGACGCGGGGCTCAAGCCTTCGCGGTTCGAGCGGGCGAGCGTGCGCGATCCGACCGGCTCGCCCGTCGAGATGAACGTCTCGACGATAGCGGTCAGAATTTCGCGTTCGCGATTCCCGATATTGGGGTCAGCGGGCATACGGTGTTATGTCAGTTGTCTCAGTCCGAGCGGCTGTGGCCGGGGGAGAAACCGCTTCTGATTCATTTTACCTAACTATTTTAGATGCAGAAGGTTGGGTTTGGGAGCAAAGTTGGTTCCTGGGCTGACTGCCGAAACCGGCCGGTCGGAGGCAGGTTGTAAAGTTTCAGGGTTTCAGGGTTCCATAGCATGAAGGGTTTCCAACCGCTTATACAGCGAGGAGACGCTCCCCAGCAATCACCCCCACTCAGAAACCTTGCAACTTTGAAACCAGCACTACTATCCTCTTTATCTTCATGAAAGCCAAACCTCACATCGCAGTCATCGGCGCGGGAGCCTTCGGTGGATGGACTGCACTGCATCTTCTCGAACGGGGAGCGCGCGTTACGCTTGTCGACGCCTGGGGGCCCGGGAATTCCAGAGCGTCCTCAGGCGGAGAGACCCGGGTCATCCGCGGCACATACGGGCCTGACCAGCCTTACACGGAGATGGCGGCGCGAGCGCTCAAGCTTTGGGCGAAGTACGAACGCCGGTGGAAACGGCAATTCCTGCATCGGACCGGAGTGCTCTGGATGGCTTCAGGGCGCGATGATGCCTTTGAACGCGGATCGGTCACGATGCTGCGAGCGGCGAAGATCATGTACAACGAGCTATCAGTTCGCCAATTGGAGAAGAAATGGCCACAGATCAACTTCGAAGGAATCGAGTGGGGTATTTTCGAGCCCGAATGCGGATATCTTGAGGCACGGGCCAGTTGCCAGGCAGTCGTGGAAGCATTTGTCGGCGGAGGAGGCAAGTTTCAGCAAGTCGCAGTCTTGGCCGACGGGTTGGAAGATGATCGGCTGAAGAAGGGATTGGGGCTGTCCGATGGATCGCGGCTCAAGGCTGATGGCTATGTCTTCGCCTGCGGTCCGTGGCTCGGCAAGCTTTTTCCGCAGACGATACGCAATCGGATCGTTGCCACCAAGCAAGACATTTTTTTCTTCGGCCCGCCGGCGGGAGATCCGCGGTTCACCGACGCGTATATGCCAGTCTGGGCAGATCATCGCGGACGATTTCGTTACGGAATCCCTGGGAGTGACCGACGCGGATTCAAGATCGCCGACGACACGCGCGGGCCCGCGTTTGATCCAACGGACGGAGAGCGCGTTGTCAGTCCCGAAACATTGAAAGATATTCGCGAATACGTAGCTTTCCGCTTCCCTGCCCTGAAAGATGCTCCGCTAGTCGAGACGCGGGTTTGCCAGTACGAACAAACTCCGGATGCCGACTTCATTGTGGATCGACCTCCTTCGAATGAAAACGTTTGGCTATTAGGAGGAGGCTCGGGCCATGGGTTCAAGCACGGTCCGGCACTTGGAGAGATGATGGCGGAGCTGATCTTGAAAGCTCGCCAGCCGAACCCAATCTGGCGGCTGGGTCGGTTCGAAAACAATTAACCACAGGGGACACAGGGTTTCAGAGAAATTCCGCTGTGCAACCCTGTGCCCTCTGTGGTGATGATTCTTATTGAATCTGAATTACGTTCGCTGGCGCGTTCGCTTTGATCTCTGTCACGCGTGCTAACACATTGTGCGCGAAATCGTAGATCGACTTTGCGTGCGGCGAATTTTCGCCCTCCAGCACCACAGGCTTCCCGCCGTCTCCCGATTTGCGTACCTCGGGATCCAGCGCGATGCTGCCCAGGAACGCCACGTCGAAGCGTTTCGCCATCAATTCGGCGCCGCCACGCGAGAAGATGTCGACTTCATGCTGGCAGTGCGGGCACGTGAAGTAGCTCATGTTCTCGACCACGCCGACGAGATCCACCTTCATTTGTCGGAACATTTCGATCGCCTTGCGCGCGTCTTGTAGCGACACGTCGGAGGGTGTTGAAACCACGATCGCCCCGGTCAGCGGCACCGTCTGCACTAGTGACAGCGCAATATCCCCCGTGCCCGGCGGCAGATCGACGACCATATAGTCGAGGTGTCCCCATTCGACCAGACCGAGGAATTGCCGGATGATCTGGTGCAACATCGGACCGCGCCAGATGACCGGCTTGTCGCCGGGATTGAGGAATCCGACCGAGATGACTTTCAGCCCGAACGCTTCGATCGGCTCGATACGGTTGTCGCCGATCATCCGCGGCTGCGAGTTCACCCCCAGCATCAGCGGAACGTTCGGCCCGTAAACATCGGCGTCGAGCAACCCGACTTTGTGACCCATCTTGGCCAAAGCGACGGCGAGGTTGACCGAGAGCGTGGTTTTGCCGACGCCTCCCTTACCCGATCCAACGGCGATGATGGCGTCGACGCCCGGCAGCGGCTGCGGCCCAGGCTGCGCGGGGCCCTGTCCATGCTGATGCGGTGTATGTGCGTTCAAAGGATCACACTCCAGATTCGAATTAGCGAAGAAGGAATCGCGAAGATGAGGAAGAACCCCAAAGGTTGATTATACAGGCCACGGAAGGGCCGAGCAGGCTTGGACCACCATCTCGAGGCAGATCAACTTCGCCGCGGATTTTACAGATTTCGCGGATACGTCCAAGGCAATCTAAACAATCTTGATCTTTGATCTTTGATCGCTGATCGTCTGATCGTCTGATCCGTGATCGGCCGCGAAATCCGTGGCCCCGTTCTCAGTATCCTTCGCCCTCCAACCGCACCTTGCCTTTGAATATGCGGAAGAGGAAAAAGAAGTATCCGAGGGCGAGGATCATGCCCAGAATCCACCAGGTGAATCCGACAGTCAGGCCGTGATGACCAGCGGCGGTGTTGTAGATCGTCAGATTGCGCGCAGGATCGGTGCTCGCCGGCAGCACGACGGGATATAGCCCGAAGGCCGCCCCCACCAGCATTCCTACGATGTAGAGCGACGAGGCAACAAACGCGATCTTATCGCTGTGCCGGATCATGGCGTGCATCATGACCGCGAGCGCACCGAATACCAGCACGGGAATGACGAAGCCGATTGCATGCTGTTTGTAGTTGTCGAGTACGCCGGGCCGGACGGAAACGGTCGCAATCAATCCGACGACGGTCAAAAGCAGTTGCACGGGCCACGCCCACAATGCGGTCGTACGCGCGCGGCGGTTGAGATCGTTTTCAGCCTTGGTCGCAACATAGAGCGAACCATGCGCCGTGAGCGTGACCAGCGCGATCACGCCGGTCAGGACCGTGTACCAGTCGAGGATTCCATTGTTTGCGCCGGACATTCCCTGGTTGACTTTGAAGTTGGTCCAGAGCGGTTCGAAGAAATACTGATCGGCACCGAGAGGAACGCCGCGCACCACGTTGCCCAACGCTGCGCCAAAGAAGATGCACAACAGTACGCTTGAGACCGAGAAAATCACATCGAAGAATCCGCGCCAGACGGGATGCTCCATATGCGATCCAAGTTCGATGCCGATGCCGCGCAGCATTAAGAGCCATAAGACCATCATGAGCGGCAAGTAGAATCCGCTGAAGCTCGAGGCATATAGCAGCGGGAATGCAAAGTAGAGTGTACCGCCGGCGGCGAGCAGCCAGACTTCGTTGCCATCCCATACCGGCCCGATGGCCCGCATGATGGTGCGGCGCTCGCTGGGAGTCTTGGCGGCCCCGAGATAGATAACGCCAGCACCCAGATCGAAGCCGTCGAGGACAACATAGGCGGCGACCATAACTGCGACGATCATGAACCAGAGTGTTTCCATAATTCCTCGATTCAGTCCACGCTAAGAGTATTGTTTGTCATTCGAACGACTGCGTGCGGACGATAGCAAAAAGTAGATTCCTCGTCGCTTTGCTCCTCGGAATGACAAGCATGCTGTGCTCATTGGAATGAAAGATATTAGTGCCCCGCGGCGGCTATCGCGTCCGGGCCTCGCTCGATCTCCCGGCGAACCAGGAACAGGAAGAAGATGCTCAGAACCGTGTACATGCCCATGAATCCCAACAACGTGAACATGCCATTCCCTGCCGACACCATCTTCGAGTAACCATCCACGGTGCGCATGAGCGAGAACACGAGCCAAGGCTGGCGGCCAATTTCAGCTGTGATCCAGCCAGCAGTGTTGGCTATGTAGGGAAACGGTAGGGCGAGGAGCAGAATCCACAGCATCCAGCGACTTCCGAACAGCTTGCCACGCCATAGCAGAAACGCCGAGATCACCATAATGGCGATGAACAGCGTGCCCAGTCCCACCATGATGTGGTAGCTGTAATAAAGAAGCTCGATGTTGGTCGGCCAGTCGTTCTGGGGGAACGCATCGAGACCTTTCACTTCCGCCGTCCACGCGCGGTAGGTCAGGAAACTGAGGGCGTTGGGAACGGTCACGGAGTTATCGATTTTCCGCTCCTCAACGTTCGGCTGGCCGATCAGAACCAGCGGGGCTCCGGGCTGTGAGGCAAAGAGAGCCTCCATGGCGGCGAGCGTCACGGGCTGATTCTCGGCGATCATACGACCTTGTCCATCTCCTGTCGGGAACAACTGCAATACGCTGAAGATCAGGCCTGAAATCACGCCCACGCGAATGAAGATACGACCGTACTCCTGAAATTTTCCCCACAGCAGATAGAATGCTCCAATCGAAGCCATGACGAAGGCTCCGGTGATGACCGCTCCGCTCATATTGTGCGCATATTGCCACCATGCCCAAGGATTCAGCACTAACGCCCAGAAGCTGGTGAGCTGCGCCGATCCGTCGGCCGCTTTGGTGTATCCCACGGGGTGCTGCATCCAGGCGTCGGTCGCGACGATAAAGAATCCGCTCAACCACGATCCGAGAAACACAGCGACCGCCGACCACCAGTGGCCGCGGGGCCCGAGTCTCTTCTCTCCATAGAGAAAGAGGCCGAGGAACGCAGACTCAAGGAAGAAAGCGAACATGCCTTCCATGCCCAAAGTCTGTCCGATCACGCCCCCCGCAAAGCGCGAGAAGTGCGACCAGTTGGTGCCGAACTGAAATTCCATTGGGATGCCAGTCACGACGCCGAGAACGAAATTGATTCCGAAGATACGCGCCCAGAATTGGGCGGCGCGGTTGTAGGTTTCGTCGTTGCGGCGCAGAGCCAGCGTCTTAAGCACCACAATCAGCGGCGCCAAACCCATCGTTAGTTGTGGGAACAAATAATGGAAGGTAACGGTAAAGGCGAAATGGAGGCGATGAACTAAGAGGGCACTATCCATGAAGGAACCTCACAAACGAGGAGAATAAATGCTTTCCGGAGGGCTCCAATGTGATCAAAATCACATTCGGTCGTGAAAGTCGACACGGACTAGCGCCTGCGCCGCTGCAATTCGGCGCGGCGGATCTCGCGGCGGCGGCCAGCATCGTCATAGCGGCGCTTTTGTTCGTCCGTTTCTGGAATAACCGGGGCGACTTTCAAACGTTTCCCCGCGCCATCGACGGCCACAAACGTAAGGTGTGCCGAAGCGACATGCTGCGCGGTGTCGGCAATGTAATCCTCAACGAAGACTTTTACTCCCACTTCCATCGACGTCTGGAAGACACGATTGACCGAAGACTTGAGAATCACGAGATCTCCAACTCGCACCGGAACCAGGAAGTCGATGTGATCGACGGACGCGGTCACAACATAGTTACGCGAGTGACGATGCGCGGCCATAGCTCCCGCGAGATCGATCCAGTGCATGAGACGTCCGCCAAGAAGGGCGGCTAACGGATTGGCATCATTGGGGAGTACGATTTCCGCCATCTCCGACTGCGAGTCTCGAACCGGACGCGGGGTGAGGTTGTCTTCGGACATTCGTCTTTCCTTATGGGCCATTAGAGCCGGTACTTGAAGTTGGGCCTCAAACCTTCTTTTTCAAGTAGGAATCCAGGAAACACTCCGCCATCTTCTGTATGCGTGCGTCGCTGTGCTGTCCCAGCCAAGTTGCACGCGTAAGGTCGAATTCCAGCTCACCGTGTTCCACGGGAAGATGGTCGCATTCGCAGACGTAAAGCAAGCGAAGAGTGCGCGCAGGATCATCGGTTACCGAAAGTGTGTGGCGCCTTGAGTTGACCGGCGCGGCTACCGAGAACCGGACAGCGTCCCAGACGCGTTGCGCCGGTGCCCAACTACAGCTGCTGGCATAGCCGAGATTGCAGAAGGCCTGCAGAATGTCATGGGCGGGGGTTTCACCTTCGTGGCCGGGCGCCGTACAGTTGCCGCTCCAACCGCATCCGAGGGGCAAACGCGCAGGATGAGGCCAGTTCCCACTTTCCAGTTTGGACACCGGCATGAAATATGGACAGGCCAATTCAGTTTTGCCTCGGAGGTGAAGTACGGGAACCGCAATTGTAATCAGTCCTGGAGAGTCTGACCAGCACCGCGTACACAGGGTCAAGCAGGTTGTAGTAATCTGCTTTGCAGGCCAGACACCTATGGATCGAATCGCCGCGCTCAACGAAATTTTGACCGAGAATCCGAAAGACGCCTTTGCGCGCTACGGGCTCGCAATGGAGTACTCGAAACAAGGCGACTTCGATCGCGCGCTGGCCGAGTTTTCGATCCTGATCGAGAACAATCGGGACTACACGGCAGGATACTTCATGGCAGCACAAACTCTGGTTCGGGCGGAGCGCTCGGACGAGGCGAAGAAGATGCTGCAGGACGGTATCGCTTCCGCGCGACGCACCGGGAACTTGCATGCGCAATCGGAGATGGAAGCCTTGCTGGCAGAGTTGAACTGATCGGTATAGGCGAGGCTATTCGGACATCTTGCTCATTCCCCATTCCACCAGGGCCGGAAACAATTGGTACAACTTGACCGGCACGTGCATGGTCCAGGGAACGATGACTTCACGCTTCTGCTTCAAATATCCTTGCAACGTCGCACGAGCGACCCGCTCGGAAGTAATGCCACGCACTTTCGCCGGGCGGACACGCTTCATTTCGGTGCCCTTCACGGCATTCTCCCCGAACTCCGTCCGAACGTATCCGGGACAAACTGTCAGCACATGAATCCCGTCTTTCTTGAGTTCGATATTCGCAGCCTTGCCGATTGCGTTGAGAGCAAACTTCGATGCGCTGTAGGTCGCATGAAATGGCAGCGGGATATGGCCGGCGACGCTTGAAATGTTAATGATTGCGCCGCCTCCCTGCTGGCGCATGACCGGGATGACGGCCTGCATAGCAGAAACAGCGCCGAAGAAATTCGTTTCGAAAAGGTCGTGGCAGGCATGCATGTCCACCTGCGCAACCGAATCAAGCAGGCCGTGGCCGGCGTTGTTAATCCAGACATCGATGTGCTTGAAGTGATGCAGCGTGAGCGCGAGAACGCGGTCGATCTCTTCCGAGTGGCGGATGTCGCAAGAGAGGGCTACGGTTCGTTCGGCGTGCCCGATTCGCGTGCGAGCGGCTTCAGCGCGGGCGGCATCGCGTGAAAGCAGGATCACGCTTGCGCCTTCCTCGGCAAACTTCTTTGCGATCGCCTCGCCAATGCCCATCGAGGCGCCGGTGACTACGACTACGTTTCCGTCGAGTTCCATGCTGGCGTTGTAATCGGTGCGGCGCGGCAAGTCAAGGCACAGCCGAAACGTATCGTACAATCAGGTTAATTTCCGCCTCGTGGAGCTTTCCCGCTTCGCGACGAATTGGAGACTCCGTGGCCCTGCTTCCGTTGTTCCCGCTCGAGGTGGTCCTGCTCCCGGGCACTCCGTTGCCCTTACATATTTTCGAGCCTCGTTACAAAGAGATGATTGGCGAGTGTCTGGCCAACGACGCACCTTTCGGCGTGGTACGCGCGTTGGAGGAAGGAATTGCGGAAGTGGGGTGCACGGCGGAAATTATCACGGTCACGAAAGAATATCCCGATGGCCGGATGGATCTGATTGCGGAAGGACGGAAGCGCTTCGAGGTGCTGGAACTGAACCAGGAGCGTTCATTCCTGCGCGCGGAAGTTTTGCTGGTGCCGGACGAGCCGAATGCCGCAGCACAGGAAGAGAAGGTGCGGGCGATCCAGCTGCATCTGGAGATTCTGTCACTTGCGGGCGCAGTGCAGGATCTTTCGGCCGCCGATCAGAACCAGCTTTCGTTTTACCTGGCAGGATCGCTGCCTCTTGATCTCGACTTCAAGCAGAGACTCCTCGCGATGCGATCCGAGGGCGAGCGGATTCAGGCCGTCGCGGAATACCTGGAAGGCATTCTTCCCAAGCTGCGCCGCGTCGCGCGGACGCGGGAAAAGGCAGGCGGGAACGGGCATGTGCATTAATCCTGCATCGCCGCAGTGAAAAAACGCATCCAGTGATGCGGCGTATAATCGGGTCAAGTTTGTTTGTGGGGGGTTCCTTTCATGAGTGTTCCGCGCACACTGGGCGATCTGCGCCGCAGCCCTTTCTCCGAAGAGCGTTTACGCACGCGCCACGTTAAAGATGAACTCCGCGAGAATCTCGTCGTACGCCTGCGTGAAAAGGGCGACGCGGCGGTTTTTCCGGGCATCGTCGGATACGACGATACGGTCGTCCCGCAGATCATCAATGCAATTCTCTCCCGGCATAATTTCATTCTTCTTGGACTTCGCGGTCAGGCCAAAAGCCGTATCCTGCGGGCGTTGACGACACTGCTGGATCCGCAGATGCCCTATATGGCGGGGTGTGAGATTCACGACAGCCCCTATGCGCCGATCTGCAAGCGATGCCGTGAGGAAGTCGCTCGACTCGGAGACGCCACGCCCATCGCATACCTCACGCCCGATGAGCGCTATGTTGAAAAACTCGCTACGCCGGACGTGACCATCGCCGATCTGATCGGCGACATCGATCCGATTAAGGCGGCTCGTGGCGGGCATGAGTTATCGAGCGAACTGACCGTGCATTACGGATTGCTTCCGCGCGCCAATCGCGGGATCTTTGCTATTAATGAACTGCCCGACCTCGCGGGAAAAATCCAAGTGGGATTGTTCAACATCATGCAGGAAGGCGACGTACAGATTAAGGGATACCCCATCCGTCTGCCGCTGGATGTTGCGCTCGTATTCAGTGCGAACCCGGAAGACTATACGGCACGCGGCAAAATTATCACGCCGCTGAAGGATCGCATCGGATCAGAGATTCGCACCCACTACCCAGCGACAGTCGAAGAAGGAATCGCAATTACGGCGCAGGAAGCGTGGACACGCCGGAATGGAAATGCGCTGCACCTGCCGAACTATGTGCAGGAAGTGATCGAGCGAGTCGCATTTGCCGCGCGCGAAGATAAGAAGATCGACAAGCGGTCGGGTGTCAGCCAACGGTTGCCGATCTCGGCGATGGAAAACGTCGTATCGAATGCCGAGCGGAGGGCGATTCGCAACCAGGAAAAGCTGGTGGTGCCGCGCATCAGCGACATCTACGCGGCTTTACCGGCGATTACAGGAAAGCTCGAATTGGAATACGAAGGCGAGATGAAGGGCGCGGATCACGTGGGTCGCGAATTGATTCGCGCGGCCATCGCCAAGACTTATGACGAGTATTACACCGGTGCCAATGTGCAGCAGATTGTGCAGTGGTTCGATCTGGGTGGCGAGGTGCAACTTTCGGATTCGGTTCCAGCCGTCGAAGCGCTGGAGAATCTGAAAGGCATTCAAGGGCTGTTTGATAAGCTCGGCCCGCTGGGCGTGACACAGAAAGAAAGCCCGGAGCAGCAGGTTTCGGCCGCGGAATTCATCCTCGAAGGATTGCACGCCCACAAGCGCATCGGTCGCAGCGAAGAACGTGTGTTCAAAGCTGGAGAGAAGAAGCCCGAGGCAGTACGAGAGAAATCGTTTGAGCAGGACGAAAAGCCTTACCGGCAGAGAAGACAGTTTAACTAAGACGGTCGTTCCGTCGATGGTCGATGATCGTTGATCCTTGTTCGTTAGCCCAGCGACGCAAACGACCAACGACTAATGACGCAGCTATGAAACGCATTCGTTATTCCAAATACGAGCCTGATCCCGCGGGCGAGATGAGCATGGAAGACCTGCTCGGCGCCCTGTCGGATTACCTTCTGCAGAGCGGGTTTCAGGACTCCATGTGGTATGAAATGCCGCAAGGGGAGCACACGCTCGAGGATCTGAAACGCGCGATCGAAGAAGCGCTGATGAACGGCGAGTCGTTTGACGAACATTTGCGCGAACAGGTTGAGCAGATGATGGTGGATGGACAGCTCGACGAACTGATTGAGCAGCTGATCGAGCGGATGCAACAGGAAGATTACATCTCGGTCGACGAGCCGCACGATCCATCACGGCGGTCGAGCGTGGGTGGGCAGACGGGCGAAGCGCAGCAAGCGAAGTTCGAAATCACGGATAAGAGTCTCGATTTTCTTGGATTTAAATCGCTGCGCAATCTATTGGGATCGCTGGGCAAATCTAGCTTTGGACGCCATGACACGCGTGATCTGGCAACCGGCATTGAAGCCAGCGGATCGTCCAAGACCTACGAGTTTGGCGATACGCTGAACCTCGACATCACGGCGACACTTTCAAATGCGATCCAGCGCGAAGGACTCAGCCTGCCGCTGAATATCGAATATTCAGACTCTGCAGGTTCATCAGTGCGAGTACCACTCGTCGTGCGCGACGGTGCTGATGCTGGATTGCTCGCATTCGATGATCCTGTACGGCGAGGATCGCTTCACACCGGCAAAGAAAGTGGCGATGGCGCTGTCGCATTTGATCCGCACACAGTATCCCGGGGATTCGCTGTCGCTCGTTCTGTTTCATGATTCGGCGGAGGAAATTCCGCTTTCGCAGTTGGCGCGGGTGAAGGTGGGACCGTATTACACCAACACGCGCGAGGGATTGCGGCTGGCGCAGCGGATTCTGCAGCGACAGCGCAAAGACATGAAGCAGATCGTAATGATTACTGACGGAAAGCCTTCGGCGCTGACGCTGGAAGATGGACGCATTTATAAGAACGCGTTCGGGCTTGATCCGTTGGTAGTGAGCCAGACGCTGGAAGAAGTTTCGAAGTGCAAACGGGCGGGCGTACTGATTAATACGTTTATGCTGGCGTCGGATTATGGGTTGGTGCAGTTTGTACAGAAAGTGACCGAGATGTGCCGCGGGAAGGCGTACTTCACGACTCCGTATACTCTTGGGCAATATCTGCTGATGGATTACATGTCACGGAAAACGAAGACCATCCATTAGCATCTTCTGCAGATGAACTCTGAAGCCCTCCACCACCAAGGACACGAAGTATCACGAAGGACTACCCATCCTGGGACGTCCTTACCCTTCTTTGGTTTCTTCCCACCTTTGACTACTGATACTCTTTCTAAGAGATATGGCGAACTGCATTCGATGTGGACGGCAGCTTCCGGCGCTGTCGCTTAAGAAAATCTGCCAGTGGTGTGTGCAACATGAGGCCGCGCAGCGCGGCGAAGACGGCGAGGAAGCGAAACAGGTTGTGCTACCGGCACCTTGGGTAAAGCGCGACCAGAGCAGCATTTCGCTGACGCACGTCCTATTTGGCGCCAATGTTGCGGTATTCGTCGCAATGGTGCTCGCGAGCGACAATCCATTCGCTTTCGCGAACCCGATGACGGACTTCTCCCCGCAAGTTTCCATTCATTTCGGCGCCCTATATGGACCTCTTGCACTCTCGGGAGACTGGTGGCGGCTGTTCACCTACATGTTTCTTCACGGGAGCCTCCTTCACATCGGCTTCAACATGTGGTGCTTGTGGGATTTGGGTGCGCTGTGCGAATCGCTGTACGGACGATGGACATACGGCGCCATATATCTGATCACTGGAGTCGCTGGCGGCCTCGCCAGCATGGGGTGGAATCCCGGTGTCTGGACTGTAGGAGCCTCGGGAGCCATCTTCGGCTTGGCCGGAGCGCTGATCGCCTCGTTCTATCTCGGCGAATTCTCGCTGCCAAGCATCGCAATCAAAGGCACGCTGAGAAGTCTCCTCTTCTTTGCGGGATTTAACCTCGTGTTTGGAAGTATGTTTCCTGGCATCGATAACGCCTGCCACATCGGCGGACTCGTCAGCGGATTGATCCTTGGTGCATTAATTGCGCGGGTTGCGCCTCAGCATGACAGGCCTGTCCAGCGAGTTGGCGTGATTCTTTTCGTAGTTTTGCTCGTTGCCGTCAGCGGATTTGGTATACAACGCTGGCGCGGGTCTTCGATGCGCTACGGAAGAGCCCTCCTTGACGCTCGAAGGAATGTTGACCAGAAGATTTCGGATCTTGAGAAGACGATCAGCCAGAACCCGCAAGATGCGTCGGCTCATTATGAACTGGCTCGCCAATATTTTCGAACCGGGCGGATGATTGATGGTGAGTCAGAATTAAAGAAGGTGCTGGATATTCAGCCGCAAAATGCCAGTGCCCGCATCGATCTGGGCGCCGCGTACCTGAATCAAGGAGAGGCGAAAAACGCGCAGGAACAGTTCGCGAAACTCGTGGAACTCGACCCGAACAATGCCCAAGCTCACACCGGACTTGGCATGGCGCTGGCGGACCAGCGGGATCATGCGGGGGCAATCGACGAATACAAGAGTGCTTTGAAGATTGCCCCCCAAGCCGCAGGCGTTAACTACCGGATGGGTCTTTCTCAAGCGCAGTTAAAGCAGTACGACGACGCCATCGCATCGTTTCTGAAAGAACGCGATCAAAACGGCGATGATCCTGACCTGGAGAATGCTTTGGCCGACGCGTACGAGGCCAAAGGAATGACCCCACAGGCGCAGGAGGCACAGAGTAAGGCTACGCAAATGAGAAGCGGTCACGGAGAGCCATAGGGGTACTCCCTCACCTGTATCTACGTCTTCGTGATTTCCCCCACCGCTCGGTAGGCCTGGTTGATGGCTTCGTCGGTGTAGGCATAGGCTCCGGCATCGGCGTTCGCGATTGCGATCCGACCGTGAGGTTTGCGGGCAATCTCGCAGGGAGTCACTCCGCCTTCCAGCCAAAACGAATCGAAGAGAGAGTTGTATTCGTAGGCATAGCCATGAGGCCACCGATTTACGGTGATGGCTGCGATATCGCGAGCGGGATCGAAGCCGCCGGGCCCAAGCGTGCGAGCCAATTGATCCCGAATCTTACGCTCCATCGTCTCGAAGGTTGTGGTGTAGAGTTCCATGCGACCGGCGCTGTGCTGCTGGCGTGCCGGAAGCCCCGGATGGCAGGCCGCCTTCATCATATGAATGACGATGGGATCCTCGCGGCTTTCGCGCACAGTCGTATCCTCCGATGTTCACCGGTAAGTCGAGGTTCACGCCGCTGTGATACATGCTTGGCGCGTAGATCGAATTCGCTCCGATTTTCTGGAATGACGTCCAGTTACGCACGGCGACATTGGTGTAGAGAAGCGGAACTTTTTGCGCGGAGGCGAGCGCTTCTTTCTGCGAGTCGGGCAATTCTTCGCAGATATAGGGAATCATTACGTGCCAGCAGGCGAGGATCGAGTTCTTCGCTCGAGCTGTGTAGACCTTGCCTCTCGCGAGCGTAAGTTACTTCGACCTCTCTTGCGCTAGCAGCGTCGCCCACGTGCTTCACTCGTACAGCGGTACTATTCAGACGGATGCGAACGGGCGAACTGGATTGGTCGAGCTTCGCGTAGTTCGCTTTCGCCAGGATTACGTCGGACATCGCGCGGCCTGGGAGGGCATCAGGGATCAGCTTTCGAACCAGTAAACGCGCGATCGTCGCATTCCCGTCGGGAAAATGGAAAAAATACTTCTCGGCTTCTTCGTTCGGAATTGCGTCGCGGTTCATGCCTTTGCCGGGGGTCGGATCGAGTTTTATCCCAGAGAAGCCGGGCAGATCGAATCCCCAGGCGTCTTGCGCAGCGACAGCATCGATTCCAACTCCGAAAAGGCCGTGAGGCAGAGATTGATACAGTTTGATAATGTCTTCGTGAACGCCCGCGACGTCCTTCAGGAAATTGGCGTAGCTGATGCGTGCCAGCTTGGCTTTCTTTTCGTCCGAGGTCAGGCCCGGGAAATAATCCTTCGGATCGTCGTAGAGACGCTGCAAGTCTCGCTTGGCTTGGTCGGCCATGGGCGCCTCGGCCAGGAATTGCTTCATCAGAGCATGCGATTCCGTGGCAGCATCCTCGCTCTCGTTTCCCCCGCGGGGGCTGGGATTGATCACAAGCTTGTCGGCGCCGAATGTTTCCTTATCGAAAAATATCTTTGGGCGCAGTCCGAATGAACGGTAGAGACCCTTATCGAAGTATTTCGAGTAGGAAGGCACATCGATGCCGAGTTCTTCAATCACTCCCTTAGCCACGGCGCTGTAGGGCGCAGGGCTTTCGATGGAGAATGTACCGCCAAAACCCAGGCGGAAGGCGCTGTTCACGCGGAACTCGTTGCGCTTGGCGTGTCCGCCGAAATCGTCGTGATTATCGAGAATCAGGATTCGTGCGCTGTTACCCATCGTCTTGCGATAGAAGTGAGCAGCCGCCAGGCCGCTGATACCGCCGCCAACGACAATCAGATCGTAGGCCTCACCGGTGTCTTCAGGCTTGCCGGCAGAGTCCCAGAATGCGCCATCGCGAAGAGCATGGGCCGTCTCGAAGGATCCGGGATGGCTGCCGCGCATGCCGGTCAATGCCGGTGGGTAGTAAGAGGAAGATTTCTCCGGATCTGACGATTTCTCAGCGAACAAATGCCACGGCATCATCGATGCGCCGGCGGTCACGGCTACCCCGTTGATGAAGTCCCGGCGCGTGATCTTGCGATGCATGCCCAGTTCGCGGTCTCGTGAATTGTGCACGGATGTCCTCCGCAGAATTCCTTCAAAAATGAAACTTCCTCATCTCAACAGAAAAAGCTGCGGCCCAGTCGATCTGCCGCAACGAGATGTCTTCAGGCTTTTGTGATCTCACCAACGGCGCGGTACGCCTGGTTGATGGCTTCGTCGGTGTAGGCTCGCGCTCCCGCGTCACTGTTGGCAATCGCGATGCGGCCCAAAGGCTTGCGAGCCACTTCGCAGGGAGTCTCACCGCCATCGAGCACAAACTTGTCCCACAGGCTGCTGTACTCGTAGGCATAGCCGTGTGGCCAGCGGTTGACCGTGATGGCCGCAATGTCACGTGCCGGATCGAAACCACCCGGCCCGAGAATCTGCGCCAGCTGTTCGCGGATCTTCCGTTCGATCCTTGAGAAACTTGCGCCGTAGAGTTCGATGCGTCCAGCGGCGTGCTGATCCCGCGCGGGCATACCAGCTTTGCACGGAGACTTGCTCATGTGAATCACGACAGGATCATCGGGCGTTCGCGGACAGTGGTATTCCCCGATGCTGACCGGCAGGTCCATATCGACATGCGTGTGATAACCGCCGGGGGCGTAGATCGAATTCGCGCCCAATTTGTGAAATGCAGACGAGTTCTGCAAGAGCACGTTTGTGTAGAGCAGCGGCACCTTTTGTGCGGAAGCGAGGGCATCCTTCTGCTTACTGGGAAGCTCGTCACAGATGTAGGGGATCACTACATGCCAGCAGGCGAGAATAGCGTTCTTTGCCCTGGCTGTATAGAGTTTGCCGCCCCGTACGTAACCGACTTCTACTTGCTTTGCGGTTGGTACGTCTCCCAGATGTTTCACACGCACCGCGGTGCTGCTCAGGCGAATTCGAACCGGAGAGGAACCTTCATCGAGTTTGGCATAGTTCGCGCGCGCGGTAACGATATCCGTGACCGAACTGCCCGGCACTACCTGGGGAATCAACTTGCGCAGGAGCAAGCGCGCAATCGTTGCGTTCCCATCTGGAAAGTGAAAAAAGTAACTTCGCTCGTTGCTCAGGCCCTCAGCCTCAAGACCCATTCCGTCGAAGCCCGGATAGCCCGTGTCTGAAGCGTCAAGCGCGGCGATGGCTTCGATGCCGACACCGAACAGTGGCTGCGATACCGTTTGATAAAGCCGGATTACGTCGCCATGCACGCCGGCGATTTCCGTCAGGAACTGGGCATAACTGATGCGAGCCAACCGGTCTTTCTTCTGGTCGGAATTGAGCTGTGGAAGATAGTCTTTCTTCTCGCGGCAGAGGCGTGCAACGTCTTTGCGTGCTTGCTCCGCAATCGGAGCCTCCGCCAGGAAATGATTCCATGCATCCGGGCCAGCCGCGGCAAGATCGAAGGTCTCTCCTCCGGGAAAAGGGTACGGATCATCGACTAACTTGCTTGTACCGAAAGTCTGCTCGTCGAAAAAGATCTTTGGCCCTCTTCCATCGGTTGTGTAGAGGTTGCGCTCAAGATATTGGGGAAAGGCCTTTACGTCGATTCCCAATTCCTCTATCACCGTCTTGGAGACTGCGCTATACGGTTCGGGGCTCTCGATAGAATAGGTGCCGCCGTATCCAATGAGCGTCCTCTTCCCCGCCTGGAACTCGTTGCGCTTGGCATGGCCGCCAAAATCGTCGTGGTTTTCGAGAATGAGGATGCGCGAATTCTGACCTGCAGCTTTACGGTAGAAATGAGCTGCAGCGAGGCCACTGATGCCGCCGCCGACGATAATCAGATCGTAGGTTTCGCCAGTGTCTTCGGGCTTGCCAGCGGATTCCCAGAAAGTTCCATCGCGAAGGCTATGAGCGACGTCGAACGATCCGGGATGGCTGCCCCGCAGGCCGGTCAGCGACGGGGGATAGTAGTCGGAAGATTTTTCGGGGTCGGTGGTGTTGGCTGCGAACAAATGCGGCGGCAAAAGAGAGGAACCCGCAGTCACCGCCACACCGTTAATAAAATCGCGGCGAGTGATCTTGCGATGCATGCCCAGTTGCCGGTCCCGCGAATCGCGCACCATCCGCCTCCGGAACTACGAACCGCTGTCGGCCTTCTTCACGGCGAGTTCTGCACCCTGAAATCCAATTTTGCTGTGGGTTCCATCGCAAAATGGCTTATTCACCGAGCCTCCACAACGGCAAAGCGAGAAAGCCGTCTTGCCCGTGAGGTCAAACTGAGTTCCATTTACATCCACCAACTCGACCGAGCCTTCGGGAGCTTCGACACGAAACGGTCCATTCGGCCTGACGGTGATTTTGACTTGAGCCATAATTACAAATCCTCCAACCTTACGGGTTTCTAGTAAGCCTTAGAAAGATACCATTAAGCTAGTGAATATGTCTTGCCACGCCGGCGGAGATTAAGTTTGGAAATGCTTGCGCGATTCAAGAAGCGCAGCGAGCTTCTCAGACTCGGAACTCAGGCTGCCAGCGATCGTTTCGCGATCAATCCACGATAAAGTTGCAGACATTGATCGATCATGCGCTTAGTGGTGAAGCGCTCACGGGCACGGGTGTAGGCAAGTTCGGCATAGGCGCGACGCATCGCGCGGTCTTCATTCAGCAAACGAATGTTTTCGGCAAGGCTCGCGGCATCATTCGTGCGGAAGTACAGAGCGGCATCGCCCCAGACTTCTCGGAAGCTGGGAATATCATTGGCGACAATCGCGCACCGAGAAAACGCAGCCTCGAGTGCGGGCATCCCCAACGGCTCGTACCGCGAGGTTGCGGCGTAGATCGCGGCGCGACTATAAAGCGCGCGGAGTTGCGCGTCGGTCTGCGGACCACGAATGGCGACGGACGTCTTCTCGGTCGCCACTTTCACATCCGCGCGAATCGGAATGCGAGGGAGCGGCACGGTTTGCTCGGCGCCGACGATGCAGACCGGCATCGGATGGACCTGTTGCGTCAATAGAAATACTTGCTTGCTGGCGTCGATCAACCGCCCCACCGACAGTACGCAGTCGTCTTTGCTGACGTAGGGATTGAAGAAAATAGGATTGCGTCCCGGATAAATCACTTCGCCACGCTGGGGCGCGCCGTAACAGGCCGTGATGCGGTCGAGCATCCACACGGAAGGAGCGACTACGGCATCTGCACCCATGAGACCTGCGCGAACCGTTTTGCGATACCAACCGAGCGAGCGATCCGGCTGCGGGGGCCGATCGTGCACCGCCTGCGTGAAGGTAATCAGATCCCCGTTGGCCATGACTACACGGGGGACATCGACGGGCAGATTCCCATAGCAAAACTGGTTGAGGTGCAGCACGTCAGGGCGAAGCTCGTGAACGAGCGACACCAAAAATGCTGAGGACTCAGGAAAATCTTCTTCCGCTTCCTGCATCCACTCCAGGCGGAATGCAGTTGGCCGATAATCGAGGCCGTGGAGGTGGTCCATCCAAGAAGTCTGGTCGGGAAGAGGAATCTCGCCGAAGCTGACCAGCGTGACACGCACACCCCGCGTGACCAAACCCGTCACGAGTTCGCGAGCGTAGGTCCACGAACCGGAGAGCGAGTCGGCGGTGACGAGGACGTGCACAGAACCTCCCGGGAGCACAGCGGGGACCGCAACCCGCGCGGACTTCTCGCGTGCGTTGCCCTATTCTAGTGCGAATTCTGCGCCTGGCGACGAGCATTTTGACGGACTGGGTGCAAAAAGTTGCACTATCCGCTTGGCCGGATGTTGTCAGTTCACCTCCAGTCGCAACCGCAGTTCGCGCGCCAGATTATCGATGACGCGAATCTTTTCCGTGGCACGGTCCGGCATGCCTGGGACTGACATTGCCAACTCACACGAGAGCAGCATCGCCGTCAGCGTTTCGTTCATTTCGCTGTGCAACTGCTCGGCGACAGCCCGGCGCGCGGTTGCTTCTTCGCGTCTGCGCCGATGCAGAGCCGACCGCACTTCCCGCAGCAGACGCTCCATGTTAGTAACTGCGAAATTGATGTAAACCGGAAAAGCGGTCCCAAGGTGCTCGATCATCTGGTCAGTTTCCTCGGGCTCGGTTTCCAGCAGAAATTGATCGATCACGACGGCCGAGTAAATTCGTTCACGAAGGCGCCCCGCGCCCTCTTGGGGCGTTTGGGCCCAGTGGACGTCTTGACTAGTGGCGGCATGCAAGCTTTCTGCGCATTCGGTGCCGGTGGCGGATGGCGTAATAAGTAAGATCATGACCTTCCTTTAGCACGTCGGACGCCACTGCCTGCATGCTGAAAACGCTATACTTGGGCCCCATTTTCAGCAGGCAGGCTTCCCGTTGCGGAACGCGTCGTTTGTGGTGCAGTTCGAATCGGGCGAAGCGATCAGGCTCCCTGTGCCGCGTAGTCCTTCAGCTTGCGGTATAGCGTCGTTTTTCCAATACCGAGCAATCTAGCTGCCTGCAATTTATCGCCATTGAGTTCCGTGATGGCCTTGAGAATCGTCTGCTTTTCGAGTTCCGCGATGGGAACGATTTTCAGGCTCCCATTACCGTTACCGTTGCCATTTGACGATTGAGCAACCGGCAGGTTGGCGATCTCACGAGGCAGATCGGTGACATGAATCAGTGGACCGCTGGTAAAGGCATAGCAGCGCTCGAGGCAATTCTCAAGTTCGCGCACATTGCCCGGCCAGTCATACGCCAGCAGGGCCTTGAGGGCATCGTCGCTCAGCATTTTCTCAAGGCTAGAGCTCCGAGCCATGCGCTCGAGGAAATGACCAATGAGCAGAGGGACATCTTGCCGTCGCTCGCGCAGGCTTGGGATCCGCAGGCTCAACACATTCAGGCGAAAATAGAGATCGCGCCGGAACGTGCCCTGCATCACAGCCTGTTCGAGATCGCGGTTCGTTGCTGCGAGGATACGGACGTTGATCGGAACGCGGCGAGTGCCGCCTACCGGACGAATTTCTTTCTCCTGGATGGCCCTCAACATTTTTGCTTGCAGATCGACGGGAAGTTCTCCGACTTCGTCAAGGAAGATAGTCCCACCTTCGGCAATGGACATCAGCCCGTCCTTGGTTTGATTCGCTCCCGTGAAAGCACCCTTCACGTAGCCGAAAAGCTCGCTCTCGATCAGAGTTGGAACGAGAGATCCGCAATCGACAGGAATGAATGGCTTGTCGCGAAATGGGCCGGAATAGTGAATCGAGCGAGCGACCATTTCCTTGCCAGTTCCGCTTTCGCCGAGGATCAAAACGGGATGAACGCTGTTGGCCGCTTTGGCGATGATGCGATAGAGCTTCTCCATCTCCGGTGCGCGACCCACGATGCCACCGAATCCCTGTTTGGATTTCACCTTCTCCCGCAGCAGCCGATTTTCTGACTTCAGTTTCAGGTGGCTGGCGACGCGCTCCAGCAACAGCTTCAGTTCGTCGACGCTGAATGGCTTGGTTACGTAGTCATAGGCGCCATTCTTCATCGCCTGAACCGCCGACTGCACGGTTCCGTACCCAGTTACGACAATGACCACTGCCTCGGGACGTCGTTCTTTGATGCGGCGTAGAGCATCCAGTCCGCCAGCGCCGGGCAAGCGGAGGTCGAGGAGAACAGCATCAAAGCTTTGCAGATCCAGAGTGCGATAAGCCTGTTCGGCGGAATCGGCAATCTGCGCTGAAAATCCGAGCGACTGCGCGACTTCTCGACAGGCCTCGCGGATCGATCTCTCGTCGTCGACGATCAGAAGGTTAAGAAAGTTGGCGGGTTCGAATTGCGGTGCGGTTGTAATCGGCCTCAGAGCTGCTGACGTCATGGCTATTAGTCCTCTTCCTTTAATGAAGGTGATTCCCCGGTTTCGCCGGGACATAAATTTTCGTTACCAGACGGATCAGAAAGTGGCGTCCGCGCCAGTGGCAGAAGCACACCGAAGCGCGTCCCTCGCCCCAGTTCGCTGTCCACATAAATGAGCCCACCGTTGTTGGTGACGATGTCGTGAACGGTGGCGAGGCCAAGCCCGGTGCCCTTCCCTGTTTTAGTCGTGAAAAAGGGTTCGAATAGATGAGCTCGAGTATCGGCGTCCATGCCGGTACCGTCGTCCTTCACGGTAAGCAACGCGCAACTCAAGGATGCGTTTTGACAGGTCTTGTCAACTGCATTGGCCACCACCTGAACTCGACAGTCACTGGTTTCGATCGATATCCGCCCTCCGCCTGGCATGGCCTCGCGAGCGTTGAGCACAAGATTCAGAAGAATCTGCTGGGCTTGGGTGGGATCCAATTTGATGAGGCCCAATTTGGGGTCAAGAGCGAAGTTCAGCTCGATGTTCTCGCCGATGAGCCGGTCCAACAGGTTGCGCATACTCTCGGCGACTTCATTCAGCGAAAGCAATCGTGGCTCGCTGCGGGTGGGTTTAACAATCGCAAGCAGCTGCCTGATGAGGCCCGTGGCCTGCAAGCTAGCCTCGCGGATCTCTTCGGCGTACTTTCGTGCTCGGTTGTGCGGTTCGAGAGCGGCCATGAGGAGGTCGCAATACAGCAACACTCCACTCAGAAGATTGTTGAAATCATGTGCAACCCCACCTGCCAGGCGCCCAACGGCTTCGAGGCGGTCAGTCTGAAGGCGTTGTTCAGCTATTTGCGCGAGAGGTTGCTCCTCCGCCAGAGCGAGGATGTGGTCGCTGGCATCGCTGCCCAGCTTCGATCGCCACACGGTCCAACGCAATGTTTTGCCTCTGGACTTCGCAGGCCGGGACTCGATCTGGAAGTTATCTCGATGGCCTTGGGATAGCTCGGAGATCAACCTGTTCGCGGCTGCGGGATCCTGAACGCTAATCAGTTCGGCGAGTCGAAGATCTGGAGCGGCTTCAGCACCGACAATTCGCTCCAAGGCTGGATTTATCCCGATAACCCGCCCAACGATATTGCACTGCGCCATTCCGAAAGGAGCATTCTCGAAGAGCCTTCGGACTACAGCTTGGGAATCTCCTGCCCACGTGATTTCTACGGCTGCACTCATGTCATCACTCTGCGCGGAACCAATCCCGAAAGGACCGCTGTACTGCGCAGTCCATACCTTCGTTTTCCCGATTTGGAATGAAGTCCTGGCTCCGACAATCGCGAATTTCTGCCATTGCGGCCCACTATAGAGAGTCGAGCCTGTGCTTGCTAAGGGCAGATGTCACTAAAACGGGATATCTTTCTGTGGAAAACTAGGCAGGAAGAGGAAACTTCGAGCAATCAGCGAGCGAGTGTACTGACGCGACTGGACGAGAAGACAGGTTCTCTCAGGCGGAACGTGAGCTGTCGGCCCTTCTCAAGGCGAACCTGAGTGCCGGATGGATCCCCTTGCGGCGATTGGCGCACAAATAGGCTGGCTGTTTGTAGGGGCACATCTAGCCCGGCCATATGAACCGATTCCAGAGCCAAGCGAAGATATCCGCGATTGGGCTTCAAATTGGAAGTACGAGCTGACTCCACACGACCGGTGACCGTCGCCCCACGCGGGATTACGGTGTTTCCGTCTATCAAGACCGCTTCGTCCAAGCTGCATTCGAAAGGCTCATGGACACCAGATTTTGTGATCGAGATGGGACCTTGGAGTCGAACAATCAGCAAGGTGCCGGCGGGAAGGCTTTGAGAATCCTGAAAAGGGAGACTATTTGCGCTGGCAGTCCGGCTATTGCTTGATGGGTAGTAGTCTGCCAGGTCTGATGCTGGCTGAGGGGCGTCGTCATGAAACGGCGTCTGCCCAGTCGGGGCGGTTCCCTCTTCCGTCGGAACATCAACTGAACGGGAGCATGCCGCCATTCCGAGCAGAGCTACTGCTAAAACGCCAGTCCAAACGCCTTGAATTCCACCGAACCGCTTCATCTGAATCATCTTTGCGCCGCACTTCTTAAAAAAGGAGTGGCAAGACGAATACCAGACGCGATCTCATCGAATCAACGACTTGCAATCTCAGCTTATAAAGAGCCATGTAGATTTTTCCGTTTGAGAGAGTGTTCGTCTGGCCAACCGCAAGAGGGCAAGAAAAAAGCGGAGAGCCGATCATGCGCTCTCCGCTTTGGATTCGTACTACGTAACGCCGCCCTAGATTAGTGTTTCTTCACAGCTTTCTTCTTCGGAGCGGGTTTGGCTGCCTTCATTTCGCCCTCTCGACCGCCGATGAGAGTCAGCGCATCTGCAGCGTTGAAGGGGAACTGCCGGACCGAGGTTTCGGTCTGGCCGCCGGAGTTGAGAGTGATGTCAACCCGGCGATTACTGGCCATCCGGATGACCACGATTCGCGCCAAAGCTCGCTTGCGCTCTTCGGTCGTCAATTCAGTGTTTTGCTCGATCGACTGTTTCACTTCATCTGTCGTCAAGTTATGTTCTTTGCCCAGCCCTTTCGTGTCGATATCCGCGGCAGGAACTCCCTGCTCAATCAGGAAGCCCTTGACGCGAGATACGCGGCGTTCCGTAAGCGCTTGGTTGAACTCGACAGTTCCTCGATGATCAGCATGACCTTCGAGAGTGATGTGAGCGTCCGGCTTCGCTTCAAGATATTTCTTGAAGTCGGTGGCAAGGTTGATCAGGACCTTCTGTTGTCCGGGAAGCAGGCCGCCCTCCGGATTCTTTGGGGTCGGTTGAGCCGTCGGGAAGTACACGCTGTGCAGTGCGAGCCGCGCTTCCAGAGCCTTATCCACCGGCGGGGGCGGAGGATTCTGGATCGTGACCTGCGCCGTCGCCTGAGCATTCAGACCACGCGAATCAGTGCAAGTTGCGTTCACCGTGATCGGTCCAGGGGGCAGGCCGGCGGTGTCCAGAGTAGCGGAAGTTCCGGTGCCCGTAACCGTTCCAGCCGAAGTTGTCCAGTTAGCGACCGATACCGGTACGCCATCCGGACTGGTACAAGAGGCCGAGAGGTTGACCGTTCCACCAGGAACCAGCTCCGCGGGACTTGCAGACAGCGAAACTGTTGGAGGATTCTTTGGAGGCAGCGGCTTGATCGTATACGTCGCGGTGCAAGTCGCTTCGTTGGCTTTCTTAGCCTTCGGATCGGTCACATGCGCTGTCACCGTATAGCTGCCCGGAGCAGCATTGTTGGTATCGATGCTGGCGGTCGTATCTTTTCCGGTAACCTGCCCCCCGTTGCCACTCCAACTGTAAGTAACAGTGTGCTTCGGGTCGAAGTTGCTGGCAGTCACTGTGGCCGTGATCGGTTCGCCTACCATAACTTCGGTGGGCTGCACCGAGCAGGCAGCGGCCGGAGGTATCGCAGGGGCACCGCCCCAACTTACGACGATACCTGTTCGGAGCCGCGCACCTTCCAAACTCGGGCGACGCAGAGAGGGAAATTGCGAATCTGCATAACCTGCATAGTTGTGCCGGGCATAAACGTAGTCAGCTTGAATCAGCCGCCAGGCAAACATCTTGGAGAACGGAATATCGATGCCGCCACCGAGAATGGCGCCAATGCCGTTGTTATTGTTAAATCCAGCGTCATAGCTCAGCCGATTAAACGCGACCTGGGCATGCATAAAGAAGTTCGGTCCCGGATCGGTACGCCACATGAATCTAGGTCCGGCGCTTACAGTCCATTCCGATGACGCTGACTGCGTGTCGCGACTGTAGCCCGCATCAACTTCTGCGCCCCAGTGTGGGTCGAAGTTGTAGGTGACAGCGGAACCGCCTCCGCGGGCCTCGTTTGGTAACGCGTACGGAATCGGACTCGCGGGGTTGCTGGGCGTAAACGGAACCGTTCCACCCGGGGCCATAAACTGATATCCGGCGAAGAAGTCCCACTTCGGTGTTGAATCGGTCGACTTCGTTGTCGAAGAAGTCTGCGCAAAAGCAGAACTAGAAATTAGGACTGCTGTGATAAGTGCTATCACGCTCGACGATGTTATGCCGTACGCGCGCGTTGCTCTCCTACTTGTCATGGAAACTCCTCCAAAAATAATCGTTCGCCGAAGCGCTTGTGAACCAGACGCTCAATCGGCATCTACAAACGCGTTGTCAGTGAGACCTAACCCCTCGGAACGAAAAATTCTATATCACCGCAGCCTAAAGCAAAAGCGTAGACTCGGTATAGCCTATTTGCGAAACCAGGTTCCGCACCGTTCTTGTCTCAAATTGAAATCCTTCCAGTCTCGCCGGCCAGTTTGTCGCGGCGAATCCGCCCTTGCCCGTGGGGAAGCAGGCCGCGTATCGTGGGGATTCGCCCAGTTTCGGCCTCTCAGGCTGGGGGCACGCACCAAGAGGGTAAACAACAAGAGGATGAGCCACGAAAAGGTACTGATTGTCGAAGACGAAGAAAACGAACGTTCTGGCCTAGCTGAAATCGTCACTTCCTGGGGATTTCGCGTTGAGACGGCGCGAGACGGCGCTGAGGGTCTGGAAAAAGCTACGCAGTGGTCGCCCTCAATCGTGATCACCGATCTCAAGATGCCGCGGATGGGCGGCATCGAGTTGCTGGGCCACTTGGCCGAAGAAGCCCAAACTATTGCCGTGATCTTAGTTACAGCCCAGGGAACGATCGATAGCGCGGTTCAAGCGATGCGCATGGGCGCGTACGACTATATAACCAAGCCGATCGACACTAATCGGCTGCGGACGATCCTCTCCAATGCATCCGCACTGCTGGGAACGCGCGCGGAACTCGAGGCTACTCGTCGTCGGTTGCGGGATAGCGGATCACTTGGCCGCTTAAGTGGTGCCTCCCGCAAGATGCAAGAGATCTTCCGGTTGATTGAGATGGTCTCTCCCAGCACAGCTTCCGTCCTGATCACCGGCGCTAGCGGAACCGGCAAGGAACTCGTGGCCCGCACAATTCATGAGCTTAGCCCCCGGAAGGATCGCCCTTTTGTTGCCATCAACTGCGCCGCAATTCCGGACACATTAATGGAAAGTGAGATTTTCGGGCACGAGAAAGGTGCATTCACGGGGGCTTTGGAACGTCGCATTGGATGCTTCGAACTGGCAGAAGGCGGGACGCTGCTGCTTGATGAAATTGGCGAGATGCCCATCGGAACGCAAGCCAAGTTGCTCCGTGTCTTGGAGGATCGTAAACTGCGCCGGTTGGGAAGCAAAGTCGAGACCGCCGTCGACGTCCGTGTGCTTGCCGCCACCAACAAAATACCCGACGAAGCTGTCTCGCGGGGCGAATTACGCGGCGACCTGTATTACCGACTCAACGTATTCAACATTCACATGCCGCCTCTTCGCGAGCATAAAGAGGACATACCCAGTCTGGTACAGCTACTGCTTGCGGAAATGAGTGGCAAGCACGCCCGCAAGGTCAATGCCGCTAGTGAAGCTGTGCTCAACCAGTTCAATAATTATTCGTGGCCGGGTAACGTTCGCGAACTGCGCAACACGATCGAGCGCGCCGTCATCGTGTGTGACTCAGGCATGATCGAAACCAAGCATCTGCCACCGGGTTTCGGACAGGCTCCGCTGAGAACCGCCGCCAACGATCCGGATGCAGTGCGTCTTGGCGTGGGCACGACCGTCGAGGAAGCCGAGAAAATGTTGATCCTCAAAACGCTGGAGGCTACGAGCAATAACAAGACGCGAGCTGCAGAAATTCTCGGGATCAGCCTGAAGACTCTTCATAACAAGTTGAAGGAATATGGGAGCGCTTCCGACGCAATCACCGGCAAGGAAGAAGTGCCGAGCAGTTAAAGGTTCGAGCCGTTCCGGCTCTCTTTTGTTCATCATGCTGAGAAGGAAAACCCTCATCGTTCTCGTCATCACCTTAATGGTGACGGCGATGGTGTCCGCCTTCTCGTATCTATACATCTCCCAGATTCTTCGACTGCGAATTGCCAATGCGTATGAGACGGCGACAAGTCTGACGCATCAACTGGCGTATGCTGCGGGCAACGCGGTTCCCGATTTCAGCAGCACATCGATCGACACCAGCGACCCGGTCGCAGTGAGCCGCGCGGTAACCGAGTACATGCAAACCGATGTCGACCTCAACAACCTTCTACAGTCGGATCCCGGCGACTGGAGATTCATCTACGATGTTGCGATCGTCGACACCAACGGCAAGGCGTTACTGGACACCAATGCCAGCATGGTCGGTAAGATCGTTCATCCCCGGCCTGACTTTCAGCAGGTGGTTCGAGCTCGCTTCCGCGAGCAGATCCGGCTTGTATTCAGCCCAGCGGCCGTTTACGACGTGGCGTATCCGATCGAATTGAATGGCGCTCCCTTTGGAACGATTCGCATCGGCGTACAAACGGTCTTTTTAAAAAGCGAAGTAGCTGCCCGCCTGATGAAGGCACTTTACATTTCGGTTGCAGTCGTGTTTGTGTCGCTGCTGCTCGCAGCGGGAATCTCCAATTTGGCGTTGGGGCCGTTGAAGGCAATCAGCCGCAACCTCGACAGTGTGAGCGCGGGTGACGCAGATGCGATTTCCGAGGAGGAGTCCGGCCATGATGAGTACGGGCTCGTCACTCTCAAGATCGCCAACCTAGGCCGTCAGATTCGTGATAGCCGCGAAATCTTTTCTGCCCTCAAAGACAACGTCGACCAATTGATGTCGAAGTTGCAGGATGGGTTGATGCTCTTCGCGCGTGATTCTCGCGTCGTTCTGGTCAGCGCGCCTGTCGAGGCCTTTCTGGGCCGTCCTCGCGCAGAATTGCTTGGTCATACAGTCCAGGAAGTGTTCGATCGCGACACTCTGCTAGGGACGGCCTTACTCGATGCGTTCGAGCGCCGCCGTCCCATTTTGCAAAAAGAATTTGAAGCGGCGGGGGGGAAACGGGTCCAGGTTTCCCTGGATTTCGTGCAGGAGAAAAATTCGCAGATCGGCGCGCTCCTCATCATGCGCGACACTGAGTCGGTGCGCAGGATCGGCGACGAGATCGAGATGTCCCGCCGGCTTTCAGCGAGTGGACGCCTCACGCGCGGCGTAGCGCACGAAGTGAAAAACCCGATTAATGCCATCGTCCTGCACTTGCAGCTTCTGCAAAACAAACTGGCGCACCAGGAGCCCGATACTCGCCGTCACATGGATATTATCGATAGCGAAATCCGGCGGCTCGACCGCGTCGTGCAAACACTCGTAGACTTCACCCGTCCCCGTGACCTTCACTTGGAGGAAATCGATCTCCGGCGGTTGCTGGACGACGTGGTCCTATTGGCCACGCCCGACGCTGAACAGCATGGAGTTTCTGTCATTCGCCATCGTGCGGAGCAAAGGCTGCCGGTAAAGGTTGACGTCGATTTGATGAAGCAGGCCTTTCTCAATGTCGTAATCAACGGAGTTCAATCGATGCCCGCGGGGGGAACTCTTACGATCTCAACCCGGACCGAGAACAACGTCGTCATAGCGGAGATTCAAGATCAGGGATCCGGAATTCCGAAAGACATGCACGAAAAAATATTTGAGCTTTACTTCACGACGAAAAAAGAAGGCAGTGGCATCGGGTTGGCCCAGACTTACCAGATTCTTCAATGGCACTACGGAACTGTGGATTTCGAATCCGGCGAGACGAGCGGGACTATTTTCCGCTTTCAGATCCCATTGGCTGGAGTGCCGACGGCAATTGCGGACCATGTTTCCGATACGCCTGCCTTGCAGCGCGAAACTTAAATGGCAGAATTCTCAGAGGCAGAATTCTTAGCTGTTGACCATTTCGGGGCGTAAGATCAAAGGGCCGCAATATCGGGCCACTCGTGATCCCAGCATGACTCTGGCTGCAATTTTCCTATTCAGTGTTTTCGGTGCGACTCCTGCTTTAGGACTCGCGCCAATGGACCCGTTTACCCAGACTTCCACAACTTCCTCCGAGCCGCAGACCACAGCAGGAACAACCCAATCATCCACCGCCCCAACTCAGACTCCAGCCGCACCGACAAAGCCCCCATCTGCCAAACCAATGCACCACCGCAAAAAGAAGCCAGCAGCCGGCTGTCCCGCTTCGGCTCCAACTTCTGCTTCGGCTCCAACTTCTGCGGTTGCGAATTCGAGCGCTGCAGCCGCTGGTAGCACTGCCGGGCAAACGTCCTCTGCAGCAAGTGACAAGAGCAATTGCCCGCCCCCGAAGATCGTCGTCCGTCAGGGAGGAACATCGGAGCCTCCGATTCAACTTGGCGGCGGAGCATCCGGGGGGCAAGCAACACAGGAGAAGGCTACTGCGACGCAGATGCTCCAGGCCACGGACGAAAATTTGAAGAAGATTCTGGAACATCAATTAAGCGCGACCGAACAAGATATGGTCACGCAGATTCGACAGTATATGGATCAGTCGAAGGCAGCAGTTAAAGCGGACGATCCAGATCGCGCCCGAAACCTGGCGTGGAAGGCTCAGACACTCTCAGAAGACTTACTCAAGACTCAACAGTAATTTCGTGACCAACCGACGAATCCAAACTCAAGCCTATCTTCCCTTTGCCCTCGCGCTATTGACCTTCGTCAGCAAATCCTGCGACATGGCCTGGAGTGGACCAGAAATCTTAACGGCTTCGGTGAGGACTTCGCGCGCCTCGGTTAGTTTGTTCTGTTTGGCGTAGGCAAACCCGAGACCATAAAGAGCGCGAGCATACTGCTGATCGTCCTGCCCTTTAAGCAACCCCGCAGCGGTTTTAAGTTCGGGTATCGCCAATGTGGTCTTTTCTTGCTTGAGATAAGCCCAGCCAATCGTGCTGTGAGCTGCTCCGGCAGCAAGTTTCCGGGACTTGTCGGCATCGGGAGCTTCAGCTTTCGCCACCTCAATTGCTTTCTGAGAGTAGCCGATCGCCTTGGCGGCGCTGCCTGGTTTCGGATCGTCGGCGTAGGAATTCGCCAACAGTAAAAGGGCCGGGAGAGAATTCGGATTCGCAGCGAGAACCTTCTCCCCATAGGCCACCAGACGTGCGTTGTCCTTCAGTTGGCTCAGTGATTCGAGGGCCAGACTGGAAACCGTCTCCTGATACTTTGAGTCGGGAAACCCGTTGGCGAACTGGTCGATATCCGCCATGCGCACCTTTGCATCGGTCTCGCTGGAGATGACATTCACTCCCATAGTCTCGAGGAATTCGCAGCTGCTCTGGACTGAAGCCTTGTCCTGCGATACCTTTCCGGCAAAGTTGTCGTCGCTCATCCCTTCGGGCTTCGGTTGCTTCGCGATGGACTGACAGACTTCTCCGCCCTTCGAGACATAATCCATGAGCTTGGAATTATTCTTCGCCTGCTGCGCTATGTTTGCCTGCGAAACGAGAATGTCGAGGTCACGGGGAGATCCGGCCAGAGCTTTGTCACCGTAGTCCAACGCCTTCGATAGGTCCCCGGAAGCCTGATAGGTTTGCGAAATCTGCCAGTTCCCGTAAGCCACAGCCTGCGGATTTGAAGAAAACTTCTGGACGAAGTCCTGGTACATGGCGAGCTTCTTCTGATTGTCCTGCTCGCTGGTGATCGCTTGAAGTGCGTGGTCCTCGTCGGTTCCAGCCGCAATTGTGATTCGGTCAACCTGAGCACCAGCCCGGGAAATCGAAAATGCGATCAAGAGAAGAACAACCAGTAGAAGGGGTCCCTTGCAGCGTCTCATAGCCCGCCTCCGCGTACTGCGAGAGATGACTACATTTCGATAGCACGCGCATGCTAGCGCCGAACGGCTTCCGACGCAAGGGGTGTAGTCACGCTGCGCTTGAGAATCACCCGAGAAGGCGTGACGACATCCATTTCTTAGCATTCCTCGTTGCCTTCGTCGGCCTTAGTGCGCTTCCTAGTGCCAGCCTGTGCATTCACTACCGCGTCGATGCCATTCGTGGTGAATTCCCGGCGCCTCGGCTAAAGTAGGAATATGCGTGCCAGTTTTAGCCAGCGTCCGTTGCGTTTCGTCTTTGCCGCCAATCTGATCTCGATGGTGGGCAGCGGGATGAACTCGGCCGCGGTGGCTTGGTACATCCTCAAAGCCACGCATTCCGAGATGGCTCTTGGAACATTTGCAGTCCTGCAAACCGTTCCCGCCATGCTGATGCTTCCTTTTACTGGTGTGGTCATCGATCGCGAAGACCGGCGGCGCTTAGTGATGTGGCTGGATGCGATCCGCGCCCTGATCATCGTCATCGTGGCTGTTCTTGCATTCCAGCACCGCGTGCGAATCTGGCAGCTTTATCTGATGAACACGCTAGTCGCTGCTGGTTTCTGGATGTTCTGGCCCACCATCACCGCACTGATCCAGGAACTCACGCCCGAGGGACAGTTTGTGCAATCGAATACATTCCTGCTCGCGGGCGTGCAGGGCGGGTTTCTCATCGCAGGCGCGATCGTCGGATTCATCTACGACCACATCGGGCTTGGAGGAGTGCTGACGCTCGATGTCTCGACGTACGTCGTGTCTTTCCTCTGCTACTTCGCGGTGAGAAAAGGCCGCCACATTGTTCTACGTCCGCAGGAGTTGCGAGCTGATATTGTCGCGGCCGAAAGTCAATTTGAGATCTTCTGGCGCGAGATGCGCGAAGGCTGGCACTTTCTGCGAGATCATCGCCCCGTAGTCCTGCTCGGGATCAGCTGGGCGCTCTTTCTTGGTGCCATGGTCACGGGTGTAGTCGTCACTCCCTCGCTGAGTGACCGTGTATTTCATGCCGGCGCAAAAGGTTACGGTTGGCTCAATGCCGGATGGGGCACGGGTGCGTTCGTCAGCGCTCTATATGCACCTCTCGTGATCGCCAAAATAGGAGGGCGCCGCACCGTGGCCTTTTCCATGGCGCTGTTATCGGTATCAGTCGCGTTTGCACCGATCTCTGGCCTGTTATTTTTCGCGATCGCGACCTACTTCGTGATGGGCTCGGCTCGGGGCGTCGGCGGCGTCGCTATGAATACCAGCCTGATGGAAATGGTGCCGAAACACCTCATGGGCCGTGTGCAGAACTCATTCTATTTCGTCGGAACATTTCTGCAGCTTGTGCTCGCGATCTGCGTCGGCGCCGTTGCTCAAAAGGTGAGCCTTGTAGTGGCTTTTGCAATTCTGGGCTGTGTGTATGCGTTGTCGTTCGTAGCTTCGAGCTGGCCGGTGGAAGCCGAAGTGCGCGAACAAGTCGCCGCAGAGTGACATGCATTCTCACTCAAGTATCTCCGTGGCAAAAACGCACCGGCGGCTGTTATTCTTTCCCCTTCGCTAAGGAGCTGACATGTCCACTGATTTACAGGGCCGGAATGCCGTCGTGTTTGGAGTCGCCAACAAGCGATCGATCGCATGGTCGATCGCGCAAGGGCTGCACGCCGCCGGCATGAAACTCGCGATCACCTACCAGAACGAGCGCCTTGAGCAGGAGGCGAAAGACTTGATTCTGTCCCTGCCCGGCGCCGAGGGTTACATGTGCGACGTCTCGAAGGACGAAGAAATCTCGCGGCTCTTTGCCACATTGAAAGATCGCCACGGAAAAATCCACACGCTCGTGCATTCAGTTGCGTACGCCCCAGCGGACGAACTAAAGGGTGAATTCATCAACACGTCGCGAGAAGGGTTCCGCGTCGCCATGGACGTCAGCGTGTACTCGCTTGTAGCCGTATCGCGCGCCGCTGCTCCGCTGATGGAGGATGGCGGCTCGATCATGACCATGACGTACTATGCTTCCGAGAAAGTTGTCCCGCGATACAACGTGATGGCCGTCGCAAAAGCTGGCTTGGAATGCTCGGTGCGATATCTGGCTTTTGAGCTCGGGAAGAAAAAGATTCGCGTCAATGCGATTTCTGCTGGACCGATCAAAACGCTAGCGGCTCGTGGCATTGCGGGCTTCGGAGACATGCATAAAGGGCATGCCGAACGTGCGCCGTTGGGACGGAATGTCGAAGTCGCAGAAGTCGGCTCAACCGGAGTATTTCTCGCTTCTGACGCCAGCAGTGGCATCACTGGCGAAGTCATTTACGTCGATTGCGGCTACAACATCATGGGATTCTAAGGGCGGTTCTCATCTCCTGGTTGTCAATCCGAATTGCGACTGCAATGCTTCATGCGAAGATGGCTTGAGCTACCCGACGCGCGACCGTATACTCCTCACCCATGACTCGCGTTGGCAGAATTCTTCCTTCGTTTCTTTTGGGCGCTATAGCCTCCTCGTTGCTACTCGCTCCGGCCATGCTTGTGGGCCAGACCGCAACTTCCAGAGGAGCCGCCGTTCTCGACTCAATGCCGCGTGCGAGGCGAATCCAGCAGGCTGAAATTTCGCCCGACGGCAAATGCGTAGCCTACATCATCGATGGCAAACTTACCGTCGTGTCGCTCGATAGCAATTCTGGAAAGACGATCGAGGTCGAAGGCCAACTTCCCCTTCGCAGTGTCGCGTGGTCTACGGATTCCAAACAGTTAGTATTCCTTGCCGACCTGCCCACGGATGCGCCCTCGGCGCAATTGTGGACTGCGAAGGTTGACGGAAGTGCACCGGTCAAGCGCGCGGATCTCAAAGGGAATGCGGACGCTCCCAGTTTTTCGCCTGAAGGATCGAAGCTCGCCGTCCTCTTTGTCGAAGGAATGCCGCGAACAGCCGGGCCTTTGCAGCCGATGACTCCACTGGCCGGGGTAGTTGGAAGTAAACTTTACGAGCAACGTGTCGCGACTGTCGATCTCGCGACGAATGCATTGGCCCAGGTCAGTCCCGCCGACATGTACATCTATGAGTACGACTGGACTCCGGACGGGCAAGCCTGGATCGCCACGGCGGCCCATGGCTCCGGCGACGCGAACTGGTACATTGCGCATCTTTACCGCATCGAGACGCGCTCTGGAGAGATGCATGACATCTACGCGCCGAAGCTTGCAAATCGCAGGACCACGGGTTTCGCCTGATGGCAAGAGCGTAGCATTCATCGAAGGCCTGATGAGCGACGAGGGCCCAACAGGCGGCGACATTTTTGTTTTGCCCGTCACCGGAGGCACTCCGCATAACGTAACTCCACAGATTAATTCTTCGCCCTCGGCAATCGCGTGGACGGCGCCCGATCGAATCACCTTTGCAGAGAACATCGACGGAGAATCAGGATTGGCTACGGTTTCCGCAACGGAAGGCCCGGTCCAACAACTGTGGCACGGAGAAGAATTCATTGGCACGACCCCCTCGCCCAGTGCGTCGTTTTCTCGCGACGGAGCCGTCACAGCAGAAGTGCGCCAATCAGCAGCAACTGCGCCCGAAGTGTGGGCTGGCTCGATCGACCACTGGAAGCAAATCACAACGATCAATAACGGCATCAAGCCCGCATGGGGAGAGCTACGAAATTTTCACTGGACGAACGGCAACACACGCCTTCAGGGCTGGCTGATGTTGCCGAAAGACTTCGACGCCACGAGAAAGTACCCTCTCATAATCAATGTGCATGGAGGGCCCTCGTCTGCGTGTGGCGCGCATTGGGACTCACGCACAATGGGCTCCGAGTCCGCCATGGGCTACTTCGCATTGTGCCCAAACCCACGCGGAAGCTACGGTCAAGGCGAAGCGTTCACACAGGGCAACGTGAAGGATTTCGGCGGCGGTGACTATCGCGACATCATGGCTGCCATCGATGCCATCGTGAAGAAATATCCGATCGACGAGCGCCGCCTCGGTATTCGCGGGCACAGCTATGGCGGATACATGACGATGTGGGCGGAGACACAGACTCATCGCTTCGCCGCCGCGGTTGCCGGAGCGGGGCTTTCCGACTGGCTGAGTTACTACGGCGTCAACGAAATTGACGAATGGATGATCCCTTTTTTCGGTGCCTCGATCTATGACGATCCTGCCGTCTACGCGAAGAGTGATCCCATGCACTTCGTCAGGAACGTCAAGACACCAACTCTCATTCTGGTCGGCGACAGCGACGGCGAAGTTCCGATGGAACAGTCGGTCGAATGGTGGCATGCACTCACCACGATGAAGGTGCCCACGAAACTCGTGGTCTATCCCAACGAGGGGCATGTGTTCGTGAAGGCAGACGATGCACGCGACTACTTTGTTCGCAGCCTAGACTGGTTCGATGAATGGTTTGCGAAAGCTGGGACGGAATCGAGAAGTAAGCAGAGCGGCAGGCTTAACTGGTGATTCGAATCCGGCGACTGCTTTCGCCTTCGCGTTCCAAAGAGATCTCGAGATCGCGCTCGCGCAGCAACTGAGGGAACTTTTCTCCCCATTCGATCAGCAAAATGCTGTCTTCGGAACGTAGGTCGTCTAAGCCGAGAGTTTGCAATTCCCGCGGAGTATCGATGCGATAAAGATCGATGTGGAAGAGGCTCGCCCGCAGTCCGCGATATTCGTGCACAAGCGTGAAGGTGGGGCTGGTGACATCTTCTTCAGCAGCGGCGTCAAATGCGGCGGCGATTCCTTTAACGAGTGTTGTCTTCCCCGCTCCTAGATCGCCGCGCAGCAGCACTAGCTTTGGCGGATTGAGGAGTTCCGCCAGCGTTCGCCCGAAGGAAATCGTCTCCTCGGCAGAGTGAGTGGTGATCTCTCGCAGCGTACCCTTGACACCGGTTTGCCCGTTCACAGGAACAGTATAGCGAGAGTCCTCGACCAGACGAGCGGTGACAGCCAACTTCGACTGGAAGTCAGTTCGCTTTGAAATCGCCGATCAATTCGTTCGAAGCGCCAAGACGGTTCAGTAGGTCGAAAACGCACTCGTCTTGATTCCAAGCACACTCCGCGCCGCGACGTGCTCCAGAGAGCTGCGCAGACGGCGGTGGTCGTCGTCTTCGATCGCCACGAAGCGAAACGGTTGCAGGACGCCATCCGTGATATTTCGCATCGGGCTGAGGATTTCTGCCATCCCATGCACCGGGCCCGCCTGCGTCTGAAAGGCAACCTCGACGAAATCGCCTTGACCCAGCGACTGGGACATGCGAAGCAGACCGCCGGTAGCGGAGATGGCTTGGAGTTTGGCTTTAGTGCGGCGGCCGTCTTCTAAGCGAATCGCAGCCAGGACGGAATCTCCTAGCTGGACCCGGGCCGCGCGCCGCGAAGGGTGCGGTTGGGGGAAGTGGGTCATAGGCAGCTTCAATATGTCACTTGCCCCCATTTAGTAATAGATTACTGAAGCCCGTCGTCCAAATTCCGCACTGCGCAGGGGAAGTGGTGGATCGCATCATCCTTTTTTCGAACGACTTAGAGTGATGTTAACTAAGTGATTAATGTACGGGCGGAAGGTGCGATTCGCAGCCACAGCACAAGCCATTTCCACAGAGCGTCCAATTGTCTATTCTTACTTGTCTCAAGGAAGGAATACATGTATCGGCATCTGTGTCTAGCAATCGTCTCTGCGTGGTTTCTCTGCACGACCTCTTTCGGTCAAACCGCGTCCGCTCCTGTCCATGCTCCGCTCAAAGTTGGAATCGTCGGACTGGTTCACGGGCACGTATACGGATTCCTGGACCAGTCGCGTAACAGTTCCGAGATCTCAATCGTTGGCGTTGCCGAACCGGACCGGCAGCTGCTCACTCTGGCGGGGGCCAGATATGGCTTCGATCAGTCGATGCTTTTTTCAGACATAGAACAGATGCTGGCGAAAACGCATCCACAAGCCGTTCTCGTCTACACAAATACATACGATCACCGACGCGTCGTCGAAATCTGCGCCCGTCACGGCATTCACATCATGATGGAGAAGCCGCTCGCGGTCAGCCTCGACGATGCTTTGGCCATACAGCAGGCGGCTCACAACGGCAAGATTCACGTGCTCGTGAACTATGAGACTTCTTGGTATCCCAGTAACCATGCGGCCTACGACTTGGTTCATGGAGGTGATTTGGGAGACATCCGAAAAGTTGTAGTGCACGACGGCCACCGCGGTCCGAAAGAAATTGGAGTGCAGCCCGAGTTTCTTGCCTGGTTGACCGACCCCAAACTCAACGGCGGCGGTGCTCTCTTTGATTTCGGGTGCTACGGCGCCGATCTGATGACGTGGCTGATGGATGGCCAACGCCCTTTGACGGTCACCGCAGTCACGCAACAAATCAAACCGGAAATCTATGCACATGTCGATGACGAGGCCACGATCGTCCTGACATATCCCAAAGCACAGGCCATCATTCAAGCTTCGTGGAACTGGCCGATCGATCGCAAAGATATGGAGGTCTATGGACAGACCGGTTATGCGATTACTGTGAAGCGTGACAACGTCCGCCTGCACCGAGTTGCAGACGCGGATGAACAAAGCATCGCCGCGCAGCCCGTTCCAAAGCCATATGACAATGGGCTTTCGTATTTCCGCGCAGTCATCCTCGATGCCGCAAAAGAGGATGCGCTGTCTAATCTGGACACGAATGTGACCGTTACGGAAATTCTGGACGCCGCACGGCGTTCCGCGGCGCAGGGCAAGACGATTCAACTGCCGGCGAATCGATAGCCTTAACCTTCCCAACTCACAAACGTTTCCTCGGGTTGCCGCCGCGAGCGCTGGAAAGCTTCCGGCAATCCACGGAGCAGGTCCGTGGCGACCATCGAATGCTCGCCGACGCTTTCCCGCATCACGTCTCCAGAAAGTCCGTGCAGATAGACAGCAGCGCAAACAGCCACCATGGCGTTTTGTGGATTCTGCGCAATCATCGCCGCAACCATTCCAGTAAGAATGTCGCCTGTCCCGCCCGTAGACATTCCGGGATTGCCTGTAGTGTTGACCCACGCCTCACCATCTGGCTGCACGACCAGAGTTCGGTGTCCCTTGAGGACAACGATCAGATCATGTTCGCGCGCGAAAGTTCGCGCTGTGTTCAGACGATCTTTCTGGACATCGGCGATTGAACAGCCCGCCAGCCGTGCCATCTCGCCGGGATGTGGCGTGATCACCAGGAGCCTGTCGTTGCCATTCAGCTCACCGGTTTTGCCCTCGAAAGCATTCAAACCGTCCGCGTCGAGAACGATCGGAGTGTCTGCGCTGCGCACAAGAGTTCGAACTAGTTCGGATATTTCCGGAAAGCGTGAGATTCCCGGACCGATCGCTAGCACGCTCTTCCCTTTCGCTAAATCTTTAATCTGGCTCATCGCACTCGCAGAAATCGTTCTGGCCTCCGTTTCTGGCAAGCCTTCCGTCATCACTTCGGGATGAAATCCCGCAACGGTTGGCAGAGCAGACTTTGCTGTAGCGACGGTCGCCAGTCCCGCACCCGTGCGCAGCGCTGAAATTCCCGCCATAGCAACTGATCCTGCTTTACCGACCGCTCCTCCGATGACGAGCACGTGCCCGTATTTGCCCTTATTCGACTCTGCCGGACGCGGCCCGATCAAAGATGCGAAGTCGCGGGGAGTGATCGCGTTCAGACGCAGTGATGAGACGACCGCTTCGTCGGGCGATCCGATTCCAGCTACAACGGTCGGCCCTTCCGCTAGTGAGGCGAATAAGTGGGCGGGACGCGGAGCCGTGAATGTCACGATGGAACTAGCCCGCGCGATTGTTCCGTTTTGCGGAGTCATCACATCGGCATCCGCACCCGAAGGAATATCCACGGCGACGACCGGCTTCTCCGTCGCGTTCATAAACTGGATCACTTCGGCGTAGAGGTCGCTGACCGGTGGCCGAAAACCCGTGCCGAGGATCGCGTCGAGGTACAAATCCGCGGTCAATATTGGTTGAATGCGATCACTTTTCAATCCGTCGACCGATTGCACCGCGATGGGAGGCAGCGGTAGCTTGCTGAACATTGCCTCGGCATCGCCATGCAAGTCGGCTGGATCGGCCAAAAGCACGATCTCAACTGATTTGCCCTTTTCGTGCAGATGCCGTGCAGCCACAAAGCCGTCTCCGCCGTTGTTTCCTTTGCCGCAGAACACAACGATCTTTTGCGCGGCGGGATAGCGTGAGAACACATGCTGGGCGACAGCTGTTCCGGCATTCTCCATCAACGTCAGAGACGGAACGCCGAATCGCTCGCTGGTAGCGCGATCAATCGCCCGCATTTCTGCTGCACTGACAATTTTCATGCTCTTTGGATTCTCATGAGGAGGCAGCGGTTTGCTCAAGCTTCCGCAATTGAGAAGGCTCACCCATTGCAATGAGGCAATCGTCGGGCTCGATTCGCTCGTCCGGTGGGGGATTGAAGCGCATGGCCTCACGGCGCTTGATCGCCAGCACAATCACTCCGCGCTCCTGACGAATACGCGAACTCTCGAGCGTTTTACCCGCAAAGGTCGATGATGATTTGATATGAATCTCACCGATCTCCAGATCCATGCCGAGATGGGTCGTCGCAGTGTCCAGAAAGCTCACAACATGTGGCCGCAGGAGAGATTGCGCGATGCGCTGTCCCGCAAATGAATACGGCGAAACGACCGAATCCGCGCCGGCAGTGAGCAGATGCTTTTCTGCTCCGTCTTCGCTCGCTCTCGCAATAATCTTCAAGTGTGGATTGAGCCCGCGAGCGGTCAGGATGATGTAGAGATTTGTTGCATCGGTCGTCGTGGCTGCGATCAACCCGCTGGCGCGCTCGATCTGAGCCTCAAGCAGAGTTTGTTCCTGCGTTGCATCCCCAGCCAGAACAAGCCAATTTTCTGAGACAAAGCGCTGGCGCTTGGCTTCAGCATTGTCGATGATCACGAAGGGGACGGGCTTCCTTGCTAACTCCCGAGCGACGCTGCGACCGACGCGTCCCATTCCGCAGATGATGAAGTGGCCGTTGAGACGTCCGATTTCGCGCTCCATGCGCCGCCTTCCGAAGAAACTTTGCAGCTCGAATTCTAGCAAAGCCTGACTTAGTGCCCCGACACCCAGCAAGAGCAATGAGACGCCGGCCAGAATCACGAAAACATTAAAGATGCGGCCCTCGTGCGAGAGCGGATGTACTTCCTGATATCCGATGGTCGTCAGCGTCGTGACGACCATGTAGAAGCCGTCGAACCACGGCCAGCCTTCAATGTAGTGATACCCGGCGGTGCCGATGGCCATGACGAGCAGAAGGAGCGCGCCGATGGTTCGGAGATTTCGGAGGGCTTTCATGGGTCCAGTGGTCAGTGAAAAATGGCTAGTCAGCTCGTGGGTGGCAGCTAGCGCAACGTTACTCCGATGGAGAAAGCACTAGCCACGAATCACCATTCACTGTTTTCGGACCCCCGACTATAAAACAAAACGGCCCTCCGCGCTCGCGGAGGGCCTCGGGATCAAGCCATCGATCAACCTTTAGGCGGTCTCGCTGCGGCGAGCGCCTGCACACGGCTGTGCTTCACACCGTAGGTGAAATAGACCACCAATCCGATCGCCAGCCACACCACCAAGCGGACCCAGTTCACCCAGCCCAGATTGACCATCATGTACCCATTCGAGATGACACCGAGGATCGGTACCAGCGGAACCCAGGGCGTTCGGAAAGGCCGCGGTTGACTGGGGTTCGTGCGCCGCAGAACCATTACGGAAATCGACACGATCACGAAAGCAAGCAATGTTCCGATGTTGACCATTTTTCCGATCTCGTCGATCGGCGTTACGCTGCCGACAACTGCCGCGAGCAAGCCGACCAGAATCGTGTTTTTCCACGGAGTGCGGAACCTAGGGTGAACGTCCGCAAAAAACTTCTTGGGCAGCAGCCCGTCATTTGCCATCGAGTAAAGCACACGCGTCTGCCCGAGTAACATCACCAGCATCACGCTGGTGAGTCCGGCTAAAGCGCCGAGCGTAATAATGTTCGCCGCAGTTGTTAGGCCCCGGTCCAGGAACGCAACGGCGACGGGCGCCTCAATGTTGATCTGCTGCCAGTGCACCATCCCTGTCAGCACGCCGGCCACTGCGATATACAGAACTGTGCAGATGGCAAGCGAAGCGATCATTCCAATCGGCAAGTCGCGTTGCGGATTCTTGGCTTCCTGCGCCGTCGTTGAGACCGCGTCGAAGCCGATATAGGCGAAGAATATATAGGCGGCGCCCTGCCAGATCCCTGCCAAGCCGTGGGGTGCATAAGAGTGCCAGTCTGTGCCCCAATTCGCGCGGTTGATGTAATGCGATCCCAGAGCGATTACGAAGAGTACAACGGAAACCTTGATCACGACGATCGTAGCGTTAAACCTCGCGCTCTCCTTGATGCCAACGACCAGAATCGCTGTGATTACAAGCGCGATCAGGAAGGCTGGAAGGTTAAACCCGAATTCCATCCCAAACAGGTGCGGAGCACCGAGCAACTCGTGCGCGCGGTGCAACAACTCTGCAGGCTGAGAAGCAACGATTGCGCTTACTTTGTCAAGAAAAGCCTGAGTTCCCGGAACCAAGGAGGAGTCCGAAGCGACAGCCATCTGCCGCGCAACTATGTTTTCCGCTGTCTTCAGCGCCGTCCAGTGATCGTATGCGAGCCACAACGGCATCTTGATGTGAAAAATGTTGAGCAGCTCGATGAAATGATTCGACCATCCCGACGAGACGGTGCTGGCTCCCATTGCATACTCAAGCGTTAAATCCCATCCGATGATCCAAGCCAGCAACTCACCGAGCGTGGCATACGCATATGTATAAGCGCTGCCAGCCAGCGGAATCATGGCAGCGAACTCGGCGTAGCATAAACCTGCAAACGCGCATCCCAGCCCAGACAGTACAAACGACAAAGAGAGTCCGGGACCGGCGTATTGCGCACCCAACCCCACCATGACGAAAATGCCGGCACCGATAATCGCGCCCACGCCCAAGGCGGTAAGCTGAAAAACTCCCAGGGTTCGTTTGAGGCTGTGTTCGCCCGTGTCGCGAGCTTCTTCCATCAGCAAGTTCAGCGGTTTGGTTGCCAGCAGATTTGCCATCCGTTTGGTTTCTCCTTGCGAGCTACACCGAAGCGCGAGCCGCGCTCCGCGACCACGCATAGTAGACCGGAATCCCCAGCAGCACCACGATCAGTCCCGGCCACGTGAATTGCGGTTTGTAGCGCAATAGTACGACATCAATAAATAAAGCCATCACAATATAAATGATGGGGAGAATCGGATAACCTACGGCACGGTATGGCCGGTTGGCGTTCGGATGCGTTCTCCGCAACACGAACAGGCCCACGATTGTCAGAATGTAGAAGACCAGCACGGCGAAGATGATGTAGTCGAGAAGCTGCCCGTAGCTTCCGGAAATGCAGAGCACACAAGTCCAGACCATCTGCACCATCAAAGAAATCGCTGGCGTCTTGTAGGTGGGATGCAATTTCGCAACGTTGCGGAAGAACAAGCCATCTTTCGCCATTGCGTAGTACACACGTGCTCCGGACAGGATGAGCCCATTGGCACAGCCGAAGCCGGAGATCATGATCGCGGCGGCCATCAGCAGGCCACCAATCGATCCAAACATCTGTGTCATGACGGCCGTGCCCACTCGATCTTCAGCCGCGTGCGTGATCCCGCGGGCAAGAATCGTCGCTCCGCCTTCGACTCCCTGCAACGGCAGAGCGCTCAGATAAATAAGGTTGCACGCGATGTAGAGGGCGATGACGATGCCCGTGCCTAGCGCCAAAGACAAGGGCAGGTTGCGGCTGGGATTCTTCACTTCTCCGGCGGTAAACGTCACGTTATTCCAGGCGTCGGCGGAGAACAGAGAACCAACCTGCGCAACCGCGAGAATCGTTAACGTGCCGACCATCACGGTTGGCCCGCCAACGCCGACCTGAACGGCGTGCTGGGCGCCTAACCCCGCATGATGCCAGAAGTTGGCTCCGAAGTTTGCAGCCAGCGCTTGCGGATTCCTTCCAAAGGCGAATCCGAACGCCGCTAGCCCAAGCAATGCCGAAACTTTCGCCGCGGTGAAAACGTTCTGAATTGCCGCCCCCGTCTTCACGCCAAAGATGTTGACGATCGACAGGAAAATCACCAGCAGGATCGCCATCAGGTTCTGGGTATTGATGCCGACTTCCATGTTTCCCAGAACCATCGGGCCGACATGAATGGCAGGAACTTTCCACAGATGCAGCAGCCAGTGAGAAGACGAAATCGATGGAACGAACACTCCGAGGAACTTGCCGAAAGCTACACCGACAGCCGCGATGGTGCCAGTCTGTATGACGAGGAAAAGAGTCCAGCCGTAGAGAAATCCCCAGAGCGGCCCGAGTGACTCGCGCAGGTAAACGTACTGGCCGCCGGCTCGCGGCATCATGGCAGCCAACTCTCCGTAGCTGAGAGCGGCGACGATCGTCATAAATCCGGCTACGGCCCAGGCGCCAATTAACAGCGCAGGCGAACCCACTTCGCGACCGATCTCTGCCGAAACAATAAAGATGCCGGAGCCAATCATCGAGCCCATCACCAGCATGGTGGCGCTGGTCAGGCCCAGCCCCTGGACCAGTTCCTTGTCCTGATGGCTATGGAGTTCCCAGTCGCTGCCAGCAGACTGCGTTGTCGGTATGCTCAGGAGACCTCCGGTTCGGTCGTTAGTCGTCAGTCGTTATCTCAGTTCGGTTAACTGCGGCTCCTGCCGATAACCGACGACGAGCGACTGACGACGATTACCTTACCTCAAGATGCGGAAAAATTCCTCTGCAGATTTGCGCGGCTCTCGTAACAGGTCCGATATCACTGCCACCGAATCGGCCCCGGCCTCAATCACGGAAGCGGCATTTAAACGCGTGATGCCTCCGATCGCCACAAGCGGTTTCTGTGTCAGGGCTCTCGCTCGGCGGACGCCCTCGAGGCCCACTACGGGGTCTGGATTCTCCTTGCTGGATGTCGCGAACACGGGTCCGATGGCCAGATAATCGGCCGAGGTCAGGTCCGCCTCACGCAGTTGATCAGGGTTGTGCGTAGACACACCGAGCCATCGGTCTGGCCCGATGATCTTGCGAACGGACTCTGGAGAGAGATCGTCTTGTCCGACGTGAACGCCGTCGAAATCGGCTGCCAGGCACAGATCGGCTCGATCATTCATGATCAGGCGAACCGAGCTGCCGAGATATCTCTTTAAATCTCTCGCCTGATCCAGCATGGCGCTCGCCTTGCCGGATTTATTGCGGTATTGCAACACGAGGCAACCCGCGGCAGCCAGTTCCTTCGCAAACGGGATTGCACCTTCGCTTGAGGCAATATTGGAAGAGTCTACGATGGCATAAAGGCGGGGAAGGACGATCATGCTGAGAGCCCTATGGAATTGTGAAAGGCAGTCGCAAGGACTACGTACTTAGACCCTACTTCACCGAGAAAGGGCGTGTCCGCTGCCTGGCCTCGGCCCGAATCTCTGTGGTCAATGCCCTGCGCTATGGCCATTCTTCGCCATGAACCGCTCGATGAAACCCGTGTCAAACTTTCCCGCCCGGAAATCGGGGTCCGCCAGAATCTTCCGGTGCAACGGGATCGTCGTATAGATACCTTCGACGATGAACATCTCAAGCGCCCGCGACATCCGCGAGATCGCTTCGTTCCGGTCTTTGGCCCGCACGATCAGCTTGGCGATCAAGGAATCGTAATACGGCGGAATAACTCCTTCGGCATAAGCTGCAGTGTCGACCCGCACCCCCGTTCCGCCCGGCGGATGGAACGTCGTAATCTTCCCTGCTGACGGCGTGAACTTTTCCGGATGTTCGGCGTTAATGCGACACTCGATCGAATGACCGCGGTGCACGATCGGCCCTAGGAGCACATCGCTCATCTTCGCGCCCGCTGCGATCATAATTTGGCTCTTGACCAGATCCACGTCGGTGACCATTTCCGTGACCGGATGCTCCACCTGGATGCGCGTATTCATCTCGATGAAGTGCAGCCGGCGGTCCTGGTCCATTAGGAATTCGATCGTGCCAGCATTCCAATATCCGATGGCCGCCAGCGACTTGCACAACACTTCCCCGATCTCGGCGCGCAATTCAGGGGTCACCTGAGTTGAGGGCGATTCTTCCAGCAACTTCTGATGGCGACGCTGGATCGAGCACTCACGCTCTCCGAGGCTCACGACATTACCGTGCTCATCCGCCAGCACTTGAAACTCAATGTGCCGGGGATGCTCGACATATTTCTCCATGTAGAGATCGCCATTGCCGAAAGCGCCCGCCGCCTCGGACTGCGCGGCTTTAAATAGTGCGGGCAGTTCGTCTTCGTTGCGGACGATTCGCATGCCGCGCCCACCGCCCCCCGCTGAGGCTTTAACGATGACTGGAAATCCGACCTGCCGAGCCCACTCGATGGCTTCGCCGTCGGATCCGATAATTCCGTCGGAACCGGGGAGGATTGGCACTCCTGCGCGCTTCATTGCGGCGCGAGCCTTCTCCTTTTCCCCCATGAGCCGCGTAACCTCGGGCCTCGGCCCGATGAACTTGATCCCGCTCATCTCGCAGACTTCCGCGAAATTTGCGTTTTCCGCCAGCAGGCCATATCCGGGATGAATCGCTTCGACATTCGCGATCTCGGCCGCGCTGATCACTGCGGGAATGTTGAGATAGCTCAGCGCCAGCTGCGGCGGTCCGATACAAATCGCCTCGTCGGCGAAACGAACCGGCAAAGAGTTGCGGTCGGCTTCACTGTAAATCGCGACGGTGCGAATACCCAGTTCTTTGCACGCGCAGATGACGCGCAGTGCAATCTCCCCACGATTGGCAATCAGGATCTTCTTAAACATGAAATTCGGTATTCAGTTATGTGGTATCGAGTCGATCCGCCGGAGATATTCCGGCAGCCCCATCTCTGCTCTTCCGCTAAACACAAAAAGGCGCGCGAGAAGCACGCCCGGATGCCCTGCTCTCACTTCTTCGGCCGGATCACAAACAATTCCTGGCCGTACTCGATGGGCTGGCCGTTGGACGCCAGCTTCTTCACGATCTCTCCGGCAACATCCGATTCGATCTCGTTCAACAATTTCATCGCTTCGACGATGCAGAGGACTTGACCCACCTCCACGGAATCTCCGGGTTTCACAAACGGAGGAGCGCCTGGCGACGGCGCCTCATAGAATGTCCCCACGATCGGGGACTTCACCGTCTGCAGTCCTTCTTCCGGAGCCGGTTGCGCAGCCGTCACGGCAGCAGAAGGGGGAGCCGCTCCGACCCCAGGGACCGCAATTTCGTGCGCGGCTGGCGCTGGAGGCACAGCGTAGAAGCGCGGCTCACCGTGAGCATGCACCAAGGTATGCTCGCCGGCGCGCTTGATTTTGACTTTGACGTCGCCGCGCTCCAACTCGAACTCGGCGATATCCTTCTCGATTAAGAACTCGATTAGTTCTTTCAGCTCTTTTTGATTCATTCCGATTCTTGAACTGACCTAGGGTGGGTCCACTCCGATGTCCCGGTGCGCACCCTACTGAAGCGCGCGAATAAGCCGGGCTTGGAGCCTGCCCGGCTGACTTTAAGAACTAGACTGCCAGAAAATCCTTGCTGGTCGGGGTAAGCACTTCACACCCGCTCGCCGTGACCGCCACCATATCCTCGATCCTCACACCCCATTTGCCGGGGAAGTATACCCCCGGCTCAATGGTAATGACCATCCCGGGCTGCAGAATCTCACGTTGCCCGTTTGCGACGCGCGGGCTTTCGTGGATCTCCAGCCCCACTCCATGTCCGGTCGAATGCGTAAAGTAGCGCCCTAAGCCAGCCTTCTGCAATACCTTCCGCGCCGCAGCATCGACTTCGCCGACCGGAATTCCCGGGTGAACCGCTTCGATCGCTGCCTGCTGTGCTTCGCGAACGGCATCGTATGCCTGACGTGCATCGACTGGCACAGCGCCAACCCATACAGTACGAGTCTGGTCTGAACAATAACCTGAAAGTATAACACCGAAGTCACAGACCACGAATCCGCCTGCTCGGATCTGCTGTTCAGACGCCCGCCCGTGGGGTAAGGCTGATCTCGCGGCGGAGGCAATGATGGTGGGGAACGACATCTGCTCTGCCCCCGCGTGGCGGGCCGCCAACTCCATCTCCGCAGCAACGTCCACCTCTTTCAATCCCGGGCGCAAGACTTCGACCGCCCGATCGAATAGCTTCGCGCCCAAGGCAACGGCAGCTCGGGTCTTCTGCAGTTCGTTCTCATCTTTCACCATGCGGGCGCGCTCGACAATCGGAGGAGCGTCCTTCAAAGCCACACCGGATGGCGTGAGCTTGGCGAACCGCTTCTTGTCCGCAACCGTAAAATGCTCCGCCTCGATGCCGATGTGCCATGCCTTACGGCGACGACGGCGGCCAAGATGATCACCGATCGCCTGCATTACTGCTTTTCGTGCGATCACAATCTTCGATGCCTTCACCTCTTCGTGGGCCTGGATGTCGTAACGGACGTCAGTAAAGAAGACACTGCCCGCCTCTTCGACAAGCAGCAACCCAGCACTGCCAGTGAAGCCGCAAAGATATCGGATGTTAGGGAGATGGCTGATCAGCAATCCGTCGAACCGGGTCGTGGCGAGGTGTTCCCGGAGCTTGGCTTGGCGCGCAAGGAAATCCATTACCGCTGAGTTTAACAAGAAGTGCCGAGTGCCGGATATCGGGTGAGTCGAGGGTATTCGACAGGAATCAGGGTGGACGGAAAAAGCAAAACCGCCGGTTCCGGGACAGGTTCTTCGCGGAAACCGGCGGTTCTAATCTTCGAATTACGCTGCTATGTCTGAATGATTCGCGGCGTGATGAAGAAAATCAGCTCCTGGTTCGAGGTGTTGACCTGCGTGTGCTTGAACAGGTTGCCGAGTACCGGAATGTTGCCCAGCAACGGAACCTGCGTGATGTTGATCGAGTTCTGGGTCTGGATGACGCCGCCGATCACCACCGTGCCGCCGTCGGTCACCAGTACCTGCGTTGTCGCCTGCTGCGTGATGAGTTCGGGGTTGCCCTGAACTTCCTGACCAAAGTTCGGCGTGGTGTTTTCCACGTCGACGTTCAGGAAGATGGTATTTTCCGACGTGATCTGCGGAGTCACTGTCAAGCGCAGAAACGCGTCGACGTAGGTTACAGTCGGAGGACCGCCCAACTGCGCCAGGGTCACGATCGGCACCCGCACGCCCTGTTTTACCAGAGCCTGGATGTTGTTCTGGGTTACGACTCGCGGACGCGAGAGCACTTTCAGCAAGCCGCGCGATTCAGCCAGCGAGAGCACCGCGTCGATACGCACGGTGTTGCTGGCGTTCAGGAACGTAAAGCCGCTGGTCGGTGACGTCGCGCCCAAGTTCGAGAACAGCGGGATCGAAGAACCATTTGTTGAACCGCTATTCGTTCCTGGAACAGTGATGTAACCAGGCGTCAGGCCGCTGACCGTCGTCGGCGACGAGCCTGCACTGGCATTGCCACCGATGGCGCTATGGCCGTTGCCCCAGCCAAATCCGAGTTGCGTGCCGATGTCGCGGGCAAACTGCCGGGTTGCGGCAACCACTCGGGCTTCGATCTCAACTTCCTGTGTCTTGCGGTCCAGTTGCGTGAGCAGGCGGTCAATGGTGGGAATCGCTTTCGGAATGTCGTTGATGATCACGGCATTGGTGCGATCATCCGCCACAACGTCGCCGCGCTGTGACAGGAATTTCTTTACCGTGACGGCGACATCCTTCGCCTTGGCGTAGCTCAGGAAGCGGGTCACCGAAACTTTCTCGACCGCCAGCGCCTCCGATTCAATCTGTGCCCGGCGAGCATCGGCTTCGTGCTTCAACGTATCCACGGTAGCGATGCGCAGAACATTTCCTTCCAGTTCACGCGCCAAGTCATTGTTCTTCAGGACGATGTCGAGAGCCTGATCCCACGGCACATCGTCGAGGACGATGGTCAGTGTGCCATGCACGGTCGGATCGAGAACCACATTCAGACCGCTGATCTCGTGAATCAGACGGAAGAAATCTTTCAGGTCGACGTCTTTTAAGTTGACCGAAATCGGCTCGCCCGTGTATTTCGGCCCGGTGGTCGAAGCCTGTTGTCCCGCCTGAGCCTTTTGCTCGGCCGCCAGATTCACCGCCGGCTGAATCGCCGGCGCCGCATTCTGGGCCTGAGCCGCATGCTCGCTCACCGGAATCAGATCTGCTGCGGTCTTGTCGGAGAATCTCGCTGCAGCTTCCTGCGCGCGAACCGTTGGTTCGTCCGCAGGCATGTCAGCCTTTGCTTCGGTCTTCGCCTTGTACGAAGGCTCGACAAATACATAATCGGTGGGCGAAGCGGAAGCCTGGGTTGCCGGCGTCGTAGCGGGCACATCGGCCTTAACCGCCGCCGGCGAGCTCGCAGCCACGGTCTTGGTCTCGGCGGCAGCATGGGCCACGGCGTTCGCATGCAAGGTCAATATGAGCTTGCCGGCGGATCCAGGCGTCAGATCGTACTTGCACGCCTTCTCGAGATCGACCACGACGCGCGTCGCGGGGTGCGACTGGCTACCCACGCCAATCCGCACGTCCTTGACGCCTGCGGCGTCAACCGCGATGTTTTTCTGCTCGGTCGCCTTAATGGTTCCCGGCAGATCCACCACGATGCGGGCGGGCGAGGTCAGAGTGCTAACCCTCGGCGTAATCGCGCCTTGGGAGCTCATCTCGACTCGGATATTGTCCGTGTCCCGGACTACGTTGACTCGATCGAGCTGGCTTGGCGTCTGGGCAGCTGCGCCCACCGTCAACAGCAACGATACGAACATTGTCAGTTGTTGCTTTCGCATTTCGCCTCTCCCCACCCGCGGGCCTGGCCCGCGTGTCCTTCTGCAACTTGATTTCGGCGCCCCGGTTTCCGGAGTCGACCGCCCTGCTTAAACCGCCGGAGTAAAGATCTTCTTCACGACTTCCCGCGTAAACGACTTACCCAGCTTGTCTTGCACGGTCTCTTGGAACGTCACGGAATCGCCCGTGATCTTCACCACGTAGCCGTTGAACACCGGGTCGTTCTCTCGCAAGAAATACGCTTTGTTCATATTGTTGGTGACCACTGCAATGAATCCGGTGTCGGACTTGATCACACCGCGAAGATTGATGGCTCCGATCTCGAGGCACTTCTTGCCGGTCGAGCACCCGGATCCACCCTGCTGAACCACCGGGCTAAAGAACGGATCGCGCTTCCCGTTCATCGCCCACTTCTTTTCTTCCGGCTTGGGTGCTTCCGCGACCTTAGCCGGAGCCGGAACTGCTACAGGTGCGCTGACCGGAGGCGCGGCTTTCGCCGCGACCACGGTCTTAGCCTGCTGTTTGGGCTCCGCCTTAGCGGCAACAGGAATTGGTTTCGCATCCGGAACCTTTGCGACTGCAACCTTAGCTTCCGCAGGTTTCGCTGCTACGACTTTCGGAGCGACTACTGCTTTCGCAATCGTTTCTTTCTGAACCACCGGGGCAGGCGCTTTCTGCGCTGGAACCTTCGCTGCCGAAACCGGGCTGCTCTTCGCAATCGTCGGCGCCGCTCCGCTCGTGTGGAGCGTAAGGATCAACTTGCCTGCCGGTCCGGGAGCTATTTCATAGGCCAGAGCTTTGTCGAGATCCACAACGACGCTGGTCGTCGGAGGATTCTTGCCATCCATGCCGATGCGCACACCCTTTACTCCGTCGCTGCCGACGGGAATCTTGTTCTGCGCGCTGGCGACGACCGTTCCCGGCAACTCAACTACTACGCGCGCGGGCGAACTCATCTTGCTCACCCTCGGAGTCACCGCTTCGCTGGAGCTGATCTCCACCTGAATGCTGTCCCCGTTTGGAACCACATTCACCTTTTTAAGCTGGTTGTGCTCAGAAGAGGCTGGCGTCGAAGCTGCTACGACGGTCTTGGAATTCGGAATCGTTGCAGGCTTCACCGCAGGTGCTGGTGCTCCGGGCGACGGCTTGCTCGCACTCGGCGTCCCCGCAGCATTCAGTGCCGCATTGCTATCGGTTGCCTGTTTGCTCTGCAGCGATTTTGCGATGCTGCGTGCTTGATCGATGGCGTCCGTGCTCTGGGCTTGCGCGGCCACAGATCCGCCCACCATCATTGCCATTGCGAAAATGCCTGTCGTCAGCTTCATCGCCGTCTTCATAGGTTTGCCTACTTCGCCGCCGGCGTTCCGGGTTTAACTCCGGGGCCTGCCGCGGAAGGTGTCAAATCGTGACTGAAATAAGTGGTCGCAGTGAACGAAGCAACTACGCTCTCGTTCGGCGCGTACTGATACGTGTGCTTTACCTTTGCTCCGCTCGGCGTCCTGGTCGACGACACCGTGAGCCCACTGATGTTGACGATGCGTTCCAACTTGCTCACACGGTCGAAGAAGCCCAGCATCGAGTAGTACGGGCCGTCCAGCTCCATGTCGAAAGGAACTTCCGTGTAGTACTGCTGCTGCTTGAGGTCTTTGGCGGCGTAGCGGCGTAGCTCCACGCCCGCTTTCGTCGCTTCGCCATCAAGCATTTCAATGAACCCGTCAACTTTCTTCTCATCGGGAACAATGCGCTGCTCGATTTCCAGCTGCTGCTTAAGCTCCGCCAGTTGCTGCTCGATCTGTTTCAGCTTGGGCCGGTAAGACTCGAGTTCGTTGTTCTCGCGGATCTTGTCTTCCAACGCATGCTGTGCCGAAGCGTTCTTCTCATCCTGGCCTTTGAATACGGTGAAGTACAGGGCCGCCGATACAATCGCTCCCCCGAGGATCACCGCACCCCACTGCTTGATTCCTGACAGTTCGCTGAAGTTCGCCATAGGTCTGTCCTTACGACTTTCCCTTCTCGCAGGTCAGGGTGAACTGGAACGCCTGCATGTCTTTAATCTGGTCGTCCTGGAACGTTTCCTTCACCTCGACCGTCTTGAAGAACCCGGTCTTCTGCAGATTGGCAATCAAGTTCGCGACTGCGTCTGCACTCAACGCCGTGCCTTCCAGGTTGACCGATGCTCCGGTATCGTCCATCTTGCTCAGCCAGACGGCTTCGGTACCGTTCACCGTCTCGCCCAGCATGGCCAGCAGATTCACAGGCCCGGTCTGGTTCTGGCGCAGACCATCAATGACATCGACGCGACGCTTATAGTTGTTGGCTTGGGTCTGGCGCTCCAGGAACTGAGCTTTCACGTCGGCTAGTTCGCGGTTATGCTTCTCCGCGGCTTGCATGCGGACTTCGATGGCCTTGCTCTGACGATCTAGGTGGTACCAGTACATCAGGTTGGCCAGGCCGAAGATCACAAGTACCGCCAGGACCTTCAGTTTGGGCGACCCCATATCGCCCATTTCCATTGTGGGCATTGACGGGCCACCGCCGCCTCCGCGTTTGCCCTTCCCCTTTGAATTTTCGAGCAGATTGATTTTGATCATAGGGATTCAAAGCTCCTCAGGGCCAAGCCCACCGCTACTGCCATCTGGCCAGGGTTCTGTTCCACCAGCTCCGCTCCATGTCCCTCGACCGGAGGCGTCACTCGCTGGAAGGGATTCAACAGTTCCACCGGCATCGAGAATTCCTGCCGCAACGCCTCCATCAAGCCCGGCACCTTCGAAGATCCGCCTGCCAGGTAGATCTTCTCGATGTGCTCGCCTGCCGCGCTGGCGCGGAAGAAGTCGAACGTCTTCTGAATTTCCAGCACGATGATTTCCGTCACCTGCTGCAGAATCGGCTGCTTCGCGTCTTCGCTCACCGTACCCACCTTGTTGCCCAGCTTGAGCGACTCGGCGTCTTCAAAGCTCAGATCCAGTTCCTTCTGCAGCGAGTCGGTGTACTGGTGTCCACCCACGCTGACGTCGCGCGGGAACAGCGGCGTCGTGCCTTTCACGATGTTGATGTTCATGACGCTGGCGCCAAGGTTCAAGAGAGCCACCACCTGGCCCGGCGCGGGCTGGTAGTTGTACTCGTAGCAGTTCTGCAGAGCCAGCGCATCGATATCGACGATAGCCGGGGTACGCCCCGCCATCGAGAGTACGTTGGTGTAGTTCAGAATCTTGTCCTTCTTGACGGCGACGAGGAGAACGTCCATTTGCGGAGTACCCACTTCGTCAGAAAGAATCTGGTAGTCCAGGCTCACATCGGCCAGATCGAAGGGAATGTGCTGCGCCGCTTCTTTCTCGATGGTCTCGGCCAATTCCTGGTCGCTCATCGAGGGCAGCGATATCTTCTTCACGATCACTGAGTGACCGCTCACCGCGGTGGCCACGGCCTTGGTTTTGATCTGGTTTTCGAGGAACAGCTTGGAGATCGCGCTCGATACCGTGCCCGAGTCCACAATCATCGAATCGACGACGATGTCGGACGATAGCGGCTCCAGACCGAGGTGCGCGACTTCAATCTGCCCACCCTTCTTCTTGAGCTCCACCGCCTTAATGCTTGAGGAGCCCACATCCAGGCCAACAATGGACTTCGATCCCAATCCAAACATGTGCCCACCTTTTGTGTGGCGCGGGCATTTCCGCCCGCGACGTTTTTGTTAACTCTGACCCGCTGCTTTCGTTGCCGCTTTCGGTTTCCGCCTTACCGGCGATTCCATCTCACTCGACTTCTCTTCCATCCACTGGTCCAGTCGCGATTTCTTGAAGCGCCAGCGGTTGCCCAGCTTGAACGCGGGAATCTTCTGTTCACCGACGTACTTGTACAGCGTGTCCGGACTCACGCCCAGATACTGTGACGCCTGGCGAATGTTCATCACTTCTCGCGAGTCGGCCATAGTTCCTTGTGCTCCCGCTGCTTCCTTCTGCCTGGTCGCCCTTCGCGCACAGGTTTGCTTCAGGAGACTCCCTTCACCCTCAATATCGGCTCCGAGGGCTTTCGGTGTCCCGAGCATATATCAGCCTTGAAAAACCCCGGCTCCAAGCGAATCTCCGCGTTTTATTGGGTTTTTTGCCCGTTTCTTGGAATTTGGGAAATATGCGACAGGAGGATACTTCTATATGTAGTGGTTGATTATGGAACTAACGCTATTACTGGTGTAGAGCGACAGAAGGGAGGCCGGTCATGCGGAAAGGAGTAACTGAAGTACTAGGCACGGTACGGAGGTACTGTATCACTCGCCGAACTTGTTGTTTCGGCGGGCCTTGCTCGGCCCGCCGAAACCATCCCGTTGTTACTGAACGTCGACAACCTTGCCGTTGAAGAACGTCACTTTCAGGTCTTTGTAGACATAAATCTGCTTGGGACCGAGATTGACGATTTTCTCCGGCGTTCCCAGCGCGCCCTGCACTTGATCCATCGTCATTCCCATCTGGATCGTTTCCGGTTGAGCCTGTTGCTGCTGTCCTTGCGCTTGGCCGCCCTGGCCCTGGCCTTGCCCTTGGCCCTGATCCTGACCTTGCTGCTGCCCGCCCTGATCCTGCTGCTGGGTGTCATCGCTGATGGCAAGCAGTTGCCCGATCGTATCTTCCACGTCGCCAGCACTGGCCTTCGTTAACGACCCCTTGGGGAATTGAAAGACCACCTGCGCCTTGTTGGCGGAAGGAGGATCAGTCTTGTTGCAGGTGTCGCAAGCCACGATCAGCATCGAAACTGTGTCTTTGTCTAGGTTGACGTCGACTTTCGTGGGGTATGCTTTGTCGCCGATTGCAAATAATTTCGTCGTCTGTCCCTGCGACTGCGTGGTTGCGAAATGTCCGAGCAACGATTTTTTCCCGGCCACCATGAGCGCGCTTGGCGAATGAACCGTTCCGCCTTCATATTTCGTGGTGAGGGGCGACTTGTCTGAGCCGGGCACGCCGAGTATGCCGCCTTTTTTAACTTCCAGCAGAGTTCCCGGATCGGTCACCGAAACTCCGTTTGTGTCTGAGCCTAATTTCGCCAGTTTGTATTGTGCGGCCAACTGCTCTTGAAGACTGGGCGCCTGCGCTCCAGCCTGCGCGATGATCATCAAACCCAGGGCAAATCCTGGAATTAGCGCTTTTGACTGCCTCCACATCGTGAATCCCTCCCGCGGAATCTTTCTTGTCTGGATGCACTACAGAGATGTTTTTTTCGAGAGGGAGCACCACCATCGATGCTCCCGTCCCGATTGCTCTTTCAGCTGTTACTGACTTCCACCGCCCGAACCAGCTTCCTGCTTAACCTCAGACTCCGTCTGGTCGGCAGCTGTCTGCTGATCCTGCAGCGTCTTTTCCGCGTTCTTGTCCGGCGGAGGAGCGGGGACATCGCCATCCACAGTGGTGGTATCGGGGGCCTTCGGAAGCCCGCCCGTGCCTTGTTTCTTGGCGAGTTCTCCCATTCCATCTTTCAGTCCCTCACGGAAGTGGTTGTACATCTCTTGCAGATCGTCCGTTGAGACTGGCCCCTCCTTGCCGATTGCGCAGTCCGATTTCGTACTGGCGACGACCTTAACGTTCACGTTGCCGTCGCCGTCCGGTGTGTCGGTCGTGCGCTGAATGACATCTCCTTGCGAGAGAGGACACTCGTCACCGTCCGCCACTAGGCTCATGTCCGAAGCGACCATAAACGTCTTAAATTTCGGATCAAGCGCGGGAGGCGCTTCGTTGGAATTTGCGGGCTGCCCTCCAGAGCCGGCTGCTTTGCCTTTAGACGCTTCCGCCTGCTCGGCTGCAATTGTGTCTTTCACTTCGTCCGACAGGGCTTGCTTGACCTCGGGACTGAGCTTCGCGGTTTCCGCTTCCGCCGGCAGGAATGGAGTCAAACTGGCTATGAGGTTTCCATCGGCGGGTAACTGCAGCCATCCAGTCGCGTTCGCTTGCGATTCATAAGCAGCCTGCAAAGTGGCTGCGATCATGAAGTCCGTCAGCCAAAAAGCTGCGGTTGGATACACCGGGTACGGCGCATAATACGGGCCGTAATACCCGTACCACGGCGCAGCTCCCCAGCCCCAGCCGTAATAGACCGGCGCTGGCCACGGATTGTAGGCCCAGCCGTAATACGCAGGCTGATAATAATAAGCAGGGTAGTAGCCGTAATATGGACGTCCGCCGTAGTAGTAGCCGCGGTAAACACCGCTCCTGTAAACGCCGTGATAGTAATACGTGCGCGAGTAGTAAGAGCGTCCACCGCGTACCACGTAGGCACGCTGCACGTATCCACCGCGTCCCGTCGTAACAACGCGAGCTCCGTTATGCGTGGCAATCACCGTTCGGCCGCCATGCATGCCACGGTTAATCTGCATTCCGTTGCGGTTCACGGATCGGATCTGACCGTTTGGCCGGATACTCGCCGATCCTCCGCCGCGGAGGGAAACCTGTCGTCCCGGAGCGACGTGACCGTTGGCTCCGCGGCCGCCCGCGTTCATGTTTCCACCTGGCCGTCCCATCGAGTTGTTCGGACCGGTCCGTCCCGTGTTGTTCATACCCGTGCGACCACTGTTGTTTCCGCCCGGTCCGGAGCGGCTTGGTGAATTGGAGCCCGGTCGGCCGGCGTTGCTTGTTCCGGGTCGTCCTGCTGAGTTCCCCGGTGCCGTGTGGCCCTGCGTAGTTGAGTGTTGTGCCGGCGCGGAATTGTGCGCAGGCGCGGCATGCGGCGCTGGGGCACTCGGCTTTGGGGCCTTCTTCTCCTGAGCGGCAAGTAATGCTGGAACCAAAACCAGCATCGCGATTACGGCATATTTCGGCAGAAACTGTTTACGCACCATATCCATCATCCACTCCATCGGAAGCTCCTCGGCTCAAAACGTTCATTTAGTTGCCAGAGTTCGGTAGGGAACGCGCGAGCAATCTACGCATCCGTTTGCGAAATTTTCTGGACCCGGGACAAAAAGAAGCCGGGAACGCGCCTTGCGGGGACGAGGCTGGCGTTTTACGGCGAACAAACGTTATCAAAACTGCAACCCCCGCGCAATCGAATAATCGGCCTCGTGTACCACGGACTGCGTTAATCTATTCGGTCCTCTGGGAGACAGTCGTGCGTTATCTAGACCGCTTGCAGCCACTGGCCTTTCTTGTCATGCGTCTCGCCCTGGGCGCGGTCATGGTCGCACACGGCTACCAGAACCTTTTCCGTCATCTTCACGACCATGTGCGCCTCGTGGCAAGCCTCGGTATTCCCGCGTGGCTCGGTTATGTTTCCTCTTTCGCTGAGTTCGCGGGCGGCATGTTGATATTAGTCGGACTCTTTACTCGGGCCGCCGCATTCGCCCTTTGCGTCGATCTAATCGTCGCCATCTGGAAGGTCAACTGGCACAACGGAATGACCGGCGATCACGGATACGAGTTTCCCCTCGCTCTCGCTGCCCTCGCCTTCGCGCTCATCTTCCTCGGAGGAGGGCCCATTGCGATGGACCACGTTTCCTACGGCGGAGGCGGCACCTCGGGAAAGCGGTAAGAGTCTCATTGGCACACGAGCTCACCTTTCTGCCGGATCCGGTGCCATAGCACGCAACTTTCTGCACAGTCCTGGGTTGAGTTTTGTACGCCGCTGAGCGCCTGTTCGCTCGCCTGGTCAGAGTTCCGGCCAGTGAAGGCTAAGGTTCGTCCATTTGTAATTCGGTTCCGGCTGAATTTATCATGGGCCTAGATTACCCAGGCACTTGCATCCAAAAGGTTTGGCGATGGCATCTTACTCGCCAGCAGGCCTAATCCACAGGAGGTTCGTCTTGAGAAAGTTTGCCTTCCTCGCTGCCATCTTCACCTTTCTAGCTGTTGCTAATTTCGCTTCCGCCCAACAGGGGGACGCCATGCTTGGATTCGGAACCGTCATGTCTCCCGGGGCCGCCGATTGCGGCGCGTCGGGCTTTATCAATCTGGTTTGCCCGGAAAAGGGAGGTCTGTACCCCAACATCAGCGCCGACGTAATCTTTCACAAGCGTCTCGGTGTTGGATTCGACGCCTCGTGGAGAGGTGGACAGGGTGACTTCGCTGGACTTGGTCAGCCGTATCGCCCTATCCTCTTCGACTTCAATGGCGTCTACCAGCCCCGTCTGAGTAAGAAGGTCGGAGCTGATCTGATGGCGGGCATCGGTTGGCAGAGCACCCGCTTTTATGGATATCAGCCGACCAGCAATTGCGTGTATTTTGGCGCCTGCTATAGCAGCAGCAACCACTTCCTGGTCGACATTGGCGGCGGTATCCGCTACTACGTTTGGGGCCACGTTTTCGTCCGCCCCGAGGCGCACTACTATCACATCCTGAACAACACTGATTTCTTCAGCTCGGGCAACATCATCCGCGTGGGCGCATCGATCGGTTACACTATCGGTGGTCCAGAGTAGATGCCGTTGGGCTGACGGCGGCTGAATTGTCCCGGGCGCAGGGTTCGCTTCTCGCTCACCCTTAGGCGTCTGTCCGGCCTGCTTTCGTGGAAATGCCGATCACGCTCTTAGGGGGGCAGGATTGAGAAGGTTCTCTTCGTTCGCATTCGCATGCGCGCTTGTCGTCACAGCCAACGCAGCGCGTTCTCAAACAGTGGACGTTGCAGTTGGCGGCAGTACAATTTGGTCTCCCAAAAATCCCACCGCCTCTGTCGGATTTCTTCCTCCGGCTGAAAAGGGCGGGGTGTATCCCGGCGCGAGCGTCGAATATGTCCTGCCGAATCATTTCGGTATCCTCGCCGAAGGAGCGTTCCGCTACCACCAGGGAAACTACAACGACTTCCAGCCTTATCGAGCGATCTTCTACGACGCCAACGGTGTTTATACCAGCCATCTCGCCCGCAAAACTCGTGGCGACTTCATGGCGGGAATTGGCGCGGAATCACTGCTGTTCTACAACCAGGTGAACGATTGCAACATTCCTACTGGCGGCTGCAGCACTAGCTTGAACAGCAACCATTTCCTTCTGCATTTTGGCGTTGGCGTGAAGTACGCCCCGTGGAGAAACTTCTTCGTTCGTCCTGAGGCGCATTGGAACTACATTCTCAACAACCGCGAGTTTCACTCTAATAACGTTTTCCGCGTGGGCGTTTCCGTTGGATATACCTTCGGGGAACATAAGCCCGCTCCTCCGCCGAAGCCGGCTCCCCCGGCCCAACCAACGAACCAGCCGACGGCTCCCCCAGCCACTCAACCTCCGAGCCAATAAAGAAAGGCAGCGCCCAAAGACGCTGCCTTTTGTTTTGAATCTTCCGTTCTTGATCGAGCTTTACTTCATCGATTCGCAGATCTCGGCTTCGTGGATCGCCATGTCTAAGTGCTTGATCGCTTCCACGCGATGTCCGTCGAAGTCGTGTTCTGCGCTTTCCAGATGATGCTTGGCCGCCCGCATTGCTTCCAAAGCCTCGTGGATGTGCGGATGCGGAGGCGCGGGCATGGCGGCTGCAGGTGCCGGGGCCGGAGCCACTACGGGTGCTGGAACTGCTGGAGCCTTAGGTCCGGCTGCCGCCGCCGGAAAGGCCAGCGTAAAGAGAACCGTTGCCATGATGAGCAGAGTTAGAAACCCAGTCTTTTTCACATGTTCCTCCTCGTCCGAATTGCGGCTCGGACGCAGCCGGTGTAATTCATTGCACTGCCACGGATAATCGCCCCATCGCCCCGAATGACCCGCGACACTTCGGCACAGTATAGCCTCAGACTTCGACCCTCCACCCATGCACATGGTTACTTCCCAGATGCTGCTCCGTTCTCGCTGCGCTTCCGCCACCACACCCAAACCAGAGCCAGAATCACCACAATTGCAACGGCCACATCGAATCGTTTGATGATTCTCTCTAGCCGATGCCAGTGCTGCCCGAACAGATATCCAGCACCCGAGATCACGGACACCCACAAAGCAGCGCCCAAAAAATTGAAAATCAGAAATTTCCGCCACTGCATTCGCAGCACGCCCGCCATCGGTCCGGCAATGATTCGCATACCGAAGACAAAGCGCGCAAAGAAGATCGTTGCCGGCCCATACCGATCGAACAACTTCTCCCCTCGCTCCAGCGTTGAGGGCCGAATGCGAAAAATGGACTGGTAACGCACCAGCAGCGGACGTCCTCCGTAGTATCCGAGGGCAAATCCCAAGTTGTCTCCGATCGTTGCCGCGATCGTAGCGACCAGGATGATCCACGAAAGCTGCAGTTCGTGCTGGGAATAAGCAAGGAAGCTTGCCATCAGCAGGATCGTTTCGCCCGGCACTGGGATGCCGGCATTCTCGAGCAGCAGCGCCACCCCCACCGCCCAATATCCATAGTGCACAATCGCATTCCGCAACACATCGAGAATGGATTGAGTCATGCGGTCCCGTAGGTACGATGCCAGAAGGCCGGCGCCCCGTCGGCGGTCGCTAGTTTGCTTCCCGCTCGCACCGAACAATCAATTTCGACGATTCACTTTGTCAGAAACTCGATTAGCGCCCGATTAAACGCCTCCGGACACTCTTCGTACGGCAGATGTCCCACTCTTGGAAAAACAACCGTCTGCACATTGGAAAAATGCCGGGCCAGCAGCTCCATTGAGGAAAAGTAGACAGCCGGATCCTTCGTGCCCCACATCAGAAGTGTCCGAATCGAGGCAAGCTTCGGAAGCAGGCTCTCAAGTTCTTTCAGATCGGTGCTCCACGTCTTCACGATACTCAACCCATGTTCGAACAAACCCGGAATCGCCAACGGCGCTTTATATCCTTCCAAACTGCCGGGAGGAATCTTCTTCGGATCGCCGAACATGCGCCCATGCCAGTAAGGATAGAGCTGCTGCACGCGGCTCATCCGCAATCCTGCACGAAACAAGCCCGCGCCAAGAAATGTCCCGAAAAATGGTGCCAACCGCTTTCCGTGCGCTGAGTATGGATTCACCGGGCAGGCGAGCACCAATTTCCGCAACTTAAGTTTGGAAGCATTGCAGCTCACGCATTCCGCTGCCGCGCACATGGCCACCGCCCCACCTCGCGATGTCCCCAGTAGATCAAATGTCGACAGTCCCAGCTTTTCGGCGAATTCGAGAACGCGCCGCGCAGTTCCCCGCATCGAGTGGTCGATGCCCTTGGGCCGATCCGAGAATCCTGCGCCCAGTAGGTCGGGAGCAAATACGCTTGCGTACGGCGCAAGCGCAGGCATGGCATAGCGCCAGGAGAACGAATATCCCAGCAACCCATGAAGCAGAATTAGCGGAGGCCCTGATCCGGCACGCAAATACCGCATTCGCGCGCCATCCAAATCCATCCAGCACTCGTCGATGCCCTTGCCCAGAGTCGGAACAGCGCTCGCCTGGATCTCCTGAACTTCGCTCATTCCGCTTTTCACTCGCCCGAAAATCTTCCAGCCTCAAGGACAACTCTTTCCCATTCGCCGGACTCTATCTAAGTGAAACAACGCCTCTGTCGCTTCACTTTGGGGAGCCTCGGCTCCCCGTTTTTTTCGCATTGTCATCCCGATGCGGGCGCACTTTGCTCGCTGAAGGATCTGTGCAAGCCGCGCGATGCATCGCGCTCTTTTGCGACGCAACGATGGCGCGATTGGCTCGCTCCCCTATTTGCTTTACGATGCGGCCTTCCGTTTCTTCCCCAGCAGTTTCTTCAGCACGCGAATTCCCTTGTCCACATGTTTCTCCTCCATCAAGAACGGGGGCAGAAAGCGCACTACCGTGTCCTGGGTGCTGTTAAATAAAACTCCTTCAGCGAGCCCCGCATCCACGATCGGACGCGCCGGGATCTCCAGCTGAATTCCCTGAATGAATCCACGTCCGCGCACTCCGATCGCGGCCGCCTTCTTCTCCACAACTTCTTTGAGTTGCTGCTGCAGATAGGCTCCGACCTTATTGACATTCTCCAGGAGCTTTTCTTCTTCTACGATGGCTAGGAATTCCAGCGCAACGCGGCAAGCCAGCGGGCCGCCACCAAAGGTTGTTCCATGCTGCCCCGGTGAAATCGCCGTCGCGAATTCTTCCTTCGCGATAAACGCGCCGAGAGGAAGTCCCGCTGCAATCGGCTTTGCTATCGCCACGATATCCGGTGTAACTCCGAAACTCTGGAACGCGAAAATTGTCCCCGTCCGGCCCAAGCCGCATTGAATCTCGTCGAAGATTAATGCCGCCTTATGACGATCGGCCAGCGCTCGGCACTCGCGCAAGAATTCCACCGAACACTCGTAGATTCCACCTTCGCCGAAAATCGGCTCCAGCACAATCGCGCAGGTATTGTCGGTGACCGCCGCGCGCAGACCTTCCAGATCGTTCTGCTTCACAAACGTCACGTCGTCAAGCAGCGGCTCAAAGCCTTTTCGATGTTTTTCCTGTCCGGTTAGCGAGAGTGCTCCAAAGGTTCTCCCGTGATACGAACCATCCAGCGCCACCAGCTTGGACTTCACTTCCCCTCCCGCCCGATGCCCCGCAAGCCGCGCCAGCTTAATCGAGCCCTCGATCGCTTCCGTTCCACTGTTCGAGAAAAAAGCGCGGTTCAATCCGGAAAGAGCGCAGAGTTTCTCTGCCAGCGGTCCCTGATACTCGTGATAGTACAGATTCGAAACATGCACAAGCTTCGCCGCCTGGTCGCGGATCGCCTTTACAATCCGCGGATGCGCTTGGCCTAGGGCATTCACGCCCAGCCCGGAAACGAAATCCAAATAGCGCTTGCCATCGATGTCAAAGAGGAATACGCCTTTGCCGCGGCTCAGCACTACGGGATACCGGCTATACGTCGTTAAAAGAAACTGCCGCTCACGTTCTGCGATTTGTTCGAATGTATTCATAAGAAGTTCCAATTTTACCCGGAATGCGCACCGGAAAACGGCTCGTCAATCTCCTTTCCGTGCGAAAACATCCGGACGGAGAATCCTGTCGTGTACTTCCCACTCTCAGGATTTCATCCGATCATCTGAACAGCCGTCTCCACTTACATTTTTTTCAAGCAGAAGAGTGCGGGCTCCCATGCTTCCGAACGCAGAATCCTGTGCCCAGAGCACGACAAACGCACGGATCAAGGCCGGAGATGTTCCCTGAGCGTCGCAGTTGTGTCCGACATAAAGTGAATGGTCCGGTCTTCGCCAGCTTCGATGGTGTGACCGGAGGCATGATTCTCGACCTGAGCGAGCAGGGACTGTCCATGCAAACCGTGGTCCCGCTCGACGCCGGGCCTCAAGCGGACCGCCGGCTCCATCTTCGTCTCGATCTGCCGGGATCCGATGTGCATCTTGAAACGACCGGCTACATCGCATGGGCAGACGCGCTGGGCCGGGCCGGAGTGCGCTTTTCAGAACTGCCGGAAGAGGCGCGCCGCCGGATCGATCACTGGCTCGCGCTCAATGACCAAGCCCCAAGCCGAAAGGCGCCCAAACTCACGGTCGATCGAGTCTTGGGCACGAGCACGAATTTATCGAGCAGCACTCGCTCTGCGGAAACTCGATCCATCCGCCTCGAAGCCGAGTCGGGACATGAGCCACGAGATACTCGTCCACCAGTCTCCACGTCGGTTCAGTATGAGTTTCATTCGCTCGGGTCTGACCTGAATGCAGCACTGCGTGTCATTAGTGATCGTGCGCGAACTCTTCTGCGAGGGGGCGGTGCTGCGATCGCCCTTGTGGATGGCGGACCGATGATGTGCCGCGCCAGTGTTGGAAGCGGAGGCCCTCCCCTCGGCACCCGGTTGGACGTCAATTCAGGATTTTCCGGTGAATGTATCCGCTCAGGGAAGGCTCTGCGCTGTGATGATGCCACCACCGATCACCGTGTCGTGCCGGAGATATGCCGCAAACTCGGAATTCGCTCCATCGCGGCCGCGCCGATCCGTTACGAGCGCAGCGTGGTCGGGCTGATTGAAGTTTTCTCGCCACACAGCTTCGCATTTGATGAGGGCGATCTCGCCGTCCTTGAACGCCTGGGACAAACCGCCCTGCTGATGGTCAGTCAGTCGCAATCGTTCCGGCACATTGGGTCTCCGGCTCCGGCCTAATTCGACGCTGATGGCGTCTTTTTCTTCCGGCGCCAATTCCAGAGCGGCGCGCCCCACGCGCCGATCGCCAGTAACGCTCCGAACAGGATCACGGCATCGATGCTGCTACGTCCTTGGCTCGACCAGTAGACATCCTTCAGATTCAGCCAAAGCGCGAATTCGTCGAGCGTAAGAGCTGCCCCCACCCCATAGAGAATGGACATCAGCCGTCCCACAAAAATCGAGCCATCCGTTCCGACGCCTACCTCGCATAACCACCCGTATCCAACCAAGAGAAGAATCAGGATTCCGAACACGAGATGGTGAATGTGACGGCCCCCCATCTGGATGAAATGGAATGGCGGAATCTGGTGCAGCACTGCGTAAACCACGGCTCGCACTCCGGCGAATGTCATGAAGAAACTAACCGAGGCAATAAATAATCGCCGCCGAGGACGGTCGGGAATTCCCTCGTGCAGGACTTGCCCGAGGGAGGTTCCATGCAGAATGAGCATGCTCAGCGCGGTGCCGCAGACCGCTAGCAGAAGAATGAACCACGTGTAGGCCATGGGGAATTAAACCGCAACAATCAACGTCCGCGCCAGTCGGAGCGTCGCACTCCAGCAAAGGACACGGAATAGTCGTTAGCGAGGATTGCTGGTCGGGACCGTGTAGAAGGTGTATTTGTATCCCCAACGAAACTCGCGGCCGGCAGGAACATTGATATTCACGAACGGCTCGGGCGCAACGACAGTTCGCACCGCCCACACTCCTACATTCGCCAGCGGCTGATCTCCTGTGATCAATACACCGCCGCCGGATTGGTGGTTCTCCACGCGGATCTTGTAGTCGGATGCATCATTGCTGAACCCCGCGAACTCCGTGTAGAACGTATCACTGCCCTTCAGATCTTTCGGAAATCGGAGCTCTTTCCCGCGAATCTCGCCGAGGCCGCCCATATCGAGCGTAGATCGAGGAAGGAACGGAAAGCTCACCACAATACCCGGGCCGATCTGCTGATGATCAATCGACAGGAAATTATGGTCGTAGACCTGCGTCTCGATTGCTTTCTTTCCAAGATTCGTCAACCGATGTTCGATCGTCATGACAGGGTCGTTCTTGAGAAACCGAATCGTTTTCGTATAACGATATTCGTATCCGGATCCACACTTGACTTGCTGCGTGAACTCAATCCAGTCAGCACCGCTCTTCAGCGTCCGCTTGCCACCATCGACGATCGGATATATCCGATATGAGCTGTAGGTATCATTATCGGGCTTGCGTAGCGATCCAACACCGATCTTGCAGAACGTCTCGCCAGGCTTTGCCTCCGAATATCCGAGAGCGAATCCGTCTTTCCCGATGAATTCTTCGACAGGCCCGCTGGCGGCACTGTTCACACCCGCGACAACTGGATCGCCGATGACAACGTCCGGCACTGCCGGGTCGAATTTCTCAAAGAACGGCCCGTAGTAGCTGTGCCCTTTGTATTCCAGGCTTCCGATCATGCCAGCCCAGTCGAACCGCATGCCGCGATAAAAGCCCTTCTCCGCGTCGGGTAGATAGACCTTGGCCCTTAGCGCACCATTCGAAATCCGCATCTGCGGATAAGGCGAACCCGCGTAGGTCTGCGCCGTAATCGGGGTTGCAGCCAGCAGGACCAGTGCCAGCGCGTACGCCAACCCATTCCTCGCTCTCGCCATGCCTGCCTCTCAGTACAGCGGTTTCTCTCCGTCAGGACGAGTCTTCCAGCGCCGGTGCACCCACAGCCACTGATCCGGATATTTCCGCACGTAATCCTCGATCACCTTGGTGAACTTCTGCGTATTTGCAACAATGTCGCGCTCCAAATCGCCCGTGCGAATCAACTCAAGCGCTGGATCGAATCGTAACCGGTACTTGCCCATCGCCTCATCCCAGATCGTGAACGTCGGCACCACCGCCGCATCCGTTCGCAGAGCAATCCGCGCCAGTCCGCTGGCCGTGCATGCGGGAATTCCAAAAAAATCGACGAATACTCCCTGTGGCGGAGTCATATTCGTGTCCATCAATATTCCGACAGTCTCTCCCGCCTTCATCGCTGCGAGCAATCCACGCACGAAATCATCCTTGGCGACCGTCTTATTGCCATGCATCGTGCGGTAGTTCTCAATCATCCGGTCGAGGTACGGATTGTCCATGGGCCGCATTACGACATGCAGCCAGTAGCCATGCAACGAGTGCGTGAACGCCGAAAGCTCCCACCCCCCGAAATGCGCCGTCAGAAACAGCACGCCCTTGCCGCGCGCGCGGGCTTGCAGATAATTGTCGAGCCCGTCATACACAACAACCTCGTCGACCTTTTCTGTCGTATAGCGGGGAAACTGGCACAACTCGGCGAGTTGACGGCCCAGCGAGGTAAAGACTCCGCGCACGATGCGTTTCCGTTCGGCCTCTTTTTTTTCGGGGAGCGCGAGCCCGAGATTGCGAAGGCCGACGCGTCGCAACCGGCCGTGGAACAGATAGACAATCCGTCCCAGCCCGATCGCGAACCCGCGCGCCATCGGACGTGGCAACGCGCCCAGAATTTTGATGAACGGCCACGCTGCCGCGTATTCGAGTTTCCGCCGCATCAGGGATGAGGGGTCAATAGATCAGGCGTTAGCAAGAATGAAGGCGGAGCGGTTGACTGTCCCACATGCTCCGCCTCTGTTGCGCTATTTCGCTGCTTGCTGCGCCCACTTGGCAAGTGTACTGAGGAATGGATTCGCCGCTGCCGGCGGATCAACCTCGCCCGTCAACGCCGCCTTGAATGTCACCATGTGATCGTAAAAATCCCGCGTGCTGTCTTTGTCCTGCTTGATGACAGCCCCGTTCAGGCTGATTCCGGCAAAGATGCCGCGCGCGCGCGAGTACGTCAGCACTTCGGCACGCATCTTCCAGTCCGTATTGCCCTCGGCATGGCGCCCGACCGGACCCGCCGCCACCGAAGCGTCAGCGCCCAGGGCAAACTGGCTCGACAACAAATGCTGCATACCGTTCTGGTTCATGATGAGCATCACCAAGTCGACCGCCTGTCCGCCGATCTGGAATCCAAAACTCCCGCCAGTCACGGTGAAAAATGCCGGCGCACTCCAGCCTTTCGGCGTCCGGCAACTCGCCAAGCCGCGCCCGTACTTCGCTCCTACGATGAAACCACCCTTCAGCATCGACGGCACCACCGCAACGCACTCCGACCTGCCCAGAATCTCTTCTGGAATACCGGAATCTGGAGCCGATTCGATCTCATTCAGCACATCCGCGGCAGCCTGCACACGGTCCGTGACCTTCGTATCTTTGGTTTGATCGTCCGCCGCCAAGGCATACGAACACAGCGACACTGCAAGCATCAGCAACACAAGTTTTTTCATTGTCCTCACCACGCAACAGTACTGGGATCTGGTAGCTGAATTGTAAATGAATTTTTCGAGTTGCACGGACTCGCGCTGCGTCAACTGAGCCCGCGATGCGAAAATGGATTGCGATGAATCCAGACACGAACCCCGTTCCCCGCAGCTTTCGCATCGTCTCCAAAACTAAGATTTTCGATCCCCAGGACGGATTTTTTCCGCTCGATGATCCAGGCAGCGTGACGGACTGCACGATCACCAAGCGAGACGGAAAGTGGTGGATGTATCTCGCCGGCACCGTCAAGGGTAAACCCGGAATCCATCTCTTCAGCGCTTCTCTGCCCGATGGTGCGCCGCTGTCATCAACCGGATGGACCTTAACACCCGATCCGACGAGTCCGACAAAGATCGGCCTTCTCGCCGGATATGAATCCAGCGCTTCATGGGACCTGAAGGGCGGCCGGCACTGCCCGTCTTACGTTCGAGGCTGGAACCCGGATCGTCAGCAATGGGTGGAACGGATTTACTACGCTGGCGGAGCCGAACAGGTCTGGGGCCCATACACGATCGGATATCTCGAGTGGGACGGCAATCGCTGGGTCGATCAGCCTTCTTCCGTCTTCCTTCCAGAAGAATCATGGGAGCACAACAGCGTCTACGAGCCAAATTTGATCTACGCCGACGGCAAATGGAAAATGTGGTACGTCGCGGGATCCAACCAGGAAGACTATCTCGTCCACGGATTTTCCGAGAGCGTCGATGGGCGAACCAATTGGACCAAGCACAAGATCTTCGCCCCACCGGAGATCAAGCTCTTCGACTTCAGTGTTATCCCGTCGAAAGCCGGTTACGAAGCCGTCTTCTCTCGCGTGTGGCTCGCGCCGTCGGCTACGTCGCCCGAAACCGGACTTTGGCATTGCCGTTGCGATCATCCTGCCGACGAGCTATCCCAATGGAACGAGCCTGTGCAGATCATGAACGCCGAAGATCACGGCTGGCACACCGGGCCGTGGAAGCCCTCCATCCACTACAGCGAGACCGATTCAAATCGGCTGCTGGTTTTCTTTGACGGAATCTATCGCAAGAACGAACCCGGTCCGTTCCCATTTGCCTTCACTTTGGGCTGTCTCGAACTTGAATGGTTGGGCGATTGAGGACAAAAAAATGCGGGGCTGAAAGCAGTGACCCTAATCGCCACTCTCAACCCCGTCTCCCAGGTTCTGTGGTAGGTGAGCCGAGTATGCGTTGGGTCCAATAATCCGACAAGATTACGAAGGTAAGTGGCCCGAAGTTACGGCTGCCCGTATGACGCAATAAGCGGTGAGCCGCGAGCAATGGGCAGTCAGGTTCGGCTGGCTCGTCGCTCACAGCTCACCGCTCACCGCTTGTTTCCTACCTACTTCGTCGCTACCAGTGAATGCGTGATCGCGTGAACCGACAATGCAATCCGATTCTGCACGCCCACTTTCCGCATCAGCTTCGCCACGTGTGCCTTCACCGTGCGCTCTTCGATTCCCAGCTGCGCGCCAATCTCTTTGTTGGACCGTCCGGCGACCAGCATCTCCAGAACTTCCTTCTCACGGTCGGTGAAAGTCACCCGGCCCGCAGGGAAGATTCGTCCCGGCGCTGACGAGACGCGCTCGATGAACATCGAAAGCACCTTGCGTGGGGCCCAGACCGATCCCTGGTTCACGATCCGGATCGCCTGCGCGAACTCCGCTGGCGTGGCGGCCTCGTCTACGTAACCTTTCGCCCCCGATGCAATCGCTTTCAGAATGGTTTCTTCATCGATGCCCGAGCCGGTTACGATGATCCGCAGGTCCGGCCGTGTGGCTTTCAGGCTCGCCATTACATCGAACAGGTTTTGCCCGGAACGGTTACCGAGCAGGATGAGATCGATGCCTTGCAGCGTGCTGATTTCGGGCAGCCCAGCGGAGATGAGCTCGAACTCCGGTTCGGAGTCAAACAATGCGCGGAACCCGACGAATCGCAATGGATCGCTTTCCACCACCGCGATTCGGATTACTGGTTTTTTAGCTACGGCTGCTTTCATTAGTTTTCCCTATGGCCCTCAAGTCTTCTACTCAGCATAGTAATAATTCGTCACAATGCAAAGAGAAGGTGACCAGAGGGAAATTACGGGAGTAACATGGAAAAGTGCGGCTGCAACGCACTTTTCGCAGCGATTTGAGACCGCCGATCTCGACTGCTGTTTCGGATTCGCTAAACTTACCGCTTGGGAGAGTCTGTTCGCATGACAGGTTTGAAGCAATTTGGATGGAAGCAATTCGGTTCGAAGCAATGGTGCCTAATCCTCACTGGAATTCTGCTGGTCGCATCCACGTCTGCTGCGCAAGATCCTCCGCCGGGAGTCGGCGCCGCGCCTCAGGTGCCGCCCACAACCTACACTCCCAAGTTCAAAGGCGATCCTGCCCGCTCCGATTCTGAAGCCGAAGCTCTGGCCTACATGCGCGTCGTCATCCGCGCTGAGAACCGGTTCAACAAGCAGTATGGACATTACGCTCTCACCCTGCGCGAACTCGTCCATTCGGGAACGTTCACGCAACGCATGGTCAATCCCGACCGCGGCGATTACACCGTGAACTATAAGGGAAAGAAAGATAGCTACGTGCTAACCATGACGCCAAAGGCCCTCGATGCCCAGCATCGCTCCTTTTACGCCGAAGACGACGGCAAGATCCATGCGGACGAATCCAAGCCCGCCGATTCTGAGTCACCAGTAGTGAAGTAATTGAAGAAAGATTGGTAGGAAGGTGGCCCATTCTAGCCGTGCGCTTTGCGGCTAGAGTGAAGCTTTTCACTTTGAAACATTATGCGATTCGGGACTGAACAACAATACATCGACCAAAACTATTCGCTCTCCGCCCCAGGGATCACATTCACCTGAACGCTCTTCCGTTCCCCTTCACCGACTTTCAGCGCGCTTCCCTGCCCCTCATAACTCTTGAGAAATTCCGGATTGAGATACGCGTCTCCCTCAATGCTTTCCCACGCAAATAGCGTATAGTCCCCAGGCCGAATGCCTCGTAGACTGAAGTGTCCGCTCTGATCGCTGAAGGTTTTGTGATATCGATCGAGCCGTCCGCGCATGCGGGCCTCAGGAACAGCAACGACGTCGGTGTTCTCCACCGGGTTGCCTTTGCTGTCGACAACTAATCCATCCACGATCCCACCGTTGGCGCTCAGGAGTAGATCGATCCCAATAGCGCCGCCATTGACGCTGATACCAGAATCACTGAGCTCGCGCCCGCTCGCTGCCACAGATTTCACGAACCAATCTTCACTGCCGCCAGTTTGAGCCAGCAGTTCGATGTAGTAATTTCCCGGCGGAACATCTCTCCATTCAAAGCTTCCATCAACGGACACATGCGTGAGATTGCTGAACCGGTCTCCGATGGCCGCCGCTCCCGCGTCATCTTCCCCGTTGATCGTCTGCAACGTAAGAAAGATTTGTCCCGGATCGAATCCTCGCACTGACCCTCGGCTCTCCAGTCGCAGCCGGCCTCGTAACAACGCTCCCGGTTGTGGAGACAATCGCAGGCCCTCGACGTTGCTTGATCCCACCTGCAACGATTGTCGCGCCGTCATCGGCACTGCCGCCCCATCGACTGAAGCCACAATCGTGTAGTTACCCGGCGAGACATCGTGGATCACGAAGCTGCCGTCCTTATGCATCTCCGCGCCGTTTTGCACCAGACTGAAATCGCGCGACTGCAGCATGATCGTCGCTGAGGTGCGCGGAGGAAGGTTTACTACCGATCCCTTGATACTCAATGCTGGACTCGGCAGCAGCGAGAAGTTCACCGGAAAATCGTCGCCGGCATGCAACTGAATCGGCGCTGCCTGACTCCTGTCCGTCGTACCCGGATAGTACGTCGTCTGATACGATGTCGCCGCCCTGTCCGAATTGCGCGGCTCACCCGCCGCGACGCCAGCCGCTTCGATCAAACTCTTAAAGTCCGGTGGAGGAGCCACCGACACGTACACGTTTCCCGCTGACAAGTTTGCGACACGGAATTCTCCCAAATCATTTGTGCGCTCGGCTCCGGCCTGCTCCCAATGGGTATGCCCCGCGCTGAAAGTCTGCCGCAGCACCGTCACTTCCGCATCCGGCAGTGGATCCCCATCCTCATCGGTCACGCGACCGCGAACCACGGCAGCAGCTTGTAATCGGAGATGGATGTCCTTCAACTCTTGCCCGGGCGTCAGCGTCAGCACTCGGCCATCGGTGCGCGAGTGGCTCTTGCTAATGTCCAGCAGCCCTACTCGTTCCGCGAATAGGCGATACCGTCCCGGCACAACATTTTCGATCCGGAACCCTCCGTCCGCTCCAGTCACGGCTGTGTAGTCCCCTCCCTCGGTCTGATTCTCGGCGATCAGCTCGATCAGAGCTTTTTTCACCGGCTGGCCGTCGGGATCTTTGGTGACAATTCCTTCCACCGCCGCACGGTTTCCATTCGCAGATCCAGTTGAATTCTGCGCAAACAGGCTCGCCGCGCACAGCGCGATCAGCGTGAATGTCAGAACCGGTTTCACGAGTTTCGTTCGAGAAGGCATTCCAGAGACGTCATTTTGAACCGGAGAGCGGATCGCGGCAGCTCTATTTTATCCCGTGTCCGGCTTCGCCAAGATCTGACCTGCAAGATTGCTTCCGCCGCTTGACAAACCAAACACGTTGCTGTATTTAGATAATTACCTAATTACATGACGCTCTAATTATGTCCCCCTCATCCAATGCATTCAAGGCTTTAGCTGATCCCACGCGCCGCGAAATTCTCCGTCTTCTGCGCCGCGGAGAAATGACGGCAGGCGATTTGGCTGAGCGTTTTGACATGACTAAGCCCACCATGTCGCACCATTTTGCGGTCTTGAAGGAAGCCGATCTCCTCACTAGCCGCCGCGAAGGGCAGACCATTTGGTATGGACTAAACACGACCGTTGTGCAGGACTTGATGGCCTGGACCATGGACCTGATCGGCGGCGCCAAAGAGGACACCGGAGAACAGACTTCGCATAAGGAACCAGAGTCATGAAACTGACGAGCAATCAGAGCTACTATCTCGCCGCCGCAGTCGTGATTCTCGCAACGGCTGCCGGAATTGTCCTTGCCTACCCAAAACTCCCTCAGACTGTCCCCATCCATTGGGATATTCACGGCCAGGTTAATGGATGGGCATCGAAATCCTCATTGTTCTTGTACGGCCCGGTATTGATGGCGGCGATCGTCGCTCTGTTTGCTGCCCTGCCATGGCTTTCTCCGAAGAAGTTCGAGGTAGATTCGTTCCGCACGACCTACCTCTACATCATGATCGTGAGCGTCGGCCTGATGGCATACATTCACATTCTGATCCTGGTCTCAGCTCTTGGCGCGCCTCTCGACATCAGCCGTGCCATCGAGGGGTGTGTCTGCCTTATGACGGCGCTAATCGGAAACGTATTAGGCAAGGTTCGGAGAAACTTCTTTGTTGGCATTCGCACTCCGTGGACCATCGCCAGCGAACGCGTCTGGAACAAGACGCATCGCCTTGCCGCCAAGACGTCGTTCGTGGCAGGCCTGCTCGGACTGATCGAAGTTCTGCTGCGGGCGCCGTTCTGGCTGCCGATTGCAACAATTCTTTCCGGTCCATTCATCCCAGCGATCTACTCATTGATTTACTACAAACAACTGGAGCATCGCGGCGAACTGAATTAACCACATCTCCGCCCAAGGAGGGCGCATGAAATGAAACGCGTCACCGTCTTACTAATATTCCTCGCGGCCGCCGCTGCAATCGCTACCGCGCAGGACATCGTTGGTGACTGGCAAGGCACTCTCAGCGCAGGCGGAAACGAACTACGCCTCGTGCTGCACATCACCAAGTCCGCCGACGGCGCGATGAAAGCCACTCTCGACAGCGTTGACCAAGGAGCTAACGGCATCCCTGTCAACGCAGTCACGCTGAAGAACTCCACGCTCAACCTCGACGTCGCCGCTGTCCACGGCGCCTACGAGGGCAAAGTTGCTCCCGATGCCAAGACAATCACCGGAACATGGACACAAGGAAGCCAACTTCCCTTGGAATTCAAACGCGAGGTTGCGCCGGTTAAAACCGAACACAAACCCGCGAAGCCTTCTGACATCGACGGCACCTGGATGGGTTCACTCGACACGGGTGCAGTCAAACTTCGTGTCGTCTTCCGCATTCTCAACACTGAAGATGGACTGACCGCCATGATGGATAGTCCGGACCAGGGCATGAAAGACCTGTCTGCAAGCTCGGTCACGCGCAACGGCGCTTCTCTCAAGATCGAGGCGAAAGGAATCGGTGGCGTCTTCGAAGGAACGATTGCCGCGGATCAGTCTTCCATCGACGGCAACTGGAGTCAGGGCGGCAGCTCACTTCCGCTTCTGTTGAAGCGCGTCAAGGATCAAGCGGAACTGGAACTCAAACGTCCTCAAGTTCCCAAGAAGCCGTATCCCTACCGCGAAGAAGAAGTCACCTACGCCAACAGGACGCAGAATGTAACGCTGGCCGCAACCTTCACCATTCCGCAGGGAAAGGGTCCATTTCCTGCGGTCTTGCTGATCACCGGATCCGGTCCGCAGGATCGCGACGAAAGCTTACTCGGCCACAAACCATTTCTGATTCTCTCCGATTATCTTACGCGCCACGGCATTGCCGTGCTCCGCGCCGACGACCGCGGAACGGCCAAATCCACCGGCGTCTTCGCGGGCGCCACAACAGCCGACTTCTCCACTGATACCGAAGCTGGTGTCGCTTATCTGAAGACGCGCTCCGAGGTCGATCCACACAAGATCGGGTTGATCGGCCATAGCGAAGGAGGAGTCATCGCTCCGATGATTGCGGCGCGCAACAAGGACGTCTCCTTTATCGTGATGATGGCAGGAACCGGCGTTCCCGGCGATCAGATTCTACCGGCGCAGGCAGAAGCCATTGCCGTCGCAAGTGGCACGAATCCGGATGAGGCTGCGAAGAATGCTGCTAAGGAAAAAGAAATGCTGACGCTCGTCGAAACCGAGAAAGATCAGAGCGTCCTCGAAAAAGAATTGAAGGAGAAAATGGCGGGCGATGTTCCCGACGCGCAGATCGGAATGCAGATCCAGCAGATCACTTCGCCGTGGTTCCGCTACTTCCTGACCTATGATCCGGCGAGCGCGCTACGAAAAGTCACGTGCCCAGTGCTCGCGATCAACGGGTCACTCGACAAGCAGGTGCTTCCCGATCAGAACCTGCCCGCGATTCGCAAAGCTCTCGATGAAGCCGGCAACAAGCATGTAGAGATCGACGAACTTCCGGGCCTGAATCACCTGTTCCAAACCGCGAAGACAGGCGCTCCGACGGAATATGCGGAAATCGAAGAAACGATGTCACCAATCGCTCTGGAAAAAATCACGAGCTGGATTTTAAAACAGTAAGCTTAGAGGACTATGGGGGACAGCCGCCTCGGCTGTCCGTCACGTAACGCGCGACCAAGTGGATCGTTACACCGCCGACTTGGATCCGTCAGCTGTCCTTGCGGTAAAGCAGATTCTTCATCGCCTCGCGCCGGGCCGCGTTCGCTCCCTTGTCCGTCTTCAGAACATCCGCAGGCTTCGACTTTGCTTCAGCTTCTTCTTCGCTGCACGTGGGACACCGGTTGGCAAACCCGGGCTTCCCGGGCTTCAACTCGAATTCCTCGCCACAAACAACACAGGTTTTAATGGGAAATGCCACGCCCTTATTCTCAGTGGAAGAGCGGCCCTTAAGGGCCGCGTAAAACCTCGTCGACCTCAAGGGCTTTCGCCCCCGAGACGTCATCGCCAATCTAGTTCAAGAAATATTGCCGGTACAAAGTATCCCTTTGCGCCGGACGGAATCCCGCGTCGCGGATGATCCTCCGCAGTTCTTCTTCGGTCGTACAATTCGTCACGCCCGCCGCGCGCACGACGTTCTCTTCGAGCATCACCGAGCCGACATCGTTGCCGCCAAAGCGCAGGCCCATCTGGCAGACCTTCAATCCTTGCGTCACCCAGCTCGATTGCACATTAAGGAAGTTTGAAAGATAAATTCGCGAGATCGCCAGCACTTTCAGATACTCGACCGCAGTGGCCTCATCCCAGTGACGTCCACCGAGCGCCGTATGTTGCGGCTGGAAGCTCCACGGGATAAACGCCGTGAACCCGCCGGTCTCTTCTTGCAATTCGTACAGCTTCTGAAAATGATTGATGCGATTCTCGTAGTTCTCGCCAACGCCAAACATCATGGTCGCTGTTGTCCGCATTCCGATCTGATGCGCGGTGCGATGCACGTTGATCCAGTCTTCGGTCAAGCACTTCAAACGCGCGATCTTGTAGCGGACTTCGTCATCGAGAATTTCCGCACCACCGCCGGGGATTGAATCCAGTCCCGCATCGCGCAGCCGAAGAATCGTGTCGCGGATCGACAGCCCACTGTACTCTGCAATCGCAATTACCTCGGACGCTGAATAGCAGTGCAGATGCACCGTCGGGAACCGTTCCTTGATCCCGCGCAGCATCTTCTCGTGCCAGTCAATCTTGAGGTCTGGATGCAAGCCGCCCTGCATCAGCACACCCGTGCCGCCGAGCTCGACAGTCTCGCGAATCTTGTCGTAGATGGTGTCGAATTCGAGGATGTAGCCTTCCTTCGCCGCTGGGCCCTTCAACGGCCGGTAAAAGGCGCAGAAGGTGCAGTACTCGGTGCAGAAATTGGTGTAGTTGATATTGCGGTCGATGATGTAGGTGACCACGCCTTCAGGATGAAGCTTGCGACGAATCGCATCGGCTTCCATCCCGATGCCGATCAGGTCATCGGACTCAAACATCTCCAGTGCTTGTGCTTTGGTCAGGGACATGAGGGCTCACAGAACCAGACTTTATTGTAGCGGAGAAATCCGCGCGAAAAAATTCCGCGCATCGTGCCGAGAAATGCTTTCTCACGCGGGTCGATTTTTGGGAATGATCGCGGATGGGGTGGTACCCCCCTCCCCCCAGCGTCTCTCAGAATCATCGACTTAGCGGAAAACTGCAAAGTAATCTATCGGGCACAACCACTTACGGGCAAAATCTTTAGCCCCAAGCACTTAGCGCAACTTTCGACGATCCGCCCAGAGTTGTTCCAGTTCGGGTTGCCTCCGCGATGATCGCGCGAACCCCCGCCTGTTGGGCAAGGTCAGATGTCACATCGTTGGCCATTCTGGTTGTGGAAATCAGCGGACAGGAGTGAGGTGTGCCTAGCGCATCTGGTTGAGCCCGGCGGCGGCTTGCTGATTTCCGTTGCGCGCGGCCGTCTGTAACCACTTTTCAGCTTGTTCCTGATTCTTTGGAGTTCCATCGCCGGTGGCATAACGTAGGGCGAGATTGTATTGAGCCGCGGCATTCCCAGCTTCAGCGGACAACGTAATCCACTGGGCAGCTTGCGAGCAGCTTTGCGGAACCTGGCGTCCAATTTCGTAGGCCATCCCTAAAGCGAGCGCCGCGTTGTCGTCTCCGAATTGCGCCTGGCGCCGAATCGTGCGCATCTCGTACCGGCTCAAGTCTTCGACAATGAAGGATGCGGACGGATCGGTAACCCGCAGATGGCTCGATTCCAACAGCGACTCCTGCGACCCTTGCACTGTCGTGGGAGTGAGCTCCGTCGAGGCCTTGACCGACGTCAGTCCGGGCCGGTGGCTGAACAGCTGAAAAATCAGGAAAGCCAGCACGATCAGCAGCGCCACGACAGGCGCGCTATAAGCTCTCGCGACGCGCGTAGTGCTCTGGGGAATAATCACCTTCAGCCGCGGTAGAGACAACGATTTCTCTTTCAATCGGGCCAAAATGATCTGGGATCCCCGGCTGATCTCACCGATGAGAACTTTATGCCAAGCGGGCTTCCTGGCCGCAGTTTCGGGGAAAGGAACCGCATCCTTCTTTTTCGGCGGCCAGGGACGGTACGGGGCTAACGCCAGCGACCCGGCAACTTCGTTTGGCGAACACTTTGGCGCAGCCATTGACAAACTTGCTACTGACGGAAGAGGATTGGCCGGAATCGGCATTACCGGAGCGACTGTACTCGCCGTCACCGTCGGGAGTGAATTACTCGAGCCCTCCGCAATCACGCGAACATCTTCTGCTGCGACCGCTGGAACACTCGCCGATGGATGCTCGACCTTTGATGAGCCCAACTCCGGCGCGGGTTCTGAGCGCAATTCAGCTTGTTCGCGGTCGCGCTGGCACTGAATCACCCAGGCAGCATTCAACAATTTCTGAAAGGAAATCGCATCGAGGGCGGGTCGATGAGTCATAAGGAATAATGGCCAGGCGGGAGCCCGAACTGCTGGCGAAGTAGTATACCTCGCCCTGTCCAGTCCTGGCAGTAAAGGAATTCGGGATAGGACCTGAAAGCTTACTGGGACAACAATTGGTCGGCGATCTGCTGAGCCCGGCCCAGATCGCTAGAATGCTGTTCCGCCTGCTGGTGGGCGCGTTCGGCGTCCTGGTAATGCCCGGCACCCCGCAGGGCCTGTTCCAGCAAGAGGAAGCCGACATCGCTGGGCTGGGCCGAAAGGGCATACGCGTAGTATTGGACCGCCTGGTTCCAGTCGCCGGCCTTCTGCGCCAGCAGGCCCAACTGCAGGGGATAGGGATTGTTCAACTTAGCCGCGGACTCAAAGTTCTCGCGGGCGCGAGCGTAGTCGTGTTGCGAAAGATAAATCTGCCCGAGATTGGCATAGGCCGAGGCCCGAATCCGGCTGTCGGTAGCGAATTGCAATGCCGCGTCATACCTCGAAATTGCCTGCTGGATATCCCCGTGCTGTTGCGCGTACACGCCGAGATTAAGCTGGCTGACCGGATCATCGGGCTCCAGAGCCGAAGCTACCCGCAGATGCGCGACCGCTTCTTCGATTCTTCCCTGCTGGGCGAGAATCGCACCCACATTATTTTCAGCGACGAAGTTGGGCGGCGTAACCGAAAGCGTGTGCGTCCACAGAGTGAGATCGTTGCTCCAATAGGAAATTTGAACGTGGGTAACGGCCGCCAGCGCGACAACAATGCAGATCCCAACCGCTGGCAGGAAGGTAGAAGGAGCGTCCTGTTTCTCAGCTGGATCTGACGTGGCCTCGGTCCGAGCGGTTTTCGCGGCCACTAAATCCGCCACGCCCCAAACCGCCATCACGAAAATGCCTAACAATGGGAGATAGGCATAGCGATCGGCCATCGCCTGATTTCCAACCTGCATCAGGCCGATCATCGGAACCATCGTCCCCAGGTACCAGAACCATCCGACCGGAAGGTATCGATGTTTTCTATACTTCAATACGAACGCGGTAACGGCAACGAGGAACAATGCCGACTGCAGTACCTTCCAGAACGCCAAAGAATGCGGATAAGGATAGAGAATCGCGAGCCGGGACGGCCAGACTGCTTTGACGAGATACAAGGCGTAGCTGACGATTGCATTTTCCAGGCGCAGCCCAGGAGCGTTTACCAGGTTGTGCGTTACGGCTCCTCCGGATTTTTGCGCCGCGATTGTCACGATCGCACTGCCAAGCGACATAGCCAATAGCGGCACTTTTTCCAGGCAGAGCCGCCAAATCGGCAATCGACTGTAGTCGCTCGGAGGATTCAACTCCAGATCATCGGGCGCGGTTATGCTCACGCGTTGTAGCGGCCAATAATCGAGCAGCAAAAGGGCGAAGGGCAGAGTGATCGCCATCGGCTTCGACATCAATGCCATGGCGAATGAAATGGCAACGACCGTGTAACGCCCGACGCTGGGCTTGCGCGCATACCATCCGTAGGCGCCCAGGGTCAGCAGAAAAAACAGCATGGCGAGAACGCTCTTGCGTTCAGCAATCCACGCCACCGACTCCACATTGAGCGGGTGAACGGCGAACAGCGCGGCCACCATCAGGCTGCGACCGATCGAGCGCGTCGTTTTTGCCAACAGCAGGAACAGCAACACAACGCAAGCAGCGTGAAGCAACAAACTCGTGTAGTGATGACCCGCCGGGTTGAGCTGAAATAGCTGGCAATCGAAAGCATGTGACAGCCAAGTGAGCGGATGCCAGTTCGCTTCGCCGAACGACGTGAACGCCCATTTGATCGCGGACCAGGTCAATCCTGCGCGCACGTGCGCATTCGTCAGGACGTAGCGGTCGTCATCGTAATTGGCGAAGCCGTGTCCAGCCGCAGGGTTATACAGAGCAAGCGTGATCGCCGCGAGCAATAGACAGAGCACGAGCGTCAGCTTGGCGGGAGAGCGAAAGATCTCCGCTGGCCCTTTCAGGGCAAGAGCCGGCTTGGCGGCGGAAGCGGGCATGGTGAGTTTTGGAGCGGTCACCTCAGGAGCTGAGATTCTCTCGTCATTACAGCATATTGGAACAGGAAGCAACGAAAAGCGGACCGCGTAGATTGGCACGGAAGTAACTGCGTTGAGGCGGGCGGGGCAAACAGATCTTCCCTTGACAGTTGCTGGTACCGAAGCTACCCTCGCGCCTCCGGGAAGAAACCGACAGCCGAAAGCCGCAGCGGGGCTGCCGGTCGCACAGCTGGGAGAGAATATGAAGTTGGCAGTGACGAGGGAGATTTCGGAATGAGCACGGCTATGGTAACGAATCGGCTGATGGACGCCTGGCCGCGCGTTTACGCCAGAATTGCTGGCGCTCTGTACCTGCTTGTCATCGTCGGAGGTGCATTCGCCGAACTCTTCGTTCGTGGCCGGCTAGTCGTGCATGGAGATCCCGCGGCGACAGCGCACAACATTCTGTCGCATGAATTGCTGTATCGGCTGGGCTTTGTGGTGGAAGTTTCCTACTGCGTATGCAACGTGCCACTGACGCTGATCTTTTATAACCTATTCAAGGTGGTCAACAAGAACGTGGCCTTGCTCATGGTGTTGTTCGACGTCTCGGTCAACGTCATTGAAAGTGTGAGCCTGCTTGGCCATGCCGCGCCTCTGGTCTTTTTGGGGAGCGGCCACTATCTGAATGCATTCACTCCCGAACAACTACAAGCTGCGTCTTATATCTCGCTTCAGTTCTTTGAACTTGGATTCGGAATTTGCCTGCTGTTTTTCGGCTTCGATTGCTTCACGATGGCGTATCTGATTGTGAAGTCGACGTTCTTTCCGCGAGTAATCGGTGTGCTACTGGCGATCGAGGGAGCAGGTTACATCATCAACAGCCTCGCGCTCTTTCTCGCGCCCGCGCTGCAAGCGCGCATCTTTCCTTATTTCATGCCGACTGTGGTCGCAGAAATAGCGCTCGCCCTTTGGCTCCTCGTAGTGGGCGTGAATGCTCCGCGATGGAAAGAGCAGGCAGCGACAACGGGACAACCGTAAGTATGACTCTGAGGTGAAACTCTACGATTCACTTGCGGGATGCGCATTGACACCCTTCCCCACCTTACCTAGACTGCCTGTGTAGGGCTTCGCGAGGACCATTCATGGCCTGGCTGCAGAACAAGTTTGAAAAGAATTTCCTGATCTCGACCGTCGACTACGTCTTCAACTGGGCGCGTAAATCGGCGGTATGGCCGATGACCTTTGGACTGGCTTGTTGCGCCATCGAGATGATCGCTTCGTCCACCGCGCGATTCGATATTGCGCGCTTCGGGTCGGAAGTCTTTCGTCCCAGTCCGCGTCAGAGCGACCTGATGATCGTCGCCGGCACGGTCACGCTGAAAATGGCTCCGGTCGTAAAGCGCATCTACGACCAGATGCCCGACCCCAAGTGGGTGATCTCGATGGGCGCCTGCTCGTCGGTCGGTGGTCCGTTCAATACTTATGCGGTACTGCAGGGCGTGGACAAAATCGTCCCCGTCGATGTCTATGTCACCGGATGCCCACCGCGTCCGGAGAATCTTTTCTACGCCCTGCTCAAGCTCCAGGACAAGATCGATACCATGACGCTGGCGCGTAAGCCCACCGAAGTCCGCCTCGATCCCAACATGATGGAGAACTTCAAGCGCCAGGTGATGATCGCTCAAACGCTGCAGCCGAAATGACCGCGCTGAGCGGGCGTGAGCGAAGCGGAGCCCCGCTGCGGTCATCTGAGCAAAGCAAGGGATCTCAAAGTTCAGCTTCAGCAGAGGGACTATGTGGGGACAGCCGCCCTCGGCTGTCCGGCCGAGCAACGCTCGGCAGTATCTCACCATGGAAAAACCACCGATGCCGACATTCACGAAACTCGCCACCCAGTCAGACCTTCCTTCCACCAACGAAGCCAAAGAATTCCAGTGCACTGGCAAAGAAATCTGCGTCGCGAACATCAACGGCGCATATTCCGCGATGGACAATGCTTGCCTGCATCGCGGCGGTCCACTCGGTCAAGGCACGATCGAGAACGGCAAAGTCGTCTGCCCGTGGCATGGTTGGGCGTGGGATCCGAAGACGGGCGAAGCCTCCCACAATGCCAACGCGAAAGTCGCGGTCTATCCCTTAAAGATTGAGAACGGCGACGTGCTAATCGAGATCTAGCCCCGCTAGTTTCGAGGATTCCCACGTGGAATGAAGCCGATCGCGTGATCGGCCATCTTGATGATGATCTCGACCACTTCTGCGGTCGATCGCGTGCTGCCAGCCAGGGCATCGTATGTTTCGAAACTCGTCAACATACGCAGCGTGTCGATCGCAATCGGCTCCTGCACCGGCGTGAACATGCGATAGACCCTTCCGTAGCGCTCGAGGATCGCGCGCAGGCCGCTGCGCCGGCGCTCATTGCGTTCGAGCAAACCTTTACCGATTTCGGCATCGATTGCCCCCAGAGCGTGCAAGCGCCGAATCACTGCGCGGTCAGAGCTCCAAAACCCGGCAAACACACGAATGAATTCGTGCAGTGTCTGTAGTGGATCACTTCCACGCCGAAATACTTCGGCGAGATTCTGCATCGATCCGCGTTGGGCAATGAAGTTGTACAACGCCTCCAGCAATCCCGCTCTCGATTCGAACTGATGGTAGACGGTCAGCCGCGTAACACCTGCCGCTCGGGCGACAGCTTCCATAGTGAATTCCGAGAAAGTCTTCCCCAATAACAATTTCCGCGCGGCCATCAATATCCGCGTGCGCGTGCGGTCGGCCGCAACTTGACGCTGCCGCATCTGGTAGGGACGGGGGCTCAAATCTCGCGCTCTCCGGCTTCAAGATTTAACTATACATACTGTATACTTAAATTAATTTTGGTGGCGGGAGTTTCACGATGTCAGTATCAAGATCTGCAACTCGCCTCGTTTGGATCGCCGTGTGTTTGCTGGTAGTAATTGGAGTCGCTGCAGTCACGCGCCGCACCATCGTTCTGTTCTTTCCCGGGAGCCTCGGCAGCGGTTCCTCCTCCCCGGCGGCGTTGGACACGGGATTCACACGGAACACAATTCTGACGCTGATCCACATTCTGCCGGGGGCGTTGTTTCTCGTGCTGGCGGCGTTCCAGTTCGCGCCCGGCATCCGCAGAAAGCATCTGCAGTTTCACCGCTGGTCGGGGCGAGTTCTTGTGGTCACGGGGCTTATCGTCGGCGTCTCCGCTCTGGTGATGAGTTACAGAATGAATATCGGTGGGCCAAATGAGACCGCAGCGACCACGCTATTCGGAATCGTCTTCCTGATTTGCCTGATCAAGGCCTATGTGTACATACGGCGAAAGGAAGTGGCACGGCACCGCGAGTGGATGATTCGAGCCTATGCCGTTGGATTGGGTGTGGCGACTACGCGTCCGATTGTCGGCATGTTCTTTGCCTTTCGCCGACTCACGCCACACGAGTTCTTCGGGATCGCGTTCTGGCTGGGATTTACGATCACTCTTCTTGCAGCAGAGGCGTGGATCGACTACACGCGATACCACGGCTCGGAGCGAATGAGGAATGCGGAATGCGGAAGCACCTGACTCCAGCCACACCTTTGCCGCGTGAGAGGCACTGGCAAGTCTATCCAAGGTAGCGTAGAAACCTGCCCGGTTGACTGTCGAATCCCGGGAACACCCCGGCAAGATCCTTGTTCCCCATGTGGCGCACGACCGCCTCGCCGATGACTTGCCGGAAGTCGGTGGTGAGAGCAAGATCACGGCCTTCGTAGAGTTGCGATTGATCGAGGCCCGGCCAGTGTCCGTAGACTTTTCCGCCCTTCACCGGACCGCCGAGCACGAACATGACATTGGCGTGTCCGTGATCGGTGCCGCGATTTCCGTTCTCGTGCGCGGTGCGGCCGAACTCCGACATCGTTACGACGACCGTGTCTTCGCCAAGATTGCCAAGATCGGTCCAGAAGGCAGCAAGCGATTGCGAGAAATCGCCGAGCACATTGGCGAGTTGGCCTTCGGTCGATCCCTCGTTGACGTGATGATCCCATCCTCCGATATCGGCGAAGGCTACCTGGACACCGAGATTGGCTTTGATCAGCTGCGCCAGCTGGCGCAGGCTGTCGCCGAAGCGGCCCTTGGGATAATTCGCGCCTACCGAGGGCGTGTATTTGCCGGGATCAGCCGCTTTGAGCATCTTCACCGCATCGAAAGTTTCTTCACCCGTTCCATGCAGCACGCTGTCGGACGAGTGATCGTACATAGCCTCGAAAGCAGTCGCTGCGGGCGAAGGCTTCGGACTTCTGCCTCCGACCGAGAAATCGTTGATGTTATTCATCGCGACGGCTGGTTCGGCGCCGCTCAGAATGCGCGGCAGCGATGGACCCAGCGCGATGGCTCGAAATGGAGAGTTCTGCTGCGTCGGCGGCAGACGATGAAGCGATCGGTTGAGCCATCCATCTTCGGTGATCTTCACGCCGGGTGTGCCAGTTTCCATAAAATCCTGCGCGTCGAAGTGCGAGCGCGTGGAATCGGGTGACCCGGCAGCGTGCACAATGGCCAAATGCCTTTGCTGCCAGAGCGGCTGGAACGAAGCGAGAGCAGGATGGAGTCCGAAGAATCCATCGAGATCGATCACGGACTTCCGAGGAATGTTAATGCTGGGCCGCATCGCGTAATACTGCGGCTCGGCGTGAGGCACAACGATATTCAATCCATCGGCGGCGCCACGCTGGAAAATCACGACAAGCCGCTTGGTGCGGCCTCCGTTCTCAGTCGCGCCAAACGCAGCCCGGGTAAGAAAGCTCGGCACAGCAGCGGTCCCGACGACGGCAAGCGCGCTGTTGCGAAGAAAAATGCGGCGTGTGATGGACATGTGCACCCCAGTTCTCAGTTCTCGGTTCTCAAGTGTCAGTGCCCAGTTAGCTGAGATGACCGACAGCCGACGGCTATCTCCGCTGAAACTCCGGCGACCCCAGCAGCAAGCCGGCGATCATGTTGGCGTCGGGCGGCTTCTGTTGCGGAACCTTGTTGCCCTGCCCCGGCGCGCCGTTCTTTGGCGGCGAGGATACCTGAGCGACGATTGAATCATGCGTCTGCTTCGAGACGTCAGCCGCAAGCATTGTCGCCTCCATTGCGGAAAGAGTCGCATTCGCGTCCGGAGGAGGTGGAGGCGTTCCTTCTAACTGCAGCGCATCGACTTTCACGCCGCGCACTTTGCCAGCGGTTAGAGCCAATGCAAAGTTCATGCGGTTGAGCAGCGCCGACGAACTCACCCAAGTGTCGGCCTTCATCGAATATCCCGTCGGCGGCTGCGCTCCGTAGAGCGGCATGCCCATATTGTTCAATTGACGCGCAAGAGGCATTGCATCTTGCACATCGGCTCCAGTCGCGCGTACGGCTGAAGCGACGAACTCGAGAGGAGTCTTCACCTTTGCGCGATACGAAGCGTCCTCCCAAAATTCAGGCGAGTGAAATAGCGTCTCGAGGACTTCGCGGATATCGCCCTTTTTCTTTTCGAACGTCTTCGCCATGCGATCGACCAGCGCGGGCGGCGGATCGTCCGACACAAAGCGCTCCGCCAGTTTCAACGAAATGAAATGCGCGGTCTGCGGACTGGTCGCCAGCAGGTGCAGCACTTCTTTGCCTTCGTCTTCGCCCTTGGGCTTGATCCGATGTCCCAGAACAAACTTCGGACCCGGCTCGTGCATGCGTGGCTCGTAGCGGAATCCCAGGCCTTCGAACGGCTTCTCGATGGTCCATCCGGTAAAGACTTTGGCGACCTCAGTGACATCGCGCTGCGAGTATCCACCATTCACGCTGAGTGTGTGCAGTTCCAGCAATTCGCGTCCGTAATTTTCATTCAGGCCGGCATTTTGCTTGCGCCGCTGATTCGGATTCGGCGGGAAACGGCGCGGGCGTCCGTACGGGCCATATCCCATGGGCCTCGCGGGGATACCTTGCGCCTGCATCGAGTTCGGTCCCACGCTCAGCCAGTTATCGAGATAAAAGAGCATCGCCGGACTTTTCGCGGTCGCAACCAGCAGGTCTTCGAATTTTCCCAGCGCGTGCGGGCGGATCGTCTGCTGCTCGTAGTTGGTAAGCAGCAGGCGCTCGGGGCCTTTGCCGACGAAAACGTTAAAGTGATTGAACCAGAAGTCGGTCATCACTTCCTCGAGCTGGCGATCGCTGTAGATCGCGCGAATCAGCTTGGCTTGTGCCAGTTCTTCGGCCACAACTGCTTGCGGATTGTTCATGGCCAGCAGAGTTTCCCTCTGCTTTGGATTCATCTCGGCCAGAAACTCCTGGCCCTTGCCGCCGCGCAACGTGTCGGCGAAAGCGATCTGTTCCTCCGGCTTCATCGCCAATACTTTTTTGTAGCGCTCATCGGGAGACAGATCGACGAGCGACTGGACTTTCAAGTCGGCGTACAGACGATCTTCGCGGGCACGAGCTTCCGCTTCTTCTTCCGGAGTTGGCTTCGCTTTTGTCGGAGGAGCCATCGCCATATCGTTCGCCGATCCGGAGGTATCGCTGGTGGAACCGCCATTCATCGAATTCATGGAATTGTCGGAGACCGGAGCAGCATCAGGACTGGCCGCCGCAGCGGCGGCTAGTTCTTCGGCGGTTTTCGCGCCTTCCGCAGCTCCCGGCTCAGCGGGTGTTGCAGCGGGCGAAGCCGAGGCGAGAGTGGCCTCTTTCTGTTTCAGCTGTTTCTCGTCTTGCTTTTCTTGCAGCCGAGCCATTTGCACTTGATAGATGGCGCGCCGCGCCGGGTCGGAAGGCAGCGGCTTTTTGCCATCCATGACTTGCTTCACCATCTGGTTGTCAGGAAATTCTTCGACGATTTCTTTCGCGCTCATGTGCAGCGTGCGCAGAGGTGCGAGGCGCGAATCCATGGCATCGTCCTGAATTTTGTCGGGATGTAATTGCAGATCAATCCAGCGGTCGACGCCCATGGCCATCACTTGTTGCACATCGCCGGGTCGTGGACCAAACGCGAGACGATTGAGTGCATGCACGGCGCGCTTCTGCTCGTTCGCGCCAGTATCGGCTGGAGGGTCTTTCTTTTTCGCGAGCAACTGCGGAACTGAGCAAGCAAGGCCCAGACAAAGCAAACCGGCCGCCAGCTGGGCAAATTTGGATCTCATGGAGACTCCCGGATGGAAAGGCTCTCCTGATTATGAACCCTTAGGGCCGAAAAAGTTGCTATTTGCCGTGGTTCCGGGGACCCCGGAAGTGGTTGTGCCAATGGGAGTTGCACGGAGCCTGAAATCGGCCTTCGGGATTATGTGAGATAGGTTTTCCCTCGGGACACTCTATGCTGCAAAGTGGCGGCGAGATGATCGATATCCGTGGCGGCGATATTCACTGACATCGTGTCGAGCAACGGAGTCCGGCTGCTCCCGACAGCGTCGCGACGCACTTGAATCAGCAACGCCTGCACGACATTGGGATCAAACTTATCGGGAGCCATGCGAACCAAATCGCTGAGGGCGCTGCCCACGGAAAGTGGCGCTCGGTACGGACGCGCGCTGGTCATCGCGTCGAACGAATCGGCAAGGCCGACTATGCGCACCGATATCGGAACATCTTCCTGCAAGAGATGGTCAGGATATCCAGAACCGTCGCTGCGCTCGTGATGCCAGCGGACTGCCTCAGGAATCTTCGGCCATGGAAATTGCACGGTGCTGACAATCTGGTGGCCGACCGTCGTATGGTCGGCCATCTCGCGGAATTCCTCGGGATCGAGCGCTCCTGGCTTCCCGAACAGGCGTCGGTCCACTGCGACTTTTCCGATGTCGTGCAGATATCCCGCACTGCGCAGGGCTGCTACTTCGCTTGGCTCCATGCCCATCGCATCGCCGATTGCAGCCGCGTACCGACCAACACGCAGCGAGTGACCGTGAATGTTCACATGCTTTACGTCAATGGCCGTGGCGAACGCTTCGAGCGCATTGTCGTAAAAGCCATGTAGCGAGGCCATCAGCCTTAGATTTTCCGAGACCCGCTGCGCGATCGTCTGCGTCAACGCGTGATTCTGAACCGCCAATGCCACATAGCTGCAGAGCAGATCGAGCGCGTCGAGTTCGCTGTCTTCGTAGAGCGAATCGCCGGGGCGACGTCCAAGACCAACTACTCCTGCGAGGCGTCCACCGGCTTTCAATGGCGCCAGGCATTTAAACAACTCCGGGGCAACGTTGCCGTTCGAACTCAAGAATATCGAATACGTCGAAGAGTTCAGAACGATCGGCCCGCGCGCCGCCGACAACGCATGCACGTGCTTGGGAAGGAGAGGAATGAAGGCAGGATCCGGCATAAGAGCGAATCCCAATGCCGTCGCGGAGGTCAGCATGGCGGGCTTGTCATTAAACAGAAAAAGCGCACCTTCGCGCGCGCCTGCCGCTTCCATAATGGCAGACAGCATCAGGCGTGAAGTTTCCGAGAACTCGCGCTCGGCCGTCAGCGCAGGCCCGAGCTCGGAAAGCGCCTCGACTGTGTGCAACAGCCGCCGTAAGTTGTTTGTCTGAATCGCCACTGACGAAGTGGGAGCCAGATCGCAGAGCAGAATGAGCGTACCATGCGGGAAATGCTCAGAGCTATGGCCGTTGTTGGTTAGTTAGATGCGGTAGTAACGAAGATGAAACGATGGTGACAGTGCTGATTCCGGGTCACATTGAAAGAAGTTCTTTCACTTCTTAACAGTCGCTTCAGAAGTGTTCGCGTAACTCTGAGAATCCGCCCACGATGAGAAGTTTTTGCGAAACTGGGGCAGGATTTAACTCTTCATGTTCCAGAATCCAGGTGTCGCCGTGAGGGACAAAGACAGCGTGCAAACCGGCTGCCATTGCTGGATTAATGTCGGACTTGGGACTGTTGCCGATCATCCAGGTGCAGCCGCGAGCGCAATCGTATTTGTACACCATCTCCGAATAGGTGGATACGCTCTTCTCCGCGACGATTTCGGTTGCGGCGAAATACTTCCTGATGTCCGATCGCTCGATCTTCCCGCTCTGCTCAGCGATTGCACCCTTGGTTAACAGAATCAGACGATGACGCTCGGTGAGGTACTGCAATGTCTCTGGGACTTCGGGCAGGAACTCAATGGCGTGGTTCTCAATGCTATGGGCAAAGCTCATTACCTGCGCATGCAGCTCTGGAGTGATAGGCCTTGGGCTCAAACGCTCGAACGTTGCCACGAGAGCATGGGCGAAGCTGTGCAGGCCGTATCCGTGGGTAACGATGCATTCGCGCTCGACATCATTCAGCACTCCACGAACTTGATCCGCCGAGAATTCGTGGTGATTCAGGAAAGGGATAAAGCGCGCGATGGCGCGCTCGAAATAGATATTGTTCTCCCAAAGCGTGTCGTCGGCGTCAATGAGGAGGGTTTGGGGAGACAAGCTTCTAGCTCCTGGCTGCTAGCGGATTCAAATTGGAATGTGTGCATTACTCGAAACGGGCAATGAAAACACAGAAATGGGTGCTCCGAAGCGAAACGTCTTGGCTAGAAGCTAGCAGCTAAAAGCTTACGTCTACACCCAATCCACTTTCGCTTCCGGACCGATGATCCCTGCCTTGTGTCCCATATCCAGCAGGCGATGCACCGCTTCGCGACCGTCCGCGCCGTAGTCGAGCGTGCGCTCGTTGACGTACATGCCGACGAATTTGTCGGCGGAGGTCGTATCGAGATCGCGGGCGAACTGCATGGCATAGGCGAGAGCTTCTTCGCGATGATCAAGGCCGTACTGGATGCTCTCTCGCAGGGCCGCAGTAACCGTCGACATGAGAGGCATCCCTAGCTCTCGGCGGATCGCATTGCCTCCGAGCGGCAGTGGCAGGCCCGTCACCTTCTGCCACCACTTTCCCAGATCGACAATGCGGTGCAATCCCGACTTGTCGTAAGTCAATTGGCCTTCGTGAATGATGAGTCCGGCTTCATACTTCCCTTCCAGAACCTGAGGAATGATCTGATCAAATGGAACCACTTCGGTCTCGATGCCCGGAGCAAACAAGTTCAAGGCGAGATACGCGGTCGTCAAAGTTCCAGGGACCGCGATTTTTTTCGTCTTGATTTCACTGGCCGTGAACGGGCGCGGCGACACCACCATGGGGCCGTAGCCCTCGCCAACACTGCCTCCACACGCCATCAACGCGTACTTATCTTGCACGTACGGATAGGCATGAAACGAGATCGCCGTCACGTCATAGACGCCTTCGCGTGCCTTCTGGTTCAACGTTTCGATGTCGCAGAGGGTATGGGAGAAACGCAATCCCGGGGTGCGAACCTTATGCGTCGCGAGCCCGTAGAACATGAACGCGTCGTCGGAGTCGGGACTGTGTGCGACCTTAATTTCACGAAGATCGCCAGACACCGCGGCGGATGGCGCTTTGTTTGTTTCGGATACTACCGTCATCGGAAGACTCCAGGAAATTTACTTTCTAATTTGCGTCGCGACGCCAGCGAGTTGCTATCGCCGCTGCGAACATGACCTTAATCACTTCGGCAGCGATGAACCAATACAGCCCGAAATAAGCCGCCTTGGCCAGCGAATGCGTGAAGAAGTAAAGCCAAGTCAGTCCTCCGGCGAACAAGAGGATTTCGGCCGCCACGCCGGCGACAGCGGCGCGCGCGAACGTTTTGGCTCCACGATCGAAAATGTAACCCGCCAGAAACGCAACAAATGGATAGGCAATCAAGAATCCACCAGTAGGGCCAAACAACTGGGCAATCCCGCCCAGTCCCGTGGGACTAAAAACCGGAATACCGACCGCGCCCTCGGCCAGATAAAGTGCCAGCGCGGCGAAACCGCGGCGGCTGCCAAGCAACAATCCAACCAGCAGGACGCCAAGGTTCTGCACCGTGAGAGGAACCGGAGTGAGCGGCAGCAGGGGAATCGTGATGCGGGCGCACAGTGCGACAAACAAGCTCCCCCCTATAACCAGCGCTACCTGCTTCGAGGCTTCCAGCATCCGCTCTTGAGGAGTGGCCAAGGTTTGAACTGCCAGTTTTGCCATTGAGAAGTCTCCCAATCCCATGAATTTAGGGGTCGATCTGATCCGCCCGCCGCTCGCCTTCCACGCCGCCAACGATTCCGTCGTGCGAGGCATGCGCTTTCTGCAGATTTCGCCGCAGGTGCATATAGAGGGCGAGCACCACGCACACTACGACCAGCGTGCTCACGCCCAGGATCAGAAACCACCAGATCATTCGCACAGCCGATTAGGATAACAGAACGGGGATGGAGGCCGTGCTGTCCGGTTGGCGCAATTGCAACGGGCAGCAGCAGATTCCTCCCTTCGGTCGGAATGACAAGGCGCTTTGGATTTCGCGCAAGAGACTACGATTTGGCTTTCTGCTCGAGAGCTCTCTGGCGCATCATCTCGACGCGCTTGATCATGAACTCAAGCCGATCGCGCCCCCATTTTGTACGCGTCACAGCTTTTTCTATATCTTTCCACGCGTTCGGGTCGTTGAGCTTCTCGCGTAATTCCTTGATATAGGGATGGACCTTCGAGTAGATCAGAAACATCTCACCGCTGAAGCCGGGAGCCAGGAACAGGTCTTCGTTGAGCGCGCCGTGATTAACGAAAGACGCTACCATGCCCCAATACCCCCCGACCTGGCGCAGCCAGTTATTTTGCTGCGTGTTCATGGCCCAGGCCACTTTCAGGAAATCGTCGGCATTTTGCGGGAAAAATTCACCGGCCCACCAATGGCGGGCCTTGCGCATTTCGGATTCGCGGCGAAGATCATAGAGTTGCGCTATCAGTTGGGCATCAGCGATTGTTGGTTTCTTGGGCATAACTTTCCTCAAGGACTCTTGTTGGGGTTCGGCACCGGAAAGCTTAAACGATGCGGCTGCGGAGTGGGAGTCAAATATCCCCAGAATAATGAATCGGGGAATTTTCGGGAGTCTTCTCCACGAACGCGGCTGCGCTGATAACGCAGCGAACAGAGTAGAGACGTAGCCATCTACGTCTCTACCTGAGATTAGGCGCCCGGTGACGCCGACGCGCTCGAGGCCGCAGGTTCGGCGGGCGGAGGAGCAGCCCGCTCGTAATCGCATTCCTTGTTCGGGCAAGCGATCACCGGACCAGCTTTCAAGTTCTTTTCCACGAGATACTCGCTGCCGCAGCTCGGACACTTCGCCGGAATTGGCTTGTGCGCCGAAGTGAATTTACACTTCGGATAATTTCCGCAACCGTAGAACGTGTTGCCCTTGCGCGCGCGCTTCTCGACCAAGTCTCCATCTTTGCACTCTGGGCACTTCACGCCAATGTAGTTCTGCTTGACGTACTTGCACTCGGGATATCCGCTGCAAGTCGTAAACTCGCCATAACGCCCGTGACGGATCATCATATTGCGCCCGCATTTCGGGCACAGCTCGTCGAGGGGAATGTCTGGAACCTTCTTGCCCTGATCCAGGCGCCGAGTCGTCTTGCAATCGGGATATCCCGTGCAAGCCATGAACTGGCCGAAGCGACCGCGCTTCAGCACCATGACCCGGCCACAGTTCTCGCAATATTCTTCCTGCGTCGTTCCCTGCACATCCGCAGAATCGAGATCCGGCAAGTTGATCGGATTTTCTTTGGTGAATGTGCAGGTGTTTTCGTCTTCTTTATCGTAGGTGCTGCAGGCGTAGAAGGAACCGTGCTTGCCCCACTTGATCACCAGCGGCGCGCCACACTTTTCGCATTTTTCGTCCGTGGGCTTCTCCATCCGCTTGATGTTTTCCATGTGTTTCGCGGCATACTTCAAATCCTTCTGGAATTTCTTGTAGAACTCGGCCATGGCGTCTTGCCACTTCTCTTTGCCTTCTTCGATTTCGTCGAGTTCTTCTTCCAGACGGGCCGTGTATTGCAGATCGAAAATGTCGCGGAAGTTTTCCACCAGCAGATCGGTGACTACCAATCCGATTTCGGTGGGGACGAACTTTCCGCCGATCTTCTGAACGTACTGCCGCTCTTGGATGGTGGTCAGAATTGCCGCGTACGTCGACGGACGCCCGATGCCGCGCTCTTCCAGCTCTTTCACGAGTGATGCTTCGTTGAAGCGCGGAGGGGGTTCGGTGAAATGCTGTTCCGGCTTCAATTCCTTCAGCGTAAGCTTCTGTCCGGCTTCGAGGGCGGGAAGCTTGTGCTTCAGTTCCTCGTCTTCCTCGTCTTTGCCGTCTTTCGACTCCTCATAGACCCTCAGGAAGCCGTCGAACTTCAGCACAGACCCGGTAACGCGGAACCAGAAGACTTCACTGCCGCTCTTCGCATCGATATCAACGGTCGTTTGATCGAACACCGCGGGATTGATCTGCGACGCCACAAAGCGCTGCCAGATCAACTTGTAGACCTTGAACTCGTCTTCCTTCAAATACTGTTTGATCTGATCGGGATGCCGCATCGCCGATGTTGGGCGGATCGCTTCATGCGCTCCCTGCGAATCCTTCTTCTCTTTAAATGTGTTCGGCGACTCGGGAAGATAGGTTGGCCCGTATTCCCTGCCCACGTACTCACGCACTTCCTGAATCGCCTCAGGCGCAACCCGCGTCGAGTCGGTACGCATATAAGTAATGAGGCCGACTGACCCTTCTTCTCCGATTTCCACGCCTTCATACAGGCGCTGCGCGATCATCATGGTGCGCTTCACACTGAACCGCAGCTTGCGCGAAGAATCCTGCTGCAACTTGCTGGTGGTAAACGGAGGCGCGGCGTTTCGGCGGCGCTCTTTCTTGTCGACCGAACGAACGACCCAATCCGCCTTCTCGAGCGCGACACGAATTTTTTCGGCGTCTTCGCCGTTCGTGACTTCAATCTTCTCCTCGCCCTTGCCGAGGAATCGAGCGTCGAAGGCCGGTGGCTTGTTCGCAGCCAGATTCGCATCGATCGTCCAGTATTCTTTCTTTTCGAACGCCTTGATTTCGCGTTCGCGTTCGACGATCAGCCGCAACGCAACGGTCTGCACTCGTCCGGCGGACAGACCGCGGCGAACCTTGTCCCACAACAGGGGCGACACCTGATATCCCACGAGCCGGTCGAGGACGCGGCGGGCCTGCTGTGCATCGACCAGATTTTGATCGATCGCCCGCGGATGTTCGAATGCAGCCTGCACGGCTCGCTTGGTGATTTCGTTGAACGTCACGCGCTGGATGCGCGGAGGCGGCTCGACTTCGCCCTTCTTCAGTTTCTTGGCTTTCTTCTTCTTGCCGCCATTATCGTCAAGCTCGAACGCAAGGTGCGCGGCAATGGCTTCACCTTCGCGGTCCGGGTCAGGCGCCAGATAGATGGCGTCAGCTGACGCGGCCAGCTTCTTCAGCTTGGCGACAACCTTCTCTTTGCCAGGGATAACGATGTAGTCGGTCTCGAAGTCGTTCGAGATGTCGACACCGAGCGTGCTCTTGGGCAGATCCCGCACGTGCCCGAACGAGGCTTCGACGGTAAATCCCTTGCCCAGATATTTCTCGATCGTTTTCGCCTTGGTCGGCGACTCGACAATGACTAAACCTTTAGACAATGTGTCCTCAATTTCTGCAGAGTTCGTTTCGAAGCTAGCACGAATGGGCGGAGAGCAACAAGTTACCGGGTGCAAGCTGTAAGCTTTCAGCCATCAGCTCTCAGCTTTTGCATGAGCGACGCCAGCATCCGCTTCACCTCGACTACCTCTTCCGAAATTCTCTGATAATCCGACACTTTCATAAACTCAAGATCATTTGCAAGAAGCAGGTGATACTCCAGTTCGCTGGCGGAGCCCGCTGCAATCTGGAGAAAGCGAGCGAAATCTACATCCCCTCTCCGACAAACTCCCTCAGCGATGTTGGCACCAATCGACACTGAGGCTCTTCGCATCTGACTCGTCATCCCATACATTTCATCCCGAGGAAAAGACTTGCTCACCCTGTAAACATCGAGAGTCAAGGCATGCGCCTTCTCCCACACCTTCAGATTCCTGAAGTCCTGCATATTTCCTCCTCGTTGACCCAAACGCTGAAAGCTGACAGCTCATAGCTGATAGCTTCAGAAGCTTTTGACAAAATTCTTCCCCGGCATCTGGCGGATTTTGTTCGACAGTTCCAGCTCGAACAGGGCGGCAAAGATTTCCGAAGAAGACATGTCCGCTTCCAGCTTCTCGACGATTTGGTCGATGTGCGTCGCTTCGTCAGCTTTCAGGAGGCTCAGGATTCGCTTTTCGTGAGGAGGGAGCCCTTCGTCCGGGAATAGAGATGCTGCCGAAGAGCTTTGGGATTCAGGCGGAGAGGCAGGCGTCAACGCAAGTCGTACTTCTGTCGGGAGATCCTCCCAAACGTCTTCCCACGTCGCAACCAGCTTCGCGCCCTGCTTGATGAGGGTATTCGGGCCCCATGAATTCTTGTTCGTAACATTGCCCGGCACGGCGAACACATCGCGGTTTTGCTCGAGAGCGAGCCGTGCCGTAATGCGCGTCCCGGAATATTCGGCCGCTTCGACGACCAGCACACCGAACGACATCCCACTCAGAATGCGATTTCGAATGGGAAAATTCTGTGGTGCAGCGAAGCTTCCCATCGAAAATTCGGAAACCAGCGCGCCGCCGAATGCCAGAATCTGCTCCGACAGCCGCGAGTTTTCCTTGGGATATATAACGTCGACGCCAGTCCCAAATACCGCAACGGTCTTGCCTTTCGCTGCAATCGCGCCGCGATGACTGGCCGTGTCCACACCGCGGGCCATGCCACTAATAATGACCAGCCCTTGGCCGGCCAGATCGCACGCCAGGCGCTCCGCCATCCCGGAACCGTACGGCGTCGGATGCCGCGTTCCCACCATCGCAATGCCGGGCTTCGTTAATACACCCGCCTCGCCCCTCACATAAAGGATAAGCGGCGGGTCGTAGATTTCTTTCAACCGCGATGGATACAAAGGATCGTCCATGGAGAGCACGGTGACGCCCGCATCCGCGGCCCGCGCCAGTTCTTCGCGCGCAAGTTCCGCCGACTTTCCGGTGGCAATCGATTGCGCGGAAACCGCCTGAAGGCCTGTACTTTCCAGTTCGGTCAACGAGGCGCGGAAGACGGCCTCAGCCGATCCGAAGTGCTCGACAAGTTTGCGGGACCGGGTCGGTCCCAGGCCGGGAGTGAGAGATAGTGCCACCCACTCCAAAGCATGGGCGGCGAAGGGCACAGCGATGGCGTTGCTCAAAATGGACTCCGAGCGGACTCTAATTACCGCTGAAGAAAGGTGTCAAGGTCACATGTCACAAGTGGTTTGTTAATATTGTGGAAATAATGAGACGGCTTCGTATTTCCGCCATTTCCTACCTGAATACTGCTCCTCTAATGTGGGACTTCGAGCACGGTCCGGCGGGCCAGCAATTCGACATCGAGTACACGTTGCCTTCCTCGTGCGCTCGAGCGCTGGCGGCGGGAACGGCTGATATTGGCATCATTCCCGCTGCGGCCTACGCGCAAACTCCGGGACTGCAGATTTTGCCCGATGTCGCCATCGCGTCACGCCAGGCCGTGCGTTCGATTTTGCTGGTCAGCAGGCGTCCTGTGGACGAAGTCCGCAGCGTGGCGCTCGATACGTCTTCCATGACGTCCGTTGCACTTACGAAAGTGATCTTCGAGAAATGGCTAGGCGGCGGACGTACTTACACTCCGATGGAGCCTGTAGTTGAGCAAATGCTCGAACATTGCGACGCTGGCCTGGTGATTGGCGATCCCGCCCTGCAAATCGATCGTGCGCGTTATTACAAACTAGACCTAGCTGAAGAATGGATTCGCCATACCGGCAAGCCGTTCGTCTTCGCCTTCTGGGCTGTACGCGGTGACGCGCTGAAAGATGCAGATCCGGCCCTCGATCTTTCTGCCATCTTCCGCCACTCTCGCGATCATGGACTCGAGCCAGCCAGTCGGAACGCAATCGCTCGAGAGTGGGCTCCAAAACTAAGTCTGAGTGAAGCCGATGTGCACGCGTATCTGACGCAGAATATTTATTACCATCTGGACGCATCCTGTATCGACGGCTTGCGTCTGTTCTATCGCTACGCTGCGGAGATCGGCGCCCTGCCGGTGGCACCTGAACTTCACTTCGCGGACGCAGTTCGCGAAACAGTCCGGTAGAATTCACGAACCTGTCATGAGCCTGTTTCAGCCCGTTCCGAATGCAGCAAGTACGGCGGATTCCACGCGCCCGCTGGCCGATCGCATGCGCCCGCGAACCCTCGACGAGTACGCGGGCCAGGAGCACTTGATCGGTCCCGGTAAACCGTTGCGCGTGCAGATCGAGCGCGACGACTCCGGCTCACTCATCTTCTGGGGACCTCCCGGCACCGGCAAAACAACTCTGGCCAAGATCATCGCGAATATGACCAAGGCGGAGTTCATCGAATTCTCTGCCGTCCTGGCCGGGATCAAAGAAATCAAGCAAGTGATGTCCGACGCCGAACGGGCCAAGCAATACGGCACGCGTACGATCGTCTTCATCGACGAGATTCATCGCTTCAACAAGGCGCAGCAAGACGCCTTCCTGCCTCACGTAGAAAAAGGAAATATCCGGCTGATCGGCGCTACTACAGAGAATCCGTCGTTTGAGATCAACTCGGCTCTGCTCTCGCGCTGCCGCGTGTACGTATTACAACCGTTGAGCGAAGAACAGATCGTGGTCTTATTGCGCCGGGCCTTGAACGACAGCGAACGCGGACTCGGAACAACGAATGTCACGGCCTCTGATGATGTGCTCAAGACCATCGCCAGCTACACCAGCGGCGACGCCCGCAGTGCTTACAACGTGCTCGAAGTCGCGGCCGGCCTGGCACAGACAAATGAGCAAGGAGCATTAGAGATTACAGACCCGGTCGTCCGCGACGCCCTGCAGAAGCGCATTCTCCTTTACGACAAAACTGGGGAAGAGCATTACAACCTGATTTCGGCGTTGCACAAATCTGTGCGCAACAGTGATCCTGACGCCGCCCTTTACTGGCTGGGCCGCATGCTCGAAGCTGGAGAAGATCCGCTTTACGTCGCCCGCCGCGTGGTGCGCATGGCCGTCGAAGACATCGGACTGGCTGATCCGAACGCTCTTTCTTTATGCATGGCAGCCCGCGATGCGGTGGACTTTATCGGCATGCCCGAAGGCAATCTCGCACTGGCGCAGGCCGTCGTCTACCTTTCCGTCGCGCCAAAATCCAATGCGCTTTACACCGCCTATAGCGACGTTCAGCAGGATGTTGAACGAACGGCAGCCGAAGCGGTTCCTCTGCACTTACGAAATGCGCCGACCAAGCTCATGAAGGGACTTGGCTACGGGTCCGGATACCAGTACGCGCACGATCTCGAATCCAAAGTTGCCGACATGCAATGCCTGCCTGACAATCTGCGCGATCGCGTGTATTACCGTCCCACCAATGAAGGCATCGAAAAGCGCATTCGCGATCGCATGAACGAGATCAAACGGCAGCGCTCCGGCGCCGCCGATCCTCCCTCCGAGCCTCGAAAAAAAGAATCATAGCGGCTTAACCGAGCATCTCTTTCGTATCTGCAAAAGTTCGCCAGAGGGGTGTGTTTTGGCCGCACTACCAAATCTCGCCGACCTTCAGACTTCTCCGCCAGTTCTTACGGCAGAGCTCGTCGAAGACTTGCAGCGCCTGCAAAAGGCCGCGCAGAAAATCACCTCGATTCTTGATCTCGATCCGCTTATCGACAGCGTCGTGAGCGAAGTTACCGCTTCATTTGGCTGTACCGAAGCGAGTATCTATCTCCATGACGAAGAGCGAGGAGAGATGGTGCTCGCAGGAGTCGAAGGATGCGACGCTCATGACAAAGGGTATCGCTTGAAGATTGGTCATGAAGGCATGGTCGGTTACGTGGCTTCGACGGGCCAAACGCGCTACGCGCCCGACGTTCGCAAGGATCAGTACTACATCGCCTGCCATGCGGATACGCGTTCCGAAGTCGCAATTCCGCTGCGAGCCGGCGACCGCCTGGTTGGAGTTTTTACAGCGTCCCATCCTGATGTCGACGCTTTTCCTTACAAGCAACTGAGACTGCTGCAGGCGCTCTGCGAACATGTCGCGGTGGCGGTGCACAACGCGCGGCGGTTACAAACGGAACGCGCGGAACGTGTGGCTCTTGACCGCGAGGCGGACGAAGCCCGCGCGATTCAGCAAGCGTTGCTGCCGAAGAGTTCTCCGTATATCCCCGGCTTCGCGATTTCGGGACGCAGCGTTCCGGCGCGCGCCGTCGGCGGAGACTGGTACGATTTCATTCCTTTCCCGGATGGACGCTGGGGACTCGTCCTCGCCGACGTTTCGGGCAAGGGCACGGCGGCTGCGCTGCTCATGTCGGCCACTCGGGGCATGTTTCGCTCTCTCGCCGAGGCGTGTTGCAGTCCCGGAGAAGTGCTGACAAAGCTCAACCAGCTACTGGTCGACGATTTTCCGGCTGGAAAATTCGTGACGATGGTTTACGCCGTTCTCGACCCTGCGACCCGTACACTCGTGTTCGCCAATGCAGGCCACTTGCTGCCGCTTTTCATTGATGATGAGGGCGAGCACTTTATCGACGTCGAGCGCGGGTTGCCGCTGGGTGTTGCGAGTGGAGACTATTCGGAAATGCAGATCTCGCTGTCGCCAGGTTCGCGGCTGGTGTTCTATAGCGACGGCATCACCGAAGCAGAGAACGCGAATCAGGAAGAATTTGGACTCTGCCGTCTGGCCGAACACGCAATTCGTCCCGACGCTTCCGCCGTCAGTATCGTCGATGAAGTGCGCACTTATGCCAACGGCTCGGGCGTACGCGACGACGCCAGCGTGGTCTTCGTGGGCGTGAATCGCTAGATCTTCGCGCCAGTCGAGATCGTCCGCCTGTCCTACTAACTTTTCCTCGACTAACTGACCATTGCGCTGTGCTCGGCCATCTCGCCGTAACGAGCGCGGGGCAGCGTAAACACAATAATTAAAGCGAAGAGCACCAGAATTGCGAGGATAAAGACGCTGCCTTCAGGACCGGTAGCTCCACCGCTGAGGAGTGGCGGACCCGCAGGGTGCGTGGCAAAGAGGTGATGTTGCGCCATCATTCCACTGTCGGCAACGCCATACAAAAAGGACTGTCCCCAATCCCACGAAGTATGCAATCCGATGGCGAACCACAGCGAACCGGTGCGCCATAGACTAAAGCAGAAAACCATGCCAGCCAGGCCGGCCGAAAGCAACCCGATCGGCGACTCACCCGGATTCTTGCCGTGTCCGAGGGCGAAGAGAATAGAAAGAACGAGGGCGGATGTCCAGAATCCCAAGGCCCTACTATGCCGCGTCTTCAATGCTAGCTGATAGAGTCCGGCAAGCCCGCGGGTGAGGGTGTATTGCACGTACCCGCGCGTCAGGTACTCCTCCAGCAGGCCGACCAGAAAGAATCCGAACAGCCATATCGCTCCGTAACGAAAAACATCGCTGCCAAATAGCAGGCGGTTGTCGAAAACGAGATGCCCGGTCTTCACGAGAGTGAAGATAAGCAACGAGAGACAGACAACTCCCCAACCAAGTCCGGCGAAGAAGTGCACGAATTTGCGGTTGTCCCCCAGACCATAAACGCCGACCGGCCGCCGCTCAATCTTTGACATGATCCAAGTCACGAAGACGGTTACAGCAAAAGGAATTCCTTCGGCGATCAACAGAAAGCGGGGAGGAGTTTCTCCGCCCGGCATCGCGGCCTTCGGATCGTGCGGAAGAAACTTCCGCAGGCCGACGTTCACGCAGAAGATAATGGCGGCGAAAATGGCGATGAAGATCAGCAGGCTCCAGCCCGCGCGCAGTCCGTCTTTGCCGAAGAATATTTTTCTCGCGGTCGACGGTTGACTGGGTAGTACTGGTTCGGTCGGGACAATCGGTTCGGCGGGCAGCAAAGGTCCGTCAGGATTCAAAAAGCCTCCTCGGATGGTAAGGGTCGATCTCGCTCCGTTAGTTGTACGCAGCCAGGCTTGGATAAGTTCCGGACTCTGAATTTATGACAAACGGACCTGGCGTTCCTTCAATATGCAGCGGTCCATCACCACGAAAATGCCGGCTGCGCGCGCTTTTTCCGCAGCTCTTTGATGGATAACACCTTCCTGCATCCAGATGGCGGGAACTTTAAGCTGGATCGCCCGATCTACGACTTCCTCCACAAATTCCGGCCGCCGAAAAATATTGACGATGTCGATCTTCTCCGGCACATCCAGCAGCGACGCATAGGCTCTTTCGCCGAGGCATTCGTCGATATTCGGATTCACCGGAATAATGCGATACCCATGGCTTTGCATGTAGGCCGAGACGCCATGGCTGGCGCGCATCGGATTGCAAGACAATCCGACGACTGCGATCGTCTTGGATCGCTTCAGCAAATCGGCGATGGGATCAGATTGCGGCTTTGAAGCCAAGGACTCCTCAGCTTATTTTTTATTCGCGGCATCCATCTTCTGTTTGTACATCTTCAGCGCCAGCTTGCGAATCGTTTCCGACACTTCTTTGTTGGAAGAAATATTCTTCAAGTCCTGTGCCAGCAGATTCTTCATCAGGCCCAGGCTGAGATCGATCGGCGTACGCGGATTCGCCACCAGGTTGCGCACGACGATGTAGTTCTTCATGAAGCGCCGCTTCAGCGGAATCTGGCGTAGCACTGCTTCCAGAACATTTTTCTGGCTGGCAAATTTTTCGACTTCGCCGTCGGCAAGTTTCGGCGCCTCAAGCACCGCCAGCGCGACGACTTTTGTACCGTCGCGAATCAGGATGGAGCGCTCTTCCTTGTTTCCTTTCAGCGCGAGTTGGATGCGGCCTTTCACATCGAGACCGTTAATCTTCTGCATCGTGTTCTGGCGTTCCGCGACCGGTTGTTTGGGCGGCAACGCCGGCTGCGGTTTGGAGGCTGCAGGCTCTGTTGCGCCAGGAGCGGCTACCGTAGGCTGCGCGACTTCGGCATTTTGAGTCACTGGGAAGAAACTTTCCCCCAGCAATTCGACAACTCCGCCGATCGACTGGAAGGGTTTATTCCCTTCCGCCGCGATCGCAGCGGCATGCTCTTTCAAGTAAGCTGCAACCGCCTCCTCATCTTCAGGGCCCGGAGGCTCGGGACCTTCCGCCACTGCGGCGTACTGGACGCCCGCCTCTGCCTCAACATTTGACACTGGCGATGGGTTCTGGCTTACCGAAGTCGCCGGACTTACCGGCGCGGCCGCCGCAGCTGGGGCTACCAACGCCTGAGCTTCTTCTTTCTTCAGATAAGGATTCGACCTGAGTGCATCGATAACCTTGCCGAGCGTGTACAAACGCTTGCTCTTGAGCATCACTTCGATCGTATCCCGCATCGCCGAGGTCGCTAGCTTGGCGATCTGCTGTTCCGAGACCGATGGATTCTCCAGCAACGCCGGCAGCAGGGCAGGCCGCACGTTGTCGCTAGAGATCAAGTAATCCAGTACCTCCGCAGGGCTCTGCGGATCCGCCGCGACCACCAGCGACGATCTTTCGTCCCATCCAGCCAGCGTCATGCGGGCCGTGTCCCCGAATACTTTGTTGTGCCGGGCCAGATACACAAGAATTTCGATGTTTTCCGCCGCCGCCACCTGCAGCGCTCCGCGGGCGGCGAACTGCATCATGTTGGAAGGTAACTTCGATGCGCGGATTTGATCGATCATGCGCGCCATAACTTCATTCCTCGACCAAAGAGAATTGATTCGAAGCGTTCGAAACCCGAGGGGCCTGAATCATCGACTCCAGCTCTTTCACGGCCAAGTCGAACTCCCGAGTCACTCGATTTGGCTTGCTCCGCAAGAATTCGTCCCGCAAAGTCCGATAGTACCAAAGAGTGCCCTCGCGTCCGCCGTTGAACCGTGCCCACACCGATTCGCCGATGGCACGGTAATCGCTAATGATGGACCGGATGTTGTTGAGCTTATCGGAGGCGGAAACCAGGCGCGTGTCGGCGCTTTCTTTTTTCAATCGGCCGATATATTTCTCTTTGCGCTCGCGCCAGGGCGGCTTCGGCTCGGTATCCGCGTCGGTACAGCCGTCGACCATTTCCGCAACGTGTTTGCCAAAACGCCGCCGGACTTCTTTCAGCATGGCCGCTCCGCCGCAATCTTCAACGACATCGTGCAAGAGCGCGGCAATGGCAATGTCTTCGTCACCTCCAGCTTCCAATGCCAGTGAGGCGACGCCCATCAAATGGGCGATGTACGGAATCGTCGAAGCTTTGCGAGTCTGTCCCGAGTGCTTCTCAGCGGCGAATGAAAAGGCCTTCAAGAAACGCGGCCCCAACTTTATCGCCCTCTGTGATCTCTGTGCCCCCTGTGGTGAGCGCCTTTTCTTAGCCGATGCTGACATCATTGCTTCTCCCCGCGCCGCGCCAGCAAATAAGCGCGAATAAACGGCTGCAAATCCCCGTCCAGCACGCGATCCACGTCTCCGACTTCTGTCTTGGTTCGGTGATCTTTGATCATCCGGTAAGGCTGCAAAACGTACGAACGAATTTGCGATCCGAATTCGATATCGAGCTTTGAGTCTTCGATCTTCTTCGTGGCCGCGCGCTTCTTCTCCATCTCAAATTCGTAGAGTTTCGACCGAAGCATGCTCATCGCGCGCTCTTTATTCTTGTGCTGTGAGCGCTCGTTCTGGCAGTTGGCAACCAGGCCTGTAGCAATGTGCGTGATGCGTACAGCAGAATCGGTCGTATTCACATGCTGTCCGCCCTTGCCGCTGGAACGGTAGGTATCGATGCGGATGTCTTCCGGCTTGATCACAATATCGATGCTGTCATCGATTTCCGGCGAGACAAAGACGCTAGCGAACGAAGTATGCCGCCTCTTCGCCTGATCGAAAGGAGAAATGCGCACCAGGCGGTGCACACCGATCTCCCCTTGCAATAATCCGAAAGCGTACTCTCCGTTTACTGCGAACGTAGCCGACTTCAGTCCGGCTTCCTCCCCCGGTTGGTAATCGTAAAGGACAGTCTCGAACCCTTGCCGCTCGGCCCATCGCAGGTACATGCGCAGCAGCATGTCCGCCCAATCCTGTGACTCGGTGCCGCCTGCGCCTGGATGTATCGTCACGATGGCATTGCGCGCATCGTTTTCGCCTGAGAGCAGAGTCTCGGTTTCCAGTTTGTCGATCAGGTCGCGCAGCGATCCAATCTCGCGCTGTAACTCTCCGTCGACATTTTCGCCTTCCTTGGCAAGATCGAAATACGCGGCAATGTCGTCGCTGCGGCGCGCCAGGTCCGCATCGGTGGCGAGCACGTGCTCCAGCCGCTTTTTCTCGCGCATCACGCGCTGGGAGTTTTGCGGATTCGACCACAGATTCGGGTCGGCCGACTGCTTTTCGATTTCGGCTAGTTGCGGACGGAGCTTGTCCGCGTCAAAGATACTCCCGAAGTTCGTGGACCTTCTTGCTCAGCTTCTCGTATTCCTGCTCGTACTCTTGAATCATGAGGAAATTTCAGCCTTCTTGCGGTTTTTACGATTGAAGAATGAGAAGCGCGACAGCAGCGCTCCTATCGAAATTATCGCACAGCCAAACGCGAACCAGTCGCCGTTCCGCGTATAGAAAGTAGTGACGGAAGTGAGGGCATAGGGTGCGACCAATGTCGCGCGCTCCTTCCGGGGAATCCTCTCCACGACTCTCCCCCAGGGATCGATCGATGCGGTGACACCCGTATCCGTCGTGCTTAGCAGCCAACGATTGTTTTCGATCGCTCGCATCCGCGTCTGGTTGAGGTGCTGCGCATAAGCGCCACTGTCGCCGTACCATCCATCATTGGAAATGTTGACGAAGACCTGCGCCCCGTTCGCGGCGAATTGCCGGACGTCATCGGGAAACACCGACTCGTAGCAGATGAACACGCCGAGTTCCTGTCCACCTGCGTCGAGAGGAGCGCGCGACGCGCCATGCTCGAACTGTCCGACCTCTTTTGTCAACCCACCCGCAAACGAAAAGAGGCTCGGAAACGGAAGATACTCTCCAAACGGCACCAGGTGTACCTTGTCGTAGCGCGCCTTCCATTCTCCGTTCGGGCTGACCAACGCAGCGGAATTGAAGATCGTGCCGTCAGAATTTGGCGTTGGAGAATTGCTTCCGATTGCACCGGCAACTACCCATGCGTTCGTCTTGTGCGCCATCTCGCCCACCGCACCACGGACTCGCGGGTCATTCGTGAAAAAGGGCGCGGGGGATTCCGGCCAAACTACCAATCCGATTTTCGCAGCAGGATTGTTCGCGACCGTTTGCTCGGTGAGGTTAGTGAGTTCCCCGAGAGTTTGCTGAAAATATGCGGGATTCCACTCGGCGGAAACCGGAATGTTCTGCTGGACTAGCAACGCTGCACGATCTGTCTTTGCTACTGGAGCTTCCACCAATCGACCGGCCTGCAGAACAGCGGCGGCGGCGAGCGCGGCCGCCAGCATCGCTCCCCGTTTCGGCCGCGGCACTAGGAATGCTGCAGCCAGCGCCACATTCACCAAGACGATTTCAAACGAGATCCCGTAAACGCCTGTCCATCCTGCAATGCGTGAGAGCGCGATGTTATCGACCTGAGAAACTCCCAGCAGGTCCCACGGAAATCCCGTAACGCGGGTTCGCGCCAGCTCCACTGCGACCCATAAGAAGGGCGCGGCCACGAGCGCTCGACGATAGTCGCGTGGCTCGGCAAGCAGGCTGACCAGTAATCCAAAGAAGCCGTGATACAAGCCGAGATAGCAACAGAACAGAAACAATACCAGCACGGCCATCGGCGCGTTCAGGCCCCCATACTGGCGCATTGTGTCGAAGATCCAGTAACAAGTGCCAGCGTACCAAAGAATCCCGCACACATAGCCGAGCAAAAACCCTTGCCACGGAGATGCCGGCTGCAATCGAACCGCCCCCGCAACTTCGAGTTCCCCGGCAGGACGCGCTCGCAAAAGCGCCACTATCAGTGGAGCAATCGCCAGCCACGAAAGAATGTAAACACCGGGGAGAGGAAATATCAGAACCTGCAAAACGGCCGACAGCAACATCAACAGCCAGGCGCTGGAATGGATTTGCCGCACGCCCAAGGATAGCAAAGCAGTTCTCAGTTCTCAGTTCTCAGTAGACGGTAAGCGTACGAGACTTCACGACGACACTACGCTTGCGAGTTTCGAGCGCACGTAATCGACGATCTCTGGCGTCACATACTGCGGTGGCTGAATGCGAAAAATCGGCCGCTCCGCCACTGGCTTCAGCGATACCGACTGCCACGCCGCACCATCAGACGCATCATGCAGGATCACCGCGTCGGCCCGATCCAGAAATTCGCGAGCAGAATTCTTGAAGTCCGCCGTCGCCGGATCAAGAACCGTCAAAAACAAATCGGGACGCACAAACTTCAGCACGCTATTCGATTCCAGGATCACGTTTCTCGCCTCTTCAAGCCGTCGCCGCAACGTCGGCATCGCCTCGGCAAGCCTTCCCTGCTCGGTTCGCACCCAATAGACCTTTGCCGCACCGGCCACCAAGAATCGCGAGGTGTCCGACTCTCCTGAGCGGTCGCGTTCTTCGCTGATCGCCCACGAATGATCGCCCGTCGCGCAGTCGCAGGCTTCGCCGTTCGCCGAGCACACTCCGTGGCCATATTGCGTGATCTTCGCCGCTGTCCACCTAAATTCCGGCAGCGCCGCAATCAGTCCCGCCACCACGCTGGTCTTACCCACGCTGCGCGAATGTCCGCCAATAACGACGATGGCCACGTTTAGTCCTGCTCGGAGAATCGGACGATCCGTTAACTAAATGAAATGCCGGCGAAAACAATTTGCAATTTGAACAGATCCAGCAGCAATCGATACTTGCTTACGAAGTTCACTTCTTCAATGAAGTTATTGAACATCGAAATAAAATGCTTCTTGAACAACTCTCTCGAGGAGATCATGCCCCACTCGACTCGACTGCCCGTCGCACCGTCCATGACACGATATCGGTCGCTCAAGAGGCAGAAAGAGGGCACCCCCGATCGGATTGATCCGCACGTGTACTCCAAATCGTATTTGTTGAATGGGTCCGCACTGGCACTCTGAGCGTCTGCGACATATTTCGCTAAAGGCCCATCGAGCAGGCGGGTCGCGATATCGACGCTTCCCTTCTCGAGGTAATCATGGAATTCCACAGCAAGTCTTATCAGGCAGCGCAAGTGCCCCAATTCCGGTTCACTGAAGCACGACTTTGCGGACTCAACCATTGAGGATTGAATCTCTTTCACTCGTATGATGAGGTCGTCGTCCATGCATCCATTTCCTTTGCTCGCGGTTAAGTGCCACGCCAATCGCCCCCATCCTTAACCCTTTTTCGTCAGCCGCGCCAGCGTTGCCAGCTGCTTCAAGTATTGCCGCACAGGTTGCGCCGGAGTTCCCCAGAAGGCGACGCCCTTCCCACGGAGGACTTTGTTAGGCAAGACTCCCCCCTGGCCGCCCAGCATGACGCCTTCTTCGATGCGGGCATGCTCGCCTACGCCAACCTGTCCTCCAAGTACGACGCCGTTTTCAATCACGATGCTTCCCGACAATCCAGTCTGCGCCGCGATCACGACGTTCTCCCCGATCTGGCAGTTGTGGCCGATGTGAACCAGGTTGTCGATCTTTGATCCGCGCCGGATGCGCGTTTCGTCGAGCGCTCCGCGATCAATGGTGGTGTTAGCGCCGATCTCGACGTCGTCCTCAATTACCAACCTTCCCACTTGCGGGAACTTTTCGTACTTTCCACTCTTCGGATCGCGGACGTAACCGAAGCCATCACTGCCCAGCACCGCACCCGCGTGCACAATCACGCGATCGCCAATCGTAGTGCCAGGATAAATTGTGACGTTTGAATAGACTTCGCAAGCAGAGCCGATAATCACCCCGGGGCCGATCACGCAGCCGGCGCCGATGCAAGTGCCCTCGCCAACCTGCGCGCCTGCGCCGACCACGGCCCGTTCCTTCACCGAAACACCCGGTCCGAGCGCTGCGGTCGCATGCACTACCGCCGAATCACGCACTCCCCCGTGCCAGTCTTCTACCTGCGTACCTTCATACAACATCCGCGCCGCCCGTGCGAACGCAAGTTTGGGGTGATCACTGATCAACACTGGACGTCCGCACGGGGTCGAAGCTGCAAACTCTTTTGCAATCAAAGCTCCCGCTCGCGACTGCAAAGCCGCGGCCAGATGTTTCTCGTCCTCGACGAACACCAGATCGTCCGGGCCCGCCGACTGCATGCTCGCTACGCCGGTCACGGCTATGCCCCCGTCGCCGATCAGGCGGGCGCCAACCCCTTCAGCGATCTGCTGTAGCGGACGCTTCATGACTTTCACTGTATAGCAGCGGGACAAGCGGAAGGAAGAGCCGACGCGAGTCTGCCTCCGAACTCAGCACGAAGCCGCAGATCCTAGTCCAGAACGAAAGGTACGGAAGATGAAGGGAACGGCTTCAGTCTACGGAGGGGTGCAAGTGCTCGTTCCCTGGCACATGATGAACGTTCCCGAGCCGGTACAATCCGGATCACTGCTGCCGGAGAGGCTCCAGGTCCCGACCACAATTCCGTTGCTCAATGTGCCAGTGGTCGACGTTGTGCCATTGGACGTGCCCGTCAGTCCGTCGGTACTGGTCAAGGAAAGCACGGTTCCGGGCGCCGTCGTCGACTTCACGGTAAAGGTCAGGCCGCCCGTCACCGCTCCCGAGCCTGTAGTGTTCAGGGTCGCCGTACCTGTTTCCGTCTCCGCATCGTTTCCGGTGGCAAAGCACGCCCCGTCGTTAAAGAATCCAAAGCCGGTGATGTCCAGCGGCTGCGGGGTAAAGCCTGTGGTGCTCGTCACATTGAAAGACGTCACAAAATTCAGCTGGCTGGCAGGTCCGATTCCACCAATCATCTGGGCTTCCCAATTACCGCTGCTGGTGGTGGTCACGGTCGTGAGTCGCGTATTGTTCCCGCAGCCGCACACCGCGAGCTCCAGCGCCAGCACGATCAGGGCAAGCTTCTTCATGTACCTTCCTTCAGTTGAGGTCCTTATGAGAATAGAGAGATGCGGGCAGGGTCGTCAATGGATGTAAGGGAGGAAGCCATCTACCCTTGCCATCGCCAGGCATTCCCCACGGGCATCCTGAGTTTTCCTCCGCCCAACGAACTTACCCACTGCCTCTCTATCACTTCACCAGACGCCGTGGTCGACCTACCACTCCCGCAATCATAAACACGATCGACATGCCGATCAGAAAGCCGCCGGCAAATTCCGTATAGCGCCCGTGTACCCAATTATGCAGGATCAGACCGCCCGCCAACATGAGCAGGCCAATTGGAACCAGACGATTGAATTTACGTTGAAGCACACTTACCTCCCCTTGAAAGCAATATGTATCGGATGCGCCGATTCAGCGTTGAGCGACGCATTCCCTGCGTTCCTTATGCGCCGCGCTTGCTCTTCAACTCCGCTAGCAACTGTTCAATGCGGTCTTCTTTTTCGAGCGCGGCCAGTCGATCCTCAATGTTGTCCGAGGCAATCTCCGACCTGGCCTGGCTCACGGCCTCCGAGTGCGCCACCTTGCGTTTCATCCGGTCAAACGCGGCAGCCTTGGAGCCGTCCCCCGACGCCATCCGCGCATCGCTGGCCTTACCGACAGCCCGCGCCCGGCGAGCCTGCGCGATCAGCACATCTGCCTTGGCCTGCGCCTCGGTCAGCTTCTGGTCGAGTTGCCGTAGCGCCAATTTTAAGTTTTCGACCTGCGCCCTCTGGTCAGATACTTGCTGCGTGAAGTTCTCGCTCAGTTCGCGATAGCTTTCCACCCGCAATAGTGATGCTCGCGCCAGGTCGTCTTCCTTTTTGTCGACGGCGAGCTCGGCTTTGCGCATCCATTCCGCAACTTTCTCTTCGTTCTCTTTCTGCTTTTTTTCGAGCAGGTGCTGGTCGGCGATCGCAATCGCAACCTGCGTTTTGACCTGCAGAAGCTGGTTCTGCATATCGAGAATCACCTGCTTGATCATCTTTTCCGGATCTTCGGCCTTATCGATCAGGTCGTTGAGATTGGCCCGGACCAACGTTGAAACACGCTCGAGTAATGCCATAATGAACCCCCTTCGAGTTACGCGCTGTGAGCTTCGAGCAGGCAAACCTTGCCTGCCGGAACTAGTTTCATCGTGCTTTCGGCGTGCCTGAGAATGCCCCTCGAGCAACGCCCGTCCCCAAAAAGATTCCACACACCGCTAATCCGACGGCCGATGTGATACTCAGAAACCCGACGACCACACCGATCGCCGCCACAATCGCCGCCACTAACGCCATTGCGCTTCCTATCTTTCTGTTCGTCGTCAAGACGACCTCCTCTGCTGTATGGCCGCATGCGACTGATGCATCTCCGCGCACTGCGGACAGTCGGGCTGCTTCCGCCGAATTGAGGTGCCCAGTGCCACTCCAATCGCTACCCCAATGGCCAGCCATGCTCCAACGTTTCCCGCGATTACTCCAAACACCGCGCCTAGAGCCGCTCCTAGCGCAATTCCCAATCCTGCGTGCTTTGGTTTGCCTGTCATAACCGAACTCCTGAAGCTCTTTCACGCCCGGGCCGCAACCCGTAAGATCACGCCCGGATCCCTGAACGTAGCGGGAACGAGCCCCGGCCCGTTCCCGCACCCCTCGCTAGGCCTTCGGCGCATCGCCCGGTTTCAGGCCTTTGTCGCCGATCTGCCGTACTTTACCCAACAACTCGCCCAGCGGCATGCCCGACAACGTTTCGAACAGCGCGGGCACCTGTGCCGCCATTTTGGTGATGTCGCCGGTGATCTTGTTCATCCCCGACGCATCGCCGTTTCCAGTTGAGACGATCGTGATCTTATCGACGTTGGCCAGCGGAGCCGCCAGCGCCCTCACGATCTCCGGCATGCCCGTGAACAGCTTGTCGATCACGGCCGCCTGGTTGTATTCCTGATACGCCTCGGCCTTCACGTTCATCGCCTTGGCTTCGGCCTCGCCTTTTTTGAAGATGATCTCGGCTTCGGCTTCACCCTGTGCCCGAATCGACGATGCCTGTCCTTCTGCCTCCGCGATCAAACGTTGCTTCTCGGCGGCAGCGAGCGTTTCAATCCGCTGACGCTCGATCTCCGCCCCTTTCAACACCGTCGCGATCAATTCCTTCTCGCGACGATTGATTTCCGCTTCCTGCACCTTGACCTGTTGCTCTTTCTCGATCTGCTGCACCTTCACCTGCTCGGCGATCACCTGCTGCTGCATGATGTTGGTTTGTATGTCGTAAGCCTTGTCGGCCTGCGCCTGCTGCCGCTTCGTGACTTCGAGGAACTGCGCCTTCTTCACCTCGAGATCGCGCTGCGCTTCCGCCTGCTTCGCCAACGACAACGTTTCCGCCAGCACTCGCTCCTGGTCGGCTTGCGCTTTCGCGACCGCGGATTCCCGAGTCGCCAGCGCCCGCTTGATGGCAGTATCGCGGTCAGCTTCGGCCGCGGCTACGTCGGCGTCACGCTTGATGCGCGCCACATCCGGACGCCCCATGTTCGTGATGTACTCGTTCTTGTCACGAACTTCTTTGATCGTGAACGAGATGACTTCCAGCCCCATCTTGTTCATGTCATCGGCACAAGTTCCGCGCATGCGGTCGGAAACCATCTCGGGCTGCTTGACGATTTCTTCCACCGTCAGCTGCCCGATGATGCCGCGCAAATGGCCTTCCATCACCAACCGGATCAGCCCCTGGCGCTCGTCGTCCGTCTTTGTCAGGAACTGCTCCGACGCCGTCAGAATCGATTCCGTATCCGACTTCACTTTGATCTGCGCCACGGCTTCCACCGTTACGGCCACGCCCTGCTTGGTGTAGAGATCCTGCTGCGGAGCCACGTCAAACGACATCAGTTCAAGCGACAGCTCCCGACAGACTTGCACCATTGGCAGAACAACCGTGCCGTGGCCCTTCACCACGCGCGTTCCTCCCAATCCATACACAATCAGCGCTTCATGTGGACCGGCCTTGCGATAAAGCCTCGCCATCCCGTTGATCAAGAACAGCAGGACCATCACTCCCAGGCCGACGAAGACCCAGATGACCACAACGTTCGATACTCCTGCGAACATAACGCCTCCTCTGAAAGACCTCAGTTGCAAATTCTCAGTCGAACTTTCAGCTTCAAAACTGAGAACCGAGAACTGACAACTGAGAACTTCTACCCGGCCTCACCAACTCGGAATGGGCCGGCTGCGCGTTCAAACTAAACTTGATGATCGAGTAGTTCCCGTACCAGCAAAAGCCCAACACCACGTAGAACACGACCAGCATTGGCCAGAACGCGCTCGGCTTCTGCGCGCTCGCGATCAAACCCGCCACCGTAAACAACACCAGCAGGACCGCCATGATTCCGAGTCCCAACTCCACTGCCCCTTCTTTCGATGTGTATCCATTCGGCTGCCAGTTCGCGTCGAAGTGCACCGCCATCCGCGCCGGCAATTGATCCCACGCATTCCGGTAATTCAGCGCTGTGCTCACCAACGCCAACCACATCAGTCCGATCAACGCCTTGTGCCAGCCTCGGTTGGAAGACTCTTTATTCGAAAGTTCGGCAGCCCTGCTCGTCATCGCGATTCCCTCCCCACCCGTCGCAAAACCCGTCACCTGATTCAAATCCCGAACAATCTTTTGCGGATCGCTGTGCCCCAGGTAAACGTCGCCGTTCGTCGTCTTGATGTGCACCACCTTGTTTCCCCAGACGTACGCCCGACTGCTGCCGATGCCGCGAATTCCATAGCCGTGTGGCAGACCCCACGATTCGATCGAGTAACTCACGATCTGCTGCCGGGGAATCGTTCGCAGCCGGATTCCCAACGTGCTGACCTCCACTCCATGCCGCAAGAAACGGTATTGAAATCCGCTCAGCACCAATCCCAGTGCGCCAACGGCCACCACGGCGGTAAGAACCATGGCAAACCGCGCCGGGGCAGTGGGATAAATAATCAACGAAACTACCGGCACAATCAGCGCCGGGAGTATGAGCAGGCTCCAAACGCGTCCTGCATGCGTCTCTACGGCCAGCACGTCGTTTTGTAGGCTGCGTGTTTCCATGATCGGATCCTTGCGCTGTTCGTTCGCGATCTCTACTCGTTCGCCATCTCTTCCCACAAACGCACGTACGCAATTCCTTTTTCGTAGCGCGTGACCACAACCTCGGTCCCTTTCGGAATTACGACGCCCTCTTCGCTGCGCGCCCCACAAACGCGCCGCGTTCCCATCTGCGAGTAGATCAACTCGCCCGTCCCGCCCTCGCGAATCGGCACCGACAGCTTGCCCAGCACGCCGACCATTTCAAAGTCAGCTGGATCGAGGCACTCTTCGTCGGACATCAGCACCTTACTGAGGAACAGGAAAATGATTCCTCCACCGACCACGCCGCTGACCACCGACAACATCAGGCCCATGCCGACCCAAACCGCCGAAAAGCGCGTCAGCAAATAGCCCGTCCCTCCAAACCACGCCAAAAAGGCCGCCATCACTGGAGGATTGAAGGGCGACACACTGGAACCATGCTGCCGATCCACTCCAGTCGAGTCCGTCCCATTCGCAGCTGGTCCATGCGCCGCCGGTCGCGGGCGCATGCCCAACCGGACCATGCGCCGCCGGCAAATGCGCCACGTGCCCATGAAAATGCGGCAGATGCAATCGCCCGAAGCGCGATCCGCCAAACAAAAACGAAAAGAAGCTGAAGCAAAAGCCGACTGCGAAACAGATCAAATAAAAGTCAGACCAAGTCATCGGATTCGCCTCCCTTCGCCACTCGCTGCACGTCGATGATGCCCTGCGTGCCCCAACTCCGGACGTAACGCATCCAGCAACCGGTCCGCCAGCCCCGGCGTGTCGAGAATTGCGCCGAGCAACAACAAACAACGCCGCGTATCTTTTTCCCGCGCGGCTTTGATCAGCACGTCGCTCACTTCGGGATCACTCGCAAACTTCTCGGAACCTTGCAGCAGCCAAACATCAATCTGCCCTTCCGTCGTGCGCAAATCTGAAGTCAACTCCGTGTGGTAACCCTCCGGATCGTCAACCAAAAATCCCGGATGCACCTTGAAAAACTTCGCCAGCAGCGCCCGCGACGACTGAGTCATATGCGGCCGTGCTCCGTTCTCAATCTGCGAGAGATATGACTGGCTGATGCTCTTGCCTTTGCCCATCTCTTCGCGAATCGCGCGCACCAGTTCTTGCTGCGTCATCGCCCGCCCCAAACCGCGAAGCGAGCCTTCCACTTCGCGCAGGTACCGGATTTTCTCGCCCAGCTTCATCGTCGCCTCAAGCTGCATTCCAAATCGAAATAGTTATATTGCAATTTGCGATGTCTGTCAAGATTTGTATAGCCTGTAGCATCAATGGGTTACAAGCTGCAAATGGAGGGTGCCATGCCCGGAGGGATTTGCAGGCCCGTTTGCCAGAGCACGCGGCTCAGCGCTCGCAGCTCAAGAAAAAAGCCCCCGGTCGGCCCGGGGGCATGTAGGGACTATTCTGTGGTGTTCTTTTTTTGCCCTTGGTGAAAGTCGTTACTGGCGGCGCCCGTTGTGCTTGTCGCGATAGATCTGGCGCGACTGCCGATTTAATTGATTATTGACCTGCTTCTTTTCCCCCGACGTCAATTTGCCGCCGTTGGCAGCGCGATCATTGCGCACTTCGTTGTTGATCTTCGATTCGTTGTTCTCGAGATGCGCGGCTTCACCGGCCGTCAGCTGTCCGCTTTTGATTCCCTGCCCGATCCGGTCCTGCTGATTCTCTTCCCGCTTTCCGACTTCGCTCGTCGGATTCGTGTTCTGCACTGCGGAATTGTGCTTGTCCTGATAGATCTGATTCGAGAGCTGATTCTGCTGCTTGTTGATGAGTTGCTTGTCGCCCGTGGTCAGCTTGCCGCCATTTTCGTTCGACATCGCGTGCTCTTCTTTGTTGATGTCGGCTTCTTTCTTTTCCAGGTTGGTCGTTTCACCGGCCGTGAGTTGGCTGCTGTCCACGCCCTGCGCGATGCGATCCTGTTGGTTTTCTTTCCGGCCTTGAATGCTTTGCGCCGTCACTGGTGTCGATGGAGTAGCGGGTGCGGTCTGTGCCACAACCGGCAGCGCGAGCAGCGTCAGCGCGGTGCCGAGAAACGTGATCTTGAGAGTGCTCTTCATGGGGATGTCTCCGTAAATTCCTAAGTTCGTCCGATCCTTCAAATTCAATTCTTTATTGTGGCCACGGCTGAGAAAACACAGCGTGTAAAGAAATGTTGCGAAAAATATGTGCGGCTGGAACAAAAGGACTTAGAACGCAATAGGGCAGGACTTCCTTCGTGGTACTTCGTGTCCTTCGTGGTGATGAATTTGAACTCAGCCAGATTAATCTGAGGGGAGAAAGAATGCAGAGTTACAGGCCGGCCTCAATGCGTGAACGCGGATCGAGATAGTCGCGCAGTGCGTCCCCGATGAAGTTGAAGCTCAGCACTGCCAGCATTACCGCGAGCGCGGGAAACAGTACTAGATGGGGCGCGTCGAACAAGTGCGCTCGTCCATCGTTCAGCATGGCCCCCCAACTCGCCGTTGGCGGAGGCACACCCAGTCCGAGAAAGCTCATTGTCGCTTCCGCAAGAATAGCTCCGGCCATGCCGATCGCCGCCTGCACGATTACCGGTTGAATAATGTTGGGGAGAATGTGCCGGACAATAATGCGCAGATCGCTGGCGCCCAGCGCCCTCGCCGCCTCAACGAATTCGCGTTCGCGCGCCGCGAGCACTTGTCCACGCACCAGACGCGCGTAACCCACCCACCCGCCGAGTGACAGCGCGATCACCAGATTCAAAATTCCGGGCCCGCGAAACGCCACAAACGCAATCGCAATCAGGATTCCTGGAAACGACAGGAAGGCATTCATCAGCACGACATTGACGAAGCGATCGATGCCTCCACCGTAGTATCCGGCAATCGAGCCAATGATCAATCCCAGTGCAAGCGACGTCAGTACGACGCAGCTTCCAACGAGCATAGAGATACGCGCGCCCCAAATGACGCGCGAAAAGATGTCGCGACCCAGTTCGTCGGTGCCAAGCCAATGCGCATGCGTAGCCGAGTCCAAGCGAGCAGGCAAATCGATCGCTGCCGGATCCTGCGGCGCAATCCACGGAGCAAACACCGCAAACATCACAAACACGAGAACCAGCACCACGCCAATCGCTGCCAGCGGATTATGGCGTGCATTTCCCGCAACCCGTCGTCGAAACGTGATGGCAGCCGTAGACATGAATTCGACTCAATTACCATATCTCAAGTCGGACCTTCCGATAACGATCAATCAGCTCAAAGTCGGACCGGTTGCTGGTGATCAAGCGAGCACCGTGGGAACGTGCGGTGAGCGCGATTAACACATCGAAATGCAAATCTCGCAGCTTTTCAGGCGTAAACCCTTGAGCGGCGCGGATTGTTGCCAAGATCTGGCCTGACTCCATCCAATTTTTTTCAGTCGGAGTGAAGATCGGGTGATTTCTTGCTAGCGCTCTCAAGAACTCGCGCTCGCTCTTCTTCGTAGCGCCTCGCCACAGTTCGGCCAGCACAACAGAAGAGGTTCGGATCAGTCCCGATAGAGATTGTATTCGTCGTTGGTGGCGTCCGGTTCGAAGATCATCGACCAGGATCGATGTATCGAAGAGGATGAATTCACTCATCGGAGCCCGCAAACTTGAGCTTGCCTGCGTTCTTCTTCATCAATTCCTTAAAACGCTTCAGGGCAACGATTTCACGAAGCGCCACGTGAACCGCTTCAGTCCTCGATTTCGCGCCGAGAACCTTCACGGCTTCATCGGCCAAATCAGTGTCGAGACGGATAGAAGTCATCGTTACAGCCATTAACCTGCTCCTTAGGATACTGTATATACAGTTTACATATATTGTATATATGAGGTCAACAGCCGATCCGCGGTCTAGTATTAGACGATTCCCTTGCGCTTCAACTTCCGAGGCTGGCATCATGGCTGCGATTCAAACGAAGGCTTCCTCTATGACGAAATGTTTGTCCTTTGTTTCAATTGCCCTTCTTCTTTCCGCCACTTCGTTCGCGCAGCAACCCGCTTGGCAACTCGCCCCCGGCAATGTAACCCTGAACCTCTGGCCCCACGGCGCCCCCAGCGCTCAACCGAACTCTCCTCCCGAGGTGAACACCACGAGCGCTAAGGACCGTATGGTTGCCGGCAAATCGGTCATCCGTTTAGGAAACGTATCTGTGCCAACGCTTACGGTTTATGCGCCGAAATCGAACAATACCGGCGCCGCAATCGTAGTCTTCCCGGGCGGAAGCTATCAGATCCTCGCCATCGATCTCGAAGGGACCGAGGTTTGCGACTGGCTCAATTCAGTCGGCGTCAACTGCATTCTCGTCAAATATCGCGTCCCTAACTCCGGGCCTTATCCCAAATCATCCGCCGCGTTGCAGGACGCTCAACGCGCCGTCGGCATCGTGCGCTTCCACGCGAAAGAATGGCAAATCGATCCGGCTCGCATCGGTGTCCTGGGATTTTCCGCCGGAGCCCACCTCTCGGCCGCGCTCAGTACTCACTTCGATCAGCGCCTCTATGACCCAGTCGATGACGCGGACAAAACAAGCTGCCGCCCTGATTTCGCCGTCATTGTCTACCCGGGATACCTGGCGCTATCGGAGCAAGGCATGGCGCCCAATCCCGAGATCCACGTCACCGGCCAGACGCCGCCGTCGTTTATCGTTCAGGCCGAAGACGATCCTGTGCACGTCGAAAATTCCATCGTCTATTTTCTTGCTTTGAAGAATGCGAACGTTCCGGCGGAACTGCATCTCTACGCCAAAGGCGGACACGGCTACGGCCTGCGCCGCACCGAACTTCCCGTCACGGCCTGGCCAAAGCTGGTGGAAACTTGGCTGCAGACGATCCGTGTTGTACCGACCACTCGGTAGCGGCCCACCACAATCTGGATATATATGCCAGCTAAGATCTATCATCCCGACTGAGTCGCGGTCGTTATCACTTCACTGCCGGATCCTCGGGTTCGCCACCGAGTAGAGCACATCCGTCAGAAAGTTCACTGCGACATATGTCAACCCAATCGCGAGGATGCAGCCCTGCACCAGAAAATAATCGCGGTTCGAGATCGCATCGATCGTCAGCCGTCCGAGACCCGGCCACGAGAAAATCTTTTCCGTCACGATGGCCCCCGCCAGCAGCGTGCCGAACTGCAGGCCCAATACCGTCAGCACCGGGATCATGGCATTCCGCAGCGCATGACGATACACAACCGTGCGCTCCGGCAATCCTTTCGCTCGTGCCGTGCGGATGTAATCCTGGCTCAACTCTTCCAGCATCGACGTCCGCACCATCCGCGTAAGAATAGCCGCGAGTGCGCTGCCCATTGTGAGCGCCGGGAGAACAATGTTCGCGAATGATCCCGCACCAGAAACCGGCAGCCAGCCCAGCTTTATCGCAAACAGCAAGATGAGAATTGGCCCGAGCGCGAAATTCGGGAATGACAATCCGAACAGGCTGACAACGGAGAGCAGCCGGTCATCCCAGCGATTCCTCCGCCGGGCAGATCGAACCCCTGCGGGAATCGAAAGAATCACCGCAACGAGCAGCGACGCCAGCGTGAGCCGCAGCGTATAGGGATAACGCTGCGCGATCAGCCTCGTGACCGTCTGGTTATACCGAATCGACCGCCCCAGATCGCCGTGCAGCACACCCTTCCAGTATCGGACGTACTGTTCACCCAGCGGCGCGTCCAACCCGTAGAGGTGACGCGTAGCCGCAATGTCCGCCGCTGGCGCTCCTTCGCCCAGCATCTGCGCAATGGGATCTCCCGGAACCAGATGAATCATCAAAAAGACAAGACTGACTACCAGCCAAATGACGGGGAGGGTATACAGCACGCGTTGGAGGAGTGGTTTCAGTTTTCTATTTCTCGTTCTGAGCTCACGGTCATTCTGAAATGACCCGCTGTCATCCTGAGCGGAGCGCGCTCAAACGAGCGCGCGCAGTCGAAGGATCCCATTCCGTTCTGTGCTCTCGAGGACCTGCGAGGGAGTTCTACCCCAGTCCTGCCCTGCTAGTCCCCGCCTTGCTTGGCCACCTCGGCCTCGCCTTCCACCTTCGCCATCTTTTCAATCCGCACGCGCGCGATGCGGTGGCCCTCCAGCTCTTCGACCGTATACCGGCGCCCCTCGTACTCGAACGAATCCCGCAGATTCGGAATCCGTTGCAGGCGCGCCAGGATAAATCCCGCTAGCGTTTCGAATCCAGCGTCGCGCGGCAGTATCAGCCCGTACTCGGTTTCCAGGTCGCGAATATTCACCGACCCTTCCAGCACCAGCACCGACTCATCCTCCAGAGCCGGCTCGCTCGGCGACACGTCGAACTCATCTTCTATATTGCCTACCAGTTGCTCCAAAATGTCCTCGACCGTAATGACTCCGGCGGTCGATCCAAATTCGTCCACCACCACGGCTAGATGTCGGCGCCGCTCCTTAAACTCCGCGAGCAGTTCCGCCAAAACCTTTGTCTCCGGAACCACCACCACATCGTGCATGATCTGCCCAATGTGCATCCGCGAAATCCGTGTCGCTGTCGACTGCCCCAGATTGCTCAAACGCAGCCGCATCCACCGCATCAGATCTTTGTAATAAAGGACGCCGACAATGTGTTCCGGTCCGCGCAGCGGATCATAAACCGGAATCCGCGAATGCTGCCCTTCGACCACCCGAACCAGCGCATCATCGAGTTGCAAGTCGGACGGCAGCGAAAAAATATCGGGCCGCGCTACCATCACCTCCCGCACCGTGATGCTGTCGAGTTCGATCGCGCTGTGGATCATCTCTTCCTGAAACTCGGGGATCTGCCCGAACTGCCGGCTCGCCGTCACAATCAGCTTGAGTTCATCCGGAGAGTGCACCGCGCCCCCGCGCCGCGTCGCCTGTGCCCCGAACATCCGCAGCACCAGCCCTCCCGATCTCCGCATAAAGAAGAGCACCGGCCGCGTAATCGTGAGGAACGCTTCCATCGGCGCCGCAACAGCCAGCGCAATCTGCTCGGCGCGCTGTAGGGCCAAGGTCTTCGGCACCAGTTCCCCGAGGATCACATGCATGTATGTGATCAACGTAAAGGCGATGGCAATGGCGATGCCGTGGGCGTAAACCTCCACATGAGGCAGCCTCTGCACGAAATGCAGCTTGCTCACCAGACCGGCGACCATCGGCTCGCCAATCCAACCAAGCGTAAGGCTGACCATGGTGATGCCGAGCTGAACGCCGTTCACAACCTCGTCCAGATGTTGGTGGAGGCGCTGCACAATGCGGGCTCCGATGCGTCCCGATTCAATCAGCTGCTGGATGCGGGTATCGCGGACACTGACTAGGGCGAATTCGGCAGCCGCAAAGAACGCATTCGCTGCCACCAGAAGCAGGATCAGAAACACCTGGAGCAGCACAAAGGCGATCATGGAACCGTAATTCTAACATTTGAAAACAGTTGCGCGTCGCTGTTCTGATGCGGGAGCGCCCTCGACCTTCTCGCATTATGTATGCCCCGTCACAAAAATCCGCCCCCAAATCCGCTATCCTTTTATAAGACCATTGGTCTAACTGTTGGCGGCAGATGATTTAGCAACCGCCGGTCGTCTGAACCCAGGGTCGAACATCATCAAGAAGTCCGGAACAAAAGCAACTCTGGCCGCGTATCAACTCATGAGGGCGGCGGAATGGCTTCCCATCTCCACTTGGTGACATCTACAGGAGGTTTTGTGAACGGTAACAGCACTAATGGCAAAAAGAAGCGTCGCAGATTAATCATCTGGGGAAGCGTCGTCACAGTGGTAGTCCTGCTCATTGCTGGCGGAGTTTTTGCCGCAACCCGTGGCGGAACCAAGATTGATCCCTCCAAGCTCGCCAAGGTGGAAAAAGGAGATCTCGCCAAGAGCGTAGTCGCGACCGGCAAGGTCACTCCGATCACCAAGGTCGAAGTGAAGTCCAAGGCCAGCGGTATTGTGAAAAAGCTCTACGTCGAATATGGCGACCGTGTGAAGAAGGGTCAATTGTTGGCCCAACTCGACAAGATCGAGATCGAGGCACAGGTCGAGCAATCCAAGGCAGGCCTCGAAGCCGCGGAAGCAAGCTTGAAGAGCTCACAGGCCGACTACGAGCGCGCCAAGGTCGATGCTGAAGGTCCGGACGTTCCGCTCCTGAAGCGCGCCTACGACCGCGCCATCGGCATGGCGAAAGATGGGGTCGTTTCCGCCTCCGCTTTGGACGACGCCGAAAGAAATTACGAGCTTGCCCTGAACAAGCAGAACGTCGCTAAGGCGCAGGTCACCGTGCTCAAAGCCAAGATCGCGCAGTCGCAAGCCAACGTCATGCAGGATCAAGCCAACCTGAAGCAGCTCGAAGAGCAGCTTAGCTACACCGACATCACCTCGCCCATCGACGGCATCGTGCTCTCCCGCGACGTCGAAATGGGAGACGCCGTCAGCTCGATCCTCGTCTTAGGCTCGTCCGCCACCCTCGTCATGACTCTCGGCGACACCAGCGAAGTCTACGTCAAGGGCAAGGTCGACGAGAGCGACATCGGCAAGGTCTATCTCGGCCAGCGCGCGCGAATCAAGGTCGAATCTTTCAAGGACAAAACCTTCGACGGCAAGGTGACCAAGATTTCTCCGATGGGCGTCGAGAAGGATAACGTCACGACGTTCGAAGTACGCGTCTCCATTCAGAACCCCGGCGGCGAACTCAAAGCTGAAATGACCGCCAACGCCGAAATCATTCTGGAAGAACACAAGAACGTGCTCCAGATTCCTGAAGGCGCGATCCTGTACGACAAAGACAAGAAGGCTTCCGTCGAGATTCCCGATCCGAAGGGCAAAGATGGCAAGGACAAAGTTGCCGTCAACATCGGAATCTCCAACGGCGCCAAGACTGAAGTGTTGAGCGGCCTAAAGGAAGGCGATCAGGTCGTCCTCCAGTAACTGTAGGTTTCCAAGGTTTCAAGGTTTCAAGGTTTCAGAGTTTCAAGGTCTGTTCCACTTATGCCAATTCCTTGAAACCTTGTCACTTTGAAACCTTGAAACTTTAGGGCTTCACCATGACGCTCTCCGAGATTCTTCGACAAGCCGTCGCCACCTTCCGGGCCCACAAGATGAGGACCTTCCTCACGATGTTCGGCTTGGTGTGGGGAATCGCCTCGGTAATCCTGCTCGTGGGACTCGGCCGCGGCTTTGTCGTCGACCAAAAGAAGCACATGGAGAGTCTTGGCAAAGACCTCGTTATCGTCTGGGGCGGCCGCACCAGTTCTCAGGTCGGAGGCCGTGCGGCCGGACGCGAGATTCATCTCAACGTCGACGATGCCGAACTGATCCGCGACGAGTGCTATCTAATTAAGAACGTCAGCCCGGAATTGCGCCGCACCATCCCCGAAGTCAGCCAGTACAACCTCGCCAACCGTGGCATCGTCGGCATGTGGCCTTCCTATCAGGATTTCCGATCGCTCAAGGTTTCCGAAGGCCGCCTCATTACCGACGACGACGAGCGCGAAGGACGGCGCGTCCTCGTTCTTGGGTCGAAGGCCTACCGCCAGCTTTTCCCCGGACAGCCCGCAATCGGCGCTACGGTCCTAGTCAAGAGCGTTCCTTACTCAGTGGTCGGGGTACTCGAGGAGAAAAAGCAAAACTCCAACTACAGCGGTCCGGATAACGACTATCTCTTCGCACCGTACTCCGCTGTCTCGCGCGACTTCCCTCCACCAGAAAAGCCCGGTGCTGGCGTTACCCGGGGATATCTCGACGACATCGTCTTTGAAGTCGCCGACCCTGAAGCACACGAGGAAGCCGTATTCCAGGTCCGGCGCGCCATCGCGCGAGTCCGTCACTTCGACCCACTGGATAAAGATGCCTTATTCATCTGGGACACCATGGACGGCGCCAAGCAGCTGGCAAAAATCTTCGGCGTCGTCACATTATTTTTTGGCTGCGTCGCCATCGTCACGCTTTGCCTTGGCGGCATCGGCGTTATGAACATCATGCTGGTCTCCGTCACCGAGCGCACACGCGAAATCGGCACGCGCAAGGCGATGGGCGCGACCAAGCGTGACATTCTCCGCCAGTTCTTTGCCGAGTCCGCCATGCTCACCATCGCCAGCGGAATACTCGGATTTTCCTTCGGCCTGGGAACCTGCATTGCGCTCGAAACACTCCCGCTGCCCGACTTCGTTCCGCATCCTATCGTCTCTCCAATCTCCATCGTTCTTTCGATCCTCACCCTTTCGTTAATCACCGTGACCGCAGGCATGTATCCCGCCCAGCGTGCCGCGGACATGACGCCTGTGGAGTCACTACGCTATGAATAAAAATCAAGTTCTCTCCCCATCTCACGTGTCCAGCCGCCTTTCTCTGATCGCTGCGCTGGTCGTCCTTTGCGCGGCCACGGCCGCATTTGCCTCGACGCCGCAAGGCACCTTCGAGAAAACGCTCCAGGTCAGCGGTCCAGTCGATCTCGAAGTTTTCACCCACTCCGGCGATGTTACCGTGCGCGCCGGTTCCTCCGGCTCGATCTTCATTCGAGGCAAGATTTATGTTGGCGATCGCTGGTTTGGAGGACGCCGCGACGACGACGTGCACGCCATCGAGCAGAATCCGCCCATCCGCCAGTCGGGCAACAGCGTTCACATCGACTACGTGAACTACCACAATATTTCAGTGGACTACGAAATCACCGTTCCCGCCGATACCACGATTCGTTCGCACACGGGATCAGGCGATCAGATCCTTGAGGGCACGCGCGGTAACGCCGACGTGCAAACTGGGTCGGGCGACGTGAAGCTCTCGAACATAACAGGCGAGATTCATCTGCAGACTGGTTCCGGAGACGTCCGCGCCCACTCGATCTCCGGCCCAGTTCATGGTGGCACCGGCAGCGGCAACATCGAAATCGAAGAGACAGCGTCGGGCGATATCGATCTGCACACCGGCTCCGGCAACGTCACTGCGCGCGGCGTCAATGGCGGATTCCACGGTGAAACCGGCAGCGGCGACGTCACTGCGGAAGGCACGCAGACCGGCACATGGGAGATTCGTACCGGCTCAGGCAATGTTCACGTGAGGCTGCCCGGCAACGCGGCCTTCGAGGCTGACATTTCTACTAGCTCGGGCAGCGTCGACGTTGGCGCTCCAATCGAAATGACCGTGCAAGGCCGCATCGGCGACGTCCACAAATCGGTCCACGGCAAGGTCCGTGGCGGAGGCCCGTTACTCCGCGTCCGTACCGGCTCCGGCGACATTCATATCGAATAGGAAATAGTGGCCAATGGCCAGTAGTCAGTCGAAACCGGCAAAGGCTAGTGACTAGTCACTACTCACTACTCACTGGCCCCTGGCCCCTGGCCCCTGGCCCCTAGCCCCTAGCCCCTGAAAACCATGTTCCTGAAAGAACTCATCTCGCAAGGCTGGCAAGCTCTGATGCGCGACCGCACGCGCTCCGCGCTGACCATGCTCGGCATCGGCTGGGGCCTGGTCTCCGTTGTGCTTCTGCTTGCCTACGGCCAAGGCCTCGGCGGATGCGTTCTGAACGCCTTCCTGAACATGGGAAACAACGTCATCGTCCTTTGGCCCGGACAAACCAGCATGCAAGCCGGCGGTCAGCGCGCCGGAAAGAAAGTTACGTACGAACTCGAGGACGTCGAAGCCATCCGCGACGAAGTTCCTCTGGTTCGCGCGGTCAGCGGCGAAATCGACCGCGACTTCGGATTCAAGATCGGCACCCGCGTTGTCTCCATCCTGGTGCGCGGCGTCGACATGCCCTATGGGCAGATGCGCAAGCTCACGCTTGCCGAGGGACGTTACTTCGATGAAAGCGACTTCGCCGATCATCGCCGTGTCGTCATTCTCGGCTACGAAGCCGCGAAGAAAGTTTTTCAGGGAGCGCCCGGCGCCGGGCAACACGTCGAAATCGGAGGACTTGATTTCGAAGTCATCGGCACCATGCGCAACAAGATCCAAGATTCGATGTATCAAGGTCCTGACAACGAGAACGGCTTCATTCCCTTCGCACTGATGCGCGATCTCAAAAACATCCGCGACCCCGACGAAATCATCATCCAGCCCACCGCTGCCGAACTGAACAAGAAAGCTCTCATGGCCGCGCGTGAAGTCATCGCCCGTCGCCATCACTTCGATCCCAAGGACGATAAGGCCACGCCCGAGTGGGACACCATCGAAGACCGCAGCATGATCAACGCCTTCTCTTACGGGCTGCAAGCCGTGCTCGGACTAATCGGCACTCTGCACTCTTGCAGTCGGCGGCATCGGTGTGATGAACATCATGCTGGTCTCCGTCACCGAGCGTACTCGCGAAATCGGCCTGCGCAAGGCCATCGGCGCGCGCCCGCGCCACATCCTGGTACAGTTCCTGCTCGAAGCTCTCGTCCTCACCTTCGTCGGAGGCCTCATCGGCATGGCCGTCGCCGAATTGCTCACCTGGGTCATTCCGCCCATGCCTCTTTACGATGAGTTCTACAAAACTGCCGACCACGAGGGCGCGATTTTCCTCCACGCCTCCATGGGAGTGATGGCGATTTCATTCGTCATTCTTTCCATGGTCGGTGTCGTCTCCGGCTTCTTCCCCGCGCTAAAAGCCTCCCGACTGAATCCCATCGAAGCCCTGCGATACGAATGAACTTGTCTCAACGTCTCGCCCCAAATTTGTTCTGATTTCGTAAATCAAACATTCCTCAACTGTTTTGCTCTTGTACGCGCTCGTCGGCGAAAAATAACGATGGGTGCCCCATTTCCGGCCGCCTTTGCCGGAAGTGGGGTTTTGATCTTAGTCAACCACGGCCCAAGCTTTCTCAAGGGTTCGGGCTTTTTCGCGCACGCGCACGAATTCCTCTCCACGATTGCAAAGCAGGATTAACAGCAGGATCAAACTGCGAGTGACTTACCGCAGAAAAATTATCTGCGCGGATCAGGCCTCAGCGCGGCCGTGCTGTCGGCCTCCTGCTGTGCCTTTGTCTCTCGAACTTCCAATTCCGCCTGGCGCACGAGCGTGGCCTCAGCGGGATCGGTTCCAACCTTCTGGTCGGTCTTCTCGATGAAGTAGCGCCAGCCTTCGTGCCGGTCCGAAGACATCTGCGACTGCTCCAACTTTTTTAATTCTGATTCTGCGTTCAGCTTGCCCTTGATCACTTCCACCACTCCGGCGGACTGGTACGTCCGCACGTTGTGCCGGATGATGGCGTACGCTGAAGTTTGTTCGTCACGGGTCATAAGAAAAACTCAGGATGAAATGGGAAAAGGCGACATCCGCGGACATCGCCTCTCCCTGAGATTCGCCGGCTTACAGCGGCTGAACGTTCTCTGCCTGCAACCCCTTGGGCCCCTTCGTCACGTCGAACTGAACGGTCTGGCCCTCCTGCAGGCTCTTGAAGCCGCCCGCTTGGATCGCTGAGAAATGCACAAAAACGTCTTCGCCACTTTGACGGCTGATAAAGCCGTAGCCTTTGGCGTCATTAAACCACTTTACTGTTCCTTGTTCTGCCATGTTGATACCGGTGTTCCTTTCAATCGATTTACGCTGGATGGATTCGGAGGTACTGCAGGGCAGGTTACTGGCTGTTGAGGCAAGAACTGCTCACGACCGATTCGGTCTAACGCACACGGGCATCCTACGCGGAGTATCAACAATTAGCAAGCTGCTTCGCTGTAAGCGCCTCATTGCGAGTTAGAATTCCACCGCAAACTGGTCTCATTCTTCCGCTCCTTATCGTGTCCGCAATGTTTCACCGCGATTTCACCAAACCGCGTATACTGAAAGTACCAACCTCGAAGCCACGCCGTTCCGGTATCTTGCGCCTTCGCGATTGAGAGATCGAGAGGCGTTTGAAACCAACACTTTACGCCCCGACCGGGCGCAACTGCAGCCGGAAAGGTACGCCATGATCCGGTTCGTCACTCTCGTGGCCACGGCAGCCCTTTCATTCGCCGTTTTGTTTAGCACCTCGCCCGACTACCGGATCGTGATTTGCGTCATCGTTTCGCTGGCCACCGTCACGCTTTCGATTCGCAGCTTCCTCACCGGCAAACTCGTTTGGGGACTACTTTTCCTGGGGATTCTTGGCATCTTCACGCCGTTCCAGCGCGGCCAGTTTTCCCAACTGCTCATCTCCGTGCTCGACATGGCTACGCTGGCATTGTTCGCAGCCACGCCTCTGATCCTCAGAAAGACGCACAGTCCGCTGGCTTAGCGCATCGGTTCGAACGTTCGCACTAATCGAAGTTAGCCGTCTCAACGACAGGAGCTCATGATGTCCAAAATCAACGGTGACAAGTCCAGATATCACCGGGAACGCAAGCAGAAAATCGCCCGACGCCAGCGTACCCGCGAGCTTATGAAACATGCCGCGCAACCCAAGCCCGCCTCTGCGCCCAGGTCGGTGCAGGCATGAATACTCCCGTCGATATTTCCCAGTTGGCAGCACCCATTCCGCCGCTTGGCGATGCCAAAAAGAAGCGCGTCCTGCTGGTCGACACTTCCAATGCGAAGCGCGATCTGCGCGCCGAAGTGATGCGCAAGCTCGGCATCGACGTTGACTGCGCCGCCGACATTGCCGAAGCCCGCTCCTGGTGGCGCGCCGCATTATATGACCTCGTGCTCATCAACATGGAAAAAGGACGCGGTCACCGTGATCGATTCTGTGACGATGTGCGCGCGGCCACTCCGCCTCAGCAACTCGCTTTCCTCGTCGGCAAGCCCGGATACCTCGCGCACGCTCCCAATTCTGATGAGGAATTTCAGACAGAACCTGCGAACGGCCACAGCATCGTCGGCGATATCAAGGCTGCCTTATCCGCCAACCTCAGTGACCTGTCGCAGCGCTGGGGAATCCTCGAAGCGTCCCGCAGAATCTCCGCCGTGCGCTCCGCATCGAACGCTCGCACCCAAGCCATGCGCAACCGGCCTTTGCCCCCGCGCGATCCTGAAGGACTACCCGAGAGGCGCCCGACTTCCGCCGCCACCCTCGACGATCTGCTTAGAGAGGAATTACGATGAAGAATCTGTATGTTGGAAATTTGCCGCACAGCGCCACCGAAGCCGAAGTCCGAAACGCCTTCGAAGCGCACGGAGCCGTGGAAAAAGTCACGCTCGTCACTGACCGCGATACCGGCCGCTCGCGTGGTTTTGGTTTCGTGGAAATGACGAACGCCGAAGAGGCTGACAAAGCTATCGCTGCTCTGAACGGCACCGATATGGGCGGCCGCCCGCTGACCATCAACGAGGCCAAGCCGAAGACCGATCGTCCTCGCGGCGGTGGTGGTGGAGCAGGCGGCGGACGCCGTTTTGGCGGAGGCGGTGGTGGCGGCGGACGCGACGACTATCGTGGCCATCCACGTCAGCCGCGCGAGCCGCGCTGGTAGAGTTCGGACGCGTACGTTGCGTTCAGTCGGGCGGTACGTAGCCCGTGAGAAGTAAAAACTATCTTGGGGGATCGATATGCCGAGAGGTCAATCGACGTTTACAAAGCGCCAGAAAGAACAGACACGACAACAAAAACAACGCGAAAAGATTGAACGCCGCGCCCAACGCAAGCAGGAAAAGCCTGCCGAAGGTGGTGCTGCGACTGACGATCTCGCGGAACTGCAGGCTCACGCTGCCGAGCAAGCAGCCCTGTTCAACGTAGGTTTCGAGGATTCGGATACGTCAGACGATTCTTCTTCCGGTACCCGCCGCTAATCGCAGAAATTCTGGTGGCCTGAACTCAACGTTCCGGCCACCAGACTCTGCATCTCTACACAAATACTTCGCCCGGCAAAGCAGTCAGCGTCCGCGATGCAAGCGTGTTCTGAATCGCTCGCCGTGGCGGCGCCGCCGAATCGGCATTCGCCTGCAGCCGTTCGATCTTCAGCTTAAGCGTCCGCTCAATCTGGCGCAGTTCCACGACTTCGGCTCCTGCCACCAGGCTCGACGCCCGTCCCTGCAGTCCAGCTCGCCCGGTGCGTCCCACGCGATGGATAAAGTCTTCCGCCATCTTCGGCAGGTCGTAGTTGATCACGTGGGCGACGTCATCCACGTGCAGTCCGCGCGATGCCACATCGGTCGCGACCAGCACCTGATAACGCCCTTCCTGAAATCCGTTCAGCGCCGCATTCCGCTGCGACTGCGATCGGTCACCATGGATCACGCCAGCATTAAATCCGTCTCGCACCAGCTCTTTGGAGAGCCGCTCCGCTCCACGCTTCGTACGCGTGAAGATCAGCGTCTGCCCTTTTTCTGCGTACAGCAACTGCCGAAGTAGGTCGATCTTCTCGCCCGGCCGCACTTCGTAGGCCGTGAGTTGCACGCTCTCGGCAGGCTTGAGCACCGATCCCAGCGCAACCCGCACCGGATCTCGCATGTACTCGTTCACCAGCCCTGCCACCGACTGTTCCATCGTCGCTGAGAAGCACAATGTCTGCCGCTTCGCAGGCAGCAACGCCAGAATCCGCCGGATCGCTGGAAGAAATCCCATGTCCAGCATGCGGTCGGCTTCATCGAGCACCAGCATCTTGACATGCCGCAGATCGGCAAACTTGCGGTTCATCAGATCCTGCAACCTTCCGGGAGTAGCAATCACCAGCTCCGATCCGGCGCGCAGGCTTTGAATCTGTCCCTTCTCGGACACTCCACCGATCACGAGCGCAGCCTGCGGCAGTTTCTGATTGCGCAGCTGCTCGTATTGTTCGTGGACTTGCATCGCAAGTTCTCGCGTCGGCAGCAGCACCAGCGCGGTCGTATGTTCCGAGGGTTTGTGCTCCAGCATCTCGATCAGCGGGATGAGGAACGCCAGGGTCTTTCCGGTGCCCGTCTGGGCAGTGCCGATCACGTCTCGTCCTTCAAGGGCAGGAGGAATGGCGCGCTCCTGGATCGGGGTAAGGTTTGTAAATTGAGCTGCCGCCAGCTTCTTCTGCAACGCAGAAGTAAGGGGCAGTTCTGTAAATGTACTCATTCGATTTTGTTTCTTTCTGGAGGGGCCGTTTGTCACGCACACTCTGACACACGTCAAGAGCCGCAACGCCGCTCACACTCAATGTTCTTGGGTTTCACGCAAATAAACGGCGGGCAGGATATGCGGAGATGAATCTGGTCTTAATGAAGAGACCACCGCGCGGCAAGCAAACCGTGGCAATAGCGTCAACAACAGTATAGCAGAGAACGAAGCAGGCTCCAGTTACGTCAGTTACAAGCAAGATGCCGCCCGTCGCGATTTTCGAAGAGTGGGAATCTGTGTTGCTGTCACCAAGAGATCCAAACTCACAATTCACGGCGCGCTCGACGCACCAAGCTCAGGCAAAAGTCCGAACTCCAGCCGCGAAGCGGCGAAAGAATGCAGCCCACGGCGCAAGCCGTGGGTAGGTCAAGAAAAACCGAGAACTCAGCCCCGAAGGGGCGAAAGACCAGGCCGCGGCTCCGTCAACAGCGGTGACAACGCCTGTCTTTTGAACTCTCAAACCGCAGTATCCACAGCCCCCTGTGACATCTGCCCTTGCGTCGCACAATCGATTCATCCGATGATGGCTCCGCGCGCGGCTCGCAATCTTCTGAGGCAAGAACCGCAAGTCCTTACGGCTCAAGATTTTGCCCCTAAGTGATTGCAGCCCATAGATTACTTTGCGATTTTCGTCCAACTCGATGATTTCAATGGGCCCAGGGGGAGGGGGGCGGGGAGTACTAAAAGGTAAACTCGATTCTAAAACGGGAAAATTCGCGCGGCTGATCGTAAGGTAAGAAAAAATATTTAACGCGAACGATTCACCACCATCAAGCGTCAACGATCGCGTCGTCATTCCTATTACCTGCGTGCCTTGACGCACGACTTCCCTGCCAATTAAGTTCGCAAGTACGTAGTACTTTGTCTTCCAGCGAGGAAAATTTGCCCCATCGTCCGATTGTTACTCTTACCACCGATTTTGGGACCAGCGATCATTTTGTCGGCGCGGTGAAAGGCGTCATTCTCGACATTGTGCCCGAGGCTGCGATCGTCGACATCACGCACGCCATTCAGGCCTTCGATGTCCTCGACGGCGCAATCGCGATTTCGCAGACATATTCTTACTTTCCGACCGGAACCGTTCACATGGTCGTGGTCGACCCCGGAGTCGGCACGACGCGCCGTCCCATCATCGCCTCGAGCGATGGATATCATTTCGTCGCGCCCGACAACGGTGTGCTCTCGATGGTCTACGCCAAGGAAGACCGCATTCACGTGCGTCACGTGACCTCGGAACATTACTTCCGCCAGCCTGTCAGCAACACGTTTCATGGACGCGACGTCTTCGCTCCCGTCGCTGCCTATCTCGCAAAGCTGGTCGACTCGCACAAGTTCGGAGATGAAATTGAGGACTACGTGAAGTTCGCGGCCCCGAAGCCAAAGCCCGCTGGCGATAATCGATTGCGCGCAGTCGTCCTGAAAGTCGATCGCTTCGGCAACCTGATCACGAACTTGACCCCGCAGGATGCACCCAACCTCTTCGGCGCGGATCCCGCGCCCTTCAAGATTGTGGTTGGCAGTAAAGAGATCACTGACATCCGTACAAACTATGCCGAAGGAGCACCCGGAGAAGTCTTCGGGATCCTCGGCAGCATGGGATATCTGGAGATCGTCGCCAACCGCGCTCCCGCCGCGCAAGTCACCGGCGCAGGCAAAGGCAGCGAAGTCAGCATCTTCTTCGGTGAAGCCGCAGCAGCAGGAAAAGGCGCGTAGAGTCAGTAAAACAGAGGACACAGAGGTTCGCAGGGATTTCCCCTGTGTGACTCTGTGCCCTCTGTGGTGAAAGGTTTTCGCTAAGAACTCTTAGGCTTGGGATGGACCCAGCGTTCCATTTCGCCGGTCCATTTCAGAAATCGCCACAGCTCGCTGCGCTCGCGCCACATGAATTCCCAGAACTCCAGGAATCCAATCTGCGTCATTTTCACGCCCGTATAGGTTTCAATGCGCCATAGCAGATATGGACTTCTCCACGGAGCGAGCCGATGTCCCTTCGTCGCATTCCACAAGAAGCGGATTTTGGTGCGCATGCACGCATATCATATCCACAAAGCACGCGAACGTACACGAAGGAATCCTGCAGACATCTGCCATCGCACCTCCATGCTAGAATCCGAATTCCGCTGGGGAAATTCTCTTCATGCCCGACGCCAACGACCGCCAAAAGGCCGAAGACCACTACTACGCAGCACTGGATCTGATGGCCGATGGAAAGCTGGAAGACGCGGTCGCTGCGTACCGGCTATCACTCGCCGCCGATCCCGACTTTACCGAAGCCATGCACGGACTCGCGCGGGCGCTGCAAGATCTCGAGCGATACGATGAGGCAATCGCAGTGGCGCAGCGCATTGCTCAAGTCGATCCCGACGACGTGCTCGCGCACACCAGCTTGTCGGTGCTCTACCAGAAAAAAGGAATGATTCCCGAGGCCGAAGCGGAAGGCGCGAAGGCGCGTGTGCTGGGCTGGAAGCAGCAGTTGAAGAAAGGCAGCTCGTAGCTCTCTTGGGTCGTTAGTCGTTAGTCGTCAGTCGTTCGCCAAATCGTCGCTGGGATGGGACGCTGCCAATATCAAGTTACGACGTATGGAAAGCTCATCTCTGAATATCCGCGGAGTTTGGGACGCATCGTTGAGCGGATCTCCACCGGATCTGCCCGTTGGAGTCGTGCATTTGTGGCAACGAGAACTACACACCGCATCGCCGGCTCTCGAGCAATGCCGCGAATTGCTTTCAGCCGAGGAACGCGAGAAAGCGATGCGCTATCGCATCGAACGTCCGCGCAGTGATTACATCCTCACGCGCGGAACGGTGCGGTTCCTGCTTGCCCAATATCTTCATCTCACTCCCGCTGAAATCTCGTTCCGCTACACGCAATACGGAAAACCTCTTCTCGCCATCGAGAGCGACCTGCGCTTCAACGTTTCGCACAGCCACGGTCTTGCGCTGATGGGATTTGTTCGGCAACGTGAAATTGGAGTCGACGTCGAGCAGGTTCGCGCGCAAGACGACGCCAAGAAACTCGCCGAGCGTTTCTTCTCCATCCGTGAACGCGAAAGTCTCCGCGATCTCACCGGCGACGATCTGCACGCGGCCTTCTTCCGCTGCTGGACGCGCAAAGAGGCTTATATCAAAGCCAAGGGCGAAGGCCTTTCATTGCCCTTGCATCAATTCGATGTGTCGATTGAACCCGACCCCACGCAAGCCCTTCTAGCGACCAGACCCGATCGCTCTGAGGCCAAGCGCTGGACGCTTCTCAATGTCTCCGCAAAATCGGGTTACGCTGCCGCGCTCGCAGTCCAAAAGACATCGAACCCTAGAAGTCACTGAAGTCACTACAGAGAAGTTACTGAAGATTAGCCACTCGCGGACCTCGCAAGAAATTGCATACTGCCTTCGTTCCTGGGGAAGAAATCCTTCCTTGCTCTGCGCAAGGGTTTGCACATTTAGACCAAGGAAAACTGCGTCTACGGGAAAAATCGAAGTTCAACCTTTTATCCTTATCAGTTTACAGTACAATGGCTCAACCCCCTCGTCGGTATGGCACGTGCGTGCAGTAAGCATAATGAATTCTGTAGTGTAAACTGGGGTCAATCAGGGTCACAGACCCGCAGGAAGTTGTAAGTCTCGTTAGCATGTCCCCCCAAAAGCATGTTCTGGAAGTCATCACCGATTCCTTCTGCGAGACATTGAATTTACATTTGCAATAAATAAATCTCGACGAACCTGGGAGGTTCACACGCTTGTCTGCTTCCACTAGTCATCTGATTGCTCCGCACGGCGGCGAACTCGTCAATCTGATCGTGACGCCTGAAAAAGCCGCAGAACTGAAAGCTCACTCTCGCGAGTGGCCGTCCTGGGACCTCACGGCCCGCCAGATTTGCGATCTCGAACTGTTGGTTAACGGCGGTTTCTCGCCGCTGACCGGCTTCATGTCCAAAGCCGACTACGAAGGTGTTTGCAAGGACATGCACCTGGCCAATGGCGTTCTTTGGCCGATGCCGATCACGCTTGACGTGACTGAAGAATTTGCCAAGAAGCTGACGCCCGGTACCAGCAAAGTCGCCCTGCGCGACGGTGAAGGCGTCATGCTCGCCGTGTTGCACGTAGAAGAGATCTGGACGCCCGATCGTGCTGCCGAAGCGAAGGCCGTCTTCAATAGCACCAGCAAGGCTCATCCCGGTGCCGACTACACCATGAACAAGTCGAACCCGGTGTACGTCGGAGGCCGCATTGAGGGCCTGCAGATTCCTTCGCATTACGACTTCCGCACGCTCCGCCTGACTCCGACGGAGTTGCGCGCCGAATTTGCCCGTCTCGGATGGCGCCGTGTGGTTGCCTTCCAGACCCGCAATCCTATGCACCGCGCCCACGTCGAACTCACGTTCCGCGCGGCCAAGCAAGTTGAGGCCAACCTTCTGATCCATCCTGTCGTCGGAATGACCAAGCCTGGAGACGTGGACTACTACACCCGCGTCCGCTGCTACCAGTTGCTGAGTTCGAAGTATCCGCAGGGAACACAGAAGCTTTCGTTGCTGCCTCTTGCTATGCGCATGGGCGGCCCACGCGAAGCCATCTGGCACGCGCTGATCCGCAAGAACTATGGCTGCACGCACCTCATCGTTGGCCGCGACCACGCCGGACCGGGCAAAGATACCGACGGCAAGCCGTTCTATGGCCCGTATGAAGCGCAGGAAGTGTTTAAGAAGCATGAGTCCGAAATCGGCGTCACCATGGTGCCCTTCAGCATGATGGTGTACCTCGAGGCGGAAGACCGCTATGTTCCGGACGATGAAGTCAAAAAGACAGACAAGGTCCTGAACATTTCCGGCACCGAATTGCGCGACCGCCTCAACGAGGGGCGCGACATTCCGGGATGGTTCACGTATCCGGAGGTGGTTCACGAACTGCGTCGCAGCTTTCCGCCACGGGCGCGTCAAGGCGTGACGATCTTCTTCACCGGACTTTCGGGTTCGGGCAAGTCGACGATCGCCAACGTGCTGCTGACGAAGTTTCTGGAGGTCGGTGGACGTCCGGTCACCTTGCTCGACGGCGACTTGGTGCGCAAGCACCTTTCGTCCGAACTTGGCTTCTCAAAGGAACACCGCGATATCAACATCCGCCGCATCGGCTATGTTGCCTCGGAAATCACCAAGAACGGCGGTATCGCCATTTGCGCGCCCATCGCTCCATACGATGCGACGCGTAAGCACGTCCGCCAGATGGTCGAACCCTACGGAGGGTTCATTCTCGTGCACATCGCCACCTCGGTGGATGTCTGCGAGCAGCGCGATCGCAAGGGCCTGTACGCCAAGGCGCGCGCCGGCATTCTCAAGGAATTCACAGGAATCTCTGATCCCTACGAAGTTCCGGCGGATGCCGATGTGACCATCAACACCGGCGAGTTGTCCGCTGAAGAAGCCGCACAGGAAATTATTCTGCACCTCGAGCGCGAAGGCTTCATCGGCGTAAACGGAGCGGCAGCGGTCTAAGACGATCACGGGCAACTGAGGCACTTATGGAACTGTTGGTAGGCAAAATCCTGGTGGGCTTTGTTGTCGGCGTTCTGATTGGTTTGAGCGGCGTGGGGGGCGGCGTTTTGCTGCTTCCCGTGCTGATCTTCGGCCTGAAAGTCCCCGCGATCGTGGCTGTCGGTTCCGATGCCCTGTTCAACTTCTTCACGAAAATCCCTGCCAGCCTGCTACACCTGAAAAAAGGCACGGTGAAGGGGAAAGTAGTCTTGGCCCTTGCCTTGGGAAGCCTTCCCGGGTCGTACGGCGGCGTCAAGATGCTGATGCACATCCGTCATCTTTACGGCGATGGCGTCAACAATTTCATCAAGAGTGCGGTGGGCATACTGCTCATCATCGTTCCGCTGTTGTTGCTCTTCCAGAAGCGAATCGAAGAACGCGTCTCTCATCGTCCGCCGACGATGAGAGGCTTCGCCGGAATGTCATTAATCGGCTTGTTTGCCGGCTTCCTGGTGGGTATGACATCGGTCGGTTCGGGCAGCATCATCATGATGTTGCTGCTGCTCTTCTACAGTTTCCCGCCCAAGGTCAACGTTGGAACGGATATCGTGCACGCCGTTCTTCTCACCGGCATGACGGGGTTGATGCATTTTCGGCTCGGCAATGTCGATCCCAGCCTGGTGATCACGCTCTTGATCGGTTCGATCCCCGGCGGACTTATCGGTTCGCACCTGGCCACCCGCTTACCAATGCTCTGGCTGCGACGCCTGCTCTGCGCCCTACTGCTTATTACCGGCGCCCGAATGTTGTGGGCATAATCCTCCTTACCGTATGACTCAGGAATCCATGAACTCATCTGCATACGCTGACATTCTCAGGCGCATTGAGGCGGGGATCGAAGCTGCCCGCTCCGTTTTTGCGCGCTTCACGCCCGGTGCCATCGAAACCGAATACAAGATCGGGCACGACCCGGTGACGGAAGCTGATCGCGCCGTCGACGCCGTCCTGCGCCAGAATTTGCTGCGCGAAGGCGAGGGTTGGCTCTCTGAGGAAACAGTGGATGACCAGACACGCCTCGACAAGAGCCGCGTCTGGGTAGTCGATCCACTCGATGGCACGCGTGAATTTGTCCAAGGGATCCCTGAGTTCTGCGTCTCGATCGGCTACGTGGAAAACGGCCGCCCCGTCGCCGGTGGCATTTGTAATCCTGCAACGAACGAGACCATCATCGGCGCGATCGATTGCGGCGTGACCTACAACGGCAAGCCGGCGAAGCCCAGCCAACGCACGACGCTAAAGGGATCGTTGATTCTCGCCAGCCGCAGTGAAGTGAAGCGCGGCGAGTGGCAGCAGTTTCAGAGCGGTGAATATCAGATTCGACCGATGGGATCAGTCGCTTACAAATTGGGATTGGTCGCCGCCGGACTGGCCGATGTCACCTTCACGCTTACGCCGAAGAATGAGTGGGACGTCGCTGCGGGAGCAGCTTTGGTGCAGAGCGCTGGAGGTTTCGTCAGCACGCTCGAAAGCACTCCGCTGCAATGCAACCGAAAAAATCCTCTGCTGACCGGCTTGCTGGCGAGCGGACCGTTCCTGCGGGAGGAATTGCTGGCTGCGGTGCACGGACATCTGCCGGTTGCGGCTGGCGAGTCAAGCCACAAATAGGATTCGGCAAGCAGTCGTTGCATCCTACGATGCCAACGTCTTCGAATCCGGTCCCGGTTCGGGAAGCTCCGGTTCCGTCACCGCATATTTCACCAGGCAGAACAAAGCGCGGAAGCCGTCTCTCCAGCCGATCTTCTTCCCTTCCGCATAGGTGCGTCCCCAATAGCTGATGCCCACTTCGTAGACGCGCAGCTTGCGCTTGGCGATCTTCACCGTCACTTCCGGCTCGAATCCGAAGCGATCTTCCTCGAGACGAATCGACTGAATGACCTCGCGGCGAAAAACTTTATAGCAGGTCTCCATGTCGGTCATGTTCAGGTTCGTCAGCATGTTCGACAACAGCGTCAGGACGGAATTGCCGACGGAATGCCAGAAATAGAGCACGCGATGCGGACCGCTCCCCAGAAAGCGCGAGCCGTAGACAACGTCGGCCTGGCCTGATTCGAGCGGGCCGAGCAACTGCTTGTAGTCCTTGGGATCGTATTCCAGGTCGGCGTCTTGAATGATGACGTAATCACCGGTCGCTTCCTGAATTCCCCGGCGAAGAGCCGCACCCTTCCCCATATTTTTCGGTTGAAGAATGACGCGCATCTGCGGCCATTGCTGTTGCAGGCTGTCCAGAATCTCGCGAGAACCATCAGTCGAGCCGTCGTCGACGCACAACATTTCGATGTCGAGCCCCACCGAGAACACGCGCTCAACGACCTCGCGCAGAGTGGTGCGTTCGTTATAGACCGGCATCACGACTGACAATTTCATAAGCGGAGATTCTGATTCTACCGGAGGGCGCTTCAGTTTTGGGCACAGGAACGGCTTTCCCATGCCCGTGCTCTGCGGACTGCTGTTACGGAAATTCAGTCAACCTTTCTCTGCTCCTGCCGATGAATCAAGGTCGAACCCAAGGAAGGGCAGGGATGGTACGGCCCGCATTGATTTTCATGTTGATGCCAGGAGCGGCGAGCGCACAGGGAAACGCGAATTCTCCGTCGTCAGCCCCCGCAAACTTCTTCGACAAACCCAACGTCGTTCTTCTAGGATCGTTGACTCTCTGGCATGGTCTGGACGCTTATGCAACCGAGCGTGCGATCGATCATGGAGGCCGGGAAATGTGGCCTGTGGCGCGTCACTTCTGCGGATCACAAAACGGCCGCATCGCTTACTTCGGCACGAATTATGCCTCTACGATCGCCAGCAGTTACTTGCTGTACCGCACCGGGCATCGGAAGTTGGCGAGAGCAATGCTTGTGGTGGGGAGCGTTTCTTCTGCTTCAGGGTATGCTTATACCCTCACCCACACGCAGGGATTGCCCCTGCGCTGATTCGTTTTCGCCACTGCGTCCACGCAAATTGTGGAGTTTCAGTCGGCGGCTACATCTTTGGGCGCAGCAGCCAGAGTCTGCTTCGCGACGCGATTCGAAGGCAGACCCGCGTCGCGAATCTTGTACAGTAGTGCGCGGTAGCTGATGCTCAACGCTCGTGCCGCCTGCTTGCGGTTCCAGTGGCAGTTCTGCAGAACCTTCAGAATGACTTTCCGCTCCAACTCGCGTACGGCCTGACGCGTCAGCTTCTTCAGAGAAATCTGCCCGTCGAGTGGAATTTCCGTATTGAAAAAATCAGTAGGGCGCGGCGTCAGATCTGCCGAGATCACTTCTTCACTGCCCAGAATGACGTAGCGCTTGATGAGATTTTCCAGCTCGCGAATGTTGCCGGGCCAGTGATATTTGCGCAACTCGGCCATCATGTCGGCCGACAGAGGCTTTGCACGGCAGTTGTACTTGCGGTTGTGATACTGCAGGAAATAATCCACCAGCTCGGGAATATCGCTGGCCCGCTCGCGCAACGCCGGCATATGCAGATTCACGACATTGATGCGATAGAACAGGTCGGAACGGAATGTGCCGTTCTCGATCTCCTGCTCCAGCTTGCGATTGGTGGCGCAGACGACGCGCACTTCGACTTTCTTATCCTCCTGCGCGCCGATGCGGCAGAACTGTCCGTCTTGCAGCAACTGCAGGAGCTTCGACTGCAGCGACATGTCGAGCTCGGAAATTTCGTCGAGAAAGAGTGTGCCGCGATGCGCCATCTCCACGCGGCCGGGCTTCACGCCGTAGGCGCCGGTGAAGGCTCCCTTTTCGTAGCCGAAGAGTTCGCTCTCCAGAAGCGTGCCGGGAATCGCCGGGCAGTTGACTTTTACCCAAGGCCCGGTTTTCCAAGGCGAAGCGGTATGGATCATGCGGGCAATGATGTCTTTACCCGTTCCGCTCTCCCCCTCGATCAGCACAGGAACATTGGCGCCCGCCAGCTTCGTCAGGCGTTCGCGGACGGCTTGCATGGCCTCAGTCCGGCCAAAGACGATGTGGTCGGGAGGCATCTCCCCTAAGGGTTGGACGAGCGTATTCACACTGCCAGAGTTCATGGCTGGTTTTTCACCAATTGGGGGGAGAAATCCTTATGTAGCATCCGGAGCGCCAATCGGGCATGGCTCCAAGGGAATCATCTAAATCTAGACTATGTGATTGAGGGGGATCAACTTACCAAAGAGCCGACCGGTCACACGCCGGTAACCAGGCTCTCACCGCAAAAGTAACAGAACTCCGTCATCCGTGTGAAAACATTTTCACACAACGGAAAGCGCTTTCTTCCTCCGCGTGCCTTCTCGGGTCAACAGCAGGGGACGGGAGAACTTGATACCGACCAGGTAATACCCTTGCGCGGGCGTAATGCGCAGCGTACGTGCCCGCAGGCTCCGTGAAGCCCTGGGAAGGGGCGCTAGCTCAGCTACGGGCGAACTGGGGATCTCCAGCCTTATCTGGGCAACAGGGGACAGCACACGGCGGATCGCCACCAGCATTCCACCGGCTCCGACGTTGAGAGCGGTGGCAAACTCCAGGAACTCCTTGCCCTGATCGTCCTGGCCACGTACAAACACGGGAATCGCCAGCGGCAGCCTGGTCCACCGTCGCCGCTCTGTCTCCGGTCGAACCCCGTTTAAGCGGATATTCATGGTCGTTCGACTGTTTCAAAGCACATCAGTGGCCATATTTCGGGCGATTTCCCCTTCAAACCTGATGCGAAATCCAAACCTGCCGCCTCCGGGACGGCAAAAACGGGAAGAAAACCGAAATTGTCCAGTAGTTCATTCGTTTTATATTCGCCATCAAAAGACATCCACGGAAGGTCGGTCAGGGGCCAGAAGTGCAAGCTTTTGCTACACTTGGGTAATTTCGGTGTCCTTTTTCGTTGACATCAACACACCCCTGACATACGATTTTTCTTATCAGCACTCTGCTCGGCAGGATTGAGTGCAGTTGTCCCTCTCCCCCGTGTCAACCTGTGGTTTTTTCCGTATGACCTCGAATCGTAAGAATTCGTCTGCCTTTGACGCTGGAACGGCACCTGAGCCTCTGGCTGGCACTGCCCTTCGCGTCGATGCCGACGTACCCGGACCCGAGAACCTGCTACAGGAGTACAAAGAGCTCCGCGAGCGGCTGCATCGCACAACGAACGCTCTCGGCTCCGCAGCGCACGATCTGAAGACGCCTCTGTCCATCCTGAACGGATACATCGAACTTCTGCAGAGCGAAAAGCTGGGGCCGATCAGCGAGCGCCAGCGCGAGGTTCTGGGCGACATGCGCGAGAGCGGAAAGCGCCTGCAGCAATTCATACAGGATTTCTTGACCTACAGCGCGCTCGAGACCGGCGGCCTGCGGATGAAGTTCGACACCGCCAACATCAACGATTGCCTCTCGGGCGTATGCCGGCTCTGGTCCAATCGCTTTCAGGAAAAAGGAATCGCGCTGTATTTCCTTGCAAACGACAAGCTGCCGATTTTTCCGTTCGACACTCCGAAGCTTGAGCGCGTGGTCTCAAACTTTCTGGAGAACTCGTACAAGTTCACGCCGCAGGGCGGAACGGTCTGGCTTCATGCCGAGCCTTATATGTGGGAGCGCCGTGCGGAATCGATGCCATCGACTTCCGAGCGCCGTCGTCAGAATCTCGCGCATCCGAACTCGGTCAAGGTCAGCGTCTCCGATACCGGCCCTGGCATTCCCCCGGAGTTTCATCTGGAAGTCTTCGACGATTTCTTTCGCCTTCCCGGAACTGAAAATCAGGAAGGCATGGGATTGGGCCTCGCCATTGCTCGACGCCTCGTGCAAGGCATGGGCGGTAAAATCTGGGTAGAGAGCGATCCCGGCTCGCCGGGCTGCAAATTCTCGTTCCTGATTCCTTTTAAGCCTGCTGTTGCCGCTGCCAGCAAGGGGAAAAATTCATGAAGCAAACTGCAAAAATCTTGCTGGTCGACGATGAACCGGGAATGTTGCGTTACATCAAGACCCTGCTCGAGGTCGACGATTACAAAGTTGAAACCGCGACCACCGGCGAAGAGGCTCTGGAGAAAGTCGATAAAGGGCTTCATCCGGATCTCATTTTGCTCGATGTCCTGATGCCGGGCATTGACGGTTTGCAGACGCTTGAGCAGATTCGCCAAAAACAGCCGGGCGCGAAAGTCGTGATGCTTTCCTGCGTCAACGACACGCGCAAGGTGGTTCACGCCATGAAATTGGGCGCGCAGGATTATCTGACTAAGCCTTTCCAGAAAGCCGAACTCGACGCCGTCATCGACCTTAGCCTGGGCCAGGGAAAACAGACGTTCAGTGGAGAAGTTGAAGAGCTCGCCGACGATGTGTTCTTCATCGCGGCCAGCCCAGCCATGCGCAAGATTCGCTCGCAAGCCGCTCTGGTTGCGAATGTCGACATCCCGGTGCTACTGCTCGGTGAAAGCGGAACCGGCAAAGAAGTTCTGGGACGGCTCATTCACAAGCTCTCTCCGCGCGCTCATCGCACGTTCCTCAAGGTAAATTGCGCCGCGGTTCCCGCCGATCTGCTCGAGAGCGAATTATTCGGCTACGAGCCCGGAGCCTTCACCGGAGCGACTCACGCGAAGCCTGGAAAGTTCGAACTTTGCAATAAGGGAACAATCCTGCTCGACGAAATCGGCGAAATGCCGCCGCTCCTGCAGGCAAAGCTGCTGCACGTTTTGCAGGATCAGCAGTTCTCGCGCCTCGGCAGCCGCTCCGTGATCAAGGTTGATGTCCGCATTCTCGCGGCGACCAATATCAACATTCCCGAAGCGCTTGCCAACAAGCGGCTGCGCGAGGATCTCTACTACCGGCTCAATGCGTTCACCTTGAGCCTGCCGCCGCTGCGCGATCGCAAAGAAGAGATTCCAATTCTGCTCAAGCATTCGATGACGCGCATGGCCGAGCGCTATGCTCGCAGCCCGCTGCCACTTTCGCCGAATTTACTGCAGGCCTGCCAGAATCACTCGTGGCCGGGCAATTTGCGCGAGTTGAATAACTTCCTGAAGCGCTACCTGATTCTGGGAGATGAAAGCCTCGCGGTCAGTGAACTCTTACCGAAGTTGGATGGCAACGGTGGCGTACAAGGCGACTCGTCCTCGCGAGGCGGCGATGCGGGTGGATTGAAGTCTCTGGGCCGCACAGCCAAAGACGAAGCTGAAGCAGTAGCCATCACGCAAGCGCTCGAGCAGACGAACTGGAACCGCAAGCAAGCTGCAGCGATCTTGCAGATCAGCTACAAAGCTCTGCTCTACAAGATACGGCAATACGGCATCGCCGAATCCAAGGGTGGACATCACAAGCTCTCGGCAGGAGCATAAGTCTCAGCCGCGACCGTCCAATCAAAAATTGAAACGCCCACGACGCAAGCCGTGGGCGTTTCTGTTTGCTGGAAGTTATCGAATCGATTTATGGGACCGTCAGCGTAACCGTTTGGCTCTTCGAATCGGTGCCCGCCGCCGCCGTCACTGTGATTGTGTACGACCCAGCTGGAGTTCCACTGACCGGAGCCTGCGTGCTGCTATGAGTGCAGGCTGGAAGCAATACCAGCAAGCCGAAGACCGCGAACAGCATAAGAACGCCCGCGATCCGCCTGCGTTGGCGGCCACCGCACATCACCACTCCCGGAACCAGCAGCCAAAGTCCAAGGAACCAGCGTGGGAACACGAATGCAGCAGGAGTAACAATCGGCCGCGCCGTCGTCGAGATACTCAGCGTTGCGGTAGCCCCGCTGACGCTTTGCAGAGTAATCGCAGTCTGCGGCGTGAAGTTGCACGTTGCCCCAGTCGGCTGTCCCGAGCAAGAGAGTGCAATGCTCGATTGATAAAGCGGATGTGGGGTCAGGTTGATCTGATAAGTGGCTGTGTTACCCGCCGCTGCCACAGCGAAATTGTTGGGACTAACCGACATGGCAAAGTCTGACATCGCAGCCGGCACCGAAGTCTGCGCGAATACGATGTTGCCCTGTCCGCTCACCTGAACCGTTCCGCCGTTAAACTCGGCCTGGCTTCCGCTGGTGTTCGGCGTCGGAGTCAGCACGATTGTGACCGTAGCCGTCGATCCGGATTGCAGCGATGGCAACGTACAGGTGACGCTGGCGTTGGTTGAAACGCCACCGCAGGTCCCGCTGCTAATGGACGCTGAATCAAATGTCAGGGGGATACCGGTAATCGCGCTACTAAAGTTGTCGGTAATGGAAAGATTGCTGGCCAGGTCCGGACCGTTGTTGGTGATCGTATAGGTAAACGTCGCCTGGCTTCCCGCGGGAATAAAGGTCTGGTTTGGACCGAGGCTGAGCACTCCGGAAATCGACACGCTCACCGCGGTTCCCAGCTGCGTGACGAAGGCGTCGTACCCGCCATTATTCTGCGTGCCGTTAACCGGGACCGGCTTGCTCAAGAACAAGTCCGTCGAATTGGTTTCGCCGGCCATGTACGTGTCCTGGTTGACGTCAAGTGCGATGCCGGTACCGGAGTCAATTCCGGTTCCGCCGAAATAGTTCGCCCACGAAGCAATCGTCGTTTGCCCGATCACAGCCGCCGTATTCAGACGGGCCACAAACGCGTCCTGCGTCCCGTTCAGAGAGCTTTGAATAGAGTTGGGATACGGAGACACCGGAAAGTTCCCGGCCGCACCGACGGTAGTGAACGGTGATTGCGTCCATCCGGTGATCAGCGCGCCCTGCGCGGAGTCGACGGCGATCGCTAGTCCTTCTTCGTTGTTGCTGCCACCAAGGTACGAGAAATATCCGAGCGTTACATTCGTCGGCGTTCCCGTCGTCTTTGCCGGATTGCTAACGCGCGCCACGAAAGCGTCGGTGGGCGCCGGGTCTGTCTGGGTCGTGCAAACCACGCTTGTGGTGGTTGGAGGAAGGTTGTTCAAACACTTCTGGTACGACGCGAAAGTCGCCAGTGTGGTCGAGGCCACGAAATCCTGCGAGTTCGTCGTGCCTACGACGTACACATTCGCAGCCCCGGCGTCTAAGGCCACTCCGGTACTCGAATCCGTCTGCGAACCTCCGAGGTACGTTGACCAGATGAGCTGTTCTCCCTGGGCTCCGTTTGGGTTGAGTTTTGCCACGAAAGCGTCGGAGGCCGTGGTCGTTGTGCTCGCCGTGCAACTTGGAGGATTCACGATGACGGTCGGCGGCGCCGTGTCAAGACAAGGCTGGTACGCATTGAGGATCGGAAAATCAGTGCTTCCGCATCCCGAGCATCCAGTGTAGGTAAAGTTCGTCGTCCCACTGAAGTAGACGTTGCCCGAGGTATCAACGGCGATGCCGCCGCCAACCGCAATCGGCGTCGGCGTATCGAAGTTAGCCCCACCGAAATATGTCGAGTACGCAATGCTGCTCGCCCGCGACGCAGTCGTATTGATCTTCGTCATGAAGAACTGGATCGCAGCGTTGGAAATGATCTGGAAGGCTTGTCCGTCGGGCAGCGTACTGGCCGGAAATTGAATGCCCGCGCTCGCATTGGCAACGTCCGTCGAGGTCGTTGTTCCGGTGACGAAAACATCGCCCAACGCGTCAATCGCCATTCCACTGGCAACATCCGTTCCGTTGCCCGACAGGTAAGTCGAATATAAGAGCTCCGACGCCGCTGTCGGCGTCGGCCCGCTGTTCAACTCCGACACAAAAACATGCGACGTACCCGTGCTGCCTGTCTCTGGACCGGTCTGGTAGGCGGTCGTCGAGGTCGTCGGGAAGTTCGTTGAAGAAGTGGTCCCGGCCACGAAGGCGTCTCCGCCACCATCGACCGCGATTCCTACGGGACTGTCAGTTCCGTTTCCACCGAGGTAGGTCACATAATCGAGAACTGCAACGATCGAGCCCAACGGCGGAGTGATCTTAGCCACGTAAATGTTCTGCGCACCGTTCAAGCCGGTCTGGATGACGCCGGCGGTAAAGGGCAGATTGGGCGAAGTGGTCGAGCCGGTGATGTAGATATTGAGACTGCCATCGACGGCAACTGAAGTGGTGAGCTCGTCGCCGCTGCCGCCAAAGTATGTCGAAAAATTCAAGATGGGATCGATGATCAGCTCGCGCGAGCGATCGTAGGCCCCCACCACAAAACCGACATGATTCTTTCCGCGCAGAACGAAGCGGCCTTCCACCGTCTGCTTCTTGCCGGAGATTTCCTGATACACCTGTGGAGCCTCGAGGCGGACGGTATCGGCGTCGCTCCGAATGACTAGCACTCCATCTTCTACTTCGAGCTTTTTGGCGCCATTGAATTCCAGTTCGGCCTGCGCCGGATCGGCACCCGGAGCCACCTGAAAGTCGTATTCCAGCCGTCCCTGATTTCCGTAGAAAACCAGATCGATTCCCGGATACACGTCCTGATACTGCACCCTTGCAAATTGCGGCACCGCCCGCCGCCATTTCGATGGATCATTGCCGATCAGGTAGTTGCTTTTCCCCGGCAACAGCTCAGACGCAGTCGGATTGAGATTTGCATTCGCTCCCGCCAGCTTCATTTCGACCGATTCGATCCGTGTAAGCCTGGGCGCCGTCTTGTCCTTGACCGGCTTCGGCTGATCGTGCGACACCAGGCTCAGAATCGCTCCCTGAGTGCCAAGAAAGAGGTTGTACCCGGAGCCGTGTGCGACGAATTTGGCCCGGGGATCGGCGGGATCGAGGTTTCCTTGTCCCTGATTGGGTTCGAAGGTCAGCGGCAGTCCAGCAAACAGAGAACGCGCTTGCCGCCGTGCCTCTCGGCCGATGGAGGAACTCAGGCTCGCGGGTAATAGGCCCGGCGCAGAGTCAATGCCTGCCGCCGCGGGAGTATTTGCAACCGTCGCCGGGGTCGACCGAATGTGGGCGCTGAGCCCGAGAATTCCGCATCCTGCCACCAGCAATACCAATCCGGCGGCCAGAACACGACCCCGTACCACGGATGTTTCCCACCAACGGCGATCTACGTTCACGCGTTCCTCCGATGATTCAAATCAGTGTTTCGCTCAGTTCTCTTCCGTCCAGCCCGTTTTTCGCCCGATCAGTCGTGAGATGAGAAATGGCGCACGAGTTGGTCTGGACCTCGCCTAGTCGTATTCCTCGGGCGAGCCTCGTCCGCAGCTTGCTGGTTCTCTGGAACTGGCGGAAAAATAAATAACTACTTAAACATCTGACGGATAGACAAGTCAAGCCGACCTCAGCCTGCGACTGGCCGGCGTTCTAAGAAAGACTCAACTCGGCAACCATTTCCGGCTCCGGATCGAGCAAACTTGGCAGCTTCATCCATCCGACTGGGCAAAACGGAGCGAACGCCCGCCTTCGACCGCTCCAAAATCCGTCAGATGCGTTGGCTTCCGAGGAAAGATGCCGCCCGCTCTCAATAAATGCGCAAAAGCATGCACGCCAGGCGTGTTCCAATCCTTGGCGATCTTCTGCAACACCTTGCACGGCTCCGCGCCGCTGTGATCAAACACCGTTCGCAAGCTGCTGACCCAAATCATAGAACTCAAATGACGGGGGCGCTCTTATGGCAGCGGGATTGCTCGGTCATATCCGAGCCCGCCCCACCCGTGGATCCTGTCTCCGGAGCGGATCACCTCTGTTCCGAATTCCGAACAAACTTTACTGAATCAGCTCCGGGCTCGATTTTGGCATTGTAATGTGCTGTTGAACGTATAAATTGAGGGGCATCAAGGCTCCTGGTGTCCTTCGGAATTTCTTGGGCTGTCGCTATGCTCGCTTTGAACTGCACTTCTCGTTGTCGGGACGACTATGCAGGCAAATCCACAGGAACGGCGGACGATGCGGCGCTTCGACATGCGCCTGCCCGCCATTGTCCGGCTCGAAGGCGCCAATGAGTTCCACACGGAAACCCAAAACGTCAGCGCCCGCGGCGTCTTTTTCTACCTCGACCGTCCCGTCTCCGCTGGAACCAAGCTCGAAGTCACCTTAACATTTCCGCCGCACATCACCCTCACCGATGCCGTTCGTGTCCGCTTCACCGCCCGCGTGATCCGCGTTGAGAATGCTCTGCCATCGGCCCGCGTTGGCACCGCCGCCATGATCGAGGACTACGAATTCCTCCGCTCCAACGGCAGTCCAGACTTCCTGGCTGCGCTGCAGAAAGAATGGAAAGCTACAAATTAAGGGTTCGTATCAGGGCCATGGCATCAGCCACGCCGTCAGAAACACAAATCTCGAAGGGCTTTAGCCCCTACGCCCCAGTTCCTTGAGCTGCTGGCGCAACTTGCTGAACCGGCGGACGAGCGTCCCCAGATACACTCCGTGAATCAACCACGTCGCGATATAAGCGGCAAACAAAAACTTGACAGCGTTCATCTTGAACTCCGGGTCAACGGCAGGCTCGCTTTCGCAGAAACTCCCGATCCCACCAGCGATTCCATTGCGTGCGCTTCTTCAACCTCGCGCTGCAGCAACTCGAGGCGGAAGCGCGACCAGCAAACCAAAAATGCGAAACAAAGAAACGCCATCCAGCTAATCAGTAAAGTCTGCAGCATGCGCGGATCCATCGATCCTCCGCCGCCAATCACGGGCTGCGGATGCTGCGTCCGGAAAAACCAGATCGAGAAATAAACCAGCGGCACGTCGAGCGCGCCGAACACCGCTAGCGCCGCCGCCAGCATCTGCGTCTGCGCGCTGTTCGAGAAGCGCCGCAGCACCAGATAGCTCACGTAGATCAGCCACAGCACCAGCGTCGAGGTCAGCCGGATATCCCCCGGCGCCCACCAGATCCCCCACACGGGCCGCGCCCAAATCGGTCCCGTCACCAGCACAATCGTGCAGAACACCACGCCCACTTCGGCGCTGGTGACCGCCAGTACGTCGAGCCGCTGTCCGGGAAATAGCCAACCGATCAGAAAATATGCCGCGGGAATCGCCAGCACCGTGGTCGCCACCGCGCTTGGTTCCATGCCTGCCGGGATCAGTCGCTTGATCGGCGGCAGATACGTCGCGATGACGCCGATCACCCCAATCGCGATGACGACCCACTTCATCGCCGCGCGCGCCGAAGGCTTATGGCTCACCAGGTATTGGATCGAGGCAATGAAATTGATGAAGAACAGAAGAAACGCCGTCCACGCGGAAGGAACGTGGTAATAAATGATCCGGTAGACCTCGCCCTGCAAGGCATCCGCGGGAGCCACAACTAGCGCCCGGTACAAGGCATACGCCAGGAACACCGCCGTGAGGACTGCGAGGATTGGGAAAAGACGCTTCATTCCGCGTGGAGAATCGTGTCGAACAAAGCCAGACAAGCTGTAGTAAACACCACATCGTACGTGAGAAGCAATACGATGTAGAAATGCGCCGACTCCTCGCCCGTAAGAATTGAAGTCGTGCCCGCCACCATCGCAATCACGGCCGGGATCGAAATCGGGAACAGCAGTAACGGCAACATCAACTCGCGGTTGCGCGTGCGCACCGACATCGCCGCGAAGAACGTCCCATTCACCACCAGTGCCCACGTTCCCAGCAGCGCAATCGGCAACAACTGCCACGCCGGCCCCAGCACGCGAAGGTTATAGAAGATCACGAACAGCGGCACCATCAACGCTTCCAGCACGCTGACGAAAAGAAAATTCCCGACCGACTTCGCCAGGAACAGCGCCGTCGCCGGAGCCGGAGACACCCGGTACGCATCGAGGACTTGATTCCGCAGCTCCCTCGCCCATGTTTGATTCAACGCAACTACGGCCGCAAACAGGAACGCCACCCACACCAGGCCACCGACAATATGCCGCGACTCCTCCGCCAGCGGATCAAAAGAAAACACAAAGATCACCACGACTAACAGAGAGAAGAACAGCATCGAGTTCAGCGCATCCTTCGAACGCCACTCGAGTCGGACATCTTTAACCAACGTCGCCAGCATCACCGTCCAGAGCGAGTTCATTGCACTCCCCCGGGCGCGTGGCTCTGCGCACTCGCAGTCCGATCGACAATCTGACCGGCTTCCATCCAAACGAATTCGTCGGCCACCCCTTCGAGCAGCAGCGCCTGATGCGTCACGACAAAGATTGTCTTCCCGGCATCGCGCATTCCGCCGAGCAGTCCGACCATCTCCCGCGCCGAATGCACATCGACATTCGAGAACGGCTCATCGAGCAGTAGTACGCGCGGATCGTGCAGAATCGCCCGCGCCAGCGACATCCTCTGGCGCATCCCTTGCGAATATTGTCCAACTCCGCGCGTCAGCTTCGGATCCAGCCCCACGGCACGAATCGCCTGCTCGCACCGCGCGTCGCCTGCAATCCCGTATAGCCGCGCAAAATAACGCAGGTTCTCCATACCGCTCATCTCGTCGTACAACAGCGAGGGATGCGCCATATACCCGAGATCGCGGCACGCCTCTTTCGGGCTTTTCCCAAAGATCTCGATCTCACCGCGCGTTGGATTGGCCAACCCAGCGAGCGCGCGCAGAAGCGTCGTCTTGCCCGCCCCGTTGTCGCCCAGAATTGCGTGGAACCGTCCAGCATCAAACTCCGCCGTCACGCCCCGCAAGGCAGCGAAACGCCCAAACTGCTTGATGACATCGCGGACGGTAATGATCGAAGTGGCGGCGTCGGTCACAGGCTTGAGAAGAAACTTTCGAGGCTTTGCCCCAGCCCTGAGTCTACCGGACGAAAGAACAGCGTGGAATTATCCCGCGAGGATCAACTGATTTTGCTGAGAGATTTGTGGAGACACTCTATGGGTGGTCAGTAAAGAAGTGAGCTTTACCCTGTGAACCCCTGTGCCCTCTGTGGTGAAGGCCTATTTGCAGTTAATTCGAAACTCCGGCCGCCGGACCAGGCTGAGCCTGCGTCAAACTCTTGGCAGGCTCCGGAGCCTGCATCCCATTCGCCGGAGTTCCCGGCTGCTGCGGCGCATATTTCGACGCGCACTTGGCCTGCAGTTGCTTGGCATGGAACGTCCCATCGTGGTCAAAGCGTCCGTCAGCCAGCGCCTGCGAATCGTCCTTGAACGTATCCGGAGGCGCTTCGGTCCCGGTATAGTCCACGGCCAGCGTCTGATCCTCCTCCATCAGCACAAACTGCACGTGCGTTCCGACGCGCTTGATCGAGCCCGGCTTCACATTCCCCGCCACGCGCAGGCGCTTTGAATACGCGCCATCCCCCATCTTGTGCAGTTCCTTGATGGTGACGTAATAGCTCTTGCTGTCCTGCACGCCGGTATAGGCGAGGTAGCCCAGCAGTAAGAAAATCACTACCGTCGCTCCCCCGAATTTCAGATAAGTCTTAGCTTGACTCGACATAATGCGCCCCAGAGGGACAATCCCCAGCTATAAACTCTACGCGCTGCCCGGACCGGAATCAAGATTACCGGAAAAGCCGGGCCCCATGACCCTGAAATCGCTCGGATGAAGTCAGGTATCGTGTTCCTTAGTGCCCTTCCTGGTTGAAGCTTTTATCCCATGCTGAATTCGCTCCTGAATGACCAGAAAAAACGATTTACTTCGGCTCTCCAAGGTTTACACTTCTCCCGGCTTAAAGCCCGATGTCAAGCTGTTCACTCCGAATGGAGGGAGACACAACCCATGTCCGGCCCGATCGCGAGCTCCAAAGTGTCCCGCCCGATCGTTCTTATTGCTCTCATTTTCTTGTATCTCCCGCACACATTCGCCCAATCTCACCCAAACGCCAAAGATCTCCTCAAGCAGATGACGCTCGAAGAGAAGGTCGCGCAGCTGTCGCAACTCCCCGGCTTCCCTATCCATGAATTCAAAGAGCAAGTCGGCGATCCTAAGGACACCCTCCGAAAACATGGGGCTGGCTCCGTTCTTTGGGTCTCCGATCCCAAAGAGATGAATCAATGGCAGCACATCGCCGTCGATGAGTCCCGCTTGCATATTCCGGTCATCTTCGGCCTCGACGTCATCCACGGCTATCACACAATCTTCCCCGCGCCCATTGCGATGGCCTCTTCCTGGGATCCCAGAATGGTCGAAGCCGCTCAAACCGTGGCCGCCCGTGAAGCACGCGCAGCCGGCATCGCATGGACCTTCGGACCGATGGTCGACATTGCTCGCGACGCTCGTTGGGGACGCATGGTCGAAGGCGCCGGTGAAGATCCCTACCTCGGAGCTGCGATGGCACGCGCGCAAGTCCTTGGCTTTCAGGGAACGCAGCCCGGCGCTCTTGATCGTGTCCTCGCCTGCGCCAAACACTTCGCTGGGTACGGCGCTGTCGAGGGAGGACGCGACTACGACTCCTCTTACATCCCCGAAGAACAGATGTGGAACACGTACCTGCCGCCCTTCAAAGCCGCCGCCGATGCCGGCGCAGCCACATTCATGAGTGCCTACATGGATCTCAACGAGGTACCCGCAACCGGCAATCGTTGGCTGCTGCACGATGTCTTACGCGAAGCTTGGAATTTCAAGGGCTTCGTAGTGAGCGATGCCAATGCGGTTCACAGCCTGATCACGCATGGTTACGCGCGCGACGGAGACGACGCCGCCTACAAGGCCTTCAGTGCGGGCCTCGACATGGACATGGCCAGTGGCACGTACTTGAAGTATCTCGCTGACGAAGTAAGGAGCGGCCGCATTTCCATGCAGCAGATCGACGCCTCAGTCCTCGCCATCCTCGAAGCAAAAATCCGTCTTGGACTCTTCGAGCATCCTTTCGTCGACGAATCCAAGATCGGCCAGGTGCTGAACAATCCTGAGCATCAGCACCTGGCTCGCACTGCGATACAGCGCTCCGTCGTTCTGCTGCGCAACGAGCAAAACGCACTTCCGCTGGATAAATCCAAAATCAAAGCGATCGCCGTGATTGGCCCGCTGGCGGATGCGCAACTCGACTTGCTGGATATGTGGGGCGCTCTGGTGAAGCCGGGGCCGACCGTCGACATCGTGCAGGGAATTAAGAACAAAGTAGGCAGCGCCGCAGAGGTTGAATTCGCTCATGGGCCGAATATCCGGCGCGATATCCCATCGTTCTTCGAGAACCAACCAATCGTCACGGTCAAGGAGCAGCCCGAACAAACTCCTGAAGAAGCCCGCAAAGCTTTTAGCGATGCCGTCGCACTCGCCAAGCGCAGCGACGTCGCCATCCTCGTGCTCGGTGAGATCGCGCTCATGAGCGGAGAAGCCGCATCGCGCTCCTCCCTGAAACTTTCCGGCGGCCAGGAAGAATTGCTTGAGGCGGTCGTCGCCACCGGCAAGCCAGTCGTGCTCGTGCTGGTCAACGGTCGCCCCCTCAATATCTCCTGGGCTTCCGAGCACGTTCCCGCGATTCTCGAAACCTGGTATCCGGGAAGCCAGGCCGGCAACGGCATCGCCGACATTTTGTTCGGCGACGCCAATCCCGCGGGACACCTTCCCGTGAGTTGGCCTCGCAGTGCCGCCACTCTCCCGCTTTACTACAACCACACCCGCACCCACGCGCCGGAAGATGCTCCTGATTTCAAATCGCGCTACTGGGACATCCTCAGCACGCCTCTCTATCCCTTCGGCTACGGCCTCAGCTACACGAATTTTTCGTTCGACAATCTGAAGCTAAGCCAAACTGCAGCGAAAGTAGGAGCCAGCCTGGATGTTTCCGTTGACGTGACCAACACCGGCAGCCGCGCTGGAGACGAGGTCGTACAGCTGTACATTCACCAGCAGGCCGGAAGCGCATCGCGCCCGGTCCGCCAACTAAAAGGATTTCAACGAGTGAACCTCGCCGCAGGTGCGAAGCAGACACTGCATTTCAAGCTAGGCCCGGACGAACTGCAATTCTGGAGCCCGACGAAAAAACAGTGGGTAGTTGAACCAGAACACTTCGACGTGTGGGTCGGCGACAACTCGCAAGCCAAACTCCACTCCGAATTCCACCTGACGCAATAGTGCGAGAATGATGGGTAGCCCGCTCTAGCCGCGTCTTTTGTGGCTCGAGTGGGCTTTTGACTTTCCTCACGAACACTCCCACGCATCCGATCGAGTCCCTCCGTTAGAATGTTCCTTCACGGAGAAAACTACACCCACCTATGATTCACCCTTGGCACGACGTCACTCCCGGCGACAAGCTCCCGCAGGAATTCGATTGCGTCATCGAAATCCCCTTCGGCTCCAGCGTGAAGTACGAGCTCGACAAGAACAGCGGCCTCATCCGCCTCGACCGCGTTCTCTATTCCGCCGTCTATTACCCTGCGAACTACGGATTCATTCCCCAAACTTTTGCCGAAGATGATGACCCCCTCGACGTTCTTGTTCTCTGCCAGGAAACCGTCGTACCCCTGACGATCATCCACGCACGGACTGTCGGTTTGATGACGATGGTTGACCAAGGCAAGCCCGACCACAAGATAATCGCCGTTGCCACACAGGATCCCGAGTTCAACCCCTACCACGAGGCGTCCGAGATGCCTCCGCATCGACTTCTGATGCTCCGCCGCTTTTTTCAGGACTACAAACAGCTCGAAGGCAAAGCGGTCGAAGTCGACGAAATCCGCCCCGCCGGCGAGGCCTACCCCATCATCCTCGATGCCCTGCACCGCTACAGCGAACAACGCCGCAAAGGCTTCAAGGTCGCGAAATAGCCAGCGGCGAGCAAAGGACTATTAGCTAAAGCTATGAGCCTTCAGGCCAGCTCATCGATCATGTTCAGGGCTGATCTTTTCTCTTGACATATTGTACTAATACTGTAGTACACTGACACGCATGGGAAAGGGAACCACTCCCGGCGCGGTTCAGCTCTCCATCGACCTGCACAGCGGCGTCCCGGTCTACCGACAGCTGATCGACCAGGTTCGCGGAGGCATTGCTGCCGGCTCCCTCACCTCCGGCGACCAGCTCCCCACCGTGCGCCAGCTCGCCGTCGATCTCTCGATCAATCCCAATACTGTTATGAAGGCGTATCGCGAGCTCGAACTGGGTGGCTTGATCGAGACGCATCAAGGCACAGGGACATTCATCAGCGACAAGAAGCCCGAAAAGAAATCCGCCGAGCGCGAACGTCAGCTCGGACAGATGGCCGGGGAATTCGCAGCCCGTGCAGGAGCTGCCGGATTCACCCTCGAAGAAGTGATTGATCGTTTGCGCGAGTTGTTGCCGCATCCTGCACAAAGGAGATAGTCATGGCTCGAATCCGAATCAATGAATTCAACGGCGTCGCTCTTTTACTGTTCACCCTGTGCATTCTGGGCGGACTCGCCATCGCAGAGCCGACGCACCAGCCCGCCTACGCAATCGCCGGAGCCGTAGTCGGCCTCTACTTTCTCTTCGCGATCAAAATAATCCGCCAGTGGGAGAAGGTCGCGGTTCTCCGCCTTGGCCGCTATGTGGGACTGCGCGGTCCTGGCCTGTGCCATATCGTGCCGATCCTCGAAACGCTCAGCCCTTACGTGGACCAGCGCGTCCGCGTGGCCAGCGTGTCAGCCGAATCCACACTCACGCGCGACACGGTTCCGGTTAACGTCGACGCCATCATCTTCTGGATGGTCTGGAACGCGGAGAAATCCATCCTCGAAGTCGAGAACTTCGTCGATGCGATCAATATGAGCGCGCAAACCGCGCTGCGCGAATCGATCGGCCGCCACGAGCTCGCGCAGATGATCACCGAGCGCGAAGTCATGGGCCGCGAACTGCAGCGCATTCTGGACGAGAAAACCAATCCCTGGGGAATCACGGTGCAGTCGGTCGAAATTCGCGATGTGAAGATTCCATCCGGCCTCGAAGACGCTATGTCGCGCCAGGCACAGGCCGAGCGCGAGCGTCAGGCCCGCATCATTCTCGGTCAGGCAGAAAAAGAAATCGCCGACAGTTTCGTACAGGCCGCCGCTTCCTATGCCGAAAATCCTGTCGCCTTGCACCTACGCGCTATGAACATGCTCTACGAAGCCATCAAGGAAAAAGGGTCGATGGTCATCGTACCCTCCTCCGCAGTAGAAACCATGGGCCTCGGCGGCAACCTCGCTACCGCCGCTCTCGGCGGAGTCAAACCCTAAGCTGCTTTTATCCACCACCCTCGGGAAGAGCCCGGCTTGAGGTCGGGCCGTAAATCAACGCCACAAAGAATGGGCTTTAGCCCTTGCGGGCGATTGCCGATGAAGGAGAAGTGTATGAATTCGCACCCGACAAACCTGTCAAGAAAGACATTCGATCTCGCGGCGAGCGGTATGGCTTTACTCGCCCTCGTTCTCTTCGCCACCGTTGTCGCGAACTCCCAACAACTGCAAAAGGGCGTCAGCGTGGAAATGGCCCCCACCACCAACGCCTTACCGATGCCCGCCGCGGACAATCTGAATGCCTGGATCGTCACGGTAACCGCCGACGGCCAACTCTGGTTCGGTACGAATCCCGTGAGTCAAGATGATCTCATCGCCGAGATGATCCGCACACCTCGCAACCGCGACCAGGATCTCTGTATCAAGGCCGACGCGCGCGCTCCCTACGCCGACGTTGCTTCCGCCTTAAAAGCCGCGCAGTCTGCGAGGTTCGAGACTCCCATCCTGCTGACTGCCCAGAAAGTGTCAACTCAGCCGGGAACGATGGTTCCTCCGCGGGGCTTAGAAGTATGGATTGGGTCGGAAGCCGCGTCGGACCAGAGCCCGGTGCTCATCGAGATCGCGAGTGCAAAGCCAGATTCGCCGACGCTCAGAATCAACGGTCAGGCTATCTCGTGGAACAGCCTGCATACCGCCGTGAACCGTTCATTCCAGGCAGGCACCGAAAAAATAGTCCTGCTCAGAACAGACGGCACGGTTCCCTTCGCCCGTGTCACACAGGTAATCGACGCCTGCCAATCTGTCGGAGCTAAGGTAGTTCTGCCGACGCCGCAAATCTAGGCCAGGAGGCCTTCCGCGAAGGACGCGGGCAACACGAAGAAAAGCTTACGCAGCACTGTTCATGATGCTTCGTGTCCTTCGTGGTTCAATAGTTGTGCGCGGTTCAATGTTTATTCCGGCCAGTGTATTCTGACGTGGACCACGCCAGCCGCCCATGCCGCAGAAAATCGCGATCCTGATTCCCTGCTACAACGAAGAACTCACCATCGCGAAAGTGGTGCGCGACTTCCACAACGAGCTGCCGCAAGCCAATATTTACGTCTTCGATAACAACTCCACCGACCACACCGTTGCCAGCGCCCGCGAAGCCGGGGCCCACGTCGCCTACGAACGCCGCCAGGGCAAGGGATTCGTCGTGCAATCGATGTTCGCTCAGATCGACGCCGACATCTACGTCCTGGTCGATGGCGATGACACCTATCCCGCCTCCGAAGTCCACAAACTCATCGAGCCGATAGTTCAAGGCAAGGCAGAGATGGTCGTTGGTTCGCGCCTCATGCCGTCATCCGAGAGCGAGTTCCGCCTGCTCAACAAACTTGGCAATGGATTTTTCCTGCAAGTCATCAATTCGATTTTCAAGGTGAAGCTCTCCGACGTTCTCTCCGGCTATCGTGCTTTCAGCCGCGAGTTCGTGAAGAGCATTCCAGTGTTTGGCGGGGGATTCGAAACGGAAGTAGAACTGACAGTCAAAGCCCTGGCTCGGGGATACCGTATTACCGAATTACCCGTGCGCCTGACCTCGCGTCCAGAAGGCAGCTTCTCGAAAATCCGTATCGTTCAAGACGGCTTCGTCATCCTGAACACGATCCTCAGCCTAGTCCGCGACTACAAGCCGCTGACCTTCTTCGGAGGCATGGGCCTCATCTTCATTCTTCTGGGATTCGTGCCCGGAATGGTAGTGATCGTAGAATTCATCAAGACGGGCCTGGTCCCGAAACTCCCGTCGGCGGTGCTGGCGGTGGGATTGGTATTGTCGGGCATGCTTCTGATCGTAGTAGGCCTGGTCCTGCACACAATCACCCGGCGCTTCCAGGAACTGGAACACCAACTGAGACTCCGCGACAAAGAATAGTTATCGTTCTCAATGTCAAGGCTGTTTCCACCCGCTGCGAAGTTCGACGGGTGGGAGTTTCGCAAGGGCGTGCGAGAAAATATTCCAGGGTTTCCTTGTGTCCCTCCCTGCCCCTGTGGTGAAAGGTCCTACTCACCACACGTGGCAAGCATTCTCGGCCACCATCGGCTGTCCAGCTTTGCAGGACCATGCCTTCTGGAACTCCGGCATATTCTGCACAACACCGTCCACGCGATACTTCCCCGGCGAATGCGGATCCGTCAACACTCGCATCCTCGCAACCTCCGGACGCCGCTTCTCGCACCATACTCTCGCGAATCCGAGGAAGAAGCGCTGCTCCGGTGTGTACCCATCGATCGTCCGCCCTTCTTTGCCGGTCTTATCCTGGGCAATCAGACGCTCCAGAGCCGCCAGCGCGATGCGCGCCCCTCCGTTGTCCGCCGTGTTCTCGCCCAGCGTCAGCCGCCCGTTCAGCTTCAAGTCGTCGACGGCAACAAAGTTCGAATATTCGTCCGCCACACAGCTCACGCGTTTTTCAAATTCTTTTCCATCTTCTTCGCTCCACCAGTCGTGCAAGTTCCCATGCGGATCAAACTTCCGCCCCTGATCGTCGAAGCCGTGCGTCAGTTCGTGACCAATCACCAGCCCGATGCCGCCAAAGTTCACCGCATCGTCCAGCTTCGGATCAAAAAACGGTGGCTGCAAAATTCCCGCCGGAAACACAATCTCGTTGTACGACGGATTGTAATAAGCGTTCACCGTCGGCGGAGTCATTCCCCACTCTTTGCGGTCGAGCGGCTTGCCGATCTTCGCAATCTCGCGCTTCGACTCAAACTCTGTCGTACGCTCGAGGTTTCCCACCAGATCGCCCGGTTTGATCGTGACCGAACTGTAGTCGCGCCACACATCTGGATATCCGATCTTGTTTCGGATCGCTTCCAGCTTCACCTTCGCTTCCTTCTTCGTGTCCGGGCTCATCCACGACAAATCGTGGATGTCGGAATCCAGCGACTGTTCCAGCGCATCGACCATCTTCAACATGCGCGCCTTGCTCTCCGGACCAAACGTTACATCGACATATCGCTGCCCAAGCGCCTCACCGAGTTGGCGGTCCGTCAAACTCACGCAACGCTTCCACCTCGCCTGAATTTCCTTCTGTCCGGTCAGCACCTGCTGAAACTTGAAATTCGCATCAACGAACGGCTGCGACAGCCACGGCGCCGCAGCATGCAATACGTGCCATCGAACGTAAGTCTTCAACGACTCCAGGGACTCCGTTTCCAGAAGCGCATTCATCTGCTTGAAGTAATCCGGGTTCCCTACGTTCAACTCGCTGAATGATGGCGCGTCGACATCCCGGAAGTACCGGTCGAGATGAAAATTCGGTGCGAGTGCCACCGCATCGGCGCGCGACATCTTGTGATCGCGATTTTTTGGATCGCGCCGTGCCGTGCGATCCATCTGCGCCCTGGCAATCGCGGTTTCAATCCGCAACACAGTCTCCGCATCCTGCGAAGACATGGCTCCCATGCCCGACGCTGGCGCGGACTCACCCGGTTTCGTCGCGGCCAGCACGAACACTCCGTCCATATATTCGACAAAGTGTTGCCGGATCCCCTTCATCTTCTCGTCATCTTTCAGGTAATAATCCCGGTCCGGCAGCGTCAGTCCGCCCTGATCGATATTCGCGATCACCTGGTCCGCGTTGTGCAAGTCGGACGAGGAATAAAAATTAAAGAGCGGGTTCGGCCCGACCATATGGATGTGCGCGATCTCGTCGATCAGCGCCTGCTTGTCTTTCACGGCATCGATGCGATCCAGTTCCGGTTGCAGCGCTGCGATCCCTTTGCTGTCGACCGTCTTCTCGTCCATGCACGAGCCGTAGAAGTCGCCGATTTTCTGATCGATGGCGTTCCGCTGTTTCCCTCCCTCGGCTGCCTTCTCCAAAATATCTTTCTCGACATTCCGATTGCGCTCGTTCAGCTCGACAAAGCTCACCCACTGCGACTGATCCGGAGGAATCTCCGAATTCTTGATCCAGTTGCCGCATGCGTACTGATAAAAATCCACGCACGGATCGACACTCTTGTCGATCGTATCGAGGCTGAACCCAGGTGCGGGCTTGGCGGCGGAAGTCGATTGGGAAAAACCGGCAACGGGGAAAAGTGTCAGAAAAACCAGCGCGAGATGGAAGGAACGCATCAAAAATCTCTCCTCGAGAAAAACGGAATCTGCGGGCGACGATAAGATCGTTGCGATTTTATGCTCGCAAGTGAAGATCAGCAAACACCAGAACATAAACAACCCGCCGATGTGCGTGTGCTTTCCCCCGTGTTCCTCTGTGCCCCCTGTGGTAAAAGGTATTGTTCTGTACCGTTGACTTCACTCGGCTGCAACAGGCCGAGCAAGCGCCCCATCTCCCATCGCGGTTATAATCAAAATCATCGAATCCCATAGAAGGTTGGCCTGGTAATGACTTCCACGAACGGTTCCAACGGCAACGGCTACACCGTCCCCAAACCCCGCGCGGAATGGCTTGCCCAGCGGAAGAACCAGAACAAGGACGGCAACTTCTCGCAGATGCACTTCGCGCGCCAGGGCCTCATCACCGAAGAGATGTCCTTCATCGCGCACAAAGAGAAGATCACGCCCGAGCTGGTTCGCGACGAAGTAGCCCGCGGTCGCATGATTATCCCCGCCAACATCAACCACCCCGAGCTCGAGCCTATGGCAATCGGCGTGGCCAGCCTGTGTAAGATCAACGCCAACATCGGAAACTCAGCTGTCACCTCCGAAGTGAACGAAGAATTAAAGAAGCTGCACACGGCCGTCCACTACGGCGCCGACACCGTCATGGACCTTTCCACCGGCGGCAATATCCACGAAATTCGCGAAGCCATCCTGCGGCACTCCCCGGTCCCCATTGGCACCGTCCCCATCTACGAAGCCATTGCCCGCGTAAAGCGCGTCGAAGATCTGAATGCCGAGGTCATGCTGGAAGTCATCGAAGAGCAGGCTGCCCAAGGCGTCGATTACATGACGATCCACGCCGGCGTGCTCATCCAATATCTGCCGCTGATCTCCAAGCGCATCACCGGCATCGTGAGCCGCGGCGGCGCCATCCTCGCGCAATGGATGGCTTACAACCACAAACAGAACTTTCTCTACGAGCGCTTCGACGACATCGTCAAGATTTTTAAGAAGTACGACGTCAGCTTCTCTCTAGGCGATGGACTCCGTCCCGGCTGCGTTGCCGACGCTAGCGACGAAGCCCAGTTCGCCGAACTCAAGACTCTAGGCGAACTCACCAAGAAAGCCTGGGAGCACGACGTGCAGGTCATGATCGAAGGCCCTGGCCACGTCTCCATGGACAAGATCAAGGAGCAGGTCGAGAAGGAAGTCGAGCTCTGCTACGAAGCGCCGTTCTACACGCTTGGACCGCTCGTCACCGACATCGCTCCTGGCTACGACCACATCACTAGCGCCATCGGCGCAGCCATGATCGGATGGTACGGAGCTGCCATGCTCTGCTACGTCACGCCGAAGGAACACCTCGGCCTGCCCAACGAAAAAGACGTGAAGGACGGCATCATTGCCTACAAGATTTCCGCTCATGCCGCCGACATCGCCCGTGGACGTCCCGGCGCCCGCGACCGCGACGATGCCCTCAGCTACGCCCGGTACAAGTTCGACTGGGAAAAACAGTTTGCGCTCTCTCTCGATCCCGAAACCGCTCGCGCGATGCACGACGAGACCTTGCCCGACGACTTCTACAAAGAAGCCGCCTTCTGCTCCATGTGCGGCCCAAAATTCTGCTCGATGAACTATTCGTCGAAGGTGGACGAATACAACAAGCAGGTTCACGGCATCGAGAAGAAAGACTACTCGGAGCTGGTGGACCGTCTGGTCACCCTGAAATAACTCGATCAGCAGTGGGTACCCCACCGTTCTCGCGCATTTTGCGAGAGGGCGGGGTATTTGACTTTGGCAGGGGAACTGACGACCTTTACGCCAACGTCTAGTTATGCTCCCCCTTCCACTCCTGTCCCGCATTACTGCACAGTCCGCCCATGACTTTGACCTTCTGCACGGCGATCGTGTGATATCCAGCTCCGGTTGTCGATCCTTCGTTGTAAGGTGGTGACGCGACCCGCGCCGGATCGCTGTCTCCCACCATCCCCACGACTTTCACCGTCTGTCCGATCTTTCCCTTCAGCGCCGAAGTATCCCCGTCAATGATTCGAAACTGCTGCGCTCCCGGAGCGCCTCCGGTAATCACAAAAGTGTTCGCCGTTTTTGATAGGCAGCCTACTACCGTCATCAGTTCCGTCTTGCTTTCCGCGCCACTGTTGCTTGCGCTGTCCTGCGCGTTGGAGAATGTCACCAGCATCAACGCCGCAAATGCCAAACTTACGATTCGCTTCATCGTTCCTCCTCGGCAATCTGATCCGCCTATAGCTTTAGATCGAGGTCATTCCGTTCGAGTAGCCCCTCACGAGGCCACCTGCGAATTCGTTTGAATAACAAGAGAAGTAACGCCGGCATCATGGACTGTGCGGAAAGAGTGGCGTCCGCGCCGGATTATTGCCCGCGCTGGCGACCCTTAGTTACAATCCAAACCGTCGTCCTCGGCCCTGGATTCGGCGCGTTTAAGGAGTCCTTATGCGCATCACCACCCGGCTCTTTGGTTCGTTCATTGCCTCTCTGCTTTGCGTTCCGGCAATCTTCTCTCAGACCAATCCTCCTCCACCCGACCCGCACGAGTTGGTGACTCGAGAACCGCGCACGCTCTCCAAGGTCGCCGATCGCTCCGTTGCCGTCGATTTAATGGATCGCGCCCGTAAGAACTTCGACCTCCACAGCATCACAACTCCCTATGCCCTCAAAGTATCCTTCGAGACCAGCGGTGCGGCACAAAATGAGGGCGCCGGCACAATGCAGGAGTTCTACGATGGCCATTCCGCCTGGCGCTGGACCGATCAGTTTCAGAATTCGAATGTAGTTCGCATTGGCGCTGAAGGTCATATTTACGGCACCAACCCCGATGAACCGGTGCCGCTCCGCGTTCAACTCGTCCGATCCGTTCTGATGCGGCCGATCTTGTACGATCTGGCTCCGTTCGTGATTCGAGCTGCAAATGTCGAGCGCGATGGCAAACAGCTCTCCTGTTTACTTCTCAGCCATTCGCTCCCTCCGAATCCTGCGCCACGGTCCTGGGTCGAGAGAGAAGATTGCATCGATCCCGCGACCGCCTTGCTGCAAAGTTGGTCCGAAGCTCCGGGGATCTTTGCGCTTTACGATTACACCGGCTCCGCGGATTTTCATGGACACATCCTGCCACGTCAGATCTCCATATTCGAAGAAGGGCGGCTCACGGTTCAGGTGCGCGTCGAGAGTCTCGAAGACGCACCCAACCTCGATCCTGCGCTTCTCAAGCCAACTGCAGAAATGGCGGACGCTGGAGAATCCTTCGCTTTATCCCCGCCGAGCCGCTTGCCATTGCGCGTCGATCCTTCCGATGCGCCCACTTCCAGCTTCTTCCAGCCCGTGATCATTCACGCAACTCTGGATGCGCAAGACGGAACCGTGATTGATGCCGAGCCTCTACAAACCACAGATCGCGACCTGAGCCGGCAAGCGATGGACATCGTAAGAAGCACGTCCTTTGATCCCACGGGATTCCAGCAGGAAGTTTTCATCAACGTCCAGTTTCACTATCCCGCGACGCGCTTCGGAGGCCCGCCGATCTTCCATCCGACGGTGCGCTGGGTCATCGTAGGTCATCACCCCAGAATTCCGATAAGAAAGCCAATCGCGACCAGCCCGCCAATCCATCACTAACCGGGTCCATCGACGAAATAAACTCCGAGGGTGCCACAACCTCCTCACGCATTTTGCAAGAGGGTGGGCATTTTGACTTTTAAGATTGGAATGCGTATCGAAAAAAGACTACCCAACCCGTCGCGGTGTTCGGCGGGTGGAAACCGAAAATATCGACCGAATTGTGACAACGAATTGTTTTAAATACGGTTAAAAATCCAGCGCCTCAATCCCCATCGAGACGAATGTCTCCCACCCCGACGTGTGCCCTCAATTCATACTTCCCGTCGCCGCGATACTTCAGCGACTTCCCGAGCCATCCGCTGCTCTCTCCATAATCACCGCCGTGCACATCGCCGATTCCGGTATTCGCATTCACCACCCGGTATCCCGAATGCTCGGTTGAGATCCGAATATCACCGACTCCCACATCCAGATATTTGTCGCCGTCAATCTTGTCGATCGTCACGTCTCCGACTTTTTCGTGCACATCGAGATTGGTCTTCTGTGGCACTTCCATCTCGACATCGAACTGCGTGTTCCCCCCCGACGGCGCGTGAAACTCTATTGTGGCGTTGTTTCCCTGGATATCGAAATCCACCGTCGCCTCTTTGACATTCTGTTCGTGCCGCGACTTCACCGTGTACTCGATCCGGATCTTGTCGGAATCACCGCGCTTGATGTGCACATCTCCGACGCTGAGCCGGACGTGGATGGAGCCTCCCACGACAAAATCCCTCGAATCGTGCCGCGTGTCTTCGTAGTTCCAGTCGTTCGCCGCGCACAGCGGAACCAATGCCAGACACAACAGAACCACCTTGTGCAGTTGCGTTGCTCGAAGAAGAGACCTTCCAGGCATGGAACACCTCTCGGCGCAGAAGCGCCTTTAAGGGATACGCATACCAATGCTTGATTGTTCCGTAGAATTCAGCTCTTGAAGTCGGCTACGCCGTCCCAGACCAGCTGAACCGCAATCGCAAGGATAAGAAAGCCGAAGATCTTGTTAATCGCGCCCACCGCGCTCGGACCCAGCCTCCGCACCAGCGGTCCTCCCATCCAGAAAAACAGCGTCACGCTGAGCGCGATGCCCGCAACGCCGATCACCATTCCCAGATAAGCCGCGATGTTATCGACGTGAGCCGCGAGCGCCATCACCACGCCGATGGCTCCCGGTCCCGACATCAACGGCATCGCCAGCGGTGTCAGAGAAATGTCTTCCTTGTCCTCGGCTTCGTGGCTTTCTTCCGGCGTGATGCGCGCATGCGACGTCACCATGCCCCACGCCGTGTTGGCAACGATCAGTCCTCCAGCGATCTTCAGCACCGGTAGAGAAATACCGAAGAAATAGAGCACGAATCGTCCAAAGAACAGGAATGTCACCAGGATGATGAACACCCACATGCCCGTCTTGAACGCAGTGCGCGTCCGGTCCCGCGCTGTCCACGTCGAGGTCATGGTGAAGAAGATCGGAATTCCGCCGAAGGGATCGACAATCGGAAACAGCGCAAGGAAAGTCGCCGCCGCCGAAGCTGGCAGTGTTCGCAGAAAATGCCCGAGAGCGTGCGCGGTGTTCATACGTTAGCGATATCCCTCGAGAGCCTTCGCCGAGCGTTCCAGAGCAGCCGCGAGTGCAGCCAGTTGCTGACGTGCTCGTTCGCCGTCGCCTTTGTCCAGCGCTTCATTCACTCCAGGAATCACTACGGCGGCGTAGCCAGTGTATTCGCCGGGCGCGTAAATCGCATGACGAAACCACGGACGATGCGGCAATCCCTGCGGAACCAGCAAAGCTCGCTCGGCGCTCAGCAGCGCCTCGTTCAGCTTCGTCACATCGCGCGGTGGATTTTTTTGCTTCACCAGCACCTTCGCTCCCGCAGACTGGAAATGGCGAGCCGCGGCATCGACCACATCGAAATCGAGCACGCCCTTGCCGAACTTGTCCTCGGAACGCCTGTGCGCCGCATCTAGATACGCGGTCACTTCCTTCCCGTATTCCTCGTAGTCATAGGGCAGCACATCCGCATCCGCCATGCGAATGGCCTCGAGCCCCAAGACTCGCGCCATCTCCTGCTCATAGACGAAATCCGGATCGGCGAATTTCTTGAACCACGCCAGATTGTCAAACACCGAATGGTAGACGCCATACGCGCCGCTCGAGCTCACGTCGCTCGAGGGAACTCCGGCATGCTGCAGAAACGCCGTGTAATCGGAGCCGCTGCCCAAATCTCCCACAGGCACGTCGCTCTTCACTTCCGCCGCCGGAGTCCGCCGGCTATCGCCAATCGCCTCGGTCGGCGACTGTGTCGCAGGCGCGTCGGGTAGTGCCGATTTCTGCCAAGCATCGTACAGGGTCCCGCCTTTCGGACTTGGAACAACTTTAGTGAGGTCACGCAGAAACTGCTTCAGGCTCGGGACGGACGACGCGCCAAACTTCGTCCCCGATACCGCAACATCGACGTTGAAATACGCCGGTGCATGGCGCAGCTCGGCCTCGTGTTGCTCGACCCACTCCGTCGACCCCATCAATCCTTCTTCTTCGCCATCCCAGCTGCAGAACACGATGGTGCGCTTCGGCTTCCAGCCCGACTTCAGCAATTCACCGATGCCATGCACGCTCTCGAGCATCGCCGCCGTGCCGCTGTTTGGATCGACTGCTCCATACACCCACGCGTCACGATGATTGCCCACCACCACCCACTCCTCCGGCAACTCGCTGCCTTTCACCTTGCCGATCACGTCCCACAACGTGCGGAATTGATAATCCTGCTTGAGGTGCATCTTGACGCGCGCCGGTCCAGGACCAGCGTGATAAGTGAATGGCAACGATCCTTGCCACTCGCGCGGCGAATCCGGTCCACCCAGATGCTGCAGGATCGGCCACGCATCGTGATAGGACAGCGGCGTGACCGGAATCTTCGGCATCTGCGGCGACTTCTCCGGGGAGATTCGCTCCGACTCCGGCAACGATGCCACCGACGCAACGCCAGGCGTCGTCGGATCGCCGGGAAACTCGAACATGAATCCCGTCGAACCACGCTGTACTCCCGTGTCCGGCCGCCAGGGCCCATCTGGATATTTGTCGCCGCGCCGCCACCCATCATCTGCGGGATCGGAATAGATGATCACTCCCGCTGCGCCGTGCTCCTGCGCCGTAAACACTTTCACTCCACGAAAATTCTGACCGTAGCGCACCAGCACGATCTTGCCGCGTATATCGACGTTCAACTTCTCGAGCTTCTCGAAATCGTCAGGAGTACCGTAATTCGCATAGATCACGTCCGCTTCTACGTCGCCCGAGGGCGACATCCCATTGAACGGTATGACCACTCGCGGATCATCCTGGTAAGGATCGCCGTCAACATGCTCACGTGTGGGCCCGTGCATCTCGACGCCAGCCGGCGCCGTAAGATCGACGCTGATTTCTGCCGGATAGTTGATCCACGCCTTGTATTCGACTGTTTCAGTATCGAGGCCGGCTTCACGAAACTTCTGCGCGACGTAATCCGCAGTAGCTTTGTCCTCAATCGTGCCCGCCATGTGTGGAACTTTGCTGAGGATATTGAGATGTTCCTCCGCGAGTTTGGGATCCGGCACGGCCAGGAATCGCGTTTCCGTCGCGGACTCAGGAGCCGCGTCGCGGAAACCGAAGATGGCTGAAGGCGATGCCGGGGACGCGCCGGGGTTGAGAAATGGTTTCGAGGGTACCGATGAACCGGAGAATAAAAGAGCAGAAGAGAGAAGCGCTGCGGAAACGAGTTTCATGGGCTCGGATGTGAAAGTTAGTAAGGTAGCACAGACGCCGCGGCCGCTGGAGAGAGGACCGGCGCGGTATAACTTTTCGTCTTATGTTCGCCATGTTTCACCAGTTTCACCACGTTCACCATCTGGTGCAAAAAAGATATACTCATTCTCATGAAGCGAGCCACGATGACCCTCCCGGACGACCTGGCGCAAGCTGTGGACGAGTAACTACGCGCCCAAGAGGCTCCTCCCGCGCTTACTGCTGTCGTCCAAGCCGCCTTGCGGGAATACTTGCGTGAGCGTGGTTTTCTAAGGGCACAAAAAACCTTGAAAATCAGGCCTGCTAAAAAAGGGAGCGGGCGCAGCGACGTCAGCCAGAACCACGACCGCTATCTGGCGGGAATCAAGAGATGACGCGGGCCGTGTTGGCCGATACAGGCCCTTTGTATGCCGCCGTTGACCCAGAAGATGAACACCACACCCGCGCCTCCCAAGAAATTCAGAAGCTTGACCGAAGCGGACGCGAGGTGATGGTTCTCTACTCGACTTGGCTCGAGGCTTATTCTCTGATCCTATTCCGGCTCGGCAAGAATGTGGCTTCAGACTGGCTCACCGACATGGGCGGGCGACGCTCGTAAATCCGATGCCAGACGATCACCGGCTTGCGACGGAACGAATTCGATCGCTCGCCGATCAGCCGATCACCTTATTCGACGCTGTTACGGCGGTAGTCGCTATTCGATTGAGGGTCGAAGTTTGGACCTACGATCGTCACTTCGATGTCATGCGCGTTCCAGTTTGGCGGTGAGTTGGAGCGTAGTATGGGCCGCGGTAGCTCCGGGAAGGAGCGCTGAGCGCGCATTCCTTCGTGTGACTTCGTGTCCTTCGTGGTTAAGCTCTGAAGACTGAGACCGCAAAACACCTGCAGGCGCAGGACGTTATTTCCTTACCTGCCCCGTTCCAATAACCTCGTACTTAGACGATGTCAACTCCGCGAGCGCGAAGGGACCGCGGCAGTGGAGCTTCTGCGTGCTGATGCCCATTTCAGCGCCGAAGCCAAACTCGGCTCCGTCGGTAAAGCGCGTCGAGGCGTTCCAGTACACCGCAGCCGAGTCGACGCCGCGCAGGAACTTGCGGGCATTCGCTTCGTCTGCCGTAATGATCGAATCCGAGTGCTTGGTGGAATATTTATTGATGTGCGCGATCGCATCATCCACATCGGCAACCACCGCGATGGCCATACACAGCCGCAGATATTCTTCGTACCACTCCTGCTCGGTGGTTGGACCGACAGCGAGCGAACCTGCAAGCGATCGCGCCTTTCCGTCCCCGCGTACCTCGACACCCGCATCGATCAGCTTCTTCACAATGCGCGGAATATATTCGGCCGCCACTCTCTGATGAACCAAGAGCTTCTCCGCCGCGTTGCACACCGACGGACGCTGCGTCTTCGCATTGATGACAATCGGGTCCGCCATATCGAAATCAGCCGACTCATCGACGAAGATGTGACAGTTCCCCGCCCCGGTCTCGATTACAGGAACCGTGGAATTCTCGGTGACAAAGGTGATCAATCCAGCTCCGCCGCGCGGAACGATCACATCCACCAGTCCGCGCGCCTTGATCAATTCATGCACGGACTGGCGGCTGCTCGAATCCAGCAACTCAATCGCACCTTCGGGCACGCCTGCCACACAGGCCATAATTTCCACCAGCCGTTGATTGCTGAGTGCCGCTTCTTTGCCGCCGCGCAGCACGATCGCATTGCCAGTTTTGAGCGCCAGCACAGCGGTATCGACGGTGACGTTCGGGCGCGACTCGTAGATGATTCCAACCACACCGAGAGGCACGCGCACTTTGCGAATGCGAAGGCCGTTGGATTTTGTCCACTCTGCCAGCGTCTCACCAATCGGATCGGGCAATCCGGCCACATCCCGCACCCCCTGCGCCATTTCTTTGATCCGTGCCGGAGTAAGCAGCAGCCGGTCCCGCATGGCGCCTTCAAGTCCGGAGTTCTCTACATCGGCACGATTGGCTGCAAGGATGCTCCGCTCCTGCTCTTCGATCGTGTCCGCAATCGCCGACAAGAGATCGTTCTTTTCCTTGGTCGAAAGCAGCGCCAGCTTCGCCGAAGCATCACGGGCGCGCAGCAACTTCTCCTGCGTCGATGCGGCAGCGGTAGCGAGAGTGGCAGCCATCTTGAATTACCTTGATGCCTTCGTCTTCACCGGCGGGAAATAGGTTCCGATCTTGCGCGCCATTCCTAGTGTAATCGCTTGCGGATGGCGACCGTTAACGATCGCCACATGTACTCCGCCTTCGCTTGCGTTGGTCGCGGCCCGCAGCTTCGAGATCATGCCGCCGCGGCCCAACGAGCTCTTCCCGTTGCACTGCGCCTCGATCGCCGGGGTAAGTTTGCGAATCACGCGCTGCAACTTCGGCTTTTTTCTGCCGTTGGGAACGAGGAATCCGTCGACGTTGGTCAGCAGTAGCAGCCAGTCGGCTTTCACGGCGGTCGCAAGCAGCGAACTCAATTCGTCGTTGTCGCCAAATGCACCTTCCAATTCGCGCACCGAAACGCTGTCGTTCTCATTCACAATCGGGACGGTACCCAGCGCGAGCAACTCCGCCAGCGCATTCTGCAAGTTCCGATAACGCACGGGCGAAGTGAAGTCATCGCTTGAAAGCAGAAGTTGCGCGACGACCTTCTTCCCAAAGAACAGGCGCTCGTAAGTGTGCATCAACTTGCTCTGGCCGACCGCGGCGCAGGCCTGCATGCGCGGCACATCCGTCGGACGCGTTTCAAGCGCCAGCCCCGACATGCCCGCGGCAATCGCGCCCGAGGTCACGATCAGATATTCGTTCTTCGAGAGGTCGAACTGGTCGACCATGCCGCGTAGCAGGTTGATATCGATTTGCCCGCCCGGAGCAATGAGACTGGTACCGACTTTGATCACGACGCGCATAATTTTGTAGTGGTTACGCCCGGGCGAATTCACCTTTCATTCGCCATCGCATGGTTTGTTCGGGAAAAACCCGGCATCCCGGCGGGGAGGGACAATACCTCTATCCTGCCGTTAGAATGGCTTTCTGGCAAGTTGAAAAATCTTTCGAGGTTACTTCAGAATGCCCGCTGCCAACGCTACCAGCCGCTTCTCCGATCGCGTTGAAAACTATGTGCGTTACCGGCCGGGCTATCCGCCGGAAATCTTGCCGGTTCTGAGCGCCGAGTGCGGCCTGACCCGCGACCATGTCATCGCCGACATCGCCTCGGGTACAGGCATCTGGACCCGCACCCTTCTTGAGAATGGAAATCCCGTCTACGCCGTCGAGCCCAATGTGGATATGCGCCAGGCCGGGGATCGGCTGCTGGCGAATTTTTCGCGGTTCACGAGCGTGGCAGGAAGCGCGGAAGCGACGACACTACGCGATGCAAGTGTCGATGTCGTGACCGCTGCCCAGGCCGCGCACTGGTTCGATCGTCCGCGAACCCGCCGCGAGTTTTTGCGCATCCTCAAGCCCCAGGGATGGCTCGTGCTCCTCTGGAACGAGCGCCTCACCGACTCCACCTCGTTCCTGCGCGAATATGAACAACTCCTGCTCGATTACGGCACAGACTACGCGGATGTCCGCCACGAGCGCACCACCGATGCCGTGAATGAGTTCTTTGATCCAGCCCCGTATCGGGAGCGCACATTTCCCATGCGGCAGGAATTCGATTATGCCGGGCTGGAAGGGCGGCTTCTTTCGTCCTCGTACGCGCCGGGGCCGGAACATCCGAAGCACGCGCCGATGCTGCAAGAGTTGAAGACGATCTTCAACGCACACGTAGCCGGCGGCCAAGTCGCGTTCGACTACACGACGCGGGTGTATTTTGGACGGCTGACCGCGTAAATCACAAAGGGCACGAAGTCCCACGAAGGAACCAGCTTCGAAATTTACTCTGGTACGATCTTCCGTCGATTCTCCGAGGTTAACTTGTCCGAAGAAAAATCCTTTCACATGACGCCCGACGAATTCCGTCGCCACGGCCATGCTGTGGTCGACTGGATCGCCGACTACCAATCGCGCATCGAGTCCTTTCCAGTGCTTTCGCAAGTGAAGCCCGGCCAGATTCGCAGTTCGCTGCCCATGAATCCTCCGGCAAAGGGTGTACCTTTCCCCGACATCCTCGGAGATGTCGATCGCTTGATTCTTCCCGGCATCACGCACTGGCAGTCGCCCAATTTCTTCGCCTACTTTCCGTGCAATGCCTCAGGGCCGGGCATTCTCGGCGATCTTCTTTCGTCCGGCCTCGGTGTGCAGGGAATGTTGTGGTCGACCAGCCCCGCTTGCACGGAACTCGAAACTCATGTCATGGATTGGCTCGTCGGGATGCTCGGCCTGCCCGAGAAATTTCTTTCGTCGAACACGGGCGGAGGCGTCATCCAGGATACTGCTTCGAGCGCGGCTCTGTGCGCGCTGCTCGCGGCCCGCGAGCGGGCAACTGGCTATAGCAGCAATAAAAAAGGATGCGATGGAAAGCTGGTGGCCTACGCTTCCACGCAAACGCATTCCTCCCTGCAAAAAGCAGCGATGATAGCGGGCATCGGCGTTGACAATCTTCGCACTATTGAAGTCGACGAGGACTTCGCGATGCGGCCCGAGTCGCTGGCGCGGCAAATCGAAGCGGACCGCCGCGCCGGCCTGACTCCATGCTTTGTTTGCGCGACCGTAGGCACGACATCGTCGAACGCGATGGATCCAATCGGCTCAATTGGCGAGATTTGCAAGAAGAATGATCTCTGGTTGCACGTCGACGCGGCGATGTCGGGAACAGCAATGCTTTGTCCTGAGTTCCGTCATCTTCAGAGCGGGGTCGAACTTGCCGACAGCTACAACTTCAATCCGCACAAATGGATGTTCACCAGCTTCGATTGCAACTGCTTCTGGGTTGCTGATCGCAAGGCTCTGATTCAGACGTTGAGCATCCTGCCGGAATATCTGCGGAACCAAGCCACGGAATCCGGAGCCGTCATTGATTACCGCGACTGGCATATTCAGCTGGGGCGCCGCTTCCGATCACTGAAATTGTGGTTCGTGATCCGGCATTATGGCGTCGAGGGTTTGCAGCATCACATCCGCGAGCATGTGAGGCTGGCGCAGCAATTCGCGGACTGGGTTCGGCACGACGACCGCTTTGAACTCGCTGCTCCCGCACCATTGAACTTGGTTTGTTTCCGGCACAAAGCCGGAGACTCCGCCAATCAGGACATCATGGATCGCCTGAACCGCAGCGGAGACTTGTTTCTTACCCACACCAAGCTTCAAGGTAAGCTCACGCTGCGGCTGTGCGTGGGACAAACAAATACACAAGCGCGGCACGTGGAGAATGCGTGGAAACGAATTCAGGAAGAAGCGCAAGCGGTCGACGTCGCGAAATGAACGCTGACACCTTTGCTGTGTCGTGGCCGAAGGTCGTTCTCCTCTTCTCGTTGTTATTGGCCCTCCCAGCCTCTCTCCAAGCAGCGACCATCTCTGGAACAGTCAAAGATCCTTCGGGAGCTGTCATTCCCGCCGCACGCATCGAAATCACCGGCGGCGATCTTCCCCAGCCTCTCGAATTTACAACCGACGGCTTGGGCAGATTCGCGTCGCCCGATCTGAAGCCCGGGAAGTACATAGTGCGCGTAATCCACGAAGGATTCGAGCCGCTCGAAAGAGTTGTCGACCTCCACGATCCGGCTGACCTTTCGTTGACCCTCGCCATCACTCACGAGGAAACGAACATCACCGTGCAGGGACAAGCCCGGGCGTTCGCCAATTCAGATCCTGTCTACCGCGAGCTGCGCGCGGTTGGATTCGGCGATACCTTCCGGTTCGACAACTTCACGCTGCACTCCGACGTCGCAACCTTTGAGTTTCAGAAAGGCACGCTGACCTGGCTAAAGCCGGTAGAGGGAGTTGTTACCGGTGCGATTTTCATCGGCGAGGGACACTTCCATTTGAAGGCTGTAACCAGTCTCGATTCCCACGAAATCAGCCGGCGCACGGGCGCAGAAGAAGTCGACGAAGATTTCACGGACGTAGTTTTCCGCTTCACCGGAGACGAACGCACAAACCTCCTCGCCGGCTTGGGAGATCGCGTCGAGCCCTCCTCCGATGCCGCAGCCGTTTTTGAGCGCTGGAAGGATCGCGTCCGCCGTCGACACGAGTTTCCGTTAAGTTTCACGGAATCCATTCTGCACAGCGAGACCATGGACAACGTCGACGCCGATATTCTTGCGGCTGTCTACAATCGCGCCCACCCTCCATTTTTCAATGCATACATACAGGGCAGGAAGCGCAAGGATCTCCGCCTCTTTATCAGAACCCGCGTGGGAGCCGTCCCTCAGCTCGATTCCCCCGAGGAAGTCGCGCTCATCAACTACGATCCCGAAAGTCTCAGCGACGGCGTCTGGTATCTCGCGCATTTGCAGTCGGAGTACGCAAACCGCACCGCCAGTTCCCAGGAAGATCGCAGAATCTTCGCCACCACCGGCTACAAAATCGAGACGGTCATCGCAAAGAACGATCACTTATTCAGCAGCGCCACCGTTACCTTCAGGCCATTGCTGCCGGGTGAGCGCGTGCTGAAGTTCGGACTGCTGCCCAATCTGCGGGTCACGCGCGTTGCCGATGAACAAGGACAGAATCTCCATTTCATTCAGGAGAGCCGCAAAGAGGACGGATCGTTTTACGTCGTGTTATCGCAAGCCTTGCCCATCGGTCAGGAAACTTCCATCACCGTCGACTACGCCGGCGATCGAGTTTTGGAAAACGCCGGCGACGGCAGCTTTTACTTCCGCGCCCGCACTTCCTGGTATCCGAACCTCAACGGATTCGGCGAGCATGCGCTCTACGACCTCACTTTCAAGGTCCCGCACAAATACACCGTCGTCAGCGTCGGCCAGCTCAAGCAGACATCGATCGAAGGAGACTTCGGGGTTAGCCACTGGGTCACGCCGATTCCCGTGGCCGTCGCGGGATTCAACTATGGCGAATACACAAGACTCGAACTAGCCGACGACATTACGCACTACCGCGTTTCCGGGTATTACCTTAAGGAACTTCCAGACCGGCTGCGCGGATTTAGGGCGCTCCAGACAATGGCTCCCGGAGCGATGACGAAATACGCGCTCGAGCAAACCCGGGCGCAGTTGCAGCTGTGCACATACTACTTCGGCAAGAGCCCGTATGAGGACGTCTACGTTACCGAGCAGCCTGATTTTAATTTCGGGCAATCGTGGCCCAACCTGATCTATCTCCCAATCTCCGCCTACACCGACTCGACGGAGCGTTGGCTGCTCTTTGGACGCATCGACAACAAGTTCACCGGCTTCACGCAAGAAGTCACGCCTCATGAAGTCGCCCATCAATGGTGGGGGCACACCGTGGGATGGGCTTCGTACCACGACCAGTGGCTGTCCGAGGGCTTCGCGGAATTTTCCGCTGCCCTCTTTCTGCAAAACGTCATGGGCCCCGACTGGCGAAAAGACTACGTCCAGTTCTGGGATCGGCTCCGCCATCGTGTTCTGGAGAAAAATACTTTCGGCATCGCTCCCAACGATGCCGGTCCCTTGTGGATGGGAACGCGACTGGTCTCTCCACGGACAGAGCAGGCATACCAGAATGTGACCTACCCAAAGGGCGCCTATGTCCTCGAAATGCTTCGCTCCATCATGTACAGCCAGGATGATGGCGATAAGGCGTTCATCGCCATGATGCACGATTTCGTCGACAGCCATCGCGATCGCCCGGCATCCACCGAGTCCTTTAAAGCGATCGCGGAAAGGCACATGACCAAGTTGATGGACATCCGCGGAGATCATCGCCTCAACTGGTTTTTCGACGAGTGGGTCTACGGTACGCAGGTTCCCCGCTATCACTTCGAATATCAGGTCACACCTGCGGACGGAGGCAAGGTCAAGCTGCACATGACGCTCACCGAGAGCGACGTCGACGACAAGTTCATCATGCTTGTGCCCATCTTCGCTGATTTCGGCAAGGGATGGATTCGGATCGGCCAGCTTGGCATCGGCGGCAACATGACGCGAACCGCGGACGCGGAACTGCCCAGTGCTCCGAAAAAAGTTGGCTTGAACGTCTATAAGGAAATTCTGGATCGATGACGGAGTGAAATTCAGCTTTAGTCGGCGGGCATCGGTGCTGGACGCGGAACTCCTGCCACAGGCTTTGCAACAGGTGCGGCCTGAGATGTCGCCTCAATCCACTTCCGTACTTCCGGCAGCGCCGCGCGCATCGCTACCTCACCCACACGAATCAAATCGTTCGCGCGTTTAAAGTCGTCGTAAGCAAATCCGGCGACGTCCGGTTCGATGACCAGGTCAGCCGCGCTTCTCCATACGCTCGCCATGGCGTCCTGCGCAATCGCAAATGATTGTCCGATCACGTCAAACAGATTTCGCGGCGCTCCGCCATTCGACCATGTCCCTTTCAAATGCACGGCGAGCACTCGATCCGCGCCCATTTCGCGCAGCGGCCGTGTCGGCACCGGATGTGACAACATTCCGTCCACCAAATACTGCCCGCGAATCTCCACCGGCAAAAACATTCCGGGATAAGCGCAACTGGCGCGCACCGGATCTACGATCGAACCCGAATGAAAAACCACGCCGTCGCCGGTATTGAAATCCGTCGCAGTCACTCCAAGTGGTATCTTCAACTCTTCAAACGTGCGAACCTTCAGCACGCGATCGAGAAAAGAAACCATGCGGTCGTTGGACGCGAATCCAAAACGTGAAACCGTCCAGCGGGCAAAAGTCGTAAAACGGCAGGTGCGCGCGATCTCTTCCAATTCCTCGATCGAAGCGCCACTGCAATAAACGGCTCCGATGAGCGCGCCCACGCTCGTACCGGAAACTACGCGAATGGGAATTCCCTCTTCCTCGAAGACTTTCAAGACTCCGATGTGTGCGATACCGCGGGCGAACCCTCCGCCGAGCGCAACGCCGATAGAAGGAATCGTTTCAGAAACGACAGGAGAATTCTTGCGGGAAAGTTCGCGGCCAAAGGCCTGCACCGAGCGGATGATGTTCCCCAGACGCTTCACGGCCAACCCCACGTCTCTGGCCCACAAACGGCCGAACTGCTGAACCCCTACTTGAAATATAAGATGCCACAATTCTGCACAAGGCTGTAAGGGCCCACTCGTGCCCTCTGCAAACCTTTGCACAGGCCCTTCCGCGCCGGTAACTATTACGGTCGGGCTAGCACCAGATGACGGGATTCCTGTATTCCTGCTAACTTGCGGACAGTATGGTTCGCGAAATTTCTGCTGGCGGCGTGGTAGTCCGCAACAAAGACGGAGACTGGTGGATGGCCGCCATCGAGCTGCCGACTAGCCCGGCCACGCCTGCCGTATCCGCAGTATCTCCCGATCCTCCCAACCCCAAACGCCGCGCCACTCGTGCCAAGAATAAGACCGTCCTGTGCCTTCCAAAAGGCCTGGTCGATCCCGGCGAGAAAGCGCTGGAAGCCGCTCTGCGTGAAGTTCGCGAGGAAACCGGCATTACCGCTGCTCTCGTCACTAAACTCGCCGACATCAAATATGTGTATGTCCGCTCCTGGGGAGACAATGAGCGCGTCTTCAAGATCGTCAGCTTCTATCTTTTTCTCTACGAGTCCGGGCGCATCGACAATATCTCCGAAGACATGCGCATCGAAGTCGCGCGGGCCCGCTGGATCAAGCTGGCAGAGGCGCCCAAGCTGCTCGCCTATCGCGGTGAAAAGCAGATGGCCCGGCAGGCGCTGGAATATGTTTCCAGCCACCCCGAGCTCTGAGCGCCTTCCATCACGACGCTAGATAAATCACCCGCCGTGCGATTACCATTGGCAGTTCACTGTTCCCGGCTGCGCGCGTCCATGTCTTCATTCATCGAACGTACATGCTTTGACTCACATTGTTTAACTCATCTTCTCCGCAGTCGGAACGCGTTCTTCCCGAGGCCTCATGATGAAGCGCATCAATAAAGTTGCCATTCTCGGCGCCGGAACCATGGGCGCCCGCATCGCCGCCCACTTTGCTAACGCCGGCGTTCCCAGTTATCTCCTCGATATCGTTCCTCCCGACGCCGACACGCCGGCGCGCAATAAGATCGCCGCGGCTGGACTCGATGCCGCCAAAAAATCCAAACCGGCGGCCTTCATGGAGCCATCCCTCGCCCAGCTCGTCACCGTTGGCAATTTCGAGGACGACCTTAAGAAGCTCACCGAATGCGATTGGATCATCGAAGCTGTCGTCGAGAATCTCGACATCAAGCGAACGCTGTTGAAAAAAGTCGAGGCCATCCGCAAACCCGGCACCATCATCACCACCAACACCAGCGGTCTGCCCGTCGGAAAAATCGCCGAAGGATTTTCCGACGATTTCCGCCGCACCTGGTTCGGCACGCATTTCTTCAATCCGCCGCGTTACATGCGGCTGCTCGAAATCATTCCCACCCCCGAAGCCGACCGCGCCGCCATCGACGCCATCTCGCACTTCTGCGACGTCAAGCTCGGCAAAGGCGTCGTCATCGCCAAGGACACACCCAACTTCATCGGCAACCGTATCGGTACATTTTCTGTATTGAACGTGATTCGCCTCATGCAGGAAATGGATCTGAGCATCGAAGAAATTGACGCTCTCACCGGGCAGGCTGTTGGCTGGCCGAAGTCCGCGACCTTCCGCACGATCGATCTTGTCGGCCTCGACATTCTCAGTCACGTCGTCAGCAATATGACCGCCAACGTTCACGACGAGCGCAGCGAGCTGCGCCTGCCCGATTTTTTCCAGCAGATGCTCCAGAAAAAATGGCTGGGAGACAAAACTAAAGGCGGCTTCTACAAAAAAGTAAAAGCCGGAGAAGGAAAAGAGGACGAGCGCCTGGTCCTCGACTGGAAGACGCTCGAATACCACCCGCGCCAGAAGCCAAAATTTCCCGCCCTCGACATGGCGAAAAATATCGAGGACACGGGCGCTCGTTTGCGCACACTGCTCGGCCTCGAAGGCACACCGCAAAAAGGCGACAAAGCCGGAGCCTTCCTATGGGCCGCACTCTCCGATCTCTGGACTTATTCCGGGAACCGCGTGCCGGAGATTTCCGACTCGATCCTCGAGATCGACCGCGCCATGCGTCTCGGATTCAATTGGGAACTCGGCCCCTTCGAACTCTGGGACGCGGCTGGCATAGAAGCCACCGTCGCCCGCATAAAAAAAGAAGGCAAGCCGGTGGCGGCCAATGTCGAGAAGCTGCTCGCCGCAGGACAGAAGTCCTGGTACGCGGACGATCCAAAATCGCTCGCCGGATGTAAATCTTGGGATCTTAAAACCGGAACCTCGAAACCGATTCAAGTTCCTGCGGGCGTTTGGTCCGTCACCGTCGCGAAAAAATCGAACGGCGTCGTTAAGAAAAATCCTGGGGCGTCACTCGTCGATCTCGGCGATGGCGTGGCTTGCCTCGAGTTTCACAGCAAAATGAACTCGCTGGGCGCCGACATCATCAATCTGATCACGCAATCGCTCAAGCCCGGAGGTCCCGGCGACAACTTCGATGCCTTCGTCATCACCAACGACGCCACGAATTTTTCCGTCGGCGCGAATCTCATGCTTCTCTTGATGAGCATCCAGGAAGAAGAGTGGGACGAAGTCGATCTGGTCATTCGCCAGTTCCAGGGAATGACGCAGGCCATCAAGTTTTCTCCCAAGCCCGTCGTCTCCGCTCCATTCGGCCTTTGCCTCGGCGGCGGGACCGAAATCTCTTTGCACGCCGCGGCCCGCCAGCCGCATGCAGAGCTCTACACCGGGTTGGTCGAGGTCGGCGTCGGCCTCTTGCCCGGCGGTGGAGGCTGCAAGGAAATGCTGTTGCGCGCCATCGACACTGCCTCAGCCTCGCGCGGCAAGTCTTCGGGAGAAGCGCTCGCCGGCTCCGTCGAAATGATGGAGGCGATGAAGAAAGCTTTCGAAACCATCGCCACCGCCAAGGTCGCTACGTCGGCTCACGAAGCGCGCGGCCTGGGATTTCTCACCGACTCCGACCGCATCACCATGAACCGCGAGCGCGTGCTCTCCGACGCCAAGGCTCGCGCTCTCGAACTCGCCCGCGCGGGATACGAACCTCCGCAGGCGCGCAAAGACATTCCCGCACCCGGCGAGAGCTTGCTCGCCGCTCTGAAAATGGGCGTGCACCTGATGCGCCAGGGGGACTTCATTACCGACTACGAAGTGAAGCTCGGAGGCAAAATCGCCGAAGTCCTCTGCGGCGGCAACGTCACTCCCGGCACTCCGGTCAGCGAACAGTACATCCTCGATCTCGAACGCGAAGGCTTCAAGAGCCTCTGCGGCGAGCGCAAAACACAAGAAAGAATTCAGTACACATTGAAAACGGGCAAGACGCTGAGAAACTGAAGGACGCCCAACCCGCCCTGTAAACGCGAATAAGGAAAACAACCAATTCTGCGCGGCGGCTTAGGAGCTACTGACGCAACCTCGCGCCATCCGAGCGAGGTAAGGCGCAGCCCCCGCCTTGCCTCATCTCACTTAGCTCGGATCGCGATGGCTCGAATCGCGTAACTGGATCGTGCTCTAGTGGCGGCCACCGCCATGGCCACCCGCATGACCACCGCCCCGATATCCGGGCAGCGCGTGCTCACCCCTCGCTTCATGGCCAGCGTTGCCTACGTTCCCTCGCCCATCTCGCGCCTCATTGCCTTGAAAGTGATTGAAGCGCTCCGCCCCGCGCTCCGGCAACGGTCCAGCGTAACCATGATGAGGATCAAAGCGGTTGTCGACGTGTCCGAAAAATCCGTGAGGTCCGTGAAACCAGGGACCAGCTCCAAGAAATACCCCACCCACAAACCAATCAGGCCCGTAGTAGCCGTAAGGAGCGCAATCGTACGGGGCATAATCGAAGTATCCGTACGGACATACCGGAGCCGGTCCGATGTTTACGCCAACCGACACCTGGGCTGGCGCCACTGATGCACAGCATAAAAGGCCAGCTACAAGAACTGCGAAAACAAGCGCAGTGACTTTGAACATGATTTCCCCTTTTATTCGTTCAAGATTTCAACCTGGACAACTTAATGCCAGCATAATCCCAAGGATCGGGAACGGCAAACCGCTACGTGTCACATCCCTCTTGAACGCAGTATCTCGGCTTCATTCTTCAAGCATGAGTTTCGCATACCTTCCCAAATTCACGGGGCCCCCGGAGTCGATGACATCAGGCCAATGTGTGTCGTATCCGCATGATTCGCCGTAGGGGGTTAGCGACAAAAACGGTGTTATATCGTACATTTCTGGACATTAGAATCGTATCCCATATACACTTGCGGCTTCGTCCAACACTACTAATTCTTGAGGTCGAAATGCGCAAGGCTTCTCTGTTTATCGCAGCAGCTGGTTTTTTGATTTCGTCATCTTTGGCGTGGGCTCAAACGGGAGCCAGTGTTTCCGGCGTGGTGACGGACCAAACCGGCTCGACCCTTCGCGATGTCGCAGTGACAATCAAGAATGTCGACACAAGTGCAACGCGCACAGTCGCGACCGATGGCAGAGGGCACTTTCAGGTGTCCGGTATGCCTCCGGGGCGCATCGACCTTCGTGCTGCAAAACAAGGATTCGCCGATGAGACGCGCACGGGAATCAGCTTGACGGCTGGCCAGGATGTCACCGTCGACTTGAAGATGCAACTGGGCACGCCCGACGCCTGCGCGAGCGGCCGCGAGTTCGCCAACACCGACTGCGCTCTGACCTGGCACGGCATCACGCTGTACGGTGCGTATGACGTCGGCATCGGCTGGGTGAGCCACGGCTTGCCGGAGAACGGCTATAACTACGAGGGCGCATCTCTGGTGAACCGAAACGGCTATCAACATCGCTTTCTCGTCGCGCCGAATAACTTGTCGCAAACGGGTCTGGGCATCCGGGGTAAGGAAGAGTTTCGGCATGGCTGGTATGTTGTGTTCAACGCTTCCAGCGGCATCAATCCGCAGTCCGGCCTGCTCGCCAACGCATCAAAGACTGACATCATCAACAATGGCCTTCCCAGGGCCGGCTATTCGTACGCCATCGACGGCGCGCGCGCGGGTCAGCCCTTCAATGATGAAATCTATGGCGGTGTCTCGTCCACGCATTTCGGCACATTGACCTTCGGTCGTCAGCGCTCTCTCGGCACCGACGCCATGCTCCTTTACGACCCGGCGAACGGCAGCTACGCTTTTTCCTACATCGGTTATAACGGCACGATGGCCGGCGGCGGCGACACCGAAAACAGCCGGTGGGATAACGCCGTGAAGTATCGCCTCACCTATGGCCCGGTCCATTTCGCGGCGATGTATAAGTTCGCCGATGGTTCGGGCGGTTGCTACTCAGCTTCCGCCACCTGGACTGCCACGACTTGTACGGCGGAATCGGCGCATAACAACGCTTATGGATTCGACCTCGGCGCAAACTACGGCAAGTTCTCCTTCGACATCGTCCCCCAACATTACAACCAGGCGATCAGCGTCTTGAACCCCTTGCTGGGGCCGCAGAGTCCGACGCAGCCATATCAGTCGACCACGGACAGTATCAATACCAACCCGATCACCGGTGGAGTCAATCTGATCGACCCGGACGAAACCGTCTATGGCATTGTCACCGACAACTACGGAGTTATCGTCGCTGCCAAGTACGCGTGGGAGCGTTTCAAGTTTTTTGCCGGCTACGAATACATCTGGCAGAACAACCCCAAGAACCCGTTGGGCGTTGGCGCATCGGACCAGGGCGGTTATTTCATGAGCGGGGTCGAAGACAACAATCTTGACTCTGAAAAATTAGTGAATATCTGGTGGACGGGCGGGAAATACGCCGTCGACCGCAAAACCGACCTCACGTTCTCCTGGTATCAACAGCGGCAGAACGACTTCCGTCAACCGCCGGCCTGCACGCCCGCCAGTTTCCGCGCCTCCTGCGCGGGCAGCCTCAACGAGGGCTCGCTCTATACGGATCACCACTTCACCAAGCGTTTCGACGGTTTTGCCGGAATTGCTTATTCTTACGTGAGAGGCGGTCTAGGCATCGCCATTCCTCACGGCCCCGGCGTCCCGTATAGGTCCAACAACAACTTTGCTCCGACAATCGGCGGCCGTTTCGTCTTCTGATGATCGATTCCGCGGAAGACTCTTCATGGGCCGCGTACATCTATTCATAAGCAGATGGGCTCCAGGTCTCCGTTCCCAGTTTCAAAATGTATATCGCGCTTCGGCCCGCGTGCCCCGTTTCTCTCATCCCTTCTTCGCGAGATGCCGGGACTTTCCTCGAACCTCCAGTGTCAGGCATCGGAAGTAGCCGGCCCAAGGAAAATCACTACGAATCAGGGTCAATGAGCGAGATGGCGATGTCTCGCCAGCCATCCGGGATCGCTGTGCAAAATTGACCATTTTCCCATCGGCAGATTGCCGCATCATTGTGCAACCATAAAGGGAAGGCAGCACACGATGTCCACCATTCAAGAAGTGAGAACGGCCGAGGCGAAATGAAAAGTGTCATCGATGCCCTCAAGACAGCCAAGGCAGAAGAACCGAGCTACCTGCGTACGGAATTAGAGTGCACGAGTGACGAGTTCGCAAGAGCAGTTCACGAATTGGAATGGACGAAATGAATTGTAGACGTTCGATCCATTCAACCTCACAGGTCGGTGCTTCCCTGACGAACCGCGAACGAGAACGGTCAAGCTGAGGCAGGATGATGCTCTTCCGGACAATTCCCATTGTGATCGCCGTGACCGCTTGGGCGGCGATCACGCTTCAAGAGTTCGCTGCTGAGGATTCGAAAGCGCCATTACCCTCTTCCTCGATATCGAACACATCTCTCTCTGCGGATCAGGTGGTGGACAATCTCGTTCGCAAGAACCAGGAGCGCGCGCAAGCTCTACTGCACTCCGAGGGGACTCGGGTTTACCACCTCGCTTACCGCGGATTCCCGGGAGACAGGGACGCGGAAATGACCCTCAAGGCCACCTACAATAGCCCTGCCTCGAAGGAGTTCACAGTAGTTTCCGAAACCGGATCGAAGCTGATACGAGATCGTGTATTCAAGAAACTCTTGGAGAGCGAGAAAGAGGCAGCACAACCCTCGATCAGCGCACGGACACAGTTGAATGGAGACAATTACAACTTCGAAATGCTGGGTTACGAACCCTCGAATGCTGGTGGGCAATATGTGTTGCGGGTCAGCCCAAAGTCCCTGAGCAAATACGTCTATTACGGCAAAGTGTGGATCGATGCAGTCGATTTCGCGGTCACACACATCGAAGCCGAACCCGCCCAGAACCCGTCGTTCTGGACGAAGAAGAGTGAGATTCATCACGAATACAAGAAGGTCGGGCCCTTCTGGCTTCCAGCCCGGAATGAGTCGGTTAGCTACATTCGGCTGGGAGGCCGCGCCACCCTGACCATCGACTACAAGGACTATCGCGTGACTCGGGCCGGTCAGCCTGGCGAAACGCTAACGGAGACGAGCGGTTGGTGATCTCTCCAAGCCAGCCCCTTCCGGACGATTGAAACGATTCGCCTCATCGGGCAGCGCTGAAACCGATGATTGAGTTCTACCGGGATGTTGCGGCGATTATGAAAGACAGTGGACTGCCCCGTTCAGCGAAATCGCCGGAGAAAATGTCTCAACCGAGTATGTAGGCCCGCCGCAGCGCCTCGCCCATGTTCGCCATTCGAGCTGTATGCGCGGATACATTTGCCGCATGTACATCTGAAGTACGGCCTTCCCGGAAGCGCTAGATGTCCGCAACGTGTACAGAGAAACCAGTCATCTCCCTTTTGCTGGGCCATCGCAAGAAAATGCTCTCCTTCGACACAATAGGGACAGCGGATGATCTTTTGTCTGTCCGGCTTGGGCATCCACTGGTGCAAAGGCTTTCCTCAAAGCAAACGAATCTTCCCAAACGATTCTGGCGACACTTCACGGCGAACGCATGCTTGGTCTGCGCGCGAGTCTCTAGGCATCGTGCGTTGATGCACCGCGAGACGGATTGCATCGGAGGCAAAATGGGAGTTCCACTTTCCATCTTTGGCCCTCGTAGAAGAACGTGGTTCCTTGGTATTGCATGATGGCTCCGCAACGACAGCGTGCAATCTTATTCTCGGCGGAATTGGCAGACTCCAGAAATTCGAGAATCGACTGATTTAGAGTCGTCGGAAATGCCATAACGGAAAACCTCCGTTTCTTAGCCCGAAAGACTACTGCGCGCTACCGTACAAAGTCTGAGCAGTATTGCTCACATCCAACCCGAATAATTGACGGCTAACCTTGGCGACTAGATGACTGAACCACCACCTGTGCCCCCAGTCATTGACGTCCACCAGCCGTCCAAACGATCATTGGAGAGGACGCAGTATTCACGATCAGGGCCGCTAAGTCCTTATTCCGGAATATTTTGCCCGTAAATCGTTGAGCTCAATAGATTTTTTCAGAATTTGACGCTAACTCGATGATTCCAGGAGACCGGGGGAGGGGGCGCCCTAGCAATCACTAAAACGTAAACACCCCATTCCCAAAACGGAACGCCCCGCGAACCGCCTGCGCAGCGCTACAATCCCCTCATGCCAAGACCTCTGCTCCCCGTCGCTGCGTTCGTCTGCCTCGCCATTCTCGTCCCCCTCGCCAACCCCCAGTCCAACCAGCAGAAAGACGCTCCCGCAAAGGAATCCGCCCCCGACGTTCCTGACGCGATCGCGGTACCTGCAGGTCTCGAACCGGTTCTGTTCGTTCACGCCAAGGGATCGCAGATCTACACCTGTCAGGCTGGAAGCGACGGTAAGTTCGCCTGGACGCTCAAAGCGCCCGACGCCGAATTGAAAGATCGCAAGGACAAAGTCATTGGCCAGCATTCAGCAGGACCAACGTGGAAACTCAAAGACGGCAGCGAAGTCACCGGCAAAGCGGTCGCTCACGTCGACTCGCTCGATCCTGATTCCATTCCCTGGCTGTTGGTCAATGTTGTGACCAACGCGAAGAAAGGCATGCTCGCCGATGTGACCACCATTCAGCGCGTCCACACACATGGCGGAAAGCCCGGCAACGATCCGTGCGACGAATCGCACAAAGACGCGGAGAGCAAAAGCAGCTACACCGCGGATTACTACTTCTTCGCGCCAGTAAAGTAGGATCCCGCGCGCATGACGCGGCCGCGAATGCGCCTGCATCTAATGTGTAGCTGTTCGGCAGTCAGCAGTTGGGAGAAAGATTATGCGTGACGTCATCATCGCCTCTTCGGTTCGCACCCCAGTTGGAAGGGCTTTCAAAGGAACGCTGCGTTCCACGCGTCCCGACGAATTAGCCGCGATTGCGATCAAGGGAGCGCTCGACCGTATTCCACAACTAGACCCAAAAGAGATCGAAGACGTCATCCTCGGCTGCGCCATTCCCGAAGCCGAGCAAGGAATGAACGTCGCCCGCATCGCTTCGCTGCGCGCGGGATTGCCAGTCGAAGTCTCGGCACTCACCATCAATCGCTTCTGCTCTTCAGGACTGCAGGCCATCGCCATGGCTGCCGAGCGCATCATGAGTGGAGGCGCGGAAGTGATCGTCGCGGGTGGAACCGAATCGATGTCGATGATCCCGATGGGAGGTCACAAGATCTCGCCCAATCCGTGGCTCGTCGATCACTATCCCGACGCGTATCTTTCCATGGGACTGACTGCCGAGCGAGTCGCGCAGCGGATAGGCATCACGCGCGAAGCGGCGGACGAATTCTCGCTGCGCAGCCACCAGAAAGCGTTGGCCGCGATCCAGGCTGGCAAGTTCGACGACGAAGTTGTTTCCGTGCCGGTAAGTTTCAGCACTCCCAATGGATCGAAGCCCAAGCGTCAGGAGATCGTGTTCAAAGTTGACGAAGGCCCACGCGCCGACACGTCGCTCGAAGCCTTGCTCGCGCTCAAGCCTGCATTCCACGTGAAAGGCACCGTCACGGCGGGCAACTCCTCGCAGATGTCAGACGGCGCCGCAGCAGCGGTCGTGATGTCAGCCGAACGCGCGCAAGCGCATGGCATCAAGCCGCTGGTGCGCTACGTTGCCTTCGCCACCGCAGGCTACAAGCCGGAAGAAATGGGACTCGGACCGGTGTTCGCGATCCCGAAAGCGTTGAAGATGGCTGGTCTCAAGCTCTCGGACATCGGCGTGATCGAGTTGAACGAGGCCTTCGCCGCGCAATCGCTGGGAGTGATCAAGGAAGCTGAACTCGATGCCGAAAAGGTCAATCCCAACGGAGGAGCCATCGCGCTCGGCCATCCCTTGGGATGCACTGGAGCAAAGCTGACGGCAAGCGTGATCCGCGAGATGAAGCGCCGCAAGGCCCGCTACGGCATGGTGACAATGTGCGTGGGCGGAGGCATGGGCGCAGCCGGCATCTTCGAGAACGCGTAGGTTGCATGCAGCGGTATAATTTGCTCCAGGAGGGTCCCATGTCTTCTGCCCGCCTTGCTCTTATCGCGCTGCTGGTTTGCTCCGCTTCTGCGTTCGCACAGACACCGAGTGGTTTCGCCAATCCTGACACTGATCGTGCGGCCAAAAATCTGCCATCCGACTCGTGGAAGATCCTAAGCCAAGCAACCGACTCCAAGACCGCGAACGATCCGATCGAGCGCATGCGGGTCGACCAGTTTCGCCTCGATCCGAAAGGCCTACCCTTCCAGCAAGATGCTCGCGCTGATCTGATGACATTGAACCTCGACGGACAGCCAAGTGACGACACCACTTGCTATGCCATCCGCAGCTATGTAGTTGCACGTGACAGTAAGACGTCCGATGCGACTCATCCGGTCGGATACTCGACGTGCCAGCCTGCGACCCGTTATCGCCTCAGAACGACAGAGCTCCACAGCAACTCGGTGAATCGTTAGGGCACACTCACGTCACACTTCTTTACGCAATTGCTAAGTTCTTTGACTTGAAAAGGGTTATCATTTTGCTGGGCGTAATCACCCAGGCCAGCGTGGTCATCCCCCGACCGAGAATCTGGCCGTCGCTTGGGAGGTGCATTATGCGGCTCTCCGGCCTGTATGTAGCGGCGTTGTTCGTTTTCTCATTTCTAGCGCTCTCACCCTTAGCCTTCGCTCAACACTCCTCCTCATCGTCATCCGCCTCCTCCGGCGGGAGTTCTGGAGGCTCTTCCAGTTCCGGCGGAGGTGGTGGCTCTCATGGCGGATCCTCTGGCGGTTCGGTCTCCTCGGGAGGCAGCGGCAGCCGCGGTTCAAGCGGAAGCGGAGGTCACAGCTCCAGTGGTGGATCCGCATCGCACGCTTCGAACGGGCACAGTTCCAACACACCAGCCTCATCGCATCTCGTCGGAAGGGAGACGGTCACCAACAGCGTTCATTCCTCGCACCAACTGAACAGCACTTCGCAAATGCGAACTCAGCCTGAAAAGCGCGGATTCTTTTCATTCATCCGGCATCCGTTCCGAAAGCCAGAGCCGAAGCCGGTCAGTGACCTGCGCCGCAGAGTTTGCCTGACGGGCCCATGCGCGGTTTGCCCCGCCGGCCAGTCGGCCGGCAAAGGAGGGTGCGTCGAAGTCCCGGCAAATACATATTACCGGCGCAGATACTGCTCTTCAGGGGAGATTTGGTCCGGCGGAGCGTGTTTGTTACAGACTCAATTTGTCGACGATTGCGGCTGGCTGCGGATGTCGATGGATCGTCAACAGCGAGCGATGCAATCGGCCGTTGCAGATGAGCAAGCCAGATGCGGCACAGGCTCCACGCAAGCGTGCTCCGAAGCATCTGCCGCGCGGCAAAGCGAAGAAGATCTTTTCCGCACTCTCTCGGAGCGATACCACCAATGCCTGCGGGATCCAACGACCGCGTACTCTCGGGGAAGGTTTTACGCTCCGTCGTATGGGTCGGGCCTATATTTCGATCCTCTTAGTTTTGAGATCGATCGTTAAAACTCGCGCCGCCCCGGACGCCGGGAATCTTTTTCACGCGATGGTCACCTCGGAGGAGGTTACCGGGGCGGAGCTTTGATTCTCGACCACCTATCATTCCCCCTCTCAACCCATTAAAATCGCAATGGGATTCCGCTGGACCCGAGTCCGGCGGCTTGTATTAGGAGACGACATGGCCACCACGCCGACAGCGCCGAAGACGAAGATTGCGGGCGGAAGTTTCCTTCTGGAGACGCGCCACTACGAAGAGATCTTCACTCCGGAAGACTTCAGCGAACAGCAACAGCTCATCGGACAAACCGCGGAAGAGTTCGCCGTCAATGAAATCGTTCCAAATATCGAGAAGATTGAACACAAGGATTTCTCGGTCACGCGCGACCTGTTGAAGAAAGCGGGCGATCTAGGCTTGAGTTCGGTGGAAATTCCTGAGGCCTATGGTGGACTCGAGATGGACAAGGTCACGGCCGCGGTGATTGCCGATCACATCGCGAAATATGCGGGCTTTGCCACAACATGGGGCGGTCACACCGGAATCGGCACGCTCCCAATCGTCTACTTCGGCACCGAGGAACAGAAGAAGAAGTATCTGCCTCGACTGGGCTCAGGCGAGATTGTTGGCGCGTACGCTTTATCGGAGTCAACATCAGGGTCTGACGCGATGAATTGCCGCACTCGCGCCGTACTTTCTTCAGATGGAAAGCACTATGTTCTGAACGGCGAAAAGATGTGGATCACCAACGCGGGGTTCGCCGACCTCTTCACCGTCTTCGCCAAAATCGACGGAGAGAAATTCTCGGCATTCCTGGTGGAGCGCGACTTCCCGGGATTCTCCATCGGCGCGGAAGAGCACAAGATGGGCATTCGGGGATCGTCGACTTGCCCGATCATTTTGAACGACTGCAAAGTTCCGCTTGAGAATCTGCTGGGCGAGATCGGCAAGGGTCACCTGATCGCCTTTAACATTCTGAATGTTGGCCGCTTCAAACTGGGCGCGATGTGTGTGGGCGGAGGCCGTGTATCGCTCGAAAACGCGATCGGCTATGCCAAACAACGCAAGGCATTCAACAAGGTCATCGCAGACTTCGGCTTGGTGCGCGAGAAGATCGCCAACATGGCGACACTCCTCTATGTCGGCGAATCGCTGGTTTACCGGACCGTTGCGATGATGGACTCCGCTTTGAGTGAAGTCGACAAATCGGCTCTCGATGCGGCCAAGCAGACCCTCAAAGCGATCGAAGAATACGCAGTCGAGTGCTCGATCATCAAAGTCTGGGGATCGGAGATGATTGACTACATCGTCGACGAGACGCTGCAGATTTATGCGGGCTATGGATTCGTCGAGGAGTATCCAGCGGAGCGCGCCTATCGCGATGCCCGCATCAACCGCATCTTCGAAGGAACGAACGAAATCAACCGGCTGATTATCACAGGCTTCCTACTGAAGCGCGCGATGACGGGTCAGTTGCCATTAATGCTGGCCATCAAGAAGCTGATGGATGAAGTGCTCTCCGGACCGTCGATGGCGGAGGAGCTCGAAGGTCCGCTGGCGGAGGAACAGAAACTGGTGGCGCAAGCCAAGAAGCTTGGACTCTTCGCGGCCGGTTCGGCGACACAAAAATACATGCAGGCCATTCAGGATCAGCAGGAAATCATGGGTGCGATTGCCGACATGACGATTGAAACGTATGCCATGGAATCCGCTGTATTGCGAGCGCAGAAGATTGTGGCCAGCAAGGGTGAAGCGGGCGCCGTTCTGCCGGTGGCGATGACGCGTGTCTATTTGTCGCAGGCGATGGAGAAAGTAGAATCTGCTGCACGCAAAGTGATTGCGGCGGTGGCCGAAGGCGACATGATGCGCACACAGCTGGCAATCCTGCGGCGGCTCTCGAAGTATGAACCGTTTAATACCGTCGAACTGCGGCAGACCATCGCGCAGAAGATGATCGAGCGCGGGAAGTTCACACTCGCATAACACCTTTCACCACAGAGGGCACCGGGCGCACAGGGGAAATCGAGAGGCTCTTCCATTGACTCTGTGAGCTCTGTGATTCGTTTTTCTTCCTGCCCGTTCCTCTGATACAAATGTCACGATGAAAATCAACGTGTTGCACTTTGTCGCCGTGTTTGCGATGGCTTCGGCGTTGTCTGCCCAGACCAATTCCCCCTCTCAGAAGGATTTCGCCAGTTTCGATGCGGATGGAACTGCTCACATCACGCGCGTGGTGCCGATGCCGTCGACAATTTCTCCGGAGGCGCAGCAATGGCTGGAGTCGTTGACTCACAGTACTCCCGGTCCCGAGTCGCTGACTGAGCGCCGGGCGCGCACAGACATCTGGCGCGCGAAGGATTCGGCGGAGGCACGCAGAATTTATCCGGTGAATGTGGAAGAGACGACGACCGCAGGCGTGCGCACCGATATCATCACACCGCTGACCATGCCTGCTGAGAATCGTCGAAGAGTGCTGATCAACCTGCACGGTGGAGGATTTAATTCCGACTCAGGCTCTCTGATCGAAGGCGTGCCAATTGCAAATCTGGCGAAAATCAAAGTCGTTTCTGTCTATTATCGGCTGGCTCCAGAGAATCCTTTTCCCGCGGCTGTTGAGGATGTCGTCGCGGTCTACAAGGAACTTCTGAAGACTTATAAACCGCAAAGCATCGGGATTTTCGGAACGTCGGCGGGCGCGATTCTGACTGCGGAAGTTACGGTGCGATTCAAGCAGCTTGGGCTGCCGCTTCCGGCGGCGCTCGGCATTTTTTCCGGATTAGGAGATTTCAGCCGCGTAGGTGACTCGCGACAGCTTTTCACGCTAAACGGATTTCCCGGCGAGATGCAGCCGATCGACCCCAGCCATCTGCCGGACGATCAATATATCGGCAAGACGGACCGTAAAGATCCCGTGCTGTCGCCGTTTTTCGCCGATCTGCACGGCATGCCACCGAGCCTGCTGGTCACCAGCACGCGAGATATTTTGCTCAGCGACACGAGTACTCTGCACCGCGCATTGCTGCGCGCAGGAGATGATGCGCAACTAGTGGTCTTCGAGGCGTTGCCGCATGCGTTCTGGTATCACTTTCAGTTGCCGGAAACGCGGGAGGCGCTTGAACTGATGGCAAGATTCTTTGACGAAAAAGTTTCGCGTTAGACGACGGATGCCACGACTTCGAGTTCTAGTCCTCCGGAACGAGCATGTAACTGACAAATGCGACGCGCTTGCTGTCAGGCGACCATGAGGGAACGTTGATGGTTCCCTGCCCGCCGAATAATTTCGCTAAGAAAGTGATCTTTTTATCGGCGAGCGACATCAGCCGCAGCATCACGTCCTTATTTTCAGGATGGCCGGTCACGTCGGATCCGTAGGTGAGAAAGACCATCCACTGGCCGTCGGGCGAAATATGTGGGAACCAATTGTTGAGGTCGTCTGAGAAAACCTGCTCCTGTTCGCTGCCGTCGGGCTTCATCCGCCAGATCTGCATATGGCCGGTGCGCTCGGAATTGAAGTAAATATATTTGCCGTCAGGAGAGTATTCCGGCCCGTCGTCGAGTCCTTTCACAGTCGTCAGCCTCGTCTCTTCGCCGCCGGCGGCGGGAATCGCATAAATATCAAAGTCGCCATTACGCTGGCCCACGTAGGCCAACGTTTTGCCATCCGGCGACCACCCATGCCAGTAGGAAGGCGACTTCGCCGTGATGCGGCGCGGAGTGCCTCCGGTGATGGGGACGACATAAACCTGCGACTCGCGGTCGCCCTGCGAGTTGTCACTGATAGCGAGTTGCGACGAGTCAGGAGAAATACCGTGATCGTTATTGCAGCGATTGGCAAAGCCGGTGTCGATGACGGACGGCTGATCAGTGCCGATCTCCAGGCGCTCGATGTGGCCGTCGCGATTGAAGAGGAAAGCGTTACCGTCGCGCGTCCAGTTGGGGGCCTCGAAGCGTCCCTGCGCGAGATAGGAAACTTTGCGATCGGCGGAAGCAACGTCAACAGTCTCAAGTGTGCTGTAGAGAGTCGGCTTCGACGCCAAAGCGGGAGGCTGCGTCAATTCGACATTGGAGAAGACTGCCTGCTCCACCACATCTTTATCGTGAGAGCAGACGCCGAGACCCACGTAGAAAGGGCCATGCAGGGGGATGCGAATCCATCCGCCGGCGACTTTGAGATCGGAGTCTCCGAGCGACATGTAGACATAATCGTCGCGCTTGGTGATGCGCAGCCGTTTGGGACCCGAAAGGCTCGATTGAATCTCGCGCGTGATTGCGCCTTTCTCGTCGCGAAACTGCAGCGAGGTCATGCCACTGGCATGCAGGGCAATGTCGGCATACACGGAATCCGCGTCGAGAGTCTGACGCAGCATCAACGCAGCCTTCTTGTGCTCGTTGCCGGTTTTTGTCAGGAAGCTGATGTCGGCGGTGAGAGTCACGTCGCCTGACATTTTCTTCCACAGGAACTGGAAGGCGTCGGCGGCGAACCACATATTCTCACCGCTGCCGGAGATGGTGTAGGCCTGTTTCGCACGGTCGTAGTCGACCGATCCGGGATGAAGAACCGTGCCGACGTCGGTGTGATCCTCGAAGATCCCGATTTGGCCTGAAGCGGATTCTGCCGGCGCGCGCGGGCAAACTACAGCGGAACAACAAACGAGCACGAGGCAGAATGAGAGCTGGAGCCTTCGCATGAGATCCCTCCGTAAAACACAGAGATAAAACACAGATGGTTAACCCGGCATTGTAAACGGATTGAGCTGAAGTGCCAGCGAGAGATTCAACTTGGGATACCAATCTCGCGAGACTTCTGGTACAACGTTCGCATGATGACGAGACGACTATTTGTTCACGCGATTCTCTTCACGGTATTTCTCGCTGGAAGTGCGTACGCGCAAGAATCTCCGTCGGCGCATCTTGCCTTGACGCCCCCGATGGGATGGAATTCCTGGAACAAGTTTGGTTGCAATGTCAGCGAAGCGATGATCAAGGAGATGGCCGATACGGTCGTGAAATCGGGCATGAAAGACGCGGGATACGTCTATGTGAACATCGACGACTGCTGGCAGGTGAGCCGCGATGCGAGTGCAAACATCGTGCCCGACCCGCAGCGCTTTCCGCACGGGATGAAGGCCGTCGGGGACTACATTCACTCGCTGGGTCTGAAGTTTGGAGTTTATTCGGACGCCGGATCGCAGACGTGCGCGGGACGTCCCGGCGGGCTCGGACATGAATATCTGGATGCGGTGCAATACGCGGCGTGGGGCGTCGACTATTTGAAATACGACTGGTGCCATACGTCGACGCAGGATGCAAGGGCGTCATATGCCAATATTCGCGCGGCGCTCGATACCGCGGGACGTCCGATTGTGTTGAGCATCTGCGAGTGGGGAACGGCCAAGCCCTGGCTCTGGGGCAAAGAAGTCGGCGGAAATCTGTGGCGAAGCACGGGTGACATTCAGGATCGATGGGGAGGTTCCGAAAAGTGGCCCGACGGCAGTTGCTGCTCGAACGGCGTGCTGGCGATTCTCGACCAGCAGGTCGGACTGCAATCGTATGCAGGACCGGGGCACTGGAATGATCCGGACATGCTGGAAGTGGGGAACGGCGGGATGACCGACGTTGAGTACAAATCACACTTCACTCTATGGGCGCTGCTGGCTGCGCCGCTGATCGCGGGAAATGATCTGCGTACGATGCGTCCAGAGATTCACGACATTCTCACAAACAAGGAAGTCATCGCGGTCGATCAAGACCCGCTTGGACGCGAGGGCGAGCGCGTCACGAAGAATGGCGATCTGGAGGTTTGGGCGAAGCAACTGAAGGATGGCGGCCGGGCGGTGGTGCTGCTCAACCGCGGAAGTAGCGAACAGGATATTTCGTTCACCTGGGAAGACATTGGCTATCCGAACAGTGTGAGCGCTGCCGTGCGCGATCTGTGGGCGCACAAGGATCTCGGCAAAATCACCGGGAAGTTTTCAGCGAAGGTCGTGCCGCACGGGGTGGTGATGGTGACCGTAAAACCCTAGAAGCTGTAACCACAAAGGGCACGAAGGATCACGAAGGGTTCAACGGGCAGCACTTCCCTCGTGAAACTTCGTTTCCTTCGTGGTTTGGGCACTTCAACTGCGGGAACATCATCCGCGCTCTTTCTTGATCTCTTCCATCACGCTCTGAATTAATTCTTTTGCGTCGGTCAGCTGCTTCATGATCAGTTGGATGTCCATGACAGGCTTTCCCGGCCAGCGCTGGCTCTGGCAGTAGACACCATGCTGGCCGACGAGGGCCATGGCGTCAGTGATAGCGTCCATGGTGACGGCCAGGCGACCGCGAGGAACGCCCATCATGGTCTCGTAGTGCTCCAGCTCTTCCTGCTTCTCATCGAATACTGGCATCCGTCGATTGTAACTGTGCGGTCGCGGGGAGCATAATGACCGCTGACAAAATTCATTGTGAACCGTCCAAAGCTCTTGCAGAACCAATCACCCAAAAGGAGAGTCTATGAAGAAGAACATCGCTATCCTCGCGCTTTTTGCGTTTGTCGCAGCCACGGCCTGTTTGGCCCAGATGGGCGGAGCCAAACCAAGCCCGGCCGCGTCGGCATCTTGTGATCTAGGCGGCGGCAAAACTATTAAGACCGATTATTCGAGTCCTCGGATGAAGGGTCGCAAAATTTATGGCGACCTGGTTCCGTACGGCAAGGTATGGCGTACCGGCGCGAATGAAGCGACAACCTTCGTCAACAGCGCCGATGTAGTTGTCGGTGGCAAAACCGTGCCCGCAGGTAGCTACACGATCTTCACCGTCCCGACCGCGGATAAGTGGACTTTGATCATCAATAAGAAGACCGGGGAGTGGGGTATTCCTTACAAATACGAGAAAGATGAACTGGCGAAAGTGGACATGAAAGTCAGCAAGCTCGATTCACCGGTAGAGAATTTCACGATTACTTACGAAAAATCCGGCAGCGGCTGCACGATGGAACTTGATTGGGCCACCACCCGAGCTTCTGTTGACATCTCAGCGAAGTAGCTTATTGATTCGTGATTGTTGAATGGAGACCCACACGCTGAACGTCAGCGCGGTCTTCATTCAACGATCAAATCTTCAACGAGCCTACCTTCAACGATCGACTTTCCTCTTGGTTATACGGTTGGCTTCCAGCGCAGGACCGGCTTTCTGGCCGCAGCTGTCTCATCCAGTCTCGACACACGCGTGGAATGCGGCGCGTCGAGCACCGTCTGCGGATCCTCTTCCACTTCCTCCGCGATCGACTTCATGGCCTCGACAAACAAATCCATCTCTTCCTTTGATTCACTCTCGGTTGGTTCGATCATCAACGCCCCAGGCACAATCAGCGGAAAAGCCGTCGTATAAGGATGAAATCCGTAGTCGATCAACCGTTTGGCGATGTCCATCGTACGGACGCCCTTCTTCGCTTGGAGTTTGTCGCTGAAGACCACCTCGTGCATCGTGGGCGTCGAATACGGCAGATCGTAGGTTCCTTCGAGTCCCTTGCGAATGTAGTTGGCATTGAGCACGGCGTCTTCGGTGGTCTGACGCAGGCCGTCGGGACCATTCGCTTGAATGTAGGCGAGAGCGCGGACAAACATTCCAAAGTTGCCGTAGAAGGCACGCACGCGTCCGACCGATTGCGGACGATTGTAGTCGAACGAAAGAGTGCCGTCCGATTTCGTGACGATGACCGGCGTGGGCAAAAATGGCTCAAGAATTTTCTTGATCGCGACCGGTCCCGAACCCGGACCGCCGCCACCATGTGGAGTCGAAAATGTCTTATGCAGGTTCAAATGCATGACGTCGACGCCGAAGTCTCCGGGACGCACCTTGCCGACGAGCGCGTTCATATTGGCGCCGTCCATGTAGAGGAGGCCGCCCTTGGCATGGAGGATGTCGGCGATCTTGTGAATCTGCTGCTCAAACACACCAAGCGTATTGGGATTCGTCAGCATCAGCGCGGCGACGTCTTCATTCATCTGCGCTTCGAGCGCGGCAATATCGACCATCCCGCGCGAATCCGATTTCAGATTCTCGACCGCATAGTTCACCATGGCCGCGGTCGCCGGGTTGGTGCCGTGAGCCGAGTCGGGAATCAGAATCTTCTTGCGTGCATTGCCCTTGGACTGATGGTACGCACGAACCATCAGCAATCCCGTCATCTCGCCGTGAGCTCCAGCAGCGGGCTGTAGCGTGATCGCATCCATGCCCGTGATTTCGATCAACTGCTCGCTCAGCGTCTTGATGATGTAGAGCGCGCCCTGAGAAATCTTCTCGGGCTGGTAGGGATGCCCGTTGGCAATTCCCTCGACTCGTGCGACCGCTTCGTTCACGCGCGGGTTGTACTTCATCGTGCAGGAGCCAAGCGGATACATGCCGAGATCGATCGCGTAGTTCCATGTAGACATTCGCGTGAAGTGGCGGATGATCTCGATCTCGCTGACCTCGGGCATGTTGCCGAGGTCTTTTCGTTCGGAGCTACCGAGAAGCTTTGCCGTGTCAATTTCTGGTACGTCGAGCGGCGGTAGCTTCCATGCCGCTTTTCCTGCGGAAGACTTCTCAAAGATCAGGCCTTCGTTCTGATTCACCTGGAGCGAGGCTTTGCGAGGCGTGTGCTTCATCGCGCCACCTCTTCCACTTCTTCTTTCGCCGATCGCACAGACCGTTCGCTCTCGGCAATCAGGCCCGCCGCGGTGTCGATGGAGCTGCGCGTGGTCAACTCCGTGCAGCACCACAATGCGGCGTTCCCTAGTTCGGGATAGAACTTCTTCAGCGGTAAGCCGCCAACAATTTTGTGTCCGAGCAAGCGCCCATTGATAGCGTAGGGATCCTCGCTGGTCTCGACGACGAATTCGTTGAAGCGCGGAGCACTGTCGAATAGCAGTTTGCCATGCTTCGAAAACTGGCTGGCCGCGTAGGCGGTCTTCGCTAGATTCTGTTTGGCGAGTTCCTTGAGGCCGACTTTGCCGTAAACGGTCATGAAGATGTTGACCATGAGCGCAACGAGGGCCTGGTTCGTGCAGATGTTCGACGTCGCTTTTTCGCGGCGGATGTGCTGCTCGCGAGTCGCGAGGGTCAGAACGAATCCGCGCCTGCCTTGTTTGTCGACAGTCTGTCCCACCAGGCGTCCGGGCATTTGGCGAACATATTTTTCACGCGTCGCGATCACGCCACAATAAGGCCCGCCGAAGCCAAGCGGCACGCCAAAAGATTGGGCTTCCATCGCAATCACGTCAGCCTCTCGCGGCGGCTCAATGATTCCCAGGGAAACAGCCTCGGCAATCGATACAACCAACATTGCTCCATTCTTGTGAGCAAGTTCTGCCACGGCGGCAACGTCTTCAATCGTGCCGAAGAAGTTTGGCGATTGGATCAGCACGCATGCCGTCTCCGAAGTAATCGACCTCTCGAGCTCTTTCAGATTCACACGACCGTCGCCGCCGAAACCGACCACCGACAGCGGCATACCCTGATGCGTGGCGTAAGTGGCAAGCACCTCGCGATACTCCGGGTGCAAGCTGCGAGCGACCACGACCGAGCGCCGTCCGGTCAGGCGGACTGCCATCATTACAGCCTCGGCGGCAGCGGTTGATCCGTCATACATGGAGGCATTCGCCACTTCCATGCCGGTAAGTTCGCAGATCATCGTCTGAAATTCGAAGATCGACTGCAATGTGCCTTGGGAAATCTCGGCCTGATAAGGCGTGTACGCCGTGAGGAACTCGCCCCGCGAGATCAGCGAATCAATAATGACCGGCCGGTAATGAAAGTAGGCGCCAGCGCCTAGGAAGCTCGCGTACCCGTCGCCATTCTCGCGCGAACGCTGGCGGAAGAAGTCGACAATTTCTGACTCAGCCATCTGGCGGGGAATATTGAGATCGCGAGTTAGGCGGTATTCCGCCGGAATGGGAGCAAAGAGATCGTCGACCGAGCGGACGCCGATTGCCTTCAGCATGGCTTCGCGGTCGGCGGGAGATTTAGGTAAATAGCGCATAGGAAGTTATATAGATGTGTCTCGAGGTCATTTGGACTGAGGCGGGGCAGCCTTGGTTTGAATCAAGCGCAAAACTCATCGGTGGCACCTCGACAGGGTTCAAAATCTGGACCACGAAGGACGCGAAGCTGCACGAGGGAAATCTTCAATGTCCGGCTTCTTCGGCCACGAATTTTTCATAGTCGGCGGCCGAGAGGAGCCCGTCGAGTTCACCCGGATTCTTGAGGGTTAGCTTCAGCATCCACGACCCGTGCGGGTCTTTATTCACCTTCTCGGGCGACGTCGCCAGATCGGCATTAACCTCGGCTACGGTTCCGGAAGCCGGGGCGAACAAATCGGAAACCGCTTTCACAGACTCGACCGTTCCAAACGTCTTGCCGGCTGTCAGTTCGCTGCCGACCTTCGGGGTTTCGACAAATACGATGTCTCCGAGCGACTCCTGGGCGTAGTCGGTGATGCCGATGGTTGCGGAGTTGCCATTCGCCTGAATCCACTCGTGCTCTTTGGTGTACTTGCGGTCTGTCGGATAGGGCATAAATCTTCTAGCTCCTGGCTGCCAGCGAAACTTCTTCGTTATGAACTTTTCTTCGGACGCTTGTAAAACGGCGTCGGGACAACTACAGCACCCACAGCTTGACCCCGAACTTCCACTTTCACCGCGGTACCCACAGCCGCCAACTCCGTCGGAACGTACGCCAATGCAATATTCTTTTTCAGGAACGGCGCTGGCGATCCGCTGGTGACGTATCCGATTTCGCGGCCGCCGTCGTCCAGCACTTTGTAGCCATCCCGCGCGATGCCGCGCCCGGTCATCTCCAGGCCAACAAGGCTACGTTCGATGCCCGCCGCTTTCGCTTTCGCCAGAGCCGCGCGTCCCACGAACTTGGGCTTCTCCATCTTGCAGAAGCGGTCGAGTCCGGCTTCCCAAACATTAATCGTATCGGAAATCTCGTGGCCGTAGAGGGGAAGCTTGCCCTCAAGACGAAGCGTGTTTCGCGCGCCCAGGCCGCAAGGGACGACGCCGAATTCTTTGCCCGCTTCTAGGATGTCGTACCACACTCGAGCGCTGGTGGCTTCGTCCGCTGGAATGTAAATCTCGAAACCGTCTTCCGCTGTGTACCCGGTGCGTCCCATCAAAATATTGGGAAGCCCGCAAAGCTTACCCCGCGTGACCCAATAAAACTTCACCGCGCTCAAGTCAGCGTCGGTCAGATTCTGCAGCAAATTCACGGCTTTCGGGCCCTGAATCGCAATCTGCGTGAAATCGTCGGATAGATTCTCGACTGCGCAATCGAACTCGCGCGTATTGTCGCGGACCCAGTTGAAGTCTTTTTCGCGCGTGCCCGCGTTGATCACCAGAAGGTATTCATCTTCGCCCAAGCGGTGAACGATGACATCGTCGACAAACGTGCCTTCGGGATAGAGAAGTGCGGAGTACTGCGCCTGCCCGATCGCCAGCTTCGAGGCGTCGTTCATCGAAATGTGCTGGACGGCGGCCAGAGCTTGTGGCCCGGCGAGGCGGATGTCGCCCATGTGGCTGACGTCGAAGATGCCGACGCCAGTACGCACCGCCATGTGCTCGTTGATGATGCCGCAGCCGATCGATGCCGGATATTCGACTGGCATGTCCCAGCCGTTGAACTCCACCATCTTTGCGCCCATCTCGCGATGGACAGCGTTGAGCGCGGTTTTGCGGATGGCGGGCGCCTCGACCGAAGACAAAATAGACCTCAAAACGAGCAGTGGCTGGCTGCCGGGATGGTGTGACTGACTACCGTATCACGCAGTTTTTCCGCGGGTCAAACCGAGAAGATCCACCGCCGTGGGCTCAGGACGAGGTACCCATTGTTTGTCATTCCGAGCAAAGCGAGGAATCTGCTGTCGCCGACATCGCTGAACTGCCTACGACAACAGATTGCTCACGGCCAAACTGCGGCCGTTCGGAATGTCAACTCTGGAGAAAGCTCTGTGTGCCTCCGTAGCCTCTGTGGTTGACGATTTTGAATCTTATCTTCCGAACTGGACTGTCACGCGCGAACCGGCGGGCACATGAGTTCCGGCTGCAGGAGTCTGCTCGCGGGCGACGCCGCTGCCGACTGGCTCGAGTTCAAGACCAATATCTTGGGCCGCTTCGACGGCGCCGCGCACGGTCTTCCCTACGAACGAGGGTACTTCGATTCCGCCTTGCTCCACGTCAAGGACGACTGTGCCGCTCACCGGAAGTTGCCTCGGCGCAGTGGCGGCCTTGAGCGTTGAGGCTGAAGTGGGTTGAGCGGCGGACGTCGTAGCGAGCGGCTCACGGATGGCTGCTTCCACAACCTGCCCACCGCTAACTGCAGGAGCAGGCGCGGGAGCAGATGCCGAAGTCCGCGCCACACTCGGCGGCTTCGTCTCATCGGAGGCTCCGGTATTCACTTCAGCGGTTTCCAGCGGCTCTCCGGGGTGATCCGGCGTTCCTTCATCCAGATCCTTATCTTTAATATTGGATTGGGCCATCAGCAACTGATGTTGCGGTGCCAGTGGCAAATCGTGAGGCACGTGGAGATATTCAAGCACCTGCTGTGAGATGCGTTTGAAGACTGGCGCGGACACCTGGCCGCCCTGATGGAGTCCGACCGCCGAGTCGAGAATTACCGCGACCACGATCTGCGGATTGTTCACCGGAGCAAAACCCGCGAACGAGCCGATATATTTTGTCTTGGAGTATGCACCCGTGTCGGGATCGACCTTCTGTGCGGTGCCAGTCTTGCCCGCCGAGCTATAGCCCTCGAGAATTGCCTTGCGACCGGTTCCTTCAAGCACGACTTTCTGCATCATCGAACGCATCTCGGCTGCGGTGTAAGAAGAAATCACGCGCTGGGAAGCTCCCGGATGAAACGCTACGGTCTGCGGTGTCCCCTGTGGTTGTACCGTTCCGGTGACAATGCGGGGCGCGACCCGGACACCGTCATTGGCGAAAGTCGAGATCAATCCAGCAAGCTGAACCGCTGAGATGCCAATTTCCTGACCCATCGATATTGCGGCGATGGAAACCTTCGACCACCGGCTGGGAGGCTTGGTCATCCCTCGCGTCTCGCCCGGAAGTTCGATGCCAGTCTGCTGTCCAAATCCGTATGCGCGAATGTATTTGTAGAAGCGATCTTCGCCGAGACGCAGCGCAATCTTGATCGATCCCACATCGCTCGACTCCGCGAGCACGCCCCAAACTGGCAACAGGCCGTGCGGCTTCGAATCGCGGATGCGCATTCCGTTGTAAACGATCGATCCCATCTGGCAGTCGAAGATTTCGTTGGGGTTCGTCACTTTTTCTTCAAGAGCCGCTGAAATCGTGACCAGTTTGAAGGTCGATCCGGGCTCGTAAATGTAACTCACCGCACGGTTGGTGAGTGCGGCCGGCGTGATCTGCTTGCGCGAATTGGGATTGAAGGTTGGACGATTGGCGAGCGCGAGAATCTCTCCTGTATGCGGATTCTCGACGATCACCGTGCCGGCGATTGCTTGCGTATCATGAATTGCCTGATCAAGTTCCTTCTCGGCAATGTACTGGATGTTCTTGTCGATCGTCAGAACAATGTTTTCGCCCGGGTCCGGCTGCGTCTCAATGTCCGAGAACCATTGCTTGCGCGCGTCGACCGAGATGAACATCTTTCCCGGACGCCCCTTCAGTTCGTCGTCAAACTCGTGCTCGATGCCGCTCTGGCCGGAGTCCTCCATGCCAACCGAGCCGAGCACCTGCGCAGCAAGATCGCGAGCAGGATAGAAGCGCTTCGGTTCCTTCTGGAAATGAATGCCCTGTAGCTTGAGTGAACTGATCCGTTCGATCGTCTGCTCGTCGGATTTGCGAGCTACCCAGCAAAAAGTTTTGTGCGCGCGGCAATCGGCCAGCACGACGTTGTAATCGTCTCCGGTAATGCGTGTGATCAGAGAAACGGCTGTGGGAAGATCTTTAACCTCGGATGGGACTGCAAACGCGGAATCAACGAGCACCGACATTGCCAGTTCACGACCGGCTCGGTCGTAAATGACGCCGCGCTTGGCGGCCAGCGGAATCGCTCGCTGCTGCTGATGTCCGGCTTGCTTGACGAATGATCCATAGCTGAAGACCTGCAGGAAAACCAGGCGGATGCAGATCGCCAGGCACCAGAACAGCAACATGCCTCCCAGAAGGTAGAGGCGGGAGTTTTTTCCGAGTTTGGCGTCAGCGGATGCCATTGGCTCTTTAATGCGTTGTCATTCCGACGAGGTGCGAAGCGCCAAGGAGGAATCTGCTTTTCACTCGCCGCCAGCGAACAGCGGGTTCCTCGTCGCTATCGCTCCTCGGAATGACAAGAAGCGGGTTTAGACAAATGTGGCGGCCCACTGACAGACAGGCCGCCGCCGAGATCTGCCGATTCTGGCTCGGCCGGCGGACGAATGCGTCCGCCGCTACACAATAGGTTATTGTCCCGGGATGACAGTCACCGGGGCTGCGCTCGCCATGACTGGACCTTGGCCGTCGCCCGAAGCCGCATCCATACGGATCACCTGTCCCGGCTCCGGTGGGACCAAGCCCATCCGTCGCGCCAGCACATCAATGCGCTCCGGGTCACGCAGCGAAGCGTCTTCCAGGCGGAGCGCATGGTTCATCTCCGTAAGCGTCGACAATTCACGTTTTGCAGACTCGATCTGGTAGCCATACTCGATCGCTTTCAAATGCTGCCAGGCATAGGTAAAGACGAGCAGGAACAAAACTGCCAGCGCAGTTCCAAACTGCTTCATTTCGCGATTGCGCCTCGGATCTTCCACCTTGACCAGACGAGAATTATCAATCGCCTTGGAGAAGTAGATCTCGGGAGTACCCGTCCAAAGCGAACGATGCTCGACTGCCGGAACCGCCCCCTGCATTGTTGCAGCTGCTGCAGCCATTTATGCCGCCCCCATGAAAGCCTGGTCACCCTGCGCGACGGGAACCTGCATCGTGAAAATCTCGTGCAATTCTTCCGCCATGCGTTTGTCATCGGCCCTTTGTTCGGCCCGATCCACCATCGAGATCAAATCGTTAATCAGTGTGCCCGTGTACATTCCAGCTACCTCAAGTTTGGATTCCTACCACGGAACCCGTTTCTCCCGCCCCAGCGGATCTCCGTCCGCATTGGTCTTGCTAATCTCTAGCCCCGGCACTGCCGTTACAGCGAATGCCGGGAACTCCGGCAGGTTTTCCGGAGCTAAACTTTTTCCGCCGCGCGTAACTTCGCACTGCGCGCCCGCGGGTTGCGATCACTCTCTTCTTCAGTTGCCATTACCGGTTTCTTGGTCAGCAAGCTGAAGTACCCTGCTTGCGCCCCTTCGCGGAAGGCATCTTTTACGATGCGGTCTTCCAGCGAGTGAAAACTGATCACCACCACGCGTCCACCGGGCTTCAGAATCCGCGGCGCTGCTTCGAGCAGCGCCTTCAGATCGTCCAGTTCGCGGTTTACGAAGATTCGAAGAGCCTGAAAGGTTCTGGTCGCCGGATGAATTCGCCTTTGTTCAGAATTCATTGGCCGGGCCGCGGCTGATATGACATCCGCAAGATGTGCGGTAGATCGTATCGGCCGCGACCGGCAAATGGCTCTGGCGATTCTCCGCGACCTCCTTTCCTCTCCGAATTCGTAAATCACATCGGCAAGCTGACGCTCGTCGAGGTGGTTTACCACTTGTTCGGCGGTACGCTCGCCACGCGGGTCCATCCGCATGTCCAGCGGTCCATCCGCCTGAAAGCTAAATCCGCGCGTGCTGTCGTCGAGTTGCAGACTGCTTACACCAACATCTGCTAACACACCGTCGACGGTCGCTGGTCGTTGCCCCTTCGCAATTTCTGCGAATGACCGGTGCAGCAGCGTGATCGTCGGCCAGTCCGGTTCGCCATCAACCAACGGCGAATCGCTAACGACTAGCTTTTTTCGCGCGATTTCCAGCGCTGCCGGATCTTTATCGAGGCCAATCAAATGTCCCGGTGCGCCGAGGCGTTTTGCGATTTCGTAACTGTGCCCGCCAAGGCCCACCGTTGCGTCGATATAAGTCCCACCGCGCTGTACGGCTAAAAAGTCGATCGCTTCTTTTAAAAGAACCGGCACATGGCTCATTACTCTTCCACCGCCATGCCCAACCCCCTGAGGGGTGTCTGCTAATCCCTCGTCCGATAGATGGTTCACTAGATGCCCAACGTGTCGAGCGTCTTCTCATCCTCAGGCGTGAACTTTTCTTCCTGAATCTCTCTCTTGAACAGCTCCAGATTCCTGACCACCAGGTAGGTCAAGTTCCCCAGAACTGCGACCTCGCCCTTGATCTGCCCTGCTTCCCTCAGCAACTGCGGCAACAACAACCGGCCCTGACCATCCATTTCGACTTGCTGCCCGTAGTAATTGGTCCGGTCCAGAAATTTTTTCTTCGTAGGATTGAAATTGGAGAGCCCTGCCAACTTCTGCTCGATCCGCTCCCATTCCTCGAAGGGATACACTTGAGCAACCTTCCCATCGAGACTTGTGATGTAGAATTGCTGCCCGTATTTCTCGTCGATCACCCGCTTGAACTCGGCCGGGACCTTGAGACGTCCTTTTTCGTCGACCCGGGTTGGATGATTGCCGCGAAACATGTCTGGTAGCTGCCAAAACTGGTATGAGGGAGGTCAAAAGGGTGCGAAGGTCAGTCAAAGTCGGGTCATTCGGGCTGTTTGTCGTACTTTCGGGTCGGATTTCCACCGGCTCCTCGTTTTCAGCTCTAACGTCCCACTGTCTTAACTTTGCTTTCCACTTCGTACCACTTTGTACCACATCTTAGCTGTAAGTCGTTTATTGTCAAGCAGAAACTTGAGGGTACGGCCCCCACTAGGAAGGCCGCTGGGGAAAGCACGAAAGCTTGTGGTTTACCAATCGAGTGACCACAACGGATTGCGTTTACGGTCTTGGTTCTTTCGCTATTGTTTCGCTACGATTTTTCTTGATCTTCGCCACTGATGCGGATTCTCCTGTGGAAATTGGCGAGGATGGCTCCCCCGTCGCGAACTTCGCCATCCATCTCGACTGGGAAGTCATCCAAGTTGGGGGACTTTATTCCTTTAAAATCCGAGGCTGAATTAATGAAGACGTCACATTTGTCTCTGGTCGTTGCGTTGTTTGTTTCCACCTTGGTTGCGGCTCAGCAAAGTCCGACGCCTCCTCTCTATCCCGCGCAGGGCAATCCAGCGGACGCTCAATCACAGGCGAATCAATCCATTCAGGAAAATTCCGAGACGCCGGTTTTCCGCGTGAACGTCTATGCCCGCAGCGCACGAGCGGTCAACTACCGCAATCGCGGCGGATCGACCACGGTCGATTTCAAGGGAACCAGCCGCATGCCAGCGATCACCGGAAAGGCAAAGGTCGACGGCAAAGCCGGCCGCCTGTCGATTGATGTCGAACTCAACCACATGGATCCGCCGACGAAGCTGGGTGGCGAATATCTGACCTATGTGTTGTGGGGCATTACGCCGGAAGGGCGTGCCGTCAATCTCGGCGAAGTGCTGCCTGGAGGAAATGGCAAGGACAAGCTGACGGTCACGACCGACCTTCAGGCGTTCGGCATGATCGTCACGGCCGAACCATACTTCTCCGTCATCCATCCAAGCGATGAGGTCGTCGCCGAGAATGTGATCTTGCAGGGAACGAAGGGCTTCGAAGAAGCAATTGACGCGAAGTTTGATGTGCTCGAGGGCAAGGAATACGTGATCGATGTTCAGCCCGACCAGCTGCCATCGTCTCAGGCTTCCCCTGCTGTCCCGCTTGATCTGCTCGAAGCACGTAACGCAGTGGCGATCGCCAAGGCAGCGGGCGCAGAGCAATATGCCAAGGACAGCATCATGAAAGCGGAAGACATGCTGCAGCGCGCGGAGGATTATTACCAGCGCAAGCAGGGACGCACTCCAATCGGTACAGCTGCTCGCGGTGCCGTGCAGATGGCGGAAGACGCCCGTGTTCTTACCTTGCGGCGAAAAGAAGCTGAGCGCGAAGAAGCTGCACGTCAAGCTGCCGCAGATGCGAAGGCCAAAGCCGAGGCGGATGCAGAAGCCTCGCGACAGGCCGAACTGAAAGCGCAAGCCCAGGCCGAGGAAGATGCCCGCCGCCGAAAAGAAGCTGAACAGGCGCAAGCTCTGGCGGAACAGCAACAAGCGGCCGCTCAAGCTCAACAACAATTAGCGCAGGCGCAAACCGCTGCCGCCCAGGCTGCCGCCGCGGAGTCAGAACGACAGAAACAGGAAGCCATCCGCCAGAAAGAAGAGATGCGCGCCCGCCTGCTCGCCCAGCTCAACCAAGTATTGCAGACCCGCGATACGGCGCGCGGGCTGATTGTCAGCATGCCCGACGTCCTCTTCGACTTCAACAGTTACACGTTGAAGCCGGAGGCTCGCGAGCGGCTCGCGAGGATTTCTGGAATTGTTCTCGCGTATCCGGATCTGAAGCTTGACATTGAGGGCCACACCGACAGCATCGGCACCGACGAGTACAACCAGACACTTTCCCAGAAGCGCGCGGACGCTGTGCGGGGATACCTGATTTCTTCCAGCGTCTCTCCGGATCACGTGTCGGCGGTTGGATTGGGCAAAGCCGATCCGGTGGGCGACAATAGTACGGCAGCAGGCCGCAAGCTGAATCGCCGCGTCGATATGATCGTGTCTGGTGATGTCATCGGAACGCAGCAAACACCAGGTGCGGCTGCACCTGCGACACCGCCAAACCAATAGCCGCTTCGACAACTAGCGGCTCCATACGGCCCGCTCCTCGCGAATTGTTTTTGCCATAGCGCGGACGGGCCGTACCATTTGACAGCCAGCCCTCATGCCCAGCCATCTTCAATTCGAGCAGTGGGTTCCCTTCCCTCTCCATCGAGTTTTCGCGTTCTTTTCGAATCCGGAGAACCTGCCTCGAATTATGCCCAAGGCAAGCGCGACGCGGTTGATTGAGCTAAATCGAGTACCCCCGCCAGGCAGCTCCAGCGAAAAAGCAGCAGGGATCGGATCGATTCTTGTCACATCCTTCCGTGTCATTTCTTTTCTGCCGATACGCGCTCAATGGATCGCCCGCATCACCGACTTTGAGTCGAATCACCATTTCGCTGATGTGCAAGAGAAAGGTCCATTCAAGAGCTGGCATCATCGCCACGAGTTTATTTCTGAAACTCACGACGGGATTGAAGGGACGCTCGTCCGCGATATGATCGACTACGAGGTAGGATTTGGCTTTCTGGGAACTATCGCGGATGCAATGTTCGTGCGCCGTCAGATGGAACACACCTTCCAAGAGCGGCAGGAAAAATTACCACAGCTTCTTGGCTGATGACGCAAGCTGGAGCGTGATCTACTTTGCCGGTTCAACAACAACGGCAGTTCCGTAGGCGAGCACTTCGGTGACGCCCTGCATTATTTCGGTCGCATCGTAGCGAGCCCCGACCACTGCGTTACCACCCAACTCTGCAGCATGCTGCAACATCAGGTCAAAGGCCTCCTGCCGCGTCTTTTCGCATAGGTTGGTAAGCAGCGTGATGTTTCCCCCGACCAGCGTTTGCAGTCCCGCGCCGATCGTGCCGAAGATCGAGCGGGAGCGCACAACAATGCCGCGCACCACTCCGAGCGTGCGCGTCACCCGAAAGCCGTCGAGTTCGAACTGCGTGGTCACCATATTGTGAGCCACCATCCTGCCTGCGTTGTAGCCGGTTACCATTGGATTGAATCCTTTCGCCATTGCCGTGCCGCAAACCGAGTCCGCGTGACAGCCCACTATAGCGCGACAGGGCTGACGGACGAGTGCTGGCGCGGTTTCGGGCAAGTGATTCGATCTATGATGATTCCAATTCGGCTGTGATGAAGTACTCTGCAGATGACAGGTCGTACTCGATCCGCAGGATGTTCGGTTTGCAGCAGACCTGGCAATCCTCAACGTAACTTTGACGACGCCCAGCTGACTCGTCCACCGAAGTTTCATTCCATTCTCCGCAGGAAGCGCACTGAAAGCCGGATTCCATCCTAAGAACTATAACTGCAAAGGGAGCGTAGTTTCACGAAGGAAAGTCTATTCGTTGTTGTTTCCTTCGTGCTCCTTAGTGCCCTTCGTGGCAAAGGTCGTCGATCCTACCAAGGATTCTCCCTATAATGTCCGGATTGCATTTTCAACCCTTCGGAGGATTCATGATTTCGCGGCGACGCTTCCTGGAATTGAGCGGTGGAGTGGCGGGCATCGCGGCATCGTACCCGCGTCGTGCTCCGGCATTAACTCCAGACGACGACTCCCTGCCTCCCTCCATTGCCGCGCTCAAGTCGCGCAAGCACGAAGCTACTCCGATCACACGCGAAGAACGTCAAGCGCGGCAGGAACGCGCCCGCCAACTCATGACCGAGAATGCGCTCGACGCGATCGTGCTGATGGAAGGCACTTCGCTGCGCTATTTCACAGGAATCCGCTGGTGGGGCGGCGAGCGCCTGTTTGCGCTGGTACTGTTGGCGAAAGGCAAACCTTTCTATGTTTGCCCTGCGTTTGAAGAAGGCCGTGCACGAGAACAAATCAAGAATGGCTTCGGTCCCGAGGAAATCGATCTCCGCGTCTGGCAGGAAGACGACAGCCCGTACGAACGCTTTGCGCAAGGACTGAAGGATCGTGGCATCGCCAGCGGAAAGATTGGCATCGAAGAGACCATCCGCTTCGTTTTTGCGGACGCTATGGCAAAAGCGGCGCCTACCGCGGCCATCAAGAGTGCCACACCGGTGACGGCCGGATGCCGCATGGCGAAAAGTTCGCACGAGGTCGCGCTCATGCGGCTCGCTTCGCAAGTGACGCTTGCAGTCTACGAAGCCGTCTATCGCGCCCTGCACGAAGGAATGACTCAGCACGACGTCGGTGCACTCATCGAAAAAGCCTACGAGCAGATGGGATTCCCTGGCGATGCCAGCGTGATGGTCGGCGAGTACACAGCCTCTCCGCATGGTTCGGCCACGCCGCAGGTGATCCGCGAAGGTTCGATCATCATGCTCGACGATGGCTGCGTGGTCGAAGGCTACCAGTCCGACATTACGCGCACGTTCGTTCTGGGCAAAGCCACGGACAAGATGAAATCCGTCTTCGACATCGTGCATCGAGCGCAATCTGCAGCGCTGGGCGCTGCTCGCCCGGGAGCCGAATGCGGCTCGGTCGATGCCGCGGCACGAAAAGTGATCACCGACGCTGGCTACGGGCCCGACTACAAATATTTCACGCACCGTCTCGGCCACGGGCTCGGCATGGATGGCCATGAGTGGCCATATCTGGTTCGCGGCAATCCAACAAAGCTGCAAGCGAACGTGACGGCCAGCGACGAGCCAGGAATTTATATCCCGGGCGAATTCGGCATACGTCTCGAAGATGACCTGCATGTCACCGAAAGTGGCGCGGAGCTCTTCACGCCACAGAGTCCGTCGCTCGAAGATCCGTTCGACAAACGGTAGAGCTTTCTCGCGGCTACGCTTCCGGAACGGGCGGGCATCCGGGGAATTCTTTCAGGTAAGTATTGCCGACATAGCCAAGATAGTCGAAGCCGACTTCGCTGGTGATGAAACCATCTACCGTAAGTTTGCGGAGAAAGCCGAAGAACTCGACTCCCTGCCCAAGACTGGGATCGATCTTGGCGCTCTTGCGATAAGCAATCAAATCCAAGATTTCCTTCTGCTGAGCGGCTGTCGACTCGAGATACGCGCTTCCGTAATGATCGATACACGTGTTGTCGAGCCACATGATGCCACCGCCCAGAGCTAGCTGGTAGTCCTTGTTTTCGCTCGTAATCAGGTCGATGAACTCAGGCGCACCGGCTTCGATTGCCCCTTTCGAATCTGCATCCGATGGAATAATCGTCTGGCACAGAGACTGCAGTGTTTTGTAATCATGCGCCTGAAAATATTTCGGCGTGTACGCCTGGTTGTCAGCAGCAGCCTTCTCCGCTTTCACCATCCGGTGCGCGTATTCTGCCGCTTCCAGCGGAATCACGCGTAACACCGAGCCACTGAGGGCGGTCAGCGTAAGCGATTTCAGAATGTCGCGGCGTGAAATAGACATGGCAGTTTCGCCTACAGATTTCCTTTCTTCGCCTGATCGAGCAAGTAATCCGACGCGCGCCAGGTCAGCGCCATGATCGTCAGCGTAGGATTCTTGTCGGCATTGGTCACGAAGCAAGCTCCGTCGGTGACAAACAGATTCTTTACATCGTGCGCCTGGCAGTACTGGTTCAACGCCGAGGTCGACGGGTGCGCGCCCATACGCGCCGTGCCCACTTCATGAATAATGACGCCGCCGTCAGCGATCCCATACGGATGTCGGCCGTCCGGCTTCGTCGAGGTCAAATAAACTCCTCCCGCCGCCTCAACGATCTCGCGATACGTTTCCTGCATGTCCTTCGCCATCTTGATTTCGTTGTCGCCCCACTTCCAATGGAAGCGAAGTACGGGGATTCCCCATTGATCGACTGCTGTGGGATCGATCTCGCAATAGCAATCTTCGTTGGGGATCATTTCGCCGCGTCCTGCGAAGCCAATATACGTCCCGTATTTTTTCTTGCACTCCTGCTTCAACGAGGCGCCATATCCTTCAAACTCGTCGCACAGATCGTCATAGTCCCCGACGCCAGGCATTCCGCGCCCGCCGCCGAACTCGGTGTGATAGCCGCGCAAGAACTCATTCTTCCGGTCGAACTTCCACCAGGGTAAGTACAAGTGCATGCCGCCCACGCCGTCATGATTGTGCGCCGGCATTTTCTCGAGCTGCGGAAAGTAGCCGCCACCATCGCTGCCGACCGAATCCATCAGATTGCGTCCCACCACGCCGGAAGAGTTCGCCAAGCCGTCCGGGAACAACGTTGATTTCGAATTCAGCAGAAGCCGAGTGGATTCGCAGGCACTGGCCGCGATAATGAACGCCCGAGCATGAATGCGCTGCTCGCTACGCGTGGCCTTGTCGATGTAGGAAACGGCAGCGACTTTCCCATCTTTGCCGACAATCAGCTCTCGCGCCATCGCGCCCGTGATCAGCGTGAAGCGTCCGGTTTTCTCCGCCGGCGGAATCATGACCTGACTGGAGCTGAAGTTGGAGGCGGTGATGCATCCTCGTCCGCACTGGGCGCAGTAGTGACACGCCGCACGCCCGTTGTGAGGCTGAGTCAAGATCGCCAGCCGCGACGGAATGCACAGAATATCGAGATGGTCGCACGCCTTCTTGATGATCGTCTCGGTACAGCGTGGCTTCGGCGGCGGAAGAAAGATCCCATCGGGCGCGCTGGAAATATTTTCCTTCGTCCCGAAAACTCCGATGTAAGACTCGACCTTGTCGTAGTACGGCGCGACATCTTCGTAGCTGAGCGGCCAGTCGTCGCCCATACCGTCATGGGAACGGACTTTGAAGTCGACCGGCGCCATGCGCAAAGCGATGCGTCCCCAATGGTTGGTGCGCCCGCCAACGATGCGCGAGCGGAACCACCGAAAAGTGGATCCCGGAGCGGAAACGTAGGGTTCACCTTCAATCTCCCACGCCCCGTTCGGAGCCATAAATTCGTCTGCCAGTCCTCGCTTCGCCCGGCCGCCGACGCCTGCCCCGCGATGCGGCAGGTCGTAAGGCCAGACATGCTCCTTGTAGTCTCGCTCCGGAACCACAGGAGGCCCGGCCTCGAGCAGCGCCACGCTCAGGCCGCCTTCGGTGAGCACTTTGGCCGCGGTGCCTCCCGAGGCGCCTGAGCCGATGATGCAAACGTCATAGGTTTTCGGCGCGCGCTTGACCTGCATGAATCCCCGTCAGAAAGGAATTTGTGAGGAAGCCTGCCGCCGCCACAAACGGCGGCAGGTCTGTTGTGCCGTCTACTTAGAACCGCAACTTTTCAAGATAGTCGTAGCTCTTCGTGATGCTCTCGAAAGCATTCTCTGGCTTGTCGTGCTCGACGATGTAGTGCTTGATGCCGGCTTTTTCCGACTGCGCAAAAATCTTCTTCCAGTCGATGATGCCGTTGCCGACCGAGGTCAGATCGACGGTGTCGCCGAAATTCTGCCCTCCGCCCTGGCTCACAGCGGGCTTCTTCTTCAGGTCCTTCACATGCACCAGCGGGAAGCGCCCAGGATATTCATTGAAATATTTCAGCGGATCGCCACCTGCGGCAGTGATCCAGCAAAGGTCCATTTCCATCTTGACCAGATTGGCATCGCACTCTTTGAGCAGCAGATCGTATGGAAGTTTTCCATTGACCGGCAGGAATTCAAACCAGTGATTGTGATAGGCAAACTGCATTCCTGCCTTCTTGGTCGCTTCCCCGCAACGATTGAATTTCTCGGCGGCTTGCTTCCAGATATCGGAAGACTTGCGCAGTTCCTCGGGAATCCATGGGCAAACGATGTACTTCAAACCAATGACCTTCGAAGTTTCAATGACGGACGGGAACTTGTCGTCCAACTCGTCATATTGGACGTGAGTCGAGACCGGCGAGAGGCCATTCTTCGCGCACACAGCGCGCACCTGTTCGCCGGTGTGGCCAAAGTATCCGGCGAACTCGACTTCCTTATAACCAATCTTTGCGACCTTGGCGATGGTGCCGTCGAAGTCGTCTTTCATCAGGTCGCGCACGGTGTAGAGCTGCAGGCCCACTTTGTCGATTTTGTGTTCTGCCGCCCATCCGAGTCGACTGGTTAGCAACGTAGCGGCGGTGACGGTGGTTGCGGTTTCGAGAAAGGTTCGGCGATTCATGGCATGAAGACTCATGACGGCATTCCTCCGATTGCTCCGTTGGGGCGGAAGCGAATCCGGAAAGCATTATACGCGGGACGAGGGACCTACGGGACCGGGTGCACCCTCGGGAACCCTCTAGTGAATCGATTTTCCCAGCTTGATAAAGGAAGAGGGAACGCGGGAGCGTTCCCTCGAAATCCGACTATTTCGACTGCGAAACCTGCAGATTGTTGGTAACCGAGAAAATGCCCGAGACGCTATTCGCGCGGACGCCGGCAAGATTCTTATCGGCGTCACTATCGACCACCCCCTCAAGAGTTACCCGGCCGCCTTTCACGATAATGCGGATCGGCTTCTGCACTCCTAGAGAATACCGTTCGAGCGCAGGATAGCCATAGATCGCACGGAACAGTTTGATGCGCAGGCCATCATCAATCGAAGAAGGCGGGAGCACCTCAATCTGGTTGTCGACGCGGTCCACTCCTTCGATCCGCTTCACGGCGTTCTCAGCATCAGATTTGAGGGAAGGTCGAACTACTTGTCCCAACAACGAAACGGTGCCACCATCTACCTTGAACGCAATGTAGTCGAAGACCCCGAAATACGGCAGCATGAGGAGTTCGTGCCGAACTTCTCGAATGATACGGTCTTGCGATTTTGCGGAGGGTTGATCTCGCTGCGCTTTCTGCGCAACGACACTTAGCGAGGCAAAGCACAGCAAACAAACAAATCCCACAAGCCTGGATCTCATTTGCGTCCTCCTTACAGTGAAGCTTCCAGAGGATGCATTCTATCGCCGAAGTGTTGCAAACGGGTTATTTCTCGAGCAGGTACTGGCCAAGGCCGATCAATGTTAAGAATGAATAAAACCGAGCTTTAGATTCCCATGCTGCTCGAGTAGGCGAATATCGGCGCAACCTTTCAATACCCAATCAGCACCGGCTGCCAGCAATTCTGGCCGCCCAACCGTAGTTGTGAATGCCGCCACGCGCGCTCCGGCGCTTTTTCCCGAGCGCACTCCCGCAGGCACATCTTCCAGAACGATGCAGTCCGCCGGAGGAAATCCGAGAATCGCCGCGCCTTTCAGATAAGGCTCGGGATTTGGCTTTCCATGCGTGATGTCGTTGGACGTGATCACCTTCTTCGGCAGTGGCAGGCCGGCGGCTTTGATGCGGACCTCAGCCAAAGGACGAGTACAGGACGTGACGATCGTCCAGCGATCCGGCGGCAGGCTGGCCAGCAACTCGAGCGCTCCGGGTAACGGAATCACGCCTTCCAGGTCCTCGATTTCGCGGCGTTCCACTTCCCTATTTTCGGCCTCATGGTCAGCGTCAGGAAGATACTCACGGACCGTCGTCAGGCTGGGACGCCCATGAGCGCGGGCAACGACTTCCTCCGGATTGAACCCGCGCTCGATCGCCCAGCGCCGCCAGACGCGTGCGACTGCCGGCGTGGAGTTAATAAGAACTCCGTCCATGTCAAACAGAAGTGCGGTACATTCGATTTCAGTCATAATTCCGGCGCGCAGATCGTATTTACCAGGTTCTGTGGATGGGATGGGCTTCGGTATTGAAAACCGTCGTCTTCAAGTCGATCGTATCCGCCGGAGCGTAGAGCAGAAAAAGATACTTGAGAGTCTCGGCAAAGAAAAAACTCTCCATCTCATCCTTTTTCGTCTTCTTTTCAACGCTGCCTAATGCCGCATACGCGACGTCAGTCCGGCAGTACTTGACCAGGCTGTCGAAAAACGTCTTCCCCATTTCGAGGTAGCGAGGATCATTGGTAAAATGGTGCAGATAGTATGCCGACTCGATGATCTCCGGACGCAGCTCGTAGCCGTCGTACGAGATTTTCATCGTCGAGTAATTCATCTCTTCCGGCTCGATTCCAAACGTGGTCCACATCTTGTAAGCCGAGTCTTCAAGTTTTCGGGCACGATCCAGATCGCCCGACAACGCCAGCGTTCCGGGAAAGAAAGCATCCAGAGATCCAAAATCGGTTCCCACTCGCGCTCCCGTGTTCATGTTCGCTTGGCCGTACCAAAAGCCGGTCGGAGTTTGATCGGCGAGATATTTATTGATCGCCTCGATGCTTGTCTTCCACATACGCTCACAATCTTTATCGTCGAACAGCAGCCAGGCTTTCAGCAGATATTCGTAGTAAGAGTCAATTCCTCCACTGATATGGCTGACTGGATCCATCCACTCGCCCGTCTTCACGTTGATGCTTGAACCGACCAGTCCAATCGGAGAGCGCCGGTTGTAGAGTTCAACCAGAGCACGCTTCGCTTTTTCGTAATAGACTGCCTTGCCGGTCAACTTGCTGAGAGTGCCGAATTCAATCAGCAGCGTCCCGACCTCCGCAGGATTCGTGACCTCTCCCCGCACGGCCCCTGTCTTCAAGTTCACATACACATACGGCATTCCGGTCGGCGATCCGAACGCCGGCAACAACCGCGTGCCGAGATCGTCGGCCAATGCCAACAACCGCTTGTCGCCGGAGAGTTGATAGCTGCTGAGCAGGCCGCCCAGCATCCGGATTGTGATCTCAAAATTCTTTACGTAGATATCTTGATTGAATGAAAGATTCTTCGCGATGTCCTCACGCGTCGAAGCTGCCTCGTCGTTCATGCCCATCAGGATCATCGTGTCGAGCGCGTCGACCGGCGACATCAACAGCGACGTCGCATACCAATCATGCGAACTTTTGCTCAGCGGTTTCAGCGCGTCGTGTCCCCAGGCATATTGCTTGTAGCCGCTCCAAGCATGACGGAATTCATGACGCACTTTTTCCGCCATCGCGGCATCACCGCCGTTCACATCGCCAGACTGCGCCCCCGAAGCTTGAACAATGAGAACGTCTGACCGATCCAGTGAGCGGACTTGTCCCGCTAACCCAATCACCGACGCGCACAAGGCGACCGCAGCCATCCCACTTAGAACCTTCATGCTGGTTTCGTCCCTGAGCGATTGTAAATGACTGCTGTTGAAGCAACTTGCAGGCAAGCGGTCGATAACGAGACTGTGATGTCAGTCACGTATGGGAATGCCTCCCATCACCTCGCCCTTAGCGGGATCAGCGTACCTTCATAATCAGTAGAGCCCAAAGGGGTGCGCCATGCTCTCCAAGTGCGCGAATCCCGAATGTTCCGAGCAGTTCCGATATCTTCACCAAGGCAAGCTTTTCCATCTCAGCCCCACGCCTAACTTGCACGTGTTAGATGACGACTCTTATGACTACCTCTACGAGCGTTTCTGGCTCTGCGACCATTGCTCGCGCATCATGACTCTCGTTTGGAACGGGTCTGAGGCCAAGATCGTCCCTCTGCCCACTCAACCTGAGATTATCCCCTCAACGGATTCCGAACAGCTTCGGGACGAAGCAGCGGCCGCAAAGTTCGCAGCATCCGCGGGCAATCCGCAATGACGAATTCGACGCGGAATAGGAGGCACCTATGACCGTCGCAGAAGTAAAGACACAAGAAGTTTCGCAGACAACGTCAGTTTTCCATCGCATTCTGGTGGCCGTCGACTTTTCGGATGCTTCGAGGCGAGCTATTCGCCTGGCTGCTGCTCTCGCAACGGACGATGTACATTTGTCAGCCCTGCATGTTCGCAATGTAGACTGGCGCTACGAGGTTCTGGACAGGCCCGAACTCGAACTCGAACGCAGCGATGCGCGATATCGCCTCGAAGCCCTCGTCAGTGAGTTTGGGGCGCCACAAAAGATCAAACCGATTCTCCTGAAACATTGGGCCGTTTCTCCGACGATCTTGTCCACTCTCGCTAGAGAAGATGCCGACCTCCTAGTCATCGGTACGCGAGGCCGTGGAGGACTGCAGAAGCTCGCCTTGGGCTCCGTCGCCGAAGAACTGATGCGCCTCGCTCCCTGCCCAGTGATGACGATCGGCCCGAAAGTCGATTTCTCAGCTCGCAGTACGGCGATCGAGTTCCGAACGATCCTCTTCGCAACCGACTTTGGCAAAGGATCCACCAACGCACTGCCCCTCGTGTTGGAATTGGCTCGCCGCCACAACTCGAAACTGGTCGTGCAGCATATGATTGCGCCGATGCCCATGACCTCGACGAGTCTTTCCGCTTACGCTCCAGCATCGGCCGCCGCGGATGAATTTCAGGAGTGGGAAGGGGCCTCGCGGAACCAGTCACTGAAACAACTGAAAGGCTGGATGCCCCGCGAGACAGGGCTCGCACAAAATCCCGAATATGTTGTGGGAACCGATTTCTCGCCAGAGGGAATCTTAACGGCGGCAATCAACGTCAACGCCGACTTGATTGTGATGGGAGCGAACTCTAAAGGTTCGGCGAGAGTCGCAGCGCATATTCCCTGGACCGCCGTGCATGAAGTCGTCAGCAACGCACCTTGTCCCGTATTAACCGTTGCGGGATAGAAACGCGAATAATGGTCGGGGACAGCGGGGGCTCCGTCCCCGGCCACTTTACGATTGCACGATCTTTTCGAGAGCTGGCCAATTGCGAATAACCAGCGTCGATCCTTTCAATTGCAGCAACTGCTTTTTCTTGAAGTCCGAGAACAGTCGGCTCACCGTCTCCCGCGTGGTTCCGATGATCTCCGCAATTTCTTCATGAGTCAGCGTGAGCTTGACCTGGCTGGAACCATCGCTCTGCGACGGTTTCGTCGACCAGGAAAGCAGCAGCTTGGCAAATTTTTCCGACGGCGAAGTTGCGAGGCCAAGCGTCCGGATTTCGTCATAAGCCGTGTAGTAGTTGCGGCTCAATTGTTCGGCGACCCGCAAAGCCACTTCCCCATGATCTTTCAAGAATTGCAGCAACGATTCCCGAGGAATGAAGTTAGCTTGCCCCGGTTCCATCATTTCCGCGGTAACCTCATACGGACGATCCGAAACGACCGCGTTGAGCCCGAGAACATCTCCACCCTCGGAGATTTTCGTGATGATTGTCTTGCCTTCGCGAGACGAAGTCGACAGCTTGGCTTTTCCTGCGCACAGCACGAATACCCCGCGAGGTTGTTGCCCTTCGATAAAGAGCATCGCACCCTTGGGATAAACGGCGGTGGATTTTATTTCGTTGAGGCGTTGTCCGGCTTGCACCGAAAGATTGCAGAAGAGATGTTCTTCTCTCACCGAACACGTGAGGCAATTATCAAGAATATTGAGGCCGTAAGGGGCGCGCATGGAAGCTGCACCTCTCTTTCAGATAAATTGTACATCCGAATTTCAGCCTGTGATCGTCGTCACGAGCCTCAGTGATTGCACCCCTACTGTGATCACAGACACACCGGCGACACTGTGACATCATGGGTGAAGTGTCTGGCGACGGGCTTCACTCTTGAGTTCTTGAAGTTGTGAAAAGATGAATCCGTTTGCATTCGCCGGAGAAACACAATTGAGCGACATTTCGAACGCATCATCGAAACCGCCGGCGACTGCCCTCATCAAGAAGATGTCGCAACGAGCAGGGCTCGAATCTCTCTTTGTACCACGCTCCGCTGTCGTCATCGGTGCGACAGACCGTCCTGGAACCGTTGGCTGCAGCGTGATTTCGAACCTTCTAAGCAGCAAGTTCCCGCTGAAAGTCTACGCGGTGAATCCGACTCACACGGAAGTGCTCGGCATCAAGACGCACAAACACGTCGGCGAAATTCCCGGCGCGGTCGATCTCGCCGTGGTCGTGACACCCGCCCAAACCGTACCGCAAATTATCGGAGAGTGCGTCGACGCCGGCGTCCGCTCAGCGGTTGTGATTTCCGCAGGCTTTCGTGAGCAAGGTCCCGCGGGCGCGAAACTGGAAGAAAAAATAAAAGAGCATCTGCAACGCGGCATGTTGCGTCTAGTCGGCCCAAATTGCATGGGATTCATGAATCCCGTCATTGGGCTGAATGCAACTTTTGCGAAATCCATGCCACACAAGGGCAGCGTAGCTTTTCTCAGCCAGAGCGGTGCGCTGCAGACGGCGATTCTGGACTGGAGCCAGCGCGAGCATGTCGGTTTCAGCGCCATTGTTTCGACCGGCTCCATGCTCGATGTCGGCTGGGGTGATCTCATCTACCACTTCGGCGACGATCCTCACACCAAGAGCATTCTGCTGTACATGGAGTCTGTGGGCGACGCGCGCTCGTTTCTTTCCGCCGCCCGTGAGATCGCGCTCAGCAAGCCCATCATCGTGATCAAGGCGGGACGCTCCGAAGCCGCATCCCGCGCCGCCGCATCGCACACAGGAGCACTCACCGGAAGTGACGACGTGCTGGAAGCTGCTTTCCGCCGCTGCGGTGTTTTGCGCGTGCAAAACATTGCCGACCTTTTTTATATGGCGGAGGTCCTCAGCAAGCAGCCTCGTCCTCGCGGGCCTCGGCTCAGCATCGTCACCAATGCTGGCGGACCCGGAGTTCTCGCCACCGACGCTCTCATGGCCACGGGCGGCGAACTCACTGTGCTCTCTCCCGAATCCGTTCATGCCCTGAACGAATTTCTTTCTGCGCATTGGAGTCACAGCAATCCCGTCGACGTTCTGGCCGACGCCGATGCCGAACGCTTCGCCAAGGCCGTGGAAATCATTTCGAAAGATCCCGGCAGCGACGGATTGCTCGCAGTCATCGCTCCGCAAGGTCTCGCTGATCCGACTCAAGTTGCCGAACAAATCAAGAAACACGCTCACACCTCGACTAAGCCGCTGCTCGCGAGCTGGATGGGCGGAGACGGAGTCGCCGAAGGAACCGCAATTCTCAACGCGGCTGGTATTCCTACATTTTCGTATCCCGACACGGCGGCTCGCGCCTTCACCTACATGTGGCGTTACACCTACAATCTGCGCGGACTTTACGAAACTCCGGCGTTGGTCGAGGGATCCGAACCCGACACCAATGCACGCAACAAAGCCGATGAATTTTGCAGCTCATCTGTGCCAGCGGTCGAACTATGCTCAACGAGTTCGAGGCCAAGCGCCTGCTCTCGTTCTACGGTATCCCGGTTGTCGATACGCGTGCCGCTGAAAGCGAAGACAACGCAGTTGCACTCGCCGCAGAGATTGGTTATCCCGTCGCGCTGAAACTTCTATCGAACACGATCGCGCATAAAACGGATGTCGATGGAGTCCGCCTCAATCTGCAAACATCTGATCAGGTTCGCAATGCATTCCGCTCAATTCAAAGTTCCGTCACCGAAAAAGCGGGAGCGCAGCACTTTGGCGGAGTTACGGTTCAGCGGATGGTCCGCCGCGACGGATACGAACTCATTCTGGGCAGCACGATCGATGCGCAATTCGGCCCGGTGATCCTTTTTGGGTCCGGCGGGGTGATGGTCGAGGTCTATCGCGATCACGCCCTCGCTCTGCCTCCACTGAATACCACGCTTGCGCAGAGGTTGATGGAACAGACTCGAATCTTCACCGCACTGAAGGGCGTTCGCGGGCGCAAACCGGTCAATCTGTCCGCCCTCGAGCAACTGCTGGTCCGCTTCAGCCAGTTGGTCATGGAGCAGCCATGGATCAAAGAGATCGACATTAATCCGCTATTGGCTACGCCGGATGAGTTAATCGCGCTCGATGCGCGCATCGTCTTACATGATGCGACCCTGCCTGCCGAGCAGCTTCCGCGCCCTTCGATTCGCCCGTATCCTTCACAATACATCTGGGACTGGCGCCTCAAAGACGGCACGCCCGTCACGATTCGTCCGATCCGCCCCGAAGATGAGCCGCTGATGGTCCAGTTTCACTCCACGCTCTCTGAGCGCAGCGTCTACTTGCGGTATTTCTTTTCGCTGAGTTTAAGCACGAGAGTAGAGCATGACCGGCTCGTGCGCATCTGTTTCGGTAGCTATGATCGCGGTTTTGCCCTGGTCGCCGACCGCAAGAATCCCGAGACGGGTCATCACGAAATTCTGGGCGTGGGCCGCTTCAGTGCAATCGATCGGGCCGAAGCCGAGGCTGCGGTGCTCGTTTCCGATCGCTGGCATAGCCTGGGACTAGGAACGGAACTTCTGGCCGGAGTCGCCCGTGTCGCGCGCGCAGAGAAATTTCAACGGCTATCTGGCGAGATTCTCCGAGACAATCTCGCCACGCAAGCGATTTTCAAAAAAGTAGGATTCAAACTCAGTTCGACGGAAGACCCGTCGTCGGTATCGGCGCTGCTGGACCTGCGAAACTAACCTTCGTGTACCTTTGTGTCCTTCGTGATTGAAGGTTTTGAATCGGTAAGAGCCAGCCGTTGACGATACTCACGCAATTGATGCCGGTTTTGTGATTTCCAGCTGCGGCTCGAATTTGAGTGTCGTTCCCAGCGCGCGCGAGACCAGGCACAACTTCTCGGCTTTCTTCAACAATTCGAGCGCGCGGTCTCGTTCCTCGGCCGTCGCAATCTTGAGATTGGGACGCACCACGATCTGCGTAAAGCTGTATCCGGACTCCACTTTGCGTACCGTTCCGCTGGCTTCCACTTGCAGATCGGTGAAATCGAACTGCGCGCCCCCGGCGATCGCGCGCACCGTCGTCGTATAGCAACCTGCGATCGCGGCGAGCAGAAGCTCTTCCGGCGTCCAACGGCCCTCCAGCCCGCCAAATTCCGCCGGCGCTGTGAAGTGGATCGCGTTCGGCGCGGAATCTGATTTCGCCAGCCCGGTGCGCCCGGACGTCCACCATGCTGCGACTCGATATGCGTGCTCTTCGCTCATCACTCTCACTCCTTGGGAAGGTTTTTCGTGGGTTAAAAACTTGCGTTGTTCGAGTGCGACCGGATCACGCTGCTCCCTGTTCCGAAGAGAGACCGCGCTCCCGCTCAATCCGCTCGATCTGCGCGCGGAGCCAAGCCTCCAACGCTTGTTCCATTTCGGCCTGGCTTCCCGTGCGGTACAAATCGTCAACGGTCTGCCCGACTTCGTTGAGCGGGATGAACCGGCACGGTGTGCTTTCTTTCTTCTGGTCTGCGGGAACAAACTGTTCGAGCAGGCAACTCTCGCACGGATGTGGGCGTCCCGCATGACAGAAATTCGGACAAATCGGAGAGTCTTCAAAAATCGCCGGAGCGCGCCACGGCGTCCGCGGAGAGCGCCCGTACCCGCCGTCCAGCAAGAAACTCAACTCGAACCGAAGGACATCCAAAACGTCACGACTGTCTTGAGCCATAGGTCACCTCAATTGATAGTCAGGATGCCAAAGTGGCACGGAAAACGCCGTGTATTGAGTCACCAGAACTGGTGATTCTGGTCACATAAAGATGCTGCAGTTCGCAACACTGCGCGTTGAATTCGCCCAATTTTGCTGGATTCCCAAAAAGGATCGCGTGATTACGATCGCAGGTGATTGTGATTTCCGTCACATCGACCCGCTGTTGCCTCGGCTTACCGACCCGCCTCCCACCCCATTTCAAGCCCCGATCCCGATTGTGGTCCCCATCGGTTCAGGCCACTATTAAAGAATCTCGTTCCATGACGGAACAAGTTCCTGCAAAGTCGACATGAGCGTCAGTTGTGTTGAATCACATTAGACCGTGAGATCGATCACGATTTCAGTGGCACGGAAAAAACCAGAAGTGAATTCGAAGAGTTGGATCTGAACTCTTTTAGAAATCGAGCGGTGACGAACATTAAGAGCATGATGGTGGAAAATCACCTCTCAGGTTCGTAAGCGCAACAAGGTTCGGCAGCGAACAAATCTCCTGTGACCGCGTAGGCTCGGGCGCGCGAGCCTCCGCAGATGCAGCGGACCGGGCAGCGGCCGCACTTCCCTTTCAGCTTCGAGCTATCTCGCAGCGACACGAATAACGGAGAATCACGATAGACCTCGGTCAGCGTCTGGTTCGTCAGGTTGCCTGCAGAGAGCGGCAGAAAGCGGCTCGGATACACATCGCCCTGATGATTGATAAACACGAACTCGTTGCTGTCGTTGAGTCCTTTCGGCGCGGCCGCGATTACATCGTCCACGTTCATTTTGCCCCGTGATTCACGCACCCGTTGCTGCACGACATACCGTTGATAGTGTTGCCCTTCGGTGGTCTTGATCTGAAAGTGCACTCGTTTCGATGCGGCATAAAGCTTGGCGAATGCCTGTTCATTTTCTTCGGCAGTCAACATTTCTTCTGTTTGCTCGCGATCCGCCGGCACGTAGAAGAAGACGTTCCACCAGGTTATGTCGAGGCGCGTCAACAACTCGATCATAGCTTCGATGTCATGAAAGTTTCGTCGGGCAAGAATCGTGTTGATCTGAACCGGAAGCTCCACTTCATGACAATGGCTTATGTTCTCAACCGTTCGACGGTGTGATCCGGGGACGGACCAATACCCATCGTTCAAGCCGGGTGTCGAGCCGTGCAGCCAGAACGCCACCCGCATCAGGCCGCTTGCCTTCAATCCGTCAATCACAGCGGGCTCGAGTATCGGCGTTGGCAGCACGGTGAGCGACGTTCGCACCGCGCGGTTCGACGCAAACTCGATCACCGGGAGCAAGTCTGCTCGCAACAGCGGATCGCCGCCCGTCAACGCCAGCAGCGGCACATGCAGTCGCGCCACTTCGTCGATCAGGTTGAATGCTTCGGCCGTGGAAACTTGTTTGCGCTCTCGCTCGCGCGCCGCCCGTGCCGAGGTCCGCGACGAAGAGGCCCTCCAGTGACAGGCGCTGGTCATCTCCCACGTTACTTGCAGCGGGTGCAACATGGCTCCGAACTCTGACGGCGCCTCGCCGCGTTTCGCGATTCTTGACCGCGTCCGTACCTTATCCGACGCCTCGCCAGAAAGTTCCGCCGTGGTCTTCGCAGTGGATGGCATGTCCGCATCCTAGGTTGCAACGGGACCATCGACAGTACCGCATCTCACGCCCCCATGTGATAACCATCACAATCCACAGCAGAAAGCCCTGTGATCGTTATCACAAAGCCAGGTGACTTCTGCCATAGGTCCACTTTCCCCTGCGTGTGATCCTACCCCTGCGAGTGAGTTCTCAGGGTACGGGACGGAAGCACGATCCACGGCAATCCTGGCAACAGGATTTGCAGCAGTTCGGTAACGGGCTACCCCTGCTCTGTGATATCGTGCGCTTCCTTAGGAGGAAACACCAATGAAGCATCTCTCGTTTCGAATGGGCCTCATCACTCTGATGGCAGGGATTGCGATGTGCGCGTCTTCTGCGATCGCTCAAGACGCAGCCGCAACCTACAAAGCGAAGTGTGCCATGTGCCATGGAGCCGACGGCAAGGGCGGCAAGATGGGAACCCGTGACTTCGCTTCCGCCGACGTCAAAGCGGAGAGCGACGCACAACTGATCGACATCGTTACCAAGGGCAAGGGAAAGATGCCGTCCTACGGTGGCAAGTTGAAAGACACAGAAATCAAGGACTTGGTCGGCTACATTCGTACTCTGGCCAAGTAGGTCCATAAACCGACGGCGGCCTGAAAAAGGCCGCCCGGAGAATTCAACTCTGAAAGATTGGCGGGTGAGAGCATGTCCATGCGAACGATACGGGGTCTTTTTGCGCCTGGAGTTGCCCTCACCCTTCTTTTAAGCGCCGTTTCGCTCCAGGCTGCTGGCAAGAAAGATCCTCCCAAACCCACCGCGGATGAATGCCTCGCCTGCCACAGTGACGCCACTCTGACTCACGATGTAAATGGGAAGACAGTCAGCTTGCACGTCGATCCGCAGACCTTCAAAGATTCGATCCACGGCAGCATGTTCACCTGCGTCGACTGTCACACTGACGTCACCAGCGCCGCGCATGAAACAACTCCAAAAAAGATCAGCTGCGCGACCTGCCACGCGGACGAGCAGGCCGCCTACGATCGCAGCTTCCACGGCAAAGCAGTTCAGGGCGGCAACACGAAGGCCGCGACTTGTGTCGATTGCCACGGGAGCCCGCATGAACTTTTGCCGGCCAGCGATCCGAAGTCGCGAGTGCACCACACCAACATTCCGGCCACCTGCGGATCCTGTCACAGCCAAAAATTTGTCATGGACGATGGCGGACAAAGCGCCCAGATGGTCGCTTCCTACGCGCAAAGCGTGCATGGCCATGCAGTCGCCGCAGGTTCGGAGAAAGCCGCCGTCTGCACTGACTGCCACGGCACGCACGAGATTCTCGACGCTAAGGACGCGAAATCTCCCATCTTCAAATTTAATGTTCCGCAGACCTGCGGCAAGTGTCACGACCAGATTTCGAAGGAATTTCAGCAGAGCATTCACGGGACGGCGGTCGCATCGGGAAACTGGCAGGCTCCCGTTTGTACCGACTGTCACGGCATCCACTCAATCAAGGCGCACTCCGACCCGAACTCTCCGGTCTCAGCGCAGAACGTCGCTCAGGTCACCTGCGCGCGCTGCCATGAAGGCGTGCGCCTGTCGCAGGAGTTCGGCATTGAAGGCCGGCGCGAGACCACTTATCTCGCCAGCTATCACGGCCTCGCCGCCCGCGGAGGCTCCCAGGTCGTCGCAAACTGCGCCAGTTGCCACGGCACGCACAGCATCTTTCCTTCGAGCGATCCGCGATCGACCATCAATCGCGCGAATCTTGCCCGCACTTGCGGCCAGTGCCATCCCGGTGTCACTGAGAAATTTACGGCCGCCAAGGTCCACGTGGACGCGCCGCTTTCCGCCGACATCGGCAGCAAAGCCGTGCGCTGGATTCGTCGCTTCTACCTCAGCATGATCTTCGCCGTGATCGGCGGGATGCTGCTGCACAACTTCATCATCTGGCGTTCTAAAGTCGTGGCGCGGCGCAAGATGCGGCAGACCTTCGTTACGCGGATGCCGCTCCGTTTCCGCTGGCAGCATGCCTTGCTGCTCACCAGTTTCTTCACCCTGGTTTTGACTGGCTTCGCGCTCAAGTTCCCCGATTCCTGGTTTGCCTCGATGCTGGCCATGAGCGAGAAGCTTCGGCACTTGCTGCATCGGATCGCCGCAGTGGTTTTGATCGCAGTGAGCGTCTATCACATCTTCGACATCATCTTTACCCGCGAGGGACGCAAGCTGGTCTTCGATCTTTTCCCGACGCTGGACGACGCCCGCGGCGCGTGTCAGAATATCGCCTACTACCTCGGACTCACTTCCAGCAAACCTGAGTTCCGCCGCTTCAACTACGCGGAGAAAGCCGAGTACTGGGCCCTGGTCTGGGGCATGGTCGTCATGGCCGTCACCGGCACGATGCTGTGGGCCAAAGTTCTCGTTGGAAATCATATGGCGCGCTGGTGGCTCGACGTCGCGACTGCCATTCACTTCTATGAAGCGATTCTCGCGACTCTCGCCATCGTCGTCTGGCACTTCTACCAAGTGTTCTTTGATCCGGATGTATATCCGATGAACTGGGCGTGGTGGGACGGCAAAATGACGCTGCATCACTATCGCGAAGAACACGGGCTCGACCCGAATCCGCCGATCGAAAAGGCCGCCCCAGTCAATAAGGTCGTGGATGAACCGGAAGACGAGCCCGAGCCAGCCGAGGTCAAGCATGGACACTGAAAAGACGCAGCCTCCTGAAGAGCAGCGCCACGGTCTGCGTATGCTGCTGCGCAATCCCATTAGCCTCGCGGGCGTCGCATTAGCGCTCGTCAGTCTGGCCAATATTCTTATTTTCGTGCTGCTCGACCAGATCGCATCCAAGGCCAGTCCGTATATCGGAATCCTGGCCTATATGGTGTCGCCGGCATTCCTGGTATTCGGATTGTTCCTGATGCTGGTTGGAATTCTGATCGAGCGCCGCAAGAAAGTCGCGCCCACCGCCTTCTATCCCCGCATCGATCTGAACGATCCCACGCAGCGCAGCGCCGTGATCTCGTTCATGACATTCCTTGTCGTTTTCGTCATGGTCAGTGTCGCCGGCAGCTACAAGGCGTACGAGTACACCGAGTCCGTCCAGTTTTGCGGACAACTTTGCCATACCGTGATGAGTCCGGAATACACGGCTTACCAACTTTCTCCGCACGCTCGCGTTGCCTGCGCGGAGTGTCACGTGGGTACCGGCGCAACCTGGTTTGTGAAATCCAAGCTCTCGGGCACCCGTCAGGTGTTCGCCGCTGTCTTCAACACCTTTCCGCGGCCGATTCCGACACCAGTCCACAATCTGCGTCCGGCGCAGGAAACCTGCGAGCAATGTCACTGGCCGAAAAAATTCTACGGCGGCCAGCTTAAGGTCTTCACCCATTACGCCAACGATGAAAAGAATACAATGCGCCAGGTCCGGATGATCATTAAGACCGGCGGGGGAGATCCCGCCACTGGCTCGCCTGAGGGAATCCACTGGCATATGAACATCGCCAACAAGATCGAATACGTGGCAGCCGACGAGAAGCGCCAGACAATTCCCTACATCCACGTCGAGGATCAGCAGGGCCGCGTCACCGAGTACTACGCGAAAGATTCGACGCTCTCCAAGGATCAAATCGCGAAGACGCCGCGCCACCGCATGGATTGCGTCGACTGCCACAACCGCCCAACGCACATTTATGTTGCGCCGGACCTGGCCGTCGACCAGTCCCTCCTGGCTCGCCGCATCGACTCTTCCCTGCCCTCCGTCAAGCAGGAAGCGGTTACGGTCCTCACCGCGGCCTACACCACGACCGATGCCGCGACGCAAGGCATCGCCAAGGGCATGGAAGATTTCTACGAGAGCAAATATCCCGACGTCGCGAAGAACAAGCAACTGGAAATCCGCAATGCCGTCACCGAGGTTCAGGCGATCTTCAAGCGCACCACGTTCCCGGAAATGAAGCTGAATTGGCAAACCCACCCCAACAATCTGGGACATTTTTATTATCCGGGATGCTTCCGCTGCCATGACGGCCAGCACGTCAGCGCCGACGGCAAAATCATCAGCCGCGAGTGCAATCAGTGCCACACATTGATGTCTCAGACGGAAGGTACAACCAGCGTTGCCGCGAATGCGTTGCCGGCTTTCCAGCATCCGGTAGATATCGGCGATCTCACGCAAGTAAATTGCGCCGACTGTCACACCGGCGGCAACGGCCCGTAGGGGAATTGCCAAAGTGCGGCCAGGACAGGCTTAGTTGGCCAAGCCGACGCGCTGAAGCAAATTCTTATAGCGGGGGTCGGAGCGAAGACTATCCATCCGCAAATCCGCTTTGAGATCCCAGGAGAGATCGAGGCACTTTTCCCGGTAAGCCTTCTCCAGCATCTCAAACGCTTTGTCTTTCTCGCCAAGTCCCGCGTACAAGGTCGCGATTAGGTAAGGCGAGATGTAGGCATTGTTCGCTCTTTGCTGAAAGTCTTGAAGCACTTTCTCGGTCTCGGCTTTCCGTCCGGTCTGCGCATACGCGTACGCCAGCTCCGCAATTGCGCCCTGATCGCCGCCCGAAAGCTCGACTGCCTTTTGAAACGCTACGATCGCTTCCGGGTTTTTGCCGGTCCCCTCGTAGCCAACGCCGAGAAAGTAGTACTCCAGCCATTCTTTCGGATTTAAGCCCATTCCTCTGCGGCTAGCTTCGACCAAACTCGGAAAATCCCGCAATTGATAATCAACGGCCGATTCGGTGAGGGCGGAACTCACGCTCGAATCCAATTCCATGCTCTTAGCTACCTCTGCCTTCGCTTCCGCCCGTCTCCCTTGAAAACCGAGAAATTCGGCCATGTCCTCGTGGGCGCAAATGTAGCTCGGGGAAAGTGCGATCGCCTGTTGCAACTCGCGGTCGGCTCCGTCCCAATCCCATCGATACCGCCAATTGAGTACTGCCTGGGTGTCGTGAATTTCGCCGATATTGTTGTCCAACGCGGCGGCCTGCCGAAGAGCCTCTTCGGCGGACCGATATGCAGTCTCGCCGGGAAGCTGATGGAAAAATCCTAAATAGGCGTACGCATCCGCTAGACCTGAATATGCGAGAGCGAAACCCGGATCCTTCCGGACCGACTGTTCGAAGTATTGTTTGGCCGTATTCAGAGGCAGTCCTGTTGTGAAGTCATTCCACAAGTAGTATCGCCCTCTCACGTAAGCATCGTATGCCTCGGGATTTACTTGTCGCGTCGATCCCAGCCGGGCCTGCTGTTGCGGAGTGAGTTCCGCGCGCACTTGCTGTGCGATCGCCTGAGCAACCTCGCTCTGCAAACTCAGGATGTCTCCCAAATCGCGCTCGTACGTTTCCGCCCACAAGTGCTTATCCGTCGGACCATAGAGTAGTTGTGCCGTAATTCGCACTCGCTGTCCCGATCGGGTGACCGAGCCTTCGATGATCCCATCCACGTTCAATTCTCGAGCAATATCCGGCAAACTTTTCTTTGTGCCCTTGTAACGCATGACAGACGTTCGGGAGATCACTCGCAGGGAGCCGATCTTGGCCAGATCCGTAATCAGTTCGTCGGTCATTCCGTCCGCAAAATACTCCTGCGCCGGATCGCCCGAAAAATTATCCATTGGTAAGACGGCGATAGAGCGTACCGACGGAATAGCAGCCGTCCGACGCGAAAGCGTGGGGACCACAAGCAAGGCTGCCGCACCGACAACAACAACCAGGAGTCCACCAATCAGGGCAGCGCGAGTCCTCGTTCGGGGCGCAGCAACCGCAACCACAGGCTCGCCGGCGGGAGCCTGCTGAGGCTCCGGAATCGCGACCTTCTCCACCGGCCTGACAAACCTATAACCTCGGCGCGGTAGCGTTTCGATATACCGCGGTTTCTCTGCCGAATCCCCCAGCACTTCACGAATTCTCGAAATCGCGTTGTGCAGGCTGTGGTCAAAATCGACAAAGGTTTCGGCCGGCCAGATTTCAGCCCGCAACTCTTCGCGAGTCACGAGCTCTCCTGGGCTACTCAACAACTTGGCGAGAACTTGGATGGGTTGGCCCTGCAGTCGGAGTTTGATGCCGCCCTTGCGCAACTCAGCCGCTCGAACGTCGAGTTCAAAAGTGTCAAACCGCAGAAGACGCGAGGCTGGTGCCGCAACCAACATAACGAAGCCCGATAAGGTTTCCAAGCCTACCACAGTTCTTTCTCGATGGAGGCTCGTTTTGGGTCCGGTCAAGCCTATACCTTTCATAGCTTTAGCCGTGGAGAAAACTTTGGGGAGAGAAGGAGACTGCATGCATTGCTTCAATTCGCTGCTCGGAGAAAGATGTTCCCCACTCGAGTCGCAGAGGAAACGAATGCGGCCGAAAATTTTGACGCTCCCAGAAGGAAAAAACCTATGACAGTACCGACCTCGACGCCCATCCGGAAATTCATCACACGTACCCTCAGCCTGGCTTTGCTCCACAGCGTGATCGTGGCCGCCCCGCTGCTCGCCTCCGACAAGACGAACCACCATATGGCTGCCCATGAACAATCCGCCTCCGCCACATTGGTGCAGGCTGTCCGAGAAGGCACGCGTCAGTTCATCGACGTCAACAATGCCACCGCCGCCGGCTACGGACCGTTCCTTGGCTGCGTCTCCGGTACCGACCACGGTGCCATGGGGATTCACTATGTGAACCCCACGATCCTCGGTAATCTCACTCTCGACCCCACGCAACCCGAAGCCCTGATTTACGAGCCTTCCAACGGCAAACTGACGCTGGTTGGCGTCGAGTTCATCCTCGACTCCGCGACTTGGCTCGCCGCCAACAACAACACTCCGCCGGTCCTCGACGGACAGGTTTTCAATTTCGTGGGCTCGCCCAACCGCTTCAATATCCCGTCGTTTTTCGAGCTTCACGTCTGGGCGTGGCGCGACAACCCACAGGGAGCCTATGTTGACTGGAATAACCACGTCACCTGTGCAGGTCAAGCCGCCAACTAGAGAAATGCAGCTCGCGGTTGTACCTGAAGCCGACGTCTTTCCGCTGGATGGGGCGCAGGTCAACCGCGGGCTGCAATTCCTCTGTCAGAAGCTAGCCTCGCTGCCGCTATTTGCTGGTTAAGTATCGATTTTTTTCCTCCCCGTGTCGCCTTTCCGCTCCAAATTCCGATCTCCATGGTGAAGGCTGTGGAGGCTTGGTCGATCGTCCTCCGCATTCCCAAGAACCGTAAAGCTATCGAAAAAGTGTGTCCCAGATGAAACGAGCACCAGCTCGAACTCACTGTTAACGAGACGGAGGTCCTATGGGGATAACCCCAACAACTAAGATTTTTCTTACCACCCTGTTGCTCTCGCTTTCACTTCCTGCAGTGCATGCCCAGATGATTGATAACACTCAGGCCACCAATACAGCCGCCGCAGGTATCAACAAATCACTCACCGACGAAATCGGAGCCGGACGCGGTACCGTCTTGATCCCTGGTTCGTCTCTTTACATCATCAAACGCGATCCTTTCCGCTCGATTCGCCGCGGCCGGCAACTCTTCCAGCGAAAGTTCACTCACGCCCAAGGACAAGGCCCGAACGAAGGCGACGGCGTTGGCGATATCAACACCGACACCGCGATCGGCGCCGGTCTCTCCGACAGCTGCGGCGGATGCCACAGCCGGCCTCGCGGTTCTGCAGGCTCGGGCGGCAACGTCGTCACTCGTCCCGACAGCCGCGATGCTCCCCACCTCTTCGGACTCGGCATCAAGGAAATGCTTGCCGATGAGATGACCACCGAACTCCGAAGCATCCGCGACCAGGCCATCGCCCGTGCTCAGAAAAGCAAAAAATCGGTCACGCTGCCACTCTTCACCAAGGGCGTCCAGTTCGGCAGCATCACCGGCAATCCCGATGGCACGGTCAATACATCGCACGTGACAGGTGTCGACCCTGATCTGCGCATCAAGCCCTTTAATGCCGACGGCTCCATGATTTCGATTCGCGAGTTCGTCGTCACCGCGCTCCACAACGAGATGGGCCTTGAAGCCTCGTCTGATCCCGACCTCCTCGCCGCCAGCGCCGGCGCACGCGTCGTCACTCCCTCGGGCATGGTTCTCGACGGATCGAAGGACAAGATCACGCCGCCGCCCGCACCCGATCCTCAAAACGGGAACGAAATTGATCCCGCGCTTGTGGATCATTTGGAGTTCTACCTTCTGAACTACTTCAAGGCGGGTCACTATCAGCAGACCGCGACCACCGAGCACGGCCGAGCCATCTTCGACAAAATCGGCTGTGGAACCTGCCACATCGACAACATGATGATCAACCACGACCGCCGTGTTGCCGACGTCGAGACCGTCTACGATCCGGTGAATGGCATCTTCAACACCCTGTTCTCGACCGCGACCACCATGTACTACACGCAAGACGACGGCAGCGGATATCCCCTTTTGAAGTTGCCATCGGGAAATCCATTCCAGGTGAAGGACATCTACACCGACTTCAAGCGTCATGACCTCGGCGCCAACTTCTACGAGCGCAATTGGGACGGCACGCTGCAAACGCAGTTCCTGACGCGTCCGTTGTGGGGCGTCGGAACCAGCGGCCCATATGGACACGATGGCCGCAGCATCAACCTCAATGACGTTATTCTCCGGCACGGCGGCGAATCTTTGACTTCTCGCAATGCCTTCGCCGCCCTCAATCCCACCGATCAGAGCGCGCTGATCGCATTCCTTGACTCGCTCGTCTTATTCCCGCCGGATGACACGGCTTCGAATCTCGATCCCGGTAATCCGACAACAACAAACTTTCCCCAATTCGGCCACGGCAGTATCAAGCTGACAATTTTATTCAACGATCCAACCGACCTCGAATGAGCAGCACTTGAGGGGGTGCCCCACTTCCGGCCGCTGTTGCCGGAAGTGGGGCTTTTAGCATCCATCTCATTCCGACCGCGATCGCCCGCTTAAGAAGTTTGCAATCCCAAAACAGTCCGACAAATCCAGCAAAAGCTGCGCTCCATAACGTATTCATTTTGCACCGTTTCTTCATTTCTTGTGATTTGAATCACACCCCCCTGTGAATCCATACCCCGACATGCGGGTAGTCCCTCCTGCATCCTTGTTCTATCGCAGGACCACGCCAGTGGTTCCGTCGAGAAATCTGAACGGGGGATGTCAATGAAGCGCAAATTCAAGACCATGGACGCCAACGAGGCGGTCGCTCACGTCGCATATGGTGTCAGCGAAGTGATCGCTATTTATCCCATCACTCCTTCGTCTCCGATGGGCGAGTGGGCGGACCAGTGGTCGTCCGAAGGCCTTCCAAACGCCTTCGGCAGCGTGCCGCACGTCATCGAAATGCAGAGCGAAGGCGGCGCCGCGGGTGCCGTACATGGCGCTCTCCAGACCGGATCGCTCTCTACTACCTTCACTGCGTCGCAGGGATTGCTCCTGATGATCCCCAACATGAACAAGATCGCCGGCGAGCTGACCCCCACGGCTTTCCATGTCACGGCGCGCACCATCGCCACGCACGCCCTCTCGATCTTCGGCGATCACTCCGACGTCATGTTCTGCCGCACCACCGGCTGGGCAATGCTCTGCTCGAACTCTGTGCAGGAAGCGATGGACCTCGCACTGATCGCTCACGCTGCCGCGCTCGAAACCCGCATTCCCTTCCTGCATTTCTTCGACGGTTTCCGCACCTCGCACGAAGTCAACAAGATCGAAATGCTCACCGAAGATGACATGCGCGCCCTCATCAACATGGACCGCGTCATCGAGCACCGCCAGCGCGCGCTTTCCCCCGATCACCCGGTGTTGCGCGGCACGGCGCAGAATCCTGACGTCTTTTTCCAGATTCGCGAAACTGCGAATCCCTTCTACGACGCCGCTCCGGCTAAGGTCCAGGCCGTCATGGACAAATTCGCCGAGGTCGTCGGACGCCAATACCGCCTCTTTGATTACGTCGGCGCGCTCGACGCAGAGCGCGTCATCGTCGTGATGGGCTCCGGCGCGGAAGTCGCGCATGAGACGGTTGATCATCTAAACGCTCACGGCGAAAAAGTCGGTCTCTTGAAAGTCCGCCTCTATCGTCCGTTCAGCGTGAAGGCGTTTGTGGAAGCCCTTCCCAAAACGGTTAAGCAGATTGCAGTTCTCGATCGCACGAAAGAGCCGGGAGCGATCGGCGAACCGCTGTACCTCGACGTAGTGAACGCGCTGTATGGAGCCCCCGACGCATTCGTCGGGGGAGCAAACGCGGTCCGCGTGATCGGCGGCCGCTATGGCCTGTCCTCGAAGGAATTCACGCCGGCGATGGTCAAAGCCGTTTACGACAATCTCAAGAAGCCCGAGCCGAAAGATCATTTCACCATTGGCATCAACGACGACGTCACCCACACCAGCCTCGACTACGACGCGTCGTTCTCCACCGAGCCCGACAGCGTAGTTCGCGCCTTGTTTTATGGCCTCGGCGCAGATGGCACGGTCGGCGCCAACAAAAACTCCATCAAGATCATTGGCGAGAACACGGACAACTACGCGCAGGGATATTTCGTCTACGACTCCAAGAAATCCGGGGCCATGACGGTCTCTCACTTGCGCTTCGGACCTCAGCCGATCAAGTCTAGCTACCTCGTCTCGAAGGCGAATTTCATCGCATGCCATCAATGGATTTTCCTCGAGCGCTACGACATGCTCAGTGCCCTCGTGGACGGCGGCACGTTCCTGCTCTCCAGCCCCTTCGGTGCGGATGAAGTTTGGCACCACCTCCCGCGCGAAGTACAGTCGCAACTGATCGCCAAGAAAGCAAAGTTCTACGTCATCGACGCGAACCAAGTGGCCCGCGATACCGGCATGGGATCGCGCATGAACACCATCATGCAGGTCTGCTTCTTCGCGATCTCGAAGGTTCTTCCTCGCGATGAAGCTATCGAAGCCATCCGTGAATCCATCCGCCATACCTACGGACGCAAGGGCGAAGACGTCGTGGCGAAGAACATGAAGGCCGTCGACGAAACGCTGGCTCACCTGCACGAAGTGAAGATTCCCGCCACCGTAACCAGCAAGACGGAAATCCCCGTGGCGTTCCCGGGTGCCCCGAAGTTCGAGCACGATATTCTCGGCGCCATCTATGCCGGCAAAGGCGACGAACTCCCGGTCAGCGCCTTCTCCTGCGATGGCACCTTCCCCACCGCAACCGCAAAATGGGAGAAACGCAATCTGGCTCTCGAAATCCCTGCGTGGGATTCAAAGATCTGCATCCAGTGTGGCAAATGCGCCATGGTTTGCCCCCACGCTGTCATCCGCATCAAGGTCTACGACAGCAAGGAGCTGGCAGGTGCTCCCTCCACCTTCAAGTCCTGCGAAGCACGCGACAAAGAATGGGCTGGCATGAAGTACACCATCCAAGTCGCTCCCGAAGATTGCACCGGATGCGGCGTTTGCGTAGACGTCTGCCCGGTCAAGAACAAGCAGGAAACTCGTCTGAAAGCCATCAACATGGTCCCGCAGCCCCCGTTGCGCGCCCCGGAAAGCGAGAACTGGGACTTCTTCCTGAAGCTCCCCGAACTCGATCGCCGGAAAATCAAAGTCGGGACCATCCGCCAGCAGCAAGTGCAGGAACCGCTCTTCGAATTTTCCGGTGCCTGCTCCGGATGCGGCGAGACGCCTTACATCAAGCTCGTCTCGCAACTCTTCGGAGACCGAGCCGTCGTCGCCAACGCAACCGGATGCTCTTCGATCTACGGCGGCAACTTGCCGACTACTCCATGGGCCAAGAATTCCGCCGGCCGTGGCCCCGCGTGGTCGAATTCGCTGTTCGAAGACAACGCCGAATTCGGTCTTGGCTTCCGCGCTTCGATCGACAAGCAAACCGAATTCGCTCGCGAGTTATTGCTGCGCACGGCTGAGAAAGTCGGCGACGACTTGGTTTCTGGAATTCTGACCGCAAAACAAAAAGACGAAGCCGACATCTACGAACAGCGCCAGCGTGTCGACATACTCAAAGAGCGTCTCCACAAGCTCAACACGCCCGAAGCCAAGCAACTGCTGGCGGTGGCCGACATGCTGGTGAAGAAAAGCGTCTGGATCATCGGCGGCGACGGCTGGGCCTATGACATCGGCTATGGCGGCCTCGACCACGTGCTCGCCAGCGGACGGAACGTCAACATCCTGGTCCTCGACACCGAGGTCTACTCCAACACCGGCGGCCAGGCTTCGAAATCTACTCCTCGCGGCGCTGTCGCCAAGTTCGCCGCAGGTGGCAAGCCCGGTCCGAAGAAAGATCTCGGCCTCATGGCGATGACTTACGGCAACGTCTACGTCGCCAGCGTAGCAATGGGTGCGAAAGACGAACACACGCTCAAGGCGTTCCTCGAAGCCGAAGCTTATGACGGGCCGAGCATCATCATTGCCTACTCTTCGTGCATCGCCCACGGGATCGACATGACGACGGCGATGACCGACCAGAAAGTTGCGGTCGAATCGGGACAGTGGCTGCTCTATCGCTACAATCCGGAGCGTACAGCGATCGGCGAAAATCCGCTCGCGCTCGACTCCCGCGCTCCTACTCGCAAAGTGCAGGATTTCCTATTGCAGCAAACGCGTTTCAAGATGCTCACCAAGAGCAGACCTGAAGAAGCCGATCGCCTCTGGAAGCTCGCGCAGAAAGACGCGGAGAGCCGCTTCCGCATGTACGAATACATGGCGAGCCGCAAAACAGAACCCGCGGCCCCGCCAGCAGAGCTGAAGAAAGAAGAAGTAGCAAAAACCGGAAAGCCGGCTCCCGTTGGAGCCACAAAGTAAAAGGACGGGTGCCCCACCTCCGGCCGATTTTGCTGGAAGTGGGGTTTTCCAGAGTCGAAGCTGACCGTCCTAAGACAAGCTGACTGGGTGGCCCACCCTATGCGGTTTTCGTAGGGTGGGACTTTCGAAATGTCGCAAGTGCGCAAGGAGGAACTCAAATGGATCTCAGCACCACATACCTCGGCCTGAAGCTGCCCTCCCCATTGGTCGTCTCGGCTTCGCCGTTGTCTCGCGACATCGATGGCATCTGCCGCCTCGAAGACGCCGGCGCATCGGCTGTCGTTCTCTACTCGCTTTTCGAAGAGCAACTCCACCAGGAAGAGATGGACCTGAACTACCACCTCGCCGCGGGCACCGAGAGCTTTGCCGAATCCCTCACCTATTTCCCGCAGGCGGCCGAATTCCACACCGGGCCTGACGGATACCTGAATCACATTCGCAAAGCGAAATCCTCCGTCGGCATGCCGATCATCGCCAGCCTCAACGGATCCACCCTCGGAGGATGGATCAAGTTCGCCGCCGAAATCGAGCGCGCGGGCGCCAACGCTATCGAGTGCAACATCTACCACATCCCCACAGATCCAAAGCTAACCGCTGCCGACGTCGAGAAGATGTACCTCGACATCGTGCGCGCCGTAAAGAGCACCGTCACGATTCCCGTCGCCGTAAAGCTGAGCCCGTACTTCAGCAATCTCGCGAACATGGCTCGCCGCCTCGACGACGCCGGGGCTGACGCGCTCGTCCTCTTCAATCGCTTTTACCAGCCCGATATCGATCTGGAAGAATTGGAGATCAAGCCGAACGTTCTGCTTAGTACACCTCAGGCCTTGCGGCTGCCGCTCACCTGGATCGGGATTCTCTACGGCCGCATTCGTGCCAGCTTAGCCGGCACCGGTGGAGTTCACAACGCCGAAGATGCCGTAAAGCTGCTCATGGTCGGCGCCAACGTCACCATGATGTGCTCATCCCTCATGCGTCACGGCGTCAATCACCTACGCCACGTCGAACGCGAACTTCGCGAATGGATGGAAGCTCACGAGTACGAGTCTGTCGCGCAGATGCAAGGCAGCATGAGCCAGGTCCGATGCCCCGATCCCGGAGCCTTCGAGCGCGCGCAATATATGCGTGCCGTCAAAGGCATGCAACACATTCACATGGCAGGATGGCGGTAATGTCCACGCAGACAGAACTCACGCAAGAGCAAAAGGCATGGGTGGTCCGGGTCACGCATGTTCTCGGCTCGACCACTCCCGGTTCAACTCTCTCCACCGAAGGAAAATTAAGTCTCGGCGAAATCAAAGTTTCACTCCATGATGCCGATCAGTCCTTAACGGACAAAGCCCGTCGCGAGCGCGCGCGTGCGCTGATCGTACCCCGCGAACACGGCGCCTGGGGACTTCTGCTCGTCCCCATGGTCACCGGCGCTGGCATAGCGCTCCGCCAAAGCAGCAATCGCCTTCCCTTTTATTCTTCTGCTGACGACCGCTCTCGCCCTCTTCTGGCTTCGCACTCCGCTCGAGAGCCTCCTCGGTATTTCAGCTCTGCGTGCCGAGACCAAAGAAGAACGCCAGTCCACGATGTTTGCTGTCTTCTATTTAGGCGCGGTGGCGGCTCTCTCATCAAGCATGTTGCTCTGGGGAGGCCGTAACTCTCTGCTTTGGCCGCTAGGTGCAGCCGCCGGATTCTTCTTCGGCGCGCAAGCATTGCTGAAGATCATGTGTCGACAGCCCCGCAGCAAGCGCTCCACCCAAAGACTCCGCATGCTCTCCGAGATCGTAGGCACCATCGGCCTAACAGCCTCGGCCCCAGCCGCCTACTACGTCATTACCGGAAAGCTTGACCCCACGGCTTGGATTCTCTGGATCGCCAACTTGCTCTTCGCCGGCAACCAGATCCATTACGTACAACTGCGCCTCCACACCACCCGCGTCGAAGGTCTGCGCAACAAGCTTTCCCGCGGATGGGCCTTCGCCCTCGGACAATTACTTCTGACCGCGGCTCTCACCTTCGCCTGCGTCACAGGATTATTCCCCAAGTTCGCCTCGCTCGCTTTCGTGCCACTACTTTTCCGCGGATGGTTTTATTTCATCCAGAAACCCGCACCGTTGGCCGTCCGCAAATTAGGCTGGAGTGAACTGGCTCAAGCCATTGCCTTCTGCATCCTCTTTATCAGCATCGCGTAGTCACGGAATCAGAATCCTGTGGCCATGGACGCATTCGTCCGTGCGCGAAGGCGAAGCCGAGTGTCCCTCGTAACGATCCGCGCCCCTAAGGCACAATCACGGCCGCCCCATCGACCGCCTCATTCTTCACCGCCATCAACGCCTCGTTCGCCTGATCCAAAGAAAACACCGTGACCTTCGGCTGTAACCCAATCTGACCCGCCAGCGCGAGAAAGTCCCGCGCGTCTGCCCGCGTCATATTTGCCACGCTGCGTATCTGCCGCTCACCCCACAACAGACTGTCGTAATCGAACTGAGGAATGCGATCAAGATGAATGGCATTGATCGCCACCACTCCACCTTTCCGCAGGCTGCTGAGCGCAGCCACCACCACGTCTCCACTCGGCGCAAACGTTACCGCACGATCCAGTTCCACTGGAGGCTTTTCCGTTTCACTCCCTATCCAGGTCGCTCCCAACGATTCAGCCAACTGCCGATGAGACTTCCCCCTAGTGGAGACATACACCTCGCACTTCCACGCTTGCAAAACAGCAATCGCCAGGTGAGCCGACGCGCCAAAACCGAACAGTCCGACGCGCTCTCCCGGTTCGACGCCGGCCACGCGCAGGCTCCGGAAGCCAATGATCCCCGCGCAGAGCAGCGGCGCAGCGTGCAAATCGTCTAACGCCTCTGGCAGCGGGTAGACAAAATCAGCGCGCGCGAAAGCGTACTCCGCATACCCTCCTGCAACTGAGTAGCCGGTAAAGACGATCGCGTCGCAGAGATTCTCCATTCCCTTCTGGCAATAGACGCAGCTTCCATCGGTGCCCCCAAGCCAAGACACGCCGACGCGTGCGCCCATCGGAAGCTCAGCTGTTGCGCCGTCCACTACTTCTCCCACAATCTGGTGCCCCGGAATAATGCGAACCTGCTTCGGCGGCAACTCCCCTTCGACAATATGCAGATCGGTCCGGCACACGCCGCAGGCTCGCACCCGCAGCAGCACATGTCCCGAACGCACACGCGGATCCGCCGCATCGACAATCTGTAACGGACGCTCAGAAACGGGCCGGGGAGAAGCGAGAATTGCGGCTTTCATGGGGAGTGACTGCAGCCTTCAGGATCAAAACTGTACCGAGATCGTATCACGCGTGGTGGCAACGATTGTCCGGCCAGAAGAGTAAGTGCATCCGCAAAAACGGCACTGGCCGGGACTACAAGTCCCCGCTGGCAATGGCGCAGTCGCCTTCGCGCGTTCCGGGCGGCTATTTCCCCGGCATCAACTCCAATGTCAGGACTTGAAACGGTTGCAGGTGAAACGTATGTTGTTCCGCTGCAGAGATTGTCAGCGATGACATATTCGCATCATTCTTCCACGGACTTCGCGCCGCAAATCCCGACGCGCTCCCAGCGGGCAGTTCCAGCATCTCAGCCAGACTGCCGGTGAAGTCCTGTGCGCGGTCGCTCGGATTTCGCAGCGTCACAATCGCCTTCTCCGCCGACCACGCTGCCCATCCATACACTTCCAGCTTCGCCGGATCGCCGCCGATCCAATGTGTATCCTTCAGCACCTGCGCATTTGCTCGCGACCACTTCGCCGTCTCACCCAGCACATCCCAATCCTGCGTCGATAACAACGACGGCGTGATGTACATCTCCTGCAGCTGTGTCCCCGTGCCGAAATACGAATGAACTTCGTCCGCAAAATCGTGACCGGGATCGCTTCCCAATCGCTCTGCGTCGCGCGCGTAGATCATGCCGTGTAGCATCAGCGAGTTGATCGGAAACAACGGACCATCCTCGACCACCCGCTGATAGGTCTGCGAATCGCGATACGTGATCCACCGCTGCCGATTCGATCCGACGCCAGCAAATGAATGATCTTCTCCGCCGCGCCAGATCGAATCCGCATACATGAGCCAGAATGGTGAGGGATAAGTCCCAGTCGTCAGATTGATATAAATATCTGGCTTCTTTCCACGCAACTCGCCGATCAGATGAATGGCGGCATCGAAGTCGCTATCGAATTCGCTTCCTTGGATCACTTCATTTGCGTTGCCTGTACCGTCGAACTTGAACTGATTCACGCCATACTTGTCGATCATCTCGAAACAAGCATCGCGAAAGTAGCGGTAGTATTTCGGACCCGACAGCGCAAATCCACCTTCGTTCGTCTCAAATCCTTGTGCCTTCGCCGACGCCAGCCGCTGCACCTTCGGCTTGTCATAACCACCCCACGGCGAGAGCCAGATTCCGGGCGCTGCTCCGTATTCGGCAGCCACCTTCGATATATTCGCCAGGCCGGAAGGAAATCCTGGATTGAACTGCCACAGGGTCGTCGGATCATCCCATCCATCGTCAAGCATAAAACTGTCGAGCTTCACCCCCCGCTCTTTTGTCAGGTGCTCGCCAAATCCGTTGATCGATTGCAGCACGCTCTGCTCGTTGTAGCGATCGAAATATCCCAAGTCGTACCACGTGTTGTAGTGCAGAAAAGTTCGGTAAGGGTGCGCGCGCTCTTGTTCCACGTATCTGAGAAAGTCGCGCCGAAGCTGCCCCGGATGGGCCGCTCCCAACACCGCCGAATAGGTCACCCTCTCGCCTGCTCGCAGCGGCAGTTCACGCGTTATCCAGCACGATGCCTGAGACTCGCGCACACGGCATTCGGACAAAGGGTGTTCGAAGCCCAGGAACCACGTTTCTGCGGCGACGGGCGATCCCTTCACTTGTCCCGAGACCGAGGCGCCCGGCACCGGCAGGTCGACCAGCACAATCCTCGCCAGTGCACTCGGCTCCTTCAACGCGCGAATAGTCACTTCTTGCCGAAAGTAATTCGCATCGTCATGCAGCATTGCCCTCCACGTAACTCGAAGTTTGCCGGATGGGTCCTCGAGCTCGATACGTATCTGCTTACCCGCGACGTGATCCGCCGCCTTAGATGAATTCGCGGCCGTTGGGATCTCTTCCATCACCGGCTCCGACACAATCTTGAATTCCGAAGAATTCAGCACCGGCCCTTCTTTGGGAATGAACTCGAACGTATCGCTGTGGGATGTCAAGGTCGTCCCCGTGAAATGGTTCGTCACGCTTTGAAAGCGGAGCGCACCACCTCGCACAGCCCAGGTGGCGGAGATGGACTCATTCGAGAGCGTCAAATCGTCGCCCTGCCGGATCGCTTGCACTCCGGATGCGGACCGGGCCGCAACCGGAAGCAGAAGAGCAGCACAAACGATCACGAAGCGTGCGCAGCTGATAGAAAGAAGACGTGTCATCCGGGATCCTTAGTTATATGAGCTAGCGTGATGGAGCCAACAACCGAACAGACTACGATATGAAACACCTCGCAACAAGAAGAAAGCAGTCGTAAGATGCTTCTTTGCTGCCGCGCTCGCTCTAAGGCTTCGACCCGACAATTCCCAAGGAGACTCCGTTCCGCAGCCCGTCCAGCTGCCCCTTCTGCGTCTGTATTTTCGTTGGGCGGCATTCAACTTTTCGCTCCGATTTGACTTGACTTTCGCCATAAACGAAAGTAATAGTTGTCACTCGTAATAATATGAAAGTCACTCTGTGGAGGACGCCATGCGTGTCTGCCGTCACAGCTCCCGTTTGTTCGCCTATTGTTTAGCCCTGTTCGCGACTTCGATTTTGATGGTTGCGGCGGCAGCTGGCCAGGGCGCGTACCAAGCCCAAGTACGTGGAACGGTCACTGATCAGAGCGGCGCCATAGTCGTAAAAGCAACGGTCACCATTACGAACGTTGGAACCAACATCGGGCAAAGCGCCAGTACCGACGAACACGGTCAGTATTTCTTCACCGAATTGCGTCCGGCGGTTTATAAGGTAACCGTCCAGGCGTCGGGTTTTCGCTCTTCCGAAAAAGAGAATGTCGTATTGCAGGTCGATCAGCAAACCACGGTGGATTTCGTGATGCACCCTCTCGGCGTAAGCGAGACGATGGAGGTCAGCACGACCGCTCCGCTGTTGGATACCGAGAGCGCCACTCTGGGCACCGATATCAGCAGCGAATATGTGCACGAACTCCCTCTGGCGAACCGCGACTTCTTCGGCCTGACATTCCTGGCGGCGGGCGTGACCGAAGTGGCGGGATCAGGTACCAATGATAACTATCCATCAGGAACAAATTTCACTTCCAACGGCCAGCGCAACGCGACCGCTGAAATCCGGCTTGACGGAGCCCTGATCAGCGCGCCGGAACAAGGCGAAGGCGGAAATTCCAACGTCTACTATGAGCCCCTGGTCGAGGGCATGCAGGAAATGAAGGTCCAGAACAACAGCTTCTCGGCCGAGTTCGGCAATAACGGCGGCACCGTCGTAAACATGGTGATGAAGAGCGGTACGGACCAATTTCACGGCAGTGGCTGGTATTTCTTGCAGCGCTCGCAACTAGACGCGCGCGATTTCTTTAATCCTGCCCCCAACCCCAAACCAGATAGCAAGCGCGACCAGGGCGGATTCTCTTTGGGTGGGCCGATCATTAAGAACCGTACATTTTTCTTCGTTGATTTCGAGAAAGTTCGAAGCGCCAGTTCGCAAAGCGGAGTGGTGACGGTACCAACCTTGGCCGAACGCCAAGGCGATTTTTCGGCAACGGCCAATGCTATTTACGACCCGACCGCGCTCGGATGTGGGAATCCGTGCGTGAATCGACCGCAAGTGCAGTACAACGGCCAGTTGAACGTGATCCCGCCCAGCGAACTCGATCCCATCGGACTGGCTGTACTCAATCTCTATCCGAAGCCAAGTAATGCCAACGAGTTCAACAATTACAACTACACGACGTTGTCACAAGCTCCGGACTACCAGTTTGACATCAAGATCGACCACCAGTTAAACGACCGGAACCGCATCAGCGGACGCTACAGCCGCGGCTGGAGCAATTTTACGACTCCTCTGACCTTGGGCGACGGCTTCGATAATGACGGAATCAAGAGCGGCGTAACGGTGGCGCAAAACGCTTCTTTCGAATACACCAGGACCATCAACTCGCGGATCATCTGGACGAGCCATGTGGGAGTCGACCGCGTTCACGAACTCTCTCTCCCAAGTATCCCCACGATCTCCAGTTTCAACGCCTCATTACCCTCTGGCGTTCAAGGACTGCCTTCCGTTTTTCAAACGGCCAATGGCATCGACAAGATGCCGACGTTTCTGATGCAGGGAAATTTGCCTTGGACGAATCTCTACGATCAGTGCTGTATCAACACAACTTTTGCGCACACCTTGTTCAGCTATTCATCCCAGTTGGTGATTTCCAAGGCTGCTCATCTGATCAAAATCGGCGGCGAGCAGAGGATCTTCTACAACAATTTCTGGCAGCCGAATTACCCGAGCGGCTTCATGACCTTCACCGATGACACGACATCGCAGAATCCGAACAGCGACACCGATGCTTCGGGGAACCCAACCGGCAATCCCTTCGCCAGCCTCGCGTTTGGCTATGGCGACAATGTCAACGCCTCCAGTCAGCTGGTCGTAACTCCTTCCGTCGCGAACCGGTCGCTCGAGACCGGCTTTTATATCCAGGACGACTGGAAGGTGACCCCGAAACTCACGATCAATCTGGGACTGCGTTACCAGTGGAGTTCGCCTTACACATCGCGCGGCAACCAGATCGAGTTCAGCAACTTCACCGCCGACAGCGGCGTGAATATACCGCTGAATTCCGTCCCGGCCACGGCTCCCGCGGGCACGCTTAGCACCCAGGCAATGATGCAGTCGGCCGGATTGAATTACCCATCATCGACGGAATTGCTCGGCACAACGCAATTCCCGACGTCTAGCATGAGAACGGTTCCGACCTACCGGAAAGATGTTGGGCCGAGGCTGGGTTTCTCGTTCCAGATCGATCCCCAAACAGTGGTACGTGGCGGGGCGGGCATCTATTTCGGAATGAGTCCGGCCACAAACTTCCAGTATCCCGGCTCGGCCTTCCGCAAGACCGCGAACTTGTTTTTTACGAACGACAATTTCGCCACTCAATCCGCAACATTGGAAAACCCGTTCCCTGGCGGTTTTACCGGTCCTCAAGGTAAACAGTACGGCCAGTTTGCGAATTGGGGCTACCAGAACCCGAACGATCTGGGCACGACGGCTGCGCGGGACGCCAACATCTATCAGTGGAACGTGGGAATCCAGCGGCTGCTCCCCAGCCAGATCGTGCTCGGCGTGGACTACTCCGCCAACCGCAGCACCCATCTCCCATGGTCCGGCACCAACAACCAGGACTTCATCCCGTCATCGTTGCTAGCGCAGATTGCTACGGCGGTCACTCCGACCGACCCAACTTGTCTGGCGGATAGCTGCGTAAGCAACTTCCTTCAGACGCAAGTGGGCAATCCGTTTTATTCCATGTTCAATACCCCCTGTACGTCGACCCCTTCCAATCCCTGCTTCAACGAACCGAATTCGAACTACGGCCAGTCCACGCTCCCGTTGGGCACTCTGTTGAACAAGTACCCGCAATTCAATGGTGACTTCGAAGGACTGATGTTGGAGGAAGCCAGTTCCTGGTACAACGCTTTGCAGATTCGCTTCCAGAAGCGCACTACGCACCACATCAGTTTTGAGGGTAGCTACACGATTTCGAAGTCGACCGACGACTCGTCGGCAGGTCGAAACAACTGGGTAGGTTCGCTTGGAGCCGGCATTCCGCAGCAACTGGACCGTCTGAATTTTGAGCACAGTATCAGCGCCAACGACACGCCGCAGCGGCTCGCGCTCGCCGTCGTCGTAGATCTGCCCATCGGCCGCAAGCTATGGATCGGCGGCAATATGAATCGAGCGGTCGACGCCGTGGTCGGAGGCTGGTCTCTCTCGACGATCATCACCGAGCAATCAGGACAGCCGATGGCCCTCAGCATGTCCAATGCCCGTCTCGCGAATGGCACCCAGCGCCCCCAAGTCGTATGCTCGCAACTTAAGACCGGAACCAGCATGCACACTGCCGCCTTGGACTGGCAGAACGTCGGAGTCGTGGCGAATCCTGCCACCTTTCTCAACGCCAACTGCTTTGCGGACCCCGGCGACCAGATTCCTGGGAACGCCCCGCGTTACTTTTCCGGGCTGCGCGTCGACGGCATTCACAACATGGATCTGGGTGTTTACAAGTCGTTTGTGCCCAAAGAAGGAACGCGAATCGAAGTCCGGGCGGATATGTTCAACTTCACCAACCACCCGCGCTTCGGACAGCCAAATTCGGCTGTAGGTGATCCGCTTTTCGGAACGGTTACAGGCGACGCGCCAGGGGAGAATCCACGCTCCTTCCAATTCGGATTGCGTTTCGAATTCTGAGGATCGAGGCTCAGCCGTTGATTGCCTCCGCTGAACCATGCAACGAAGATCATTCCTGAAGGCCGGTGGTGCGCTCGCAGCAGCAGGGATCGGCGCGAAATCCCTGCTCGCTCAAATTCCTATTCACAATTTCGACCGATACGACTTCGGCTCTGGCCCTGCAGTTTCCGACCGTCTTTATCAAGGACCATTTTCCGCCGACGTCTATCCCAGTTGGAATGTTGTCATGGCGCTCACTCCCTCCCGGGAAATCGTTCCGAATTATGGGATGGGAATGATCACCTACATCTGTGATGAAGTCGGTCCCGCGAAAAAAGAAGGGGAGTCGCAAGCGCAGTCGATCGAGAATCTCGTCAAGCTGCCGCTGGGATCGAAGCTGTACCTGCGCGTGAACTGGAAGGACGTGCAGGAGCGCCCCGGACGACTGGATCTCTGCGAACACTGGAAAGTAACTTTCGATCTGGCGCGCCGCTACCAGAAGCGCATCGGTTTCCGCGTGATGCTCAGCAATCCCGACATTCCGGATTCTCCACTACCGGAATTCCTCCGCTCCAAGATTCCCATGGTCAAGCTGGGCGATTGGCTCAATCGTACCCGCTACGAGCCACGCTACGACGATCCCGCATTTCAGGCCGCGTTCCGTGAACTCGTCGATCTGCTCGCCGACGCCTACGACGGACATCCCGACGTCGAGTACACCGACACATTCATGTACGGTTTCTGGGGCGAGGGCCACACGTGGCCATTCGAAACGAATCCGTTCCCTGATGCGGTGACCGCAGAAAACACGTTCGTCAGCATGCTTCAGCATCAACTCGAACGCTTCAAGAAAACTCCACTTCTCACCAACACCCAGCCGGATTTCAGCAAAGTCGGCAACTCCGAATTGCTCGATCGCACCGTGCGCAGTTTCAATTGGCTTCGCACCGACACCATCTTCATCGAGAACGAGCAGATCGAGGAACTCAGCAACCGTCCTGCCTGGACCGGAGTTTCCGTAGAAGTCGGCATGTCCGACGGTTCGCCCAGAAGTCTCAAGCTCGACGACGGCCTCACTTATACCGACAACGCCATCCATCACGTGCAAGACGTCGGCGCGAACTATTTTTCCCTCTGGAACTGGCATCGCATTCAAGCCGATCGCATTCTCAACTACTACCATCAATTCCCTGACGCACTCGACGAACTTGCCCGCAAAATTGGATATCGCGTGCGCCCTTCATGGGTGTGGACCTACGAAGAGGGCGGCTATCCCGGACTGATTATCGGATTTGCAAATGACGGCATCGCCGCCGTTCCCGGCGTGTTGCGCGTTTCGGTTCTCACGAATGACGACAAAGTTTTGTTCAGTGGCAGCCTCGATGCCGGATATCCGCTCCCGGGAAAAGTGCGGCAGGCAAAATTCCCGCTGCCCAAAGGAACCAAATGGCAGGGCCTTCGGCTTGAAAGCCGAAATCGAAGTGAAGGGACAACGCTACCCGGTCCGCTGGGCTTGCCGCCAAAAATTAAACGACGACGGCACACTGACACTGCGCACAACCGTAGGCCTGGGACAAAACGACGAAACCGGCGGCGTCCCGCCCACCGCGTAAACCAGACGCGGAGGATCTACGTACAACCGTGGAAGAGCGGCCCTTTAGGGCCGCGTTAAGCGGGAATAGCGAAGGGCTTTAGCCCCCGTGTTCTCCAGCGACAAAAGACTGATATGAGGCCCAATTGAAACTACAAATCGCATTCACCCTCCTCCTCTTCGCAACCACCCTGCCCGCCGCCCCCGACCAACATCCGCAAGACTGGACCAACTACGTCCGCATCGCCGCCTATGGCCTCAAAGGCGGAGACGCTGCCGAGATCGTCCGCCGTGCGCAGGAGAGCCACGTCGCCGGCATCGAAGTCGACAACGACATTCCCGGACGTTACGAGAGCTTCCTCGATCCGACCGCGAAGCTGAAAGCCATTCACGACGTCGCCGACGCCGCGCACAAAGTTGGCAACCACGCCTTCGTCTACATCGCCGGCACTGAGTGCATCACCGCTCATGGAGATCAGGTCGCGCACACCATGGCCAAGGACCATCCCGACTGGCTGCAGCGCAAGATCACCGGTGAGCCAGCCATCTTCGGCGGCGGCTCCGCCTTCTGGATCCGAAAAGGCGACGAAGACGTCTGGGTCAGCCCTTACGCGCCCGAGTGGCGCAAGACCTACATGGAGCGGGTCCGCCAGATTGCCGCCACCGGCATCGACGGCATCTACATCGACATCCCTTACTGGATGACGCATTTCGATGGCTGGGAAGATACCTGGGCCAGCTTCGACGATTACACCGTCGCGGCGTTCAAGCAGCAGACCGGTCTCGACGCGAAGCATGATCTCAAGCTCGGAGATTTTTCCGACACGAACTTCCGCAAGTGGGTGCAATTCCGCATTCAGACGTTTACCGACTTCCTCGCAGAAATCGACCGCAACGCCAAGTCCATCAATCCTCAAATCAAAACCATTCCTGAAATTTATCCGGGCATCGAAGAGGAAGCCGTACGCGTCGGCGCCGATGTCTACAGCCTCTATGCGGTCGTCGACGCTATCGCCCACGAGTACGAATTCGGCAACGGCGATCACATGGCTTCGGGCCGCAAACCGATCGACTGGTTCCGCTACCAGGTTGGCATGCACTCCTTCCGCGCCTTCGCCCAGGGAAAAGCCACGTGGATTCTCAACTACTCCTGGGACGGCGACAAGAAAGTCGACGCCCGCGAAGCCATGATGAACTTGGCCATGTCACAAATCATGACTGGCTCCAACTTCTGGGACGCTCCCGGACATTCCATGGCCGGCTCCAACGATCTGCCGACTCGCAAGAAGATCTTCACCTGGATTCAGGCGCATGAAAAGACGTTCTACCTGCCGCGCTCGCCCATCGATCCCGTCGGGGTGTACTTCTCTCCGGAAACGCGGAACTACTTCGCCAAGGAATTTATTCCGTCCTACCGCGGCGCTCTGATTCTGCTCATGCAGAAGCATCTCGAGTTTCAGATCGTCACTCCGCGCACGCTGGCGGATTTCAAAGGTAAAACCATCGTCCTGCCTGACGTCCGTGTTCTCGGCGATGTCGAGCAGGCGTGGCTGAAGGATTTCGTCGCGCAAGGCGGAAAGGTCGTCATCGCCGGTTCGGACACGACCGAACTCGGAGATTCGCCGAACATTGTTCGGCTTCCAGCAAATCCCGGCAAAGCCTACAACGACGAGCAGGAAAAAGATTTCGATCGCGCCTCGCCCGATTCCCAGAAAGAATTCTTCGCCGCCCTTGCCGGTGGAGACTCCGTAAAGATCGAAGCTTCCACGCACGTGGCCACTTCGATTGCTCGTACCGCCGACGGCCACATCAACTGCTACTTCGCCAACTTCGCGGGCCTGGTCGGCGGATCGAATCCCATCCAGACGCCACAAGAGGGAGTGCAAGTCACTCTGAAATCGAAGTCCGAAGGCAAGGCGTCCTTCCTGCCGTTCATGGGAGAAGCACAGGCCGTAAAAGGCGAACGCCACGGAGACTCGATCACCTACACACTGCCAACCATCACTCGAGGCGCCGTATTCTCGTACGAACCATAGGTCGCACATCGGGATCAATCTCGAAAGCTCGCAAGGAATCAGAGAGCCGCTATCAGCCTTTTTAGACGGCGAATCGCGCGCCTGTGAAGTGAATCAAAGAGTCCGTAATTCTGAGTGAGCACGCATGGTTTCGTGAGTTGACTATTGCAGCCTTGCGTACTCGGCCTTGGCTTCTCTCAGGATGGGGATGTCGGGGTCGGCATCTTTCCAGAGGGTGAGGAAGTCTTTGTACGCGGCGAGCGCCCGGACGCGAGCGGCATCGGCATCCGCTCCTTGTGAGGTTCTCGCTTGCAAGGCGTTGGCACGAGCCACGCCCAGATGCGCCAACGCTCCCGTCCAGCAGTTCCAGACGATGCCGCTGTGGTCAATGATCTTCTGAAACTCGGCGGCGGCTTCTTTGCCTTGTCCGGTGGCCATGTATGCCTCTCCGCGAAGGTAGGTGGGATAGAGGCAAGAAAGATTGGTGAAAAACTCGATTTCGCCCAATTCGATAGCGGAGGCAGATTGCAAGGCGTTGAGCGCGCCAGCCGGATTCTTTTGGTTCAGCAGTAACTGCCCTCTAATCGCGGGCAACCATAGCAACTGCATTCGCATATCTGCCGGGTGTAGATTGTTAAGATCTTGCGCCAGAGATTGAGCCCGCGTTCTATCTCCGGCCATCGCGTAGGCAAGAGCGCCTTCGACTTTCACACCTTGACTCGCCGGAACCAACTTTAGTCCTTCGGCCGCTACTTGCCTGGCATTGGATAGGTTGCCAAAGGCAGCTTCGCGCAACGCGGAATTCTCCAGCCAAAAGGCACCCGTTTCCTTGCTGTCGGCGCGGATCGCCGAGTCGATGGAGCGCTTCGTCAGTTCCCGCGCTTTGCCGAGATGACCTGCGTATGCCTCGGTGTCGGAGGCGAGAGAAAGCATCTGGTTTTCTTCGGGTTTGTCCGCAGACAATCGCTGCTGTTCCGCCATGGCCGAAGAGTCGCTCCGAAGAAAAGCCACCGCGTAAAAAATTTCAGGATACCCGCTATACTCCAGTTTCCGTTCCTGTGCCAGCCGGATCGTCTGTGCTGCTTCATCGAACCGCTGCAAGCCTAGTAGGCTAAAGGCGAGATTGATGTATACGCCCCCGTATTCTGGAGCGAGCCGCAGGCTTTCGCGGTACTCTTCCGCCGCCTTGTCGTACCGTCCCTGCGAGGTGTAAACGGCGCCGAGACTGTTATGGGTTGCGGCGTCTCGTGGGTAGCCGGCGATCAATTCCTGATAAGCCTGTGCCGCTTTCTCCAGGTCTCCGGTCACAAGGTGGTAATACTGGGCGGCGATCGTAAACCGTTCCCGCTCGCTAGCATGACCTCGCAACTGGAAGGCTTTGCTGAGATATTCGCTCGCGCGTCCCACCTCAGCCATACTGTAGTAGGCATCGCCCACCGCCAGGTAACCCACGGCAAAATTTGGGTCGAGTTCGATGGCATGTTGAAAGTAAGGCACGGCAGCGGCCTCGCCTTTTTCCCTAAGAGCTCTTCTGCCGAGGCTGTAGGCTTGGAGCGCTTCCAGAGACGATGTGGTGGCCTGTTCCAACGGAACATCGAGCTTCTGCACCGAGGCCAGAGACTCGCCTAGCTCGCCTCTCAGTTTTGAAACGGCCTCGCCCAGCGTGTCCAACACCTTCTCTTTCGCCGCTGCCATGGCCTGCTCTTGCGCCACTGTATCGCCGCTTTGGCAATTCACCGCTTTCAGCTCCAGCACGTATTGGCTACCCAGGCTGGCAATCGATCCGGCAATGTAGGCCTTGCTGGCCGCCCGCTGGCAAAGTTCGCGAGCCACGTCGGGCGTGAGCCTGGTATTAGGCGGGCGGGTCATCTGCTTCAACGTATCTGCCACTTTGTTTTCAGAGAGCACATTCAAGAACGGTGACTGGTTCAGGGAGACGCTGAGAGCCGTCTTCAGCGTGTCGTCGAACACAGCATCGCCAGTACTGTTAGCAAAATCGGCGAGCACGATGGTGTCTTTGTCGGTCAGGGGCTTGGGGAGATGGGACCGGTAGTAGAGGCCGCCAGTGATCGCGGCTGTGCCGAGTAAGACCGCAGCACCGCCGTAGCTCGCGAGCTTCGTTCGTGACTTGCGAGGCACGGGCGCCACCGACCGCGAAACCCGTGCCGAACCCGACGCTGCGGAGATGCGCTCCTCCCGGACGAGCGAGTCGCCTGTCCCGACGTGGTCCGTGATGGCAACCGCGGCACGTCCGCTCTCCGTGTCCCTCTTCAGCCGCTGCAGATCCGCTCGCATGTCCGCCGCGTGCTGATAACGCAGATCGCGATCTTTCTCCAGCGCCTTGCGGATGATCTGCTCCAGGCTGGCCACGCCATTCGGATTCAACGAGGAGATCGGGGTTGGCTCCTGGTGAACGATCAGGCCGCAGATGTCGCCGGCGCTCGATCCCTCGAACGGCAGCCTTCCCGTCGCCATCTCATAGAGCACCGAACCGAACGAGAACAGGTCGCTGCGCCCGTCGAGTTCCTTAGCCTTGACCTGCTCCGGCGACATGTACGCCACTGTGCCCAGCATGGCGCCGGGACTGGTCAACTGATCGGAACTTGCCATCGTCTCGGTCTCGCCGCTTGACGATGCTTCTTTGCTCGTCACCTTCGCCAACCCAAAATCCAGAATCTTTGCGTGTCCGCGCTTGGTCACGAAGATATTTGCGGGCTTGATGTCGCGATGAACGATGCCTTCGGTATGGGCTGCGTCAAGCGCGTCGGCAATCTCAATCGCCAATGACAGAATGACCTCGGTTTCTATTGGACGCCCAGCAATGCGGTGCTTCAACGTCATCCCGTCCAGGTACTCCATGACCAGGAAGGTCTGAGCGCCGTTCTTTCCGATCTCATGAATGGTGCAGATGTTGGGATGGTTCAGTGCTGACGCCGCTCGTGCCTCACGGCGAAAACGTTCCAGCGCCTGCGGGTCTTGTGCCACATCATCAGGGAGGAACTTCAAGGCGACGAAGCGGCCGAGTTCGGTGTCCTCGGCCTTGTAAACCACGCCCATCCCACCACCACCGAGCTTCTCGACAATGCGATAGTGCGAGATGGTCTGCCCAATCATTGGGCTGAAATCTTAGGACCGGGACTAGGGCAAGTCAATGGGAGTGAGGGACGCCCACGTTCCGAGAACGTCGATTGACGTAGCATTGCCAGCAACGGTTGATTTCTCTCTTCATCCTGTCGGACGCATAATCGTTAGGCAAAATGGCGCAGGGAGTTTCTCAACAGGATCCACGATCATGACGACGATGGAAAAGCTCCGCAGGACAATGATGCTCAAGTCCATGTGCACGGCGAAGGACGGTTTGAATTGGAGCGCTGAACCCCTAAGCCGAACACTCGAGTCAGACTAATTGACGGGACAGCAACTTCAGTTCGGGGGGAAAAAGTGAGGCCGCGTTCGGTCATACT
>CAWCCE010000009.1:0-59238 GCA_963793945.1 uncultured Acidobacteriota bacterium | reverse complement strand
CGATTCCCAGGATACGCAAGCACGACGAACTACGGTCAGCAGTATTCGCAGTGGGGACAAACAAGCCTGGATAGTACCTTGGGCGCACTGAAAGCCGCGGGGCTGCAGAACGACCAGTTCAACAGCGATGCAGCTCTTCTCAAGACGCTGCAAGGCCAAAGCACAACGGCTGTTGGAAGAATGCAAGCGATCGAGGTCGGTAACCAGATTGCCGAAAACCAAGCTGAGCAATTGATGAAGTTGCGTCAACTGATGATGGCGGACATGCAGAGTAAAGCTGCTTTCCAGTCGGCCCAGGTCCAGAAAGACTTGACCACGCAGGCGACACTGACAACTTCTTCGGCAAGGCGACGATCAGTAGTGACGGTGTGACGTTCTAAGGAGGGACATGCGGCGGATTTCGATTGGAGTCATACTAATCGGTTTCACGATGGCGGCGGGTTGCCGGCATGTGAGTGATAGCCAGATAGTTGCGAAGTTCATGGCCGCGGGCGGCGGCAATCCGGATCAGGCATCCCCGGATGAGATGGGAGCATGGCTTGCAAAACATGACTCCGTCAGGCAAGAGTTGTCGCCCATGTGCACGAGTCGTCGTTCGCAGGCTCCATCTGACTGGGCGAGTACGGATGAGGGAAGGTCTGCGCAGGAGTGACCCGCGCAACCTTTTTCTCAAAGCCCAAAATTCAGTCAGATGGGAAAACGTTCTAGAGAGTGAATCTGATGAATCGAAAGACCATCTTTGTGGCAACGGGCTTAGTGTGCACTGTGGCGACCGTGCACGCCCAGAATGCTACCAGCGACGTGGGCGGCACCTTTCAACAGGTGCAGACAGCCGCGAATGCCTGGATACCGGCAATCATGGCGGCTGCCACGAGGCTTTTCTATCTATTGGCAGCAATTGATTTCGCGTGGTCAGCACCAAGTTTTCTGCGGGAAAGCGACTTCATGGGTCTCTTCTTGTCGCTGATCAAAAAGCTCCTGGTGATTTCCTTCTTCTACGCCGTTCTAGTCAACGGACAAACCTGGATACCCGCAATTGTGAATAGCTTCATCACCATCGGTACGAATGCAACCGGCCTCTCAGCAGCGCAAAGTCCATCCGACATCATGGCGCAGGGCATCCAGATTTGCAGTGATCTGTTCGACAAGGTGAACGGAGCTAACTTGCTCACCCAAACCGGCGCGGCCCTGACCACAATTCTGATGATTGTGATGGTTTTCGCTTCTTACCTCATCATTGTGCTGCACTATATCGTCACTAAGCTCGAAGCGATCATCGTGATGACGGCAGGCTACATCTTCCTTGGCTTTGCGGGAAGTCGCTGGACTATGCCTTATTTTGAAAGGTACATTTCATTAGCAATCTCGACTGGTGTTCGGCTGATGCTGACTACCTGATGCTCGGGGTCTTCAAGACCGTCTCCCAAAATTGGGTCACGGCGATGGACAGTTACACACCGGATCAACCCGCGCTCCAGATCTTCCCGACCATTGCGTCGATGCTTCTCTTTGCGTTCGCATCTTGGATGATTCCAAAGATGGCCGGATCGATAGCCAGTGGGAGCCTTGGGCTCGGTGGTGCTGACGTTGTAAACGCGGGTGCTGCGGCGGCCACAGGAGCGGCCTTGGCTGTTGCCACAGTAGCGAGTGGGGGTGCGCTCGCCGCGGGTGGAATGGCTGCCGCAGGCGCCGGTGGCATGGAGGCGCTCGGGGCTGTTGGGGGGGAAGATGCGGCCGTGGGAGCATCGTCGTCAATGGCTTCCGGCGCCGCCGACGCTGCAGCTGGAGGCGCTGGAGTGCCTGCACCGGTGGGGCCTCCGCCAGGAAGCGGGGTCGATCCCATCTCGGAAGGCTCCACCGCCAGGTCCACCTGCCGAGGCCAGTTCCGCTTCCGCGTCTGACATTCCCGGAGGGCCATCGCGAGGAACCGAAACTCCCATGAGTGACGATCCGATCCCGGCCGAGAGCGGTGCCGACGACTCCGGCAATCCCCAATCACGCTTCAATTTCGGAAGGCAGAAAAATCGGAACTTGGTTCCTGACGACGGGAGCGAACATACTCCACCGCCTCAACTGCGGATGGAGGGAGAGGAATAGCCAGTGGCAACAACTTCGAAGACGCTGAATCCGTATACCGCTGCGCGGCAGGAGTGGGACGAACGCTATGGAGATCTCATCTCTCGCGCCAAACACTGGAGGCTCATTGCCTTCCTATCCATGTCTACAACGCTGGTCTGCGTGACAGGCATGGTCACAATTGGTTACCGGTCGCACACGGTCCCCTACGTGGTCGCGCTGGACGAGGTTGGCCGTGCAGTCCCCGTCGTTCCTGCAAAGCAGGTTGCAGTGAAGGATGTTCGACTTCAGGAAGCGACCGTCGCTCGCTGGATCACCAATTTGAGAACTGTAGTGATCGACCCAGTTGTCCAGCGAAAGATGGTGGACGAGGTCTACGGACTTGCTTCGGCGAGTTCTGCTGCCTCGCTGGCCCTGACAGATTGGTACCAGCAAAACTCGCCGTTCGCGAGACTTCAGAAGGAAACCGTAGACGTATCGGTCGAGTCGATCGTCCAGCAATCTTCGAAGAGCTATGAGGTTGTTTGGAGCGAATCGACTCACGATCTATTCGGTCAATTGAAAGGCACCCATCGCTACCGCGCGATCGTGACGGTCAACACTCAAGAAGTGAACGATTCGAAGCAGGCACTTATCAATCCGCTTGGGTCTGTACGTCACGAACTTCAGCTGGGGTGAGGTTGTCGGTCCGTCGTCAACCAGCGTCGCCGGACAGTCATCAGATGGAGGTCAAGGCAAATGAAGTTCTCAATCGCAGTTTTCCTTGGAATCGCTTGCTCATTGTCGGCGCAAACGAAGGCGCCCTCGACCAATGCCAAGCCTTCTGATGCTTCGTCGGCTACTTCGCAAAAAGGCAACGACCTCTCAAAGTACGACTTCAACGGAGCATTACAGAAGCTTCGCGGACAATCCGCATCGCCAATTCCGCCGTTGCACACCGGCTCTCCTTCCGTAGCAGCCAGCGGGGCTTCAAAGCCCGCTGGCGCTCCGCCTGATTGGCGCGCACCTCATGTGGAGCTGAATGCGACTGCTGCCAGCGCAGCATTGGTGGCAGATGCGTGGGAGTCCGGTTTCAACCTGCCAACGCCGGGAGCGGACGGGCGAGTCTTGTACACGTTCGGAGAGGGTATGCCGGTAGTGGTGTGCGCGCCTCTTCGAGTGTGCGCTCTGGAACTCGAACCCGGAGAGCATATCCAAAGTCCGCCGCAGATTGGCGACGGCCGGCGCTGGGAGGTAACTCCAGTGGCGTCCGGCTCCGGCTTGACGCAAACGGCGTTGCTCGTCATCAAGCCAATTGAAGCTGGGCTGGATACTGACCTGGTTGTGCCCACTGATCGCCGAACCTACGTCGTTCGCCTGGTCTCCGATGCCACGCGCTACATTTCCGCCGTCGCGTTTCGCTATCCCGGCGACGATCCCGCGAAGTGGTCCGCGTTTCAGGCACAGCAAGATGCTGCCGCACGGAGCGCCCAAGCAGCCGAATCAAGAAAGGACAAATCCTCGCCTGACAGTGGAACTGCCATGGCCCCGAATGCACTGGATCATCTCTATTTCGATTACGAGCTGGATGGTGATCACGACATGAGGCCTGTGCGGGTCCTGGACGACGGCCAGCACACTTACATCTACTATCCGAACGACGGACGATTCCGCGAAGTTCCCACGTTAATGATCGACGTGAATGGGAAGACTGAGTTGGTGAATTTCCGCGTCGATGGTAATCGGTATGTCGTGGATCGCCTCTTCGACAAAGGCGTTCTCCTGCTTGGAGTCGGCAAAAAGCAGAAGAAAGTCACGATTACCCGGGCCCAGGATTATGCAAGCTCGGCCAATCCAGGTGGGAGGGGCTAGTCATGTCTGAAGAAAAAGTGCGAAACACAGATCCAAAGCGCGATGGGGAACCGAGACCGCCGGTGAAGCAGAGGCCAGGAACATTGTCGAGGCCGACCTGGACAGCGTAGTTCGCGGCGTCGGTGGAGCAGAGACACCGAAAGCGAAGAGAATTCGGCCCCTGGCCGGCCTGATCGTCATCGGCCTGGTCGTACTCGCTGCGGGCTATATGCAGCATGGCTTGAAGAACCGGAAGATGAAGAAAACGGTGCAGGCCGATGCGCCCCGCGCGGCTACCGGGCCAGCAACGGTTTCCGAGAAGAGCTGGATGAATGATCAAGCACGGCTCGGCTTGAATACAGGTACCACCCATGCTGCCATCGTCGATGGGTCCTCGCACTTCGATTACAGGCGAAACAGCAGACGGTGCCGCAACCCAGGGCAACGGAACGCAGGGGGCCGGGCGCACTTCAATTCCCCCGCTCCAATACACGCAGACGCCCGTGTCCACTGGCGCGAATGGTTCCCTCTCGTTTGCCGAAGAACGGCGGTTGGAGTTGTACAAACGAGAGCAGGAGGCCATCGAATCCAGCACCTCTATCAAAGGAGCCTCGAATTCGTTTGGGCGATGAGACCGAGTCAGGCCAGCAACCGGCGACAGCTGACCCATTGCAGTCAATCGGGGCCGCGCTTCTAAGGGCAAGAGCCGATCAAGCTGCCGGCGTCCCGCAACACAGCTTTCCGGATCGCGCGGAGACTCTGAACAGAACCTCAGCGATTTCGAGCGGCAGAATGGGCAGTTCGATAAAGAGGGTTTCGCCGGCAAGGCAAACTCGAAGACGGAAAGTGATTACCTCCCCCGCGCTCGCACCGCGGCGCTGGGAAAGTTCGAAGTCAAATCCGGATGGCTGATCCCCGCCGTGCTGGAGCAGGAGCTGAACTCCGATCTGCCGGGAATGATCCGCGCCCTGGTCCGGGAAAACGTCTATGACTCGGTCACCGGGCAGTATCTGCTCATTCCCGCCGGGTCAACGCTTATTGGAATGTACAATTCACACGTCAATTACGGCCAGGACGCCTTACAGGCGGTTTGGAATCGAGTCATTTTTCCCGACGGGAGTTCGCTGCAATTGGGCGCATTCGAAGGCGACGACAGCCAGGGAGCAACCGGATACAGGGATCAGGTGGACAGCCACTGGGCTCGACTTTTCTCCGGCGCGCTGTTAACCTCCTTATTTGCAATGGGAGTTGAGCTGAGTCAAGGTCAGAACTCCTCCGTGCTCCAGAACCAGAGCGTGTCTCAGCAGGCCGGCGCAGCAGTGGGGCAACAGGTCGGCCAGCTTGGAGTAGAGGTGACTCGGCGGAATCTGAACATCCAACCTACGATCAAGGTTCGACCTGGTTATCGGTTCTTCGTACGGGTAGAAAAGGATATTCTGTTCAAAGGTCCGTATACCCCCATGCGAGCCGGGGAGTAGTGTGTCCCCGGCCAGGTTGCCGGAGGATGACAGTTGGCTCAGAAGAAAGCTACAAAGGCTCGGAAGGGAAACAAAGAGGGCCAGCGCTGGACTGACGATCGCGTGGGTATGACCCTGCGCCTCCCCGTAGAACTCAAGGAAAAAATCATCGAAGAAGCTCACGTGGCAGGAGACCTGTCACGCATTGTCTTGTTTGCCATGGCGCACGTGGACACGAGCGAAGTCACGATCATTCAAACCCGGAAAACCGGACTTGGCCTCGCAAACCCCATGCTGCTTCATATCGGTAACGAAGCTCGGGTGAAATTGCGGGAATGGGCCGAGACCGAGAGCGTCAGCGTAAATGCCATCGTCGTGAGCATGCTGGAGGAGTTCTTCAAGCAACTTCGGAAGAGCCGCGCTCTTCGCGATGAGCTTCGGCAAGAGATCCGCGCGCATCGGGTTCTGTAGATCGCAGGCGAGTAGTATCCGAAGCCTTCGATCGTCGGCTAATGGTGGGTCGAAGAGTCACTCGGCGCTAAGTCACACTTGGACATCTATTGAAGTGGCACCCAGGAACGTGAGGCCCCAAATGTATTCTCCGAACACCCTCGTTGTTCGCTGCGAAGATCAACGATTTGCCGAAGACGAATCAAATGTCGCGTACCAGCTTCATTTGTTCGCTAGACTCTCTGCGAAGGACAGAAACTTCACGAGAGTGAGTTTCAGATATTGCACGTTTGATGGGTGCTACTTAAGAAGCTGTAAATTTCTAAATTGCGATTTCACGGGTTGCAGGTTCGTGTCTACAAACTTCCATGGCTCGTCATTTAGTGACTGTCAATTCGAATACGCGACATTTGAAAAGACCCAAATTACACCCGACATCCTAGAAACTCAGGCACCCGACTTAGAGAACCTGAAGGCAAGGTTCGCGCGAAGTTTGCGTGTCAACTACCAGCAACTCGGGGACTCTGAATCCGTGAATAAAGCCATTAAGATTGAGTTGGAGGCAACCAAGACGCATCTCTATGAGGCTTGGCATTCCAAGGCGGACTACTATCGGAAGACCAAATATCCAGGTTGGAAACGGCTTGCGGTGTTTTTCAAATGGCTTTGGTTTAGGGCGCTGCATTTTGTATGGGGCGATGGGGAAAGTGCCGCCAGACTCCTAAGGACCCTCGTCGTACTATTCCTGTTGATGTCCATCTACCACGCAAATCGAGTCGGTGACCCGAGCCAGGTAAAAGCTTACTTCGAGGGATTGTGGGTGGCCCCAGAAGTCTTTCTCGGAGTGCGGACTTTCGCTCAATATGGAAACATGTACCTAGCAATTATTGCGACGACTCGTCTCATTTCATTTGCAGCGTTAACATCGATCCTCATCAAGCGGTTTAACCGGAGGTAGCCACTTGCACCTATACGCCTTTGGTTCCGTATGCAGGGGAGAGATTGACCGCGATTCAGACGTCGACCTTCTCGCACTTGTCTCCAAGCATGATGATCGTCTCGACCCGGCTAAGTATTCGATCTATTCCTACAATAAGATGACGGCCATGTGGCAGAAGGGGAACCCATTCGCGTGGCACCTTTCACTAGAGTCACGGTTGCTTTATTCGGAAGATCGTCGCGATTTCCTCAGACACTTGGCCGGCCGGCCCCCTACTCAAATTGTCAATCGGACTGCAGCAAGTTCTACGGGGTTTTTCTTGAGGCATTTTCATCCCTAAATGAGAACATGTCCAGCACCGTATTTGACCTTTCCGCACTCTTTTTAAGTATTCGCAATATAGCGACGTGTTTTGCGTTAGGGGTTTTGGGTCAGACACTATTCTCTCGTCATGCAGCATTGAGACTGCCTGCGAAATTTAAACCCCCGATTTCGGGTGACTGCTATCGAATCTTAGAAGAGCTCGAATTCTCTGCACGCGTAGCACGGGGACGGACATCCGAGCTGAAGAAATCCAGCTCGTGTGCTCTGAGTGTGAATCAATAAACCGATGGATGAAGGCTCTGACGGAAAAGGCGGAAATTCATGGGCGAGTTTAGTAGTCGGATCGAATCTCAGCGCCAAATACTGAAGGCAGTTAATAGCAGGCCATGGCCAAGAGAGCAGTTGTTCGCTCTCACAACGAGTGCGATTCAACGGTGCACCGAGAAACAATGTGGATAGTTCAAGCCGCCTGGCGAAGCTTCTCAGCTCTGCCTCCGCGCAGATATTTGTTATGGCAAACCATAGCGAGGATCAGATTGCGGGCGCTTACCTTTTGTCGAAGGGAAGAGTCGACGGAATCGCGGCGCAGGTGAGCGACGAGATTTCAAAGTTGGCGTAGAACCGCCAGTTCGGAAAGGTTGGATTCCGACTTGAGAGAATTTCGCGGTCAGTGGACCCGAATGTTGATCGGCCACTCGTCCGCGCAGGTCAGGAATTCAAATGTCGGCGGGTGTCCATCTATCCACGCGATTTGTTGTCAATTGATGCGAATAGGGAGAGTCACTCAGGGACCAAGTCAGCGATTGAATGATCGACAATTCATGGAACTTCTGGCGATGGTTCGGCCTCGCTCGCGGATTTGTGCGACGCGGTTCGCGTGGGCGAGTCCATGGCGCAGCTCTGCGGATGAACTCGCGTTGAGCGGCGTCCAACGCGATGCGAGCCTGATACAGGTCATAGAGAGAGAAGCAGCAAGAGCAGCCACCGCGGATTCCAGCGCGGCCATCTTTCTCAGGGTTGTAGCGGGGATGACGGCTGCACTTGCCCTTCACCCGCTCAGTGATTTTCAGCTTGTACGTGAATTGCAGCATGTCTCCTCCTCTGGAGTGATGGGGCCATTGCTGGCCCCATCCGTGGTTACGCCGCGACTTTCTTGCCGGCTTTTTTCTTGGCTGATTTCGACTTTGCGTTTGCTGGCTTTCTCACTGCTTTGGCTGTAGCTTTCTTGGGAGCCGCCTTGGGCTGAACAGGGACCAACAATTTCTCGGCCTCCGTCAAGTGGTCGATTTCGCCGTCGCGGGGAACATCCACATGACCTGTGAGAGCGAGGCGGAGAGCAAAGCCGGGAAGTTTCTCGTCGTCCAGTCCGTCAATTACCGAGAGCAGAACCTCCTCGGCCCCCTGCTGGTTGTTTTCGTCGTCGCCGACGAAATGCGCAGCCACATCGTCAATGAAGTCGTATGGATCGATGTGAATCAAGGCGCGGAGCAGAACCCGAAGCTGCGGTCCGTTAAAGGTGGCGGGAGCGTTATCGAGAATCCGATTGAAAGACTCTGTCCGACGCTTCAGCAGTCGCTTACGCTTTGCCTGTTCCTTCTCGATCTCTCGCTGCCTGGCCTCGGCTTCCGGGTCGATTGGAATTACTCTGCGCGGATGGTGAACGGGGCAGTTCGGGTCTGTGCAGACGGTCCGAGTGGTGCCCGCGCCTTCGCCGTACACGACGATGGCCGTTTTGGATGATTCGCACGGTGTGATTTCTGCGCCATCTTCGCCTTCATCCTTAAGCGCTTCAAGGTCGGTGTATTCGTTGCGACCCAGCGTATCCGGATGACGCTCCTTCGGGCTTCGATATGCAGTCTCGATCTGAACCAACTCAGGCTTTGCCGCAACCTCTCGCTGGACATGTTCTGCAGAGCTTGACCCGATAGCAATCGGAATCCATGCATTGATCCCCGGAGACATCGGAAAAGAGTGAAGTGTTGAATCCGCTGCGACGCGGGCAATCGGAGCATGCCCCGGCGGCAGGATTGAGGCTCGTATCCTCCCGGTCAAATGGCGCTTCGTCCAGTGGGAGGTACACATTGTTATCGATCCATGCCGACAGGTATTTTGCCGGGAGCAAGTGGGCTTCGTTCTCCTGCCAGTCTTTGCGCCAGCAGTGTTCAAAAGCATCCTTCTGGCGATCCTGAGGAAGCCGCGCAATCAGGTTTGCGTGGCTGGCGGTGATGCGTTCCTGTTGAAATGCCTCGGCAACTTCGGGAATGAGTTGGAGCAAGGCGAGTCGGGCGTAGACAAGGCTCTCGCTTTTGCCGGTTTTCTCTGCGAGGGAGGCTACGTCATATCCGGGGAGGTCAAGAAGCCGTTGGAAACCCTGCGCCTCCTCATAGGGATGCACATCGACTCGTTGGCTGTTCTCGATCAGTGCCCATTCAAGGGCCTGCTCGTCGGTCAGAGATACAACGCGGGTAGGAATCTCTGAAAGCTCGGCAAGCTGCGCAGCGCGGTAGCGACGTGCGCCAGCGACAATTTCAAAGCCATCGGCATTGGGTCTGGCGACAATGGGCTGAATCAGCCCCTGCGCTCTAAGGCTGGCGGCAAGCTCCAGCAAGCTTAGCTTCGTCAAAAACGCGCCGGGGATTGGTTGGGGACTCATGGAGTCGTGACAGCGGAAGCATCTGGAATGCTGACTTGGGAAGTGTGCTCATCGGGTTGTCCTTTCGGCTTTTTGGTATTGGCGGTTGTTGTTAACCAACAACCCCTGAGCCACCCGGCGGCGAGGGCAGGGGTAGCAAGTGCAAGCCGAGGGGGATCTCCCACCCTTTGGAGCGAAGCGGAAAGGGGCGAAGCGTAGCGGAGGTCTGCACGGAACGCAGTGGAGGAAGACTGGGGATACGGCTTGTGCGCGCGAGGGGCGGCGCCCATTAGGAGCACTACCGAGGGGGCGTTGCGGGGGAAGGGACGGACCCCGCTGAGGAGGGTGGCGGATGACAGGCGCAGCCGGGCAGGAGACAGGGAGGAAACGTCCTCCCCACAACTCGTCCAAAAGCTTGGCTCGCTGTTGCGTCTCTTGGCTCGAAAAAACTGCTGATAGTAGTCAATTTCTCGCGAAGAGTAAACCTCGGCATCTGCGGAATATATTGAAATGTACATGTCAATAATGATATAAGAACGCAAGTAGATTGTAGCCTGATCTGCGACATATTGAAATGCGCATTTCTTTACGTAAAGCATTTTCTCAGACATAGCCAGCGGTCTGAATCCACGGTGGCAGCGAGTGTCTTCAGATCTGACAAGCATCCGGTCCATACTCTGGCCCGCCAATCAAGAAAAGCTACGGCAACAAACGCCGTCTAATCCCCGCTGCAACGTCGGCACTGAGAGTCGAAGCGGCAGTAATTCGAACGCGCTGCCCTCCGACGGGCGAGGATTCCGCTCTGAGCGTACGCTCGCGCTGATAGACTCGTTGCACCGTGAGACCGCCATTGAGGCCAATGAACTCGGATTCATGGCGAGAATGCTCGTTCAAACGACTCTGCCTCACAGCGCGCAACCGGGGAAGCAATACACGCGTACCGATGGCGACGTAACGCTCTCGATTACGGATTTGGGCGGCGCTGGCCTTCCTTACGGGGCCTATCCAAGGCTGATTCTCATCTGGATGACATCCGAAGCTCTGCGGACCCGGAATCGAAGGTTGGAGCTGGGACGTTCTCTTTCGAGTTTCATGGGGCAGCTCGGCTTGCAATGCACAGGCGGTCACTGGGGAACAATCCCCAGGTTCAGGAATCAGATGGAGCGCCTCTTCGGAGCGGCGATCTCGACACGCTGGAGAAATGAGCAATCCGCAGAGCAACGTTGGAGGCTCCAATCTCCTGCTGGCGGAGGAATTCGATCTCTGGTGGGCACCGCAAAAGTTGCCGCGCACTCCACTGCCGCAGTCGAGCGTGACGCTTTCACAGAAATTCTTCGATCAGCTCGTTGAAGCGCCGGTTCCGCTCGACCTCCGCGCAATCAGAGCGCTGAAAAGGTCGCCATTGGCCCTGGATCTGTATGCGTGGGCGACGCGGCGCGCGAGTTATCTGCAGCGGCCTACGCTGATCCCCTGGGAGGCCCTGCGCCGAAGCTTCGGGGCCGGGTACGCCGACACACCGCAAGGCCGGGTCAAGTTCCGCGAAAAGGTCGTGGATGCATTCGGGCGCGTGCGCCGGGTCTATTCCGCGCTGCGTCTTGAGATCAAAGAAGGCGGCGTGCTACTCCTTCCTTCAGCGCCGCACATTCCCAGACTCTCTCGGTGAGCGCCGTCGGCGCCTTTCCCCGCGAGGGGGCGGAGGTTCTTGCCGGTTTTCGGCCAGATCCGTTTTCCACAATGCGCGCCGCTACTACAGGCTATCCATATAGGGTATTCATACAGGTATACAGGGGGAAGCGCATCTTATTCAGAATCAACATGATGCGGTGCGCATGGTAGACCATTTATGCGTAAATGTAGACCAGATATGCGTGGAAAGCCCGCTTTTGTAGACCAAATATGCGTGAACAGGTAGACCAAATATGCGTGGAAAACTGTTTGGTTGCACACGACCCATGTGGATCGGAGGTGTCGTTGAAGTGCCATCCGCCTGTCGTTCATCGGGCCAGAGAAAAGAGGTTGTACCGACCGCTGCAATCGCAATTCAATCCGGGTTCAAACGCGCGGCTCATTGGTTGCTCCTCCTTCGTCACGGCTGGTGATCGCAAACACCATGTCGCCGACGAAACGTCTGAACGACTCGTTCTCGACGAACTGCTTGTAGACCTGCGTGTCGTCCTTCAAGAGGTGCTGCATCACCTTGCCCAAGCGCCTGATCGTGGGCCATGCGCGCGGTGTGCGGCGTGTTCTCCTTCGCATTTTGGTAGGCCGCGTCGGCGGCGACCTTGGGCGCGATGTCGTCTCGGATGCGCTTCGCGACGCGGTCGGTGTCGGTGAACAGCGTGCCGAACTGCTCATTGAACGTCTTGAGGATGTTGCTCAGGCGATCCAGCTCGGGCTCGCTCTTGTGGCCGCCGGCATCCGTCGGCACGGGCTCGATCTCCGCATCCTTGTCCGCCAGCGCGATCTTCATCGCCGCCTTCTTCTCGACGCGGTAGCTGTCCATGTCGATGGCTTCGAGAATGCCCTTGGAGAGGTCCTCCTCCTTCGGCGCCGGCAACTTGGGCGTCAGCAGATTGAGGAAGATCGAGAGCTTCTCCCACTCCGCGTTGCTGTACGGGATCACCGACGAGAGGAAGCCGTAGGTGCGGCAGAACACCTTGGCCTTGCCCTTGAAATCCACCTGCCCGTCCTCGTCGAGCCTGTCCATATAGACCGCCACGCACGCATCGAGGATCGGGTCGAGCTTGTCGCGGTCCGCGCCGCGCGAGAAACAACTCCACCACCTGCTGCACCTGCTCCGGCGAATACACCTGCGCATCGTCCAGCGCCGCCTTGAGGTCATGCAGCTTGTTGGGGTCGGTCTCCTCCGCAAGCAGCGTGGTGCGGTAGTAATCCTGGAAGGCGAATGTGATCGCCTCGCTGTTGTTCTGGAAGTCGAGCACGAAGCAGTCGTGCTTCTGCGGGTGCGCGCGGTTGAGGCGCGACAGAGTCTGCACCGCCTTGATGCCCGAGAGCGGCTTGTCCACATACATCGTGTGCAGCAGCGGCTCGTCGTAGCCGGTCTGGAACTTGTCGGCGCAGATCAGGAAGCGGTACGGGTCGTCCTGGATCTTCTCGGCAATGTCGCCGCTTGAAAATCCGTTGAGCGATGACTCGCTCACCTTCGCGCCGCCGTATTCGTGCTCGCCAGAGAAGGCGACGATGGCCTGATACGGGCTCTTGCGCTCCACGAGATACGCCTTGAAGGCGTGGAAGTACTGGATCGCCCGCTCGATGCCGCTCGTCACCACCATCGCCCGCGCCTGCCCGCCGATCTTCCCGGCCGCCATCACCTGCTCGTGGAAGTGGTCCACCATGATCTCGGCCTTGAGCCGGATTGCGTGGTCGTGGCTCTCGACATAGCGGCGCAGCTTCTTCTTCGCCTTCTTGGTGTCGAACTCCGGGTCGTCCTCGGTCTTCTTGACCAGCTTGTAGTAGCTGTCCACCGGCGTGTAGGCCTTGAGCACATCGAGGATGAAGCGCTCCTCGATCGCCTGCTTCATCGTGTAGCTGTGGAAGGGCCGGTGCTTGACCTTGCCCTCGGCGTCCGGCGGCAGCGGCTTCGCCGAACATCTCCAGCGTCTTGTTCTTGGGCGTGGCGGTGAACGCGAAGTAGCTGGCGTTGGTCAGCATCTTGCGCGCCGCCATGCGCTTTTCCAGCGCCTCGTTCACCGTGTCTTCGGGGTCGGCTCCGCGTCTCTCGTCCGCCGTCTGGCGCCAAGCGCCTGGCTCATCGCCGCCGAGGTCTTGCCGCCCTGGCTTGAGTGCGCCTCGTCGATGACGATGGCGAAGGTCTTGCCCGCCTCGGTCGCGATCTCGTCGAGGATGAAGGGGAACTTCTGCACCGTGGAGACGATGATCTTCTTGCCCTCCTCGATGAACTTGCGCAGGTCGCCGGAATGCTCGGCGTGGCCCACCGTCGCGCCCACCTGCATGAACTGCTTGATGGTCTTCTGGATCTGGTCGTCGAGGATGCGCCGGTCGGTGACCACGATGACCGAGTCGAAGACCTCCTTGTCGTCGCGCTTCACGGCCGATCAGCTGGTGCGCGAGCCACGCGATGGAGTTCGACTTGCCGCTGCCCGCCGAGTGCTGAATCAGGTAGCGCTTGCCCGCGCCGTTGGCGCGCACATCGGCCAGAGCCTTCCGCACAACGTCAAGCTGGTGATAGCGCGGCCACACCTGCTTGCGCTTCTTCTTGCCGGTCTTCGGGTCCTTCTCCTCGACGATCTGCGCGTAGTTCTCGAGGATGTTCGGTCAGCCCTGCCGGCGTGAGCACTTCCTTCCAGAGGTAGTCGGTCTTGAGGCCGTGCGGGTTGGGCGGGTTGCCCGCGCCGTCGTTGTAGCCCTTGTTGAAGGGCAGAAACCACGAGCCTTTGCCTTTGAGCTCCGTGCACATCCGCACCTCGCTGTCGTCCACCGCGAAGTGCACCACGCAACGGCCGAACTCGAACAGCCGCTCGCGCGGGTCGCGGTCGCGGCGGTACTGCTCGACCGCGTCCTCGACCGTCTGCTTGGTGAGGCTGTTCTTCAACTCAAAGGTGGCGATGGGCAGGCCGTTGATGAACAGGCACAGGTCGAGCGCGCGGCGCGTCTCGTCCATGCTGTAGGCAAGCTGGCGCGTGATCGAGAAGCGGTTCTGGGCGTGCAGCGCCTCGGCCTTGGCGTTGCCCGGCGACGGCGTGCCATAGAACAGATCGAAGTGCACCGGCCCGTGCTCCACGCCCTTGCGCAGCACGTCGATGACGCCGCGCTTGCCGATCTCGGCGGAGAGGCGCGTCAAGGAACTTGAGGCGGTTGATGTCCTTGGCGTCATCCGTCATCGCCAGCTTCTTGAACGCTTCGGGCTGGGTGGCGCGCAGGAAGGCGAAGAGCTGGACGGCATCGACTGCGTATGCGCGGTCGTAGTCCTTCGGGCTGCCGGCGAAGTAGCCGGTGCCGGAAGCATCTGGCCTTTCGGCGCCGTGCCAGGAGCGACAGCCAAACCGTCGGTGCCCGTCATGTGACGCATGATGAGCGTTTCCAAGCCCGCTTCCGATAGTATTCGTCGGCATTCGTTCTCCCCGTCAAGTACCAATCAAGTAAAGCGCGCCAAGTATGGCCGCCTAGAATCAACATCTTGCAAAACGCATCGCCCGGATCGGGCAAATCCATCAAGTACCCATCAAGTAAAGGCCGATCCCAACCGGGACCAACCCGAGGCCGTCAACCTGCCGGATTCCGGTCGGGCATGGCCCAGTGAGGCAAGTAGCGCATCAGTTTTCGGAGCCGCATCCTGGTCGTAAGGAACCAGATTCGCCGGACTCTATCGCCTCTCGAATCAGCCGCGATGCGATCGAGCTGTTCTTTGCCTCGATGCCAAAACGCTCCCGAACGGAAGAATTTGTCGTTGGCTGCTGGCTGACGTATCGAAGGCAGGCGTGCCAGTAGACCGCACGGATTCGGTCGGCCTTGTCCATTTTGGTCAAGGGCCGCGGCGCAAAAAGAATCACGCGCGTATGTTCCGGTGTCGCCTCCGGGAGCGGCGCGGGCAATTGGTAGATCTCGGTCTGAAAGACGACTTTGTCCCAGCCGCTGCCGCGTTCCTCGCAGATTCCGATCCGCCGCATCAGGGACGCAAGTGCTTCATTGCGCGACCTTGGCGGCGAATCCACAAAGCGTTCCGTGGCCACCAACGGTGCGCCGGGATTGCCGATCTCGATACGGTCCGTGAAAATCTCAATCATTGGCCCTGCGCCAGAAACAAAAAAGTCCTGATGAATCAGCGCATTCGCCACCAATTCGCGCACGGCAAGTTCCGGGTAAAGCGGAACCTGCTTGCGGAGTGCCTGGCCAATCACTTCGTTTCTGGGAAGCAGACCATTGATGTATCCGATCAGCCCTTCAAATCCGCTGGCGTATCCCTTGTTCCCATCCTGCTCCTTGATCGTCTCCACGCGACTCGTTCCGCGATATTGAATCACGCGCATGGCTTTGCGCTTGAGGGAAGAGAAATCGTCCAAACGCTTGGCGAAGAGAATCGCCCCAAGATTGGTGACGCTCCAGCCGCCGGCCTCACAGACGCGAATCAAATTGTCGGCGGCCAGGCCGTGGAGAATCGCCTTCTTGTTCTCCGGCAAGGGGAGTTCAGCAACTCGAAGTAGGCCGGGTAATCCAGCAGGCGCAAAACCTCGTCGCCCTGCACATGATCGACGGCGATCCCATCTTCAAACAGCGCCTTGTCAAACAATCGCCAGAGCGCCCGCTCTTTCTCCTGAAACTCCTTCAGCTTCTTCTTGTAGGAGCCAACGCGAATAAACTCCACTCCGCCGAACTGAACCGGCTGCCGGTAGGCGCGCTCAATCTCCAACAGGACAACATCTTTCCCATCGATCTGCGCATCCAGAAAACGAAAGTGAATCTTTGGCGTGAGCAGCCGCAGCAGCCAGTTCTCCAGTTCCTCATTGCCCACCTTGGCGGCACGAGGCTTGAAGCTTGTCCCAACAAGCGCGTGAGTTGTATCCTCGACCCCCCATACCAGATAGGCAAAAGCCTTGCCCACCAGCGCCGCGGAGTTCGACAGAGCCGAGATATATTCGCCAATCTCCTGCGGATTCTGATTGTTCTCCTTGAACTCGACCCACTCCGTCTCCTGCGGCAATTTGCAGAGCTCATGGATCAGACCCGCCAGGTATTCCGCTGTGTAGTTCGTCGTCATCCTACTGGCTCCGTGATCTCATCTTCAATCATCTCGCTGGCGTCATCAACGAGTTCTTCTCCGGCTCGTTGGCCTGTTCTTCAACTGGCAACTTCGCTGCGGCCTCGCGCACATCCAGCTTGCCGGTCACCACATCGGCAACGAGGCGCGTGCGGTATTCGCGAAGAAGGTCGATCTCGCGTTCGAGGCGCGATGATGGAGGCGTCTAGATCAGCAGTTGACTCAATGTAGTGAGTCAACAATCGCCGCTGCTCACTAACCGGCGGAAATGGAACAGGAATCTGGCCGAAGCTGGTCAGGATAAAGTCTTAGGCGCATATCCATGATGCCGCTGAGAACGTGCTTTGAACTGTTGCAAATAGAGCTTCGTGCGAAACAAGCGGTGATAGTAGTCGGAGAACAGCGGAACGAATCGGGCATTAGGATGTCATATGCAGGACTTGTGACACCATCATAGTTGAGACGATCCAACTGCACCCATCCATGCTAGTAGCTGTTCACAATTAAGATCACCCTTCTGAACGATCCAATAGTTGTCTGTGCTTGAAGCTTTATTGCCTTTCTGTGCAAGATCCTTTCTGGGTCGAACACCAATGTGCGTGTAGATCGAAAGGAGTTCCTTCCCGTGATCAAGACCCGACTTTTGTGTGCGCAATCGGAATACATTCCGGGTTCTTCGAACAGCCCAATGCTGTGGAATGTCGCCGAGCCAAGGGATACCGGAGGGTTTGAGGGGGACGGAGGGTCGAGGCCGCGAGTGACGGCACGGTGGATGATGGCCTGCTTCTGCTCATTGAGCAGCGCAATCACCTTCCGCTTAGCCCGGATCGCCCGCATCCAATCGCCTGTTCGCCCAGTCCAGAAATCGCACAATCGCTGCTTGCTCGTCTGATGATGGCAATTGGAACTTCGGTCACGCCGAGTTCAGGTTTAGTAATGTGAACTAGTCCAATTATTCCATGCGTTTTTTCATCTTCAATGTTTGTAGTGACCGCCCGCAGTACATATGCAAAATATCTGGTTTCTAGGGAGTATCCCACCAGCTTAAAAATATGTGGTTTAGGTATCCTGAGAAATCCCGATCCCAGATGGCTTGGTCCAAACGGAAGTTCCTCGATTCCCTGACCATGCAAAAAGGCAGATTACCTGGGTGAATAAGCAGTTCTTGGGGAAGATCGCTGCGGTCCGTAAAGTTGAAATTCTTCGAACCGATTTAGATTCTGAATTCGAATGATCGGAACACCGCGGTCACACCAGCCACCGGCTTAAATGGAAACCCATTTACAAAACGCGTTATGTGCTTAAGCTTTTGAAGGCTCCAGTGACGCGGGATCATCCCCAACCACGGCAGGCCAGACTCCTTGTATTCCGCGTACGGCTTGAGGTCAGCGATCATCAAAGCACCTCGAACCATTTCTTGATTTTGAGCGCCATGAGTTTGCGCCGCTCCTCAAGGAATTCGTCATAGACGGAACCGTCACCATCGAGCAACGATTCGGCAGGCAGTGCATCCGCAGGTTGGCCCTAAGGTCGGCTAGTTCAGTGATGCCGCCATACTTCTTCTTTCCGCCAGCACACTGCTCTGCCAGTTCTCCGAAATACTTCTCCGGCGCCTTGTCGCCGATGGCGATATTGATCTCGCTCTGGGCCAGCACAAAATTGGCGATCTGGTTGTATCGCCCGCGTGCAAGCCCCTGCTTTTTTAGGTAATTTCGCGGGTAAACGTGGTGCACATCGCTGCGGTTCATCAATGAGATCCTGCACTGTGATGTCACGGGAGAGAAACCCCTTGTCTCCCAGCTTCACCTGCGCGGCCTTGTAGGCAAGAAAGTAGGGGCTCTGGCCGGACGAAGTATCCATAGTCCTGCGGAAGCATCCCGGTCCAGAAGCTTGCTGGAAGTTCCGTCTCAATCACCGAGTCCGCATACGCTTTCAGCCCACGCGCCTCAATTTGACGAATGTCCACGTCGAACGCGGTTTCAGGGCTGCCGTGTATCGGCCGCGCAGAATCGACATGGCATACCACCGCCGCACGAGCCTTTCGAGATCGTGCGGCAGGAATTTTCTCTGCCCGGCCACGGAGATAAAGGATGTAGGCAAAGTTCACCGCATTTTTTCCGCCGATCAGGTCGCTCGTCACAAAGCCCGCTGAGCGCAGAATCATGGTGAAGCGCTCAAAGTGTGTCTGATTTATGAAGTGCAGGATGCCTTGTTTCAAGCTTTCCAAACGAAGTCTTCGGCAATTGCATCCTCATACTGCCGTGTCTCGAAGTTGCGGCCCGAAAGCAACGCAACGAGGTCCGAGCAGCTTGCCGCGGCCGAACTCGGCGGTGAACGCCACGCGCAGCATGTCGGTATAGCTGGGATCGTAGATGTCGTCGTTCACATCCTTAAGCCAACGCATCTTCGGCAGGAACTCCGAAGCAGCAGAAGCTCTTGTCGCTCTTTTCGATTGCGCCCAGAAACTCCGGTGCAACTGCAAGCCGGCAGAAATAGTCGATCGCCTTGCGAAGCATGTTGCCGCCATAGGTCTCATTGGCGGCGATCTTGGACATGACGAAATCTGCTTGCGATAGTTCGGCGCCAGCAGAATTCACCCGGATGAAAATCTCCGTGACGGTCTCGATGTCGAGGTCTTCGGCAAGCTCGATCAGACCAACGTGGTTGTTGATGATCTTCCGCAGGCGTTGAAGGACCTTTCCGACCTTCTTTCGGTCGGCGTCAGGATTCTTGGCGCATGTAGTCATCGATCAGTTCGATCAGATCCGCTTCTGGCGCAAAAACAGTCGCAACGTCCTCAATCCAAGCCACGTCCTTTCGGATAGCGGGATTGAAAACCTCGAACTTCTCTTCCAACGGGTGGAAGGCAATGCGAATGCGGATCGTCTCGTATTCTTTCGTCAGCACCTCGCGCCCAAGTAAGCCCGGCCATCAGGGCAGTGACCCGCTGCTGGCCGTCGATCAGGATGCGCTTGCCCGCGGAAAGTGTGCCATCCTTCAGCTTCACGTTGGGATTGCGCCATGCGATCAGATATCCGACTGGGTAGCCCTGATAAAGCGAATCGAGCAGATTGCGGACCTTGCGTTGGCTCCCAAACAAACGGGCGCTGAATCTCGGGGATCGCGATCTCACCGGACTTGACCCATGTGAGAAGAGTTTCAATCGGATGGGGTGTGACTGAGTAACGTTGGGTGGACATGGCTACTTGCTCCCTTTCAGCAAACCATCCAGCAGCCCCTCGGCCTCTTTTTCGATGGCGAGAATGTCGGCGCTGATCTCTTCGAGCGTGCGCAGCGGCTGCGGCTTGTAGAAGTGGCGCGTGAAGCTGACCTCGTAGCCGATCTTGGTGGCGTCTTCCTTGATCCACGCGTCGGGCGTGTAGGGCAGCACCTCGCGGCGGATGAAGGCCTCGATGCCGCCGTCTTCCAGCAGCGGCACCTGCTCGGTGTCGCGCAGTTCGGAGTCCGGCTCGTACTCGACGACAGCGTGGCTTGCCGTCCACCGTCGCCTCGTAACAGGCCGTGCAGCGGATCGGCCTTCGCCTTGCCCGGCTTGTGGACCTTGGCGATGACGGGCGGGGCGGTCTCGACGCGCCAACTCACGGCCTTGAGAATCAGCTTGAGGTCGGCGGCGGAGAGCTTGATCGTCGGCCTGCTTGAGCGCCGCGTCCACGCGGTCGCGGAAGATGTTGTGGTCCTCGAACAGCTCGTCGCCCAGCTCCGCGCGCAGCTTCGTGGCGACTTCGACCAGGCGGCCGTCGCGCTCCCAGGTCTTGGGGTCGAGCAGCTTCTTCTTCTTCTTCTCGGGCAGGCCCTTCTTCGTGCCGCCGCCCTCTTCGTCGTCGTCCTCGTCCTCGTCGTTGCCCCACTCGGCCAGGCGCTTCTCCAGCGCGGCGGAGACCTTGGCGAAGTCGGTGAAGAGGTCGTCGCCGAACTCCTCGTAGAGCGCGGCGCGCATGTCCTCGTCGCCGGAGGCGAAGCGCAGCGTCTCGATGGCCTTGAGCGTGAGCTGGCTGTGCAGGCGCAGCGGGCGCTCGACCGTGACCTTCCAGTAGCCGAAGGCGGCGTTGGGGAAGATCTTCGACTCGGGCGTTTCCTTGAATTCGAGGAAGGTGCGGCTGATGCGCTCGATGTCCTCGGGCGAGAGTTCGCAGTTCTTCTTGCCGAGGTTCTTGCGCAGCGGCTTGAACCACTGGGTGGCGTCGATGAGCTGCACCTGGCCCTGGCGGTGCGCCGGCTTCCGGTTGGACAGCACCCAGATGTAGGTGGCGATGCCGGTGTTGTAGAAGAGGTTGAGCGGCAGCGCGACGATGGCCTCGAGCCAGTCGTTCTCGATGAGCCAGCGGCGGATGTTGCTCTCGCCCTGGCCGGCGTCGCCGGTGAAGAGCGACGAGCCGTTGTGGACCTCGGCGATGCGGCTGCCGAGCGCGGACTTGTGGTTCATCTTCGAGGCCATGTTGGCGAGGAAGAGCATCTGGCCGTCGCTGGAGCGGGTGACGAGCGAGAGTTCCTCGCCGTTGTGCATCACCTTGAAGCGCGGGTCGCGCATCCCGTCCTTGCCGCCCATCGCCTCGAGGTCCTTCTTCCAGCTCTTGCCGTAGGGCGGATTGGCGAGCATGAAGTCGAACTCCTGGGCGGGGAAGGCGTCGTGCGAAAGCGTGGACCATTCCGCGCCGCCGACGATGTGGTCGGCGCTCTCGCCTTCGCCTTTGAGCAGCATGTCGGCCTTGCAGACGGCGTAGGTTTCGGGGTTGATCTCCTGGCCGTAGAGCAGGCACTTGACCTGCTGGCCGCGCTTCGCGGCGATCGCCGTGAGCGTCTCCTCGCCGACCGTGAGCATGCCGCCCGTGCCGCAGGCGCAGTCGTAGAGCAGGTAGGTGCCGGACTTGATCTCGGCCTCGATGGGCAGGAACACGAGGTTCGCCATCAGCCGAACGGCGTCGCGCGGCGTCCAGTGCTCGCCCGCCTCCTCGTTGTTCTCCTCGTTGAACTTGCGGACCAGCTCCTCGAAGACCGTGCCCATGGAGTGGTTGTCGATGCCGGCCGGCGAGAGGTCGATGTCGGGGTCGAGGAACTTGTTGATCAGCGTGCCGATGGCGTCGGCCTTGGAAAGCGTCGGTGAGCTGGTTGCGGAACTTGAAGTTGTCGAGGATGTCCTGGACGTTGGGCGAGAAGCCGTTGAGGTAGTCCTCGAAATCGGCGAGAGCTGCTGCTGGCTGCCGCGGGACTTCAGGTCGCGCAGCGTGAACTTCGACGTGTTGTAGAACGCCTGGCCGGCCGCGTCGCAGAGCGCGGCCCGCTGCTCGGTGATGCGCGCCTCGTCGAGCATCTTCTTGGTGTCGAGCACCTTCTGCTTGGTCGGCTCCAGCACGGCATCCATGCGCCGGATGACGCACATCGGCAGGATCACGTCGGGGTACTTGCCGCGCTTGAAGAGATCGCGCAGAACATCGTCGGCGATGCCCCAGATGAACGAGACGATCTTGTTGTGCGTTGCCTGGTCCACTTTCGAGTCCGCTCCTAATCAACAATCAGTTCTTTGCGCAAAGGTCCGTGTGGCGTGTTCCATCAGAAAGTGCGGAACTGTTCGATGGGGCGTATGTTTGGCGAACAAATGCCGCACGGAGATGCCTGTTTATCGTTTACCTGGCCGAGGCGATACAGCTTCGGCGGTCTCTTCGGTGACGTATCTCTCTGACGCGTCGCGCACAACCCACGCCAGCGACACTTTTTTCTGCAGCGCGATCTTCTCAAGAGCTTCATAGAGATCAGGCGGAAAGGTGATCGATGCTCGAACAGCCGTTTTGCTTTGAGCGTTGTGGATCTCCGTCTGCGACGGCTTCACTCTCATTACAAGCTCCTTTGGGTGCCGTCACCACTTTACACCACTTTGGTGATGCTATTCCCAATGATGGCGAAGAGTTCCCTGTCATCGGGTCCGAGGGAGATTGAGATTGTCAGGGTACCGGGACTGACAGGTACTCAAATGGAGCCAACGGACGGAAAATTTCTGAAATCGAGATTGCTCAGACGGCGTCTGGTCAATTGGGAATGGCGGGAGCAAGATCAGAAAACAGGGGCGCAAACTGGAGCGCAGTTCGCAAGGCGGTTTTGTATCTTATGGATTCTAAAAAGTGCTTCGGTATCATCCGCGCCGCACTAAGTCTCTTAAAATCAGTTTATGGCTTCCCTCATAACCCAAAGGTCGCTGGTTCAAATCAAAGGTCGCTGGTTCAAATCCAGCCCCCGCAACCATTTACAAAATCTGAGGGCGCAATAAGGGCGCATCTGACAGCGCCCCAGCTGCTAGCAGCTCCTCGACCAGCTTGGCGTTAGCCGGGCGGGTCGAGTCGAGCATGTTGTTCTGCCCATACTTCATCGTCATGTCGATCGAGCTGTGCCGCATGAGCTTTTGCTGCACTTCCGGCGCTGCGCCGGAATTGCCCAGCCGCGCCCGGTAGGTGTGCCGGAAGTTGTGCCATCCCAGGTTCGGAATGCCCGCTTTCCTCCCTGCCGGGGCCAGATGGTCTTTCCGCAGCGAGTCTGCATGGTACGGACGGCCTGTGTCGATGTTGCCGAACAGCCAGCCATTCACGTCTTTCTCCCGTGCCTGCCACGCCCGCAGCTCCTGAATCAACATCCCGTGCAAAGGAAGCACGGAAGCGGAGGCCAGTGTTTTGGTCTCATCCTCGAACCTGCCCACGACCGATCGCTCAATCGTCAGCGTTGCCTGCTCGAAGTCGATGTCCTTCCACTGCAACCCCAGAATCTCACTGATTCGCATGCCGGTGTTCATGGCGATGACTGCCATCAGCCGCGGATGCGGAGCCAGGTGAGAGAGGATCGCGTAATACTGCTGCGGGGCGAGCAGGTAGATGGGACGAACCCGCCTGCTTGTGCCTTTCAACTCGATCAGGCCCATCGGATTGCGCTGGCAGTCCAGATAACGCCAGCGCATCGCGTACTCGAACATCCGATGAAGGACCGCGCGGGTATGCAGCTTGCTTTTGGGAGCGAGATCGCGGGGTTTCTCGTCCTTCTTTCTTGGTTTGGTCTGCAATCCCTTGATCCACTGCTCGACACCCATTGGGTCCTTCGCCATATCGGCCACGTGCACATCCTCCCATTCGGGAAGAATGCGCCCGATCAGCATGGACCGCATGGGTCCCGCTGTGGATTGGCGTTCTGGAATTGCCTCTTGCAAGTATCGCCTCACCAATTGACCGAAGGTTGCAACCTCGATTGAGTTGTTGATCTCGGCAGTGAACTTGGAAGCCGCTCGCTGTGCCTCTGACTTGGTGCGAAGCTGCTGTGTCGTGCCAAGAGTTCGTGACTTGTCTAGCTCTCCCTCCCGCCAGCGAAGAACCCATACATCCGGTCCCTTGTTGCGGGCTTTCCGAGTGATCCAGCCATGCTGAAACGTTTGCCGTTCTTTACCTTTCATGTGCCGCTCCCTCCTTGTGTGAGCGGCGCGGATGATGGTTCAACGATACCCCTTCTCGCATCGTTGCTGCCAGCTCGGAAATCAGGAATCTCCAACGCCTCCGCACTCCATTTGTGACCGAATGCGCCGGTATCTTGCCTTCGCGCGCTAGTCGTTTCACCGTGATCGGGGAGTAGCGCATAAACGATGCCGCCTCTTCAGGCGTCACAAAGGCTTCGGTTTCAATTTGAATCACCATGTCCACCTCATGTTGGGCTACCACAGTCCCTTGGCGCGACATCAAGGAACCTGAAGTCCAAGGTCTCCACCGCCCGGGACTTTAGGGTTACTTTCAGCTCAGGCAATGCGCGAAGTGCAATGTACATTTCAATACTGTCGCATGAATGAAAACGTGAAAGCAAGCTCATCTTGATTCAGAATGCTGGCTAAATTCCCTCCCGAAACGCTAATCGAAGGGCTTCCGGGACCGTGCCGGGTTGGGCGAGTCCTGTGGCAATTGAGAGAATTGGCTTATCGCTATACTTTTGATCGGGTGGAACGCCTCCGTCTCGCAAGCGCCGTGCGCTCGATCTTGGAGATTGGCCTCGTGCCTCTTCTTCGCGGCTGCGTACACTTCCTCCCACGGCACGGGGAATTTCTCCTGGACGCCAGCGAGTTGGACGACTGCGTATTCCGGGCGGCTTTCCACGATCATCTCTCGCGGTTTTCCTTTGGCGATTATTGACGTGGCTGTAACGAAGATGGTCTGACTCTTGCGCTCGATCAGGTAGGCCATGGGGGAAGGTTCTCCTGTGTGCGTTGTGCGTTGCGTGAACCAACTTGCGATCCCTGAACCGCGTCAAAGTGATTAGACACTCTTGCGCTTTCAGGGGCTGAAAGCTCCTTTACTCTCATAGCTGCTTGATCGCTCGGAAGTTTGACACCCATCATTCATTTTTCTTTTTGAGCGTGCACGCTTCGGCGATTTATGGCAGCAATCCTTCTTCATCTGGTTGACGAACACGGCGCCCCTGTCCCACTACAAGTGCGGCTTGCGGTTGAGAGCGCATATCGCTGGGCCGTGCAGGAATATCAGCATATTGACCAGGCCGTGCTTGCAGGGATGGCCGAGTCGGTGGCCGTGGGGATGTGCCGGCGCTTGGACCAGATTGAATTCCCGAGGCGGTATGCTTTCACGGCATTGACCGGAAAATTGCAAGAGTGGTATCGCGCGCATCCGGTCGTCGAAATACAGTTGGACCCCGCGGAAGTCGATCATCTGACAGGAGACAAACGCAAATCCGCCTCTGCCACGGACATGAACCTGCTGTTTTCCGAGATAAAGGCTCGACTGAGTGAACGTGACCGGCAGATCCTCGTCCTACTCGAACAGGACCTCGGGCCCAAAGAAATCGCCAAGGCATTTGACATCAGCTATGTGGCTGCCGCGAAAGCCATCCAGCGCGCAAGGGACAGGATGGCGGCGATACTTTCCGGGACCGGCACTGAAAGCAAAGAAGATGACGAAGAAATGCCACGATCCACGAACATTTAACCTTAAGATTTGGTGAGCCGAGCCCAGAGTGAAATCGATTCGCACAATTCTTTCTTGAAGCAAATCCGAACCCCAAACGGGAAGGCTGTCCTGACGAGAAGACGTTAAAGGACATCGCGGAGAATCGTCTGCCCGCGGATCACCCGGCGCGGCTGCACCTCGCCTCCTGCTCGCCATGTTTCGCGGAGTTTCGTAGCTTCAAAGCGGAAGCTGATGCCGCGCGCGCATCGCGATTGAGGATTCTTGCGTGGGGACTTGCGGCCTGTCTTGTCATTGCTCTCGGGGTTTACGGATCAAGAGCGCTGCTCAGGAAGCCGGCCCCGCAAACGCGCAGGAAGCGGGACGCAAAAGCAAGCCGGCCAATTGGCCGCCGTGGACCAGACAATTGATCTCTACAACCATGGGACTCCACGTGGCGGAAGCGAACCGAGCCCGCTGGAGGCGGTTTCGCTGCCTTCGGCGCTTGTGCATCTCCGGTTGATCCTGCCGCGGTTTAGTGACCCCGGAAACTATGTCGTTGCGGTTTCAAAGGACAAGGCAGGGACGGCTATTGCTGCTCGCGGAAGCGGAAAGACAGTGGCCGATGGTCCACGATTGTTCCTGGATGTTCCGCTCGACCTGCGAGGGGCACCCGCCGGATCATATTTCCTGGCCACTGTGCGAGAGAGTGATAACGGAACTTACTACTATCCACTGAACGTGCAGGGGCATTGAAGACCTGCACATCACTTGCACCATTCTTCACCATGCCGCATAAACAGATCGACGGCATCCCTGAGGCAGGTGGGCCGGAACAGGCAACGGATCGCCGGGTTGCCACAATCCCAAGCGATGCAGTATTTCAGGCATTTCGGAATCCGCTACGGCCAGCGGATTGCCATCTGAGTAGCCGGTGAGACCGCGATAGCGGAGAATTCGGCCATACTGCCCTGAATCCCCTGCTCGGTAGACCTCAATCCAGTAGGTGTAGGGCGCGTTTTCGGTAGGATTGTCGACGATCACGTCTCCTTGCAGCGGTCCGCTTTCGACAAAACGCGTGGCCTGATTGTTATTTCGTCCGGTTAGGTTCAGGAACACGCGAATGAAGCGATCAGCCCCCTTGTCATACGGTACAAAGCAGTTGCGATCGCGGAGTCGCCGTTGCCGCCTTGCCGCCCCGCACACCTTTAGGAACAGCAGGGGGCTTGACTTGTTCTGACTCCGCGTAAACAACTCTGCCAACGAAAAGATGGTACGGCGTGTCGAACCACGTCATCTCGCTTCTGACCTTTAGAAGTGCAGAGCGCAATCCGGGCTGGCTCCTTTCACAAGACAAAGGAATATGGGACCGTGGTCCTCGAATTCGGTATTGGGTTGGCCGCCATCCTGGACGGCTACGAATGTCCATTGCGTTGCGGTTCCAAACGGTTCCGTCAAGTCGATATGAGAAACCACTTTTGGTTTGGCGACGCCCTGATGCGACAACGCCGCAATGACCAACCGATCTACTTCCTCTCCTGGAATCGCCTTAGGTCTCTCCGCACTCAAGAAATGTGGCGCAATAAAGAAGGTTAAGATTGCACCGCACAGTGAAAGTGCACTGAATAGGAGGGGTCTCTGGTTCATCACTGTGCCATTTTGATGATGGCGGCGGCATCGGCCGCGATAACCGCTGATTAGCCGATGTGATCGGCGAAATATGGCCACGGCTCATGGAGACGTCGGTGTTATCCGAGGTGAACTTTGTCCAGGTTATTCCTGCTCACACGGGTCTTCTGCATCGGCGACGATACAGCCGGGGCTCTCAATCATACTGACTCCCGCCATTGGCGGGATTAAACTTGAGGTCTGTTCTACGTCAAGACTTCCTGAGTAGTTGTGCGGAGCCAGCAATGCGAGTTGGAAGGATTCTATCTATTGTCGTTGTCAGCCTCGCCAGCGTCATTGTGATTGTTGCAGGCGCAATTGCCATAGTCTTCTTTGCCCATCTGCTCCCGCGAAGCAACAAAATTTCGCGCCTCCCGACTGGCAACCAAGCCATTTCTTCGGTGGGCAATACTGTTCTCTTTTCGCGAACTAGCGGAAACTCCTCGTCCCTTTATCGCAAAAACCCATCTGATGGATCGAGCGTACGCCTTACCTCCGCGTGATTTTAAGCGGGAATCCAATCAGAGGCGAGTTTCTCACACAACGGAAAGCTCGTGGTTTATTCTTTCGCAACCTCGCCGGATTCTAAATCAGCGGTCTGGGTAGTTGGTACCGACGGAAGCAATCCTCACGCATTGACCGGTAAGGATGAGGATGCACTGCATCCAGTCTTTTCACCTGATGACTCGAAGGTGTTTTACGCCGTATCGAGCTTTACGGGAAATCATTCTCCAGTCGTCAGACCGGCGCGCCATAACTGGGATGTCTTTTCAATTCCTGTTCAATCGAGTGCAAGCGCCGCGAGCAGTGTCCCTACGCAGATCACACGGCTCTTTTTATGACATGCAGTCCCTCGATGTTGTTGCCGATCCAGTCAATCATGGCGGAACTAAGCTCCTCGAGTAAGTACAACCAAGCTATCCATTTGGAGCCCTGCTTGAAGAATTCAATCTAGGGGCTTCAGGGAGGGACAAGATATTCCAGCCGACGTTCCAGGTGAATCGACTGTTGGGCCATCGTTCGGCGAAGCGCGCTTCATGCATGTCCGAATGGACATTTTGTTCCTTGCAGCTACGGATATTTCAGGCGGGAACTACGACTTCAACGCCTACTCCATGAGTGACGTAACTGGAAGCGAAATTAAGGAGCTTACTCATCTCAAAGGGATGACTAACGAGCTTAAGGTCCTTCCGAATGCAAACAGATAACTTTTGTGAAGGGCGGAACGACTTTCGGGCTGGATATCGACACGAGTATCGGAGCGAAGCCGCTTTAGAATCCCGGCCACGGAATCTTTGGCCGCGAAAGAATGGCGATTTTGGGAGCTAACCCAATTCTTGAGCGACCTGGACGGCCTTGCTCATTTGATTGTCGCGCCCAAGGAGCGCTTCACCGTAGGACCAATCCACGGGAACATCCGGGGTGATTCCCTTGCCTTCTATGCGGTTCCCGTTCCAACTTACATAGGCACCGATTGGGATGACGATCCGGTAGTCGTTTCCGATCTTGAAGCCAGAACGGGACAGAAGTCTGCCGGGCGTTTTGTTTCCAACGATAGTGCCGAGCCCATTTTCCTGGGCAAACTGAGCGAGCATCTCCGCCGCGCCCGTGGTGTGTTCATTCACGAGAATCACGACGCGGCCGTGAAAGCTCTGCCTTCCCAAGCCGGATGTTTCAAGCACAACGGACTTCTTTCCGAGAAACTTGAGAGCAAGGAATGGAATTTCCAGCTTTGACTTGGGAATGCGATCAAACTTGGGCAGGCTGGCCTTGTCATAGCCGCGTTCCGCAGTCGGGCGATCCAGACTGTAGCCAATCGGAACTTTTGAAGGAGTGAGATAGCTCATCAGGTGGAGCCCGCCGATTCCTCCACCGGGATTCCCCCGCAGATCGATCACCAATCGCTCGACGTTGGGGATCTTCTCGTGAAAGACAGCATCGACGTCCTTCGCGAAGTCGATCCCGATCTTGCCGGGAAACAAGCTCACCTTCACGGCTCCCAGCGACTCGGCCGCCATTGCGGCGGTCACGCTGTCTGGCTCCGAATAGGGATTGTCTTTGTACTTAGGCTCCGGCGTCGCCAGGTCCAAGCGCTTTTCGGCCCTGTTCCCGTTCCTGGAGATGACGATGGGAATTCGTTCATCCATCGGGAACACAGGCGGCTCATCCGGCGAAATGTTGTTCCCCTTTGCTGAGATCAGGGAATCTCCAGGCTGGACGCCGGCACGAGCTGCTACACCTCCCGGCAACACATCCTGAAAGACCCACCGGGTCCCATCGGCGTTCGTCTCGACCTTGCGAAAGCTTGCATTGATCGCGTTGCGCGGAGTGATTTTGGTTGTTGGGCCGAGCAAGCCCAAGCCGCTGGAATGAACCTCATGAAGCATGCTTGTCACCGCCGCTTCGAAGCCGTCCACCGTTTCAGCACCGAGAATTGAGTCGGTGTGCTTCGCGACGATCTGTTTCCAGTCTTTACCGCCAAACGCCGGATCGTAATACTTCTCAGCCACCAACGTTGAAATCTTGCTCAGCAGGTTTTGCCGATCAGAACGGGTGAGTGCCATAAGAATCCTCTCCAGAGGGATGAATTACAAAGTGGTATCGGGATTGCCGACCAGTTGGAAGCTCGCCCAGTAGTAAGGCGGTGCGTTGTCCTTTATGAGTTCGAAGCTGCGCGTCTCTGAGTGCTTCGGCTTCCGGTTCGTGCATTGCGACGTGGCGATAAAAGTCGGTCATCATTCGCGAGGTTGAGTGATCTTCAAGCTCCCACAGGGTCGAGACCACGCTGTCGGCGCCGGCCTCAATGAAGGCGTTCACGAGGTTTGCAACGCCGGCTTCGCCCACCGGACCAACGCCGGTATTGCAGGCGGAGAGGGTCACGAGCTTTGCGTTCAGATGCATCTTGCGAATGTCTCGCACCTGAAGCAGGCCGTCGTCACTCTTGCTGGGATTGGGAGCGAACACGAGCGCCGAACGATCGGGGTAATCGATATCCGTGTAGCCGTGCAAGGCGAGGTGAAGAACGTTGAATCGTGCGAGCGGCAAGCTCTCGAAGTGAGTCTTTGTGGCGTCGTCTCCCAGGAGAATGGTGCTGGGCTTGGGCAGCGTTGTGGCGATCGACTGCACTTCTCTCTTGCTGTCAGGGAGCGGCGTAAGCTCGCTCCGTTCAGGCCCCGAGATTGCGCGCGTGATGAAGTTGCGGGAATCGGCGGTTTGAGTCCACGCAGCTACTCCCACATACGGCAAGCGATTGGTCTTCATGCTCGCTGCGCCCGCGCTTTCAGAATGTGAAGAACAGTCGAGGACGGCGTGACGCTTACTTCGTGCGTTTGGAGAAGGTACTTGCCGTTGTCGACCAGGGCCGAGAACGGCAGCAAGTGCAGCGAGCCATCTGGAATCAGAATCAAATGGGACTTCTCGCGCAGCTCTGTGACCGGGCCCGAGCAATTCATCAAACAGTTTCTGACCGAGAGTGGGATCAACGCCCTGCGCGCGGAGTTCGTGCCGATACTTGTCGGCATCGGCTTCGAACGTCGTTTGTCCAGGCAATGTGTATGGGCGCACGGTCGTCTTCGTTATTGCCAGCGCCTGTGAGTGTGGTTCAGCGACGACGTATTCGACAACGAGGTCGTCATCACTTAGGTCGTGCTGGAGCTGGGCAAGCGTGATGGGCCGCGTTGCCGTCTGCCCTTCGAGAGATGAACCATCGATGTTGAGTTCAGTGTGGTAGATGGCGTCCGTGATCTGCGCGCGCTGCTTGGGATCGTCGGTGTCGATGAGGGCCAGGTTCAACCGGGTCAGTCTCAGCTCTTCTGGCGTAGGGGCGTGCGGAGGAATTGTTCCGTGATGTTGCAAACCCTCGGCTTCGACGCGCCCACGAACTTCCTCAAGCACGCGAAAAGCATCTTCGTATTTCTTCTGAGCGCAGAGGGACGCAAAGAATCCGGAATAGACGTATCCCATCTGGGCGAGCACGTAGCGCTGTACGTTTTGAGTCGGAGCATGGGCAAGCATTGCATCAATGAGCGCAGCGCTCTTGCGGTAGAGTTCGTCTGACCCTTTCGCATTGCCGAGTTTCTGCGTGATCTCCGCTTTGATGGCCAGATTTCTCGGTACAAAATAGAGCTCGTCCGGGATATGGGTGTTGGCGTCGATGGCTTCATCGATGGCCTTCAGTGCTTCAGGAAGCTGACCTTGGTGCTCATGCGCCAGTGCGAGAAAGCCGCCTGCTTCAGTAATGCCTCGCCAGTAAGAGAGGATTCGGGCATCCGCGAGCGATCTGTTGCAGTCGGCAATCGCTTGTGACCACTGATTGAGGTCTTCATAAACTTCGGCGCGGGACATCAGAATCTGAAATTCGTGACCTTTTAGAGAAGCATTCGGCAGATGAGCCAGCGCATCGGCCGAAAGAGCCAATGCCTCGTCGTAGCGCCGGAGGCCGCGGAGCGCATCGATCTTCGAATTGACTGCAATCGACGGGTATGCGAGATCGGGATTTGCTTTCGCAAGTTTTATCGCTTCGTTGAGAGGAGTCAGCGCCTCCTTGTACCGGCGCAACTCGACCAGGCCGTCCCCATAAACGCTGGCGTACCGCACACTGGCAGCCGGATCGTGCAAGACTTTGGCGGAAGTCCACGCCTCGAGCACATCTTTCTTCGCTGTGGCTGTATCTCCAAGGATGAACGCGGCGATTCCCTGTTCGCCGGTGGCGCGCAGCGCTAATTGGAGATGGCCGCGGCGACGGGCAAGTTCGGCAACTTGCGTCCAAGTGGTTCGAGCAGATGCCGCGTCGTAATCGGTCTCCAACATTCCGCGGATCGTCAGAATTCGAAGGCGGGTTTCCGGGTCCGCTGCTTCGGGGCGAGCCAAGTCGTTCGTGAGCTGAAAGATCGTAGCGGTCAGGCTGGAAGATTCGGAATTCGGCGGGATCTGGCTGACATGAGCATAAAGAGCCTTGGAATTCCGGTGCTGCTGCGCAAAGAGAAGTTCTGCATGGTGGTACAGAGGCTCGGCCTTAATCCAGTTGTCGTTCCATGAGAGCGCGTCCGCCTGGCTGAGAAGAGAATCCGGGTCGCGGTCATTGACTCCGGCGCCGCGGAACCGAGCCCAGACGATTCCTGCAACGGCTATTGCAATCAATGAGATATATGTAGCGATAAGCTGCCGGCGCGTAACCCTCAAGAGCCCATCCTGCGCCGCAGGAAAATTGGGAAGGGCCTACGCGGACACAGCACTCCCCTGGGTCGAAACCGGCGCGTTTCTTCTTGGATTCATTTGCTTTGGGGGTGGGTTGCCTGATCGTCCTGGCACCATCCTCGAAGCCGGCTGCCGTTGACCGTCCCATTTTAGAGATATGATCGCCTCAGGATTTCGACACATGACTTTGGCGGAAAATCTTGCAGTCATAGAATCGGCGGTTTCTGAGCTGAAGGGCCAGAGGAATATTGGACCACTTCAGAACGACGTTTACGAGGCGATCGATGACTTGTGCCATCTCGGCCGCCGTGCCGTTGTCGGCGATACGCGCGTCAACTTTCCCGTTCGTGCAGGGAGCGACCTGGACCTTTGCCGAAAGCTGCATGGCATCGTATCCGGCAAGGCTGAAGAAGATCGCGAGCGGTACCTGCCCCTTCTCGATTGTGCAGAAAACCTGCTTCGGCAGATCGCCCAACTACCGATCCCGAAAGATGGACACCTTGGAGTGCTCGGGGTAATCCGATGCCGTTTCGATTTTCTATTCAACGACTATGGGTTCACCATCGTGGATGAGCAGCCGACGAAGATGCGCTTGACGTCTGAATTAGTCGTGATTGTACTTGGCTGGGCGACCCAGTCGAGTTTGTCGTTCTCTCTCAGCAGGGGCGGTCGCGGTGATTTCTGGATTGAAGACCTGCTGTACTTGCACGGAGACCAGCGTTATCGTTCGGTTCCTCAAGCCATTCAGTTGAACACCGAATCTGAAGTTGATGAGTGGTTCCAGTTTATCGCTTCGGTCCTACGCCAGTTTGCCGATGAATTATTGAGAGGTGAGGTGCAAGCCTTCGACCGACTTGCGGAGGCGCAAGCCAAACGTGACGCCGAGTACGCAGCGACAATGAATGAAAAGTACGGGCTGAAATAACACCCGTTGCGCGCACGCGGAGGATGCGCATAGCAAGCCCCTAACGGGCCAGTCTTCCCTTGCTAGAGGTTCTCCGTCTTGCTGCACGATCTCATCATGGCCGACTCGCGGGCACTTCGGGAACCGGTTCTGTTTTCGTGATTCTGAGATATTCCGCCGGTCCGAAGTGCTCTTGAACCACATGGCTGATTTGAATGTCTTTAATTCGCCATATGTTCGAGGGAAAACCTTCGGTTCCCGGAGACGTGAGTGTGGGAGGTCCGAAGGTTGTTTCCAAATGGATCTGAAACTCCCGGTAAGAAGCCTCAGGATAGGCTTGCCCATTTCCGAAAAGCTCAAATTCAACGAGCGTACCGTTGATTCGCGGTGCGAAGTGAAATCCCACGCTGTGTAAGAGACCGCAGAGGGACGTGCAGCGAGTGACGAAATATCCGTCAGTGACCCGACGCAGTTCGCGCCCCAGGAACAAATCCTGGAGTTCCTTCTCTGAAATGCTCCAGGGCACAAGCACCTGCGGTTGCTCTAATTGGAAGCCGCTGACGACATCCATGATCCGGCACCTTCCTGAGACCTGATTTTACGTAAAAAGGCGGCGCGGACTAAACTTCTATCGAAACGGGAACAAATCCAGTGAGTTGTGCTGGTCCCGACTTGGGATCGACTTGCATTTGGAAAGGTCGGGGTCCACTGCGAGTATCAGCATTCGTCGCAGGTTATCGCTCTGGATCGTTTGGAATTGCGCCCTGCAGTTCGTCTCCTGAGAACTCAGTCAACGTGTGCTCCCAGTGGAACGTCAGGCCGTTCTCGGTCGCAAGTTCGCGAAAGAACTCGATCGACGCAATGTCAGAGCCCTCATCGAATGGATTGATCCGTTCGATCCCGTGCAGATACTCCGCGGTGCGCTTGGACCATTGGTCAAGCTCTAATCCCTTGAGCCGATTTTCCCGGGCGAGCTTGTCGAAAAGACTATCCAATGAGGATGACAGCGATGACGGTCGCGGCTGGCGAAGTTGGCCGGCCCGCGGAAGCGCGTCCTGAAAGATGCGAGCGTGAATCTCTTGAAGGTGACTGGCGTCGAATGCGCCGATGACCGGTGCCGTCTCAAGCCTCGTCAATCGAGAGGCGATCGAGTCTGCGGTTGCGTGATTGAGCGCTCCAGATTCGCGAATCGCGAGCTTCGATGGATGGGCAGTAGTGTCCGGAAAGATGAGATCTTCGGGCTCAATCATCTCTGACCTCCTGGGTGCTGAGCGTTTTTGGATTGGTTCGGATTGGGCACACCGGCAAGCGCGCTTCCGGGCTGCCATGACATGCGCAAGATAGCCATTCTCAATCCCTCTGTTCGTGTCGCCGGTGTTGTACCGCGAAAGAGCATGTTGTAGCGCGGCCTGTCCTGGACCGTAAGTCCGCACTTCGATCTGATAATCGTCGGTTAAAATCGCCCACCCGGTCCGAACGTTTGTGCACGGATCAAGCAGTGCCGCCGGCGAAATGTGCCGGCGCGTCGCTTCATCGGTGCTCACCTGCATTAGGCCGACATCCACTGAAACGCGCCGCGCGTTTAAGTAGTTGATCCATTCGAGAGCTTCAGTTGCGCTGTTGGGCTGGCGCATGAGGCGGAGTGTGCCTGGAGCAAGCCGCCACCGGCGAAGTAGGCTGTGGGGAAAATCGAGCTGAAGCGCGTTGGGGTTTCCACCGGACTCGGCGCTGACGATGGCGGCCAACGTGACCAATGGCGCTGAAGGTACACACAGGTCGCGAAGTTGGCTGAGATTCGCCGTCTCAGCAAAGGTGGACGCCGATGAGAGAAGCATCATTGCGATGAATGCAGTCTTCATTCGTTCCGCGCCTCGTAAAGTGGGATATCCCAGAGGTCTGCCCAATCCTTCGCCGCCTCGTGCTGAATTGCCGGAATGGCAGTCTTCGAGGCCCAGTAATCATTGCTCGGGGCGAGAAGCATGTCAGGGTCGCGGGAGAGAGACTGCAAGGCTGGCCAAATGAGTAGCTGTTCATAGCACATGAGCACGGCTGCATGTTGATTCAGCACGCGGATTGTTGGCGGATAGCGCAGCATCAGGGGAAAGCCATCTCTGCCGCCGAAGTGCCACATGGCCAGGGGAACTGGTATGCGTTGTACATACGCAAAGTGCGGACCGAATCCGCGCGTGAGGAGGATATTTCGACTGCCTTGTGTGGCTGGAACAGGAACCGTGGTGCCCAGCAAAAGGGTTGTGTGCTGTTGCTCCAGAGAGCGGAATGTGTCCTGCCAGTGGGCGTCGGTCATCCTGGACCACGTGGGTACGATCGTTTCCGGGAACAACACGACGGAATCAGGATGCTTGAGGGCTTCACTCTGTATTTGGCGTTCCTGCTGGTAGAGCACCAACGAGGAGCGAGGCACAAAAGCCGATCCACCAAAGTGAGTGTCGATTGCTGCAACATGAGGGTCCACGGCCGGCGGAGTCCACCTTACATGGGTGACGATAAACGACGCGAGCAGAATACCCGCTGTGTATCTCGGCCCGAACCAGCGGTAGAGGAGAATTGCGAACAGCGGCAGGAGGATTCCAAGCCACCGAGTACCGGGAAACCACTGACCGACGGAGATCAGTGGGTGGGCAACGGTCACGAGGCTGAGTGGAGGAAGCGCCAGAACTGCCAGCGCGGCGATTGTGGACAACTCAATGAACCGGCGGTGATACAGCAGAACCCAGGGAAGACTGCCGAGCGCAATGCAGCCGAGGAAGAGAAGCAACGGAAGAGCGAAGCTCGCGTTGGTTCCGAAGAACACGGCGGAACCTGGGATGACGCTCCAAGTGGCTCCGGCGTAGTAGAACACGGCAGAGAATGCTTCCAGTCTTGAGCGGGATTGCAGGTACAAGAACGGATAGAGAAGAGAAATCCAGCTCAAGCGCGAAACGCCGCTCCATCCCAGAAAACCGATGAGAGCGGCGGCGCCGAATAGCATGATCACGCGACCGGCGGTGTGACTACCGTTGGATCGCGATCGTGAAAGAGCTTGGTTTTCTTTGAACGGAATCATGTGGCCACTCGATGAGCGCTATCAGCGCACTTTGTATCGTTCGGTAATGAACGGGCGAACCCACTCTCTGACAGTTCGCAATGGCACCGGACCGAAATAGCGGGAATCGAAACTCCTTGAGCTGTAGGAACTGAGAACCCAAATCTGTCCTTCAGGCACTTCGTAGGTTCCGTAGGGATATGGGTGAAGTTCCCTGCCGAGTGAATCGCGGGTGAGTGGCGATGAATTAGGAACCGGTATTCCATCCACGATGACCCCGGCAGGCGAGGTCGTCACCACATCGCCCGGCCACGCGACAACCGGCTTTAAGAGCGCTGCGTAGCCGTCGGGACAAGTGCCCAGACTCCGCCGCGTATTCGGGTTGTTCCTGAGACCTGGCCATCGCTGATCGGGACAAAAGAACGCATACGGTGAGTTCTTGCGAGTAGCCAGGGTTGGCTCCGCCGCTTGTCGGTAGATTCCGAACGGCGCTGAATGGGTGAAATTGAAGACAAATCCGAACTCACAGAAAGCCAACGCTGAGACCGCAGCGCCGGCGCCAAGCAAGAGGGCAACACGAATCGCCTTTTTGATCACTCTGCTCGTATCAAAGCGGCCAATCATGAATGCTCTCCTGGATGTAGGCTGGGGGCTGGTAAGGAGATTGCGCACGTCGCATATCGTTTTGGTGGATGGGTGGTTCCTCGTCTGACGTGAGACTTGAAATGCGGTGGGCGTCAGTGACATGAATTTCCCAGACTGTGGAGGGGCTTTTGCCGCCCTCCGATTCGTCGCCTTTCCGTGGCATCTCGCGCCGAATCAGCTGACCCGTGACATGGATGTTGTCGCCCTTTTCGAAATGGCGAGCAGCTTGAACGCTACGACCGAAGAAAACCAACGGCAAAAACTGCCGATGCGTGACGGTTTTGCCTTGTGTGTCGTACTGCCAACTCTGTGCCAATCTCGCTCTGACGAATTCACGATTGCCAACCCGGTCAATGGTTGGTTTGTCGGTGAGATTGCCTGCCTGTTGAGTGATGTTAGAGCTCATTGAACTGCCCATGGGCGGCCTCCTGCATTGCCTGCTCTGCGATTGACTGCTGTATCAAGCGAGACCTTCTTGGCGGCTGCCTGGCGGCAGTTCGTTGGCCGCCGTGTCGAATTGCGGCGGCGGAAGCTTCGTTCGCGCCAACAGGGTTTTGCTCAAGAAGAAAAGACTCTGCGTGCCGTAGATAGGGGCCACACCATTGATGAAGATCAGCATGTCGCCTGGCTCAATGATTCTGCTGTCTGGATCGTTCGTAGCCTTACGAGGCGGTTTCATTCTTCGAATCTCGTCGACAGTAATAAGGGGTCTTTGAACCTGCTCAACGCTTCGGAAAATGTGCTTCAGATAAAAGTCCGTCCTTTGCCCGCTGTAATTCACGGTTTCCTTTTCGATGGTCATGTTGCCAGACAGCTCGGACAGGCTTTTGCAGGTCATCAGGTTGTCGGTTTGAAAGGCGGCCTTGATATAGCAGTTGTCCGTGATGGATTCGTTCTCTCCGTACTCTTCGCGAATCTGCGTGAGGGTCTGGGCGATGAGATAGGGTTTGATCTTGTAGCCGGCCATCAGGCTCATTGCAGATGCGAGATTCGGAATCTTCTTCAACTCCGGGAATTCGTCCAACATCAACAGCAAATGGTGCCGGTCCTTTGCAGGCTGTTCCATGAGCCGAGTGAAGATCAGTTGGAGGACCAGGCGTACGAGCGGGCGAAGGCGATCCCGGTCCGGCTGCGGGATTTTCAGATAGAGGCTCATCGGCCTTTCGCCATAGACGAGATCCCTGATCTTGAAATCGCAGCGAGAGATCGTCTTCTGCACGATGGGGTCGTCGTAGATTGTCATGGGAGTGACAATGCTGGACTGAACGCTTGCCCCTTCCCGATCCGCCCGGTTCAATTGACGCTGGACAGCCTTCGCAACGAATGGATGGGTCACTGTCGGCCGGCCGTTGATGTCCTTCCAGTTGAGCCGCGGCGCGGACCTGCCGCCGGGATCATGCGTCTCGACTTGCATTTGCCTGAGCGTGTCGGAGATGTCTTTTCCGGGGAGCGAGTATAGATCCAGAACATCAGAGAGCGTGACCTCGCGCGGCGGATCGAGACGACGGAAGAAGTATCCGAGATGCAAGATGCCGGCTGAAACGAGGTCTACAGCGGCATCCTCGAAGTGCTGATACAGGTTGTTCTCGCCACCATGGCGAATGACTGCGTTTGCGATTGTCTGGGCATCGCCGACGTCGTGGTCAGTTTCCCACCGAACCTCTGAAAGCGGGTTGTAGCAGCAGCTCTCCTCGGGCAACGTCGGCGCGAACTTGAGTACACGCTGGCCGATCTTGTGTCGAAACCCTGCGGTGAGGTCCCAGTTTTCGCCTTTGAGATCGTAAACAACAACGCTCTGGCGCCACTGGCACAAAGAAGGAACAATCGCGCTCACGCCTTTGCCTGAGCGGCTCGGAGCGAAGAGAAGGACGGGCTCTGCTCCCGAATGGATGAGATAGCGGAGTTCCTGCGTATTCGGGTCACGCCATCCGCCGATATACACGCCGTCCGTGGCATCAAGCAGGCCTAGTTCTTCAATTGCCTTTCTGTCAGCCCATTTTGCGGAACCGTGCAGATTTTGCAGGCTGTCGGTATCCTTGCGGTCTCTGATGAGTGAAAGGAACCAGTAGGCAATCCAGGCCAAGAACACTCCAAGGATGATTGTTGCGGCGAATGCAATCCAAATGTCCCGGCGCACTTCGGAGCTGATGAGTCTGCTGGCGGCATATCGACTCCATAGTCGAATGCCGGCAAATGGCTGGAAGACGCCAGCACCTTTGAACCAGAAAAGAGGCTCTCCCATTTCAATGGGATTGCCAAGTGTCATGGCAAGCCATTCTGTGCTGGCAGACGCAGTGAGCACAAAGACCACTGCGGCCCCGCAAACGGCTTTGAAATTCCAACCGCCCTGCCAACCTGGGCGCCTGGGGAGGACATAACCGGGTGGCGCAATTTGTGCATTCCGCATGTTCGGGACTCCTCTACAGCGATGTGCATTGCAATTACGAACGAATTCATTCTGAAGTTTGCGCGATTCTGACTGTCAGTAACCGATCTCGGACTCTTTATGGCGAATGGAGCGACGGAGATCACCCATCCATCCCTTGTCATTCTCGGAGACAACGATGCCCATCGTTCTCACGCGCCTCGCGATTCCGTCGAGTGCCTTTGGATCATGGAGAATGGTTTCTGAGTTTCCGAGTGCGGCTGCGTAGAGGCGACTTGGGTCACTTTTTAAGCTGTCAATGGAAACAATGTTGCCAGGCTTCAGATCGCCCCGCGCCCAGGCTGATCGCAGAGTGGCGTCATGCCGGAGGATTACCACTTTGCCGTCCAAGGTTTCAAACGCGGTTTGAAGTTGACCGGTCCGTTCGTCCTCACTGTTGAGAAGCACCCTTCCGATCAGCTTGCGCGATTGCGTCCCGAATTCCATTGGAGCGTGAGGGTCGCTTATGGCCGCGCCGCTCCGGAACAAAATCCGAGCGCGATCCTGCAAGTCTTTCATCTGTCTTAGCTGCTTTATGAAATCAGATTGCACAAGCCAGCTCCCATGCTCCTCGCGTGCGAGGCCAAAGCCGGCCAGGACTACCAAGCGGCGCCTTTCGAAGTCATCTTTGGGAGAGATGTGGGAGAACTCCGTGCCTCGTGCCACCTGCCGCGCCATGCTCCGATCCGCGCTCGTAACCCGAAATGCGGTGATCTCGGAAGTCCGCTGCCGCACAACGTCAGCCACGGTGCGCGGGCCGAGCTGCCGCGTTAGTGATCTCTGGACCTCGTCACGTAAGACCTCGCGAATTACACGGGGCTGTATGAACAGGGGTGCGCCGGACAAAGACCGACCGCGCACAATGATGTGGGCATGTGGGTGATCGGTATTCCGATGCACGATCCCGGCCCATTCGAGGCGTTCGCCCGTCCGTTGCTCCAGGGCGCGAATCATGTCCTCAGACGCGGCCTTGAAGTCCACTGCATCCCCGTCCTCTGGAGAGAGAATGATCTTAAACAGGCGGGTATCTCCTGCCCGTTGCCATTGATCCGTGATGGAGTGGAGAGGCTGCTCGCTTCTGGAATCGAGCCGTTCATGTTCAAGGCCGCCGGACTTGCCGGCTGCGCTCTCACGCTCCAGGTATCTTCCGTGGGCCTTCCAGGCTCCCTTAACGCGCGAATTCGAATACCTGACATTCACGATCGCCCGGCGTTGAAACTGGGTGACCGCTCCCCTACCGCTTCGGACGGTGTTTCGCTGACCGGATCGCAGACTCGGGGTTCTGCTGACCGAGCGCGCCAAGTGAAGCAGACGACGGGCACTGCCTGTGCTTGGGCTCGCGGTTAGCCGTCGAACGCGTCCGGGCCGCAGTCTGGCGGACGGGCCGTCAATGCTTGACTGCTTTCCGTCTCGATTCGGTATCGAGAATCTGGGAGATCTGGCCATTCGTCGTTTCTCTAGGTCAAGCCTTCGATATCTTCGTCGATTCCGAGGGAGGAAGGTTCATAGGCGTCACTCTTTCGCCTACGTTGGAATTCACGCGCCGCGGTTATGTTGATTCGTTCGTAAACCTGGGTTCCGCGAAACCTTGCTGCATCAAGCAGCTGCGCCGGGACGTCGGGAAGCGCGCTGACTGCGTACTTGATGAAGGAGTCAGTCAGGGCCAAATGCAATTGATTCACGGTCTCGATGTGTTGGAGCCTTTTGCCGATCATCTCGCCTAATCGATCGATCAGTGAAAAGAAAAGGGTCTCCTGGTCATCCCTCTTAGCCGATGCAAACGTGACCAGGTAATCAAATACGTCGCTTTTGCTTTTGACGTTCAACTCCTGCTGAATCTTTTCGAAGCGCTCGGCTTGAGCCCGATTGAGCCGCAAAGTGTATTGCACGCTCTCCGATCTCTTGCGAGTATTCATACGCCGAATACTACCGCAATGCGCATTTCACTACAAGACTATATCGCGAACTGAAAGTGAGTCATTTTGCATTTGAACTAGCCTAAAGTGAATCGCACCTATCGCCCGAAACTGCAATCGGATGGATAAGAAAAAACCTTCAAAGAGAGGCACTCCTTTATGTTCCATTACCCCTATACCTGTTGAGACCGGCTGCTTTACAGCAGCCCACCTCTCTGAGGCCTTCGGCCAGAAAGTGCAGCCTGCGGCTGCAACAAGAAGCGAGACGAAGCGAGACTACGTGAGACAGACCGAGCCTAAGCGAGATTGTTGTCCGCACATATCCTTCCCGTCCAACTCCGACCGTCTGAGTCTCGCATGGTATCGGGTAAGCGCGGTCTATATCGCTTCGGCTCTTGCATTGTTTCTGTTTCTCTGGCACTGTGGTATTGAAATGGACACGCCAGTACAAGAACGCACCGCGGAACTGCAGGCCGTCATCGTGAAGTTCGCCGGCCTCAGAAGCGCAGCGCATTTGCGCGCGCGGTTGTTGAGGGGACTCGCAGTCGAACTGATTGCGGCGTACCGTACAGGGCTCACATTGAAAGAGATATGGAAGGCCCTGAACGAACACGGTTACCAGGGAAGCTATCCGCAGTTCTGCAAAACATGCGGTCGGATCGTCGGTCTGCGCGGCAGTGAATCGCGGTCTGCCGAAGCAAACGTCGAAGAAAACCTCCTCCCCCAGAAGGGGGAAAGAGTACCACCGCAAGGTAAGTCGAGCAGCTCGGTCAACGATGAAGGTGAAATTCAGGAGAAGGGAAAACCAGCATGGCAGCAGCAGAGAGAAGAAGTAGCGGCGAGACTGGATCGGGAGGCGGAGGAGTATCGTCGGCGGGAGGCGAGCAAGGTCAAGCCCAAGCTGTTCACGAATCAGCCATTCGAACCGCCGAGATGAATGGGGACTGGCCCGGTGAACTTAAACCCAAGCGTGTCGTCTTTCCGATGGCGGGAAAAGGCGGAGTTGGCAAAACAACCGTTATGGCAACCCTGGCAGAGTGGTATGCGAGCAATGGCTTCAAGGTGGCCATGTTCGATATGGACCCGGACAACAAAGCTGAGGGATCGCTCTTTTCGTTTTTCCCGGATGCTCACAAGCTGCCGGCCCTGGAGAACTGGACCTACGACAAGTTGCTCGGAGTGTCGCTGGACTCAGAGGCGGATATCGTCCTGGCGGACATGGGCGCAGCGCAAGGCCATCGAATGATTCCCTGGTTTCGTGACTTCTATCGGGTCATGCAAGATTCGGGAATTCCACTGCGGTGGACCGCGATCGGAGTCGTTGACACCGACATTGCGTCGGCCAGGTCGGTCCTTGATTGGGGTGAGGCGTTGCAGGATGGAGTGGACTACCTGATCGTCCACAACCATCATCGCGAAGATGCCGCTTCTGCGTGGGAAAGTCCTGCGGTTGCAGAGCTTGTCTCCGCTTTTCGGCGGGCGTTTTCTCCAATGGAGATTCGCATGGACGCGCGTCGGCCCGATCTCCAGAAGTTCATGCGGATCGGATGTGACACACTCACGGCAGTCGGGGAGCGAAAGGCGAAGGCTCCGGAATTGAGGGCGCCGGACATGATGCTGCGTGCCCGAACATACCGCTTTCGAGCGTTCAACGAATTCGCGACTGTTCAGAGGGTCCTATTGCCATGACTTCATCCGCAGCGGAGTTGAAAACGAGTTCGACCGATTGGATTCGTGATCTTGTCTACCTGGCGTTTCCCGGAGGGCGAGGCGAGGGAACGCGTTCTCTTCGACCTTATTCAACAATTTGCGAAGATGGACCCGCAAGATCCCGAGTGGCTGCGGTACAAGCTGACCGTGGTCGAATGCCGAGCGATGGAAAATGTCGCTGGCCGCCTGGTTGAATCGGCCGCTGCCCAGGATCGGCTCCGCGGAGTCACGAGGGAAATTGCCGACTTTACCGCTCGTGAGTTGAAGGTGACGGTTCAGAGTGCGACCGCGGAAACGCGCCAGCTTCTGGAGGACGTTCAGGCCAACTTGCATGATGCCATTGCCGGCGAGGCAATCCTCAAAAGCTATACAGAGGAAACGAGAGAGAAATTCGGCGTCGTGATCGCGCAAATCATGGAAGCGCAGTTGGGGCAAGCGCTCGAAATCAGCCAAGCCAAAATGGAATCGTGGGTAACCGGCAAGCTGAACGACTCTATCAAGCTGGCCGAAGGCGCACTCGGCGCCGTCACGAGGGATTTTCGCATCCGACTCTTCGGAGCCTGGAGCGGACTGCTTTGGAGCATCTTCGCTGCCGGCCTGCTTGGCTGGCGCCGGTCTCCTCGCGGGCGGCTTTTGGCTCGGGAGGCACTGGTAGGGGGCCCATCCATGTTTTGGATTTCCTATTGCATCACGTTCCTAATCAGCACCGCCATTGTTGCTGGATTATTCGCACTACGCTTGGCTGTGGCTGCGATCGCGTTGATATGTGGCGCGGCGATTAAGATTGTCGGGAGCGAGAGGGGTATTGCCGGTAGGTAGCATCGGAACCCAAATCACATCATCAGGCGCGCAGCCAAGCGCTCGTCGATTCTGGGGATCTAAAGCTGCGATCCATGCACTTGCATATGAATCCAGGGCGTCGTGGGGAGCTGCGCGAACCGCCTTTCTAATCGCGATGAGCGGGTCCTGCTCCGACAAATCGGGCCAGCCGGTCCACTCCGCGATCGCAATCGCTTGAGCAGATAATCCTTCCTTTTTGCTTTTGTGCACGGAACTTGCACCCAAGATCCGCATGATCGCCTGTGGATACACTTCCAAACATTCCCATTGTTGGCGCAGCCGATCGAAAAGAGCGAAGCCTGCGAGCATCCATAGTTGATTTGCGTGAGGAAGTCTCGACTCAGCACCGCCGTTTTCAAGGTGCTGTCGCACTTTCGCACGGATAGAACAGAAATCACTTTCGCTTGGGGTAGTGAAGCAGCTGATTCGTTCGTGATCGAGCACAATTTCGGCGTCGCGCCGGATCTTGGTCATCCCTCTGGGCGCGCTGGGAGCATCGATTGCAATTCGCTTGATGGAAACGCTGAAGTGTTTCTCGACAAGCAGGAGGTATTTGGCAACTTCATCGGCAAAGGACGCGACAATTAAGGGATTTATGGCCGCCACATTTCCATGGCCGCGAGGAGGTAAAGGCGCACACTCGTTTAACAAAGGCAGAGGTATCAGGCGCTGATGCTGCCAGGTGCAGACGCACACAGGAAGACGCTTACGCTTGGTGAACGCGACATCGATACCCACGAAAGCTTCCATCTCTGCCCTGAGACGCTTTACCTTTGCTGCCAAGCTTCAAAGACGCGTTGCATGTCTCTATGTTGGTCACTACCGATCAGGACTCGCCAAAGTGAGTTCGGATCATGCCAGACCATGCACGCAGGATCTGCTCGCAGCGCATGCCGAAATGATTTCTGGTCGTTAAGATCAGTACCAGACATCTCGTTTGCGGTTATCCAGCTCATTCCACAATATTAAGCTGATGGTCTGGCATCCATTCATCGCGTTTCTGGGGGAACTCAGCATAGGACCTGTGAAGTCGAGTATCGTTTTGCTTGATATATTCGCCGTTTGTTCGCCTATACTGAATCCATGTTCAACGTCCCGACTTCCGGCCTGTATCCGTTTGTCATCGCCTGCAAAGGGTGTCACGAGAACATTCCGGCGCCGGTGGAGACCTTGCCGGATGACTGGATCATTGCGGCGTGTCCGCTCTGTGGCCAAAAGCGCCGCTATCTTGCCAGCAGAGATTTTTCAGGGAAAGCTCTCCCATCAGGTCGCGGTGCAGCGGGTCCGAGGCGTGAGGTGATCCGTGGGCCTGATGAGGCGGGCGATAGCTCGCGAGGAGCAGGAGCGAAGGAATGCGATGGAAGAGCAGAAGCGGATGACAGACCGGTTCGCATCGACGCTGGTGATCGCCGCGTCGATCATTGCGGCGGTGAGGCTGGCAAGGGATCAGGACATCAGCAGGCCGTCGCCAAGACTGACATCGGTCATTGCTGAAAGTGTCGGGCTTGCCAGAAGGATTCTCGAAGCGGTTGTGCGCTAGGCTGGCGAACAGATGATTGGCTCGTTGCGGGAGAGATCGCGGATTGGGCCGGGAAGTTCGGCCCAATCCGCGCCTGGCTAGCTGGCGAGCAGTTCCGGGGAGTCTTCATTCAGATACCGCTGGGAGATCTCTTTCGATCAATTCAATGATCCGTTTGGCGGCACCGCTGATCGTCGCCAATGATTGGGTGAGCATTTCAGGTGTGACCTCGTAGGTGGCCAGATAGAACGGGCTGCCATGCTGAATTCCGAAATGCGAGAGGACAACGAATGAGGTTGACTCCGCCTCAAGTTCACGCTGCTGGCGGGTCGTATTCTTCCGGATTTCCGCCTGTTTGTGAAGAATTTCGTGAGCCAACTCATGGATAATCACGGCCACGCGGTCGCTGTTGTTGAGGCTTTGATTGATCTGGATTTTGCCACCAAGGCTCAATCCTTCTGCGCCGTCGGTGATTGTCTTGTATTCAAGCTCAATTCCAAGCTCGCGGCATGCCTGCTCCGCATTTGGAAGCAGCTCTGCGCAATCATCTTTCACCTTCCAAGGCAGAGAAGGAAGAGGCTCTCCGTCTGTGGCAGAAACGTCGAACACGTGGGCAACTTTGAATCCGCGCAATGTTCCGGCCGTGCGCGTCTGCTGCTCATCGTTTCCCTCTGGCTCATCCTGCTTCTTCGGTTTGTAAATGCAGGGAGCAAAGATGGCGATTCCCTTTTCGCCCTTCCGAACGAATCGGTTCATCTTGCGCCATGTGTTGAAGCCGGCAACGCGCGTTGCCGTTGGGCATTGCATCGCAATCAGGAGCTGGTTATTCCACGAATAATTGTGAAACTGCGCCATCGCATTCAGCCATCCACGGAAAACATCACTGCGGCGGGCTGCATCGGTTTCGGCGGCGAGAGTTGAAACGCTGGTTTCGATCTGCTGGGCAAGTTCGCGGGCTTTGTCGGTAGTCATGGGGTCTGCTCTCCGGGGCTTTTTGGTATTGGCGGTTGTTGTTAACCAACAACCCCTGAGCCACCCGGCGGCGAGGGCGGGGGTAGCAAGTGCAAGCCGAGGGGGATCACCCATCTCTTGGAGCGCAGCGGAAGTGAAGCGGAAAGAGGCGAAGCGCAGCGGAGGTCTGCACGGAACGCAGTGGAGGAAGACTGGGGATACGGCTAGCGCGCGCGAGGGGCGGCGCCCATGAGCAAACCGGGGACATGCTTTACAAAACGGACCGGAGATATGGTTTACACCATGGCGGAGAACAGTTGGCTTTCCCAGCTTTGGCTTGACGCATGAAGATGCGTTTATGCCTTGGAAAGAGACTCGAACCGTGGATCAACGCCTACAGTTTTTATCGAGCTATCTGAAGGAAGAGATGTCCGTGACCGATCTGTGTCACGAGTACGGCATCTCACGTCCAACTGCTTACAAGTGGATCAAGCGTTACGACGAGGTTGGGCCTGAGGGTCTGCTCGATCTGACGCGCACGCCGCACAGTTCCCCATACGCAACATCGGCCGAGATCGAGAACGAGATTCTCGCGCTACGGAAACGATTCCCGTCCTGGGGAGCGAGGAAGCTGAAGGCGCGGCTGGAGCGCATGAACCCGAACGTGACATGGCCGGCGGCCAGCACAGTGGGTCAGATCCTCAGTCGGGCAGGGCTCACCAACCCGAAGCGGAAGAAGCGTCGCGCCACGCCCAGCTCGCAACCGTTCTCGATGGTCACGGCGCCCAATCAGCTTTGGTGCATGGATTTTAAGGGGTATTTCCTGACAGGGGATGGCTATCGCTGCGATCCGTTCACGATCACCGATGCACACAGCAGATTTCTGATTCGCTGCCAGGCAGTCGCACGCATGGATCTCGCCCAAGTAAGCGCCGTCTGCGATGCTGCGATGCGCGAGTTCGGCGTACCAGAGCGTATTCGCACTGACAACGGAGCGCCGTTCGCAGGTGTCGGCCTGCTGGGTCTGTCGAAGTTGTCGCTGGGATGGATGAAGCTTGGCATCGTTCACGAACGCATTCAACCGGGACGACCACAACAGAACGGAAGGCACGAGCGAATGCACCGCACGCTGAAAGAGGACACCGCGAAGCCGCCGGCACGCACAGTGCCGGCGCAACAGAAGAAGTTCGATCGTTTCCGCCTCGTCTTCAACCATGAGCGCCCGCATGAGGCTCTTGCCAACGAGACGCCGGGAAGCATCTACGTGCCCAGCACTCGGCTGCTCCCCAGCAGAGTAGAGAGTTTTCAGTATCCCAGATCGTTCCAAACACGGCGAGTGAATAACAGCGGCGATATCAGTTGGCACAAGGGCCGGGTTTTCGTCAGCGAAGTGTTCCGCAACGAGGAGATCGGACTCGAACAGATGGACGAAGACGTGCATCGCGTATTCTTCTGCAATACCGAGCTGGGTGAGTTCAACAGCGCTGAGATGCGATTTCGGCCGGTGCTCCGGCCATAATTGAGTCCATTCCTAAGCCACGGCGAGCCATTTGGCCATCGGCGCCAAGCGCCGGGCGTAAACTTTGGAGCATGATCAGAGCCCTCATCCAAACAGCCATGCTCCTGGCAGTTGCCGTGACTGCTACCGCGCAGATAAAGACCTCGTGCGACATTAGCGGGCCTCACACCCTCTATTCTCAAAAGGCAGCAGTGCTTGAGAAGGGCGATATCAAGTCACCTGATGGACAAAAAACTATCAAGGTAACGCGAGTTCCGAATCCGCCGAGAGACACAGAGGGGCAATTACGATTCACCGTGACCGCTGGTGGCAAGAGTCATTCAGCGGTACTCGATGGATTTGATGCCGAAGTTAGCTGGTCTCCTGACTCTTCGGCTTTTGCCGTCACCGAGACCGAGGGTGGAGGAGGAATTGGCTATCGCGTTTACGTCTTCTACGTTGAGCCCGAGAGACTTCGCAAACTGACAGTTTCCGGTCCCGTTGAGAAGGCGTTCGGTACGCCCACAAAATGCGAGGTTGCAGTCCCACCCAACACGGCGTTCATAACGTGGCTTGGTGGCAGGGACCGTGTCTTGATTGCTGCCGAGGTTGTCCCAGTCAGTATCTGCCGATGCAGCGGGATGTTCCGTGTCTACGAGGTTCACCTACCCGATCTGCAGATCATCAACACATTCGATCAATCAGTCGCCAAGAAGAAGTTCTGGAATGTGCTCGGCTGTGAACTACGGGACGCGGAAAGCTGCTCGACTGCAAAATCGCGATGACGATTGCGCAGCAACGAACAAACAAGCGCGAAAAACAAGCCATGGAAATGCCGGGGTATGGAAAGCATGGAAAGCCAAAAAGCCGGCTTTCCACCCTTCCCACACCCCTTGGAAATCCCTGCGGGGATTCCCACATTACCACGGCTACGGCGACGACTATCATGTATCTGAAGACCGGCAAAGCCCGCCGAAAACCCGCAATCAGAGCCACTCTCACCGCAAGGGGCTTGTAAACCATGTCCCCGGTCCAAAACGTAAAGGATGTCCCGGTACTCTCACCCATTAGGAAACGTCTGTGGGCACTATCAAGGCAAGTTGCATAGCGAGTCGATGCGAGTCAGTTGATATCGCTCTCAGTCCAGATGTGGAATGTCCCGAACACAAGGTCTGCTGGTTGCTTCTGTGCGGTGGAACGCATGGTAATCAGTTCCTCGGGATAGTCTGGCTCTTGCGTGCGCTTATCCAATAGCTGCACGTGGTCGAGTTCCAAAAGAATGCAATCAAGGGTAGGTAGTATTCGTTCGACCCGGCTCTATGAACTCAGCTTCTGAATTGACCGAAGCCGCGAGGTTCACGTAAGCCCCTTTGCCTTGATCCCCGAATCGGTTGAAACCCCTGCACTTCGGATCGGCGACTACGCAGGCTACACCAGTCCAGATTTCCATCGTGGAATTCATCATTGACGCAGGCCTGCAATTCGCGGATCGGCCACATAAATTAGGTCGCAAATCTGAAAGACTTGTTCTGCGATAGGGCTCCCGATGACGTCCTTGCGATCCAACGCTTCGGAAATCAATGAACTCGAGCCGATCTTACGAGCGCTCGCATCTCGAACCATGAAGGAGGGCCCGCTTTCGAGCACTTTGAAAGCGACGGATACAGCCTTCCGATGGTCGGCAGTCGCGGTCTCGCCCCATTTGCCGATGATCAGGTCGAACAGCGCATCTTGGTGTGATGGTGTCCATTCGACGAAGTACGCCGCGATAGCGGCATCATCACGATAAACGTAACCCCAAACGCGTTTCGTTCTCTGTCCGCAGTCAGGACAAGGCCCGAACTCGCTTTCGTTGGCGGCCTCGAATTCCAGAGCCATGCCTGGTTGGTTCGGAAGAGAAATACGCTCCATTTCCAAATCCTACCAGTCGATATTCGAGGTCATCGTCGGTGAAGACCAGTAACTGACTCAGGCCAACCCCACAGGATCGGCCATCGCCAGCTTCGGATGCTATTCGTCAGAGGACTCATCGGCGGATTCGCCCTGGCCTTCGACTTTCGAGAGGCGTTGCAGCTTGTAGGCGTGAATCTCGGCGACGCGATGCTTGACCGTGGTGCGGTTGACTTCTTCGGCGTACTCACGATAGCGAATCTGGCCATCGACGCTGATGAGCTGGCCTTTCTGGAGAGTCTTAGCAAAGCGTGAAAGATTGCGCCAGGCGTAGACCCGGTGCCACTCGGTGCGGCTTTCGTAGTCGCCCTGATCGTTCTTCCAGCTGTCCTTGGTGGCGATGCTCAGGACAACGTACTCCTGCTGGTTCTTGTCCGTTTTGGCTTCAGCGTTGTGACCGATGCGACCGATGAGAAGTGTGCGATTGTACATTTTGTAGCTCCTGTGTTGAGGGATTTCCCGCTGGGTGCGGTACATGCTTGCCCGGAGGGTGTGCCGGCGCGACCCACTCCCAAGGCGACCGAGGAAGTTTTGCGGAAGGGGACCCAAGCTTGCCTTGGTGGGAGGAGTCCGGAACCTGAAAGGCGCGAAGCGAACTTCGAGAGGCAGAGCGTGCGTCCGCTGGGCGGGGGTGCTCTGAGCGCGGCACGCTGAACGCATCCACGGTAGAAAACCCGATCTGGAGCTACGGACAATTCGCACTACTCGGCTGCGGCGGAGATGAGGCCAATCGGACTGAGATGAGTGCGTTAGCTATTTGCGTTGCGCGACGCTTACAATTTCGCTATGCAGAAGGCGATTTCCAGCCCGGAGCCAGACGCGGCAGACAAGGATTTCTTCCAACGGCTTCGTCGTGAGCTAGATCATCAAATTGCAGGCTACGTGTACGAAGTTCCCGCGGGCTCGATGGGAAATCCACTCCCTGCTGACGTGATTCGCTCTTATCTGAATGCAATGCGCCTTTGCCTCGTTGAACCTCATTGGGAAAAAGTCAACATCTGCAATTCCCGAGAGGAAACGTCGACTGGTGTGGGGGTGAAGCGGATGTGCGTCACGATGGCTGAAGACGAGGGCTACGTTCTTGTTTTCGACCCCGTCGATGAGGAGTACCATTTAGCGTGGCGCAGCGAGGATAGCTTGGGCACTTGGGGCGTTCGTGGAGATGGAGTCGGATGTTTCATCGCTCGATAGCTGACAATAATCCACCGATGCACTCAACGTAAGAATGACGCGGCTGACACTCGCTTTTTCAGATTGCGGTCGAGTTGCCGGTCATGCTGCCGGAACCCAAAGAAGCTACGGGTCGGCGAGGGAATTTTTCATGCATTCGGATCAACAGCCCATCACCGTAAGAGCGGCATTAGCGGTTTCCTGCCTCCTTTGGCCAGACTTTGTGGAAGAGCATGGATGTGTGTTTCTCGGTCGGCACTCGAGCTCTAATCCTCCGCCTGCTAACGACACCGCCACTGGTTGGGAGTCATTCGTCAATCACACTCATGTATTTGACGAGTTTGCAAATGATGCCTCCGCGTTTGTCGCTGAGGAGGTGGTGTACAACGAACATCATCCCGATTTCATTTCCGCATGCGAATTGGGCCAGAAGATCGCGAAGCTGTGGGCGCTGAAGCTCAAGTTAGATTTTCCGAATGCGCGTTTCCGTGTCTACTACACGCAGTACGATAACCCCATAGTGCGCTTTCATAAAGTCCGCGACGATGAAGCACAATGGCTATCCGATGAAGCGCTTCAAAGCGCGACTGACCCCTCGTTCCGCAATGCGCTGATCTTCGACACCTCAAAGCTTAACCTGCCGAGTTTGGAGCACTCCAAATCGATCCATTGAGTTCATAGCAGGTGTATTACAGGCTTTTCCCAAGCAGTTCGCTCTTTCGACCAGTCTCTTTTGCTTGGTGGTGGTATCTGAACGGATGAATGCCTGGCCTTACATCCTGGCCCAGGACCGAGCCTTTGAAAGCGTGCGCCGAATGTAGGCTGACCTCCTGGAAGGATTCGGGTCACGGGACAGATAGTCGTTTTCCAGCGCGCGCATGATGGCGTCTTCCGGCATATCGAGGGAGAGAGCCGAGATGCAGAAGGCCATATCGGCTGCGGCGGGACGATCACGGTATCTGGGTAGCGCACGGAACCGCTCGACCGAGAGCTTCGAGTACCTCGCCCCAGTGTGGGGAAAGCACTTCTGCTGCTCGACGCGGCGCTCTATCAGTCGTCTGTTCTGTTCCTGCTGAAGCTGATAGCGGTTCATGGCCTCCAGGCCAAAGGCTTCCGCCCGCGTGAACGGACGCCCCGAAGAGCTGCGCAGAAGAACGAAAGGGAAGAGTCCGTTTGCCTGCCTGTGTTTCGGCTTGCAATTGGTAAAGCCGGGCAGCCGGCCGAAGCGTCTCCAATCCGCAGCGCTTGGATCGGCCTGGTATCGACGGGCCAATTCCTGGGCGATAAACGTGGAAACGGCAGTTTCGTAGGTCCGGTGATGCTTCAGCCACGCCTGGAAGTTCCCGGGACTGGTTTCGACAACCGCACAGGGCTCGAAGCCGTCCGCGGACAGGCCGTCAACGGATTCCTGCGAAAGATCGTCCAGAACGGTCAGATTGTGAATTCCCGATGGACGGATGTAGATGTGGGCTCCGCGCGCGTTCTGGCTCTTCAGAAATTTGGTCTTGGCCAAGACCGCCTCTTTTGTGAGACTTGCGTGGCCGGGAAACATGCCCCGGTCGCTCAGAATGCCAACGTCGTAGGTGGCTGCGGCGAGCGCATCGAGCATTCTGTGAACCGCAATAATTGTTCTGTCCATAGACCCTCGATTCCAAGGGAATTGAGAATGTTGTATTATGCCACGTATTGAAATGCACATTTCTATGGTACTGTGTGAAATGTGCATCGCGGTAGACCATGGCAGCGGAAATTCTCCCCATTGACGAGAAATTTGGCCGGCTGGTCGAAAAGCTCCGCTATGAGCTTGGCGACACGGTTTGCGAACTCCTGGACAGAGATCGACGCGTCGAAGACATTTCTCTCAACCCTGACGGGTTTCTGTGGGTGAAGCGAACCGGGTCGCCATTCGAGAAGTGCGGTTCGCTTGCTCCAGGGCTGGCACAAGGAGCCATGATGACGATCGCTTCTATGCGGAAGACGACCATCACAGACCGGCATCCGGTTCTGGAGACGAACCTGCCTGTCTGGGGCTCTCGCTTTGCTGGGCATCATTGAGCCGGTCGTGACTGCGCCGACGTTTGTGATTCGTCAGCCATCCGCGCAACGGTTTGGCCTGAAGGACTACGAACAGGCAGGAATTCTTTCGCGGAAGGGAGATCCCCGCAATCGCATACGAAAGCAAATGGAGTTTCTGGAGGCTGTTGAGGGCCTAAGCCATCGCGAAGTCATTGAAAAGGCGATTCAGGAGCGCCGGAACATTGTGCTCGTCGGTTCGACGGGCGCCGGGAAGACAACGCTCGGCAATGCGATTCTCGCGGGGATTGCCGACCTCACTCCACATGATCGCGTGATCGTGATTGAGGATACGCCGGAGCTGCAAATTGAATGCGCAAACCACGTGAGCATGTTGGCGACGACTGATTTCCCAATCAGAGGCTGCGTGATGGTCTCGATGCGGCTGAGACCCTCTCGGATCGTTGTGGGGGAAGTCCGCGACGGAACCGCGTTGGAACTTCTGAAGGCGTGGAATACCGGACATCCGGGCGGAATTCTCACCGTCCACGCGAATGATGCCTACGCGGGATTGATTCGGCTGGAGGATTTGGCCCGTGAGGCCACTCCTGCTCCTCAACAGCGTTTTATCGGTGAGGTCGTGGACCTGGTGATTTCGATCTTTCTCGACCCGCTAGAAGGTCGGAAGGTGCGTGAAGTTGCGGTGGTGTCCGGCTGGGAGGACGGACACTATCGCCTGACGCAGGTGTGACGATGTGGCTTCGCCAACCAGCGGGGCCGATCCAATGGCGGCGTGCAGGCCTGCCGGCACGCATAACCGATGTGCCCGGCGGGCACAGGAGGCAAATGGCAATGACTCGGCACGAATGGTTGAAAAGGATTGCGCGCAGATTTGGCAGGAGGGGTGTCGGCCGTTTCGGACTTCAGTTGGGCGTACTGTTTGCCCTGAGCACTACTGGAGCATTTGCGTCCGAAACCGGCACGAACCTGCCGTGGGAAGGTCCACTTACAACGTTGGTCACATCACTGACTGGCCCGGTCGCTTATGCCATCTCGGTGATTGCGATCGTTGCGCTCGGAGCGACGCTGGCATTCGCCGGCGGCGAGATGGGCGAAACGATGAAGCGCTTGCTCCATGTGGGAATCGCCGTGTGCTGCGTAGTCTTCGCAGCACAGGTGATGACTTCATTCATTGGTCAATCCGCGGAGGTTGCATTGCTATTGCAGCCTCTTCATCCGGCAATCTCGATCCTTGGGCACTCCAAAATCGCCTTGGGATAGACATCAACCCGTGAGGGGCGGTGAACTCACATCGCCCCTCATCACCTGGAGATCGTTATGGAAGATCAGCCAGTGTTTACCCCGATGCGCGCGTCTCTGAATCGGCCTCAGTTGTTGATGGGCGGTGATCGCGAGCTGGTTCTGCTCAGTGGTCTTTTGGCCGCGCTGATGGCTGTCAGCGTTATGTCGTTTCTGTCCTTCTTGATTGCAGGGGGAAGCTTTATGGCGATTGTCGCGGTGTTGGCAAGAATGGGCAAAGACGACCCATTGATGCGAAAGGTCTATGCGCGGCATTTGTCCTACAAGGATTTCTATCCCGCTAAGAGCGGGGTCGCCGTTGCAGGGAAACCATCTCGGCGGGGATAGGAGTAGCAATGTTTGGCGAAGCGCGAAAACAGCCGATAGGTCTGGGCGACTTGCTCCTGTGGTACGGACTTGTCGACGACGGGGTCCTGCTCCAGCATGACGGCTCATTGCTGGCGGCGTGGAGTTTCCGTGGGCCGGATCTCCAGTCGGCAACGCATTCGGAGATGAATGCGATTGCGACCAGGCTCGCGTCCATTTTGCGCCTGGGCAGCGGCTGGATGGTCCAGGTCGATTCGTTCCGTACGATGGCGAACGATTACGGACCCAAGGGAGCATTCCCTGATCGAGTGACAGCGCTGATCGATGAGGAACGGAGAGTTCAGTTCCAGTCCGAGGGTAGCCACTTCGAAAGCGAGTATTTTCTGGCGCTCACGTATCTTCCTCCGGTGGCGGCAAGCGAACGGCTGCGGGGCTTCATGATTTCCGGGTCTGACAAGCGGGCAGGAAGCAATATCGGGGCCGATGCGCTGAGGTACTTCACGACAAAGATCAGGCAATTCGAAGATGTGTTTTCCTCCCAGTTTCCAGTCAAGCGGTTGCGCGCCGTGAGAACGCAACAACCCGGCGGCTTTGAGCGAGTCGATGATGAGCTGCTCAGCTACCTGCGGCGGTGCCTGACGGGTATCAAAGGTCCGGTGATGCTTCCGGAGATCCCGGTTTTCCTGAATGACATGCTCGCCATGGAAGACTTCCTTGGCGGGATGGAACCGAAGCTGGCCGACCGCCACCTTCGGGTTCTGTCCGTCGATGGATTCCCTCGCTCCACGTGGCCCGGTGCGCTGTCCGTATTGGATACGGTGGCCTGCGAGTATCGCTGGCACACCCGAATCATTTTGATGGATACCCGGGAGGCCGAAGCCATCATCGAGAAGACGCGGAAGAAATGGCGGTTTCAGACGCGCGGATTTAAGGACCAGGTCTTCAAGTCCAATGGCGGCGCGACAAACATGCACGCGGTTGAAATGGCGGCCGACGCCGAGGGCGCAATGTCAGAGGCCGCGGCCGGAGAAGTGCAGTACGGCTACTTTTCCTCCTCGATTGTGCTTCAACACAGGGATCTGAAGTTCATTGAGACGATGGTCGGCGAATTCCGCAAGGCCCTGATTAACCGTGGGTTCGGGGTTCGCATTGAAACGGTGAACGCGGTTGATGCCTTCTTCGGGACGATGCCCGGCAACCGTACGGCCCAAATCCGCCGTCCAATGGCACATACGAGGAACTTTGTTGACCTCATGCCAATTTCCGCGGTCTGGGCGGGTGAGAGTGTAAACCCCTCGGCGTTGATGCCCCCGAACTCTCCTCCGCTTGTCCAGGCTGCGACGAGTGGCGGGACCCCTTTTCGTCTAAATCTGCACTATCAGGATGTAGGGCACTCGCTCCTCGTGGGACCTACGGGCAGCGGCAAGAGTGTTGCGATCTGCCTGTTCGCAAGCCAATGGTTCCGGTATCCGAATGCCCAGGTTTTCGCTTTCGACAAAGGGCATTCGCTGTACGCCCTATGCAAGGCGGCGGGCGGCAGATTCTACGACATTGGAGAGGGAGGCCTGGCATTTCAGCCTCTAAGGGATATCGAAGATCCCGCCGAGTTCGCTTGGGGTACCGAGTGGGTTGAGACGCTCATGCATCTCCAGGACATACGGATAGGCCCGGCGGAACGCCAAATGATTCACCGGGCGGTTCGCCAACTCGCTGAATCTCCTAAGCGCAGGCGAACCCTCACTGAACTCGAAGCCAATCTCCAGGACGACAATCTGAAGGCAGGCCTCAAACCCTATGTGATCGATGGTCCATTGGGGCGGATGCTTGATGCCTCAGACGACAGTTTGGTCGAATCGCATTTCATCGTCTGCGAGATGGAGACGTTGCTCAGCGGGTCGTTTTCGGATGCGACGGTGATGGCCGTATTGCTGTATCTCTTCAGGCGAATGGAACGGTCGCTGAACGGTCGCCCGACGTTTGTCCCGATTGATGAAGCGTGGCTCTTCCTGCGCCACCCAGCCTGGAGAGACAAGATCCAAGACTGGCTCAAGACATTGCGCAAGAAGAATGCCGCAGTGCTTCTCGCTACCCAGAGCATCGCTGATGTGAAGGACTCGCCGATCGCTTCCACCATATTGCAGAGCACCGCAACCAAAATTTATCTACCGAATTCTGAAGCGGGCAACGAAAGCATGCGCGAGTTCTATCGTTATGCAGGGCTGAACAGCAGGGAGGTTGAAATCCTCCAACGCGCATTGCCGAAGCGCGAATATTACGTCGTTCATCCCCTTGGCCGAAGGCTCATCTCGTTTCGTCTTGGGCCGGTCGCGCTCAGCTTCCTTGGCGTGTCCTCCCCAAAGGATCGGGCTCGGATCAACGCATTGGAGAAGCACCACGGCGAAGGTGGGTTGCGGCATGGTTGAGTGAGAAGCACGTGTCGAAAGAGTGGATCGCCTATTTCGAAGGAGGAAGTCGTCATGCAGAAGAAATGGCTAGCTAAGGGAACGAGCGCTATTGCGATTGTGGCACTCATAGCTACCGCGACTGCGATCCCAACCCAGGCGCACGCCGGAGGTGTGGGTCTGTTTGCGACGGAATATACCCAGCTCTTGAATTATGCAGAGCTGGTCGGCCAACTTGAGAAGCAAGTCATGATGGTCGAAAACCAGATGACCCAAATTGCCGATATGGCGAAGCACGGAATGACGATCAGCAATCAACTGTTTGGAACGGTAGAGAGCGACATCGCTAACCTCAACAGAATCGTGAATACCGGGCCATCGCTTGGCTTATACACTTTCGAACATGGACGGCACATTCAGGCTCCGATTCCCTGGATACGCGACCACGACGAACTACGGGCAGCAGTATTCGCAGTGGGGACAAACGAGCCTGGATAGTACGTTGGGAGCACTGAAAGCAGCGGGGCTGCAGAATGACCAGTTCAACAGCGATGCGGCGCTTCTCAAGACTCTCCAAGGCCAGAGCACGACGGCGGTTGGAGCGTATGCAGGCTCTCGAGGTCGGTAACCAGATTGCCGAAAACCAAGCTGAGCAACTGATGAAGTTGCGTCAGCTGATGATGGCCGACATGCAGAGTAAAGCTGCGTTCCAGTCGGCTCAAGTTCAAAAAGACTTAACCACTCAGGCAGATACTGACAACTTCTTTGGCCAGGCGACGATCAGTAGTGACGGTGTGACGTTCTAAAGGAGGGACATGCGGCGGATTGCAATCGGAGTCATCACTAATTGGTCTCATGATGGCGGCGGGTTGCCGCCATGTAAGTGATAGCCAGATCGTTGCGAAGTTTAGGGCCGCGGGCGGCGGCGATCCGGATCAGGCATCCCCGGATGAGATGGGAGCATGGCTTGCAAAACATGACTCCGTCAGGCAAGAGTTGTCGCCCATGTGCACGAGTCGTCGTTCGCAGGCTCCATCTGACTGGGCGAATACGGATGAGGGAAAGGTCTGCGCAGGAGTGACCCGCGCAACCTTCTTCTCAAAACCCAAGATTCAGTCAGACGGGAAAACGTTCTAGAGAGTGAATCTGATGAAACGAAAGACCATCTTTGTGGCAACGGGTTTAGTGTGCACTGTGGCGACCGCGCACGCGCAGAATGCTACCAGCGACGTGGGCGGCACGTTTCAACAGGTGCAGACAGCCGCGAATGCCTGGATACCGGCAATCATGGCGGCAGCCACAAGGCTCTTCTATCTCTTGGCAGCAATTGATTTCGCGTGGTCAGCACCAAGTTTTCTGCGCGAAAGCGACTTCATGGGACTCTTCTTGTCGCTGATCAAGAAGCTTCTGGTGATTTCCTTCTTCTACGCCGTTCTGGTAAACGGACAAACCTGGATACCCGCAATTGTGAATAGCTTCATCACTATCGGCACGAATGCGACCGGCCTTTCAGCAGCACAAAGTCCTTCCGACATCATGGCTCAGGGCATCCAGATTTGCAGCGATCTATTCGACAAGGTCAACGGGGCCAATCTGCTCACCCAGACGGGAGCTGCCCTCACAACGATCTTGATGATCGTGATGGTCTTCACTTCGTATTTGATTATCGTGCTGCACTACATCGTCACGAAATTGGAAGCCATCATCGTTATGACGGCGGGCTACATCTTCCTTGGCTTTGCCGGGAAGCCGTTGGACTATGCCTTATTTTGAAAGGTACATTTCATTAGCAATCTCGACAGGCGTTCGACTGATGCTGATCTACCTCATGCTTGGAGTATTCAAGACAGTTTCTCAGAACTGGATCGCTGCGATGGACGCCTACACGCCGGATCAGCCGGCTCTGCAGATATTCCCGACCATCGCGTCCATGCTCCTTTTTGCTTTCGCGTCTTGGATGATTCCCAAAATGGCGGGGTCCATAGCAAGTGGCAGCCTTGGTCTTGGTGGTGCTGACATCGTAAATACTGGTGCCGCGGCTGCCACTGGCGCTGCGCTTGCGGTCGCAACCGTGGCAACTGGCGGAGCACTTGCAGGCGGAGAATTGGCGGTGGCGGGCGCTGGGGGAGCGGAAGCTGCCGGTGCGCTTGGTGAGGGCACGATCGCCGGCGGATCGTCATCGGTCGCTTCCGGAGCTGCGGACGCGGCTGCGGGAGGCGCGGGCGTGCCAGCGGCGGTAGGGCCACCGCCTGGCATAGGAGCGGAGCCCATTTCGGAGGCTTCGGCGCCCAGTGCGCCGAGTGAACCTAGTTCCAGTTCCAACGGAAGTGCCCTTGGCGCTCCACCGAGCGATGGGGTAAGCGCGAGCGGCACGCAACAGA
>CAWCCE010000008.1:0-38698 GCA_963793945.1 uncultured Acidobacteriota bacterium | reverse complement strand
CCGCTTCCCTAGGTATACTACCACGACGAACTACGGACAACAGTATTCGCAGTGGGGGCAAACAAGCCTGGATAGTACGTTGGGAGCACTCAAGGCAGCGGGGTTGCAGAACGATCAGTTCAACAGCGATGCGGCGCTTCTCAAAACTCTCCAAAGCCAGAGCACGACGGCGGTAGGGCGTATGCAGGCTCTGGAGGTCGGAAACCAGATTGCCGAGAACCAAGCTGAGCAACTGATGAAGCTTCGGCAGCTGATGATGGCCGACATGCAGAGTAAAGCTGCATTCCAGTCCGCTCAAGTTCAAAAAGACTTAACAACGCAAGCAGATACTGACAAGTTCTTTGGCCAGGCGACTATCAGCACGACGGCGTGACGTTCTAAAGGAGGGACATGCGACGGGTTGGAATCGGAGTCATCACAATTGGTTTCATGATGGCGGCGGGTTGCCGCCATGTAATCGATAGCCAGATCCTGGCGAAGTTCGGGCAGGCGGGCGGAGGCGATCACGGATCAGGCATCCCCGGATGAGATGGGAGCATGGCTTGCAAAACATGATTCCGTCAGGCAAGAGTTGTCGCCCATGTGCGCGAGTCGTCGTTCGCAGGCTCCGTCTGACTGGGCGAATACCGATGAGGGCAAGGTATGCACGGGTGTGACCCGCGCGACCTTCTTCTCAAAACCCAAGATTCAGTCAGACGGGAAAACGTTCTAGAGAGTGAATCTGATGAAACGAACGACCATCTTTGTGGCAGCGGGTTTAGTGTGCGCTGTGGCGACCGCGCACGCGCAGAATGCTACCAGCGACGTGGGTGGCACGTTTCAACAGGTGCAGACAGCCGCGAATGCCTGGATACCGGCAATCATGGCGGCAGCCACAAGGCTTTTCTATCTCTTGGCAGCAATCGATTTCGCGTGGTCAGCACCAAGCTTTCTGCGGGAAAGCGACTTCATGGGACTGTTCTTGTCGCTGATCAAGAAGCTTCTGGTGATTTCCTTCTTCTACGCCGTTCTGGTAAACGGACAAACCTGGATACCCGCAATTGTGAATAGCTTCATCACTATCGGCACGAATGCGACCGGCCTTTCAGCGGCACAAAGTCCTTCCGACATCATGGCTCAGGGCATCCAGATTTGCAGCGATCTATTCGACAAGGTCAACGGGGCCAATCTGCTCACCCAGACGGGAGCTGCCCTCACCACGATCTTGATGATTGTGATGGTCTTCACTTCGTATCTGATTATCGTGCTGCACTACATCGTCACGAAATTGGAAGCCATCATCGTTATGACGGCGGGCTACATCTTCCTTGGCTTTGCCGGAAGCCGTTGGACTATGCCTTATTTTGAAAGGTACATTTCATTAGCAATCTCGACAGGCGTTCGACTGATGCTGATCTACCTCATGCTTGGAGTATTCAAGACAGTTTCTCAGAACTGGATCGCTGCGATGGACGCCTACACGCCGGATCAGCCGGCTCTGCAGATATTCCCGACCATCGCGTCCATGCTCCTTTTTGCTTTCGCGTCCTGGATGATTCCCAAAATGGCGGGGTCCATAGCAAGTGGCAGCCTCGGTCTTGGTGGTGCTGACATCGTAAATACTGGTGCCGCGGCTGCCACTGGCGCTGCGCTTGCGGTCGCAACCGTGGCAACTGGCGGAGCACTTGCAGGTGGAGAATTGGCGGTGGCGGGCGCTGGGGGAGCGGAAGCTGCCGGTGCGCTTGGTGAGGGCACGATCGCCGGCGGATCGTCATCGGTCGCTTCCGGAGCTGCGGACGCGGCTGCGGGAGGCGCGGGCGTGCCAGCGGCGGTAGGGCCACCGCCTGGCATAGGGGCGGAGCCCATTTCGGAGGCTTCGGCGCCCAGTGCGCCGAGTGAACCTAGTTCCAGTTCCAACGGAGGTGACCCTGGCGCTCCACCGAGCGATGGGGTAAGCGCGAGCGGCACGCAACAGAGCTTCGACTTTGGAAGGCGACAAAGACGGAATCTGGTTCCAGACGACGGGAGCGAACATACTCCACCGCCTCAACTGCGGATGGAGGGAGAGGAATAGCCAGTGGCAACAACTTCGAAGACGCTGAATCCGTATACCGCTGCGCGGCAGGAGTGGGACGAACGCTACGGAGATCTGATCTCCCGCGCCAAACACTGGAGGCTCATTGCCTTCCTATCCATGACGACAACGCTAGTCTGCGTGACCGGCATGGTCACAATTGGCTATCGGTCGCACACCGTTCCCTACGTAGTCGCGCTGGATGACGTTGGCCGCGCAGTCCCCGTCATTCCTGCAAAACAGGTGGCTGTGAAAGATGTCCGCCTGCAAGAGGCGACAGTCGCTCGTTGGATCACCAATCTAAGGACCGTGGTGATTGATCCTGTCGTCCAGAGAAAGATGGTGGATGAGGTGTATGCGCTTGCCTCGGCAAGTTCTGCGGCCTCGCAGACTCTGACGGACTGGTATCAGCAAAATTCCCCGTTCGCGCGGCTCCAGAAAGAAACGGTGGACATATCGATCGAGTCGATCGTTCAGCAATCTTCGAAGAGCTATGAGGTTGTTTGGAGCGAATCGATTCACGATCTGTTCGGCCAATTGCAAGGTACTCATCGTTATCGAGCAATCGTCACGGTCAACACTCAAGAGGTGAACGATCCCAAACAGGCGCTCATCAATCCACTCGGGTTGTATGTCACAAACTTCAGTTGGGGTGAGGTTGTCAGCCCGTCGTCAACCAGCGTCGCCGGGCAGTCATCAGATGGAGGTCAAGGCAAATGAAGTTCTCAATCGCAGTTTTCCTTGGAATCGCTTGCTCACTGCCGGCGCAAACGAAAGCGCCCGCGTCCAATGCCAAGCCTTCTGATGCTTCGTCGGCTACTTCGCAAAAAGACAACGACCTCTCGAAGTACGACTTCAATGGAGCATTGCAGAAGCTTCACGGACAATCCGCGTCACCTATCCCGCCTTTGCACACCGGCTCTCCTTCCGTAGCAGCCAACGGGGCTTCAAAGCCCGCTGGCGCTCCGCCTGATTGGCGCGCACCTCATGTGGAGCTGAACGCCACTGCTGCCAGTGCAGCGTCGGTCGCAGACGCATGGGAGTCCGGTTTCAACCTGCCAACGCCAGGAGCGGACGGGCGGGTCTTGTACACATTCGGAGACGGCATGCCGGTAGTGGTGTGCGCGCCTCTTCGTGTGTGCGCTTTGGAACTCGAACCCGGAGAGCATATCCAAAGTCCGCCGCAGATTGGCGACGGCCGGCGCTGGGAGGTGACTCCAGTGACGTCCGGCTCCGGCCTGACGCAAACCGCGTTGCTCGTCATCAAGCCAATTGAAGCTGGGCTGGATACTGACCTGGTTGTGCCCACTGATCGCCGAACCTACGTCGTTCGCCTGGTCTCCGATGCCACGCGCTACATTTCCGCCGTCGCGTTTCGCTATCCCGGCGACGATCCCGCGAAGTGGTCCGCGTTTCAGGCACAACAAGATGCTGCCGCACGGAGCGCCCAAGCCGCCGAATCAAGAAAGGACAAATCCCCGCCTGACAGTGGAACTGCCATGGCCCCGAATGCGCTGGATCATCTCTATTTCGATTACAAGCTGGACGGTGATCCCGACATGAGGCCTGTGCGGGTCCTGGACGATGGCCAGCACACCTACATCTTCTATCCGAACGACGGACGATTCCGCGAAGTTCCCACATTAATGATCGACGTAAACGGGAAGACAGAGTTGGTGAATTTCCGCGTCGATGGCAATCGGTATGTCGTGGATCGCCTCTTCGACAAAGGCGTTCTCCTGCTTGGAGTCGGCAAAAAGCAAAAGAAAGTCACGATTACCCGGGCCCAGGATTATGCAAGCTCGGCGAATCCAGGTGGGAGGGGCTAGTCATGTCTGAAGAAAAAGTGCGAAGCACAGATCCCAAGCGCGATGGGGCAACCGAGACCGCCGGTGAAGCAGAGGCCAGGAACATTGTCGATGCCGACCTGGACAGCGTAGTTCGCGGCGTCGGTGGAGCAGAGACACCGAAAGCGAAGAGAATTCGGCCCCTGGCCGGCCTGATCGTCATCGGCCTGGTCGTGCTTGCTGCGGGCTATATGCAGCACGGCTTGAAGAACCGGAAGATGAAGAAAACGGTGCAGGCCGATGCGCCTCGCGCGGCTACCGGGCCAGCAACGGTTTCTGAGAAGAGCTGGATGAACGATCAAGCACGGCTCGGCTTGAATACAGGTACCACCCATGTGCCATCGTCGATGGGGCCTCGCACTTCCATTACAGGCGAAACAGCAGATGGTGCCGCAACCCAGGGCGACGGACCGCAGGGAGCTGGGCGAACTTCAATTCCCCCGCTCCAATACACGCAGACGCCCGTGTCCACTGCCGCCAATGGCTCCCTCTCGTTTGCCGAGGAGCGGCGTTTGGAACTGTACAAACGAGAGCAGGAGGCCATCGAATCCAGCACCTCTATCAAAGGAGCCTCGAATTCGTTTGGGCATGAGAGCGAGTCCGGCCAGCAACCGGCAATTACTGACCCATTGCAGTCAATCTCGGCCGCGCTTCTGAGGGCAAGGGCCGATCAAGCTGCCGGCGTACCGCAACAACAACTTCCCGGATCGCGCGGGGACTCTGAACAGAACCTCAGCGATTTCGAGCGGCAGAATGGGCAGTTCGATAAAGAGGGTTTCGCCGGCAAGGCAAACTCGAAGACTGAGAGTGATTACCTCCCCCGCGCCCGCACCGCGGCGCTGGGAAAGTTCGAGGTCAAATCCGGATGGCTGATCCCCGCCGTGCTGGAGCAGGAGCTGAACTCCGATCTGCCGGGAATGATCCGCGCCCTGGTCCGGGAAAACGTCTATGACTCGGTCACCGGGCAGTATCTGCTCATTCCGGCCGGGTCAACGCTTATTGGAATGTACAATTCACACGTCAATTACGGCCAGGACGCCTTGCAGGCGGTGTGGAATCGCATCATCTTTCCCGACGGGAGTTCGCTGCAATTGGGCGCATTTGAAGGCGACGACAGCCAGGGAGCAACCGGATACCGGGATCAAGTGGACAGTCACTGGGCTCGACTTTTCTCCGGTGCGCTGTTAACCTCTTTATTTGCAATGGGAGTTGAGCTAAGTCAAGGTCAGAATTCCTCTGTGCTCCAGAACCAGAGCGTGTCTCAGCAGGCCGGCGCGGCTGTAGGGCAACAGGTTGGCCAGCTTGGAGTAGAGGTGACTCGGCGGAATCTGAACATCCAACCTACGATCAAGGTTCGACCTGGTTATCGGTTCTTCGTACGGGTAGAAAAGGATATTCTGTTCAAAGGTCCGTATACCCCCATGCGAGCCGGGGAATAGTGTGTCCCCGGCCAGGTTGCCGGAGGATGACAGTTGGCTCAGAAGAAAGCTACAAAGGCTCGGAAGGGAAACAAAGAGGGCCAACGCTGGACTGACGATCGCGTGGGCATGACCCTGCGCCTCCCCGTAGAACTCAAGGAAAAAATCATCGAAGAAGCTCACGTGGCGGGAGACCTGTCACGCATTGTCTTGTTTGCCATGGCGCACGTGGACACGAGCGAAGTCACGATCATTCAAACCCGCAAGACTGGGCTCGGGCTTGCGAACCCCATGCTGCTTCATATCGGTAACGAAGCTAGGGTCAAATTGCGGGAGTGGGCCGAAACCGAGAGCGTCAGCGTAAATGCCATTGTCGTGAGCATGCTGGAGGAGTTCTTCAAGCAACTCCGGAAGAGCCGCGCTCTTCGCGATGAACTCCGGCAGGAGATACGTGCGCATCGGGTGCTATAGATGACCCTCCAGTCGTATCCGAATCCTTCGATTGTCGGCTAATGATGGGTCGACGAGCCACTCGGCGATTTGGCGTAGCCCGGATGGATCAATGACGAGAAGCCGTTTTCGGCTACTAACGCTACTGAAGCGGATACTCTGTCGAAAAAGATGACGAAGCGTGAAGCGGAAATTGTGGCTTCATCGTGTTCGACGTGATTGCAAGCCAGCTAAACAAGCAGCAAGCGCAAGATCGACACGGTCCAGCGCTGGCTGATTGCCAATCGCTTTGAAGTTGTTGGATTTGTCGGCTCATTCCCTTCATATTGATTGTATGTGGCGGCATTTCTCTACGAGCACACAGAGTCGAGCCGACCAGGCGTTTATTTCGGTGGTCATTCTGGTACCACCTTAATCTTTAGTCTTCTTAATCACAGACAAGATTTCCGGGGAAGCGTGTACGTTTTTCGTCTTGAGGAAATGACCACCGCTTCGCGCAAGAACAGCGCTTCTGAATCACTGAAATATACTGGCACAGCGCGGTCACAGGCACGGCATTTCGACGATTTGGGCCTGCTGGGCTCTTTTGGCTTGTGGCAGCTTGCACAAAGGTTGCTCGCTGAGAGTTTCTCTCGGGTGTCATCTTCTTTAGCTAGTGGAAGCTGTGAGGTGACTTTCCCCAGGTCGACTATCCTCAGACGATCCGTCGGAGCGGCCTTGATTAGCTCTATTAACTCAGCGAGAATGCCTCCCAAGTATACTCTTCAAAGGCGCACCGGAACATCCTATCGTCGTCTTGGCAGCATAATCACACCATCTCCTCCTATCGTCGGTAAAGGGTCTGCCGCAGTCGCGATGATCGCTTCGCAAAGACCTAAATCATCATAATATCCTGTTTCTACTGTAAGCCGCCGTCGCTTACTTCGCTCCACGCGGCCTTTGACGCAGCGGCGCGACCCGTCCGGAACGATAAACCCTCTTGCTCGAGCATGGACCACTGCAAACGCTATCATGTCATGTTCCCAATGCCTGCACTGAGGACCTCGAATGCCTATCGGCTACATTCGCGACGAACTTGGCGCGATAAACGTAAATCAACTCCCGGTTCTATTGCTTTCAGGCAATCTGAGCCAGTCAGTCGGCCCATCAAGCCTCTTCTTCCGCTCCCTTTTCAATTCGGCCAACTGAGCGTCGCTAGTATTACGTCGGCCAATGGTCGTAGCGAAATCCCTACCTCGAGGGCGGCATCTTCCGATATAAATATCGTCTATAAGGCGCGCAAGTGATTCGGGAATATTGTATGCCAACTCAATCACGGCATAACCGCCTTCGGAGAGGAATTCCATCGGACGCTGCACGCGGGCGCATTCATAGTTTTGCAATCGTGATACGAGAGCAATGCTTGATGCTGGGATCACCGCGATAGGCGGTCTGTGCTTTGCGCTTCTGAACTTCTGCTTCGCGCTTCTTTCGTTCGAGGATTCTTCTTCTCGCCTCCTCTTCATACTCCTCATCTGACTTGAGCCCGTTAATTACGCTCTCCGCAGGCACGCCTGCACCAAAAACATCTTCCCAATCACTCACAGTATCCCCTCCGCTAATTGGTTCGGCCCCGTAAATCGTTGTAGACTGCAGTCGCTGATCTCCCAAGATGGCCCTACGAATTCTCAGCGTTTTAGCCTGACATTTGCGAGAATTTTACCTCACAATCAGCAGACATGTAAGGTATTTGGTCGCGTTGGACCGCTCGCGCGTCCAATTAGTCTCCGCAGGTTGGCTAGCGTCAGGATCATTAGGTTTCGATTCCACGATGGCCGTTTCTGGTCACTCCATAATCAGGCCCAGTCACTCAGGCACCAAGTTGTGGATGAATGATCGACAACTCGTGGAACTTCTGATGATGGTTCGGCCTCACTCGCGGTTTTTGTGCGACGCGGTTCGCGTGGGCGAGCCCAGGGCGCAGCCCTGCGGATGAACTCGCGTTGAGCGGCGTCCAAGGCGATGCGAGCCTGATACAGGTCATAGAGAGAGAAGCAGCATGAGCAGCCACCGCGGATTCCGGCGCGGCCATCTTTCTCAGGGTTGTAACGTGGATGACGGCTGCACTTGCCCTTCACCCGCTCAGTGATTTTCAGCTTGTACGTAAATTGCAGCATGTCTCCTCCTCTGGAGTGATGGGGCCATTGCTGGCCCCATCCGTGGTTACGCCGCGACTTTCTTGCCGGCCTTTTTCTTGGCTGATTTCGCCTTTGCGTTTGCTGGCTTTCTCACTGCTTTGGCTGTAGGTTTTTTGGGAGCCGCCTTGGGCTGAACAGGGACCAACAATTTCTCGGCCTCCTCCAAGTGGTCAATTTCACCCTCACGGGGAACATCCACATGACCTGTGAGAGCGAGGCGGAGAGCAAAGCCGGGGAGTTTTTCGTCGTCCAGTTGGTCAATTACCGAGAGCAGAACCTCCTCGGCCCCCTGCTGGTTGTTTTCGTCGTCGCCGACGAAATGCGCAGCCACATCGTCAATAAAGTCGTATGGATCGATGTGAATCAAGGCGCGGAGCAGAACCCGAAGCTGCGGCCCGTTAAAGGTGGCGGGAGCGTTATCGAGAATTCGATTGAAAGATTCTGTCCGACGCTTCAGCAGTCGCTTGCGCTTTGCCTGTTCCTTCTCGATCTCGCGCTGCCTGGCCTCGGCTTCCGGGTCGATTGGAATTACTCTGCGCGGATGGTGAACGGGGCAGTTCGGGTCTGTGCAGACCGTACGTGTGGTGCCCGCACCTTCGCCGTACACGACGATAGCCGTTTTGGATGATTCGCACGGTGTGATTTCTGCGCCATCTTCGCCTTCATCCTTAAGCGCTTCAAGGTCGGTGTATTCGTTGCGAGCCAGGGTATCCGGCTGCCGCTCCTTCGGGCTTCGATATGCAGTCTCGATTTGAACCAACTCAGGCTTTGCCGCAACCTCTCGCTGGACATGTGCCGAGAGCTTGACCCGATAGCAATCCGAATCCATGCATTGATCCCCGGAAACATCGGAAAAGAGTGAAGTGTTGTATCCGCTGCGACGTGGGCAATCGGAGCATGCCCCGGCGGCAGGATTAAGGCTCGTATCCTCGCGGTCAAATGGCGCTTCGTCCAGTGGGAGGTACACATTGTTATCGATCCATGCCGACAGGTATTTTGCGGGGAGCAAATGGGCTTCGTTCTCCTGCCAGTCTTTGCGCCAGCAGTGTTCAAAAGCATCCTTCTGGCGATCCTGTGGAAGCCGCGCAATCAGGTTTGCGTGGCTGGCGGTGATGCGCTCTTGTTGAAATGCCTCGGCAACTTCGGGAATGAGTTGGAGCAAGGCGAGTCGGGCGTAGACAAGGCTCTCGCTTTTGCCGGTTTTCTCTGCGAGGGAGGCTACGTCATATCCGGGGAGGTCGAGAAGCCGTTGGAAACCCTGCGCCTCCTCATACGGGTGCACATCTACTCTTTGGCTGTTCTCGATCAGCGCCCATTCAAGGGCTTGCTCGTCGGTGAGAGACACAACGCGCGTAGGTATCTCTGAAAGCTCGGCAAGCTGCGCAGCGCGGTAGCGACGTGCGCCAGCGACAATTTCAAAGCCATCGGCATTGGGTCTGGCGACAATCGGCTGGATCAGCCCCTGCGCTTTCAGGCTGGCTGCCAGCTCCAGCAACTTAGATTCGTCAAAAACGCGGCGGGGATTGGTTGGGGACTCATGGAGTCGTGACAGCGGAAGCATCTGGAATGCTGACTTGGGAAGTGTGCTCATCGGGTTTTCCTTTCGGCTTTTTGGTATTGGCGGTTGTTGTTAACCAACAACCCCTGAGCCACCCGGCGGCGAGGGCAGGGGTAGCAAGTGCAAGCCGAGGGGGATCTCCCACCTCTTGGAGCGAAGCGGAAAGGGGCGCAGCGCAGCGGAGGTCTGCACGAAACGCAGTGAAGGAAGACTGGGGATACGGCTTGTGCGCGCGAGGGGCGGCGCCCATTAGGAGTTCTACCGAGGGGGCGTTGCGGGGGAAGGGACGGACCCCGCTGAGGAGGGTGGCGGATGACAGGCGCAGCCGGGCAGGAGACAGGGAGGAAACGTCCTCCCCACAACTCGTCCAAAAGCTTGGCTCGCTGTTGCGTCTCTTGGCTCGAAAAAACTGCTGATAGTAGGCATCTTCTCGCGCAGAGTAAACCTCAGCCTTTGCGGAATATATTGAAATGTACATGTCAATAATGATATAAGAACGCAAGTAGATTGTAGCCTGATCTGCGGCATATTGAAATGCGCATTTCTTTACGCAAAACATTTTCTCAGACATAGCCAGCGGTCTGAATCCACGGTGGCAGCGAGTGTCTTCAGATCTGACAAGCATCCGGTCCATACTCTGGCCCGCCGATCAAGAAAAGCTACGGCCACAAACGCCGTCCAATCCCCGCTGCAACGTCGGCACTGAGAGTCGAAGCGGCAGTAATTCGAACGCGCTGCCCTCCGATGGGCGAGGATTCCGCTCTGAGCGTACGCTCGCGCTGATAGACTCGTTGCACCGTGAGACCGCCATCGAGGCCAATGAACTCGGATTCATGGCGAGAATGCTCGTTCAAACGACTCTGCCTCACAGCGCGCAACCGGGGAAGCAATACACGCGTACCGATGGCGACGTAACGCTCTCGATTACGGATTTGGGCGGCGCTGGCCTTCCTTACGGGGCCTATCCAAGGCTGATTCTCATCTGGATGACATCCGAAGCTCTGCGGACCCGGAATCGAAGGTTGGAGCTGGGACGTTCTCTTTCGAGTTTCATGGGGCAGCTCGGCTTGCAATGCACAGGCGGTCACTGGGGAACAATCCCCAGGTTCAGGAATCAGATGGAGCGCCTCTTCGGAGCGGCGATCTCGACACGCTGGAGAAACGACAATCCGCCGAATCCCACGTTGGCGGATCCAATCTTCTGCTGGCGGAGGAGTTCGATCTTTGGTGGACACCGCAAAAGTTGCCGCGCACTCCACTGCCGCAGTCGAGCGTAACGCTTTCGCAGAAGTTCTTCGATCAGCTCATTGAAGCGCCCGTCCCGTTGACCTCCGGGCGATCAGGGCGCTGAAGCGGTCGCCTTTGTCTCTCGATCTCTACGCATGGGCCACGCGGCGCGCGAGTTATCTGCAGCGGCCTACGCTGATCCCCTGGGAGGCCCTGCGCCGAAGCTTGGGGCAGGGTACGCCAACACACCGCAAGGTCGGGTCAAGTTCCGCGAGAAGCTCGTGGATGCATTCGGGCGCGTGCGCCGGGTATATTCTGCGCTGCGTCTTGAGATCAAAGAAGGCGGCGTGCTACTCCTTCCCTCAGCGCCGCACATTCCCAGACTCCTTCGGTGAGCGCCGTCGGCGCCTTTGCCCGTGGGGGGCGGAGGTTCTTGTCGGCGTTCGGTCCAATCGTTTTCCACAATGCGCAGCGCTAATACAGGCTGTCAATATAGGGTATTCATACAGGCATACAGGGGGAAGCGCATCCGCCTCAGAATCAGCACGATGCGGTCGCGCAATAGACCATTTATGCGTAAATGTAGACCGGATATGCGCGGAGAAAACCGAATCTGGTCCCAAATATAAATGTAGACCAAATATGCGTGGAAAACTGCTTGGCTGCACACCGGCCTGTGGATCGGGCGATGGCGATCATGCAGATCCAGATTTGACTTCTACAAGGCGTTCCCACGGTTACGGTGCTGGAACAGTGGTGGCAACATCCGCTGGCGTGATGCCCGTTTTGGGGGAGCGATTCTGACTGTCGTGATCCGCTCCGCCTGTGAGGCCTCGGGTACCATTGAAGCTCGGCGAGTGCAGCCCGACCAGAACATTCGCCCGGCCTCTCTCCCTCTTAAACCGCGCGAGATGGTTTCGGCATCGGTTAAAGCGCTCAGTCTGATGTGCGATGGCGGCGTTGTTGAGAAAGCGCTCCTCTTCGGGTCCTTCTACTCTCTCGACGAATTAGAATCGGGCGACGGCAATGGGGGCAAGCCAAGCTCTTCAAGAAATTTATTGTGTTTAATCGTTGCCTTTTGGATTGTGTTCTCGATTATTTCCAATACGCCATGAGTCGCCGCCAGGTCGATTTCTGATTCAGCTATTGCGGTGCTGATGTAGCGGGATATGTTCAGGTTGTAACCTTCCTCTTTAATCCGCTCCATCGGGATTCGTTTTGAATAACGCTCCTCTTCCTTACGGAATTGGTAGGTCTCAACAATCTTTTCGATGTCTTCGTCCCGCAGTCGGTTCTGGCGTTTGCCTTTCTCGAAGTGCTCGGCTGGCGTTGATGAAGAGCACGTCGTCCGGCTTCTTGCATTTCTTGAGCACCAGTATGCACACTGGGATGCCGGTGGAATAAAACAAATTGGCGGGCAGGCCGATGACCGTATCAATGTGCCCATCGGTCAGCAGCTTGGTGCGGATTCGCTCTTCCGCTCCGCCACGGAATAGCACGCCATGGGGCAGGATAATGGCCATGACGCCTTCGTCCTTCAGGTAATGGAAACCGTGCAATAAAAAGGCGAAATCAGCGGCGGATTTGGGTGCCACTCCGTGATTCTTGAAGCGCACGTCCTCGCCAATGGCTTCAGTGGGTTCCCAGCGGTAGCTGAACGGCGGATTGGCCACCACGGCATCGAAATAAGGTTTCTTGGCGGGGTTGGTCTCGCGCAACATTTCCCAATCGTTCGTCAGCGAGTCGCCGTGGAAGATTTCAAACTCCGAATCCTTCACCCCGTGCAGCAGCATGTTCATGCGCGCCAGGTTGTAAGTGGTGATGTTGCTTTCCTGGCCGATAGATTTTGCCGATGCCGTGCGGCCCCATGCGCTTGCGCACGTTGAGGAGCAGCGAACCGGAACCGCAGGCAAAGTCCAAAACACTATCCAGCTTGGCTTTCTTTCCCGTTTTCGGCTCCTGGCTGTCCAGCGTGACGATGCCAGACAAAATGCTAGAAATCTGCTGCGGCGTGTAAAACTCGCCCGCCTTCTTGCCGGAACCGGCGGCAAACTGGCCAATCAGATATTCGTAGGCATCGCCCAACGTGTCGGCGTCGGTGGAAAATTGCGTCAACCCTTCGGCGATCTTTTGAATAATGGTGCAGAGCTTGGCGTTGCGCTCTTCGTATTTTTTGCCGAGCTTGTCCGACGCCAGATTGATCTCGGAAAACAGGCCTTGGAAGGTGCTTTGGAAGGACTCCGTCTCGATATATTTGAAGGCTGCTTGCAGCGTGTTGAGCAGTTCTCCATTCTGCGTGCGGGCCAGATTGGCGATGCTGGCCCAGAGGTGATCCGGCTTGATGACATAATGCACCTTGCGGCGCATCTGCTTCTCGAAATCGGCCACGTCATCAGGATTGTTGGCATACCAGATGGCCAGCGGCACACGGCGGTCGTCGCCCTCGACCTGAGGATAATCCCGCCCCAGTTCTTTTTGCGCGGCCGCCTCGTAATTGTCCGAGAGGTAGCGCAGGAACAGGAACGACAGCATGTAGTCGCGGAAATCGTCCGCGTTCATCGCGCCGCGCAGGTCGTCGGCAATGCCCCAAAGGGTTTTGCCCAGTTGTGTTTTATCTCGGTCGTTCATGATGCTCTGGGTTCCTCTGGTTTGCTCGGGAGTAATTCGCGATTGAAGGGATAATAGTCTAAGAAATCGTCGAGAACCTTCTCGAACGACTCCTTGGTCTCCGGCAACATCTCTGCGGGTTCGTAAAACGAATAATTGCCGTGGCTTAAAATATTGAGTGTGCGCCCAAAAAGGGTTTCATCCGGGTCATCTGCGGTTTTCTTGATGCAGACCGAAAACTTCTTGTGTCCGTGAAAACTTGATGACTTTTCAAGGAGACCGCGCAAGGCATTGAAGTGATGGGTGTAAAGCCGGTCGGCATGGCGGGCTTCGCAAATCTCTATGAGCAACGCCAAGTGATGAAAGAACGGCGTGTCCCCGGTGTAAGATTAGGTGGAACTGGCCGGTTTTCTGGGAGCAGGACAAAAAATACGGAGCAAATTTCTTCCGGTCTATTTCCCGCAGTTCGTTCCAAAGCACATTGAAAAACAGGGAGTGATGGGACGAAAAGACGGCTTTGATAGCGTGATCCTTTCTCGCCAAAAGCTGGGCCAAATCGTGGCCGACGGCGATGGCGTTGTTTTCATCCAACGACGAAACCGGGTCATCAATATAGATGTATTTCACCCACTTGTAGGCGTCGGCACCATCCAGGGCGAGCTGAGCGATGGCGAGAAAGAAGCACCAGATAAACAGGTTTTCTTCGCCGCGCGACACCTTGATATTGTCAATGGTCGCGCCATTGACCTCGCGGGAGAAGCGAACCAACCATTTGTCGTAATCAATGACGAAGTCAAAATCCGTGTAACGCTGCAAGAAAGGCCGGATGCGATTATCCATTTCCAGTTCGTTCAGGCCGGCAAAAAAACGGGACTCGGAATTAAGTTGCAAATAACGCTCGCGGTCGCCGTCCAGATCATTATCCCAATGAAACAAATCTTCGGTGAAGGCATTGAAATAAAGCGTGTCCGCGTTCCTCGCCATTGTTTGCCGAGGTCTTTGAAGGCCATGGACAGCCGTGTTTTGCCGGTGCCGTTGTAGGCATAGAGCAAAATGAACTTTTTTGGCTCCTGCACATTCCGCAACTCTTGGCGCAAATGTGCGGCCAAGGCATTCAGATCGGAAACGGAGCTGCGCTCATGCCTCAACCTCCTCCGGGGATGGGAAAAGCTGCTGCATCAGCCCTTTCTTGTGGGTCTTGAGGGCTTCGAGCTTTTGCGTTTGGGCGGTGATTAGTTCGTCGAGCGAGGACAGGCAGGTCGGCGATTTTTTGTTGTTCGGCGATGTCATGAGGATAGGAAAAGGAAGTCCCTTGATCAGTCCTTGGCTCAAGTTTTCCTGTCCGCCGCTGTTGCTTAATCCTCGCATCTCGTCGTAGCGCCCCGCCAAGTTCAGAAATACAAAATACGGGTCTATATCTTCCCGAGGAAGATTGCGGCACATGCTTGATTGGTTGTTGCTTCAATTCCCAGCAGCGCGACTTTATCCGCGCGTCTTCCCTTGACCATACATTGCGATTAAAACGGTCTTTCTTCGGAAATGAACTTAGCAGACGAGTTTTCAAACCCATTTCACTGATGAATTCATCTGATTTGTCAATTGACATTAAAATCCACTAGTGAGGTTGTTATCCACGGAATCTTTCCATTCCAATATTCTTTAACTGAACGTTCAGGCGTGCCTCCTGAACTTGTCTCAGAAGATATTTCCTAATGAATCACTAATCCATTCCGGTGCGTCTTGGAATTCGGGGAAGCGGAGGCGGGGATGGTTTCGCCTTCGCGGGGGAAAAGCTGCTGCATCAGCCCTTTTTTATGGGCCTTGAGCGCGTCGAGTTTTTGGCCGTGGGCGGCAATCAGCTCGTCGAGCGAAGTCAGGCACTCGGCGATTTTTTGTTGTTCGGCATGGGGAAGGCATACGCTGATCTCGAAAGCGCTCAAGCTGGATGATACTGAAGCAACCGCGATCGCCTTGCGCTCACTTCTGCAATGTGTGTTCTTAGCCGTTTGCCGGACAGGTGGCCAGAAATCAACTATCGAAATTGCGGCCGATTCCATCAATAGTGGCTTCCAGCATTAAAACACTACTGTCGGCTAAGGCGACGACTCGATACTCTCGCAATACGTCGCTCCAGACCCTCGGACATCTTCGGTCGAATTTCATGTCGCTCATACGAAGTCGAACTGTCTGGATCGAGATTGTTGAGTAATACGGTCGGATTAACAGCTCGGCCGAACCTCTCGTGCTGATATCACCAGGCTCGGAAGCAGGTGTGATGTCTCCTGTAGATGCAATATTCCTCACCGTGCATTCTCACAGTTCGCTGTCCTGTAAGAGACGTCAGTTGCCCGCTAAGGTCTGAAGGCTCGTCGTCCCACCCTGGCGCATCCCGAAACTCCGGAAAGCGCAGCTTGGGCTTCAATGCGCGTTTGCCGTCTTGCTTCATGGCTCTTGTTTTCGACCTTATTGCTCATACGCGCTCAGTCCTGAGATTTCGCGGCCTTGGGCGCGTTTGTTGAGCAGCGGGCACGAGGTCTTCCATGAGGGCGAGTTCCTTCACCCGTCGAGTTTTCCAGTTCAGCCCGAGCGGTTCCATCAGGTCGGTCAGCTGTTCGCCGTCGAAGATCATGCGTTGCAGGATGCCGTCCACAAAGGCTTGCAGCGCGGCGGTCGCCAGCCCGTGTTTCCCGGCGATGGCGGCGAGTTCCTGGGCATTCTTCTCCGCCTTGAAGCGGCTGGTAGCCGTCGCGGATGTCTTTTTCGCTCAAGCCTTCGCCCGCTTTCAGGGTGTTGATGTAGGCGGCGATGTCGTCGCGCTCGTCCATGAACTTGGCATCGGACTGAATGAGGCCGATGAGCTGCTCGCGGCTCATCTTCTGCTTGCCCGGTGCCTGCGCGGAGTAGCGGGCAATCAGCGCCATGATGTAGTCGTAATCAATGACGGCGGAGGCAAAGAGCACGAATTCAAAATCCAGTTGCTGCACTTCCGGGCTCGGCCTGGTCGTCGCCCTTCCTCTGCTGCTCTTTCAGGCGCTGGGCGGTTTCCAGATAGACGCCACGGAAAGCGTGAAGCTCTTCTTTCGGCAAAACCTGCTCGATGGCTGTTTCGTTTTCCTCGGTGAGGTCGGTGTATTGGTCGAGCTGGGTTTTGAGCCGCTGCACTTCCTTGAAATGGTTGATGAAGGCGCTGCGCGCATCGTCGCCCTTGAGGTTGGGCACGGCTTCCGGTTTGCAGGTCAGGCCCTGGGATTTCATGAAGTCATCCAGCTTCTTGACGGCAGCTTTGCAGTTTCTCGATGACTACGGGAGCTTTGTCCACCAGCCAGATTTCGCGGGCGCGATCAATCTTCTCACCGGAGAAAAGGGCGATGGCCTCATTGACGGCGTCCTGCTGCTGGCGGAAGTCGAGGATATTGCCGTAGGGCTTGGTGCCGTTGAGGATGCGGTTGGTGCGGGAGAACGCCTGAATCAGCCCGTGGTACTTCAGGTTCTTGTCCACATAGAGCGTGTTCAGGTATTTGGAATCAAAGCCGGTGAGCAGCATGTCCACCACGATGATGATGTCGATCTTTTCTTTGCCCTTGTGGGGCATGTCCTGATTGGGAAATTGCTGGTCTTTGATGCGCTTTTGCACATCCTGGTAGTAGAGATCGAATTCGCCGATGCTGTGATTGGTGCCGAAGCGGGTGTTGTAGTCGGCGATGATGGCCTTGAGCGCCTCCTTTTTCTTCTCCGGTTCCTGTTCGTTGTCGGCCTTTTCCTGCGGCAGGTCTTCCTGAATCTGCTGCACGTCCTTGTTGCCCTCGGCGGGCGGCGAGAACACGCAGGCGATGTTCAGCGGTTGGAAGTCGGGGTCGGACTTCCTGTTTTTCGTCCTGCAGTCGACTTGAACAGATTGAAGTATTCGATGGCGTCGTTGATGGAGGCGGTGGCCAGCATGGCATTGAACCTGCGCCCGCCGGTGGCGGCGTCGTGCTTGTCCAGAATCGCCTCGACGATGGCTTGCTTTGCCAACGTCTCGCCTTGCTTGGGCACGTTTTTGCCTTCCGGTTTGTAGTAATCAATGTGGAAGCGCAGGACATTGCGGTCGTCGATGGCGTGGGTGATGGTGTAGGCGTGCAGTTGCTTCTGGAAGATGTCTGCAGTGGTCTTGAGGGAGGCCTGCTGACCATCGATCTGCTGATAGGTGGCATTCTGCTCAAAGATCGGCGTGCCGGTGAAGCCGAAAAGCTGGGAGTTGGGGAAAAATTCCTTGATGGCCTTGTGGTTCTCGCCGAATTGCGAGCGGTGGCATTCGTCGAAGATGAACACCATGCGCTTGTGGCGCAGCGGCTCCAACTGCTCCTTGTAGGTGGCCTTGCCTTGCTTCTTGTTTTCCTTGTTGCGCTTGCTGTTTTCGTCCAAGGCCAGGCCGAGCTTCTGGATGGTGGTGACAATCACCTTGTCGGCATAGTCGTCGGAGAGGAGCCGTCGCACCAAGGCGCCGGTGTGTGGTATTTTCCTCGACGCAGCCTTCCTGAAATCGGTTGAATTCCTCGCGCGTCTGCCGGTCGAGGTCCTTGCGGTCCACGACGAACACGCATTTTTCGATGTCGGGGTTGTCCTTGAGCAGGGTGGAGGCCTTGAAAGAGGTGAGCGTCTTGCCGCTGCCGGTGGTGTGCCAGATATAGCCGTTGCCGCAATTCTGGTGAATGCAATCCACGATGGCCTTGACCGCGTAGATCTGATACGGACGCATCATCATCAGCTTTTGCTCGCTGGCAATCAGCACCATGTAGCGGCTGATCATCTGACCCAGGGTGCATTTGGGAAGGAAGGCCTCCGCAAAGCTGTCGAGATGCGTGATCTTCTTGTTGTCCTCGGCGGCGAACTGATAGACGGGCAGAAAGCGCTCGTCGGCATTGAAGCTGAAATGGCGGCTGTTGTTGTTGGCGAAATACCAGGTATCGCTTCGATTGCTGACGATGAAAAGCTGCATGAAGCAAAGCAGCGTCTTGGTATAGCCGTTGCCGGGGTCGTTCTTGTAGTCGACAATCTGCTCCATGGCCCGGCGCGGGCTGATGCCGAGGGATTTCAGCTCGATCTGCACCACCGGCACGCCGTTGATGAGCAGGATGACGTCGTAACGCTGGTGGCTGTTGTCGGTATTGATGCGGAGCTGGTTGACGACTTCAAACGTGTTTTTGCACCAGTCCTTGATGTTGACCAAGGTGTAGTTCAGCGGCGTGCCATCATCGCGGGTGAAGCTGTTGCGCTCGCGGAGGGTTTTGGCGGCGGCGAAGACATCCGGGGTGATGATTTCCTCGAGAAGACGCTCAAACTCGGCTATCCGCCAATTGAACCCGATTTAGCGCCTGGAATTTCTCACGAAAATTCTTCACCAAGCCATCGCGATCACGAATATCTTGACGATATTCGTATTTGAGGCTTTGGAGCTTATCGATCAACTGCTCTTCAATTTGGCGCTCAAGTGACATTGCAATCCTTAGAATGATTTTCGGGGAATGAACTGGGAACAGATATCGCGCTCGCTGAGGTCTCTCTTGTTCATAGCTTTCTACTGCTCAACTTCAGTCTCGTGTGTGGACCACGGCGTAAGCACTCTAGGGTCGTTTTACGATCCTGCATTGAGTTTGTCTTCCTCTCATTTGATCACGGCAATCCGTACCAGGTGGACCGGCCGGCGCCGTGACGTACCAACAGGCCTTTTTCTACCAGTGACGTGAAAGTGACTTTCAGTGTGTTCGGGCTTGCGCCGTACTCGCGAACTATGTCGCGCGTCGTGACACGGCCCTGATCACGCACATAGTCCAGGATTTTGACGGCGAGTTCCGGCAACGCGGCGAGCGCATTCTTTTCGCGCTCCACCTTCACCGCCAGCCGTCGCTTTTGCTGCTGCAAGGCGCGCATGAAAAATAGCAGCCAGGGCTGCCAGTTCGGCGCTTCGGTTTGGATGGTGGTTTGCGTCTGGCGCAAGGCCAGGTAGTAGCCTTCCTTGCTGTTTTCAATAACGCTCTCCAGCGATGAATACGGGACATACGCATAGCCAGCCTGCAGTAAGAGCAAGGTAGTCAGAATGCGGCTCAGGCGTCCGTTGCCGTCCTGGAAAGGATGAATAGCGAGGAACACGACGATGAACAGGGCAACGATCAAAAGCGGATGCAGGCGGCGAAGCTCACGCGCCTGATCTAGCCAGGCGATCAGCTCCGTCATTTGGCGCGGTGTATCGAACGGAGTTGCCGTCTCGAACACAATGCCGATCTCTGGCCGTCGGCGTCGAAAGCGCCGACATTGTTGCGGAGTTTCTTGTATTCGCCGCGATGACGTTCATCCTTGTCGCTGTATTGGAGCAGATCGCGATGAAGCTGCTTGATGAAGTTTTCGGTGACAGGGATGTCCGACCAGGCCCGGAAGACGGTTTCCATCACCTCGGCATATCCGGCGACCTCCTGCTCGTCCCGAGTGCTGAAGCGCTTAATTTCCAGGCTGCCGAGCAGGCGTTCCACCTCCCGATCGGTTAGTTTGCTGCCCTCGATGCGGGTGGATGATCCGATGCTCTCAATGGTCGCAACGCGGCGAAGGGCGTTTAATCGTTCTGGGGCAATGGTGCCGAGGGAGCGCCAGGCTCCCTTGAATTCGTCGATTTCCGACAGGAGGGCGAGCAACTCCTGCGTGACGTTGATGGTGTCGGTGTTCAGCATACCCGGAACTATGCCGGATTATACCGGATTGTCTATCGGAAAATACGTCCGATTAAACCGGATTAGTCGAAGGTGGCGGTTCAAAAGCGGGCTGCAAGTGTGGAAAATGGGTGTAAACGGGTGGAATTAGATATTCTCTTCACCTCTGTCCCGCTTCAACGCGTTGCGCTCCACGGCTGCGGCGGCATTCTGGGCGGTGATAAGCGGATAGCCGTCATCCCCATTTGCACGCGTTCGCGGGCTTTCTCGCTAACGTCGGGCAGTTTGGTTGCCGTCTCCTCGATGGGCCATCCCCAGTCAATCGCCGTCATGCACCAGGTGAAATTCGCCATGCTGCGGTCGGGACCGTTGCCGGAATGGTTCCGGGAGGCGCCGGCGAGAGAGATGGCGTAGTTCGGCCAGGCCTTGTTCTTTGGGGGAAGGTAATCGCTTGGGCCTGTACGCCTGCCCTTTGCTGCACCCTCAAGATTCTTCCGCACGATCTCCGCCAGTTCCTCGCACATCGGGCAGAGGTCGCGGTCTCTCATGATTTCTTCGCAAAGACGGATCCGGAGGTCGGTCTCGTTCATGAAGCGGATTCTAAACTCGTCTGCTCCATTTCTGCTCTATTCGATTTCTGTAGAACAGCGCTTTCAAAAACCCCGTATTCTCTATCGCCAGAACGAGATCGGGTGAACGCCATGTTCTTTGTTTTCAATTGATCGCCACATTCCCAAGCTGAATGTCGCCGGTTCGATCCCGGTCTCCCGCTCCAATAGAATCAGTTAATTACAGAATCTACCGGAACAGTGAACTCCATTTGAACACCAATCAGCGAGTTTTCCAGCCTGTTTACCGCAATCTGGCGTTTTGATACCGCCGATTGCGTGTAGACGTTCTGGTTGACGTCGAGGCTGTGACCGAGTTGATCGGCCACCAGCTTGCCCTCGACGCCAAGATCGCTCATGAGGCTCGCATGAGTCCGACGCATCACCTGGAAATTTACCCAGCCAAGTCCAGCCTTTTCCAGCTTCGGGCCAATCCACCGCCGCCAGACGTTTTCCTTTGCCATCGGCGTCATGCGCTCCGATGGAAAGACCCACGCATGGGCGGCTGTCGATGGAGCCAACTTTCGCCAATCTTCGATCTCGCGCAAAAGCCCCTCGGAAAGAGCCGCCTTGCGAAAGGACTGCTCCGTCTTCGGGCTGTCGATCACGCCCCGGTAAACCCGCTGCCGGATATTGGCGTAGGTGGACGTCATCTCGCCCCAGGTCAGCGCAAAAATCTCGCCGGGGCGCATGCCCGCAAGAATGGCCAATTTGGCGATCAGCCTTTCCCTTGGGCCAAGGACGCGGAAACAGGTCTGGACTTCCGCAGCCGTCATGACTTCCCGCCGAGCCATCCTTGCCTCTTTGGGAGTGAAGAGAAGCTGGGCAGGATTGCGCGCGATATACCCTTCCGCAACTGCCATATCGAAAATCTGCTTGAGATCCCAGCGCAGATGATCGACGGTCGAAAACGAAAGGGCTTCTTTTCCAGCCTTCAGGTCGAGCAAATCCTGAAGCTCATCCCGCTTCAGACCGGAAAGCTCCCGGTCTCTCAAATCCGCCACGAGATGAATGGAAATCCTGTTCATGGTGCTCCCGCGCGTTGAAGCCTTCCACTTGCGGCTGTAGTAGGGGAAGAACACCTTCTCAACAAATTCCCCAAAACACCACACCCGGCTGTTGGTTTCTCTTTTCGCTTTTAACTCTGCAACGATCTTTGCAACTTCATCACGAGCTTTCGATTTCGTCATCTCTTTGACGAGACCGAGAACCCGGCTTTTGCGCTTGCCGCCGTCCCACCACATGCCGAGCCAGCGTCCGCGCTGTTTACGTAAACCACCTGCTTGGTGCCGTTGACGCATAAAACCTCCTTATGCGCGCTTCCGGACACCCCTTACTGGCGATGCCTCTATTCTATCGGTTTCGTTTCTCTCCAGCCATACGGAAAGTGATTCACGTAACACAAGCTTGCGTCGCCCAAGACGAATGCACGGAATCGCCGCACAACCGAATACGCGCCCGTCAATCACCTTGCCCACATGCGCCTTCGAGCAATGCAGAAGTTGAGCAACGTCCGCAATCGTCAGCAGATCGAATTTGTCAGAGAGCATCGACATAATGCCTCACCTCAGGAAAGCGCGACCTCAGCCGTGGGCCGATATTCCGGCACTGCTGGCTCTGTGAGAAGTGTGGTTTGCTGCGCGAATGTTGTCTAATGAATTCCACGGAGAGCGTTATTCCAATCAGGAATAACGCTCATTCCAGATGGCCGACACAATAGGCTTTTGCGGCCACACGCCGCCTAGAAATATCGCTTCAGTTGCGACGCTCTCGGAACACACCGGGGGCAACCTCCGCAGATTTTGATTACATTTCCACAACTTTCTTTTCGCTTTAGCGTCAATAAGAAAAACCGGCGCGGAGTTTTTGCGTCCAGATCGAAAACCGCGCCTTTCAGGAGTCCAGTAGAGATAAACGCAGCAGCTATCACGATTGTGTTGCTCGGCACGACCCATTACTTGCCCTTGGACTATAAGACGGGAGGACGGGTATGGCGCTACCGGAGATGCGACTTTTGCAGGCAGCGATTGCGCTGGCCGAAGAACTGAATTATTCCCGTGCAGCCGCTCGGCTGCGCATCGAGCAATCGACGCTGAGCAAGCGGATTGTCGAGCTTGAATCTCAGATCGACTTGCGCCTCTTCGTGCGGAACCATCAGACAGTGGAACTGACCGACGCCGGTCGGCATTTTGTGGAAGATGCGCGCAACGCTGTGTTGTACACAGAGCGTGCAGTCGCTGACGCAAGAGCCGCGCTGCATGGAGCGGACGAAGTGCTTCACATCGGCAGGTCCGTCTATGCAGATCCGTACCTGGTCACTGCTATTCAGTCGATTGAGCTTCCACTATTTCCCGGCCTGAAGGTCAAGCTCTGGAGCAACTTCTCGCACGAACTCGCGCGCATGGTGGCTACCGGGAATCTTGATCTGGCGCTGGTGGTGGCCATCCCCGATACTTCATCGCTCAGCTTCTTGTTAGTTGCTGAGTCGCCCGGCTATATCGCGTTACCGAAGAGCGACGCCAAAGCCGGGAGTGTGGAACTCCGCCTCGAAGATTTGCGCGCGCACGAGTGGATTCTGCCCGCGCCGCACATCAACCCGTACATTACCGAGATGATTCAGGCGGAGGCCTCCGCAAAAAACATCGTCGCGCCCGACACGCATACATTCACAACAGCCGAAGAGGCATCGGCGCTCGTCTTGGCGCACAAGGGCGCGGCATTCCTGACGCGCGAGGCGGCGTGGCGAATATCCAGCAATGAAATTGCTATCCGCCCTCTGAGCGAGGAACACCCGAAACTCGTAACCAGATTGGCGATGCGTGCCGACGACAAAAAGCGGCTGACGAGCGAGTTCGTTCGCGCCGCCGGGCGCAAGCTGGTCAAGGCGCAATCAGCACAAAAGCGAAGCACCGCGTTAGCCTGCTGAACCGCTGGGTCCAGGATCGTTTGTGCCAGTCGCGGCTGCATCCACGTCTCGAATGACGATATTGAGCGGCCCATCTTGGCCGCACTTTGTGCAGGGATAAATGCCAGTGGTGACGGACGAGCCATCGAATTCATCTCGACGAGAGACGCTGCCACAATGGATGCACGCATGAAAGTGCGACAATTCGCGCCGGGAGCGATCCGAGTTGCTTGCCATCTTTCCCCTCGTTTCAGTGGAGTGCCCGCTATAGCGGCCTGTGGTGTGGTGTCATGTTTGACGGGGATTTTCGCGGTTTGTAACGGAAAGCGACCGCTCTTCCGGTTAGAGCAGGCGTCGCAAGGGAATTTTCGAATTGCGCTGCCGATGGGTTTAGCATGAGCGAGAGCAGTAAAAAATCTTCGCGGCTGTGGGATGGGATGCCAGTGACAGTCAAGAAAGCTGCCAAAAAGGCAGCAACGCGCAAGGTGAACCGCGAGGGGCAGCGGTGGACGGAAGACCGGCCAGGTATGACGCTGCGCCTTCCACTTGATCTCCGCGAAGCCATCACCGAAGAATCCCGCGTCAAGGGCGATCTAGCCAGAATCGTCCTATACGCATTGAACCATGTGGACCATGACGCGGTCGATATTCAACAGACTCGCAAGGCCGGCATGGAACTGACCAAGCCCCAGCTCCTCCACGTGGGCGCGGAGGCTCGCACCAAACTCAAAAACTGGGCCGAGGCCGAAGGCGTCAGCGTCAATGCCATCGTCGTCAGCCTCCTTGACGAGTTCTTCAAACGCCTCAAGAAGAGCAAGGCGCTGCGCGAGGGGTTGCGGCAGGAGCTTCGCTTGCATCGGGGATTCTTGCAAAGCTGAGTCTGTTCTGTACCTCAGGTACCAACGGCGTTATCAAGACATATTCCTTCGGCATAGATGAGTTACTTGAATGCGACCGAAGTGGTGCAGAGTAATCGTCCGTCCGGAGAGTCCCTCATCAGGCCGAACATTCACGGAATGTTGTTGTCGGTCCATTGGGAGACAGCCTGTATGAGTGTGGTAAATCCCAAGCTGTTCAGGGAGATCAACGAGTGTGGCTCAATCGAGTAGTACGACGTCATGGTGCGAGAGCCGGCGGTGAAGCCGCTCTGTCGCGCGATAGCATTGAAGCTGTTGCGATTCTCGTCCCAATACCTTTGCTTCGCCTCGTAGAAGGCACCGCTAGGACTTGCTGGATAGATGGCCATCGTAGTCGCGGAGGGGTTCGGAAGATACGGCCGATGGCCCTGCAGGAGGCTTAGATCATAGAGCCTTGCTACGAAAGCGCGCATCTCGTCCGGGGAGCCAGCAGACACGTGGTCCTTGCACTCAATCGCGACACGTGGACGGCCGAGAGGACATCCACCCGTGATGCGCAAATCACTTGCGACTGATCCTGGCACGAGGCTTATATCGATCTCGTGGAGGCCACCGCTCCGTCCCCTAAATTGAATGCCGTTCCAAAGCTCCCATACAGCGCCGCCTGGTCTGCTCATGCCGATGACGCTCGCATTGTTGGCTCCAGCCGATGCTGCGGCGATACCGGTAGGCGCGCCACCTCGCTGAATGAACGCCTGATTCGGGTCGCTTGGATAGATTCGAGTTCCATCCGAGCGCTGAAGCCAGACGTCGAAACCACGGGACTGCATTTCAACCGCGATTCCTGTCATGATGTACAGCTCGAACGCCCGGCCAGCTCCATTTGCATTGTTCAGTACTGGGTTGTTGCCAAGGATCGAATTGAGAGCGCTTTGGACGGCGGGGATCACTCGCTTTTGGCTCCTTCCCGCGCTGCAGTCGACCATGCTGATAACGCTTCGCGCAGCTCGGGCAATTTAGCCCTCGCTTCTTCAATCTGCTTTCGATCAAGGGTGCCTGCGAAGTCTACCCACCGCAATACTATGTTCGCCGGCCTGTTGGCAACTACCGATGCGCCGTCCCCATCTGCGCCCATTGTGATCTTGTTCAGATTATCAAGAGAGGCCTCAGCCATCTCGAGATCTCGCGTGAGACGTTCAATCGCATACTCGGAGGCAAACTCAATTTGTTCTTCACCGTTTAGATGACGTACCTTGGGCTCCCTTGGTACGAACTCCGGCGGCCGCTCGCCTTTTCGGAAATGGCCAATGGCCTCGCGCGCCTCTCTGAGTTCTTCTTCGGTATCCTCATCGACCCGCCCACGTCGTATCTCCGAGAGGATTTCTAATGCGATCGAATCTGCGCCAGAAGCAATGAGAGTTTCAATCAGTGGGGTGATCCTCGCGTCAATCGTAGCCATTTCTAAGCATCACCTCTCTCCACGTAGTTGGTATGACGAAAATCGGCACTCGCGTCAGACATAGGCGAAGTGCACTTAGGGCAATCTCTCTAGCCACCAGCTTCTACGCCAATAATACCGGGCGGAAAGTGATGATTGGAAGTCGCCAAGTGTCATGGAGTCCGGCATAGCTCACCGGGACCCGATTTCCGGACCGATGGGGAGGACAAGGATCGGCGCGGTGCTCTGTAGATCTAGCTTCGCTCATCGGTTATCTGGGGCTCCATTGTCAAAATGTGTTGCTTCGGAATCTCGGAGAGACGTACCGCCGCCGAGAGCCGCGGACCTAATACTTTTTTAAACTTCAGCAAGCGATCTATCCCCCATCGTTGATACTCCTCCAGGGAAGCGGCGGCATCTTCAATGGATCCCGGTCTGTAAACAGCAACTCTGCACGCACGCTTGCCTTCCAAAGTTTCCCATTCGAGAGCTTCGCCAAAGTCGGCTTCAATGCTTGTCCTTTCCCCGCTCAATGCGTCAAGAGCACCGACATTCTGGGCGCTCTCTCCCGTATCGATGTAAAGTTCTACACGAAGCCGCCCTCCCGCAGCGAAGCTGAGCCCGTACTGGAAACCCCTCGTGCCTGTGCTAAAGCTGTACCAATTTTGGGGCTGCCCAATGCGAGCGTTGGTAAACCTGTGTTTCTCTCGAAGCTCATCTATGAGCCGCTGGAAGAATTGCTGGTAGCGTGCGTATTTCCCGCTCGGATCTTCGGCGGTTGTATTCGGGGTTGCCCGTCGTGACCAGTTGTTCGGGGATGCTATCAGGCGAAGGTTTACTGCGGGCTTTGAGTCGTCAACTTGCAGTAGTTCCACCACCACACCGAAAAACTCGGTAGACCCGCCCCCGCCGCGATTGAGCCAGTCCAGCGCTTGCCGGTGTTCCTCTCGGAATTCGCGGGAAACCCAAACGACTGTACCGGCATCGAGGCCCGCAGCGTAAGTAATGAGCTGTCCAAGGTGCTTGTGGTCGGTCTCATCGAGTTGGTTTTCGATGATCACCCGTCTGTTTCGACCCAAGTCTCGGGCTAAAATATCCACGGCAAAATCACCTACGGCCTGTTCACTTCCAACGGTCTCAAGGTCGAGTCCGAGAACCTTTCCGATCAGGTCCATGTTCTCAACAAGCCAAGGAGTGAAATCCATGGCCTCATGCTTCCAAACATCTCGCAATTCGACACGGCGCAGTGCGCCAAGCTCAATCGCATTCATTGAAGTAGCCTCGTCCTGACTTGCAGTGGGTCGCTCCAGCTCCAGGGGAATTATACGCTCCGATTCCAGCCGTTTTCGGTCACCATTAACCCAAGGACTCATGTTACAAGAATGTGCTGCGCTATCGCTGTCGCAGGCGCTGTTTGCTCTAGCTGAAGCGGATCAAGCCTGCCTGAATCGAGGGGATGAATGAAGATTTCGCGAGAGGTCCTCAAATGTCGCCTAGAGATAGTGAATCCTCGGACGGCGACCGTCGGGTGGGCCAAAAAGCCTGACGTACAGCGTCAGCACATCACAGGGCGGGAAGACGGGCGCCAGCAGTAAAAATGGGGTCCGGCATCGCCGGACCCCGCTTTGATTCAAGGCCCCCTGATTTGACTCTATGCTGCCTTGGCCTTCTTTGCTGCCAAACGTTGCTGGGGCGATTTCGCTTTGTCTGTTGCCTTCCGGGTGGCTTGAGACTTCTCTTTCGCGGCGAACTCGTCTTTGACCTTGGCCGTGATTGCGGCCACGTCCACCTTGTAGAACTCGGCGGCTTCGCGCAGGGCTTTGGCGGATTCGTTGGGACTGTGCGTCGATTGCAGCACGGTGATTTCCACCAAGACACGGCCAACGGTGCTTTCGTCGGCCTTGCGAAGAAAGGACGTGAGCAACTTGTTAGATGTCTCGGCGTTTCCGTCCGCCTTGCCGATGCCGTGAAGCCGAAAGATGATCGCCAGACGGCGCTCGTCCAAAGCAGCGGCAAGGTGCTCGGCGACAAAAAGCAGGTCGCGCTTCATCAGCCGCACAGGAACGGCGTCGCTGGTTGCTTTCAAGACGCGAAGGCCGGTTGCCTGGGCGATGGCTTCTTCGCGGCGGCGCTTGTCCTGCTCTGCCTTGAATGCCGCATCCGTCGGGGGGCGTTGCTTGCTGGCGTGGTGGATTGGGCAATCGGGATTCGCGCACACTTTGTGAATAGTGCCGATGTCGCTGCCTTCGGTGATAATAGCGTCGGCGGCATACTTGCACACTTTGAACTCCGGGCGCTGGGCATCTTCCTTCTTTTGGGGCTTGTCGTCGCGAATCGCGGTGTACTTGTTGCGCGGCAAAACTGGACTGCCTTCCTTCTGCCCGCCGTAAGCCGTGCTGATCTGCACAAGGTTGGGCTTGGCGGCGACGGCCTTCGCTACGTGCGCCGCGAGTTTTGCGTTGTAGCAGCGCGGATCGGTGCATTGGTCGCCCTGTTTGCCGAGGTCGTCGCCAAAAAGCAGTTTGTTGTGGCCGGTGCGCTTGGGGCAGTCGGCGCAACTGCCCGCCGTGGAGACAAGCTGCGCGTCGCGCTTATCGAACGGCGCGTCTTTCAGGATGAGCAATATATTCGTCTCAATCCAGAATTGCAGATTGCGCACGGGCAGAAGAATCCGCGTCGGTGTTGCTCCCCCTCTGTTATATGCCTCCTTGAAGCAAGCCGCGAGAGCCTGCTCCTGCTGGTCGGCGGGCAGCTTCGCCAATAGCAGCGCATGGCCCACGCCGATTTCGTTGGCATAGAAAGCATCGACCGCAGCGGGCACAAGGTCAACCAATTTCAACCTCGAAGCCACAAACGAAGGGTGCTTGCCAACCTTCGCCGCGATCTGCTCGATGCTGTACTTTGGCTCCTCCAGCGCCAAAAGCCGCGCGAAGCCTTCGGCCTCTTCCATCGGGTGAATCTCGGCGCGAATCAGGTTCTCGACAAGCTGCGCCTCCAATACTTCGGCGTCGCCCATCTGCTTGATGCGCACAGGTACGGTAACGGCTTCGGCCATCTGTGCGGCGCGGAATCGCCGCGCACCGGCCACGATCTCGAAGCCGTTTTCTGTAAGTGGCCGGACAAGCAAGGGCGAGAGCACTCCCTGGCTGCGAATTGATGCTGCTAGTTCTTTGAGGCTCGTCTCGTCAAAGACGCGGCGGGGATTGGTTTTCGATTCATTGAGCAGAGCGAGCGGAAGCTCGCGGTATTCGGTGGCATTGATAACGGTCGTTTCCATGATTCATTGCTCCTTTCGAGCGGTTGAAGGGTGAGGGCGCGCGGAGCGGCGACACGTCGGGCGTGGTCCGCTCCGCAGGGAGCGGACTAGCCGCGAATCGACTTGTCCGTAAAGGCTTCGAGAAAACCCTGATTGCGAAGATTGCGGTCCCACTGCCGCGCAAAGGTTTCATGCTGCCGGTGGAGGTCGAAGACGAAAACATAGTTCTCGCCGTCGCGGTAGCGCGAATACTGCTCCACTCCGAGATAGTCATTCCGAAAATAGAAACTCGATAATGACAACCCGCAGAGCGGCGGCTTCGACAACTCGAAGCACATCTCCGGGTCGCGCATCAGGTCGCCGTTTTGTTCGCCGTAATGCGCGATGGAGATTGCGGGCAGTCCGGTCGGCCCCGGCTCCGGCGTGGCTTCGATGACAAGCGCCATATAAGGCGGATTCTCGATCTTGAGATAGAGCGTGGGCCGGTAGTCTCCGGCCCGCTCCAGAATGCGAAGGATGGTTTTCATTAGGCCACCTCCGCCATTTCGTCCTGCGTTTCTGGCATCGCGACAGAGGCGGCGGACGGTCTGTCGCTCGTCTCACCGGTGATGGCGTCAAGAATGATCGCCGATGTGCGCTGGATGACTTCAAGGCTTTCGGCCAGAAGCGCCGCGTTTCCTGCGTACATCTGGATGTAGTCCGAAGATGCCCGTCCCATCTCAAGGCCGATGGCTTGGCCCACGATGAAGGCCACGGCCTCGGCTTCGGTCTCGCGCACGGTGGCGGTGGTCTTGGTGCGCCGCTCGGTTTTGTGAAGATATTCGTGCGCTAACTCGTGGACCAAAGTTACGACTTCCTCGGCGGGCGACTGGCCGGGAAGTATCGCAATTTTTCCGCCGTAGCTGACGCCAAGGGCGGGCGCAATGTTTTCGGTGTATTCGAGCGCGATATTCTGCAAATCGAGAAAGGCAATCAGCCGGTCGCGGTGTTCGCCCACATCGCCGGTGATGTTGTGCTCGAACTCAGGCAGGTCCGCGCCTTCGGTCTGCGCCACATCGAAGACGTAGACCGCGCGAAATCCAATCAATATAGGCGCGGGCTTGCCACCGTCATCCTGTGTGCGGTTGTGGTCGGCGTCGTCTTTCCGGCGGCGGTGTCCAACCATCGGGGCGAGAATCTGAATTCCCTTTTCGCCGCGCTTCACAAACCGGCCCAACTCTTTCCAAGTGTGGAACCCGGCAACTCTGGTCGCTGTTGGCCTTTGTCTCGCAATGCTCAGAATGTTCCCGAAGCTGTACGCATGGAAACGGGCCATTGCAGCGAGATAGGCGGTCAGAGTTTCACTCTTGCCCGCTTCAAGCTGCTGTAGCAGGTAATCCACGGCTTGCTTGATGAGTTGCTGCGTGGGGTTGTCGCGCTGCGTGGTGCGCTGCTGGTAAGGGGATTCGCTGCGGAGCGCCGCATTTTTACTGTGCGGCGCGGTGGTAGTGGCGTTGCTGTTGGCGCTGGTAGCTGCGTAGGTCATGATTTTCGGCTCCTTCGGAGTGAGATTTGCCGTTTTTAAGCCTGGGAGGGCTAAAAAAAGACATTCATTTCATGACTGGCGAATTGGGCGCAGAGAGGCGCTGTCAACTCCCGAAGCCCGCAAGGGGCGCGGAAGCGAGCACGGCGGTTTTTATGCCGCGCGGAGCTGCACAAGCGGAGTTGACAGAAGGAGCCGAACGGAGCCTAGAGTTCGCCGGGAAATGAATGTCGAACCGGTGGTCCAGCCGAAGGCTGCACCGCATTACTTTTCAGGGTCGGCGTTGCGGGCAGGACACAGGCCCGCCAGAGGTGGGGAGCGAAAGACGCCAGCCTCATCGGCGGCTGAAGCGAGGGCAGGAGACTTCCTCCCCACTTTTCAAAGCCTTGCGGAGAAAATGAGCCCTCGAATGAAAAGCACAGCCCTGCCAGAAACTTGAAGCCTTTCTTCGGGCAAATTTCATAAAATGGACAAGACAGCGTAACGAGAAGGATGCTAATGGAAAGTTCGATCTACCGCTTCCGAAACACCCACGCGCTCCTTGATGGATTCCACGAACTCGAAAATCAAGAGATCTACTTCGCCTCTCCTCTGGAATTGAATGACCCGCTGGAGGGCTACAAGAATCTGCTCTGGAAAGGCGACGTGATCGTCTGGAGGAACTTCCTGCGCCATTACATCTTATGCCTCATGCAGGCAATTCTTCGCACTCTCGAAAGCGGAGCCGAGTATCAGGTTACGGCAGACACTCTCCCAGTTGACGTGATCGCCGACGACCTGCACCCGGAGGTCAGAAAGATATTCGACACGATCTGCGAAAGAGTTTTCGCTGATCCCGAGTTGGCTCCTCTGCCGGACTTATTGGCGAGCCGCAAAGCGGCCATGCCCAGAAATGAACTACTGTCTTTGCTCTGGCCGGTACACTTTCGTATTTTTCCACTGGTCTGCACGACGCTGCAACCTGAGCAACCAATTCACACGATTGATGCCTATTTCCGTGAACGAGGAGACCGTCCTCTGCGGCTGAAGGAATCGTTCGCCGCTCTCAATGCGATTGAAGAAAAACGACCGGACAGTGCTGACATTGAAGAAGCAATGACTAACAGATTCGTCAGCGCCATTGAACAAACGACGTTTATCCGGGCATATAACGGAGCTGATCAACAGCATGGCCCGGCCTGGAATGTGATCGGGTCCACGCTTCCCGAAATCTATCTCAATGCTTTGGAGAAATTGCTGTACAGGGATTGGTACACTGCATGTTTCGTCGCTGAGCCCACTCAAGCCGCGATGTGGGGCCACTATGCCGATAGCCACAAGGGAGTTTGCCTCAAATTCAAGACTTCCGTGGCTGTGTCTGGAAAGCCAGGTTTAACGCTGCGCCGTCCAATGGGCGTGAAAGGATCGAAGACGGATCTTCAGGTGCATTATGACTTCGGCCTGATGGAGTTACACGAGATCCAATATCAGGACTGCTACCCGGAAATCAATTTCTTTCGTTCATTAGGACGGATCACGCACAGGCAGCTCGCGTTCTGGTTCCGGGGAGCGGACGGTGCGATCAGTGAAACCGGCGGGGATTTAGTGCGCGAGACGGAAGAGTGGCGGAAAGGATATTGGGATAACCATTATGCGGCGGTGACCACCAAGCTGAAGGACTGGGAACATGAGCGCGAATACCGTGCGACATTGCAGAGCTATGTTCTCGATCTCTCTGAACGTGAAATCCGCAAATTGCAATACAGATTCGAAGATTTGCAGGGCATCATTTTCGGTCTCAAAACCACGCCTCAAGATAAGGCGGCTCTGGTGCGGATTATTCAGGAGAAATGTAGGGCCGCGGGCAGGAAGGACTTCGAGTTGCATCAGGCTTACTATGCACGGCGGACGGGGCGTATCGCTACCACGCAATGGGATTTGGTCCAACTTGGCTAGGCGGTGCTGAAAGGACCGGCAGCCGGAGAGAAGCGAGGGCACTTTTACATGAGTGAATGGTCGCGGTTCTGTTTCAAAATTGAGACGCCTCTTTCAATCAATACGCCAGAACTGGTGGAGGTTCACCATATTGTTCATCTCCAGATTTCCCGCCGGATTCTTGAAGATGAGCAGCTTCGTGCAGGTCTCATTCATGACGAAAGCAAGTTGAACCGTAGCCGTCTATGCGTCACATGGTTGTCTGCAAATTGCTGGCATAACGGTTCCATATATGGAACCGTGCGCTTCACTTTCGATTGGGCAACGATCATCAAAGGCCGTTCGCTCTATTGGGTGGAGGCGATGGGCTATGGCAATGCAGCGTATCGGTTGCTCGTTACGGATCGTGATTTAAGTAACGACAAGCGGGTTATCCCCTTTGATCCCGCAAAAGAGCGGGGTCCGATTCGGTTCAAAAATGGTCGCTGGTATTGGAACGCTCAATATACCTCAGAGTTTATGGTCGAAAGCGATCTCTCGCTCTCGATAGCAAAAAGTCTCTCATTCGTAGGGCATTCCAAATGTCGAGAATCGGGGAAGTGTCCCGAACAGAAGACAACATGGAACATTGCGGCGGCGCAGACGCTCGCCTTTTTGCTAGGAAATGACATTCATTGTGTCGATCACTTATTACGAGACGACAATGAGTTAAATCGCGAGGCCGAAAGCTATATCAATTATTTATGGAGTGCTCTAGGACGGAAAAAGGACCGCTTCGGCGGTGTGCTCAAAAAGTCGAAGTCAACAGAAGATGTGTTGCTCGGCGCGCTAGCTTTATATGGTTCGGGGCAATATGCCGCAGCAATCGAGACGGTGAAGACCATCAACAGTCAAGATGTGTTTACAGACGCACTCACGGCGATCATTCGGCGGCATTTTGGACTGCCGGACTGGCAAATACCAGATTGAAGAGGGTATTTGCTATTCAAAGGCTCAATCCGATGCCCCCGGTCGGTGGTTTTTCCAATGCTGTTGCTTGCGCCAATCCGACGCTTACCACTGGATTCTGAGTCTTGCCGAAGTCAATCGCAGACGCCTTGGACACATCGCGGGTCAGACTTTCGGCGAGCGTGGCCGCATCATTGGTGAAAATCTGCACGTCGTGCGAAGCGCGCGAGACGGAGACATACGCAAAGCGTTGGTTGATGAGTTCCGGGTGTACGCTGGTGTCCATGTTGACCAAAACGCGCTCCGAGGTGAGCCCCTGCGAACTGTGCGAGGTAACGGCGTAACCGTGATCGAAGTGGCGTATCTGGGCTGGATCGAAGGTGACTGCCCTGTCTTTGCCGCCGTCCATGTGGACAGTCATTTTGCCGTGCTCGCCGATCTTCTGCACTGTTCCAAGGTCGCGGTTGGCGACGCCAAGTTCACGATTCGGCGCGGTGAATTGCAGCCGGTCGCCAACAGCAAAATCGCGTTCGATCTCGCGGTATGCAGAGATACCGTGCAGCCGTGCCGGATCGTAGGTGACTTGCTGGCCGTCCGGCTTCTCGACGGTCAACAGGTTTGATTTTGGATCGGTGACAATAACCCGCGCGTAGCTGTGCTGCTCGATGCCGAGAGTCTTGCTGCCACGCTGGTAGTGAAGCACGTCGCCAACCTCATAGCGCGCGGCCCAGGCGCGGTCAGCGCCGGTCATATCGGAACGCGGCGCAAGCACGCGCATGGCGTGGTTTTCGGATTCGACGATGCTGCGTTCCTGCAACTCAGAGCGGACCGCTTGATTGATCGCGCGGCGCGAAGCATTGTCGGGAGAAACGATGATGGTATTAGCCGGATTGTCGGCGTAGTTGCGGGCAATCGAAGCGATGCGCTTCTCAGGATCAGCAATCTCCGTGATGCGACCCTGTTGTTCGAGAAGCGTGACGCCTTCGGTAACTTCGCCGCGCGATAGATGCTCGACGGCGCGCAGCAACTCTGGGTCTTTCTGGCGGACAATCTGATCAAGTCGCGCCGTGTTCATTCCGGCATCGACCAACTGCTCGAAGGGCTTGCCAGCTTCGACGCCTTGATGCTGGCGCGTGTCGCCAATGAAGAGAACTCGGTCGCTGGGGTCGAGTTTGGCGAGAAAATCGCGCACCTGTTTGGTGCTGGCAAGACTGGACTCATCCACCATATATAAGTGGCGATCTGGAGTCGGCTGCTTATGACGGGCGAGGAAGCCTTGCAGCGTATCGGAATTGATGCCGGCATCGCGGAGCTGATGCGCGGCGCGAGAAGTCGGGGCAAAGCCCTCGACAATCATCCCGCGCTGCTCGGCGGCCTCGCGCACGGTTTTGAGAGCAGTGGTCTTTCCCACGCCGGCGCTTCCCTGCAAGCCTTGTATTCTGTCGCGTGAGGTCAGAATCTCTTCCGCCGCCGAGCGTTGCGAGGAATTGAGAATCGGGTATTGGGCAGTATGTGCCACGGCTTGCTGAACGGGCATGATCTGTTCAACGCGGCCTTGCCCCTGGCGCATCTGCCGCAGGATTTCTTTCTCAGCATGGATGGTCTCCGCCGTGGTGAACTGCCGCGCGGAACTGTGCTTCGTCCCGGAGACGAGTTGGAACTCGCCGGAGGCCAGACGCTGTTCGACGCTCGCGCGAACCTGGGCGTAGGTGGTTTCACCCATGCCGCGTCGTAGCGCATCGCGGAAGAGGGCGCGCTCATCGGTGACAGCCTCGCGCTCGAAGCCTCGTTCGCGCGCAAAGGTCACGGCCTCCTGCGCTGCCTTCTGCATTTTCTCGGGCGCGCGTTCAACGGATTTCTTTTCGGCCCGCTCACGCGCTGCGGCCACAACCTGATTCGGCTGATTTCCGAACTCGGCGGCCAGCTTGCGGTGCGCGGCGAGCACTTCGGCGGGCGACTGAATCTGCTTTTTGTCGCGCGTTGCATGGGCGGCGATCTCCGCAGCCTCGTAGCCGGAGAGGCCATTCTGCTGCATGTGCGCGAGGATCTGATTCTGGCGCTGACTCGAAGCGTCAAGATACTCCTGCGAATATCCCTTGATCTCCGGTGCGCCGCTTCTACCGGGGGAGATTTCGTATCCGAGTTCGCGCAACCGGAAGGTCAACTCCGACTGGTAGACAGCAGTGGCAAACTGCTGCGACTCGAAGATACCGCGCTCCTGAAGCGCACGTGTCGTTCCGTCCGCGCGCTCAGTGACATTGAAGATAACGGCATGAGTGTGAAGCTGCGGCGCGGCGTAGCCATCGACGGGCCGCGATGTGTCGTGCTCGAATTTTGCGACGATGAATTGCCCCGTGGACTCGGCGGGCCGGTTCCCGCCGAGCCGCGCCTGCGTGTACCGCTCCAACTCGCCGAGAGCGGTCGTGACCGCCATGCGATGAGCTTCGCGGACCCGGCTGTCGCCGCCAACAAGGGCGGTCAGCGAAACCGACTTCGGCGCACTGAAAGTCGCATCCCACCCGGCACGGTGCTCGACAGATTTGACTGTTTTGCCGTCTGCTCCTTGATACTCAAAGGACTGTCGATGCTGGACAAGCTGCTCACCGGTCTGCGGATGTTCTCCTTCCGAGAGACTGTGGAACTCATCTGCGTTGACTGCGCCCGTGAGGCCGTATTTCTCGGCAAGCCGTCCCTGCCATTCGCCCTGCACGGTCTGCCCCTGGCTCCAATAGCTTTGGTCCGGCGAAGTGAATTCCTGCTTGTGGTAGTTTTCGAGCTTGCCTCCGGAAAGGGCTTTCGAGATTTTCAACATGGCTCAGTCTCCCAATGAAAAGCCGCTCTGGATGGCTTCGGCGCTTTCTTCGATGGACTCCGGCGCTTCCTGCTTCTTCGCCAGTGTCTTCGGATCGAAGCCGAGTTCATCGTCGTCGAGTGGCCGCGGCACGAAGGCTGGTTGTGTTGCCGGGATGTCGTGGTAGGCAAATGAAAAGCAGGCGACGTAGTTGCCGAGCTTCAAGTATGCGTGCCGGTCGGGCAGGCCAGAGATTTCCGAGTCCATCACCAGTGGCTCGACCTGGCGTTCCAGCGTGAAGTTTTTGCCCGTGCGCGAACCGTCGAAATGCGTCTGCCGCAGCCGCTCGATCTCCACTTTGCCGATGGCGCTCGATACCCACTCGGCGGCCTTCGGCTCAGTTGTCTTGAGGAAGATTTTTGTCGCTGGCTGCGAGAGCATCACCTCGGCCATGTGGCCGTAGATGTACTCAAGTTGGGCCTTTCCCTGGAAGCCCAGCACAATCGGATTTTTGGATTTGCGGTTCTCAGTGATGGCGGTGTGGAGTTGCGGTAACCGTTGCAAACTGGCCAGTTCGTCCAACACAAACCAGACCGGGTGCTGGCCCTCTTTCGGTTCATTCAAGAGACGCAAAACCAGCAGGTCAATCCACAGGCTGTGCAGCGGTCGCAACGCTTCGCGTTCGCTGGGTTTCGAGGTGAGAAATATCCAGCCCTTCCGGCTTTCGGACCACTCGGTCGCGCTCCAGTGATTCCTGCTTTTGTCTTTGCGCGGCAGCATTCGCAGACTGTCCGCAATCAGTCCGAGCGAGGCCAGGACGCCATTGCGCTGCTGCTGCGCGCCCTTGGCGATCATGGTTGCCATCTCGGTATTTTGCACGCGGCGGTCGATCTCATCTGGGTTGGCCATCCACTCAACAAGCTCCTCGGGAGATGGGCCGAAGGTCAGCAAGTGAGCGAATATTTTCTGCGGTGTCTCGGTAAAGAACTCTCCCTTCTTTTCCGTGGTCGGCTGGTAGAGAGAGGCCGCAATTGCCTTGGCCTCCGCGCGGCGGCGCAACTCTTCCGATGGCCCCCAGTAGGGGCAACGGGCGTCCAGAGGGTTCAAAATGATGTCGCCGTTTTTGCTGTCATAAAACCGCTGCACGAATTCGCAGGCCGGATCGTAGACGATGGCCGAGTGCCCGCGCTCCTTGATCTGCATGAGGATCTGCATAATGAGCCTGGTCTTGCCCGCGCCTGTGTCGCCCATCAGCTCGATGTGTTGCCCTTCAGCAAGCCTGGGAATGCGCATGAGCTTCTTTGATTCGATTGTTTTGAAACCGACGCCATCGCCTTTGACGGCGCGATTAAACCCGATTGGAGTGACGCGAACCGGCCCTTTGAGCAGGCGTCCGTACTTCATCTCGCGGAACCTATCCACATCTTTGCGGGCGGCAAACGGGAGAACGCTCAAGAGCACAACAAGCCCGGCGATAAGTGGCCAGCGGAATACTCCGGCTACGCTGTGCCCGCCATAGACGAACTGCAGAAGATAGGCATGAAGCGGACCATTGCGATAAACGGCCTTTGGTCCGCGATAGAGGTAAACCAATCCGGCGGCGCGGGCGCTCCTGGTCAACTGGAGTGGTAGCGCGCGGGCAAATTCAATCGTCGTCACGCCTGGTTCCACATCGGCAGCGGCGGCAGGATGCGCATGAAGATGGTCATCCGAAACGTCGAGAAGCCGGTATTGACCGGTCTGCTTCAATCCTGTCAGTGCGCCGGACTCAATGTACGGCCAGAGGTCGTAGCGTTCGAGCGGCGGCATGAACGCACCAATATAGATGCGCAGAAAGACTACGGTCAGAATCAGCGCCAGCGTGATGGCCGCGTAGCTGTAAATGGGAGCTTGCGGCGGCGTAACGATTGTTTCCTTGCGTCCCCAATGCGTAGTGTTCATATCTGTTCCGTGCTCCTTTCCGCATAGCTGACCAGCGCATCCTCAGCCGCCTTGCGTTTGTTCGCTTTCACATAGCGAAGCATTTCTTTGAACTGCTCCGCAGTCATTTTGTCCCCGCGCAGAAGCGGTTCGAGTGTGTTGATGAGCAGCAGGCGGAGTGCCACAATCTCTCCAATAGCTGCCAGAGATTGCAATTGACTCGTGCCACGTCCAAGCTCGCGAAACACCAGATCGCGCAACCACTCACCAACGGCTTTGCCTTCGGCTTGTGCGGCAACATCGACGGCTGCTGCCTCAGTGGCGGTGAGCTTGGTGTTGAGTGAATGGTTGCGGCACTCGCGGCCTTTCACCGCGCCTTTGCGGCGCTTCATTTCGGTGCCCAGAATTGGCATACGCGATACGCTCCTTTCGTTGAAATCGCGTGGAGCTTATAGGTTCCCGCGATTTCATAACTTGTTCCGTTTCTGCCAGAACCAAATAGCTCCCGCAGGGAGCTAAACA
>CAWCCE010000007.1:0-249577 GCA_963793945.1 uncultured Acidobacteriota bacterium | reverse complement strand
ACGAATAAATCTGGTGAATCTTGTCTTCGCGGATCAGGTTGCGAACCGCGGGATTAGGCACCAGGATCTCCATGATCATCGCGCGCCCTTTGCCGTCGATTTTCGGCACCAGGCTTTGGCACATGATGCCTTCCAGCACCAGCGACAACTGAGCTCGAATCTGCGGCTGCTGGTGAGCCGGGAAGACGTCGATGATACGGTTAATGGTCGATGTCGCCGAGTTGGTGTGCAAGGTGCCGAAGGTCAAGTGGCCGGTTTCAGCAATACGCAGGGCCGACTCGATGGTTTCCAGATCGCGCATTTCGCCTATCAGTACAACATCGGGATCTTCACGAAGAGCGGCGCGCAGCGCGTCGGTAAAGCTCTTGGTGTCCGCGTGAAGTTCGCGCTGGTTAACCACGCAGTTTTTGTTCATGTGCACGAACTCGATCGGGTCCTCGATCGTCAGAATGTGGTCATGACGCTCGCTGTTGATCTTGTCGATCATGGCCGCAAGCGTGGTCGACTTGCCCGATCCAGTCGGACCCGTCACGAGCAACAAGCCCACGGGGCTTGTCACACATCTTGGTGACTACGGGGAGCCAGACCGAGCTGGTTGAATGACTTGATCTCGAACGGAATCAAACGGAAGACAGCAGCCGTCGCGCCGCGTTGATTGAAGACGTTGGCGCGGAATCGCGCGAGTCCCTTCAAACCGAATGAAAAGTCGAGTTCGAGACTCTCTTCGAAGCGATGCTTCTGGGAGTCGGTCATGACGCTGTAGGCCAACTGCTTGGTCTCAGCCGGCGTCATTTGCGGCAGGTCGAGCGGCACCAAGTGGCCGTGCACACGAATCTGCGGCGGCGAGTTTGTGGTGATATGTAAATCGCTGCCGTTCATTTCCAGCATTCTTTTCAGCAAATCGCTTAACGACAAACCCATGGCAAGAATCCTTCCTTGAAGTTGCTGCTGTCTCTTCCTGTCGTTGGTCGTTAGTCTTGGGTCGTTGGCCAACAACAACCGACTAACGACGGTTCTAGTGAATCGTTTCGCGTGCGACTTCCTCGAGCGTGGTCATGCCCGCCGCAACTTTGATCAAGCCACTGCGACGCAGCGTGATCATGCCGCGTTCGATTGCCTTTTTCTTCAATTCCATAGCCGATGCGCCGACCAGGACCAGTTCACGAATCTCGTCGTCGACTTCCATCACCTCGTAGAGACCGCAGCGTCCTTTGTAGCCTGTGTTGTTGCAGACGCCACAGCCCTTTCCCTTCTGAATCTTGACCGTCTTTGACTCTTCGGGAGTGAATCCCGCGTCGATCAGCGTTTGCGGCGGCACATCCACTACTTCAGTGCAGTCTTTACAGATGCGCCGGACGAGACGCTGAGCGCAGATGAGATGGACTGAGGTCGCCACCAGGAATGGTTCAATACCCATGTTCATAAGGCGGGTAATGGTTTCGGGCGCGCCGTTGGTATGTAGCGTCGAAAGCACAAGGTGACCGGTCAGTGCGGCCTTGATGGCGATTTCAGCGGTTTCAAAGTCTCGGATTTCGCCGACCAGGATGATGTTCGGATCCTGCCGAAGGAACGATCGCAGAGCAGCCGCGAAGTTCAATCCGATCTGCTCCTTCATTTGCACCTGGTTCACACCGCCCAACTGAAACTCGACCGGATCTTCGGCAGTCATGATGTTCGTGTCGGGCTGGTTGAGGCGGGAAATCGCAGAGTACAGCGTGTTCGTTTTACCCGATCCCGTCGGCCCCGTGACCAGCACCATGCCGTAAGGCTTCAAAATCGCTTTCTCGAACTTTACCAGCGACTCGGGCTCGAAACCGAGCTTGGTCATGTCGAGACGCAGGTTCTCTTTGTCGAGTAACCGCAACACGATCTTCTCGCCCCACAGTGTGGGTAAAGTGCTAACGCGGAAATCGAGCTGCTTCTTGCGGCCACCAATATTCATCTTCAGCATGATGCGGCCGTCTTGCGGCAGCCGCTTTTCGCTGATATCAAGTTTCGCCATGATCTTCAGGCGGGAGGTGATTGCATCCTTCAACTTCAGCGGCGGAGTCATGATCGACTGCAATACGCCGTCAATACGGAACCGGACACGGAATTCTTTTTCGTAAGGCTCGATATGGATGTCGCTGGCGCCCCGCTTCACAGCATCGCCCAGCACAACGTTCACTAACTTGACGACTGGAGCTTCATCGGCTGCTTTTTCCAGTTCGGCCAGTTCGAGTTGCTGCTCCTCCGATTGCAGTTCGACGTCGCTTTCATTCATCTCCGACATCGACTGCATTACGGTTTCAAGATCTTCCTCTTTCGTTGCACCGTAAGCCTTGTCAATCCCTGACAGAATCGAGCTTTCTGAAGCCACGACTGGCTCGATATTGAAACCCGTCATGAACTTGATATCGTCCATGGCGAAGACGTTGGTCGGATCCACCATGGCAATGGTGAGCGACGCGCCGACGCGGCTGAGCGGAAGAATCTGGTAGCGCTTGGCTGTCTCGAACGGAATCAGTTTGACAACGGCAGGGTCAATTTCGAAATAGGAAAGGTTAATGGCGGGAACGCCATACTGGCGCGAGAGGAAGTTGGTGACATCCTCGTCCGTCAGGAAGCCGAGCTTCACCAGGGCAGACCCCAGGCGGCAGCTCTGTTCCTTCTGAACCTTATTCGCTTGTTCCAACTGCTCTGGGGTAATGATCTTCTCTTTGACGAGAAGGTCACCCAGCCGTTGAGACATACGCAGATCTCCTAACCACGCAAGTAGAACGATGCCTCAAAGTTGTGGGAGGCATGGCGCAAACGGCTGCCCTATCGTCGGGAGAGAATGCAGCTCAGTTGCGTTGACATAAATTGTCAACGCGAACGGATTACTGCACCACTTACTTAAGTACTTGGACTAAGTGAGGATCTTCGGCTTCTGTCGGTCATTTGCCCTCAACACCGCGCCAAATGCCGGTTTTCGCCGCAAATGAACGCGGGATTAGAGCCCGAGTACATGCACTTCGGTAAGTCACTGGCGCCAAAACCTGACGTTGCCCTAGACTCGACATGAGGTTTTTTCATTTGTTGCCGCGGTCAACCGAAGACGAAATCCGCCAGTTCTACACTGTTCTCTCCCGAGCTTGGGGTCCACAGCACTGGTGGCCTGCGGAGACGCAGTTTGAAGTGATCGTCGGTGCGTACCTGACTCAAAACACGGCATGGACCAATGTCGAACGCGCTCTCACGAATCTGCGCGACGCTCGATTATTGAGCGAAGAAGGGATTCGGAAGGTTCGACTCCCAAGGCTGGAGCGGCTCATTCGCCCATCCGGTTATTTTCGGCAGAAGGCAAAGCGACTCAAGATATTCGTTGCGTTCCTAGACAAGCAGTACGGCGGCTCCCTGCAAAAACTCTTCGCAGAGCCCACCGCGAAACTGCTGGACGAGCTATTAAACCTGAATGGCGTCGGCCCGGAAACCGCTGACTCAATCCTGCTGTATGCGGGAAATCATCCGGTGTTTGTGGTCGATGCTTACACGCGCCGCATCCTCGAACGTCATGGCGTCCTGCCGGAGAAAACGGCTTACGAAGAGATTCGGGAGTTATTTCAAAGTTCGTTAGAGAGAATAGTGCAACAGCGGCTAACGGAGCCGACGTTCTTGCCATCCAAACTCGAATCCGGCTTCCGAGGCGCTGCACATTCTCCCTCGGCAATGAGCACTTCGCACCGCACAGCATTGGTACAGGTCTACAACGAAATGCACGGCCTGATCGTCGGGGTCGGAAAGAACCATTGTGGGAAATCACAACCAAAATGTGATCGCTGCCCTTTACAGCCCTTCCTGCCTGACGTTAAGTGAAGGACATGCGCAGGCTGATATCGTCGTACTCGCTTTCCCTCGGTTTACTCTCCTCGGTGCTGTTGGTAGCAGTGTCGGCCGCCCCGCCCGCAACGCTCCGGGAAACTGCCGACCGAGCCCACGTCCTCATTGGCGCGGCGGTTCGACCAGGACTCTTTTCCGAAGTCCCGTACGCGGCAACGCTGGGTCGCGAATTCAACATGGTAGAACCGGAAGACGCGATGAAATGGCAGGTCATCCGGCGAACTCGTGATGCGTATGATTTCCATCCCGCCGACGAAGTCGTGCACTTCGCTCACACGCACGGCATGAAGGTTCGCGGACACTGTCTAGTCTGGGATCACAACAATCCCGATTGGCTCGATCAGGGCAGGTTCAATCCCGCGGAGATGTCGCGCCTGCTGCAAGACCACATCACAACGGTGATGCACCATTATGCTGGCGAAGTTTTTGCCTGGGACGTAGTAAACGAAGCACTCGATGAAACCGGCACGCTCAAAGACTCGCCGTGGTACAACCAGCCCGGCATCGGGCTATCAGGGAACGGCGCCGCTTATATCGAGCAGGCATTCAGGTGGGCGCGTGAAGCAGATCCGCACGCCACGCTTTTTTATAACGAGAATCAGTGCGAAGGGTTGAACCGCAAATCTGATGCAGTTTATGCAATGGTGAAAGATTTTAAGCAGCGCGGCGTTCCGATCGACGGAGTCGGACTCCAGATGCACATTTCCCATCTTGATTTCGATGCTGCTTCGGTCACAGCCAACATTGCTCGTCTCACGGCGCTTGGGATTCAGGTCCATATCACTGAGTTGGACGTTTCGTTGCCCCTGGATTCGATGGGTCAAGCGAGCGAAGCCGACTTGCAGCAGCAGGCTGAGATCTATCGCGAGATCGTAAAGGCGTGCCTGCAAAATCCGGGCTGCAACGCAATTCAAACTTGGGGATTTACGGACAAGTACTCGTGGATCGGATCCCATACTCACGGAACCCGCGGCGCCGCACTTCTCTTTGACCGCGCCTACAAGCCTAAACCTGCTTACGACGCCATGCTCAACGAGCTTGAGGAGGTGCGAGTTCACAAAAACTAAGGCCGCTCCAACTCGATTCCCGAACCTCGGGCGTACCGGAGCTTTGCAGCGCTACGCCATCCCCCCGCATCTATAATGACTTGCACCTCCGGGCCAGTAGTTTCCTGCTCGGACTAGACTAAAACCTGTGGCAAACCCTGCGTCAATCCGACCGCCGAAGACGTCTTACCGCAAGCAGGTCATCATCCTGTCGTCGGTTTCCGTTTTCTTGCTGCTCGCCATTCTGGTCTCGGAAACTGCGTTCGATCTCAACTTCCTTCACCCCGGAAATAATCAGGACATAGTCGTATTCGCCGCCCTGTCGGCATTGATCTTCCTTCTTTTTGTGGCGCTCACATTCGTGCTGATGCGCAATCTCTTGAAGCTCTTTGCAGAACGCAGGTTGGGAGTACTAGGCTCCAAATTCCGCACGCGCATGGTAGCCGGAGCTCTTTTGTTGTCATCGCTACCCGTCGTAGTCATGTACTGGTTTGCCTACGGATTGATGAACCGCTCCATCGACAAGTGGTTTTCGACTCCGGTCGAAGAGGTACGCGCCGATACGCACGCTATGGAGACGTTGCTGGCCGATTACGCGACGCAAAACGCGCGCTCGGAAGCTGCCTCGATTGCCGCCTCACCCGAAGTCGAACATGCTTTTGCTGGGCACGGGTACTCGGAAGTCGTTAGTGAATTTCAACGCCATGAACTCACGCTGCAAGGCGGGTTTGCCATGGCGATTAAAGACAGCAACGCCGAAGCCGCTTTCAACGCCCCAGCGCCATGGTCAGTTCTCAAAGCATCGCTGCCTGTGTCCGATGCTGTCTTGGGACATGCCGCACCGTTCACGTGGCAGAACACGGAGTACACGGTGGGCAGTGCTCCCGTCGCGGGCGGAGGCATGATTCTGGTGGCGATCCCACTGCCCAAGGGCTTTTCGGAAACCGTACGGCAAGTGCAGGCCAGCCAGGATCGCTATTACAACCTGGCGCGCGAGCGGCGCGTCGTGCGTCGCACGTATATGGGATTACTGCTGCTGCTCACGATGATTGTCCTTTTCGTGACCACATGGCTGGCATTGTTCCTCTCGAAGATTGTGACGCGCCCCTTGTCGGCTTTGGCCGAAGCGACACAGGAAATATCGCGCGGACGTCTCGACTACCGGGTTGATGTCAGTTCGGCCGACGAAATTGGCGACCTTGTGCGGTCATTCAATCGCATGGCCGAAGACCTCGAAGCCAGCCGGAAGCAAATTGAGACTTCAAGCCGTGAACTCAGTGCAGCCAACGCCGAACTCGATCAACGCCGCCGCCAGTTCGAGACCATTCTCGAGAGCATCCCCACGGGTGTGCTGTCGCTCGACGCGGACCGCCGCGTCACCCATCTCAATCAGGCGCTGCTTCGAATGTTTCATCCGGACGGGCACGATGGTCCGCCACAGATTCTGATGGGCGCCTCTCTGGCAGAAGTATTCCCCGCGGAAGTGCTGGAGGATTTCGAGCCCCTCCTCCGTCGCGGCGATCGCATGGGAATGAGTACGAGCCAGATGGAGATCCAGTTGCCACGGGGCTCGCTGAGCTTCGCTGTCACGGTCGCCACCCTTCGCCATCAAGGTGAGCGATCCGGATATGTGGTCGTTTTCGAGGACTTGTCGGACCTTTTGAAGGCACAGAAACAGGCCGCGTGGCGGGAAGTTGCACGCCGGGTTGCACATGAAATCAAGAACCCGCTCACGCCCATTGCTCTCTCGGCCGAACGCATCCAGCGCCATCTGGATCGCGCGACGCCCAGCGATCCTGCCTCTCTTGAAATAGTTCGTTCCTGCGCAGAGACGATTGAGGGAGCTGTCGAGACGGTTCGCCGCCTGGTTGATGAGTTCGCAACCCTAGCGCGCTTCCCGGTCGCCAAACCGCAGCCTTCCGATATCAACGAAATCATCGAGGACGCGCTTTCGATGTTCAATGGCAGGCTGGATGGGATCTCGTTGCATCGGTCGCTGGCTTCCGATCTGCCGAAGGTATTGGCGGATACCGAATCGATGAAGCGTGCCGTGGCCAACCTTGTCGATAATGCTGCCGAGGCTTCGCAAGATGCCATTGTGCGCGAGATTGGAATTTCGACGTCGCTGGTCGCCAGCCGCGATGCGGTTGAGATTACGGTCGCTGATACCGGACACGGCGTCACTCGCGAGTTGAAGGAAAAGCTCTTCCTTCCCTACTTTTCAACCAAGAAGCGTGGCACAGGGCTAGGCCTATCGATCGTAAGCCGCATCGTAGAAGATCATCATGGCTCCATTCGCGTGGAAAAGAACGATCCGGTCGGATCCCGCTTCATCATCGAATTGCCGGTTGTTCCGGAATCTGCCACGACACCTATGATTTCTCAACATGCATAACATCCTGATTGTCGACGACGAAGCCGGTATTCGGGAGACTTTGGCAGGCATCCTCAAAGATGAGAACTACTCCGCCTCTACGGTGGACTCGGGCGAGGCCTGTCTCGAGTTGCTGCGCAAGAACAGCTTTGATGTCGTCCTTCTCGATATCTGGCTCCCGGGCATCGATGGGATGGATACATTACAGAGAATCCGCGAACTCGACGATCCACCGGAAGTCATTATGATCTCCGGCCACGGAACCATCGAGACTGCCGTTCGCGCGACCAAGCTTGGAGCTTACGATTTCCTCGAGAAACCGCTTTCTCTCGAGAAGACTCTCATTGTTGTGAAGAACGCGATCGACTCAGCAAAGCTGCACCGCGAAAATGTCGATTTGAAGAAGCAGTTGCAGGCCAAAAGCATCATCGTCGGCGACAGCATCCCGATGAAGGCATTGCGCCAGCAGATCGCGCTGATGGCTCCTACGAATGGCCGGGTTTTGATCTACGGCGAATCCGGTACGGGGAAGGAACTTGTTGCTCACGCCATACACGCACAGAGCCTACGCAAAGACGAGACTTTCGTCGAGGTCAACTGCGCCGCGATCCCGGAAAATCTCATCGAGAGTGAATTGTTCGGGCACTTTAAAGGATCTTTTCCCGGAGCATCCACCGACAAAGAAGGAAAGTTCCAGCGCGCGCACGGCGGAACATTATTCCTCGATGAGGTGGGAGACATGAGCCTCAAGACGCAGTCGAAAGTGCTGCGCACACTCGAAGAACAGCGATTCACTCCAGTAGGAAGCGACGAAACGATCACGGTTGACGTTCGCGTGATCGCGTCTACTAATAAGGATCTAGAGGAAGAGCAGTCCCGTGGCAATTTCCGGGAAGATCTTTTTTACCGACTCAACGTAATTCCATTTTTCGTTCCTCCGCTGCGCGAGCGGAAAGAAGATATCCCCCTCTTTACACGCCACTTTCTCAAGGAATTGGCTTCAACCTATGGAAGACGTCCCCGGGAAATCGGCGATGATGCGATCGACATCCTGATGCGCTATTCCTGGCCTGGAAACGTACGTGAACTGCGCAACGTCATCGAGCGAATCGTTATCATGAATCCCACAACGACCCGTTTCGACAGCAAGCATCTGCCACCGCTGGTTTATCGGGACGGCGCCCGCAGAGCGCCTAAGAGCGAATTCTCTACGCTCCATCAGGCGCGCGACGCATATGAGCGCGATTACATTCTGAAGAAACTGGACGAAAATCACGGCAACGTAACTCGCGCTGCGGAAGTGCTGGGACTGGAACGCAGTCATCTCTACCGGAAGATGAAGGCGCTGGGAATTGCGGCGAAGGAATAGAAGAGAAACTAGCGCTTCACCATGTGGATTTCGGTGCCGTTCTTGTGGAACTTCACTTCATCCATCAACTGGTTGATCAGGAAAATCCCGCGGCCGTGATTTGAGTAGAGATTCTCGCCCACCGTACAACTGGGAATCGCAGCGGGATCGAATCCGGGGCCCGGGTCGCGCACGATGATCAGGATGCCGCGCTGCTCGTCACAAGCCACCAGGCACTCGACGACTTTGCTCGGATCTTCTTTGGCGCCGTGGACGACAGCGTTAGCGAGCGCTTCTTGCAGAGCCAATTCAATAGCGTCTTCCTTGCCGTTCACGCACTTCATCTCGCGCACGGCTTGCATCACCTGCTGCACAACCGGATCGACGGCCTTGCGGTCCGCCGCCAGCGTGACGCGCACGCGGAGGTTCAGCTTTTGTGGATCGAAGTCGTACTCCGGGAAGTGTTCCTCGGCGGAATCCCCAGCATCCATGGTTCGCTCGTTGGTGGTCCTGCCCCAGTACTCGGCTACTTGATTCTAGTGGCCCCCACCGAAATGGGCAATGGCCGCCCGCTTCGAGGCGTTCGCTACCATATCACAAACGTTAGTCTTCTGTGTGTGCAGGTGCATCGCTAGAATGCTCATTCGGACCACCTTTCGAGTGCGCATGATGTTCGACGCCCTGTTCCAGCATCCGTTGCTCCAGTTGCCGGCGCCAGTCGAGCTCATCCACAAAGCGCCGTGAATCACGCCAACCCGGTTCGGCTTTTACATACAGTTCCAGAAAAACTTTTGTTCCTACCATGCGCTCGATTTGGAGCCGCGCCGAAGTGCCGATCTTCTTGAGCATCTTGCCGCCCTTGCCGACCAGAATTCCCTTCTGGCCGTCGCGCTCGCAATAAATAATCGCCGAAATTCGGGTCAGCTTCTTCCCTTCCTCGAAGTTCTCGATCAATACCGTGGTCGCATACGGAATTTCTTCACTGGTATTCAACAGCACTTGCTCGCGAATGATCTCTGCGGCCATGAACCGCGTTGGCTGGTCCGTGATCTGATCCTCGGGAAAGTACGCTGGACCCGCCGGAAGAGCCGCAACGACTGCCTCCAGGAGTGCGTCGAGTCCTTTACGTTTGAGCGCTGAAATGGGAAATACCTGCGCGAAATCGTATAGCTTGCGGTAGTCCTCGATCATCGGCAGGAGTTTCTCTTTTTCCCGGATCAAGTCGATCTTGTTCAAAATCAAAAACGCCTTAATGCCACTGCGACGCAACAAATGGAGCGCAAACTGATCCCGAGGATCCATTTTCTGCCGGGCATCCATGATCACAAGGACGAGGTCGCATCCCTCCAGAGCCTCTCGGACTTCTACCATCATCTTGCGTCCGAGAGAGCTGTCAGGCTTGTGGACTCCGGGCGTATCGATCAACACGATTTGCGCGCCGCCCTTCCCATTGCGCTTCGGAATATGAACGATGCCCTGGATGCGGTTGCGCGTCGTCTGAGGCTTGGGAGAGATGATCGCCAACTTCTCGCCGACAAGCGCATTGAGCAACGTCGACTTGCCGGCGTTGGGCCGGCCGAGAATGCAAACGAATCCGGAGCGAAAGGGCATAAGAGCTTCTGACGGCTAGCTTTTGGCGACAGTAACTATGTTGCAAAGGCTGATAGAGGCTTGCCTTCATCTTAAGCCACTTCGCGATAACGTGCCGACGGAACGACATAACTGAGATCGTTTAGCTGGAAGCTAGTAGCGAGGAACTGCCTAGATCAGTTTCATCTGCTGCGGCTGTACTGAAGTAACGCGAACGCGCTCGACCTTGCGGTCCGTGGATTCGAGCACCTCAAAGCGAAGTCCGTCATCCTCGACGACCTCGCCTTTGCCCGGAATCCTCCCGGCGAGCTCACTAACGAGTCCGGCGATCGTCGCAGACTCTTTCCCTTCCGGTTTCATTCCGAAGAGTTCATCCAGACGGTCGACGTCCATGCCGCCTGAGACGATAAATCCGCGGTCTCCATCGCGCACAATCTCCGGCTTATCGCGCTCGTCGCGGATCTCGCCGACGATCTCCTCAACGAGGTCCTCGATGGTGACCAAGCCCGCGACTCCGCCATACTCATCGACGACGATCGCCATGCGAATGTTCTGCTTCTGCATCTCGCGCAACAGATCGCTTCCGAGCTTGCTCTCGGGAACGAAGTAGACGTCGCGGCGCATGATGGTATCAAGGGTGCGGTTGCGGGCCTCCGTGTCGGGCACCTGCAACACGTCTTGCGTGTAGACGATTCCTTTAATGTTATGAACACTGCCTTCATAAACGGGCACGCGCGAATAGTGCTTCGTGCGTAACATTTCAATAAAGCGCTCGACCGTAGTGTCTGCAGGAACTACGAACATCGCGGGACGAGGCTTCATCGCTTCGCGCACTGTCTTGCCACTGAATTCCACGACAGACTGAATCAGTGCACGATCGCCTTCCTGAATGATGCCCTCTTCCTGGCCAGCCTCGATTAGAGCGTCCACGGCCTCGGCTGAGGTTTCCGGCTGTTCTGCGGTGTTTTCATTGGTCAACGAAGCTACCGACTGCAGGAAACCGAGCACGATGGTCACCGGCATGACGAGATAAATAAGACCACGCAAGCACAGGGTCCAATGAATCAGCCACTCGCCTTTGGTGCGCGAGAAGAACACGAATGGCAGGAAGCGGTTACATAAGATCACGATCAACAACAGCGCAATGGTCGCCTGCAGCACCTCGTATACGCCCCACGCCGGATCGCTGAACAGCAGGTAGCCAATCAGAATTGCGATGGCAGCCGTCAGCAGCTGTGCGAGGACGGCCATCGAAAGCGCGGCCCGAATGCGGCTAACCTTGAGCTTCGGCTCAATTTTCTGCTCAAAGACATCGATGTTGTCCTGGAACTCGCGGGACAAAAACTTGCCGATTTCCTGGTAGACACGATCAACGTACGAAACCAGCATCAGCAACCCCGTCAGCAGGAAGAGTGCAAGGGCAACGGCTATGATCATGCCGTCCTCCTCACTCCTGTGACTGGCGTTTCGCGATGCTTCACTTGATATCTATTACCAGTTTGTGCGCGCTCCGTAAGGCCGACGGGCAGCCTGAGAATCCTGCGTAATTTGGCTTCTTTCCGCGCCATTTCACCATTATCGCGCTCGTGGTCGAAGCCCGCCAAATGAAGAATCCCATGGAGGATTAAGACTTTCACCTCCAGCGCGGGAGAATGGCCGAGTTGCACGGCGTTTTGAAGAGCGATGTCGCCCGAGATCGCGACTTCTCCGGCCAAGGCAGTGCGGCTCTGGTGATGCAAAATTGAGGGCTCGGAAGGAAACGACAAAACATCTGTTGCTTTGTTCTTGCCACGAAATCGAAAGTTAAGGGAACGCATCGCGGCACTGGTCGTGATCAGCACATTCACGCGACCTCGCAGTCCAGCTACTCTCCGAGTGCGCGAGACAAAGCGGCCAAGCACTTCATCACTCAGCCCTGCGATTTTCTTTTCCAAAAAGACCAAATTTGCAGCCCCCTCGTTGCCTATCACCCAAGGTTGTGGTCAAAAACAAAAGAGAGGCCCGCGTGCGAGGACCTCCCTCCGATGAAACGTCTATTGTTTCGATTGCGACGGCGCGGGCTTTTCCTCGTTCGCGCTCGGCAGATCCACAGTTTTTGGCTCAGCAAGCAAAAGCATTTGCTGTTCGGCCGCTCGCGTTTTGTGCTCATCGTAGGCGCGCACAATGCGCTGCACCAAATGGTGACGCACGACATCGGCCTCATCGAAGTTCACAAACGCCAATCCATTGACATTTCCCAGAACCTCGATCGCCTCCAGCAATCCGCTGCGGCGGGCATTAGGTAGATCGATCTGCGTGACGTCGCCCGTGATGACAGCCTTGGAATTAAATCCGAGGCGCGTGACGAACATCTTCATCTGCTCGGATGTCGTGTTTTGCGCCTCGTCGAGAATCACGAAGGAATCGTTCAGAGTTCGTCCACGCATAAAGGCGATGGGAGCGATCTCAATCACGTTCTTTTCCAGATAGCGATCGACCTTCTCGGGGTCGAGCATGTCATACAGCGCGTCGTAGAGCGGACGAAGGTAGGGATCGATCTTGTCCTGCAAAGTTCCCGGCAGAAATCCGAGGCGCTCGCCTGCTTCCACCGCGGGCCGGGCCAGGATAATACGATTCACGCGCTTGGCCAACAGGGCGGAAATTGCCATGGCAACCGCGAGATACGTTTTTCCGGTTCCCGCTGGACCTATGCCAAACACCATGTCATGCTTCTCGATCGCTTCCAGATAGCGACGCTGGTTGCTGCTCTTCGGCTGAACAGTACGGCGCCCGAATGATCGCTGCTTGCCGGCGTCGGCGAGTCCACGCAGCGTGGAGTTCGGGTCCGTCGTCAACACGCGCAGCATGCTGTTGAGATCGCCATTGCTGAACGTGTGGCCCGAGCGCTGCAGGCTCTCGTAATCGGCAAAGACTTGCTCGGCGCGAGCTACATCGCGAGCTGCGCCCTCGAGTTCGATGGCGTTCGAACGAAGGTTGATGGTGATATTGAGGCCGTCTTCTAACACGCGGACGTTCTCGTCCCGCGTGCCAAACAGCGCCTCGATGTTGGGGGCAACCCCGATACTCTTTTTCATGCTTGTAGATTCAGAAATGTGTGGATCCTAGTCTCAGACTCGAACCGACCGCCGACAACTCGGCCATCTTGCGAGGTAGGTATAAGACCAAACCTGCTCCATCGAAAAAAAACACAGAATTGTGGTGAGAGACGGGGGACTGACGAAAATTTCGCGCCCATTGGGCGAACGACAACCATTGCCTAAAGCCTACCCCGTGTCGAAGTAGGGCGTCAATGGGAGGAAATCCACAGCAACATCCTATGTTTGGGAGCCGTCGTCGCGTGCGGAAGCGGGCACCGCCCTTGTCTGGGCCCATTGGCGAAGTTCGTTGATCTCTTCGGCGCGAGTCGTCGACAGGGGCACCGTTTGACCCAAAGCATTGAGCAGCAATTGCGTAGTCAGTGGCTTCTTCTCGGAATAGGCCGCGTACATCGCGCCCTGGACGGCTGCATCGATCTCGGCGCCTGAATATCCTTTTGCCGCACTCGCAGCCGCTTTTAGGTCGAAGTCTGTCGGGTTGCGCTTCCGCTTCGCGAGTTGAATCGAAAAGATCTGCCGTCGTTCGGCCTGGTTCGGCAGGTCGACAAAGAACAGTTCATCGAAGCGGCCCTTGCGGATCAACTCCGGAGGTAACACCGTCACATTGTTACAGGTGGCTGCGACGAATACGGGGGATTTACGATCCTGCATCCACGATAAGAACGAGGCCAGCAATCGGGAAGAAACGCCCGCGTCGGCCGATGCGGAATCTGGTCCACTTCCGGCGAAAACCTTTTCCAGCTCGTCGATCCAGAGAACGCACGGGGCAAGTCCTTCGGCGACTTGAAACACTTTGCGAATGCGCTTCTCCGTCTCGCCGATGTACTTGTCGTAGACGGCGGAAGTGTCAAATTTCACCAGCGGCAACTTCCATTCTCCGGCGACCGCCCGCGCGCAGAGCGATTTGCCGCATCCCTGAACTCCCAGGATGATGACGCCGTGCGGAGGTTCCAGCCCGAAGGCACGAGCTCCATCTTCCCACGCGCCGCGGCGCTGCGCGAGCCAGTGCTTCAGGTTTTCCAAGCCGCCCACTGCCGCCATGCTGTCAGAAGCTTCGATGAATTCCAGCATTCCCGAGTGCCGTAGCAGTTGCTTTTTGGCTTCGAGCACATCGGTGACGGTCTCTGGGCATAGCGAATATCGCGTGACGAGAGCTTGCGAAATAGCGCGATCTGCCTCTTCCTCGGTCAGTCCGCGGAGGTTGGCTGCGATCGCATCTACGCCCGCAGCATCCAGTTGCAGCTTAAGTGTGTAAGTCTTCGACAGCCGCGTAAACGTATCGTGGACGATATCGCGCAAGCGTTCACGGTCGGGCAATGGGAGATCGAAGTATTCGACTAGCGTAGTCAGCTCCGGTGGAACCGCGAGCTCTGGCGCGGTAATGATCACGGTCCGGCGGTTCGCAGAGAATTTCTGGCCGACGTCACGCAGCCGGCGGACGACCACGGGGTCCTCCATGTGGCGATGGAAATCCTTCAGGATGAAAACGGCCTCGATGGTCATCGATTCCATGTTGGCGAGGGCCTGCACCGGTTCATGTGTGTTGTAGATGGAGCCACCCGCTGCGGCAGCTGCCGCGCCCGAACCCATCGATGACATCACCGCCCGAGTGAGCCTGTCCGCCTCACCGCCGCCGGGGCTGAGCGCCGTCCGCGGCTGAGCCTGCGACGGTCCGCTTTGCCCCCAAATGCTTGACGGAGTACTCCGCGGCTGCACTGGGGCATTTGATCCCGAACGCAGAAGGCCGTCGGCGATGCTCCATTCGAAGATCGCCATATTGAGTTCGGTGCAGGCGGCGCGGACCATATTCACCGCGCGCATCTCCTCCGACGTCTCCATCACGATGATTGGCGTCGAGGAATTGATCAGCACTTTCAGGCGATCGAGTGTGTCGGTCATGTCTTTCAAACCTTTTCGCCACCAACGGCACATCGGAAAACCTTGCGACTGCCGCGGTACCGGCCCGAGGCGTACCGCTACATCTGTTTGACCAGTCGAGAGTTGCTCCCCTATAATAAGTAATTCGGACCCACCCGAATATCTCGCAGTACACACGAAGGTAACGAACCAGACATGGCAAACCATCTATCAGCGCAGAAGCGCGCCCGCCAGACCGAAAGCCGCACCACGCGCAATCGCGCCAACACTTCCAGCCTGCGTACGCAGTTGCGCGACCTGCGCGAGGCCATCGCCAAGGGCGACAAGGCCGCAGCCGAGCAGACTTACCGCAAGACCGTTTCTGTGCTCGACAAAGCCATTCAGAAGGGCACGCTGCACGAGAATACCGCGTCGCGTTACAAGTCCCGTCTGAGCGTGCGCGTCAAGGCAATGAAGTAGCCTGTCGGGCTTCAGTTATTGGTTATCAACGAAATCAGGGCGGACCGATCCCGGTCCGCCCTTTTTCTTTCATCCAATGGCAAGTCCCACCTTTGCCGCATAGGCGCGACAAAGCTTGGGGACCCGTTGTGATCGAGCTCCCACCTTTGCTAATTCGCCCGACGACTACGGCGCCTTCGCCGGTGTGAGCGTCGCCGCGAGCACGGCGATGTCCTTGTCGTTAGGTAAAGTCACGCTCTTGACCGTCTTGGCTGCGTTCAGGGGAAGCTGATAGGCATACAGGTTGAACGTCCTCTGATCCTTGGTCCCGTTGCTCAAATTGCGGTACGACATGGCGACTGCCTCCGACTCGCGGGAGTACTTCTCCGGGGTAAACCAGTCGCTGAAGCTCTGAACAAATTTTGAGGTTGTTCCGTCCGTGTATTTGACGGTGATGGTCTGCGACGTCTGGTTGCCTTGCACGCCCGTCGCCAGCAACGTCAGAGTGGCGAACTTGCCAGAAGGCAGAGTGATGACCTGGCCGCTGCAGCTGATCGCGTCCAGTTCGTTGGCAGGTCCGAAGTTGAAGAGCACGCCGTTGAAGACCCGCGACGTCGACAGCAGATTCGACGAGTACGAATCCCCTATGCCGTCAAGACCTCCGGTAGCTGAATAAACAGTGCCATCCGTGTAGATTCCGCTCAGATTGAAATTTGAGGTAAGACTGATCTGCGTGCCAGTTCCAGTCTTGCCGAGGCCCGCACTCACTGCCAACGACAGCGTCGTTGTATTGGTCGTGCTGCCGGACGTACCGGTCACGGTCACGGTTGTGAATCCCGTGGCGGCCGTCGAAGTCCCCTTGAACACGATCTTCTGCGAGTTCCCCGTGCCCTGGATCGTTGCCGTCACCCCTTTTGGCAGGGCAGACAGGCTCAGCTTTACGCTACCGGTGAAACCGTTGGAGTCGGTAATCGTGATCGTTGCCGTGGACGTGGAATTCTGGTTCAAGAACACGCTGCTCGGCCCTGAAAGCGTGAAGCCACTGCCGCCGACTGCAGCGTTGATCGCCGCGGCATATTGGGCGGCCAATCCCGTGCCGACAAAGTCGTCGTAGAGCCACATAAAACCGCCGATGATACCGCACTGGCTATGCCAGCCGCTCATCGTCGTCTGCACCTGGCTTGGAGTGTCGTCTTGATCCCAAAGTCCAGGAAAGACCGGGACTGTACCGAAGTTCCATCCCGAGCACGGATTATTTCCCGCGCCGCCAGCATAGGCCTGCAGGTGAACTCCGTCGGCCGTGCCGGAAGCCTGACTGTTGATCGACGACACGACGTTTGTCCAATAGCTGGCATCGTCGAAGGCGTCGGGCATCACGTGATATCCCAGTCCGCCTAGCATCACGCCGAAGGAAATCGTGCTCGGCGAATCGAAACTGTTCTCATCGTCAAAGTCAATCGCGTCGAGAGCGGGAATGGCAGTCTTTAAGGCTTGGAAATCCTGATAGAGAATGCTCGTCGGACCCGTGCCCTCTGCGTTCACCAGCGCCTTGATGTTCTCCCAGTCCCCATAGTTCGAAGAGCCGACGCTGAATGTAACTCTCTTCACGGTGCCCAGCTTCAGAGTCGCCATGTCTGAGGCAAAGTTCGGATAGTACTGATTACCGACGTAGACTCCGCCGGAGGTCAACGGAAACTCGCCGTTCAAGTTAAGGTCGCCGGTACTGCTGACTTCAACGCTCCAGACGATGGCCTCGCTGAACCCGGAGTTCTCGATTTCGGTGATGTTGGCCGACGCGTTCTTATAAAACGGCCCGCCGCCGAAGATGCCGGTGTATCCAGTTTGAGCCGATGCGACTTGGCCGGAGAAGGCTGCGGTCATAAACATGAGAAGAATGAGGGCGCCGCGAATGGCAGATTTTTCGCATGGCTTCAGCAATGGCGTTCTTGTCGAATACTCCACAGAGGTCTCCTAGTAAGAAGATGGTTGGGCTGCTCACACTCGTGGACGCTGGTTCGTATCACCAGGTCAGCAGAGCTGCGACGGCGGGGTCGCTCGCAAAGTCGAGAGATTATACACGGCTCCCGGCCAAATGCCGCGCGGGACGCGGCAAAGCGACGAAGAGCATCCTTTGGCACGGGCGGGTGCCCGGTCAACGGAAGCTGTGCCTGAAGCTTCTCGCTTATTTTGCGAATGCGGCCATTGCGAGCATCACTTCCAACGTCATCAATGCGATGGCTGTGCAGTAGCAATACAGTCTGTCGTTCATGGCCGATAACGTTAGTCGCGGCTGGATTTAGCCGCTGTGATTCACGTCACGGGTGGGAGTGACGAGAGACAAGCTTGGCAGCGGTCCGCCCACCGACGTCACAAGAAGATGAGAGCATTTGCTTTAGGGAGGCGAGAGATGCCGTATTACACCGGCAGCTGTTCCTGCATCCAACCGGGCGTTTCGAGTTTGGGCTCGGTGGTCAGATCCATCACCAGGCGTTCGAGAACCATGCGCTTGCTGACGGGATTCGAGCGCAAGGCCAGATCGGCTTTCGCTACGAGCCGGATGGCGCGAGTGAGTTCGCGGCGATTCTTGTAGCGTCGGGCCTGCTTGATAATGTCATCGGCGGCAAAAGGGGGCACGCGAAATCCCTGCCAGAGCGCCGCCCACAGCATGCGCTGGTCGCGCACGTTGCGCTCAAGAATCACCAGCATCTGGCGGAAAGTCTTGGCCAGCATATAAACGTGTCCGATGGCTGCCTCTTCCCCTTCACCAGACATCAGAATCGCATCGAGGATTTCCAGCGCACGCACGCGATCCTTGCTGGAAATCGCGTCGGTCAATTCATAGAGAGAGCGCTGCTTGGCCGCCAGCACCATCGTTTCGACATCGCCCAGCGTGATGCGCTTCTTCTCACCGACATAGAGAATCAGCTTTTCCAGTTCGTTGGAGATCATCATCATGTCGCCGCCGAGCGCGTCGACGAGTTCTCGGGCACCGTCAGCCTCGATCTTTACGCTTCGGCCAGTGCAGTAGTCGGTGATCCATCGGACGGCTTCACCTTCCTCTACACGGGCCAATTCCACGATGCCGCAGTACTGGCCCATGGTCTCGCGAATGCGCTGGTAGCGTTCCTTGTCCTGCATCTCCATCTTGCGGACGTCGGCGGGAATGCTGATGTGGTCGGCGACAAAGACGATCAATGCGTCGGGATTCGGACTCTTGCAATACTCCTCGATCGCGGCGAGCTTTTCTTCATTCGATCCGCGGCCGAATAAATTCTTCACGCCTCTGACGAAGAAGACTTGAAAGGGCGCCATCAGCGAGGGCGTGCGGGCGCGGTCAAGCACTTCGGCTAAATCATTTTCCGACAGATCAAATTCGAAGATACTGAAATCGCGCAGATCAGCGGGAACAAGATGCTCCAGAATGGCGTCGCGAAAACGCTTGCGGAAGAAGGCTTCGTCGCCCACGAACACGTAGGCCGCGCGCATCTTACGCGATTCGAGTTCGCTCACGAATCGCTCGGCTTGGGCGAAAGCTCGCATTAAGATTTCACTCTCACGGCAGGGCTCACCGATTTCGACTTTAGCATCGAGTCTGCCGTACGCCTAGTGACCCGCTCGGGACTTACAACCTGCTCAGGAACTGGACGATTTCCGGCTCGTTCCAATCGACGGCCCCAACGAATTTTCGCCGCAGAACTCCCTGTCGATCGATGATGTAGGTTTCAGGCCATCCTGTAGTGCCGTAGAGTCCGGCAACTTTCTGTTGCGGATCTCGGACTGTCAAGAAATTGATTCCTTCCTGCTTCAGGAAACGATGGTACGCATCCTGATCCACATCGATGCTCACTCCCACTACAACCACGCCGCGTCCGCGCATTCGCTCCTGCATGGTCATCAGCGACGGAAGCTCTTCGAGGCAAGGCGGACACCAAGTCGCCCAGAAATTCAGCACGACAATCTGCCCACGAAATTGATCAAGGCTCACCTTGCGATCAGAATCCTGCACGCTGAACTCTTTCGCTGGATTGCCGATACGCGGAGGGCGCGTTCCGGTGTCGCAACCGGTGAGCAGGCTCATCGAAAGCAGCAGCAAGCAGACGAAGCGTTTCACTCTTAAAATCCCTCCAAATTAAAACCCCTCCAATACATTCGCCACCAGAGTGCGGGCGAAGTCCTGCGAAAGGCGGCGGAATGCGGGTGAGTCTTCTTCAAAAAAGCTCGACAAGTCCTGCGAAACTTCATACTGTTCACGAAATAGGTACGAAGGATTCTGATATAACACCTTGCCCTGCCGGTCCGTCAGCGTGACTTTCATGCTGACCACCACCAGCACGCTGGCAGCCCGACCCGTGGCAGTATCGTAGGTCAGCGGCGACGCCGTAGTCGAGAGCACAGTTCCGAGCAAGGTTGCATCAACGTCATCGCCGGGTTGGCTCACGATACGATATTTCGTGCGCGTGGTGAATTCCCGCACCACAGAAGCGGTGAGCATCTGCTCGATGCGATAGGTGAGCGTCTCGTTCTTGAATGACGGAATGGCGATCGTCTTAACACTCTCGGGAAGTTGTACCGCGTGTCCGACGGTGTGGTAGCCACAAGCGAGGGTGAAACAGATGAATATCGCGGCGACGCCTGACAGATCCCGGCGTTGCAGTTTCATTGAATCTTCCCAGTCGGGCGAGTCGCCGTCATACTCTCGGCGCACTCTACCGCGGTCACAGCCGAGACCCGGAGATTATCAACCGCTGCCCACAGCCAAACTCCATTCGGCTGCGCCGGATCGGCTTTCAGAGCGAGCTGGATATCTGCCTGTCCGGCCGAGCTTACGTTGCTGGGAAAGTCGTCCTCCGAGGCAATGGTCACATGATCTCCGGCCAGTGTTTTCGTGAGATACGGGATGTCAACTGAGCCTTCCATCTCCAGAAAAACTGTCAGCGCATGACTGTGGAAGATAGGCGCTTGCAGAACGAAGAGCGAGGGCGCCGTTGCTTCCTCGGCCACAATTTTCCGAAAATGGCGAAGAACACGCGCCTCGATCGAATCAATCGTCGGCTGCGATTTCGGTCCGTAGCGCGCGATCATATTAAACGCTACCTGCGCGTCGAAAACATCTTTAGGCAGTGGCTGAAATGACAGCAGGTTTACTGTCTGCTGATGCAGTTCATCCATGCCCCGCTGTCCGTGCTCGGAGGCCGGCTCGAAAATGGTGGCGACGGCGCGGCGCACACCTCCTGCCTTTTTTGCGCGCAGCAGCAGCAGAGCTAAAGTCACGGCCACCGGGTGCGCTGTCACGCACGGTCCGGGCTGCAATTCCGGACGCGCGACCTGCCCACGTTCGCGTTCGATCCATAACGAGCGCACCGTAGCTCCGGGCTCGTTTTCCAGAACCGACGATAGATCAATGATCGCACTGCCAGCATCACGCGCGTCCTTCCAGCTTCGGCGGGTGCTGTCCTGATCGGAGGCAAAAAATGTGAAATCCACGTTCTCAAACTGCTCGGCCCGCACTCTCTGGATAAAGCTGATCTCATCGCCCATTGCCTCAAGCCGGCCCATTGCTTCGTCGTCGTCGAGAAGTCGAATGTCAGCGGCTGGAAAATTGCGCTCGTTCAGCACTTCAGCGACCTCTTTGCCTTTGAGCGATCCGGCACCCACGATCGCGGCGCGGTAGAGCTTTCCGCGCGGGACCAGGGTCTGAGAGGCAGGCATGGTTTTTGCGGACTCGCTCATGACGGTTGCGAAGCCTCCTTGTAGGACGGAGGCGGAGGATCAGGGCGCCGTCGGAAGATCCATTGCAGTCGCCAGAACACACCCGAGATCATGTAGAGCAATGCAATCCCGAATAGCATCCGGCGTGAAAAGAAAAAGATGAGGGCAAAAAGAGCTGCCAGCAGAACAATCAATCGGAAGGGATGCCGCGATCGGAAATCGATGTCTTTGAAACTATAGAAGCGCCAAGTGCTCACCATGAGATAGCCCACCGTCGTAACCATGGCAGACCACGCGAGAGCCATGTACGACGACACAAGCGGCTCTCCGGCTGTGAAGTGTACGACGGCCGCGATCACTCCCGCTCCGGCAGGAATCGGCATTCCAACGAAATACTTCTTTCCGGGGCGTCCCGGGTTCGATGGCTGCGGGTTATGAGTGATGTTGAAGCGAGCCAGGCGGCTTGCTCCTGCGATCAGAAAGAGAAAGCTGGCGATTGCTCCGAGTTGTGCTAGTTTGATATGCCACTGCCCTTGGGTCAGCCATACCGGCGGCATGAGATGAAATCCCCAAGTCCAGGCAAGCATTGCCGGAGCCACGCCAAACGTAATAGCGTCGGCGAGTGAGTCGAGTTCGCGGCCGAAATCGCTGCTCGTTCCCGTCATCCGTGCGATGCGTCCGTCGAGCCCATCAAAGAGGACTGCAAATCCGATGGCCACGGCTGCATTGTCGAGGTGCCAGAAATCGATGGCGCTGGCGTGCATGACCTCGAGAATGGCGTAGTAGCCAAGCGCCATGTTGGCGGTCGTAAACAACGACGGCAAGATGTACATCCCCTTGCTCATCCTGCGGCTCGGCCTGGTTATGCCCTGATTCATGAGCGCGATTTCTCTCCGGCCGACGCGGTTCCGGTGGAGGCGAGCGCTGCCTGCGGATCTAGATAAGCGAGCACGCTCGCTCCGCCCTTCACGCGATCACCGACCTTGACGTTGACGCGGGCCGATGCATCGAGGACGACATCCACGCGCGATCCAAACTTGATCAGACCGACGCGTTGGCCGCGCTCCAGGCGATCCCCAACCTTGGGATGAAAGACGATGCGGCGGGCCAGCAGGCCAGCAATCTGTTTGAAGACCACCGTCTGGCCGTCGCCTTCCACGGTGACGATGTTCTGCTCATTCAACTCAGCAGAGGCCACATTCATCGCGTTCAAGTATTTGCCACGCTGGTAGCGCACGTCGCGCACAATTCCCGTAATCGGAGACCGATTGACGTGAACATTGAATACGCTCAGGAAGATGCTGAATCGCAGGCACTTTTCGCCTGCGACCGTCACTTGAGCAACTTCGGTGACTTTGCCATCGCCCGGGGAGACAACAGCGCCCGATTCAGATGGAATCGCACGTTCCGGGTCGCGAAAAAACCATAAAAAAAAGAACGCAAGGAGAAAAGGAATGATCGCCCACGCCGGCGCGGTCAGCCAGCCCAGCACAATGCCGGCGGCGATTAGCGGTAGCGCGTAATAGTATCCATCGCGAACCATGGGGAAGTAGATCAATTATAGCTGGCAGAAGTAACGCGAGAGCGCCGAGCCGCCAGGGACTTGCAAGTATAAATAAAAAAAGGCGCTCGTTCGCGCCCTGCGGTAGGTACATTTCACCCGGGCGGCCTAAGCCGCCGGGGCATTGGCCAGAATCCAATTACGCTACGTTAACGCCGTACTGTTGCCGATACTCGCGCTCGATCGATTCCATCTGATCTTTGAGGCGGAGTTTCAGCTTCTTGAGGCGTACTTCCTCAAGCTTCTCGTCTTCGCTGAGATAACGTTTTTGGGTGAGTGTTTCGAGACGTTGTGCGTACTGCGTGTGCTCCTGAGCCAGTTTGCGGAACTCCTCGTGGCTCGTTAGGAGTTGGTCTTTCGAAGTCAGCATCCAGCAGACCTCCAACCGGGATATGGGCTCAAGGTAGCACAGCCCCTAGTGCGGTTCAATGCCAAAAAAGTGTGCAATCTCACTATGAGAACGGTTTAGTGAGGACCAATCGGTACAGAACCGCGTCTTCCAAAGGATTGCTGTAGTATGACTTCCGCCGGCCCGACTGCAAGAATCCAGACTTCTCGTAGAACAGGCGCGCTGTGTGGTTCGACTCGCGAACCTCAAGAAACACTGCTTCGCTGTTTGTTTTCCGCGCGGCGTCGAATAGCGCCTCCAGAAGGCGCATCCCGACTCCCGTTCGCCGCGCGTCGCTTGCAACAACGACATTTTCGAGTTCCCATTCGGGCGCGACTTGCAACGCGACTACAAAGCCGAGGAGAGGCTCCTTGATAGCCGTCGCAGCTGGCTCTTGTTCGCGGGATGCCACTAACACCAAGCGTTCCGGCCTGAGCAGATTTCGATACTGAGGCTCAGTCCAATGGGCCGATGTCGCGGAAGCTCGATCCAGTTCGAACATGAAAGGAATGTCGGCGGCGGTGGCCTTGCGGATCTTCACGGGTGGATGAGTTACGCGTTCGGCTTGGCGAAGATCTCGGCGTCTGAACGGCGTCCGTAATTCGCCTCCAGTTGCTCCGGGGAGACGATTGCGCCCTTCGATAGCTTTCTCACGCCGAGCCGAGCAATCATTGCGGGAGTAATGTTCTCGAGCAGCGAAACGGAAATGCCGGCCGCATGTGCAATCTCCGCCAGGGCCGCATCTGGAGTCGAGATCACAAAGCCCTTCGCCCCAGCCATCAGGTCATCTCTCGAAAGCAACTGCTCTCGGAGCAGGTGAGCCGTGTTCCCCGCAATCTCGTACTCCCCGGCATAGAATTCGCCTCGGCCCGCATTCAATGCAGCCAGAACTTTTCCTTGCGCGTCCGCAGCGAGGGCGACCACTTCAAGAAGCGACACGGGAACGATGGGCTTGTCAAGAATTTCTGCAAGCGCCTTGATGGCCGCCAGTCCGACGCGGAGACCGGTAAACGACCCGGGGCCGGCGACCACGACGAAAGCCCCAATGTCCGACTTGGTCAGCTGATGCTTCTCCAGCAAAGAGGCAATCTGCGGGACTAGCTGTGCGGAAAATGTTCCACCTGTGAGCGGCGCAGCGTCGATGACTTCCACTCCATTCGGATCGTCCTGGGAACGCGCCAGTGCGATACTACCTTGCTTGCCCGAAGTGTCGGTGATGAGAATCAGCATCTTAATCTGTGAGAATCCGCGAAGAAAGTGGATAGCTCTTACGACTGCACAAGCTCCAGTAGCACGCCGCCAGTGCTTGCGGGATGCACGAACACATATTGATGCCCGCCTGCACCAGTTTTTATTTCCTCGGAGACCAGCCGGACACCGTCTTTTTTCAGGCGCTCAACTGCTTCGGGCAAGTCCGGCACCTTGAGACACACGTGGTGCAGGCCTTCGCCCCGCTTGGCGATAAACTTCGCGATCGCTGAATTCTCCGATGTAGCTTCGAGCAGTTCCAACCGGCTCTCCCCGACAGGAACCATCACGAGACGAACTTGCTCGTGCTCTACGGTCTCCTCGGGCGACACGCTCAGGCCCAAAGTTTCGTAGATGAGCTTCGCCGCTGACAGCGACTTCACCGCGATGCCGAGATGATCAATTTGGGCCATGTGCCTCATTTCCTGCTCACGTGGCGGGCGCACGAATGCGTCCGGACTACGTGATTTTTGCCCGCCCCGCGATTTCTTCCACCAGCGTATAAGGATCGCGCTTGTGTTCGGCGACTTCTCTCGCCATCCCTGCCAGATTCCCATTCCCGAGCTGCGCCCGCGCTTTTTCGAGCATCACGTCGCGAAGCATTTCGATCAATCGCTCCTGCCAGTTCTCAACGCTCTTTCGGAGGGCCCGGTTCTCTTTCTGCAAATAGCTCTGATATTCACGGACCGCCGCGGCCAATTCCTGCACGCCTTTTCCTTCGCTCGCTACCGTCTTCACGATCGGCGGAGTCCATCCATCGTGTCGCATCGCAAGCGACTGCAAGGCGCGGATCTCCCGCTCGACGCGCTCGGCTCCTTCACGATCGCTTTTATTGATCACGAAAATATCAGCGATCTCCATGATACCGGCCTTGATGGTCTGCACGTCGTCGCCCATGCCGGGCACGAGAATCACCACCGTAATGTCGGCGAGGCGCACAATATCGACCTCATCCTGTCCGACGCCGACTGTTTCGATCAAAACGACATCGCGGCCCGATGCATCGAGCACCGTAGTGACGTCTGCCGTCGTCCGCGCCAACCCGCCCAGAGCACCACGCGTCGCCATACTGCGGATGTAAATCCCTGGGTCAGCAAAGTGATCCTGCATGCGAATCCGGTCGCCCAGAATCGCTCCGCCCGTGTAGGGACTCGTGGGATCCACCGCGACGATTCCAACTGTGCGATTTTCTTTGCGATAGTGACGCGCCAGTTGATCGACCAGCGTACTCTTCCCCGCTCCGGGCGCGCCAGTCATACCGAGGATGCAAGCTTTGCCGGAGTGAGGAAACAATGCCTTAAGAAGATCGGACCAGCCGGGCGCGCGATTCTCAACCGTGCTTATGGCACGAGCAAGTGCCCGTGCGTCGCCGGAACGGAGCGTTGAGATCAGGTCTGCGTGATTGGCGTCCAAACTTCTAGTGTAAAGTACGCGCCCCGGAAAGACATCTGAGGCGGTACAGTTCTTTGAACACGGGTGCAGAATACCGAAAAGACTTCCACGAAAGACTTCCACGACAGATAACTCGAGAGTGAAATCCCGCAACGAATGAGTACCGGGTTTATTTTCGGCGGGGAGTGCTCATTGTTGTTCGGGGTCATACAGTGGTCCTATCTTTTCAGCATTAGGTTTTTGTGGTTGCTCTCACTCGGTCTCCTGCTGGGCAACGCCAGCGCGCAGGACGGGCGGGAACCGATTTCTCACGACATCGCTCTGCCCGACGCACCCCAGTCTATACAGCAACCCAACTCACCTGCGACGAATGCTCAGGGAACTGCCGTCATCACTGGAACCGTTTTCGATGCGAGTCAAGCGGTGCTGCAAGGTGCTCAACTGACGCTCGCAGATCGGCACTCCTCGACAGTCCATACCGCTATATCTGGCAGCAACGGTCAATTCGCTTTTATCGGATTACCGCCGGGCGTCTACAGATTGACCGTAACAGCTCCAGGGATGAGCACGTTCAACTCTGCCGACATCGCTCTGCAGGCGGGGGAGAACTACATCGCTCCGTCTGTAACGCTCTTGGTGACGGGAGGGAACACCACCGTGACGGTAAGCGGGAACAAAGAGGAACTTGCCGAACAGCAGGTACAAATCGCACTGCAACAACGCATCGGAGGCGTGATTCCAAATTTCTACAGCTCGTATGACTGGAGCGCGCCACCGATGGAAGCCAAGCAAAAATTCCACCTGGGCATTCGCTCCGTCCTCGACCCAGTTGCGTTTCTGAGCGTCGCCGGTCTGGCGGGCGCGGAACAGTACGAGAACGTCTTCCCTGCTTACGGCAGCGGATTCGAGGGATACGGGAAGCGCTACGGCGCGGCCTTCGCCAACCATGCAGCCGGCACGCTGCTAAGCAGGGCTGTTTTCCCGTCCATCTTTCACCAGGATCCACGTTACTTTTACAAAGGAAAGGGCAGCGTGCAATCTCGTGCATTTTATGCGATTGCTGCCGCCGTGATGGCGCGCGGTGACAACGGGAACTGGGAGCCAAACTATTCAGCGGTTCTTGGCCGCTTCTCGGCAGCCGCGGTCTCGAACCTGTACTACCCGGCGGCCGATCGCGGCGCTTCGCTCGTCCTTTTGAATGGCCTGGCTGGTACGGGCGCGGATGCTATGGCGAATTTGATCCGCGAGTTTCTGCTGAAAAAGTTCACTTCGCACGTTCCCACCCAGGCCAACGGAACGCCATAGTTCGTCAATCGCGCGAGTTAGTCCTTCAGCAACTGCCGTGCGATTACGAGCCGCTGAATCTCGCTGGTTCCTTCGCCGATCGTGCAAAGTTTCACGTCACGGTAGAACTTCTCAGCCGGATAATCTTTGATGAACCCGTATCCGCCGTGAATCTGCACGCCTTCGTTGGCGCATCTGACCGCGACTTCGCTGGCGTAGAGCTTCGCCATCGACGATTCCTGAGTTGTCTTCATCCCAGCGTCTTTCATCGATGCCGCACGCATGGTGAGCAGCATAGCTGCGTCGATCTCGGTTGCCATGTCAGCCAGCTTCCATTGGATCGCTTGAAAGTCGCTGATCGCCTTTCCGAATTGATGGCGCTGCTTGGAATATTTCAAGGCTGCTTCGTACGCACCCTCGGCCATGCCGAGTGACAACGCCGCAATCGAGATGCGACCGCCGTCGAGGACACGCATCGCATCGGGAAAACCCTGCCCTTCGGCTCCAAGAAGGTTCTCGGCGGGAATCACGCAGTCTTCGAAGATAAGTTCGGCAGTGTCGCTTGCTCGCAATCCCAGCTTGTTCTCTTTTTTCCCGGGGCGAAATCCCTTCGTATCCTTCTCGACGACGAACGCGGAAATTCCGTGCGTGTGCGCCGCGCGGTCGGTTACAGCCAGCACGACAACGACGTCGGCATAGTGCCCGTTCGTGCAAAAGGTCTTGGTACCGTTCAGCACCCAGTTGCCGCCTTTGCGAACGGCGCTCATGCGCGCGCTACCTGCGTCGGACCCGGACGACGGCTCGGTCAATCCCCAGGCGCCGATGAACTCCCCGGTCGCGAGTCTGCTGACATATTTCTTTTTTTGCGCTTCGTTGCCCGCAAGAAAAATGTGATTCGAGCAGAGCGACGTGTGCGCGGCCACGATGATGCCGACCGATCCGTCGACCCGCGAAAGCTCTTCGATCGCGGTGACGTATTCGACGTAACCCATTCCGGCGCCGCCGTACTCCTGCGGAAAGACGACTCCAAGCAGCCCCATCTTGCCCAGTTCTTTGATCGTCGCCAGCGGGAACTCACCAGCTTCGTCCCATTTCATGACGTTGGGCTTGATTTCGCGCTCGGCGAATTCACGCACGCTTTTTTTCAACTGCAATTGCTCTTCGTTGAGTTGGAAATCCAAGATTCCTCCGGAGGGTACGACTCATGGCATCACGGCAGCCCCAACCTGACATAGCGGCCTGAAAGTCGATTAGAACATAGCGTCTACGACAGCAAAAAGTTACCTCCGGAGAAGGAACGAGCAAACGAGACAACCCGCATGAACACTGGCGATTTCGCTATTTTTGGTCGGCTGCCCGACCGACCGGATGGTCAGGCAAAATGCGCGCTCAGGCTTTAATGGGGACATCGGACAGAGCAATGAAACGTTCGAATACTTCGTTGGAGAGCAGCCGCCCGCGAGGCGTGAGCCGGACAAAATCCCCGTCCGTCTCCAACAATTCGTCCGAGACGAGCTCTGCGATCGTGTGCTGCACGCAGCCGACTTCTTTCGGCCCGAACTGCTCCGCGACTTCGCGCAGATCGACCCCACGGTTTAGTCGCAGTCCAAGAAAGAAGACTTCCTCGAGCGCGTCACTTCGGGAAACAACACTTTTCTGCAGCGGAGAACCTGCAGTGTATCGCTCCAGAGAATCCGCAGAGCTGAAGCGAACAGCAGCCGTAGAGCCATCGCTCGAAAGCAGCATGGAGTGTGCGTCCACGCCGAAGCCGAGATATGGCTGGCGAATCCAATATTTCAGGTTATGCCGCGATTCGAATCCGGCCTGGGCAAAATTGGATATTTCATATTGCGCGATGCCTGCCGCAGCCAGCGCTTCGCACGCCGTCACATAAAAATCGGCGGTCGCATCTTCGTCCGGGACAAAGTGCGCGTGATACCGTGTGCCGCCCGCGATCAACTCACGTCCCAAGCGTGAATCGTCATCCACTTCAAGCATGTAAACGCTGACATGAGGCGCGCGGATCGCGATTGCATCGTCCAACGACTGCTTCCAGCTTTCGGCGGTCTGATGAGGCAGCCCCGCGATCAGGTCGACGTTAATACTCGCAATTCCGCCCGCGCGCAATCGCGCGATGTCATCAAGAACTGTGGAACGCTTATGCAATCGTCCTACAGCGGCGGCCTCCGCGTCCACAAACGATTGCACTCCCAGGCTCACGCGATTCACGCCACAGCGCAGTAACCCCTCCAGCACCGCGGGAGAAAGCGTCCCGGGTGCGCATTCGACCGTGATCTCCGCCTGAGGCTGCAGAGAAAACTGCTCCCGGACCGCCTCGAACATCCGCTTTAGCTGCCCCACATCCAACAGCGTCGGAGTGCCACCCCCAAGGTAGATAGAGTCCACTTCCCTTTCGATCCGCCCGCCCATTTCGACAGCTTCGATCCTCGCATTGGCGATGTCGAGGCAGACTCGATCCACATACCGCACGAACACTGCCCGCGAAAACACGTCGGAAGCGAAGTTGCAATAGCTGCACTTCGTCTTGCAAAACGGCACCGAGATGTAGATTCCAAGCGGCACTGGATCATTATCCCACTCAAAAGCTTTTCCATCCGCGTGACCGGTCGGGCCATCTATTTGAGGTACCCTTATGGATGGACGGTGCGCGCTGACCGCGCGTTCTACTCGGCTGACTAAACTCATTTAACACCGACTGATGGCTCAAGAAGAGGAAGTACTCGGTAAAGCGTATAACAGTCGCCTGATGCAGCGACTGCTCACCTACCTGCGCCCATATCGCTGGCAGGTGACGATCGCGATTGTCTCCATCGTCCTCAAGTCGTTCGCCGATGTTCTCGGACCGTACCTCGTCAAAGTGGCGGTCGATCGTTACTTGGCGCCAGTTCCAAGCGCCGCTTCGGGTATTTGGAACTGGCTCAGCCCGAGCCCTCTCCACGGGATCGCTCAGATTTCAACCATCTACTTTGGGCTGCTGATTTTCACTTTCGTCCTGGAGTTCCTGCAGACCTATTTCATGCAGTGGACCGGACAGAAAATCATGTTCGATCTGCGCAGCCAGATCTTTCGCCATCTGCAGCGTATGCACGTGTCTTTTTACGACAAGAATCCTGTTGGACGCCTGGTCACGCGCGTGACTACCGACGTCGACGCGCTGAACGAAATGTTCACATCGGGCGTGGTTTCGATCTTCGAAGATTTCTTCGTGCTCACGGGAATTCTGGGAATCATGCTGTGCATGAACTGGAAGCTGGCGCTGATCACCTTCGCCGTGCTGCCCTTCATCGTGATCGCAACCAAACTCTTCCGCGACAAGGTTCGAGACTCTTACCGGCGCATCCGTACCGCCATCGCGCGCATTAATTCCTACCTGCAAGAGCATGTCAGCGGTATGGTCGTGCTGCAGCTCTTCAACCGCGAGAAGAAGGCCTACAAGCGTTTTTCGGAAATCAACCTCAGCCACATGGACGCGTACAAGGACGCAATTCTGGCCTACGCCATTTATTATCCCGTCGTCGATTTCTTCTCGGCCATCGCGATCGCCTGCGTGATCTGGTGGGGCGGTCAGGACGTAATCCGCAAGCTCTCGGTCACGACGCTCGAGATAACGCACGAACCACACTTCGGCCTGCACAAGATCGCCGCCGTCGCCTCGCTCGGTGTGCTGATCGCCTTCACGCAATATGCGATGCGCTTCTTCCGACCGATCATGGACTTCAGCGAGAAGTACAACATCCTGCAGTCCGCGATGGCCGCCAGCGAACGCATCTTCAAGCTGCTGGATACCCCGGTCGACGTAACATCACCCGCGGTGACGAAGAAGCCCGAGGGGCCGGGACGAATCGACTTCGACCACGTCTGGTTCGCATACAGAGAAATCACCGAGGAGGGCGAAACTGTCGAGACTGGCAAGAGTCATGTGGGTACGACCGCCTCGGCTGTCCGGCCAGCGCAGAGCGCGGCCGCTTCGGGCAATGGCGATGCGGCATTCTCGCAGCCCGACTGGGTTCTTCGCGACGTCTCGTTTTCGATCGAGCCCGGGGAAACCGTCGCAGTCGTCGGTCATACCGGTGCCGGCAAGACCACGCTGATTTCCCTGCTGCTCCGTTTCTACGATGTCCAGAAAGGCGCGGTGCGCATCGACGGCATCGATGTCAAAGACATGGACCTCGCCGATCTCCGCAGCCGTTTCGGCGTCGTCCTGCAAGATCCGTTTCTGTTTACCGGCACCATTGGCGGCAACATCCGGCTGGGCACCGAGCGCATACAGGACGAACTTGTGCACCAGGCTGCCGAAGATGTGAACCTGGCCGACTTCGTCCGCGGCCTGCCCAACGGATTTGACGAAGAAGTTCGCGAGCGAGGATCGACGCTTTCCACAGGCCAGAAGCAACTCATCTCGTTTGCCCGCGCCCTGGCCCACGAGCCGAAGATTCTGATCCTCGACGAAGCCACTTCAAGCGTCGATACCGAGACCGAGTTCAAAGTGCGGGACGCCCTCGGCCGCATGGTCGAAGGACGCACCTCGCTGATCATTGCTCATCGACTCTCCACCATTCAGCGCGCGGACAAGATCATCGTCATGCACAAAGGCCAGGTCCGAGAAATGGGCACTCATCAAGAATTGCTGGCAAATCGCGGTATCTACTACAAGCTCTACCAACTGCAGTACAAGGATCAGGAATCGATGGTGGCAGGTTCTCCGCAGCCTCAATCCACAGTCAGCGCGGACGACTAGACTCGTCTCAATCTCGATCGCCGTTGCTACAATCATCGCTTGCGAATCTTGATCTCGGCCGGGGAAGCCTCCGGTGAAATGTATGGCGCCCAGCTGATTGAAGCGCTGCGCCGCCTCGATCCGTCGCTGGAATTCTTCGGCGTCGGCGGAGATCGCATGCGCGCGGCCGGCTGCGACACAGTCGTCGACGCCAAAGACTTGGCCGTCGTTGGCATCACCGAAATCCTCAGCCACCTGCCAAAAATTCTTGGGCTCTACAAACACTTGATCCGCGAAGCCGACCGCCGCAAACCCGATCTCGCCATCGTCATCGACTCCCCGGCTTTTAACTGGCGGGTCGCGCGACAGATGAAACGGCGCGGCATTCCGACGATCTATTACGTTGCACCGCAATTCTGGGCATGGCGCCAGGGACGCGTCCGTCTGATTCGCGACTACATCGACAAAGCCCTAGTCATCTTCCCGTTCGAGGAAAACTTTTATCGCGATCGCGGCGTGGACGCCATATTTGTCGGGCATCCGCTCGCCGAGCTCCCGAACCCGACGATCGAACGCGCCCACTATGCCACGAAATTCCATCTTGATCGAGCGAAGCCATGGATCACCCTCATGCCCGGCAGCCGCGTCAAAGAAGTCCGGATGAACCTGCCGACCATTCTCGAAGCCGCAGCTCTGCTCGGACAGGAATATGAGTTTCTTCTCCCGGTCGCCCCGACGCTCGATCGTGTTTTCTTGCAGGGTCTTATCGGATCGCAGCGAATCACGCTCGTGCCCGAAGCGCTCGCCGCGCTGTGGCATTCACGTGGCGGAATCATAGCCAGCGGTACGGCAACGGTCGAAGCCGCCATGATGAATACGCCGTTCGTGATGGTTTACCGCGTTTCGCTACTCACTTACATTCTCGGGAAACCGCGGGTCAAGGTACCCCGCTTCGCCATGGTGAATCTGATTGCCGGTGAGGAAGTCGTCCCCGAACTTGTGCAGCAGGACTTCACGGCCGCCCACGTAGTGGCCCGTCTCAACGAAATATTGCCGGACGGTCAGCCCCGAGACCGTATGTTGGCCGGCTTAGCAAAGGTCAAGGCGCGTCTGCGTGCTCCGGCGATCGCAGACGGCTCCCGAAAGCACCCGGCCGACCGCGCCGCCGAGATCATCCTTGCCTGGGGCAACCCGCGCGCATCCAACGTTTAACGGTACTAAAGTTTTCCCATTTCTCACTCAGACTGAATTAACTTGGAAGCAAGGAATCAGCCCAAACGTTGACCAAAGGAAATGCCCCAGCTGAAGATGAAGAACCTGTCGGCACCTCGGAGTCTTAGAACTGGCGCCCTCGCGGTACGGATTTACATGTCTAATTGTTTGCAGAACTCGGCCTCATCACGGTGCGATCCTCGGCTACTTAGGATTCATCACTCGGCGTGGAGTTTAGCGATAACGGTTCTTGTTTTCGTAGGCCTTTTCGTGCCGCAGTTGTCTCATTCGCAGGACAATTCCTCGGCGCCTACGTCCATCACGGCACAACCGTCAACTGAAACGACAGTTAACCCAGCGCCTGCCACGCCTCCGAAGCCAGGCAGTATCGCCGGCACGGTTGTTGACAAAGATGGGGACGTCGTACCAAATGCCGTTGTCATTTTGAACGTCGCGGGCTCACCTTCGCGGCAATTGCAGTCAGCGGGAGATGGCAGCTTCATTTTCGCCAGCGTCACACCGGGCGCCTTCGAACTCGAAGTGAAGTCGCCTGGATTCGCCGCACAAACCCAGTCGGGCGTCTTACAAGCTGGCGAGGATTACACAGCACCACCCATGCAACTGGTGGTGGCAACCACGATCGAGGTGGAAGTTAACGGCAATCCAGCCGTGGTCGCCGAAGAACAGATTCATGTGGAAGAGAAACAACGGGTGTTGGGCTTCATACCTAACTTTTATGTCAGCTACGTGCCAGATCCGGTTCCGCTCAACACTCGACAGAAATTTCAACTTGGATGGAAATCCACGATCGACCCGTTTTCGTTCGGAATCGCGGCCTTCATCGCGGGCATAGAACAGGCGGACAACGAATTCAGCGGTTACGGGCAGGGCGCGCAGGGCTATGCCAAACGCTTCGGAGCAAGCTATGCCGACCTCGTCTCGGGAACTTTTATTGGCGGCGCCATTCTGCCCTCCCTCTTCAAACAAGACCCGCGTTATTTCTACAAAGGAACCGGCAGCCGGAAATCGAGATTTTTCTATGCCGTTGCCAGTTCGGTCATTTGCAAGGGCGATAACGGCCACTGGCAGCCCAATTATTCCAATATGCTCGGCAGCTTAGCCGCTGGCGGCATTTCGAATCTCTACTACCCGGCTTCCGACCGCAACGGCGTGGGTCTGACCTTCGAAAATGCACTCATCGGGATTGGAGGGAGCGCTGCCAGTGCAGTAGCTCAGGAGTTTTTCCTGCGGAAGATCACACCGCATGCCTCAGAACGGGCGTCCGGCCAGAACTAGCTGTCACGTGCCCGAACCGAGCGGGACGGGCTGAATCTCCTACCCGTCTAAACCTTGTGCTCCCAGCATCTTTTGCGTCAGAATCTTCATCATAGGAAATGGGTTATCATTTCCCGGAGACTCTCCTGAATGTCGATAGACCTGCGGCGCCCCTTGCGCGTCCTTACGAGTTCCCTGACTCTGTCCCTGCTCGTTCTATTGGCGCTGCCCTCTCAGGCCGTCGAAAAGGCCCATTTACGTGTCGACGACTACCAGATCGACGCTACTCTGGATCCCCATCTCCACCAGATCACGGCCAAAGCCAAAGTTAAGTTCACGGCTCTGCAAGATTTGAGCGTCGCTGTCTTCGAATTGCACAACGACCTCCGTGTAACGAAGGTCTCCGATGAAAAAAACCAGCCGCTCTCGGCCGAGCGCGTGACACAGGATTCCAGCATCCGCGTGCCGCTTCCGTCCGGATTAGCTAAGGATGCATCAACCACCCTCACCTTCGAATACGAAGGACGTATCGAAAACGCCGATAACAGCCCCGTTCCCGGCCTTAGCCTGGCCTACATCGGCGACGACACGACTTACCTCCTTTATGCCGGACGATGGTTCCCGGTCAACGGTTACGGGATCAATCGCTTTACATCGACGATTCACATCACGCTGCCTGCGCACCTGCTCGTGATCGGCAGCGGCAAAGTCACGACGGCGGACCATCCAGCAGCGAACAAGCCGAACGCAAGCGTGCTTCCGACCAAGACGTTCACTTTTGTCTCGGATAAGCCCAGCTTTCCCGGAACCATCATCGCTGGCGTGTTTCAGGAGTACAAAAGTGATGACGCGGGCATGGATCTCCACGTCTTTTTCAAGCCGACCCATCAGAGCCTAGCCCCCGCGTACACCACTACAGCTGTTCAGGAATTCACTTTCTTCCTCACGCTCTACGGGCTTCCGCCTTCGCAGAGACTGAACGTCGTAGAGATCCCCGGCGACACACTTCCTTACGCTTGGGCGCCGGAGATAGTGGGCTTGGCCAGTCCATCGATCACCGAGAAGACCAATTATCGATTGCTCGCCGACGCCATCGCCCATCAGTGGTGGGGCGTTTCGGTGAGTCCTGCAAGCAAGGATGACTGGTGGTTGAGTGATGGCTTCTCCCGTTATTCGGAAGCCATGTACGTCGAGAACGCCGCTGGAGCCGCCGGACTTGAAGAAGCTGTAAAAGACATGTCGGTCGGAGCCCTCGCTTACGACACGGTTCCGCTGTCCAGTGCCAGCAAACTCGATATGTTCTCGACGGAGTTTCAGTCGCTCTCTACTGATAAGGGCGCAATGATTTTGCACATGTTGCGCTGGGTGCTCGGCGAAGACAAATACAATAAAACCATGCGGGAGTTTGCGGCGGAATATGCCGGTAAATCCGCTACTACAGATGACTTCCGTGCTGTCGCCGAGAAAAACTATGGCCAGCAACTCACCTGGTTCTTTTCTCAATGGCTCGATTCCACCGGAGCCCCAGAATTCAAAGTGAAGTACACCACCTATCGTCTGGGGGGAGCGGCCGCGCAGAATCCAAAGGAAGAAAAAACTCCCGGCTTCCGCGTCACCGGCGAAATTTCACAGGATCTCGACCTTTTCCGCATGCCGGTCGATCTGAGGATCGATACTGACGGACGGACCGAAAACAAGAACATTGAAGTCGTCGGAACGAATTCGCCATTTTCGATTGAGACTTTTGGTCGTCCACGCAAAATCTCGATCGATCCCGATCACCATGTCCTGACGAATTCCAGCGACGTGAAGTTGCGCGCCTCTATCTTGCGCGGCCAGGCCATGCAGCAGCAAGGAGACTTAACCGGCGCTCTTACCGAGTTCAATAAAGCTCTCGACCTGAACAAGAACAGTTCGCTCGCTCACTACCGCATCGCCGAAATCTTTTTCCTGCAGCGCAATTATCAATCTTCCGCGAATGCTTACCGTTCGTCTATCAACGGCGACGGCGATCCGCGCTGGACGGAAGTCTGGAGCCGTATTCAGTTGGGCAAGATTTTCGACATCACCGGACAGCGCGAACGCGCTGTGAACGAGTACCGCCAGGCCCTTCAAACCAATGACAACACTTTCGGCGCTCTCGAAGAAGCTCGAAAATACTTGCAGAAAGCCTACGAGCGGCCTAAAGAAAAACAGCAGTAATTCCGGTAGTGGGTTCGTCGGCTGCGTCTACGAGCTTACCCACTTCTCCGCGTCTTCTATTGATTCGAAAATCTCGATGCTGTGCTGACTGCGGAGAATCTTGTGCATCCGCGCTGCGTGATGCTGTGTAGTGGTTTGCACAATGAATGCGCGCTTCGCCAGCGGCGAAAAGGGATCGATCTTGTCAGCGAGTTTAAGGAAGTCTTCTGCTTGCAGGTCAATCTCTTCTACATCCGTCAAGTTTGCAATCTCGGCAAACTCAGGCTGAAACTCCGGATGGATTCTAAGTCGTTCGGCGTATCGCGCAATCTCTTGGGCGGTCAGTTTTTCCCCAAATTGCACGGTTACCAGCCGCTTTGCCGAATCAATGATGAACTGCGTGTGCCGATGTGCAGCAAGGCCACTAGCATTCCCAGAAGCGTAATTCCTATACAGGGGTCCCGTTTGTGGCATGGATGAATCTCCAGCGCTGATGTGAAGCCTACGCATTGAATATCGGCAGCCAGAAACGCCACCTTGATCGAAATGTTCATCACGCTCTTTTGAATTTCTGAGCTTCAGCTAACCTTTTTTCGCCTCGTGGGGTCTAATTCAGTACATGCCAGCGGGAACTTTTAAGAGTCCGGCTGCGTATTTCTGATCAGATGGTTGGGCGGGATTGAGACCCCTCGCCTGAACGTTACCCGGGTGCCCCCACGCTCCTCCCCGGAGGCGTGGGGGCATGATTCTTCCATCGGCCTTTTTATGCGCATGCTGCTCGACATTGTCCGCCAGTCGCTGGCGACCCTCTGGGCGCACAAACTGCGCTCCTTCCTGACCATGTTTGGAATCGCTTGGGGCGTCGGCTCGCTGCTGCTGCTCGTCGGCTTGGGAGAAGGCTTCCGCAGCGGGCAGGAGAAGCAGCTCGCCACTCTCGGACAAAACATTATGTTTATGTTTCCCGGCCGTATTCCGGCGGTCGAAGGGAGCACGCAATCCGGACAGATCTATTACTTCACTTATAAAGACTACCTCGCGATCCGAAGTGAGGCACAGTTTGTCGGCGCTTTGTCGCCCGTGCTGAATCGTGAAGACATCCGCGCGGTCAGCGATTACGGTTCCACAAACGGCCAGGTCTTTGGAGTCAGCTGCGGATTACAACCAGATCCGCAATGTACCGATCTCGCCCGGACGGTGGTTCAACAATCAGGACAATTCCGAGCGCCGGCGCGTTGCCGTGGTGGGATGGGAACTGCTGAAGAACATGTTCCCTGGACGGCCCGCGGTGGGATCTACGATCCTGCTCAATGGCATCAACTTTGACGTCGTTGGCGTCGTCGCCAAAGTTGGTCGCGACGGCAATAACGGAACAAACTCCCGCATCTTCATTCCCGATGGAAACCATGCGCGATCTTTTCCCGCTGACTAAGGCGAACTCCGAGGACGCGATTTCGTTTATTAACTATCAGCCAATCTCCAAAGACCTGCACACGCAGGCCAAAGAAGAGATTCACCGGATCCTTGCGCGGCGGCATGGATTCAATCCCAAGCTGCAGGATGCGTTTGAAGACTGGGACACGATCGAGAACATGAAGCGCGTGGGCAAGATATTCGACGCGATGGATTGGTTTCTGGGCGTGGTCGGCGTCGTAACGCTGGGACTGGGCGCGATTGGCATCATCAACATCATGCTGGTCTCGGTGACCGAGCGGACCAAGGAGATCGGCCTGCGCAAGGCGCTGGGCGCAACGTACCGCGCAATCTTGACACAGTTCTTCATCGAGGGCGCATTCCTCACGGCATTTAGCGGTGGAATCGGATTGGCGATCGCTACCGGATTCGTGACGCTGCTCGCGATGTTGCCATCGCCGGAAGGATTCGATACTCCGCGAATCATTCCGGCCTCGGCATTGGCGGCAATCGGATCGCTCGCGATCGCAGGAATCGCGGCAGGACTGTATCCTGCTCGCAAAGCGGCGTTGCTGCCTCCAGTAGAAGCATTGCGGCAAGAGTAAGCGTTGACCGTTCGGAGTACTAAAGCGCTAAAGGAACCGAGGTATCAGGCTGAGAGCCAAGAGCTGACAGCTGAGAGCTAACATCATGATCGTCGATCTGGCCACACAAGCCTACAACGCGCTTCGGCACAACAGGCGGCGGAGCGTCCTCACCATGCTCGGAATGGCATGGGGCATCGCAACGGTCGTGCTGCTGTTGGCATACGGAACGGGCTTCGAGCGCGGGCTGTGGTCTGCATTTCGTTCGTTCGGCACCAATCTCGTATTCATCTTTCCCGGACGCACCGAGTTGCAGGCGGGAGGCACAAAGGCGGGAACGCAGGTTCGATTGAACATCAATGATCTCGACTACATCCGCGCCGAAGTGCCATTGCTAAAGCGGGTTTCGCCCGAGGCTTTCAAGAACTGCCTGGTCGCTTACGGATCGCGCAGCGCGAATTACGGCGTGAGCGGCGTTTATGCGGCGTATGGTCGCATGCGGAAGCTCGATATTGCAGAAGGTAGCTTCTTCAGCGAAGCGGACGACTTCACTCATACGCGCGTTGCCGTGATTGGCTCCGACGCGAAGAAGAAACTCTTCTCAGGGCAGAACGCACTCGGCGAAAAGATACGGCTGGATGGAATCTCGTATCAAGTGGTGGGCATTCTCAAGCACGAGATTCAGAACGGCGACGACAACATCAACGAGCATGTCTACGTCCCATACAGCGCGATGAGCGACCTCACGAATACGTATTACCTCAGCTCAGTGGTGATGGAATACGAAGGCGATCACGCCAAGGTGGTGAAGGGTGTGCGGGAATCGATGGGATTTCACCACAGCTTCAATCCCAAGGATCAGCGCGCGATCTTCGTCTTTGACGTCTTTGCGGACTTGATGGATCTACAGGTGATTTCCACCGGCATCAAGATTCTGCTGGGCTTCATCGGACTGCTCACGCTCGGAATCGGAGGCGTTGGGCTGATGAACATCATGCTGGTGTCGGTCACGCAGCGCACGCGTGAAATCGGCGTGGAGAAAGCTCTGGGAGCGCATCGCTGGCATATTCTCTTCCAATTCCTCGCGGAGGCTCTGGTGATCACGGCTCTTGGGGGATTGCTGGGCGTGGTGCTAGCGTACCTCGTCTCTTGGTCCGTCGGATCGCTTACGCTGTGGAGCGCGTTTGAGGACAATGCGAGTGAAGGCGACATTCACCTTTACATCAATGCGGCAACCTTGATCTGGTCGACCGCGATCCTCAGCGTTGTGGGCATCATCAGCGGCATGCTGCCTGCGATCAAGGCTGCGCGGCTGAATCCGATCGAGGCGCTGCGTTACGAGTGACATCGGCGCTACTTCCTTCTTCCTTTACAATCCTTCCTGTGCCGGAAGCCAATAATCCTCGCCTCGAGCGCGTTCTTGCGCAACTTCGTCTCTACGAGCATCCTCTGCTGACTTTCTCCGCGCGCGCCAAAGGTGAGGGCGTGGAGGTCATCATCCAGTTCAAGGACGAAAGCGTTCCCGTGCATACTTACTACTTCGACCTGCACGCGCGCGATCTCGACGACCCGCAGTTCGAATGGAGCTTCCAGCGTCAACTCTACGACGCGCTACACGATTATTTCGTGGAGATGTTCATCCGCACACCGCAAGACCGCGCGGATCGCCAGAGGAAAGGCCTTTGAGCGAGCTGCGGCAAATCATCGAGCAGGAGATTCGCGAGCGCGGGCCACTTCCCTTTTCCCGGTACATGGAGTTATGCCTTTATCATCCCGAACTTGGGTACTACTCACGCAATGCGGCGCAGTTCGGCAAGGCGGGAGACTTCTACACGTCGAGTGATATTCATGCGGTCTTTGGACGTTTGCTGGCGCGGCAGTTCGACGAGATGTGGCGCATGCTCGGATCGCCCGAGCAGATCGTGATCAAGGAACTTGGACCAGGACGCGGACTGTTCGCGCAGGACGTGCTGGATTGGTCGGAAAAGAAGTTTCCAGAATTCTTTGGCGCACTGCAATATCAACTCGTCGAACAATCTGCGTCTCTGCGCGACAGAATCGCACAGACACTGAATCAACGGTTTGAGTCCGGAAAATCAGTGTTTGCTGATCCGAAATCCCCACTTCCGGCAAATTCGGCCGGAAATGGGGCACCCGAAACCGATGCGACGATTGTGTTTGCCAACGAGTTCTTTGACGCGCTTCCGGTGGAGATCGTCAGCGCGAAGGGATCGCTTCGGATCGATGCTCGTGACGGACGATTCGTGGAGTCATGGATTGCATCGTCTCCCGAGGAATTGGAGTTCCTCGATCGTTATTCGGTTCATCCGGAAGAGGGAGAGCGAGTGGAAGTGCCGCTGCAAGGACAAACGCAAATATCTGGAGCAACGGATTTCGATCGCGGATTCGTGATCGTCATCGACTACGGATACACGCGCGAGGAAAAGCTTGCGGGTCGTCATCGGGGGACGGTGAAAGCGATCCGGCAGCATTCGGTGAGCGCGAATCCGTATGAAGCTCCGGGAGAGCAGGACATTACCGCGGATGTGAACTTTACGGCGCTGGCCGCGGCTGCCGAAAAACGCGGGATGCGCGCGGAGAAACTTGTTACCCAATCACAGTTTTTGATGGGGATCGGCGAGGCGAATCAGTTTGGCGATGCGTTTGAAGATTGCCGCTTACCGCAGGAGCGGGCGAAGGTTGCGCTGCAACTCAAACATCTGGTCACTCCGGCAGGAATGGGCGAGAGCTTTCATGTACTGATCGCGAGCAAAGGGATCGAAGCGGAGAAGATTTCGAAGCTCGCAGGGCTGAATTTCGGTCGACGTTAGCTTGTTCGTTTTTGGGAAGTTTACTTTTTCGTCATCCCCACCCCCCTCCCCCTGGGTCTATTGGAATCAACGACTTAGAGGAAAATCGGCAAGTAATCTATGGGGCTCAATCAGTTGCGGGCAAAATCTTGAGCCGAAAGGGGTTACAAGCGTTTTGTTCTCAAAGAGCAGAAGGGCTACACAGTAGGATCCCGCTGTCGACCCTGCGGAGTCAATCGGAAACGGGTCGGTTGACGTAGGGTAGTTCCATTTCGGGAATCGGCCTTCGGGCTGTTGCACGCCCCGGCGGCGACACAATCGGTAGCTGAAATTCCCTGGCTAGCCAGTTGTCGTACACACGGGCATGGGGTTCTTCGCTTTGCTCAGGATGACAGCTGTACGCAGAGTAGTCGCGCCGTCTCAACGATTTGATTGCGATGACTTCGCCGCTTGGCACGGGGGACAGCCGAGGGCGGCTGCCCGACACTCATCCGGGCCAGGCAGGTCTGGCTGATCGAATCGGGCTACTTTCTTGTTGCCGGGGTTTCGGGATATTCGTAGACGCCTCGGCCGGATTTGCGCCCCAGGCGGCCTGCCTTCACGTATTGCACGAGCAAAGGAGCCGGGCGGTACTTGTCTCCCAGAGATTTATGAAGGTATTCGAGGATGCTAAGGCGCGTATCGAGGCCGACGAGATCGACGAGTTCGAAGGGCCCCATCGGATGATTCAGTCCCAGCTTTAGCGCTTTGTCGATGTCGGCGGCGGAGGCAATTCCTTCCTGCAGCATGTAGAAGGCTTCATTGCCGATCATGGCATTGATGCGGCTGGTGATGAAGCCCGGCGACTCCTTGATCACCACGACTTCCTTACCCATGCGCTTACCGACTTCGACGACGGTGGCCAGAGTGTCGTCGTCGGTTTCGAGCGCGCGCACAACTTCGAGCAGTTTCATCTTGTGGACTGGATTAAAGAAGTGCATACCGACGCATTTTTTAGCGCGGTAGGTGACGCTGGCGATCTCGGTGACACTCAAGGATGAAGTGTTCGACGCGAGGATAGTAGAGGGCCGGCAGAGTTTGTCGAGCAGAGTGAAGATTTCGATCTTCGACTCCATCTCTTCCGGGACGGCCTCGATGACCAGGTCGGCTTCGCGCGCGGCTTCTTCGACGGAGCCCGCGTATTCCAGACGCTTGAAGGCGGAGTCCGCGTCGGGAGCGGTCACTTTGCCGAGTTCGACGGCCTTGTCGAGGTTTGCACGGATTTCCGTCTCGGCCTTGCGCAGGGCGTTGGGGAGCAGATCTTCGAGGATCGTGCGATAGCCGCCAAGGGCTGCGGCGTGGGCGATGCCCCTTCCCATGATGCCGGCGCCGATGACGGCAATCGTCTGGACCTGGGCCACCTACTTCTCCACCTTTTCGAGATCGGCGATGGCGGCGTTGACCTGCGTCGCGGCTCCGCGCATGGCTTCAGCGAGGCGCTTACGCTCCTCGGGACTCATAGCAGGAATGTAAATACAGATACGGCGCAGAGTAGTCGTGATGTCTTCGACATAATTCATCGCGCGAATGAGTTCACCGGTTGCAACTACCATGAGGGCTCCTCTTTTCTGATTTGTTACTCGTTCTCTGGAACTTGCGAATTTTCCCGATACGGCTGGCTTCCCAGATGTTTTTTCGCCAATGCGGACCGAACCATCCATTTTGGACGCGCTGGGGAGTTTAGTAAAGCGAGGCCGATATTGAGTGGACCTCGACCGCATCGTTGAGAAGAGCAAAACCCATTCACCACGAAGGACACGAAGTATCACGAAGGAGTTTGGGGGATGGATAACCGGCGAGATCCGCTCGACCAGACAGCCGAGGCGGCTGTTCCCGCGGGTACGCGCAAGATCCTTCCCTTCGCCTGAGCTCCTGCAATTATTTACTGCGATCTCGCGGATCGCGCGAGCTTTATTCACAACGAGTTAGCAAAGCGGGCATATAATCGCCATCGATTCTTTTTATGGGGCCTTCCAAGACCTTCAGGAATCGAATACGTATATGGCAGACAATGTTTTGAGACGCTACATCTTTGCCAGCGATTTCGATCAGACGCTGACCTTTAACGACTCGGGGTACGTACTGGCCGAGTTGGTGGGCATTCCTACGGAAGAGTTCGAGCGCAAGGCCAAGGGAATGGCCAAGATCAATCTGGTGCAGCAGGGCGCGGAATTAGCGTATCTCTTGCTGCATGACCCGGAGTTTCGCGCGAAGGTACGGAAGGAACATCTGCGCGAGGTGGGGAAGAGGATCCGGCTAAAAGGCGACATCAAACTGTTATACCAATTGCTCGAGTCTGGAATCGATGGGCATCAATTTGATTTTTATGTGTTATCCGCGGCGCCGGTGGAGATTGTGCGATCCGCGCTGGAGGATATTGTTCCGGAAGATCACATTTACGGCACGGAGTTTCGATACAAGCCCTCGGGCGAACTCGATTCGATCATCCGTGCGACGGCGGGTTACGGGAAGGTGGCGGTGCTCGACAAACTGCTGGTCGATCGCGTGGCCGGGCCCGATCATGTGATTTATACAGGCGATGGTAGCTCGGATATTCACGTCATGCTCCACATCAACTCCCGCGATGGGCTGACCATTGCGGTTTCGGAGTCCCCAAACGTTTCGCAGATCGCAAAGCGCACGGTGCTGAGTACGAGCGCACTGGCGGTGTTGGCGCCGATTCTCGAGGAAGTTGCAGGATGGGAACGATATCGTATCCGGAGCTTTTTTGAAGCGAACGGCATGCTGATCCAGGAATGGGAGCGGGTACGGACGGACTGGTTGACGGTGCGTCCAGCGGCCGATCCGACTCCTACGGAGGGCGTGCTGGGAGCGAGTAACCTGGAGACTACCAAGTCTTAGGGAAGTACCATGCTGCGCGATAAGAGCCTTATTCCGCTTTCTCATCAGCACCAACGGGCGCTGGCGTTGTGTGTGCGGATTGATCGGGCTTCTCCGATTGACGAGTCGGGGTTAGGCGCGTGGCAGGCGGAGATCGGGCAGATTTTTCAAAACGAAATCGGTATTCACTTCGTTGCAGAAGAGCAAGTCGTGTTTCCTTCGGCGCGCACGTTCGCGGAACTGATTCCACTGGTCGATGATTTATGCGCGGACCATCAGTGGCTACGGGAACATTTCGCGCTTGCAATCGGCGAGAGGAGTTCCGGGAGCGATGTGAATCTGCTAGCGCAGCGGCTTTCGGCGCACATCCGGAAGGAAGAGCGGCAGCTGTTTCAGCGTATGCAGGAGCTGATGGATCGGGAGGCTCTTGCGGAATTAGGCCGTAAGCTGGATGTAGCTTTGAAGGATTCAGCGCAGGCTTGCGTTGTGCCAACGGAAGCCACTCGCCTGCGCGCCACCAAGTAGCGGCGAATTAGACCTCCGCGAGTTGGTGAATGTTGCGGAAATTTGTTGCTGCCTCCCGCCCCATGTAGCGCTCCAAGACTGCCGGTTCTGTCCGGCGCAGATCGACGACAACCAGGCCGTCGAGCACGTTGGAGAACTTGCGATCGACGTTAAATCCGAGCAGCTTGCCGCCGATTTTGGCGTATTGCCGCAGCAGGATCGGCAGACCTTTGCCGTCGGCCTCGATGTCGGTGATAGGCTGAGATAGCTCGTCAAGATCGCGCAGAGCGCGACACATGCTGCGGCAATCCCAACGCCGCAGAAATGCGGGACGAAACGGACGCCGGGGCTCGATCAAGCCCGCTAGATCATCTTCCATCATGCGCGCCTCGAAGAAGCGGTAAATCATTTCGCGCGATGCTTCGTTGTAATCGTTGCTGATGCTGACTGCGCCGAAGAGCACGGGAATCTCCGGGCGCTTGGCGACGAGGTGAGCGATTCCCTTCCACAAGAGCAAGAGTGGAGCATATTGACGTTGATATTCGGGGCGGACGAAAGAGCGTCCGAGTTCAAGGGCCGGACCGAGTTTTTGGAAGAGGCTCTCGTCGTACCGGAAAAGAGTGCTGGTGTACAGGCCGGCAAGGCCGCGTTCGGCGAGGATTTCGGAAGTACTACGGGCGCGATAGCCGCCGACCAGTTCGTGTTTGGTTTTGCTCCACAGCAACACGTGCCAGTAATAGGCGTCGAAAGAATCGAGGTCGCGGCGCTTGCCAGTTCCCTCCCCCGCGCGGCGAAAGGTGAGCTCACGGACACGTCCAACTTCCAACAGTAAGTTGGGAATTTCGCGCGCCGTCGCATGGTAAACGGCAAATTCTGCGTTCTCAGTAAGGCGGCGATTGGAGGGCAGACTGTCGATTTCATTCTGAAGCAATTCGGGGTGCACGGCGGCGGCGACCGGTTGCTGAATCCTGGAAGCGATCCGCGAACGCAATCCTACAGCCCGGGGCACTTCGGTTCTGCTGCGGCGAGCAAGGAGATAAGTGCGCGAGCGGAGATAGTTGGTGGCTTCGCGATCGTCGCTGATGGAGTCGATGGCATCGGCTGGAATGGCGCTGCCAATGCGGACTTCGACTTCTTTACCCTCCTGCTGCAAAAATTCTTGTAACAGGAACGCGCTGCGCAATTTCGGATGAATCATGCCGAGGAGCTGGAATCCGACGCCATTGTGTCCGCAGAAATACACCGGCAAGGCGGTGGCGTGAGTTCGGCGAATGAGGCGGACGGCGGTGTCGTTCCAGGCAGGGTCGGCAATTTGTACGGTTGGCATCTGCCAATGCGCGACTTCGCCCGCAGGAAAGATAGCCAACATACCTCCCTGTTGCAGCCATGCGAGCGCTTCTCGCAGAGGCTTGCGGTTTGAGTCGGCGGGACGATCGGTCTGGAAGGGATCGAGAAAGATACAATGCTGCTCTAGTTCAGGGATTTCGCTGAGCAGAAGATTGGTGAGCACCTTCACGTCGGGGCGGACGCGTGTCAAGAGAACCGTGAGGATTGCGCCGTCCAACACGGCGTAGGGATGATTGGCCACGACGACAACCGGACCAGTCGCCGGAATGCGCGAACGATCGGCGTCGCTGAAGCGCAAGTCCACCCGCATTTCGGCGAGCAAGCCTTCCAGACGAAAACCTTCCGGCGAGCGCTGCACACGGCGATAGAGATCCCGCACCTTGCCGACTGGTGACAACTTTCCGGCCAGACCCGAGAACTCGGTGACGCGAGAGAGAACTCCGGCTGGTGTTTGATCGGACTGCGGCTGGACTGAGGGCATCTTCTACGGATATCGCAGGTGCGTTTCGGCAGCATGAAGACGAGGTTAAAAGCTGATGAAATGCGGGTCGGAAGAGTCTAAAAGGTAACCGGGAGTGACAAGCGAAACAAGCGGGCTAGGTTTCGAGGCGGTAACGGGTTTCGGCGAGAGCATACATTCGGCGCCAGACGAGGCGATTAATGGTGACGACGGTGGCGGCCATCATGATAGTGGCGGCAAGGAGCAGTTTGAAATTGCCGCTGTCGGTGGCCTGGCTGATCGTGGCTCCGAGGCCTACGGTGGTGTAGATCTGTCCTTTGAAGTGGAAATATTCGGCGACGATGCTGGCGTTCCATGCTCCGCCGGATGCGGTCACGAGGCCGGTGACGAGATACGGGAAGATTCCGGGAAGGATCAGCTTCTTCCAGCGCTGGATACCTTCGAGCCGGAAGATCGAGCAGCACTCTTTCAGGTCAGCCGGAATGGCAATAGCTCCGGCAATGACGTTGAACAGGATGTACCACTGCGTTCCCAAGAGCAGTAAGGCGATGGAACCGATGCCGAGGCCTCCGCCAGCCCGAATCAGCAAGAGGAGCACCACCGGAAAGAGCGCGGTAGCAGGAACGGAGGCGGCGATTTGGGCGAGCGGCTGCGCGATGCGCGCGAGCTTGGGATTGAAGCCGATGGCAACGCCCGCAGGGATCGTCCACAGCGCGCCCAATAGCAAGGTGAGATTGACCCGGAGGAAGGTGGCGCCGAGACCGAGGCCTGCTTCCTTTAGTTCCGCAGATTGCAGACCGCTGAGAAGCATGACGACGCGAACGATTCCGTAAGTTATGCCGGCGAGTAAGGCAACGGCGACCAAACGAGTGATCCAGACTTTCGACGCGCTCCGCTGCTCAGGTTCGTCGGTGTGGCGATGGCGGGAGAAATACATCATCAGGCGTTCACTCAGCGGTTCAACCGTGCGATTGCGAAGCTGCGTCAAACCACGGGAATGACGAAACATGTTGAGCACCCAGGAACGGGGGGCGTCGGTACTCTCGACCTGCTCGACTTTGAACTTCTCCGCCCAGGCGATTACGGGACGCCAGACGAACTGGTCGAGCAGAACTATCACTGCAATCATGGTGGCGACGCCCCACAGGATGGAACGCGTGTCGCCAGCGCTGGCGGCGGTTTGCAGATACGATCCGAGCCCGGGGAGGCGGAAGTCGCGCGAGCCGAGGACGAACATCTCGCACGCCATCAGAAAGAACCATCCGCCGGCGACCGACATCATGGAGTTCCACACAAGGCCGATAGCGGCGAAGGGTAATTCCATTTCGATGAAGCGCTGCCACCAGTTGAAGCCGTAGATCTTCGCAGCTTCGCGCATTTCCTTTGGAATGCTTTTGAGCGAAGCGTAGAAGCTGAACGCCATGTTCCAGACCTGGCCAGTGAAGATGAGCAGGATCGCGCCGGCTTCGACACCAAGCTGCCGTCCAGGAAACAGGGCGACCATCGCCAGCATCACGCCGGGAAGAAAACTCAGTACGGGAATCGACTGTAGAACGTCGAGCAACGGGATCATGAAACGCTCGGCGCGCGGGTTGTAGGCTGCGACGTAGCCGTAGACGAGCGTGAAGGCGAGGCTCAACACATATGCGATGGTAATGCGGAGAAGTGAGTATCCCGCGTAAGCAGGGAGGGCGAGGAGGCTGCGAGAAATCTCGACTTCGGGAGTGAATGGACCAAGCCAAGTGCGGCCGACCATGAGCACGCCATAAAAGAGTGTGATCGCGGCAGCAAACATCAGCAGATCCGGCAGAAAGGAGATCTCGAGGCTGGGCAACTGCGTCCAGATGCGGTACGCCGAGAATCCTCGCAGGCTGATGTTCTTTTTCATGCGGCTCAGGCTTTCAAGTCAACAACTCTTTAGGATTTGGTAACGGAGTCGTGGGATTCTGCTGTCGGGGCCGGCGGCGAGCCGGACGCTTCCGCTTGCGGCGGTTCGGTTTGCACCAAACGTCCACTGGCGCGGTCGTAGTCGAAGATTTCCGCGTAGCGGCCCCAGTTCGTGGCCGTCTCAAACTGGCGCTGGACTTCGTCTTCGGAGAAATGCTCGTCGAGAATGTCGTGAAAGAATTCGTCGGCGATCGAATGGTCGGCCTTGCGCTTCAGAATGCTGTCAATCTGTTTCAGGATCGTGGCGTGTTCGAGCGCAGCCTGGCGGAATAGAACCTTGCGCTGCTGAATGTCGGCGTCGGCAAACTGAATGCCTTGCGGCGTAATCTGCACGTCGCCCTCTTTCAACCAAGCGAATCCCAGGAGAACACAGGCTTCGAGAATCGGGAGCAAGTCTTCGACGTCCATGACGAGTTCCTCCGATAGGCGGAACAGATCTTCACGGCCGCCGCGGTCGCGCAAGAGTTCGGTGAGGCCGGCGATGCCGCCGACGCGGGCGTGGGGCAGCATCTGATATTTTCCGGTGCGCAGGGGAGCTTCCTGCCTCTTCAAAACATCTTTCGTCAAGCCGCCAGCGGGAAGAATAATTTCGGCAGTGGCCTCGGCGTCGGGCAGCGCGTGCTCGACCTCGGGCTCGGTCATGACTTTGTAGATGTAGTCAACCAACTCGACAAAGCGCGCGGACTTGCGGTCGCGCGGATGCTTGAGGCGGATATTGAAGTCGGAGCGGACGCGCGCTGGATTTCTGCCCAGCACCATGACGCGGTCGGCGAGCATCACTGCCTCTTCAATGTTGTGAGTCACAATGAAGATGGCGCTCGTGGGCATCTTTTTGTTCAGCCACAACTCCAGCAATTCACCGCGCAGGTTTTCGGCTGTCAGAACGTCGAGCGCGGAGAAGGGCTCGTCCATGAAAAGGACTTCTGGCTCAACCACGAGGGCGCGGGCGAATCCGACCCGCTGCTTCATGCCTCCTGAAAGCTCTTTGGGATACGCGGTCTCGAAACCATCCAATCCGACAGTATCGAGCGTGCGCAATGCGCGCTTGCGGCGTTCTACGGCGGGGATGCCCTTCGCCTCAAGCGGAGCCTCTACGTTGCCAAGAACGGTCAGCCAGGGAAAAAGCGCGAAACTTTGAAAGACGATCGCAACATTCGGAGTTTGGCCGTCGAGCGGCTTGCCGTGCCACAAAATCTGTCCCGCCGACGGTTGGGACAGGCCGGTCAGGATGCGTAAGAGCGTGGATTTCCCGCACCCGGACGGGCCGAGTAATGCGATGATTTTCCCCGATTCCACGGCGAGGCTGGTCGAGCCGACGACTTGAACGCGCGTTCCGTCGGGCTGCGGATAGGACTTCTCCACAGCGACGGCTTCGATGATGACTTCGCTCAAGTTCAAACCCCCGTTATTTCTATACACGATCAGCGGGCAAAACGCCTACGTTGTAACGCTGCGTTCACAATTAATTGCGGCAGGGGCTAGTTTTCGCAGTCCGACAAATTGCTAAGCGAAAAAGCTTTCTGCTGTCCGGGAAGCAAATGGTTTGGGAAGGCGATCGCTTACTTCAACGAGACGGGCCAGCTTTGAGCTTACCTCGCCGTTCAGATGACCGTGGCTGACGCGCCAGCGCCAGTTGCCGTTATCGAGGCTGGGAGTATTCATGCGGGCTTCGCTGCCCAGTCCGAGAACGTCTTGCAGCGGGATAATGCTCATGCAGGCGGGCGAACATTGCGCGGAGCGAATAAAAGCCCAATGAATGCCGTCGTCACAGCGTCCAACGTAGGCCTCGGCATTTTGGCGCTCGCTCTCGGATGCACCCGAGTGCCACCAACCTACGACGGTGTCGTTGTCATGCGTGCCGGTATAGATGACCTTGCCGTGGGAGCGGTGAGGGAGATACATGTGTGCGCCTTCGTCGCCAAAGCCGAACTGCAGGACAGCCATCCCTGGAATCTGCAGCCGCTCGCGGAGCGCGTGGACCTCGGGAGTGATGTAGCCGAGATCTTCAGCGAAGAAGGGCAAGCCACCGAGGGCCTCGCGAAGCTTTACGAATAGATCGTCGCGCGGTCCATCGACCCAGCGGCCGTTGACCGCGGTAGAGTCGCTCGCGGGAATCTCCCAGAACTGATCGAACCCACGGAAATGATCGAGGCGGATGTAATCGCAGTTCTGCGTGGCCCAGCGCAAGCGCTGAATCCACCATTTGTATCCGCGCTGATTCATGACGTCCCAGCGATAGAGGGGATTTCCCCATCGTTGTCCGGTTTTGCTGAAGAAATCGGGAGGCACGCCGGCTACGACTTCGGGCTCAAGATTCTCGTCCAGCCGGAAGAGCTCGCGGTGAGTCCAGACGTCGGCGCTATCGTGGTTGACGAAGATGGCGACGTCGCCAACTACGCGGATGGAGCGCTCAGCGCAATAGCTCCGAAGTGCACGCCATTGCTCGTAGAAGGCGAACTGCAAAGCCTTGCGAATGCGGATGTCGTCAGCCAGTTCGGATTGTGCTTTTTCGAGAGCGGCCGGTTCGCGGGCGGCGAGTTCGCGAGGCCAGCGATTCCAGGTTTCAAGTTTTTGCCGCGCACGAAGAGCGTCGAATAAGACGAAGTCGTCGAGCCACCAGGCAGTGTCCCGCTGGAACGCTTCAAAGTGGCCAAGCGCTTCCGCAGAACCCGAACCGAGAAAAGTACGGGCGGCCTCGAAGAGCAGCGGCATCTTCTGTGCGAAAACGCGATCGTATTCTACGGCGGCGGACGGCGCCGGCAGGGCGTCGAGTTTGGCGCGATCGATCCAACCTCGATCCGCCAAGCGATCGAGGCTGATCAGAAGAGGGTTTCCGGCGAAGGCAGAGGTCGCGGAATACGGCGAATTACCATAGCCTAATGGACCTAGCGGTAAGACCTGCCAAAGGCCCTGGCGGGCGGACGCCAGAAAGTCCGCAAACTGGTAGGCGGCTGGACCAAAGTCGCCTACACCGCCGCGAGAAGGCAACGACGTGGGATGTAACAGAATGCCTGCGGCGCGCGGAAAGGACATAAGAACAGCCGCTACATTCCCGACTCGCTGCCGCTGCGCGTAAGCTGGTTCAATTCCTCGTCGTTGCGCTTGATTTTGCCCGACTTCGTCATCTGGTCGACGATGTTGGTGACGAACAGTCCAAAACGCTGCTGCTGTTTCGCCTGCAAAAGTGAATCGCGGATTTGATCGCGCTTGGCGGCGAAGTCGGCGTCGGTCGGTTGCTGGCTCTCAAGAACCTGAAGGACTGCACCGTCCGCACCATTGTTGAGTGGACCGCTGATCTCTCCAGGCTTCAGGTTGAAGGCCACCGAGGCGGGACCCGACATCGAACCGATGTCCGGAACCTGGCCATCGGGAGCAACGAGGTCGCTGGTCTTGATGGTTGCGCCCAGTTCTTTGGCGGCGCGCTTAAGATCGTGTTCGGATTTTGCGCGGTCAGAAAGTTCCTGCACCTTTTGCGCCAGCAAAACGCTGGAACGCTCATTCAGGAATTCCTGCTCGACCTTGCTGCGAATCTCTTCAAACGTGGGAGTGGATGGAGGCTGGATACCCAGCAATTGAAATACGGCAATGCCCTGCGAGGCCGGAGCTACGTCGGGAGGAGCTTTGTCCTCGGCGGTGAAAACGGCATCCATGAATTGCTGTGCCGGCCCCAGGCCCGGCAGCATGTCTTTGCGAGTAATGAAGTCGGTTGTAACCACGTGTACCCCCGCGGCTGCCGCGGCTGCGTCGAGACCTTGAGCACGAGCCTGCTTCAACAGGTCTTCAGCTTTCTTCTGCGCGACCTGCTGCCCCTTCTGATGCTTAATGATGGGCTCGATGGTGTCCTTTACCTCGTCGAGCGTCTTCATGTGGGCTTCCTGCTTGTCGTCGATGCGGATGATGTGGAAGCCGTAACTGCTCTTCACCAAGTCGCTGATTTGTCCCTTGGGAAGCGAAAACGCCGTCTTCTCGAACTCCGGCACAGTCTGGCCCCTGCCGATCCATCCGAGCGATCCACCCTGCTTGGCGCTGCCCGGATCCTCGGAATACTTCTTTGCGAGTTCCTCGAAATTGGCTCCGCTCTTCACCTGCTTCAGCAAGTCCTCGGCACGGCGCTGCGCTTCGGCGACACCTTTGTCGTCCACCTTGCCGTCCGGGCCCGGGAGCGGCGTCTTAATCAGAATGTGGCTGACCTTCACCTGCTCAGGTACGCGATATTGATCACGGTGCTGATCGTAGTAGTTTCGCAGATCCTCGGGAGTGACTTGAACGCCAGATTCGGCCTTGGCGGTTTCGATGAGCGCGTATTTGATCTTGCGCTTCTCGGGAATTGAGTTGGCGTAGCTTTGCTTATGGCTTTCGTAATACGCCTTTAATTCGGTATCGGTGGGATGCAGGCCCTTCTTGATGTCGTCCTGTTTGAGGACGGCATAATCGAACTTGACCTTGGTGTTTTGCTTGATGAACTCGTCGTGAATCTCTGCTTCACTCACGCCCGCGCTGCCGGCGACCAAGGCTTCCAATTTGGTCAGGAGGATTTCTTTACCGATTGAGTCTTCAAACTTCTGCGGCGTGAGGTTGTACTGCTGCAGCATGTTCTCGTATTCGGTCTGCCCGATGAAGTTGCCGCCAGGGAAGAATGTCGCGGCATAACGGCCGTGCTCGAGTTCGTCCCTCACCTCTTCCGGGGTGACGCGCAGGCCCATGCGATTGGCCTGGCTGAGGAGAGCTTCGCGGGTGATCAACTGGTCGGCTGCCGGTTTGATCGACTGCTGAATGATGAACGGCATAATTTTCGCCGCCATCTCGCCATAGCGCTGGGCCTGTTGCTGGGCCATATTGCGCGCGGCCAAGCGGACCTCTTCCGCGGTCACATCGGTGCCGTCTACCTTGGCAATGACGCCCTTACCGGGCGTACCGGTCAACTCGGAACCAAGTCCGCCGGGAACGAAGGCGATGACCATAGCGGCACAAATGATGAGGAGGAGGCCCCCCAGAACAAACTTCTTGAATGGCCCCTCTTTTTGCAGAAATCGAATCATTGTCTTATCACTCCGGAAGAGTAAGCGGAATTCTCAATTATAAACCAGGTGTGTTGGGAGCAGAACTCGGCGAGGGTTCATCTCTCCACGCGAGATCCTTCGCTCGGCCAGAAAGGCGTTCGCCCGGGACGACGCCCAGACTCTTGATCTTAACTCTATCTGTTCGCGGCTCCGGAAACCTGGTTGTCTCGCGTCCTTCAATAATCCGCTATTGAAACGAATTAATAGAAGTGTTATCCATTCTGCGGGCTGATTTTCTAAATTTGCCTATCCCTGATGGATCACGGGCAGGACCCATAGGAGCACCATGAACTCCGGCAAGCAATTGGCGATCTCTTTTTCCCTCGCGATTTCGTTCTTACTGACATCTTCCTCATATGTTGCTGCGCAGGAGAAGGCTCCGGCGGTGGCGGCACCCGCTGCGGAGGCCAGGATTGCCCTGCACGAAGGCTGGACCCTGCAGACCTCGGCGAAAGTTGACGCCAAGGGAGAAGTTATCTCCACGCCCGCGTTCTCGCCGAAAGGATGGCACGAAGTGGCGGTCCCGAGCACGGTTGTGGCCGCCCTGGTCACGGACAAGACCCTGCCCGATCCGCTGTTCGGAATGAATCTTCGCAGTTTTCCGGGGATGAATTATCCGATTGGCGCGAACTTCTCGAATATCGCGATGGCGCCGGATAGTCCCTACACAGTGTCGTGGTGGTATCGCAAAGCGTTCTCCGTTCCGGGGTCCTACAAGGGAAAGACGATCTGGCTGAAGTTCGACGGCATCAACTACCGCGCCAACATCTGGCTGAACGGAAAACAGATCGCGAACTCGGACGACGTCGCCGGAGCGTGGCGGACGTACGAATTCAACATCACGAGCGCAGCCAAACCCGGCGCGGAGAACGTGCTCGCGGTGCAGGCATACGCACCAACCGACCATGATCTCGCTATTACGTTCGTCGATTGGAATCCCGCGCCTCCCGACAAGAACATGGGGTTGTGGCGCGACGTTTACGTGAGGACAAGTGGACCGGTCGCGGTGCGCTATCCCACGGTTGTGTCGAAACTGAATCCTCCGGTGAATGACAGCGCGCAACTCACCGTCACGGCACAGGTGAAAAACGGCACGAACGTTCCAGTGAAAGGAAAGATGAAGGGCAAGATTGAGAACGTCACATTTGAGCAGGATGTGGAACTGGCTCCGAACGAGGCGAAGGATGTGACGTTCACGCCAGACAAGTTCTCTCAGCTTGTCATCTCGAATCCACGGCTGTGGTGGCCGGCGCAGATGGGCAAACCCAATCTGTACAAGCTCACGATGGAGTTCGAAGTGGGAGGCTCGGTCAGTGAAGCGACGCACAGTGAATTCGGCATCCGCGAAATTACTTCGGATTTCAATTCGGTCGGCGGGCGCGCGTTTCATATCAACGGCAAGAACATTCTGATTCGCGGCGGCGGATGGACTCCAGACCTGATGCTGCGCGAGAACTCGCAGCGGCTGCATGACGAATTCCGCTACGTCCGCGACATGGGATTAAATACGGTCCGCTTAGAAGGCAAGCTGGAGACACGGGAATTTTTCGATATCGCCGACCGCGAAGGAATTCTGGTCATGGCAGGATGGTGCTGCTGCGATTTCTGGGAGCGCTGGCCGAAATGGAAACCGAAGGATTTCGAGATTGCCAAGCAATCGCTGCGTGATCAGATTTACCGGCTGCGCAGCCATCCGAGCCTCGTCATGTGGTTGAACGGCAGTGACAATGCACCACCTCCGGATGTTGAGCAGATGTACCTAGATGTCGAGAAAGAATTGTTCTGGCCGAATCCGGTGGTTTCGTCCGCGACGGGAAAGAAGACCAGTGTGACTGGCGATAGCGGCGTGAAGATGAGCGGGCCGTATGAGTACGTCGCGCCGAGTTATTGGGAGGAGGACACGCCGCAGGGACAACCCGGCCGCAAACAGTGCAATGCGGGAGGCTGCGGCGGCGCCTACGCATTTAACACGGAAACCAGCATGGGCCCCGCAGTTCCACCGGTCGAGAGCATTCGCGCTATGGTCGGCAAGGATCACATGTGGCCGATTGACGATGTGTGGAACTATCACGCGGGCGGCGGCGAATTCAAAACGATTGGAGTGTTCACCGAAGCGCTGACGAACCGGTACGGCAAATCGGACAACGTGGAAGACTTTGCCACGAAGTCGCAGATGCAGACGTATGAAGGCGTCCGCGCCATGTATGAAGCGTATAGCCGGAACAAGTACGTGTCGACGGGCGTGATTCAGTGGATGCTCAACAACGCATGGCCGTCGATGATCTGGCACCTGTATGACTATTATTTGCGCCCCGGCGGAGGATATTTCGGGGCCAAGCGCGCGATGGAAGCCCTGCATCCGATTTATGGCTACGACGATCATTCCATCTGGGTAGTGAGCAGTCAGTATGAGGATGCGAAAGGGCTGAAACTCACGACCAAGATTTACAACCTCGACGCGACGGAGAAATTCACGCAAGAGAATTCGCTGGATGCTGCGGCCGACAGTACTGCGAAAATTTTCACGCTGCCGGATGTGTCCGGGCTGAGTGCTACTTATTTCGCTGTTCTGAAGCTACAGGACTCGACCGGCAAAGTGGTCGGATCGAATTTCTACTGGCTCTCTACCAAACCGGAGACTCTCGATTGGGCGAAGAGCAACTGGTGGATGACGCCGACGGCTTCGTATGCCGATTTCACCGCAATCTCGCAATTGCCCAAGGTCAAACTGAAGGTCTCGGATCGCACTGAGCGCAGAGGCGAGGAAGAGATCACGCACGTGACGCTGGAAAATCCGAGCAAGAACCTGGCATTCTTCGTGCGGTTGAAGGTTGACAAAGGCGTGAAGGGAGATGAAATCCTACCTGTTGTTTGGGAGGACAACTACGTCTCCCTGCTTCCAGGCGAGAAGCGCGAAGTCTCGGCGAGCTACCGTGCCAGCGAGTTGGGAACCTCGAAGGCATCCGTTGAAGTCAGCGGGTGGAACGTCGAGTGAGGGATTGAAAGATTAAGCGATTGAGTCATTGCGCCATTGGGAAATCTCTAGGCGTGCTCTGACACCGACAGGATGTTTCCGTCAGTATCCTTGAACCACGCTACCTTGTCGCCTGTGGGTGCGGTCCAAATGCCGAGGTCGTCTTGCTTGAAGAATCCGAAGATTTCGAAGTGAACTCGGTCGCTGCAACTTTCTGGCAGCTGGAAAGAAGATCAGCCACGCAGCGCTCGAGGCCGGCTACAGCTGTCCGAGCGCGTTCATCGCCATGTTCCGGAAGATTCTAGGAACCACGCCGCGGCGTTATTTTGCAGGTGTCTCCGCGGCTGGTCTGAAGTGACGGGTCTTTTAGAGCGAGGAGGAGTTTCTATGACTCCTCGGCGGGCAGATCGAAGTTAACCAAGTCGCCACGGAAGCCACGGGTCTTCCAGGCTCCGAACGCAATTCCGACGATCATCCAGATGCCGCCGACAATCCAGGCTTTCCAGCTCAAGTTCTTCCAAAGGAAAAAACAAATCGCAAATCCGGCGAGTGGCGGAGTCCAAACTGCGACGATTGCGAGCGCCACACCGGCGGCCACCAGCATCGTGAAGTTCGACCCTGGCCAAAGTACCAGCCCAATGACGATCGCTGTCAAGACCAGTGGAGGTACCCCGTTGTGTCCTCCCTCGCGAACGTAATACCGTACGAACGCTGCCATATTGACGCCCATGAATGCGATGAGAGCGCCAAAGTTGAGCATCTCGGCGCCCAGGCCGTAGCTGAATAGACCGAAGCTCACAAGCAGCGCTCCAACCAGTGCAATAGCGCCAACAAACAGAACGTTGTTGCGGGGCACGTGCCGCTTCGGATCGACCTTTCCGAAGAAGGCCTGCGGTAACGCCTTGCTGCGTCCCATACCATAGAGGAGACGCGCCGCGCCAATCTGCGCTCCCATTCCTGATCCGAAATTTGCCACCAGCAGAGTGAATCCCAAGATCGCGAACATAGGCTTCCATGCTCGGCCTGCAACAAACGTAAACGCCGTATCGCTGTTCGGAAAAGGTTCGGTCGCCGGCCAGATTAATTGCGCGGCATAGACTTCTAGGGCCGAGAGAACTCCGATGACAAAGCAAGTCAGAACGGTGGCCAAGAGGATGTTCCGGCGCGGGTTCTCAGCTTCTTCAGAGAGCGTGGAGATGCCATCGAATCCGATGTAACTCAGCACCGCGATCGACGTCGCGGCGAGCACGGCCTTGGAGTTCCAAAGCTGAGGATCATAAAACGGCCGAGTAAAGAAGGATGAGCCATTGTGCGGATGACTGAACACATAGCGAATCGCCACCATGAAGAAGACCGCGACCACCGCACCCATACCTGCTGCCAGCAAAGTGTTGACGCGGGCCGACGTCTTGATGCCCTGAAGATTCAGGAACGTGAAGACCGCTCCGAAAAAGAGCGCCCAGCCCCAGTAGGGAATTCCAGGCGCGAAAACGAAGGCCTGTTGGCTGCACCAGATAATGCAGATCATGGGGTTGAGGATGTAATCCATAACCATGCTCCATCCGGTGACGTAACCGAGCGCAGGGTTAATTTCCTGTCCAACGTAGGTAAATGCGGAGCCCGCGCTAGGATAAGCCCTCGCCATGCGGCCGTAACTGAAAGCGGTAAACAGCATCGCCACCATCGCGATGAGCAGCGTGGTAACGACATGCCCGTGGCCGCTGTCGCTCAGCACGCCAAACACCGACATCGGCGCTACCGGCTGGATAACGATAATTCCGTAAAGAACGAGATCCCAAAGAGTGAGCGTGCGCCGTAGACGCGGCGCGCTGGAGGAAGGAGCGGAGGAGGTTTCCATTGGCCCGGCTATTGGATTATGGACTACCGGAAAATGTCAATATTAAAACGTTTCCATACAGTGAAAATGAAGTTAACGCTTGTCGTCGTAGTCGAACCAATATCCGCGCTGCTCGTTCCCGGACATGTGGCGCGTGTTGTATTCGAGAAGGTAGTTCAGGTGCACGTCGTCGAGCGGGAATGACTTCTTTGGCGCGTAGGGATACTCGCCCATGCTCAGGAATGGAAGCGGCGCGACGAAGTTGCCTTCGGCGGCGTAGAAGTCCATGTCTTTCTCGTAACCGTTGGCCGCAAAGAAATAATCGCGCACCCAGCCTTGCGGCAGCGCGGGAAGTTTCGATGGATCGAAGTCGAGGCGCACCTCGTCACCTGATCCGAAGACGGCAAGTTTGTCATCGGTCGCGGTGAGCAAAGGCAAAACATCGCCGTAGCGCGTATAGGTACCCATAGGGCGCGTGTACGGGCCAGTGGCGCTGGTCTTTTCATAGATATATTGGACGTTACCAGGCGGCATACCCTCGATCTTGTACGGATAGCCGTGGAATTCGAGATCAGCGTTAGAGAGGGGAAGCGTTGACATTCGGATTTCTTGTCCACTGCTCGCGGGATCCTTCGCTTCGCCTGAAAGGCGGCTCCGCTCAGGATGACGTCCATCAACGGGTGTGACGGTTGGCTGATGCGCGCGGTCGATTTGGATGTTGTCCCAGTAGATTTGCAGATTCGTGGTGATGCGAATTCTCCGCGTCCCGTGCGGGAGCCTGCCGGTCAGATCGGCGGTCATGGTACGCGGGCCGCCGGCCGGGAATCCCATGTCATCGATCACACGCTTCCATTTGCCGTTCGCATCTTCGGCTTCGACATAAGGCGAGATCGCTTGCATTCCCGCTTGCGACGCCGCGTACATGCTGTTGGCCGAAAAATATTCGACCTCGCCGTGCAGCAGCAGCCAAAGCGGACCACCTTTGTAAGGCGTTCCTAAATCGAGCGTGAGCATGTGCGGTTTAGCGAAGCCCTGGAATTGCGTCATTGCGAAGTCGCCGACGTAACGGTGCGCAAGCAGGTCGGGCAGCAGGTTGTGGCCATGATCGTCCCAAACACCGGCTGGAGGCTGGGCACCCTGGCTGACCACTACTTTGAAGGGTGGATATGGCGGGTTCGACGCGAAGTATTCGTTGGGATAGACATCGACGCCCGCGGGATGATCGATGGCGAGCAGTCGCACTTGGTCGAGGTAGACGGCTTCTTCCAGCGGCTCCATAAAGCGGAAGCTGAGCTTGCCGTTCTTCTCGCGAACCGAATCGCGATTGATCTTTATGAACTCGACGGGTCGCGGAATGTCCCGCTGGTTGGGACCGATCCAGTGTCCGACTACGCCGGCACCGAGCATGTCGGCGACGAACTCGTAGCGCTCGCCATTCCATACGAACAGCGTGGGACAGGAGCTGCCGCGGCGGTCGATCTCGAGGAAGTTTTGCTGCTTGTCGCCGGCAATTTGAATTTCATCCTGCAAAACGCCGGTGGGCCAGAGCATGCGGACGATATCGGCGTCTTTGGAGTCGCCGAGGCCAACGACGATGTCGGTAGAATTCTGGCCGAGATATCCGCTGGAGCCATAGATTTCAAATTTCTGGCGATTCCCGCCGGAGAAGACTTCGACCTTCGTCCCGATAGCGGATTTATTGTCGTTCAATCCCTTGAGCGAGAGGCGGAGCCAATGATTCTGCGTCGCGCCTTCGTTTCGCAGTAGCACGGCGGGGCCGCGGTTTTGCGTGATCAGCAGGTCGGTGGCGCCGTCGTTGTCGTAGTCGCCGGTGATGATGCCGCGGGGATCTTTGAGCTGAATCTTGTCGAGGCCGACGTCGGTGGTGACGTCTTTGAATCCGTCAGGGCCAAGATTGCGGAACAGGCGGACTTCGCCCTTGCCGCCTTTTGTTTCTCCGACGGCAACTAGATCGACCCAGCCGTCGTTGTCATAGTCAAAAGCGGCGACGCCGAAAGCATGAACCCAATTCAGGGCGGGCAGAGGGGCCTGCTCGAACTTCGCGTGATTGTTTTTCCAGAGTGTCAGGCTGGGATTTCCTGCGTGGGAAAAAGCAAGATCGACCCAGCCGTCGTGATTGTAATCCAACGCCGCTACGCCGAAGCTGGGACTCGGCATGGCTGGCGACCAAGGATGCTGAGGCTTGAACGCTCCCTCGCGCGGGTTTTCAAAGATGGTGTTTTCTTTTGCAGACGACACTACTAGATCGACAGCGCGATCATTGTTGTAGTCGGAACCGATTGCGCCCAGCGACGCCCCTACATTGAAACCCAAGGATGCCGTTACATCCGTGAACGTACCGTCGCCGTTGTTGCGCCACATGACGTTTGTAGGTGCGGCATCGTCCGGGCGGAAGATCATCTCCGAAGGCAAAGACAAGTCATGGTTTTGGCTCAGACGGGTGACATAAAGGTCCAAATCGCCGTCGTGGTCGTAGTCTATGAGCGTCAATCCTAAGATGAGGCCATCTGTCTTAATTCCCGCCGCGGCAGTCGCGTCTTTGAATGTTCCGTTCTTTTCGTTGTGCTCGAGCAAAATGTGACCGTCGAGGCCAAGCACGAGATCCACAAAACCATCGTTGTCGTAATCGCCCGCAGTGCAACCGATAGCACGGACCGCGGGATCAAGGCCCGCCTTACGCGTGACGTCCTCAAACTTGCCCCCACCCAGGTTGTGGTAGAGAGCAATACCGCCCTCTGAACCTCCGCTGGCGAGAAGAATGTCGGGCCGCCCGTCTCCGTCGTAGTCAAGGAAACACGCCCCAGGGCCCAGGAAGGCACCCAGGTCTTTCGACTCGGCAGTGCTTTTTCCGATAATTCCCGCGGCTTTCGTCACTTCCGCAAACTGCACCTTGATTTGCGCTGGCGGCTTCAGTGCTGCTTGTGGCGATTCAACCGCGCGTGAGTACTGGCCTTGCTCTCCGTAGGCAAGGCTCATCGGAGAGCCGATTTTGTTTTGCGTGATGTATTGGAATTTTCTTAAATGCTCGCGGGCATGGTCGGTATCGGACGATTGCTGGTAGGCGCGCGACAATCCGAATTCCGCCGAAGCGTGGAGCGGATTGATTTTCAGCGCGTGTTCGAATGCATCGATCGCCTGCGGAAACTGCTTGGCCTGTACGTAGGCGGTACCGAGGAAATACCACGTATCGGGGTCATTGGGATCGATTTCGATGACGTGCTTGAATGCTTCGATCGAAGCTTGCGCGTCGCCCGTATTCTTCGCGAGCAATCCGAGACTGTACCAGGCGTTCGGGCTTTTCGGATCTTGCTTGAGGGCATCTTCCAGCGCGGTTTTTGCCTCGTCAATCTTCTGCAGATTCAGATAGGCGACGCCCTGGTTCAAGCGTGCAATCGCGAACTTGGGATCGGCTTCGGCTGCCTGCTGGAATTGCTTCAATCCCTTTTCGAAAAGTTGCTGATTCATGTAGGCGACGCCGATGTTGTTGAGGCGCGCGGCTTCAATTGGATTCGATTGAGACGTGAAGGCAAGCAGACCAAAGGCCGCGACGAGCGCGGCGACGAAACCTGCAGAACTTTTCGGATTCATTCCGTTAAAGATTTAACCACAGAGGAGAGGGGAGAACACAGGGATTTCCTAGAATTCACCGATCACTTTGAATAGGAATGCGGTTGCGAGTAGGCGCGATTGCCTGTGATTCCCTTCCCTTCTTCGATGGTCACGGTCTGTCCGGCATTCACGTTCGAGAGCTTGTCGAGCTGACCGCTGGGCCACTCGATTTCGATCGCGTCAGCTTTGGCTCGTGGGCCTAATCCGAAGGTGAGCACTAACTCGCTTTGCGCCAGATAACTGGAGCCGGAGCGAAGCATCTTCCACTGCTTGTCGCTGCCGGAATTCAAGCGAACGACCGTGCCAATGCCATCGCGATTCGACTTCGTGCCGACCAACTTAATCCGCAAGCTGTGATTCGTCCCGCCTTCGCTATGGAACAAGTATGCTGGACCCGCATTCGTCGTTAAAAGTACATCCAGGAAACCATCGTTGTCGATGTCTCCATAAGCCGCCGCGCGCGCCACTTTCGGCTGCGCGAACGATTTGCCCATTTTGTCGGTGACTTCGGTGAACTTGCCACCGCCGAGGTTGCGGAACAAGTGTGGTGGCTCGGCAAAGCTCACACGCTTTTGCACTTTCTCGATTTGATCTTCAATGTGGCCATCGGCAACGAAGATGTCGGGCCAGCCGTCGTTGTCATAGTCGAAGAAGAAGCAACCGAAGCCAAGCGTGACCAGCGTGGCGCGGCCCACTTCGGATTGCGGGGCTTCGTCGACGAATAGGCCGTTTCCTTCATTGTGGTAAAGCGAAACCATCTGATTGGCGAAGTTACTAATCAGCACGCTCGGATGGCCGCTGCGGTCGTAGTCAACGGCATCGACGCCCATGCCGGCGCGGGCGACACCGTCTTCGCTGAAGCCAATGCCAGCCGGAACACCGCGCTCCTCGAACGTTCCGTTCTTCTTGTTGATGTAAAGCTTGTTGGGCTGCGTGTCGTTGGCGATCAGAATGTCGGGCCAGCCATCGTTATTGGCGTCGAGGATTGCGATACCTAAACTTTTCGATGTTGGGTCGCCGAGACCGGACGCTCGCGTGGCGTCTTCGAACCTGCCATTTCCAAGGTTGTGCCACACGCGCACAGACGTTCCTTTATAAGACTCCGGAGTGCAATAAGATTTGTGAGAGCCATCGAGTGTGCAATAGAGATCGCCCTGCTCCGACCACTGCACGTAGTTTGCGACCACAAGATCGAGTTTGCCGTCGCGGTCGTAGTCCACCCATGCGGCACTGGTGGAGAACTCACTCGGTCCCCACATGCCTGCGGACTTCGTGACATCCGTAAAAGTGCCGTTGCCATTGTTATGGAAGAGATGACTCTGTCCAAGTGCGGAGATAAAGATGTCGTCGAAGCCGTCGTTGTCAAAATCACCGACGGCAACGCCGAATCCAAACATCGGCACCGAGAGACCGGCTTTGCGGGTAACGTCGGTAAAGGTCCCGTTCTGATTATTGTGGTAGAGCTTCAGCGTAGTCGCCCCGCCGTGCGGGTGGCCCGAAAAATCGTCGCCATTGATCAGGATGATATCGGGATAGCCATCATTGTCGTAGTCGATGAATGCGCATCCGGGCCCCATGGTCTCCGGTAGCCACTTCTTCCCGAAGGCACCGTTGTTATGGGTGAAATGAATACCCGCTTGCGCCGTGATATCGCTGAAGTGTACGTCCTGCGCGTTCGCTGCGGTGGACGCCAGGATCGCCGCTAGCCACACCGCGGCAGAGACACGGAGAACATAGGAAAAGAAAATCCGCAGATCTTCGCGAAGGTTTCGTGACTTCATGGTGATCCATCTTTTCGGAAGAAACATCTACCTGGAGCCCCCGGCTGGTGACAATACAGTAGCGTCGCGATGAGCAGCAACCTTGTTTCCGGGCGCGGTGTTGCCGATTGGTAACGGTACCGAAACGTGCTCATGCACGGACTGCCGCTCGTTGTTGTCTTCAGGATGGAGCTGACGGTAGGGCCCGGTGATGGATTGCGACGATTCGTCCGCTTTGAAACGAAGATAGCGCGCCTGGTACTCCTGGGCGAGCTTTTCATTGCCGAGGCCGTTGTAGCAGAGCATCAGGTTGTAATGCGCCTGCAAATCTTCGGGATCGATTAACAGCACGGATTGCAGAACTTTCACGGCGTCATCGTACTTGCGCTGCAAAAAGAGAACGCGTCCCAGATCGTTGAGCGCGACTCGATCGCGCGGATACTGGTCAAGTACGATCCGCAAACGATCCGCAGAGCCCTGGTAGTTGCCATCCGAGCGCAGCACTCGCGCGTAGAAATAATTCGCCCGCGCAAGTTTTGGAGAGAGGGACAGCGCTTTTTCGAGCACGGTGCGGGCGCGCTCCATATCGCCTTCTTGCACCGCGCAGCGGCCGATGTTGATCCACCCGTCGGGATTATTCGGATCCGCTTCGGTGACCTTCTGGAAGGCGGCCGCGGCGGCCTTCAAGTCTCCCTGCAGGAACAGGCCGATCCCGTAGTCGTTCCATCGCTGCCATTCCTCCTTGAGGACAATCGTCTTCGGTTTGAGTGCGGGCGCGTTGTGCGCGACCACTGGAAGAGTTACTTCATTCTCTGCAACAGTGACGATGGGTAAGTCAGGAATCTTCTGTTCCTTCGCTGAGACGCCATTCAGAGTGGCCGTGAATATCGTCGGACGGTCGTCGTAATCTGGCGCGACGGCATTCGGCTTTGTGGGATCGGGGAGGCCGGCGAAAGCCTCATGGGTACCGTACCAAGTGAACTTGCGATAGCACAAACGAGCGTGCAGCGTGATCTTGCTTCCAGCATTTTCCGGGATATGTACGCGGTAATGGACCGTGTCGGCGGCACCGGGTGGGATCAATCTGACATATACAACTGCACGCGTTGCCCAGGCATTGCGCTTGTTGATCGGATTTCCGTGCGCATCGATCTGCAGCGAACGATAGAAGTGCGCACCTTTTTCGACTGGTCCGTGGCCATTGTCCTCGACCATGCCGCTCCAGAAGATGATCTGGCCCTTATCGTCAGTCCCCTTCAACTCGAGCCACGTATCGTAAGCATCGACGGTGCCGCCGGGGAAAAAGTGGCCGACTTTCTTGGTACGCACAACTACGTCGACACGAACCGTGTCACCACGCCGCAAGGGCGGCTGGACTCGATTTAGCGGCGCAGTGACCGGAGCAGCCTCGCCTCCGGCCTCGGCTGAAACTTTCGTCTCCGCTTCTTCCCCGACTGCAAATGAAGTGGAGAGATCCGACTGTGTATTTGCGCCCGGTTTCAGCGGGGCCTGGGCAGGAGACACGGCGAAGACATCCACGGTGAGTGCTCCACTCTTGAGGAAGCCTTCGGTCAGCTGGAGTTGCGAATGATCTTCGTTCGCGGTTGGCACTGCTGTATTGGCGCCCGGAAATCGATGGGAGTGCACGAGACCATTGATGTTTCCCTGATCTTTCGAGGATTCCATCGGCATGTGACAGTCGGCGCACTGCTGTGGCTTGGGCGGATAGTAGAACGAGCGTGCTCCTTGACCGGACACGCCACTGGCCTGCCAGTTGTCGTATTCGTTGAATCCGCGGAGCCAGCGATAGCCATTCACCGGCACATCAAGATGCACTTTGTGGCACGACGAGCAGAACTCTGCCGTCTGCGTGCGCATGAATGGCTTAAGAAAGACACGGCGGTGCGGCTCCGGATTCAACTTGATTACGAAATCATGGAACGCTCTTGCCACGGGATTCTTGGTGGCCGCCAATTCGTGCAACTTAGGGTATTCCAGGTAGAAATCCGCCTGGCCCATCGTGCTTTTGACTTTGGCAATAGAGTGACACATCATGCAGCCCAATCCGGCTTGAGCCTCCGGACGATGCACAATCTGTTTGATGGGTGTATCCATCATGCCCGCGTAGAGAACTGCAGGATCGTGACATCCGCCGCACCACTTCGAGGGCTTGGTGCCGATCGTGTCCTGCATATATTCGATTGATTTGCGATACCACTGATTGTTGAAGGAAGAGAAATGATGCGCAGAGCTGAACCACTGGTTGTAAATGTCTTCGTGGCAGCGCTTGCAGGAATCGGACTCCATGAAAAACTTGCTGGGAATTTTCTGCTTACCGTACACCTGCGCCGAACTGGGAAAGAAGGAACCGTCCGGGCCGTCCCCTTCACCGTTCATGGTGCCGGGAGGCATCTCGGGATTCTGAATCCGGTTGCGCGTCTCCCAGCTTTGCCGCATGTAGCGCGCTCCGTAGCCGATACCCGCCAGAATTGCCAGACATAAAGCCACGAGTACTGCGCTACCAAACACCCTCGAGCCAACGCGTTGCGATTCGGAAGTCCGGCGGTCGAGCCACCCGGCGACTAGCAGTCCGACGCCAGCCATCGAAATCGCGATGTGGAGATAGAGCTTGTTCCATTCGGATCGAGACGTTCCAGTCTTGATCAGAACGATTCCGAGGATTCCGCCTGCTAGGATCAGCAAGCAACCGCCGCGTGAAGAAAAACTCCCGGTACGCAGCAGACGACTCAACATTGGCAGCAGAAGGATCGTGGCCAGCAAACCTCCAGCCGCATGGAGCAGCACAACGGCGGCATAGAAGATGTTCGGTTGCGGGAAGGCGTAAAGGTAGGCAGCAGAAATGGCGAGAAAAACCACCATCCACGACAAAGCTCGACCAACAAATCCGCCCGATGTTTTCATTTGCCCCTGGCGCAACGGAGAGAGATCAACGCAACTTAAGAATCAGCCCCACAGTGGCTGGATTGCGCGGAACAAAGTTATACAGAGAACCAAGCAGAGTGAATAACCAAAAAATACTATTTGGCGGATTCTTCCATTCATTACCCTCTGCACAGCGGAGGAACTCGCCAGGCGTAACATTCATCTTCGAGCACGGCTGCGACTGAGAGCACTTGCTCTTCGTGCCAAGGTAATCCTACGATTTGCACGCCGATGGGTAATCCCTCCGACGAATGGCTTACCGGGATAACTGCCGCCGGATTGCCCAGCAGATTGAACCACTCCGCATAGCTCCAGGCATCGAGATAGTGGACCGTTTTTCCTTCGACAATCCAACTGCGCTCTCCGTGGCGGAAAGCGGGGACCGCTGCCGCTGGACAAAGCAAGATGGGATATTGCCGCATTTGCGCGAGGAAGCTGGCACGCAGAGCATCGCGGCGAACCCATGCATCGAGCAGTGCGGGGCCACCGAGTTCCGGTTCAGCGGCGGACCAATCCAAGTATTGCTTCAACATTGGATTCGCATCTTGCTCGCGTCCATCGAACATCGGACGGATCAGCATCCCGCCCATCTTCACGAAAAACTTTTTCCAGAGGATGCGCGCTTCCTCGAGGCCTTCGGGACGAAATGGTTCGACTTGAAATCCGGCGCGATGTAGAGCCTCCGCGGCTGTGCGTACGGCTTGACGGATCTCGGGCGTCACAGGTGTGCGACCGTCACCTTCGAAGTAGCCGATCTTGAGGTGCTTCACCTCGTCGTCGCCGGGCCAAAGAACGGGGACTGGTGCAGCGCAGGTATCTCCATCATCCGGGCCCTGCATGACTTCGAACAATGCTTGCAGATCGGCGACCGTGCGCGCCATCGGCCCGACCACGCCAATTAGGGCAAACGGACCGCCAGATGGAGGATAGTGGCCGGTCGATGGAATGCGACCAGGCGTCGGCTTCAACCCGCAGATACCGCTGAAATGTGCGGGGACGCGAATGGATCCGCCGCCATCGCTGCCGACGCCTGCTGCTGACATCCCTGCGGAGATTGCCGCAGCTTCGCCTCCGCTGGAACCGCCGGGCGTGCGCTCGAGATCCCAAGGACTGTTGGTGCGGCCGTAAAGAAGATTGTCGGTCTCCCAAGCCATCAGCATTTCAGGCGTGTTGGTCATCCCGAGCACGATCGCGCCGGCGGCCTTGAGTCGCGCGACAAGAGGCGCATCTTGCGTGGCGACGAATCCTGCGCGCAGACGCGTACCGGCCTCGCACTTCATTCCTGCGACTTCAATCGAACTTTTAATGCTTATCGGCACGCCGTGCAGCGGGCCAATTCCACCGCGCATTACCGCAGCTTCGGCCTCTCGGGCTTCGCGTAAAACGCCCGCCGGGTCCACTTGTACATATGCATTCAGCTTCGGATTCAATTTCTCAATCTTCGCCAGATGAGCTTCGGCAAGTTCGACCGGAGAAATCTTCTTCTCGCGGATCTGACGAGCCATCTCGACGACCGGAAGGAAAGTTAGGTCAGGCATGCAGTGGTTCCGGTTTCCTCACACTCATTGCTCGATCAAGCGATTGCTTCTCTTCCGCAGCCAGCCGGCGGTAGCTTCCCTTCGCCAGCTTTCCAAGCTCGAGTGGACCAATCGAGACTCTCACCAGGCGAAGGACTTCGATGTCAAACGCTTCCAACATGCGGCGAATCTGGCGATTCTTGCCTTCGTCGAGCGTGATCTCGAGCCAGCAGTTTTTCATGCCCGACCGCAACACCCGAACCCGCTTGGCGTGCAGGATATCTCCCTCTGGCGTTTTCGATCCGAGAGTCATCGCTTGAATGAGGCGATCGTCCGCAAGGGCGCCGATCTGGACGTGATACGTCTTCTCCAGATGCGCCTCGGGAGCGGCCACACGCGCACCCCATTCGGAATCGTTGGTCAGCAGCAGCAGGCCCTCGCTTGCTTTGTCTAACCGGCCCACCGGACCGACCCACGGTAATGGCTCGCCGCCGTTTTCCAGGATCGAGTAAATCGTTTCACGTCCTTTTTCATCGGAAACAGTAGTCACCAGGCCGCGAGGCTTATTCATCATCAAATAGATCTTCTGCTGACCTTCAATCGCTTGACCATCTACCTCGATGCGATCGCAGTCGATTCGGACAGGCGTTTCCGGATCGCGCCGTACATTTCCGTTCACCTTGACGCGGCCTGCGCGAATCAACTCGCCCGCCCGTGAACGCGAACAATATCCCAACTTCGAGAGCGCCCGAGCCAAGCCAACTTTTCGCTCGTCAGTTCCTTTCACGCGTCCATGCTAATCGAACGGGCGAATTCGCGCGCCCAGAAGGCAAGGCTTGATACCATGATGACGCCCAAAGTGCACAAGGAGTTCCTATGGCCCACCAGCATCCCCCGCGATTTCTCAAGATTGTCGATGACGCGCGCTCGCGCGTGCGCGAGACTGATGTCGACACGGTCAAGAGAAGAATAGACCGAGCTGAAAAGGTCCTACTCGTCGATGTACGAGAAGAGAGCGAGTTCGCCAAAGGTCATCTTCCCGGCGCGATCCATCTCGGCAAGGGCGTCATCGAGCGCGATATCGAGGCACGAGTTCCGGAGTTAGCAACGGAAATGATTCTCTATTGCGGCGGTGGATTCCGCTCGGCCCTGGCGGCCGACAATCTGCAAAAGATGGGCTATACCAACGTGATTTCGATGGACGGCGGCATTCGTGGCTGGCGCGAAAAAAATTATCCGCTGGTGAAAGATTGAGCTTGGTTCGAACGCGGCTCGTCGAACAAGTGTCACGGCGTACCGCACATTTCTGTGGTAAGCTCCGCCTCTTACGCCCATGAATGGTCGCATCTTCTTCTGGTCGCTCACCTCGGCTCTCGCCGGATTTCTCTTCGGCTTCGACACCGTTGTTATTTCTGGCGCTGAAAAAACCATTCAGGCGCTCTGGGGACTAAGCCCCAGCCTTCACGGCATCGCGATGGCTTCGGCTCTTTACGGAACCGTCGTAGGCTCGCTGCTCGGGGGATGGCCGGCCGATCGGTTTGGTCGCAAAGCAACTTTGCTTTGGATTGGCGTTCTCTACTTCGTCGGCGCGGTTGGATCTGCATTGGCGCCCGGCGTTGGCACTTTCATCGCGGCACGCGTGATTGGTGGACTTGGAATCGGCATCTCCACGGTGGTTGCGCCGATGTATATCTCGGAGATCGCGCCGCCTAAGCATCGCGGACGACTGGCCGGGATGTTCCAATTCAATATCGTTTTCGGCATTCTGATCGCGTTCGTTTCGAACGCACTGCTGGCCGGAGTGGGAGAAAATGCGTGGCGATGGATGCTGGGCGTCGCCGCCTTCCCTTCCCTCATCTATGCGCTGTTCTGCCTGGGACTTCCCGAGAGCCCGCGCTGGCTTCTCAGCCGCAAAGGTGATCGCGAGACAGCACTGCAAGTCCTGCAACGCACGGAACCTGAACTATCGAAAACAGAAATTGCGGCGCAGGCAGACGAGATCATGGCGGCGTCCACCGAGCAGGTCTCCTCTGGACATTTTTGGACGAAGCGTCTTCAAAAGCCAATCCTGCTAGCCATCTTAATCGCGTTCTTCAACCAAATGTCGGGGATCAACGCAATTCTTTACTTCGCGCCGCGAATCTTCGAACTGACCGGCCTCGGCGCCAAGGCAGCTCTCTTGCAATCGATTGGCATTGGCGTCACGAACCTTGTATTTACGTTCGTCGGACTGTGGCTGATCGACCGGCTTGGACGGCGCACTCTTCTCTATATCGGCTCGTTCGGATACATCACTTCGCTCGGCCTCGTGGCGTGGGCATTCTTTACCAGACATTTCTCGATCGTGCCGGCCTGCATCTTCGGATTCATCGCCGCACATGCTATCGGCCAAGGAGCGGTGATCTGGGTATTTATCTCTGAGATTTTCCCCAATCGCCATCGTGCCGAGGGCCAAACTCTTGGAAGCTTCACGCACTGGATCTTCGCGGCGATGCTCACCACCTTCTTCCCCAAAATGGTTGTCGCCTTTCCGCCGGGCTATGTCTTCTCATTTTTCACGGGCATGATGGTGCTCCAGCTGATCTGGGTGAAGACCATGGTTCCCGAGACGAAAGGCGTGCCCCTCGAACAGATTCAAAAACAGCTAGGGATCGAGCAGGCCTGAGGGACTGTTCACCGAAGGATTGCAGAATTTTATGGCACGCGTTTTTATCACAGGATCTTCTGACGGCTTAGGGAAAATGGCAGCCCAGCTTCTAATCGAACTGGGTCACAAAGTCGTTCTGCACGCCCGCAACGAATCGCGAGGGCGGGAGGCAATGGCCGCCGTTCCCGGCGCGGAGTCCGTTGTGATCGGCGATCTTTCGAGCATCGCTCAAACTCGCGCTGTCGGGGATCAAGTGAACGCGATTGGAGCCTTCGATGCCGTCATCCACAATGCTGCCGTCGGCTATCGGGAGGCGCAACGCATCGAAACCGAAGACGGCTTGCCGCAGGTCTTTGCCGTCAATACTCTCGGGCCATACATTCTGACCGCTCTCATTCGGAGGCCGAAGCGCCTGGTCTATTTGAGCTCCGGTCTGCACATGAGTGGGGATGCCAGCTTGAAAGATCTGACCTGGAAGGAACGTCCGTGGCGTGGACAGCAGGCGTATTCAGATACCAAGTTGCACGATGTGCTTCTCGCCTTCGCCATCGCGCGCCTCTGGCCGGATGTGCTTTCGAATTCCCTCGAGCCCGGATGGGTACCGACAAAAATGGGAGGCCCCGGAGCGCCCGATGATCTGGACGAAGGCCATCGCACACAGGTATGGTTGGCGGTCAGCGATGACAAGGCCGCCAAAGTTACCGGCGAGTACTTCTATCACATGCAGCTAAGGTCGCCGAGTGCGGCAACCCGAGAGAGAGCGGTGCAAGACAAGCTCTTGGAGGCCTGTAAGAGACTGTCAGGAATCGACTTACCGTCGTGACTTCGTTCGGCTGGAGCCGGCACCGCATTTAACACCCATCCAGACTGGTTGACACTCGCCCGGTCCCGGGGGTACCATCGCAGGCGGTTCTTCCCCAGGTGTTCCAACTCCCCTACCGAATACCTTAGTTGTAAACCATGCGTACAAGTTCAGCGCAATTGTTAAGGGCCCCTTCCTCGTCTGAAATTCACGTACCGCACGCTCAGGAGGCGCTTTATGTTCGCGAGTTGCAACCGTTCCCGTTTTCCACACCAGCTTGTTCCCATCACGATTTTCCGGGCGCTTCTCTTCTCCACCTTATTTCTTCTGTTCCCACTTTTCGCTGGGGCCCAGAACGTGCTGACTTATCACAATGACATCTCGCGCGACGGCCAAGACCTTAAGGAAACGACTCTCACCCTGACGAACGTGAACTCCACGGCGTTTGGCAAGAAGTTCACGCTGTCGCTGGATGGTGAGCCATTCAGCCAGCCGCTCTATGTCGCCAACGTCGCTGTTTCGGGACAAGGCACGCACAACGTGGTTTACATCACGACGGAGAACGATAGCGTCTACGCCTTCGACGCGGGAGGAAGTCCGACCACTCCGCTCTGGCACACCAGCTTTCTGATCAATGGGGCGGTCGCGGTTCCCTGCGGAAACTTGGGATCGTGTGAAGTATCTCCAGTCGTTGGCATCACTGGCACGCCGGTTATTGACGGCACAACGAACACGCTCTACGTCGTCGCCTTCACGCTCGAGGGCAGCAACTACGTGCAACGTCTGCATGCGCTCGATATTACTTCGGGAGCGGAAAAGTTTGGCGGCCCCGTCGTGATCTCGGCATCTGTTTCCGGGAGCGGCTCGGGCAGTAGCGGCGGCACCATCGCCTTTAACCCGCAGGTGCAGAATCAGCGAGCCGCCCTTTTGTTGTCGAAGGGTGTGGTCTACATCGCGTGGGCATCCTTTGGCGACCTAGGAGCGTATCACGGGTGGGTGATGGGATACAGCGCAAGCACTTTGGCGCAAGTCGCGGTTTTCAACGACACGCCGAACGGCTCGCAGGGCGGGATTTGGCAGAGCGCCGGAGGATTGTCGGCTGACAGCAGTGGCAATCTTCTGTTCCAAACCGGAAACGGCACTTTCGATGCAAATACTTCGGGAGGCATTGACTACGGGGACAGTTTCCTGAAGATGAGTACCACCGGTGGGTTGTTGGTCACGGACTATTTCACGCCTGACAACCAATCGACGCTGGCTGCCGATGACGAAGACTTGGGCTCCACAGCGGGGCTGATCGTTCCAAAACAAAGCGGATCGTTTCCCGACGAAATCACGGGCGCCGGAAAACAAGGAATCATCTATTTGGTGAACCGCGACAACATGGGGCATTTCAACTCGGGAAGCAACGATTGCATCCAGACGATCAACGGCGCGACCGGCGGCTATTACGGGACGCCGGCGTACTTCAGTGGCGCCGTGTATTACGCGGGGGCGGGCGACAACCTTCGCCGCTACACACTGACCAAAGGCGCTTTGTCGAAGACGGCCGCGTCCAAGTCGCCGAAGACTCTCGCCGCGGGAGGCACACCGTCGATTTCGGCCAACGGCACCGCGAACGGAATCGTGTGGGTAATCGACGCGAGTCCGAAGAAGGCGACTACAGCCGTGCTGCACGCCTACAAGGCATCGAACGTCGCCACGGAGCTTTACAACAGCCAGCAGAACGCATCTAGGGATACGCTGGGAAGCGGTATCCGTTTCTCCGTGCCCACAATCGCAAACGGCAACGTGTACGTCGGAACCAAGAATGGTTCGACCTACAGTCTGCTGATTTTCGGCCTTCTGTAGAGAGTCGGCGAGCTTGACTGCGCGCGGCCCTGCGCCAAAGAACAGATCGCTAAAGAAAACCGCCCGGGCGAGTGAAGAGCATGCTCCTCACTCGCCCGGGCTTTCTATCTTTGCCTGTTGCCGCGTTCGACTAAAAGTCGTTGGCGGGGTTATATACCAGCGTCGGGAACGTTCCGATCACCGTCGGGATTGGCGTCGGATTCGTTCTCCCGAAGTTCAAGGCGAACGGAACGAAGCCTGCCATGGTTCCGGGAGAGCTTGCCGTCAGGGCAAAGTCATCCGTGGGATAGGTCGGGTTCGCGAACACCGGATTCTGAATCGAGCTTCCGGCATCCTCTCCAAACGACTGCCACTGGCTGAAGTTCATCCAGTTCTGTCCGGAGCAGTTGGAACTCGTATTCGAGTAGAACGCTTTAGAGTCGTTGGCCAGGGTTTCACTCGAATTCCAATACACGTTGCTGGCAAACTTCTGAGTTGTCGTCGGCGACCCACCCGCAAAATATTCCGATGCTTTTTGCAGTCCGGTACCCGGCTTAGAGGAGCGCGACCGGTCCTGGTAGATCAAATTGTTGGTGAAGGTAAACTGCAGTAGCGGGAGCGAAGCCGGGCATCCGAGCAGGCCCACCACCGCTTGCCGCGCATAAGCCGAGATATTGTTAGTGAAGTTGTTGGCGAGCCCGTTCGATTGCGGCCCTTCTGTCATATTGAAGGCCACAGCGCTGACTCGGTAGATGAGGTTCTGCTCGACATCCCATGAGCCGGTGTAGCTATCGAGGTAAATTCCGTGGCCTCCGTAACCGTCGGCATCCTGCGTCGAGGCGTCGGAAACGTCGTGGCACAAGTTGTGCGTCAGTTTATTCCCGGACGCCGAGCCGCCCGAGATTGCGGTCATGGCGTAGTAACAGCCACCGTCATCGGTCACACCCTGCATCACATCGTGCACGGCGTTGTCGTGAATGTTGAGATTGAACGCGCCGCCAGAGTTGCTGGAACCGTTGCAAACTCCGGACGACGGCTTACACATCTCAACACCGTCATGGTACGAATCGTAGACGTCGTTGAACGAAATCTCGACATCGTGAACGTCACCGAGGACAATGCCGTCGCTGCTCGGCAGGAACCGTCCCACTGATGCAATACCGTTCTGGGTTGCGGTTAAGCTGTGAGCTACCGTCGCATCCGTGTCGGACGCGGCCGGAGCTGTACCAAACCGGAGCCCGTAAGCTCCTAGGTCATAAAACAGGTTGCCTTGAACGGTGACATCGATCGAGGTTCCAACGACATCCAGCCCCACGCCGACAGACTGCGTAAATTGGTTCGAGTCGAACACCACGTTTTGGCAACCGCCGCACTGCACCATCGCGGGAATCGCGGGATCCAACTGCACGGAAGGATATCCGGACGCGGGCACGGTGTAGTTGTCATGCTCGAACTGCAAGCCCTGAAACGAGACCCATTGCAGCCCAGTCGCTGTGAGCACTTGCGCATTCTGCGGAATGATCACGGTATCAGTGTTCGGATCTTCGCCAGGATTTCCGAGATACGTTAGTGTCCACGGCGAAGTGGAGCGATCCAGGAACCATTGTCCGGCGAACTGGAGTGCGTTCTTGACGTTCTCGACGATGTAACGATGGCCGGCGATGTATCCGTGGTCTTTGTTCTGCATGGTTTGACCAGTCAGATAAATGATGCCAGCCGACGTGTCGATCGAAGAGATCCGCTCGATCGGAGTGGTCCACTTCTCGAAGTCGATCAGCTCGATGTCTCCCGTGGGATAAGGCGAGGAGAGGTTCGTCCACGCGCTGCTGATCGGATCCGAAGAGTTGTAGGCAAACCGGTCGAAGCACGTACCGCCGTTGCAGCTCTGGACAGGGCTCTTAACGCGATAGTACTGCCCCATCAGGTTCGTTGCAGTGCTGCCGAGGCGCGGACGGAATCTACGCTGCCCGTTGTAGAACAGCGCTTCAAAGTAGGGCGTGCCCGTGGCGAGCGTGACCTGCCAGCAGTTCGTATTTCCCGCGCAGACGGAGCGGCCGTTGATGCTGGTCCATCCGGTAATTTGGTGGCCGCCGCTGAGAATCGGTGTCTCTCCCGGATAGTTTTGATAGAGCACTGGAGCGGCGCTGCCGCAACCGCTATCGGCAGAAGTGAAGCTGAGAGCTTGCTGGGTGTATAGACCGCCGCGCAGTTGCACCACAATAGGCGTGTTGCGCGAGCCGCAATGATTGGGCAGCAGCACGCTCCGAACCGTAGATTGCGCCTTGGCGAGCGATGCGAACGGCTTGTCCAGAGTGCCCGGATTGGTGTCGCTGCCACTGGGCGCTACGTAGTAATCCGCGCCCGGACCGGCTTGGATCACCGGCGTTACCGTAATGGATGCGATCGCCGACTTGGTCGGATCCGCAACGCTGGTCGCGGTTACTGTAGCGGCTGTGTTGGCGCTAACTGCGGGGGCAGTGAAGACGCCGCTGGCGGAAATCGTTCCCTGAGTCGCCGTCCACGTGACGGCAACGTTCGATGTGTTAGTGACCGATGCGGTGAGCTGTACTGTGCCTTGCGAAACCACTGTAGCGGTCGCGGGGCTGACCGTTACAGTCAATGAGCCGGGTTGTACCACGGTTAGTTTAAATTCCTGCGCGCCACCGTCGCCGCGAGCGTCGATGACATGAACTGCGAAATCGGCGGTACCCACTGCGGTTGGGGTCCCGATGATAGTTCCGCTAGTCGATCCCAGCATAAGGCCGGCGGGCAAGTGTCCCCAGGCCATGCTGAACTTGTAGGGCGAAGTGCCGCTACCCACATTGAGAGTGGCGTTGTAGGGCACGCCCACAGTAGCGGTGGGCAGAGCTCCAGAGATTTTCAGATAACGGCGAACGGACGGTGTGGGCGAAGGCTGGGTGTTTGGCGCTGACTGGCTTGGATTATTGGCCGCGAGCCCGGCTCCGGCACAACCGGTGAGGATTAACGAGAAACAGAGAATTGCGAGACCTGCGACAGCTACGACGCCGGTATTTCGGGAAAACTCGTGCTTCCGCGCTTGGGGGGGAACGTCGGAAACCATCTAACCACCTCGATAATGAGTTCAGAATGACGCTGACTTTCGAGCGTCTTTCTGGACCTTATCGAGGCATTCACCCTCGAGGTAGATACCCAAGGGCCAACTAGAAGTAATGTCCGAAAGTGCAGAAGGTAATGACCCAGCATGCATGAGGCAAGATGGTTAGCTAATTTTATACAGTAGGGTGTTAGCTTATAGATATTGCGATTCAAAAGACCATCGATATGACTCTTGCTTCCTTCGCAGAGTTGCTTAAAGCTCACTTTTAAGAATTGATTTCTTCAAAACCAGCTGCCACCCCTTGCGATCTACCTCGTTCTATGTCTCCGCATGCGGCCCGGCGAAACTTTCGTGCACTTGCCCGTGAAACGATTCCCTCGCATTCGCCACTATTCAATCGGGCGCAGTCCGGAACGTTCCTGTGAAAGATACGGGGGCCTTCTTGACCGCGACGGGAAAATCGAAACCGCGCGCTGACCCGGAGTTGTGACCGCAGCATGTCGGAACGCCGGTTCGCTGTATTCCCGGGAGGTGGGAGATGGTCGCTTCTATTCGAGATCTTACAAAACAATCTGACTTTGTTTTTGAGGGCGCGATCCAGCGCATCGGAGATGTAACGTCACGAGGGGTTCAAGCGACACCGTCCACTGCGGTCGTGCACGTGGAGAAAGTTTTGAAAGGGCCACGCGTACTCGCGGGATTCACCGGCCGGGAGATTACCGTCTTATCAGACGAACGCTCGGACCCATCGTCGAGAAAACGCGCGGTATTCTTTACGAATGCATTTCATTACGGTGAGGGCTTGGCGGTACGCGAGGTAGGCCGCTTCGACGCTACCGGGACGAACGTGGAGCGCGAGGTGCACGAAGCCATGAAGGAATCTGACGACGAGAATCTGCTGCGGCAACTGCGTAGTGCGCGTCTGGTGGTACGGGGTACCGTGATCAAGGCCGGACCCAGCGAACATCGCGAACGCGTGGGCAGCGAGCATGATCCCGAATGGTGGGAGTGTGTCATTGAGGTCGAGGCCATCGAGAAGGGATCTGCCAAGCACGAGAAAAACAAGAACGGCAAACTTCGCATCACAGCTTTCTTTGCCCACAGCACCGACGTCGCCTGGTACAGATCTCCGAAAGTTCAAGTCGGCGATGCCGGCATCTTCATCCTGCACGAGGGTGTAGTGCGTTCCCATCAAACGCCCGGTCCAGCCATGGTTCACCCGCTCGATTTCCAGCCAGTCTCCGAGTCCGAGCGCGTGCGCACACTCATCAAGCGCATCGAGCAGTAATTCAAGCGAGGGGTATTCCCATGAAAATCTTTGTCGTTAATATGGTCCCAAAGTCTCTGAGCGCGGAGACAAACCAGGACAGCGAACCGAACGTTGCGGTGGATCCATCGGAATCGCGACACATTGCGGCGACTGCTTTCACATCCGACCCTGGCGGCGGCTCCCTCGCACCAATCTATGTGTCTTCTGACGGTGGCCATACCTGGGCGCTCAACTCCATTGTGCCGGGAGGCAGTTCTACTAGCGACATCACGCTTCATTTCGGATCGACGTCTCACGTGCTGTACTGCGGCATCCTCCGTCAAGATGATGGAGATCTGAATATTCTTCGGACGCCCGACTTCCAGAGTGCGGCCACGATGACGATTCTCGAAGACCGCGCCAACGAGGACCAGCCGTGGGTCGACGCCATCACGGCAAAGAGCGCGCCTGGACGGCCGGATAAGCTCTATGTCGGCAACAATAACTTCAATACAACGCCAAAATCGGCGACGATCGATCTCTCGCAGGACGCTGCCACCGCTCCTCCGCCTGCAGGTGTGGCTCCGAAAGGCATCTGCAGTCGAACGCCCGGATCGCAGAATGGACCGCCGTCCCGCTCAGTCTCGCACCCTGACGGCACGATTTATGCCGCCTACGTCGATTGGCATCCGGCGTATTTTGGAAATGGCAATTATCCGAGCGATGTGATTGTCTGCCGCGATGACAACTGGGGCCAGGGGGGCACGCCATTTACCGCGCTGGTCGATCCGGGTGATCTCAAAGCCGGCTTCCGCGTTGGTTCCAACGTTACGCTGCCGTGGGCCAACCTCGTGAACTTTATCGGCCAGGAACGCGGCGGAAATCATGTCGCCATCGCAGTCGATCCCAGGGATAGTTCCACTGTATACCTGGCATGGGCCGATTTCCCCGGGGGCAACCCGCCACTGACCATGCACCTGCAGCGGTCGACCACGCGCGGAACATCATGGTCGAGCGATCTACGGACGATTGACAACTGCATCAATCCTGCTCTTGCGATCGATGAAGAAGGACGTGTCGGATTTCTCTATCAGACGCTGACGAATTCAGGGAGCACTTGGGAGACTCGTGTCGAGCTATCGCATGATGGCTTTGCCGGTTCGTGGTCGACTCATGTCCTTTCGTCGACTCCGTCAAACGCGCCCGCCCGGACATTTTTCCCTTATCTCGGAGACTACGTTCGACTCTTGGCTGTAGACCGGACGTTCTACGGTGTGTTCTGCGCCAACAACACGCCGGATCACAAGAATTTTCCCAGCGGCGTCTTCTATCAACGGAATGCCAACTTTACCACGCACACTTTGCTGGAACTTGACGACGTTACGCCGGTCCCGATATCCATCGACCCCTTCTTCTTCAAGCTCATGAACGAACCGCCCCGCCTTGTGACAGCGATCGCGAGCGCAGGCGCTTTTGGCAACGTTTGCAAGGGGTCGTTCGCGGACGAAATCCTCACGCTTAACAACGCTGGATCGGACCCGCTTTTCATTACGAAGATCACCGCGTCGTCTCCATTCCTGGTGCCCGATGTCATTTCGTACCCGATGAAGATCGACAAAGGAGAATCGGCAGACGTGGTCATTCGCTTTGAGCCAGGAAGTTTCGGCGCGGCGAGCGGCACGATCACGGTCTTCAGCAACGATCCGGCCGGTCCACATAAGATCGCGGTCTCGGGCAACTGTCCACCGCCGCGGCTGAGCCTGATTCTGGCTAATAAAGGACGATTTGGCAGAGTTTGCCGTGGATCTTTCGCGGACGAACCTTTGATTCTCAACAACAGCGGCAAATGCACGCTTTCAGTTACCGGCATCTCTGTCTCCCCGGGAGCGTTCCATGTGCCCGAAGTGCTGTCGTACCCGCTGACTGTCGCGGCGGGCGATTCTCTGCCGGTGCCGATCCGCTTTGAGCCAACTGCGATCGGGCCAACGAGCGCAACCATCACGGTCACAAGCAATGATCCGACGAGCCCGATGGCGGTTCATGTCGCCGGTGACGCCCCCTCCGGCAAACTCGCTGTAACCGGATCGCTATGTTTCGGTGGAGTGAAGGCATGCTGCCGCGCTGAGCGCACCTTGACCATCTGCAACGTCGGTGACTGCGCCCTACATGTGAAGAGTGTTGCCTTGAAACGGAAGAGTTGTTTCTGGAAATTGATTAACAATCCATTCCCCGCGACGCTGCATCCTGGATCGAGCCTGGGCGTTGTCATTCGGTATAAGGCACAGGAGAAGTGTCCGGTGGCGAGCGAACTGGTGATCACGAGTGACGACCCGGACACGCCCGTCGAAACAATGGATCTGATGGCCTACACCATCTGGAATCAAGGTGGCTGCAAGTGTGGCTGTGACGACTGCAAAAAGGACTGTTGTAAGGATCCCTGCGACCCATGTTGTTGCGAAGGATCTGCTGACGATTGTTGCCAGGACGAGGAACACGATGAAAAAGGCAAAGTATGAGGTTCGCTACGAGTAGGCTGCCTTTTTCCTGGAATCCCGATTTCACAAAGGAGAAGACTATGAATTTTATCGAACGGCTCTTTGGATTTTCACTCGATGGAGGCTCGGGCATGTTCGAGTTTCTGGTACTTGCAGTCCCCATCGTTGTCCTGTCCGTCGTTCATTGGACTCGGTCCGTGCAGAGCAAACGCAAGACTTAGGCGGCGGAAACGCACGCCGATCCTCGGCCAGAGCCAAGAGATTGGGTCGCATTCGATGGCAATCAAATCCCTTGCGCATCGCCGTTCTTTACTGGTGATTGCGACACCGTCAACTACAGTTTTCTACCGATGGCGGCCCGACCCTGACAGTGGCAGAATACTGTCAGATCGTTAGGGCAGTCATAGGTTAGCGTTGGTGTTGAACACCCAACATTACGACCTTCTCGACTGCCCTCGTTTTTTGCGTGGAAAGTGAGGACGGAATCGATGGCTACTCAAAGTAAGAAATGCGCTCACCTGCCGTGTCTTTGCGTTCCTGCCGAAGGGGAAAAGTTTTGCAGCCAGTTCTGCAAAGAAGCCGGGCCTAAAGAAGAAGAGATCGGATGTGATTGTGGGCACCCAGCCTGCGAGAAATAAGGAGCAGTAAGGCTTAACGAAAGCGCCTCAGAAACTGCCGCAAACGAACCTTAAGCGAGCGCATGCGCGTTCGTTTGGGTTTGCGGTCCATCCGATAGACGCGGACACAATTCCTGCACGTACACTGGAATAGCGGATTCCTAGGCAGAACGAGATGGCCGCAGTGGTTGCAGAAAAACCAATCGTCGCCTTTCTGCTGTGACATTGCCAGGAAGTTATCGATTTCTACGCAGTAGGGACAGCGGATAGTGCTTGGTTTTGATGGCCTGGTTGTCCACTGATGCAAAGTGAGCCCTCGGGCACAAACTGACCTCTCTCTTACCTTCAACGAGGCGTATTCATAGCAGGAATTCAGGCCACGTGCATATCGGGATTGAGCTGTAGAAGAACCAAGATCGTAACTTCGCCAAGGCTCGATACAGCCCTCCCCTCAGCACGTTCGTGCCATTCCGGTTCTCCGACATTCGCAATATTGGTAGAAGTGCGCCATGATAGCCGCAGGCCGCGAACATATGACCGATGGTGGAGAATAATTGAATGGAATGCCGGACCAAGGACGAACTTGAGCAACACCTATCAGACATTCGTAGACTAGCTGCCCTTCCTAGCCTCGGTCCTGCAGAAAGGGATGCGGCTGTTCGGGCAGAACGTTTCGCGATTGCTTTGCTCAAAGAACACGACTCGTCCGGTCACGATGGCAAACGCTGCCCCTTTGCCACGCGCTTCTAAACCTGTTTCGATGAGCGGCAGCCGCGAGCAAAATCAGACTGCCTGTTCAGGGCTTTCTTTCTGCAGGGGCTCGTTGGGACTACGATGCTCCCGCCGAACGTGGTCGGCAAACTCCTTCGCCAGCCCTTTGCGGCCCTTAGGCCCTTCAAACGTTGCGGGACATACCGAGCACCCAAAAGTGGGAGGGTACGGTTTGGCAAGACGAAGGTGGGGAATCTTGAGCCCCTTCATCCTGACACGATAGCCAATGAACGCCTGGTCCGCAGTCAGGGAAACTCCCAGATTCGTACCATCGATTCTTCGGCCGGGTTCTAAAAGCGGGGGCCGGAATGACCGGGCTTTTTGATGTTTTTCAACGGTTTCCCTACCAAGAACCATGTATGGCGGTCGTTGCCTTTCACATGCTTTCTTAGGTGGATGCCTTAGCCTGCGGCTGAGGGCGTCAATCCGCAAGCGTCGTAGCATGGACTGTTCGGCAAGCGACGGAATGCATATTGGTGGCTGCGTTATAATTTCACACATTTTCGTTTTGCTTTTTTCACCCGCGAATTCAGTCTTTTGTTTGCCAAGAACAGAATATGAAGTATTTAAGCGGTCGTGCCTTTGAGCGCATGGTCGGAGGGCGATTTCTGATATGAGCGAGATCCAATCGAATCGAAACCACAAAAGTCTTGCCGGTGTTTTGAACCAGAACTCCGAAAAAGTGCTGAACGAGTGGCTCAAGGAAATGAGCGGTTCCACTCGACGCAGCGACCTCATCCGAGAGTCGGACTTGCGGGCGGAGTGCTCGCGTTTCCTTCAACTCATGAGACAGGCAACCGAATCGGATTCAGCGAATTTTCAGTCGCCGGCCTTTGAAGGAGTGAGAGATATGTTGAGCGATATCTCTCGGAGCCGGTCGCAGAAGGGATTTAAGCCGTCGGAAACAGCGACCTTCGTATTTTCCCTCAAGCGTCCTTTGTTCAATGAGATCCAGAATCAGCATCGAGGCGATGCCGACGCCATGGCAGCGGAGATTTGGAAATTAAATGAACTGCTGGACGCGATGGGGCTGTTCACCATGGAAGTCTATTTGAAGAGCCGGGAAGAGGTCGTCCGGCGCCAACAGGAAGAATTGCTGGAACTGTCCACTCCTGTTGTGAAGCTCTGGGACGGGATCCTGGCCCTGCCGATCATTGGCACCTTGGATAGCGCCAGAACCCAGGTTGTGATGGAGTCTCTGCTGCAAGCCATAGTGCAGACCAATTCGCGAGTAGCCATCATCGACATCACCGGCGTGCCAACCGTGGACACGGTGGTAGCGCAGCATTTGTTGAAGACCGTGACGGCGGCCCGGTTGATGGGCGCGGATTGCATTATCAGTGGAGTGCGGCCGCAGATTGCCCAAACGATCGTTCATTTAGGCATCAACCTTCTGGATGTGACGACCAAATCCACGCTAGCTGCGGCTTTCTCGGTGGCATTGCAAAGGTTAGGGATTAGCTTCGTTCGTGAAACTGCGAAGGGTTAGGAGCATCATTGGAAAAAATTCCTATCTTGAAGATGGGTGAATTCTTGCTGGTCACGATCCAGGTAGATATGCATGATCGCTTGGCGATGGCACTACAGGATGACCTGACCAGGACCATCAGTCAGACGGATGCACGAGGGGTCTTAATCGATATCTCTACCCTTGAGATTGTCGATTCCTTCATTGGCCGAATGCTCAGCAACATCGCGGCGATGTCTCGCGTACTTGACGCGGAAACGGTCGTGGTCGGTATGCAGCCCGCCGTTGCGATCACCTTGGTGGAGTTGGGACTATCCCTTCCCGGTGTCCGCACGGCGTTGAATGTAGACGCCGGCATGGAGCTGCTCAGAGCTTCGGTCCGCGCCAACAAGGAACTTTATGGCAGTCGTGTCGACTGAAAGCGTACCCGTAAAATCTGAGCCAGATGTGGTGATGGTACGGCGGCGCGTGCGCGAGGTTTCGGGCCAGCTTGGTCTTAGCCTTGTAGATCAAACCAAGATCATTACCGCAGCAAGCGAATTGGCGCGCAATACCATAATTTATGGCGGCGGCGGGTCCATGCTGATACAGACGTTGAATGGACCGCGGGTCGGTCTGCGCCTGACTTTCGAGGATCAAGGCCCGGGCATTCCCGACATTGAATTGGCGCTGCGTGACGGATTCACGACTGGCTCAGGGTTGGGACTTGGGCTTGGAGGGTCCAAGCGCCTGGTAAATGAGTTTGACATCGTTTCCCGACCCGGCGAGGGAACGCGCATCACGATCACCCGCTGGAAATAAACACATGATGATTGAGGTTAGAGATTCGAGTCAGGCGGGAGAAGCACGCCGGAAAGCGGCTGAATTCGCCCATGATCTGCAGTTCGGCGAAGTGCGCTCCGGCGCCGCCGCATTGGCCGCCACCGAGATGGCCACCAACTTGGTGAAGCACGCGGGAAATGGCACTTTGCTCTTGCAACGGGTTCGCGAGAACGGAAACTCCGGATTGCGTCTCATCGCAATCGATAACGGACCTGGAATTGCCGACGTCGCCAGAGCTCTGCAGGACGGGCACTCTACGGCGGGCTCGATGGGGAGCGGCCTGGGCGCCGTACAACGGGTCTCCGACATTTTTGAGGTCTACTCAGCAACTGGAGTCGGAACGCTGATCCGCTCCGAATTTTGGGAGGGTAATCACCACCATCCGCCGATCGACGGGACTTTGAGTACGGCTGCGATTTCCGAGCCCATTCGTGGCGAAGAGGAATGTGGAGACGGTTGGGGACGCCGCAGTTTCGCAGATTCGGTGGTTCTGATGGTAGTCGATGGCCTTGGGCACGGCGTGCTTGCCTCCGAAGCGGCCAGAGAAGCAGAGCAAGTTCTGGCGCGGGCGCGAACTGATTCGCCACTTGATATTCTCCGGGATATTCACGATGCGCTGAAGAAGACGAGGGGAGCCGCCGTCGCAGTAGCCCGAATTCAACAAGCAAAAGGACTCATCGCCTTTGCCGGCGTTGGCAATATCTCGGCGTCGATCATCTCGCCAGCCTCCAGTCGCAGCATGGCTTCTCACAATGGCACCGCGGGCCACCTCATGCCTAGGGTTCAGGAGTTCACGTATCCCTGGAATGCGGACAACATCGTAATCATGCATTCTGACGGCTTGGGTTCTCGCTGGGATTTGGAGCGCTACCCCGGCATTTGGAGCAAGCATCCCAGTCTGATCGCAGCGATGCTGCATCGCGATTTTTCCCGCGGCCGGGATGACGTTACGGTTTTGGTTGCCAAGACACTCTAGGTCACGTGTACTCCATGACTCTGAATCTTTTCAGCATCGATATCCGGCTCGAAAATGATGTAGTGCTGGCGAGGCAGAAAGCACGCACGATTGCCGCGGCATTAAAGTTCGAGGCCCAAGATCAGACTCGTATCGCTACGGCCGTCTCCGAAATCGCGCGAAACACATTTCAATACGCGGGCGGAGGTCGGGCGGAATTCGCCATCCAAGATCAGCCGGAAAAGATGCTGGTCATAACGCTACGGGATCAAGGCCGGGGTATCGCGAATCTGGAAGAAATCATGGGCGGGAGGTATGTGTCGCAGACCGGTATGGGTTTGGGCCTCTTGGGCGCGAAGCGGCTGATGGATCACTTCAAGATTGAAACGACGGCTCGCCAAGGCACAACGGTGGTCTTGGGGAAAAAAGTTCCCCGTCGCTTTTCGCGCTTCAAGCCCGGCGAGTTAGACAGTGTTCTTTCCAGCATCGAGCGGGCCTCGCAGGATCCTTACGAGGAATTGAAACAGCAAAACCAGGAACTGCTGAACACCCTCCAGGAGCTTCGGGCGCGGCAGGAAGAACTCGCCAACCTCAACCGCGAGCTCGATGAAACCAATCGAGGCGTCGTCGCTCTATACGCCGAACTCAACGACAAGGCTGACTTCCTGCAACGAGCGTCTGAGTTGAAGAGCCATTTTCTCTCCAATATGAGCCACGAATTCCGGACCCCCCTAAATTCGATCACGGCGCTGAGCCAAATTCTGTTAGACCGTTTAGATGGTGACCTAACCGTTGAGCAGGAAAAACAAGTCAAATTCATTCGCGGCTCTGCGCAAGACTTAACCGATCTAGTAAACGATTTGCTGGATCTGGCAAAAGTAGAGGCCGGCAAGGTAAGCATCCGCGCCTCGCACTTCAAGGTCGACGGCGTCTTCGCCGCATTGCGCGGTATGTTGAGACCCTTGTTGAGTCAAAACTCTTCTGTGAATTTGGTCTTCGATGAACCGTCTGACCTGCCCGAACTTCACACAGATGAAGCCAAAGTTTCGCAGATCCTGAGAAACTTCATATCAAATGCATTGAAGTTCACGGAGCGTGGCGAAGTGCGCGTTTCCGTAGAGCGCGGTCATGACGAGACTGTGGTCTTTGCCGTTGCGGACACGGGAATTGGAATCGCGGAAGAGGATCAGGAGCGGATTTTTCAGGAGTGGGTCCAAGTCGAAGGTCAGAGACAAAAGGCGGTTAAAGGAACCGGCCTCGGATTGCCTCTGTCTCGCAAGCTCGCCCAGTTGCTCGGTGGTAATGTGTATGTCAAAAGCCAGGTCGGAGTAGGCTCAACTTTTTTCACTGCAATTCCCATCCGTTTTTCCGGAGAAGCAGAAGTTTCCTATGTACCGGACGTTAAACGCGAGCTGGACACCGATAAGTTGCCGGTGCTCGTCGTCGAAGATAATCGCGAGGCACTCTTCATTTACGAAAAATACCTGAAGGGCACGCAATTTCAAGTTATCCCTGCGAAGGATCTTAAAGAAGCTCGCCAAACATTGCGCGAGTTCCGTCCAGTGGCCGTGGTTCTGGATGTGCTGCTTCAGGGTGAACACTCTTGGGAATTGCTGCAAGAGCTGAAACAGAATCCGGCGACGACCGGCATTCCAATCTTCGTGGTCACGGTTGTAGACAATCAAGAAAAGGCGCTCGCGCTGGGCGCCGATGGGTTTCATCCCAAACCGGTCGATAGGGTCTGGCTGCTTCACCAGCTCGACGCCGTTGCGAAGCGCGTGGCCCAGCGTCAAGTTCTAATCATTGATGATGACGAAATATCACGATATCTGGTGAAGTCCGTATTGGGGCAGGCAGAACTAAGGTTCTCCGAGGCAAATGGAGGCCAGGAAGGTCTCCGGCGGGCTAGCGAAGCCAGTCCGGACTTGGTAATTCTTGATCTGGCGATGCCTGATCTGTCGGGATTCGAAGTGCTCAGCAAGCTCAAGGAAAACCCGCGGACTGCGAAGATCCCGGTAATCATTCACACGTCGAAAGTATTGGATGCTCGGGAGCGAATGTTGCTCGCTGACGCGGTCGCGATCGTCTCCAAGGAGTCGCGGTCGCGAGAACTCTCTCTGGCGCATTTTGCGGATGCTTTCATCAAAGCCGGATTTCCTCTCAATTTGGTATCGGGGAAAGTGGTTGGCAATGTCTGATTCCATCGAAATGAGAGACGCAGCCCGATGGGAGGCCTTTCGGGTCGAGCCGCCGGGCAGAGAAACGATCCGCATTCTTACGGTCGACGATAATGATGCGCTTCGCTATTCGGTTGCTCGATCGCTCCGCGATGCTGGTTATCAAGTTGTCGAAGCAAGAACAGGCGCCGAAGCACTCGCCCGCGCCGCTGAACTTCCGGACTTGATCACTCTCGATATAAACCTGCCGGACATGAACGGGTTCCAGGTTTGCCGAAAAATCAAAGCGGATCCGGCTACCACTCATATTCCGGTTCTGCACGTTTCTTCTACGTTCGTCGATCCTCAATCGCGGGTTCAGGGGCTGGAAGGCGGCGCTGACGCTTACCTGGCTGAACCCATCGATCGGGCTGAACTGGTGGCCACTGTCGGCGCACTTCTCCGTTTAAAACGAGCGGAAACGGCAGCACGCCAGCAGGCTGAAGCAGCGGAAATGGCTCGCCGCGAGTTGTCGCAACTGAACACCACGCTTGAGATGCGCGTAAATGAGCGTACTGCCGAACTAAAAATCGCCAATGAAGGTCTTCGAGAACTCTCAGGCCGCATTCTACAGTTGCAAGACGAAGAACGGCGACGGATCGCACGTGAACTACACGACAGTGTCGGACAGTTGCTGGCCGCGATGAGTATGAACATGGCTGTCGTCGAGTTGGAATTGCCCGCGCTAAGCCCACAAGCGAATAAAGCTTTCCTCGAAAATCGAGCCTTCGTCCAACAGATTCTTCAGGGCATTCGTACAATTTCACACCTATTGCATCCTCCTCTGCTCGACGAAAGGGGACTTCCTTCCGCTCTTCGTTGGTATGTCGAGGAGTTTAGCCAACGAAGCGGTATCAAGGTCAGTCTTGATGTGTCGCCCGGCTTTGAACGATTTACACCCGAATTGGAGACGGCCGTATTCAGAATTGTCCAAGAGGGCCTGGGAAATATTCATCGACACTCGCAAAGCCCCACTGCCAACATCCGGCTCAGCGCGAATTCCGATTGCCTGAATCTGCAAATCCGAGACGCCGGGCGCGGAATCCCTCTGGAGAAACAACAGCAGATAAAACTAGGCATACGCGCTGGCGTCGGACTGCGAGGCATGCGGGAGCGGGTCACTCAAATGGGCGGAGGACTGACGATCGAATCGGACAGCAACGGTACGACGATTGTCGTGACTTTCCCGTGCACGACATCCGAGACATCCGCCGAAACCGTTGCCTAGCTGGCCACCCTTATTTTGTACGGCCCTCGTTCAGCTCGAATAATTCCCGAAGAATCTCAATTAGAGCTCCATTCCCTTTTCCGTCTCGAAAGGTGTGGTCAAAGAAACGAGCTGCACCCGATTTCGAATCCTCAGAGCATAGCGCTATGATCGGCACGCGGGGGCGAATCGAGTTCATTTCAGCGCGCAAGGAGCTTTTCTTTCCGTTTCCCAGCCGCAGCTCCAAGAGCACTGCGTCCAACTCTTGGGAAATAAATATCCTCAAAGCCTCTCGAACATCCTGGGTCAGGATGACCGCAAATCCAACTTCTGCCAGGGCTGCCGCACGCTCTTCTCTTTGAATACCCTCCCTTTCCACGCAGAGAATAGTCTTCGCCCCTGATCCCAATGCCTGTATCCCTCGGTCGGCGCTTGTGAGCGCACTCGTTATGTTGCCAGCGCAACGGACCTGAAAGTGTCGGGGATTTTCCTAATTTCTGTAAGATATCCAACAAACTACGACTGGAGTTTCGTGCGCTTTTTGCCAACAGTAAATTTTTCGGAGGCCAGGAGACCAAGGTTGAGCGCATATCGCACGATCTGTGCGCGGGACTTAAGGCCCAGTTTTTCTGCGAAACGGGCGCGATAGGTTTCCACGGTTTTCGTGCTGATATAAATTTGCTCTGCAATTTCGCGGCTGCTGAATCCTTCGGCGACAAGCTTCAACACCTGCAACTCGCGGTCGCTCAACACGCTATTCGCTGCAGAGTTGGAAACGTCGTCTTTGCTGAACGCATCGCGAACTAGAATTTCCGCGAGTTCAGAATCGACGTAGGTTCGCCCTTTGGAAACAGCTCGAATGGCGGACAACAAGTCAGCGTCAACGCTTTTTTTCAACACATAACCTGCCGCTCCAGCCGCTAGAGCAGTCCTCAAATAAGCGGGCTCTTCGTGCATCGTGAGAAGCAGAACTCGGGTCGAACGATTTCGCGCTGCAATGTGTTTGATTGCATCCAATCCGCCAGATCTCGGCATGGTCACGTCGAGAATGACGACGTCAGGATTTACTTTCTGGATCGCTTGCACGGCCTCGATCCCGTCCTCTGCTTCTCCCACGACTTCCATGTCCGGCTGGGCGTTGATTAGCATCCTCAAGCCAGTTCGCAGAATGGCATGGTCATCAGCCACGACCAGTCGAATTTTCCCAGTTCTAGGCATCAGTTATTCAGACTTACCGTTTCTGAGCATGGTATCTTCGGATTCCGGAAGAGCAAATTGCACTTCGATCACCGTGCCTCTGTTGGGCTCAGATTTGATGTAAAACGTACCTCCTAGCATGGACGCCCGTTGCCGCATTCCTTCAATGCCCAGATGCTTCGACGGACGTTCCCCGACTTCGCTCGCCTTGAATCCCGTGCCATCGTCTCGGATCGTCAGTCGGAGGATAGGTTCTTGCCAATCGAAGGCGACGGAGACTTCCTCGGCTTCCGAATGTCGAGCTACGTTGGTTAATGCTTCCTGGATGATGCGATAGAGACCGATTTGAGCAGGTTTGTCGAGACGGAGAGTGGGAGTCTGTCCGAACTCCAAATTCACCCGAACACGATGCGTCGCAGCATAGTCGCGGACGAACCTCTGCAACGCATCCCTTAACCCAAGTTCGTCGAGAACGCTCGAGTGTAAGCCGCGCGCCAGTCGACCCACTTCTTCGATTGCCTTCGACGCAATCTTTCGTAGCGCTTTGGCTTGCGTTTTCGCATCTTTCAATTGGCGAGCGTCGCTGACGGCCCTGAGCCCCACGAGGAGGGATGTCATCAGTTGACCGGCCTCGTCATGCAGCTCGCGCGCGATTCGCTGCCTCTCTTCCTCTTGGGCTTCTAGAACACGCTCCAGAAGGAGGCGCCTCATCTCTTCTCGCCTTCGTGTCTCCTCTTGCTTCAACTTCTCAGATACGTTCTGGACAATGGCAAGTCTGGCATCACTCCCGCCGAGGTGTAGGGGCGCCCATACTTCCTCCACATCGATCCATTGGCCAGCTTTCGTCTTGTGCTGAAGCGCGGTCGCGGATCGAAATGGGGGCACGTCGGAACCAGTCCGATTCGCCCACTCTTCCGGGCTGATGTCCCCGAAACTCAATGTCATGAACTCTTCGCGGGAATACCCGTATTGTTTCACTGCCGCTTCATTCACCGCTAGAATCTTGAAATCGGACGTGCTGAACACCCAGCACGCAAGAGGATTGGTTTCAAAAAACAGACGATATTGCTGCTCCGATTTCCACAACGCTTCTTCGGCTTTTCTGACCCGCAACAGCGCTCGAATCGTGGCGATCAGCTCATTCGGTTCCACCGGCTGAACCAAATATCCATCTGCCCCCCCTTCGAGACCCGCTACCCTGGCATCCGTGGAGACCATGGTCGCAGAAAGATGCAAGACTGGAATTCGAGATGTCGATTCATTTCCCTTGATCTGTTTGCATACGGTGAAGCCGGAAATATCGGGTAGGTTCACGTCCAGGATGACGAGGTCGGGAAGCCCCTCTACCATTTCCAATGCCTCTCTTCCAGTTCTCGCTTCCAGCACATCGAAGCCGGCGTGTTTCAACATGCGGGATACAGCGTACCGTTGAGCGTCGGTGTCATCGACGTGAAGAATCGTGGATCCTGTTCGTCCATGGTCCGGTTCCGGGTGAGTTGGAGTTTTCATAAGAAGCAAGCAATTCGTCCGCGAATCGCGTATGGAAATTGAGTTCTCGCCTGTCAGGGATTTCCCTAGCCGACAACGGTAATTGGACAGAATTCCTGCTTCGCGATTTGCCTCCCTAAGGCAACAATTGTAGCTCTAGAAACAAAGAACGACGGCGCCATTCGCATCTTCTGGCGCCTAGGAGCTATATGAAAGTGGACTACCCCTGGCTACCGTCCTACGAGGCCGCCATTTTGGAGACGGATCGTTCTAAACTGCCCAACCTCGTTAAAACGGCAGAACAGGCCATCACGTCCCGTATGCAGGTCCTCAGTAGCGATCACGGTGGGACGGAAGACGAGCGAATGGCGATTCGTGACGCAATGTCGGGTTTGAATATCTTACGCAACGAAGTTTCCGACGGGAGTCTGGGAGGCGACCCAACGATCACGTCCATGAATAAGTCCGTCCCGAACAAACCAAGCGGGGAATGATCAGAGTTTTCCCACTCAGTCCGCCAGCCTCGCTCCAGGATGAAAATATTTGCACTTGTTGATCTTTGCAGAAAGCCGCTATTCACGCCTTTTTAATCTCCCGTGATCGCCAGTTTTCGCGTAAGCTTCCGAGGCACGCGAGCGCAGATTGATTGAAGTGAGCCCGCAGCCCTCCCTCGTCTTCCAGACGGCAACCGTGCAGGCGATCGCATCCTAGCTATCGGCGGAACAATTAGGGCCGACCTGGGTTTTCAGATACGAATTGGAGCTTCTGTATGGAAATCAGGTTGAGGTTGCGTCCGTTTCTAATCGGCGGAGCCTTGCTGTTGGGTCTTGCTGCGTGCTCTGGCGCCACGGACGCGGTTTCGCCGGCTCCTCCCTCCACGTTCATTGGGTGGACATGGATGAGCGGCTCCAACACTATCAATCAACTGGGAGTGTATGGCACCGAAGGTATAGCTTCCCCCGTTAACAGTCCCGGAGCGCGCGTGAACCCTGTCAGCGTCATGGATTTGTCCGGCAATTTTTGGCTCTTCGGTGGTTATGGCAACGACTCGCTCAATGCCCAAGGCGGCGATCTGAATGACCTGTGGAAGTACAGCGACGGAGAATGGACGTGGGTCAGCGGGTCAAACTTGACTGAGCAAGCTGGGAACTATGGAAGTCTCGGGATTGCGGCGCCGGAAAACGTTCCGGGAGCGCGCTACCAATCCGTCAGTTGGACAGACTCATCCGGAAACCTCTGGATCTTCGGCGGACTTGGGATCGATTCGACCGGGGCTCGTGGAAGGCTCAATGACCTCTGGAAATACAGTGCCGGGGAATGGACATGGATGAGCGGTGCGGAAACGGCGGATCAAAAGGGTGACTACGGCACGAAGGGGGCCGCTGCTCCATCGAATGTACCGGGGGCACGGGTCAGCGCCTCTACGTGGACCGATGCCTCGGGTAGTCTCTGGCTCTTCGGCGGGTTCGGTTATGACTCCGATGGAAACCTTGGAATTCTCAACGACCTGTGGAAGTACAGCGGCGGCGAGTGGACCTGGATCACCGGTTCGAAAGTCTTCAATGCGTTCGGGAGGTATGGCACGCTAGGAACGGCCAGTACTCACAATATTCCGGGAGCGCGGAGCAACTCGGTAACCTGGATCGACGGCACCGGAAATCTCTGGCTCTTCGGCGGACAGGGCAATGATTCGAACGGAGCGCTTTGTCGGCAATCTGGAGGAGCACTGCCTTGCAATCTGAACGACCTCTGGAAGTTTAACGCGGGCGAATGGACATGGATGGGCGGCGCCAAAGTCATTGCTCAACCAGGAAGCTACGGTACCTTGGGTAAGCCGGGACCGCATAACGTTCCCGGAGCCCGTACAAATGCTCTCAGTTGGACCGATTCTGCGGGAGCCTTCTGGCTTTTCGGTGGATTTGGTTTTGCCTCGCTCTCGACCACCTTTGGAGATCTTAACGATTTGTGGAAGTTTAGTGACGGCGAGTGGACTTGGGTCAGCGGATCAAGCGCCACCGACCAACCGGGGCGCTACGGAACCGAAGGAACCGGTACCCCCAGGACGGTTCCGGGTGCCCGTGATAGCTCTACTGGTTGGATTGATACTGCCGGAAACCTTTGGCTTTTCGGTGGTGGCGATTATCTTTCTGTCGCGGGCGGCGGCAAATTCAACGACCTTTGGAAATACTCCGTCGCCAAGACTCAAGAGTCTGAACTATCGGCCGCGCATGACCAATGAGTGCGCTCGTGGGTGAGCTTTCTGTGCTTCGCTGCCAGGTCCAGCGATCGCTCTCTTGGTGATAGCCTCTTAAGATGTCTGATCTTCCTGATGCGAACGCCCGCTTTTCAAAGTTCGCTCGATCCTATCGGTTCTCTGCCGTTGCTCTGATCATCGGAATATTCCTCGGGGTATCATCCGTCAGCTTGATCGGCTCGATGATGCTGTCGCGCAATTCAGGGCGAGAGTTGTTGAGACGTGCTTGGTCAACGGTGACAGGCAGGACTCTCAGTATCGATGTGAGCCAGCCGACTGTGGTCGATCGCATTCAGCGTTTGCAGCGGCTGGAGACCGTCGTTTACACCATGGACAAGGTGGTGACCGGCGCGAAAGAGAATCCTATCCTCCCTAATTTTCTGGCAGGAGATCGCCTGCTGATGCTGGTACATGGCGAAGTTGTCGCCGGCATCGATTTCACAGACCTAAAGCCCGGGGACGTGAAAGTGGATGGCAAGCAGATTCAGTTGCATCTTCCGACGCCGCAAGTATTTCGTACTCGGCTCGACAGCGCAAGGACGCGAGTTTATTCCAGGCAAACCGGGCTTCTAGTGCCGACTGACCCGAATCTGGAAACACAAGTGCGCCAGGAAGCGGAACGCCAAATGCAGGAGGCCGCAATCTCAGACGGCATTCTGCGAACCGCGCAACAGAATGCTGTTTCCACAATCAATGGTTTGCTGCAAGGTTTGGGATTCGAGAAAATCGACTTTGAGTAGGGGTAGCGCCTTTTTCGTGCAAGTTCCCAGGATAAACGCGGGGTTGCGGCAGGAAAACATGCAGCAAGGTGTGCCGGTCGAACCCTCCATTTGGAATCGGGTCCAAGAAATGCTGGAAGCAAGCGATTAGATTTTTTCTACAAAGCCTGCTCTTGCACATTCTCGAGGTGCGTATCGGGATACGGCCTTGTCTGGTACAAATTGAAGTCCGCCACGTTTCTCAAAGTAAATACTGGAACACCATTGGCATGTGCCAGCTTCACGTGCGTGAAATCCGCGCCGACAACGTCATCGAGTCGAATCGCCGGCCGCAAGTCCTCTTTTTCGTAACGGACTTCGACATCACGAAACGAAATTCCTTTCGCATGGCGAACAAAGAAACCGTGACACGGCATAACTCCAAACCGGTTCGGATCGGGATAGTCTTTTTCCAATTCTCCCGGCTGAATTTTTACGCTTTCCGCACTGCCTCCGCCTTCGTGCAGGATGAAAATGTTGTCGAATGCCAAGTCTTCAATCGGATGGCCGGGAATGCCGGTGATGATCGAAGCCTGCCGCGAAGTTGCGCCGGACACGACAACGTTGCTGATCTTTACCCGCCGCAGTTGCCCAACCGCAACTCCATCCGGACCTCGCATGCGCCTCCCCAGCCGAATAAAAAAAGGCACATCGACGGGTTCTCGCATCGTGATATTGCTGATAGAAACATCTTCGAGAAGGGCCCCGTCCACGGATTCCAACGCAATCCCTTGACATAGGTCGATGACGCAGTTGGAGATAGTGACGTTTCGGAAGCCACCGTTTGATTCAGTCCCAAACTTAATCCTGCCGTTGCGCGGAGCCTTGTCTGGGCTGATCCGCTTGTAGGTCGCGTCCAGTAGCGTGCCTTCCTCGTAGCCACCAGTCACATAGCAATTAGTAATTGTCACGTGATCCGTCGATCGGGCGTAACCGAGTCCGAACGAACTCTTCAAACAAATGCCGTCGTCCCAGGGAGAGTTGACGCTGCAATTCGAGATTCGCACATTGCGGCAGCAGTCGACGTCGATGCCATCACGATTCGTGTCAATCTTCAGATTGTCAATGGCCAGGTTATCGACGCCCGTCGCGAGAATGGCAAAATGCCCGCCGTGAAGGATTGAAAAATCACGAAATGTAACATTGCGGCAATTCTTCAAGCTGATGGCCTTGTTTCCCACCCCCCGATCCAGCGCTTTGTCGCCACTTCCGCGGCTCAATCCTTTCCCCCAAATCAAACCGGGACCCAGAATCCAAACATTTTCGAGATCCTCGCCCCACATCAAACTGTTCTGCCAATGGCTGTGGCCGAAGTCCTGATATTTATCCCAAGCGTTTGGTTCGGGAGCATCGTAGCCTCCTCCGCTGCCGCCATTCGGCGACTCGGCGGCGACAATGGTCGCTCCAGCTCCGAGATAGAGAACAACATTGCTCTTGAGGTGGATTGAGTAGCACAGATATTGTCCGGCCCCGAATGTAACGGTGCCGCCGCCTGCCTCGGACGCCGCTGCAATCGCTTTGTTGATCGCAGGCGTGTCCATACTCTTGCCGTCGCCAGTTGCCCCAAACGTCCTCACGTCGTACTGACCCGAAGACGGAGGCATTGGCGTGGCAGTTCCCGCAACTGATAAAGAGCCAAAAGCCATCCCGGCCGCGCCCGCGCCACCAAACTTCAGGAACTCTCGTCGTGCTGCATTATTTTTCGACATGTCGCTCTCGCCCCCACGATGCGCAAACATCACCCTAAGAAACAAATCATAAACTCTGAGTACTCGTTTTCAGCAGCGCCAAGCAAAGAGCCTCGTGTCAGCCCTGGCTGCGCTCCGCATGATATATTCGCGCATCGATCACTCATTTATACGTGACCGACACGACGATACATGACCACTCACGTCGGGCTGATCGGCGCTGGAAACATCAGTGAAACTCATGCGCGTGCGGTTTGTGCCATTCCCGGCGCAGAACTCGCTGCGATATACGGTACCAATCCCAGCAAAGTCGCGCGCCTGGCTCGGGAATATGGCGGAACACCGTATCACGATTTCGAAGCCTTCCTCAATCACACTCTGATGGATATGGTCGCGATCGGAAGCCCGTCGGGCTTGCATGGCGTTCATGGGATTGCGGCTGCGCATCGCGGGCTGCATGTCCTGACAGAAAAACCGATTGAGATTTCAGTGGATCGAGCTGATGAACTTATTCAGGCGACGGAAAAGGCTGGCGTCAAATTGGGGGTGATGTTCCAGGATCGCCTTAAGCCCGACATTCAAAAGTTTAAGAAGTGGATCGACACTGGCGCTGTCGGCAAGTCTCTGCTAATCGATGCGCAAGTAAAGTGGTACCGGCCACCGGAATACTATAGCGGTTCGAAGTGGCGCGGCACGCTGGAGATGGATGGCGGCGGCGCGCTCATCAATCAGGCGATTCATACGGTGGATCTGCTGCTCTGGTTATTCGGAGACGTCGTCCGCGTACAATCGCGCACGGCTACGGCAATGCACGCAATAGAAGGCGAAGACACGGCAGTTGCGCTACTGGAATTCGCCGGCGGCGCGCTTTGCACTCTCTTGGCTACGACTGCGGCATACCCAGGATATCCCAGGCGAATCGAAGTTACGGGAACCGAAGGGACTATTATTCTCGAGCACGACCGAATCATCGCGGCAGACTTCAGAACGGCCCCCGCTGAAGTGACGATCAGCGCTCCTTCCCAAAACATGGAGAGCATTGATTCTCCCGTCGTCAGCGACTTCACGGGGCATCAGGCAATTCTTGAAGACTTTATTCGCGCGATCACAGAAAACGGCATTCCTGCCTGCGATGGCCGCCAAGGCCGGCGAAGTATTGCGCTGGTAGAAGAAATCTACCGCGCTGCACGAAAGGACAGCTAACACTAGAAGTTCACTCCGCTGCGACCCGATCCTACGGCTCCATCCAACCGTTCGGAACATTCACGTAAGATCGATCCAACTTGCGGACCGAATCACACCCGAGCAGTTTAAGAGTGCGGTCTAGGTCGGCTTGCAGGATTTCAAGAGCTCGCGAAACGCCCGCCTCACCAGCAGCTGCCAGACCGTACGCGTAGGCTTTTCCACAAAGAACAGCGCGTGCTCCCAGGCATAGAGCCTTCACCACATCCGTCCCGCGACGGATGCCGCTATCCAGCAAAACCTCAGCTTTCCCATTTACCGCGGCAATGATCTCCGGTAGCACACGCAACGTCGTCGGAACTCCGTCGAGCTGTCGACCTCCGTGATTCGAAACTACGAGAGCTGCCGCGCCGTGATCGAGCGAACGCTGCGCATCTTCTGTCGTGAGCACTCCTTTGACTACGATCGGACCTTTCCAGAGATCGCGGATCCAGGCCATGTCCTGCCAGAAGAAAGCCCCTCTCGTCATCGAAGTATGCGCATCGCCCACTCGTAACGGACCTTTTTTCGGAAGCACGATGTTGGGCATGGAGGGGAGCCCTCCATCGAGCAGAAATCGCGACAACCATCGCGGATGCGCGAACAGTTGTGGCATAAACGGAAGCTGCGACCAGATACTTCCACGCAACAGCTGATCCATTCCGTCGCGCACTTCGCGTTCGCGCAGGCCGATCACCGTCGTATCAATGGTGACGACCAGGACGTTGTACCCAGATTCCCGTGCTCGCTGCAGGGCTTGCTCCGCGGCGGCGCGGCCGCCTGTCAAATAAAGTTGGAACCATACCGGGCCGGAAGATGCGGCTTTTACATCCTCCAACCTGTGCCCAGAAACAGTCGACAGAATGTAAGCCGTCCCCGCCTTTCCCGCAGCTCGTGCGGCTGCCACCTCGCCCCCCGGATGCATAACGCGGCAATAGCCGACCGGAGCAAGCAAAATAGGCATCGACAATTCGATGCCGAGGACACTTGTGCGCAAATCGGAGTTCGGCACCGCGACCGCATGACGAGGGCGGAAGGTGATGGCATCGAATGCTCGGCGGTTTTCGCGGAGAGTATGCTCGCCCTCTGCCCCTCCGTCGATATAGTTGAATACGATCTTTGGAACACGGCGCCTGGCAAGCACTCTCAGGTCATCGATGTTCACGACACGAGGCGAGGCAACTGCGCGCGAACTCCCGCTCATCGGCACCGCCGTCCGCCCTGCACCACAGGCACCATCCGTGGTCGTAATCGCCGCCGGTGAAGCACACGCGCATCCGCATTCTTATCATCGAATCGAAATGTATCGAGGATCATAGGCGGGACCCGACATCCGCGGGCTCAAGACGGGGGCTAAGGGCATGAACCAATGCCAGGGCCACCAAATACGCGGAGCCGGCGATCAAAAAGGGGATCATGTAGCTGCCAGTCCACTGCAGCACATAGCCCACAATTTTCGCCATCAACATTCCCCCGATGGCGCCGGCCATACCTCCGATTCCCACGACCGATCCAACCGCCTGCGCCGGGAAAATGTCGGAAGTCAGGCTGAAAAGGTTTGCCGAAAAACCCTGATGAGCCGCAGCTGCCAGACCAATCAGCAATACCGCGCCCCACAAGCTTTGCACGCGGTAGGCGAATACGATGGGAACCACACTCAACGCGCACACCAGCATTGCGGTCTTGCGTGATGCATTGACGCTCCTACCATGATGAATCATCGACGATGATAGCCAACCACCGGCGACGCTTCCAATGTCGGCAAGCACGTAGATCACCATGATCGGCAAGCCCAACTGCATCAGCTTCAGGCTGTGATCGCGCTGCAAGAAATCTGGGATCCAGAACAGCAGAAACCACCAGATCGGATCGGTTGTGAATTTGCCGATGATGAACGCCCAAGTCTGCCGGTACGAAACCAATTTGCTCCATTTTATGGCGGGTGGGGATTTCGGACGATCACTGACGATGTATGCCAATTCCCCCTTCGACAATCGCGGATGCTCTTCCGGTTTGCGATATAGCAGCAGCCAAAACGCCAGCCAAATAAATCCGAGAGATCCGGTAGCGACGAATGCCATCCGCCAGCCATAGTGGATCGTAATCCAAGGAACGATAAACGGAGTGAGAATCGCGCCAACGTTGGAGCCGGCATTAAAGATTCCGGTCGCGAGCGCTCGTTCTCTTCTGCGGAAACCACTCCGCTACCGTTTTGATGCTGGCCGGGAAGACTCCCGATTCGCCCAAGCCCAGGGCCGAACGAGCTACAAGAAAACTGAAGAATGAACCTGCTGCAGCGTGCGCAATCGAAGCCAGACTCCAGAAAATCATCGACAACGCGTACCCTAGCCGCGTGCCGAGCCGGTCCACAAGTTTACCGACGACGACCATCCCCACGGCGTAGGCCGCCTGAAACGCAAACACCAGATTACTGTAGTCAATTTCATTCCAGCCGAGATCGTGCTGGAGAGTGGTCTTGAGAACACCCAGGACCTGACGGTCCATGTAGTTCTTGGTAACTCCGAATAACAGAAGAGCGCAGATTACCCAGCGGAAGTGGCCGACTCCTGCCGAGATCGCATGAGCGAGGTTCGGCGAAACCTGGGGAACAGGCGTCTCCACTCCGGACTTAGCGGGGGGCTGCATGGAATCATTCTATTTCCTCCGCCCAGTTTCCAGTCCAAACTTCGCTGATCGAACTGAGGCCGCACGTTCACTACTTCCAACTTGTGGTCTCCAAGATCGAGCCAGCATCGCCACCGAAATGACGGTGATGGTCCAGTATGCAATACACCACAGGCCTGAACGTAGCTACCGCGAGCAGCGTCGACGTCTTCGACTAACGTAGTCGACTCGACTAAGCTGCAAGCATAGACTGAATTCACACCAACTGACCCCGGAAATGTTCGAACTTACACACTAAGACGATCGAAACTGAGAGTCGGCAAGAACATGCTTTGATCGCCCAGTCGACTGCTACAACCGCAAGCGAGGAGGGGCATCAGAATGACAAATCTTGGCGGTATAGTTCAGGTATTGAAGAGGAACACGCTCGACTAATGAGTCAGATTCAGGGAGTCACGGCTGCACTCGCGGCTTTCGGCGCGAGCTAGAAGAACGGGGCGGGAACTCGTGGCAAGATCGCCGCCGCTGGAAGAGCCCGGATCGCAGCGGCTCAAAGAACACGATGGGCAAAGGTCCAAGGGAAGAATAGCGTGAGCATACCCAAGAAACGAACAATGTCAGCCGCCGCTCAGACACTCACCAGAGATAAGGTGCAAAACTGCATCAGAGCGAACGCAAGAAATTCAGCAGATCCTGTTGTCCTTGCTCTGAAAGTTTCTTGTAGTTGTTGACCACGCCGTTTGCTTCGGAATCGGGATAGTGTCCATTGCCTACTAGCGGATCGGTCGATTCGGGAACATGCCGTTTCGTCGCAAGCACGCGCATGCCCATCGCATGCACGCGACTCGCTACAGCTCGGCCAATGTCGCCATAACCCAAAACTCCAACCGTCTGTCCAGCGATCTCTTGCACATCGAACTGTTCCCAGACAGATGCCATCTGGTTGCGAACCATCCGCCGGAAATCCTTCGCGAAGTACAAAATCGCTGCCAGCACAAACTCCCCGAGCGACGCGCTGAACACGCCACTGCCGTTCGTCAGCACGACTTGGCTCTCAACGAGTTCCGGAAACAGCAGGTTGTCTAGTCCAGCGGCCCGGGAGTGTACCCAGCGCACCTTCCTGCAAATCCCCAACAATTCGCGCAGCAACTCCCGCGTCCCAGACCACTGCAAAATCACCGTCGCATCCCCCGCTACACGGGCACAGGCGGCAGCATCCCCACACACTGTGTGCGGTAGCTCATTCAACATGGCGAACTGCGGATCGTCCCCCGACGCCAGCACCACAACCGGATTCTCTTTATTCATCCCCAATATCCTGCCATGCCCTTGCTCAAAACGGTGGCTAGAGTTCGACGCTGCCCCGACCGGAGCCTTTTTCTGGCCAGAAGTCGGGCTTCGGGCCCAACTCACGAAGGCATATTGGAGACTCTGATGGCGGCAATAAGAAATATCAATTGGACGAGATTCACACCAGCCTTTACTGTCTGCGCGTTGTTCGAACCCTAATCCACGTCTCTCGGAACAAAGTAAGATCGGGTCAATTCTTAGTCCTCGCAATGCTGCATAGAAGTCTTGGGTCGTGGAACCGGAAATGTTCCATTTTCGATGGCTCCCGCAGGGACGCGGGTCGGGAGCCGTGATTAGTTGGCTAGGATCGCAAGAGGTAGGGACAAACAGAGGGGAAGCGCATGAGACAAATCTGCAAAATCTGGCCTTCTGTCATTCGCATTATAGTGGGCTGTACTCTGATCGGGCTGATCACGTTCGTCTGTTATCGCCTCAAGCTCAATTTTAGTGTTGCCGGTTTCATCTACCTGATTGTGATCGTGCTGCAGTCCCTGGCCGGGAGTTTCGTGTCATCTGCCGTAGTCTCTGTGGTTGCAGTTCTCAGTCTGGATTTTTTCTTTACAGCTCCGCTCTTTTCTCTCGAGGTTACGAATCCACTGGACATCATGGCCCTCGTGTCGTTCTTGATTACGGGGCTGGTCATTACTCAACTTACCACCCAGGTCCATAACGAAGCAGCGGTCTCGGATCATCAACGGCGTCAGGTGGATCGACTGTACCAGCTAGCGCAAGAACTCCTAGCCTTGGATCCCGAAACGACGACTTGCGCTGCGGTGACCGAACTGTTTCGGGATATTTTTGCTCCTCAGTCGGTTTGCTTGTTCGATGCAGCTACGGGAGAAATCCACTGCACGGGCAACCCTCCCAACAGCCTCGCTGAGCAGACTAAGTCGCTGTATGCCTCCGGCATAGATTGCGAGGATGCAGCTTCCGGAGTTCTATTTCGATGCTTACATGCTGGGGGAAACGCGATTGGAGCTATTAGCTTCGAGGGTCTGCGAGACCCGGAACTAACGACCGGACCGCTTTCTGCGCTGGCTGCTGCAATACTGGAGAGGACGAGAACCTTCCGCAACGCGAGCCACGTCAAGGCCGCTGCCCAGGCGGAGTCCTTTCGCGGAGCCATTCTGGATGCCCTTGCCCATGAGTTCAAAACTCCACTCGCGACTATCGTGACGGCCGCGGGCGGCCTCCGCGAACTTGGCCCCCTTTGTCCTGAACAGCTCGAACTGACGGAAATTGTGGAGACGGAGGCTTCCCGTCTCAGTCTGCTGACCTCCCGGCTGCTTCGAACTGCGCAACTGGATCGAGACGAGGTGAAGCCGAAACTGAAGTTCACGAACATGGCCGAGCTGGTTACGGTCGTGACAGATCAGTACTCGCGACATTCGACCGACCGAAAGCTCTCCGTTCGGAACGAAGGATCGGATGCCGGAGTGATGGCGGACCCCGACTTACTCCAACTGGCTTTGCGACAGTTACTAGATAATGCCTGCAAATATTCCATCCCTGGGTCCACAGTTACGATCAGCATGAATTCGCGCGATGAGTGGGTGGTCATTAGGACATCCAATGGTGGCAGTCGCATTCGACCGAATGAGCGGTCTCTCGTTTTCGAGCGGTTCTACCGCGGAACTGAAGTCCGACACAAAGCGCCGGGTTCAGGTCTGGGTTTGTATGTGGCGCGGAAGATCGTTCATGCACACGGAGGAAGTCTGGACCTGGAGATGGCGACGACTCTCCATCCGGAGACAACGTTCCGTTTGGCTCTGCCCCGGGCGGACGCTCGGAATTGTCCGGGCGCGTGCCCGGTTGGATCAGATTCTTTCGAAAAGATTGCGAGCTAGAAAGACTCAAGCTCACTATGAACACGGACCGGCTCAACGCACTAGTCGTAGATGACGAATCTTCCTTTCGCCGCGTGCTGCGGACCTCTTTGGCCGCCAGCGGGTTTGCGACTGACGAGGCGCGAAGCGGTGAAGAAGCGCTCGCCAGTCTTGCCCAATCCACCGTTGACCTGGTGCTGCTAGATGTGAATATGCCGGGGATGGGCGGTATAGCCGCCTGCCGCGAGATTCGTACCCACATGCCGAAGATCGGCATCGTAATGGTCACAGTGCAGGACGGCGAGAGTGAGATAGTAAGAGCCTTCGAGGCAGGAGCGGACGACTACATCACGAAACCCATCCGCCTCCGCGAGTTGGTCGCCCGGCTGAAAGCAGTATCGCGAAGACTACAGACCGAGAATGCAATCGAGTCAAGAATGTTACAAGCGGGTGACTTGGAACTTGATGTGAATCGACATCTGCTTTACCGGCAGGGAGAAGTCGTCCACCTCACGCCCACGGAGTTCGAACTGCTGGCGTTGCTGATGCGAAATCAGGGAGTTCCGGTTACGCACACGAAACTCTTACGCTCTATCTGGGGGCCGGAATACGGCACTGAGTTGGACTACCTGCGTTCCTTCGTTAAGACTCTACGTCAGAAAATTGAAGAGGATCCTGCCAAACCAAAATACATTGTGACCGAGCCATGGCTGGGATACCGATTCTGCAACCCTCTCGATGGGTATTCAACCGGATCACAAAACTCTTCCCTCTAAGAGCATCCCACCGATCGATATCAGCCAACTACAAATCCTCCTTCATTCTTCAGATCGAGGAATGTTATCCAAGCTAGTTGAATTATCAATTTCCATCTTCACGGATTCTTCATGCCCTACCGTCTAGGCTTTTGACCACATTCGGGGCGTTAGGCTCCCCTCTGTTGATCGCCATGGGTTTTGCAGCGCTCGATTACGGTGGTGTGCCCTGTTTCTCTGAATTGGTTCCGCGCCAAGCCGGATAGGAACGACGACTGTTCGGAACAAAATTGTTCGTAATCGAAAACGCTTTATTCGCTCTTTATCAATTTCTTATCCGATCTTTATGAGTTTTCAGATGTGATGTTGATTTGGCCGCCATGAAAAAGGACCTCAACGATTATTGGCCGCTTAGTCGGATTGGATGAGCGTACTCGCGTGAAAGGAACCGGACTTCGTACCGGAAAGGACTCGAACTTTGAAAATGATGAGACCACTGCGCAGGCCCGCATCGATATCAGCCTTCGTCCCTACGCTTGTATTAAGTTTCGGTATTGCTCACGGCGCTCGCGGCTACGCGCAGAGTCAAGCTCAAACAGATGGCCAGACGAAAGTAGCTGTTCTGCGTGAACCGTCATCTCCTGAAGAAACTAAAACGACCAAAACCGCGGCGCCGGCGACTGCCAGCCAGCCCGCCGCCACGCCCGCTCCGGAAAGCTCAGCTGACATCGCCAAGGAATTGGCTGACATGAAGACGCGCATCGAGCAACTCGAAACCGAACTGAAGAGTCGCGACGCCGCTGCACCCGCGTCGGCGCCTGCCACGGCCCCGGCGGCGAAAGTAACAGATAGCGTTCCTCCACCCGCCGCTGTCAATCCTGCCCCTCCGGTCGCTGAGCAGGCAACTGCCGCGCCAGCCCAGCCCGAAAAGCCGGAGCCAACGGCTCCTTTTGCCTATGCCGACTGGACCTGGCTGAATGGCAACCCGCGCAATAAAGACGCAGTTTGGGATTCGAAATTCTTCACTCCGGAAATTCGATTCGATACTGATTTCGTCAGCAGTTTCAACCACCCCAAGGACGACACCCTTGGCGGCTCGACCGAAATCTTCCGGTCAAACGAAATTCAGGTGGAGCAGATCAGTTTCGGCGGCGATTTTCACTGGCAGAACGTGCGCGGCCGGGTCTTGACTCTGGGAGGAATGTTTGGAGTCACGACTCCCCGCAACGACGCCAGTCCGGGACGCGGCCAGTGGGACCTTCGCGGGGCGTACAAATATTTTGCTGAAGCCTATGGTGGGTATCACCTGAATGTGAACCACGGCCTCAATATCGATGCCGGGATCTTCGTTTCCTACATCGGTCTTTTCAGTTATTACAACTTTGACAACTGGGCGTACCAGCCTTCGTACGTTTCCTCCAACACACCCTGGTTCTTTAACGGACTGCGCATTCAGTGGTTCCCCACCGACAAACTGAAGATCGAGCCTTGGATCATCAACGGCTGGCAATCGTATGGCAGGCTGGGCACAAAACCGGGCCTGGGTGGGCAGATCTTGTATCGCCCGAAGCCGTGGGTCTCCATGGTTTTCAACAACTACGGCATGGGCGAAGACACACTCTGGACCGGAACTACACCGCTGGGCCGGTCGCGCATCCACACCGACGACAGCGTCGAGATTAAGTATTACGACCGTCCAACCCAGTTCGTCGACAAAATGGCCTTCTCGGTCACCGGCGACTTGGGCTGCGAATATGGCGGTGGCGTCAGTTGCCACAAGAACGAGCCACTTGGTACCAACCCCTCCGGTTCTCCAAAGGGTGGGCCCAAGCAGAGCTTCGCCGGGTGGATGTTGTACGACCGGACGTGGTTCAAAAAGGACCTGTACGCAGTAACTATCGGTGGTGGTGTGTTGGACAATCCCGGGCGGTATTTAACCCTGCTCCCTCCCATCAATGGAGCGGATGCGATCTCCGGATCGGCATACTTCCCGGGCTCTCCGGGATTGCCTTTCAAAGCCTGGGATACATCCGTCAGCTTCTACTACATGCCCAAGCAGTACATCAGTTTCCTCTGGGAGTTCGGCTATCGAACGGCCCAGCAGCCGTATTACACGGGCCGAGGTGGGATCACTCCTAATGGGGGAAACAATGGCTCTCCGCAATTCTATGCCTGCAACGACGGAAGCTCGACCGGGATTGGATGGGCGGCCAACCCCAGTAATCCGTTCGACCCAGTAGGCGCCAATCTCGGTGCTGCGCAGACGGCCTGCAGCTCAGGCGGGCACGGCGGCTTGTGGACGCCCGACCTACGAAAGGATGAACCCAGTCTACGCATGGCCATCATGGTGAAGTTCTAGTCCAAGCGAAAAAGGAGACGAGACGACGACCATGCGCGACCTGAACCGGAGCAGCGTTCGACAGTTGGAACCCACTGCGAGCTTGCTCCGTTTTTTCCTTTTTCTCTCTCTGGCTGCTTTGCTGGCGCTGGTTGGCTGCACGGCGCATGCCGACCCGGCGGCGGAGGCGCCGCCGCCCGCCAACATCGTGCCCGGTGCGGATCCCGCGTTATTCACGGTGGATCATCCTGAGCAGTTTCCGTTGGCCGCCGCGGTCGCGCGGCCCACGAAGTCTGAACTGGTGGTCACCGGAACGGTCACGCCTGATGTTGCCCGCAATGTTCCGGTGGTCTCTCTGGCCTCAGGGCGGGTGGTGGCGATTCATACGCGACTGGGCGACACCGTGAAAAAAGGCGATGTATTGCTGACCATTCGCAGCGACGATGTGGCCGGCGGCTTCGACGCCTATCGAAAGGCCATCGCCGACGAACTCCTTGCGCGAAAGCAGTTGAATCGTGCCGTAGATCTGTATGCTCACGGCGCCATCGCGCAGCAGGATCTCGAGGTTGCGCAAGACACCGAGGAGGACGCAAAGACGACGCTCGCGACCGCGACTGAACATCTTCGGCTTCTGGGTAACGATCCCGACAAGCCCATGGGCATGGTGGATATCGTTGCGCCCACCAGCGGCGTGATTACCGATCAGGAAGTCACGAATGCTGCCCTGGTGCAGGCGTACTCCTCGCCCAGCCCGTTCACGATTTCCGATATCTCGTCGGTCTGGATTGTCTGCGACGTGTACGAGAATGACATGCCTCATGTGCGGCTCGGAGACACTGCGGACATCACTCTGAATGCATATCCCGATCAGCCGTTCAAGGGTAGGGTCAGCAACATCGGCATGATCCTTGATCCGAGCATTCGTACCGCCAAGGTCCGCATCGAAGTGCAGAATCCCGGAATCATGCGGCTGGGTATGTTCGCGCGGGCGACATTCCGCGGGCAGACCACAGAGATGCACACCATTGTCCCGGCGTCTGCCGTACTGAGGATGCACGATCGCGATTTTGTTTTCGTTCCCGCACCCGACAATAAGTTCCGCCGCGTGGAAGTGGTTAGCGGAGAAATACTGACTGAAAACACGAGTTTGCAGGAAATCAAGTCTGGGCTCAAACCAGGGCAACAGGTAGTTACGAACGCGCTGGTTTTGGACCACGTGCTCGCTCAATAGCGGATGGCGACAACATATCCGGCCTCACGAGTACGGCTCACGGAAATTCCAAAGCAGCAGCCGTGAGGAGCGGCTGAGCAGGCGTATCGATTCGCAAGAACAGGACAGGAAATGATTCGCGCCCTCGTAGACTTTGCACTGAACAACAAATTTGTCGTGCTGGCCATTGCAGTTCTGCTGGCCGGCTGGGGTGCAATCTCGTTTCACAACCTTCCGGTTGAAGCCTATCCCGATATCGCCGACAACTACGTCACGGTCATCACCCAATGGCCAGGCCGCTCCGCCGAGGAGGTGGAACAGCAAGTTACGATTCCCATTGAAATACAAATGGCCGGAATGCCGCACATGACGTTTCTGCGTTCCGAGTCGATTTTCGGTCTGTCGTTCGTGATCATGATCTTCGACGACAGTTCGGTGAACGACTGGAATCGCCAGAAAGTCCTGGAGAGGTTAACCCAGGTTAACCTTCCTCCCGGCCAAAATCTTCAACCGCAGATCGGAACCGACTGGAGCACGACCGGCCAAATCTACTGGTACACGTTGCGCAGCACAAATCCTCGATATGACCTGATGGAACTCAGGTCGATCGAAGACTGGGTTCTGCTCAAACAGTTTAAATCCGTTACCGATGTCGTGGATGTTTCCGATTTCGGCGGCACGGTACGCGAGTACCAGGTACGAGTCGATCCTAACAAGCTGGTCTCTTACGGGCTAAGCATCGGCCAGGTGGAGCAGCAACTCGCCAACAACAACATCAACGCCGGTGGCAGCTTTGTTGAAGTCGGTATGCAGCAGATGAATGTTCGCGCGCTGGGCCTGTTCTCCAGCGTCAGCGACATTGAAGACACGGTTTTAAAAACTCAAACTGGAACTGCTCTGCGGGTCAAAGACATCGCTGAAGTTACTCAGGGCCCGAAAATACGGCTCGGCCACATGGCGAGAGCCAATCACATGGAGGACGGGCGCATCATCGACGAGCCCGACGTGATTCAGGGCGCGGTTCTGATGCGAAAAGGCGCCGAAGAGCAGCCCACGCTTGATGCAATCCACAAGAAGGTCGACGAACTGAACAACGGCCTGCTGCCTCCCGGCGTGAAAGTCGTTCCCATGCTCGACCGGAGCGATCTCCTCTATTTCACGCTCCATACGGTCATGCATAACCTGGCAGAGGGCATGATTCTGGTCAGCGTGATCCTGTTTCTGTTTCTATTGAACGTACGTGCGGCTCTCATTGTCGCGCTTACCATTCCATTCTCTCTGCTCTTCGCCTCGATCTGGCTTGACTTGAGCCATATCCCCGCCAATCTTCTGTCGTTGGGCGCACTGGATTTTGGAATGGTGGTGGACGGTGCGGTCGTCATGGTCGAGAACATCGTCCGCCATATGAGCCGCCTGAACAATGGACATGGTCAAGGATCCGCGAGTAAGAAAACGCCCGCCGAGGCGATCCGTGAAGCCGCGCACGAAGTGCAGCGGCCCGTCTTCTATGCGATCGCCATCATCATCACCGCCTATATGCCAATCTTCACGCTGCAACGCGTGGAAGGCCGGCTGTTCCGGCCCATGGCGTGGACGGTCGCACTGGCGCTGCTGGGTGCGATGACATTTTCGGTTCTGGTCGCACCCGTACTCGCCGGCCTATTTTTTCGCAAAGGCGTCCATGAGCGGCGCAACCGCGTGATGGATTATCTGACCGCGCGATACCGCGAGCGGCTGCGTTGGGCCATTCAGCATCGCTGGGTCGTGGCCGCAGTCGGCATCGCTGCCCTAGCCGGAACGCTCTACTTGGGCTTTGGCGGCGTCATCGGCGCGGAGTTCTTGCCTCACCTCGACGAGGGCGCCATATGGGCGCGTGGAACCCTGGCCAATAGCACCAGCCTGTCGGAAGGAGAGAAATTCACCACCAACTGCCGCTACGTGTTCGCTTCCTTTCCGGAGGTGAAGACGGTGGTATCGGAGGTGGGTCGTCCCGACGATGGAACTGACACCGGTGGTTTCGGCAACACGGAATATTTTGTCGATTTGAAACCGCACGACCAATGGCGCCCGGTATTTCATAAGAACAAAGAGGAGCTGATCGCCGCCATGAACCGTGCACTGGAAAGATACCCCGGCGCGATCTGGAACTTCTCCCAGCCCATCGAAGATAACGTCGGCGAAACCATGACGGGCACCAAAGGTTCGCTGGCGCTCAAGATTTTTGGCGACGACCTGAAGACCCTTGAGCAGAAGGGTGAAGAGGTCACGGCCGTCATGTCGAACATCTCCGGCATGCATGACGTCAAACTCCTACGCGATTTCGGACAGCCCAATCTCGACTTGACCATTGACCGCCGGCAGGCTGCGCGTTTTGGTATCAATGTCGCCGACATCCAAGACGCCGTTCAGACCGCCGTGGGGGGGAACGCCGTGAGTCAGGTATTGATCGGCGAGCAGCGCTACGACGTTGTGGTTCGATATCAGGCTCCCTTCCGCAACACGCAGCAGGCCATCGAGAGAGTTCGTTTGCTCTCACCCACCGGCGAACGCGTCTCGCTCGCGCAGTTAACCAGTGTGGAAGTCAAGGACGGCGCGTATGACATTTTTCGCGAGGGCAACATTCGATATGTCGCGGTAACGTTCAACGTGAGAGGCCGCGATCTGGGAACCACGGTCGAAGACGCGATCAAACAGATCGGTCAGAAAGTCAAGCTGCCGCCCGGCTACAGCCTGGGATGGTCGGGCGAATACGAGAGCGAAAAACGGGCGGAAGCGCGGCTGGCTCTTATCGTCCCACTGACCATACTCGTCATCTTCATCATTCTTTACACCATGTTTCGCTCGTACAAGTGGGCTCTTCTTATTCTTCTGAATGTCGGCCTGGCTCGCGTCGGCGGCTTTTTGGCTTTGCTGCTTACCGGCACCTATCTCAGCGTCTCCTCGGGCGTAGGCATGCTCGCTCTATTCGGAGTCTCGGTGCAAACCGGGGTAATCATGCTGGAATACATCAACCAGCTTCGCGCCCGCGGTTACTCGATTCCTGATGCCGCAGTGGAAGGCGCGGTGCTGAGGCTTCGCCCCATCATGATGACGATGCTGGTGGCGACTCTGGGACTGCTGCCCGCGGCGCTGTCGCACGACATTGGATCAGATTCTCAAAGGCCTTTCGCAATCGTGATCGTGGGTGGATTGATTTCCGATCTGTTGCTGAGTATCGTTCTACTCCCCACATTTTATGTCTGGATCGCACGAGATGGCGATCAACTTCCGGAACCGGAGGCTGCCCTTGAATAATGGAGTGTTCTTCCGGAGGATTGGCGTTCTTGTCGTCGCATCGGTAGCGCTTCTATTCGCACAGGCCAGTGCAGCATTCAGCCAAAGTTCTGGGCCAACCAGTATCTCGCTCGACGAAGCCATCCAAATGGCGCTCCAGCGCAACCACAACATGCTGGCCGCACGCACCACGATCCAGCAGAGCCAAGCTGAAGAAATCACGCAAGGTCTGCGACCTAATCCTGCGCTCTTTGCCGACTGGGAGTATCTGCCTCTGGGCTCGCCTGCGAAGCAAAATCCAGGCATCTACGGCGGGCAGTCGACCAACAGTTATCTGCAGAACAATACGGAAGGCGACATTGGCCTCAGCTACCTGATTGAACGCGGCGGGAAACGACATGACCGGCTGCAGGCGCAGAAAGATATCACAGCCCAGACGCGCTCGCTGGTTGAGGATAACGGGCGCGGGCTTACATTTCAGGTGGCCACGCTCTTTTACAACGTACAACTCGCGGAATCGACCCTCGAACTTGCCGAGAAGGATGTCAAGAGCTTTCAGGAAACCGTCGATATCAGCGAGCACCAGTACAAGGCAGGCGGCATCAGCGAGAACGACTACCTGATGATCAAGCTGCAGTTATTGCAATTCGAGAGCGACGTCGAACAGGCACGACTGGCAAAAGTGCAGGCGCTGTCAGACCTGCGGCAGCTGCTGGGCTACGAATCCGTGGCTCAGAATTATGACGTAGCGGGGCCCTTTGAATATCAACCAGTGAAAGGCAATCTCGAGGATTTGCAGCTAAAGGCGCTGCAGAATCGCCCAGACCTGCGCGCGGCGCAGCAAGGCGTGACCGCTGCGAACAGCCAGCTCACTTTGCAAAAAGCCAATGGCAAACAGGATGTGACCGTTCAGGGTAACTACTCGCATGTGAACGGAATCAACGCCGCTACATTTTATGGCAGCATTCCTCTGCCGATTTTTAATCGCAATCAGGGCGAAATCGCCCGGGCGCGGTTCGCCGTAACACAGGCTCAGGAACTGGAGAAAGCAACGAATGGGCAAGCCCTGACCGATGTCTACGATGCCTATCAGGGCCTGCGAACCAATGACAAAGTGGTGTCGCTGTATATTTCGATCTATCTGGATGCGGCCACGCGGTCGCGCGACATCAGTGAATACGCTTACCGGCACGGAGGCACCAGCTTGCTCAATTTTCTCGATGTCGAGCGCAGCTACCGGGCCACGCAGCTTTCCTACCGGCAGGCCCTCGCTTCATACTTGCTCGCTCTCGAGCAGCTGCGGCAGGCGGTGGGTACGAGGGCTCTGCCCTGATTTGACATTGAGATTTGTAAACTTTCACTCAAGGTCCATACGGCGAACATTGCACCGATCGCCCAAGGAGCCGGATCGTTGAACAAGCAAGAGGTACGAAGCCGGATCGAAGAACTCGGGATTATTCCCTCCATCCGTGTATCGACGACGGAGGATGCTCTTTTCGCCGCCGAAGCCATCGCCCGCGGTGGCATTCCTATTCTCGAAGTCACGTTGACCGTCCCCGAAGCTATCAAAGTTATTTCTCAAGTCGTAGAGCACACGCCCGAAGTCATCGTCGGCGCAGGAAGTGTGCACGATGTCGAAACCGCGCGCCGTTGCCTGGATGCCGGCGCCAAGTTTCTTTCCAGCGACGGCCTGGATCCCGAGACTGTGAAGTTCGCGGTAGGGCAGAATGTTGTCGTTGTTCCCGGAACTCTCACCCCGACCGGCGTCGTCACTGCGTGGAAACTGGGGCCCGATTTCGTCAAGATTGTGCCATGCGGTCACATTGGTGGCGACCGTTACATCAAGGATCTCAAAGCAATGTTTCCCAATGTTCCGATGATTGCCGCCGGGGGTGTGAATCAGCGCACCGCATTCAGTTTCATAGCGGCCGGGGCAGTCGCGCTGGGCGTGGGTGGAGAGTTGATCCCGCGAGAAGCCATTCGGCATCGGCAACCTGATCGAATCGCCGAACTCGCGCGCAGGTTTCTGGAGTCGGTGAGCAACGCTCGCGACCGCTGAGCAGGTGGGCGGAAAGCTATCGGGAGCATGCGTCGCTTTCGGGACGGCATTGTTCGAGTCCGGCCTGCAGCCTGGAAAGTTAGAATCCATTGTGAATCGATATCTGGCAGTGCTGAGCGCGAGCATAACAACCTTCGCTGCTACGAATATTGACGATGCCTTTCTCCTGACGCTGTTCTTTGCCCGGAAGATTCCGGCGCGACGTATCGTGGTCGGGCAATACATTGGTTTTGCGGCGATCCTTGGCCTCGCCGTGTTATGCGTCTGGGGCGCTCTCGCCATGCCGCATCGGTGGATTCATTTCCTCGGGATGCTGCCGCTCGCGATCGGAGTCAAGCGATTGATGCAAGCGCCGCGATTCGATTCGAAGGAGGGTGACGTCGGCACGGAGAGTGTCGCATCCATCGCTCTGCTGACCATGTCGAACGGGGCGGACAACATCAGCGTATATGTGCCGTTTTTCATCATCGATCGGGCGAAGCTGTGGCTCATCCTGATGGTTTACGCCACGCTGGTTGCGGTTTGGTGTTTGGTTGGCCGATGGCTCGGACACCACTCTGTCATCCTGCGCTCCGTGGAACGGTGGGGCCATTGGGTCGCACCGATGATATTCGTTGGGCTCGGGATTTATATCCTGACTTCTTGAACTGCAAACGCCAACGAAGGCGGCTCCAATAATTAACAATCTGAGCTAGACCGGAAAGGCAGACGGTTATACACGCACACGGTGCAACCGAGGAGGCTCACATGAAGTTGGTGAGGTTTGAGGAGATCAATGGCAGGGAAACATTCGTCAACCCAGAACGCGTCAACCACGTTAGCGATTATGGCAGCGGAACCACCGAAATCAACTTTGGCGATAAGCAGGCGAGCGTCTTCGTCGCGATGGAAGTCTCGGTAGTAGCCTCAAACCTGCTGAAAGCAGCGACACCTGGTTAAACCGCTTTTGGTCACAGCTCCCTGCAACTTTGGTGCGTGGGCAGCTTCCGTGGTGGAGGCGGTACACTCCGAATTCGACGCATTCGCGCCCGATCAAGCGTAGACGAATTTTAGGATTGCTGACTGTTGTCCGGAAGCACCGGGGCACGATCAGAACTCCAGACGCGCCTGAAAGGCGATCATTCGTGGACTGCTATCGCCACCCAATCCGACTCCGAGCAACCCGGTCGGCGGAGCAGTTGTATAAGTGAGCGTCCCGAAGCCAGTCTGCGTGGAAGGCTTTCCTGGAATACCAGCCAGCACCATACTTGGCAGCCCAAAGTTCGGGTGGTTCAAGACATTGAAGAATTGACCCTCAAACCGTAGTTTCACATGCTCGGTCAAAGGGAACCACTTTGTTAAGTAGAAGTCGCTCCAGAAGAAATCGGGACCGCGCAAGGCGTTGCGGCCGATCTTTCCGAATTGGCAATTTTGAGGGCTGTCTCCGCCGGTGCACTCCCCGGTGCTGGGATCGACAGCCGACAGAAACGCATCGGGATTGAGCCACTGAAGTGTCCCCGGCTGGGTCACGCTCTGGATTGCATGGTGCTGATAAAGAGGAACCCCAGGAACGATGCTAGCAAACTGCGGACCGCTGCCTTGCACAATCCCATTTCCATTCGCTGAATAGGGCGTGCTTAAAACCGAGAACGGTATCCCGCTGTGCCAGAACATGGTGCCCGAGATCTGCCAGCCATTCAAAGCGTATCCCAACTTGTGGTTTCGAACTCTCATGGGCAGTTGATACATATACTGCGCGTTGAGATTGTGCCGGATGTCATAGTCGCAGGGCCCATAGTCGCGCGCCAGTTCTCCGGGCAGGGGCGAGAGAATTCCTCCTGCGGAGAATTGCAGGAAGCCGCCGTTCGACACTGTGTCCATGCAGCGGCTCCAGGTGTAGTTGATTTGCCCCTGCAAACCGTGACTTAGACGTTTCATGGCGGTGAGCTGAAGACCGTTGTAGTGACTGTTTTCGCCAGTAGAGAGCTGAGTTACCGCACCGAACCTCGCGTCCGTTGCTTGCAGATAAGGGAATGGAGCGAAGCAGCCGGAACACACCGTTTGGTATCCGTTCACTTGCGTCAGATAGGGCTGGTTCACAGCGCGGGTGCCAACATATTGGGCGTGGAAACTGGCGTTGGTTCCGAATTGATGCTCGACTCCCAGGCTCCATTCCATGAAGTAGGGCGCGTGGAGTGTACCGTCAGGGACGGCTGTCATGGCGACTGGAGGAAGACACGTGCCGGCATTTGCCAGCGGGGAAGCGCAGGAGAGCTGGCCCGTGGGAAAGCCTGCTGCGAATCTTTGATTCGCGGCCATGGTTGCGTCTACGGCGCTGTTGGGGACACCGGGCGGAATGGCCATGCCGCCTACTGTGCCGAGAAGACCTCCCTGGAAAGTCTGGACGTAGGGCGGATTGACGCCGACCAAATCGGCGACGCTGCCCGGCAGAATGTCGCTGAAGATGCCGAAGCCGGAACGCAGCACGGTCTTCGGTTCGAGTTGCCAGGCGATCGCCATGCGCGGTTGCAGAATCGCGAAGGGCGTGGAGGCGAAAACGTTGCGGAGTCCGGTCTGAATCGCTTCATTCAACGGCTGATTCACGTCGTGAACGATGGATGCGAAAGAGCCGCGCAGACGGGCGATTTGCTGGTGCGGGCTTAACGGATTGGAATTGAATGTGTCGCGCATGCCAAAGGTCCACGTCAGCTTGCGAGTTACCCTCCACGTATCTTGCGCGTAGAGATCGAGATTAAGGAAGTTGAAAGGCTCGTTAGCGGAGGTGGGGAAAGTCTTGGTCGCGGTCGATGCAACTCCGTAAATATACTGTGGCAAGGTGGTGTAAGAAACGGTGGGGACCGAGCCCTCGCCGAAGTCGTAGTCATTGAGCCGAAAGATTCGCGTATTGGTTCCGAATCGCAGCTCGTGCGCGCCGCTGCTCCAAGCCAGGTTGTCATTGATGAAGAAGCGAGAGGCGCGCCTTCCTTGAATCCAAGTGTTATCGAGTCCGCCGACCGGCGTGAAAGGCGCATTGGCTCCGCTTCCCTGCAACACAATCGGAAATGCGGAAAGCGTCTTCTGAAAATTGGCTGGGCCAAACAGGCTTTCGTACCACGAAAATGCCGGATTGAAGTAGTTCACGAGATGCTGCGAGAAGACGTGGGTGTATCCGGCCGCGAAAGAATAGAGCGGCTGAGGAGACACGGAATCGAATAGAGGATTGATCGGGTCGGTGTAGGCCGCCTGCAGCCCGGTATCAGCCTGAAAACGAAACCACGCAGTGTTTTTCTCGTTGATGTTGTAGTCGATGCGAGCGGTTTGTACCTGTTCGTGGTCATCGCTGGAGTGGGAAACGCTTTGCCGGTTCGCACAGCCATTTCCGTCGTTCGCGATCGCGGGAGGACCTCCGCCGACGTCGAACGGGCAAGCGAGAACCACGAGGGGCGATCCGCTGGTGTTTCCGTAAAGCGCGAACATCTTTTGATAGAACGGCACTGACTGCGGAGACGCAGGGTAGATCGATCCGGTTACTGAGTCCGTGCCGCCGAACGGAAGCTGCTGTAAGACGTACTGCTGGAAGGCCGGGGTCGGAACTGTCGTCGCGGTGACAATGGGCAAAGCAATCCGAACCCATTCGCTGTCGAAAAAGAAGAACAGTTTGTCATGCAGAATCGGGCCGCCCAGACTTCCTCCGAAGTGATTCACTGTCGCTCCGGGCTTGTGATTGCCGGGCGTCGCGTTGGTGAAATAGTCAGCAGCGTTCAGGATCGCGCCATTCCATAACTCATAGAGATTTCCGTGAAACTGGTTGGTGCCGGACTTGGTGACGTAGTTCACTTGAGATGCCCCGTAGCGGCCCTGGTCCACGGAGTAGGAAAGAGTATTGACGGTAACCTCGGAGATCGAATTCAATCCCAGTACTAAGTTCGTGGAGAGGCCACTGTTGAGGTTCGTCAGGGGATCGTTTGTTTCAAGTCCGTCGACGATGTAGCCGTTGGATAGGGCCGGCAGGCCGTTGAACTCGACGTTGCCGTATCCGTTGGTGCCGCCCACGAAATCGTTGCCACTACCGGCGGTGTTGATGAGAGCACCGGGGGCAAATTGCAGAGGATAGGTCAAATCGCCGCCGGGATTGGGCAGATCCTCCAAAGCCGGCGCGTTAAGATTTGTGGAAGTATTAGCGTCTTCTGGGTTGATCAACGGAGGTTCTGAGCTTACCTCGACAGTTTCTCGTGCTTGCGCAACCTTGAGGCGGATCTCGAGGGCCTGCTTTTGCCCCAGGCCCGAAAACACGTTGTCATTCTCCTGCGGTTGGAAACCCGGCGCTTCGACTCGGACCGAGTAAGTGCCGGGCTTGAGCTGGGGGAAGTCGAAACGCCCGGCATTGTCCGTCCTGACGGTGCGGGTAGCCCCTGTCTCGCGATTCGCGATGGTGACCGTCGCGCCGGTTAACGCTGCGCTGGCGGTGTCAGAAACCTGCCCCACAATGGCACTCGTGGTCTCTCCTTGTGCCATGGCTCGTGTCGAGAAAAGAGCGAGGGCTTCAATTAGAACAACGCCCCACAGGACGGCTAACCTCATACGCGCGACCCACCTCGCGTTAACTATAGATTGCTTTCAGTAGTTAATCATAGTTAATGTACAGATGCAAGCAATGAAGAGATTCGACGATTATCGGGAATGGGAGAGAAGGTCGCGTGTTCTCTTCGAAGAAGTCTCGCGCAGGCCACATCGGACTGAGCGGACTCGAGCACGCGTTCAGAGATGTGGCGCGCAAGCTCGAAATTCCGGATGCTCTGAAACTGTATTGCGCGCGGCACACGTTCGGCACCATCGCTATGGCAGAGACGAAAAATCCGGGACTGGTGAAGGAAGTCATGGGGCATGAAAGTCTCACGACGACGATGGGCTATCTGCATCCAGGACTGGCAGAGATCAAAGTAGTTATCGATCGGCTGAATCAGCAGAAGGACGTGATGTGAAAATCAGTCGCACAGCCACAAAAAAGCCAGATGGATGGATGGGAAAGTGGTTGAAAAGAAGGGTGAGCGTGGAAGGAATCGAACCTTCAACCTACTGATTAAGAGTCACGTCCTGCTCAGTATCCATTTTCTAGCAGCTAACAATTAACCAATGACTTACACAAAGTCTTGCGCATACGGAGGACGCTTCCGAGAGCTTGAAACGCTGGCCACGTTTAGCAACATACAGCCACAATCACAGCCACACCAACTGATGTGCCATCCTTCGCTGGGCTGGCCAAAAGCCCGTGCGTGCGGTCGCAACAAAGATAAGGATGTATGACAGTCTGCGGAATTGGCTAAGCTCAGCGGAAGCTTGCCAGCCCAGCCCGTGTCAACTCAAGCGTGTTCCCACCGCTGTGCGATTTTCCGGCGATCGCAAACAGGACAACGCCAGTCGCGAACCGAACCATCCGCTGCAAACCCGGAGTCGTAGTATCGAAGCATGCCAGTTCACGAAGACTGTTACGCCCAGATCATAATCGCAGGAAATTATTCCGACGACCGTTACGAGGATTTTGACTTGCTTGCATGGATCGGATGGGGCGATCGGAGCGCGATGGCCTCGCTCTACGATCGCCATTCCACTTTGGTCTATTCCGTCGCGCTGAGGGTCTGTCGCGATTCAGCCTCGGCAGAAGAGGTACTGCAAAATATATTCATGCAGATATGGCTGGCACCGCAGAAATTTGCGTCGGCACAAGGAAGGCTCGACGGAAGGCTTGGGGTTTTATCGAGGGACCTCGCACTCGACGTTGTGCGACGACGCAAATCCAGAGAGCCCGGCGACAAGCGTTCCACTAACCGTCCCTACGATCCCATTAGCCATCACGAAGTAGGCCGGTTGATACAACAGCCGCATGCTCTCGTCCTGCTGCTGCCCGATGCGGATCGCAAGATACTGGAGATGGCGTTCTTTGACGGCAAGACCCCCGTTGAGATTGCCGAAGAAACCGGCCTTTCGGCGGACACGATCCCGAGCAGACTTCGTCGTGCTTTGTCTGCGATAAGGAACGAAGCTGCTGACGCAGCGAATTTTTCGGAGGATACTGGACTCGAGGTGTTTGACCTCGATACTCACGCGGAGTTTAATGAGCGAAAACTGCATACCCGCGACTTGACCTGGGAGATGGAGGGGCTGCGTAGACTTTCCCACTCTTTCGTGGAGAACCCCGATACGATCCTGCAAGAGTTGGTCGATGCCGTAGTGGTCCTTTGCGGTGCCGACAGCGCCGGCATCAGCCTCGAGACCGAAGAAAAAAGTGAAACCAACTATTACCACTGGGTTGCAACAGCCGGGCAATACAACGGGTTCTTGAACGCGTGCTTCCGCGCTATCCGAGTGCGTGCGGCATCTGTCTGGAGCGCGGCCGGCCCCAACTCTTTCAAGTCAGGCAGCGTTTCTTCGACATCATGGGGATTAAGGCCCCGCTCGTGACCGACGGCATTCTCCTTCCGTGGCAGGTGGAGGATACCCGGGGAACCATCTTCATCATGGCTCATGGCCGTTCCGCGGCATTCGACACGGACGACGGGCAGATGATGAGAGCCCTAGCAGACTTCGCAGCCATGGCTGTTCGGCATCAGCGACAGCAGCACGCATTGTTGCAGCAGGCGAAAGCTGCTGCTGCCGGGATGGCGGGCAAACTGGCACAGCAAATCAGCGATCCCCTGCAGAGCCTGATAAATATCGCCTATCTCGCAGCACAGGGCCGGAACGATCCGAATCCCAAGACTTCGGGAGAAGAATTCTCCTGCCATCTACGGTTACTGTCAGCCTTGGTGAGTGAGTCGCTCGCGTTACCCGATGACCGTTCGAGACAGAACTAACGCACCGATGACGGTACCGAGTGGGAGCCTCGATCCACTGGAGCGTCTAGCGACTTCCTTTGTTGGCTGCAGGATTTTCTACATCGTTAATAATTTTTCTCGCTCTGACCAATCCGTTTTTTGCTACTAGCCGTACCACCAATAGCATCTGGGTTCCTAAGTCCATTCCGACCTCCTCAATCTGGCGGCGGTCGGCAAGAGTCATAGGAGCCTTCAGTCCTTGCGCAAGACTTGCGCAACGGTTGCTTCACCGCAATCCTGCGAATCCCGCTCAATTCGCCTCACTAAATCCCTATCAACTCCAAACATAGAGGAGAAACCCTGATGAAAACTGATGTTCTAGATCGGATCGTGAACAGCCCCTCCGACCGGCGCAGGTTTATGAAGCGCGTTGGGGCCACTGGACTGGGAGTAGCTGCCGCTTCCATGATGGGCAGTGGTTTTCTTGGCAAAGCCTATGCCTCGACCGCAATTACCGACACTGACATTCTGAATTTTGCTCTCAACCTGGAGTATCTGGAAGCCGAGTTCTATTCCGTGGCCACCCTCGGCCAGACCCTGCTGCAACTTAAGGTTCTCACGGCCGCCCAAGAGAGTGGACCCACCACCGGTGGAAATATGGTTTCCTTCGGTTCGTCGAATCTTGGATTTCTGGCCTCTGCGCTACGCATGAACGAGATCGATCACGTGAAGTATTTGCGTTCGGCTCTGGGGTCGGCAGCCGTGAAAAAGCCGACCATCAACCTTGCAGCGTTGGGATACGGATTTTCCGATGTCGACAGCTTCTTGGAGTTGTCCCGTCAGTTTGAAGACGTGGGAGTTAGCGCCTACTTGGGTGCGGCCCCTCTGATCACGAACAAAACGTATCTCGCGGCGGCGGGCGCCATCTTGGCGACTGAAGCGCAACACTCTGGATCGATTCGTCTCGCGTGCATCGACAACGGGGTCGTCAGCCCTGCAGTCGACAGCCTGGACGTTCCACCGACTCATGCCACCCCTTACGATGTTGACAAGAACAGCTTGAGCATTCCCCGGACTACGGCTCAGGTGCTGAACATCGTCTACGGCGGAGGAAATTGTTCCGGGGGCTTTTATCCCGACGGCATGAACGGCACCATCGTCTGTCAGTCGTAGAGCTGAAGCTGGCGCCGGAATATTTTTCGACGCCAGCATTCGCACTTCACGGGTACTTAGTTTGAGGAAAAGGAGATTTTCCATGATCGAGGGACTGTTTCAGCCGATGCACTTGCTTCTCATAGCTGGAATTGCGCTTGTTATTTTCGGGCCGAAGAAGCTGCCGGAACTAGGCAAAGGACTGGGCGAAAGCATTCGAGGCTTCAAGGCGTCTATGGGCGGCGATGATAAACCGCCCCAGGAGAAAACGCCTTCAGACACGGACAAAGTTGCATGATGTCGTCGGTCATATTCTTGCTGGTTCTGGGACTGATCATTTTCGGTCCAAAGAAGACGCTGGAGTTCGCGCAGGAAATTGGTCGGCTCATAGCTCACATGAAACGAGCCGCCGATTAATTTACCTCGCTCGACGTGATTGCTGCGTTAAGACTTCGGGCGCGATCCGCTGGTTGACAGCAAAGGCGAAAGAATGAGGATTATATGTTTGCTCCCGCCGACGCATTAGAACGGGGGCGACGCTGCACCGTCACCCTGCACTTCTGAGGCCCGCTCGGTTTGCCATCAGCGTTTCTACGCTCTCTCAGATTTTGATTTTCTTATCGCTCATGCGGTTTCCGTCGTCCTAACGCTTGCGGCAATTGGAGACCGTCGCCCCGGGCGGACAAGGAATCCAGCCGAATTACGGTGGCCGAGCACTGCGTCCGCCAAAACCAAGATCATTGTAAGCAGATTTACACCTAGGCTGTGCGCGGATCGGCAGGATCACCACAATCAAGTAGATTCGTGCCCACCAATTCGCACCGTCGAGTGAATGCAGCTGGCGTTCTCCAGCAATCCCCAAATCTAGGTATTCGCCGGTTTGCCGGCAGTGGTAGCGAAAAAACCAACTATCTCGCGATGTGCGGTTTTTTCAGGTCCGGCATAGTACCTCCATGAACGGAGCGGACAAGGCTCGAAAGGCAGGGAGCGAAGCGGAGACACCCGAATCCAAGGGGAAGCGCACTGCCTCACGCCTGCGACGAATCGTAGCGAACCTGCTGCTGATTGTGGGGCTGGCACTGCTAGGAATCTATGTGTCAGCCCGGATCCACTCCGCATACACGTCGAGAGCCGCTATACAGAAATTTGAAGAGCAAAAGCAGGCGGCACCGGCGCCGGTTCAGGAGGAAGAGAAGTGGAACCCCGAAGAAAAAATATCGGCGCCCAATTTTCTCACTTGGTCCGAGAAGCGGATTCAGGGATATGAAAACAGCCTGAACCAGCATTTGGACACGCCATTGGCAATATTGCGGATTCCAAAGATTCAACTGGAGGTTCCGGTTCTGGAGGGAACCGACGACCTGACTTTGAATCGCGGTGTTGGCCGAATTGAAGGTACGGCACGAATTGGCGAAACCGGAAACATTGGGATCGCCGGCCATCGGGATGGATTTTTCCGCGGGCTGAAAGACATCAAGGTTGGCGATCAGTTGCAAATGGAAGAGGGGGACGGAACTGCGACCTACGTGGTCGACGAACTCAAGATCGTGAAGCCGACCAACGTTGAAGTCCTGGAACCGAGATCGAAGCCGTCGTTGACGCTGGTGACTTGTTATCCGTTTCACTACATCGGATCGGCACCGGAACGCTACATCGTTCATGCGTCACTGTTGGATTCTGAAACACAGAAGCGCAACTCAACTGGGCAGGGCAGTTAGAACCTTGCAATGAAGAAAGAAGGAGAATGGTCATGAACTCATCACTGAAACAGAATCTGGGGCGGATCTTGGCTGCATGCCTGGTTGGCATGGCGATGGTCGGAGGTTCGTTTGCCCAGGTTGAAACCGCAACCAGTATCACCGACGGAGAAGGCACGAAGAATGTGAAGGTCGAGAGTGGAGAAGTTGTTTACGTCTCCGGCCACGACCTCGTCGTGAAGAAAGATGATGGCAAGATCGTGCACTTCGCCAACATTCCCGACACTGCAAAGGCAAACATTGACGGCAAGGAGGTCGGCATTCACGACCTGAAGCCGGGTATGAAGCTGCAGCGCACCACGATCACGACGGTCACGCCGAGAACGGTGATGACGGTGGAAAGCCTGACGGGCAAGGTATGGCACGTGAATCCGCCGAGTTCGCTCATTCTCACTCTGGATAACGGAAAGAACGAGCAATTCACTCTGCCGGATGACGCCAAGATCACTGTGAACGGTCAGCTCACCGATGCATGGGGATTGAAGAAGGGGATGATCGTGTCCGCCACCCGAGTGACTGACTCACCCGAAACCGTGATCTCCCAGCAGACTGAGGTAACGGGAACTCCGGCACCCCAGGCACCCGCGCCAAACAAGCCGATATTGTTTGCGCTACTGATGTCACCGGCGACTCCATCGGCTGCACCGGCTCCGGCGGCCACACCGGTTGAACTGCCGGCCACTGGAAGCCTGTTGCCTTTAATGGGGCTTATGGGTCTGGTGGGCGTTGGTTCATCGCTTGCGCTGCGAGTGATCCGTCCGACTGCGTAGTCGAAATGGAAGGGCCGGATTCGAGAAATCGGAGCGGTGATCCGAATTACGGTCCTTCTTTTTGTTAAGTCGTTTCGGATAACTCCAGGCGATGATTCAGTTGTAAAGCGCAGGCGGTGGAGAGTGGCAAGAGCAGCAGCCCATGATTGTCCGGCGCGGACTTGCACGGTCGATTGCGACTGAGTTAGCTTTCCGAAACAGCATTTTCAGCAGTCTTGGCAGACGCGCTGCTTTTCGAGACTAGAATACAGACGAATCGCCACGAAGTTGAAAGAGAAAGCATAATGACTGACGAATCCTGCATTCGCGTATTTTGCGTTGATGACCACCCGTTGTTGCGCGAGGGCATTGCCACGCTCATCAACAACCAGCCGGATATGGGGGTTGTAGGCCAGGCGTCCAATGGTCAGGAAGCGATTGAGGGGTATCGCCAACATCTCGCCGACGTTGTTCTGATGGATATCCGCCTTCCAGATATGAGCGGCATCGATGCCATGGCAACCATTCTGCGCGAGTTTCCCGAAGCCCGCGTTATCATGCTCACAACATCCGAAGGAGATGTGGAGATCCAGCGGGCACTGGAAGCGGGGGCGCGCAGTTACATGCTCAAGAGCATGCCTCCCAAAGAACTCGTGGACACAATTCGACAAGTCCACGCGGGGAAAAAGCGAATTCCTCCGCAGATCGCAGCCCACTTGGCCGAACATTATAGTGATGAGACGATCACCGCGCGTGAGGTGGAAGTCTTGCAGCAAGTCGCGAATGGGAATCGCAACCGCGACATCGCCGAAAAGCTCTTTATCTCAGAAGAGACGGTCAAGGTCCACGTTAAGCACATCATGGAAAAACTGGGTGCGAACGATCGGACGCAGGCGGTTTCAATCGCTGTGCGCCGCGGAATCATACATTTATGAGCTTTGTTCCCAACGAAATACCTCGATAGTGGTATCCAAAAAGCCCCACCTTCAGGGATTCGGTTCACCATCAAGATTGATAGCCTGACCGGGAGACTGGGTGAGTATGCCCAATTTCCGGAGGCAACTTGCAACAACCCTATTCCAAGTATCCCGGAGGCTGGCCCGGATTCGCGCTATGGCTATTGCGCGCCGCAGTCGGGAGCACGTTACTCGTGCAGAGCTCGATCTGTTTGAGCCAGCAGCCCGATTTGCGCGCAGTGGCCGTGGCGTCTTGCATTTCGGCGATTATCGGCGGCGGCGCGTTAGTCATCGGCTTCCTAACTTCCATTGCATGTGGCCTTGCGGTTCTGGGCGGTGTTGGCATCACCCTGTTGGTCCCTGCGTCTGGGAGTTTGAATCTGTTCAACGCGAATCCGCTGACATTTGATCTTCTCGTCATGTGCCTCGTGTCGGGTTTGCTCGGCCCGGGCGCGCTGTCTCTGGATGCGCACCTGTTCGGGCGGCGCAAGGTGGTTATACCTCGTTCTTCTCACTCAGGGATCTCAGGCACCTCGATCCCGGGGATTCTGGCAAACTCTCGCGACTCGCAGGCGGGCCGCATTTCGCCGCAGAAGCAGGGCTCGTCAGCCTCTCGCCCGCCAGTCTCCTAACCTTCTGGGGCATTCTCGCCCGACTCCCTTTATTCTTGCGTGAGCAGACCATCGCGACGCCTACCACTTTTGGGTACCTCGCCAGGACCATTTAGAGGTACTCAAGAAACCTCCTATGTCGGGATGTGCGTTCCGACTCGAGCCTTCATAGTTACATGTGTGGGGCAGATGGTTAGAAGAAGTTTGGATCAGAGTTCTGACCACTGCAACGCTTGGATGCGTACCGGTTTCGCTTTGGCGCGACGGATCCGGGCGACACACGGCTTCTTAGCAAGCACAACTCATAAATACTTAGGAGAATGACAAATGAAATCTAGGATCAAAGCGATGTTTCTTTACGCTCTTGTGGGGTTGATGGCTCTGACTAGCCTTGTCCCACTGGAAGCGCAAGAGGCGAACAAGTCGGTTCCTGTGACCATGACGGTCACCGCGAATGTCGCAAGCGACAAACGCATGCCTGTTATTAATCAGGACGACGTCGTGGTGAATCAAGGCAAGGAACGCGTGCAAGTTACGGATTGGGTTCCCGCCAAAGGCGATCGTGCCGGCTTGGAGCTGTTCTTCCTGATTGACGATGCTTCCAGCTCGAGTCTTGGATCGCACCTGAACGATCTGGCCGAATTCATAAAGGCACAGCCCGCCGCGACTGCGGTAGGTGTCGGCTACATGAGGAACGGCACGGTTCAGATCGTGCAGAACCTCACCACGGATCATGAAGCTGCGGCCAAGTCGCTGCGGCTGCCTTTGGGTTATCCGGGCGCATTTGGAAGCCCGTACCTGTCGGTGATCGACTTGATGAACCGTTGGCCGGAGAGCAACAACCGTCACGAGATCGTGATGGTAACGGACGGAATCGATCGTGCGCGGCGCGGAATGCCATGGCGAGGATTGTCAGTCAATCCCGACGTGGATTCGGCCAGTGACGTAGCGATGCGGACCGGCACGATTATTCATTCGATCTATACGCCGGGAGCCGGTCATTGGGCTCGCAATTACTGGCAAGGGACCAATGGGCAGCTGGGAATTTCCAAACTGTCCGATGTGACCGGTGGCGAGTCTTTCTTCCTCGGACTGCAGAGTCCGGTGAGCTTCAGACCGTACCTGGACCAGTTGCAGCGGATTCTCGACAATCAGTATCTGTTGAGTTTCTCAGTGACGCCGTCCAAGAAGGCTGACTTACGGTACGTCAAGCTGAACACTGAGGTCGCCGGTGTCGACTTCGCTGCCGCGGACGCGGTTTGGGTAAAGCCTGCGGCAAACTAGTCAGAGCGTGAAATAGCGTTGCTATGAAATAGGGGCAGTCGGACGTCACGACTGCCCTCTTCATTCTGGCCGTTCTGGCAGTGCTTGTGTCACGGCCAGACCTGACTACTCCGTGACTGACCGAGAACTGTGATGATGGTGATGCGAGATGGTCGATCAAACTGCGGATTGATTATCGGACGGCCGCTCCACGTGTTTTCTGTGGAACAACCCGCTGAGCCATTGAGGCCAGCGACCACTGGAAGTTGTTTCGAAAGCCACATTTCCTGGGATGGAGAGTTCCACCTCGGTTCCAGCTCCCGTCCGGCTAAGAACCTGCAGGCTTGCCCCAACTCTCTCCGCACGCTCGCGCATGCCGGCAAGGCCCCAGTGGCCCTCACGACCCGTTTGCAACACGTAAGCATCGATTCCACGGCCGTCGTCCCGTACAAGCAGGCGCAGACCGCTTCGGGCGTATTCGATTTCAATCTCAATTTTCTTGGCTGAGGCATGCCGGAATGCGTTGATCGCGGCTTCGCGGCCAATCCGGTATGCTTCATCCCAAATTCCTCGGCGCAAAGGACGGGGCGTGCCTTCCACAATGACGCTGAAGTCGACCTGATTGCCGCCTGGAACTTCCTCACAGATTTGCGACAGCGCTTGTTCAAGGTGATCAGCTTGCGGATCATCAGAACGGAGTCTGAGAATTGCGCTTCGCCCTTGCTCTCCCACCAGGTGGATCAATTCGATCACGCGCTCGACAATCGGCTTGGCAGGTGAATCCGCCGGCAGCCGATCGTTCGCGACGTCAAGCTGCATGCCGGCACTGAACAGTCCCTGCAAAAGCGTGTCATGCAAGTCCTGGGCAATGCGGGTGCGTTCGGAAAGGCGCTCCTCAAAGCGGACATTGAGCAGCCGGACTACCTGCTGCATGCGCAAGCGGTAAATCACTAGCGTCACCAGGCCAATTCCAGCGACGAGCGTCAGCCGAAACCACCAGGTCTGCCAAAGTCTCGGCTCGATATTAAAGTCGACCGAAGCTTCCAACCCATTCCAAATTCCGTCACTATTGCTTGCGATCACTCGGAAACGGTAATTTCCGGCGCTGAGATTGTCGAAGGTGGCTTCTCTCGTTTCTTCGGGTTCACTCCAGTTCTTATCCAAGCCGTCAAGGCGGTAGCGGTAGCGGACACGCTCGGCATCTGCGAGGCTCAATCCAATAAATCGGAACGTGATTTTCTCCTGTCCCGCCGGAACTCGAATGGATCCTCGGAGATCGAACGGATTCCCATTCGCTAGCACAGCTTCGATCTGAACAATGGCTGGGGCGCGATTCACTCGCTCACGCTCCGGGTTGACGACCGAGACGCCGCGGTTGGTGGAGAACCAGATGCGTCCATGCGAGTCTTCAACGACCGATTTGAATCGCCTCACGCCTTCGGTGCCATACAAACCGTCGGCAACGCCAAATTGTCGGATTGCGCTCTCACTCAGAGTTTCATTGCTGGCGCGCTTGACCTGCAAAACGCGATTGGCTGTCGAAATCCAGAGCCATCCATTGGAGTCCTCCACAATTCCGAGTATCGGCTCGCGCAGGGACTCGGGCTCTCCGTTGAACACGTGCAACTGTCCGGCCTGTAGGTACGCAAGTCCTTCCACCGTGCCGATCCACAGCACTCCGTTTGAATCTTGCAGGAGACAATTGATATCCTCCGACGGCAGTCCGTCAGAGACTCCGTAGGTTCGCCAGCCGCTCTTCGACATCGCGCTGAGGCCGTTTGGAGTGCCGAACCACAACGCTCCGTCCGCTCCTTCGGCTATCGACGAAACCGTGTTCGACGCCAGCCCATCTTTGGTTGTGTAATTCGTGAAGCGACCGTTTTTCAATGCGCTCACTCCGGCGGTGAGCGTGCCGGACCAGATTGTGCCATCGCGGGCTTCGAGAACCGCGTAGATGCTGTTCTGGGCGAGGCCGTTCGCTCTCGTATACGTCGTCGAGCTCATTGCACCGTGGATCGACTGCAGATGAGTCAAGCCACCTTCCTGTCGTCCAATCCACAAGCTATCGGGGCGGGTGCTGGCGATGGAATAGGCGACATCATGGGCAAGTCCAGCGACAGTAACGGGAGCGTATTTGCTGCCTTTCAGCCACCACAACCCTCCCTCGAGCGGCGCGATCCATGCGTAGTCTTCAGAATCGACGTAAAGAGCTCCCGTGCTTTGCAATGCGGGAATAACGTATGTGACAAACGGACTGTCCCGGAGGAGTTCGAGCCGCTGCATACCACCGATCCAAAGATTGCCTTCGCGATCTTCGAATAGGGCCTTAACTGGAGTGGCCGCGGACGGCACTGCTTGCGCAAACGAGGCAACGCCCTCTGCGTTGACCCGAAACAGTCCACGAGTCGTTCCGACCCAAATATTGGAATCGCGATCCCGGATCATGGAAAGCACTTCGAAATCGGGCAGAGTCGGCGGAATTCCTACACGGGTGAGTTCCTTCCCATCCCAGTGCATCACACCTTTGTTCGTTGCAACCCACAAGTCTGAATTTGAAATCGGCAGGAAGCAATTGATCCGCAAATTGGGGATCGTCGCGGCCGCAGAAACACGGCCTTGCTGCATGTAATAAAGTCCTCGATCTTCTGTGCCGAGCCAGATTCTTCCATCCGAAGTTTCTGCGAGAGAAATCACCGCGGCGGTAGGTTCCATCAAGCGATGAGGGGCAAGACCGGTGGACCAATTGAAGGTTGAGGGGGCTTCATTGCGCGACTGCCCCGACGCAAGAGACTCAGAAGCTGCGGTGAAATTTTCGCCGTCCGCTGTCAGGACTCCGACCGCCAGGGAGGACAGCAAAACTTTGTTACCCGCACCCTGACTCATCGCGGTGATGCCATTTTCGGCCTCACCCCGCATCAGGGTAAAGTTGCCATCGCGGTAGCGTAGAAGCTTGGTATTCTGCAGCAGAATCCAAAGGTTGCCTTGTTTATCCGTGAGCAGCTTTCGCACGGGACCGATGGCAAGCGAAGCTGGCCTCGCACGATCGAAGCGGCGAAAAGAGAGTCCATCAAACCGCGCCAGCCCTTTATCTGTTCCGATCCAGAGATACCCGTCGGGAGTTTGGGCGATTGACGAAACAGTTCCGCTCGGGAACCCTCGTTCGGTCCCCCACGTGTCGTGCACGTATTGCGACAGCGTTCGGCTTGGATCAATCGCAAACGCAGATGCAGCGCAGCACACGAGCGCAACACCGGCGACCAAGCTGAACAGCCGTCGCGCAGAATCCCGACTACGGAAAGTATTGGAACGTGTCGATGACAACTTCACCACCTTGCTTGAGAGGATTCTTGTCGCTTGCGACGACGTAGAACTCCAGCTTCACCTTTTCCTGACCCGGGGAAGGGACGCCGGCGGTGAACGCATGCTCAGCGATCGGCTTCGTGCTACCTGCACGAGTGGTCTGAAAAGTCGCACGACCTGATTCCCAACGCATGGAATGCGTCAGGGTACCGGCGGGCGCCTGGAACGGAAACACATTCCCTGGGATATAAAACGGCTGAATGCCATATTGCGCATTATTTTGATTCGAAGCATCACCCCACCGGCTGATTTCGAGATCCATCTCACGGTAGTACTGGTCTCCATGCCATTCGTCGAACGTATACATGCTCAGGACGGCTGCGGGCTCGAGGTGTGAGATGTCGCGGACTACTAAAGCGTAAGTTCCATATCCCAGACTACGATTCAGTGCCAACTGCGCACAGTACCATCGGCCGCTTCTATTTGTGATCCGCATATGCAGCGCACCAGCGTTATCCGTCCACGCATTATCCGGATCATAAAGGTTGTTGGTGCCTCCACGGTCGCTCGCGATAGTTCGTACGGCCCAGTCATAGCCGCTGAACGTTAATGATTTTGTGGGCGCGAACGCCGGCGGGCCGGTCCCTTTCACGATCGCGACCGAAACGATGGATCCCCCCGTCGTAGGGGCGATATCCATCGTGGGGGGCGGATGATATCCCGGCTCTACCAGGAGCGCGGCATACTCGAACCCCATGTGAGTGGCCGTGCTCCAGGTGGAATCCGGTTGAATCTGCACGAGGGGCCTGTCGTAGTAAGGCTGTATCCACCAGGGGCCGCTTCTCGCATATATAACGATTTGCTGTCCTGGGCGTGCGCCGTGGACGCGTCCCGAAATAATGTCTACTTTGTCTTGGCCGCCCTGTTCCGCTGGCGGAACTCTTGTAAATTCGATTGAGGGTGCTTTGTTGCTTTGCCGCGATTGACAACCAGTTAGGGTGATCGCGAACACCAGCAGCGCCCACTGAAACTTCACTGGATGAAGCCTTACTTTCATATAACCCCCGATGGGGCCCTGGGAACTACTCGACTGGCCTCTGACTGCCTCGGCTAAGACTACAGCAAACTAGCAATCCATAGATGACACCCGTCCGGATCTCCGGAATATGGAACGACCCGATGGAAGGACTCTAGATTGTGGAAGGAAACAGTAGTACGAATTCGCGCAGCAGGCAAGGCGGCGCCGTACTATACAGCGGCGACAATTTCCTTGCCTCTCTTGCCGAGATCATCGATTAGGCCGCGATCGGACAAATCCATTGGACGGGAGTGTTTCCAGTCATAGTGGACAAGCTGGTGGACGCGATCGACCACTTCCCGGTCACGGACTTCGATGGCAAGTTCCCTCCGGCTGTTGAAACTACCTGGAGCGAGATTGATAGAACCGATGATGGCTCGCGCCCGGTCTGCATACATCAGCTTGGCGTGGAGCTTTAGTCCATGAACCTTGCGAACTTTTACGCCAACATCGTCGAGGATGCGGAGTCCAGCCACGCCTTCAGTGAGTTTTTCGTCTTTCAAGGTGTGGGGAGGACGCGCCATGATGTGTACTTTGACTCCTCTGCGCTTTGCGCGCACGAGGTGTTCGATGATGAGAGGATCCTGATAACGCTCGTTCTGCACCCAGAGCGAGTGCTTCGCCTCATCGATAAATTGTGAGATGCGCTGCCGCGCATTTCCAACGCACCAGATCATGTGCGAGCGTTCGCCCGGATTGAAAGCACTCCTTGCCCAATCTGCCTCAAAACATTCGCTAATCTCTTGCACCTCGTGCGCGTGCGATGTGACTACAGCGTAGTCGCGGGTTTCGGTCAGGTTCTTCGTCTCCCAATTCAGCGACATGATCCATGCCGCTTTCTCATCGACGACCATTGACTTCTCGTGAGTTACTTCGAACGCCGGCGCGCTGTCCATGACCTCGACTCCTGCTTCGGTGAGCTGTCTATGTGTTTCCTGGTTCTGGCTCTTACCATCGCGCCGAGCAGGGTTCAGCATCACGCGCACCCTTACACCACGTCGGTGAGCCTTAATCACGGAGGTCAGAATGTGAGGATCCGAGAACATGAACATCTTGATCCTGAGAGTAGTTGTGGCCTGATCGATTGCGTCCAGAATCGGGCGGACCGAATCATCAGGGAAAACAATGAGATATCGCGACACGGTACTTTTTCTCCTTTGATGGTTATGCCGGAGCAAGCTGCGGCACAACGCTGATCTGTGAACGGCTTTTCGCGGTTCCACTTTCAAACTGGGTACGATGCAAAGCTGCGTAGATTCCATTCGTCGCAATCAACTGTTCATGGCTGCCTTTCTCTGCGACGACGCCTTCGGAGATCACAAGGATCTCGTCTGCATCCCGAATCGTGGCTAATCTGTGTGCAACCGTGATGACCGTGCGTCCGTTCATCAGTCGTTCCAGAGCGCCCATGACCAGCCTTTCTGACTCTGAGTCCAGAGCCGCGGTCGGTTCGTCCAGGAGCAGGATGGGGCTATTTCGTACCATGACGCGCGCGATGCCGATTCGCTGCCGTTGCCCGCCGGACAAAGTCAGGCCGCGTTCTCCGACCATGGTGTCGTATCCGAGGGGCATTCGGGCGATAAACTCTTCGGCATCAGCGCATCGGGCCGCTTCGATGATTTCTGCTCGTGTCGCGCTGGGCCGGCCGAAGGCGATGTTCTCAAGGATGGTTCCTGGAAACAGAACTGTGTCCTGCAGCACATAGCCAATGTGATCGCGCAAGTCGTGGAGTTTGTAGTCGCGCACGTCGTGCCCATCGATGATGACCTTCCCAGAAATTGTGTCGTAGAACCGTGGGATCAGGCTGAGCACTGTAGACTTTCCGCCGCCAGTCGGTCCGACGATACCTACTAGTTGTCCGGGCCTGATGTGGAAGCTGATGTCTCTCAAGACTGGGCCATTTCCGGGATAGGCGAAGGCGACGTTCTGGAAAGTGATCTCACCCTTAATATTGCGCGGCTCGATTGCATCCACGCGTTCGGGGATGATCTCGTCCGTCTCGAGGATTGCACGGATGCGTTCGACCCCAACCGCTGCTTGGGCGATTGCGTTCGTCGTAGTTGCCAGATCCTTTACTGGTTTAAAGAACTTCGTGAGATAGGACAGATAGACAATTAAGGCGCCGACTGTCATACCTCCCGCAAGGATCTGATAGGCGCCACGCCACAAAACGATCGCGGTGCACAGCGCAACCATGATGGCCACAACTGGCGAAAGCAGCGACTTGACGCGCCGGGCCGCGAGGGAGGCATTTACCGTAGCGATGCTCGCATTCGAAAGTTGATCTTCTGTGATTCTCTGACCGTCAAATGCCTTGATTACCGGCATGGACTCCAGCGCCTGCTGAACGACGGCGACGATATTCGCCTGCCGGCTGCGGACCGCGCGCGTCGCTTTCTTGACTGCCTTCTTGAAGCGGAACACGAAAAATAGCAGAAACGGCGTGACTGCCAGCGCAATCAAAGTGAAATCCAAATTCAGCCAGAACATAAGGGCAAGCATGCCAGCGATAGTTAACGTGTCGACCAAAATGCCGAGTGTTGATGAGGACGCGAAGGCCTGTATGGTTTGGATGTCCGTTGTAATCGTACTCAGCAGGCTGCCAACCTGATGCGTGTTGTAATAGCCGAGAGACAGTCGCTGGAGATGGTGGAATGTCCGAACGCGTAGATCATGGGCGACATATTGGCCTACGCTCTCGGTGAGGTAATTGTCTATGTAGCTAGCAATAGCGCCGATGCCAGCAATGAGTACTGTGGCAATCCCCGCCAGCAGGGCAACATGCATTTTGCTGTCGGTCCCAAGCGCGGGACCAAGCAAATCTCGCAACCATGAAGGCAGCCGATGACCGTCGGCAACATTGTCGATGATGACTTTCAATGGCCAAGGGGCCGCGAGGCTCATCGCAGTCTCGATCATCATTGCGACGAGAATGATGAAGAGCATCCCGCGATATGGTCGGACGAGTTGTCGGATTAGGCTCAACATAAGGGGATCCTCACTTCGCGGTCCGCATGACATCGGACGCAACCTGGAGGCCTCCATTCGCCGGCATCGCTGTTTTGGCGATCTTGGGATCTCCGGAAGGCCGCGATTTGGCAATGTCTTCCAGGTAAATAACGGTCGCTGCCGCTGTAAATCTCACTTCGCGTTTTGAGTCCGAGATTCTGGACTCGATTTCCGGCACGAGGCTGGCATCTCCACGCTTGGCGATTGCTTCCAACGCAGCCACACGGAGGATCCAATTCGGATTCTTGCTCGCTTTCAACAGAAGTTTTCCGGTGCGGGGTTCCGGATCCGTCGCGAGAGCTGCAATCAATGCGGCTTTTGCAGCTGCGCCATCTTTGCGATCCTTCATGATTGTTTGCAGGGCCTCCCAAGGGATACCGGCGAACGGGACATATCCGATTCCTTCGTTGAATCCCATCCTGGCAACTTGTTTTGGGTCGTGGAGTACTTTCATTTCCTGGGAGATCATGCTGGCGTCGTTCTTCCTCTCACCCGTGAAAATCTCGTAGTAGGTGTCGTAGCATGCGGGGTCATTCAACAATCGCAAGGCATGCGCGGAGGCCATCACAACCGACAAGTTCTTGTCATTGAGTGCTTGCTTCAGGCTCGCGTCAACACTTGTCGCGTGCATCTGGCCCAAGGCTGTTGCAGCTGCCGCTCGGACATCGCTATTGGGGTCTTTTAATGCCCTTACGGCGAGTTCTGCCGCGTGAAGGTCTTCGGAGATGAGCCCCAAGACTCGAACTGCCGCCACCCTCTGTCCGGCACCTTTTTGCGCGAGCGCTGTTTCGAGAACAGGCCAACCGTGGCTAGCCGCGATCTGCGCACAACAGGGAACAGTCAGGGCGTTAAAAAGAAGAATGAGAACGTTGCGGGTGACGACTTTCAACGTCAACTTTTCCTTTGAAATAAAGGGCATCATTCGTAGCTCCTTGCACGGGACGTCGTAACTCGCGCACTCCTATTGGAAAAATTCAGGCGCGAAAGCACATATTGAATAACGGTCATCGGCCAGACTCGCGAGCCTGTCGCGTAGCTTCCGCCTTGAGTTCTTCCACGCTGACCGTGTTCGAGCTGAGTGCGCCGTGTGTTGCTTTGCCCAATGCTGGCGCATTGCTAGTGAGAGACGCCTTTTCAGCGTCGATCTTTTTGTCCGACTCCAGCCGCGCATCGTAGACAGCCGAGATTGCGTCCAGCCGGGAGATCATGTCTCTGGTCGCAGCGAGCTTCGAGTCCCGGGCCTGCTCGGGCGTAAGGGTTCCAGCTTCCATGCCTGCGGAGATCTTTTGCAGTACGGCATGAACATCGCGAAGCAGCCCGTCGACCTGTGCGCTGTAGTCCTGCGCCAGCGCAGTGGCCTCATCACCACTCTCTGGGCATTTCGAAACAGCTGCCTTCTGGGCAGAGGCGGGGAGTACTGCAAGAATTATGAGAGCCAGACACACTGTATTTTTCATCGCATCATTCCTATAAGTAGTTTTCTTTTCTTAGAACTGATCTTCAACTATTCTTAGTTGGTGTAAAAGCGGCGTTTATCGATCTTCAGCGCCCGGATTTTGGAATCCAGCGTCGACGGTGGCATACCAAGCTTCACGGCTGCACCCGACGGACCGGACACCCGGCCTTTGCATTCCTCCAGGGCCGTTTCAATGAGTTCTTTCTCCTGCGAAACCATCTCTTCTCCCAGCGGCCGTGAAGGATGAGGCTGCGTGGAAAGCCAGGATTCATCGACCGAGAAGCTCTCGGACTCACACATAATCACCGAACGCTCGATGATGTTCTGCAACTCACGAATGTTGCCGGGCCAGGAGTAGGTCTGTAGACGATCCAGGCTCTTCTTTTCAATCCGGGTGATATGTTTCCCGTTCTTTCGGGCAAAGCTGTCGACGAAATACTCGACTAGCGATCGAATATCTTCCCTCCGGTCCCGGAGGGCAGGAACTTCTACCGGAAATACATTGATGCGGTAGTACAAATCCCTGCGGAACGTGCCCTCTTCAATGGCGGCCGGCAAATCCCGGTGCGTGGCGCAGACGACTCGGACATTGGCCCGCATCGTCTGATTGCTGCCAACTCGCTGAAACTCTTTCTCCTGAAGGACGCGCAGCAGGGCAACCTGGGTTTCAGCCGGAAGTTCGCCGATTTCGTCCAGGAAGAGCGTGCCTCCTTCGGCCAGTTCAAAGCGTCCGATGCGGCGTTGTACCGCTCCGGTGAATGCCCCTTTCTCGTGGCCGAAAAGTTCGGATGCGATCAAATCTCGGGGAATCGCGGCGCAGTTTACACTCACGAATGGGCGGTTTGCTCGGTCTGAGCGCTTGTGGATGGCGCGGGCAATCAGCTCTTTGCCAGTGCCAGTCTCGCCTGTGATAAGTACCGTAGATTCAGTTCGCGCAACCTTCGCGACTCGCGCCAACACCGCCTGCAAGCGAGGCGACGTGCCGACAATCTCTTCGAACGTCGACTTCGTGTCGATCACTTTCCGCAGGACCAGGTTCTCCTGCTGCGCCTGCTCCTTTAAGGTTTGTTGCTCATCGATGTCGATCCGAGTACCGCACCAGCGGACGACACGGCCATGTTCGTCGCTCAAAGGAAACAATTGGTGCAAGAACCAGCGGTACTGCCCATTCTTGCTTCGCACGCGGGCTTCAGCTTCCACGCATATCTCGTGCGCCATGGCATCGCGATACGAGCCGAGGAGAGCGTCAAAATCGTCGGGATGAATAATGGCGCGCAGCTGTTCGCTTGGCGAGACAGTGTCAATTTTTCCGAGATACTCACGCGCCGCACGATTGACAAACGATAGAGCGCCACTCGGCTCGAGCATGAACATGTGCTGCGGAACGAAGTCCATAATCTGCTCGATATGCCGGGCACGGACGCGGACAGGGACGTCTGCGTCCATCAGGTCGTCAAAGGACCGGATGTCGAGAATCGGAACCGCCGGGCGGTCGGTGTGGCTCACGCGAAAGTCGCGTATTTCTCCGGCAGAGATCGAGGCGGTTTCAACATTGGCACCCAGGTAACTCATCGCACTCTCCACAACAGCTTGTTTGCTTGTGACTACAAGAGACACTATGCAACCTGTTGAACGGAGGGCGCATCCCGCGATATGCGGCTTTTTCAGTACTGCTGCCGAGTGGGTATGGAATACCACTTTCTAGGTGCGTTTCCCGGATGGTGCTGTCTTGCAGGACCTGCCTATGTGAGAGTGGGCCAGCAGAATGACCTGAAATCCTAAGAGTTTTCTTGATTCAGGTCGGCCAGTACCACGAAAGCGGTATCTCGGTATACTCCTCAGAACATTTGCTGTGTGAGTTTGGAGGATGCAGAGTGAACGGGACGGCAACCGAACCCGATCTGCTCTAAAAGCCACCTCTAATCGGAAGAAAGCACGGTTACAGTTACCGCGCCTGTGCAGCCGCCATCGTTATCCCGATCCCGCTTGTGACTGTTCGCTTCGTGGGCGAGGGTCCGGGCCGCGAACCGAGGGGTGTGCGCCGATACGAGGCGTGCCACCACTACTGCTACAAAGAAGATGCCGGACATGCTCTCAAGCGCTGCCACGTTGCGCACGTACGGGTCGACCGGCACGATCCCTCCATAACCAACGCTGGTCAAAGTAACCATGCTGAAGTAAAGCAGCGTTCCGTTCTGCGTGTACGGAATTGCCTGGTTGAATGCATGGTCGACGAAACGATTCAGGATCCAATACACCTGGGAATAGGCTGTGGCGATTACGAGGTAGCTGATAAACGCCTGCGAGATTACGCCTCGCGAGTTATGGGACGGCGTGCGGAATTGGGCAAAGATCGCCCACAGAATCGTGCACGAGAAAGCCAGACCGACGATAGGGGACATATTCGCGTATGGCTTGCTCCGGTCGACGAAGGCCTCGATGATCCTCGTGACCATCCAGACGACCGCTAACGGAATCACGGTGCGGCGAACGATAGCAGCATTTGCTACGTAGCGAATACCAGTAAGAACCATTGCCAGCACCGCGATTCCGAGCACTAAGCCCGCATGAGGGTGAGCATCCGCTAGAGGCGAGGCGAGTATTTCGAGGATCAGTGCCCCCATCAAGAGTTCGACAACATGGCGCGAGAAGAACCTCGATCGTACGAATTTGAAGTGCATGAAAGTGCTCCTTTCTCCTGTTCTGGACGTCGAGGTTCTCCATCTACTCCACAGGCGACCAATCGTCGGTCGGATTGAACTCCTGGATCGAGGCGGCGATCTTTGCGGTATCAGGACCGAAATCAGTCTCATAGACCGCTCCATCCTGGTTCGTCATGAAAGTCATGATGCCGGTTTCTCCGTACTTAATCGGAGTTGCCAGAATCGCGAAGCCGCCCGTCATCCTGCCATTCACGACGTAGTCCTTGGAGCCTCCAGGGGCATCGTCGCCTTGAGCCATGAGCATGCGAAAGGCATAGCCATCGATCACCAAAGTCTCGTCGGGAGACAGCGACCTTAGAGAAGATTTGGGGAAGTCGCTGAGACTGGACAGTGGACTGGTACCCTGATGTTCCGACGCGGGCCAATACAGGCCATCCTGCTTACCTTGGCTGCTGATGATGTGCTGCGCGTATTCAGAGCCATTGCCGACAAAGTACATCTCCTGCGCGGTCGCAACTGCGGCGAAAGCGTCGATCGCCAGTAATTCGTTGCGGCCGATGTTGCGGGCTCGCACTTCCTCGGCACCTGCCACGCCGTCGAAGTACCACTGCCCAGACGAATTCTTCGCCAGAGGCACTGGAAAAGAGAAGTTGTCGGCTCCGATGTAGAGCATGCGGCTGCCGTCGCTCATGTCGACCCAACGATTCATCTTTTCGTACTTAGAGGCGAATTCCTGCATGGCTGCCTTGTCTGAGTCCCTATCTCCGGCACTCAGAATAGCCTTGGTCTCCCCGCCGAGAATTCTCTCCAGCTTGCCTTCATCGCCACTCGTCGCCGCGTTGAACAGCGCGGTGCCAGCCTCGGCAGAGGACTGAAAGGTTATCTGGCCGTCTCCGGCCCGGGCCGAAGTTTTGGTCTCCAGTCGTAGGACCGCCAATACGAGGGCGACGAGCGCCACCGCTCCAACCACGACCTGCTTCCACTTTTTCGTCGTTTTCTTAGCATTCGATTGCATTTCTAATCTCCTTCGAAATTCTTGATTTGTGCTGCCATATCCTGACTTTGATCTTCGGGCCTATTACCGCCGCCGTCCGCCCCCGAAAGAACGTGCGGCAGGCATGTGCTGTCTTGCCATACGCGGCTGGGAACGGCGTCCTGCCATACTGTTCCGACCGCGGTTGCTCTCAGCGCGGTTGGACGCGCCGTTTCCGCTGAAGCGCGAACGATTCTGCTCAGCGCCGGCAAAATGGTTGTCTTGAGAGCGATTTTGGGCGAGTTGACTGCTGCCATTGCTCGGTCGCTGCACACCACCATTGCCGCCAATCAGACCGTGATTGCCGTTCTGGCCGCCGTTGGGTTGGTTTTGGGCGGAAGGATTTCCAGATGTATGCTGAACGCCGCCGTTGCCGCCGATCAGTCCATGGTTTCCATTTGCGCCACCATTCGGCTGATTGGCTGGTCCCGTTCTAGGAACGTCGTTGTGCCAGCCGCCGTTCGGACCGAAATACCCATTGGGGTGGTATCCGCCATTCGGGCCGTAATGAGTGTCTGTGCCGGGATGGTAACCGTTTGTCCCGTTCCAGGGGTGATAGCCGTTGTAGTGGGCATTGTTCCAAGTGTGGTTGTTGATGTAGGTAGTGTGGTTATAGATGATCGTGGTCGAACCGCCACCTCGACAACATCCCCAGTTCACTCCCCAGGCATGCCATCCCCAACCTAAACCGCCGCCCCAGCCACCGCCTCCAAACACGGCGCCGATCGTGATGCCGCTACCAAAGTAGAGGCCAACCGACGCGACTGGCATCGGCGGAGGTACGTAAAGTGGCACTATGACGGGTGCGCCGAACACGATGGCCGGGTTGTACTGCGGAACATAGACAACCTGCGGGTTCGCCGGCTGGATCACGATGGTGGTCGGCGTGGGCTGCGCGACGGTGATCTGCGAATTCGATTGCAGGGTTCCCGCCGCTTGTGCCTTCGCACGCATCGCTTGCACTGCGGCCATCACATCATTCTGTTGATTCGCGAATGCCTGCCCGAGGCTCGACGTCCACGACAGGTTGTGAGCCAGGTTGTCCAACACGGAAGAGAATTGCGTCAAAGCCTTAACGCTGGGGTCCCAAGACTGCTGATCCACTGCTTGCGCCAGAGCCGAGCCGGTCAAGTTCTTGTTTTGTTGTAGCCAGTCGTCGGCATACGCGACCTGGTCCGGATTAGTGGCCGCAGCGAGTACTTGTGCAACCAGAGCATCGGGGTAAAGAGCGATGGGAGCCACCATGGAGTCGAGTTGATCCGCTGAAAGATGCATTCTTCACCATGGGCAGGGCCCCGAGGACCGCCGCAGGATTAGCAGGCCCACAATGGCCAATGCCACTCGAATCACTCGCTTCGCAAACTCCCGGTCCAAAATGGATTTCCCTTGGGTCATGGCCTTTACCTCCTCGTCGCGAAAGTAAGTAACCTTCGGCAGAGCCGGAGGCTTTACGGTTGCTGGCCCCTCAAAGGGGCCTGATCGCAACCGATGAAAATCAAAACCCGCGCCTTGCCACGTCGGGACTAATTGGCAAAAGCGGAAAGGCTCGGGTGAAGCGACTGCTGAAAATGTCAAACTCTTACTGCCACCCCGGCAGAGCCGGGGGGTCTCTCATTCGGACTAGAAGACACTTAGTGGAAAGAGGAGTAATGATGACTTTTCAGAATGCCTTTTGGCGTCCAAAACCCTTCAGCATTTCTTCTTCCCCTGATTCCTTTTGTTTACGGCTCCAGTATAGAGAACGGATGGAAATGAGGATTTCCACAAAACTCCGCTGAGGCAGGAGCGAATTTTTTCTACGGATCCCGTCGTGTAGTTTAATTCCGGCACCCTGTCATAATGCGACGGGCTGGCGCAGCCGCTCGCTCTCTATCGTCCGTGCCGGCCCGCCCTACCTACCTGTGAGACTGACCTCCTGCGTTTTCCCGTTCCACCTCCCGAATGATCGGCGCGGCGAGATTATTCATCTCTGGCGGTAGCCTTAACCGCAACATCACCAGGTCAGGCGCTTCGCCCTGGAGAACTGCAACGCCACTGATTGGGTAGCCGTTCGCTTGTAAGGAGAGCTGCCGTGCCCAAGTCCCTCAGAATGAGGGGGTGTTTGAAACTCAACGATCCGGGCGCCTTTAGTGATTAACTTATCGCTCGGATAGGGACCAAACGGAAAATCGCTGGCTGACCCCATCCCGTCTTTGATGATCCCCTCCACGAAGGCCTTGTGCGCCGGAAAGACCCGGGCAATAACCTTCGCGACGTCAAATCTCCCCGAGGTCTCTCCGGAACTAAAGGAGACCTGAACACTAGGCCCAGTGTTCCCACGCCAGTTCGGAGCGAACAAATCATCGGCCTTGAGAGGTTGGGGGCGACGATCAAAGTCGATCCGCTCGATCCGTAGGTTCCAAAGCAGTACCAACCTCGTGGTGCAAGAACCCCCGACGAACCTCCGGTGCTATAGAATGCGAGGGCACTGGCTTCAGCCGGGCTGATCGGCAATAGTTTCGCGACGCCTCTGGGCGCAGCCACTGGACCAGTCTGTCCGTCCGAATTGCACCCTACAAATGGAACGCGAGAGTTGACGGTAGGGGCGTCTCGTCCAGCTGCGGGGGTCTGCCCAATCACTGCCGCGAACAAGGAGCCGATTATTAAAATAGTCAACTCAAATCTGGGTCGCATGGTTATGTCCTCCTTGAGAGATTGGCATTTCAAACCTCCGCGGTGCACGAGTGCGATGCGCGGTCGGCCGGGATAAGGAGCACGGCGGCGAGGCACTCCCAGGATGCGAATGGCAGTTGTGCTTCCTCGTCCGCGTGCCGCTTGGTCAGCGAGAAAGGTCCTGACGACCGACTAACCTATTGGTTAGTCGGCGGAGCCTGCTGCACCTGCTGCTCGATTTCATTGGCCTGCTTCTGCTGCGTCTGTAATTGGCTTGCCGCATCAGGATCCGGCGCCGGCGCCGCTACTTCAGGAGCTCACGGTACCAGTATCCGGAGCCTTGGGTAGACCGTTTGTGCCTGATTTCTCTGCGAGCGCCTGAAGACCGGAATCAACCTGTGCGTGGAAGTTGTTGTGCATCTCTTGCAAATCGTCCACCGCAACCAACGGCTAGCCCCGACGCTTGCAATCGTTTTGCTTGCTGCTCATCACGCTGACGCGCACCTTATTATCGGTCGGATTGTCATCGATGCGGGTAATGACGTCCCCAGGAGTCAATTCGCATTCCTGGCGGTCTGCCGTGGCTACATCGAGATTGCTGGAAACCACGAAAAGACGCTGTTTGGGATCCAGAGACGCTGGAGGGCCCCCCTCCGGTGGTGGGGGGGACTGGTGCTGGGCGTCTGACTGTTCCGCTTGGAGCTGGCGGCGCACTTCGGAATCGATCATCTCCTTCACTTCGGGGGTCATTGGAGGTGGGTTACGTCCGACTGGGGTTGGGGCTCCCGAAGGCTTGCTCAACCAGAGACCGTAGAAGTTGACCGCCGCGCCCCCAGGTCTAATCGTCACGACATAGTCACCGGGGGGAAAAGACTTCGCCAGAACAGGCGTTGCACAGGTGTTGTACTGCCGAGTGGGCCGATGTCCTGTTGATCATCGCGCGGTTACGCCGTTGACGGAAACTTCGGCTGGCCCGTTATTGACGTAGCCGCCAGTCGGGATTCCATAAGCGACTGTTTGTGCTTGGCCCGGAGGGACGCTAAAGGAAAAACGCGGTCCCGCCCGCTCCAAGACCAGTCCGTCATTGGCGAAGGCGACGCTCCCTGCTGAGGAGAAGCCCTGGGCCAAACCCCTCGTGCCGAACAGTCGGCCAAAACCGGCACGGACGCGAAGCGGTGGTATCCCCCGGTCGGGCCTATTGGGGTGCTGCGCTTGGCATGTTCGCGGCCACAGCAGGTAATCCGTCAGCCAGAGCGAGGCGGCGGGGTAGCACATACGCGGTAACCCGCCGTAGGACCGCCAATTGTAGATGAACTCGGGGCTGGCCAAGGACCGTAAGCCCAAAAGTAGAAGTCTCGGGTGGTAGTAGCGCACGGGAACATACTACAGATAATGTCTGCCGTGATAAACGGTAGCGCGGTACACACGAGCAAGGAGTCGCCCGCGGGCCTCGATGGTCTGCTGAACATAATCCACGGCCGTTGGGCTGACGTACGGTTTTTCCACATATCCCGAGTGCGGCCCCGTGCTCACGACCCTGCGCCCATCGTGCTCGGACACGATCGTTTGCTCACCTGACCTCCCCGATGAATGCTCATTCCGCTGTCCGTTTGGATATCCGAGAACGTACCGTTGGAACGAACGTTTACATGGGCCGTTTTGCCACCCGGGAGTTAACAATTCTGGTGGAGATGTGCCCTAGGGTGGCGGGGGCGTGCCCTGGAGCGGTGGGGATGCGTGTCGGTGTGGCGGGTATGCGCGTGTGGTGGGGGTGTGCCCTGGAGTGGCGGGGATGCGTGGTGGAGGGTGTGGTGGGGGTGCGCGTTGGTGTGGTGGATCCCGGTGCTCCCGTGCTCTGGCTATCCGCCGGTCGCTGCTGCGGGCGGGTCCGCTCGGCGCCGGGGCTGCCTTTGGTGCTGGGGTGGCTTTCGGGGCCGGTTTGAGGGGGCGGCGCGCTCGGCTTCTCCTGGCTGCCCCATGCAATACCAGAGGATGTCAACAGCACTAAAATCACCAGTGACTTCTTGGGAATCGTTGTGATCGTCATGATTAAACTCCTGAAGGGCTCTCGTTTGTCCGAGTCGTTTTGTTTGCGACTTCACCGTTAAGAACGGATGGAAATCGGAAATTCCATAAGTTCTGGCAGAGGAGAGCAAAACTTTTATTTCTGTGGCTCCGGTTGCCCGGTCGGGCCGGACACTCTTTCATAGGCCGCAGTGTCCGTCGGCCACATATCGAGAGTCTGGCTGCGCTCAAAATCTACCTTTCCACCGGCCCCCGGCGTTTCGGCATTCATCTGGCCGTTTCCTTCCTTTAAGGTGTAACGAACTCCCTGAATAACTAAGTCCGTCACCGCGATCGAAGTCTGGCCTTGGCTTATTTTTCCGACCCCGATGACCTCCGCGCCACGGTCGAGAAGAACGGGTCCGGCCTGAGCGACCGGAAGTAACAAAACCCCGTGGAATTGAAAGCTTCCGTCCGGCTTGTTATGGATCTCGCTCAGCACGATGAAGAGGCGGCTCGCAGGGTCAAGCCAAAGCGTAGGCGGACGACTGGTAGCAGCCCCCGGCGCGGCATTTCGCGGAGTGGAGGGTTGTTCCGGACCCGCCACCGCCCCGGGTGTCGGATTCGGGCGCGAGGGCGTCGTGGCTTGTGCAGTCTCAGTGGGGAGATTGTGGTCCGCCGGAGCTGACGGCAAGGCTGGCGTGCCCGCACCAGGTCCAATGGTGGTTTCCGTCACCCGAAGGGGGGTTGTTGCCTACCTTCGGCAAGCTCTCGCCCCGTGGGGATCTTTTTCGATTCTCTGTGCTCATCCCGGGCGGCTTGGCGGGAAGCGTTGGACGGGCAGCCATCTGCACTTGAGGCATATGCGCGACTCTGTATTTCAGCACTAGGGCGCCATCCACGATCAGACCAAGCGCCAGGACCACACTTGAAGCCCAAACGATCTTCATGGAGGTCAAGAAGCCCCGGATGGCCTCCCAGGAAAAAAACCTCCACGACGGCCCGCCGGATCTGAAAGAGCGGGCGCGCGCAGCCTCGGAGTGAAGGAAACCCTCCAGCCAGTTGTCAAGCCTTGTTCGCGTCAGGTTCCACGCGGCCTCTGACTCGGTAGGACCTTCATTATCAAACCTGACGAGACGAGTCCCGAGGTAGGCGCATGCCGCGCACTGCGATAGGTGCGCAACGACGGCATCCCTCTCCGGCTGGCGAGCCTCTCCGTCCAGCACCGCACAGAGCGCCTCGGCGTCCGGGCAGGGACTATCTGCCCCGCCCAACTTTTGCCGCAGTTGAGGCGCCAGCCTTTCCAAGAAATTGTCCTCGCTCCAATCGTTCATCCTAGTGGACTGCTCCCCCTCACCTTTAGCCAAAGCATCCGTCGCCCGTTTTGCAAATGCGATTTCACCGCATCAATCGAAAGACCCGTGCGCACCGCGGTTTCCTCGTAGGAGTAGCCTTGGATTTTCATTTCCAGGCAACGCCGTTGGTCGGAAGGAAGGAAGGCCATTTCCTTCCACACTTCCTCAACCATTACGTGCAATTCGGAGGTCCTGTTTGGCGCCGCCACGGCGGACCGTTCGGGCACGAGTTCGCCGTCAAGAACTCCTTCCGAACGGCGTTTCCGCCACTCATCGATGCAAACATTCTTCGCAATCTTCAGGAGCCAGCCGACGAGGTTTCCCCCTTGAAAACTGTGAATCTTCTGGTAGATGCGGACGAAGGTTTCCTGCGTCGCGTCCTCTGCGGCCGCGCCATCGGCGAAGAACCCCCGGCACGCCATATAAACCCTTCTCCGATGCCTCGTGAAGAGTTCCGCAAAGTAGTCACTGCTTCCCGTTTCCTGAAAACGGCGCACCAGTTCTTCGTCAGGAATCGCGGGCGTCATTTGTGCGCTACTTTCCATAACGTATGAACTTCGAGAATTGCAGAAGGCAGAAAGAAATTTTCTGGTTTGATACCCTTGGTGCGTGATCGGACTGGTTTTGGTAGCAGGCAGCGTCAGCAGATTCAGACGTATACCTGCCTGCCACTTCTCGATCCTTCATTGAAGGACAGTTTCCTTCCCCAAGGCCCCGGAGTGAAGAACCTGGGCACTTGGAGAGTGGTAGCAGAAGAGAAATAACCATCCGCAGTATGAAAGGTTTTTCATTACATGCGGATCGACCGTCTTCCACACACGCCGGGTTATCTCTCTTGGAGGTTTCTGGAGACCTGTCAACGTATAGACAAAGTGGGACACCGATAGGGAAAGAGGGCGTCAGAGTGAGCAAGCGCCAGGGGCTCATTTGCGCTTCCGATCAACGACCCTTTAGGGATTGAACTCGCCATTCTTAACAGCTTCCGAGAAAGCAGTCAATAAGATGTATTCCTGTGTACTCTGTTGATACGGGAATTGCCTCGGTCGTCAAGGGCCGAGTTTTGAAAGGCTACCAATCAGCGGCCGTGATTACGGACTTATTTCCCCCACTGACTTTCACCGACGAGAAGACGCTGCGGTTGCGCCTCAGAGTGCCCGCCACCATTTTTGCGGCTTACTCCCGCCCGTTCCGCGATGCAGCGGAGCTATATGCTTCCAGTTCAATCGGGCCGCACTCGGAAAAGCTCCGGCATTATTGATTTTTTCCCCGGGAGCAAGAAAATCACACAATCGCTGTGCCTCTCGCTGAACACCATCCTCGAAGACCTCGAAGGTGGAGTCACCGTCGGCGTCTAATCACTGATGCACTAAGTCTGAGAAAACGGTCGAACTCCCCATCTTTAAAGCCCAGATGGAACTTTTGACGCCCGCCACCGCGGAGACCGTCAAAACCCGGCTCCCGGCATTGTAATAAATTGGTCTCTATGAACCCGATGCTACTCATTTTTCCAAACGTTCCATCAGACTTAGGCGTAAACGTGGGCTGCACTTGATGCGAGGTGGGTGGTCGCTGGCGGCTGCTCCGTACCGCACTCGACGTCGTCTGGTGCTCGTTCCCCCCCTCCGCCAAATCCCAGTCCTTAGCTTGTAGCAATGATTATCGCCATCCCGTGACTCCTTTTGCCCTTTCCCGCTGTTGGCGGGTACTGCCCCGTTCGGGCGAATGCGACCCTCGGGGTGATTCGAACCCGCGACCCGGTATTACTGGCTCCCACTGGCGGAGAGCCACCTGACGCGGCGGCTGTTTGGGCCCATCCTAGGCAGGATCGCAGCGTTGCCCTTTCCGGCCGGGTAGGCGGGCCCGATGTGTCGGATCGGATTTCGGCGACGAGAGAGGCAGGGGGGGCGGCAAAGTGTCGGGATCACCGGTTGGGAAGGCGGCAGTTTACGCCCGTAGAGGCGTCGGGAAAGGTAGAACAGGTGGCGCACGTGCTGGCCGAGTCGCTCAACGGTCAAAACCCGACCGGGCGCTTGCATTCAGAGGCGCTCAGGCATACGCTATCGGCTGTCCCAAAATTGAAAATGGAAATTCCGGTTGATACCCTACCGCGGCGAATCATCGAGGTCGAAGGGGGAAATCAGAAGCAGACGCATCGTTATTCTATTGCTTGCTTTCTACGCGGTCGCGACTCTGCCGTCGCGCCTCGCCGGTGTAGAGAAGGGCGTGCACCAAGCTGTCGACCAGCTTGCAGTCTCGGCTTGGGCGGCATCTCCGGCCGGAAGTGCACCCCGAGCGGGCATCCACGGCGTAGACTTCCGCAATTTTGATTATCCGTCGGATTGCTGGAAAAACATGGGCAATTCCTTCAGCAAAATCATCCATGCATCGAAGGGAGCATGGAAGAAGCAGCAAGAAGGAGAGACGGACTTCTTCAGCGTCGAAGCCGTTGCGTACGACAACGGGCAAGACGAAGCCGCAGTTCACACGGTCTGCACTGGTGGGACGAATTTTGGATACAACGAGGTGTTTGTCTACACGACGTCCCCAGGCGGTCCGAAACTCCTAGGCAAGCTCTCTCCCTCCGATTGGGGGGTGGGTGAAGAGGACAACGGAGGGCAATATCAAGTCTCAGGTGTCCAGTTCGATAAACAAGGCCTCGCAATCAGCTTTTATGCTGGTGGCTTCCACGCCTGTCCTGCTTGGCTGGACACGGCTCGATTCCGGTGGAACAGTACCCGTTTCGTCCGTACTACCTTGGATCGCAAGGCGTTCAATTGCCAGGCAAAGTGAGCATTCAGTTTTGACGGTAGCCAGAGAACCGTAATGGAACGTACGGATAACGAACCCGACCTTCGGGCAGAGGGTCCGGGCGGCGCGATCATGAAAAAAGCTCTCCGACTGCGACTTCGCATTTTGTCCGCCTTCATAAGTCTTTCGGCCGTCCACCGAGGCATCTCGAAGGTCGTGGACGATCCGGGTGCTCAATCACGAGGATGTCTGGCCGCGCCCTCCTGGGGGGAGCGTGTTTACCGCTGGCGGCGTTTGCGTGCGTTGGGAAGCCAGGGCCGAGCTCGGGTGGTCGCGAGCGCGCGTGAAGGGTCGCTGGTTGCGACAGCGCGAATGTCGGTTTACGCACTCCTGCCGCAAACTCGCGAACCCGCGACCCAGTGCTTCGTAGTCATGCGCGCAGCCCGATGAAGAGGCGGAATTGCTACGACTCTCCCGAAACTCGCAGCCAGTTCTCCGCCACGCCCAGAGGGATCTTCATAGGTCAAACGTCCACCCCTCGCCTCCGGCGACTATCTGCACGTTACAATTTCTAGCAGTATCTTCTTTTTCAGGAGCGTCTTGCGAAGAAACATGCGGAGACTCGCCAATCGCGACAACCTCTCTGCCCGAGACGGACAGGAAAGTTCAACTAACCGCGCCGAATTAAAGTAACGTCGAATTTTCACCGAGAGTCTTCGCACAGTGGCTCGTTCCGCCGAGTTTTAGCACAGTGTTTGTCTTTTTGTAGCCAATAATTTAGGCTACATGTAACGGCAGTGATTGCGGCGATGGTGGTTAGTTGGTGGACCTGGAGAGGTTCGAACTCTCGACCTCATGACTGCCAGCAATCCGCCCGTTTTCCATTCCTTCCATTCATCCTCATGTTTTCTATAGCCTTACATCAATTCGGGGCTCTGCTTTCGCTCAATTGCCGAACCCCTTTTCCCTCTATTCCATACACTTTTGGCACAGTTTTCGCACAGTACCTAGGGGGGCGCCGTCCGGTCCATCCCTGCCCTGACGCCAGCGAAGCGCCGTTCCCTTGCCCAATCCAATCTACCCCACCCTCCATTCAGGTTAGCGAGGCATTCTACGACGAGATCGACGCGCATCGGATCACTGTCGAGCGCGAGGTTGTGGCCGCCTTAGCCCACGCTCCGGGGATCCTGGACTTCTACATTTGGCTCGTTTGGAGGAGCTGGGCCGTGAACGGGTCTGCAGCGTACCTTCCGCTATTCACTACCTCTGGCCTTTGTTCGCAATCGGGCACTACAGAGTATTCCGCCCGGCGGTTTCGACGACGCATCGGCCAGGGGCTGCGGCGGGTCAAAACGCTGCAGCCACAATGTCCGGTTGATATCACGCCAGACGGTAACCGCCTAATCGTTAGGTCTTCGAGAGGCTGCCCGCCATTGCCACCGTGGAGAAACGCTAATCGCGACACGGCCAAGACTCGACTTAGGGGCAAGCAAACGCGACGTTTCCCGACACTGATGGCGGCCACGATCAATCGTGGTAGCGCTGTTCACCTGCAGGAATGGGCAGGGGCAGTTTCTGTGGCGGCGGCCCCCACTCTGAAACGTTCGTGTACGCCCAAAGGGGATTCTCGAGGCGGTTGAAATCGAGCCACAAATCGCCGGGCTGATCAAGACCGTTCGCGGGAAAGCTGGTGTAGAGCCATCGCCCGCCGGGATAGGTTTTGTCGCGGTTCGTGGGGTCGCTTATGGCAAAGCGTAGCTGCCCCAAAGTTTGTTGAAGGTGTCGCACCATCCCAGGGTGGAGATGCATATAAGTAAACGGGATGAAGGGGCAGACGGTGGCCTCAATCCGGAATTGTTTCCCGCCGAGAGTGAATTCCGCGACGCCGGGTGAAGGCTGTTTCACAGCGCCAGTCGATCTGCTCATCGATTTTGTTTGTGGCTTGTATGGAATCCATTTCCCGCGGACGCGGTAAGCGGGGTTGGGCGGATACCATCTCAGGCCGTGAAAATTGATGCGGGCCGGTGCGTTCGCATCCTTCATGTTTAACGCGACGCGGTTGCCGACGTGCATCTCCAGCCTGATGCGCAAACTGCCGAAGGTCAGCGTTGAAGGCGGATCCCAAGTGGGCATGTCGCAGACACGAAGCCCTTGACCGGGTCGTGGTGGCTTGCCGTCAACGAGAAGCCCCTCAGGAAATCCGCCCGACGGAGGCTCGATACCCACTGAGGCAACGGTCATGTAGTCCGGGGGGTTATCAACGTTGACTCTCCAGCGTTCGAACTGGACGTGAAAGATGCCGACTTCCGGCGGCCCCTGCGGCAGCAGCACCTGGTTTGTCGCTGCCGAGCCGACGGAATTATTCCCCGACTGGAGCAAATCGAGCGCCGCCTGTGAAAGCAATCCATCGGGCGCGTCCAAATCGGAAGCACGTTCAGCGCGCCACGCGCTCAGCTCTTCCGCCCACGTGGCTTGACCTTGCGAATTCTGTCCGGCGGACGACGTATTTTGCGGGGCCGCCGCCTTAGGCATCGCTCTTCCCGGTTCTGCGGGCCGCATCCTGATCCAATCGAACGAGAATGACGCATTGAAGCCGGTGTTCGCCCACGCGCCAAGATAGCCGCCGCCGCAAATTGGACCAGCCGTTGTAATAACGGGCTCGTAGTTGGCGAAGACCGTGTTGCCTTGAAACCCGATCACGGCAGGCAACATCGGGTTAAGACTTGCCGTGGCGAGAACCGATGGTGTACCCGATTGGTTGTTCTCAACTTCGAGGCCGCTCCCATTCTGAAATCCTACCGAGCCGGGGACCCATGCGTCCTCCCGAGGGCTGGACGTACAGAACATCACCATGTCCTGGCCATTGTCGGTCATCTCGGAAAGCACGTGCATCTCGGCGACGTTCCCTTGCACGAACCAATCCGACCCTAGGAAAGAAGCACCGCCGCCGGTTCCGGAGTGCCAGATATGGACACCGTTGTGGATTACCACTGCTCCGCGCGAGCCTGGCGTGACGCTCCTTGACCACCCAGCGGGCAGTGACGTACCCGCAAAGTTGGCATACTGGGTAAAAACTCGAGCTCCATTGTCATACTGCGCGTATTCGGGGCTGAGACCTGGAGCCTCCCCGGTGGTCGTGCCATTGAATTGATTCTGCGTTGTTGGAGCGAATGCCATGAAGATCGTTACGGCGCCGTGAGCGGGGATACCGCCGGCAAGGCGGAGCCAGTAGACCCTTCGGGTGGAAGAAGCTGAAGCTCCGGACTCGAGCCAACTCGGTATAATGCGCCCCGCTTGATCGAAGAATTGAATGTTTCGAAGGTTGTCAGCCTCGAACTGGGCATATTTTGAACTGTTGATAATCAATTGCTTTACAAACGGAACCGGAGTGTCTAAGTCTTGCTCATTCCAAATCTTTATGGGCAGCTTGTGGCCCCTCTTCAACTGTGACGCCGTGACCTCCGCAGCGCCCTCGCCGCGCGTCTGCCGGGTTGCCGTCGGCGTCGTGGCGCCGCCCGGACCCACCGAAATGTTTGCCTTCCAACTGCCTGAATTGTCGGGAAAATAGTTGTCGTTCACTCCAAGGTACAAACGGCCTGAGCTTCGGGACTTGAGGGTCGAGCCTGTTCCGATTTCAAAGATGGCGCCTTCTTCGCCGATACGGCCCAACAGGGAGTAGCACGGCAGATTGTTTGCTACAAATGCTTGAGCTCGCCAGCCACTGGGGCCATTGGCGAGAGTCATACAGTCCTGCGGATCGCCGCCCGCGACTTCAGGTGGACTACCTGCGCTGAACGCGACACCGCCTGATGCCGTAACGGAGAATAATTCCCCTTGCTTGAGATTGACCCCTGTGGCCGTCCAGGGCTGGTTCCCAGGTACGATAATAGATACCGAGGACGGCTGCTGCGCTACCTGCTCCAACAGGGGAGTCCCGCTAGTCGGTTCTGCGACCGTTACTGCATCCAGCATGGCCAGGATAACCGCGTCGCTCGCTCGCGCTGGTTGTTGGGTCGGCTGGATAGGTGGCGGCGCGCTTGCTTTCTTCTGGTCACCCCAAAGGAATGCAGAAGAAGAGATGATAAGCGCCAAAACTACTGTCGACTTTCTGAGCATGCTTTTGTTTGGCATGTTTGAACTCCTCAGGACCTCTTGTAAGTCTGCGTCGTTTTGTTTGCGACTTCACTGAGGAGAACGGATGGGAACTAGAAATTCCATAAATCTTTGCGCAGGGGAGTGAAATTTTTTTAGAGGGTCTGGTTGTCCGATCCATTCGGATAATTATTGAGTTATGCAGAATACAATGCCGGGGGAACCTCCTCACCCGTCCCGATCCATCGGGACACCCTCTCCCCCAAGGGGGCGAGGGCGTAAACCCAATCAAGCTCTCCCCTCGGGCCCCGTGGCGACAGGGGCGGGGGTGAGGGGGTCTTTGTCACTCCATTCTGCAGAGATCAGAAATAGAGTTAGGCGAGTCAGCGGCTTTTCATCCTCCGCGTTGAGCAGGGCAGGGAGCCAGGTGGCTCCCCGCCCCGTAAGTCTTAGGGTGCTGCGGAAAGGAACTCGAAGCTGCTGAAAGCGAAAGAATTGAAGTTCGGGCCGTTGCAGGAAGCGCTGACCTTCCAGTCGTTTTCTTCGCCCACGACGCCATTCGAGGTAAGCACGCCGCCGGTTGTGGTGGTCGTGCCCACCGCCGGACCGATGATGAACGGTTGGTTTTGAACGAGGGCAGACGGCGGGGCTCCTGCGGCGCCAATTGCCGTGACCACGAACTGTCCTGCGCAATTGAACTGCGGCGCTCCGGTCACCGTCACCTGGAACTGGTCACCCGCCGTAATCGTCCCGCCGTTTACAATCTGTTTGTCTGTGGTCACATCCTCAACCGATATGCCGATACTTGCGGCGGCGGGACCGCCCCACGCCGTTTGTGCACCGGTGTCGCTCGTATCGCTCGAATTGTAGACAGTGATGACGATCGGGTCTCCAACTTCATAGGTGGCGCAACCTTCGCCATACGCACCTCCGAAGCCCGAGATGACGATCTGATCGTCCGACCAGGACTCGTATTGGAGCGTTACCGAGTTGGGCGTGTTTATCCCCCAGCCTGCGAACCCCGCGCCGAAGAGAGAGGAGCTAACGCCACAGTGGGACCGAAAGTCGATAAACGCGAAATAGTTCAAGTTTGCGGCGGAGCCGGGGGCCGGCATCCCCGCGGGGGCATTGCCGAACCCGCTTCCGTGTACGACGATTTGCAGGGTCTCGCCGCTTCCGGAAAGATCCACCGAGGTAATCTGCGCTGTCGAAACCGTGCAGGGAATATTCCCGGCCCAGGTCCCTCCTTCCTGCGAGGTTTGATTCCACACCGCGATGGTGATGGAGTCGCAGGGATGCCCGCCGAACCCCGCGACCACGATCTTTTCGGCCGACCAGGAGCTATAGACCAGGCCGTCGGCGTCGCCCGTGTACCCCCACTCGCCATGACCCACTTGGGCGGCGTCGCCGATCCGAAAGTTCGACACGTCCCCCGTGTGGGGCATGGAAACAACCGGATTGCCGAGCCCCGTGCCATTAATCGTCAAGGTGTAGTCACCCGAGGAGCCGGAGAACTGCACGGAATTGATCTGCGGCGCTTGCGCCAGCGCCGATTGAGCAGACAGGACCACAACGGCCAACAGCGAGATGGCCACGATGCAGCCACCGCCCCGCATCCACCCGGAGAAGCCGCTGGGTGGATTCTCGAAACGGCCTCCCCCACTCCCCCGCTTCCCAAACTTTCGGTCCAGAATAAATTTTCCTTGTGTCATGTTTTTTTCCTCTTTATCGCGGTCGTAGAAAGCATTATTAGCACCCCTCATAATATTGACTTCCTTAGGATGCTTCTGTTGGATGCACTTCCAGCTTCTCGCGACCGCATGTTTGCCTGAGACGTTTTGCTTGCGACTTCACTGAGGAGAACGGATGGAAATTGGAAATTCCATAAAACTTTGCCGAGAGGAGTGGCTTTTTTTGCAGGCCCGGTTGTCTGGTCTATTCGAGTGACCTGCTAAAAACTGCCGGAGCCCGAGTCCGCGTCTTGGGCGGCGGGCCACATTTGGCGCGGTTCTGAACTTGGGTTTGCCCCCGGTGACGATTTACATCATCCAGAGGTGATACTATACAGAGCGTCATAAGTAATTGCGCATGATAAAGAAATGTGGTTTCATGAAAGGATGAAACCACTTAGCATTGCCGATGCCGAAACCATGGTTTTGGGACTGCAAGATGAGATTCGCCGGTCGGAGGAATCTCGATACGATCACCGCCTTCATGGGGTGCTGCTGGTCGCTCAGGGGATGACCTGCCCGGAAGTGGGTCGACTGTTGGGCGACGCGCCGCGCTCGGTCGAATACTGGGTGCGGCATTTTGAGGAGCGCGGTCTTTCCGGGTTGGTGGAAGGGGCGCGAGCCGGGCGGCCCAGACGACTGAGCGCGGCGCAACGGCAAGAGGCTGAGTCGGTACTGCGGCGTGCGCCGACCGAGGTGGGCCTGAGCGGGACCCTGTGGGACGGGAAGACGCTGTAGGCCTGGCTCGACGACGCCACGGGGTGCGGCTGGGGGTGCGCCAATGCCAGCGGTTGTTTCGCCAATTCGGCTTCCGTTTGCGCAAACCACGGCCGCTGATTGCCCGTGCGGATGCGGAGTGGCAGAAGACGCATAAAAAAACTCCAGGCATTAAGCCTGACGCCGCTGTCGATCTTTGGGCCATGGACGAAGTACACTTTCAGCAATACGGTTCGCGCTGCCGCATGTGGGTTCCTCCAGAAAGGAAGGACCCCGTGCTGCAGCATTATCCCACGCGCCGCAGTGTCGGATACTTTGGCGCCGTCCGTTTGCGCGACGGCAAGCTGTGCTTTCGCCGCGAGACCGACAAGTTCAACGCCCTTACGTTCTGGGAGTTCCTCCAGTACCTGAAGGCGGCCAGCACGCGAAGCGGACGACGCGTGGTGGTCATTACGGACAACGCCCAATACCACCACGCCCTACTTCACCGGGAGTGGAGGGAGAAGCATGCCACCGTTTCGCCCTCGATTCCTCCCGCCTACAGCCCGGAGCTGAACCCTATCGAGCGCGTCTGGAAACTCACCCGTCGATTGTGCCTGCACAACCAGTACTTCGCGCATCTGGATGACGTCATGCGGGCGGTTGAAAACGAATTCTCCGCCTGGACCAAACCGAACAATACCTTGCGCCGACTATGCGCAATTACTTAAGACGCTGTATATAGCAGTCAATAAGGAACGCCTTCTGTTCGTGGCAAGACGTGAAGGTCAGCCGCAGTCAGGAGGGAATCGTGAAGGCCGCACAGAAGACCTGCGGCCGCACCGCCACAATCCTTAGCCCTCCCTTCGGTTGAGATGAGAGCCCATGCTCCCGCCGGCGTTGGACCCTTAATCGCGGGCGGGCGGCGGCCGGAAGAGCCGAATCAATAATTGGCGGGCGACACCTCTTGCCGAACTTCTGCTCCGGATTGTGCGGCTTCCTTCTGTTGATCAGCCAATTGAGCGTCGACATTATGATCGGGCGACGCCGGGGGAACTTCCCCAGCTTGGGTTTGAGTATCAGGAGCCTTCGGCAGACCGTTGGTGCCGGCCTTTGCCGCCAGGTCTGAAGCCGGAGTCGAGCTGCGCGTGGATGCTATTGTGCATCTCCTGCAAGTCGTTGACGAACCATAGGCATCGCGCCCACGCCGCAATCGTTTTGCTTGCTGCTCATCACGCTGACGCGCACCTTGTTGCCGGTGGGTTTGTCATCGATGCGGGTAATGACGTCCCCAGGCGTGAGACCACATTCCTGACCCTCCGCCGTAGCCACACCGAGATTACTGGACACCACGAAAAGCCGCTGTTTGGGATCGAGCGCCGCCGGTGGTACGTCGAAATCGCTGGCGTGGCGGCCCGCTGCGGCGACTGGGCAACTGCCCTTTCTTCCGCGAGCTGCCGCTGCACTTCCGCATCAACCATTTGTTTTATTTGATTGGGGCTGAGTTGAGCTTGGGCGGGCGCACCACCCTCAGCGGGCTGGTCACCGGCTCGGTCCGCCTCGGCCCGAGCTTGAGCCTCCTGCTTCGCTTCGTAGGCCTGTTTCAGATCTTCCGCGAGCAGGTAATCGGTAAGCCAGAGTGAGGCCGAGGGGTAGTAGGGTGCAGGGGCAAAGTAGCCTTCATAAAACCAAGGTGCGGGGCCCCAACCCCAATTGTAGTAAACCGGGGCTCCCCATGGATTGTTAGCCCAACCATAGAATGCTGGGTGGTAGTAATAGGCCGGTACGTAACGGTAATAATGCATGCCGCGGTAAAATTGGTCGCGGTAGACGCGCGCGTAAGCATGGCCGTGATCCCAATAAGTCCGCTGATAGTAGGTGCGGCCATTGTGGTTCAGATAGGGTCGCTCCGAGTAACCGCCCTCCGGCCCTGTGCTGACCAAACGCCGGCCGTTGCGTTCGGTAACGATGTTGGTGTCGCCGCCGCGCAGTCCTCGCTGAATCACCATGTTGCGGTTGGGATCGCGGATTTCGTTTATTTCCCCTTTCGAGTCGAACTTCGCCTCTTTGCCGTCCGTTCCATGAAACTTTCTCAGGTTGCCATTGCGGTCGACATCCTTCGTTCCGTGAGGGGTTGAGAAGGAGCGTGTAGGGGGAGTGGGTTCGGGCCTGGTGGGTTCCGACCGGGCGGGAATGAAACGGTCGGGATCTGTGTTGTAGGCCGTGGTGGGGGGGGCACGTGTCGGGGGGGTGGCTTTGGGCTGGGTGGCTTCGGAGTCGGCGCAGGTTTCGCTTGCTGAGCGGGTTTGAGACGTGGTGGCGCCGGCGCGCTGGTCTTCGTCTGGGCACCCCACGCGAGCGTTGAAAAGATTATCAGGACCCAAAGGATTGTCGACTTTTTCAGTATGCTTTTGCTGGGCATGTTGAGGCTCCTCACGATCGCTGATTCGTATGAGTCAGATTTTTGCGACTTCAGTATTCAGAACGTGGGAGAATTAAAAATTCCACAAAGGTTTGCGGATCGAAGTGCATTTTTTATTTCGGAGGCTCGGGCTGCCCAGAAGGCTCGCATGCCTTCTCATGGGCTGCTGTCTAGGTTAAGAGACCCGGAATAATAATGTCCCTAGAAGAGTAAACTCCCGTCCGGCTCGAGCGGATCCACTTCAGCTCCATCAAGAAATGGCAAAACCGGTAAAGCCAAAAGCCGGCCGCAAGCACGACCAGGGTGTTATTCAGGTGGAGGAGGAGGCAGTTTTGGCGGCGCTGTTGGCTTTGATTCGTGGGGTTTGGGACCGATGTCATTCGAGGGTATGGCCGGCCCCCCTTCCCCGCAGCAGGCTCTCTACCCTTCCCCCCTGCGCCGCGCGTCGACAATCGCGAGTGCGCCGCACCTTGATTGTGTTCAGAGCCCCCCGGGGGCTGCACAGTGAGGTTGCCGATAATCCCTGTGGAATCTTTGGCATCAGCAACCAATTCCGCAACTTGGTCTGCGCGTTCTTGGGCCCGGGAGCGCATGGGGCCGGCCTTCTCGGCAAGATCTTGGAATAGCGCCAGCGCGGCCCTCAGGTCGCCGCTACTCTGCGCTTCCTGCGCCGCACGGTACTCTGCTTGATCCGCCTGCACCCGGAGTGCCGCCAGTTGGTCCACTACTTCCACTTCGGCCGCTGGTGCCGGGACGTCCGTGCTCGTGGTGCCCGTATCAGGCGCCTTGGGTAGACCGCCCGTGCCGGATTTCTCCGCCAGCATTTGAAGACCAGAATTGAGCTGCTCGTGGAAGGTGTCCTCCATCTCTCGCAGGTCATCGGCGGCGACTGTAGGTTTAACAATGACACTGCAATCGTTTTCGTTGGTGCTCAACACAACTACTAATGCACCTTTTTGTCACTCTCCGCCGCGTTACCGAGGCGCCAGATGACGTCACCAGGCGTGAGCTCGCATTCCTGGCCGTCCGCCTGGACACACTGAGATTAATGGACACTATCAAAACACGCTTGCGGTGGTTCAGCGCGTTGGCCACATGCGTGTTGTTCGGCTCGGGCGGAGGATTGGTAGTATCTTTATGTTCATCCGCGAGTTGCTGCATCACCTCGTGGCGATCATGTGTCTCACATCCGGCTCACTGGGATTTGGGTTGTGCGCCTCCGGGCCTCCGGAGGGCGGCGCTTCGGAGTGGTCGGCTGGCGCCTGGCCCGCCTTGAGCCCAGCTTGGTACGCGGCCTGCAGGTTAGCCGCGATCAGGTAATCTGTAAGCCATAGCGTCGCCGAACGGTAATATGGCTCAGGAGCAAAGTAGCCTCCAGAGAGCCATGGCGCAAGCCCCCAGCCCCAGTCGTAAGAAACCGGGATCGCCCAAGGACTGTACGCCCATCCGTAGATTGCCGGGGAGTAAGAGTGGCCCGGAACGTAGTCGTAATAACGAACGCCGCGATATTCGAACCTGCGATAAGTCCTGAATAATGCGCCAACCAAAGTAGGTCCGTTGATAATAGGTTGGCCGCGGCGGGTGAGGAAAGGACGATCAATATAGCCAGAGTTAGGCCCCGTTATCACGAAAGTACTACCACTTCGCTCGGACACGATCGTTCGCTCGCCATCAACGTCCTGATGGATGGTCATTCCGTTGTCTGTGAGGATATCGATGATTGCGTCGTTAGTTCGATCGTTTGATTTATATTTCATGCCACCTAGCGGCATACCCGGAGGAGTCATCTGATGCGGCCCCGAAACATAACAAGTCGGAGTCGGGGGGGGCAGCACCCCGGGGAGGTGGGGGAGCAGGGATGGTAAGCTACGGGAGGGAGGGGGCCTCCGCCGTCTCAGTTGGCGGACTGCCGTCCAGGGGGACTGGGAATACCGGGGCAAGCGGCGCGCCTGGCTCTCCCGCCTTGGGGGGTTCTGCCTTTGGAGGAACATTGTTCAGAGGCCTCGGCGAGCCCTCCCTCTTGGGCGCTACTTTTTGCTTCTCGGGGCCTTTCTCCGGCGCCCCAAGGGGACCCCGTAGGAAGCGAGGCGCAGTCTTCTGACGAATTAGGGTAAGGACCGCCGCCTGCACGAGAGGACGCAACTCTTGTTGGTATTCCAGCAACAGGGGGGCTATCGCGGTCAGAACGAGCGCCGCCGCCACAACCCATCTCCAGGCGGTCTTCCTGCGGGTAAATAAATTCGCAAAACTCTCCCAGCCAAAGACCCTCCGGAGCGGCTTCACGCCTTGGGGAGCACGGGAGGCTGAGGCCTCGGAGCGAAGGAAGCCCTCCAGCCAGTTATCAAGCCGAGTCCCCGTCTGGTTCCACACCGCCTCGGGCTCGGGCGGGCTTGCGCTCTCAAAGCTGAGGAGGCGGCTTCGCAGTTCGGCGCACGCCGCGCACCGTGACAAGTGCGCATTTACGGTATTCCGCTGGGGCTCGCTCGCCGCTCCCTCGATTACGGCCAAAAGCGTCTCGGCGTCCGGGCAGGGACCCTAGCCCCGTCGGCCTTCTTGCGCAGTTGAGGCGTCAGCCTTTCCAAGAAATTGTCCTCGCTCCAATCGCTCATCTGAGTGGACTGATCCCTTTCATCTTCAGCCAAAGCATCCGCCGCCCGTTTTGCAGGTGGGACTTCACGGCGTCAATCGAAAGACCAGTGCGAGCCGCGGTTTCCTCATAGGAGTAGCCCTGGATTTTCATTTCCAGGCAACGGCGTTGGTCGGAGGGAAGGGATGTCATCTCTTTCCACACTTCCTCAACCATCAAGTGCAAGTCGGGTGTTCTGCCCGTGCGCTGCCACGGCGGACCCTTCGGGCAGGAGTTCATCCTCAAGAACTCCTTCCGGACGGCGTTTCCGCCACTGGTCGATGCAGACATTCTTCGCAATCCGCATGAGCCAACCGGCAAAATTGCCCCCCTGAAAGCTGTGCATCTTCTGGTATGTGCGGACGAAGGTTTCCTGCGTGGCGTCCTCCGCGGCGGCGCTATCGGCAAAGAACCCCCGGCACGCCATGTATACCCTTCTGCGATGCCTCGCGAAGAGTTCCGCAAAGCAGTCGCTGCTTCCCGTCTCCTGAAAACGGCGCACGAGTTCTTCATCAGGAATCACGGGCGTCATTTGTGCGCTACTGCCATAACGTATGAATTTCGAAAATTCCATAAGGCAGGAAGAAATTTTTTTGGCCGAGTGCCCGGGGAGTGTGGCAGATGGTTTTGACCGTACGTAGAACCAACAACTTGCGTACTGTGAGTGTTCGTAAGTTGTTGATTCTTAGTCGGAGACCTTTTTTCTCGATAAGAGCCTGGAATGACGTGAACCGGAGGCGCTCGGACTTTATTTTCGAGGACGCACTTGTTTTCGCTGGCCGGTATGGGTTACAGACCTGTAGGCGGGGGTAAGAAGGTTCGGAGGGACAAACCGGGCGTGGTCGGACATCGCGCGTCTTGATTAGGAAGTCCGCGAAGGGTTTCGCCCGAATATTTGATGTAATGACCTTGTCATCCGAGATCTGCGCCCCGTTCGCCAGTGCTACGATCCTCAAGGTCGAGGCGCAGCACCGTGCAGACGATCAACAATTTTCTTTGGCTTTTTGACATATCAATCTCCGCTCTGCTATCAGGGTGATCTCCAGTCCTCGCCACCCTCATCCTCGAACTCTGCCCCTAGTTTCCCAGGAGTCTTCGTTTTTCCCGCTCAAAATCCTCGTGGGTTATCAGCCCAGCATCCAAGAGGCCCTTGAGCTTCGCGAGCTTGTCGAGCGCCTCAGTGGTGATCGCTACGCCGTGGCCAGGCGAGCGCGGGTCTGGTGCTCGCGGACCCGGAGATGCCAATACGGCAGGGAGAGCCCGCCCCACCGTTGGGACGGAAGTCGGCACCGCGGCACGGCGCTTCGCCATTCGCACCAGCCCGTAGGCTGCCAGCGCGCCGAGAATAACGAGCCCCGCTATCCAGACGTAGCTGAGCGGATTAAACGGCGCTGGCATCATGGGTATGTTGGTGGCGGTGAGCGCGATTATCACTTGGGTAACGCCCTTGAGTTCGGGAATTTGCTGGTTCGACCCCTGCAATAGGTCACCTTGTGCCTTCACCAAAAAGCCCGACCGACCGTCGTACCAAGTCGTTCCTTCCGGCGAGTCGATTTCTTCCGTCACGAATTTGCCCGCCGGAACCGAGACAATCACGTTATGGCGTACTCCTGATGCGCCCCATTTTGGCGGCGTCCTCTCATTTCGCACTCGGCGGAGGTCGGAGGGGCTGGCCCAAAACGGGAGCCTCGAGTTGGTGCAAGGCAACTCGTCGCTGCCTGACAGAGCTGCAAGAGGTCCTGCAAACTGTATGATCACGGAGCAGCGATGCGGCTGCGAGTCCGGGATGCCGACGGTCACGGTCAACGGGGTAGAAGCCGAACCGTATTCGAACTCGTACTGAGCCCGTGCCCCATTGAAAGCATAGGGCGGCCCTTGGGGGCTTGGGGGTTGTAAGCCACTGGGCGGAGAAGCACCAGGGGGCGGAGCGGGAGCCCCTTGAGCCGGGGGAGGAGAGGTCACCACTGTTGCTGTGCCGGAGCCGCCCGTGAACACGAATACGCCAATCAAGTCACCCTCGTGCGCGGGGTCGCGGCCAGCATCGCCCTCCGTCGTTTCGGTGACGGTGTACCTCCCTGGCGACAGGCTGGCGTGGGCGATAACAATGGCAATGCCATGCGACTGGTCCGGGCCTTTCTGCGCATCAATTTGAAGTGCCGGCAAGCCCTGAACCTCAAGATGATCCTCTCCCCCGGCGATAGCGACCACCACCGCGACCGCAGGGTCAGTGATCAGGAAGCCGTCCGAAGCCGATCTGGGGTGCAGTTGATTGTTGGCCGCGTAAGAAGCGCTGACTGTCTTGAAGCCGGAAACGGCAACACCGGCGATAGTAAAGTCGGCGCAATCGGTCGTAAAGCTGTTAGAACTGGCCGGCGTTACGGCCAGACCGGCGACCACTTGGCCGCCTTGGTCCACCACCTGCGCATACGGACCCTGCGCAAAGCTCGTGGCCCTCAGGGCGCCGCCGGTCCCCATGCCATAGATGTAGATCGACCCCGCCCCCTCCGGCAGGCTCAGGTTAGTCCGACCAAGCTGAACGCTGGCGCCCGTAAGGGTCTGCGCGTCAAGAAACCGCGCCTGGCTCCCCACTAGAGTGAGATATAAGGCGACGGGAAGCCATGCCATCTTCTCCGGCATCCTACAAGCGTGCAAGAAACCGTTGCTTCTGAACATCATATTCCTCCGGTGTCAGGGCGCCAGTGTCCAGCAGCGTTTTCAGCTTTCGAAGTTCGTCAGGGTCGACGCCCGGTTGGAAGCCTCGAAGAATGACGAGCTTCTGGCCTTCGAAATCATCCCCGGAAATCACGCGTGCATCGAGCAACGCTTTCAGTTTGCCGAGCCTCTCGAGAGCGTCGCCGGGTCCGGCGCCACCAACGGCAGGGTGGGGTCCGCGCGAACTCGCGGCCACACCGTAATCGGCTGCTACCGGTTTAGGCGAAGCCGTGGCCGCGTGGAACACCATTTCTGTAAGCGCATCCAGGTTGCGGGAGATCAGGACGACGATATACACCACCGGGATCGCAATTAGGATCAAAAACGTCCAACCATAGATATCAGGTGACTGTCTAAAGGCTAGAACAGCCATCTCTTGATAGCCCGCCAGGAAGGAGCCCGGCAGGCTTGGGATGGCACGTTCGGTTATACTTCGGCTGGAATTTTGAATGGCCTCAAACATTTTGCACGTGGCTTCGTCTACCCCTTGTGGACACCCTTGTGGGCCAGAAGCTCCTTTCAGGGTGTCGGAGGACGATTCCACCAGGCACGCCGTAACGGTCTGGTAAGAACTGTATGCGAGCACCAACACCAGTGCGACGAACGCCAGCGAAACAATTTTCCCCAAGTCAGGCAGCCTTGTGTAGTGCGCTTGGATGGCGCTCCCCAACCCCACTCCGAAGCGCAGGATTAGGACAAAAATGACGGTGTCGACGATGGCTTGTGCGAGCACCAGCGGAGTCAACAACGAAGCACCGATGGACGATGCATTTTTCACCATGGGCAAGGCCCCGAAGACCGCTCGCAGGATAAGCAGGCCAACAATGGCCAACGCCACTCGAATCACTCGCTTCGCAAACTGAGACGCGACCGTCGGCTGCGAGCCGGCTTGCGGAGCGTAGCTCGTTGTCGGTTGCTGTTCCGATTGTGGCGCAGGTGCCGTTGCCGGATTCGAGTATTGATACGCAGTCTGCGTTTCAGTAGGAATCAAAACTGGCTGAGATTGGTAGACCGTTCCGGTACTCGGAGGAACTGGTGCCGAGGGCGTGGTGGCACGCACAGCTTGCCAGGGCGCGTGCTTCCCGTGAAGCCCGTATGTCCCTGACATCTGGTCTCCATAGATCTGTCCCGAAAAGTGAAGAACATTTCGGGTCACCGTACTGAATCGGATGTTGTGTCCCTTGATCTCGCCTTGAATGGGACCCGATTGCACCGGACCTTCGAAGTATCCCGTGATCCGGTCGCCGTATTGCGCGATTTGGATGTGCTTCACGACCGTGTCGCCGTTCCCGGTATTGGTCGAATAAATCGTCCAGTCTCCCTGGACATTGTCCGGCGCTATATCCGCAAGAGCTGTCTTGCTCATCATCAGCGACAGAATCAGCGACAGAAGTGCAAGAACTGCCATCCTCAGCGCTGCGATTATTTTTTTCATGATTTCCTCCAGTTTGATTGCGCGACTTATTTAGCTGCCTTGCGTCGCTCGCCATGACTAATGCAACCACTGAGCCAAACCCAACTCATTTATTTGTCTAAGGTTGCGAGGGTTGCGACTCCCGAAGAGGTCGGGAATTCACGAAATCTCACGAAGGGCGCAAGCTAGGGAATCTACTGGGGGAGCACAAGATTGCGCCGACTCTCAAACATCCGGAGTGGCGCAATCTAATGGAGGACGAAGGGCTCGCACCGGGGATCGGCAACCAGCCTTACACACAAATGAGTGTCGGCTGTTTAGTTCGCTTGTGACGCAGTCGGTTGAGCCGACGGCGCCACCTGCGATCATTTGGTCTCGACCGAATCTGTCATTCGATTCGGCCGAGTCCCTTTCGATTGAGGCTTGTCGGGATCGACTGGATTTCCCGGCGCCGCTGGCGGTTGGTTCGGGCGGGTCGGCTTGTTTCCAGCCGGAGCTGAGGGTCGACTGGGCCTCGGTTGACCTCGATCCGGCTGACTCGGCACACCGGGCTTACTCGGGCGTTCCGTCGGGCGACCCGGTGTCGGCTTTCCTGGGTTCGGCGGTGTCGGTCTGCCAGGCGCACCTGGTTTAGCCGGCGGCGGCCGGTGACCGTCCGGACGATTTCCGGGATACCCCGGTCTTGGGGCCGGACGAACCGGTGGCCGATATTGGGGCGGACGATAGCGCCAATCGCCGCGATAGCCCGGACGATAAGCCCACGGGATCGGTCGTGGATGATACCGGGGATGCGGTGGATGATAAGGATTCGTCCAGCCACCCCAGTAGCCGTGATTGTAGTAGGCGCGCCGTGCTCTCCAGTTCCATCCCCACCCGTTCCATCCCCAAGGGCGGTTGTCTACCATCAGCACGCCGATCCCGATTCCCGCGTGGAAACTGATCATTGACGCCGCGACCATCGCGCCGGGTGCCGGCCGAACATATACAAGCGTTGGATCGTATTGCGGCACATAGACGACGGTTGGATTAGTCGGCTGGATCACATAGATCGTCTGTCCCGGCGACTGCTGCACGTCCACGCGTTGTTGCGAGTTGCTGCGCAAAGCGCCAGCGTCATACGCCTGAGCGCGCAGCCGCTGAATGGACGCTGTGACTGCTCCCTGATCGGCGGAGAATGCCTGACCGATCGCGGCGTAGTCATCAATATGCTGAGCCATCATTGACAGCACTTGAGGGAAATTCACCAACGCGATAAAAGCCGGATCGAATCCTTGCTTCTCAGCAGCGTCAGTCAATGCCGCGCCCGTCAGGCCGGGATTCGTCTGCAACCAGGCATCGACATCCAGAATCTCCTGTGGATTGGTTGACGCAGTCGTAATCTGGGATAGCAACGCATCCGGATAAAGCGCAACCGGAGCCAGCAGTTGATCGAGTTCCCCCGGCGAAGGAAGCGCTGTTTGCGCCGACAGAACAGGGCTGAAGCTCTGCAAAATCATCAACGCGACTAGTAAAAGGGTCACCGCATAATTTGACTTCCGTCGCATAGTATTCATCCTCCTTAGCTATTCGACTTATTCGTCGGCGATTTCTTGTTTAATTCGGCCAAGAGCAGCTTTGCCGCCGGGGGAGCCTGTACCTCGTTGTTGAAAACGATGTCATGTGCACTAACTGCTTTTCCATATAGTTTCTTGTTGGCAGCATTGTCCGCGCGAAGGGTCGAGCCTGTGAGCGAAATTCCGGCAAAGAGTCCGCGAGCCCGCGAATACGAGAGGATCTCGGCTCGCAATGTTATATCCGTCTCCGCCGAGGCGTTGCGTCCGACCGGGCCAGCCGCTGCGGAAATATCGCCACCCAGCTTCACTTTGCTGTCAAGGATGCTGCGGGCGGATCGAGGACTCATCAGCAGGAGGACGAAGTCGGTTGCCTGGCCGCCGAGCTGAAGTCCAAAGCTGCCACCTTCGAGCGCCATCATGGTTGGAGCGCTCCATGGGCCCTTGAAATCTTGACCGCCGCGGCAGCTCATCACACCTCTTCCATAGCTGCCTCCGATTCCAAAAGCGAATTTAAGGACGGAAGGCAGAACGACTACACAATCTGCTTTGTCGATAACACTCTGCGGAATATCGTCTGGAATGTTTAGGATTTCCTGCACGACCTGTCCTGCATTCTGCACGCGGTCCTGCTCTTTCTGTTGCGCGAATGTCGGGAGGGCGACAGCGATAATAAGTAGCAGCACTACGCAAGCTTTTTTCATGTTTGTTCTCTCTTCTGAAATAGTTTTCTTTCGCACGATGGCCTTTGCACCCTTACTTCCAAAGCGCAAACCATTGAAACTAGAGCGCCTGCAACAGAGTGGAGACTCCCGAGATGATCGGAAATTTTCGAAAGTTCGTGAGGCAACAATGAGCTCAATCGTCAGAGGGTTGTCAGAAGAGAGAAAACAGGCGCGAACAATTGTGGCGTGCGCTGAACGTAATTGCTCAAGAATATTGCTGAAGATAAAGAGTGAAGGACTTAGCCAGTTAAACTGGGATCAGCTATGACCATGTAACGAGACGGCCAGAGGCGCTATTGGATTGGCACCCTATCTGGCCGTCATCAAATCGAACATGTACTAATGTTGAACATTCTGAGGGGTGTCGAGACGAATAACTTTGCCACTGTCGAGCTCGTATTCTGCTTCGACTACGCTGAGCTTGCCCGCCTTCATCGCGTCGCGAAGGATCTGGCTGTTCGCCAGAACGTCTTTCGCACTCTGATGCACATTCTCCTTGATCGCTGACTCGACCAGGTCGTCCGATTTCGCGTACGTCTTCGCTTGAGTTACGGCGGGGGAGATTCTCTCCACGATCGCGTCCAGATTCTGGCTAGGCATCTTTTCGCCGGAACATGCAGCATTCACTGCGCCGCATTTCTGATGACCTAGGACAACGAGCAGAGGGCTGTGCAGATGGTCCACGGCATACTCCATGCTTCCCAACGCGACTGCATCGGCGACATTGCCGGCAGTACGAACCACGAAAATGTCGCCCAGACTTTGATCGAAGATCAACTCAGGCCCAACCCTGCTATCGGAGCACGAGAGGATGATCGCCTTCGGTGATTGTCCCGAAGCCAGCTTGCGGCGAAGCGAGACGAGATCGCGAGCCTGCGGCTTGCCAGCAGCAAATCGAGCGTTGCCCGCCACGAGGCTGGTCCAGGCCTCGTCTGCGGAAGGCACGGCATGACCGGCGGCATGAGAAGAGTGTTGCGCGGGCGTAGCGGGCTGCTGCGCGAACCCGATAGACGCGAACGATAACACGGCACTGAGACACAACGTACGTAACATGGATGTTTCTCCTTTCGAATAATCGGAATTACCAAGCCGGGATTTTTGGCCCCTCAGGCTCGCGCCCCACGCTGCCAGAAGAACGAGTTGGAATCATCGGGGACACTGGAGTGTCGGCCGCATCGCCAAACGCTCTCGTCCGCTTAGGCAGTTCCAACATAACCGTGTCCGCCTCCGGAAGAATCTCGTACTCAGACTTGTCCGGAATTTCGATCCACTTTCCCTCATGGTACTCAATCGATCTTTTATTAATCTTGATTGTGCCCGCGCCCCGGAGTAAACACAGAGTTACTGCCGCGGATCGGTAGCGACGGGCTGAGCTCTTGGCCATTATGTATGCAAAGCTGCCAGACTCCGCATCATCGTCTTGAACATCGGTGCGATGAATCGGACGCTGACGTTCGGCAATTCGGATTTTGGCGATTGATCCCGTCATTGATAAACCTAACCTCATACAACTCCCACATTTTGTAGCCTCTGTGCCAGATTCTGAACTAAATCATCTACTGCAAAGGCGGGTCGAGCATACCCTGAAAAGATGTTCCGAGAAACTTGCCGTTCGCATCGAAGTTCCAGTTGAAGATAGCCGATCCAGCACGGGCGCAAGCATGGCATCCATCGATGAGCGGATAGGCGACCGTGAACTGAATTCCACCGTCAGGTCCGGCTTGCGAGTTAGGCCATATCTTTCCGTCTCGATCTCCCGGCCAGACGTCGACATGCGGAAACTGCCGTTTCAGATCCTGGTACTGGGAACTACGCTTCATGTTTTTGACATCGAGCAGCCTAAGATCCTCAACGTTGATGATGCGCGGCTGCCCGTTCACCAGCAAAAGGCCGTAGTTGGTGTTGGCCCGCAAGGGATAGGTAATCCATGCGAAGGCAACTGAGCCCTCGTCTTGAAATCCCGTCATGATGCCAAGGTCCCCATGATTCTGTTTGGAAAGGTCCCGCGTAAATTGCACCGCAACGGCAGGAGCGCCAGCTTTTTCCATTTGGGCGATCATGCAGTCGCTGGACGAAGACGACGATGATCGGTCGCACGCTGCGTGAGCTGTCGTCATGAACTGCGATGGTAGCTGCCACACAGCGGAAGACCCAATCTTTGCGGGCGGAATTTTCGATTGTGCAAACGAGCTGGCCGCCAATAAAAGAAAGCCGAGCAATTGATAGTGGTGACGCATATTCTTCCTCACCTTTTTCGCGTAGTGTCGAAACTTTGGATTCGTCATGGTCTTGTTCCGCACCGAAGCGCCTGACAACCCTTCGAGGTCGCAGGCGCTACGATACGCCAGTTGTGATTACGCTGCATCGCTGGCCTGGATGCGTCGAAAAGCAAGGCCCGCGCCCACGGCAAGTAGTCCAATGAATCCAATCAACGGCAGCGGGCTGGCCGTCGTCGGCAGTGCTGCGGGAGGAGCACCGGTGTCGACTACTTCAGCGATCTCGACTTCCTCGCCGCTCGGTTCGACCGCTTTCACGGGAGTGGCCGCCACGGGAGTTGCCGCCTGATCATCACGCACGGTTAGCACAGGCTGCTCGACGTTCTGAGCGATCTGCGTTGCCCGCGCCTTCGGATAGACAAACTCCTGTCCGAAATTATCTCCAGGATAGAACCACGCCCGGATAGCTTCCGGAGTGCCTGTCGGCCTTTCGGAAAACTTCACGACTGTGGCGCCTGTCGGACGCAGCCGGTAGTTCGGAATGGTGAGGATGGTGGTGATCAGTTGGGAGCGGTCAGCATTCCAGACTTGGACAATGTTCCGGTTCGCTGGACTGTCCATCAACTGGAACCAATACGTGCCCGGTTCGAGGACCGTTCCCCCGACTTCAACCGCCTCAGGGAAGGTCATTTTGGTCGCTTTGTTCCACGTGTCGGCTTTGGCGCTGCTTGAGACAAACAGGGTCGCCAGAGCGACGAGGCAGAATGCGATCATCTGCAGTTTCTTCGATTTCATTTTTCTCTCCATTTACTTTTCAAGTTTGTTTCCGAAAGCTCATGGACGAGGATCCGATCCTGTGTCCCTCTCGTCGCGAAAGCGCGACGATGTCTGTCTCTGGAAACTTTGTTTTTTCCTTCGATACCTTGTGAGTCCGAAGTTGTACTTAGACAATGCAAGGCGAGAGCCAAACTCAATAGGTTGAAAATACGCGTGTTACAGAGATTCCAATTCACGACTGTCTCGGAAAATCACGAGATCTCAGGACGGAACAGGTTGACCTATTCGTAAAACGGGCGAGGGATTGATTTCAGCAGTCGAACTTCCTAGAAGTCTGAGAAATGTCTCAACTCCTTCGGATCTCGGAATTCTTGTAACTCGATCTCGGAACCGGCTCCACGTCTTCCAGCAAAGATCCGGACGGAGCGGTTTGGGGGACAGCCACGATTTCAGGGTTTTCGGCGGAGGCGCCCAAAATCTATCGCAGATCAAGCGTTGCAAGTAGATGATCTCGCTGGTCACAAATTCGCAAATGCGCCGCCCGAAAACAGGTGTCTGCGGGCATCCGTATTGCCAGCCAGAAGCGGAGGGTTGGACAAGCGACGGTCTCTTGGCTCGGTCCGCGTCAGCAGGCGCTCCGGCGTGTGACAGAGGTGGTAGCGCAGCTTTGCGCAGTTTTGGTGCCAGTCTATTGATACGACTCATGTTCCATTTCCCCAAAGGCTTCGCTTCGCCTGTTCATCTGCTCGTTGAGTAGAGTTTCGGCTTTGAAAGCATGGCTCCGCTCATCCAAACTGCTCAGTCCTGAGATGGATTTTGGAAGCGGGCAGCGGTCTAATGTCCCCTCAGACACTCGTATGGCAGTACTGAAGGCGATATGTGAATGCGGTTATTAAAAAGTTCATACAAAAGCGGATGATTGAGGACACACAGCGACCATAGCAGATTCGCTGATTGCGAAAAATCGCGATAGCACTCATTGACCCGGCCCGGTTAGTCCGGCCATTCAAGCCAGTTTGCTCGTATTCATTTGATGCGGTTCCATCCGGCAACTTGCCAACGTGGAGGCGCAGAAAGTAGTCGGCCCCAGCAGAATTTCACGCGCTTTTTCATTCGTCACTGGCTGGATGCGTTCGTGCCATTCCGACTGAATTTCAAATGGAGACTTCGGCGGGCGGTCAAGAAACAACGTCGAGCCGTCCCATCGCGCAACGCCGGAATAGACGGCTGATTCGTCCCTTTCATCGGTCAGCCACAAAGTGAATGGCTTTCGCACCCGAAGCAGGCGCGACGGGCACAGAAGTCGCCGACATTCTCGCTCTCTTGTATTCCGCGTAGGTTACATCTGTGGCTGAATAATCAGCACGTGAAAAGTTGTTTGCAGACACAATTCCTATACTGTCGGTCGCAGCAAATCGGGGATACCCGCTCAGGGCACGGTCGCAACGATCTTTTCCTCCTGCGCCGATCGGCTCGCGCTTTGGCCACGATTCGGGCGGGGTTTATATAATGCTACAACCGTGCTTCTTTGTTAATGTCGAGGAACGATCGGTCGTTCGATCTGCATCAGGTTGGTCCGCCCGCTAGTGGTTTTACGCGGAGTGCTTCTCGTGACGACGCAACGTAGGATGACCCAGAACCCTGTGATCAAACAAAGGACTTTGCTCCTCCTGTTGTTCCTTCTCGTCGTTCGACCCCTGTCGCCAATGCAAGGGCAATCACAGGTCAGCATTGCTGATTCTGGCGCACAAAACGCGAGTACCTCGATGCCGAGCGAGCCTGCGGGTGCAAACCGCTGCAAGGTTTGTCACTCTGCCGAAGTAGAAGGGTACGCGCGCTCTGCGATGGCCCACGCGTTGCGGCCGGCTGGCCAGGAGCCAACCGGTACGGTCACAATCCCAAGTGGGAAAATCACGATGTACTCCGCGCCGACCGGATCTTGGCAGCGTCTGGAGACCGCTGGAGACGTCAGCAATTACCACATTGATTACGTAATCGGTTCCGGTAACCATGCGAGCGGTTATCTGGTCGATATCGCTGGGCATCTGTTTCAGTCACCGGTGGCTTTCTACAAGAGCCGCAATTCGTACGACTTGGCACCCGGCTATGAGAAGAATAAGGATCCAGACTTCACCCGTCCCATCGCCGAGGGCTGTGTATTCTGTCACTCAGGGTCATCCCTTCACGTCTCCGGTACCGATAATCAATATCGCTCACCCGCTTTTCCGGAAGAGGGCATCACGTGTGAGCGCTGCCACGGCCCCACTGGAAAACATCTTGCCGATCCCAAACCTGGCACCATCGTAAATCCGGCGAAGCTTGAAAACGCAGCCCGCGACAGCATTTGCGAACAATGCCATTTGATGGGTGTCACCAGGGTACTCAATCCTGGACGAGAATTCCGCGACTTTCAACCGGGGCAACGATTGGAAAATACCTTTACGACCTATCATGATGTCCTGCCGCCGAATACCCCCCCGAGCACATTCAAAGTCATCAGCCACGTCGAGCAACTCGCCCTCAGTGCGTGCTCCCGGAACAGCCTAGGCCGTTTGTGGTGCGGGACTTGCCATGATCCTCACAACAAGCCGGCTCAGCCCGTGGAGTACTACCGGTCGCGATGTCTCAGTTGCCACACAGCCAAATTCCCTGCCGACCATCCCGGCGCAGATAGCAACTGCATTGGGTGCCATATGCCACGGCGAGATGCACAGGATGGCGGACACACTGCGTTCACCGATCACAGGATTCAGCGACGTCCGGTAGTCCAGATTGACACGCCGCCTCCGGGAGAAATTGCTGCATGGCGCGAGCCCTCGCCAGATCTGCGCACGCGAAATCTTGGCATTGCTTATGTCAGCGCAGGTTTGCAACGTCGATCCACACATTTTCTGGTTCAGGGATACCAGTTACTGACCCAGGTGCAGCAGCAATTCTCTTCCGACCCCGAGATATTTACCTCGATGGGAACTGCGCTCCTAATTGGGAAACAGCCGTTGGAAGCCGAATTCGCTTTCGAACGCGCGCTGGAACTGCGACCAAATTCAACCGTCGCCGAGACAAATGTCTCCGCAGCGCATCAGCAGGCAGGAGACATCGCGGGCACCATCGCGCACCTGGAGCGCGCCGTCGCCATCGACCCCGTACACCTGCCAGCGGCCAGTGCCTTGATCAATCTCTACCGGCAGCAAGGAAATCCAGCAAAGGCGACCGAGCTTTCTGAAAAGGTTCGGTCCATCATGGATGAACCACCTGGCGACGGCGAACCTGCACCCCGTCAGGCAGCATCTGCGTCGGGATCGCCGAAAATGGCGAATGCGGTTTTCAAGAATCTCAAAGTACTGAATGGAATTCCTGCAAATCAGCTGATCCCAAGCATGCGCTTCATTACTTCTTCGCTTGGTGTGGGGTGCGGTTTTTGCCATATTGAAGGCCATTTCGACGATGACTCGAAGAAGGAGAAGCAAACCGCCCGCCGCATGATGCGGATGATGCTATCGATCAATCAGAATGATTTCGGCGGGATTCGCGAGGTGACTTGCTATTCATGTCATCGGGGATCGCCCCGACCAATTGATATCCCCGTTGTTGCGCGTGATAACCCGCCTGGGAAAAAGGGTGCGGCAGACCGAGAGCCACAGGCCGAGTTACCGACGGCAGATCAGATCATCGACAATTATGTTCGAGCCCTCGGCGGTGCCGACTCAATCGAGAAGATAAGCACTCGAGCGGAAACTGGCAGCATGGCATCTGAAGGAAAATCATTCCGCGTTGAATTCTTCGATAAGGGCCCGGATAAGGAGTTATTCGTTCAGCACACTCCGGCTGGCGATAGTGTCACTGCTCTTGATGGCGACTCTGGTTGGGTTCGAGCCCCCGGCCGCCCGACGCGCGATCTCAGCGGCTCGGATATTGACGCGGCACGCGCCGACGCCGACCTGCAGTTCCCCTTGCACATCAAGCAAGTGTTCCCTGGACTACGAGTGGAATATCCGGAGCAAGTGGATGGTCGCGAGACCAATGTGGTTGTCGGCTCGCGCGAAAAGAGACCGTCGTGGAAATTTTATTTTGACGCAGAATCGGGGCTTTTGGTGCGACTGGTACGGTTTGCGGAATCGCCTCTCGGTATCGATCCTACTCAGATCGACTACAAAGACTTCCGCTCGATCGATGGGGTGCAAACTCCGTTCACCTGGACAATCGCTCGCGCCGGAAGCCGGTCAACCATCCACATAAGCGAGATTCACCAGAACGTTCTGATCGACGATGAAAAGTTCCTGAGGCCTTCCACTGAGGCAGACAAAAGCTCCCAATCATCGCAATCCAAATAGCGTTACTTATCTTCTGCCAACTACGGCATCCACCCGCTAGTGAGTCACCTCCTTGCTTTTCTTCGCGACGAAGAGAAACAGTGTGCCCAAAAGGACTCCTGCGATTACGCCACTGAGACCCGGCCAGGAGAAACCCGATTGCACGAAAAACGCCAAGCGAATCAGCGCTGCCGCCAGTAGAGCAAAGCCCCAAAACCAGAGTTTCGACCTGCCCCTGCCCGGTACTTGCCCCTCGCCCTTTTGTGTGCGGAGGGCTGACGGCACAAGAAAAACATTGGTGACAAAAAGCGCGGCTACGATGCCCATCGCAGGTTGCCAGAAGCTTCGCAGCAGTAGCAGGGCCGCGATAAGAATCGTAACGGCATCGAGCACCAGAAGTGCAACGAACTTCTTGGGAACTTGCGTCATACCCGAAGCCTCCCGTTCATCGGTCGTACTATTTTTCGTCGCCCCCACTGGTTACGAGATCAATGAGAGCAAGTCCGTTTTCGACTACGTTCGTAAAAATCTCGCGTTTGAGGGCTCCCGTCCCTAGTTGCTCGACGGATGCTGCTGCGGCCCCTGCCTTCACATTGCCGCCGGTAGCGACGGTCGTCACGAACCCGGCGACCGTGGTGGTCGCGGCTAACGCGTCGGAAGCGTCATTTGCTTCCTTCACATTACCAGTGATTGCGCCGACTATTTCGGCACCCCCTTGTACGGTTTGGCCGGTACCAGAAATTGCTCCATAGGCCGCAGCAAGAGCCCCCGCCGGTCCGGTTGCCGGAGTTGTAACACCGGCGACCGCAGCGGCACCGATTTTCGTTGTACCCAGCCTGATGTCAAGAACACCCCTCACGCCCATAACAATTCTCTGCGCTAGCTTGTGACGCTTTTCAGCCCGAGCCGCTTGCCTTTGTTCCTTCTCTTTTTGCTTATTTTGCGCCGATGACTAACATTCACCGAGTCACTGCGAGTGTGATCCAAGTGATGTCCGTGCCAAGGGGCACAACATAGGCTCCACGCTCTATGTCAAAAAGTGTTTTCGGACGATAGACTCCCGGCTTCACTTGAGCTGGCTGCTCCACATGCAGTCGAGCTACCGGCGTAAACCCTGTTCCAGGGGAAAGACCTACGCGGACTGCTCCGGTTTTGGTATCCAATTCGACCTGTTCAAAATTGCCTGCATCGAGCGTAAGCCACAGGCCTAGTGATGCGAAATAAACCCGTGAACGGAGGGAGGCCAGCGGAATGATTTTGACTGTGTCGTGGTCTTTCTTAATGTTTCCGCCGAACCCCACCCACCCGAATTGCGGATGATCGACGATGTACGTCGCACTGTTCCAGGCATAGCCAAAAAAGTTCGGGCCGTAGTCGCCGGACAGCGGGTCTGGTTTCAACATATCCGGGAATCCATGGAATGCTGCCGAGGCAAATCCCTTCGGATCGATATCCGTAAGCGCTCCCATCGTTCCACCGTATCCGACTCGAAGTAGGTAGAAGTCGTCAGGATGCTCGCGATACTCGGTCAGCAGAGGAATCGCATTGAGTCCCGAACCGTAATGATGAAGTTGCCTCTCCAGTCGCCGGTCTTTGGCGGCAAAGATAAAATCCCAGTAACGACGGGCGCTGCCGTTATAGCCCCAGTGAGGGATCGCCGGGTCGTAACCGAGGATCGCGTCAAGGGTCACCTCGGCCTTATCGTGGTAACCAAAATACTTGGTCCAGGCATAGACCTCTTCCTGCCCCGTCGAATCCCATGGCATCTCGCTGCCGAACGGGTAGGCTTCCTTTCTCCAGCGTTCCGTGCGACTACGCATTCTTGCTTCAAGCTTCTCGGCTTTCTCTTTCCAGCCTTCGCGCTTGAGGTCGTTGAGAATCTCAAGAAAAATGTCCCCCTCCATCTGGCCGAAGACCGCCAACTCCGCCGCGAAGTTCGTCATGGCGACAGAGGTTTCATAAGCCTGGTTCAAATACCAATCCCAAGCATGATTTGTTACTAAGCCCTCGTGATCGCGAGCCAGTCGATAGAACGCCCAATACGCTGCCGCCACGTGGGGATAGTCATAGGACCGATCCACGCGCTCGGATGCTTTCTTGTCCCAACTTGTCCAAGTGTTCCAATCGAAATCCTTGCGGTAGTAGCCGGGAGGCATCTGATCAGGCTGATAAAAGAAGAGGCTCTTGCGCACTCCGAATTGATGCGGACCGTCCTTATATTGCAGCCTTCCCCAAATCACGTCGTCGATGAACTGCTGCAACTTTCCAAGTTCCTCCTTGTTTGGCTGCACTAATTCCTTCATAACGGCCGAGAGCCAAGCTCCACCGCCCCCCTCATCGCCGAGACCGGAAATCCACGCACGACTGTCCTGCATAACAATCTGGTTCGCTTCGCGATCGTAAGTCATGACCGATGGGCCGCGATGGAACGGATCGTTCGGATCGACGTACCACTGGCGCGTGGTGAGGAACTGCCCCAAGTCATCGACGACCTGTGATTCAGGCTTGGTCACGAAATACTGAATCGTCTGCACCGAGCCATCGCTGAAGTTCACAGTGAGACGCGAACGCCCCCACATCTTGCCTTTGACCTCATAAGACTTCCAACCACCGGTGAGTCGACCGCCTCTACTAACGGACAACGCGCCATTCGGTTCCACTTTCATCGACGCAACGGGCTTGGAATATTTCAGGAATAGCCGGGCATCAATATCCATCGGAACTACATAACCCGGTACACCGACCGCAACAGGTCGTGCATTTTTTTCCAGTGTGGTTTCGATGTTCCGGATCGAACTGGATAAGAGAAATTTCAGCCCGTATACCTTCGATTCACCAGGGGCGAGAGCGAGGCTCGTCGGCGGATTCCAAGGTTGTGCGGCTTTCCACTCATTCTCGGCGTATGCCGCGCTGTGCACCATCCATTCGTAGAAACCTTCGAAGGTAATCCCCCGCGCAGTGGGATCGGTGAATACAGGCTTTGCGCCCCATGGGCCCGACTTGTCGAGAATCGGGCTATAGGCCTCGAATTGCGTCTTGCCCTCGGGCACAACTAAAAGCGCCGGCCCGTGCCCGTTGAGTCGCGTCACTTGCAGGTACCCCGCATCTTCTCCGATGTACGGATCGTAGAAGGAGCACCTGGCATGAGCTTCTTCGAGCGAACGGTCGTTGAGCACGTTGTTGAAGATCATTGGAATGCCCAGTGCACCTATCTGGACAGTCTCGGACGATTTATTGGTCAGCGCGAAGCGAACGGAAAGCTTTCCTGCTTCGAGAACCCAACTCCGCGTGATGTGCAACGGGAAGTCCCCCGGCAACGTGGGCGTGAGATCAGAAGCCGCGAGAATACTCTTCGACGCAGGCAGAACGGTGACAGGACTACGGGCCGAAGCGGTTGAATAGTTCCTCCATTCGCCGGAACCTCCTGTTCGCAAGCGAAGGGTGATGTCACCCAAATGAAAATATCCATCGTAGGAGCGCGGGATCAGCAAATCACCTGGCGTGAAATCAAAGCCCTCGGCGCCTTTCGGCTTCAGCGCGGCAACAGTTTGCGAAGAGCGAACTAGTGTGAGGGCGAATTCAGGGGTGTCGAGGTCGATCATCCCCTCGCTAAGCATAGGACCGGGAGTCGCTGACGCCTTCTTCTTTTCGCTTTGAGCCGAAACCGGCAGCAGTGAGATCGCGAAAAGAATCAAGGTAGAACAACACAATCGGAAGGGGCGGAGAAGCAGGGGAGATCGAAGGTCATGCACGCGGTTAGGCTCCCTTGACGACCTACTTGATCACGAGCTTTCGGTTAAAACCCATTCGCCAAATGGTAGTACATATCGTTCCAACGGAGTTCCTTCAGGAATCCTGAAACCGTGGTCTGAGCATCAATCAGCAAGCATTCCATGCCGGCCATCTCAGCAAAATTCTCCAGATGCTCTGGCGTCAGGGCATAGCTTAAAGCGGTATGGTGTGCGCCACCCGCATGAATCCACGCGGTCGCTGCAATCTTCAAGTCAGGTTCCGGCGTCCACACGGCTCTCGCCACCGGAAGCTTCGGCAAAGGATGTTGCGGCGGGATCACGTGGACCTCGTTCACAATCAATCGAAACCTGTTTCCTACATCAACTATGGACGCATTCACAGCTTTTCCCGTCGCCGCGGTGAATACCAAGCGCACCGGATCGGCTTTGCCGCCGATCGCGAGCGGATGTATTTCCGCCTTTGGCTTTTCATTTGTGATCGAGGGACACACCTCCAACATGTGAGAGCCCAGCACCTGCGCTTTGCCCCGCAGGTGATAGGTGTAGTCCTCCATAAACGAAACCCCGCCTTTGAGGCCGGAACTCATCACTTTCGCCGCTCGGACTAGAGCCGCGGTTTTCCAGTCGCCTTCGGCGCCAAAGCCGTAGCCGTCCGCCATCAAGCGCTGAACTGCGATCCCGGGAAGTTGGCTCAGACCGTGCAAATCCTCAAAGGTGTCAGTGAAGGCGTTGGAACCGGTTTCGTTGAGAAAGTGCCGGAGACCTATCTCGATTCTGGCTGCATCGATTAAGGATTGGCGCTTACAACCGCCCGCCCGGAGCGGTTCCGCTACTTCGTATTCTTCGTCGTATTCCGCCGTTAGCTCGTTGACTTCCGCCTCCGTCACCTGCTGGACGCGCTGCACCAAATCGCCAACACCGTACCCATTCACGGTATATCCCAACTGAATTTGAGCGCTGACTTTGTTTCCTTCGGTAACGGCGACGTTCCGCATGTTGTCACCAAAACGTGCGACCTTAAGGTGTTGAGCGTCATGCCAGGCACAGGCCGAACGCATCCATGCGCCCATCTCCGAGTGAATTTCCGCATCCTGCCAGTGACCGACGACAACTTTGCGATGGAGTCGCATTCGGGCCCCGATGAATCCGAACTCTCTGTCGCCGTGAGCGGCCTGATTCAGATTCATGAAGTCCATATCGATCGTCGACCAGGGCAACTCCTGGTTAAACTGAGTGTGCAGGTGAAGTAACGGCCTGCTCAGCAACCGCAAACCGGCGATCCACATGCGGGCCGGCGAAAAAGTATGCATCCAAGTGATGAGACCGATACAGTTTCTCGAACTATTGGCCTCCTGGCACAGTTCTTGGATCGATTCGCTGCTGGTCATCACCGCTTTCGCGACGATCTTGACCGGCATTCCCGGTGACGCACCCAATTCGCGCGCGATCGCAAGTGCGTGCTGCTCGACTTTCTTCAACGTTTCTGGCCCGTAGAGATGCTGGCTCCCGGTGACAAACCAAGCTTCCAGACTCGATAAATCGATCATTCCGCCCCCTTTTCGAATGGCCGGGTCACTCGTCTCGCCTATCATCTGCGACCAGCGCTTGCGGCGCACTTTCTCTCTGTGCCGCGACTGCCTCAGGCCCTAAGTACCACTGGCTATCGATTAGGTTTCGATTGTCCGTCCCGCGGTTCAGTACTCTTGGAACAAGAAACCGGGGACCCAAGCTGCCACCGGCCCCTTCTTGACTTCATGACAGTCTCCTCGCGAGCGAAATGAGTAAACGTTTGCTAGATTATACGCTTGGCCTCGGGACGTCGTAACCCCACAAACGAAGAATTTCGAAATCAAAAGACGAACTCTGACCTATACATTCCCGCCCGCTTCGGTTACGAAATTGTCTCTGCCAATAGTCCTAGCGAAAAGGGCGTCAGGTTTGGCCACTTTCAACGCCAGAGAACCTTCCCAGTGCACGGCGGACGATGGGTCGTGATTTCCAGTGGGCGATCTTCCTGCCATGCCTCATTAAATCTAGGCGTAAACGATTGCCCCTGTTTTGGTATTATCGGTGTTTTCCAGCGCTGGGATTACAGCCGCACCCAACCCATGGATATTCGCGAAATCGCAAAGCGCGCTCGAGTTTCTACTGCGACCGTGTCTCGCACCATCAATCGGATTCCGACCGTGAACCCGCAACTCGCCAAGCGGGTCTGGAATGTCGTCGAAGAACTCGGATACTATCCCAACACTCAAGCCCGCGCGCTCGTTTCCGGACGAAGTCGGATTTTCGGTCTCATCATTTCGGAAATCACCAACCCATTCTTCCCAGAGATCGTACAGGTGTTCGAACGGATTGCGGTTCAGCATCATTACGAAATCATGCTGACTTCCACAGGCAACGATCCCAAATATATGGAGACCGCTGTGCGGAGGATGATCGAGCGCCGCGTCGAAGGTGTAGCCATTATGACCTTCGGCATGGAAGAGGTGCTGCTCGAAGACCTTAAACTGCGCAAAGTGCCCCTGGTGTTTGTCGATGTCGGCCCGGCACGGCCGAGGGTCAGCAATATTCGAATCGACTACCTTCATGGGATTCGCCAGGCGGTGCAGCATTTGGCGGCGCTTCGACATCAACGGATTGCATTCATCTCCGGCCCACGGCACCTGAAATCGGCTGAAGCGCGAAAACAGGCGTTCCTGAGCTCAATGTCTGAGATCGGATTAGAAGTCGACCGGGCCCTGATCGTCGAGGGAACGCACACGATTGAAGGTGGTATCGCTGCATTTGGAAAGTTATTGACCGAATCGAATAGGCCGACTGCTGTGATTTGCTCGAACGATATGACCGCGATGGGCGTAATGAGAAAGGCCTATGAAGAGGGGATCCAGATTCCCTCGGACCTTTCGGTGATTGGCTTCGACGACATTCGTCTCGCACAATTCGTCTTGCCCGCGCTCACGACGGTTCAGATGTCTCAGGCGGAACTTGCACGTCTCGCCTTCAATGCGCTTCTCACAGAACTACAACGAGACGCGCCGTCCCCGACGGGAACTGAGTACGCCCTGAAAACGCACCTTGTGCTTCGGGAATCTACCCGTCTCGTTTCCGGCAATACAAAAGCCTCTGCTGGCAAACGACAGATGCGATGGTAACCCTATTTGTACCGCTACTCAGCCGAACGCTACTAGGCTGTCCACTGGAGCGCTGTATAGGAGCGAGGTGGAACCTCAAACTTGGTGCGTCCCGAAGTGGTAGAAGGTTTGTCGAATGCCTGCGGCGACACCCTCTGTGGAGAATCAAATGTGTTGAACGCCTTCAGATCGTTACCCGTCAAAACCGTCGAGTTCAAAAGCTTCCCAGGAGCCATGTCCTGCCAATTGATTTCGATGGAGTGAGCTTTCGTCAGATCTCGATTGAGAATAAACAACGAAATCTTGCCTTCTGGAGTCAACGTACCCGCAACATCCAGATACGGAACGTGTCCTAGACCCGATACGTCGTAAGTTGGAGATTCGACCAGCATGTTCAGTACTGTGCCGCACGCCCATTGCAAAGCCCAACTGTAGGGATAGTAAATTGTCTGCTGCAGTAGTCCTTTTTCGTTTGTCACAATCGGCGCAATGACGTTGATCAGCTGCGCGAGACACGCGATCTTGATGCGATCCGCATTGCGGATCAGACTGTTCACAATTCCGCCCACGAGCAGCGCATCTTCCAGGTTGTAAATCTCTTCGAGCAAATGTGGCGCTTCGTGCTCGTGCCCATTCATGGCTTCGGCGTCCCGGGCGCGATACCAAACGTTCCATTCATCGAACGAGAGCCAAAGCTGTTTCGGCGACCGCTTCTGCCCACGGACCATATCGCACACCGCGAGAGTTTCAGCGATCTGCCGCTCCATGCTGAGGTTCATGGCGACAAATTTCGCGCTGTCCTTGCCGGTCTCTTCTTCGGTGTTGCCGATATAGCGATGAAGAGACAATGCATCGACATACTCATAACACTGTTCGAGTACCTCGCGGTCCCATTCCAGATACGTCGGCATTCCCGGGCCGCTCGATCCACAAGCGATGAGCGTTAGCGACGGATCCACGGCGCGCATTTGACGAGCAGCGTCTTGCGCTTTCAAACCGTATTCAGCGGCAGTCATATGGCCGATTTGCCACGGACCGTCCATCTCGTTTCCCAAGCACCAGTGCTCGACTTTATATGGCTGTTCAATGCCGTGGCTGCGCCTCAGGTCACTCCATTTGGTTCCCTTCTCGAGGTTGCAGTATTCCACGAGCGCCGCGGCTCTCTCCGGAGTGCCAGTGCCCAGATTCAAGCCCATGAGCGGTTTAGACCCAACCAGTTTGCTCCATGCCATAAATTCGTCGGTACCGAACTGGTTGGTGTCGATCGTGTTCCACGCCTTGTCGAGAATCCGCGGACGATCTTTCTTAGGTCCAACCCCATCCAGCCAGTTGTATCCCGACACAAAATTTCCGCCTGGATAGCGAATGATTGGAACGCCAAGATTGCGCACTTCGTCCATTACGTCTTTGCGAAATCCGCTCGCATCGGACAACGGCGAGCCCGGATCGTAAATGCCGTCATAGATCGCACGTCCCAAATGCTCGAGAAATGATCCGAATAGATTGCGGTCGAGAGCCCCGATCGTACGCCGCGAATCGACGTAGATGCGTGCAGCGGGTGGCGCTGGTGCTGCGTTCGCGGTCTGACCGAATGCAAAACTACGATTGAGGATGCTCGCGGAACACGCCGCCCCGAGGCTGGCAGCTTGCTTTAGGAATCTTCTTCTGGTTCCTGACATCGTTGCATTCTCCTGTAGCGACACTCTGGATTAGTGCTCGTTCGTTGTTTTCGCAATCTGAATCAAGCTGGGCAGCACCTGGCCGAACTCGCTCTTGCCCGGTTCGCCGAAGAGAAAATAGAGCCTGCGATAATTCTGATAAAGGCTCTCGTACACGCTCTGAGCCGCTCGGTCTGGTTCGTAAACAGTGAAAGGCGAGCAAATCTTATCTTGAGCTTCATCGATCGTTTTGAATATGCCGGCCGCAAGAAATGCGAAGATCGCGGAGCCAATCCCGGTCACTTTGTTACTGGGTACGAGCACAGGCCGTCCCAGCACATTGGCATAAACCTGATTCAGGACGAAGTTGTTCTGCGGAATACCGCCGCCGTTTATCACACGGAGCGTAGGCGCGCCGTACTCACTCATGCGATCGAGGATTACCCGCGTGTGAAAGGCCGTGCCTTCGATAGCCGCAAACAGTTCGTCTTGGGCCGTATGCTGAAGATTCCATCCAAACGTGATTCCGCCAAGATTCGGATTGACGAGGACTGTTCGGTCTCCGTTGTCCCATGTCATCCGTAGCAGCCCCGTCTGCCCCGCACGATAGGTTTCTAGTCCCTTGCTCAGTTCGGCGACAGGCGTGTTGGCTCGCCGTGCGATGGCACTGAAGATGTCTCCCGTGGCTGAGAGCCCGGCCTCGACGCCCGTGAATTGCGGGTGAACGCTTCCCTTCACCACACCACAAACACCCGGAATCAACTCTGCCTGTTTTGCGTATGCGATGATGCAAGTCGAGGTTCCCACCACGTTAACAACATCGCCTTCTTTCGCACCGGCTCCAATGGCGTCCCAGTGCGCGTCGAATGCACCGACCGGGATGGGAATGCCTGCGCGCAGGCCGAGTTCGTCCGCCCACCGAGGCGATAACGTTCCTGCAATCTGGTCTGAGGTCGCGTACTGCCCCTGAAGCTTTATGCGAACGCCCGCCAGGAGCGGATCTACTTTCGTCAGAAAACTCTCTGGGGGCAGCCCGCCAAGGGCTGCGTTCCACATCCATTTGTGCCCCATTGCACAGACGCTTCGCTTTACATCCGATGGGTTGCTGACTCCGCACAGCGTGGCCGCCACCATGTCGCAGTGTTCGAAAGCACTGGCGAACCTGTCACGCTTCTCGGGATTGTGACGTAACCAGTGGAGCAACTTGGCGAATCCCCACTCCGACGAGTACACCCCCCCGCACCACTCAATAGCCGCCAGCTTTTCTTGCCGCGCAAGTTCCGTGATCTCGGCGGCCTCCTGCTTGGCGCGGTGATCGCACCAAAGGTAATAGTCATCCAGCGGAGTCATATCGCTAGCAACCGGAACCACGCTGGAGCCGGTCGTATCCAGCGCTATGGCCTCCACCTGATCACCGCGGATCCCAGCATTCTTGAGTGCATCTCTTGTGGCGACGGCCAGGGCTCGCATGTGGTCGTTGTGCGATTGCGTTGCGAAATCTGGATCTTCGCGCTTCCGATGAAGGGGATACTCAGACAGGGCGGACCCAATCAGCCCGCGCTCGCTATCGACCAAAGAGACACGCACACTGAGCGTGCCAAAATCAACTCCCGCGACGATCGCCATTAGTTCATCGCCTCAGCTTAAAATGAAAAATACACCCTTTGGAGAGCGTGCTCGGCAACGCTCCGCAAAGCGTGATCATTGCTCCTCGACCCGTTCGTAGAAAGCGGTTCATCCCTGCTTGCTTAGGAGTATTTATCACGTAATTTCGCCCGAGAGTCGTTGTTCACACAATCCAGATAAGAGCATATTCACCGCGAGGAGCAAAATCGACGACGAGCTCAAACAACCGATATAGTAAACGTTTGCTCACGTCAGTGCTACAATTTTTCCGCTGTTCAACCCACAATGGAAACTCGACTTCTAGGGAATAGCGACCTGGCGATCACGCCCCTCGGGATTGGCGCGTGGGCCATCGGCGGGGGTGGTTGGAATGGCAGCATGGGCCCCCAGGACGACGGCGACTCCATCCCCGCAATTCACGCGGCACTCGATCATGGACTGAACTGGATCGACACTGCCGCGCTATACGGACTTGGACATTCCGAAGAAATGGTCGCGCGTGCGATCGAGGGACGCACGTCTAAGCCCTACATCTTCACCAAGTGCGAACGCACGTGGGATGAGAACGGCAAGATCGGAGCATGCCTCAAAAGGCAGTCCATCCGCCGCGAATGCGAAGATAGCCTTCGGCGACTGAAAGTTGAGGTCATCGACCTCTACCAGATCCATTGGCCGGAACCTGACTCTGACATCGAAGAGGGGTGGACGCAACTAGCGCGATTGCAAGAAGAAGGGAAGGTTCGGTGGATCGGTGTCTCCAATTTCAGCGTGGAGCAGATGAAACGGGCGCAGGCGATCGCTCCCATCACCTCCCTGCAACCGCCCTACTCTGTTGTGCGGCGTGAGGTCGAGCAAGACATTCTCCCGTTTTGCTTGGACCAGAACGTCGGCGTGATTGTTTATTCGCCGATGTATGCGGGCCTGCTCACCGGAGCCATGACTAGGGAGCGCGTCGCGAATTTCTTGCCAGAAGATTGGCGGCGGAATCTGCCGGGCTTTAGGGAGCCGACGTTATCGCACAATCTGCGAATCGTGGAAAATCTGCGAGGAATTGGGGAACGCCACGGCCGCTCGCCGGGCGAGGTCTCCATCGCCTGGACGCTCAACCATCCGGCGGTCACTGGGGCTATCGTCGGTTTTCGCAATACGAAACAGGTAGCCGGGATCATGGGCGCCACGGACTTTCGTCTGAGTGCGAGCGAGCTAACTGAAATTGAGAACGCCGTAAAGCTAGAGAATACACACTAAGCGGTCGAGCGTATTCGCTTGCCTTGCGGGAAATATTCCGGGAGGCCGTAGCGATTATTGACAAACGGTTACAAGGCTCTTAGCCTCGGTGTAGTAAACGATTGCTCATCCGGAGGATTGGCGATATGGCGCAGGGAATCGATCGTAGAACTTTCTTGAAGGCAACGACTGCTACTGCAGCGGGCACATATGCCGCGAGCGTCCTGCCGGCTTGGGCAGCCTCCGAAAAGAGCCTCGTCGCGATCTCCACTCCCCTTACAACATTTGCATACGCCGATGTTCAGCTCTTTGATGGACCGATGAAACGGCAGTTCGAAGAGAATCATGCTCGCTTCCAGAATCTCGACGACGACCGCATGCTGAAAGTTTTCCGGCAGGTTGCCGGTTTGGCGGCTCCAGGCGAAGACATGGGCGGCTGGTACGACCTTACCGGATTCAGTCTGGAAGGAAATGACTTCCACGGCTTCATCGCCGGTCACAGTTTCGGACAATATGTCTCGGGGTTGGCAAGATCTTACGCAGCGAGCGGGTCGGAGGCGACTCGCGCCAAGATTAACCGCCTAGTCAAGGGCTACGGAGAGACGCTGGATCCGAAAGCCAAGTTCTTCGTCGATTACCGACTTCCCGCGTATACGTACGACAAGCTGTCATGCGGCTTGATCGATGCTCACGAGTACGCCCACGATCCGATGGCGATGGACATTCACGAGAAATTAACTCGAGCCATCGTTGCCTACTTGCCAGAGAAGGCACTATCCCGGGCTGAAATGCGCGCCCGTCCGCACAAAGATACGTCCTACACATGGGACGAAACGTACACGCTGCCTGAAAATCTATTTCTCGCTTACCAGCGCAGCGGCAACCCTTTCTACCGGGATATGGCTCAGCGCTTTTTGGAAGACGACACTTACTTCAATCCTCTCGCCGAGGGCAACAACGTGCTTCCGTTTGAACACGCCTACAGTCACGTCAATGCTTTTAGTTCGGCCATGCAGGCCTACATAACGCTCGGAAGCGAGAAACACCTTCGGGCAGCAAAGAATGGGTTCGACATGCTGGTGAAGACGCAGAGTTTCGCGACCGGCGGATGGGGCCCCAATGAGGCTTTTGGAGAACCTGGGACAGGGCAGTTGGGCAATAGTCTCACTACTACTCATGCCAGCTTCGAGACACCTTGCGGAGCATATGGCCATTTCAAGATCACGCGCTATCTCCTGCGCGTGACCAAAGATCCGCGTTACGGCGACAGCATGGAGCGCGTGCTCTACAACACAATTCTCGGAGCGTGGCCGATTCAAGCGGATGGAACTTCGTTCTACTATTCCGACTATGCCGCGACCGGAAAGAAAGTCTGGTACGGGCAGAAGTGGCCATGCTGCTCGGGAACATTTCCCCAGCTCGCCGCCGACTATCACATCAGCACGTATCTGCGTTCGGCCGACGGCGTCTATGTAAACCTATTCACCCCTTCGAGCGTGCAATGGAGCGACCAGGGCGGAAAGTACGGACTGAAGCAAGTGACGAAGTATCCGTTAGACAACAAAGTCCAGATTCAAGTCTCAGCTTCGCAGTCGAAAGACTACACTCTGTACGTCCGCATTCCCGGTTGGGCCTCGCCGAACCCGGTGCTTTCCGTGAATGGCGCTCGAGTGTCCGAACCGGTCGAGCCCGGAACTTTCGCCAGCATTCGACGGACATGGAAAGACGGCGACCGCATCGAACTCGAACTTCCAATGCCGTTACGGCTTGAGGCTGTGGACGCAAATCATCCGGAAATCGTGGCGCTAGTTCAGGGTCCGCTGGTGCTGTTTGCGGTTGGGGAATCGCAACCGACCTTTGACCGAAACACCCTGCTGCGGGCGAAGGCAGTGAACAATACGTCGGGGGACTGGCAGGCAACTTCAGCCCATGGAAGCAACATAACGATGCGGCCGTTCATGAATATCGACAAGGAAAGCTACAGTACGTATGTGTTGTTGAAAACTTAAACGCTTACGCAGATTACGGATTTGGCAGTCCGTCGAGTTTCTTCGACGGCGTGTCTCCTTCGACAAGTTTATAGCGGTACTGCTCTCGTTCCTCCTTCGTTTCGTCCTGGCGAAGAAGGGCCAATCGTTTGAGCAGCTCCGGAATCTCGTTCTTTTGTCCGCCCTTTCTCAGAGCCTGGATCAAGTGATACAGCGCGGTCTGATCCTTGGGATCAATCTCGAGCGCTTTCCGGCATTCGAGCGCCGCTTCTGAGTACTGTCCGGCTTGCAAATAGAGCTTCGCCAGCACTACTCGTGCCGGCTCAAGAGTCGGGCGCAGGGCAACTGCTTTCTTTGCCGACCGGATGGCAGTTTGAAAATCCGAACTTCCAGGTTCTGCCCCTTTTTGCGTGATGACGTCGGCCTGAAGGTAGAGCAGGATTGGGTCGTTCGGCTTGCGTAATAGTTTTTCCCGAACATTGGCCAGCGCCCGATCGAGATCATTCTGCTGCACCTCGGCCAACCCCTGGGCCGCGGCACTTAGGGACTGGTTCGGATCGAGGCTGTATGCGGTTTCAAAATCAATCTGCGCCTTGTCGTATTCGGCCAATTGGACATAGAGCACCCCGCGCGCGAAGTAAAGAGGCGCCGCTTTGGGCTGTTGGTTGATTCCCTCATTCACAACGTTAATGCCGACTTGGAAGGATTGATGGGTCGCGGAGATCGCGGCGAAATCCAGATAGAGATTAACGTTTTGCGGATCGAGCAAAATAGCCCTGCGTAAGGTATCGACAGCCTTCTCTGTGTCATGAGCATCCTCGTAGGCTGCAGACGCAAGATCCAGTGAGGCTGCATCCGCGCTAGTCCGACCCATTAGCGGATCGAGTGTCGCAAGCGCATCCTGTGGTTTGTGCGCCATGAGTTGAACGGAAGACAACAGAAGGCGCTCCTGTCGGTCTTCCGGGCTCAGCGCAAGGGATTTCTTAAAGACGCTCACCGCTTCATCGAACCGCCGGAGCTTCACGAGACACGTAGCGTAAGCGTGAAGCCCATCGGGTTTGGAGTCGAACACCGTTTCGGAGGCTGCGAAATACTGCACCGCAGCCTTGCAGTTGCCTCCCTGATACTCCAATACGGCGAGCATGGCATTCGTCGTGGCATCTCGGGGTCGCAAGCGAAGTAAATGTTGCAGCAGTGGAATCCCTGCAGCGCTGCCAGCCTCGTATTCGATTTGGGCGGCTCCCTGCAGCGCAGGAATTATGTCTGGGGAAATCTTCAGAGCATTGCGGAAGGACGAAAGTGCTTCCTTTTTTTGACCCCGCCCTGCGTAGGCCACTCCTTGCATCGTCCACAGCTCCACATTTCCAGGGAATTGTTTGAGCGCGGGTTGGAGCAGTTCGAGAGCCTGGTCGAATTGTTGGCTTCGCAACGCATCCGCGATAGAAGCAATTCGATCTTGCGCACTTTGAGCCAGCGCAATGGTAAGGAAGAAGGCGGGAGCCAGCAGGACGGCGGTTTTCCGAATGGCAACCATTTCAGTCATCGCCGAAGAGAGTGTCCGCCAAGGATAAGTTCCGCTGCTAAAGTTCATCCGCAAGAAACATGGTACTCGAAGACAGAGCGCAAGCAGCGCGAACGAAGGCTTTAGACCGCGGCGACAGGTTTCGCCGCTCGATGTATGCAGCAAGCGGCCGGCTCGCTCTGGAGGAAGCGAGTCGGCCGCCCCTTTGGTTCACATTCCATCTAGAAGGAAATCTTCCCTCCCAGTTGCCAGAATCGAGGTTCGTGGGATGCTGTCGCAAAACCGAAGTTCCCATCCGGAAGATTGGTGTCTACGTTAGCGTAATTCGGACGATTGAAGATATTGAATAGCTCAAACCGGATCTCAAAGTTAACTCTCTCCGTGATGCGGTTATCCTTATAGAAGTTGACGTTGGTTTCGTAGAAGTTCGGCCCTCGAAAGAGATTGGACTTCTCATTGCCCTCAACGCCGAAAGCCGGAGTCGCAAAGTTAGTCTTGGGAATAGCCCCCGAAAGCCAAGATTTGTTGTTGGTTGACTGGCTATAACTCAGAGCGTCCGGGTAAGCGATATTGTCTCCATCGGCGTTATAGTCGCCGCTGCCCGCCTGAAAGGCCACCGCCGGGTCCGCGGCTGAGCATCCGGTAACATTGCTTAGCGCGCCCGACGCACAGACGGCCAGGAAGCCATTTGTGTTTTCGGGCGTTATAGGATAACCCGACTGGAATATGCTTGTACCGCTAATTCCCCAACCGCCGGTGATGTAGCCGATCGCGCCTCTACCACCATTCATGCCCTTTACTGAGTAGTTAAAGCTCAGAGAGAAACGATTTGGCACGTCAAAAATCGATGGCCCGTAATACTGTTTGGGATTCAGCCCCGCCGAATTTGGGTAGTCCAGCGCGTCGTCCTGGGACTTAGAACGTGTATAGGATGCATCGAAGTACCCGCGCGAGAAGTGACCTCTGACGTCAAAGATCACGGCATTGTAATTCCCGTACCGGTCATTATCAGCGTACGTGATCGTGCCGAAGCTCTTGTTTAACCTAGTCGCGCTTGGGATTACCGGCGTCGCGCTCGTATTCTCCTGATTAATCAAGTCGCCCGCAAAAGCATTGATGTCCACTCCATACGAAACGTTCCCGATAGAGTTGCCATTGCCGACGATATTGTAGGAATGAGACCCGTTATAACCCACGCTGGCAGCAAATTTGCTCCCGAGTTTCTTCTCTAAAGTGACCGACCATATATCCGACTTGGGAGACTTCAACAACGGATTGATGCCGCCGATGGCGAAGCTCGCGCCGACAACTCCGCCCTGCGAATTGAGACCGCCACCGGATTGGGGGGTCGGACCCGTTCCCGTTCCGAACGTCGGAAAAGTAAATCCAAACGGAGGCTTGTTGCCGGTTCCTAGAACAAAGATTGGAGCCTGAGCCGACGCAGTTCCACCGGCAACGAACGTCGGAGCAACTTCTCCTGGAGGGCTGCCGCGGAATTCCTCTTGCACGTTAGCCTGCGTCAACCAGTTGTTGTATATCCCGAAGCCACCACGCACTACCCAGTCACCCTTCCCTGTCGGATCCCAAGCGACACCGATGCGGGGACTGAACAAGTTATCCACCGAATGCAACAGAGCATTATGCGTCGCTTTGGCGTACCCATTGGCGACCTGTTGCTGTTCAGTGTTACCCGTGCCCAAATAGAAGTTCCCGAAAACGGTCGACGGACTCTTCGACCAGGGGTTGCCGCTATCGTCATAACGCAATCCCAAAGTTAGAGTGAGATTCTTCCTTGCCTTCCAGGTATCTTGAACAAAGAGCCCGAACGTTCTCGAAGCGGCATCCCAGCTCCACAACTGCTCCGTACCAGTCGCAGGGTTGTAGTAAATTCCGTTCTCGTTACCGGGATTATCCTGTGCCAGGGTCAAGAGGTTAGCGAATGAAAACTTGGGCTGAGACCAAGGTCCCTGGAAGGGCTCGACGTCATCTCCGTACCATCCTTCGTAGCCCACTTTCAGTGTGTGCGCGCCCTTGACGTGCGTGAGCACATCGCGCCAGTGATAGTTGTGCTGAATGAAATCGCCTTGCGCGAAACCAACGCCGTAGGCCTGCCCCGAATCCACGTTAATGCCGTTCACCGAAATCGAGGGAACTGTGTAATCCTTGGCGCCGCTGCCCAGCACGCCCTCCACTCGGCTCTGGCCGGCCGTAAAATCGTTGAGTGTAGTCGGAGAGAAGGTGTGCGTCCAGGTCGCCTGCCCCGCAACCTGCCAAGTATTGTTTAATGCGGAGAATTGCGGCATCGGTGATGGCGCACCTGTCAGCAATAATGTGCGGAAGATGCTGGCATAAATCCGATCGTTGGCGAACCCCTTATCCAAACGCGCGAAGTACTGAGTACCGTTTCGTCTCGATGTGGCGCCGAATGCACCAGTGTCGATCATAGGAGTCGAGCACGGGATGTTCTCAACGACTGGCGTTCCGCAGACGGTGGCGCCGAGAACATCTGACGCAGTCTGGGAGACACTAACCCCCGATACACCCGAGGGTTGGTATTTAGCTAGAACTCCAGTTCCGACTGTACCCGGATTGTTTGCCTGAGCGAAACTGATGAACTCGGGGGCGGCAAAGGTCACCGATCCACCGGCGCTCGAGGATGAACGCAACGGCTCCACCGAAAAGAAGAAGAAGAAATTGTGATGCGGAACCACCGGACCGCCAATGGCGAAGTCCATATTGTTGGAATGGAACGGCTGGTAGGGATAGCCCACGAAGTGCTGGCTGGCAAACATTTTCTGGTAATTGAACCAGTCTGCCGCTGAACCATGGAATTGATCTGTGCCCGACTTCGTAGTAAACATCGTTTGCAGTCCGGCGGCGCGACTGTATTCGCTGGTAAACGTGTTGACCTGAACGCTTGTCTCTTGAATCGCCTCGGGTTGCGGAGTCAGATTCAAGACGCCTTGGCGAATTCCACTCGTTACGTCTAGTCCATCTACAACGTATTGATTGTTGTTCTGCCCTTGACCGTTCGCACTCGCGTCCACTTGTTCTTCTGTGGAGTAGTTATCGACGCCCGACGCCGGGCTTCCTGAGGTACTCGTTCCCAAACCAGAAGCCCCTGGCGCCATCGTCACGAGCGTGACCAAGTTCCGGCCGATCACCGGCAACTGAGCAACCGCCCGATTCTCGATCGTCATTTGATTGCGGCTGTCCGCGGTGTCAACCACGGGAGCCTCTGTCGTGACAACTACTGACTCGCTCACCGAGCCGACCTTGAGAGAAATCGGCAGATTGAGATTCTGTTCGGTCAGAAGGGTGACGTCTGCCTCGGACTTCGAGAAACCTGTGGCTTCGGCGGTGATCTTGTAGCTGCCTGGAGCGAGGCTGACGAAACGGTAGTTGCCCCCATCGTCGCCGGTGACTACCGCGCTCACCCCTGTCGCCGTGTTTAGCAGGTGAATCGTGGCTTTGGCGACACCCGCGCCGCTGGGGTCTTTGACTTCGCCCTGGATGCTGGCTGTGAATTGCGCAAACGCCGTACCGGCAGTGAACGCGACGATTGAGAACAACCAGATCAAACCGCGAGACATCATGCTTCGAGGCATGGAATCCCTCCACAGGGTCTTTCAGAGGTGAGAAAACGTTTACTTCAAACGCGTAATGTATAAATATTACGACCCGAGACTGTCAAGAACTTTTTTCCGCATTGTGTTTACTGAAACACTCGGACGGTGTCAGGTTTCCTCTTCCTCAGGCCGGTGCACGCGCAGTTATTTCAGAGCTTTACGAACGGTCCCAGCCCCGATTGGGCACCACGCCTGAACCTTCTCGAACCGTGATCAGTTGGTTGGCAGACACCTTCTTGAATTGCTCGTGAAGGCCGTTAGGCCAGAACACTTCCACGTCGGCCAGGACGGAAGCTCCAAGACCAAAATGCAGGCGCGGATCGTTGCACGAATAGTAGCTGGACTGGCTCAGCAGTGCCTGCGCCTGCACCTTGCCGCCATAGTGGACCAGGACGCGAGCTCCCACGGCACTGCGGTTCGACTTCACACCCTCCAGTTTCACCTTCAACCAGTTCTGCTTCACTTTCATGTCGTTGCGCAGAAGTGACGGCGGCTCATTCATGTTGACGACCAGAACGTCCATATCGCCGTCATTGTCGAAATCTCCGAAAGCACATCCCCGGCTGCTGTGTGGAGTAGTGATGCCTTCACCACCCAGCGTCTCCAGTTCTTCAAAGGTTCCATTTCCCAAGTTTCGAAACAAAACTCGCGGAGTTTTGTATGGATATTGAGGCAACTTGCGTTCCACCTCCGGATAGACACTGCCGGTAACGAAAAACACGTCGGGATAGCCATCATTGTCCAAGTCGACGATTCCCGCACCCCAGCTTGTAAACCGGGTTTCGACTCCGACTTTTGCCAGACGCGTTACTTCATCGAAATTTCCTTTCCCATCGTTACGGTAGAACCCGCTCGTGTCCCCGATGAAATGAGTCTTAAACAAGTCGAGGTGTCCATCCAGGTTGTAATCGCCTATGCCGACGCCCATTCCAGCTTGTTCCATGCCATCGTCGCTAAGCGCAACTCCGCGCATGACGCCTTCCTCGCGGAAAGTGCCGTCATGATTGTTCATAAACAGCAAGCTGGGCGTGGAATCGCAGGCTACGAATATGTCCGGCCATCCGTCTTCGTCGAAATCAGCGGTCACAACGGTCATCCCGTAGCTTTCCGTTGCCGCTGCGATGCCGGACTGCTTTGTGACATCAGTGAATGTCCCGTCTCCGTTGTTGCGATAAAGAGAATGCCTGCCGGTGGGAAGTCCACGCGGTCCGCAATTGACTGGAATACCCTTCCAGTTACAAGTGGAGTTTTCACCCGGAGCGGGTGCATGTTCGAAAGAAAATCGAATGTAATTGGATACAAATAAATCCAGGTGACCGTCGCGGTTATAGTCCACAAACGCGCATCCGGCGCCCCACCGGGCCGGACCCGCTTCCCACAATCCGGCTTCCTTGGTCACATCGGTAAACGTGCCGTCGCCGTTGTTGCGGTAGAGTCGGTTTTGTCCGAAATAAGTGCAGAAGATGTCATCGAAGCCGTCGTTGTTGTAGTCGGCAACACAGACACCGTTCGCCCAACCCGCGGCCCGAAGTCCAGCCTTTTCTGTAACGTCAGTAAAAGTCCCGTCGCGATTATTTTTATACAGGCGATTGGTCGCTTCAGGAGGATTGCCTTCCAACCGCGTACCGGAAAGCAAGAAAATGTCCATCCAACCATCGTTGTCGTAGTCGATAAATGCGCAGCCGCATCCATTGGCTTCCAGGATGTATTTCTTGCTTTCGACACCTCCGTAAATCACCGGAGCATGCAAACCCGCGGCCTGCGCAACGTCGATGAAGTGAGCATTGAAAGGTCGACCGGAAGGCGCGGGTTTGGCTTGCGGCTTTATATCGCGCGAGGCAATCCCTTGTTGCCCAAATATCTGTTGCGCGGAAGCACAAAGCGAGAGCAGAACGAAGGAACGGCGAGTGATCGTCATGAACTCAGGACCTGATTGACGTGTCCATTATCGCGGCAGGTTTCACTGAAGTAAAGGTTTACTGAAACTGGCCACATAGGCCGATCTTTTCAACGTGATCCCGAGCTAGGATCAACCATCAGCTTATAGCGATTATGTTCAGCTTCTTCCTTGGCTGCGTCCTGCCTTGCTTTCGCAAGCCTCTTCAGGAGTTCGGGGATTTCGGTTCGATCATTCGTCTTCCGGAGGGCAAGGACGAGATGATACAAGGCCGTCTGATCGTTTGGATCGTCGCGCAAGGCAAATTGGCACTCCTGGATCGCCAAAGCAGTTTGCCCCGACTGCAAATAGAGTTTGGCAAGCACGTCGCGGGCGACGAAAAGAGAGGGCTGCAGCGCGACCGCCTTCTTGGCCGACTGCATCGCGTGACGAAATTCGGCGCTCTCACTGTCTGGAGCCTTCTGCATCAAAATGGCGGCTTGCAGATACCATAGGAAGGCATCGCCTGGTTTCTTGGCCAGCTTCGATCGAACCGTCGCCAAGGCTTTGTCAGGATCGCTTTGGTTCTGCTCCTCTGCTACCATTCCCTGCGCCGCGGCGCTTAGACCCTGATGTGGATCCAACAATTCCGCCTTCTCAAAATCCGCTTCCGCTTTCTCGTAGTCAGCGATCTGCACGTAGAGGACGCCCCGTGCGAGATAAAGATCTGCGGCCTTAGGCTGGAGATTGATGCCCGAGTCGACCATCTCGATTCCCGCTTGAAACGACTGGTGGGTCATGGCAATGTTTGCAAAATCCACATAGAGAGCCACATTGCGCGGATCCTTGACGATGGCGTCGTGAAGCATCTTGACGGCATTAGGAGTGTCCTTATTGGCCTCATAAGCAGCAGCAGCCAGTTGCAACGTGCTGACGTCGGGATCGCTTACTGCAAGAAGAGGCTGTAACGTCGTGATCGCGGCTTGCGACTGATCGCCTGCAAGTTGAACGGCAGCCAAACCTCGGCTCGCACGCGGATCGTCAGGATGAGAAGCCAATATGCGCTGAAAAATAGGAATCGCTCTCCCCGTTTGCCCTTGCTCCATCAGACAGCCCCCGTATTCCTGCAATGCTCCCGGCTGTGAATCGAGCAGTGCACCGCTCTGTTCAAAGTGCTGCACCGCGGTTGCACAGTCTCGCTTCTTGTATGCAAGGACCGCCAGCATGGCATGGCTGGTTGGGTCATTCGGTCGCAATTTCAGAACGTGCTGCAAAAGAGGAATAGCCGAAGGGCTGCCAGCTTCGTACTCCAACTGCGCCGCGCCCTCCAGTGCAGGAAGATAGTCGGGCGCAATCTTCAAAGCGCTTTGGTAGGAAGTCAGGGCCGCCTTCTGATCTCCTTTTCCCGAATGCGCCAACCCTTGCAACATCCAGAGTTGCGGATTCTTCGGAGACGCTTGGAGAGCAGGTTCAATCAGTTGCAGGGCTTCATCGAATTGACCGCCTCGCAACGCCGTCGTGATTGGGCTTACGCGATCGGTCGCCATCTGGGTAAATGTGGAGGAAACGAACGCGATCAGGAAGGTTAGACTCACGGTCGCACGGGTGAAGACTGACATTGTGGATTTCGAGTCAGCGCGGTGGAATTCTTTTCTCTCGCTTTTATACTTCATCCGGTTCCGCATAGTAGTCTAGCCGAAATACCTTTATGAGGATGCTCCGGTCGCCCGCATCGCTCGGTTGTTCTCTTTGTTTGAATGAATGGATGCTTCGCTCTGCTTACGTTCTCTGTTTTTTCCCCTGTCCTTGTCTCACTCGCGCCGTCGCGGTTACAGGATACTTCCAGCCCTGTCGACATTCAGGTGCATGCTGATCAGGCCGACGGCACGATTCCCGCGGTTTGGAGTTTCTTCGGATACGACGAGCCAAACCACACCTACGCTCCGAACGGGAAAAAGCTTCTTGGCGAACTTTCGACGCTTGGCACCGCCCCGAAGCCTCGAAATCGTTGTCCTATCGACAGGTCTGACACAAGGGGTGCTTGCGCATTTTCGGATCGATCCAATCGCACCAATGAATTTACCGCTTGGAAAGAATCCGGATCGCCACAGTCTCTTTCGCCTGAACAGGTCGAACAGCTGCAAGAAAAAGGACAGTTACAACTTCTCGACTCACACGAGAGTTGGCGATCGCACATGGATTGATACAACTGAAGTTTGGATTGCCGCGGCAGGGGTCTCTCTCGTGCGCCTCACGTAGTACGAACTCGGCTCGAACTCAGTTCTTCCCCACCGATTTCACGACCGCGGAAAAATCTTCCTCACCTAGGCCCTGGCCGACGGCATCCCTGAAAACTTCCAGGGCGGGCACCGCCGTCTGAATCGAGAATCCAAGTCTCGCGCCTTCGTTGATCGCGTATCCAATATCTTTGGCCATTAGCCTGAGCGGAAAATTCGGAGTGAAATCTTCGGCCGTCATGGCTGTGACGATTCTCTTGATCAGCGGGCTTGCCAGCGCGCTGTTGGATAGAACGGCAACGCTTTTCTCGCGATCGAGGCCGCTCAAGCGAATCATTGACATTGCTTCAGCAAAGGACGCCGCCTGAACTCCACAAACGAAGTTGTTAATTAACTTCAAAAGCGCTCCGCTGCCATTCGGACCAAGATGCACCACTTCTCTTCCAAGTACCGTAAGGATCTCGCGCGCCCGAGCAAAGCCGTCAGCCGACCCTCCTACCATGAAAAACAATTCGCCCGCACTTGCATGAGGCTTGGTCCCGGTAACCGGCGCATCAAGAAATTCGCACTCTTTCGCGGTCGCGGCGGCCGCGAGTTCCCCCACCCAGCCTACCGACAGCGTGCTCGATTCCAGCAACAGTGCACCGGCAGGCGCTCCCTTCAATGCACCTTCACCGCCAAGCCATATGCTCCGCGAGGCAGCATCATCTGCAACCATGCTGATGACGATATCCGATCGCGCAGCGGCCTCACCGGGAGACGCCGCAACGAATGCGCCGCCTTCAGCAAATTTCTCTGACTTCTCGCGGCTTCGGTTATAGACCGAGAGAGGAAAGCCCGCCGATAGCAGGCGTGATGCCATTCCTCCGCCCATGATTCCCAGACCTAGGATTGCGACTCGTGGTTTCGACATTGCACTTTCACCCTAACGAACCGACTTCGATTAACGCGGCTTGCGATTTGGCCACGTGAACCGGATTGCGCAGTGCGCGCCCGAAGCCATCAAACTCGACCTCCACTACATCTCCGTCCTGGAGCTGAATACCGGACCCAAAACTCAAGCAGTCGGTTCCCAAAAAATGCACGTGCACGTCACCCGGCCGACGGTGAGCTTCAAACTTGAAATGATGATGCTCTAGATTCTGCAAGCTGTGGCACATTTCTGCCTCGCCCGTTCTAAATCCCCCAGACCATAGCACGCTGCCCTCTCGTTCAATCTTGACTTTTGCGGATACCGATGAAAATTCCGGGGCCACAACGAGTTCGGGACCGACTGCCGAAGTCCGGAGTTTCGAGCCAGCCAGATTTAGATAGTTTTTTTTCTCGAATCGATGATCCGAAAATTCGTTGCCCGCTGCCATCCCTACACGGTAGGGCGATCCATCTCGGGCAATCACATAGATACCTGCGATCTCGGCTTCCTCGCCGCCATCTTCCGCATACGACGGGATCTCGAGCGCTTGGCCGTGTCCTCGCAACATGGCACCCGTGCCTTTGTAGAACCATTCCGGCGGAGTTCCGATCTGCCCGGGAGCGGGACGTCCTCCATCCCTTCCCCAATGGAACATTTTCATGCTGTCCGTCAATTCGTCGCTGTCCACGGCATGCATCGATTGTCGATCCCGTGCACTGCCCAGATGTGTAAGGCCAGTTCCGGAAAGCATGCAGCGGGAAGACTCATCCGGATGATCGATTGGAGGCAGCAATCGCCACTCTGACTGACCGCTGTATACGAGGTCGTAATCCAAGCGTTCGCCGGTAAGTCGCTTCTGCGCAAGGTCGCTCAAGGCGACGCTCCCCTTGATGGCCGACTGTGCAAGTTCGTAGACCGAATTGCAGCCGTCGAGCACACGAAGGTGTGGTTCTTGCACGAGCGCCACTCGCCGCACAACACCCTTCTTGATCTGAACCAACCGCGTCATGAATTTGATTTTCTCCCTCGGCTATCTATTCGTGAATTTCGAAGTTTTTCATATTGCCCTCATTGAGGGTTAACCCGAAACCTGGCACTTCATCATTTAGGTCGATGAACCCATTCTTCGCCTTCGGCTCGCCGGTGAAGAGATACCAGAAAAGCTCATTTCCGACTTCGACATCCACCATTGGGAAATATTCCGCCATCGGCGAATTAAGGCTTGCCATGACGACGTGATAATTGTGCATCTGCCCAGCATGGGGAACGACCGGAACCGAGTAAGCTTCTGCCAGCGCGGCGATTTTTCGCGCCTGTGTGATCCCTCCAACTCGATTTGTGTCGAACTGGATATAGTCCACAGCCCGCGCCTCCAACAGATCCCTAAATCCGTAGAGAGTGAACTCGTGCTCCCCTCCGGCAATTGGAACTCGTCCGTGGGACTTGAGCTCAGCGTATCCACGGAGGTCGTCAGGAATCACAGGTTCTTCCAACCAACGAAGCTGAAACGGTTCGAGCAGCGGGAGCATTCTTTTGGCATAGTCAAGCGTCCATCCCATGTAGGCGTCTGCCATCACATCGATCCCGTTTCCCACCGCCTGCCGCACGGTGCTTACCAATTCGAGATTCTTTTGCATTCCCTCTGCGCCATCCACCGGCCCCCATCCGAATCGAAGTTTCATCGCTCTGAAGCCTTCGTTCTTATAGCGCGTCGCCTCATCAGAAAGCGCACTCAGCTCAGTTGCGTAGAGTCGGCTCGCGTAAACAGGAATGCGTGGCTTAGTTCTTCCTCCAAGCAGCCGGTAAACGGGCTGCTTTACGGACTTACCCAAAAGATCCCACAAGCCGATGTCGACCGCGCTGATGGCGACCATTCCGATCCCTTTGCGCCCGAATGCCATTGTTTTTCGATACATGTGGTGCCATAGGAATTCGATATCCCATGGATCCTGCCCGATAAGCAACGGCTTCAGATAACAGTCGATCGCCTGTTTGGTAACTTGTGGGGCAAGCGCGGCATTTCCGATTCCAACCAAACCATCATCCGTGAAGATCTCGACGACCAGCCATCCGTGGAAAGTAAATGTTCCCATCGACGCTTGCGGCAACTGCAGCAAGTCCATCGGATTCGTACAAAAATGTGGCGGCAAAGGCACTGTTTTCCCACGCCATCGAAATACGCGCGTTCGAATTTCTCTGATCTTCATCGCGCTCCTTGATATGTCAACCTACGCTCAATATCCTTGGGTTGAAATTGTGGAATGGCGACCAGAATAATCGCGAAGGCAGTCACATGTAGCATTCCCGCCAGCCCAAGAACGACGCCGTAGCCAGTACCGTGGTCCAGCAAATAGCCGACGAGTTGTCCAAAAGCAATTCCTCCCATGGCCCCGCCAAAGCCGATTAGGCCTGCGACCGAGCCAACGACAGGCCGCGGAAGAAGGTCCGTGGGTAGCACCATCACCAGCGTCGACCAGGACTGCTGACCGAAATATGCAACGCTGAAGATAGCAATCGCCCAGGACACGGCAACGTGTGGAACGAGAATCACCAGCGGCATCACTACAGCACTCAAACCAAGCGCGAGCTTTCTGGCCGCGCTCAGAGAGAACTCACGGCGCACGAGATAACTTGAGAACCATCCGCCGACCAGACATCCGATGCCCGCTGCCGCATACGGAATCCACGCCAACGCTCCAACTGCCTTGATGTCGAAGCCGCGAGCGTCGTACAGATATTTCGGCAACCAGAAGAGGTAGAAATACCAGGCTGCATCGCTCAAAAATTTCGCGACCACCATGCCCCAGACCTCTCGGACACGCAACAGGTCGATCCAGCGCACCTTTGCTAAGGCTTCACTGGCATTAGCGTCTTTCGAATCCACACCCTGCTCTGGTGAAAAATATGACAGGCGCCACCACCAAGTCCAGAGCAAGCCAAGCATCCCTGAGATCACGAAGATCCATCGCCAGCTCAAGAAACTCAAAATAACAGCAATCAGAGGAGGGGCGATCACAGCTCCGACAGCCGTCCCCGCGTTAATGATGCCCATAGCGCTCGCGCGCTCGTCAGTCGAAAACCATTCTGCAACTACTCTCGTTGCCGCGGGAAATCCACCACCCTCTCCCATGCCCAGCAAAAAGCGGCTCAACGCAAGCATAGCGAAGCTCAACGCGATCGCATGACTCACGCAAGCCACAGACCAGAAAATCATGATGGCCGTAAAGCCTTTTCGCGTACCCAGCACATCGGTGAGCTTTCCTCCGCCCGCGTACATGAAAGCGTAGGAGAGCAGGAAAGCGGATTGCAGCGCTGAAAAATTTTCATTCGAAAGCGGGATGTCCCTTCCAATCGCATTTACTGCGACCGGAAGCGTCTGGCGGTCGAGGTAGCTGATCGCGATCGCCACGCTGACCAGAACAGCAATTCTCCACCGCTGCAAGAGCTTGCTCCTCGATCCAGTTTTTCATTGCGGGACGATTCCGCTGTTGTTCAGCGACTACGGCCACTTGTCAGGAACGCGCGACCTGAGTCCACACTTGCATCGCAGTCGCTTGCCGGTTTGCCCACGCATAATACGGAATGAAGGTCAGCGGGACTTTTTTCGTTCTTTCGCTCGCTCCGGTGTAGCGCGGGTAGAGAGCGCTGCCGGAATCGCCCCTATCGCAAGTAATACCAGGGTGGTGAAGGAGAAGTACTCCACCCAAAAGATTGCTCTTCATCTCAGTCTGAAACTCTGTATCTGGACGCCTCCCCAATGCCAGAGCCACGTCGCTCAGCATGACGCCATTCGACTGATCGAGTTCTTCAAGACAGTAGACAATCGGGCCTCTTTGCACCGCAACTCTGCCCGTGTCATCTGCCACGCGTGGATTCGCTTCCAGCACCTGGGGTGTCATTGTCATCTGAAGATGCACGCGATCTCCGGCAGTCCAGCGCCGGCGAAGAGGAAGATACTGACCCGCTTTTACACCCGGCAGAGGTGAGCCGTTCACCGACACTTGCGCGCTATCGACCCATCCCGGAATTCGCAGGTAAACCACAAAGTCGGCGGGCTGCGCCGGACTCACCGTCATTTCTACGCTGCCATCCCATGGATAGTTCGTATTCTGCGTAATCTTCAGCCCTGTGCCATTCTCCAAGTGCCAATCCAGTGCCGAGTTATCGTAGAGATGAACGTAAATCCCGTCGCTGCCAGTGCTGTAGAAATATCCGGGTAGAGAGCCGAAGGTACGCTCCAGATTTGGTGGGCAACACGTGGTGTCGTACCACGGGTTACGAATCTTGTCTCCACCGGACGGATCAAACGCCAGAGGATTGCGATAACAGTACATCACTCCGTCGAGCGACATCCCGGAGTTGATCCCGTTATAAAGAGCGCGCTCGATCACGTCGGTATACTTCGCCTCCCCAGTAGCTGCGAGCATGCGCCAATTCCACATCATGTTGCCGATAGCGGCGCAACTTTCTCCATAGGCGCGGAAGTTCGGGAGTTCGTAGGCGTCGCCGAATGCTTCCCCATCTGCTCTGGACCCAACCCCTCCAGTGACATACATCTTTGTGGTGGTCATGTCGGTCCAAAGTTTGTTCAGAGTCTGCCAATACGAATCGTCGCCCGTCTCCATGTAATAGTCGGTCGCTCCGCAACAGGCATACATGGCTCGAACCGCATGGCCTTCAAGTTTGGTTCGCTGCGTGAAAGGAGTTCCCGAGAACATGTAGATCGTCCTTCGCTCGGGGAGGTCGATCCGTTTGTCTCCCTGCAGGATGTATCCCGCGAGGTCGAGTTGTCGCTTGTCACCGGTGATCCGATACAGCTCAATCAACGCCATTTCAATTTCGGGGTGGCCCGACACGATTGGCTTCTTGGGAGCGGGACCATAGTCAGGGATGAGAAAGTCGTCAACGAAGCGAATACCGGCATCCAGCAATTTTCGGTCTCCGGTCGCACGGTAATATGCGATTGCACCCTGCAGCATGTGTCCGATGTTGTAGAGTTCGTGCCCGGTCGTCTGCGTTTGCGGCAGCATCCGCTGCGACTTCCGGTCGTCGACGTAGTAAGTATTGAGATAGCCATTGGGTTCCTGCACTGCTACAACTTCGTCAATCGCCTTCTCAGCGCTCGCCCGGAGTGCTGGCCGGTCGCCCGACTGCAGCACAAAACCAACCGCTTCTGTCCATTTGTAAACATCGGAGTCGGAATAGACCGGACCGTGCTGTGCAGCATCGCTCTTGCCCACAAGTCGAAGGAAATTATTCATGCGGCCATTTGCCTCGAGGAGGTCGTGCATCGTCGGGATGCTCTTGCTGACGTTTACTTCGCGCCGAGTGCCCCAAAAGCCGGCATCGATCGTCACTGCGCGCACTGGAATGTTTCTGAGCTTAGCGTGAGGCGATTTCGCCGGGTTCTCGACCCCCTGATCTCGCCAAGCAGGTTGATCAGTGAAAGCAACTGCGCTTTGGGTCACACTGACCGCCGGCCCTTTCGCGATCGATGCGATGGAACTCCGCGCCGGAAATGAGGAGATGGCAGCCACGGCGGCGGCCGACGTCACAAACTGCCGGCGCGATATTTCTCTTTTCTGGTCCATAAAACATTCCCTCCCAGCCCGCTCAGGTTTCTTTCCGAGATTATATCGCCGCGCAGAGTAATCGTTTACTCATACCTGCGAATTTATTTCCGCCCGTTCATACAGCTTCAGTTGGCGGGATACGGTTACGTCTTCTGCGCCCGTGAATTGAATATTTCGACGAGAAGTAGTCCCGCTTGCTTCGTTTCTCGTCAACCGGTGTGTTTTGAGATTACGTTTACCTCGAACTTTTACGATATGATCGCAACATTTCTTAGCACCTCCCACTAATCACTGACCTTTAGGTGACAAATGAATGGACCTTGGAATCGGCGACGCGTTCTGAAACAACTCGCCATAGCATCTGCGGCCCTGGCCGTGCCCACAGAGAAGCTCTTTGGTAAGGTAAACACCGATACAGTTCACCAAGACCTCGAAGTCCAAATCGCCACGGTAAGCGCAAGCACCGTGCGATTGACGGTCCTCGTGATTCAGCATGGAAAAACCACCGACATTCCATACTTTGGCGCCCTAGTCCGAGAATCCTGGGGTAGCCCGGTCACAAGACTGCGTAGCGAAGACAGGGAACAAACGATTCAATCCGGCGAACTGAAAGTTCGCGTCTCTCTCAACCCTCTCGTTTTTGCGATTTCAACTGCCGACGGCGGCCAAGTCCAAACGCTCGCGGTCGATCGCGCCACCGGCCTCGTCTCCTTCGCGACCGGAGACTCCCCCCTGCTCGGGCTTGGAGAAGGGGGTCCCCAATTTGACAGACGAGGCTCTGTCCACGACATGAAAAATGGACAGGGGGGCTACAAACTCGAAACCCACGGCGCACGAGTCGGCATTCCCTGGATCATCGCCACGGCTGGCTGGGCGATCTTCTTTCACCAACCGTTTGGGACCTTCGACTTCACCGGATCTCAATCCAAGTTCGCTCCAGCGAGTGAGAACAAACCATTCCCTTTGGATATTTTCTTCGTGGCCTCGCGTGATCCCGCCACGATCATGGCCGAATACGCCCGTCTTACGGGGCACGCCGAACTCCCTCCCCTCTGGAGTCTCGGGTATCAGCAGTCGCATCGAACTCTCGCGAGCCGCGATGAAGTGCTCGCGGAAGGCAAGACATTCCGCGAAAAGAAGTTGCCCTGCGATACGTTGATTTATCTCGGTACGGGCTTCTGCCCGTCCGGCTGGAACACGGAGAACGGCTCCTTCTCGTGGAACTCTCGCGTATTTCCCGATCCTCGGCAAATGATCGACGATTTGCACCGAAACAATTTCCGCGTCGTTCTGCATGACGTTATTCTGACCGACAGGCTTTCAGGAACCGTTCACGACGCATGCAGGTTGTCCGAGTTCGACGAGGCGAACGCGAGCTGCTATTGGGATGCCCACCGCAAGGATTTCGCGACGGGGGTCGACGGCTGGTGGCCCGATGAGGGGGACACCCTCGACATTCCGTCGCGGCTCACGCGTAACCGGATGCATTGGGAGGGTCCGCAACTCGATCGCCCCGACGAACGTCCGTATGCATTGCATCGCAATGGCTATGCGGGAATGCAACGCTTCGCGTCGTTTCTCTGGTCGGGCGATGTCTTTTCCAAGTGGGAGACGCTCAAGACGCAGGTGCCGATCGCGATCAACACGTCTCTTACGGGCGTTCCCTATTGGGGAACCGATATCGGCGGTTTCGTTCCTACGCCAGAATTCACGGCCGAATTGTATCTGCGATGGTTTCAGTTCGCGGCCTTTTGCCCGCTGTTCCGCTCCCACGGGCGGGCATGGAAATTACGCCTTCCCTGGGGATGGAACACTGGGGATACCGGTCCGATCGAGGCAGGCCGATATGAAGGCTGGGCACTTCCGGGTGCAGGCCAATTGCACAACGAGCAGGTGGAACCGATCTGCCGGAAATATCTGGAGCTTCGATATCGAATGCTTCCCTACCTCTACAGCGTCGTGCGCGAGTGCACGATCACCGGGCTACCCATTATGCGAGCACTATGGCTGCACTATCCAGACGATCCGAACGCGGTCGAATGCCAAGACCAGTATCTCTGGGGCCGCGATATCTTAGTGGCTCCGGTCGTAGAGAAGGGGGCCGATCATCGCAAAGTCTACCTGCCGCGCGGCGATTGGTACGATTTTTGGACAAACGACAAAGTCGAAGGCGGACGCGAGTTCCCGCGCCTAGTTGATCTCGAAACCATCCCGGTTTACGTTCGAGCCGGAGCGATACTCCCATTTGGACCCGTGAAGCAATATGTCGATGAACCAGTCGACCAACCGCTCTCGATTTACGTTTATCCCGGTCGCAACGGTTCGTTTCTCTTCTACGAAGATGATGGTCGCTCTTTCAACTACCGAAAAGGCGATTGGATGGGCATGGCCCTTGATTGGGACAACGAGAAGCGCATGCTCACGATAAGTCTTGCCCAGGGCTCGCGAATGAGGCCTCCGACAAAAAGACACGTCGAGGTAAAGCTTCTTCAAGAAAAAAAGCAGGTCGTATTCGACGGAAACCCTCTCAGGATTTTTCTCTAGCCATACGCACGCCAGAACGAAACGATGTGCTCTTCGCCGCGTTACCACTCCAGAAGGGCTGCGCTTCTGTCCGGTAGTCCGCTCCCGGAACGGCCGTATCAAGGCCAACGCCGTCCTCGTTGAAGAGCGCGAAGAGCACCATCCAGAAGGTTCCTATTACATCGAGTGGTACGAAGGAGACAAGCGCGCCTGCGCCGGTCCGCGGGAAAGAATGCGCTCGCAGCGGAGGCAAGATGCCATCAGCAGGAACAGATGCTGACCGCGAAGGCGGACGGACTCAAAGCAGGCTTGAAGTTCTCCGAAGAGACCAACCAACCCTCCCTCGCTGCCGCGGTCACCGCATACCTTGCCGAGATCCAGCTCACGAAAAAGCCGAAGACGCTGTCTGCTTACACTACCGCGCTCGCCTACTTCATGGAGTCCTGCAAGAAGCAGAACGTCGCCGACATCGAACGGCGGGACATGCTGGAATTCGCCCCGTACCTGCGAGACGAAAAGGAGCAGACGCCACGCAGCGTCTATAACAAGTTCGAGAATGTTATGACCTTTCTCAGGGCGAACGGGATTCGCGGCATCGTGGGCAAGAACGACTGGCCGCGTTACACCGAGGAAGAGCCGGAGACCTACGAACCGGAAGACCTGGAGAAGCTCTTCAAAGCCTGTGACGCCGAAGAGAGGCTGTGGTTCGAGTTCTCCCTCAGCCGCATACGATGCGAGGAACCGTAATGCCGGTGTTTCGAATACAGGTAGAGGGCTCAGAAGCGATGCGAGCGATCAACTCGGAATCGGTATCGATGAGGTTGAAGTGGCTCCTTATTTAGCCAACATCACACGCAGGGTCGATTTCGATTTGGGCGAAGCTTCGGACAGTTTACAAACAACCAGCTGCGCGATGGATTAGTCCACGCCGCTATGGAGATAGCGTCGTCCGAGGAGAAGTGGTCACAGACCACTCGTTTCGTGATGCGTGGACGGCTCGGAATTTGCCGGCGATTTTGTCGACCGATAAAGGCTTGCTGAAATAGTAGCCCTGAATCTCGTCACACTGGTGTGAGCGCAAGAATGACATTTGGGCGTCATCTTCCACACCTTCGGCAATTACTCTGAGATTCAGGCTTTTGGCCATGCTGATGATTGCGGTTGTGATCGCTGCATCATCGGGGTTCACGGCGACATCTCGAACAAACGACCGGTCTATCTTCACTTTGCTAATCGGAAACCGTTTCAAATAGGCGAAGCTGGAATAGCCAGTGCCGAAGTCGTCAATCGCCAGCGTCAAACCCATGGCCTTTAGTTCCAGAAGGACTGACAATGTGACGTCCACATTTGCTAGCAGAAGGCTTTCAGTAAGTTCCAGTTCGAGATAGTGCGGAGCGAGACCAGTCTCACGCAGAACTCTTCTAATAAGTTCGCAGAATCCCTGTTGGCGAAACTGGACCGCTGAGACGTTTACTGCTATTGAAACGCCGGGAAGCCCTTCTTCTTGCCATTTACGCGCTTGAGAACAGGCAGTCCTCAGTACCCACTCGCCGATGGGCACGATCAGGCCGCTGTTCTCGGCAATTCCGATGAATTGATTGGGGGGAATGAGGCCTAATTCCGGGTGCTGCCATCGGAGCAGCGCTTCCAGACCGATGATCTCTCCAGTAACAGTATCCATCTGCGGTTGGTACTCGAGAAAGAGCTCTTTCTTCTCTCGTGCTTGCCGCAAGCCATTCTCCAGGACCAATCGCTCAACAGCCTGAGCGTTCATGTCCGCGGTAAAGAACTGAAAGTTGTTCCGCCCCCCGTCTTTGGCGCTATACATAGCCGCATCGGCATTCTTGATAAGGGTTTCGTTGTCCGCACCGTCTTCCGGGAAGATGCTGATGCCAAGGCTGCAACCAACACTAAGGGAGTGACCTTGGATGACGAATCGAGTCGTCATCGCGTCCATAAACCGCTCAGCCGCAACTGCGGCGCTCGAGATGTCCTTAATGTTTGTGAGGACGATGAGGAATTCGTCTCCGCCCAGTCGGGCTACGGTGTCCTGCTCACGCGCGAAGCTCTTCAGGCGTGCTGCAACGTCCTGCAGAAGGACATCACCGATGGAATGCCCGAGCGAATCGTTGATGATTTTGAAGCGATCGAGATCCAAGAACAGAAGTGCAACTTTGTGCTTCTGCCTGCGAGCAGTAGCGAGAGCGGTTGACAATCGATCGCCCAGAAGAGTCCGATTCGGTAATCCTGTCAGAGCATCATAATAGGCGAGGGTTTTAACCCGTTCCTCGGCGAACTTGCGTTCGGTAATATCGACTAGCGTTCCTTCAACAATGCTGATGTTTGAATCTTCATCGACGAGACTTGCATTTACCATTGCCCATGCGGTATCGCCATTCTTGCGTCGAAACCTCATCTCGTGATTAGCAACACTTTTCTCCGAGTTCAGTTTTGTTAAGAACGCTTCCCGATCGGCGGCGGTGTTATACAAACTAGCGACCGAGAGGGCCATGACTTCCTCAGGCGAGTCATAACCGAAGAGGGAGGCGGCCGCTTTATTGCACTCGACGACTTGTCCGGATAGCGTGGTGCGAAAGACACCCGCCAGGTTGCGCTCAAATAGTAGGCGATAGCGTTTCTCCGACTTGCGAATGGCCCGCTCGACCTGTTTCCGCTCGGTCACCACAGCTCCCAGGCAAAGCCCCGTCAGCCCCAGCGCCAACATGGCGAGCTGCAACCCCGGGAGCGTCCCTCGTTGCGCCTGACTGACCCAGGCTGCGAACATCATTCCAACGCTGATGGCGAAGGTGGTCACGACAGCTCCCGGTAGACCACGTCGGACAGCAACCCAGATAACCGGCACAAACAGCAGATAAAGAGGCTGATAGGGAATCGCCGGCGCGTAACCGAACACAAACCAGATACCGAATACAACAAATCCAGATTGTGCCGTCAGTTCGAGGATTTCGGTTGCCGAAGCGTGACCTCGCCGAGCCGGTGATAGACGAATCCAGCTTCCGGAACTCAACCAGCGACCCACCAGCGGAGCTACATGCACTAACACAAAAGGAGCGAAGGCGATGATCGCAAGCGAGTCGCTGACCCACCAATCTAGTGTCGCCCTCAGGGCGTCGGATCGACTGATCCGGCCGTCTCCCAAGAGGGTCAAGACTCCGAACAGAGCGCTGAGGATCGCCGCGCCGAGAGAAATCACGACGTAGCGTCCGACGTCGCGCAGAGTGCCAAGCTTGAGATCGATGCGCCAGCTCCGTTTCAGTATTGCCGCAGCACCCACGTAGCCGAGATATATCGCGATCGACCCCGGTATGCCGCACCAAGAGAGAAGCGGCCGGTGGTAGTTCACCACGGCCGCGATTAGGCTGGAGATAAACACCACGGGCACATAGCGCCTGCCTCCACACAAAAGCAAAGTCAGAGTCAGACCCACGGGCAAATACCAAGGGGGCGCCCCTTCCCAGCCTTGAGATGCTGTCGATGAGCCGTCCAGAATCAGGAATGCGCCAACGAAGAGTAACCCTAGCAACAACTGCCTATAGAGCGGGATATCGCGCCAATTGCAAGCCTCAACAGCGGTCGCGTTTGACGGTGATTCGTTCCGCTCAGACCGGCACGAGATTTCGTGCCCCGATGCCGGCTGGCTACGGCACGGAGACTCACTGTGGTCCGCACATGGTTCGAAGCTTGAAGTCATCGCAACACGGTTCGAATTCATTTCTACGGTGCGACGCACCGGTGCCCAGCACGTTCTGGAAGATAAGCTGCAATCGGATTACCGTCGCAAGCTTATGAAAACAAATGCGTTCGAGCGAGATGACTGTCTTGAATGCGGATAACTGTACAGAGTATCGACAGGAGTCAAAGTCTATCCCGCCACGTTCACCCGCTCGTCGCCGAACTATCTTAGATTTGGGGGTTCGGCGGTGCGTTGAACCTTCCAGGCATCGTCAAGATATTCCCAATGCGAGCAGAGCCGAACGATGAACCGATGCCAGTTGCGTCCATCGCTCCATCGCTGCGCAAGGCGGTGCAAGCGATCGATCCGGATTTGCCGCTGCAGGAGATCCGTACCCAGCAAGAGCAGATTGACACTTCGATGCAACAGGAGCGGATCATCGCGGCGCTGACCGCGTCGTTCGGCGTGCTCGCGCTAGTGTTTGCCTCCGTGGGCGTCTACGGCGTGATGGCATATTCCGTTGCACAACGGAGGAGCGAGATCGGTATTCGGATGGCTCTCGGCGCCCTGCCCCGCGAAGTACTCACGATGGTCTTGCGCGAGGCAACATGGATTGCACTGGTGGGGATCACTTGCGGCATCGGCGCCACTCTTCACCGCCGCATCGCCGATCCACAACTCAAACTGCAACTCGGCCATGAGACGTTCGAACCAGCGTGCATGCCCACTGGCCTCCATGCCGATGCGCACGGTTTCATTCGCACTCGCAAGAGCATGGTAGAACTTCTCCGCCTCGTCGGGATGTGCGAGCCGTTTCTCCTCGACCTCTCCGGTCGTGGTATTGAGCAAAGCGATTTGTTGAAACTCGGGATGGAAATCTACTCCTATAATGATCATCGTTCGACTCCTTTCTCCCGAGCCGGTTGGGTGGTTTTGCCACCACCAATTTTACCCCGGGTGCGGGAGCCGACATTGTCATGGAATCAATTTCACTCATTGACGGAGGCGTCAGTCCTCAATGAGAGTTAACGCCTTCCATGAGAAGGCCGGTCGGAGTCAAGTGGGTTCGTTTGTTTTTTCATGGGACAAGGTTTTGTTCTCCCGCCGAGTGGCCACTGTCGCCATGCTTCCATCCGCACTCTCGAGGAGCGATTCGTTTCGCTCGGTGCACATTGGGCGTTCTCGTTTCAGCCGGTGCTGCGATCTGATTATCGCCCTGGGTTCTGCTCTTGGAGAGTCGAACCTGGGCCAGGCGTTTAACGCAGTCACCGGAACTCGGCTTTAGGCTCTTGCTTTTCCTTTCCCGGAGATGTTTTTTTTATGCTGCGATCGCCACCGACTTGTGATGGCTGTTGTACAGCGGTTCGTACGCTTCTCCGTTCACCCACAGGTGATGCAGCAACACAGCCAGCTTTCTGGCAGTCGCCACAGATCTGGATATTTTTGGCAAACGTGTAAAGGAATGTTTCTTTACCGGCGCTGTCCACTTTCCATATCACCGGGGTGGTTTCGTTCGCGGTCGCAAATGCTATACCGTAGAAATTTCCGGCATTATCGATCTGCACTTGTCCCAAGGGTGTGTTACCTCCCGAACAGTTCAAGCAAAAGCTATACAGAACCGTTTCTGCTCCACCAGAGGTGGGCACCTTAAACAGAACGCCGCCGCCGTAAATACCCCCCATTCAGCGTGGTGCCATACGGATTTCCGTCTGTATCCAGTTTCAGCTTGTCGCCGGGCCCACTGCCATCTCCTGCGCCTGTGAAGTTATACAGAACCGTCTCGACGCCAGCCTCATCGAGCTTGAACACGGTTCCATTTTGCCCAGTTCCACCGAAAAAGGTGCTCCCGTAAATATCGCCTTTGTCGTCGCGGATGGGGGCATTGGGTTCTTCCCCGTCATCGCAATTTGAGAGCGAACAGAAGTTGTAGAGCACGGTGAAGGTGTCGGTGTTACCTATCTCGAATACATTTCCCCCACCAGTACTCCCGTTTTGCGCAGTGCTATAGAAATTGCCCGCGGCGTCCACGACGGGCTGGCTGGCAGGTTCTCCATCCGATCCGCTAAGCGTATAGAGAATCTTGAATTGGCCGGAAGGCGTCAGTTTGAACGCAGCCGTACCGCCGCCAACGCCGTAAAGGTTTCCTTTTTTGTCTCGAGCGAGGCCCACATATGGCCCTCCCCCATCATTTGCTGCAAAGCTGTGGAGCACGGAGAGCGCGCCAGCCTTCGTCACCTCGAAGACGGTCCCAGAGCCGTTGACACCACCGCTCTCCGAAGTGCCATAGAGATTGCCGGCCCCGTCGATAGTGAGGGGCGCTACCGGCATCGCGGGATCCTTCCCATTGTTCTTGAAGCTGACTAGCGTACTAAACTTGTAGGTTTGGCCTTGGCTCGGCAAAGCCATTGCAACAACAAGAATCGCTAGTGCCGACCAGTTACCAATTCCGAAGATTTGAATTTTCATGATGTCCACGCTTTCCAGAGTTGCGGAAGAGGGGCGGATCAGCGTTCGGTCTTGAGGAGAGGTCAGCCTCGTCAACCCCCACTAGCCGTGCGGATGTACTCTTAGACTTGAGAGGCTGTTGGTGAAACATCCCCATTGCACTGAGTGGGTCGGTTCGTGGGGGAATCCGTCGGCAGTTGGCTAACAGAAGCAACTTCGATACCGCCGTCGAAGCCATCCGTGATGGAAGCTGAAATCGCTCGGAGAACTCATCCAGCAGCGCGAGACCGTTCGAGTCAAAGTCGTTTTCGGCTTGCAGCATGAGGTCGAGACCCATCCCACTCACACCGAACATTCTGGTGCCACGGCCTGTGGGTGAACTCCTCGGTATGTCACGCGCCGCAACCGCCCCAACAGTAGCAGGTACGCCCTTTAAGCCAGAACTATTCGATACATACGGGGCAGTGTAAACCACTCAACTGGCGAAACATCGCGGTTTCACTCATTGACATTTCTGATGAAACGTCGATGGTAGCCGCTTATCCGCAGTCGGTTGAGATTAAGATGCGGGCAACGTTTGATCGGTCGGCCCGGAGATGTCCGCCGAATCGTCACGTTCGCTCTCTACAGCATTTCCTGTATATAAGTGAGGGCGAGGTAAATGCCAGACTTTTAACCTCCCTCCAAGATAAAGAGATGACAGCGCCTCCCAACATCACCGATCCTGGAATGGAGCTCCATGATCTCCTCCTGGACACCGAGTTCCTTGACCGAAATGACGTTTCGAGTCGAGCGGTAAGACGTTTTGAAGCCCTACAAACGCTAGCGCACGTTTTTACAGAAGAACCTCAAGTTGTGCTTCAAAAACTGGTCGACATTGCAGTTGAATTTTGCGGGGCAGACAGCGCCGGCATCAGTCTTGAGGAGCCCGACGAGCAGGGCAATCCTACGTTTCGCTGGGTTGCCATTTCCGGAACATTCTCTCAATACCTCAATGGCAGAACCCCGAGATTCTTTAGTCCTTGCGGAACCTGTCTTTCCACGGGGCGCGCCCAGCACTACCGCGTTACAAAGCCTTATTACGATTTTCTAGGTGTAGTGGCAGAACCAATCACTGATGGAATGCTCATTCCGTGGATGAGCGACCAAAATAGGGGAACGATATGGGCTATTTCTCACGGTTCCCCACGGACTTTTAATTCCGAAGATTACAAGTTATTAGATGCGTTGGCAGATTTTGCGGGCATTTCGGTCCGGCTGAGAGAGCGAGGACAGTTACTCCAAAAATCGCGCCAGGAACTTGAATCGCAGGTGGAACAACGTACATTGTCGTTGCGACATCTTTCGGCAGACCTCATGCGTGTGCAGGACGACGAGCGACGGAAGATTGCTCGTGAACTGCACGATAGTGTCGGGCAATATCTTGCAGCACTCAAGATGAACCTTGCACGACTGAGGGAATGTCTGCCTAACGGAGATGCGCGGGTGTTGGCAGATTCAGAAGACGTTGTCGACCAATGCTTGTCTGAAACGCGCACGATTTCGCATTTGTTACATCCGCCTCTCTTGGACGAAAGTGGATTACCTTCTGCGTCCAGGTGGTATTTGGAAGGGTTTTCAAAGCGCAGCGGAATTGAAGTCGAGTTGCAAATTCACGACACTCTGGGACGATTACCACAGGACATCGAAACGGCGTTGTTTCGAGTATTGCAGGAGAGTCTAACCAATGTGCACCGCCATTCTCAGAGCAAGAAGGTCAACATCACCATTCGACTTGATGGCCAAGAGGCTTCGGTTATCGTGCGTGATTTCGGTTGCGGGTTTTCGTCACAGCAGTTTCATGAAATCCAAAAGGGACGTTCAAGGGGGGTAGGATTGACTGGCTTGCGGGAACGCATAGCCGCCCTTGGGGGCATGTTTGAAGTTGTGATGACAAATCCGGGCGTCTCGATTAGGGCCAGGTTGCCGCTAAACCGCTAAAAGAGCGCAAACATTAGCTCGATCCAGAAAACTTATCGGTAATTGGCGGAATTCTCTAACGCCGCGACTGCCATCCGGTAGCAGCAGAGCCATGGCGTATCCCTGACTATTGAGCGCCGCCGGAGGCCCTCGGAATAGCCCTCGAAGCCCTTGCCCGCACCATTCAACTCGCTCTCGAGTGACGCCACGGAAAACGTATGTGGGCAAGAATCACTGGTCACTCCCTGGTCTGACCCCGAGAACAAGTCCAGGTAGTTTGGTTGGCTTGGATGCGTAAGCGCAGAAGAGTTCGTGAATAATGCACCCTGCGATGCCAAGGTATTAATGTAGGGAGCCTGCGAAGAACCGATGATCTGCGAATATCCGTTGTTCTCCTCCACTACGACAACAACGTGGGCTGGAGATGGAGTCGTCGCTGGCACATCTTGCCCGAGCACACAAAGCCAATGACAGCGCCGCCAAAATGACTTGAGGAACCTGGCTTCCTGAAAGCCTTCCGCCTGCCGGTTGTGAAGAAGGCGAGTGGGGTCTCTCCGAAGACGGTGTAAACGGCATCGTCACAGAGACCGCGATACTTCGGATCGCTAACAAGATCAAGCGAAGGTTCATCACCGTCGCTGACGTTCAAACACTTCTTTTTGATGTCGGGGTTGCGCCCCTTTCCAACACGAGATGATTCCACCAATAACTGGTTTGTTGCCCTTTTGACCTTTGGCGAAGGGTGGCATAACAACCATCATGCACATCCCAGTTCCGCCCGGCATGGTCTGAAGTGGTACCAGATAGACATGAACTGGTGCGGAATCTGGCTACTTAGAGTGGTTGGCCTCGCAACGCAAATTGCGGGCGTGAGACCGGATCGGTTGGATCGAAACGAAACGCTTGAGGGAGCCTCCCTGATCAAGACTGCTGTGCGACGTTTGCAAAGTGCAGAGGGCGCCTAGCGACGCAAAGGCTGGGCTGTCCGGGCTTGCAACTGATCGCAGTCTGGATTGCTTGTCTCGAGGCGCTGTGTCCATTGCCGGAACACGGGGTCGGAAACCGGAGTGAGAACTTCCAGACTAGATCTGGCACTTCTGCTTCCACATTAGCCATATGCGAGCGCAGATGGGTCAATTATTTATGGGCTACGCCCAGCAACTGGCGCTTGAGGACGCCATTTACCGGCTTCGGACCGAGCCAGACCGAAAACAAGGCATCCGCAAAATCCTTACCTGGAATTGTCAACTCTTTACCTTGGCAGCGCATTCGGGTACCAACCCCCGGCAGGTACGTAAAATCAAGCACATCCCCTTTCTTCAGAGCAGGAAGTGCATGTTCCAAAAGATCGAGCCTAGTACGCAGGGTCGGAATTGCCGAACGAGAATTAAGCAGGATGGCCCTCTCTACTGCCTGAACAAACGCTCGGCGGCTGACATTGTGCTTCATTCCGATGACAATGCGCTTGGCCTGGTCGATTGAAATCGCTGCTCGTGCATCCGTCGCAGGTTTTTCGAGGTAGAGACCGACGGCGTAGACTTCGACGAAAATTGCTTTCGTGACCACGCCCACTCCGTTCAGCCGGAGCTCCCGGCCGGCAACGCTGACCTCCTCCGGGAAGCTGATCCCAGATACCTCGCGTGGCTGAGCTGCCACTACGCTCAGCGCCAGTAGGAAGAAAAAGGCTCCCTTCGCAGCGAAGCTTCTCACTTCTCTTTTAGGAATGTTCAACACGAGCGGGGCCAAATCATTTTTCGATCGGTGGGCCTCTCGCCGACCATGCCTTGATCAAATTGAGGCAGAGTGTCGCGCAGCAACTGGCTTTAATTTTACCACTGCTTCCTGAAGAGGATTGTAAGGGAGACTCTGATTAAGCCGTGTCTCCACCGGAAGTGTAGTGCTCGATGGCGGCATCCTCAACTTGTTCGGAGTGCCACCGACCCAACTTGCCCCGTTTTATGCCATTGGCGCTTTCTGGCTTTCTCCCTTTCGCGATCCGGTACGGGGTGCACGGGTGGAAAAATCGCGATTTGTGTTCGCTCAAGAGCGCACTTATGCTCATCGACGATGGTCTTCATCCCAATCGCCAAACTTATCCAGGCAGCAGCTAACTAGGAGGTGTTTCCTGCCCCCAGCATAGGTTTCGCTGCGAATATTCGGTGCTCCCGCTCGCTCATCATAGTTTCAGCTGCGTGCTGAGACTTGCGAGAAGCAAGAAAAGTCACGAGGTAATTGAGTTCCTGTCCGCTGAGCGTGCTTCCGAAAGCGGGCATGTTGGTCCCACCGTTCATAATCCGTATGGTAGTTTGATCAGTGGTGAGCCTCTCACCAACGTCGGTAAGATCGGGGCCGCGATGCCCGCCGTATCCGGAGACTGAGTGACAGTACTCGCAGCCCTTGGAATGAAATAGTTGCGCGCCTTCGTACACCGGTCCGCTCGTGGCGCCGACGACGGTCTCAGGCAAGGGGATTGCGGTGAAATCGGGAGACCAGGGCGAGCGGCGTCCTTGGATCCAAAGCGTGGCAATCAACATCCAGCACGCGAGCACCATGGCAACCGCCCACGGACGGCGTGACGCGCTGCGTTCCCCTTTGTTCGCAATCAGTGGCGGCAGCACCAGGAACATCACGAAAAACAGGGGCCCGAGTACGATGACGTAATTTTCCAGACGAGCAGGAATAAGAGCCAGGAGGGCGAAGTACCAAAGCAAATACCAATCGGGCCTGGGCTCGGCAACCAGGATCGTTGGATCGGGCGGATTAGTCAGTTGCGGTGCACCGACAGCCCAAGCCAAGACCAACAGAACAACGATCACAGCCGCCGCGAACACGATATCGCGCCAAACGGCGTCGGGCCAAAACGGACGCCCTTCCCGCTTCAACAGATCTTCATACCATCTGCGATACGTCTTTGGATCGACGGGATGGCCTTTCTGCGGTGGTTCGGAAATTCCGTTTCGAATCACAAGATACAAATGCGCCCCAATGGAGCCAAAAATCAGCATGGGAATAAAGAAGACGTGAAAGGCATAAAATCGGCTGAGAGTTGCGCCCCCAACGGTGTTGCCGGCGAGGATGAAGTGTGCCAGAGTCTTTCCTACCAACGGCACACGCCCCGCCTGCTCTGCGGCAATGTACACCGACCAGAAGGCGATCTGATCCCAGCGCAAGAGTTGGCCGGTAAAACCCATTCCCACGATCAACAAAAGCAATGCTGAGCCGCTAAGCCAGCTCATTTCTCTGGGGTACTTGTAGGCGGCCATTAGGAAGGTTCTGGTGACGTGTATCCCGACGAACAGGACCATTGCCGATGCGCCGAAATAGTGCAGGCCCCGCAGCAGGTGGCCCAAAGTCGCCCCATGATTAATGAACTGGAGGGTGTGGTAGGCGTCGGCGGTAGATGGAACGTAAATGGTAGCTAGCGCGATGCCGGTAACCACTTGGACAATAAACGCAACCAGAGTAGCGCTGCCGAAGACATACCACCAGCCGGTGTTTGGCGGAACCAAGTGACCGGCCGTGGCCTTCCATATTGCCGACGCGCCGGTTCGGTCGTCGAACCATAGCCAGAGTTTTCTTAGTGTCTCCATTTCGGGCGTGGTTATGTGATCGGCGCCGGGCTCGTAAGTATTTCCACGTTTCCACTCTGGATGCGTACTGGGTATCGTGTCAGGCCCCGAGGCGGCGGGCCGGCGGCGACCTGACCATCCTTGTAATACACACCACCATGACAGGGGCACATGAAGAGTTGCGCATTGGCCTCCCAGCGCACGGGACATCCCAGGTGGCTGCAATTCACCGAAAAGGCCACAAACTTGTCGCCCTGCTGGCGGGAAAGCCATGCAGCGGTTTTTTGCGTCAGGCCTGCCCACGGGAGCGCTGAGCTGTCCTCGAAAGTCACTTCGACGATATCGCCTTCCTTGAAATCATCGAGCGTTCCGACTGACCGCCAGATCCGCGGCACTTTTCGCAGCAACGGCGAAATTAGAAATCCGATGACCGGAACTCCAAGCAAAACAGCTACCACGCCACTGAGGGCGAGGCTTAACCGATTGAGAAAGCGACGCCGGTCTAGTTCTGGGGTTGGTTTTCGTGTAGTGACAGCTGCTTTCGTATCTGCCGTTTCGTCATTGACGCTCATGGCGAAGTTCTCCAATCCAGCCAACCAAAGACACCGCGAGAAGAACGGCCCCTAACAGAGAAATCAAGTACGAAGTTAGCAAACCCCAAAGAAGGCAAACGATCGCCAGAGCCATGACCGCCGGACTATATGTGGGGCGAGGAATGATTTGCGGTCGCGGTGTGATCCAGGCTGCCGATGCAGACGCATTTCTTGCTTGATCGCGGCTCTCATTATTATTTGTCATGCATATACTCCATCGCCGTAGTAGAAATCAGAGTCACCGCAGGGCTTGGGATTCTGCCGCCGAGGGGAGCAGAATACCAGCGAATCATCGTGGCAATAATGAAACCCAAGTAGATCAAGCAAACGGGCACCCACATCAGGAGTCCGCCCAGTTGTTGATCGACTCCGGGTGTCAGTCCCCACTGGTCGCGAAGAAGCGGGAGAATCCCAAGGGAATCGGATGGTTGCAGATAAAGTGGGTAAGTTCCGACGGGTGCAAACGTGATCAGAATGGCGAGAACGGTATGCGCCCCGCAGGCGCTAAACAGGTAAATGACCGCAGCAAGCGGTGACAGGCGCAACTCCTTTACGGGGCTGAGCACAGGCCACCAAAAGATGGTAGCTGTGATGACGAACATCAGATGCTCGGCAATATGGACGGCTTCATGGGACAGTGCTGTGTTATAGAGCGGAGGCCAGTGCCAGATCCACATGCTTCCTACACCAAGAAGCCATGCAAGCCGTGGTTTACTGCATATGTGCTCTGCTTTCTTGATCGGGGAGTATCGAAGCATGGAGCCAGCGAACTCTCTCGGAATGCCCAGAATCAACAATGGCGGAACAACGAGAATAAGAAGGATATGTTGCACCATATGTGCGCTGAAGAGGTATCCATCAGCAAGCGTATCGATAGGGGAAACAAGTGCGAGCAGCAAGGCAAGAACTCCGGCAACAAAACTGAGTGACCTGATCTGAAAGTGGAATCGAAGCGCGGCTAGATATGACAGCAGAAGCAGGGCGCACCCTAGCACCACGGATGGCTCCCAATCCCAACCAGACGCAAGTAACTGCCAAGTGGTCATACCGAAACCTTAGAAAAGCGCCCACACGTAAACAACGAAAAAAATCACAACCCAGATCCAGTCCACGAAATGCCAGTAAAGCGCAACCGCTCGAACTGCGTTGGACTGCCCAGGTTGAAAATCTCCACCTATGGCTAACGCAAACAGGATGCAAAGGGCGAGCAATCCGAGCAGAACGTGCAGCCCGTGAAATCCGGTCAGCGTAAAGAACGAAGTACCGAAGACGTTCCGGCTCACGGTCACGTCAGCTCGATACAAATTGAAATATTCCCGCCCCTGACCGACGAGGAAAACAGCACCTAGCAGAATTGTTGTGAGAAGCCAGCCTGAAAAGGCCCGGCGATGGCCACTGCTTAACTTTCGCTCTGCCGCGCTTACCGTGAAACTGCTGGCAAGCAGGAATACGCTGTAGATCCCACTTTTGAGAGGATTCAAGCTATTACCCGCGTTAGGGCCTGATGTCATCGAGCCGTGAAAATACACATAGGCAATAATCAAGAAAGCGAAGAACGCCCCTTCCGATATCAAGAATAGGGTGACAGCGAACTGATATGTATCGGCCGTCACAAAACGTTCTGCTGCGCCTTCAGTGTCCATGTTCCCAGTCCGGATTTTCCGGATGCGCAAGATCCCAAAGCGGGCGTCGGCTGCGTACCGGGGGCAAAAGGTCAAAGTTGTGTGCAGGAGGAGGGGAGGTCGTTGCCCATTCCAGCGTCCAGGCGTCCCAAGGGTTGTTTCCCGCAGGCTCTCCAGCAACGAAGCTGACAATCAAATTCCACAAGAAGATGGCGACCGCGATCCCCATGATGACTGCCCCGATCGTGGAGGTCATGTTAAGAGCCGCCCATCCGGGCAAGTCCGGATAGGTAAATACCCGACGCGGCATGCCCATCAAACCCATGAAATGTTGCACCATGAACGTCATGTTGAAACCGACTAGCATCAACCAGAAATGTATTTTCCCAACTCTTTCCGAGAGCATCCGTCCGCTCATCTTGGGGAACCAGTAGTAGACGCCAGCAAAGATTGCGAAAACCGTCCCTCCAAACAGGACATAATGAATGTGCGCCACCAGATAGTAGGTGTCCGTCACTTGCCAATCGATCGGAAACGCTGCGAAGGAAATACCACTCAGGCCTCCAATGGTAAACATCACCAGAAATCCTATGGCGAAAAGCATGGAGGTTGTGAATCGGATCGATCCGCCCCACATCGTCGCAATCCAGTTGAATATCTTCACCCCAGTGGGCACGGCAATCAGCATGCTTCCAATGGCGAACACTACATCGATAGAATGCCCTAACCCTACAGCGAACATATGGTGCGCCCACACCAGAAAACTCAAGACCGCGATGGCTACGGTGGACGCTGCTACAAATTCATAGCCGTAGATCACCTTGCGGGAAAATACGGGAATTACTTCTGAAATTATTCCGAAAGCCGGGAGCACGACAATGTAAACCTCGGGATGCCCGAAAGCCCAAAAAAAATGTTGCCAGAGAAGGGCTGAGCCGCCGCTGTCGGTTACGAAGAAGTGCCCATTCATTAAACGATCGATCAGCAACATGGAGAGCGACGCATTGAGGGCAGGCAGGGCCAGGAGAATGAGCACCTGCGTGACCAGGACCATCCATACAAACAAAGGAAGGCACCGTATGGTTAAGCCGACAGCGCGGAACCCGGCAATGGTAACAATCAGGTTGATCGCTGCAGCGATAGAACCCATTCCCAACACGAAAAGACCAATCGCGTAATAGTCCACTCCTGTCGTTGATGAGTAGGGCTGTTCGCTAAGTGGGGCATAACTGAACCATCCCGCAGCAGGTGCTCCGCCGGCAATAAAGCTGAAGTAGAGAAACAGGCCTCCAAAGGCCAGCAGCCAGAAGCTGAACGCATTCAGCCGAGGAAATGCCACGTCCCTCGCTCCGATCATCAGCGGAACCAGATAGTTGGCCATGCCTGTAAGACCTGGCATGGCGACAAGAAAAATCATGGTGGTGCCGTGCATGGTGAAGATCTGGTTGTACGATCCGGGCGAGAGAAAGTCGTTGTCTGGACGTGCGAGCTGGATCCGCATCAGGAGTGCCTCAATGCCCCCCACTCCAAAGAAAACTAGACTCGTGAGCAGATACAGAATGCCGATTCTCTTGTGGTCAACGGTCGCGATCCAACCGAGCAGCCCGTTCTTCTCATAATCGACGGTTGCGCCAACGCGTTCACCCGCGGCCGGGATTTGCGGCATGTACGGAACATCGCTCATTGCAGCGTCTCCAAATAGGCGGTGAGTTGGCGAACCTGCGGATCTGTGAGCTGGAAATTCGGCATATGGGAATCTGGCTTAATGGCCTGGGGATTTGCCAGCCAACTGGCAAGGTTGGCGGGAGTATTTTGGAAGCGCCCGGCCGCCAGCGTCAGGCGGCTGCCGATGTGAGTTAGATCGGGTCCAATCCTGCCCTTGGCCGAACTACCTGCGATAGCGTGACAGTTGCCGCACGTCATTTGCTGGAAGAGTTCGGCTCCTTGAACGGCATCGCTTCCAGCGGGCAACGGCGAGGGTACTTCGAGCTGGTGCTGAACCCACCGTTCGAAAGTGGGCTCTGCATCTGCAATTACGCCGATACGCATCCAAGCATGCTCGGCGCCGCAATATTCGGCGCAAGTTCCTGAGTAGAAGCCGGGGGAATCTGCTTCGAGCCACAGAAAGTTTGGATGCCCTGGTACTGCATCCATTTTCCGTCCAAGTTGCGGCACCCACCAGTCATGAATTACGTCCGCAGATTCGAGTCGCACGAATAAGCGCTTACCCACGGGCAGGTGTATTTCGTTCGCGGCGATGACTCCGGACTCCAGATAGCGAGCTTCCCACCACCACTGATGCGCAACGATCACAAGGTCGGGCTGTTGCTTCGCCGCGAACCCAGGATCAGACTCTCTCATCGCGTGAATCGTCGCCCCAAAGATGAAAATGAGAATCACGACGGGTCCGGCAGTCCAAAGAATTTCCAAAGATGTTCGGCCGAATTCTTGCTGAGGGATTTCCCCCGTCGCTGAATGCCGATAGCGGAAGCTTGCGTAAAGAACGAGCACCGTAACTAACAAGAGTATCGCCGCCATCACAATTCCCACGAGGAGAAATAAGTGGAAAATGGGCTGCGCCAGGGCCGAATTTCGCAGGAGACTTGAATCAGTTTGCATGGCGGCTTTTAGAAAACTGATCGTAACGGAATGCGATACCTCAGTTTAGGATGGCGGCCTCAAAATGGACGAAGTAAACAAAAACCGCTACAGCGTCTTAGTCCCACTCTACGACTTCCTTGATTGCGTCGGGCGAATGATGGCTTACAGTCGCTGTAAACTGCGCGTACGAGTAACGATTGGTGATCAAAGCGGCGATGTGATCGCCCCAACGCAGGTGCGCCTGAAACAAATCATCGGCTCCCATTTGGAAGTGGCCCCGGGCAGCATTCACGCTGCCGAGCATGACCTGATTGTCCAGGACCAACTGGCGGACCAATTCCGCAGCTTGAATTTGTAACGGATGATCGCCGCCGGGAATGCCTGTGATCACATAAACTCCGTTAAGGGCCAGAGCATCGAGCAGATTGAACTCCAGCGCCGCAATTCCGCTGGCATCGACGACCACATCCATCGGACCAATCTTTTTCTCGACCTGGTCGGCAGGTACCTTCCGTCCGTCCACGTAGTGGCCGCCAATCACGTCAAGCCACTCCGGGCGGGCGCTACTAGAATCGACCACATCCAATCCGTAAACGTCAGCCCCTCGAAGCCGCAAGACCATGCAGGCCAGCAAGCCAACGGGGCCCAGCCCAGCAACGAGGCAGCGGCGTCCGACGATCCATGCAGGGGTGATGGCGGCTTCGGGAGACCGGACGGCTTGCAAGCGCAGCGCTTCTTCGATTCCTTTCTCGACGATGGAAAGCGGCTCCATCAAAACCCCAACTGCTTCCAATTCGACCGGCACGGACACGACGTACTGCTCCTTGTCGACTACAAATTCCGTTTGATAGCCATCCAATCCGCGAATCCCTCTCTCTTTGTAGCGGCCGGTCTGGCACATATCAGAGCGTCCCATCAGGCAGGGCGCGCATTGGCCGCAACCACGCCGTACGGTGAACACGGCGAAGTCACCCACCTTTACACGAGTCACGGAGGAACCCGCCTCGACTACCTGGCCAAACATCTCATGACCGATGACCAGTTCTTTCTGTCCCTCCGGGGCATCCGCACGCCCTCCCGACACTTCTTCCCTGTCTGTGCCGCAGATGCCCACACGTTTGACTTTGACCTTTACTTCATCGGAGTTCGTAATGCCCGGCTCGGGCCGCTCCACAACGCGCGAGCCTGCCGTACCCGGAACAATCGCAATCGCCTTCATTTATTGTTTTCCTTATAAGCTCTAGCTTTCTCCACCAACGGCGCAGAGCAAGCTTCGCAGTTTCGCTTAGGCAAGCCGTTCGAGCAGGTGATCTCCCACTCGCATGGCATTTGCGATTATCGTTAAGCTGGGATTCACGGCGGCAATCGAAACGAAAAAGCTGGCGTCGACAACGTAGAGATTATCCAAGTCGTGGGCCTTGCAATGCAGATCGAGCGCCGATGTCTTGGGGTCTCGGCCGAAGCGAATTGTTCCAGCCTGATGAGCTGTACCGCCAATCGGAATCTTCTTGCCCAGATACAAGGAGCGCGACATCAGATGCTCATGAAGGTCAAGATCATTGAGCATACCTTTGAGCTTCGCGATTAAGCGTTGATGGCCTTCAGTATTGGTCTCCGGCAGGCTGAGTGTGATCGCTCCACTTTGGTTGACGGTGACGCGATTATCGGGATGGGGCAAGTCCTCGGACTGGACCCAGAAATCGATTGAATGTTCGGCCATGTAATCCAGTGCAAATTCAGGTTTCCAGATAGCCCAGCCTGGGGCTTCTCCCTTGAGCATTTCGCCATCGGTTTTGCCCAGCATTTGGATTCCGCCCAAAGGAAATTCCCAGTCATCGGAGCGAAAGTAGTAATCGTTCAAGCCCAGGGTTTTCTGAAACATGGTTGGATTTGGTTGTCTGGACAAGGCCATAAAGGCGGAATTGTTATGGCGCATATAGTGTCTCCCAACCACATCAGAACTGTTCGCGAGCCCACTCGGGTGCTTGTCGTTCGCAGAACGCAGCAGAAGCGCCGCCGAGTTGATGGCTCCGCAGGAAACGACCACGATGTCCCCCGAATATTCCTCGGGTTGTCCCTCGCGCTCGACCAGAACCTTGGTTACCACGCGACCGGACGGATCTGTTTTCAGACGCTGGACGTAGGCCCCGGTGAGAAGAGTGACATTCGAGTGATCGAGAGCCGGATCCACACAAATCACCTGCGCATCCGCCTTGCCATCGACCAGGCACGGAAACCCGTCGAATGCGGCACACCGTACGCAGGCACTCGTGTGAAGGGCCTTCCCATTTTGTTCCTCGAGCAGTATGCCGAGCGGCAACGGAAACGGATGGTAACCCTGCAGTTTCATGTCATCGTAGAGTTGCTGAATGCGCGGTGAGTGGCTCACTGGCGGGTGACGATAAGGAGCACTCGCTGGACCTTCCGTGGGATCGATCCCGTGTTCTCCATGAACGTGGTACAGATTCTCCGCTTTAGTGTAATAAGGTTCGAAGTCCTCGTAGCTAAGCGGCCAAGCCGGTGAGATGCCGCCATAATGGCGGACTTCTCCAAAATCCTCTTTGCGAAATCTCAGCAAGGCCGCGCCGTAGACCTTTGTATTGCCGCCGACGTAGTACTGAATACCTGGATGGAACTTGTTCCCGTCCTTGTCGTACCAGATTTCCTTGGCCTGATACTTCGCTTCGAGAAACACTGCACGGGCATCCCAGTTGTCTTTTTCTCTCGGCAGGTAGTCTCCGCGTTCCAGGAGCAGGATGCGTTTGCCGGATGGAGCGAGATGGTAGGCGAGCGTTCCACCGCCGGCTCCCGTGCCAATGATGATGATGTCGAAATGATCTTGCGGCACAGTGTCACCTTTCGCGCATTAGCTTTCGGTTCCCGCCATTCCTTGGATGAACATTTTGGAGAAAGTAGACGGACAATTTCTAATTTTTCACCGCGACCATATAGTCACGGCCCTCCCATGAATTGCTTTTGGTCCAAAGGAACGTAAATCGAATTGGCGCATGTTGTACCGCGGTAATTGGAATATCGACGTATTCAATTCCGAGAGCGGTCGCTGAGGAGGGCGTATCTCTGACCGTACCCCACTCGTCGCCCGTCCAATGGAGACGGAAGGAATCGGAAGCCTGAACTCGCAATGTGTAGCCCCTGTTCACCGCGCGGACCCGACGATTTGTTTTCCAAATCTCGAATAACTGACAGGCCTTTCGATCTCCGAGGTAACGCCCTGCAACATCAGGTATCAGATCGAAAACCCGGCCGTCGGATACGGATCTCAGGAGCTTGATGTACTCCGCGTGGGCCCACATGAGCGGCATGGCCGAACCGGTTGGCTTACCCCGGAACATAAAAATGTCGGGGCGGTCCTGCTCATCCCATACTTGCTCCGGCAGTAAACCCGTGCCTGAGGCGAACCCTTCGATGGCCCGTATCAACGGTCTCACGTCTCGTCCCGCAGCGAGTTCGAAGTGCGCACGCTCACCAGTCAGAAGCGGCCAGGCGCGTCCCTTTCCCCACCCCCTGTAAGGGCCTCCATCCTGCCGCTGGCCATAACCGTCGTGATTGTATCGATGCCAAACTGGCCCCGCCGGGGTGTCCACCTTCAATACCGCATCGATGACTTTCAATGAATCAACAACGATTGGATCGTCGGGTTTTCTTATGCCATATCGAACCAGTTCCAGAAATCCGGCGTCGACGATCTCCTTCGCCGGAAACGAATTTTGCGCCCCCGGGGCAAGGTTTGCGATTTTGAGGATTCCCGAGTTCGGGTCTTCCGCGGGGTTAGGATTGTCTACTGCGTCTGGAAGGATTCGGATATAGTGTCGCCGAATGCCTGGCACCAGAGTCCCTTCTGTTGTGACCGTCCATGCATCGACGTGCGACTCAAGAAAGTCGGCGTATTGCTCAAGAAACTCGGCAGTGGCTTTATCCGCTCGCTGCCTGCAAAAACAAGCCGCACCAATCAAGGCCGCGATATTAGAAGCCAGGGTAGACGGGGAATAGCCACTGGCTTCCTCCCATCGTTCCTGTTGAGTCACTGGTCCGTGCCGCAGCAAGTAGGTCGCGGCTTTTAGGACCATCGGATAGGGATCAAAGTCCTGAAGGGCATTCTGCTGGCTGAGCCGCAAGGCCAGCAATATCGGGAACGCGACCTCGTCCAATTGAATGCCCCGCCAATAAGGATTCCCATCAACCCAGAAGTTCTGGGAAAAACCACCGTCTGCCTGCTGGGAAACCGCAAGATAGATAAGCGCGCGCAACGGTGTCGCAGGCTCACCGGACGCGAGCAGAGCGGAGGCGCTATTGACCATATCTCGTGTCCACACCAGGTGATATCCTCCCTGGTCTTTGTCTCCACGTGCTTCTCCCCAGGGGATCGATAGAGAGGCAATCAAAGCGCCCGGATAGGACTTGTCTTCGTGAGCGAGAATCAAGCTGCAGCTGCTGTGATAGAGATTTCCCTTATCACACGAAACCTTTTCCAAGGGAAGTTGGCGTGAAGAAGTGCGATCCCACTGTTCCGTGTATCGTTTGTAATGTTCTTCGAAGGGCGTGCCCAGTGCCTGAAATAGTGTCGCAATCGCATGGTGCTCGGTCTCGCCAAAAGCGAGTCCGAGAGTGAATTCGCGGTGGCCCTCCAGTTCCAAGGCTCCAGTAAGAGCGATGTTGCCGTCATCCGCGTGGTCGAACTCCCAGTCCATTTGAGAGTTTTCAGCTAAGTCTGTCCATCCGTCGCTGCGTCCGACGTAGCCGCAAGAAGTACGAGAAAAAGGTTCTGTGGCAGCAAGCGCCAGCCACGTGCCCTCCTTGTGTGCCATAAGAATCCTGCGGCCACTCACCTCGGCGACATAGCCGTTGTTCTGCCATCCCCCGACCTCCAGATGAGGAGCGCACAGTGCGAAAAGTTGGAGCTTCGATGTGAACGACTCGTCACCCATTAATCTTGTGTGCTGAAGGATGCAGGGCAAGTGAGGAGCCGTGATAATTTCCTTTATGATCGTGTAGCGGCCATCCGGATCAGAGTTTGTACAGCGATATCCCAAAGTGTGATCAGACAGACGTTCGGTTTTGGATTTGAGGCGTTTCTCGTCGTGAAAGAAACTCTTGCCATCGGTAACCAGGTATTGAAGATCCCGCACTTGAGGGCGATCCACCGTCGGATAATAAACTTCGGTGATGATCCCGTTCCAAAGGGTAAACCAGGCTTGGCTGGAAGCCGCATATGCGGTTCCCACTCCGTCTTTGTCGCCGTGCGTCCATTGAGGATGGATTCCGGGGTGTCCGAACGCATCCTTATTGCCGTTGTTTGATGTCGTCATGCGTATCTTCCTCTGGCTCTGCCTGTTGTCCTGCTTAGTGGATCAACGGAGCGAGAGCGATACTGGTTAGTCCCAATACAAAAAACAAAAACATTGTGGCGAGCAGACCCTTCACCCGATTTCCCGCGCCGTGAAATTCCTTCCACACAAAGATGCCCCATATCGCAGAGATCATGGTGTTGCCTTCACCAAGAGAAAATGAGGTGGCGGGCCCGATCATAGGCACATACGAGGCCACGAAGTTAGCGATTGTTCCGACGCCCCAGATGCTTCCTCCTAATATTCCCCACGCATGCAAGCTCATCTTTCCGTTGAAATAGTCTTTCATTCGAAGCGGATTGCCATTTACGGGCCGGCGCATCAATCCGTAGTTCATGGGGAAATTGGAAACAACGGCTCCCAACGCAAAAACGAAGTAGACGGTGTAGGGCCCCAGGTGGTTTGGGCCCGTGATTGCTTTAGCAACGAACGGATAGAAGAGTCCAACCGCAACTCCGCAAGCGAGGCTTAATGCAACGCCTTTTGTGCTCGCCTTTGCTCCCCGAGATAGGCCGCGATATGCCAGCGCATCGAGGATGATGGCGATGCAAATCAGCGCAATGCCGCAAAACAAAAGAACCGGGTTGCCTTTTGGCGAGATGGTGTAGTTGATCACTGCTCCGATCACCAGCGCCAACCCGGCTCCGATCGGGAATGCTACCGCCATTCCCGCCACGGATATCGCCGCTACGAGCAGGAGGTTCCCCAGATTGAAAACGACGCCTCCGAAGAAGGCCTCAAGAATGCTGCGAGGACTCGCGCTGCCTAGATTGTGAAAAAAGCTGTCTGCGGAGGCGGGGTTTTTATTTCCGAAGATCAGACCGAATAACAGAGCACAAACCAGAAGGCCCCAGATGTAATCCCAGTAAAAGAGTTCGAAGCGCCACCGTTCGTCAATCTTCTGGGTATTTGCCCAGCTACCCCAACAGAGCATGCTGACCAGCATGAGAGCTAGCGCGGCCGAGTAAGTGTGCGGAACGTACAATCGTGACCCCACGGTTAAAGCCTGGAAATATGGTTTGGCACGCAATCGGTGTTCGTTGCAATGAACATCACCGCGCGGTGCTCTTCGACCTACGCCCGGTGCACCGACAGAATTGCTCCACGCGCCCGACTCCCGGCCTGTCGTTGTTTCGCGAAAAGCACTACCAGACGAACAAGCGAGCACCGGAACCCGGCGAGCGGAACCTTACAGTTTGTACGGAAGGGTCGTGGACGGGAAGTTCCTCGCCTTGGCCGGCATTAGGAAGTTCCAGCCGACCGGCGCTGATCTTCTCGATCTCGACGGTACCGTGGCGGTTCATGATCTCAGTTGCCGCCTGAGCCTTGTCGCCCGCACCGGTGGCAAAGACCATGCCCCTTCCGCGCCGGATTCCGTGAACGTAGTCTTCCGCGTCGGCTTCGACGACCCCGAACGCGGTCAGATCCCGAGTCAACGCCACTTCTATGTGGAGTACTCATGAGTCCACCGCCCGCCATCTCCCGCGGCTCACCTAGAACACGAACGTCATTCTTAAAAAAACCGTTGGCCACGAGGTCGAGAACGACCTCGCTGGCCAATTCTGAGTTCTCGAACAAACCCACCGCAGTTTTTGCCATTTTGTGCTCCAATCTAAGTTGCAACCGAGGTCACAAAGGTTTTCCATCGCAGGGATCCACTACAGCTTTGGCCTCGTGGACGTATCCGCCAAGTCCTTCACCAGACGTCGGGCCGCGGCAACGCCGAGAATCTGTCTGGCGATGGAATCCCTCAAATCTTTCGGCAGGGCGTCCGCTTGCTCAAGGCTGTTCCAGGATTCGGCGGTGCGCTCGACCGTTTCGACCGTGATCTTCCACAGCGGGCTTGCCGGAATGCGCACCGCATCCGCAAAACGGCGAATCTGGCCGGGTGTGATTTCGGAAAGGCTGCGGCTGTCGCCGAAGGCGGCTTGTCGGCACCGATCTGTACATTGCAATCTGGATTACTTCCTGTTTACCGACTGTCCGGGAGTAGGCGCGTTAATCACCATAAGCGCGTTTATCGGTACTAATCCAACGGACGACTGATAACTTCCGAATTGCCCGTCACTCGCCCACAAATGCGCCGTCAGAGAGACTCCCCCTAGAAACCAATTGTGGGGACTAGGAAATGTCACGGTCTGCGTGCTAAGTTATTCCGCCATGCGAGTTCCTGGATTGATTCTGGCGATTGTTCTCATCGGTTTTACTTGCGTGGCGACGTCTCAAAACACGGTCGTAGGCGAGCGTCGGCAGCGAGCCGCCGCTGCGTTCCGAGACGGGATCCTTTTGTTTCACGCCAGTTCCGAGCTAGATCTCACCGCTGATGGTTTCCGCCAGGACCCTTTCTTCTATTACTTCACGGGCTTGGGTAACACGGTGGGGGCCGTACTTGCCATCGACGGAAGGTCGGGCGAAAGTTGGCTTTTCCTGCCGTCCAAACCCCCGTTTTTGAAGATCGGTCTGCAGCCGGAAGTTCAGCCCGGACCGGAAGCAGCAAAGCGCTTGGGCATGGAACATGTCGTGGACTGGTCCGAATTGGAAGGGTTTCTGGCCTCACACGCCGGCCAAGCGCCGCTCCTTTACTATGGCGACGATCAGTCAATATTCGCCGAACTGCCAGCCAACCTTCTCAGCCCGAAGTCGCCCCAAGCTCCGATCTGGCTGCAGATCATTCTGCAAAGATGGCCCGCCTTTGAAGCCAAAGAGTCGGGGGAACGAATCGAGGCCCTTATGGCAGTTCAGAATGTGGAGGAAACCGCCGCTCTGCGCTCGGCTGCGACGGCGACTGTGACTGCCGTAATGGCCGGAATGCGTGCAATTCGACCAGGCGTATCGCAACGGAGTGTCGAAGCGGTAGTCGAAAACACGTGCTGGAGCGTGGGTGCACATGGTTCCTCCTTCTGGCCGTGGGCAATGGCAGGAGACAACGCCGTATTCCCGCGGCCTTTTACTTCGCTCGCGAGATACGATCACCTGAACCAGAATATGCGCTCGGGCGACCTCGTGCGCCTTGATGTGGGATGCGAACAGGACCACTACATAGGAGATTTGGGGCGGACGGTGCCGGTCTCCGGCCACTATGACGAGGATCAGCGAGAGACCTGGAACATATTCGTAGCGGCATATCACGCTGGTGTCCTCGGGCTGCGCGACGGGGCCACTGTCGACCAAATATTCGATGTCTGGCGCGCAGAACTGCTGCGTCATCGCACATCAGCAAAGACTCTGCTTGCGCAGCACGCGATTGATGCCTGGTCAGATCGCAAGAATGTCCCGTACTGGCAAGTGCATACGACAAACCTGATGGCCGGTCGCCCGGTTGGGCCACTCAGGCAGGGAACCACGATCAACTTTGAGCCGATCGCCTCAGTCGATGGCCAAGGATTTTTCTTGGAAGACATGTACATCATCACCAAGAATGGCGCCGAGCTACTTACGCCGGGAGTTCCCTATTCGGCGGAGGAAATCGAAACCGCGATGAGGTAGGAAGTGTTGGAAAACCTGAGACGGTTATGGACGAGTGGTCGGCAACACGGAAATAATCCAGGTCGGGACATGCGCATAGTTAACGAGAAGTCGGCTAGGCTGGAGACAAAACCCTGGACACTTGCCCGTTTACCGTTACCTGTCTACAGATAACCTCCGGTTTGCTCGTCACACGTCCACAATCGCGGAAGCGAGGGCCGGATCTCCGCGATCCGGCCGTATCAAGCGGGCTTAAAGGGCCTCGCAAACCTGAGCTTTGCCGAACTCAATCTAGGAGCGCCACAGGTTTGCGGCCACGTCGAGTTGCTGGCTTATGCTCCCGGTGTTGGAATTGCCAGATAAGCGTGTATGTAACCAGTGTTCGGGTCGAATGCGAGCCCGATGATTTCACCCCTGGAATTGATCGAGCAGGCCGTCTCCAAAAACAGATCGGTGGTTCCGGCAACGAGAGTGTTGAGATCGACGAGCACTCCGTTCTGGCGCACGAACGCGCGCAGCACACTGAAGTCAGAGTTTGCCGAGGCGCCGACAATCTGACCTTCATCGTTAATGCCCAGCGCGAAACTCCAGAAGTCGCTGCCGACTACTCCCAGGTCTTTCATCCTCCTGGTTTGGGGAGTCCACAAGAATGCGTGAGTCGTCTGGTCGCCGGTCACATCGGAGCCACCGACTACTTGTCCGAGATTGTTAATGCCGTGAGCCATGTTGTTGGTCACCCCTCCCAGGCTACCGAGGTCAGTGGCTCTTCCGCTTTGCCAGAGCAAAGCATGAACCGGTGATAGGTAGAACAGCCAGATTGGATTGAACGGGCCGCAGCTTCCCGAGGTGCCGACCACCTGGCCCAGGTTATTGATCGAAAACGCCACACCTTCAGCGTCGCCCCCTGTCGTCGGGAGTGGCTGAATCGAGTTGCCGAACCACACCGCGGGCTTGAACTCATAGCTCTGTGGCGCGGTGCAGGCTGGATCTTGTTTCGTATTCTCCGCATAGCCAGCGATCGCGCCCCAAATGTTGATCTGATTCGCGACGCCATTCGCGCCTCCCAGGGTCTTGAGCGCAACCATCTTATTCTGCTTCCAGATGAATGGGACGCACGGCGTGGGCGAGGACGAGTAGCCCATCGCTTGAAAGCCGCAGAAGTCTTCCGTCGTCGAAAGATCTGACGAGGTATTTTCTGCCTCTCCAGCCGCGAAGCCCCATTCGTTCACGCCAAACGCGATGCTGTTGCCGCCGAGGCCGGGGTTCCCGATGTCGGTCATCTCTCCGCCATGCCACAGAACGCCATGTTCGGCCGCACCTACTGCAGCGCCCCCACTCACCCAACCACCATTCGAGATCACGAACGGCTGGCCAGGCTGGTTGGGATTGGTTCCAACAATACCGAGATCCTGGATTGTGTATTGCACATTCTGGGCGCCATTTTGGCCTCGCGCCCGCGACTGTGCGTGCGTGAGCCCGCCGAAACTGACGAACGTTAAGCCGAGGCAGGCGATACCAGCCCAATGCAACCGTTGATTCCACCGGGTTTGAGAAATCATTCGAGACCCACCTTTTAGCCACCACAAGACTTTGGATTTCATATTTTTTCTCCTTTTACTGTCGCGTTGCGTCATTCGCTGGCGGCCTTCGCTTTCTGAACACGTTTGAGCAGCGAGTTAAGGCAAATCATCGAAGTACCATCGGTCGCTTGCGAGCGGTGGATTGCCTCGGACTCGAGCCAGATTTCTACCTCTGCTGGCGACAGGTTCGAGATCACCCCAATGCCCCCTAAAGGAATCATTTCGCCTTCAGCCGCACATTGGGGGCACCACGCACGCAATGCTCTCCGCCCTCGCAAAACCAGCATCGAATCCGTTTCAATCGTGATCTTCGTGTGCTTTGCCATAGCCCTCGCTCTTCCTTGCCCAGTGAGGCCCCTTGTTAACAGTGTTTTCGCGGATGAACAGGTGGAGCTTGCTCGAAAGACGGATCGGAAGTCTTTTCAAGAGTCCTGATTATTTCTGATTATTTTTCGCGTTGGCCGCAGATCGCAGAAACAAGAGCAGTTACCTGCGATGGCGAAGCGACAGGTGTGGTGTCTGAGTCAGACTGAAACCGTGCTAGAATCCGATTCCTGAAACGCCGATCTTGAATTAGGGTGCCCGATGGCCTCGAGCGCAGATCAGAAGACCAAGCAACTCTATGAATTTGGCCCCTTCCGCGTAGACCCGGAAAAGGAACTCCTGCTACGGGACAAAGAATCCATCCCACTTGCTCCTAAGGCGTTTCAGGTCTTGCTGGTGCTGATGCGCCGGAAGCAGGAACTCGTCACGAAAGATGAACTGCTGAAGGCCGTCTGGCCTGATACGTTCGTCGAAGAGACCAACCTTAGCCGTAACATTTTTCTTTTACGTAAGGCACTCGGCGAGAGTCCGCAGGATCACCAGTACATTGTCACTGTGCCCGGCCGTGGCTATCGGTTTGCGGAAGACGTTCAGTTCGTGCCCGGAGAGGAACTGAACCTCATTGCCGCAAGTCACTCCCAAGTGCAGATCGAGGTGAAAGAAACCAAGCCTTGGGGATGGATTGCCGTTGCCGGGGTTCTGTTAGTGGGGACGGCCATTGGCACGATTAAGTTCCTCGTCCATCCCTCGCCAGCTCTCACCGACAAAGACAGTGTCGTGCTCGCCGACTTCGCAAATTCCACCGGCGACCCAGTTTTTGATGGCACTTTGCGCGAAGGTCTCGCGGTGGAACTGGAACAGTCGCCTTTCCTAAGAATCATGGATGATGCGCAGCTCCAGCGCGATCTGCGACTGATGAACATTCTGCCTGGCTCACGGATCACCAATCAGATTGCGCACGACGTCTGTGTCCGCGAAGGAGCCGCCGCCACCATCAATGGCGCAATCGCCAGCCTGGGAAAAAGCTACGTAATCACCCTGCAGGCAACTACGTGTCAGGACGGGGCAACTCTCGCGCGTGAGCAGACGCAGGCCCAAGATAAAGAGCACGTGTTGAGCGCGTTGGGAAGCGCGACGACCGCCATGCGCCGAAAACTAGGCGAGTCGCTCAGCTCTATCCAGAAGCTGGATCGACCGCTGGAACAGGTAACGACACCTTCGCTGGAAGCCCTTCAGAACTACTCTGCCGGACTTTCCATCATGGGTCAGGGTCACTTTCTAGCCGCTGTCCCGTTGTTTGAGCGCGCCACTGCAATCGATCCGAACTTCGCACTGGCTTACTATCTTGAAGGCATCGCGTATGAACAGGCCGGGGATATGGAACGGAGTGCGGAGTATTCGAAACGGGCCTTCAGTCTGGTCGATCGGGTCTCCGAGACGGAGCGAACCGAGATCACTGCCTACTACTACAGAGCCACGGGTGAGTTGGACAAGGAGATTGATGCCTATCAATTGGCTACCGCCAACTACCTCCATCGATGGGGCTCGTATAACCAATTAAGCCTCATCCATATCGATATGGGGCAATTTGAAGAGGGATTGAAGGAGGGTCAGGAAGCAACTCGATTGGAACCCAATGTCGAGCCTCCCTATCGTCGCGAATTGGACGCATATATCTGCCTGGATCGCCTCTCGGAAGCCGACCAGCTGACGGCGAAAGTGCGGACGCTGGGAATTGATGGTTCGAGAATCCACCAGCGTTTCCTCGAATTGGCCTATGTTGAGGACGATAAAGCCGCCATCGCCCGGGAAATTCAATGGTTCGCAGGCAAACCGGAAGACTATCTCAGCTTCGGCTTGCAAGCGGCCGACCTGAACCTGCACGGGGAGCGTCGTGAGTCGCATAAGTTGTATCAGCGGGCCGCCGACACAGCGCGGCGTCTAGGATTGCGGTACGTCGCCGACGAGTATGAGGAAGCCGATGCGCGCGCTGACGCATTGGCAGGCAATTGTCAGACTGTGCGCCGTTTGGGACGTCCGGCATTGGCAGTTGCGATGTGTGGCGAAGCGGCCACAGCGGAAAAGCTCGCCGCAGAGACTTCGAAAGCTCTCCCAAACGGAACCATCTGGAATGCCGTACAGTTACCCGAGATACAAGCCATGATCGCGCTCCAACGCGATGAACCTGCCAAGAGCGTTGAACTGCTGGCATCCGCCTCGCCCTACGAACGCGCGTATCCCGATGCGATTTATGTGCGTGGCCTGGCTTACTTGCGAATGCATAAAGGCGCGGAAGCAGCCGCTGAGTTTCAGAAAATTGTGGACCACAAGGGCACGAACTGGGGAGCGACCTGGGTCCACCCCAATTGGGGACAGTACTATTCACTCTCGTATCTGGGAATGGCCCGCGGCTATGTGCTCGCGGGCGACATTGCGAGTGCGAAAAGAGCGTACCAGGATTTCTTCGGACTCTGGAAAGATGCCGACCCTGATATTCCCATTCTCAAACGAGCCGAAACAGACTATGCGAAGTTCAATTGATGGCAGCTCTTGAACGGACTTACAAACCGTCTTGTTTTGCTCGCGATCTTACCAGTTCAGTTTGGTTTGTTTCTAGTTGGTCGGCAATTCGGAAGTTACCCCCAACGCTGCGGCCGAATAGGTAACGATAAGTCGGCTAGTCTCCAATAACAACCGCAAGCTAAGAGTTATTTTGCCGGCAGGAAGAGATCTGCGAGATTGAAGCCCGGCCAGCGGATCGAACCTGTGGAGGCGGGAAATCGAATCGCTTCGCTTTCGACTCCCCAGCTAAGCCAGTCGAGAAACTGTTCTTTTTGTCCTTGACAATCACTGGCTCACATCCGATACCGAGCGCGAGCATGATCGCCCCATGCGTTTTCAGGTCGCCCGCGAACGAGTCGGCCCAGTCCGGCATGCCGGGGATCCCGTGAGTTTGGGCGATGGAGGCCCAGACGAAAGATCGTTCTCTGCCTCGTCAGACAGCCATGATCTGCAAAGGGATTCACAGAAGGTTATGCGCAGCAAGGCTTGTGGATGTTGTTAGCAAACAAACCAGCACACGCTATTTTCTTCCCGGAAGTCTACTGTTTCACTATTTGCCCTTGCGCCGCAGCATCGAGCGCTATCACGATTTCATGCAAGGTTTGCAGGTTGTCCACCCGATCGATGGACTGCAACTTCAGAGAGCAGAGTATTTGTGACAGCGGTTCCCTCCCGACTCTGTCGAGCGCTGCATCCAGTCGCCGGAAGCCCCGTTCAGCAACTCGCATGTGCGCCAGGACCTTTTGCTGAGTCGCCGGGTCCTGAAGCGATCAGTTCCTTGATCTTTGCCGCGTTCGGTGTCAAGGCAGCGGGGATGTTTGTGTCGCTAGCCGGTGCTGCAAACTGCTGGACGGCGGTAGCGGAGCTATTTGCTGGCTCATGCGCGTGTCCATTGGTTGGAGTCATGACGGCTCTCCCTTCGTAAGGATGTGCGGGGGATCTCGCAGACGTTCAGAATGGAATATCTTCGTCTACGCTCTCGCTAGAGCTGGTTTGGGATCGCTGATCCTCGTGGTCGTCTGAGGTCGGGCCTCGGTGGTCACCGCCACCATTTTCCCGCGGGCCGAGCAGCAGCAAGTCGCGGGCGACGATCTCGGTGCGATACTTCCTCTCCCCGCTTTGCCGATCCTCCCAACTCGAGGTCTGAATCTTTGCCTCGACGTAGAGTTTGGAGCCCTTGGCAACGTATACCCCTACAATCTCTGCCAAGCGCTTCCGGGCCACGATGTTGTGCCATTCGGTCCGCTCTTGCCATTCGTCGTTGCGGTCTTTGAACCTTTCGTTGGTAGCGAGGCTGAAATTCGCGACTGGAGTGCCGCTCTGTGAATACCGGACCTCAGGGTCTTTGCCAACGTTCCAAACGAGGATGACTTTATTTGCGTTTTTGGCATTGATGCCTCCTGTGACGAGCAAAGTGGTCAGAAAGCGTTCTGGTGTCGGAATCGGAAAGATTTGAACAGTGTGGGATATACCAGCAAGGTGTTTCAGACAAAATCGAGAGGGGATCGCTCAGGCGAGTTTCAGGACGGAAAAACCATTAGATATTCAAACTCAACTTGGTTTAAAAGTTTTGACAGTTCTTTTATCGTGTGGGTTTCCTGCCATGGTTAATTTCCTCAGCAAATTCGACCACTTCCACGCAGTCGCAAAGATCGCCCAATCTCCCTGCTCCTGCCAAAATTCAATGCTAAAGGAACGATCCGGGAACCCACCCTTCACTCGTCGTGTTTTCCACGATGAATTTTCACGGAGGCCCATATTCGCTTCTTCCATCAGCGTCCCCAGACTATCACCAACTGGCAACCTGGATTTCTATACAGTCCTGATCGGACCCGGGTACTGCGACACCAAGGCGTCGATGGTCAGCAGCGTAACCCCCTCGACAGTCGCTTGTGCTACTAAGATTCTGTCGAAAGAATCCTTATGAATAGGTGGCAAGCTGTCGATGGCGACGACGTGATCACTGATGATTGGCAACTCTCTGTATCCGTTGTCCAATAGACCGCGGCGCAGTAACCGCGGATCTACCTTGAAATCTTCCCGCCCCAAGCCGCGTTTTATCGCCACTTCCCATAGACTGGCCGCACTGAAGAGAAGTTCATTGTCCGCATTCTTTATCAAGGTTCGAGCCTGTTTTGAGAGGCGGCGGGGTTCGCCGGCAGCCCAGAGGAGCAGATGAGTATCCAGCAGAAGCTTCATGCACCACCGCCGAACATTTGCTCGATCTCATCCTTCCCCATTCGATCAAAGTCGTCCGGCACTGAGATCTGTCCGGTCATGAAACCGAGTCGCCGCACTTGACCACCAGTTGGAGCGCTCAAGGCAGTCACCTTTACGACCGGCTTGCCGGCCTTGGCAATGACAAAAGACTCCCCCTTGGAGGCCTCTTCGATGAGTTTCGAAAGCTGAGTTTTCGCCTCGTGAATATTTACTGTTTTCATAGCGGCTTCCTTAGACTAAGTTTAGTTGGTCTAGTCTAACATGGACGGCGCGCCAACAACGAAACCAGTTCCTCCTCCGGCGTCCGACGGCGTCAGATTGTCTCGCGAGTGATTGTGCTGATCGGCCCATGTCGGGCCGCGAACTCTAATACTGGAAGGCTGATTTCGCATCTCCAGCGACTTCCAGCGTCAATCACTCGCGCGGCGATCTGACGGCGAGAGGCTGTCGGGGATCCAGTCAAAGGAAAACGGTCAGAAAGCGAAGGTGAACGCGACCGTGTTTAGGTATCGGTCATTGAGCCTTCGAAAGCTAGTTGCGCCCCAAAATGTTCACGGCTTGGACAGGATTTTGTCGCAGCTATCTTCCAGCAGTCGCGCGAGCATCTCGGAATCGTTGGCGGCATCTACGGGGTCGCGACACAAAGCGGAACAGAGGGCGATTTTAAGCCAATAAGGAGCGGCAATGTCGCCAAGAACCTCGTCGATGCTAGACAGATGGCCTGTCATAGGGCCGCTACTCATCCAGGACTCCTCACGCCGCTCCACCCGCAACTGCATCGACGCTCACGGTCCGCTCCTCGGTTACATCAAGAGCGTTGGGATTATCAGTCCTGTCCGGCGCAATCGGCCTAGGTTCGAGCAAATGACAATGACGGCAACCGACGCACCACACGGCGGCTGTTATTCGCGTGGCCGCATCCCGGAGGTCGTTTGGCAAGGCAACGCGTTCCCCCGATCGCGTGTAAAAAACCGGACAGACAGTACCGCGGAACGCGGGTCGGGGCACGAAAGCTTGGAATTTCCGCCGCGATGTCAGTTTCGAGCCTGTTCCACATGAGGAGTGAACGGTCACTGCGGCGCTTGGTTGTTTGTGGCCGATTGACTTAAGTCCTGCTGCAATTGCAGGAGTTGGCGCAACAGGTCGACACTGGACGAGTTCGAAGTCGCGCTGTTCCGAGCGCTTGTTGTCGCTACAGGTTGATTGGACTTGGGTGTTTGTTCGAGCACAACGTAAATGGGCGCCCCGGCCGAAACCGTCACCACGATCTGCTGGTTGACCGCCAATCGAGAAACCTCCTCGTCTCCCGTTTCACCGATATTATTGCTGACGCGCTCGCGCATGAGATCGGATTCGCTTAATGGTTGATTCAAACTGCCTTGTCCCACGAACATTGCGCCCGCTTAGCCGATTCCTGAGAGCGATCTGGCCAGGACATTCTTTGCTGTGCTCTTGCCATAAACTTTTCCTTTGAGCGGCCGCAGGTCCAAATCCGTCCAGGCAGCTTCGATGGGAACGAACGCACCATCTGGCATCAGCAGAGAATCGAACTGGAGGGCGACATACCCTGAGCGGTTTGCTTGCCTGATATGACCGACCGCTTTGGCTCCCGCCGGAACAAGAATTTCCCCATCGTGCTCGTTGAAAAGAAGTGGTGAGCGCGGAAGGAATCGAACCTTCAACCTACTGATTAAGAGTTATGGTTCTCAATTCGGCTGCAGCGTTGTCAACCGCAGTCGCCACAATAACTTAACGAACAAAAGACCCGCATGGACGGCTTCCGAAAACGTTGACAAAGTTGGTGAAATCGAACGGTATCTAATTGTGAAGGACACAAAAAGGACACAGCGCGCTTTTAGGCGTCAATCCGATTCTCGACTGATCCTTTTCTTCTGCGGGTACCGCCGTGAAAGAACGGCCCATACACGACTTTAAAGAACTTACAAGAGGCGGACGACCTCTAAGTCGTTGGAAATCCCCGGTAGCGGGAGCGAAACCGTAGCGTAATCCGTAGTGCGGGCCGGCCAAGATCAGCGTCGGAACCGAGCACTGTGATAACGCTGATATCGCGAGTTTCGGACACGGTTTCTGGAGAATCGAGATTCGTCGAGACTGAAAATAATGAACCGACAAGACGACAGTGAACCGTTTTGGCAAGACGACGATGACTGGCTCTGCACGGTCGAGTTCTTACCCAGCGATGACCTTGAAGGTCGCGTGGTTGCCGCAGACGTGGTCGGCTATCTGTTTGGCTACGCACAACTGGCGAATGCTCGCGCTCTGGCACTCGTCGGCGATCCTGAGGCCGACGCGTACGAGCTCCTTTTTTCTTTTTCGACGCCTGCGGACAAAGACCAGTTCCTGGATTTGGTTCGCTCAAATGAGGATATGGGGAGCGACTACATCGAGAACGATTTCATGTCGCCGACAACTGAAGAGATTAGGAATGCTCGTCCGCTCGTCGCCGTCCTGCCTGAAGACATTGTGAGCCGGGCGACGCTGATAGCATCAGCTATATGTGCTGGTGCCGAAGGCGATCCCTTAGGGTCGTAGGAAAAATATTTCTTGCGTCGCGAGGGTACTGTCTTCGTCGTGACTCACTAAGCGCCTTTCCTTGCAGTTGCTGGATTTGCTGCGACGAATCCTTAGACGTCACACGGCGAGCCGGTGCACAAGCCCCTCACGTTTGGTATTGTCGGTCGAGCCCGGCGTGCGATGCTTTGGCACTGGAGTGCGTTCCACCCAGGTTGAGCAAAGATGAGACCTCAAGTAATTCCTGTTCATTCACTTTGACGATCTGTGCATGCTGGAACGACTTCCTTAGTACGTCTTTGTTGTAGAACGACTGTCATAGATAAGCGTCACAGATTCGTAACGCTTTCGCTGGCGCGTTTCGCAAGAAAGAAGCTGCGGACCCTAGTGAACGCTGGGCAAGCGAGCCGAAGCACACCACCTCCGCCCTGTTGGACAATTCTTCCCATCCTGAGGTCCAATGCAGAAAATCCCATGCGACGGACTTACTGGGTCAGTTCCACGTCGATCGTGATGGTGATGTCGTCGCCGATCATCCCTGGCATGGTAGTCACGCCGAAATCCTGACGGTTGATCTTAGTCGCCGCCGACGCACCCATACGCTGCCCTTTGCCCATCGGATCTTTGATGGCAGCCGTCGGGCCATCCACATCGAGAACGACTTCCTTGGTCGTGCCGTGAATCGTAAGGTCTCCTGTGATCTGCAGCTTTCCGGATCCGGCCGCCTTGGCTTGCTTCGAGTGGAACGTGATCGTCGGATACTTTTGCACATCGAAAAAGCGCGGACTGCGCAAATCGTTGTCGCGCATCTCCACGCGCGTGTCCACCGAATTGGCGTCGATCGTCGCGTCGAGAGAAGTCTTGGTGGGGTCGGCGGGATCATATTTCACCGAACCAGTCACTTTCGTGAAGGCACCTCGCACCGTGGATACGCCGAGATGCCGCACGGAAAATTGGGCCGCGGTGTGGTTCGGATCGATCTGCCAAGTTCCAGTTTGTGCGGCGGCGATGGTGGCCAGCGCCAGAGCGGTGACGAGCGAGAAAGTTAAACGAGGCACAGTAAAAGGTTCTCCTGAGAAAAGTGAGTGCACACATGCTAAATCAGAATTTCCATTTTGACTTCGAAAACTGTAAAAACTACCGGCCGATTTCCGATCAGCTACTGCGTAGATGGAAATCCAGACATTGCCATGCCGGCTGGAATGGGCGGTCCACAAAATCGGGGGCTATCATCTGTCATCGGTTGACGCCGGAGATCGGCCACCCCAAGGTCTCGGCGGCGCAATGATGTGGGTTTGTGCTGCCGTCTAAGCCAAGAAGCACTCGGTGATAGCCTCAGGCTCTTTAAATTCCCTGTGCTATTATTCGCCCGCTGAAGTTTCGAAAAAGGGGAAGGCCTCGTGAAAACTGTGAACGCAATTCTGCTGATGCTGGTTGCATTGCCGGCGTTAGCTCAGACCCAACCGGCGCCGCTAATTCCATTCGATACCGTAGTGGATTATCTGAAAATTCCCGCGGGCATGAATTTCGGCGAAGTGCTTGGCATAGCCGTCAATTCAAAGGGCCACATTGTTGTTCTGAACCATCCCGGAACCTACGGCGGGCCATTGTATGGTGCGTCCTCAACCCAGATTCTCGAATTTAATGAGAAGGGCGAATTCGTTAAGGAAATCGGGCGCGGTGTATATGGGTTGGGTTACTCTCACTCGGTCCGTTTTGACCGGCATGACAACATGTGGGTGGTGGATAAAGGGACCAACTCCATCATGCGCTTCAACCCGGCAGGCCGCGTCACCATGAACCTGGGCCGTCGCGAGGAAGGTCCTGACCAGCATCAATACATCGACTTTCAGAAAGGTGACCAGCCTCCAGTGGCTGCCGACGGTTTTTATCACGGCCCGACCGATATCGCCTGGGACTCGGACGACAACATGTACATCAGCGATGGCTACTTCAATTCGCGGGTGGTGAAGGTGGACAAACACGGCGATTGGGTCAAGTCCTGGGGGTCGCGGGGCGCAGAGCCAGGCCAATTCAATCTGCCTCACAACATCGGAGTTGATAAGCAGAACAATGTGTATGTTGCCGACCGAAGTAATAACCGCATTCAGGTGTTCGACTCGGACGGAAAATACTTACGCTCGATCCTGTTGAACGCCCCGTATGATAAGAAACGGCATCCTGTATTGGGCAACGCCAGGCCGAATCCTCCCGACGCAACCCAGCCGTGGACGATCTGCATCACCAATACGACGCCTCAGTATCTCTACACATCGGATGAGGAGCCTGGCCGCATTTACAAGCTTTCGCTGGATGGGAAGATTCTGGGGATACTGGGAGAATCCGGACATGAATCGGGACAGTTCAATTGGATTCACGCGATTGCGTGCGTATCGGAAAATACGCTTCTGGTAGCCGATATGAACAACTGGCGGGTACAGAAATTGACGCTGCATCCTGAAAAAGCCAAGCTGGCGTCAGCATCGTCTGACCAGCGGTAAGCTTTCTATGATTCTCAAGCGATTGCTTTGCGCCCTAATTTCACGGTCCTCGAGAACAACACAAATGGGCCAGCCCAGGTTGGAACCGAGGCGATGGTGCGGGATGATCTTAAGCGGATTGATTCTGTTCGCCCTCGCCTCTGCTGTACACGCTCAAGAGCTTCACCCTCCGGATGGAGCCTCTGTGTTTAAGCGGGAGTGCGCTTTATGCCACAACGGAGCCGCCGATTCTCGCGCTCCCAACCGCGACGTGCTCGCGCAGCGATCTGCCGAAGCCATCCTCCAGGCGCTTACAGGCGGCCAGATGCGCGCGCAGGGATCGCATCTGAGCGGCGCCGAACGACGAGCCGTTTCCGAATATCTCAGCGGCAAAAAACTCACGGGCGTCGTCACGGGCGCAGCCCAGGACCTTTGCAAGACGCATGATACCTTCAATGGACCCGCGAACCAGCCTGCGTGGTCGGGCTGGGGCGCTGGGCTCACCAACACGCGGTTTCAGCCGGCCGATCAGGCGGGCCTCAATGCGAATCAGGTCCCGCGACTCACGCTGAAATGGGCTTTCGGATTTCCGGACGCCACATCCGCGTGGTCGCAACCAGTGGTTGCCGGCGGACGGCTCTTCGTTGGAAGCCACAACGGCACAGTGTTTTCGCTTGATGCCAAGAGCGGCTGCATCTACTGGACCTACAGCGCTCAGAGTGCGGTGCGAAGTGCGGTGGTAGTCGGGGCGCGCGCCGATGGCGGCTGGTCCGTCTACTTCGGCGACAACCAGGCGAATGTTTACGCGCTTGATGCGGCTACCGGGAAGGAACTATGGGTTCGCAAAATTGAGCAGCACCCGTTCGCCCGCGTCTCCGGATCGCCCGCGGTGTACGAGGGACGCGTCTATATAGGCGTCGCATCGTTCGAAGAGATTATTGGCCTTGATCCAACGTATGAATGCTGCACTTTCCGCGGCAGCCTCAACGCACTCGATGCCAAGACAGGTGCGGTGATCTGGAAGACTGTCCTGGTGCCGGAGTCGAAGCAGCGTGGAAAGAGTGCCACCGGCAAAGCGATGTGGGGACCAGCAGGCGCCGGCATCTGGTCGACGCCGACCATTGACGTGAAACGCGGCCTGATTTATGCGGGCACGGGAAATACCTATACCCCTCCGCAACTCGACACCAGCGATGCGATTATCGCCTTCAACCTTGATAGCGGCAAGATCAAGTGGATCAGGCAGGTAACTCCTCACGACATCTATGTCACCGGCTGCCGCCCGGGCTCAACCAATCCGGTTTGCTTTGGCGAAGACGTCGGCCCCGATTTCGATTTCGGGCAACCTCCCATCCTGACGAAACTCTCCACGGGGCGGGATGTGCTGATCGCCGGGCAGAAATCTGGCGTCGGCTATGCGCTCGATCCAGATAAAGCGGGCGCCACGATCTGGCAGTATCGAGCCGGACAAGGAAGCACCCTGGGCGGAATGGAGTGGGGATCCGCGGTAGACGGCGTGAACGCCTATTTCCCGGTGTCCGACATTATTAAACCCAAGCCAGGTGGGCTCCACGCAGTGAACCTCCTCACTGGGGAGCGCGTCTGGTACGCCGAGCCTCGGCCGCCTATATGCGGTAGCGGAAGCGGATGCAATGCAGCGCAGACTGCCGCAATCACGGTGATCCCGGGCGTCGTTTTTTCAGGATCGAACGACGGCGCGATTCGCGCTTATTCGACCAAGGATGGTTCCGTAATTTGGGAGTATGACACGAACCGGGAGTTCCAGACACTCAACGGCGTTCCCGCGCGGGGGGCTTCCATGCAAAGCGGAGGTCCGGCGGTGGTGGGCGGGATGGTGTACGTCAGCTCGGGCTACGGCGACCATGGCGGACGTCCAGGCAACGTGCTGCTCGCCTTTGAGGTTCGTTAGGGCCTTCTCGACAACGCTTCGATTTCACTTGATCGGCGGCACGAATTCGAGGTGGCGCGCGAAAAACCAGCACAGAAAGAAAACTACAGGGGCCTGAACCGACAATTGCAGCATTGCGTAACTTACAATGTTCCGCGCTCGAATCTTCAGAATCCCCAGAAGCGGCAGCATCCAGAACGGATTGATCAGGTTGGGCAGCGACTCCGCGGCATTATAAATCTGTACAACCCAGCCGAGATGTACACGGTTTGTAATCGCGGCCTGCATAACGTAGGGCGCTTCCACGACCCATTTACTTCCCGCCGACGGAATGAAGATGCCAAGAGTGGCGGAATACGCAGCCACACACAGCGGATAAGTATCATGCGTACTGATGGCTTCAAAAACATGAGCGATCCGAGCCGAGAGGCCGGTACCGGTGATCATTCCGAAGATCATGGCATAAATCGGGAACTGAATCAGGACGCCGGCTGTAGCCGGAACACACTCTCCCACGGCGCGCAGGAATCGTTTAGGGCGCCACTGAAACAGGAGGCCCATTGTAATGAAAATCATGTTGTAGGTGTTCAGGTCCAACGCGGCGAGAGCGCCTTGCGGGGCATTCCGAAACAGGTCGACCAAGTAGACACACAGGATCGCGGCAACGAGGATAGTCAGAATCGGGCTGTACTCGAGCCACTCGCCAGGTTTTGTGCGGGCGTCAAGGTCGGCGTTGGTGGCGCCGAGATCCACGCCGAGGTCTTCCGCGGTCCGGGCGTTTGCGGCCGATGGAGCCGTGAGCCATGCAACGCTCACGGAGATCGTCATCACCACAGCGATAATCGCGAGGCTCTGCCAAAGAAAGAGAGTCTGCCTCAGGGGAATCACGCCACTGATTTTATATATGGAAGCCGGTATGGCGGTGCGCGTCGCCATGAGCAGCGCCGCCGATGAGGATAAGCCCATCGCCGCAAAAATACTAAGCCCGAGGTACGCGGCGGCGCCCGCGGCGCAATAATCGAGCCCTTTTACGCGCCTTGCCAGTTCTCGCACCAGCAAGCCGCTGAAGACCAGACTGAGTCCCCAGGAGAGGAGGGCCGATATCGTCGAAAAGAACGCGACCATCGCTATCGCCCCGCGCGGTGTCTTGGGAATTCCAGCGATCGCTTGGATCGTCCGGCGAATCATGGGCGTGGACGCGACTACATACCCTCCAATAATGATCATCACCATTTGCAATGTGAACGAAGCCAACGCCCAGAAACCCTTGCCCGCCTGAATCGCGAGCACATAGGGACGCTCGCCGGTGAGGACGCCGCCGCCGAACACACACACGACGCCAAGCAGGGCAAACACGAGTGGATCCGGAAACCAGCGTTCGCTCCAACGAGCCAATGCAAGACCAACCGCTGCAAGACCGGGCTGCGCCTGCTGTCGTTCCGTCACGTTGGGCCTTTTCAAACTACGCAGTAAACCGCGCACAAGCTTTAATACTCCCACGCAGAGTGTACTTCAGTTGGAGAGAACCAGCCGCCGACAAGGGATTGCCTCAACTGTATCAACGCCCTTATAAAAGAAAAGATGTGGCGAAATGTTTCAGGCTTGTTTGCGATGATCGGTGATTTTAACTGGATGAACCCGTTCACCAATACTGAACATCGAGGACTTTGGGCGGACCGGTGCGATTATCGATGATTTGTGTTACCACGAGGATTTCAATGTTCTTCTTGGCCGCATTCTTACCCGCGCTTCGGACCAATTCCCCCAAAAAGCGCTCATCCGTTGCCATCGAGGTTGCGGCGAGAGTTCCGTTAGCGCCGATTCCGGCGATGATTACGGTTTCTCGTTCCGTAGTCGGACTCAGAAAGCGAGCAACTATTCCGTAATCCTGGGTGGATTGGTTATACGGTTTGGTCTTATCGATCTGATAATGGCGCGAGTCGGGGTGCTTCGTGTCAACGATGTCGTAAGTTTGATCGGTCGCGTTTCGAACAAACTGGTACCTGAGAGGCGCCTGCAAACGCAACGTCCATGGATTGTTGAATGCACCGATGAACACCCCGGACGTGATTTGAAGATCGGTGAAATTAGTCGAGGCAGTCCCGAGCATTCGAGGATTGCCACCCATGCGGCCGAGTACAGCGCTGACCTGGGAGGCCGAGGCAGCATCGCGAACTAAAAGAATGTCTGGTGAGACGCCGGTCTCGGTCGGTGCGGCCACTTGAGCTGACTCCGAAGTGGCCCGTGGGGTTTGTGAACTGACTTGCCCGACACATATCAGAACGGAATCCGTCTTCTCAACTACCGGTCCCCATAGAGCGGAAAGGGCATTGGTTTCCTTGGGCGTACGAAGCGCTACCCGCCCAAAAAGTGCGGCGCCAACACAAGCCGCGGCCAGAATCAGCAGGTAAATCCAGGTTCGGCGATTGAGGAGTCTTCCGGCTTGAGATTCACTTTTCTTCGATGCGTCCTCCGTCCCGGACGCCAATTCTGATTCGAGCGTTCGCAAGCCGTTATCTGCATGGACCGTCGTTGCGCCAGTAGCGCGGTGCCTGCCCAACCGAAATTCTGGCGTATAGGAGCCCAAAGGCAGTCCGATTCTCAATTCATGGTCATGACCCGGCGTGTCGTAATACTGCGCTATTCTCTTACGTACCTCCGAAGCAGCTACCCGAACAATGGAATCAGAATATGTGTCGTAGTCCAGGGGTCGGTCGAACACTGCGATGCCGAGCGAGCGTTCCTTGATTCCGCCTGAATTTCCGTTTAGGGCTTCCTCGACAATGAAACGCAGAAAGCGCGTATATCGCTTGCTTCCCTTGAAATGCGGATCCTCCAAGATCCTCTCAAGCTGCCTTCGGACTTCAGTGAAGTCCTCGTCGCTAGCTGGGGTCCATGGCGTTTCCAGATTGTCGATATTGAGGAGTGGCATTCCCATCCTGCATTCCATCCCGCGGCAGAAGACGTCGTCATCTGGTTGCGCACCAAAGTATATCCTACGGTCAATCAGATTGCCGGAAATCCTGCCTCCAGCCAAGGCACTAACACCGTTGATTTCAAGCACTTTAGATGGGCTAACAAAACCTAACAGAGGGACTCTCCGTTATGCACTTCACAGCGCACCTGCTTTAAGGCACGATGGGTCGCGACCGTTATAACACTGATAAATTTTCTATGCTTCATTGGGAGACCACCAGTTGGATACGCTCCTCCCAGTCGGTCTGCGACCAACAAAAAGGTGGGACTTGTCGGGATTCAACGCATTTGGTAGAAACCGTTGCCGTGAGGTTCAAAGTCTGGCGGAACCCGGCAACCAATGAAATCACTACTCATTGCCTTGATCCCGAGCCAACCTCAGGACGCTCCAGCTCAATTTCTACAACTCCAACAACTGGGCCTGAGGCAAAACCGCATCCGTCGGGCGGGCTCCAATGAAACGGGGCGCAATCTGTTGAACAATCCGATACTGCGCTCCATCGAGATTCCTCGCTGTGGATCTTCTCGATCGCCACACTTAACCTGGAGACACATCATGAAGATACGCATGACACGAGTTGTTGCAGGCTTGGTTGCGTGGACGGGATCGCTTTTCCTTGGCTCATTTATGCAGTTTGCAGTTGCCCAGGACAACGCGAACCTTCCATATATGAACCCCAATTTGTCAGCCGAGCAGCGGGCCACTGACCTGGTGCATCGCATGACGCTTGCTGAAAAAGCTTCGCAAATGCTGAACAGATCTGCCGCGGTTCAGCGGTTCAACATTCCTGCGTACCAATGGTGGAGTGAGGCGCTCCACGGAGTCATCGATCCGGGCGTAACGGAATACCCCGAGCCCATCGGGCTGGCTGCAACCTTCGATACACCCAACATTCATCTCATGGCGACCCAAATTGGCATTGAGGGACGCATCAAATACGTTCAAGATGCACGCGTCAGTCGCACGGCCTTTATTGGGGGAGGACTGGATTTCTGGTCTCCGAATCTGAATATCTTCCGTGATCCGCGCTGGGGCCGCGGACAAGAGACCTACGGCGAAGATCCCTTCCTCACTGGCCACATGGGAGTTGCCTACGTGACAGGTATGCAGGGCGATGACCCGAAGTACTACCGCGTGATTGCAACACCCAAGCACTATGCCGTACACAGCGGCCCAGAGCCGACCCGGCACTTTGCAGATGTCGACGTCAGCAAACACGATGAAGTAGACACCTTCGAGCCCGCATTCCGCGCTGCCGTCGTGGAAGGCAAGGCCGGTTCAGTCATGTGCGCTTACAACTCCATCAATGGCGAGCCCGCATGCGCCAACCAGTACCTGATGCAGGACCAACTCCGCGTCAAGTGGGGCTTCCAGGGATATGTGGTCTCAGACTGCGGCGCCGTCACGGATATTGCCGCCAATCATCGCTACCGTCCAACGCAGGCACAAGGTGCGGCCATCTCCGTAATCCGCGGCATGGATAATGAATGCGGCTTCTCTGACGTGCCTGGCGAGCCGGTCGGCAAGGCCTATATCGACGCCGTGCAGCAGGGCTACCTGCCTGAAAGCACGCTCGACACCGCTCTCATTCGCTTGTTTACTGCACGTATAAAGCTTGGCCTGTTCGACCCGCCGGAAATGGTTCCCTACACAAAGATCGACGAGAAGGAACTTGATAGCGCGGAACACCGCGCTTTGGCCCGTAAGCTCGCGAACGAGTCCATGGTTCTGCTCAAAAATGATGGCGTGCTTCCGCTGAAGCCTGGAATAAAGAAGATCGCAGTCGTCGGCCCGCTCGCTGACCAGACCGCAGTGCTGCTCGGCAACTACGCCGGGACACCGACGCATGTGGTTACGGTGATCGATGGCCTCAAGGCAGAGTTTCCGAATGCAACAGTCACTTACGTTCCCGGAATCCAGTTCCTTCGCAACGAAGGAAATCCTGTTCCTGATGCCATGCTGACAACTCCCGACGGCAAGCCCGGCATCAAGGCCGACTACAGCGAGTCGATGCGCCGCTTTGGCCGGGGACCGGAGGCCCCGGTGCTTGTTAGCCGCACCGAGACGAATATCAATCTCACTGACACCAACTTGCCTGCAGAGGTTACCGGCAAAAAGACTGTTGGTGTACGGTGGACGGGCTTCATCACGGCCACTGAGACTGGCGACTATCTCGTCGGCGTCCGCGCCAATGGCTTCGGAAGGCTGTCAATTAACGACAAGCAAGTTGCGCAGTTGGGCAGACTCGAAGGCATAGATGCTGCAGTTGGCCGTGCCCACCTGGTGAAGGGCGAGAAGACCCCACTGAGCCTCTCGTTCGGCACTATGGACGGCGTCAAACCGCAAGCGCAACTCATCTGGACGAAGGTCAACGATGGGCCGGTGCCTGAGGCAATCGCCGCGGCAAAAAACGCCGACATCGTGATTGCGGTCGTGGGAATCACCAGCAGGCTCGAAGGCGAAGAGATGCCGGTGACCATTCCAGGATTCCTGGGCGGAGATCGCGTCAGCATTGATCTTCCCCAGCCCGAAGAAGATCTGGTTGAAGCTGTTGCAGCCACAGGCAAGCCGCTCGCAGTCGTTCTGTTGAGTGGCAGTGCTCTCGGAGTCAATTGGATCAACGATCACGCCAACGCGGTTCTCGAAGCGTGGTACCCCGGCGAAGAAGGCGGCGCAGCCGTCGCCGAAACGCTGAGCGGCAAGAACAATCCTGGTGGAAAGCTACCGGTTACGTTCTACAAGGACGTCACTCAATTGCCCCACTTCGAAGATTACGAAATGGCAAACCGGACCTACCGGTACTTCAAAGGCAAGCCGCTCTATCCGTTTGGCTATGGGCTCAGCTACACAACCTTCAAATACAGCGACCTCAGTGTTCCCACGCGGGCTGTCGCTGCGGGACAACCTGTCGCCGCCGATGTCACAGTAACCAACACGGGGAAAGTTGCAGGAGATGAGTCCGTCCAGGTCTACATCAAGTTCCCCGCAGTCAAGGGTGCGCCGCAGATCGCTCTCCGCGGATTCCAGAAAGTTCATCTGGAGCCGGGCGCGAGCCAGAAGGTCCACTTCGACCTGAAGGACCGCGATCTGGTCATGGTCACTGAAAATGGTGACCCGATCATTGCCGCTGGTAACTACACCATCAGCATCGGAGGAGGCCAGCCTGATACCGGAGCACCCACCGTAAACGGGCACTTCCAGATCGAGGGCCAGCTGGCTCTGCCCGAATAGGAAGCCCGTGTCTTGGTTCGGACCGCTGTCTGAATCAAAACACAACCGCATAAGAATGAGCGCTTGTCACCAACCGTGACAAGCGCTCCCTTCGTCCGATTATTCGACAGCAAAGTTAAGCGGCTCACGATTGAATATCGTGATCTCGGCACTGCGGCGGCTGGGAATCAGCCGCCAGTACTCGACCCCTGAGCTGGCATAGCCATGTACTTGCTGAGGACGTCCACCAGACCTTGGTTTGGGACACACTGCTTTGCCGAAAAGGAAGATAGGATGTGATCCAGCTCATTCTCGGACAGGCCTTTGAAAAGGCTGGCGTAGAGGGGCTGCATCAGGGTTCCCGTGTAGAAGCACAATAGGGTCTGACTCATGCACCGTACATTGAGTCGCGCATCCAACTGCGGATCACCAACCACTTGACGGATCTGGTCAGCAAGCTGAGCCGTTGCGTCCTTTACTGGT
>CAWCCE010000006.1:0-343742 GCA_963793945.1 uncultured Acidobacteriota bacterium | reverse complement strand
GCCACATCGACAACTGACCGGCAATGCAAAGCACGGGAAAGGGCTTTATCAGCGGTATTGCATTTTCTGTCACGGCACCGATGGAGACGGTAGAGGAGAAAGCGCGCCCTATCTGAACCCGAAGCCTCGGGATTTCACCAAAGCGGTTTTTAAGTGCAGGTCCACTCCAAGCGGAAGCCTTCCATTGGATAGTGACCTATACCACACGATTACACGTGGGATTCATGCCAGCGGCATGCCGTCGTGGAAGCCGCTTCTCAAGCAAGAGCGCGCCGATTTGGTCGCATATATAAAGACATTCTCTTCGTCGTTCCAAGAAGAGAAGCCGGGCAAGGCGGTAGTAATTCCGGCCGAGCCTCCGAGTTCTCCCGAGAGCGTGAAGCGCGGTGCGGACCTCTTTCAAAGCATGAATTGCTGGGCGTGTCATGGCAAGGATGGCAGAGGACATGGTCCATCAGCCGCCACACTAACGGACAACCAGGGCAATCCGATCACACCATTCGATTTCACAAGCGGACGAAGCTTTAAGTGCGGAGAGACGGACCCCGACATGTTCCGCGACCTGGTGACGGGGCTCGACGGAACTCCGATGCCTTCTTTTGTTGGAGCGATGAGCGCGGATCAGAGGTGGGACGTCGTGCACTACATCCGAACCTTGAGCGATCCAAAGAAGCATTCCGTCGCCAAGAACGATGCTAAGGGTCAGTAAGTTTCGTAGATCAGCTCTGGCTGACGGGTAGCCGATATTTTTCCGCAACGCCGAGGTTGATTGCGTTGCTTCGTTAATTTCAGCAGTCCTCGACTCTCGAGGGCGGAAAGCCGGTGTTCTCATGAGCAAGAACTCTTATTGGTTGATCATTGCCGTTGTAGGCCTTGGTTGGGTAATTTCGAGCCGGATCTCAGCTGGTCCGAGCGCTCTGGCGGATGCGGGTTCCTCGCTGAAAGGCGAAGTGAAGTTTGAGGGAACGCCCCCGAAGGGCACGCGGATTGACATGTCTGCGGATCCACTGTGCGCCAAGACGCACCCGACACCGATCACCACCGAAGATGTCGTTGTCGGCGCAAGCGGTGGTCTGGCCAATGTGGTGGTCTATGTTTCGGATGGATTGACATCGCATAATTTTCAGCCTCCACAGGAAGCAGCGGTATTTACACAAAAGGAATGTCAGTACAAACCGCACGTTCTGGCAATACAGGCAAATCAGAAGCTCGAGGTCGTGAACGACGATGAGACTACCCACAATATCCATCCCAGCCCAGCCAATAATCGGGAATGGAATATGACCCAACCGCATGGCGTGCCGCTTGAGCAAACATTTGCGCGCGAGGAGATTGCGATCCCGGTGAAGTGCAACGTTCATCCATGGATGCGGGGTTACATTGCGGTGTTCAAACACCCTTATTTCGCCGTGACGGACAAGGATGGAAAATTTGAAGTGAAGGATCTGCCGCCAGGCACTTACACGATCTCGGCTTGGCAGGAGAAACTGGGAACTCAAACCCAGAAGATCACTATTGGGACGGGAGAGTCCAAGAGCCTCGACTTCTCGTTCAAGCAATAATCGCTGTGATTCGTTTCCTATGAAACCGCGAGGTACTCTCAGTGCCTCGTGGGCTCATGCTGTTGGGAAAGGTGTAGCGAACAGACGCATTGGCGGCAGACTTCGTTGGTATCCACGTCGAGGCTCGCGCGAAAGTTCAGCGCTTCCGGACTATTCACGATGTCATTTAACGCCTGCCTGTGAATGTTTCCTATCACTGGATGGAAGAAGCATGGCCGGACATCGCCGGATGCCTCAATGACTGCCGAGACCCAGGGTGCATTGCATCGCGGAGCAACTGGAGTTGCCTGTCCGAGGTGCGCGCGGAAGTGCTGAGCGATCCGCCTGAGTTTGGCCGGACTCTCGAGCACAAACCCGGTTTTTATGCGGCCTTCACGAATGAGTTGATCAATTTCAATTTCAAGCGCGTCGACTTCTTCGGACGTGAGGGCGACGCGATCGCGGTGCTCGGGGCGCCCACCCTCGGGTCGGTTGAAGGCACTCGATGTGAGATCAGCCGCGAGAAACGAGATCGAGGTTAGTTCGAGCCGCTTTGCGTGAGCAACCGTTGCGCGAAGCAGGTGGTGGTTCGCCTTTTGAACGGTGCAACGCGCGCCAACCTGCATGTCAGGACGGAGCTGCCGCAGGGCCGCGACACCTTCCGCAATTCGCTCCGAAGCGTCGGAGACGCGGCGAATGCTGTTGTGTAATGCCGGGGGACCATCGAGCGAAACGATTACATCGTCAACGCAGTCAGCAATCGTTTGCGCTTGAGTCTTCAGCAACAGCCCTGCGGTCAGTAACGTGACTCGGCTCCCCGCCGCTCGAAGCATTTTCGCCAGTTCGCTCCACTTTTCATTGAGCTGAGGTTCTCCTCCGGAAAAAACAGCCCAGCGAACGCCGAGTTCCCGTAGCGCAGCCATTTGCGGTTCGAGGTCCGAAGGAGTGATTTGCTTTGCTTCACGTATGCGCCAGATATCGCACATGACGCACCGGCAATTACATTGATTGTGAGGAAAGATAACCAGAACCGGAAGGTGATGGATTCTGTGAACCGCTTGTGCAGCGGGATGATCAACCGATGTGATCGAGACGATAGTGCTCATCACTCCTGCGATTCCCTCTCAGGTCCGGTTTGTCGCCGCTCAAGCCGCACCAGCACATGATCTGCGAGTATTCGCAATCCAGGAATTCGACTGAAAGCGATGTCGGCTCGCTCACATATCTGCAGCATGTGAGGATGACGTCTCGCCCAAGGCTCAACGTAGCTCGGCGGTACTGCCCTCCAATGCCCTTCACCGACTTCAAACGAAAATCCGGAGCGAATGCACGCTTCAATTCCTTGACGGATGGATACCGAACTCGCACGAATGCGGCTTCGGCAATCCTGGCAGTGACTCCGCCGGACTTCAATCTCCGAAATGCTTTCTTGGTGTTCCCTTCCGCCAAATACCACAACATCTCCCACGCGCAGTACGGGCCCATCCAGCACAACAAAGCGCTGGCGCCTGGCTTCAGGAGCCTCGCGAGGCTATCCGCAAACGCAGGGAGATCGTCGACGCAGTTCAGAGCTCCGAAATTCGAAAAGACTCCATCGAACAGCGGATTTGCCCCGACCGACGAGAGGTTCTCGGCCCGCAGCACAATGGGATGAACCAGTTTCCCCAACCCTTCTTGCTGAACTCTGCGAGCTGTAACTGCCACCATCTGCGACGAACTGTCGGTCGCGACAACCCGCACTCCGCGTTCTGCCAGGAAGCACGCGTCCACGCCGGTGCCGCATCCGATCTCTAACGCGCGGTCGCCGGCTCGGAATGTCCGTGCCAACTCGTTCCGCACAGCGCGCCGCTGAGCCTGGCCGATTCCCGACAACGTGAAGGCTTCGTCGTATCGCTCGGCAACGGCGTCAAACGGAGCCGCATAAACTTGTTGTGTGGCGGCCATTGGTCAGGCCTCGACTTCCGCAATCGTGGCCTGCAGGCCCGCGCGTGCCTCGGAGATTCCGTCACGTAGTGCCGCAACGGAAGCTTCGTCCACTTCCGGTTTTTGTCCCAGATGTTTCAACTCGACTTCGCTGCGCAGGAGATTGTCCGCAAAGCGATAGAACTGGCGCGAGTGACGCTTCCGAACGCGGAATTCACGATCTGAACTTTCGCTCCAGGCTTTGGCGTTTTCGACACGATCCGCGACTTCAGAGAAATAGGGCGTCCCTTTGATCGGGTATGCGACGGTAGTAAAGAAGATATCGGGATCAGATCTCTTTACATGCTCCACGGTGGCTTCGATGTCGGAGAGTTCTTCGCCCTCGTAGCCCCACATCAAGAACATTCCAGTCTGAATTCCCACCGACCGGCAAAGGGCGACAGCACTTTGAACCTGCTCCACGGTCACGCCCCGCTCCATCGCATCAAGAATGCGCTGTGAGCCGCTCTCCGAGCCGATCCACACACGAAAGCAACCCATTTCCGCGAGTGTCTCTACGACTTGAAGATTGAGGCGGTCGGCGCGCGAAATACATTCAAAGGGAAGCTTGACTCCACGACGTTTGAGTTCACCCGCGTATTGATAAAGCCAGCCGTGATGAATAGTGAAAACGTCATCAGCCATCCAGGCCATCTGTGGCTGGTAGCGGTTGATCAACCATTCGAGTTCGTTGGCCACCGAGACCGGCTTTCTGCGCCGGTGCGTCTTGCCGAACACTTCGTGACTGCACCAGCGGCAGTGGTAGGGGCATCCGCGAGCCGTGATCAGCGAAACTGATCCCATTCCATGATGGGTACGCCAGGTTTCCACATAGCGGGCCATGTCGATCGACTCGCGGGCGGGCCATGGTTGGGCATCGATGTCTTTGATCTGTTCGCGCGGCTTGGTGCGCACGACTGATCCGTCAGAAGCAAGAAAGGCGATTCCATCGACTCGGTCAAGGTTGTTTCGGCCATGCGCCCTTAACGCTGGGACTAATTCTTCCAGCGTGAGTTCTCCCTCACCGATGACAACGACATCTGCTCCGGCCGCCAGATACTCGTTCACATAGGCACCGGGTTCCGGACCCCCAACGACGGTTTGCCAGCCTGCTTCTCTTGCGACTCGCAGGATCTCGACCACATTTGGCCGCGTCATGAGGTTGGCATAGATTCCAATGACCGATGGCGGCCCTTGCCGCAGCATCTTCCACAAATCCTCGCGCGAAGAAAAAGTGGAATCGAAGACTTCCGCATTCACTCCCTTCTTTCGCAGGTGAGAGCAGATGTACAGGATCCCTAGCGGCGGATAGGGCTTCATGATCTGAAGCTCCTTGGGATCTTCATAGAGGAAATATCCGTGAGTGAGGAGAATGTCCATTGTGAGAGTCAGCTCGCGAGTACGCTGAGAAGTTCGTCGAAACTAGTCGCGTAAACAGGCGGCTGCAGTTGTACCAACTGTCCTGGCGACGGGCTGTTCAGCACGGTGGGCTTGGGATTTCTGCACGTCTTCTCAAGACGCATCACGCGCCTCCATGGTTCCTCCGGTTCACCGTAGGCACCTTGCTCTTTTTGAGCGGTCGGAGCGGAACAGGAGTTCCAGTAATCCACCTGGGCATGCAGAGCATCGTGCAAAGCGCGATAGAACTCGTTTGAATAGGCACCCTGAAACATCATTGCCATATCTTCACTGTCGGACCAGTTTGTCTTATCGCCGAGCTGCGCCTGCACGCGTTCGAAGAACTTGGTCCCGGGCAGGGGATATGAAACCGAAACTCCGATGTCGTCGGGCCGCGTGTCGCGCACCAACTTGATCGTGTTCTGGATGTCGTGCCAAGTCTCGCCGGGGTATCCAAACTGCAGGAAGTAGCAGGCGCGAATGCCCTCATGGCGAAGGTTTTCGCGGGCCTTGGCAACCTGTTCCAGCCGAGTGCCTTTGTCCATAGCGTCGAGAATTTTCTGCGAGCCCGATTCGACACCCATCCAGATTTCAGCGCAACCGGCGCGACGTAATGAACGCACGTTATCCGGTGTCATCAGATCCACGCGCGATTGCATCTTGAAAGGAATCGCTGCATCCAGCCTCTCGACTTCGGCGGCGAGTTGCCGGACCCACTTCGGTTTCAATCCGAAGATGTCGTCAGCGAACCAGAGGTGGTCAGCACCAAAATCGTACTTCAACTGGCGCATCTCCTCGGCGACCATCGCTGCAGATCGCACAGAGAAGGAATCTCCATAGATTGGCTTCGCACACCAGTTGCAGCGGTAGGGGCACCCGCGGCTAGAGACGATATTCATAGAAAAATATCCATGAGATTCCTTCCACGCGCGCTGGTACTGCTTAACATCGATGAGGTCGCGAGACGGAAAAGGTAATTGATCGAGATTGCGCATTAACTCGCGGCGTTCAGTTTTCACCAGGCCGCCGGTGTCCGCATGCAAGTAGGCGATCCCCGGGATGGTATTCAAAGACGCTTCGCCATCATTCATGAGACGCGAGACCGTTTCCAGCAGAGTCAGTTCCGCTTCGCCCAAGAGCACACAACGGAAACCCCGACGCAGATAATCGAGTGCATGATCGGATGCATCCGAGCCGTTTACGAGCACAGTCGCGCCCATGCGAGCCGACAGATCGACCATCCGGTAGGCAACCTCCCGCATGCGGGTCAGGCACATTTTTGTGAGGAAGTTGAAATTGTCTTCAAAGACCGCCACGATCTTCGGTTGGTGCTGCTGCAGAGCGGCAGGAAAGCCCTCATCCGGATCATTCAGCATGGCATCGAACAATGCCACGGAGACGCCTGCGCTTCGCAATAGAGCAGCCGCGTACAAAGTGCCGAGAGGCAGGTATGGCTGCATCTTCCGCGTCTGCTTGCGGTCGTAGTAGAGATGATACGAATGAGTCAGCAAGACATCAGTCACGTTGTTCGCCTCTGGTTACCCAGTACATCAACACACTTCTTGCGTCCGTTCCGCCAGAGCATGCCCCGTCAGAAGAGACCTCCGAGTTACCACTTTCTCCACTGCGTGCGATAGCCATAGCTCCCACGGGAACGAGTAACTGCTTCTGCCGATACGCCAGCGGACAGGTGCGCCCAAAATGCGGCGCACACTGCGCCGGGCCCACGGAATTTTGTTGGTAGCTTTGCGAATCTGATTGTTGAGAAGAAAGTACTCGAGACTGCGACGTAGCCTACGCAAGTCTTCGCCCCGTAACCACGGAAGCACATTCGTGCCGAGCGCCAAGGTCTCCCATTCCGCAAGAGATTGCGGCTCACGCACTCCCATCTCTTTGAGCTGGGGCCAGATCGGAATCCCCGGATACGGAGTAAAGATGTTGGGCGAAAAACTGACGTTGGGATACTCCCGGGCAATATCGCTCATGACCCGAAACGTTTCCTGGCGATGCGCTTCTGTCTCACCGGGATAGCCGAGGATGATGTTGAACACAACGTGAATCCCGGTCAGATTTGTCTTCCGCGCGGTTTCTACCATCTGTTCCACGTGCTGAAAGCGCTTGTTCATCATCGCCAGGACTTCCTGCGAAGCAGACTCGGTCCCAAAACCGATGTGGTGAACCCCGCTCTCCGCAAGCAGCCGCACATCTTCTTCGTCCAAGAGGGCGAGGAAATCTGTGGAAGTCTGGAAGTCCCACTGGAATTTGACGCCGCTCGCAATAATTCCTTTTGCGATCGCGACGGCACGACGCCGATCCACCAGAAAGTTGGAGTCGAAGAGAGGCACATGTTCGATGTTGTAGCGCGGCACCAATTCCGCCAATTCTTCGACTACACGCTCAACGCGATAGGCGTTGAACCGCCTCTTGTAAAAAACCATGTCAGTGCAGTAGTTGCACTGGTAAGGGCAGCCCACGCTGCTGGTGTAAGCAAGCTGGCGCACGCCCGAGACGGCCGCATAAACGCTGGGATCTGCGAGTTGGTAAGAGGGAGCCGGGAGATCGTTGATATTGGCCACTGGTCTTTCCGGTTCGTGGACGATTCTTCCGTTCGGCTGCTTGAAGGAAAGGCCGCGAACGCCATCCCAGTCCGCGCCAGTCGCAATTCGATAGACCAGTTCGAGAAGTGTGAGTTCGCCTTGTCCTCGTACGATTGCGTCCACAAATGGTTCACGCAACGTCTGATCGGTCGCCAAACTCGCGTGCCATCCACCGAAAATAATCGGCAGCTCCGGGCGCAGTTTCTTCACGGCTCGTGACACTCGAACGGCTGCGCCAATGTGCGGTCCGGTCAATACGGAGATGCCCAGACACAAAGCGTCTTCCGTTTCGCGAAGTATGGCTTCTTCGTAATTCGGGCAAAGCAAGTTATCGATGAGCTTGACTTCAAATCCAGCCTGAAGCAGTGGCGATGCGAGACATAGCAGTGAAAGTGGAGCGCCCAAGGGTGGGCCGTCGTATGGCGGATAAAACAATACGACTTTGTTCGATTCAGGCAAGGGCCGGTCGCTTTTCCAGTTCGATTACAGCACTCTAGGTTGGCGAGACCGTGTCATTTGTCAGTGGATTGTTAAATTCCTGTCACTTCTGTTGTTCATAAACCACCAATCCAGAGCGGCGATTAGGGAGCGCTTTGGCCGCCGGCAATTTTGCACTACTTTGACAAGGGCGAGACAAATCTGACACATGCACTTGATAGTTTTGCTCGCATCCACATTCGCTAGATCAGCGTGTCGACTGCACGAATCGGCAGGCGAACGCGATGGGGAGTCGGGCGTCGAAAGATGATCCTTTTTTACAATCCAAAGGCAACGAGACCGCGCAATCGGCGTCTTCCATTGTCGATTCTTGCAATCGCTGCCGTTGTGGAAGGCAAAGAGGACTATGCCATCGTCGATGGCAACCTTGATCCCAATCCCACGAAGAGTCTAATTGACATCATTAAAAGACAGCCGGTAGAGCTTTTGGCGGTGACAGTGATGCCTGGACCGCAGACGGTAGGCGCGGTGGCGAGTTGCCGCGAGATCCGCGCGCAGTTCCCAAAGCTGCCCATCATATGGGGTGGATATTTCGCTTCGAACTACACTCAAGCGGTTCTGAACGCAGATTACGTGGACTACGCGGTCCGGGGTCAAGGCGAACAAACATTTCTAGATCTGCTCGAAGCGATTCGCGGGCATCGCGAACTCAAAGACATCGCTGGTCTGTCGTATAAGACGGCCGAGGGAACGCAACGCCATAACCCCGAACGGCCGATGAGAGGCCTCGACGATTTTCCGTGGTATCCGTACCATCGCCTGCCCGCCGAGCAATATTTTCTGCCGACTTTTCTGGGCCGACGCACCGCTGTTCACCAGGCAAGTATCGGCTGCCCTTACCGCTGCAATTTCTGCGGAGTCGTTACTTTTTCTGGCAGCCGGGAAAAGATGGAGTCACCGGCCCGCACCGAAGCAATGTTGCGTCACCTTGTGCGCACGTACGGAGTCGATGCCGTTCAGTTCTACGACAATAATTTCTTTCTACGCGAAGGTCACACGCGCGAACTTGCCGACAGCCTTGCCCCGCTGAATCTACGCTGGTGGTGCGAAGGGCGAGCCGACATCATGATGAAGTACTCGGACGAGACTTTCGAAGCGCTACGGCGAGCGGGTTGCGCCATGATCTTCTTTGGCGCCGAATCGGGATCGAACGAGCGGCTGAAGGAGATGAATAAAGATCTTCGTGCCGAAGATACGCTGGCTCTCGCTTCGCGCATTCGTCATTTTGGAATCATTCCCGAGTTCTCGATCATCTTTGGAAATCCGAAAGATCCGGAAGGCGATACGCATGAATGTATCGACTTCATTCGGCAACTGAAACAGCTCAATCCGGACGCGGAAATCATCGTCGAGCACTATACGCCGGTGCCACAGCGCGCGCGCATGTACGGGGACGTGGAAGATCAGGTTCACTTTCCGACGACTCCAGATGAGTGGGCAACCGATCATTGGCAGCGTTTCGCGACCCAGAAAGATCCCCAAACGCCGTGGCTGCAGCCCACGACCAAACAGTTGATCGACAATTTCGAGCTGGTTGTGTCGTCTCGCTGGCCAACGGTCCAGGATATTCGACTACCCAATTGGGGACGGCTGGCGTTGAAGGCCTTAAGCAGTTGGCGCTACAAGCTGGGGGTCTACGGATCTCCGACGGAACTGAAATGGCTGCAGCAAGTCATCGAGCTGCGAAAACCCAAGGCTGAAAGCTTGTGAGCAGTCCGGCCTACGCCTCGCAGCATGAGGTGGCTCCAGACGTACGCGAGTTATCTCAACTCGTGTCGGCCGACGAGGGTTATGAGCGGTGGGCTCGAACCTATGATCACGTTCCAAATCCTTTACTGGCCTGCGAAGAGCGCTACCTCCTGCCGCTGCTCGCGGAGTTGCGCGGCAAACCGGTTCTCGACCTCGCATGCGGGACGGGTCGGTGGCTCGAAAAACTCGCCGCGAACGGCGGAACTGGTTCGATAGGAATTGATCGATCAAAGGCAATGCTGCAAGTCGCGAACGAGAAGCGTGCGATTCACGGACGACTGAGTCAAGCTGCGTGCGAGAATCTCCCGTTTCGCTCCGCCGCCTTTGATCTGGCAATCTGCTCGTTTGCCCTCGGTCACATCCGGGAGCTTCGATCGATGGTCCGCGAACTGGCGCGCGTCGTGAGGCCTAGGGGGAACGTTTTTGTCAGCGACCTTCATTCAGAGGCATTCAGTAGAGGCTGGCGAGTCGGCTTTCGGGACGAGCAACGGGCAATCCAAATCGAGATGCAGCCCTGGACGGCGGAAGAAATTGTCCGGACGTTCTATGCGAACGGATTCGAGTGTTTGACCTACGTGCCCTTATGCCTGGGACGCGCTGAGCAGCCGATCTTTGCGCAAGCGGGAAAAGCTCATCTGTTTGCGGATGCGTGCAAGGTGCCAGCAATCCTGATTTGCCATTTGAAACGACTACCAGTCCGTTGAGTTGATCTCAACCAATAAATCTGACGGAGGCCTCGCGGTGAGAAAAACTCCGGCGCACGACATAATTGAGTTCTTGAGCTTTTCAAGCGTCCCTGACGATGTCCTCAGCAAACTTGGAGCTTTTCGTCAGAGAGATTGGAAACGAGCCCTGACATGGCTGGACGATACGGGGCTTGCGTTCTATTTCCTACAGAAGATCAAAGACTCTCACGCTACGCATTCAATTCCACCTTGGGTATTGTCCCGTCTCGAACAGAATTTCGCGGCCAACGGCGAGCGTGTTGGTTACATGACACAACGATTCGATTCCCTGAACCGCCGATTCAATGACGCTGGAATTCGATACGTCGTATTGAAAGGCCATTCACTTGTTCCTGACTTCTGTCCTGATCCCTGCCTCCGGTATCAAGCGGACTTCGACTATCTGGTTGAGGAGACTTCGTTGCGGCGAGCGAAGAAAGTGGTAGTGGAGGCTGGATACAGTCCCAAGCCTTGGGCTTCGGATTCGAGCCAGGAATATATTTTTCTCACGCCAGAAACCGAGAAGTCCCGGAATCCTGACCAATACTCGGTTCGAGCTGGTCATGCGGTGGAGCTGCATCTGGATATATGGGACGCCGATCAGTTCGGACTCCCGTCACTACCCAAACTCTTTTCTGTAGACCGAACCAGAAATCAGCGGTTGAACGGGTTGAGTTTCCCCGTCCTCAGCGATGAGGACGCATTCCTCATTCAAGTTCTCCATGCGTCGCACCACCTCTTCACCTACTGGCTGCGAATGTCATGCCTGTTTGAGATTGCATTCTTCCTGAATCATCGGGCTTCCGACACCTCATTATGGAACAAAGTCGAACAGAGGATCGACGACAACCTGATGCTGAAGGAATTCGCCGTGCTGATAACGGAACTGGCAGCCGGCCTTTTCACGGTGCCGATTCCGCAGCGGGTTCGCGTTTGGGGCGAGCAAATTCGCCCGGCTACCCGTGTATGGATTGAGAACTACGCGTATCATTGCGCGTTTTACGAGTTGCCGTCTTACGAATTGTCGTTACTTCCAAGGGCCAAACTTGTTTTGTTTCTACAGCAGCAGTATGACTGCGCCAGCGTCCCGAAAACCGCCGTGCGGAATCGGCTTATGAAGTTCTCACGTTTCTCGCGCATGGCATCGTCGATCAAGGCAGAACCCTCTCTGATGTTCAAGAAATCGTGGTGGAAACGTCATCTTCCCTTGCGGAGAAGCCTCTTTCACATCCTTTCGGGAATTCGGTATTTCTGCGAAATTCCACGCTGGCACTGGCTGAATCGAGCGGGCAATCGGTCGTCGGCTGCGATTTTGTGAATCAATCTCATGAGCATTCCAGGGCTGGCAATCAAGAACGTTGCGGCGACCTGGCTAGGCCTTGCGGTTCACGCTGTGGTGGGTTTTTTCCTGTCGCCCTTCATCCTCCATCGGCTTGGAGATGGTGCTTTCAGTGTGTGGATCCTGGTGTTTGCTCTGACCGGTTATTTTGGGCTCCTCGATCTCGGTATTCGCTCCGCAGTCGTCAAATACACGGCCAAACTCACCGCGCTGCATGATACCGATCAACTCTCGCGCAACCTGAGCACCAGCCTGGCGTTCTACGGGTTTATTGCCATTGTCGTCATGCTGGTGACTGCGATAGGCGCTGCCTATCTGCATCTTTTTTTCAAAATCTCCCCCGAGTTGATCCACTCCGCGCAAATCCTTTTCTTACTCTCCGGCGTCAGCGTTGCCTTCGCTTTTCCTCTCACGGTTTTCGCAGGCGTTCTTGAAGGGCTGCAAAAATTCTCGTCACTTCAGCTAAGCCAGATCGGGGTTTCGCTGCTGCGGGCCGTGGTCATCGTAATCGCGTTGATGTGTGGCGGCGGCCTGCTGACAATTGGAGTCATCACGGTCGCTACAAGTCTGCTCAGCTATTTGATCTTTATGTGGATGGCGATGAGGGTATTCCCGACTCGCCTCCGGTGGGCAAACGTTGACATCCGAAGTTTTCGAACAATGGCCCGCTATGGACTGTTCGCGTTCGCGATTCTGGCCGCTGAGAAGTTGCGCTTTCAATGCGACGCGGCCGTCATCGGGGCAGTGCTTTCTGCATCAGCGATCACGATGTTTTCTATCGGGTCGAAGCTCGTCGAGTATTCCAGTTATGCGGTCCGTGGCATGTCGCAAATCTTCACACCCATGTCCAGCCATTTCCACGCCTCTGGAGATTTGGGTCGCTTGCGGAGAGCGTTCATTACTGGGAACCGAGTCTGCGCCCTGATTACGTTTCCCCTCTGTGTCATTTTGGTAATCTTGGGGAAGCCGATCATCGCCGCGTGGGTGGGCGTCCGCTATTTATCGAGCTACTACGTTCTAGTTCTGCTTATCGTCCCTCGAAGCCTATATCTCGCACAATCCACCTCAACCCGAATCCTGATGGGAATGGGACGGCATCGCACCCTGGCGTCCGTGCTGGTGCTTGAAGGGATGGCGAACCTCGTGCTCAGCATTTTTCTCGCCCACCCTTTCGGCATTCTGGGTGTCGCGGCGGGCACGGCAATTCCTCTGATTTGTACCAGCCTCTTCTTTCTGCCGCAGCATTTGTGCCAAGTTCTGAACGTGCCTCTGTTCAGCTATTTGAGGCGGGCATATGTGTTGCCCCTCGTTCTGTGTGTGCCCATGACTGCAGCTCTCTGGTTTGTCGGGAGACAATTTCCAGCCGACAACTTCCCTCGACTATTTCTGCAGATCGCGTTTGGAGGATCGGCCTATGCCTTGGGATTGGGAATTGCACTACTCAAAGGCGGACTACCACAGACGAGGACGTTACAGGCATTTGCTCAATTGCTCGAGCCCAAATGAGAGGGAGAGAGGCCCCAAATCTCCAGCGATTGTCATAGTTTCGCCACAGATGCACACATAAGGTGCTGCGACTAACCGCACAGCCAATTTTGCAGGGTTTTAACAATTTGGAGACAAACCTCCTGCGACGGATTGATAGCTTCGAGCCTTAAGAATCCATCCAGAGCTCGAATGGCCGTCCGTGATCAGGAGTTGAAACGAAAGGCACTTCGGTGAAATCGTCCAAGAAAATAGTTTTCTTCGTAGCCTCGTTCTCCAGCATCGAGGCGACTGCTCCCCTCGGCATACTTGCAATCTCCACTCCTCTACTCGACGCTGGATATGACATCCGCATCATCGACGCCTCGATCGCGCCAGACTACAAAAAGCGAATTCTCGAAGAGGTGAAGGAAGCACTGTGCCTGGGCATTTCTCTCGTGACTGGGCCGATGATTCGCGAGACCGTCGATGTCGCCAAGGCGATCAAGAAGTGGGACCCTGACTTTCCCATTATCTTGGGCGGTTGGCATCCGTCTTTGCTGCCTACGCAGACGCTTGAGGCAGAATATGTTGACATTGTGATTCGCGCTCAAGGCGAAGAAAGTATGCTCGCCGTTGCGGATCGACTCCGGGATGACGCCGCGCTCGACGACGTTCTAGGAATCGGATTCAAGCGCGATGGCAAGCTGATCTTTACTCCGGAGCGGCCACTCAAACGGTTGGAGGAGATGCCGGCCAAGGCTTATCATCTTGCCGATTTCGATGCGTACGAGAAGATTTGTGGTCGGCGCTGGGCTATGTACGTATCCAGTCTCGCTTGCCCGTTTAATTGCGCGTATTGCACAAACGCCGGTGTCTACGGGCGAAAGTGGAATGCTTTGCCGGTCGAGCAGGTAGTTGAAGAGACCATTGCCCTTACTCGACGTTACAACCTTGAACTGTTGTGGATGGCAGACGACAACTTTCTGGTAGACCTCGATCGGTCGCTCAAGATTGCTGAGGGACTGATCCGCCGTGGGGCGAATTTCAAGTGGAGCGTACAAGCCACAACGAATTTGACCGCGCGGCTCAGCATCGATGAGTTGACACTGCTGCGGCGCTCGGGGCTGCATCAGATCTGCCAAGGTATCGAAACCGCGTCGCCAACCGTGATGAAGCTGATGAATAAAGATTTTCAGGTTCTCGGCGACATCTACCAGTCCACGGAGCGTTGCATCGGAGCTGGCGTGATCCCATCATTCAACATTATTTTTGGATTTCCGGGCGAAGGCCCTAAGGAACGCCGCGAAACCGTCAACTTCATGATGGACATTTGCCGCAAATTCCCTGGTGCTGAGTTCTGGACGAACATCTTCACACCCTACCCGGGATCACCAATCTTCAGCCAGGCCGCGAAACTAGGAATTGAAGTGCCGAAATCTCTGGAAGGCTGGGCGGACTACTTCCCGCGCTATACGGTGCTCCCGTGGCTGAAAGGCAGCGATCATCAGCGCGTTCAGACAATGCGTGATTACTTGCGCATCGCGTTCGATCGTGAGCCGATCGCGACTACTGGGCACGGCCGATTTGCCAAGGCTGTTCAGCATCTCACAGCCTATCCAGCCCGCGTGCGCCTCAATTACGATTTCTACAGTTTCCCGATCGAGCTATGGATCAACCGGCAGCTGAAGAACATCGTGAAATTGCCCAAACCGAGCATTGATGCCAAGCGATTGCAACCGGAGACGGCACCGAGTTGCTAAACCCGTTTTGCAAGCGGCGCATTCGTAGTCATGGAAAAACGCGTGCTTCCGCCAGAGCCGTTAATCCAAGTCCGCGCCCGCAGTCTGTGGCGTAGATAATGCGCTTCGAGTCAGTAGTCCACGCTGGAGCGAGTGAGTTGCAATCGGCATCGGTCAACTCCCTTTCATGGGCCCCGTCCACGCTCATGATATGAAGCTGCCAACTTCCTCGCTCATCGCAGCTGAAGGCAAGCCAAAGCCCGTCCGGCGAGACCGCGGGATATCGAACCGAGCAGAGTGGCATGCTCAACTCTTCCACATTGCCTTCCAGCGTTGCCCGGTATAGGGAAAAGTTTTCCTTCTGCCTCGAACTGAATATCAGCCGTTGATCATCGAGCCAGGTAACTTCCCGAACATCGTATTCTTGTCCGGCGATTTCTTTTTCGCTAGCTGTACTCCGGCCAGCGACGGCAGGACCAAATTCCTTCACCCAAAGACTATTCCCACCATTTCCGGTCCGCAAGAAAGCGAGCGAGTGGCCATCGCGAGAGACCGATGGCTCTTGGGCGTCCTCGGCCTCGACGGTAAGAGCGGCAGCGTGAGCAACATTGCCCGTTGGCAACTGAACTATGCGTGAGCCCTGGCGTAAGGCCTCTTCGGCCCATACAAGGCCAGCCGCAGAAGTCGGATGAAAAAGATCACCAGCTTGGCTCGGGAAATCAACAGGCATCCCGCTGCGTAGCCGTTCGACTATGTAACCGAGTGGGATCATCTTTACGAATAGAATTCCGTCTGCACTCAACGCGGGATCAGACGCGAACAGATTGTCGGGGGTGGTCACGATCCGACGTGCATAGTTATCAAACTGGCCGTGGAGGTGTCGCTGGGTTGAGATGAAACCGACTGTCGTCAGCGCCACAAAGGCTGTGCCAGCCACAGCCATGCTTGGGAGATTGAATCGTTTTCTGAACTCTTCTGGATTCTGCTGCAGGATTATCCCGAGCAGCACAACTCCCAGCAACGTCATGAATGCGAGCCGCGAAAAGAACAACAAATTTTCCCAGCCAATCGGATTCGCGCCCGGAATGTGAATCACTGGGCCGCACACGAGTGCGTAAACCGCGGTGACGATACCCGCTGAAATGTTCTGCCCACGCGCAAGAAGCCCATCAACGACAAACGCCGCAGCCGGTATTAATGCCACGAAATGATAGGAGCCCGGTTGCGATGACAAGAATAACAACAGAAAGAGGAAAACCGCCCACTCGACCTTCCGATTTTCTTTGCGCGCCTGCGACCCCATCGCCCAGAGAAATATCACCAGCAGGAAAACGTGAATCATAGGTTGAAGCAGCGCGTAGAGCCACGGCGAGTGCGCGACGGGGAATGGATTTAATTCGGGCTCTGCGATGAAGAGGCGTCGCAGCAACGCGGTCCACGAATTCCAGGCAGTGTTGTAGGGATCGATGGTTTCTCCTCGGAGGCCAGCAGGCAGTATCTGCCGCACGTAAAGCAGACACGCGTTGATCCCGAAAAGATAGAGACAGGCAGTAGCAACACCCATCAACCCAGACATCAGACCGATAGCCGCACGCCACTGCCTTCTCCAAAGAAAGTAGACCAGGAACAAACCGGGATAGATCTTCAATGCGGCAGCGAGTGCCAGGCCCATACCGGAAAGAATCGGTGACTCTCGAAAATAGAACCACGCGGCGATCGTAATCAAAAGGACCACGAGAATATGCATCTGCCCCAGCAGGAAGTTCTCGCGCAGCGGCACGAAAGCCAGCAATGCCAAGAGTGCAACGCGCGTCCACCCCATGTGGGTCATTCGGCTGAGCAGCAAAAGCGATAGCAGCAGAAAGGCAAGGTTTGCCACTAACCACCAGCGTTTCGCTTGAATCGGCGGAAGCGAACTCACCGGCAGCACCACCAGCGCCGACGGCAAAGTAGAGGGAATGAAACTGACATGGTTCCGTTCTATTCCCTCGTGATCTTTCTGCCTCTGCAACCATGTCCAGTCGTAGACACGTTCGAGCGGATATCCGGCGCGATACAGGCGCGCGATCAAGTAGTAGTTAGGGAAATCGGAATTCAGATGCTGCCACGCTGGCAAGAACACTTTCACTGAGAAAGTGGCGATCAGGATCAGCAGGATAAAACGTTCAGCCCACTTTCCGAGTGAGGAGTTCCATCGGAGTCTCCGGAGTGGAGCTCCGAACGAGATGGCTCCATGATTACCGGAAGGAGGTGCAAAACCGTTTTCTTTGTCTGTGGACGGCCGCAAAGGAAAAGCAGATTTGGTCCACGGAACGCGCTCGCTCATTCGCCAGCCTTTGAATTTTCAGTAGATCCCCGGAAGCACTTTTGCTGTAGTTTCAGCGTAAGACTCGTACGGGCGACCAAACGTCTTGCGCAGATGTGTTTCTTCGACCTCTATCTTGTTCAGAAGCAAGAAGCCCCACGCAACCACCAGAAGCCAACCGAACACGCTGCCGAAGGTCAGCGCCATCGCGATCTTTCCGACGATTGCCGCTCCATACCTCGGATGTCGCACATATCGGTATGGTCCGTGGTTCATCGGAACGAGTGGCGCCTGGTGCTTGTCGAAGTAATGGGCGAGGTAGGCGTCAGTCCAGATCTGCCAAAGCGTAACGGCCAGATAGAGTGCGAGACCGATCATCTGTACTCTAGGTTGCAAAAGCGAGGGAGTCAGCCGCCAGTGTCCGTAGTCGAGGAAGACGAGCAGATCGAATGTCATGAGCAACATCACCCATTTTGGACCTTCAGGATCCGAGTCCAGCGCCCACCACTCCCTCCGCAACGGCCTTGAACGGAACGCGTCAAGACTCGAAGCGATCGAATGAACGGATCCAACGAACCGCAGAGCGAAGTAGCTAGCCGCAATCCCGTCCAAGCGAATCCAGTGTCGAGATCCCTTCCATTGCACTACGCATGCAATCGCGATGGCGAGATAGCCGAATGATCCTGCGATGGTCTTCCACAATATTCTTTTCATATGGAGCATCTTCTCGATATAAGCAGCTGCGATTCTGGATCACTTCGCATACCGTAAGTGGTAAACCGGGCTTTGGACGAGAGCCGTCAGCCCCAGTAGGATCTGACCGTAAAATTTGCGGTCCTTCCTCGAAAAGCGTACAGTCCTGTAGTCGCGAAATCAGCTTCCTCGGCCACGATTTCTCGAAGCTCCGGCTCGCCTGTACCGGTCCGATTCAGAAATACGCTGCACACTGGCGTTACGGGACTTGCATATTGCGATTGCATTCCCGACTTATCGTAGTAATAGAAGGAAAGATCAACATAAGTGGACTGGCGGGCCGTCTGACGAAGTTCGGGCAAGAAGTCGAGCGTCTCTGGACGGAACACCGCGGGAAAGGGATCGCCCCAGGCGTGGAGGTTATCGCCCCGCGCATCAAGGAAGACAACTTGATCCGCGTGAAACTCAAAGCCATGTTTCGACGCGAGGTAGGAGGCCGTAGTCTTGCCTGAGTTCGGTGGCCCAAACACCAACACTCCCTTTTCGCGCGTGCCCACGCAACCGCCCGATAGGGGCGTCAATCCCAGACTCGACGCAGTCATCGAGAACAATATGTCCAACGGAGGTCGATGCCTCAGACGGGCATCCGGTTCTACGAACGACTCCGCAAGAAAAGCAACTGCTTCTCGCTTTTCCAAATCCACCGCGAGAAAACTTCTTTGACCGATGTTGACGTATCGAATCCCGCCTTCCGAAAAAGCGGACAAAGGCAGACTGCCAGACTGCGTTTTCGAATCAGGTTCCGTCACGATGCGCCAACGAAATTCGGGAGGTGTAGAAGTTCCATATTGATGGCGCTTGAAGTATTTCAACGCCAAGTCAACTATCGACCGGTTGTTGCTCTCCAGTCGAAGCGTCCTCCGCATGAGCCGCAGGTCGACAGCGTGTGGAGTTGCCGTGAAGCGACGCAGCAAGTCCTGGCGATTTCGCGAACGACCAGCATCACGAGCTGACGGGGAGTTGACCTGGTTCGATGGCTCAACATGTTTTGGGATCGTTTCCACCTGCGTCCATTTCACCGCTCGAATGCCCCGTATCCAAACAAAGAGCTAAGAATCTGCTCCGCAACTACCTGGGGTGGGAGTCCCCCATATTGCAATCGCCAACAAGGGAGGGCCGAAAGAGCACCGATCACACGTTTTTGGGTTTTCATTGCCCGCGGAAGTTCGGCCATCACATCTGTCTCGATGTGGTACTTGGCGTCTGCGGGGGTCATGGGAATCATGCGAAAAACAGCCGTATCCTGTCGTTCAAGAAAGATCAGGGCGCGAGGTATAGAGGGCTGCGATGTCCATTGGGTCGTTGGTTCCTCCGGTTCGATGTAACAGACACTTTCCTCGCCCTGACGGTCCATTTGCTTCACCGCCCGAGCTTGTTGAAACCATGACATCGCATCTCGTCGTAATTTCAACGGTCTTGATAAACCAAAGGCGAGTAACCCATCCCGCTGGACAGAAGCGAATACACGATCGTCTGACAACAGTTGGAACCCTGCCTCCACGAATGCGAAAGCAAGAGTCGACTTGCCAGAACGCGATGGTCCAACTAATAAGACTCCGTTCCGATCACTTGTCACGCACGAGGCGTGCACTTCCACAAGACCAATCGACCCCGCCACGACCGAAAACAGGATGGGAAAGACTACCGTTCTCCAGTAACGAGAGTCGTCGGCCAATGCGGGAGAGATTCGCCCGATCATTCGGCGCTTGCGCAGATCGGCAAGGATCGAACTTCGGGCGTTGAGTCCCACAAATACCAATTCATCCAGCCCTCGAACGTAAGGCTTCGGCCAAGGCTGCTGGGTACAATCATCGGCGTCCACCCAAAATCGGAGAGTGAGATCTGCAGGCGGCGGAGCGATCTTCACAGGTGAGAAACTTTTGCGCGCTGCGACTAGCATCCGCTCGGAGTTTGTCGCCAGGCGGCAGACAACGCCGCCTACCGCATATGTTTCGCATAGCGGGGTCTCTGCATGAGTGCGCAAGAAGTCTGGAGAGCCCATATCGACAGGATCTTCGCAAGGACCGGCAGAACTGATATTCGAATCGATTTATCTTCGTCAAAGCCTGCGAAACCCTTGTCACAACCTTGTCAACAAGTTGTAAATCGGCAATATGCCCGTGAGAGTTTTTTTCTGGGGAAGGTTTAAGTTTCACGGGCAGTTGTGGCAAGATGAGCGGCGCGAGGCCACTTTGCAAAATTCGATAGAGGATTGCCGGGGACGGTGGGACGCTAGAATTCAGCGAGCTCAACATTTGCAGAGCCAACATTCAGCAATCGCAAATGCGTTACGCTTTTACCAGGCCGTTCTGGAGTTCCAATCTGATCTGGCTTGCCGGTCGAGCGTGGCGATTGATGCTGCGATTCCCTTGCGCCAACAGATTGATGTGGGCGCCGTTTGTGCCGAACTACCTGCAATCCTTTCCCTTAGCATTGAGCGTGGGCCCGAACCTTTGGGTTTTGAGGCGAGAAGGGTACATCAGTCCGGCGAGTCGCTATGGCGCCAACTGGTTGAGGCAGCGTTGACACCGGGAGAAGCTAGCTCGGTCGCCGCTGAGGACTTCTTTGTGCGAGTGTGCCTGCAGCCGATGGCCGAGAATCTTCAGCGGCAACTGCCGAAAGATCGCAACTATAACCAAAATGTCTGTCCCGTATGCGGCGGCTTGCCGCAAATGGCGCTGTTGCGGCCCGAAGGGGAGGGAGCGAGTCGATCCCTTTGGTGTTCCTTCTGCTTATGTGAGTGGCATTTTCGCAGAATAGTGTGTCCCTGGTGCGGCGAAGAGGACAAAGAGAAACTGCCGCACTATTCCTCCGAGGCCTGGAAGTACGTCCACGTGGAGGCCTGTGATAACTGCCAACGATATTTAAAGGCCGTGGACATGACCATAGACGGCTTGGCGGTTCCCCTGGTCGATGAAGCTGCGCTGGCGGTTCTAGACGTCTGGGCAAGCGGCTTGGGGTATACGAAGATCATTCGCAATATGATTGGTTTTTAACACGGCGTTAACATTCGCGCCCTATAAACATTGACACCTTCTGAGCGAAGGTGTAGTTTTCGTTGAAAATGCGGGTGTCCGCCATGCCCCGCAAGCGCGTTAAAAGATTGCTTCCAGCAAAGTCTTAGCCTCCGGAGACCTGAATGGACCTTTCTCGACGATCCTTCCTAAGAACAGGGGTAGCTGGCGCAGTCGGGCTTTCGGCTCTGGGATTCGATCTTCAGCCTCTTTATGCCCAGACGTCTTCGCTGAAAATTTCGCGCACCACACAGACACGCAGCACTTGTCCTTATTGTTCGGTCAGCTGCGGCGTCATTATCCATACGATTGGGGACGGCGCGAAGAACGTGACGCCGCAAGTGGTCCATGTGGAGGGCGACCCGGACCATCCGATCAACCGAGGCACTCTCTGCCCCAAGGGATCTTCGCTGCTGCAGGACATCGTCAATGACAGGCGCTTGCTGAAGCCGCAGGTGCGCCGCCCAGGGTCCGACCACTGGGAAGATATTTCCTGGGATCAGGCGATCGACGAGATCGCGACTCGGACGAAGGCGCTCCGTGACTCCGATTTCATCGAGCAGGACAAGAATGGCAAAACGGTGAACCGATGGGAGAGTATGGCTTTCGCCGGCGGCTGCACCGATACCAACGAGTTCAATTATCTGGTTGTGAAGTCAATGCGTTCGATGGGGGTGACGTGCCTGGAAAACCAGGCACGTGTTTGACACGGCCCCACGGTCTCCAGTTTGGGGCCAACATTCGGACGCGGGGCGATGACCAACGGCTGGGTCGACATCAAGAACACCGACATGATGTTGATCATGGGCGGCAATCCAGCTGAGAATCATCCGTGCGGATTTAAGTGGGTTGTCGAAGCGAAACGCAACCGCAACGCCAAAGTAATCGTCGTAGATCCCAGGTTCACTCGGACAGCATCGCAGGCTGACCAATTCCTTCAGATACGCGCCGGATCTGACATCGCCTTCCTCGGCGGACTGATCAACTACGCGCTCCAGAACAATCGCTTCAATCAGGAATACCTCGTCAATTACACCAACGCCGCATTCATCGTGAAGGACGGATTCAAACTTCCCGAGGACGGCTTGTACTCCGGATTCGATCAGACCGCCAAGACATACGACAAGACCACCTGGAACTACGAGGAAGGCGGAGCAACGTCGGCAGTAGGCGCGACTTCTCACCCAAGTGGAGCAGCCGAACATGGCCAGGCCGGGGCATCGTCGAGCAAGGCGGAAGGTCAGGGATATCAGGCGCAAGGTCCGGCAGGCGCAAAGGGTATGGGTGGAGGGCCGATTCCTCCGCCGATGCTACCACCGAATGTTGCGTACGATTTCTCGCTGCAGCATCCTCGCTGCGTATTCCAACTGTTGAAGCAGCAGTATTCCCGGTACACGCCCGAAATGGTGGAGCGCATCACGGGGATCCCCAAAGAAGAGGCGCTTCGGGCCTGGGAGACGTTCACGTCGATTCGTCAGAACGGCGACATGAAGAAGGTGGCCACGGTTATCTATGCCGTGGGCTGGACCCAGCACTCTTCCGGCACACAGACGATTCGCACGGCGGCGATGATTCAGTTGCTGATGGGCAACGTCGGACGCGCTGGCGGAGGAGTCAACGCACTTCGCGGGCATTCGAATATTCAGGGAGCGACCGATATGGCGGGAATCTTCGATATCCTCCCCGGCTATCTGAAGATGCCGTCGCCTGCAGATACGGATCTAAAGGCCTACCTCACGCGCACGACGCCCAAACCGTCCAAACCAAAGGAATGGGACTCGTTCAATTATTGGTCGAACACTCCGGCGTTCACCGTGTCGTTGCTCAAGGCGCTCTACGGAGATGCAGCAACGAAAGAAAACGATTTCGGGTTCAACTGGCTTCCCAAAATTGATCGTAAATATTCGTGGGTCGAGATCTGGGATGACATGTACAACGGCAAGGTGAAGGGCATGATGGCATTCGGCATGAATGGTGTCATGATCGGGCCGAATGCCAAGAAGAATATCGAAGCATTGAAAAAGGCGGATTTTCTCGTCGTCTGCGAGATTTATCCGGACGAGACCAGCGAGTTCTGGCGCGCTCCGGGCACCACAGCGGACGACATGAAGAAGATCAATACGACGGTCTACCGGCTGCCCGGAGCTGGTTTTGCTGAGAAGGATGGGACGTTCGTCAATTCCGCGCGATGGCTGCAATGGAAGTGGGCCGCCGTTCCTCCGCCCGGCGATTGCAAACTCGATCAGGAAATTTTGGCGCGCATCTTCCTGAAGGTCCGCGAGAAGTATCAAAAAGAGGGCGGCAAATTTGCCGATCCGATTTTGAAAGCGTCGTGGAGCTACACCAATCCCTATAATCCATCGCTTTCCGAAGTTGCGAAGGAGCTGAACGGGAAGGCGGTCGCCGACGTAACCGACGCCAAGACGAACACCACAATCAAAGCGGATCAGCAGCTTCCGGGCTTCTCGTTCTTGCGTGACGACGGCTCGACGATGTCCGGCAACTGGCTCTTCTGCGGATCTTGGACTGAAGCCGGAGCATTGACGCAACGGAGAAACCCGGAAGATCCCTCAGGCCTCGGGATTCATGCCAACTGGGCATGGTCGTGGCCGATGAATCGCCGCGTGCTCTACAACCGGGCGTCCTGTGATGTCAGCGGCAAGCCGTGGGACCCAGATCGAAAACAAGTTTGGTGGAATGAGTCCAAACAAAAGTGGGTCGGAAATGATGTGCCGGATTTCAAGCCAGACTCAGATCCTAAGGCTCACATGGGACCGTTCATCATGAATCCCGAAGGTGTGGGCCGTCTGTTCGTGCCGATCGGAGCGGTCGCGGATGGACCGTTCCCCGAGCACTACGAGCCGACCGAGAGCCCGATTGAGAATCCGTTGCATCCTGCGCAGTCCAAGAACCCGATCGCGAAAAGATTCAAGAGCGATATGGATAAGTTCGGGACTGTCGAGCAGGGATTCAACATCATCTGCACTACGTACCGCCTTACCGAGCACTATCACTACTGGACGAAGAACAACCCGATGAATGTGCAGCTCGTTCCAGAGCCGTTCGTGGAGATTCCCGCGGAGCTTGCCGACCAGCTGGGATTACGCGGAGGCGAAAGAGTCAAAGTAACCAGTGCTCGAGCGGAGTACATCGCCAAGGCGATGGTGACGCGGCGCATCAAGGGAATGATGATCGACGGCAAGAAGACTTTTCAGATTGGTATTCCGATTCATTGGGGATTCAGGGGCATCGCGGAAGATGAAGGAAAGACAGCGAAGACACCGGCTAATTATCTTTCTCCCGCTGTGATCGATCCCAACGCGTATACACCCGAATTTAAAGGCTTCCTGGTGAAGCTCGAGAAAGCATAGAGGAGGCCAGAGTTGAGCGATCGCAAGACGCTGCAGGTGCAGAAAATCTCAGGCCATCCAGGGCCCGTGCCGGGTGCGGGAACTCAGCGCCAGGAAAAAGTCTGCAAACTGATCGACACCACGACCTGTATCGGCTGTAAGGCGTGCGAGGTCGCGTGCGTGGAGTGGAATGACATGCCGTTCCAACCCACCATGTTCGACAACACGTATCAGACGATGCCGGATACGAACTGGAACTATTGGAACCTGATCAAATTTAATGAGGTCAGCAATGATGACGGATCATTCCAGTGGCTCATGCGCAAGCATCAATGCATGCACTGCGCCGATCCTGGCTGTCTGGCTGCGTGTCCCGCCGACGGTGCGATCGTTCAGTATCGGAATGGCATTGTTGATTTCCAGGAAGAGAACTGCATCGGCTGCCAGTTCTGCGTCTCCGGATGTCCGTTCAATGTTCCGAAGTTCAATCCGTCGACGAAGAAAGTTTACAAGTGCACGCTATGCTCCGACCGTGTGGGTTCAGGACTCGAGCCGGCTTGCATCAAAGCCTGCCCCACCGGATGCCTGCACTTCGGGACGAAAGATGACATGCTCCAACTCGCCGGCAAGAGGGTGACGCAACTGCAGCAACACGCCGGACTTAAGGATGCAGGAATTTATGATCCGCAGACGATCGGCGGAACTTCCGTCGTCTACATCCTGCACGATGCGACGAACCCTGAGAAATATGGCGGCCTGCCGAAGAATCCGAAAATTCCGCTGGCGTTCACGCTTTGGAAAAGCTGGTTCAAGCCCTTGGGATTGATTGCCTCGATGATGACTTTTGCCGGGGTGATTCTGCACTACGTGACGGAGGGACCTCGCCGGGTTCAACCGCAGCCTCCGGTAAAAGAGATCGACGGCGGGGAAGCGAGGAAGGACAACTAAATGGCTACTCCGGCAGAGCGTCTTGGCCGCGGTCCCGATCACTTTATTAATCGAATCGGGTTAACTGTAGTTTATACGGGAGAATTGCTGCGGCACCGCGCCTATACGCGGTTCCTGCACTGGGCCTATGGAATCTTTTTCTTTCTCGCTTTGCTGTCGGGCTTCGGCATTTACATGCCGTGGATCTTCCGCTGGTTCACGCCGTTGTTCGGTGGCGGTGCAATGACGCGGATGCTGCACCCGTGGTTCGGACTCGGTTTTGTTTTATTCTTTGGCCTGCAGGCGCTCAACTGGTTCATTTTGATGGCCTGGGGGCCGGGGGACACTCGCTGGATAAAACGGTTGAAGGAGTACGTGACTCATCGAGACAGCGTCGAACCTTCGGACGTAGGGTTCTTTAACGCCGGACAGAAGGGGATGTTCTGGGAAATCGTCGGCGGCTGCGTAGCGTACGTTATCACTGGAGTGATCATGTGGTTTCCCGAGATCTTCGGACGCACTCCTGTAGCGATCAGTTACGTAATCCACGATATCTCGGCGCTCATCATGCTGGCGGGAATTTTCGTCCACATTTACCTCAGCACGATCGGCGAGCCCGGAACCATGCAAGCAATGACGCGCGGCACCGTGAGCGAAGCATGGGCGTGGACGCATCATCCCGCGTGGTACAAGCAGGTGACAGGACGAGACCCAAAGCAAGCTCTCGATGAGGCTAGTAAGAAATTGGGATCGACACCACCGCGCGGTTCCGACCTCTAACTTCGGGCCTTCCATGCCAGAACGCAGTACCGAAACAGACAAAATTTTACAGTGACCTCAAGGTGATCCGTCTATGATCGCTTTAAGAACCGCACTGCCTTCGCGGGGGCGAATGGTCGATGATCACGTTGAGCGGGCGGATGTGTCGGTGTTTGGTGCCGAGCCTTTATTTGTTTCTCGGCCTGACTGGCCTTTCCGCCCAGAGTGAGCTTGCGCCCAATCAACCGGCTTCGCCAACCCTACAGGTTGCAGGAACTGTTCACGGGGTGGTGAAGTCCGGCAGCACGCCGATTCCGGGTGCGGCCGTCTCAATTTCGGTTGACTCCTCTACCTTGAAAATCTCGACTTGGAGTGATGTCGATGGCACGTATACCGCTGCCGTGCCCTCCTACGGTTCTTACACGGTGGCTGTCCAAATGATCGCGTTTGCCAACAGCACGCAGCGTGTCGTAATCGACGCGGACCACCTGAGCGTAGTTGCGAATTTTGAGTTGACGCTGTTATCGCGGACGCATGAAGCCACTCCTCAGCCGCGAAGGCCAACCGGACAAACTGGCGCGCAGCGCGGGTTTCAGACTCTTTCAGCTCTTCAAAATATGGCTGGCCAGGATACGTCGGGCAATCCAGCAGGCGATGTGGTGCCCTCCGGTATGCCAGTTCCGGGAATTGATCCCAACAGCGCAACTGAGTCGATTGCAGTTTCCGGCAACACTTCAAATCCGTTCAATTCGATGAGCGGGGACGAACTTCAGCAGCGGATCAACGATGCTCGCCAGCAAGGCGGAGGTTTCGGCGCACAAGGCGGCGGATTCGGTGGACCGGGAGGCGGAGGTACGGGTGGAGGGTTCGGTGGAGGCGGTGGCGGGGGAGGAGCCATGACGATTGGCCGGCGCGGTTTCGACATCAATCATCCGCACGGATCGGTCTACTTCGGTATTGGAGATTCTGGATTGAACGCCGCGCCGTATGCGCTGGCAGGCGAGCCAGCAACGAATCCTTCTTACCGGCAAGAAAGTTTTGGCGGCTCGCTTGGCGGGCCGCTAAATATCCCTGAGATTTATCACGGCGGAGCGAAGACCTTCTTTTTTGCCAACTACAACGGCAGGAGAGGCGAAAATCCGTTCGATCAGTTTTCGACGGTGCCGACGTTGCTTGAGCGGCAAGGGAATTTCTCTCAGACCACTTACACTTCAGGTTCGGCTGCGGGGCGGCCGGTTCAGATTTTCAATCCGTCGACCGGGACGATATTTCCCAACAACACGATCACGCACATCAGCCCGATCGCGTCGGGGCTCCTAGCTTATATCCCTTTGCCAAATCTGCCCGGAGCGTATCAGAATTTTCATTTCGTTACTTCTGCCAATAGCAGTAGCGATGATCTGAACATTCGCATCAATCACACGTTCGGCGCCGCGCCGGCATCCGGTCGGCGTGGTGGTGGAGGAGGAAGACGGGCCCCGCGGAATAATTTGACTCTCGGGTTTCACTATCACGGAGCAGACTCCAATATCACGAATCCTTTTCCGAGCGTTGGGGGAAGCACAAGCGTTCGAAGTTTCGACGTGCCGATTGGTTATATTAAGAGTATCGGGAAGTTGACCAATAGCCTCCGGTTCGACTTCAACCGCAGTCGGACGCACACGCAGAATCTTTACGCCTTCAACAACGATATTGATAGCGCGTTGGGAATTACCGGTGTGTCGACCAACCCATTCGATTGGGGCTTGCCAGCTCTTTCTTTCAGCAATTTCGCCAGTCTGCAGGATACGAATCCACAGCTGCTACGGAACCAAACTTACACATTCTCCGACAGCGTCGTTTGGTCCCATGGCAAGCACTCGTTGCGATGGGGTGGTGACTTCCGGCGCGTGCAACTTAACAATGAAGCGAGTAGTAACGCGCGCGGGACGTTTATTTTCAGTGGAATCAATACGTCAGAAATTGTCGGAGGTTCCCAGGTTGCGGGCACGGGCTACGACTTCGCTGACTTTCTGCTTGGTCTTCCGCAACAAACCTCAGTTCAATTTGGCCAGAACAACTACCATTTCCACGGCAACTATTGGGATTTATACGCGCAAGACGAGTGGAAGATGCGTGGGAACTTCACGCTGAATGCAGGTGTCCGCTACGAATACGTTTCTCCCTTCACGGAAGAGAATAACCTCATCGCCAATCTGGATCTCGCTCCAGGGGTGCTGACGCATCAGGCCGGACTCGCGACATCCGCGGTTGCATTGGTCTTGCCGGGACAACGCAGCCCTTACAGCGGGAGTTTGCCGGCGAGCTTGGTGCGTCCAGACCGAAACAATTTTGCACCGCGGGTTGGATTCGCATGGAAGCCGTTTTCAAAAACGGTTGTCCGCGGCGGATACGGCATCAATTACAACACCGGAGCGTACCAGACAATCGCGCAGCAATTGGCATTTCAACCGCCGTTTTCGACTGCGACAACGAATATCCAATCGAGTACCTGTGGCCTGACTCTGCAAAACGGTTTCCCATCCTGCACAGGCGCCGAAATCACCAATAACTATGCCGTGAATCCAAACTACCGGTTGGGCTATGTACAGATTCGCAATCTCGACATTCAACAACAAATCCGCCCCACGCTGCTTTTGAATATCGACTACACCGGTACGAAAGGAACGGATCTCGACATCCTGGAAGCGCCGAATCGCACAGTTGCACCACTTGGCGGTTTTCAGATTCTGGTTCCGAACGTTCAAGCGTTCACGTACGAAACGTCGCTTGGCAATGCGGAAGCCAACGCCGGGTCGGTACGGCTGCGCAAACGACTGGCGAACGGTTTTTCCATCGGAGGGATTTATACATTCTCGAAGTCGCTCGACGATGCGTCATCAATCGGCGCGGGAGCGACCGTCGGTTCGGGCAGTGCGGGTCTGGGAGCCGGCGGAACGGGTGCTGGAGGAGGCGGGACAACCGCCTCGGCGGGGAGCGGAGCCAATAGTGTCGCACAGAACCCTTCGGATCTGTCGGCTGAACGCGGACTCTCAAGCTTTAACCAGACGCATCGATTCACTGCCGACTATTTGTGGGAGTTGCCCTTCGGCCATGACAAGAAATGGCTCATCGGCAATACGCCCTGGCGTACCATCTTCGGAGACTGGCAATGGAGCGGTGATTGGACGATCGCTTCAGGATTGCCCTTCACTCCCCGATATGTGGATCAGTCCGAGGAACTGGAAGGAGGAACGAGCGGCACGGTTCGACCCAATATTGTGCCGGGGCAATCGATCCAGCTCTCGCATCCGACGGTAGCGGAATGGTTCAATACGGCGGCATTTGCGCAGCCGCTCAAGACAAGCCCCTATGGCGATGTGCGGCGTAACAGCATCATTGGTCCCGGCAGTAAGGTGTTCGATATGGCTCTTACAAGAGTCATACCGCTGAACGAATCACGCGTACTGGAGTTCCGCGCGCAGGCAACGAACGTTTTTAACATCCCAAATTATTCGTCAATTGATGCGTCAGTCACGTCGCCGACGTTTGGTCGCGTGACAGGTGTCGGATCGATGAGGCGCATAACGATGACGGCACGCTTTCGCTTCTGAGGAGAATTCCGATGGTCCACAGTTTGAGCCATTTTGTAAAGAAAACCCTGGCGATCTTCGTGGGGTCGGCTCTGCTGTGTTTGTCTGTACCCGCACAGGAGCAAGCCGACTACACGTTTCGGGTGCAGAGCGATCTCGTGCTCGTCAATGTCACGGTAAAGGATAAGAGCGGGAACTTCGTGCGGGATTTGAAGCCGCAGGATTTCACGATTCTGGAAGACAACAAACCGCAGAAAGTCGTTTCGTTCGATGTAGAAAACATTGATGCGGTGGCGACACAAGACGTAGCGCAGGCGAAACCTCTGCCCGGTCAGGCTGCTCCTGCAACACCACCAGTCGGCGCTACGCCCTCTAATTCCGATGCTGATCGGTTCAAGGATCGCCGCCTCATTGTTCTATTCTTCGATCTCTCGGCCATGGAGCCGGACGAAATCGATCGCGCGATTACTTCGGCGGAGCACTATGTTGACACGCAGATGGCTCCGGCAGATTTGGTCTCAATCGTCTCGTTGGGAAGTTCGTTGTTAGTGAACCAGGACTTCACGGCGGATCACGACCTTCTCAAAAAGCAGCTCCAAGCATTTGGAGAGGGAAGTGGGCAGGGTTTCGAAGAAGGCACGACGGGTTCGACGGAAGGCACGCCCGACACGGGGCAGCCGTTCACAGCTGACGATACTGAATACAACATCTTTAATACCGATCGGCGCCTGGAAGCACTGCGCTCTGTGGCCGAGAAGCTGTCGCACATGCAGCAGAAGAAATCGCTGATCTATTTCTCAAGCGGGATGGATCGCACAGGGATCGAGAACCAGTCAGAATTGCGTGCCGCTACGAACGCCGCCGTACGCGCCAACATGGCGATCTACACGATGGATCTGCGTGGCCTGCAGGCGCTTGTCGCTGGCGGAGAGGCCCAGAACGCCAGCCTGCGTGGCACGTCCGCATATTCGGGGCAATCTTCGATCAATGCATTGAATTCGAATTTCACTACCCAGGAAACGCTGGTAACTCTGGCGAGCGATACAGGTGGACGCGCGTTCCTTGATTCCAACGATTTCAGTCAGGTTTTCAAAGGCGTGCAACAAGATACGTCGACGTACTATCTGTTGGGCTATCACAGCACGAATCCCGCGAAGGACGGGCGGTACAGGCGGATTTCTGTAAAAGTGAATACGCCGGGCGTAAAGGTTGAATACCGGCGTGGCTATTACGCTCCGGCGGATTATCGGCACTCCACAAAAGACGACAAGGAGCTGCAACTCGAGCAGGAACTGGCCTCCGAACTGCCGACGACGGATCTACCTCTTTATCTCGGTGACGCTTACTTTCGGCTCGAAGCGAACAAATTCTATATTCCGATTTCGCTGGTGGTGCCCGGTTCAGAAATTCCGTTCACGCGCAGCAGCGATCGCGACAAGGCAACCTTGGATGTGATCGGTGTGGTTCTCGACTCCGAACATCATCCGGTGAACAGAATTCGAGATACTGTCAAGCTCGCGGTCGATAGTTCGTCCGACGTTCGTAAGAAAAACGTGCAATACGACACCGGCATCAGCCTGCCGCCAGGAAAATTTCACCTTAAGTTTGTCGTCAGGGAAAATGAGACCGGGCGCATGGGTTCGTTTGAGACCGATCTGGAGATACCCGATCTCAAAGCTCCCGTATTGAAGATGAGTTCGGTCGTGCTCGCCAGTCAACTACAGCCTGCAAAGAAGGGCGGGCCCTCGAGTCCACTCATACACGATGGCTCAGAGATTATTCCGAACGTTACCCACGTCTTTTCGGCAACACAACACTTGCGGCTCTATTACGAAGTGTATGATCCGGGGCGCGCGGCTCCGGCGCCGGATGCGCCTCAATCTAAGCCCGGGATAAGACTTCTGACCAACGTCGCATTCTTTCGCGGAAAAGCCAAGGTCTTCGAGAGTTCCACGGTGGAGCTGACCGAGTTGAATGCTCGCGACCGCAAGGCTGGTGTGTTCCAACTCGATTTGCCATTGAGTCCATTGAAGCCTGGGTTTTATACGTGCCAGGTCAATGTCATCGACGACGCTGCTGGGCAGTTTAGTTTTCCGCGGCTGGCGTTGCTGATTCGTCCCGAAAGCCCCCGCGCTAGCGGTCAACAGCCTTGAGGTCAACGCTCGAAATTAAGCGGAAATAGTAAACTCGAAGGCAAAATGTCCAGCAATCATTCCAACCTAATTACCCAGTGGAGAGCCGTCATCTTTGACTATGGAGAAGTCCTGTGTCATCGGCCGAAGCCGGAAGAGATTACCCGGCTCGCTGAATCATTCGGAGTTACTGTGGAAAGGCTTCCCGAAATCTGGGAGCGAAATCGCGGGGCCTACGATCGTGGAGATCTGTCTCCCGAAGCGTATTGGTCGATGCTTGCGGCAGATGCTGGTAACGCGATTGGGCCACGGGAACTGGAAGAAATCTGCAAGCTTGATTTGGAAATGTGGAGCAACATCAATTCTGAAATGATCGATTGGGCGCATCGTCTTCGTGAGTCGGGATTGAAGGTCGGGCTTCTATCCAATATGCACTCAACAATGGTGACGCACTGCCGTGCTCAATTTGAGTGGATCAAGCTGTTCGATTTCGTTACCTTTTCGGCGGAAGTCCGAATGATCAAGCCGCACCACGATATCTATCAACACACACTTCGAGGTTTAAATGTCGCTGCCTCAGAAGCGCTGTTTTTGGATGATCGTGACGTAAACATCCAGGCGGCGAGAGCTCTGGGAATTCATGCGATTCGCGTCCAATCGATGGAACAACTTCGGAGCGATCTAAAAATGGCTGGGTTCGAGATTCTCCCTTGAAGCTCGCGACGCCGGCTTGTGTCGGGCTTTTGAGTTTTTGAAGCCACGATTGTCTATTCCTTCACTTCGCAGAACTCGGTATTCTTCCCAAACTATGATCACGATGCAAACGATCGATTATTCGGAAGCAAAGCACGCGGTGGATGTGATTGTGGAGAGGGCTTCGCAAATCGAAAAAGCAGTTGTCGTCGCGGTCGCCGACTGCCGCGGCGAACTGATTGCTTTTGCGTGCATGGATAATGCCTCGGTAGCCTCGGTTGTCATCGCAATGAATAAAGCGTGGACCGCTGCTCTGGCGGGGAAGCCGACGCACGAGATTGGCGAGAAGGTGAAACATCCGGAAAAGGGTCATGACATCGCTTACTTTGGCGACCCGAAGTTTGTGGGTTGGGGCGGAGGTGTACCTGTCAGGAAGAACGGCGAGGTTATCGGAGCCGTCGCGGTTAGTGGCCTATCCTCCAAAGAGGACGCTGAATTGGCAAAGTTGGGTGCGGAATTGATCGAATGACCGATTCCGACTTGTGTGTCGTCGAACAATGCACCGACATCTCGGCGAATTCAGTCTACGGTACCGAGACCTGTATGGGACTGGAGTAGCTGCTTTCCTGTCCGCTGGAATTCACCGCTGTCGCAGCGTAATAGTACGTAGTGCCCGCAGCGACCGAGTTATCCGTGTAAGTGGTGCTAGGGTCAAGCGTGCTGTTGATCTTGGTATACGAGCCAGAAGTTAGGCCACGATACACGTTATAGCCGGTCACGGAGGATGTGCTCGCGTTCCAGGATAGACTTACGCTGTATTGTGTCGAAACGCCCGTACCGCTGAGAGCTTCCGTACTCTTCGTGCTGGTGGATGTCGTGAAGGTTAGCGTTGCGGACGCTGCTCCGCTGGTCGTCGGCGCGAATGCGATATTGATTGATGCACTCTGACCCGAATTCAGAGTCATGGGCAGCGAGAGACCGGAGAGCGAGAACTGTGAACTGCTGCTGGATGCGGACGAGATGGTGACGCTGCCTCCGTTGGCCGTTATAGTCGATGCTTGGGTCGTGCTGCTTCCAATGTCCACATTCCCGAAGCTCATGGAAGCGGGAGCCACGGTCAATTGACCGCTTCCTGACGCTCCTGTTCCGGTCAACGGTATGCTGAGGCCCGGGCCCGGAACAAAGATGCTGCCCGTCAGAGTGCCGGAGCTTGGCGGAGCGAAGGTGACGGTTAGAGTCGTGCTTTGACCTTTGTTCAGCACTAGAGGAAGACTCGGACCGCTTACCGAGAAGCCGCTACCCGTGGTCTGGAAAGCTGTCAACGTTTCGATCCCCGATCCGGTATTGGTCAGCGAGACCGAGAGCGCTGAACTGCTGCCTACCGAGACCGACCCAAACGAGAGGCTCGAAGGCGCTGCAGTCATCGGATCGATGCTCACGCCGTTCGCGTGGAAGCCGATCTGAAGGTTAGAATTCGACGCTGTGCTGGTTACCGTAACTTCGCTGCCGACCCATCCTGTGGACGTCGGAGAGAAACTTACGGTCAGGCTGACGCTCTGTCCGGCCGCCACCGTCGCGGGCAAGGTCAAGCCGGAAACACTGATCCCAGAACCATTTGGCGTAATTGCCGAAATCGTGACACTTGTCGTCCCGGAATTCGTCAGGGTCACGGATTGACTCTCCGACTGCCCGACAACGACGGAGCCAAACCGGATGTTCGCCGGTGAGCTGCGTAGCTGTTGCGACGTCCCCCGAGCATGCATCGGCGATATCGCTACCGAAAACAAGAAGGAGAACAGGAAAAGGACACGAATGGAAAGAGGGCTACTACTGGACTGGGGGAGTCGCATGCAAGAAGTTTGCAATGTTTTGTCACGAAGGCACAGATGCCGATAGGACATACCCACCTGGGCACCGGGTCGATGACCCAGGCCACAATTGGACGCGAGCGACGTGCGTTCAGACGTGCGGAGGGCTCTAAACGCTGCGCCGCAGGATTAAACGTATCCATCTGTCTCGGCTCATCTCGGCATCCAAGACATTGCTCGCGTTGGAAATCCCTGGAAGACGGCGCTCCCAAAGCCCGTCTCCCGAAACAAGGTTTCGACGGGGGCTATACTTTTGCGAAGGAGGGCGTGCCTGTCCTTACCAATTGAAGAGTACGCAATGATAGGTGATTGCCATACAGCAGCCCTGGTTTCAAAACAAGGCTCGATCGACTGGCTGTGCCTTCCAAACTTCGATTCTCCGGCGTGCTTTGCGGGCCTCCTCGGCACCCCCGAAAACGGCTATTGGTCAATTTCTCCCGTCGAACCGATCCTGGCCGTTCGGCGCCAGTACCGCGACGGCAGTCTCATTCTGGAAACGGAGTTCGAAACCGCGACCGGATCTGTAAAGCTGATTGACTTTATGATGCCTCGCGACCGAACACCTGAGCTCCTGCGGCTTGTGGTGGGGACGAAGGGGCAAGTGCAGATGAAGCTGGAATTGGTGATCCGGTTCGATTACGGATCGGTAATTCCGTGGGTCCGACGCGCCGATCATGGAATTTCGGCAATTGCCGGTCCAGACATGATTCGGTTGCGTTCGGATATCCGGTTACATAGCGAAAACATGAAGACCGATGCCGAGTTTAACGTGGCAGAGGGGCAAGAAGTCTCCTTTGGTCTGACCTGGTATCGCTCGTATGAACACGAGCCGACAGAGGTCCAGCTCGAGGCTGCGATAGAGAAAACGGAAAAATGGTGGAGGAAATGGTCTAATCGATGTGCCTATCGGGGTAAATGGCGGGATGCGGTCCTGCGCTCTCTCATCACCCTTAAGGGACTTACATTTCTTCCCACTGGCGGAATAGTTGCCGCTCCGACAACGTCCTTGCCGGAACTGCTGGGTGGCGTCCGAAATTGGGACTACCGCTTCTGCTGGGTGAGGGATGCTAGCCTAACCCTGCAAGCTCTGCTTCAAGCCGGATATCTTGATGAAGCCCGCGACTGGCGGGAGTGGCTGCTGCGAGCGGTCGCCGGCAGTCCTTCCGAACTGAATATTCTTTACGGGCTCCATGGAGAGCGCAGGCTCACAGAACTGGAGCTGCCCTGGCTGCAGGGGTATGAAAAATCAGTCCCGGTTCGCACTGGAAACGCGGCTTACACGCAATTTCAGCTCGACATCTTCGGAGAGGTCGCCAATACGCTTTTCCTGGCTCGAGAGGCAGGTTTGGGAGCACCCGAACATGAGCGGCACGAAGTGGCCCTGGCGATGCTGGAGTATTTGGAAACGGGATGGGAACGGCCCGATGACGGGATTTGGGAGGTCCGGGGCCCGCGTCGGCATTTTGTCCACTCCAAAGTGATGGCGTGGGTTGCGGTTGACCGGCTGATCCGATCGGCGGAATTGGGACGATTCGAGACCGAGACGGCCCGATGGAAGAAGTTGAGATCAGCTATCCACCGGCAAGTGTGCCGGGATGGGTATGACGCAGATCTGAATTCTTTTGTGCAGTATTACGGCAGTAAACATCTCGACGCTAGCATCCTGATGATGCCGCTTGTGGGATTTCTGCCGCCCCACGATCCCCGGGTTCTGGGCACGGTTAAAGCCATCGAAACGCACTTGATGTCCAATGGCTTCGTTGGCCGCTACACGCAGGATCCAGCCGTCGATGGACTACCTCACGGCGAAGGAACGTTTCTGCCTTGTTCATTCTGGCTGGCAGACAATTATGAATTGCAAGGCCGGCATGACGACGCTGTGCGGATGTTTGAACGGCTGTTGGCAGTCCGAAACGATGTTGGTCTTCTATCCGAGGAATATGATTCCATCACTAAGCGTCAGCTTGGCAATTTTCCGCAGGCGTTCTCCCACGTCGGCTTGGTAAATACTGCCTTCAATCTGACTCGCGGCGAGCGACATGGGACGAAAATGAGTGCGAGCCAGGTATTCAGCGAGGAGCCTTCCGCTTAGCGATGGGCACTACGCCGGCGGAATCTGAATGTTGCTGACGATATTCGAATAGCCGCTTTCCTCGTTGCTCGTATTCACGGCCGTGGCCGCGTAGCAATAGGCCGTGCCGTCTACCACCGTTGAATCGGCATAGAGGGTTGTTGTGTTCAACACTGTGTTGATCTTCGAATAGGAACCGCAGGAGTTGGTGTACACGGCTCGATAGACGTTGTAGCCGGAGATGCTCGATGACGTACTCGCATCCCACGACAAGCTGACGGTGTGGGTTGGAGCCGCCATCCCGGTTCCTGTCAGTGCTTCGGTCGAAGTCGTGGGCGAAGCATCGCTGGTCACAGTGAGCGTCGCACTTGCAGCTCCAGTGGTCTGCGGACTAAAAGTGATCGTGAACGGCAGGCTTTGGCCGGCAGCGATGGTCACCGGCAGAGATAGCCCGCCCAGAGAGAATACGGAGTTGTTCGTAGCCGCGGCGGTCACGGTCACGTTCGCCCCCGTGGCTGTAAGACTTCCCGACGCCGAGCCGCTGGTTCCGTCTACGACGCTGCCAAGAGCGAGCGTGCTTGGTGAAAGACCGAGTTGTCCGACAGTCGTCGTGCCGCTTCCAGAAAGTGAGACAGTTAACGTCGGATCGGAAGCATCTGAGGTGATGGTGACGCTTCCGCTGTCGCTGGTCGCCGATGACGGAGCGAACTCAACCCCAAACGTCGTGCTCTGGCCCGCTGCCAGCGTCACGGGAGTCGAGATGCCGGACAGTGTGAAGCCGGTGCCGGTGATTCCAACCTGAGAAATCGTCGCGCTTGATCCGCCGTTATTTGTAATCGTTTCGGACAGGGACTGATTCTTTCCCACGGTGACGCTGCCGAAACTAAGAGAAGTTGAAGAGGTCCCCAATTGCGCGACAGCGGTCGTGCCGACTCCGGATATCGCAATCGTCATGCTGGCATTCGAGGCATTCGAAGTCACAGTGACATTGCCGTTGGCGCTGCCCGCCGTAGCCGGCGCGAACTTGGCGCTGAAAGTTGCGCTCTGCCCAGCCGCAAGTGTCACGGGCGCGGTCGTGCCGCTCAAACTGAATCCGGTACCGCTAATCGCGATCTGAGAAACTGTGACGCTGGCCCCGCCAGAGTTGGTGATCGTTGCAGAAAGAGTCTGGCTCTTTCCTACTGTGACGTCGCCGAAACTGAGGCTAGTTAAGTTCGAGGCCAGTGTGCCCGAAGCGCTGGAAGAATTCTTAATGCCGGTACCGCCGGCGCTGATTCCCTGGCAGCCAATCAAAATAGCAAGGGATGCCAGAAGCAGCAGGCTGAGTCCCGCTCTCAATGCGCTTTTCGAACTGGTCTTTTTCGCAGCTGATTTCATCATAGTGAGCCAAGAAACCTCAACGGATGGTTCCACTGACCGACTGACCGGGGGACGGCTCATCCCCAACAGTGTCGTCCGACCCTTTGCTTTAGGGTAGATACCTGAGGTACATGCCGCAGGCCGCCGGACGGCCAGTGGGGCATCGACCGGGGGTCGGCCTGTATCGACTGGTGTTTCAACGGCTGGCGCAACCGGGCATGTCCCTTGGGACGTTGTACTAATTCCAGCTGTCCGTCGAAGGAGTTAAAGACGTAAGATCAGCGCATGCACTGCAGTCAAGGCCATCCCACCAGCACTTATACACCGGCGAGAAAGCACCGCCGATTTGATTTGCAATTCCCGGTTTTCCTCAGCTTCGCGACCGACGGGGTGGCTCGATCGCTCGATGCGATCAGCAAAAACGTAAGTGTCGAGGGCGTCCTAGTTGAGGCGGGAGACCAGATTCCAGTTCGTACCCAAGTGAGCTTGACGATGAATGTTGTCGCTCCATCTTCGCGCCGTCCGGTCGTCCTTCTGGGGGAAGGCGAAGTGGTGCGTGTGAAATCGATGGGGCCGGGATCCGGGTTTGCCATCGCGGTTAAGTGCCAGCAGCCGATCACAGAGATCGAAGAGCAGCTTCATTAAACTTACCATTCGCAAGCTTAGGCTTGACCCTCCAACTCTACCTCCCTTAAATTGCCGGGCAATTCGACTTTGGACAGGAGGAATTATGTTAGACGGGTTCAAGAAGTTCGTTCTTCGCGGCAATGTGGTGGACATGGCGGTTGGTGTCGTCATTGGCGCCGCGTTCGGAGGCGTGGCGACTGCGGTGACCAAGGACTTGCTGACGCCGCTGATTGCAGTGCTCGTTCGCAAGCCTGATTTTTCGGCCCTCATGTTTACAGTGAACGGCACGCTCTTCCCAGTGGGAGACTTAATGAACGCCTGCATAGCGTTTCTGTTGGTGGCAGCGGCTGTTTATTTCTTTGTGGTCGTGCCAGTCAACGCGATGATTGCGCGGATGCGAAAGAGTCCAGTGCCAGCTGATCCTACGACTAAGAAATGCGCGGAGTGCAAGAGTGAGATTGCCATAGACGCTACGCGCTGCGCTCACTGCGCGCAACCACAGCTCGCCGCCGCGGCATAGACGGATGCCTGTCTCAGCCGCCCTAGCAGGCTCCTAACCTTAATCGGACCCCGAAAAGTGGTGATTCTTTTGACCGCATAGAATGCTGCTACATGGCAGCTTCTGATCTTGGCTGTAACGAATCAATTGGCGGCTGGTATTCCACGCAAGCCCGAATAGGTACTTCTACGAATTGAAGTTTCCACGCAATTGAGCGACGCTGAAGTATTCCCGCCATTCAAGGATGTGCGATGGTATGGACCGCGGTCGGTCCATTCGCCGAGTTATCGGTTCATCGTCATTGGAGGTCTGTTGAAGTCGGTATCGAGCGCCAGACTGTGCATCATGTTAACGGTGCTCGTAGCCTTGTGCGTCGGAGCCTCGCTTCAGTTCCTCGGAGTTCGTTCTCATGCGGGTCTCGCTCAGGCCGCCGCTCGACCGGCCAATCCGACCCTTGAAACCGCCGACCCTTCGAACGGGCAAGGGCCCTCTCAAAACCTGAGCCTTCTAGAATCCGGCCAAAATCTTGCCGCCGCTCTTGCTTATGGACTGAATTTCGTCCTCATCCTGATTGTTTTCCTTCTTCTTCGGCGCAACGGGCGCTATCGTCAGAATCTTTTCGCCAAGGCTTTCCGCTCTAGTCCTCTTTCTATCACGATTAGTACCCTCTCCGACGGACGTTATGTCGATGTCAATCACGCATTTCTGCAGATGCTCGGCTTCGAGCGCCGCGATGTCATCGGTCGCAGTTCGACGGAACTCGGAATCTGGGTTGACACTCTCGATCGCTCGAAATTGCTTCAGCAACTCAAAGACGCGAGCGTGAGTCGCGGACTCTATACCAGATTGCGCACGAAGTCGGGCGAGGTCCGCGAAGCCAACGTGACGGCTGAGGCTATCGACGTCGATGGCACCCCCTGCGTCCTCGCCGTAACACAAGACGTCACTGAAGCCCGTCGTCTCGAGAACCAACTTCGACAAGCGCAAAGAATGGGCGCCATCGGACGCCTGGCCGGCGGCGTGGCGCACGACTTCAACAACATCCTGACCGTCATCATCGGATACAGCGAACTCGCCGTTTATCGCCTCGGTGCAGGTCACGGAGTGTCGAAACATCTGAATGAAATCAAGCTTGCCGCGGAACGCGCCGCTTCGTTAACTCGACAACTATTGGCCTTCAGCCGCCAACAGGTTCTTTATCCGCGTCCTCTCGACTTGAACGCCGTCGTGAACAATCTCACGCAGATGCTGTTGCGCATGATCGGCGAAGACATCGCGCTCTCCTTCAAACCCGGCGCCGTTGGCTCCATTCGCGCGGACCTCGGGCAGATCGAGCAAATTCTGATGAATCTCGTCGTCAACGCCCGCGATGCCATGCCCCAGGGAGGAATGATCGCGATCGAAACCTCCAGCGTCGACCTGCGAGAGGGTTACGTGGATTCTCATCTATCCGTCCGGCCCGGCCGCTACGTGTTGCTGTCCGTAACCGACACAGGATGTGGCATGGACGAAAAGACTTTGTCGCAGGTTTTCGAGCCTTTCTTCACCACCAAAGCTCCCGGCCAGGGAACCGGGCTGGGCCTCTCCACCGTCTACGGGATCGTCAAGCAAAGTGATGGCTACATCTGGGTCTACAGCGAGCCGGACCGCGGCACTACCTTCAAGCTGTACTTCCCCGAACAAAATAACGCCTCCCAGCCCGCAGCGAATCTCACGCCTTTGCTCGATATCGTGATCGGCGCAGAGACAATCCTCGTTGTAGAAGACGATGAGGCCTTGCGTAAGCTGATCACTGCTCTTCTGGCGAGCTCCGGTTACAAGGTCCTCGAGGCCGCGGACGGGCATCAAGCTCTCCGCGTGGTTCAGAAAACCAACGAGCAGATTGATCTGCTACTGACCGATATGTTGATGCCCGCCATGAGTGGAATCGAATTGTCGGAGCAATTGAAGGAACTTCAGCCCCAGGCAAAGGTGCTGTTGATGTCAGGCTACGCGGGTGATTTGATTCAGCGGTACCGACTGTCGACGACGGGGATGATGCTGATTGAAAAGCCGTTTACCCGGCACAACCTTCTATCGAAGATTCGCGCCGCGCTGCAATAATGACTCTCATCCTTCTTGAAACACGTCGCCAAATCACCAAACCTTACGGCTCAACAATTTTGTTCCGCACCGCGTAGAGAACGAGTTCGCCGACCGATTGCACCTTCAACTTTTCCATGATTCTGGCACGATGGTGATCGACGGTACGCTTGCTGATGTTCAGGGCCGCACCGATTTCTTTGTTGCTCTTGCCTTCGGCGAGCAACTGCACGACTTCTCGCTCTCGCACGCTCAGCCGGTCCCCTGAGGTGCGGCCATCTTTTTTCGAATGTCGCTGCCGCAGATGATCGAGGATTACCGCCGAGGCAGCCGACGTAAAGAAGGTCTTGTTATGGAGAAGCGCATCGACCGCGGCAATCAAATCCCTTTCAGCGTCGGATTTCAGCACATACCCGCTAGCGCCCGCATTGAGGGTTTGCTCAATCAGGGCTTCCGCAGCGTGCATCGTTAGCATAAGGATGCGTGTTTTAGGATTTGCCTTATAGATCAAGGCGGCAGCGTCCAAGCCATTCAGCTTGGGCATCCCAATGTCGAGGATCACTACTTGCGGGCGAAGGCTGGCGGCTTTTTCTACCGCTTCCCGCCCGTTTCCGGCTTCCGATACAACATGCCAGTCTGGATGCGTCTCCAGCAGAGCGCGCAGACCACGGCGCACGACCGCGTGGTCGTCTGCGACCAGTATCGAAACAGTTTGCATGCCGCCCCCTCCTGTACCGGGTTGACGGTTGCTTGAACTCTCCCCGTTACAGCCGAGTTCAGCGCCCGGTAAAGGCTTCGGCAAGTTCGCGCCTATTCTACTCTCGCCTTGCAAGCCCGCAAGCGATCGTCGCCGGTATTGTCTGTAACCCTTTAGAAGCAGTGGTAAAATCGCCGTACTTCGGCCGGCCTGGGGGCCAAACATGAAGTGCCGGCGTTTCCGTTCGAGTCTCGCGGCCCGAGTTCGTTGGCGCGTTCGAAAACTTGTTCGCGTGGCTTTCGCAGCCTGCCTCGTCGTGTCTTTGCTGATCGGAATCGTAGCCTGTCACGCATCCACTCCTGCGCCCGCGCCAGTGACCATCACGCTGCTGGATCCTGGCTGGCTCGACAAACAGTTTCTGTCGTGGCGAGCGCACGAAGAAGAAGAGTTCACCCGCGAAACCGGCATCATCGTTAAGGACTTCCCAGCCCCGGAAACAGCCATCGATCAACTCGCCCTGTTGCGTAGGCTCCTCGATAATTCCACCGACGCTCCCGACGTCTTTGCCATTGATGTGATCTGGCCGGCGATGACGGCGCGGTACTCTCTCAATCTGAATCCTTATCTCGCCGACACGGCACAAGATTTTCCCTCTCTGGTCGCCAACGACACGATCAATGGACAACTCGTCGCCATGCCGTACCACGCCGATGCCGGACTTCTCTTTTATCGTTCAGACTTATTGCGTGAATACGGCTATCACTCGCCTCCCGCGACCTGGGACGAATTGGAAAAGATGGCCGCCCGCATCCAAAAAGGCGAACGCGCGAAAGGCAACCACCAATTCTGGGGTTACGTATGGGAGGGCGCGCCCTCGGAAGGCCTAACTTGTAACGCGCTCGAATGGCAGGCGTCCGAAGGCGGAGGCCGGATCATCGAGTCTGACGGAAAAATCAGCGTTAACAATCCCGCCGCGATCCATTCCTGGGAACGAGCCGCGCGCTGGGTCGGCTCTATCTCTCCGCCCAGCGTTGTCGCCTATCGTGAATGGGACGCACTCAATATCTGGCGAGCTGGAAACGCTGCCTTCATGCGCAATTGGCCGGCAGCTTACTCGACCAGTCAAAACACCGATTCCGCCGCACGCAACAAGTTCGTCGCAACCGTTTTGCCGGGTGGCCGTTCCGGCCACGTCGGAACTTTAGGAGGAGCCAGTCTTAGCGTTTTTCGCAACTCGAGGCATCCTGTCGAAGCTGTAGCGCTCGTGCGCTTTCTTTGCCGTCGCGATGTAGAACGAGGCCGGTCAATGGCAACTTCTCAACCTTCCGTGATGCCCGCTTTATACGACATCCCAGAAGTCACTCAGACCTTCCCTCATTTTGCGGACTTGAATCGAATATTCCGCAACAGTCTCGGAGTGCGACCGTCCACCGTCGCCGGAGCGCGATACGAGCAAGTTTCCCAGGCATACTTTGAGTCTGTGCATTCGGTCTTGACTAGGCAAAAGCCGGCGGCGCAAGCTGCCGCAGATCTCGAACAGGAATTGATTTGCATCACAGGACTACCTTCAACGAATCAACGAGGCGAAGAGCATGGAAACTGAATCCAATTCAGGCTCTCTGCCGTTCCCGCTTCCAAAGTCCTTCTGGCAGCAGTTGGAGCGCGCGCGTCGCCTTCTGCAACTCAACATCGGTGCCCGCTTGACGCTCTGCTTCGTGACGATCGTGGTCTTGATGATTGCCAGCCACGCCTTTACCCTTTGGCAGTTTGATCGGGTTCGCAATCAGGAAGAACGCATTCATAATCTCGATCTGGAATCGCACGCCGTGCTCAGCCTACACGCGAGCCTGCTGATTCTTCGCGACAAACTGGAAGACCTTGCCACGTCAGAAGATTCCCATCGTTTCGCCGAAGAGAGCGGTATTCTTCGTCGCCAGTTTCTCGAAGACGTGGAACGTGCCGACCGCGCTCTCCGAACACCGTCCGACCTTTTGGCCCGCGATCCGACGATGCTGAGCGCGCTCGACACAATCGAGAGCGCTTTGCCCGCGCAAATCGACGCTCTCTCTGACCTCGCAAATCTTCGGGACTGGCCCGCCGTCCGACTGCGTCTCGAGAATCAAGTGCGTCCGCTGAGTTCGTTAACTTCGCTGTTGGTTGAGAAAGTCGATCTGGAAGTGGGCGCCGAGCGAACCCGCACCCAGCAGGCCATACAACGCCAGGAAAAGCGTGTCTTCCTGATGCACGCCCTGACAGCCCTGTTCACGTTGATCGTAGCCGCACTCCTGGGGACCGTCGTCACGCGCAGCATCACGCAACCACTGGCGCAACTCGATGCGGGCGCACAGGCTCTCGCCCTCGGCGACTTCCAGCAGCGAGTCCACGTCGAAGGCGACGACGAACTCGCAACCTTGGGACGAGTCTTCAACGACGCGACCCTCCGCCTGAGCGGCCTCTACGGCGCTTTGAAGACTAGCGAAGAGCGCTTTCGTACGGTGGTCGCTGCGGCTCCGGTCGGCATCGTAGTCCTCGATAGCAACGCTGCCATCCAGATTTTTAATCCACAGTTTCTCGAGATCGCCGGTGTAACCGCTGAGCAGGCAGCCTCCATGCGCCTCACGGACCCCGCGCTTCAGGTGCTTCGCGAAGATGGAACTCCCTGTCCGATCGCCGAACGTCCGAGCCAACGCGCCATCAGCACGGCCAAGCCTGTGCTCAATATTGCACTGAGGAATTTCCATCCTGCCACCGGTGAACGCCGCTGGGTCCTGACCAGCGCGTGGCCGATTCTCAGCGATGACGGCAAGGTTCGGCAAGCGGTAGTCACACTTACCGATATCACTGAGCAGAAGAAAGTTGAGCAAGAATTGCGCTCCGGTCGCGAGTTGCTGGATCAAGCACAAAGAGCGGCGCACATGGGATCCTTTGATCTCGACCTGCAGAGCAATCAAGTCTCATGGTCTCCGGAACTGTCCGAACTTTTCGGATTGCCAATTGGCACCGAGCGGGGAACTCACAAAGACTGGGAGGATCTTGTCTTGCCGGAGGATCTCGCGCTAGCGCAGGCCAATGTCTCCGAAACTCTGCGAAGAGGTGAGTCGCGCGCCGAATATCGGATACGACGTAAGAACGACGGTGAAATCCGCTGGGTGGAATCGCGAGGCCGTGTCTTCTTCGATAACTCCGGTGAACCCCTTCGTATAGTCGGCCTCACGATGGACATCACCGGCCGCAAGCAAGCGGAAGAGGCGCTTCGCCGCAGCGAGGAAGAATTTCATATCATTTTTGAGCATGCCGCCATCGGTATGGTGCTGGTCGATCCTGACGGGAATCTTCTCCGCTGCAACCCCGCATTTTGCGCCATTGTCGGCTACACTGAACCCGAACTTCCCACCCTCACCTTCGAGAAGATAACTCATCCCGAGGATCTGACCCTCACTCGCACAATGTATCGCGAGGTCGTCGATGGCAAGCGCGATCGATACCAGATCAGAAAGCGCTACGTCCGTCGGAATGGCGAAATCCGGTCGGCCCGAGTGACTGTATCCGCGCTGCACACCGATGACGCGAAATTGAAATACTGTGTGGCCATGGTCGAGGACATCACCTCGCAGGAATTGGCCGAGCATACGCTACTCCAGATGTCCGAACGCCTGTTGCGCATTCAGGAAGAGGAACAGCGTCGTATCGCCCGCGAAGTGCACGATTCCACTTCGCAGGAAATGACTGCCCTGACGCTCAACCTCGGAGCGCTCATGGCCGTGCGTCGTTCCCTTCCGGAAAACGCGCAGAAACAAGTTGCAGAATCGCTCGCGCTTGCCAAACGGGTCGCGCGTGAGATTCGAACTTTCTCCTACCTGCTGCATCCTCCCATGCTCAATGAACTCGGCCTCTGGTCCGCCATGCAGATGTTCGTGGAAGAATTCCGCGATCGCAGCGGCCTCCGCGTGAAGGTCGAAATCTCGAAAGAGTTGAAAGCCACGTCGCTTCACCCAAATCAGGAGATTGCGATCTATCGCTTCGTGCAAGAGGCGCTTGCCAATGTTCACCGGCACTCGGGAAGCGAGACGGCTGCAGTCAGGGCGCACCTGCGAGACCGCATGATTGAAGTGGCTGTTATCGACACGGGCCATGGATTCCGTTCCGATCTCCTCAAGGAGATTCAGGCCGCAAGTGGATTCGCAGGCGGAGTCGGGATCTCCGGCATGCACGAGAGAATCGGATACATCGGTGGACGCGTCGAGTTCCGCAGCGACGAGCACGAAACCACGGTCGCTGCCGTTATCCCGATCGCCTACCAGACCCCTTCGTATCAAGAAACGCCGGCATCAGCAGCTTTGCACGGATCGACGGTACGCTTCCCGCTGGAAACTCCTGAGTAGGATCACCAATTACCTTTCGCGAGCACCTTCTGAATATGTACTTTTCGCCCGCATTTGAGGCACTTTTGCCTATTGCAAAACTTTGCCCAGTGCCCAAAGATGCATACATAAGCGTGGGGCAGAGGCGGGACAGTCCTCCCCGAGCATGCTCAGCCTGACGGCTGCCCCACGCGACCTTTTGCAACCGGATGCATGTCCGTGGAGGGTTCGTCGCCGCAGCTGAGGTATTTATGAACTGCTCTGAGTGTCGCGATTTGTACCGGGTCTTGGAACGCAGGAATGCAAGCTACGAAGAGGCTCGCTCTGCCGCCTTTTTCAAGGTCAGCCCCAGACTCGCGGCCAGAAAGCACGTCGACCTGCAGCGGGCCCTGAGCGACCTTCAGGAGCATCAGGCAGAATGCCCGTGGGCCATCGCAGCCGAACAAGTAAGCGACCGTCTGCAAGCTTGAAACTGTAAATACTTCATGTAGGGCGCCGTCCTGGTTGCTATGCGTAGCGGAAGGGTCTTTCTTCATTGCTCGCCCAGAAGCACGCGAGAATGATCATGCTTGCGACGGCCGCATAGGCACACCAGACGGAAGTGAACGCATAACGTTTGATCCCCATTACGACAAGCACGATCGCGAGATTGGCTGCGCCGAAAACTACCATCATCCTGATCTTCGAGAAAAACAGCGAACCGCACGTTGCAATCACGTAAAGCACCGCGACCGCAGTGTTATTGGTCGCTTGATTGATGTATACGATACTGTTTCCTCTAACGTAGAGCTGCAATGGGAAAGCTGTCAGCGCCCATAGGATGTATAGGGTCGTCGCCCCGCCCAGTACGAGAAAGGGAAGCATCATCCGGCGGCTCCCCCCATTAGGCTCGAAGAGCAGGACGCTGAGCGGCAAGAGGAAGGGCAGGAGGCCCTGTGCGTAGAGCATAAACGCCGCCCCCATGTCGTGCGCTACAGTCGGCGAGAGAACCCCATCCAATCCCAGCCATACAAACCCCTCGATGAATTGATGCAGGGCGAAGAGCACGGGAAGAGAGGCGAACAGCAGTTCGCGTCGATGCTTCACCTTCGTCAATGTAACGACACCCACCGTGCCGAGAACGCCGCTGCCCACAAAGTTTGCTGCGGCTGAAAAACACATGGTTGATTTTCTCCGTGGGGAGGATGTCACTTATTCGCTCAGAACGCAAATGAGACGCTTCCAAGTTAATGCTGCGCAAAAAGCTTGTCGGTGCGGATCCCCATCATTTCATTCAAGCACTTCTTGTCGAACTCACCATGTGAGTGAGTGCCGCAGTCGGCGACCCGCTTCCAGGAGAGGGCAGCCCCAAACACGTTATAAGATAAAAGAGTGAATCTTCCCGTCAATCCGCCAGTGCTGCCAATGCTCGCCAAGCGTGTAGACGATTTACCGGCCGACGGAGATTGGATTTTCGAACCTAAGTGGGACGGATTTCGCACCCTGGTGTTCCGCGATGGCGATGAAATACTGATTCAGAGCCGCGATGAAAAGCCTCTGAATCGCTATTTCCCTGAACTGCTCGACCCTTTGAGGCGGAGTTTGCCAGAACGTTGCGTTCTGGATGGCGAATTGGTAATTGTAAAGGACAATGAACTCGATTTTGATGCTCTGCAGCTCCGGCTACACCCCGCTGCCTCACGCGTGAAGCTTCTGTCCGAACAGACACCAGCATCCATTGTGTTTTTCGATCTGCTCTGCCGAGGCGATCGTAACTTGTCCAGCGAACCCTTTGAGGTGCGCCGGCGCGAACTGGAGGCACTCCTAGAAAATAGTCTGGCTCCTATTCACCTCACTCCGGCTACGCGCGACCAGAACGCCGCACGGGATTGGTTTCGGCGCTTCGAGGGAGCCGGCCTCGACGGCGTAATCGCGAAACCCACCAACGGAACCTATGAGCCTGACAAACGCGTAATGCTCAAGATCAAACACGAGCGGGATTGCGACTGCGTAGTTGCCGGGTTTCGATGGCATAAAAAGGGTGATCGCACCCTGGTTGGCTCCTTGCTACTCGGCTTGTTTGATGACTCCGGCTCGCTGCAACATGTAGGAGTCTGCGCCAGTTTCAGCAATGCAAAACGACTGGAACTGGTCGAGTTTCTCAAACCGTATCGTAAGGATGCACTTGTAAACCACCCGTGGAAGTCTTGGGCAGAGGCCGATGCCGCTTTAGGTGACGGCCCCAAGCGCATGCCGGGCGGGCAGAGTCGATGGAGCCAAGGGAAGGACTTGTCATGGGAACCCTTACGCCCTGAACTGGTGGTCGAAGTCGCCTATGACCACATGCAAGGCGATCGCTTCCGTCACACCGCACAGTTTCGCCGCTGGAGATCCGATAAGAAGCCTTCAGACTGTACGTACGCTCAGCTCGAGGTGGTCCCGCCTCAGGAGTTGGCCGCCATCTTTCCTTCCGGCCGTTAGCTCTTGGATTTCTTTTGCTTCTTGATTCGCGCGTGCTCTTTGTGCCCCTCGCGCCACTCGCGCGTAGGGTCATCATCGGGGTCTGGAGCCTCTTGCGGCGGGCGAAGGTCTTCCTGTACATGTTGCAGATTGATTCGAATGCGCGTCCATGTGGAAGATCTGCCTCTCATGGAATCGACCAAAATATCCTCGGGTGCGAGGAATTGAACTATCGCAGCATGTCTTGTTTTCCATCGATTTAGGCCTTCGAGAGCTGCGCTCTTGTCTGGTGAATTGGCAATCACGATCAACGGCATCTTGATTCGCGCAGGCTTCGGCTTAGATTTTGCTCGCGAAGGCGCAACTCTCGGACCCTCCGATTCCATCTTGCGGAAATGCGGAGGCCAGGGAGCGTCGCCCAAGCCTTCCGCTTCATCCCGGGCGGCAAGTTCAAGGAGCGCTTCGAGTGATCCAGGAGACGCATTCATTCCCGCGTGAGGATCGCCAATTTCCGCAAACCGTTGGGGCATGGTGAAAATCGTGAAGTCCGCCGGGTCGCAATCGGGAACTTCGCTCCAACGAAGCGGCGCCGAGACCCGAGCATCGGGTATCGGACGCACCGAGTAGGCCGAACAGGTGGTGCGGTCCTTCGCGTTCTGGTTGTAATCGAGGAACACCCCATGGCGCTCTTCTTTCCACCATTTCGAAGTTGCAATCTGGGGAACTCGTCGCTCAATCGCCCGAGACAATGCGACCGCTGCACGCCGCACTTCGGTGAAAGTCCAGCGTGGCTCAATACGAACGTAAATGTGCATGCCGCGCGAGCCACTGGTTTTTGGCCAACCCTCTAACCCTTCTTCGCGCAAGAATGCCTGCACTTCAAGTGCGACTTTACATACGTCAGACCAGCTAACCCCTGGAACCGGATCAAGATCAACCCGCAATTCGTCTGGATGTTCCAGATCGCTGGCGCGAACGGGATGGGGGTGAAGTTCGATGCAACCAAGGTTGACGATCCATGCCAAGCCCGCCGCATCATCAACCACTATTTCTTCCGCGGTGCGGCCGGATGGAAAAGACAACGTAACTGTGCGCAACCAAGGAGGACGCTGCTCTGGCGCGCGTTTCTGGTAGAAGGCCGGTTTTTCGGCGCCATCTACGAATCGCTTCAAAACGATGGGCCTATCCTGGATGCCGGTTAGAGCGCCTGAAGCAACCGAGAGATAATACTGCACAAGCGCGAGCTTGGTAAGCTGCACCTTCTCCGAGAAGTACAGCTTCTCCGGATGCGTAATTTGAACTTCCCGGCCTCCGAGCACGAGAACCTTGCTGGCTTCCTTCTTACCCATGGAACTAGGCTACCATTCACGCGCGAACGGACAGCCATCGAGTCCATCGCTACAAAGCCGAGCCGAGCGCGCAATCCAGAAAGACTCAGCAGTTTGAAATTTGGTGGCAATGCCACGACTTGCGGAATTACTGCGAAACGGCAAACTCCGTATCTGCTGGATTCGAGTCGTCGAGGGGGCTTTTTTGACGACAATGATAGTCTTATGCTAGTATGTCCATGAAGTTAGTAGTGTATTGTGCCCTTCCCCGATTAAGTGAAAAGCCCGCGCGGGACACCTCTCATGGGATTGTCAGCTGTTTCCAAATCGCTTCTCAATTTTCCAGCCCCAGTTGCGGCGCCTCTCGCTTTGCGGGCGACAGCCCTTGTTTTTGAAGACATCAAGTCGAAGGCCCTCCTAGAAAGAATTCACCTCATCGGTCCGAGTTCTGCGAATGTTCTCGTCACGGGAGAGACGGGTACAGGCAAGGAACTCATTGCCAGGAACATACACGCATTAAGTGCGCGAGCGCACCAGCCTTTCCTGGCTGTAAATTGCGGGGCCTTTTCCGAGAGCCTGGTGGAAAGCGAACTGTTTGGTCATGAACGCGGCTCCTTTACAGGGGCGAGCGTTGCCCGAGCCGGATGGTTCGAGGCGGCCCGTGGCGGAACACTTTTCCTGGACGAAATCGGGGACCTGCCGTTTTCCATGCAGGTGAAGTTGCTGCGTGTCCTGCAGGAACGGCAGGTGGTTCGGCTTGGGTCGCGTACTCCGGTTGCGATCGACGTTCGTGTCGTCGCCGCCACGAACGTGAACTTGGAGGACGCAGTCGCGGCCGGCCGTTTCCGAGAGGACCTTTACTACCGCCTCCAGGTCGCCACTCTGCATATCCCTGCCTTACGTGAGCGCCCTGGGGATATTTTTCCGTTGGCAAAGCATTTTCTGGGTATATACGGTCAGCGTTTAGGTCTGAAAGATCCACAGATGAGCGCGGAAGCAATTGATATCCTCAAGGACCACTCCTGGCCCGGCAACATTCGCGAGTTGGAGAACGTCATCCATCACGCACTTCTGGTCTGCAAAGAGAACGTTCTAAGAACCGAGGACCTACGTCTTTCGCCGCTCAAAACAAAGCCCAGTAGCCCTAAGCCCGCTGACGCAGACCGAGAGTTTCGCAATACATTGTTCGCGATGTTCGAGAAAGAGCCTGATAATCTGTACGCTTCGATTGAAGCTTCTGTCATCAAGGCCGCCTACGAATTCTGCGACCGCAACCAGCTACAGACAGCGAAGTTGCTAGGCATCAGCCGAAATATTGTCAGGGCCAGACTAATTCAGTACGGAGAATTGTCCAAGGGCCGGTAGAAACAATCAGGGCCGTGCAAGGCTGTCTCCTTCCTGGTTCTGCGACTGCCGCTGTCTAGTCAACAATACCCAGCGCAGAGGGCCTGACGAGTTCAGGGGCGAAGAATTCGTCCAATATCTGTTTGCGAACCGCAACGAAATCCTCGCTCGTTCGTTCGCGGGGACGTACAAAACCGACTGGAACGATTTCGCGAATTGTACCGGGCTGACGCGACATCACCACAACGCGATCCGCGAGGTAGACCGCCTCCTCTATGTCATGGGTCACCAGGACTACAGTCGTTCTCTCAGCCTGCCAGAGACGGAGAAGTTCCTGTTGCATACGGACTCGCGTGAGCGCATCCAGAGACGCGAAGGGCTCATCGAGCAGGAGGACTTCGGGGCACCCCGCTAGCGCGCGAGCAAGAGCCACTCGTTGGGACATTCCGCCGGACAGTCGATGAGGATATTCATATTCGAAATCGTCCAGCCCAACCAGATTGATGTAGTGACGGGTTTTCTTGGTGCGCTCCTCACGTGATCTATGTGCAAGTCCAAATGCCACGTTGTCGTGCACTGTCAGCCAGGGAAGAAGACGATGTTCCTGGAAGACCATCCCTCGATCGAGGCCAGGCATTGTCCCTGGACTCCCGTCGACCGAAACGCTCCCTTTGTAATCGGTTTCCAGACCTGCGATGATCCTCAACAGTGTGGTCTTGCCACATCCGCTCCCGCCGATGATGCAAACGAATTCTCCGGGCTCGATCGCGAGTGCGACATCCTGGAGAACGAGAAGGTCTCCCTGAGAACCGCCGAAAGTTTTCCGATCAATTCGAATCTCGAGGCTGCCACCAGGAGAAGGGGATTCGCTCCGTGTGGTTCCTTGGACGCGGTTGTCTGGTGAGCTCACTATTTCCGACAGAGTAGATGGGAATTCCATGGCGAGAGTCAACGCGCTCTGTGACCCAGAGCTGTGTCTCCGACCACGTTGGCGATCCAATCCGTAACTTTCCCGCAAACTGCAAAGAGAATAACGCTGGCTAAGATGATCGCAGCGCGTCCTGTCATTTGTCCGTCTACCATTAGATAGCCGATGCCGCTGCTGGCGCCCAGAAGTTCCGCGGCCACAACAAACATCCATGCCAAGCCCAGTCCGCTGCGAAGGCCGACGATATACTGCGGTAAGACCGCCGGGAGAATGAGTCTTCGAATCATTTCCAGTGTGCTCAGTCGATATAGTCTGCCGATTTCAAGCAGCTTGGGATCGACGTCGCGGACGGCGACGGAAAGATTCAGGTACACAGGGAAGAAAGCGCCCAGTGAAATGAGGGCGATTTTTGAGGTTTCCTGAATGCCCAGCCAGAGGAGAAACAGCGGTACCCAGGCGATCGACGGAACACTTCGCAAAGATTGCAGCATGGGATCAAGCAGTTTACGAGCGATCTTCACGTACCCCGTAAGCGCGCCCAGCAGCGTTCCTGCCGCGGCTCCAATCAGAAACCCTGCCAGCACGCGGGCTAGTGTAATGCCGACGTGCTTCCACAAGTCGCCGGCTGCGCCCATTTCGTAAATCGTCCGCGCGACCGAAGTCGGCGCGGGAAGCCAATTCGGTGGCAGAACGCCCGTTCTCGCCAGCAACTCCCACAGGACGAGGCTGCCGACCGGAACAATCCAGCCGAGCAGCCAGTCTGGGAGGACTAGCTCCTCCTTTTGGGTCCTGACGCGTCCACGCAACGCTTCCGCCAAGTCTTTCCATGCAATGGTTTGATTTTGTTCGGCAGTACTCATTTCTGAGCCAGGCTCTTATTGGCCAAATCTCGCACGTACTGCGGATCAATCAAATTGGCGACTGTGGCATTCACGTCGGTGCCGCTGCTGATGACGTTGTTCTGTTTCAACACGTCGCCGCTTGCGGCGATGACTTTCTTTTGGTCGTCGCCGATCGCGGAGTTGCTCAAATCGGTGCGTTGCAGAACCTTTGTAACGACAGCGTCGTCGAGCTTCGCCGCAGCACCGAACAAATGACGGAATTCGTCTGGGTTTTGAATCGCCCAGAGCCGCGCCTTTTCATACGCGGCGAGGACGCGCTTTACGTATTCCGGATGCTGCTGCGCGAATTCTTCGCGCACATCAAGCACGCCGTAGCTATTAAAGTTTACATTTCGATAGAACAAGCGCGAGCCCTGTTGAATCTCGGTTTGCGCCATCATCGGATCTAGGCCGGCCCACGCATCCACGTCACCTTTTTCCATGGCAATCCGTCCTTCCGGATGCTGCAACGCGACCATCTGAATATCCTTCTCGCTGAGTCCTGCCTGATGAAGAGCCCGGAGGAGAAATATGTGCGGGTCGGTACCTCGGGTCACGGCGACCTTCTTGCCCTTCAGATCCTCGATCTTTTGGATCGGACTGTCTTTTCGAACCACCAGAGCCGTCCACTCCGGACGTGAGTAAACGTAGATGGCCTTGATCGGATTGCCATTTGCCTTTCCGATCAGAGCTGCGGCCCCGGCCGTTGATCCGAAATCGATGCTCTTGCTGTTGAGCAGTTCCAGTGCTTTGTTGCTTCCGAGACTTTGGGTCCACTCAACAGAAATCCCGTCGCTCGCGAGATCTTGCTCGAGAAAACCCTTGTTCTTCAGAACCAGGCTCACCGGGTTGTAGTAGGCAAAATCCAGCCGTATGACCTTTGGCTTCGAGCTGGTCCTGCTGCAACCCGTCCCGAACACAGCTGTAATCGCGAGCAGCACGATCAACAGGATGGAAGATTTGTTTCGCCTCAAAGGTTTCTCCTTCGCGTTCGATCTGCATCGATCATCCACTAACTCTGCTGCAGAGTCTGGGCTTGGACACTTGCAGCTGTCGGTGCGTATTCATTGGCAACAAGCTCTCCAAAAGGACCGGTGACGTTTCCTGATGGCGCAACCGACGGGGAAGAAATCGGCAGATGAGGGAACAACAAGTCGGCAACCCGATACGCCTCTTCCAGGTGCGGATACCCGGACAAAATGAATGTTTCGATTCCAAGGTCTGCATATTCGCGCATCCTTTGCGCCACCGTGGCGGGATCACCCACGAGTGCAGTTCCGGCGCCTCCGCGAACCAGTCCAACGCCCGCCCACAGATTTGGACTAACCTCCAGCTTGTCGCGGCTTCCACTATGCAACTGCGCCATGCGACGCTGGCCTTCGGAATCGAAACTCGCAAAGGCCTTCTGAGCCTTCGTGATTGTTTCGTCGTCGAGATAGCGGATCAAATCATCGGCCGCGCTCCAAGCTTCCTTTTCGGTCTCACGAACGATAGCGTGCAATCTGATTCCGAATCTCACGGAGCGCCCTTGCTCGGCTGCGAGTCGCCGGACGGTGCTGATTTTCTCTTCGACTTGCTGCGGTGGTTCACCCCAAGTGAGATACACATCGACCTGTTTTGCCGCCAAGTCATACGCTACCCTGGACGACCCTCCGAAATAGAGTGGCGGATGCGGTTTCTGTAGTGCCGGATAAAGGACCTTGGCCTTCTCCACGCGCAGATGTTTCCCGTGCAAAGTGATTGCCCGGCCCGCGACCGCCTCGCGCCAGACCTGAAGGAATTCGTCAGTGACCTCATACCGCTCGTCGTGAGACAGGTACACACCATCACCAACGGCTTCGGCGGGATCGCCACCGGTCACTACATTGATCAGCAGTCGGCCGTTGGAAAGGCGATCGAAGGTGGCCGCCATTCGCGCAGCTGCGGTAGGTGACGTTATGCCAGGACGAATCGCGACCAGAAATTTCAACTTCGTTGTTACGGGTACGAGCGTTGAAGCCACCACCCAGGCGTCCTCGCAAGACTTGCCTGTAGGGAGCAACACGCCTTGAAAGCCAAGCTCATCCGCCGCCTGAGCAATCTGCTTCAGATAGGCATAGCTGACAGTGCGTGCCTGCTCGGCGCTGCCCAGATAACGACCATCCCCGTGAGTAGGTAAGAACCAGAAAACTTCCATAATTGCGACCCCTTGTGTAATTCGAACCCAAAAGGAGTTTGGCAATTCTCGTGCCAAGGCAACAGCGTGCTGACGTCGCTGAATTTGTTGTTTTCACGGGGTTACGGCAAGGAGGCAGGGTGCAAGCAGGCCATTGACTGTTGCTGTAGCAACACCGATTCAACACCATTGCTGCTGGAGCAGCAATTCGCAGCGAGAGCTGGTTCGATTTATCGGTTAGGGAGAATGGAGGGCTGTCGTGCTTTCGGAAATAAGTGAAACGGCGACTGCTGCACCGCCACGGCAACATGCCTTCGAGATTGCCGATCAGTTGTCGCGGGCATTTGCTCAAACCGCGGTCGAACGCGACCGACGAGGAGGCACGGCCAAGACCGAACGCGACCTCTTACGGGGGAGCGGTCTGCTCAATCTGATTATTCCGTCGAATCTAGGTGGTTGGGGCATGGATTGGCCGGACACGATGAAGTTGATACGACTCTTTGCCCGGGTGGACAGCTCCATTGCCCATCTATTCGGTTTTCAGCACCTGATGCTCGCGTCGGTTTCGCTTTATGGATCGCTGTCGCAGACAGAGTGGCTGTTCTCGGAGACGGTTCGTAACAAGTGGTTCTGGGGAAATGCACTGAATCCGCTCGACAGGCGTACGGGCCTTTCTCCCAATCAAGATGCCGGATACATCATCGATGGTCGTAAGAGTTTCTGCTCTGGCGCGGTGGATTCCGACATGCTAATTGTCTCTGGAATTCGCGCCGAAGATCAGAAATTAATGGTAGCGGCCATTCCATCCGATCGGCCGGGAATTCGCATCCACGAAGACTGGGACGGCATCGGTCAGAGACAAACTGACAGCGGCACTGTCGAGTTCCACGAAGTTCCAGCCGCGCATGAAGAGTTCCTGACGACGCCCGGTCCACTCGGGAGCATCAGAGCGTCTCTGCGTTCCTGCATCGCGCAGCTCATTCTCAGTAACATTTTTCTTGGCCTCGCTGAAGGCGCCCTGGCTGAAGCTCGCGACTACACACTCGCTCAAACGCGTCCGTGGGCCAATTCTTCAGGAATCGAGACTGCCACCGCCAATCCTTACATCCTCACTAAATACGGCCACTTCTTCGTCAATCTCCAGGCAGCTCAGGCCCTCACAGACATAGCTGGAGAATCTCTTCAGCGCGCTTGGGAAGGCGGAGACGCCATCACAGAGGGCCAGCGTGGCAAGTGCGCGTTGGATGTTGCCGCGTCGAAGGTGATTACTACCAAGACCGGACTCGAAATCACCAGCCAAATGTTCGAAGTGATGGGAGCGAGAGCAACAGCCGGCCCTGCGCGACTGGACCGCTACTGGCGGAATTTGCGCACGCATACGCTGCACGATCCGGTCGACTACAAGATTCGTGAATTGGGAGATTGGGCGTTGAATCAGCAGCTTCCCAAACCAACTTTCTATTCCTAAGAAAACGATGACTAAACGGAGCGTCATGACGATGAGCGGGTCCAGAGCAACAACAATACGGAATGCGATGGTGTCCGCGGCAATCATCTTTACTACTTTTGCCACGTCGCTTGCATTCGCACAGAAGCCGAACCCTTCGGACAATGTGATCCGAATCGGCTATCAGAAATACGGCACGCTGGTGTTGCTGAAAGCTCGCGGCTCGCTTGAGAAACGGCTGGCACCGCTGCATGTCGAAGTTCAGTGGACCGAGTTTCCCGCAGGGCCTCAATTGCTGGAGGGGCTGAATGTGGGGAGCATCGACTTCGGAACGGTCGGCGAAGCGCCGCCCATTTTCGCCCAAGCTGCCGGTGCCGATCTGGTGTACGTCGGCAACGAGCCACCAGCATCTGCGGCCGAAGCGATCGTAGTTCCCGCCAACTCTCCAATCAAAAGTGTGAACGAACTCAAGGGGAAGAAAGTCGCCCTCAACAAAGGATCCAATGTCCATTATTTGTTGGTGAAGCTGCTGGAACGAGCCGGATTGAAGTACAGCGATATCGACACGATTTACCTAACTCCAGCGGATGCGCGTGCCGCCTTCGAGCGAGGCAGCGTCGACGCGTGGGTCATCTGGGAACCATTTCTTGCGGCCGTGCAACGACAAACCGGCGCTCGCATCATCGCTGATGGTCAGGGAGTGGTGAGCAACCACCAATTCTTTCTCGCCGCGCGCGCCTATGCTCAGAAACGACCTGATGTGGTTTCAATCGCATTGGAAGAAATATCCGCGATCGACGATTGGGCAAAGACACACAGAAGTCAGGCGGCCGCGTTGCTACAACCGCAAATCGGATTGGATCAACCGACTCTCGAGCTAGCGCTCTCGCGCGGAGGCTATGGTGTGAAGCGAGTGGATGACGCTGTGATGCTGGAGCAGCAGCACATCGCGGATGCCTTCTACGATCTCAAGCTAATTCCCAAACTCATCAACGTCCGCGATGCCACCATTCCGGACACTCGCGCCCAAGCAAAGCCATAGTCGGAGGAGTATGCCTGGAGTTCGCCAACAAGCTGCAAGCCAAGTGGGAATGCGCGCCGCTGCCGGGCGGGCCCTTCCGTGGGTCGTACCTGTGTTTTTGTTATTGCTATGGCAATGGGCGTCATCTGCCGGGCTGCTGCCGGCGCGTTTTCTGCCAGCCCCGAAGGCGGTACTTAGCGCATTCGTGACTCTCACTGCGTCGGGCGAACTCTGGACTCACGTCCGAGTCAGCACCTTGCGAGCTTTCTCGGGATTTGCCGTCGGTGGCGGACTGGGTCTCGTGCTGGGCCTGCTCACGGGTTCTCTGCACTGGGCCGAGACCCTCCTCGATACGACGCTCCAGATGATCCGCAACATTCCTCCCTTAGCCCTTATCCCGCTGGTGATTCTGTGGTTCGGCATTGATGAGACGGCCAAGCTCTTTCTCGTGGCGCTGGGCGTCTTTTTTCCTGTGTATATCAACACTTTCCACGGCATTCAATCGGTCGATCGCGGTTTGCTCGAAATGGGCAAATGCTACGGACTCTCGGGCTGGCGATTGTACCGGGAGATCATTCTTCCTGGAGCCCTGCCTTCGATTCTTGTCGGTGTGCGTTTTTCGCTGGGATTTATGTGGGTAATTCTGATCGTCGCCGAGACCATCTCAGCGCGCTCGGGCATCGGATACATGACGATGAATGCACGCGAGTTCATGCAGACGGATGTAATGGTAGTCGGAATTCTCTTGTATGCGTTGCTCGGGAAACTGGCAGATCTGCTGGCGAGAGGTTTGGAACGCTACTGGCTGCGATGGCACCCGGCCTATCAGGCGGTGCGTTAGGAGATTATGTCGATTACGTTTACTTCTCGACCGATACCGGCATCGCAATGGGTGAGTGAACCAGATCCTCGCTCTCGAGGGGTATCCGTCTCGATCAATGACGTAAGCATCGCTCTTGGCGGACGTACCGTTCTCGAACACTTTAATATCGAGGTTCCGGCCGGCGAATTCGTTGCAATTGTGGGTCGAAGCGGTTGCGGCAAAAGTACGTTGTTGCGATCGATTGTCGGCTTGGAAACCCCGCAGGCGGGAGGTATCGCTTTGGGGTCTGCGAGTGCTTGCACGCATAAGCCAGACATCCGGATCATGTTTCAGGATTCTCGCTTGTTGCCTTGGAAACGTATCCTGGCCAACGTAACGCTCGGGCTTGACTCTTCCCAAATGAATGCTGCGAAGAATGTTCTGGCGCAGGTCGGATTGGCAGAGCGGGCGAATGACTGGCCTGCAACATTGTCGGGTGGTCAACGCCAGAGGGTAGCGTTGGCCCGAGCGCTGGTGCACGACCCGTCTCTACTGCTTCTCGATGAACCCCTCGGTGCCCTCGATGCGCTCACCCGAATTGAAATGCAGCAATTGATCGAAGAGGTCTGGCGCAGCCGCGGCTTTACGTCCTTGCTGGTGACCCACGATGTTGCCGAAGCAATTACTTTAGCGGATCGGGTCATCTTGATCGAAAGAGGCCAGGTGGCTCTCGATGAAGACGTCAATTTGCCCCGGCCTCGAACGCGAGGCAGCGCTCGATTCGCCGCGCTCGAAGAACGCATTCTAAGTCGCGTGCTCCAAGGCAGATCCATCACTCGCACGAACCCTTGCTCTTCCGCAAGGAGTGTCGATGCCGAATGAGGTGGTACTTCCTTCCGACGCGGCAGCGGAGCTGTCTGCGCCAAAATATCCGCTTCATCCGTTGCTCGCGCAACGCCGGAGCCTGAGGGCTTTTTCGTCCAGACTCGTTGATTCCCAAACTTTGGGGAGCCTGCTGGAAGCCGCCCGATGGGCGCCCTCATCGATGAACGAGCAGCCCTGGAGTTTCGTCGTAGCGACTCAACAAAATGAGGAAAACTTCCAACGCCTCCTTGCATGTCTGCTCGAATTTAACGTTCGGTGGGCGCGGAGTGCTCCAGTGTTGGTGTTATCCATAGCGCGCTTGACTTTCGCCTCCAATGGAGAGATCAATCGCCACGCTCTGCATGACGTTGGCCAGGCGATGGCGCATCTTACGTTGCAGGCGAATGCGTCTGGATTAGCAGTCTGTCAGATGGCCGGATTCGATATCCAAAGGGCGCGTGAAACTTACTCGATCCCTGATGACCACGAACCGGTAACGATGGCCGCAATCGGGCATCCCGGCGATCCTGCAACGCTCTCGGAACGGTTGCGACAGAAGCAACTAACGCCGCAAAAACGAAACCGTTTGGAGGACTTCGTGTTCGAAGGCAAGTGGAAGCAGCCCGCGCAAGACGTCGTCAGAACTATAAATGGGTAGCTCACGCGAAATAGAAGCAGTTCAGCCAAGCGAGCGACTTTTTTCTGGTCAGAGGACTACGAAACGGCCGGTAATACGCTATCCTGACTGTATGGATCATCTAGAGGTTCTTCGGGACAAAGTAGGGAAGCTTCGGCAGGAGATTGCCGAAATTCAGAGTTTGAATGCAGAGTTTCGGCTCACCCGTGCAAGCGGAGCGGATGCTCAAGTTGCGCACTCACAGAGAAATGAACGCCTGCAAGCAATCCAGTTCGAGCTGGTGCGCCTCTCCGACCTCGGTCGCAGAGTGATTTCGAGTGAACAGATGAAGGAGAAACACCGCTCTAGACTTGAGCTGGTGAAGCAGAAACAGGCGTCGTAGCATTCTGAGGACCCTGGAGACGCTACTCTTTCAAGAGAAACCTTCGCGACGTTCGTACGCGAATATAGCGCCAGCCGCATCAATCGTCACCAAAACGAAGCGAGTCCTCCAAAGATTTCAAGCGAGAATAGTGCTCACAAACTCCCGCTACTCTCCGACGTGAGAGTGAGCTTGAGACCTATAGCCAATCCTAGTTGTCCCATCAGGCCCTGAAGAATCCTCAGGAGTGGTCAGTCCGGTACGGTCGCTGCGTTCGAAATCTATCCATACTGTGAGTGAGCCTTGGTTAATCCTCGCAGATCGCGTTTACACGGAAGACTGTAGGAACCGAGGGTGGAAGTCCTCAAGTGAGCGGCCGCCGTGTCTGATCAAGGCAACCATTTCCGCAGCCAATCAAACTTATGTAGGCACAGTTTTTACGGGTTCGGCTTCGATGATTCTTCCGGCTGAGCGAGAACAGATGAACGTGGACACCTCAGCTCCGGCTTGTGAGCATTTATGAACGGAACCTTCCTCTGGCCGAATCTTCCTTTTCTCACCCTTGCCCATACAGTTTCAGACTTCCACTACGCACAGCGCGACCCCTTTGGTTCTGGGAGGAGACTCCATGAAAAACTTCTACTGGCCGAAAATGTTCAGATTGCTCGGAGTGCTGGCCGCTATCTTTGGGCTCGCCCTTTGCGCCCAAGCAGCCTCGAAATATACGACCCTTCGCACTTTCAACCCGAACTCGGGCGGAGGGATTCCTTACGGCGGGTTGGTCGCAGATCAAGCGGGCAACTTGTACGGTGCGAATTCCTCTGGGGGCACAGGCAACTGGGGGACGATTTTTGAACTGACACCGAACGGTCAACAAGGTTGGACTTATTCCGTTCTTTACGACTGTGGAACAACCACGGACTGTGCCGTTCCCATGGGATCCCTGGCGATGGATGAAGCGGGTAACCTCTATGGTGTGACGTATTTCGGAAACGTGTTTGAGATAACGCACAGCGGGTCGGGGTGGACGGCAACTGTAATTCATGCATTCTCCGGTGGCCTGGACGGTAATGCTCCCAGCCCCCTCATTCTGGATGCGGAGGGCAATTTGTACGGCACGAATGCTACTGGGGGACACGATAACCTCGGATATGTGTTCGAACTCTCTATCTCAGGAGGCCGATGGTCGGTAATCCACCTGCATGATTTCACCGGTCGTGACGGATCAGAAACGACAAATACAGCGGGTGGCCAAATTGCCGCTCTCATTCAAGATGCGTCGGGCATTCTCTACGGCACCACTAGTCTTGGAGGAACCAGTACCAAGTGCAAGGGCGGTTGTGGCGTCCTCTTTGAGCTAAAGAATGATTCGGGTATTTGGACCGAGACGGTTCTTCATAGCTTTATCGGAAGCGACGGTTCAACTCCCGACGCGGCCCTATTGATGGACTCAGCTGGAAATTTCTACGGCACAGCGACAGGTGGCGGAACGAATGGACTGGGAGTGGTTTTTGAGCTGTCGCAAAGTTCGGGAAAATGGCGGACAAGCGTCCTTCACAGCTTCACCGGGCTCAATTCTGATGGTGCTTATCCAAATTCCGCGTTGGTAAAGGACTCCGCTGGTAACCTCTACGGTGCAACTTTCGCAGGTGGGGAAGGGCTTCAGAGCTGCCAGGTTCTCACGGATGTGGGTTGCGGTGCGGTCTTCGAGCTTTCGCCTATGGGCACGAAATGGAATACGTCGATTCTCCATGCTTTTACTGGCGGCGTGGATGGTGCGTTCCCCGGTGGAGTGATTCTCGATTCTGAAGGCAATCTGTATGGTGGAGCAGAATCAGGCGGACAAATGTTCGATGGCTTGGTCTTCAAGATAGCCTCCGCTACTCAGTGAGGTCCGCTGTTTCTCCAGACTGTACGTGCCGATGGCACTCCTGCGGACGTGGCACCCTTGTGGTCCTCGGTGGGAGGAGGGTCGTTCCATACTCGCAACTTCCGTACATCCAACGGACAAGGTGTGTCGTGGCCCACGTCGAGTTAAACACTTCTACGATCGATAACAACAGAAGGGAAGCGATCCACATCAAAGACCGGGCAGCTTGAAACCCAGAAGGAACGACGAAATGAAATGGAAAATAGCGATTGCGCTTGGGGCTGCTGCCGGACTCTTGACCGTCGTTGCCTTGCGTCTTCGTCGTAAAGAACGACCACTCGAAATATCCACCAATGATCTCGGATATCAGGAACACTCGCCGGAGGAACTCACTGCAGAGCACCTTCTGGATCTAAACACCGCGAGCCGAGAGGACCTTCGAAGCCTTGGCCTGGACAGCGAGATGAGCGATCAAATCCTGGAGAATCGTCCTTATAGAAACAAGTTGGACTTGCTATCCCGCATGGTGATACCCGAGAACACCTACGACGGAATCAAACATCAAATTGGGATTGCAAAAGCGACTGAGTCGGTCAAATTTGCAGGCTGAGGCCGTCGACCACAATCCTCTGAGCTTAGGTGGGACCGCGTGCCGAGAGACCCCCAGTACCGCGCTGCCATTCAGAAAATGAGGATTAAGTAACACGCTCAGCGGCAGTAGGAAAAAATGACGGCAGCAAAAGTGCGGCTCACGACAGCGTGTTTTGCTGGTTTGCTTTCTTCTGTTCGGCGAGCGCCTTTATCTGATCACCAATTTCGACGTGCCTTTTCTGGCGCACGCGATGAGCCTCTTGCTCTCCCTCGGACTTGCGGCCGCCCTCGTACTCAGTATCGAGAGCCTTCAGCATCGACAATTCCTTCAAAAGAATTAACATCTCTTCGGATTCCGGACAGCCCACGCTGATTCTCCTTGGCAAGTGTGAAGTAGATGCCAAGAAGATTAGGAAGGATGCTGAGCGAGCCTGATCGATACATTACGCATGTATAAGAGTGACCATTCTCGATAGCAGCCTGAGAGTAGAGTGGGATTTACGTAAAGGCCTTTGGCGATGTAGAGCCGGTCAGAGGGGATGATCTTGGCAGAAGTTTGGCTGCAAGAAGGCGAGTCCATAGACAACGCACTCCGTCGCTTCAAGCGCAACACGAAGGGACGTTCTTTTTAAGTGTCCGGCCAATCGGAATTGAGTGTGTGGGATCCCATGCAATTGTTCGAGGAAAATCTTTACTCTGACTATGTGCCGAACGAAGCCACGGCGGATTCCTGATCCTCGAAGACGTCGAAGAGTTTTAACAACCCAATCATCTTTAACGTCTTGACGGAAAACGGCGAAGGATTGAGAAGTTTCAGAGACCCTCCCTGCTGCTTTGTGTTGGTAAGGTACTGGACCAGCAAACCGATTCCGCTCGAATCGAGCATGGAGATCTCGCTCAGGTCTACCACGTAGCGAAATGCACCCGTGCCGGCGAGATCGTCAAAAGTTGCTCGCAAGCTGTCGACTGCGTCGCCCAAAGAAAGCCTGCCAGTTAATTTGATAACCCTAACTGTTCCCCGACTGCGGATCTCAATCTCCACCCAGTTTCCACCTTAAAGGCAACGAATTTACAAAGTCTATGCGGATAGGCTGGCGGATCGTATTGACTCTGATCCGAGCCTCTGATAAAGTGCCCGCTCAAATTAGAAGAAGCGTGCGATTTTTGCAAGCTTTTGCTAGTCCCGCCTTTTTGAAAGTGCAATCTTTGTACCTGAAAACATGACATCACCGGGTTCGAATCTGGACCTTGACATCGCCCGTTTCGCTGCGCGGTTGATCGAGGTCAATGAGACGGCAGCGCGCGCCCATATCATCGCCCAAACTGTCGTCGAAGTTTTCCCAGAAGCAACTGCCATCGTCTACATTTTGCAGGAGGATGATGATGGCCAATTCTGGACAGCAAAATCAAAGGTTGGGGACGGTGCGGAACCGGACCGCAGGGTCACGGCTGGGGCAGGGACCCTTGGATCACTCCTTCAGACGCCTCATGCTGTTATCTTCGCGGGCCAGACGTTGGCGCGGGAACAATACGCACATCTTAATGTGCGTCGGACCTTGCGGTCTCTGGCGTGCCTCCCGATGGTGAGTACCTCGGCGGTGCTGGGAGCAATTGAGATTCTCAGTTTCGATTTTGCTCTCGACAGCACCGTCCTCGACCGTCTTGAGCCCCTTTGCGAGATTTCGGGCCACGCTCTAGTGGCTTCCCAGTTGTACGAGTCCGAACGTCACAACTCACTCACATCTATCACTCGCGTCACCCAATTTTACGACATCGAGAAAGTCTTCAGTTCAACCCTCGAAATGGATGAATTGTTGCCTATCATCGGGAGCAAGACTCGCGAGATGTTGGAGTGCGTGGCTGTCAACATTTGGCTCGTCCAAGGAGACGGACGGTTATTGCTCATGCATCAGGCGGGCACGGATCCCACCTCGAGCCAAGGCATGACGCAAGGAATTGGCGAGGGTATCGCAGGCGACGTCTCTGAAAACGGCGAAGCGATCTTGGTCGAATCGTCTGAGGACGGGCGACTGATTCGTCGGAATGGGGATCTCGAAAACGGTCGCGTGGAATCGATCATAGCTGCTCCCCTGATCGATAAGGGGTCTCTTGTTGGAGTCGTGGAAGCGGTGACACGGGTGGACGGAAAACCCTTCGATGACGATGATCTGTTTGTACTGACCAGCCTTAATGAAACAGCCAGCATCGCTCTCTACAATGCCAGTCTCCTGCTGGCTGAGCGCAAGGTCGAAGTTCTTGAAATGCTGGTGACTGTCAGCCGCGAGATCACTTCGACCCTCAATCTGGAACGGGTGCTGCAGACAATCGTGAATGCGCCGCAAGCACTCATTCCCTATGAGCGCGCCGCCATCGGACTGCAACAAGGCGGGCGGTACAAACTCGCTGCGGTCTCAGGGGTCACTCAGCTCGATGCCAGTTCTCCGGACATTGTTCCTCTCAATGAAATTCTGCGATGGGCCATGCTGTCGGAGGAAGTTGTTCACGTTCGTCAGGAGGGGGACGAGGTGGACAGTACTCGGGAAGAGACTGTCGCGAAGTTCGAGAGTTATTTCGCAAGTTCCGGCATGCGAGCCTTCTATGCTATTCCACTCCGTGACGACACCGGCCGCGTCGGAATCCTGGGCATGGAGAGCCGCGACCCGGATTTCCTCTTACCCGCTCATTTAGAGGTTCTGCAGGTTATCGCCGGTCAGGCGACGGTCGCGCTGCGCAATGCCCAGATGTACAAAGAGGTGCCGTTTATTTCCGTTCTCGAGCCTGTCCTCGAGAGAAAGCGGAAATTCATGGCCATCGAGAAAAGCCGCCGCACGTTGATGATTGCGTCTGCGGCTGCACTTCTCATCTTTCTGGCAGCGGTTCCACTGCCCTTGCGACTGGACGGAGATGCAGTGGTTGCACCTCTACGCACGGCTCAGGTCCAGCCCGAAGTGGAGGGAGTGGTTCGGAGAGTCGATGTCCGGGAGGGTGACCATATCGCACAGGGGCAAGCACTCGCCGAATTGGCTGACTGGGATTACCAAGCGCAACTGGCTCAGGCACAAGCTAAGTACCAAACCGCACGGTTGCAAATGAATCACGCACTCTCCCTCGGCGACGGAACCGAAGCTGGAGTCCAGCGGGTGCAGGCTGACTTCTGGAAATCCGAGGTGACAAGAGATCAGGACCTTCTCGACAAAACACAATTGCGTTCTCCCATCGACGGCGTCGTCGCCACGCCGCACGTGGAGAACATGCTGGGAAGGCGCCTTCAGTACGGGGACACATTCGCTGAGATTGTCGACACTTCCCGTACGATCGTAGATATAGCAATCGACGAAAGCGACGCTCGTCTGATGCGCACCGGTGAGCAGGCGGCGATCAAGCTGAACAGCTTTCCGACCCGAGTTTTTCGCGGGAACGTGATGCTGGTGAGCCCGAAAGGCGTACTTGTGGGAGATGAACGATTTTTCTTCGCACGCGTCGCTATTCCCAATGAAAACCGAGAAATTCGAGCCGGCATGGAAGGCCGTGGAAAGGTTCGAGTCGGATGGTATCCGTCTGGGTATGTGCTCTTCCGTCGGCCGTTGGTGTGGCTTTATACGCAAGTTTGGTCATGGTTTGGAGTGTGAGAGATGAAAGCAAGAAAAATTTCCCAGGCTGCCGTTATGTCACTCGGGCTGGCAATGAGCCTCACTGCATGCTCCGAGCAGACGCCCCCTAGCGTTGCTGCGGCCCCGGAACCCACCGCGGTTTTACCCCGGCCGTCCAGTGCGCCATTGAGCGATGACACATTCACAGCCTCTGGTCCATTGCTGGTAGAGCATCAACTGGATTTGTTGGCGCAACGTGACGGCACGATCTCAAAGCTGGCTGCGGACGTAGGTGCTCGCGTGAAGATGGGAGATGCTCTGGCCGAGATGGATGATCGCCAGCTTATGGCAGATATGGATGTGGCACGTTCCAAGGCGAAAAGCGCCGAGGCAGACCTGAAGGGCTGGCAGTCTGAAGAAAAGGTGCTGGACGCCGACTACGAGCGAGCCAAGAAGCTGTGGGATGCGCAACTCATTCCCCTCGAGCAGTTCGAACACGTTAGATTCAAATCGGAAGAAGAGCACTTCGAAGTTCAACGTGCCGAACAGTCATTGGCCGCGGCTAAGGCAACGCAGCAATCGCTCGCGCTGGAGCTGGAGAAGACTCGCGTACATGCTCCTTTCCCTGGTGTCATTTCTCGACGATACGTTCGAGACGGACAACAGGTCACGCGCGGAGACCGACTCTTCTGGATCACGGGCGATGGTCCGCTCCGCATGCGTTTCACCATGCCGGAGAAGTTTATCGGCCAGATCAAAAAAGGGCTGCGAGTCAGCCTCACAACGCCCGACGTACCAGATCGTAGCTATAAGGCCAAAGTTGTGGAAGTAAGCCCGGTCATCGACCCTGCTAGCAGCACATTCGAGGTAATGGTACAGGTGGAGAACTCCGATACCGACCTCCGACCTGGGATGAATGCAAGCGTGAACTTGACCATGCCGCGATGAATATCACTCAAGCCCTCAACGTTGCGCTGCCCGAACTGCCAGCCCGGCTCATCAGCGAGCGCCCCCCGCGAATCCATCCCGATGTCGTGTTCCGCGAACATGTCGAAGACGGGGCTCCAGTCGTGCGGGCGTTTGTACCTGGGGTGGCGTCGATGTTCGTTTTTCCTCCCGAAAGCTGGCGTCTGATCCAGCTTTTCGACGGGCAGAGATCATTTGCCGAAATAGCTGAGATCTACTCTGGAGAGACGGGTGCGGACTATTCCGAGGTTACGGTCCGTGACTTCGCCGCAAGCATCGCAGCGATGAATTTCTGGTACCAAACGCCACAAGAAAAAAACATCAAGCTCATGCAGAAGACCGCAGATGAGCGACGCCGATTGCAGAAGAAAACAAACTGGGGCGATCTCTCGATGATCACCTTTCCGGCGGTGAATCCAGATCGCTTTCTTGGGTGGCTTTACCGACAGATCGGCTTTATGTATAAGCCGTGGTGCGTAGTTTTGACGTTGTTGGCATTTGCTTTTACCGCTGGAATATTTATTACTCATTGGAGCGAAGTCGGACGCGACACGATCGAGTTCTACAATTTCGCTGACAAATCCTGGTTCGACGCTGCCAGTTTCTGGCTCATCGCGTCAGTGCTGCTCTGTATTCATGAGATTGGGCACGGCCTTACCGTCAAACATTACGGAGCACCCGTGCCCGCGATGGGATTTCTGCTTATTTATCTAACTCCCGGTTTCTACACAGATACCACGGCGGGAGAGGTAAAAGGAGACCGCTTTCAGCGGTTGATGATCGCGGTAGCCGGCGTCTGGGCGGAACTAGTGATCTGCGCTTTCGTGACCCCAATCTGGTGGCTGACGCCGCCCAACACTCCCGTCCACGATTTTGCGTACACCATTATTCTCTTCACTGGAATTGCCGTGGTCTTCATCAACTGGAATCCCCTGATGAAGCTGGACGGCTATTACATCGTCTGCGACCTGCTGGGAATTTCCGATCTGAAGGAAGCCTCGACGCTTTATCTGTCGTCATGGATAAAGCGAAATGTCTGGCATTTGCCGGTGGAAGTGCCCTTTGTGCCACGGCGTCGGCGTGCAAGCTATGTGGTCTATGCGATTCTATCCGGGATGTACAGCTACTCGGTCCTGTACTTCTTCGCAACCTTTATCGGCAACATTGCTCGCAACTTCAGCGCTGACTGGGGCTTCATTTTCGAATACGCGACGGCGTTTATGATTTTCCGCGGCCGCATCCGCACTTTCTGGAACTTTATGAAATTCCTCTATCTCGACAAGAAGGATCGTTTGGCGCGTTGGCTCAAGCCGTCGCGTAGGTTTGCCATCTCGGCAGCGGCGATCGTTTTCGGGTGCCTGCCGATCTGGCATGAAACCGCTGTCGGCCGATTCGTCTTGGAACCCGCCAGACTCTCGGTGCTACGAGCGCTGGTTCCAGGCGTGGTGTCACAAGTCTATGCCGACGAAGGGCAGTCAGTTCAGGCAGGCTCACCCCTTATGGCCTTGCGAAACGTCCTTCTCTCCTCAAGGACGGCGCGTAGCGTGTCTGACTTCGAGGTGGCACAGGAGAAGGCTCGAACCGCTCTTCTGCATTACGCTGACTTTGGTGCCGCAGCAGCGGATCGCGAGCGACTTGGCCAGCAAAATCGTGAACTGACATCGGAGCTCACGAACCTCTCGGTGAACAGCCCAATCTCCGGGATCGTTCTGACGCCGCATCTGCTGGACAAAGTGGGGGCGTATGTCCCTGCTGGAACCGAGCTTGCCGAAGTCGCAGACCTCAATCAGGTTCGCGCCCGTATCTATGTCTCCGAATTCGACATGCACAAGTTCACGTCGAACTCGCCGGCGCGGTTTCAGGTGGATGGCTCGTTTCACAAACACGATGCCCATATTGTGAGCATCGCTCCAGTCTCCTCTGACATAGCTCCGGGCCTCATCGATCTCAGCAAATACAAGGGACAACGCCCGCCCAAGTTTTATGTTTTTGAGTTGATCGGAGACAACAGTAATGGATCCATGCGACCCGGAATGGTAGGGACTGCGCGGGTGTACGGAGCGCGACGTAGCCTTGCCACGCTCGCAGGTCGAACTGTCTGGGAATTTGCCGGGCGCAAGATTTGGTAATAAGAAAAGGCTGCCCCAAGGCAGCCTTCCTCCCCCTACTTACAAAACACTCAGTACTTTTTGCCGGGCCGAGCGACGGCAGGTCGCGCGACCGCTGGCCGGGCAACGGCTGGACGTGCGACAGCCGGGCGGGCGACAGCGGGACGCGCTACGGCAGGACGTGCGACCGCTGGCCTCGCTATGGCTGGCCGGGCAACAGCGGGCCGCGCAACAGCGGGCCGCGCAACTGCAGGCTTTACAGCCCCTGCGTTCGCCGAGCCGGTGGCCGGAGCGCTGGCCACGAGGGCCTTCTTGGTGGTATTCAGAGAATTGATCAAGGACTTCTTTTGGATGGTCACTGTTTGCTCCTCGTGGGTTTATTGTTTCCGTTTCAACAACACATCCCTGTATTGCACGAGCGATGCCAATTGATTGGCCAATTCCAGTGGAACACCTAACCTTCTGTATCTGTTGGTATTATCTTGCGGGATGTTGATCGGCTGGGGTTGGCGAGTACGTTTGAATTTTTAACTTGGGTTAATAATTAACCGCGATAGGGTTAAATTTTAACCAATTAGAGTTCGAGCTTGCGGCAGAGGTACTTCATCCGCTGAGGGTCGAGCCGCAGCAGCTTGGCAGCGGCAGACTTCCTTCCCTCGCTGCGCCGGAGGGCCGCATTTAGGTAGGCCACCTGAATACGCTCCATTTCCGCATCGAAATCGACCCCGTCTTCCGGGATCAGAATCGCTTCCTGGCTGGCGGCACTCGAGTAGAGCAACTGTTGTGGAAGATGATAAGCCGTGATACTCGGTCCATCGCTCATTAGCACAAGACGCTGTACCAAGTTCTCCAGTTCCCGAACATTACCCGGCCACGAATAATGCTCCAGAATTTCCATGACCTCCGGCTGCACCTGCTTCTGGGGTTTGTGGTTGGCAGTGCAATATAAGCGGACGAAGTGCTCTACAAGCAACGAAATGTCACCGCCACGATCCCGCAGAGGGGGCACAAAGATTGGAACCACGTTGATTCTGTAGTAGAGATCCTCGCGGAATCGACCCTTGCTGACCATGTCTTCCAGATCGTCATTCGTCGCGGTAATAAGCCGGAAATCGATCTTTCTTGTTGTTCTTCCACCCAACCGTTGGATCGAGTGCTCCTGGAGTACGCGCAAGAGCTTGCTCTGCAGCGCCAGGTTTAGAGTCGTAATCTCATCGAGGAAGAGCGTTCCCTTGTGAGCCAGTTCGATCAGTCCCGGCTTGGCTGCGTCCGCGCCGGTGAATGCGCCCCTCTCGTGCCCAAACAGCTCGGATTCCATTAGAGTATCGGGCAGCGCTGAGCAATTCAGGCAAATGTAGGGCTCGTCGCGGCGGTCTCCACTCTGAACGATGGCTCTCGCAACCAGTTCCTTCCCAACACCACTTTCCCCTCGGATAACGACACTCGCATTGCTGCCGGCGACCGCTTCAATCGCCCGATAGACCTTCCGCATCGGCTCGCTGCCGCCGATCAGCCCGCAGAATGCCCCCCGTTTGGCCACTTGTTCGAGGAGCCACTGCCCCTCGGATTGCAATGCTCGCTTTTCGGCGGTTTGCAGCAGGATTCCTCTCAACTGTTCGTAATCGACGGGCTTTAGAAAAAAATGATCCGCTCCGGCTTGGCTTGCCTGAAGCGATAGTTCCGGACCCGTCGAGTGAGTTATGGCTACCATAATGAGATCGTCGCGCAATCGGCGCATTTCACGGAGCACTTCTATGCCGTCGGCAGGCTCGTTTCCGATGCTTTCAAAGTCGACAACGATTCCGTGCAGCTCAGGATCATCAATGACAAGCTTGATCTGAGATTCCGTGCTGGCCAGAGTTGCCCGAAAACTAGGAGCCAGCACGCGCCGCATTTCGCGGAAAACTTGTTCTTCGAGGGTGATGATCGCGATTGAGTAGCGCTCGCTAGGCGGCATCCGATGATCGTTCGGGCGCTCGGCATTCATGGAGAATTTGAGATCGAATTAGCGCAGGATTATACGTGAATCCAATTTCTTGGCAAGCAGCGGTTCTCGAATCGATTTTAACCAAGGAATTCTTGTAAGTGTAAGAGCAAACACATACTTGACACATTGAATCCGCAGCGCCACGTGATCGGCAAATTCTCAGGCAGCAAGTATTCGTGCCTTTCGTCCAAGGCGGATTACTGCCGGTTAGCGCGTTATTCGCGGGGTGACTGGCTCGATTTTTCACAAAGCTGACTTCTCATTACTCACGCGGTCCAATGGTCGACATCAAGCCCCAAGCCGGCGCGGGCTTCCAAAGAGACTACGCCAGCGAAGAGGAATTCGGAGACACATGCTTCCTTGTATGTGCTCTCCCTCCGAAACTACCAAGTAATGTTCGCCCCGATCTGGATATGACGCGAGCCGCCGGAACCGCCCGGCCGAAGGTCCAGCACCGTCTCGCCCGGACTAGGCTTCGCCAATGCAGTCGGGTTTCCGCGCCCTAACGAGGCCAGAAGCGCCTAAAAGCGGATCTGCGCTTTCAGTTGGATCATCCGGGGGGAAACATCGCCTCCAAGGCCAGATCCCAGGATGCTAGTCGGTGGCATCTCCATCGTCGATATCTCTCCGAACCCTGAGTCCGAGCTGTAGTTGTCGGGCGGACCGAAATTTGGGTGATTGAAAAAATTAAAGAATTGGACACCAATACCCAGCACCACTTTGTCTCGGCCGACAAGGCTCGTGTTCTTCATGATCGTGAAGTCCGTGTCGAAATAGTTCGGATAGCGGAAACGGTTGCGTCCTTGTGCAAAGGAAACGGCAGTTCCGGAACAAGGCCCGGATGAATCTGGCAAGTTCCCGGTATTGAATCCCGTTTCGCAACCTGCCTGCACGAAATTTGCATTTGGATTGGTTGTCGTTGTGCCGTCCGGCAGCGTCACCACTTGCGGAGGCCAACAAGGATGCGGGAAGGGTGGGATTACGGCTCCCGCTCCGCAGGAATGGGACCCGCCGAGTGGGGCAACTGGCACAGCGTAGATCGTTCCATCAGAAATTCTTCCGAGCCAGGTTACCGGATTCTGCGAGATCGATCACCGTGTAGGGAAATCCGGTTCGGACGAAAATCGTTCCCGAGACCTGCCATCCCTTCACCAGGGAATCGGAGCCGCGGCCGTGGAGGATCGTCTTTACCGGGAGTCGCCACACATAGTTCGCATTCAAGGAGTGACGAACATCGTAATCTGCTGCTCCGTAGCTGCCTCGCAGATTAAAGGGGTCCTGGGGGAATTCGGAACTGCCCGCCGCGAACGGGGTTTGCCCGCCGTTGGAAACTTCATCGAGAGCATGGCCATAAGTGTAGTTTGCCTCGAACAAACCATCCCCGAAACCAGTAAATCGCCGTCGAAACGAAACAACCATGCCATTGTAGTTCGAGATTCCGGGTGTCGCGTATTCAGTGACACCAGCGAAGCGAGGGTCGCCGCAGGGCGGAACGGGCGGGCTGCTGCAGAGCGTAGTGGGAAATGGACCCCATCCGTAAGCATTGGCCGAGGGATTTTGCACCAGCTCATGAATTCCGTGATTGCCGTAGTATCCAAGAGTCAGCGAAGTGCTGGTACCAAACCCCTGCTGCACTTCCAGGCTCCACTTCTGATACTGGGCTGAGTGGGTCTGATTATTCGGAACGGTAAGATTTGGGGGAAAGAACTCCGGATCCGCCGCGCGGATCTGAATAAAGTTTTCGCCGGCTGCAAACCCTTTGACAAAGGCGGCATTCGAGGCTGCGGCTACTTTAAAGAGGCTGTTGGTTTCTTCCGGAGCGAGATTGTAGCCGCCAAATACTGTCACGCGGTTCACGAGTGGTGGATTGTCAGAGAAACTGGGTCCGAACCCGCCAGAGAACAGCTCGTAAAATAGACCGAGACCGCCGCGCACCACGGTATTATGCGAAACTCCCAGCGGTTGCCAGGCGAAACCGAATCGCGGTTCCCAGGCAACAGGGTCGGTGTGAAGAAAGGCTTGCTTACGATTCGAGAGCGCCTGATTGTAAGGCTGTGCGGGGTCGTGACTGATCGATTCAAACGCCCCAGATAATTCGGAAAAGCAATCATGGGCGCAGACCGGATTTGATTGATGTTCTACGCGCAGGGCGAGAGTAAGGGCCAGGTTGGATTTTACGTGCCACTCATCCTGCCCATAGCCCGCCAGAGTGTAGTTAAGGAAGAGCTCTGCCCGCTGCGTCGGAAAGGATTGACTCAAGCGTGTCGAGTCACTGCTGGGAGATGCTGGGTCCACGCCTCCAGAATAAAATGCGTCGATGGTTTGTGGAACGACATCTCCGACGGCGTTCTGGGTATATTGGGAGTGTCTCAAATATGCTCGCAGGAAGTCTCCCCCGAATCCGAACTTGTGCTTGCCCCACGTCTTCAGGAAATCGTCGGCGATCTCGTACTCCGTGAACCCTGTGACGAGGGGATAGCCATAGAGATAGTCAGATCCTCCCAGCGACGTGAACGGCTGACCCGCGTTGGACCAATCCAGGGTGGTCGGAAAAGCAGCCAGGGTTTGTAACGGGTTGACGAGGCTCAGACACCTCGTCTTTGTAAATACCCGCCACTAGGAACTGGTTCGCGGCGGTGGTTCCAAATGTGTGAGTTTCGTTCAACTGGGCTTGCCACCATGGCCCGGTCTCATAGACGTTGAAGAGTGAACTTATGGGGTCGACGACAATGGGTTGACGGCCATTGTCGTATTGGAGGAGGAAGAAAGCACGATCGTTGGTACGGATGTTCCAATCCATACGGCCAGACACAAGGGATTCACTTGTCGGCTGCCCAAGTGTTTCCTGAAAATGGATTGCGCACGGAAGATTCACACCGAGTTGCCCTTGCGCGGTCGGCGGACCGATGAACACACCACTCGGGCTCGTGTCGAGACAGCCGAGAGGATCGGCGAAGCTCCCCGGAGTAGCCGCTGCTATTCCAGGGGTTTGGTTATACAGACTGAACATTTGCTTGTAGAAAGCATCGGAAGCGGAGGCAGAGCCAAAGATAGAATCGATATTGGCGATGGTTGCCGCCTCGAACTGCGGGCTCGGGAGAACTATCTGAACAGGAGCGGGCAGCAAGACTCGCAAGCCTTCGGTATCAAAAAAGAAAAACAACCTGTTTTTCTTGATGGGCCCTCCCACCGAACCCGCCCACTGATTGGCGATATCGAAGGGCCGAGGATTGCCGAATGCTTTCGTGATCCAGTCGGTAGCGTTCAACACGCTACCATTCCAAAAGTACTTGGCGTTTCCGTGGAAGTCATTCCCTCCCGACTTTGTGACGTAGTTCACATACGAGCCCGCGTCAATTCCAAAATGTCCCGAGTAGCCATCACTCACCACAGTGGCTTCCTGAATTTCGTTCTGACCCAGAAGCATACCCGTAACGCCAGTAAAATTAAGATGACCCGCGTTGTCGTTCATGCCATTCAAGGTGAATTGATTTGAGGTCCCCGGCATGCCCAAGATTGAAAAGTTCCCGCCCCCGCCTCCAGTGCGCGCATTATCGGTGTTCATGATTGCGCCGGGAGCGGTCTGGGCGATGTAGGTGAGGTCGTTACCGGGATTGGGTAGTTCCGATATCTGCCTCTGGCTCATGGTAATCGAAACGTCGCCGTTGTCTGCCTGAACGAGCGGCGCTTCTGCGGTCACGACCAGTTGCATGTTTGCTTTCGCAATCTCCAGCGTGATGTTGACGGTAACTGGTGTCCCTAACAATACAGTCACACTCCGGCTTTCCTTACGAAAGCCGTCGTGCGCTACGGTTAGCGTGTATTGGCTGGGAGAAAGAAAGAAGAAGCGGTACACGCCATCGCGGTCTGTCTTGGTTGATTCTGTCGTGCCCTTGTTGATGTCCCTGATCTCGACATCCGCATTCGGCAGAACCGCAAGGCTCTGATCAGTAACGACGCCGGTCACTGCGCCCGAGGTCGTGGTCTGCGCCGCCCCCACTCCATTTGCGAGGGAAATCGCCAGCAGAAAGGCCGACAAGCAGCAGCGGGGTCGCAATCTCATCGAAACACCCCAGTCAGTTCGATCGAAGCGGACCTGCGATCCGTAGCACGGCATCATATCCGAGAATCGGCCAAGTTGCGCACGATTGCCTGTGCGCCGTACGCTGGCGAGCAAGAACGTACCCCACCGAGTACTTGTGAGATGACTTCCTAGATAATCAAAAGGAGCCAGTCAATCGGGGCTTCTGAAAAGAAGGCTAAATTCGCGCAACGACTCTCAAACGAAGAAAGGCGGCTATCGAGGCTGGTCAAGCCCGACGCGGTGGACCAGATCCACAAAACGCGGGTCGGCGCGTAAGGGATCAAAGAAGGGATGGACCTTGATCAACTGCAGGATGTTTGACTGTTCCAGGTAGGCCCGCTCCAGCCAGGCAAGTGCCTGCTCGTTGTCACCGAGCCCCAAATAAGCGTTCACAAATGCGGCAGTAGGAACGTAGGTGCTTCGCTGCCGTTGCTTCAGTTCATCCAGCAAACGAAGCGCTTCCTCGCGGCGCCCCGCATGCGCATAGGCCCGAACCAGGATGCCCATCACAGCCGGAGTCCGGTTAGTGCCGAGCGCCCTCTCCAGAACTTTAATTGCTTCGTCCGGCTGGCCGTTGGCAACCAGGGCCATCCCCAGATACCAATGGTCCGGGTCGTCGCTGCGCAATTCCCGGATGGCCTCGTCGTAACGTCTCGCATGAAATAATATCAAGGCCTTGGTGATGCCAGGGCACCCAAGCAGATCACCAGCGGATCCAAGCGGGTCAAGGTCGCGGGCACGCTGGGCCCATACCAGGGCGTCGTCCATTCGTCCCTGGCACATCAGCCACTTCGCGTAGCCGACGTGTGCACCGGCATCGTTCGAGTTCAACTCCAGCGCCCGCTTGAATTCCGCTTCGGCATCGCCCCACTGCCACTGTTTCTGATATACCGCCGCGAGCAAGACGTGCGGTGCCGCAAGGTCTGGATCGAGTTCAATTGCCTTTCGGGCCGCGCTCATCATTTTAGGATGCGTTTCCTTCGGGGAGCCACCGACAGGAACTGATCCCAGCCGCTCGTATGCCCTGGCGAGGCCGACATAAGCCGGTGCGAAGTTAGCGTCTTTGCCGATCGTTTCCTCAAAGTAGGCAATACTCTGTTCAAACTCAGCCGGGCCGCTGCTCTTGTCGAATTGTTCTTCGGCTTTGAGATAACTTTCGTAGACTTCAGGCGAGACCTGACGCGCGGTGACCAGCCTGGCATGCTCTTCTCCGGTGACCTTTACTTCCACCGTGCGCGCGATCGATTGCGCCACCTCGCTCTCAAGAGTAAGCACGTCCTCTAACTCGCCGTCGTACTCATCCGCCCAAATGTGCTCGTCGGTTGAGGCACGAATCAACTGGGCGTGCACACGAATACGGTTGCCCTGCCGGATCACCGAACCCTCGACGACGGCGTCCACTCCAAGTGTCCGGGCGATCTCTGGCACCGAGAGCTTCGTACCCTTGAAGCGCATCACCGAGGTCCGGGAAATGACGCGCAGTTCATGGATTCTGGCCAGGCGTCCGCACAGCTCTTCGGTCATCCCGTCAGCCAGGTATTCCTGAGTTGAGTCGCCCGACAGGTTGCTCAAGGGCAGCACTGCCAGCGACCTGATTTTGGATTGGGCTGAATGCCCACTGTGGCCCCGGAACACAACGTAGGTGATGGCAATCAGCGCCAGAGCAGCAACCCCGCCTAGAACAAGCCAGAGACGTGCCCGCGAAGTCCCGGTTGGTCGGACGTCGACTTCTTCCTCCGCCGTCCGCTCCGCGCTGAGCTCTTCCTCTTCCAAACGTAATTTGCGGCTTTGCACCCAGGCATCGAGTTCCGAACTGAACGCATAAACCGATCCCATTCGGTCATGGAGGTGCCGGTGAACGGGCATTCGCTCCCGCTTCTCCCAGCGCTGGACGGTGGTCACGTCGCGCTTGAGGTAGCCCGCGATTTCCTTCCAGGAGTCCAGCCGTTCTTCAGGCGTTCTTCCAGGCGGCTGTATGTCCGCGAACGGTTCACTTGTCTGATTCTTCTGCATGGCCAGGTCACTGCGGGGAAGGTTGCCTGATTCTACTCCCCGGCTCGGTAAACGGCAAAGCACGGCATTCGACGGCAAGGCTCCAATTCTGCACCTTGCCGCTTGATCAATGTCCTCACATGACCGAATTTGTGCATGCGTTTCGGAGATCGATCGCCGCGCCGCGACTGCCGGGCTACCCGGCTTGGATACTCCGCTGGAGGCTCGGCCGGGTGGATCCACAACGTCAAAACTTGGAGGCTTTTATGGGAAACAGAAGTTTCTATTGCGCGGCACGGTCTGCGTGACCGGAGGGACGCAGGTTGAGTCTTCGAACATCACGCTGGTGTTCGGTGCACCTGCGAGCGGACATTTCGGCTCGCAACCGATCAACGGCGCCGTTCGTGTTCGGAAATGAGGGGGGCAGATGATCCATAGAAGCACGCAAGCAAAAAACGGGAATGCCTCAGACGGGAACCCGAGTTTGAGCCCAAAGACATAAGGAGAACCAAAAATGAGCAAGTTCGGAAAGTATTTTCTTCTCGTGACAGGTTTCGCGCTCCTTGCGAGTTTTGCCCGCATTCCAGGGGCCAACATCAACGTTCATGCCGACGATCGCGTCTGTAGCGTTGCCAGCCTCAAAGGGACGTATGCCTTCAGCAGGACGGGCGTGAACAATGCCGTGGCTGGCCCTATCGCCGAGATTGGCCTCGACGTCCTAAACGGAGATGGGACGCGCGGCATTATTCGCTCGACCAGAAGCACCAACGGTGAAATCCAAGACTGGACAAATCTCCCGCGAACAACGGAAGCTACACTGTCGATCCGGATTGTACCGGGTCGTTCTTCGATGCGAACGGTACACAAAGAACAACATCATCGTCCTTGACGGAGGCAAGAGATTCTTCGTGCTCAGCGTGGACGCCGGGCACGATTGTCATGGGAGAGGGGGTGAGGCTGGAGGAAGAGAAGGACTAACGGTGCGCTGACTAAGTTGGATGCACACTTCTCCATTTGAAGCGGTTGTGCAAGCTCATAGGGAAGACGAGGCAACATAAAAGGAGCCGAGCTACCAACGTGAGGCAAAAACAGGAAAGAGGAGAGCACCATGATTTCCAAAATATTTCGCATCGCTCGAATGATTGTTCTTGCCAGCTTTGCGCTCAGTTCCGCTGCCTGGGCGGCGGTTCAAACGCGCCTTGTTCTAACGCCTCTCTGAGTGGCACCTACGGGTTTCTGCACGCCGGCGTAGATGCCCACGGCGCCCCTGCAGTCGCCGTGACCCAGCTCACGTTTGACCCAACCACAGGCACGTATACCGGAGAGGACTTAGAAAACATAGGCGGCGTGATTGTCCCCTCGTCTCTCACCGCAACGTACGCAGTCGCCAAGAACTGCACCGCCACGGCTCAAGTCACGCTAGTCAGCGGCGGCCAGTCTGAAAATGTCAATGTCTCCTTTGTGGTTACGCCAAAAGGTTTTTTGTTCCTTTTCCAGAAGCCAGGCGCGACCTCGTCGGGATTCGGCGTGAAGCAGGGCTCCCCGGCCTGCACCAATGCTGGAGTTGAGGGCCGTTTTGGATTGGAAACAACCGGCATGTTCCTCGCCAGCGCGCCAGTCCCGGGACCGGCAGCTTTTATCGGTGAGTTGAAGTTCAGTCTCAACCCTTCTGGAGACGGAGTGATAAGCGGACACATAGCTGGTAGCGAGGATGGCACGATTCTGACGTTCGCAGACGAGCCCGTCACCGGTTCTTACAAGGTCGACAAAGACTGCAGGGGCACGGCCACCATAACGCCGAAGGGTCAGCCCGAAATGCACTTCAGCTTCGTGGTTGTGGACTGCGGGAAAGAACTTCTGGCCATTGAGACGGACGCGGATGCGGCCGTCAGCGGTACTTTGGTGAAGAGCAATTAACGAATGAAGACGGCATCCGTGCAAAGTACGCACCCTGCAACTTTCATTACTCGAGAGAGGAGCGAATCCATGAGGCATAGTCGTTTCATCAGTTCGACCCCACTGATCGCGGGGCTGCTGACCGGCCTCCTGTTCGCGATCCTGGTTGTTCCACTTAACGCAGAAGACTCTGATTCGCGGTATGACGTCAGTAAGGAAGTCACGCTCAGCGGCACCGTATCGAGCGTGCTCCGCAAACCCGCCCCGGGAATGATCTGGGGCTCCCATCTCATCGTCGAGACTGTCTCCGGCAGGTTAGACGCCAGTCTGGGCCGATTCGGTTTGGAAGGCAAAGGCGCGCTGTCCGTCACCCCCGGCCAGCAGATTGAACTCACCGGCGTCATGAAGACGGTTCGCGACAAGGAAGTTTTCGTGGTCCGCAGCGTAAAAGCCAACGGCATAACCTATACCATGCGCAATGAGCACGGGATCGAAGTGTCGCCACAAGCCCGTGAACGCGCCGCCGAGAAAGGGGTGACGCTGTGAACCGCAACTTCACCAGCATTCTCGCGGTGATTTTGGTTTGCCTGGTTTTCGGATTCCTGACGGGTTGCGGCAGCAGCAGTTCGAGTACGCCGCCTCCACCTCCGCCTCCCACCTTCGCGATCACGGCGACGAGCGGATCGGGACAAAAAGCAAACGTCGGTGACGCCTTTACTAACATGCTGGTAGCCACCGTGACCTCCAACGGAACAGCAGCCAGCTGGGTAACGGTTACGTTCACGCCTGTTCCGGGACCAGCCGGTCAGAGCTGCACCCCCTCCGCCACCACTGCTACCACCGCCTCCGATGGCACCGCATCGATCACATGCACTGCAAACTCGACGCCCGGCGCCTACTCAGTAACGGCCGCGGCGACGGGAGCCACAGCAACAGCCAGTTTCACCGAAGGCAACACAGCTCCCCGCGTGTTCGTGTTCTATGTGAACGGGCTGGAAAATCAGCCCCGCCTTTGGACCCGGACCGGTTTACTACGCGATCGCAGGCGCGGTGGGCTTTGACTTAAGCGGCAACGTCCTCGGCGGCGAACAGGACTATAACGACGGGCAAAACGGCTTCACCTCGCCGACCGGCCCACCCCGAATCATCAACCCCACCGGCAGTTCCATGACGGTGGATTCGACCACCGGCACCGGGACACTCGTCCTTGATGTTTCGGCCAGTAACCCGAATGTCGGCGTGAACGGCATCGAGAAATTCGCCGTCCAGTTTGTCAACGCAAGTCATGCGCTGATCACGCAGTTTGATGGATCGGCAACTTCCAGCGGAAGCCTCGACCTGCAGACGGCAACGAGTGGCTGCCGGCGGCAATTTTGCCTTCACCCTCTCCGGCTTAGACACCACTGACGAAGGCTTCCCGTTTGCGTATGGAGGCGTGTTCTCGAACACCAGCGGGACCATCCACGGCATGTACGACGAAAATGATTCCGGAAAGGTGCTCGTGGGGAACACTCTCACAGCGACGGACAATGGCGTCGGAGCGGACGTGTACGGGCGGGGCAGCATCACCGGCTTCACGGATCCCAACAACGGCAACGCACCCATCTCGCTCGTCTACTACCTCGTCGGTCCAGAAGTATTACGCATCATCGATGTTGACGCCGACGATGCGATGGCGGGTTCAGCCTACGGTCAGGGCAGCGCTACCTCCTTCGACAGCACGGTGCTGTCAAAGGACGTGTTCGGCATCCTTGATAACACGGAGGACGAACTCGTTGTCGCAGCCGGGCAACTCGTTGCCGTCAATACCGCCGTTGGAACGTTTAGCGCCACATTCACAGGCGAAGGCGATGATGACGAAGGGGGCGCTGTCACGGTCAGCGGTACCCCGGGCGGAGTCGCAGGCAACTACTCCTTTTCGAGCACCGTGCTCGGTTATGGCAGCATGAACGGCATCACGGGGTTGGGACGCATTCACACACTCGGGCTGTATGCGACGGATCCAACGCTCAACCTTCTGGATCCCAACAACACCACCGGCGAGCCAACCTGGGAGCCGCGCTTGTCCTTGGGTTAGATGATTTCGCTCAGGCCACGGGAGTCGTGATTCCGCAAGGGACCGTAGCTTCCGACGGATCTGACCTCGACCACAGCTATGGCTTCGGCGCGCAGGCCTACGTCGACAACGGCAGCTTTCCCAGCGGGAACCCGGGCTGGGAGTATGACTTCGTCGGGCAAGGAACATTTTCGTCCCTTGCTTTCACGACCGGGAGCCCTTCAACTCTGGTGGATCTCAGCGATCCGTTCGCGTCCTTCGTACCGGGCAAGCCGGGTGAGTACACTGCCGTCCGGATCACGGGGACCGCAGCCGCACCTGACACCGCGGGGCGATACACCTTCCATTCGGCCGCGCCATTTGCCGTCGGTCCTGTCGGCGCTGCCGGTCCAACCGTCGACTTCACCGTGGTCATGTACGAAGCTGGTCCCGGGCTGGTGTTCTCGCTCGAGGAGGACGCCTCCAGCGAGTGGCTGGGCACCTTCCAGGAAAAGAGTGCCGGCCCGCCGAAGGCAATGCACGTGGAGAGAGGGCCGCTAGTCAAGACCCGAGCGAAACCGAAACGCTAACCTATAAACCAACGAGGACCACTAAGAGGCTCACACGACAATCGATCGCGGACCAGACCGAACAACCCCTCGAACCCCTTGCGCATGTCGGTGATTCCGGCGGCCAGATAGATCCGTGTAGCTGGGCCCAGTCCAAACACGGCTTACGCTCGCTCCAGAATGCCCACCACGCGTTCGAACGTACTCGTATCAAAATCAGGATGTACCTCGATCCGGCGCCCGCCCGGCAGCACCACGGCCAGCCCACAACTCGGTTTGTGCTGCTTCGGCGATTTCCTGGCCGCCAACTCCACCGGCACCAACTGGCCGGCCGAAGAAACTGGTCTACGTCTTCTCTTCCAATGCCGCTTTTTCAGATGGCGATCCAGCGTGCTGAAGCTCAAACCTCGACTCTGGCAAAACTCGCTCCGTCGCATACCGCTGCTCACAAACTCGGCCACTAACTGCTGAACTTCCGCGCGGGTACGTCGCTTGGGCGCTGACAACTCTGTTTTTGCGGTCATCCGCTACACTTCAACACAGGCCTCGCCTGTCGAACAGGTGTGTTGGTCAGACGCTTACGAATTCTTTTGCTTACGGCCATGTTGGGCAGTGCTTATTCTCCACCGCTAGGGTAGGGGAGGTTTACCGGTTTTGGCATTGTTCCAGGTCTAGGGAGCGCTCCATCCCAAGTCTTGCGAAGTTTGCCTTCGCGACTATGCAGTTGGTGGACGAAGCGTCCGCAGCATCAAAAAAAAGACGCGGTTGCACGCACTGAGGATCTTCCTCAGTCGCGTTTGTGTATACGGAGTTCAAGGTGTACAGTCCTCGCGTCCGCTAGAACGGACAAGGAGGCCACTATGGGGTTTCTTGCTTGGATTATCGTCGGTTTGATTGCCGGTTGGCTGGCCGGCCAGGTGATGAAGGGAGGAGGCTATGGCGTCATCGTGGACATCATTCTCGGAATCCTGGGCGGTCTCGTCGGAGGATGGGTCTTCGGCCAGTTGGGAATCTGGCCTGGCGGTGGAATGATCGGCTCCATCATCGTTGCGTTTGTCGGGGCCGTGATCTTGGTGGGAATTACCCGCTTGCTAAAGCGAGCTTAAACGAGAATTAACTTTCTTCCGCGAGTCCAGAAGCTTCAGGTTGATTATCACCTGCTCAAGGATCGAAAAACATTCGTCGGACGCCAATTCAAGGAGACTTAAGATGAGACTTGCACACCCCTATTTTTCTTCGCTGCTTTTGAGTGCCGCGATGGTTGTTCCGGCGATCACGCTGGGCTGCGGCGGGAATCACTACTATCGTGTCTACGATGCCGATCACGGCGACTATCACACCTGGAACAACAACGAAACTGTCTATTACCAGCAATGGGAGACGGAAAACCACTACGACCACAAAGATTTTAAAGCGCGAAACAAGGATGAACAGAAGCAATATTTCGACTGGAAACATAAGCACCAGGACGATAAGGACAAGCATTAGAGGCTTCGTTCGGAGCCGATATTAGTTGATCCAGCGGTCCGAAAAGTTCCATACCTCACGCCTCGCGAACACGTCGGGAACAACCGGAGCGCGGGTCTCCGCTGAAAAGCTTGCTCGACTGTCAGTGAATGCTATCGGAGCGGCTTTAGAGCTGTCGCAAAGTTCGGGAAAATGGCGGACAAGCGTCCTTCACAGCTTCACAGGGCTCAATCTTGATGGTGCTTATCCAAATTCCGCTTTGGTAAGGGACAAGTTGGACTTTCTGTCCCGCATGGTGATACCCGAGAACACCTACGACGGAATCAAACATCAAATTGGGGTTGCAAAAGCGACTGAGTCGGTCAAATTTGCAGGCTGAGGCCGTCGACCACAATCCTCTGAGCTTAGGTGGGACCGCTTCCCGAGAGCCCTTAGTACCGCACTGCCATTCACAAAAATGAGAATTAAGTAACACGCTCAGCCGCAGTCGGAAAAAATGACGGCAGCAAAAGTACAGCTCACGAATCGACAATTCTTTCAAAAGAATTAACATCTCGTCGGATTCCTGCGCCCACGCGGATTCTCCTTGGCAAGTGTGAAGTAGATGCCAAGAAGACTAGGAAGGATGCTGGGCGAGCCTGATCGATACACTACGCATGTATAAGAGTGACCATTTTCGATAGCAGCCTGAGAGTAGAGTGGGATTTACGTAAAGCCTTTGGCGATGTAGAGCCGGGCAGAGGGGATTATCTTGGCAGAAGTTCGGCTGCAAGAAGGCGAGTCCATAGACAACGCACTCCGTCGCTTCAAGCGCAAGGTTCAGACGGAAGACATCATTAAGGAAGTAAAGCGCCACTCCTTCTATCTGAAGCCCGGCGCGAAGCGCCGAGTGAAGCAAGCCCTGGCGCGGAAGCGTGCTCGGAAGAAAATTCGTAAAGAATCGGATTGAGTTGGCACCCAATGGGCCTCTGCTGCTGAGCAGCGGCGGGCCATCAGTGTGTATAATGAGATTAGCTAAGTTTGACTCAAGCAGTTGAAATTCGGTACCGCCAACCAGCGTCACCCCTTCTCACCGGCAGCGATTCTTCTCAGCAAAATCCAAGAAAGAAACAGGACAATCAAAATGGCAGAACAAGGAACAGTGAAGTGGTTCAATGACGCTAAGGGTTATGGCTTTATTAGCCGTCAAAATGGCGAGGATGTCTTTGTACATTTCTCCGCTATTCAAGCCGGCGGCTTCAAGAGCCTGCAAGAAGGGCAAGCGGTTCAGTTCGATGTGACCAAAGGCCCGAAGGGCTGGCAAGCTGAGAATGTTCAGGCCGTCTAAGTAGTTATAACCAAGGATGCCCGTTATCCGAGAGGATTTCGGGCATTCCTGTTTATTTTGTTTGCGGACATCCAGTCCGAACGGGGCGGGTTAACTGTCGGAGGCGGCTTACGTTGCTAACCCTTCCAGACATGTTGACCGCATGTACATGGCACGGTTTCCGTAGGTTTTTGGTTAGTTAATTGCTGCCTGCAGATCGGGCACGGTTTCGTCATCTTGTAAACCATTAGTCTCACTCCTCGACCAGAGAATGCTGTAGCCTCTGGGCCATCTACCCACTTTTCAAGCAATTCCCAATGCGCCAGCGACTGGGGCTATTTGTTGTCGGGATTATTGTGACGCCAGTTCCAGTAGGCGGTCTGCTGACGGCCACTTAACTGGACGAAATCCCGCTTTTCGTGGTGCTCGGTTTGATATCGCTGGTACGAGCGGTCTTCATTAGCGTCCCAGTTGTGATAGTCCTTGTGACCCTTGTCGTAGTAGCGCTTGGAGCTCTCACCGTGGCGATCGTCGTGGTGACTATCGTCTTGCGGGCTGGTGGCGGCCATCATTGCAACAGGTGTGGCTAGAGCAGCAGTCAGTAGAAGTGAACTGAGATAACGGTGACCACGGTGCATGAAGTTCTCCTTTGACGCGAGATTCACATTCGCGGAATCCCGCCCAGTGATCCATTCTCTGCTCCTGGCGCTCCTAAATCTGATCAATACTGCTCGGACGCGAGGAGAATTCAGCATCTCTGCCACGCTTCCACTCCACTGCCTCCTACTGACCGACTCGATGTTGGGCGGTTCGTTGTGATCGAAAAAACACGGCCATGTTTCCGCGCGAGAGCATCCAATAACACATGCATAAAAAGGAGAATCCATGTCTCGTTTGAAGATGTTGCAGCTTTGGTTTGCGATGGCTGTGCTTTCTGTCGGGTTGGCGCTCGTGCCGGGCGCAGCTGCGGGCAGTGGCACTCAAACCTTCACCGGAAAAGTTAGCGACGCCATGTGCGGCGCGAAGCACACTGAGGGGAATCTTGCCCCCGCAGATTGTGTTCGTGCCTGCGTGCAAAAGGGCGCTCAGTACGCTTTGGTCGTCGGCGACAAGGTGTACACCCTCAAGACGTCGGATAAAGCCACGCTGGACGAACTGAACAAGCTAGCTTGGGAACAGGCCAAAGTTAATGGCACAGCCGATGGAGACACCATTTCGGTGAAGTCGGTAAGTTCCGCCGCCAAGTAGAAATCGGAAGCCGAACCCGAAGGATTTCGCGGCAGCAGTCAACACATCCGCAGGCTCTTGAGCGAGGCACCAGACGACCCTCGACTGATGTCAGGGACTTTGGCCAACTCAAGAACCGTGACTTCGGAGAGGACGACCTGAAATGCTTCGACCTCACGGATCGTGTTCGAAGGACTGAAATTCCACTGCTGGCGCACGATATCTCGAAATGACCAATCGACCATCGCTATTTTTCAATGTTGAAATAAATCTTCGTCGTGGTTCGGTATTTAACAATCTTCTTGCCGTCCAGTTCCATTTCCAATTCCGCCACTCGCGCCCACTTCATGCCCCGAACCGTCTTCGCGGCTTCTGCCACGGCGTTTTCCGCAGCTTTTGCGAAACTTTCCTTGGATGTTCCCACCACGTCAATAACTTTTTGAGCCATTCGGTTCTCCTTTTTAGTTTTGAGTTCCCGCTCTAAAATGTGCCGCTCTGTCCGCGTTCTCCTCATCCCCTGCAGTCGGTCGCACCTCGTCTCTGAGATTGGCAACAGACGAGAGGCACACGATTGAGCGCACGAAGAAAGCAAGAATTCTGGGGACAAGTTTCTATGCACTTACTCCCTTTGCTTTTTGTTTGGTCACTTCGGATTCTGCTTGCAGCCAATCCTGTACTTCACATCCTCCGTGTCCTCGTTGCTCGTATAGTTCGAAGGCGCGAAGGCGGATTTGCTCTTGAAGGTCGAGTGCCGGATGCGTCACTTCTGTTGATGTTTGATTGGGAATTGCTGTGAGGCTTGTGTTTTTCACTGTGCGGTACTCCTTAATTAGTATGTTTGTACTGCTTCGGTGGCGGACTTGGGCTGCTCTTGGTGCGAATAGCTAGGCGTTTACCTGTACGGATTCCAACTCCGGAATGCACCGGGAATTCGCGAGGGATTTGATCGCGTCTTCGGCCGTAAATTTGCCCATAACCAGTGCGAGCTTTCGGTCGGTTGTCATCTGGACGGAAGTCGAATCAACCCACTGCACATATTCAGGTGCTCGGGCACTACCACGCTTCACTTTCACAACAAATTTGATGTTTTTCATTTTGAAAGTCCTCCCTAGGAAGGCTTGAAGAAAGCGGCATTCATTACAAATCACTTCTTTGAAGTTGAGTACACAACCGCTATAAAGGGCTTGCCACACTCCAAGCAATTTACCTTTAATCGCGACGTGACCAACCCACAGGAGGGGCACATCCTTTGTAGTTGAACCCCAGCGATCCGTGGTTTTAGCTTGCGCATCCAGTGGGCCAGCAGGATCGTCACGAGCACGATGAAAAAGCCAAAGGAAATATTCGTGGTATTCATAAAAAGACCCTTTCTATCGAGTTCCGCGTCTACGTTCAGGAACATTCCGATCCCTGACGGTTGGCTCGTGGGCATGCTGCCCTGCTGCGCTTCAGATCGGCTTCGGACCCTTAGTCGCTACCAGCACTGCCAATACAGTTGCAGTATTGCGAACGTTTCCCGCAATCGTCAGGAGTGCTTCCGCTATGGGCGTGTGCTGGTCCGCCAGTCCCTCAAGTCGCGTGCTGACACTGTGGAGTTGATCGACTTCGCGCAGGATCGCTGCAAAAGGCATGGGCAGCCGTCTCTCTCGTTGAAACGTCTAAGGTCGGAGAACTTTAAAATAAAGCGGGAAGGCGGAGTATCCCCGCCTTCCCATGCGACAAGCTTCAAACTCTTACGCCGCAACGGTGACGTGATGGAAAGTCGATGTGACGGACTCAAACGTCTGAACCTTAGGCGTTCCATCGATCATTCTGGCGAAGGTCTTCAACACTTCTGGGTACGTATTGGTGTTGTAAGCCTCGGCATTCGCTTTGTTCTCCCAAAGACTTATCGCAACCACATCGGGGCTGCCGGGATTCGATAATGTGATCTCGTCCTTGAAACCCTTTTGCTTGCGAAGTAAAGGGAGAATCTCGTTTTCAAGGCTCCTGGTGTAATCAGAGAGCATATTGGATTTCAGATGGATAGAGATATTGCGTGCAAACATAAGCAACCTCCTAGGGTTGGAGTTGCTAAGAAAGACTGCTTCAGATGGGCTGACTTAGTTCAGGAAACCTGAAATGAGGAGAAGGTGGTAACCACCTCAGTTACAAGGCTAGGCTTCTGTGCCGCCGTTGTCAAATTGCGGCTGTAACCTCTTTGTATTGGACGACTTCGGCTGAGAGCTGTTTTCGACCGCAAGCCGCAACCCTTTAGTCAAGAGCTAATGAGGCAGCCTCGAATTATCGCGAGCAGAGTCGTTGGATATTACTAACTGGACCGCGATTCCGCAGGCAGCAGCTATTACGATAGTGGTGAGAGGCGGATGAGCGGGCCAGGTTGTGTGGGCCAATCCAAACTGCCAAAGGGCGGTTCCCACCATGGTCGAAGTCACAAAGGTGATCAAGAAGATTCGCACGCTGATGCTCCACGACTAGATACGAGCTGAGAATGCGTAAAGCTCCTTGCATTCTGTTGGACAATAACCAAGACTGATCGCACAAGGCACAAGCCGCCTGATGAGAACTCAACGCAGATAGTTTCTTAAGCCACGGCTGGCGCAGTCTCATGCGACCGTCGTCGTCCCGTCGCCCCACTTTACAAGCGTTGTCTTCGTTCGTTTGCTCAACTGTTCCGAATTCCCCAGTCGGCCTTCCAAAATTGCCCAAATCCTCGACACGATCACCGGGATTCAGTTCCGAGTCGAGTTGCAAGAACGAGCCTTTCGCCGGCTGGTCGGCGCCACTCGCATCGTCGTACACTCGACAATGTGCGCGAAGGTGTCGTCCCCGCCTTTGACGATCCCGCTCTCAATCTCGTCGATCGAGATGTGCTCGCGCACTACGGCGCGGTGGCCATGGCTTGCCGCATTGAAGATCCCGATCGCAAGGGCAAGGTCGAATCTGGCCTCGGTCACGCGCAGAAAACGCCGCTGAAAGGTTTGCGCTTCGAGAGTCTGGAAGAGGCCCCAAGCCTGTCGAAAGTTCGATCCCAGAACCTGGTCATGGGTTAGCGGCTCCGTCATTGACCCTCACGACCGGGTTCAACTTTTCTCTTCGCTCAGTGGCTGGACTCACGTCAGGTCCAGCCCTTTTCTTTTGTGATCGCTACCTTTGGCGGTTTGCGGACTTGCGACGTCAGCTTCGACGTGTCAACTCGCGAGCTTGATCTGCGCCGCCAGTCCGAGGACCTTAAGCATCCAGATTCCGTACCAGTTCACGTCGATCTCGTACCACCGAAGACCGTGCCGGGCGGACGTCGGATGTGCATGATGATTGTTATGCCAGCCTTCGCCGAATGTGAGCAGCGCGACCAGGAAGTTGTTGGTCGAATCATCTCGCGTTGCAAAACGTCGTGAGCCCCAGAGGTGAGTGGCTGAGTTCACCAGCCACGTAGCGTGCAATCCGAGCACCGTGCGAAAAAAAACTCCCCATAGCAGTAGAGGCAGGCCCCCGAGGCCGAACAGCAGGATCCCAAGCGCCACGATCGGCAGGTAGTGATATTTGGCGATCCACACATGAAACTTATCCCGCACGAGATCGGGCACGTAGTGAGTCAGAGTGGTTGTGTCGTGGTGCATAGATTTGCCGGTGAGGATCCACCCCATATGTGACCACCATTTGCCATCCCGCGGTGAGTGCGGGTCCCCTGCCTGATCGGTGAACTGATGATGAATACGATGCGTAGCAACCCAGAAAATCGGGCCTCCTTCGAGAGTCAGCGTCGCGCATATCGTGAGAAAATACTCGACCCACTTGGGGGTTTTGTAGCCACGATGGGTGAGCAGCCGATGATAGCCCATACCGATACCCAAGCTTCCCGAGACCCACCACAGAAAGATTGCGACAAAAAGGGCTTTCCAGCTAAAGAAGAACAGCGCTGCGACTGCGCCAATATGAAACGCCACCATGAAAAAGGTGGTCACCCAGTTTATGTTGCTCTTGGCGCTCAACGCTTGGTTCGACGAGTATTGGCTCGGCATAAATGGAAAACGTTCCTTTCCTGTGGGATTCGGAGAGTGGACTGGGCGATCTGCGAGGAGAACTAGCCGCTGTCTTAAGAGTTCGCTCTGGATCGCGGGGCCATCTGAGCGCCCTTCATTTCTTTCCACAAGCCTACTTCTGGCACGAAAGCGGGGCTGAGCAATAGTGCTCACGGTAGTAGCTTTCCTTGATCGGTGAGCAATTCTGCTCAGACGCCAATCCGAAGGAAGAATAGGTTGGATCATCCTTTCCCAGGAGGCATCCCCATGTCGTACGACGGTTGGCTTCCGCGTTGTGAGCCGCCGACCAATTTACCTTGCTCGACTCGATTTCTGCGTCAAAACGGGAGGGGAGCCCAGAGCCTGCGTCAGCGGTTCCTCCGGCCCTGGAAACCCTTGCCGATCCCAGAGTCCAGAGTTAGAACAACTCGGGAATTCGACCGCCATTTCAGTCGCCCGCACGACTGATCGATACCGACTACTTCCGCATCCTGTAGGTCTTTTTCCGTTCACCGGTCCCCACGACAATACCCGCCCCAAGGGGGCTGCTTTCCGTCTTTTCACGCGCCAAGCTGAGCGAGTGTGCGTGCTAGTATCCCCTTCGCCGCGTGGACTGTGCAGAATTGCTCATTCCCGGAGATTGTTTTGAAAAGCTAGGTTCGAATTGGGTTCGCACTGCGGAACCAGTTTTCACCAATCTGTTGAACTTTGACATAGAGCTAAAGTGGACAGCTTATGAGGCGCGGTTCTGCCACACTTTTGCCATGACAACGAAAACCATTCCGGCATACCTCGAGGACGAACGCCAAAAAAACTGCGATGCCCGACAGCGGATAGAAGCAGAGGCCGCGCGCATCCAACCGCTGAACCATGGCCATCATCGCATGGCAAAACAGCCCAAGCTGGAATTGCCATCTGTGGTTAAAGGGCCGCCCAAAGCGAGAAAAACCGCGGCACAGACTCGGAAAAAGCCACGCACCGCCCGAAAGACGACGATGAAAGCCCGGAAGGCGGCGTGAAACCAAGCTAACGCTCGCCATAAAGTCGAAGTAAAAGGACTTTCCACCGATGGCAACACGGAAAAATCAACTCTTAACTATGCTTTTTGCTGCCTGCGCCCTTCCCGTCGCGGCGGTCTCACAAGCCTTGCCCAAAGGCGCCGCTATCGACAGCGAAGTGAACAAAATCATGACCCAGACTGATGCAAAGGGCATAGCGGTTGCGGTCATCGATCACGGCAGGGTCGGTTATGTCCACGCCTACGGCATCCGTAACGCCAATGGAGATCCGCTGACCACGGACACTGTTATGTACGGCGCGTCGCTCACTAAAACAGTGTTTACGTTCACGGTGATGCAACTGGTCGATCAGGGCAAGCTCAACCTCGACACACCCATCAAGGACGATCTCGACAAGCCGCTGCCGAGCTATGGCCCCGATCCGGTTTTCCCAGACAAGTACGGGCCATATAAGGATCTAGCCGACGATCCACGTTGGGAAAAGATCACGCCGCGTATGTGCCTGACTCATTCGACCGGCTTCAGCAACTTCTGGTTCATCGAACCCGACCAGAAGCTGCATATCCATTTCGAGCCCGGCACGCGCTTCAGCTATTCGGGCGAAGGTCTGATCCTGCTGCAATTCGTCATCGAACACGGCCGTAAGGCGCAGGGGTTGGGGCTCGATGTCGGCGATCTGACTAAGGTCAACTTCGACCGACTGGGGATGACCCGCACCAGCCTGGTATGGCATGACGGTCCCAACGCCAATGTCGCCGATGGCTGGAACGATCAGGGCAAGCCGCGGACACATGAAAAACGCAGCAAGGTGCGGGCGGCGGGCTCAATGAATACCACGATTTCCGACCTGTCGGAGTTTGCGGCGGCCCTGGTGCGTGGCGATGGCCTGAGTGCGGCCTCACGTGCCGAGATGACCAAGCCCAGCCTGCAGATCACCACAGCACATCAGTTCCCCCTGTTCCTACCCGACTTGCCGGTGAGTGAGCAACGCAAGGATTTGTTCGCGGGTCTCGGAGTAGTCGTCTTCGATGGCCCGCAGGGGCATGGTTTCTTCAAAGGTGGCCACGATGGCCAGACCGCCAATACTGTGGTCTGCATCGAGGCCAGTCAGCGTTGTGTTGTCATCCTGTCGAACGATGTACGCTCGGAGGCAGGCTTCGCCGATCTGGTCAGATTCATTCTTGGCGACACCGGTGTGCCCTACGACTGGGAATATGGCGATCACGCCGGCAAGTCCTGAGCTCAACAGTGAGTGGCAAGCGACTGGGAGGAAGATATCGGCGGCAGGACGGACAAGAGTCGCTGCCGCTCAGGAACCAACTCACGGACTGAACGAAAACAGTCTGCGCCAAATCGACAGTCTCTAGGCCTATGCAGATTACAAAAAGGCTAAGTCTTAACTCAAGACTCGCTTCACGCACGCCGCACGAACCACACAATCAACAGAATCACAATAATTGTTCCGACCACACCCATACCTAACATAATCCCTCCGGTCGAACACGTGAGAATCGAGGTCACCCATGGAGGCATAATAGGTCTAGAGTCCAGCTTTCGTCTGAGCAAAACTAGACACTGAGTGGTGCGGGTTCCCGCCTTTATGCGGGCATTGACAGACAATCAGCAGGCTTGAGACATCTGCTCGATGAGAGTCCTGCTTCTCCCTACCTCTTTCGTTTTTGGTCGAAGTATTGTGCAAGAGGGACGCGAAATTGCTCGATGATTTGTGGAAGCTGGCGGAACTAAAGTGCCACGATCTGAAACGCCCTATGGGCTAGTTCTGTTGCGGGGCGCAGTCACATCTGCGCAGACTAAAGTTCTAGTCGTGTAGGACGATGTTAAGCAGCGAACTGTGAACCTGCAAATCTTCACTGCCGTGGTAGTCAATGAATCCCAATTTCCTAAACCGGTTCATGAAAAAGCTCACCCGCGAGCGGGTTGTCCCGATCATCTCCGCGAGGGTTTCTTGGCTGATATTGGCGATTATGAGTCTCGGGCTTTCCTTCCTTACCGAAGTGAGCCAGTAGCAGAAGAATGCGAGCCAATCGTTTCTCACTGGAATTGAAAAGCTGGTCAACCAAATCTTCTTCGTATCGGATGTTCCGTGCCAGCAAATACGCCACGAACAATTCGGAGAACGCAGATTCGCGTCGAAGCACTTCTACCATCAATTTTTTGTCGATTCGCATCACTGAGCAGTCGGTCATCGCGGTTGCGGAGCACAGTCGCAGAGATTGCCCGGTAAGGCAACCTTCTCCGAAGAAGTCGCCCTCGTTCAGAATGCCGATTGTGGCTTCCTTCCCGATCTGCGACACAACCGTGAGTTTTACCTTTCCTTCCTGGATAAAAAAAACCGCGTCGGACGAGTCGCCCTGAGCAAAGATGACCTGTCTCTTGGAAAACACTCTGATCTTCCTACCGCCGTCAATGGTCGAAAGGAATGTCTTGGGATCGAATTTGACGAGTTTCTTGGACGCTGCTACGAATGGCATGATTTACCCCCTTCTCAAGGGTACGAATGGATAAGGCGTTTACGGATGAAGAAGGATGAATGAATGCGGAAGAAAGGTGCGAATCTTTGCCAGCAAAACTGCGATCCGCTCGATGAAGATAATGATTTCACCCTCAGTGTCGAAAGTCAACGGTCCCATTTTCCTGATTTCGCTGCCCCTCGCGACCGCTCTTGTTTGAGTGGCGGCCCTAATCCCGTCTGGTCACGAATAATCCCAAGAAGTGATCAGTTCAGTACAGTCCCCGAGCCGAAATCTAGCCACACTCTTCATAGGCTTCGCCGAACGTAGGGGTGGATTGGCGGTTTGTACCTAAACGCCGTACAACCACTAGTTGAAGTCCTCAAGTGAGGGCCGCCCTCTGCTGATGAAAGGCAATCATTTCTGCGGTCGAGCAAACTTAGGTATGCACACTTTGACGGGTTCGGTTTGTGACGATTCTTACAGCCGAGCGAGAACAGATGAACGTGGACACCTCGGCTCCGGCTTGTGAGCATTTATGAACGGAATCTTCCTCTGGCCGAATCTTATCTTTTCTCACCCTCGCCTCTTGCGGTTAAAAATTCCAGTGCAAACAGCGCGACCCTTTGGTTCAGGGAGGAATACTCCATGAAAAACATCTACTGGCCGAGAATGTCCAGATTGCTCGCAGTGCTGGCCGCTATCTTTGGGCTCGCCCTTTGCGCCCAAGCAGCCTCGAAATATACGACCCTTCGCACTTTCAACCCGAACTCCGGTGGAGGAATTCCTTACGGCGGGTTGGTCGCAGATCAAGCGGGCAACTTGTATGGTGCGAATTCCTCTGGGGGCACAGGCAACTGGGGGACGATTTTTGAACTGACACCGAACGGTCAACAAGGTTGGACTTATTCAGTTCTTTACGACTGTGGAACAACCACGGACTGTGCCGTTCCCATGGGCTCCCTGGCAATGGATCAAGTGGGGAACCTCTATGGCGTGACCTATTTCGGGAATGTGTTTGAGATAACGCACAGCGGGTCGGGGTGGACGGCAACTGTAATTCATGCATTCTCCGGTGGCCTGGACGGTAATGCTCCCAGCCCCCTCATTCTGGATGCGGAGGGCAACTTGTACGGCATGAATGCTACTGGGGGACACGATAACCTCGGATACGTGTTCGAACTCTCTATCTCAGGAGGCCGATGGTCGGTAATCCACCTGCATGATTTCACCGGTCGTGACGGATCAGAAACGACAAATACAGCGGGTGGCCAGATTGCCGCTCTCATTCAAGATGCGTCGGGCATTCTCTACGGCACCACTAGTCTTGGAGGAACCAGTACCAAGTGCAAGGGCGGTTGTGGCGTCCTCTTTGAGCTAAGGAATGATTCGGGTATTTGGACCGAGACGGTTCTTCATAGCTTTATCGGAAGCGACGGTTCAACTCCCGACGCGGCCCTATTGATGGACTCGGCTGGAAATTTCTACGGCACAGCGACAGGTGGCGGAACGAATGGACTGGGAGTGGTTTTTGAGCTGTCGCAAAGTTCGGGAAAATGGCGGACAAGCGTCCTTCACAGCTTCACCGGGCTCAATTCTGATGGTGCTTATCCAAATACCGCTTTGGTAAAGGACTCCGCCGGCAACCTCTACGGTGCAACTTTCGCAGGTGGAGAGGGTCTTCAGACCTGCCAAGTTCTCACAGATGTGGGTTGCGGCGCAGTCTTCGAGCTTTCCCCCACAGGAACGACATGGAAAACATCGATTCTCCATGCTTTTACTGGAGGCATCGATGGTGCGTTCCCCGGTGGAGTGATTCTCGACGCTGAAGGCAATCTGTATGGTGGCGCAGAATCAGGCGGACAAATGTTCGATGGCTTGGTATTCAAGATCGCTTCCGCTACCCAGTGAGGTCCGCTGTCCCTCCAAACTGGCTTGCCGGAAAAACTCCCCCAGATTTACGACTCTTGTTGTCATATGTCTGCGGGGAGAGCTCCGTCTAGCTCACGGTAGCGTGTTTTGCTGGTTTGCTTTCTTCTGTTCCGCCAGCGCCTTCATTTCATCCCCAATTTCTTCATGCCTTTGCTGTCGCACGCGATGAGCCTTTTGCTCCCCGTCGGACTTGCGTCCGCTCTCGTATCAGTATCGAGAGCCTTCAGCATCGACAATTCTTTCAATAGAATTAGCATCTCTTCGGATTCCTGGCCCACGCTGATTCTCCTTGGCAAGCGTGAAGTAGATGCCAAGAAGACTAGGAAGGATGCTGGGCGAGCCTTATCGATCCCTACGCATGTATAAGAGTGACCATTCTCCATAGCGGTCTGGAGAGTAGAGTCGGATTTACGTAAAGACCTTTGGCGATGTAGAGCCGGTCGGAGGTAATGATCTTGGCAGAAGTTCGGCTGCAAGAAGGCGAGTCCATAGACAACGCACTCCGTCGCTTCAAACGCAAAGTTCAGACGGAAGACATCATTAAGGAAGTGAAGCGCCACTCCTTCTATCTGAAGCCCGGCGCTAGGCGCCGAGTGAAACAAGCCTTGGCGCGAAAGCGTGCTCGAAAGAAAATTCGTAAAGAATCGGATTGAGTTTGCCACCGAGCATGGACTGCGGCGTAACCTCCTCCGCGTGCTCGATTTATGACTTAAGAGTCCAACCCCTTCAGGGTCAGGGAACGGATCCGCGGCTGGAGCTTGATACGGCTGGAAACTCCCAGCTTGTCAAAATCCTCATCGCTATTGCAACTTTGCGTACTCCGTCTCGGCCTGTTTCAGGACCGGCACATCCGGATCGGCGTCCTTCCACAACGCGAGAAAGTTTTGGTACTCGACTTTTGATTTCGCGCGGTTTCCGGAGAGAAAGTAAGCTCTTGCGATTCCGAGATGGGCGAGCGCGGCGATCGGCTCATTCTGCGCAAGTCCAGGATGGTCGAGAACCTTTTGAAACTCGGCGGCCGCGGCCGTACCATCCTTAGCTGCCACGTATGCCTGGCCACGAAAATAGATCGGGTAAAGTGCGAAAGTGACTTCTTGCGCAGTTTGACCCAACTCGTAGGGAGCAGAATCGACGAGCGCCGCGGGGGCTCCCTTGAGGTTCCCCTCCCGGAGTGCAACGGCTGCCCGAATTGATGGGAGCGAGTTGTAGGTGAGGGTGGTATCTTCCGGAAAGCGCTTGCCTAGATCGTCCGCGAGGTGAACGGCGGAGGAATCACCTGCCAAGGCCAGAGCAATCGCGGATATAGCCGTCACATCTCTTCCGTTCGAGAGCACCAGTGCACGTTTGGCCTGACGCGATCCCAAAGCCAGATTGCCGACGAGAGCCTCGCGCACCGCCGCCTCGGCTTCATACTCTGCGGCAGTTTCTTTCTGCCCTTCTCGCAACGCAGAAGCTGTGGCCTGGCGAGTCAGTTCTCTGGCCTTCGCGAATTGCCCTGCGTAAGCAGCGGTGTCGGATTCGTAATAATAGACGAGGTCTTCAAATCCTGGCTTTCCGATGGCCTGCGTGGCTTCGCGCTCCATCGCAGCCGCATCATGCTTCAGAAACTGAACCAGATATAGGCTGGCGTGAACAAACGGAGAGTCGAGGTGGCGACTCTTGGCGTCGCGAGCAACGGACTCGGCTTCGTCAAGGCGATTACAGTGCAGATAGGCAAGAAGAAGATTCGAATAACTTTGCACCGCTCCGGGAGTGAGCTCTAGCGCTTTCTGAAGCGAGGCAAGACTCTTGTCGCTATCGCCCAAGTAACCATAGATGGTCCCTAAATTTGTGTACGCGCTGGAGTCGCGGGGATAGATTTGAGTCGTCAAAACCCCGGACTTTCGTGAGGCCTCGAAGTTTCTTGTCACCACCGCGTCGTAGAGGAGTTCAATCCCGAGTCTCTCCCGCTCACTCACGCGATCTCGTAATTTGTAGGCCTTCTGAACGTTTTCCGCCGCCAGTGATGTTTCGTCCATGTTGAATTGGTCCACGCCCAAGCCTAGGTAGGCCATTGCGAAGTTTGGGTCCAAGGTGATCGCTCGCTGGTACAACGCTACCGAATCTGCCGCGCGGTTCGATGCAAGGGCTTGGCGGCCGAGACTGTAGGCCCTCAGAGCGTCCAGGGAAGGCGTAGCTACATCTTCAAGCGGGACGTCGAATTTCTGGACTGAAGCCAACGATTCGCCCAGTTTTTCGCGGATCTCTGAAGCCATTCTTCCCAGGGCATCGAGAACGTGGCTCTTGTCTTTCGCCTCGGCTTCCGTGCTGACCAGTAATTCTCCGTTCGAACAGTTGACGGCATTCAAGGTAAGAAGGTAGCGAGTACCGATCAGTGCAATGGATCCATCAAGGGCGGCCTTGCTCGCGGTACGCTGGCACACCTCGTGGGCGAGTCCGTAGGACAACCGAACATCGTTGGGCTGCGACATGAGAGCAAGTGTCTGCCTCGTACGCTGATCAGAGAGCAGATTCAGAAACGGCGATTGGTCTAATTGCGCGGATAGACCTTGGCGCAACGTTCCATCGAAGACCGCATCTCCCGTCCGATTGTCGAAGTCGGCAAGAACGATGGTGTCTTTCTCCGTCAGCCTCGGTTTTCGCCGTGAATTCCAGTACAGTCCCGCCACGATCAGTATCCCAACTAGCGCTAGAGCAACCGGAACCAACACTCTCAGGTCCTTTCCCCGGTTTCGCTCAATCACGACTCTGGACAACGAACGAGTCGCCACTACAATTTGTTCCTCGCTCTTTTGTTCCTCGCCCTGATGTGCCTGGTCTTCTTCGGGTACAGCCCGCACCTGCTGAGTGAAGCGATAACCGCGTCCTGGCACCGTAATGATGTAAGTGTGATCTTGCGGCCGCTCTCCTAAAGCCTTCCTCAGCTGAAACACATGCTGGCCAAGATTGGACTCCTCTACGAAGGTGTCCGGCCAAAGGATCTTCATCAGGTCGTCCTTCGGGACCACCTGCCCGCCACGCTCGGTGAGGGCTAAAAGAAGATCGAAGGCTTTAGGGGAAAGGTGAACAGGCTGATGGTCGCGCAACAGAAGGCGCTGTTCCGGATCGATGCGGAAGGAGCCGAACTCCAGCAAGTGCTTGACCGGGCTGCCCATAGCGGTTCTTAAAAACTATTCAAGCCTAATTAATCCCTTCTTAAAGACTTTGAGAGTGGGTGGCGGGCAAAATTCAGCCCGTTCGTGGATGCGGACCAAGAACCGTAAAACGTGCCAAGCAATTTATCACGATTTCGGCGCTGGGCAAACAAGCTGGTCGAGACCATGACGATCCATAAAAGGACCGAAATCACGGTCCAAACCGACCGGATTTTGATCTTGCGGCGTCGCCGCTCGAGGCGATTGTGGTGCGAGAAATGTGGCCGCGAGGTAAACGTTGTGAGTTTCGACGGCTGGGGCAGTCTTGCGGGAAGCCCGCACCCGATGCTTGCGACTGGCACGCTACCAGACCGCTGGCACATCTGCTTCAACGATGGAGAGCAATGGGTGTGCCTGGAGTCACTCTTGAGCTCACTGCGATCAGAGAACGAAACAGAACTCCGAGCCAAGCTCCTGCGGAGAAAAGTTTAGTCAACAAATCACCACTTGATCGGAGAACTATGAAAACTCGAATTGCAGTCGCACTCCTGATCTTTAGCTTGCCAAGCCTCGGATGGGCTCAAAGCTTGCCAAACAATACAACCAACTTCCCGATGATCGGGATCGTCCGTGGGCAAACCCTGCAGATCAATGTTTCGGCATACCCGCCCGACCCGTGTTATGCCCAAATCGGTTTCCAGGATGCAGACGGAAATGCTATGGGCACAAGTTTGAATGTCACCCTACAGTCAGGACAATCCGCATCGCTCGCAGTGAACGCCAACACGCTAATCAGCGGACCGGTGCAGCGGATTGAAGTGCTGCCTACTGTCGTGCCGGCCGTAGGCATCGTGAACCAATGCGACGCCTCGGCGGAGGTCTTCGACAACCTCCTTGGCAGCTCGAGCCTTGTTGTTCCCGGCACGCTCGGGTATGGGCCATCCCCGGAGTTTGCAATGTTGGGGGTGACGCAGCTTCAGACCGTGCGCCTGAACGTCGTGGCATTTCCTCCTGACCCGTGCGTCGGGGAACTCAGCTTCGTCAACAACAACGGTGTTCAAGTAGGGAATCTGCTCAACGTCCAACTTGCCGCCGGGCAAGCTGCGTCACTCGATTTGCCCGGGAGCACTCTCGTCACAAAATTGGGGCAGCGCGCCGAAGTGCGGCCAATCATGACAGCGCCGAACGGCGGATGCGTAGCCTCAGCCGAGATCTACAGCACCGCGTTCGGCTTTACGACGGCATACATCCCGCCGGATCCGTGTAGTCCGTCAAGTACGAGTTGTTCAGCATTTCAACCACAAGCGAAGCTGAGAAAACTGGATCGCTTTTGAGGCATGACGCCACGAGGCGCTTCGCGCCGATGTCGCGCTACCAATTCCTCCCCGGCTGTGGGGGACAGCCGGGGATGGCGTTGGTCCGGTAGCTCACGAGAGTCAAAAAACAATCTTTCCCATGAAATCAATAAAGGAGAAACAGAATGAAATCTCACCACAAGAACTCGCAAACCAATCACTCTTCAACGACATATTCACCGGATAGGAAAATGACTCGGATCGGGCTGACGCTGGGCTTGACCGCGATCTTTCTGGCCAGCATGGCCGCTCCCGCGTCCGCCTGCACCAAAGTTTCGGCTCCGAAGCTGGCACAGATATCGGCCGGAAGTACTGAGGTCTGGGGGCTCGATGCGGTTGGGGACGTCTATCAATACAACAGCACAACAAAAACCTTCAACGTAACCTCAGGGAATCTCGATCAGATCTCGGTGGGCCCGGGCGAGAGTGTTTGGGGACTCAAGGGAGATAAGATCTACAAGTACAACTTCAAAACCAAGTCTTTCACCGTCGTGAAAGGATCTCTCGACGTAGTTTCAGCCGGCGCTTCTGGGATCTGGGGAGTCAACGAATCAGGAGGTGTGTTCTCCTACAACGGAGTGGCGTTCATTGAATTTACGAACGGAGCGATTCCATCGTCGGAGACCATTGCGGTGGGGGAGAATGCCCCTTGGATTCTTGACGCTGGAGGTCATCCTTGGCTGTACAACACCACGACGGGCTACTTCGACGAGACCAAGTCATCCACTCTGGTGCTGAAACAGATCTCTGTGGGTTCGGACTTGAATGCATGGGGAGTCGATTACAGCAACGAGGTCTGGCTATACAACGTCAATACGGAGTACTTCGATCTTTGGCCGGGCGTAAGCCTCGCTCAGGTTTCTCTCTTCAACGATGACACTCCGTGGGGAGTTACTCCAGCGGGATACGCGCTCAAGTTCACGGGTACGGGTTTTGCGGAGCAATGCCCTGCCGTGACCAACTTCAGCCAAATCTCGGCCGGAGGAACAGCGGCTGGCACCTGGGGGCTAACTACCACCGGAGGAGTCTACTTGTTCTAGTGCCGACTGAGGCGAACGGGTGGGCGCCACGAGCCCACCCGGATAGCATAGTGCGGATCTTTCAATTTGCTCAATCGCACAATTGCTTGGTGTCTAATTTATTTCATAATTCCGACCTTAGTGCTCTATGGTCGCTCTCCCGGCCCTCATCGCATCGCCGATTTCACGTATGAACCAGCGGATCGAGATCGATCAGGCTAGCCAAAGGCTTTCCGCAGTTCTGCTCAACCTCGATGGCGCGATTAAATGTGGTAGTTCTGTTTCGGAACACGACGGCACCGATCAGAGCCAGTCAAGATCGAGGCTGGTAGTTTAAGAGTCCAATCCTTCCAGGTTCATGGGACGGGTTCGCGGGTTGCTGCGTTCAGGAATCTCGCCTGGTTTTTGACCCTGGCGGCACCCTCGGTGTTTTTCTTCATTTTCGACAGCCACAAGGTGGCTTTGTGCTTTGCTTCCTCGATTTGTTCCGGCTTCATCAATTTCGTCATGTATACACGCGCGAGCAGGGCGCGCTCAGAAGCCACCAAGTACCACATATAGGCAGAAATGAGATCTTGAGGATCGCGCCGGCGAAAAAAGTAGATCTGCGCCAAAGCAAGCTGGGCCGCAGGGAAGCCCCGCTTCCGCCGATTTTTCCAACAGCGCCGTTTCGGTGTGGGAATAGTCAAGCGTCGGATGCTTTCGGATGTACGACTCGGAAGTGACGGAACGGCCTCATTCTGGCTCAATGTCATGAATAGAAGCTCGATCCGGCTGGATACTCCCAGCTTGTCAAAAATCCTGAACAGATAATTCTTGATCGTGTGCGGACTGAGGTTGAGCTGTTCCGCGATCTCACGATTGGTCAACCCCTCCGCCAGGCTCCGTACCACTTGCAGTTCACGCTTCGACAGCAACTTCATTCCATTGGCATTCGACGCCCGAACGGCAGGAGAAGCCGCCAACGCGTCAACCGCTACCCCCATCGCGTGATCATTAGCCCAGACTTTTCCCTGGTAGACGGCGCGAACACATTCGCTCAAATGCTCCAATGGATCGTTCTTGCTGAAAAGTCCTCTTGCGCCCGCACGAAAGGCCCTCAAGACGATCTCGTCTTTCGACGAGGCCAGCAGCATAACGCAGCGGGTATCGCGATGAAGACTCCGTAATTCCTGGAGGATTTCGATGCCGCGGGAAGGGTGTTCGTCGAGCGTGGAACTGATAACCAAAACATCAATTTCCTCCGCGATGATCGCGGCGACCAGTCCCGAAGATTCTGCCTCGAAAGGAGTCACTTCCAAGAGCGGATCGCTCTTGAGAGCGTCTGCCAGCAGACGTGAATGGATACGTGAATTCTCTGCGACGAGAACTCGGATCATGTCTTCTCCTAGAGCGCGATGACGACCAATCATCGGTAGCTCTTCCTAAGGGAGTGGAATGATTTTGACCCGCAGTCCAATATCTGGGAGGAAGTACAGAAGGACTGATGCCCCGACTGATGATACCCAACTCCCCCCCTCCGTGCAAGAGTTTGTGACTTTTTGAGTCGCAATCAATTGCATATATCGCAAGAATTTTCACACCGACCCGGAAGCCTGGAAGTCCCTGATTTTTCTGCCCCGAAGGCTCTATTGAAACACCCTTTACTACCGCCAATAGTCTTGCTGGGTCTGAGAAGTAGCCTAGGTCGCATGGCGTGGCCGGCTGGATTCCAAGGACCTCAATAGAGAAATACGTCTCTAAGGATATAAACTCATGCAGAGGGAAAATCAGCTTCAAACTACTAGAGAATGGCAGTGTTGAGAGCATGTACCTCTTGCAGCAACATGCAATCGACTATATCTTCCTCGTCACTGGGCCGAACACGTTTTTTGTTCGTTGTTCCTTCCCCGAAATCCAATAGCAACCGTCGGTACGTACTCTACTTTCAGTGGCAGTTCTGAGTTCACCAGTAGGAAGCTTACTTGACGGGGGACTACAAGTAAGCTATAATGTCTATCTAAATGGTAGACAACAGCGGGTCGTATGAAGTGGATCTAGTCGAGTGGGCCAAGGTTGCAAAAATTTGCAAGATGTAATGTTTGGCTTTGCAGAGTCACAATGAAGTGTAAGCGAAATCACAGACCGAATCGTCCGTGGTAGGCTAAGATCGCGAAGAGTCTGGAGCTTGTGTTTGAGAGCTGTCTCAGTGAGCGCCTCATCGTAGTTCCTGCCCCCAGGAGTCGCCCGACAGCGGTAATGAGCACCAGACAGATGCAGCGAATGTGATCCTCCCCGGCTATTAATCAGCCCTTTCCCCCCTAATCGATCTCTTTTCCGAGATCGCGGCAGGACCAATCTGTAGTTTTTGGGGTCACTCCAAGAGATGTGACCTAGAGGGCGAAGCTATGGCCACCAACATTGCGAGCTGGCAATCGGACACTGTGCCTCCCATCGCCACTGGTGACGAGACATGGTATGCGCTGCACACTCGTCCGCGCCACGAGAAGCTCGTGGTCCAGAGGCTCGAAGAGCGCGGCGTGAAGACGTTTCTGCCGATCGTCACGGAAGTGCACAAGTGGAGCGACCGCAAAAAGCAAGTGCAACTGCCGCTCTTTAGTTGCTATGTGTTCGCCAAGTTTGTCCCAAAACGAGTCGAGCGCCTGAATGTTCTGCGCGTCGCCGGGGTACTTGCGCTGGTCGGAAGCGGCGGTGAAGGCACGCCGATCCCCGACGGACAAATTGATGCCGTCCGCACTCTGATGGACGGGGGGATTCCATGGTCTTCTTATCCATTTCTCAAGATCGGGCAACGCGTTCGCATCCGCGGCGGGGCTCTGGAGGGTCTTGAGGGAATCCTCGTCGCGCGCAACGGAAATCAAACTCTAGTGATCTCCATCGATGCCATCCAGAGATCGCTGGCGGTCCGTGTGGAGGGATATCAGGTCGAAGCGGCCTGAGAATCCGTTCCGCTTTCACTCTCCAACTCTCTTTACTTCGTCTACCTCTTTGCACATCTCAAGGAGCCACTCGCCTGTGGCAGAAAACATAACTGACACTGCACGCTTGCTAGTTGTGAGCCGGGAATCGGCCGTTCTTCGCCCACTCTGGTCTGTGGCGGAGCCCAACTCGTGGCAGGTAGAAACTGCCGTGAGCGCATGGGATGCGATCGAGCGGCTCCAAGCCGGCGCCACCCCCAACTTGCTCTTGCTCGACTTGCCTAAGGGCGACGACGACTGCATGCGCATCCTGCGCTGGATGCGAAGGCTTCGTCCGGACCTCCCGGTGATCGTGACGTGCTCTCCGGAAGATGCTGGCCGAAAAAAGGAAGCCACACGACTGGGAGCGCAGGAAGTCCTGCTCAAGCCGTTTGACGAGTCCCGGCTCGAAGCAGCCATCCAACGCCACCTGGTCCGGTCAAGCGAAGAGGACGCAGAATTTTCGAGTGAGCACATTGAACAGCTCGGTCCGGATTCGTTCTTCGTCAGCGCCAGCCCCATCGCTCAAAAGCTTCGCGCCCAGGCGGAGTTACTGGCGGAAGCGGATGTGCCGGTCCTGATCTTCGGAGAGAGCGGGAGCGGCAAGGACACGGTTGCGAGACTAATTCACAAGTTGTCGGTTCGCTCCGGGTTTCAGTTCCTTAAAGTGAACTGCGCGGACATGCCGGCCGACCTGCTCGAGACCGAATTGTTCGGCAATGAGAGGAGCGTCGCGAACGGCTCCCGGACCGGTATTGGAAAAATCGAGCGCGCCGAAAAGGGCACGATTTTCCTCGACGAAATTACAGAGATGCCCATGGCCCTGCAAGCCAGGGTCATGCAGGTTTTGCAGGATAAGGTGCTCCTGCGTCCCAGCAGCGACAAGACGGCTTCCATTAACGTTCGTGTTTTGGCGGCGACGAGCGCCAACATCGATAAAGCGCTCGCGGAAAGAAAACTGCGGGAAGACTTGTACTATCGGCTCAGCGCCTTCACGGTTCAGGTGCCGCCGCTGCGACAGCGCCGCAGTGAGATCCCGATTCTGATCCAGCACTCGATGCACCAGATGGCAAGGCATTACGGCCTTCCCCCTCGAGAATTCTCTTCGAACGTAGTCACGGCCTGTCAGAACTATTCCTGGCCCGGGAACTTGCGTGAGCTGGAAAGCTTCGTAAAGCGGTATCTCGTGGCCGGGGACGCAGAGTTTACCTTCAACGAAATCCGATCGAGCTTCGCAAGCAGTGTTGGCGCGGGTATTGGCACGATCTCGAGCCAGGGGGCGTTCTCTTCGCCTGTGACGAGTGCAGATCCACAGCCGGCAACCCCCCGATCGCTGAAGTCCCTGATCCAGAATGTGAAGTCAGAAGCGGAGAGAAACGCGATTGGAACCGCTCTGCAGAAAACGGGCTGGAACCGCAAAGCGGCCGCGCGTCTTTTGCAGGTCAGCTACCGGACATTGCTGTATAAAATCGATCAGTACCACATGAGTTCGTCCGAACCGTTTCTCTCGCCGCTTCCTGCCAGCAAGTTTTCCATGCAGGGAACCACGACCCGAAGCAACGGAAAAGAGTAGGCAGCATGAACGACAGAAGCCGCTGGATGAGACGATCGGTGGTGCTCTTCTGCCTTCTGGTTTTGACTAGCGGACTCTGGGCACAGGCAGTCGCTGACAAACCGCAAGCCCAGCCCGGAGCCAGCAGTCAGGCGACAAACCCTTCGGGAGCACAGCCCCACGACGATAGCTTTGTAATCGGGAACGATGACGTATTGTTGATCAATGTGTGGAAGGAGCAGGAGATTTCAAAATCCGTCCCGGTTCGCTCGGATGGAAAGATCTCTCTACCGCTCGTCGGAGAAGTACAAGCGGCTGGTCAGACTCCCCTAAAGCTGGAACAGGCCATCGCGGACAAGCTGAAGAACTACATTTCCGATCCCGAAGTCACGGTGATCGTTCAGCAGATTAATAGTCAGAAATTCAACATCCTGGGACAAGTCACCAAGCCGGGCTCGTATCCGCTGACGAATTCTCCGACAGTGCTAGACGCCATTGCGATCGCCGGCGGATTCCGGGACTTTGCGAAGAAGAAGTCGATCTACGTACTTCGCCAAAACGCGGATGGAACCCAGGTGCGGCTCCCCTTTAACTACAACGACGTGGTCAAGGGCAAGAATCTCGAGCGGAACGTGAAGCTGCAGCCGCGCGACACGATAGTCGTACCGTAATCATGAATCTGGCTGATCCAACGCGGGTGCATGTTGTCATTTCCAAGGCTTGCGATGCTTGGGCTGAGCGTGGTGATTGCAGCGCGGACGGCCTGGTCGCAGACCGAAAGCAATACTTCGCAGCAACCTGTGCCTGCGATGGTTGGATTGAATAACAGTGCAACGCCGGCTGACACCTCTGCTCCTCCTAATACCAGTGACGATCGAATGACTGCTCCTCCTCCGGTCAGTGGACAGACATACCCGATCGTGTCGACATCGGAAGAGCGTGCGAATTACCTGCGTGGAGGGTTGTCATTCACCAGCGCCTATACGGATAACGCGGTCGGGGGAACACTGAATGGGCATCCAATCAGCGACATAAGTTATTCCGTGGCCCCGATGATTGCGCTGGACGAAACCACGCACCGGCTTCACTACCTTCTTACGTACGCACCGGGATTCACGTTTTATCAACGAACCAGCGCTTTGAACGCCGCCGATCAAAATGCTTCGATCCAATTTGAGTACAGGCTCAGTCCGCACGTCACGTTTAGCGGGAGGGATGGCTTTCAGAAGACGTCGAATGTATTCAATCAGCCTGTCGATTTTGCGTCTGGCGGGGTAGTTTCCGGAGGAGCCCAAGGCGCTAATTTCTCAGTCATTGCACCGATTGCAGATCAGCTGAGCAATTCAGGAAATATCGGGATCAGTGATCAATTCGCTTTGAACGACATGGTTGGAGCCAGCGGAACATTCACGAATCTGCATTTCCCGAATTCGGCACAGGTCCCGGGACTGTACGATTCGAGTTCGCAGGGTGGGTTGGCTTTTTATTCGCATCGTGTAGCGCGACAGCAATACTTTGGGATTAGCTACGGATACCAGAGATTGATTTCGTATCCGACCCAGGGAGTCAACGAAACTCAAACACATGCGGTCCTGCTGGTCTATACGTTTTCGCCAACATCCTCGAGGTTTTCGTTCTCACTTTTTGGCGGACCCCAGTATTCCGATACGGTCGAGCCGCCGTTGCCGCCGCAACACTTGCAGTCGAGCGAGACGCGTTCCTGGAATCCTGCTGGCGGAGCTAGCCTCGGATGGCAGGGAAGACGGAACAGTTTTGCCCTGAGTTACACCCACATTATTTCAAGCGGCGGAGGATTGATCGGGGCGGTAAAGTTGGACGGTGCCACGGCTTCAGCGCGCCAGTTGATCACGAAGGCTCTGAGCGCCTCCGTGACGGGTGGCTACACTCAGAATAATGTGATCGGAAACCCGTTGCTTGGCCCGACGAATGGGCATACGATTTCCGGAACCGCATCTCTGCAGCAGCAGTTGGGCCAACATTTTAGGGTGCAGCTGGGGTACACACGGTTACGGCAGGACTATAGCAATGTTGCGGTCATTTCGACGACGCCCAATACGAATCGCGAATTTGTTTCCATCGCATATCAGTTCTCACGTCCTTTAGGAAGATAAGCATGGTTGATGATTTAGAAGAGCAAGGCGGAGAAGGGCTTGATGTTCAGCGCTACCTCGGCATTGTGCGCAGGCGGCATCTGTTTTTCCTGATCCCGCTGTTCATCGGCTGGGCCGCCGTATGGGGGGCGAGTTGGGTGCTGCCACCGAAGTATCAGTCCAGCACTCTGATTCTGGTCGAACAACCGACCATGCCCAAAGACTACGTGACGCCCAACGTTAACGATGATCTGCAGGAGCGCATGCAGAGCATCACGCAGCAGATCCTGAGCCGGACCAACCTGCTGCATATCATTGATCAATTCCATCTCTATTCTAGAGAACACGGCGAGCCTTCGCCCGACGACAAAGTTGCGGGCATGCGAAGAGATATCGACATCGAACTCGTCCGCGACGCTCGCAATCAGATTACTGCGTTTAACGTCTCCTATGTGTCCGGTAATCCTCATATTGCCCAGCAAGTGACCGGACAACTGACGAACTTGTTCATTAATCAGAATCTGGAAGTCCGGCAGCAGCAATCGGAAGACACGACGCAGTTCCTTGAGAACCAACTGCAAGCCGCGAGCAAGGACTTGGCCGATCAGGAAGATCGAATCCGCCAGTTCAAGGGACAACATGTTGGAGAGATGCCTGGGCAGTTGACGAGCAATCTCGCGATCTTGCAAGGCCTTCAGTCGCAGTTGCAGACCGCGGAGGACTCGCTGAACTCAGCTCGTCAGCAGCGGGTTTATTTGCAATCCCTCGCCGACCAGTACAGATCGTTGCAGGGCCCGGTGAAAAGTTCAGATGGAACTCCAGTGGGTTTGCCCGCTATCGATCAACAGCTGCAGAAGCTCAGGTCACAACTTGCCGACCTCAGTTCGCGCTATACCGACAACCATCCAGATGTGCGGAAGCTGAAGGATGAGATCGCAAAGACCGAGAGCCTGCGGGCTCAGTTGCTGGCCAGCCTAAAAAACAAACCTTCCCAGGGTGCAGACGGAAGTGATAGTTCGGGAGTGTCGAGCGCTGATACAACGCAGGCTGCGATGCTGGCCCCGATTGAAAGCCAGTTGCGATCGAACCAGTTGGAGATCACCAATCGCGAACACTCGATTGCTGATCTTAAGTCCAAGGTCGACAACTATCAGGCTCGCCTCAATCAGGAACCTGTTCGAGAGCAGCAGTTGGCAGACCTGACACGTGGGTACGATCAGAGTAAGGCCAACTATGACAGTCTTCTAAAAAAGAAGAACGAATCGAGTATGGCGACGAGCATGGAGTTGCTCCAGCAAGGCGAACGATTCCGTGTCGTAGATCCCCCGAGTTTGCCGCAAAGGCCAGAATTTCCGAATCGGCTGAAGTTCTGCGGGATGGGCTTGGGCCTAGGTATAGCCTTAGGAGTCATAGTCGCCGGCGCGTTTGAGATGCTCGATGGCCGCTTGCACAATCCCAAGGAACTCCGGAAATTGCTCCCCGCCGAAGTCATCGGGGAGATTCCGGCGATCGTGAGTGTGTCGGATGCCCGAACGGCTAAGCGAAAGCTGTGGCTCGGTTGGGCGACTGCGGTCGTGGTCTTTGCTACGATATTGCTAGGTTCGGCGTTCAGCTATTTGCGCGGATAATCCCCGCCTCTCTATGTACAAGCGCTTTTACAATCTGCAGCGGAACCCATTCGATATCACGCCGGATCCGTCGTTTCTTTTTCCCACCAAGAAACACAACGAGGCGCTAGCGGCGTTGTACTACGGAGTCAAGCGGCACAAAGGATTTGTCGTCCTCACGGGTGAGGTGGGAACAGGCAAGACCGTTCTTGTGCGGTGCCTCCTACAGATTCTGAATCGCGCTCACGTAGCATTTGCCTACGTCTTCAATCCAGTTCTGAGCCCGATGGAATTTCTGCAGTATGTAGCGGGTGACCTTCGGCTCGAAACCGCCGGAAAGAACAAGACGGAACTCCTTCTCGAACTGAGCTCTTACGTTATTGACCGTCATCAGAAAGGCCTAACCACGGTCCTCGTAGTCGACGAAGCGCATCATCTCTCGACAGAGGTGCTCGAAGAGATCCGACTTCTTACGAACCTGGAAACCGGAGAATCGAAGCTCTTGCAGATTCTCCTTGTCGGGCAACAAGAATTGGACGAGAAGCTGGATTCAGTCGATCTTCGGCAATTGAAGCAGCGGATTTCGTTGCGCTCTCACCTCGCGTCTTTAGATTTGGAAGAGACCTGCGGCTATGTCTACCGCCGGTTGCAGATCGCGGGCAATCCGAACCCCGCTGAAATCTTCCCCATGGAAACCATCGTCGAGCTGCACCGCCAATCCCGCGGACTTCCACGTCTCGTCAACACTATCTGCGAGAATGCACTCATTCAAGGATATGCACGACAGAACTACACCATTTCCGCAGAAGTCATCGAGGAGATCGCTGCCGATTTTCGGTTGAACGTCCTGCATCCTGGCAAAGAGGAACCGGAGTCGACCCGAGAAACACCCACAGATGTGGAACGCGCGGCTAAGACTCTCTTGGACTTGTATACGCATCTTCGGAATAGCCAAGACGGTAAGTCGGATTTGAGAATGATTGTCGGCGGAGGGATGAGCAAGAATGAGCCGTATATTTGACGCGTTGCAGAGATCGGGCGCGGAGCAGTCAGGCGTTGAATACCCGGACATGGTATCCGTAGCGACTGCAGTGTTTGAAGCGCCGCAAGGCCTCCAGTCTGTCGAGGTAGCCGACACGGCTGCGCATGTCGAGGAGCCTTCCGTTGTGCCTCTGCAAGACCAAGACCAGGATGCTGCCGCTGAACTTCAGACCCGGCAGAACGCGGACCGAATCCCGGCGTTCCCATCTTTGGAAGTAGCACTTACGCCATCGAGCCGTCTCGTCTTCTTTACGCAACCAGAAAGTCTTGCTGCCGAGAAGTTCCGTTTCCTGGGAGTTCGCCTTCGTCAGATGCGACAGAGTCGACCACTCAAGAAAGTTCTTGTGACCAGCACCATCCCGGAAGAAGGGAAGAGTCTTGTATCGGCGAATCTGGCTGGCGTTTTGGCACGCCGGAAAGAGAGAGTTCTTTTGATCGAGGGTGATATGAGGCGTCCGACATTGGCGGACCAACTTGGCCTCGGACGTTTAGCTGGCTTAGCTGAATGGCTGCAAGGTGGCCTTGAGAAGCCCTCGAATATCTATCGTCTCGAAGGACCTGGCTTTTGGATCATGCCGGCTGGTGAGCCGCCGGCCAACACTCTGGAGTTGATGCAGTCCGGCCGACTGAGCATGTTGATGACTCATCTCACCAGTTTGTTCGACTGGATCATTGTGGATTCGCCGCCGCTGCTTCCGCTTGCGGATACCACCGTGTGGGCAAGACTCACCGATGGAACACTTCTCGTAGCTCGAGAAGGGAAGACAGAAAAGCGACCGCTGGAACGTGGCCTTGAGGTCATCAAGAAATCCGAACTGCTGGGAGTCGTTTTGAACGGCTGCAGCAATACCGACCACGACAGCTATTATCAACGTTACGCGCCCCCCGCAACGAAGTAAGGCTTCCCCCTTTAGGCTGGACCAGCACCATTCCTGCCATTCAGCAGCAAAGCAGATAAACCATCCCAAGAACCTCCGTCGAGTTCAGCAAAAATCAGGAGAAGATGTCGTGAATGTGCGTCGAGCAGTTTCTAACTTAAGCGATGGCCCCTTAGGGCGACAGGCCGAGTCTGCCCAGGATCGTGAGATTCTGAGTCAGGCGGCCTTCCACCGCGTGATATCGATCGAACGGAGAAGAACGGAGCGATCGCGCAAGCCGTTCCTGCTCATGCTTCTAGACATGGGCAACCACCTTTCATCGGAAACCAGCGGCAAGAATGTCAATAAGCTCCTAGCCGCTCTTGCGGTAGCAACGAGGGAAACCGACGTACCCGGCTGGTATGAAGACGGTCGCATCGTAGGCGTGATGTTCACCGAAATATGCTTTGACGATCGTGAGACCATCGTCAGCACGATGATCGCGAGGTTGAGCGACATTTTGCGCAACAACCTCAGTCTTGAGCAGTTCAATCGGGTGAGCATTTCATTTCACGTGTTCCCGGAAGATTGGGATCAGGATTCACGCAAGCCCAGCAATCCTGTTTTGTATCCTGACTTGTCCAAACAAGCCGATAAGAAGCGGGCCTCCGGCGCTTTGAAACGAGCGATGGATATCTTGGGGAGCTCTTTAGCTTTGCTGTTGTGCGCGCCGATGTTCGTTCTCATTGCGATTGCAGTGAAGGTTTCGTCAAAGGGTCCTGTGTTCTTTCGTCAACGGCGGCTCGGCCAACATGGAGAACCGTTCACGTTTCTCAAGTTCCGCTCGATGAAGGTCGGCAATGATTCCAGCGTCCACAAGGAATACATCAAGAAATTGATTTCCGGGAATGCCGAGCGTCACCAGAGCAACGGAGCGGGTGAAGGCGTGTTCAAGCTGGTTGGAGACACGAGAATTACTCGCGTTGGCGCCTTCCTCCGCAAGACCAGCCTTGACGAATTGCCTCAGTTCATCAATGTCCTGCGAGGCGAAATGTCACTCGTCGGCCCTCGCCCCCCGATTCCGTATGAAGTCGAAAATTATCAGGTCTGGCATCGTCGGAGATTGCTCGAGGCGAAGCCCGGCATTACGGGTCTGTGGCAGGTCAGCGGACGAAGTCGAGTTACGTTTGACGAAATGGTTCGCCTCGATCTGCGCTATGCGCGCGATTGCTCGCCTTGGATGGATATCAAGATTTTGCTTCGAACTCCCCTCGCTGTTGTCCTAGGCGAAGGCGCACACTAGTTATCCCCGCTTGTCTCTCCCCCCTTTTCTGAGCCCCACCACCTCCGTCCCAGAGGAGTCATTATGGCTACTTATACAACGCAACCGGAAAACTCTCTTTCAACTGCAAAACTCGGAAGTGAAGTCGTGAAGTTCGGTGTCATTGGTTACGGCTACTGGGGACCGAATGTTGTTCGGAACCTGGATCAGTTGGAGCAAGTCGACATTCTAGGCGTCTGCGACCTGAGCGCATCCGCGAGGCAACGCGCCCAGAAGGCCTTACCCCACCTTGAAATCACCTCTGATCCGAACGCTTTATTGTCCTCCCCAGAAATCGACGCCGTCGCGGTGGTTACGCCGGTTTGGACGCATTACGAACTGGCCAAGGCCGCTCTCGAAAACGGAAAGCATGTTTTTGTTGAAAAACCATTCACCAGCAACTCCGCCCAAGCAGAAGAACTGATCGAACTAGCTGCCAAAAAGAATCTGAAGATCATGGTGGACCACACGTTTCTGTTCACCGGGCGCGGTTCAGAAAGATCCGGCAATTACTCGACGAGAAGGCGCTCTGGGAAGCTTTACTACTACGACTCCACGCGCGTGAACCTTGGCCTGTTTCAACATGACGTAAACGTGATCTGGGACCTTGCGCCACACGACCTCTCGATCATGGACCACCTTATTCAGGAGCGTCCGGAAGCCATCGTCGCCACCGGGCAGACCCACCTGAACGGCCACGAAGATGTCGCCTTTATCACCGTGTATTTTCCCAGACAAGATCATCGCCCACGTCAACGTGAACTGGCTTTCTCCGTGAAGATTCGCACCACGCTGATCGGCGGCGAAAAAAAGATGCTGGTGTGGAATGACCTGGAGGCGGACGAGAAGTCAAGGTATACGACAAAGGCGTGAGCGTCAGTAGTCGTGAAGGCGCTCTACAACCTGCTGGTCAATTACCGCTCCGGCGACATGTGGGCGCCTCAAGTGGAACAGGTGGAGGCACTGCGCGCCGAATTAACATATTTCGCCCGTTGCATCGCAGAGAACGAGACGCCCTTTAACGATGGCTTGGCCGGTTGAAGGGTAGTAAGAATGCTAGAGGCGGCAAATGCTTCTTTGCGCAAGCGGGGCGCTCTCGTCTATCTGAACGGCGGACCAACCGAAGAAGCGTTACCGGTTTCGAACCTTCGACGTCAGTCGTGAATGGCAACTGATCGCGCCAGCCAGTCAATATAATCTCGAGTATCGGCCTCACGTCGCTCCTCAGCCAAAAGACTAAACCATCGGTCCTGCCGCGATCACCCAAGGTCTTGTGTCAGCCCTCCCCGCTGATCTTCAGAAAGGCGAAAAATGCAAATCAAGATTGAGTCCACAGCTCTGAGGATGTGGTTGTCATTGTCCCTGAAATCTTCCAGGACAACCGAGGCTTCTTCTCCGAAACTTTTCGTACGGACCAGTTCGAAGCGTTGGGTCTGCCGACGCAGTTTGTGCAAGATAATCACTCTCGATCCGCTAGGGGCGTGGTCAGAGGCTTGCATTTCCAGTGGGATCCTCCAATGGGAAAGTTAATGAGGGTAACAGCGGGTAATGCATTCCTCGTTGCAGTGGATATCCGAAAGGGATCGCCCACGGTCGGGCAGTGGTTCGGGGTGGAGGCTTCGGCGGAGAATCGTCGAACAGTCTGGGCACCGGCCGGTTTTGCCCGTGGCTTCTGCGCTTTGTCCGACGCTGCCGAGATCCAGTACAAGTGCACAGGTATTTACAACGGCAAAGCAGAATCAGCGATTCGCTGGAACGATGAAGCCATCGGCATAGAATGGCCTCTCAAGGACGTCATCGTCTCCGAGAAAGACCGAAACGCACGCAGCTTGGCGGACTGGCTGAGTTCGGCTCAGTCAGAGAACTTCTCCTATTCCGAAGGTGCGCGATCTGAAAGCCAGGATCGTGCGCCCGTGGGAGTCGCATGAAGGTAGCGGTGATTGGGGCTAACGGTCAGCTTGGAAACGACATCGTGCATGCGTTTGCGGACCGCGGGGACGAAGTCCGCGGCATCACGCATGCCGACGTAGAGCTATCGAATCTGGAATCTGTGAAGACGTGTCTACAAGAGTTGCAGCCGTCCCTCGTGGTAAATGCTGCGGCCATGCATAACGTCGAGAGTTGCGAACAGCAACCTGAGAGAGCGATTGCAGTAAATGTAACCGGTTCTCACAATCTTGCCGCGGTTACACGAGATTTGGGATCGAAACTTTTGCACATAAGTACAGATTACGTTTTTGACGGCCAAAAAGATTCGCCGTACGTGGAGAGCGATATTGCGATGCCTCTTAACGTCTATGGTCGAACGAAATTGTTGGGCGAGCAATCTATCAGAAACACTAATCCGCGGCACTTCGTGCTGCGGACTGCAGCTCTTTATGGCACGAATCCGTGCCGTGCTAAAGGCGGGCAAAACTTTGTCGACCTGATGCTCAGGCTCGCCCGAGAACGCGGAAGAGTCAGAGTCGTCGACAATGAGTTTACCAGTCCTACCAGTACCGTGGAACTCGCTGATCAGATTGCTGCTTTGGCTCGAAGTGAAGCATATGGGCTCTACCACGCAACGGCAGAAGGCCAGTGCTCGTGGTACCAGTTCGCGCGCGAGATCTTTTCGATGGCGGGAGTCGAGGTCAAGCTGGAGGTAGCCGCTCCAGACGAATTTCCAATGAAGGTACCGCGTCCAACCTATTCGGTTCTGGAAAACCAGGGTCTGAAGAAGTTGAATTTGAATCATGTTTCAACCTTGGCAAGTTGGGTTGCAAAACTATCTGAGCAAAAAACTCCGGACGACTCGCAATCTTGTCCCAACGCTAAATTAGCCAATAACAAATCACGCAAAACAATCCTTGAAGTAGGAGAAAAACCATATGAAGATTCTTGTTGCAGGCGGCGCTGGCTACTTAGGATCAGTCCTAGTTCCTAAATTACTTGAGCGCGGGTACGACGTGGATGTCGTGGATTTGTTCTGGTTCGGAAATCATCTTCCGTCGCAAGCTGGCATCATCCGTAAGGATATCTTCGACATAACGGTTGAGGATTTGCAGCGGTACCAACAAGTAGTGTTCTTGGCGGGATTGTCGAATGATCCGATGGCGGAGTATTCGCCGAGCCAGAATTTCATCTTCAACGCTGCAGCTCCTGCTTATCTGGCGTACGTTGCAAAGAAAGCGAATGTAAAGCGTTACGTGTATGCCAGCTCGTGCTCAGTTTATGGCTATACGGACAACGAGCTATTCGACGAGACCCGGCCTGTATCTTCGTCCTATCCTTATGGAATTTCGAAACTTCAAGGCGAACAGGCAGTGATGAACTTGATGGATGAAGCCTTTTCAGTCATTGCGCTGCGCAAGGGAACGGTTTCTGGGTACAGTCCACGCATGAGATTGGATTTGATCGTCAACACGATGTTCAAGAATGGCGTACGCAATCGTGAAATCACAGTGAATAACCCCTCGATCTGGCGGCCGATTCTCAGCATCGAAGATGCTGCCAACGCTTATATTCGTGCGATCGAAGCCAGCGAGAGAATTTCAGGAATTTTCAATATCGCATCTGGGAACTACACGGTCGGTGAGGTTGGAGACTTGGTAAAGATGGCAATCGAAGAAGAACTTGGTTTTTCGGTGCGACTGAACATTCACCACAAGAAGGACTTCCGCAACTACAAAGTGAGCATTCAGAAGGCCGAGAACATGCTGAGCTTTCATGCCAATCATAGTGTTAAACGGATTGTGAAAAATCTGATAGAGAACATGGAGAAATTCCAAGATTGGGATAATCCGCAGTATTACAACATTGACACTCTGAAACTGCTCAAATCAAGAAAGCAAGAACTGAGAGACCTAGCTGAAGTTGCCTGATCCAGCTCACCTCATTTGAACAGACAATCCCACAAGGAAAGATATTAGGACTGTGAAACCGACAGTTTTGGTGGCCACAAGCTCGCGTTGGTACCCGACCGCTCGTCTTTCGATGGCGCTTGCTAAGGCCGGATTTGTGGTGGACGCGGTATGCCCGCCGAATCATCCGCTCGAGAAAACTACGTCTGTGACGCAGGTTGCTTGCCTTATCGCGGCTTGTGGCCCTTGGAATCACTGTCCAATGCGATTTCGTGCTCTGTACCAGACATCGTCATCCCCGGAGACGATCTTGCTACTCGCCAATTGCACAGAATGTATCAGGAAGCGCGTACATCGGGAGACCGACGGGATTTGCGAATTGATCACAAGATCGCTCGGGTGTCCGGAAGGTTTTCCGCTGGAATATGCGAGAACCACCTTCATGCGAGAGGCCCGTGCGGAGGGGATTCAGTGTACCGAGAACGGACGTCATAACGAATTCCGAGGAGTTGGGCAACTGGATTGCACACGTGGGCTTGCCCGTCGTGCTAAAAGCAAACGGGACGTCCGGAGGGTACGGAGTCAGGGTTGCCCACACAGAAAGAAGGGGCGGAGCGTGGGCTAAGGTCCCTGCTTGCGCCTCCTACGTTCCCCCGAGCTGTTAAACGAGCATTGGTGGATCATGACTTCATACACTCGTTTGGCCATCTGTGGTTCGTCAGCGGTACGTAGTAAATGCACAAGCATTCGTTCTGGGTTGCGAAGCGACGACGGCCGTCGCCTGCTGGCAGGGTCGGGTTTTGGCGGCGATTCATTTCCAAGTGCTAAGGAAACGGGATTCAGCCGGCCCAGCCACCGTCGTTCGGACGATCGAAAACGAAGAAATGTCTAGCGCGGTGTGCAAGATGGTTCGAAGGCTGCAGCTTTCGGGGCTTCATGGATTCGATTTCATGGTGGAAGCCAACACCGGTCGTGCACATCTGATCGAGATGAACCCGCGCGCGACGCAGGTCGGGCACCTCACCCTCGGACCAGGGCGCGACATCCCGGGTGCGCTCTACGCTGCGGTGTCCGGAGAAACTCCGCGGCTTGCCCCAAAGGTTACGGAACTCGACACAATAGCGCTCTTTCCGCAGGAATGGATCAGGGATCCTAGCAGCGAGTTTCTGCAGACGTGCTTATCACGACGTCCCTTGGGACGAACCTGCGTTGGTTCGTGACTGTGCGATAAACCATCGGCGCCAGAGATCATGGTATTCCCGAGGAGTTCCTAAAACGTCGCCGGACATTCTCTCAACTTCGCCCGCCCCAAAAACCGCACCGTTGGGTTGGATTGGGAAGCAAAATCCTCCAACTAGTACCGAAGAAATCCCTCAAAGATCGAATACTTTATGAACCCTTTCGTATGTATTGCGCCAGATGTAAAGCTTGGACGTGATGTCAAGCTGTCCAAATTCATCAATCTTTACGGATGCGAAGTTGGCGATGAGACCAAGATAGGAGCCTTCGTAGAGATACAAAAAAATGCCAATGATCGGCAAGCGTTGCAAGATTTCGAGTCATAGCTTCATTTGCGAGGGCGTCACGATCGAGGACAACGTATTCATCGGGCATAGCGTTACTTTCATCAATGACAGCTTCCCGCGCGCTACAACAGCGGAGGGGGATTTGCAAACCGAGGCTGACTGGAAAGTCGAGCGCACCGTAATCAAGAAAGGGGCGTCGATCGGTTCCGGTACGACCGATTCTTTCCAACGTCACCGTCGGAGAAAACTCGATCGTTGGGGCCGGAAGCGTAGTCACGAAAGACGTTGCTCGCCAATACGATCGTGGCAGGAAATCCCGCGAAGTTCTTACGTTCTGATGAAAGCCAAAAGCCCGGCGAACAAATTCGCTGGACGGCTACAAAGTGAGTATTCCTGAATGCAATTCCTTTTCTTGGATCTCGATTACTCCCCACGTTGAGACTAGAGCAGGAAATGACTAAGGTCATTTCAGAAGACCTTACGCAACCGCCGGACTTCATCGGCGGTCCGATGGTCGAAGAATTCGAGAAAGCATTCGCGGATTTCTGCGGCTGTAATCATTGCGATCGCGGTGAGCAGCGGCACCGACGCCTTACGTTTTGCGCTCATGGCCTGCTGGCGTGAAACCTGGTGACGTCGTGCGTTACGGTTCCGCACACATTCATTGCAACAACCGAAGCAATCTCACAAGCCGGCGCGCTGCCGGAGTTCGTGGATATCGACGAACGCACCTACAACATGGATCCGCTCGCAGCTCGGCGGAGTATCTGCGAGACATCAGTGTGAGCGGGACGTGATGCCTCAGCGCGGACTGATCAGCCAGCCGCAGCGGACAGGCCGATCACCGCGGTGGTGCCGGTCCATCTTTACGGACAAACGGCCGATATGGACGCCATTCAGGAGTAGCTGGCGGATCGTATCGGACCTGATCGTGATCGAAGACGCCTGCCAGGCGCACGGCGCCGAATATTTTTCTCAGAAAGCGCAACCGCTGGATGAAGGCTGGATCCATGGGGCGTGCAGCCGCGGCTTTCAGCTTCTATCCAGGAAAGAATCTGGGAGCATGCGGTGAAGCCGGGGCGGCCACTACGAACGACGCGCATATTGGCCGCAGACCATCAAAATGCTGCGCGACCATGGACAAGCCAGAAAAGTACTACCACGATGTCGAGGGCTACAACGGCAGGCTCGATGCGCTTGCAGGCCGGTCTGTCTGCACGCTGAAGCTCGACTCATCTCGACGGACTGGAACGAGCAGCGCACGCCAACGCTGCCGCGCTACTATAGCCGATCTCTTGGATGACGCAGAACAGCGGCGTCATGGTTCCCGCTCGAGCCTTCATGGTCGTAAAGCCGGTCTACCACCTCTATGTTGTGCGGCTGCAAGGATCGCAGAAGGCCTGCATGGATCATCTCAAGGACAGCCGGGCATCGGTATCGGGTATTCACTATCCGATACCTCTGCATCTGCAGAAGGCTTATCGCATCACTGCGGCTACCAGCGCTGGGCGATTTTCCGGTCACGGAGCGCGTGGCACGCGGAAATCGTCTCGCTGCCCATGTTCCCGCAACTCACGGCCGAACAACAGGAGCGCGTTGTCGAAGCTGTGATGACCTTCGCCGAAGCTGCCACCGAGCAAGCGGCTTAGTCCTTTCGGGTTGAGGTCTCCCGCTTCGGGAAAAAATGAGGCGGCGAGGCCTCACATTTCTCCCCCAAGTGCTTTTTTTGCAGATCGTTACAAGAACTCGACGGAACGTACATAGCCCCACGCAAATTCGGCCAATGTCCTCCTGGGACCTGTTGACGCTTGCCCTTCCTCCGCTATAAAGGACAAGTATCATCCAGTAGATCGTGCGTCACTCCCCTACTGGCAAGGTGCTGAAGACCAGTGCGGTGCGCGTTCATTCGCGGACCGAGCACACGATTCTTGGAGGCAACGTTGATCGTCCCCCGCAAGTTGCTCGTAGTTTTTTTTAGTTTGGTCGCGACCGCTTTTTCTGCGACCACTTCCCGCGACATCTATTTTGCGCAGAACGCTGCCGGCTCCAACAACGGATCCTCCTGTGCCAACGCCTACGCATACAACGACGGCACGAATGGCATCAACAACAGCCAACCCGCAACATTTGTTCCGGGGAACACTCTTCACCTGTGCGGTGTTTTCAGCGGTTCTTCAGGGCAGCAGTGGATCAATTCGTCGGTTAGCGGAACCAGCGGAAGTCTCATCACAATTCACTTTGAGAACAACGCGGTACTGAGTGCTCCCTATCATTCCGAAGCCGGAGCGATCGCGATTCAAGGTTCGTACTACGTCATCGATGGCGGCTCCAACGGGCAAATAGTGAACACGTTGAATGGCACGAGCGGTTACGCGGGTTGCTTAGGATCAAGTCTCGGGGGGGGAGCTACGTGTACGCAGCAGAATCAGAATACGCGCGCCGTTTATCTCCAAGCCAGCAATATTGAGGTCAAAAATCTAACGATAGGAAACTTTTACGTAATTAAGCCGGGTTCGGGCGATTCGAACGCGGCCAGTGACGGGATTGAGGGCATTATCTTTTGGCCCAGCGGTCCCCACTCAAACATCACTGTGGACCATAATACGATTCACGATATGAATCATGGCATCGATGGCTACGGGAACAATGTCCTCGTGGATTTTAATGAGGTTTATAACTGCGGGCGTTGCATCCTTGCAGGCCCGGGCACTGTCGTTAGCAACGTCGTATACCACGACAACATAGTCCATGATCTTGGCATCTTCAATGGTACCGGCGTCCACGAAGACGGTTTCCATTTGTTCCCGAGTGCCCCGGGGCAGGAGATTGATGGCCTGATGCTGTACAACAATTATCTGTACAATCCCGGTATTAACAACACGGCGTTCATCTACCTGGAAGGACAATTCGGAAATCTCTCAGGCGGGGCTGCTCCTCAGATATTTAATAATTTGTGCGTCTTGAGTTCCTCACAGGCAGACTTTTGCCTCGAAGCTGGAATGGATTCGGGGCAGACCGTTTCAAATACGGGGGCGATAATAGCGAATAATACCTGCATTGGGGGAGAGTATGGCCCTACCAGCTATAGCTGCTTCAACATCGGATCCCAATCAGGGGCATCCAACTGGACGAACATAAATTATTATAATAACGTTCATATTCTCGGAGGGGCTTCCGGTTCGCCCTTACCCGCAGGCCTGATAACGATCGGTTCGGGTACGACGATAGCCAAGATCAACAATAACCTGTACGAAAATATCGTTACCGACGTTGGAGACAGCAACGCGTTCGCCTACGAAGGTAGTTCTATGTCGTCATTCCCGTCGTGGAAGGGAATGCTCCCAAGCGTGTCCGGGCAAGATTCCGCGGCGGTTTTCAATACACTGTCAAGTTTGATGATCTCATTGACGACGGGTCAGCCTGAGACGGGGTCCCCAGCAATAGGTGCCGGCGCAAATTTGACAAGTTTCGGAATAGCGGCTCTGAATTGTGATAAACCCCTTACCGTCGGCCCGAGCGGAACCGGATCTTGTAATCCCAGACCGTCGTCAGGAGGATGGGACATTGGTGCTTACCAATCCTCCGCCTCTGCGTCCACACCAGCTCCGCCCACGGGTCTCGGTGCCACTGTTCAATAAGCGGCGACGCCCCGGCGATTCGTTTTGATTGTAAGGTTTTCTACAGCCCTCTTATCCCACTCGACATTCACCCGCGTTCATCCGAGAACGCGGGTAAGACCATACATGAGCATACAAAGTCAGACCGGCAAGAGAGTCATTGCCAAGAACAGCGCATTTAATTTTCTCGGCCAGATTCTGCCGATGTGTGTAGGTGTCGTCACCATTCCTTTCATTGTTAAAGGACTTGGGGCGAACGGCTACGGGATACTGTCTATTGCCTATGTGATGCTCGGTTACTTCAGCATCTTTGATCTGGGCCTCAGTCGCGCCACCGTCAAGTTTGTTTCCGATCATCTGAGCCCCGACAAAATTCACCAGGTTCCAGAACTCATTTGGACGTCGCTCACATTGCTAATTGGACTCGGCTGCGTCGGGGGAATCGTAGTCGCCTCGTTGGTGCCGGTCCTCGTAACGCGGTTCTTGAAGATGCCTCCTTCTTTCGTTGGCGAAGCGACATCCTCCCTTTACATTCTTGCAGCGTCGATGCCGATAATGCTCGGTAGCGATGCCCTGCGGGGTGTTTTGGAAGCTGCCCAACGCTTCGATTTGGTTAACTACGTAAAAGTACCGGGAAGCGTGTGTTTTTATCTGTTCGCGGCCCTTGCAATCCCCTTCGGCTTCCGAGTAACCGGTATTGTTACTATCTTGGTTCTCGTTCGTCTAATTACTGCGGTAGCATACTTAGGACTTTCCTTTCGAGTGTTTCCAGAGTTGAAAGCTGGGTTTCGCTTTTCGCGGGCGGCGATCCGACCCTTAACTGTATTTGGCGGCTGGATCATGGTCACGAATATAACGGCGCCAATTTTCGGCTACTTGGAGAGATTCCTGATTGCCTCCGTCATCTCGGTAGGCATGCTCACTTACTATTCTGTGCCATTTGACTTTGTCGGCAAGGTACTGATCTTTCCCACCAGCATCGTCCCGTCTCTCTTTCCATACTTCAGCTACCACGGCAGTCGCGGCGGTGGGCAAGTCAAAGATGTAACCTCGCGGGTGATAAAGTACTTGCTTCTGCTAATGACCCCCATAACCGCGGTGCTCGTCTGCTTTGGCAGGGAGATCTTGCAGATTTGGCTAGGGCCCCAATTCGCAAACCAGAGCACGGTCGTCCTTCAAACTGTTGCGATCCTTTTCTTTCTCAATGCTTTCTCGCTCATCCCTTTCACATCGGTGCAAGCATTGGGGCGCCCGGACCTGAAGGCGATTTGGGACATTATCGCTCTTCCGCTCTACGCTGTTGCGGCTTGGTGGCTTATGCGGCGATCGGGAATCAACGGAGCCGCTGCGGCGAAGCTCCTGGTCTCCGTGGCAGATTGCATTTTGCTCTACATTATGGCCGCAAGGCTGAAGGCGTTCTCGATCAAGGACCTTGTGTCAGGATGCTGCTTTCGTGCGATTGCTGCTAGCGGAGTTCTTTTCTCTTTGACGCTTCTGATCGCTAAAATGCATTTTCGAATTGCAATCTCTGCAGTTCTTGTGACCGTGTGCTGCCTATTCTATGTGCTGGTGTTCTGGCTGACTGCTGTCGACGAGCAAGAGCGGCAAGGTTTTTCCCGACTCTTAGACCAGGCCTTTTCGAGTGTTCGAGGGACCAAGGCCGACGAGAATATCCCAGCTGTAGCTGAGAAAGCCGGAGTTTAGGATGAGGGTCAGTTTCTTGATGCCGCGGTACGAGCGAGGGCCATCCGGCGGTTATCGCGTCGTGTGTGAGTATGCTAATCAGCTTGTTAGGCGGGGGCACAAGGTCACAATTGTTCATCCCCGACGTTTGGATCCGCCGTGTCCCGAGGAGCGGCTGTCGGTCCGCGGCCGAGCTAGGGAAGCAAAGAACAGATTAGTGAATTTGGTCTCGACTCCCTCGATTAACTGGCAACCGATTGACAAGCGGGTCAAGTTGTCATATGTGCCGACCTCTGCTCCCAAATACATCCCTGATGGCGACGTGGTATTCGCGACGGCTTGGGGCACGGTGCAGCCGGTACTTGATTGCGGCAGAAGCAAGGGCGCGAAATGCTACCTAATTCAGGGATACGAGACTTGGCAGGGCCCATCAGAGTTGGTCGATGCTTCGTGGCGCAAGCCCCTGAACAAGGTCGCCGTTTCAAAGTGGTTGATTGACGTAGGCGTTGGGCTAGGCTGCCATGACGTCGCCTACATTCCTAACGGCGTTTCGCATGATCGTTACCACCTGACGCAACCCATTGAATCCCGCAGCCAACGGATCGCGATGGCTTTCTCGAATGCTGAGGTGAAGGGGCCCGAAGAGGGCCTGACCGCACTTGAGATCGCGAAGAAAGCTTTCCCTGACCTGCGCGTCGTCCTATTTGGCACTGCGCGTCGGTCGTCGAGTATTCCGAACTGGATCGAGTATCACCAAAACCCCGAACAGGAATTCATCGTCAACGAGATCTATAACCGATCAACTATCTTCGTGAGTTCCAGCCGCTCGGAAGGCTTTTCCCTACCTCCCGCGGAGGCTGCCTGCTGCGGCTGCGCAGTGGTCGCCACGGACAGCGGTGGAATTCGAGATTTCATTCGACATGAGCGGACAGGGCTCCTTTCGGCTACGAGGGATGCCGTCGCGCTCGCAGCCAATATTTCATTGCTTCTTTCAGATGATCAACTGCGTTTTAGGCTCGCAGAATCGGCTAACCGGGAGATGAGATGTTTCACCTGGGAGCGAAGTTCCGACCTCCTAGAGCAATTCCTCATGCGAGCCGTCGGTGGCGTTCCTGTTGAAGGTGAGATCGCGTCCCATTCCTTCTAAAGCGGGTAGTCGTCTAGATGCAGCCGGACCATTTCTATTTCGGGGGCGGTGCCGGCGATACAGTGATGCATCCGCTGGTAGCCGTGATGATGATAATTACAATCATCCTCACGTTTTCACTTCGCCGGAAGTACGCCGTGGTTCCCTTCCTCCTCTGCGCCTTTTTGATTCCCCCAGGACAAATGCTGGTTGTGGGTGGCGTACACCTTTTCGCCCTACGGATTGTCCTGTTGTTCGCTTGCGTGAGGATATTCATAGCGAAGACTTCAGGTAGCTCTAGCATCTTCCGCCGAGAACTTAATCGGTTTGACTGCGTGTTCCTCTCTTGGGCGCTTTTTCGCGCGGCGGCTTTTATGATTCTGTTCTCGTTCCAGTCCGGCGCTGTGGTGAACCAAGTCGCATTTCTGCTGGACGTCATTGGCGGCTATTTGTTTCTGCGATGGGCCATTCAGACCGAGACCGATATTCTCCTGGCACTTAAGGTGTTCGCTGTTGTTGTGGCCTTCGTTGGCCTGTGTATGGCAAACGAAAAGCTTCGAAGCCAGAACATATTCGGATACCTTGGGGGCTTCCGAGTTGTTCCGGAGCTTCGCGACGGCGCGATCCGCGCTCAGGGCCCATTCGCCCACCCAATCTTGGCAGGCAGCTTTGGAGCAACCTTGGTCCCCCTGTTTCTCTGGCTCTGGACGGGGGCCAAGGAAAGGATCTTTGCACTTGCAGGAATAATTGGATCCACCTGCATGGTCTTCTCCTCCGCGTCCAGCACCCCCTTGATGGCATATCTAGGGGGAATCGTCGCCGTTTGTTTCTGGCCAATGCGCAAGCACATGCGCTTGTTTCGGTGGGGACTTGCTACCGCTCTTGTTGGACTGCATCTGGTCATGAAGGCGCCAGTTTGGTTCCTCATCGCGAGGATTGATCTGACGGGAGCCTCGTCCGGATACCACCGGGCCATGCTTGTGGATACGTTCATCCGACACTTTGGCGAATGGTGGCTGATCGGTACAAATAACAACGCGAATTGGGGCTTCGACATGTGGGATCTGAGCAATCAATTCGTCGCCGAGGGGGTGACCGGGGGGGCTGGCTACCTTCATCTGCTTCATCGCGATGATCGCCATCTGCTTTAGCAAGCTCGGGGCGAGCAAGGAAGGCGGCGAAAGGTGACCGACAACGAGAATGGTTCCTTTGGTTTTTGGGAGCAGCACTCGTTTCGCACATCGTGGCATTCTGGGGAATCAGCTACTTTGATCACACTCAAATTTCTTGGTTCGCGCTTTTGGTCATGATTTCTGTAGCGACCGCCAATCGGTCTCCAAAGCTTGCCAAAGAGCCGATCCCCGATGTGAAATCTGAGTGTGTTTCCACCTCACCGGAGCGATTGCCGGGAAGCGCTCGACGCGAGGACGACGAGGTGGTCCACGCAAGAAGCAGAACAATGAAACTATCCATCATCATCCTGTGCTGGAATGATCTGAAGGTAATCGGCGATTGCCTGCAGTCGATCTATGCGACGACGCATTCGACTGACTTCGAGGTGATCGTCCCGGATAATGGCTCGACCGACGGTTCGATCGAGTTTATCCAGCAGAATTACCCCCAGGTGCGCATCATCGAAAACGGTAAGAACCTACGGTTTGCGAAGGCGAATAACGTCGGCATCCGGGAGAGCCGCGGAGAGTACGTTCTGATCCTGAACCCCGACACGATCATTCATGAAGGAACTCTGGACAAGATCGTTCACCTCGCCGATCAACACCCGGAGGCCGGAGCCTTCGGATGTCGAGTGCTGAATGCCGACGGCTCCTATCAGGGTTGTATTCGGCCCTTGCCGTCCATTCGATCGGAGTGGATCGCAGCCCTGCATTTAAATCGTCTGGCTCATCTTCCCACCGGTTTGAACCTGGCCTCTACGTGGATTGGAAGGGCGAGACCGAGCGTACAGTCGGATGGCTTGCTGGATGCTTCATCCTGTTTCGGCGGCGGACTTACTCAAGAGTCTCGGCGGCTTCGACGAACAGTTCTTTTACTACCACGAAGACATGGATCTCTGCCGAAGAGTGTGGCAAGCCGGATACTCCATCCTTTACACGCCTGATGTCAGCATCATCCATCTAGGTGGACAATCGACGAGCAAGCGGTTTCCTCCAATCGCCTTCGCATTGGACGGACAGATCACGCGATATCGATACTTCTACAAGCATCACGGTCGAAGCGGGGCCCGTCACGCACGCACGACCATCCTGGTGTCCTTGCTCGTTCGCCGCATTTCCTACGGCCTCCTCCAACTGATGAGTCCGAACGACCATCGGAAGGCGCGACTCGAACATATGCGTATTCTGTTCACGTGGAATCTGAAAGTCGACCCGGTTCGTCTGGTCGAAAATGGCGAAGAGCCGGACCTGGGAATGAACCTTCCCACTCGCGTAGTGGAGCGATAATCGCCGTATGATTCGAGAAAAAAGATCGCATCCGGGTTCTCTACAGTTTCCCGAATAAACTCGGAGCAGCCCGAATCTGTTATACAGCTTGGCAGCAAGTGAACGGTTTGGCTGCGGCAGGAGCCGACGTCACGGTATTTACTGGCGGGCTGCTAAGGCCAGTTCCTGAAGGCGTGAAGGTTCATACCACGCTCGCCCGAGGGAAGTTGAGAATCCCGTACAAACTGATCGGCAACGGGCGGGCATTGGCTCTGCACGATTACCTTGTGTCTCGTCAGGTCGAAAAATCCGTGGGAGCATTCGATATCATTCACACGTGGCCTTCAGGCGCGCTCCGAACCTTGCGAGTCGCCGCGGCAATGAAAGTGCCAACAGTGTTGGAGAGACCGAACGCACATACTCGTTTTGCGATCGAGGTGGTGAAGAAGGAATGTGAGCGCCTTGGTGTAACGATGCCCTCTGGGCACGAGCACGCTGACAATCCTGAGAAGATTCGACTAGAGGAAGAAGAATTCCGACTCGCTGACAGATTGCTATGTCCTTCCGATTTCGTCGCCTCCACATTCCTTAGGGAGGGTTTTCCCGCCGACAAGCTCGCGCGAACGCAGCATGGCTACGACGACAAACTCTTCTTCCCTACCCACGAGGCGCGCGATAACAACCGCGGACTGACGATGCTCTTTGTAGGGGGCTGCGCTCCGAGAAAAGGTTTGCACTACGCACTCGAGGCTTGGTTAGGGTCACCAGCGCATGTAGATGGAAAGTTTCTGATCGCCGGTGAGTTCATTCCAGGGTACGCGGAGAAACTTGCACCGCTGCTATCTCATCCGAGCGTTGAGGTTCTCGGTCACCGCAAAGACGTACCGGAATTAATGAGGGGCAGTGATATTTTTGTTCTGCCGACGGTAGAAGAGGGAAGCGCCCTTGTGACTTCCGAGGCTCGGGGTAGTGGATGCGTACTGCTTGTTTCTGATGCAGCCGGTGCTATCTGCAAGCATTTGGAGAACGCCCTAGTCCACCAAGTACGAGACGTTGAGACGCTGAAACAGCAACTGACGATGCTTCATCAAGATCGTGGCCTTCTGACAAAATTGCGGACTGCAAGTTTGAGTAACCTCAAGGAGTTGACCTGGGCTTCCGCGGGGATGAAGTTGCTCGATGCATATCGCAGACGATTACGATGCGGAGAGATCCTGAACTCTAGCGAGGCGGTTTCGCCCGTGTTGTGCCAAACACGTTGACCAAATCTGGTCCATTTCTCTTCCTCCACATCATCTGTGCATTAAGACCAACATGAACCCTAAGAACATTCGTTACGTAGTCATCACTCCTGTCCGCGATGAGGAAAAGTTTATCGACGCAACGGTGAGATCTATGCTAGGGCAAACCATCCTGCCAGCAGAGTGGATCATCGTGAATGATGGATCGACCGATCGAACAGGCGATATTCTTGATGCATATTCGAGCCAGCACTCTTGGATAAAAGCGATTCATCGAACTAACCGGGGCTTTCGGAAATCGGGTGGAGGCGTCGTCGAGACCTTCAATGACGGGTTCAAAATGTTGGAATCTGGAGGATGGGACTATATCGTGAAATTGGATGGCGACCTCACCTTCGGTACCGACTACTTCGAAAGATGCTTTGAGCAATTCGATACGGATCCGAAATTGGGGATCGGTGGCGGGACTATATACCACGTGCTCGATGGGCACGAGAGGATAGAACATGTCCCCAACTTTCACGTGCGCGGTGCAACCAAAATCTATAAGCGAGATTGCTGGGAGGCGATTGGAGGGCTGTGGGTTGCTCCAGGCTGGGACACTATCGACGAGGTTAAAGCAAACATGCTCGGATGGACGACTCGGAGCTTCTCCGATATCAAGTTGAACCAGCAGCGGCCCACGGGTACAGCAGAAAGCCGTTGGAAGGATCTGGTTAAATGCGGGCGGGCTCGATACGTGTCAGGCTACCATCCCCTCTTTATGGCGAGCAGTTGTGTCCTGCGACTGTTTCAAAAACCTTATCTGGTAGGGTCGGCCGGCCTGCTTTATGGCTATGCCTCAGGATACTGGCAGCGTTTCCCTCAGGTGAATGACCCCAGCTTTATCAAGTACCTCCGAGGCCAGCAGATTCGCAGATTGCTGCGGCCAAGAGACGATATGGAAATGACGATACGAAATACTAGCTGTGTATCTATTCTTGCTCGCACGACACCAGGGAATCTCTGATGTGCGGAATTTGCGGAAAACTTAATTTCGACAAGGATAAGCCGGTGTCGGCACGTCTGATCAAGGACATGGCTGACGCTATACGCCATCGGGGACCCGACGATGAAGGTTTCTATTCGGACGGACCGGTTGCGTTCGGCTTCCGAAGATTGTCCATTATTGATCTACAAGGAGGACACCAGCCGCTTTCCAACGAAAATGGGACGGTCTGGATCGTCTTTAACGGCGAAATATACAACTACCGGGACTTGCACGATGAACTCATTGCTAAAGGACATGTTTTCAAGACGAAGTCAGACACTGAGGTGATTGTTCATCTCTACGAGGAATACGGAATTGAGTGTCTGCAAAAACTTCGCGGCATGTTCGGATTCGCGGTATGGGACTCGTTGAACAGAACTCTTTTTCTAGCCAGAGATCGAGTTGGGATTAAGCCTCTCTATTATTACGCCGGAAAGGATTTCATTTCCTTCGGTTCGGAAATGAAAGCAATTCTCGCAGATCCGGCCGTGAGTCGCGAAGTTGATCTGCAGCTCGTTGATCGTTTTCTAACCTATTACTACGTGCCCGGAGGCGAAACACTAATTCGGAACTTGTTCAAGCTGGAGCCGGGCCATTCGCTCACCGTCAGAAATGGCACAATCGAGGTCCGACAATACTGGGACCTTGATTTTCCCGGGGCGCAACGAACGCCCACCTACAAAAGACTACGAAGAGGAACTTGTTGAGCTACTAGACGAAGCTGTCCAGCTTCACATGATTAGCGACGTGCCAGTAGGCTTTCTGCTTAGTGGTGGCCTTGATTCGACCGCGATGCTAAGCTTTGCCTCGAAGAGGACTGACAAAGAGATCAGCACTTTCACCGTGGGCTTCTCGTCTCCTGGATTGATCGACGAGCGCCCGTTTGCTCGATTAGCCGCCGACCGATTCGGATCCAAGCATTACGAGATTTCGATTTCTCCAGATGAGTTTCTTGATTTTCTACCCAAATATGTCTGGCACATGGAAGAACCAGTCGTGCGAGCCACCGGCGATCGCGCTCTATTATGTGTCCAAGCTGGCCAGCAACCACGTAAAGGTCCTGATTTCGGGTGAAGGCGGCGATGAGGCGTTCGCAGGTTACGAGCAACTATCGCAATCTATTCTGGTTGGAGACCTTCAAGAAGGCTGTCGGACCTCTTCGTCGCCCATTAGGACGCGGCCTTACCGCCCTCGGTAAGTTGGCCAATTCCAGAGTGTTCTCGAAATACGGTCCATTGTTGAGTGCAAATATGTGCGACTACTACCTGAGTCGTGCATCCAGTCCGTATCAGTTTTTCAACCAGGTCAAAAATAATCAGCTTTACACTCATGACATGTTGCGCGAGTCAGACAAAGGTCGTTCATTCGATGTCGTACGGAAGTATCTTTCCCACGCCTCCGAGTTCGGGTTGCTCGAGAGAATGCTCTACGTTGATACGAAGACATGGTTGCCAGATGATTTACTGGTAAAAGCCGACAAGATGACGATGGCCAACTCCGTGGAACTACGCGTTCCCTTTCTCGATCACAAAGTATTGGAATTTGCTGCGAATCTGCCACGGCACCAAAAACTGCGCGGAACGACCATGAAGTATTTGGCGAAGAAGGCGCTAAGGAAGCACGTCCCAGCCGAAATCTTGAAGCGTCGTAAGGCGGGGTTCCCGGTTCCATACGACAGTTGGCTTCGAACTAATCTTCGCAGCGAGGTGAAAGACATCCTGCTGGATCCGACGACAACAGGCCGTGGCTATTTTCAAAAGCGGACAATCGAAGCACTGATCCAGAAGCAACAATCAGGCGCAGGATATGCAAAGGAGATTTTTGCGCTCGTGGTCTTGGAACTCTGGCACCGTATCTTTGTAGATGAACATTCGACGGTTAAGTTGGACAAAGAAACTACCCCCTCGCTTTGTTGGAACCTGAATGCTGTCGGAGCATCTGTTGAGCAGTGACGTGAGGAGCCGAGACGGCAAACGTCTGGCTCCTCATTTCTAAGGTGCAACGACAAAAGCTGTATTTGCAACATCGGTCTTGCCAGCATCATTGAAACGTTCGGAACCTGGAATCCATGGCGTTAGCTTTTCGTCGAGTAGAAGCCAGACTTCGATATGATTCGAAGGTCTTTTAGGAAAACGTGAAGCGAATCCTCATTCTTGTCATCAGCTTAGGAATCTTCGGGCTGGACCTATTCCGTCAGGCTGTTCGTCGCGCAATCGGCAGGCGAGGCGCACCATCAACCATCGTTCTTGCCTACCATTCTGTGTCGCGAAACGAAAGGAAGGCTTTTGCGAAACAGATGGATCAGTTGCTTCGATATGCGAAGCCTTGCAGGGCGGATGCCCCGGCGGCGCAGTCCGCCCTCGATCGCTATGTCGCAGTTACATTCGATGACGGATACAAAACCTTACTCGATTACGCAATTCCGGAGCTTGCAGAAAGAAACATCCCAGCAACCATATTTGTTGTTACTGGAGTTCTGGGCATGGCTCCAAACTGGCAGGACTATTCTGGGGGCACTGACTGCGCTATGAGCGAGACCCTCATGACGGTCGAGCAACTGAGGGCGATATCCAGCGATCTCATACAGATTGGCTCGCACACGCTAAGCCATCCCATGCTTCCGTTACTTCCGGAAGATGAAGTGCGGAGAGAGCTTCTGGTATCACGTATTGTGTTGGAAGAAATCCTTAGCCAGAAAGTTAATCTCTTTAGTTTTCCTTACGGAGCATTTGACCCAAAACTGATCTCCCTGTGTCGCGACGCGGGATACGTGAGAGCCTTTATTACGCATGCTCGTGGGTTAGACCACCAAAATGATGAGTTCGCGGTCAGCAGGATTAAGGCAGACCCACACGATTGGCCGCTCGAGTTTTATCTCAAGCTTCACGGAGCCTATCGATGGCGAAACAAATGGCATTTTCGGTTTCGGTCGGAGTCCGTACCTTCAGTGCTCACAGTGCGAAAGAACCTGCAAGCGACGGAATAGTGAAGTGACTGCTCTGCAATTAATGACAGGGATCGGGTCCTCAAAGAGCGAGCTATGATTGGTGTCATCTCCAAAGACTCCGAAATCGATGCTGTGAAGGAGTTCTTCGAACTGTTCAAGACTCACTGGGAGCCGTTCGTTCGAAATCAAGATTATGAGCTCGTCATAACTACAACCGGTGAGGTGCCGGCGGGACTGAACGCTCGCTTGGTCGCCGTGTACGGCTCCAGAAGTTTCAAGATCGACCATCAACTCGGACTCGAAGTGCAAACAACCAGCCAAGGCGGTCGATTGGAGTATGACGGCACCGAGTTTCCCCTCTACGGCGCCAAATCGACCTTTCAGGACACTGGCACATCTTTCCTGCTCGATAAAGATGCTGGAGAGGTCGTCGGCTGCGAAGTCCGTAAACCGGAAGCCTGCTTCGTACGAGTGGGATATGATCTTTTCCAAGAAGTCTCCGTCTTGCTCTCCAAGGGGCAGCCACCTGAATATGCCAGCACCCCGACGACGGAGATGCACATCTCCATTCTGCGCTCGATCATGACGAGAGCAGGCCTTCCTTTCGTAGAGGTTCTGCCGGCTCCATCGGGCTATGACTTTGTGGCGTGCCTGACTCACGACGTCGATTTTGTGGGAATCCGTGAACACAAATTTGATTGGACAATGCTGGGATTCCTCTATCGGGCGCTAGTTGTATCCTTCGTCATGGCCGTGAAGGGGACCTTGAGCTGGTCAAGATGCTGGACGAATTGGCAGGCTGCCTTCTCTCTTCCGCTGGTTTTTGTTGGACTTAAAGATGATTTTTGGCTCGAGTTCGACCGTTACATGGAGATTGAAAAGGGTCTCGGATCAACGTTCTTTTTTATTCCATTCAAGGACGATCCGGGCACTCTCCGCTCCTCTCCTGCACCGAAGAGGAGAGCCGCGAAATACGACTTGGGCGCTATCAAGGGAGAGATAGCAGAACTCCTCGGCAACGGTTGCGAGGTCGGTCTTCACGGGGTCGACGCTTGGCAGGATTCGGAGAAAGCCAAACGCGAAAGGGACAGGATTTGTGAAGTAACCGGTCAGGCTGAAGTCGGAGTTCGAATGCACTGGCTCTATTTCGACGAGGAGTCTCCGAGTGCACTAGAAGGCGCGGGACTGCGGTACGACTCGACGTTAGGCTATAACGACGCAGTCGGTTTCCGAGCGGGTACCGCGCAGGTATTCGGCATTCCGTCGACAAAGGGGCTGCTTGAGCTTCCGCTGTGTATCCAAGACACAGCCCTCTTCTATCCAGACCGCATGAACCTCTCTGAGAGTGACGCGATGGCTTCGTGCAGGCATCTCATCCGGCAAGTCGCAAAATATGGGGGCGTCTTGACCTTGAATTGGCATACAAGAAGTCTGTCTCCGGAAAGATTGTGGCGAGAGTTTTACGAACGCCTCATCAACGAGATGCACGCTTCTCAAGTGTGGTTTTGCACAGCCGGGCAAGCCGTGAATTGGTTTCAGTCGAGGCGTGCTCTGCGCTTTGAGTCCTCGCCGCTCGTAGGACAGGGGCTGTGCCTAGTCTCGGATATTTATGCTGAGACCCTACCGCAATTCTGCATCAGGGTCTATCAGCCCGCGTCCTTGCCACTCCGGGAATCCGGTTTCGTCGACATTCCGTGGAATGGTCAGACCGAGTTGACTTTCCCAAGAACCCAACACAGTGAAGCCTGAAGACTTTATGACTTTCAAAACCATGGCCGTTCCGAAGATCCCCTCCTCCCCCAAACGGGTCTGCATGATTGCTTATACCAACTATCGCTTTGATGGTCGGGTACGACTAGAAGCTGAATCACTCGTGAGTTGGGGGTATGAAGTCGTATTCCTCGTTCCCAAGCAGGAAGCAAAAGCTATCACCTATACCCTTGAAGGTGTCACGGTCGAAGAATTGAATGTCCGCAAGATTCGTGACCATAACAAGGTTCGCTACGTTCTGTCGTACGTGGCTTTTTTGCTGCTTGCGTTCTTGGCTTGCACGCGCTTATTTGTGCGCTCGGGCATCAAGGTGATTCACGTTCACAATATGCCGGACTTGCTAGTTCTGGCTGCCGCCATACCTTGCCTCTTTGGGTGCAAGCTAGTGCTGGACCTGCACGATACCGTTCTGGAAACGTATGAGGCAAAATTCGGGAAGGGCTCGCGGATTGTGCTCTGGTGCCTAAGGCTCGAGGAGCGATTCTGTTGTGCCATGGCGGATCGCGTTATTTGCGTGAATCACGTGCAGCGCCAAGCAGTGATCGCACGCGGTATTCGCGGAGACAAGATCGCTACTGTAATTACGATGCCACGGTTTGCGTCTCCTCCGAATCTCACACCGGCAGGGCAGTCGACAGCCTTCCGAATGGTAAATCACGGGACAATGTCGAAAAGGTTAGGCAATGATCTAATCCTAGAAGCCGCAGCTAAACTGGTGCAAGAAATTCCGGCATTTGAGCTCCACATTATTGGAGGCGGAGACAACTTAGATCAATTGCAATTGCTGGCAAAGTCGCTTGGACTCGGTGGCACCGTTCATTTTCATCCGGGTGTTCCCTGGGATAAGTTGGCTGAAAAATTACAATTCATGGATGTTGGAATCGTAGCGAACAGAGTTAATATCGCGACCGCGCTCATGTTGCCTTCGAAGTTGATCGACTATAGCGTGCTTGGCATCCCCGCGATCGTTCCGCGGCTGAAGGCAATAGAGTATTACTTCTCTGACGAGATGGTCTCTTATTTTGAGCCTGAAAATGTAGATTCTATTGTTGCCGCAACCCTGGCCCTTTATCGAGATCCGGCGCGAAGACAAGATCAAGCAAAGAAAGCGAGACAGTTCCTCGATGAGAATCGTTGGGACGGGCACAATAACGGTTTGCGAGGACTATACGACCATCTCTGCAATGACACAGCATGGCAAGCGGATTTGGTCCAAAACAATTCATAGTACCGGTTTGTAATTTGTAAGTCGGAAGAGGGGGTCGAGACGTGGCTGAAGAAATCGTAGTAGTTGCGGGATTGGGAGAGGTTGGACGACCGCTCATGAACATTTTGAGCAAAAGTTATGATTGCGTCGGAATCGATGTGGAGGAGCTTGCCATAAGCAAGCCGTGCTCAGTCTTGCATGTCTGCTATCCATTTCAGATCGCGGATTTTGTCGGCACTACCGCTACTTACATTGAAAAGCTTAAGCCAGGATTGACGATCATAAATAGCACGATTGCTGTGGGTACAACTCGGATGGTGCAGGACCGGGTTACGACTCCGGTCGCCTACAGTCCTGTCCGCGGCAAACACGCCAAAATGGAGCAGGATATGCTGCACTACCAAAAGTTCGTTGTAGGGCCGGATCCCCAGTCAACACAGCTGGCCGCGGCTCACTTCGCGGCCGCCGGATTCAAGGTCGCCACTTTCCCGACGCTGGAATCTGGAGAATTAAGCAAATTGCTGGAAACAACCTGGTTGGGCATGTTGGTCGGATGGGCGCAAGAAATCGAGCGCCTAGCCTTCCAGTGCGGAGCGTCGTATGAGGATGTGAATGCCTTTGTTGAGGAAATTGACTATCTGCCCAAGAATGTCTTCCCAGGCTATATCGGTGGTCACTGTGTGATGCCTAATATCGCAATCTTGCGAAAGGAATTCGCTTCGAAATTCCTAGATGCAATCGTTGATTCTAACGATTGCAAAGAGAAGGATCTGTTGGTTGGAACGGCCGCGGGCTCGGAACGTGCGACGACATTGAAGACCGCGAAGTAATCGAATTGTACGGATGAGAAGATGCCATTGTTTAGCGACCGCAGAGTCGACAATCGGAGCAGAGTATGAGTGACTGCGTTGCGCAATATTTTCGCTACCCGAGAGGGTACGTGAATCTCGTGGAAGACATCCCGGTCCTGACTTCCAGCGAATGTCCGTGTCCTGGCGCTCAAGATTCGGACCACCATACGGGAGTCAAGCCGACTCTGACTAAATCGCAAGAAACGCTTGGAGAAGCGCTTTCAGATTCTCTATCTAAGGATGGAAGGCTCAGTTTACCTTTCGATCTCTCGCAGGTTATCGATATCCTTCGATACGAACAGTACGCCGAAGCATCAACAGATAAGTCGAAGGTCGGGGCTGCGATTAACTGGGCCTATTACTCCGTGCGCCCCCTTCTCAGTGTCTCGATTCGAAAGCACCTGCAGTCTCTTCATTTGAGGCAATGGCAGCAACGTTCCTTCCCACACTGGCCAGTAGACCGAACAGTAGACCACTTACTGGAACGATCACTGTCGCAGTCATTAAGAGCGGCAGGAATTGATCGTGTTCCTTTCATTTGGTTTTGGCCGGATGGTGCCCCAGCTTGCGCAATCATGACGCATGATGTCGAAACCCGAGCGGGTAGGGATTTCTGCGGGACCTTGATGGACCTGGACGAGTCATTCGGAATCGGTGCTTCATTTCAGGTAGTTCCAGAGGATAGATATGAAGTGCCGAAGGAATACCTTGCATCAATCATCGATCGCGGATTCGAAGTAGGCGTCCAAGACCTCAATCACGACGGGAAGCTTTACCGGAGTCGCCATCGGTTCATCGAGCGCGCAGCCAAGATTAACGCCTACGGACGCCAGTGGGGAGCGCAAGGATTTCGGTCAGCAGTGTTGTATCGTAGACAGGAGTGGTTTGAGGCGCTCGATTTCGCTTATGAGATGTCGGTTCCGAATGTCGCTCACCTAGACCCACAGCGTGGTGGGTGCTGTACGGTGATGCCTTACTTCGTTGGTAAGATCCTAGAGCTACCGGTCACAATGACTCAGGACTATTCTCTCTTTCACATCTTGAAAGACTATTCGATCAGCTTGTGGATGCGACAGATAGAACTTGTCGTGGAGGCTCATGGTTTGATTAGCTTTATTGTCCATCCGGACTACATTACAGAAACACGGGAACGCGAAGTCTTCCGGAAGCTGCTTGCGTATTTGGCAAGGCTGAGATCGACCGAAGGTATCTGGATCACACCTCCCGACCAGGTTAATCAATGGTGGAGAGCACGTGCTGAGATGGAGCTGGTTGAGGACAACCAAGGGTTGCGGATTGAGGGCCGTGGGAGCGAGCGGGCGCGAATTGCGTACGCGAAGCCAAGCGGTGATCGACTGCAATATTCCTTCCAAGACGGGTCGGTCATAAGTAAAACGCTGCAATCTCAGTCGATCGAGAGATGATATTTTCAAGCGGGCACTGGGGCCGAGGAAGAGTTGGAGAAAAAGGCTGAGCGGTCAATCCGTATCCTGATGGTCGTTGAGAATTGCCCCTATTCTCGGGACCCTCGTGTTCGTAAAGAAGCGGCTGCATTGGTGGCTTCGGGCCACAAGGTGGCTATTATATGTCCGGCCGATACCAATAATCGGCGATTCGATCTCAAAGGCGTCACCCTTCATGAATTCCCCATTTGGAAATCCACGAGGACGGTGATTGGTTATTTGGTCGAATATGTGTACGCGATGCTGGCGATCAGTGTTCTCACGTTCTCGGTCTGGGTGAGGGCGGGGTTCGACGTCATTCACATCGCGAACCCTCCAGACTGTGTTGTTCTGCTATTGGCCGCCTACAAATTAATCGGCAAAACACTGATCTACGACCAGCACGATCTAAGTCCTGAATTGTACGCGGCGAAGTTCGGGCGGAATAAATGGTTTAGTCGACTGTTGCTTGAGCTGGAACGACATTCCTACCGGTCTGCTGATCACGTGATCGTTACCAACGAGTCGTACAAGGAACACGCGATGCGCCGTGGGGCTTTGTCCGAATCAAAAATTACAGTGGTACGCAATGGGCCGGATCTCGCAGATTTAAGGATAAGCGAAGGTGACATTGAACTCCGACGGAAATCTCCAAACATTATCGCGTTCGCTGGCGTCACCGGGATACAGGACGGTCTCGATGGTTTGTGCAGCGCTCTTCACCATCTTCGATATCGCTTGGGAGTCACTGAGTTCTTGTGCATTGTCCTAGGCGATGGTGACGGCTTAGCCTCTGCGAAATCTTTGGCTCGCGAACTTCAAATCGAAGGCAATATGTGGTTTGCCGGTTGGGTGGCGGACCCCAAAGAATATGCAGCTTATATCGCGACCGCTGACATCTGTGTGGCTCCGGATCCATTCAACTCCTACAACGATCGGTCGACGTTTCTGAAAATTATGGAATACATGGCTGCTCGGAAACCGATCGTGGGTTTCGATCTGCGCGAGACTCGGGTTAGCGCTCAAGATGCTGCGCTATATGCTCGTGCGGGTGACAACGAGGATTTCGCGCAGAAGATTGCGGCTCTGATCGCGAATCCAGAGCTCCGGCATCGCATGGGAATCAGGGGAGCCGCGCGAGTTCAGGAGAAGCTAGCATGGCAGTATTCGATTCCTGGCTTAATGAGAGTGTACGGAGAACTCACGGGGGCTTCATTCGCCGTCGTTGGCCGTCCAGTGAGTCCAGCACCATAACGATTTCAAGCCGATGCGTCGGAAGCGGTGCATAGATGAGGCATGATGAGTGGCTGTGATTTTCAGTTTCGACCCACTGAAAGATCTGCGTTGGGCACGGTTTCTGGGCCGTCGAGGGGATGCTTCTATTTTTCACACGAATCCCTGGATTGAAGCATTGCGGAGGACCTACGGTTACGAACCGGTTGTGTACACGAGTTCGTCGCCGGGGCAAGAGCTGAGAGACGGATTGCTATTTTGCAGGATCAGCACATGGCTTTCGGGGAGACGGATAGTTTCCGTGCCTTTTTCCGATCACGCTGCTGTTTTGGTCGACAACCCAGAGACCCTTCAACAGATGCTATCGTCGATTAAAGCCAAAGTTGTAGAAAAGAATTATAAGTACGTCGAAATCAGGCCAGTAGAGCAAACTGCCCTGAACAAGCTCGGGTCTCCAACGGACTGCGGTATTTTATTGGCACAGGTTGCTGTTAGATAAATCTCTGGAAGCTCTTCTTAAAGCATTTCACAAGAGCTGTGTACAACGAAGAATCACGCGTGCCGAAAGAGAGGGGCTGGTTTACACGGAGGGAAGAACCGAGGAACTGATTCAACAGTTTTACCGGCTCCTGCTACTAACTCATCGTCGCCATGGTATTCCACCACAGCCCATTTCATGGTTTCGAAACCTAGTTTAATGTCTCCGGGAGAATATCAACATCAGGGTCGCATCCAAGGGCGGGTTAGCTGTAGCCAGCATGATCACCCTCACCCATAAGAACTCAATGGTATACAAATACGGCTGCTCGGATATCAGACACCACAACTCTGGTGGCGTTGCCTTCTTAATGTGGCGCGCTATTCAGGATGCCAAGAGCCGCGGGGCTGCAGAACTAGACCTTGGCCGTACCGACTGTGATAACACGGGCCTTATCAACTTTAAGGACAATTGGGGTGCCGGGCGGACCACGCTTTCATACTTCGGATATCCATCAAATCGGCGTCCGGAATCGAATCGCTTGGGATTAAAAACTGCAAAGAAAATGATTGCCCGACTCCCAACATCATTCCTACCGATAATGGGTCAGTTGCTCTATCGGCATATGGGGTAGTGATGGCAAAACCGCCCAGGGACCGATCTTTGAAACGAGCCTTACACGAGCTTCGTGGATGGCGACCGACGGTAAAATAGAGAAACGAATCGGGCAGCGCCTGCCTGACTACCAGCACAAACCAAGCAGTTCTTCCGATTTCGGCTTGTTGCGAGATTTTCCACATTTCCCCCAGCATTCCCAGCGCTCGCGGTTCGTGACGCGAATCTTCACTCCCATGGACGCAATGATTCGGTACGTTCCCGCTTCCTGGTAAGCAGAGCGGATCGACTTCCTCAGGTATTGAAGCAGTGATAGTGGAACGGCGTGCTGAACGATCGCAGTAGCAACAAAAAGAGGAAGTTCTCCACCCTGCATGAGGCGGACTAACAGAAGAGTGTCCTCACCTCGCAACGCTCCAGGGTCGAACAAAGATGCTCCAGGGTTTATTCTGTTTCGAAGAATTGCGAATCCAGCTGTATTCAGATAACGAATGCTACCGTTCGCTTGTAGCATGTGCCCTTGAACCGTTGTCAGTCGCAAATGCTCAGCACGGCCAACTAAGCCCGACAATCCCCGACCAAGCGCAGTTGAAAGCAGCCGTGTCCCGGTGAACGGGTAACGGTACCGACTAGGGCAGCGAGGCAATCGGGTTGAAGTTTGGTGTCGGCATCAATGAACAGAACAATGGAGCCCTTCGAAATCTCAAGACCTCGATTCCTGGCAGTGGAGACTCCGGCATGGGATTGATGGATAGAGTTAGATGTTTGTGATCGGCCCAGTCCCGGATAGACTGTGGGGCAGGTTCCTCGCTCCCGTCATCGACAACAATAACTTCAAACGACGGAGGGAACCTTTGCTCCGTTAAGGAGCGAAGGCAGCGATCGAGGGGCTTCCAGTCGTTGTAGACCCCGATAATGATGCTTACTGAGGGGGTTGTAGCGGAAGCAGGGCCGCAAGTCGCCATTGGTTCTCATCTTGCAGTCGTCGCTCACCTACACTGCAAACTGAAAAGTTTAACACGCCGGGTGAGGGGGCGCTGTTGGCGCATCCATCACGTAAGAGCTAACCGAAACAGTAAACAAGGATAGTAAATCAGCTAGAAGCAGCCTTCCTAAATTCTTAGCTCGTCAGGTGACTATTGACCATGAAGCGAATAGCGAAATCAGCCATCAGCAATCGAAGAGCGCAGGACCGACCACTGTCGACTATGATGTAGCGGTGATTGGCGCCGGCCCATATGGGCTATCGGCGGCCGCCCATCTCAAGGCGAAAGGCTTGAGTACTTGTGTTTTCGGGGAACCTATGGAGTTCTGGTCCCAGAAAATGCCCGCCGGGATGCTGCTGCGTTCTCCGCGGGTCGCGTCCAATTTATCCGATCCTGACCGCGCATTTACTCTCGAAGCATACGAGAATGCTTCGAAGAAAGAACCTTGCGCCCCGGTTCCCCTTGATACGTTCGTGGAATACGGCAGATGGTTCCGGCACCAGTTGGGTTCCGATCTGGATCAAAGAACGGTTCAGCGGGTGGATCGGGATGCTCCGGGGTTCAGGCTCACTCTGCAGGACGGACAGGAGCTGCGGACGAAAGTAGTCGTCGTCGCGGCGGGAATCGGGCCTTTTAGGAAGAAACCTGAAGTATTTCGAAACCTGTCGCCTCAGCAAGTGACACATTGCTACGAAGGGCGAGATGTTCGAAGGTTCGCAGGGAAACGGGTAGCGGTCATCGGAGCAGGGCAGAGTGCTCTGGAATCTGCAGCGCTCTTAAACGAAGCCAACGCTGAAGTGGAGGTCATCGCACGTCAACCTCAAGTTCGGTGGATTGGTCAACACACTTGGTTGCATCATATGGGGCCAATCTCGTCAGCCCTGTACTCTTCTACGATGTGGGGCCGATCGGGATCAGTCGCCTCGTGGCATACCCGAAGCTCACGCGGCTCGTTCCGCTTTCGCTACGCGACAAGATTCGCATGCGTGCCGTGAGGCCTGCTGGATCTCGATGGCTTCCCGACCGTTTGAAAACCGTGAAGATCACAACCGGACGTTTCGTAAGTGAAGCCCATGCCGTGGGCGACGAGATCCAGCTGAAGCTTGACGATGGAGGCGAACGCCGTTTTGACCATGTGCTGCTCGGAACCGGTTATCAGATTGATGTAACGCGGTATGAATTCTTGCCGCAACAGCTCACGAAGGACATCCGGCAGTTCGGCGGCTATCCTAAACTCGCAAGTGGCTTCCGCAGTTCAGTGCCAGGTTTGCACTTCATCGGTGCTCCGGCGGCACGAACATTTGGTCCGCTCCTCTACTTCGTGGCCGGCACCGAATTCGCATCTCGAGAGCTTACTTCGTTTCTTTCGAAGCGATAGTCGTAGTCGACGGCAAAGACTCTGCTCTCACTAACTCACTATGAACTCACAACTAGTTGGCGCAGTCGTTATCGGTGGCGAACATCCAGGATTGGGTATCGCGCGTAGCTTAGGTCGCAGAGGTATTCCGGTCTGTGTCATCGACGACCAGCACTCAATCTCCCAATTCTCCCGTTATGTCAACCGTGTGGTTCGGGTCAAGGACTTGAAAGACGAACTCCGTACGGTTGACAGTGTCTGGAGGTGGGCCGAGTTCCGCCTGGAGGGTTGGTATTATTCCCAACGAGAGATGAGACGGTGGCTGCCTTCTCGCATCACCGGGAACGCCTTTCCAAAGTTTTTCGTGTTACCACGCCGAGCTGGGAGACTGTCAAGTGGGCATGGGACAAGAAAAATACATACGAACGAGCCGAGAGATTGGGGATCCCTGTCCCGCATACTTTTAATCCTCGAAGCGAGAGTGAGCTTGAACCGCTCTACAATCGGCTGCCCCTGGCGATCAAGCCCGCGGTGAAGGAGAACTTCTTCTACGCGACGGGTGCCAAGGCATGGAGGGCGGAGACTCCCGAGCAACTCAGGATTCTTTTTCGCAAAGCGGCCAACCAGATTAGGCCAGAGGAGATATTAGTTCAAGAAATCATTCCTGTGACGGGCGGCGTGAATATTCGTACTGCGCTTTCTTGAGGACCGGAGGAAAAGTTCTTGATGGCCCGTCGATGTGATAAATTGCGAGAATTCGGGCGAGCTGCGACTTATGTCGAAACAATCGAGCTCGCGGAGATCGAAGAACTTTCGTTGCGCTTTCTGCGTGACATCAATTTCTACGGGCTCGTAGAGCTGGAATTCAAGCAGGATCCTCGAGACTCTAACTTTAAGTTGCTTGACGTAAATGCGAGAACTTGGGGCTTCCACAGCCTCGGGGGGCCGGCAGGAGTAGATTTTCCGTATCTGTTGTATGCAGATCAGGTGGGTGAACGCGTGGAAGGAAGTCGCGCGAAGACAGGCGTTGGGTGGCTACGCATGATTACTGATCTGCCTACTGCTGCTTCAGACATCTGGGCAGGCGAATTAGACTTAAGATCCTATTGGAGATCCCTCAGAAGCACGCGCGTTGAGTCCGTGTTTTGCGCACAAGATCCACTGCCGTCCTTTGGGGAGGTCATGATGCTACCTTACCTAGTGGCTAAGAAGTATTTTCTGAAGCCGGGCGCACAGAACAAGACCATAATGTCGAGGATCGCAAAGGAGCAGAAAGTGTTGCCGGTCGATCCGTTTCTGAAGGTGAGTCCATATTGGCGGCCGATAAGAATGTGATCTCGCCCCGTTCGTGACAATCAAAGCCTGCTGCTGCGGCCAAGACAGTTTCTCTGCATCCTTCGCGTATGCGATCGTGGAGTTCGATCGCAAGAACTCGTACTTTCCTAATCCAGAGACATTCTTTGAACACGTCTTTTCCCGCACCTTCAATGTCCACTTCAAAAGGTCGATCGAATCTATGCCGTTCTCGCGCATCAGCGTATCCATCGTGATCGCACGGATGCAAGGCTGGTCGTGTTGAACAACTCGAAAGGTTCCCTTTGGATGGGCGTTGGATGGCTCCATGCTAACCCTTCCTTCCACAGGCCACAGGGCCGCGTGGATGGGAACGATATTCTTGTACGGGAGTACATTCCGCAACAGCGCCGCGAAGTTCGAAGGCTCGGGCTCAACCGCAAAAATCATCGCCATCGGATAGTCGGGCTCGCCGATGCTAGCCATACCTATATGAGCGCCGACGTCCACGATAGTCTTCGGAACGAAGCATCTCGTTTTTGGGTCATACGACTTAGTCTGAAAAACGAGAACGTCTCGGTAGGAGCAGAAGTCGGACGTTCCGATCCGGAGATGAACGGGATGATTGGTCAGAGGAGGTACGACCGCGAGTGTTTTTGGTCTTCCAAAAAAACGAAAGAGTGCGATTTCGCAGACTCCGCGGCTGCCGCACAATTCGTAATACCACTTTAACCCCTCGACAATCCTCACCTATTCCTCGCGGAGGTTCATTCTACGCCCGCTATACGAACATTCGATGACAGACCTTTTCGCAAGGTAGTTTTAGCTCTCACAAGAGCGCCAGGACCCATAATTCAATGCTAAGAATCCCCCCCCTTCGTGATTTTTCCAGCCACAAATTCCGCAAGCTTTTCGCCCAACGGTAACGTCTCTCCTAGCGGGCACAATTGGCCGCGTGAATCTGGAGGCCCCCGCTTCGGGCCTGACGGCTGTGGCTTACTGGGCTCGATTCTCCCGCTGGTGTCGCAATCACCCTATCGCGGAAGGAATGAAGGGCAGCAAAGAGGCGGATCGTAGCTGGTTGTATAGCTCGGTCATCGAGCGCGAAGCTCTAACGAGTGATGCCCTGACGTACCTCGAGTTTGGCGTATATCGAGGCGACTCCTTGAAGTTGTGGTTGGCTGGGATATCCGACCCAAGGTCTCGATTCATAGGTTTCGATACGTTCACTGGGCTTCCAGAACGATGGCGTCCAACCGAACCCGAAGGCCATTTTAATGCGAACGGTCTCATTCCAAATATCGAAGATCCTCGATGCAGTTTTGAGATCGGCCTGTTCCAGGACACCCTACCTGGTTTCGTTGGACGCACCGATCTTTCAGGCCGCTTGGTGGTCAATCTCGACGCCGACATGTTCACTTCAACGCTGTTCGCTCTCACCACGCTGGCACAGTACTTCAAGTCGGGAGACCTGATTTTTTTCGATGAATTCTCTTGTCCGCTGGACGAGTTCCGAGCTTTTGAGGAGTTCGTGAGAGCGTTTCGGGTGAAGTACGAAGTTATTGGCGCGGTCTACGGCTACACGCGTGTGTGTGTCAAAATTCTGTAGCCCTTGGACTTCGTATCAGCAGTGCTATCAATGGGTTACGGGCTACGTTCGAAATTCTTAACGGGTCGCGGATCCCATGCTAAGATAGAGTTCTTCCCCGACGATCCAACCCGTTCGCGTTTGTTGACCGCGACGGATATTCCCCCCAAATAGATTTTTTCCAGCGATCTTATGATAAACACAGCAATCATTGGTGCAGGTCCGTATGGGCTGTCTATTGCCGCTTACCTGAAGCATCGCCGCATTCCGTTTCGTATTTTTGGGCGTCCGATGGATAGCTGGTTGACCCACATGCCCAAGGGTATGTTTCTGAAGTCCGATGGCTTCGCTTCGGATATCTTTGATCCACAAAAGACCTTCACTCTCCAGCATTTCTGCGCAGAGAGAGGAATCGAGTACGCCGACGATGGATTGCCGGTGCGGCTCGACACATTCTCGGCTTACGGGAGCACATTCAGGGAGCGGATGGTACCTGAGCTAGAAGACGTACTGGTCACTGGACTCGAACGCTTGCCGAATGGTTTTCGCTTGCAACTCGACAGTGGCGAAACCGTGGCCGCTCGGCGAGTGGTGCTCGCTGTTGGAATCACGCACTTTCAGTACGTTCCCGATAATTTGGCCAAACTGCCTTCGGAGTTTGTATCCCATAGTTTCCGTCACCACAATCTGGAGCCGTTTCAGGGCCGCAGCGTTGTTGTGATTGGAGGTGGGGCTTCTGCGATCGATTTGGCCGCTCTGCTGCACGAGGCAGGAGCTAATGTACGCCTTGTGAGCAGGAGAGAGTCGCTGAAGTTTCACACCAAACCGACCGGTAAACCACGCTCCACCTGGCAGCGTATTCGATCTCCCAAATCGGGCTTGGGCCCAGGTTGGAAGAATCGCTTCTTCTCGAGCTTCCCATCCATTTTTCACTACTTGCCAGAAGGTTTGCGCTTGGAACTCGTGCGCAGAATCTTGGGCCCGTCGGGAGGGTGGTTCACGAAAGATAAGGTGATTGGCAAAGTACCACTGTTTCTACAGCAGACCTTGCAAGGTGCTGAAGTCCTGGAAAACAAAGTTCATCTACATCTGCGAGCCGCCGATGGTACGGAGCAAGAAATTGTGGCCGAGCACGTCATAGCTGCCACCGGGTACCGCGTGGATCTTGAACGATTGAGGTTCGTTGATCCGGGGATTCGGTCGACGTTGAAGACCGTAGGGGGCTCGCCGGTATTGTCGTCGTCTTTTGAGTCTTCGGTGCCGGGTCTGTATTTTGCGGGCGTCGCCGCTGCAAATAGCTTTGGTCCACTGATGCGGTTTGCCTTCGGCGCCGGGTTTGCGGCACGAACGATCACGAAAGCTTTAGCTAAGCCACTCCAGCACGAATCGACTACGATGTCGGCGCAGAGCGTGGTTACTTCCGCCAAATGAAAATATCGGTTCAGTGAAGCGGCAGGGGTTGGTATGAAACCAGAAACGATCGCAATCCACAGTGGCTACGACGGCGATCCGACCACGAAAGCAGTGGCGGTGCCGATCTATCAGACCGTAGCCTTCGAATTCGACAGTGCTGAGCATGGCGCAGCGCTGTTCAATCTCGAAGTCGAGGGAAATATCTATACGCGCATCGGCAACCCGACGAACACAGTTCTGGAGAAGCGTGTCGCGGCGCTGGAAGGTGGAGTCGGTGCTCTAAGTGTTAGCTCCGGTATGGCGGCGATCGAATATTCTCTGATCAATATCAGCGAGGCGGGCGACAATATAGTATCGCTTCCCCAGCTCTATGGGGCCACCTACACTCTTCTGGCGCACATCTTTCCGAAACGTGGCATCAGCGGGCGCTTCTCGAAAACCGATGACCCCGACGAAGTTGAAAAGCTGATCGATGAAAAGACCCGAGCGGTCTACTGCGAAAGTGTGGGTAATCCGGCAGGAAATGTGGCGGACATTGAGGGGTTAGCTCGCGTCGCACACAAACATGGCGTTCCGCTTGTTGTCGACAATACCGTTGCGACGCCAATTCTTTTGCGTCCTATTGATTACGGTGCAGATGTCGTCGTGCATTCCATGACAAAGTTCATGGGTGGGCACGGCACGAGCATCGGAGGAATGATCGTAGACAGTGGAAAGTTCCCTTGGCGGGAATATCCGGATCGTTTCTACATGTTCAATCGGCCAGAAATTGCATACCACGGCGTGGTTTATGTGGATCACTTCGGGGATGCGGCCTATATCGCCCGATGCCGCACAGTCTGCCAGCGCAACACTGGCGCAACCCTCTCCCCTTTCAATGGGTTTCTGCTGTTGCAAGGAGTCGAGACTCTTGCCTTACGTGTGGAACGCCACGTCGAGAATGCTCGAAAGGTGGCGGAGTATCTGCGTAACCATCCAGCGGTTGAATGGGTCAACTATGCTGGTTTCCCGGACAATCCGCTGTATCCGATGGCTCAGCGTTATATGGGCTCGAAGCGCTGTTCACTCCTAACATTTGGAGTGAAAGGAGGCTTTCAGGCGGGAACTGAGTGTTTTAACTCGTTACGACTATTCAAGCGAATGGTCAATATGGGTGACGCCAAATCCTTGGCCTGTCACCCTGCTTCGACGACGCACCGGCAGCTCACGCCTGAAGAACAAAAGAAAGTGGGCGTGACTCCAGAGATGTTGCGGCTGAGCGTAGGCATCGAGCACATCGACGACATTCTCGAAGATCTGGGACAGGCTCTAGATCAGGCGAAGCGCAGTGTCGCAGAGATAGTCGGCACAGGCAGGGGAGTTATTTGATGTCACTGATCGTCGATGGAAATCAAGTACCGAGTCGCTGGCTTGAAAGAAAACATTCGGCTCGAGTCCACCCAATGTACAGCGGAGGAGCCCGAAGCAAGTGCGTCCGTATTGCTCTGATCAACAACATGCCGGACTCGGCACTCGAAGATACGGAGCTCCAATTTTTCGAACTTCTCGACGCGGCCTCGGAGATCTTCCGGTGTTCTTGAAGCTTTACTCTCTGACCGGTGTTCCTCGCAGCGATCGTGGAATGCGCCACCTGAACAGCTTCTACTTTGGCTTGGACGATCTTTGGAAGAGCGACTTGGAAGGCGCCATTATCACTGGCACGGAACCACATCACGAAATCTGAAGGACGAACCATACTGGTCTGATCTCTCTAGCGTCTTAGATTGGGCAGAACGGAGCACGACATCAACGATCTTGTCCTGTCTTGCGGCGCATGCCAGCGTCCTGTACTCAGATGGCGTCAATCGTCATAAGCTGCCCGACAAGCAGTTCGGGGTCTTTCGATCAAATCGGGTCTGCGCGCACCCTCTTGTTGAAAATTTGCCGCTCACGGTGGAGTTTCCGCATTCTCGATGGAATGAAGTTCGTGAAACTGACCTGGTGGCGTCAGGGTACACCGTCCTCACGAAGTCACCCGCGGCGGGCGTTGATATGTTTGTAAAGAAGAGATCGAGAAGTACATTTGTCTATTTCCAGGGGCATCCTGAATACGGGGCCCAGACTCTCTTTAAGGAGTATCGACGAGATGTAAGAAGATTCCTCAGGGGAGAAGAGAGAGGCCTATCCCACCATGCCCGTCGGATATTTCGACCCGAAGACGATGGAGCTTCTGAGCAGATTCCAAGACGATGTGTCTGTTGATCGTCGCGAGAATCGCATTGATAGCTTTCCTGAATCTGCGTGCGAAGGATTATCGAGCAAATGGCGTCTAACCGCGAGCTCGATTTATCGAAACTGGCTGAACCAGTTTGTGCGCAAAGAAGAGAGGTCAACCGTTGCGAGCTTCACTCGCGCGGGCAGGATAGGGCACGACTCCATGAATGGCGAAATTGCTTAGTAAGTCTTCTCGGGCCTGAAGATCTGATTGCGCGCGTTTCGTATGCCTTCTCTTGAAAAAAAATTCGTTTCTGGGATGTTGGCTCTCATCCGGGCGCGACGAAAGAAATCGCCGATTAACGGCGATGATATAAGCGGAATCCGTACAAGTGCAGTCGTACCGGCAAAAATTAGGGAGGCAAAATTCTCGGACTTTGAGGGAGTTGCGACGCTGAAGCACTGCTGGGGATTGGCCCCAGACTCTCCCGAAAACTGGAAGCGCCTCTGGCAACATAATCCGGCTTCAAGATACATGGGATCGGAGCAACCAATTGGTTGGGTATTAGAGGCAGATGGCAAGATCGTCGGGTATTTAGGGAACATTCCTCAGCTCTACCGCTACGGCGGCAAGACTCTTACTGCAGTCACGGCCCACGGACTCGTCGTGGATCCTTCGTACCGCGCACTTAGCGCCAGCCTAGTAGCGGCATATTTCCAGCAGAAATCAGTTGATCTGTATATCTCAACTACTGCAATTGAGGCGGTGGGAAAGATTGCCCGCGCGTTCAAGTCTGATCCTCTTCCTCAAGCTGAGTATCATACCGTTCTTTTCTGGGTGATCCGGCCCTACTCTTTTTCTCACAGCTTGATGATGAAGTTGGGGCTGAACACGGTCTTGAGAACCCTGTGCAGTGGACTTCTGTCGGTTGCAATTGCCGTCGAGAAGATTTTCGTACGACGATGGCCTCGAAAATCGCCTAGCCGAGTTTCGGTTAATGAAACCAATGTCGATGGAATTGATCGCGAATTCGACGATCTTTGGCTTCAGAAGGTGGGCGAGGAACAGCGGCTCCTTGCAGACCGTACCTCGGAAACATTGAAGTGGCACTTCGCCATTCCTTCTGATAGAGGGGACACGAGTGTCTTGCGCTGTTCTGTTAATGGAAAATTGTTGGGTTACGCGGTGGTTCGCCACGAGCCAGAAGATCAGACCACGGGACTAAAGAAGTCCAGCATTGATGATATGTTAATCGCGAATGACGATCGTGAAGTTGCAGGGGCCCTGATATTGGCTGCATATGAATGTGCGCGCAAGGCGGGTAGCCATACTCTTGAGGTAATGGGTTTCCCTCAGAACTTGCGATCTGTGTTTCGCAGTGGGCATCCGTACTCAAGGCAGTACCCGGCGTGTCCATATCACTATAAGGCGGCCGACCAGGCACTCCATCAGCAGCTATCGAAGGCCGATCAGTGGTACGCGACACCCTTCGATGGGGACGCAAGCCTCATTAGGCCCTCCTACCCGAGTTCTCCTCCGCGTGTGACTCTCAGAGAGCAAATAGAATTCGATCGAAACCAAGTCGCTGAGGACGTCGCCGTGAGCGAACGGACCGAAGTTGTTTAGTGCTGCAAATCTCTTCGCAGGTTTCTAGTAAAGATTCAAATAACCGGTAGAGGCTATCCGTCAATGCAAACAATCGATATTGAGCGCGACGTACGAGGTTTTATCGTACAACACTTTCTTTCGGGCGATGCTGAGAAGCTAAATACTGAGGGATCACTATTGGGCGATGTGATCGACTCTATGGGGACGCTCGATCTTGTTGCGTATCTTCAAGAACACTTTGGGATCACGGTGGCAGACGATGAAGTGCTTCCTCGCAACTTCGATAACATTAACAATCTTGTGGCATATATGGAGAGAAAACTGGGCGCCTTAGCAAAATAAGCGATCTTTAAGGTTCTCAGAGCATGGTGGGGCGGCTAGCCCGCCGAGCTTGGCCCGGCCAGGAATCCACCGTCGAGAACCAATGACTGGCCTGTCATAAAGGATGCGTGATCGGAGCACATCCACGCGACGGCCTCGGCAACTTCTGAGGGTTTTCCAAAACGGCCCATCGGGTGGTAGCTCATGACTTTCTTATGAACGAGCGGGGGCCCGAAGAGTCGCTCAGCCATCGATGTCTCCACTACGGCTGGGCAGACGGCGTTGATTCGAATCCCGTTTCGAGCCGTCTCTAACGCAGCAGCTTTCGTCAGGCCCATGACTCCATGCTTGCTGGCGGTGTACGCCGCTGCACCAGCGGAGCCGACAAGGCCCGTGACGGATGCCATGTTTACGATCGCTCCGCCCGTCCCCTGCTTGAGCATTTGTATGATCTCGTATTTCAGACACAACCAGACGCCCTTCAGGTTGATGTCGATGGTCTGATCCCAATCTTCCTCCGATTGCTGAACGATCGGAACCCAAACGCCCTCGATGCCGGCGTTATTGAACGCTAAGTCCAAATGGCCAAATCTCTCCACGACCTTGTGAACAAGGGTTTCGACTTCTGAAGCCTTCGAGACGTCGGCTTTCACGAACAAGCCGTCACCTCCGGCGGCACGAATTAGTTCGACGGTCTCCTCTCCTGCCTGTTCGCGTCTGCCCGCAACAACTACTTTCGCCCCAGCCTTGGCGAACAGTACTGCGGTGTCGCGGCCAATCCCTGACGTCCCACCCGTCACAAGCCCAACCTTGCCTTCCAATCCTGTTGCCATAGTCTCCTTCCGGAATAAGATCTCTCGAGGTTAAACGGCGTGTGAATGCGTTGCGCGAAGCTTCCGTGACGCGCTACGCTCAGATACCTTCCGCGAGAAGGCCGACCGTGTCAAGGGAGAATCAGTATGGAGTCGGATGCATTCGGTAACGCACGCGACAGGCTCGTGGGCACGTGGAAACTGGTATCGGCCTCAAGCACCACTTCGAAAGGGGAGCGCAGCGAAACCCCCTACGGTCACGGTCCCACAGGTTTTCTCAGCTACTCCGAAGACGGAAGGGTAACAGCACTGATCAGCTATGGTGGCCGGCAGCCTCTGCCTTCTGGAGGAGGAAGCCAGGAAGAACAAGCTGAGGCGTTTAAGACATTTCTTGCTTACGCCGGACGGTTCACGCTGGCTGATGACAAGGTGACGCATCACATCGAAATCTCATCGATTCAGAATTACGTCGGCAAGAATCTTGTCCGAAATCTGAAATTCCAGGATGATCGGATCACCTTGACGACGCCTCCGACGCCTGTGAACGGGAAAGTCCAGGTAATCGAGTTGATTTGGCAGCGCCTGTAGGCATCGACGCAGGCCCACCCTTACAGCGCTACCCGGAGACTCTTGAGACCTCTGAATCCAAAAGTGGGTGCCCATTCCGGGCGCGGTCCGACCAGTTTCATCTTCGGAAATCGCTGGACTAGATTCAGGATGGCAATCTGTCCCTCTAGCCGAGCGAGTTGAGCCCCGATACAAAAATGCAGTCCGGCGCTGAATGCGAGGTGTTGGTTATTCAATCGCTTCAGATCTAGCCGATCGGGGTCCTTGAATTGTTTTGGGTCCCGGTTCGCCGCCCCAAGCATGCACTGAACCGTCCACCCTTTAGGTATTCTCTGGCCGCACACTTCGATGTCTTCCTTGAGCACGCGAGCTGTGAATTGCACGGGACTCTCGTAGCGGAGAAGTTCTTCAACCGCGGAGCGGATTAACTCTGGCTTCTCCCGTAATTCCGATGTTTGCTCAGGATTATTTAGAAGAGTGTACATTCCGTTGCCGATCAGATTCCTCGTTGTCTCGTGGCCGGCGAAGAGCAGCGCAATGCATTGCGCGTATAGCTCTTCTTCCGTCAGTACTTCTCCTTCTTCCTCGATGTCGATCAACAGGCTGATCAGATCGCTTCCCTTATTGCGCCTGCGCTCCGCGACGGTTTTTCGGAAGAACTCCGTTAACTCAACTAGCGCGTCTTGAGCCGCCCGTGCTTCTTCCACGGTTCGATTTGGATTACCGCGAAAGACGGCGATTGCTCGTGAAGCATCGACGAAAGTTCCATGCAGCGCCTGTGGCACACCGAGGAGTTCGGAGATAATGCGGACAGGCATCGGATTTGCGAACTCGCTCATCAGGTCGATCTCCGACCCGTGGCTCAGTGAGCTTAACATCTGATCAACTATGGCTTCGGCTTGAGGACGCAGGCCTTCGACGGCAGCGGCCGAGAATCCCTTGTTGAGCAGTTTGCGCAGCCGAGTATGCTCCGGTGGGTCCATGAAAATCAGCCACAGACTGAGCATGCGCGCTAGCTCGGTGAACTCGGCTTGTCTGCTCAGAGGCAGAGGCAAAAGCATCTGCTTGGCGCGTTTCGCGGAAAGCCTTGGGTCCTTGGCGATGGAGGAGCATTCCGCGTGACTGAAGATCGACCACACAGCCCATTTACCGCCAACCTCTACGTAATGCAACGGGCCTTCCTCATGCAGCCGCGCGTACGTGGGATACGGGTCTTGGAGAATTTCATCGCTGAACAGAATTTTCTTCTCGTTCGCAGTAAGCTTGGACAACCGTTCCTTCCTCTCAAATCGCGAAAGTCAAATAGGCAAAATGCCAGCGAACGATGTTAAGTTTAACACCGTGATTTCCCGGTGCTGTGCGATGCCAAGTGAGGATCTGAGCGCCCAATGCGCAAAGTAAGACTGGTCAAATGAAAGATACTCCGGCAACTTCTACTAGAAAGATCGTTGATACCGTTAAGCACTGGGCGGAGCGCTCACCAGCGCACCCCGCGATGGTGGAGGCGTCGGGTTCCTGGACATATCAACAGTTGAACGAGGTGATCGCCGAGACTCAGAAATGGTTATCCGAGTCAGGTGTGCGTCCCGGAGATCGGGTCTTGATCGTCTGCGAGAATTGCCGGACTTTTGCAGCGCTTTTACTTGCTCTCGTGGAGATCGATGCATGGCCCGTGCTTGTGAGCGCTCAGTTAGCGGCGCGGGAAGTGGATGAAATTCGCGATCATTGCGGAGCCCGACGAGTACTCTTCACGACGAGCGTGTCTCCGCGCGCCACAGACCATGCAAAACGTCTCGGCGCGGAAATCGTCGATTTGGGCACACTGGGAGTGCTTGGTGTCGGGCCCCTGAACGAGGCGACGAAACCGGAGCCGGTTGAAACGGATGCGGGAGACAATGTCGCGGCTTTGATCTATACGTCGGGAACGACAGGACTGCCTAAAGGGGTGATGCTGACCCATAACAATCTGCTATTCATGGCCGCCGGGGCTTCGAAAATACGTTCTCTTACGCAAAACGATCGACTTTATGGCGTTCTACCGATGTCACATGCCGTTGGGCTGTCAGTTGTGTTGATCGGAACTCTCCTCAGTGGCGCGACGCTTTACCTTGCCCCTCGCTTCGACCCCATTACCGGTCCCACGACCTTGGTGAAAGATCGAATAACCGTTTTCTTGGGTGTCCCTGCAATGTTTCTTCAGTTGCTTCAGTATGCGAAGCTGCGTGGCTTGGCGAAATTAAGCTTCCCGGCGCTCAGGATTATTGCCTCGACTGGCGCTCCACTTCAGCCGAGCATTAAGTCCGCGGTCGAGAACCTTTTCGGTTTGGTCTGTCACAACGGCTATGGTGTTACCGAATGTTCCCCGACGATCGCTCAGACACGGATCGATGAACCTCGGCTGGACACATCGGTGGGTCGAGTATTTCCAGGGGTCGAAATCAAGATCGTGCAGTCAGACGGCAAAACAGTGGCGGACGGGGAAGTGGGCGAGTTGCAAGTCCGAGGCCCAAACGTCATGAAGGGTTACTACAGGGCTCCCGCGGAAACCGCTGCTGCAATCGATAGCGAGGGTTGGTTCAACACGCGTGACCTGGCGCGAATGGAGAAGGGAAACCTCTTCATCGTGGGCCGTACCAAAGAGATGATCGTGCACTTGGGCCTTAATGTGTACCCGGTAGAAGTTGAGGCGGTCTTGAACGCTCATCCGTCCGTCTTGCGCTCTGCTGTGGTTGGGCGCTCGATTCAAGGAGACGAGGAGATTCTCGCCTTTGTACAACTCTCTGAGGGGGAATCGCTGACAACGAATGAGCTGGCTCAATATGCGGCCGCCCGCTTGGCGTCGTATAAGCGCCCAGCGAAGATCTTGTTCGTGTCCGCGATGCCGCTGACGCCGACCGGCAAAGTGGTGAAGACGGAACTCGCAGAAATGTTTCCGAATCTCAGTCCGACGACTTAGCTGTTCGCTTCTTTACACAGGCACTTCAATCAGCATCGGTCCTTCGCAGGCAAATCCCTCTCGTAGTGCTTTTCCGAACGCCTCCAACGAGTTAACCCGTACGGCGGGAACTCCCATCCCTTTAGCAAGCTGAACCCAATCGAGATCGGGACGACCGATCTCAAACAATTCCTTCGCTTTCGGTCCGGGTTCGCCAACTCCCAAATAAGAAAACTCTCTCTTCAGGACGGCATAGCTGTGGTTTGCGAAGACTACGGTCGTAACATTTAGGCTTTCGCGAGCCATCGTCCAGAGGGCCTGGAGTGTGTACATAGCGCTGCCGTCTGCGGTAAGGCAAAGAACCCGCCGCTCCGGTGCAGCCACAGCCGCACCTACCGCCAGGGGCAGTCCTATACCGATGGAGCCTCCTGTGTTCCCGAGCCAGTCATGTTCAGGAGCTCCGCGGGTTGCGGGCATTAAACCACGGCCCGATGTCATCGATTCATCTACCAAAATGGTGTGTTCGGGAAGCAAAGCCCCGATTGCGGCTGAAACTCCCGTCAAAGTAACTTCCCCAGTCGGAAGCTGAGGCCGCTCGATCAAGACTGAGCTGGTCGGAGAAGCGTTCTCAGCGTGAAGAATATCCGCCAAAGCGGAAACCGCGCCCACGAGATCTTCATCCGGCCGCGCCAACGTGTGAATCTCACACTCGGGCGGCATGAGAACGCTGTCTTTCCCCGGATACGCGAAGTAAGCAACCGGGGCCGCCGAACCCACAAGAATGAATCGTCGGAACTCCTTCAGCTGTTCCTTCGCTTGTTCGAGGATGTAAGCCACCCGATCAACGGCCGGAACGCCAATACCTCGCTGCATTCGAGTGAAGGGATAGGGGCTCAGCAGCTTGGCTCCTGTCGCGTCCGCGATTCGTCCCGCTTCCGTCAGGCCACGGCCGTATAAAGCTTTCCCTGCAAGTAGCAGGGCAGTGCGCTGACCGGAGCGCAGCATGGAGGCCGCATGCTCAATCGCTTGCACAGTCGGTAGAGCCGGAGGACGTATGTGTATCGGCGAGTCTCCTGCTTGGCTCTCACCCCAGGCAACATCAGCAGGAATGATTAGGGTTGCTATCTGCCCAGGAGGAGTACGTGAGAAGAGGATTGCTTCGGCGGCATCGCGACTGACATGTAGCGGTGAGGAAGAGGTTCGAATCCACTTGGAATACGGTCGGGCGGTGCCTTCGATGTCTGATGTCAGTGGCGTGTCGTGATGGATATGAAAAGTCGCGTGTTGGCCGACGACATTGACGATCGGTACTCTAGCCCGAGAAGCGTTGTGCAAGTTGGCTAGGCCGTTGGCTAGGCCGGGGCCGAGATGCAGCAGAGTGCATGCGGGCTTCTCCGCCATCCGAGCGTAGCCATCTGCCGAACCGGTGACTACGCCCTCAAACAATCCCAGAATCGAGCGCATCCCTGGAACCTTATCGAGAGCAGCAACAATATGGATCTCTGACGTGCCCGGATTGGAAAAGCAAACTTCAATCCCGCCGCCCGCTAGCGTTCGGATCAGACTCTCAGCCCCATTCATCCGGTGCGGTCCTCTCGTCTCGTTGTCAAAGCAGACAGTCTAGGGATTGGCGCAGCATGAATCAAACGATTCTATCGGAGGCGTTCCCAGGTAGGGGTTTGTGAACTGAGTCAGCGGAATGCAAAGTCTGTCCGGCCCTCACTGCGCTTCTATCACTCCAGGTATCGGTTCAGCACCCGAGCCAGTTCTTCGTAGTGGGTCGTCAACATGCCCAAGTGATCGCCCGATACGCTTTCAACTTCGAGATTCGGAAGCAAATGAGACCAGACTGATTTCGGATTATCAGGAAATTCAGTCACCTCGGCGGCACGAATGAACTTCACAGCGCCTCCATAGGTTCCCGGTCTGTAACGCCGCAACGCGCGATATGCCGCGTCTCTCACGCGGTCGAATGACGGGGCGAAGCTCGAAATCGCCTCGGGGCTGGGCAGACCGCCAAGTCGAATGTCGGTCCGCGGGGGCTGACCAAAAGTAGTGACGCGGCGCTTGGCCCGCTGGGTCAACAATCGCAAGAATTGCATTGGCGACAGAGAGTTAATGTCGGGATAAGAATCGATCATCACCAGCAACGCAACTTCGTGACCGCTTGCATTCAAACGCCGGGCCATCTCGAGAGCGACAAGGCCACCCAGTGAGTAACCCGCCAGTGAATACGGACCTTGCGCCTGAAAATCCAGCAGAGCTTTTAAATAGAACTCTGCCATATCCTCGATGCGCTCACACGGATCATCGAAACCTTCGATTCCTTTTGGCTGCAGGCCATAGATCGGGTTCGGCGAGTGTATGTGCTCCACGAGTTGAAAGAACTCCGCCGGACCGCCTCCCAGTCCCGGAGCAATGAAAAGTGGCGCACCGTGACTGCCGTTCTTAAGCAGGATGAGCGGAGATAGTATGGGAGCGGACCGTTGCTCAAGCAGAGCTGCCAGGGAGGTCACGGTCGGCACGTGATAGATCATCACCGGTGGCAACTGTCGGCCGTAGACATCGGCGATCTGACTGAAAAGCTGTATCGCTATCGCCGAGTCCCCACCCAAGTCAAAAAAACTGTCTTCTGGGCCAACCGCGGGAACTTGCAGCAGCTGTTGCCACATTTGGGAGAGGACTTCCGTTGTCGAGGAGGCGCTGGTGTTGGACACGGCGATATGAGGCTCCCGGTTTTATCTGCTTAGATTATCGCCTCATTGCTATCCAATGTGCCGATATAACAGATTGGAGAACATTACGAGAGACACGTCGGGAGCTATGGCAACCAGCCGCCGTGCACGGTGTATAAGGTGCTCGGGACCCGGTTTGATGGATTGAGCTGGATATCGCCAGTATTTTATCGTCGATCGCGTAGCGCCCCAGTTTTCCTTAAAAGTTGTGAGGCCCTCATCCCCGAGATCGGACCTGCCCATATCCAATACCTCGATTCCCGTTGCCTTGGCGTCTTGGATTGCGTTCCAAAACAACAGGGCGTTCCCCCCAAGATTGCTGTAACGCATATCACTACATCCGTACTTGTAGACCAACGTTTTCTTGTAGGCAATCGTCAGCATGCTCGCGATCGGAATGTCACCTTTAAAAGCGAACCGAATTTTGAGGTCTTCTCCGAAGCGGGCGATCAGACTGCGGAACCATTTCAAGGGCTGGGGAGGAAGTCCATGCCGTCGCCGCGTCATGATCATAAGTTTGTAAAAGGACTGAAGCAGTTCGTCGGCAGAGCCTTCTCGGTACAGCAACGATTCCCGCTCGGCACGCCGAATTTTTCTTTGAACTGACCCCTTGTTAAATGCTTTGAACAGTTGCGGCTCCGATGGCCGCAGGTCTAACCGGTGCAAGCAGTAGGTATTACAGATTCCGAAATTGGCTTTTACGTCAAGGGCGTAATTGATCGGACGAACTTCAACGTATTTCCATCCATTCTTGCTCAGCGCGTCCACCATGCCGGCTACCAAACCCCTCATTTCTTCAGAATCGCCGACGAGCGGTTCGCAATGATCGGAGAAGGGCAACGAAACGAGGCGATTCCCTGTGAGCCGGCTTCGAATTTCACAAAACGCGATGCCGTTCTCTAGCGGACGCCCCGGTGGAGTGAGGGTGAGAGCTATAGGCGCATATCCATAAGATAACTTCAGCGCATGGAGCCATTCAACTCGGTGGAAGATGGAGGCATCAGGGTGAAAGTCGATGAAATCTTTCCAACGGGGATCCTGCAGCGGATCAATTCGAAAAACTTTCATTCCTGATTCTCTGGAAGTAACCGAGGCGGGCACAGATCGACCCAGGGACGGTTTCGCATTGACTCGCGTGTCGATCAAAAGAAAACTCCGCGACCGATAATCCGTTGTAGAGCGGGGGCGCGTCTGGTGGGGGAAAGGAAAACCGTCGTACCCAATCATTATCCCACGTTCTGACGGATAATCTCCATCTATAAAACTGCGGTCCATTCAGCCCAACTACCGCGAATAGTCGAAAGCACTCACAGTGAGTCGCTTGATCAGCTTTCTCTTCGTGCTGACGCGCCTTCTTCCATTCGGACGTTCCGGCTGTGAGGCAGCCACTTATAGAGCAGTGAAACGCTCCTTTCAAGTGCCTGGCGAGCGACTAGGACAAACAAAGCCGTCCTACCAATGGAGTTCTGTCTAGAGGTTTTCCACAAGAATCGCAGCATGCGCACGCGCTGCCAGTTCTCCATCCGAATACGCACTCCTTTCGCCGCGATAATTTCGAAGGTTCCTCCCTCGAGCCATGCCGACGTTACATCCTTAAGGAAGCATTCTGCGATGGATAGAGATACCGAATGCTCGATAGTTGCATCACGGACAAAAAAAGGAAGTTCCCCCCGCTGAATTAGGGTTGCGAGCAACAACGTGTCTTCTCCCCTAAGAGCGGCCGGATCAAACGGGCCATTCTGAATGATGGAGTGAGACTTTCGAATGGCAAATCCAGAGGTGTTCAAATATCGAATGCGCCCGTCTTGCTGAAGTGTTTGACCCTGAATCGCAATCAGGCGTAACTCTTCGGCCCGCCCAATTAGATTCGAGCAGTTGCCCACCAGGCGAAGTTGAAAACACGCGTGCTGAGGAGAATGGGAAATCTCGGAGTCGAGAGCCGATAGGCAACCTTTCGAGAACCGACAATCAGCATCCGTGAATACGAGGACCTCGCCTGTAGATAGGCCGGCGCCGCTATTTCTGGCCGCAGCTATTCCGTTATGAGACTCACGAACTATTGAAATCGGGTAAATTTCCGCCCATTTGCGGATTGCATCTGGAGCCGTCTCTTCGCTGCCATCATCGACGATGATCACTTCAAAGTTGCGGAAATCCGTTTGTTGCGAGAGCGATTGTAGGCAGGCACCAAGAGGAGCCCAATCGTTAAAAACGGCGATGACAATGCTGAACCGTGGAACGCCGCCAATGTGTTTGGAGGTTGACATCTTCTAATTATGGGACCGAGACAATACTGACACAGTGTGCGATTGCGGATGTGATGCGGAAGCCTGGTATGCATCACCGATGTAACCGGAGAGGGCTACGAGCCTCGCGATCACTGCTCCGGGTTTTCATTCTCCAACACAACCTTGAAAAGGCGGCATAATCCTGCATTTCAATGCAGCAAACCCCTTTCAACACGTGATCGAGCGTACGACCTTTGGTGATTGGAATCACGTCGAAATCTTGCAATCACTGGTAACTTAATTCCCTGAGTTGCGGTTGGCCATATCCCCTAAACGGCCGTCCATTCTTTCAATCCCCCACCGCGAGACCCAGGAATAACTCTGCGACAAATGAGGTTCTGAGGTGTCCACCTTGATTTCGGCAGACTCGGGAGCATTGCCAACTCGGAAGAATCTGCGAATCTTCGAGCTGGATTTTCGCAGCGATCCGCGCTGGGAGCGATTCGTGTCCGCCCATCCCGACGCTCTGATTTACCACCACCCGGGCTGGCTCTCCGCGCTCGAGAGCGAATACGGCGAAAGATGCGTGAGCCTCGCCTGCGCGGATGAGAACGGACAATTGAACGCTGTCCTGCCTCTTTTTTATACGAAGGGTCTGCCCTTGAAGATCGGTCCGGTTGCTAGTGGCCGCCGTCTCTCTTCTCTTCCCCGAACGCCGGTCGCCGGTCCGTTGGCCCTGAATGCAAATGCAGCCAGAGCGATCGTCGCGTATGCGGTGGAATTAGCCGGAACCGAGGGAGCTCAGCTTGAGATTAAGAGCGACATCCCAGACCTGAACAGTTCTCTCGATGCTCTGACCTGCACGCCCTGGAGGCCCACCTACGTGGAGGAACTTCCGACGCAGGTGGAAGGCAAGCTTTGGGAAGACTTCTGGGAAAATCTGCGATTGCCTCGAAACTGTGTGTCATGCGAGGGCTGTCGGAGGCTCCGTTTTGGCAATGCTAAACGCCAGCACCGCGTGAACTGGGCAGTGAACAAAGCAAAAAAACTAGGCCTAGAAGTTCAGGACGCGGAGACGGAAGAGGAACTTCTGGCTTGGTATCGCCTCTACCTGTTGGCGATGCGACACAATGCCGTTCCTCCTCGGCCCTATCGCTTTTTCCAAAGTTTATGGGAGTCGTTGCATCCCGAGGGTAGAATGCGCCTGCTGCTGGCTGAACAAGAAACATCTGGCAAGAAACGAATAGTCGCCGGCTCCATTCTTCTGCAGTTTGGGCAGACCGTTTTTTATGCTTTTACAGGGTGTGCGCCACAAGATTTTTGTTTACATCCCCACGACATTCTCCAGATCGAGGCCATTCGTGGAGCGTGCAAGGGTGGTTTTCGTTGGTATGACTTCGGCGAGGTTGCGGAAGATCACGAAGCTCTTGCCCAGTTCAAAACAAAATGGGGCGGTGACCCGAAGCCACTGTACCGCTATTACTCCCCGGCTCGGTTCATCCAACCCGCGAACGGAAACAGCAGGCTTTCTCGATCCATACGGACGATCTGGCGGCATCTTCCAACGAAAGCAACGGCAGTCCTCGGTGATCTAATTTATCGCCGTATGTAACTTCTTTCATCTTGCATGTCGGAGGTTCTGAATGCCAAATCAAACAGAGCAAGCTGCACCGGTTCGGTTGGCGTACATCGGATGCTGGTACAAGAACGACATGTACTCACACAACTGCAGCAACCTGGTGGACTCTCTTCGTGATGCAGGAACCACTGTCGATGTGATTACGTCGAACTGCCGATGCTTTTCATCGGCGCGAAAATTTTCAATCGCGAAAGATGAACTGATCAACGCACATTGCTCTCCGGTCGCGATTCCGCACGCGCCCAGAACTCCCGGCAAGAAGCACGGCATTATGAGGTATCTTGCGGTCAAGGTGTTGCGGCTCGATCTCCTTCTGGCAACGGCTCGGGGATTCCTCTACTACAAACGAGCGCGCCACGCGGACATGATTCATTTCGATCAAGTGCTGGAGGCGTTTGGCTGCATTCCGCTGTTCATCCTGATTGCGCTTGCCCATCGGGCAGGGAAACGCGTTGTGGTGACCGTGCACGAGATTGACCCGTTTCAGTTGAAGCACAAGCGGTTCAATCGCTTATATAGCAAGTGTGCGGAAGTCCTCGTGTACAGCGAGAATATGAAGCAGCAAATGATCGACCTTGGAGCGACAGCGCAGAACATGAGAGTCATTCGATACGGCGCACATATTCCAGAACTCCTCACGCTGGATCGTACTCATTACATTTATTTCGGAGGTCACAACATCACGCGAGGGAAGGGCTATGCAGAAATGATCGATGCCTTGGTCATCCTGAAATCATCCGGCGTTCGAATTTCCCTCTTGATTTATGTCGGCTACGGATGCAACGGCTTGGCAGAAGCGAAACAGCTCGCCGTCACAAAGAACGTAGCGGACATGATTCAGTGGCAGGACTTCTATTCAGCCGAAGAGTTGGCTAAGGTGTACCAGCAGAGCAAGGCCTGCATCATTCCGTTCACTGGCGGGTCCGCGAGGCATCCCCTAACGACTGCCATGGTGAACGCTACTCCAGTGATCGCGACTCGAGCGGTAGATATTCCAGAATACCTGGGAGATCTTGGAATCTATGTTGACGGGAACGCGGCCTCGATCGCTGAGGCGATAACCACGATAGAACGCGGATGCATGGATTTGAAGGCATTGGGGAACGACTTGCGTGCGAAGGCCCTTGTAGAACTCGACTACTGCAAAATTGCCAGAGACCTTAGCGCGGAGTACGCAAGAATCGGTGGTCCAGCGAAGTTGTTGCAAATACTGCCTAAAGCCACAGCCTAAGATTCCACTGCCAAGCTCGCGATTTTCGGGAGAAGCCCTATGCAGAATAGTGCAATAGTTGCAAAAACAGCCATCTTGACAGGCGTTTAGAAGCATTCTTCAATGAGATGTTGGCTTAGGTTGTTCGATCGCGATGAGCGGCCTGGCGAACATTCCTCCCCTGGTGAATCTCAATAGCTGCAGAAAAGGGAGTGCTCTGATGATGATGATAAGAGAGCCCAAGCGCTGGCTGGCTGTCGCAGCTCTGGTTTTGTTGACCTCGGTGTTCGCGGTCGCACAACATGGGGCTCAGCCCGTTCGCGGCGGAGATGGTTGGGGCAACGGCGGAAACGGCGGCGGATGTAGCAACAACGGAGGGAATGGCTGGGGCAACGGCTGGGGCGATAGTCGCAACCAGCAGAAGCCTTGTCAGTCGGTTCCTGACGGTGGTTCTTCTGCCGAGTATCTCCTTGCCGTTGGCGCCACAAGCTTGGGAGCGGTGTTCGTCCGCTCTCGGCTTAGCAAGCCTCGTCTCTCCTAACAAGAAGCAGCAATACTTAGCCCGCTTAACCCCAAAGGTTGGCGGGCTTTTTATTTTGGCTGCAAAACTATCGCGGCTCCACCGCGCTTTTGGTTCAGACAGGAAAAACTGATGGGCGCTCGCACCGCCTGAGTACCCATACCAGCGTGGTATCGACGATTAATGCGAGGCCGAGAAAAATGAAGCCGCCATTGTGGTGCAATCTCCATTCAAATAACCAGGGTCGACGCGGGTGCCGAGTTCCGCGATTCCTATGAGTTCTCTAAGGATCTCTCGGCGGTGATCTAAGCTCGTCTAGAGCGGGCAGCGTGTCTTTACTAGTTTTGGCCTTCTGTAATCGACTAATTTGAACAGTTGCCTTTCTCGTCGGGCCTATTTCTTCCGCTTGTTGCGAGCCTCGGCCTTATCGAATCCTCACCAACTATCTAGGGTGCCCGCTCACTCCTGGCTGTAAAAATACAGGTCCGCTTGGCCTGCTTGACAGTCCTTCCCGGCTGTGAGAGAGTGCTTCGGTTCCTCCTCCCCTGCTGTGACCTCCCTCTCATCGGAACTGAACGGTTCGACGGGCCGATCCCAACAGAATACAAAGACAAGCTTGGAGGTTCGTCATTTCAACTGAATCCCTAAAACCTACGGCAAGGTGTTTTGTGGCCTCTGCGTTCGCATTAGTGATCCTGTCGGCCCTGATGGCGGTTTCGTCCCCGGCACAGGCGCAGACGCGCACCCCAACGAACGCCCAACAAGACTCGGCTCAAAGTGACTGGACCGAGTTCCTCAAGCCGAACATGCGACGCTGGAGCGGGGTTGAAAAGGTTCTTGGGGTCAATACTGCGAAAGAGCTTCAGCTAAAGTGGCGCTTTGGGACGGGGCTAACTGGGGCCGGCGGTAGTTTTTACGACTCGCCCGTAGTGTCGAATGGCCTGGTCTATGTGGGGGACGCCACAACGTTTTACGCTTTGAATCGCAACACTGGCACAGAAGTGTGGAGCTATCCTGTCCCGTGTATTTGGGGAGGGCCAGCGGTGGCCGGTAGTGTCCTCTATATTAATGGTGCCCCCCCCGACAGTTGGCTGTGGGCGCTGGATGACGGCACGGGCGCCGTCCTTTGGGCCTTCCTTGGATATCCAATGAACTCGGCGCCCACCGTGGTTAGCGGTGTGGTGTATTTCGGTTCAGACAATAGCGTATACGCTGTGAACGCCAAGACCGGTGCCACGCTGTGGAGCTACACCACCGGCGGCCTAGTCTGGTCCTCGCCCGCTGTGGCGAATGGGGTGGTCTATTTCGGCTCGGTGGACGGCAACGTATACGCTGTGAACGTCAGTACTGGTTCTTTGCTATGGAGCTATACCACCGGCTATTCGGTCTGGGGCTCGGCCGCGGTGGCGGACGGCGTGGTTTATATCGGCTCAGGCGACAGGAACGTATACGCGCTAAACGCGGCTACGGGAGTCCTGTTGTGGGAATACACCACAGGTGAATCGGTAATCGACTCTCCCGCCGTCGCGAATGGTGTCGTGTACATCGGATCGGATGACGGCAACCTCTATGCCCTCAACGCGACTACCGGCGCGCGTCTTTGGAGCTTTTCTACTGCAGGCAACGAGATTTATTCCTCGCCCGCCGTGGCCAATGGCGTGGTCTATTTCGGTTCTTTCGACTACAACATTTACGCGCTGAACGCTGCCACCGGCGCCGAACTTTGGAACTACAAGACAGGATACTTTATCTGGTCATCGCCGGTGGTATCTGACGGGGTACTTTACGTCGGCTCGAGCGATGCCTACTTCTACGCCTTCGGTTTGAAGAAATAGTACTGAAACAAGTGCGATGCACGCTGAGCATGGGAGAACCGGCCCTTGATTTCAGCTCACACCGCTACAAAACGGAGTGCCCACGGCTTTGCTTGTTTGCGGCTCGGATGCCCACCGATTTCGATGCCACAGTTCGATAGCTGTCAGGAGTCGGGGGCAGAGTCTCAAGCGGAGGTTGTGCCATGAAAGCTAGATTCGTAGCATCCAAGTCAAACCACGCTGCGGCACGCACAATAAGGATAACAAGTAGATGGGGTTGCGGTCCGGTCCGCGCAGCCCTTCTGTTTGCCTTGGCGGCCGTTTCGAATTTCACTCCAGCGCAAGCGCAGAACAACGCGGTATCGGACACGGCCATCACGAACACTGTCCAGAGCGATTGGACAGAATTCCACAAGCCGAATATGCAGCGCTGGAACGGAGTGGAAAAGCAGCTCAGTGTCCACACTGTTGGCCGCCTTCAGAACCTGTGGACTCAATTCACCTCTAGCGGTGGAGTGTATACCGCTCCGGCTGTGGCCAATGGTGTGGTTTATGTCGGCACCAATGGCGGAAGTTTCTATGCTTTGAAGGCCGCCACGGGGGACGTGTTATGGACCTATCCGGTGGGTAGCTTGTACTCCTCGCCAGCGGTGGCGAACGGTGTGGTGTATTTCGGTGCTAACAGCCCTGGCAATGCCCTGTACGCGCTCGACGCGAGCAGCGGTGTCCTCCTGTGGAGTTACCCCACCGGTGGCGAGGTGGAGTCGCCGCCAACGGTAGTAAGCGGTGTGGTGTATTTCGGTTCGAACGACTTCAATATCTACGCGCTGGACGCGCTTACAGGCGCCAAGCGCTGGAACTATAACACCGGCGGACCTGACGAGGTGTGGTCCTCGCCGGCGGTAGTGAATGGGGCCGTCTACGTAGGCGGCGGCAACAATAACGTGCTCGCTCTGAACGCCAGCACCGGCGCCTTGCTGTGGAGTTACGCCACCGGTGGTAGCGTGATCTCCTCTCCCGCCGTAGCGAATGGGAAAGTTTACGTCGGATCGTACAACAACGATAGTGTGTATGCGCTGAATGCAGCCACTGGGACCAAGCTGTGGAGCTATACGACCGGGGGAGTCGTCTGGTCCTCGCCCGCCGTGGCGAATGGGGTGGTCTATATTGGTTCCGGAGACAGCAATGTTTACGCACTGAACGCCAGCACCGGCGCGCTCCTGTGGACTTACGCTACACCTTCCGGCGGAATCTATTCTTCACCTGCAATCGCCAACGGAGTCGTGTATGTCAGTACTGCCACCGGTTCCTTCTCCGATAACAGCGTGACGGCGTTGAATGCCAGCACCGGCGCGAAGCTTTGGGATTGGTACACAGGCGAAGTGTTTTCCTCGTCTCCGGCCATCTCGAACGGACAGTTGTACGTCGGCTCCGACATTGGGGATGTGTACGCTTTCGGGCTGCGGAGCACCGCCGAAGTGGCAGGGACATCTACCAAACCCATCTCCGCAACACTTTACCCGGACCTCAACATCGAGCTATCGCGGACGGCCGCGAGGGTTCAGACTCAGCCCTGAAACGGGACGCTCCGACGACTAATTACAAATGTAAACGGCTGTGCTCAGCATTGCCTGCAGGTGTCTCCGCACTTGTACGTAATGTTTCGTAACAGCGAGAATGCGCGCGATTTGAAGGTTATGGTCTCTACCTCACGCGTACCTTAGCGATACCGCGGGATCGACCTTGGTAGCGCGGCGAGGGCGCTGGGCGTGGCTCTGAGGAGAGGCGACATAAGGAAAGGCGGCAATGACTGGAGCGGTACGATGGAGTCCGTCAAACAACCAGACGCTGTCGCCGCCCCGTTTGCCAAAATACGGTATTGTCGGCCTTCGCGTCTCTCGCTATTTTGTGGTCGCGGCCGCCTGCTGGGCTTCGGTCACGATCTGCGCGAAGCGCGGGTCGGTGCGCAACGACTTCAGATTGGCGTCATCCTCCAATCCCATGCGCAGGTCCGGCTTGAGTGCGTGTTCCACGGCGAACCGCAGGTTGGTGAAGGCTCCGTCCTGTTTGCCCTCCAGCGCCAGCACAGAAGCCAATCCGTAGGCGCTGGAAGCCGTGTCGGGACTGCCCGGGCCGAGTGTATGATTCCGGCCGTCGACTGCCTCCTTGTAAACTTTCTCCGCTTCCGGGTAGCGCTTCTCTTTCTTTAGGACGCTGCCGAGACTATCCAACGAGTTCAACGTCGATGGATGCTCAGGACCAAGAGTACGTCCCTTCCTATCGATTGCCTGCCGCAGCAGTTGTTCGGCCTCGGCATACTGGCCTTCAGTCCCGAGCGTGTCGGCCAGGTTCGACATCGTAATCAGAGTGCTGCGATTGTCGGGGCCGAATTTCGCGAGTTCGAGTGCGAGCGCATCGCGCTCCAATTTTTCCGCTTCGGAGCCACGTCCTTGGTCCTTTAAGGCGATCGCCAGATTTTCCTCGGTCATTAAAGTCTTGGGATTTTCCGGACCATACAATCGCTGCGTAATCGGGAGGACATCGCGAAACAATCTCTCGGATTCAGCAAACTTTCCATCGTTCATCAGCAAGTTGGCAAGATTCACCGAGACTGCGATCGTATCTGGATGTTCCGGACCGAATATCTGCCGGCGGATTGTCACCACCTGTCGAAGCAACTCCTCTGCTTCCGTATATTTTCCTTCTTCGCTCAGAACTGCTCCTATGCGGCTCGTGGCGCTTAGTGTGATGTTGTCGTGCGGTCCCAGCACCCGGTTTGCGACTTCGATCGTTTCCCGACCCAGTTTCTCTGCATCGGAGTATTTTCCTTCGATGAACAGAATCCACACCAGCCAGTTCATGGAAATCAGAGTGTCGCGATGATCGGGGCCGAGCAGTTTCTTGCGGCCTTCATAGGATTCGCGGCAAAGTTTTTCGGCTTCGTCGCGCTTGCCTAGCCACGTCAGGACTTCCGAGAGTTGGTACATGGACTGCAGCGTGTCTTTGTTGTTGTCACCGAACGTGTGGCGGCGAACTTCGAGCGCATGACGCAGCAATGGTTCGGCCTGTGCAAACAAGCCGAGATTGTCGTAGACCGTGCCCATGACGTTCATCATGCTCGACTGGAGAACAGGATCGTTGGCGAGTCCGGAATCAATATCGTTTGAGGCCTTGTCGAGAATTTCGCGTGCAGTGACGCTGTTGCCACGCGCAGCGCCGGGATCGGAGATCTTGAACATGTTGGTCATGAAGTCGGCGACTCGCTTGGAAGCTGCGGCTTCCTGATTGGCGCGAATGCTCTGCCGTACGCTGACGACGGACGCGGTAACCAATACCAGCACGAAGGCAAAAGCCGTAATCAGGCCGACGCGATGGCGGCGGGCAAATTTCCGCGCTTGGTACGCGAGCGATGGCGACACGGCCAGCACGGCTTCGTGATTCAGGTAGCGTTTGATGTCGGCGGCCAGCTCCGAAGCTGAGGAATAGCGGCGTGCCCGCTCTTTTTCCAGCGCCTTCAGTGCAATCGAATCGAGCTCGCCACGCAGATGCCTGGCTAAGGTCTGCGGATCCGTCTGGCGTTTCCGGGCTACATCGGTTGAGGTGTCAGCATTCTGCGTGCTGATCTTGGTGCTCGGCCTGGGCGGATCTTCTTCGCGCAATATTCGTAAGAATTCTTCGAGCTCGACTTTGCGGAGCTCGATGGGCGGTGCACCGGCCAGCAATTCATAGAAGATTATGCCCAGCGAATACACGTCGGTGCGCGTGTCGATGTCTTCGCCGGAAGAACGCGCCTGCTCCGGGCTCATGTACTCAGGAGTGCCGATGAGCACTCCGGCGAGCGTGAACATCGTGTCGTCGGTAAGTTTTTGGCTGAGTGCCTTGGCCACACCGAAATCGATAATCTTGGGCGCGGGCCTGCCATCGATTTCGGTGACCAGAATGTTCGATGGCTTCAGATCGCGATGGATGATGGCCTTCTGATGCGCATGCTGCACGCCTTCGCAGACTTGCGTGAACAACTCAAGCCGCTCGCGTGTGGTGAGCTTGTGCCGATCACAATAGTCGGTGATGGGCGTCCCGGCCACGTACTCCATGACGAAGTATGGCGCCCCTTCCGTGGTGGCGCCGGCGTCGAATACTTTGGCGATGGCGGGATGATCCATTAACGCCAAGGTCTGGCGTTCGGAATCAAAGCGGATAAGCGCCTCACGAGTGCTCTGACCGCCCTTGATGAGCTTGAGCGCGACGCGCCGGCGGACCGGCGCTTTCTGCTCCGCCAACCACACCTCGCCCATACCGCCTTGTCCGAGGCGCCGCACCAGGTGATATCGGCCGATGACTTTCTCTGCGGTATCGACCGCATCCAGGCTGGCTGTTGGGGCTAAGGTTTCCTCGGCTCCCAGCGGATCTCTTCCTAATGGATGGGGAACATCTTCTTCATCATGCATGCTTCGGCCAGACTCGCGTTCCAACAAATGACGGGGCAGTATACACCGAACCAGCGCGCTATTCCTGATCAGAACGGCACCGGAGTGAAGGCTGAATGGCTTTAAAAAAATGTTTTTCGACATCGAATAGATCGGGTGACGGCACGATCACTGAAGCAAGCTCGACTAGTGACGTGTATGTCGACTGACTTGTCGAGGATGTACGAATTCTCCTCCACCTCTAGCACGTCGATCGGCACTTTGGCGCCTATATCGCCGAACTCCCACTGGACTGCATTTTACTCATTGTGGATCAGCGATTCCGGAGTCAAAGACTCCAAAGCTCCTGCTCGTCTCCCAGGCTTGGAGTCGACAGCCGCTAGCACTTAAGAGTTGGCATGGGAGCGATGAATGGCTGTGTGACAGGCGGAGCATAGAGTGATTAGGTTTTGCTCAGAATCTGCTCCCAAATGGCTGCGAAACTGTTGATGGTGCACTTCCAGGTTCGACATCGTGCCGCAGGACTGGCAGCGCCAGCCGTCGCGACGTAACACTTGCTGGCGCAGGTTCTCGTAGGAGACGGGATCAAGCCGTAATCTCTCTGTCTTCGGGCGGACCCCGTTCATGACGCTTTCTCGGCGAGGCTTTCAAGAAAAGTCTGCTTCTGATCCTCCGGCAGGAGCCGGAAGAATCGCATCATCGAAAAGAGAAGGGTCTCCGGATTTCCATGGTCCAGATTGGCCCCTGCTAGAAAGTCCGCACAGATCATCTCCAGGCAGTAGCCACGAGATTTGTCGGAGCCTAACATGAAGGCCGCGGTTTCAATGGCCTGCTCGATCACGGGAATCTGGCTCTTGTAGAGCTTGAAATAGACTAGCTCCGACGCCTCCGTTTCCTTCCCCGTCAGTTCCTTCTCCACTTCCCGCCGGAACTGATCCTTTGGCATACCCCGGGCTTTGTGCAACCAGGTTGCACAATCGAACTCCTGCCCGTCCCTGCGCGCCACCTTCGCCAACTCCAGTCCCTTGGTCCAGCCCACATCCTTCAGCTCCTTCCGGGCCTGAGGTGGAAGGTGCTCGTGGATGGACATCAGGTAGTACGCCTTCCTCCGGGATTCCGGAAATCGTCTCTCCAGAAACTCGTCAAACGATTTCAGATTTTCCAGCCGCCAGTATTGCCCCGCCCGCACTTCGCAGAGGTAGCGCCCCAGTTCCACGAACTTGGTGTCGCGCTCCGCCTCCTTACGCTGCTCCCACGCGAGGATCTCGTCGATCTTGGTCAGGACGAAGAGCGCTCGCTGGCGATTGAGCTTCGGTGGCATGGGCGGATTCCTAGTAAGTAAGCTCGTCAATCCAACCAAGGTCTTCGGCTCCTGGGCGTCGTATTAGCGCAGACGCGGTGAGATCTTGCCGCCCGAGACAAAGTCCGACGTAGGGACAGTTGCTGCACGGGTTCTGCGGAAAGCGTATGCCGCTGTGCGGCAGGAACTGGGCGGACTGAATCCGGCGAATCGTGTCTTCGACCAGCTGACCGAATTCCTGCCGCTGTTCCTCGGTGATGGTGGTCCGCAGGTATTGAACTTCGACCAGCCGCTTGCGAACGAAGACAATCTGAGCGACCTCGGAGATGCCGGTCATCCACGAATAGCAGACAAGCTGGGGATCGAGAGACAAGAGACCCTCCGGTTCCTCGGGATAACGGGCGGAGCTGGTCTTCCATTCAAGAAGGCATCGGGCACCATCCAGTTCGCCGATGGCGTCGACGTAGGCCAAGAAGTCGTTGGACGCAGACACGCGCTTGGCAATCCGGATCTGAAGGTTGCGACGGGGCTGGCGGACGCGAACGCGGTTGTCCTGGCAGAATCGGGTGAGGAGCATGATGCCCTGTTCGAGCATGCGATCCCAGCTGTCGCGAGCAGAAAACTCCAGACCTTGATTTTTACAGGCCGACCATTCGCGGAAGAGAACGTCGCCGGGATCTTCGCGACGGAAGAGTGCGCCAAGAGCCTGCTCAAAGGCGCGACCGAACAACATCACTGCCCGGTTGTCCCTCTGCTTCCAGCCATCGAGATAGCGATATCGGTAGCGGCGGGGACAGGTCAGATATTGGCTGATTTGGGTGTAACTGTAGTGCATCATGCCGCCTCCGGCCCGCTTGCCTGCGTGGGTGAACTCGCCGTAATGTCTTCCCACTGACTCGCCGGAGCAAAACCGTCGAGATTGAGCAGGGTTGTGCCGTTCAGAACGGTGTGGCTGATCTTGACCACCCCACGAAGGCCAATGAGATTCTTATCGTCGACTTCGTCGTGGCCCAGCAAGTCGGCATCGTAGCCGAAGTCGCGCAGAAACCAGGTCAGCTTCCACAGGGCTTTGGCAGAGCAATAGACTCGGCCAGTAAAGGTCTTGCCTTCGAATTGTTTCGGTTCAAGTACGGCGAAGCGCAGAAGGTAAAAGGGTTTTTGCGCATGCCATCGATATTGGGCTCGCTGCAGACGGACGAGGAACAATCCCTCGGGGATATCGTTGGCTGCCGACTGATCTGCCTGGTGCAAATCTTGAAAGCGTCGTTTCATGCAACACCCTCCTTGGCCGGCATGTAGCTGTTGAGCTGGCAGAGTAGGGCATTGCGGTCTTTCTCGGCCCAGTCGGCAAGATGTTGGACGAATCCCTCGACCTGATCGCGTGTGGCGTCGCGGAGAGTCTTGACTCCGCAGAAATCAGCCGCGTAGGGCTTGACCAGGTTGGGATCGAGTTTATGCTGGCGGATGATCTGGTAGAGACGGTCGCGGATGGTGCCGCTGGAGTGTCCGTTGCCATTGGCGGATGGTTGAGGGAGCTTCTTCGACTCGGCAGGAGGCGCAGAGGATTGCCGATCGAGGGAGCCAATCTCTTCTACGGAGCAGATGCCGATCCCGTAGGCCTTGCGCAGGGCACGGTTGACGGCGCGGGTTTCGGCGACTCGCATCTCTGCACCCTGAACGAGATACGAGACGTTGGAGGGGTTAGCGTCGCCGTAACCCACGAAGCCCCGGCACGCCCTAGATTTGTAGACGGTGGCCTTAAATGTCCAGCGAGTCAGAGACTGATCACAGAAAGCTGGAACGGGATGCACTCGAATTCCGGCGCATCTCTTCCTTCGCGAGATCCCGAGCAATCCGGAATGTGTGACGTACCAACGCCCCCCGAGATACATCAAGTCTCCCATAGCAATCGACAGGGAATACCTGTCGACTATTTGCTTGAGAGTACTTAGCGTCTGATCCGGTAATTCACCCCAGAGGTCACAAGCCAACTTAATCTCTGAATGCGCATCACTATGTTGTTTCATGTACCTCTCCATGCTTAACGCTAAGCATATACATAGCGCTAAGCATTGTCAAGAGATTCTTGCTTTTGTACGGTCTCAGGAATAAGGTTCTGAATATTCGAATGGAAAAGAAAAAAGAAAAAGAAAAGGACCCGCACGCAGTTCATCTGGGGCGATTGGGAGGTAAAGCGCGGAAGCGCAAGCTGACGCCTGAGCAGCGCCGCGAGATTGCTCGAAAGGCCGCAGAGTCTCGGTGGGCCAAATTTGACCGTAAGTGACTACGCAGCGTTAGAGAACGCTCTCACCGATTGATCGTACTGGTTAGATTTCTGGCTTAGCGCGTTCGCGCGGCTGCTCTTGTTAGCTTGGTCTACACTCCCTCAATTGTTCTTTTCTGCGTCGGTGTCTTGTAATTGAGGTCTCCATCGGCGTCTATTGCGTCCTTTGAATCGGCGAATCCTACAGACCTATTAGATCGGGACTACCGCAGGATGTGAAGTTCCATTCTGGGAAATGTTTGAGCTCAAGATACCGTGAATTGCCCTTTTGGTTGTGGCCTTTCGCAGTGTTAGATCTTATAAATACCTTAGGGGCGAACAAAAGAAGAAGGTAGAACGCCGCCTGCCCACAGCGCCGCATGAATCACTACGAAAGGGAACCCCTTATTTTGTGGCAAGAAAATCGATCGACGTGAGGCTCGAGAAACTGGAGAAATATCTGGAGGTGCAGGCCATCGAGCGGTCCTGGTCTGCGCCCGACTGCATCTGTTTTCCTAAGGATCCCCCACCTCATTTTTTTGATTGCGCCGAGCAGGAGATCGCTTTAGCGCTGAAGTGTCCGATCCATGGGAATCGCTTTGAGCCGGAAACCTTCATGGTCTACACGGCGGGATGGAAGCGAGACAATCGCGTCAAGAATATGACGAGTTGCACCTCCCAATATAAGAAGGCATGGACCGCGACTTTTCCTCCAGATCTTTGGTGCGTTGAAGAAGTGGACGGCCGCGTGTATTTTCGCCTCAAAGACCGCACCGCGTTACGCGCAGAGGAGTTTCTCCGGACGAAAGGGCTCTCTCTGCCTGCTCGCGTGCCTCAAACCCTGGACAGGACCGCCTCTGTTGACGGGCCAAAAGCGGAACTATCGAGTGTTCGCGAGAATGATAGAAACCCAGCGCCCGGGCTGGAGTCGGAATGCTCGGACAAATTGCCGGACTTCAAAGACGTGGAAGAATTGATCGCCTTCTTGGATGGTCGAAGCGAAGGAGATGTCGAGTTTTTCGCGGACCACGGCCGCTTTCCAGAGTTCCCCATCCCTGGGAAGGTATGGCGTGCAGGCAAACTGATGGATTCTTGAGGCAGTCGGATCAAATGGCGAAGGAGGAGAAGACAGAACGCAACTCATCCGAGCCCGAAGAAGAGCCTGTCTAAATTCCGTGCAGAATTCGAATTAGTCCGAGCTTTAAAGAAGCACTTTGATCGACTAGGAGATCGGAATACCAGACCTATATGGAAGACCGACAAAAAGGGAATCGCTGCCAGGGAAGCACGAAAGACGGGAAGCCCTGTTCTGCGGCCGCCACTGCGACGGGATTGTGCTTCTTTCACTCCAATCCCAAGAAAGCCGCCGAGCTCGGACGGAAGGGTGGTCAGCGCAACCGGAAGTTAGTTTTAGATGATGTGGACCCACTTCCTGCCTTGGAAACAATGAAAGCCGTGCGCGATGTCGTCGCTCGTTTGACCGTCGAAGTCTATACGGGCAAGACGCATCCCAGTATCGCGCGCGGTCTCGCCCTGCTTCTTCAATTGCAACTTCGGGTTCTTTACGATACAGAAATAGAGGAACGGCTCGGTAGGGTGGAGCAAAAGTGCACTGAATCGAATGATGGCTCCAGCCTCTCGGACTCTGGGGACGCGGCACTTGGACCGGTACAGAAAGGAGGCCGATAGTGATTTGGTGGAACCCACCAAAAGCGGTCAGCCATCCAGCTTGGCGGACCGCTCTCACTTCAGCCAACCATGGCTTCCCGTGGCTTAAGCCGTCGCTTTCCGGGAAGCCATCCAACTGGGTGGTAAAAATTCAACTTCTGGCGTCCGCTTTGATACCCAGCATACTGCATTTGGCCGACGCACAGGAGGACCAGCGTCAGGGCGAAACAAGGCTAGTTCTCCGTGTAGACCGGCCCGGCTTGGCGAGAGGGTGGATCGGAAACAGCACGAATATAGGAGATCAATGCCTCGATGTCTGACTTGCTGAGTGTGTTTCCCCACGCCGGCATCAGGGCCGATTTGTTGAGGGCCGGGCCTCCATGGGTGACGATCGCGGTGAGGTCGGCGTCGTTGAGTTTGTTCAGAGTGTCTCCTTCGGTGAAGGGATGAGGCTTGATCTCGAGGTTGTCATAGTTGGAGACGCGCTCGACCGTAGACTCGGGATTGTGGCAGCGCTCGCAGTATTGATCGTTGAGTCGGCGTCCGAGCGTCTGCTGGTAGCCGAGAGCGATCTCTTCAATTCTTAATTCCACCTTCTTGTGGGACTTGTCGATGGTCGAGGCGACGAGCTGGTAACGGCCCGCCATGCCTCCGAGAGATACATTGGTCGTGACTTGACCGCTGGAATCGGTAAGCCCGCTGGTGGGGTCGAACGTTACTCCGGTGGGCGCCGCGAATTCGACCAGAGCTCCGACGACGGCAGCCCCCTGCTCGTCGTTTACCTGGACTACGACTGGTTGCAGCAATAAGGCTCCGATCTGCGCGAACTGTTTTCCGCCGCTGGATTCGATGATCGCGGCGCCGAAGGCCGTGGGTTTGAGCGGAGGAGCGGACTCGGTCTTGCGCGAACACGAAGTAGCCAACGATGTTGCCAGCACCGCGATAACGACCGCAGCGATTGTAGAAAAGTGGCGGATCATTTCTTAGCGACCTCCGAGTTGGCTCGGCCTTTCTGCGAGATCAGGAATGCGGTCAGAGCGCGTGCATCTTCGTCAGTCATTGCGCGGTTTGGTTCCGCGGTACCCGCGCGCAGAGCCTGCGGATTCTTCATCCATTTAAAGATCCACGCGGCGGTAAGCCGCGAGCCAACATGCGTCAGCGTGGGACCGATGTAGCCCTTGTCTGTCTTGGTGTCTAGGATGTGGCATCCCTGGCAGGAATACTTGCCATAGAACAGTTGCTTGCCAAGTTCCACCTCGCCCTGGGAGTAGCCGCTCAAGGGCATGGAGTCGCGATCAACTGACGGATTCTGATAGACGGTCATCATGTAGTCGGTGAGTTCGTTGACTTCGCTATCGCTCAGGTTGAAGCGCGGCATTCGGCGGATCAGCGCCGGACGCAGCGTCCCGGGATTCTTGAAGAACTGCACCAGCCACTCGCGCTGGACTGAACTGCCTTCCCAGGTGAGATCCGGCGCCATGTCGCTACCGTGCCCGTTGATGCGATGGCAACTGAAGCAGGCTAAGTCAGCCATCAACTTGCCGGCCTTGCCGGCAGGCTGGTAATCCGATTCGGGGACCCCGGCAACAGCGAGGGATGCAGGCAAAGTGGTCGACCGCTCGTTCAGGGCAAGCAATGCGGTGGTCAGCGCATCGATCTGCGCCGTTGTGAAGGCATATTGCGGCATTCGCAGATTCGGCGAAAATGCCCGCGGCTGTTTGATTTTGCCGGCAAGGTAGTCGGGAAGGGTGTGCTGCATCCCCGGAAGAAAAATGAGCTGCGTAATCGACTTGCTGCCAATGCGGCTAAGTTCCGGAGCGAAATTTTCCGGTTTCTTGATTCCGGCGATTTCATGGCAGGAGGCGCAGCCGTAGTCCGATACAAGACGCTTACCGTGCGCGATCTGATCGGGAGTCGTCGCGTCCAGGTGAACGTTCGCCAGCAGGTCGGAATCTGTCTTGCTGAGAAGGAATCCAGATAACGTCGCAACCTGCGGGTCATTGAAGCGATAGTGCGGCATGGCAGTGCCGGGATCGTAAACGCGCGGATCGCGCAGCCAGCTCTGCAGCCACTCCGGCTTCACTTTACTTCCGATGCGCGTCAGTTCCGGACCTACATCCCCACCAACCACGTTTCCCGCTGCATTCTGCACAGCATGGCAAGAAGCGCAGAAGGATTCGCCATAAAGACTGGGGCCCGCACTGGGATCTGCGGCAGGCTTGGCGGAGAGGCTGTCAGAATCACCCGGCACGGCCGTGCTGTTGGCGATCAGGAAAGCGGAGATGTCTCGTGCATCGTCATCACTCAACTTGAAATTTGGCATGGTCGCGCTGACCGAATAGGCTTGCGGATCTTTAAGCCACGCGTAGATCCACTCTCGCGTCGTTTTGTCGGAAATGTGCGACAAAGACGGCGGATTGTCGCTCGCTTTGAGCGTGCTGCCATCGGGCAGTTTCACCATATGGCAGTTGACACAGCCGTAGCGGGAGAGCAGCGTGCGTCCCTGATTCAGGACAGGAGTTCCCGGCAACGGACCGCGGTGGCATTCCCCGCAAGATGACTCGATGTATTTGGCGGGAAGAATGGGCTGTTCCCAAGCAAGCGTGCTGTCGTGTGCTTCAGATACCGTGGTCGCTGCGCCCTGTCCGCGATGACAAATAGTGCAGCCGAACTGATCGAGCTTGTGGGGAATTGCAGGATGAGTGCGGAAAGGCTGGGTGGAAACATCCGTAATACTTTGCTCCTTCAGTCCGACGTGGCAACTGGTGCAGCGGTCGACGACTGCGAGTTCTGGAAGCCAGATCTGCTGAATCCCTGGCTTGAAGTGGCGTTGCAATGAGTTGGCCTCGCTGCGGTTGCGAATCGTCTTCAGATACCCGTGCTGATAGTGACGCCATTCGCTGAAGAAGTTTTTCGCGGGAGCGATTGCCAGCGATGCAAGAAAAATAACGCTGACCACCCCGAAGGCGCGCCCGCTGTCGCCGAATAATCTTTGCCAGAGCGATGCAAATATCTGTCTCATATGTGTCGCATTCTTGTTTCTATTAGCCCTGCCATGGCCATATCCAGGCCCAACCCGGGCCGCGGAAAAATGTGCCGATGGCAGTAAGCACGATGAGTTCGAATAAAAACCAGGTCATCACCCAGTAGGAAAGCGGCCTCTTTGCCAGATAGCGGCGAAAGGCCGAAGGCGACTGCGGAGAACTTTGCGAGGCCAGAAGCATCACCCCGGCCATGATCACCGTTGGAACCAGGGCAGCGAGCACGTGAAACAATCCGAGGAAGATCACCAACGCCACGGCGACAAAATAGAAAATGCTCAGGCGGCGCTCGCGGTCTTTCAGGAAAAATCCGTCGGCCTCGATATTGACCTTGAAGTACGGAATGACAATCAACGCCATGACCACTAGCCCCGGCGCAAGAACCCCCGCAACCACGGGCGGAAAGTAATGCAGCATCTCCTGCAGGCCAAGAAAGTACCACGGTGCCTTGGCGGGGTTCGGAGTGTGTGAGGGATCAGCCAGACCTTCCAGCGGAGCGTTAAAGATCAGAGCGACCCATACCAGGGCGACGGCCAACGTCATTACCGCAACTGCTACGCGGAATAAAACCTCGGGAAAAGTTTGGACTTGGTCTTCCGTTTCCGCCTTCACCTGCGCCGAGGTGCGCCGCGTGACGAAGACAATCCGTCGCGGAGATTTCTTCGCGTTTGAGTCGATGCCGGCGACGAAGTCCTTGGAGTCAGTCATGCCTTATTGCGCTCCCTTCTCATTTCGTGCGGCGGCTTCAGCTCGCACGACCGCAGGTTCGCTCGAATGCGAATATAGTCCGCCATCTTTGCGAATCCGCCAGAAATGGATAGCAACGAAAAACAGTGCCGTGAGCGGAAGGATCATGCAGTGCAGCACGTAAAAACGCAGCAGCGCGTTGGCGTTGACCGCGTTTCCACCGAGCAGGAGAAAGTGGATCTTCTCGCCCATCACTGGAACCGCCGATGCGATGTTCGAACCCACAGTGATGGCCCAGTACGCCAGTTGATCCCAGGGGAGCAGGTAGCCGGTATAGCTGAGCAACAGAGTGATAAGAAGCAGGACAACTCCGATCACCCAGTTGAATTCGCGAGGCGGACGGTATGCACCACGGTAGAACACCTTGAACATGTGCGCGAACACCAGAAACACCATGGCGTGCGCCGACCAGCGATGCAGGTTGCGCAGGAATAATCCGGAGGACACCACGAACTGCAGATCTTTTGTGTCGGCGTAGGCCTGCGGTACCGACGGGTGATAGTAGAACATCAGCGGAATGCCGGTCGCGACCAGGATGAGAAATGTGCCGAGCGTGAGCGTGCCCAGATACCAGGTCGCGCTGAAACTCAGCATGCGGTTGCGCACCTTGGTGGAGAATAAATGTAGAAACACGTTCTGCTGAATTGCCAGCGCACGTTTCAGAGTGCTGGAACCCGTGCCGCTCCGGAATACCGACCGCCACACTCGCGTGCCGCGTAAATCGTCGAAATATTGGTCTACTGTTTTCGCCATGCTTAGACCCTCACGAAAGAATCCCGCGCCAATGCCGGCACGTCGGTAGAGCGGTCGACCAGAAGATCGCCGTCGTCGTTGAGCCATATGCGCTTCCACGGCAGCGGTTTGGGCGCGGGGCCTTCGATTTTCTTGCCAGTCTGTTGGAACTTGCTGCCGTGGCAAGGGCACGCAATCATGTTCAACTCAGGCTTCCACGCGGTCATGCAGCCGAGATGCGTGCAGACGGCGCTCAGGGAAAAATAGCCTTCGTCCGAGTGAATGATGTAAATGCCAGAATTCACGTCGATGGTCACGCTGCCCAGCGGATAACGGTCCGGCCGACCCGCATTCACGACCGGAGAGGGTTCATAGAGCACATTCGGCTCCAGATATTGATAGGCGAATGCGGCTGTGCCTGCGGCCGCGATGCTCAAAGAGCCGAGCCCTAGCTTCATGAAGAACTGACGGCGATTCACGTCGTCGTTTTTATTGGTTTCCTCTGCCATCTATGCCCTCGCGTCCTACTTCTGCAATCCCGCGCCGATCGATGCCACTGAAATCAATCCGGTCGGCTCCGCCGGTATCAGGTTGTATGACTCCATGGTGATGGTGCCTACCGGACAACGCATGGCGCACAGCCCGCAGCGGATGCAGCGGGTCTCGTCCTTCAGCATGGCCGCTCCCGTAACCACTCCCAGTTCGTCGGCTTTAATTTCATCGAACTCCACGCCGAATAATTCCTGGTTGTCGCGGATGTGCTGCACGGTTTCCGGCTCGAACGAAATCCGATCGAGCGAAACCAGCTCCAGGCATTTTTCCGGACAAACATCCACGCATCCGCCGCACAGGATGCACATGCTCCCGTCTTCCGGAGCGCCTTCAAAAATCGTGTTGACCCAGCAGTGCAAGCAGCGCTGCGCCTCAGCCACGGCGCTGGCAGCGTCATACCCGATCTCAACTTCGGTAACACCTGTGCGCCGCTCGAGCGGAAGCATCGGAACCGGTTGACGGTTGAGATCGAGGTACCCGAGTGGCATGGAATGCCGCTTGAGTAATTCGACTTCGATTACCGGTTCCGGATGCTTCTCACCGCGAAGATATTCATCAATCCCCACGGCCGCCCGCTTGCCGTCGCCGACGCTGTCGATAATCAGGCGCGGTCCAAATACACAATCGCCGCCGGCGAAAATGCCCGATGCGGACGTCATGAGAGTCTGCGGGTTTACGGCGATCAGGCCGCGCGGAGAGAGTTCGACCTTGTCTTCCGGCGTGAAGAAATCCAATCGTGGCGCCTGACCGATCGCCATAATGATCGTGTCGCACTCGATCTGCGTCTCGCTGTTCTCGTAGAACGCTGGATTGAAACGCTTGTTCTGGTCGAAGACCCACTTGGTCTTGAGAGTTTCGAGGGCTGTGACTTTGCCGTCCGTGCCCAAAATCCTCTTTGGTCCTTGACCGGGAAGCATCTTGATGCCTTCCTCTTCGGCTTCGACAATCTCTTCCAGGGCGGCGGGCATTTCTTCGCGCCGCTCCAGGCAGACCAGGTTCACCTCGCGGGCTCCCATGCGTAACGCGGAGAGCGAGATGTCGACCATTTCCCGGGTAGCCACGGCGGAGACGTTTTCCGCGGAAGGCTCTAATTCCTCCACGCCACCGGCATGCTGCCTAACGACTTCGCGCGCCGCTGAGCGCGCTACATCCATAGCAACGTTACCCCCACCGATCACGATGACTTTTTTACCGATGGTGAATTTGTAGCCGAGGTTCACGTTGAGCAGAAAATCGATGCCCTTGTGAACGCCGTCCAGATCGACCCCGGGAATGCTGAGATCGCGGCTGCGATGCGCGCCCACCGCAACCAGCACTGCATCGAATCCTTGCCGTCGCAGATCCGAGATGGTGAAGTCTCGTCCGGCGGCATGATTCAAGTTAAGGGTGATATCCCCCGTCTCGAGAATTTCGCGGACTTGCGCCTCAACCACGTCGCGCGGCAGGCGGTATTCCGGAATCCCCAGATAGAGCATTCCTCCTGCAACCGGAGCAGCTTCGAAAATCGTTACCGTATAACCCATCAAGGCGAGATCATGAGCTGCCGAAAGTCCAACGGGGCCACCGCCCACGACTGCGACTTTATAGGGAAGCTTTTTCCGGGTGCGTCCTTCGTTGACATTGATGGGGCGCTTCGACTCGGGGCCGTACTGCTCGGTGAGAAAGCGTTTCAGCGCCCGGATGGAGATTGGACGGTCGATTTCGCCGCGGCGGCAGGCCGTCTCGCAGGGATGCGCGCACACTCGTCCACAGATGCTGGCCAGTGGATTCGGATCACGCGCCAGACGATAGGCTTCTTCGAAGCGTCCCTCCGCAATCAGGCCCACATAGCGCCCAGCGTTGGTGTGAGCCGGGCAGGCCATCATGCAGGGAAAGTTCGTGTGCAGCCAATCCCCATCAACCTTTTTGTCTTTGAATCGCTTCAGCATGCGCGGCGTTTCTAACCTCGGAACAGCGGCTGAACGTCAGTCTCGGTTTGAAGCACGAGAGCGAGAAAGATTCGAGGAGCAATGCCCCAAGCGTGACTGCTCCTCTTCGCCTGAACCAAGTGTGTTTACTTCGTCAGGGTGAAATCCGCTTTGCCGCCGCCGGCTACGGTCACGGGCTTCGATTGATTCTTGGCCCCTTCATGCCAGACGGTTAGTGTGTAACTTCCGTCGGGAACGTCTTTGATCTTGTAATTGCCGCTGTCGTCGGTTTCGGCAAAATAAGGAGTTGGACTGACAATCAGATATCCCGCCATGTCCGGGTGCACATTGCACAACAGCGGCACAACTCCCGGTTTGTCGAAGGTAAATGGACGCTTTTCACCCTTGGGCCACGTGCCCAAGTTGTGTCCGGCTTTCTTGTCGGTGCCGATCGCCGTCCAGAAAACATTGTGTTGCACCGTGTCGCTATTCAGGAACTCAACGGTTGTTCCCTGCTGCACGACCACCACGTGCGGCACAAACATCAGCCCCTTTTGATCGATCACCGGATGATCTTTGGGTGCGGGAAATGTTTTCCCCGCGATGACGTCCACGTAAACCACGGAATGACCTTTCATGCCCGTCACTTTGCCCTCGATGTCACCCGCAAACGCCGCGCTGCACAGCCCGGCGATCAAAGCCGTCATTGCCAATATCTTGGTCTTCATTGCGTTATCTCCTTATGAATTGGTTACTAACCGTTGCTGCGTGTGCTTCGGAACCTGTATGTCGGAACATGTGTGGTCAAAAAATGATCTTTGCATCCAGGTAGAAGGTGTTGTTCGATCCCGCATTGCGGCTGGAACCGTCGTAGTTGTTTTGGGCGCCGTTGAAGCGCGTGTATCCGGTGTATTGCGCAGCCAGCAGCAGATTCTGCCAGGGCCAATAGGTAAAGTTTGCTATGTAGCCCGTACCCCTCGGGTCGCCATTGAAGTTGCCGGTTACCGCGACATTGGGCGGATATAGAGTAGTGTCGGAAGTGCCAGTGGTGTTGAACCACCCAAACGTGCCGGTGTAGCGATTGCCGTAGTGGTATTCAGCATTGGCCATCACGGTGTTCAAATGATGCGCTCCCAACCCAGCCAATGGCGGATTGCCATTTAAGCTCGCTAACAAGTCGGAATTTTCGCGGATGAACGTGGCTCGAAAAGACAGCACATCCCTTCGGAACAAAGTCCGATCGATCTGAGTATCCACTCCCCAGTCCGTGTACGAATCCTGCCAGGGAAAACTACTCCCGTCGGCTTGTGTGATTGCGTTCGGAGTGGATCGCAGGTGCATCCCGTAAGTGCCAACTTCATACTGCGTCTTGGCGGTTAGCTGCTGCCATGCCGCACGCCAGTAGGGCGCGACGCCGCGAATGTTGGTTCCGGCGCCGACTCCCGAGTTGGGTTGAGGGCTGCCTACGTGCTGGGAGCGGTAAATCGCCACATCGAAGTAAAGGTGGTTATTCCACATGGCGTATGCGCCGGCACCTCCCACGTCCTGCCCCAATGCGCCATTAATGATCGGGGAAGCGTTGGGCGTGGGCGCGAAATCGCTCGCGACCCAGGGGTAGCCCCAAGCCGGTGTGCTGTTCCACAGGTCCTCTACCGTGGGATTGTTGTTGAAATCAAGACCGTAGACTAATTCCTTGCCGCCCAGTTTCGTCGTGTTCGCGTAGCGAACATCGGTGTTGTCCATACTGAAATGGTCATCCTGCGTGTCGTACGTGACCTGCAGAAAACTTCCCACATGACTGGTCCAGGCCCCTGAAAGGAACAGCGAAATATCTTGCGGAAATTCGACATTGCCATTCTGAGTCGTCGGCACCGGCGACTTGATGGAGGTGAAAGAAGCATCCAGCATCACCGAAAGCGGCAGTGAACCCAAAAGCTCCAGCGCCGCCGTCTTCTTGCTTCCGTCTGTTTTGATGACTTTCGTGTCGTCCGCCTTGTCCACGTAGCCCATCAGCTTGAACCTTCGTCCGGCAGGATTGAGTTCCGGAGGAGTGTAGTGGCAGCCACTGCAGGCTAATCCCGTCTGCCGCGCATAGCTGGGAACCGCCTCGACTTTAGGTGGATTCAGCGCGGCGACAAACAGCAACGCCAGTGTCGAAGCGGACATGAACAGAACAATCGCGACTTTCTTCATCTTGAATCTCCTGTTTATTTGCTAACTCTCTGTTCTTTGCGAGAAATGTCGGAGTGTGCACTGCGTGCCGTTCACGATTCATGAGCAATATGGGACTGCGAAAGCGCCTTCGAAACGCCTCCCGCGTATAAATTCCGAGAGTTTGGAACCCCGAGTCTTGATCCGACCTGGGCGTGATCATACGGACGGCGGTAGACGGCTTGCGACGTGTGGAGTCACATGTGAGTGTGATTTGCGTCACGTTTCGGGTCGTGACAGAGAAGTGGCTCGGATCGCCGCACCCGTTATAAAGATCACGCTTTGGCGCTTTTTGAGTTCGTCTCGACTGGCTGTTGCCCAGTAGCCTAAGAAATCGAAGTGGTAGCGAATCACATCCGAATGTGACTAAATTCACACTGCTTCGGTCAGGCATCTGGTTCCGGGGGCTTGGCTGCAGTCCCTCCCACTCGATTCCGGCTAGAGACTTGAAGATTTCCGAGCCGATAGAGTGGCGCTCTATTTATGTCCCGAATGCCTTCAACACAGGGAAGCTCGCTCAGAGGAGCACGCGGGTAAATCCAGAGGCAAATCGGCGCACTCCGCCATCGACGTTTCGTGCACCGTCTGCCATCTGGCGCAAACCAACGGCGACATGACTACTCTGAGCTTGTTGATTCCGAAGCCGAGGATATGCTTCGCTTGCTACGAGGAAACCTAGTCAGTGTGGTAACACAGGCCCGTCACGAAGAGGCCATGTCTTGATTGCCACGATGCACATAGCAGTATCTCCGGATGTTGCTACGCGAACCATCGCATGTCGGCCTCAATTAAGGCCAGGGGCATCTTTTAGTAGATGGTGGCCAATCGTTTCGTCGTGTGTTGGTCGATGCTCATCTTGAAGCATTTAGCGAATTTCCGGAATGCTCTCGCCGCGCCTCAATATCAAAAGCAATCCAACATCAACGACCAGTGCGAAGCCAAGGAAGATGACTCCCCCATTGTGATGTAAGCGTCCATTCAGGTAGCCAGGGTCTACGCGGGTGCCGAGTTCCGCGATCGTAAAGATGCGCACAGCGTTCTTGGCAACTGACAGAGGAATCGCGACCACAACCAGCAATACTTTTCGCCACCAAGAACGCAGAAACAGATGAGCCAGGATCAAAGTGATTACGATCAGCATCGTACTCGAGCGGATGCTGCTGCATTCTCGTGCGACTTCGATGTCTAAGGCCGGAATCGACAACATGATGCCCGCGCGTGTCACCGGTACGTGAGCGACTCGGAAGAGGATTTCCGAGGCCAGGGCAGATTGACGTTGCAGGAAAACAGTTGCCACATCGATGAAGTTTTCAGGAAGTGGAACTATCAGGAACAGAAAACAGAGAGGAAAGAGAAACGTCCGCACCACCGTGAAGCCAAAGCAGAGGATGAGGCTACCGATCCACCAGAACACGAGTGCAAGCATGCCGACCGAAAGACGCCAGTCCGAGGAAAGATGTCCAAGATTCCACGCAGTCAGACCTAGCACGACTAGTGCGATCGCCAACACGATCGCACCCACCCGTCTTCCAGATGCGCCGGGCATCGTGCGCTGTCTACGTTCGAAGTACATCAGCGCTACGCTCAATGGCAGGATCAGAAGAATATGAGTATAGGCATCATTGGCGAAAGCAAGCTGGAGCGTCGAGACTATGGCCTGCCACCACAAGGCAACTGAAGCGGCCAGAAGAAGGAAGAGTTCGATATACCGCTTGCTGCCCTCAGCATTTCCAGACAACGAGGTCACAACTGGCCCGCAGAGGGGGAGTGAGCGAACGACCAGTAGAGTTCGCGGGCCTTTGTATAGATGGGGCCGGGATGTAGAAATTGACCGTCGATGCGAGTCACAGGAACGACTTTCGAATAGTTGCCGGTGGAGAATATCTCATCGGCTAATTCGAATTCCTGATAGGTCATGATTTTTTCAACTACGGTCACTCCCGCTTCGCGCAGAAGCCCAATTACTCGGCGGCGAGTGATGCCGGCCAGGAAAGTTCCATTCGGGATTGGCGTATAGACGATTCCGTCTTTTGCCATAAAAATGTTCGAGGTAGCCAGTTCAGCGACATTCCCGAGCACGTCGCAGACGACTGCATTATCGAAGCCCCGCGCTTGAGCGTGGAAAAGGGCGCGCGCGTTGTTTGGATAGAGGCATCCGGCCTTGGCATCGACCGGCATCGTTTCTAGCGTTGGACGTCGATACGGAGAGAGAGTTATCGAGAATCCCTTTGGCTGGCGCATCGGAGCTTCGTAGATCGAGAGACACCACCGTGTGGACTCCGGATCATGTGCTTGTACCCAAGGTCCTTCGTTCTCCGCCCAGTACATCGGACGAATGTACAGAGCTGCATCCTTGTCGAATCGGGAGATTCCTTCGCGCGCGAGCTTGACCCAGGTCTCCGGCGCAATGACTGGTTTGAGAAACATTTTCTTCGCCGAGTCGTTGACACGCACACAGTGCAACTCAAGATCGGGGGTGACTCCTTCAAAATAACGGGCACCGTCAAAAACCACCGAGCATAGCCAAGCAGCGTGCGTGCGAGGCCCCATGATCGGAACATTGCCTTCGTTCCATTGGTCCTCGAAGTACGTCCAGGTGCGAGTCTTAGCCGGTCCGGCTGGCATCGAGCCTCCTCAACGTCGAAGTTACGACACCCAGATGGTTGAGTCAATGACGCTGTCGAGCCCCGGGTTTAATGCTGACCCGCGGGTTTCTGTCCGTTCGCTTGCTTCGGATTGCCGTCTTTTAGATTACAGAATGGCCGTTCTGTATTGGGCGGGATTACGGCGTCTGCCTGATTCGAAAAAAAGCTAAGCTTTCCGGTTGTACGATCGATTGCGATCGCGACGTAGCAGTAGTGCGCACCATTTTCTACTTGAATGTCCAGCTGTTGAGTCCCAGCGATTGATTTTTCCGTGACTCGTTCGCAGTTTACGCACGGAGACGTTGTTCCGGCAGTGTTTGCCCGCACGGGCCCACCCTTTGTTCGGTACAAGCAATAGAAAATGTCCTTCGCATTGGCCCCGTTCGCCGATGTGCTGGCGTTCCATGAAAGCATCACTTTGCGCCCGCCGGCCGGAGTAGATGAAGCGTCGTTCCCAAGAGGATCCCCTGGGGGACAGCTCGGAGGTTCTGGCTTGGAAACAGTTTGTGCGGGAAGATTCGCTTCCGGAACATCATGCAATTCCACATGAATTCGAGACCCGGAATTCTGGCTACAACCGTTCAAAACGAGAAGCACAAACGTGACGCAAAACGCAAAGTGGCAAGCCTTCGGAATTAGGCGAAAAGCTCGATCTAGACGCCTCAGATCCATATGCCGGACCACTGCTCGTTCAGATTATTTCATTCTCACGCGCTTAGCGTCTGACCATCAGCTCAGGTTTCTTGCCGGTTAACAGGACTTATTCTGACCATCAAAGGGATGGCCGTTCGGTTTGTCTCGCCTGATCTTGGCTAGAATGGAGTTCCATATGCTAGATCTCCGCAAATTCTACATCGATGGAAAGTGGGTCAGTCCCGCTGAAGGCGAAGACTGCGTCGTTGTTAATCCCGCGACCGAAGAGCCGATCGCGACCATCTCACTTGGCGGCGAAAGAGATGTTGCAAGCGCTGTCCACGCAGCAAAGAACGCGTTCACGACATTTTCAGAGACGACTCCAGAAGAGCGCTTGGCCCTTCTCCATCGGATCATCGATGTCTATCAAGAAAAGAGAGAGGAGATGGCGGAAGCAATCTCTTCCGAGATGGGTGCGCCTATTTCATTGTCCCGAAAAGCTCAGGCACCGGCGGGACTTGCCCACCTGATAGAAGCGGCCAGAGTGCTTGGGCAATTCAAATTCGAGGAGGTAAGGGGCTCAACCCTGATGGCTAAAGAGCCGATTGGGGTTTGCGGGCTGATCACTCCGTGGAACTGGCCCATGAATCAGATCGCATGCAAGGTGGCTCCGGCAATTGCGGCGGGCTGCACTATGGTTCTCAAGCCCAGTGAACTTGCGCCGCTCTCGGCGCATTTGTTCGCTCAGATTATCTATGAGGCAGATGTCCCCGCAGGGGTTTTCAATCTGGTTGACGGTAGCGGACCGACGGTAGGACAAGCCATCGCGAGTCATCCCGATGTCGCAATGGTGTCGTTCACCGGTTCGACGCGAGCGGGCGTTGCGGTCGCCACGGCGGCTGCGCCGACAGTGAAACGGGTCACTCAGGAGCTTGGTGGCAAATCCGCCCACATCATTCTGGACGACGCAGACCTTGGAAGGGCAGTGAGAGAAGGCGTGCAGGCATGTTTTCGAAATGCGGGGCAGTCGTGTAATGCGCCTACGCGCATGCTCGTTCCGCGAAAGAAAATGGCGGAAGCCGCGTCTCTTGCAAAGGAAGAGGCCGAGGCCACGAAAGTCGGTGACCCGCGTGCGGAAGATACGGCCGTTGGCCCTCTCGTGAGCGAAGCTCAATTCGAAAAGGTTCAACGGCTCATCAGCCGTGGCATCGAAGAAGGAGCCACGCTCGTCGTTGGAGGAACCGGACGACCTGACGGCATCAACACGGGTTACTTCGCAAAGCCCACAGTGTTCATGGATGTCGGGAACGATATGACAATCGCCCGAGAAGAGATCTTCGGTCCAGTCCTCTGCATCATTCCCTACGAAGATGAAGAAGATGCTGTTCGAATCGCGAACGACTCGCCATACGGCTTGGCCGGATTCGTGAGCTCTGACAACCTGGAACACGCCCGCCGAGTGGCCAAGCGCATTCGTGCCGGTAACGTTCATGTGAACGGGGCTCGGATCGATTTCAGTGCCTGCTTCGGCGGTTACAAGCAGTCCGGGAATGGCCGAGAGTGGGGAGAAGCTGGAATCGAGGAATTCCTGGAACTCAAGGCTGTTTTCGGGTATGCGGAGGTGAAGAAATGAAGTGGGGACTTTTCACACTGGCATCTTAAGAGATGGCTTGAGGCCGATGAATCGCCGTGTGACAGGCGGAGCAAAGAGTGATCAGATTTTGGTCTGAGTCCACTCCAGACTGGCTTCCGGCTCGGTCTTGGTGCGAATTGGGAATGGAAGCCAGACGGTGGTGCTGACCCTCTTTTGCTGGAGTGGTGATGGGATGACCATCGTTTACGACTGATACGCACTTTAAGCCCTCGCAAACCATTGCAAGTTAAGGAGAAAGCGCCCTATGTAAACTTCAGTACCTGTGACATAATCATCCTAGTCCTTCCCTGTAATTCCCCCGTATTTCCCCTGTTTCCCCCTACGTTCGGTCCAGGCCAAGCTCGCAAATCTCGAATACGGGGCGGTCTTCTTGACTCTTTTCTGGATATCCTCACTTTCTCTGCGGAGTGTCAGCCGCCTTTTTTCCTGTTCGATCGCTTGCCGCAGAGGCGGCGTTCTACTCGGCCTCATCACGGCGGTCTTCTATAGTGCGGTTGCTTACGGCGCGGCCCCGGCCGTTACTTTAGCGCCGACCAGTCTCACTTTTGGGACGCAATTGAGGGGGACAACCAGCTCGCCCCAAATCGTTACAGTCACCAATACCGGAACTTCTTCTCTAACCCTGTCGAGCATTCGGCCCAGCTCAGGTTTCTCTCAGACACATACCTGCCAAGCTACGCTGGCGGCTGGAGCTAGCTGCACCATCTCGGTTTCTTTCACACCAGCGGCCAACGGGACGGTCAGTGGAACGCTCACGATCAGCGACAACGCTCAAGGCAGTCCGCAGGTCGTCGCACTCAGCGGAACAGGTGCCATTGTCAGCCTCACTCCGGGCAGCCTGAATTTCGGCAACGAGGCTGTAGGCGCGTCGTCTGCCTCCCAGATCGTTACTCTCTCAAATGTCGGGCAAAACACGGTGAAGGTTTCGGCCATCACCTTTCAAGGCACGAACGTAACGGATTTCTCTCAAACGAACTCGTGCGGCAGTGTCGCCGTCGGAGCTTCCTGCAATATCAATGTAGTTTTCACTCCCTCCGCTGCGGGCAGCCGCAATGCCACGCTCAATGTGACGCTCACGTCCGCCGTTTCACCGGTCCCGGTGACGCTCACGGGAACGGGGACATCCGGTAGCAGCCCAGTTCCGTTACTGAATCAGCCGCTGTCACCGACTTCGGCGGCACCTGGCAGTCCTGCAACCACGCTGACAATAAACGGAGCCGGATTCGCTTCCGGAGATTCAGTTCTTTGGAACGGGTCGAGTCGCACAACTACCTTTATCAGCGCCGGAACAATCCAAGCCTCGCTGTTGGCTTCGGACTTGGCAACTGCTGGGACGGCCCAAGTTACGGTGAAGAATACGGGCGGTGCAGGCGGAGTTTCCAATGCGCAGCCCTTTCAAATCGCTGGATCTGCATCGACGCTTGCAATGACAGGACCAGCCCTTAGCGTGGGAGTAGATCCGCGCGGCATGGTGGTGGCGGATTTCAACGGTGATGGGCGGCCGGATATAGCAATCGTCAATCGCGGGTCCAACACGGTGTCTATCCTGATTGGAAATGGCGACGGCACCTTCGCCGCGCAAGCCTCATTCGCCACCGGTACAGATCCCATCGCGATCGCGGTCGGCGATTTTAACGGAGACGGCAAGTTGGACTTGGTTACCGCCAATCGTGCTTCATACAACATCTCCGTTCTATTGGGGAACGGCGATGGCACGTTCCAGAGTCATGTGGACTATGTCGCCGGAACCGAACCGATCGGTATCGTCGTCGCTGACTTTAATCGGGACGGCTACCTCGACGTCGCAGAAATCAATAGCGCCGACAACACGATTTCCGTCTACCTCGGTGTCGGCAATGGAACCTTCCAACCGCAGGTGACCTATCCCAGCGGGTCGAGCCCGAACGCCATTGCGGTTGGCGATTTCAACGGAGATGGAATTGTGGACCTTGCCGCTGCTGATTCGGCGACCAGCAATGTCGCGGTTCTGTTTGGCAATGGGGACGGTACTTTTGCCAGCGCGTCGTACTATCCGACGGGTTCGGATCCAGACGGTTTATTGGCCGCGGACTTGAATGGAGACGGCAAGCTCGATCTCGTCGCAGCGAATAATGGAAGCAATACGATTTCCGTACTCTTGAACAACGGAGGAGGAATTTTTGCATCCGGCGTGACTTATCCGGTGGGAAATTTGCCGTTCGCGATCAGTGCCTTTGATGCTTACGACACGGGCAAGCTTTCTATCGCCGTTGTTAATTACGGTGACAATACAGTTTCTATTTTGCCTGGCAACGGAGACGGCACCTTTAACGAGGCAAAGGTGCAAACGTTCCCGACGGGAGAAGAGCCGATCGGTATGGTAGTCGGCGATTTCAATCTCGACGGCAGGCCCGATCTCGTGGTTTCCAATTCGGAAGACAACACGGTTTCGATCCTGCTGCAAAACCCCGCTACAACCCTGTCGAGCACCGCGCTAGCCTTTGGTTCGCAAACGATTGGCACTACCAGTGCTCCGCAAAGTATCGTGCTGACGAATTCGGGCAGCGCGAATCTTGCGATCAGCAGCATCGCCCTCACTGGCACGAACACCAATCAATTTGGGGAGACGAACAATTGCCCGGGTACGCTTCCCGGCGGTGGCAGTTGCACCGTCAGCGTCACGTTTTCTCCGACGATCAACTCCACGGTTACAGCCAATATTTCGATCACCGACAACGCAACAGGAAGTCCGCAGACCGTGAGCCTGCTTGGAACTGGAGCTTCGTCGGCGGTAACTCTTTCCCCGAGCAGTCTGACATTCAGCTCGCAGACGGTGGGCACCACAAGTTCCCCTCAAAATGTAACGCTGACGAACACAGGCAGCGTTACGCTTGCGATCACATCAATCAGTGCAACTGGAAACTTCGGTCAGACAAATAATTGTGGAACTTCCGTGGTTTCGGGCGCCACGTGCACAATCAGCGTTACGTTCACACCTGCAACGACCGGTACGCTAACCGGAACCATCAGCATTAGCGATAGCGTAGCCGGCAGCCCCCAGACGGTCAACCTCAGCGGCACGGGATCGGCCGCGGCGACGGCTACGTTCTCCCCAGCCACACTCACTTTCGCCAGCCAGAATGTGGACACAATGAGTACAAAGCAAACGGTCACGTTGACGAACACGGGCAGCGGACTGTTGACCATCAGCAGCGTTTCGACAACGGGTAGCTATTCCGAGACCAATACTTGCGGCGCTTCCGTCGCTGCGGGAGCAAGTTGCACGATTAACGTTACCTTTGATCCGGCTGTCGTTGGGACGAATTCGGGATCGGTGGTGATAACGGACAACGCTGCGAATAGCCCGCAGAGCGTCGGCTTGACCGGCACGGGCGCGAGCAGCAGCATCACTTTTGCTCCCACCAGCTTGAGTTTTGGTACCCAAGCGCTGAACGTGAAGAGTGCCGCCCAGACTCTCCAGCTTTCCAATAACACAGGCGCCCGATTGACGTTCTCGAAGCTAACGATCTCGCCCAATTACTCGCAGACCAGCAATTGCAACGCCGGGGTAGCATCGGGTGCAAGTTGCACCATTAACGTGAGCTTCACTCCAACTGCCAGCGGCACGATCGCCGGCACAATCACGCTCACCGATAGCGGGACTGGAGCCGTGCAAACGATTCCGATGACCGGAATCGGGACGTCTGCGACTGTCGTTCTTTCACCTTCCAGCATCACCTTCGCTAACCAGTCCGTCGGGTCGTCCAGTACGGTTTCGACTGTGACTCTCACGAATACGGGCTCGACCGCACTGACAATCACGAGCGTCAGCATTACCGGAACCAACGCCGGCGATTATTCGCAGACCAACAATTGCGGCAGTTCGATCGCCGCCGGCGGATCGTGTTCCATCAACGCAGTCTTTACTCCCACGGCATCGGGGACGCGCTCGGCGACCATCAGCATTGCCGACAGTGCCAGGGAAGTCCTCAAACTGTGGCGCTAACTGGAACAGGGGTTGCGCCAGCTGCCAGCCTCACGCCAGTCAGTCTTTCATTCGGCAGCGTCACGGTAGGCTCGAGTAGCAATCCTCAGAATGTGACGTTGAGCAACACAGGCAACTCAAGTCTGACTCTGACCAGCATTACGATCACGGGATTGAATCCATCGGACTTCACTCAGACCAACAATTGCGGAAGCTCCCTGGCTGCGGCCACAAACTGTACGATCAGCATCACGTTCACGCCGGTTGCATCGGGTTCGCGCCAAGCAAATCTCTCCGTGGCCGACAATGTGTCCGGAAGTCCCCAAACCGTCGCGCTGACGGGAACCGGCAACAGTTCGGGCATCAGTTTCAGCACTGCCAACCTTACCTTCGCTGCCCAAGGTGTCGGGACGTCGAGCCCGGTGAGCGGAGTTACACTTTTCAACATCGGCAACAGTACGCTCTCGATTACAAGCATCGCCGTCACAGGCACGAATCCCGGAGACTTCTCTCAAACCAACAATTGCGGTTCGTCAGTGGCCAGCGGGGCAAACTGCACGATCAACGTCACATTCACGCCGACGGTGGTGGGAACGCGAACGGCAACGATTTCTGTATCCGACAATGCGACGGGAAGCCCGCAATCGGTTGCGCTCACCGGGACCGGAACGAGTGGAGGTCCCAGCGCGTCGTTGTCGCCGACAAGTTTGACCTTTGCCGCACAAAATCTGTTGACCACAAGTTCTTCTCAAAAAGTCACGCTGACGAACACAGGCGCCGTTACTCTAAACATTCTCAGCATCGTCGCCAGTGGAGACTACGCACAAACCAACACCTGCGGAACTTCGCTTGCTGCCGGTGCGAACTGCACCGTGCAGGTGACGTTCACGCCATCCGCAACGGGAACCAGGACGGGTTACGTCACGGTCACTGACAATGATCCGTCCACGCAACAAACCGTCAACCTGAGCGGAACGGCCACCGCACCTAGCAGCACCGTTTCGATCGTTCCGGTTCAAGTTTCAGTGACACCGGATCAGAGCTCGCAGTTGCAAGCCTATATCAGTGGTGTTGCCAGCTCGAGCGTCACTTGGTCTGTGGACGGCACGGTTGGCGGTAGCAGTTCGGTAGGCACGATATCGAGCAGCGGTTTCTACACGGCCCCGACTGCACCTGGATCGCACGTCATCACTGCGACCAGCACCGCCAACACCACACAAACAGCAAGCGTGCCGGTCATCGTTACCTCTTACAGCGGGACCTTTGTCTACCATAATGACGATGGGCGTACTGGTCAGAACCTGCAAGAAACCGTACTCACGACGGGAAATGTGAATTCAACCCAGTTCGGCAAGATTTTCTCTTACCCGGTCGACGGTCAGATTTACGCAGAGCCGCTGTACGTCCAGGGCGTCAGCATTCCAGGCCAGGGCGTGCACAATGTCACATACGTGGCAACCGAAAACGACAGCGTCTATGCCTTCGACGCTGATGGTACCTCGACCACGCCCCTGTGGCAGGTAAGCTTCCTCACCAATGGAGCACAAACGCTGAGTACCACCGACATTGGAGGCTGCAGTAACATTTCGCCCCAGGTCGGGATCACCTCTACGCCGGTCATCGATCCGCAAACGAATGTGATATTTGTCCTGGCTCGGACCAAAGTGGTTTCGGGTGCAACTACTTCGTACTACCAGACTCTGCACGCGTTGGATATCACGACAGGTTTGGAAACGCCAGGAAGTCCGGTGGTGATCCAAGCTTCGTATCCTTCTTCCAGCGGAACCGTCACCTTCAACCCGCAAACACAAAACCAACGCGCAGGATTGTTCCTGAACAACGGAGTTGTCTTCATCAGCTGGGCCTCTCATTGCGACATCCAGCCCTATCACGGATGGATCATGGGATATCAGGAGGGCAGCCTGCAGCAAGTTGCGGTATTTAATACGACTCCGAACGGCGTCGAGGGGGGAATCTGGCAAAGTGGCGCTGCGCCTGCCGTGGATGAAAACGGAAATATCTACGTCATGCTCGGGAATGGAACGACTGACATTAACACCGGAGGGCTAGACTACGGAGAGGCGCTCGTGAACTTCAGTTTCACCGGAAGCGCCCTAACCATCAGCGACTATTTTCTGCCTTCCAATTTCCAATCGCTCAACAACTCCGATCTTGATTTGGGATCAGGGGCACCGATGCTGTTGCCAACCCAAACCACTGCCCCCACTGAATTGCTCGTAGCCGCCGGCAAGCAGGGGGTAGTCTACCTGGTCGATCGCACCAACCTTGGTAAGTACAATGCCTCGGGAAATCAGGTTCTTCAAACGCTTCCAGCAGGCACCGTTCCGACGGCGCACAGCATGCCCGCATACTGGCAGAACAATATTTACTTTTGCGGAGTCAGCGACTATCTAAAATCCTATCTGTTGTCGAACGGGCTGCTTTCCAGCTCGCCGACTTCAGAATCGCCTTCTCTGTTTGGTTATCCAGGGGCGACACCGGCGGTATCGGCAAATGGATCGACGAACGGCATCGTTTGGGCTCTAAGCACCGCCAAGGGCGGATATGTTTGGTTGCACGCATACGACGCGGTCAACTTGTCCCGAGAGTTGTACAACACCGGTCAGAATTCGGCACGCGACCAGGGTGGCATAGCGGTAAAGTTTGTCGTACCAACCGTCGCCAACGGAAAAGTGTACGTCGCGACCCAAGGGGAACTGGACGTGTACGGATTGCTGCCCCAGCCCGAGAGCGCGGATGAAGATGTCCGGGCCCCTTAATGGGTGGGTGGTTTACTACACACCATAGGGATTTTTGAGCTGTGCTGCGCGCGAACGTGTCCCAGACCACGACAATCTCCGCTGGACGCTTCCGTCGGTCAGCCATCCAGCTAAGCTGACCATTCCAACTCCGCCAACAATGGCTTCCCATGGCTCAAGCTATCGGTTCCCGGAAGCCGCCAAAGCTGGTGATAAATTTCTCTCAGCCGCCTGACTGTCGAACTGTTACTATTCATATCGTTTCATTTCGTTTTTTCCGGTGCGGCACCAAACGCCCGACAGTCCTTGAAAAATACAAGCTTGCCGCTTCTCCATAGGAGACCGCTCACATGGGAATGGATCAAGAGTCGAAGGAAATCTCCCGAAGAAGTTTCCTCAAGACCACCGCGATCGGTGGCGCGGGACTCGTGGTTGCGACCGACATTCTAGGGCCCCGTTCACTTGCCGCCGCACCCAAGAGCACGAAGGCGACGATGATCGGCGTCCCGTTCGAGGCACGGGAGCGAGTTCGGTTGGGAATCATCGGCGTTGGCGGACGGGGGACCAGTTTACTGGGGGAGCTGCTCGCCGTAGAAAACGTGGAGATCAAGGCGATCTGCGATCTGGTACCCGCGAAAGTTGCACACGCACAAAAGATGGTCACGGACACCGGCCAACCGGAGCCCAGGGGCTTCGGCAAAGATGAAACGGATTTCAAGAATCTGACCCAGCTCGATCTCGACATTGTCTACATTGCGACGCCCTGGAACTGGCACGTTCCGATGGCGCTCGATGCCATGAAGAATGGCAAGCATGCTGCCGTGGAAGTGCCCGCCTGCACGACATTGCAGGAGTGCTGGGACATCGTTGATACATCCGAGGCCACGCGAAAGCATTGCGTCATTCTGGAAAACTGCTGCTATGGCGATACGGAAATGATGGTGCTGAATATGGTGAGCGACGGACTTTTCGGCGAGATAACCCACGGAGAAGCAGCCTATCTTCACGACCTGCGAAAGATTTTGACTGCGAATGAAGGCGAGGGCCTGTGGCGTCGCGTCCCGCATATGGAGCGCAATGGCAACCTGTATCCCACCCATGGTTTGGGGCCCGTCGCCCATTACATGGACATTCATCGCGGCGACCGCTTCGACTACATGGTTTCCGTGAGTTCGGCAGAGGCTTCCCTCAGCGCATATGTGAAAGCTAGTTTTCCTGAGGGTGACCCTAAACGCGCCGAAAAATACATTTGCGGCGACATGAACACCAGCATTGTCAGAACACAAAAAGGCCGCACGATCCTCCTTCAGCATGACGTGGTCAATCCACGACCTTACAGTCGACTCAATTCGATCTCAGGAACAAAAGGAATATTTGCGGACTATCCGGCCAGGATTTTCCTCGATGGTGCGAAGCAGGCAGATGGCTCAATGAAAGAAGACTGGGAAGCCATCGATGCGTTTCGCGAAAAGTACGAGCACCCGCTCTGGAAGAAAACCGGAGAGCTCGCCCGAAAAATGGGCGGGCACGGCGGGATGGACTACGTCATGAATTTCCGGTTGATGGATTGCCTGAAAAATGGGCTCGTGCCCGACATCAATGTTTACGATGCCGCCGCGTGGAGCGCGCCGACTCCTTTGAGCGAAGCTTCCGTCTCGCAGAACGGAGCGCCACAGAAATTTCCAGACTTCACGCGCGGGAATTCGGACGCGCGTTCGGATTCTCCCGGCTTCGCAGTTCAGGTATAGATCCGCCAACACCAGGAGGCTCTGATGATCGAAAGCGCACCGGTTGAGAGTCTAAACACGGAAGCACCAGTCGTCGAGACTGGACGAAAGTCCGAACTGATCACCCGGCTGCTTTCGCTGGATGCGTTCCGGGGGTTGGTGATGGTCCTGATGCTCGCAGAGGCCATGCGTCTATTCGACGTGGCGCGTGCGTTTCCGAACAGCCTCGTCTGGCGCGTGATCGCCTTCAACACTCAGCACGTTGAGTGGCAAGGGTGCTCGTTGCATGACTTGATCCAGCCAGCGTTTTCATTCCTGGTGGGCGCCGCTCTGCCGTTTTCCATTGCGAGCCGGAAAATGAAGGGGCAGACCTTTGGTCCCATGTTTGGGCACGCAGTTCGTCGCGCTTTGATTCTGATTTTTCTCGGAATTTTCCTTCGCTCCCTCCACTCAACTCAGACATACTTCACATTTGAGGACACGCTGACGCAGATCGGATTGGGCTACGTCTTCCTGTTTTTGCTGGGGTTCACCCGCGTGCGAACGCAAGTCGTGACGCTGGTGCTGATCTTGATCTTCTTTTGGGCGGCTTTCGCGCTGTATCCGGCGCCGGGTCCGCAGTTCGATTACTCGCGCGTCGGAGTTCCGCAGAACTGGCCTCACCTCTATACCGGATTTTTTTCGCATTGGAACAAGAACTCGAACCTCTCGTGGGCCTTTGATGTCTGGTTCTTGAATCTCTTTCCACGCGAACATCCCTTTGTCTTTAACGAAGGTGGTTGGTCAACGCTGAGTTTCATTCCCACCCTCGGCACCATGATCATGGGACTTTTGGCAGGAGAATGGCTTAAGGGAAAGAAATCGAAAGAACAAAAACTGCAAGGGCTCGTCGTCACGGGAGTCGCTCTGGTACTGCTGGGACTGGTCTGTCAATGGGCGGGCGTCTGCCCCATCGTCAAAAGAGTGTGGACATCGTCGTACACGTTGTATAGCGGTGGCCTGGTGTTACTGATCCTCGCCGGTTTTTATGCGCTTATCGAGATAAAAGGATGGCTGCGATGGGCGTTTCCCCTGCTCGTGGTCGGCATGAACTCGATCGCCGTCTATGTAATGAGCTGGACGATGGAGGCCTTCGTCGGCGGTGCCTTAGACCGCCACTTCGGTGGAGCGATCTCGTTTATCGCCGGGCCGACTTTCCAGCCCGCGCTGCACGGTTTCCTCGTGGTACTGACCTTCTGGCTGATCCTGTATTGGATGTACCGCCGGAAGGTTTTTGTAAAGATCTGAGGCAACGGTTCAACAATGTTGCGCAGCGCTGAAAACCTTTCTTCGGAGTGATGAGTGTGAAATTGTCAATCGTTTTAATGTTGTTTGTTTGCGTCTCAGGAGCTTTTGGCCAATCCAACTCCTCCTTCTATGTGTCGACGACTGGGAATGATTCCAACCCCGGCACTCAAACGGCACCTTGGCGCACCGTTCAACATGCCGCAGACACCGTGAGTGCGGGTAGTACGGTCAATGTCAGAGGCGGGGTCTACGAAGAACTCGTGACCATCAAGACATCCGGAAATGCGACTGATGGATACATCACCTTTCGAAGCTATCCGGGCGAGACGGCGATTCTTGACGCCCAGCATTTCACCCCGGATGGCAGAAGCGCAATCTTAACCATTCATAACAAGAGCTTCGTGCGAATCGAGGGTTTTGAAATTCGCAACTACCGCACCACCGAACATCGGCTGACCCCTCTCGGCATAAGTGTGATGGGATCCGGCTCCCATATAGAACTGCTGAGGAACAACGTCCATCACATTGAGCAAACTTTTGACGGGCGCGATGGCCCAGGACATGGTGCCAACGGATTTGGCATTGCGGTATACGGCACCGACGCCAAGAGCCCAATCAGTGAACTGGTGATTGACGGCAATGAGGTGCATCATCTCAAGACTGGTTCGAGCGAATCGCTGGTAGTGAATGGAAACGTCACGAATTTCCGAATTACGCACAACGTTGTCCACGACAATAACAACATCGGAATCGACGTCATCGGTTTCGAACGCACCGCGCCCGACCCTACCGTTGATCAGGCGCGCGACGGCGTGGTAAGCGGCAATCTGGTTTATAACATTACCTCGCGGGGAAACCCGGCGTATCGCGACGAAGAAAATTCCGACGGCATTTACGTCGATGGTGGCACCAGGGTTGTGATCGAACAGAACGTCATTCATGATGTGGACTTTGGAATCGAACTGGCCAGTGAGCACAAGGACCGCGCCACCAGTTACATCACGGCACGAAATAACCTGATCTATCACGGCCATACTGCAGGTGTCTCTATCGGAGGGTATGCACCTGAGCGTGGACACACAGAGCACTGCACTGTCGTCAACAACACGCTCTACGACAACGATACGTCAGCGACAGGATCGGGCGAGTTCCAGATGCAGTGGAACATGGCAGACAATGTTTTCGCGAACAATATTGTCTACGCGGGATCTCGCTGTCTCGTCGCCGTGAACAAATCGCAACTCGACAAACAACACCCGCCCGTCAACATCGATCACAACCTTTATTACTGTGCTTCGGGCTCAAAGGCAAGCACGTGGGGAGAAGTTGCTGGATCGGTTACCGGATTCGACAACTATGTTCAATCCACGGGGAATGACCGCCATTCCCGTTTTCAGGATCCTCATTTTGTTGACGCCACCAAGGATTTTCATCTGCGCTCCGATTCTCCTGCGATTGCCGTGGAACGAGTGAGGGAGTACCGGTAGGAGAACTGGATCTTGACGGCTCATCGCGAGTCCAATCCGGGAAGATAGACATCGGCTGCTACCAGACAAAGTAGGTAGCACTTCATGATTAGATCAGACGTCGATCGCCTCGAATTATTGGTCCCACTGCGACTTATGGTGTTCCAGCCACCAACACGCGGGATTACGTCCCTGCGGGAAGATGGAATGGCTGCACGTCTTCTGAACGGTCCCCGTCATGTCATACTCCGTCTTGTTGCCCTTCAGCGAGGTCGCCAGGAATTGATGGACGTCGACGCTACCATACGCGGTCCCATGGGAGACGCGGACCCGGAATGCCCACCAGTCCCCTAGGTACAACAGTTCCAGCAGAATCGCCGCGACGATTACCATTCTGAGCACGCGCATGGCAGAGAGTTTCATCCCGGCAGGCTCCTTTTCCGGACCGCATCTCTTCGCAGTAAGCGTCCACCGGGACGCGGCTTACCCTCATTCGCAGGCCAGAGCTGAAAGGTTTAATGACTGCGCGTCTTCACTGCGACTTGGCGGCCACCTTTTCGCATGGCGTGGGATCTCCGGAAAGAATATACCGCACTCCAAAGCAGGAGGGCTGACGTCGAAGTCATCAGCACCAGATCGATCCTGCCGTGTTCCAGGGAGAATTCGACGACCGAAATAACGAACAGCGAGAGCAGGACGATGCGTTTCAATGTGCATTCCTTCAATCAACCGAATGGCTGCAGTTCAACCAGGAATCGATTGTAATGTCGCGTAAACATTGCCAAAATTCTTCAATGCCGACATTCGCTTCAAGCACAATGCATCGCTATTGTTCGACTGTCGTCTCGCTCGTGGCGGGTCTCTGCGTGACCTGCGTCGGGGTCGGCAACTGCGAACTATCCCAACCTCCACCGAGAGCCTGAACCAGTGCTACCGCGGAGGTCATCTGCTGGACTTGAAGACTATTCAAGGTTTGCATGTTCGACAGCACCGTTGTCTGCGCGATCAACACGTCGACGTACGGGTCGATGCCGGTTTCGTATCGAGCCTCTTCCAGCTTGAGTTGGGTTTGAGCGGATTTCACAGCTTCTTGTTGCTGCTGAATCTGCTTCGAAAGGATTCTCACTTCAGCGAGAGAATCTTCGACTTGCTGAAATGCAGTGAGGACGGTCTGCCGATAAGCGGCAAGATCCGCATTGTACGCAGATACGTATTGCTGCACGGTTGCGCGGCGCAGGCCAGCGTCAAAGATGGTTTCCGAAAGCGACGCGCCGACCGACCAAAAGCGGCTGGGCCAAGAGAACCAATTGCCGATCGCCGAGCTCTCAAAGCCGGCTTGTCCTGTCAAACTGAGGTTCGGATAATAAGCAGCGTGTGCAATGCCGATGGCGGCGTTGGCCGCAGCCATCGTGCGCTCAGCGGCCGCGACATCAGGGCGCCGCTGCAGCAACTCGGACGGCACACCAACGGGGATTGGCGGCGGAGCGACTGTCATTGGTTTCACAGGAATCGAAAATCCTGTCGCCGCCTTGCCGATGAGCATGGCAATCGCGTGTTCGTACTGCGCGCGGGCGATTGCTACGTTGGTCGCACCGGCTTGTACTGTCTGTAACGTTGTCTGAGCTTCGACCACTGAAATTTGAGTGGTCATTCCGCTTTCGTACAGCGACCGGGTGAGATCGAGCTGCTTCTGATCGGCAACGACTGTGGCATCAAAGAGCTTTTGCAATGCGTCTTGCCCGCGAATCTCGAAGAAGTATTCAGCCAGGGCCGCCTGCTCCGTAAGGCGCTCGTTCTCCAGGTCTGCCGCGCTGATTTGAGCTGAGTACTGAGCTTGCCGAACCGTATTCCGGACTTTGCCCCAAAGGTCTGGTGCCCAGGAAGCCTCCAGTGGCAAGGAATAGAGAGTGCTCTCCAGTTGCGACGTTGTCGCTGTAGTCGTGCCCGTGCCGGTGGTATTTACAGTGGACAGGCCCCTCAGATTGCCGGAGGTGCGCGAGTGGCTGACAGAAGGAGCGGTTGAAAGCGTGGGGAAATACTGCGAGCGCGCCTCGCGAACGACTGCCCGAGCTTCCATGAAGTTCTCGAAGTATTGTTTGATGTTCTGGTTGTTGACATTGAGCTGTTCTTCCAGAGCGTTCAGCTCAGGGTCATTGAAGATTTCCCACCACTTGCCGCGTATTGTGGCGTCCGCAGGCTGGGCGACATTCCAGTTCCCGTTGTCTTGAGACTGCGTTGGAGACTCCTTATAAGCGGGTGCCGGCGCCTGGGGCGCAGGCGGATGATATTTTGGGCCGACTACGCACGCCGACAGCGCGAGCGTGAGTGCGGCTACACAGCAGCAAGTCTTTACTCTGCGCTTTCGGTTTATTCGGGAGATATTCATAACTTTTATACCTGGTAACATCCGGCCATCGTCGTTGCATTCCGCTGTTCGATTCATCGATCTAACCTGGTTCGGGTGCGGGCGATTGAATTACTCCCTCGGGCTTTTTCTGAAATCTAAGGCGCAGCCTGTCGAGGAACAGATAAACCACCGGCGTCGTATAGAGGGTGAGCATCTGGCTGACGATCAAGCCGCCGACAATTGTGATGCCCAGCGGCCGGCGCAGCTCCGAGCCAGTCCCGGTGCCAAAGGCGAGTGGCAACGCACCGAATAGTGCAGCCATCGTGGTCATCAGGATTGGGCGAAAGCGCAGCATGCATGCTTCGAAGATAGCGTCCGCCGTACTCTTTCCCTCCTGGCGTTCGGCGACCAGAGCAAAATCGATCATCATGATGGCGTTCTTCTTCACGATTCCGATCAGCAATACGATTCCGATAATCGAAATCACATTGAGATCGATCTTGAAAAGCATCAGCGCCAGCATTGCGCCCACGCTCGCGGATGGCAGCGTCGAGATAATCGTCAGAGGATGGACGAGGCTTTCGTAGAGCACTCCCAGCACGATGTAGACCGCCAACAACGCCGTGGCAACGAGCATGGGTTCTGTGCTGAGTGACTGTTGATAAGCCTGCGCAGTTCCGGCGAAGAACCCGCGAACGGTCGCGGGTGTACCCAATCGCTGCTGCATCTCTGTGATGCGTTCGGTCGCGTCGCTTAGAGATACGCCGGGAGCAAGATTGAATGACACCGTCACCGAGGGGAACAAACCGGTGTGGTTCACGGCGAGTGGGGTCGTGTTGTCCTGCGCGCTCGACACTGTCATGAGTGGAACATTACCGGTACCAGGCATGTTGCCACTCGTAGAACTGCCGGATGCGGTTGATCCGTTGTTCGCACTCGTTGTCGCACTGCTGTTCGCGGCGCGCAGGTAGATGTTCTTCAGGCCTTGCGGGCTTTGCCAGTACTGCGGTGCAACTTCGAGAACGACATAGTATTGGTTCAGTTGCGTATAGATAATTGAAACCTCGGATTGCCCGAACGCGGCATAGAGGGAAGAGTCCAATGCCTGCGCAGTCAGTCCAAGCCGTGCCGCGCTGGCCCGGTCATAGGTGAGAAGCTCTTCCAAACCTCCGTTTTGCTGATCGGAGTTTACGTCCTGCAATCCCGGAATCTTTCTCATCTCGTTGAGCAGAACGGGTCCCCACGTCGACAGATCCTGAACGTTGTCAGACTGAATGGTGTATTGGTAAAGGGCATTGCTCGATCTACCGCCGATGCGCAAGTCCTGCGATGCCTGCAGGAAAGCCGACGCGACAGGCAGACGATTCAATTTGGGCCGGAGACGATTGATGATTTCCGGAGCACCCACCTTGCGCTCATTGAGCGGTTTGAGTGCGATGTAGATGAATCCAGTATTCGTCGAGCCGTTGCCGCCGGTGTATGCGTTCACGTTCGCAACCGCGGGGTCGCTCTTGATCACGCCTACCAACTGGCGAATCGAATTATCCATGGCAGGGAAAGACGAATCCTGTGGCCCTTGCACTCCTCCCACGATCGCGCCTGTATCCTGCTGCGGAAAGAAGCCTTTGGGAATCTTGTAGATGAGCACAACATTTAGTGCGATGGTGAAGAGCAAAATCACCAACATCAGCGCAGAGTTGTCGAGCGCCCAAATCAGCGTCCGCCGATAGGTCTCAAGGGTCCAGGCGAAAAACTTTTCGCTGGCACGATAAAGGCTGCCATGATTTTCCGGCTTCTCCTCCTTGAGCAGATGGGCGCACATGGCAGGCGTCGTGGTCAGCGAAATCACCATGGAGACCACAATGGCCGTGGAGAGCGTAATGGCAAATTCGCGGAAGAGTCGGCCGACAATGCCGCCCATCATCAGAATCGGAATGAAGACTGCGATGAGCGAGACGCTGATTGAGAAGACCGTGAATCCAATCTCTTTCGCTCCTAACAGGGCCGCTTCAAACGGCTTCATCCCTTGTTCGAGATGGCGGGAGATATTCTCCATCACCACGATGGCGTCATCGACGACGAAGCCCGTCGAGATGGTTAAGGCCATGAGGGACAAATTGTCGATGCTGAAGCCGAGCAGGAACATCACTCCGAATGTTCCGATCAGCGATACGGGGACGGCAACGCTGGGAATAAGGGTAGCGCGGCCGTTGCGCAGAAATATGAACACCACCAGGATAACCAGGAAAACTGAAATGATCAGCGTTCGTTCCACGTCATTCACCGAAGCACGAATGGTGGTCGTGCGGTCGAGGACGATGGTGCTTTCAATTCCCTGGGGAATGGACGCTTTCAGAAACGGCAATTGAGTGCGAATGTTGTTGACGGTTTGGATAATGTTGGCGCCAGGCTGGCGGAAGATAATCACCGTGACGGAAGGAATTCCGTTGAGGTAGCCAGCAGAACGGACGTTTTGCACCGAGTCCCAAACGGTGGCGACATCCGAGAGTCGAACCGCTGTACCGTTGTGGCTTCCGACGATTAGCGATTTGTACTGTTCGGCCTGAGAGATCTGGTCGTTGGCGACAATATCCGCCGTAACCGCCCCGTATGTGACTTGACCCTTCGCGATATCCGCATTCTGGGTGCTGAGAACGGACTGCAGATTCGAGAGTGTCAGGCCGTGACTGTTAAGTAGTGTCGGATTGACATCCACTCTTACCGAAGGCAATGAACTCCCGCCGACGACTACCTGTCCCACGCCCTGAATCTGGGACAGCTTCTGCTCCATAATCGTCGAGGCTTCGTCATACAGTTTCCCGGTGTCGAACTTAGTGGAAGTCAGACCGATGATCATGATCGGAGCGTCGGCGGGATTGACTTTTCGATACGTGGGGTTGGCCGGCAGGTTAGTAGGCAAATAAGTCCGGGCGGCACTGATGGCAGCCTCGACGTCGCGCGCAGCCCCGTCAATATTGCGGCTGAGGTCGAACTGAATTGTGATCGACGTACTTCCCAACGAACTTGCGGAAGTCATTTCCGAAACGCCGGCAATGTGTCCGAACTGTCGCTCGAGCGGCGTAGCGACAGAAGATGCCATGATCTGTGCGCTGGCCCCGGGTAGTTGCCCCGAAACGGAGATCGTCGGAAAGTCGACTTGTGGCAGCGGCGAAACCGGTAGGACCGTAAACGCGATCGCGCCGGCGATAGCAATGGCAATCGTCAACAGCGTAGTTGCTACCGGCCGGCGAATGAATAGTTCCGAAGGGTTCATGATTGTTCTGCCGGTTGCGCCGGACCTGTTGACGATTCGCGAGAACGAGAGCGGGAGAATCGCTTCCCTAGATTGTCGAAGAAGATGTAAATCACTGGCGTTGTATAGAGCGTGAGCGCCTGACTCAACAAAAGGCCGCCAACCATAGCAATCCCCAAGGGCCGCCGGATCTCTGATCCGATGCCAGTTCCTAGAGCCAATGGAAGTCCACCCAGCAGTGCTGCCATAGTCGTCATCATGATCGGGCGGAAGCGGAGCAGGCTGGCTTCGTAAATCGCGTCGGTCGCGTTTTTTCCGTGCTCGCGCTCTCCTTCGAGTGCAAAGTCCACCATCATGATTCCATTTTTCTTTACGATTCCAATCAACAGGATGATTCCGATGATAGCGACCACGCTCAGATCCTGCCGGAAAAGCATGAGTGCGAGCAGTGCTCCCACTCCGGCGGAAGGGAGAGTCGAAAGAATGGTCACGGGATGAATGAAGCTTTCGTACAAAACTCCCAACACGATGTAGACCGTTACCAGCGCCGCAAGGATCAGCAGCGCTTCATTCGATAGCGAATTCTTGAATGATGCAGCCGTGCCCTGAAAATCCGCCTGCAAACTCGCTGGCATGTGCATATCGCTTTGCACTTTGTCGATCGCGGAAATGGCGCTGCCCAGCGCAGCGTTTGGTGCCAGGTTGAAAGACACGGTGACTGAAGGAAACTGTCCCTGGTGATTGATCGACAGCGCCTCGCTCGTGCGCTGGAAGTGAGTGAACGCACTGAGCGGCACGGCGTTGCTCGCCGCCGTTGTGGTGCTGCTGTTGGACGACGATCCCACTCCCGAAGCGGCCGCACTCGCGCTCGATGCGAGCGCATTCGCGGGAGGCGATAGAACCCCAGCAGAAGGCGTGTACATAACGGAGGTGGTCGTCGCATTCGATCCAGCCGATGAGGACCCGGAGGATGAAAATGAGTTGGAAGCTCCGGGGCCTGAGGTGCCCGACGATGCATTCGCCTGAATGTAGAGATTCTGAAGCGTATTGGGGTTCTGCTGGAACTGAGGGCCGGCTTCCAGAATTACGTGATACTGGTTGAGCTGGGTATACATCGTGTTGATCTGGCGTTGGCCGAAAGCGTCGTACAGCGTGTTGTCAATCGTGGCCGGTGCGATGCCCAGTCGCGATGCGGTCACGCGATCGATAACCAACGAAACTGCCAGGCCGCCAGTCTGCTGGTCGGTGGCAACATCTTCTAATTCGGGCAGACTCTGCAATTTCTGCACGAATCGGTTGCTCCACTCATTCAGTTCATTCGCGTCTGGATCTTCCAGCGTGTATTGATACTGCGTGCGACTCACGCGATCGTCGACCGTGATGTTCTGCACGGGCTGCATGTAAAGCGAGATGCCCTGCACCTTCTGCAGACTGTTTTGCAGTCGCCGCACGAGATCCGCTGCGCTGATGTGGCGATCAGCGAGCGGTTTGAGGTTGATCGACATCCTCCCGCTGTTCAGAGTCGTGTTCGTTCCGTCGGCGCCGATGAATGACGAAAGACTTTCTACCGCGGGATCCGCAAGGATGACCTTGGCAAGTTCTTGTTGCTTCTCAGCCATGGCCGAGAACGAAATGGTCTGCGGAGCCTGCGAAATCCCCTGAATCACTCCAGTATCCTGAATCGGGAAAAATCCCTTGGGGATGATGATGTAAAGAAATATTGTCAAGACCAGCGTACCCAACGCGACCATCAACGTAATGGTCTGATACTCCAGAACGAACTTCAGAGTTCTCCCGTAGAAATCGATCATCCTTTCGAATACGCGCTCGGATGCTCTGTAGATTCGACCTTGCTTCTCTTTCGGCTCGTGGCGCAAAATTCGCGCCGCCATCATGGGAGTCAACGTGAGTGAGACGACGGCGGAGATCACGATCGTGACCGCAAGGGTCACAGCGAATTCTCGGAACAGCCGGCCTACTACATCCCCCATGAACAGCAGTGGGATCAGCACTGCAATCAGCGAGACGGTTAGCGAGACGATGGTGAAACCAATTTGCTCCGCGCCCTTGAGGGCAGCCTCCATGGGCGGATCACCCTGCTCGATGAAGCGGGAGATGTTCTCGATCATCACGATCGCATCATCCACCACGAATCCCGTGGAGATGGTGAGAGCCATCAGCGACAAATTGTCGAGACTGTAGCCCAGCGCGTACATGGCGGCGAAGGTCCCAACCAGCGAGAGCGGCACTGCCACGCTCGGGATGATCGTCGCGTAGAGGCTTCGCAGGAACAGAAAAATCACGAGCACAACCAGCCCGATCGTGAGCATCAGTTCGAACTCGACGTCGTCGACGGAAGCTTGAATCGCCGTCGTCAGGTCGGTCAGCGTGGTGACTCGAACGGATGCCGGCAGGTTGGTTTCGAGTTGCGGCAACAGTCTCTTGATGCTCTTGACGACGCTAATCGTGTTAGCGCCAGGCTGACGCTGGATATTAAGGATGACGGCAGGAGTCTGGTTCATCCATGCGGCTTGATTGTTGTTTTCGACCCCATCCACTACTTCCGCGACATCGGTTAGCAGGATGGGCGCGCCGTTGCGGTAGGCGACAATAATGTTGCGGTAGTCGGCACTACTGACCAGTTGATCATTGGAATCGATCTGGTAGTCCTGCCGTGGCCCGTCGAAGTTGCCCTTCGCAGCATTCACGCTCGCTTGCGTCAGCGCGGTCCGCAAATCTTCGAGGTTCATTCCATAGGAGGAAAGCGCGACTGGATTCGCCCGGATCCTCACCGCTGGCTTTTGTCCACCGCTGATGCTGACCAGGCCGACCCCATTGAGCTGCGAAAGTTTCGGGGCCAGGCGTGTGTCCACCAAGTCTTCGACCTGTGATAAGGGAACCGAATCCGAAGTGATAGCAAGCGTGAGTACAGGTGCATCCGCGGGATTGGTTTTGCTGTAGACCGGGGGGGTCGGTAAGTTCGACGGGAGATAGCTCTGCGAGGCGTTGATCGCTGACTGCACTTCTTCTTCGGCAACGTCGATGTTCAGCGTCAAATTGAACTGCAGGACGATCACCGACGTCCCCCCGGAACTCGTCGAGGTCATCTGGCTAAGTCCCTGCAGTTCTCCAAACTGTCGCTCCAGCGGCGCAGTCACCGTCGTCGCCATCACGTAAGGGCTGGCGCCTGGATAAAACGTAAGTACCTGGATCGTCGGGTAATCGACTTCAGGCAACGCGGAAACGGGCAACTGCGTATAGGCGACAATTCCAGCGAGCAGAATCGCAACCATCAGCAACGCGGTCGCCACGGGCCGCATGATGAATGGACGGGACGGACTCACGGTGCTTGACTCTCGGTCGAACTAGAAGGCAGAGCTTGCTTCGAAATTACGATCTTCGAATTATTCTGCAGCTTATCGAAACTGCTATTGGCAACAACGTCTCCCGGATTGATACCGGTAACCGCAGTATTGCCAGCATCAGTGACCCCGGTCTGAATATTCCGGATCTGTGCCGTGTCGTTCTGGATGAGATAAACAAATGCGGTCTGGCCGTTGTGCTGAATGGCCGAAGTCGGAATCAGAGTGACCCCTTGTTCGGTATCCACCAGGAGCCGGGTATTCACGAACTGGTTGGGAAAGAGCGCGTCGTTCTTGTTGTCGAAAAGAGCGCGCATCTTGATGGTTCCGGTGGTGGTATCGATCTGATTGTCGAACGTAAGGAGCTTGCCGGAAGCTAGCTTGACCTTCTGAGCCCGATCGAAAGCGTCCACCGAGAGGTGCTTGCCATGTTTCATCTGCGCTTGCACTTGAGCCAGGCTGTCTTCCGCTACCGTGAAGATCACGGTGATAGGCTGCACCTGTGTGACGACCGCCAGGATCGTGTTACCGGTCGATTGAACAACATTGCCGGGATCGACCAAACGCAGACCGACCCGCCCTGTGATCGGCGAAGTGATATGGCAGAAGGCCACCTGTACCCGGTCGTACTGCACCGTCCCTTGGTCGTTCTTTACGGTGCCTTCATCCTGCAGTACCAGCTTTTCCTGGTCATCCAGCGTTTGTTTCGGGATGCTGTTTTTGGCCCACGCCTGCTGATACCGCTGCAAATCCATCTTCGCCTCGGCCAAAACGTTGGTGTCGCGCTCGAATGCACCCTGGGCCTGCAATAGTTGCGCCTCGAACGGCCGCGGATCGATATCAATCAGAGGCTCGCCCTTATGAACTAACTGTCCTTCCCGGTAATGCACCTGCGTCACCAAGCCCATCACTTCGCTGGTAATCGAGGCCGTGTAGACAGGAGTCACGGTTCCTATGGCTTCAAGATAGACGCCGATATTTCCCTTTTGAGCCGTTGCCACGGTGGTAGTGACCGGCCCCGTGACGCCTCGCCGTCCCGAAGGCGCGGCAGCTTTGGCATCGTCGCGATGATGCAGGATCAAAATAAGGATCAGAGTCAGAACTGCGAGCGTGATGGCCCATACGAGAAAGCGTTGCCATTTGGGCTTCGCCGAATTGCTCCTCGGCGGCACTTTGAACTGGGAGTCAGTGGGAAGAGCGGAGGGTTTGTTTTCCATTCAGTTTGTTTTCATCAGCAGATTTTGAACCTTCCAAAGGAGACGAACAATGAGCTCAAACTCCGCCAGCGGCGAATCGTAAGACTTACGTCGCCGGGTCGATGAGATGCATTCTCCTCTCGTACGGTTTGCAAAAGCCATGCTCTCACGGGTCTATAAATGGGAGCACAAGCCGACGCCCGACGAGGTAAAGAATCATCGACGATTAGTAAATTTTCGTAAGCGCACGCAAAAATTGAAGATGGGTTGACCCCATATCGTTGGGTTGGGCAGCGTAGCCCTCCAAATTGCTTTCGACCGAATGAGGTCAATGAGTCTGCAAGAGTTTGCACAGGACGAACACGTCAGAGGAATGAGTTGAACGAAATTGCCCTAAGCAGAGCGACGGAAAACCGGAAAGGCGGGCATGCAGGTGACGGATTTCTTTGCATCACCGTTGCGGACGGAAGAGGCTTTCGTGGCGATGAGACCAAATCCCTTGCGGTGCGCGTCTCCCTCGAGTGCGAGGAGATCGGCTTTGGAGACAGAGTCTCGATGCACTTTCTTTTCTAGTTGGGCCAGAGCGAGACGGGCTTCGAACTGGACCTCCAGAAACTGGTGGACGGCTGCATTCCGCAGCGCGCTCTCGAGTTCCTTTCGCGACGACTCGGGATGATCAGAGGCGAGCTTGAGACGCGCCGCCGCGAGATCGAATTGGAGTCGCAGGAGTTCATTCGCGCTCTTCGCCGCCAGTGGTTTTTGCGCGTCCACCTGTGCCGCCGCATCTCCCAACTTACCTTCGGACACGAGGGCAGCGATCAGAACAGTTCCCGCGGAGAATTCATCGTCAGCCTGCTGATTCTGATGGAACTGTTCCTTGCATCTGCGGATCACGGTTTCCGCTTCGAACGCCTGCCCGTCTTCAATCGACAAGCGGGCAATCGCGAGCTCAGTCTCCGCCGCCAGCTGCATCTCGCCGATCTGTTTGCGAAGAAGGAGGGCTTCCTCGTAAGACCTGCGGGCGCCGGGCAGATCTCCCCGATCAGAAAGCAGGTCGCCCATTCCATGCAGAACGTATGCGATTGCACTTTTATCGTCGATCTCTTGGGCAAAAGTTTTAGCCTGTTGGTACATCGTCGATGCGCTCTCCAAATCGCCGCGACGCCGAGAGATCTCCGCCAGGTCATTTAGGGTCAGGGCGACTCCGTCCTTATCACCGAGCTCTTTGTAGCCAGGCAGTGCTTCCGATAGCGCGCGTTCGGCACCCGCGAGATCCCCGCGGGCAAACAGGATGTCGCCCAAATTGCTGGAGGCGGTGGTAAGACCCTCAATCTCGCCGAGTTTGCTAAACACGGTAATCGCCTGACGAAAGAATCCTTCGGACCGGTCCAACTCGCCCATCGAGTAATAGAGGCCTGCAAAATCGTTCAATACGCGCGCCTCGTTATTCCGGTCTCCGGCGGCGGCATAGCCTTCACGTGCTCTTTCACAGTCCTGTATCGTCTGCGAAGTGGAGCTTCCATTGCCGCCCATCTCACACAAGATCCCATAAGCCCTAGCGACTAGGAGGCCCGATCCCTGGGCTGTTCCCTTTTCAACTGCGCTTCGTCCGAGTGCCTGTGCTCTGGCAAAGTCCTTGGCAATCCAAGCCCGGGCCTCAATCATGTCAATTCGAGGATCGTCGCCCGCAGGGGCGGGAAGCCGTCGCAAAGCAGTCAAAGTTCGTAACGCATCCGCGGAGTTTGTGTGGCGCTGCTCGTCGGCCAAGCGTAGACCGTAGTCCAGATTGTCAGGAAACATCGAAACGAGATTCTGGTATGCCGCGATGGTTTTTTGGGAGTCGCCCATGGCTGAGAAATACTGACCTTCGATCGATAGTCTCTCTTCCGGCCCTAATTGCCCAGACAGAGAGCGGGCGCGCTCGGCCTCGTTTCGGGCCTTTAAGAGGTAGCCGAGATGTTGCCATGCCCCAGACAAGGCAGAATGAGAAAGCGGGAAGTCCGGTTCGACGGCGACCGCCTGGATTAGCAAATCGCGCGCCTGAATGAAGTCGAAATCCCACATTCGAGCTTGTCCTTGACTATAAAGACGAACTGCCAGCGGTTTTGTGGGCAGAGCTGCGCGTGCCTGGGCTGACGCCTGCATGGACACTGATCCCGTTCCCAAACTCCGGCGCAGCGCTGTTCCGGCCTGTCCAACAAGTTCGAACAGGTCGTCTTCACCGCCTACAAAAGCCTGTTCGATCATGATTTCGCCACGGCTCGTATCTTGCAGCCGGATATCTAAGCGAATGCGTTTTTGCCCTTTGCCTGGAAGTGCGGTGTAAGAGCCGAGCACAACCATGTCGGCACCGGACTCTGCACGCACTCGTTCCAGAGTCGCCTTGGCCAGGCTGTCTTCATCGCCGAGGGGCAGATCCCGCCTGGTGCGAGCAACATCTTCTCCAGAAATCAAACGGAGCCTGCCGTCCGCAGCCAGTTCTGTATTCAGCATTTCAGCAAAAGCCGAAGAGAGCCAGTTGTCTGCGGGAGTCCCAGTCAGGTTGCGAAAGCCAAAGACGGCGACCGACCGGCGCATGCGTACTGGAACGACTGTGGATTCAACCGGGACGGGCGTTGCGGTCTTTTTCCACCGCCAACGCAATCCAGCGAAGATAGCCGCCATCAGAAGAAGCCCGACGAATGCGAAAATCAGGAACCTGCCCCGTGAAGGCTGGATCGCAATGTTGGCTGGGACAGTTCCCGCCGCAGCCCGGTCTTGCTCATGAGCGGTTGCTTTCGCGCCATCGAGGACTGGCACAGGTGGGGCTACGACGGTTACCGGAGCGAGGAAACGGTATCCTCGTCGTGGCAGCGTCTCCACATACCTTGGAGCCTCGGCATCGTCGTGGAGGGCATCGCGCACTTTGCGGATTGCGACTCCCAAACTGTTGTCGAACTCAACAAAGGTGTTTTCCGGCCACAGCCTTTGGCGAAACTCGTCCCGGGTGACGACTTCGCCCGGACGCTCCACCAACATGAGCAGCATGCGCCACGGCAAGTCCTGCAACTTCACGGGAGTCCCGTTGCGCGAAAGCTGGCCTGCCCCCGGATCCAGTTCGAACGGACCGAAGCGATAACAAGAGCCCTTTGGATCGGAAGCGCCGATGGAGTCACTCCCCCGAAGAAGATAGCGGCAAATCTTATCACGGCCTCTTGCTGGCAGCTTTGTTAATACGACGCCCTAAGCCGTTGAGGATCAGATAGTTCGCGGTTAAGCCACGCTTAAAAGCTTGTTTCATTGACGATCTTGCAATGAGGGCTGATATTTCGCCTGACGCACGAATCGCTCGATCCAATGGCGCTCGTGCGGAGCGATCGCCACGGCGGCAGAGTTCCACGCTTAAAGGCGACTGCGCGAAGAGGAGACTATGGCCAATTTCTGCAACAAATGCGGTGCGCCTGTCACTGGGATATTTTGCAATAAATGCGGTACCGATAGCAGGCTGGCGGAAGTTGCCCGACCGGCAAGTCCCCTAGCTCCAATACTGTCACCGGCTGCGGTTCCTTCAATTCCAGTTAACGACTCATCCTCGCCAAAATTCTGTAATACATGTGGCGCCGCGGTAAGCGGAGCGCCGTTCTGCAACAAATGTGGCGCGAACTTGTGGAGCCCGATTGGTTTTACAGGATCTCCTGCCGTCGAGTCAGTCCCGAAAACATCTTCTCCACCCGAGACACGTGTTCAGCCGAGCTTTAGCGGATCAGGCCCAACTCCCATCGCCGGACAAACCCAGCTGAAGGGAAGTCCCATCGTCAAGATTCTGATTGGGCTGTGCGTCGTGGTGATTGCCGTCAGCGCTCTCGCGGCAGGCGGCGTGTATTACGTGGTGCACCGAGTGAAGGAGAAGGTCCACGAAGTTACTCGCGACTTGCCTGGACTCGGTTCCAACCCGGAGAGCCACTCCAATTCTGGCGTGAATTCAGTCGGTGGAGAGTCAGGAAGTGAATCCAGCGAAAGCGTCGGCGGAGATCCGTGTCGATTGTTGAGCAAAGAGGATGTTAGCCGCGCGATTGGAGTTCAAATCATCCGAACGCAGCTGACCGACGGTGGATGTTCTTACATAGCGACAGGGAATCAAGCTGACATGACCGCGAAGCACGTCACGGCGATGATGGCGGCGCGCGGTGCCGACAAGAAGACTCAGCAGATGATCCAGGGGTTCGCGGGCGGAATGTTCAAGCAGTTTCAAAGCGAAGAACCGGACCGAAAGCAAGATACTTCGGGAGAAGTGCCTGTGTTTTCCTTTTCGGTGGATACCAATGCGGCGGAAGAACAGATGCAGCTGAACGGCAAGGTGCTCTCTACCTTGGGCGACACGCAAGGTCTTCCCGGAATCGGAGACCAGGCATTTGTGTCGGCGGACGGAATGATCATGCTGCGTAAAGGCAAGAGTCTGGTTCGGATCATGTTCATGACCTGCCCATGCGGCACGGACGCGGTGAAGCCGCTGGCCAAGGAAATCGCGGACGCTTTGTAAACGGGCTCGCCCAAACCGTTTTCAGCAGGGAACTCTCGATGGAGCGACATTCGCAACAATGGTTCGCTGCTGGTTTTCGGCGACGTTAGTCATCACAACTGATCGCGCCCCTTGCGCCTTATTGAAGGAGAAACCAGATATGAGACCTACAGCCACTTTCCTGAGCCTTCTCGGCCTAGCCTTCGCTTTCACCGCCCGCGCCGTCGCTACTGACGCCACTTGTCAGCCTGTATATGACTCGGCGGCGAAGATTTATTCGATTCCGACCCATTCGCACAGCACCGAAACCTCTTCTGGAGCCAAGACCCATATCGCCGAGACCATCTACGTCAACGGCGTCATCTACGTCCTTCTGGATAGTAAATGGATTCATAGCAAAGCGACGCCACAGGCCATGCTCGAACAACAACAGGAGAATGTTCGCAATGCGAAAACATCATGCCACTACGTGCGCGCTGAGTCAGTCAACGGTGAAGCTGCCGCAATGTACGTGGTGGAGAGTGAAAACGAGGGGGTGAAGTCAGCAGCTCAGATATGGATATCCAAGAGCAAAGGGCTTCTGCTGAAATCCGAGGATGACGTTGACACGGGCGATGGAGACAAACAACACATGTCCGTCCACTACGAGTACGACAACGTGCATCCGCCAGCTGGTGTCCAGTGAGTAAGAAGAGTTCAAGAAATGAGAAAGGTTCAAAATCATGACTGCTTCGAAATTTATGGCGGTTGTATTCGCCCTCGCCTTCTGTTGCGCTCCGATCGCTGGCGGAGCCCCAAAACTGCTGACGGAAGATCCATTAACAGGCCTTCCCCTCTATCCTGCAACGGATTCACACCTTCACTTGGGAAACGAGCCAACCAGATTGCCTGATTCGGACGTCTGTAAGAGCAAAATGCAGGGGGATTTCTATTCGATTTTTGACTCCAAAGTAGACGTAACACTCGCATGGTATGACTCGCATCTTCAAGGGTTCAAGAAGACCCATGCTTACGCAGCTGGCCGTTCCCAGGATACTTTCTACAACAGCGATAGAACGCTGGTAGTCTCGGTGACCGGAAGTGCGGGCAAAGAAGGCGAGAACACTGACGCCTATTCGGTGCTTTACGCTCGGTTCAGTCCCGGCCTGTCTGAGAAGACGATCCTCGGCATGAATCAGCAAAAGATGGTGTGCCCGTAAGCGAAGAGCTTGCCGAACCGAGGTAGCACCGTCGAATTCGCGGACGTCATAACGCCAAACTACTTCTTGCTTGCCGCTAACATCCAGAAATCCTAGAGGTCGCCTCCTGGCCATTGCGCCAGAAGTGGCTGCAAATGCGTCCCCATTCAAACGATCCTGAGCTGCGCCATTCGGGCGCACCAAAAGAGATAACCTCGATCTTGCGATAAACCGGCCTATCATCCCTAAATCAGCAGGAGCTACGCACATGGCATTGAATCAAGTGGTGCTTTACTTCGACAGTCAGGAAGATGCCTTGCTTTTCACTCTCGCCGCCAGTTCCGTAATGTCGGCGGAGGAACCGGTCCACAGCAGCAAGGCAGCGGTGAGAGTTGCGGAGGAGATTTGTAAGGCCAGCCGAATCAGGACTGAAGGTGTTCTCAACGTCACGTAAAGGGCGGCAAATTAGATGATTCGAAAAGCTGCGCTACAAATCGGAGTTCCCGTGCTACTCGCGTTCATTGCCTTGAATGCGTACCTTGCCATCAATCATTTGCAGCGTGTCCAGAAAACTGCGACGCTGACACTTGAGAGTTCCGCGATCCAATCGGCACTCTCCGGAGTTTTGCAAGACGTGACCGATATGGAAACAGGACAGCGCGGGTATCTCTTAACGGGGGACCCCGCATACTTGCAGCCCTACACCGATGCAAAAGGCGGGGTCGGAACACGGATCATGAGTCTTCGTACAGGGCTCGCCAGTCGGACGCAACGCGAACAATCGCTAGAGTCGCAGTTAGAGAGCATGATTCGCTCAAAGCAGGGGGAGATGGTGCGCTCCATCAGTTTGCGTCAACAGGGATATCGCCATCGATCATTCACGCTCATCAATACAAATGAAGGCGAGGGTTACATGGACGAGATCCGCCGTATCGTGTCCTCGCTCTCATCAGCGGAGAGCACCAATTTTGCCAGACTCGACACAGAGAGGATTGCGGTATTAAAGAATGTCTTGTCACGAACGATTATTGCGAATTCTGCACTGCTTTTGATCACAGCATGTCTGTTTGGGCTTATCCAACGCCATGCACGACGCCTTGAAGAAGAAGCCTCTCGCGGAAGAAGCGCGATTGCCATACGCGATTTGCAGCTAGCAAAACTAACGTCTGCCCTTTCCGGCCAAGCTCGCTCAAACATCTTCGCCATCAATACGAATTCCAGGTTATTGCTAGAGAATTATGGAGGTTTCCTTCCACGACAGGGACACGAATATGCTGAGCAAATGAAGGAAGCAGCCGCACAAATGGAGCGACTCCGTCAGGATTTAGTGGGCAGCCCTTCCAACGGCGACGGAAAAGCAGCCTAGTAGTTATTCGCGAGAGGTCCGGAATCGCCCGGGCCTGCAACAGCCGACTAGACCCGTCACTCAGATAAACCCAAGCAACACCGCCACTCCGATGTGGACAAGCGCCAGCACCGCGAAAGCATAACTAAACGGCCGGTGCACCACGTGCCATAGTTTGAAGACACGCTGGACTTGAGAAAGAAATATGATGCGACGCGAAGCCGTTGCCTGCTTGCATGCCAGATGGATGACTTCTTCAAACTGGATGTTATTCGCGGACGTGAGCCCACAGAGAGAGCGAATCGTGGATTGGATTCCCGAAACCTTCAGGCGAAGATGGATAACACGAAACGGCCGAGCTAAATCGCAGGTCACCATGTAGGCGAGCGCGGTGAATGCCGACCAATGCGACACACTCCCAGGAGTCGGTACGTGCAGCAACAGCCGCCCCAAGTCAGATCGGGGGATGATTGTTTGATGTTCGAGCACGCCCTGAAACGCCAGCAAGGATGACTCGGCGGAGGCGACATGGCGCGGAATCTGGGCATAGAGATAGCGGCCAATGAGGCCACTGAGAGAGACAGCTACCATCACCCAGAAGGCCATTCCGGCCAGGCCACGAAACTTGAATGACGCGTGGAAGGCAATGCAGAGTGGCGCGGCCACACCCAGAACGACGTGATGATCGAGCCAGTGCCTCGAGTTCCCTTGTTTTTTCAGCCATCCCCAACGCTTTCGCAGCGGATACAAGAAGATCCCGCACAACATCAGCACACCAGCCAACCCTAGATTGATGCCCACGATTCCGCTCGGCCGCAACAGATGATGTTTGGGAGATAAGGCCCGATCAGCTAGGTTGAGTCGATAGTAGTCCAACCCGTAAAGCGCGAAAGCAATGATCGCTCCCGTGGCCATAAGCGATAAAAGCACAACGAGTCTCTGATGCCTCGTCCCAGCAGTGCTCGTGGCCGCTGGAGTCGGTACAAATGTGGTGGCGTGTGCATTCATTTCGTTGAACCTCTCATGTCGATGCGATATCCCAAACTCATGTGCCATTGCTCGTAGTTCAATTGCGCACCTCGTTCGATGGTGTAACCGCTCTGGAAAAACGTTCGGCCACCCAAGTTGGTATCCAAAGACGTGTCCACAAAGGCCGATCGCTGGTTGAGCGTGAATTCGGAGGCGAGAGTTTGACTTCCGGCCTGAACATTCCAGTTCAATCGTTTGCTCAGAGGACGTGACAACGAAAGAACCCTGTAATCTCCGCGTGCGAACGAGCTGTCGAATTTCGAGTAGTGGACATCTGCGCGAACACCACTGTGGCCGATCTCGTTCCACGTAGCGCCGAATATCTGGTTCAAGCTTCGCTTTGCGTCTCCAGTTTTGTCGCTTTGGCCAATCGTGGTATAGACGGTGAGATTTCGAACAGGCTGCAATCGTACCGCCAGGTTCACACCTTGGTAGAGAAGTTTATCTACCAAGCCAGTACCGATCAGCGCGGTCGCAGCCGTCGGAACATCCCGAAAATAGTTGTGAATCACCTCGAACGAGATCCATCGTTTTGGCTGCATCAGCACTGTGAGATAACTGCGGTTGATTCCTGCTCCCGGTGTGATTCCGTCGGTACTGACGCCTCGAGGCGAGTCAACAATGAGAGAGTGATAAACAGAGATGTACTTCATGTAGGACAGCGCATTTTCGAGGAAAAGATATGGACGATCGAGCTGCCATTTAACGAAACTGAGCGCAATCCCGGTCGTGCTTGTGTAATGAAAATCATCGTAAATACCACCTTCGAAGTTCACGAATGATCCTCCGATTTGCTGATCGGGACGATAGTGCCAGGATGTTGGATCAGGAGTGGAGCCAAGAAAGACTCCAGTCGTCACGCTATCGGTGAGTTTGCGTCCAACGTATCCACCATCAATCGTGTCTAAACTCACCGCCCACGGTAGATAGAGGCGTCCCACGCCCGCAACCCATCTGGAATTCGGGTTGTCGTATGACAACTGAATCGTGTAGGTCCTGTCCAAATAGTCCTGCATCGTTGCCTCAGCGGGCTGGGAATTGGTTGTCAGTCGTCCTCGCCAATCTCCTTGCAAGTTCCAGTGAGTGCCCGCAATTTGCGTTGTGTCCGTGTGAAATGCCAATCCTATGGAACCGCTGCTGCCTGCAGTCGACCCGCTGCTGCTGATTCCGCTGTAGTCGAACGCGATTCGGGCACGAATCCGTCCCTCCTCTTGCAACGTTTGCCCAAGTTGCACCGTTGTCGATGGCTTGACGGCAGCGATCGGCTGCGAAGGAGTCTTAAGAGCGGCGTCGCTGGCGGGCTTTCGCCCGAGCTTCGCGTAATCCGATCCGGAAAGTTCAGCCCAGTCGCCCGGTTTCACATCCCTCTTGGTATGGCGAATTTCGGTCACCGCCGATGTTTCCGCGACGGAGACAACTTGCAACTCGGCGACAATCGCGCCTTGAGGATTTGGTGCTTCGGGCGAGGATCGAACGACCTCGTGCACGAACAGCATCATTCCCGCCGCTAAGCCGGAGCTGCGTCCGCCAACCAAATAAGCGGCTCCCTCCGCGACGTATTTCACCTTAAAGCTGACATGAAGATTTGTGTCTGACGGAACCTCTGTCGTGAGTAATGATGGTGTCGCCGTCGTGTTACGAATGCTCTGCTTGGGCCGTAGTCTTTGCCACAGCGTCCCAGTAGCTGCCGGCAAAGCGCCCCTGCTATGCGAACCAAGGTCATTTGTTGCAGTTGCAGGCAGCACGGTCAAAATAATCACGCGGCCTGAGGTAGCGAGTTCGTAAGGGTGGGCGCGATCAATGTCGACGACGGCACGCGTGACAGGTGGCGTGGCCTCGTTCAGTGCGATCCGAATCTGTTTCACTCCATTTCGGTTTACGGCGATACGTCGCTGTTTTGGGCTGGACGAAGTTGTCGGCAGATCCAGGACCAGGCGATCAGGATTCGTCACGATGGTGACTTTTGGATTTACCGAGTGAGTGAGTGTGATCTCGATCTTTATTTTGTCGCCGGACCGAACGACCTTTATTTTCCTGATTGCCGCTGCGTCGCTCCTCTGCGCCACGCACGCGGGCGCCAAGAACAATAGAGCGCACAATCCTGCGATGATTCTCACTTCTGGTCGCTCCTGGGATCAAACACGGTCATCATTCCGGTCTCCATGAATACGATTTGTGCTCGTTCGATCTTCTGTTTCGAACGAGTGTTGATTTCATTTTCGTCGGTTTACTTTCGCGCTTTCACGCGTGGAAAAAGTGCGGTCGCCCAACCGTCCATACTCGTGTGGCATTGGAGGCAATCGGTCGAATATCCCAGAGCTTGATGGTTCGGAGCGGTCGCTTTTTGAAACGCTTTCAGATGACAGCTGACGCACTCGGTTGACAGCCCCTGCCTGTTAAATTCCCCAATAGCCCCCGCTTTGTGACATGAATAGCAATCCACGGCAGCGTGTGCCCCGATTAGGGGAAACCGATCCTGATGCTCGTTGATGGACTGGATCAAAACCTGCCAGCCGCCTACTCGATGGCACATGTCGCATTGCGCTCCATTCCGGCGGCGGTGAATATCGGCGTGGCAATCCTGGCAATTGCTGCCCACATTCGCGAACACGGGGTTGACGTGACATTCCTCGCAGCTGACACCCGAGTGCAAGCCGCGCAATGGATAACTCGTTTTGTTGTGATCAAAATCAGGTTTAGAGCGAATCGGTTTCCATGCGGACGCGGTGTGGCAGCTTTGGCATGCAACCTGCATCGGACCATGTGGACTGTCAACAGAGGAAGAGGCTGCGATCTCCTGCGCCGCCGCAAAACCTGCGACGTTGCAACAGCAAGAAAATTTGGACCAACCACGCATATCCGCCCGATACCTTCTTCCGCTGTCTCTGTTGACGTTCATTCAGTCTCATGAGAAAAACTCTCAGTTCACCGAAGCCCTGCTTTTTTCCAGAGTGCCGGGTTTGTGGCAGGCCGCGCAGGCCGCAGGCGTGGGCTTATAAAAAAGCACCTGCTTTCCACCTACCAACCGCGTTAATTTGTGGCAACTGCCGCAGCTTGCAGTACGATGTGCACCTTGCAGCGCGAATACGGATCCTTTGTTGTGGTCGAACAACGACGGGCTCCATCTCGTCGTGTCATGGCAGCTACCGCACGCCGTACTTCCAAACTTTGCAAACTGCTGGCCATGCACATCGGCATGACACGCTTCGCATCTCGCGGGTGCCCTCTTGAAATCCGCGTGGATAATCCCCGCGTTGGAGTTTGAAGACTTGTGGCAATCTGCACACTTCGCGCTTTTGTGAACACCGGTCAGTGGGAAAGTGGTTTTCGAATGATCGTAACGGGATAGTTCTTCCCAGGTTTCGGTGGAGTGGCAAGCCTCACAATCGAGCTTCGTTCCATTCGGTCCCGACCGGCGCATGAATTCATTAAATCGCCCCTCATGCGGATCTGCGTGGCAGATTTGACAAGCTAGCCCTTGCCAGCGGTACCGAGCTGTCGCTCTTGGTTTCAAATTCCCCGATTCCTTGTGGCAATCGGTGCATGGAACTGCAACGTGACTTCCGGTCAAGGGGAAGCGAGTTTCGTTATGTCGGCGAAGACCAAATGTTGCCGGCACAAATCTCTGCAGGTTGTGACAATCTTCGCAGCGGTTCAGGTGTGGGGTGGCCGCAAACTGCCCAGCATGTGGGTCGGCGTGACAATCTGTGCAGTACCGGAACTTCATCGCATAGATCGCCTGTTTGCCATTCGGATGATGGCACTGTGCGCACTCCAGAGTTGCGTGCTTGCCCTGTAACGGATACCCGGTGGTGGCGTGTTCTTTCAACCTGAATGTCGAGGGTTTGAAGCCCTCAGCACTGTGGCAGTTGGAACACTCGATTCCACCTGGTCGCTTGGCGAATTGCCCTCCATGCGGATCTGACTGGTGACAGTCGGTGCACTTCTGAAATGCGAGACGTTTCTTGAAGTCGCCGCCGGCGTGACATCGTACGCACTCCACGTCGCCGTGCTTCCCCAGCAAAGGAAACTTCGTTTTGGAATGGTCAACCGTACGGTTCAACTCAGAGCCCAAGGTTCTGCTCCAGCCAGAAGTGCCGTGGCACGACTGGCAGGTCTGCGAAAAGCCGCCTCGATGAGGGTCGGCGTGGCAGTCATTGCAATTACGAAACGGGATTCTGATATATCGCGGTAGTTTGTCAGGCCCTGGCGTGTGACACTGCTGGCACGGAACCTTGAGATGTAAGCCGGTTAGGGGATAATGAGCGAGCGAGTGGTCGAAGGCCCGAATATCGATCTCACTCCATTTCGAGAAATTATGGCATTGCAGGCAATCGGATCCTAGCCGTCCCTGATGCTGGTCTTCATGGCAGTTGCTGCAGGCCGGAGACACTCCGAGGAATGTTTTGCCGAGATCCTTGACTTTGATGGTCAAGCGTTCTTTTTCAGATATGCGCTCTGGATTATGGCAGCGGCTACATAGCAGACCCGAATGCTTGCCTTCGAGTTTGTAGCCCGTTTTTTCATGATCGAAGTTATGAACATCCCATCTTGTCAGGCTGGAATCCTCGCCGTTGTGTTCTGGGTGGCAGTTGGCGCATTCCGAGTTTGAACCTGGTTGGATTTTGTATGCAGCATGAAGTCCTTTCTGTGCAACGATTCGCCAGGCAATCTCAGCGTGACAAGACAGGCACTTAAAAACGGGTTTCCCGGCGGAAACCTCATGGCAATTCGAGCAAGCGGTCATACCATTGATCGACTCATGCGCTCGGGAGAGAGGACCCGGAGAAATTTGCCCAGCGGCCGGAATTGAGATCGGTAAGATGCTCAGCACGATGCACCCGAGAATTCCTGACCTCGCGAGATTCCAGATCGCGTGACCCAGGAGAGTTTTAAGAATCGCGATTTTCGTTTCGACGAGACAGAACATCACCGACGTCTGCGACTGCTCGAAGGTTCGTTTGACATTTCGGATAGCAGGCTCAGAGATCTCTTTACCCCTGAGCTTGCCAACCGGCAAGGTTCTTACAGCGGTGGTGAAGACGCACTAGTCCGCTGCCGCTGCGGCGAAGTCTTCTTCGTCGGCTGCATCATCCTGGGATTTATAACGATCGAGTTTTCGTTTGCATTTCTCGTAGTTCGGTACATCGATCGTCGCGCTGATGGCAACGCCGTTGGTGTTTTGTGTGAAAGATACGGGATCAGGTATGTCCACCAGGTTGGCGCAACCCAGAATGTTGTAACTAGCTACAAAGCGTTGCGCCAGAAACGTAAACAGAGAATTCGCGGCATCCGTTACAGGTGAGGGACCAGCAAGCAGTAACGTCTGGTCCTGCAAGAGTCTGTCGGGTGCGATCCTCAGCATGCGACGGCAATAACGAGCCGTGTCCGCTTGATCCAGAGATCGCGCCTCGTGTTGATCCACACCACGCCGGTAGGCATTTACCTTGGCAAGATTGGTTGATCCATCGCCATTCAAAGCCATGGGATCGCCGGCAGGAATTCGCGCAACGGGCACTCTTTGATATTCCCGTGCCTGCAATTCGTTGAGCGCCAAGCCGGGAACTTGCTGACCTGGATCTGCGAGGTCCGAAACCTTCCAGGGAGTGCAGCCGAGCGCCGGATCCATAAATCGATCGAGCAGGCCGTTATCACTAGGATTTCCGAGCGTGGTAGAGCCGGGTAGTGCCAGGTTGTTCGCCACTGTATTTTGAGCGAGCAGTCCACCGGCGCTAATCAGATAAGTGACGGGCAAGTTGTCGCTCTGGTCCTGATCGACGACAAAGAAATCCCGAACGGACGGGCAGACGCGCCCATCTTTAGCAAACCCCAAATGCGGCACGCGCAGTTGACCGGAACGAATTGCGTTGTTGGCAGCTTTGAAGAAGGCAGGCGCGTTACAGTACGAGAACTGTCCAAACACATTATTCGGCAGGCCATTCACGCAACCACTGGCCTCCAAAACGCCTGGTGCCGCTCCCTGTTGCACGAGGTTATTCCCGTTGAACCCAAACCAGAGAGCCACGATGGCACTGTTGGGAAGCGTCGGAACAATCGGCGCAGCGCCTGGCGCAGGAACAGATCCAGCGTCAATCACGAGTGGGTTATAAATCGAAATCTGCCCGCTGGTGGGATCGAAGATGGCAGCTTGAACAAAGGCCGACGAAGCGCTGTTTGTTTCATGACAATCTCCTTGCGCTGGATTCGTGGCAGTGAGTTGGTACGGCGTCGCGAGTCCTGCGGCGGTAAGCGGCGCGGCTGGAATGATGATGGTGCAGTTAGGATTTTGAGCGATGAGCACTCCAGGTGCGACCAGGAGAATGCTCAAACACAAGACCTGAAACAGATTGCTAGGTTTCATCGACAGATCCTCCGGTACAGATTTGGGCACACTTCGGCGCAAGGCGGATTCTCCTCAAATGGAAAACAGGGAAGTACCAACACTCGAGCCTGCTAAAAAATGTCGGCTGATTCAGAAGTGGACGCGAAGGAAACAGCCCGTTGTCGATGTGAGACCTGGGATCTGTCTGAATTACTCACGACGACCTTGAAAACCTAAATGCACTCTAGAGTCGATCCAGTTTTCTGGCAAGGTGTCAGAGAGCCATCCCGGGAAGTTCAGGATGCAAATGGGAAAGAGTTCAGTGCGCGCCCGTGAATTAGGACATCGCAACTACGGTTACCCCCGCCAGTTCTACGACGCATTCAAAACGAGACCAATCTCGGCTAAGGCGCTCGCTTCGATCGGGATAAGAGCTCAAACTGCCCGGAACCTGAAGTTCTTCTGTGCTCTCGGTCGCAGAAGAAGAGATCCAGAATTCAGACTCAGCACGCGAAAATATTTTCGTCTAAGTATTCGTTGCGAAACTTACCTTTTGGATCGTAAAAGCTGGCCAATTCAACAAAGTCAGGCATCTTTTTGTAAATTCGCCTCAGTTCCGCTGGCGAAACCGTAAAGAGCTTTCCCCAGTGTGGTCGCGCATCAAATGGAGCCAGTTCTTTCTCGATGATCGGCAGCAACCGCCGCACGGCCGACCAGTCGGGCTTCCATGTGAAGTGGATTGTCACACAGTCTTGTTCGAAGCAGGGACTCATCCATAGATGGTCCGCGGCAATTGTGCGGATTTCGGTAATGAGCAGCGACGGGCTAACTTGGTCGTGGAGTCGCTCGACTGCCAAAATTGCTTCGATCGCGTGCTGTCGAGGAACGAAATATTCGGATTGCAATTCCTTGCCTGCGCTGGGTGTGAATCCCATGCGAAAATGCGGCAGGCGCTCGTACCAGGGGCCTGGTATGCCCATTTGCTCGGTGCAATTCTCCGCTGATAGTTCTTTGATCGGATGAAGATTGCGCGTCGCGAGTTTCGCTCCAAAGAAGTCGGGAGTCGCATGAAACGCTTGTCCCTGATCCATCCGGCTCTTGATCCAAACTTCGTTGATTCGCTGATTCTGCCAGTCTGTGAAAAGGCTTACGCTATAACCGCTGGATTCGATGGCCTCGAAATGGTCTTTCAATTCACTGAAAGGCAGACCCTCGTAGACGTACTGGCTCATCGTGAAACTTGGCTCAATATCGAGAGTGAGTTTTGTGATGATGCCCAGAGCTCCCAGGCCAACTACTAATCCATTAAATGTCTTAGCGTCCTGTTGCCGTGAAAGAGTGACGACCTTGCCATCTGCCGTCACGATTTCCAAGCCAGACACCGCCGTTGACAGGTTTCCATTCTTCAAGCCCGAGCCGTGAGTCGCCGTGCTACAAGCGCCTGCGACTGAGATGTGCGGGAGCGAGGCGAGATTATGGAGCGCGAATCCCTTCTCGTCGAGATAAGGGCACAACTTCCCGTACGTAATACCAGCACCAACAGTGACGGTTCGCTTTGCGGGATCGAGAGAGATCACTTGATCGATCGGTTTGAGCGAGAGGAAGCCGTCTTTACTGTCCGCGATATTGTTGAAGCAGTGGCGAGTACCAAGGGCCTTCAGCTTTGCCTGCGCCTTGACACAGTCCTGCACTTGCTGCGGCGAAGTGGCGGTCTCAATGTGGTCGGTACTGTACTCAATATTGCCGGCCCAGTTTCTGAGTTTTTCCGGTCCCGCCCAAGCTAGCAATCGCAAAACCCCTGGCGAGGCAAATGTGCAGCCAAAAAGTTTCAAGAAGGTTCTCTTATTCATGGCGTGAGTTTCAGTGACGGCTTTTCAGCCAGAGAGCTATTTTGCTCGCAGCGCACTGACAGATCAACGATCTTTAAACTGGTTGTCCGGAAGCCGTTAAATCGCAACCGAAAAGGAGCTGTATGCAAGCTCGGACGGTGAGCCGGTTTTATTTTCCGGAATGTGCGGCCCTGGGAAAACGTTCGGGAGATTCTGCGTCTCGAGAAATCTCAAATTCGATATCAGGCAGTTGTTCAACCGATCGTCGAAGGGATTGCTCCCAGGTCGAGTGAATCAGATTCAAGTCTCGATCACCTGCGCAGAGCCGACGATACCGATTGATCGTGAGACTGTCCTTCTCATACAGCAACAGATCAAACGGAGGGCCGACGGTCACATTCGAACGCATCGCTGCATCCAAAGAAAGCAGGGCATACTTGGCGGCTACTTCGAGTGATGTAGTGGGCTGAATGCCGCGGTCTAAGATCGGTCGCCCATATTTGCATTCTCCCAGCTGCAGATATAACGAATCTTCCGTGGCGGCCAACGGATTCCCCTGCGGATAGATGAGGTACAAATTCGGTTCTTGTCCCTTCACCTGTCCGCCCAGAAGAAGATGGACATTGAAGTTGAACGAATCGCGCTCGAGAGATGCCCGATCCATGTCCGAGACGTTACGTACACATTCGCCGACGATCCTCGCTGCATCGTAGAGCGAGTTAGCCTGGGCAAGCCCACGTCCTGCATCGAAATCGGCGCTCAGCAAGGTGATCACCGATTGGCTGATCGAGAGGCTGCCGCTCGAGAGAATCACAAAGACTCGTTCTCCCGGTTGCACGAACCGATGCATCTTCCGGCAGACGTTGACCTGATCGAAACCCGCGTTCGTTCTCGAATCCGAGGCCAGCACCAGCCCTTGTCGCGTCACTATGCCCAAACAATATGTCACTCGATCTCCTGTCAGAATCTACCGCATGATACACCGATCATCATTGCGAATTTAAGATTCGTTGTATGTGAAAAAACGCAGTGATAATGTCTGCCGCGCATGATAATTTCGGCATCCAAAGTCCTGCCCGTACCACACAACTGAACTCTATGCTTCTTCGCCTCGGCTATGACATACAGTTTGAAACCCTCTCCGATGTCCCCATCATCACGCTCCTTAACGTCCATCCGTCGCGCTCGAGGGATCTCCGCGAGCCCGACGAACTGCGAACTAATCCGAGCGTTAACGTCGGGACCTACGAAGACAACTTCGGCAACCGAGCCTGCCGTCTAGTCGCGCCCCAAGGCAAAATCCAGCTCCATGGTTCGACGCTCATCGAGGACTCGGGTTTGCCCGACGAAGAGAACATCGCGGCGGAAGAAATCCCCGTGTGCGATTTGCCGACGGAGGTCCTGCCATATCTACTGAACAGCCGATATTGCGAGGTCGATCTGTTGTCGAATACCGCCGCAGAACTGTTCTGGAACGCCCCCAGAGGGTGGAATCGTGTCCAAACCGTGTGCGACTGGGTCCATAGCAAAGTCACCTTTGGATATGAATTCTCCAGCCCGTTCCGAACGGCACTCGACGTCTATACCCAACGCGTGGGAGTGTGCCGAGACTTCCAACATCTTGCAATCGCTCTCTGCCGGGCTCTGAATATTCCTGCTCGCTACGCCACCGGCTATCTCGGAGACATTGGAGTACCGGTCTCGCCGTCTCCGATGGATTTCAGTGCGTGGTTCGAGGTTTATTTGGGAGGGCGCTGGTGGACCTTCGATGCCCGCCATAACGCCCGGCGCATCGGTCGTGTGCTCATGGCCGTTGGGCGAGATGCAACAGACTGCGCGATCACGACTTCCTTCGCGACGACGAAATTGCTGAAATTTGAAGTTGTGACGGAAGAATGGAAGATCGGAGATCGCTCTCCTGTCGCGCGATTCGGCTGACACATGCTGCCTCGGTAACAAATGTTGCAAGAAATTGCACTTTTCATCTCTGCCTTGACTTTCCCACTTCTGGATGTATGATGGCGTTCCGCGCAACTGCTTGCTGCACGGCAGATTTGTAATCATTATCAACCCAAGCGTCCTTCCCCCAAGGAGCTCGGTCTGTTTTCCTTACGAACTAAATCCAGGTTAAGAAGAGGCCTTGCCATGCCCACAAGTCTCCGACAGTTTTGTTCGCTGAATCCAGACATGAGAGCGACTCAATTCCCCATCAAGGCGAGGTCCATGAAAGAAGCGTCGAGAACAGGTTTGTTGTTCGCGATCGCGCTGCTGGCAGTTGTAATGGGAATGGGAGATAGAGCTGCGGCGCAATGTCCTGCTTCGCCTAGCTACGCTCCGGATTTCAGTACGAATCAGAGCTGCATGATGCTCAATGGCAACCCTGTGTTTGTCACTGGTGCGAGCACGGTATTGCAGATCACATCGAGCTCTGGGAATCAGACCGGGTCGGCGTGGTATCTCACGCCCCAGACGGTTGAAAACGGATTCACGACTACTTTCCAATTCCAGTTTACAAGTCCGTCCACTCCACCTGCTGACGGGATCGCTTTCGTGATCCAAAACTCGAGCACCGGTGCGATCGGCTTTACTGGCGGAAGCGGAGGTGCCATCGGCTACGGCGATGCCGATGGAAACACCAATCCCAGCCAGGGTAATGGCATTCCAAACAGTCTCGCCATCGAGTTCGACACTTTTCAAAACGCGTGGGATCCTGCCGCTGTCAACGGCTCCGTGAGTCATGTCGCGATTCAGAGTTGCGGCACTGGGCCGAATACTTCGCATCATGGCTTTCTCTGCGGGGGCACTAGCGGTTCAAATGCTACGTTGGGCGCGCCCGTCGTTACTGCGAACATGTCTGATGGCAACACGCATAGTGTGACCATCACGTACGTCCCCGCGTGCCCGAATTGCACGCCAGCGACCGTGGCAAACATTCAGGTTGTTCTCGATGGTGTGAACATATACCCAAACGGCGTCACCGTGGATTTGAGCAGCATCGGCTTGGGCAGCGGTGGAACAGCGTACGTCGGTTTCACAGGCGCAACGGGCGGAGACTGGGAAACTCAGAACCTCCAAAGCTGGACGTTCTCTCCCACTCAGCAAGGTCAGCAGATCAATCCGAACAACCCGGCTAGCTTGACGCAGAACTTTGTGGCCAGCAACGCGCCCGGGCAACATCAGGAATTCGATTTCGACTACAGCGTCTCGCAAAATGGCGGAGATCTGAACATACAGCAGGACACGACTCCATTCGTGAGCAACGGCGGCGTCAGTCCACTGGATTGGGCGAGCATCGTGAAAGGTACAGCGATGGCCGATGCGCCTTGCTTGACCGCAGCCGGTCAGACGGTATGTGCCGTTAGTACACTGACCTGCACCACGGCGACGCAAACCAACCCTGCAGGCGAGAATTGCCCGCAATCAACCGTCAGGAACGTGCTGTTCGTCCAGGAGATGGATCTGAATCTGAATCAGCCTGGGATCACGAACGGGACCCTCACGATTCCGACGGGCTACGCTCCAGGGATCGCAATGGCACCTGACGTCCTGGTTTCGGGTGCGCAGTGTAATTATCCGACCGGCGACCCGCTCGCGAGCCAGCTCTGCCCGCAGAGCATTATGACGCAACTCGAGGACAATACCCCTCGCGGCGGGGGTACGGGCACGACCACGAACTCGAGCTATGTGTTCTTCTGCTGCGAACCCGAATGGCAAACCACCCCGACGATTCCTTTGTGGACAAATTCAACCAGTGTGGCCGCATCGTTCACCAGCGTGCCGCCGCCTACGCCCAACCCCGATACCAACAGTTTCCACGCTGCCCAGGGGGCGTCGGTGGTTGTTGGTGCTGAGCCGCGTGGAGCGTTACTCGACACCACCTATCCACTGCCAGGAGAGCTGACATTAAGCAACTCTCTACCGTGTCCGGCGCTCGGTCCCTTACCCACCCCTTGGACAACGCAAAATCCACAGACATTCGGCGTGAACGGAGTCATCACAACCTACGACAACAACGGAACAGCAAGTCCATTGGCTGAAGGCGCCTACGACGCGCATTATTTCTCGGTCGATTGCGATGCGTTCGAGGAACTGGTATACCCGGCGTCGCTTGATGTAAGTCCCGGAACGCCCGGCCCCAACGTAGCGAAGTTTAAGACAGTGCCTTTCAATATCGATACGACCAAGCCGAGCGTAACTTCGATTACCCTAAACTCTCCGGGGGGGTATTATGCTCAGAATTCGACGGCCACTGCCACGGTCACTTGCACCGATCCTTCCAGCCCGACCGTCACTAACTTCTTTTCAGGCATTGCCTCCTGCGGATCGCAAACGTTCAGCGGGAATCAGCAAACCGTAACCACCTCGCCGATTTCGCTCAACACCGCGACGATAGGCACTCAAACGTTTACCGCAAGCGCAACGGATGTCGCAGGAAATTCCTCTCCGACGTCGAGCGTCACGTATCAAGTCGTCGGCTCCGCGGATCTTGCTACGGCGATGATCGGGAATCTCCTGGTCAAGACCGGAACCAATATGACCTACTACATCGCGATCGCGAACAACGGGCCCAGTACAGCCGATATGGTTACGCTGACGGACACTCTGCCCGCGGGCACGACCTTCGTGAGTTCAGGGTACGCCGTTGAGTCTTGCAGTTTCGTCGGTAGCCAGCCGATTTGTACCATCACGCCGCCGACGACATCCTGTGGCAGCGTTGCAGGCTCCTGCAGCATTCCGACGTTGGCCGCATGGACGAAAAAGAATCCCACCGGAGCGGTCGTACAGATCACGGTGAACGTCACTGCCAAGGCCAACACGACAATCTCCGACACGGGGGTGGTGAGCGAAGCCAACTCCGATCCCAACTCGAAGAACAATACGACCAAGTGGACAACGTTGGTGACAAAATGAGAACGGCGGCGAATGATCGGACGGGTGACTTCAGGTCCTGCGGAAGGATCAATTCGTAGCGGCAGCGAACTTTGAAGCTTCAGTAAACATGACCTTCAGGTCAGAGCGATCGAGCAGTTTTTCCGCTCCGGCATCCTTTCGCATGTCATCGAGCAAGTTCAACGCGAGCCGGTAGTGTTGCGACGCATCCGCTCGGTTTCCGGCCAGTCGCAGCGCGGTTCCCAGCAGATAGTGGATCCGCGCACTCTGATAACGCGTCCCCATTTTCTCGCTCGTTCCCAGCGCTGCCTGCAATTCCCGTTGAGCCACGGCGAAGTCTTTGCGTCCGATGAGGCCTTCCGCCGCGTCGACTGAACTTTCCAGTGACAAGTACTTCAGATTGCGGCGGTCTGCTTCTTGGGTCAATTTGCGGAATTCCGGCATCAGGAGAGACGAGTTGGCCCGACCTAGGCCAATCTCCGCAGCGTGTAGCCTGGAGATCAGAACTTCCTCGGGAGCATTGCCGTGCGAAGCTGATCGGAGCGCTTGTTGATAAAGCGCTTCAGCTGATTTCGTTTCGCCGCGGTAGCGCTGGATATCGGCCTGGGTAGTGAGCAATTGGGCCTCCAGGCTTTCGTTCTTCAAACCGGTCGCAAGGGTCTCTGCTTCTTTCAGCAGAGGAGCGCTTTCGGAATCACGTCCCGCTTGCGCGAGGGCGTCGGCAAGATCGTTCAGCAGCGTCGCCATGTCCGCACTGCGATCTCCTACCGTGCGGTAGCCCTTGACGGCATCCTGCATGGAATTGACCCCTGCCCCAAAACGCCCCTGACTTTCGAAGACCATGCCGATGTCATGGGACTCATCCGCCGCGCCGCGAGCGTTTCCCGCTTTGCGCCACAGATCAAGCGCGCGCATAGACGTCGTCAACGCCTGGTCATACTGGCCAGTGCTGATGTAAACCTGACCCAATGCGGACAAGGTTTCTGCGACCGCGGCCGGAATATTGAGCTTTTCCCGAAGCTGCAATGCCTGCTGCAGATACGTGAGAGCATTATCGGCGTCACCTTTTCCCAGGTAGACGCCGCCAATATTGTTCAAGCACAACGCCTGATAATTCTCATCACCAGCTTCGCGTTGGATCTGCAGAGACTCTTTATAGTTTTGCAGCGCTTGATCGTAGTCGCCTTTCGATTCGTAGACCACGCCCATATCAATCAACGTGTCTCCGATTTCCTTCTTCATTCCGATTTCGCGCTGCAACTCAAGGGCGCGCTGATAGTCGGACAGAGCGGCGTCGATTTTTCCCTGCGTGTTCTGAACGACGGCCATTTCCACCAGATTACTGGCGAGAGCGCGCTTCAGCCCAAGGCGCTCATTGATGGCCATAGCGTCCTGGTAATTTCGCATCGCGTCATCCGGCTTATTCAGCATCCGGTAGGAAATTCCGATCGATTGCAGGATTAACGCTCGCAGTTCGGGGACATCGAATTGCACCGCCAGCGAGAGTCCGCGGTTCAAGGGATCGAGCGCCGCTTGCGGATCGCCACTCACAATGCCCACCACGCCCATCTGCCACAATGCCTTGATGTTTTTCGGATCAGACGCCAACAGCTTGGATAACTGCGCACGAGCTGCCGTGTAGTTTCCCGTCTCGGTGTACAACCCACCTAGCGCTGATTCGACGTCGGAATTCTCGGGCATGCTCTTGGCGAGGTTCTCGAACGCTTCGATAGCCTTCTTGTTGTCCTTGATTACCCGCGCATGCGTCGCCTCGATTAGATACTTCTCCGCGACTGGTAACGATTGGCTCAGTTCGAGCGCTTTGCGCGACGCCTGTTCGGCATCGCCGTCGTAACCCAGGGCAGAATCCGCATCGGCCAGGCGCGAATACGCCAGCGCAAAGTCAGGATCTTCCTTGGTGGCGGACTGGAAGGACTTAATGGCGTCCATGTTCCTGCCGTCTCGAAGGAATTGAACTCCCTCGTTGTATGCCTTGAGCGCTGGCACGGAGCGCGAGCTCGGTTGGAAGGAACTCGCTTTCAGTTCGCGGATCGCATCCGACGAAATCGCCAGATTGTTGCGAATCAGCGCCGCCAGTCGATCGACCGCGCCGGGGATGTCTTTTTCGTCGACACTGTCGATCTTGATGGGAACGATCCGATCATGCTTGAGATCTTGTACGGTGGCGTCGATGCGAATCTGACCGCCAAATCTGGCGTACTGGCCCAATACCAACGTGTCCGCGCTGCTGAACTGGGCCAGACTACGCAGAGTCGTCGGATCGACGGAAGCGTTGGGAGCGATGCGAAGATCAGAAATAACCTGATGCAGTCGATCCTGCGAGATCGTGCGCAAGCTGGCGGACTGGCCGACATCAGTGTTCAACATTTCAGCCAGACTCGGCCCCAACCAGTCGAGGCTGGGATCCCCGGAAGCATTGCGAAAGGGCAAAATCGCCAGGGACAATGAAGGTCCCGACACCGCCTTTTTAGCCGGAGGAGCCAACAGCGAACCGCGGAAAACATATCCGACAATCGCCAGAACAAGAACGGTCGCAATGCCCGTCACCAGCGGCCAGTGAATCGTGCGTCCCCAAGGCTCAACGGCTGGCTGAAAGCCCAGCGTCGCTCCGGCATGGTTGCCTTGCCAGGCCTCGAGATCGCGCAGTAATTCAGCTGCAGTCTGGTAGCGCAGGTTCGGATCGCGCTCCAGGCATTTACTCACGATGTTGCTGAGCGCCGTCGGAATCGTTCCGTCGTGATCAGAAACAGGAATGGCCCGTTCGGACGTCCGCCGGATCAAGCTGGCGATAGCGCTGTCGGCCCGGAACGGAGTCTCACCCGTCAGCAGCTCGTAAAGAATCAAACCCAGACTGAACAGATCCGAGCGCTGGTCAAGATTCTTGGCGAGGGCCTGCTCGGGAGACATATATTCCATCGTCCCAACCAAGGCTCCCGATTGAGTCATCCCGTCGCCTTCAAGCGTGCGCGCTAGCCCGAAGTCCATCACCAGAATCCGGCCGCTTGCGTCGCGCATGACGTTTTGCGGTTTGAGGTCCCGATGGATCACGCCCACCGCATGTGCTGCTTCCAAGGCTCGGCACACCTGCTGGATGATCTCAACCGCCTGCTCCGGCGAGAATTTCTTGTGCTCCTGAATGAGTGTTCGCAGATCCTCGCCTTCGACGAACTCCATGGTGATGAACTTCACGCCGTCGGCGTCGCCTAAGTCGTAGATCCGGATTACATTCTTATGGGTTACCTGGTGGGCAAGGAGTAGTTCCTGCTTGAATCGCGCCAGAATCGACGGATTCGCAGCCAATTCCGGACGAATCAACTTGAGCGCCACCGGACGGTCCAACTCCCGATCCGTGGCCTTGTACACTGCCCCCATGCCGCCTTCGCCGAGCAGTTGCAATATCTCGTAGCGGCCTCCAAGAACATCACCCGGTTCCAGCGTGGCGACGGCGGGATGCAAACGCGCGCGCGGCACGGGACGGGACGGGGGACTTGTGTCTATCTGGGTGGCTTGAGGGTCCAACGGTCTGGCCCCAGAATCCGAAGTCGGCGCAGGGAAATCGATCAGAGTGGCGTCCGGGTCAAATGGCGGCCCTGAGCCAGAACTGTCGCCCTTGGTGGGGACACTCACGGCGGGCTGATTGGTCGAGTTGGCTCGATCCTGAGGATCGAACCCTGGATTCCGCTTTTGCATGATTCGCCTGGCTGAGGACCAGACTAAAGAAGCCAAAACCCCGCACTATCGCAGCAAAGTATATACCCGCCAGCAGGTCACCGGTAAGGGCTCCCAAGGCACGCCAGCATAGTATTGTGTCTCAAATGAACAGATCGTTTCTCTGCTACGCTCCGCCTTCCCTAAAGGTTGCAAGACCTTGCAACATCAGAGAGAGCCTTCTCTGATTGACAGCTTTTTTGACACTGCGGCGTCCGTGGAAGGAACGTTGAGAACGCTGCTAGGCTTTGAATGCGATTCTAAGCGCTGCTTACTTCTCCTGCAGCAGCACCACGTCGGACGCATTCTCGCTCCGGGCTACGGCAAGGGTTTTCCCATCCGGCGACCATCGAAACTCGGAAATTCGTTCCGAAGCGAAGTTTGTGACTGAGTGTCCGGGGGAACCGTCCAGAGGCTGCACAAAAATGTTATCCACTCCTTGATCACGAACGATATAAGCCACGAATTTTCCATCGGGAGTGAAGGTCACGGCGTTTGTGAATCCCGTCCCGCCGGCCGTCGCAATCCTGGGATCGGGTTCAAGCAAACGGGGAGAGAATTGCGAGGCCGATTCGAGGGGTACGAGCACCAATCTGCTTGCGGCTGATTGTGGATTATCGGCACCATTGACTTCCGCGTTGAAGATCAGCTGTTTTCCGTCCGGCGAAAGTGCTTCTCCTACTCCCACGCCATACATTCCATGAACATCAGAACCCGCTACGGGCTCGGGCGTTCCGCCCTCCAGAGCGACTCGCATCAAAAAGTGTGGACCGCCGCCGTCGTAGTAGTACACCCACTTTCCGTCGGGTGAGCAGACCGGAAACCGATCAAAAGTTCCGTGTGTTAGTTGTTTCGGATCCGAACCGTCGACATTGACTCGCCAGATTGCGGCCCGGTTCGTGCCGCCATGGAAGGCCCAGGATAGAACCAGGTACCGATCCCCGCAGCGCGCCATGTCAGCGATCCAAGAGTTCGGATCGCTGAGAATGGTGGATTGTTGGCCGCCATCGACGTTCATTCGTTGTACGCTCTGACCGTCTGTGACGAATAGCTTGCCATCGTTTGTCCATGAGACAGAGGACACATCCTGCCCCGTGCGATGGCGGTTGGGCGGACGTATTTCCCAGAGAACCAGTGCCGGGAAGTAGAGCCAGACTCCGTGAGATTCGTACTTGTACAGTTGCGGCCGTTTTGCCATCGGCGGAAAGTGTTAGTGTCTGATACTGGTTCGTATCCCGAGTGATGGGCTGAATCTGTCCTCCGGAGCGATTTACGAGACCGATCTGTGTTCGCAGGTAGCCTGGTCCCTTTTCGTTGTATGGGACGAGAAGCCATTGTCCGCTAGGTACCCATGCGAGATCGAAAAGGAGTTCGCTCTTGAACGACCCTAGCGGTCGCGACTTGCTTCGCGGCGATATCGAATTGCTTGATGGCACCAAGTGTATCTCCCAGAACATAAACGCTATAAGCGATCCGCTTTCCGTCTGGCGACCAGGCTACGTGACGAGGAAGATCGCCCGTTTTGTCGTCTGCGATTTGCAGTACCGTCTCGTCGCTGCCGTCTGGATTCGCCGTCAGCAATCGATATTTGCCGAGCTCGGGATCGTTGGCGCGCACATATGCCATGCGATGCCCATCGGGTGAGAATGTGATTCCTGTGTCGAGATCGCGGACAAGAACCTGTGGTGTGCCTCCGAGGACCGGAGTTCGGTAAAGGTCCCACTCGCTCTGCGTGCTGATGCCGGCTTTTCGAAAGTAAACATAGTTCCCATCCGGCGAGAAGATCAGGGAACGGTAAATCGCGGCAGCCGGAGGGACAATTTGCGTGTCACTGTTCGTCGGGACGTTCCTTAGCCACAGGCTTTCCTTCCCGTTATCGCTTTGCACATTCAGGATGTACTTGCCGTCCGGGGAGATCGCCGCTAATTGCGCCTTGCCCGTGTTTGTGACCTGCGTGATCGTGAAATTCTGAAAGGGAGTTGGTCCGCTGCGGCTGAGATAGGAGTACACACCGAAGCCGCCAGCTGCAAGCAGAATCAATGTCACGATGATGATTGCTGCCAGACCGAACTTGTGCTCGCGCGCAACCGCACTTACGCTTGAACCGCTCGCGGTTCCTCCGGGTGACGACGCATGGCCGGCCGCAATTTCCGTTCTGGCCGCTGGTGTCCAGCCCGACGTACGGCTTGCCGGTGCGCCGCTTTCCGCGTCCTGCGACTGCAGTGCAGGACGCTGGCCGGAGGCACTGTCCCGCTGTAGTCGCTTTAGATCGCTTCGAATCTCCGAAGCATGCTGGTAGCGCATGTCGCGGTCTTTTTCCAGCGCCTTATCAATGATCTCTTCAAGCCTGTTCGGCACGTTGGGATTGAAGCGCAACAAAGGGAGCGGGGCGCGATTGAGGATCGCGTCGAAGATAACCGCTGACGTCTCTCCGCGGAACGGTACAGCACCGGTGACCATTTCATACAGCACGGCGCCAAAAGAGAACAGGTCTGTCCGCGAATCGAGTTCTTTTCCTTTTGCCTGTTCGGGCGACATGTATGCGACGGTGCCGATCGCGGTGCCCGGGCTGGTGAGGTACTCGAGGCTTACGCCGGCGGTCGCTTCGATTTCTGCGGGCATCGCTGATGCCGCCGCGGACGGCGTCAGTTTGGCCAGCCCGAAGTCGAGAACCTTCGCATGTCCGCGCTTTGTCACAAAGATATTCGCAGGCTTGATATCACGGTGTACGATGCCCTCGGCATGGGCGGCGTCCAATGCATCGGCAATTTCGATGGCGAGAGACAAGGTAGCGTCGATCTCCATCGGCCGTCCCGCGATCCGGTGTTTCAGCGTTACACCATCAAGAAACTCCATGGCGATAAACGCCTGGCTATCCTGCTCGCCGATGTCGTAGATCGTGCAGATATTCGGATGGTTTAGCGCGGACGCCGCTTGAGCTTCGCGCTGAAAACGCGCAAGCGCTTGCGGGTCTCGGGCTACTTCCTCAGGCAGGAACTTGAGGGCTACGAAACGGTGAAGGCGGGTGTCTTCGGCCTTGTAGACCACACCCATTCCGCCGCCGCCGAGTTTCTCAATGATGCGGTAGTGGGAAATCGTCTGGCCGATCACAGGTAGCGGAATCTTACGTCGCTGAAACTTCGCAGTCAAACAGATCAGGGGCGCTGAAAGCGCTGGCCATTTTTCAAGTCAGCGCCTGCAATCGACAGGCAAGCTGATGTACACTCCTCGGCATTGTTCGTGACGCCTGGGGCGTTGACGTAAACTCGCCGCACAGTGAGGGGCAACCGATGCTCAAATCCATCACAGCCGTCATTGGCAGTTACCTGCTCTCGGTTCTTCTGGTCCTTGCGTCAGACCCGTTGTTGTCTCGAATATTCCCAGGCGACTTTGTTCGAGGAAACATCCCATCAAACTCTGCTCTCGCCGCGAGCACGGGTTTCTTTGTCGTCATCTCGATTCTCTGTGCCTGGCTTTGCGCGCGGTTTGCACCGCGCCGCGCCGCGAGGCACGTGCTCTGGTTCTTTGTCATCGGCGAAGTGATGGGTATTGCCGCAATCATTCCTAACTGGAGCAAAGGCTGGCCGCATTGGTACTGGTTGTCATGGCTGCTCACTTGGCCGGTGAGTTGCTGGATCGGCCTGCTGCTTTCTGGACGCCGAACGGACCAGGCATCCGCGGCAATCGGCTAGAGAAGACCGACACTGTTATTCGTTCCTCCGCCATCTGCCTTTCGTGCATCGACTCCGTTTCGTTATGTTCCCGGCTTTCACCAACCATTCGAATCCTCGTCCCCGGTGTCGAATGGTGGATGCTACGATTGAGTAACGCTCACGTATAGCAGCCATTCCTTGCTTACACTTGGAGAGACCTCGAATGTACGGAACAGCCTCTCAAACGAGCCAAGGCTTCATCGGCATCGACTTTGGGACAACCAACAGTTCCATCGCCTGTGCCAACGGGTCGGATGAAGTGCAGCTTGCGCGGTTCCCGTACCTCGGGAGCCTGACGGATTCGTACAGGTCGCTTCTATATCTTCAGCAGGCGAAGGAAAACGGCGTTCGAACGTTGAAGTCGTGGACCGGCCCTGAAGGCATCGAGCAGTATCTTTCCGCGGACACGAAGGGTCGTCTGATTCAATCCCTCAAGTCATTCCTAAGCAGTCGTAACCTGCAGAGCACGGAAGTTTTCGGTCGACGCTACACACTCGAGGACTTGATTGCAAGAATTCTCCGCGATCTGCGGGAAAAAGCAGAGCAGCAGTTCGGCATGAGAGTCACGTCGGCGGTAGTTGGAAGGCCTGTGCATTTTGTCGGGGCGGACAGCGCCGACGATGACAACTTTGCGGAGACGCGCCTTCGGTCGGCGTTCGAATCGGCTGGCTACGAGTCCGTGGTGTTCGAGATGGAACCTGTCGCGGCGGCACACTATTACGAATCCACGCTCGATCGCGATGAACTCATCCTCATTGGCGATTTCGGGGGTGGTACGAGCGACTTCTCTTTAGTTCACGTTGGTCCGGGCGTTCGCCGAGCGAAGGGAGAGTCGGGAAGCATCATTGGTAACGCGGGAGTGGGCATTGCGGGAGATGCGTTCGACGCGAAAATTATCCGGCATCTCGTCTCGCCGGCGCTTGGCGCGGGATCGGAACTGCGCTCACTCGGCAAGATTCTGCCGGTTCCGAACTGGGTTTATATCAGGCTCGAGCGTTGGCATCATCTCTCGCTGCTGAGGGGCAGAGACGTACTCGAGATGTTGCAAGGGGTTCACGCGCAATCGCTCGAGCCTGAGAAGATTGGCGCACTCATCCATTTCATAAAAGAAAATCTCGGCTTTCAACTTCACCGTGCGGTGCAAAAGGTTAAGAGCGACCTGTCGAACGCGACGCGGGCCACATTTCAGTTTTCGGATGGCTTTGTGGATCTGGCGACTCCGGTGGAGAGAGCATCTTTCGAAGAGTGGATTTCCGAGGAGCTTGAGCAGATATCGCGCTGCGTCGATTCTCTCCTCACGATTTCAGGCGTGGTGTCGAAGGATGTCGATATGGTCTTCCTGACCGGAGGTTCTTCATTTGTGCCCGCGGTAAGAAAGATCTTCGAGACGCGATTTGGGAAGAAACGAATTCGGGGAGGAAATGAATTCACCTCCGTGGCTCGCGGACTCGCGTTGAAAGCCAGAACCAAAGGTTCAGAGCTCGCCAGACGTCGCTAGTCTCTTCAGAACTGAGAATCGGCTTTTCAGTCCCTTTGTGTTTTTCGCGGCTTCATCTCTTCGTGGTACGCTGGGCCGAAATGGACGAACTACGGCGCAAACAGTGGATATTTGAGCGGCTGAAACATTCGGTGCAGGCGTTGGAACTTCTTATGCCCGCACAACTTCCGCTGATGCCAGATTTCGTCGTGAAGACCGATGAACTTCTGCTTGAGTTCGATCACTGGCGAGAGTGCGCAGTCACGAACTATCGAGCCGACTTGACAGGTGAACAACTAGAATCACTGGCAGCAATGAACACCCACATCGGCAGTCCCAGCGGCGACCAAAGTGTTTGGGACGAGAGTTGCCTGTCAACGCATCCTTTTTGGACGGAACTTCGCAGACTCGCGGCAGTGGCCCTGAGTAGCTTCGGATGGCCTCAGGAGACACCCCCAAGCTATGCCCATGAATACGTGTCCGGGTGCGACAACGAGTGAAAGCTCCTGTCTACAACGGGTGCGTCGTGTCTGGTGATGGAATCGACAAACCAACCCGAGCCAAAACCTTTTGACTATCTAACCATCTAGATTCCCTCGCTGGTTCGGGGTCCTTGGTGCTCTTAGAATGCTGCCTTGATCATCGCAGTTTGATGAATGAGCTGAGGTGGGGGATGAGCCGTCTTTTTCTCGGATTTTTCGTTTTCTCGGGTGTTCTTTCGCTGGGTGCGCAGACTGCTTCGTGGCAACCATCGCCGGGACATACACAACTGCCGATATGGCTGGGTACGGTGCCGGATGCACAGTCAGTCCCCGGGTCGGAGTTCGCGACGACAAAAGGGAACAAGCCAGTCGGCGGAAGGCCATGGGTCGAGGTGGATAACGTTTCGCAGCCTACGATGACCGTCTACTCCCCGAAAGTAGAGAATACAGGCGCTGCGGTGGTTGTATTTCCAGGCGGTGGTTATGTGAGACTGGCAATCGATCTTGAGGGCACGGAGGTTTGCGACTGGCTAACGTCTGCAGGGATTACGTGCATCCTGCTGAAATATCGCGTACCGAGCCTGCCCTATGACTGGCACTGCGATTGCCGACCAATGGACTTGCCATATCGACATTGGCACTGGAGGATGCGCAGAGAACGATCGGGCTCGTACGCCTTCATGCCAACGAGTGGCATATCGATCCTCACAAGATTGGAGTGCTAGGGTTTTCTGCGGGCGGCTATCTAGTCACAGAGATCAGCACTCATTTTGATCACCGGTTGTACCCCCCTGTCGATGCCTCAGACCAACAAAGCTGCCGTCCCGATTTTGCCGTCGCCATCTATCCCGGGCATTTGTGGACCGAAAAGAACCTTGAGTTGAATCCGAGCATTCGTGTCACCCGGCAAACCCCGCCTACATTTCTGCTGCAGGCCGAAAATGACCCAGTCGATCCCGTACAGAACTCGCTGGCCTACTGGGCCGCGCTGAAACAAGCTGGCGTTCCGGTGGAAATGCATCTGTACGCGGAAGGTGGTCATGCATTTGGGTTGAGGCGTACGGAGTTGCCGATTACGGAATGGCCCAAGCTGGTAGAGAGGTGGCTGCCAACGATTGGGATTACCCCGAAGTAGGCACCGCGCGCAAAAAACGGAGGGGCAGCATCGATTGCAGCTTGGTGAAAACATCGCGAATTGCACTCATCTGCGTTATCGCCCGCTCGCACGTCTCTTATCCTGATTCTCTGCACTTCAGAAGTTGTCTGTAGAGAGGACGCGATGAGAATACCTGAACTCGAAACAGCGCTTCGCGAGGCGCGGGAACGGGCTTTAAGAGCGGTTAAGGCACTTGCTCCGAAACATCGTGGGGGCGAAGTGGAAGAGTTCAGAGCAGCGCGCGAGGAGGTCCTTCAGGCCGAGCGGAGTCTCGCGGCGGCCAAAGGCGAGCCATACGCCGTTCCCGTGGAGTTTCCAGTTTCTTGGGATACCGGCGCCCCTTTGCCGTACTTGCTTCGAAACGACTACCGGACATTCCTCACATTCTTCGTGCGAGATATTGATCCAAACTGGGATGGATCGTACGTCGCGGTGCGAGACCATGGCAGCAACCCAAGCGATAGACTTGCGGTCGTAGAGTTCGAGTGCTGTATTTGCACAAAAATGGGCACGCCGAACGAGGAAGTTCTTTGTGGTCATCCGTTGAGCGGAAAGGGACTTGCCGGATACCAAACGATGGCTGTCAAGAACTCGATGTCGTTGAAAAGAGCTTGAGGCAGTCAACCCTGTTCACTCGTGCTACAAAGCGGCGGCCTGGCGTGATCTCAACCACTACGTTCTTCGTTTTCACGATTTGAGTGTGTAGCTCGTGGGTTCAAGATCGAAGCATTTGAAATGCCGCTGTCCGAGCTGCTCTTCGAAGTGTGCAGACGTTTGGTCCGATAGCTGGCGAAGGATTTCGTATCGAGCCGACAGTAAAAACAGGGCATCCCGACTGGCAGAATCTGCACGGGCGTGCCCTGTTCGCATTAAACTGGCAATCCTCTACCGCGCCTGAGCCGTTTCCTTCGCGTTCTGGACGGCGTTCACGAAATCGTGGGCTTCGCCGCTGGGTGTCTGCACTTGTCCTTCAAGAATGTCTTTGAACGGGACATCCTTGCCGTACCACGTCTCCGTCGCCTTGTGGTCCTGCTGCAATTCGGCGCCATTCAACGATGCTCCGATGAATGCACCTTTGCTGCTGGAGTAGGTCAGGATGCCGGCTTTGTATCCGGCCTCGGCAGAAGCCGTCCGCCCGACCGGCCCCGCGGCGGCCGAGACATCCGCACCGAGTTTTATATGTCCTTTCATCAGGCCGTTCATTCCTTCGTCATTCATTATGAACATCATCAGATCTGTACTCTTGCCGCCGATCTGCGGTCCCCAGCTGACGCCTGAGACCGAAAAGGGCGCCGGAGCGCTCCAGTTATTGGCGGTTCTGCACGTGGCTACTCCGGTCCCATGCTCACCTCCAACGACGAAAGCACCCTTGATCAGTTTTGGAATCACCGCGACACACTTTGCTCCCTCCAACACATCCTTGGGAACGCCTTTGTCTGGTGACGCACTCGTGATGTGCTGCACGGTCTCGGTGGCGCGGGCGAGCTCCGAGTTATCGGCAGTACCTTTCTCGTCTTGGGCTTGAGCCGCCAAGAACGAGCCAAGACAGAGTCCGGTGAAAGCAATCGCTAGCTTCCACTTTTTAGTAAATTTCGGCATTGCTAGGTACCTCCTGGATCTTCGATTCTCATGCGCACGAGGGGGTTGCGGACCGTTTGTGTTATGTGCGAGAGGTCGAGCGAATGCTGTAGGGGAATTCCTGAGGTCGGATCTTAGCTCGGGCTCGGAACCACTTAAACTTGAGATAGGTTGGGAGCGTGAGTCGTTTCGAAACGATGGGCTGAAAGCCAGTCGTGGCACCCTTGAGCACTACTGGTCCTATTGCAGCTACTTCCGGCGACGACAAATTGCTTCGCGAGTTGCCGTGGAAAGACCTTAACGACTTATCGAACAGGCTCGTGATTTACAGCACGTACATGCGAATCATCCACCAGACGAGGAATATCGCGACAATGGCGCCGGCGATGTGAATGATCCAGTCGGCGGCGGTTTTGGGCTTACCGAAATTGAACATGCGGCCATGGTAGCAGGCTCGGAAGCGGCTTTGCGGAGAATTCAAAGTCAAACCCGATCTTGTCCGCCGAATTCGCGAGAGAAGGCTGGCATCCGCGTCGCATATAGTTTCTGCGTGAAGTTTCTTTGGGCTTTCAAAGCGATACCGGGTCCGAAGAGGCCAGTGCTCCGTCCTGCTTGCATGAAGGCGAGGTGGCTCTGGATCGTTTCTTTTAGCTTAAGGGGCCGGAGTGGAGGACAGAATACACCTTGGAGAGCAATAACTTCTTGGTGAAAGGCTTCTCGATGAATAGTTCCTCGTCTTTGGGGACTCCTTGGCGGCTGACCAAATCGCCGGTGTAACCCGAGGTGAAGAGCGAACGAAGTTTGGGACGCAGGTCCTTGCCTTCTCTGGCCAGCTCTGCTCCGCTCTTGCCTGGCATCACTACATCTGTCAAGAGCAGGTCGATTGTTGGATCTGGACCGGCGAGGATAGCGAGTGCTTCCTCTGCGTCTCTTGCCTGGAGCACTCGATATCCAGCCCCTTGCAGAAGGGCAACCGTAACCTCGCGCAAGCTCTGCTCATCCTCAACAACCAAGACGGTTTCTGTTCCCCGCGGCGGGTCTAAGTCTAGAGTCGGAACAAGTTCTTGACTCGCCCCGCCAACTACGGGGAAGTAGATCTTGAATGTCGATCCTCTGCCAGGTTCGCTATATACAGCGATGTAACCGTTGCTCTGCTTCACGATTCCGTACACGGTAGCAAGGCCGAGACCAGTACCTTTGCCGACGTCCTTGGTAGTGAAGAAGGGTTCGAAGATCTGCGACTTGGTATTTTCGTCCATCCCGCTGCCGGTATCGCTGACGACCAGGACTACATGCTGGCCAATGTGCGCTCCTGCGTGCTGAGCGAGGTAGTGCTCGTCCACTTCGGCGTTTGTTGTTTGGATCAGTATCTTTCCACCGGTTGGCATTGCATCGCGAGCATTAACGACCAAGTTCATGAGAACTTGTTCAATCTGTCCGGAGTCAGCTCTGATGCTGCCCAATGGGATCATCGGCTGAAATTCAACTGCAATGTCTTCACCAACGAGCCGCAAAAACATCTTGAGCGCATTTCGGACGATTTCGTTCAAATCCAGAATCTTCGGGAAGACAACTTGCTTGCGGCTGAAGGCTAGTAGTTGCTGCGTCAGAGAAGCTGCCCTTTGAGCGGCTTTTTTCGCTTCACCCACGTATCGGGTTACGGGGTTTTCAGGAGTGAGGAGGCCTAGCGAAATGTCGGCGTAGCCGGTGATGACCCCGAGAAGATTGTTGAAATCGTGTGCGATCCCACCGGCCAAACGTCCGACGGCCTCCATCTTCTGCGCCTGGCGAAATTGCGCTTCCAACTGTTGGGTCTCAGTGATATCGCGAGTGATGGCCAACAAACAAGATTGCCCCTCAAGTTCAATCAATTCGACCCATAGTTCCGCTTCCCTCACCTCTCCCTTGGAAGTTCTGTATTTGGCGTTGTATTTGGATAGGTGCTTTTTATCCCGGAGTTGCCGGAACATCTCGATTCGATCGTCGGGGTCGTTCCAGAATCCCAAGTCCTTGGAAGTTCGGCCAATCACGTCTTTGCGCTGGTATCGAAGGAGTTCAAGGAAAGCGTCATTGACATCGAGATAGCGCCCGTCTTGCTCGGTCGAAATCGTGATGGCCAGAGGGTTACTGCGAAAGGCTTTGCTGAATCTCTCTTCCGAATTGCGCAAAGCTTTCTCCGAAAGCTTGCGCTCAGTGATGTCCTGGAGAATACATGCAATGCGTTCCACGCCATTCTGCCCCATGATGGGGAAGTACGACGCCGACAAGTCCCTCTTGCCCACTGATGGGAAGTCATAGGTCAGTTCATATTGAACGGATTTGCCGAGAAAACATTCGTCCATTTTTTCTTTGATTTGCGTCTTGAAGGCATCTTCGCCAACGACCTCCTCCACGGTGTGGCCGACCAATTGTTCGGCCGACATGCCACGAAAAGTCAGGAAAGCCAGATTCGCGATCACGTAGCGATACTTGCGGTCCACGACGAGGATCATCTCTTCGAGTCCCTCCACGACCCTCTCGTATTCCTCAAGCCGCTCGACCGTTTTCATCCGCTCGCTAATGTCGCGGAATGCAGCCACACCGCCCCGGACGACTCCGCGCTTGTCTTTGAGGGGGCTGGCATAGGCCTCAATGAAAACGCCCTCATTGGCCGCGGGATGACGCAGATACATGACAGCGCTACCGGTATCCCCCTGTATGGCGCGCGCCAGAGGGTTGAGTTCGGGTGGGAACGGGGTAACCTTGTCCCCGAGATAGATGCCATAGTGCTGAGTCCACTGTTGACTCGGCATATTCGACGGGCCGCGCCCAACAATCTTGTCAGCAGCCGGGTTCCAGATGACGAAGTTTCCTTTCTCATCGGCCACGACCAAACCCTCCGACATGCTATCCAGAACAGACTGGAGCAAAAGGGTCTTGTCCTCGAGAGCATGCCGGTAGCGGTCGAGTTCTTCCTGAGCGCGCTTATGAGCAGTGACGTCAATATTGGTCTCCAGGATTCGGACCGGTGTGCCTTGACTATTGCGATGTAAGATCCACGAGCTGGTAACGACGATGGTATCGCCGTTACGCGCGCGTTGGATAAGTTCTCCTTCCCATCTACCTGTCTCTATCAGCTTTTTCTGAATCACCTCGAGAGGGTCAGGAAATTGAGTGCGGAGGAGGTCGTGCGAGACGGCACCTACAGCTTCGTCGGCGGAGAAGCCATAAATCTTCTCCGCGCCACGCGGCCAGAAAACGATGCGGCTTTGCATATCGCGCACGAAGACCTGCGCCGAGTTCATGGCCTCGGCCTGTTCGCGCAATACCTCCTCCGCCTGCTTGCGCGGGGTGATGTCGATGACTGCGGACTGAATCAGTGGCTCGTTCTGACCGGCTAGGAGCAGAGTGCTGCTCAATAGAACCCAGATGAGGGTTCCATCCTGGCGTCTCATTTGGAGCTCGCGGTTTGAGAAGGAGCCGTTTTGGATCAATTCTCCTAGAAGCCTCTCGCGATCCGAGGGCTCCGCGTAGCTTTCTGTAACCTGATGACCACGGCAGTCTGCGGCGCTATCGTATCCAAACAAATGTGCCCACGCGTCATTGCATTCCATGACGAATCCATCGATGTCGAGGGTGGCAACGCCCGCGACGTTCTTTTCGAAGAGAGTTCGATAACGCTGCTCGGAACTGCGAAGGGCCGATTCAGCACGCTTTCTCTCAGTGATGTCATGCAGGATGCAAGCGACTCGATCCACTTCACCGGGCCCTTCGATCGGGAAATAGGAAATGAATATGTCACGATAGCCCTTCTCCGGATACTTATATTGCATCTCGTATTGGACGGTTTTTCCACGGAAGCATTCATCGAGTTTGTCTTTCACGATTCTCTCAAAGGTGCCGGGGTTCAGCACTTCGGAAATGTGACGACCGATGAGATCTTCACTTTTTATTCCACGATAGTTCAGGAAAGCATGGTTGGCGATGACATAGCGATAATCGCGGTCCAGCACAACGATCATCTCCTCGAGGCCTTCGACAACTTTCTCGAATTCCCTCAGCCGTTTGGCACGTGTCCGGAACTGATCACTCACGCCGCTGATGGCGGTTCCCATTACGGTAAATAGAATCAGTCCGATGAGATCGCGTCGATGACTGATTGCGAAAGAATTCAACGGCTCGAGAAAAAAGTAAACAGCCGTCATTGCCGAGAGCAGAGTTGCGCACAGACCGGGTCCAAAACCGGCAAGTAAGGCGATAATCGTGACCGTCGGATAAAGAAAGAGAAAAGGCGGCGTAAAGCCGAAACTGATGTCCACACCGTACTGCAAGATTGTTGCCACGCTGACGGCACCTAACGCAAGGCCATATCTTTGCGGCCAGCGTTGCGGCGAGTACCGGGTTGCCCAAAGAGACTCTTGGTGATCAGCCGAACTCATAGCACCCTTTCACGGCAAGTTGTCTTGAATCGCGACATCGATGAGAAGCACTCTCACGTTAATCTGACAAAGACGGCGCTTATGGTGGCCAGCCGAGCACGGGGCCGGTCGGCGCAAATCTGAACGTCAAAGGCGAAGGGACCCGCCAGTCCAATGACTGCGAGCACGCTACGATAACTCCATTGGCTGGGCGCAAGATAATCAGATAGTTCGAGTTGCCCTAAATTCCGTAGTGCAAAAGATTTGAAAACGATGTATTTCGTTTCGAGTCATTCACACGTAACTAACTTGTATAAGTCCACTTGGTAATGGAGAAAGAGGGCGAAGCGGCCAATGTCAAGTTCAACCTACTCGAGAACCTATCGGCGCTGTTCACTGAGAGCAATCCATATTATCAACCGAAAGGCCAATGTCGGCGCAATCGGGGAAATCCTGTTTGCGAAGATGGTAACCCGATGCCTGTGGCGGGACGAATGATTGAGGCGGATCCGAGGAGTGACCTTGCAAGGTTTGTGCCTGGCAAGTTTTGTAACCGCTTTTCCGGCAGCCTTCGGCTGAACCGGATGGCGACCGCGAGTGGAAGGGGCTAACACCGGAAAGCGCTGTATGGGCCCCTTGCGTGGATTCGGCGCGAGGCATTAGGTTATTTGAGTGATCTTTCCCCGGAGCAGTGGAATCCTTTTGCATGTCACGTCTTTACCGGGGGCCCACGGTATCGGCGACTTCGGGAGTTCCACGCGCGAGTTTGTTGAATTTCTAGACGCATCCGGACAGAAAATCTGGCAGGTCTTGCCCCTAAGCCCGACGGGATATGGCGATTCGCCGTACCAGTGCTTCTCGGCGTTTGCCGGCAACCCTCTTTTTACCAGCCTGGACTTTCTTCGGGACGAAGGGCTTCTCTCGGCGTCGGACCTCGCCAAAACACCGGCGTTCCCGGATGAACTGGTAGCGTATGACCGAGTCATCGCATTTAAGGAGGAACTCCTTCACCGGGCAGCGCGCACATTCTTTGCAGACGCCGCTGATGCCGACCGCCGTGCCTTCGATGCCTTTTGCCGGGAGCGAAGGGAATGGCTGGACGATTACGCGCTTTTCATGGCTTGCAAGAAAGTCCATCACGACGTGGCTTGGGTTCATTGGGACAAGGCACTACGTCGACGGGATCCTGCAGCGTTGAAGGAGTGGTGGGACAGATTGGGATCTGAAGTTGAGTTTCACCGGTTTACCCAGTTCAAGTTCTTTCAACAATGGGGAAAGGTACGGGATTTGTGTCACCGGCGCGGCATCCGCGTCATGGGCGACATTCCGATTTATGTTGCTCACGACAGCGCGGACGTATGGGCGCATCCAGAATTGTTTCGCCTCGATGAAGGAGGACGGGCACTCGCGGTGGCGGGGGTTCCACCCGATTATTTCAGCGCGACCGGACAGCTATGGGGAAATCCTTTGTATCGGTGGGATGTTTCTGCAGCGTCCGGCCATCGTTGGTGGATTGCGCGCTGCCGGGCATCACTTCAGATGTTCGATTTAGTGCGACTGGATCACTTTCGGGGTTTCGAGGCGTACTGGGAAGTCCCGGCGACGGCTTCGACGGCAGCGGGAGGGAAGTGGGTTAAAGGGCCGGGAGCAGAATTCTTTCGGGTCCTGACGGCGGAGTTGGGAGAGTTGCCATTCGTCGCCGAGAACCTGGGCGTGATTACTCCCGGAGTGGAAGCGCTTCGTCACGAATTTGGATTCCCGGGCATGAGTCTTCTGCAATTTGCATTTGGAAATGATCCTCAAGGGCCCAGCTTTCGACCGCACAATTATTCGAGGGAACTGGTGGCTTACACAGGGGGACATGATAACGATACGACGGTGGGATGGTGGACGAGCTCGGGCGTGGGCGAGAGTACTCGAACGGAGGAAGATATTCGTAAGGAGCACGATTTCACGCGCGCGTACCTCGGGTTTCAGAAAGAGCCGGTCAATTGGGTATTCATTCGAACTGTGATGGCATCTGTGGCGAATACGGCCATCATTCCCTTGCAGGATGTGCTTGGTCTGGGCAGCGAAGCACGAATGAATCTTCCCGGCACAGTGAATGGGAACTGGCGGTGGCGCGTTAGACCCAACGCTCTGACCAAGGAAATCTCTGAACGATTGCGCGGTTTGACGGCTATGTTCGACCGCTGATTTCTTCCGCGGGTTGGCGCTAGAGAGGTGATAGCTCGTCTTCGTCCTGCTCCTTATCCTCACGAACGAATTTTTGCTCCAGAAAGTGCTTGGCGATTTCCCGCCCGCCGATGCCGAAGGCGATGGCCAAGCCGAGCATGAGGGCTCCGAAGGCGATTCCAAAGGCGACGAGCATGGTCTGCTGTGCCAGGCCGAGTTCTTCAAAGGCGATCGATAAGACGAAAACGATAATGATGCTGCGGACCGCTAGGCTCAATAGCCGGGGCGAAGGGACGCTCGCGTTTACTGCAGCCAGCAGGGCGGCGCGGGAAAAGAACCCGGCAGCGAGCAAGCCAAAAAACAAAATGAATACGGCCACAAACAGGCGTGGGACAAATAAGAAGAAGCCTGCAATCTGCTCTTGCAGCCCCAGGATTCCGAGCACACTCACGCCCAGCAGAATGAATCCAAGCCATGTCACCCAAAAGACGAAGCGGCTCAACATCTCAGTGGCTGAAGGAAGCGCGACTTTGTGAAGCAATTGAGAAGCGCCCGCGTTCTCAGACAACCGGTCGAAATTGATGAGCCGAAGGATGCTTCGAAGAATAATTTTGACCACGTACGCGATTAGCCATCCCGCGAAGGCGAGGATAAGCATGACGATGAGTCGAGGAAGGTAGTGGGCGAAGCCTCTGGCCAGGTCATGCATCGCCTGAGTCAATTCGCTGATAATCATTTCTCGCATAATTGCCTCACTGTTTCGATTTCCAGATCTCTAAGAGATATGGTTTCAGTCGCTCGAACTCAAGGCATAAGGCCTCGACGTTATTCGCAACGTCATTCGCCGAACCGTTACGGTTTTCGACCAGAAATGTAAGTACCCTCCCGCGGAAAAGAGGAGCGAGAGCCTGAATAATGTGATCGCGATTGATCACCGACTTGCGATAGGCCGCGGCAAATTCATATACGGTCTTCACCCATAGTTGCGCGGGATAACGAAAGTCTTCCTCTCCCATGCCTGCGATTGCATGCAGCTCGGTCAGAGTGGAAGGGGAGAGGATCGAATGGAAGACCGACTCCAACTCATTGACTCCGGTGGTGAACATTTCGCGCAAGCGCTTTCGATTTACCCGCAGCGGGTCGAGAAGTACGTCAGGATCGCTTCCGATGGTAGGAATCGGCTGGGAGCCCGACACTGGGCTCCAGATATCGAAACCCGACTCTAACGCGGAAAACAGAACTCCCACAGTTTGGCGGAGTGTCGGCACGAGATCGGCTGCACGCCGCTCGACGTGTTCTTTTTCTCCGAGAAAAGACTGACAGATTCGGAATCCGCCACTAATGGCGGCCAGCGTGAAGCGGAGCTCGACGCCGTTTTCTCCGACACTATCGTTCCAATTGTTCTGCCCGAGGAATTGACTTCCCATGCGACCAGAGAATCCGAACTCTGTCATATAAGATTCGCGAATTCTTATGCCATACAAAGAACGAATCATCGGGTAGAGCAAGTTCGTCATCAACAATCCGTCGAACTTATGCCTGCGATATGTCGGGGAGACAAGATCGAAGCCGTCGTTGTAGACGGGGCGGAGAAGGTTGGAGATTGAGTCGGGTTGAATACTCTCGAATTCGGGAGACATTACGATGCATGCCTTGGCCCGGAGCAGTTCCGCCGCGGCAAGAATGGTTCGTAGTGCAATTCCGCTGTGGGGAGCGTTCGCATATTTCGCGCCGATGACGTGCAGAGTGCGGAGCGCGTACAAGTTGGACGCGGGACGCGCATCGTCAATGGCGACAGCTTTGACCAATTCAGGAGTGCCGTCGCGAGAGCCGCCATCGGCATTAATAATGACGGCCCGCTCGCGTGGAAAGCTCCGAAGGATGCCGTTTCGAATCGTCTGTATGACCGAGCCGACGGTCCGAGCATTGTTATGGGTCGGCAGGCCGACGAGGATATCGACCTCGCCGACGTTGATCAGCTGGCGAAGAAAATCGTCGGTAAGAAATGTTCCGTCTTCCAATTCTCAGCTCAGTGTGAGTAACTTTTCAGGCGCTAAACTCTTCGCATCCGGAACCAGTACGACTGATACGGGCCCAGCGTCAACAGGTAGGGCAGTTCGCCGACGCGAGGAAAAAGATTCCTGCCAAACATCTCGATCAAGACATTTCCCTTGTGACGCTGCAAATCCAGTTCGACAGCTTGTGCAGCACTTGAAAGATTGTTGACGATCAGGACAGTTTCGTTGCCTAGCCGCCGCAAATAAGCCAGGATTCTGTGATTGGCTGGATACAGAAACTCAATGGAGCCGCGTCCGAATACCGATGTCGACTTCCGAACTTCGATGATGCATTGCGTCCAATGAAACAGAGAATGCTCGCTCTCCCGTTGCGATACGACGTTGACCGCAGGATACCCGTAGACCGGATCATGAATAAGAGGAGCATACAAGCGTTCGGGGTCCGCGGTTGAAAAACCAGCGTTCCAGCCTCCAGTCCATTGCATGGGAGTTCGAACGCCGTTGCGGTCGCCCAAGCTGATGTTGTCGCCCATTCCGATTTCATCTCCGTAGTAGATGATTGGTGTTCCAGGCAAAGACATCAGCATGCTGGTCATCAACTCAATCCGCCTGCGGTCGTTGTTCAGAAGTGGCGCGAGCCTCCTACGAATGCCAAGATTCAGTCGCATGGTTTTGTTCTGGGCGTACATGTCATACATGTAGTCGCGCTCCAGATCGGTGACCATCTCCAGCGTAAGTTCGTCGTGATTTCGGAGAAACAGGGACCACTGGCACGAAGGCGGGATCTCGGGAGTTTGTTGCAGGATTTCCGTGATCGGCTTGCGGTCTTCGAGCTTAAGCCCCATAAACATGCGGGGCATCAGCGGAAAATGAAACGCCATGTGAAATTCGTCGCTGTCGCCAAAATACGGGCGAAGGTCGGCAGGCCACTGGTTCGCTTCCGCCAACAACACCCGGCCGGGGAAGTGTTCATCGAGTCTGCGGCGCAAGTCTTTGATGATGGTGTGCGTTTCCGGCAAGTTCTCGCAATTTGTTCCCTCGCGTTCGACGAGATAGGGCACGGCGTCGAGCCGGAAGCCATCCACGCCCATCTCCAGCCACAACTTCATCACATTCCACATCTGCTCTCGAACTGCCGGGTTGTCCCAGTTGAGATCGGGCTGGTGACTGAAGAAGCGATGCCAGTAGAACGATCTCGAGTCGGGGTCCCATGCCCAATTGGATTTTTCGGTGTCGAGAAAGATGATGCGGGTGTCTTTGTAGCGGATATCGCTATCGCTCCAGACATACCAGTCGCGACGAGGGTTATTCTGAGAGCGTCGAGCCTCTTGAAACCATGGATGTTGATCGGACGTATGATTCAGCACCATTTCGATGATGACCCGGATGCCGCGCTTATGGGCTGAGTCCAGCACTTTGCGGAAATCGTCGAGGGTCCCGTAGCTTGGGTGAACCGAGTCATAGTCCGCAATATCGTAGCCATCGTCACGCAAGGGCGAAGGGAAAAACGGCATGAGCCAAATCGCGTTGATGCCGAGTTCCTGCAGGTAATCGAGCTTTTGCTCAAGCCCAAGGAAGTCACCGATTCCATCGCTGTTGCTGTCGTGGAATGTGCGGACATGAACCTGATAGATGATCGCGTCCTTATACCAGAGAGCATCTTTTGTTGGGTTCAACCGCTTTCTCCTAGAGACACTCCCACAATTCCTGGCGGGGCAGGCTCAAACGCAGTTTATACGAACTGAAAGGCGTCAGCGGAGGCGGCGCTGAGCTATTTCGGCATCACAACGACTTCATCTTTCTGCATGGCGTCGAGCGTTGCTTGGTCGATGCCTAGATGGGCCATCACGAGTTCCCGTGGCGTATGCGTAAGCCATTCGGAGAGCGCGAGGTCCTGATAGAAACTGCTCTTGAACATTTCTAAGAACTTGAGGTCAGTGTTGCCGGTGTTCTCGACGTAGTGAGGCAGAGTTTTCTGGACGTAGCCGACGTCTCCGGCTTGAAAGTCCATGGTGCGGGCGCGGCCTCCGGTGGCGAAAACGGTCATTCTGCCTGCGCCGCTAATGTAGTACTGCCACTCATCGGCATTGGGATGCCAATGGAGTTCGCGGATTCCTCGAGGATGGACGGTCACGATCGCAGCGGCAATGGTCCTGGAGATTTTGAACTTGCTGGAATCGACAATGCGCACCTCTCCACCCGCAGTACGCTTGGTGACTGTTTGCTGCGCTTTGCGAAATGCAAAATCGATCGGGGACAGGCCGAGCGCGCCAGTGGTGGACTTCAAGTCGGCTTCCAGCGGGCCGGGGACTGAGGCCTGGAAGATAAACTTCTCGCGCTTCGGCAGTTTTTCAAGGAGTTGCTGAGACACTCCGAAGTTTTTTGCCAGCACGTCGTGCGGCGTATGAGCCATCCAGTCGGTGAGTAAGACGGTTTCATATTCAGAGAAGTTACCGTCGTCGAAGACCAGCAGAAACTCGCAACCATCTGGATTCAGGCCTTGAATGGAATGGGGAATTCCGGTTGGAAAGTACCAGAGATCGCCTTCGGTGATGTCGGTGACGAAGCTCTTACCATCGGCATCGAGTCCGGTGATGCGGGCGTTCCCGTAGAGCATGATGGCCCACTCGGCAGCGGTGTGCCAGTGTAATTCGCGAATGCCTCCGGCGGTTAATCGCATGTCGACCCCGGCTATAGACTTCGAAACGGCTAGCTCGCGTACCGTGACCTCGCGCGACCATCCGCCCTCTTGCATGCGTTTATGAGAGAGAGCGAAAGGGTACTTGAAGGTCTGGACGCCTCCCGCGTCGGTGGGCGGAGGCAAGAAAGAATCCGGATTCTGATCGTCGAGCGGGGGATTGCCGGGCCCGGGTGCACTGGCGCTGCGATCGTCTTTGGTTGGATACGGCTTTTGATCTTGAGCCAAGGCGTTGGCCCCCGGGAGCATACCGGCAGCTGCCAGGGCGGCCGATCCCATTCCCAGAAATCCACGCCGCGAAACTATTTCTTTCTTCGAGTCTTCGCTCATGGAGTTGTTTCCTTCGGAACCCAGCTGTGAACTGGGTCCCGATTTTCAGCTCTGATGCTTGAAATGGTTAGGCTGTTGGAGAGAGATGTTCCAGAACACCTGCCAGAGCATGCATCCGTTTCGCATCAGCAGGGTCCTTCGCGGTGGTGGCGCTCTTTTCGAGAGATGGAGCCTTCTTCTTCAGCTTTGCCAGGGTTTTGTCGTTCATGTGCGAAGTTTCCGCGGACTGAATCGCTGTTTGCAAATCGGCGATCTGGTGGGCCGACAGAGCTTGCGAACGAGACAACTGGTCGAGATACGCTTTCGCCACGACCAGGTTTGAAGGCCATTCGATTTTTGGCTGGTCCTGCACGTTTAACTCTGCCAGTTGGACCGTTTTGGCGGCGTCGATTTCATTCTGCGTTAGGAACTTGCTAGGTGTCAGCTCGAATACGTCGAGACCGCGGGCAATTTCCGAACCGTAGATGTAGCCGTTGTACCAGTAGGCCGACCAGAAGCCTCCCAGCACGAGAACCTTCGGATCAATCGGTCCGCGGTCGAAGTAAGCAATCTCAAAAGGCTTCGCGGGATCGGTGAAGTCCATGACGGAGATGCCGCCCTGATACCAGGACTGCACTTCGATGTCCCGGCCGGGGACCGGAACCAGGGAACCGTTGTGAGCCACGCAGTTCTCGGTGTCACCCTGGGCAGCCGGCAGCTTGTAGTAGTTCGCGAAGGTCAGTTTGTCGTCTTTTAAACGGAAAATCGCGTCCGCACCCCACTTGTTCGGATCGTTTGGACGGCAGCGCGCGCCGAGTCCTCCGCCCCACTCGTCGGTGAACACGACTTTGCTACCGTCGTTCGAGAACGAAGCCGAGTGCCAGTAGGAGTAATTCGGATCGTTCACCGCGTCCACGCGCTTGGGATGGATTGGGTCTTTAATGTCCAGCAAAATTCCGTTGCCGGAGCAGGCTCCTGCGGCCAATCCGATGGCTGAGTACACGGTGATGTCGTGGCACTGGTTGGTGTCGACGGGCTTTTCCGCGCCTTTCTTGCCATGCGTTCCGCCGTTGTTCAGTCCGTTGATTGCACCGCTCCGCGGATCGATAAATACTCGAGGATTCGAGACGATCTTCGCGTCTTGCGGTGCAGCGAGCGGTACCTTGATGACATCAATGCGAAACAATGCTGTGTTCGGATCTTTATCCGGTTTTTCGTCGGAACATCCTGCGAGTTCTTCAGATTGGCGGACGAACGACGTACCCGAGACGTAGATATAGGCATTCTCTTTGTCATTCGGGTCGATGACCAGGGTATGCGTGTGCGAGCCGCGACACGTCTGTACAGCGGCGACCTGCTTGGGATTGTTAATGTCTGAGATGTCGAAAATTCTCACGCCGCGGAAGCGGTCTTTTTGCGCTGAGGGGAGCCGGCGCTTCCTCTGAGCTTCGTCTTTATTGTCTTTTTTGTCGTTGTCTGTCGCTTTATCCTTACCGGCATTCGGAACTTTCTCGGTGTCTTTGGCTGCGTCTTGGTCCTTCGCAGCCTTATCTTTGTCTTCCTCGGCGGGGGCAGGATCTGGCGGAAATCCTTCGACACCGCAGTCCAGCCTTCCATTCGGCATTTCTACCGACATGAAGAGCAGGTTCTTGTACACCGACACGTCGCCTTGCCCGCCCGGGCATACCATCGACGTCAGCAGCTTCATGTTCGCTGGGTTCGAGATGTCGTAGATATTCACCCCATAAAAATTCCCCTGAAACAGATGGCTGCCTTCGAACGCGAGATCGGAGTTGGCGAAAGCCAGTTGCGCGATCACCAACTGGATCGGTTTCGGAATCTTCCGGTTACCGCCAACACCCAGTTGGGCGATGGTTTTTTGCACTCGTGGATCATCGGCATCTGCAGAGCCGAGTTGAAACGCATCGGGCTTCTTGAAAAGTTCGAGATGCTTCATGCCCATCGATGCTTCGCCGGCATCATACAAGCCGGCGCCCAGCTTGAAGCGGGGATCATTTACGTCCGATCCGGTCATGCCCGGAGGCAATGTGGGCGCCGGTTCCGGAGCGAAGGGGTTCTCTTCCGCCTCGGGGGTCTTGCCATCTTTCCCAGCGGGCTGCGTCTCAGGCTTAGCTTGCGCCTGCGGAGGAGTGGCGGGTTGCGCCGCTTGCGCGGATGCGCAGTTCACGTTGAGACACGCAAAAAGCGCGCCTGCCATCACAGACAGGGCTAGAGTGGGCATTCGGTTCATTGTTTCTCCTCGGTCTGGGTTTTCTCCAACATAGATTCCATGATGTGGATTTCGGCCCGCTGCGTGTTGTCTGCATCGGTCGCAAAGTTAAAGAGCTCGGCGTCCTGTCCGGCACCCTCTGTGTTGAATAGATCCTTAACCATAGTTAAGGCGCCATTGTGGTGCTGAATCATCCCTATCAGAAATAAGCGGTCGAACTCGGGGCCTTTCGCCTTGCGCAGTGCTTCCATTTGTTCGGGCGTGAGCATTCCCGGCATCAGCGGCATCTTCTCGTTCGACATATCCATTCCCGGCATGTCGGGCATTGTGGCCGGAATCGATTCTCCTCGAGCGGCGAGCCAGCGCTTCATAAACTTTATTTCGTCGGACTGGGAGTTACTGATCCGCGCGCCCAAGGTGCGCAGATTTTTGTTCCGCGTGTGAGAAGGGATGAGTGCGGTCATCTCCACCGCTTGAGAATGATGGAAGATCATACCTTGCATGAACTCCACTTCGGCAGGGGAGCGCGGCGGCAGGGTTGCTCTCGTCGACGAAGGCAGCTTCTTGGTGGGGGCGCCCGGCGCACCTGGCTGGACCACGGCGGGCTTTGGGGAATCTGTTTGCTGGGCAAATGCCGCAGCGGAAAAAAAGATCGCTGATATGGCGGCCAGCAGAGCGCGGGACCGTATGAGAATACGTCGCGCAGAAGCCGAGCGCGGCCCGAGACAAGAGTGGATCTTCCGGCAACTGGGATTAAGGGTGAAAGGGCGCATTCGGACGAAGATGTGATCTTTTCATGGAATGCGAAAGTTTTCAAAGGGGCTGGGAGCCTTATTCGGGCGATGCGACCTGACCGCGCCCCTAAAACGCGGTGGACGCCTTTCGGGTCGTGCGTCCGTCTTGACTAATCGGACAAAATCGGCGAGGCTTGCGCCCAATTGAGCATGACGGCGGAATTCACAATTCCATGGTTGATCGGCGCGGCGGAGCGAGGCGACGCGGCCGCTGCTGACTCATTGTTTAGTGCCCTTTACAGCGAATTGAGAAAGCTAGCGCGCCGAGAACTGGCGCGGCCGGGGGCTGCTGTTAGCCTCAGCGCCACCACCTTATTACACGAGGCATACCTGGATATGGCAGCACGGGATGGTCCGTCATTTCCCGACCAGGCGCGATTCATGGGTTACGCGGCGCGGGTTATGCGGGGGCTCATCATCGATCATGCTCGGGAGCGGCACGCCCAGAAGCGGGGCGGACTGTTTGAGTTGACTTCCCTCGATACAAATGCAATGGAGAATGCGGCGGATCATAAGGAACTGGAGCGGATTGGCGAAGTTTTGGACGAACTGGTCAAAGTAGAACCTGCTCTGGCCGAGGTGGTCGACCTGAAATTCTTTTGCGGATTTTCATTTGGTGAGATCGCGACCATGCGAAATGTGTCGGAGCGTACCGTCCAGCGAAACTGGGAGAAGGCGCGCATTTATCTGCATCGAAAAATCGCCAAAGGTTTATCTCTATAGGACTTTATGCCGACACTGAGCCCAGATGACTGGCAGGGAATCAGTCCCTACCTGGACCAGGCTCTCGCAATGTCCGAGGCCGAGCGCGTTGTATGGCTGCGCTCGCTCGGTGAGAAGAATCCCGAGTTGGCAGCGCAGCTGGTCGAACTTCTTGACGAACACCGAGTGCTGATAGAGGAAGGCTTCCTGGAGAAGGCGCCGTTGGAAATGCGTAGCCCCGCAGGACTCGAGGGCCAGACCCTAGGACCGTACACTCTGATCTCCCAAATCGGACAGGGTGGGATGGGAAGTGTTTGGCTGGCCGAGCGGAATGATGGACGTTTCGAGCGAAAGGTCGCCGTAAAGTTCATTCACATTGCTCACATGGGTAAGGGCGCCGAAGCGCGGTTCAAGCGCGAGGGCAGCATTCTCGGAAGACTGGCGCATCCACATATTGCGGAACTTATCGATGCCGGAGTGTCGACTGCTGGCCAACCATATCTTGTTCTCGAGCACGTCGAGGGCGACAGTCTTGATCGCTACTGTGACGAACATCGACTGCATATCGAGGCCCGACTGCAACTATTCCTAGAAGTACTCGAAGCAGTGGCGCACGCGCACGCAAACCTGATCGTGCACCGCGACCTCAAGCCGTCGAATGTTCTGGTGAGCAAAGACGGGCAGGTAAAGCTGCTTGGATTTCGGGATCGCCAAACTGCTTGAAGGGGAAGGGGAAGACGGCTCGGCGACTCTTCTTACGGTTGAGGGCGGCCGCGCGATGACGCCTGAGTATGCCTCTCCCGAACAGATCACCGGAGCGCCTGTCACAACCGCAACCGACGTCTATTCGCTAGGCGTGTTGCTTTACGTGCTGTTGACCGGACAGCATCCGGCTGGAAGCGGCCTTCGCTCGCCGGCTGATCTGGTCAAGGCGATCGTCGATAAAGAGCCGACCCGTCCATCCGAAATCGTAGCGGTGGGAAGCGAAAGCGAAGAGACGACTACGAATGCCGCTCGGCGTACCACGACTCCTGACAAGTTGAGCCGGCTGTTGCGCGGCGACCTCGACACCATCATCGCAAAAGCCCTGAAGAAAGAACCGAGCAAACGCTACGTCTCGGTCACTGCGATGGCTGACGATTTGCGACGCTACTTGCGGCACGAACCAATTAGCGCGCGTCCGGATACTCTCGCCTACCGTGCCACAAAGTTCGTGCGCAGAAATCGAGCCATTGTCGCGCTGGGCGCGCTTACCGTTCTCGCTATATCTACGGGTCTGGTGGGGACCCTGCTCCAAGCCCGAACCGCACGAAATCAAAGAGACTTCGCCTTTCAGCAACTTAAACGGAGCCAGGAGCATGACGAGTTGCTGAATTTCCTTCTTTCGGATGCAGCTCCGGGCAAGGCGGTCTCGATCAGCGACCTGCTGGCGCGCGCCGCGCAGGTGATTGAGAAGCGACACTCAGCAGATGCCTTGCGAAGGGCCGATCTTTTAATGTGGATCGGAGAGAACTATTCATCCGAGGATCAGACGGCGCAAGGTCGGGTTCTCGTCGAAAAAGCTTATCAGGCGACTCGTGGACTATCCGATGTGTCGATTCGGGCGCGAGCATCGTGTGCTCTGGCGGATTGCCTGTCTCAAGACGAAGATCTGACTCGTGCCGAATCTCTCTTCCAGGAAGGCCTTAGAGAATTACCGGACGATCCGCGTTATGCCATCGATCGCGTGGCATGCCTACGGATTGGAAGCGAGGTGGCGCGGCAAGCTGGCCGCGCAAAAGATGGAGTTGCGCGCATGCAAACGGCGCAGCGCATCGTAGAGCGGTCACCGGTCGCCACCGATATCCTGAAGATGAATACGGCGCTGGACCTGGCCGGGGCGTATAGCGACGCTGGGCTGAACTCCGAATCCCTGTCGGAGTTCGAGCGCGCAGCTGCTTTGATGTCATCGCTCGGCTGGGAAGAAACAGAGACCAGTCTTCATTTATTTAATAACTGGGCATTGGAATTAGATCAGATTGGGCGGACGCTCGAGGCTGAAGCAACGGAACGGCGCGTCCTGGACCTTATAAGGGATCGGAGCTCTGGCGGAGAGTCCAGCGCAATGATTCTGAACAACTATGCAAAGATACTCCGCAAACTCAATCGGCTCGATGAAGCGAACGATTATGCACAACGCTCGTATGAGGAGGCGCAACGGGAGCATAACTCGCTGGTCACCAGCCAGTCGCTTCTGGAACGAGCGCGGATCGCGATCAGTCAGCACCGGTTTCCCGACGCGTCCGAATTTCTTTCCGAAGTGGAGCCGCAGATGCGTAAGCACCTCCCTCCCACGCACTATGCGTTTGCGAGTCTGGCATCGGACCGGGCGAGAATTGCTTTGGGCGAGGGCAATCAAGCGCTTGCTTTGCAGTTTGCCAATGAGGCTGTTTCGATCGGAGAATCCGCATTGAAGAGGGGCGGCGAAGGCGCGTTTGCGTTCCCCGGCTACCTGATGAATCGTTCTGCTATCGAACTCGCCTCTGGAAACGTGGAATCGGCGGCTACGGATGCGAATCGCGCGTTAGCCTTGGTGCAGTCGAAGGCGCCGCCGAATTCCTTTTCCAGCATCTTGGGCTATGCACATTTGGCAGTCGCGCGAGTTCTAGAAGCTCAAGGGGAACACGAGCAGGCTCGGAATGAGGCTGCTTTGGCGGCACAGAATCTTCAAAAATGCCTGGGAGTTGATCATCCCGAAACACTCAGCGCAGTTCAGTTGTCCGGTCTCGGATCAAGACCTTAACCTCAGTTTTTCGTCTGCTGGATTTTTCTTCGTCCGTGTCGGGTTTCTCCTTTCGTTTTCGATATTCCCAGTAGAAGCAAGTTGACCGAGCCTGCGATTGAGAGGCGGAAGCACGGTCTCCTTGTTTTTAAGAGAACTGGCGTTGCAGCGAACCCCAGTGCTTTCATGAGGAGAGAATTATGAAGACGAAACGGATTGCGACATACATCATCGGACTGACGCTCTTAACCACGCTGGCCGGTGGTTCCAAGGCCTTCGCCCAATTCGAAATCGATCCTGATCACTTCGACACGCCGGCCGAATCGATCCAGACCACTAAAATGCACTATGAGGGAAAGTTCACACTTCCATATACGGTGCAGTGCCACGGCCAGAGTTTGCCTCCCGGAAAGTATTCGGTTTCGCTGGATTCTGATGGAAGAACTGGCCAAGTGACGCTGCTTCGAAAAGGCCAAGCCGTCAGAATCCAGGGAGTAGCACAACGCCAAAATTATCCATCGCGGAGCGTGTTCGTCGTGGAGCGCGGCGGAGGACTGGCCCAGCTTTCCATGATCCATGCTGCCCAAATCGACCTCAAGTTTGATGGCTTGCGGGAACACAAAGTGGGCGACAGGCAGAAGAGATTCGAAAAATTAGTGCTGATATCAACGAACTCACGCGAGCGCTGACAATCCTTCATTCGCGGTGCAGATGTCTCGGGAACATTCCCGGTGCTAGTATCTGTGACTGCGTTTCGTCAGATTACTTAGATAAGGGTGAATGTGACTAGCGAATCTGTTCCGCAAGACAGAAGGTCAGCTCGGATCGCAATTGTCGAGCGGCACATCCGATTGGAAAACGAGCACGATCTTGAGGGCGTTCTTGGCACGTTCGGTGATGCCGCACAGTACGATGACGAGCCATGGGGCGAACATTATCAGGGCCGAGACGGGGTACGGCAGTTTTACGAACAGCTTATGAGCGCGCTCCCCGATTTGGAAATCGCCGTGCAGCGCAAGCATGTCACGGATCATTCCATCCTAGTTGAAGTCATGATTCGCGGCACACACTTGGGCGGATGGCGAGGTCTTCCGGCAACCGGACGACGAGTCGAGTTCCCACTCTGCGGTGTGTACACCTTCGACGCTAACGACCGTTTGGCCGAGGAAAGAATCTACTACGACCGAGGAACCGTTCTCAGACAGCTTGGTATTTTCTACGAGCCGCAAAGCATAGTTGGACGAATCGCCATTTTGGTAACGCATCCGGCGACGATCGCTGGTGCCCTTGCAAGGAAGTTCCTGCGCAATAGTTCAAAAAGTTAATGCTCTGCGATCGTCCGAGGGCAAGTATTCGACTCGATGCATGTATATTTACGCAACGTGTTCGCCTCCCGAGTCTGTTATTTTTCCGTTCGCGCGAGGCTAACACTGCGAGGAACTCAGCATGAGTTGGCGATTGGTTCGGTCGACCGTTGGTGGAGTGCTTATTGCGCTCGCGTTGCCACGGTCAGCTGCGGCGGCATCATCGCCGCTGGAAATTCGGGTTGTGGTTGTCACGACTTTCGAAGTGGGAAATGACACGGGCGATCAGCCAGGCGAGATCCAGAACTGGATCGAGCGTTATCCGCTGAGTGAGTCTTTGTCGTTTCCCCAGGGTTACCGCGCGCTGCACTACAACGCAAAGGACCACGTTCTCGCCGTCTTGACGGGAGCCGGCAAGTCTTCGGCCGCAGCTTCGATCATGGCGCTGGGTCTCGATCCGCGATTCGACCTTCGCAAGGCGTACTGGATTCTGGCTGGCATCGGAGGGATTGATCCGGAACGCGCGTCGATTGGGTCGGCGGTGTGGGCGAGTCATATCGTTGACGGCGATCTGGCCTACGAGATCGACGGGCGCGAGATTCCTGCTAATTGGCCGACGGGCATCGTGGCCTATGATCGCGCGACACCTTTTGAGCGGCCAGCGCCGCCAGCGGTATCTGACAACGGCATTTTGGAATATGACTTGAACGACAGTCTCGCAACTTGGGCTTATGAACTTACGCACAAGCTCGTTTTACCCGACAACGAAAAGCTGAAGGCGGTGCGGGGTGAGTATTCCGAAATGCCGGATGCGCAGCGAGCGCCGTTCGTGCTGAAGGGCGATACACTTACGGCCGACCGGTTCTGGATTGGCACCCAGATGACGGACTGGGCCAGGAAGTGGGTGTCTTACTGGACGAAGGGAAACGGAGTATTCACGACGTCAGCTGAGGAAGATTCAGCTTAGCTGCAGGCGCTTACTTTCCTCGCCCACGCCGGGCGAGTTGATTTGGCGCGCGCGCTCGATCTCAGGACTGGCAGTGACTTCACAATGCCACCTAAAGGGAAGTCAGCCGCGGATCTTCTCAAAAGTGAAGCGACCGGGAACTACGCCGCCTATGATGCGGCGATCGAGAATGCGTACGTCGTCGGCAGCGCGGTTGTGCGCGAACTGGCGGAGCATTGGCCGCGGTACGGGGCTGTTGTGCCTGCGGCCAAGCCGTGAACTCTTGTTACTCACCCGGGCCGATCACCGAGAAATCCCTCAGGATTCCCTCGCAATCGACCGTGCTGACTTCAAAATAAGAAACGCAAGCCGAACTGCATAAACCGGGGCGTGGTTAGCGTCGAGAGATACTTGCCAAACTGTGAAGGGTCATATGACAAGGAAGGTTGTGCAGCACGCACATCGTAGCGTACAGAGTTCGTTGCATTGAATGTCTGCCAGGTAAATTCCAGACGCCGCTGCTCTCCGAAGGAGAAGTCTTTGCTTACGCCGGTATCAATGTTAAACATACCGTCGCCGATCACATTGTTGCGGACTCCTGACTCTCCCGGCCACTCAGGTCGGAACGCCGCTTCGGCCGCTGCCGGATTGGCGAAGATGTCCGGGCCAATGCCAACGCCATTCACGACGGCGTTCTTGGGATTGGAGGCAAGCGGAGGCGGTCCATTCGGTTCTGCATCACCCTCGATGTTCCAGTCGGTTGACCACGTGAAACCGTTGTCGATCGTGATCGGGAAACCGCTCGTCCAGCGGAACACACTCGAGACGTGCCAGCCTCCGATCAAGGCGTTAAGCAGGGGCTGTGCATTTCCCGCGAGCCTCTGGCCCTTGCCGAACGGCAGGAGATAGACGAGATTCGCGTTGATTTGATGGTAGGCGTTGAAATCGGAGAGGCCGCGCAGAGACAGCGGGTCCCACGCGTTGATCACGATACCGCCGCCATTGAGGTCGTTGCCGGTACCACCAGTTCCTTCGTAAGGCCCAATACGCTCAGCCGCCGACGCCTCGTCGAACGATTTCGAAAGCGTGTAGTTAAACTGCCCCTGTAGATTCGATCCCCAGCGGGCGTTATAGGTGACTTGGAGCGCGTTGTAATCGGAAGTGCCAATATTTCGCCACGCATAAAGCGAGCTGAACTGGTCGTGGAAGAAGCTGTAGGGACCGTTTTTGCTGTTCGGCGTGTTCATCCCGGTGATGGAGCCGGGCAGATCCATCAGGAACAAAGAAAAAGTTTCGTTGTGCGGATAACAAGTCCAGAGTTCATAAATCGCTTGTGTCGCAGTTGGGCTCGCTGGGTAGTTTCCTGGAGCGCAGCCGGTCTGTTGGGACGAGGTTACCGTATTCCAGGCCGGAAAGATGTTTTGGAAAAATGGTATGGGCTGAATTTGGTTGACGTCCGTGTTGGCGGCAGCGGCCTTTGAAAGCATTGTGGCGGCCTGGAAGTAGGTTGATTTGCTGGAAGGATCCGTGAGGTTCGCAGGCATGGCCAAATCGACCTGCATGGGAAGGCGACGACCGACACTACCCACATATGCGACCTGTAGCGACGAATGAGAAGTAAATTGCCGTGAGAGTGAGAAATTGAAAACGTGGGCATAGGGCGTCTTTAGAGTCTGATCGAGTCCCCAGTTGATGGCAAACGCTGTGTTGCTGGGGGAAACTGGGAATGTGCCCGACGGAGTAGGACCGAACAGGCAAGTCGGGCCACTCAGAGATGCGCAGGGAGCGGGCAAACAGGATTGGCCTGCAGATCCAGGGATGAGGCAGGTGAAGCGCGGCGCTCCGGCGACCGTAACGATGCCCGCGGGATTTCCGAGGTCTGTGGAGAGACCGAAGGAGCCGTGCTGGTCGAAGCTGTTCACGATCGGAATACCGAAGTGGTCGTAGGTGATGCTGTAGCCGCCGCGAATCGCGAATTGATCCTTCTTGCCGAGAATCCTTGAAACCCATCCATTACCGGTATCTGGCGCCCATGCAACGGCGATGCGAGGGGAGAAATCCTTGTGGTCCCAGTTCCAGAGCCCAGGCCCATGATTTTTGGGACCACCGAGGACAAATGCGATTTCACCCGCGCTATTGGCCGACAGTCCTTGCGAAGCTAATTGAGCAGTGTGATTGAACCAGTCGGCCACATTTTGGTTGCTGCAACCACCGCCAGTAGCCTCGACGCAAGGGGCGACTTGCAGCCCGTTCGTCTCGTAAGGGGGAGCTTCGAGTACCCAGCGCAAGCCATAGGTGAGCGTCAACCGGGAGTTCACACGCCAGGTGTCTTGTCCATAAAACTCGTAGTCGTTGATCGCGTAGCGGCGGGTGATCGGGGTTCCCTGAGCCAGAGCTGCGCCGTTGCGAGAGAAATTGTAGATGCCATCTCCCTCGGGAAAAATCCCAAGAAGAATAGTCGCGGCGCTGTCATAGTTCGGACCGAAATTGCTATCGACGGCCGGATATCCATTGGTGGCAGGATCCAGCGGGCTGGGAGTGTTGGCGATAGCGCCGGTGTTGAGATAGACGGCATTGGTCTGCACGTCCGAGAACGAATTCGCATAACTGGTGCGGTTATTGCGGATAAGGAATAAATCACCTCCGAACTCAAAGGTGTGATTCTTATGCGTCCAATTCAACGTGTCGCTGATCTGATTCACCGGCACGAAGGCGGTGGTCGAGCGGGTGAAAGGATAGAGGTCGCTCAGGCCGTTCAAGAACACTCCGGGATACTGCGACGTTCCGGCGTTTTGCACCCCTTGACGAATGAATCCCCAATGGAAGTCGTTGATCAGTTTCGGGGAAATGAGGGAAGTGAGTCCCACGGTGACACCTTTGCTATCGTCAAATATGGTTGTGGATGCGGACTGCGAAGGGAACTCCTGCTGTCCGGGCTCCTTGAAATTCTGGGTCTCTCCGCGCGCGAACAAAGTTTCAGATCCATTGCCCGTGATATGCCAATCGAGCCGCGTTATGTAAGTGTCGAATTTGGAATCCGCGTTTGATGCAAAGCGATAACCTAACGTGTTCGAACCATCCCCGGCATTTTCGTTCGAGGCCGGGTATTGCTGCAGAACGGTCTCTACTGCCGCACTTGGACCTATTCCGAGCGGATCCATCGCCGTGATTTGGGTCGGCCCGAGAGCGTAATAACCGGGCTGGACGCCAGTGACTCCATTAACGGTGCCTCCGGGGCACGTAGCTGTATCAAGGGCGCCGTTCGATAGCGTTTGACAGAGATATACAAGATCGCCCGCGCGCAGGGTTGCGCTGGGTACATCGCGTAAGACGCTTGTACCCTGGGCGTCTCGCCGTCCTTCATAGTTTGCGAAGAAGAAGAGGCGGTTTTTCTTGATCGGCCCTCCCAAGGTCACGCCAAACCAGTTGCGCATCAGCTTGGGTGCCTTATTCGGTTCGCCACTCGTTAATTGGGACTCCTTTAGGAAGGGGTCATTAGCGCTGAAGACAGTATTTCGATTGTATTCATAAGCCGAGCCGTGGAAGCTGTTCGTGCCGCTCTTGGTGACAAGTGCGACCTGCGCACCGCTGGAATAGCCGGAGTCGGCATTGGCGTTGGCAGTGGTGACTCTGAACTCCTCGACCGAATCAGGCGGGACATTGAGGACGCTGGCAAAAGCGTAACCATTGTTCTGATCGTTGACGCCGATGCCGTCAAGCGTGACATTGGATTGATCGCTACGTAGACCGTTCACCGCGCCACTTCGGGTGTCGGTATCCTGCTGTGCCTGCGTTTGATTTCCCATGTAGGACACACCTGGCTGCAGGCTGAGCAACTGAACCACATTGCGGTCAGCAATGGGTAGTTCGGAGATCTGTTCGTTCTCGAGAGTGTTGCCGAGGGAAGCGTCGGTGCGATTGATGAGCGGTGCTTCGCCTTCGACCGTTACAGATTGCGCCACGCCCGCAACTTGCAATCGGATGGACACGGTAGAAGGCGTCTTCACAATCAGGGTTACCTTCTCCACTACGAATGGGGCAAAGCCCTTTGCCGATGCCTCTAGGCGATACTCGCCCGGTGGCACGTCGAGAACCTGGTAGAGGCCGGATGCGTTGCTGGTGGTTGTTCGTTGCGAGCCGGTAGCCGGTTCGGTCAAAGTTATCTTGGCTCCGGCTACTGCCGCCCCAGAGGAGTCCGTGACACTGCCATTGAGTTGGCTGGTCGCTTGCGCCGTTGCCAGTTGAGAGAAGAACGTGAAGAGGGTTAACGCACAGATCGCGCGTGTCATTCCATGTGTCGATCGAATGCCAAAGTGGTACCACCGCTCGTTCGGCCCGCTGCTGCTCACTTGCTGATGGATTCGCGACATCGACATAGCCTCCCAGGGAGAAGGCAACGCCGGGCGAAAACACGAGAAGAAATCACTTCACTGTCATTCTTCTCCCCGCACCCGTTTGCGCCTTTTCGATTCTCTATGCTTGTTCGGGATCAGCAGATGAAAGCGTCCCGTCTAGAGTGGCGCGGATTATACCTGAACCATCTCGCAAGGTTCATGCAGAAAAAAACGATCCTCCGGATGAACGAATTTGTTTTGAATTGGTGCTTCGCGATTAGGAGGGGAGTACTCACGGGAGATGAGACTCAAACTGGTATAAAATCGGGGAACTGGAAGGGCAGGGCGACGTTTTCCTGTCCGGCTCCAGTTTCTCTCCTCAGCTTTGCATCGCACTCACCAACCGCCTCTTTGCGGAGGCTTTGCGGCGACTTGAGAGGACACAGGTATGCCAGCCGCACCCGAATCGGTCACCCGCCTGCTCCGGCAGTGGAGCGCTGGCGACAAGCGCGCTCTCGACGAGTTAATGCCAGTTGTCTACGATCAGCTTCACCGGCTGGCGGCGAGTTGCCTGCGTGCTGAGCGGCCCGATCACACGCTACGCGCTACCGCTTTGGTGAACGAAGCATACTTACGCCTTGTAAGTGCGGACGTGAATTGGGACGATCGGGTTCATTTTTTCGCGATCGCGGCGCGGACGTTGCGCCGGATCCTCGTAGATCATGCCAAGAGCCAGCAGCGGGACAAGCGCGGCGGCGGCGCGGAAAAAGTGGAGTTTGACGAAGCGGTGGTGATCGGGCCCCAAACGGGAGCGGGCATTATCGAACTTGATCTCGCGTTGCAGCGTCTTGCCGGACATGACCCGCGCAAGAGCGAGATCATTGAGATGCTGTGCTTCGGAGGCCTGACGTATGACGAGACCGCCGCTGCGCTCCAGATCTCTCCAGCGACGGTTCATCGGGAACTGAAACTAGCAAAAGCATTTTTGCATCGGGAACTGATTCGAGGTCCTTCGTAAGCACATGGCTCCTACTTCCGATCGCTGGAAGCGTGTGGAAGGCCTCTTCTACGAAGCGGTCGAGTTAGATGCCGCAGCGCGCAGGGCCTTCCTGGAACAGCATTGCGCTGGCGACGAGCTCCTACGAAGCGAGCTGGAGTCGCTCCTCGCGTCTTCGGACCAACCCATTGATTTTCTGGAAAAGCCGATCGCGCAGGCGGCGCGACAAGTGGTTGAACGCGCTTCGTTGGTATCGCCGGGCGCTCATTTTGGACATTACGAAGTCATATCCGCGGTTGCCACAGGTGGAATGGGACAGGTGTACCTTGCCCGTGATTTGCAATTGCGCAGGAACGTGGCGCTAAAGTTTCTGACCCCGGAACTTACCCATGATGAACGGGCGCTACGGCGCTTCGAGCAGGAGGCCTGCGCGGCATCAGCGCTCAATCATCCGAACATCTTGACGGTCTATGAGTTTGGACAAGTCGACGGAAAGCACTACATCGCAACCGAATATGTCGAAGGGGAGACACTCGAGCAGAAGATCAACAAAGGCAAATTGCCGATCGCAGATGTCGTGGACATCAGCATCCAGGCATGCAGTGCGTTAGCTGCCGCGCACGCAGGTGGAATTGTACATCGCGATATTAAGCCTGCGAACCTGATCGTGCGGGATGACGGCATTGTAAAATTGCTGGATTTCGGTATCGCAACCCTGAGCAATGAGGCCGGCACGCCGAACTTTGTGAGCACATTGCTCTCCGCAAGCCAAACGGGAAAGGTTATCGGAACCGTTCGCTACATGTCCCCGGAACAAGCACGCGGCCGTACCGTGGACGGTCGCAGTGATCTGTTCAGCCTCGGAGCCGTGATGTACCAGATGGCGACGGGGCAACCCGCCTTTCCCGGGGAGACCGCCAGCGATGTCATTGCGGAAATTCTCAAGGGCGAACCAGTTCCACTTTCGAGGGCGGCTCCCGACGTACCAGCTGAGTTTGAAGCCATCGTTGTGCGTGCAATGCGGAAGGACCTGCAGGAGCGGTATCCCGCGGCTGGGGAAATGCTTGATGCGATCCAAGCATTTCGCAAGGACCTGGAATTCAAATCGAAACTAAAGGTGAGCGCCCCGAATCCAGCGTCGGTCGCATTGACCGGCACTCCTTTCATAGAGAGGCGTAAAGTGAAAGCCGATTCGAAGTCGCCTGACTTAAACAAGACGCGGGCGACGAGGATGATCCTAGTTGCGATTCCGCTTCTGACTGTGTTTCTCGTGACGGCGATTGCTGTGCGGAAACAATGGTTCAGCCACCCGGTACTGAACAAGCCGCGAACCCTGGCCGTCTTACCTTTTCGCAACTTGAGGCCCGATCCGCAAACTGACTTCCTCGGATTCTCGCTCGCCGACGCCATCATTACCAAACTTGGATACGTGAACGAGCTTTCGGTGCGGCCGTCCTCTTCGGTGGATAAATATCGAAACCAGGAAGTGGACGCTCAACGCGCAGCCTCTGAATTGCATGTAGACACGTTGTTGACCGGAGGCTTTCTGCGGGATGGCAACGACCTGCGGATCACCACTCAGTTGATCGACGTAAAGCCTGACAAAATCTTGTGGCGTGACACGATCGACGTCAAATATGACCGCCTGTTGACGGTTCAGGACACAGTGTCGCAACAAATCCTCAAAGGGTTGGAAGTTACGTTGTCCCCCACCGAACAACAGAAATTGCGGCCAGAGCAGTCGGTCAACCCGGAGGCATACGAATATTACTTGCGGGGAGTGGATCTTTATTCGTTGAATGACTTTCCCGGAGCGATCGCCGTTTTGGAGAAGGCGGCATCGATCGATCCGAATTACGCTCCCATCTGGGCGCACCTCGGGCGGGCGTACACGACCAACGCTTCGCTGGAATTCGGGGGACGCGAGCAGTATCCAAAGGCACAAGCAGCGTACGAGAAAGCCCTCGCCCTCAATCCGGATCTGATCGAAGTCCGTGTCTACATGGCGAATTTGCTCACGGATACTGGCCGGGTTGAACTGGCTGTTCCCCTGATGCAAAAACTACTGGCTGAAAATCCGGAATACGCGGAAGCCCATTGGGAGTTGGGCTATGCCTACCGGTTTGGAGGTTTGTTGCAAGAGTCGGCCGAGGAAAGTGAGCGAGCCCGGCAGAACAATCCGTCGGTGAAGATCAACAGTTCGGCGATGAACGCCTATTTGTATCTGGGTGAGTACGAGAAGTTTCTGCAGAGTATTCCGTCGAGCGATTCCGTCTATCTGATGTTTTACCGGGGCTTTGGGGAATATCACCTCGGCCACTTCGAGGAAGCGGCGCGCGAGTTTGATCGCGCGTACGAGATCAATCCTGCTTTGCTGCCGGCTGACGTCGGCAAGGCACTGAGCTATGACATTCACGGGCAACGGGCTCGAGGACTCGACCTTCTGCACACAACCGAAAAGCGGATACTGGAAAGCGGCGTGAGTGATTCCGAAAGTCTGTACAAAGTTGCGGAAGCTTACGCCGTGCTCGGTGACCGTTCATCGGCGATCCTCATGCTCCATCGAACCATCGAGGGAGGATTTTTCCCATACCCTTATTTTCAACGCGATCCGTTGCTTACCAATATTCGTCACGAAGCTGAGTTTGGTGTACTGATGAATGAGGCACGCGAACGCTACGAACAATTCGTGCAACGCTTCTCCAGCAAATAAAAAAGGATCCTGCCTGCCCGCAGGATCCATGTTCCTATTCCGAAGAGAACTTCTTTTGTTTTGTTGATTATTGTTGTTGTGTGTACAGCTCTCTCATCAAAGCCATCCACTCTTTCTCATCGTCGCGGGGCTCAGTATTGACCGCCTTCGATTGCGAATCACTCACGAGTACATGGTGCCATCGCAAGCCCAATACGATCACGACCGCCCACCACAGGAACCAAGTCTTAAGAAGAAAGGGAAGCATACGCTTTCTCCGATTGCTGGTGGTTAGTTCGGGGTCGCCATGAATCCCGAGTTGATGGGTGAAGTTCCGTAGAAGCCGACAAGATCGCCGGAATCATTGACGCCGTTGACAATGGTCGTGCCCACGCCGCTGGGATCATCGATCGAGGCCCACTTGGCGGTGGAAGTCGTATAGGTGAAACCATGCGAGTTGTTGGCACTGTCGGTGTAGGTACCAACGACGAGGCCCTTGTTATTGAGACCGAGAGCCTGGGTTCCGGTCGATTCAGGGTAATTCAGAACGGTAAGCGTGCCGTTGACCAGCAGCCATCCGTGATTCACGTTCTTAGAATCCTGGTAGAAACCGCAGATGTTGCCCGAGTTGTTGATACCGGTGGCCTGCGTGTTGATGGAGTTGGGGACGATGATCAGTTCGAAGACGCCGCCGTTCTCATCGTAGACGAACGCCTGTTGCTGGCTACTCCCATCCGTCTTGGGGCTGTAGTACCCGACAGCCTGTTGATTGTCGTTCTGACCGAGCAGTTGGTTGAACGCCTTTTGTGGAAAGTCCACGGTGGAGAACGTTCCGTTGTTATCCAGGAAGCCGTGCGTCTTATTGGCGGTGTCGATGTAGAAACCGACCGTCCTGACGGGAGAATTGCTGATTCCGATCACCTGCGTCTGAACCGACTTTGGATAGTTTTCGTTCGTGAAGGCCTTTGTTGAGGTGTTGTAGGTGAAGCCCTGGTTGACGCTCACACCGTGGTATCCGGCGATTTCGTTGGAGTTGTTGATGCCGAGCAACTGGGTGAATGTGTCCCCGGTGAAGTTGATGGTAGTGAATGTGTAGCTGGAACTGGAGTCTGAATCGGTCTGAGCGGCCGCGGGGAGGCACGCAAGCAGAGCGAGGACGACGGGGAGGCTGATGGATTTCAATTTCACGGTGTTTCTCCTTTTAATCGATCGAATTTGGGATCGCTTGTGCTCAAGCGAAGCCCTTGTTCGGCGCCCCAAGGTTCCCGCAGCACTGGGGATTGTTTTGCGGATTCTTTGCGCCTTCACACGTATAAGCGACAGGGAGAGGCCGATTCCCTCATGAAGAAGGGAATTATTTTTGTACAAAATTTTGGACAGTGATTGTGCAAGCGAAGTTCACGTTCGAAAAGGCTGGAAATTCGGAACCGGAATCTTCTGGTTCCTGTCTTAATTTCAAATCGTGGACGGAAATTAATGGGCCGGTGGGATGCCGACGATGGCGATCAGTCTTTCGAACGCGGGATTGCCGTGCAAGCGGTTGAAGCCTTGATTCTGACTTAGCGAAACCATATTTTCATCGTGCAGCCAGACACATTTGGTGAGGTACTGCAGGGATTCGTCGACGTTGCCGAGTTTGGCTTCGGTTTCTGCGATCGCGAAGAGGGATACCTTCCCCTGGCCCGAAAGCCGGATCTGTTCGGAGAGCAGTGATTCGAGCAATCCGCGCTCACCGCCTTGAGAGAAGCCCTTGGATGCGGCGTCGGCCTGGGCCAGCAGTGCTGCGTCGTGCAAGAGCTGCGACTCCTTCTTGAGTTCGGCGAGGTAACGTGGATAATCTCCGGCATTAAAGTAAGAGAGTCGCAAATAGCGGTGCGGCGACAGGAAGTCTGGCTCGGCGGCTTCGAGTTGAGTTAGCACCTGCAAGGCTTCTTGGTGACGTCCGGCAGATTCGAGCAGCTGTCCTTTGTCCGCCAGAATCGCTGAGGAGTGGGGATCCAGCTTGCGGGCTAGGTCGATCTCTGCAAGCGACTCTGGGTGCCGATCCACCGCCTGAAGGAACGTTGCAAGCCAGTGGTGGGCCTTGGCATTGTTCGGGTCGAGTTCGATCGCACGTCGGAACTCCGCTTCTGCACCGCGCGCATCCCACATTCCCCAGAAGGTTACAAAGGCCAACGACGCGTGGGCGGACGCGGATCGATCGTCGAGTTCGACCGCTTTCTTGGCTGCGGCGAATGCACGGAAGTAAGCCTCATCGGGAGGCATCGCGGAAAATTCACGCAGAAGGTTGTAGCAGTCGGCCATTCCAACGTACGCATCCGAGTAGTTCGGGTCGCGGGCCAGAGCCTGGGTGAATGCATCCAATGCCTCGTTGAGGCTTTCCGGGGTTCGCTTGTTCCAGTAAAACCGTCCTTTGAGGTAAAACTCCTCGGCATCTCGGCTCACCGGAGCATGGGGACGTTGTACCAGAGGAGGGCTCGACTTAGCTCCAGTCGCTGACCGGCGATATCCCGGATACAACCGCCAAAGCCCCAAGATCAAAATCAGGATCAGGCCGACAAAAATGAGCGGGCGCCAAGAGGCAGAAGGGCCGGTTTGGACCGGCTGCGTAGGGTCGGCTATTTCACCAGCCGGTTGCGAAGCTGCAGGCTCTGTGGCGACCGGCGCGGGTGCATGGATAGGTCCGATCCAACGGTAACCGCGGCGTTCAATCGTCTCGATGAAGATTGGATTATCTGCGGAATCCCGCAATGCGTCGCGTAGCCGCATAACCGCGCTACTGATCCCTTGCTCGAAGTCCACGAACACGTCTGGTGGCCATAATGCCTGGCGCAATTCTTCGCGCGTAACCACCTCTCCGGAGCGAGCCAGCAATATCGTCAGCATCCGGAAGGGCAAGTCCTGCAGACGGACCTTAATTCCGTTCCGCCGCAGTTCGCCAGCGGCGAGGTCGGCTTCGAATACACCGAACCGAACAACAGATGGATGAGTTTGCACCGAACCCATAGACCGACGGGGAAGCCTCAATAGCGAGCGACGAGTTTAGCACTCTCCCAAGGGGTACGCGAAATGGCACTTTCAGGCCCCTTGGGGTAGGTTTTGGATGAGGCAATGAATCGCCGCAAATATTTATCAAGACTGCAGATATCTCGCTATCAACGGGCAACGAACTGACCACAGCCGATCTATTGACGCTGGGGCGTTTTGCAGCGAAAGTCGGCGAGTAAAGTTTTGTAACTTCCATGGGGCGATTCAATCGGGTTTTTCCTTACCGGACCTGAGAGGTGGAAATTGAACTCGAAGCGTTGGATCTGCCGCCTGTTATCCTTGCTAAGAATGCACAGTCCGGACTGCCCGACCTGCAATCCGGATGGAAAGCACCGGGGCGAGGACATGCGCAAGAGGCTTCAGGAATTGTCGCAGCCCGAATGACGGGGACGTTTTTCGACCCGGCATAGTGATCGCGTATCGCACCCTCTGCTAGAATTCCCGCTGTGAAAAGACGAACATTACTGAAAACGCTTCCCGTGGCGGCAATGCTTCCCGCGTCCCTTTGGGCGTCTGCCAATCGGGAGAGCGCGGATGCCGGAGCATCGACTGGTGTCTACGAACTCCGGGTGTATCACGCCGCCCAAGGAAAGTTGAACGATCTGCTGGCACGCTTCCGCGAGCATACCGTCAAAATCTTTGATCGCCATGGAATGAAGAGCGTTGCGTATTGGACGCCTCTCGAGGAGCCGGAGAAGAGCAACACGCTGATCTACATACTGCAACACCCCAGTCGGGAAATCGCGACCGCAAACTGGAAGTCATTTCAGGACGATCCGGAGTGGAAGAGCGTGCGGGACAAGTCTGAGGCTAACGGCAAGCTGGTGGAAAAAGTTGACTCCACCTTTATGGCATTGACCGACTTCTCCCCAAGATTGGCCTAGGAAATTCAGCAGTTTCCGATCGACAGCGTGGAGACGACCGATCGCCTGAGTTTTTTCTCACACAGACGGAAAGATTTGGCTATCTCTCGAGAGCGCGGCGATCCCAATTGCCCAGTCTCGCGCCAGCGTCATAAGTGCTTTGGCAAAACTCCAGTAAGGAAGCCGTCGGCGATTCTGCTTTCCGTACGTCGTCGTACATCAGCAGGAACTCATTGACCTTTGTCGAATAAGAAGCTGCGTCTGGCTTGACGCGAGCTTCTTTGAATCCTGGCGGCTCAGGAGCCATGTAAGAGTAGAAGGCCGCCTCTTTCACATCGCCACCGCCTGGCCAGAAGCCAACGCTGCTTACCTCGTGGGAGTAAGCTTCGCGCGTGATCATGTCCGCGCCCGGCCGCGCGGGTGCGGGGCGCCCCGAAAATCTCGTCACTGCCAGATCAAAGCTGCCCCAAAAAAAGTGAACCGGACTGCTCTTGCCAATAAATCCCGCTCTGAATTGGGTTAATACAGCAGCCACCGATAGTAGAATTCGCCAGAATTTTTCAGCCGAGACGGGATCATATGAATGATGTTCACGATCCTGATCGAAGGGAATTGGATTCGCTATTTCTACCGGCATGCGCCAGATATTGACTTCGATGCCGGCGGATCGCAGCATTCCCATAAACTTTTCATAGAATTCGGCGACCGGCACGGGCCGCAACGGTATGGCTTTTAACAATCCATCGCTGGTTTCAAGCGCCAGTTCGTGCTTTAGGAAATCGAACCAGACTTCGAAAGCCCTCGGCCCATAGGGAATGCGCGAGGTCGTCAGTCCACGAGCCGTGACGTAGAGGGGGACGTTCCACCAGTGGTTCACGAGCGGCGTCAGGGCCAGGCGGACCTTTCCCACTATCTGCGTCCACATATGGAGGGTTGCGTAGGTGTCTTTCCACGAATCCAGAGTCAGCGTTGGCCAGCATTCGGGTCGATCGGCAGTTTTGCCAAGCATGGTAGTCTCCTTAACGATCACGGTCCCGGTGGGAGGGGTATATCATGTCCAACATTATGCGCACCCAACTTTTAACGCTCGTTATGTTCACGACGCTTGTGGTCGTGAGTGTTCCTATTTTCGCGCAGCAGCCATCCGGACAAGCGGCTGCCACGGCCAAACCTGAAGATACAGAAGTATGGGAACCGGTGCCCAAAATAGTGACGCCGGGAGCCAATGACGAAGCAGCTCCCTCCGATGCCATTGTTTTGTTTGACGGCAAGAATCTCGACGAATGGGTGTCGGCTCAGGACAAGTCGCCCGCCAAGTGGGTTGTGGCCAATGGCATCCTCACGGTAAACAAGTCGGCGGGGAACATTGAAACCAAGCGAAGCTTCAACAACTATCAACTCCACATCGAGTGGAAAATTCCAGAGACCATCACCGGATCCGGTCAGCTGCGTGGAAATAGCGGAGTATTCCTTGCTTCCACAGGTTCAGGCGACGCCGGATATGAATTGCAGGTTTTGGATTCTTACAACAATAAAACCTACGTCAACGGGCAGGCGGCTAGCATCTACAAACAGTCCGCTCCGCTGGTCAATGCGAATCGCAAGCCCGGCGAATGGCAATCCTATGATGTAGTGTGGACGACTCCCACCTTCAACTCCGACGGCTCGCTGAAGACTCCCGCTTATGTCACTGTCTTTTTCAATGGAGTGCTGGTACAAAATCACTTCGAATTGAAAGGCGAGACCAGATATATCGGTCAGCCCTTCTATAAGAAATTTGATGGAGCACCGATCAAGCTGCAGGCGCACGGCGATCAGAGTGAGCCCATCAGCTTCCGGAACATCTGGGTTCGGGAACTCAATTAGCGGGAGGTCGACGCTAGTCGTCCGACTTGGAAAAGTAATCTGAATCGAGTGCCGATTCGAATCAGATCGGCTCGCGATTTCGGCGCAGGCGTACTGCTACGGCTAGAAATATCGTGGTCACCGCGAGGCCGGTCCATAAACTCGGATTGAAGAGTAGTTGATCCGAAGTGAAGTGCGGCATGAGAAGTACCGCCAGCCCTGTTGCTTTGGAGTTGCTGTCTTCCGCGCCTCCACCAAAGCGGTATCCTAGCATTGAAGCGAAATACGAAGTGTTGAAGGCAATCTTCTCGACGATGCCGATGGCGAACGGCGGCAAGATGGCCCAGAGAAATGCCGCGCGCCGCGCCCAGGCGGAAACGAGCAGCAGCCAGCCATAGAAGGGCGCATAAAAAAGCCCATGAACCACCATCAGGTGGTAGAGCAGCCCGAGCGACATTTGGAAAAATGAGGAATGGGGCGGGGCTGTCGCCACGCTCATGCCGGTTGCCAGCAGTACAGCATTGGCGAGCAGCACCATCAATATCCATAGGGCGATGGTTACAGCGAAGGTGAGAAGCGGCAGAATGAAGATCGGAATGCTGGCCTTCGAGAGCACCGTGGTGAGATCGGAAACGGGGAGCGATTTCCAGAACAGGATACTGCGATCGCGGCGTTCGCCGTACAGCGCGTCGAGACTGTAGAACAGCGCGACGATGAGAGTCGTGGCCATGATTAGAAGCGCGGCCATGTTCTCTGATTCCCCCAGGAACTCGCGCTGCATTGGATCGACTCCTGCTGCCCGCATCCTGGCTGGCAAATGGATCAGGCTGATCATGAAGCCGAACAGGAAAAGTGAAGCGGCGGCAAGCGGTGCGACATAGAGAGACCGATATTCCCAAAATTCGCGCTGCACGGACCAGTAGAAGGGCCGACTTGACGACATGGCTGCCGGCGCGCCCTTCTGCGAGTTGAACGAGTCTGAAAAAGGGCTCGACGCAGTACTCATACGGTTGCTCCTTGAGGTGCGGCAGGTTGATGAGGCGCCTTACTCTCCAGCATGGCGACAAACAAGTCGGCGATGCTGGGCGTACGGACGTCGCCCAGCGCAGTGAGTTGCGAGCGATCGACCCGATCGAAAAGTAAAATGCTTCGGCCGATAACCTGGCGTTCGTGAATCGGTTTGAGCTGCCGTGCCGCCGGGAGACGCTCGGGATTTACCATCACTTCCAGATAACGCGATTCGAACTCTTCCATGCTGCAGCCAAATACGATGCGGCCGCGGTCGATGAACATGACATCCGTGAGGACATTCTGGATCTCTTCTACCTGGTGGGTCGTTACGATGATGGTGCGGCTGCGATCGAAGTAATCGTTGAGCAGTGAGTCGTAGAACTGCTTGCGATAGAGAATATCGAGGCCGAGCGTCGGTTCGTCGAGCACCAGCAGTCTCGCGTCGATCGCCATGACGACAGCCAGGTGTAGTTGAGCGACCATGCCCTTGGAGAGTTCCCGAACTTTGCTTGTGCGCCGAATCGTGGTTTTGGCAAGAAAAGCCTCGGCCTTGGCGCGATCAAACCGTGGATGAATGCCGGCGACGTAGTCGAGCGCCTGGGAAACTTTGATCCAACGTGGCAAGACGGCGACATCTGCTATGAAACAGACATCGCGCATCAGTTGATCGCGCTCGCTCCACGGATTACGCCCGAGAACTCGAAGTTCTCCCTGATAGGGGATGAGGCCGAGAATCGCATTGAGTGCGGTACTCTTGCCGGCGCCGTTGGGCCCGATCAGACCGAGGATGCGGCCTTCTTCGATCCGCAAGTCGATACCGTCCAACGCGATCGTCGTACCGAAAGACTTGCGGAGCCCGCGTGCTTCGATGACAGTCATGACTTCGGCTCCCTCTTATTCGCGATATCCGGGCCGGACCGCGTCGCCGAACCGTTCAGCAGTTCCTCCGCTTTCAGGCCGAGACGCTGGATAGTGGCGTGGACGCGCGGCCACTCTTCCGAGAGAAACTTCTGGCGTTCGCCCTGCAGCAGCAGATTGCGCGCGCCGGCGTTGATGAACATGCCCAGACCCCTCCTGCTCTCAACGAGTTGTTCGTCGACGAGTTGCTGATAACCCTTGAGGACCGTGAGGTGATTTACGCGATATTCCGCGGCGACCGTGCGCACGGACGGAAGAGGATCACCTTCCTTGAGAACACCATCGAGAATCATCGCGACAACGCGGTCGCGAAGCTGTCGGTAAATCGGCTGACTGTCGTTCCACTCACTGTCCATCAGATTCCCGGTTCATGTCGCACACACAGCGACAAATCCAGACAGCATTATCAAAGCGTCAGCGAGCATGCGAAGGAGGAATATACGCGAAAATAACATTCTTCTTTCTCTCTTCTCTTTCTCTCTCCACCCAGCCGTGCGTACCGTTCATGCCGCGGCGACACCGCTGACGACGAGGCTGTGGCGTCCTGCGCTGACGGCCTAGCGCCCTTGATCAGAAGCCAAAACATGAGCGCGAGTTCCCCAAAGAATGCGGGCTGACAGTAGATATCCATCCACCTTATCCTGATATAGCGGCAACAGTATGCTCGTAAGGCTCAGGATTACCCTGAGATGAACCCGATCGTGCCTTGGTTCCGGTGCGCGGATGAAACCTTGAAATTAGGCGCGTGCGTCGGCTATGCCCTTCTGTTTGTAGGCGTGCGCGAAGCGTATACGGAGGAACCAGAAAATCATCAGCAGGATTGGCAGGAAACTCAGGAAAACGAGTACACCCGTCCTGCGTAACACGTCTGGGAAGACTCGCTGCCGTGCCAGGAATATCGACGCTGCTGCAATGAATAGCGCAAAGCACATGCGCCAAAGATGCCGCGCGATACGCTGCGTGCCCGCAATACCATGCCGCACGAGCATGCGCACGTCCCCGACACCAGCCAGCAGAGCCACCGAGCCAAGAAAGAAGTACGGCCCCGGCGGATAGTCATACTTCAATCCCGTCGGACTCATGGCAGCTTCCAGCCCCAGGGTCACTTGGACGGCAGCGACTGCAAAGACAACCAGTAGCGCGCCCCAATCCAGAATGCCCGGTCGGCCCTCCCGGCGCCGGGCCGTCATCCATGCCGTTGCCACCAGATAGAACGTTAGAGTGCCTCCCAGAATGTTGCCCGGTTGGACTTTCATGACCGCCAGGTATACTCCGGTTGCAGACAGGCTGAGCATGGATATGACGAATACGTTTCCGGCGCGCCCGTGGCTGCGGGAACCCTTGGGAAGGAACACCGCCACAAATCCAGACAGCATTCCCAACGTGCCAGAGACAATATGAAGAAGCAGTATGGGTGAGTACGACATTTTCTCCTCCGTTATGCGGCGGCCTACCCGCGCCTCGGCTACCTCGTGACGGGACTTCGAAAGGAGGCGCGTACGATTCGTCCCGGATCATCCCCGGGAAGCACCGCCGCACCTCCTCGAATTTGTGAGGACACATGGCCTTCGGGACAAAGTCATTTCCGCTGTAAGTCCATGTGCGCGTGCATGAGCTTGTCTCCGGGCATCAGGAACGTCCAGTCCTCGGTGTGATGATTGGCGTCGACCTGGGTGAACACAGCGTGTTGCATGTGTCCGTACTCGAGATTTCCGGCAACATCGAGAAAATCGAACTCCAGTGTTTTTCCATCCGGCGACGTCCGAGCAGCCATCCGAGGCCGGTTGCCCGCGTCACAGTAATGGGTCAGCAATAGACGATCGCTGTCGAGGTAGAACATGGTAACTGGATGGTCGTTCTTGGTGGGATCATCGGGCGTTCCCGCCGCTGACATCTCGTGCACCAGCGAGTTTCCCCGAGATGTTACGCGCATTGAGACCTGCACAACCGACCCGTTTCCCATCTCGGCCGCCGGGGGGGTGGTCGTGACCGATCCTTGCCAAACACCGGCCAGGGTTTTCATTTTGTCGAACGACTTCTGCGCGTCGGATTGGGCAAAAGCCATGGTGGAAAGTGAAAGCAGAACGACAGACATTACAAATCGCGTGGATTTCATCTTGCATTCTCCTTAAGTAATCAATTTCTTTCTCAGATCAGCGTTCCGTTGGCGTGATCAATCGCCAAAGGCCCGCTTGGATGGTCCACGACGCGCGTCTTGATAGTGTTATAGTTGTATATATCACTATATGTCAAGGGTTTTCTGCTGGTAGGACAGAGGTTTCTTGAGAGCGGGGATAAAAGAGCGTCCGGTTATGGCTACTGGTGGGACTTTCGCCGAGAGCGACGCAATTCGGGACGCTGCTTTCGCCCTAGTGATTGAGGAAAAGCCGCTTGTTACTTGGGCTTCGACGAGGGTGTGGTGTCGACTTTGATCGCCGCTAGGTTGTCGGTTTTGCTGGTATCAACCCAAACCTGACCGAGGCTGCCGTCGGAACTCGGAGTGAGAATCATATGGGTCTCGTCGGCGGTTTTGCCGGATCCGGGCCGCACAATGTCGATAGCTTGTTCCGTGACCTGCATGCTGCTATTCACGTCACCGGGATGCGGTTGTTCGGTTTGCTGGATTGTGCTCTGCGCGCCGGCTGAGTTGGTGCGGCTAACCGTGGTCTGACGTTGTACAAGCTGGAGGCTGTCATCTCCGGCGACGCCGGGAACATTGGTCGAATATGTTTCCGTCGTTTCGCGTTTGTCCCCAGAAGTGGTCGGCGCCCCTTTGCTGACCGTCCGCTCGACGACGGTGAGGTTGCCATTCGAATCGGGGCGCAGAATACGCTCCTCTTTGCTGACGAGTTGGCCGTTTTCCTGCTTGCTCTTTCCCTCTCGAACTTCACTGAGCTTCCAAGCGCCCGTTCCGTCTGAGAGCTGCGTCGATTTCTTGAATGCGACAGTGCCGTCGGCGTTCTTCGTTTCTCGTTGCTCTGTCTGGACTGCGGGAGAAAACCCACCGTTGCCGTCGGGCGTCAGCACGGTCGTGTTCGTCACACGCACGCCTGGACTGATCTGTTTCGAATCTTCCTGCTCGCGCTGGACGACTTGGAGTGCTCCGTTGGCATCCGGATTGGAAATGGTACGACTTACCCGTTGTTCGCCGCCCGGTAAGCTGCGTGATTCTTCCTGGCGTTCCTGAATCAGCCTCCTGTGGCCGTCGGGATCGGTTCCAAACGTTCGCTCAATGGTCTGGACGGTTGTTTCGTTGACGCGCCGGGATTCTTTCTCTGTGTCCGAATATGGGATATAGCGGCCGTCCGGCCCCAGTGTTTGTACCGCCATCTTATCTAAAACTCGTCCATCGGTCTCGCTGTGAGTCTGACTCGTGCGAGTGGGATTGACGGAGCCATCCGGGCTTGCTTGCTGGCTGGTGGAGGACCAGGATTGGTTTCCGGAACTATCTTGCGCTGAACATATTTGGGTGAGGAATTGTGCTGGAGCCCAGGAAAGCAGCGCACTCGCTAGAGCGAATCGAAAAAATCTCATTTGAGGGATTCCGGCTAGTTTCCTGCACTATATACCCCATTGTGCAGGCCAGTGATCCAGAATTACGATTACGACAATGAAGTCATAAGAAAGCTCACCGATGGGGCGCTGACCACCGATGAGCATGGTTCGTGGGGGCTGTCCTTTCTACCCCCACAGCACGGAGCTGGAGAAAGCTGTATCCCCCCTTTAGGGCAACTTCCCGTTACCATGCTGAGAGTGTCCTGATGGTAGGGGCTATATGCCAGATTTTGCACTACGGTGAATACCGTAGTCCCAGTTCAAAGGTTTTAGACCAATCCGGGTCGCGTTTGGCCACTTCATGGCCAAACTGGAGCTCGCCTCCATCCGACTAGCACGATTTTCTCGGCTCGGTTCCTCAGGAGCGGCTAACACCATAGGGAATAATCATTTCAATTGCTCCATCATCCGGAGTGCAACGGGATGACCCGGAAACTTCTTAAGCATGTCTCTTAAGACAGCGCGCGCCTTGTCAGGTGCTTCTTCGTCAGCATAGACGCGAGCCAGATTTAAGTAGGCTTGGTCGAAAGTGGGCGCGACCCGAATCGATTCCTGGAAGCTCTTGATGGCTTCCTCTGGTCGATCCGTTCGGAGGAAGAGAATACCCAAATTATTTAGGGCTTCGGGGAAGACTGGACGAGCGTGCAATGCTAGCTGAAGAAAGTTGAACGCGCGATCGGTATCGTCTTTCTGCGCGAAGATCATGCCGAGACCGTAGTTCGCATCGGGATCGTCAGGATCGAGCTGAAGGACTCGTTCGTATGTTTGACGGGCGTCGTCCCAGCGTTTCTGTACCCGATACGCCTTCGCAAGATTATTGAGGGCGACCCGATGACCGGGGCTTAGCCGAATGGCCTCCTGGAAATCACCGATGGCCTCGACGGTGCGGCCCTCGCTCCCTGCCAGCAGCCCAAGATTATTCCACGCGTGAGCTAAGGTGTCTGGATAGTTGGCGCGAAGTTTGAGGGCGCGTTCAAAACAATCACGCGCCTCGGCGGATTTGTGCTGGCTGAGGTAAACGCTGCCAATCCCATAGAGCGCTTCTGCGCTATCCGGATCGTCGCGAAAAGCGAGATGGAAGGCGGCTCCCGCTTGATCGACATATCCGCGTTTGAAGAAGACCGAGCCGTAAGAAAGGTAATTGCGGCTGAAATCCGTTATCTCGGCGATGCCAGGGAAGGGTAGGGCCCGGGCGATCCGATCGGTCGCGGTTCTCGGAATCCCGCGGGAGTCGTGCTCTACACGTTCAGCATTGACCGGCCCCTGATATACCTTCACGATTTCCCCTTTAGCGTCGATCAGGAATGACGTAGGGAGCGGGATATCGCGGCGGCGATCGAACATGTAGTGAAAGAGAATGTCGTAGATGCCAGCTGCATCATCGGAGCCCAACAACACTGGAAAAGAAAAAAGACGCTTGCTTGCCAGGGAACTTGGCTTCGGGGCAGTGGATTCGTCGAACACCACTGAGACGATCTCCAAGCCTTTCGCAGTCCATTCCGCAGAGTGGCGGTCGAAGGCTGACCAATCTGAACGAGTGCGCTGGTCGCCGCTGGCACCGAAGTGGAGCAGGACGGTTTTGCCACGCAGAGCGGAAAGAGTTTGCTGCCGCCCGGTGCGGGAATCAGGTAAGGAAAAATCAGGCGCTGTAATCGGCGCCAGCAGCCAGGTTTCAGCAACCGTGGGAAGCTCTTCCGTCGGTTGAGCGTTTAATCGGTCAAACTTGTCGCGGCTAGAGGTGTCTCTGAAAGCTTCAACGCGAGATGGTGCTGAACCTTCTTCGATCCAAACTCGATGATTGATCGGCAGATCGCTTAATCGTTGGACGAGTCCACTCGGCCAGCGAATGGACGCAGTCAACGCATCCCCAGCAGAGCCGAGACCGAAGAACACATCCTTACTATGCTGAGACAGATATCCCGACCCGGCTTGCACTGAGCGGGTCTGAATGCCTTGTTCGGTTTCGATCGTGATCACGGCACCAATGGCATCGCGATTACTCTTTGTCCCGCGCAGGCGAAACGAGATGGACGAGGGAAGACTTGGCAGCACATTTTTTAGGACCCGCAATTGCGGTGCATTGCGATTCTTAAGGAAAACTTCCTGACGGCCGTCGAGATCGAAATCTGCGAGCGCGAAGGCGCGGCCATCTTCCAGAAAGTCGAGGCCAATGACTCCGGAAATATCTGAAAAAGTGCCATCACGATTATTAGCGTAAAAGACATTCCGCTCATAGCCGCTCCACGTGCCGTCGGATCGGATTAACTCGTTGATCGCGTTCCAGCCCTGTTCATAGTCGTGCGATGGAATTGCCTCGTCGGGCGAGAACGCTACCGTTTGACGCCAGAAAAAGCTGTTGAGATCGTCGCGCGATGGTCCACTGACCATGCCATTGGTGATGTACAGATCGGCAAAGCCATCGTGATCGAAATCCCAACTGTCGCTCGACCATGCCCAGCGGCCAACTCCCACGCCGGCGGCGGCCGTGCGATCTTCAAAGGCAGCGGTTTTTCGTCCTTCGCTCTCGGCTGGTTTTGAAGTGTTTAAGTTGTGAAACAGAGAATTTCCCATGGCGTGCTTGTGGTAAAGCATCCGGATGGCGGGCGGAGAATTCTTCTTGAAGAGGTCCTGCATGCTAATGCGTTCACCGGCTGCCGTCCACATATTGGCTACGTAAAAATCTTCGACACCGTTGTTGTCGTAATCGAGTACGCAAATGCCCATTCCCGCGCCAACGTCCTCTACACCCGCGTCGGCAGCTACGTCGGTGAATGTTCCGTCGCCGTTGTTGCGGTAAAGATTCTTGCGGCCGAAATCATTGACCACGTACAGGTCTGGCCAGCCGTCACCGTTGAAATCATTCCAGGCGCAACAGAAACTGTAGCGGGTGTTATTGACGCTAAGCTGGCTTTCAGCGGTAACGTCGCGAAAGGTGCCGTCCCGATTATTCCGCATCATGAAATTAGGCGGCCCATTTTCGGCGTCGTGATACGGTGACGGATATTTGTACTGATCGGTGCCCTGATAGTACGTGTAGAGGCAGAAATAGACGTCGAGCCAGCCATCGCGATCGTAGTCGGCAACGGCCGCGCCAGTGAAGGTTCCCTGCGGAGGATTGGCAAAGTGAAACGCATCTGGCTTTTGGCGGAACTTGCCGTGGCCGTCGTTGAGGAACAACAACGGACCGTGAGCCCTCACGACGATCAAGTCTTGATGGCCGTCATTGTCGACGTCGACGATCAGAGCGCAGGAACTGTTTTCGAGGACACCGACACCGGACGCCTCAGTAATGTCCTCGAAGGTTCCATCGCCGCGGTTGCGAAAAAGGCGGTTCGGAAGGCCTGCAGGCTGGCACACATAAAGATCGTCCAGCCCATCACCATCGATATCGCCGATTGAGACGCCATTATGTCCGTAAATCTCAATGCCACATGCGCCGTCGAGCACCGTCCGCCAGTAGTCGCTTCCGTGCAACAGCTGTGCAGAGTACGACGCGTTTCCTCCGAGTGAGAATTCGGCAATGTCTAAGTAACTCTGAGCCGTCGAGCGGCTTTCCGTTTCCTCCAGTGTTTGCCAACGCAGAAGGCGGAACTCTCCGGCAGTTGCCGCTTCCCACAGCAATTCCCAAGAGCCAGCGAATTGTTCGCGGTAGAACTCTCGTCCGCTACCGACGATCTCGTAGCGTACACGGGTACTCAACTGGCCAATCCCCGAAGCCTGCATGGCTCCGGCATCGACACCTGTAACCTGAAAATCTGCTGTGAGAATCTTGTCGAACTGATTCAGTTCGGAACGTAGCTCTTCGAGAAAGGTATTCCGCTCGAGAGTTGGTTTTGCTGAAAATGTATTGCGTCGCACCTCAATGGGTGGACCTTTGCGGATGATGTGCGATTCCGAAGGTTTTAATGAACAAGATGCGAAGGACGGAAGAAGCGCGTCTTCAAATGCGACTACCTTCTGTGGTGACTCCAGCAAGCCGGAGCTCCACTTCTCCATGACTGCCGCAATCTGATCGACGTACTTTTCAGATACGAAATTGTCCGTGCCGGCCTTGGTTTTGAGAAGTAAAGTGTCGAGCGGTACGGGTTCGCGATAGTGAGGATGCAGGTGGAAGTCTGTTCCGCCCGTTTGCTTGGGTTCGGAAGCAAAGCTGTAAGGGAACCTGATATTTCCCAAGCCTGCCGGAATCATACCGATCGAGGCGCCCTGGCAGAACCGGATCAAAAAATCGCGTCGGCTCTGGTCGTTCAATCGGGAAGAGAAATGGTTCCCAATCTTTTCCGGCCGAGTCAGAGTAGTTTCTCCTTCGTGATCGCAGGTTAGCAAAACGGCAGCTTGCAGGCTGGAACCTCAAGCATCGTTCGTTACATAGCGCGCGACAGGCTTCCGAATCTCAACGTTACGGCATCGAATCAAGCCTTCGCCGGCCATATCGTTTGGCCGCCGCGCTGATGGGCCAGATTGCCGATTTGGCCTGCCCGAGCGGCCGCGACCCCCGTTTCCACGGGCGCATTTGGTTCTTTGCGCGATTTAATGCAGTCGAAAAAGTTCTCCATATGTGAAATGGTTCCATCGCGGAAACTGCGCGCAGTCATTACGGGATTGTGACCCTCACCCTCATCGATATGCTCGCGATAGACGGCAAAACCACTCCGATCAATCTTCAACGTGGCTTCCGTCCCGCGAAATTCAAGACCGCCATCGTCGATGGAGGAATTCATCATGCCTTCGTATACGACATCGAATCCCGGATAGCGGAATGCGGCCTGAATCGTATCGGGACAGTCCCACTGATCAAAGATATATTTGTCGCCGAGCATGAATGCCTGTTTTGGTTGGTCCGATTTCATCGCCCAGTGCACTACGTCGATCCAATGGGTGAATAAATCAGTCATGGCGCCACCACCGAAATTCCAGAACCAGCGCCAATGGCTGAATTTCTCGTCGCTGAATGGTTGATCGGGAGCTGAGCCGAGCCACAGTTTCCAATCGAGTGCCTGTTGGTCGATTGGCTTTGCTGCCCAGTTCCTGTGGTAGTTTTGCCACCAGTAGGTTCGTACCTGCACTACTCGCCCCAAACTTCCCGCCTGAATCATGTCCACGGCGTCATGAAAATGAGTCCAGCTGCGCTGCTGCATGCCGCACTGCAAAATCTGTTTGCTGGAACGGGCCGCATGAGTGAGCGTGGCTCCTTCCTCGATCGTATGAGTTACGGGTTTTTCGAGATACACGTCTTTACCCGCCTTCAATGCATCGACCGCCATTGGAACATGCCAGTGATCGGGGGACGCAATGATGACCGCGTCGATGTCTTTCGCGAGGACTTCGCGATAATCTAAATGAGCCGTGGCGAGACCATTGGATCTTTGCACAACAGCGTCCCGATTGGGACCGTAGACGTCGCTTACAGCAACGATCTGATACGGAGCAACCTTGTCCGCCGCGTCGAGGAGGCCCTTCATGCGATGGCCGGCTCCGATGACTCCGATGCGAAGAGTGTCATTGGCGCCGAAGACACGAGTTGAGGCGAGCGCGGTGAGTCCGCTGGCGATGATGAAGTTGCGACGGGTGATCATTTCTGAGGCCTCCAGTCCGTTGATGCGGAATGATCCTATCAAGTTTTGGAGCCGACGCAACTTGGTGACTGAGTTCTCCCAGATTCCTCGACCAATCCGGCTGGCGTCGACTCATCATGAGCGGCCGCTGGTTTGACACTCGATCTGCGCCATTCCTATACTGCCCCCGCGCCACGAATCCCGTCCGGGGAGACTTCTATGTTGAAAAACTTGCTTGTCGGTTTTCTGATTGCCTCTGCTGCGCTTGGCCATGGGCAAACGTCGAATGTTCAGCAGCCCAAACTCACTACACAAAACAGCGGGACCACACAGTTGTTGATTGCCGTCAGTCCGGTGAATTCTCGTGTGGTATGGGCCGCCGGAACTGGCGGGACTTACGTGGTTACAACGGATGGTGGAAACACCTGGAGATCCGGGGTCGTGCCCGGCGCTGAAGCCTTGCAATTCCGAGACGTGCAAGGGGTGAGCGAAAATGTCGCATATCTGATGTCCATTGGCACCAACACGACCGACTTCCGCATCTACAAAACGGCGGACGGCGGCACGACCTGGAATCTCCAGTTTGTAAATCACACGGTCAATGCGTTTTACGATTGCTTCGCGTTCTGGGCGCCTAATCGTGGAATCGCGCACAGCGATTCGGTGAACGGAGTGTTTCCGGACATCCGCACTTTCAGCGGCCAGAAATGGCATTCCATCTCGTCGGCCATGCCTCCCGCGTTGCCGGGTGAAGCCTCGTTCTCATCGAGCGGAACTTGCATCACCACGCAAGGAGACAAGAACGCATGGATTACCACGGGCGGATCAACCATTTCTAGAATCCTGGCAACGACGGATGGCGGCGACACTTGGAATGCCTACGACACTCCGCTGATCAGTTCGCCCAGCGCAGGCGGGTTGTCGGTTGCATTTCGCGATGCGATGCACGGCATCGTAGGCGGTGGTGATTTGTCCGTGAATTACCGCATTCAGGTGGCAACATCGGACGATGGGGGCCACACGTGGACGCTCACCAATAAGCCGCCCATCGGGGGAACGATCTTTGCGTTGGCGTACGCACGTGGCATGTCACTGAATGAGACCGCGGCGTCAAGCAACTATGATTTTGACCGCACTGTCGTGATCACATCCGAAACCGCTCCCGATTTCACCTCGGGAGCTGCTGCGTGGACGCCTGACGAGGGTCACACCTGGTACCGTCTGGATGGTGCCAACGGATACTGGGCAGTCGCATTCGCAAATCCGAAAGCTGGATGGTTTGTCGGTAACAACGGTTCGATTCTCAAAATCAGCTTTTAACTTGGATGCTTTTTTTGTCGGAATAAAAAGCCCGGACCTTTAATGGTCCGGGCTTTTCTCGTTGCGCCGTAGCGGTGGCGCAAGTGGCTATGTGATGGTCAAAGTGATCTTAACCGTCTTGGTTACGCCGCCGCCGGTACCGGTGACGGTGATCGTAGACGTTCCAGCTTTTGCGCTTTTGGACACCGTGATGGTTGCGGTCGAGCTTCCTGAGCCGTTTGCAATGGACGTTGGCTTGAAGGTGACGGTCACGCCCGTTGGCATTCCAGACGCCGACAACGCGATCGCGGACTTGAAGCCACCCGAGGGAGTTGCCGAGATCTTCGCCGTGCCGTTCTTACCCGGAGCGACTTTGACCGTGGCCGGTGTTGCCTTGAGAGTGAAGCTGCCGCCGGTCGTCGAGGTCACCGTCAGAGACACAGTGGTTGTTTCGGTGGTGCTGCCGGCAGTTCCGGTCACGGTGATGGTGTAGGTACCGGCGGCTACAGTCGACGCGACAGCCATCGTCATAGTCGAACTTCCCGTTCCGGTGATTGAGGTTGGCTTGAAGGAAACGGTCACGCCGCTCGGCTGGCCGCTCGCACTCAGGACTACAGGTGTGTTGAACCCGCCAGTCGTGGTGCTGGTGATCGCGGAGGTTCCGGACTTACCCTGGGCTACGGAAACGGAAGTGGGATTGGCGGAAAGCGAGAAGCCCGAAGTTGCTCCCGAAATCGTGACCGAGGTTCCAGCGGACGGAATACCGTTGGCAATCACATACAGCGTGCTTACACCGGTTTCGATGCCCGAGGGAACATCGAAGCTCGTCGACACGATCGTGCTGCCGGTGGCGAGGCCCATCGTGCTGTGATTGTGCGTCTTGGCATAGAAGACGTGTCCCGTGCCGGTGTTCACAATCTTGACCAGGGGATAGTTGGTTGCATCCTGGAAGTCATCGCCGTACGCAGCACCCTGCGAAAGGCCGTTGAACTGAGTTCCGGAGATGGTGTAGGTGGTCCCGGCGTCTAGCGTGCTGGGAACGGACGTGATCGTCGGCTGCCACGAGGAACTGTAGGTTCCCTCCGACGTCAGGAACTCGACGTCGGTCGAGTAGTCCGTGTACATGATCTGACCGTTGGGGAGTACCAGCAAGTGCCCCTGATAAGAAGCGGTATTCGTAACATTCGGGGGGTTGGGGAACGATGTGAGGGTAGTGCCGTTCCACTCGTAGAAGGCGGACGGCGTGCTGAAGGTGCCGCTGAACGGGCTACCTTCCACGATGACGTTGCCATTGATTTCGAGTGCAGCAGGAGCATCATTCGCTGCATCGCTGTTCGGGAAGTCCGGCCCTTTGGTCCAGGTTCCGCTCGTCGAGTTATACACTGAGGTGTGACCCGCTGCGCAGTCGCTGGCCCCAGTCGCAAATACCGTTCCATCGGGACGCAACACAGCCGGCCCGACTTCGAAGCTGCCACCACCCGCATCGCAATTCGAATCCCAAAGCTGTTCGATGGTGCTGCCGGCCGTGGACCAGGTGTTGGTTGTGGAGTTGTAGAGTTCTGAGTTTGTGCCGGTCAGAACCGTATTGCTCGTATAAGCGTCGACGGTCAGGATCTCGCCGCTCGGAAGCAGATTCCATCCTTCTTCGTCGAAGTCATCGTTCTTGCCATCGGAGGAACTGGCTTCGCTGGTGAAGCTCAGCGTGCTCTCGTTGAAGTAGTAATAGACGGGAAATGAGCTGTCACTAAACGCGATCGCGCAGCACTCGGCCAGCATCCAGGTTCCGTTGGGTAGAACGACGGATTCAGCGTCGCCGATGTTGCTCTTCGTCGGTGCGGTAGTAGATGTCCAGGTGTTTGCTGCAGGATCATACAGTGCACCCTTCGATTGCCAGTCGGACGCGCAGCCGCTGGTGCAGTTGTACTCGCCACCCTGAATGATGACCTTGCCATCCGCGAGAACGGCGGAGCCAAAGAACAACGGGGCGTAGCCGCTCGGTAGAGAGGCAACTTGTGTCCACGTGCCGTTGATGTAGCTGCCGGTATTGTCGGGTGTGAGTGTGTACCAGTTGCTGTAGTTGCCCTTGCAACCGCTACAGTTTGGTTCGGAATGGACAAGTACTCGGCCATCTGTCAGCAAGAGCATGGCGCCAACAGAAGCTGGCGGTGTGTTAACAGCCTTTGTCCAGCTTGCGGTCGAGGTTGGACTCTCTCGCAAAACTGGAGTACCCGTGCGGACAGGCGGAGGTGTGACCCCAACTGCGTGGGGAGCATAAAGCGCCTGGTGACTCTGGCCAACGGCCAGAACACCCGACAGGAAGATCAGGGCGCACACCATGCAGCTAACGGCAGTTAAGCGCGACTTCATTCGGTTTCCTCGAAATTGAATTTTGTTCAAACAGATCGGGTTCGGAGAAGAATGCTTACGTGGCAGTCAACCCGGTGGGCAAAACGCGCGTAATCATACAACGAGTGCGGAAAGCCGAACAACCTTTTTCCCAAGCCCATGGCTCGGTTTGAGCGATTTCTTGATTCGAGGTGCAGATAATTGCACACTCAAAACGTTGAATGTAATTTTCTTGTCAAATTCTGCTTCAAAACTCTTTCTCCCTAGAGGTGTCGCTCTCGCATCGAGGTCGATTTTCTCGTTTGTCAATGTCGTGAATCTGTCGTCAGGAGTCAGCTTCGGGAGAAAAAGTAGTCGCTGCATCCTCGAGACTACGTGGCGAGACTGTGAGGTCTCGAGACAAATCGATTGAGCTCATGAAAGACGACGAAATGCACCCCAACGCAGCCGAACTCGGCACATCCACTCGATTGATCTCCGGATTCGCGGTCTTTGGATATTGCCCGTGTATGCACGATCTTGCAGGAATCACGTAGAAAAACAGTTTTTCCACAACGTGCATGAAGTTTCATCTTGACAGCAGAGCAATAGAGAGCCAAGCTGCGATTTAACTTTGTCCCGGCAGACTTAGGTTTGGGACAAGGGAGTACGTTGCTCATCTTTATGGGCAACGGTTTCAAGACCCCGGGGCCACCAAAGGGACTTTCCTTCGCGCTTCATCCCCCCCCTCGCGAAGGTGAATTAAGCCACTTCAAATGACGTTAAAAAAAGGAATCAGGAGATGCTATGAAACGCTGTCTTGCGCCTCTGGCGCTTTGTCTTCTGGCCGCGGTTTGCATGCTGGCAGTACCTTCGCATTTTGTGAAAAAGGTTGAAGCTGTCTGTCCGACGTGTCCACCGCCGCCGCCTCCGCCGCCCACAGTTGGAGAGTTTGGAGGTCCGCTCGCTGGCCTCTCCACTACGATCACGAATCTTTTCAACGGGGGCTATGGAACCTTCGTTATTAAATGGGACCCCATTCGAGGATTGGGACCTGTGTCAACCAAAACTGGCTGCTTCACTTGCCACGGAGCAGGAACAGACGTCTTGACGGGCACGGCTGGGGACACAAGCAATGTAACCGGCACACGCTACGGGAAATGGAATTCAGACAACACCTTCAACTATCTCGATGGAAACGGAACATTCCCTGAGAATGAAGGCGGTCCGATTGTCCACGGTATCTCGAATGCCACCTTCCAGACGCTTCCGGGTTGCAACCAGATGACGATTGCATCCAATGGTGCGACGGAGTCGGGAACAACAGTCACTATCACAACCACTGCTGCTCACGGTTTCCAGAAGGGGCAAGAAGTACAGATCCTGAATGTCCCTGTGAGCGGATATAACGGAACATTCGCGATCGTGAGTGTACCCTCGACAACCACCTTTACCTACACGGCAAAGAGTTCGGGCTTAGCGGCCTCAGGTGGTGGTGCAGCGCAGAATCTGCCGCACGAGGTTGTGCCTGCTGATGCCACAGTAGTGAGCAACGTCCGCTCGCCACAACTATTCGGCCTAGGATTAATCGACAACATTCCAGACGCATCCATCACGGCTAATGTCGGAATCAGCAAGAAGTATGGCATTACAGGCATTGCCAACATGGTGGCGGACGAAAGTGGAGTGGTGCGTCCAGGAAAATTCGGTCAGAAGCTGGATGCTGTTTCGCTGTTCCAATTCAACGCCAACGCCGAATTCAACGAACTGGGTATCACCACCAACAACAGCCTCTTTGGGGTGTCGAGTCAATTCAACCCGAACGAGCACATGCCGCAAGGACTGTCTTATCCGACGAATTGTCAGCCAGACAAAAACAGTCCACAGGACGTCGCCCAGGTCAACATGATCAAGATGACCCAGTTCGAGGCCCTGCTTGCACCGATACCTCCGAAAGCGCCGACCTCGCAAACAACCGCGGGCGCTGCGGTTTTCATAAGTACCGGCTGCAGCGTTTGCCACATCGAGAGTTTCACCACGCAACAGAACGTGACGCTGAGAACGACGAACGGCAGTAAGACCGCCGTTATTCCATCGTTAAGTAACGTCACGTTCACTCCGTACTCGGATTTCCTACTCCATGACATGGGGTCGGGTGATTCGGGAGGGATTCCGTTCCAGCCTCACGGCACGGGCCAGGCTACGCTGACCATGTGGCGGACGGCGCCATTGTGGGGGCTGTCGAATATCCTCGCCAAGTCGGGCGGCTTGATGCACGACAACAGTCAGACAACGATCGACAAAGCGATCCGTCATCATGGCGGAGAGGCCGCAACGGTCGTTTCAAACTATAAGGCTCTGAGTTCCACGGACTCGGCCAACTTGTTGGCGTTCCTGGGATCGCTCTGAGTTAAAGCTCGGTTCAGAAGAGACGGCGTGGTTTCGACCTGCGTGGGTCGAAGCCGCGCCGTTCTTGGGCTAGGACCAATAAAAACGCCCCGTGCTTGCGAGGCGTCTGTCGAACAAGTCCTTTCCCCCTTTTCTCAAAAAGGATTTTGCCGACCCAAGGAAAATAATCTGAAACAAATGGCGGACAAGCGAAAAACGGAAGCCTGGCGCGAATGACATTCCTACCAGTCAAAGTGAAACGGCATTGTTGACGTAGATGAAAAGCGAGTTCTCTTCGTAAAATTCGCGTCTTACTTCGTAGATACCTCAATTACCCACAGACCATCGGGCGGGATGTCTAGATCGATGGCGCCACCTGACAGCTTCAGGTTCTCGGCCAGATTATGGTCAGCGACGTTATTCAACTCGCGTACCTGCGCGCGAGTTGGGTAGGTGGGGCTTCCCATTTTTTTGTAAGCCGAGAGCGTATCTCCGTGCATAGAGTCGAGTCTGCTTAAGCGTACGGACGCGCTCGGTGGAACTGCACTAATCTTGAAGTCAAAGCTGCGCGCAGAACCGGCTTTATCGGGATCTACCAAGTTCCACGCAGCGATGACCAGGGTTCCATCTTTCCTGCGAGTAACGAGAACGTCTGGCGCATCCTGAGTGATTCGCTCTTCACCAAGAAGATGGAGCAGCGCGAAAGCAGAATAACTCGGCTTCTTGATCCCTCCGAGCGCCATCAACCCGAAGCCGCCATCGAAGGGCTCGTGCTTTGGGCCATTTTCCTCAAAGACATCGCTGAACGTCCAAAATGACATCATGTTGACGAGCCCGTCGCATTGGCGGATGTCGTCGGCCAGCGCCGCGCCCACATAAGGCATATCCCTGGCGTGGAGCATTCCAAAGGAGGGCACGTTCCACTCGGTCCACATCAAAGGCAGAGCTGAGCGCGCGGAATTCGCTATCTGATCGTGCACTTTCTGGATGGCTCGACAGACTCGTTGATCCATCGGAATATCCTGGCTCGTGCCGAGCAAATCCTGCACTGTGTCGTCGGCGTAGCCGTGAGTGGAGACAAAGTCGATCGGGATGTGCTTCTCGGCGATATGTTGCAGAAAGGAATCGACCCAATGCGCGGCCGCCGTCGCGGGCCCTCCGACCCGAAGCCGCGGGCTCACAGACTTCAGGGACATCGCCGTATGGTCGTACAAATCGAAGTAGGTGGATTCCTTCGGATCACCGCTCCAGAAATCGATGTTCGGCTCATTCCAGACTTCGAAATACCACTGCGCCACCTCGTCGAGACCGTACCGGTCGACCAAATGTCGGGCGAACGCGCGGATCAAATCATCCCATCGGTCGTAATCCTTGGGCGGCGAAACGATGGGGTGGTACCAGAACGGGTGGATGTCCTGCCGTAAGGCAAGTTTCTTCGGCATGAAACTGATCTCAACAAAAGGCCGCACCCCGTTTTTTAGTAGGCCGTCGTAAATCTGGTCTACATAGGCAAAGTTATAGATGGGACGGCCACCGTCGTCCTCGTCATAGACTCCGACCTCATCGTGCAGGATGTTGTGGAAGCGGACGTAGCGGAAGTCAGTGACCTTTTTCACCTCCACGAGGTCGCTGAGATAGCTCTTGCGGAGGGCGAGAATAGCGCGGCCCGATCCGAATGTCTCTTCCCAGAAGTGAGGAAAGGGACGAGTCCGCGCACCCGCATCGATTATCACCGTCTCTGATGATTGTGCTCGACACCAAAGCGCCGATGCGATGGTAAAGATCACAACAGTGCAGCGCAAGAATCGAATCCGATTTTTTCTTACTCGAAATTTCACGGCGAGTGCTCTCCGAATTCTCGATCGCCCCGTTTCGCCTTTGATGCTCACTTCGTTACTGGCGCAACCAACCAATTTTCGCGCATTGGCAACCAAATCCATCGCGCGAATACATTCCCGCGGATTCTTCGGAATGAATTACCTCGTCGTTTCTCCGCAACACGAGAACACTGCAACTGCGGCCTGCAGGGGATTTTTCTCAAACTCTCTTGCGAGCTTGGCTTAAACCTGCTTCCGAGCACCAATAAGGCCTGAAGGAGTCCCCATGCGCCGAATTGTTCCACCCACTCTATTCGCAACGTTGATCACCTTCCTCGTTTTCTCGGCTCCAATGGCTCGTGCGCAGTTCCGGGCCTCGCTTCGCGGCACAGTCACCGATACGCAGGGCGCGGCCATTCAGGGAGCTACCGTAACTCTGGTGAATACGGGCACTAACGAAAAAATGGTTTCGACTTCCGACGCGAACGGAATTTATCAGTTCAACGCTCTCGGTCCTGCTCCCTACCAGCTTACGGTTGAGCACGATGGATTCAAGAAGAAGGTTCTGGACAAGGTGGAAATCATCCCTGAGCAACTCAATGCCCTGAACCTCCAACTGGAACTCGGCGAAGTGCAGCAGACAGTTACCGTATCCGGGACGACTCAGACTCTGGACACGGATACCGCGACCGTAAGCGGCACGATCTCGTCGAATCAGATTCAACACATGCCATCATTCAACCGTGACGTGTTCCAGTTAGCTCAGTTGGCTCCTGGAGTCTTCGGTGACGCGTCGCAACAAGCGGGTGGCGGCTCTTTTAATCTCCCGGGGAACCAAGGGCCGGGTGGTACTCCGGGCGGTTCCGGCGGAATTTTCGCGACTGAGAACGGACCTCAGATTCAGAGTGCGGGTGGGCAGTACGAAACCAATGGCATCAGCATCGACGGGATTAGCACGGTGAGCGCCGTTTGGGGTGGCACATCGGTGATCACACCCAGTGAAGATTCAGTCGAAGATATGAAGGTCGTGTCCAATAGCTACGACGCCGAAAATGGACGCTTCAGCGGTGCGCAAATCCAGGTCACAACCAAGAGTGGTACCAACGAATTACATGGAAGCGCATTTTTCAAGGCCTCGCGGCCTGGGTTGAACGCCTATCAACGGTGGAACGGCGTGGGGTCGGATGCTCCAGGTACTCCAGCGACCCGTGGTTTAAATCGTGATGATGATCGGTTTAATCAATATGGTGGCAGTCTTGGCGGTCCCATCTGGAAGAATAGGATTTTTGCCTTCTTTAACTGGGAGACAAGTCCGCTGTCCTCAGTGACGACAGCTCAGGGCTGGTACGAGACGTCTCAGTTCGATCAGTCAGCGGCCACGGCCGGGAGCATCGCCGCAAAATATCTATCGTTCCCGGGAAATGCCGTTTCGAGCAACGGCATTATTAAACGAACATGCGCATCCATCGGCTTGACGGAGGGTGTCGATTGCAACACGACGTCCGCAGGTTTGGACATCGGTTCTCCCATCAAGACAGGTCTGGGTATGCAGGACCTGACCTACGGCGGGAGTCCGAGTCAACCTGGCGTCGGCGGCGGATTGGACGGAATCCCCGATATCGCATACTTCAACTCGTTGAATCCGACGACCACGTCCCAAATGCAGTTCAACGGTCGCGTCGATGCCAATCTCACGCAAAAAGACCGGCTTGCATTCACGATCTACTGGGTACCAGTGACAACGACAGATTTCAACGGCCCTATCCGCCCGGAAAACCTGTGGCACCACTCGCAAACGAATAATGCGTTTGCTCTGATCTGGAACCACACTTTTTCGTCCACTCTGCTGAATCAGGCGCGAGTCAATGCCGCCGGCTGGCGATGGAACGAGCTGAGCACCAACCCTCAAGAGCCATTCGGATTGCCTGAAGATTCGATTGACTCAATCGGTAATGCCGCGGGAGCGACGCCGGCCACGCCCCAAAACTTCGGTGCTCCAGGACCAAGCAATCTGGATCAATGGACTTACACCTACAACGACGTGCTCACGAAGATTGCAGGCCGTCATAGCCTCAAGGTTGGCGGCGAGTTCACGCGCCTGTTCTATCTGAACCAAAACATCGGGGCCGCGCGTCCGGGGTTTGGCTTTCATAACCTATGGGATTTTGCGAATGACGCACCCTATGGCGAGGGCGGAAACTTTGGAGGCCAGTTCAACTCGGCAACCGGCGTTCCCTTCGCGAACCGTCAGGATGATCGCGAGAATCTCGGTGGCGTTTTTGTGCAGGACGACATCAAGCTCCGGCCGAATCTGACTATCAATGTTGGCTTGCGGTGGTCGTACTTCGGAGCGTTGTACGCCAAGCAGAATAACCTGGATGTCATGCAGTTCGGCTCGGGTTCGGATCCTCTGACGAATTTGAATGTGCGAGTCGGAGGCAATCTATACACCCCGCAGAAGACCAATTTCGGACCGGTTGTCGGCTTCGCTTGGTCGCCCGGTCACATGGAGAGCCGGACGGTCATGCGCGGCGGCTTCGGTATTAACTACAACCAGAACGAAATCTCCGTCATGTCGAGCGGTTTTGGAAATCCACCCAATGCCGTGTCACCTTTCTACCATTGCGACTATCCTTACACGACGAATCCTTCGTGTACGGGAACGGGAATTCTGTACGAGACTGCGACAGATATCCATTCTATTTTCGGATACGCGCCGAACCCCAACGCGATCACTACGTTCGCAGCAGGCAACCTGCCGGCGACCGGCAATGCCAATATCATCGGGTTTCAGGGCAATCCGAAGACGATCGCGAACTACCATTATTCCTTCGATGTTGAGAACCAGTTGCCCGGAAATCTGATCTTCACGCTGGGATATCAAGGAAATCAAACCCGCCATCTCCTGGTTCACAACAACTGGAACGCGGTTGGTGGGTCTTACGGGTACGCATTGAATCCTTTGGTCAATACGATCACTTTCTGGGAGAACACCGGCAACGCGAATTACAACGCTGGAACTGCCACCCTCAGCCACAATTTTTCGCACACGTTCCAGGCGTCCGCTCAGTACACATTTGCGCGAGCTATGGATGAGCTGTCCGGCCCGTATTACGAAGACCCGTATCCCTACAATCCGAGTCTAGCTTATGGACGCGCGAACTATGATGTCCGAAATGCGTTCAAGCTTTTCGGGTTGTGGCAGCCTGTCTTCTTCCGCGGTAGCCACAGCTGGATCGAGAAAGTTGCCGGCGGCTGGTCTCTTAGTGGCATCTGGAACGTACACTCGGGTTTCCCGTGGGACCCGTTCTATAACGCCAGCACAAACCTCTATTACCAGAACAGCGGATACGGCCAGCTAAGACCGGCCGCCGTTGCTATGGGAGCCGGAACGAGCACTTCAAATAGCACCTTCCAGCAGGCAACGAATCCGAACTACGGTGGCAACGGAACGAAGTTCTTCCTGCCGCCAACCTTTGTCGGCGGGGCGACATTTCCCGCAATCGCGCCTCCACCGGCGGCTGGGATACATCGCAACAGCCTGAATGGACCCGGTTACAACGATGTCGATCTGAGCTTAGCCAAAGGCTTTGGGCTGCCTCGGATCCGGGGACTGGGGGAAAACGCCAAGTTCGAGATCCGCGCGGATGTCTACAACTTTTTCAACAAGACAAATATTAACGTGTCGTCGATCGACGGGAATTTAGGTTCGGTCGCGCCCGATGGCACCGTAACCAGCGTCAACTCAGACTTCGGAGTGGCTGGAAGCGCTCTTGGGAGTCGAACCGTGCAGCTGCAGGCCAGGTTCAGCTTCTGAATTGGGGTTCAGAGAACTAATTGAATATGCGAGTTCGCTGTTCGCGAACTCGCGTTTTTTCTGACGGCGGCCCGATTCAAGCGCGGATATCCGCCCAAACAACTCCGAGCGAATGGAGGATCAACCCGTCCTCAAAAGTGAGTCTGGTGGCGTCTTCGACGATCTCGTAAGCGTAAAGAACGCGTGGGTCCCGATTCATGCACCACGGCTGATGTTCCATAACCCCCTGGCAGTGTTCGCACGCTGATTCCGCGCTCTTGCGGCTGCTTTGTTGAGAAGAATTGACGTTGTTCATGTGTCACACCCCCTCTTGAACTCGGATTCAACCATCACGTTGCTAGAGAATTGGATGGTAGAACCCGTTAGCGTGCCGAAGAATGCAGCGCAAAAGGCACCCTTTTACTTGGAAAATTACGGCAGCATCAGTAAAACCGAGGACGGCGAAGCGGGGCGCCTGGAAATTCCTCGCAGCAGCATGGATCCTCGCAACAGCATCTTAGTGGCTGCAGTAAAGCAGGCTCGTCAAGCAAACGTGGGAGAGCCTCTACAGCAAAGACTGTATATGCGGCGAAGGAACAGTCCAAATATGTTACGAAGACGTTCGGGGCATGTGGGGCATTACCGCGAACATTGTAACCAGTCGTACAGGCCTCGGCTTCGGCTATGAAGGGCAGTCATTTCAAGGAGATCGGGTTGAGCGCTTTGCGCATTCTAATCGCAGACGATCACGCCGCTGTGCGCAGAGGCGTGCGCTCTCTGCTTGCCTCCCGCTCTGACTGGGAGGTATGCGGCGAAGCGGTCGACGGCCTTGACGCTATCGAGAAAGCTAAGTCTTTCCGCCCTGACGTCGTCATCCTTGATATAAGCATGCCCAAGATGAGCGGTCTTGAGGCGGTTCCGCTGATCAAGAAGGAATTGCCCAATTCCGAGATTCTTATTCTGAGCCAACATGACCCTGCCCACGCGCGCTCCCTGGCTCTAGGCGCGGGGGCTCACGGCTTTGTTGCAAAGCCGGACATGGCTCGCGATTTGCTCTCGGCGATCGATCAGTGGGCGCCGAACCATGCTGGAAACGACCTTCGTCCGCAGCGGAGCGCGTCCGAAAGGTCCCCCGTTGGCCTGGAGTTTCTGACCGGCGCGGGTGAAATGGGACATCGCATCAGAAATTTTGACTGGTCCCAGACACCGCTTGGTCCTATTGAAGAATGGCCCCGCAGTTTGAAGACATCCGTCAGCTTGATTCTCAACTCCCGGCACCCCATGTGGGTGGGATGGGGACCGGCGATGACGTTTCTCTACAACGATGCTTATATTTCGGTACTCGGCCTTGCCAAACACCCTTGGGCATTGGGTCGTCCTGCTCCGGAAATCTGGGCTGAGATCTGGGAAGTTTGTGGACCGCTCGCTGACAAAGTGTTCTCCAAAGGGGAGGCGACATTTGTCGACGAAGTCCAGCTGATCATGAGTCGAGGCGACGTCAAAGAGGAAACGTATTATTCGTTTTCCTACAGCCCGATTCGTGACGAGTCCGGCGAGGTCCGAGGGTTGTTTTGCCCGTCTACTGACGTAACTCCAAAGGTTCTAAACGCGCGGCGGCTGAGGACCCTTGCCGAGCTGACTGCAAAAGCATTGATCGAGAAATCCATCGAAGCAGCCTGCGCTTCAGCATTTTCAACTTTAGCGAAAAACCCCGACGATGTTCCTTTCGCGCTGTTGTACCTCATCAATCGTGATGCCAAGCACGCGTTTCTCCAGGAATCGAGCCGGTTGACACCGGAACATGAGGCTTTGCGTCCGGCGCGGATTGTCTTAGAGGCAAACCATGAGGGCCCCTTTTCTCGCCCGGTCGCCGAAGTAGCGGCCACCGGGCAAACACGAATTACATCCGTTGCACGCCTTGAGGGTTTGCCGAGCGGGCCCGGAGGTCAGCGCGTGTCGGAAGCCATTGTGCTGCCGGTGGTTTCTCTCGGTCAGACTCCAGTGGGAGTGTTGGTTGCCGGAATAAATCCTACGCGCAGGTTGGATACTGAGTACCGCACCTTCTACGAGCTGATTTCGAGCCAGATCGCAACTGGGATTGCGAACGCCCGATCCTACGAGGAAGAACGAAAACGAGCTGAGTCTCTGGCTGAGCTGGATCGTGCTAAAACCACATTTTTCAGTAACGTCAGTCATGAGTTCCGTACTCCATTGACTCTCATGCTTGCGCCTCTCGAAGACCTACTCGGGGACGATCCCACTCGAGCTCCTTCTGAATGGAATGAGCAACTACGCGTGATTCACCGCAACGGCCTGCGTCTACTGAAACTTGTCAATTCGCTACTGGATTTTTCACGTATCGAAGCGGGACGAGTCGAGGCCGTTTATCAGCCTACCGACATTTCAGGGTTAACTGCGGAACTCGCAAGCGCATTTCGCTCGGCCATGGAACGCGCCGGACTGCAGTACGAGGTTAGTTGCGATCCGGTTGCTGAACCGATTTACGTCGACCGCGATATGTGGGAGAAGATCGTCCTCAATCTTCTCTCGAACGCCTTCAAGTTCACATTTGAAGGGAAAGTGTCGGTACATCTCCAATCGAAGGACCACCACATTGAACTGAAGATTACGGATACTGGTATCGGTGTGCCTAAGGACGAGCTCCCCCGCCTTTTCGAGCGCTTCCATCGCGTGGAAGGTGCGAGAGGCAGAACGCAGGAAGGAACTGGAATCGGACTGGCCCTCGTGCATGAGCTGGTGAAGATTCATCATGGAACCATCTCAGTTTCAAGCAACGAAGGCACCGGCACGACATTTACAGTGATCCTCCCACAGGGCACGAGCCACCTTCCGGAGGATCGAATTTGGGCGGCCACAGGCGCGATATCCACGACTGTTCGTGCCGACAGCTTTGTCGAGGAGGCGGTTCGCTGGCTGCCCGAAGAATCGCGGGAAGCGGACTCTTCCGAGGTTACCTCGTCAGATCCTGCATCTCTGGGAAGCTTGATACCAGAAAAGTGGGGACGAATCAGCGAAGGCGAGCTGATCATCGTTGCCGACGACAACGCCGATTTGCGCGATTACCTCAGGCGCTTGCTCGGGGAGCGTTATCGAGTACACGCGGTTTCTAGCGGGGAAGAGGCCGTCCGAGCGGCGCGCGAACTGAACGCGGATCTTATTCTTGCCGATGTGATGATGCCAGGGCTCGACGGTTTCGGAGTGCTACGGGCCTTACGGAGCCATCCCGAGACTCAATCGAAGCCTGTCATTCTACTTTCCGCGCGTGCGGGCGAAGAGTCCCGAGTGGAAGGATTGCAAGCCGGCGCCGACGACTATTTAGTTAAGCCTTTCGCTGCGCGCGAACTCCTGGCTCGAGTGAGCGCTCACCTCAAGATGGCGCGCGTGCGCGCAGAAGCGGCTGAGGTGGAACGTCGACTGCGCGCCGAGGCTGAACTCGAACGCGGCCGGTTACGCGAATCATTTACGCAAGCGCCAGCAGCTATGGCGCTCTTGAGCGGCCCGGAACATCGCTTCACTTTTGTGAATTCGGCATATGTCACCATTGCGCGCCGCGAAAGCATGGACCAACTGTTGGGGAGAACCGTGCACCAAGTCTTCCCGGAGTTGAAAGGCCGGGGAATCCTCGAAATGTTGGACGAAGTTTACGAACACGGCCATAGGTTCGTAGCCAATGAGGCCGAGGTCCGTCTGAAGCGCAATGGCGAAGAAGAAATCGCATATATGAATTTCAGCTACCATCCCATGCGAAACGTTGCGGGTGAAGTTGAACAGATTTTGGTACACGCCGTTGAGGTGACAGAGCAGGTGATCGCCCGCTCTCACCTCGAAGCTCGAGTGAAGGCGCGAACAGCAGAACTTGAGGGAGCTGAGGAAAGGCTTCGGTCGTTGAACAGCCGGCTACTCCGCGCGCAGGATGACGAAAGGCGGAGACTTGCCCGGGAACTTCACGACAGCGCCGGACAGATCCTGGCCGCTTTATCGATGAGCCTCATTCCTCTCGAGCAAGGCCTATCTTCCCAGAATAACGTGCAGCTCAGTAAGCTCGCATCCAACAGTGTCGAACTGGTCGACGAGCTTTCAAAAGAGCTTCGCACGATGTCGCACCTGTTACACCCACCTCTGCTCGACGAAGCTGGTTTGAAATCGGCGTTGCGCTGGTACGTCGAAGGTTTTGCAGAACGAAGCGGCATCCAAGTTGACCTACAACTGGATCCAAAGCTGGCGCGATTGCCCCAGGAAGTCGAGACGACGATCTTTCGGATCGTTCAAGAGGCGCTTACTAATATTCACCGCCACTCGGGAAGTAAGAACGCGTTCCTGCGGATCGAGCACAGCGCCGGGAACACCCAGGTCGAGATTCGCGATCAGGGCAAGGGAATAGCGCAGTTTGATGCCGCCACCAGCCGGCCTCAAAAAGTCGGCGTTGGTATTCAGGGAATGCAAGAGAGAGTTCGGCAGTTACATGGCAACTTCGAAATACAATCCGGAGTAACCGGAACCGCCGTACTCGTTACTCTTCCCGGCGTCTCGACACCGACCATCTTCGATCGCCAGAGCGAAATCGCTTAAGGATCATCGTTTCCTCGATCAGTCCGCCGTTCTCCTCCTGTACACGTCTTTGCGCCCAATTTTATCGACGTATGCCTGTTCAACAACTTTTTCTCATCATCTGTGTTCTAGAATTCATTGCGATACGGATTGGGCTGTGCCACGTCTTTTTCGAACGCGCAGTTGAAAACCGTAAATCGACGAAAGCCTAAATGAAATCCAAGTGGATCGCTGAGGTGTTCCTCCTCGCGGAGAATCGTCTCCTGAGGGAAGCTCTGGTGAATCTTCTGGCCAAGCGGGACATCCGCGTGGTCGGCGCGAATCCCTATTCGTCGATCATGCTCGAAGAGATTACTTCGAAGGCTCCCGATATTATCCTTCTCGATTCTAGCGGCCTTGTGTTTTCAAACTCAGGATTGATCCCGACCCTGCAGTCTGCTCTTCCAGCGGTCAAGATTGTCATGGTCGACATGGACTCTGACGAGACAAAGTTTCTTAAGGCCGTTCGGGAAGGGGTGGTTGGATATGTACTGAAAGACGCTTCCGCCGCGGAGATTGCCGCAACCATCCGCGCCGTTGCCGCCGGAGAAGCCGTTTGCCCACCGAAGTTATCGATGGCACTGTTTCAATCTGTCTCGCGAAGCGGAAGCGCACCGGAGCCCAAGTCCTGGGGAGCAGAATTTGGGCTGAGCCGGCGAGAGCAACAGTTAGTAGAATTATTGCGCCAGCGCATGACGAACAAAGAGATCGCAGCTCAACTTAATTTGTCGGAACAAACAGTCAAGAATCACGTCCACAACATTTCGCGGAAAATCGGCGCGACTGATCGTTTCAATATCGTCAGGATCTGCGAAGCGGAGAGAATGCACGGCCGCTAGACTTTATGGTCAGCGGACGGAAGGTTCCAGAACTATCCCGGAAGCCATCCTTTCCAAATGGCGAAGCTTAAAGCCCTTAGGACCCGGCGCGTATCCCCCAAAGATCGCGCCGAAATCCCGCCGAGCTGTTGCTTCAGTTTCAAGACGATAAATTCTGCGATCGGTCGCGTCCAATTCAAATTTGTTATGGCAACGATTAGCGGTAAACGAGTCTGACTCTCTTCAAAGCCTTTGATTGGCAGGCTTCTTCAGCCAAGACGTGATCCAAATCACTGACCAGGGCCGTGAGAATCACGGTGCACCGCGGGCTTGCTCTCTACGCTAAATAAGGATTCTTGTCGGCGGACGATGCCCGCCCTAGGCCGAAAGATCGCGATGCCTCGAAAACTAGGCCCTAAACTGATTCTTTCCCTCACCGTTCTAATCGTTGCGATCAGCGGAATCAGTGGATATCTCAATTTTCGTAGTCAGCAGAAACAGCTCGTCGCGACCATGATTCTTGGCGCCGATCAGCTCTCGCGAGGCATTACCGGAGCCACTTGGCATGCCATGCTCGACGACGACCGGAAGGCCGCCTACGAAATCATGCGCGTGATCGCGGACAAGCAAGGAGTCGACCGCATCCGCATGTTTAACCGGGAAGGCCGGCTAGTATTCTCAACCGATTCTCGCGAACCGCCGACACTAGCCAGTTCCTCCAATGAAGTCTGTGCCAGTTGCCACAGCAAAGATGCGATCAGGAATCGCCCGACGGAAGATGCCCGAGTGCGCTATGCCACCTCGCCGACCGGGGTCAAGACCATTAATATGGTGGCGCCCATCTACAACGAGCCTTCGTGCAGCAATGCGAGTTGCCACGCCCACAACGCGTCGACCAAAGTGCTCGGCGTTGTCGACGTAGCGCTCAGACTAGACCCGGTTCAAAAGCAGACACGAGCCATAACCCTCCAGACGATTCTTTGGACGCTCCTTGAAGTAGGAATCGGCGCAGCGTTCGTCATCGTCTTCACCCGCCATTTCGTTGCCACTCCCATTCAAGAACTCATAGCCGGGACCAAGGCAGTCAGCGCCATGGAATTAGATCGTCCGATTGATATCGGTAATGCGCGCGGCAGCCAGGAACTCGACGAACTGGTGGATTCGTTCAATAGAATGCGCGAACGGCTAAAGCTCGCGGTTGCTGAGTTGAATGACATGCAGCAAACACTTGAGAGCAAAGTAGACGAGCGCACACAGCAACTCAAAGCGGCGCAGAGAAAACTGATACAGTCAGACCGTCTCGCAACTCTGGGGCAACTCGCAGCCAGCGTTGCGCACGAGATCAACAATCCAGTCTCTGGTGTTTTGAACCTGTCGATGTTGCTGGAGCGGTTGATGGCGACTGGCAACTATCCGCCGGGTCGCGAAGCGGAATTCAGAAAATACCTGAGTTTAATCTCTACCGAAACCGCTCGCGTTGGACGCATCGTTTCGGACCTGCTCGCTTTCTCGCGCCGCTCTAAGCCTCAGCGTGCCCCCGCCGACATGAACAAGCTCGTGCGTACCACTATTGGTCTCGCCGACCATAAGCTCAAGCTGATCAGTGCGGAGGTTGTTCTCGATCTGCAGGAGCGCCTCCCACTTGTCGAGTGTGACTCATCACAGATTCAGCAGGTCATTCTCAATCTAGTGTTGAACGGTGCGCAGGCGATGCAGCCCCACGGTGGCGGGAAGCTCACGATTCGCACGCGCTTGATTGCGAAAGAAGAGAGCGTGGAACTCTGTGTTCAGGACACGGGCGAAGGAATCGCTCCCGAAAATCTATCCAAAATCTTCGACCCATTTTTTACCACCAAGGCAGAAGGCAAGGGAGTTGGTCTTGGGCTGGCAGTTCTTTACGGGATCGTGAAGGCGCATGAGGGCGAAGTGGAAGTGGTGAGTCAGCGAAACGAAGGCACGACGTTCACGGTCACTCTTCCTTTGAAGTCGCAAAGCAAAATGGCGGAGGCAAGAGAAGTACAGGTGCAAAGTGTGTGAATGAACTCTGTCTGGTGTCTGTCGGCTACCTGCCGCCTCGAGCCTTGGAATGGATCGAGAATGCAATGGCTGAGTGGTTCCCGCTACCGATACGGCGTTTGGAAGGTCTAGAAATCCCCGGGACTGCTTACGATGAGAAGCGAAAACAATACCAGTCGGTCGAGATCATGAAGATGCTGGCTCAATCCGCTCCGCGCGATGCCGCCCGAGTTCTCGGTGTGACCGACGTAGATCTGGCGATCCCGATGCTCAGCTTTCTTTTCGGTCAGGCGCAGTTCGAAGGTCGAGTCGCAGTAGTTTCATTGTGCCGCTTGCACCAGGAGTTCTACGGTCTGCCCGCTCAGGAGAACCTCTTAAGGGAGCGGACGGTGAAGGAAGTTCTCCACGAACTCGGACACACGTTCGGCTTGGTCCACTGTTCGGAGCCGACCTGCGCCATGAGTCTTGCCACGCATATTGAGCTGGTCGATTCCAAGGCGGAACAGTACTGCGCCCGTTGCGGATTGCGATTGGTTGAGAGGTTCTCGCGAGAGGGAGGCGTATGAAGAAAAACTGGCCCATCCTGGTCGTGGACGATGAAGACGTGATGTGCGAGTCGATGGCTGCATGGTTGCGCGAAGACGGTTATTGCGTCGAGACCGCACAAAATGGCAAGAAAGCTCTGGAACTTGCGCGCGCAGCAGACTATGCCATCTGCTTTGTCGATCTGAAAATGCCCGGAGGTATGGACGGGATCGAAACCATGATGGAGATTCACCGCATTCGACCCGACGCCTCCATCATTATTATCACCGCCTATGCCACCGTCGACACCGCGATCCAGGCGATGAAGGAAGGCGCGCAGGAGTACATCGTGAAGCCCTGCAATCCGCAGGAGATTTCGATGCTCGTCTCGCGCATTCTCAAACTGAAGAAGTTGCAGAGCGAGAACGCAATTCTGCGCAAGAAACTCACACGTCAATATTGCCATCACGACATCATCACCAAGAATCCGCGGATGGAAGAGATTCTTGCCCTGACCCAGGAAGTGGCCAGTTTGCGCAGCACCGTTCTGATTCGAGGAGAAAGCGGGACGGGAAAAGAGCTGGTTGCCCGCGCTGTGCATTTTTCCGGCAGCCGTGCTGATAAGCCGTTCATAGCAGTTAGCTGTGCCGCTCTGACCGAAACTCTGCTCGAAAGTGAATTGTTCGGTTACGAAAAAGGCGCTTTCACGGGTGCCGCGGCCCAGTCCAAAGGGAAGTTCGAGTTGGCCAACGGCGGCACCATCTTCCTCGATGAAATCGGAGATATCTCTCCTAAACTGCAAGCCGACCTGTTGCGAGTACTGCAGGAACGCCGCTTTTATCGCGTAGGTGGAACCCAGGAAGTGGAAGTTGAGGTTCGGATCATCGCTGCGACCAATAAAGATCTTGCGGACGAGGTTCAGCAAGGAAAATTCCGGGAAGACCTTTACTATCGGCTGAATGTGATTGAAATTCACTTGCCACCCCTGCGCGAACGCCGCGAAGATATTCCGCTGCTGGCGGAACATTTTGTGCAGCGTATCTCTTCGGAGCTAGGTAAGGATGTAAACGGAATCTCAGGCGCTGCCTTGAAGGTGCTAATAGCTCACGACTGGCCTGGAAATGTCCGCGAACTGGAGAACGTGATCGAGCGCGCGATTGTGACCTGTCATAACGGACAACTGGACGAACAGGATTTCTCGTGGCTAGCGCATGCAGGGAGGCAGGAGCATGATTGGCAGGTACCCGACGTTTCTCTGGGGGAGTTAGAACGGCGTGCGATTGTGGCTGCGTTGGAACGCAAGCATGGCAACGTGAAAGAAGCGTCGACAGCTCTCGGAATCGATCGTTCGACCCTTTACGACAAGCTGAAGCGTTACGAAATCACCCACTGAGCTGGATTAGGCAGCCAGAAACGTGTCTGCTAGCACGGCATCCCAGTCCGCGTCCGGCATGGCATCCATCAGATCGGGCAGCAGCGCTCCGCCATCTGCCAACGCCGGAGGCGTATTCGGCGCTCTGAGTTGCAATTGCAAACGTTCCAACTCACGGGTCATCCATCCCTGGACTTCAGGGCCTCGCAGAAGATGTCGTAAAGTGGCCGGGTCGTGCAAGTCGAGCCGCGGACGAACCTTCAAATACCAGCCTTGATTGACACCCCCGACCCCTATGACTGTGCCTTCAATCGGGGCACGCACGTTAATTTCTTTTCCGTTCTTGCGAATTCGCAATGCGGTCTGGTTGAGCTCAACTTCATCTCCCTGTTTAGGCATCCGCACGTAGTCGGGATGTCCTATCAGATGTCGCGCGAGTTCATCGAGGCCCACCGTGACTGTTCCATCCGCGGACGGCTTAACCCAAGTGTGCCCGCGGTGATAGTAGCGATCTTGCGGATATTCGAGACCCTGAGCGCGAAGACTTCCTGCGGCCGGCAGTACTGCAAATTGCGAATACTGGCTGCAATGCCGGCAATCAAACGCGTTGTCGCAGGTACGGGACATGACCCGGCCGGCGAGCTCGTGACGGCAGCGCCGGTCCGAGACCGGCAACTCGACGAAGTCCGACTTCCAGCAAAATTCAATGGCTCGATGCGAGCGGAAATCGCGTGTGGTACGCCATACGGCAGAAGTCACGGTGGCTAAAATCGTCATAACCACGGCGAAGAATAACGACAGAAAAAGCACGTGGCCGAACGTCCAGTGAAATCCATCAATTCCCGGAAACATGCTCGTCCTCTCCTTTTGAGGCTGCGAAAAGCGGTAGATAGCGAAACGACAATGAATAGAGGATCACTCCGTACGCGATTACTCCCCCAAAGCTGGCGACCTCTTGCCAGCTCGGCCTGTATTGGAGGAACTCGTCAAAGGGCAGTGTTGGCAACGCGAGCGTTTGCACCGTCAGCACAAACCGGTTCAATAGAATTCCTGCACACGCCAAAGCAGCCGCTGTCAGCAGCAATCCGCGGCGATTGGCCGTTTTTCGAAAGGTCAATAAAAATGCCGGAACCAAACCCAGCAGCACGATTTCCGCGAAGAGAATCGGAGTGCCAAATGGCTTGTAGGAGTAGAACTGCCACGGCGCAAAGCCTTCAGCCTTAGAAGTTATGTTGAGCCACACCAGCGTATCGATCGATTTAGCCGCGACATAAATGCCAAGCAGGACGCCGGAGATAAATCCCAGGCGGCGGAATACTTCTGGCGGCACGAGCCTCCGGCCACTGACTTTCTCGACCGTGGCCGTAATCAGCATCAAGAAACTCGGCCCCGATGCGATCGCCGACAAAATGAATAGGAAGAATGTAGAAGGCCAGATAAAGAACCCGGCGCGGTACGCGAAGGGACGGCCGCGCAATACTCCGTAGAGTCCGCCCAGCGATCCCTGATGAAAAAATGAGAGTAGCGTTCCAACCGCGGCGAGTACCGGTACCAGTTTGTGAAGCTGATGTTCGAATACCAGAAACGATGGCACCTTCCGCAGTTGCCGGTTGCGCAGCAGAATCGGAATGTATTCGAGGCTCAGTACCAGCAGATAACAGGAGATGCAGAAAGTGACCTCGGTCAGCATCGAGTGCGTGTTCGGATGCCAGAACGTGAACCATGCCCGCAACGGTTGCCCGACGTCGATCATCAGGATCGCCACCGCGCCGCTAGTAGCAGATGAAGCCGACGACCACAGCCGTGTTCAGAATCGGTTTCAGTTCAACTCGTTTCAGGATGTAGACCAGAAATCCCGTGAAGAATGCCCCGGCCCCCAGCGCGATGATGCCAAGATCAAGAAAGATCCATAGACCAAAGGCGAAGCGGTTGTCCATATTCGTCTGGTTGAGCCCGTAGAAAAGGCAAAGACCAGCCGCGTAGATACCGATCGCGAGCAGCACGGTCCACGGCGACAACCACAGCAGAAACCGTGAAAGTGAGGTGCGCTCCGCTCCGCGCGCAATCCATCGGCTGTCGGCAAGGACGGAGCTAGCCACGTTGCACCTCCTGATTCTGATCTGCGCTGTGAACCGGATTCGATTCTGCCAGCGCTCTCACCCAGGCCTCCTTCGATTTGTAATAAAGCTTCGGCTCGGTTCCGAGGCGCGCAAGTAATCGAAACGCTTCAGGTGAACGCGCTTCAATCGAAGCGGGATCGGTGGGGTTCGCCAGATTTCCAAAGTGAATCGCGCCAGTCGGGCAAGCCTCCACGCAAGCCGGGACATAGTCGCCCAGATCGATCTCTCGTTTACCCACAGCCGCTGCTTTCTCTTTTGCTGCATGTAGCCGTGCATGGCACATATTGCATTTCTCGACGACGCCTCTCATCCGCACAGCGACGCCAGGGTTCAGACTCTTCTCCATCCCGGCAGGCCAAGACGGATCCCACCAGTTGAAATATCGCGCATGATACGGGCAGGCGGTCATGCAATAACGGCATCCCAGGCAGCGCTGCGGCATCTGCATGACGATTCCGGTTTCCTTGTCCACTTCGACTGCCTGCTGCGGGCATACTTTTACGCAAGGCGTGTCATGTTCGCAGTGCGCGCACATAATAGGAATGAACGTTTTGCGTTGCGCGGAGCCCTCCAGTTTGTTCGATACTTTGCGGACCACCACCGGAGTCAAGCCAGTTCGTGCAGTGGATTGCGGAAGTGAAGGAACATTATTTTCTGCCGCGCAAGCCACCATGCACGACCCGCAGCCAGTGCACCGGTCCAGATCGATCACCATGCCGTATCGCGCGCTCATGCGTTTCTCCTCTCCGGAGCTTCGAACAAGTTCGACTCGATGTAGAGTTTCGTGGCCAAGGGAGGCATAACTCCGATGGGCCACTCAGTCGCCCAACTTCCTCCGCGCGACTCGGGCGGCGCAGCCGGCCATTCTTTCAACTCGCAATGCAAATTGCCGGGAGGTGATGCCTCCCGGACCCAAACCGCCCCCTTCGAGAATTGCTCTTCCAGTTTTTGTACCGATGCAATTCGTGCGACAGGTGTCGCGTCTTGCCCGTACAACGTTCCTGAATGTTTGCGGAACAGATCTTCGCAACGCGAGTGAATAGTTTTGTCTACTGGCGTCAAAGTGGAATCCGCGACACTCAAGAACTGCGCCGCACTCATGAACTCGGTGGGCGCCTTCACCAGATTGGTAGCCACCGCGTAGGTTTCGACTGATGACGTAGGAGCCGTCGGAACATCGGTCAATTCTTCCAGGAAGCCCGGTGCAGGCAGCAACCAATCGGCCTTCGTTGCGCCGCCATCCCAAGCAGCGAAACGAAAAATCTCGGTATCAGTCTGCGGGACAAAGTTCCAGGGCACGCTGCCGTCAATGACTACAGCGCGTGCGCTCGGGATGCCAGCGTCGGTGGAGACGTAAGACTCGTTATTCGTCGATCTGCGCACGATCCCACCGCGCGCGCCAACCGCTCCAAGAACAACGTTTAAAGCCGCGATTGCCGGGTTGTCGTCCCGCGCGATCGCCAATACTGGTAGATGTGACACAAGTGTGCGCGCTAAATCCCGAATCGCATCCGGCGATAGCCCAGTCTGCGTCGCAGCCTCAGTGAGTGAAAAGGGCGGGATCGGGCCGTGTGCTGGAACCAGTTTCTGTTCAAGCAGCACGCGAGCCAGTCCCGATGCCAGCGCAGATTCCGAGCCCTCTCGAATTTGCAGCCACTGCCAGGCTCGTGCCGCAGTTCGCGAGAAAGAAGAATCAATTTGAATGAGACGAAGTTGCGGATCGGCCATGCCAGCGGATCGCTCCGCCCAGAGCCGAGTGAAGCGGCCGGGCGTTCCCCATCCGTCGAGCAGGGGAGCGCCGAAACTCACTACAGTCTGCGCATTTTCGAGATCGTATCCCAGCGACGAACTTGGTGCGTCAATCCACGCCTCGTACGGTGCAAGCGCCCTCGATTCCGAACTTGTGACAACGCGATAAGTTCCGCCCTGCTTCTCAGCAAATGTTTTGAGAACGGACGACGCTGCGCGCCCGGGATAGCCATCGATGATTACGATTGGACCCTCGCCACGGGCCTTCGCAAATGCAGCTTGAGCCTCAGACCACGACGAAGGTTGTCCATGGTGCTGTACGACGCGCAGCCGCCGCGGATGCCAGTTGAGTTGGTGTGCGGCAAATCCAAGCGGGCACAAAGCGCCTCGGCTGATGGGATGAGAACCGACTCCCGCGACACCGACGGGCCAGCCTCCGGCCATTCTTACCCGCAAGCCGCATCCATTTGGGCAGAGCGTGCAGAAGGACTGCTTGACGTCGACTGGGCCACGCGCCGGTTGCGGAATCCACGGCCAGTTCTGACTCCATATCGAAACGTCGTCCAGCATCTTCCACGGCACGGGAGAAACAACGAGACCTGCAGCGGCTCCAGCGCCCCAAACGAGAAGATCTCTTCGCGTGAACTTCATGCTGCTCCCTTCATTCGTGGCAGCCGAGGCATCCGACTTCGACGTTGTGTTTCGCGTGGCAGGCTTCGCAGTCGCTCATCTTCATGCCTTCATGCGGAGCACGCCGCAACCGCGATATCGACCGTCCCCAAATATCGCGGCTGTACCCGCTGATGCGGTTGACCTCGTAGAGCCGTACCTGGTCCGACTCGCCACAGGCTGCATGGCATTCCGTGCAAGCCAAGTTGGCGCGCTTCACGTGGATGGCATGCGAAAACCACACATTCGGCGGTTGCTGCGAGTACACCAGCCACGGAGTTTCATGTCCGGTCTTGATGTAGTCGTTCACCAAAGTCGCTTCAGCTTTGCTTTCGCCGATTCGATCTGAATGGCAGCCGGCACATTTTTCCATCGGGGGTAATCCCGCGAATGTGCCGTCCTCGCGGATGGTATGACACTCGCTGCATTCAGCAACGCCAGATTTTTCGGCATGCGTCTTGTGAAGAAAATCGAGAGGCTGATGCTTCTTCACATAAAGCACATGCGGGAATGCAACCCATCCGACGAAGAGAGCGACCACCAGACCAAATAAGAAAACGGCGAGGTTTCGACGCATATTCATTTCTCCGCTGTCCAGGTCGTCTTGCAGAAAAAGTGTTGAAACAGACAAACCAGGTCTTGCCTCGAAAGAAACTGTGCGACTCCGCGAACCGGCGAGCCACCGTCGCAACTCGGCGCATGCGTTTCGTGGACTTCCTGGGTCAAGCGCTCGCGCTCTTCAGCCTGCCACCCATCTGCCTGCGCTCCGGAAATGAGGCCGGACCGCGTTCGCCCTGGAACTTCCCAGCCTTCGAACAACCATCCGGCACCGTAAGGATCGGCGGTCAACCGGTGGGGATCGCTCCGCAGCCGGCTGTTCACCTTCTGAATCATCACTGGATTCGGGAAGCTCATCGGCCACTCAACTCCATGAATGGTCAACGCCAGGGCAGGGCAGTGTGTGCCGCGAGGTGTAACGAATGTCACGCCGTCGATGCTTCCCGCAATGTCCGCGACGAAACCGTCGATGCCGATGTGGCATAGACCAGATTCCTCGGCATCCAGCCAGAAGTGATTCGGAGTATAGAGAAGGCTGGCCGGCGCTTTGGTAGCGCGGGGCTGAGCCAGATGCAAATACGAGTCGCAGTATCGATAATTGTCGCTGGTGCAACTCGACAGTTGCGAATCACTAAATGGAACCAGCTTTGGAACCGGCGATACGCCGCAATACTGCACCCGGATTTCTTCCAGATGCGGGCAGCGATCGAGGTCCGGTCCAGCTTTTGCAGCCAGTTCGCAGGTGCGATATTGCGGCGAAGCACAGCGGCCGCCGTCGGTTGCCCCGGGTCCATCCAGGATCAGCTTGCGGACCGGCGCCGCGTGGCAATATCGAGCTCGACCTTCTCGAAGACATGGGCAGGCCATAACCTACTCCTGCGATTTCTTGTTGGATGTTTCGTTCTTCGGCGGTTCGAGTTTCTCGCCTCCATCTGCCATCGTCAGCCCGAGCCCGGGAACCGTCAGGCTGTGGGACCCATGCAACATCGATTGCAGTTCTGCATCGATGTTTCGGAGATCGATTCCAGCCCTCGCCTGTTTCACTTTGCTTGCTAACAGATCCCAACCCACCGCGAGAAACACAACGAGAAGCGCTACCAGAGTTACGAGTCCCAATGCGAAGTTCGTGATGTTGAGCCACATGGTCCAATTCTCTCCAGCCATCGATTGACCTCCTGCCGGTGAAGCTTCGGCCAATTCCTGAAATGCACGCCAACAGCCATCATGTGAAATCAATAACTTGCATCGAATCCCTTCGCTCACGCGTCGGATTTCCCAACAACTTCTGTTGGCGATCCCTACATGAGGGGTGCTGGCCAAATTACTCGGGGATTTTGCTGTGATTCAAATGGACACGAATCGTCGAATGAGTCTCATTCGGCTCAAATGCGCATTCGCGCCGACTCCGGTGGCTTAGAAAACCGATGCTTGTGCGCGTCGTCTCGTACAAGCGTGATCTCAATCACAAGCGTGTTCCTTCTACATCGATACAAAGGAGTTAGCGCCAACTGATTATCGGTTTGATCAGTGTTTATGCGCTTGTTTCGCATGTTCTAGCAGATTCCTATTAGTGATTGCTTGCCTGCGTATTACTAAAATGGCCGCGCTCATGAATCCCAAGTGGAACGGACAGTTCTCCTGCTTCGATCTTGTTGCCAAAACCGACACTTGCTCCCGCAGCGTGGTGCAGGTGCGGGACATTGAGATTGGCGGCAACGATTTTGTCGTGATGGCGGGTCCGTGCGCGGTCGAATCAGAAAGCCAAATCTTGCAAACTGCTGCAGCCGTCGCTGAAGCGGGTGCGCGAATCCTTCGGGGAGGAGCTTACAAGCCTCGATCTTCCCCTTATGCCTTCCAGGGACTTGGCGTCGAAGGCCTTAAGCTTTTGAAAAAAGCTCGCGAGGTGACTGGGCTTGCAATCGTTACCGAAGCGATGAGTGAGGAAGACGTCGATGTGATTGCCGAATACACCGACATCGTGCAAGTCGGCACGCGCAGCATGGAAAATTACGCTATCCTCGAGGCCCTCGGAGAGTGTGGACGTCCGGTGCTGTTGAAGCGTGGCATGACCGCGACGCTGGAAGAGCTCTTGCGCTCGGCCCAAGTCATCGCGATGGCTGGCAATCCTCAAATCATTCTGTGCGAGCGCGGAATTCGCACCTTTGAAACCGCGACTCGTAACACGCTCGATATCGCTGCCGTTCCAGTGTTGAAGACGGTGTCGCATCTGCCCGTCATCGTTGATCCGAGTCATGCCGCAGGAGTACGCAGCCTTGTTCCTGTGCTTTCACGCGCCGCCGCCGTGGTCGGAGCGGACGGATTGATCGTCGAAGTACATCCTCAACCAGAGAAAGCTCTCAGCGACGGAAGTCAATCGCTCACGTTTGCCGAGTTCCGTCACATGATGGACGATCTCCAGCCGTACTTGGATCTCCAGCACTACTCGCGGCAGCTTGGTCCTGAACTCCTCGCTGCAGGAGGAGGCGATTAGTGCTGCCACGCTCTATCGTCTCCGGCCTTTTATTCCTGGTTGCTCTCGCCATCACGAAGCCCGATATGCAATCTCCGCACGGTCGCGCCGTGCCACCATTTCTCTATACCGCAGCAGCGAGATACGAGTCCCTGGCCTGGATGCATGGGGCCGATCGCTTTAGTCCGAATGCTGCCGTCTTTGTGCAGGACCAGAAGGGTCAGCACAGATTCGTCCCCGCATTCGCAGCGTCAGCTGATGCCGCAGTTTCTTTCGATGGGCAGCGCGTTCTCTTCGCCGGCAAAGTTCACGCCAACGATCCCTGGCAAATCTGGGAGGTCGCTCTCGCAGGTGGCGATCCACGCCGCGTGACCTCCGGCTCCGAGGATTGCATTCGTCCCTTCTACTTGCCCGACGACCGTCTGGTATATGCGCGAAAGATTGCCGGACGCTTCGTCATCGAGGTCGTAGATCTGGCAGGCGGAAAGCCCCTTGCCCTGGCATACAGCGCGGCGAGCACTCTCCCGACTGACGTCCTCCGTGACGGTCGAATCTTGTTCGAAGCTGGATACCCGCTCGGAACTGATTCCGTGCCTGAAATCTATACCGTCTACTCCGACGGCAGCGGCGTCGAGTCCTATCGCTGCGACCATGGTCGAACTCGCCACTCCGGGCGGCAGAGCGGATCAGGAGACATCGTCTTCGCATCGGCGAAAGGCTTATCCCGATTTACCTCTGCACGTGCTCGCGAACTACAAGTTTCTGTTCCCGCCGGCGAATATGCCGGGGACCTTGCCGAGACTCCAGACGGCGACTGGCTTCTGTCCTGGCGCACAGACGCGAAAGAGCCCTTCCAACTGATGCGTTGGTCCCCGGGCGTGTCTGAACTTCAGCCCATCCAAGCGCAGGCAGGTGTCAGCGTCGTGCAGCCAGTTGTGCTGGCTCCGCACGCTGTTCCCAACCGGCATCCTTCCGGATTGCATGACTGGTCGAATGCGAACCTGCTCTGCCTGAATGCTTACACATCGAAATACGAATTCGCACCCGGTTCCATACAGACTGTGAAGATGTACACGCGCGATGCCGCGGGTAACCCAAAGCCGCTCGGAACCGCACCGGTCGAACGCGACGGATCTTTCTTCGTGCAAGTTCCGACCGAGCAGCCGGTGCAAATCGAATTGCTCGATTCCGCGGGTAAGACTCTAAAACGCGAAGCGGGATTCTTCTGGATGCGCCGCGGCGAGCAGCGTGGATGCGTGGGATGTCACGCCGGTCCGGAAACCGCTCCCGAGAACGCAGTGCCGATGATCCTGCTGAAATCGACGATCCCAGCGGACATGACCGGCGACTCCGGACAAAAAGCTTCGGGAGGACATTAGCTTGATACCGCGAATCTTCATTCTCCTTTTTCTATCGTCCTTCCTGCTGGCGCAAGCTCCGGAGAACACCGCATCCAGTTCAATCCGGTTCGAAGACGCCACCGCAAAATCCGGTATCCAGTTCACCCACAGCTTTGGCTCCCAAAAGTTAGGTTCGCTTCTTGAGAGCACCGGCTCCGGCTGCGTCTGGTTCGATTACAACAATGACGGATTTCCCGACCTCTACGTAGCCAGCGGTAAGCCGCTTGAAGATGCAATGCATCCTTATCCCCTCAAGCAGCAACCGGCAACTCCGCCGCACAACCATCTTTACCGCAACAACGGGGACGGAACCTTCACCGACGTCACAGATCAGGCCGGTGTTGCCGCGAATATTTATGGGACTGCGGCGATTGCCGCCGATTTCGACAACGACGGCTTCGTCGATCTTTTCGTCACCGGCTACGGCAAAGCCATCCTTTACCACAACAATGGCGATGGAACGTTCACGGACGTAACAGCCAAGGCTGGAATCAACGTCGATGGCTGGTCGATCAGTTCCGCCTGGCTCGACTACGACCGCGACGGCTGCGTCGACCTGTTTGTCGGACGGTATGTGAAGTTCGATCCCAAGTATCGCGCCTTTTACGCAGCTGACAACTATCCTGGCCCTCTTGACTACGCGGGTGATACCAATCGTCTCTATCACAACAACTGCAACGGTACGTTCACAGACGTCACCGATAAATCCGGCATTGGTGCGTACAAGGGGCGCACGATGGGCGTCACCGCAGCAGACTATGACGGTGACGGCTACCCCGACATCTACGTCGCCAACGACAAAACCGAGAATTTCCTCTTTCACAACAAGCATGACGGTACCTTCGAGGAAGTTGCCGGCGATCTCGGTGTTGCCTACGGCCAGAATGGCGAGAGCACATCGGCAATGGGGCCAGTTTTTGCCGACATCGATGGCGACGGCCGCCTCGATCTTCTGGTGACCGACTCCAAGTACAACCGCCTGATGCGCAACGCAGGGGCTAATGGATTCGAAGATATCGGTCCGAGTTCTGGCGTCTCGCAGGCCACCGCGCAGTACGTGAGTTGGGGCAGCGGCATCTACGACTTCGACAACGACGGCTGGCTCGACATCCTAATTTTCCACGGCGGTCTGATTCATCTCGTTCCGCAAGAGCAGTCGCTGTTCCGTGGCCTGGGAAACGGTAAGTTTGCCGACGTCTCTCGCGATGCCGGGCCGGTGCTCGACGTGAAAACAGTTTCTCGTGGCGCCTGCTTCGCCGACTACGACAACGATGGCAAGATCGACGCATTTGTCGTGAATCTCGGCGCGCCCGCTACACTGCTCCATGACGTCACGCAGAACAACAATCACTGGCTCACCGTGAAATTGAAAGGGAAGAAGAGTAACCGCGACGGCATTGGAGCCCGCCTCGAATTGCTTGCCGCCGGACGCAAGCAGATCGCCGAGCGCGTCGCCGGTTCGAGTTATCTCTCGCAAGACGACGGCCGCATTCACTTCGGCCTGGGGTCAGTCTCAAAAGCCGACAAGCTCACGATCCACTGGCCGAGCGGCCAGCAGCAGCTTCTGGAAAATCCGCCCATCGATCGAATCCTCAATGTGGAGGAGCCATAAGTGTCGGTCCGTCGGAACCTTCGAGAATGCCTCACTTCTCGCCCATTTAATGCGCGAGAGACCGGCATTTCCGATTTGAGCTTCCGCCGTTTGGCAAAGCTCACCGTTATCTTCGCAGTCGTCCTGCTCGCGATCGCGGCCAAGCCTGCGCCGAAGCAGTCTGCAGCGCTCCTGAAGCAACGCTACCTGTCTCCGATCGAAATTGCGCTATCACCGAGCGGACGCCTGCTCTACGTGGTTTGTCAGGACAGCGACGAAGTGCGAGTAGTCGATGCTGTATCGGGTGAAGTCACAAAAAGCATTCCCGTTGGCCACATCCCGCGCGGAGTTGCATTGTCTCCCGATGGGAGCAGCCTTTACGTGACGAACGCCTGGTCCGACACAATCTCTATCATTGATACGCAGGCTCTGGAAGTGGTGCGGACGCTGCTCACCGGTCCAGAGCCGTCCGGAGTCGTCCTCGACATTCAGAGCAATACCCTCTACGTCGCGAATCGTCTCAGCAGCGATGTCTCCGTGATCGACCTCCAGACAGGCGAGGAGACGAAACGGCTTCTGGCCGGGCGCGGCTCTAGTTATCTGACCTTATCTGCCGACGGGAAACAGATTTTCAGCACGCACATCTATCCGAATCCAGGGACATTCCGGACCGAACCAAACTCGGAGATCACGGTCATCGACACGGCTAGCCAGACCGTAGTCGAGCGCAAGCCTCTTCACAACGTAGCGGGCGTCTTTCATGTCGCACTGTCGGCCGATGGAAATCTTGGTGTTGCAGCGCAGCTCAAGCCAAAAAATCTGATTCCCCTCGCTCATGTCGAGCACGGTTGGGGATTCACCGATTCGCTCACGCTGTTCGGCCAGGATGTCGGCGGCCTCGTTCAAGTTCCCCTCGACGAACTCGACCGCTACTATGCAATGCCTTGGGGCGTGGCAATCGCTCCCGACAAGTCAAAGATTTTCCTTTCCACCGCAGGATCGCAAAGCGTCACTGTCATCGACGTACCGCAACTGCTGAAGACCGTTCGGTCCCGTCGCAAGCCGTTCGTGAATGATCTATCCGCTTCTGCGGACTACGTATGCGCGAGAATCCCTGTGGGCCGCAATCCTAGCGGCGTCACGCTCTCTCCCGACGGAAAGCGCCTCTATGTCGCCAATCGACTCGACGACACCATCTCCGTCATCGACACGACCTCTGCAAAGGTTCTGTCGACGATGGATCTTGGCGGTCCAAAGAATGTTGACGCCCTTCGCCGTGGCGAACGCCTCTTCTATACGGCTGACTTTGCGTTTCAAGGCCAGTTCGGTTGTTCGAACTGCCACATTGACTCGACGATCGACGGCCTTCAGTGGGATTTGGAGCCTGACGGTTTCGGCAAGGACATTGTCGACAACCGCTCTCTTGAGAATCTCGCCGGGACCGAGCCCTTCAAGTGGAATGGCGGCAATCCGGATATGCCGACCGAGTGCGGCCCGCGCACGGAAAAATTCTTCTTTCGCTCGCAGAGTTTCACCCAGCAGCAGCTCACCGATTTAGTCACATTTGTGTACGCGTTGCCCTACCGCCCCAATCGATACCGCTCGTCCAGCGGAGACCTTACTCCTGCACAAGAACGCGGCAAAGCAATCTTCGAACGCACGAAATCGAAGAGCGGTCATCCGATTCCAGACACAAACCAGTGCGCGTATTGCCACAGCGGCCCAAAATATACGAATCAGAAACAAATCGATGTCGGCTCCGGCAAGCCCACAGATCGCTCGTCGGTGATTGATGTTCCCCAACTCTCTAACGTGGCATATTCCGCACCCTACTTGCACGACGGCTCGGCGCGCTCGCTCGAAGAAATCTGGACGGTGTTCAATCCGAAAGATACGCACGGCGTCACCAACGACCTGACTAAAGATGAATTGAACGACCTCGTCGAGTACCTGAAAACGTTATGAAAACGAAACCAAGAAACGGACGTCATCCTGAGCAGAGCCGTTTGTCAGGCGGAGCGAAGGATCTCGTGAGTCCTGCAATGAAGCTGATCCTCGCCCTGGCCGTTCTGACTCTTGCATCTCTGGCTCCGGCGCAGGACATGCCGATGTTTCGTTGGGAGAACTTCACTACTACCAACGGTCTTCCCGATAATCACGTCTTCTGCGTGCTTGTCGACGGAAAGCGTATCTGGGCCGGGACGGATAACGGTCTCGGACTCTACGAGAATGATGCATGGAAAGTCTTCCGTCCCGCCGATGGATTAGCTCATCAGGCGGTACTCTCGCTCGCTCTCGATCCGCATACGGGCGACGTCTGGGCAGGAACGATGGGTGGGCTGAGCCGCATATCCGCCGGGCGCATCGATACCTTCACGCAACTGAACTCCGGCCTCAGCAACGACATCGTCTACGGAGTCGGCGTGCAGGGCGATTTCGTTTGGACTGCGACCGCCGCCGGCGCCAGTCGTCTGAATACTCGTACCGGCCAGTGGTCGCTCTTCAATGAGCGCAACACTCCCATGTACGAGATCTGGACCTACGCCGTCAGTCCCGCCGAGGACAAGGTTTATTACGCCGTCTGGGGAGGCGGCGTTCTTGAATACGACCAGAAAACCGAGCGCTGGAAAGATTACAACGACCCCGACGGCGAAACCGAAATGGTCGTCATGAAAGATCAAGGCCTAATCCATGAGATCACCACCTCGGTGAGCTATGTCGAGAAGATCCTCTGGGTCGCTACATACTTCGGCGCGAGCCGCTACGATGGCCGCTACTGGCACAACTTCCTCTCCAAAGACAGCGGTCTGCCGAGCAACTTCCTGAACCAGATCAAAGCTATCGATGCCAATCGTGCCTGGTTTTCTACAGATAAAGGTCTCGCATACTACGACGGCACGAACTGGGCGGTCTACCGCCCCGCGCTCGATACTCATAAACCGGAGATGTTCGTGCGTGACGCAACGGGTGAAGTGAAGAAGATCCCTGTTCAGAGCGCTCCCGCCCATAACTACATCCTTGGCGTTAGTTTTCAGGGCGACGACATTTGGGTCGCGACCGCTAAAGGACTCAGTCATGGGATTCGTCAGAAAGACTCGTTAGCAATCGCAAAAGTCTTTAGTACCGAAAAATCAAAAGGGAAGAAGTAACGATATTCAGGAGCCATTCTTATGAATGTTCAAGAGATACTCGAGGAAATCGCAACTGCACCGGTCGCGAAACGGGCGATCACCAACCATTCGACACTCAACGAAGCTTATGACTACGGCAGCGCCTTCTCGCGCGGCATGCGGATCGACCTGAATGGACTCACCATTCTCTTGATCTCCGGAACTGCCAGCATCGACGAGGCCGGTCGCACCGTCCACGTAGGAGATTTCCGCGCCCAGTTGCAGCGTACGTACGAGAACATAACCAAGCTTCTGGCTGCGGAAGGAGCAACATGGCACGACATCGTTCGCACTACCTGTTACCTGCGCGATATCGAGCGTGACTATCCGGCATTCAACGAGGAGCGGAGCGCATTCTTCAAGCTGCAGGGTCTTGACCCGTTACCGGCGTCGACTGGCATTCAAGCCATTCTTTGCCGTCCGGATCTCCTGATCGAGATCGAAGCGATTGCCATGTTTCGGAATGACCCAGAGGAATAACGCCCAAAGAACTGAACGAGGAGTCGTTCCATGCGCCTCTATTCCGTCATTGCCATCGCCGCTTTGTTCGTCGGTGCTTCTTGCGCCCAGACGTCGGCGCCGTGTGCGTGTGGCAAGAATCCTCCGGGACCGCCCGCATCACGTTCCCTCAAGCCATATACGGGTGCTCCCGACGACCTGCGTCCGTTCTCCAAGTTCACGACTCCGTATCACGAGTATTACCAGGATCTAGTCGAATACAACGGCGCGGCTCGCGATATCCCCGATCCCGATCTCAAAGACCTTAGCGAGATTCGTATCGGTTTTCTTGCGCCTCTCTACGATCATCCTGATCAAATCCGCGGAGCGCGCATGCTCAACGGCGCGCAGATGGCGATCGACGAGGCCAATGCCGCCGGAGGCTACGGCGGCAAACCGTTCCGCCTAATCTCGCATAACGACTACGACAACTGGCAGAACAGCAGCGCCTCCGTTGCAGGTGCGGCGAAGGATTCTGCAATCTGGGGTGCGGCTTCAAACGACGCAGTCCGTATGATCTACGACGACAAAGTCTGGGCGATGTTCGGCTCCATCAGCTCCGAATCTACTCACATTGCTCTTCGCCTCACGCTGAAGGCTGAAACCCCGCTAGTGAACAGCGCATCCACCGATCCCACGATTCCTGAAACGAACATTCCCTGGTATTTCACTGACATTCAGGACGACCGCCTCCAGGGCTATACCCTCGCGCGCCATGTTTACACAGAACTGGGATTCAAGCGGGTCGCGCTTCTTCGTGTGAATGACCGCTACGGAAGATTCGGCGTCATCAAATTTCGCGATGCCTCTCGCCGACTCGGTCACCCAGTCGTGATCGAGCAGAAATTCATGCGCGGAGACACCGACTTTCGCCGACAACTTCAAGTCATCGAAGATTCTCGGGTCGATGCGATTGTGCTCTGGACGGACATCGGTCCCGCCGCCATGATCCTCCAGCAAATGCAGGAACTCGGTATGAAGCAGCGCGTCTTCGGCAGCCACCGCACCCTGGGCAACGAACTCATTCAACTCGCGGGACCTGCGGCGGAAGGCTTCGAAGCCGTCTACCCTTACGACCCAACACGCCAGGACCCCCGCTGGCTCGATTTTGTCTCCCGGTATGAGGCGAGATACCACGAACAGCCGGATCACTTCGCCGCCCTCGCCTTCGATCAGATGCGCATACTTCTCGACGCCATCTGCCGCGCTGGTCTGAATAAAGGACGCATCCGCGATGCCCTCACCGGCTTGACCAGCTACAAGGGTGTCACTGGTGACATGGTTTTTGATCCCAACTGCAAGAACATCGCGCCGCTCTTTCTCGGTCATGTTCACAACGGTCAGATCGATTACCGCCGCATCACCATGGAGAGGCCTTACGCTCGGGTCGGAGAGAATGGAGTGAATTATTCGGGCCCACCGACGTCCACTGAAAATTCAACCAATCTCACGATCGGCGTCTTCGGCCCAAACGCAGACGAAGCCATACGCACGCCTGAAATGCTTCGCCTGCTTGAACATCTCTGAACTCCGGACCAAAGCCATACTCCTTGATTGCCATTCCGTCCCAGACTTCTTGGGGCAAAGCCTCCAGCGATCTCGTGAATGCCGTATATGAGCATCACGTCCTCGGTCTGATTGCCTTGGATCGCCCTTCCAGCCATCTCGCCGAGCAGATCGCGGTCAAGGCGTTCGTTCCGGTAGTTGCGATATCGTCGGATCGTACTCTTACTTCAACGGACATTCCGTGGATCTTTCGTCTTGCAGAAGGCACTCCACTTCAACAAGCACTGGGATGCCTGGCGGCGGCAATCGACCGCGCTGGCCAGAACCGTGCCTCAATCCGCGAAGTCCTTGCTTCCGGAAAGTCTCTTTCTGGATCGCAGTTCGACTCCACTGGAGAACCCAGCCAATAAGCCGTTCTTGCAGACTGCCGCTAGCTTTCTCCGTCTCCCTGACTCGCGTTCAAAACGAAGTAAAATCATTAGACTGCTTGCGATCGCCGATTTTGTAGGGCGAAGCTTAGCCGGAGCTCTGGGAGAACCTTAAGACCTTGACTCAAAACGGACGGCAAAAAGTAAGAGTCATCGATTCTCACACGGGTGGGGAACCGACCCGCATCGTCGTGAGCGGCGGCCCCGATTTAGGCCGAGGTCCGCTTCCCGGCCGCTTGGAGCTTTTTCGCAGAGAGCACGACACCTTTCGTTCGGCGGTTGTCAACGAACCCCGCGGCTCCGACGTGATGGTCGGCGCGTTGTTATGCGAGCCCACCGATGCTAGCCTGCGTTGGCGGCATCATCTTCTTTAACAACGTTGGCTATTTAGGGATGTGCGGCCACGGAACGATCGGGTTAGTCGCGACACTCGCCTACATGAACCGTATTCAGCCCGGCCAGCATCGCATCGAAACTCCCGTGGGTACGGTGACCGCCGTCCTGCATCCCGATGCAAAAGTCACCGTCAACAACGTTGCTAGTTATCGCCTGGCCTCCAACGTCGCGGTCGATGTGCCCGAATATGGCAAGGTCTTCGGTGACGTAGCCTGGGGCGGAAATTGGTTTTTCCTCGTGCGCGATCACACCCTTGAACTCACCCTCCAAAACATTGAGGAATTAACCAACTTTACTTGGGCCATCCGCCAGGCGCTGCAGCAGCAGGGAATCACCGGCGCCGACAATCAGGAGATCGATCACATCGAGCTTTACGGCCCTTCCGACAATCCCTCAGTCGACAGCAAGAATTTTGTGCTCTGTCCCGGCAAGGCCTACGACCGCTCTCCTTGCGGCACCGGTACTAGCGCTAAACTGGCATGCCTCTTCGCCGACGGAAAGATTCGCGAAGGTCAAACCTGGAAGCAGGAAAGCATTGTCGGCAGCATTTTCGAGGGCAGTGTCACGGTTCGCGACGGCAAGGTCTACCCCAGCATTACGGGATCAGCCTTCGTGAATGCGGAAGCCGACCTGGTACTCGATCCCAGAGACCCGTTTTGCTTGGGCATCCGCGCGTAGCTCCGAAATTACCGGGCGCCTTGCGTATTGCTTATATAGTAATAATTGTTGCAGGATTCCCTAAGGATGAACTCGCGCGACCTCATTCAGCACTTCGATAAGTTGTTCGGTCAGCGTCCCCGGATTTTTCGCGCCCCCGGCCGCGTCAATCTGATCGGCGAGCATACCGACTACAACGACGGATTCGTGATGCCGGCTGCCTTGGGCTTCTCGACCTACGTTGCGATCGCACCCCAGCAGGACCAGAAATTGCGAATCGAATCCGAGGAATTTCCCGGTGCTTTCGAATTCAATGTCGCCGAACTGCCGCATCAACGCGTCGGAGCGTGGTGTGACTACGTAGTCGGCGTTGCGCGTGAGCTTCAACAGAGCGGTTGCAAGCTCGTCGGAGCCAACGCCCTCGTGCACAGTGATGTCCCCGTCGCGTCCGGTCTCAGTTCGTCCGCCGCCTTGGAAGTGGCCTCAGCCCTCGCCTTCCTGAGTCTCGATGGCACTCGGCTCCCGCTGCCCGAAGTTGCCAAACTCTGCCGCAAGGCCGAGAACGAGTTCGTCGGCGCCCGCGTCGGCATCATGGATCAGTTCGTCTCCTGCATGGGCAAGAAGGGTCACGCCTTTCTTCTGGATTGCCGATCGCTTGAGTTCAAGTTCGTTCCGATCCCTGCGGGCATCAGCCTGGTCGTCTGCAACACGAAGGTGAAGCACGATCACGCTACCGGCGCCTACAACCAGCGCCGTGAGGAATGCGAAGAAGGAGTTCGTTGGTTCGCGAAATGGGATCCCACGATTCGGGCTCTGCGCGACGTGACTCCAGCCATGTTAGAGCAGCATCTGAAAGACTTGCCTCCCACGACCGCCAAGCGTTGCACTCATGTCGTCTACGAAAATCAGAGAACGCTGGACGCCGCGCGCGCCCTCACCGAAGGCGACCTGAAGAGCGTGGGGAAGTTGATGCGCGAGTCGCACGACAGCCTCCGCGATCTCTACGAAGTTAGCTGTCGTGAGCTTGACGTAATGGTGGATTCGGCGCAAGGTCTGCCGGGCTTTATCGGCGGACGCATGACTGGCGGCGGCTTTGGCGGATGTACAGTGAATCTTGTTCGCGAGGAGAATGCAAAAGATTTTGCCGCCCAGATCGCCGATCGCTATCGCAAAGCGACCGGCATCGATCCCCAAACCTACTTGTGCTCCGCCGAAGACGGAGCACAAGAGTTTCGCTAGAGCGAAGCTTAGCTAGAGCGCGTCGGCTCCCCGTTCGGCGCCCACGACTGCAGTTGCACCCAGTTTGCCGGCTCCGGCAGGATCGCGAACTTTGGCAGGTCTCCCCGCACCATCGCCACTTCATCGCAGCAGTGAAAGCGCGGACACGCGTGGCAATCCTTATAGATCTTGTCTGGCAAATCCTCGCGCTGTGCGACCGTAAATCCCTGTCCGCCAAAAAAGTCTGGCTTCCGTGTAAAGAGACAAATGCAATCCACGCGGTGCCTCTTCGCTTCGGCAAGCAGGGCTTTCACTAACCGTCCGCCTCCGCCTTTGCCCTGAGCCCAAGGCGCAACTGTAATCGATCGGATCTCGGCCAAATGAGTCCCGTAGAGATGCAGTGCCCCGCATCCGATGATGCGTCCCTCGTCTTCCAGCACGACGAAGTCGCGGACGTTCTCGCAGATCTCCGGCAGCGTACGAGGCAGCAACGTGCCGTCCCCGGAGTACGCTCCGATTAGTTCATGAATATCTTGTGCATCCGGCAAAATCGCTTTACGCGTGCGCATGGACCTCCTCGCGAAGAGACTCGATTTTCTTCCTGGCGAGGCCAAGGGCCTGCCGCACCCGGGCCGGCGCTGTGCCTCCCGGAACATCGTGAACGGCGAGTACAGAATGAAGCGTCAACGATTCGTAGAAATCCTCGCCAAACGCCGGACTCAGCCCCCTGAGATCGGTGAGCGGCAACTCCTGCAATTCGCATTTCCGCTCGAGACAAAGTTGCACTGCCTTCCCGATCCGCTCGTGCGCCAGCCGCGACGGAACGCCCTTGTTCACCAGATATGTCGCTGCCGCCCACGCATTCATGAAGCCTGATCCAGCCGCTTGCTGCATGACGTCGTGATGAAATTCGACGGACTTCATCCACCCTGCGACCAGCGGCAGCATCGCCAACAGGGTGTCCGCGGAATCGAACAGTGGCTCTTGCGTCTCCTGCAGGTCCTTGTTGTAGGCGAGCGGCAAGCCTTTCACTTGCGTCATCAGTGCAACCGCATTGCCGATAACGCGTCCGCTCTTACCCCGCACCAGCTCCAGCAGGTCCGGATTCTTCTTCTGCGGCATGGCGCTGCTACCCGTCGAATACGATTCCGGAAGCCCGATGAATCCATATTCCTGCGTGGAGAACAGGATCATCTCCTCCGCCCAACGGCTCAGGTGCGCCGCCAGCATCGAAAGCGCCTGCACGAACTCCACGGCGAAATCCCGATCGCTGGTTGCATCAATGCTGTTCGCTGTTGGCGCGTCAAAGCCGATGCTGTCGGCCATCATTGCCGCGATCGAGCGTCAGCGTTGCGCCCGCAACCGCACCCGACCCCAACGGACACACATTCAGCCGCTTGCGGCAATCCGCAAGTCGTCTCGCATCTCGCAGAAACATCTCGACATAAGCCAAGCAGCCAATGCCCGACCAGAACCGGCTCCGCCCGCTGCAGATGTGTATATGCCGGCATCGCCGCGTCACCGGCCTGTTCCGCCCGATCCGCTAGCACCCCGCAAAGCTCGCCTATCTGCTCGCGCAATTCATCGATCGACGCCCGCACGTACAACCGCAAGTCGGTCGCAATCTGTTCATTGCGGCTGCGCCCGCTGTGAAGCTTGTACCCAGCCTCGCCGATCAGAGCGACAAGTTGCTTCTCGACGAAGTGATGCACATCTTCGGCCTCGTTATCCTCAAGAAAGGACGGCGATGCCGCAGCGCTGGCCCCGATCTGCTCCAGCCCTTGCAGAATGCTGATCAGTTCGTCCGCCGACAAAACTCCAGCATTCTTCAATGCGCGCGCATGCGCTCCGCTAGCCGCGATCTCATAGCGCAACAAGCGGCGATCGAAGCCAAATGATCGCTGCCAGCGCTCGAAATCCGGATCCAGCGGTTGCCGGAACCGTCCCGACCACATCTTCATCGCGTAACCTCAACACGCGTCCGCGCACGCGAACGTGATGGCAGACCCAAAATGCGAATGAACCCTGCAGCATCCTTCTGGTCGTAGCTGTCGCCCATGGTGAACGATGAGAGGTCGGTGCGATAGAGCGAGTGCTCCGACTCCCGGCTGACCACCGAAACGTTTCCCTTATAAAGAGACAACGTTACGTTGCCGGTCATTTCCGTCTGTGTCTTCTCAACGAACGCATCCAGCGCTTCGCGCAAGGGCGTAAACCACAATCCGAAATACACCAGTTCGGCATACTTCAGGCCGATGTGCTCCTTGAAATGCGCGACGTCGCGCTCCAGGCATAACGCTTCCAATTCGCGATGAGCCGCAATCAGCAGCGTGCCTCCAGGGGTCTCATAGCATCCGCGCGACTTCATTCCGACGAACCGGTTCTCAACGAGATCGATGCGTCCCACAGCATTCCGTGCCCCGATTTCATTCAGCAATTCGACCAGCGACACGGGGTCCATCTTCATCCCATTTACCGACACCGGAACGCCCCGCTCGAAGCCAATGCTGACCTGTTCTTCTTTGTCTGGAGCTTCCTGCGGAGAACGGGTAATCTGCCACGTCGTCGGCAACGGAGCGTTTCCCGCGTCTTCCAGTTCGCCACCCTCATGACTGATGTGCCACAAATTCCGGTCTCGGCTATGGATCTTTTCGCGGCTCGCGCTCACGGAGATGCCATGCTGTTCGGCGTAATCGAGACAATCCTCCCGCGACTTTAGGTTCCACTCGCGCCACGGCGCAATGATCTTCAATTCCGGAGCCAGCGCCTGATACGTGAGTTCGAACCGCACCTGATCATTACCTTTTCCCGTGCATCCGTGCGCTACCGCAGTCGCTCCCTCGCGCAGAGCTACTTCCACCTGGTGTTTCGCAATCACAGGACGCGCCAGCGAAGTTCCCAGCAGATACTTGTGCTCGTACACGGCGCCAGCCTTCAGTGAAGGAAACACATAACCCGTGAGGAACTCTTCGCGCATGTCTTCGATGATGACTTTGCTGGCTCCGGTCGCATACGCCTTCTCGACGACCGCTTCTATGTCATCTCCCTGGCCCACATCGCCGACCATGGCGATTACGTCATAGGAGTAGTTTTCCTTCAACCATGGAATGATGATCGAGGTATCGAGTCCACCGGAATAAGCGAGTACAACTTTCTCAGGCATGAGCGCTCCTTACGGGCAGACGCACCGCGCCGCCCAGCAACAAATAAAGAATGGATTTTTGAACGTGCAGCCGGTTTTCCGCCTGCTCGAAAACGACAGAGTGATCGCCGTCCATCACCTCGTCGGTGACTTCTTCCCCGCGATGAGCCGGAAGGCAATGCATGAATGCCGCGTGCGGCGCAGCTTCCGCCATCAATTCCCGATTCACCTGGTATGGCTGGAAAATGCGCGCCCTCTGCGCGGCTTCGTCTTCTTGCCCCATACTGGCCCAGGCGTCAGTGTAAATCGCATCGGCGCCCGTGACCGCGGCATGAGGGTCCGTGAGAAATTCCAGTTGCGCACCCGTTTGCTTCGCGATCTTGCGCGCATCGGCCACAATCTCTGCGTTGCATGTGTAACCCTTCGGCGTCGCAATGCGGATCGACGATCCCATGCACGCACACGTTAACAGCAGGGAATGCGCGACGTTGTTGCCGTCGCCGACGTAAGCCAGCGTGATATTCTTCACGTCCCCAAACCGTTCTTGCAGCGTGAGGTAATCTGCCAGAGCCTGGCATGGATGCTCAAGATCGCTGAGTGCGTTGATCACCGGCACCGACGCATGCTTCGCCATTCCTTCAATCGTTTCGTGTGCAAAGGTTCGCAGCACGATCACGTCGATCCAGCGCTCGAGGTTGTGCGCAATATCGCTTAACTTTTCTCGCGCATCCAGCCTGCTCTTGGATTGATCGACAAACATCGCCGTCCCTCCAAGGCTTAGTATGGCCGATTCAAACGTTACGCGCGTTCGAAGGGAGGGTTTCTCGAAAAACATAACCATCTGTTTCCCTGCAAGTGATCGCTGGAATACGGATGGGCGGGACTTCATCAATTCGGCCAGGTGCAGCACCGCCTGAACGCCCTGGGGTCCGAGGTCGCGTGTAGATACCAGATCGGGGCACCAGAATACGTCGGGAAATGTTTGGGGCACGACTGGCGCCCGGTTCTGCAAAGGACTCGTCAACTTCAACTCCTCATTCTTCAATTTCGTTCTCCACTGCGCTCAGGCGCAGGTGACCTCTGTTCCGCAATTCAGCTTCGTCAGATAAAACTGCGGTAGTGCTTCCGCTTCTGCAGCCGGCAATATTCGTACTCGGCCCACACCCTGCTTCAATGCCTGAGTGCAAGCCGCGAGTTTCGGCAGCATTCCGCCGCTCACCACTGATCCCGTAGCCAAATCTTGCGCCTGTTTCGTGTTGAGCCACGGGATTACGACCCCTTCGGCATCCTTTACTCCCGGAACATCGGTGAGAAAGATGAGTGCATTTGCGTGGCAGGCAGCGGCGCAAGCGGCAGCCATCTCGTCCGCGTTGACGTTGTAATATTCGCCGTCGGTGCCGAGTGCGAGCGATGCCAACACAGGAATGCCGCCCTGCTTCCAAAGCGCTTCGATCCAGCAAGGTTCCGCAAAGCAAATCTCGCCTACGAATCCCAGATCGTTCCCCTGTACGTGCTTCCGGCGCGCGCGGAAAGTCATGCCATCGCCGCCGCAGAACCCAACTGCCGGCATGCCTGCTGCCTGGATTGCGGCCACCATCTTCTTGTTTACCATGCCGCCGAGCACCATCAGGGCTACGTCGCGCGTCTCCGCGTCTGTGACGCGCAGTCCACCAATAAACTCGCTCTGCTTGCCCAATTGCTTAAGCACGCGTGTCAGCGCGGTACCGCCGCCATGAACGACGGCCACGCGATGTCCATCCTGTGCCAGTTCCGCAATCGCCCGCGCGCACTTGCGCAGAACCGACGCGTCCTCGAGCGCTGCTCCACCGATTTTGATCACAATCGTCACTGCAGTCCTTCTTCCTCGCCCCAGCCGTTCATCAGATTCAGATTCTGCACTGCCTGCCCCGCCGCACCCTTGAGCAAGTTATCGATGCACGAGATCAGCACGAGGCGCCGTCCGTCTTCCGCCAAACAGAAACCGAGATCGCAATAGTTCGTGTGCAGCGAGAACTGCACTTGCGGTAGCTTGGGCGTCTGAAAAATCCGCACCCAATGCTTTCCCGCATAAAAGTTCCGGAAGCACGATTCCACCTCGAGCGGTGCCATCTCCCGGCTCAAGTGGAGATAGATTGTCGACAAGATGCCGCGCGGTATCGGCAGCAGATGCGGAGTGAAGATCAACTCCTGCGCGCATAATGCAAGCTGCTCCACGATCTCCCCGGTGTGCCGGTGATTGAACACCGAATATGCCGAGAGGTTATCCGCCACTGATACAAAATGTGTTTTGGCGGTGGGCTCTTTTCCCGCACCCGAAACTCCCGACTTCGAATCCGAAACGATCCCGCGGCTCCGGTCGACGACTCCTGCTTTGAGCAGAGGAGCAAGCGCCAGGATCACTGAGGTCGCGTAGCATCCCGGATTCGCCACCAACTCCGCATTCACGATGCGATCCGCATTTAGCTCCGGAAGTCCATATACGGCCCGGTCGGTTAACTGCGCTGCCGTAACCGCATCTGCATCCTCGAAGTTGTAAATCGAGCGATGCTGCTCCTGCTTCAGCCGCCACGCGCCACTCAAGTCGATCACCCGCAGCCCGTGGCTGATCGCCTCTGGTACGAGCGAGCGCGAAACCTCGTGCGGCGTCGCCAAAAATAGAAATTCCACGCCCTGCTGCTTGAGTGACGCCCACGACAGCGAGTGCAAAGGATAACCGCCGTTGCCATACAGAGCAGGGAAGACGTCGGCAAGATCCGCCGCGCCGCCGTTGTCGGACTGCCGCTTCAACAGCACCGGCTTCGCTACGCGTGGATGACGCAGAAGAATCCGCGTCAACTCCAGCCCTGAATAGCCGGTCGCTCCGAGCACTGCGGTTTTGAGCTTTCCGGCCATTAACCCAGCATTTCCTCGATGCGTCCCGCCAGCGTCCGGGCCTCGTCTTTGTCCGGACACACAATCAGAATAGTGTCGTCCCCAGCGATCGTTCCTACCACTTCGCTCCAGTCGGTCTCGTCCAGCGCTGCTGCCACTGGTTGTGCGCTTCCCACAATCGTTTTGATGACCAACAAGTTCTGCGCGGACCGGATGTCTAAAACAAATTCGCGCACCAGTCGCGATACCGGAGGAAGTGCGACTCCGGCTCCGCCATCTCCGTGAGGCAGCGAATATCCCTGCGACGTCTTGCTCAGGTTCAAATCGCGAATATCCCGCGAGAGCGTCGCCTGCCCGACCTTGAATCCGCGCCTCCGCAGATGCCGCTGCAGGTCCTCCTGGCTGGCGATGGACCCGTGTTTCAGAACATCGAGAACGGCTCGTTGGCGCAGTGTTTTATTCATTATGAATAAATATTCACTAGTTTGAATAATTATTTCCCTATCTTACGGTCCTGCACCGAAATGTCAAGGGGGAATGGACCTTATCTTCATTACTTTCAGTGGCCACCGCCGTAGCCGATGTCGAACCGTGCTGCGGAAAAAACACCGCGGTCCGCCGCGCCTTGGTAGACTACTTCGCGGCCAAGGAAGCGCAGTCACTTGAGGGATGCGATGAACGCGAAACCAACTCTGAAGGCGGAACTCGTCGCCGAATTTCTCGGCACCTTCATCCTGATGCTGTTCGGCATCGGAGTAGTGGCGATGGTGGTGCTCTTTCCCTCGAAGAATCCCGGCGAAACCATTCACGGCGGATTCACCAACATCACGCTCGGCTGGGGATTGGCCGTGACGATGGGGATCTACATCGCCGGCAAGATTTCCGGAGCGCATCTGAATCCCGCTGTCACTTTGGCGGTCGCTGTCTTCAGAAAATTCCCGTGGAGCAAGGTCATTCCTTATTGCGTCGCTCAAACCGCGGGAGCGTTCGCCGCCGCTGCTTTGGTCTACTGGAATTACCTGCCGGCCTTTCACCAGGCGGATCCTCGATTGGAAAGCACTGCCGGCGTCTTCACCACGTTCCCCGCTTTTCCCGGAACACCGCAGGCGGGATTTCTTGACCAGTTGATCGGCACGGGATTGCTCGTGCTTCTGATCTTTGCGATCACGGATGAATTCAACATGCCGCCGGGAGCGAATCTTGCACCGCTCATGATCGGCCTCGTTGTCGTTGCGATTGGGATGAGTTTCGGCGGGATGCACGGATACGCGATCAATCCGGCGCGGGATTTTGGTCCGCGGCTGTTTACCGTCGTTGCCGGTTTTCGAAACAACGGCCTCACCGACGGAACTCATATCTGGTGGATTCCGATCGTCGCGCCATTGTTGGGCGGACTGGCGGGTGCCGCAATTTACGACTTCGGGATCCGGCGATTTCTGAAGCCGTCGTAGAACGAAGCGGGGAGGAATTGTGAAATACGTTTTGGCGCTGGATCAGGGGACAACCAGTTCGCGGGCGCTGCTGTTCGATCAAGACGGCGCGGTGCGGGCGGTGGCACAGCAGGAGTTTGAGCAGATCTTTCCGCAGCCGGGATGGGTGGAGCACAATCCCGAGCAGATCGCCTTCTCCCAAATCGCCGTCGCACTCGAGGCCTTGGCCCGAGTCGGCGCCGGGCCCGGCGACGTCGCGGCGATCGGCATCGCGAACCAGCGTGAGACCGCGCTGGTCTGGAACCGCGAGACCGGACAGCCAGTGCACAACGCCATTGTCTGGCAGGACCGGCGAACGGCGGACGTCTGCGACCAGCTACGCAAACAAGGCCACAGTGAACTCATCCAGCAACGAACGGGGTTGCTGATCGATTCGTACTTTTCGGGCACGAAGATTGCGTGGATCCTCGATAACGTTTCGGGCGCCCGCGCTCTTGCCGAGGCCGGAAAGCTTGCCTTCGGCACGGTCGATACCTGGCTCGTCTGGAAACTCACGCAGGGTCAACTCCACGCTACCGACGCGAGCAACGCTTCGCGGACGATGCTGTTCAACATCCATAGCGGGGCATGGGATCGAGAGCTGCTCGAGTTGCTGAAAATTCCGGCGTCGATGATGCCCGAGGTGCGGTCGTGCAGCGAGACCTACGGCCACGTGAGCGGCATCGAAGGTCTCAACGGAATCGCGATCGCAGGCATCGCGGGAGATCAGCAAGCGGCGCTCTACGGACAACGTTGCATCAAGCCTGGCATGACGAAGAATACGTACGGCACCGGATGCTTCATGCTGCAGAACACCGGCCGCCGCGCCGTGCCGTCGTCGAACCGGCTGGTGACGACCGTCGCGTGGAAGATCGGAGACGTGACGGAATATGCGCTCGAAGGCAGCGTCTTCGTCGGCGGAGCGGTGGTGCAGTGGCTGCGCGACGGACTGGGATTGATTCGCAAGTCGGAAGAGGTTGAGACGCTCGCGAAGTCCGTGCCGGATAACGGCGGCGTTTATTTTGTGCCGGCCTTTGTCGGATTGGGTGCTCCGCATTGGGATTCGTATGCGCGCGGATCGATCTTCGGACTGACACGCGGAACTTCCGCGGGACATCTGGCACGTGCGGCCGTCGAGAGCATCGCGTACCAGGTAGCGGATTTGCTCGATGCCATGCGTCGCGATTCTGGCGACGCCGTTCAAGAGCTGCGCGTGGATGGTGGCGCGGCCGCGAATGATAGCCTGATGCAGTTTCAAGCCGACATCCTCGGAGTGCCGGTGGTGCGTCCGGCGGTAACGGAGACGACGGCGATGGGAGCGGCATACCTCGCCGGCCGAGCCGTCGATTTCTGGCCCGCCGGGCAGGGAGAAAGTTCGGCCAAGGATCGCCGTTTCGAACCGCGGATGGCGCCCGAGAAGGCGCGAGTCCTGCGCGAGCGATGGAACGAGGCCGTATCTCGGTCGAAGGCGTGGGAAGGCTGATCCTTCATTAAGGGCTGTTCCGCGCTGCAGATCGATCTCGTTTGTTTTTTCGACCAATCACGCAAAATATTCATTCCATTTGGGTTAGGCAGCTTTGGCCCGTTTTAACCCGTGCAAAATATTGATTCCAAATGGTTTATCGGTAAAATATTCAAAAATAAAGAGATAGCGTCGAATTGTCGGGTGGGCCGATTTTCCAGGAAACCCCGTAAGGCACCTGTTTTCATGTTTTTACGGGATTTCGAGCTTTGCGACGGATTGCAAAATATTGATTCTAAATATTTTACGGGTAAAATATTGGTAAATAAGGAGTTGTCGTGGCGTAGAACGGGGCGGCGATCCGTCATTGAGTCGTGCCGGTTTTGTTCTCCGAGGATGGAGCGCATGCCTCCAGTGTGGACTTTCTACTGGCTCAGTAAAGGTTGGATGTCACAAGAATTGGATTTATTTTGGGCGGGGCTGTGGAAAACGGGCAGGTCCCAAAGGCGAGAGGAGTTGCCGACGCTCAGCTAGCGCAAAATGTGACTCTCTGGTGGGTCATCCGTCGTCAGGGGCTGTAGAATCTCCGACACTTTATTTCTTGAGGAAAATGGGGCGGCTTGCGATCAGATCTGATTTGGCTAATGAAAATCCCGCTCGTTATTTTCGTAGGCGCTTGGGCAATTTGGCTCTACTCGACACCTTCCGACGAGGTCATTCTAACCATCAAGCGAGCGTGGAAAAGAATACGCGGAACACGAAATTAGATCATTTCCCCCAATGCGATTTCAAACCCCGATGACTATGAGCGCATGGATTGATCAACTATTGGATTGCGGTTACTTTGAATCCGTCGGGCGCGATTCTTTCTTCCCAGTCATCAAAAGCCAGAGTATGAAGGCCCACCAAGCCGCAAGCAGAAGATCGCGGACAACGGCTGCTTTGGTTCCGGGTCTTACAAACAGAAATACTGGGGTCAGGAATAGAAGCGGAATCCCCCAGAAAACCTTCACGCTTGCCCTTTACTGACCACGCTACCACTCTCCGATGATGAGTGTAATGGCGATTTTGCAACAACTAGCCGTTCCGCTTGACGGAATGGTCTTTGCATTTGTGATTTTTGAACTCGCGCATAGCCGTTTCTCGAAACATTCTCTTGAAAGAGACTTTCACAAGTGTCCGCCTTGCTTTGCTGCTCCAGTTACACTCCGAACAAGTGGGCTTCAATCCACCAAATAATGGTCTCTTCCAGACTAGCCTTCTTGCCATGTAGGTCGGTCCTTCATCAAATCCACATCGGATGCTGGTATCGTGAGTGTAATGGGGATGTTTCAACACCTACTCTCCTCACCGGAACTTAAAAGTTTCTTCCGAATAACATCAAGTAGGGCATTTACGAAGATTCTGTCGGCTCCTTCCGGTGCGTGACCGTAGTGATTGAACCTGCGCTGTTCGAAGAACAGGCAGAACCGCAGTTCCGTCAGGCTTAACGCTTCGATAGAAGCAGCGTTTGTTGAGAACTCACTCTTCACTCTGTTCCCAAGTTGGGCGCATTCTTCATGACCGATGGCTTTGTAGCCGTCAATAGTGTGCGCAAAGCCGACGATGGTGTGCCACGACGCTGTGACTGGAGGCACTGCGGATGCAGTGAGACGCTCGTTGGGAACCTTGTCGGGCTTCTTACGCGCGATGTCCATCGTTTAAAGCTTATATCTATGCGAGGCTATTCTACGCGCAGCCTCATCGCAGGTCGCAGGTGTTGTTAGCAGGCGATTACACTAAAAGCTCCTCCGGGCAGGTCATTGAGTGGAAGCGAGATTTTCGTAAACTCACTTCGGCTCAAGGATGCGAGAAACAATCGATGGCACCAACTCAGATACCTCCAAGACATAGCGTCTTGGTATGCTCACAACCGTGAAGTAGCGGGTTTGGCCATTGTCAATGTAGTGGCAGTACTGAGGCCCCTTGCGACGCAACTCTTGCCCGAACCGATAATGTCCCGGTCCGCGAAAAGGCATGTAGCGATACTCCCCGGCGGATGAAGGCGGTTGGTCCTCGAAATACCCGACCACCTGAAGCCCGAAGAAAAACTGGACGTGTTCGGGACCCGTTAACATTTCATTAGTGTATGTCAGTTGGCGAAATCAGGTGATAGCGCTCAAATTTCGACTAATTTCGATTCACTTCACATCCAGAGCATGTGAAACTGGTCGGAAGATGAGTGCAATCGGGATGGTAAGCGCTATGGTGATTCAGGTTCGGAGTAAACACCTATCGTTGTTTTTGTTTGCCGCCGCCCTTGCTTGTGGCCTGAGCGCCGAGACACACGCACAAGTGCCACAAGAACCAAAAACGGCAAAGCGAGCAGAGTCCACGGAAAACGTTACTCCGGTCTTTGAAGACAGCGAAGTGAAGATTGTGATTCCGAGAGGGTGGAGGATCGTCGTCAGTCGACCAGACAGCGGGCTGACCTTGGAGAGGAGCGATTACAGGCTCAGCATCGCCCACCATACCGGGCATGCTGGCCCGGTCGAGGGTGGAAGATTCCTTGAAGCATTCGACATCCCCTGGCCGAATGTGGACGACGGCTCAACCTGCGCTCTGTACTTCGACACCGATGCACTGCCTGCGAGCCGGATGCTCCTGTTCAGGACTTGGATCGTCGACACTAGCAAGACCGACGTGCAGAAAAACTGTGGCATTCCGAAGAACCTCGGTCATACGACTGAGGAGGGTGACGCGAGGGACCTAAACGGTGAACGGCGATGGTTCGGGGGTTATTTTACGACTGCCGGGGGCGGATATTATTTTGATTCGCGCGGCGAGGGCTGTGGTGAGAAGCTTTATACTTTGGTATCCAAAGCCACACGGCCCGAACGTCTTCCAGTCCCAGACGATCCGAATTTGAAGAGGGTGATCCAGCAGGCTATCGACCTTGTCGACTCCATCCACTATAAGCGCTGCCGTCCCTCTACAATGCCGTGAAGAAGTAGCATGGTTGATGCAAACAGGCGATTTCACCCATTGAGGAATCCGGCCAATGATCAATGAGTGTAATGGGGATGTTACGTCAATCGAAGAGATGGCTGGGTCAGACCGAGTCCTGACCCGAACGATTCAAAGCGAGCCCAGGTTGGAAACGCGCAAACCAACTAAGAGAGCGAAATGGCGCTCTTCCATGAGTGCATACACAAGTGTCGCTCAAAACGTGCTTGACACCGCCGACATTGTTAGAGATGGCGATTTAACATCAAGCAACAATACGGACTGCCTAAGGCCTCGGTGCGTTCGTCGAACTGTTCTATCTCCAAGTTAAAGCCTATTCGCGTCGCCACCGCGGCAATCCTTCCGCCCCTGCCGCGAGCATGCCGAGCGAAGGGCCAGTCTTACCCTGAATGTTCCTTGGAGCCTGAAGTGCGGCGGTCGCCTTGTCGGCAGTCTCGGCAGTGCCAGCCAGTATCGGTTTGTTGGGCACGGTCTCGTACGCGTAGCCGGTGATCGTGGCTTCCAATGTCGGCTTTTCTAGCTTGACATCCGATGTTACGGTTAGCCGTATCCATCCATAGTGAAACTCGCCGTCGATCTTGAAGCGAACGCCGAGATACTGGTTTCTTTGATTGCCTTTCCAATATCCACGGGAGTAGAAACTGCCGGAGAAAGTGTCGGTTGCCTCAATCAGGGGCATCCAACTGAAAACGCCGGCAGTTGGAGTCGACGAGATCTTCGTGCCACGCGACAAGGGCAAGGCTTTTCCGTAGAAATTTCCTCCCGCTATGATTTGGTTGTCCGACCCGGTCGAACCTGCACTGAAACCGATGAACGTTCTTCGCACGCCCGCAGTGCTGGAAAGGATGAAGCTGAAATTGTCGATTCCGTTGTTGGCGACAGAGATCGGGACACGTTTCTGGATGCCGTCCGTTGATATGGGAATATGAATCGTCTTCTTCGTGACGACGACCTCGCCTGCAGCAGGCTCGGATAACGCCAGCAGACTTACTCCCGCGGCTGCAGCTGCGAGCGAATACAGACCGATTTGGCGATTGAGGCTGTTCGAGGATGCCTTATTGGCAGCATCGGTGGGCTGGTTAGACATGGAAATCCTCCCTCAAAACTGAAATGCGTTCTTGGCCCAAGGGGGAGGAGAGATACTTCTGCATCAGTGAACAGTGAGCGTCGGCTGACTGTCAGAGAAGGTTTAAATATCTAAGTGACTTACCGAATTGTCAAGCTGAAAGAATCTGCACTTTCCCAAATTACGAAAACAGGCGTTTGCACTCAAATTTCGAGTGCGTTCGACCCGCTTCACATCTGCACGTTCGGAAATAGAGATTTTGCGCCAATTGTTCGGTGGATATATGCTTTCTCGGATAGGAGTCCGTACCGATGAGACTTTTCGCTCGCTTGGGATTTGTATCGCTGGTGACTGTCCTGTTGTGCGCTGATACCCAGCGCGTCATTATGCCGAAGGAGGTTGGGGTTTCGTGCCGCAAACACAAACCATTCACGGCCACAGCTCGAACGACGCTCACAAGAGTATTTTCCAGTGGAACTCGCCGCACCGTGACCACTGAAGATCGCATTGGCCGGGACGGAGAAGGAAGGGTCTTAAGCGAACAGCATTTGCCATGGACGGAAGATCCGGCCCGTCCAGTCTATTACGTCAATCTCCTCGACCCCCAAGCGATGGAACGTATCCACCTCGACCCGCAAGCACACATCGTTTCCAAACGGCCAATAGACAAGAGGTACGCTTGGGACTATGTTCCGTACGATGGAACACAGTATCGACTTGCCGCGCCACCCGGAGCGACGGTGCGCACGGAGCTATTGGGGAACAGGAATATCAACGGCCTAAAATGCTGGGGACAACGTACGACTTATCTTTTTCAGCCCGGCGCTTTTCAGGGAAATAAACAACCGGTAACCCGCACATGGGAAGTGTGGTATTCAAAAGATCTCGGTGCTGATGTTCATATCGAAGATCATGATCCAGACCCGAGAGCTGGTGATCAACAAACTGATCTGATCGACATCAAGGACGGTGAGCCCGACCCGTCGATCTTCGCCTTGCCAACGGATTATTCAGTGCAACAAGCCCATTGAAAAGAGCGCAATTCTCCAGTTGCCGATCTCCGGTCGACGGAATCAGGCGATCTCACTCATTTAGATTGGCCCTCCAGGGTCAATGAGTGTAAGCGCGATGTTACGCCACTATCCGCACTTCGACGGAGCTGTCCACCCACACTCCCGGTGGGGAAACTGCTACTGCGAAGGAATTGCTTCTTCGCGCCGCCACAGCGGCAAGCCTTCCGTCCCCAGGGCGAGCATGCCGAGCGTTGGGTGACCTTGATTTCGGATATCCCCGGAAACCTGAAACTGAGCTGTGGGTTTCTCCGCACTTCCCGCCAAGATTGCCTTGTTGGAAACAGTCTCGTACGCGTATCCCGTGATTGTGCCCACTAAGGATCGAGGACCTGAGGTGGATACCGTCAATCGAATCCACCCATAATGCGTCTTTCCGTCAATCAGAAACTTGACGCCAAGATAGCTGTTTCGTTGATGAACTCCCCACTTACCGAAAAATCGGCGAGTGGAATGGTTGAAGGTCACATTCGCGTGCGAACTCTCGATTTCCGGAAAAGAGGCAAAATGAGCCGACGGGCCGATCTTTGCTCCTCGGACTAACGCGGACGCATAAACAGATGACCCGCCAATGTCCGCGCCGCCTGCCAGAGGCGTGACCATCAATTTGTCCGAAAAGAAACTGCCAGCACTATAGAAGCTGACGAAAAGCTTGAAGTCGGCAATACCGTCTTTGTTCAGGTCGAGCGAGACGCCCGAAAAACTGGTAACGGGAATGTTCGCTTTCGTCACGACGACTTCCGCGTCTGCCGGCTTGGCAAGCGCCAAGACGCTGACACCCGCTGCGGCAGCTGCGATCGCATACAGACTTGTCTGACGACTAAGATTCTTCGAGGATGTCTTGCTGGCAGAATCGTTGGGATACATGGACACAAAGTCCTCCATCGAAAATTGAATTTGACTTGCTTGGCCCGAGGGGAGGAGAGATTTTTCTGTGTCAGTGCAGCGTGACTTCAACTGGACTTTGACAGGATGTGAAAATATGTAACTAACTGAGCGATTTGTCAAGGTGAAGAAATGTGCACGGGTTCAAAATGACGAAAACAGGCTTTTATACTCATTGATTTTTTGGCCTTCCTCAGTGAGTGTGATCGCGATGTTACGCCAATTGACGCGTCCGGAACGTCCGCATCAGATAAGATTTCGTGCGTGAGAGGTCTAGTTGAGGGATGAACTATGTTTCAAAAGAGGAAAGATGTGGCGCGCCACTTGTCGTTCATCCATGCAGCGCTCCCAGATCGCAGCGGCTTATTGTCTGTGTGCCGATGCTCCCGCAGCGAGTTCGCGCAGTGAAGGAAACGTCGCGGTAATAGCGCACCGGGGACAGTGCCTATCAGGCCTTCTCGATCGACCAATCGACGGGCCAATTGAACTTCCTGCAACTGGGTCCGGATGGCGGAGTGAATGCGAACGTTCCTTTGAGTTTCATCGCTAACAATCTTTACGCCTATGGCGCGAGCTGTTATGAAGGGTCGGGAAATATCTTCGGGTACAAGCGAAACAGCGATGGAACGTTGACTGCATTGAATATCAATCCGACAATCCCGGCGGCACCCAAGGGTGAAGGCGCATATTGCCCTTATCTGACAGCGGCCGATCCGAACGGCAATCTGGCTGTTTCCATGGAGCCGAATAACGACATAACGCCCAGTGGGCCGGTGCAGATTGCTGTCTATTCTGCGAACAGCGCGGGCAACCTCACCACGACCAGCACCGCGCAGAACATGCCGAAGACGCAGGCTGGTCCGACGTATGGCATCAACGATATTTGGATGTCACCTTCCGGCAAGTTGCTGGCGGTTGCTGGCACCTCTGGGTTGCAGGTGTTTCATTGGAACGGTGCGAAGCCGGTCACCACGTATACGGGCTTGCTGACTACCGCCCCTATCAGCCAGATGTTCTGGGATAACGACAACCATCTTTACGCGTTGAGCCAGACGACCGGGAAGCTGTATGTGTTCACGGTGACTCCAACATCGCATAGCCAGGCGAAGGGATCGCCCTACACCATTACGGGAGCCGAGAACATTCAGGTTCTGCCGGAGTAAACGCAAACCCGCGGAAGGCAGAACTTTTTCTCGCGAGATCAGGCCGCGCAGG
>CAWCCE010000005.1:0-696351 GCA_963793945.1 uncultured Acidobacteriota bacterium | reverse complement strand
GTAGGTATAACAGCAATGCGCTCCACCCGAGAAACCTTCCAAAATCAAGCTCGGGTTGCCGTTTCCGAATATATCTTCGCCCGTTCCCTCATAAACGGAAACGGTCCAATCGCGGAGCAGGGGGATTTCACGGCCCGAAGGCTCCACGAGATAGCTCTGACAAGATTTATCGCCGCCGGCATCGGACAGTGGGACCAGTTTTACGTGATATTTTCCGACAGCATATGTGGAAGTTTTTTGCTGATCACATCGCAGAACTTCAGTCTTCTCCCAATTCGGCTTGGGCCACTCTGCCTGTACGAGCACAGGAAGCGAGTAAACCAGCACGATCAGTAGAAGCCGATGCATGAGTGAGAGTGTTCGAGGCCGACGTTGCCGTCGACTATTTCAATGCCTTCTGAATAGCGGCCTCCGCCATCGGCGCCATGAGCCTGAATCCGGCGGCGTTGGGATGGAGACCATCGTCGGCCAGATCTTTCTTCAGCAGGCCTTTGTCGTCGACCATCGCGGAGAAGTAGTCGAGATAGATGATGCCGTTCTGGCGGCAGTAATCCTTGAGCCAGGAGTTGAGAGCGAGAATTCTGGCGGGCGGGCGTTGCGCGAAGAAATCTTTCGAACGCTCGGTATAGTTATGGACCGGCAGCACCGACGAGTAGACGACCTCGATACCGTGCACGCGCGCAAGTTCGGCGAAGGAAGCGTAATTGGCCTGGATATCCTCATTGCGCATCGGGCCCGTGTTGCCAGCGATGTCATTGGTGCCGGCGAGAATCACGACGACCTTCGGTTGCAAGTCGATCACGTCCTGACGAAAACGTACGAGCATCTGCGGCGTGGTCTGGCCTCCGATGCCGCGATTGACATATGGCTTGCCAGGGAAAGAGTCGGCGAGTTTCCAGATGTCGGTGATCGAATCTCCGAAGAATACGACGCGGTTCTCGCCGGCTTTAGGGGCACCGAGTGCCGCGTTGGCGTCACGATAACGGGCGAGCTGTCCGTAGTCGTCGGTGAAGACGGCGATGCGAGAGGCTCGGTACTGATCCAGTCCGGGGAAGCCGGTGGTTGGGATCGACGGCGGAGCTTGCTGGGCCAGCGCGAAAACTGCGATGAAAAGAACGAACAGGAACGTGGACAGGTGGCGAGATGATTTCATAAGGTTGTCCTTGAACGTGACAGGATACCTGATAGCGGCCGCACGGCAAGTTGGTTCGATTGGCGCGCATCAGGGGCTGCTCGCGATTGCCTGCGCGATAGCCTTTTCGGCAAGCGGCGCCATGACTTTGTATCCGGCGGCATTGGGATGCAGCCCCTCATCCGACAGATCGCGCCTCAACAGGCCCTTGTCATCGATCATTGCCGAGAAGTAATCCAGATATACGAGGTCGTTCTTGGCGCAGTAATCCTTGAGCCATGCATTCAGCGCCAGGATTCTTTCGCGAGGACGCAGCGCAAACGATTCCTTCGAATCCTCTGTGTAGTTGTTTACCGGAAGCAGAGAGGCAAAGACTACGCGAATGTGGTGCAGCCGCGCCAACTCAGCCATGGAGGCGTAGTTTGCCTCGATGTCTTCGTTGCGAGCGGGTCCGGTGACACCTGCGACATCGTTGGTCCCGGCTAACACGACGAGCACTGCGGGATGCAGATCAATCACGTCCTGACGGAAGCGCACGAGCATCTGCGGAGTGGTCTGCCCGTCGATGCCTCGGTTGATGTAAGGCTTGCCTGGGAAAGAATCCGTCAGCTTCCAGTAATCGGTGATGGAGTCCCCCAGAAACACGACGCGATTCTCATTTGCCCTCGGCGGCGCTAGCGAGGCATCGGCATCGCGATAGCGTTTTAGCTCGCCGAAATCGTCGGTGTAAATCGCGAGACGGGACGCGCGGTACTCATCGAGACCCGGCGAGCCTGAGCTGGGGATGGAAGGGGTGGCGCGCTGAGCGAGGGCCTCGACGCAAAGCAAAATCAAAATGCTGGAAAGCTTCGAGAGGTTTCGAAATTGCATATGCCCTATTTCTCTGGATCCGACTCATCCGCATTGATCCGCGTGAATCCGCGGCCAAGAAGGTCCAGATCCCCAGGATCCTTCACTGCGCTCAGGATGTCTGCAGCGGGCTCCCGCTTTGCTCACGCTCGCTAAACGCGGTCACATCCCGTCGTAGTTAGGGCCGCCGCCGCCTTCGGGTGGTACCCAGGTGATGATCTGGTACGGATCGGCGATATCGCAGGTCTTGCAATGTACGCAGTTCGATGGATTCAAACTGATGCGCTTGCCGTTGGGCTGGCTCGCGTCGTCGACCATTTCGTAGACGTTGGCTGGACAGAAATTCTGGCAAGGGCTGCCGTATTCCTTCACGCACTTTGTATTGCAGACATTCGTATCGTGGATGACGAGATGCGACGGCTGGTCCTCTTCGTGCTTCGTGCCGGAGTGATAAAGATCGGTCAACTTGTCGAACGTGAGTTTGCCATCCCCTTTTGCGGGGCCGAGCAGATGGGCTTCGGGACCGCCGTCCGCGGGGAGATTGGCGAGCTTCTGCATATGCGCGTATCCAGCTTTTGCGGGATAACGATTGCGCAGGCCGCGGCCGCCGGTAATCATCTGCAGTCCGGTGTGGAACATGCCGGCAAACATACCGTTTTCGAACCCTTGATGCAGGTTGCGAACTTTCCAGAGCTCTTGCTTGATCCAGCTGGATTCGACTTTCTTTTGGAACTGGCCGAGCATCGCGGCGGACGAATCATCTTTCTTCCAGCGCGTCGAATGCCGTCTCGGCCGCGAGCATTCCGCTCTTGATGGCGAGATGAATTCCCTTGAGGCGCGCGGAATTCAGGAAGCCGGCAGAGTCGCCGAGAATCATCCATCCATTGCCCGCGACGGGTGGGATCGCCCACCATCCACCGTAAGGCATTGTCTTGGCGCCGTAGCGGATCATCTTGCCGCCCTCGAGCAACTTCGCCACCCAGGGATGCCGCTTGAATTGTTGCAGCACGCGCTGCGGATCGAGGCGCGGATCGGCGTAATCGAGTCCGGTGACAAAGCCCAGCGAGACGACATTGTCTTTGGAACCGTAAATCCACGCGCCGCCATATTCGTGCGTGGTGAGCGGCCAGCCCATGGTGTAGATGACTTCGCCGGCCGCGATGCGGCCGGAGGGAACTTCCCAGAGTTCTTTTATCCCGACGCCGTAGGTCTGAGGGTTGGCGTCCTTGGCGAGATCAAATTTTTCGATCAGTTGCTTGGTGAGCGATCCGCGCGGGCCTTCGGCGAGAATGACGACCTTGGCCTTGAGATCGTAGCCGGGCTCGAAGTTGGATTTCGGATGTCCTTCTTTGTCGACACCTTTATCGTCGGTGCGGACGCCGGTGACGCGATCGCCTTCGAAAAGCAATTCCGACCCGGCGAACCCGGTGAAGATCGTGATGCCCGTTTCTTCGACTTTGCTTCCGAGCCACTTCACAAACTTGTTCAGAGAGATGACGTAATTGCCGTGGTCGCGGAGGAACGGCGGCGTGATCGGAAATTTGAACTTCGATTTTTCAGTAAGGAAGTAGACGCCTTCCTTGATCACCTTGGCGTCGAGCGGAGCTTCTTTTTCGAAATCGGGTAGCAACTCTGCAATCGCACGGGGATCGAGGAGAGCGCCGGAAAGGCAGTGCTGGCCGATCTCCCGGGCTTTCTCGAGGACGTAGATATTTTCTTTGCTCAGCTGCGCGTCGGGATGGGCCGCGTTGTGCGCGTCGATCAGTTGCGCAAGGCGTAGCGCGCAGGCCATACCAGCGGGACCGCCGCCGACGATGACGACATCGGCGGGCATCTGCGGACGTTCAACACCTTCGATCGGCTTGCGGAAAAAGAGCATAAGAAAAAATCCGCCACGGATTACACAGATCACCACGGATAAGTAACGAAATCATTGATCCGTGAAAGTCTGCATGATCCGTGGCAAAGAAGTTTTATCCTCCCGCTTTTGCCTTCTTCACTTCTTCGATCAGCGGCGGAATGATATCGAACAGGTTGCCGACGATGGCATAGTCCGCGATTTCAAAAATTGGGGCTTCTGAATCTTTATTCACAGCGATGATCGCCCTCGACCCTTTCATGCCGACGATGTGCTGAATCGCACCGCTGATGCCGAGAGCCAGATAGAGCTTAGGGGCGACCGTTTGACCGGACGATCCGATCTGGCGATCCATCGGGAGCCATCCGGAATCGCAGATAGGACGTGAGGCGGCTAGGTCTCCTCCGAGCGCGTCGGCCAGTTGCTTCGCGATCTCGATATTTTTCTGCTCTTTGATACCGCGACCGACGGCCACGATGATTTCGGCTTGCGTGAGGTCGACAGCCTGCTTAGCTTCTTTGAAAACTTCCTGCGGTTTATTGCGGATCACGCCATCCGCAATGTCAACGCTCACCGTCTCGACCGGAGCTGCGCTGGCGCCGGCTTCGGCCTTGTCTCCACGAAATGCGCCGTTCTGAAAAGTCGCGAACCATGGGGCCTCGCTGGTAAAGCTGACATCGGCCGCAAGCTTGCCCTGGAACATCTGGCGTGTAAAGACGAGCTTTCCGCTTTCGTGCTTGAATCCGATGCAGTCGCTGATGACGGTTCGCCCCATGGCAGTCGCGAGCTTGGGGACGAAGTCACGCACCTGGTAGGTATGCGGCATTAGAACAAGCTTCGGCTGCTTGGAGCTGAGAAATTGTTTCAGCGCTGCGGCGAAAGCGTCGGGCGTATACGGCTCGAGCTTCGGGGATTCGATCGCATAGACCTTCGCGAGTTTCTTGCCGGCAACTTCGGCGGCTATGGATGCGGGCGCGCCGCCGACTACCGCGGCTTCGAGAGTCCAGCCAGTCGCGGCGGCGATGGCTTGTCCGGCGGTGAAGGTTTCCCAGGAAACACGATTCAACTTGCCTTCGCGTTGTTCGACGACTACGAGAATAGTATCCGGCATAAGTCAGCTTCTAGCTGCTAGCTCCTAGCTCTTGGCAAATACTGCCGAGCTTTGCTCGGTGGACAGCCGAGAGCGGCTGTGCCCACATAAACCTTCTATAAAACGCGCAATTCATTGCGCAGTTTGTCGACCAGCTTCTTGGCGATTTCTCCGGGAGCGCCTTCGATGTGCTCCGTCTTTTTTGTTTTCTGCGGAATGTAGAGTTTTTCGATCTTCTGCAAATTCTCTCCGATCGCCGACTGAACTTCAGCCAGCGGCACTTTACGCAGCGGCTTGTTCTTGGCCTGCTTGATGCCGATCAGGGTCGCATAGCGCAGCTTGTTGATACCCGACTGAATCGTCAGGACTGCAGGAGTGGGCATGTCGACCAACTGAAAGAATCCGGCCTCGAGCTCGCGCTTCACGCGAATCCCGCCGTCGGTCTTCTCGATCTGCATGATGATGGTGGCATGCGGCAAGCCTAGTAACTCGGCGAGGATCACGCCGGTCTGCGCGTAGCCGTAATCGTCGGATTGCAGGCCAGTAAAGATGAGATCGAATTGCTCATCTTTGATGGCCGCTGCGAAAGCCTTCGCGGTATTGAATGCATCCAGGCCAACAAATTTGTCGTCTTCGAGATGAATGGCGCGATCGGCCCCCTTGGCGAGCGCCTCCCGAAGTACTTGCTGAGCGCGGGCAGGGCCACTCGTGATCACGACCACTTCCCCTTTGTGCTTTTCGCGCTGGCGGAGAGCCTCTTCGAGCGCGTACGCGTCCGGCTCATTGACCTCGTAAGAGACATCTTCGCGGATCCATGTGCCGTTTTCGTTCAGCTTGAGCGGTGCATCTTTCTGCGGCACCTGCTTCATGCAAACCAGGATTTTCAAGAGAATGACTCCTTGCGCGCGGCCTCCAGCAGCCACGGCAAAACTGGTAAGTATAAATGACCCGGACGGAGAGAAGGAAATACAGCGCATTCCGGGGGGCTCCGCGGAGACGTGGATCGGCGCATCTCACCCTCCGGAATTCTCGACGAAAAAAGTGGGAGCTTTGCCTGCAACGTCTCTACGGCAAAGCTCCCACCGATAACAGCTGCGCTTACTTCCCTTCGAGAGGCTTCACGAAAACCCAGACGGTGTCGGTAGTTGGACTGTAAAAGAGGGTAACCGTCACGTCGCGCGGATTCTGCTTGAACGCAAAGTGATAGCGAAAGTTGATGTGAAGATTCTTCTCGGAAACGCCAGCTCGGAACTTTCCATAAAACTCCTGCACGTCGGTGCAGGGCGCAACTTGCTTAAAAAAATTCTTGCCGATAACGTTCTCTTTTTTCAAACTCGAAAGATTCGACTCGTACGCGTTGAACTTCAGAACTCGTCCGTCCGTGCTCAACTGAATGGCACCATGCGGCAACTGGTCGAGTTCGGTCTCGCTCATTGAGTCGATGACGCTGGACAGACTGTTTCGTGCGGGAGATGAAGCCGACATGAAATCCTCCGAAAGAAATCAAAGAATGAGGCGGGAATTGCGGGGACAAACGAAGATTCCATCGCCGAACTCACTATCCGACGTCCAAGGAGAGCGGTCAATGGCACGTGCTCCAGGCTGCGAAACCGTGGTAACTCGCAGTACCCGAAAATCAAACGGGAAGAAAAATAATTGAGGATTTTTGAAAGCCGCGAAAATCGCGATGCACTCAATGTTGCTATTCGGTGAGAACGGTCGACTGGCCGGAAATATCGAAGCGCTTGCGGCACCGCATATTCTTGCAGGCCATCACGTCGTCTTTGCGCACCATGTAGGAGCGGAATTTAGCGAAGCGGGCGCGATCGCGCTCATCGGCACGGCCTCCGAGCTGTCGCTTTTTGGTACGGACGATCCAGGTCACTTCGTATTCCGCCGACTGATGGCAGTGGGGACAATTCAGTGAAGCCGGCTTCTTTTCTTGCTTCTCGTCAAAAAAATCGCGCTCTTCCATAATTCGGCGACCGTTATGCGCCCAAACATGAATTATTGCACAATCTGCTGGCCTCGCCGCGTAGTTGTGGGATCGGTGTAGTGCGCTTTTTGTTTAGAATCGTTCAGCGGACAAGGCAAGCGGGGTCAACGTGGCAAAAAAGAAAAAAGTGAAGCGCTTTCGGGCGGTTACGGCGGTCAAGGAATTGGCGCGCGAGCGCATCGGCGCGCCTCCCGCAGAAAAGATCGTGATCGAGAAAAAGAAGAAGCCCGAGAAGCACAAGCCGACGCTGGAAAAGCTGCTGGAGTCCGAATAGTCCCTGCCGCAGTCGGCGCCTAGTTAAACGTCGCGGTTACGGTTACGTCATTCGTTAGGTTTTCGAGAGTGCAGGCTGTCCCAGAATTGATCGTGCAGCCCGCCCATCCACCAAATGTTCCGTTGGGGACAGCCGTCAGAGTGACATTCGAGCCCGTGGGAAAGCTTCCCGTACAGGAGTTCCCTGCCGTAGATGAGCAGCCGAGTCCCGCTGGCGAACTGGAGATCGTGCCGCTGCCAGTACCGGCGAATGTGACGGTGACCGTCGGTCCGGTACCCGTAAAGCAAACTACGTTGCCGGTCATGTAGCCGGTGATAATCGCTCCGGAGGCAGACAAACCCGCGGCGTCGGCATTCGTGTTTGCCGTCGCCGATACCAGCGTCGCGCCGCAATTGAATCCAGTAGCGGTCAGCATTCCGGACGAATTAACGGTCATCATCTGGGTATCGTTCGAGGCCCAAGTCACTTGGCTGGTGATGTCCTTGGTCACGGGCGGGTGGACGAAGGTTCCGAGGGCCCGGAGCTGAACCTGCAGACCAGCGTCTTGACTCACGGGAATGTTGGAGGCGCCGAAAGTTTCGCCGGTGGGCTGAACCTGGATCGAAACCAGCTCCTGGTTATGCGCGCAACTCGACAGGCTCAAGAGCGTAATTGCCGTGACAATGAGAGCTGTAGTGCCGAACCACTTCCGGATCATGCTAGCTCCTGGGACCGAGCGGGCCGAGTACGCACACTTCGGCTGGGGAATGGGCCAATTTAGTCAAAGCCGGGCCAAAAAGCAATAGCTCGGAAGGGTCCCGGTTTCAGCCTTTGACTGCCTCTGCCACGCACTTCGCGAACGCTTTAACATCTTCTTCCGTGGTGTCGAACGCACACATCCAGCGGACAATGCATTCTTCTTCGATCCACGGATAGAAGAAAAACTGCGCCTTGATCTTTTCGATGGCGTGGCGCGGAATTTGGGCGAAGACGCCGTTGGCCTCGACTTTCCACATGACCTTGACTTGAGGAACCTTCCTGACTTCCGCCTCCAGCAACCGCGCCATGCGATTGGCATGCTCCGCGCTGCGTCGCCACAAGTCGCCGTTTAGGAGTGCCTCGAATTGGACGGCGATGAAGCGCATCTTCGAGGCCAGTTGCATCCCCTGCTTGCGGAGATAAAGGAAGTCAGCGGCCAGCGCGGGATTGAAAAAGACCACCGCCTCGCCGCCCATCATGCCGTTCTTGGTGCCGCCGAAGGAGAGCACATCGACGCCCAGATGGCGCGTAGCCTGGCGCAGCGTTTGCCCAAGGCTGGCGGCAGCATTAGCGATGCGGGCGCCGTCCATGTGGAGAAACATCTGGTGATCGTGGGCAAAACGGGCAAGGGCTTCCACTTCTTCGGGCTGATACACAGTTCCCATCTCAGTGGATTGCGTGATCGAAATGACGCGAGCCTGCACGTGATGCTGGTCGCCGATCCCGTGATAGACATGGCGAACTGAGTCAACATTGATCTTGCCGTCCTCGTGGGACAGGGGGATCAACTTGCATCCAGTATGTTTTTCCGGGGCGCCGCATTCATCTGTATAGATGTGCGCGTAGTCGCTGCATAGGACCGCATGGTAGGGGCGGTTCAACGCTTGCAGGCCGAGTACATTGGCTCCGGTTCCGTTGAAGGTGAAGAATACTTCAATGCCTGTTCCGAAATGTTCTTCGAATTTTGCGATGGCTGAGCGCGTGTAGGGGTCGTCACCGTACGCCACGACGTGACCGTGATTTGCACGGGCGAGCGCTTCGAGAATTTCCGGATGGACTCCAGCATTGTTGTCGCTGGCAAAGCCCCGGGCGGGAGCGGCGGAAACTTGCGGCATACGAATAAATGTAGCAGAGGAGAAGTTCAAGGATTGCGGGCATGGATCAGGCTTGCGGCGACTGAAGACCACTTACCACCAAGGACACGAGGTCTCACGAAGAAGTTCGGTATTACAATGCCTGATCCCCGGAGGCCCGTTCGGAATGCGCTTTACCCTTCGCTGCTGTGTGAACGTCCTGATACTTACTTCCCTTGCGGCGACCCAAACCGCTGAGCAAAAGACTGCGCGCTATCTCGACTCGATCCGGCAACAGCCCTCTCTTCTGCTCGCATTTCTGCACGACATGCCCAAGGGTGGAGACCTCCACAACCATCTTGGTCGGCGCGGTCTATGCCGAAGATTTAATTGACTTCGCCGCTTCGGATAATTTCTGCGTTGATCGCACGACCTCGCAGCTGCTGAGCCCGCCCTGCGATTCATGCGAAAAGTACAAGCCGAATCCGGCGATTCGCTGCGCCTACGCGGACCACGTTCTCTACAACCAGATCATTGACGCCTGGTCGATGCGCAACTGGCGTCCGGGCGACGAATCCGGACACGATCATTTTTTCGCCAGCTTTGACAAGTTCCAGCCCGCTGCGGACGCCCACATGGCCGAGTTGGTTGCGAGCGTGATCAATCGCGCCGCCAAAGAGCATGTGCAGTACATCGAGTTCATGCGCAGCGCCGACCTCAATGCGGCGATCAGACTCGGAATGAAGCTGGGGTGGGAAGACGACTTTGCCGCCATGCGCGAAAAGCTCCTCAAAGGAGGCTTGAAGGAAATCAGCTGCGGAGACGAGCAAGATATCTCGCGGAGGCGGACGCCCATGCGCCGGTCCGAATTGAAATGTGGAACCCCAGAGGCTGAACCCGGATGCAACGTCACGGTGCGCTATCTCTATCAGGTGCTGCGCGGACTTCCTCGCGAAGCGGTGTTTGCGCAGATTCTGCTTGGATTCGAGCTGGCATCATCCGATCCGCATTTCGTCGGGCTGAATCTGGTGATGCCCGAAGATTGGTATGTACCCACTAACGACTTCAACGAGCACATGGCCATGATGGATTATCTGCACGGCGTTTATCCCAAGGTGCACATCACGCTCCACGCCGGCGAACTGGCGATGGGACTGGTCAAGCCTGAGGATTTGTCCTTCCACATTCGTGCGTCGGTCGAGCGCGGTCACGCCGAGCGCATCGGGCACGGCGTCAGTGTCATGCTGGAAAAAGATCCGATTGGACTGATGAAAGAAATGGCGGCGCGCAATGTGCTGGTCGAAATCAATCTCACATCGAATGATCAGATTCTCGACGTCAGCGGAAATGAGCATCCGCTTGCCGATGTACCTGAAGTACGGCGTGCCGGTCGCGATTTCAACCGACGATGAAGGCGTAGCGCGCTCGGACATGACTCACGAATATCTGCGCGCCGTCGAGGGATTTCGGCTGCCGTACACAGAATTGAAGCGTATGACGCGGCAGAGTATCGAGCACAGCTTTTTGCCGGAAGAGAGCCTGTGGAGCGAGACAAGGGGAACATTTCGGCCAACCGCCGCGTGTGCCGGGGACACTCTAGGCGAACAGAAGCCGTCGGCCGGATGTGCGAAGTTTCTGGCGGGCAGCGAGCATGCGCGCGAACAGTGGAAGCTGGAAGCAGCGTTCGCGGAGTTTGAGAAGAGATTCTGACCACAATGGAAATATCCGGTTGATGGCAATGATCCGTCGCCCCCGAAATCCCTTTGCTGCCGTTAGACAATGGGTTATTTGGGTTGGACTTTCGCCTTATAGCTTGTGAACTCGATTTCCTCATTCAGATGCAAGTCGCCGCCCTTCGGGAAGTGCAGGACCTCGTTTGCCCGGCTCAGAGTAGGAAACCAGTAACCGTCAATCGGTTTGCGCCAGGTGGTAGTCACCGGGAAAACATTTTCCTGTTCCGTTTGTTTCTTCTCGAGCTTCATTCCGGTGTTACCTTGGGTTTTCACGATAGCGAAACCCTGGCTGTTCACCCAGATCCGGCCCTCGAAAAACTTTTTTTCCGGTATTGGAATCGCAGGAGAAACGTCGAAGACATAACAACTCAGGCCGCCTTCTTGCTCCTGACCGACGAAGTTGATCCGATAGTTCTTGATTTCTTCCGTGGTCAGAACAAACAGAGATAGGTCACGGAAGTGATCGATGTCTTCCTTGGTGAGGCCGAGACAATGGAGGCGCAGGTTTTTTTCTTGGAGCACCGCTTCCGTTCGTTTGCCATTGCGGTCGAGGCCGACATCAACCACTAGAAGGTAAAGGCCGGGAACTCCGTTTGGGCAGTCCGCTGCTACTTTCACTTCTCGGGTGTAGCTGTATCGTTCATAGGCTGAATGGAATTCTGTCTCTTTCTGTGCAAAGGAATGGATGATATTTGGGATCGAGATATCCTTCGGAGAATTGTTCCCAACAGACGTTCCGTCTTGCAGGGCAAGAAAAGTGCACGAGATACAAATGCATGAAATTAGCAGTACTTTTCCCATGATGCATCTCGTTTGTGCTAGTGGCCGCGTGCTAACGACGGAATAGATTAGCACTGAACACGGATGTTGCCGGTCTTAGGATCTGGATTCAACTACACTATTCTCAATTCCGGAGCCTCCATGCCGCGCAAACGAACCCTAATTCCGTCCCCGCTCGCATGGACCACGATGACCGCGCCGGTCCCGCACCCGCCGCTGCCGGTCGTGGCTGAGCGCGGGGGGACGCAGTTGCGCACGCCGTTGCCGGTCGCGATTGTGGACACGCGAGAACAGAATCCACTTTCGTTTCGACGCTTCCGAGGATGGTTCTCAAAAATCGAACATCGCGCATTGCGCCACGGAGATTATTCCATCGCTGGGATGGAGGATGCTTGTGCCGTCGAGCGCAAAGATCTCGCCGACCTGATTCAATCGTTCACCACAAACCGCGCGGTCTTTATCAACCGGCTGCGGCGCATGAGCGAGATGCCGCACAGCCTGCTGGTGGTGACCGCGTCGCTAACTGAGATTAAATCTGAGTATGCGTACCGCGCGGCGAATCCCAACCGCATTACGCAGTCGCTGATTGCCGTGCTAACCGGGACTTCGGCTACCGTTCATCTGCACAGAGACGCACGAACTCGGCGAGGAGATTGTCGCGTCGTATCTCTACCAGACGTTTCTGTATGATTGGCTGGACCGCAACGGCCACGGCCGCCAGCTGGCTGACGGAGATTTGTAGAGGCTTTACGCGGCGCTGAAGCGCGACTCTTCCACGAAGATATGAGCGACCAATATACACTCGCCGACTCCGCCGCGAAGTTGATCCTTTCGCGCACAGCGCTTCGACCGCAGATCGGACTCGTTCTCGGCTCCGGCCTCGGCGCCTTCGCCGACTCGCTCACCGATGCGGCGCGCGTTCCTTACGCAGAGATTCCGTCGTTCCCGCAATCGACCGCGATCGGGCATGCCGGGCGGATGGTCGTCGGAAATGCAGACAACATTCCAGTCGCAGCCATGCAGGGGCGTGTTCATCTTTACGAAGGATATTCGGCGCAGGAAGTCACGTTCCCCATTCGCGTGTTTGCGCGCATGGGCGTCCGCGCCGTCATCATCACCAATGCGGCGGGAGGCATCAATCTCGGCTATTCGCAGGGCGCGCTGGTGCTGATCAGCGATCACATCAATCTGCAAGGGACGAATCCGCTGGTGGGACCGAATGACGACCGATTCGGTGTGCGCTTCCCCGACATGACGCAAGCCTACTCGCGCGCCTATCGTGAGATCGCGCGTGAAGAAGCCGCCAAACTCAACATCATGCTGCACGAGGGCGTCTACGCCGCGTTGCTGGGACCGAGCTATGAAACTCCGGCGGAGATCCGTCACCTGCGCCACATCGGCGCCGATCTGGTCGGAATGTCGACGGCCTCCGAAGTGATTACCGCTCGCCACATGGGACTTAACGTTCTCGCCATTTCATGCGTCACGAACATGGCGGCCGGTATTCTCGACCAGCCGCTGTCGCATGCCGAAGTGATGGAAACCGGCGAGCGCGTGAAATCAACATTCGAGGCGTTACTGCGTGCCGTACTTCCGAGAATCGCGAAGGACGTTGGAAAGTAGCGACGTACATGTGGCGACGGCCGCCTCGGCCGTCCCGCGAGGGCAAAGCCCCGTAGGACTTGGCACCAGTCAGATGTAGCGTCACTTCCCCGCTCGTGGAATCGTGAGCGCGGCTGGTGGCTTCACTCCATAAGTCGCCGCAAAGCTATTCTGATTTACGGCCAAGGCGATGTGTCCGCGCGAGTCGACATAAAGCAATGGCTGATTCAGCGGCACGTCGCTGAAAGTCTTCACGAACTTGATCTTCATCTCCTTGCCCGCCACCGTCACGGGAACTTCCTGCCCGCGCTGGTAACCCAGCTTGAGAAAATCCTCGGCATCGACGTTGGTCACGAGATTCCCGAATGGACCGTCGGTCGCAATGACCGTGGCATTCAGGCCGTGATCGTCAATGGTGGCAACCTTCAGCTCGAGACGGACGAGCTCTTTTGCAGGCATCTCGGGACCAAGTTTTGTCCAGTCAGCGCCACTCGCCATGTGCGCACCTACGGGCGAAAAAATGTCACGGCCATGGAAGGTCGATGACATCTTGGTGCCGATCATCCAGTCGGGATTCGTGATCACTCGCACGGCGTCGATGCCGTCGCGCTGATCAACCAGAGTTAAGAGGCCGTTGTCGGGCAGCACAAAATATTGTCCGCGCTTCGAGTGCGCCACGATTGCCTTGCGCGTGCTTCCGACAGTTGGGTCGATCACCACGACGAAGACCGTGCCCGCGGGAAAATAGGGAGTGGCCCCAAACAGAAATCGCGCGCCATCGAGAATGGAAAACGGAGTGACCTGATGCGTCAGATCGACGATGCGGACATCCGGCATGATCGAGTACATGACGCCGCGGCAGAGCGCGACGGAATCGTCGACTACTCCGAAATCAGTCATGAACACAATGGTCGGAGGATACTTCTGCGCGGGCTCGCTGGCCGCCGCGGTCGAAACTGCACCTGCGGCCAAGAGGGCGGAAACGATCCATATGTGGGTAAAGAGTCGAGAGGAAACACTGCGTCGCAAACGAATCATGAGATTTCCTTGTGATCCATCCGGTATTTTCTGCAGTCTGAATTTTGCAGGTCCGCAATTTTAAACGAAAGCCACCGCACGGCGAATCGCCGCCCTTGCAGCTATAATGCTGCTGCATTGTCATTTCCTGGAGGTCTTATGTCGCAAGCCATTCCTGATAAGTACAAAGACCTGTTTCAGAAGCGGGCCTTCGCCAGCCTCGGCACGTTGATGCCCGACGGCCGCCCGCAGGTCACACCTGTTTGGTGCGACTACGATGGCGAACACGTCATCTTCAATTCCGCCAAGGGTCGGCAGAAGGACCGTAACGTGCGGCGCGATCCGCGCGTGTCGCTTGCCATTATCGATCCCGAAAATCCCTACCGCTATCTCGAGATCCGCGGCCGCGTGGTCGAGATCACCGAACAGGGCGCCGACGAGAGCATCAACAAGCTCGCGAAAAAATATCTCGGCGTCGACAAATATCCCTATGGCCAGCCGAGCGAAGTGCGCGTGATCTACAAGATCAAGCCGGAACACACGACCGTGATGGGCTAAAAGAAAGTTTCAAGTTTCAAGGCCTCAGAGTTTCAAGGTTTCAACATTGAGTAGTTCCAGCGACAGGGACGGCCTCTCCTCCTTGAAAACTTTGCGACATTGAAACCTTGAAACCTATTCCCTGAAACTTCCCCCTCGAGGACTTCGCCATACGAATCTACAACCTCTGCTTCCTTGGATTCGGTAACGTCAACCGGACGCTGGTCCGGCTTCTCGCGGAACGCGCCGAGGAATTAAAGAACGCTACGACGTCTCTTACAGAATCACCGGAATCGCTTCGCGGCGTTTGGGATGGATTGCGGACGCGAATGGGCTGGATGCAACGCTCTGCTCGACTTGAATTCTAATTCGTCGCCCGACAGCTTCCGGACCACACATATCCGCTCGGCATGCAGCGATGTCCGCTCTTGGCTGGCTGCCGCTAAGGCCGACGTCCTGTTCGAAGCCACTTCCCTCAATGTGGTCAACGGCCAGCCAGCGGTTGATCATATTCGTGCCGCGCTCGAGCTCGGAGCCCACGCCATCACGGCGAACAAAGGACCGATCGTCTATGCTCACCGCGAACTGCGCGATCTGGCGGCGGCGCGCGGGAAGAGATTTCTGTTTGAGTCCACCGTAATGGACGGCATGCCGATCTTCTCGCTGTTCGATGAGATGCCAGCGATTCACCTGCAGGGATTTCATGGAATTCTTAATTCAACGACGAACGTGATCCTCGGCGAGATGGAGCAGGGCCTCTCGTTCGACGAGGCGCTGAAAAAAGCGCAGGCCCTTGGCGTGGCAGAGACCGATGCCACTCATGACATCGATGGCTGGGACGCGGCTGTGAAAACCGCCGCGCTGATTACGGTGTTGATGGATGTTCCGATCCGGCTGGATCAAATCGCGCGAGATGGCATCCGCGACCTGACTCCGCAGGCGTTGCGGACGGCAAAGCGTGATGGGTGGGCATTCAAACTCGTCTGCCGCGCACGACGAACTGGAAGCGGAGTTGAAGCCAGCGTGGGCCCTGAGAAGGTTCAGAGCACGCAGCCTATGGCGCGCATCGACGGCACGTCGTCCTACGTTTACTTCGAAACGGATATCTTCCCGGGACTTGCGGTCACGGAAGAGAATCCGGGACTGTATGCAACCGCATACGGCTTGCTTGCTGATTTCATCCGAGCCGTCGCCGACCAATAACGATGACGTCTCGTCTGCCGTCGCGAACTCGATTGAACTCCGGCAACCTCTCGCATGGTTAAATGGTTCCCATGAGCACGCTTACCCAAACCTCCATTGCCCTCGACCTCGCCCACGTCCGCTCCCAGTTCCCTTCTCTTTCCCAAACGGTGAATGGACATCCGGCCGCCTTTCTCGACGGCCCCGGAGGCACGCAGGTACCACAGCGCGTGATCGACGCCCTCTCCGATTATCTACGCCGCGACAATGCCAACACCGGCGGAGCCTATGCGACCAGCCGCCACACCGACGCGATGATCGCCGAAGCTCGCGCCGCCATGGCTGACTTCCTGCACTGCGGCGCGGATGAAGTCGCCTTCGGCCCGAACATGACCACGCTCACTTTCGCGATGTCTCGTGCGATTGGACGTGAACTGAAGCAGGGCGACGAAATTTTAGTGACGCGCCTCGATCACGATGCGAACGTCTCTCCATGGCTGGCGATGGCAGAAGACAGAGGCGTGACCGTGCTCTGGGCCGAGATTCACGATGCCGACTGCACGCTCGACATGGACGACCTCGCGTCGAAGATCAACGAGAAGACGAAGTTCGTCGCCGTTGGCTACGCTTCCAACGCCGTGGGCACGGTCAATCCGGTGAAGGAGATCGTTCGCCTCGCGCATGCCGTGGGAGCACTGGTTTATGTCGATGCGGTGCACTACACGCCGCATGGACTGATTGACGTCGCGGCGCTCGACTGCGATTTCCTCGCCTGCTCGACCTACAAATTCTTCGGACCGCACATGGGCGTGCTCTACGGCAAACGCGAGCACTTGCAGCGCATTCGCCCGTACAAGGTGCGTCCGAATACCAATGCGATTCCAAATTGCTGGGAGTGGGGCACGCTGAACCACGAGTGCATCGCGGGAATCACGGCCTGCGTGGAGTACATCGCCGACCTCGGCCGTCGAGCCCGCCCTGAGACGAAGACTCGCCGCGCAGCGATTGAAGCGGCGTATGAAGTCATCCACGAGCACGAGCGCTCACTGATGCAGCGGATCATGGCGGGCCTGGCAAAGATTCCCGGTGCGAAAATTTATGGCATCACCGATCCGGCCCGGTTTGATGAACGCTGCGGGACGTTAGCCGTAAGAATAGACGGCCATACCCCGCTCGAACTCGCTACCAAACTCGGCGAACGCGGATTTTTTACCTGGGATGGAAACTACTACGCGCTGAATCTCACCGAGCATCTCGATGTCGAGAAATCGGGCGGATTTCTGCGCATCGGGCTCGTGCACTACAACACGATGGACGAAGTGGACCGACTGCTCGCGGCGCTGTGCGAGATAGTAGGGATGAAGTAATCTCCCTCGTGCTCCCAGAAACACGAAGGCCCGGGACACATCCCGGGCCTTGAAATCTTTCACTGAACTTTTCGTCAATCGGAGTGCCGCGAGACTTTACGGCCAGCGCTTTGCGGTATCTTCCCATCCGGCGGCGCGCACAGGCTGCGGCGCTGGAATCGACGGAGGCGACGGAATCGTCACCCGTGCCGGCGGTTGCGGCCCGTTCACGGCGGCGGCCAAGGGCTTCGAAATGTCGGAAATGCTCTCTTTTTCTTCGGAAAGGAGGGGGGCCACCAGTCGGAGCGCCTCCACTTCCTTCTCTAACCGGGTCAGTTCCATCTCTTTTTGGCGCAGGACTTCATAGACGTTTTTCATTTCCAGGGCACCCGCAAATGAGGTTGGAATCGGCAAGCCTTTCTGAACTTTAGCAGAGTTGACTGGGTTGTCAAGGCTTTCGGTCGGCCGGTAGGTCTTGCCTTGGAAGGTTCTGAGGGGAAAGGGCTTCGTAGCTTGGCGGCGGGAGTGATGCAGCCGGGCATTGACGGGCCAAAGCGGGATCGACTGGTCTGGCGTTAGGGCTTTTGAGGCCGTTTCAGTTGTCCCCGCCACTTCTTTTCTTCGCATTCCACGCAGAGGGTGCGTCCAGCGGAAACCGGGAAACCGCACGCCTCGCACTTACGCAGCCCGCGCAGGACCGGCGGCACATGGCTTTGATCGGCCTCTGCTGTTCCGCCTTCTGCTCCGGCGCTCGCGGCCGACCAGAACAGCTGCTTCTTGACAGGAACAGTTTCCGACGCAGGCGGAGATGGGGCGGCAAACTGCTGAGGCGCTGCTGCTTGAGCTAAGTTCTGTGGCGGCGTTGCTGGCACAGCAACGGACGGCTCAGCGGAAGCCTTAAGCCGTTGGTATCCCGCAGTTCCGGCCGGATCCGCGACTTCGATCACAGGAAGTTCGACATCCAAAATCTGATCGACCACTCCTGCAGCCGCCGACTCCGGAGCCGAAATCTGCATGGCCTGCAATTGATCCGGCAAGCTTGCAGTGGCATGCGCCAGCCGGACCGCCGTCTCCACCATCTCGCTCAGTCGCTGCACCGCGGAAAGATCGCGATCGCCAAACGCATGGGCTTGGCCGGAAAAGAGTTCGAACACGCCCAGGACTTCGTCGTCATTTACCACGGGCATCACAACGACGGAGGCAATGCCGAGTTGGCGGCATACATCGTGATTGACGCGGGCATCCCGCTCGGCGTCGTCGCATCGCAAGGCCTTCCGGGTTCGCACACTTTCGCCGGAAAGGCCGAACTCCGTTGAGAGAAGCGCGCCCAACTCCGGGGCATTCGATCCGGTGGAGGCGCGGCAGAGCATGTCGCTCATTCCGCTGCGGCGCAGGGCAATAGCTGCTCCGCTGGCCCCGGTGATGTACTGTGCGCGGTCGGCAAGCAGTTGCAGGGCGGCGTCGAGATCACGCTGCGCCATCTCGGCCAGGGAACGTCCACCATCTTCTCCGGGAAATCGCACGGGCGATGCCAGAGGGGACTGCGGATTCCGGGTTGTGCCGTTCTCCTGCACCCAGCTCACCTGCTCATTTGTAAGGGTTCTTAACAGAAGTCTCGCTCCTAACCCGCGAGCTGTCAATCAGATCGCCGCGCAGAGGTACTAACCCAAAAGTTTCCCGCTGGCATGTCCGGGTGTTTAGAGATTGATGCAAGACGAGCCGAGAAGGCGAACTATGGGCGCTGCCGCAGCGCCGACTGCGCCAGGCAGTTGGCCTCGGCGTTGAATTCGCGCTTGACGTGCGAGATGGAAAACTTCAGCGAGCGGGCCAGCTTCCGGCAAGTCCAGTGGAGGGAGTAAAGACGTGGGCTGCGGCAGACGTACTGTCCCGTCATCTGGCGCACCACAACTTCGGAGTCGGAATAAACGTGAAGAGTCTGCGCTTTGCGCGCAACCGCATACTGCAAGGCTTCCATGAGCGCAGCGTATTCAGCGACGTTGTTGTCCTGATGTCCGATCCACTTCGCGATGCGAACGGGGCCGTCCGCAAGGCCGTTGATGACCACTCCAATGCCCGACGGGCCCGGATTTCCCAGGCATCCGCCGTCTACATAGGCCACCAGTTCGGATGTCACTTCGTTGTTTCCTGCTGCACTCTGCACTGTGACTCCAATGCTCGCCAGCGTCAAGATCAATATTTGGTGCGCTTTCAGCGTTTTGCAGTTGCTTTCATCGCTGTGACATTTTCTGTGCAAAAGACGTCCCGAACAAATTCGCGCGGAACTAAGTTTTTGCATTCCAACCATTTGCATTTTCGATTATGCACAGCTCGAAGCTGTGTCATTGCACCAATAGTTTGCGTTGACGTTTTTTAATTTGCTGTTAATGTGGATTGCGTCGACGGTCGAAAGGGTAGGCACAATAAAACGAGCCGATCCGAATAGACTGGGTGATCAGCCGGGCGGGGCGACCTGCAAGGCGACCGAACCTGAAAAAACCGACGGATCTGCGAGGTTCAGTTGGGGTTCGGAACTGCGAAAGCAGTGATCGCATCAAGGGGTCGTGACGGTACATGCCTCCACGTCGTTAGCTCCCTCGCAGGAGCTGGCGGCTAGAGCATAACCAATGTCACGGCCCTTTCAATTTTTTCCCCCACCTTTTTGCCCTTTAACCTCCGACTTTAACGTAACCCGAGGTCTCTGACCGGACTCGGCGTAATCTCCGCGTTCTCGGTGGTTGTTCTTTTGCTTTTCACGTAGATTTGAAAAGACAGAAGCCCCTCCTGAATTGACAAAGTTCTCCTCCGGACTGACAATGCCCTAGCACGGTCCCTCCCCAAAGTACGGTTCCGCCTCGGAACACAAGGCGCGGCCCCGGCCTTTCGCGTGTGCCCGTTCCCCACGCGATTCATCTCACGGAGGCAACTATGAAACGCGTCAGCATTTTCCTGGTGGCGTTCGTCTGTTCGCTCGCTCAAATAGCGACAGCGCAGGATGCGGTCAAAACACTTTTAGCGTTCAACGGCACGGAGTCCGAAGGAAACCTCATCTTCGATTCGGCCGGCAATCTCTACGGTACGACCGGCGATCAGTATGATCCTTCGCTGATCACGGTCTTTGAGCTCAGTCCCAACGGAGACGGCACCTGGACTGAGAATGTCCTCTGGACTTCCACCGGAGGCAACGAGCCTCTCAACATCCGCGCCGGCGTCGTCTTCGACGCCAGCGGCAATCTCTACGGCACGTCGCAATACGGCGGCGCTTCCAATTGCGGAACCGTATTCAAGCTCACCCACAACTCAGACGGATCGTGGACAGAAAACAACCTGCACGATTTCGACTGTACCGACGGGAATTGGGCTATTGCCGGTGTGGTTTTTGATAAGTCCGGCAATCTCTACGGCACTACCACCTTTGGCGGCACGTATAACGCCGGCGTGCTTTTTCAACTCACGCCGAACTCGGATGGCACGTGGAACTACAACATCCTGCACACCTTCACCGCGGGAAGCGACGGCGCTAATCCCGGCCACGGAAGTCTGACCTTCGATTCCAATGGCAACTTGTATGGCACCGCCGCAGGCGGTGGGTTGAGCAGTTGCCCCGTCCTTTATCCTGGTTGCGGCACCGTTTTCAAAATGTCGCCGGAAGCCAACGGTACATGGTCGTTCAACGTTCTCTACAGCTTCACCGGCGGCAACGACGGCGCCGGTCCGGTCTATGGCGTCACCTTCGACAACGCGGGAAACATCTACAGCACGACCTACTCGGGCGGAAAATATCAGGACGGAACCGTCTTCGAGCTCATCGCCCATTCCAGCGGCAAATATAGCGAACGCGTCCTGCATGCCTTCCGGGGCGGCGACGGCCTCAATCCATTCAGTGGAGTCATCTTTGACAGCGCCGGAGATCTCTTCGGCTCGACCGCTTATGGTGGAGATAACCAGTGCTCCAATGCGCCAGGTTGCGGTGTCGTGTACGAACTCACGCCAAATTCATCCGGCAGCTATACCGACAAAACTCTGGTTCACTTCCACGGCACGCCCCTCGACGGCCCCTACAGCAATTTTGTGATGGATGGTCAGGGGGATCTCTATGGCGTCGCCACGGGATATAACACTTATTCCAGTGGCGAGGTTTATGAGGTGATCCGCTAGGGCTTGTTGCTGCTCGGCGGATTTGCAAGATGCTCAGGAGGGGCAGACGGAGCTTGCGCTGAACGCATTCGACGGGTCTGCCCCGAGCAGCGAAAGCCGACGAGTAGCAACTGTTTCCAGCCCCCAAACGCCTTACGGTGCCACGAGCGCGAGCGCTGGCGCTCCGCCGACCTTGAGGGCGCCGACCTCTTTCATCCTCCCTGTGTCGATCACTAGAACGCTGTGCTTCTGCGGAGCCGTCGCGTAGATCATCTTGCCGTCGTTGCCCATCACGGCGCTCCAGAAGGGCATCTTCGTCCGAATGGTTCCGACTTTCCGCCACGTGCGCGTGTCGATCACGCGGAATTCGTCCGCAGTCGCGTTGTTCGGCCGGATATTCGGTGGCCGCCCATAATCGAGATAGAAGCGGTTATCGGAATGTTTGTCGTAGTCGTGCTTGTAGCCCAAATAGAGCCGGCTGCCGTCCACCGAGGTCGGCCATGCTGCAGGAGGAACGCGATTGGGTAGTGTCGGATGCAGAGGAGTATCCCCGAATTGCTGTGTCGCGCTGTTCAAATGAAACACGCCGCCATCTCCGCGCACGATTTCCACGTCTTGCGAGCCAGGAAGCTCGATCGCCTCGCCAACTCCCTCGCGCCGCTCCCAGGGTATTTTGACATCCACGTTTTGAATGGCGCGCGAGTCCGCGTCGACGCTAATCATGCGAACTCGATTCGTTCGGGGACAGAGAAAATCAAAGCGGCTTGCCGTCGGGTGAGAGATGAAGCGACCCGGGCCACAGTTTCCAAGGTGGACGATGCCCGGCAGAAATTCTTCGGCACGCGTGTCGAAGGTCGCTAATAGAAGCGCGTCCTCGTCTGGCGATTTGGGAGCATCGATCAGGATGCGCAGGGCCAAGCCGTCGCCGGAAACAGCCATCGTCGAAAACGGAGGCAGCCCGTCGTAGCCTAGGCGTCCGGTGACCATGCCGCTTTTGAGCACTTCGCCGCGCGCCGTATCGATGACCGCAAGCTCGCTCGAATCCCCGTCGACGGCCGATGCGACATAGAGGCGTCTGCCGTCTGGCGAGAGGGCAAAATCCGGGACATCACCAGTACGGATACTACCCATCACTTTTCCCGCCACGGGATCGACTAACCAGACGGACCCACCGGCGACCTTCGCATCGGGTTTCGGATCGAGAACATAGAGCCAGCCGTGTTGCGGCTGAGTCCAATTCTCGACGCGAATGTTGGAGTGCTCAGGCGCACTGGCCTGCGTCGAAGCGCTAGTCTGCGTGACTGCTGACGTGGGACAGGTCACGAACAATGTGAAGACAACGACTAAGCAAACTGCGGAGATCAGGAGGTTCGCTCTCATACAATGCACCCATGAACGCCCCGAAATTCGAACTCTTGGAGCGGCATTATACGATGGGCAGCTCATCCGGGGTACGAAAACCACGCAATGGCCTTCTGGCGAGTCGTCCTCCGTTATGCTTTCGCGCTTCTCCTAGGAGCGCTGGGTCAATACCGACAACCGCCGGGAATCCATTTCAGGACTGGATGCGGAAACGATTGAATGCCGCAAGAATAACGATTTAGCTTCCTAGCCCTTTTTGTGGGATAATCTCCAGCCGTAATACGTTTCGTACGCGCGTGCTCGCATAGTTCAAGCCGACACGCCGGAAGGCGAAAAATTCGATGGCCAAAAATCCCTTTTCCCGTCGTCAGTTCATTCAGCTCGGCACTGGCGCTATCGCCGCCACTACCATCGCCAAGAACATTTTGCAACCTCGCATACTCTCCGCTGCGGCGCGCCCGGTGGCACCCAGCGACACGATCCGCTTCGCATCGATTGGCACCGGCATTCGCGGATGCGAACATCTTGAAGCATCGCTCAACGTCCCCGGGATTCAATGCGTCGCAGTCTGCGACCTCTACGACAGCCGCCACATCGCGGCGCAGGAATCGGTGAAGAATCCAAACGTGCCCGCGACGCGCGACTACCGGTCGATTCTCGATCGCAAGGATGTCGACTCGGTCCTGATCGCAACCATGGATCACAACCATCGCCGCATTTTTGAAGATGCCTGTGCCGCCGGCAAAGACATTTATTGCGAGAAGCCGATGTCGCACACCGTCGAAGATGGATTCGCCATGATGGAAGCCGCGCACAAGCACAATCGCATGGTCGCCATCGGCAGCCAACGCGTTAGCTCCGTGCTCTACGCCAAAGCGAAAGAGATTTACGATTCGGGCAAGCTGGGCGAGGTCTTCTCGATCAACGCGTATTGGGATCGCAACTCGCCGAGCGGCGCGTGGGTGTATCCAATTCCTCCCGATGCGAGTGAGAAAACGATTGACTGGAACGCCTTCCTCGGTAGTGCTCCCAAACACGCGTTCGATCCGGTCCGCTTCTTCCGGTGGCGCTGCTTCACCGACTACGGCGAAGGATTGGGCGGAGATCTCTTTGTTCACCTGCTGTCGGGAATTCAGTTCATTACCGGAATTACGGAACCGGCACAGCGCGCGCAATCCTCCGGTGGACTGTTTCACTTCAAGGATGGCCGCGAGTTCCCAGATCTCATCGAGACGCTCTACGACTATCCGAACTTCCGCGTCACGTTGCGCTGCAATCTGAATAACGACGGCGGCGAGTTCATCGGCTTCTACGGAACCAAGGGCACGATGATCATTAAAGATGCGACCCTGAGCTACAAGCCGCAGGACACACGGCCGGAACCGGAAAGCTATTCGATTTATGGATGGCCGAAGGCGCTGCGCGATCAGTATCTACAGAAGTGGCATGAGGATCATCCGGAGCCGGCGGCCCTGAAGTGGAACGTCGACGAGGAAGGCGAGTCGTACGCCAATCCTCCGGGCTACAGTGACACCGTGGATCATCAAGCAAACTTCTACAACGCGGTTCGCACGCGCAAACCGGTTGCCGAGAATGAAATCTTCGGCAACAACGCCGCGATCGGATGCCACCTGGCGAATTTCTCGTACTTCAACAAGACGGTCGCCGTGTGGGATGCAAGCAGCAAGAAGATCGTAAAAGGCTAGAAGAAGCAAAAAATAAGCCCCACCCCCACAGTTCGTGACAGGGTGGGGCTTTTTATTTCTGAGAATGACCGGACCTTCATCCGCCTACTTCTCCGACAGTACCGCCAGCCCTAGCGGATTCTTGATCAAGTAAGGCGAGCCCGGCGCCGCAACGGCGCTCGCAGAGGTTACCGTGAAAACGTACAGTTTTCCTGCCGACGGGCTCACGGCATACAAATGATTCGAGTTGTCCCAGAAGATCTGGGCGATTGGATCTTTGGCGAGCAGCCCCGTGTATCGCGTGATTGGATTCGCGCCGTTGAAGTGGAAGACTTGCAGTCCTGCGGATCCTGCGACGGCCAGCAACTTCCCAGAGGGCGAGATGACGATTTGATTGACACTGCCAGCCACAACTGCCGGCATGTTGGAATGTCTGCTCGTGGTGGTCAGATTGCCCGACGCATCGGCGGTGTAAACCCCAAGCTGGTTCGGTCCCGCTGTCTGCCAGTTTGAGTCATAAATCGGTGACATCACTACCGCAAGATGATTGGCTGAATCTGTAGCTCCCAAGGACGGGCAGTACTCCTGGCCCGAAGCTCCCAATGGCATCGCCGGAACGATATTCAATTCGGTCAGTGAACCATCGCTGGCCCGCTCATACCCGAACACGACGGGATCGAAGTGATAGCAAGTCGCGCTGTAACCATACTGGTTGTTTCCCAGAAAACTCAATGGAGTCTCGAAACCGGGGCTCGCCACAGGCGCTCCCATATAGTCGAGGGTGCCGGTCGAAGTCACGGAGAACTCTTGATACGCGTTATTCGCGCATTGACTTCCTAGGAAGTCCAGATCGTACAAGGTGCTACCTGTGCGGTCGAGGAAGACGTTGATGGGGCCGCCGCAACCTCCTCCGAGAGCCTGAGCGTTGACTGAGTCAACTTCGGTGAACGCGCCGTCATTCTGCGCGACGGAGAAGGAGTCAAGGTTCACTCCGTCGGTTGCGAACAGAAAATGCGAACTTGCCGTCAGATAGGAAAGGGGCTGACTAAAATTCTGACCGACCGTCGCCACCAAGCTTCCATTCGCCGCAGCCGTGTACGCCTGAATCAAATAGTCGCTACTGCTCGGGTTGCTCGATACGTAGACGAGCGCAACCGGAGCCGAGTTTGATGGAGATAAGGTATCCAGTCTGGGTCGCCGCCTGAGCGACTGTCAGAATCGTGCTGGCACAAACCGAAAGAACTACAAGGAGACACGTACGATTGCTGCGGGACATACTCCAACCTCGAGCAGAAACGGAATCGGACAGGCGCACCTTCGATGCCCGTTTAAACCCCAATGGTTGGCCTGCGGAATCCTGTAGATAGTTCCTTACGTCGCACGCAACTACGGTTTCTTTCTCGGCGGCAAATATTTTTTGTCGATCGAGGCGACGACGACGTAATTCGGATCGACCATTTCATTCAAGTGCAACTTTCCTACCTTCGATAGCAATTCGTACGCGTCGAGTTCTGACAGTCCGTAATCGCGGTGGATCCAATACACCAGTTCTGTGAGGGCGATGCGAGTAGCGTCTTCGAGCGGGCGGTAAGCGCCGACGGTCATGATGGCGTCGTCGTTTTCGAATTGCGGCCATTCGATGGTGCGCCCTTTGATCACGCTCAACTGGACGCGCGCCTTGAGTGGAACCTCGATGGCCGACCCGGCAGCTTCGCCGTCACCCATCGCGGCATGGCCATCCCCGAGATAGAGCAGACCGCCCTTTACGTTCACGGGAAAGTAAACGGTGTTGCCGACGCTGGCTTCGGGAGAATCCATGTTGCCGCCGAACTCCGCGGGAACGATCGAGCTGCGCGCCTCGCCATTCGCGGGAGCGACGCCGATGCAACCGAAGAACGGATGCATGGGAATCTTCACGGAAAAATCGGAGTCGATGGCTTTGAAAGTCGCCGTGTTGGCGGCGTGATCGATGTGATAGAACCACAGGCGCTCGGGAAGAGGCTTGGTCTCGAGCATCGGCGTGTAGTGCGAGGCGCTGATCGATCCGAAGCCGGGAGAGAAGGCACCGACGCCGGTGTCTCCGTCGACTTGGAGATCGAGGATCTTGACGGCGAGAGTGTCGCCGGGCTCCGCGCCCTCAACATAGAACGGACCCGCGAGCGGATTGTCACCCTTGGCCATGCTCATGGTGTCGCCGGGCTTCTTGATCCCGTTGCCGAAACAGTCGAGCGTGTTGGTGTCGAGAATGTCTCCGGATTTCAAGTGGAGGACAGGCTCGGCGGTCGCGAAAAGGTATTTCACGTTGTCGTTGGTGGTGGTGTAGTGCGCGACATTCTGAGCGGAGACTGCGGACGCCAGAAAAAAAACTGCGACGGCAAAGCCTGGGAGACGAGCGATCAAGAAGCCCTCCGTTGAATTGTCAGCTGCACGGGATTGCTGCATTGCAAGCGACCGAGACGCCAGGCGATTGTAAACGACCTTCGCTCTTTCTATTGGCTCAGTGAAGGACATCCGCATCAAGAGTGGATTATTTCTGTGGAAAACGTACGTCGGTGAGATCGTCTGGGCGCAAGGTCAGGCGAGAAAAAATTCACACCCTAGCCGCAAACTCCTGCGAAAGGGTGGGGAGTCAAAGCTATACACAATCCGCTACTGCAGTTTGCAGAGGCCGATCAGGTCGTTGGCGATCTGCAAGGCGCCGGCTTGCGTATTCGCCAGCGAATGCATGCCACCGGCCACACAGGCTTGCGCCTTGGTGCTGGTGATGTTGTCGAACCAGTCCTGACCGATGGGGATGGCAGAACTGCTGTCGGCGCCTCCGAACACGAGGTTCACATAGGTCTTGGGGAAGTTATAGGTGGCTCCTGGCGCTTCGACGCTATCACCCAGGAAGAAGTTGAGACCTCCGGGCGGAAGAATGCCGTTCACTGCGGCGGCAGAGCACACTCCTGCACCCGAGGCGGGACATTGGGATTGTAAGCTGGATCCCAGACCCGAGCATCAACCTTTCCGAAACATGTCCCCAGAGTATGTACTCGACTCCGCACTGGACTGGCAACTTGCCCTTCCGTGCAACCACAGCCCCAATCGAGGCGGCCGGTTGGCGGTCCACTGGTGACTTCGGCCATGGAGAGAACATCGAACGTTGGGTACTGGGACAAGGCGTAGGCCAGCACTCCGGCGCCGCCGCTGTTGGCAGTGGCGCACATCGGGATGGCCGTATTCTTCTGAATATTGTTATAGATCCAATTGGTGACGGTGGCGTAGCGGCAAGCGGATGCGAGAACACCGCCCGGCCCCTGTACCCAACCGGCGGGCTGATTGCTATTGAACGGAGTACCCCAGGAAATTTGCACCGTTGTATAGCCGGCGGCTAGAACGTTGCCAACCGCCGTACTGCCAAAAGTGAAGATGCTGTCGTACAAACCGTTGCCGTCGGTGCCAGTGTTGTAGGTGACCGTTCCCAGAACCGTGCCGGACGGAGTATTCGTCTTCACGTATGCCTGGACGTCGGGTACTCCGGGGCACGAAACCGTCATCTGCTGGCAGGCGCCATTCGCAATCGAGCCGGAACACGCGATGCTCGACACACCGCTGACCGTACCCAAGGCTCTGTTGGCACCGGTGGCGCAGACGACGGAAATCGTTGTGCTGGAGTTGATGGTCGCGGTGGAGTACGTCGGAGTGCAGGCTTGCGCAGACGGCTGACCGGTGACGTAGACGGTATAGGTCGCGCCGGCCGTGTAGGTATTTGAAAACGTTTGAGTGCCGTTGCTCGTGAAGGTCAGGGTGTTCGATTGATCGTCCTCAAGCGTGACCGTTCCGGAAAGTCCCGAGACAGAAACGCTGAGTTTGGGACCGCCTCCCGAAGTTGCGCACGTGGCAGTCACCGTGATGTTCGATGTGATGGTGCCGCTCGAATTGCTACTCAGCGTGCAGGTCTGGCCGGTGGGCTGCGATTCCACCGTGACCGAGTAGGTGGATCCACTGGCATATGACTTGGCGAAGGTCTGGGTATTGTTCGTGGTGAAAGTCAGCGAGTCGCTTTGGCTGTCTTGCACTACGAGCGATCCGGAGGTCAGGCCGGTGACTGCGACACTGATCGAATACACAGGATTGGTGACGCAGGTCGCCGTCACTGTGATGTTTGAAGTGATGGTTCCTGTGGAGTTGCTGCTCAGAGTGCAAGTCTGTCCTGTCGGCTGAGTGAGCACCGTGACCGAATACGTTGAGCCGCTCGCATAAGACGTAGCGAAGGTTTGGGTGCTGTTCGTCGTAAACGTCAGCTTGTCGGACTTGCTGTCTTGCACTACGAGCGTGCCGGTCAAGTCCGGTGGTTGTCACGCTGATGGTGTCGTTCACTGTGTTGGTGGTGCAGGTGGCAGTGACGGTGATATTTGAAGTGATGGTTCCGGTAGCGTTGCTGCTCAGTGTGCAGGTCTGCCCGGTGGGCTGAGTGACAACCGTCACCGAATAGGTGGCACTGTTCGCATAAGACTTGGCGAAAGTCTGCGTACTGTTCGTGGTGAAAGTCAGAGAGTCGCCCTGGTTGTCTTGCACGACAAGCGTCCCTATGAGGCCGCTGGGTAGCACGCTGATCGTGTCTCCGGTGGAGACGGAAACAAGTTACCGCAACTGTGATGTTCGCCGTGATGGTTCCGCTTGTGTTGGTGGCAGAACAGGTTTGTCCTGCCGGCTGCGAAACAAGGGTCACGCCGTATGACGCCCCGCTGGCGTACTTTGTAGCAAATGTCTGAGTCGTGTTGCTGGAGAACGTCAGCGTATCGCCGTCATTGTCCTGCAATTCGAAAGATCCCGAGGTGAGTCCCGTGACAGAGACGCTGATGGTATAGGTGGGGCTGGTCGTGGAGGAGCAGGAGACGGAGACGGTGACGTTGGAGGTTGCGGTTCCGCTCTTATTGTTGCCAAGGGTGCAGGTCTCGCCGGTGGGCGGCGTCAGGATCGAAACGCTATAAGCGCCACCGCTGGTCACGGAAGTGGTGAAAGGAAAAGTGCCGTTTGTGCTGACCGTCAGATTATTCCCGTTATTGTCTTGCAGGACCAAGCTTGCGCCCGACGAGAGACCTGTCACGCTCGCGCTGATTGTGTAGGTGGCCGGAGGTGGTGTGACTGTGCCCGTCCCTCCACCTCCGCAAGCAGCGAAAGACAGTAATGCCCCAATGGTCAGTACAAGCAGGAATGACTTCATGACAATCTCCGTGGCCTAAGTCCGTTGTCCAGGGGGGAACCCGAGTCGATTAACGCGGGAGGTAAGACAAAACGGGGACTCTCCTTCTCTCTTGCAGAAGTGGCGCTCCACTATATACCGAAGATCGGCAGGCCGGACAGTATGAAGAAATTTTCACGGTGGTGGCGGAGGCATCCGATTGATAGGACTGGGCTTCGGTCACGGACCGCGGCAGGGGATGGTGCGCCCAGCGGGGCTTGCTTCGAGAGGAGCCGCGACGGCTAGGGTTCGGCAGTGCGATTCCAGCCCTCGATCATCCTGAGAGTGCACCTTTAGAGCTGGGAATTGCAGTGTGGTCGAGAATTCGTCGGCGACCAACGATTTTACCGACGATCTCTATACGGTTTAGTATGATCCCATCGATTCGGGGAAACTCAGGTCTTAAGGACCAACTCCATGCATGAAGCTCGAAGACGCTTCCTATTGCTCGCACTGCTGTCGGCGTTTTCGATGGCGACGGTTCGAGCCTGGGCGCAGCAACTCACGATTCAAAATGACGATGGAAAACAAACCGTGCTCTCGCGGGCCGATCTGGAGGCTCTGCCGCATGTAAAAGTGCAGGCCAATGCGCACGATGTTTCGGCGACATTCGAGGGAGTCGCAGTAAAGGCTGTGCTGGAAAAGGCCGGGGTTGCGTTCGGCGAAGCGCTGCGGGGAAAGCGGCTGGCATCGTGTCTGCTGGTCGAGGCGGCCGATGGCTACCGGGTGGTGATTGCGCTGCCGGAAATGGATCCAGGGTTTACGGACAAGCAGGTCGTTCTTACATTCCTGAAAGATGGGAAGCCGATGGATGCGAAAGAAGGTCCGTACCGGATTGTGATCCCGGATGAGAAACGGCCGGCGCGCTGGATACGGCAAGTTACGACGCTGAAGATTGTGGATGTGCAGTGATTGCATTTGATCCGTCGGAAGAATTGGAGGAGAGCCAATTGAAAATCCGAATGCGAGTTTGCATCGCGCTTCTGGGAATGGCTTTGGCTTGCGGCTTATGCTCCGCGCAGGAGATCACGGTCGCAGCGGCGGCAGATTTGCAGTTCGCCATGCAGGACGTGGCCGCGCAATTTCAGCAGCAGACCGGCAAGACCGTGAAGGTGACGTACGGGTCGTCGGGAAATTTCTTTCAGCAGCTTCAGAACGGAGCTCCATTCGATATGTTTTTTTCAGCCAACCTGGATTATCCGAAAAAACTGGAGAGCGCGGGACTGGTGGAGAGCGGAAGCTACTACCCGTATGCCAAGGGCAAGATTGTGGTGTGGGTGCTCAACGAGTCGAGGATCAAGATTGATTCCGGGCTGAAGGTATTTCTCGATCCGGGCGTAAAGAAGATTGCGATTGCCAACCCGCAGCACGCTCCGTATGGGCAAGGGGCGGTCGCAGCGCTGCAAAAGGAAGGCGTCTACGACAAGGTGAAAGACAAGTTTGTGCTCGGGGAGAACATTTCGCAGACGGCGTCGTTTGTGGTGTCCGGAGCGGCAGACGCGGGTGTGATAGCGCTTTCGCTGGCTTTGTCGCCGAATATGAAGAGCAAGGGGCGGTATGTGGAGATTCCCGCGAACGAATACCCGCCGATCGAGCAGGCGTGCGTGATTCTGAACTCATCGAAGAATAAGGAAACGGCGCGGCAGTTTCTGGCGTTTGTCCAGAGTGAAAAAGTTGGCGCGATTCTGTCAGGCTACGGCTTCGACGTGAGCAGCCGGCCCGCCAAATGAACTGCGAGGATCATTCCTATTCGGCTTTCTTCCTCTTAGAAAGCTGTCTTTTATAAAACCGGCGCACCTTGGCGCGGTTGCCGCATTTCGTCATATCGCACCAGCGGCGACGATGATTCTTGCTCTCATCCAGAAATAGCCATTCACAGGTTTTCGAGGCGCAGGCTCGCACGAATTGCAATTGATCGGAGGCGAGCAGGTCGGCGGCGGATCTCGCGATCGGCCATAGCGGAGCTTCGAAATTGTTCGATGACGAATCGAATTGCCATTCAAAATGGTGGCCGTGCGAAGCAAGAATCGCATGCTGCGCGGCGGACCGAATGTATCGATTGAGCGTTAAGAGGTCTGACGGAGGCACGGGCTTCTTGCGAACCAGGGCCCAGAAGACGGCGTACATAGCTTCACGCATCTCGATGGCCTCGGTTAGGGCATGTTGCGCGGACTGTGGAGACGCTGAGTTTTGTGCAGCCAGGCGATCTGCCTGGCGGTGGTCGAGGACTCCGGCTTCATCGGCGAAGCGCACCAGATCGATGTAGTGCGGGAGCAGTTCTTTGGGCTGGCTGCTGTATCGGTCGTCGAGCGTGTTGAGGAAGTCGAGACAGACGGATCCGCCGATCAGTTCGAACTGCGGCAGCCGCTTCGAAGTTTTCGTGGTTTGCTGGATATTCACTCCTTGGCTGCATTTATTATCTAACCATTAAAAGCGCATTGACAAGTTAGCATTTTTGCATCTAACATCACCTAACCGTTGATTACACGTTTAGAGGTTAGCTTATGTTTCGAGACAATCCGGCGCAAATCATGGCGATGATTCGCAGCGGCAAGGTGATACACATAGGAGGCAGACCTGTGATCGTGCCTCAACCAAATCCGAAGCGTGACGACAAGCGCCGCGCTGAGTCGATCAAGCTGGCGTTCGCCTTTGCGGCCATCTACATCGTCTGGGGATCGACGTATCTTGCGATTCGCTACGCTGTGGAAACGATTCCGCCGCTCGTCACCGCAGGCCTTCGTCACAGTGTGGCCGGGAGTGTTTTGTTGGTATGGGCGTGTGCGCGGGGATACCGGCCGAAGCGCGAGCACTGGATTGCGGGAGGGATTCTCGGAGCGCTGTTTTTTCTGATCGGGCATGGCTCGCTGCACTGGGCGGAGCAGCACGTTTCGTCGGGGCTGGCGGCACTACTGATCGCGACAGAACCGATGTTCATCCTCGTGCTGGCGTGGATGAGCGGCCAACAGAAGATCAGCCGATTGAGCGCACTGGGTTTGGGAATTGGCGTGATCGGCGTTGCGCTGCTGACGGGCGCGGAGTTGTCGGCTAAAAGATCGAGCCTGATCGGGATGATCGCCGTGCTTGTGGGATCGTTGTCGTGGGCGGCGGGAGTGGTGATCTCGCCGAAGCTGAAGCTTCCGGAAGATGCGCTGGGACGGACGGCGCTGCCGACGATTTGCGGCGCGGTCATGCTGCTGGCTGCCGCCGGAGCGAGTGGCGAGTTTCATTCGCTGCAGTGGTCGGCGGTTTCCTTGAAGTCGATGCTCGGGCTGGCGTATCTGATCGTGTTCGGATCAATCGTGGCGTTTACGGCGTACACATGGTTGCTGCAACGATGTCCGCCCGCGCTGGTGGCGACGCACACGTATGCGAATCCGGCGGTCGCAGTATTTCTCGGATGGCTGCTGGCTTCGGAAGCGTTGACCACGCGCGTAGTGCTGGCGTCAGTAGCGATTCTGGGAGCAATTTTGCTGATCCGCAGAGGCGAGCGAACTACGGAGCAAAGAAAAAATGCTACGCCCGCCTCGGCGGATGCCAGGTCCGTCGAGCAGTGCGCTTAGTGATCGTGGTCGTGGTCGTGATCCCGGGCGCGAAGCTCGGAACACACGATCCAGAGGTGGTCCATGTATTCGCCGCTGGTGGAGCGGAAGCCGGTGACAACGGAACCGCGCGGGCATTCCGCCTGGGCAGGATGTCCTCCGGGATTCGGACGCACGACGGGCTGAGTCCACTCGGTACGAGCATTGTCGACGCGGGATGCAATTTCGTGGAGCGGGCTGCATTCGCCGACAGCTTCGTCGATAGAAGCGCCGGTGCGGCCACGCAGGCCGCGTAGTGCGAAGTGCTCCGGACAGTAGGCATCGTGGACCGGACGTCCGCCGGGACTGCCGGTGCGGACAGTCATCTGGCGCTGGTCGCCGAGGCGGCCATCATGATCAATGCGCGCGCAATCCAGCCACGCGGTGTTGAAGAACTCGCCGGTCTGCACGTGGAAGCCGACGGCGACGGAGTCCTGCGCACAGAGCGCATCACTTGAGGGCCGTCCACCGTTGCCGCCGCCGAAATCGATGGCCATGCGTTCGCGCCCAACGAAAATGAAGCGATCGAAGTCGCGGTCATGGTCGCGATCTTGTGGAGAGGACCGGGGCGCGGCGAGCGCACCCAGGGCAATCACGAAGAGAATGGCAAAAACGGGCAGGATGCGCGCTGTGCCGCCTTGCTGTTGATTAGTGCTATTCGGAATTTGACGGTTGCGATGGGAAATTTTCATTGCACGCCCTTTGAAGGATCGATGGATTCCACACCCGCGCGTGAAATCAGCGATCAGAATTTGATCGGATGGTAGAAGCGTGATCGAAGCGTGTCAATGCAGGATGAGATTCGTTTCGCGAGGAAACTAACCCACGGGCGCTGAAGCGCTGACCAATTCCTCCGTGATTTACGCGGCCCTAGAAAGAGCCGCTCTTCGACGGTTGTAAAGGCAGTCGATTCTTCTCTGCCCAGCGCGGGTACTTGCGCCGTTACCTTTTTTCATTACCAGCGTGATCGAAAGCGACCATCGTTCTGTGAAGTCGGGAGCGGGTTTGCCGATGGATCAGCGTGGCCTCCCCTTGCCTCTTCGCGCCAACACTCCAATCGAGGTGCATATGGAAACAAGAAAGACGCTTGCGGTGTCGCTTTTCGTGTTGTGTATTTCACTGAACTCGTGGGCCCAGGCTCCGGAGAGCACCAATTCAGTGAGAGATCTCTTATCGATCCTTCCGACGGACCGTGTCTCGTCTCCCGTACTGAATGATCAGCGGGTTGTGCTTTCGAAGCAACGCCATCCACTGGCGCGGCCTGAGTTTTCCATCGGCAAAGCGGAGCCGGAGCTTTATATGGGGCGGATGGTGCTGGTGCTGCGCGCCGATCCAGCGCAGGACGTGGCGTTGGAGGAACTGATCCGAGGGCAGCAGGATGCGGAGTCACCGTACTACCATCGCTGGCTAACTCCGGAGCAATTTGGACGGAATTTTGGGATCTCGGCGAATGATCTCCAGCAGGTGACGAAGTGGCTGCGGTCGTTTGGAATGGAGGTGGAAGAAATTCCCGCATCGCGACGGACGATCGTGTTTAGCGGAACGGCTGCACAGGTAAATTCGGCTTTCCATGCCAGCATTCAGAAATATTTGGTCCGCGGCGAGAGGCACTATGCGAATGCGAGGGATCCGGAAATTCCGCAGGCGCTCGCGGCGGTCGTGCGCGGAGTGGTTTCGTTGCACGACTTTCGGAGTGTGCCTTCGCATGTTGTTGCGCCCCAATATACGGCGGCGAACGGCGCCCACTTCCTGATGCCACAGGACTGGGCGACGATTTACGACGTCGCGCCACTGTACAGCCAGGGGCTCGACGGCACGGGGCAAAGCATTGCAGTTCTGGGGCGCGTGGACGTCGCGCTTTCCGACATACGAACGTTCCGCACGAATGCCGGCCTGCCGGCGAACGATCCGCAGATCATCGTGAATGGAGCTGATCCGGGATTCCCGTGGTGCGACGACGAACTGGAATCTGCGATGGATGTGGAATGGGCGGGAGCGATCGCGAAGAATGCGGCGATCAAGTTCGTAACTTCGAAATCGACGACCACAATGGACGGGATCAATCTATCGGCGCAGTACGCGGTGAACCATAATGTCGCGCCGATCGTAACGCTGAGCTATGGATTGTGCGAAGCATCGCTCGGTTCAGCTGGCAACGCGTTCTGGAATGCGACGTGGGCGCAGGCAGCCGCGCAAGGGATGACGGTGTTCGTCTCGTCGGGCGACAACGGTGCAGCGGGATGCGATTCGCCTTCGCAGACAACAGCAACACAAGGACGAGCGGTGAATGGACTGTGCTCGACCCCTTACAGCACGTGCGTGGGCGGAACACAATTCAACGATTTGTATAACTCGGCACAATATTGGTCGCCAACCAATGGCACGGGGCAGTCGTCCGCGATCAGCTACATTCCAGAGTCCGCATGGAACGAGAGCAACTGGAGCGGTGGATTGTGGGCGGGTGGAGGAGGAGCCAGCACCGTGTACAGCAAGCCGGGATGGCAGGCCGCGCCCGGAGTTCCAGCGGACAACAAGCGCGACATTCCGGATGTGTCGATGCACGCATCGATCCAGGATGCGTACGTGGTCCAGGTGCAGGGAGGAGTGTTTTATGCCTCGGGGACCTCGGCGGCGGCGCCTTCGCTGGCGAGCGTGATGGCGTTACTAGTGGAGCATGCTGGCGCGGCGCAGGGGAATGCGAATTCGGGCTTCTATGCTTTAGCAAATCAGCAGTTCTCCAGCGGAGGAGCAGCGGTGTTCCACGATGTGACGAGCGGCAACAACAGCGTACCCGGAGTCTCGGGGTTCAGCAGCGGGACTGGTTATGACGAAGCAACCGGGTTGGGTTCGGTGGACGCGAGTGTGCTGGTGAATCACTGGAGCGCAGGTACTCAGTTAAATTTCACGCTGAGTCCGAGTGTGTCCAGCATTTTGTTGGCGCCGGGCGGATCGGCGACTGCGACGGTGTCGCTGACGGGGCAAGGCGGATTTGGATCTGCAGTGACCCTGAGCGCGAGCGGAGCACCGGCGGGAGTAACAGTGAAATTTTCTGCAGCGACGATTAAGGGAAACACTCCCGTCACTGTCACGTTCTCTGCGACCAGCAGCGCGGCAGCGAAGAGCTCAACCGTCATCATCAGCGGAACCGGTGGAGGTTTGACGCGAACTGCAAACGTCACAATCACTGTGGCCGTGCCCACATTCACGCTTTCAAGCAGCGCAACGAGCGCAACTGTTGCGGCTGGAAGTTCGAGCGCTCTGATCATTTCTACCGCTGCGATAGACGGATTCAAGTCGGCAATCACGCTGTCCGTCAGTGGGCTGCCGAAGGGCGTGACGGCAAAGTTTGCGCCTACGAGCATTGCGGCTCCGGGGAATGGAAGCAGCACGCTGACACTGACGGCGGCGTCCGGAACAGTTGGCGGGACTTATTCATCGATTGTTACGGCGTCGGGCGGAGGCGTGACGAAGACACTGTCTTTGGGACTCACGGTGATCGGTCCTACATTTGCGCTCACTGTGAGCAGAACAACTCTGGTGCTATCGCGGGGAGGGTCGTTACCGCTGACTTTGTCGATAGCGGGCAGCAACGGGTTCGCGTCCAGCGTTGCGCTGTCGGTAAGTGGATTTCCCAAGAATGTGACGGGAACGTTTGCACCCGTGACGATCGCATCGCCGGGAAGCGGGAGCAGCACATTGACGGTGAAAGCGGCTGCTAGCGCCGGCGTTGGGACCTCTACGATTACGGTGACTGCTAGCGGGGGAGGAGTGACGCGGTCGCAGACGATTAGTTTGAAAGTGCAGTGATCTCGCGGGTGTTCAGAATTTAGAAACCCCACCTCTCGTGCAAAGAACGCGCGAGAAATGGGGCACCCGCGAAATTGTTCAATCGAAGTCGAAGTCCCCCACCCTGTCGCACAAGACGCGACAAGGGTGGGGTACCGTTTTGCTTCTTCTTTTCTGTTTTATTTCTTCTAGTGGTGCTGGTCGCGGCGGCGGAGGTAGTCGATGAACATTTGCTCGACGGGCTTGTCATAGGCGATCAGGACGTGGCGGACGGTATGCCCGCTGACGAAGTGGCAGACTTCTTCGGCAAGATTCTTGGCGTGATCGCCTGCGCGCTCGAGGGATTGCGTCATGAAAATGACTTGCAGGCTGGCCTGACGGGCGACGTTCTCGGGATTCTCGATGTGGCGTAGAAAGATCAGATTGCGCAGCCGGTCCATCTCGGCGTCAGCGCGGAGAACGTCGACGGCTTTACCGATCTCGCGGGCGGAGAATGCGCTGCCGCAATCCGCCAGCATCTTTTCGAGGATGGTCGCCATTTGAGTGAGGTCGCGAGTGTCTTCGGAGTCGATGCGTCCGCTGACGGATAGAGCGCTGTTGGCGAAGCTAAGCAGGAGATCGCCGATGCGCTCGAGGCCGATCATGAATTTCATGCAGGCTAGGAGCTCCCGAGCTTCGGCGGGGCCAACCTCGGTGATCGCGGTAGTTACACCGCTGTCAATTTCCATGTCGAGGGTATCGAGTTCGCGTTCGCGCTGGCGGAGGGAATTGAGAAGAGCGGTCGATCCGGTGGCGATGCCTTCGGCCGCCGCGCCCGCGGCTTCTTTGGCCATGTGACAGGCTTCGACGGTGCGGCGCACGATGTAATGGTGGGCCGGTTCGGGAGTCGGGCTCTTGATCGCGGTGCTCATGAGTGTATCCGCCGGGCGGGGACGCGGGCGACGCGGAACTCGTGCGGGACCGTCGCCGGTCGTCTGCCGTTTATGAGATCGGATGGCCAACGGCTAAGCATAGAATTTTCGGTTGAAGTTGCGGTTAATAAGCTGTGAATTTTCCGTCATTTTTTCACTCGGGCAAATCACATTTACATATTTGCAAGGATCATTGTCGGACAAGACAGAACAAATGCAAGGGGAATATGGCGTTCCCTTCATAAGGACCCGTGGCAAGGTCGTATACGTTGCACGCGAGATCCTTCCCTGTGCCCGATAAGCGGCTCCGGTCAGGATGACGCCGGTGTGAGGGGAACTTTATGGGCTTAAGACTCAGGGCTTGCTGCCGGGCCTTGCCCTGGCTGGACGGCCGAGGCGGCCGTCGCCACATGTGTCTAGGCGGTGGGCAGGGTGAAGAGGAAGGTGCTGCCTTTGGTAAGTTCGCTTTCAGCGCGGATGGAACCGCCGTGGGCACGCACGATGTGCTTGGCTATGGCGAGACCGAGGCCGGTGCCTCCGGACTCTCGGGAACGGGCTTTATCGACGCGATAGAAGCGTTCAAAGAGGCGTGGCAGGTGCTCGGAGGAGATTCCTGCGCCGAGATCTCGGACATAAAATTCGATGCCGCGGTCGGCGGAACGAGCGCCGAGGTCGATGCGCCCGCCAGCACGTCCGTACTTCATGGCATTGTCGATCAGATTTGAAAATACCTGGTGAATGGCTTCGCGGTCGGCAAGGACGGACGGCAGCGATTCGATGGAGCCACTGCTTCCCTGCGCATCGATGATCTGAAGTTCGACGCCTTGTCCACGGGCGATTTCGCGGAAACTTTCCTCTGCATCATTCAATAGTTCGATCGGAGCGACGGGCTCGGTGTCGAAGCGAGTCTCGCCAGACTCGACTCGCGCGAGGGTGAGCAGATCTTCAGTAAGGCGCGACATGCGAGCGGCGTTCTTGCGAATGATTTCGAGAAACTCACGGGTAGAGCCAGAATTTTCGGGTGCGGTGTCGAGGAGAGTTTCGGAATATCCCTGAATTGATGTAAGGGGCGTTCGGAGTTCGTGCGAGACATTTGCAATAAAGTCGCGTCGAGTTTTTTCTACGCGCTCGGTTTCGGTGAGGTCGCGGAGCACGGCGACAGCGCCGCCATCGGGGAGCGGAGCGGCGGTCACATCGAAGGCACGGCCAGGAACGATTGATGTAGCGCGGGCGGTAGTGACGTCTTTGTTGGTGGTTGCGGCTTTTACGGCGGCGAGAAAATCGGGGTCGCGGATGGTTTCGACAACGGGCGCGTTGAGACGAGTACGCTGCGGAACGAGGCGATCCATGGGCTGGTTCGCCCAGCGGACAAGGCCGTCAGAGCTGACGGCGATGACGGCGTCCTGCATGCTGTTCAGTAAGGTCTCAAGCTGGCGCTGGCTCGAGCGAACGGCGGCGAAACTGCGCTCGACCTGTCCGGCGGTGCGATCGATAGCTGCGGCAACGCGTCCGATTTCGTCGAGCGGGGTGTCATCGACGCGGGCGCGAAGATCTCCGCGCTCGATGCGGGCTGCGACATCGACGATGCGTTCGAGACGGCGCGAAGTCCATACGGAAGCCGTGATGGCAATCAGAAGCGCAACGAGACAGGCGAGAAGAGATCCTCGAATCAGAGGGCGGCGTACCTGCGACTGGACAGCTTGAACGTCGGAAAGGGGATAGGCGAGACGGACCGCACCTCCAGAGATGGGAACGGCAACATAGAGAAACGGGATACCGAGAGTGGCGCTGCGGCGCTCGTTCTCGCCGGTCTTGCCTGAAAGGGCGGAGGCAAACTCGGCGCGGGTGGCATGGTTCTCCATGTTGGCGGGATCAGATTCAGAATCTGCAAGGACCTTGCCGGAAGAATCGATGATCGTGGCGCGGGCTCCGGCGGCTCTCGCTTCCTGCGCAGCGATGTTGGGGAGCGAGTGGACGCGATCGGTGTCGACTCGGTGCGCGAATAAGATCGTTTTTTGCGTGAGGTTGCGCTCAATATCGCCGCGCAGCGAGGCTTCCCAGGCATTGCCGATGGTGACGTCGAGAATGGCGGCGGTAGCGGCGATAACGACGAAGAAGACAGCGAGCAACTTGAAGAAAATGCGGTTCTTCACATTCTCCTCATATTAGGGATTCAGGACCAACAAGTGAAATCGAGTTCCTTAGGAAAGTCAAAATCCCACCCGATTTGTGGGGAGTGCCTATCATTTTGGGACCTCGAAGCGGTATCCGGCGCCGCGAACGGTTTTCAGATAGCGCGGGTTCTCGGGGTCGGGCTCGATCTTTTCGCGGATGCGGCGGACATAGACGTCGACCGAGCGCGGGGTGACGTACGCGGTATCGCGCCAGACGGAATCGAGAAGATGGTCGCGGCTGAAGACGCGTCCTTTATGGCGAGCGAAATAATCGAGCAGGCGGAACTCGGTAGCAGTGGTGGGCACCATGGCACCGCGAACGGTGAGGGTCATGGCGGAAGGATCAATCTCGATTTCTCCAACCGTCATCGGGCTGGGTGGCAAGGGGCGTTCGAAGCGGCGGAGGACGGCTTTGACCCGGGCCACGAGCTCTCGCGGACTGAAAGGCTTGGCGATGTAGTCGTCGGCACCGAGCTCGAGACCGAGAACGCGGTCGGCTTCACTGCTTTTGGCCGTAAGAAAAATTACGGGAACTGCCGACAAACCCGGAGTCTGGCGGATGTTGCGGCAGATCTCGAGACCATCCTTTCCGGGGACCATGATGTCGAGAATGAAAAGAGCCGGGCGCTGGCGCTCGGAGTCGGATAGAACATTCGATCCGGTGGGATAGACGCGAACGACGAAACCCTCATTTTCAAGGTGATGGCGGACGAGTCGGGAAATATCGGGATCGTCTTCGACGACGAAGATGCTTGGTTTCACGGGATCATTTTATATAACGCAGTACCGGGTACCTAGTACCGAGTGGCGCGTTGCCGGGTTGGAGAGGCGATTTTCATCGGATTTTAACAATCGCGGCAAAAAATCTTTCAACACAGGGGACCCGGGGTTCACAGAGGAAAACTCTTTGGCGCTCAGAGGGAGACGATCAGGTTGGCGGCTTTGTCGATTTCGAAACGCTTTCGCAGTGGGATTACTGTGGTGGCGCTGTATTCGGTGATGATGGCGGGGCCGGCGTATTTCCTTCCTGGCCGGAGTTCCTCCCGGGAGTAGATCTTGCGTCTTCAGTTTCTTGCCTTCGAAGTGGATGGGGGCTTCGGATGCGGACGCCCCGCCGAGCTTTGCTCGGCCTGGGGGCCGAAGGCGGCCGCCCCCCACGGCCTGAGGTAGATTTCACGACCGCTCTGACGCGGAGCGTGACTAGTTCGATCTCGCGAGAAGGATGCGTGTATCCGTAGCGCCGGCGGTGTTCTTGTTCGAAGTCCCGGAGGAGATTTTTCGTTAGTGGGATATTCAGTTCGTATCCCTGGCCGCGGTAACGGAGGTCGATGGTTCGTCGATATCGCGGACTTCCCTGCCAGGATTCGTCGCGGAAATCTCTGGCAGCGATTTTTTCGAGGGCGGCGAATTCCACATTGATTTTCGCGTGCGGGATTTCACGGCTGACTCGCCAAAGGATTGTTCGGGAATAATCCTTCACGACATCGCTGGCGAGAATGCCCAGAGCAGATAAAGCGCCGGGAAACGCGGGAATGATGACGTGCGGAATGCTAAGAGCCTCGGCGAGAGTCGCAGGCGTGAAGGCCTCCGGCGCCGCCGAAGGCAACGAGGGCAAATTGGCGAGGATCGCGTCCGCGCTCGATGGAGACAACACGGATCGCTTTTTCCATGGTGGCGTTCACGACTCGAATCACCCCGGCGGCGAATTTTTCCAGAGTGAGATTGGAGCCGGATTTCTTGAGCCACTCTTGGGTAATGCGGCGGGTGCGATCGAGATCGAGAGTAAAGTCTCCGCCGAGAAAGCGCGTGGGCTGCAGACGACCGAGGAGAAGATTGGCATCGGTGACAGTGGGTTGCGTGCCCCGACCGTAACAGATAGGGCCGGGATCGGCTCCAGCGGATTCGGGGCCGACGCGGAGGACCCCGGCGGCGTCGAAGCGGGCGAGCGAGCCTCCGCCGGCGCCGACGGTATGGATGTCGAGCATGGGAACGCCGATGGGAAATCCAGCGATTTGGGCATCGTTGGCGGTCTTGATTTCACCTTCGACGAGAGAGACGTCGGTGGACGTGCCTCCCATGTCAAACGCGATGATGTTGTGGAAGCCGCTGGCGTGTGCGGTTGCGACCGCGCCGACTACGCCTCCGGCAGGTCCTGAGAGTACGGTTCGGACAGGTTCGCGCGCGGCCGTGGAGAGTGCGGTGATGCCTCCGCTGGATTGCATGACGAAGATGCGTGAGGCCATGGGGGCTAAAGCCCTGTCGTTCTTCTCGCTTTTCGCGGCCTCGAAGGGGCGCTCTCCCACGGTGCGGGCCAGCTTCTCGAGGTAACTTTGCATTACTGGCTGCAGGTAGGCGTTGATGACTACTGTCGAAGTACGTTCGTATTCACGGAATTCGGGTAGGACTTCGTGAGAGATCGAGAGCGGCACACCCAATGCTTTCAAGGCTTCGGCAACCGCGTTTTCATTCTTAGGATTGGCAAAGGAAAACAGGAGCGAGATGGCGATGGATCGCGGTTTTGCGGCGGCCACGCGAGCGGCGAGTGAGCGCAATTCTTCGGTCGCGGGTGCGGTCAGAATTTCGGCATCGGCGGATGTACGTTCGTTGATTCCGAAACGCAGGTCTTTGGGGATCAGGGGCTCGATGCGATCGAAGAAGAAGTCGTAGAGCTTGGGACGGGCCTGGCGTCCGATTTCGATGGCGTCTTCAAAGCCCGCGGTGGTGACGAGAGCAGTGCGCGCTCCTTTGCGTTCGAGAAGCGTGTTGGTGCCGACGGTTGTGCCATGGAGGAGGATGAAGTCCTCGGCGGATGTAATCTGCTTGAGCGCTTCAACGATGGCTTGGGATGGATCAGCCGGGGTCGAGAAGACTTTTAGCATTTGGAGTCGACGCGTCTTCGGATCGGTCCAGACGCAGTCGGTGAAGGTGCCTCCGGTATCGATAGCGATGCGGAGGGGATGGCGAAGGCGAGACATGGCGGTTGGAACGCTAGATTAACATTCGGGATGGGCATCGGGGCCTTGCGCAGCCCAGCGGTCATTGATGAGGTCGCGAAGATTGCATAGGTCCTTCGCTTCGCTCGGGAAGACAAAGTTTTTGGGATTTCGGTCAAAACCCCGGGATGCGTGGAAGCCTATCGAGCATCTACCTCGCATCGCTTCAGGGGCGGACGAAGGCGTCCGCCCTACACGAGCTTTCTAAGCATCTCACTCAGTTCTTTGCGACTTTTGGCTCACTCTTGGGGAGGAGGTCGGACGCGGGGATCTTGGCGTCGAAGACGAGGTTGAAGAAACCGACCATCATTTCGTCCGAATTCTGCTGACCCCAGATCACGGTCTTGGTGGGGTCGGGATTTTCCGGGTTATCGGCGGAGTTGTCGAAGTGAGCAGTGCACTCGATCTGCATTCCTTTGGGAAGCGTGATGGGTTGATCGAGGTAGTACCAGAGTTGCCAGTGCCAGTTGTAGGCGGGAACTTTGAGCAGTGTTTGCGTATCGCCGTTGGGAAACTTGAGGCGATATTCGAAGTCTTTGCCGCGCGCGTGCATGTGCGGATGAAGAGAGATCAGTTTCACTTCGCGCGGAACGGAGAACGCGGCGTCGACCTGGTAGTTCGGATCTCCGGGCGGAATCTTGAACGTGCCGTTCACCGCCGAGAGCGTCAGCACGCGTTCTTTTGGCGTCTCTTTCGCGAAAACAAGTCCCACGCGCGTGCGATCGGTGGTTGCCTTTCCATTTGGCGTGTAGTGGACTTCCAGCACGATGTCGGAACCGGCCTTAATCAACTTGGCTTGTCCGGGCGGAAGAATCTCGGCGGGCTGACCGGGTGCGTAGCCGATGAGAAAGTCACTGGGCAGCGCGCTGGTGTCGTTTTTGTCGTCCTGCTTCGGAGGAGGAGCCTCGAAAAAGACGCCGGGCTTTTGACCCTTGAAGTAATTCGATCCGGGCTCGCGCACGTAGGCGATGATGTGATGGACCACGGAGCGGTCCGTGGGACGCGCTTCGGCAGCCTGTACCCACGTGTCTTTGGTGAAGCCGGTAGGCAGGATGACGTATTGATACTCCACCATGCCGGAGGCGGGAACCGAGAAGGCCTGCGGCAACTCGAAAATCATGTCAGGCTTGGGAATTCCCCAGCCTTCGGTGAACGTCGCGGAAGGCGGCATGTCGGCGGGATCGCCCTCGGGCGCTCCGGCATTCGCCCAAGCAAGGATCGTGCTGATCTCTTTATCATTGAGGGAGCGGTCGTTGGAAAAATGTCCGACCGAGGGATCGGCAAACCAGGGCGGCATGACCTTTTGCTTGACGACACGCTTCATGCTGGTGGCCCAGGGACGCGCTTGTTCATAGGTCAGAAGCGGGAATGGAGCGGCTTCACCGGGACGATGACAGGTCTGACAATGCTGCTGAAGAATCGGGGCTACATCTTTCGTGAAGGTACCGGAGGTTTGGGAGAGCGAATACGCAGCCGCGCTGAGTAGGAGAACAATTGCGGAAAGAATACGACCCATGGAACGAGATCCTCGAACGGGATTGGTCGAACTGGTGGATGAGTATACCTGTGAGCGGGCGGTGTGACGAAGGGAGAAGATCAAAATCCCCACTTACGGCAAAGGAGGCCGGAAATGGGGCACCCCGGTTCTAGAAAACCCCATTTCGTTACTTAATGGTGAATGCCAGGGTCAGCAACGTTTTTTGTTCTACTTCGTGGGCTTTGGCACTGCCAGTGGCCGGGCTTGCGCCTGAACTGCGCTTGACACTGAGGACCGGGCGGTTGCCGGCGAGACGCTTCAGGCGCGGGAGCATATTAAACATGGCTCCCATGTTCGCGGGCTCTTCCTGCACCCAGACGATGTCGGCGGTCTTACCGTGGCGATCGAATTCGGCGACGACTTCTTCTTCCGGGAAGGGATAGAGCTGCTCCAAGAAGACGATCGCGGTCGTCGTGTCGTTTCGCTTCTTGCGCTCATTCTGAAGTTCGTGGCCGATTTTTCCGGTGCAGATCAGTATGCGTTCGGCTTCTCCGACTTCGTTGTCGGGGAGGACGTTCAAGAAATTCTTGTGGGTGAAATCTTCGATGGGCGAGCTCGCGTCGGGATGACGCAGCATGCTCTTTGGAGTAAAGACGACGAGCGGCTTACGCCAGTGGCGCAAGGCTTGGCGGCGCAGGAGATGGAAATATTGCGCGGCGTTCGAGGGTTGCGCGATCTGGATGTTGTGCTTGGCCGCGAGTTGGATAAAGCGCTCGATACGGGCGCTGGAATGTTCCGGCCCCTGGCCTTCGTAGCCGTGCGGAAGAAGCATCACGAGGCCGGAGAGAAGATTCCACTTGGCTTCTCCGGCGCTAATGAACTGATCGATGATGGCTTGGGCAACGTTGACGAAGTCGCCGAACTGGGCTTCCCAGAGAACCAGCGATTCGGGATAGTCGCGACTGTATCCGTACTCAAAGCCGAGAACTCCGGCTTCGGAAAGCGTGGAGTTGTAGATTTCGCAGCGCGCCTGATCGGCAGCGATATTTTCCAACGGCACGTATTCATTTTCGTTCTCGATGTCGATGAGGACCGAGTGTCGCTGGTTGAAGGTGCCGCGGCGAGTGTCCTGTCCGGACATGCGAACGTGCGTGCCCGTCTTTACGAGACTGGCGAAGGCCAGTGCCTCGGCCATGCCGTAATCGACGGGGCGCTTCCCATTGCCCATTTCGGCTCGCTGCTCGAGGAGCTTCTTTACCTTGGGATGGATGTGGAAGTCTGCAGGGTAAGTCGTCAGTCGAGCGGTGAGATCCGATAATTCTTCGGATGAGAGTCCGGTTTCGACTTCGAATTCGGGACGATGGATGCCGCCGAAATATTTCCCCCAATATTTGGGAAGCTCGCGCATCAGGGGCTTGGACTTGAGGCTGCCGGCTTTTTTCTGAGCGGCTTCGAATTCCGCTTTGATGGCGTCGGCGCGAGATTGAGCGTCGGTGGCGCCGATGTCGTCGGCATAGATTTCCCAGAGCGGCGGATGCTCCTTGATCTTTTTGTAGAGCAGCGGCTGCGTGATGGTGGGGTCGTCGACTTCACTGTGGCCGTGGCGACGATATCCGATGAGATCTATAACGACATCGGTACCGAATTGATAGCGATATTCGACGGCCATGCGAGCGACGCGCACGACGGCGTCAACGTCTTCCGCGTTGACGTGGAAAATCGGGATCGACTGGCGGCGCGCGATGCAGGCGGCGAAACGCGTGGAGTGCTCTTCGGTGTAGCTGGTCGTGAAGCCGAGAAGATTGTTGACGACAACGTGAATCGTGCCGCCGACCGTGTATCCCGGAAGGTCGGCGTAGTTCATCGTCTCGGCAAGAATTCCCTGCCCTGCAAAGGCGGCATCGCCGTGAACGAGGAGCGGAAGATACTTTTCGCGCCCGCCTTCGCCGGTGCGATCCTGCTTGGCGCGGGTGCGTCCGACGGTGACGGGATCAACGGCTTCAAGATGACTGGGATTCGAGACCAGGTGAATGTGAACCTTGCCGCCGCTGTGCGTCACATATTCGCCCGTTGCGCCCATGTGATATTTCACGTCTCCGGAGCCGAGAACACTGCGCGGGTCGACGTCTTCGAATCCAGCAAAGATTTCCTGGGGCGGACGCTTCGCGACGTGAGCGATGACATTGAGACGCCCGCGGTGGCTCATGCCCATGACTAACTCGATCGCTCCGAGGCGCGAAGCGCTGTCAAGAACTTCGTCGACCAATGGGATCAGAGCAGTGACGCCCTCCAGTGAAAAGCGCTTGCTGCCGAGATAGCGCTGCTGCATGACCTGCTCGAAAACATCGGCACGAATGAGCAGATCGAGGATGCGCTGCTGGTCTTCTTCGGTGACTTCAAATCCTTGCGACGGTGCTTCCATGCGCTCGAACACCCACCGGCGACGCTCGGGAGCATAGAGGTGATTGATCTCCACGCCGATGGTGCTGGAGTAAATAGAACGGGCTTCGCGAGCGTACTCGCCATCGTCTTCGAGTTCGGGCGTGGGGCGCGGGCGAAGGAAACCAAGCGGATCGAGATCGCCTTCGAGATAACCGAACTGGCGGTACGCGGCGAAGACACGTTCACGTTCAGGGTTGGAGCCATTATTGCTGGACGCGGCCATCGCGGCGGCGCCGGAAATCTTTGTCTTAGGCATAAGAGTGCACTTACTAGAATAACGGATGCGCGGGATCGGTTGGGGATTCCGGGGCGGGAAAATCGCTCACGACGGGGGGCACAGGGGAACGCACGGGAAACACAAACCCCACCCTGCCGCTTCCTGCGACCGGGTGGGGCTTTGCCCTTTCACACAACGACAGACTCACTTGCTGAAGGTGAACATATCCATCAAATCGCCGATTGCCGGCGTGTTCAACGGGACGTACGGATTGCTGCTGCTCGTAACGGGGTTGGGATAGTTGTCGCGGCTGCGATTGGTCAGCGGCTTCAACTTCCAGTTCGCTTCGACGAATTTCAGGATCGAAACGTGGTCGGTATAAACGTGCGAGACGTAGCCGGGCTTCGCCAGGGACGAGACAACGAGGACGGGAATGCGATTTCCGTCTCCGAAGAAGTCCAATGGCTGGATGTAGCCGGAGTCGTAGTAGCCGCCGCCCTCGTCGAAGGTGACGAAGATAGCCGTATTTGCCCACAGCTCTTTGTTGCTCTTGAGTTCGTCGACAATCTTCTTGACGAAGCCTTCGAACAGGTCGAGCTTCGAGGAGGCCGGGTGACCATCAAGCCAACCTGAGGGTTTCACGTAGGACACAGCCGGCAGGGTACCGTTGTGGATGGCGGCATCGAGGTCGGTGGTGTCTTTCAGGTTCGCCCGGCTCTTGGGATCCTTCATGATCGAGGTCGAATACTGGAAGAAGTTGCAGATATTGCAATACTGATTCCAGGCAACGACGTAGTTGAGATTGGGATTCTTAAGGTAAGCGTTCCACTGATCGCCGTAGTAGGCCCAGGAGACACCTTTTTCGTTCAGCGCATCGCCCACGTTGCGAACTGTCGTCGGCGGAATCGTGAACACGGTTTGGTAAGGGCTTCCGATTGCGTTGTAAGCATTGGAGCCGTCGCCGAAGTATCCCGGGTTGTAGTTGTTCAAGAGATAGAAGCGATTGGCCTGGCAATTTGGGTTGATCGGCTTGCTGAGAGCTCCCAAGAACGAAGTGACCGCAGCGACGCCAGGCTGCGTGTTGTCGGAGCAGTTCACGTAGGATCCGCCCCCGTAGGAAGCAGAGCCGTAAGATCCGCCGCCGTAACCGTCTTCCGTGTACCAGTTGTTGGTGCCGGGCTGAGCATTCGGATTCTCGATTTCATCGACCACGCCGGCATTTGGCGTGCCTGCGGCAACCATCTGGTTGTGCGGCGGCTGAGCGGGATTGCCCTTGGGATCGCTGAACCAGATTGCGTCACCGAAACCCATCATGATGTGGTTGGCGCCGGTGCCGCCCATTACGGCTTGATGATAGTTGTCGCTGATCGCGTAGGTATCCGCGAGAGACTTGAGGTAAGGAGCGTCGCCTTGCTGCATGTTGTAGAAGCCCATCGAGGTTGAGCCTTCGCCAGTGCTCGTATCGTTAAATCCGGAAGCTTGGGGGATACCGTTGGTGCCTGCACCGACGGTGGTTTCGACCCATGGAAAGAGGTCGGCTTTGCATCCGCTCGGATTGGAACTGGTGGCGTTGGCGGCGTTGCAATCATTCTCCTGCCACATCTGGTAGAAGCGATGGACGGGGCTGTTGTCATAGGCATCGTACGGATGCGTCGCCGAAGTCAGTTGGAACGGTCCGGAAGGAAGCGTTGCGGCGTTCGGGATGCGAGTATCAACCGCTCCATGGCTCAATCCAGTGCCGCCAGTGGTGAGGTAAACGTAATAGTCTGCCGGCAGAGCGTTTTCGTAGATTTTGGCAGTTGAGACGTTGGGGAACGGAGGGGTTGTGTAGCCGCCGGCGAGGACCGGAGGCAGGACCGAGTAAGCGGTGTTGTCGGAGGGATTCAGCTGATATCCGTCGGTACTGGAGTCGTTGGCGGAGGACTGGCTAGCTAGAGCGAAGTTGGGCCCGGGAGTTCCGTCCGCATTGACGATCCCTTTGGAGAGCAAGTTCGAAATGGTCTGACCGGCGCGTGGCTGGTAGGTAGCGAAGATATGGTCGAACGTGCGATTTTCTCCGATGATCACTATGACGTGCTTGATCGGGGTAGCAGTGGCTGCATCTTGAGCGGCGACTGGAAGGGGCGTGCCAAGATTGGCAAAAAGCGCGACGAGACTCGCGCCAACTGTAACATGCTGCCTGGCTTTCGCCAGGAGAGCGAGCGTAGACATAAATCTCCTCCTGAGAGAAAACTACAGCGACGAGGTTAGCGGCGAAGTGTTTACGGGAACATGAATCCGACATGAATAAGAGATCAAAAGAAATCCACAAGGGTAAGGTGAAGACTGTAGGACTAATGGACATTGACAAGAGGAGTTTGGACAGCGGTGACAAAGGCGAGAGTCGGCTGGGCGTGCCGGTATTGTTGGGCATTCCGTTCGATGGACAGTCTTCTTATCTGCGCGGAGCGGGTGAGGCACCGGGAAAGTTTCGTGAGGCGCTAGCTTGCGATGCGTCGAACTCTTGGACTGAGCTTGGCGTAGATCTGGGCGTCGCCGGAGTTTTCGAAGATGCGGGCGATCTGGCGTTCTCAGAGAAGGAAGCCTTCGCGGCGATTGAGACGCGGGTGGGTGAACTGATTGATGCCGGGAAGCGGCCGGTTTCGCTGGGCGGGGATCATTCGATTACGTATCCGATTGTGAAGGCGTTCGCGACCCGATATCCGGAGCTGACGATTTTTCATTTCGATGCACATCCGGATCTGTACGACGAGTTCGAAGGGAACGGACTTTCGCATGCTTGTCCGTTCGCGCGGATCATGGAGGCCGCACTGGCGAAGCGGTTGGTACAGGTTGGGATTCGGACGATGGTCCGACATCAGCGGGAACAGGCTGAGAGATTTGGAGTAGAAGTCGTGGAGATGCAGGACTTGCCGGCTTATGCGAAGTTGAAGGCGAAGGGTCCGGTTTACATCACCTTTGATATGGACGCCCTGGATCCGGCATTTGCGCCGGGAGTTTCGCATCGCGAACCAGGAGGGATGTCGGTACGGGAAGCCATTGCACATCTCCATGCCATCAAGGGAACCATCGTTGGAGCTGATCTTGTGGAATACAACCCGGTGCAGGACGTGGCGGGAATGACGGCCTCTGTGGCGGCGAAGATCCTCAAGGAGATATTGGGAAAGATGATTACTTGTTAGCCACTTCTCGGACCAACGCTAAAAGCTCACCACAGGGACACTGAGGAACACAGAGTAAAGCGATATCACTGGAGTACAATCTCGGGTCATGAAAATCGTGCTGTTGGCTGGATTGTGCGCTTCTTTAGCCTTCGGGGTGGGATGTGGTGGGAGCGGGATGGGGTCGAACAACGGAGGCGGGGGCGGCGGCACAACGACTCCCGATGCCACGGTGACGGTTTCGAAGACCACGACCGGGCCGTTCGGCGTGGCGATGTCGACATCGTTTCAACCAGCGGAGTGGGATGATCAGTTCTTCACGTTGAATCCTTCGGCGACGACGACGCTCGGAAATCTTGGTTCGCATCACATCCGGCTGCAGGGAGTTTCACAAGGCGTACCGCAAACGACGGCGTCGACATGGGACTTCACCACTCTCGATGACATCACGCAGCGTGTGCTCGGCATCGGAGATCACAGTCCGGAGTTCCAGATCGCGGTGGCGCCGGCGTTCATGTACGATTCGAATCACAATTTCCTCGATCCGACGTACCAACAGTTTGCCGCGTACACACAAGATCTGGTCGAGTACTACAACATTACGGGTGGATTTTCGGCTCCGGACGGACAACACGTTTCGCCCAGTGGATTGCCAATCACATGGTGGGGAATTTACAACGAACCGAACTTCAATAACCTGAATTCAACCCAATACACGCAGCTTTACAACGCGGTAGTGCCGGCGATGCAGGCCGTGGATCCATCGCTGAAATATGCCGCGGTTGAACTCGGCGATTATTCGGGATTAGCGAACCAGTATCTTCCGGCGTTCGTGAGCGGTGTCACTGCACATGTCGATGTGCTGGCCACACATTTCTATTCGACATGCAATCAGCAAGACACGGACACGACCGTTTTTCAGACGGTGCCTGGGTTCGCCATCGAAGTCGGTGACATTTATACGCAGCTCAAGACGAATGCGGCGCTGACAACCGTGCCGGTATGGGTCACCGAAAATAACGTCAATGCGGATTATGACGCGGGCGGAGGGATCAGCGCGTGCAACGGAACGACGTTTGTGCCCGACCTGCGGGGGTCGAGTCCGTTTTTTGCAGCCTGGCGGCCGTATGTCTTTTCGCAACTCGGCAAAGCGGGCGTGCAGGCGCTCTATCACTGGGACTTCGGCGCGGACCAGCAGTTTGGGGAAGTTGACTACAATACGGACGCGCTGCAACTGAGTTATTGGGTGGACGACTGGCTCGGTAAAACATTTCCGACGAGCCTGGGATCTCAATTGCTGCAGTTCACGTCCACGGACGATGCAGACTTCGAAACACTGGCGGTGGTCAATAACGACAACAGCGTGATCGTCATGGTCGCGAATCACACTGTGAATGCCTCTACCGACAATAACGGGTCCGGAGTTTCAAAGACGGTTTCGGTTGATATTTCGGCACTGGGAACATTTTCCAGCGGAACTTTGTTGACGATCGACAAGAATACGGACGTGGCGAATGGACCAACCGCAACTTCGGTCACCCCTGCATCGCAGATGACAATTACACTGAATGGGTACTCGGTGGGGATCCTCAGTTTGAAGCCTTAAGATACAACTTCTTCATTTTCGCACCGAAGTTCGAGGGTCAGAAAGATTCCTGTTTGATCAGCTGCAAATTTAACGTCGCTGAGGGTACAGTAGGTGGGAACAATTTCGCACTTTTTATGTCCATGAACCTAAAACAAAGAATATTGATGGCCGGGGCGCTGACGGCGCTTTCGGCAGCAGTGGGCTGCTCCGGGAATGCGAAACAGAATCCTCAGGCCGTTGGAATGCCGGCGATGCCCGTCAAAGTGATCGACGCGAAGAAGGTGCCGGTCGACGACGTTTCTGAGTATGTGGCGACGTTGAAATCGCGCGACTCGGCTGTGATCATGCCGCAGGTCGAGGGACTGGTGACGCAGATTTTTGTCCATTCGGGCGACCGGGTGGCGGCGGGCGGCGCACTAATGGAGATTGATCCGTTGAAACAACAGGCAACGGTCAAGAGCCAGGAGAGCGCGCGGGCGGCACAACAAGCAAACCTGAGCCTAGCCAAGCAGCAATATGAGCGAGCGCAGGGCCTCGCTGCGGCCGGAGTGGTCAGCAAGCAAGACCTTGATCAAGCAAAAGCCACGCTGGACGCGGCGCAGGCGCAGATGGACTCGCTGGACGCTCAGGTCAACGAACAGCAGGTACAACTTCACTACTACAAGGTAGTAGCGCCACGAGCGGGCATGGTAGGCGATATACCCGTGCGGGTCGGCGACCGGGTAACGACGACGACGCAACTTACCACGGTCGATCAACCGGGAAGCCTGGAGGCATATGTGTACGTGCCGATCGAGAAGTCGTCGCAGCTCAAGATGAATCTGCCGGTGCAGGTGGTGGACAGCGAAGGCAAGGTGCTGGCGAATTCACGGATAAGCTTCATTTCTCCACAGGTCGATACCACAACGCAGACGGTACTGGTGAAAGCGCGAATCACAAATGGTAACGACGCGTTGCGGCAGTCGCAGTTCATTCGTGCGCGGGTGATTTGGGGAACCCATCAGAATCCTGAAGTTCCGATTCTGGCGGTATCGAGGCTAGCCGGGCAGTATTTCGCGTTCGTCGCGGAGCCGAAGAATGGCGGAGGTTTCGTCGCGCGGCAAAAACCGCTCAGTATCGGGCAAACCGTCGGTAATGACTACGAAGTGCAGGATGGAATCAAGCCGGGAGACAAGGTCATCGTTTCCGGGACGCAGTTTCTGATGGATGGGGCACCAGTGATTCCGCAGGGTTAGCAGTGGGTTGTGAGCAGCGAGCGACGAGTTTGCGCTGCCCGCTTTCGATTCATGACTTGCCGGTAAACAGAGTTCCAGTTTACGAAAAAATAGCTGCGGTTGAGTTCGCAGTTCGGGACCTTTCATGTTCGTTCAATTTTTCATCCGACGTCCGGTGTTTGCCACGGTTTGCGCGCTGCTGATCGTTTTGGCAGGTGCGGCAGTTTTGCCGACACTTCCGATCGCGCAGTTTCCGAATCTGGCGCCGCCGCAGGTAGGCGTAACCAGCGTGTACATCGGCGCGAGCGCGCAGACGGTGGAGAGTGCAGTCACCATTCCGCTGGAACAACAGATCAACGGCGCTGAAGGAATGAAGTACATGACGTCGACGAGCGGCAATGATGGAACCAGTCAGATCTCCGTCACGTTCGATCTGACGCGCGATCCGGACCTGGCGACGGTGGACATTCAAAACCGCGTGAATACCGCGCAGGGACGGTTACCGGGAGCGGTGAAAGCGGTGGGCATCACCACGGCGAAAACATCACAGAACTTTGTTTTCGGCTCCGCTGTGTTCTCCGACCAAGGAAAATACTCGACGCTGTTCATGAGTAACTACCTCGATGTATACGTCCGGGACGCTCTGAAACGGATTCCGGGCGTGGCCGACGTGATCATCTTCGGCGAGCGCAAATATTCCATGCGGCTGTGGCTCGATCCGGTGCGGATGGCGGGACGACAACTGACAGCTACCGACGTGGTCAGTGCGCTGTCGGAACAGAACGTCGAAGTCGCCGCGGGACAAGTCGGACAACAGCCCGCCATCGCAGGACAGCAATATCAAGTCAGCGTGCGGGTAGTCGGACGGCTGAGCGAACCAGCCCAATTCGACAACATCATTCTGAAGACGAATGCGGATGGAACTCTCGTCCGACTGAAAGACGTAGGCCATTCGGAACTCGGCGCAGAGAGCTACGCCAACGATCTGCAATTCAACGGTCGGGATGCAGTGGGATTGGGCGTAACCCAACTTTCGACAGCGAATGCGTTGGATGTCGATCGCCGAGCGATCGCGGAACTGGATCGACTGTCGAAGAGCTTCCCTCCGGGGATGCATTATAAAGTGGCATTCGACACGACGGACGCCGTCGGAGAGTCGATTCGCGATGTTGTCTACACGGTCGGTTCGGCGATCCTGCTCGTCATTGTTGTCATCTTTATTTTTCTCGGCGACTGGAGGACGACGATGATTCACTTTATCGCCACTCCGGTTTCATTGATCGGCACTTTTGTGTTCGTAAAGTTGCTCGGCTTCTCCATCAATACCCTTACCTTATTTGGTATCACGCTGGCAGTCGGCCTGGTCGTCGATGATGCGATCGTCGTAATTGAAAACATCGAGCGCCATATCGCTGAAGGCGAGCACGACTCCTATAAAGCGGCAGCAGCGGCTACGGGTGAGATCACCAGCGCCGTCATCGCGACCTCGCTAGTGCTGGTTGCAGTGTTTGTGCCGGTTGCGTTTTTTCCCGGAACAACGGGCATCCTGTTTCGTCAGTTCGCGCTGACTATCGCATTTTCCATTGCAATTTCCGCCTTCAACGCGTTGACTCTGGCTCCGGTGCTGGGAGCGATTCTTCTGCGCGGCTCCCACCGGCAAAAGTGGTGGTGGCTGCAGAAATTCGACGATGGCGTCGTTGCTCTCACGCGGGGGTACCGTGTCCTGCTGCACCACGTATTGAAATATAAGCTGGCGATGTCGATCCTGTTCTTCGCCGGCCTGGGACTTACTTACTTTGTGTTCACGCGCGTGCCGACGGGATTCGTGCCCGACGAGGATCAGGGCTATTTCATCATCGTGATACAAGCGCCGTCGGGCGCTTCGCTGGAATACACGAAGGCAGATTGGCAAACAAGTGTCCGACATGCTTGCGGATGTGAAAGAGGCCGAAGGAACATTCTCGATCGCGGGGTTTAGCTTTGCGGGCGCGGCGGCGAATCAGGGATTAATCTTCGTACCTTTAAAGCCGTACTCGCAGCGCAAAGGCGAGGAACATACTGCGACGGCCATTGTGAATCGTGTTCGACCGCGGCTGTTTGGAGTATCGGGTGCGATCGTATTTGCGACGTTGCCGCCGGCGATTCAAGGACTGGGGCAGTTCGGCGGCTTCCAGTTCGTGGTGCAGGATCTGGGATCGCATACGCTCGAAGAATTGTCCGCGGCGACGCAAGGACTGATGCGGCAGGCGGCTCAGCGAAAGGATTTGGTTCGACTGTTTACGTCGTTTACCGCAAACGATCCGCAGTATCTGGTGACGATCGATCGCGAAAAGGCGAAGAGCCTGCACGTGCCACTTTCGCAGATCACGGATACATTGGGCGTGTACATGGGCTCGTCGTACGTCAATGATTTCGACTTCAACAACCGGTCGTACCGTGTGTATGTGCAGGCGGACAGGCAGTTCCGGGCGACGGCGCAGGACATGAAGCAGTTTTATGTACGTTCGGATAGCGGTGCGATGGTCCCGCTGGAGAATCTGATCTCCGTTACACAGACGACGACACCTCAAGTGATCAGTCACTACAACCTGTTCCGCTCGGCGGAGATCGATGGATCGCCGGCGCCGGGATACAGTTCCGGCCAGGCGATTGCGACGATGGAACAACTGGCCAGCAAGATGCCACAGGGATTTTCTTACAGCTGGACGGGATTGTCGCTGGAAGAATTGGCGGCAGGTGGGACGTCGCTCATCCTGTTTGGATTAGGCACGCTGGTTGTGTACCTGACACTCTCGGCACAATACGAGAGTTTCGTGCTGCCATTCATCGTGCTGCTGGCGGTTCCGATGGCATTGCTCGGCGCGCTGGGGGCGCAATGGCTGCGCGGATTGCAGAATGATGTGTTCTGCCAAGTCGGGCTGGTGATGCTGGTGGGATTGTCGAGCAAGAACGCAATTCTGATCGTGGAATTCTCAGAGCAATTGCGTGAACGGGGAGTTCCGCTGATGGAAGCCGCGGTGCAGGCGGCGATGATCCGGTTGCGGCCGATTCTGATGACGTCGCTGGCATTCATTTTGGGCGTGGTGCCGCTGGTGGTCGCGACCGGCGCTGGCGAGAACGGCCGGCACTCGGTGGGAACGACCGTCTTTGGCGGGATGATCATGTCCACGTTTCTCAATTTGTTCTTTATTCCGGTCTTGTATCTGATCATCGAAGGATGGCGGGAGCATGGGAAGAAGGAACTCACACACCGGTAGAATACCTGTCCGACATAGCCCCTGCGCGGCGTTCAACGGGCTGCTATCCTAAGTTGTTTTGGCAGTATTTGCAGGAATATTTCAACGTAGTTCCGGGTTGGGACGCGTGGAAGCCCATGCTGCAGCGCGGGTATCTGAATTTCTCTCGACGCCGATTTAAGTTTTGATCTTTCCGTTTTTCGCCGCTTCCAGTTTTTTCTTTTTGCGCGCTTCTTTGCGGCGCATCTTCGCCATCCACTCGCGGGAATACATGGTACCGCGGCACTTCTTGGAACCGCAGTGGCAGGGCGCGGGGTCGTCGTCGTCGTATAGGTTGTAATCCCATAAAAGTTCTTCTCCGGCTGCGATGTCGCGGATCGCGAAAATCCAGACGCGGCCCTTGATTTCGTCGACCTCGCAGTTGGGATCGCAAGAGTGATTCAGGTAAGCGCCCATACCGTGCCCGTCAATGACGGTCTTACCGTCGTCCAGTCCGTAGAGATATGTGCGCGAAACTCCATCGTAGCGGCGATCGGCTTCTTCGGGAGTGATACGCTCGCCGGCGTATTCGACGACCCGAGTTCCTTTGCGGATCGGAGTGGAAGTATAGACGCCGACGGAATGAATGGGAGAAGGGCGAACGACTAAAGCCATGAACTAATTTCGCATGGAGCGGGGATTTTGGGGAATGTGAAAAATCGAAGAGGCGTATTGGATTTGTCGGAGGCGGCTAGCGACGGTGCGTTTGTGGCCCGCGGTCATAGCGAAATATCTGGCTGCGCGACATCGAAAGGCGTAGAGGGATCCGGCGCTGCGTGATAGACTTCGCGGGCTGATTTCAGGTGACATTGGCGCCTGATGATGAACGGCGCCAACGGAGACGCAGCAAGCTACGTCTCTAGAATGACTTTCGATACCGACAAGGGGGATTGCATGCGGATATCTCGGGTAGTCGCTGTGGTGGGAATGATTCTGATTCTCTGCGGAGCATTCCAGGCGGTGGCGCAGAACGCGAAGACAAAGAAGCTGTCGATCGTCGACCAGGCGAAGGCTTACTGCACATCAACGGGCGGATTGGTCGAACTTCGGAACGCGGTGTACGGAACGAATAACCCGGAGCAGGACTGGCTTTGGCTGACGGGAGAAGAGTCTTTCTGCCAGTACACGTTGGCGGCGGACGGATCACGCATTCATCTTTCGTTACAGACTCTCTATTCGACGAAGCCGACCTTGGCGGCGTTGGCCTATTACGCGGAGGTGCCGTGGAACGGGCAGGGCAACGGGAATCCGGCGTCGTACTATTGCACGCAACTGGGCGGGGCGGAGATCGGAGCGACCGATCTGAATGGTGGCGGCTGGGTCTCGTCCGGTGGAATCGACCAAATACTTGAGGCTTGCATCTTTCCCGACAACTCGACAATCGACTCGTGGGGACTCTTCTATCACTCGGATAGCATCATCCGGGGAATTGATCTGTCGACAGTGTTGAAGTACGCGAATCCGTACGCGGCGAAGAAGTAAGTATTTCCTTCCAGCCTCAGTTTTAAAAGTAAACGCCGCTGCGTGACAGCGGCGTTTGCGCTTTTGGCGATGCTCGCTTTTACGGTTCGTAGACGGAACTTCCAAAGCCTTGCTTGCGGGCGGATTCCTGCATTTCTTCAAGTTTCTTTTGCTGGTCCGCGAGCTGCGACTTCATGGTCTCGACCTGGTCCTGTTTGTGCTTCTGGTGCTCATTCCAAGCCTCGCAGTTGGCGACGCAGTTGGCGCCAGCGTAGTGGATTGAGTCGCTAACGCTATCGATCTCGTGCTGCAGAGAGGTAATGGCGTTCTTCTGATCGAGAATCTGCGACTTCCACTGTTCACCCTGCGCAGCGCGATCATTAGCGGCGGGTGTTTCGTCGGACGCCTTCGGGTCGGCGGACTTGGCTAAGCTATGCGTCGAATCCCCCGCGAGTCCCGTACTTGGCAACTGTTCATTCGTGATGACATGGTCGGCCTTGGCCGCCTCTGAATCCCTGGCATTCGCTCCACTGGTTGCTGAGTCCTTGGACGAAGCGGCCTTGGAAGAATCCTTCGTCTGAGAATCTTTTTGCTGTTTTTGCTGGCGCGCCTGACGAGCGACATCTCCGAGTGACGGGGCGTCATCTTGAGCGGACGCGATTCCGGCGCATAAGAACGCGCTCGCAGCCAGGAACATGAACATCTCTCGCATGGGACAGCCTCCGGCAACGAACCGTCCGGGGAAACGGCGTGCTCAACCAGATGGTAGCGTGGCAGACTGACAATCCCACGTTACTTTCGTTCAAGTGCGCGGAACTTCATTAACTCTTGGAGAATCCGGAGATTAGGGAGTCGAGTTTTGCGAACAATGCCTGATTGCCCTGTCGCGGATACTAACGCAAGCGCCTCATGATAGTGCGGGAGGTTGTAGAGAAAGGACTCGATGCGCTCTTTGTTCAAGTCTTCCCAATACGCGCCGTAGCCGGATTTCTCGAGCCAATAAGCGTTGAAAATCTGTTCGAACTGATGGCTGACCGGGACAGCGAGGTACGGCTTGCCTAAGTGCAACGCTTCGGTAACGAGCGAGAATCCCGAGTTCGCGATGACAGCGCGGGCACTGACTAGATCAGCGAAGAATCCGTCGAGCGACGGCTTCTTGTAGAGAACGTTGCCATCTTCGCCTTCGCGGCCGAAGCCGTAGGCGACGAATCGGCATCGTACTGAACTTAATAATTTTGCTAAGGCCGGAGCGGGCGAGGTCACGTAAACGAGGACATGTTCACTTTGTGTCGGAGTCGCGGTGAGGATTTCCTGACGCAGCAGCGGAGGAAACAGGAAGGTGTTGCGCTTGCGAATGGGAGCGGTAAAGAACGAGATGACGAGATAGGCGTTGGCACGCGGCGTCATCAGCTTAGTGACGATTTTCGCAGCAGCGGCATCGCGCCGGTATTGCCTCGGATACGAGACGACCGCGTTCGTGAGACAGTGCTGGTTATCGATGGAGATGACTGGCAGATGACGCTTGTGTCCGATGTGGCAGCTGAGTGGCTCGAAATCGGTAATGACCAGATCGATGTTCGCATCATCGACGAGCGTATTTAGCTCGTGCAAGCTCTTGGCAGCCTGCGGAATAGTGATCAGATTCTTCGCGATGGTGCGCTTGTATCGTACGCGATTGTTGACGTAGGCAAAGCGGAATCCGTAGATCTCGGTGACGTCAAAGTTGCTCTTGAGATTTTGCAGGCCGCGGTCGAAGGAGGCAACGTGGACCTTGTGGCCGTTCGCAACGAGGTGGGTGAGGACTTCTTCGGCGCGGGTGGAGTGGCCGGCGCCTTCTCCGTTGACACCGTAGAGGATGTTGGCCATGGGTGAAGGGCGAGTATACCGCGAGTGCTCGCGAGTCGAGCCTTTGAAGCACCGAGGGTAAAGCCCGATCATCGTAAACCGGCTTTACGTCGCTCTTGAAGAGCCGCTCTTACACGACGATCTCTTACGGCTGGGATTGTGGAACTGGCAAGGCCACCGTGTCGATGGTGGCTGGATCGTCACGCAGCTTGATGTAGAGCGTCTTTCCTTTTGGTGGAGGGATCGCCAGCGCGTCTTCGACGAATCCTTCGGGAACGGTAACCGAGTTCGCGAAGTCGGCGTCGGCACTGACCGAGTCGAGCAGGAATAATTTATCTCCGCTGAGGGTGCATTGTTTTTCTGCACCGGGTACGCAATGCACTGCTTTCAACATGGGGACACGGACCAGGTTTATAAGTGACTGCCAGTCGCCATTAATGCCGTCGCCGCTTACCGGACGGAACTTGAGAGGTCCAAACGCTGAAGGGCCGAGTAGTTTCATCGGATCGAGAACGGCCAGTACCGTCTTCGTGTCCTGGAGAGTGAGATTGCCATCTTTGAAACTCAGCATGACGCGGAAAGATTCATCGGCAGTGGCGACTTCAATTTTTTCTGTTGGCGGAAAGGTCTCCGGCTCCTGTGTCTTCACGAAAAAGTTGAGGCGTCCATCTTGCGGCAATTCTTCTTCGCTGCCGAGCCGAACTGCGGACGGCGATAACGCGGGATCCACCTGGATGCTCTTGGTGAGCACAGTGACCGATGGACGCTCCTCGGCAACAGCGGCCTTCAGATCGAGCGTGCGGCCGTCTTTAAGATTGGCATGAATAACCATCGCATCGCCGGGATGAAGCTTTGTACGGACTGTGGCGTCGGCGGCGGTCAACTTGAGTTCGTCGACCTGATTGGCCCGGGTCAGGGTATCCGGCTTGAAGCGGATGCCGTTCACATCGAGACTGTCGACCTGATCGAGGCGGGTACCTTTAAGAACACCATCGGCGTCGCCCGCATGAATGCTGAAGCTGTCGAGGCGTCCGGCTTCGGCATAGGTGTGCAGCGGAATCTCGTCTACATCATGCAGGCCGAATTTCTTGATCAGCATCGTCACGGATCCGGCGCTGGCCTTTTGCAGCGGAACTTTCACCTCAAGCTCGTCAGGCTTCGAGTTCTTCCACTCCGTCGTTACGCCTTTTCCCTGGCCGTCGCTGACGACGACTTCGCTGACGCAGCACGCATCGGGAGACTGGAGGTGGAGCGTGTCTTCGCGGCCCACGATCAGCGCGCTGGCATCTTTGGAGGCGACAATCCACTGGGCTGGGCGTGAGGTACGCAGGCGGTAGTGCGGGCCATCGAAGGCGTGAAATCCCCACATACCGCGCAGGCTTCCGGTAATCTCACCGTCGAGATTGGCGGATTGCAAGGCATGCGTCTCGACGACAAATCCGCCGCGCATGGGATCCGGCGTCGCCGGAAGGTTGATGCCCGGGCCGGACTTCATGTCGACATGCAGGATGAAGTTGTGGGCGAGGTCGGTCCCATAGACGAGCGGGGCTCCGTCAGCTTGCAGCAGGATCGACGGCTTGCCGGCGCAATAGACCTGATTCGGATCGACCGCGCGCAGAGGCGGAGGAGGAGATGGAAGCACCGGTGGCAGTCCAATCACAATCACTGATTTAGGATTGCGAAATGAAGGAGGATTGTTCAAACGCAGATTGAGTTCGTTCTCCTTGGGCAATGCCAGCGCGGGGATGTATTGATACTGCGCGGTGTGGGCGGTGCTCAGGATGCGGGCGACATCGACAACCGCGCCGACATAGGGGCTGTAATAGCCTCCACGGGCGGTGGGCGTAGAGCTGATTTGCGCAAGCAGATCGGACGAGGCCCCCGATGTCAGCGAACCTACCATGGTCTGACTGTGGGCATCGTCGAGCACCAACTGGTCGGTGTTCTGGGTGAGGCAAGGCACCTGTTGCGCACTGGGCTTGTCGAAGCACTGCTGGTCGAGCTTCATATTTAAGCTGCGAGCCAGCATGGTGGTGTGCGCTTTCAATTGTTCGGGGTCGGCGGTATAGGTTTCGCGGACCGCTTCCAAGTACTTTTCCAGACGCTGGCGATCGAGACTGGCTTGCTGCAGGTCCTGGGCGGCACGGACGAAGGCCCCAGGCTTTCCGCGAACTGCGGTGCGCAGGGTGCTGAAGGCACCGCCAGTTTCCGGAGCGAGGAATACGAGGGCCTCCTCAGCTTCAGCCGGAACAATGACAAATACGCCTTCCTCGTGAACGGGTCTGCTCCAGGTTTCGACGCGCGTAAACCATGTATCCGGTGGAGGGTTCGTGGCACCGCGCAGAAAGACGACCACCATCAGGTAGCGGACCGATTGGCTGTCCGGGAGATCGGGATGAACCCAGAGGCGGTCTCCGGGCTGCAGATTCGGAACCTCGGCGATAGGAAGAGTTGTACCGGCGCGCTGGACGCGCACCTCTATCTTTGGTCCAATCAGGTCGAAGGCAGCATTGTCAGCACGAGCGGCGACCGCAAAAAACAGGAAAAGCGCTATGAAAAGAAGGGACGCGAAGATTCGCGCGCCGCTTTTTGACTGCAAGATAGGTCCCTGAAGACGCACTACGTACCTCTCCGGCTGGATGATGGCAGCAATACAGCTATCAGCTTATTTTAGCTGATCAGGAGTGAGCGTTGACGAGATTGCGAGGCCGAAGGCGGTTCTAGGACTTCTGCGATCTTGCCCACTTCTAGAATCGCATCAGACAGAAATCGGAAGACGGAAATATTCTTTCGCATTTCGGTAACAAATGTCTTGAATGAGCCCGCCTAGGAGGCGGTCGTCGTCGGGTAATTCGCCGCGGGAAACATCCTGGCCCACGATGTCACAGAGGATGCGGCGGAAATATTCGTGCCGCGGATAGGACATAAACGAACGCGAGTCCGTGACCATGCCGACGAATCGTGAGAGCAGTCCGACGTTGGAGAGAGCATTGATCTGGGCTGTGATTCCTTCCTTCTGATCGAGAAACCACCAGCCGCTGCCGTACTGAATTTTGCCGGGCTGATCGCCGCCCTGGAAGCAGCCGATCAGCGTGGCGAAGGAAAATGTGTCGGACGGGTTCACGTTGTAGAGGATCATTCGAGGCAGGGCGTTCTCGCGCGAGAGAATATCGAGATACGCGGAGAGCGAAGCGATTTGCGGGAAATCTCCAACGGTGTCGTATCCGGAGTCGGGGCCGATGCGGTTTTGGGCGGCCGAGTTCACGTTGCGGCGGGCTCCTAGGTGCAGTTGCTTGGTCCATCCTTTTTCGGCGTCGAGACGGCCGAAGAACAGCATCATGTAAGAGGCGAAGTGAGTTTGCTCTTCGTCGGTGACCGCCTTTCCCTGCTGCGCTTTGTCGAAGATTGCCGCCGCGATCTGGTCGGAGCATGGAGTTGCAAAGCAGTGATCCAGACCGTGGTCGGACAGCCGGCAACCGATCGCATGGAAATCGTCATGTCGACTGCGAATGGCGTCGAGGAAGGTGGAGAGGTCGCGAATGTCAACGTTCGCAGCTTTCGCAAGTTTGGCTGTCCAGGAGACAAATTCCGGCTGGCCAACATTCAGGGCCTTGTCGGGGCGGAACGCGGGAAAGACACGCGTGGACAGGTTGGCCTTCGCAATTGCTTCGTGATGCCGCAGGTCGTCGACTGGATCGTCGGTTGTGCAAATCACTTGCACGTGAAATTTCTTGAGAATTTCGTGAACCGTCAGGCTTGCTAGAGCGGCGTTCGCGCGCTCCCAGATTTTCGGAGCAGAGTTCTCGTCCAGCAGGTCGTTGATTCCGAAATAGCGCTGGAGCTCGAGATGGGTCCAGTGATAGAGCGGATTGCGCAGTGTATAAGGGACCGTCCGCGCCCAAGCGAGGAACTTCTCGTACGGGGCAGCGTGGCCGGTGATGTATTTTTCCGGTATGCCGTTGGCGCGCATGGCGCGCCACTTGTAGTGATCCCCTTCAAGCCAGATTTCGAACAAATCTTCGAATCGGCGATTCTCCGCGAGATCTTTCGGCGGGAGATGACAGTGGTAGTCGAAAATCGGCTGAGGAGCGGCGTGCTCATGGTAGAGCCGGCGAGCGACGTCGTTGGAAAGCAGGAAATCTTCGCTGAGGAAGGAGGTCATGACGGAGTTGGCTTCGGGCGGCCTAGCGCCCGCGCGATCCACCGCACGAATATATCAGTTTCATAATCGGCAAGAATCGAAGCTCTCGAAGAACGAATGAGGGGACTTTCGCTCCGAGTTGGGCCTGTATAATTTGCGATTCCGGCCGGGCGAGTCTCGCCGAGTCGAACCATTCATGATCCTGAAGCTATTCAACGACGCCAATGCTCTCGCTCTGGCTGCGGCCGAACAAGCAGCCGCCACCATGCGGCGGGCGATTCACGAACGAGACCACTGCCGGGTCGTTGTGGCGACTGGAGCGTCGCAATTTCCGTTCCTCGAAGCGCTGACCAAGGCTGATCTCGAATGGAAGAAAGTGGAAGCATTCCACCTGGATGAGTACGTCGGGATTCCGATGACCCATCCGGCGAGCTTCCGACGGATGCTGCTTGAGCGATTCGTAGAGAAAACCGGAATTACGAACTATCACTTTGTAAATGGCGACGCTGCCGATTTGTCGGGAGCCATCGAGGAAGTGGGAAGACCGTTGACAGCCGACGTGATCGATGTTGCGTTTGTCGGAATTGGGGAGAACGGGCATATCGCTTTCAACGATCCTCCAGCAGATTTCGAAACGGAAGATCCGTACATCGTGGTGGAGTTGGACGAGGCATGCCGGAAGCAGCAGGTCGGCGAGGGATGGTTCGCAGATATTTCCCAGGTACCGACGAGAGCCGTTTCGATGTCGGTGAGGCAGATTCTCAAAGCGCGAGAGATCGCGGCAGTTGTGCCAGATGCCCGCAAGGCGCGCGCCGTCAAGTTGTGCATGGAGGGGGACGTCAGCCCCATGGCTCCATCGTCGATTCTGCGAACTCATCCCAACACGACGGTTTTCTTGGATCGCAACTCGGCATCGATGTTGAGCCCGGCGCTACGCCAGTCGCTCGATCAAGAGGCGCAGGTAACGATTCATTCGTAAATAACAAGCAGGCTGATCCCGCCAATGGCGACAACGCAGAGGCCGATTTCGTCGTTGCGCTGGTGGATTGGCAGCCTGCTGTTCGCTTCGACCGTCATCAACTACGTCGACCGGCAGACGCTTTCCCTTCTCGCTCCTTATCTTAAGGTCCAATATCACTGGACCAATTCCGACTATGCGAATCTTGCCATCGCTTTCCGCGTGGCATATTCCATCGGACAAAGCGCGTTCGGCAGGCTCATGGATCGTGTCGGCACGCGTCGCGGCCTGACCGTGACCGTAATTTTTTATTCCATGGTATCGATGCTGACTTCTCTGGCGCGTGGCTTCTACAGCTTCGCGACGTTTCGCTTTCTGCTGGGCGCGGGAGAATCGGCGAACTGGCCTGCCGCAACTAAGGCCGTGTCAGAGTGGTTTCCGAAACGTGAGCGCGCGCTAGCGACAGCATTGTTCGACAGCGGATCGTCGATCGGCGGCGCGGTCGCTCCCTTTATTGTTTTGTGGATTTATTTTCGGTGGGGCTGGAGGCCAGCGTTTGCGGTCCCCGGCGTGCTTGGGTTTGTATGGCTCATTGCGTGGCGATGGCTCTATTATTCGCCCGAAGAGCACCCGCGGATCAGCACCATCGGAGCGCGCGATGTTGCTTTCCGACAAACAGGAATCCGATGTGCCTCGGACAGAAGGTGTTCGTCCCGCGTGGGGCGACCTGCTAAAGCTTCCACAGACCTGGGGCACGATCATCGCCAGGGCGTTTACGGACCCCGTCTTCTTTTTCATTGCCGAATGGTTCCCGATTTATCTGGTTGCCAAGGGGATCGAACTGAAGAGCGGACTGATCGCCGTGTGGATTCCCTTTGTGGCGGCCGATGTGGGGAGCTTTGTGGCGGGCGGCATTTCCGGATACCTGGTCCGCCGCGGAATGTCGTTGGGAACTGCACGCAAGGTGCCGATCATTTACGGCGGCATCGGCATGCTACTGCTGATTCCCACGATCTTCACGACGAATCTCTACGCAATCGCGTTTTTGTTCGCGCTAGTCACTTTTACGTATGCGGGTTTCACGACCATGGCGAATGTGCTCCCGGCGGATTTGTTCAACAGTGATTCGGTGGCGTCTGTAAGCGGGCTCAGCGGAACTGGCGCGGGACTGGGAACAATCGTTGCATTCAAGCTGATCGGATATTTTTCGGACGCGCGTCAGGGGATGGGTACGCACTCGTTCGATCCCATCATCATCGCTGCCGGGATTATTCCTTTCATCGGAATGATCCTGGTGCTGCTATTGGTGAGGAATACGGACGCTACTGAACGCGGACTGGTGCGCCGAATCTGAGGTTTGGTTACACTCGGGGGTTCAGGATTGAGGAGAGCCGCTTGAAGATCACGGATGCCAAAGTCTTCGTCACTTGCCCGGGACGAAATTTCGTCACGCTCAAGATTTATACCGATGATGGGATATACGGTCTGGGAGATGCGACGTTGAACGGGCGCGAGTTGGCCGTCGCTTCGTACTTGAAGGATCACCTGGTCCCGTGCCTGATCGGGCGCGACCCGTTCCAGACGGAGGATCTGTGGCAGTACCTCTATCGCGGAGCTTACTGGCGCCGCGGACCCGTGACGATGACGGCGATCGCCGCTGTCGACATGGCGCTGTGGGATATCAAGGGTAAGGCGCTGAAGACGCCAGTTTACAACTTGCTCGGAGGCATCAGCCGGACGGGTGTCATGGTGTACGGACACGCGAACGGGCGCGATATTGAAGAGACATCCGATCAGGTTGCGAAGTACAAAGAGTTGGGATATCTCGCGGTGCGGGCGCAGACGGGGATTCCGGGCTTGCCTTCGACGTACGGAGTTGCCGGAGGACAAGCTATTCTATGAGCCTGCGGAAAAGGGATTGCCTCCGGAGAATTCGTGGTCGACCGAAAAATATCTACTGCATGTACCGAAGCTGTTTGAGTCGCTGCGTTTGAAGTTCGGCGACGATCTGCACCTGCTGCACGATGTCCATCACCGCCTGACGCCGATTGAGGCAGCGCGCCTCGGCGAGAGCCTCGAACCGTATCATCTGTTCTGGTTGGAAGACGCGGTGACCGCGGAATTGCAGGAAGGGTTTCGGCTGATTCGGAAGCACACGACAATTCCGCTGGCCGTTGGAGAAGTCTTCAATTCGGTTTGGGATACGCACATACTCATCACGGAACAACTTATCGACTACCTGCGGATGACGGTGGTTCACGGCGGAGGGTTGACGCACTTGAAGAAGATTGCGGCGCTGGCTGAGATTTATCACGTACGCACCGGATGCCACGGGGCGACGGACCTGTCTCCTGTCGCGATGGCGGCGGCGTTGCACTTCGATATTTCCGTCAACAATTTCGGGATCCAAGAATACATGCGCCACACACCGGAGACGGATGAGGTGTTCCCGCATGCGTATTCGTTTAACGGCGGGTATTTGCATCCGGGAGACGCTGTGGGGCTAGGTGTTGATTATGACGAGAAGCTCGCCGAGAAGTTTCCATACGAGCGCGCCTACTTGCCGGTAAATCGCAAGCTCGATGGAACGATGTTCAACTGGTAGCGGTCTAAGCCGTCGGAACTCGCGTTTATTTTCAAAGCTTAATTTCGAGGAACTATGGGTTACAAGCAGCTAGATCTGGATGGGAAAGTCGCAGTGGTGGTCGGTGGGAGTTCGGGGATCGGCAGGACACTCGCGTTGGGCTTGGCGCAGGCGGGTGCGGACGTAGTGTCGAGTGCGAGGCGGATTGAACTCGTGAACTCCCTTGCCGATGAAATTGAGGCGTTGGGCAAGCGTTCGTTGCGAGAGACCTGCGATGTAGCCGATCGCGATTCGCTGGAGAAGCTGCTGAAAGCTTGCATTCATTCGTTCGAAAAAGTAGACATCCTGGTGAACGCGGCGGGGATTACCAAGCGCGCCCCCACATTGGATTATCCGGAATCCGACTGGAACCGCATTTTAGAAACGAACCTTACCGGCACGTTGCGGACCTGCCAGGTTTTTGGACGGCACATGATCGAGCGGCGATATGGACGAATCATCAACATCGCATCGATGGGATCGTTTCTGGCGCTCTACGAAGTTGCGGCCTACAGCGCGAGCAAGTCGGGGGTCGCATCACTGACAAAATCGCTGGCCGTGGAATGGGCCAAACACGGGATCTGCGTTAACTCAATCGCGCCGGGATATTTTCGAACACCACTGAGCGAGAAGCTGCTCGTCGGGACGGGACGAGGAAATGAAGTGTTGATGCGAACTCCAATGGCGCGGTTTGGCGAGTTGGAAGAACTGGTGGGCGCTGCGGTTTTTCTTGCCTCGGATGCGGCCAGCTTCGTCACGGGAACAATCTTGCCTGTCGATGGGGGAGTGCTGGCCAGCGGCGTAAACCAATAGCAGAAGATTCCGGAAGTGTGGGTCGAAGTAGGGATCTACGCTTGCCCGAATTAGCGCTTTGCGCGTGCTGACGCTACCGCGTTGACCAATTCACGAGCGGCAGAAGTGATCTTCTCCAGATTGCCTTCGCGCAGGGCTTTGGCATCGCACAGGTCCGCTCCAACGCCCAAAGCGAACGCGCCGGCCGCGATAAATTCCGCGGCGTTGGCGGCGTTTACGCCTCCGGTCGGAATCAAGCGCGCGTGCGGGAATGGAGCCTTGAGAGACTTCAAATATTTCGCGCCGCCCACATTGCCGCAGGGAAAAATCTTCACCAGGTTCGCTCCATGTTCATGAGCGCTCATCAACTCTGTCGGAGTAAGGGCTCCCGGTATTGCCAGCTTGCCGTGCGCCTTCGCGACTTCCAAGACTGACGGGGCAAGGCCCGGGCTAACTAGAAACTGCGCTCCTGCTGCAAAGCATTCTTTCGCTTGCTTCGCGTTTGTGACGGTTCCGGCTCCGATCAGGAAATCCTTCCGATTCTGTGCGGCGAGCTCGCGAATCGCCGAGATTGCATTCGGGACCGTCATGGTGATTTCGACTACCGGAATACCACCTGCGATGATTGCCTCGGCTGCGCGGTTGGCTTCCTCCACGCTCGCCGCCCGAACTACAGGGACGATTCCGATTTCTTCGATCTTACGGATTGCTTGCTCGATGTTCATTCTCAAACCCTTAAAGACCTTTCACCACAGGGGTCACAGAGGTACACAGGGAAATATTCAGCGCTCGATTCTCGCAGTGCGCGACTTCATTGCTTGCAGAACTTCTGCCATCGTGGCCATCGTGGTATCTCCGGGAGTGGTCATCGCGAGAGCGCCGTGCGCGGCGCCGCATTCGACCGCCCATTGCGGATCTTTGCCAGACAGAAATCCGTAGATCAGGCCGGAAGCAAATGAATCGCCGCCACCAACACGATCGTAGATTTCCAGATTCTCGCGGATTGCAGCTTCATGGAATTGCCCATCGTGATAACACAGAGCTCCCCAATCGTTGTGGGTCGCGGTCTTTGCGTTGCGAAGCGTTGTGGCAATCACCGCCATTGATGAATATTCTTGCACCACCGCCTCAATCATTTTCTTGAAGCCGGCGGATTCGAGTTTGGAGTGATGCTCGTCGAGGCCGGCGACCGCAAAACCCAGAGCAGCAGTGAAATCCTCTTCGTTGCCGATCATGACGTCGACATAAGGCGCTAGACTGCGGTTCACTTCCTGTGCCTTCGACTTTCCGCCGATGGATTTCCAGAGCGAGGCACGGTAGTTCAGGTCGTAGGAAATGATCACTCCCGCTTGCTTCGCCGCCTTCATGGCTTCCTGCGCTACCAGCGGCGTGGTTTCCGAAAGAGCACAGAAGATGCCACCGGTATGAAACCAGCGAGCACCCTCTTTGGTAAAGATCTGTTGCCAATCGATTTCGCCAGGCTTCAACTGGGAAGCAGCGGTATGCCCGCGATCGGAACATCCGACGGCCGCTCGCACTCCGAATCCTCGCTCGGTGAAGTTCAACCCGTTGCGAACGGTTCGGCCGACGCCGTCATACGGCGTCCAGCGGACGTGTTTTTGAGACACGCCTCCTTGCAGCATGAGATCTTCGACGAGGCGTCCGACTGGATTGTCGGCCAAGGCGGTGACGATCGCTGTATCCATACCGAAGCAGCGCCGCAAACCGCGAGCCACGTTGTACTCGCCACCGCCCTCCCACACGCGAAAATGCCGCGCGGTAGAAATGCGTTCATCGCCGGGGTCAAGGCGCAACATCACTTCACCGAGGCTGACCAAATCCCAAAGGCAATCGTTTTTTGGCTTGATGGAAAGTTTCGCCATTGAATTTTTCGTTGTGGATCTCTGAACGTGCATCAGAAAAAGACGCGCGACAGTCCTGATCCGGAGCGCTGTGATTCTAAATGATTTCTTCCGATTGTGAATCGCCGAGTCCCGAGTGAATTCGCCGCGCACCGTGTTCTTACGACGAATCCGTCGTAAAATCCCCGAAGGCATTAAGGAGCGGCAGGATGAAATCAAAATTCATAAAAATGCTCGTGCTCTCATTGACGATGCTCGCGCTGGTTGCGGGGTCGGCCGCCCAGGAGTCCGCGGCAGAAAAGACCGCACCGACGGGTCCAAAGTTACCAAAATGTGCTGACCCTCTCCCTGGCCTCGCAGTTCCCGACGCTCCTCACGGGCTGTTCGCCATCATGTTTCCAGACCCGCGGAAGCAGGCGAAGACGACTCAACTGCTATTGCACAATCCAGTGGTCTGCGGCGCTAATTTCTATCTGGTATGGAACGAGATTGACCGCGGTCCCAATGCCAATCCGCGCTATGACTGGTCGACGGTGGATGAGCGCATTGCGCCCTGGATCGCCGCTGGTAAACGAGTGAACTTTGTCATGTGGGCAACCGGCTATAGCGGACATTCCAAGGCCACGCCGGATTATGTCTTTTCCAAGGTGCATTCCGTCGAATGCCCGAATTTTGGACGCGTCCCAGTTTTTTGGGAAAAAGATTTCATGGTGAATTACCAGGCGTTCATGGCGGCGGCGGTGCAGAAATATGGCGGTAATCCATCGGTCGGTTATATCCGCTTCGGACTGGGTGGAGGCGGAGAGACCTATCCGGCCTGCATGTATGCACTGCGAGATCACGGATTCTCGCCGGGCGTGTGGCGCAAATACATTCTCGATATGTTGGACTACGAAAAGACCTTGAACTCTACGAAACAACTGATGGTCGGCATCAACTCGTTCGGACAGCCCGAGGATCTCGGCTTTGCTGACGCGGTGGCCGAGCGCGCTGCGCGAAACGGAATCGCATTCGGCAGCCAGAGCTTGACGATGGAAGATGAGCGCAACGAAGAATGGGGCTCCCCCTGCGCGGTCGACTGGTGCCGGAACTTTCATCGATTTCGAGGGAAAGTCGCGCTTGAACTTCAGACGCGCAAGGACAGCGATCCCAGCGGTTCGGGCGTAGTCGGCTCGATGGTCGATCTTCTGCCGTTTGCTCTGCGCATGAAGACGCAGATCCTGGAAATCTATCCAGAAGATTGGTATGTGGCCTACGATCCATCTTCTCCCGACTACGAGCAATACCATCAGCAGTATCAACAAGCGTATGAGGCCGCAGCGAAGGTGTTGGGTGGGAACTGAAGCCCGCGGCCGCTTGAGACGAGCAGGCGGTGGGAAACAAATGGCGGAAGCGAGTGGGAGTCGAACCCACCCAGTCCAAGTCGAGCTTGGTCTACGCCGGTTTTGAAGACCGGGACGATCACCGGACCGCATGCGCTTCCGCGGGTCACAATCGAAGGCCACGGACTCAGCTCGACTCCGTGGCCGATTCTTTCATCTCATTACGAGCACTGTCGATACACCTGCCGAGTTACTTTGGCTGCTTGGTTACGCGCAAATACGGCTTCAGAGTCTTGAAGCCGGGAAACTTCTGTTGCGCTTCTTCGTTTGAGACGGCACCGGTGATGATCACATCGTCGCCAGGCTTCCAGTTGGCGGGTGTGGCGACTTTGTGCTTCGCGGTGAGTTGCATCGAGTCGATGACGCGGAGCAGTTCGTCGAAGTTGCGGCCGGTGGTCATCGGATAGCTGAGTTGCAACTTGATTTTCTTGTCGGGTCCAACAACAAACACAGTACGAACCGTCGCGTTATCCGCAGGAGTGCGGCCTTCGCACGTCTCACCCGCATCACCGGGCAACATCCCGTAGAGTTTGGCAACCTTGAGTTGCGGGTCGCCGATCATCGGGTAGTTCACCTTCGCCCCCTGCGTCTCTTCGATATCGGCTGCCCACTTTTCATGATTCGTCACTGGATCGACGCTGAGGCCGAGGATTTTCACGTTGCGCTTGGCAAATTCGGGCTGCAGCTTTGCCATGGTGCCGAGTTCGGTGGTGCAGACGGGAGTGAAATCTTTGGGATGGGAAAACAGGATCGCCCAGCCATCGCCGATCCACTCGTGGAAGTGGATTGGGCCTTGGGTGGTCTCGGCAGTGAAGTCTGGGGCAGTATCGTTGATTCTGGGAACGCTGTGAGTTTCGTTCGCGGTCGCGGTAGTCATCGGTTTCTCCTTGGTAAATTTGGTAGCTGGATTATTTCGAAATCGACCCAACTGCAGCCCGTCCGGAAAAGCGGATGAAAACGAAACCCACCCGCTTTGGCGGGTGGGTCGGAAGAATCTCGCTAGTCCCTACCCACACGCCGGCATCAGGCAACAACAACAACACACTGCGCTGGCGGCGAAAAGGGAAGACATAATGTTCAGGATAGGCGCGGGAAATGCCAGTGTCAAACGCTGAGAGCCGCGACTGAGCATCCTTCCGCAATCTTTTCTGCATCGCGCCGAGCAACAGTCTCATCGTTAGTTGTGCGTGCAATTCAGGCATTTTGGCGGATCTCATGCACAAGGAATCGCGTCGGTTCGCAATGGCGCAGTGGGATGTATTTTCGTCGAACCCGCTGGAAGGAAATTCGCTGGCAGTATTTTCGGACGCTCGAGGTTTGAGCGACACCGAGATGCAATCGGTGGCGAAGGAGATGAATCTCTCTGAAACGACGTTCATCCTTCCCCGCGATCCGAAGATTGAGCGCGAACGCGGCGTACGGGTGCGAATCTTCACGGTGCAGGAGGAATTGCCGTTCGCCGGGCATCCCACGCTGGGAACCGCTTTTGCGCTGCGTGGCGAGAGTGGAGCGCAGGAGATCACGCTCGATTTGAATGTGGGGAAAGTGCCAGTGCGATTCGAAGATGCCCGAGGTCAACCAACATTTGGCGAGATGATGCAGGTCGATCCAAGTTTTGGCCTTGTGCACGAACGAGAGGCTGTAGCGCGCGCAACCGGGTTGAGCGCAGATGATTTCGATGCAGCGCTGCCGATTCAAACCGTTTCGACGGGAATGCCGTTTACGATCGCTCCGCTGAAGTCACTGGCCGTAATCCAGAAGCTGCGAGTCGATCTGCACCATGCCAGCGAATATATCGAGAAGACGGGCGGCAAGTTCCTCTATTTTGTGGCGCGGGAAACGATCGATCCCGCGGCAGGTTTGCACGCTCGCATGCTCTTTTACAACGGCGAAGATCCCGCGACAGGTTCGGCGGCGGGATGCACGGCCGCGTGGATGGTAGCGCACGGAGTGGCTGAACCAGACCAGCGTGTCCTGATTGAACAGGGCGTCGAGATGCGACGGCCGAGCCGAATTTTTGTGCGCGCATCGCGCCGCGATAACCGGATAGTTAACGTTCGCGTTGGAGGCAATGCAATTGAAGTCATCCGCGGCGAAGTTTTTCTCTAGCAGATATAGCGCAAGCTGGCGGAAACACTGCCGCGCATTGGCTGTTGAGAAAATCAATAGCCGAAAAGTTCCATTGGCATCGGCGCTACTTTACAGTGACGTGGTTTCCCGTTAGCATCCATCTCGCTCTCACATTCTTCATATCGAGAAAAGCTTCTCTTGGTCCGCGCGAGTTCTCGCGCATAGCTGCCAAAAGGATGCGGAAGGCTAATGAAACCCAAGCGCACGATTTTGTGTGTTGATGACAACGAGCAATCTCTCTCCCACCGCAAAATCATGCTGGAGACCCGGGGATACCGCGTAGCAAGCTTCTCCCGCGGCGAAGATGCACTGGCACGATTCCTGCAGGGCGGTGTGGACTTGGTGATTGCGGACATGGCGATGCCCGGCCTCGACGGTCCGCAATTGATTGCCAAGATCAAAGATGCATCACCAAGTACTCCGGCGATTCTGATCTCAAGCAAAGTTCGGATTTACGATCATGCGTCGCAGGCCGACGTCTTTCTCACCAAGGGAATGTATGCTCCGGCCGATCTGCTGGAGCGCGTTCGCGTTCTGCTGGTCCGAAAACGCGGGCCGAAACGCATGCAACAACCTCGCATCCCGCAAGTAGCGAGCCACATCGGCGCCGCCTGAACTCAGCCCAGGCGAGTTCGCAAACAAGACCGAGAGCAGCCGACGGGAGCTTCCGCTCTGAGCGAGCCTTCCACATTTGTCCGTTCGTGTAAGATTCCTAGCAAGCATGGCCGGAGCATTCATCGAAGCAAGGGATCTGCGCAAGACGTATCACGTCGGCAAGATCGAGGTCGAGGCCCTGCGCGGGATTTCGTTCAGCATTCAAAAAGGCGAATTTGTAAGCGTCGTCGGCCCTTCTGGTAGCGGAAAATCGACACTTTTCTATTTGCTCGGCGGTCTGACCCGGGCCGACGGCGGTAGCGTTGTGCTCGACGGCGACGACCTCGCCACGCTCTCCGACGCCGAACGCACCCGGATGCGGAAACGCAAAATCGGCTTTGTGTTCCAGAAATTCAATTTGTTGCCCACTCTGGACGCCCGCTCGAACATTCTGATCGCGCAGGAGATTTCAGGAAATGGCGACCGCGATCCGGCACACTTCAATCGCATCACCGAGCTTCTGGGCATCAGCAAGCGCCTCGCGCATCGACCTTCGGAGCTTTCCGGAGGAGAACAGCAGCGCGTTGCACTGGCTCGCGCACTCATCAATAAGCCTGCCATCGTTCTGGCGGATGAACCGACTGGCAACCTGGATTCCAAGAACTCCGACGTCGTGCTGAGCATGCTGCGCCGATCGAACCAAGAGTTAAGTCAGACCGTGCTGATGATCACGCACAATCCGGAAGCGGCAAAGTACGGCGACCGCATCATTCACATGCGCGACGGCGAAATCGTGAAGCCGGAGGACGATCCACAGTGGGTGCGGCACTAGACGGCTGCGCCGCGATCACGGTCTCCCCTCGGAATGTTATGCTGATGATTCATCCTGCAACGAGGCTGTAATCCTTCATGTCCAATCCGGAAACTCCTGAAATCCAATCAGCTGCCGAGAACACCGAAAATTTCGGCGACATTCTCTCTCAGTATCAGAAGAGCCATTCGCGCAAAGCCGACGGCGGCAGGCAACTGGAAGCCACTGTGATTGCAGTGAACTCCGAGTCCGTGTTCTTCGACATCGGCTTCAAGTCGGAAGGAATTCTCCCAGTGACTGCACTGCAAGGCGAGACACTCAAGCCCGGAGACAAGGCTCTGGTCACTGTCAAGGGCCGCGACTTGGACGGGTACTACGAACTGTCACGCTTCAAAGTCGAGCGCCCGATGGATTGGTCGGCGCTGGAAAAGGCCTTTGCCGACAAGACGGCGATCCTTGGGACGGTCACGGCCGTGGTGAAGGGCGGATTCAGCGTCGATGTCGGAGTGCGAGCTTTTATGCCGGCCTCGCGAAGTGGAGTTCGCGAAGCCGCTGACATGGAGAAGTTCGTAGGGCAGGAGATTCGCTGCCGCATCATCAAGCTCGACGTTGCGGATGAAGATGTAGTCGTCGATCGCCGAGTGGTGGCGGAAGAAGAGGAGCGTTCCGCCAGGGACCGGATGTATGGGCAAATCAAAGAAGGTGACGTCGTAAGTGGAACGGTGCGCAGCCTGACGGACTATGGAGCGTTCATTGACCTGGGCGGAGTCGACGCGCTGCTGCACGTGGGTGAGATTTCCTGGAGCCGTGTGAACAAACCGTCCGATGTGCTTTCCATCGGCCAGCCGATCGAAGTGAAGGTGTTGAAGCTGACGAATGAAGGCGACAAGCGGCGTATTGCTGTTGGAATGAAACAACTACAGGCGCATCCGTGGGATGCTGTTGCCGGAAAGTACAAGGCTGGCGATCGCGTTCGTGGCACGGTCACTCGACTCGTGGACTTCGGGGCATTCGTTGAGTTGGAATCCGGCATCGAGGGACTCATTCACATCTCGGAGATGTCGTGGGCAAAGGGAAAAATCAGAAAAGCGAGCGACGTTGTAAAGCAGGGCGAGACAGTTGAGGTGGTGATACTAGGGATCCAATCTGCGGAGCGCCGCATCTCGCTCGGACTCAAGCAAGCGCTGGGTGATCCCTGGGCCGATATTTCTCAGAAATTTGCAGTCGGATCCCCCGTTGAGGGACCAATCACGAGTCTGACCAAGTTCGGCGCCTTCGTGCAGCTGTCCGAGGGAATCGAAGGGATGGTGCACGTGAGCGACATCAGCGCCGAGAAGCGCATCAATGTGCCCGCGGATGTGCTGCGAGTAGGCCAAGTGGTGAAGGCACAAGTGCTCGCCATCGATCTTGAGAAGCGGCAGATGCGGTTGGGGATGAAACAGCTTGTGCCAACCGGCATCGACGAATACCTCGTTGAACACAAAGAGGGCGACGTCGTGACTGGCCGACTGATGGACGACTCCGGGGCGCAATCGCGAGTTGAACTCGGCGACGGTATTCATGCAACTTGCGAAGTCGCCAAGCCAGCAGCCGCGCAACCTGAAGCACACAAGGAATCGAAGACAGATCTATCGTCGTTGAGCTCGATGCTGCAAGCGCGCTGGAAAAGTGGATCCGGCGGACCTCCGAAGATGGAACCGGTACGCGCGGGACAAGTTCGCAGTTTTCGAATTTTGAAGCTGGACCGGACCGCCAAAAAGATCGAAGTAGAACTCGCATAGCAATCCCGTCACGCAAGTAACTCAGAGCTCCGGGAGATGGGCGTTGAGAGCGGCGGATGCGGTATAATTTTCATGGCAAGCGGGAGTAGCTCAGTGGTAGAGCGCGACCTTGCCAAGGTCGATGTCGCGGGTTCGACCCCCGTCTCCCGCTCCAGTTTTTCTTGTCTTACTCGTGCTCCGCAGATGGAATTTCTCCGTTACGGAACGCTGAGGTATTGAGCAGGGGCGCGGTACCCAAGTGGTAAGGGAGAGGTCTGCAAAACCTTTATGCGTCGGTTCGATTCCGACCCGCGCCTCCAACTCCTCGGCATTGCGAATGATCCACTCTGTGACTTTCCTCTCGCCGTAAGGCCAAGCCCAAAAAACAGATCAGCCCTTGACCGTGCCCTACCAAGGCCTTGGCGCATTCCCGCTCTGCCGGCGCCCAGACTCACGTCCTGGGCATTCCGTCCGTGCTATGCTTCGCGCTGGACTTTTGGCAATCGTCCATGGAAAATCGATTTTCCACGCAGTGACGCCGCACTTGGAGGGATGGTTCATGCGTTCTCGCCAGTTTCTACCGGTCATCATTGCTTTCAGCGCACTTATTGCGAACTCCTTCGCCCAAGAGTCAACGCCAGCGTACCGCGACACGAAGCTAACAGCGCGAGAGCGCGCGGCAGACTTGGTCAAGCGCATGACCCTGGAGGAAAAGGTCGATCAACTGGCAGGCGGACGTCGGCGAGCGCATTCGGCCGAAGATCCAGCGGCAAAGCAGATCTACGAGGATTTAGCGAAACTCTTTCGTGAGGATGCGCAGGTGAGCGCACACGATGCAGCGGTCATCCGCAACAATGCGCAGCATTACCTTGCGGAAAAAACCCGGCTTGGAATTCCGGCAATTTTTCAAGGCGAAGCGCTGCATGGGTTCATGGCCTACGGGAGCACGAGTTTCCCACAAGTGTTGGGGCTAGCCAGCACGTGGGATCCGGAACTCGTCCAGCAGGCATTTCACGCTGCTGGCGATGAGATGGCATCCGCGGGAGTAAGTCAGGCATTCTCGCCAGTGCTCGATTTGTCGCGCGACCCGCGTTGGGGAAGAACGGAAGAAACCTATGGGGAAGATCCCTATCTAGTCGCGCGAATGGCAGTAGCGGCGGTCAACGGACTGCAAGGCACGACTTGGAACATTGACCGGCATCACGTGATGGCCACAATGAAACATTTTGCCGCGCACGGGCAGCCAGAGAGTGGGACAAATACCGCCCCGGCGAACATCTCGGAGCGCGAACTGCGCGAGACGTTTCTCGTTCCTTTTGAAGCCGCGGTGAAAGAAGGTCACGTGGGAAGTGCGATGGCGTCGTACAACGAAATCGACGGCATTCCGTCGCACATCAACCCGTGGCTTCTTGATCGCGTGCTGCGTCAGGAGTGGGGATTCCGCGGATATGTTGTGTCCGACGGAAACGGATTGCAGATGCTGGTGGAAACGCATCACGTGGCCGCCGATTTTGCGGAAGCCGCGCGCAAGGCATTAGCAGCCGGAGTCGATTTCGATCTTTCCGATGGATCAGTGTACGCCACTTTGGTCGATCAGGTACGCGACGGCCGGGTTCCGGAAGCGGAGTTGGATCAGGCGGTGAAGCGCGTACTCGAGGCCAAATTCCGGCTGGGGTTGTTCGACAATCCTTACGTTGATCCCGATTACGCGCAGAAAATCACGAACAGCCCTGAGCATCAGCAATTGGCATTGAAGGTAGCGCAGAAATCGATCGTGTTGCTGAAAAATGACAATAATCTTTTGCCGCTTGATCTGCAAAAACTGAAGACGATTGCCGTGATCGGGCCCAATGCAGCGGACGTTCATCTGGGCGGTTATAGCCGTGATCCAGGACCGGGAAATCAGATCAGCATTCTTGACGGCATTCGCAAACGCGTTCCAGCCAGCGTCAAGGTTCTCTATGCCGAAGGCTGCAAGATCACGACTGGCAAACAAGGGTGGGCGGCGTGGTACGAAAATAAAGTCGAGCAGCCTGATCCCAAGGCTGATGCCGCAAGCATTCAGACGGCGGTTACGACAACGCGCAAGGCCGACGTGGCGATTGTCGTGGTCGGAGAAAACGAGAGCACAAATCGCGAAGCCTGGTCGGAGCAACATCTCGGAGACCGCGACTCGCTAGATTTGCTCGGTTCGCAGGAAGCACTGGTGCGAGCTGTTGTTGAAACCGGCAAGCCGGTGGTTGTTTTTCTGATCAATGGACGGCCATTGTCGATCAACTACGAGAGAGAGCATGTTCCGGCGATTCTTGAAGGATGGTTTCTCGGCGAGATGGGCGGCACAGCCGCGGCCAATGTGTTGTTCGGCGATGTGAATCCTGGCGGAAAGTTGCCGATCAGCTTTCCCAAGTCCGTCGGACAGCTTCCTGACTATTATGACCACAAACCATCCCGCAACCGCAGTTATCTTTTTGACGGGCGCGAACCGATCTACCCGTTTGGATTCGGATTGAGCTACACGCAGTTCAAGTTCGAGAACGTGAGAATTGAACCGAAAACAATTCGTACCGGCGGCAACGCCAAGGTTTCGGTCGACGTGACGAATATTGGCTCGCGTGCCGGAGATGAAGTTGCTCAACTGTATATCCATCAACGCGTCGCATCGCGAACGCGCCCCGTGAAGCAACTGCGTGGCTTCAAGCGTATCAGCCTCGAACCAGGGCAGAAGACGACCGTCGAGTTCACACTGACGCCCGATGATTTATCGCTGATCGATTTCAATATGAATAAGGTTGTTGAGCCAGGAGTGTTCGATGTGATGGTCGGGTCAAGTTCGGCCGACACATCCAGCGTTCCTCTCGAGGTCGTCAACTAATAGCCGGATGGAGATGAAGCAATCATGAAAGACAGAAAAATTCTGAAGTTTTTCGCAGTATTTGCGATTGGCGTCTGGTTTTGTGTGCTCTCTCCCGGTCAGGCCGAGGCTCAATGGACCGCCATGAATCCGGTGAAGAAAGTTCAGCAAGAGGCTGACGGCGCTGTATTCACGATGGGCATCGGCACGTTGAAGCTGCAGGTCTGCTCCGACTCGGTGATTCGTGTTTTGTATTCTCCGACCGTCTCGTTCCCTAAGCGGCCTGACTACGTCGTGATCAAGGAAAGCTGGCCGGCAGCGAAGTTCACGATGCAATCTTCGGACGATACCGTCATCCTCAGCACTTCCCTGCTGAAGATCACTATCACGCGCAAGGATGGTGCGATCACATATTCCGAAGCAAGCGGCGGCTCTCTGGTGCAGGAAGCTTCGCGCAGCATGACTCCCGAGAAAGTAAACGGAGAAGATACGTACCGCGCCGAATCCTTCATCAGCATCTACGGCTCTCACGAAGCGCTGTACGGGCTCGGACAGCATCAAGCCGGCGTTTGGAACTATCGCGGCGAGTCGGTAGACATCGTTCAGGACAACAGCAATATTTCCGTTCCTCTGATGCTTTCCAGCAAGGGATACGGCATCTTTTGGAACAACACATCCCGCAGTCGCTTCAACAACCGCTTCGCCAACTATCTCTACATCAGCTCGGAAGTAGCCGACGTCATCGACTACTACTTTATTTATGGGCCGGACTTCGACAAGATTATCGCCAGCTATCGCGATCTGACTGGACAGACTCCGATGTTCGGCAAGTGGGCCTATGGATTCTGGCAGTGCAAGAACCGCTACAGATCGCAGGATGAGATCCTGGCCGTCGCTAAGAAATATCGCGACCTGCATATTCCCGTCGATGACATTGTGCAGGATTGGTTCTGGTGGAACCGGAAGGGCGAATTCGTCTTTAACAAAAACTATCCCGACCCGAAGGGAATGATCGATCAACTGCACGACGAACACTTTCACCTGATGATTTCCATCTGGCCATTCTTTGAGCCCGGTTCCGCGAGTTACGATTACATGCAGAGCAAGGGTTGGTTCGTGGACAAGTTCAAATATGCGAAGCCTCCCTACCATGCCGATGCGATGGCCGTGTATGACGCAACCAGCCCGGAGGCTCGCAAATATTACTGGGACCTCGTGAATAAAGGATTGTTTAGCATTGGTGCCGACGCCTGGTGGATGGACACGACCGAACCCGAGACCGAAGGACAAGAAGGAAACATTCTGCTGAATCACAAACTCGCGGCGGGCAGCGGCAACCGGCTCGTGAATCTTTACCCTCTCCTCGACACGCAAGGCGTATATCAAGGCCAGCGCAGCACCTCCGATCAGAAGCGAGTGTTCATCCTGTCGCGTTCGGCGTTTGCAGGATCGCAACGGAATGCGGTGACGGCATGGTCGGGCGATATCAACTCGGATTGGTTCAGTTTCCGCCGCCAGGTTCCCGCCGGTCTGAATTTTGCACTCTCCGGGATTCCCTACTGGACGACTGACATTGGAGGATTCGTTTTCGGCAATCCAACCGATCCGGCGTTCCGCGAGCTTTTTGTTCGTTGGTTTCAGTACGGCACATTCAATCCCATCTTGCGTGTGCACGGAACACGCCAGCCAGACGGAAACGAACTGTGGTCGTACGGGCCGGATGCGCAGAGCATCCTGGTGAACTTCGATCGACTTCGCTACCGTATGCTGCCTTACATCTATTCACTCGCGTGGAAAACTACGAGTGAAAGTTACACTCCGATGCGCCCGCTGGTGATGGATTTCCGCGGCGATCCTCGAGCTGAAAATACTGGCGATCAGTTCATGTTCGGCCCGGCGTTTCTCGTGAATCCCGTGACCGAACCGGCCGCTACGACTCGGCAACTCTATCTCCCAGACTCCAAGTGGTACGACTTCTGGACGGGATCATCTGTCGGAGGCGGGCGCATGATCAATGCTATCGCTCCATTGGAGCGTCTGCCGTTGTACGTTCGTGCCGGCTCGATTTTGCCCCTCGGCCCGGACGAAGAATGGTCCACCGAGAAGCCTGCTGATCCGATCGAACTACGCATCTACCGCGGCGCAAACGGCGACTTCAGCCTCTACGAAGACGAAAACGACAACTACAACTACGAGAAGGGCGCGCACGCGACCATTCCTCTGCATTGGGACGATGCAGCGAACACCCTGACCATCGGGGACCGGAAAGGCCAGTTCCCGGGAATGCTTGAGAGCCGCAGCTTCCGCGTGGTCTTTGTCCGGGAGAATCACGGTGTGGGAATTAATTCTGCGGACGAAGCCGACAAGGTCGTGCAATATTCCGGGAAGCAGATCACTGTGACGCCTTAGTCCCGAAAAGCGTTCACCACAAAGGGCACGAAACTTCCCCTTGACAGGAGGTCTCTTCCGGCGCAATATGGCGTTGTACGACATGTCGTAGGAGATCATATGGAGAATCTACCGCTGACCGAGCCCGTACTGCTCATTCTTTTGAGCCTGGCGGGACAGCCCCGGCACGGCTACTCCATCCTGAAAGATGTCGAACGCATGAGCGACGGTCGCGTGATGCTCAGCACCGGAACGCTGTATGGCGGGCTCCGCCGTTTGCTTGATGACGACTGGATCGAACGTTTTGAAGAGGAAGAAAGCTCGCGCGGCCGGCAGGCATACCGGTTGACGCCGCAAGGACGCCGCAACTTGCAACTCGAAGTCAACCGGATGAAGCATCTCACGAGGCTCGCCAGCCTGCGCGTCGCCGCCAGGGAGAGATGACCCATGCCCACCGCATACCAGCATCTCCTGCGTCTCTATCCGAAGACGTATCGTCTGCGATTCGGTGATGAGATGTCTGCGGTCTTTGAGGATGTTCGATCCGAGCTCAATCACGAAGGAGCCATCGCGCGGATCGCATTTTTCATTCGCGAGATTGCAGGGCTCATCAATGGGGCGCTGCGTGAGCATCTGCGTGCCGTGTTCGGAGTTCATCAAGGATTGTTAATTCCTGCCAGGAGGTTCACCATGCGCAACGAATTCCGCTTTCCTAAATCAACCGCGGTTTTGATGATGATCATTCTTGCCGGGATCGTCCTGGCCCTCGAAAAAGCAAGGATGATTCAGGCGTCGTACTCCGTTGGGAATCCAGCTGTACCGATGGAGTCCTCGCACTTTACCTTCTTTCCGACACTCGCGCTCCTGTTGGCGATTTTCTACGCTGCGGGACTGGTCGGATGGGCGATTCTGTTCGCTCTCCGCCGTTCGGGCATCCATCGTCTCGCGAACATCTCCGGCGAACCAAAATAGCGACGTGGGCGTCGAGAGCCTTGTTGGGAAGCGTTCGTCCTTGTAGACTCGGACGCTCAGGAGCGCTTCCCCACATCCATGTTCCCTCGCCGACTCGCTGCATCCGCTGGTTTGATCCTCATCGTTGCCTGCCTTGCTACTGCTCAAAGCCCGTCCACGAATGCGGCAGTTACCGAATACGTGAAGTCCGAGATGCTGCGCCAACACATTCCCGGGCTCGCTCTCTTGGTAGCTAAGAACGGAAAGATCGTTCGCGCCGAAGGATTCGGGTTGTCCAACGTAGAACTGCAGGTTGCGGTCAAGCCCGAGACAATCTTCCAGTCAGGATCGGTCGGCAAGCAGTTCACGGCGACCGCAATCATGATGATGGTCGAGGAAGGCAAGATTGGCCTTGATGCCCCCCTCACGCAGTACTTCCCGGGCGCGCCTTCCGCTTGGAAAAATGTAACCATCCGCGAACTGCTGAGCCACACCGCAGGATTTGGCGACTATCCGAAAAATTTCGACTTCCGCAAAGACTGGACCGAGGACGAAGAGCTCAAACTCATCGAGAGCATCCCTCTGGCCTACCCTCCTGGAACGAAATGGGAGTACAGCAATTTCGGCTATGTCACGCTCGGCATTCTGATTCACCACGTGACCGGAGAGTTCTACGGCGATTTTCTACGGCAGCGAATATTCCGTCCGCTCGAGATGAGTTCGACACGCATCATCAGTGAGGCCGACATCGTTCCGAACCGCTCGGCGGGATACCGGCTCGTGAAGGGCGAGTTGAAGAATCAAGAGTGGGTGGCGCCGGTCGTGAATACGACGGGGGATGGAAGTTTATATTTTTCGATACTCGATCTCGCCAAGTGGGATGCGGCGCTCTACAGTGACAAGCTTTTGAAGCGATCCAGCTTCGATCTGATGTGGACTCCGGTGAAACTGAAGGACGGCCAGGTAAACAAGGGCAACTACGGCTTCGGCTGGTTCATCGATCAGAGAGGTGGGCATCGCTGCATTCATCACGACGGTTCGTGGCAGGGATTTGAAACTGCTATCGATCGCTACGTCGACGACCAACTGACAGTGGTGGCGCTGACGAATCTGGCGGGCGCCCAACCGGGAAAGATCACGCAGCACGTCGCCGAGATGTATTTGGCGGAGAAATAGCTGCATTACAGATGAGCGATGCGATTGCGCGGTTCGACCTGCATTTTCATGCCGTACTTGGGACGCAGCGTGATCAGCGGCTCTGGTTCGACGCGGTGTCCCGGAACCAGTTTCAGCTTCCATCTTTGCCCTAGGGTAGCCAGAAGCAGTACGCCCTCCATCCAGGCAAACGACTCCCCAATGCATTGGCGGAATCCCGCGCCGAAGGGAAAGTATGTGAACTTCGTGCGCCGCGCCTTGGCTTCCGGCGTGAATCGCTCCGGATCAAAGCGCAAGGGATCAGGAAAGAATCGTTCGTCGCGGTGCGTGATGAACTGGCTGATCAGTACAGTCGTTTTCGCCGGCAGGAAAAATTTACCGAGGCGAAAGTCGTTGCGCGCGTAACGGCCCATCGCCCAGGCGGGCGGGTACAGCCGCATGGACTCAGCCAAAACCATCTCGGTGTAGCGCAATCGTGGCACGTCTTCAAATGCCGGTGGGCGGCCTTGCAGTTCACGATCGATTTCGTCGTGGAAGCGGCGTTCGCAGTCTGGATTCTGCGAGAGTAGATACCACGTCCACGCGAGGGCGTTGGCGACCGTCTCGTAGCCCGCCAGAAAAATCGTGATGACCTGATCGCGCAACGACTGTTCTGAAGAGGCGCTATGGTCGGGCGAAGCAGCGAGCATCAAGTCAAGCAGGCTACCGCCGTTATGCCCTGCCTTCCGATGCGCTTCGATCATGCGGTAGACAACGGCGTCAATGCGCCTGCGAGCGCGAACAAACGCCGCGAGCCCGGGCGGACGCACATGCACCAGCCACTCCGCGGCAGGCAGCATTACCAGAAAATTGTAGAGGCCCATGATGCGGTTGATGGCATCGGCCAATTCATCGACCTCGTTCCGAAGGTCGGTGGCAAACAGCGTTCCGGCGACGACGTTTAGCGTGAGATGCATCATGTCGCGGGCAATATCGCGCTGCTCGCCGTCCCGCCAACCATCCCTCATTCGGATGCCTTCGTGCACGATCAGGTCTGCATATTCAGGAATGCGCTGCCGGTGAAATGCCGGCTGCGCCACTTGGCGCTGGCTGCGATGTTGAGCCCCTTCTGCAGTGATCATTCCTTCGCCTAACAACATCTTCGTGCGCCGGACGGTACGCTCCTTGATGAAGTTGTCGTTCTGCACAACCAGTATTTCGCGGATGTAGTCCGGATGATTCAGGAAGACGATGTGGTTCCAGCCGATCTTGTAATGCGCGATGTCCCCATATTCGTCGACGAGGTGCTGAAAGAGCACGATTGGATTCGCAGGGCGGAAGCGGCGGAAGGCGAACCAGAGCAGATTGCGCTGAAACCCCGGCGGAAAGCGATATTCTCCGCTCTTGCTGACGGGCTCCTTCAGCTGATTCGGCGCCGCGGTTGCCATTCAATTAGTCTACGCCGCCCGAACCAGACGCTGAGGGTCCCACTCCGTTCTGAAGAGCGCTCATTTACTGCGGAGAAAAACGCCTGCTGATTTTTGAACGTGCGCCTGAACTTTGGAGCCCTATCTCGCCGCAGCGCTCGTCTTCTCCAGTTGATCCAGTTCCGCTAGAACTTCCACGCTGTGCTTCGCGGGATCCACGCTGGTAAAAATTTTTGCAATTCTGCCAGTGGGATCGATCAGGAACGTATTCCGGGCCGCGAACTTCACCACGGCGAGATTCGTGAGGGAACCGTAAGAGTCCATTATTTTATGGCTTGTGTCGGCGAGCAGTTTGAAGTTGAGACCTTCTTTCGTGCAGAACTGTTTGTGCGAGTCCACGCTGTCGCCACTCACTCCTAACACGACTGCGTTGCGCTCCGCGTACTTCGGTTGGTCCACCTGGAACTGGTGGGCTTCTCGGGTTCAACCGGGAGTCTGATCTTTCGGATAAAAATAGAGAACGACCCATTTGCCACGGTAGTCCTTGAGGCTGACTTGGGAGCCATCCTGCGAGGGCAGAGTGAAATCGGGAGCGGTCGTGCCGGATGCCGGAGTTTCGGATCGAGAGAGAAGCCGCGGAACGAGAAGGACTGCCGCGATCACGACCAGAACAACGAGGAGAAACTTGAGCATGCAATCTCCTTCACAGTGGCTGTGTACAGGATTGTAATCCGATTTGGAAGCGTTTCCGGCCGCAAAAATCCGTGTAATTGATATGATGGAACGTTCAGCAATCCTGTGGGGGAAAATCAGACGTGGCTCAGACCGAAACTGACGGGCTAGAAGTGTTGGAAACCAGGGAGTGGGTAGATTCCCTGGATTATGTGCTTTCTCATGGCGGACCGAACCGGGCCGGCCGTTTGCTCCAGCAATTGGCTTTGCACGCGCGGCGTGAAGCCGGGCTAAACCTTCCTTTTACTGCGACGACACCATACCAGAACACCATTCCCTCCAAGCATCAGGCTCCGTTTCCCGGCAGTCAGGAGATGGAACGGCGCATCAAGAGCTTGGTTCGCTGGAATGCACTGGCTATGGTCGTCCGCGCCAATAAGATCCAGGAAGGTATCGGCGGACATATCTCGACCTTCGCCTCCGCCGCCACGCTGTACGAAGTCGCCTTCAATCACTTCTTCCGCGCCCAGACCGAAAACGGAGACCGCGACATTGTTTACTTTCAGGGCCACGCCGCTCCCGGAATCTATTCCCGCGCGTACCTAGAAGGCCGAATATCGAAAGAGAAGCTGCAGAACTTCCGCCGCGAGCTGAAGTCCGGCGGAGGATTGTCGTCCTATCCGCATCCGTGGCTGATGCCCGATTTCTGGGAGTTTCCCACGGTGTCGATGGGATTGGGACCAATCCAGGCGATCTATCACGCACGGTTCATCAAGTATCTCGAGAATCGCGGGCTAAAGCAGTCTACCGGGGGGAAAGTCTGGGCCTTCCTGGGCGACGGCGAGATGGACGAGCCTGAGTCACTCGGCTCGATCACGCTGGCATCGCGCGAAAAGCTCGACAATCTGATCTTCGTCGTCAACTGCAACCTTCAGCGGCTGGACGGTCCGGTACGCGGAAACGGAAAGATCATCCAGGAACTGGAAGCGATCTTCCGCGGCGCCGGCTGGAACGTAATCAAAGTCGTCTGGGGATCTGATTGGGACAACCTGATTCAGAACGACCGCGACGGCCTGCTGGTCAAGCGGCTCGGTGAAGTCAGCGACGGCCAATACCAGAAATATTTCGTTGAAAGCGGCGCGTACTTCCGGCAGAACCTCTTCGGTAGCGACCCGCGCTTGCTGAAAATGGTCGAGCATCTCTCCGACGATCAACTCGCGCGCATGCGACTGGGCGGGCACGATCCAATTAAAGTGCACGCAGCTTACCGCGCGGCATTCGATCACACCGGGGCGCCGACCATCATTCTCGCCAAGACGATTAAGGGCTACGGGCTCGGCGAAGCGGGTGAAGGCAAGAACATCACTCACCAGCAGAAAAAGCTGAACGAAGACGAGCTGGAGATGTTTCGCTCGCGCTTCGGAATTCCAATTCCGGACGATGAATTGCACGAGGCGCCGTTCTATCGGCCGGCCGACGACAGCGCAGAGATTAAGTACATGCAGGCGCGCCGCCAGCAACTCGGCGGGTACATGCCGCAGCGGAAAATGCGCGCCACGCCGCTGAAACCCGTCCCCGATGCGCACTTCGAGGAATTTCACAAAGGCACCGACGGCCGCGAAGTTTCCACCACCATGGTATTCGTGACGGCTGCTCGCAAAGCTGCTGCGCGATCCGGATGTGGGCAAATTCATCGTTCCGATCGTCCCCGACGAGGCGCGCACTTTCGGCATGGAAGCGCTCTTCCGGCAGGTTGGAATTTATTCCAGCGTCGGACAGAACTACGAACCAGTCGACATGGACACGCTCCTTTATTACAAGGAAGCAAAAAACGGGCAGATTCTGGAAGAAGGCATCACCGAGTCCGGCTCGATGTGCTCATTCATCGCCGCCGGAACCGCCTACGCCAATCACGGAATCAATACGATTCCTTTCTTCATCTATTACTCCATGTTCGGATTCCAGCGTATCGGTGATCTGATCTGGGCGGCGGCCGATATGCGTTGTCGCGGATTTCTCATCGGCGGTACGGCTGGACGCACTACGCTTGCGGGCGAAGGTCTGCAGCACCAGGACGGCCACAGCCACGTTCTCGCGCTGCCGGTGCCGAACTTGCACGCCTACGATCCCGCATTCGCCTACGAGATCGGCATCATTATTCAAGACGGCATTAAGCGGATGTACATCGATCAGGAATCGATCTTCTACTACCTGACCGTCACCAACGAACCTCTGCCGATGCCCGCTATGCCGACGGAAGGCAACATTCGCGAAGGAGTTCTGAAGGGGCTATATCGCTTCAAAACTTCTGCCAAGAGCGATGCCAAACTGCGGGCGCAACTTTTGGGAAGCGGCACCATCATGTACGAGGTGCTGAAGGCGCAGAAGATTCTTGAAGAAAAATATGGCGTCGGCGCCGATGTCTGGAGCGTCACCAGCTACAAAGAACTCTACCGCGATGCCAACGACTGTGAACGCTGGAACATGCTGCACCCCGCCGAACCGGCGAAAGTTCCTTACGTCACGCAAACATTGAAGGACGCGCAAGGACCGTTCATCGCGGCCTCCGATTATATGAAGGTTCTGCCGGAAAGCCTTGGTAAGTGGGTGCCTGGGCAACTCGTCTCCCTGGGAACCGACGGATTCGGTCGAAGCGAGGCGCGTGCGGCATTGCGCGACTTCTTCGAAGTGGATGCAAAGCATATTGTGCTGGCAACTCTCGGAGCTTTGGCTCGCGAGAAGAAGATCGGCACCGATGTGGTCAAGCGTGCGATTCAGGAACTGGGAATTAATCCGGACAAAGCGAATCCGGCGATTACCTAAACGTCCGTAACAGTGCACGTCTTCCGGCGTGCTGCAAAAGCGACAGGATGGATCGCGCTTTAGCGCTGCCGCCCAACATCACGAACTCATACGAGGAACATACGCGGTGATTGAATTCAAGCTTCCCGAGTTGGGAGAAAACATCGAACAAGGCGACTTGGTGCGACTCATGGTTGCGCCCGGCGCAACCGTGAACGCCGGCCAATCCGTCATGGAACTCGAGACCGACAAAGCGGTTGTGGAAGTACCGTCGTCGGTCAGCGGAACCGTGCAGGAAATCCGCGTCAAAGAAGGCGACAAGATCAAAGTCGGCCAAGTCATCTTCACGGTCGACGGCGCGGACGGAAAATCGGCCCCTGCCACTCCCTCTCAACCCCCTGCCGCGACTCCAATTCCGGGGCCACAAAAGACTGCAGCGCCTGCGCCCCCTGCTGAGACAAAGCCAGCTAATTCTGCGCCAGCACTGGCTGCTCCTAGTCCGGTCGCTCCTTCGTCTGGTCCCAGCGAATTCAAGCTTCCGGAACTCGGTGAAAACATTTCCCAAGGCGATCTCGTGCGACTGATGATCTCGCCAGGAACGAGAGTCTCCGAAGGCCAGCCGGTAATGGAACTCGAAACCGACAAGGCCGTCGTCGAGGTTCCCTCTTCGGTGAATGGAGTCGTCAAAGAAATCAAGGTCAAAGAGGGCGAGAAGATCAAAGTCGGACAGGTGATCTTCACTCTTGAAGGCGGTGCCGCTGCGGCAGTTCCCGCACGTCCCCGCTCTGCCCCGGTGGAGCACGTCTCTGGTCAGCACGGCGCGCGGCTTGCCTTCCAAGCGGCAATTCGCGCTGAAGGAAAAACGGAAGAGCAGGCACTCCCACCCGACCAACCGCATGAACCGGTTCCGGCGTTCAGCATGCCAGCTCAGCTGGGAAAAGTCGCGGGAACGGAGCACCGGCAAGCAGTCCCTGCCGCGCCGCATGTGCGGCGGCTCGCCCGCGAGATTGGCGTCGATATCTACGAGGTGAAGGGCTCTGGCCCCGGCGGGCGCATCAGTGAAGACGATGTTAAGACGCACGCCAAATCACTGCTTGCAGTGGCGTCCACGGCAGCGCAGGCCACTCCGCGTGCCGGACATTTCGCCCAACCTCAGCTCCCCGATTTCGGCAAGTGGGGCAAGATCGAACGCGTTTCCATGCGCGGCGTTCGCCGTAAGACTGCCGAGCATCTTGCAGAAGCGTGGAACACCATCCCGCACGTCACCCAGCATGATCGTGCTGACATCACGGAACTCGAGCAACTGCGCGCGCGCTTCGCTCCGAAGGCGGAAGAGGCCGGCGGCAAGATGACGGTTACTGCCATCGCACTGAAAGTTTGCGCGGCGGCGCTCAAAGTATTCCCGCAATTCAACGCCAGCATCGACATCGACAAGGAAGAAATCGTCTACAAGCAATACATCAACATCGGTGTCGCCGCCGACACGGACCGTGGCCTGCTCGTCCCGGTGATTCGCGATGTGGACAAGCAAAATATTGTGGAACTGGCGGTCGCACTGTCGCAACTCTCGAAGAAGGCCCGCGAAAAGAAACTCACTCCGGCGGACATGGAAGGCGGCACGTTCACGATCACGAATCTGGGCGGCATCGGAGGAGTGGGATTCACTCCGATCGTGAACTATCCCGAAGTGGCGATCCTGGGGCTGTCGCGGTCACGGATGGAACCGGAATGGATCAATGGCAAGTTCGAGCCGCGCCTGATTCTTCCGCTCTCACTCTCGTACGATCACCGCCTGATTGACGGCGCCGATGCGGCACGCTTCTTGCGCTGGATTGCGGAAGCTTTTGAACAGCCGTTTCTGTTATCAGTCCAAGGCTGAAATTTCACCACCAAGGGCATTAAGAACCACGAAGGAAAATAAGTTAAGAGTGCTGCTCAACCGGTTTTCCTCGTGAACCTTCGTGTCCTTTGTGGTTCAGGGTTCTCATGTCTGAAAATTCGAATCTGAATATTGCAGTTGTCGGCGGCGGTCCCGGTGGGTACGCTGCGGCATTCCTCGCTGCCGATCTCGGCATGACGGTGACGCTCATCGACCCGGAACTAAACCCAGGCGGCGTGTGCCTCTATCGCGGCTGCATTCCGTCGAAGGCGCTGCTGCACGTCGCCAAGCTTCTGGAAGAAGCGCATCAGGCCAAAGACTGGGGCATTGAATTCGCGGAGCCCAAGATCGATCTCGCGCGCCTCCGCTCCTTCAAGGAGAACGTAGTCAAGAAGCTGACGGGTGGCCTCGGCGTCTTATCAAAACAACGCAAGGTCCATTACATCCAAGGCCGCGCCGCATTTGAAAACTCGACAACGCTCAATGTTACGAAGGCCGATGGGTCGCAAGGGTCGCTTACGTTCGATCGCATCATCATTGCCACTGGTTCTCGCCCGGCAGTCGTTCCAACGCTAAAACTCGAAACATCGCGAATCATGGACTCGACCGGCGGACTGAATCTCGAAGATATCCCGGGTAGCCTGCTTGTCGTAGGCGGCGGATACATCGGGCTGGAACTTGGCTCGGTTTATGCGGCACTTGGCACGCGCGTCACTGTTGTGGAAATGCTCCCTGGCCTGCTGCCGGGTGCGGATCGCGATCTCGTCCTGCCCCTGCATAAGCGGCTGGAAAAAATGTTCGAGGCTATCTTGCTCAACACTACCGTCTCTTCGGTCAAAGACGAGGGCAACAACATTCGCGCGACTCTGAAAGCACAAGATGGTAGCGAGCAGGAAAAAGTATACGATCGCGTGCTCGTTTCGGTGGGGCGCAAGCCGAACTCCGAAATTCCCGGACTCGACAAGACGCAAGTCAAAGTTGGTCCGAAAGGATTCATTCAGGTCAACAAGCAGTTGCAGACCGACGATCCATCCATCTACGCCATCGGCGACGTCGTCGGCGAACCGATGCTCGCACACAAGGCCTCGCACGAAGGACGCACCGCTGTCGAAGCCATTGCAGGACACAAAGTCGCTTTCGAACCCAACGCCATTCCTGCCGTCGTCTTCACCGATCCCGAAGTCGCGTGGGCCGGCCTGACTGAGACGCAGGCGCAAAAGGAGAATCGCGATATCAAAGTGGCGAAGTTCCCCTGGGCCGCCTCCGGACGCGCGGTCACCCTCGATCGTCCGGAAGGAATGACCAAGCTGATTTTCGATCCGCAAACCGAACGCGTGCTCGGAGTTGGTATCGTCGGAGTCGGAGCCGGAGAGATGATCGCCGAGGGCGTGCTCGCGATCGAGATGGCCGCACTCGCCAGCGATATCGCTCTGACGATTCATCCGCATCCGACACTGACGGAAACGGTAATGGAATCGGCCGAAGTCTTCTTCGGCACCAGCACGCATATCTACCGCCCGAAGCGAGGATAAAGCGGGTCTCTTCCGGCAATCACTGCTAGGGACCGTTCCGATACAATCGATCCACCCTGCCGGCGACGCGAGCAGGCCAACGGGCTTCGGGCTGGAGAACTATTAATGATGTCCTCATTCCCCAAGACGCGTTTGCTGCTGTTTTTCGCCTTATCACTGCTGCTTGCTGTTCGCAGCGCAGTCGCCGCTGAGCAGCGTTCTATCGCCATCCTCTCCGTCAACCAGCACCGCTCCCGACCGATCAACTCGGCCGCACCACTCCATCCGGCTCTGTCATTGGATTTCTGCAAGCCGCGCAATCCGGCAACTACAGCATCGCCGCGCAATATCTGCAAATGAGCGCCGCTCGGCGCCAATCTGAGGGCGAGCAAGTCGCCAATCAGTTGTACACCGTCCTCAATAGCTCGGCCGCGACCAACGTGCGCGTCGGAAGTTTCACCCAGGCAGAAGGAGTTCCGCAGGAAGGCGTTCCGCTCGGACGCCAAAAACTGGGCACGATGTCGTCCGGCGATGTCGAAGACGATCTGGAACTGGTGCGTGTGGCAGATCCAAGCGCCGGGAAAATCTGGCTCATCTCCGCCGACACTCTCGCGAAAGTTCCGGAGCTTTACGATCAGGTCGAAGCGCGGCAGGTCGAGAAGAAACTGCCGAGCATCCTTGTCAAAAATCACATTGCCGGTGTGCCTTTATGGCAGTGGGTGGCTCTGCTGATTGCCATTCCCGTAGCCGCGGGAGTCGGATGGCTCTGCCTTGTGCTGCTGGAGATTCCCGTACGCTGGTGGGCCCGACGAAGGGGTCAGGTCGAAGTTGCGAACTGGCGTTCTGTTTCAGCTCCGGCCTGGCTGCTCGCGGGCACGCTGGTTCATCAGATCTTTGCGCGCTACCTCGGAATGCCGCTGCTTCCGCGGCATTATTACTACCAGATCACGACGATCGCCCTCATCTTCAGCGTCACGTGGATTGCCTGGCGCTTCGTGCGGTGGTCTTTGCGCCGCGTCCGCAATCGCGCTCTGGCTGGCGGCCACGCCGGTACGGGCACACTCATGCTGCTCGGCGAGCGCATCCTGAAATTCGTCATCTTCGTCCTTGGCGTTCTCGCAGTGCTCAGCAATCTGGGATTCAACATGAGCACCGCGCTCGCCGGTCTCGGCATCGGCGGTCTCGCGATCGGCTTCGGTGCTCAGAAGACCATTGAGAATCTCTTCGGCGGAGTTTCCGTCCTCGGCGACGAGGTCTTTCGCGTCGGAGACACTTGCCGCTTCGGCGATCGCACCGGCACCGTTGAGGACATCGGCCTCCGTTCCACCCGCATCCGCACGGAAGAACGAACGCTGGTTGCGATTCCCAACGGCACGGTCGCAACCATCAATCTGGAGAATCTCAGCCGCCGCGATAAGATTCTCTTCAAGACAACGCTCGGCCTTCGACCTGAAAGCAAAGCCGATCACGTACGCTTCGTGCTCGCGGAAATTCGCAAGCTGCTGTACAGCCATCCCAGAGTCGAGACGCAGACGGTACGAGTGCGACTGGTCGACATTGGCGGGAGTTCTCTCAGCATCGAACTGCTCTCTTATGTACTGACGAGAGATTTCAACGAATTCGCGGCGGTCCGTGAAGATTTGCTGCTCCGCATCATGGACGTGCTGGAAGACTCCGGCGGCGGCTTGGCGCTTCCGGCGCAGACTCTTTATCTAAGCCGCGATTCCGGCGTCGAGAAGCAGAAGGCCGAAGACGCTGTGAAGAAGATCGCCGAGCTTCGGGATGGAAACAAGTTGCCGTTCCCGGACTTCCACAAAGACGATATCTCTTCTTTCAAAGGATCGATCGCCTATCCACCGTCAGAGTCCACGTTGCGTCAGGACGACCGCACCAAGAACCGTTGACCCTCATCGCTGACTTTTCTCCCGCCATCGGCGAGTAAGCCATGTGAGAAATATGTGAGTAGGAAAATAAACAAGAAGTGGCACCACCGTCAGATATGCAAGCAAATAAACCCAGCCCGGAACCGCATGCTGCTCGTGGAAGAACAGCCCTCGGGACCAGTTCACATCTTGCTCCGGACGCCAGAAGTAATTGATGGTCACTACGATCCACGTCATCCCCGTCTGGAATTTCCATCCGCGGCGGTCATAACCGAGATGCCAGATCGCCCACAGCAGCAGCGGCGGAGTTACGACGTGGAAGAGACTCAAGAGCCGAACGAGGAGAGACAGGTGCGGATCGAACATGTAATCCGTGCCGCCGATGATATGCCGACCACTTAACAACGCGCCGACGAGATCAATTGCGTACAACGTCTGAAAAAAGAGCAGCCCGCACGCAACCCAGGAAAAAATCAGCGGACTCTCCAGCCACAAACCAATCCCGATCAGCACATTTCCGATGTCGCAGAAGAAAAGGAAATTCTGCAGCCCATATTGCCGCCAATAGATCGGCGCCCAAACAATCAGCCAGATCGTCCACCCGATCTTCAGCCAGAGCGGCACTCGGGACGTCATGGTCCGCTATTGTATGCGACAACAGGAGCGTTACTAGAGCGCATGTCCCGGCGTAAGCTCTGGGGAATTCCGCGCGATAAATCCGCGCTGGATCATGTAAAGCCGCCGCACGAATTACTAGCGTAACTTGATGGTCCTTACGCATGTACCTACGATGGCTTTGATATGGGTTACCAAGCTCTTCTCTTCTGTCCCGATGAAAAAACCGCTCGCACAGTGACGCAGGTCCTGAATGAGCTGGAATTCGCCGTCGAGCCCTGCATCGAACCTTTCGCTGCGGTGAAGAAGCTGATGGGCCAACACTTCGACGCTGTTGTGGTGGACTGCGATAACGAGCAGAATGCCACCTTGTTGTTCAAAAGCGCGCGCAACTCGACCTCCAACCAGACGTCGCTTGCCGTAGCCGTCGTGGAAGGTCAGGCGGGGGTCGCCAAAGCATTTCGCATTGGCGCAAACCTCGTCCTGACCAAACCCATAAATATTGAACAGGCCAAAGGGACACTGCGGGTCGCCCGCGGTCTGCTTCGCAAGAGCGAGCCCGGCAAGACTCCAGCGGCAGCGTCCGTTCCGCCAGTCGCCACTACGCCGGTTCCGCCAAAGCCTGGTCCGCTCAAGCCGATTTCAGCAGTCAAACTAGCTGCTCCGGTTCCACCTTCGCCGGTGATGGCACCCCGGCCGGTGGAGATTCCTCCGTCCGCAACGAGTGCTCCATCCGCATGGCCTGCAGTCGCGGCCGCCAGTTCAGCGCCCGCCGAGAAGGATGCTGAAGTTCTTGAACTCGACATCGAGGAGCCTGCAGTAAAACCTGCGATGGCACCCCCGATCCAAACTCCATCGATTCCGCACCCGGAACAATTGTCCGCGCCTGCAGCAATCGCGCCGCCCAAGCCAGCTTTCCCAGCCGGCTCTCCGCTTGCAACCAGCGGAGCGGCGAGCGCACCTGCTCCAGCCCGCAAGATCGAAGAAGCTCCGGTAGTCGCGAAACCGCAAGAGCATACGGCTGCGGAAGCGCTCTTTGAGAAGCCGGTCGTGACCGCCGCCAGTGATTCGCCGGCGATTGTCGGCTCAGCGCCGTCGTTTACATTCGGCGGGGCCACGGACGAAGCCGAATCTAAAGGCGGGAGCAAAAAGATTCTGTTCGGAGCGGTCGCAGCCGTAGTCATCGCCGCCGCAGCCTATGTTGGTTGGACCCAGTTCTCGGGACACTCGTCCGCGCCGACAACATCGCAGGTTGTCACCCCGCCTTCGACGGCCACGCAGCCCGCGAAGCCGGTTAGTGTTACGCCCGCTGCTTCGAAGCCCACTTCGTCCGCGCCAGTGCCCAGTGCAGCGCCCGTAAATGAGCCCTCGACGAATGCGGCGAAGGACGACAGCGAGTCCGCACCGCAAGAGATTACGTTGCACTCCACTTCGAATTCCGCGAAGCCATCTACTTCCGCTTCGTCAGCTTCGGTTAAGGTCTCAGCGACCGAGCCGTCGGGTCCGGCGCCTATGGTTGTGAAAAGCGGAAAGGTTCCTGCAGCGCAGGCGAAGGCTAGCGCTGCTGACGCGCCTCCTCCCAGCCTCATCGGGATGGCCGCTCCAGATTCCGCGGTTCCCCCGCCGAACTTCGTTGCCAACAGTGGCAGCGCGGTGAAGCCGGTGCTCCAGGCTCTCACCGTCTCGCAAGGCGTCTCGCAGGGATTGGTGATCAAGAAGGTTTCGCCCACGTATCCTCCAACCGCACTCCGTATGCGGACGGAAGGCACTGTCGAATTGCTGGCGACGGTTTCCAAAGAAGGAAGCATCACCCACATCAAGATAATCAGCGGAGACACGCAACTGGCAAAGGCCGCCAGCGACGCCGTGAAGCAATGGAAATACAAGCCCTATAAACTCAACGGCGAGCCCGTCGAGATCCAAACCCAGGTCACGGTCAACTTCAAGCTGCCCCAGTAATCACACTTATCGCTTTCGCTAGCGCGCGGCGATCACGTCGAAGGGCCTCATCATTTCATTGTCTTCGTGTTCGAGGATGTGGCAATGCCACACGTACCGTCCGGCATAGCCCTCGAACTTGGTAATAATCCGAGTCACCATGCCCGGGTCCGCGCGCACCGTATCTTTCCATCCGGCTTCTCCGGGAGCAGGCGGCACGGGTGGCCCCGTGTACTTCATCTGTCCCGTGGTCCAATACGCCGCAACATCAAAGCTTCTTCGATCGAGGATCTGAAATCGCACCAGATGCAGGTGAATCGGGTGTGAATCATCGGTGGTATTCGCCAGTTCCCAAATTTCCGTCGAATCGAGCACTGGATTCTCGGTGACCGGCATGCTCCAATGCGCATTATTCAGCAGCATGGTCACGGGCCGTTGCTTGAGGTCATCGACCTCAACCAGACCGAGTGGCCGCGTTTTTGTCGCAGGAGATTCAGCAAGCTTCGGCACCGGCCGCAGACTCTGCGGTAGAGCTCCCGTGTCGCGCGTTCCGGTCTTCGCCACCCGAAATTGCATGACCGGGAGGGTGTCGTTCTTCAGTGCGAAGTTCCCGCCGCCCAAGCCTCCGAAATCAATGATTAGATCGGCGCGCTCACCCGGAGCCAGGAAAACTTTGTCGAGCGCCACCGGAGCCGGAAGCAGTCCTTGGTCTGTTCCGATCTGATGAAATCTGCTTCCGTCCGACATCGAAAGGTGAAGAAAGCGTGCGTTTGACCCGTTGAGCACGCGAAATCGATACTTCCGCGGTTCGACTTCCAGATAGGGAAAGATCTTGCCGTTGACTACGATCGCATCGCCGAATACTTCCGGCGTCCAGGGCTTCTTCAGATCGGGCGAGACGGGATAGTTAAGCTGTGCGTCAAGATCCAGAATGCGATCGTAGATGACCAGAGGGATCTCATATTTCCCGCGCGGGAGTTGCAATGCGTCTTCAACTTCATCCCGCACAAAATATGCCCCGAGCAACCCTGCAAACACGTTGAGACGGTTAATCCCGAGAGCGTGGTCGTGATACCACAACATGGCCGCATCTTGCTGATTCGGGTAATGACAGATCGCAGACTTTCCCCGTACGTACCACGATTCAGGGTATCCATCGCTCTCCGCCGGCGTCTTGCCGCCGTGCAAATGGACCACGGTACGCACTTCCGGCTTATCAGCCTCGGCTCCGTGGATGCTGTAATCAATTGGAAGAAAATGCTTCTGCGGCAACTCGTTCGCCCATTCCACAAGTAATCCTTGACCGCTCCGAGTCTCGAGCGTCGGGCCTGGCGAAGCCCCTGCGTATCCCCAAAGCTTTGTGGGCTTCAGATCACGATGCAGCTTTGCTTCGAATTGCCGCATCGGGATTCGGTAATACGGAAGCTTCGCAGTAGGATCGAGCGGACTGGGACGAGTTCCGCTTGGCTTGGCGATCTCAGGGATAGGCAGCGGATCAACGAACTGCGCCAGCGAACTTGCATTCAACTGCGTGCGGAACTTCGGTGCTGGGGCTCGAGAACCTGATTGGTGAAAAACAGCAGACATGGCAGCCATTCCGCTGCCTTGCAAGAACAATCGTCTGGTCAGGCGCAATTCGAAGGAGTCCTCTTGGCGGTCATATTCGCAGAAATATTCGGGGAAAGCGAGATGCAGGCAAGCGCGGTGTGCGATCGCATGCCTGCATCAGCTAGGTACGAAGGGTCAGCTAGCGTTATTGCTTCTCCCCAGTGTCGGGACTCAGGATCAAAGTTCCATTGCTCCGAATCTTCGTGAAGTCGAACATCTGGCTGATCGAATTTGCGATCGAATCGAACGATCCCGTTCCGATACGCTGTCCGCCCAACCAATTGTCTTCGATGAAGTGGATCACCGAAGTCTGATCGGTGACGGTGTGATCGACGAAATTCTGCCGCGCCCAAGGAGAGATCACAAGCAGTGGCAGACGGGGTCCGTATCCGCAGCGTCCCAGCGCATGAAGGTTCGTGGGATTCAGACCGGGCAGCGAGTTCGTTGCTGTGCCGCAAGCTCCGGGTCCGGTCAGCGCGTCCGAGGGTCCCGTGGATTGGTTCACGATCGGCCCCATCTGGTGGTCGTACCATCCGTCGGAATCGTCGTACATAACGACAACGGCAGTGCTGCTCCAGGTCGGCAGATGTTCGAGCAAGTTCACAATCTTCACTACGAACGTCTGCTCATCCAACGGATCAGAATAGCCGGCATGCGCGTCTTCATACGCCGGCGCCTTGAGGAAGCTCACTGCGGGAAGCTTGCCAGCCTGGGCCGCCGTAACGAAATCCGCGATGTCGTATTGGTGATTGGCAGCTCCGCCCCACCCGATCTCGTTGATCGAGGCCGGACGCGTGTGGGCGTAGTTCGCAGTCGAAGTCCAGTAGTTGAAGAAGGAATGGTGCGGAACATAATCGCCGGTCGTTCCGGCCAGCCCGGTAGAAGTTCGGGTGCAACCGGTCGACCCATCCGGATTCACGACGTTGAGATTGAAGCCGCCCATGAATGATCCCCACGAAACGCCACCGGCATTCAACAGATCTCCAATGTTCTTGCTGCCCAGCGTGGCCTGCGCCCGGGTCGGAGACGAACAAACATCTCCAAGCGGGTCGGCGTCGCCAATCAGGGTCAGTGAACCATCGCTGCCGCCGCTGACTTCGTCGCCGGTTCCGTTCAGGGTATTGATCACGCCGTTCGTTTGTCCGGAAACTGTATTCACCACGCCCGGCGACGAAGGACCAAAAGTCGTACCGTACGAGTTGTCATTCAGCGCGAAGTACTGTGCATAGTTCCACAACGCGGTGACGGTGTTGCCGTCAAAGTATCCCATCACCAAGCCATTGGTCTGAGTTACGCCTGAACCGGTCGGCGGCGGCCCGGCCGTTCCCGTGTAGAGGGGAAACAAATCCATCAGGCCACCATCAAACGCCTGCTGTTCTGGCGTATAAGCGTGATCCTGATCATTCGTGACTGCTTGCGAACGATCGAGGCGGAAAGGATTCGTTGCTCCAGTTCCGTTGGCCGTATTCAGGTTGGGGTTCATATTAAGGAGTGCGTTCGACAGACCGTTGACGGTCGGAGTGTTCGGCGCAGCAACAAATCTCGGTTCGCCACTGGGATTGGTCGTATACGGGTAAGTCCCGAAGTAGTGATCGAAGGAAACATTCTCGTTGAAGATCACGACCAGATGCTGGATGGGCGTCGCGGTCGTTGGAGCTGCGGAGGGCTTGTTGGCGGCAAATGCAGGTATGGCTGTTGGTCCCAGTGTGATGGTCAAGGCCAGTAGCATGGCCATCGCCTTTCTGGGGGCTTCAAACATCAGCTTCTCAGTCATAGATTCTCCTGCCCCTGCACTGTCTTACTGACAGCCACGCCCAACTGCCCATGTTCGAACGAGTGCCTAAGGGGTCGGAGATTGACGTTAAACGGCGGATGTTTATAAGAAGTTTCTGGATTGTAAATAGAACGTGAATTGAGTGTGGGCTCCGGGCAGCGACAGAGGGTCGCTCCCAGTACTAGCGGCGTGCGTAGAGTGAGTCCGGTACACGCCGCCTAACCAAACGATTCCGTTAAGAGATCGGGGTCCTTCTTCCCTACTGCGGCTGCAGTACTTCGTCGATCACCACTTTACCCTTCTTGTCCGCGGTGATGACTTTGTGGATCGGAGCATATCCGGTCATTGTGATATCGACAACGTAGTTACCCGGATCGAGCATTACGTCGACCGGTGAATTCTTGTCCAGCATGTGCTGGTTGACCGTGACCTGCGCGCCCTTGGGCTGCGTATGAATGCTGAGGGTGGCCTGGCCTGAATCTCCCTTGCCGCCCCCAAACAGCTTCGACATCTTGCCCACGGTCTTGATGCTGTCGACGTTGCCAAGTGACCGCAAGGTAGGAGAAAAATTGAAAGTCTGCCCGAGTACGAACTGGGCGTTCATGGTCTCATCGATGTAGCCTGACATCCGGACCAGCACAACGTGCTGTCCCTTGTTAACGCTGACTTGCGCCGGAGTCTTCGCGCCGACGTCTTTGCCGTCGACATAGATGTTGGCGCCTGCGGGTTCGCTCCTCACTACCAGCGTAGCTAACAACTGCGTCAAGTGAACTGTCTCGGTGGCTCGATTGCCGCCGGTCACATCCACTGTCCGCGTATCGGTTATATAACCCGGCTTGCTGATCGTGACTGAGTGCTGGCCGGGTTGAACGTTCGTCATCGCGAACGGAGTTACCCAGGTCGGATCGCTCTTGCCATCCACTTGGACTTGCGCGCCCTGCGGCGTGGAATCAATCGCCAACTGTCCCGGGATGATGGCGGGCGCCGCGGCCGCCTTTTTCTTGGCGTTGCGGGATTTGGTGGACGCTCCTCGCTTCTCAGCAGGAGCTGCAGGTTCGGGAGTCTCGACCGGCTGTTCCACGGCCGGAGCCGGAGTTTCCTGCGCCGCCTGTGGAACTGGCTTCGGAGCCACTGGCTGGCTGGACTCGGGAGCAGCAGTTTGCGCTGCTACCGGCGCCGAGCTACGAGCCGCACCAGAATCATCGTCACTGCCTAGATTGTGAACGTAGATCGTAAATCCGATGGCGATCGCAACGATCAAGGCTCCGGCTCCCGCGAGTGCATAAAGCATCAGTTTGGGCGGTACGCCCTTGATCTCTTTGATCGCCTTTTGCGCGACTTCGCGCGGCTGAATTTTTGGCTTCTCCTCGACGCTCGGGCCAGCTTTAAACACGGTGACTGCCGGCGCGGACTGAGCCGGCCGCAAGTCTGCCGGAGGCGGTGGTGGAGGCGGCGGCGTATAAGACTCTTTGAGCGGCGGCAGTTCGGAAATATCGGAGAAACTGGTGCCAGTGCTTCCGCTCGCGCCTCCGCCGGCCATCAAAGGATCGACGCTGATCTTCGGTCCATCATCTTCGACTTGTGGTTCGAAGGTCTCAACCTCGGGCTCATCGAGCACCGCAGCCGACATATATTCGGACGAACTTTCGACTGCATCGATGCTCGGCTCTGACGGTGCTTCGATGGTATGGCTCGATAGATCAATCTCAGGAACTTCTGGCGAAAAAGTAATGAATCGCCGGAGCCGACACCGGCAGCGGCAGCGGCAGCCTTCGGGACGGCTACTTTCGAAACAGCGTTCGCAACACTCGCGGGTCGGGCAGCGGTGGCCGCCGGTGCCGCGGACTTCTTCTCTGCGGGTTTTACTGGCGTCGCTTTTGCCGACGCTGACACGGCCGCGGAAGCTCGCGGCGACTGAACCGCTGGAGGCGCCGCCGGTTTTGCCGGAGCCGCCGGCTTCGCGCCACTGACGAACTTCGTTTGTGCCGCAGCTTTCGCCTTGTCGGGAACGATCAGCCCTTTCGGAGCTTCCGGCTTCTTGGCCGCTGCCGGCTTTGATTCTTTGCATTTCTCGAGTTCATCCAGCAGCTCCCTGCCGTTTTGGAAGCGCTCGGCCGGATCTTTCGCCAGCGCCTTCATAATCAGATCGCTCAGGAGCGGGTGAATCTTCGGATTCACGTGGATCGGCGCAACCGGCGTGCTTTCCAGAATGCTCTGCCGCAGCGACTCCACGTCCTCGCGGTCAAACGCTTTCCGCTCGGTTACCATCTCGTAAAACATCGCGCCCAGACTGAACAGATTCGACCGTCCATCTAGCGCTTCTCCGCGAACTTGCTCGGGAGACATGTAATGCAGGATCGAAGAAACTCCCTCGACATGCTGCACGAAGTCGCCCACACTCGAAATGCCAAAACTCAGAATCTTGACCGTGCCGTCCCAGCCGCACATGATCTTAGAGGGCTCAAGGCTGCGGTGAAAAAGATTGCATGAAGATGCGTAGTCGAACCCGCTGCACAATTGACGCCCGATATCGAGCAAATCCCAGATGGAAAATCCCTCTTGGCGGGCCAGCATCGTGGCGATGCTGTTGCCTTGCACATACTCCATGGCCGCGCAGAACTGGCCTTCGATCTCGCCTGCGCCCGACACCGTCGTGATATTCGGACAGCTCAGAGACTTGGTGGCCTCGGCTTCCGCGAGCAGCGCCTGTTCCAATGCTGACGCGTTTTCGCCAAACGCGCTCAATTGGATGGCTTTCAGGGCAACCGTCTGCGCGCTTTCAAGGTCATTGGCTTTATAAACCACGCCCGTGGGCGATTTCGCCAGTTCACTCAAAATCTCAAAGTGGCCGATTTTCGTAGACATTCTCTTATGAACTCCAATCCATCACACGCCTGTCTCTTTCTTGCGACAGACCTGCGCCGGCGGACATTCCGGGATTCGCTACGGTTAGCATATCGCTGCTCGTGTAAGGCATCGAGTTACCAAAGTAAGCCGGATGAGCGCTGGGAATCGCCAATGTTTATGCCGTTACTCGCGGGTTGCGAGCTCCAGGCGATCAGTTAGTCCGCGGATATACTCGATGAGTTCCGCAGGCTCGTGTACACGGAATGCAACTCCCAAAAGCGAGAGATGAATTGTGATCCCTTCCAGCGAATGAGAACCCGTGTGCAGCATGCACGATTTTTCGTCGATCGCTTCGAGCACTCCACCAGAAGGAGGAATTTTCTGCGCCAGGGTTTCCAGTGGCGCATGCAGCGTCACCCGGGCACGATATGGATACTGCACCTGCGACAGCGATTTCGCGACGAATACGGCGAAATCTCCCTCGGGCGGCTTCCGCGGTTGGAAGCGAGTCGAGGTCTTTGGTTTCCCTTCGATCCGATCGATGCGAAAGGTCCGCCAGTCTTTTCTTCCAATGTCCCACGCAACCAGATACCACCGATAGCCGGTGTGCACAAGTCGGTGGGGCTCAACGACCCGCGCGCTCGGTGCTCCCGTGCGATTGTGATATTGAAAGCGAATGCCTTCGTGATCGCGGCAGGCTCCGGCGATGGCCGACAGAAGTTTCGCATCCACAGTTGGACCGCGCGTCTCCAAGGGCACGATGAACGCATTCAGGGCTGCCACGCGGTGACGCAACCGAGGCGGCAGCACCTGTTCCAGCTTCATCAATGCCCGCACTGAGGGCTCCTCCAACCCGGACACTCCCCCGCTCGCCGCCGTGCGTAGCCCAAGCGCCACTGCAACCGCCTCGTCATCCTCAAGCAACAACGGCGGCAAGTTCGCTCCGGCACCGAGCTGGTATCCACCCGCAATTCCCGAGGTCGAATGCACCGGATATCCCAGGCTGCGCAGACGGTCAACATCCCTCCGCAACGTTCGCGCCGTGACTTCCAGGCGTTGAGACAATTCGATCCCGGACCAGTACCGCTGCGCCTGAAAAAGGGACAGGAGCCGGAGCAGCCGAGCTGAGGTCTGAAGCATGGCCAGCATTGTTCCATAGATTGAGGACCGAATGTGTCCTCAATAGCTGCTACCGTTCACTCCGTCGATTCCGCCGCGAAAGACGGATCGCAGGAGAAACCCATATGAAGCTGACCGAATTCTTCCTCGCCGAGCTCGAACGTGAAGCCGCCAGCACCCGCCTCGCCCTGCAGCGCGTGCCCGAAGGACACAATGACTGGAAACCTCATCCCCGCTCGATGCCTCTCGGATATCTCGCCTCCCTGGTCGCGACGATGCCTGCCTGGATCGTATCGATGGTGAAACAGGACCAGCTCGACCTCAAGTCTTCCGAGGCCGCGGCGTTCAAGCCCTTGGAGTGGACTTCGCGCACCGAATTATTGGCGGCGCTCGATTCCTCTACAGCCCAGGCACGCGAGGCGCTGCAAAACACGACTGACGAACATCTGCTGACACACTGGAAACTCATGGTCGGAGGCCAGGTCGTCAACGAGAATGCGCGTCATTTGATGATCGGCGATTCCGTCTTCAGCCATCTTGCTCATCATCGGGGCCAGTTGACCGTGTATCTGCGGCTCAACGAGGCCCCGGTGCCGGCCCTTTATGGACCGTCGGCCGATGAAGGAAAGTTCAACTAACACAGCATCGCGATGTTGTGTTCATCATGCCGCACGACTAGTTCCGCGTAACTTTCTCCCAGCGTTCGCCGTTGTAATTGTTATCGGTTGGTTGTGTGACATTTGTCATCCGGGCACAATGACGATCTCCACTTGTGACCGAGAAGCGCCAAGCGACTATAGCCATGGTGATCGATATTGCTCGGGAAATGCCGCTTGGATATACAACGAATCAACTCGGACGCGGTTGTCGCTGACAAGGTTCTTCGTCTATGCTGTGGGGGCTGGGGCGCGCCTACCTCCTGCTCCCGGTTCCCGGAATTCCCTGGAGTTCGCCGATGACCCTGACTCGATTTGTCACTAAGAACGCGTTCCGCAATAAGCGTCGCAGCATCCTCACGGTCCTGAGCATCGCCCTGTCTTTACTCCTGCTTACCTTGATGATGACGCTATGGCACGCCTTCGCGCTCGATGATGGCAGCGCCGAATCAGCCCAGCGGCTCGTAGTCCGCCATCGCGTCTCCCTGACCTTCACTTTGCCGATGTACTACCGCGACAAGATTCGCGCCATACCCGGCGTGGTGGCCGTAGTCCCGGTTTCGTGGTTCGGGGGCGTCTATAAAGATCAGAAGCCGGAGAATTTCTTCCCTAAGTTCGGCACCGATCCAGACGAATTCTTCAAGGTCTTCCGCGATATCCAGATGCCGGAAGATCAGATCAAAGCATGGCAGCGCGATCGCCAGGGCGTAATCGTCGATGACTCGCTGGCCGCGAAATATGGCTGGAAGCTTGGTGATCGCCTCTACATCCAAGGCGACATTTATCCCGTTAATCTTGAACTCTATGTGCGCGGGATTTTCCACTCCACGCCTGACAACAAGTCAGCGTACTTCAACTCCAAGTATGTCGAAGAGGCCGTTTCTTTCTTCAAAGGCCAAGCCGGAACCTTCAGCATTCTCGCAGCTTCTCCGTCAGACGTGAGCAAGATCGCCACCGAAATTGACGATATGTTCCGCAACTCGCCGCAGCCCACCAAAGCAGAGAGTGAAAAAGCCTTTGGGCTGGAGTTCGTGGCAATGATGGGCAACGTGAAGGCCTTCATCCTGAGCATCTGCTCGGCCGTCGTCTTCGCCACGTTGCTGGTCTCGGCCAATACTATGGCGATGTCCATTCGCGAGCGCACCCGCGAAGTCGCGGTGCTCAAGACTTTGGGTTTCACCAAAATCGGCGTCCTCGGATTATTCGTGAGCGAGGCGGTAGCTCTATCTCTCGCTGGCGGACTTCTCGGCGCAAGCCTCGGCTCGTTGTTGGTCTATGGCTTTTCGCACGCGGCGCAGCTCACATTTTTTCCGCTGCGCATGACGCCTGCGATTTTCACCTTGGCCTTGCTCACCTCCGGCATCGTCGGATTGTTAAGCGCGGCTTTGCCTTCTTACCACGCATCGCAGGTCAACATTGTGGATGGACTCCGCCACATCGGGTGAAGTATGACGCTCGGCAGTTTTATTATTCGTAATACATTTCGGAATAAACGCCGCAGCCTGCTAACTGCGGTCAGCATCGGCTTCTCTCTGCTGTTGCTGACCATGATGATCTGCATCTGGCGCTCGTTTTACGTCGATCAGGTCGCTCCAGAGGCTTCTCGTCGCTTGATCGTTCGCGATCGCGTCTCGCTGGCATTCTTTCTTCCCGCTTTTTATCGCGAAAAAATTCGTGCCGTCCCGGGGGTGAACGCGGTCGCTCCGATCACTTGGTTCGGCGGTCGCTACATCGATGACCGGCCCGAGCACTTTTTCGCCCAACTCGCCACCGATCCAGACGAGTATCTGAAGGTCGCTTCCGACAAGATCATTCCCGAGGATCAACTGAAAGCCTGGCAGCATGATCGCGCCGGCGCCATCGTCGACGTCACGCTCGCCAACAAATATGGATGGAAACTCGGGGACCACATCACTCTGCAAGGAACCATCTTCCCAGCCAATCCGGACTTGACGATTCGCGGGATCTATCACCGTGATCCGCCGCAGAACGCTTTGTACTTCAACGCCAAATATCTGGAAGAAGCCGTTCCCTGGTTCAAAGGACAAGCCGGCTGGTATTCCGCACAGATCGATTCTGCCGACCACGTCGCGGACGCTTCTCGAACCATCGACGACATGTTCCACAATTCGCCTCTGCAAACGAAGACCGAGAGCGAGAAGGCATTTCAGCTGGGGTTCGTCGCGTCGCTTGGCAATGTGAAGGCGTTCATTCTCAGCATTTGCGGCGCCGTGATGTTTGCCATCATGCTGGTTTCGGCCAACACCATGGCAATGTCAGTACGCAGCCGGACCCGGGAAGTTGCGGTCTTGAAAACTCTGGGCTTCACGCGCCAGCGCGTGCTGTCGATCTTCGTTAGCGAGGCCGTCGCTCTCGCTTTGGCTGGAGGACTCCTCGGAATTCTTGTCGCGATTCCGGTGATCGCGGGCCTGACGCGAAGTTTCATCGGCTTCGGCGTTCCGCTGAATATGCACGTGAACGGAATTACCGCTGCATTCTCCTTGCTGATTGCCGTGCTTCTCGGATTGGTCAGCGGTTATCTTCCGGCCTACAAAGCGTCGCGCATGAACATTGTGGAAGCATTGCGCCACATCGGGTAACGAGCGCGGGTGCATTTGATTTTCGCGCTGTGATTTTGGAAAGAAAAGTTTGACGGGAACAAAGGGTCAACTATGGCGATACCGATCAGCTACAACATCCGCAATCTAAGGCTCCGCAAAGGGCTCACCGCCATGACCGCGTTGGGCATCGCCCTGACCGTCACGACCGCCATCTTTCTGATGGCTCTGGTCGCCGGACTAGACCGCGCCTTTGTCAGCAGCGGCAGCCCGAAGAACGTGCTGGTTCTCCGCAAAGGATCGGAAGCAGAGCTCTCTGGTGGATTCGATGCCTCCCTGTTTCCTACGCTCAAAACGCTTCCCGGTATTGCCAAAGACAGCCACGGTGAACCCATGGTTTCCGGTGAGTGGGTCGTTGTGATCGTCCTTCCTCGCAAGGACGGCACGGGCGAAGTGAACGTAACGGTACGCGGCATGATGCCCGACGGCCTCGAAATGCGCCAGTTGCCCGATGAACCGGGAGGCCAGCCGAAAGTGAAACTGCTCGAAGGACGCTGGTTCGAGACAGGACAGCGTGAAGTTGTAGTCAGCGATTCGATTCGCAACCGATTCGCTCATGCCAATATCGGCGACACGATCCAATTCGGCAAAGGATCATGGAAGGTCGTCGGCGTATTCGACGCGGGAGGCTCGGCATACGAATCCGAAGTCTGGGGCGACGTGAATCAGATGGCGTCGGACTTCGATCGGCAAGGTGGATATTCGTCCGCATATCTTCGCGCTACTGATCCGATCTCCGCGGAGGCTCTGAAGAATCGTGTCAGCGACGACCAGCGCCTCAAACTCGAAGGTGTACTTGAGAACGATTACTACGCAAAGCAAACGAGTTCAGGCACGCCAATCAAGGTGATCGGATGGGTCGTCGGAGTGATCATGGCGGTCGGTTCGATTTTCGCCGCTATGAATACGATGTATGCTGCTGTTGCGTATCGTGGACGCGAGATTGCTACGCTCCGCGTCATCGGCTTCTCACGTCCCGCTATCCTCACATCGTTCGTGCTCGAATCCTTGCTGCTCGCGCTCTTGGGAGCAATCGTTGGAATTCTGCTGATGCTTCCCTTCAACGGGATGCAGACCGGGACATCGAACGCAGTGACTTTCAGTGAAGTCGTCTTCGCGCTGCGGATTACGCCCGGCGTTGCGATCCGTGCGGTCATCTTCGCATTGATTATGGGATTTGTGGGTGGGCTTGCCCCCGCATGGCACGCGGCCAGGCAGAACATCCTGTCCGCCCTGCGCGGTTAGTAGCCCTGGCTGTTTTGAGGATTTGAACTTAAGAGGAATTGGAGCCGTAACCATATCATATGGCGATTGATACCAAGCACGAAGATTTGCAAAGCCTGCGCATCGATCGTTCGCAGCGCAGCGACAATAGCGGAGAACCACCGGCCTGGGCACGCCGCTACATCATCGGCGGCATCGTGCTCATCATTGTGCTGGGACTGTTTACCCTGGCCTACCGAGCGTTTTCGTCCGATACGCCGGAGGTCGAGGTCGTTCGCGCCTCGGCCGAAACCACTGGCAACGATGTCGGAGGGACCGTTCTCTCTGCCACGGGCTACATCGTCGCTCATCACACGATCAACGTGAACTCCAAAGTCACGGGGCGCCTGGAATGGATCGGCGTCGAGAAAGGTGACAAGGTCAAAGAGGGACAGGTTCTGGTCCGTCTTGAGTCCCAGGAATTCCGTGCGAACTATGAGCAGGCTAAAGGCGGCGTCGAGAATGCCCGCGCCTACCTTGAAGAACTGCAGCACGGATCCCGTCCTGAAGAGATCCAGCAGGCGCAGCACAATCTCGACGAAGCTCGCGCCACCGCGATAAACGACAAGATCACTCTGGACCGGACCAAGGAATTGGCTGCCGGAGGCGTCATCTCGCGCCAGCAACTCGACGACGCGACGGCGAAATTCGAATCCGATCAGCAGCGCGTTAACTCTTTGCAGAAGGCCTTCGAGTTAGCCAAGATCGGGCCTCGTCCCGAAGAACTGCTGCGTGCCCAGGGAGCACTCACGCAAGCTCAGGGGCAATTGGATTACGCGAAGTCGCAGCTCGATGCTACGATCATTCGCGCGCCCGTGACCGGAACAATTCTCGATCGCACTGCGGAGAAAGGCGAATTGATTACAGCGCAGTTCGCCAGCGCCGCTGCCGGAGGTCCGCAAGGGTCAGTCGTTTCCCTCGCCGACCTCAACGATCTGCAAGTTGAACTCGACATCGCGCAGGCCGACTTTGCACGGCTAGGACCGAATCAGAAAGGGATCGTCACCACCGACGCATATCCCGACAAGCAATACGACGGTCAGATCGCGCAGATTTCTCCCGAGGCCAATCGACAGAAAGCAACCGTGCAGGTCAAAGTGCAAGTGCTGAATCCGAATAAATATCCGGACGTCCAGCTTCGGCCTGAAATGAACGCCACTGTGCGCTTCCTAGCCAATGAGCAGCCGAAGAACTCCAAAGGACCGTCCGGCGTGTTCGTTCCATCGACGGCGATTCGCGACAAAGACGGCAAGAAGTTCGTGTTCATCTCGTACAACAACAAGGCCGTCTCTCGCGAGATTCACATTACGGGCCAGCGAGCAGACGGCGCTCTGGTCGACGGACTGGTCGGCGGCGAAAGCGTCATCACGACTGCGCCAGCGACATTGAAAGACGGAGACAAAATTAAAATTAAGGGGCAATCATGAGCACAGCCGAACAGACCAACGTTGCCACGGGAACCAAAGTTGTCCAGGTTCGCGGCGTCAGCAAAATCTTCAAGCGCGATGCCTTCCAGGTGACGGCGCTCGATGACGTCTCCATTGACATCGCTAAGGGAGAGTTCCTCGCCCTGATGGGCCCTTCCGGTTCGGGCAAAACCACGCTTCTGAATATGATCGCGGCGATTGACCGTCCGACCGGCGGAGAACTGCTGGTCGAAGGAAAAAACATCTTCACTTTCTCCGACACGCAAGTCGCTCGCTGGCGGAACGAGCACATTGGCTACGTCTTTCAGACGTTCAACCTGATTCCCGTGCTCTCCGCGTTTGAGAACGTCGAGTTGCCGTTGCTGCTGACCAAACTGACTTCCCAACAGCGCCGCGACCACGTCATGACCGCTCTGAAATTGGTTGGACTGGAAGATCGTGTCCACCACCTGCCCAAGCAACTCTCCGGTGGGCAGGAACAACGCGTGGCCATCGCTCGGGCGATTGTCAGCGATCCAACTCTGTTGCTCGCTGACGAGCCGACCGGAGATCTCGACAGTCATTCAGCTACGGAAGTGTTGGAGATTCTGAAGCGCCTGAATGAAGACTTCCACAAGACGATCGTGATGGTCACGCACGATCCGCACGCGGCATCTTATGCGCACGTGACCCGGCACCTGGAAAAAGGAATGCTGCTGCCGCCAGCATAGAAGAAGTATAAGAAACGCGCAGCGCAAAGGAGCAGCGGCGCCGCGCCAGCTTTTCGCGGGGGCGATCCCGCCCCCGCACTCAACACGAAATAACTGTCGCGATCAAGCCACGTTCGAGGTTAACTGCGTTTCTGAATTCGTAACCAGCGGAGTGGTCTGCACATCAGCTACCCAGCGCCACGCCCGGCGTCCACTCGCCATCACCGCCTCGGCTTCACCGTATTCCACCAGCCGGTTGAGCACGGTAGTGACTGACGCCATCGGATCTTTGTGGCGGGCCAGCAGTTCAGGCATTTTCTCGTGGAAGTAATCGCACAGGTCGCGGGCCGTCATCGCCCGGCGGGCTTCCATCAAGATCATGCGACAAGCTTTGGTGAAACCGGGCTGCCGGCCGCTATTTTTGCGGTCGACCAGTTCCATGAGTTCCTCGTTCAACACGCCATCGCCAAACAGATTGGCCAAGCCCGAGATGGTCTGCTTGACCGTGCCGATGCGTTTCATGATCTCAGCGCGCTGCTGCAGCAGTTGACGCAACTCGTCGTGCGCCTGCCGGATGACTTCCTGCACGTGGCCGACATCATAACGTTCGACCGGCCGTAGCGAACCATTGGATCTTTCCGCGTTTTCCATATACCCCCCACACGTCTGAATAAGGCGCAGTACCGCTTGAAGTCTTGTACGAGCATTCCTGCTGGGATGTTCCGTCGATCTTCCGCAAAACAGCGACGGTTCACCGGAAATGTTGAGGGTTAGACGGGGTACTCCCGAATTGGTTAACAAGGAAAAGTGATCGGCGGATGGCCGGAAACTGGTTCAAAACGGTCCAGCCCCGAACTCCCGTCATCCGTCCCACTAAACTCCGGCGCGCCGAAGTCCGATGGTAACAAGTTACGGAGTTGCTCCATTGTTGACAGCTGCCAAACCCGCGCCCGTGCCCCTGCGAGTTCTCCTGGTAGGCGATCGGGAGGAAGACTTTTTCCTCATCCGAGAGATCCTCGAGAGAAGCCGCAGCATGCTCGTGGCCGAACTCGAACACGTCCGCTCCATCGACGAAGCCAGGACGATGCTGCAACGGCAGCCTTACGGTCTCGTGCTGTTTGAGCACGAAACTGGAGACGCGGAAGCGGTTCGTCTGGTCGCCGATTTTGTTCGGGCTGGCGTCTCCGTTCCCTTTATTCTGCTGACGGAAGACGCTGACGAAAAGAGTGTCGCTGAAATCATCGGCTCGGGAACCTGGAATTGCGTTTCGAAATCGCAACTCGACGGTGCCACGCTGGTGCGTACCATCCGCAGCACCATCGCGCTGCATTCCCTGCAACTCGAACAACAGAGCACCGAAGAGTCTTTGCGCAAGTTGTCGCGGGCCGTCGAGCAATCGGCCGACACGGTTTTCATCACCGACCGCGGCGGAGTGATTGAATATGTCAATCCCGCATTCGAGAATGTAACTGGATTCAGCCGCGAGGAAGCGTGCGGGCAGACTCCAAGAATTCTCAAATCCGGTGAACAAGCTGCCGAGACTTATCAAGAAATGTGGAAGGCGCTTCTCGAAGGAAATTCCTATCGCGGAATTCTCGTCAACCGCAAGAAAAATGGCGCCCTCTATTACGTGGAAGAGAGCATTTGTCCGGTGCGTGACGCCGATGGGGAGATCACTCACTTCATCTCGAACGGCCGCGACCTCACGGATCGCCTGCGGCTTGAGGCGCAGCTGCTGCAAGCTCAAAAGATGGATGCCATCGGCCGCCTTGCCGGAGGCGTCGCGCACGACTTCAACAACCTGCTGACCATCATCACGAGCTACTCCGAACTCGCGCTCGACACTGTGCCGCAAGATAGCCCACTCGAGTCCAAGCTGCAGGAAATCCTGCTGGCAGCGCGGCGCGCAGCCGAGTTGACCCGCCAACTGCTGGCCTTCAGCCGCAAGCAGCCGCAGGCCCTGCGCGTCGTCGAACTGAATCAAGTCATCGCCGGAATCGCAAAGACCTTGCCAAGGCTGATCGGCGAGGATATTGAATTCAGCTACGCTCCCGGCGCTGGCGTCGGATGCGTCCGTGTCGATCCGATGCAAATCGAGCAGGTCCTGATGAACCTCGCCGCCAACGCGCGCGACGCGATGCCCCAAGGCGGACATCTGAAAATCGAGACTGCGAACTTGCATCTGGACGAAGACTACATTCACGGAAAACCTGCCGTGATTCCCATGGGCCACTACGCGCTGATCACGGTTAGCGACGACGGCACGGGCATCCCACGCGAAGACTTGCCACACATCTTCGAGCCGTTCTACACGACCAAGCCGTCAGGTAAGGGCACCGGCCTCGGTCTGGCAACCGTCTACGGCATCGTCAAACAGAACAAAGGCTTCGTCTGGGTCTACAGCGAGCCCGACGCGGGCACGGTTTTCAAGATTTATCTTCCATGCGTGTCAGCGCGAGATCATCTCAACGAAACCGAAAGCACTTCGCCGAAGGTTGAGACCCGTGGGACGGAAACGATCCTGCTCGTCGAAGATGAACAGGCCGTGCGGCGTTCGACAGCCGAGTTCCTGCGGCTGCAGGGATACCACGTCATCGAAGCCAAAGACGGACTCGACGCCCTGTCGGTCGCAAAAGCCAATGGCTCGACAATCCATTTGCTCGTCACCGACGTCGTCATGCCCGGCATGGGCGGTGGCGACTTGGCGAACCAGCTTGGGCCTCTGCGTCCGGGAATGAAGTTCTTGTTCGTCTCCGGTTACGCGGGCAAGACGGTGCTCGACCACAAAGTGTTCGATCTCGAAACGAATTTCCTGCAAAAGCCCTACACGCTGAAGCAGCTTTCACAGAAAATTCGTGCCGCTCTCAACCACCCTTCTTCGGCAGCCACCCACCTCCCTTCTGACGTTCGTCTCTGACAGCTCCCGGACTGCGCGCGGCATCTAGGTATAATGACTGCCGGTCTCGGTCTCAATGCTCTCAAGCGCTCGATGCGCGCTATTTCTGCTCGTTCCTCACATGCGTCCAGGCACGGTCCTGGCGGGAATTCTCCTTCTCATTTTTTGCGGATCGCTCGTTTATTCCTTGCTGCAGATGATCGCAGCGTTGAAATATCTCGCAGTGAAACCTGCGACGTTGCAAGCCTCTGAGCCCATCAGCATTCTTAAGCCGTTGGCTGGACTCGACCTCGATCTGGAATCGAATCTGCGGACATTCTTTGAGCAGGACTATCCGGCGTTCGAAATTCTTTTCGCGGTGCGGAACGAGAGCGATCACGCAGTTGGAGTTGTCAGGCGATTGCAACTGGCGTATCCGAAAACTCCCACGCGACTCGTGGTCACGGGAGAGCCGCCGTATCCGAATGCCAAAGTCTTCAGCCTCGAGCAGATGCTGGCAGCCGCAGCCAACGATCTGGTGGTGATGAGCGATAGCGACGTGCGCGTCACTCCCACATTGCTTCGCACCATCGCGGCGGAATTTCAAGATCAACATCTCGGGGTGGCAACGTGTCCCTACCGCGCCGTGCCTGGAGCAAGTTTCTGGTCGCGCCTCGAGGCGACCGGGATGAATACCGATTTCTGGGGAAGCGCACTGGTGGCGCGGATGCTCGAAGGCATGCAATTCGCCGTGGGGCCGACGATCGCAGCGCGGCGTCAGGTGATCGAGGCGATCGGAGGATTCGCGCGAGTGAAAGATTATCTGGCGGAAGATTTTGTCATGGGCAAATTCGCGGCTGAGAGCGGACACGGCGTGATTCTGTCGTCCTATGTAATCGAGCATCACATCGGCACCGCTTCGTTCAGGGAGAATGTTGCCCACCGGTTGCGGTGGGCGCGGAGCACGAGGCGTTCGCGTCCTGCAGGATACGTAGGGCAGCTGTTCACGATGCCCGTGCCAATCGCATTGCTGGCCTGCGCGTTCTCGCCGGCGTGGTGGCCGGTTATTCCAGTCGCGATCGTCGTGCGCACATTGGCGGCATATTTCGTGGCAGTCCGCGTGCTGCGAGCACGAGTGAGTTGGTTGTTGCTGCCGATCGAAGATGCGATGGGATTCTGTTTCTGGATCGCAGGATTTTTCGGCAACACGATTTCGTGGCGCGGGCGAAGATACCGGTTGTTCGGCGACGGGAAGTTCGAGTTGATGTCGGAGGAGTGATCGCGGCATCTAGATTGCGTCGCTAGCATCCCTTTCGTCATTTCTTGATCAGTTTTGCAAAATATTGATTTGGTTGAGGTTATAGAGATTGAAGCCAAATCTTGCTCGCAAAATATTAATTCCAAACGGTTTACGGGTAAAATATTCCAAAATAAGGAGTTGCGGGCCCTTTTGGCCGAGCTCGTGCCGTCTCTGACGGGCCTCTGGACCCTTTTCGGAGCTTCCTCGCCACTTGCGTGGCGGGCTAATGAATGCCGTCGCTTCGTGACTCGACCTCTTCCGGTCTCCACTTCGGAGCTGTTCGCACAAGTTCGGATTCCCGGATGGCTGGTAAGGCCGCTCGCATCGCTTCCAATTTGATCTCGTCGGCCGGTCGTCCAGATCTGCCTGCGAAGCTAATCCGCGCATACTTCTAGTGTGCGCTTTCTGCAAGCTCAGTAAAGGTCATTCGTCACACGATGAAAATTCTTCTGTGGAAAACGTGAAGGGACGGCCGCAACTAGCGTTTGATTTGGCTCAGGCGGCCGTTTTTTAGTTCGAAGGTTTCGCCGCGCCAGACGACTGTGTGGCCGGCGAAGCTGGCGATCCAGACGGCGACTGCGATCAGGTCGCGCAGCGGCAGCAGCCAGAGTTGACCGGTCAATTTCTCATCCTGCAGGACCGACTTCCCTACCGCGAGCGCTACGGCGATTCGCAATCCGAAGACTACCGCGAGAACCGCCCACGACCATGGAGCCGCATTGGCTGCAATCACGGTCAGAAGCGACCACATCAATCCGAAAGTCGAGACTAACCCGATGTAGCCGCCTAGGCGTGCGTCGCGGACGCCGCGGGCCCAGCGCATCTGGTGCGCAAGATATCCGCTGAAGTCGTAGGCGGGGAGATGCGTGTCGACCACTTCGCTCGAGAGCAAAACTTTCAAGCGATTCCCATTCGATTCAAGCTCGCTAATGCGACGGCCGAGTTCGTAGTCGTCGGCGAGATAGTCGACGATGGAAAGAAATCCGCCGATGCGATCCAAATCTCTCCGACGAAACGCCAGCGTTGAACCTAAGCCGAAATGCAGTCCGCCTTCAAGTTGCTGCGCGACGAGAACTCCGGCGGAGAAATCGGTGCTGATGCCCAGGGCTTCGAGTTGCGATCCCAGCGTTGCGGCGGGAGCGCCGCGATAGAGGCAGGTGACCATTCCGACTCGCTCGTCGGTTAAGGGAGCGAAAATATTGCGCAGGTAATCAGGATCGACGCGGATGTCGCTGTCATTGACCAGCAGATATTGATAGCGCGCGGACGGCAGCATCTGGTGGAGGTTGCTGACCTTGACGTTGGCGCCGAGTTTTTCGCGACACACGATCAGCCGAATTGCGCGATCGGGAAACTCGCGCTGCAACTGCTCGACGCTGGCGATCGCGGGATCGGCGGGATCGCTGACGCCGAAGATGATTTCGTACTCGGGATAATCCTGCAGGCAGTGGCTGCGGAAGCTCTGGTAAATGTCGGGATCGATACCCTTCAGCGGCTTGAGGATGGAAACGGGAGGAAGCGGCGCGGAGCCGATCTCCTTGTGCAACTTGCGAGCGCGAAGAAACGCGGCCGCGCTCCACAGACAAATCGCGTAGTAGACGGAGCTGGCGAGGCAGCCGAGTACTGCGACGAAGCTTGAAAAATCGTGGAGAGGGAGTGCATCATGCGCGAGCGCGGAAAGAATTCATTCATAGCGCAGCGACTCAATCGGATCGAGATTGGCCGCCTTCCACGCGGGATAAATGCCGAAGACGAGTCCGACTCCGGCGGCGGAACTGAATCCGAAGGTCACCCAGAACATGGACAGGCGCGCGGGCAACGAAGGCCAGATTTCCGGGATCACCCATACGATCACCGCGCCGCTGAGAATGCCGACAATACCCCCGACCAAGGTGAGCATGATGGCTTCGAGGGTGAACTGCAGGAGAATGTCGCGCTTGCGGGCGCCGATGGCCTTGCGCACGCCGATCTCGCGAGTGCGCTCGGTGACGCTGACCAGCATGATGTTCATGACACCAACGCCGCCGACGACGAGTCCGACGCTCGAGATGGCGAACATGCCAATGAAGAGCGCGCCGGTAAGCTGGCTCCAGACGTCTGAAATCGAGTCGGAAGTCATAATCGCGAAATTGTCGGGCTTGTCGAAAGCCACGTGGCGCCGTCGACGCAGCAGTTCGCGAATCTCATCCATGGCCTTCGGCATGTCGTCATGCGACGTGGCTTTCACGCTGATCACGTGCTGCTTCATTTCCGGATGCAGCGTTTTGAATGTCTTCAGTGGCAGGATGACTCGGTTGTCGTTCGGATCTTTGCCTCCGCCAAACACGGATTTGATCTTCGACACCGTTCCGATCACCTGGAATAACCGGCCTTCGATGTTGATCTCCTTGCCGAGCGGATCCTGGTCACCGAACAACTCGTGCTGGGTTTCATAACAAACCACAACCACAGGGGAATGGTGCTCATCGTCAAAATCGCTGAACCAACGGCCACTCGCCATCGGCAGATCAAACACATCCTTCGCGGAGGCCATGTCTCCTTCGAGAATTGTGTTCTTCACTTTCTTGTCCTGATATTTGACCGAGTAGGAGCCCACTCCAAGCTCGGGGCGGAAAATCCGTAAGCCTGCTGACACGGCCTTGATATGCGGCAGATCGCGCATCGCCATGGCGTCGTCATAGGTTAGTTCTTTCCGCGTGCGCATCTCTTGCGTCATGCGACCGAAGGTGAAGAAGTCGAGGTGAAACACGAAAATGACATTCGAGCCGATGCTGGCGACGAGGTCGCGGACGTTATCATCGAGGCCGCGGCCGATGGAGGAAACGCCAATAACTACAGCGACGCCGATCACGATGCCGAGCACGGTGAGTCCGGAACGCAGCTTGTTGCCGCGGATGGTGTCCGTGGCCATGTGGACGATTTCGCCGAACTCGGACTTACGCATCATAGGAAACTTGAAATTTAGTAATTGAGCAATTTAGTAATTGGGTAATTTAAAAAACCCTAGGTTTCAAATTACTCGATTACCCAATTACTCAATTTCCCAATTGCTTACATCTCAAATCTTAATGCCACGATCGGGTCCAGCTTCGCCGCCTTGCGGGCCGGGTAGACTCCGAAAAATACTCCAACTGTTCCGGCCACGATCAGGCCGGCTAAGACCGCCCAGATCTTGATCGACGACGGCATGCCAATGATGGCCGTGATGACTTCGGCAAAGCTGATGCCGGAGAGAACTCCGATGGCTCCGCCCGTGAGTGCGAGGACCACGGATTCGATCAGGAATTGCAGCAGCACGTCGTCTTGGCGCGCGCCGAGCGCTTTGCGGATGCCGATCTCGCGGGTGCGCTCGGTGACCGAGACCAGCATGATATTCATGATCACGATGCCGCCCACCACCAGCGAGACGCCGGCGATGCCGATCGTCGCCATGAAGAACGTGTCGCTCAATCCGGACCAGATTCCGAGCAGGCTCGCATTGGTCTCGATTTCGAAGCTATCGTTCTTGCCGGTCTGGTCGTGACGGGTCGCCCGGAGCGCAACACGAGATTCGTCAATCGCCTGGCTCAACGGTGCTCCGGTGGATGAGGCTTTGCCCCAGATACTGATGCTGTCGTTGTGCGCACCGTACTGTTTGAGGTAGACGGTGATGGGAATCAAGACGTAGTTGTCGGCACTTTGTCCGAGCGTTTTTCCCTTTTTCTTGCCGACGCCGATCACCTGGTAGGTCCAGCCATTGACGCGGATTTCCTGGCCCAGAGGATCGGCGCCGCCGAGAAGATGTTCGACGATGTCGGTACCGACGACGGCAACCTGCGAATGATTGTTCAGGTCCGTGTCGTTGAGCATGCGGCCGGAAGTCAGGTCGGTGTCGACGATCGTGGCGATCTCGGGACTGATGCCCTGCACGTTAGTATCGTCGATCGACTGCTCATTGTGCTTCACGCGACTAGTTGTGCTCATGCGCGCGCCTACGTAATCGCAATGACGGCAGGCTGCCTTGACGGCCTGGTAGTCCTCCATATCGAGGTTCTTGCGCTTTTCGGCTTCGAGAAAGCGGTCGACATTGGTCTCGACGGCGGACATTTTGGAGATGATGAAGACGTCGGCGCCGAGATTGAAAATCTTCTTGGCCACGTAGTCGTTGATGCCGGAGACGAAGGTGACGACGGCGATGACGGCTCCGACGCCGATGACGACGCCGAGCAGGGTGAGGACCGAGCGCAGCTTGTTCGCCCATAGCGACTGCAGCGCGACGCGAATGGCTTCGACGTAGTTCATGGCGCGATCGGTGCTGTTTCGGCCGTGTTCCTGGGACTCTATGCAGGGGATTCGACCCAGAATAAGTCTAACAGCGCCGGTTCGGCCGCGAACGCAAAAAGGTCGGCTGGATAGGCCGGGCGTTGGGGCCGGGAACCGGGATAAAAGCCCAGAGAAGCATCGTATAGAATGAGGGGGTAGGCAGCCGGACCGGACGGCCGCTTTCAGCGTCTTCGGGCGCGGGGAGAGGAAAGTCCGAACTCCGCAGAGCAGTGTGCCGGATAACGTCCGGGACGGCCGGTTCAAGCCGGCTGGACGGAAAGTGCCACAGAAAATATACCGCCTTAGCGGCAACGCCAAGGTAAGGGTGAAAAGGTGCGGTAAGAGCGCACCGCCGCGGCAGTGATGCAGCGGGCAGGGCAAACCCCACACGGAGCAAGACCAAATAGGGAGGAAGTTCCGGTGTAGCTGTGAGCAATGAGATATGAGCGGTGAGCAAAATCGAACTCTGGTTTGCTCACGGCAAGGTGCTCATGACTCACAGCTACACCGGACACGTGCCGGCTCGGTGCGTCAAACCTTCGGGTAGGTCGCTAGAGCCGCGGAGCAATTCGCGGCCCAGAGGAATGGTCGTCCCGCAGGAGCAATCCGGCGGACAGAATTCGGCTTACAGGTTCGGCTGCCTAAGTTTCATAAGTTGGCAACAACTTACAATCCCACCCTGCTTTAGCCTTCGGCAACAGACCAAATGCCCTCGTGCTTGTGAAGAGCGCCGCGAGATCTGATCGCGATCGTCGTCCGTGCCCACCATCTAATTAAAAAGCAAACTTGAGGGCGAACTGAATCTGCCTGCGCGAGCGGCCGTCAGCCTGCCATTGTTGCGTTCCAGGGATGGTTGCTTGGAGTTGCCCAAAATCCATTGGATTGAAACGTAGTCATCGATCCCGACACTATACCTAGTGAATATGGCTAATTCGGCTATTCCAAAAAGGACAACCACTATGGCAGGTCATGAAAAGGAACTTTACTTTGCACACTCACTCGATATTGCTTGGATCATTGCGCTCTGGCATTGGATTCACGGCGGCGATCCCCTTCGGGAGGAACAGACGGCTGAAACTACGGAATTGCTTGCGAGGGGGCTTGTTGGTCATCTTAGCGGCGCGAAGGCCGAGGCCCCGAAAGACGCCGTCGAAAAGATGGCGAAGCTCGGTATCAAGGTCATCATGCACGCGGATGGCAAGCCTCGCGAGATACAAAGCACGAAAGAGTTTTATGAGATCAACCTGCGAGGGCCTCTACCGAAAACATGCGTCATGCTAAATGACGGTTCAACATTTTGTTGGGTAGGGCGTTTTTCACCGCCTTGGTTTGTGAAGGCCCAAAACGCATGATTCAACGGGGCGGCGGCACATCGCCGCCCCTAACTCTCACGGGAGGTGTGACCGGCCGAAGGATTGAAGCGTGAGTGCCTCGATGCCAAGTTCACTCGGAAGTGTACATTTAAATCGTAAAGACAACGATAGGATTTCATTCGGTGATCCGCAGGCCCTGGGACTTGCGATTCGGCTTGCAGGTCCGGCTGCCTTACTGATTCAATCAGGTTCTGAATCCGCTTTTCTGTCTGCCAGGCGCGCCGCCTGAGTCATCAGATAATTCTGTTCAGGCAGGCTCGTCGTTCTTCCCGCGGCAATGCGGTAGTGGTGGATGGCGCCTTCGTGATCGCCGAGCATCTCGAGAAGATGGCCGCGAACCGCATCGAGACGATAGTGATCAGCGAGCCGCACGTCGGTATCGAGCGGCTTCAGTAACTCGAGGCCTTTCGCGGGGCCGTGGACCATAGCGGCCGCAATCGCATGATTCAGCGTCACCATGGGGCCGGGAGATACGTGTTTGAGCAGTTCGTACAGAGCGAGAATCTGCGGCCAGTCAGTGTCTTCCGCGCGCGAGGCTTCGTCATGAACCGCGGCGACCGCGGCCTGCAACTGGTACAGGCCCACAGTTCCTTTCGATAAAGCCGCAGTCAAGAGCTCGACGCCCTCAGAGATCTCGGCCTGGTCCCATAGAGATCGATCTTGTTTGTCGAGGGGAATTAATTCTTCGTTCGGTCCGGTGCGGGCCGCACGGCGAGCGTCGGTTAACAACATAAGCGCCAATAAGCCGGCTACTTCCGCGTTGTCGGGGAGCAACGCCTTCGCACAGCGCGTCAACCGGATCGCCTCCCGCGCCAAATCGAGCCGCTGCAACTGTGCTCCACTACTGCTTGCGTATCCTTCATTGAAGATCAGGTAAAGCACATGCAAAACGGCAGGCAGCCGTTCGGTGCGCTCGAGCGGAGAAGGCATACGAAATGGCGCGCCAGAAGTTTTGATGTTTTGCTTCGCGCGGCTGATGCGCTGCGCCATGGTCGCTTCAGGAACCAGGAACGCCTTAGCGATTTCCGCGGTGGTCAGACCTCCGATCGCCCGAAGCGTCAGAGCGATCGCCGAAGACGAGGTCAGTGCGGGGTGACAGCACATGAAGAGCAGAATCAGCGTGTCGTCCGGGTCCATATCCATGTCAGGCTCAGTAATCTCGGGCGCGATAGCATCGGTATCCCTTGCGATTTCAGCTTCTCTCTCGCGACGGGAAATTTCGCTGCGGACCTGATCCGTGAGACGGCGCGATGCAACCTGGATCAGCCAGCCGCGAGGATTCTCCGGGATGCCCTCCTGCGGCCACTGCGTGAATGCGGCGATCATCGCTTCCTGGACTGCGTCCTCGGCTGCGGGGAAATCGCGGAAGCGGCGAACGATCGACCCGAGCACCTGCGGCGCAAGTTCGCGCAGCAGATGTTCGGAGGTCGAATCCCATGGCTTCGTCATCGTCACGCTCTAATCTTGGACCACAAATCTTTCACTCTGGGAGCACAGAGGAAAACCTTACTCCGTGTTCAGAGCATCTCTGGTGGAGGCCCGCTCATGATGGGGCGGACTTCAATCGGCATATTGAGCGGTACTCCGCCGGGACCTGGCGCCGCCGACGCCTTTGCAGCGATGACGTAAGCTCGCTCCGGAGAGTCAACGTCGACGATCCAGTATCCCGCAAGAAATTCCTTGCTCTCAGGGAATACGCCGTCTGTGATGGGCATCCCATCCTTACCCGCTCGCACCAGCTTCGCTTGATCTGGAAATGACAGGCCTTCGGCTGAAATCAATTCTCCGGACTGCCGAAGCTCCTTGTTGAGGCTCATCATAAATGCGATGTGTGCCTGAAGATCTTTCTGGTTCCACTGAGGAACTCCGTGGCCGGCTTTCATGGTGTTCATCATCAGGATGTACTTCATAACAGTGTCTCCTTATGGTTGCTCCTGCGTTTCCTGGCCTTTCGCATCGCCGTCATCGCGGACAAAAGATGGGGTCTAGAACGCGAGCCTCCGCACTTCAATTGGCATGTTTGTTGGCACGCCACCCGGGCCCGGCATGGTTGAGATCTTGGCGGCTATCGCAAGAGCACGTTCGGGAGTTGCGACATCCACGATCCAGTATCCGAGCAGAAACTCTATCGACTCGGGGAAAATGCCGTCGGTGATCGGCACACCGTTCTTTTCTCCGCGCACGACCTTAGCTTCCAAAGGATCAGCCAAGCCTTGCGTGCCCACGAACTCCCCGGAGTCGGTCAAGTCCTTCGCCATCGCCCTGAGGCGTCCCATATTCGCCTCAATATCTTCCGGCGCCCACGCGTGATAGCGCGCCACTCCCGCCTTGGTTCCAGACATCAGCAAAATATATTTCATGGTTCTCGCTCCTAATATTGATTTGTCTAACGTACTACGGTTTGGTTAAGACTTCTGGTTCGACTGGAACATCCACCGGACGCCAAATTTGTCGTTGAGCGCCCCGTAGGTGCCGAAGAATTGTTCTTTCAGCGGATCGGTAACGTCTGCTTCGTCGGACAGTTTCTCGAATAGAGCCTTCAGCTCCTGGAATGTTCCGCCGCTCAAATAAAGACAGACCGTATTCCCTCGAATCGCGCTCCGGTCCGATCGAAGCCAGTCCGACGCGGACATCTCGATCTTGCCGCTGCTGAGCCGTGCATTGACGATTTTCTCGTGCTGAAAAGCAGGCAGGAAATCCTTCGCTGGAGAATCTTTTACCTTGGTGGCGGTCAGGTCTCCGCCAAAGCAAGATTTATAGAACTCCATGGCTTGCAGGCATTTGCCATCGAATAACAGGTATGGCGTCAGGGTAGACATTTCAGTTCCTCCTAGTTTGTGCATCTTGGCGTTGGCGATCGAACGAGCAGGAAAAGCCGCCCACCCCGCTGCAGAGAAAGCGGATGCGAAAAAATGACGGCGAGACAACTCACTGGTTTTGCCCACGATCGTTCTCCTTGGTGAAGCCCTTGCTTGTCAGACCGGAGTCTGCGTTTTCATGAGTTAGTCGGAGCCGCCGCCGGATTCTCTACATCCCGCGCAAAAATATTTTTAGGTGAAAAATTGGCTCGGCCTGTCGATTTTGCCGACCCTGAACCGACATACGAATAGAGGATCGGAAAATGACAAGCGACGACGTAGTGGTAGATGTAAGTCAGGATTGGGTGCTGGCCTGCGATGTCCAACGGCGATTTATGGAGAGCTTGAGAACAGCCGGCGGGTCGGTGGATTACAGTGCCCGCTGCCGCCAGTTTCGCGCCTTGGGAGGTGATTGCTACGATTTCCAGCCGCTTACGCGAGACCGCCTCGCCGTGGTCGTGGGCGATGCCTCCGGAAAAGGAGTTGCGGCGGCGCTCATGATCGCCAGCGTGCAAGCTTCTCTTCGGACAGCAGCATTATTCCAGGGAGACGACCTGGCCGGATTGCTCAAGATCGTGAATCTCCAGGCTTATACTTCGTCCTTGGCGGACCACTATGCGACGGTGTTCTATGGCGTCGTCGACAAGGCGACGCGAACGCTGCGATACGTGAATGCGGGACACACCACGCCGGTCGTTCTTCGCCGTGATGGTTCGGTCGATTGGTTGGGAAAAGGTGGCGCGCCCGTCGGAATGTTCCCTGATTCAGTTTATGAAGAAGGTATGGTTCATCTGGATCGTAGCGATGTGCTGATCGCGTTTTCCGACGGAGTTGTTGAAGCGGAAAACCCAGCCGGCGAAGAATGGGGAGTGCAGCGGCTTTTAGAGACAGCCAGCAAATGGACTGAACAACATGGTGAGGATGCCGACGATTTGGTTCGGTCGATTTTCAACTCGATGGATCGATTTCTCCATGGGCCGCCAGAGAGACGATGCGACCATTGCAGTTCTCCGGGTTGCGAAAGACACAGTTCCGCTTGCGTAAGTCGCCGTGCATCGTAATCGCCGACATTGACACTTCCGGGCAACTGATTTCAAATAAATGGTGCCTTAGAACACAGCTTGGCAGGCTCCATTAAACGGTCCAGCTGTCTTCATTCTCAGTACGATTCAGGAGCAACTCATGTCAGCACCCAGCCGCCGGCCAGAGATTCGCCGGCGCCGTACCCGCCATAGCAAGATCGTTCAGCTGCGCAAGCGCCTAGCCACCGCCAAAACCGATGCCGATAAGACTCGCATCACCGCCAAGCTACACAAGCTAGCCATTCAGTCTCCGGGCCAGCCTCTTCTGAAGTAGCGAAGCGCGAATCCTCGCGACGCTGTCTCTTTCACTGCGCTCAAGGCAGGACGAATGTCGCGCCCCGATATGGCGACGCGCTTGCCGCTTCGCTCGTTTCAAGCACAGAGGGGCTCAGTTCGACCTTGATGAACTCCGGGCGCGCTGACCATCTCGCGCGACCTGGCGGTAGACATCGAGAACCCGGCGGACGGAGTTCTCCCACGAAAACTTCGTAGCCTGTTTGTAACCGCGATCCTTCATGCGGTCGCGCAAGGCTTTGTCCATCAGAACGCGGTGCAGGGCTCGCATGATCTCGAAGACATTTTCTGGATTCACCAGCACCGCGGCGTTTCCCACGACTTCGGGCAGCGACGACACGTTCGAAGTGACGACGGGAGTTCCGTGCGCCATGGCCTCGAGCGGCGGCAGGCCGAACCCTTCATAGAGCGATGGGAAGACGAAGATCTTGGCTTCGTCGTAAAAAATCCGCAACACGTCGATCGGAATGAACCCCAGAAAGCGGACGTCATTCTGCACACCGCTGCGAACGACAGTACGACGCAAATCGGGATTGCCGGAGAGATCGTCTCCGATAATGATGAGCTTGAGATCGGGATAGGCTCCGTCTTTCTCCAGCTCGGTTTTCAGCGCGGAGAAGGCTTCGATCATGCGAACGACGTTCTTGTGCGGGCTAATGCGGCCAGCGTAAAGCAAAAAGGGATAGGTCACCTGATAGCGCTGCGCGATCAATTCGCGATCGGCGCTACTGGCGTGTCCGTGGAGAAAGCGCTCATCGATGGCGTTGTACACGACCTCGATGCGGTCGGGAGGAATGCCGAATAGTTTTTCAATCTCGGTCCGGGTAAAGTTCGAAACCGCGAAGATTCGCGCCGCACCGCGCAGCACCCGCTTTGTCATTTGCAGATGCCAGCTTTCCCAGAATCCAGTCTGCTGCCGGGCGCGCGACATATGATCCAGCAGGTCATGCACGGTCATGACATAAGGGCACGGAAGAAATCGAGGAACGGAAAAAAGATTGGGGATGTGGACCAGGTCGCAGTTGATTTTCTTCAGTGCGCCGCGAAACTCGCGGTAGCCATGAACTGAGCGGTCGGGCGCTTGCAATGCAAGCGTGTGGAAATTGGCGGGGAGCGGGCCGATCTCCTGAACCTTGGCCGCTCGTCCCACGAGATAGTACGGCGTCTCGTGATCGACCCGGCCCAGAGTACGGACGATGTTGCGAATATAAGTGCCGACACCAAACTCACTCATCCGCCGGATGTCGATCGCGATCTTCACCGACTGCATTTAAACACAGGGGCAGCAGAGGAACCCAGAGGAATTACGCCTTGACCTCGGCTTGTGCTTTTGTGCGGCGGTCGGCATAGAGCGGAAATGCTTCACAAAGATCGAGCACCTGTTTCTTTACCTTTGACAGAACAGCGGCGTCGGTTCGGTGCAATAGAGATTCCGCGATCCAGCGGCCGACCTGGCGCATCTCCGCTTCTTTCATGCCGCGCGTAGTCAATGCCGGAGTACCGATGCGGATGCCGCTCGGCTTCATCGGAGGATTGGTGTCGAACGGAATCGCATTCTTGTTGACGGTGATTCCTGCCTCACCCAGCGCTTTTTCGGCTTCGCTGCCCAGCATGCCTTTCGAGAAGACATCGACGAGCATCAGGTGCGTGTCGGTTCCACCGGAGATGATGCGGAAGCCTTCGTCGGCCAAGGTCTGCGCCAAGACTTTAGCGTTGGCCACAATCTGTCGCGCGTAGTCGCGGAACTCGGGCTGCATCGCTTCGAGGAAGCACACGGCCTTTGCTGCCATGATGTGGACCAACGGCCCACCCTGCATGCCCGGGAATACGACCTTGTCGATGGCAGGACCGAAATCCGCTTTGGAAAGAATCATTCCAGAACGCGGGCCGCGCAGAGTCTTGTGCGTGGTCGAAGTCACGATGTGCGCGTGCGGCACCGGCGAAGGATGCGCGCCGCCGGCGACGAGTCCAGCGAAGTGCGCCATGTCGACGAGATAGAGGGCGCCGACTTTATCCGCGATCTGGCGCATGCGGGCAAAGTCGATGGTGCGGGGATAGGCGCTGCCTCCGCCAATAATCAACTTCGGACGTTCCTGCTCGGCCAGCTTTTCGAGGGCGTCGTAGTCGATAGTTTCCGTTTCTCTGGTGACGCCGTAAGGAACGATCTTGTAGGTCTTCCCCGAGAAATTGAGATGATGGCCGTGTGTAAGGTGACCGCCGTGCGCGAGGTTCAGGCCGAGGATGGTATCGCCCGGCTGCAGGATGGCGGCGTAGGCCTCCATGTTGGCCTGTGATCCGGCGTGGGGCTGCACGTTGGCGTGCTCGGCGCCGAACAACTGTTTAGCGCGGTCGCGAGCGAGATTCTCGACGATGTCGGCGAACTCACATCCGCCGTAATAGCGCTTGCCGGGATATCCTTCAGCGTATTTATTCGTGAAGACAGAGCCCGCAGCTTCGAGAACGGCTTCGCTGACGAAGTTCTCGGAGGCGATCAGTTCGAGGCCCTCGTGCTGACGGCGGGTCTCATTGTCGATCGCAGCGGCAATCTGCGGATCACTCCCGAAAAGCGGGCGGTACATCGCGGAAGTTTTCATATTGTTTTCCTAATTGCGTAAACGTCAGGCCGGTGCAGTTCCATATAGCGATCGGCCGATTTCAATGCCGTAAATCCGAATTTTGCGTAAAGCCGGTGCGCATCGCTCGTGAGCAGAATCCATCGCCTCAATCCCTGCAGCGCGGGATGCTGCATGATGCATTCCATCATCCACTCGCTGAGCCCGCGGCCGCGATGCGATTCGAGCACAAACACGTCGCCCAAATAAGCGATGGTAGCGAAATCGCTGATCACCCGGGAAAAGCCCACCTGCGCGCCGCCACCATCATAAATGCCAAAGCACAGCGCGTGCTCTATCGATCTGGCAACTATGTCGCGGGGAATGCCCTTCGCCCAGTAGCAATTCGTGAGGAATCCGTGGATGACGTCCAGATCGAGCCGGGCCGGATCTGTGCTGACGACAAATTCGCCGCGGCAGAACTCCGCAACGTCATCGAGTTTTGCTGAACCAGAGAATTCCACGGCAACATTCTAAACTGCGTTCACGACGAAGAACACGAAGTCGCACGAAGGAACAACTTTACTTCCTGTTTGATCAATGCTTAAAACGCGGTTCGCAGGAACGACATCATGTGCCAGGCGTCCATGTATTTGTATGGAGTTTCGCCGGTCGTGTAGTGGCCGCAAGGCAGCACGGCAACTTTGTGGTCGAGCCCGTGGCGTTCGAATTCTTCAACCGTTTGGTGCGACAGCTCCGGCAGAAACGTTAGATCGTACTTCGCATAAATGATCAGCGACTTCCGTGGCCAGCGCGCGAACTGCTTGAAATACGACATAGGACTTACGGCCAGCCACGCCTGCCGCAGGCGATCCAGGTCAATGTGCTGCTCAATTCCCTTCCGAATATGCCGGGTCGACTGGCCATGCCACACCACGTCGGCGACATAAGTGGACGCATGGTTGAAGGCCGCCACGCGAATGCGCGGATCGTGCGCCGTCGCAATAAACGCATAGCATGATCCAAGGCTGGTTCCCACGATACCGAGCTTGTCGTACCCCTGCTGCTCGAGCCAATCGAGGCAGCAGCGGATGTCCACCACTCCCTGCCGCACTGCGTTGAGCGTGCGCCCAATATTGGCCGACACGGCGTAGTCGGCGCGCTGGATCTCGGCCGGCATACGGATGTCGTGATATGGCATGGTTAGCCGTAAGACCGCGATTCCCATCAGGTTGAACATGCGACAGAGGCTGACGTAGGAGATCGCATCCGAATTCCAGTGCGGCAGCAGGACGATGGCGCGGCGTCCTTTAGCCGGAAACCATCGCGCGTTGACTTGATCGTTTTCGGGATAGGGCGTATGCACAGGCGAGGTAAACCGCAGAAACTCAGCAAACGTGCCCTTCACTTTGGCTTCGAGTTTCGGGTCGGGCACTTCGCGCGTGGAGAAAACCTGGACTTCGCGCTTCTCCAGCCGGAAATCGGTGGGCGGCTTGTAGAAATAAAACTCGTCGCTGTTAGCGACGATGCGCCGGTTGTAGTCCAGCAAGAATTTCTCGGGATTTGCCGGCATCTGTCCCGGAGGCACTCCGTTGCGGCAAGGCCAATCGCGTGCCCATTCGACACCCCATTCGAGTGGACGGACCACGCGGTTGTTGTCCACCGAGGTTAGACGGTGTTCCCAGTCGTACATCCATTGTGCGTAACGAGAAGGCATGCTGAACCCTCTAGTTTAACAAGCGGGGGTGGCGAACTTGGACGGGATGCAGTCAACGGTCGCAATTAGCGGTTGACGCTTGGCATTTGGCGGGTGAGCGGGGCAGGCTCGATACCATTCTTAAGTTTGATCATTCCGAGTTGAACGAGGAACCTGCCTCACTAGCTCGGGTATCTTCGCGGCACCCTCTTCGAGATATTGCAGAGGATTTCGTAGGGAGTGCTGTTCGCAAGCTCGGCATGCTCGAGAGCGTCGACGCTGAGTCCGTCGGCGACTCCCAACAGAATCACTTCATCCCCTACACCCATGCCAGGAATTCCGGTCACGTCCACCAACGTCAGGTCCATCGAGATACGGCCTACGATGGGTGCGTAGTGATCCCGCACGATCACGCGTCCACGATTCGAGAGCTGACGATTGTATCCATCGGCGTAGCCCACGGGCAGGACGGCGATATGCGCCGGTGCCTTCGTCACGTAAGTGCCGTTGTAGCCCAGGGGCTGATTGGGACCGAGATTACGCAGCGAGAGAATTCTCGTCTTCCAGGTCAGGATCGGCTTTACGGGCAGCCGCAGCGTGCCGCCGCTGACTTCCCGTCCCGCGCGCTGGAACGGCAGGTAGTATCCGTAGAGCGCGACTCCGGGACGCACCATCGTATTCCACGTCTCGCGCCTCGAAATCACCGCGCCGGTATTGGCCATGTGCACGAAGGTCGGCTCCAAACCGGCTTCGCGGACCATGCGCCGCGCATTGTCGAAGCTGCGTTCCTGCTCGGCGACCGACGGGGCGTCCATCACTTCGGACGAGGCCAGATGAGTGGAAAGTCCTTCGAGTACGAGATGCTTGGCGCTGCCCAATGCGGCTAGTAGAGAAGGCAGCTGATCAACTGCGACTCCCAAGCGTCCCATGCCGGTGTCGACCTTCAGATGAACCGCGTGTTGCGCCACGCCGAGCGCAGACGCCGCTTTATCCAACAATTCGATCTGCCAGGGCTCCCACACCGTAGGCGTGAGTCGCAGGCGGACGATTTCGTTTTCTTCCCCGCGCCAAAAACCCGTCATCAGCAGGATGTTGGCCCGGACTCCAGCGTCGCGCAGCGGAATTGCTTCGTCGAGCGAGGTCACTCCGAGCCAGCCTGCGCCTTCAGCCTCGAGTGCTTTTGAACACTCCACGGCTCCGTGCCCGTAGGCGTCGGCCTTGACCACGGCGCATACCGTGACGCCGGCTCCAACATGCTTCTGGACCGTACGGAAATTCTGCCGCAAGGTGGTGAGCGAAACATCGGCCCAGGTGGGACGCGTCGCGACACGGCTCAGGATTTCTGCGGTGGTTGCCACTTTCGCGATTATAGCGGCATGCGTCTTCGCGCCCACGTTACGCCGGGGCTACTCCTATCCGAATCTCACGCGCCGGCTATCGAACGTGTGCAAATGGCGGCCTTGAAATAGTGCCGAGTCGCACAGGTCCTTCGGCAGGCAAACTGCGCCCGCCTAAGGATGACAATGCAATTCCAATTCGATGGCAGTGAACTCAATTTGCCGCGAGCACGAAGTTCACCGTGATCTGCGTCTCTACTTCAACGGCCTCGTTGTTGAGAATGTACGGCTTGTAACGCCACTGGCTGACGGCCTGAATCGCTGACGGGACCAGCAAGGGATGTCCGGAAAGCAGCCGGAGATTTTCGATCGTGCCCGTTTTGCTGATCACTGCTGCCAAAACGACCGGGCCCTGAATGTGCGCCGTTCTCGCCATGGGTGGGTATGCAGGTTCAACGCGGTGGATCAAGCTTCCCGGCAGCATGGAGGAAATCCGCAAGGTATGAGCTACAGGGAGCGGTGCAGGCTTCGGCATGACCGCATTCGTTCCACCGAACGGAATGTGCAGACCGCCTGCATCAAAGGAGTTTCCTGCGGTGCTGCCGATCACATCACCGATGGACGGCTCCGAAGTTATCGCATCCTCGCTCTGTGAAACTTTGTCGGGGATGTGTCCGGGGAACCGGAGCCGCCCATCGTATGGCACGATCTGAACGGCAGAGCTCCGGAAGTGCTCCGTCGAGTGTGGAGGCGTAGTGCTGGGCCGCCCCATACTGATCGGCGTAGAAACCGTGCGCGCCAGTGGCAGCCCCACCGTCTGCAAAATTGGAATCATCAGCAGCAGACCAATCGCCACTGCTTGCAGTCCGAAGGAAGTCAAGGTCGTCCAGCTGCGGCGACCGCGTTGGGCCCATGAAGTTTCGAGCAGACTATCGGCAAACATGGTGTCCTCCAGCGTGAGAATTTGCTTGCTGGTTTGGACACCATGAAGAGTGGCCTTAGCGCCACGCGCAAGAGAAAAAAAGGCCGCGTTTTCACGCGGCCCGTTGGAACTTTCCCGACACGCGAGGTGTCGGTCTCACTACTTCGAAGGAGGAGTCGTCGGCTTCGGTGTAGTACCCACACCTGGAGCTCTGGGAGCTGCCGGCTTCGCCGTACCACCAGCAGGCGCTGCCGGAGCCGGAACGCCCGACTGCACGTTATAGGCTTCGATGACCGCCTTGGTGATATCAACTGCCTCTCCCCACCACAGCACATTGCTCTGGGGCCAGGGCTTCGAGGTATCGACGATGATGCCGAATCCGTTGTCCTGCGAATATTTCACGATGAGCGGAGCCATCTTCTGCAGAATGCGGCCGGCGATTTCCTGATTCTGGTTGCCGTAATCTTCCTGGGCATCCTGAACGGCGCGATCGAAAACTTTCTGCTTGCTCTCGATCTGCTTCTTCAGGTTGGCCAGAGCCTCTTCGTTCAGCTTGTCCTGCTGCGTGCTGAGCTGTTTCTTCAGCGCTTCGAGCTCGTCGTTCTGGCCCTTCAATTCCGCCTGCTTTGGTTCAAACTTTTTCTGCAGAGCCTCGCCGTCGCGACGGCCTTCGTTGCTGGCGAAAATGGCGTCCTGAATGTTGATGGTTCCAACCTTGGTGCCTGTGCTGGGAACCGAGGTGGCAGGCGCCGAAGTTGCTGCTCCAGGCCCCGAAGTCGACGGGGTGGCAGCGCTGCCGGTTTGGGCCAGTGCGGAGAAGGTAAAGGTCGCCGCAACAGCCAGAAGGATACTCACAAACTTGCTTTTCATTGGATCGATTGAACTCCTTGGAACATGGTTCCGGGAATGACTTCGAATCTCGCTCTCAGATCGCTTCTTCAGTCAACGCTGGGCCGCACTGAATGAGGTTTCCGCTGCGGTAGCGGTCGCCATCGGAAAGGCGCCTAGATCGCCAGCATCACACGCCGGGCATGCGGGGCGTGCCGTCCACTCCTTAGTTTCACTCGATGGCGTGGACCACCAATATTATAGTGATCCCCGTCTTAGCGCGTCAAACCACTTGGTCGTCGGTGACCGCAAAATCAACATACTTTCATGCCGAGTAGCACCAAGAAAATCCAACCGGCGAAATCTTGCCCGCTCGAAATCCGATGCCGCTTAGAACGTCGTCGCTACCGTGAAGCGGAACGTCTTGCGCGGCTCTCTCAACAGGAAGCTGGGAGCGTAGGAATTTACAGCCAGATGGTAGGTATAGTCTCCAGCCGCACCCGCCGGGAACATGCCGCGCGTGATTGGGATCGGCGGACTCGCTTGCTCGTCGAGGCGCAATGGGTTGTATGCCCAATAAATTCGGAACGGAGCATTCACGACCGGGAGGAACATCTGCAGCTCAATCCCGGTGGACATGCGCGGTCGCCAGTTCGTGGAACTGAGCACCTGCAAGTTCTGCGGTGGTACCGGGCTCAAGGTCTTGCCACCCACGCAGTTGTATCCGGAATCGAGCGCGGCACAACCGAACGGCGTGCTGATGACCTGATCGTATTGCACGGTCGCGATCTGCAACTGGGACGGCCGGAGGATCGGATCGATGCCGCTATCGATGAAGGGAGCCACGGCGACCGGTCCCGCAATCGTGATGCGGTATTCGAGGTTCGTCCAAACGCTCAGATCGCCGCCTGGGAAGACAATCTGGTCAACCGGGATGGGAACGGTCCAGTTTCCCTGGTGCGGATTCGCCGGATTCTTGAGTACCGCCGTTCCGTCGGGATTGGTCAGAGTAATCTGATTCGCACTCGGCAGGAAGGCAACGGGGGAGATCGACCGGATATCGAAGCCGCGAATGTCGTTCTCTCCGCCCATATAGAAGCGCTGGAATGGCGGAGCCACCAGGCCTCCGTACCCGCTGATGTACGAGGCGCTCACGTTAAACCCGACCGCGTTGCGGCGGTTCTGCACGGGAATGAATTGCTTGTACTGGATGATGGGGCGGATCGAATGGACCGTGCCGCCGATTCCCGCGAATTCCGCGCCCACCGTCATCTGATGGCCGCGGTGCGGGGAGATGCCGCTATCGAGGGTGTTGAATGAGAAGTTAGGGAAAATCTTGCTGGTGATAATTCCGTTGACCGCGCTCGGTCCGGAAATTCCACGGAAGGCGATGAAATCGAACAGGGTTTTCGACGCCGTGCTGAGAGGTAGCAACGTCGACCGATCCAGCGAATACGTGATGCCCAGACGCTTAAACGAGCGGCGTAGCGGGTAGCTCAACGAAGTTGTGAAGCCCACGCTGGATTGCGAGTAGTTCTGCAGGTTTTGCAGAATCGCGCTCGGCAGATTGAGATTCTGCCCGCTGAAAATGGAAAGCTGACGAGCCTGATCGAAACTGACTTTGTTGCCGAAGACCGTAAAACCGAACTGCAGCGGCCGGTCGAACATGTAAGGCTGCGTGAAGCCGAACATCACGCTGCGTGCCAGGTTTCCCAGGCTGACTTGCATCTGCAGGGTCTCGCCACGTCCGAGGAAGTTGTTGGTCGCGTAGTTCAGACCGATAAACGCGCCTTCCAAGCCGCTGACACCGCCATTCAAGCCGATACTGTTCTTGCCTTTTTCATGGACCTTCAACGTCAGGTCGACTTGTCCGTTCTTTTCGTCAAGTTTCTTGTCGGTAACGTTGGGGTCGTCGGGCTTGAGCTGGTCGAAATAGGAAAGCTGATTCAAACGCAGAAGACTGAGCTCCCACAGGCGGGAGTTATAAACTCCACCTTCTTCAAGAGCCAATTCGCGGCGAATGACCTTGTCGCGCGTGGTGGTGTTGCCCTGAAACTCGATACGCCGCACGTAGAACTGCTTGCCTTCGTCGATGTCGATCTCGAGGTTCGCCAGCTTCTTGTCGTCGTCGAAGGTGGTTGAAGGCACACCGGTGAAGTTGATGTAGCCGTACTCGCCGTAGGCTTTTCGGAGATTCTCCAGGCCTTTTGCGATCTTCTCGCGGCTGAAAATATCTCCGTCTTTAAGCGGGAACAGGGAGCGCAATGCAGCGACGTTAGAGATTGCCTTGTTGTTCTTGAAGGTGATCTTACCCAGGCGGTACTGGTCGCCTTCTTCGATGGGCATCGTCAGATCGACGGCTTTGCCAGGCCCAGATTGCAAGAGAGGAATGTGGAAGCCCTTGTGTCCGGTGTCGTGAATCTCGGTCTTCGGATCACTGACGCCCGCTTTGAAATATCCACGGTTCTGGTACTCGGCGCGGACGCGCTCGGTATCTTCTTCGAGCTTGGTGGCGTCGTATGTCCGGGAAAAGATATTTTCGAGGAAGATCGAGTGTGGAATGCCGATGGGACGCAGATTCTTCATGGCGGCCCGGAGCACACGGCTCTTGATGGCTTTATTGCCTTCGAACTTGATCTTGCCGACTTTAACTTTCGGGCCTTCCTTGACGACGAAAGTGATTCCGACGGCAGCGGGAGGAATCTGGCGGACCTCAGTGCGAATTGTGGCGAATTGCCGTCCATGCTCGGAAAGCAGGCCCTTGATCGAGACTTCGGCTTTCTTAATGCGTGTGGGATCGTACTGGCTCTCGACCACTAGGCCGACTTTGTCCTGCTTAAAGCGGTCGAGGATGTCGCTGTTGGAGACCGAACTGGTGCCGATGTAGTTAATCTCGCGGATGGTGGGCTTTTCTTTGACCTGAACGATGATGCGCCAGCCCTTGGGAGTCTGCTCGCGCGAAAACTTGATGTCTTCGAAATAACCGGTGTTCCACAGCGAGTTGAAATCGCGTTCCAAGGCGGCGGCGTCGTAAACATCCCCGGCCTTGGTGAAAATCCGGGCGCGGATGGTGTCGGCAGGGATGCGGCGGTTGCCCGTCACATCGATCTCCGAGATCACGTCGTTCTGCCCAAAGGCCGAACTCGCGGCGACCACGAGCAGCAAGGCGAGGACCGTGCCGAATCCGCAAGCGCGTCGGCCGATTGTCCGCCAAAACCGTTGAAATGAACGAGATGGCACCGACGCGCCTCCGGGAACGCAGGCGCCCTTGGGCACAACAAGGTTCTCCGAATGAAAGCGAAAAGGAATCGCTACGACCTCAGCCTCTGGGATGTAAGAAAACTGCAATTATACGGTAGTACAAGGGAAAGCGTCCAAAACGGCAACTCTCAGATTCAAATCTCTCGGTTGCTTCCGAAAATCACTTCTGGCAGGCAGTTCGCCGGACAGTTCCTGGCCACCGATTCACTGGTTACTGATTTTCGGCTGTGATAACTCTACCTCAACCAAGACGGAATAAAACGTGGCCGAGTTGCCCATGTCGGCAAGTTTTTCTGAGGTAAGGCTGTTGATGCTCTGAAAGCCCGGCGTCATCTTGGCCCAGTTTAATGTCGCCGACACCACACCGGGCTGAACTCGACCGTCTACGCGAGCCTTCAGCAGTATATCCCCTCGGCGATTGAAAACCCGTACGCGATCTCCATTGGAGATTCCGCGGGACCGCGCATCGGGCTCGGAGATCTCGAGCAAACCCGGTTCTTCCATGTCCTGCACCGAAGGTACGTTAGAAAAAGTGGAGTTGAGGAAGTTGTCGGCCTTTCTCGCCAGCAGTTCAAGCGGCAGCGAATTTTCTTTCTTCCCGTGCCGCGATTCGGAAGGCGGTTTGAACTCTGCCACCGGGTCGAGCCCTTGGGCCTTCAGGGCTTCACAATAAAGCTCTGCCTTGCCCGAAGGCGTGCGGAAGTTCCCTTCTGAAAACGGAAGGAACGGAGCTAGATGCGGTTGGGTGGGGACAGTGGCCTGCAGCAATGCAGAGGAGCCCAGCTCCGCAGCACTCTGAGCACCGGTCCCAGATCCCTGGCCCCTGAAGTTCAGCCGCACTTCTCCCCGCTCCAGCCGCTCGCGAGTGATCCCCTCCAGCCACGGGTCTTTCGATTCCAGCGCCAGATCGATCATCTCGTCTACCGACTCGCGGAAACATTCATCCTCAAATCCCATTCGCTGGGCCAGCGCGCGGAAAACTTCCACATTCGACCGGCACTCGCCAAGCGGCTCGATCGCTTGGTTCGACACCTGCACGTAGTAATGACCATATGCCTTTTGCAGGTCCTTATGTTCGAAGAAAGTAGTCGCCGGCAACACGATGTCGGCATAGTCGGTGGTGTCCGTGAAGAATTGTTCGTGAACCACGGTGAAGAGATCGGGACGCACCAAGCCGCGTACGACTTCATCGTGCCGCGGACAAACCGCCGCTGGGTTCGAGCCGTAAACAAATAGGGCCTTCACCGGCGGATCGTTCACGGTGTTGAGGACACGTCCCAGCTCGACCATGTTGATGATGCGCGCCTCGCGCCCGAGGGCCGTCCGCATCAGGTCGGGACGCTTGAGCGCCATCGTGTTGAACTGTGCGCCTCCGCTAGTGGAAAGTTGCAGTCCACCGCCAACTTCTTTCCACGAGCCAATCACGCAGGGCAACATTGCGATCGTGCGCGTCGCCGTGCCACCGCCTTCCGAGCGCTGCACGCCGTAGTTCAGACGGATCACTGACGGTCGTACGGTCGCATATTCGCGAGCCAGCTTCCGAATATCGTCCGCCGCGATGCCGGTCCAATGCGCAACGCGCTCCGGCGAATATGCCTTTACTTTTTCCCGGAGCTGCTCGAAGCCAAGCGTGTACTTCGAAACGTAATCGGCATCGTGCAGATTTTCGCCGATGATGACACGCATCATGCCCAAGGCCAGAGCTGCATCGGTCCCGGGATTGATTGGCAGGTACCAGTCCGCGCATTCCGCGGTGCGCGTGCGGTAAGGATCGATGACCACCAGCTTCGCGCCCTTGCGCTGAGCTTCTACGATGAAGGGCCAGAGATGAACATTGTTAGCGTGAATGTTCGAGGCCCAGACAATGATGTATTTCGAGTGCCGAAATTGCTCGGGCTCCGTTCCCAGCTTTACGCCGTAGACGGATTCGAGCCCGGCCTCACCCGCCGCTGAGCAGATTGCCCGCTCGAGCTGCGAAGCGCCCAGGCGATGGAAAAATCTGCGGTCCATCGACGCGCTGTTTAGGGCGCCCAACGTTCCGCCGAAGGAGTACGGCAGGATCGCCTCGCTGCCGAACTCTGCGCTGATCGCCCGGAAGCGCGAAGTAATTTCGTCGAGCGCTTCGTCCCAGGAAATTCGCTGCCAAATGTCTTTCTGTGGGACCGGATCTTCGATCCGGTCAGGAGCGAAGCTCCGTTTCTCTACGGAACGGCTGGGAGCTCCGGCCGCAGGTCCTTTGGGAGCGATCCGCCGCATTGGATAGAGCACCCGGTCGGGGGAATACACGCGGTCCAGATACTTCGCCACCTTTGCGCACAGGAAACCACGCGTCACCGGATGCTCCGGATCCCCTTGAATCTTCGTGGCGCGTCCGTCCTGCACAGTGATCAGCACCCCGCAAGCATCGGGACAATCGTGCGGACAGACGGCATGAATAATCTGCTTCATCGTTCGTTCGATTATACGGTGCTTGGAGGCGTGGAGGCGGAGTGTGAGAGCGCTGTTCGTACGGCAGACAAGATGCAGAGAGCAAAGTCGACCTTCGCTCGATGGACAGCCGAGGCGGCTATCCCCACATAAAGCTCCGATAGCAAAAAGCGGACGGCCCGAGAGCCGTCCGCCGATTGTGAATCTACGCTTCGCTTAGTTGCTGGGCGGAGTTGCAACCCAGCCCACGTACATTTCCGGATTACCGCTGACCGGATCCTTCAGCAACAGGCCCCGCGCGACCAGAGGAATCGCGGTGGACGTGGTCTGCAGTTGGTTCAGCCCGCTGAGGTTAAAGAAGGCCGTTCCGCTGAACGTGTTGACGGTAACCGGTCCACCTGCCGAATAGCCGACCAGTCCGTTGTTGGAAAGCTCGAACGTGCCGGCATTGCCATTGTTCACAGTGACGCTGCCCGGAACGAACGTGCCGTATACGCCCTGGAGTCGCAACGAGATCATCGATGGCGTAAAGACGTTACTGGCAAAGCTGCCGCCGATGAAGATTCGCTGTCCAACCACGACCGTCGTGTCGTTAAAGACCGCGTTGGTCAAGAAGTTGTTCATGAAGCAGATGTCGTACGTCGAAACCGCGCTGACATCGATTGTCTGGATGGTGTCCACGTCGCTCACCATGTCCGCGCCGGTCTCGCCCACCCACATCGTGATGGTCTGCACCTGGCCGGACCCGTTGGTCGTTTCCGCCAGTACGCGGCCTGAAACGAACGAGTGTGCCGTAGTGATCACTTCGACGGCGCTAGCCATCAAGCTGCCGTCAGCCTGGAAATATCCCTGGACCGCAACGAAAGCCGGTGCCGCGAGATCGTTGATGTTCCATCCACTGTTGAACTGCGTGGAGTTGTTCACGTCGATCGTCAGCTGACGTCCATAGGGCCCCTGCAACACGAATGAATTGCCCGAAGCATTGACGGAAACCAGGCCGCCCATCAGATCGCTGACTTGACCGTCCGGATCGCTGGCCTTGGTCGCCTTCACGTAGATGACAGGATTTACCGCGCCGGTGACCTGTCCGTTGGCATCAACCGGGAGGGACTGCCGGATATCCATGTCCATCTTCAGGCCGGCAAGACCGCTGCCCGTCACCACCATCGGCGAAGGAAAGTTCACCGTGACGGTGTAAGGATTCGCGTTGTTCGGGAACGTGCCGTTGATGGTATTCAGGGCCGGAGGATTCTGCGTCATATCGACGTAGGTAATCACGGGGCTCGCCAGCACGATCGTCGCGCTAGTATAAGTGCCCGCAGCCACCGAGTTGAAGGCCAGCGGCGAGCGCAGGCCCACCAGGCGGGCGAAGTCGACAGTCGTCGGTGTAGAAAGCACCGTCGCCGTGGTTCCGCTTCCGTTGAGCGTGATCGAATTCAGCGTGACGTTGAAACTTACGACGGACGCCAGAGGCGCGTCCTCTCCCGTTACAAATACGTTCCCCGACGTGTTCTGTGAAGGCGACGTTGAGGACTTCGACGACGATCCGCATCCGAGTCCGATCATCGTGAGCGCGAGCAGCACTCCGACCGCTAAAAATTTCTTCATGGCAGACTCCAAAAGTGAAAATTTGAATGTGAAGTAAGTCCGGGGGGAGCCGCGAGTTTCTTCACGTCAATGGAAACACAGGGCCGCCGAGAATGTCGCGTAACCGACGTATAGGTTACTGGAATTGGCGCGCGCCTCTATCTAATTGAATGGGTGGGACTTCCCTGCAAATCCGGAGAAACCCAGATTGGTACATGTACTTCAGTAAGTGAAGTTGCGACGGACTTTCCGCATCATGCCGTGCCGCGTGGAGGAGGAACGAGTATTTTGACTTTCGCGGGAAAAGGCAACCGATCGTTCAGAACTACTTCAGTTCCAGAACTTCTTTTTCCTTGGCCTTGCTCATCTCTTCCATCTTCTTGATTTCATCGTCGGTGAGCTTTTGAATTTCGTCGAGGGACTTTTTCTCTTCGTCCTCGGTAATTTTCTTATCCTTCAGCGCCTTCTTGATGGCGTCGTTCCCGTCGCGGCGGATGTTGCGGATCGCGGTGCGGTGCTCTTCGAGCGCCTTGTTGAGGTGCTTGACCATCTCCTGGCGGCGCTCTTGCGTCAGCGGCGGCACGGGCACGCGGATCAACTTGCCGTCATTCATGGGATTCAAGCCGAGTTCGCCCGACCGGATCGCCTTCTCGATCGCGGCCAGAGACGACGGATCAAATGGCTGCACGGTGATCAATTGCGGCTCCGGAGCGTGGACCTGGGCAATCTGATTCAGCGGCATTTGCGATCCGTAATAGTCGACGCTCACTCCATCGAGCATGTGGACCGAGGCGCGCCCGGTCCGCGTGGCAGCCATCGCCTTGCGAAAATCCTCGACGGCTTTTTCCATGCGCGTCTTCAGTTGCCCGTATGTCTCTTTCAGCCCCGCGATTGATGCCATGATCGCCATAAGTTCCGCTCCGTCCTGCACAACCAAAACGTCGAATTATAAACCCGCACGAGCATATCCAAAACCGTAAACCACGAAGGACACGAAGGAACACGAAGTAAATCAAGTGCTCTTCGTGAACCTTCGTGCCCTTCGTGGTTATTGCTTCTTCACTTTTCCTAAGCGCACACCATCGATCCGATTTTCTCGCCGAGCAGGACTCGCCGTATATTCCCGTGCTGATTTAGGCTGAACACGATGATGGGCAGATTGTTGTCCTTGCACAAGCTGATCGCCGTCGAATCCATCACTTTGAGCCCGAGTTTCAGCACGTCCATGTAGGTAATCTGGTTGAACTTCCTAGCGCCGTCGACCTTCATGGGATCGGCATCGTAGATGCCATCGACCTTGGTGGCTTTCAGGATGGCGTCCGCTTTGATTTCCATGGCGCGAAGCGAGGCTGCGGTGTCGGTTGAGAAATATGGATTCCCGGTGCCACCGGCGAAGATCACGACGCGGCCTTTTTCGAGATGGCGAATCGCCCGGCGCCGGATGAACGGCTCGGCCACTTGATTCATTTCAATCGCGGTCTGCACGCGCGTATACACGCCCTGCTTTTCGAGCGCGTCCTGCAGCGCGAGAGCGTTGATGACGGTGGCCAACATTCCCATCTGGTCAGCGGAGACGCGATCCATGTCCTTGGCCTGCTCGGCAACGCCGCGGAAGAAATTGCCCCCGCCAACGACAATCGCCAGCTGTACGCCCAACTTGTGGACGTCTTTAAGTTCGGCCGCGATCTCGTGAATGCGCTTGACTTCAACGCCGAAGCCTTGGTTCGCCGCCAAAGCCTCGCCGGATATTTTGAGCAGAACGCGTTTGAAGGCAGGAGTCGTCATGGTCAGTGGTTAGTGGCTAGTGGTCAGTGTAATGCAGCGGAAGAATCTCGGCTCTTTCCCGCCACGCCGACATAAAAAAGGCGCCCCGAAGGGCGCCCTTAAATTACTCGGTTTTTGTCTCTGTAGGCTTGGTGATCGCGATGGTCTCGCCCGCGTCGCCCACCTTGAAGCGCGCAAAGCGGCGGACAGCGATATTCTCGCCGAGTTTGCCGATCTTCGAGGCAATCAGCTGCCCGATCGAGATGGTCTGGTCCTTGATGAAAGGCTGCTCGAGTAAGCAGACTTCTTCGTAGAACTTCTCCATCTTGCCGTTCACCATCTTCTCGGCAATGTTCGCCGGCTTGCCGCTGGCAATCGCCTGCGAGAGGAAAATATCCTTTTCGCGGGCAAAATCCGCTGCCGTGACGTCTTCCTTGCGAACGTACTTTCGGATCGCTGGCCGCAATGTGCATTGCGACATCGTGCAACAGTTCCTTGAAGTCGTCGGTCCGTGCCACGAAGTCGCTCTCGCAATTGATTTCGACGAGCACACCAATCTTGCCGCCGGCGTGGATGTAGCTTCCCACCGACCCTTCGCTCGTCACGCGCGTTGCCTTCTTCGCCGCCACCGAAACGCCCTTCTTCCGCAGAATGACTACCGCCTGCTCCATATCGCCTTTAGCTTCGGTCAGGGCCTGCTTGCAATCCATCATCGGAGCTCCGGTCTTCTCCCGGAGTTCCTTCACTTGTCCCGCTGAAATATTCGCCATAGTAGTACTCATAAAGTTTCCGGTTTCGCGTTTCTAGTTTCGAGTGGATAGGAATTACGCTGTCGTCATTCAGGCCACCCGAAACTGGAAACCTGAAACTCGACACTATACAAAACGACCCGCGCCGGGATTCTCTAAGCAATGACCCGCGCGGGTCTGATCTCAAGCCCGGGTTGTCACTGACCACTGATTCTAGCCACTGACCACTAAACGGTTTGACTCTCCACCTTCGGCAGTTCGGCCTCTTCGTTGGCCACCGGCTTCTTGTGGGTTCCCGGACCCAGCACTTCTTCCATGCTGATGTCTTCGGAAGCATCCACCGCCGCAGCCTCGGGCACATACTCGCCAGCCGCATCGGCCGCAGCTTGCGCGGCATCGGAAGCAGCCTGCATGTCGGCGACCTGCTTGTCGGTCATCAACTGCGCACCCTCGGCAATCGATTCCGAAATCTTCGAGGTGAACAGCCGGATCGCCCGCAGCGCGTCGTCGTTGCCGGGGATCACATAATCCACTTCGCTCGGATCGCAGTTCGTATCGACGACCGCGACCACGGGGATGCCCAGCTTGCGGGCCTCCCGAACCGCAATCTGCTCTTTATTCGAGTCGATCACGAAGATCGCGTCGGGCAGGCGGTTCATGTTCTTGATGCCGGCCAGGTTGGCCTGCAGATGTTTACGCTCGCGCTCGAGCTTGATAACTTCCTTCTTGGGCAGCAGCTCGTAGCGGCCGTCCGTGGCCATCTCGTCGAGCTCCTTGAGGCGCTTCACCGATTTCTGAACAGTGACCCAGTTGGTAAGCAGTCCGCCCAGCCAGCGCTGGTTGATGTAGAAGCCGCCGCACTTGGTCGCCTCTTCGGCAATCGCGTCCTGCGCCTGGCGCTTGGTTCCCACGAACAGCACAATTTTGCCGTCGGCCGCCAGATCCTGGACGAACTTCGACGCCTCTTTGAACATCTTCAGCGTCTTCTGCAAATCGATGATGTAGATCCCGTTGCGCTCTCCGAAGATGTATTCCTTCATCCTGGGATTCCAGCGCTTCGTTTGGTGCCCGAAGTGAACGCCCGCTTCGAGCAACTCCTTCATGGTGATGGTAGCCAAACAACCTCCTATTTAGTCTGCATCGGGAGATCGAGGTTTCAATGTTTCAAGGTTGCAACGTTTCAAGGATTTTCTGAAACCTTGAAACTCTGAAACGTTGAAACCTGTCCTGCCCGATTGCCATTCCCGTCCCCGCGCCGCGAGGCTCGGGAAGAATTGAACACCTAAAAACAAGCTCTCAGCTTCTAGCCATTGGCACAAAACCGAATCCAACAAACCCTTGTCATCCTGAGCGGAGCCGCTTTTCAGGCGGAGCGGAGGATCTCGGTCTCCTCGGACTCGTCCTCCTGCCCCCGCCGCATTTAGCGCTTGCTGAACTGGAAGCGCTTGCGAGCGCCCTTCTGTCCGTATTTCTTGCGCTCTTTGCCACGCGAGTCGCGGCTGACGTATCCCTCAGCCTTCAACTTCTTGCGCAACTCGGCATTGAACTGCATCAATGCGCGAGCGATGCCCAACTTCACGGCATCAGCCTGGCCACGAACTCCGCCGCCCAGAACACTGGCGATGACGTTGAATGAAGCGCCAGTCTCCGAAGACGCCAGCGGAGCCTTCGCCGCCGAACGCTGTGCCGGAGTCACGAAATATTCTTCAAACGCGCGACCATTCACCTTGAAATCGCCGTTGCCTGGACGCAAATAAACGCGGGCAATCGCCGTCTTGCGGCGTCCCGTTCCGTAGTATTGAACTAACTCAGCCATTTTAGCTTTGAGCCTTGAGCGGTGAGTTCCGAGCAACTCGACGGAACACCTGCCTCCGACCCTTAACCTTTCAAAAATGAATTTCGCGCGCTCGTAGCTCGAGGCTCGTAGCTGCTCTTACGAAACCGCGACCTTCCGCGGCTTGTATTCGCGTACTTCCAACTTCAAATCTTGCGGCTTCTGCGCCTGGTGCGGATGCTTGTCGCCTTTGTACACATTCAGCTTCGAAAGCATGTGCGCCGCCAGTTTGTTCTTGGGCAGCATGCGCTTCACGGCCGCTTCGATAATCGCTTCTGGCTTGCGCACGATCCGCTTGTTGTAATCCTCAGTCCGCAGTCCACCCGGATACCCGGTGTAATGGTGATACTGCTTCTGTTCCGCCTTCACTCCGGTGGTGCGAATCTTCTCGGCGTTGACCACGATCACGTGATCGCCGGTATCCAGAAATGGCGTATATTGTGGGTTTTCTTTACCCATAAGGATGCGCGCCACCTGTGAAGCCAGGCGCCCGAGCGTCTGCCCGTCTGCATCCACGACGTACCACTTGCGCACAATTTCCCCCTCTTTGGGGAAATACGTAGACATGAAACTCTCCCAGATTGAAAAAGCTGCGAAAGAAGACCGCTCGTTGATTCCCCTGACGAGGACGCCAGGACCATCAGGCGGGCAACCACACGACTGCCAAAGTCTTAAAGATAGCTTAGTCTGCAAATAATTGTCAACGACGTGTTAATCGCCAAGACCCGATGGTAAGTCACTCGAACGGAGGTTTGGTCATGAGGGTCATTCCTAAGATTTTCGCTTTGGCCCTCGTGCTCTGCAGCCCCAGCGGGCTCAACATAGTAGCGGAGATACGGTCGGCGGCTGTTCCAGCTCGTTCATCTTGAGGATCGTGCATTCTGCGAAGCCGAAGGACCCGTCCGGTTCCCTACTTTTATGACGCGGCTAGCAAGTTCACAGATCCTTCGGCGCCCAAGAACGGGCGCCTCGGGATGACAAAGCAAAAGGGATGGAAGAGTTGGCTGACAGAGATAACAGACTCTACTCGTAGGCCAGCGCATCGATCGGATCGCGTTGTGCTGCTTTGTACGCGGGATATAGTGCGCCGGCGAGCGCGCCGACGACTGCAATAATCGTGGCTCGCAACACCCAGGCATAACTCCAGAACAGGCGCAGCACGGGCTTTTCAAACATAATCACACGCCGCGTCGCCAGGCTGATCAGGATGCCTGCGACGATGCCCACGATCGCCAGCAGAACGGTTTCGCGGAGCACGACATTCACGATGTACCACTTCGAAGCTCCCATCGATTTCAGGATTCCAATCTCGCGCGTTCGCTCCATCACAGCCGTGTACATCGATTGGAAGATCACGAGGAAGCCGACAACCACGGCGACGCCAATCACAATCTTGATGGCGAGATCGAAGCCGGGAAGATTGTCGGGCGTCATCATCGACAAATACTCCTGCATCGACCGGACCGAGTACTTCTCCATTCCTGGCCGTTCCTGAATCGATTTGATCACCGCGTCGGCATTCGAGGGATCATCGAGCTTGATGTAGAGCACAGAGGCTCGCCCTTCAGAGCCCATTAGATCCTGCATGGTCGAAAGCTGGAGAAACTTCCGGCCTCCCTTTCCATGAGGAACGATCCCGCAGATGCGAAACGGATGATTCAAAATCTCGACGGTGTCTCCGACTTTCTTGTGATTCATGCTGGCATAGAAATCGTCGACGATGGCATCGTTCGGCCCCTGGAAAGGCCCGCCCGAGAGATAGCGGAATTTTGGAGAAAGGCCATCGTAGGTCGCCAGATCGATGCCGTAGTCAATCTCGAGCGGTTTCTGGCTAAACGCCCAGATGACCGGAGCCGCCACTTGAACGTGAGGCATCTGGCGGAGGATATCCCCGACCTTCACCGGAATCGGCGCCCCCGACATGCCGACGAGTGCGGATGAACCTGGCGGCATCACCATGAGATCCGCCCCCACCCCAACTTGGCTCTCTTTCGATCCGTTGAGCAAGCCGTAAAACAGGGAGACCACCAGCAGGATCATCGTGATTTCTAGCGCAATCGCACTCGCCGTGATGATCGACCGGGTTGGCCGGTGCGTCAGATTCGCAACCACCATCTTGTTCATCATAGGAGGGTCAGAGGACAGTTGAATTATAGAAGATGAAGACTAGGAAGAGGGCGGACCCATCCTTGTCGCGGTTTGTGCGACAGAACCTGCCCTGAGCGTAGTCGAAGGAATGGAGGGGTTGACTTTAACTGACGTTATTTCTCCGCCAGCGGCACTACCAAACTCGATTGCGGCGAATCGAGATGGACCACAACGGCTCCCGGCGGCTGGTTCAGTACGAACTGTTCATCCCGCAGCGGCTTGTTGATCTCGACTTTCAGCATGTTCAGCGTGAGATCGTATTCCTCTTCGGGCAGCCTGATCTCGACGCGCGACGGGAAGCTGAATCCGTCGTAGTCCTTATACTCCGCATAGCGCGCGTCGGTCGCGACTTTCCCGTTGTCGCTGTAGATGTACTGTCGATGAGGCTTCAAGTCGGTGCGCGAGAAAACGATCTTGCGCGCCAGTCTCCAGCCTCCGTCGCCCTTCTTGATGACCGTCAGCTCGTAGTCATCCTGCAAAATCCGATGCCCCTTGGCGTCGTGCTGAATGTCGTAGCCGTTTTCGAGGACAGCGATTTCGGTGTCGGGATCGATTCGCCGGATCAGCAGCGCCTCATAAATATTCTTCGGACGAAGGTTCTCCATCGGCTGGTCGGTGCTCAATGCCGTCACCTGATCTTTGCCGATCACAAACTTGTTCTTGGGAGGAATCCAGAGCCTGAAGTCGCGTCCGTCGCTGACCATATCGAAAGCGGTCGTCCGGACGATGGGCATCAGGCCCGTCATGTGCAGCCAGTCCGGCTTGCGCGCCAGGATATAGCCGCGAATCTCTTTATAGTCGGTGACGTGCCCCTTCTTGATACCGCCCGCGGAGCTATCAATGTCGACCGTCGCCTTCAGCGATTGCATCGCGTCGGCCTGCTGGTTGATGGTGTCGATCAGCCCCTGCTGCGAGGATTCCTTGAGCGGGACTTTGGAGTACTGGTCCTCGACCGGACGCGTGCGGAACAGACAGCCCGTGGCGGGCAGCAGTCCCAACACCAAGATTACGGCCCAAAAGCGCGAGCTACGTCTCATGAATATATGAAGATGCCTCTAGAAACATTTGAGTATACCGCGTCCAAAAGGGTTCAAAACCGTAACTACTTGGTTTGCAATGGGAGTACGGGAGTCCAAAGGCCCCATAGGAGCAGGCAGCGTCGTAGGAAGTCCCAACCGTTCTCCGCTCCCGCTTACCAAAGGCGGCATCACCATAGTCAGGTCTGCCGTCTAACCTCTATCGGCTAAACTGACGCTACCGTGCGAAAGATCCTCTGGCTTTTCCTGATTGCGATTGTTGGAGCGGGCGCCTGGCTCGCTTGGGCGCTTCTCATGCCAGTCGAGCCTGCCGGGCAGAAGTTCGTGATGCTGCGCCCTGGATTCTCCACCCGCCGCATCGCCCTCGAGCTCAAAAACGCCGGAGTCATTCGCAGCGAGGAAGCCTTCATCCTCTGGCACTACTATCATCACGGACGCTCGCTCAAGGCCGGTGAATATCTTTTCGACAAGCCAGCCAACATCATCGATATTCAGAAGCGTCTGCGCCGCGGCGACGTTTACTTCCACACGGTAGTCGTCCCCGAAGGCTTCACGATGTTCGACATCGCGCGTGCCGTCGAAGCCGCCGGACTTGGGCCCGCCGACGAGTTTCTGAAAGTGGCGCAATCGGAAACCGAACTGATCGCCGACATCGCACCGAACGCGCATTCGCTCGAGGGGTATCTCTTTCCCGACACCTATCAGTTCTCGCGCATGATGACGATGCAGGAGATGGCAGCCTCGATGGTCTGCCAGTTTCGCGCGGTCGCGAAACAGATTGGTTTGATTTCCTCCACACCGGCAGGCACAGCCGACTCTGGTACGGCGGAATCGCCGCGGCCCGGTCATTGCGGATTGCTGATGGTTCAGTTCAAGGATCGAAGCGACCAGCCGAGCATTGCCGAGATCCCGGATCCTGGTCCGGTCGAGCGCACTGTAATCATGGCCTCAATTGTCGAGAAAGAGACTTCAGTTCCTGAAGAGCGTCCGGAGGTGGCGAGCGTTTACTACAACCGTCTAGCCAAGCGCATTGCTCTCGATGCCGATCCGAGCATCATTTATGCAGAACTGCTTGCGGGCACCTACCAGGGCGCGCTCCACCACGCCGACATGAGCTTCGCCTCGGCTTATAACACCTACCGCAATGCGGGACTGCCTCCGGGACCGATCGGCAATCCGGGACGCAGCTCGCTCGAAGCGGCCATGCACCCGGCCCAGACGGACTACTACTATTTCGTCGCCGACGCGCAGGGGCATCACCGCTTCGCCCGGACCATCGAAGAACACAACAAGAATGTGGACGCTTACCGGAAAGCGATGCGCGCGCGGTAAGACGCATTCATTAGAAAGACCTCTCTAACGTCTGCTAATTTGACCTCAACGCACAGCGATTCTCAGTCAAAAATCCGGAGGCCGATCTTTCCTCAACTCGCTTGCGATGCGGTGCGCGGTCATCCGCATGGCTTCATCGGCAGCTCTGGTGTCGTTGTTTTCTTCGACAGTCGCTGTCGATGTTCCCTCAGCGAGGGTCCGTTGATCGGACACGCCGAGAATTACGAAATCAATTGCGAGAATCTGGCCGGACTTTGCGTTTCCGACGATAACTGGCGGAGGCGCGATTCCGTCTGGGCCTCCCGATATTCCCGGGCCGCGGCGAGGGTCGACCATGGTTGTGAGCACCAGATATTCGCAGTTCTTCTGGGCTGCTTCCTGTAGGGCGTCTTCCCTGGACGACGCGTCCAGTGAGACCGCATCGATAACGAGGGAAGATTTGCGATCCGTTCGCTTGCGCTGCAACTCTCGCATCAGCTGATCACGCTCCCAGATTGGACTGGCTTGGCGGCCGGATCGGTTCGTCATTACAGCGACTCCGACCCTGATCGTGTGTTTCTGATCAGCAGCAGGTAAGTTGCCGCTCTGAGGAGAGGATGCGTGCAGCGTCATAGTGCCCGCGGAGATGCACGCTGAAATCGCCAACGATCCGATCAAAAGCCGTGAGAAATGCATTGCGCCTTCTTCCGCCTACGGCGTGCATTGTAGATCGAATCGGGAAGACGATGAACTCTGCAAATCGTTCTCGACATCGTCCCGCTCAGAGCTTGAGCCGTATCACGTGATTACAATACCCAAGTGAGTTTTCGAGTCTACAAAAACGTTACCCAACCACTGCCGAGAGGGTAATCCGGTGAAAGCAGTTCGTCTTTAATGGCCGCGTCAACGTCAACGCGTAACTCAGACCTCGGCCGTCATGTATTCGGAGCGGCATCTCTCGCCTTTGGCCTGATCACGCTGATCTGGCATGAATACAACGGCTGGCATCTGCCGCGTTACATTGTTTACCCCGCCGCCGCTGCGGAGATCCTCGGCGGGATTGCGATTCAGTTTCGTCAAACCGCGAAAACAGGCGTAGCTGTGCTTGGTGTGGTTTATCTCGGCTTCACCTTGGCGTGCGTGCCGCAAATTGTTGCTGAACCGAAGATCTACAACAGCTGGGGCAACTTCTTCGAGCAGTTCTCCCTGATGACGGGCCCGGCGATCGTTTTTGCGCGTGTGGCGTCACAATGGTCTCGGCAAATGCTAACCCGGCTCGGCTGCATTTTCGTGGGCATCTGCACCGCTTCTTTTGCTCTCGAGCAGGCGTTTTATCTCAGCAATACTGCCAGCCTGGTTCCGAAGTGGCTTCCGCCCACTCAAATATTCTGGGCGGTAATAACGACAGTTTTGTTCGCCCTCGCGGCGCTGGCTCTTCTTACCAATCGAATGGCAACTCTCGCGGCTCGCCTTCTGACACTCATGCTCTTGATCTTTGGTCTATTCGTCTGGATACCGTCACTTCTTTCGGATCCTCACAATCCCACGAATTGGAGCGAAACAGCCGAGACCTTCGCGATTGCGGGAACCGCGTGGATTCTTGCTGATCTCTTCGCCGATGATCGGGCTAATGATCATCGCCCGCGATGATGATGTCCCGTGCGACGCTTCCGTCCTAGTCCGCGTTGAACTCTCTCTGCCGCGGTGGCAATGCCGGCATCTCCGGATGCTCCTTATCTCTCCACACGACCGAGAAACATTCTCCTTCGCTCTGCGGTACCCAGGTCGTCCCATCTTCATATTTCACGGCCGATGGAAACATCACCCATCCCATCACGGCCTGCGCGCTTTCCGCCCGAATCCCCGGCTTGCTAAGGGTTTTTTCTTCTCCGGGCGAGATGGACTCCTTTGACGACCACTCCGCATTAAAGGGTCGTTGCAGGTCCTGTGGCGTCAGTAATGTCTCCGATAAAAGTGTCATGCTGCTGATTTTCTTTCGGCCGATGTTCTTGACGGTCAGGCTGAAGGTCTCCGGATGGCTCCAGAAATCTCCCTCCTCGATCGCGAGCGGACACTCCCGCGTGGGCGGAACATAGATCGTATAAGTGGCCATCATACCCGCCTCCATGTGATCGTCAACGTGGCAATGAAACATCCATGTTCCGGGATTGTCCGCGACCATATCTACGGTCTTCATGCTTCCCGGCAGCAACTCAATTACATCGACGTTTCGTCCAGCATCTGTCACGACTTCACCATGCCAATGCGGAGTGTGCAGGTCAATCTCGTTTCCCAGCGCCAGCAAATGCCAGCGAACTTTTTCGCCTTTCTTCATCATCAGGCCGGGCAGATTGCCGAAGATAAGTCCATTGATGGAATAAAACAGGCCGGCTGGCTTGCCGCCTAATTCGTCAAAGATCATGAAAGAAGTGACGAACTCGCGATCTACGTCCTTGGGAGACCCATCCGGATTTGCTTTGCCTTTCGCGGTGATGATGATGGGCCCGATCAGCCCGGCATTGATCTCTACTCCGGCATCGACGTGCGAGTGATACCACCACACGATCGAGCTCGGCTGGCTCGGTCCCGGTCCGCTCGTTGGATTCGCGAACCAATGATAGATGTAGCGCGCCCCCGGAGAGACGAACGCCCCTTTCGCCACCGGCAAATAAAGGGATCCTTCATTTTCCTTGTCGTAACGCAGGCCGTGGGGATGCATATCGTGCCCAAGTCGCCCGCGGTTTAGGAATTCCACCACGATTTCGTCTCCCACTTCGGCGCGAATGATCGGGCCCAGAATTCCCAGCCACACCGGTTGCGGCTTTTTCGTGGTGAAAGTGCTGTCGGTATATTCGATGAAGCGAGTCTTGGGCCACTCCACTTTGAGCGCCCATGGCTGCGGAAGAGCGTTCCCATTCATCAGATTTTTTCCGCTGGGAGCGTAGTTCCACGAAACGTCTTCGGCAGCGATGTAGTAGTGCCGCGTGACTGCGGCACAATGGGAGACGGCAAGCGCCACGAACCAGAACACTGCGGCTCGCTGGATCTTCATCATCGCCATCATCTCATGGCAGGATTTGCTCCGGTTGACGGGGTCGGCGCCAGCAGGCTGCACGCTCCGCTCACACTCTGTGCAGGCGGTGACGGAGGCGTTGCCCACGGAACATTCACGAAGTCGAAGAACTCATCCATCGGCACCTGCGCCGCATCACGTTTAGTCAGCGCCGGAACGCCGAAGCGCTCTTCGATGAGGTTGAGGATCGCCGTGTAGTCCCGGACCGTGTGTGAGACGAAGTTCTTCTTGGCGAACGGTGAGATCACGATCAACGGCACGCGGTACCCGGTGTAGGTGAAGTCGCACGTGCCCGTCCCGATCTCTCCAGTCCCGTCGCAAATGTCTCCCGGCTGCAGATCAATCGGCTGCACCCCATCCGGACTTGGCATCGGTTGCGGCGACACGTGGTCATAGAATCCGCCAGCCTCATCGTACGTCAGAATCAACGCAGAATCCTTCCAGCTCGGACTGACCATGAGCGCGTTGATCAGGCTCGCTGCATACTGTGCTCCTGCCTGAATGTCCGACGGAGCCGAGGTGTCTGTGTCATTCGGATGCTCGTCGAGATTCGCGACGCTTGCCGGCGCGATCAGCGCGACCTGGGGCAAAGTTCCGTTCTGCACATCGCTCAAGTATTGGTTGATCGAAACGATGTTGGCCAACAGGCTGGGAGTGTTCGCAACCGTTTGTCCGTAAGTGAACATGCCCAGCGCGGAATACTGAGCCAGGCAGGATGAGTCCGTGTCGGAACAGCCGGTGTCGAGGGAATTCACGTATATCTTCCAGGTGATTCCCGCGTTCTGGAACTCTTCGAAGATGGTCGTGTTGGGGATCGGCCCATATGGCGGAGCCAATGGATACACGTGTCCCGCCGATGTGGCTCCCAGCGCATACATACGGTTGATCTGCGTGCGATCCATCACTGGTGAAAACCAACGGTCCGATGTAGCGAAGTTCGACGCCATGAAGTAGTAGTAATTCAGATCTGTCCCGTCGAAATAACCCATCACGCGCAGTCCGTTGACATCGTTCAGTGGCGGAGTTACTTGCCGAGCATCGTTCGCGCCAGCCTGGACAAATCCGTCGAGCAATGCGGGGTTGTGCCGATTGGATTCGTGTAATCCCAATCGATGTGCGCCTCATTCCAAAACGGACTGGGTTCTTCTGTGCATTCAGACGCAAGGTGAAACGAAGTTACGGTCACGCTTGGATCCGCCACACACGCTGCTGGAGGTGGTTGACTTGGATCGCATCCAGGATTCGTCGGGGCCAGCGCAGGATTGGCCGGTGGATTAAATTGCGGCAGGCCATCGAAGGCCTGATCGGCAATTCCGTTTTGCGCCCAGTACTCGCGCAGCGCTCCAAAGTAGTGATCGAAGGACCGGTTCTCTTGCAGGAAGTAAATAATGTGATTCAGGCTCTGCAACGATCCTATCGCACCAAAAGTTGCGGCGACCGCGTTCGACGCTGTCAGCGTCACGCTGCACGTCGTTGTTCCCGTGCACGCTCCCGACCAGCCGGAGAATGTGAAGTTCGTTCCGGGAATTGCGCTGAGAGTAACGTTCGTATTCTGAGTGAAACTTGCGGAACAGGTTCCGGGACAACTGATTCCTACTGGACTACTTGTGACTGTCCCAGTGCCGAGGACCGTAAGGGTCAGCGTAAATGAAGTCGGCGTCGGAGTGGGATTCGGATTGGGGTTAGGGTTCGGACTCGGATTGGTCGGCATGGTAGAACGAGTGCCCGATCCGCACGAGGTACAAGCTAGAACGACAAAAAGACACAGAACTGCACACAGAAGTCGAACTGCCAAAGACCGCATATTTCAAATTCCCCCACAAGCCCGAGATCTGATGTCGAAAACTGCTCCAGGGTTTGCAACAACGCGTAATCGGGCACCTCTCCGCCTCCTTTTCGAAAGAGTGAGTTACGGCTTTCCATACGCTGAACGATAGATTGTGCGCGCTCCTCCATCAGGGAAAACCCTGATTGACCGTTATGAACCCCGGTGCTAATGTGAACACAGTGTTACAATACGATTATGTCTATCGTTAAGATAGGCATTAGCTCCTGATTTTCAACTCCCCGATCGATACCCCCCAGTTGAGGTCAGCAAATCATTTCACGAGGAGTTTCCCGGCAAATGGGAAAGCTGATTTTGGTGCGCCACGGGAAAACCGTGCTTAATTCAATTGATAGCTCCGAGAGACTTCGTGGCTGGATGGATGTTCCCCTCGACGAACAGGGTTTGCGGGAAGCCGAGGAAACTGCTCAAAGGCTGGCTCAGTATCCCATAGAGCACATCTACTCGTCCGATCTATACCGGGCGCGCCAAACGGCGTATGCAGTGGTGAGATCGACGCGCGCTCCAGTTGTACATACTTCTGACCTGCGGCCTTGGAATGTGGGAACTTTGGCCGGACAGCGGGTGCAAGACATTCTTCCGATCCTGCAAGAACTAGAGGCCGACCCGTCTCTGCCTGCGCCGGGAGGGGAATCTTTCCTTCAATTCTGTGATCGATATTTGCGGAAGCTTGAGGAGTTGATCGACATCGCGGCCCGCTCGACAGGGTGCATCGTAGCAGTAACGCACGTGCGCAATCTCCTGGCGGCCCCAACTCTGCTTCACGGAGGGGACAAGAGTCGCATTCCGGTAAGCGGTGGGCCTCAGACGGGTTCCCTGGTTTGGGTAGAGAAGCAAGGCAAAGGATGGAATCTCCGCGTGGATGAAGGGTCGGAGCGTGTCCAAGCGATTGGAACGACCAGAAAAAGCGCGCCCGCTTCTAGCGTACGCTTTGAGACTCTTGCTGAACCGATCTAAGGTTTCGTTGTTTGGCGTAAGATTTCAGTGCACTCATTGGGTTAGAGCTACGTCAGTCGAATAGAATGGCTGCAGTCGTCTCGCATAGGTCCTTAGCACCTACAAGCTTCAAACAGCGGCACTGCTTCCCTTCGCCCGTTCCAGCGCTTTCAGAACCTCTTCCACCGGAGCACGGTCGCTCTGGCTCTCTCCCTTGAAGATGTAGCGGATGCGGCCGTCGCGACCCACGACCAAAGTCGCGGGGTGCGCGATATCCCAGGCATCGACTCCGATCCGGTGATAGACGCCGTACGCTTTCACCACAATGCGCGTTTCATCCAGCAGGAATGGGAACGGCATGGGGTTGGCCTCCAGATATTTTTCCGGCTCCCACATGCCATCTCGTTTCTCGGCGGCAATACAGACCAGGGACGCCCCAGCCTGCCAGATCGCCGTCCTCAGCTTCGCCAGTTCGACCATGCGCCGGCGGCAGTTGGGACACCATGTGCCGCGCATGAACTCAAGCAAAACCGGACCTCGCGCGGTTGCTGCCGATAGGGAAAATATCTCTCCGGTGTTGGCGGCCTTCAGGCTGAAATCGGGCGCGGCCGATCCGATTCCGAGAGTCTCCGTAATATTTTTCATGCCCGGAGTACGCGTTCGAAGAGCGCCTCAGATTGGTTCCCTGGTAGGTATCCGCGAACATTAGTAACCCTGCAGGATTACCACCTTTATAATCGCCCGGTGACTGCAGACGGGGAAACCGGCTCGCGCCGCGTGCTCGGCCTTGATGTCGGCGCCCGCCGCATTGGCGTCGCCATTTCCGACCCGCTCGGCATTACCGCTCAAGGGCTCGAAACATTACATCGCAAGAACAAAAAGTACGATCTCCAATTTCTCAACCGGATTATCCGTGAATACGATGTTCACGAAATCGTGGTCGGCTTGCCTCTGCGCATGAGCGGCGCCGAAGGGATACAAGCCGGGAAAATTCAGGAGTTTGCCGAGGATCTGCGCAAACGCTTCAAGATTCCTGTCCACCTCTGGGACGAGCGCCTGACCTCGGCCGAAGCCAACCGCCTGCTCCGCGAGACCGATCTCTCCATCGAAAAGCGCGGCAAGGCGGTCGACCGAATGGCCGCCATCCTGATCCTCCAAGGTTGGATGGAAAATCGGGCCCTGTGACCGTCGGCCGGCGACTCGCAGGCTATCGCGCGACAAGGCGGCGCGGCGAAATGCGCTTACGAGTTATCAACAACTTACAAGTTGTCCCGCGTGAGATACGGCGTCCAACTTGCCTTACCGTTGGCCGAGGAGTAACATGTTAATAGTAGGTTTCAGCGCTTCTCCCCTCGATCCCTTCGCCTTCTGGGTGTCCGACTTATGAGCACTGCCGATCTGAATTTCCACATTGGCGACAAGGTCGTCTACCCCAATCACGGAGTTGGCGTTATCGAACAGATCAGCAGCCGGTCCATCGGCGCGAATGTTGAAAAGTTCTACCTGCTCCACATCAAGGCCAGCAGCCTCAAGGTGATGGTCCCCTGCCAGAACGCAGGCAGCGTCGGACTCCGCCGTGTCGTTCGCAACGGGGAAGTTCAGAAAGTGCTGGATTTGCTGTCCATTGCCGAAAATGGCGGCAACGGCGATTGGAAAGACCGGTTCAAGGAAAACTCCGACCGCATGCGCACCGGATCGCTGCTCGAAGTCGCCAGCGTTCTGAAGAGCCTCATCGCCCTCCACCAGGCGAAACCGCTTTCCTTCCGCGAAAAAAAGATGCTCGAGCGCGCCCGTTACCTCCTGGTCAGCGAGCTGGCCATGGCCCGCAACTGCGAAGAGGCCAAGGTCGAGGAACTCCTCACACTAACGCTGGCCAAGTGCAATCTTCGCTTCCCCGAAGCCTCAGAATTCCAAGCGTAAATTCAGAAAAAACAGGCCGGACTTCAGTGTGTTGTGGGTGCCTCTGTGCCCCCCGTGGTGAAAGCTTTTGAATTAGTTAAGCGGAGCCCCGCATGCCCGAGCCCATCGCAACAGCAAGTCCTGCTCGCGCGCATTCCGCGTCATCGATGCGGATTTTAGTTAAGAGGAGTGGAATTGAAGAGGAGTCGGTCTCGGCGAACTAGCCGCGCAGGGGCGACATCCATTAGCCCAGCGCGTAAGCGCTGGGTAGCACGATATAACGGACCGAGTCCCGCAATGGACGGCACCTTAACACCACCGCTCACCGGTGCGGATCAAACTCCACTTTCACCGTCAACGTTTCCTCCGACCCGGCTGGGACGTACTTCCACTGCTTGATGGCCTTCATGGTGGACTGCCCGAGAATCGGGCTGCCGCCCAGCAGCTTCGTGCTCTTCACCGCCCCGTTCGGCGCGACGACGACTTCCACGCGCACCACGCCGCCGATGTAGAGCTTCTTCAGCGCATCCGGATAATCCGGATCGACCCGGGTCAAAACTTTTCTTTCGTCGGAAGAACTGGTTTCGTACGACTGCGGCACCCGCGCCGCCCCCAGCGAAAATCCGCACAGCAGAACTACCCCGAACATCAAGACGCTTCCGCTCTTACCCGCCCGGCGAATTGCGTCTAAGCATTTCGACATGATTGCATCCCCTCGCGATCCCGTTATGGCAATACCACGCTCAACTGATAGACCTCTTGCGTACTGCGGTCACGTACGAACATCCACGATCCATCAGCGGCCCGCCCGCTCCAAACGCCCAATGCGCCCATATAGCGATCGAGCGCTTCCAGCACAAAAACCGGCTGCGCCTGGTTCTCTCCGACTTTCACCCGCCGGATCGACTCCGCGTCGTCGACGAGATCGTCAAAGTACAGATACTTACTGTCTGCCGACCACACCGGATAGTTCACCGCTCCCGAGGCCGTAATCCACTTCGACCATTTCTGCGTTTCAGCGTCAAACAGCAGCAGAGCCGTGTTATCCGGAGAAAGCGCGGCAATGTATCGTCCATCCGGAGACCACCGCGGACTAAAGAGTCCTTGCGATCCGGGAACGATTTCCGTCTTGTGAGTCTTGAAGTCGAGAACGCGGATGCTCAAGCCGCCCGCATCGTGAGCAAAGTCTCCGAACATCAGCTTCGAGCCGTCCGCGGACCAGTTGGCGTCGATCTGGCTGCCCGCTTCCTGCACAACTTCCTCCGGCGCTCCGCCCTGCGACGGCACCAAATACAGCTTCCAAGAATCGCCCGGCTTCAGGCTGACATAAGCAATTTGATTCCCATCCGGCGACCACTTGGGCAATGCCGCCCGTTCGCCCGGAGCCGTCAGTTGCAGGCGGTCTGAGCCATTCGCGCGCGAGCGCCACAGCGTCCCATCCGGAATCGCGACGTATGCCACCCACTTGCCGTCTCTCGAAAAATCGAGGTCCGTCGCCGATAGCCCCGGAATCACCGGAACGAACTTCTTTTTCCCCGGCAGGTACTTCACCACCTCGACCGTGGGCTGAACTCCGATCGCCCAGATGTTCTTGCCATCCCCCGCCGCCGAGGCGTTCCCGAACGACATCGGTCCACCCGTCAGAGGAACCGGAGCCGCATCTGAATCTGACAACGCCCACAACGCCGTCACCACTGACGTCGTGTTCGGCATCGTCTGGCTCGCCTGGAAAATGTAGTAGTGCCCATCGGCGGTCCAGCTTCCGCAGCAAGCCGTCGTCTTGTACGGCCAATCGGCCAGCAGCGCATGCGGATGCGATCCATCGCGCCCCACTTCCCACAGCGCGGTCGTATTCAGCTCGGTATCGCTGACCGTAAACCGGATCCGTGTTCCATCCGGCGAGAAATGAATGGCGAATACCGATCCACTCGCCGTATAGAGAGGGTGCGCATCGCTTCCATTCGCGCCTGAAATATAGAGGACCGATCCCTTCGCGAACGCCAGTTGCTTTCCATCGGCCGACCAGCTTCCGTCGCGTCCCGTAAGATCGCCCACGCGCTCGGCAGCGCCCGCCGCCACTGGGAGCGTCCAGAATTCGCTATCGCCCGACTTCGATTTCGAGGAAACCAGCAGCTTGGAGTGATCCGGAGACAAGTCCAAAGCCTGCACATTCGACAACGAACTCGGCATCACCGACCGGTCCGACCCTGGCAACGCGACCTTGGCAATTACACGGTCCGACGCCGGCAACTCCGTCACATAAAGCTCCGAGCCGTCGGCCAGCAGATTGGACTTCCGGTAGCCGTCGTGCGTGACCTGCGTGATCGACGTAACTCGCGGCATCGGCCCCGACGCCGCGCCTCGCACCATGTTGCCCTTATACGTACCGGCCAGAACAATCATCCCGAAAATGGTGATGATCGCCAGCCCTAAACGGATCTTGAGATCCGATGGTTCTTCATATTTATTGCGCATACATCGATGTTAGGGCGCAAGATTCCCTCCAAGAATCGAAAACACATCACGGAGATTACGGGGGTAATCTCTGGCCATCAGGCAAAAACTTCCCAATTTTCAGGAGAACCAGTCATTCCGAGTGCGGCGACGAATCTGCTCGGCCTCTCGGGCCTAACGGAGGAGCGGGGTTATAATGTTTCAAGCCTTGCCGTAGATCCGGCCGCTAGTAATCCATGACAGACGCAATCAAAAAGAAACTACAGGAAGAGATCAACGCGCTCGAACACGAGTTGATCCACGAACTTCCGAAGGAAATCAAGAAAGCTGCCGCCCTCGGCGACCTCAGCGAGAACGCCGAGTATCACATGGCCAAGCAGCGCCAGGAGTTCGTCAAGGCGCGCGTCCGCCAGCTCGGAAAGCGCCTCGCTGACCTGTCCATGGTCAACATGAATAACATTCCCCACGACAAGGTGGGGCTCGGCTCGACTATCAAGGTCTACGACAGCACCAAGGAAGAAGAGATCGAATACAAGCTGGTGACCAGCGAGGAATCCGACGTAGCCACGGGAAAGATTTCCACCACCAGCCCCATCGGCCGCGCCCTGCTGAATAAAAAGGTAGGAGACGAAGCCGTCGTGGTCACGCCCAACGGCAAGCGCACGCTGGAAATTTTGAAGCTCAGTACCATCCACGAAGAAATCGATGGCGAGGCTCCGAAAGAGGCGCAAGCGTAATGTCTTTGCCTCTCAACAAGAGGTGTTGTCATCCCGAGCGGAGCCGCTTTTCAGGCGGAGCGAGGGATCTCCATCTCCACGGCGCTCGGGGGAAGCAAGCATGAGCGTCTCCTGGACCTCCGCCTTCGGACGCGCCTGCGGAGTCCTTCTCGACACCATCGTTCGCTGGCTGGCGCTCTCCCGAATCAATCCCAATGTCCTCACCTTCATGGGACTGGTCGTCAACACCTGGGCCGCGATCCTGTTCGGCTCGGCCAACGCCAATAACCAGAAGCGCATGTTCATCTATGCCGGACTGGTCATCATCTTCTCCGGCTTCTTCGATCTCGTCGACGGACAGGTCGCCCGCGCCACCAACCGCGTCACCCGCTTCGGAGCCTTCTTCGACTCGGTCGTCGATCGCTATTCCGACGCCAGCCAGTTTTTGGGACTGTTGGTTTTCTATGCGCGCGGCGGACGCTTCTTCTGGGTCGTCCTCGCCGCCTTCGTCATGGTCAGCTCCATCATGGTCAGCTACACCAGAGCGAGAGCCGAAAGCCTGATCGGCTCCTGCCGCGTAGGATTCATGGAGCGTCCCGAACGCCTAGTGCTAGTAATCCTCGGAGCGTTGTTCAACCGAATGGCGCCAGTGCTGTGGGTGATCGCCGTCCTAAGCACGATCACAGTCATCCACCGCATGCGCTACACCTGGACCCGAACGCAAGACCCGCCAGTAAGCCTCAGCCCCGGCCAAGCCGCCTAGCTTGCTGCGTGGTGCCACCATCCCCGGGCCACTGATTTACGCAGTACCTTAAGCCTCCGGGCGCAGTACCATAATTCCCAGCTCCCATGCTCAAAGTGGCCGCAGCTGTCTTCGTTTGCCTCTTGATCGGCGCTCCGATCCTGCTCCGGCTTCGTCCGCGATGGGTCGCGGCGTTCAATCTCGTCGTGACAAATCGCATCTCTAACAATGTCGGCGGTGTCAAGCAGGTTTTGAGCGACACTTGTGTATGCACTCATGGAAGAGCGCCATTTCGCTCTCTTAGTTGGTTTGCGCGTTTCCAACCTGGGCTCGCTTTGAATCGTTCGGGTCAGGACTCGGTCCGACCCAGCCATCTCTTCGATCACTTACCGCGATCAAGATTCGCTTCTTCGAACTCCCTCACTTACTGGGAGCGGGATGCCCAATCATTACATCGGTGTTCGACTGCACACCATCGCGATTTCCGGGCTCTCCCGCGAGTCAGCCCTGGCGCCACATCCAGTACAGATGCACCGCCAGCTTTCGCGCCATCGCTACCTTGGCGATCTTGCGTCCCCGCCGCATGGCGAGGTGGAAGAACTTGCTGCGCCACTCCGGCTGACTGCGCACCGTGACCTGCGCCGCTTCCACCAGCAGAAAGCGCAGCAGCACGTTGCCTTGCTTGCTGATGTGTCCCAGCCGCCGCCGATCTCCGCTGGACTCTTCCGTCGGAACCAGCCCGATGTAGCTGGCCAGTTGTTTGCCGCAGTGAAAGCGCCCCGGCGTTCCGATCACCAGCTCGTAAGCCAATGCCGTCAGCGGACCGACTCCGGGATGCGTCATCAGCAATCGCGTCACCGGACGCTTCTCCACTTCCTCTTCCAACGCATGCGTCAGTTCCCGGATCTTCGGCGTGAGTTGATCGAGTAAGTCGAGCAGATCCTGGCGCCGTCGGCTGGCCCACGTTGCCAGCGCGATTGACTCCAGTTCCTTGCGACCCGCCGGCCGCCACAACGCTTTCTTGCGTCGCAAGCCTTCGTTCAGCGGCACGACATGCAGTTGATTCATCACCCGCGTGCGCATCTGCACCAGCCGATGCCGATGCCACAGCAGTTGTCGCAGATCGCGATTCTCGGCGTCCGGCACCCAAATCCGCGGAAAGCGATCCTCCAGCATCAATCGCAACAACAGCTGCGCATCCTGACGATCGGTCTTCTGCTTTCGTACTCGCTTGGTGCGGATCTCGGCGGGGTCCCCGATCCACAATTCAAACTGCAACTCGCCGAGCAACCGCTCGAACCAGCGTGAGTGCCCACTGGACTCCATCCCCACCCGCGCTGATAGATTTCGCTGTTTCAGTTCCCGGTAGAAGGCTTCGGCCTCCTCACGATGCGCCAGCCGATGTTCGCTCAGTTCCCCGGTATCGGTATCGACGCACGCAATTTGTTGGAAGCCCGGATGATAATCACACCCTATAATCAGCATGTTCGGCTCCTTTCCTCCGAGCCCTTTGGTTGGTTTGCGCCTCCAAAGTCTACTCGGGCCTGGGAGCCGACATTGTTTATGGAATCATTACTGGACCCTTCGCCACTTCCTTTCCTGGATTTGGCGTCCTCACGCATGTTGGTCGCAAGTCCGGACGTCAATTTCGCACCCCGGTCAATGTTTTCCGTGCTCCTGAAGGATTTCTTTTCGCTCTCACTTATGGACCAAATAGCCAGTGGGTCCAGAACGTTCTCGCAGCGGGCCGGGCCGAACTTGTAACTCAGCATCGGCATTACAATCTTTCCTCGCCTGAGGTCATTCATGATCCCTCACGACAACGATTTCCTCTCATCGTGCGCGGGGCGCTGCGAATCCTCGGTGCCGATTATTTCTTGCGGTGCCACATCTCGAACTAGCCGGCACTCGCGGTTCCTCGATCGCACCTGATATTCTGACGAGTCGTTTTCGGAATGTACCTGAATTCAAATGCCGACTGATCCCGTACTCGTCGTTCATGGCGGCGCGTGGGCCATGCCCGATGACATGGTCGAGGCCCACCTCCGCGGCGTGAACAACGCGCTGGCCGCGGGATGGCGCGTGCTCGAGCGCGGCGGTTCGTCGCTCGACGCCGTCGAGGAAGCCGTCGTCATCATGGAAGACGACGAGACCTTCGACGCCGGACGCGGCAGTTTCCTCAATCGCGACGGCAAAGTCCAGCTGGATGCCCTCATCATGGACGGCGCCACGCTCCGCGCCGGCGGCGTCGGATGCGTCGAACGCCTGCGCAATCCGGTTCGCGCCGCGCGCAAGATTCTCAGCGAAAGTCCGCACGTCTATTTCGTCGGCGAAGGCGCGGAGAAGTTCGCCGCCGAGCACGGCGTCCCGCTTTGCAAGAATGAGGATTTGATCATCCCGCGCGAAGTTGAGCGCCTGCGCGCCTATCAGGCCGCGCAGGCCGAATTGAAGCAATCCGGAACGAAACCCGATGGCAACGACTTGTTCGCCGGAGATCCCGACGACACGACGATTTCTCACGACACTGTCGGCGCGGTCGCCCTCGATCGCGATGGCAACATCGCCGCCGCAACTTCCACCGGAGGCACACTGAACAAGGCTCCCGGCCGCCTCGGCGACTCTTCACTGATCGGCTGCGGATGCTACGCCGACAATCTCAGCGCCGCCGCCTCGACCACCGGATGGGGCGAGCCCATCATGAAGCTCGTGCTCGCCAAGTGGACCGCCGATCGCATCTCCGCCGGAAACTTGCCCGAGTGGTCCGCGCAGGAAGCGATGAACTACCTCAAGCAGCGCGTCAACGGACACGGCGGCATCATCGTGCTCAACCCCGAAGGCCACATCGGCATCGCCCACAACACTCCGCGCATGGCCTGGGCCTACAGAACCGTGAAGAAGCAAGAATCCGGCGTCGTCCGCGAAAACTAACTGGGCCTAAGCTGGTGGAGTGAAATCTTGGCCGTCATTTCCCACGAAAGTCAGTCGCAACCCTGCCTAAACGTTGCCCGTCTTTCAAATCCCTAGACGGGCGGGGCAAGCGACGAACGACTAATGACCAACGACCCCAGCCATTACCTCAGTCAATATCCTCGACACACGATTCGTGCTGTAATCGCCGCGGATGACGTCCATCAGCAAATGTCCGAAATGCGGCTTCGATCTCACAGGCACGTCGGCACCGATCTGCCCGATGTGCGGCTCGAGAATCGTGTCTCCGCAAGGCGCGAAGATCTGGATCGTCGCTCTAATTCAGATCGTCGCTTCGACCGCGTTTATGGTGGCGTTTCGATTTCCGAAAATCATGATCGTGATCTTCGTCGGCATGATCCTGCTCGGCACGGCGGCGTCCGCATGGGCAAAGACGAGGCCGGTGCCCATCCCAGTGCCGCCGAAGCCTTTGTCACGTCCCATTCTGTTTCGGATCGCCAGCATCGGCGTCGCCATCTGCGCTCTCGCGATCGTCTGCTTCCTGTTGTTCGGATCGGTCATGTTCCTGAACGAATGGACGCGCTGGCATCAGTATGAAGGGCAGCCCTATCACCGCAGCGAATTTCAGGTTGCGGAGGTTCACTATCAGAAAGGATTGAAAGGAAGCGTCGATCTCTCCGCCAGCGGCACGGTCGATGGCAATCGCGAGCGAATGAACCTGCGGCCCTACATTCAGGCGCGCGTACGCAATGAAGACGAACTTTCGTTGCTGGTTCCACCCGGAACGATCATTCCCGTTTATTTCTTTCCCAATCTGAAAGGACGCGCTCGCGTTCAGCTTTACACTGCCGTGCCAACGGCGGAGGAGAGTCACCGCGAAGGAATGAGCATGGTGCAGTACGCCCTGCTTGGATTGGCGGTCAGCGGTGGAATTTTATTCCTGCTTTTGCGTGTGCGGCGATCCTGCTTCCTCGAATCCTGAACATTGCCTCCGCGTGGAGCCCTTCTGCTCCTTGACAGCTACAGACGACTAAGGCAATATTCAACCGTTTTAATAGGCTGGATCGAACCATTTTCCGGCAACCACGCCCCCTCGTCCCCTCGCGACCGTCGCGAGGAATGCATCTGGCTTTTCTGGAGCGATAACATGCTTCCTGTGCAGCACAGCCCCGTTCGCACTCTTTCAGTCATTGTGTTTTTCTGTTTCGCAGCAATTTCAGCGCACGCTGCAGGTAGCTACGTTCGTATAAATCAGATCGGCTACGAAGCCGGACTTCCGGCGCGCGCATATCTGATGACGCCCGCGTCGCCGGCCGATGCGCATTTCACGATCAGCGATTCGAATGGCAAGACCGCCGCAACAGGTTCCGTCGGAACTATCCTCGGCACATGGGGAACGTTTAATGTCTACCCGATTGATTTCACGTTGACGAAGCATGACACCTACACGATCAGCGTAGACCATGGAACGTCGGCAACGTCGCCGGCCTTCCGCGTAGATTCGCCGGAGGATCTCTACACCGCTCCGCTCGCGAACAATCTGTATTTTTATGAGAACGAACGCGACGGCCCCGACTTCATTCCCACTGCGCTGCGCTCCGCACCTGGACACTTGAATGACTCGGATGCAGCGGTCTACGGCTCACCGGTTTTCGACGGCGATGACAACATCATTGGAGCCCTCAATCCGACGGGCGCGGCGATCGACGCCGAGGGCGGCTGGTGGGACGCGGGAGACTATCTAAAGTTCGTCCAGACGCACAGCTACGTCGTCGCGTTGATGCAAATCGGCATTCGCGATTTTCCCGCGCAGATGGGAAATCGTTCGGCCTCCGACTTCACCGCCGAAGCGCGCTTCGGCCTCGACTGGTTACTCAAAATGTGGGACGACTCCAGCCGCACGCTTTATTACCAGGTTGGCATCGGCACCGATTTTGAAAGTTACGATTACCTCAGCGATCACGACATCTGGCGATTGCCGCAGGTTGACGACACCTACGCCGGAAAAGACCCCGTCTTCCAATACATTCGTCATCGCCCCGTCTTTCAGGCCGGCCCCGCCGGATCGAAACTCAGCCCGAATCTCGCCGGACGTCTCGCCGCCGATTTCGCCGAATGCTTTCAGCTCTTTCATCAGACCGATCCGAAGTTCGCGCGGCGATGTCTTCTGAATGCCGAGCACATCTTCGATCTGGCCGACACTTCGTTCACCGGAACCCTGCTGACAACGGCTCCATACGACTTCTATCCCGAGAGCGCATGGAGCGACGACCTTGAACTCGGCGCAACTGAACTCTACTTCGCGCTTCGCGAATGCAGCGCGTGCGACGAACTGCCGCACTCGGATCCGAATCGCTATTTAAAGCTCGCCGCGCTTTGGGCGCACTCCTACATCACTGGACCGGATGACGCCACCGACACGCTGAATCTTTACGACGTGAGCGGACTCGCGCACTTCGAGCTTTATCGGGCGATCGAACAGGCAGGAAATCCGGCGGGCCTTGCCGTCAACCAAGATCAACTGGCCAACGACATCGCGAAGCAGATCGCGAAATCAGTAAGCAACAACCCGGGCGATCCTTTCAGCTTCGGCCTTCCCTGGGACACGTACGACAGCATCGCACACGGCGCCGGACTTGCCGTCATGGCCGCGGAATACAACTATCTGCGTTCGAACGAGGCTGCCGATGATGCTTCGCGCCGCTGGCTCGGAAATATCTCTGGTGCCAACGCGTGGGGCGTGACCTTCACTGTGGGCGACGGCGACACATTTCCCGACTGCATGCAGCATCAGGTCGCCAACATTGTTGGATCGACGAACGGCCAGCCTCCTGTGCTCGCAGGCGCAGTCGTCGAAGGAGCGAACAGCTTCCCCACATTTGGATTACTGGATGGCATGGTGAAATGCCCGGCCGGAGGCGGCGATGCCTATAAGAAATTCAACGGCAATGGCGCGGTTTACAAAGACAACGTGCAGTCGTATTCAACCGACGAGCCGGCCATCGACCTGACCGCAACGTCATTTCTGATGTATGCATGGCGAATTGCCGGGCGACCAGAAGAAAGCGGTAAGTGATTAGTGACAAGTGATCGAGAGACAGTGATTAGTCGCATCAAACTTTGCCGCTGATCACTAATCACTCGCCACTGCTTTAGAGCCATCCCTTGGTTCTCGCGATCCGCGCGGCTTCCACGCGGTTGCTTGCGCCCAGTTTGCTGATCGCTTCCGAGAGATAATTTCGCACCGTGCCGTCGGACAATCCCAATTCGCCGGCAATGTCCCCGCTGGCCATGCCTTCTCCAGCGAGCCGCAACACCTGGCGTTCGCGATCCGTCAACGGATCCATTTCTCCCCAAGCTTCCGTCGCAAGTTCCGGATGAATGACGCGCAATCCCTGATGCACGCGCCGCACGGCATCCGCCAATTCTTCCGCACGCATATCTTTCAGCAGGTATCCTGAAGCGCCCGCTTCCAGCGCCCGGCGCAAATATCCCGCGCGCGCAAAGGTGGTCACGATCACCACGCGCGTTCCAGTCTTCCGACGCTTCAATTCCGCAGCAACATCGAGTCCGCTCATGTGCGGCATTTCGATGTCGGTGAGAAACACATCCGGCTTGTGTGCCAGCACGGCATCGAGCGCTTCCTTGCCGTTGCGCGCCTTGGCAATGACGGAAATGTCGCCTTCGATTTCCAGCAGAGCCGCAAGGGCGCCAAGCACCATTCCCTGGTCTTCAGCCAACACGACACGAATCGTCTTCCGATTTTCCTTCGAGATGGGATTCAATTTTCGGAGACCTGTCTGCCGGCAACCGATTCTTTGAGGGGCAGGGTGATGGTGAGAGTTGTGCCCGAATGGTTGGTGCGCTCCAGCGTGCCGCCCAGCATCTCGACTCGCTCTCGCATGCCCCGCAGGCCGTTCCCTTCAGCACTGGAGCCGCCAAGACCGTCATCGTGAATCTCGAGGCGGCAGGATCCGTTCTGCTGTTCGACCCGCATGCGGCAACTGCGAGCCTGGGCATGCCGCACAACATTGGTCACAGCCTCGCGCACGGCAAGAGAAAGCACGCTCTCTTGCACCGCCGGGATTTTCATCGTGGTGGCGGCATCGCACTGCACTGTCAGGCCCGCAGTCTCGAGCGTCGATTTCGCCTGCACAAGCTCGGCCGCCAGCCCTTTGGAGCGGTATCCGCGAATCGCATCGCGCACATCGGACAGAGCTTGCCGGGAAATTTCTTCCACTTCGCGAATCTCTTTTCCCGCCCGCGCGGGATCGCGGTCAATGAGTTTGCCGGCCAGTTCAGATTTCAGAGTGATCACCGAAAGTGTATGGCCCAAGACGTCATGCAGGTCGCGCGCGATCCGCTCGCGTTCGGCCACCGTGGCGAGATGCTCGATCTCCTCATTTGCCTTGCGCAACTTGTGATTCATTCGATTGCGCTCAGCAAAGAAGGTGTTTCCCGCGCCGATGATCATCGGGAAGATCGCAGAGTAGAACAAAGTCCAGTTATTGATGTGCAGCAACAAGCCTTCGATACCGCCGATCGCCCCAATCGTCGCCAGACCGATGACCGCCGCAGTCTTTGTATCGACGCAAAACGGGAGCATCGCCGCTGCATAGATGAAGAACGTGCAAGCGCCGCTGTTGATGGGCTGGTAAAGCAATCCCAACAGAACCATGCCGCCGATGTGTACAAGGGTATTTGGCTTCTCGATGGCGAAGAGTCCAAGATACAGAACGAGGAATACTGCGGCGCCAGCTAGATCAACCAGCCAGATGCGAGCGACGGCATGGCTCAAGATCGGATCGATGAAAAAAAATCCCAGGTACAGGACCCAGAGCAAAGGACTCCATCCGTGGTCTTTATCCTTGAGAATCGTGTTCCAAGGCTTGAGCTTCCACGGACTGCCGGTCGCGCATCGTTCCCCGTGATCGAAGGCCATCAATGGCATACGTCTATTCTCACCCCAGCAGTCAATTCCGGCCACTGCGTAATGCCGGCGAGGCGCCGTACCATACGAGCATCGCGGCAGGGATCAGCACCACCAGCCAGCCTTGGCCGCCGAATAGAGCGACCAAGCCAAGCAGGACCAGAACGCCCGACCATCCCATCGACTTTTTCGAATTTGCGCTCATGTGAACAACCAGGTTCAAATGCCCTTGAAACTATGAAAGCTTGAAACTTGGTCTAGCCGTACATTTTTTCCTGATCGCGCTGGAAGCCGATGCGAGCGACGCCCAGGCAGATCATCGTGAACGCAGCGAGCACTTCCCAGTGCGTTGCATTCGATTCATGACTGGCTGCGCCGACGATTCCCAATGCAAGTTGCGACAGATGGTAGGGCGGAAGTACTAAAGCAATCTGCTTTACCACCTTGGGCAGGAACATGAACGGCACCCACAACCCGCTGCAAAACGACATTGGCAAATAAATCAGATTGATCGTTGCCGGCGCGGAGTTCGGTCCGGTGAAGTATCCCAGTGCCAGACCCAAAGCAGAAAACGGCAAGGAACCCGCAACCAGCGTGCCGAGCAACCGCGCGAAATCGCCGAACGGCATTCGAACACCGCCCATCGTGATGCCGAGCGTGAACAGTGCCAACACAATGATCGCGCTGAAGATCATGCTGGTCACCACCTTTGCCGCAAAGTATGCGAACGGAGGCATCGGACTGGCGCGCTTCACCTGCAGCCATCCCAGGCCGCGATCCGAAGCGAGACCCGCTGCCGTCCCGAAGAGCGACGCACCCATCACGCCAAAGGTTCCATAGGTCGCGATCAAGTAGGTCGGAATGCCCGTGCTTCCGATCGCCTGATGTGCGTTCAGCACCAGCCCGAACAGGACATAAAACATGATGGGGAAGCTCAGGACCGATGCGGTATACATGCGCAGCCGCAGATTCTTAATGAATTCGTATTTCGCTTCTTTCAGATAAATCGTCGCCGTGTGCCCCAAGGAGCGCTGAACTTGTGCGTTGCTCAATGCGATGGTCGCGGTGCTCATAAAAATCTCCTTCAAGATTGCGAGTTCGTTAGTTGGAACCGTTTTTCGAGCTGTCTTGCGTCAGGGCGAGGAAAGCTTCTTCCAGGCCTGCGCTGGTAACTTCCAATCCAGACAGTGTTTCATCGCGTGTCAACAGTTCACGCACCACCGGCTCTGCGATCCCGGTATGGAGTTCGACTGCCTCCCGATCTTCCAACACCTCGGTGACGCCCGGAATTTGCCGCAATGCGTTGAGAGTCAAACTCGTGACACACCGAATGCGTTTGCCCGCGGTCTGCGCCTTGATCGTTGCGGGACTTCCTTCCGCAATAATTTCTCCTTTATTGATCACGGCAACGCGATCGGCGAGAGCGTCTGCTTCCTGCAGGTAGTGAGTTGTGAGCAGCACGGTCTTGCCCCGGCTCACGAGCAGGCGAATCTCGTCCCACAACATGCGGCGCGCTTCCACGTCCAATCCAACGGTGGGCTCATCGAGGAACAGCAGGTCCGGGTCGCCACAGATCGCCAGCGCAAAGAGCACGCGCTGCTTCTGTCCTCCCGAGAGATCGCCGAACTTGCGGTCGCTCAGTTTCTCAAGGCCGGCGGCGGCCAGGATCTGCGCCAGCGGCAGCGGTTTCTCGTAATAAGAAGAGAACAAATCAATATGTTCGCGGACGCGTAGCGTTTCCGGAACGCGTCCCACCTGCAACATGGCGCCCGTCCGCATCCGGTTTTCGGGATTCGTAGGATCACCGCCGAAAACTCGCGCCCGGCCAGCGTTTGGTTGCATCAACCCCAGGAGCAATTTCACCGCAGTAGTCTTGCCGGCGCCGTTCGGTCCCAGCAACGCTACAACTTCTCCAGCACGCACGCGGAAGTCGACGCCGCTTAACGCTCGGATGTTTCCGTAGTTCTTGTTCACGCCCTCAAGGCTCGCCACGACTAGGTCTGCGCTGGATTGCACGTGGCTTTCGGACTTTTCCATGGTTGCGATCATCTTCGTGAACTCCCTGCGCCATCGCGTTCTCTGCCGGGACGATTGCGTTCCCGTTCAGTACAGGCATCATCGTGCAAGTGCGAGAGACGCACCAGTGCCAACCATCACGCAGCGGGCGTGACAAATGTCATCCGACCTTCAGCGGAATAATCGAGGCGTTGGGAAGACGAACAAAACGGAGAGCGGCAACGGCTGAACGCGATATCAGAAAACCCGAAGGAACTAACCGAGGATTCCCCTGATTTTCACCGAAACCAGGTTGTTACGAAATCCGAACAAAGACTGGAAAACCACGGCGGCGATGGAGACACAGAATTCGCGGCACTCCGAGCGACGACGAATGAAATCGTTAGGTTTAACGGGGCTAAACGCGTGTTCGTAATTCGTAACAAGATTAGCGTGTTAAATTTTCGAGCGATTTGCGACCGTACCAGAGCCCGGCTTTGGTATCATTCCAGCACTTTCTTGGGAGGGTTCAGCGTGCTGCCCGCGGGAAAAAGTCTTCGCACACTGCGTGAAAAACTTGGTCTCACCATGCGCGATGTCGAGAACTCGAGCGCTCGCATCGCCGAGCGATATCGCAATGAGGAATTCTCCATTCCACCGAGCCGCCTGTCCGACATCGAGACCAAAGGAATCTTACCCAGCATCTACCGCCTCTACACGCTTTCCATCATCTATCGGCGCGACCTTCGCGAACTGATGTCATGGTACGGCGTTGATCTGAATAACATGGCCGCCGATCTGGGACTGGTTTCGCCACCGAAATCGCACGTCTCCGACGCTCTCGCGGGACTGTCTTCCGTACAAGTTCCCGTGCGCATGGATCCAGGATTTGACGAACGCCGCACCGCCAACCTTGGACGCATGGTGGAGCAATGGGGCGTGGTCCCGATCTCGTACCTTGCGCAATTTGCGAATACGGACTTCACATACGGCTACGTCGGCACGCAGGATTTTACGCTGTACCCGATTTTGCCTCCGGGAAGTTTTATCCAGGTGGATGAGTCGCGAAACCGCGTCATCGAAGGCTCCTGGCGCTCGGAATACGAACGCCCGATTTATTTTGTGGAGACTCGCGAAGGCCATACCTGCTGCTGGTGCAGTATGCGCCGCGAAGAAATTATTCTGCAACCGCATCCGCTCTCTCCGGTTCCGGTTCGAATCCTGCGCCACCCGCAGGAAGCAGAAGTGCTCGGCCAGGTCGTGGGAGTTGCTATGAAGTTGACCGAATGGCACGCCCTCGATTCTTCTGCAACTTCGAAAGGGCCAGCAGCACTGAACTAAGATGACTCGCGGCCGGCGACTCCTGTCGGCCTGCGGGCAATAAATCGTCAAAGCCTTCCTGCATTTTCTCGACAAACTCTTGCGCCCCGACTCCACTCCCGCGACTCGATTGTTCCAAGTCTTCCATCAGATCTGGTAACTGCCTGCGCAGTACTCCGGTAACCACCTCGGAGTGAGCTGCCTTCAACGCTCGCTCGGACGCCTCGCGTCCGTGAACGTTCTCGATGCCCCAATGCTCGTATCGGCCCTGCGGACGCCGCAGTGAAGCAAGGTACGCAAGCTTTCCGAGCAACCCGGAAATGGCCGCAAGCGTGGTTTCTTTCACATCCTGTAGAGCAGATTTCAGGGTCATTTTGTTACGAATTCCGGACGCTCTGAACGTTGAAAGCCGCGTTGCGCCTACGGCGGCGGCCATGAAAGTATCACGTTCCAATTCGCAGTTCAATCAAGGAGAAAACAACCGTGAAACGTTTGCTACTCGTGCTCGGAACCGCCGTACTGATCCTCAACTCCCTCGTCGTTCCAACCGTGGTACGCGCTGATGGCACCGGAGGAGCAACGAGCTGCGGAAGCAATGGTACTTATTGTAAGCCGTAAATAGTCTCGTCCCCACCGACATTGCGTGTGTTGTTACGATTACCGAACGAAGTTACGAGTAACTTTGCGGGCCTGCAGCATTTGAATGTATAGTCTTTCCGAACAGTCATGCTGCAGGCCCACTCATTGCTGTGGCACTACCTATGGCTCGCCCCACATCTGTTCACCCTCGTCCTGGTCGTGTTGGTTCTGCGGACCGACTTCAGGCGGCATTACCCTTTTTTTTGTTTGTATCTGACCCTCGCCAGTCTTGAAGGCCTATGCCTTTATGCGCTCGATATCTCTCCCAAGATAAGTCCTATCAATTGGTGGCGGGCGTTTTGGGGCGGTATCGTCCTAGAAGGGATGCTCAAGTTTGTCCTGATAGGGGAACTGTTACACCATCTTCTACGCTCATGGCCATCGATCGCTAAACTTGGACGCAATCTGGTGTCTGGAGCTGGGATTCTTTTGGTCTTCGTAGCTGCGATTGCCGCCGCATTCGCTGCTCCCGATAACGCACCTTGGTTAGTTGGTAGTAGTCACGTTCTTTTGCAAACTATCTACTTGGCCGCAGCCGGGTTGATCGTTTCCGTTTTTGCGGTGGCCGCTTTCTTTCACATTCCGTGGGAAAGACCGGCCTTTGGCATCGCTTTAGGAGCAGGCTTGGTGTGGTGCGAGCACCTCGCCTTTTGGGCTCTGATCGCAGGTGGTGTTGTGCGGAATCGGACCTGGGTAGATTTCGCCAACATGGGTACCTACCATATCTCGGTTCTCATTTGGTACTACTACCTCCTCGTCCCCGAGAAAAAGCGCCCCTCCAAAACTCCCCCGAAGGATCGTTCGGACGATCCGCCGTCGGATCCACCTTCAGCTTCGTCTTCTGGTGCGCCACAGGATCACGAAGAAACTCTCAACGATTGGAATCGCGAATTGGAGCGCCTCATACACCAATGACTCTGGCCTATCTTCTTGTCTTCGCCGCAGTGCTTGCGGTCTCTTATCTTATCTACATCACAAGGCAGCGAACCCTGCAGGTTCGCTCGGACGCGAGCCTCGCTACGCGCATTCAGCCGATCGACATCGAAGCTTTCCGCAATCTGATCGACCCTGCTGAGCGCGAATACCTGCGGCTGCGTTTGCCGGGGCCGGAATTCCGCGCCGTGCAGAGGAAACGCCTGCGAGCGATGGCTGCCTACGTTAAGACTGCGGGCAGAAACGCCGAGCTCCTCATCGACATCGGCGAGGGAGCACTGTCAGCCAGCGATCCGCACGCAGCAGAGGCTGCCCGACAACTGATCGACAATGCCCTGTTCCTCCGTCGCAATGCACGTTTCGCGCTCTACCGCATCCGCATTGCGCTAGCGTGGCCCGATTCCGGGCGGGCAGCAGTAGCCATCCTCCACGGCTACGAACGTCTCAACGGCTCGGCGATGCTTCTGGGGCGTTTGCAAAATCCGTCTGCGCCGGTCCGCATTTCCGCCACGTCGTAAAACACGATCAATGGATTTCTTCCCTCCGGCCGAATGACAACGCGCAGGGCTGATGCAGCCCTGCGATGTGATCTCACTCTCGCACCTCCGCCACTGTTCAAAATTCAGCAGCGCATTAAATTGGAAACCTCATGTCACTGACTGCCAACTTGTTTTCAGGGATGGTTCTGTTATAAAAACCGACGGGCAATAAAGCAGTCCAACCGTTGAGTGAGTGCATCGGCAATCGTGGGAATTCGTCCCACCGTCGGCTCGCGTTCGCGAGTTCAAGGGAGAACCATATGCTCCGCACAGTGAAATCGATTCTGATGTCGTTCTTTGTCCTGCTGCTGTCTGCCGTTGCGTTTGCGCAGGGCGGCTCCGCGACGGGCGATCTGCACGTCACCGTGAAAGATCCCAAGGGAAGCGGTGTCACCAACGCCAGCGTCACCGTGCAGAACGTAGAAAAGGGATTGGAGCGCACCGCAACAGGAGACGGCCAAGGCGGATACAACGCGCAGCTTCTCCCTCCGGGCAACTACACAGTCACGGTTGTCACTCCTGGATTCTCCAAGGTTGAGAGCACCGGCGTCTCTATTACCGTCGGCGGCATCGTCGAACTGCCGGTCGCGCTCACGGTGGCCGGCGGCAAAGAGGTGGTTGAAGTCAGTTCGCAGGCAGAGCTGGTTGAAACTTCTCGCAGTTCCACGACCGACACCGTTGGTGAACGCCGCATCGACAATCTCCCCATCAACGGACGCAATTACATCAATTTCACGCTCACCGATTCGCAGGTCGTGCGCGACAACGCACCCAACACCGGCGCCGCTCCAACGTCAGGGCTCAACATGAGTGGCCAGCGCGCGCGTTCGAACCTGGTGAACGTTGACGGCGCCGACGCCACCGACAACTCGACCAACGGAGTGCGTTCGACAGTCTCGCAAGAAGACGTACAGGAATTTCAGATCATCACCAACAATTACGCGGCGGAATATGGTCGCGCGGCCGGTGGCGTGGTCAACATCATCACGCGTTCCGGATCGAACGACTTCCACGGCGACGTCTTCGGCTACCTGCGCAATCGCAACTTCCAGGCGGTGAATCCGTTCAGCACGGTTCCGAATCCTGCCTACACGCGCGTGCAGGCAGGCGTGGCTTTCGGTGGCCCCATCAAGAAAGACAAGACGTATTATTTCTTTTCCTACGAAGTGACGCGGCGACACGAAACTGGATTCTCTTCGATCGGGCAGGGAAATTTTGGTCTGACTCCTTTCGACGCGTCCGCATTCTTCCTGCAAGCTCCGGGATCGGTGAACCTGCAATTGACTTCCGGGCAAGTCGCGTTCCTGACCAACCCTGCAGTTGACGCCACAGTCGCGACCAGTCCTGCCTACGCGCAAGAAGTCGGACAATATCTAAGTCTGGCGGGCGCCTCCTCTGGCATGGCGGTCAACGGAGCATGGCCGACCGGCTTGGTGGAAACTCTCACGCTCGGTGGACTTTCAAGCTTCTCGGGATTTCCAACCAGCTGTCCCCCTCCAGGTCCGTGCTTCGTTCCGGGCTCCTACCAAACGTTGACCTCGCAAGAAGGAAACTTTCCAGTATTCGAAGGAACAAGTCTCTACTCGTTGCGCCTCGACCAGAATGTCGGCACGAACCATCGCTTAACATTCCGTGCCAACGTCAGTCCCAGCACCGTGACCGGCATCGAAGTGAGCGGCCAGGATCAACCCTTCGGACAGAACGCCTACTCGCGCACTTCGCAGCAAACGTATCGCGATGTCACGGGAGTCTTTCAGGACACTTGGACCATCGGCGCGAACAAGGTCAACGAGTTCCGCTTCCAGTACGCGCGCCGCGGCTTGTCCTACTTCTACAACACAAAGATTCCCGGAGGCTCTGACCCAGCCGTCAACATCACCGGCGTTGCTTATTTCGGACGCGAGCCTTACTCGTTCATCCAGCGCGTCGAGCAGCGTTATCAGTTCACTGACAACTTCTCGTGGACAATCGGCCGCCACAACACGAAATTCGGCGCCGACTTCAACTACCTTCCGCTCACCGCAACTTTCACCGTTAACTACGGCGGAGTTTACGATTTCGGAACTTTCGGAGCATCGAGCCTGGGCTTCGTGAATCCCAGTCCGACCGGCCTGCCGAATTTTCCCGATCTCTCAGCGGTTCAGGCTTATGGCGCGGGTCTGCCGGGAGATTTCATTCAGGGTATCGGCAGTCCGAGCGACTCGTTCCGCAACGTTCCCATCGGCGCCTTCTGGCAGGATTCGTGGCGCGTGAATCAGCACCTGACTTTGAATTACGGCGTGCGCTACGACGTCGAGATTCCGCCTAGTTTCAAAGCGCCGCAAGGACTGGCTGCATCGGCCTACAATCTGCTCGGCCTGCAAAAAGGCATACAGACCGACAAGAACAATATTCAGCCGCGCATCGGCATGGCATGGGATCCGCTCGGAACGGGCAAGACGGTCATACGCGCTTCGTACGGGATGTTCTATGACCATCCGCTGCTGGGACTATATTTTCTCGGCGATGCCTCCGATGGTTCCTCCAGCGGACAGCTTGCGTTCGCGGGTACATCCGTCTGCAGCGGTGCCGGCAATCCGGGCAACCTGAACGCGATCACGATCTTCCAGGGACTTCCAATCAATGTTCCCAGCGCCGCGAATCCATGCGCTGCCACGCTGAATCCGGCTACCGCCGCGGCTCTTGGATATCTGCCGAATCAGCAGCAATTCCAGGCGCTTGAACTTTCCGCAATCTATATTTCTCAATCAGAACTATCTGAACCCTTCGACCTTCCAGCCACTCGGATTCCAGCCCTTCGGATATCCGCAGTCGAAGAATTTTGTGTACGCGTACTCGCAACAGGCCAACCTCACCGTCGAGCAAGATCTTGGCAAGGGATTCGCCCTCAGTCTCGCATACAACTTCAACGGTGGACGTCATCTGAACCGCCCGATCAATGCCAACACGATTCGCGGCGATTTGATGGTCGCTAACTTCGAGAGCGCCTACTACGATGCGCTGGCCAGCAGCACCGCGACGCCGGCCAGTCCATTCACCGTGAGCGGTTGCAGTCCCGGCGGAACTGCGGCTTCTCCGTTCCCCTATGTCGACGCCTCGTTGATGAACTTCTTCCGGCCCGGCGGATTGAATCCTTCGATCATCGGTGCCTATGCATCCGTCGGAGATCCACTCGGTTGTATCGCCCAAGCGGCGAAATTGGTGAGCACCATCCCCGGATTCAACGCAAACTGTAATCCCTCAACCTTCGTCGGTTGCGTGCCTTTTGGCGACATGGACGCCAACTACTCCAACGGCAGCTCGATCTATCACGGCTTCAGCGCGAACCTGCGCAAGCGCTTCGCCCGCCACTACGAGTTCCTCGCTTCGTACACTTGGTCGCACGCCATCGACGACTCGACGGATCTCGAATCCACGCTCACGCCGCAGGACAGCTACTATCCCGGCCTCGATCGCTCCACATCGCTCTTCGACCAGCGTCACCGTTTCGTGCTGAGTGGCGTATATCAGACGGGGAAAATTTCTGGCCACGGATTCATGGGCAAAGTGATGAGCGACTGGACATGGGCTCCTCTGCTCGAAATCGCCTCCGGACGCCCGTTCAACATCGTTACCGGCAGCGATGACAATCTGCAGCTCTCGTCGCTGACCGGAAGGCCCAACACTACCGTCGATCCGGCGTGCGGCACCGTCTACGCTTCCAAGTTCTCTCCCAGCGGAACCTTCCAGGAGCCTTGCATCAACGGCTTCGTAGCGACGGGAAAAGTTCCGACGCTGTTGCAGCTCGACGGCAACCTCGGCCGCAATGCCGGAGTCACTCCGTGGACTGCCTTCGGCGACATGCGTATCTCGAAGCGCGTTTCGTTCACCGAGCGCTTCAGCATGGATCTGATCGCCGACATGTTCAACATCGCCAACAAGAACAACGTGGCCGCCGTCAGCCCGCTGTTCAGCAACGCCGGCCAGGCAACAGCGGCGTACGATCCGCGCCAGTTCCAGTTCGCACTGAAGCTCAACTGGTGAGGTCCGAGATTGGACAAGAACGGGTTGTTGTTCGAGTAAGAACAGTTTGTCATTCTGAGGCGGGCGTCTTAGCCCGCCGAAGAACCCCACGTCACCTTCGAGCATAACGGCAGCGTCCGCCTTTTCTTGTTGCACAGTGCGCAGATGCTGGTGCTCCGACGCTCCCCCAGAACCGGGTGTTACACTTTTCCTTCACCCATCCTTGGCGCTTGCCTGGAGCCCGCTCCGCAATGTCTGAAACCCAACTTCCCACCACTCGCACCCGTGTCGTCCGGGAACCTGATCGCGCTGTCTACAACCGCGAAGACATCTACCGTATCCTCGACGAAGGCTTTCTCTGCCACGTCGGCTTTACCGTCGACGGCCAGCCGTTCGTAATCCCAACTTCGTACGGCCGCAAAGATGCGAATCTCTACATCCACGGCTCGGCCGCCAGCCGCATGTTGCGCCAGATGAAAGACGGCGTGCCGGTCTGCGTCACGGTCATGTTGCTCGACGGGCTCGTCCTCGCCCGCTCGATTTTCAATCACTCGATGAATTATCGCTCGGTCGTGGTCTTGGGAAAGGCAGTGCTGGTCGACGATCCGGAAGAAAAGCTGGAAGCGCTGCGAATCTTGTCCGAGCACATCATCCCCGGCCGCTGGGAAGATGTCCGCCAGCCGAACGATCGCGAACTGAAAGCGACGTCCGTACTGCGGCTGCCGATTGAGGAATTCTCAGCGAAAGTCCGCCAAGGCCCGGTGATCGATGACGAAGAAGATTATTCATTCCCGACTTGGTCCGGCGTCGTGCCTCTCAACACGGTAGTCGGCGAGCCGATCCCGGACGCGAGGCTGGTTCCACCCCAAGAAGTCCCGGCCTACGTGAAAAGCTACACGCGCAAGTAGTAACGCGCGTCTTACCCTGTGCCCCTCTGTGTTCTCCGTGGTGAAGAGCCTTCGGTACTCACAAGTACTTGACCGTATTGGTATTACTTGTTATCTTTACAGTAAGTAATAAAGGTAAAGATGACGAAATATTCCAGTTCCATGAGCTCTAAGGGCCAAGTCACAGTTCCTCAGGAAATCCGAAAGCGCCTCGGCGTCGTCCCCGGCGACCGAATTGATTTTGTCGTCGAGGGAGACCGCACTGTGATTCGCCCATCCCGCTCCGAAGAAAACCCGTTTGAAAAATATAGAGGCGTGCTCGGCCCATTCCCCGGTGGCGAAAAAGGGATCAAGGCCTGGATCGAAGAGATGCGCGACGACGAAAAGTAAGTTCGCTCTCCGCCTATGAAGACCGCCCTCGACTCGAATATTCTTTCCGCCTTCTGGTCAAATGAACCTTCGGCCGTGAGCATTGAACAGGAGTTAAGATCCTCGCGCGCACAAGGCGGATTAGTCGTCAGCGCGCCAGTTTACGTCGAACTGGGAGCTCATCCTCTGGTCACACCGGGCTTCGTCGATAGATTTCTTGCAGAAACCGGGATCGCCGTGGAGTTTGGCCTTGACGAACCGATTTGGCGCAAAGCTGCGGAGGGTTTCGCTGCCTACGCCCAACGCCGCCGCCTCTCCGGTGCATCGCCGAAGCGATTACTTCCAGACTTCCTGATAGCCGCACACGCGTTGCTTCGGGCAGACCGTCTGTTCACTCTCGATCCCTCGCGTTACCAGCAGGATTTCCCAAGCCTTCGGATCATCTGAGTATTCAACGGGGGTGACACCATATGATCTGGAATTCCCCTGTGTGACTCTGTGCCCTCTGTGGTGAAGGATTTGTGTTAGGGAATCAGCAGCAACTTCCCTGCGACCTTCCGCGCTTCCATGTCGCGATGGGCGAGTGCAGCGTCGGCCAACGGATACTTCCTCGCGACCTGCACCCTCAGCTTGCCAGCAGAGATCATGCCGAACAACGAACTCGAGCGGGCCAGCAACTCTTCGCGAGTCGCGGTGAAGTGCGCCAGTGTAGTCCGAGCCATGTACAGCGATCCCTTCTCCGACAGCTTCGCCGGATCGACCGGAGGCACCGGTCCGCTCGACATCCCATAGAGCACGAGCATCCCGCGTAGCCGCATGACGTTCAGATTCTTCTCGAATGTATCCTTGCCGACTCCGTCATAAACCACGTCCACGCCCTTGCCGCCAGTCAGTCGCTTCACTTCTTGCTCGAAATCCTGCTTCGTGAAGACGATGACTTCATCCGCGCCAGCCTCGCGCGCCAATTGTGCCTTCGCGTCGTTGATGCCGTACCGATGACTCGCGCCCCGATCGCCCGCGCCATCTGCACCAGCAACAGTCCCACTCCGCCGGCAGCAGCGTGCACCAGTGCGGTCTCGCCCGCTTTCAACTTGTGCGCATCATTGGCCAGGTAATGTGCGGTAAGCCCATGCATCATTGCGGCAGCAGCCTGCTCGTCGGTGATCGACGCCGGCACGGGCACCAGATGTTCTTCGGGCGCTGCGACATACTCAGCGTAGGATCCCAAAGTCCCGCTCCACGCGACGCGGTCGCCGAGCTTGACGAATTGCGTCTGCGGGCCCACGGACGTAACCACGCCCGCACCTTCCTGCCCGGGAATGAAGGGCAAAGGCGTGCGTAGACGGCCGTCGCGAAACTGCACATCGATGGAATTGACGCCAGCGACGTTGACCTTCACCACAGCTTCGGCAGGTTTCGGTTGTGGCGCGGGAATCTCAACGAGTTCCAGGACTTCCGGCCCGCCGATATGGGAAACGCGAATGGCTTTCATAATTGTGTCGGTCGTTAGTCGTCCGTCGTTGGCTGTTCGCCCCGACTTCCTCTGTGTTACCCAGTGTCCTCTGTGGTGAGCTCTTAATAGCTACGGGATCAGCAGCAGTTTCCCTGTTGTCTTCCGTCCTTCCAAGTCCCGATGCGCCTGCTGCGCCTCGCTTAATGGATAAGTGTGCGCGATCCGCAGTTTCAGCTTGCCGGACGTAATCATTCCGAACACAGCGCTCGACCGAGCGACGAGATCCTCGCGCGTTGCTATGTAATTTCCCAGCGAGGGGCGCGTCAGATACAGCGATCCTTTTTGCGTCAGGATGATCGGATCGATCGCAGGCGCCGCGCCACTCGACCCTCCGTACAGCACCATCATTCCACGCGGACGGAGAATGTTCAGGCCCTTTTCGAACGTCGTCTTGCCGACTGAATCGTAAACGACATCGACGCCCTTTCCGCCGGTCAGCTGCTTGGTCTCGGCTTCAAAGTCTGACTTCGTATAAAAAATGATTTCGTCCGCGCCGGCCTCGCGCGCCAGCTTGGCCTTCTCATCCGTCGATACCGTTGCAATCACGCGTGCGCCGATGTTGTGCGCCATTTGCGTCAGCAGCAGTCCCACGCCGCCCGCAGCCGCATGCACCAGCGCGGTGTCCCCGCGCTTCAGCGGGTACGTATCGTATGCCAGATAGTGCGCGGTCATTCCCTGCAGCATCGCGGCCGCGGCCTGCTGATCCGTCACTCCCGCGGGAATGGGCACCAACCGGTCCGCCACCACGACGGAATATTCCGCATACGCTCCCAGCAGATGGCACCACGCGACGCGATCTCCGACTTTGACCGATGTCACATCCGCGCCCACCGCGGTAACGGTTCCCGCGCCCTCCTGCCCCGGCGTAAATGGTAGCGGCACTTTGTAGCGCCCCTCGCGGTGATAGACATCGATGAAATTGACTCCAGAAGCGGCCAGTTTCACGGCCACTTCATTCGCCTTCGGCACCGGAACCGGCAATTCCACCAGTTCCATCACCTCTGGCCCACCTGTCTGCCTGACTTGTATGGCTTTCATAAAAGTTTGGATTCCCACTCGACTTCAAAGATTCCAGCTACGAACTCGGTCCTTCGTTTATGCCCGGCGAACTTTTGTCAGCTCGCACGGCAAAGACAAGTCCCATATTAACGGATGGTTGAGTTTTGGTTTGTCTGAGAGATCGGCTTCACTTCTTGACCGGCGTCTTCGGATCGTTCGGGTCCAGGCCTGCGGCTGACATCACGGCGCGGCCTAACTCCTCGGCTGAAAACATTGTCTCCCTAGAACCGTCTTCGCAGTCCGCGACGAAGCGATATCCGCGTCCCACAACCGTCTGCAACAACTGCGGTTGGGTCGAATCGTCTTCCAAGGCAATGCGTATCTTCCGGATCGCCGTATTGATTCCCTGCTCGACGTCGACAAAAACGTCTTTTCCCCACAATATCTCGGCGATCTGTTCGCGGGTCACCAACTGGCGCTGGTGTTCGACCAGATGCATCAGCAATTGCAGCGGCAGGCCTTCCAGTCGAACCGGTTGCCCCTTCCGATACAGAAGGAAGTAGCCGAAATCCAGTTCGAATTCGCCAAAGCACACTCGTTTCTCTGCCATCGCTGGTCCTGTACTTTTCTACGATTTTTTTCGCCTATGGTTCCCCTGTCAATGACCTCGATCACGTTTCTTCAGACGAATTGATACGGCTTCAGACTGGCTCCATGGACCTTCCGGGCAAACGGGTGCAGGATGCAATCATTCCTGGAGGTGATGTATGAAACACGCGAATTGGATTGCCGTATTCATGCTGGCTGTTCTTCCGACGATCGCCGTTGCTCAACTCAAACCCACGGACCGGGTTGTGGCTAAGGTGCCTTACACATTTGTGGTAGCCAATACCGTCGTACCGCTCGGCGAATGCATAATTCAGCGGGCCGACTCAACGAGCGGACTGCTCACCATCCGCAGCGCCTCCGCAGGAGTCAACGTCATTGCGACAGGTTTTGCGACTGAGAGCAAGACTGCGCCCGCCGGACAATACTCGCTCGTATTCCATAAATATGGAAGCCGTTATTTCCTCGCGGGGCTGAAAGTCGAGGGATCGACCGCGGTCTATTGGTTCACGCCGAGCCAGTTTGAGCGCGAGCTGCTGGATCACAACGTCCAAGGCAAGGAAGAAATCCGGCTTGCGTCCGCCAGATAGTTCAGGTCACCCTGCTGTTAAACGGTCTGGGAGTCGGGACTCCTCCCAGACCGTTTCCATTTTCCACGTGCACCTTTTTTGCCTTTAAACGTGAGCTGAATCGCACTCGTCTTCGTCTCTGCACGCGCGACGCCCTCTGCTACACTTCCCCTTCCTACGCAAGGAGGCCTCTCATGGCCGAAAGAAAGCCCCAGACGTTTGCCAATCACGCGCGCTTTGATCCGTTCTTTCACTTTTTTCTCGCTCCGGTCTTTGTGTTTGCATTGATCGCGGCGCTCATTCACTTCTTCACGCATTTGGCGCACAGCAGTTTGCTCGGAAACATCCATCATTTTCTGATCGTCGTACTGGCGTTCGCTTTGCTGGGGATGCTGTTCAAGATTCGCCTGTACTCGCTCAAGGTGCAAGATCGTGTCATTCGGCTCGAAGAACGGCTACGCCTCATGCAGCTTCTGCAGGAGCCTCTGCGCTCGCGCATTCCCGAACTGACTGAAGATCAACTTTGCGGCTTGCGCTTTGCCTCCGATGGCGAAGTCGGCAAGCTGGCCGAGCGCACCATGAACGAAAAATTAACGCGGAAGCAGATCAAGCAGTCGATCAAAAACTGGCGCCCCGATTACTGGCGGGTGTGAGAAAGGCGGCCACATCCGTCGCGAGCGCACTGTCGATACCTGGGCAAAAATGAACGGCGCGTGGAATCCGTCGCTGCGGTCGCGCCGACGACCCGTCGAAAACCGGTGAGTGAAGGCCGTATCATGTCTATCAATGTCTCGGCATTTAAGATTTCAAATATCCTGCTGCATCTTCCTTCTTCTCGGCGGCTTTGCGCTGCCGGTTGTAACCTCATCCGGCCCGTCTCGCACTGACGGCTACAAGATCGTCCACACCTATCCGCATGATCCCAAGGCTTTCACCCAGGGACTGATCTTTGTGGACGGCCACCTCTACGAGAGCACGGGCCTGAACGGCCAGTCGTCGCTGCGCATGGTCGACCTCACGAGCGGCGAGGTCCTGCAAAATCACAACGTGTCGGATGAGTACTTTGCCGAAGGCCTGACCGATTGGCGCAGCACCCTGATCCAGCTCACATGGCTGTCGCACAAGGCTTTTGTCTACGACCGCTTCAGCTTTCGCCTGCTTAAAACGCTTTCCTACGAAGGCGAAGGTTGGGGCCTGACGCACGACGACACGCAGTTAATCCTGAGCGACGGAACCTCGTATCTGCGTTTCTTGAATCCGGAATCATTCCGAGTGATCCGTCGCCTGCAAGTGGTCGACGAGAACGGCCACCCAGTCGAAAACTTGAACGAACTCGAATACATTCACGGCGAGATCTACGCCAACATCTGGCAGACGTACCAGATCCTCCGCATCTCCCCGCGCACCGGAAAGATTCTGGGCCGCATTGACCTGTCCGGCATCATCGACAAGCAAGCATTGCAAGGCAACGGCGCTGTTCTCAACGGTATCGCCTACGACGCTGTCGGCAACCGTCTCTTTGTCACCGGAAAACTCTGGCCCAAGCTTTTCGAAATCAAAGTCGAGCCGAAACACTAGCAAAGGATTGTCATCCGGGTTTATTCCGACCCTAAACCTTGTCATTCCAAGCCTCCACTGTTGGCATTCCGACCCTCACTGCGTTGTCATTCCGACCGAAGGGAAGAACCTGCTTCCCGCCGAAAAGCTCAGCGGATGTCGCCCTAGTCCACTAGGATCGATCAGGGGAACTCGCATTGGGGGCAGCTTACTGCCAACCGCTCCAATTTCCTCGGCATCCCAAATCGAGCCCGATTTGTAGGTAGGCGTCCGGGGATGTTCGGATAGAGGACCGTTCGTTGAATTCTGGCCCGTAACCGTGCCGAAAGTAACTGCCCCGATCTGCTTAAAGCGATTGACCTTAGCCCCGCCGGAGGGTACGATTTTTGGTAGAATCCGCAGGGATTCAACACCTTGGGAAGGCCACGCATCTTAATAGAGACAATATGCGATTAGTCAGCCTCTACGTACGGACGATCGCGCTCGCTTCCCTGGGTCTGGCGGCCTGCGCATGCCATTCGGCGCAGCATGCTGCCACCCTTGTGCCTCCGGCGAATCCACCGGCGTTGAAGCCTGCCACTCAACCGACTCTTGTCGCTGCAGCACCGGCGTCCACCGCTCCTGCAGCAACGCAATCACAGCCGCAAGACTCGTCTGCTCAGAAACCGGCAGCTCCTGACTCCGCTGCGCCCGCGCCAGCCTCCGATGCGGTCGGCGATTTGATCGCACGCGTCGAGAAGGAATATCAGACCGGCCTATACAACTACCACTCTGGCAAGACGGATGACGCCAAGCAGAATTTCGATAACGCCCTGAACGACCTGCTGGGCAGCAACTTCGACGTACGTTCCGACGACCGGCTCGGAAAGGAATTCGAGCGCATCGTCCAAGGCGTGAATGAGCTCTATCCGGGCGGTACATCGGCTGAGGCAGAAAATCCGCAAGAGCCGCAGCAAAAGGCTGAGCCCGCGCCGATCGACGAGACCAACGGACTGACGCCCTCCGCCGACGCGGGAACCAAGGCCAAGGCTGAAGCTGACGTCAAGAACACCCGTTCCGACCTGCCTCTGATGATGACCGACCAGGTGGCCGGATATATCTCTTACTTCTCGAATCGCGGACGCGGAGTCTTCGAGCGCGCTTACGCCCGCTCCGGCCGCTATCACGACATGATCGTGTCGACGCTGAAAGAAGAAGGCGTCCCGCAGGACCTGATCTATCTGGCGCAAGCCGAATCTGGATTCCATCCGCTGGCAGTTTCGCGCGTGGGAGCTCGCGGCATCTGGCAGTTCATGGCAAGCCGCGGTCGCGGATACGGCCTCAACCACAGCATGTGGGTCGACGACCGTCAGGACCCGGAGAAATCCACTCGTGCCGCTGCCCGTCACCTGAAAGATCTCTATAACCAGTTTGGCGACTGGTATCTCGCGATGGCCGCCTACAACTCCGGCCCCGGCACCGTGCAGGCCGCAGTAAAGCGCACCGGATACGCCGATTTCTGGGAACTCTACAACCGCAACGTCCTGCCAAAAGAAACCAAGAATTACGTGCCGATCATTCTTGCCGTGACCATCATGGCCAAGAATCCATCGCAATACGGCTCTGGACGAAGTCGCGATGGAGCAGCCGGTAGATTACGACACGGTTTCGATCAGCTATCCTGTCGATCTTCGCCTGGTCGCTGAGTGCGTGAATTCAACGCCCAGCGAGTTGCAAGACCTGAATCCCAGCCTGCTCCGGATGACCACGCCGCACGAAGGCAAATTTGAATTGCATTTGCCCGCGGGAACGAAGGATCAGTACCAGACTGCGATCGCCTCGATTCCTCCCGATATGCGGCTATGGTGGCGATATCACACGGTGCATACCGGCGATACGCTGGCCTCTCTCGCGCGCACGTATCACACGACCGCAAAGCAGATCGAAGAAGCGAACCATCTCGACAGCAACGAGCTCGAAACCGACGCAAGGCTGGTGATCCCGGTCGCACCAGGCAAGCATCCGACCAGCGACGCCGCCACCTACGCTCGCCGCATCACCCGCTACAAAGTCCGTCACGGGGACACGGTCGAAACCGTCGCAGAGAATTTCGGAGTCTCGCCGCAAATGCTTCGCCGCTGGAACGGATTGCACGGCGACAGCCTCCACGGACGCAAAGTGCTCGCGCTGCACCTGCCGATTTCTCCCGGAGCGCATGATGCGGAAGTCACAACTTCTCATCCCAAGTCGAAGCGTCCGAAAACGGAAACCGCCAGCGTAAAGCCGCCCGCAACCAAGTCGGCCGAGGTCGCAACCTTCCAGAACGCGAGAACCGAACCCGTCGTTCACCATCGAGTGAAGTCCGGCGAAACCTTCTATTCGATCGCCAGTGCCTATCGCACCACCGTCGCCGCCCTCAAGCGCGACAACCGCAACATCGCCGTCCTCCACCCAGGAATGATCCTGGTCGTCCAACCCGCCCGCTAAATCTCGGGTAGTTATCTTTCCTGCTTCGACACCGTCACAAGATCACGTGCGTTAAATCACATTCCTCCCCCTCGTACCGATCATAGAATCCAGACCAGTTGGCTCTTTTAACTACAATTCCAACGATTCGAGGAGAAGCCCCCATGAGAGTTACGAAGTTCATCGTTCTGTTCGTTGTTCTGGCCTTGGCCGTTTCGATTGCTGCGCCAGCGTTCGCCGCTGACGGAGCCGCCACCTACAAAGCGAAGTGCGCCATGTGCCATGGTCCTGAGGGACAAGGCAAAGTGGGTCCGGCCCTGAAAGGCACGAGCCTGAGCGCCGATCAGATCACCGATCTGCTCACCAAGGGTGACGATGCTAAGAAAGCGCCGCACAAGAAGGCCGTATCCGGAGTCGCAGCTGACGATGCCAAGGCCGTTGCCGAGTACGTAAAAAGCTTGAAGTAGGTAGTTGTTGGCCGCAAATCGCTCCTGACATTCCGACCGAAGGAGGAATCTGCTGTTTGTCCCGCAGCATCGCTGCTGGCGAACAGCGGTTTCTTCCTTCTCGGCTTTACGGCTCGTCCGAATGGCAAAGATTGTCGATGATGCAGTCCACGGAATACCGCCGGCTGTGATGACCGCTTCCGACCAGTCCCGCAACTCATCCCTACACTTTGTCATTCCGAGCCGGCCTTAACCTGCGAGGAATCTGCTGTTTGCCTGCGCCTTCCATGCTCACGGCGATCGAAGAGAGCAACCCGACATGGTAAGACCTCGCCGCAGGCTAGGGAGGCCCGGCCGTGATGCGAGTCTCAAGTGAAGCAGTGAATAACCCCAATCTCGACTTTGTCATACCGAAACGGCGTTAGCCGTCAATCAATCTGCTGTCTGCCGGCAACGCGTGCCGGCAACGAAGCAGATTCCTCCCTCCGGTCGGAATGACAAGAGTAGTGAGGATCGGAATCACAAGACTGGTGAAGGTCGGAATCGCAAGAGCCGTTCCAGGAAAAACCATCGGAATCACCCAACTCCCCTACTACCCCCTCTAGTTTTAACACTCCATTCATCTCACTGTTACCCGCTGTTGATTTTCACCTGCTAATTCTCGAAAGAAGTCTCCCAATTCTCAGGAGGAAATTCCATGAAGTTCACTCGAAGCCTCAGTGTGGGCGTTTCGGCGCTCGCTCTACTGTTGGCGTCCTCGGCGTTCGCCCAAGGATCCGGACCAGTCAAACGCGTACTCCTCATCAGTGTCGATGGCATGCATGCTGTCGACTTCTTGAACTGCGCCCAAGGCGTCAGCACCGTTAACGGTGGCAAGCCATTTTGCCCGTCGATCGCCGCTCTGGGTACCACTGGCATCAACTACGTTGCCGCCAGCACCTCCAAACCTTCGGACTCGTTTCCCGGCCTGACCTCGATCATCACTGGCGGCAGCCCCGCCCTGACCGGCGTCTACTACGACGTCGCTTACTCCCGGGCTCTGGATGGACCGGCCGTCGTTACCGGCAATGGAAACGGCCCCGGGCCTTGCACCGCCGGAGCGCCGCCAACCGGCTTCACCACCGAATACGAAGAAGGCATCGACATCGATAAGACCAAGGTGAACGGCGGCGCACCCGGAGCGATCCCTCACCGACGGTGGCATCCACTCGATCGACCCGCAGAAACTGGATCGCGACCCGGCCCAGGGATGCCGGCCGATCTGGCCGTGGCAATTCGTTCGCGCCAACAGCATCTTCAGCGTGATTCACGCTGCCGGCGGATACGCAGCCTGGTCCGACAAGCACCCGGCCTACTCTTCCGTCGCCTCGGGCATCGGACCCAGCGCACTGGATGATTTCTATGCACCGGAAATCAACTCCTCCGTGATCGCCCTTCCCGGCGTCACCACCCCGACTGGCGTGTCTTGCGCCTCGATCCTGGACCCTGGCGCCGACCTGACAGCCTGGACAAACAGCTTCCAGAACATCCAGTGCTACGACAGTCTCAAGGTCAACGCCATCCTCAACGAAATCGATGGCTGGGACCATCTGCGCACCAGGAAGACCCAGGTTCCCACCATCTTCGGCATGAACTTCCAATCCCTGAGCGTGGGCCAGAAGCTGATCGAGGCGAGCAACAGCACGACCGGCGGATACCTTGATGCCGCCGCTACCCCTAGCACTGCCCTGCTGAGCGAATTCCAGTTCGTCGATGCCTCGATTGGGGCATTTGTCAGCGAGTTGAAGAAGCAGGGACTCTATGACTCGACCCTGATCGTCATCACGGCGAAGCACGGCCAATCGCCGATCGATCCCAGCCGCTATGTTGGACAGACCATCAACGGCACCTCGCCCGCGACGCTGCTCTCGAATGCCGGATACATCCCCAACTCGGAATCCACCAACAACCCGACCGGCATTGGCCCGACGGAAGACGACGTCTCGCTGCTGTGGCTGAATAGCCCGTCCAACACCGCCGCCGCCGTTGCGATCATCGAGGCCAATCCCTCCGCGACAACCGGGGTCGGGCTCGGACAGATTTACTACGGCCCGTCCCTCACTCTCAACTACAACGACCCAACCAAAGATCCGCGAACGCCGGACATCATCGTGACTCCGAACGTTGGCGTGACCTACTCTGGCAGCACCGCGAAACAGGAGGAGCACGGCGGGTTTGCGCACGACGACACCAACGTCGTCCTGCTGGTGTCCAACCCGTCCTTACAACCCAAGACTGTTCGCGAGTCTGTGGGCACGGTGCAAGTGGCGCCGACGATCCTGAAGGCCCTGGGTCTCGACCCCTCGGCTTTGGAGGCGGTGCGCAAGGAAGGTACGCAGGTTCTGCCGAAGTTCTAGCGGGACCTCTCTAACAGCACGTGGAAGAAGAAAGAGCGCGGGTTAAAAAGCCGCGCTCTTCTTCTTTTTGTTGTAAAGGATGCAGCCGGGGTCATCGAGCGATCGGCACAACCCGCTGCGGCGCCTGCAATCCGTTGAGGATGGAGCCCAGCCGCGGATAGCGACCGGCAAAGAAATAGATCGAATACGCCGGGAAGAAAACGATCGCCGGCACATAGACCAGCGAAACGAGATAGAAAAACGCCGCCAGTAGAAGGCCAGCCACGATCACGGCCAGCGCGATTGTCTGCACATTCCACGTCAATCCTTCCGACTTGCCGGTGAGGAATGCCAGGATTCCCAGCGCAGCGCTTGGAATGGCGACCAGCAATCCTAGAATTAGCGTAGCGATGCCGGTCAGGATCGCCGCCACGAACGCGAGCACAATCTTCATCACCACATAGGCGACGTAAGCGCCTTGTTCGGGCTTCATCATCGCCCACAGCCGCCGCCATCCCTCGGTGACATCGATATCTTCCAGGGCCATCTGTGGAATCACAAAATCTTTGGTCAGCACCAGCACCACGGCCGTCACCAGAAAGAACACGGCAAAAACCAGAAAAAGCACGGCTCCGAAGGCGATGAACGCCGGCAGATGCTCCTTCGGCTGGTGAAACCATCCGTTCACCAGTGCGATGCCGGTCGGAATTCCCACCAGCACGACGGCCCCAGCGATAGTGAGAAGGATGTAGCCCAGCTTCCAGGCAAAATATCGCCAGCCCGCACTCAGCCTCCGGCTCCACTCCCATCGGATATGGCATTCCTTCGACAGCACGCTGTCAAAGAGTATGAAGCGCATGACGCTGCCGACATACATCAGGATGATGCCGACCGCAAACGCAGCCACCACTGCCGCCACGATCATGCCAGCGAGCAGAAAATGATCGATGCCCAGAGAGCCTAACGACGGAAAGTGCGGACCCACTCCCGGATGCACCGGAGCTTGGAAGTTCGAGCGACTGAACCCGTTGGCGCCCAACTCGCCCGCCAGAAGACCGACGAATGCAAGCTTCGTCCACTGGCCGAGGCGAAACGGCCGAAACAGTTGTTGCCGAGTGTGTTCCAGGGCGGGCGTAATCGAATCCACGGCGCTCAGAGCCAACGTGCACCTCGCAGCTGCCAAGAACGTCGGCAGCACGGTACTAACTTATGGTACGCAGATGCAACCGCTTTTGATCCATGATTTCGCGGCCCATCGGAATAGCAGAAAACAAAGGTACTTGCCGGGGATTCGCCACGCGGTGAAAAGATGGCGTCATCCCGAGCCGAGCCGTTTTCACGCGAAGCGAGGGATCTGGCGTGGAACGTCATGAGGTTTCAGAAAAGAGAAAACGTATTGTGCGTATTGCCTTTTCCTCTTCCCTTTCCCCACTCTGCTGTGATAACCCAATAGCGAGCAGCCTGTGTTTGCGGTCCTTGCAGACTGCACCGAACGTCGTGCTATAATCCGGCGCCGTTCCCGCAGAAGTTTCCGGTGGTCTTTTAATTTTGTCGTGCCTGCAGCCAGGGAGAGGTATCCGCACCCGGCCGCCAACGAAACAGGAGGAGCAATGACGTTCTACGATCCCACGCTCTACGGACGTGACGAAGAAGAAGAGTTCGGCGACAGCGGCGCATACAGCGAGTCGCTCGAAGAAGATTTCGAAGAGGAAGAAGAGGAGGAAGAAGAGCCCGGCCTGGAAGCTCCTGAGGCGATCGAGCCGGAACCCGTAATGCCGCCGCCACCTCCTGCCCCCAAACCAGCTGCCCCGGCTCCGCCTAAGCCGAAGGCGAAGAAAGCGCCAGCGAAAAAAGCACCGCCCAAGAAAAAGCCTGCGGCCAAAAAGAAGCCCGCAGCAAAGAAGAAGCCGGCGAAGAAGAAAGCTGCCAAGAAGCCGGCGAAGAAAAAAGCAGCCAAGAAAGCAGCGAAGAAGCCTGCCAAGAAAAAAGGCAAGAAGCGCCGTTAAGAATCCTGCTTGGCCGCGTGCGCCTCCGCTCGCAAGAATCAACCGCGCCTTCAACGGCGCGGTTTTTCATTTGGATTTGTAAAGCGGAGCCTATCGGTTCGGAAAAGTCACGAGTCCTGGCGGCAGCATTTCAGCGTTGCAACCCAACGAGGCGGTGCAAGTCACCTTAATGTGACGCACAATCTTCGCTTCGCTTCCGGACGGAAACACCATCAGGAAATGCGCGGCCTTGACTTTTTCTGTCATCGCTTTTAATTGATCGGCGCCACCGCGGTACGTCACCGACTCGACCCTGCCCGGTGCAAACACTACTGCAAACTCAGCCTCGCCCGAGACTTGCGAGGTCTTGCTCACCACGGTATGGTGTGCGTCCCGCAGTTCGTCAGCCGGCGTCTTCGTCCATTGTCCATTAGGTAAGCGGTCGATCGAAATCATGGGCGGCGCCTTTCGTCCGGTCAGCTTCTCGTAGTGGGCAAGAAGCTGCGAATGCCTCTCTTGGTAGGCGGAAGGCGGATCTAGCGTATTGACTCCCCACTTCGTCGTCCGCACCGAACTCGCTTGCAGCGCCAGTTCATAAATGTGAGCCGCTTCCTTCCGTTTCTCCAACTTTGCCAGGGTCTGGCCCAGATGGTCTCCGGAAACCGCATTCTGACCGAGGGACCAAGCTGCGCTGAGATAATCTTCCGCCCGTTTGAGATCGCCCATTTGGAAGTACACCCACCCAAGAGTGTCCCAAGCTGCGGAAAACTCGGTACATAGGATGAGGCTGAGATTATCGTCATTCGATTGGACGGCTTTAACCGAGCTCGCGTCCATGTCGGCGACGGCCTTTTCGGCAAACTCCTTCGCTTGCTCCAGGTGAGTGTTATTCGAAGCCAGAATGTACGCTGCGTCATTCAGAGTAGCGGAATCGATTCCCTTCCCCTGCATTGCCTTCTCCATGAAAGGCATGCCTTTATCCGCCTGACCGCTCTTTACGTAAGCTTCTCCGAGCGCCATGTTGAGGCTCGCGCTGTCCGGCGATCCTTTCACACCATCTTCGAGAACCATAGCGGCTTCGGATTCTTATCCTTGGAGGCCAGCAGGCTGCTCAGGTTGAGTGCCGCATCGTGATTCTTTGGGTCGAGTTTCAACACCTTCCGCCACGCCTGAATCGCATCGTCCCGCCGGTTCATCTGGGTCAGATAGGTAGCGGGCACGTAGAATACGCGTATGTCAGTCGGATTTGCTTCCTGCTTCCTTCTTCCATTCCGCGATTGCCTCCGTCATCCTGTTCTCCATCATGAAGAGGGTTCCCAGGTTGAGGTGAGCCAGCGGATACTTGGAATCTTTACCGATAACTTTCTCAAACAATTCCTGAGCCCGGCTGCGGTCTCCCTTCTGCATGGCTAGCGAGGCGTCGCGGAATTCTTGATCTAGGTCCACACCGATGGTTGTCCCATTGCCGTTTGTCGTTGCCCCTCCGCTCAATCGCACGTAGCGATTCTCGTCGTCGGAGATCGCTTTGCCGAAATCACGGATGTGTTCCCTTCTGCTGAGTTCGACTTCGTTCTTCTTGATCACCAGCCGCCGCGTCGCCGAGAACACTCCATTCTCGATGTTGTAAACCGAATGGTATTCGGCGTAAGGACGCACCAGATCGACGTTCTGAGGCTCACTCCCGGAGTATCCCTCCGGCAGTGTCATCTTGGTCTCGTACACTACTTCGCCCAACCCGCCGAGCCGAACCGGCTCTGGCGGTTTCTTCGAATCCTTAGTCATCTCGATGCCCATGGGCGGCATGGGCGGACCAATCTGGCGGTTGTCCCAATCTCCGTAGTTCTTGCGCTCGTAATCGTAGGACAGATTGAAGGACTTGCTCAGATCATCGGGCGGCGTGAGATTCACATTGCTGACGTCGCCAGCGAAGTTCAGGCCGTAGGAAAACCGCTGCACGGCCTCCTTCCATTGGGATTGTGACACTTGCCGGAACGCCGCGCGCAGAGCGACTTCTACATCGCCGTGGTACGACTGTTGCGCATGTCCGCTGAACGTCCCGTCCGCATTCAATTTCCCCTCCATGGAGAACTCCTGCATTTGTGGAAATGGCGAATTCTCCGGTGTCGTCATCAGCATTGCCGCCTTGCTCGCCGGAATCACCAGCGCCTGCTTGTCGCGCAGCGTCAGCAGCAACAGTCCGTAGGGCGAAACTTCCGGCGTGGTGTCGAGCCAGAGAAATTTATCGCCTCGCGGCACCACCGTGATGACGTGATTGAACTGCGCTGGCGATGGCACCTCCGGATCCAGCTTGCGAGTCGTATGAATCAGCACCGGCCAGGCGTCGATCCCGACCGCCTTCAGCATCGTCGCCAGCAGCGTGTGCTTGTCCTTGCAGTCGCCGTAGCCGTTGTCGAGGACGTCGTCGGCTGCGTGGGGCTGGTAGCGGCCTATGCCAAAATCCAAGCCGATGTAATGGAACTTCAATGCTACAAAGCTGTGATTGCCTGGATCTTTTCGTCGTCGGTTTTCAGGCCCTTCGTAAGTTCATTGGCCTTGGCCTGGATAGCGGGCGTGACCTGCGACGAATCTTTTTGCAAGTCGCCATACCACCGTCCTACATCCTCCCAGCTGGCGAACGTGGTCACCTGAACATCAGGATTCGGCGGAATTCGACGCGGAATCTCGCCCGGATCCTTCTGCTTCACGATGAGGTTGGAATGAGTCCAACGGTAGATCTTCTGGGCAACTTCGGTCGTGGCCTCGGGCTTAAACTCAGGGCTGACTATCTTGACGTACTTGCCACTCGGAACGCTGATCTCCAACCGTTCGTCTCGATCGATCGAATCTTTCGCGAAGGAATATTCCTGCCAAAACTGTCCTGCGACTTGAGGCTTGATGATGCGATATCGGGCGAGATATTCAAGCACGTCGCCGACGCCGAGTCCTTTCACTGCGACGTGCTTTTCATGGATGTCGCTGTAGAGCGGAGCAGTGCGGGTCACCTCTCCGGGCATATCCTGAATGTTGTAGTCCGGAGTCTTGACGACGGTTCCGTCGGGCTTGCGAACGCGGACGTAATCGATCTCGACGACTTCGTTGGCGCTGGTGTAGGTGAAGTTCAGAACGGCGAAGGCCTTCACTCCGGCATCGGCGAGCACCTTGACCTCTGCCGCTACCTCGCGCGTGCCGGTGCCATCATTCTCCAACTTGATACGACTGGAGAGGCGCTCAACGACATAGGCTTCTTTGGAAAAATCGGAAGCTCAGGATGACAGTTTCGACGGTCGCGCTCGTTTTCGCACGAGCGGACGAAAACTCAATCGCGGCAAACAGCAGAGCGGAGACCCACCGTTTTGACGACATCGAGTTATGAATGCAAGGTCGAACCCGATTGTTTCTTCTACTTCTTCCCGCTGACAGCGCCGAGGCATTTCCCGTAGAGCTCGAGCAATCTCTCGGCGAAATCTTCCGGCTTGGCGGCCGATCCGGTGCCTTGAAATCCGACACCGGTCGACGTCGTGCGTCCGTAGCCGGTGGTCATGGCGACAAACTTCATCAGATCGAGTGCGATGTCTTCATTACGGCGTCCAGCGGCCGAACCTGTGGCTGGAGTTTCTTCCATGATTCCTTCTCCTCTACCAGAAATGACAGGGAGGTCGTCGACTTCTTCGTCTTCATCTTCGTCCTGCATTCGACGGATGACGGGAAAGATCATGACGGCCTCAGATGACTCCGCTAGCGATGATAGCAGAGGAGGACGCGCGCAGAAGCGCTGCCATCGCGCCAGGAATTCTTCAACTCAAGTCAGCCCTTTCCTTCCGCAACGCGGATGCGCTTTCCGGCAATCATGCCGTGAATCGTCAATGCCGGTCCGATCGCGAGAAAGAGCCAGCCGGCCCATTCCGGATGCCGCACCGCAATCAATAAAGAAACGAAACCGATCAGCGAGAGGATCGCACAGGACTGCATCGACGCCTGCGTCTCGAGAGCTTCGATCGCACTCAGTTCCAGTGTGTCGCGCAGCCGGTAGGCGTGCAGATACATCAGCGTGAACAACAGGAAGACCGAAGCGAATCCGACGGCATAGATTTCCATCATCACCGAGGCCTGATGCAAAGTGAGGTCGGCGCCCGATTGCCCGCCGGTCAGCTGTGAAAACACCAGAGTAAACACAAATTTCAGCGGATAAACATAGAGCAGCACGAGAAACAGCAGAACCATATTCAGGAACACAGTGTAGGAGTCTTCGAGTCCATAGCGGCGCGAGAATTTGTAGTGCGTCAGCCAGATCATCACCAGTTGCGAAAAACAGATGGCAAAGGGAATGAATCCGCGCATGTCGGCGATCAGTTCGCTGTAACTGTGCGGAACTTCGAGCGACACGACCAGCAACGTCAGCGCGAATCCAAAGACGACGTCGCAAAAGGCCTCCAGCCGCGTGATCTCGCCGCCGCGCCAGCGGAAGAATTTTTCCGGCGGCAGTGCGACCCGGTGGCTGAAAGGATGTTGTTGCGTCTGGCCGGACGCCGGCGTCGATCCGTCCGCGAGGCTGCGTCCTTCGTGATGCTTCGATCTCCTGTTCATAGCCTAGAATTCTGGCGGCTCTTGCGGTGATTGGCAATGGAAAAGGAAGCCCGAAACCTTTCACCGCAGGGGGCACAGGGGAACACAGAGGGTTTCTCTGGCTTACTCTGTGTTCCTCTGTGCCCCCTGTGGTGAGCGCTTTTGTTCATCGCTTCACTTCGCTCATCAAAGCCATCAGGTTGTCTTCACTGTCGCGGAAGAATGTCATCCAGAGATCGTGATCGGGCATGCGCGCGATCATGTGCGGCTCGTCTTCGAAGCGCACGCCTCTTTCTTTCAGGCTTGCATGTGCGGCTTGAATATCGGGCACGGCGAAATACAGGATGGAGCTCGCATGATCGAACTCCGGCTTCCCGGGACGGTCGAGCATCAGGCGAACGCCGTTGCAATCAAAGAACGCCAGCCCGGGCGGCGCTTTGAAGAGCAACTTCAGCCCTAGCGTCTTCTCATAGAAATCGGCGGCTCGCTCCACATCGTGCGTGCGGATCTGAATTTGTCCCAGCCGGGTGATGCCGGGAGTGGTTGCCGTGGCAGTCATGGTCTTGACCTCCATTCTCATATTAGTTAGCATAGCTAACTATATTTGCGATCTGAAGTCAAGCTCGTGCGTCGTCGAAATCTCACTCTCCGAGAGCCGAACATCTCGACCTCTGGCTCCCCATCCGCACCAGAAATGGGGCACCCGGCCGAGTCTGTTCCAGATCCGGTGGTTCTGGCCGTAGCCGACCAGTTGCACTCCACCGCGATCCGTCTGCTTCGGCGCCTGCGCAAGCAAGACGTAAAGACCGGAGAAGGCCCGGCGCGTCTTTCGGCGCTCTCCGTGCTGGTTTTCGGAGGCCCGAAGACACTGGGCGAACTGGCAGCGGCCGAACAAGTGAAGCCACCCACCATGAGTCGGATCGTCGCCGGCTTGGCTCGCAGCCACATGGTAGAAATCACCGACGATCCGCATGATGCCCGTCGCATGCACATTCGCGCCACTGCGAAGGGAACGCGCCTGCTGCAAAAAGGGCGCGAGCTTCGCATCACCGACCTCGTGTCAAACCTTCGCCAGCTATCCCAAAGCGATCTCGCCGAACTCGGAAAAGCTGTGGAAATCCTCGCCAAATTGCTCGCAAACTGGAAATAATTCCCCTCTACGAGTAACCGGTCGTCACGGTACTATGGGCACTCGAAATGGCGGTTACGATGACCCATACTGATGTGTCTAGCAGTCCGGGGGCGTGCGGCTCCGGGGTTGTGTGCCCGCTTCGCAGGTGCGGTTAAGTCCTCCCCGCAAGGCCATCTGTTTTCAATTGCTGCTGGAAAGGATCGCATTGGCGCGAACGCGCATCATCGTGACCGCGGCGGGCCTGTTATGGCTGGCACACATTGGTGTGGCCGCGATCGTTGGAACGAACGGCCTCGGCCCCGTTCTCTCGGACACGATCCAGTTCTCGATCGGAGCCCTGCTCATCGCGGCATTATGGGATGCAAGCCGCCGCTCCGAAGGCCTGGCGCGCGCTTTCTGGAACCTCGCCACCGTCGGCTATCTGGTGTGGATGATCGCCCAGGCAATGAGCTTGTACAACGACTTCGCTGGGAACCCGGCGATTACGGGGATCACCAACTTCCTCTTCAGCTTCTGGTTCGTCCCACTGGCCATGGCGCTCTTCCTCGATCCCGATCACGAGACCGGAAGGCTGGACACGCTGATGGCTCTCGACTTCGGACAGGGAGTGCTGGTCTGCGTCGCGGCGTACCTGTACTTTTTTTATCTGCCCAAGGCAGAGTCTCCCGCTGAACTGGCGCACTCCGTATGGCTTCCCTACTTCGGCGGCTACAGCCTGGTTGCCGTGGCATTTATTCTGCGAGCGCTCGTGACGCGGTCGCGTGACGTGCGCGTCTTATTCGGACGCATGGGGATCTTTCTCACACTCTCCGGTGGCGTCGATGCGCTTTACTACTACGGGCCTGGACGTCTCTTGAGAACCGGCCAGTGGTTCGACCTTTTGTGGAGCGCTCTTCTGGTGGCTCCCTTGCTCATTGCCACGACCTGGAAGCAGATCGAGGCGCCAGAGATTCCGCTGGAGCCGGCGGTTCGCGAGAAGGGCGTCTACGCCGAATTGTTTTACCTGATCTATCCGCTGCTGGTTCTGTTCATGTCACTGCGCATCGCGCGCGAACGATTATGGCTGGCGGCTGGCGTTGTGCTGCTTTCGTTCGTGTGCTCGAGCGCCCGGCAGCTGGTCACACAAAATCGCTTGATCCTGGCCAAAGAAGCGCTGCGCCGCGAAGCCTCGCGCGACGGCCTCACGAGTTTGTGGAACCGGAAAGCCATTCTTGGAATTCTGGAACGCGAGTTGCTGCGCGCGGAGCGCGATCAGGCGCCGGTGGGCGTGATCATGATCGACGTCGACCACTTCAAGAAGGTCAACGACAGCCGCGGACATCAAGCCGGAGACGATGTGTTGCGCATCATAGCCAGCGGCATTGCGGCGGTGGTTCGCCCCTACGACGCCGTGGGACGCTACGGAGGCGAGGAATTCCTGATCGTCGCGCCGGGTTGCGGGATGACGGAAACGTGGGAACTGGCCGAACGCGTGCGCGTGCACGTGGCCGACTGCAACATCATGGCTGGAGGATCGACGGTACGGGTGAGCCTGAGCCTGGGCATCGCAACCGGACAGGCTGCCAACGAGATTGAAAAGGTTCTGCATGCGTCCGATGCCGCGTTGTATCAGGCGAAAAATGCCGGACGAAATCGCGTGGAACCAAGCCTTGGACGCGCCGCCAGCGCCACTCCTGCCAGTCCGGGCGCGCCCCACCGCGACTTCTGGATCTGATCGACTCACGTACTTTCCACAAAACGGCTCAACCATCCTTCCCGTTGTAGTCTTCACGAGTCGATATTTCTTCGTTCGAATTTTCCCACGTAATGCTATGTTTTCTCGTGAAACATGACAGCGGCGGGATGCGGTCGCTACCCAGGGAGAAGCCTGTGCAAGGTCGCGCTCTTCGTCTCATCACCACCTCTCTGATGCTCATTTCGTTGGCTTTGCTCGCTGCCTGCGGCGGATCAAAATCCACCGCGTGCAATGAAGCTGGCAGCTGTTGCGGCGGAAGTGCCGCTCTCTGCGTCGCTCCGGAGTATGTCTACGCCAACGGTCTCGACGGCCAGGTTTACATCTTTCCTGTCGATAACAGCAGCGGCGCTGTGAGTTCTCCAACTTCCATTGCGGGCGCCACGATGTCTCTTGGAATGGCCCCGCTCAACAGTCAGTTCCTGTACGTGTCCAATCCTTCCGCGAACCTGAATCAAGGTTCGTCGATCGATGCCTGGTCGATCGACCTTGGAACTGGGACTCTGACATCTGTCGCGGGATCTCCTTTCTCTCTTGGAGCACCCAGCTTTTCCGTCGGCCTCGCCGCGGACAATGCCACCCAAACTCTGTACGTTGCTGAAGGAGGAGAGATTGACGCATTGAAGGCAGACGCGAACGGCGCGCTCACGCCTGTGTCCGGCTCGCCGTTCCTCGCTGGATACAATTTCTATCTTACGGTCGATCCGCAGAATCGATTCCTCTTTGCCACCGACAACATCGTTCCCGCCAGCGTTCTCGCATTCACCATCGACCCTTCGACAGGAGCGCTGACGGCTGTTCCCGGCTCGCCGTTTGCCACGAGTGCCAACAGCGGCGGTCTACAGCTTGGGATCGTGGCCGACTCCAGCGGAAAATTCGTGTATACCGTGATGCAGACGACCAGTCAGATTGCAGGATTCTCGATCGCGTCGCCCAGCGGAGCACTCACCCCAATCCCCGGCTCGCCGTTCGCCGCCGGCAACCAGCCGATCGCCCTTGCCACGGTGAACAACTTTCTCTACGTCTCGAATATCGGGGACGAAACGCTCTCGGGCTACAGCATTGACTCGACCACCGGAGTGCTGACTCCGCTGGCGGGATCTCCATTTGCGATTCGCGCAGGATCGCTGACCACCGATCTCGCGGGAAATTATCTCTACACGGCCGGCTCCGGCGGCGTGATGGCGTTCAAGATCGATGCCACGACGGGATCTCTGACGCAGGTTGGGTCAGCGATTCCGTTCCCGGGCGCGACCGTGCTTGCGTTCGTCCAGTGAGTACCAGCTCCGGCAAACCTCCGTAATATTCTTGTTCGCGTTTCGTAACAAGTTTCGCTAAGTTGTCAGGCTGGACCAGCGATCAATCTAATATCCCTTCGCAGTTTCCTTCCCCCATTACCAGTGCAATGAAGGAACGCGTAACGGCTGGGCGAACCGGATCGCGTTCCTTCTCAAACTTCCCCGACCTGTAATTTCACGCCAAAAGGAGATTCCACATGGCTGTCAGGAAGATTGATTTGTCTCTGCCGGATTCTCGCAAGAACGTGGCAATGAGGGATGATCCGACGAAGGTCGATCCGAGGAAATTGAAACTGGGGAAGTCGGTGGCGCGGCACGATCCGCGAACCCTGCTGCTGGCTTCTTATTTGACCGCGACGCTGCCAACGGCCCCGCCAAGCTTCGATCTGACCACGAAGGTCGGCGCCTCGTGGGGAATGATGGACAACGATCAACTCGGCGACTGCACCTGCGCGGCTGCGGGACATCTGCTGATGGAGTGGACCGCCAACGCGGGAAAGAAAATGTTCACTCCAAGCGACAAGCAGATTGTCGCGGCATATTCGGCGATCACGGGATATAACCCGACGACCGGAGCGAATGACAACGGCGCGGTTGAGATCGATGTGCTGAATTACTGGCGGCAGAGCGGAATTGCGGGCCACAAAATCGGAGCCTACGTCGCGCTGGAACCGGCGAATCACAATCATGTCATGGATTCGGTTTACATCTTCGGCGGCTGCTACATCGGATTGCAACTGCCGATCAGCGCGCAGTCGCAGGTACAGAATCATCAACCGTGGTCCGTGCCTCCCGGAGGATTGACCGGCGACGGCAAACCGGGATCGTGGGGCGGACACGCGGTTCCTGTCGTTGCGTACGATGTCCGCGGAGTCACGGTCGTGACCTGGGGAGCATTGCAGATGATGACGTGGTCGTTCTGGGAAGCGTATTGCGATGAGTCGTACGCGATCTTGAGCAGCGACTATCTGACGGGAAAGAAAACGACACCCCAGGGATTCAGCATGCAGCAACTGCAGTCGGACCTGGCGGATTTGAAATAGTGGTGAGTACTCAGTACCCAGCGCCCGGTACTCAGTACCCGAGACTCAGCAGTGCACGGTTGCCCCACCCTTTTCGCGTTTTGTGCGAAGGGTGGGCCGCACCAACTTCAATTCCGAGTCGTTGACGGCACAGGTGCCGAGGTTCCCGCCCTGCAAGCCTGCATTCATCCAGGACATCTCACGTACAATCTCGGCGAATGTGGTTCAACCTGCAAAAAATGAAGCCCGCCCGTCGCCGCATGTTTCTGTTTGGTTTGGCTGGGGCGGCGTTAATGGCCCTGGCGCTCTTCCTGACAAATCCTGACTTCAGCATTTTGGAGGATGAGACCAGCATCATCGTCGCAGCCAATGCACCAGTCGCCCAGACTATAAACCTTTTCATCACGGGCGAGGGCCAGCACGAGCACCCGCCGCTGTCTGACTTGATTCTGCATTTGTGGCTTCCTTTCGCGGGGGTCAGTCCCTCGCTGGTCCGCGTGCCCTCCATCATTTTTTATTCGATTGCTTTAGTGGTATCCGCTGCGGCCGCGCAAAAACTTGGCGGAGCGACGGCGTTCTACACGACCATGGTGTTCGGAATGCTCTGGCCCTTCGGATTTCACTTCGGGCGCCTCGCCGGGTGGTATTCATTCTGTTTTCTGTTGATCGGGCTCCTCACATTGTCCTACCTGTATTTTCTGGAGGCGCCTGATGGGGGGCGCTGGCTACTCGTGGTCTGCGCCAGTTTCGCAGCCGTCTTGTCGAATTATTTTTGTTGGTTGGTCGTTGCTCTCGTCATGATTGATACTTTCTTGTCGATCGAACGTCGCCAAGCTTATCGCTACGCAGGGCTTGGCGTGGCGATTCTCTTCGTTGCTTACGGGCCTTTCTGGATCACTCTTGCCCACGAAGTGCAACGTTCCGACCCGACCGCGGTCGGCCACGGAATTTTAGGCGCACTCTTAAATGCGGGATTCAATCTATATGCACTCTTTGTGAGCGAATCGGTCGCGCCCTGGTTCTGGCTCCTCAGTGTTCCCGCGGGGATTGCGGTCGCAATAGTCCTTGTCACTATTCCTTTTCTGACTGAGGGCCGCGCTCGACGGTTCTACTTCGGTTTTCTCATATTGTTCGGAGCGATGGCTGCACTCGGAATCATCGGAACCAAACGGCTTCTCTTCATCTCGGGGTGGCTGCTGATCGCGATCGGGTGCGCAGTCGCGAATCGAAAGCGCCCTCGTTTTCGGGCGCTACTCGCGTCTTCTCTCCTGATTATCGTTGTGATTGGATGGGCTGGCATCTTCAGTCGAAGGCATTATGCCTCGCTTCACTATGTCGAGCCTTGGGCTCCCTTGGCGCGGGAGGCCGCACAGAATATAAACCGGGGTGAAGTGGTGATCAGCAACAGCCCGTCGTTCCTCTTTTATCTGAACGCCTCTTTGTACGACTTGGGACTTTCTCATAACAGAATGGCCGGATGGGCCACGGGTCCCGGTGTCGTCTCGCTCGTCCAATCTGACATTCCTGCAAGGCTGCCCGCGAAAGAGATCATGTTTGTGCGCGGAGTGAATACGTCCGCCACGGAGAGGACGAATCAGACAGAAGAATGGTTGGTGTCTCATTGTCGGATGGAGTCATCCGACCGGATAGTCCGGGACGATGGCTTCGAAATGAAAAAGCGGTATTTCCACGTCGATGTAGACGATCCGTACCGCATTCATCTCGAACGATTCGACTGTCGACGTCGATAACGTCCATCCCCAAAGTGACTCGGTGGAATGCAACCTTACGCAATTGAGGTTGTAATTCACTTGATTCAGAGTCAAAGTCCCCATCCCCTTCCACTTCGCCCAGGGCAGGCTCTGTCGCAAAAAGCGCGACAAGGGTCGGGCAACCCCCTTCAAGTTGAGCAAGTCCGCCGCTCTTTCCCAACAAAACATCCCTCACACCACTTGGGCAGTGACTCGGAGTCATTCCGGAAGAAAATGTATTAAATCGTTTCTTACGCCGAGTTGCGACTGGAAGGACGGCATGCTTTTGTCGTAGGATGGCGCCGCACGGAGCTTCCGCGGCTGGTTTGCGCCGCTGCTCCGAGGGAGGGCCAGATGCAAGCACCAGCGTCGACGTGTAAGAACTCGCAACGCACCTCGTTCCAGATTTCTGTCTTGCCGATTCTTTTCCTGCTCGCCTTCATCCTTCCGGCCATGCTTTTCGCGCAGGGCTACTTCGGGACCGTGAGCGGCGTCCTCACCGATCCATCAGGCGCCGTGATTCAAGGGGCCAAAGTCACTCTTCAGGACGAGCAGAAGGGATACAAGTTCGCGGCCACATCCGACAGCGACGGCCGGTATCTGTTCGCATCGATTCCTCCCGGGACGTACTCCGTGACAGCGGAGATGCAGGGCTTTGAGAGAGACCGTCCGCACGCATATCAAGCTGAATGTGAGCGAGAATCCGACGGCCAATCTCACGATGAAGATTGCCGGGGCCGCGCAGACGGTCGAGGTTCAGGCGCAGAGTTCGACGATCGCGACGGAAGATGCGGTGACTGGGCAGGTCATCGACCGCAGGCTCATCAACGATCTGCCGTTGATCGACCGCAATGTGACCGAACTGACGTTTCTGACGCCCGGCGTCACCGACGTGGACGATCAGTGCCATAACTGCGGGTCGACAAACTTTGCTTCCAACGGCAGCCGTGGAGCCAGCGCCGACATCCTGTCGGATGGCGCGTCGATCACGAACTTCGAGCCCAACGGTGGTGTCACACAAGCCGTCTACATTCCCTCGCCGGAAGCAGTGGAAGAGTTCAAGGTGCAGCAGACGAATTTCAGCGCGGAATACGGCTTTTCGGGCGCTTCGATTCTCAACATGGTCACGCGATCCGGCACGAATGCGTTTCACGGCAGCGTGTATGACTTCGTTCGCAACACGATCACGGACGCAAACGACTGGTTCAACGATCGCAGCGGAATTCCGATTCCGCCCGTTCACCGGCACGACTTCGGCGTGACCTTTGGGGGACCGATCTGGAAGAACAAGACATTCTTTTTCTTCGACTACGAAGGTCTGCGCTCGAGCAACATGAGCACCTACCGGGCGGGCGTGCCCAGCGTCGCGGAACGTACGGGAAATTTCAGTGAGTTGTGCTCTGATCAAGGCGGTTCGTTCAATGCCTCCGGCATTTGCACCGACAGCTCCGGCAATCAACTCAACGCAGGGCAACTCTGGGATCCTTATTCCGGAACGTACGATCCGAACAACGGCGGCCCCGATCGAACGGCGGCCATCCCCTTCAACCGCGTCGACCAGTACATAAGTCCTGGCAATCCGAATCTCCCGGCAAATCTTCAGCCCACCCCGGGAGTGGCGGGAAACCTGATCGATCCGGTAGCGCTGAAGGTGATGAACCTGTTTCCGCTGCCGACGCCGAATATGGCGGGCGCCACACCGTACAACAACTGGATCGCGTCGGGCGCGACTCCTTACTCGAATGATCAATTCGATTTGAGAATCGATCACCGCTTCAACGAAAAGAATCTGCTGAGCGCGAAGTATTCGCAGGACAGAAACTCCACGACTCCTTTTGATTGCTTCAAGACCCTGATTGATCCCTGCGGCAGCGGGGCGAACAAGGGTACGGCGCACATCTTCTCGATCAATGACACGTATACGTTCAATCCCACGCTGCTGTTGACGACTACGTTTGGCATCACGCGCGGCGCGACCCTGATTTTTGCATATAACTCGAGCCTGAATTCCGATCCGCTGGGCGCACTCGGGTTTCCGTCCTATTTGAAGGCGAATGGGTTCAACGGCGTCCCCGCGATGTTCATCAACGATTACGCGCCAGCAGGATTTCCGAATGCGGGGAACGATCCATACGGCAACTACAAGCAAGGACAACTCACCGGACAGCTGGGAGGAATTCTTAGCAAGGTCCATGGCGGTCACGAACTGAAGTTCGGAGGTGAAGGAAGGTTGCACCAGCAGAATTACATTCAGACGAACGCCCCATTGGGCTATCTCAATTTTGATAACCGGGGCACGTCGGTTTGCCCTTCGATCGGGATTGCGTCGCAATGCGCCGATGGCACGGTGGCCGGCGGTGACGACATGGCCAGTTTCATTCTTGGACAGGTGCAGAGCGGCTTTTACGAAATTCAATTCCAGCCAGCGACGGAAAATTATCAGTACGCGGCGTTTGTGCAGGACAACTGGAAAGTGACGCACAACCTGACTTTGAATCTGGGATTGCGCTATGACGTTTCGCTTCCGCGCACTGATCGCTTTAACCGCCAGAACTGGTTCGATCCGAACGCGGTCAGCCCGTTGAACGGTGGGACAATTTCGTACAACGATCCGATCACGGGCGCGGCGGTGACCCGTCCGCTGCTGGGCGGCGAAGTGTTTGCCAATTCCAACACGCGGACCAATTATGTGACGGATTGGAGCGATATTCAGCCGCGTTTCGGCTTTGCCTACCAGTTCGCGCCGAAGATGGTGGTGCGAGGAGGCTATGGCATTTATTACGGCCAATCGCGATCGGGCGCGAGCGGCGTGGTGCCATATGGCGGACAAGGGTTCGACGAATATACGAACATGATCACGACGTACAACAACGACGGAGCGACACCTTATTTGCACTTGAGCAATCCGTTTCCCAATGGACTGATTCAGCCGCCGGGAAATTCTCTTGGATTGATGAACGACGTGGGCTTCGGCGCCAACGGCCCGTTGCGCACGCACGCCGCGAATCTGACTCCGTACGAGCAGAGCTGGAGTCTTGGAATCGAGCGGCAGATGCCGTGGAACGTGGTGTTCGATGTTGAGTACCTGGGAAAGAAAGGCACGCATCTTCCTTTCAGTGGACTGAACCAGCTCGACGTCCTTGGGCCGCAAGTCGAGAGTTATGGACCGACGTCGCCGCAGATGAACGCGCTGAACACTCTTTACACAAATCCGCCGGGCTGCACGCCGACTTGTAATCCGTTCTACGGAATCATTACCGATCCCAACAGCTCGATGTCGAGTTCGGTGCCGGGATATCAGCTGGAAACACCTTATCCGCAATTCAACAGTGTGACGACCGATGTGCAGATGGCGGCGAGTTCGATCTATCACGGACTGCAGCTTCAAGCGAACAAGCACTTCAGCAACGGGCTGGAGTTTCTCGTCAACTACACATGGTCGAAGTCGATCGACGACGCGTCGGTTGGTGATGACAACGTGACATGGCTGGGAAGCTTCACGAGCTTGCAGGATCCCAACAAGCCGTGGCTGGAACGGAGCTTGTCGACCTTCGATACGCCTTCCGTGTTGAAGTTCAGCTATAGCTACGATCTGCCGATTGGGCGTGGCAAGGCGCTGCTCGGCAACATGCCACGAGTTCTGGAGGCGGTGATCGGTGGATGGAAGACGAATGGGATCTGGCTGATCTCGGATGGACGGCCGCTGGCGGTTACGGTTTCAAACGGCGGCACACCGATTCCGACGTATGGCTCGCAGCGTCCGAACCTGGTTGGGACCCCACGCCGCAATTATGGAAAGGATTGGCAGGATCAATTCTTCGTCGACAACAGCGTCTTCCAACAACCCAGCCCTTTCACGCTGGGCAATATGCCACGGACGATTTCATCGGTGCGGACGCCTCTGACGTTCACCAGCGACTTGTCGGTGAGCAAGCAGTTTGTGCTGTCGAATGCGCATGAAGGGATTCGCTTGGAGTTGCGACTGGAAGCGCAGAATGCTTTCAACCATCCGTTGTTTAGCCTCGGTACGCCGGGACCGTATGGCGACAGCACGCTGAACGTGGGAGATCCGAGCTTCGGAATTATTCCCGGGATGTCGCCGGTCGGACCGAGACAGGTTCAGTTAGCGGCGAAGATTAGCTTCTAGGGTGGGTTGGCGAAAACCCCCACTTCCGGCAACACCGGCCGGAAGTGGGGCACCCTGGTTCACTTGATTCTCCACATAAGTCAAAATCCTTACTCTGTCGCATTGACCGCGAGAAGGGTGGGGTGCCCTTCATCTCAAATCCTCTCTTCTCTTTTATTTAGGCTTCGGAGCTTACCTGGCAAATGCGACCTACCAGATAGTCGGAGGTGGTTTTACCTTCGGCTATGGAAAGGACTTCGATGGGGGAAGATTGGTTGTGGGGACGGAGAATGAGCTCGTTTCCTGCCGCTTCGACGTATCGGACCGCGCAAGTATCGCTTTTCAGAACAGCGTACATATTGAATTCGCCTTTGCGATATGGCTTGAGTGAGTTGTAATGGCGGTCGATGAGGAGCGTGGCTCCTGATGTAAGGCGAGGGGCCATCGGTACAGATGCCTTGGGATCGAGCCGGATGAGAACAAAGCGGTGCCAGGCGGAACGATCGCCCTCGGTTTCAGGCTTGAGCTTGCGCAGGAAGGTCTTCTTGAACTTGAGGATCTCGATTACCTGCGAGGCGTTGACGAGAGGCTGGGTGGCAGCGGTCACGGGGTCGGTGAGCAGGACGTTCTCGAAGTCGTCGCCGCTGGGTGGCAGTATGGAAGCGCGCTTGTTGACCTCGGCAGGATCGAGCAGGTCGAGAACCGAAAGATGTTGAACGGAAAGGACTTTGTCCATGCCCTCGATGCTGAGGCCGCGCTTGCGGTTCAGGAAGTTGGAAATGTGGGCTTGTTTGAAGCCAGTTTGCTGGGCGAGTCGGAGTCCGGTTAATTCACCTGCTTCGATCCGTTCCCACAGGATTTTACGAAGATTATCTTGCAGGATTTTGAACTTCATTAGGCGGAGTATAGCACCGGATTATCAGGGGTCGCTGAGCGGTAAAAGTTTTCCACAGGCGATCTATGTTCATCCAACCTTGACTGAGAAAATTCACAGCTATAGGATCGCGACATCCTAGGGGCCAAAATCGCTCTATGAGAGACGACACGACGAGTCAGACCGGTAACATAAACGAGGAGAAGAACTTCGGGGAGTTTCGGCGGAAGGTGAAGTCGGCTGAAGTGCTGTCGGCGTCGATGGAGCGACTGCTGCTGTCGCTGCGGTTCACAGGAAAAGTGAGCGTAGTGATGCAGAACGGGCGCGTATTGAAGTCGGGCTACGAGGAAGGATATTTCCGGCGCCAGGAAAGTGCGGGCGTAGACGACGAGATCGCGCAAAAACTATAGAAGTGGAGGAGTCGCGGCAAGATCAGTCAACGGGCCAGATTGTCAGAACTCATAAAAACTAAATAGCGCAAGCAGGTCATCGTAAGAGAAACGAGCCCTGCGTTCGGTTCCCCGATTTTGGTTGTCGGGGATCGGCGCAGGGCTTTTTCGTTTTCCGGGGAAGTCAAAGTTTCAACACCCGGGGTATCAGTAGTTGAGAAAGTCAGAATCCCCAACAGTTCATAGACGAAGGACAGGAAGTCGAAGTCAACCGGGAAATCTATTTCAAATAAGACGGAGGAAGTCATGAAACGCAATCTTAAGAGTGGCGAAGTGCGAGTGGAGTTGAAGTATTGCGAGCGGTGTGGCGGGTTGTGGGTGCGGGAAGGAGGCGGCGGAGTTTATTGCAACAAGTGCGAACCGGAGATCGCAGACTTGCCGATTCCGAAGAAGACAGCGGGAAGGCTCAAGCTGCCAATGCAGACGGGCACGGTGGTGAACAAGCTTGGAGTGGCTCGTCCAGGTCAAGATGTTTCAGATCTGGAAGCTGCGGGAGGTGTGGCATGAGAGACACCGTGGACTGGCTGGCAGCGGAAGCGGATGAGTCGGACGAACTTCTGGGAGATCAACATCCCCGCCTTGTCTCTGGACAAGACGCTACGACAAGGACGGGGAATCGGGAGGAGCAGTCGGAAGACTTCTCGCAAGAGCTATCGGAAGATCAAAACCCCCACTTCCGGCAAAACCAGCCGGAAGTGGGGCACCCGGAAGAATATGCGACGAGGCTGGAGAACGATTGCGATTATGAGAACGAGCGAGTGCGGCGGATCTACCGGGCGAGAGTCGTGACGATGTTGCGGAGGTATTTGCAGTATTCGATCGAGACGGGAAGGCTGCCATCGCTGCTGGGGAGAGAGTTTTTTCGGGCGAAGGTGACGTCGTATACCGTAGTCACGTTTGAAGATCGAGTGATCTTCGTACATGACATGGAGAAATGTCTGGAGAAGCTGGATGAGTTCTCGAGACAGCTCATCGGGCGACACATTTTGCAGGAGCATGATCAGGCGGCGACAGGAAGACTGCTTGGATGTGCAGAGAGGACAGTAAGGACGTATGCTCCGATTGCTATTGGATTTGTTGGCCGAGATTTTGTTCGATGTGGGATTGTTGGCGAGGTGATTTGAATTAGGAAAAATCTTGTCAAGGGGGTTTGAAATCACAATTCTTTGTAAGTGATTGGGAAGACGGCGAAAATAAATTTCAAAACTTTTCCGGTTGATCTGTGTCAATTTGCTATTCTGAATATAGAGAGTGAGAAAAACGAAATCTCCTGTAGAGGGCGCGCCCTAAATGGCGCGCCTTCTCTTTTTGGGGAGGAATCGCACTAAGAATTTATAAGGGATCGGGTCATGGGGCAATGATGAGGAAAAAAGCGAAGAAGAAAAAGACGGCAATCAAGAAAACTGCGGCTGCGCCGAAGAAGAAGGGGACGCCGCAAGGCAAGAACGAGCAGGAGTTGAATCCCGCAGGGGTGCGAAAGGATATCTCTCTGATGGTTGAAGAGGAGGCCGCGCTGCTGGCGCGAGCCGTGATCGACGAGGGCAAGAAGGGTCAAGTCGGGCCCGTAAAGTTTCTGTTTGAGATGGCGAACATCTTTCCGACGACGACGGATGGGAGTCAGACGACGACCGAGGAAGAGAGCATGGCGCAAACGCTGTTGCGGCGGCTCCAGATTCCGTTGACGCCGGTGGCGGCGGATGAGTACGACAAGGAGTGCGAAGACACAAAGGAGATTGCGGCGGAGGATCGGGATGCGAAGCAGGCCTCTGATGATGAGAAACCCGTGATTGCTCACGATGAGGAGAGCGAGGAAGTTCCGGTTGGGTGAGTGGAGGGGTGGAGATCAAAATCTCACCCTGGCTCGGCGGTTCTTCAGGGAAGCTTAAAGATCTTTCAACACGGGGGACACTGAGGAGCACAGGGACTTCAAAAGCTCTCACATCCAATTTTTGAGGTAGAGAGATACCGTAGAATGAGGCGAGAAGAGCGGGTTGCGATTTGGGTTCATCCGAAGTCGGAATCTTCATCTTCTCGAAGGCGCTCGGGTCGGGCGGCGTCGCGAAAACGCGATCAGGATGGGAGAGGCAGACTTCCACAGAAGAAGGTACAGCGGAGAGGGATGGACATTACCTGGGTGACGGAGCGGATCGCGGTTGGGGGCGGGATATGGACGTCGGACAACATGGCTGTGGTTGCCAAGATGGGGATCACGCACGTCATCGATATGCAGATTGAGTTTGATGACACGCCACTGGCCGCGGGGCATGCGGTTGAGGTGCTGTGGAATCCGACGGATGATGATTTCGAACCGAAGCCAGCGCGGCTGTTCCGGCGTGGAGTGGACTTTGCGCTGCGGGCGCTGGATTGGCCGGAGGCCAAGGTCTTTATCCATTGTGCGGCAGGAGTGCATCGCGCTCCGATGATGGCGCTGGCGGTACTGGGATCGATGGGATGGGAGTTGGAGGACGCGATGCAGTTGATTGAGGGGAAGCGTCCGGTAGCGGATTTCGCCGAGGTGTATGTGGAGAGTGTGGAGAGATTCCTGGAGGAGAGAGTTCGGGAGTGAGAGAATCGATTCCTCACCACAGAGAGCACGAAGGAACACAGGGTAAATCAGCACCCGCGCCCGAAATCCCTACTTCCGGCAAATTCGGCCGGAAGCGGGGCACCCTCTCGAGCACGCTAGAAATAAGAGTTCCTGATATCGGGAGCAGGCGCGATATCTGACAGGGTAGATTTTTTGGAGGAATAATTTATGCGTCACGCGGTCCGCCGCCCTATGGGGCGGCTTTTTTATTGGCTATTGACGGTCGTGATCACGGCGGCAGGCTTCGGGATTCCGGCTCGTGGAGGCGTTCCACAGAGTTCTCCGGCGACAACCATCGTTGCGGATTCGGTTTTCATGGCCGATGGGACGCCGGCTCAAGGTAGTTTGATTATTTCGTGGCCCGCGTTTGAGACGGCCGGCGGGATGGCGGTGGCGGCCGGGACAACCAATGTGACGCTGGGTGCAGGCGGTGCGCTCAGCGTCGCGTTGGTCCCGAATGCAGGCGCGACCCCGGCGGGAGTGTATTACAGCGTTGTGTACCAGCTTGGAGCAGGGCAGGTGAAAACGGAAAGTTGGGTGGTGCCGACAACTTCTCCAGCAAACCTGGCGGCGGTACGGATGACGCCGGGATCGGGACTCGCGGCGCAGCCGGTCTCGCTCCAGTATGTGAACTCCGAACTGGCGACGAAGGCGGACGACAGCGCGGTGGTTCATCTCAATGGATCGGAGACGATCAGCGGAGCAAAAACTTTCGCAAGTTCTCCGAATGTGCCTGCGCCGACGAATGCAACAGATCTGGCGACGAAGGGATATGTCGATCAGAGTCTGGAGAATGTGGGAGCGGGAAATTACCTGCCGACTGCTGGCGGCACGATGACGGGGCCGATCACGCTGCCGGCAAGTCCGGTATCGCCGCTTCAGGCTGCTCCAAAACAGTATGTCGATTTTGGATTGGCTGGCAAAGCGGATTTGATTTCGGGACTCGTGCCTGCGAGTGAATTGGGCAGCGGGACTGCTACGGCTGGAAGTTGTCTGTTGGGAAATGGGACGTGGGGCGCGTGCGGGAGTGGTGGCGGATCGGGAAATGTGTCGACGACGCCGGCGGCGAGCCAGAATGTCGCGCAGCCGGAGGGAACGCAATTCTCGACGAATAATCTGGCGAACGTACGATACCTGACGGCGAGTTGGAATTGGGTGCAGTCTCCAACGGACAGCTTGGCAACGGCTGGGAGCAACACGATTCATTTGAGCCCGTGTCCGATGGGGATTGATACCAGCAATAACACCAATCGTCCTTATTACGTTTATGTCGCGGGGACGGGGACTGCCGAAACGGCACTGGTGAGTGGCGGGACATGCGTGGGTGGCGCAGCTACCGGGACGATTGTCGTAACGACCGCGGGCAGCCATGCAGCGGGATATACGGTGGGATCTTCTACTTCAGGGCTTCAGGAAGTTTTGAACGATGCAGGAACTCCTGGAGCGGCGGTGGTGATCCCTCCGACGGGCGCGAATGCCAGCGCGCTCCCGATTTATTCCACGATTTACATGCAGAGCAACAAAAGTTCGTTGCGTGGCGAAGGGAAGCCGACACTTCTTTGCAAGACTCGCTCCGTGTGCCTGTTTCTCGGGGACCGCGTGAATGTGAACGATTTTGCGAGCATCGAAGTGAGCGGAATCCGCTTTGCGGCAGGAAACAGTTTTGATGGAATCCCGATTACGAATACGGCTTGCGCGTCGAATGAATCGACGATCAGCCTGAATAACAGCGGTGCAGGCGCGGTGCAGGCCGGAGATTACGTCGACATCAATTGGACATTCAATCCGCATTATTTTGGGATTCATCTGGTGACGAGTGCCTCGGCGACGCAGTTCACGTATGCGGACCCGAACTGCGGAGGATTGACGACGATTGCGGCGCAGACGAGCGCGGGATTCGCTTCACTGGAAGATGCAGCAATTGAAGATGACGCGATAGCGAGTTCGCTGCACGACTTGCACATGGCGGACAAGACGTCATTCGTTTCGTGGGGAAGCTGGCAGAACCACATCGTGGTGGACAACGATCAGGCGTTCAAGCTGGACACGATGAATCTGGATGAAGGGCCGAATTGCACGACGAATTATTGCGGACAGTCGATTTATTTTCCGGGACCATTCTCAGTGAATGCATCGGTGGCGTGGCTGAGCCATCTGAATTTGAGCCTGCAGTGCGGCGGCAATGGAGTGACAGACTGGGCGGGCAATACGTTGCGAATCCAGAATTCGGTGATCCAGGGATTTCGACAGTGGGGCGTGTATGACGGAACGCTGCGCGGAGGATATGGCGGCGGAGAATTTGACGATGTATATGAAGAAGTCGGCGGGTGCACGAACCCGCTGTATCCCGCAGGAGGCAAACAGGGGATGGCCGGGTTGGTCAACAACAGCGGGAGCAACTCGATTCATGGGGGAGAGTTCCCGGTTGGCCAATTGCCGCAATTCGCAGCCTCGGGAAATCAGAGCACTCGATACAACTATTGCTTTGTAGTGCACGACACGAGCGAGGGCGTTTCGAAATGCCTGACGGCGGGATATGCGTTGGTGGACAGCGCAAGCCCCACGGGAAGCATTGTGGTTTCGTGGCCGCGGGTGCAAGGAACGGGAACGGTGACGTACGACGTGGTGCGGTATGCAGGCGCGGGAAATGCGGCGGTGGCGCCATACACAGGGGGATGCGGGGGAGGATCGGCGACGGCCTGCGGGTCAGTCGCGACGGCGGTGGCGCAATGTGCGTCGATCCTTTGTTCGTTCACGGATACGGCGAGTTTGAATACGAGCAATTACGCGGTCGCGGCGCCTAGTTATCAGCCGGGGATGTTCTGGCTTCCGGGAGGAATCGTTACACTCAATGCGGGAGACTCACAGAATTTTGCCGCGTCACCAACATTCCTGGACGATAGCAGCGTCGTGACGCCATTGTCTCCTATCACGACAGAGGCGGGATTGATGTCGCCGCAGGTGTTCTCACAGCGATGTAGCAACGTTAACGGGAATGAATGGCTATCGTGCCTAGCGGGAAATTCGAACGGCAACAATTCGATGCCGAACGCAACCGTTTTGCAGTACGGGATCACGGCGGGAACAGCAGCCGCAAATTTGAAGGGGCGGTTGAACTTCACCAGCTCCCAGAGCGGGTCGATCAACAGCGGAGAGATTATCACGCTGGTGGATTCGAATCCGGCAAAGACCTTGGCGACCCCGGGAAACCGTCCAGCACAGGATGCGGCGGACACATACTTGGGAACGGATTCGGGAAGCGCGAGCTATTGGAATGTGGGGCTGGCGATCGGCGCGCCGGCGTCCATTTCGTCGTACATCAATGGAACTCCTAACGGCACGAATTATCTGGAACGCTTGACGGCAACAGCGAAAACACTCAATGTTCCGGTGACGGTGAATGGAAATCTAGCGGTAAACAACGGGACAGTGACCCTGCCAATCACGGGAACTGGGCCACAGTGCTTGCACGCGAGTGCGACGGGAGTGATTTCGGGAACCGGATCGGATTGCGGAAGCGGGAGCGGAGGCGGTTCGGGTACGGTGAACAGCGGAGGCGCGACGCAGGTTGCGATGTATACCGGAAGCGGCACGGCGGTGAGCGGCGACGGCGCGCTGACGGATAACGGTACGACGCTGAATTACGCGGGGAGCGGCGGGATTTCGGCGAGCAGCGGAACGTTCAGCGGGAACCTGACGGTGAATGGACAGCTGCAAGTGGCAGGGCCGTGGATGGTGAGTTCGCCGATTCCGGGAACGGCCATGGCGGCCGCGGGGACAGGGACTTCGTCGCTGGGAATATCGAACGATGGGAACTTCTACGTGTCGACGAACGGAGGCGCTCCGCAGAAGGTGGCGACAGCGGCGACGAGTTCGTACTTCTCGAACTTGTTCCAGGAAGATGCGAATGACCTGGGCGAATATAGCGGGACGACTCCGCAGGGGCTGCATGTGTATGGGACATATACGAATGCGTCGAACTATGAGCGCACCGGGCTGGGATGGATGCAGCCGACAATTACTTCGTGGTGCGGAATGAGAATGCCGGGACCGGACAGCAACATGGAATGGGATTCTGGATCGGGTCGGGAATCCGGTGGGCAATCGATACTGCGAGCGCGTTTAAACCGTTCAACAACAATGCATTCGACATTGGCGTGTTGACTCCGTCACCGCTCGTGCCGCGAACGATTTATGCAGCGACTTCGTTCGACACACTTACACAAGGACGCGAGAACTTTGAGTTGTGCAATGACGCGACGACCGGAACTGCACTGAATTTGCTAGCCGTGTACAACGGGGCGAGTCCAGCTTGCGCGGTGAAGGCGGCGATCTCGAGCACGGATGGAGTGTTGGGAATCGTGAGCAATGGATCAGGAACGAGTGGGAATGCGGTGATCACGTATCGCGGATATGTTCCCTGCTCGTTTGATGGGGCGACGGTGAGTGGAGATTTTGTAACGGCAAGCAGTTCGACGGCCGGTGATTGTCACGATTCGGGTGCGACGCGTCCGACTGGAGTGCAGGTGCTGGGGCGAGTGGAGTCGACCAACAGCGGGGCGGGAACGTATGGCATGCGCGCAGTGATGGAAGCGCCTGTGAATGGTTACGCAACGGGATTCGTGACGGAACCAGTGCAGGGGAATGTGGGCGTGATTCCGTCGTCGGCAGCCAACAAGGCGTTGTTGTGGGGAATCCTTGTGACGACCCCCGTGACGACGTCGAAGATCATGTACACGGTGGGATCGAATGCAGATAACACCGCGAACAACAACTACGATCTTGGGCTTTATAACAGCGCGGGCACGCTGGTGGTGAATGTCAGCGGTGGCAGTTTGCACGGGAGCGCGTTTGCGACGGCAGTGGGTCCGACGACACTCACGTGGCAGCAGGGGAGCACGTTGCTGGCGCCTGGGAAATACTATCTGGCGTATTACAGCAGCCTGACGACTGCGCCTCCGACGCTGGCGAGTCCGAGCGGAACTGCAGTTACCTTTTATAAAGGTGAGGCGGGAGGGACTGGAACTTGCGGAAGCACGCAGGGATCGGGCGGTTTCAGCATCACGCCGCGGACTGGCGGGATCTTGCCAGCGAGTATTGCCGTGCCGGGAGATAGTCCGTCGTCGACGGCTTGCTTGCCGGCGGCATTGATTTATTAGCCAGGCCTGACAGCCTAAGGATCGAGGTCACCTATTTTACGGTGGCCTTTTTTGCTGGATGAGAGAGCTTTCAACACAGGGGGCACAGGGTAAGGCGGGAGAATCCCGATACTGACATCCAACGACGAGGTCACCAATTTCTTGGTGACCTTTTTTATTGGGCAACTACGAATTGGAGAAATGCGCAGTGAGAATTCCTATCCAAGCCGGTGGTGGGGCAGTTGAGCACGGGGTCCTTCGACTCCGCAGCATGATTCGCAATGCGAATCATGCTGCTGCGCTCAGGATGACATTGAGAATGATTGTTGGACTCTTGGGGGTTTTGTGGTGCGCGATTGCATGGGGGACGACGTATTACGTCAGTTCCAGCGCGGGTAATGACGGGAATACTGGAACTTCGACGTCTGCGCCCTGGAAGACTCTGGCGAAAGTGGATGCGGCGCCGTTGCAGCCTGGAGATTCGGTCTTGCTGCGGCGTGGGGACATCTGGAACGAGAGCTTGGTCCCGGGCGCGTCGGGGACGCAGACAAGTCCGATCTCGTTTGATGCTTATGGAACGGGAGCGGCACCGAACCTCACGGGATATTACGCGGTGCCGTCGTCGGCCTGGGTGCTTGTTTCGGGAAATGCATGGAAGGCGCCGCTGCCTTCAACTTTCAGTGCGATTAACTTTTGCCTGTTTGGATCGATCTGGGGACAGAAGGTTGGAGCTTCGTCGGCGAATTTGACAGCCCAATGGGATTTCTACCTGGCAAACGGGTACTTGTATGTGTACTCGGTTGGGAATCCGTCGACCTATTACTTGGGAGCGATTGTGCCGATGGCCTTGAGCAACGCTCCGGTCATCAACGTGAATGGAAAATCCTGGCTGACGTTCCAGCATCTGCTGGTGAATTGGTTCGATCAGTACGGCATTTATGTACAAGGAGCGAGCGATCACCTGGTGTTCGCAAATATGGAAGCGGACTCGATGATTCCGCAGGGCACACAGCCGCTGGGTTTATACGTGAATGCGAGTGCACCGCCGGGCGATATCGAGATTTACAACTCGGAAGCTCATCTCAACTACGACGGCTTTCGCTTTGATGGGGTCGCGTCGGCGATCACGATGGTGAACGATAAGGCCTATGGAAATCGAGACGGGGCTCTGGTCGACGACTCTACTCCGCCGAGATATTCGCGTCATGCGGCCGCACTCCATGTGGACTCCCCGCTATGAACGACGCAACGGTGTTGAACCGACAGCGAATCCGGAATGCAGAGAGACCAAGCGCGGGAGCGCAGTATACGGCCAAGGATTTCCAACTTGAAGTGCTCGACAGGTTGGAAGAAATGCAGGCTGTGGCGTAGTCTCTCGACGAGTCCTGGAACAAGAAGCTCGAGGCAGTGAAGGAGCAACGGCTGCTGAAGTTTGACAGCCGAACGCTGATCGCCTTGGGCGCGATTGCCTTGTCTATCGCCGGATACGTCATTCAAGATGCGCGGAACACCGCTCGCCAAGATTCTGAGATCGAATCTACAAAAGCGCGGGTGCTGCGATTGGAGCAGATTGCGGCTGCGAATACAGAGGGCAGGATTCGTACTGAGGTGCAACTGGGGGAACTGCGCGAGGGGCAGAACGAGATTAAAGCCATGATTCAGGCGCATGACAGCGCGAGCAAGAAAAGCGGAAAGAAGTAGTTTCAACTCATATTCATAACGAAAACATCTGTCGAGGAGGAATTATGAATTTTGTAAATCTACTGTTGCGGGCCATCGGCTTCGTACCCGCTCTGGTGGCGGGAATCGAGAACATGTGCGGCAGCAAGTCAGGAGCCGAGAAGAAAGATGCGGCCATGGCATTCTTGCAGAATGCGCTGGGCATGACCGATGCGATCGCATCGAGGGAGATCGTTCAACCGGAGCAATTTAGAAAGGGAATCTCTCAAATAATCGACGGCGTCGTACTCTGTATGAATTCATCCGCTTGGGCGAAGAATCCATCGACACCTTCTCCAGTTGGAACAACTTAGCCGTTCCTTCCACAAATCAAAAACCCCAGCCCTCCGCATACACCGCGACAAGGGTGGGGCAACTTTTGGAACAGAATGCCCCTTAGCCGACTTCCTCGGTCCATGTTTCCAAGTTCCTTTTCACCTGAGCCATGAACTGGTCGGCGACGGCGCCGTCAATCAGGCGGTGATCGTAGCCGAGCGTGAGGTGAACGACGGAGCGGATCGCGATGGAATCGCTGCCATCTTTATCGGTGATCACCATCGGCTGCTTAGTAATTCCACCGACGCCCATGATCGCGGAGTTCGGTTGATTGATGATCGGGAGGCCAAACACCGCTCCAAACTGGCCTGGGTTGGTGATGGTGAAGGTGGATCCTTCAACATCTTCAGGTTTGAGCTTCTTGGTACGAGCGCGCTCTCCGAGGTCGGTGATGCCGCGCTGCAAACCGAGAAAGTTCAGGTCGCCGGCGTTTTTGAGGACGGGAACAATCAATCCCCAGTCGAGAGCGACGGCGATGCCCATATTGATGTGGCGGTGATAGTGGATGTTATCGCCTTCGATGTTGGCATTGATGATGGGCCACTGCTGCAAGGCGATGACGGCAGCGCGAACGAAGAACGGCATGAACGTGAGACGGGCTCCGTGGCGCTGCTCGAATCCAGACTTGTATTTCGCACGCAGGTTGACGATGCGGGTGAAGTCCACTTCATACATGCAATGGACGTGAGCGCTGGTGCGGCGGGATTCGATCATGTGCTTGGCGATCAGCTTGCGCATGTTCGTCATCGGTACGAGATCGCCCGGATAGGGAGCAGGGGCAGCCGGGCGCGGCGCCGGAGCGGCGGCTGCAGGCTGAGCAGGTGCAGACGGGGTAGCGGGAGCCGGTTGCGAAGATCCCTGGCTCTCGATGAACTGCATGATGTCTTGCTTGGTAATGCGGCCGCCGAGTCCGGTGCCCGAGACTTGGGAAAGACTGATGCCGTGCTCGCGAGCGATCTTGCGGACTAAGGGAGAGGAGCGGGCCTCTTCGTCCTCTTCCTGAACAGGCGCAGCTGGAGACGGCGGGGTGGGGTGGGAGCGGTTTTCTTTTCTTCTTTCGGCGGGGCAGCGGCGGCGGTAGCAGACTTCGCTGGCGCGGCGGCGAGTTTGGCGACTGCCTCGCCGTCAGCGGCGATCGTTCCAACAATCGTATTCACGCCGACCGTCGTTCCTTCCGTGACTTTGATTTCCTGCAGAACCCCAGAGGCCGGAGCGGGAATTTCGGCATCGACTTTATCGGTGGAGATTTCGAAGAGAGGCTCGTCGCGCTGAACTTTGTCGCCGGGCTTCTTGAGCCATTTGGTGATGGTGCCTTCGACGATGGATTCGCCCATCTGGGGCATGATGATGTCAGTTGCCATGATTTCCTTCCTGTATCCGCACAGCCTCAAAAACAGGCTGGGGGCAAACGAATATTATAGCGGGTCGGTGGGCAGGGGCACAGCGAGTAGTCCATTGAGGTCTTGATCGGTGCCGATTATGCGCAAGATCCTTGGCTCCGCCTGAAAAGCGGCTGCGCTCAGGATGACGCCGACGAACTGCCGCCTTAGTGGTGGTCGTGCTTTTCTTTGACGTCCTTTTTTTCTTCTGGTTTGGGTTCTTCAGCGGCCGGAGCGGCAGTGAAACTAGTCTTCCAATATTCCTGAACCGCGGGCGGAAGTTTGTCCATGTGGGAGAGGAACATGGTTACCTTCCAGATGTCTTGATCGGTCAAAGTTTTATCCCACGCGGGCATGCCGGTGTATCGGATGCCGGTTTTAATCGTGTAGAAGATGTGCCACTCAGGGTCGTCAGGAGGATCGGAGATTAAGTTTGGAGGCGGCGGATAGAAAGACGTCGCGAGAGTCGATGGCTTGCGATCGAGGCCACCGTGGCAGAGGGCACAATTCATGGTGTAAATCTTCATGCCGTCTTCGAGATTCTGGTCGGTGGGCGTGAGCGGATTGGTGACGCGCGGAGCGTGGCGATCCATAGAGGCGTCGACGGCGCTCATCGCAAGGTGGCGTTCGAGATGTGGAGGCGCAACGTTAGCACGCGTGGGGAAGAAACCAAGCATGGCAAAACCAAGCCCCACGAGGACGAGCACGAGGAGAGTGATGATGACGCCGAGAAGGAATTTGCCCATGAAGCCTCCGCGAGTATTTTGGCAGATGGGCGGGGCAGGACGCTAGTCGCGACGGGGTTTCGGCCTATGTTCGCAAAGCATTTTCACCACAGAGGTCACGGGCATCACAGGGAATTCACAAAAGGGCGGATGAATAGGTCCGGCGCTCCATGAGTCAATAGGCTTTCAAGCGGCGGGACTCGCGCACTACATCTTCGACCTTGGGCAGGTAGTGATGCTCCTGCGGCGGAGAGAACGGGATCGCAGAATCCAGCCCGGCAATGCGAACGATGGGGCCGTCGAGATCGTCGAAAGCTTCTTCGTTGATGATGGCGGCAATTTCTCCGGCGAGACCTCCGGTGCGAGAGTGCTCGTGAAGGATAATGACTTTGTTCGTTTTCTTGACCGTCTGCGCGATGGCTTCGCGATCGAGCGGCGAGACGGTGCGCAAATCCACGATTTCGATGTCGACGCCCTCCTTGCTCAGGATCTCGGCGGCTTCTAACGCGGTGTGGACCATTGCCGCATAGGTAATGACGCTAAGATCCTTCCCTTCCCTCGCCACGCGCGCCTTCCCAATTGGGACGACATAATCCTCCTGCGGTACTTCTTCTTTGATTCTTCGGTAGAGATATTTGTGCTCGAAGAAGATGCAGGGATTATTGTCGCGGATGGCGGATTTGATCAGCCCCTTCGCGTCGTAAGGAGTCGCAGGGCAAATCACTTTCAGCCCCGGATTGTGAACGAACCACATCTCGGGATTCTGCGAATGGAACGGGCCGCCGTGGACGTATCCACCGCTGGGGCCACGCAGGACTAGCGGGGCTGGAGCACCCCAGAGATAGTGCGTCTTCGCGACCATATTGGAAATCTGATTGAAAGCGCAGCCGATGAAGTCCATGAATTGGAACTCGGCGACGGGGCGCATGCCGGTGAGCGATGCTCCGAAGGCCGCGCCCACGATGGCGGACTCTGCGATGGGCGTGTCAATGACGCGCTCGGGGCCAAAGCGGTCGATGAATCCGTCGGTGACTTTGAAGGCGCCACCGTAAATGCCAATGTCTTCGCCGAGGCAGAACACGGTCGGATCGCGGTCCATTTCTTCCCAGATTCCTTGGCGGATGGCTTCGAGATAGGTGAGTTGCATAAGGTCAGGTTTGGACTTTCAGGTTTTCCACAAAACTATTCGCCGCGGATTTGCACGGATCACACAGATCTATTTCAAATGCACGGCGGCTTCTGTCTCTTTGTAGCCGCCGGTTCCCTTCTTCACCTTGGGCATCCCGTACTTTGGCTTGATTTCGTGGCAGCCGTCTTCGCAGAAGACGCCGCCTTCGGCTGACTCTGGAGTTGGCATCGGGGAGTTCACGGCTATTTCTCTTTCTGCTTCGATCACTTCTTCTACTTCTTCGATCAGCGATTCATTTTCTTTCGGGGTCAGCCACTTCTTTTCTTTCACCAAGTAATTCTCGAAGCGGGCAATGGATCGCGCTTCTTCCAAAAATCGAACATCGCCTTCGGAACGTAATTGGCAGCATCGTGGATGGCGTGGCCCTTCATCCGCATCATCTTGGCTTCAATGAGAGTCGGACCTTTGCCTGCATGCGCGCGTTCGACCGCTTCGTGCGCTGCGTCGTAAACCTGGCAAGCGTCAGTGCCGTCGACGATCACGCCGGGGATGCCGTATCCGATGGCGCGTTCGGCGAGATCCTTGCAGCGATACTGCATTTCGGATGGCGTTGAGTAGGCCCAGAGGTTGGATTCGACGAAGAGCACGAGGCCGAGATTCTGCACGGCGGCAAAGTTGATGCCTTCGTAGGTGACGCCGGTGGACTGGCCTCCGTCGCCGATATAAGTCATGACCGCAACGTTTCGCCCTTGCAAGCGCGCGCCGAGAGCCACACCCGAGAGAACGGGGATGAGATCGCCGAGCATGGAGATGGGCGAGACCATGTTGCGCTTTTCGATGTCGCCGAAGTGCGACGTGCCGTCGCGTCCCTTGGTGGGCGAATCGGCTTTGGCCATGTACTGCATCATGGTGTCACTGGCACGGAATCCGCGGACGAGAAGCGACCCCTGATTACGGATCATCGGCGCGAACCAGTCGTCTTTGTCGAGTGCGTATGCAGAGGCGCAGGAGCAGGCTTCCTGTCCAAGTCCGAAATAGACGCCGCCGACAACCTTGCCCTGCTTGTAGAGATTCTCGAGGGCGATCTCCATTTTGCGATTGAGCAGCATGTAGCGGTAGATTTCGATGGCTTGCTGCTTGCTCAGATACTTGGAGTCGCGGATCGGCGGAACGGGCGCGGAAAGATCGCCTTCCACGTCATAACGTACTTGCTCGTGGCCTTGGCGATCTTTTTCGGTGACTTGTCGGACACTAAAATTTGGGTGCTCGAGCCGGTAGTCGGGGATCGAGTAGGAGCGGGTCTGCTGGCTAGGAGCGCTTGTCGAGCTGCGCTCGACCCGACGGCCGATCGCGGCCGTCGCCACATGGCCATTGCCAGTTCGAGACGCGCCATTGCGCGGACGACTGCCGTTGGAGCTTGCTTTGGACTTCTTCTTATTATTCCCCATGAGAGGCGGCGCTCAAGGCGCGGTGTATTGATGGTATCGCGAGAGCGGGTGCGACGGCTAGAGCACTACGGCCTTCGCGCCCGGGTCTGAGACCCGAACCCACATGACTTCCATCACGCCCAAGCGGTCTCGTCGTCTCCGCGGATTTTGCGGAGTTCGGTAGGAGGCTTCATGGGTACGCCAACCGTGCAGCCGAGGAGGGCGTCGAGGGTATCGACCCAGAGAATTTGACTCTGAAACACGACTCCGAAATTGCGGGAGATGGATTCGGCGACTGCATTCAGATCGAGTTCTTCGCCCAGCTCTTTTTGCATCGACGTTACCGGCTTCGTCGTGATGCCGCAAGGAACGATCAGGTTGAAGAAGCTGAGGTCCGTATTCACATTGAGGGCGAAGCCGTGGGAGGTGACGGAGCGGGAGATGTGGACGCCGATGGCCGCAAGTTTGGCCTCGGCGTGTTCATTCGCGGTTAGCTCTTCTGCCGAGCTTCGCTCGACCGGACGGGCGTGGGCGCCCGTCCCCACATGGCCCGTGGCTGCACCGAGGTCAGTCCAGACGCCGGTTAAGCCGGATATGCGCTTGGTGGGGATAGCGAAATCGGCGCAGGTGCGCATCAGGATGTCTTCCAGCCGGCGCACGAACTCGATGACGCCGAGTGTTTTTCGTTTGCCATCTGACGCAGCGAATCCACGGAGATCGAAGATCGGATAACCGACGATCTGCCCTGGACCGTGGAAGGTGACGTCGCCGCCACGGTCGGATTCGAAGAGTTCAACGCCGCGCTGTGCAAGCAACTCAGACGATGCGATTACATTTGCCGCTTTGGCGTTGCGGCCTAGCGTAATGACTGGCCCATGTTCGAGCAGGAGGAGAACATCGCCGATTTTTTCTTCCTTGCGCAGCGCAACGAGCTTTCGCTGGAGGCTCAGGCCGGTGGCGTAATCGACGGTGCCGAGTTGGACGACGGAAATCATTGAGTAATCGGGTGATTTCGTAATTGGGTAATTGAAACCATCGCCGCCCTTTCCAGCCGGATTCCAAATTTCTAAATTACTCAATTTCCCAATTATCTACTCTACGCGTTGATCGCCATCCCGTAGACGCTGTTCGACGCGTCGAGCATGGCCTCAGCCAGTGTCGGGTGCGCGTGGATCGTCCACATCAGGTCTTCTACCGTCGCTTCGAGTTCCATGGCCGCTACTGCTTCCGCAATCAACTCTGTAGCCTGGGGCCCGATGATGTGCACGCCTAGAATCTCGCCGTAGTCGGCATCTGACACGATCTTGATGAAACCTTCGTGCTGTCCTACGATCGATGCGCGCGAATTCGCGGAGAACGGGAACTTACCGATTTTCACGTTGTATCCAGCTTCACGAGCCTTGCTTTCAGTGAGTCCGACGCTGCCGATTTCGGGATGACAGTATGTTGCGCCGGGAATGTGCTCGGGATTGATCGGCTTGCCGGGCTTGCCGGCAATTTTCGCCACAGCGACGAGCGCTTCCATCGCGCCAACATGGGCCAACTGCGGCGTGCCCAGGACAATGTCGCCGACCGCGTAGACTCCTGGCTCGGAAGTCTGCATCCAGGAATCGGTCTTGATGAATTCGCGGTCGGGCTTGATCTTTGTTTGTTCGAGGCCGATGTTCTGGGTGCGCGGCTTGCGCCCCACTGCAATCAGAATCTTTTCGGCATCGATCTTCTGCTGCTTGCCATCGACCGTGATCGTGACCGCAACGCCTGTCTTCGTTTTTTCGACTTTGTCGACTTTCGCGCTGGTGTGAAAGTTGATGCCGCGCTTACGGTAGACGCGAGCGAGTTCCTTTGAGACTTCTTCGTCTTCAACTGGAACCAACCGCGGCAGCATTTCGACAATCGTCACTTCGCAATCGAAGGAACGGTAGATCGAGGCAAACTCCACGCCAACCGCTCCAGCGCCGACAATCACGAGCGACTTCGGCATTTCTTTCAGGCTGAGAATCTCGACGTTCGTCAGCACTCGGTCATTCGCTTCCAGGCCGGGAAGCATACGCGCCTCAGAGCCGGTCGCGAGAATCACATTCTTCGCTTTGAGCTGAGTCGCTTTGCCGTCGTTCGTGACTTCGACGGTCTGCACGCCATTCTGCGACGGTCCAGTCAGCTTGCCGTAGCCTTTAATGGTCTCGACTTTGTTCTTCTTCATCAGGAATTCGAGGCCCTTGGTGTGCTTGGCAACGATCTTGTTCTTGCGGTCCTGGATGGCGGCCCAGTTGAGCTTGCGAGCGTCAACTCCCTCGATGCCGAATTCCTTGGCTTCTTTCAGGTGATCCCAAAGTTCAGCATTGAAGAGCAGAGCTTTCGTCGGGATGCATCCGACGTGCAGGCAAGTGCCGCCCATGAATCCGTCTTTTTCAATGAGAGCTGTCTTAAGGCCGTATTGGCCGGCGCGAATGGCGGCGGTGTATCCCGCAGGTCCGCTGCCGATGATGGCTACGTCGTAAATTGTGTCGGGCAAGGTCTTCCTCAATAGAACAGATGATTTAGGGCAAACTAAAGATTCTAGAACACCGTGGGCAGGAGCGTCCAAACTCGGGTTGCTTCATCGGAGAGTCAAAGAACATCGCGAACCACGAAGGGCACGAAGTTACACGAAGGAAAAACAAAGGCCGCCATTTGCAGGCGGCCTGAGGAAGTCCAGAATCGGATCTTAATTATTTTCGTTGCTGGCGCGTTTCCAGGAGATCAGCTCACCGATCGTCGAGCTCGTGCTCGAGACCGGCTGCTTGTAGGCTTCGACTTCCGAGCGCGAGGCTTCTTCGCCCACCGCGCGGATGCTGAGACCCACCTTCTTCTCTTCTGGATTCATCTTGATGATCTTGAAGTCGTGCTCGATGCCCGGCTCCAGATGCAGCGGCTGTCCGTTTTCATCGGTGGCTTCGGACTTGTGGCACAAGCCTTCGACGCCCTCGGCGATTTCGACAAACGCCCCGAATGCAGCCACGCGCAACACCTTGCCGTGAACCACATCCCCGACATGGTGCGATGCGAAGAACGACTCCCAAACATCAGGCTGAAGTTGCTTCACGCCTAGAGACAGGCGGCGCTTGTCGGGCTCGATGGCGAGCACAACGGCCTTCACGCGATCACCTTTCTTGAGCACTTCCGAAGGATGCTTCACGCGCTTGGTCCAGCTCAGATTGCTGACGTGGACCAGACCATCGATGCCGTCCTCGATTTCAATGAAGGCGCCGAAGTCGGTCAGGTTGCGCACGCGTCCTTCAACCGTCATGCCGACCGGGAATTTCTCGTGCAGCGAATCCCATGGATTGGTCGCTAGTTGGCGCATGCCGAGCGAAATACGACGCTCGGTCGGATTCACATTAAGGACGACGCACTCGACCTGATCTCCCACGTTGACCAGCTTCGACGGATGCTTCATCCGCTTCGACCACGTCATCTCGCTGACGTGGACAAGGCCTTCAATGCCCTGCTCCAGCTCAACGAATGCACCGTAGTCGGTCACGCTGATGACGCGTCCGCCGACATGTGCACCCTCGGGATAACGGTGCTCGGCATCGAGCCACGGATCAGGCGTGAGTTGCTTGAATCCGAGCGAAACGCGCTGCTTGTCTTTATCGTACTTGAGAACTTTGACCTGAATCTGATCGCCGACGTTAACCAAATCCTTGGGGTGAGTAAGGCGTCCCCAGGACATATCGGTAATGTGCAGCAGCCCATCGAGTCCGCCCAGATCGACGAACGCGCCGTACTCAGTCAGATTCTTCACGACTCCGGTGAGCACCGAACCTTCTTCCAGATGCTCCAAGGTCTTCGAACGCTTCTCATTCTGCTCGCCTTCGAGCAGTTCCTTGCGCGAGACCACGATGTTGCCGCGCTTCTTGTTCAGCTTGATGACCGAGACTTCGATCGTCTGCCCCTTCATCCCGTCGAGATTACGGATGGGGCGAAGATCAACCTGCGAACCGGGCAAGAACGCGTGTGCGCCGTGAATATCGACGGTAAGGCCGCCCTTGATGCGATCGATCACGACTGCCTTGATCGGCTTCTTCTCGTTGTAGGCCTTCTCAATTTCCTCCCAGGCGTGAATGCGCTGCGCCTTCTGGTGCGAGAGCCGGACGTACCCCTCCTCGGCTTCGCCCTTGTCGCGCATGACATCGATTTCGTCGCCGGGCTTGAACTTCGGGTTGCCCTCGTGGTCGAGAACCTCCGAGAGGGCGAGCATACCCTCCGATTTTGCCCCGATATCTACTACCACGTGCGTTGCCGTCAGCTTCAGCACGGTGCCTTTGATGACGCGATCTTCGCTGACCGCTTCCTCGGCCTCAGTGGTGAAGGTCTCGAGCGCGGAGGCGAAATCCTCGTTGGACGACGATGCGTCGGACGATTCGCTGCCGGCGGCAGACTGGGTGGTTTCAGGCAAATGCTGTTCTGTTGTCGGCTCGGCTTCTGTGACAACGGTGGAGGTGGAATCGGAATGGGGGTCGGTGGTTTCGTCGAACAAGGTTATGCCTCTCTGATGATGGGATGCGGGGCCTGCGTTGCGGACTGCTGGATGAGTCGTTTGGTTGTGGTGGGCCCACCCTGGCGAGTGAGCTTGGACAATCCCAGCTGTCGGACGTTTAACAGAGAACCCGCGTCCAATGGGAACTCTTCGACTATAGCAACCGCGCGCGAACAGTGTCAAACCCAAATCCCGCGCATGTTACAGCAGCGTTTCAATTTAGAAGAAACGGGTGAAACGCTGGGGTTTCAACTCAGCTTCGGCGCACGACTACGGAGGTTTAGGGATGCGAATTAGCCAGGCCGAGGGCTCTCCGGGCGCAATGCACGGCGCTCCAGTGATAGGCTCGCAGTTTCCTCCGTTCCCCGCATCTGCTAACCTGCCCTGCTATGGATTACCTCTGGACTCCTTGGCGTTATGCCTACGTTTCCTCCACGCAAAAGAGCGGTGAGTGCGTGTTTTGCGACGCGCCGAAGGAGAGGGACGACGCCAAGACGCACATTGTGTACCGCGGCCAGCATTGTTTCGTCATCTTGAATGCATACCCGTATACACCCGGACATGTGATGGTCGTGCCTTACGCGCATCTGGACGAATTGCGCAAACTGCCTGTCGAGGCCGCCAATGAAATGATGGCGCTTTCGCAGCGGATGGAGTCGGTCCTGCGGGAGCTCTACCGGCCGGATGGAGTCAATCTTGGAATGAACATCGGGAAGGCGGCCGGGGCCGGGATCGCCGGACACATCCACATGCACGTTCTGCCGCGATGGGTCGCTGACTCGAACTTCGTTTCGGTGGTGGGAGAAACGAGGATTCTTCCGGAAACTTTGGATGTGACGTGGGCGAAGATGCGGGAGAAGATGAAGAAGTAAGAAAGTGTCGAACCAGAATGGCTGGCTTTGAAGATGCATGGTCGGCAGTGGATAAGAATTGGCATGGGGAATCTGTCTCCCCTGAACTGCGCCCGCTCTTGCACGGGATCTACTCCAGCATCCTGTCAACGCCGACCGACCTTGGAGGTCTGAAGAGAAATCTTGAAAAGCTCCTAGAGTATCTAGTTGATGAAGGCAGAACGACTGCAAATTGCTGGGCAACTGATATGTTTTTCATGTTGTCGGATGGATGGGAACGTGACTGGGCTGATCAAAACCTTCCAGACGACTTCCATGACGTGCTTTCTTTAATGGGCCAAGCCCTTCACGATACAGTTCGGTCTCCGGAAATTGCCTCAAACTTTGATTGTCTGCCGGAACAATTGCTAGGCCGCGTGAAATCCCTTCGCGAATAATTCAAGCGGGAGTCGATCTGCGCTCGACGGACAGCCCAGGGCGGATGTCCCACATGTGCTTGCTAGCCCGCTAGTTCTTCCATTTCCTTTTCGTCGATCACTGCTACGCCTAACTCTTTCGCCTTGTCGAGTTTTGAGCCGGCGTCGGCGCCGGCGACTACATAGTCAGTTTTCTTACTGACGGAGCCAGTTACTTTTCCTCCGGCGTCTTCAATCATCCTCTTGGCTTCGTCGCGCGTGAAATGCGCCAGTGTGCCGGTCAGAACGAAGGTCTTTCCTGCGAGTTTCGTGCCGCGTTGTTTCTTTTGTCCCTTGAATGCCAGGCCCGCTTTGCCAAGTCGATCGACCAACTTCTTGTTGGCAGGATTGCTGAAGAACTCCGCGAGGCTTTCGGCTATGCGAGGCCCAACTTCATTGACGTTCTGCAGTTCCTCGACGCTCGCGCTGGCAATGGCTTCCATCGATCCGAAGTGCTCTGCCAGGAACTGTGCGGTGCGCTCGCCCACCATGCGGATGCCGAGGCCGTAGATCACTCGCTCCAGTGGCAGCTTCTTTGAATTTTCGATCTCGTCGAGAATATTTTGCGCCGACTTGTCGGCGAAGCGCTCCAAGCTCAGCAGATCTTTCTTCGTGAGGTCGTAAATGTCGGCGACATTTCTGACCAGGCCTTTTTCGATCAACTGATTGACGAGCGATTCCCCCATCCCGTCGATGTTCATGACGCCCCGCGAGGCAAAATGAAGGATCGTACCCAACAGCTTGGCCGGACAATTCGCATTCACGCAGCGGTAGTCGACTTCTCCCTCAGTGCGTACGACTTTAGTCCCGCACACCGGGCACTTCTCCGGCATGACAAACTCTTTTGTCCCGCGCGGATGATCTTTGTCGTCGATCACCTTCGCCACCTTCGGGATGACGTCGCCACCGCGTTCCACCTGAACGTAATCGCCGATCTTGACCCCGAGGCGTTCGATCTCGTCCATGTTGTGAAGAGTCGCGTTCCGGACGGTCGTTCCACCAATTGAAACCGGCGCCAGCATCGCGACGGGTGTGAGCTTTCCTGTTCGCCCGACCTGCACGCGTATGTCTTCGAGTTTCGTGATTCCCGCGCGCGCGGCGTATTTATAAGCGATCGCCCAGCGCGGGGCCTTGCCCGTGAAGCCGAGCTCGTCCTGCAGGCCGGTGCGGTCAACTTTCACTACGATGCCGTCGATCTCGTAAGGGAGGGAATCGCGCTTCCCTTCCCACTGCTGGATGAAGGCCCAGACCTCGTCCATCGAATGAACGAGCTTATGGTTTGCGTTGACTTTGAATCCGGCAGCGCCAAGCGCGCTGAGCGTCTTCGAATGGCGATCGAAATAAGTGCGGCCGTTTTCGAGCAGGATGTACGGGAAAAAATCCATGCGCCGTTCCGACGTTATATTTGCATCCAGCTGTCGAATCGTGCCCGCGGTGAAGTTGCGAGGATTCGCGAAAGTTGGCAGCCCGTTCTTTTCGCGCTCTTCGTTGATCTTCTTGAACGACGCGGTCGGCATCAGCAACTCGCCCCGCACTTCAAAATCGACCGGAATTCCAGCCTTCTTCAGCTTCCCTTTGTCGATCGAGAGTGGAATCGAGCGAACGGTTCGCACGTTGAGAGTGACGTCTTCACCGGTAGTTCCATCGCCGCGGGTCACGCCACGCTCAAGTTTGCCATCCTCGTAGATCAGCGCCAGAGACATGCCGTCCAACTTGAGTTCACAAACGTAATCGACTTCCTGGCGGCCGGTGAGTTCGTGCACGCGCCGTTCCCAGTCGCGCAGCTCGTCTTCGTTGTACGTATTGTCGAGCGACAGCATCGGCGACGAGTGCCGTAATTTGACGAATCCCTCGCGCGGCTTGCCGCCCACGCGCTGCGTTGGCGAATCGGGAGTGAGCAGAGCCGGGTGCTCAGCTTCCAAATCCTTCAACTGCCGCATCAGCTTGTCGAAATCGAGATCGCTGATTTCAGGATTGTCGAGAACGTAATAGAGATACTCGTGGTGGCGAATCTTCTCACGGAGGGCTTCGGTCTTCTTTTCGACGTCTTTTTCGGCTGGCATCGCAGAAGAATTATATTGCCCGGGAAAGTCCCAGAGAAAGCCGCCGACAAAGGCTAGGCTAAGTTAGTAACCTCGCGAGATCCTTCGCTCCGCCTGAAAAACGGCTACGCTCAGGATGACGCCTAGATGACGGCGACGATCAGATATACTATTTATTGGCGCCGGTCACGCCCGGAATCTGCACCCTCACAAATCGCGGCTTGTAATCGTTCGCGCACACTAAATCTGTCGCCGTCGTTCGCATTCACGTTGTACGACATCAGGATCCCATCGGCATCGGTAAATTCCGTATGCGCCTTGGCGTTGTAGGTCACGAGTGTGCCAGTCTTGCAACCGTTGGCGCCGGCCTCAGGGGCGGTATATACCGTAGTTTTGTTCGACCACGGACCCTGCGGCGAGCACGAATACCAGGTGGTCACAGCATCCCAAAGTGGGTACGCAGGATTCTGGGGATCCATTCCCGCCATCAGGTAAAACGTTCCGCCGTTGTAGGTCATCGCGTCGACGGAATACTCAGGCGTGACCGCGGCCACGCCAGTCATCGCCGTCGCATTGGATTCCCCGGCCAGCCACTTGCCTTGCGTCGCATTCCAAAACTGCCATTTGTTGGCGTTGGTCAGATAAGTGAGCGACGACATTCGTGCCACATACGGAGTCTTCGTGTCTGTGCCCGGATCCTTCAGCCCGTAGATGTAGTAGTAGTTCCCCTCATGCAGAATTTTCGTTCCCCACTCTAGCGTCGTGTTAAGACCCGCAACCGGCGTAATGGAACTGATCGCCAGGCTCGGCCACGACAGCGTCGCCACCGAATGCCCGACCAGTTTGAAGAGCCCGGTCCACTCCAGCAACATGATCTTGATCTGATACGTCCCTGCCGATGGCTGCGTGAGATATCCGCCACCCTGCCAGAACCAATCCGCCTTCTTGGTGGGAACGAAATACGAAGTTGTTTTCGGAGGATAGCCGACCGTCGTCCACGCTCCCGTAGCCTGATTCAGAATGGTGAGCGAATTGTGTGCGCTGAACAGGTCGCTGGAACGCAGGCGGGTGGTGGGATTGACGGTGCCGATGTATGAGTCCGACCACATCCAGAGATTGGTCCCATCTGGAAGGAGCAGCGAATAAGTTCCGTCGGCACCAGTCCATCCAGGCCCATTCTGCGTAACGTAGCCGTCGAATGTGGAATCGATGGTCCCCGCCGATGGAACTCCCGGCAGCGTGCATTGGGCAAACGAAGAAATCGAAATGAACGAGGAAATAGAAAGCGCGACCCAGAAAACTGTCGAAGATTTCATCCTAGCGATCTCCACCGAAAAAATTGCCCGCACAGCCTATCCGCAATACTCAGGTATAGCAAGAGAGCCAAATTACCCTGTCGGCCGGGAGATCCGCATGTATCTGCCTTGCAAGCAGTGCGCGGCATATGCCAAATTAAGCCCGTACCGCATCAATCGCGAGCAAGTGAACTATGCCCAGAAACCGCCCGCGCAGCCACTGAAACCGCGACCGACACTTATGTCGCCCAACTCTCTTCGGCATTGCTACAAGCTTTCCAGACGAACAACCGCATCAACCTTTACTTGATCGAAAATCTTCCTGCTCCCGCATGGCGCGAGAAGACGCCGGAAGGAAAAGGCCGCACGATCGCTGCCATCGTCGCCCACATGCACAACGTTCGCGTAATGTGGCTTAAGGCCGCAAAAGCCGAGGAGATTCCCGACCAACTCGACCGCGCATCTGTTACTCCGGCCCAAGCGGTCCGGGGTCTCGAAGTCAGCTGCCGCGCTTTAGAGTCGATCATCGCCCGCGCTATGGAAGGCAACGGCCGCATCAAGAACTTTCGCCCGGATGTCGCTGGCTTCATCGGATATCTGATTGCACATGACGCCCACCATCGCGGACAAATCACGATGCTCGCTCGCCAACTCGGCCATCCGCTGCCGCAAAAAGCGATGTTCGGCATGTGGGAGTGGGGCTCACGTTGATCCGTCTGTGAACCGCTTCCTCTCCGGTACAATCCAGCTTCGAGCACCTATGCGCAAGGCGGCCTTGCTCTACAATCCGGACTCCGGCGGAAGCAAGCAACGCCAGCGCGACCTGCAATCTGCGCTCGAAGTCCTGCGCCGCGGTGGAGTCGACGCAGAACTCGTTCCCACGAATTCTCCGGAGCATGCGGAAGAAGAAGCGCGGCGAGCCATCACCTCTGGTTGCGACACCATCTTTGCCTGCGGTGGCGACGGCACGATCCACAATATTGCCCAGGTGCTCGCGGGCTCACAGATAGCGCTCGCAATACTTCCAATGGGAACCGCCAACGCGCTTGCCCATGATCTCGGCCTACCGCTTAAGTTGCCCGCAGCAGCAGAAGCTGCTCTGCATGGCGTGCCCCGGCGAGTCGCCCTGGGCCGCATAACGTGTCTCGACATGACTGGCACCGAAGCCACACGCTACTTCATCATTACTGCAGGGATCGGCGTCGACGCCCACCTTTTCTACAAGCTGCAAACCGGAGTGAAGCAACACCTCGGCATGGCCGCCTACTACGCTAAAGCCTGGCAAATGTGGTTTACCTATCCGATGACGCGCTTTCGAGTCGGATATGCCGAAACTGGCTCGAGCGTGGCAAAGAGCGCTGACGTTACGGAAATGCTGGCGGTCCGCATTCGACACTTCGGCGGAGTGATTCGTGAGTTTGCTCCCGGAGCCTCTATCGACCGCAACGACATGCGAATCATCTTGGCCCATACCGGCAGCCGACTCGCGTATCTCGCCTACGTTACTCGATGTCTTCTCGGTGGCACCTGGAATATCCCGGGGATCGAGCTCGTCTACAGCACAAAAGCATCCTGCGGCTATGCTGGGACTTCAGAAGCTCAACCCCAGCGGAAGATTTATGTCGAGGCCGACGGAGAACTCATCGGCAGCCTTCCGGCAGAGCTCTCGGTCGTCCCCGACGCACTGACCCTGCTGGCTCCGGCGCGATAGAAATCCAGACGTGATGTGCCCGCGAACCGTTCCCAACAGGATTAAGGTAAACTTCATCGCTTGGAACCCGTCACCCATTTCCTCACCGGCGCGTGCATGGGACGTGCCGGACTCAATCGCAAGAGCGCGCTCGCCACTCTCACCCTCACGCTCGCAGCTGAGGCTCCCGATCTCGACATCATCGGGCGCTTCGGTGGGCCGGCCTTCGGCTTCGCTCATCACCGCGGATTTACTCACTCATTCGTGGGCGTTGCCATTGACGCCATCGTCGTCGTTGCTTTCGTCTACCTGATCTGGCGGCTACGCGGGCGCAAGACCAACGATCCCAACCTGCCGCCTCGTTGGGGAATACTTTTCCTCTACGCCTGCCTCGCCGGACTCAGCCACATCCTGCTCGACTTCACGAACAACTATGGCGTCCGGCCCTTCTGGCCTTTTTCTGAAAAATGGTATTCGTGGGACATCGTGTTCATCGTCGAGCCTGTCATGCTTGTGTTCTTGATTCTCGGTCTCGTCGTTCCAGGCTTGTTCTCCCTGATCGATTCAGAAGTCGGCGCTAAACAACGAGGCCCTCGTGGAAGACTTGCGGCCAGCCTCGCCCTGATCGGCATTGTGCTGATGTGGGGAGTACGCGACTACGAGCATCGCCGCGCCATCAATGCCCTCGAAGCGCGAACGTACAACGACGTGGACCCTTTGAAAGCCTCAGCGTACCCCCACTGGATCAACCCGTTTCAGTGGGATGGCGTTGTCGAGACTCCCGCCTTCTTCGCGCTGGCTCCGGTGAACTCTCTTGGCCCAGAGGTCGATCCAGAGGGACGTCTCGAGATTCGTTACAAGCCGGAGGAAACTCCGATCACCCTCGCGGCGAAGCGATCGTACATCGGTCGCGTGTTTCTGGATTGGGCTCAATATCCAATCACCGAAACGGAAACGGTCGGCTCACCGCCGAGAGCGTACATCGTGCACTTTCAGGATCTTCGTTATGTTCGAATTCCCGACGCGATCAGCCGAGGACGCAGCCGCAATGCACTTGGAGCCGCCGTGGAACTCGACAAAGATTTGCACGTCGTTGGAGACGTGTACGGAGATGACACAAAGCAAGTCGTCCTTCCGGAGCCCGGACAACGGTAGAGGTTGCCAGAGCCTTTGTTGACATCGCCGTGACAAATCATCCTCTCTCTTGACGGCAGCGCCTCCAGCGCACAGAATAGATACTCATTCATCGAGGTGACCATGCTGCCCTATCTATTCGTCCTGTTGGCAATTGCCGTTCGCTTTCTTCCATTCGCTGGACCTCTGAATGTCCTCCCGCACGCCTGGCACTTCACTCCGATAGCCGCGTCGCTGCTGTTCTTCGGCGCCCGCGGTTCACGCCGCCAGATGTGGATTCCCGTGGTGCTGTTGGCAGCGACCGATGTCATCCTGACCAAGTTCGTCTACTCTTCCGTTCTTTCGTGGGACACGCTCGTGACTTGGGCGTGGTACGCCGCGATCATCCTGCTCGGTACTACATTGCGCGAGAAATCTGGAATGTTGCGTGTGATCGGGGCGGCCCTTGCCAGCTCGGTGTCTTTCTTCCTGATCAGCAATTTCGCCGTTTGGGCGGCATGGCCCAATATGTATCCTCGCGGCTTTAGCGGGTTGATGATGTCCTACACTGCTGGAATTCCCTTCTTCCGGGGCACGCTTGAGAGCGATCTGTTCTTTTCGGTCGCCATGTTCGGAACTCCAGTGCTCATCCACGCGCTTTCCGGATGGATGCATCGATCGGGCGATGACGCCGCCGCAGCCTGATTTTTCGAATATCTAAGAATGTCGCGTCGAGCAAGCGGACTGACTAGTCCTCTTGCTCGATTTGTTTTGAGCGTCGAATCGCTCGCAAGACCAGCCAGAGGCAGATACCTGCAAAAATCGCGGCTACGATCCAGATCCAGTGTCGCTTGAACAAACTTCCGAGGAGCCCAATGATCTCGGGCCCAAAATACAGCACCAACACCGAAAGCACTCCGAACCGCACGCACCTTCCGGCAAAAATCGCTACCAGAAAGTCCCGGAATCTCATCTCGAATACAGCTGCCGCCAGCACAAAGATCTTGAAGGGCATTGGCGGAGGCAACATGCCGGGAAACATCAGCGCCCAGAATTCGTGTCGCTCAAAGGATCGATGGATCTTCAGGAAGCGCTCTTCAGAGATTCGTTTGCGTAGAACCTTCTCGCCGCCAAGATATCCGATGACATAGAGGGGAATGCTGCCGAGCGCCGAGGCCAGAGCCGCCATCGCAACGTAGAGGATGAGCCGCTTGCGATCGTGGTACACGTAGGTGGCGACGACGAAGTCCACCGGCATACCCAATAGAGCGCTGTCGGCAAAAGCGATGACAAAGACGCCCCAGATTCCGAGCACTTTCATCAGCCCAAGAATCCATGCCGAATACCGCGCCAAAATGTGCCCGATGGTCTTCAAACGAAACAGCTAGTGTACGCGACACCCCGCTTCAAGTGGGGAGAGCCGCCTCGGCTGTCCTGGCTCGATGGCTCAATCAGAGCAGCAGAGCTCCGCATAGCAGAAGTTCTCCCTGCTATGATCGCTTCCGTTGGAGCACCTATGCGTAATTTTCTAATCTGCTGTTTCCTGTTCGCGAGCAGCATCCTCTCGGCCCAGCAGTACGATTTGGTTATTGAAGGCGGCCGCGTGATGGATCCTGAAACGGGTCTCGACGCAGTCCGCAACGTCGGTATCCGCGACGGAAAGATCGCAAGAATTTCCACTAGCACCCTCGACGGGCGCAGCGTCGTTCATGCTAAGGGACTGGTCGTCTCGCCGGGTTTCATCGACCTGCATCAGCATGCGCAGGATCTCGCCAGCCAGCGTCTCAAGGCGTTCGACGGCGTGACCACCGCGCTCGAGATGGAGATCGGCGCTCCCGACGTCGCCGAGTTCTTGAAATCGAAGGAAGGGCATTCGCTCATTCACTATGGAACGACAGCGAGCCATGTTGGTGCGCGCTCCCTGATTTTCGGCGCGCGATTGCCCGGCGGGAACATCCTTCCGAAAAGCGGACCGGCTACAGAAACGGCTGCTACTCCCGATCAGGTCGCGCGCATTCAGCAACGCCTGCGCGATGAACTCGATGCGGGCGCACTCGGCATCGGCATGGGCATTGAATACACGCCCGGTGCAACCCGTCTCGAGGTCATCGATATGTTCCGCGTGGCTGCCGAACGTAAAATGCCCGTGTATACCCACATGCGAAGCGCCGGTCGGGTGGAACCCGGTTCGGCCATCCAATCTGTGGAAGAGGTCATCGGAGCAGCCGCGATCACCGGCGCGGCCCTGCACATCGTTCACATCAACAGTACCTGCCTGCGCGATTCTCTGGAATGCCTCTCACTGATCGAAGGGGCGCGAGCTCATGGCCTCGATGTGACAACGGAGGCTTATCCTTACATCGCTGGAATGACCGCCATCAATTCGGCTGTATTTAATCCGGGCTGGCGCGAAAAGCTTGGAATCGACTATAGCGATCTCGTTCTGCCCGACACCGGCGAACATCTCACCAAAGAACGGTTCGATGAACTGCACGGTTCAAGCAAACAGCAGTGGGTGTTGATCTTTTCAAATACTCAGGAGGTCGTTGACGCGGTCATTCCGAATCCACTCATCATGATCGCGAGCGACGGGTTGGAAGCCCATCCACGCAATGCCGGAACGTATTCGCGTGTGTTGGCACAATATGTTCGGGACAAAAAGACTTTGACCTTGATGGAAGCCCTGCGCAAGATGACGCTGATGCCCGCGCAGATGCTGGAACGCTCGACTCCCACTGCGCGGCAAAAGGGACGGCTCCAGGAAGGCGCGGACGCCGACATCGTGGTCTTCGATCCGCAAACGATCAGTGATCGATCCACCTTTGCAAAACCGATGGAGCCGAGCGTCGGCGTTCACGAGTTGGTGGTCGCTGGAAAGTTGTTGATCGATGATGGAAAGATGGTCCCGGATTTGTACCCCGGCCGCGCGATCGTGGGTCCGGGAAAGATCAGGAACACTCACTAGTCAATTTTTCGACAACACATGTGGGGACAGCCGCCCTCGGCTGTCCGGTCGCAAGGGTCTCAGTCGCGATGGCAGCCCTGCGTCTAATGCTCCGTCTTCCCGCTCAAAAGATCGATCGCATGGGGAAGCAACTGTGCCACCGCTTCTAGCGACTCGACCGCCCCGGTCGGACTGCCCGGCACGTTGAGGATCAAAGCTTTGCCTCGAACTCCGCACACGCCGCGGCTGAGAGCAGCGAATGGGGTTTTCTTCATGCCGGCCGTACGCATAACTTCAGCAACGCCAGGCAACACGCGATCGCACACAGCCTCAGTCGCCTCCGGAGTAACATCGCGCGCAGCGATACCTGTGCCGCCAGTCGTGATAATCAGTCGCACTTCGCGCGCTAGTCGTATCAGCAGATTTTGTATTTGAATCGGATCGTCAGAAACGATTTCGCGGGCGGAAACTGAAATCTTCAACTTCTCAAGCAACCGAGCAACTCCCGGCCCCGACTTGTCTTCGCGCTCCCCGCGGGCGCAAGAATCACTGACCGTCACGACCGCCGCTGTGAGAAGTTGGGAAGCGTCAGCCATCGAGGAGGACATCTTCCTCTTCTTCTCTGCCACGGCTCGGAGCGCTGGAGGGCGCGCTCGAAGGCACGGTGACAGGAGCACTCGCAGCGACTGGAGCCGATTCTGCGGCAGGCTCGGGCTCTCCACCGGAATCACGGGATGATTCATCGAGCAGCCGCAAGCCTTCCATCAAAAGTCCTTGCGTATTGAGCTGAGTCGTCTCTTTGTCGGTCTTGCCTTCAAAGTCGAGTTGGAAACTTCCGCCGGTCCAGCGGAGCACTTTGAAAACAGCTTCGTCGCCAACTAAGGATCCGTACGTGGCGTGCTTTACCTGGCCTTCAACGAAGAACACTTCGCATTTGTCGCCTTCGTTGCTGAGAGAGAGTTGGCAACTCTTGCGGCCCATCTCAAGTGACTGCATGAGATCAATGACGTTCATCTGCGAAAGGCTTCCGCGCACAACACCGTCGGAAGGCGCAGTCTTCGCCATCTTCTCGAGCGCGATGCGGTCGAGCATACGCTTCACGCGTCGCGTCGCATCTTTCAGGAAAAAAGGTTTTTCTAGATAATCGTCCGCCGCGTCTTGCGGAGAAAGACGCTCTGCGATGTCAGCCTTGCTCGCCATCAGCACCGTGGAAAAGTTGGCGGTGGCGGGGCGGCTCTTCAATTTTTCAACAAGCTGACGTCCATCCATCCCCGGCATGCGGTAATCGCACACCAGCAAGTCGGGAGCATCGTCGACCGCCTTCAGCAAGGCATCCGCTGCATCTGTCGCGGTGGTGACTTGCGCCAGCGGCGACCAGGCCTGCTGAAGCATTCCGAGCACCATCGGGTTGTCGTCGACCACGAGTAGTTTGACGTTGTCAGCCATGGATTCGCAATTTACTTCCGACGCTTGTACTCGCCGCTCTTCCCCCCACTCTTGCGCTCCAGCACAATCTCTCGAATCTCAATCCCCTTGTCGGCCGCCTTGAGCATGTCATAGAGCGTGAGGGCGGAGACGCTGACCGCCACCAGGGCCTCCATTTCAACGCCGGTTTCGGCGGTTGTGGTGACTTTGGAGGCAACAGCGACGCCATTTTCGCACAGGCGCAAATCGACATCAACGAGCGACAACGGTAGAGGATGGCACATCGGAATCAGGTCGGACGTATGCTTGGCGGCCATGATGCCCGCGATGCGAGCGACTTCCAGCGGATCGCCTTTCGGGTTCTGAGGAATCGCCGCCAGCACCTCGGGCCTGACTTTGACGAAACCGCTGGCTTCGGCCTCGCGGCGAGTTGCGGATTTTCCGGAGACATCCACCATGCGGGCGCGGCCCCCGCGATCGTAGTGCGATAGTTTCTTCGGCATGCAGTAGAACAGCGATTCCTCATTATCTTACATGGGACGGTGCGCCGGGACTATGCTGCACGGAGCAAGCGGCTAACGCATCATGATCGCGACAAATTTGCCGGCTGGAATGTAATCGCGATCTTCCGGGATCACGACGTAGCAATTGGCGCGGGCCGTTGCAGCGATGTCTCCCGATCCTTGCCAAGGCACGAGGTCGACTTGCGATTGCTCGAATTTTCCGGACAGGATTGCGGGAAGGAAACGTTTCAAACCAGGCTTGACGCGAATCTCGGACCTCAGCCTTGCGTGTACAAACATGAGCGCTCGTGGCTCCATTCCGGCGAGGGCCTCCAGCATCGGGCGAGCGAAGAGTTCGAAAGTCACCATGGTGGAGACAGGATTTCCTGGCAGACCGAAGAAGTAAGTAGCCGCTTGTTCGCGAGTCGAATCGTCCCCCGTAGTTTTGCCGGAGCGACATCGGCCGAAAACCACGGGACGTCCCGGCTGGATTTTCGCGCCGGTAAAGAAAAATTCCGCGTGCATTTCCGACAGAACCTGTTCGACCAAGTCGTACCGTCCCATCGAAACTCCACCCGTGAGCAGCAGCAGATCTGATTTCAACCCTTCTTCGATTAGGCTTCGCAAGCGTTGCGGTTCATCCGGCGCAATCGGCAAAATCCTTGGCTCTCCGCCGGCGGCTCGTATCTGGACCGCGAGCGAATAACTATTCGAATTGCGAATCTGAGTTAGGCCGGGTGTGGATTCGACATCTACGATCTCGTCTCCCGTGGTGATGATAGAGACCGTGCGGCGCCGGTAAACCTGCAATCGCGATTTGCCCGCGGAAGCAGCGAGAGCAATTGCCGCATCGTTCAAATTCATACCGCGGCTGATGAGTCGGCTTCCTTCCTGCGCTTCTGCTCCGCGGGGAACAATATTTTCTCCAGCTTTAGCGCTTCTCGTGATTTCGACTTGATCGCCGCGCAGCGAGCTGTACTCCACCATGACGACCGCATCCGCCCCCGGGGGCACAGGGGCTCCGGTCATGATTGAAACAGTCTGTTTATCTCCCAAACTCGAGGGAATCGTTTCAGGCTCCTGACCGGCTTTTATCTCTCCGATCACCTGCAGAGTTGCGGGCACCTTTGATACATCGACCGAACGAACCGCAAAGCCATCCCGGGTCGACCGAGGAAAGGGTGGAATGTCACGGTCCGCGAGAACGGGATTCGCGAGAACGCGACCGGCGGCCTGGAGCAGGTCGACAGATTCTCCCTCGCCGGTCTGAACGAGCGCGGCGTGCTGCTCGACTAGACCTCGAGCGTCTTCAAAACTCAACACATTCGAGGAAAGTGGTGCGACGGACATGAAAAGATCATAACTGTCTGGGAGAACCCGGGAAAGAACTGGGCAGCATACAGACTCCTCGCTGGCGTGCTCTATAATCGTTGCGGGCGTGCTCGACCGAGTTCGGTGTGAGCAGTGTTGTACAGCGTCGTGCACGATCCTGGCGGAGTTGGCTTGCCTTTCCTCCCTGTGCCTTTGCTTGTGTCGTTCTCGCTTCTTCCCTTCTCGTCGCAGGCTACTTGACACTCATCGCTTTACTAGGCCAAGCCGCAGCCCCGGTGAAGCTGTCCAGCACCACCGAATACCGTGTGTTTTCCCGTCCATGGTGGCCGACCAAGGGAACGGCCCCAGCAGCAGCGTATGTGGGCGAAAGCCAGTGCCGAGAGTGTCACGCCGACGAAGCTGAGTCTCAGGTGGCAACACCCATGGCAAAAGCCTCCTATCGCTCTGCCGTGGGGGTTGAGGGTTCAAAGCTCGTGGCGGATAGAGTTCGAAGCGGAGGATATCTATATCGGATAACGGTCGACGGCGCCGATCCGACGCTGACCGTTAGTTCCGGCAAGCAATCGATCGAGGCCGAGATCGAATGGACGTTCGGTGCCGGTGTGCGAGGTCAGACGTATATCCTCGGGAAAAACGGAACCCTTTACGACAGCCAGGTGAGCAGTTTCCGTGGATTGCACGGAATGGGAACGACTCCTGGACATGAACCGGTAACCGACCCGGGCGATCTTCACAAAGCTCTGGGAATGAGCCTTACGCAGGAGACTGGGGCGCGATGTTTCGGGTGTCATACGACCGCTTCTACTACGAAGGAACAGTTTGATCCGAGGCAAGCGGTACCTGGAGTCAGCTGTGAGGCCTGCCACGGTCCAGGCTTAGATCACACTGTCGCCGCGACCATGAACCAGATCGATGACGCGAAGGCGCTGATATTCAATCCGCGCTCACTCCGTCCTTTGCAGTCGGTCGACTTCTGCGGGGCATGCCACATGACCTCGGCCGATGTTCTTGAATCAAATCTGCTGCGCCCCAACAACGTGCGCTTCCAACCGTACCGTTTGGAAAAAAGCCGCTGCTGGGGACTTCAAGGCGATAGCCGCCTGACTTGTATCGCCTGCCACAACCCGCACCAGCCTCTGGTTCACGATGCCGGATATTACGATCAGCGATGTTTGGCTTGCCACGGCGAGCAATCGGATAAATCGAACGCAGCCGAGCCTGCACACGAAGTCTGCCCAAAGGCAACTACGAACTGTACGACCTGTCATATGCCGAAGTACGATGTGCCGGAAATGCACGCAAAGTTCACCGATCATTTCATCAGAGTTGTGAAGGATGGCGAACCTTATCCGAATTGAAGGCGATTGTCTGACCCTGTATTTATCTTGCCAGTTCCTGACCAAGCACGGCGGGATTGCTCGCGAAAGAAAGACCGACTTCGAGGTCCACCACCCGGTCGTGAACCAATTCGGCAATCTCTCCGTCGAAGTACTGCATTCCCTCAGCCGACGCGGTCTTCATGGCATCGAGCAGCGTATCGTCTTCGTGCTCGCCCTTCTCGATACATTCGCGAGTTCGTGGATTGGCCTTCAGGATTTCGAATGCGGCGACCCGCCCGCTCCGATCTGCTTTGGGCAGAAGGCGCTGGCAGATGATGTAGCGGAATGACTTGGCAAAGCGTTCGCGCACTGACTGCTGCTCGGCCGGCGAGAAGGAGCTGACGATTCGCTCCACCGTCTTCGAAGCGTCCATCGTATTGAGGCTGGAGAAGACCAGGTGTCCGGTTTCGGCGGCCTCGAGCACGATTTCGATCGTCTCCCGGTCGCGCATTTCCCCGACCAGGATTACTTTAGGAGCCTGCCTCATTGCCGAACGGAGAGCATGCGCGAAGCTGGGCGTATCGCTGTGCAACTCGCGCTGGTGGATCGTGGAACACTTGTGATTGTGAAGAAACTCTATTGGGTCCTCGATCGTGATGATGTGGTAATACTTCTCCCGGTTGATGCTATCGAGAAGCACCGCGAGGGTAGAAGATTTACCGGATCCCGCGGGGCCCGTCACGAGAACGATTCCATCTCGAAGCTTGGTCACCTCCGAGAGTTGTCCGGGCAGACGCAGCGAATCAAAATCGGGAATGTTGGTCGGAATAACGCGCATCACTACCGCGCAGCTTCCGCGCTGGATGAAGATGTTGACTCGGAAGCGAGCCAGGCCAGGTAATCCGTAGGAGATGTCGCAGGCTCCATGTTCGCGGAGCGTGGTGATGGCCTGCTTGTTATCGCCGATTAAGTCTGCTGCGATATGGCGGGTATCGTCGGCCGTCAAGAAGGTCAGTCCGGGCGCCTGGACGGGAATCATTTGCCCATACACCTGGACTTGCGGCGGACGGCCTGGAGAAAAGATCAGGTCGCTGATCTTTTCCGCTGCCTTGAGCATTGCGCCAAGCAGCGCCGGAGTCGCCACACGGTCGCTTACCGTGGCGCCTTCGAATTCAACAGATATCGGTGCAATTGTAGGTGCTGCCATTCATCCTCGCTTGCTGGAATCGCACGCACCACAGAAAAGGAGAGAAATCAGATAGCTCACTGTACCGCGATCAACGTGTCGGCGCGACGGACACCAAGTGCATAGTCCTTCGTAACCTCTTGGAAATATGAGGACAAATAAAGGAAGAGGCGACCCGGGAGGGCCGCCTCTGGTAACCCCGTAAATTGCTGTATCCAAACCAGATCTACTTCTTGCTCGCCGCCTTCTTTTTACCGAAGCTGGTTTCGACCGACCCTCCAATACTGGTCAGCATTTGCTTGGCGGCGTCCGCATAGGTTCCGGTCGGCTGGAGTTCCAGGTATTTCTGGAACGCCTCAGCCGTTCCCGGAGGGGCGACCATCTTATCGCCCTGGAGGGTGGCTTTGCCGATCATGTTGACGCCCTTCCAGTAGTAGGCATCGGCGCGGTTGGGATCGGCGGCGATTACCTTGTTGAATGCCGCAAGTGCGTCGTCAACCTTGCCAGCATTGGTCAGCACTGCGCCAGTATTGAAGTAGTACTGCGCCGCATTGGTTGGGTAGACCTGGGCCGCGGCTTCATAAGTCTTTACCGCGTCATCAATCTTGTTGGATTTGGCATAGGCTTCGGCCATATTGTTGTAGTAGGCCGCAAGATTCTCTGGCGCCTTCGGATCCTTGTCGTTGGTCGCGCCCTTCTTAAGATCGATGGCCTTCTGATAGGCCTCAATCGCCGAACCCAAACGCTTCTGCTTTTCCGCAGGATCCGTCTGCTTGGCTGCTGAGAGACGGTAATAGTCTCCGAGCTTGAACCAAAGGAGATCACGAGAAGGATCCACCTGGTTCGCCTCGTTCAGATCCGCAATCGCGGTATCAAAATCGCCCGCGTCGGCCGCAGTCTTGGCAGCATTCAGCTTGTCGTTGAGACTCTTTACGGTGGTAGTTTCCTTCTGCTGCTTGGCTTGCTGTTCCTGCATCTGCTTCAACTGCTCAGGAGTCAAGCCCTGCCCTTTGGCCTGGTCTTCCATCTCCTTTTTGACGTCGAGGTCGAGGCTGTTCTCGTCCAGCTGGACCTGGAATCCCTTGACGTGGTCCATTTCCTTGTTGGCCTTTTGATCGTCCGCGTTCTTGTAGAGCGTGACCAAATACTTCCCAGGCGTAAGACCAAGGGAGAAATACTCGCCTTTCTTGTTGGTCTTGAGTGTGTATTTTTGGCCGTTGTCCATGTTGGCCCAGACCACGATTCCGTCGACGATGGGATTACCCTGGGCGTCTTTGCAGACGCCTTTCACGGTTCCCGAAGCTTGGGCGAAGGCTGAAGGCAGGGAGAGTCCCAACGCCAGTATTACGAATAAAAAAATTGCGCAGTGTTTTTTCATTTTGCCTCCCGGCAAATGCCGTTTTTCACATCGATTCCAGACTTGGGAATCCATTGTCGCAAACGCTGTACGGCATATTCTCTATCGAGCCACGTATGGGATCGGATCCGGCACTCCTGCAGCCTCAAATGCGCGCAGCCGCAAAACACAGCTGTCGCAAACTCCGCAGGCCCGATCCTCGCGGCTGTAACATGACCACGTTAAATCGAAGGGTGCACCCAGTTCAAGGCCAAGACGGATGATCTCCGCTTTTCGCATGGCAATCAGAGGAGTGACGACTTCAATCTTTCCGTCTTTTGTGCCCGCCTTCACCACTTCATTGAACGCTTCGTAGTAGGCGGGACGGCAGTCCGGATAGCCGGAACTGTCGGGTTCAACCGCCCCAATGTACACCTTTTCCGCGCCCAACACCTCAGCCCAACTCACCGCGACCGCGAGGAAATGAGCATTGCGAAAGGGCACATAAGTAACCGGAACATCGTGGCCCACCATTTCGGCGTCAGGCACGGGAATAGATTGGTCCGTCAGGGCGGAACCGCCAATCGCACGCAGCGCGTCGTTTCGAACCATCAAGCGATCATGAATCTTCAGGCGCTGACAAATGGCTAGGAACGATTGCCTCTCCCGCTCCTCCGTTCGCTGCCCGTAGCTGATGTGTACCGCGGCGGGCTCGTAGTCCCGAGCTGCCAGCGATGCACAGACTGACGAATCCATTCCTCCACTGAGGAGGACGACGGCACGGGATTTTGCCATATTCGCCATCCCTCAAACTCTCTTGACCGCGGGATCCCAAATAAATTTGTGCAGCTGCAGGCCGAGGCGTGCCGGAACGTTGTCGGCGATCATCCATTCCGCCAATTCCTGGGGATCGAGAAGGCAATGCGAACTGTCGCGAGCACCAGTCGCATCCTTGCGGAACGCGGGCGAAAATAGTACAGCATTAACCAGGCCCGCGAGGTCGTGACGCAGCAGGAAGTCTCGTGCGAAATCGTAGTCGGCTCGGCTGCTCAGGACGAACTTAATCTCGTCGCGGGCCGTGAGTGCTTTGAGATTGTCGAGACAAAACGTATCGCCTTCCGAGGAACCCGGGCACTTTACATCTACGATCTTGACTCACCTGAGCGGGAACCGATGCGAGCGGACGCTCTCCGCTGGTCTCAAGCAGCACGGTGTAGCCACTGCCAAGGAGACGCTGCATCAGGGGAACCACCTCCCTTTCCTGGAGCATGGGCTCGCCGCCCGTGATTTCGACCAAGCCGCCAGCCGGACTCAAACGCGAGACCTCGCTCAAGACATCATCGAGCGCCAGTTTGCGCCCACCCTGGAAAGTGTATTCACTATCGCACCAGGAACAGCGGAGATTACAGCCGGTCAAGCGCACAAAGACGCAAGGCAGCCCAGCGTGGGTCGACTCGCCTTGCAATGATTTGTAGATTTCGGTGATTTGCATGACTCGGTAGCTGTTGGCTATCAGCTCTCAGCATTCCAACTGCAGACTCCAGTCCGTGGAACGCCAACCGCACAGATCGTGGATTATTCGCTGTATTTCGCCGTCGTGGTATCCGTTTCAAAGACAGTGACATCCTTCACGCGTACGCGGCCTTTCGTTACGGTCTGCAGGCGCATATTTGACTCGTCATAGAAATATTTCGCCAGGTTCTCCGCAGACGGGTTGATGACCGTAAAAGGCTCGATTTCGTTGATCATCTGGTGATCGAGGCGCTCGATCACGTGTTTCATCACCTCGCGCAGGTCCTTGAAATCAAGCAGGAGGCCGGCTTTGTCCAACTCGGCACCCGCCAGAGTGACGCGAATCTTGTAGTTGTGGCCGTGCGGATTCTCGCACTTGCCTTTGTAATTGCGCAGGTAGTGCCCCGCGGCAAATGTGTCTTCGACTGTAACCTCGAACATGCTCCCCCATTTGGCCGGGCGCGAATACAGGGCCCGCAGCGCTTTTGGCGAAACATCTATTGTAACCCTTGCGGCGAGGCCGGAGACCAATCGCTTGACTGTCTTCACAGACGGAATGTAGCTTGCCTAAACGTCATCCTCATGGGGAGCAAGCATGTCTATTCGCAGAGTGTGGATACTGTTGTGCGTCGTAATCGTGACCAACGGCGTTTTCGCGCAGGCGCGTCCGGATGCAGAGAACTATGACGTAAAAGAACATTACACCAAGTACGAATACAGAATCCCGATGCGCGATGGCGTGCACCTGTTCACGTCGGTCTATGTCCCGAAAGACAGCTCCCACGCATATCCATTCTTGATCAACCGAACGCCCTATAGCGTCGGCCCTTACGGCGTAGATTTGTACCGCACACAACTAGGCCCCTCGCCGGATTTCGATAAGTCCGGATACATTTTTGTGTTTCAGGATGTGCGCGGGCGGTTTATGTCTGAAGGCAGCTTCGTCGAGATGCGTCCGCACATCGACAACAAGAAGTCGAAGCAAGATGTCGATGACAGCAGCGACCTCTATGACACCATCGACTGGCTGCTCAAGAATGTTCCGAACAACAACGGGAATGCCGGGATCTGGGGGATCTCGTATCCGGGGTTCTTTACGTCGGCGAGCATCATAGACTCGCACCCTGCGCTGAAGGCCGCTTCTCCGCAAGCTCCGATGACCGACCTCTTTATGGGAGACGATGCCTACCACGGCGGAGCATTCATGTTGGCCGCCAATTTCGGGTTCTATAGCTTCTTCCGGCCGCAGGAAAACCCGCAGCTCCCACCGAAGAACCAGGCGTCGTTCGAATGGGGAACAAAAGACGCGTACCAGTTTTATCTGAATGCGGGGCCGCTCTCGAATCTGCGGAAGTATCTCGAAGGCAGAAGCGCGCTGTGGGACGACCAGGTAAACCACGACACGTATGACGACTACTGGAAAGCGCGCAATCTGGCTCCGCACATGAAGAACATCCATTGCGCAGTCCTCACGGTCGGCGGATGGTTCGACGCCGAAGACTTGCAGGGGCCGTTCACAACTTTTCATTCCATCGAAAAGAACAATCCCGGAATCTTCAATGCCTTGGTAGTCGGACCGTGGATCCATGGCGGATGGGCGCGTTATGACGGCGATCATCTGGGACGCGTTGAGTTCGATTCGAATACCGGGGAGTATTACCGCAAGAATATTCTGTTCCCGTTCTTCGAACAGTATCTCAAGGGTGCTGGCGATGCGAAGTTGCCGAAGGCGTATGTGTTTGAGACGGGCACGAACGTGTGGCGAAGATATTCTTCGTGGCCGCCAGAGAACGTCGAACACAAGACTCTGTATTTCCACCCGAACGGCGATTTATCGTTTGAGGAACCGCAGAGCAGCGATCAGACATTTGATGAGTATGTGAGCGACCCGGCAAAACCGGTGCCCTTCGTGAACTACGTGGGACTGAATGTTCCGCAGGAATACATGGTTTCGGACCAGAGATTTGCCGACAGCCGCACTGATGTTTTGGTCTACCAAACTCCGGTACTGCAGGAGGACGTAACGATTACAGGGCCAATCTCACCGAAGCTTTTCGTTTCGACCAGCGGGACGGATTCGGATTGGGACGTGAAACTGATCGACGTTTACCCGACGGACTACCCGGACAGCAAGCAGGACTCGAAACCAGAGGAGAGGGATAAACCGCGAAAGGATGTTCCCCCTCCTGCCTTCACGATGGGTGGATATCAGCAATTAGTGCGAGGAGAGCCGTTCCGGGGTAAATTCCGTCACAGCTTTGAAAAGCCGGAGGCATTCACGCCCGGCAAAGTCGAAGAAATCAACTTCACGATGCAGGACGTCAACCACACCTTCCGGCGCGGACACCGGATCATGGTGCAGGTACAGAGTTCCTGGTTTCCGCTGACAGACCGCAATCCGCAGAAATTCATGAACATCCCTGATGCCAAGCCTGCGGACTTTATGAAAGCTACAGAACGGGTGTACCACAGCAAAGACGAGGCTTCGGGGGTTGTCGTACAGGTGGTGCCACGGTAGGAGGCCGCTCGCTTCCGCACCGCATCGAGCTGCTATTCGCGTGAATCTTCGATTCCGAAAAAATCCTCGACGACGCGGATATCCGTGGTCCTTTTATAGTTCGGAAGGCTCTCGACAAAAGTGCGTCCGTATTGTTTTTTCAGAATCCGGTTGTCGAGAAGCACGAGCAAGCCGCGATCATGCAGAGAGCGAATCAAGCGCCCGAAGCCTTGTTTCAGCGTAATAACCGCAGCCGGGACTTGATATTGAAAGAAAGCGTTTCCACCGTCGGCGTCGATCGCCTTGACCCGGGCTGCAACTACCGGATCGCTGGGGACGGCGAAAGGTAGCCGATCAATGATCACGCAACTGAGCTGATCACCTTGTACATCGACTCCCTGCCAGAAAGAAGATGTCGCAAAGAGCACGGCGTTGGGTGTGAGGCGAAATTCTTCGAGCAGCGCGCTCTTGGGGGCGTCGCCCTGACGCAGCATTGGAAATTCAACCTCACCAAGCAGCCGCTGGTAAATGTCATTCATCTGCGCATAACTGGTGAAGAGCACGAAAGCCCGCCCGCGCGTGATTTCCAGCAGCTTGCGAATTCGATCTGCAGCGGTCGCGGTAAACTGCGGCGTTCGCGGATCGGGAAGGTCGGGCGGGACATACAGCAACGCCTGGCTCTGATAGTCATAGTGCGAGGGAAGAATCGTCTCACGAGCGTGCTCAAAGCCGAGTCGCTGCCGGATATAATCGAAGCCTCCGCCGACCGCCAGTGTGGCTGAGGTCAGCACCGCGCAATCCAATTTGGACCAAAGGCATTCTCGAAGGATCGGCCCAACATCGATTGGTGTCGCCTGAAGGAAAACGTGCTGGCGCCCGCGAAGATTCACCTCTGAGGCCGTCGCATGTTGGCTGTTCGATAGACTCTTCGACTGATTCGAAGCGCGCACTTCCCTGCCGCTGTTGCGTCCGCCGCGTCGCTCAATCCAGAAAACGGTATTGCGATCGTCGGACTCCATCGCGAAGTTCAGCTGCACTTGAATTTCCTGGGCGCGCCGCACGAAATTAAATATTTCTTCCGGCTTTTGCGGCAGAGCTTCTAACTCGCCTGCCAATCGGGTCAAGGCTTGATTGAGAGCGACAAACTCGTCCCCATTTTCCTCCAAAAACTCTCTGCGGCTCTCGAAGGCAAACCGTCCATCCCTCGACGGCAACAACGAGAAAAACAATTGTGCGCGCTCCCGCAGGCTCCCAATCGCCCCTGAGAGCGACGCTGACAGCATCCGGTGGTGCTGCATCGAACTCTCAACGTCGCGCGCCAGATCTTCCATTCGCAGATTGCTGACCGAGATTCCAAAATAGTTTCCGGCTACATCTTCGAGTTCATGAGCCTCGTCGAAGATCACGGCCCCAGCCTCGGGAAGAATCCCTGCATCCGGCGCACCGTCGGCCTGCAATTTAATCGCGAGGTCCGCGAAAAACAAGTGATGGTTGACGATGATGATGTCGCTCTCCATTGCCTTGCGGCGCATTTCCGTGATGAAGCAGCGCTCGAACTCGCTACACTTCTGACCTGTGCAGGCATCGGCGCGGGCGTCGAGCTTATGCCAAAGAAGGCTGGCTTCAGGCAGTTCGGCGAGTTCCGCGCGGTCTCCGGTAGCAGTATTTTTCTCCCACACTGAAATCGCGCGGTACTGCTCGATCTCATCGAGGCCGCTGAGCACCGGCTGATCCGTCAGGTCGTACAGTTTCTTGCGGCAAAGATAATTGTTGCGGCCTTTCATGTAGCAAACCGACAAATGTGATCCAGATGCATCGCCGTAGAGGGCTTGCTCGAGAAAAGGGATGTCTTTATAAAAAAGCTGCTCCTGCAGATTCTTGGTGCCGGTCGAGATGATGACGCGCTTGCCAGAGCGAATGACAGGCAAGAGATACGCGAGCGTCTTCCCGGTGCCGGTGCCGGCTTCGACAATCAGGTGGCGCTTCTCTTCCAAGGCCTGCTCGACCGCCTGCGCCATCTGGAGCTGGCCGCGACGGAATTCATACGCAGGGTGCGTTCGCGACAGCACTCCACCGGGCGCGAAGAACTGGTGGAGCGACGCATCTGTGCCGCTGGGAGCTGAGCGTCCCGAAGGCGTGGAGGAAGCGGGCTGGGAGCTTAATGGCACTGGAGTCTCTATAATAGCTACTTCGGGCCATGTGCATCGTGCAACGCCAGCAGGGTCTCCGACTCAGCTGACAGCCAACAGAGACTGTGCCTACTTCAAGGATCTTTGACTCAACCTACTTACAATTCGACCAGCACTCTCGCTACTACCGCCGCGGGTATTCCGACGATTGCCATCGTGGGACGTCCTAACGTTGGCAAATCGACGCTCTTCAATCGCATCGTCGGGTCACGGCGGGCCATCGTCGGGGACGAGCCCGGCATCACCCGCGACCGGCTTTATGGCGATACAGAATGGGAGGGGCGAAAGCTCAGAATCGTCGACACGGGCGGTATTTTGCCGGAAGAAAAGGATTTCATTCCGGCGGAGATCTACCGACAGGCGCGCGTGGCGCTGGATGAAGCGGCGGCAATAATCATGGTCGTGGATGGACGATCAGAACTTGCCGGTCCCGACCTCGAGCTCGTTCGTCTGCTGCGTAAATCCAACCGGCCGCTTTTCATCGCCGTGAATAAAGTCGATTCGGAAAAACAGTCTTCTCTGATTGACGATTTTCACCGGTTGGGCGTGCGCGAGATGTTTCCGATTTCCGCGGAACACGGCCGTGGGGTTGACGATTTGCTGGATGGAGTCGTAGCTCGGCTGCCAAAATCTCCCGCCCAGGAAGAAGTACAAGACTTAGACGCGCGGGATGCAGGGGACACAAAGGAAACACAGGACGGTGACCTCGACGCACCAGTCGATGAGGAGCCCGTGGCGAGAGAGGTGAAGGTCGCCATCATCGGGCACCCGAACGTCGGTAAGTCGACTTTGCTGAACTGTCTGACTTCATCTGACCGAGCGATTGTCTCTCCAATTCCGGGCACTACGCGCGATGCTGTCGACGAAGTCGTCGAGCGCCACGGAAAAAAGTTTCGCTTTATCGATACGGCCGGGATTCGCCGCAAGGGCAAAACGCACCTGATGGCTGAGAAGCTTTCCGTAGTAATGGCGCGTAAGCATCTGGAGGCGGCTGACATCGCGCTTCTCGTAATCGATGCTACAGAGGGCGTCAGCCAGCTCGATGCTTCGATTGCGGGATACGCGCACGAAAGCGGACGATCCATCATCATCATTGTCAATAAATGGGACCTTGTCATCAGCGGTCAGGCGCGTTCCGGCCGGCCCACAAAAGCAGACCGTATGCGCGAAAGCAAACGTCCGGCGGATCGCGAAGCCTACGAGGAGCGCCTGCGGTACGAACTCAAATTTCTCAGCTACGCGCCCATCGTTTTCGTCTCTGCTCAAACAGGCAAAGACACAGACAAAATTTTCCCGCTGATCGAGGAAGTCGCAAAGGAAAGGCGCAAACGTGTCACGACATCGGAGATGAACCGGTTTCTCGAGCATGTGGATTTTGAACGGGCCGCCGTTCCTATGCGCTCGCGCGTGAAGATTCTCTACATGACGCAAGCCTCGGTGGCGCCGCCGACATTTGTGCTCTTCACCAACCGCAGCGTGAAACTGCACTTTGCCTTTCAACGATTCCTCGAGAACCAGATTCGCGATGCTTTTGGGTTTGTCGGAACTCCAATCTGGATCAAGAACAAAGCAAGGAATACGTAACATGGGAACTCGGAATCACGGCCTTGCCGAGGCGCTTCGATACTCAAAACTGGTGAGGCTTGGACCGCGCGCCGCAATAATTCTGGCGCTTTCCGTCGCCACGTTAGGGCAAGACTCCGGCTCTTCGGCATCTTCGTCGCCAAAGCACTCGAAACATCCGCCTGCCGAAGTCAAGGGAGCCATTGATTCTGGTTCGGTGAGCAACGGGATTTATCGCAACGCATCGCTCGGATTGGCGTGCAAGATTCCGGCAGGATGGGTACTGCGTACAGAAGAACTGAACGAGCGCGAGAAACCCTCGGAAAGCGCGGCTTCGGCTACGGGCACAGAGGCGGCAGCTTCGAGCGAAGGAGCAAAGGTTCTGCTGGCTGCGTTTTCGAGGCCTCCAGACGCGCGCGCGGAAGATGTGAACGCTTCAATTCTGATTGCAGCGGAAAACGAGTTAGCCTACCCGGGATTAACGGACGCCGCGCAATACTTCGGACCTCTCACCGAAGTCGCCAAAGCTCAAGGACTCTCGGTCGACGAGGAGCCTTACGAGGTCGCTCTTGGTGCGAAGACCCTGGTCCGCAGTGACTTCCACAAAGATGTCGGGTCAAGAGTCATGCATCAATCAACATTGGCACTGCTGGCGCACGGCTACGCTGTTTCCATCACGGTAATTGCGGGGACTGAAGACGACGTCGAAGAATTGATCGACGGCCTCAGTTTTTCGGGACCGACCTCTAGCCACAAGTAGCCGCTTCTGAGCGGATGTCTTCGCCTTAGTGGCCGCCTACTGTTGTCCGTTCCTGCTTCGCCGATTACGAGACGACCGCTAACGCGTGCACGTCGATTGTCATTTGCGGCGGATGAAGCAAAGTATTGTGAATCAGGCAGTGGTGAACCGCTCTCTCTACTCCGGCGCGGTGCTGGTCGGTCAACTCGATCGGGGTCTCAATCTCAATATGAAAGTTATCGATCCGCGCAGGATCTTTGAGCTTGTCGGCCGTTATGCGGACACGGGTACCCTGGCCGGCGAGCTTGTACTTGCGAAGGTACTGAGCGGCATAAAATCCCGCACACGAACCTAAAGATGCCAGCAATAGCTCTGGTGGCGTCATGCCTTCGTCGTAACCGCCGTTTTCCTGCGGTTGGTCGCACGGGATCGAGTGCTGCCGCGCTTTGATTTCGAACTGCACAGCTCCCAGATGTTCGACTGTGACTTCCATGAGTGCCTCCTATGAAAAACCTTCCAGCTTCGAGCGATCCTGCATAAGTGCCAGGTCCAGATAAGCCCGGACGAGCTCGCGAGCGCGATGCAATCGTGACTTCATCGCGGCACGCGATATTCCGAGTTGCACTGCGGCATCGTCGCCAGGAACGTCCTCGATGTCCCGCATCCGATACACTTCCCGAAAAAGCGGCGGCAGCGCATCGATTGCGTCATCAAGCAACTGCTTCATCTGGCTCCGCGCCAGTTGCCCTTCGGGGGTCAGGCCACTCCCGGGAATTTCCCGGCCTTCCTCTTCCAGCGTCGATAGCTGCAGCAACGGCAACAACGCTTCGCGCTCCTTCAACCGCCAGCAAACACGTTTTGCAATCTGAGCCAACCAAGCGCGAAACGCAGCCGATTCCCGTAGCTGCTCGAGATGCCGGTAGGCGTTCAGTAGAGCCTCAACCAGCACATCTTCCGCGTCTTCGCGATTGCCACAGACGCGCAGCATCTGCCGATAGACTGCGTCCTTGTGCTGCCTGGTTAGCGTGTCAAAATCGGGGGCTGGGTTTTTCGTCAGTTCCATGCCTGCATTCTGTCACCGCCTCGCTTCGCCGCGATGTAACCAGACTCACTCAACAGCCTTGGAAGTTCCTTCCTTGCGATTCAGTGTTTTGCAATGGGTCTGACCGTTCCACGGCATTCTCTCGAGGATTTCCGCCATAGGACATACGTCGGTAACACCTGCGAAAGTAAGGCCGAGGCCGACAAAAGCCGACAAAAAGAGCCAATTCGCGTTCACCGTGAAGGCCAGCAGAGCGCCTACGAGCACCAGCATGCCGGCGCCTAATCGCACCTGCCGCTCGAGAGACCAGCGCGTCTTCACGCTCGTAACGGTGGGCAGGCCTTCCCGAATCCAGGCGTTCGTGCCTCCCTCGAGGACCGCAATGTCCCTCCGACAAGGCTCAAGCAGCCCCGCCGTCATGCGGGCGCGCTTTCCAGACTGGCAGATCAACACGAGAGGTGCGTCGGAGCGAAGGTCATCGAGTCGCGCCTCGATCTGGTCCATGGGAATGTTGATCGCGCTGGGAATGTGACCCGAGGCGAATTCAGACGGAGAACGGACATCAATCAGCTGCGCTTGTCCGCCGGCTTGCTTGCGAAATTCTGCAACAGGAATGGACGGGCTCAAATTCCCTCCTACAATTAGGAAGAGCTCCCCTTCCAGAAAAAGGATTCAAGCAAAAAGGGATATTTTCAGGGACGAGGGGATACTAATCCAGTGGCTCAGGGTGCAGGCTTAGATCTTTCTCACCAGCCGCCTTTTTCTCCGAGTATTTCTTCATCCAGGCTTCCCAACTCTTACCGGCGGCTGTGTCACGACCGGAGAAGGCGAGGGCGGCAATGTCGGCGTAGGAGACGGAAATCTTCTCGTTCGAAGTCTTCGGATAGAGGCGGACGACGGAGTCTTTCAGCGTGGCAGCGGTCCTTCGGTCGAAAAGATAGCCTTCGACTTTCGATCCGTCCTTGCGCGTGATCGTGATGTCGCCGCGGTAGTCGAATGCTTTTTCCAGCGCAACCCGGAGCTCTTCTTCGCTGGCCAGGGCTGGAATCCAGCCCTCGAGATGCTCGCGCTCTACGCCCGGCGCTACTTCAAGCGCTTCCGGGTTTAGGTTCGCGTGAGGCGGCGCTGAATCGGGAGAAGCATGATCGACGTGTCCCGCTTCCTTACCTGTCATGTTCTCTCCCAAGAAATGTTGATCACCGCGGGGACAAAGAACCTGCGCGGAAAAAACAGATCAGACGCTGGTTTCCTGCAGGTGAGATGAATTCGATGTAGGTGAAATCTGCACCAAGGGATGCACGGCTGCTTCCGGCTCGTCCAACATCCGCAGCGCTGCTTGATCGGAATACCGCGAAAACAGCGTCGCTTTTACGGTGGCCAGGAATCCGCCCAGCGAACTGAAGGTGGCGTTCACGGCAGAGGCTTCATAGCCGCTATGGACCATACAATTCGCGCAAGCCGGATTCCCCGACTCGGTGCCGTAATTGCTCCATTCAGTTGTTTCCAGAAGCTCTGAGAACGACTCGGCGTATCCATCCTGAAGCAGGTAGCAGGGCTTCTGCCAGCCGAAAACGTTATACGTCGGCATACCCCAAGGGGTGCAGGGATAGGTCCGCTTCCCCATCAAGAACTCAAGAAATAATGGAGACAGATTGAACTGCCAGCTCTTCTTCCGGTTCGAGAGGATGGCGCGGAACATCCGGCGGGTGCGGGCACGGCCGAGAAAGTGCTTCTGATCCGGAGCCTTGTCGTACGAATACCCGGGGGACAGCATCATGCCTTCGACACCCAGATCCATCATCTCGTCGAAAAATGCACGAACGGACTTTGGATTGGCTCCGTCGAACAGCGTCGTATTCGTGGTGACGCGGAAACCGCGCTTTAAGGCCTCTTTCACGGCATCGACAGCGATGTCATATCCACCCTCGCGACAGACCGCCAAGTCGTGCTCCTCGCGCTGGCCGTCGAGATGGACGCTGAAAGTCAAATACTTGCTCGGCTTGAAAAGATGGATCTTCTCTTTGAGCAGTAAGGCATTCGTGCAGAGATAGATGTATTTCTTGCGGGCGACCAAGCCCTCGACGATCTCCCCAATTTGAGGATGCATCAGAGGTTCGCCGCCCGGGATTGAAACCATAGGGGCGCCACACTCGTCGACCGCGCGGAAACACTCTTCGGGGCTAAGATCCTTTTTCAGGATGTGCGCTGGGTACTGGATTTTGCCGCATCCTGCACAGGCCAAGTTGCAGCGAAATAAAGGCTCAAGCATGAGCACCAGCGGATATTGCTTTCGCCGGGCGAGCTTCTGCCGCAGCACATAGCTGGCCACGGTCCACATCTGGGATACAGGAACTGGCATTAAGAAAAAGAACCCCTTCTTCTCGTTATTTTATCAGGTTTAAGGATTCGGGTTGCGAACGAGGACCGGGGCGTACACGGGGTGACCGACCCTCCACAATATCTGCAACCCGAGTATAGTTTCCTCCGTCTAAAGTCCGTGCCCTTTCGCTTTGGGGGCTGTCCGAAAGGACCCTTGTTCAGGTTTACAAAACCCTATACCCTTATGGTCGGTCATTCGTATGTTTAGCCCGCACCCCAACTTGGCCGACGAAGTCAACCGCGGCATCGTCCAGTCGGAAATCGAAGGTGGCGTGTTTCTGAACGATCTGCCGCCCTCGACGGTACTTCAAATCCAGACAATGCATCACTGCTATACCGCTGTTCTGCTCGGCGGCAGCGAGGCGCTGTTGTCTGGGCATCCGGAATTCTGCCCCAAGCCGGTACAAGTCGCGATCTCGGGTTCAACCTGGGGCGGCTCGATGTTGAAACTGCAATATGTAGGGCGTGGAATGCACCTTGAATTCCGGCATCCCGAGTATCCGACTCCCATCATCACTTCGCCCATCCAGGAAATCCGGGACCACGCTCAATTCCCTGCTCTTGAGCTCGACTCGCGCCCGCACGGGGCACATTCCTAAAAGCGCCGTACTTCCCCGGTTACTGTTCCTGCCATTGACTTGATCCGCTCCACGCACTACCATTCCGGCCAGCGGAAGCTCCGTCTGCATCCATGGCTTTGACGATCGAAACCCGGGAAGTCGCGCACGTTACGATCCTCGACGTGAAGGGCCGCATCGTTTTGGGAGAAGAAATCGGCGAACTCCGAGATGAAGTCCACAAACTCATCGCCGAAGGCAAGAAAAAGATCATTCTTAACCTTGCTGAGGTCGACTACATCGACAGCTCCGGTGTCGGAGAACTTGGTGGGCTGCTTCACCACCCTTCGTAACGCCGGCGGCGAACTCAAGTTGCTGAACTTGAGCCAAAAGGTTCATGACATCCTAAATGTAACGAAGCTTTATACAGTTTTTGACATACGCGAGGATGAATTTACTGCTGTGAAGTCGTTTGATTATTTCTTCGCGAAGTAGCGTTGTGCTTCCTCCCCGGAACCGGGCTTGACACGCCTCACCTGTTCATCCATCAGCTAAAATTCTTCAAAGCAAGATTGATGGGCCACGCAGGTTTTGCAGTGCGGAGTCGTGCAGCTCGTGGAACAACGTAGTGCTCATCCCGTCGACCTCGAGGCAAAGACTGCCCGAGAACAGATTTGGACATCGCACGGAACGTTCCAGGGATGGACCTGTTCGCAGTGCGAATGGAATTATCCTCTTCCAACGCTGCTCAACGATCCCGAAGCCAGAACAGCATTTGACCGGCTCGCGACTTCGAAGTTTCGCGATCACAAGTGCGCCGATCATCTCTCGCGCCTGGCACCGGTCGATCGTGACAACTTCACTGCGCGGATCCGCAAACTCGTGACGCAGGGATTCAAGCCGAAAGACGCCGTTGAGCTATTCCTGCAGGAAATCGCGCTGGAGTACCGGAACCAACCGAAGACACTCGCCCAGGCCAAGGCTGACGGCGAAGATTTTCTACGGCGCTGGCGTGCCGGGCTCATCTGAAACGCTCTTAAGACAGACGAACTCCGGCGACCATCGCGTAATTGCCGCGCGCGCACTTCTTAATTGTTGATTCCCATTTGTGTCAGGATGTACGCATAGTCGAACGCAGTCTCTTTCAACCTGTCATAGCGTCCCGATGCGCCGCCGTGACCTGCGGGGCTGAGATTGACTTTGAAGATCAGAATGTTGTGGTCGGTGCGTGTCGCGCGCATCTTCGCCACATATTTCGCCGGCTCCCAATACATGACCTGGCTGTCGTTGAAGGAAGTTTTCACCAACATATTCGGATACGCTTTCGCCTCGATGTTGTCGTACGGCGAGTACGTGATCATGTAGTCGTACGCCGCTTTTTCCTTCGGGATTGCCCCATTCCTCGAACTCTCCCACGGTGAGCGGAAGAGTTTCGTCGAGCATCGTGTTGATCACATCGACGAAAGGAACTCCAACAATCGCTGCCTTGAAAAGATCAGGACGCATGTTGAGAACCGCGCCCATCAGTAGACCGCCGGCGCTGCGGCCTTCAATCACCAGGCGATCTTTGGAGCCATACCCGCGCTTCAATAGATCTTCCGCACACGAAATGAAATCAGTGAACGTGGTTTTCTTGTTCATCATGCGTCCGGCGTCGTGCCAGGCCTTGCCCATCTCGCCGCCACCGCGAATGTGCGCCACCGCGACCACTACTCCGCGATCGACCATGCTGAAGTAATTCGAGTTGAAAAACATGTCGATGGAAACGCCATAGGAACCATACCCGTAGAGATACAGAGCGCCCGTGCCGTCAAGCTTGGCGGCTTTCAGACGCAGAACTGAAACAGGGATTTTGACGCCATCGGACGCTACCGCATAGATCTGCTCGACTTCATACTTCTGGGGATCGTAGCCGCCCGGAACTTCTTTCTGCTTGAGTAACGTGGACGTTCCCTTCTCCATGTCGTAGGAGTACACCGAAGCGGGAGTGATCGGCGATTGATATCCGTAACGGAAATCCGTCGTGTCATAAACACGATTCACATAGGGATACGCCGCATACGCTTGTTCGGGAAATGCGATGCGTTTGGATTGCCCGTTGCGAAGATCGATGACCCGAATCTGCGGCAGGCCACTCTCTCGCTCATACAAGACGCAGAAATTCTTGAAGAAGTCGGTCTCGTCGATCATGATGCCCGGGTTCTGCGCCAGCACCTCGTGCCAGTTCTTGCTGCCCGGATCGGTCACCGGAGCTTTGACCAGACGGAAGTTGCGTCCGGTATCGTTGACCCGGATGTAGAAGGAATCGCCATTGTGGTCGGGGTAATATTCCACGCCCTGCTTGCGAGGCTCGACGATCTTCCAATCGCCGTCCGGCTGAGTGGCTGGAATGTAGCGGGCTTCAGTAGTTGTGTGGCTGCGTGAAACCAGGAAGATGAAAGCCTGCGCTGCGCGTCTTGTAGGCTTCGACGGTAAATTTCTCATCCGGCTCTTCGTAGACAAGGCCATCCGCCGCGGCGGATCCGGCCGTGTGGCGGAAGAGCCGATACTGCCGCTTCGAAACTGCGTCTTCCTGCGTATAGAAGATGGTCTGATTGTCATTCGCCCAGACGACCGAACCTACACGCTCGGCGTGATCGGCGAGGGTCTGGCCCGTTCGGAGATCTTTGACCGCGAGTGTGTATTGGCGGAATCCCGTGTTGTCGTAGCTATACGCGAGCAGAGTTTCCATCCGGACTCACCGCGAAGGCCGCGATTGACATGAATGCCTGGCCTTTCGCCAGCTCGTTGACGTCAAGCAGCACTTCTTCCGGAGCGTCCATGCTGGCCTTTTTGCGGCAGCGAATGGGGTACTGCTTCCCGGCCTCGGTGCGGATGTAGTAGAAGTAGTCGCCTTCCTTGTAGGGAACCTCGACGTCGGTCTCCTTGATGCGCCCGAGCATCTCGTCGTAGAGCTTCTTCTGAAATGGCTCCGTCGGCTTCATCACCGCGTCGGTGTAGGCGTTTTCCTGCTCGAGGTAGGCGCGGACTTCAGGGTTGGATTTATCGCGGAGCCAGAAATAGTTATCGACCATCTTGTGTCCGTTGACCTCGGTGACGTGTGGAACTTTTTTGGCGACTGGAGGAGCGGGGAGCGGATTGTTATCGGCTGCAGTGAGAATGATGACGAAGACAAGCAGAAAGATGCTGAAGAGAGAGCGTCGCAGGAACGGCTGATTCATAACTCACCCCAAGAAGTTCGAATTAGCGGAGAAACGAGTCTGGCTAGCGTGCGTCGAAAGCAGACTGGTTGAGCAAGGGAAAAACGATACTCCGGCGGGTGGGCGATGTGCAAACGGCAACACTTGCTCAAGACGGAGAGCCACAAGGCTGAAAGGTATTGGGTCAGTTTGATTTCCACAGTGATGGGAGCTTGCCCGGCGGTTGCCCCTTCCTTGATTCCGCGTAGTTTGGCCGGATGAGGCTATGCTGTCGGGGAATGACGCCGAAGCCAGACGGGATGGAGACGAGAAGGAATGAGGGGTGCTGTCAGCGATCGTGGCGGCCCACCCTCCCGCCAAAAACGCGGGAAGGGTGGGGCAACCCGGTTATAGGTGCCACGCCGGACAGGATGGGCCAGCCCCCGCTCCGGGGAATCCCTCGTGTGTATGACTCCAGATTGGCTGCGGAAAATTTTCGAGGAAGGCAAGCCAGACTGGTTAGAAGAATATTCCAAGGACGACTTAACAATTGAAGAAACCATCCGACTACTTGATGTAGACAAATTTTTCCGACTCTTGGATCTGCCCTATCCGGCGGATCAATACGGCGTCGTCGAGCGACTGGCAGCGGAAAGATTAATCTTCAGGAACGGTGATCGAATTTCAATCAAGCGGATAGGGGCATTGTTGTTGGCGAGGAAAATGGATGAATTTCCAGAGCTATCGCGCAAGGTGCCAAGAGTTATCGTCTACGGCGGGAAAAGCAAATTAACCACGAAATTAGATCAGCCGGGGAGTAAGGGCTATGCTGTCGGCTTTTCAGGATTGGTCGAGTACATCATGAGCCAGCTTCCTCAGAACGAAGTTATCAAGAATGCCATACGCGCAGAGAGCAGGCTAGTGCCGGACGTTGTCATTCGAGAATTAGTTGCAAATGCACTGATTCACCAGGATTTTTCGATGTCCGGAACATCTGTGATCATAGAAATTTATAGCAATCGAATCGATATTTCGAATCCGGGAAAACCTATTATTCCAGAAAGCCGCTTCATTGATATGTTTCAATCGCGCAATGAGCGTTTCGCGCAGATGATGCGGCATCTTCGAATTTGTGAAGAAAAAGGTAGTGGCATAAAAAAGGTGTGCCACTTCGCCGAAGTCTATCAACTGCCAGCGCCCAGTTTTACGACCGACCAACTCAAAACGCAGGTTACGATTTTTGGCCCAATGAAAATTCAAGCAATGGATCGCGCCGACCGCGTTAGAGCTTGCTACCAGCATTGCGCCCTAAAATATGTTATGTCCGAGCGCATGACGAATCAGTCGTTGCGCTCGAGTTTCGGATTACCTGAATCAAAAAGCACCATCGCTTCCCAAGCAATAGCCAATACGGTGGAAGAAAAGCTCATACGACTTGATGAAAAAGTCGGAACTTCAAGAAAATACGCCTGTTATGTACCTTTTTGGGCATGAAAATCTTATTTAATCCTCTGCCCCCGATGTCACGTCCAAAGCAATCTAAACAACTGATAAAAAATGAGTTGTTTATTTAAGCGTGTTTTCTTAAATTCAGACCGGCACGCCCGACTTTCGATAAATCTTGTCAATAGGCAGAAATTACACGATTTCCGCTAACCTAAAGAAACGACGGACAAATATAAAGTTCGGAAGCTTTGCCGGTTGACCCCCTCCAATTTGCTATTCTGGATATATAGGAAGAATTTCAAGGGCGCGGCCTCTAGGTCGCGCCTTTTCTTTTTCCCTTATCCCTTCCGCCGGTCTTCGAGACAGATTCATGTTCGGCAGCCGAATCGGCTGTCCAGAGGAGCCAAGGCTCCGGAGCAGGGAGAGCTGCGGGTTACTCCGGCGGCGAAAAAAGGAAGAAACACAGGTGAACGATGTGAGTAGAACAAAGAAAATCTGGGAGCAATTCACTTGCTACCAACAACGCGGAGAATGGGTCGAGTTGCAGTTCATGGCAAGGGCGGCGCAGCTTCGTTTCGCCATCAGCAAACCGTGGGGAGACACACAACCGTTTGACGTCGGCATCGCGCATGGCCCGAACTTTCTCCGGGTGCAGGTGAAATCGACAACCTGCCGTGCGGGCGCGGGATATCTCTGCCAATTCAAGCCTCATCAAGAGAAAAAGCACGACTACACTCTGGACGAAATCGACCTGTTCGCGGCGTACGTGATTCCGGAGGATGTGTGGTACCTGATCCCGGCGGTCTTACTGCTAGGCAAGAGAAGGCGCATCATGACCATGCTCTGCCCCGTGGTGCCACCGGCAAAGAAAGCAAGCTACTGCTATGAAGGCTATCGAGAAGCCTGGAATCTCCTGACCAAGAGCAGGATTGAGCTGTTGCGGTGCACTGTCTCTGCTGGTCCAGCGCGTCAGCGCAAACCGGGCTCGCGGAGGGGAAAGAAACTCGCTCGTCCCCAACGACGGAGGAGGCGATTGAACTGAAGCGGGGATGGAGCAGTTTTTCGGAGTGGGCGAGCGGACGGGAAGGGAGAGGGGAGATCGGGTATCCATCGACGGCAAGGAGGCAAGAGGGGATGATTATGCTGCCAGCGATTGTGGAGGCCCACCCTCCCGCCAAAAACGCGGGAAGGGTGGGGCAACCAAATCTACTGGATGCCGTGCTGGACGGGATGGGCCAGCCCCCCACGAACTAGCGGTAGGTGCGCGAAGGCTCGCTTTTCCAGACGCCGTCTTTCTCGTAGGATGGGGAAAATGTCCACCCGTCGGCGATGATCCGGATGGTAGAGCGGGTGCGGTCGAGTTGGCTTGCGTCGCCGTGGTTTTGACCTTCGGTTATGATCGCGCCGTCCGCGCCAATGGAAGCGGTCCCTTCCAGATATCCGCCGGAGGCGTTCCAATACCACCACACGATGCGAGCGGAGCGAGCGTCCCAGGCGTAAACGGTTTCGCCTTCATACACGACTTCGCCTTTTGTGGTTTTGACGAAATGAGTGTTGCGGACGAACTTCTTGCCGTACATCCATTCGAAGCGTTGCGTGTCGGTCAGGTTGCCGTTGGGAAGTGGCGCCGTCCAGTCGCGTCCGATGAGAGGCGCAAAGGCATCGAGCTTGCCGGGAGCGGCGGCGGCGGGAGTCGACGGCTTGTCTTGCGCCCATAGCGCGGCACAAAGCAGCACAACCCCGCAAAGGCGTGGGATCATTTCTTTACCCTCTTTCGCGCCTCTCAGGGCGCGTGACGGCGAATTGCGTAAAATCTACGACGGTTTGTAGATGAGGCCGATGGCTGCGCCCACGATGACCCACTGAATGAAGTAGGCGATGGATTGGTACACCGTCAACGTGAGGCCGATGTTCAGGTTGATGTAGTTGTGGATCGCGAAGGTGCAGACAGAGAAAAGTCCGATGAGTGCGCCGAGGTATATGCCTGACACGATGCCGCCACCAGCGGTATAGATTCTTGCGTAGAGAATGGCGACGACCACGATCGCGATGAGGATGGCGACCATGCCGTAGGGCATCACCTTCATCATCTCGTCCTTGGGACGATAGACGTTAGGGTACTTCATGAATTCAGTTTTCATGGAGGGCCATGCGGCGAACATGGCAAAGCCATAGACAAAGTAGGCGACCATGCCCCCGAGGGAGGCCAACGCGACGCGGGCGTAGTTCACGGTTACTCCTGTTGAAGCGGCATTGGATTTCCCGGTGAATTCTACATGAGACGGTCACTTCGTTGGATCTGGATCCCGCAAGTGCGGCCGTCGAATCCGCACCCACCGGTTCTCGCTCCACATTCATTTCGGGCTATGGCTTCTCTGCGCTTCTCTCCGATGCAAACTAAAGTAATGCACTTCACCGGGAGAATGTACTTCTGACTAAAGACTTCCCGCGTTCTTGGGTTACTCTGCGTGAGATTGATCTATTCGTGCGGTTTGTTTGGGCCAATGTGTCTGTAGATTTTGGTTTGATTGTCAGGCCACTTCCCAGGTGTTTCTAAATAGAATTTGGAGGCTTTTTGTCATGAAGTTACACTCCCCCCGTTTGTACGCGCTGGTTGCGCTCGGTCTCACATTTGTATCCGGCTTTTGCCTTGGCCAGACGGCGGACTCAGCAGTCGCCGTTCGTATCACACCCGACACCGCAACGGTGGTGTCCTCTCAGACTCTTCAGTTGACCGCTGTTATCAAGAACACGCCCCGGGCGGCGGTTACGTGGTCCGCGTCCGAAGGGACGATCTCCAGCAACGGTCTCTACCATGCGCCGAAAGTCAGCTCGGATATGACCGTACGAGTGACTGCGACCAGCGTCGCCGATCCCAGCAAGTCGGATGTGGCCACGGTTGTCATCCGCCCTGTCGAGCAGGCAGCCGCCGTCGCGGACGCGACTTCCAAGTCGGGCAACTCGGGGATGCAACTATCCTTCTTTAGCGCGGGCTTTAACGGTGCCGGCGTCTGGCCACCGACCGATGGCCAGAAGCAGCTTGCCACCCTTGGCGGCATCCGTCTTTGGGATGACGGCGTTAAATGGGCACAGGTCGAAACGGCGAAGGGCGTCTACAACTGGGGAGAGTTGGACAACTGGATGAGCAAGGCGCAAGCCCAGCACATGGACGTTCTCTACACGATTGGTGACACGCCGAAGTGGGCTGGATCCATTCCGAAGGGCAGTCCCTGCGGCCCGGTCGGTCCGTATAGCTGCTCGGCTCCTAACGACGTGACCACCAGTGGCACTGGCGCGGATGCGTATTTCTCTGACTTCATCACTGCGCTCGTCACCCGCTACAAAGGTCAGATCGCCTTTTACGAGCTCTGGAACGAGCCAGACTGCACCTGCTTCTGGAGCGGCAACAACGCGCAGATCGTACGCATGGCGAAGGACGCTGCCGCCATTATCCGTTCGATCGACAAGAATGCGAGAATCCTGAGCCCGTCCGCCCACGGTCCGACCATGGCAACTTGGTTTGACGGATTCATTGCCGCGGGTGGAGCACCTACCTTCGACATCGTCAACGCTCATTTGCGAGGGAAGGGGAACGGTTCTCCGAACGTGATTCCAGAATCCTTCCTCACCATGTACGACGATTTGACGGCGGAAACCAAGAAGAGGAACCTGACCAGTCTTCCCGTTTGGGACGACGAGCACGGAATCAAACCCGAGGATAACCTTACTGATCCGGACGAACTGTCAGGCTATATGGCCCGATCCCTTGCCCTTCGAGCTGGCGTCGGCCTCCAACGTCAATACCTCTACACGTGGGATAAAAACGCGCAGGGCCAGGATGCCGGCACTGCCTGGGACGTAGTTGCTGGATGGCTTCTCGGCCACACCATCAGCCCCTGCAAAGCTTCGGGCACCGTCTATACATGCAATGTTGATGACGGGCAGATCGTATGGAATACGGCTGAGTCGTGCAAGAATGGCAGCTGCACTACTTCCAAGTACACCTATCCGACAACCTATCACTATCAGACGGATCTCACGGGCGTGAAGAAATCCATGAGCGGCGGTACGGTCTCGATCGGATACAAGCCGATCTTCCTCACCGCAAACTGATATAGCAGTGCACCGCCGAGGGGATCCCATCCTTGCGCGTTCTTTGCACAAGGATGGGATCCCCTCGGACCCAACCTCTTATCGTCGAACCAGAATCACTACAGGCTTACTGATGGGCGCTTCGCGCAGGGGGCGGACGAAGGCGTCCGCCCTTCCACGCATCCTACTGAATTAGTGTGCCGCCATTCCCACCGTTCGGTTCCGCGTCGGGTGCAATCACTACCGCTGCCGCCACACGATCTCCGGGCTCCATATTGAGGAGTCGGACACCCTGTGCGTTGCGGCCGGATTCGCGAATCGTGGTCGAATCCATACGGATGATCTTGCCGTAGTGGCTGATTAGCATCACTTCCGATGTTTCGTCGACTTGCGCAATGCCGACAACTTTTCCGACACGCTCGGTGGTCTTCAGGTTGATAACGCCCTTGCCGCCGCGATTGGTCAGGCGGTATTCCTCGGCGGCGGTGCGCTTGCCGAATCCGTTTTCGGTGACCGAGAGAATCAGCGATCCCTTGACGGCAGCGTCGATTACTTCCGGTTCCCCTTCGACCTTTTCTTTCGGAGGCGCTGGTGCGTCGGGCTTGGTCGTCGTGGCCATACCTACGACGTAGTCGCCTTTTTCCAGATCGATGCCCCAGACGCCGTAGGCGGCGCGTCCCATCGGGCGGACATGGCTTTCGTCAAAGCGAACAGCCATTCCCTCGTGCGAGGCGAGGAAGATGATCTGGTTGCCGTCGGTGACGCGGCAGGCTACCAGTTCGTCGCCCTCCTCGATTCCGATGGCGTTGATGCCGTTCGAGCGCACGTGCATGAATTCGCGCAACTCGGACTTCTTGACGAGACCGTTGCGGGTCGCGAAGAAAATGTACTTATTGGCTTCTTCGAGGTTGCGCACGGCGAGCATGGTCTTCGTGGTCTCTCCGGGCTGCAGGCCGATGAGGTTGCCGACGTGTTTGCCCTTGCCCGCGGCGCTGACGTCGGGAATCTCATACACCTTGATCCAGTACACCCGGCCCTTGTTGGTGAAGATCATGATGTACGCGTGAGTCGAGGCGATGAAGAGATGCTCGACGAAATCCTCGTCGCGCGTCTTCATGCCGGTGCGTCCCGTGCCTCCGCGACGCTGCATGCGGTACGTGGAGATCGGCGTGCGCTTCATGTAGCCGGAATGGCTGACAGTAACGGCAACCTGCTCGTCGGCGATGAGGTCTTCGAGCACGATCTCGGCGGCCTCGTCCTCGATGCGGGTGCGGCGCTCGTCTCCGTAGAGCTTCTTCACTTCTTCCAGCTCTTTGATGATGACGTTGCGGAGTTTCTTCTCAGAACCCAGGATGGATTCGTACTCCGCGATGCTTTCACGAACGCCATTCAACTCGTTTGAAATTTCATCGATCGACAGTTTGGTCAGGCGATGTAACTGCAGTTCGAGGATTGCGTCCGCCTGCTTGGCAGTGAAGGGCTTTTCAGGATCAACCTTGGGTGCGCGGCCCGTAACGTTGATGTCGATCTTCTTGCCGCCGAAATACTGAACCAGATTTTCGCGGGCATCGGCGCGGTTGGCGCTGGCGCGAATGATGGTGATGACATTGTCGAGATGGTCGAGGGCCTTGAGATAGCCTTCGAGGATGTGCTCGCGGTCCTTGGCCTTGTTCAGTAAGTACGCCGTTCGGCGGCGAACGACATCGACGCGGTGCTCGATGAAATATTTAATGGTCTGGATCAGTCCCATTTCACGCGGCTGGCCATTGACCACAGCAAGCAGGATCATCGAGAAGCTTTCCTGCATCTGCGTGTGCTTGAAGAGCTGATTCAGAACAATCTGAGGTTCGGCGCCGCGCTTGAGTTCGACGACGATGCGCATGCCGTCACGATCGCTTTCATCGCGAATATCTGAGATGTCTTCGATGTCTTTGTTGTTGACCAACTGCGCGATGCGCTCGACGAGGCGAGCCTTGTTTACCTGGTAAGGGATTTCTGTAACGATGATCGCCTGGCGATCTTTGCTGACGTTCTCGATCGCAGCCTTGGCGCGCATCATGAAGCGTCCGCGCCCAGTGCGGTAGGCTTCGAAAATTCCAGTGCGGCCGTGGATCATGCCCGCGGTTGGGAAATCAGGCCCCTGCACGAACTTCAGAAGTTCCGCGAGCTGAGCATTGGGATTATTGACTAGCGTAATGGTGGCGTCGACGATCTCCGTGAGATTGTGCGGCGGAATCTTGGTTGCCATGCCGACGGCGATTCCGTCGGAGCCGTTGATCAAAAGATTCGGAATACGCGCGGGAAGAACATCCGGCTCGATTTCGCTGCCGTCATAGTTAGGATGAAAGTCGACCGTCTCTTTGTCGAGATCTTCCAGCAGCGCAGTCGAAACCTGCGCAAGTTTCGCTTCGGTATAACGATCGGCGGCGGGCGGATCCCCATCGACCGAACCGAAATTTCCCTGCCCGAAGATCAAGCGGATAGCGCATTGACCAATCTTGCGCCAGACGAACCAATGCGTCGTACACGGCAAGGTTGCCGTGCGGATGGTACTTGCCCATCACGTCTCCGACGATGCGAGCGCACTTGCGGGTCGCGCGATTGGGCTGCAGCCCCATCTGCTGCATTGTGTATAAAATTCGGCGGTGGACGGGCTTCAGTCCGTCACGAACGTCTGGGAGCGCGCGGCCGATAATCACCGACATCGAGTAGTCGAGATACGACCGCTTCATCTCCTCTTCGATGTTGACGGGTTGAATGTTCAGCGCGCCGGGGCCTTCGCCGCCACCGGGAGGAGGAGTGAGAGGAAGTTCTGGATTCTGATCGTCTGCCATGGTTTCTTAAGTCTTTTTGACTCTAGCTCGCGGCTTAAATCCAAGCTTAGGCATCGAAGTTTCTTTGCCGGCTAGAATCTTGTAACTGATTGTTTTTACAGGATGTTATATGCCCTGGGAACTCTGTTGATTATACCATGAATTTCCGTTCTTTCGCGCGCCGCCGTTGACTGGATTGAGGCGTGTACTCGGTTCCGTTCCGAGTCGGGAAATCCACAGTAGAAGATTGAATTCTTAGGTTGGATGTCACTGCGAAGTGTTGACGTGCCCTGCTAGGCTGCGCCGCATGAAGCGGATTCCATCACTGGATGGCTTGCGGGCAGTTGCAATTTCACTGGTCGTATGGGGACATTGGGCGGAGGTCTCTTATCAATCGCCCATTGCGGGAGCATTCGCCAGTTTAGGCCGGCGAATTTTTTTCGTTCTCTCCGGGTATCTGATTACGACTCTGATGATGAAGGAACATCAGAAGACTTCAACCATACGTCTGAAGCGTTTCTATGTGCGGCGCGCGTATCGGATCTTGCCGGCGGCGATTGCATTCATGTTGCCAGTATTCGTGATCTTCTGGCACGACTTGCGCTGGTATCACATGGCCGCCGCGGCGTTTTATGTGGTGAATTTCGATTTCACGCATCCGTGGTTTCTGGGGCACTTGTGGTCGATCAGCGTGCAGGAGCAGTTCTATCTGCTGTGGCCGAGCGTGTTAAAGAAATGGTATCGGTACCGGATAACAATCCCGCTTGTGGTCATTGCGTTTGCGCCTTTGTACCGGATCGGGTGCCACTTCGCGGGTTTACACGGACGGGCCGACGAGACTTTTCCGGCAGTGGCTGACATTCTCGCGATTGGCTGCCTGACGGCGATTTTCGAAACGCGGATGCCGAGGATCAAACTTTGGTGGGGAGCGCTGATGATCTGTCCGGTCGTATGGGTGCCGATTCATATGGGAATGCTGCGATTCCATACCACACCGTTGCTGCTCTTTGTGTGGTGGCCAGCGCTTCATCTTTCCATCGCGGGATTACTGATGCACGCAGTACAGAAGCCTTATTGGATCTTGAACGTGCATCCCGTGACGTGGCTGGGCAAGATTAGCTACGGCCTGTACTTGTGGCAGCAACTGTTTGCTTACGGCAACCATCCTCGACCGTGGTACTTCGTATTGTTTGCTGTGGGGATGGCCGCTGCTTCTTACTATCTGCTGGAGCAACCAATGCTGCGATTGAGGGAGAATAGTGTCGAGAAAAGAAAAGTGGCTGTAGAGCTTGTACGCGCTGCGTAGCCATCCACGGCGGGCTACGGTCCTACGATTACTTCATTGGGAGCAGAAGGAAGTTGAAAAGCAACTCCGCGATCTCGATTTGCCTTCACGGTTTCAGGCAAGTTGAGTGAGGAGAGTTCGATTCTGCGATTCCATGAACCGGCGGTGTAGTAGTCCGCCGACGCATAGAGAAGTCCGTTCGAGATAGTGAAGTTCGATACTTCTTCCCGGGAGCCATCGCGAAACACAAGAATCGCAGTCACAGTCTCTCGCGGGGATGATCGACTGGGATCGAGTGGCTTTGTAAGGGTAGCGGATGCTGTCCGGGCATCCAGCATCTGCGTGCCAGATTCGTTCTCTCCACTGACTCGGACATAGCGGTCCCCTTGCAGTTCGATGAGGAGAGGTTGCGCTGGCGCTGAGGCACGCTCCGGCGCGGTCGATGCCGCCGGTGGTGACTGCATCACGATTACGGGCGGTTGGGACGCAACTGGATAGCCCGCGCTGTAGAGATAATCGGAATATAGAGGGTCACCCAGAGAGAGGGGATAGTATGGGGCAGCAAAGTTACCGCGAGCATACCCAAAATGCTGGAAGCTCCGACCGGCGAAGTGCGAAGAGGAAGAGAATCGCTGGGCCGCCGCACAGGCTGGAAGGGCAGCAAGCAAGGCGATGATGACGAAGCGCCGCATTCTTAGTTCGCCCGAAGGGACGGCGGAAGCTGGAAGATCACGCCACGATCCTCATTCTGCTTTCGGGTAGCCTCGAGATCAAGATCGGTGAGTGCCACCTTGCGGGAGTGGCCGGCGGTCAAATCAAAGAGCGTCGATCCTACGATCGCGTAGTTTCCGACTTCCAGCTTATGACCATCTTTGAAAACCAGTAGAGTTGGATCCTGTGCGGGTTCCGGCTCCGAAGAATTATCAGCAGCGACAGCTGAAGAGGCCAAAGCCCCTTCGCTCCGCGGAGGAACATAAGAGCGAGAGCCGGCACCCCTCCGGTCGAAAACAGTTGGGCCACCTTGATAATTTGGATCATTATCATCACCACCGTCCGCGTCGGCGTAGTCCTCTGGGGCGCCATTGTCGACCGCATAAGGAACCGGGACCGCGTACAAGTAGGGGGTATATTGTCCGGAACGGTGATGCCGATGTTGTGCATCATTATTGCGAGGCACGTGGGGCGATGAAGACGTGGTGACCCGCGAATTCGGCGCGTAGCCGCGAGGGCCCAAGGATGTCACGCTTGATGGAGGACCGTTAACGGCGCGTCCACCAAAACCCGGAGACGTCACAGACGAGGGGGCACCGTTGATCTGTGCATAGGCGGTTGCGCTGAGAAACACCGGCACGGCAACCAGACCGAAGAAGACAAGCGAGGCCGAAATCGAACGCCGCACTGAAATATGATACTCCAGTAAACTGACCATGGCGCACCTCAAAGGTAGAACGCCTGCACTGATTTAGATTGCGAGAGGGACCGGCCGGATGCCCATGTACTGCGGGTTAGAGTGCCGGACCCAGATCTCTATGTCATTGAAAAACAAGGTGGGAACTGCAAGACTATACGTCGATGAATAGTTCGTGGGCGCAAAAATGAGATCTGTCGTCCGATTCGTGATGCTGGCACTCGTCCTGGTGATCGTGGCGATGCTATCGGCTTTGACAGCGATGCGATTCGCGATTCACGGACAGGAAGTCGCGGTTCCTCCGTTAGTCGGGCTTGGACCGGCAGAGGCAGAGAAAGCGGTGGCGGCGGCTGGGTTGCAAATGTCGATTGAGCGGCAATACTACAGTCCCCAGATTCCCGAGGGACGGATCATGTCGCAACTGCCTTTGTCAGGGACGAAGGTAAGATCCGGATGGCAAATACGGGTCGCACAGAGCCTTGGGCCAACGCGAGTGGTTATTCCCGACGTGACCGGGGAAAGTGAACACGCGGCCGAATTGAACATCAGACGCCGCGGATTGGACATTGCGTCTACGGCGGAAGTGGAGACCGCAGGAATACCAGCGGACCAAGTGCTGTCGCAAAGCCCACAGGCGAACGCGACTCAGGTCCTGGCACCGAAGATCAGCTTGCTCGTGACGTCCCCTGCGGAGCCACAGGCGTTTGTAATGCCGAGCTTTGTTGGACAACCGCTGGGCGGCGCGAGTCAGACACTGCTGAGTGCTGGGTTTCGTTTGGGTAATGTCAGCGTCGCCGCAGCGGCAATCGTTCCGTCTGATGCTCCGACGCCACTAGTCGCGCAAGCGCCTCCTCAACCGACGCCCGCTAGCATGGTTGTCTCGCAGAATCCCGCCGCAGGACAAAAAGTGATTACAGGCGCGACGATCAATCTTGAAGTGCGGTAAAGACTTGCCTCTGAGGACATTTGAGTCAGACTCTCTCGATGATTGCGGCGAAGAATCCGTCACAAGGGTGAACACCCGGTATCGTGCGGAGGTAGGAACCACGCACCAGCGACGCCGTGTCGGCCCAGCGCACCTCGCCATCCGCTTTTAGACGATCCAGTTCAGCTCCGCAGTGAACCAAACGGAAAGACTTGTCTTCGGCCAAGATTGTTTCCACGACGTCATCGTTCTCTTCCCTCTCTAACGAACACGTTGAATAAACGAGGCGCCCTCCCGGCGCAACGTAGTGCAGGGCAAAACGCAGTATTCCAAGCTGGATCTGCCGCAATTCCTGGAGATCATCGTCAGTCAGCCGCCATTTGATTTCAGGATTACGGGATAGCGTTCCAGTGCCAGTGCAAGGAACATCGGCGAGGACGCGATCAAAAGTCTGAGAGACCGGCAGATGACGCACGTCAGCTGCGACGATATGGATTTGCGCTGACGGTATTGTTGCGTCTGAAGAAAGTAGATTTTTCATAAGCCGCGCGCGATGTGGGTGAATTTCAACGGCAGTAATAAGGCTCCGGGGATTTCGATCGGCAATGGCCAATGTCTTGCCGCCAGGTGCGGCACAACAATCGAGAATGCGATCACCTTCTCCTTGATCGGCGCGCCCCATCAGCGCCGCGACCAACTGCGACCCTGCATCCTGAATAACGACTCGCCCTTGGCGAAACGCTTGAGTCGCAGTGATATCCCCTGCTTCTATTCGCTGTGCGGAAGACAGCAAGTCTGCGGGAGCAAGAGCAATCCCTTCCGCTGTGAGCTCGCTTGCTGCCTCTGGTGTCCGCAACCGAATGATCGTGGATGGGACGGACTGATCGTACTGGCAGATTTGGTGGGCGGCGTCTGATCCAAATTCTCGAACCCACCTTTCAACTAGCCAAACGGGATGCGAGAACGCAGCCGCAAGGACTTCAGGGGAGGAGTCCTGGTCGTCAGAAACACTGCGGTTTTCGCCCGGCTTTGCCGACAACTTGCGTAGGACGGCATTCACAAAAGGGGCCGCAGAACGCTTTCGGGCGCGCTTTACGAGTTCGACGCTCTCGTGAAGGGCCGCTCGCGCTGGGACGCGGGTGAGCCAGCGAAACTGATAAAGTGCGAGGCGAAGAGCGATCAGAATTTCGATATCTAACTTACCGAGAGGCTGAGAGGAGGTACCCGCGATTTCTTCATCCAATCTCGAACGCCAACGCAGAACGCCCATCACGAGTTCGGTGGTTAAAGCGTGATCGGAATGGCAGAGATTCTCGTAGCTGGCGGAATGTAGGAGTTCGGAAGCGTATGACGATTCGCGCTCGACGCGGAGCAGAATGTCGAAGGCAGCAGCGCGCGCAGGAGATACAGGCATCGATTGCGATTGTAGGCTGGAAAAGCCTAATGCAGAAGGCCGCGACCGTTCATTGCTGAATTAGACGTACAAACCACTAGCCCAATTTTTCTCCCGGCTGTGGACGATATCCCTGAATGAAGTCGTGAGCGGTAGACCGCTTCTTTCCTTCCAACTGAATCTCGACGAGTTCGAGCAGCGTGTCGTTCGCACAGCCGACGAGCAATCGCCCGGCGTCGATGATAAGTTCACCGGGAACAATACGTTTGCCGCCGGCGAGCGGGCGCGCGGCCAGAATCTGGAGAGTCTTGCCACGAAACTTGGTGTAAGCGCCGGGCCAGGGTTGGAAGCCGCGAATCCGATTTGAGATTTCGGCGGCGGACCGCGTGAAATCCACGAGGCCATCTTCTTTTTTCAAGATGGGGGCGAAGGTCGCATGCGAGTTTTCTTGAGGGCGTGGCTGAATCGTACCAGCCTGTAATCCACGCAGCGTTTGCACAACAAGGTCGGCCCCTATGTCAGCCAAAGGCGGAGCGATAGTCAGAGCCGTATCATTCGGTCCGATTGGAAGTTCCCGTTGAAGAAGGATGTCGCCGGTATCAAGGCCCGCATCGATGCGCATGGTGGTAACGCCAGTGACGGTTTCACCGTTCGCGATCGCCCATTGGATGGGCGCGGCGCCCCGATACTTTGGAAGCAATGACGCATGAAGGTTAATGTTGCCGAAGGGAGGGAGATCGAGCATCCATTGAGGAATGATGCGTCCGTAGCCAACGACGATGATTGTATCCGGCTTAAGCGCTGTGAGTTGAGACCGGAATTCGTCATTCACCTTGATGCGATCAGGCTGGGTAACTGGAATTCCGAGAGCAGTTGCCGATTGCTTTACCGGCGAGCCCACGAGTTCGAGACCGCGTCCTTTGGGACGATCGGGCTGGGTGACCACGAGATGAGTGCGGAAGCCGGCTGCGGCCAACTTTTCAAGCGTCGGAACGGCGAATCGCGGTGTGCCGCAGAAAACGAGATCCAAAGACATTGGGCCATCGGGTGATTTTGTGATTGTGTGACTGGTAAAGCGTGTTGCGCGAGATTCAAGCTCGCCAAAATCTCACATCAACTCGCCTCACCATTCTCCAGCCTTCACCAGTTTGCGAATCTTGCGCTTCATCAGATCGCGCTTCAGGGCGCTGATGTGGCTGATGTAGAGCTTTCCGTTGAGATGGTCGGTTTCGTGGAGAAAGGCGCGAGCCAATAACTCCTCCCCGGTTTTCTCGTAGAGCTTGCCGTGAGCGTCCTGGGCTCGAACCGTCACCTTGTTGGGGCGGGTTACATTCTCGCGGAAGTCCGGGAGACTGAGGCACCCTTCGCTTTGAGTATGCCGACCCTCGGTGTGAATAATTTCCGGATTGATCAACACTAACTTCGCCTTGGGATCCTCTTTGAAAGTTACATCGATCACCGCGATGCGGCGACCAATGCCGATTTGCGGCGCGGCCAATCCGACTCCATGAGCCGCATACATGGATTCGAACATGTCTTCGATGAGCTTCTCGAGGTCTGCGTCGAAGACAGTTACAGTCTCGGCTGGCTTCTCGAGCACAGGGTTGCCAAATTTAACGATGGGATAGATCATCAGTAGTTTTTCAGCTGCTGGCAGTAGCCCTGAAAATTCCTCACAGTTTCGGTCATTGAATCACCGCCAAACTTGTCGAGAGCGCAGCGCGCGAGAGTGAGTGCCACCATGGCTTCGGCAGCGACGCCCGCCGCTGGAACAACGCATACGTCGGAACGCTCATAGGCAGCCTTGACCGGCTCGCGAGTCGAAAAATCGACGGATTGCAGGGGTCGGCGCAGTGTGGAGATGGGCTTGAGGTACCCTCGAATACGGATTTCTTCGCCATTCGAAATACCCCCCTCAATCCCTCCAGCGTTGTTGCGGGTTCGTGAGAAGGCCGTAAAACCTGCCTTGGCGGCATATCCGATTTCATCATGCACGAGGGAACCAGGAGAAAACGCCGACGCAACTCCTGAGCCGATTTCTACAGCTTTGACGGCTTGCAGCGACATCACTGCGGCGGCCAATAGAGCGTCGAGGCGCTCGTCCCATTGCGCGTAGGTTCCCAGGCCGGGAGGAACTTGATGGGCGACGACTTCGAAAACGCCGCCAAGGGAGTCGCCGGTGCGGAGAACTTTATCTACTTCTTCCTTCATTCGCGACTCAAGTTCGGGGTCGGCGCAATTGAGCAGAACGTCGTCGCGGTCGTAAAGCGCGCGGATTTTGTCCCAAGGCACCTGTTCCGACAAAGTAACGCTTCCGGTGGTAATGACGTGGCTGAGAATTTCGATGCCCAGCTCGCGTAGGAAAAGTTTCGCAATCGCCCCGATTGCCACACGGGCGGCAGATTCTCGCGCGGAAGCTCGTTCGAGAATGTAGCGAGCCTCAGGAAAGTTGTACTTCAAGGCACCGGCAAGGTCCGCATGGCCGGGACGAGGGGAGGCAACACGTTTGTGCTTCGCCGGATCGCCATCACCGACCGGCAGAGATTCCTGCCAGTTCTTCCAGTCCCGATTCTCAAGCTGAACAGAGATGGGAGAACCGATGGTGATGCCGTGACGTACGCCGGAGAGAATGTGGGCGGAATCGCGCTCAATCTTCATGCGTCCACCGCGGCCATATCCCTGTTGACGCCGCCAGAGTTCGCGGTCGAGAACGGCCTGGTCGACCTTCAAACCGGCCGGGATGCCGGACAGGAAGGCAACTAGAGCTTCTCCGTGGGATTCTCCCGCTGTGAAGTAGCGCAACATAAATTTTTGATTGTACCTGATGCTACTTGATATACGATTGCGGGTCACGCTGAGTCTATGCAGCGTTCAGAGAAATCAGCGATTTAGGTCGATTTTGGCGACGCAGAACGAGGGCTGCGAGGTACAATAGGCTAACGTTTTAGTCTTTTGTGTGGGCTCCGAGCGGGCCCGCGCCACATCACAATTTCCTCTGGCTATGAAGAAGGAGCATCCGTGTCTCCGCACGCACAGATCCGTGAAGACGGAAGAATTCGGTGCGTACTGGTGCATGATCACGTCTTGCTCCGTCAGGGACTACGTCGTCTACTCGAAGACGAGGCGGATATAGAGGTCGTAGCCGAAGCCGGGAATGCAGCTGAAGCTCTGCGCACGGTTTTCGAACACCGCCCCGAAGTCGTCCTCACCGATGTGCATATTTTCGAGTGTGAGCCCGATCAATCGCAGCAGTTGATCCTGCGCGAATCCCCGGCGAGCAAGGTGCTCTTCCTGACTGCGGACGAGGGGGAGGACACCAAAGAACAAACGCAGGAGGGACCGGATACTCATGCGCGGCGCCGCACGTCCGCTTCTGAATTAGTTGCGATGGTCCGATCAACAGCCGCAGCCGACGTCGCTCCGCGGCCCGAACCGCATCGGAAACATCCCACCGAATGGCCCACTGAGGATTTGCTTCCGAGGCAACGAGTTCTGACGGTTCGCGAACGACAAGTGTTGAAATTGCTGGCCGAAGGACGGACTGTCCGCGCGGCGGCAACCATCCTTGGACTAAGCGTGAAGACCGTGGACGCCCACAAGTTCAATCTCATGCGGAAGCTCGGGATTCACAATAAGGCCGAACTGGTAATGTGGGCGATCCAGAAGAGAGTGGTGAAGCTGCCGGTGAATTTGTAGCAATCGCGGGAAGTGAATACGACAATAGCCCAGAGGCAAAAGCCCTGGGCTTATTTATTTTGCGGGTGACGGACCTATTCACAAATCGCAGTGTCGGCTAATTGTTCCAAGCTCGAAACGGTCAAATCCGGCTTCCCTTCTGCGGGCTTAACGGCTCCTATGCCAGGTCTAGCGGATGGACGATTAACCCACACTGTGGCCAATCCCAGAGCCTGCGCGGGCAGAACATCGTGATAGATGCTTTGGCCGATGTGCAGAATCCGATTTGACGGAACCTTAAGCCGGCTGATCGCAAGTTCAAATAATCGCAGAGAAGGTTTATAGGCTTGGGCTTGTTGCGCCGTGACGACCTCATCAAAATCCACTTCCAGCTGAGGACGAGTCGCCGCGAACAAGTCGTCGTCGATGTTGGACAGAATTGCGAGCCGAAAGCGCGACTTAAGAGTATGGAGCGCTGCGACTGTATCGGGCCAAGGTCTCCAATTGGGCAGAGAGTCGGGCAAGGAACGCTCTTCTGCAGTTGTCGGCGTGAATCCCATCTGCCGACCAAACTGACGTACCACTGAAATCAGGACTTCACGATACGGCTGGAACGAACTTTGTTCGGAACGCTGCTCGAATTCTCCATAGAGTTCCAGGAGAGCCGAGTCGGTGATCTCTTTCCCGTGGGCAGAGAGAAGCCGATGGAGGACCGAGAGTATTCCCGTCTCCCAATCAATTAAGGTCCCGTAACAATCGAAAGTCAGGATTTCGAAGCGAGAGAAGTCGAGCATAAGCGCGGCTGAGTCCGGCTCTATGGCTAAAGGTACGCTGGATTCGAGTCCGGGCATCGGGATGACAATTCCGATGCCCAGGCTGGAATCGGTTTTATCGCTTCACTGCAAGAGCCTGCGAAAGTTGGAAAGTGACAGCCGACTCGGCAGGAAGAACGATGTCCTTATTGCCAGTAAAAGCGGCCCCCCCGGCTCCCGCGCCGCCTCCAGCCGCCATTCCGATTGCAGCCCCTTTGCCCCCACCGGCGAGAGCGCCGATGATTCCCCCGAGTGCAGCGCCGCCACCAGCGATAACCGCCGTCCGTTTCCCCTTGCCTTTGGCGGAGAAGGTGCGCAAATCAGCTTGCACTGGAAGATCGACTCCATTCAGGCTGATGGAGTCGAGGCGCACTTGCAGTACCGCTCCACCAGCAAACTTACCGAGAGGTTTGGCGTCGGTGACAGTGCCGCTCACCTTGGTACCCTCGGGAATTGCAACCTCACTACCGACCAGTACATGCCTGGCGACAACGCCTGTGAACGTCTGCCCGGCCTGGCTCAGTTTAGAACCGATAGCTGTAGTCAGGCTAATTGTGACCGAGGCCCCAGCTGGAACAATGATCGGCTCCTTCCTAGCTTCCCGCGGTTCCTTCTGTTCTTTGGGTTCGTTGGCCTCTTTGGGTTCGTTGGCCTCCATTGTGCCGCCGTTCGCAGCGCCTTGCGTATCCGGTGTTGCTGCGGGGTTGTTCGAATTATCGGGAGCGGCCGGCTTGCTCTTACATCCAAGCAGGGAAAATGCAAGACAGAAACTCAGGGTGAGTACAGTTAGGCGCACGCGCATCGGAGCCTCCAAAACTGGAAATTATTTTATGGATGGGAGAGGCAGGGGGCAACTCGAAGCTTCGATTGACGACCAATCAAGAGTGCATCCGACGTTCGATGCTTTGAGAAACGCTCTACCGCCGAGGTACAAGGTCGGTAAGAGTCGGGATGTGTTCTGCACTGTCGGCAAGTGCTTCGCTTGAATCGACGCTCGACTCCTCGGGCGCCTCGGCCTGAGAGGCCTTCTTGGGAGCCAGGAATTTTTCTGTGTTCAACAGCGGCCGTCCTAGAGCCGCGTTATAACTGGTCCAAGGGCTATCCAGGTTCGCCTCGCGCTCGAAATGAGCGCGCATCGCCTCCATCTTGGAATCCAGGTCGTCGAGATAGTGAAGCATCAAGGCTTCCGGAAACATCGGCAATTTTGGCGACCCGAATTCGTACTGGCCGTGATGGCTGATGATGAGGTGTTCGATCAGTGTCTTGAGCTCTTCCGGGAAGCCCGGAATGTATGCGAGCTTGGCTTGCAGCATCTCTAATTCGATGATCATGTGGCCGAGCAACTGACCCTTTGTCGAATAGGTGAACGATCGGTTGTACGTCAACTCGTGGATCTTGCCGATATCGTGCAGAAAGACGCCGGTTAGAAGAAGATCACGGTTGATTTGAGGATAGTTTTTGCAGATCAAGTCGCTGGAACGAAAGAGAGAGACGACGTGATCGAGCAAACCACCGATATAGGCGTGATGGAGAGTCTTTGCCGCGGGTGCATTGCGGTAAGCGGTTGCAATCTGAGGATCGGCCATAAAGGCTTGGATCAACGACTTGAGATGCTGATTCTCAAAGCCCTCAATAAAACCCGTCAACGTTCTCCACAACTCGTCTATGTCTTTTGTAGTTTTGGGGAGGTAGTCCGCGAAGTCGATCTCAGATTCACCAAGCTTGCGGAGTTTGTGGACAGTAAGCTGGAAGCGCTGCTTGTATTTATTGACGAGTCCCTTGACCTTAAGAAAATCGTCCTGCTCGAAAGCGTCAAGCACTTCCTCGACGTTGTCCCACATTTTTGCTTCCAGCTGACCGCTTCGGTCACCCAGTGTGAGCGCGAGGTAGGGCTCGCCGGTCTTCTTAGGCTTGATCTGCTTGGCTACCACGACGAACGATGAGGTAACGATTTTATTTTCGTGGCGAACGCAATCGCAGATGTAGAAATCTTTCATGGGCTGTCCGAGTATAAAGCAATCGCAAGTCTGCCAAGATCAGAGGATGCCAAGCTTCTTATGTTTCTTCTTGCCGAGCTTCTTGGCGTCGGATTCCTTGGCTGCTGCGGTTTCGACAGGCTTCGTCTGATTGGGGCTTGCTCCGGTATCGTCGTACCCGGGCTTGTAGTCGATATACGCGTCCTCACGCAGCTTTGTGAGATAGGCGCGAAGAGCCGGCTGCAATCTCTGATAGTAGAGGGCGTCTTCGATCTTGGGGAGGACGTCTTTCATGGGCGGGATGCCGGCCATTTGATGGTCGACAACTTTCAAGATGACATAGCCCTGCTTGGTACGGATGACGTCTGAAACGTCCCCGGTCTTCATTGCGAAGGTCTTGTCTTCCAGCTCTTTTGCGAGTTGACCGCGCTTGAAGATGCCGAGCGCTCCGCCGTCAGCGGCCGAAGGACCGTCGGAATTTTTCTTAGCGACGTCCTCGAAATTGGCGCCGCCGCGAATCTGCTTGAGAAGATCGTTGGCCTTGGCCTCGGCAGCGCTCAGCGCCGCGGCATCGTCAGCCTGCTTGGCAGCCTCATCGGCAAGAGGTGGAGTAGTGGCAGGCGCCCCGGCACTCGCTGATGGAACCTGGGATGGCGCAGGAGCAGCAACCTTAGGTGCAACCAGGATTTCACTCAGCCGGATAAACTCCGGCTGCTCCATTTCGCTTTTATGCTCGTCGTAGAACTTTTGCTCGTCTTCTTTGCTTATCGAAAGATGGCCGCCAACTTCCTCGCCAATTACTTTCCGAGTGATGATCTGGTTTCGCTGGGTTTGCTTGAAGTCTTCCCATGAGATTCCCTGTTTTTCGGCTTCTTTCTCGAGCGCCTCCATGGAATCCAGCTTCATGTCCTTGCGCATCTGGTCCAGTTGCTTGATCAGATCTGTGTCGCCGGTGATACCGAGATCCTTGCCTTTTTCGAGCAATAGCTGCTGATCGATGAGATCGCGGAGAACATCTTTTTCCTTCTCGGCGTAAACCACATCTGCATTAGCCGGATTCTGCTGCTTAACTTCGTCCCTGAGCTGATCTTTGCTGCGCGCGTATTCGGAGCGCGTGATGATCTGGTTATTTACGCGAGCGATGATTTCTTCGACGACCTGGCCGCTGGCGAGGGCTGGCATGCACGCCAAAGCAATGAGGATCAGGGAGAGCTTTTTCATAAAATTGTTGGGCCGCCACGCTTCCTGGGCTTGCGGACAAACGGTGGGCTAGGGCCGATACCGCATTTTACTACTTCCGAAGCAGCCTTGGGCCGCACCTCTTACTTGGACGCACCAGGGAGGTGGATGAGTTGGCTTTGCAACGAATTAAGCTGTCCGAATCAAGGCGAGCGCGGTCCGGTCGTCGCAGATTGGAGATCCCTCGCTGAAGTCGGCAACCCCTTTCAAAACGGTGTCGCAGAGGGCTTGCGCCCCCATCGTTGGGGCATTCTGCAGAAGATTCTTGGCGCGATCAAGACCGAATTCGTCAAGGGAACGGTTGAAACGTCCTTCGCATGTGACGACTCCCTTGGAGACAAGCAGAAGCGAAGAGCGCTGTTCCAGGGCCACGATTCGGGCTTCTGCCGTTGCATGGGAGAACAGACCGAGCGGAAGGCCCGTAGAAGCAAGTTCCGTGATGCCAATGCCGTCTTTCAGAAGTGCTGGGGTGTGTCCGGCATTGACGTAGCAAAGTGTTCCGAGTTTCTCGTGATAGCAACCGATGAAGGCCGGGCAAGACAGAACCCGATTGGCGCCTTCGATGAGCCCGCGGTTGAGATGCAGGCTAAGTTCCGTCATGGCGTCGGCTTCGTTGATGTCCGGCCGCGAAAAGAGATCGACTCCGACGCTGCGAAAGATACGCTGCGCGTTCGTCAACAAGCTGCGATTGTCCTCGCGACGTCCGGCAACATCAAGCAGCCCGATCAGGACACGCTCTGGGCTGGCGCGGATGGAGTCGTAGAAATCACCGGCAATGCGTTTGCCGACGAAGACTGCTGCGATGTCGGCACCATCGATCGCGGGGAAAACCGTAGGAACCGGCTCTGGCGCAGGTATGGGTTCATCGTCGCGGGAGCGAAATAGAGGACACATAAGAAGTTGGGTGCAAGCCGAAAGCTAGCACAAGAGACGGAACCGGGCAATCAGAGCTAAAAGAGCGCAGGTGGGGATGTACTAATCGCCGTACTTGTCGGCGAGATATCGAGCGAGGTCGGACTCCAGTTGCCCGTAATCCGAGTGAATCGTGGAGCGCAAAGCAGCTTCCGTAGAGTTACCCTCGCTGAGGCGTTGCAGAAGACGTTGCACGTCGCTCATGCCGTAGGTGTCATTGATATAGGAAACCGCTGCCAGCGATTCAGCATAGGCGACATAGGCCTGAGCGCCGGAAAAGTTCAGGAAGCTTCCTTCGAGAGCATTCAAAGGAATGTTGCGTTGCGATTTGAATAGCAAGGAGAGTTGCCGCCCATCGCCACCCAGGCTTTTCGGCTCAAGCAACTGGGCGATTCCTTCGTGTAACCACAGAGGACACCGTCCGCCAGAAAGCTGGGTAATAAAGGAATGCGCAAGTTCGTGCTTCAGGACATGTGCTAGCTCGGGCGTCATGGAACTCAACCCGCTGATGGGAATGCGCAGTTTGCCGTCGTTGATCGCTCCGGACCACGTCGGGGCATGAGTCACGTCGAAAAAAGCTTGCTCGGTGTAAAGCGTGACGAGAATGTCGTCACGAGAAGGGTTGCCGAGCTCTCGAACAAGGTCATCGTAGTCCGATTCGAGCGCCGCTAGAATTTGCCCCCGAAGAGCATCGGTGGTCTGCTTTCCTTCGTAGTGCAGGACGAAGTGGGAACTTTCGCCCTGGGAAAAGTCCGATTCTACCGTTTGTTCCCGTTGGGCTTTCGCCAACAGTTGCTGCACTTTGACGTCAGGACGCAACTCCAGCGAATGCTTCCAGGAGATGACTGCATCCTTTGTGTGATCCGAAGCGAATTGGGCGTATCCGAGCATGGTATAGGCGTCGGGAGAATTGGGAGAGGAACGCGCGGCACGCTGCGCGTAGGACAGCGCTTGGGTCGCATTACCCGTGCGGACCATCAGGGCAGTGTAATAAATAAGGATCGTAGAATTGTCCGGTTGCAACTGCAAAGCGCTCTCGAAGTATTGGCGGGATTGCGCGATGTTGCCATGCTCAAACTCGAACTTGCCCGCGATGAAATCGGCTGTCGCGCTCAACTCCGCATTGCCCTTCCGTTTCAACCCCGCAAGTACATCGTCGTCAACCTTGTTGTCCTTGATAATCTTGCTGACCAGATCGCCCTCGTTCGCGAGGTTGTCGGCAGGTGTAAGCGTGGGCAGATCAGGAATAGTTGCAGAGCCGTTGGAGTGCACGGGAAGTCCGCCGGCATCTACCCGGTCGACAGCTGATTTAGGAATGGCATACGAATCTTCGCCGATTTCGTATTCATAGCGATTTCCGTTTTCGCGAACTTGATCGGCGAGAATTGTCCGGCCATTTTTCAGATGAATAGTGTCGGCCCACGCAATGGCTGGAGCGGGCGCGAGACATAAAGCCAGGAAGATGACACGAAACCGCATTCAGGCGCATTCTAGCAACTGAGGACTTCCCGACCACGTGACGAAGGTACTACCTAAGAACGGAATTCACTGGATCGCCGCGGTTTTTCTTGCTCTTTGGGTTGTGCCAGGTGCGGCCGGAATGGCAGAAGCTCCGGCAGACAAACCAGCGGAATCGCTATATCTACAGCTCGGCGAAGTTGGGCTCGATCCAACGCGCGTATACCAGGTGAGGGGGGCCGCACTGAACCGGGGCGCGGTTCAGATTTCGCTGGATGACGGGACGATCGGATTCACTCAAGATGTGATGGGCCGGATCACGGGAGCATTCTTTGAAGGAGACGGCGAGATCCTTCTAGTCCCTCCGAATGCAGTGGAACGAAGCTCCATGAGCTTGTTTACGGGGATGGCAATCCTGGAGGAACGGTTCGCCACGGCCTACTTCCGATTCAACGATGACGCAGCCACAGAATTGCAGCCCGATCTGAGAGCGACCAGCGAAAAACAGGAGTTTGTTGAACGATGGGGAACGACCGCTCGAAATCTGGCGAGCGCGGATGCGATGAGGCTGTTGATGACTTTCAGCCGAATGCTGCCGGTAAACGGCTTGCCAGCTTCGCTGCGGGGGTCAAACGCCCAGGCGAACAATCTGCCCGACCGGTTTCTGCACGCACGGCTGCAAGGAACGAAGCTCGGAGTATTCGACGTCTATTTCGACTCTACGGCTGCGGAGCAAACCCAGGCAGGACAGCCTAAGACGACGGATCAAGGCGAGACTTACTACAACGTCTGGACGTCGTTTTCGTCCACTCCGGAAAGAAAGCATGACTCAGCACCGGGACATGCATCCTTACCGGAGAGCGAGCAGACGAATGAGAACACCATCGACATTCGTCGTTTCAAGATTACGACAGAAGTACTACCGCCCAAGGAAATTCACGCGCGCGCTTTGGTGGAGTGCGAAGTCCGTCGGGGCGGCGCACGTGCATTGCTGTTTGAATTGTCGCGATTCCTGAAGATGGATAGTGTCACTCTGGACGGGAGCCCGGTGGAATTCATCCATAATCCTGCGCTGGAAGGTACGCAGCTTTCGCGGCAGGGAAACGATCTGGTGGCCGTCATACTGCCAGAACCTGCCTCTGTTGGAAAGCGATTCGAGCTTGGATTTACCTATGGCGGCGAAGTGCTCGCAGAAGCTGGCAGCGGACTCCTCTACGTGGGAGCGCGCGGAACGTGGTATCCGAATCACGGCATCGACATGGCCGATTTCGACTTGGAATTCACGTATCCACAAGGCTGGACTCTGCTGGCGACGGGAAAACCGACGCCGATTTCGGCGGATCGTCCAACTCCGCCGAGCGGGCAGCAAGTCTCGCGATGGGTTTCGGAGCGGGCCATCCCCTTGGCAGGGTTCAACCTAGGAAAATACCGGGAAGCGACGACGAAAGCGGGCGATGTCACGGTCGCGACCTATGCTACGCAAGGCGTGGAGAAAGACTTTCCGAGCGCAAGCATTGAGGTGATTGAGCACCCTTCGTCTGATCCGTTAGCGCCGAGACCACCGCGCGTGATCATCCCTACCCGCCCTTCTCCGGCCCAAAATGAAGTCCACGTAGAAGAGTCGGCTGCGCAAGCCGTTCAGTTCTTTGCCGAGCGCTTCGGCCCGTTCCCTTATAGCAAGCTGGATCTGACGCAGATGCCAGGTCGCGAAAGCCAGGGTTGGCCAGGCCTGATATTTCTTTCCTCATATGCGTTTCTAAATGACGAAGAGCGGCAACAATTACATTTCGAACCGTACCGAATTCTGATTCAGCATCTGATCCCCGCCCACGAAGTAGCGCACCAGTGGTGGGGAGATTTGGTCACATGGAATAGCTATAGAGACCAATGGTTCTCCGAAGGATTGGCGAACTACTGCGCTCTGATGATGCTGCAAGAAAAGAATCCAGCGGGTTTTCGGACACTGATGGAGCAATTCAGAAACGATTTGGCTGAGAAGAATAAGGATGGGCTCGCTCCGAGGGACGCGGGCCCGGTGACTCTCGGTACGCGTCTGCTTTCGTCGCGCTTTCCTACAGGATACGAGGCCATCAGTTACGGTCGAGGAACTTGGCTGTTCCACATGCTGCGAACGATGCTCCAGGATGGAGATGTGCAACACGAAGCGCTAAAGGGACAGGGCGTCCACGATGAACCGTTTGTGCGAGCCCTGAGGAAAGTTCGTCAGCGCTACGAGGGCAAGGCCATTAGTACAGAGGAGCTCTTAAGCGTTTTTGCCGAAGAACTCCCACCGTCGCTTCGATACGAAGGGAAGAAATCGCTAAATTGGTTTCTCGAAGGTTGGATCAATGGGACTGCGATGCCGCGCTTGGAATTGAAAGGCGTTAGGTTCACTCCTAAGGGAACTGGGACCACAGTGACCGGCACAATCCTACAAAACGGAGCGCCCCCGGACCTTGTTACTTCCATTCCTGTCTATGCCGTAACAAACACAAAGCAATCAGTCCTGCTTGGGCGAGTGTTCGCAGATGGCGTGGAATCTTCTTTCCACCTTGCCGCCCCTGCCAGAACCCACAAGATCGTGATCGATCCTTATGGCACAATCCTGACTGGTCTCAAATAACAGCACGAGGGCGAAGGTAAGCGGATCAGATTATGGCCACGACAAGAAGAGAATGTCTCGCAAAGGTTCGCTGAGGTCCTAGTCCGGAAGAGGCATCTGAATTCTTAATTCCATGAAGTCAGATTGCAGCGACGAGACCTGCGAATGGCACTCGGATTGAAATGAGATTGGGGTCTCCGGAGTCAGTTGCGATATATGGCACGGACGAGGGTATGGACTTCATCCATATAAGAATCGAGCTCAAAAGTGAGACGAGCCCAATCGAAATTTTCTAAACCTTTGCACTGTTGAGACAACACCGCGAAGCCGTCCTGCTCGAGAAGATTTACCTCGCGGTTTTCGGTATACCCGTAGTTCAGCCCGCTCATCCGGCAGAGCAAGTCACTAAGTTCCACCAAAGCCACAAGTCCAGCGTTTTCACGCGATTCCTGAGGAGAGTGGTGAAGGGCAACAACTTCTCGGAGATCGGCTGAGAGTTCCCAGCGATTCGCAAGCAACCGGCCGCTGTCGCAATGAGTAAATCCGAGAACCGACTGCTCCGCTTCGTGGAGAGGAATTCCCTTCTCGCGGCCGAGTTCAAAAGCTGTGCGGAATTCTTTGGGCAACATCCAGAGATTGACGATGATGCCGAGGTCATGGAGCAGGCCTGCAAGATACGCTTTCCCAGGGTCCGGGTATGAAATCTTACGGGCAAAATGGCGGCAGACCAGAGCGCATCCGAGGGAGTGCTCCCAAAATACAACAGGATCCAGCCCAGAGCCGTCTTTTGGGGTCATATTGAGCACACCGCACGACATCGCAATGTCGCTCACACGTTGAAATCCCAGGCCGACGATAGCCCCTCGTAAGGAATCTACTTTCTGCCAGCGACCAAACAAAGGACTGTTTGCCATCTGCAGACATTGCGCAGCGAGAGACTTATCTTGCGCGATCATGTCGGTGACTTTCTGTACATCGAGTTGTTCTACGGGCTGGTCGAGGTATCGCAGCAGTGGCGCCAGAACTGCGGGAATGGTAGGAATCTGGTTCAATTCCTCGATTCGCGCGAGCAAGTTAGCTTTCGTTTCAGCCGACGTCATACTCCCTGCTTTCCTACCTGCGAGCGTTCACCCTTGACGTATGCGGTCGCTCCCGGTAAGTGAACGAGGCGAAAATCATCACAGACCCCGTAGAGCGATTCGGAATGCCCGAGGAAGAGGTGCCCGTGAGGAAGAAGATTGTTATAGAAATGCTGAATCACTCGCCGTTTCGAGGCGAGATCGAAATAGATAAGCACGTTGTGTCGAAGGTGAGGTTCCAGACGTGTTCGATAATCATGGTGCGAGTCAGGCTGTGCCCTGCATTGCGCATCAGAAACTCGAGCAGTGAGAACTCTCTGGCAGTCAACTCGATTTTCCGGCCAGCGCGTTCGACACTTCGCCGGACCCGATCGAGTTTAAGATCAGAGATCGTGATCACCGACTCCGACGGGAGATGACTTCTCCGCACAAGCGCACGGATGCGCGCCGAAAGCTCGCAAAATGAGAAAGGCTTGCTTAGGTAGTCGTCGGCGCCCGTATCCAAACATAAAACACGGTCTTCCACTCGAACACGTTGAGTCAGGATCAGCACCGGGAGGCTCGGTCGTCTCAACCTTATTTGCCGTAGAACGCTCACGCCGTCCAGCCCGGGTAGATTCAAGTCGAGAATTACAATGTCGTACTCGAACTCAGACGCTGCCTGGCGGGCCTTCTCGCCGTCGGTAATAACATTCACAACGTGGTGTTCCGCCTCCAATCCTTGTCGGACAAATTTGCCTAGCGCTTCGTCATCCTCTGCCATAAGAATTCGCATAAATGTGAGCCATCCTTAATCGAACAAGCCAGTCTAGTTAGAAACTCTTCAAACGCAGCAGAAAGCTCGACGAACGAAGGGCTCTGTTTGTCGAAACGGATCGTGGTTTCGAATTGGCATCTCTGAAGGGATCATTGCCGTGTCCTTTACTCTGAACCTAGGCGGCCAATTCCTCGGAGGCCTCTTAAGCGGAGATAATTTCAGGGGTAACTTTTTCGGGGGCAGGATTTTGCCGGTTTGGACCAAGAAGACTTTGAAATCATTTTTAGCGCCGGGCGGAGTACTGCTCGTTCTGGTTGTGGCGCTGGAATCTCTCGGTTGGCTCGCGCTCGCCCCGCCTGCGCTCAATTTCTTGTGCTATTGCGGCTTATTTGGAGGAATGCTGCTCGCATGGCGATTCCATTCCAGCCGCATTTTCTATTGCCTGTTTGTGCTGTTCTTGTCCCTTCAAGCGATTGTGGAGTTTGGCGCGGGACAGCATTTCATGGGCCCAGCAGCAGTCGCTGCAGTTCGGGCGGTGGCAATTCTTGTTCCTGTTAATTTTGCCCTGATCTCATGGATGCAGGAGCGAGGATTTACTGTCGCATCCGCAACACCGGTCGGTCTGTTGCTCTTCGTCGAATCCATTGTCGTCATTGTCCTGGACCGTAGTGCAGGGGCAGGCCCGCATCTATCGGCTCATCTGCACCGTGCCGCTGCAACATCTTTTCTGCCGAACTATGCGGAATTTGCATTCGCCATCGCAACTGTATCCTTACTATTACGATTCCTAATCACGAGAAAGCCGGTGGATAGCGCCCTGATCTGGTCCCTGATTGCTTTTTTCTTATGTTTGCGTTCCGCTGGATCTTCGAATGTCGTTCTGTACCTGGCCACATCGGCCTGCATTCTCTCGATTTCGATTGTCGAGAACTCGTACTTGCTGGCTTATCACGACGAACTCACGTCCTTGCCCTCACGACGCGCCTTCAATGATGCCCTTTTGCGTCTCCAGGCGCCTTATTCGATGGCCGCGGTGGACATCGATCACTTCAAGAGGTTCAACGATACCTACGGGCACGAAACCGGTGACCAGGTTCTCAGACTTGTGGCGTCTAGGCTCTCAAGCGTAACTGGCGGAGGTCAGGCATACCGATGCGGCGGAGAGGAATTCACGATCCTGTTCCCGGGAAAGACGACTCCTGAGGTTGTGGAACACCTGGAACGGTTGCGCCTAGTAATCGAGAAATCCGAGTTTCACCCTCGCGGCGGCGATCGTCGCCACGCGCCGAGGGGACCAGATCGGCGCAACGACCGCGTGTCGAACCGGCCTAAGAAGAAGGGGCACGCTATTCGAGAATTAGCCCAGGAAAAATCCTTATCCGGACTTTCGGTAACTGTAAGTATTGGGGTGGCTACTTCCCAAAACGCCCGCTCCGAGCCCGAACTTGTGATGCAATCCGCCGACAAGGCTCTCTATCGAGCAAAGGCGAATGGGCGAAATCGACTCGAAACGGCGGCCTTGCCTCGCCGCTCGAAGGTGAAGGCAGCTGGTATCGCCTGACGGATCAATCAGCAAGATAGAAGGCTCAGGTCTTAACCTTGATGTTGTGAAGGATTATTGCCAGATCGGCCGAACCGTCCGGCCCGGACCGCCTTCCTTAGGACGGGAAGTATGACGGCCCGGTTCCGTACGTTTCGCAAGCACCACAGGCCGTGCGGTCAGCCCGCGGTCGTAGGTGAGATTGAGCGTTTCCGGCCATTACCGTTGCAAGCGGGGCACTTCAATCGGATAAATGCGACGCCCTCAGACTTACCGTTCAAATCTACGGGCTTCATCACGTATCCAGACCCCCCGCATGTCGGGCAGTTTCCTGGATCCACTCCTTCTCCCCCTCAGTATTGAGATTATTTTCTCCGACTTACGACCGAAGTCGTTCACAGATCGTTTTGCGTTACGAATCCCGAACAGACCCTCGCTGGCCCCCGACTATCTTCGTGGTGTAATATCGAAACGAAGGTTCCAACTGCGGTGCTGCTGTTTCGGCACCAACATGCGGGCTGAAACTAGCTTGATCAGCGTCTCCGCGATGCTGGTCGAACGGCCGGAGAGGTGGCAGAGTGGCCGAATGCGGCGGTTTGCTAAACCGTTGTACGGGCTAACACCTGTACCGAGGGTTCGAATCCCTCCCTCTCCGCCAGAATGATTCCAAAGGGCTTAGGCGTATATAGACTGGAGTCGATATACGAAACCAAGGCTCAGACTCCTTCCGAGCGGGCGGCAACGGGCTGCGTTGTGATACAAGGATTGACCGTATGCAAACGATCGACTTCACCCGCACTCTGATAAACATCATCGCGGAACTCAAGGTTAGGGAGCTCCATCTCTTGCTGCAAGCACTGTAGGTCACAGTGCCCCCGCAGCAACAGCCCAACTGGTCCCAGCATTCGATTCAGGACAACCTAAAGGCCAGCTTCACTGAGCTGCTTTTGACTTCTCTTACGCCGGTTACGACCGCCTGATGAGGGTGGGCGCCGCTCGCAAAATCCTGGAGGGGATGATGGCGAAGGAGCTCTACTCCCCAGGACGCCTTTAACGAATGATGCAGCTCATCAACAATTCACAACAAATCGGCCAACTTCGAACCGCCTCAAACCTGAACTCCACCGAGGTCTTCGACTTCTACCAAACATTGGGAGCTCTTTTGAAGGTCGAGAAGACTTGCAGGACTCTCCTGCAAGAATTCCGAATCCTCCGGTCGATCGCTATATCACGATTCGCGAAGGGCAACCACTCTGATCTTCTAAGCAGAAAGGTGCGTTCAGCGAGAAAGGGCGTACGCGGCTTGAGCTAGCTCCTTACGTTCGGAGTCGGCCTTCTTGGCTTCTTTGCTCGCCTCAACGGTTACGTCACGCGCTCCGAAGCCTACCCCGATCTTCTTCAAGAACGCGTTCGGGGGCGTGCCTCCTGCGAAAATCCAGACGAAGTCATTTGGGATCTCCTGTAGCTTTCCAGCGACGTCGAGAACGACGGACTCTGGCTTGAACTCCACGGGATTTGAATTGAACAGTACTTTCACTTTGCCGGATCGCACGTAGTCTTCGATGCGTTTGGCATTGCGCTCTTTAATCCGACTGAAGCGCTCGCTGCGATAAGAAAGAGTCACTTGGTTGCCCGCTTGATTGGCGAGTCCCATCGCGGCCTCGACGGCGCTGTCACCTCCGCCGATCACCAAAATCTTTTTGTTGATGTAGTGGTCAGCCTCGATGAGCCGGTACATCACCTTGGGTAGCTCCTCACCTTTTACGCCGAGTTTCCGCGGTTCGCCGGCTCTGCCGAGCGCGAGGATAACTGCACGCGCACGATATTCATTTGTAACCGTGACGACGGTGAAGATCCCGTCCGCGCCCTTCTTCACGTCTTCGACCTTCTCGCCGGTGGACACATTGAAATCCGAGCGATTCAATATCATGTCCCAGAAGGCAAGCAAGTTTTCCTTGGAAAGCTGCATCTTCTTGAACTTGCCGTACATGGGAAACTCGACCGGGCTGGTCATCACGAGTTTTTGGCGTGGGTACTTGGCGACTGTTCCGCCGATCTCGTCACGCTCGATCGTGAGGTAGTTCAACTTTTGTTCGATCGCCCGGAGGGAGGCGCTGATACCCGCAGGCCCCGCGCCGATCACGATCAGATCGTGCACGCCCGGAGCAGTTTGATAAGAGCTGGCTTTCAAGCGGGTAGCGATGGTGTCTACACAATCCCGGCCTTGATTGACGGCATTCTTGATGAGGGCGAGTCCGCCAAGCTCCCCGACGATAAACAGATTGGGAACCGTGGTTTCATACTCGGGCGTAAGGTGCGGCATGTCGCCCGCCATGCTCGGACTGGCCAGGACCATGGTGATCGCACCGACTGGACACGCGTCTGCACACAGGCCGTGGCCGATACATTTGTGTCCATTCACGATGACGGCCTTACCGCCGATCATCGCGAGCACATCGCCTTCGGGACAGACGCTGGTACAGGTGCCGCAGCCGATGCAGTAGTTCGTGTCGATGTGCGGATGCTGTGCCTTCGGTCCCTCCGAAAAGAGCTTGCCCTTTTCGGCAGCTTCCTGCGCACGGGCCTCCCGCTTCTTCAGGCTCTTCAGGTAGATCATTAGAAAGAAGAAACAGATGATCCCACCAATCCCGTATGTGATCAGAGTATCCACGGCCTAGAAGTACCCCAGAACGAATTGAAGTCCAATATGGATCAGCGCCAACACCGCGAACGCGTAGCTGAAGGGCTTGTGCACGACGTGCCACAAGTGGAACACCTTCTGCGAACGCGAAAGAAATAAAACCCGCTTCGAGAGCGCGGCTTCTTCTGCCGCGGCATGAATAGCCCTTTCGAGCTCACGATGCCGAGTCGGTAGAAAGCCAAATAATGTGCTCAGAGATTCCCCGAAGGTCAGCGCATGTCGACGCAAGCGCGCAACTTTGAGCAGACGAACCACATCGAGGATCATGATGTAAGCAAGTGCGATGACGATAGGCAGCCGCGCTACGCGTTTCGCATCAGGCATGCGAAGCAATGCGCGCAAGTCTGCCTCGGGCAGCAGCTTCTGTGCTGCCAACTCTTGCGACAGACTCTCCTGCAGCTCCTGCAATTCCTTCATCGACAGTTCCGCAGTCGTCACTTTGCGCGGGATCTGCGCGTAGAGATAGCGTCCGACAACGCCGCTTGCCGAAACTGCGAACATGATCCAGAATGCCATCCCGGCGATACCTTTAAATTTAAGGGTCGAGTGAAAGGCAATAATGAATGGAGCGGTCAACCCCATCAGTACGTGGATGTCCAGCCAGTGCCGCGTCGTGCCGAATTGTCCAAGCCACGCCCAGTGCTTGCGGAGCGGATACAGAAAGATCCCAACAAACAAGGCCACGCCTACGAACCCTAGATAGAGGCCAATCGGACCGCTCGGCCTCAACATGTGATGTTTAGGAGAAAACGGCCGGTCAATCGACGAAAGCTTGTAGTAGTCGAAGCCGTAAATAAAGATGGCAAGGTTGGTGGCAATCGCAAGAACGTACAGACCATAGAGGCGTATACGATGGCCTCTCTCGGTGTCTCGTACGAACTTGGCGCGGTCGGCTACCTGGGCTGTGGCTGTGGCACTCATTTCTTGGTGACCTGTTCCTCTGTGCTCACTGAGAATTTCTTGTAAGCACTGAATTGGTGCAAGTTACGCCAGTGCTGCCGCGGAGTCTCGACTTCTACGCGCGCCTGGGTCGGAAACCAGTATTCCTGTTGTGAATCAGCGAACTTCAGGGGGGCGAAGTCGATCTCCGATCGGAGCGCTTTTAAGCCAACATCCTGGAGCGAATCCGCGATTCCTGCCTCGATTTTGGCGATCGATCCGGTCTGGGGATCGATCCAGGCTGTGCCTGTGAGCTCCAATGGATACTCTCGTCCGCGCAAAGCCAGTGCGGCTGGCGACTTCATGCCCGGAACATGCTGAAAGCTGACCTTTTCCAGCGTTCGCCCATCCAGAGACTCTTCTCCTGCCAGCGCGAACGTGAAGGCGCCCGAGTAAAAAGGATGAAAGACCAAAAAGAGTGTCGCGAAGCCGTTGCTCAAGAGCATCGATGTGTTCTTGCGGTCCCGCTTGGCCTGGTGAAGCGGAAGACGCGATTCCGCCAGATTTAGCTCACCTCCGCTATTAGTAAGGATTACGAGATAGTCGTAGGTGGAGTCTTCTTTCAATTCGATTTTGTCGTCCTTACCCAATTTTTCCTGGTGGACCTGCTCGGTGCACTTCACAACCGAGAACTGATCCAGGAATACTGTGGTGCGGTCGGAGGTTCGATTGAGCAGATCGCTCAGCCGGTGCGCGTCCGGAGCGGCTGAGGAAGTTTCGGCGAAGCACAATCCCGCGAGTGACACAAGAACGGCCACCACGCGGGCGAAACGAATTGCATTGGGGGAGATCATTATTCGCCCTTTCTCCTGTTATCGAATCGGTAGCCGATTGAGAACATCATCTGGTCATAGCTCATGTCTCCGCGGTTCGTGGTGAAGTTGCTTTGCAAGTAATAGTGCGGTCCGAGTGTAGTCTCCACCGTCCCGGTTACAAATCGCCCGAGGGTGTTGGTCGTCAAAGTCGATGCAAAATTTTGTTGACCGACCAGAACCTCCAGACGCAGGCGATCGCTCATCTGCCGCGAGAGCGAGAACGATTCATACGATCCGTTCCCGAAAGAGCTGTTGAACTTTGCGTAGTGCGCGTCGGCGCGTAGTTTCACCCAGGGCACACGGTTGAACGTGACGCCATACATTTCATTCAGAGAGCTTTTGGCATCTCCGGTTCCGCTGCTGCGGCCCAAGTTCGTGGAGAGCCAAATCTGCTTCCACACCTCGACGCGCCCTCCAGCGCTGAATCCCTGGAAGAGATACTTGTCGAGCAATCCGGTACCGACTAGAGTCGGGTCGAATGTGGGAACATCGCGGAAATAGTTGTAGTTGAGATCCAATTCAACGCGTGGATGCGGGTTTACCCGAAGAGTTGTGAAATTCCTTCCCAATCCGGGTCCGGGAGACGGCGTCACTGAGTTTCCTTTGGGATCGTCAAGCTGCGCGGATTCGTAGATTGCAATATCGCGCTTGTAAGAAAGCGAGTCTTCAAAAAATACAAATGGACGATCGATGGCCCAGTTCACCATGCTGACGCCGGCGCCGCTGGTTGCGGTGTAATGGAACCCGTCGTATTGCCCACCTTCGAAGTTGATGAACGAACCGCCGATGACCCGATTTGGACTGTAGTCCCAGGACGATGGATCCGGCGTCGAACCACCAAACATGCCCACCGTGGCTCCGGTACCGAGCCGCTTACCCACATATCCACCATCGATCGTGTCCAAACTCGGCGCCCACGGCAGATAGAGCCGGCCGAAACCGGCGACCAGCGTGGAGTTTGGATTGTCGTACGTCATGCTCAGGTGATAAGTGCGATTAATGAGATTCTGCAGCGTTTGCTGGCTGGCCGCAGATGCCTTGGTCAGCTCTCCGCGCCAGTAGCCGCTGAGATTCCAGAACGTCCCGCCGATGCGCGTAATGTCGCCGCGGAAGACCATTCCCACGTCTGAACTTGTGACGTTGCTGGTTCCGTGGCTGATCGTCTCGATGTCGTCGAATCCAATGCGGCCCCGTGCCCGGTTTACCGAGGGAAGTGGAGGCCGTGGAACTTCCTGTCGCGCTTCTTCGTCGAGCGTGTCACCCTCTGTGAAGGAGATCACCGCCGGATACTGGCGCGTGGCACTGAGTGCGCGTTGCTGGACTAGCGCTTCCGCATCGCTGCTCGACAGATACGCCAGATCACCGACTTTCACCGGACGCTTGGGTTCGTGAATATCGGTAACTGCCGAAGTTTCCGCAACCGCGCTCACTACCAATTCGGCGATAACTCGCGGATCGGCGGCATTGGCGCTGTCGCCTTGCTTGGCCGGCAAGTTTGTATCTTCAATCTCCAGCTTCATGCCTTCGGCCAGTCCCTGTGCACGTCCGCCTTCGAGATAAGCGACACCTTCCGCGACGTACTTCACCTTGAAGACGGTCCGAAGGCTGGGATCATCAGATCGAGCGATGAGCGTGGAGCTCTCGGCAGGGGTACTCGGCACAACTGTCGCCGACAGAGAGGCGGAAGTGAGAGGTGCGACCTCCCCAGACTTCAAATCCTCTGTCGCTATCGGTGATATCGCAACAGGTGCAGCAACACCAGACGGGTTTGTAGCTGCCGGAGGTGCGGTCATCGTCGGCTGGGCGGCAATCGCAATTTGAGTTGGCACAACGGGTGCCTGCCCCGCCGAGCCATCTGGAGAACCAGTAGCCAGCGGACGCTGTGGAGCTGGAGCAGGCGATGGCCGCTCAGGAGGATTCGCGGCCACAGATGAATTGTTGGAAGGTGGTTCGAACGCTGGCCCGGACACGACAGGAGGCGGCGCAAGTGTCGGGTTATCGTCGGCATTGACGGCAGTCGGGGTTGTATTGTCGTGCCTTCTTCGAAACACTCCGATTAGGTTCCCCGAGGTTGCAGCGACCGGAGCGCCGTGCGATACCGCGCGAGCTTTCTCCGCGGGCGCAACGGTGAGGATCACACGGTTCCCGTCGGCAGTCACCACATAGGGATGCATCTGATCGAGGTCCAGGACGATCCTTGTAACCGGCGGACGCGCGCTGTGGGCGCCCGCTCGCACACGACGAACACCATTCACATTTACCGGTAAGTTCTTGAATTTGTCGCTATAGGTGGTTTCGGGAAAATCGAGAAGGATGCGAGCGGGATTCTCGGCCGTCTCAACCGATGGCTTGACCGGAGCACTGAGCGTAATCTCGACACGCAGATCGCTCCCTTCCCGCGTCGTGGTTACATTCTGCACCGCAGCGATTCCGGCGGTGGTCTGTGCCGCGGCGCAAGACAACAAGAGCATCACGGTCCCGAGATGTTTCTGAACAGCCGTCATTCTGTGCTGACACTCGCTGGCGCTCCACCTGCCGCCTGAAGTCTGGCCTTTTCGCCATCTATCTGCTTCTTGATATATCAAGCTTTGAGGTTAACTATGGTTAACCACCGCCTTGGCCGTTCTGATGACACTGATAACAGTTGATACTGTTGTAGACATATCCCGACACATTGTCGTGATGGAAGTTATTCGGGTTGTTGCCTCCATGGCAGCCGGTGCACTGGAACACAGAGTAGTCATTTGAATTCGTGTGGCAGGTCGCGCACACGTTGTTCGCGCTGCCATGGCTCGTCGGGAACTGCGTGTATTGCGTGTGATTGAAAGTAGCTCCAGTCCACGCGGTAGTGTTATGGCAGCTCTGGCACGTGGTCGGGAAGAACTGTGGCTGCGAGGCGTGGCCCGGATTCGTGGTGTTGTTGTAGTCCGTTTGATGGCAACCAATGCAGGTCGTTGGCAGCGTTGTGTAGTTATTGTTCACATGGCAATCCGTGCAAACTCTCGGCGGCACCAGGTGTGACCCTGTAAGCGGGAAAGCGGTGTTGTTGTGATTGAACGTGGAATCCGTCCACGTTGTCGTGTCGTGGCACAGTTCGCACGTCGTCGGGAACCCTGCGGCCGCATGAGCTGGATTCGTCGTACCCGTGTAGTCCTTCTGATGGCACGTATAGCAAAGCGTGCTATTCAGCGAGTAGTTATTGTTGACGTGGCAATCGGTACAGAGCCGCGGCGGTACTGTATGCATGCCTGTTAATTGAAATCCGGTACTCGTGTGGTTGAAGGTGGCGTCGGTCCACTGGATCGTATCGTGGCACGTCTCGCAGGTTGTGGGGAACGAAGCCGCAATGTGATTCACCGGAGTCGTCGCGTTGTTGTAATCATTCTGGTGACAACTGACGCAAGCCGTGTTGGTGATGTTGTAATTATTGTTGACGTGGCAGTCGGTGCATTGCCGCGGCGGCACGGTGTGACTGCCTGTTAGCGAGAACCCGGTACTGTTGTGGTTAAACGTGGCGTTCAGCCACGAAGTGGTGTTATGGCACTGATCGCAGGCTTGCGGAAAGTTCGAACTGACGTGATTCGGATTCGTCGTTCCCTGATAGTCCTTCAGATGGCAGCTGACGCACGCCGTCGTCGTTAGGTTGTAGTTATTGTTAACGTGGCAATCCGTGCATTGTCGCGGGGGTACGGTGTGCATGCCGGTAAGTGGGAAGGCCGTCGCGTTGTGGTTGAACGAAGCGTTCGACCAGGACGTTGTGTTGTGGCATTGCTCACAGGTTTGAGGAAAGTTCGCCGAAACGTGATTGGGATTTGTAGTTCCCTGATAATCCTTCAAGTGGCAACTCACGCAGGCCGTGCTACTCAAGTTGTAATTGTTGTTGATATGGCAATCGGTGCATAGCCGCGGGGGGACTGCGTGGCCTCCGCTCAGCGGGAATCCAACTGAACTATGATCGAATGTGGCATTCAGCCAGGTGTCCGTGCCGTGGCAGGTATTGCAGGTAGTCGAGAATCCAGCAGTGACGTGGCTCGGATTGGCCGTGGATTTGAAATCAGCGGCGTGACACGAGTAACACTCGGTTGACATCGCGATGAACTGGCTGCTTGCCGCGCCCTTATGGCACGAGTCGCAATCCACGGCGGCGTGCGCTCCCGTCAGAGGGAAGCGGTTGTTATGCTGTTGGACTTGCTGAACCGAAACTTGCCATCCACGAACGGTGTGACATTGCTCGCAATTTGCTCCCAATTGCCGTTTGTGAATGTCGGCGTGGCAATCCTGGCACCGCTGTCCCACGTTAGCGAACACAGGCTTGACGTGACACTGGATGCAAGTCACTGCCTTGTGCATGCCGCGTAACGGATATTTCGTCTGGGTGTGATCGAATTCAGGAACGGCACGAATTGGTTTCCAAGCGCTCGCGGTGTGACAGTTCTGGCAAGGTACGTTCAGATTGCCGTGAGGGCTGTGTGTTCCTCCCTGCGCCTGCGCGGGCGCACTTCCCGACAATACGGGAAATGAGAACACGAATACCGCAATCAGATTGAGTACGCCCCCAGACCCGAACATGAGGTGCCCCTTGCTTTCATCCCCACATCAAAGAGAAACGGTAAGAAGACTGACCACGCGTGATGCAATTCCTTGTCCAACTACAGTAGCTATTCGAGCGCTCCATTCGAAAGTTACTCTAGTGCCGATTCCATTGCATTACTTGGTCATCGTCTGTCGTTCGCGCGTTCGAGTATTAACTATGAGTTAATGGTAACTTCTTCGCGTTGCCTGCACTTTTTGACGCTGTAAGTCGCGTACAAAAATCTGAACGAGTACAAGGAGCAACCATAGCGGTCGAGTCCGAACACAGTGGTTACGCTTTTAGATATACCTCTGAATGAGACTTCGAACCCGGAGGTTGTACGACTTATCATTTCAGAAGTGCAGCGCTATCCATCGCAGAACCGGGAAGCACCGCACTCTCGATTCTCTAAACGGACGGACAAATCAGAATCCGGCTTTACTCTTCGGCGTCGGACCGGTCGGGCCATGGCAGGTGGCGCAATCTTTCGGAGTGGGTTTGTAGAAGAGAACAGTCTTAGCGGCGACAATCCTTGTCAGTTTGTGACATTCGGCACAGTGCACGCTCTGGTGCGCCCCTCGGAGGGGAAAGTCGGTCCGTTTGTCATGATCGAAAAGCGACGGCTTCCACTTCATGCTGTTGTGACATTCAGCGCAGCGGGTGACATCTACCCTGGCAAACTGATTTCCGTGGATGTCTTCATGGCAGTCCTCGCATTGCATTGGAGCAGCCTTGAAGTCCACGTTGATCAGCTTGGTTTCAAGGCTCGGAGGCTTATGGCAATCGATGCAGGCCGTCGCACGGTGTGCCCCAAGCAGCGGGAACTTTGTTTTCGAGTGATCGAACCCCGATAATTCCTTCCATGATTTTGTGCTGTGACAGGCCTCGCATCCCACGGAAGCGCCGTCGGTTCTCACCACCTGCATGCGCTCTTTGAACTGTCCTTTGTGCGGATCGCTGTGGCAACTCGTGCAATTAAGGTTAGTCCAGTGATAAATCACAGCTGGTTTCGCCTGAAACTCAGTGGACTCTTTATGGCAATCTGCACACGGAACCGCGACGTGCCCACCGGTCAGGACAAAATGCGCCTCCTTATGCTTCGCCAGCGTGAACGTGGAAGGCTTATATCCCTCCAGATTGTGGCAACGGTCACATGCGTTGAAATAGGGCGCGCCTGCAAACTGGGCTGCGTGGCGATCAGCGTGGCAGTCGGTACAACGCTCGAACTTGATCTTGAACAGAGTGTCCTTGCCTTTTGGTATATGGCACTGAGCGCATTGGAGACGGGCGTGTCCTCCCTGCAATGGATACGCGCTTGAGGCATGCTGCTTTAGTGTGAAGGTGGAGGGCTTCCATCCCTGCACGTTGTGACACGACGCGCACTCGCCACCATCCGCGCGTTTGGCAAACTGACCATTGTGCGGATCGGGCTTATGGCAATCCGTGCACTTGGAAAAGGACAATGGCTTCTTGAAGTCGCCGCCAGCATGGCACTGTCCGCAATCGACGGCAGCATGCTTACCTTCAAGGGGAAATTTGGTTTTGGAGTGATCAAAGCGCTCGCCCACCTCTTGCAGAGAAATCTTCTTCCAGCCATTGGTGCTGTGGCAGGACTGGCAGCCTTGCGGGAAGCTGCCATGATGCGGATCCTTGTGGCAGTCCGAACACTGGTTGAATGGAAGGCCGACATATTGCGGCTTGCCATCCGCTCCGTTGGTATGGCACTTTGCGCACTGCACCTGCGCATGCAGCCCAGTCAACGGATATCGCGTCTTCGAGTGATCAAACTGGCTGACGCTGATCGCTTTCCAGTCTTGAAAGTTGTGACAGGACTGGCACGTCGATCCTAAACGGCCCTTGTGCTGATCTTCGTGGCATGAAATACAGCTGGTGGAAAGCCCTAAATACGTTCGGTTCAAGTCCTTGGTTTTGATCGAGGCGCGTTCCTGGGTCGATATGTGCGACGGATTATGGCATTTATTGCACGCCAGGCCTGCGTGCTTACCTTCCAGAAGATATCCGGTCTCCTTGTGGTTGGAGTTCTTGGGATCCCACTTGATAAGGGGGAAGTCTTCACCATTGTGCTCCGAGTGGCAGCGAGCGCACTCCTGGCTGGAGCCCGCCGGGATGTTGTAGGTGGAGTGCAAACCCCTGCGGGCGGAAAGCCGGGTGCCGATTTCTGTATGACATTCGAGACACTTCAGGGCCGCTTGTCCACCAAACTTGTGGCAACTCGCACAATTTGTCGATCCGTTCAGCGACAGATGGGGTCGTGAGAGGGGACCGGGCGAGATCTGCGCGAAAACTGCAGGAAGAAAAAGGAACAGCGCTACGACCAGGGTGGAGAAAGCGAAACGATGACGAATCACACCGCGACTCTGGTCGCTATGCATGACAATTCCGTCTACTGACGTTTTGGGAAACTGACTTTTGACTTCCGTCTTGCAGCGCAACACGCCCCTCGCGAGATGGCCTGCAGGTCTGAATGCTGGATTTGCTCGCAGTCTATGCGGCAGGCAGCAAGCACACCAGTGACCAGAGGTACACCTCCCGGAACGATTTTCGTCTAGTGATCTCCTTGAAGTTGCGTGCACCACATCCAGCGCATCGAAAACAACATGAGCTCACGCCAAGATGGGAAACGCATAGCGGCAGCGGGACGGGTCGGGAGTACAAAGTTTTGAACGTTAATCGCAAAATTTCTGTACCGATGCCGCCCTTGAACTCGCGCCGCCGCACTGTCGTTTGCTCGCATCGGGATCCCGACTCCGAACGTTATTGGTTCATGCTGTATCCGTACGAACTCAAAGATCTAGCTATACTTGGCACCGAGGGTACGGGGGCGTGCTCAGAAGACTAGTTCCGTCTCAGTCACTATTGGCGTCCGACCTTTCTTCCTTCCGGCGCCAGGAATCGATTTTCATTGCGCTCAATCTGGCGATTCTCATTGTTCTGTTTTCACTGCACCTATATTTTTCAGCGTTTTGGGGAAAGCCAACACCGCTGCTGATGGGTGCAATCGCCATCGGAGTTCTGCTTAAAACTGTCGAATGGCTTTGGTTGCGACGCCTTTCCGGGGCATTGAAGCCAGGGGCTCTCACCGCTCTAACTTGGGCTTCCATCGCGCTAAACATCACTCTTGCCTCAGTGCTGGCCGTACTGACGGACAGGGAAGATACTCCGTATTTCGTGATGATGGTTGTCGCCGTTCTCGAAGCGTCCTTCCGTTTTGAGCTGATTCCTATTTTGGCTGTCGTCGGTACGGTCGATTTCTCACTGTTCTGGCAGGTTTGGTGGTTCTACCAAAAGCATCCGCCACGGGATGTCGGCGAATTCTTTGAGGCCGGAATTACTTCGCTTCTATTCGGCATTGTTGGAGTACTTGTGTGGTTTCTGGTGGCAGACTTACGTCGGAAGGAGGTCCGTCTGGCCAATAACGTGCTTGAACTGGAGCACGCACGCGAACAATTGCTGCGTGAGGAAAAACTCGCTGCGGTGGGGCGATTGTCCAGTGCCATCGCACATGAGATACGAAATCCGGTCGCGATGATTGCCAGTTCGATTGCGACCGCCAGACAACTGAGTGGGGACGAGCGAGAAGAAATGTTCGAGATCGCGTCGGAAGAAGCCGGTCGTTTGAGTCGATTGACGACGGAATTCCTGGATTATGCCAGCACGCGCCCTCCAACATTGTCGAGCACATCAGTCACTGACACCATCGCTTACGTCGCCGATGCCTCGCGAGCTCATGCCAGCTCGAAAGGCGTCCATTTCGAATTGGGCTTGTCTGTTGACTTTACCGTCCAGGCCGACGAGGGGCAACTACAGCAGGCCCTGATGAATTTGCTATTGAATGCGGTGGATGCCTCCCCGGCCGATCGTGGGATTGTGGTGCGAGTGCGAAACGACTCGAAGCAGCATCTCTCGATCGACGTAGAAAACGCGGGCCCGCCAATTGGGGAGCCAGCCCTGAGCCGTATCTTCGAACCGTTTTTCACTACCAAACCTCGCGGAACCGGACTTGGGCTGGCGATCGCCCGCAATATCGCGCGCGCTCAAGGGGGGGATCTCATCCTCAGCGCCAATGAATTCGACCGGGTCTGCTTCTCTCTGATTCTTCCTATATCCAGCGAGACAGCGACGGACTGAGCACAAGGACTCGAACGTGGGACGCATTCTTATCGTCGACGACGAACCAAACATGCGGCGAATCCTCGCCTCGAACCTGCGGCAGGACCAGCATCAGATATGGGAAGCAGGCGGGGTGGTGGAGGCGCAACGCAGCCTTGCGGCTAATGATTTCGATGCCGTCATTACAGATCAAAAAATGCCCGATGGAGAAGGGCTGGCTGTTCTAGCTTCGGCTCACGAAAACGACCCGACTCTTCCGGTCATTCTCCTCACAGCCGTCGCCAGCATCGAGCTTGCCGTCGACAGCATGCGCAACGGCGCGTTCGACTTTCTCACTAAGCCATTTCAACCGGAGGCGGTCCGTGCCACGGTGCGACGTGCGTGCGAACGCACTCGCTTAGTTCGCGAGAACATTCTTCTGAAAGACGCAGTCGTTCGGCTGGAAGGGACTTCCGAAATCTATGGGGATAGCCCCGCCATGGCGGACGTGCGCGCCCGAATTACACGAGTCGCGCCCACGCATGCCACAGTTTTGATCACCGGCGAGACGGGCACTGGAAAAGAAGTTGTCGCTCGAGCGATTCATCGCAACAGCCCGCGTTCGTCGAAACCCTTCGTCGCTGTCAACTGCGCTGCGTTCACTGAGACTCTTCTCGAGAGCGAACTCTTCGGGCACGAGAAGGGGGCATTCACCGGTGCCGACCGTCAGCGTCAGGGATTATTCGAGGCGGCTCACGAAGGCACGCTCTTTCTGGATGAGGCCGGAGAAATGTCATTGGCCGCTCAGGCAAAGTTGCTTCGCGTCCTGACCGACGGCCAGGTCTTGCGCGTGGGTTCGACTCGACCTCGCAGAGTGGATGTCCGGGTCCTTGTTGCCACCCATCGCAATCTGGAGCAGCGAGTAAAAGAAGGTCTCTTCCGCGAAGACCTATTTTACCGGCTCGCCGTTGTTCCTATTCATCTTCCACCACTGCGGGACCGGCGCACCGACATTGCAGGGCTTAGTGATATCTTCTGTCACCACGTTGCACTGGAATTGAAGATGCCTCGGCGCCGATTCACTCCTGGCGCTCTGGAGAAACTTCAACATTACCGTTTCCCGGGAAATCTGCGCGAATTGAAAAACATCATTGAGCGCGTGTACATCCTGAGCAGTAATTCCGAAATCGACGCTGACGACCTGCCAGTGCTGGAGGAAGATGAGATCGCAAACGGGAATGGCGGCCTCCACCCGAGCGGGCTTTCGATTCCATTCGCCGATTCGTTTGACTTAACAGGAGTACTCGAGAAGACGGAAAAGGAACTGATCCTGAGAACTTTGAATGCCACTCGCGGGGCCCAGGCCGAAGCGGCCCGGCGGATGGGACTTTCTCGCAGCGCTTTGGCCTACAAACTTACAAAGTACGGAATCCGCTCGGCAGAAGAAGGATCTTCGATCAAACACTAAATATCCCTCGAGCTTTCCGGAAATTTGGTGGCGGCGTGGCCGAGCAATTCAAAGGACCGATTGCGCTGATCGTCAGCGATGTAGTGTTGCCTGACATGAGTGGACCCTCTGTTGTGACGAAAGTACGGGCGTTGCATCCGGAAGCGAAAGTCTTGTACGTTTCAGGATATGCTGAAGTTCCCGTGGCTCGACAACTCATCGCAGAGGGAGCCATTCTCCTGCAGAAGCCACTATCGCGAGGTGACCTTCTCAGAAAAATGGATGAGATGCTCAGCAACCGCGCGGTTGGAGAACATTTGTCGGCAACCCGGAGTTTGTGAACTCATCCGACAGAGAACGGACTGCCATGGATTCCTGCGCAGTTCCATCTGCCCTTTTTCTCCGGAGTCGAGAACCGCAGTCCGATTTCGTCAGCTTCCAAGACGAATCCTAAGCGGTCACAAATCAATCGTTAGTGAACGCAGACTTGACTTTCTCCTCGACGGTTGACGACCGCTGAACTTCCCCGCGATGGTCCCCTGAACCCGCGCCAGGGGAACAAGTGCGCTCAGACGCAGCGCTTCTCATATAAGCTTATGCCGAAGGAGTAGTCCAATCGTAGCCTATGCTCACTCGATTCAAAGTCTGCCTTCTCCTGGCCCTGACCTATAGCCCAAGTCTGTTCGGCGCCGATTTTGCCATGAGGGTGACCGACAAGAATTATCTCGATACTCAAGGTTTCAGCGTTTTTCTGTATGACAGCACGTACCATCCGGTTTTTGTGGACCAGAAGAACACTGCGATGGAGATGATTCTCCACGGCCAGCGCATCGCCACGAACGGCGACGTGCGCCTGATGCCAACGCCCGAACAGTGGGACCTGGTGGCAACGCTCAAGGGACGCCATGCCGACAAGGAAAACAGCCGGCTCACCGCCGACCTGGCTTTCCCGACCTTCGATTTGAGCTACACGCTAGAAGTCGCAGCGGAACCCGGAGGCGTGAGGGTCAGCATCAATCTCGACAGGCCGCTGCCGCAGAAACTGGCTGGCCGCGCAGGCTTCAACCTTGAGTTCCTGCCCTCGATCTACATGGGCAAGACTTATCTTGTGGACGGAACCCAGGCTGGCATCTTCCCCCGAACGCCGAATGATCCGATGGTCAAAGTATTGCCGCTGGCCGACGAACCGAAAAAGGCGTACTACCTTGCGGACTGGGATAAGGCCAAGGGATACATGCAGCCATTGCCGTTTGCCCAAGGAAAGAGCATCACACTGGGGCTCGATGATGCGATCTCTCGGGTGAACGTAACTTCAGACACGGCCGACCTCATGCTGTTCGATGGACGAGACCGCGCGCCGAACGGCTGGTTCGTTTTGCGTTCGCTGATCCCTTCAGGGAGGACCACCGGGGCCATCGTATGGCATATCCGGCCGGACGTGATCCCGAATTGGACGCGGCCGCCAGTGATCGCACACAGCCAGGTCGGTTATGCCCCGGGATTCTCCAAGGTCGCAGTTCTCGAACTTGACCCGAAGTCCGACGGTCCGAAGACAGCGAAAGTACTGCGCCTGATGGAGGACGGATCGTACAAGCAGGTGTTCGAGGGCCCAATCACGCCTTCCACACCATGGCTTCGGTATGTCTATTCGAAGTTCGACTTCACCCCGGTGAAGGACGCCGGACTTTATGTCGTCGAGTACGCGGACCAGCGGACGGCGCCGTTTCCTATTTCCAATGACGCTTACGCGAAAATCTGGCAGGACAGCCTAGACCATCACCTTGCCGCGCAGATGGATCATGTTTCCGTTCGCGAAGGCTACCGCATGTGGCACGGAGCTTCGCACCTGGATGATGGCCGTATGGCGCCCGTGGTCGGGGAGCAATTCGACGGCTGGAATCAGGCAACGGCAACCGACGGAAAGTACAAAGGCGGCGATCGCATTCCCGGGATGAACGTGGGCGGCTGGTACGATGCCGGCGACTACGATCTTGAGGAGCCGGCGCAACTCAGCGTGATTCAGAGTCTGGCGCTGGCGTATCGCGAATTTCATCTCGATTACGACGAGCTTAGCGTGGATGAGGCCGCGCGCGAGGTTGAGATGCACCGTCCCGATGGTGTGCCGGACACGGTCGAGCAAGTCAAGCACGGGGCACTGCTCATACTGGCGCAGTTCCACAACATTGGTCACGCGATCCGCGGCACTCATGAACCAGACCTGCGCCAGTACACACAGATTGGCGATGGAGCTTCGAAAACCGACGGGCGCATCTACGACCCAAAGCTCGGCCCGAACGAAGTGAAGGGCGACTACTCAGGCAAGCCGGACGATCGCTGGATTTTTACATCGAATAATCCGTTCTTCCAGTGGAACGCCATCGCAGCACTGGCGGCGGCGGCCGATGTGTTGAAAGGCTGGGATGACAGATTAGCGAAGGATTGCCTCGATACGGCGATCAAAGCGTGGAACGATGAGAAGGCTCATCCGACGCCGGTGGCTCGCGCTTTTGGCGGTGCTCCTGAAGGTGCTTCGGGCGGAGTGCTGGCCGCTTCGCAGGGTGCAGTGGGTGGGGTACCAGCCCGTCATAACGGAACAGGCAATGCCAGCGCTTCGGCGAGTGCTGCCTCGACGAATGCGCCAACAACTCCGCAGCCCAGCTCTGATCGCAATGCGTTCAATGCCGGGCTGGAATGGACTGCGGCTCTGGAACTGACCATTGCCACCCATGGCGCTGAGCCCTACAAGTCTCGTCTCGGGGAGTTGTTTCCCCAGATGATCGCGCAGCAGCAGATCGGTTTCCATGGGTGGACGGCGGTCCGTGCATTGCCTTATCTGGATTCGAGCGCGAAAGATCAAATGCGCGAAGCGGTGAAGACATACATGGCCGGTCTGGACAAGCAGTTAGACGCGACGCCGTTTGGCGTGCCCCCGAGCCTCGGTGGCTGGGGCGGATCGGGCGCAGTGGTGGATATGGCCATAAGGATGTACTTCCTCCACAAGACGTTTCCGGATCTTGTGGGCCCCGAATACACGCTGCGCGCCGTCAACTACATTCTCGGCACTCACCCGGTATCGAGCACTTCGTATGTCGCTGGCGTGGGGACGGTCTCGAAGACCAAGACCTACAGCAACAATCGGGGCGACAACTCATACATTCCGGGTGCAGTGATTCCGGGATACATAATCATCAAGCCGGATTTTCCGGAGTGCATCGACGACTACGGATTTCTGTGGTTCGAGGATGAAGCCGTCGTGGCCGGTTCGGCAAGCTGGGTCGTCGCCGGCAACGCCGCGGAAGCGATTGTGAAGGAATCAAAGTAACTGGAAGCATCCGACATACCCATGGGCTACCGACTCTGTTTGACAAAGCGATCGGAACATTACTGTTCCCGAAACTAAGGGCGTACACCGTCAGGAGAAAGTGCGGTCAATCTTGGTTAGTCCGCAGCCATTCCCTGCGCTTCGGGCTCCCAATTCTTGTCGCACAACGATTCTTCTGCGGCATTGAGTTTTCCGCCCCGCAGTTGTGCTTCCAATGCCGCCAGTTGTGCTTCAATGTCGGCGGAGGCTTTCCGCTTGCGAATGACTTCCTCCCGATAGCGGCGGAGGAAATAATCGATCGTCTCGACTCGAATTCGTATCGAGCCGGACGGCTTGTTCTCGTCGAGATCTTTAAAGCAGAAATACGGCGTTCCCGACTGCTCGATGATGCCTTCGATGACTCCATAAATCGGAGCATCGTGGCCGCACTTGAAACTCGACATTTCGAGTGCTACCAGGTTGGGATGACGCGCCGTAAACTTTGCCGCCCAAACTTTATGGTTCGTGCTGCACGAATAAGAATTTTTCCATGCATCGGTAATATCGAGCGGACTTGTAACCACTCCGGCTCGGACTTCTTCGCCGAACAGACGTTCGAGAAGATCGTCGTCGATGGGCAGGGTATTCTGCGAAAAAATCGGATAACCGAGCTTCTGGAACTCCTCCAGGATCTCATGGTTGAGTCCCGGATCGTGATGGTAAGGTCGGCCCAACATCACGATGCCAATTCGATCTTCGGCCTCCAGCTGATCCAGTACTTGCCGCGCCCTGCGTCGGATGCTCGACTCATAGTCGCTCAACGCCACAAATCCAGACTCCACTGCCCGATCGTTCTCTTCCAGCGACAGGCCCATTGTCGTCTGCCATGCAGTCAACATCTGGTGCGCGAATAGTTTTCGGTCGGCGAAGTTCAGCACTGGATCGATGTATTTCAGATTGTTCTCGGCGAAAACATCGTTCTCTTTCGTGAACGCAGCCTTTACCGTCTCCGGAGTCGCCGTCACTGTGGGACATGCGTTCGCGCCGACGATCTTCACGAGCGGCGAATGCAACACGTCGTACATGGGAAAGAAAATCGCATCCAGCGGTTTCTTGCGGTGTTTCTCCTGAATGAGGTTGTAAACGTGCGAGATCCCAATTTTGGCGGGGAAGCACGGATCGATGGCGCCGCGGCTCGCGCCGGCCCTGTACAGTTCAGAACTCGTATAGTCCGAGTAAATGATGTTTTCTGGCTGTACGCCCAGACTCTCAAAGTAAGCATTAAAGAGCGGAGCGTAGGTGTAGATATTCAGTACCCGCGGAATACCGATGCGTAACTTCTTTCGATTCTCCATCAGGGCACGCCGCTCTTTTGTCCCCTTGCTCCAACCTGCCCATCCGCGTGTCGGAAGCGCATCCGCTACGCTCTTTGCATTGGTTGGCCGGAACACTTCCTTCGAAGCGTAGTCGACGAAGTTCGGATGCGCGGCGCGGATGGTGTCGAGTCCGGCCTTGATTCCTTTCATGTCGTTGACATCTTCCACCGTGCCTTTTTCGCAGGTCGCGATAATCAGGCGCTGCTCGCCGTGCATCAATGGAACCTTCGTGACTTTTTGGACGGGCACAAAGCTGAGATCGTTCTTCGGCTGCGTCCGAATATCGATGAAAGTCCGCAAGCAGTCGTTCTTGCAGAAATGGCACCGAGTGTCTTCGTTGCGCGTTGTCCGATACTCGATCTTTCGCACCGCGTCGAGCCCAACGAACGTAGTGGTCTGACCGTTCCGCCACAGGCGTAGGGATTCTTGCGCTGCGCCGATCGCTCCCGATTCACCGCAATGCTCGTGAACGATGATCTCAGGTTGCTTACCGGTCGCCCGAAAGCTGTTCCGGATGAAATCAACCTCGGCCTTTACCACGGCGAGATTATTCTGCGTCCCACCCTGCAGAACGAAGCGCGACCCTAACGCTGCTAGATTTGGAATGCTGGCAACATAGAGAAAAACATTCTTCGGGAGAACCGCCGCCAGTCCGGCGAGAATTTCTTCCGCCCTCCAACCCTGGCGCTGGAAGTTCACAATGTCGGACTGCATGAACACGGCGCATCCATACCCGAAAACAGGCATAGCTTGCGCAGAGAAGGCGAGGTCGGCGTATTGAGTTACGTTCAGACCAAAGCCTTCTGCCGTCGATTGCAGGAAGTATCCGTTTCCGGCGGAGCATTGGGTATTCAGCTTAAAATCTTTCACGCGCCCGTTGTGGAGGATGATGATCTTGATATCCTGCCCACCCACATCGACGATGACATGTGGATCTTCATAGAACTTGAGCGCGGATTCTGTATGCGCGACGGTCTCGACGAGGGCGACATCGGCGTTGAGGACGTCTTTCAGAATGTCCTTCGCGTAACCTGTCGTCGCGACGCCCAGAACTTCCAACTTGGCATTTTGCGCTTCCACTTGGCCGCGCAAGTTCTCGAACATCTCGATCGTGTCTTGAATCGGGTTGCCATTCGAAAGTTGGTACGACTTGCACAGGATGTCGCCGTTTTCATCCAGCAAGACGGCTTTGGTTGAGGTCGACCCACCATCGATTCCGATGAAGCCCCCGACCGTCGTGCCGCTCTGAAAAACCGCCGGCGAGAATTTCTTTCGCCGGTAGGCATCCTTGAAAACGTCCAGATCTTCGGGCCCCTCGACCAACCCCTTGCCGCCCGATTTCGCTTTTTCCTCCTGCCGTCCAAACTCGATGTAGTGAATCAGCTTCTCGTAACCGCAGTAGCATCCGATGCAGTCTTCTTCACTGCGGCCGAACTCGACGGCGCCTAGAGCGGCGAAATACTGGGCGTTCTGAGGGACCTTGATCAGGTCTTCCGGCTTGGCGCCATCGGGCACGGCCACTTTGCGCTCTTGCCACATGCGCGGGATATTTGCCTGCCAAGCCTCTCGCATTCCTCGAATGAAGCTATTCGGCCCCCCCAACAGCAGCACATGTGGGCGCAAAGTATGACCGCGGGTAAGTACGCTGAGGTTCTGCAACACGATCGCTTCAAAGAGGGACGCCATCAACTCGTCCGGCGGAGTTCCCACCTTCTGAAGACCGTTGATGTCAGTTTCGGCGAACACGCCGCATTTGCCGGCGACTTTGTGCAACTTGACGCCGTGATACTTCTGCTCCGCAAGTAAGTCTGTCGGAATTTTCAGCTTGGCATTGATCTTGTCGATCACTGCACCTGTCCCTCCGGCGCACTTGTCGTTCATCGACGGGATCTTTTTCTTGCGGCCAGTCTCATCGTCATCTTTGAAAACGATGATCTTGGCATCCTGGCCGCCAAGCTCAATCACCGAGTACACCTCAGGATGCAGCTTTTCAACTGCCAGAGAGACTGCCGTGACTTCCTGCACGAACTTTGCGCCAATCTGCTCTGCAATACCGGTGCCGCCCGAGCCAGTGAGAAATATTCGCGTGTTATGGCGATTGATCCCGACCTCGGCTTCCATGCGCTTCAGGAATTCCAAGGTCTTCTCGGGTTGTTTCGTCTCGTGGCGTTGGTAGTCCTGCCACAGAACCTTGTCTGTTGCAGCGTCCACGACCACCGCCTTTACCGTGGTCGAGCCCACATCGAGCCCCACCAGGAACTGAGTATTGTGGTCATGAGGTTTTTGGGCGTGCTGGGTTTGCTGGATCGACGAAGCTGCGGTTTGGACACCGGCGATCTGGATCAGCTGCGGGCCTTTGTGATCGTGCATTACGTCCTCTCTCTTCCAGAAACAACAGAGACTCTCACCACCGAGATCGAGGAGGTCGCAGAGAGAGACATAAGTGTTGGTTCTGCGCTCTCCGTGATCTCGGCGGCCATTGAGTTTAATCGCCAGACATCGCAGGTACTGTATCTACCCTCAGTCTCGACCGTTTCCAGAAATGTGTGTCGCGATCGATGCGCTTGCCCACATGCAGAATGAATTGTGCCGCAGTTCCGGCTACGCCCTCAGTGTGAGGTACCTGATAAAACGGGCGCTTCAGTTCGGGGTGTTCGTCGATGTACTCGCGGATCTCCGCCATGCTCTTGCCGGTAGATTTTAGGCACCCCTCGAATTCGGCCTTGGCCTTGACCTTGGCTTCTCCGAGTGCCATCTGCACGCGGCTATGAGCATTGACTTCACCCTCGCCGGAGGTTTCGATCGGAAGGAAGATCATGTCCTTGAACTTGTTGATCACCGCCGACTGGACACCGTCCGATTGCGATGACGGCATGCATCCGAAAGGCTTCAAAGCGAGGACCATGTGACACATCTTGTGTACCGTGTAATACACGTTCTTGCCGACTTCGAGATGCCCTTCACCGCCGCGCGCGAACTGGTTGTAGAACGGATCCGCCAGCTCTGCCAGCTCCGTTTGTGGAGCGAGATGATGCGTGATACCACCCATATTCTTGATCGTTCGGTGATAGAAGAAATTCCACATACGCTCGCCAGCCCCGATCCCCCACAGCTTTTTCCGAAGTCCGATGTAGTTGGCGAACTGCTTCTTCAGCTCGTACCACTCCGGATTACGATGCGGACGGTTGACCGGCCACTTCGCCTTGGCATGCGCCTTGGCCTGATACATCAAGTACGCAACCCAGGTGGCAATCGGTTCGACGAGCACCTGTGCGCCCTCGCGCTCCAGGAAATCAAACATGTGGAAGTTGCCATCGCCTTCGGTAAGTTGAGCCCAGAACTCGCCCGTGATCTTCACTAACGGTTTCACCCGCGTACGATCGATCTCGATCGCGTTCATTTTTTCTCTGCGCGTTGTGGAGGGCCCTCAGATAGTCTTTGCCCCACATGTGCTCATGCCATTTACCAAAGACGTTGAACGTGTTGCGAAGGATCTTGTTGCTTTTGAACTTAGGTTTCGCCCAATCTGGCGCGCGCTCTTCAATCTCAAATGACTTTCGATTTTTCAAGTCTTCGCACAGCCCGTCGACCATCTCGCGGAATACTCGATCCGTCTGCCCCTTTTGTGCCTCATACGGACGGATCTGATAAATCAAATCGTTGATCACATCCCCCAAGTGCATCGCATTGAGCATCCCGAAGCCGAAGTCGATGGTGAATTTCAATCCTGGCTCGCCGGAAGCAGCCTTGATGCCGTCGCTGTCTTTGAACAAGAGCACGCGGAAACCATCGAACCCCGCATTCTTCAGGGCGAAGCGATATTCCGCCTCGTACATACCGAAGCGGCACGGACCGCATGAGCCCGCGGTGAAGAAAACGTAGTTGTCCAGAATCTGCTGGCGCGGCAATCCTTCTTTTTCAAGAAACTGGAGGTACTGAACCAGATTGCCTACCGTGAAATAAGTAGGATTGCACTGCCCGTTGTTGCCGAACTCTTTGCCCGTTTGAAATGCAGGAACATCGGGAACCGGAAGCTTCTCGCACCGATATCCGCAGCCCTGAAAAACGGCGCGAATCAAATCCTCGTGCTTCCAGGTGAATCCACCAAATAGGATTGTCACGCGGCCGCGCTCTTCCGCCGTGAAGGCGCGTTCAACGGGACGATGGAAGTGTGTGGGCTGATCGAGTCCGGCAATCTTTCTCAGACGAGTGCGCTCTGCCGCGAGACGTTCTTTGATCTCCGAGTCATTCTCAATGTGAACGAGATGTGTCGCCATTTCTTCCTCCGGCGTGGAACTTTTTAGCTGATTTATGTTTGGAATTGGCTAACGCGGGCGGGGTTCGGAACCGGTCGAGACGTTACCTGCCGGAAACGCTCTCGGCGCAGCAAGAAGCAGTTCTCGCGCAAACTTCAGATCTGCCGACTAGCAACATCCGAACTCCAGGAACACTTGGTTGAGAGCCAAGTCTTACGTCCGTGCAACTCGTCGAGGAGCGAGCACCGAACGCCGATAGAATGTCCGCTCTTAGAGACAGACAGTTCGGGAGGCGGTTGCCTCAGTTTAGTTCCCCAAGCAGAAATGCGATGGACGAAGGGGCCCGAAGTCCAATAACTCTTTCTAGCAAAATTGGAAGCTCGATTCAAGTGCGGAAAACTGCTGAGGGCGATGAGAATTTTGTTTTCGACGTGCGTTCACAACCCGCAAAGTTATATGCCGCCCTCGATCCTGGCCGCAGGGGTGGGCACCTCAGCAGGTGAAGTTGATTTAAATCACCCAGTTCTGCAGAACTATTCAATGTATTCTTTTGACCAAACATCGCTGCGGCAGAGAAATAAATGCGTTCGGGTGGCGAAGGTCCAAGGTGGTTAAGATAGTAAACGTTTGCTCCCGCCAGTGCTACAATTTTGAAAATGCTCCCCGGGCCGTTGTCGTTCCGTTGTTTGTCTCGGTACTTCGAAGGAACGCGCGTTTCGCTCATCTACGTCCTCTATTTCTTTCTTGCCCTTGTCTCAACAGCGCCGACGTGGTCGCAGCATAGTTCTGCCACCGTCAATATTCGGGTGCATGCTGATCAGACCGATGGCACCACGCCACCGGTTTGGAGATTCGTCGGATACGACGAGCCGAATTACACCTACACTCCGAACGGAAAAAAGCTTCTCGCCGAACTTTCGGCGCTCAGCCCAGTGCCGGTCTACGTGCGCGTGCACAATCTCCTTACAACTGGCGACGGATCTGCGTCTCTGAAGTGGGGTTCGACGGATGTTTATAAGGAAGATGATGCAGGAAATCCGGTTTACAGCTGGACAATTCTCGACGAGATTTTCGACACGTTTCGAGCTACAGGCGTTAAACCCCTAGTCGAAATCGGTTTCATGCCAGAGGCTCTCTCTACTCATCCGCAGCCTTATCGTCACAACTTTCCTCATGGTGAACTCTTCACCGGATGGGCTTATCCACCAAGGGATTACCAGAAATGGTCAGAGCTGGTTTTTCAGTTTGTCCGCCATTTGCGTGAGCGCTATGGCGATGCCGAAGTTAAGACCTGGCTGTGGGAAGTCTGGAATGAACCAGACATCGGATATTGGAAAGGAACTCCAGAGGAATACTTTAAGCTTTATGATTTTTCGGTGAACGCTGTTTTGCGCGCGCTGCCGGAGGCCCGCATCGGCGGTCCCGACAGTACAGGTCCCGCGTCCCCGAAAGCCGCTGAGTTCTTGCGTTCTTTCTTGGATCATTGCGCCCATCAGAAGAACTTCGCAACAGGCAAAACTGGCTCCCATCTGGACTTCATCTCTTTTCATCCCAAAGGCTCGCCAGAATGGTTGAACGATCACGTCCGAATGGGCATCGCGCATCAACTTGCCGCAACCGAAGACGGTTTCAAGATCGTCGAATCGTTCCCTGAGTGGCGCCAAACTCCGATCGTACTCGGCGAATCAGATCCAGAAGGATGTGCAGCTTGCTCTGCCAAGAACAATCCTCTTAACACCTATCGCAATGGTCCCTTGTATGCGGCCTACACGACCGAGGTGTTGAGCAGAATTTATGCGTTGTCTGAAAGCGAGCACATCAATTTTCTCGGCGCCGTGACATGGGCCTTCGAGTTCGAGAATCAGCCGCCATTCGAAGGCTTCCGAGAGTTGGCCACCAACGGGATTGACAAACCCGTCCTGAATGCCTTCCGCATGTTCGGCCTGTTGGGAAACGAGCGACTCAAGGCCACGAGTACTGGAGCGTTAACAACCCAAGAGGTAGTCCGCGACGGGGTCCGAAGCGAGCCCGACATTAACGTGATCGCCACTCGAAAGGAACATGAGATCGACGTCTTGATCTGGAACTATCATGATGACGACCTCGCGGCGCCGCCTGCCTCGATCGATCTCGAAGTCGACGGGCTGCCAAAAGCGCTGAGGCAAGGAGTGCTTGAGCATTTTCGGATCGATTCCAATCACAGCAATGGATTTACCGCTTGGAAAGAATTGGGATCGCCACAGTCTCTGTCGCCTGAACAGGTCGAACAATTGCAAGAAAAAGGCCAGTTACAACTTCTGGATCCGCCGCGACAGATCACGATCGAACGTGGATTGATGCAGCTGAAGTCCGAATTACCCCGGCATGGCCTCTCCCTCGTTCGCCTCACGTGGTGATGGCTGATACGATTCTTATCAGCGAGCCTGGCCGATCGCCGACTGCAGCACAAAGCCAACCGCTTCTTTCCGGTCTGAAACGCTATTCACGCAGCTTCACTTCGCAGGATACGATTGCGTCTTCTGTGTCCGTGAATTGAATACTTCGAATCTCCCGTCGGGCTGCGCTGTCAACTGCAGATAGTTACCTGTATCGGTGCCTTCGAGATTGGCGATAAATTCCGAGGCAACATTGTGCGCAGCTCCCCCCTCCTCCGAAAAATGAAGCTGCCAAAGGTTCTCAAGTCCGGGAGACTTCTCGATGATGTCCCAAACCGAAGGAGTGCCACCCTTCTTAGCGCCATTGTCCATGATCGCGACGCGTGGTGTGATTCCGTACACTAGCGCTGGACTGCTGCTCTGGTTCCATCCGTGGTGCGAGACGATATAAATGTCGATTTTCCCAAGCTTGTTCTTTGGACACATGAGCTGCATTTCTTCGTCTTTGGTCAGGTCCCCTAGGTCGAGGATTCTGAGCTTGCCGAACGTTATAAGTGTCCCAACTGAGCGTCGATTTTCCGTCTGATCCGTGGGATACTGCTCAGCGTTCTTGCAACTCGAATTCTCCTCTCCGGTGCCCGGAAGCGGATCGCTCAAAACCACCCCATCTGCACTCACGATCGTCGCCTTCATTCCACGGATGGGCAACGGATCTCCGGGCTTGGCAAGGATGTGCTTGTACTTCCCCGTGCTCATCAGTTGTTGGTATGCCTTCCAGACCTGCACGGTCGGTTTGTCGGTGCTTTCTCGGTTTTCACCGTGATCGATAAAGGTTCCGATGGGAATACGCGCGGCAAGTTGAGGCGCTCCACCAACATGATCCTCATGAAAGTGTGTGATGAGGACATAATCGATCTTGTTGACTCCCGCATTCTTCGCGGCGGCAACAATTCGATCCGCGTCCCGTCCGTCGTATCCTGGCCAGCCAGTATCGATGAGCAAAGTTTGCTTCTCAGGCGTAACGAATAAAGTCGCCTGCCCGCCTTCCACGTCGACGAAATAAACTTGCAGCGCTCCTTTGTCTGAAGATGACGCCGCTGACACAGACGAGAATAATGAAGAGAGACTCGCGACAATGCAGAATAAAGTGGAGGCGAAAATCGCGACCCACCTCTTCGGCGACACAATTCGCTGCTTTGGCGAGAAAAAGAAGAAAGCACTCATGTCCAATCTCCTGGTTACTGTCGTCGAATTGAGTTCGAGAGATGATCCTGCTTGATGCGTTTCTCGTCAATCGGTATGTTTTGAGAGTACGTTTTACCTCGAACTTTTACGATATGATCGCAACATTTCTTAGGACTCACACAAATTCAGGATTACCCGATGACCAAATTACGTAGCCAGGAATGGTTCGGACGACAGGACCGCGAAGGCTTCATGTATCGCAGCTGGATGAAAAATCAAGGCTGGCCGCATGATCTTTTTGATGGGCGACCTGTCATTGGTATTTGCAACACATGGTCCGAACTCACTCCCTGCAATTCTCACTTTCGCGAGCTTGCTGAAGTCGTGAAGCGCGGCGTCTGGGAAGCTGGCGGATTTCCACTCGAGTTTCCTGTCATGTCTCTGGGTGAGACCCAGCTTCGGCCCACGGCGATGTTCTTCCGCAATCTGGCCAGCATGGACGTGGAGGAATCCATTCGTGGTAATCCCATGGATGGAGTCGTCCTCCTCATGGGCTGCGATAAGACCACGCCATCCCTGCTTATGGGCGCGGCTTCCGTCGATTTGCCCACGATCGGGCTCTCCGGTGGGCCGATGCTGTCCGGCAAATTTCACGGCCGTGACCTCGGATCCGGCACTGGCCTCTGGCAAATGTCCGAACAGGTTCGCGCCGGCGCTATGCGAGTCGAAGAGTTCTTTGAAGCCGAGAGCTGTATGCATCGCTCGAAGGGTCATTGCATGACCATGGGCACGGCTTCAACCATGGCGAGCATGGTCGAGGCCCTTGGCATGAGTCTTCCCGGCAATGCCGCCATTCCCGCGGTTGATGCCCGACGCAATACTCTGGCCCAGCTCACAGGCCGCCGTATCGTCGAGATGGTTCGCGAAGACCTCCGCATTTCGCAAATCCTAACGCGGCAGGCTTTTGAAAATGCGATTCGGGCGAATGCGGCGATCGGCGGATCTACCAATGCCGTAATCCATTTGACGGCCATCGCGGGTCGCGTGGGTGTACCTCTCTGTCTCGGGGATTTTGATCATCTGGGCTCTCCGTTACCCTGCCTGGTGAATATCCAGCCTTCCGGAAAATATCTGATGGAAGACTTTTACTACGCAGGCGGATTGCCGCGCGTGCTTCGAGAGCTTGGCGAGGCTGGCGCGCTTCATCGCGATGCTCTCACCGTGAATGGAAAATCAATCGGGGAGAACGTGGCAGAAGCGCCCTGCTGGAATGCAGACGTGATCCACTCGTTCGCCGCTCCGTTCAAATCGAATGCTGGTATTGCCGTCCTTCGCGGAAATCTCGCCCCGGATGGCGCCGTCATCAAGCCATCTGCAGCGAGCCCACAACTACTGCGACATCAGGGACGAGCTGTTGTTTTCGAATCGATCGAGGAGTTTCATTCGCGCATCAATGACGAAGACCTGGACGTGGATGAAAACTGTGTGTTGGTCCTTAAGAACTGCGGACCTCGCGGTTATCCGGGCATGGCAGAAGTTGGGAACATGCCGTTGCCGCCGAAATTGCTACGTAAAGGGATCACGGACATGGTCCGGATCTCCGACGCTCGAATGAGTGGCACGGCGTATGGAACGGTGGTCTTGCACGCATCTCCGGAAGCCGCTGCCGGCGGCACGCTCGCCTTAGTTCGTCCAGGGGACATGATCACTTTGGATGTTGCAGCGCGATTGATTCAACTAGAGGTCGATGAATCGACTTTGTCCGCACGACGAGCCGAGTGGAAGCCTCGAGCTCTCCCAGAACGTGGCTGGGAGCGACTCTACATTCAGCACGTACAGCAGGCGCATTTGGGGGCTGATCTCGACTTTCTCGTGGGACACACCGGCTCGCGCGTCGCGCGCGACTCCCACTAGGACTGAGCTGAGGTGGCGAATAAACGAGCCTAGGAATCAACTCGTAGCAGCTTTATTCCATATTTGCGCCGGCGTGGCGATCGATCAGACCGGAAGAACTATCTAGCGATCATCGCCCCCGCGATTTTCAAATCAATGCGATAAGAAATATCTATTGGACGCGGCTAGTGCGTCGATTTACTTTCGCGCATTGTTCAGATTCGATCCGTCCGTCGAATGAGCTGCACCATGCGGAAGGATGCTCTCGGTCTGCCGAAAAGCTGATATTTCGAAGCGGCCGTAGCGGAGCTTGCAATGGCTTACGTTGCTTCGGCATTGTGCGCCTTCGCTGCTGTACTGGGAGGGTTGCTGGCACTGGCCGTCTATCCTCTAGTGGGCGCTTTGCTCGCGCTCGGCGGGATGGCTCTTTTGTTGTATGCGCTGGCAAACCTGTGCGGAGCAAACGAACAAGGCAAAGAGTAAAGAAAAAGAACAGGACCAAAGTCAGAGAATGTCCCGGACTTTATGACTGTTCTAACGAAATCGTGATCGAAACGGATGGCTATGCGCGTTTTTGCAACTCAAGTTCTGCTTTTGGATAATCCGGGGGCCGTTGACGAACCGGCAAGACATGCGGGCACGCATGCCTCCGAAGAACATTCAGATAAAGGAGCATCAAAAATGACAAAGCGAGCAGAGAGGCGCTCTCTGCACCGTTCGCTGGCGTCAGTCGCCGCCAAAGTCCTAATTGGCATATGGATATTCGCCGCTCTAACGGCGTTTGGTTTTGCCGATGACGGTCCGAAGCCCGATCCCGCCGGCACGGCCACAGGCGACAAGACGAGCGCCGTCGACGCTGCTGGTAATCCCTTCGTCGTTCCCGAACCCACCGACAAAACTGCGCCGGACTATGCCAAGAACAAGAAGGACTTCGACGATTATCAGGCACAAGCCGCTAAAGAACCTTTAGCAGCCAAGCTTGCGGATAGCGTTGGGCACGTACGAGTCGCGACCAACTTTGCATGGACTCTTAACACGGGTTATCTCGTTCTATTCATGCAAGCTGGCTTCGCTCTTCTCACCTGCGGGCTGGTTCGTAAGAAAAATGCAGCTCACCTGATGATGTTGAATTTTGCGGCCTATGTGTTCGCGTTTCTCGCCTATTACGCTGTGGGCTACGCATTCCAGTTTGGCGCTGTGGCGATTAATGCGGCGCCTGTCAACCTCGGCGGTGTGCCGACTCTTAACAAATTCTTGATCGGCCACGGCCAGTGGGGTTTCGTCGGCGGTAAAGGCTTCTTCTTTATAGGGCCCGCATACGACGCAGGCAGCAACTGTTTAGCGCTCTTTGAAGTCGTGTTCATGGAAACAGCCGGCTACATCATCGTCGGCGCCATCTGCGAGCGCATCTCCTTCTGGGCTTTCCTCCTTTGCGAACTCTTCATTGGTGCAATTCTCTACCCCATCTCGGGCTGCTGGACGTGGGGTGGCGGCTGGCTCTCACAGTTGGGTTCGACGATGAATCTGGGCCACGGCTATGTGGATTTTGCGGGCTCAACCGTGGTTCACGCGGTGGGTGGGTTCGCCGCCATGGCTCTTGCCATTGTTCTAGGTCCGCGATTGGGAAAATTCGGCCCTGGCGGAAAAATCCGCGTCTTCCCTGCTCACAACGTCGTTTATGTCGTCACCGGGACGTTTATCCTGCTCTTTGGATGGATGGGATTTAATCCGGGCTCAACTCTGGGAGCCACTGACCTTCGTATCTCGGTTGTCGCCGTTAACACCAACCTGGCCGCTGTCGCTGGGTCGGCAGCCGCGATGTTGATCTGGTATTTCCTTTTCGGCAAGCCGGATATAACCATGGCCTGCAACGGTATGCTGGCAGGCCTCGTTGCGATTACCGCCCCTTGCGCCTTCGTTTCTCCGACCTCTTCCGTAATTATCGGAACCCTTGCAGGCTGCCTGGTTTGTGGCGGGGTGCTTTTCAATGAACGCGTTCTGCGCATTGATGACCCGTGTGGCGCCGTTTCAGTGCACGGCTTTTGCGGCTGGCTGGGAGCCGTCTGCGTCGGAATTTTCGCAGATGGCACTTACGGAGCTGGTTGGAACGGAGTCGGAGCCACAAGCTATCTCGGAAGCGCGGGACAGGGTGTCACTGGCTTGATTCACGGCGACACGCGCCAGTTCTGGTGCCAATTGATGGGCGCCACACTCTATGCAGTTTGGGCCTTCGGCGCAACATTTGTGGTCTTCGCGATCGTCAATAAAGTAAAGAGCATGCGCGTCGCACCGGAGTCCGAAGAAGAAGGATTGGATGTTCCGGAGTTCGGTATGCCCGGATATCCGGAAGACGCGGTCGTCACAACTTCGTACTAACGAGGTACGTCACCGATATGCGAATGCTGGATCGCCTCCTCGTTTTACGAGGAGGTGCACTCTTTGTGTTGATGATCGCAGCGACGCTAGAAGTCTCTGGAGATGCTTTTTTTCAATCCGCCGTCCATCGCACGTCGGGCCTGTCACGATGGCTTTCATTCGTGGGAGGCGTGGTCGTCTTGTCCCTTTATGGACTAGTGGTCAACCTGCCGCAATGGAACTTCGGGAAGCTACTGGGCATCTACGTCGTATTTTTCTTCGTTGTCGCTCAGATAGTTGCTAAGGTGCGATTCCACCAGCCGACGACTTTGCCGATCCTGGTCGGCGGTTGCATGATTGTGGCCGGCGGAGCAGTCATTTCATTCTGGAATGTCTAAGGCTCCACGCCGCCTGGCGATGCAAAGGTTGAGCATCGGCCAGCATGCTTCATTCTTACGATGTCGCCCGCATGTCGCTTGAGGTGCCGCCGGCAGCCGGAACGTAGCACTTCTGGGTGTAATCCATCACCATGCGGTCCGCATTGAACCGCCAGCCAAGCGTTCGGATGGTCCGCTTCATCCGCTTGATCCATCCCCGTGGCAGACCGTCGCGATCGCGCTGGTAATAGAGGGGAATCACTTCTTCGCGCAGAGTCCTCAGCAAATCCTCCCCGTCTCGCGAATCGTGGACATTCATATTGGAGTGCGTTCTTCCAGTTCCGATGGCGAACCCATTCATGCCATCGAAGGCTTCCGCCCACCAACCGTCCAAGATCGAAAGATTCAGACCGCCGTTCAGCACGACTTTCTGACCACTTGTCCCTGAGGCTTCGAGAGGTCGCCGCGGATTATTGAGCCAAACATCGACTCCCTGCACAAAGTGACGGCCGACGTTGATGTCGTAGTCCTCGACAAATACGAATTTGTCGCGGAATTTGGGATCACGCATCAGCTCAGCGATTTGCTGCAGGACTCGCTTTCCCGGCTCGTCCAGAGGATGCGCTTTGCCTGCGAATACAAATTGCACTGGACGATTCGGATCGTTCACCATGGAAGCAAGCCGCTCGATGTCGGTCAGGATGAGATTGGCCCGCTTGTACGTCGCAAACCGTCGCGCGAAACCGATTGTCAGGGCGTCGGGGCTGAGCACACGATCCAGACGCTGCAAAACATCATGCGATTCTTCGCGCCGTTCCGCTTGTGCGACCGCTCGTTTCCTGACGAATTCGATTAGCTGCGATTTAAGATTGAGGTGAGTTTCCCAAAGCTCGCCATCGTCTACGTTCTCGATACCGAGCCATGTTTTCGCTTCGCTGCCGCGTTGTAACCAGTCAGTTCCAAGATGCCGGTCATAAAGGCGGAACATCTGCGGCGCGAGCCAGGAGGGTACATGTACGCCGTTCGTAATGTGTCCGATCGGCACTTCATCTTCAGGCTTGCCGCGAAAAAGTCCCGTCCACATCGCGCGAGAAACTTCTCCGTGGAGCGCTGAAACTGCATTCGCGCGTCGCGAAAGACGAAGTGCCAATACAGTCATGCAAAAAAGTTCGTCTGAATTACTCGTGTTTTCTCGACCCAAACCAAGCAGACTTTCCGGGGACAGCCCAAGAGCTTCGCGGAGAGGTCCGACGTGCTCTTCGACCAACTTCGCATCGAAGCGGTCGTGTCCTGCGGGAACGGGTGTGTGGGTCGTGAACACAACTTCGCGCGAAACTCTCGGTACTGCAGCTTCGAATCCGATTCCTTCTTCTTCCATCCGAAGACGAATTGCTTCCAGTACCGCGAAGGCACTATGGCCTTCGTTCAGATGCAGAACTCCGGGAGAGATTCCGAGCGCTTTCAGGGCCCGCAAGCCTCCTACACCTAGGAGCAATTCTTGCCGAATCCGGATCCGTAAATCACCACCATAAAGCCGCGACGTGAGTTCCCGGTCCTCAGGGGCATTCCCGTCGACATCGGAATCCAACAGGAATAGATCGCGACGGCCCACTTTCACACGCCAGACTTTCGCTTGCAGACGTCCGCTGCGCGTCTCGATTTCAACGACGACGGGTCGGCCATCCTTGCCGATCGCAGCCTCCATCGGCAACTGATTAACGTCGGTCTCCAAATATTCCTCGCGCTGCCATCCGTCGATATCGAGGCGCTGCCGAAAATATCCCTGACCGTAGAAAAGGCCGATACCGACCAGGGGAATATCAAGGTCAGAAGCACTTTTGATGTGATCTCCCGCAAGCACTCCAAGGCCCCCGGAATACACGGGGAGAGACTCATGGATTCCAAATTCGGCGGAGAAATAAGCAACCGGGTGTGGACGCAGAACGCCCGCATGCCGTGTGCCCCAAGTCCGATCGGCTTCAAGGTATTCCAGCATTCTCCGGTATGCGTAGTTCACGCGACTGTGGAGCATCAGCTCCGCAGCGCGCGTTTCCAACTTCCCCAACGGGAGTTCTCCCAGCAATGCCACCGGATTATGGTTTAGTTCACTCCATCGAGAAGGATCAAGATCGAGGAAAAGACTAGAGGAGTTGTGATCCCAACTCCACCACAAGTTCCGCGCGAGCGCCCACAACCGTTCTTGCAGTGGGGCAACAAACCGGTCAAGATTGCGAGCTTCGCTGACGACTGGGGCAACTTGGGTGGCCGCTTGTGTCAACATGCGAATTTCGTCACTACTGAAGACACGCGCTTCGACCGTTTGGACTACCAGCACGCCCTGCAAAACCCCACGATCGATCAGAGGCACACCCAGAAACGACTGATAGGCGTCTTCGCCGGCGTCTCTAAAGTATTTGAAGCGGGGATGATTCTTTACCTGGCTAACCGCGACGGGCTGTACTTGCTCCGCGACTAAACCGGTCAAGCCCTCATTCACCGCCATCCGCAGGCTACCGATGCACTCTCGACGAAGTCCGACCGTTGCGGCCAACACGAGATTGGCTCGGTCCGGTTCCAGCAGGTACGCCGAGCAAACATCAGTTCGGAACCTCTTGGCAATCAATGCCACAAGGTTCATGAGCGTCTCCGCGGCCTGGCCACCTTCCGCAGCCAAGTTCGCAATTTCTTCCAGTGTCAGGACGCTCTCATGCACCCCTAAGTCCATATTTCCTGCTATCTCGTATCCGTCCAAGAATTTCGCCAAGCCTCCGTAGGTTCGTGAGACAAAAGCTGCTCTTGATGATGTCGCTATCAGGAGGGTTCTCACTATTGTACGGGGTAGGAGCGAAAATGCGAACGCCCCATTGCATTCAAAAAAGAGATCGCGCCTCGCGCTATCTTCGCGTGCGGTACAGTGCTGAACTCTTCTTAATGTCTGTGCGTTAGGCTTTTTTGCCCAATGGCGGCGATTGCTTGCGCACGATCGAAAGAGTAAAATTCGGCCAATCTAGCCAACCAGTGGAGAGCCGCGTTTGCGCCGGACAAACTCTCAGGAAAAGTTTCTTTCGTTTTGAGAAACGGTAGATGCATCGAACCGCGCAGGACCATGCTGGTTTCGGAGCGAGCAGTCGCAGCTCCGGTCCAGAGGTCGGACATTGCTGCACGAGCCGTAAGAAGCGCCCACGGCCGGTTGCAGCCGTCAAGTTCATTTCTAGTATTCGGGAATTCATTTGGAAACATTGACCCCAGAAGCCGAGCGTCTTAGCCTGGTCATCACGATTGGAGGAATGCCCGTCCGCGTGAATACCACCGACCATACTTTCCTCACGATGCTCCAAGATCGTTATGCAGGATATGTGCATTTCTCCGGCGAAGCGGAAATCGAGTTTGATGTCGAGATTGCCGCGCATTCGTTCGCAAACCCGCACGCTGACGTTCGCGTGGAGCAGCATAATGGCCGGTGGACATTGGAGCGCGGAGACTTTCGCGCCGAATGGGAGCCGTCCCGGCGACGTGGCTGGATTCGCCAGACGGCCAATCCTTACTCCATCGATGCCGTGCTGCGAATCGTTCACTCCCTCATACTTGCGCGGCAAGGAGGCTTCTTGCTGCATTCCGCAAGCGCGATTCGCAACGGAAAAGCGTTTCTCTTCGCCGGTGTATCGGAAGCAGGCAAAACGACGATTTCAAGGCTTGCTCCTGCTGACGTCACTCTGCTAACCGACGAAATTTCATACGTGCGCAAGCAGAACGGCGGTTACATAGCCTACGGAACTCCGTTTACCGGCGAGCTCGCGAAACTCGGGGAGAATGTTTCAGCATCTGTGTCCGCTCTCTACCTGCTCGCTAAGGGGAATGAGAATCGAATCGATCCCATCGCTCCAAGCGAAGCCGCTCGGTCTCTGCTTGCCAATCTTCTTTTTTTCGCAGAGGATGAGGAACTGGTCCAAGCCATTTTTCATTCCGCGTTTGAGTTTGTGAACAAAGTGCCGGTGTCGCGCCTTACGTTTGTGCCAGATCACCGGGTGTGGGAGTTGATTCGATGACAAAGCTGTATGTCGCACGCAATCCACGAGTGGCCGCGCGCAGTCTTGATGGCGAGATGATGATTATGTCCGGCCGGGATTCCACTCTATTCACTCTGAATAAGACCGCAACGATCCTCTGGCAATCTGCGGACGGGAATACTCCACTCAACGAGATCGTCGAGCAGCGAATTTGTAGCGAATTTTCCGTGGAACCTGCAACAGCCCTTCAGGACGCCGAAACACTCGCGCGGGAACTGGCGAGCCACGAGATATTGAAGATCTCGGAAGAGCCGATCACGCAAGGAACAGCCGCCGATGGAGCGCGCCGATGAGCGGTCTTTTGGAGGAGATGTCGGCAAAGGCTCTCCGGCTGAACATACCTCTCAATGTCCAGCTCGACCTGACCTATCGGTGTAACGAACGCTGCGTCCACTGTTACCTCGACCACGACGACCATGGCGAGATGACGACAACAGAAATCAAACATCTGCTCGACGAGATGGCTGACGCCGGGGTCTTTATCCTGACCCTGAGTGGTGGGGAGATTTTCCTGCGCAAGGATTTCTTTGAAATCCTTGAACACGCCCGGCGCTTGATGTTTTGTGTGAAGTTGAAGACCAACGCAGTGCTGATCCGCGAGCGCGAGGCAGCGCGACTGCTGGCTCTCGGCGTCGAATCGGTCCAGATCAGCATTTACTCGCATCGGCCTGAGGTACACGACGCGATCACCCTTGTTCCCGGTTCTCTCAAGCGCTCCGTCGATGCAATTCGCTTCCTCAAGGCCCAGGGATTGAAAGTCATTATTGCCAACGTGCTGATGACCGAAAACAGGCGCGACTACACCGGCGTTCGGGAACTTGCCGCTGAACTGGGCGTCGATTGCACGCTCGATCCTACGGTGACTCCGATGATGGACGGCAATCGTTCGACGCTAAGCCTCTCGGTGGATCAGAGCGAACTGCGCCAGGTTTTCCGGGATGCGTCTCTTGTCGGCGATGTCGATGAGTTCTGCGCCATACCGGCTGCGCCCGGAGAGAATGAGCTTGACGCGACACCTTGCAGTGCCGGTCACACCGCCTGCTACGTCTCGCCTTACGGCGAAGTTTTCCCGTGTGTGCAATTTCCCTACCCCACCGGAAATGTTCGCCAGCAGCGCTTCGTTGATATCTGGAGGCATTCGGAACAGATGAATGAAGTGCGTTCGATCCGTGTGAAGGATCTGACGACCTGCACTTCCTGTACGCATGTTTCCAACTGTACTCGATGTCCTGGCTTGGCATACATGGAGGGAAATATGCGCGGACCTTCATCGCAGGATTGTGAGAAATCGTTTGCGCGGACGGGGGTTCCGTCGGCGAACATGCTCACGAAAAAGCGTACAGCAGCCAATCTTGTGCAGATTCGTACGCTTCCGGTTTCCGTTCGTTCGTCGGCCTCGGGCGCCATTGCATAATCGGATATTCAACAGGTCTAAACACGAGCATGCCCGGCGCTAGCCCCACACTTGAGCGCGAGTGGTCTTTACTCGAAGCTGCCTGCACCTTCAACCATCGGCATGAAGAAATCGAATCTCTCCGCGCACGGCTGAGGGGGCCCATTCGTTGGAAGCTCTTATTCGATCTTGCTGAGGCGCACGGGGTCCAACCCCTACTGCATCGACTCCTCTCAGGCGTTCGCGATTTAGTTCCCCCAGGCGAGATGCTTGCACTGGATCGAGCTAATCAGACGAACCTGCACAAGGCGCTTTTCTTGTCGCGCGAACTAATCCGGGTCTCCGATTGCCTTCAGGCCATCGGCATAGACGTCCTGCCTTACAAAGGTGTGGCCCTGGCAGAGACAGTCTACGGCGATATGGTACTGAGACAGGCGGGGGACATCGATTTGCTGATTCGCCCCCACGACTTGGTGCGCGCTCGCATGGCACTCGAGGAACTCGGCTACCAACCTCACTTGCCTCTATCGGAACAGCAGGAGCGTGCCTACCTGAAGTCGGGATATGAATGCGCTTTTGACAGCGCCGCTGGACGAAATCTTCTTGAGGTTCAATGGGCAATTCAGCCCCGCTTTTACGCAGTCGACTTCGACATGGAAGCGCTCTTTCAGCGAGCGGCATCTGTTACAGTCGCGGGCCGGTCGATGAAAGCTCCTTCGGTCGAGGACCTATTTCTCGTGCTATCACTGCATGCGGCGAAACATGTATGGGGAAGGCTGATCTGGCTTTCCGATCTTGCGCGCATGGTGAAAATGCCTTCACTCGATTGGACCTTTATCGCATCCCAGGCGTGGAGTATGGGAGTCGTGCGCATTCTGCGGGTCAGTCTTATATTGACGAATCGACTGGTGGGCACTCCGGTTCCGACAACGGCAGACGCGAGCCTACCAACAGATCCCGAAGCTCAAGCATTGGCAAATCGGATCCAAGATCAAATCATCAACGGCGCAACGGTCGACGCCGAGTCATTTGCTTATTTTAAATTGATGTTGCAACTCCGCGAGAGACGGTCTGATCGCTTGCGCTTTCTTACTCGCCTCGCGTTTACCCCGGGACCGAGCGAATGGGCAGCGATCCGATTCCCCGAGCCGCTCTTTCCGCTCTACAGGCTTGTGCGACTCTCTCGGCTGGCAGCCAGGCTGGTCGGAGCATAAACTGTGAGAGCCTCGCCCAATTTTAGGCTGTCCGTTCGACCGGCGATTGCCGCCAGTTTCGTGAATACAAGACATACATTGCGGCACATCCCAGCAATGGAATCAGCAATCCCGCTTTAAGCGTTCCCAAACGATTCGATGCAACTCCCACCATCCAGGGCAAAAGTCCTCCGCCGATATTCGAAAGCACAAACATCACAGAACCGAGCCGGGACGAAGCCGCCCCAAACTCCTGAGATAGCAGAGAGATCGTAATCGGATACACATAGGAAAGTCCCAGTCCCGCCGCGCACGCGCTCGCCAAAACTCCCGCTAATCCGTGGGAAAGTAAAAGTCCCGCAGTGCCAGCGCAAGCCAGAAGTAATCCAGCTCGCACCAAACTTATCTCGTCGATGTTCTGCAGAAGGAAAGGCGCCAAGAGCCTCCCAAACGTCAGGGCTGCATAAAAAAAAGACGGAGTCATCAGCGACATCGCCGGGCTCAGATCTCCGAGCGTCTTTGAATAGGAAGCCACCCATCCCCCGAAGCCGTTTTCCGTGCCCACATAAATGAAGAAGAGAGCTGCGAGGAAAAAGAAGGGCAACATTTTCAGACGCACAAGCGGAAGAATCTTCGGCCGCTGATCGATCGGCACTACAGGCTCAACAATGGAGGCCGGCATCAGTGCGATCCCGATCGCAACGATCAACGAAAAACCAGAGACCAATTTAAGGAAAAATGGGAGTTGTTGAGCCTTGTTGGCAACCGCCACAAGAAACGGACACGCGACCGCACCGGTGCTCCAACAAAAATTCAGCCAATTCAGAGTCGCGCTGCGCCGTTCCGGATTTACCTCAGCCACCATCAGATTCGCTGCCGGAACCGCCAGTCCGATCCCTCCCCCGTACGCCGCGATACAAAGAATGCCCCAGGGTTTGGGCACCGACAGCAGGAGCGCCATCCCCGCCGCCATCAGCAGAATTCCAGTCTTGATGGCGACACGAAAACCGAATACGGACACGACAACACCGGACAAGGCCACCGCACACGTAGAGGCTATGTATTGGGCAGTAAACAGTGCCCCTGCCTGCGAATAGTTAAGAGACCATCGCGCCGACAGCGTCGGGAGCATCGGCCCCAGAAGAACGGTTCCGATTCCGATAGGAATGAAAGAAATATATGCAGCGAAAGTGAGGGCTCGAGCAGACGAGGAAGCCGCGGGCGTATTGGAAGCGGACATGAAGGGCTCTGCTGGCGCACCCTGGAGAGAAACTCCAACCGACTCGAATGCTAGCTGGAGCCGGGAGCGTTTGCAGTAGATTCCCGCACCACCAACTCGGGTTCAATCGCAATTTCTGATGGATATTCTTTTTTTCCTTCAATCCGCTCAAGAAGACTCTGGGCCGCAACCTCTCCCATACGATTCAAAGGCTGACGAACCGTCGTCAAACTCGGGGTATGAAACGCAGCGCCCGGAATGTCATCGAACCCAAGAACCGATACATCCTGAGGCACTCGCAGCCCTTGCTCCTGCAACGCCCGAATCGCTCCGATGGCCGAAATGTCGTTGTAGGCAAAGATCGCCGTAAAAGGTTTCCCATGCGCCAGGAGCCGCTTCGTGTAGGGGTATCCCAGCATTGGCGTCGGGTCATCGGTTTCGATCTGCATCGTCAGTTCGGGGTCGATGCTCAGTCCGATCTGTCCAGCCACCCGGCCAATCGCCTCCCAGCGGTCCTGCGAGTCAGAACTTACTGGATTCCCTCTCATGAAGGCGATGCGCTCATGCCCCAACTCTTTCAAGTGATTCAGAGCCAGAACCGCCGCGCGCTCGTGGTCGAGAGTGATGTTGGTTACACCCTTGAGCTTCTTGTGACCAGCAATGGCAACCGTTGGCAGCGCAGGCGCTTCTTGGACCGTCGTATCCACCGTGATTATGCCTTCCACGCCACGCTCCGAAAGCAATTGCGAATATCGATTCAGCAACACTGGATCGTGACGATGCACCACCGTCAGGAAGAAATAATTTCGGCTCCTCAAATACTGTTCGATGCCGCTGATGATGGGAGAACTATAAGAGTCGCCAATTTCCTCGGCGATCACGCCGATCGTGTACGTGCGCTTGTTGCGCAGAGTCCGCGCAAAAAAATTCGGACGATAGTTCAGTTCCTTTGCCGCCGCGTGTATCCGGTTCTTAGTGTCTTGCGGGATGGACCGCGCGGAGGGCGAATCGTTGAGAACTGCGGAAACGGTTCCGGGTGTAAGCCCTAGGTACTGCGCAACGGCTTTTAGGGTTATCACCTCGGGCTTCTGGCCAGGTTTCTTTACTTGCACCATGATCTTTTTAGATCGCTTTAGCCACTACTTCTTCTTGGATACGCGCGAACGAAGTTATCAAACGCATTTTGTGTCAGTGATTCTGACCACGCTTCTCTCCGAAACAGTTCACCCGTCTAGAGCACGATACCAGCTGAACTATGCAATCGCGTGACGCTCGCTATTAGGCTTCGAACCGCTGAGTGCAAAGAACAGGATGTATAAGTAACAGATGACCGGGAGAAAAAACGCGTGGTGAATGCCAATGTGATCCGCTATCCATCCCTGCGCCACGGGGAGAATGGCTCCGCCTACAATCGCCATGATCATGACTCCGGAACCGTCGCCGGTCAATGGACCAAGCTCAGCCACGCCAAGCGTAAAGATGCTGGGAAACATGATGGAGTTAAAAAACCCAACAAGGATGATGCTGTACATCGCGACGTGGCCACTGGTCAGCATGGAGATGGCGACGAGGGCAGCTGCGCACACGGCACAGATAGCGAGCAATCCGCCGGTTTTCATCTTCTGCAACAAAGCTGATCCGATGAAACGGCCCACCATCGCGCCGCCCCAGTAGAACGCAACAAAACTCGCCGCAACTTTCTCGGTCAAACCTCCGATTTCGGGCTGACCAAAATAATTGACCAGAAAGCTTCCAATCGAAACCTCGGCGCCTACATATACGAAAATTCCAATAGCGCCGAAGATCAAGTTTGGATGGCTCCAGATCGAATCGTTTACTTTTTCGCCGACTTTGTGTTGCGCGTGCTCAATCTTTGGGAGTTTGAAACTGCCGATGGCAACCGCTAGTACCACGAGCGCGATCCCCAATCCAACGTAAGGTGTCTTGACCGAGGCCGCTTCGTGCAATCGATAAGCCTGTAGCGCATCTGGCGCCAAAGCACGGATCTGGTCCATCGTCATCGGGGCCGCGGAGAGAATCAGCAGTCCGCCGAAAAATGGCGCCAGGAAAGTGCCGAGCGAGTTAAACGCCTGAGTGAGATTGAGCCGACTCGAAGCCGTTTCGGGCTTACCCAGTACCGTGACGTATGGATTCGCAGCGACTTGCAGGCAAGTAATGCCCGCCGCCAAAACGATTAACGCTCCAAGAAAAAGCGGGAACGACGGCACGCTCGCTGCTGGCACGAACAAGAATGCTCCCAATCCCATTGTGAGTAATCCTGCAACCATTGACCGCTGGTAGCCCATCCAGTCAATAATCTTTGCCGATGGGATGGAAAAGATAAAATAAGCGCCGAAGAATGCGAACTGAATTAGCATCACCTTCGCGTAGTTCAGGTCGAAAATCGACTTGAGGTGTGGAACCAGGATGTCGTTCAAGCAAGTGAGAAATCCCCACATAAAGAAGAGCGTGGTCACCGTCGCCAAAGGTACACCGTAGCTTTGTCCGGCGGCAGACGCGGCAGGTGTGCCGGTATTAGGGGTCGCAATCGCCATATCGAATCTATCCACTCTCCGAGCGGTATGAACGCTACAACGCCGCCATCATACATCGCCAACGATGGCTTTGCCGCATTTTTCTTGTTCCGCGAATACCGCTTCAGCCTCTACAAAATCGATTCTGTAGCTTGACTTCCTGCTTCGCTTGCCGGACACTTCACTCGTTTCTGCGTCTCCTGATATCTCTGCTTGGAATTATTGTCATTATGCGTACATGGATGATCTTCTCTCTGTTCTCATTGGCTTTCCTGCCTGGGTACTCCCTCTTGGCGCAGGATCTGCCTTCAATCGTAGTTTTTCGTGAGTCCGGATTTCCGTCTGCTGATTCATCCACTCCGTCCGCCGAGCAGTTCAATGCCCTTTTTCCTGGGGCAAGAATTGCGGACGCCGATCATCTCCAAGAAGCCCTCACCTCATCCTCCTCCCGGCTCCTCGTTCTTCCGTATGGCTCCGTTTTCCCCGAGGGGTCGTGGTCCGCCATCAAGCATTTCCTGGATGCAGGGGGCGACTTGCTAGTTCTCGGAGGGCGACCGTTCACCCGTGCTGCCTACAAAGATTCGCAAGGCTGGCATCTCCGCGATTACAGCGTACGATTCATCCGGCCACTCATGATTGATCAGTATCAGGAAACTCCCGGCTCCGACGGCCTCGAGTTTCTCCCGAATTCCGGACTTGCCCCTGCAACTCTCGGCATTCAAATGGAAGCAAGCCTACAGCCCTGTGATCCGCTTGAGCGCAGTCGACCTCTATCACCGAGGAGGAGCTGCAGGTTCGATTGACGCGCGGCTCGATACGCTGGCTTGGGGCGTCAAAGATGGCCGCAAGTTGTCCGCTCCCGGTCATTCAAGTCGATCACTATCGGAACGGATTCGATGGCGGGCGCTGGATCATGGTATACGCCGACCTCTCGAATGAATTCTTTGAAAACGCTGGTTTGGTTCAGTCCCTTGTGAAGCGCGCCCTTCAAGGCGCGGAGGAATTTACTGCACGGCCAACTTTGCCCCTTTACTTACCGGGTGAGCCCGTCGAACTTCAAATTGTTTGGCACGCGGCAGAAAATGGAAAAGCCCCTCTCTCGGTGAAAGTCACTTCATTCCCAGAGAGTGATCCGTCGAATCGCTCAAGCGTAACAGCCGACCTCCCGAATGCCTCGGTCACGATTCCACCTCCGAGTGGTAAAGGTCTCTACATCCTCGAGGCCCAATTATTGGAAGGCGACCGCGTACGAGCCATCTATCATTCGGCATTCTGGATTCGCGACGAAGCCTATCTTCGCTCTGGGCCCCGTTTGAGCGTCAATCATGACTACTTTGAGCTCGACGGCCATCCTCTCGCGGTTGTCGGCACGACCTACATGTCGAGTGAAGTGCAACGCCTCTACTTCGAGCACCCGAACGTGTACATATGGAATCAGGATCTCGCCCAAATCCACGACGCGGGATTGAATATGATCCGCACGGGCTGGTGGACCGGCTGGGACAAGTTCTGCGATGAAAACGGCCAGCCCTACGATCGGACTCTGCGCACGCTCGAGGCGTATTTGATGACGGCACGCAAGTACGGTCTGCCGGTACAGTTCAACTTCTTCGCATTCCTTCCGGACGTCCTGGGTGGCGCCAATGCCTTCCTTGATCCCCAGGCGGTGCGCCGGCAGCAGACTTTAATCTCCGCGGTCGTTGCCCGCTTCCACGACGTTCCTTATCTCGCCTGGGATCTGATCAATGAGCCCAGCTTCTCACAGCATCTTTGGACGACTCGTCCGAACGGCGATCCGCTCGAGCTCGCTGCATGGAATGCATGGCTGAATGCTCGCTATCCAGACCGGGCAAAGCTTGCCGCTCTATGGAATGCGCCTCCAGATTCGGTTGCTGGAACCATCCCGCTTCCCAGCGACGAGGAGTTCCTGCCGCGCGGTATCTACGCCGGTGCCAATTCTCTCCGAATTTACGATTACTACCTTTTCACCCAGGAATCGTTCGCCAAATGGGCGCGCGCAATGCATGACACTATTCGCGCCGCGGGATCGCAACAACTCGTGACGGTGGGCCAGGACGAAGGCGGCATTCAAGATCGTTTATCGCCGGCATTCTGGGGAGCCTCGGTGGATTTCACGACGAATCACTCCTGGTGGCAGGACGATTCGATTTTGTGGGATTCTCTGGCTGCCAAACAGCCCGAAGAAGCGATGTTGATCCAGGAAACTGGATTGCAACGCGGACTAAATCTCGATGAGACAGCGCGTCGCACGCCAGAAAACGAAGCCGCTCTTCTTGAACGCAAAGTTGCGACTTCATTCATTCAGGGATCCGGCGCGATCGAGTGGCTTTGGAACACCAACTCGGACATGACCGAGAGCAATGAGACGCCCATCGGCGCTGTCCGCACTGATTACACCGAAAAGCCCGAAGCGTCACTGCTAAGGGCATTCGCTCAGTTCGCGCCGTCGTTACAGGACCATCTCCGCGCCCCGCAGCAGCCTTCGATCGCGATTGTCACATCTCAAGCTGCGCAGTATTCCGTCCTGTCGGATTTTCAACTGGAAGCTCAACGTCGCGCCATTCGCGCATTGTCCTATTCAGACCATCTCGCTTCCTATGTGATCGCAGAAAATCAGATAGAGCACTTGGGTTCGCCGAAGCTCGTCATCCTGCCCTCTCCGCAGGCGCTCGGCGATCCAGCATGGAAAGCGCTCATGAAATACGTGGCCTCGGGCGGAAACCTTCTCATCACCGGGCCAGTCGATCGCGACGAACACTGGCAAATCATCCACCGGGCCGCGGAACTAGGTCTCTCTTCCACCGTTGAACCTCTGGTCTACCACGACGCTTCGCTCCGTCTCGGCGACCACAATATTTCGCTGATGTTTGGGCAACAGCAGCAGAACTGGCTCGACTCTCTCCGCTTCAAAGACGGAGCGACTTTTAAGGAAATTCCTCATGGCAAAGGGCGCATTTTCTGGGCTGCTTACCCAATCGAACTCAGTGAGAACTTGGAAGCGGTCGCGGAGTGCTACGCCTTTGTGGCCGAGCGGCTGAACATCACTCCGATGTTTCGTGCGCAGGATCAGATTTCGCCCGGAATTTTGATATTCCCCACATCTTTGGGCGATGCGATGCTCTATATATTCGTGTCTGACTCCGCCAATGACACTGCGATCAAAATTCAAGACGTGGAAACCGGTGTCCCGCTATCCTTAACGCTGTCCGCGGAACATGCCGCAATCGCAGTCATCAGCAAGAAAGAAAAGAAGCTTGTAGCGAAATATGGCTTCTAGACGCTTCCGTTTGAAGACTCTTGCCCTGGGGGTGATGCAGGAAAGACCTGATTGCACACTTCACAGTGATCGTCTGAGCATGAACTTTGGCAGCGCAGCCTACAATTCCGTTGATTAATTCTCCGACACCCATACCGGCGCGACGCAAGTCGCGGAAGTGGCGCTGGATCCTAGGGATTGCTGTCGCTCTTCTCGCCCTCGCTGCTATCGCTATCCGGATCGCAATTGTCCGAGCGCAGCCCATTCTCCGTACGCGTGTGATTGAAACGCTCTCGACCCGGTTCAAAAGTCGTGTGGAGCTTGCAGAACTTCACGTCTGGGTCGCCGACGGCCTGCACGTAGACGGCAAGGGACTAAAGATTTTCGGCCCTACCGATCCGAACCCGTGGGAAGCAGGGGTTCAGCCGCTTTTCGAGATTGGCGAATTTCGTTTTCAGACCGCCCTCTCCAACCTTTTTCGAGAACCCATGCATGTCGACACAGTCTTTGTTGACGGCCTGACGATGAACATCCCGCCAAAGAATGACCGGCGAGAAATGACCAACTTCCGTCGTCGAAGCGGAAAGATAAGCATCGTCGTCAGTCACCTGATCTGCACGAATGCAAAACTCGTCATCAATACGATACGAACCGACAAGCCGCCGCTGGAATTTGATATCGGCGATCTTCGTATGAAGGACATTGGACCGGGTCAGCCTCTGCAGTTCGAAGCAACCCTAGTCAATCCAAAGCCGGTGGGCGATATCCATTCAACGGGTCTTTTCGGTCCGCTTAATGAGGAAAGTCCGCGTGATTCGGCTGTCAACGGACGCTATTCCTTCACCAATGCCGATCTCGGCACACTCAAGGGCATCGGGGGGATTCTATCTTCGACCGGACAATACACGGGCAGTCTGGGCCGTATCGAAGTAAATGGTGAAACCGACACACCCGACTTCCACCTGGCGGTCAGCGGGCATCGCGTTCCGCTACACACGCAGTTCCACGCCATCGTGGATGGAACCGATGGCGATACCTATCTCGATCCAGTCAAGGCCCGGGTGTTGGACTCGACCTTTACTGCCACGGGCAAAGTGGTACGAATGAAGAGCCTGCACGGACACGACATCGACCTGCACGTCGTACTTGATCGATCCAGGATTCAAGACCTGCTCCAACTCGGAGTCAAAACAGATCCGCCGATCATGTCAGGTGTGGTTCAGATGAAGGCTGACTTGCATCTACAACCAGGTGAAGCCGATATCACCGATCGACTGAAACTCGCAGGCACGTTTCGTATTCCCGATGGACGGTTTTCCAATGAGAAGGTTCAGGGGAAAATCGATTCGTTGAGCCTGCGCAGTAGCGGGAGGCCAAAGCTTGCGCAGGAAGGAACTGAAATGAACGTACCCTCTGACTTGAGAGGTACGTTCAAGATGAACCAGGGCGTGCTTTCATTCTCATTCCTGCATTTCCAGATTCCCGGCACTCACGCCGACATGACGGGCCAGTACAGCCTGGATGGCAATACCTTCGACTTTCACGGAACTCTGAAGCTCGACGCTAAGTTGTCGCAGATGACGACCGGTTGGAAGTCTATTCTGCTTCGTCCGGTTGACCCGTTCTTCCATAAGAACGGAGCCGGCACTGAACTTCCCTTCAAGATCGACGGCACCAAGTCCGAACCGCACTTCGGGTTGGACTTCCACCATAAGGACGAGCCTTCTACAAAAGATCCAGATGAAACTGCAAATCGACACCGATAAGTACCGCCTTCATACTAATTCTCCGATCGCGACGATTATTCGATTGATCCGGGACTTTGCAAGTCTTCTTGCATTTGCGGGACGGCCTCACGCGCGCAATAAAGGCCGTGTCAGGCAGGTAGGGCCGCCGCTGCCGTTGATGCATATCTCGCTTCCCGGAAATGTTCTCACGTCAAACTCCGCCTGTCGCAGCCGATCGTTCGTTTTGCCATTCTCTTCGATCGCCAGCAGTCGCTTCTCGCCCAGCGACAAGACGTTGCACGCGAGCGTCTCGCGCTCGGAATGATCAATCTCGATCAAGCGAAAGCCTCGCGACTTAAGCAGTTCAACCGTTTCGACCGCGAGCCAGGGCAGATCGACAATCGCGGTTTGCTCATCGAGCAAACTGATGAGCGACATCAAGTGCAGACAAGCCGATGGACCTGATCCGTACGGCAGCGGCGCCGAGATAACCTCCACGCCTCTGGGCGCGAGTAACTCCCGCATCTGCCGGATGCCTGCCGCGTTCGTCCGGTATCCGTTTCCGATCAACAATGTCTTTGCATCGAGCCAGACGATGTCGCCGGCCTCGGTTGTTCCGGGTGCAGAGATTGTTCCCAACGTCGGTATGCCGATCTGCCCGCCGAACAGGCAATGATGTTGCCCTTCCGCAACGCGGTTCGCTTTCCCCGGACGCATGATGATGAGTCCGAAGTCAGTAGCGAGCGATGCGTCGTGAGCATACACCGCATCCAGCGACAGATCATCGGTGGCGAACAACTCCACGACTTCCGCACCGACGGCCTCCAACTCGCGGCGTAGCGCATCGTGCTGCCTCTGAGCTTTGGAGAAATCTGGCGCGTGGTGAAATCCCAGTTCGCGCCAGCGAGCCACGCGCTCAGGCTGATCCCACCCTGCCGAGCGCGGCGAACACACCATTACTCGATGGAGTGCGCCCACCATCGAATGTCCATTAAAAGCCAAGCCGGTCTGGGAAAGAGTGGACAAGCGCGCCTCCTGAGAATCGCCTTCTGCGAAACGAGAGTTGATTCTAAGGCAAGGCGGGGACGCGGCGCGAGACATGCCCGAAACGAAACCGACATTCGGCTCGGACTATTCCCTCTTACTCGGCTTCCGCCAAAACTTCTTCGTGCGATGCCGCGAACGAAACGTGATCTTCAGCAGGCGGCAGCAGGTCGCGGACCGCATGCTTGTCCTTGTTGTGATTGCCGCGTTTGTGCAGCCAGTGATTCAGATTCTTGCGCGCCGTGGACGACATTTTCGAGAAGAACAATCCAGCCCTGCCCTGGTCGCTGGCCCAAATCACATCTGCATGTCCGTGCAGCGTGATATCCGTTCCCGGCAGCACGCAGCGGAACTCCACATTCGAATTCATCGGTACCGGCTCGGTCGACTGCAACGCGAGACCATGTTCTCCAATGTCAATGCTGATGGCCGAAACCGTTCCCGTCTCCAGCTCCAGATAGATGAGCGTTTTGGCTTCGTAGCGGGCCGATTGGCGGCGGTTCGTCTTCATACTCTTACGTCCGGCCTTGATCGCGTCCTTTACAACGTCAGCTTCTAGCGGCCGGTAGAGGATTCGGCTCGCGCCGGACTGGAACGCTTGTCCTGTACCCGGCCAAGCACGGGTGGCGACGGCAATCAGCGCTGGTTTTTGCGACGGCGGTAACAAATTCGCCATCCGAATCACCTCCGCCGCTCCCGGCAAATCGAAATCCACAATCAGGATCGAGCAGTGCCCCGTCGTGACCAATTCCAAGGCTTCCTGCTGGGACCGGCAGTCTGTCTGCTCAATCCCAAGGTCTTCCAGCGTGGTGGTCAAGGTTTGCTGCGATCGTTTGTCGTGACAGAGAACAGCGGCAGACTGGCGCATGCACTAGAAGCTACGGGTGATCCGGACATCGGTAAATGTCACAGCAGTAATCGCGCCGGTGGTTACCGAAGCACTCTGTAACATGAAGAAAATTCTAAGGTTATTCCTGCGTGGTTCGCCATCCAACGGTGCCCTGCGAGCGCTGTTATAATCAGAAATTGCGCTCATGACTACGAAACGACTGATTCGGTCCACGACGGTTTTGTCGGTCCGCCGCAACGGGAGTGTCGTGCTCGCCGGCGACGGCCAAGTCACCTTGGGTGAGTCGGTGATCAAGCACTCCGCCAAGAAGATACGGCGCCTTTATAACGACAAAATTGTCGCTGGATTTGCCGGCTCTACTGCCGACGCCTTCACCCTATTCAGCCGCTTTGAGGCCAAGCTCGAGCAGTATCACGGGAACCTGGGCCGGGCCGCCGTTGAACTGGCGAAGGACTGGCGAACCGACAAGTTTCTCCGCCATCTCGAGGCTCTGCTGCTTGTCAGCGATAAAGAGCAAACCTTCCTGCTCAGCGGCCAGGGCGATGTGATCGAGCCGGATACCGGCATTGCCGCAATCGGCAGCGGCGGCCCTTACGCGCAGGCGGCAGCCCAGGCTCTCGCGGAACATACCCAGCTTCCGGCCCGCCAGATTGCCGAAGAAGCATTGAAGATTGCGGGCAAGATGTGCATCTATACAAATGACAAGGTAACGATCGAAGAGCTTTAGTTCTCAGTTCCCGGTTCTCAGTTCTCGGCGAAACCACCGCTGCAGGACTGAGAACTGAGAACTAGGAACTGAGAACTGTCTATGGCCATTTATCTCCCATCCTCCGCCGAAGAAGAGCAACTTGCGCTGGACGAACTGACTCCGCGCGAGATTGTCGTTGAGCTCGATAAACACGTCATCGGCCAAAAGGACGCCAAGCGCGCCGTGGCCATCGCGCTGCGCAACCGCACGCGCCGCCAGAAGCTCACGCCCGAGCTCGCGGAAGAAATCATCCCAAAGAACATCATCATGATCGGCCCCACCGGCGTGGGAAAGACGGAGATCGCGCGCCGACTCGCGAAGCTCGCAAATTCTCCGTTCCTGAAAGTGGAGGCTTCGAAGTTCACTGAAGTCGGTTATGTGGGTCGCGACGTGGAATCGATGGTCCGCGATCTGGTCGAGATCGCGATCGACAACGTGCGCGAGGAAAAGCTCGAAGACGTTGCCGACAAGGCCGAACTGAATGCAGAAGAGCGCTTGCTCGATATCCTATTGCCACCTTCACCTCCGCCGCGCCCTGAGCCGACTGCAGCCGCGGGTGGAGTCGTCATCGATGGCAACACGGCTCTGACGGAATCCTCCAGCCGCACGCGCGAAAAACTGCGCCAGCAACTCCGCGAAGGCAAGCTTGATGACCGTACCGTTGAGATCGACGTACGCGAGCGCAATTTCCCATCGTTCGAAATCCTGACGAACCAGGGCGTCGAGGAGATGGACGTCAACATCAAAGATATGTTGCCGAACATCTTCGGCCAGCGCACCAAAAAGCGGAAGATGAAGGTCAACGAAGCCTTTGAATATCTGATCCAGGAAGAAGAGCAGCGCCTCATCGATATGGATCAGGTCACGCGCATGGCGATCGACCGTGTCGAGAACTCCGGAATCGTATTCCTCGACGAGATCGACAAAATCGCTGGACGGGAAGGCGGCCATGGGCCCGACGTTTCGCGTGAAGGCGTGCAGCGCGACATTTTGCCGATCGTCGAAGGTACGACCGTCAACACGCGCTACGGCATGGTCCGCACCGACCACATTCTGTTTATTGCCGCCGGTGCCTTCCACGTCTCGAAGCCGAGCGATCTGATTCCCGAACTCCAGGGACGTTTCCCGATCCGCGTGGAACTCCAATCGCTGACCATGGAAGACTTCGTCCGCATTCTCACGGAGCCGAAGTCGTCGCTGGTCAAGCAGTACACCGCATTGCTCGAAACCGAGGGAGTGAAGCTGGAATTCACACCCGAGGCTTTGGACGAGATTGCGCACTTCGCCTTCCGCGTCAACGAGAGCACCGAGAATATCGGAGCGCGCCGCCTCCACACCATCATGGAACGCGTCCTCGACGAGCTAAGCTTTGAGGCCCCCGAGAAAAAGGGCGAGCACGTGACGATTGACGCAGAATACGTCCGCAAGATGCTGACCGATATCGTGAAGGATCAGGATCTGTCGCGCTACATCCTCTAGCAGAACCGAGCGTGCTCCTGTTGGCGCGGGCTTGTCGACCGCGATGGGCTTTGTCGGGTGCTAGTCGTCTCTCCAGATGCAGCGGAAGTACGAGTATCGCCCCAACCTGCCTCAGAAGAACTCACCCGAGGCGAGGTTGGGCCCGACTTTTGCATATTACGAATACTCCGTAGCCAGCCATGACGCCGAATGCGTTCAGTATCACGTCGTCAACGTCGAAGATGCCTACACGGAAGAGAACCTCCATCACTTCGAAACTTAGCCCGGTGGCGACTCCTAGTACGAGCGCTTTCTGCCATGAGATGGATCGAACGACAAGTGGAATGAGCAGTCCTATCGGCATAAACGGAATGATGTTTCCGAATAAATTCACCATGGCTATCAAGTGATTTCCCCGACCCATGACTGGGGGCACAATGCTCTTGAATGGGACAAAGTTGCCAGGCCCTGTGTGAGTGCCGGCAAACCTGAACCTCATGTGTCCTATATGAATGACAGGAATCGCCTTGAAGACTACGAACCTGATCAGAACTGCGCCATACGCAGTAAGAGCACACGCGGCCAGCCAACGCGTTCGTCTCGCTTTCATGTCATTCCCTGAACAAGCCTAACAACTCCCAGAACGAGTACAAATCATACGTTCCAGCTTAGTTTGAATACTCTGCGATATCCTCCCGGGCCGCCGTGCGTCTCTCTTCTTCTCTGTGGTGAATCTTTTTTGAGTTTTCCACACGATGCCCCCTCGGAGTGTGACGGATAACCTTTACTCAGGCCCTACAAAGCGCAGACACTGGAGTCGTGCGCGAAAGCATCCGGCCAACGAGAGTAAGACAAGAAGCCTCGCCCTTAGTTTCGGCTTACCGACCTAACTCCTTATTTTGGAATATTTTGCGTATAACTCGTTTAGATCCAATATTTTGCGCGGGTGAAGAGAGGCGCGATCGCCCTAACTCCAATGAATGCAATATTTTAGCTAATCGTGGTGAAAAAACTCCGAGATCGATCCGACAGATCAACTCGCTTTTCGCTACTCTGATTTCCCCATCACCGGACTGCCGCTCCTTTGTGGTCTACCCGTGTCCTCTGTGGTTTATCTTCTTTGGGTTTCTCTTTCGAACCATGAAACCCATTGACCGCAGCCGCTTGCAGTCCCTGATGCAACGCGAACAGAAGAAGTTTGTCGACGAGCGCCCGAAGTCGAAAGCATTATTTGAACGTGCCCGCAAGTCGCTGCTCGCCGGCGTGCCCATGAACTGGATGGTGAAGTGGGCCGGAGCCTTCCCTCCATTCGTGCGCGAGGCGCAGGGCGCGCACTTCTTCGACGTCGACGGCCACCGCTACACCGACTTCTGCCTCGGCGATACCGGAGCGATGACGGGACATTCGCCATTCGCGACCGTGAAGGCGGCGGAAGAACAGATGAAGCGCGGAATCACGCTGATGCTGCCCGGCGAAGACGCGATCATCGTCGCCGAAGAATTGCAGAACCGCTTTCAACTTGCCCTACTGGCAATTCGCGCTGACCGCGACCGACGCGAATAGGTTTTCGATCCGGCTGGCGCGGCAGATTACCGGACGTCGAAAGATTTTGGTTTTCAATTGGTGCTATCACGGCACCGTGGACGAGACCTTCATCCATCTCGCCGCCGACGGAACCGCAGGAGCGCGCCCTGGGAATATCGGGCCGCCCGTGAATCCTGCGGTCACGACGAAGGTGATCGAGTTCAACGACGTTCCGTCGCTGGAGAAGGCGCTCTCTGCAGGAGATGTTGCGTGCGTGCTCGCCGAACCGGCCATGACAAATGTTGGGATCGTTCATCCCCAGCCGGGATATCACACGGCCTTGCGCGAACTGACCCGTAAACACGGAACGCTGCTGATCATCGATGAGACCCATACGATCTGCGCAGGACCGGGAGGATACACGCGGGCGGAGAATCTCGATCCCGACGTGATTGTTTTCGGGAAGGCGATCGGTGCTGGCATTCCGGGCGCAGCTTACGGTTTTTCGCAAGAGGTTGCGGACCGCATCGTTGCGAAGCAGGAACTCGAGAACTGCGACGTCGGTGGAATCGGTGGCACGCTCGCAGGCAACGCGTTGTCTCTCGCAGCGATGCGCGCTACGCTGACGAAGGTTCTTACTAAAGAGGCGTTCGACCGGATGATTCCCATGGCCGAGCGCTGGACCGCAGGCGTGGCCAAGGCGATCGCCGAAGCGCAACTGCCCTGGCACGTAACGCGTCTCGGATGCCGCGCGGAATATCTCTTTGGTCCGGAGCCGAAAAATGGCGCTCAGGCGCACGATGCAATGGATTTCGAGCTGGAGCGCTTCATGCACCTATACGCCATGAACCGTGGAATTCTGCTGACGCCGTTCCACAACATGGCTCTCATGTGTCCGCAGACGGAAGCGGAAGACGTCGACAAGCACACGAAGGTTTTCCGCGAGGCGGTGAAGGAGTTGGTCGCGTAGGCTTCTGGTAGTCTGGTCCTTCCGCATGAAATTCCTACGGATGCTGCTCGTTCTTGGCACGCCCCTGATGTTCACGGCATGTGCGACTATCGCGCCGCCGCAGCCTCCATCGCTGGATTTGCCGAAGCCGCCCGCTGACCTGAAGGCTTCGCGCAAGGGCGATCGAGTCATCCTCACCTGGACGATTCCGACGGTGACCACCGACCGGCAGACGATTCACGCGGTTGGTCCGACGCGCATTTGCCGCAGCCTTGTTGCGTTGACGCAATGCGGAACTGCCGTAGGTGAAATCCCGGCGGGCACCGTTCCGACCCCCGCGAAATCTTCGAAGCAGAAACCGACCGCTTCATATACCGACACGCTTCCCGATCAAATTGAAAGTGATACGGCCTCAGCGTCGGCGATGTATGCGGTTGAGGTCCTGAATCATGACGACCGCGGTGCCGGACTTTCCAACCACGTAGAGGTACCACTGATCCACACGCTGCCACCTCCACAGGATTTTCATGCGCAAGTTACGGGGCAGGGCGTCGTACTGACGTGGACGGGCGAGACTGCCACTCCCTCGCAAGAGAACGTGCGATACGTCTATAGCGTGTATCGCGAGGGACAGGACCAGAAGCATCGGACTCTCATCGGAGAAATCCCTTTCGGAGACGAACACACTTTCACCGTTACGGATTCTGAAATCGAATGGCAAAAAACGTACGAGTACAAGGCAGAGACAGTCACGATAATCGCTGAGGCAAAGAAGCCCGAAGTGCAGGTCGAGGGCGACGATACTCCCGCAGTGAAAGTCTTCGCCGATGACGTTTTCCCGCCCGCTGTTCCATCGGGACTGCAGGCCGTGTTCTCGGGGCCGGGCCAGCAGCCGTTCATCGATCTAGTCTGGGCGCCTGTTTCCGATATTGATCTGGCCGGGTACAACGTCTATCGGCATACCGACGGTGCCGCCGCCGTCAAGATCAACGGAGAGCTAGTGAAGACTCCTGCGTACCGGGATGCGAGCGTCGAGGCTGGGAAGCGGTATCTGTACTCTGTAACCTCCGTGGATGCTCGCGGAAACGAGAGCGCCCACTCCGAGGACGCCGGCGAGGCGGTTCCGTGATTTTCGGTGCGTCGGCGGTGTCGAGATTCCGAGGTCCGGTGGAAATTTTCGCAGGCGCCCTGAAATTCGTGATTAGATAGAGAGCGATGAAATATTGCCGATTTCAATTCAATGGACAAGCTCAGTATGGCCTCGTAGAGGCCGTTGCCGGCCACGATGCGATCGTACGGATCCTGCTCACGCCTCCCGAAGAGGCCGACGGAGACGTGGAAGGATTGCGCACGCGAAAGATCGAACCGATTCCGCTGGAGCAGGCTGTGCTTCTGCCTCCTGTGCGGCCGTCGAAGATTGTCTGCGTCGGCCGCAACTATCGGGAGCACGCTGCCGAGCTCGGCCACGAAGTTCCCAAAGAGCCTTTGATTTTTCTGAAGGCTACGTCCGCGCTGCTGCCGCCGGGCGGCGTGGTGCGGCGTCCGAAGATTTCCGGCCGTGTGGATTACGAGGGTGAGCTTGGCGTAGTCATTGGCAAGACCTGTTACCAGCCGCCTGCCGACGCGGACATTCGCCAGTACATCCTGGGCTACACCTGCGTGAACGACGTTACCGCCCGCGACCTGCAGGAAAAAGACGGACAGTGGTCCCGCTCGAAGGGGTTCGATACGTTCTGCCCGGTGGGGCCGGTGGTGACGGATGAAATCGATCCGTGGGCTGGCGTTGGCGTGGGAACTCGCGTTAATGGCGAAGTGAAGCAGGCTGGCAATACGCGTGACTTCATTTTCGCGCTCGATACCGTGATCCGCTACATCGCCCAGGCAATGACGTTATATCCGGGCGACTTGATTCCCAGCGGTACGCCCTCCGGCGTAGGTCCAGTCGTTGCGGGCGACAATATAGAAGTCACTGTGGATGGTGTCGGAACGCTGAAGAATCCAGTGGCCGACGAGTAGGGACATTCTTCGGACGGCGCACTCGGTCTCAATAAGGTCAACGCTTCAATGTCTGAGCGATCCAGAGGAGTAGGAACCAGCGTCACTTTCGTTGCGATTCTACTGCTTCTGTCTGGCGGTAGCGGCGGGGAAGATGTGAGGTATCACACTGTTTCGCGCGAAGTCATCGAGGCTCGACTTGCGAAATACGGAGGCAACAACCACCAGCGCGAGGCCAGTCTCAAACAGGTGTTCGCCGACGCCGGCTGCGATGACCAGCACGTTTCGGAGCAGCCAGTAAAGGGGTCGAAACAGCCCAATGTGATTTGCTTGCTGCCTGGCACCACGGACAAGGTCATCGTGGTGGGCGCACATTTCGACAAAGTTTCTGAAGGTGACGGAGTTGTCGACAATTGGAGCGGTGCCTCTCTCCTGCCCTCTCTGTACGAAGCCGTAAAGTCCGAATCTCGGAAGCACACTTACATTTTCATCGGATTCACCGACGAGGAAGAAGGCGAAGTCGGATCTAGCTTCTATGTGCGGAAGATGAGTAATCAGCAAGTTGATGCCACTGACGCGATGGTCAATATGGACACGCTTGGCCTGGGCCCGAGCGAGGTGTGGGGCAGCCATTCAGACCTGCAGCTAGCGGGCGCACTCGCTTACATCGCAGATAGGATGAAAGTACCGCTTGGACGTGTGGATGTGGAGCAAGTCGGCTCGACTGATGCCGAAACCTTTGCCGCGCGGGACATTCCGCGTATCACGATCCATTCTCTTACTCAAAAGACCTGGGATGCTCACATTTTGCATTCTTCGAAAGATAAGATTTCTGCAATTCGCTTCGACGATTATTATCAAACCTATCGTCTCCTGGCGGCTTACATCGCCTATCTGGACCAGACTTCGCGGAGTTCCTCACACTAGCAACCTAGACGGAGAAGGACTACTGCAGCCGGAAGCGTTCGCGAATCAGGCGCTGCAAACGCGGTTTGTAGAGAAGGTCGTAGGCGAGTTCTTTGTCGGGAAACATCGCGAGCGCCGCGCGCTTCGCTCCGACCGCCAGTTCTGACGCTTCCTCAATCGTGAGATTAGGGTCTTGGCCGATAACGGACATGACCATGCTGATCATCAACTGCAGGCGGCGAATCTTGCGCGCTTCCTCTTCGCGTTCGCGGTGGGCATCTTGCTCGGCTAGTGGAAATCTTGCGTCGTTCCCTGCTTGCTGAGGAAGGTTCATCGTGTCCCCTTTGTATGCCCGACACAACTTTGGATGACGCAGCTCACCCCGATGTTGCGCCATTGATTACGCCCATTCTGCCCTAGTCTCAGAAGAAAGCAATAACCCGAAAGTGCCGTCTGCGGCTTTATTTAAGGGGAATGCGCCCGTCTCGCAACCCTATGACGGGAAACGAGCATCCACCTGCTGATACTTGCGGTGCCCAGACCATTGGCCAGCAAGGGGAGTAGAATCGCTGGAATCAGAAAAGGATTCGGTCGTGACCGGGTCCGGAATTGGAGACTTTCATGCCTGAATCCTTGAACGCCACAGACGCGCAGCGGCGTCCTGATCCGAACGAGAAGTTGGTAAAGGTATTCGACTCGGAGCAAGAGTCGGAGGCTCTGGTGGTCAAGGGACTGTTGGAGTCGGCAGGCATCGATAGCGATCTCAAGTCGGCTTCCTTGGTTCAGGATGCCTTCCCTGGTCTGGGAGGAATGACCATCCTGGTGCGAGAAGAAGACGCGGAAATCGCGAAGAAAGTCATCACAGAGCAACGTCAATCAGCCATGAACGATGACGAGACGGCTGAAATCGAGGTTATTGAAGACCCGCCACAGAAGGCCTAACGGAATGGCCGTCGAGATAGAACGAGACGGCTCCCTCGAGGTCGGTGCGATAGACGCGGACTCCTGCACCCGTCAACCGCTCAAGCGTTTCGGGGCGAGGCAGGCCGAAGGAGTTGGCAAAGCCCACCGAGATGACCGCGAATTGAGGATGGGCGGACGATAGCAGCTCCTGCGTAGTCGCATTGGCGCTTCCATGGTGACCGACCTTCAGCAAGTTTGCAGTAGGATGCTCGATGGCAGCCACGCGGCGTTCCACCTGCTTTTCGGCATCTCCCTCCAATAGGACCGATGAATCGCCGTAGGTCACGCGCAATACCATCGAGTCATTGTTCTGAGGCTTGGCGCCGGCGAGCCAGTCGCGCGGGGGAAACAACACACGGACTGTAGTTTCCCCAAATACAAACTCATCCCCCTCCCAATGGCGGACGACGGTCACACCTAGCTCCTGCGCAGTTGAGATGACGTTCTCAAGGGCAGTGCTCGGCGGCATCAATCCAATCCACAATTCTTTTGGCTTGAAATTTTTCAGGACGGCGATCATTCCGCCAATGTGATCAGAGTGGCCGTGTGTGATGGCGACGGCGTCGAGATGCGAGATGCCGCGAGTCCATAGATACGGCGAAACGACATCTTCACCGAAATCGAGCTGAGAACCGCCGGGACCGATCGGTCCTCCGGCATCTACAAGCAGAGTTTTCCCCTGCGGAGTGACCAGGAAGATGGAATCGCCTTCGCCGACATCGATGGATGTTACTTCGAGGACACCGGCATGAGTTCGAGGTTTGGGTGCGAGGAACGCGAAGGAAATCGAAGTTAACAAGATTGCCGAGAGTCCGAAGCACGTGAGCCATCTATGACGGTGCGCCGACCACATCGCGAAGACGATGGTCGCCGCCGCGAGCACCATCATCAAAGTGGATGGCATGGCGACACGCAGGTCAGAGAGGCGGAGGGCGCCTAGCCCGTGTACAGAGCCAGTAATTCCGTCCACGGCGAGTGCTGTCAGGAGCACGGGAAGTTTGGCCAACCGAGGCGAGAAATATCCAAAACTCAAGGCCGCGATAGCGGCGGGCATCATTAACTGTGTCAGCGGGACGACGATCAGATTCGCCGGTAATCCAATTGTGGTGGCGCGATGGAAGTAATACGCCATGGGAAGAGCGAGCGCAGTTTGCAAGACAGCCGATACAAAGACTAATTCCCATGCCGAGAGGGCGAACCCAGAGATTCCGCGAACCAGCCGACCACCCCACTTTCGTCCAAGAAAAAGCGCGACGCGTGCGGATATGAGTTGCAAATCCACGCGGAACTGTGCCACGCGCGGCGGCAACTGCGAAGCGAACTGAATCGAGTCCCAATTGAGGAGCGCCTGCTTATAGATTTGCGAGGTTCGCTTGAGGATCGGAACGCCAATCGCGGCCACGATCAACACACAGAGGAACGTCATCTGGAAGCTGGCGGTGAAGAGTTGCTGCGGATCATAGATGAGGAGGCCCAGGGCCGCGGCGCCTAAAGCGTTGATCATGGCGCGATCGCGGTAGAGAAGACGGGTTCCTAGATAGACGGTGCACATCAGAGTCGCCCGCCAGACCGGTGCTCCGACTTCGGTCACAATGGCGTACGCGACGCAACATGCTAAGGTCAGCAGCGTTGCCGGAACTTCGGCAAGACGCACCTGACGCAGCGTCCAGAAGACGACGAACGCCAGAATGGTGACGTTCATCCCGGAGACCACGAGCACATGGTAGGTGCCCGAACGCTGGAAATCCGTTCTGGTGTCACGATCGATGAAGGCAGCTTCGCCAATCACCATGGCGTCGATGAGTGCAGCCTCGTGCGGCCACCACAATTCGTGCACTTTGGCGATGACGGAATTGTGGATACGGCTACGCCAAAAAGCGAACTGATTTCCCGAGAAGCCGGTTAACTTCTCGACGTCTTCGATCCTGGCCGTTCCCAATGCGGCGATGCCGCGATCGGCAAGATAGCTTTGGTAGTCGAAGGCTCCCGGATTACGGAAGTTGCGAGGCAATTTCAGTTTTCCGAGGAAACGGATGCGTTCGCCGTAGTGAAACGCTTGCACCGGAGGGGCAGCGCTTTGGGTTGAGCCAGATGCATCGTTCGGTTCCTCAACTTTCGGACGCGGACCATAGATGCCGAGGCGGACGCCAGAATGAATCGGAAGCTTTTCTCCTGATGCGGTTTGGATCTCCTCAGTGTCGACATCGAGTACCTGCCTGATCTCACCTAGTGCGGCAGACTGCAGATGGCCGTCTGCAACGACGTGGGCCGTAATTTGGAGTTCCTGTCGGTCGGCGAAAGATTGAGCACTGGTGTCGATGTGTGAGCTGGAGCGCAATTGAATATCGAGGGCCCCGGCCAGAAAAAATGCCCCCAGTGCAAGCGTCCACCCCAAGGCGAATCGCCGCCGCGCAAAATAGAACTGCAGCTGCGACGAAGATTGTTGCTCCGAGGATCCACCACGAGGCGGGACGCCAGGCATACGTGCCAATGACAATTCCCGACGAATAACCGACGACAGCCCAGAGCATCGGTTGGCGGGCGGCCTTGAACTGGAAAGAAGGAGGCGAGGATGTGGAATGAGGAGTCATTGGGCTAGAGACGTCGAAACAGCAGACGGATGTACGGGGATCGGTCTCAGCGCGTAAGGTGTACAACGCTCTCGAGATGATAGGTTTGCGGGAACAAGTCCACCAAATGCACCTGCTCGATGCGGTATCCGGAGGTGAGCAGAATGAGGAGATCGCGGGCCAGCGTTGCGGGATCGCATGAGACGTAAACAACGCGTGGCGCGCCCAGGGTCGCCAACATTCGCGCCACGCGTTCTCCCAAGCCGCTTCGGGGCGGGTCTACCACCGCGAGGTCGGGCTTATGAATGTTATGAGGGAGGACTGCACCCTTCCCGACTCGCTCCGAATTTTCACCGCGGGCCAGGTACTGCTCCGTGGTGGCCTGGATCACCTCTCCATTCGAGGCCTGATTATAGGAAAGATCGGCTGAGGATGTCTGTGACATCTCGACAGAAACGACGTGACGGATGTCACGAGCTAAGGCTGTGGAAAAAAGTCCCACACCGGCATAGAGGTCGAGAGCCACTTCGCCGGACTGCCTCGCGGTGACGATTCCAACGAGTTCGTCGGTCAAATGACGGTTGGTTTGGAAGAAGGAACCGGCGCTGACGCGATAAGCGGCTCGCTCCGTTTTGTAGATCAGGTGCGAATTGCCCACGGTGACGAGAACTTCGGGTGCGCCAGCTTTCTTGTCTCCTGGATTTGCCTCGCGGAAGGCAACGACGCCGGAAATTTCGGGAAGGGCTGCGCACAATTCCTCAGCCCAACTGCGAACTGCCGCTCGCCGGGCCTGCCCGGCACATCCAACATCGAGCAGAAGTTGGGTGTCGTCGGCATTGGCGAAGAATTCGACTTCGCGTACGCCCCCGGGAACTTTCCCCGCGCGCCCGCTTCGCCACAGAGCGGCGATGCCGCTGTTGACCAACGGCGAGCTGATCGGGCATTGCTCGACTGCGAGCAAGGCGTGAGAAGCCATACGGAAATATCCGGCCGCAAAGGACGGGCCGGGTTGTACTTGAAGCCGCGATCGGTTCCGGTAGTTCCAAGGAGGTGAAGGGTGAACGGCGATGTCGAAGGGCAAATCGACCTTTGCGGTGCGCCTCAAGGTTTCGCGGAGGATCTGCGTCTTGATTTCGAGTTGATGTTCGTAGCTCGTGTGTTGGTAGTGACAGCCGCCACACTGGATGAAGTAGGGGCAGTGAGGCTGAATTCGACGCGGAGAGGGCTCGACGATCGAATCTACTCGTGCGCGAGCGAATCCGGATTTCTGTTGAGAGAGCGAGGCTTCGACTTTTTCTCCAGCGAGGACAAAAGGGACGAACACGGCTTTACCCTGTCCGTGATCGTCGGCGGGCAAGCGGGCCAGCCCGTCGCCACCGTAGATGAGCTTTTCAATTGTTAGGAGCAAGTCTTGATTCTATCTGACAATTCACAAAGCCCTGCCGGCCGCTGCGCCGGAAGCCCAAGCCCACTGGAAGTTGAAACCGCCTAGATGTCCGGTAACGTCGACTACTTCGCCGATGAAAAAGAGGCCCGGAACTTTGCGGCTCTCCATCGTTTTGGCGGAAAGTTCACTGGTGTCTATGCCGCCGGCAGTCACTTCGGCTTTCTCGAAGCCCTCCGTGCCTGCGGGTGTGATGGTCCAGCCGTGAGCTTGCTTCTCGAAGTCGGCTAGAGCGGAATTCGTCCATGAAGTTGGCGAGTGAAAATCAAGCCAGCGATCGGCGAAGCGGTGAGGCAGGAAGTTACGAAGTTCCGAGCGCAATTTGGGGGACGTGCGCGGTATCTGGGGGTCTCGGAAGGCAGCCGTTATGTTTTGTTCCGTCGCAAGATCAATACGGATCGAGTGTGGCGGATTCCAGTACGACGAAATCTGCAGGATCGCCGGACCGCTCAAGCCGCGATGCGTGATCAACATCTTCTCGCGAAACTGCTGTCCATCGCAGGAGGCGGTAACATCCGTGGAAACTCCCGCCAAATCGCAATAGTGGGAGCGATCATCATGGTTCAGGACGAAAGGCACGAGACCTGGCCGCGGTTCTTGAATCTTCAGTCCGAATTGTCGCGCCAGATCATAACCGAACGAGGTGGCGCCGATCTTGGGAATCGAAAGGCCTCCGGTGGCTACAACCAGTGCACCCGCGTGAAACTCCGCGTTGAGTGCTCGAACAACGAATTGATCGGTGCAGGAAACTTGCTGAATTCTTGTGTTCAGGAAGATGCTCACACCGGCAAGCCGGCATTCTTCTTCGAGCAAAGCCAGAATGTCACGCGCGGATCGGTCGCAGAAGAGCTGTCCCAAGGTCTTTTCGTAGTACGGGATGCGATACTTTTCAACCAGAGCTATGAAATCTGCGGGTGTGTAACGAGCCAACGCCGACTTGGCAAAGTGTGGATTGGCCGAGAGGAAGTTCTCAGGCCGACAGTGAATATTGGTGAAGTTGCAGCGTCCGCCGCCGGAAATCAGAATTTTTTTGCCCAAGCGCTCGGCGTGGTCGAGAACCGCGACGTGGCGCCCACGCTTGCCGGCTTCGATCGCGCACATTAAGCCTGCCGCGCCACCTCCGAGAATGAGTGCATCGAATGAGTGGATCACAAGGCTCACATATAAAACAGGCTCAGGCGGGGCAGGCGATATTTCTCGAGAAGCCGCTTGTGCACGTATTGCTTCTGCAGTTGATCGATCTGCGCGCCGGACATTTTCCGGCGGTAGGGAACGAGGTCGCGATCGGCCTCGGCGCGAACGGAGACGATCTCATCGTCTGGAGTCGACGTCAGAAGCACCGCAAACAGCTTCTCTTCGAGTACAGTGAGGCGGCGCTCCAAGTCTTCCAATCGCATTGCAGGCTTCGTGCGTATTTCTTCGGCAAGCTGTCGCAGAGTTTGTGCCGTCCGAATCACAAATGACGGCGCATGATCCGCAATGCCTGGCGGCAACTTCGCGGTTTCCAGCAGGTCTGCGTTCCGCACAAGAAAAGTTGCGACTCTTTCCGCTTCGAAGCCGGGCGGTTGTAGCTTGGCCGGTTCGGTTTTCGTTGCTCCCACGGCGGCTTCCTTCATCGCTTCAGCGGCAGAGAGCACTTCCTGGGAGCAGTAGGCCAGGCTATTTACTTTTTTCGTTTTTGAGGGACGCTGATCGTAGTGGTCAAAGGCGGCGTCGACGCCGCGAAGCACGGCTTCCAACGGAATGCCCGCGTCTTTCCAAGTCTCGATGAGAGCCCAGTCCAGAGTGGAAAGCAGTAAGCCACCGCCGCGCCGTCGAAGATAGCGATCTTCAATCTCAGTGAAATAGTTGAAGTGATTTTCCACGGCGGGTTATCGGGCCGATCGCGAGGCTGAAGTCGGGGCCGGGCTATTGCCGTTCTTGGACTTCGTATTTGCTTTCGACGACGACTTCGAGCCATCTCTTGTCGCGCTTGGGTTCCGTGCGGCGCTGTTGCGCTCCCAGATGATACGCAAGCCTTCGAGGGTGAGAAATTCGTCGACATTCTTGATGTACTTCGAGCCGGTGCCGATCATCGGTCCCAGGCCGCCGGTCGCAATGACGTGTGTTTCCGGTCCAAGCTCGGCGAGCAAAAGTTCGAGGATGCCATCAACGAGACCGAGATATCCGTAATAGAGGCCGGACTGCAGGCTGCCGACGGTGTTTGATCCAATCACACGAGCCGGCTTGCGAATCTCCACGCGGGGCAGGCGTGCAGTGCGCTCAAAGAGCGCGTCAGCGGAAATGCCAATGCCGGGGCAGATCACGCCGCCGAGATACTCCCCCTTTGCGGAGACACAATCAAACGTCGTCGCGGTACCGAAGTCGACGATCACGCAAGGGCCGCCGTATTTATCGAATGCAGCAACTCCGTTCACGATGCGATCGGCGCCGACTTCTGCCGGATTGTCGTAATGCACCGGCATCCCGGTCTTCACTCCGGGCTCGATAAACAGTGGGCGCAAGTTGAAATATCGTTCGCACACCTGCCGCAGAATGGGGTCGAGAGGCGGAACGACCGAGGAAACGACGATGCCGTGAATGCCCTTGGATTCGAGGCCAGCCATCGAGAACAAGTTGCGAAACAGGACTCCGTACTCGTCGACCGTGCTTCTGCGCGAGGTGGCAACACGCCAGTTGGCGACGAGATTTTCGTAACGCGGCGGATCGTTGGCCTCGCGGCTCGCCTGAACTTTGGCGAGGCGCGCGAATACGCCGAGCACCGTGTTCGTGTTGCCGACATCGATGACGAAAAGCATGAGTGCTTTCTAAACCGGGCGCCTTTCTGGGCCGCGCTACCTTTGTCTTACCGTTCCGCTCAAAACCGTCTGCAGACCGTGAGGAGTCAAGACCTGCAGAAACCCCCGCGGATCAAGGCCCTTGGTTGTTCCTTCGAAGGCCGAACCGTTTTCCTCAATGCGAACTCTCTTGCCGCTGACCCAGCTTGAATGTTCGGTGAAGCGCCGCAGAATTGACTCCCTGGCATCTAGGTCATCGATCAGAGTTCGATATTCCCGGTCGAGTGATTTTAGCAAAGCGGCGGCCAAGTCCACGCGCGACCATTCGCTCCCGGTAACAAGGCGCAATGACGTCGCAGGCAGATCGGAGGGGAAACTCGCCTGGTTCACGTTGATGCCGATGCCGACCACGATGTAACGCACGCGCGTAGCCTCGGCATTCATCTCGGTCAGAATGCCGCAGACCTTTTTCCCGTCGATCAAGACATCGTTGGGCCATTTGAGATCGGCTGCTACGCGCGAGTCTTCGTGTTGAATCGCCGAATGCACTGCCAGTCCAGCAGCGAGCGATAGCACTAGGATCTCCGACGGCGGCAGCGAGGGACGAAGGATCACCGAACAGTAAATGCCCGTTGAACGGGGAGACTGCCACGAGTTGGCTCCGCGACCTCGACCGGCGGTTTGCTCCTCGGCGAGAAAGACGCTGCCGTGAGGCGCGCCCTCGGCCGCCGCTACCATGGCGGCCGTATTGGTTGACCCGATCTTATAGAAGTGATGAAGGTGCGAATCGAAGATGGTTCCGCGCAGCAGAGGGCGAAGAATGTCTGGCAGCAGCAGATCGGGGACCGAGCGCAGCTGATATCCGGTCGCAGGATGACCCGCGACGTCAACGCCCAGTCCCCGTAGTTGATGAATTAAGCGCCAGACCTCCGAGCGGTTGGATGAAATCTCATCCGCGATTTTTGTTCCGCTGATCACGACGGTGGGATGCTCCATGAGCAAGCGAAGGATCACTCCGAGCCGCGAATCGGTGGACTGGAGTGGCTGGTACACCGGCGTGCTCGCCCCTGAAGGCCTACGGCTTCGAGTTTTGCCGGTCTTGGTGATGCGGAGATTATGCGCGAATCGCGGTCAAACGACAATCATGGCGGACCGGTAGTCGTTATGAAGGAACGACTCGCATGCTCATATCGACGGCTTGTGTCGAATGGGTCAGGAAACCTATTGAGATAAAGTCGACGCCAGTCTCGGCATACGCGCGAACGTTCTCCAAGCGGATCCCCCCGGAACATTCCACGGGGATTCGGCGCCCGTCTTTTTGAGCGTCGGGCGTGGAGCATCGCTCCACAGCGCGGCGCACATCGTCAGGGGACATGTTGTCGAGAAGGATCGCTTCTGCGCCGTTGGCAAGCGCCTCTTCCAAGTCCTCGAAATCTCGGACTTCGACTTCGATGGGCTGCGATCCGCGACGGTTGCGCTGAACGCGTTCCAGAGCTGGCGCAATTCCACCAGCCAACGAGATGTGGTTGCTTTTCAGCAGTACACCGTCGGAAAGATCAAGACGATGGTTCTGGCCGCCGCCACAGCGAACCGCGTATTTGTCGATGGCACGCAATCCAGGGGCAGTTTTCCGCGTGTCGAGAATGCGAGCACGGGTTCCGGCGACGGCCTCGACGAATTTGCGAGTCAGAGTGGCGATGCCGCTCATACGCTGCAGGAAATTCAAGATCACTCGCTCGCAGGAAAGGATAACGCGCGCATTGTGTCTCACGACGGCGACCGACTGGCCCTTGTGCAACCGCACTCCATCGAAGATCTCAGGATGCGTGGTCACTTCATAGTGGGCGGTTACGGCACCATCGAGGGCGGCATAGACATCGAGAATTCGAGCGACGGAGCCGATACCGGCCAAAATGCAATCCTGTTTCGAGATGATTGTCGCCGAAGCGCGCTGGTTCGGATCGATGCACGCGTAGCTGGTCGCATCGCGCGTGGCACGGTCCTCGACCAATGCGTTCTCGAGGATGGCGGTAAGGCGTCTTGAGTTCCAGTCCATAGAACAGTGGCTAGTGATTTAGTTGCTAGTTACGAACATCCTAATTCTTTCTGCTTGCTCTTCGTCTTCTCCTGCAGCACCAGGAGTTCCTGGCCCCTTCTCCGCAGGCCTTCGACCACTTTCTGTGGGGCCTTGGACAGAAACTGTTCGTTCCCTAATTGCCTCTGATTATTGGCCAACTCTCTTTCAATCTTCTCCAGTTCTTTCTTCAGGCGGTCGCATTCGGCGGCTACGTCGATCTTTCTTTCGTAGATCATGTGGACGTCGAAGCGCGCGGTTCCGCGGGCGCCCGCCCGGCTGGCGAGAGAAGTTTCCACGAATGTAATCTTCTCAACGTTCCCCAGCCGTTCGACCGCACCATGATTCTGCTCGATCATCGCGCGGATTGCGGGCTCGTGGGCGAATACCTCGATCGGCACCTTCACCTTGGGCTCAACTTTCAATTCAGCGCGCAGATTGCGCACGCTGACAATCAAATCCTGCAAAATCGCCATCTCAGTTTCAGCGGCGAGATCGAACTGCTTTTCATCGGCTTGTGGATACGGCGCGATCGCGATCGACTTCATTGGCGCTTTGCCCTCATAGATTGCATGCCAAATCTCTTCCGTAATGAATGGCATGACCGGATGCAGCAATCGCAGCGCCGCGTCGAATAGATTGACTAGGTTCGCGCATGCGGTTCGCGCGGCTTTCTTGTCGGCGCCTTCCTCGAAATTCAGCCCCGGCTTGATCAATTCCAGGTACCAGTCGCAGAACTCTCCCCAGAAGAAGTCATAGATGCGGTTGGCCGCTTCGTGAAAGCGATAGGTAGCGAGCGCGTCGTTGACGTCAGCGGCTACGCGATTGAAACGCGAGAGAATCCAACGATCCTCTAGACTGGCAGATTCAAAAGCGGCGATGCCGGCGTGCGCCGAACTGGCGGGCCGAAGCCCCGGCTCAATCCTGTCCACATTCATGAACATGAAGCGGGCGGCGTTCCAAATCTTGTTGGCAAAGGCGCGGTACCCGTCGGTGCGGCTCTCACTGAAGGCAATGTCGGTGCCGGGGGCTGCCATCGCGGCGAGAGTGAAACGCGTCGCATCCGTGCCGAAGCGCTCGATGATCTCCAGCGGATCGATTACGTTTCCTTTTGTCTTCGACATTTTCTGCCGATCGGCGTCGCGCACCAGAGCATGAATATAGACATGACGGAAAGGAACGCTGTCGTCCTTCTTCGACTCTTCTCCGCTGGCCTTCTTGATCACTGCGTCTTGTTCGTGTCCCTGCATAAAGTGGCAGCCGAACATGATCATGCGTGCGAGCCAGAAGAAAAGTATGTCGAAGCCGGTGATCATCAGCGTGTTCGGATAGAACACGTCGAGATTTCGCGTCTTCTCCGGCCAGCCTAAAGTCGTAAACGGCAGCAATCCCGAGGAAAACCAGGTGTCGAGTACATCGGGAACTTGCTCGAGCTTCGCGCCACTACACTTCGTACACGTGGTCGGAGCTTCACGCGCTACGATGACTTCCTTGCAGGCTTCGTTCTGGCACGTCCACGCCGGGATACGATGTCCCCACCAAAGCTGGCGCGAGATGCACCAGTCGTAGATGTTGGTCATCCAGTTGAGATAGATCTGGCGATAGTTCTCCGGGACAATCGTGATCTCGCCGCTTTCGACCGCGGCCTTCGCGCCCTCCGCCAGTGGTTTAATCTTGATGAACCACTGCTCTGACAACCGCGGCTCGATCACTGTTCCGCAGCGATCACACTTGCCGATCGAAAGCGCGTACTCCTTCTCGCTGACCAGGAATCCCTGCTTCTGCAGGTCGTGCAGTACGCGTTTGCGGGCTTCGTATCGATCGATTCCTGCATACGGACCGGCATTCTCGTTCATCTGCGCGCGGGCGTCCATGACATTGATCTGGGGCAGGTTGTGGCGCAGTCCAGCCTGGAAGTCATTCGGATCGTGCGCCGGCGTGACTTTCACCGCACCTGTACCGAATTCGGGTTGAGCAAGTTCATCCGTGATGATGGGAATCTCGCGATTCATCAGGGGCACGAGAACTTTTTTCCCGTGGAGATGCGTGTAGCGCTCATCTTTCTCGTTCACGGCGATGGCCGTATCGCCGAGCATCGTCTCCGGCCGCGTGGTCGCTACCGTGATGGACTCATCGGTTCCGATTACGGGATAGCGAATCTCCCATAGCTTTCCAGCGACATCTTCGTGCTTCACTTCGAGATCAGAGATCGCGGTTTCATGCCACGGACACCAGTTGACGATGTAGTTGCCGCGATAGATCAGTCCCTCTTCGTAGAGCCGGACGAAGACCTCGCGCACGGCGTGCGAAAGATTTTCGTCCATGGTGAAATATTCGCGGTCCCAATCGACAGACGCTCCGAGGCGCTTCATCTGGTCGAGGATCGCGCCGCCGTAAAGCTTCTTCCACTCCCAGACGCGCTCAATAAATTTCTCGCGGCCCATCTCGCGCCGCTTCTTGCCTTCTTTTTCGAGCTGCTTCTCGACCATCATCTGCGTGGCGATGCCCGCATGGTCGGTGCCGGGCAGCCACAGAGTGATGAAGCCACGCATGCGGTGCCAGCGCACGATGATGTCCATTTGAGTCTGGTTGAGCATGTGGCCCATGTGCAGGCGGCCGGTGACATTTGGCGGGGGCAGCAAAAGCGTGAAGACAGGACGGGTTTCGCCCACCGGCGGAGTGGGCACCGAGAAGAGTTTTTCCTGGACCCAGTAATCGGCCCAGCGCGTCTCGATCGCGCCCGGCTCGTAGGCTTTGGGTAGCTCGTGCGGCATAGAAAGGTTCGCACTCAACCCTCAGCAACCAGCCAGTCGAAAACTGATTAGAAATCAGTCGTGACTGAGTGAATGCTGAGAGCTGAGTGCTGCTTCGATCTTACAGTCGGAGGAAAAGAAGGGTCAAACCAGTCGTGGGTATGAATGAATTGCCTCGGAAATCAGCGCGATTCTTGTGCCCATGTCCGGGTGTGTTTGCGGATGTGGTCGTAGCATTCGCAAGACGCGTCTTCCAGGCGAGCGCGATCTTCGATCGTCACCTCGCCGCGGGTGTAGGTAATGAGACCCGCCTTCTGCAGCACACCGGCGGCAACCGTAACGCTGGAACGCCGCGTGCCCAACATGTGCGCCAGGAATTCGTGCGTGAGCGGGACGAGATTGGTCTCAAGCCGGTCCTGACTCATCAGCAACCACCTTGCCAGCCTCTCTTCCACCTCGTGCAAGCGATTGCAGGCGGCGATCTGCGCTCCCTGCATGGACATGACCTGGCCGTATTGCTGCATGCGTTTCGACAGGATTGGGCATTCGCACAGAGCCTTTGACAAAGCGACTGCTGTCATTCGGAAGGCGGTGCCCCCAACTTGAACCACGATCAGCGACGCGCTGGTCTTTAGACCGGCCGCGATCGGCAAGCCGGTGCAGCCTTCCTTGCCCGTCAAACCCACTTCCACAGTTTTTCCATCTCTCATGCTGTTGAGAACGGATGCCAACCCGCTGTCTATGAAGTAGACGTACTTGATCTGCTCTCCGCACTCCTGAAGCACGTCGTGGTTTCGAAGCGAAATAAAAGTCAGTTGAGAGAAGACCGAACTGCACTCCGAAGACGGAATCCTGAGCAACAGCTCATTCCGGACGGGATTTCCCTCGATTTGCGGAAGCTGTCTAGAAACAACGGATGGAAGGGACTTGGTGGCCATGACGGCTCCTTGCACAGCGCGAACGCTGTCTGATTTTGCAGGGAACCGACGCCCATAGGGCACGGCGGAAAGATGCTAGAAGAGACAGAACCATAGTACTCTTATCCGCGCACTCCAAATGTGCGGTATCGTACATAGCTCCCTGTATTTACCACTGCGGCGACCGAGAATAGGCTCGATCCAGAATCCTTTCCACTCGCCGTCCGTCGAACCTGATACGACGTGGCCTGGGCAGCCCTGCTAAGGATAGGGAGGCCGCTGCTTGGCGTGTTTCATTCTTATCGCGGATGACAATCCGATCGTGCGACACGCGCTGCGGACGTGTCTCGAGCGAACCTCCGGGTGGGTCATCTGTGGGGAAGCCGCAGACGGAATTGAAGCAGTCGAGAAAGCTCGTCAACTGCGACCGGATCTGATCATTCTGGATCTCTCCATGCCTGGCTTGAATGGGCCGGAAGCTGCCCGCTCACTCAAACTTGAGACACCGTCAACGCCGCTCTTGATGTTCACGAGCTTTAAGAATCCTACTTTGGAACGCGAAGCGGTTGCGGCCGGCTGCGTTGCGCTGTTCGCAAAATCCGAGATGGACTTGCTTTTCAGTGCGATTCGGCAGCTTATGACTCAGGACAAGGATTGAGTTGCGAGGTTGTTTCGGGAGTGGATGAGAGTCAGGTTACTTCTTTTTCCCGAGCTTCCGGGATATTTCCTCTACGATTTTCGGGCGAAGGTCGGCCAAGACGCTATCGATGATGCTGGCAATCGCAGGATCAGATTCGTCAAAGGCGCTAGCGTCCTCGGGACTGTTCTCCGCGCCTGCGGCCACGGCCATTGCGGCGGCATCATGCGAGTTTGAGAGGTTTTCGCCTTGGGAGTGCTCCGATTGTCCGGAAGAGTTCGAATCGCCGGACTCGCGAATTCGTCTCCAACTTGCCCATGCCGCTGCGGTAGTAGCAGCGATATCGGATTCCTTCTTGTCTCCGCCGTGCTCGCTCTTTACATCGGACTCGCTGACGAGTGCGGGTGCCGGATCGGGAGAAATTTGATCCGAAGAGCTATTGTCTTGATGAGCCTCACTCGGCGAAGCGTTCTCACTTTCAACTGAGGCAGGCGCGGCTTCGATCCCAGATTCCACGGCTGGCAAGTCTTCGTGAATTTCTTGAGACCGAGGTTCAGAATTTGCGGTAGGGAGTGACTCTTCCGCTACAGCAACAGGGGCCTGTTGCTCTGGCGCTTCTGTCGTCTGCGCGGGAGTGGGTAACGATGTTACTTCGGAAGCATCCGAGCGCGGCAGTTCCGCAGCGGCTGCCGGCGACTCTGGAACATAGGATGCTGTCACGTGTTCGAACTGCTTTACCGTGGCGCTGACCGTTTCTCTCACGCCGCCAACTTCGGACATTGCCGGCACAGCTTCGGGCACGATGGTCGCGGAGACTTCATGAATTGCTTCTGACGCAGTGGCTTCTGTCGAAATTGCGGGGAGGGCTGCCTCGGTAGATTCAGTCGAAGGAGTTGTGGCGATCGACGCAGGGTTCGTGCTTTCGACCGCCGCGAAGGCGCCATAAGCCTGCTGCATTTCACGCTCAAGAGAAATCCCCTGGTCCTCAGGTGCGAGAGCAACGGCAACCGCCGACCAATGGGATGCTCCGCTCCCAGATTCAACTCCGGCAGCTGCAGCCATCGTGATAGGTCCATCGGACGGCTGAATGCTTTCCGTGGAAACAGATTCCGGTACTGGCGACTTGTCAGTGGAGGCGTCAGCTTTCACCACCGGCGACTGTTCCGCGAACGTTGCCGCAGTTGCTTCTTGAACTGTTTCGAGGGCCGACGCCTGCTGACTTGCTTCAGAAATTTCTGTCTTGGATTCAACAGGAGCAGGAGGCGCGACTTCCTCACGCGCTTCCGCCGTTTTGCTCTCCAATATTGTTCCTTGCACCTGGGCTGCCGCAGCAGCCAGCGCTGCAATCTCTTCGGGGGTTACGTCTTTGGGCAATCCTTCTGGCGCCAATGCGCCAAGGTCGACCCGTTCTTCATCCTTCGGCTTGGGCGTTTCGCTGGGCCGGTGATGGTCGATCGTGGTGCGTAGATCCTTATTCACCGGGTTATATACGGCCGGATCATCGGGATTCGTTTCGGCGGTAGCTTCCTTCTTTTTCGAGGGAAACGAGATACGATTTTTCCAACCGGAATCCTCGTCCGAGGCCACAGTCTTGTCTCGGCCTTCTTCGATGGCAGCATTCGCGCGAGCCAAGCGACCGGGTTTAGCTGCCTCGGCGCGGGGAACGATTTTATCTTCCAGCTTGCTTAGGGCGCTGAGTAGCTCGCTGGCTTCAAAGGGCTTGACGATGAAGCCATCGGCCCGGACGCGCTTCGCCTCATCCGTCTTGAAGGGTTCCAACTTCCCTACCGTAAGCAGCACAGGGATTCGCGCGGTTTCAGCTACTTCTTTTAAGCGCTGACACACCTCAAGCCCACTATACCCGGGCATATAGACGTCGAGGACGATCAAATCCGGCCGGTGCTCACTAATCTTCTTGAGTGCCGCCGAGCCGTTATTGACGGTGATGACTTCGTACCCCGCATCTGCAAGGATCTTCCGGCCCATATTCTGGGCGGTCACGCTGTCGTCGGCGAGCAGTATCTTCCTGGCCAAGAGGTTTCCTCTAATGAGGGGAGATATCGCGAAGGTAACCTGACCTTCAACCTAAGTCAATGATCTAAAAGGGAAGTAACAGGTTACTAGTGGTCAGCACCTAGTGCGTGAAGGGAGTCGATGGTAACCCGATCTGCTCCCTGCTTTTGCGACGACGTGCTTCAGAAGGGGACGATTTTCTTCAATCCCTTCTTTCTCTTCTTCTTGCTGCTGGAGAGATCCTGATCCGATGCCGGAGTGGAATCGTCCGAGGTGGCGTTGGCGGAGGATGACTGACCGCTCGCGATTTCATTTACCTGCACCGGCGGTGGCAGAGAGGGATCCGCTCCATCCGCGGCCGGCTTCAATTCGTTCGGATCGGCGGTCGCGGTAGGTTTTAGTTCGTTGGGATCAGGGCCAGTCGCAGAAGGGGCTCCCGAAGCGGAACCGAAAGGCGATGCGGTGGCCGGATTCGTGCCGGCGGCAGCCGCAGCGTCCGCCGCGCTCGGCTGGTCTGGCTTGACTATCTCAACTGAGGCACTCTTTTCTGGAATCCCGGCTGCGGCGATGGCTTCGCCCCGAACGACATTCGTAGCTGCGACAGGTTCAGGATCCGTCAATGTGGGGTCGCCTTTGTGGGCGGCTGCAGATACGTCGGGGCCCTTCTTGATGATGCCCATGAACTTCTGCGCCATCGTGGTTTCGTTCCGGCTAGCGAGCTCTGCCTTGTTCTGGGCCACCATGCCTTTGGTGGGCCTAGGAACGGGCTGGTGTAGCGCGGTCAGACGCTTTTTCGCATCGTCGGAGCGGTCCATCATCGGATAGCGAGTGAGAATCCTGTCGTACGCCTCAGAGGCGTGCTTCGTCAGATCACCGATATAGCGAGATTTGGTTTCCTCACGCAAGCAGCCTCGCGGCTGGTCGTGTGCGTCGCAAGTGGGTACCAACCGAATGCGAGCCAGCTGACCTTCGTAATCCTGTCCCAAGAGGTACAAAGCTTCGTCGGCGCGGCTGTAGAGAGGATATTTATCCACCAGCGATTGCAGACGGGCGATCGAGGCAGGGTAGGACTGACGGAGATAGTAGAACCTTCCGATTCCGAATTCGCGATCGGCGAGCACTTCCTGCACTTCAAGGAGACGTTGCTTTGCTTCGGGGACCAGCTTGCTGTCGGGATATTGCAGGATGACTTTGCGGTATTCGTCTTCCGCGCGCTTCGCGTGGGTATAATCGCGATCGGCCTTTTCCATCTGCTGATAGTGGATGTTCGCGATCTTCAACTGCGCTTCGGACGCTTCTGGCATATTCGGGAAGAAAATCTCGAAGTCGCTGTATTCCTGCTCGGCCTGGGCGAGAGCGGCGGTTCCACCTTCTGCGTACCAGGAGTCCCCGACAGCCAGCTTGGCGCGGGCGATAAATTCCGAATCCGGGTACGTATTGATGAGCGTCTGTAGGGTGAGGCGCGCGACATCGAAGCGATTGTGCCGCATGGCATCCATCGCCTTGTCGAAGAGGACTTTGTCTGGCTGCTTGGAGCCGACGTTGGCCAAGGGGTTGACGGACTTTTTGTTGGTGCAAGCAGCGGTCAACGCCAGCAGCGTCCCAAGGGCGACAAGCAACGGAATTCGACGTGACATAAGACCTCGAAAGTTTCTTGAGTCGGGCTGGTTGTTCGACCACCCGTTGAGCGACGCGCCTTGCGTTTCCGAGTATCGCATCCGCCTTCTGACGCACTCAACTGACTAGCCAGGCTTACCCGGCCGGACCGGATGCGATCCCGGTCTCACAACCGCCGCTAAACTTTTTGCAGAGCTGCTTCGGTTGCCGCCTTCAGCAGATTCTCAGCGTTGTTCTTTGGATCGCCATTTCCGAACACGGCGTTGCCCGCCACCAAAATTTCTGCCCCGGCATGGACCACATCGGCAACCGTGTCGAGGGCGACTCCGCCATCTACTTCGATGCGGAAGTGCAAGCCTCTCTGCCGGCGAATATCCGCTAAACGCCGCATTTTGTGCAGTGTCGAGGGAATAAATTTCTGCGCTCCGAATCCCGGATTTACCGACATCACGAGGACATAGTCGACGATGTCAAGCACTTCCGAGAGCGTATCGACCGGGGTCGCCGGATTGATCACGACACCCGCCAGGCAGTCATGACTCTTGATCAGATGCAGCGTGCGATTCAAATGCAGGGACGCCTCTTGATGAACTGACATCCAATCCGCCCCCGCGTCAGCAAAAGCCGGGATAAATTCATCCGGATTTTCGATCATCAGATGGCAGTCGAGCGGCAACTTTGTTGCCTTGCGCAGCGACTTTACAACCGGCGGGCCGATCGTGAGATTGGGAACGAAGTGTCCATCCATGATGTCGACATGAATGACACTTGCCCCGCCCTCGGCCGCAGCGCGTACTTGTTCGCCGAGTCGAGCGAAATCAGCCGAAAGAATTGACGGAGCCAGTTCGATCAAACCCGGGTGCCTCAGAACTGAGTTCTTGCCAGAAAATGCTTGGGGAAATTCTAACATGCTCAGCGTACAGGCGCAGTTGATTACCGCAGACAAAAAGCTCGAAACTGCAAGGATTTCCACGCGAAGCGGAGGGAGCGATCACCCTGACTTGCTTGCGTGTTACCCTCTCCGGGCGTGTCTCCATCGTTCCAATTCACCCCCGCTGCGTATTCAGTGATGGCGGTGTTTCTTTGGGGCGCAGCGGATTTCGCCGGCGGGTTCGGATCTAAGCGTGCCAACGCATTTGTTCTGACCGCGTTCTCGCACATCTGCGGCTTCGCACTGATGCTTGCAATCGCATTCGCACACACGGGCGCATTTCCCGATCGTTTAAGCATCTTCTGGGCGCTCGCCGCTGGAGCGGTTGGGGGATTCTCGCTGGCCATTTTTTATCGTGCGCTGGCGTCCGGACAAATGGGCCTCACGGCGCCGATTGCCGCGCTCCTAGGAGCGGCGATTCCTACCATGGTCGATATTGCTCTTGAAGGTGTGCCGAGCCGATGGTCGATTGCGGGATTCGGTGTCGCCGTCTTCGCGATCTGGCTGATCACGCGGCCTGAGCCCCAAGGAGCGAACGATAAGATCGGGCCACCCAAGGGAGTCGTCACTGCCGCTCTGGCGGGAGTGGGATTCGCAGGATTCTATCTTTGCATTCACCAGGCGACCGGATCGCCAGCATGGATCGCAGTGGTTTCCCGTGTAGGGTCATTTACTGCCACTGCGATTGCGGTGTTGGCGACGCGTGCGCCGCTTCAGATCAACCTTCCTCCGCAGCTTTGGGGATGGTAGCCGGCTGCTTCGATATTGCGGCCAGTGCATTATTCATCTTTGCCAGCCAGCGGGGACGCCTCGACGAGGCTGTCGTAATCACCTCGCTCTATCCTGCGGTCACCGTTTTGCTAGCGAGGTTGGTCCTGAAAGAGCACTTCAGCCGGTGGAAGTTTATCGGGCTGCTGGCGGCCCTGGCGGCGGTGCCGATGATCGCGGCGGGGTAGGATTGCCTCTAGAATGAGGAACAGCGGGAGCCGATGAATTTCTTCGGTCCAAAATAACCAGATGCCACTCCTCGAGATACAAAACCTGACGAAAGTCTTCCCACACGGCGAAACGTCTTTCGGGGGGAAGCCTCGGGGTGGGGTGCGTGCGGTCGATGACGTTTCGCTAGATATTCACACCGGAGAAACACTCGGTTTGGTCGGAGAATCAGGTTCGGGCAAGAGCACACTGGGACGGCTGATCCTTCGGTTGATCGAACCGTCGTCCGGCAGCATTCTTCTTGAGGGACGCGATTTACTTCAGGCCAGCGCCGGCGAGATGCGCAGCCTACGGCGCGATCTTCAAATCATTTTTCAGGACCCGTTTGCATCGCTCGACCCACGGTGCCGCGTCGAAGACATCATCGCGGAGCCGCTGATCATTCATGGGTACGGCTCGGCGGAGGATGGCGGATCAAAGCCTCCTGTTGGTGGCCGATCTAACATTCGGCAGCGAGTGGCGGAACTTCTGCGCGCAGTTGGACTCGACGAGTCGGCTCGTACCCGTTATCCGCATGAATTCTCGGGCGGACAACGCCAGCGGATTGGTATCGCCCGCGCTCTGGCCTTGCGTCCGAAATTTATCGTGTGTGATGAACCGGTCTCGGCCCTCGACGTCAGCGTGGGAGCGCAGATCGTCAACTTACTCGCCCAGCTTCAGCGCGATTTCGGCCTAACGTATCTTTTTATTTCGCACTCCATGCCGGTTGTGCGGTATCTTTCGACTCGAATTGCGGTCATGTATCGAGGCAAAATTGTTGAAGTGGGAGATTCCAAGCAAATTACTGAGCGGCCGGCACACGCCTACACGCGCAGTTTGCTCGAGACGACTCCGAAGTTGTTGGTCTGAGGTTCGCTCCGGATTTTCTGCCTCCGGCGAGAGGAATCTCTTGCAACCAATCTCGGTCGCGGCCACTCTGATTAGGCTTTGGGGAACACAAAATCGATGGCAGTAACGAATTCCGCTCCTTACGCACTGTCCGTTCCGCAGCCCGTCGTCTCCTTTCGCGACCTGACTGAACTGATTCTTGGGTTCTCCGCGATCATGGTGGTCTTGTGGCTGCCGACGCACGAACAGTTGATCTTTGGTCCGATCGCGCTGTTGGCCCCATTGGCGCTCGTTCTCTTACGTCGCCCGGGAATCAGTGAACTTGGCTTCGGCTGGAGGGAATTCGCTGCTTCTTTTTGGATCCTGCCTGCTGCAGCGGCGCTGACGATTGCCAGTGTGATGTTAGCTCGGAGCGCGGGGACATACCATGCCCTCTACGAGGGAGATCTCGCGCACGCGGGCGGCTATGTGCTTTGGACGATCTATCAGCAATTCCTGCTGCAGGATTACTTCATGCCTCGCCTGACCAGGATTCTCGCGAGTGATGCTGCGGTGGCCATCGCGGCGGTTTTGTTTGCAGTGGCGCACTTGCCGAATCTTCCGCTCGCGCTGGCAACGCTCGTTTGGGGAGGGGTATCGTGCGCACTGTTCCGCCGATACCGCAGCATTTACGTACTCGGTCTTGCGCAAGGAATGCTCGGACTCTGCTTCGCCGTCTGTATCCCCGAAGCCATGCACCATCACATGCGTGTGGGGTTGGGATATTTTTCGTATAACGCGGGGCAGTGAGGCGGGGATCGGAAAGCCTGGGATCGGACAGTCTTACCTGCCAACGCGTTTAGTAAAAGCTCCGGCTGCGCTCCTTGAAAGACTGCCCTTGGCCCCTGCTTTAAAACCACCACGACCACAACCAATCGACACAGGTGTGGGTGATGGTCGAGGCCGGCACGCGCCTCTCAGCGCGCCAGGCCCTTCCGTAGAAAACGCCGGCGATGGTTGCGAGCAAGACGTAGCGCCAGTTGAAGTGTGTGGATCTCTTGTTGAAGTGAGACAGGCCGAAAAGCACCGAGGCAATGATCAGTGCGGGCCAGCGACCAACGCGCCTCTCCAGCAGATTCTGGACCCACGCGCGAAAGAAAAGTTCCTCAGGCACGGCGACGAAGACGAAGATCCCTATCCAAGTCAGCGCGGCCTTTCTCACTGCGGGTACGTCGGCGTGCGGATGGATGAAGCCGAGCGCAATACCCAGTAGGAGCACGGCGGGCGCGAAAAATAGCAGCTCGCGCAAGCCGATTTTCCAATCGCTCCAGCGAAGATGGAAATCGAATCCGGTTCCATTTAATCGGCGAATGCCGAGAAACGCATACAAACCTGCATCGACCAGCAGCAGATTCCCCAAACCACGCAGCCCTGCGGGCCAAGCCACGTCAAACCAACGTAAATCCACTGCAAGTCCGAGCGTAAGCAGGATGAAGGCGTCCCGCCAGTTGCCGCGCTGGCCCGGATCGGCCGACGCAGCGCAGATCTCAAGCCAAGTCATTACGACCGGCAGAGTGGAGTACAAAACGAACCACTTCCATTGAAAAATGTGCTGTGATGCCGTGAGGACGGCATAGGGAATAACCAGTACGACCGGCGCCGCAATGCGCAACGCACTCGGCCATTTTCTGATCACACGAGCTGCGCGTTCGGCGGCGAATCCGAAGATCGCCGCGGGGACGAGCTCAGCGATCAAAACCGCGATTACTGCCGGGGTCACGTTCGACATCGTCCCCATCTTATCCGGAGTTTTTTCCTCCGGAATCAGTGACGGTGCCGACGTGACGCCCAAGTCCCACTCAACCCTTGGAACCGATTGCCGCACCGGCTCGACGTTGCTATCTGTCGTTCGGCGATTCAAGGTCGCACGGCCGACTCTTGCTCATCCGGATGCTGAATACGCAAAGGCGAGCGTTAACAGAAGCTTGCGGAGATTTTGTGCGGGCCGAGGCTTGTACGAACGCCTATCCGCGAATAGAATCTGCTCGAATCATTGCCAGGAGGCACTTATGACCGCTGCTCCGGTCCTTCCCGTTTCTCCCTCGCCTGCTCCCGCGCCACTGTCTGAAGGGGCGCGCATCGTCAATACTTTCATTGCGCCGTCGAAGACGTTCACCGATCTACGGCGCAGCGCGAGTTGGTGGGGTCCGTGGATTTTGATTTCTATATTTTCGCTTTTATTTATTTACGCGATGGGGAGGCAGGTCGGCTTCGAACAGATTAGTAAGAACCAGATTGAGCATTCGCCCAAGCGCGCAGAGCAGTTCGACAAGGCACCGCCCGATCAGCAGGCCAAACAACTGGAGCTCTCAAGCAAAATTATTAGCATTTTCGCCTACGGCAGTCCGTTAATGATTTTGTTTTACTTTCTCATTTCGACTGTGGTTCTGTGGGCAACGTTCAAGATCGGAACGGCGGCAGAAACTACGTTCGGGCAGGCATACGCGATCACTATGTATGCAAGCCTGCCCGGAATTATCGGAGCAATTTTAGGAACAATTTCTTTGTTCGCCGGCGTGAACCCGGAAGGCTTCGACATTAACAACCCAGTCGGGACGAATCTGGCCTATTATCTCGACGCCGAAACCACCGGCAAGTTCGTGCGTGGCATGGCTTCTTCAATCGATGTCATCAGTATTTGGACAATTATTCTTATTGGTATCGGATTCGCATGCACCAGCAAGGTGAAGCGTTCGACTGCCATCATGATTGTCGCCGCTTGGTATTTGTTCTTTAAGCTTGTGACTTCGGGATTGGCAACGCTCTCCTAGGACAGCAGGGCACGCGCATCAAGTGAATTGCTGAGATCTTCGATGAACGGGATGTTTCCGGCTGTTTAGCCAGCCATGCGTTCAATCTCCCTCACTAGATCGTCTGGAAGTGTCAATTCCAGGCTGGCGATGTCTTGTTTCATGTGCTCAGTGCTGGAAGTGCCGGTGAGTGGAAGCATTCCAACTGCTCGCGCAAAGGCGAAGACCACCTGAGCCGGAGTCGCATTCAATTTCTTGGCGGCCTCGACGAAAGGCGGATGTTCGAGCACCTCGGGATTCGCGGTGAGCAGTGAGAATCCCTGATAGATGATGTCGTGTTCGCGGCAGAATGCCCGCACCTCGCGATCCCAACCAAGCCGCGCGAAACATCGGTTCTGCACAAAGGCCGGCATCTCCGCACCAGCTGCCTTCATCAGTTCGAGGTGTTGCAACGAAACATTGCTCACTCCGAGCAGGTGCGTTCGTCCAGCGTCGCGATGCTTCCGCATCGCTTCCCAGACTTCCGTATCCACCTCGGTCCAGTCATAGTTTGAGGACGGTCCGTGCAATATGTAGCTGTCGACGTAGTCGGTCCTCAGATGTTCAAGCGAACTGGCCATGGATTGCGCGACCTGAGTCGAGAAACTCGCGGACGGATCGTAGGGCAAGCGATGATTCTGTCCACGCTGGTACGTGAACTTGGTCTGGAGAAAGACATCTCCACGCGTGACCAATCCGGCCGCATAAGCCTCGGAAAGAGCCTCTCCCACTCCAGCCTCAAAATAATGACGGCGCTGATTGGCGGTGTCGATGCCACGAAACCCTGCTCGCAGAGCCATTTCGGTCAGCGAGGCGGTGCGATCTTCTTTCCAGGCGGTTCCATAGAGAAAAGCGGGAATTGAAGCTTGCGGCATGGGCGTCATTGTGACACGAGCGAATGTTGAACTGGACATCGACCTCGGCTGGTGACCGTTTCATCCCCGCCGGTATATGCTGGAAGCCCCAGGAGGACTTCCGTGAAACGTATTTTTGCAATTGCCAGTTTCTTGATCTGCGCCACCTTCGCCCTGTGTCAAGCTCCCGCCGCCAAGACGCCGGCTGCGCCGCAAGGACCAACCAAGGATCCAGTTGCGACATCTCTCCGGATGCTGCTGCAGCGATCGCAAACCAACACTGTCGGGGCCATTGAAGCCATGCCTGCGGACAAGTTTTCGTACAAGCCCACGCCGGATCAGATTCCGTTTGCGCACTTGGTCGTTCATATCGCAGAATCGAACAATTTTCTTTGCTCAAAGGCGGCGGATGTCCCAGCTCCCAAAGTCGACGAGCCCAAGGAAACCGATTCCAAAGATCAGTTACTGGCCTCAGTAAAAGCGTCGTACAGCTTCTGCAGCGATGCGTTGAGCAAGATGGACGACTCGAAGCTGGGCGATAGCGTAGAACTCTTCGGCGGACGCCAATTTCCACGCGCGATGGCTACGTTGGGCCTAGCTAGCGGTTGGGCGGATCATTACGGAGCCGCGGCGATGTATTTGCGGCTGAACGGAATCTTGCCGCCGAGCGCGCAGCCGAAGAAATAAATGGGGCGTTCGGAAGGCTGCTAGCGGATTTGCACGAGTTCTTCCGACGGCGCGGAGGGGCTGGCTGCCGCGGGATTCTGCGGAGCACGCCAGGAATCGAAGATCGACACCTGGTGGACGCACGAGACGGTGCAGTTCGGCGCACAGGATTTCTCTGTCAGATATTCGCGGCGTAAGTCCTCACGGGTGTAATTCTCCAGCGGAGTTCCCGGATAGCCGCGCTGCTGCGAGCAGTAGTGGACAAGTCCGTTCTCGCAAATATAGAGATAGCGCGCTCCGGCGCGGCATCTCCAGTCATTGGGCAGTCCCTTGGCGATGTTGTCCTGAAATGCGTTGATCCGGGTAAAGCTGCTTTTTTCGAGCGCTTGCATCTCGTGATAGATGCGGCGCTCTTCGTCGCCTAACGGCTGCAACTGTCCGCTGCCATCGTGGATGATGCCGATGGTCGAGGTGAATCCAAGCTCGACCGCACGTTTTCCGATGACCAGCGCATCCTGCGGATGCAAAATGCCTCCACCGACAACGGAATTAATATTCACGTGAAAGTCGGCATGCTCGGCCAACAGTTGAAGCTTCTTGTCGAGCACCTTCAGGCTTTTCTTCGAGACGTCGTCGGGGTTCACGTTATCGATGGAAATCTGAAGCCATTCCAAACCCGCCCGATTGAGACGCTGTATACGCTCCGGAACCAGCAGATAGCCGTTGGTAATGAGCCCGGCAATCATGTCGTTGGCGCGAATGCGGCGAATCACATCGTCGAGTTCAGGATGCATCAGTGGCTCGCCACCTGAGATTGTGACGACGGCGGTGCCCAAGGCTCCCAATCTATCGATCCGCCGGTACATTTCTTCAATCGGCACGGGCTTTGAAAAATCATCGTACTCGTTGCAATACGTGCAGGCGAGATTGCAGCGCCGCATCGGAATGATGTGCGCCAGCAGAGGATGATCTGTCGAGATCAGCGCGTTGGCGGCCATCTTGGCCCCCCGCAAGTTGCGGTGCAAGGCTTTGGCGCGGCGGCGCAAAGTTGTCAGTGCAGAAGGCATACGAGTGATACCTTCTATTACAACACAGGCATCGGCATGTTGCATGGACGGGCAACATCCGACAGCAAGAATTATGGGCCGAACTGCGGTAAATCAGGAGCCGTCAGGCGATCGGTTCGTGACCGGCTTTTTGCAGATTTCCCAGCGCAGCATCCGCGAATTCTTCCGGGATCAATACATAGTCTGTATCGTAGGTCGACACTGCAAAGATCTGGGACATTGTTGCTCGAAAGTGGATCGATGAACGAAAGGAGAACTCCGGTCTGCGAGAAGGGGAATGGTCCCTGGAGTTTGAGGCAGATCCAGCGAAGAGGAGCGTTCACATCCTTCGGAACATCTTCGATAGGACAAACGATCGAGAGTTCGTCAGTCGTCCGCGTAATCGAAGTGAATTCGCCCTTCGTTGGCCAGAGGGGAACCGCAGCGTCTGCTGCCAAGCGGACGATCGCATAAGAGCCACGAAGCATTCGAAACTTGAGTCTGATTGGGTTTTCCATTCTGCAATACCGGGTTAGCCCTCGATCGCCTTTCGGACCGCTGCACGGGCCAACAATCGCGTCGAGTCCAGGGTCGGCAGCGGCGAAGCCTCAGGAGCTACGAGCAACGGAATTTCGGTGCATCCGAGCACGACACCGTCGCACCCTTCTTCCTTTAACGCGCGAATGACTTCGACGTAGTAGGCCAGGGATCGCGGCAGGAACTGTCCGTTCACGAGTTCGTTGAAAATGATTTCATTGATACGCTCGCGCTGCCGTGGCCCTGGAATGCGATGTTCGATTCCCGCCGCCTTCAACGCGTCTCGATAGACAGGACCTTCCATTAAGTAGCGGGTTCCGAGCACGGCAAGCCGCTTGTACTGGTGCTGCTGCGCTTCGCTGGCAACTTCGCGCACAATATGCAACCACGGTCTAGGGGAGCGATGTTCTACAAGATCAAAGACCTGGTGAATCGTGTTGTCGGGGCAAATGAGAAAGTCGGCTCCGGCGCGAGCTAGTTTTTCGGCCGAAGCGAGCATGAGCTCGGCCACGCCCGCCCAGTCGCCGCGATCGATTCTCTTCATATATTGAGCGAGAGAGAAGGAATGGAGGGATACTTCGGGATGGTCATGAGGCCCGAGGGCCTGAGCCCCTTCGAGCGAAATCGTGCGATAGCAGAGCGCGGATCCTTCGGTGCTGCACGCGACGATGCCAATCTTCAACATCGGGTCAGACTGATTCAGCTCTTGATTGTAGCGGGATGGCCGCGTACGGGCTGGTATCCCGATAACGCTTCTCAAATTCTTCCCGGGTGCAGATTGTCTTGAGATCGATCACGCGATCGATAGCCAGGATGCCGTCGAGGTGATCGATCTCGTGCTGCAAGAGCTCCGAAAGGTCGCGGTCTTCGCTGGCCTGGAGTTCGAGAGTTTCACCGCGCAGGTTCTGGTAGCGGACGGTGATCTCGCGAAAGCGTTCGACCCGCATGAAGATCGAGAGGAAACTGAGACAAGCGTCCCAAACTATGATTTTGTCGTCACCGTGCCGGACGATCTCCGGATTGATCAGAGGCCAAGGTTCCGCATCCGGAAGTTGGAGGAAGATGACGCGCCGCAACACCCCGAGTTGTGGCGCGGCAATGCCGCGTCCGTAACCAGTCTTAGAGCGCCAGTGAGCAAGCGTGTCCTTTAGGTCCCCAACGAGGTCAGCGATCTCCCGGGAGGTTGCATCTTTGACCGGAGCACACTTCTCTCGGAGCACAGGATTGCCGAGTTGAAGGACGGGACGAATGGCCACGGATGGTCCGTTTCTCCGCGCGATCACTTAACGTGCAACGGCAGCATCGAACAAGCTCAGAAGCTCCAGCTTCTTTTCTGCTGGGAGAAACGACGCTTCGAACGAATTACGCGCCAATTCCCTCAGGTGCTCGTCGGTGAATCCGAAAGTTTCCTGGGCAAGCTGGTACTCACGGCACAGCGTCGTACCAAACAGAGCTGGATCATCAGTGTTGAGCGTGATCATGACGCCCTGGTCGAAATAGTTCTTCGCAGGATGTTCCGCAGCCGATTTGCAAACTCCGGTGCGGAGATTGCTGGTGATGCAGATTTCGACGGGCACTTGCCGATATGCAAGTTCCTCAACTAGGTCAGGGTCCTGAGCGGCGCTGAGGCCATGACCGATGCGTTCCGCGCGTAAGTTGAGCGCGCCCCATATCGATTCCGGAGATGCGGTCTCTCCAGCGTGCGCGGTCAACCGCAGTCCGTGATCCTCGGCGTATGCATAGACGCCGCGGAAAAGCTCTGGAGGAGCCTTCTGCTCGTCGCCACCGATTCCAACGCCGACGACGTGCCGGCTCTTGTAGAGAACCGCCAAGTCGAACACTCGCTGCGCGTCCTCCACCCCAAAGTGGCGAGTGGCGTCAAAAATCCAAAGCAAGGAGACGCCGAAATCGCGCGCTCCACGGGTCCGACCGCGTTCCATCCCGTCAAAGATCGCAGCGAAATCCTGCTTGCGGAAAAGGCACACTCCGACCGCAACGTATACCTCGGCATGCAGAACGTTGTTCTCCTTGAGCTGCTGCATGAGGCGATATGTGACTAACTCGAAGTCATCCGGCCCTCGCAGATGCGCGCTTACTTCTTTGAACGCCATCAGAAAACTAGGAAAGTCGGTGTAGCGATACAGAGCTTCGGTCTCGGCGAGCGTAGCGGTATCGCCATGGCGCCGTCGGAGTTCGAGCAACGTTGCTGGTTCGACCGCACCTTCGAGGTGCAAGTGCAGCTCCGCCTTGGGAAGCTGACGGATAAAAGCATTGGGCGGGCGGTCTGCGGGGACGGACATAATGTCAGATTGTAGATGGCTCTTGAGAGATTTGCGAGGCAGTCCGGAGAGTCATTCAGGAGATGTTTCGTTTACAATCCGTTGTTCTCAATTGGTCCGAGGGGGAGATGCCATGAAGCGATCACTCGCCCGTCAGTCGCTCGGTATTTTTTTCTTGTTGTTGATTGCTGCGTCTCTCTTAGCGGCTTCATCCGATCTTCCAGTGAAAACCTTCGTCCGGAATTGTCGAAGGCAAAGACGATGGGGGCGTTCGCAAGTTTCTTGGAATTCCTTACGCGGCGCCGCCTGTCGGCGACCTGCGATGGAAGCCGCCCATGCCTGCGGCGAAATGGGATGGGGTCCGGAAGGCCACAGAGTTCGGAGCCGCACTGCCAGCAAGGCCGAGTTTACGACGATATGAATTTTCGCGACAGCGGAGGCAGCGAAGACTGCCTGACGCTGAATGTCTGGATCCCTGCGAAAACGGTCGCCAAGAAAATGCCAGTGATGGTTTGGATTTATGGCGGAGGCTTCGCGGCTGGAAGCACCTCCGAGGCTCGACAGGACGGCACGCATCTGGCGCAGCAAGGCGTGGTCGTCGTTTCGATGAACTACCGCTTGGGGATTTTCGGGTTTCTCGTGCATCCCGAACTGGCGAAAGAATCTGGGCGAAACTCGGCCGGCAATTATGGCTTGCTGGATCAGTTAGCCGCGCTGAAGTGGGTGCACGAAAACATTGCGGCATTTGGAGGGGATCCGGAGAACGTGACGATTTTCGGAGAGAGCGCGGGATCGTTTTCTGTGAGCGCACAGATGGCGTCTCCTTTGGCAAAGGGACTTTTCCAGAAAGCGATTGGCGAGAGCGGAGCCGCATTTCACAGCGGTGGCTTATCGTTTGATCCACTTTCGGAGCGCGAAGAGAAAGACGTGAAGCTCGTTAGCGAAAAACTGGGTGTATCGACTTTAGCCGAGTTGCGCGCCTTGCCTGCGCAGAAATTGCTGGACGTTTTTGGCAAGCCGGGACCTGACGGATTTGCTTTCAGCCCAGACGTCGACGGGTACTTCCTGCCTGAATCCGTCCCGGCAATTTTCGCTGCCGGCAAACAGAATGACGTGCCGCTGCTCGCGGGGTGGAACCACGACGAAGGTAGTTTCGAGATCGCCTTCGCTCCGCAAAAGCCAACTGCGGACAACATGAAAGCAGACGCGCAGAAGGACTTTGGGAACAAGGCTTCAGAATTTCTGCGACTGTACCCGGCTGGCTCGGACGAGCAAACGCTTCGCTCCGCGCAGGATTTCGCGGGCGATAAGTTCATCGCATTCTCCACCTGGGACTGGATGGAAGCGCAGAGTAAGACTGGCAAGCAGCCGATCTATCGTTACCGCTTCGATCTCGCTCCACCCGCCGCGAATGCCAATGCTCCAAAACTTGGCGCGTTTCATTCTGCTGAGATCGAGTACGTTTTTGGACAATTGGATTCGAAGGCAGACGTCCCATGGCGCGCGGAGGACCGCGAGCTTAGCGAGGAGATGCAGAAATATTGGTCAGATTTCGCCCGCAGCGGAGATCCGAATGGTCCCGGACTGCCAAAGTGGCCGGTATATTCGGCAGCCGATGGCTGGCAGGTGATGTTCCTTGATGCGAAGTCGAGTGCGCATAAGGACGATTTGCGAGACAGGTATTTGTTCCTGGCTACGCAGTGGGCGAAGTAGCGCGTTTACTTTTTTGCGAACTCGCTCCGATGCCGGCTGTACATGAAATAAATCGTCAGTCCGATTGCTAGCCACGCAAAGAAGCGCAGCCAAGTCAGGATCGGAAGCCCGGACATCAGCAGGACACAAAACAGCACGCTCAGCACCGGAGCAGCGATTCCGCCGGGGGCACGGAATCCGCGGTGCCTGCCAGGATCGCGGTAACGCAGGATGATGACTCCGATGGAAACCAGGGCGAAGGCGAAAAGCGTGCCGATATTGGAAAGATCGGAGAGCGTTCCGATATCCAGGATCCCGGCAGGGATGCCGACGACGAAACCGGCGATCCACGTTGCGGTCGAGGGCGTACGGAAGCGAGGATGAACGCGCCCGAAAAGTTTCGGTAGCAAGCCGTCGCGTGACATGGAAAACCACACGCGAGCCTGTCCAAGCTGAAACACCAGCAACGAAGAAATCATCCCCATCATGGCGCCGAACAGCACGCCCAGTTCTGTCCAGCGCAGCGTGTTGGACCCCGTCCGTGCCACCAGAGCTTTTAAGCTGTTGGCCACCGGCGCCGCGTCATCGAGCATCGACTGCCATGGCACGAGTCCTGTGAGCACAATGGCAACCGCGATATAGAGGACCGTGCAGACTACCAAGGTCGCAATGATCCCAATGGGCAAATCGCGCTGCGGATTCTTCGCCTCTTCAGCCGCGGTCGATACGGAATCAAAACCTATGTAGGTGAAGAAAATGATCGAACCGCCGGTCAGAATACCGGACCAGCCTTGCGGCGCGAAAGGATGCCAGTTGCTGGGAGCCACAAAATGTGCGCCGGCAATCACAAAAGCCAGAATCGCGGCGATCTTGAGAATCACCATTGTGTTGTTGGCTTCAGTCGATTCGCGGATTCCGCGCACCAGAACGACCGTCAGGATCATAACGATCAGAAACGCGGGGATGTCGAACCCGAAGTGAAGGCCGGGGGCGTACAAGACGTTTCCCTTGAGATCGGTGAGGCCGCCGGGCAAATAAGCGGGCGAGATCCAACGCAGGGCAGGATGCCAACCGAACCAATCGAAAGTCCCTACCAGGTGCGCCGCAAACCCGACGCTCACGGCCATGTTGCTGACGGCGTATTCAAGAATCAGGTCCCAGCCGATGATCCAGGCTATCAACTCTCCCATCGTCGCGTACGTGTAGGTGTATGCGCTTCCAGCAATGGGAATCATTGAGGCGAGTTCTGCATAACACAATGCGGTGAAGCCACAAACGATTGCTACCAATACCAACGACAGCGCCAATGCCGGCCCCGCGCCCGGCCTGCCGAGTGTGGCATGGTGCCGGACCATGTAGTCAAGCAGGGGTGCATTGAGGATCGACGTTGTATCGAACTTCTGCCCGGCGATCGCGGTACCAATGACGGTAAAAATGCCAGATCCAATCACCGCGCCGATGCCAAGTGCGGTGAGGGAGAGCGGGCCGAGAGTCTTCTTTAGCCTGCGCTCTGGATCTTCAGAGTCCGTGATCAGCTTGTCGATCGACTTGCAGCAAAAAAGCTGATTGTCAGAGGTGCGCACAACTTCTTTGGAAGGAGGTTGAGTGGTTGTCGGCTGTGACAAAGGGACCGTTTCTCCTCAGCGGCGCTACTAGCAGAGAGCGATTGGGCACTTGGCATTCGCCCGAGATGATTCGGTGTGGAACCGATGGGCTAACGCCAAGTGCCAAGCGCTGAATGCTGTCTTTACCGCTTCGCCTGGCCGCGGGCCAGTTTTTTGACCTTCGGCTTCTTCGAGCCGCGAGGATAGTCGCGGGCCTTCAGAGGCTTTTCGGCTTTGCGCTTCTTGCGCGCGGTGCGTTTGGCTTTCTTGCGTTCGTCTTTGCTAAGCGTTGTCGTATTTGCCATGAAATTATTTATTTATCCTCTTCCAATCAGAAATTGCTGCTCAGAATGGCGGAAACCGGTCGTTTGATCCCCAGCATTCAATGTCGTCGCTCCACCAGACGGCGCCGTCTTCATTGGTTTGCACCACCCGCGCACCCTGCGCAGTCGTGAATTCGATATATGGCCAAGTCGCCGAATTCGGCTTCCGCGTCTGGATCGCCTTTGTTACCAGCGTATTCCATGTCTTGCAATCACGCGCGCCATGAATATAAACGTCGTTTGCCGGATCCAAAGGATTCGCTGTGTAGAAGTTGAAAATCTGCAGTCCTTCGGGTTCCAGATTTCCGTCCGAATTCATCACTTGCAGTTCAATCACGAAGGCCCACACGTCGATGGGCTTTCCGGTTCCGACCTCAGTATCGTGATGCAGTTCCAGCAAAACTGGCGTTCCGTCGAGGATCGAAAAGTATTCGCCGCTCGGCACCGGAGTCGAAGGCGGCGAAGCCACGGCCGAGGCCGCAGGACGGCGAGTAGTTTGCGGCTTTTTCGCTTGTGCGAAAACACTTTGTGTTAAGAGCAAGCCGAAAAGCATCAAAGCGATCTTCACACTCCTCCGCATCCGCTCCTCCCAATGTCAGCTTGTTTCAGGGGCGACGTCGTAGTCGCTAGATTACGCCCGTTCCAGCTGAGCGTACTTTTCCACCAGCTTCTTTAAGCCGAAGCGTGGAAATTGTACCGTAATCTTCGCTTCTTCGCCTTCTCCTTCGCGCTGGTAGACCGTTCCTTCACCGTACTTGGGGTGCCGAACGCGTTGGCCCGGACGAAACCCGCGCTTACCCGTAGGTTCTTCCACTTGTGTCTTGGGAACGGTAAACTTCTTTCCCCGGCTGGCGAAAAACTCGGCGATGTTCTCGATCGAGTTGTAGGCGCGTGCTGCGGCGGTGACCTTTGAGGCGCGCGCATCCTCTCGGGGGGAATCGCCGGAATGCCAAGACGCGCTCTGGTCTTCGTCTTCGTAGGAGTAGTGAGTGGTCTCAGCGTCACGGTTTCGCCCGGCTGGACGGCTAAAGGAACCAGCTCCGGCGCGAGCCCTGGAGGTCCCCAACTCCTCGATAAGTGGGCCAGGCACTTCCTCCAGAAACCGAGAAGGAACGCTGGCTTCGGGCAGGTCGGTTCCGTATCGGCGACGATAGACCGCCCGCGTCAGGATCAGCTGATCCATTGCCCGAGTCATCCCCACATAGCAGAGCCGCCGCTCCTCTTCTATATCTTCGGGCACGAGCATGGTGCGAGAGTGTGGGAAGAGTCCTTCTTCCAGGCCGCTGAGAAAGACCAGTGGGAACTCGAGACCCTTGGCGGCATGCAGGCTCATCAACGTGATTTGCGCTCGCTCGTCATAGTCGTCCGTGTCGGCGATCAGGGCTGCGTGATCGAGGAACTGATCGAGTGTCTCGGCGCGGTCGCGCGAATCCATGGCGGCGTTGACGAGTTCCCGCAAATTCTCGATGCGCGAAAAAGCTTCGGGCGTATCTTCTTCCTCGAGAAGCTTGATGTAGCCGGTCCGGTCGATCAGGAATTTGAGAATGTCGGCAGTGCTGACTGTGGGAACGGGAAATGAACTCGATCCATCGGTTGGCTGAGCCGCTAATCCGGAAGGCTGCTCCCCGTGTAGAAGACCATCCGGTTGGACGGCTTCGACTTCTGCCGATCTTCCATCCTCATCGGCGGCTCCAAAGTCGAACGAGAAATTACCGAACTCGGCAGGGTCGAAGGCGGTGGCATTCTCCGGGTCATTGGTAGATTCTTCAGCTAGGGCTGAGGATTCCGGCGTTGCTGCCACATCTAACGAGAGAGCGCCCCCGGATGTTTGGTCCAGTTGGTCGACGAACGTGTCTGCGATCATTGCCCTGGCATCTTCAATCAGCTGTCGGAAACTCTTAAGCGATGCGACGGCACGAGGTGGCAACAACTGCCGCTTGACGGCTTCTCCGACGGCTCCCCACAATGATTTCCCGGTTTCGAGTGCCAAATGCTCAAGTGTGTCGATGGTGCCTTTGCCGATACCCCGTGCGGGTGTGTTAATGACTCGTAGCAGAGAGATTGAGTCATCGGGATTCAGAATCACTTTCAAGTAAGAGATCATGTCCTTGATCTCAGCGCGCTCGTAAAACGAGAAGCCTCCAACCACGTGATACTTCAAGCCATAGCGACGCATCGCTTCTTCAAAAAGGCGCGACTGCGAATTAGTGCGGTAGAGAACCGCGGCGCGGGGCGTTTCTCCGTGCTCGGCGGCTTCGCGGAAGTACTTTGCGATCCGGTCGGCGGCGAAGAGTGCCTCATTCTCGCCGTCCGGAGCTTCGTAATAGCCAATCTTCGTGCCTCCCTGGCGGGAGGTCCAAAGATTCTTGCCTTTTCGCCGGACGTTGTTGGCGACGACCGCAGATGCAGCCTGCAAAATGTTCTGCGTCGAACGATAGTTCTGTTCGAGCCGGATGATCTTGGCCTCTGGGAAGTCTTTTTCGAACTCAAGAATGTTTCGGATGTCGGCGCCGCGCCAAGAATAGATGGATTGATCTTCATCGCCGACAGCGCAGACATTATGATGCTCGCCCGCAAGCATGCGCATGAGTTCGTATTGCGGCCGGTTCGTGTCCTGATATTCGTCGATCAGCAAATACTGAAAGCGACGATTGTAATATTCACGTACTTGCGACGCCGATTTCAGAAGACGCACGGCTTCCAGCAGCAGGTCATCGAAGTCGAGGGCGTTGGCTTTGCGAAGTTCTTTGCGATACTCCTCGAACAAATGCGCAATCCGCTCCGTTTTGGGATCGGCTGACTGCAGGTACAGTTCCTGCGGGTCGAGCATATGATTTTTTGCCCACGAGATGCGGGAGAGAACGGTCCGAGGCGTGAGTTGCTTGTCGTCGAGGCCGAAGCGCTTCATCAATCCTTTAACCACTGACTGCTGGTCGCTTTCGTCGTAGATGACGAAGTTCTTTGTGTGCCCGATTGGCGGCTGACCAGGCGTGGCAGACGGGATGCGAAGCGCCTCGATGTCGCGCCGCAGCATTCGCACGCAGAAAGAATGAAAGGTGGAGATAACTGGTTTGGCGATGCTCAAACCGCCCACCAGTTTTTCGACGCGCTCCCCCATCTCAGCGGCAGCCTTGTTGGTGAATGTCATGGCAAGGATCGACTCGGGCATTACGCCTTTGTGCTCAATCAGATAGGCGATGCGGTAGGTGATGACACGAGTCTTGCCACTTCCCGCTCCCGCGAGGATCAACACCGGTCCATCGGTGGTTTCAACGGCTTCGCGCTGCTGAGGATTCAGTTGGTCGAGAAATGACAATGAGGGAATTGCTCCGGGAATTGCTAACTTCAATTTTACAGGGGAATCGTTGGTCGCGGGACGGAGCGCGCAGATGCGATGTCAATTTCATAATCAGAAAAGTTCGGGTCGAGGAATGAAGCCGAGAACTCGATTAGCGACGATATTCCGCGATCCGAAGCGCGTGCGTGGAAAGAGAAGGCAAGAAAAAAAAGTCCCGACCGAAAGCCGGGACTTTTGATATAACTCGTGCAATGAACTAGGAGGCTCGGCGCTGACGGTCCAGATTCTCGTTGTCTTCCTGATTCTGGCCGCCTTTCTTCTGCTGGTTCTGCTGGCCGGGCTGTCCGCTCTGCTGGGCGCCCTCACCGGTCTGGCCCTTTTGACCCTGCTGACCCGACTGGGTACCATGTTGGCCGGATTGCCCACTCTGTTGTCCACCTTGTTGGCGATTCTTTTCCATATCGTCTGCCATGAATAGTCCTCCCTTTGCGCGTCTCGGCGCACTTGCTTGATGTAAGAGCAGCTTTCATTTAGTTGCTCGAATGCCGCCGGGGGTTGGGGCAATATCGATTTAGTCACCAGTCTCCGAAATCCCCACTCTCGGAGCTTCCTTGGGCGTGATTGCCTTCAACTTCTGCAATTCACCTTGCGCCTTGTCCCATGCGGCAGTATTTCGTTTCGTAGGCACCGGGGCATTGGGGTCGCTGTAGAACGCCAGGATGTTGTCGCGCAGTTCCGGAGTGATCTGATCGAAGTTGTCGTGAGCCAACTGGTCCAGAAGATGCGCATAGGCGTTGTCGGTCAAGCCATATTCGCCGGCGTGGGTCATGCGCCCTGTATCAAAATCCGTATTCGGCAGAGTCAGGTGCTTGTTCTGGACCTCCGTGAGAAGACCTTTGTAGTTTTCGATTGTATGGTCGACACTCGCGACATATAAATCTTCAGTTTTCTGCGTCGGGATTTTGAAATCCAACGCCTTGAACGGCCCCACCTTCGGCACGAACCTCAGAAAAAATGCCAGAATTCGCGTGCCAGTTCCGGGACGCCGGTAGCCTTTGCCCCATTCGCGATTGTAGTTCGCTCGAGAGAGGTAATAGCGGAACTTCCGGGAATTGAAATTCGGAGTTTCGGCGACAATCTCTTTCTTTCGGGCTATCAAGGCAACGCGTGTCATTTCAGGAAGAACGCGGCTAATGGCGCGGCGGAAGGTCCCAATCGCGAGGTCTTCGTTCGAAATCACTTGGGAAAGAGGAATGCCGTAGGTGTCTTGAAAAGCCCTCTCCAGGACAGGCTTGGAAACCTCGAAGCCGACGAAATCGTGATAGCGGTCCGAAGTGTAACGGTTCTTCGCCACCTGCGTGACGTCGAAGCCGAATTCGATTCGGATGTGCGCCTTAGGATTCTCTTCGTAGGTCACTTCCTTGCCAAACTTCCGCCGCAGTTTCGGAAACTCCAGCGCCACCGCCTGATTGACCGTGGGGTGCCCCATGTTGTCTGCGGAATAATGCGCGAGTGCTCCGAGCGCGAAGGCATACTCTTCCAGGTTGCTCGATTCGTTCACCAGATTGACGATGAAATCTCCGCTGCGCACATAGTGCGTCAGATCGCTGAAATATTTATTGCCGAAAGGGTAATAGCCCATATCCTGCACAAGCGATCCACCGTAGGCGAAGGCATGCGCACGCTTGAGATCATCTGTGGTCGAAGTGGGGAATCGCTGAAGCAATAGCGGCTGAAGATTGTCTTTCCACACTAGGTCCACGATTTCTTCGTGCGACAGCACGGAGTAGGAATGGCACAGACCTATTAGCGAGAAGAATATAACAAAGCGAAGGCAAGCCTGACGCGACCAATATCTACTAGAAGTCGGGAACCGTGTCGTGGGATTAAAGTGCGCCTTGTTCATGTCGCTCAGAACCGCTGGCTCGGCGAGACGCCTGGAATTCATTCCACCATCGAAAGCGCTAGTGTTGCCAAAAGGCTAACACGGCCATTCGTTAGTTGCTCGAATTAGCTTAGAGTTGCTTCTCAGAGCAGCGGGAGTGCGAGCTCCCCCGATCCCGAACAGAGTTTTATTAAGGATCTCCTGTGCATCCCGTCCTGCGGTACACAGATTTCCTGGAAAAGCTACGAGTTTCGCGTTACAGACATTCGTCTTTGGTGCAATTAACTTTTAAAAGTTATGCGAGCGTAGCCGTTTGAACAGTCGAGGGTCTTGGAGCAAATCTTCAAGCTTAGGAGGCGCGAATGAGCATCTGGTCGATACTGTTCGTCATTCTGTTGATTGCATGGATCGGTGGGTTCACCGTGTTTCACGTGGCTGGTGGCTTGATTCACCTGCTGCTAGTGTTCGCAGTGATTTCTCTGATCCTGCACTTTGTCATGGGGAGAAGTGCTGCCTGACGTAGGCTGATCCTTCCCGGTTTCAGCTGCCAACGAATCCAATGAGCCAGCTTCCCCGCTGGCTCAATTGTTTTGAACGCCATCCTGACCTCGAAGTTTCGAAATACACCAATTTTGGTCGCTCCTACTTTTCCGCACAACCAAGATGCGGGATGAGTGCTCTAAATTCTCCGGCGTGCTTTCCTTGATGCCGCGCCTGCCGTTGGGCCAACGATTCACCCTCTATTTTGAGTCGAGGCATCTAGTTCAATCAGAGCCGGGTGGACCCCCAAAGGGTAATTTCTAACGAGCCGTAAAAGGGGAGATCGCCGGCAAGGAGAAAGTCGATGCATAAACACAGTGTCCGCGCAGTATTGTTCGGATTCGTGCTGTTGGTGATGTCGTCTGCATCATTCGCGCAACTTCGCATTTCCGTGGGTTTCGGTCCGCCGGCGCTGCCTGTCTACGAGCAGCCGGTTTGCCCTGGCGACGGCTACCTTTGGGTTCCCGGATACTGGGCGTGGGGCGACGATTACGACGACTATTATTGGGTTCCTGGAACATGGGTCATGCCTCCCGACACAGACCTCCTATGGACGCCACCCTACTGGGCTTGGTCAGATGGAGCCTTCCTTTTCTATGATGGCTACTGGGGACCGCAAGTCGGCTTCTATGGCGGCATTAACTATGGGTTCGGATATTTCGGCGACGGTTTCGACGGTGGGCGGTGGGATCATGGTCACTTCTTCTACAACCGCTCCGTGACGAATGTTAATGTCACCGAAATTCACAACGTCTACAACACGACGGTCGTTAATAGGAGCACGAGCAGAGTGAGTTACAACGGTGGCGATGGCGGCGTGAACGCGCGGCCTACGCCCCAGCAAGAGGCCGCTGCTCGTGAACGTCATATACCCCCCGTAGCGGCTCAAATGCAACATGTACAAGCGGCGCACACGAACCCCGAGTTCCGTGCATCCACCAATCGCGGCAAGCCGCCTGTGGCCGCAACGGCCCGACCGGCTCAATTCAGCGGACGCGACGCGGTTCCCGCTCGCGAGGCGGGGGCGCCGTACAATCCTCCTGCAAATCGAGGCGGAAAGCAGCCGAATGAAGGACGTGCTGGATCGCCAACGAGCGCTATTCACCCAAACGAACTGCCGCCCATGGAGAGAGGACCAGCCCCGAACACCGGTAATCCGAAGCTAGACCAGAAGTACGAGAAGCAGCAGCAGAAGTTGCAGCAGAAGCAGAACCAAGAGCGACAGAAGTTACAACAACAGCAGGAACGAGAGCATCAGAAACTGGCCAAACAGAACGCTAATGAGGCCACGAAGCAGCAGACTGAACAGAGACACCAGCAACAGACTCAGCAGCTCCAGCAACGGCACGTGCAACAAAGACAACAAATGCAACAAAGACAAATGCCGGCTCCTCGGCCGGAGGGCCGACCGCGCTAGCTTGCTGACGGCGCTTTAATGCGGGGTATCTGCATGACACCAGATGCCCCTTACTTTTTGAACTTATCGCGAACGGACTGTAGAGCTTCACTATGTTCGATCTAGGCGGGAGCAGTTGAATGCTTTGACTCCGGCTGAAGATCAGGACGACTTCCCGCCATCGTCCGGATCTGTAACATTGCTTCCGACAAGCTTGTGCAAACCGCATCCGTGCAAGCCGACCCGACGCGTTCCTGGGCTCTCGGAACTCCTCCCGTAAATCCCCATAAGCCGACGACGATTGCAATCTCAGGAAAGCGCGCTCGCAAGTGCTTGCAGAGTGAACGAGCCTGGCCAACGGCGAATGGCGGGAGCGCCGAAACGCAGACGATAGAGAATCCCCCCTCTCCGACCTGCGCAAGCATCTCCTCTACGGACCCGATCGTCAAGCTCCTCGCTCGGTGAAAACCTTTCTGGCGCAGCAACTGGGCCAGCATCATTCCGACCAATTCGTCCGCCTCATCCCTTGCGGGAACGCACACAACACTCGCCGTTTCGATCGTCGTATCTGAAAGCGCGGGATCGCTCTCCGCAACCTCTGGTGACACGATCCGCTCTCCCAAGTCGTCGATTAGTTCTCGGGTCGTTTGCGAGATGAATTCACTCGAACGGTCTCCAAGCGCATCGGAGTGTCGATCTTCTTCAGCGAGACGGAGGGCTGGGATCAGAACCGATTGATAGAAATCGTCCAACGTTCTGTCCCGAAGATAGTCGCCCGCAACGTTTCTAGCTTCGTCCTGATCCATGGCCAAGAGACGTTGATAATACATTTGCTCAGGACGCAGGACAGGTTCGTCTCCAAGCAGCACTTCGAGGAAACCCAGTTGCGGAAAGTAGCGCCCGGCGAGTATCAAGCACAGGGTTAATGGAGTGGAAAGGATCAATCCTACGGGACCCCACAACGTCGCCCAGAAAACTGCGGCTACCAAAATAGCAAGTGGCGAGATGCCCGTATATGAGCCGTAGAGCCAAGGTTCCACAACATTCGCGACAAGGAGCTCCAAAACGGCAAAAAGAGCAAAGGCAAACAAGCACTGCTTCCAACCCGGAAATACTGCCACGGCCATCGCCATGGGAAAGGCAGCAGCGATCCACGTGCCGATGTAGGGAACGAAGCGCAGCAGCGCACCAAGTGAGCCCCACAGTAGGGCATGCGGAATTCCAATCACGTACAACCCAATCCCAAAGAGCAAGCCGTAGCAGCCGTTGACCAAGAGTTGAAGTAAGAGATAGTGACTTAAGCGATCACTAGCCTCCTCCAACGCCTTGGTCATCACCGTCAGTTGTGCTTGACCGGCGAGGCGGATCAGCCGATTTCGCAAATCTTCCCGGTTGATCAGCATGAACGCCATGAAAATGATCACGAGTCCAGCAGTTTCGATCGGACCGGCCAGAGGGCCAAGCAGTGCGCGCACATCATCGAGAAGGTTCGACGGCGGAGCAGTCACCTGCACAGGAATTGGGTGAACTGAGCGAGCTGACGCCTCTTTACTTCTTCCAGAATCAGCGACGATCGCAGGAGCAGCTGCCAATTCTCTGTTCAGCTCCTGAACTGTGTTGGTTGCTTGAGCGATGGGAGTACTTTTCCTGGAATGTAACGAGTGAAGTTTTTCTTCAAGGTTGGATCTGTAATCCTGAATGTGGCTGGTGATTTCCAGTAACTGATCTGCAACGCCCCAACCGACCGTCGCTGTTATGGCAAAACAGAAGGCGAGAACAACGAGAACCGATGGCGCTCGGCCCAGGTGGATTCTTTGCAGCGCGTTAACCATCGGCGTTAACAGGAAGCTGAGAACGAAGGCCAGGGCAAGGGGGATGAGAATATTGCGGCCAAAGTAAAGCATGCCGATCATCGCAGCCGCGGCAATGATCAATCCTGCTTTTGACAGAGGGGTTGAGTTGGACAAGCTGGGAGGGTACGCCAAAGAAGGATACCTCCGACGAACGTAATTTCAAGGACCAGCGTAAAGGCACATCTTCGACGCCAGGCAACATAGAAATGTCGTGCTCCCCGGCGCCGATTTGAATTTGGGGGGTTTATCCTGCGCGCCGCAATTGCACGTCATCTGCAGGTTCATCCGCGCCCACCTCTCCGGCGGACGCAATGTCTTGTGCTCCCGTGCGCTTCAGAACTTCCTTGGCGCGCTTGGTCCAGTCGGAATTGTCTGAGTGAACGGACAGCAAAATGCCGCCATCCTTGACTTGGCCCTCGTAACGCTTGGCCTCGTACTCGGGGATCCCCATCCCGATGAGACCACCCGCGATTCCTCCAACCGTACCGGCGACACCTGCGCCAGCGAGTGCCGCGACGATGGGGCCAGCCGCGATGAATGGACCAACTCCGGGTATAGCCAAGGCTCCGATTCCCATTAGCCAGCCAAGCGCACCGCCCAAAACAACGCCCGTTCCGGCGCCCGCCGCTGCTCCTTCAGGCGCCTTGGTGTTCTTTTCGTGTGCGAAGTCCCTGGTTCCAGCACTCTCGGGGAAAAGCACAGATATGTCTGTGTTCCTGAATCCGACCGACTTCAGCTCATCCACCCCAATTTCGACGCTCGTAAGGGAAGGATAGATGCCGAAGACTGCTGTGTTCTTTCCTGCCATGATGAAGTCTCCTTAGTAATAAAAGGGTTGATTCTCGTTTGAACTAGTCGCTGTCGGACGGGTCTGCCTTTGCTCCCGCCAACCTGTGAACAGCAGACAAAGGAGAATAGTGTGGGCAATCCTTTGTCACTATCAGGTCCGATCTCTAGTTGAAGACGGGAATGTCTGTACGGATGCGTGTGTCGGCACAGGCCACTATGAGGAGCGGAAATAAAATCGTGCGACTACGGCTGCCGAACCCTAATTGAGCGCATCCAATCGCAGTTAATTAAGGAGAACTCCACGATGAAAAAACCCGCAGTTAATTTCACAACCGTCTTGGCGACGGCTGGCGTTCTGTTTGCAGGTTATATATTCTTCACTTCGCTTCCTGACCTGCGTAGGTATATCCGAATTAGTACGATGTAAGTCGAAGAGAGCGGCTCGACCGTGCAAGAACGGATAACCAGTGACTGAGGCCCGGCCGCTCCATTCTGAAGACCGCTTCTCGCCTCTTTAACTCCCACAGTGGGATGTGTCCAATCGAGAGTTTCCCTACAGGAAATACCTTAGGGCTTCGCCTAGGTAGTTCTGCTCCAATACGCCGAGCGGCTTCAAGATTTTGGGCTTTTAGTGCGCCCGCTTTGAGGCAGCTGATTTCCCCAAAACTAGCTACGTCGATCGACGATCGAGCTTAGTTGGATCGACGATCAGGGTGAAATCTCGGGAAAAACCTGATCCGATTAGGGAGCATCGCCGCCTTGTTTCCGTTGAAGCGACCCCTTCCTTCTTGGGAGAAGCGATGAAAAGATCCGCAATGAACGAGCTCACATCGAACGTTGCCGAGCAGGCGGCTGTTCCCAAGAATGGGAAATCCCGGCCCGCCGATGAGGCGCTAGATTTTTCCGTCGTTCTGGCAAGTCTCCAGAGCATGCGCGACGGTGATTTCACCGTTCGGCTACCGGGAACATGGGTCGGATTGGCGGGCAAAGTCGCCGACACCTTCAACGAAATCGTCGCCGCTAATCAGCATATGGCGCAGGAGCTCAAGCGCGTAGGGCAAGCGGTTGGCAAGCAGGGAAAAACTCGCGAGCGTGCCCGATTCCATGAGTCCAGAGGCGCGTGGGGCGAGATGGAAGGCTCGGTCAATACACTCGTCGAAGATTTGTTGCGACCCACGGCGGAAGTCACCCGCGCCATCGGCGCTGTGGCGCAAGGAGACCTGACGCAGACGGTTCGTCTCGACGTGGATGGAAGGCCGCTGGAAGGCGAGTTTCTGCGGTCGGCAACCATCGTCAACACGATGATTCAGCAGTTAGGAGTGTTCACCAACGAAGTGACACGCGTGGCACGCGAAGTCGGTACGGAAGGAAAACTTGGCGGACAGGCGCAGGTGCCTGACGTTGCCGGAACATGGAAAGACCTTACGGACAACGTCAACTTGATGGCCAGCAACCTTACCGGCCAGGTTCGGAACATTGCAGAAGTGGCAACGGCGGTCGCCAGTGGCGACCTTTCGCGCAAGATCACAGTGGATGTGCGCGGCGAGATTCTGCAGCTGAAGGAAGCCATCAATACGATGGTGGATCAGCTGCGATCGTTCGCATCGGAAGTAACGCGCGTGGCGCGCGAAGTCGGCACGGACGGAAAGCTTGGCGGTCAGGCCGTAGTGCCCGGCGTTGCGGGAACCTGGAAAGATCTTACGGATTCAGTGAACGCGATGGCGGGAAACCTTACCGCCCAGGTGCGTAACATCGCCGAGGTGACGACGGCTGTGGCGCGCGGCGATCTGTCGCGCAAAATCACGGTCGACGTAAAGGGCGAAATCCTCGAACTCAAAGACACCATCAATACGATGGTGGATCAGCTCAACGCGTTCGCCGGCGAGGTGACGCGCGTGGCGCGCGAAGTCGGCACTGAAGGCAAGCTAGGCGGACAGGCACAGGTTCCAGGCGTTGGCGGCACCTGGAAGGACCTCACCGACAACGTGAACTTCATGGCCAGCAACCTGACTGGTCAGGTGCGAAACATCGCCGAAGTTGCGACGGCGATCGCGAGTGGCGACTTATCCCGCAAGATCACGGTGGACGTGCGCGGCGAAATCCTGCAGCTGAAAGAAACGCTGAACACGATGGTCGATCAGCTGAACCGGTTCGCGGGAGAAGTGACCCGCGTGGCTCGCGAAGTCGGTACGGAAGGTCGCTTGGGTGGACAAGCGAACGTGCCAGGTGTCGCTGGCACGTGGAAGGATTTGACAGACTCCGTCAACTCGATGGCCGGCAACCTGACAGGTCAGGTGCGAAACATTGCCGAAGTGACAACAGCCGTGGCGCGTGGCGACCTGTCGCGCAAGATCACAGTCGATGTGAAAGGCGAAATTCTCGAGCTCAAGAACACCATCAACACGATGGTCGACCAGCTCAACGCCTTCGCCGGCGAAGTGACGCGCGTGGCGCGCGAAGTCGGCACCGAAGGCAAACTCGGCGGACAGGCCCAAGTGCCGGGCGTCGCTGGAACCTGGAAGGATCTCACAGACAACGTAAACTTCATGGCCAGCAACCTCACGGGCCAGGTGCGAAACATCGCCGAAGTCGCGACGGCCGTGGCGCGCGGAGACTTGTCTCGCAAGATCACGGTCGATGTAAAGGGCGAAATTCTTGAGCTAAAAGACACCCTGAACACCATGGTCGACCAGTTGCGCGCGTTCGCCTCGGAAGTGACTCGCGTGGCGCGCGAAGTCGGAACCGACGGTAAGCTTGGCGGACAAGCGCAAGTGCTGGGCATTGCAGGAACGTGGAAGGACCTTACGGATTCCGTGAACTCGATGGCCAGCAACCTGACGGGCCAGGTGCGTAACATCGCGGAAGTTTCTACGGCCATCGCGAGCGGCGACTTGTCGAAGAAGATCACGGTGAACGTCAGTGGCGAGATCCTGCTGCTGAAGGAAACCATCAACACCATGGTGGATCAGCTCAATGCGTTCGCCGGCGAAGTAACACGCGTGGCGCGTGAAGTCGGTACAGAAGGGCGTCTAGGTGGACAGGCGAATGTGCCGGGCGTCGCTGGCACGTGGAAGGATCTCACCGATTCGGTGAACTCGATGGCCGGTAACTTAACGGGCCAGGTTCGAAACATCGCCGAAGTCACGACGGCGGTCGCACGCGGGGATTTGTCGCGCAAGATCACGGTCGACGTGAAGGGCGAAATTCTCGAGTTGAAGAACACCATCAATACCATGGTGGATCAGCTCAACGCATTCGCCGGTGAAGTGACGCGTGTGGCTCGTGAAGTCGGCACGGACGGCAAGCTCGGTGGACAGGCGCAGGTGCCGGGCGTGGCAGGCACGTGGAAAGATCTCACGGACAACGTAAACTTCATGGCCAGCAACCTGACGGGGCAGGTGCGAAATATCGCGGAAGTCGCGACCGCGATTGCGACAGGCGATCTGTCGAAGAAGATCACCGTCGACGTGCGCGGCGAGATTCTGCAGCTCAAAGAAACGCTGAACACGATGGTCGAGCAGTTGCGATCGTTCGCCGCGGAAGTGACGCGCGTTGCGCGCGAAGTGGGCAGCGAAGGGCGCTTGGGTGGACAGGCGAACGTGCCGGGCGTCGCCGGAACCTGGAAGGACTTGACGGACTCGGTGAACGCGATGGCCGGAAACCTGACGGCTCAGGTGAGAAACATCGCAGAAGTGACGACCGCCGTGGCACGTGGCGATTTATCGCGAAAGATCACGGTCGATGTCAAAGGCGAAATTCTCGAACTCAAGAACACCATCAATACGATGGTCGACCAATTGAATGCCTTCGCAGCTGAAGTCACGCGCGTGGCCCGCGAGGTTGGTACCGACGGCAAACTCGGCGGACAGGCACAGGTCCCGGGCGTCGCCGGAACGTGGAAGGATCTTACCGACAACGTCAATGTGATGGCGGTCAACCTCACCGAGCAGGTGCGTGGCATTGTGAAGGTCGTCACGGCAGTTGCAAACGGTGATTTGACTCAAAAGCTGACTGTAAACGCGAAGGGCGAAGTCGCGGCCCTTGCGGAAACCATCAACAACATGACGGGAACGCTGGCTACCTTCGCGGATCAGGTGACGACAGTCGCCCGCGAAGTTGGCGTCGAGGGTCGCTTGGGTGGCCAGGCCAATGTGCCTGGAGCTGCTGGCACGTGGAAGGATCTCACGGGCAACGTAAACCTGCTCGCCGACAACCTTACGAATCAAGTTCGCGCTATCGCAGAAGTGGCGACCGCCGTAACCAAAGGCGATCTCACGCGATCCATTCAGGTGGAAGCGAGCGGCGAAGTGGCGGAGTTGAAGGACAACATCAATACGATGATTGATAACCTTCGACTCACCACGGATCGCAACACGGAGCAGGACTGGCTGAAGACGAACCTTGCGCGCTTTACCGGCATGTTGCAAGGCCAGCGCGACCTGGCGACAGTGGGACGTATGTTGTTGTCAGAGCTGGCTCCGCTGGTCAATGCCCAACAGGGCGTGATTTATCAGATGGAGACCGAGAATTCAGCTGGCATGGTGTTGCTGTCGGCATTCGCGGACGACGGCGACAACGGTCATCTTCGCAGATTGAAGATTGGCGAAGGCCTGGTCGGCCAAGTCGCCGCCGAAAAACGCCGGATGCTGATTTCCGACCTTCCAGAGAATACGGTACAGATTCGATCGGGGCTGTTCCAGTCGGTGCCGCGAAACGTGATCGTGCTTCCTGTCCTCTTCGAAGATCGCGTCAAGGCGGTGATCGAACTGGCTTCGCTCAGCGCTTTCACAGCTTCGCATCTGGCATTCCTTGAGCAGTTGACGGCAAGTATCGGCATCGTGCTGAACAGCATTGAAGCCACGATGCAGACCGAAGGTTTGCTCAAGCAGTCGCAGCAATTGGCCGCCGAACTTCAGACGCAGCAAAAAGAGCTGCAGCAGACAAACGAGCAACTGGCGCAAAAAGCTCAACAGCTTGCCGAACAGAACGTTGAAGTGGAGCGCAAGAATCAGGAAATCGAACAAGCCCGTCGCGCTCTTGAAGAGAAAGCGAAGGAGCTCGCTCTCACTTCGAAATACAAGTCTGAGTTCCTCGCCAACATGTCTCACGAGTTGCGGACGCCGCTGAATTCGATTCTCGTGCTAGGCCAACAGCTCAGCGAAAATCCCGACCACAACTTGACACCTAAGCAGGTAGAATTCGCGCGCACGATTCACGGCGCCGGCACGGACTTGCTTAATCTGATCAGTGACATTCTGGATCTCTCGAAGATCGAATCCGGCACCGTATCAGTCGAAGCCGAGGAAGTGTTCTTTTCCAATCTTCTCGAAATGGTCGCTCGCCCGTTCCGGCACGAAGCGGAGAATCGGCGGCTCGCTTTCGAGGTACAGGCAGATCCGCAACTTACGCGTAGCCTGGTGACGGACTCCAAGCGCCTTCAACAGGTTCTGAAGAATCTGCTGTCCAACGCGTTCAAATTTACGGAGCATGGTTCAGTACGCCTCGCGGTTTCTGTGGCGCGCAAGGGTTGGAGCGAAGGTCACCCAATCCTCAGCGGAGCGGCGTCGGTTGTGTCCTTTGAAGTCGCCGATTCGGGAATCGGCATTGCTCCAGACAAGCAACGCATTATCTTCGAGGCCTTCCAGCAGGCAGATGCCAGCACTAGCAGGAAATACGGCGGAACAGGTCTTGGCCTCGCGATCAGTCGCGAATTGGCCAGCTTGCTGGGTGGTGAAATTCAGCTGCGTAGTATCCCGGGCCAAGGCAGCACTTTCACTCTCTACTTGCCGCTCACATACGTTGGACCTTCGGCCTCGAAGCTGACGCCTTCTGACTGGAAGGCTCCGTCGACGCCTTTGAAACTATCGAACATCGTCGTCTCGGAGCACCCTGTCGAGCACATTGCGGATGACCGTGACAACCTGCAGCCTGACGATGCCGTGCTGCTGATTGTTGAAGACGATCCGCACTACGCTCGTGTCTTGCGCGATTTGTCGCGCGATAAAGGCTTCAAGGTCCTGGTGGCTCTCCGTGGCGCCGAAGCTCTCAGCCTCGCGCGAGAATTCCACCCGACGGCGGTGTCGTTGGATGTCTTCTTGCCGGACATGCTGGGATGGACCGTGTTGAATCATCTCAAGCAAGACCCTGCCACCCGGCACATTCCAGTACAAATGTTGACTCTCGACGAGGATCGCCACCACGGACTCGCGCGAGGCGCTTTCGCATTCGTGACCAAGCCTACGAGTCCAGACGAGTTGGAATCTGCATTATCGCGGATCAAGGAATACGCCACGCCGCGCCGGAAGCGTCTGTTGATCGTGGAAGACAATCCAGCGGAACAGCTCAGCATCCGTGAGTTGCTGGGCTACGAAGACATTGATGTCATCGTGGCTGCGACTGGCGCGGCGGCACTGGAGCAGGTCGCGAAGGAGTCCTTCGACTGTGTCGTGCTCGACCTGCGTTTGCCGGATATGAGTGGTTTCGACATTCTCGAGCGCATCCGCGATATTCCCAGCGTGAGCGACTTGCCGGTTGTTGTATTTACAGGTAAGGAATTGTCGCCTGAAGAAGATGCGCGACTGCACACGCTGGCTCGAAGTGTCGTTGTCAAAGGCGTGGAGTCGCCTGAGCGTTTGTTGGACGAGACCGCACTGTTCCTACACCGGGTGGTCGCAAACCTCCCGAACGAAAAGCAAAAGATGCTGGATCGGCTGCATCGATCGGATGAAGCTCTGGTGGGCAAGAAAGTGCTCGTTGTCGACGACGACATGCGAAACATTTTTGCGCTCAGCAGTGTTTTGGAACGCCGCGGAATGCAGGTTCTGACAGCCGGTACAGGCAGGGAGGCGATTTCCATGCTGGAATCGACGCCAGATGTAGCGATCGTCCTCATGGACATCATGATGCCAGAAATGGATGGCTACGCCACCATGCAGGTCATCCGGCAGAATTCATCATTCCGCCGGTTGCCGATCATTGCCCTGACAGCCAAGGCGATGAAAGGAGATCGCGAGAAGTGTTTGGAAGCCGGAGCGTCAGAGTATCTGGCGAAGCCGGTGAACACTGAACAATTACTGTCAGCACTGCGTATGTGGCTCCATCGATGAGCATGGGTGTAAGCATCCCGGGGCCAAATGATCCCGCCGCATGCGGGTCGGGGAAGATTGTCCAAAGGCTGATGAGCACCGAAGAAAAAGTAAACATCCTGATGGTCGATGACCAGCCGGGGAAGCTGCTCAGTTATGAAGCGATTCTTGCGGATTTGGGCGAAAACCTGATCAAGGCGACTTCTGCAAAGGATGCGCTGGAAAAGCTGCTCAAAACGGATGTGGCGGCCGTTCTGATGGATGTCAGCATGCCCGACATCGACGGATTCGAATTGGCGGAAATCATCCGGCAACACCCGCGCTTTCAGAAAACTGCCATTATCTTTGTCTCCGCAGTGCATTTGACTGATTTGGATCGACTGAAGGGATACCAACATGGAGCCGTCGACTACCTGTCGGTGCCCATTGTTCCCGAAGTGCTCCGCGCCAAAGTCCGTGTCTTTGCCGAATTGCACCGCAAGAAGCTTCAGCTTGAACGGCTTAACGTCGCGCTTGAGCAGCGAGTCGCAGAGCGAACACAGCAACTTGAGCAGAAAGCTTTGGACTTGCAGAAGTTGAATAATGATCTCGCCCAGAAAAACCAGGAGTTGGATGCGATCGTACACACGGCGCCGGACATCATCTTTAGTCGGCAAGCCGATGGCACACGGGACTATCTCAGTAGCCGGTTTTATGAGTACACGGGCGCACCAGCAGGATCGGCCATAGGGTTAGGCTGGCTGGAATATGTGCATCCCGAGGATAAGCCTGAGTCGCTCTCGCACTGGATGCGATGCGTGCAATCGGGCGAAGTGTACGAGTCCGAATACCGGTTGCGAGGCGCGGACTCCGCGTATCGATGGTTTCGAGCGCGGGCTGTCCCTCTGCGAGATGCTGAAGGAGAGATCCTCAAGTGGTACGGCACCTGTTCCGACATTCATGACAGCAAGATCCTCGAGCAGTCAATCCGAAACAACGCGGCGGAATTAGAAAGGCTAGTAGACAGCCGGACCTCTGAGCTGCGCCGCCTCTCCGGCCGGTTGATGACGATGCAAGACGAAGAGAGACGCCGCATCGCGCGCGAGATTCATGACGGGCTTGGGCAGGAACTGGCCGCTGCCAAAATGATTCTGGACGGAATCATTGCCAAGGATGCGTCGACCGCTGTGCGTCAGGCAGCAGGTGAAACCAGTCAATTGGTCGATCGCGCGATCCAGCAGGTCCGGTCGATCTCCCACCTTTTGCACCCACCGCTATTAGATGAAGTAGGGCTGGTATCAGCATTGCGCTGGTTTCTGGAGGGCTTGTCGGAACGCAGTGGGATTGAAGTACGCCTGGAGGTGGACCCTCCGGATCTCGGCCGGTTGAAGTCCGAACTCGAAACCGCAGTATTCAGAATTGTCCAAGAGGCCCTGACGAACATGTTTCGTCATTCTGGGGCTCGCAATGGGCTGGTAAGCGTGATGCTCCGAGAAGGGAACATCGTAGTGACAGTTCAGGACGATGGAAAAGGGATCCCGGAGCAGGTGATTCAGCTGCGGCCCGATAGTGTGGGTATCGGAATCGGTGGGATGCGTCAGCGTGTCAGCGAGCTGGGCGGGAGCCTGCGATTAGCGAATGCAAATCCAGGAACCATTGTAGAGGTTGTCATTCCGGCAAAAAGACACGAACCTCTTAGAGATACGGTCACTGTGTAACGATCGTCCGATTCAGATCTTTCAAGCCGCCTTGGGATGCCCAGGCCGGCTCATTTTTTCCTTTGCTTCTACTTCTTCTTCCTTTACTTCCTTCTCGTCCGCTTTGATTTCTACCTGCTCGTGTTTTATGTCGAGGCGCAGCCGGTTGTAGATGCTCATGTATTGGTTGGCAATCCAAACCATCGCAAAGAAGGCGAGAAAGTAGCCACGCCAGTCATCGAAAAGCAGCTTATATCGTGTGACCGCGAGAATCCCTGCCGAGACGTAGTGGCTGAAGCAATATTCGCAAGTGAATAGGTAGAAGAATTTCCGGCGAAAGAAGCTGTTCGCAGTAGTGCATTCCTGTTGGCAATATTGTCGTGGCTCGCGAAAGACCTCTTCGTGAGTCACGGTCCACGCGATACACGCGACCGGAATCGCGACCACCAGAAGCCATGCTACCTGCAAGCCCAATCCCATCATTTACAGCTTGGATGCGGCAATAGCCTCAGTCGTGGACCGGCGATTAATGGTCGATAAAGTGGCGAATGTCCCTCTAAGGAAACGAAAACCGGACATACGTGGTTTGATGGATTCCGCAACCGGGTTCTTCTGGTAGTCTCAACACCGTACTTGGGCGGGCACGTCCCGAGAGGGAGTGACTGCACACGGCGGCCCTCGTCGGGCCTTTGCAGTTTGATCGGCTTGGAAGCCGCCCTTGCTCGCCCGCTTCTTCTTCCCTATCGCAGGATCAACGGATTAAAACGGTTGGGACAATCTCGCAAGGGGCTGCCTTTGCTACGAATGATCTTTGTGGGCAAGACGGGGACTATCAGGGGCACTATACGACTAAGGCCCAGCGCCTAGGGAACACATCGTCGCTGGCCGCAAGAAACGCTGAGATGGCTCCCTCGGGAGGGAGCCACCATCAATTGCGTTCGTTCACCGGACCGTGCTTCCACGTCCGAAGTGTCCCACCAGTGAAACGAGGAACAAGACGAGGAAGACGATAAAAAGGATCTTCGCGATTCCGGCGGTCGCAACGGCTATGCCTGTGAATCCCAGCACTCCAGCAATTAATGCAACCACCAGGAAGACCACTGCCCAATACAGCATGAGGTTCTCCTCCGATTCTGAATTGTTTGCGGTTCAATCCTAACGAGCGGCCAACCCCGCCCGTATCCCCGCAAGTATGTATTTCAATAAAAGCTGTTGTGTACGGCCTGGATCGCTACAGAAGAATCTCGGGAAGGAGCAGGTGCCGGTCCGTCCCAGAGGACCGGCACCCGCTTGGGGGGCGTTGTGTCGAGTAGAGACTGCAGACTAAGACCTGAACGCGGCCAGTCGCAATACCGTGAAGCCTGTATGTTTTCTCGTGCCCTCGCCTAATCCCCGTAAGGCGACGGTCAGCCGTTACGGCCCAAAATGACTTTCATCAGGAAGTTTCTCCCGTCCTTTACTGGCATATCCGGATAGGAGCTCATTCCGTTCAGGGATACGGTGGTAATCGCAGTTTAATCGTCAAACAGCAGGTGCTCACTTGGAGCACAAAGAAAAAGAAGAGGACAAACTATGAGGCAAATTTCTTCACGGTGGCCGAGATATCTCCTTGTGTTGAGCATCTGTTCTTTGTTCGTCGGCATGGGTTGGTCGGCTGATGATAAGAAAGATGATTCCGATATCGCCAAGCGTATTGATGCGTCCGCAAAGGTACTGGACGAAATCATGGGAACTCCGGACAAAGCGATTCCAGACAAGGTCATGAGCGGGGCAAAATGCATCGCAGTTATCCCGTCAATGGTGAAAATTGCAGTCGGATTTGGTGGCAACCACGGTAAAGGCGTCGCCACTTGCCGCACAGAGCATGGATGGAGCGCTCCAGCCCCTATCACAATCACCGGCGGAAGCTGGGGATTGCAATTAGGTGGACAGGCCGTCGATCTCGTGATGGTCGTGATGAACCAGCAGGGAATGGATCATCTGCTCTCGAGTAAGTTTAAACTCGGCGCGGACGCGTCCGCAGCCGCTGGTCCCGTTGGTCGCGATGCGGGAGCGGATACCGATATCAAGATGCGCTCTGAAGTCCTCACCTACTCGCGAGCTCGCGGACTTTTCGCCGGCGTAGACCTGAGTGGAGCGGCGATTACGCAGGACAAAGACGAAACTCGCCTGCTGTACGGGAAATTTGAGCCTTTCGCCGATATTTTGAGTGGCAAGGTTCGGCCTACGTCTACAAGCGCACCTTTCCTCGCTGCGGTTCGTAAGTATTCAGCCCAAAGCAAGGGCAAAGAATCGAGCATGAATACTGATTCGAATTCGATGGGCGGTTCATCAGCGAAGTAGTTTGATGGAGTTGCACGTATCAGATTCGAACAACGTGTCGCCGTTAGAAACCTGATCTCACGGAGGAAAACATTATGTATACGATTTTGCTAGTGGTCCTGATCTTGCTGCTCCTCGGCGCATTGCCTACCTGGCCCTACAGCCGATCTTGGGGATACTACCCGAGCGGTGGCTTGGGACTCGTAGTCGTCGTAGTCCTCGTTTTGCTGCTAGCTGGACGTTTGTGAACGGCGAGCAGTGACGGTTCTTGCTAGATAACCGATGGTGGAGGCCCGACGGCTTCCACCTTTTCTTTTTCTTTGCATCGGCGCTCGAATTGAAGCGACTGTCTCAAACCCGCAGGTCGCATTCGGGCATCTATTGATACGAACGGATGAAGGGTTCCCGAGGAGCTTTCATGTCGAGCCATCGTAATTCTGCATACAGTGGTGAGTCCCTGCTGGAAATGCCTGCGCGCGATATAACCAGCATTCGTGGAAGAGAGTTCCGCTCGCCCTCGAAGACCCGCTCGACCTTCTCCCAGGCGCCCGATCAAATCTGGGGCAAGTACAACAACTACCGCGCCAACGGCGTTGCTGTTTCTGTTGTCGTACACATCGCTCTCGTCGGCCTGCTGCTCAGCGGGATTTTCGTTTCACATCAGATCACGCAGCGCGAAACCCGGCAAATCGTGACGTTGATTGCCCCGTCTCCAGACACATATGCTTTGCCTGCCGCGAAGAAGGTTATCAGCGGCGGTGGTGGCGGCGGCGATCACGACGTGCTGCCTGCTCCGAAAGGACATCTCCCGAAGCCAGCTCTGCAGCAAATTACTCCTCCGGCGATTGTTATGCGGAATGAAAAGCCGAAACTTGCCGTCGAGCCCACAGTCGTCATGCCACCTACGGTTCATGTCGCCGACAATCACATGCCGACGATCGGTACGAATGCTGCCGCTGTGCTGCCCGCGGCTCCGCCCTCGAACGGAACTGGGTCTGGCGGCGGCATCGGATCTGGTTCCGGCGGCGGCGTCGGTGTTGGCCATGGACCAGGAGTGGGCGTCGGAAGTGGTGGCGGCATCGGCGGAGGAGTTTATCGTGTTGGCGGCGGCATTTCCGCTCCGACTGCGCTTTCGGCGCCGGATCCTGACTACACAGAGGAAGCCCGCGCAGCGAAGAAACAAGGAACCTGCGTGTTATGGCTGATCGTGGATTCGTCGGGTCATCCTCGAGACATTCGAGTCGCGCGTGGTTTGGGATTCGGACTCGATGCGAAGGCAATTGATGCCGTAAAGCAATGGCGGTTTCAGCCCGCGCTCAAAGATGGAAGGCCGGTCGATGTGCAAATCAGCGTGGAAGTAGAGTTCCATCTTTATTAGATTCGGAATGTCAATCGGTAACTTTCCTGAATTTTAGGCGGCATGATACGTAGCTTTCTAATGAATCGCCGCCCAAACTCGTCTCCTCAGTCCTAAGCCCTGACTTAAGAACAGAATCCGGAAGTCTTACAGCGTCTCCTGCAAGTGTTTACAGATGTGACCCGATACGACCGCGGCGCGTCTTTCTCTACCCTGATTAAGTTGTTCGCGAGTGTTTCTTGTACGCGAAAAAACTCTCAAGTGTTTGAAGGAGACCAACCGTGGCGACCTGTGCGATTCCAGCGACAGAAGCGAGTGTCATTGCCTCTACCAGCATAAAAGGCCGTGACGATTCACAGATCAACTTGGTAAAACGTGCGCAAGCCGGCGATGAGCAGGCTTTCGCGACGTTGTTTCAGCAACACAAAAACCGCGTTTACTCAGTGTGTCTGCTGATGACGAAAGATGTTGCCGAAGCTGAGGATCTGACTCAAGAGGCTTTCCTGCAGGTGTTCCGCACCGTTAGCTCGTTCCGTGGCGATGCCGCATTCTCGACCTGGTTGTATCGAGTCGCTGTCAATACTGTCCTGATGAAGCTACGGCGCCGCAAGTCGCCGCCGACAGTGTCTCTGGATGAACCGGTGAACCCGGAATCCCCTTCTCTCCATCGTGATTTCGGCAAGAACGATCCGGACTTGAGTGGAGTGGTTGATCGTATTGCCCTACGCCGTGCATTAGAAGAATTGCCAGAAGGCTGCCGGACAATCTTCGCTCTCCATGAGGTCGAGGGTTACCAGCATCACGAGATTGCTCAGTTACTCGATTGCTCAATTGGCAATTCGAAATCGCAGCTCCACAAGGCGAAGCTCAAAATGCGGGCACTATTGTTCCCGAAAACAAAAATTCGCCGGCGTTCGGCGAAGACTGCGACTGCGATGCTAGCCACTGCGTCCACAAGATAATTTTGATCCCGACCGCCGGCGCGCATCGGGAGTTCTGGGAGTCAAATCGAGTGGCAAAGGCGATCGTCATCGTTGGGAATGACAGCGGTCCAGTGGACTTGGCCCCGTCGGCAATCCAGCACACTGTGCTTGCGAGTGTCGATGTACTTGGGACTTCAGTGGTGCGCCGAACTGTGGAGCGATTGTTACGCGACGGTATCGAAAGCATTGCAATTTGCTGTAGCAGCTCGGTGGAAAGTGAAGGTTTTGACGAACATCCAAGCCTGACAATCCTTACGGCAGCGGACCCGTGGGAAGCGGCGGTAGCTGAGCTAGCGAGATACGAAGATAGGCTCGATTGTGTGCTGATCATGCGTATTGGTGCTTACGTCGAGTTTGATCTAGGAGACGCTGTTCGGTTCTTCGGAGAACATTCCGACAATGTGGTTCGAGGTTTTGACGATGAAGGTCCGCTGGATTTGTGGATGATTCGTCCAGAAGTGATAGACAATGCGAATCTCTTTTCCAGATTACAACTCGGCAAGTCTACATACTACCCGGTGCGTGGTTACATAAACCGGCTTCGACATCCGAGAGACTTGCGTCGGCTCGTCGTCGACAGTTTCAATTCGCGATGCCGGCTGCGCCCGCAAGGGTCTGAAGTTCGACACGGCATCTGGATGTGCGACGGGGCGCAGGTGGAAAAGAGCGCCCGCATCGTTTCGCCGTCTTTCATTGGACGTGACGTGACCATTTCTGAGCAGTGCTTGGTTACACGATATAGCAACATCGAGCGAGATTCTTATGTCGATTATGGAACGGTGGTGGAGGATACGACGATCCTGCCCAATAGCTATGTCGGCATTGGGCTCGATTTGGCTCATTCGGTCGTGGATGGTCGAAGTTTGGTGAATTTGCACCACGGAGTGATGTTAAAGATTGGAGATCCAGTTGTGATGCGGCAGAACAAGCCCCTTGCCGGGGTAGTACGTAGTCTCTGGTCCGGGTCTGGCGTGGATGGGCAGATTACGGCTGGCCGAAACCAAAATGCAGATTAGGTTCCGCTTCGCCATTCGAATGTTTGAGCAAGTAAAACTTTAAAGGGGTACGAAAAATGCTAACCAGTTGGCCCGTCGTAGTAATGCAGGTACCAGAGGAACTCAATGCCCAGGAGGTCCATTTATTCATGCAGGAAGCCGGGCCACTACTCCAATCGGTTCGTCCACGACTCGTGCTCGATTGTTCGCAGATCCGCTCCATCGATAGCGCGGGGGTCGAGATGCTTCTGCATTGTCTCGAGGAGGCGCTTAAGCGAGACGGCGACCTTAAGCTTGCCACGTTGTCTCCGGAATCCGAAGTGATTCTTGAGCTGATGCGAGTGGCGCGCATTTTTGAGACATTCGAGACTTGCGATGAAGCTGTGAGAAGTTTCCAAGCCGTTCCCACCGATGCGATTCCTGAGGGCGCTCCGTGGCAGCCAACCGTATTTGGAGAAATGGAAGCGCTTAAGCAGGCCAGCTAAGGAGGTCCGATGCTCAAGTTGGGAACCCGGTGTTTATCCCTAATCTCTTGTGCTTTGGCCTGTGGCCTTCCGTTGGCAATGGCTGCGCAAGAAACACAGCGCCCAACAGTTCCAGTAACTCAGGAACCGAGTAGCCAGGAGAACTTGGCGTCCGTAGCTACGCTGTCCCCACCAGTAGAGCTGCCCGACAGTCCAGGCTCATTGAGGGCTCAGTCTCAAGATGCCCCTGGCACTACCTCTCAAACTGGAGCGACATCTGCCCAGCAGTCAGCGTCGGCTCAAGATCAAACACCTCAGCGTCCCGTGGGAACGGCTGCCGCCGAGGCGCCGAAAGTCAGTGGCATTACTGCCGCTGAGCCCGCCGGAATCGCGATCGCTCCGGGAAAGCAGCGTCGAACCCGCACAATCGTCATCAAAGTAGCAGCGATCGTCGCAGCCGGTGCAGCCTTGGGAACGGTCATCGCGCTCAGCGAAGCGACCTCGAGCAAACCACCTGGCGCGCACTAGAGTCGCACACTGCCGCGGCAACGAGGAGCAGATCTGGCATGAAAATCGTGAGCTTCTCGGGAATTGACGGGGCCGGCAAGAGCACGCAGATCGATGCTTTCCGCAGCTTCTTGGAAGAACGCGGGATAAGTTCCAACCTGTACACTTTCTGGGACGACATCGTAGCGTTACGAAGCTTGCGCGAGGGAATCAGCTACAAAGTGTTCAAAGGGGACCGGGGAGTTGGGAGCTCAGAGGATCCGATTCAACGGCGCGACAAGAATGTAACGTCGTGGTACATCACCCTGTTTCGACTCCTTCTTTATTTGCTGGACGCTCTTAGTCTGCGGCGCACAATGGCGCGATTCAAAGGAAATGCAGACATCATAATTTTTGATCGCTATATGTATGACGAGTTGGCTAATCTGCCGCTACATCGCAGGGCAACGCGATTCTATGTCCGCTCGTTATTGCGCATTGTGCCCGCGCCTGACCTGGCGCTGTTGGTTGACGCTGAGCCTGAGGCTGCAAGCGCTCGCAAACCTGAATACCCGCTGGAGTTTGTTCGCCTCAATCGGAAATCTTATTTTGAAATTGCTCGACTAGTCGGAATGAGAATTCTGCCCCCCGGGACGGTCGAAGAAACTGCCGAAACGATCCGCGACTTGATAAACGAGAACTGGTCGCGCGAAAACGAGCCCTCATCCCAAATCGACTTGCGGAGGGCCGGCATGGCCGGCACTTCTGAGGGCTAAAGGCACTCCCCTTTCTTGCTCCTTCCTGCAACATCTTCTACTGAATGCACATCGAATCTACTGCCGCTACGAGACGGGAGACGAATGAAGATCTGTTTGGTGACAACTTTCCCTCCCAGCACGGGGGGTTTGAGTGAATACGGCTTCCATATCGCTCAGGAGTTGCAGCGGAATCCGTTCCTTAATCTCACGGTTCTGGCTGACCAACTCCCCTCCGATCACGTAGAGTTAGACGGCTTTTCAGTCTTGCGTTGCTGGTCATTTGATGATCCCGGCAGCGTGATTCGATTGACGAGAACGCTGCGCCGCTTAAAGCCGGACGTTGTTTGGTTCAACCTGCTGTTCAGCACTTTCGGACGCAATCCTCTCATTGCTTTCAGCGGCTTGATGACCCCTTTGCTGGCCAGGCTAAGCGGACGCTATACACATGTAACGTTGCATCACCTGATGGATACGGTGGAATTAAAAGATGCTGGAATTCGCCATGAGGGTCTGTATCGAATGGCGGGTGCCATCGCGACCCGGATGCTTCTACTGGCGAATTCTGTGTCCGTACTCATGCCGGGATATCGCAAGATTCTGAATGATAAGTATGGGAGAGATAACGTTCATCTGCGGGCACACGGCATTTTGACGCGCAGGCCGGAGTTGCCGGATTTTGCTCGACGCGGAGCTCCACATCGAATTCTCGCTTTCGGGAAATGGGGAACCTATAAGCGGCTGGAACTTATGATCGAAGCCTTCGATCTTCTTCTCGAACAGGTCCCGGATGCAAAGCTCGTCATTGCGGGGGGAGACCACCCGCAGGCCGCGGGTTATACAGCATCAATGAAAGAGCGTTGCGCCCACAATCCTAATATCGAATTCTGTGGATACGTCCCCGAAGAGGAATTGGGGAATGTCTTCCAGAGCTCGACTGTAGCGGTCATGCCCTATTCTTCATCAACAGGGTGCAGCGGAGTCGCACACCTGGCTTGTGCCTACGGCGTGCCCATCATCTGCGCAGACCTGAGCGACTTCCGGCAAATGGCACAGGGCGAGGACTTGGCGATTGAGTTTTATCCGCCCGGAGATGCACGAGGCCTTGCGGACTGCCTGGCCCAGTTCCTTCAGAATCCCGAAAAACAGCGGGCGATGGCAGAGCAAAACTTCTCGGCGGCGTTGCGCATGACAATGCCCAACGTCGTGCAAAAATATCTCCGGCACTTTGAGCTTCAGCAAAGAGTCCAAACTCTCAGACACATTTCGCGAGTACGGCGCTTGCCGCGATGGATTCCTTCAAAGTCCCTGCTGCTGCGCTTGATGACCAGAAATTCACTAAGTTGGTCTAGGCGCTCTGCATTGTTGCACACAACATGGAATGGCGACGACCGTTCATTACTTGACGGTAACCACAACGGTCGTGGAAAGCTGAACGGCACCGGCGTCTCCGTTGACAGTGACGACGTAGCTCGTCGGAGTTGGAGTGGACGGCGAGATGGCGCTGGCGGCGTTACGCCCACAAGAGAGACTGCCGAAAATCAGTCCAATAAAGACGAGCAATCCCAGAGCAGTAAGAATCCGTCGGCGGTGAATTTTCCCAATCAGGGCGATCCCGAACAGTCCGAAACTGAAGAACGTCGCGATGGGCAGATGCCTTCCTTCATGTCGGTCCGCAGCGATAACGGGCGCGGCAATCACAGTCAGCACGGAACTGACACTCTGGGTTCCGGGGGTGACGGACGAGGGCGAGAACGAGCAAGTTAACCCCGCCGGCAGGCCCGAACAATTCAGACCGACAGCATTATTGAACTGCCCGGAGCCAGGCGTCACGGTTACAGTCACCTTGCCCGAACTACCAGGAGTGATGCTCACCGAACTGGGACTTGCTCCCAAGCTCAAAGTGCCGCTGGTGGTTGTTGCTCCACCGCAATTCAAAGAGACAGCCGCCGGTCGGGAGATCTGATTGGTGATGCTCGGCTTTCCTACAGCCTGAACATAGGCGATGTAGTTTCCGTCGGGTATCAAATAACTGCACAGGTTGAGCGAAGAAGTGCCGGTATTGGCTTCTCCGAGTGACATGAGATTCTGACCGTCGGTGCTGATGTAAGCGGTGTAATGATCGACGGTGCTCTCGTTTCCTTGAATAGACCACCGAAGAGCGTTGCCGGACGCCGCAGCGGAGATGCTCATGCAGTTATTAATTCCAGATTCGATCTCGGTTGCTTCCTCGTAATCGTTCCACGTAACCAGTTGTAAAGAAGATAGCTGCTTCCCCGAGTTGTAAAGGTTATTGACTTCGGAAAATGTCTCCAACCACGTCTGGCCGCATTGCTGTCCCATAATGCGGTTTGAGCCCCAGGACGCGAGTGAATCGTTGAAGCCCTTATAGGCGGCTCCGACTGTCTGCTCACTATTCAGTGGCATGCCGGCGTCGTAAAAACTGGTGAGATAGCTCATTCCGTAGTCGGACGTGGTGGGCATCACCCAGGAATAGCTTCCTCCGCTGAGCACGTGCGTAAATCCATTGTTGTTTTGAAAAAGAAAAGCGGGTTGTGTGGAAAGATTTGTTACCGCTGCATTCCAATCGACGGAGTAGGACAAATCGATGTTGAAGTTCGTGACGACTGGCTTTCCCTGCAGGGTCATGTACGCAGGAGAAGAAAAATACGTTTGCTGAATATATTGCAGATCGCTAACCAGAGCCTGCTGGGGTGTGCAGCCAGAACACGAGTACCACTCAATCGCACCCTGGTCGATCATGATTGCGAAAGTAAATCCGGGGTGTGTCTCAGCTTCCGCCATGACCAACTTGGTGGCTTGATCGATGCTGTTGTTTGGGCCATACCAATCGATGACGACGCCATCGATGCCACGGCTGATCATGTCGGTAATTTGATTGTGGATCTGGTTGGGATCCGTCGAGCTGTACCCGACGTTCATATGGTTCGATCCGCCGAACCACAATAAAAGATGAGCGTAAACTTTGGTGCTTGCTCCCGCATAAAGCAAAGAGTGGACGTCGACTTTGCTTACATTTCCTGCACCAGAATTTCCGTTGCTCTGATTGTTAAAGCTGTTGGCGGCGCTCGTATTGTTAGCCGTCTGCGCGGCCAACGTGGTTGTGGGTACGACGGGGGTTCCCGCCACGCATACACCTGTCACCGACAGGAGCAGGACTGTAACTTGCCAAAAATTTCGACACATCTGCCCTCAGGAGCGGAGTTACTGGGGCTTGCTTCTTGCTTGAGCAAATTCGGAGGGAGGCGCGCAAGCCTGTAGATTCCTCGAAAACTGCTCTGGGACTTTCTGGGATCGAGAGGAGCTTAGTGCGGAATCGTTTTCCGCAAAAGGTCACGTTAGTTCACTGGGGATTGGCCGGTAGTGCTAGAGGAGCTGCCAATCAAGTTCACTGACGAGTTCGCGCCCTGACCACGGCGAGGAGGAAGTATGGCTTTGCGGCTTTGACGGGAAACCGGATCTTCCTCTTTCGCATAGGTTTAGCTCCGAACATGCGGGTGCGCGCAAACCAACATTCCAGCCAAAGAAGTCATCAAACCTTGGACTTGAATCGAACTCAGGCCCACAGAAAAAGGGTAATCCGCATGGTCATCAACGAAAGACTGCGTTCTTGCTTTTCTGCAGCCATTGTCGCTGCAGCAACCCTCGCCATTTCAAGCTGCCAAGGTCTGCAACAGGGGACGACACCCGTGACCACTCCCCCAACCTCTGGCATTTCATCGATCAATCACATCATCTTCATGGCCCAGGAGAATCGATCGTTCGACACATATTTTGGGCAGCTGCCAGCATACTGGGCCGCGAACGGGTATCCGGCGCAGCAGCTGGATGCAATGCCATCGACGGCATCGAACCCCAGCTACGACGGTACCAGTACCGTGTCCGCTTTCCATGTCGCGAGCGAATGCATTGAGAATTTGAGTCCGTCATGGGATGAAAGCCATCTCGACTGGAACCTGCAAACGCCGAGCTCCACGACGGCGGCGATGGATGGATTCGTTTGGAATGCCGCAAATTTTGCGATCAACGAAAACGCAGGTGGAGCAGACCCACAGTACACCGACACGGCTGGGATTCGCGCCATGGGGTACTACGACTGGACGGATCTGCCGTACTACTACTTCATGGCCTCGAATTTCGCCACTTCTGACCGTTGGTTTGCGCCTGCGTTGGACCGCACCCAAATCAACCGCATGTATTTGTTCGCCGCGACGTCGCAGGGATATGCGTATCCCCCAGGAACCGATGCTGCCGACAATGCGCCCCTTACCGCTACGACAATTTTTGACGAACTCACAAAGGCGGGAGTCAGCTGGAAGGTGTATTACAGCGACGATATATGTCCCACCACGCCGGGGGATTCGCGGACCGGAGTGAAGGGAGGAATTGTGAAAGATGCATCCACATCCTCAACGACTGGAGCATGTACCTACCTGACGCAGTTTGCGGAGTATGCTCCGCCGAATCAGCTGCCAAGCAATGTCGTACCAGTGTCGCAGTATCTCACGGACGTACAGAATGGCACTCTTCCCTCCGTAGCCTTGATTGAGGCAGGATACGAATCGGGCCGCGATGAACACCCGAGTTCTGGAACCGACATACAGACGGGTGCTTCGTACGTTGCGAGCTTGATTAATCCTCTGATGTCGAGCACCTCTTGGAAGGACTCGGTTTTCATTCTCACTTACGACGAACCCGGCGGGCTGTACGATCATGTGCCTCCCTTTCCAGAGCCGAATCCGGATGGCATCGCCCCCATGGATCTTGAGACGGGAGATCTGTGTACATCCACAAACGATCCGAATGGCCCCAATTGCGATTTCAACTACTCCGGATATCGTCTTCCCCTGATCGTTATCTCCCCCTTTACAAAGAAGAACTACGTCTCACATACCGAGGCTGATTACACGGCGATTTTGAAGCTGATTGAGACGCGGTTCAACGTCGCTTCGCTGACTCAGCGAGATGCCGCGCAAATGGACATGACGGAATTCTTCGACTTCCAGAATGTCCCCTGGGCAACGCCTCCGAGCAACGCTCCCGCTCAACCTACGGACGGAGTCTGCAACGCGGCGGTCCTGCAATAGCTACGGGTAGGAATAAATCAGACACACCAATGCTCGTCGGTAACGAGCACTGAAATAGCTGCTACTGATTCTGAGAATCGATCGTTAAGCTGTGGGCGATGTATCGGGAGTCGTCAAAAGTTGCCAGGACTGTAACGTTCGCACCAGGATGCAGGTTGTTATCCGGCGTGACCGACTGGTCTAAGTAAACTTCGTATGTTTTGTGGTCGGTAGAGGAATTCAAAGCGAGCAAGCCCAACCGTAAATCAATGTGCACTACTTGGCCGGTGAAGGTAAAATGCGCCCCCGGAGCGGCAAGGATGGATATTTCACGCGCAATATCATTGCCATTACCTTGCGAGTCAAACGTTACTGCGATCAGTGCCCCCGCTTGAAGTGCACTCGCAGATACATTCTGCTGTCCCTGCATGAACTTGGTTGCCGAGCCCAGTCGGACGCGAACGGGCTGAGGGGAAATTCCGTCACGAATGGTCAATTCCCCACTGTCCTCGCGATACTTCAGTACGATTCCTTGCGTCTCGCCGGATGCCTCGCCTGCCCTTAGGCGAATTGTGCGAGCGAAAACCGTGTCACCGTCGAGAATCGTGTCCAGATAAACGCGGTCGCCTTCGTGCAGATCAGTGAGAGTGACTTCATTCGTACCGCGAAACACTTTTGTGCGCGGATCGAACAGAATCGTCGCGTGTCCGCCGCCAAAAACGCGGACGGTGAAACGGTCGCGCACACGATCCAACCGAGAAATGGTTCCGCCAATCAGAGTCGCATTTCTCTGTGGCAAGCGAGGCAGATCTGGCAAGAGGCTGGCAGGATCCACACTGATCGCAGCTTCCGGCGACGCTTTCGGAGTCGGCTTGACGGGCTCGATGCTTACCGGTTCCGCGGACGCCTTCGAGGGTGAGACCATGGTTGATGCGGGGGCGGTTGTCTGCGCGGGCGCGATAGCGGTGCACAGCAAAGCGCTCCCCAGACACAGAACCACTCGAGAGTTGAGCACAGATTTCACGAGCCTTTTTGATGCCGATTTCGCACAGGAAGGTGGCCTTTATTTCGACGAACCAGCCTCTTTGAGGCGCCATCTGGCGGCAAACAAACAGGCTTCGGTGGCATCCAAAGACAGTGCAATTCCGCCATTCCGTGGCAACCAAAGGCAAAGCTATGCACTCGAAATCCTGGTTTCAGTTTGGAGTTCTCGCGATTGCGGCAGCATCCATCGGCATCCCTCGGTGCGCTCGCGCGGGAGACATAAAGATCACGATTCCGCGGCGAAGCATTATCACACCCGTTCAACGGCTAAATCGTGAAGGTGTCGAGGCGGTTCGCAAGCACAACCTGAAGAAAGCCGAAGAATTGTTCTACAAGGCGTACCTCTTTGATCCGGACGATTCGTTCACTCTCAATAATCTTGGCTACATTTCCGAGTTGCAGGGACAGATCGAGCGTGCCGAACGCTTCTACGCTTTGGCTGCCGAGCAACCCAGCGATGCAATCGTCGATCGAGCCAGCGCACGGGAGGCACAGGGGCGGCCGATGAAAGATGCCGTGGCGGTTGCGACCGGGCCAATTCAGACCAATCACGCGAACGTGGAAGCGGTGCGATTGCTGGCTCAGGGAAGAGCGGCGGAGGCCGACATACTGTTGGCGACGGCGTTGAAAAATGATCCGCATAATCTGTATACGCTAAACAATCTCGGCGCGGCGAAAGAGATGGAGGGCGAGGAACAAGAAGCGCTCCGACTTTTCGACGAAGCCTCGAATGGCGCACCGGGAGTGACGGCCGTCGTCACAGCTGATCGATCATGGCGTGGCCGTCCGGTGAGCCAGATGGCGCAGGAAAATGCGAAAGCGTTACGCGATCATCTGGCACGGCGGCAAGATGTAACGGAGCAGGTAGCAGAACTGAACTTGCGAGGTGTCTCGGCCGTCAACCGAAACGATTTACGCTCAGCCGAGGCGGATTTTCGCAAGGCCTACTCTCTCGACCCGAACAATGCTTTCTCGATGAATAACATCGGGTATGTCGCGGAATTAGGAGGCGACCGCGAGACTGCAGAATTCTTTTATGAACGCGCTCGCCAGTCCGTCGGGGCATCGACGACAGTCGGAGTCGCGACTCGTACTACCGCGGAAGGTAAAAAGTTGAATTCGGTTGCGGACAGCAACGACACCGAAGTGGAAGCTAAAGTTACACAACAGCGTAACGCACTGAGACAGGAGAATGAACCGGTAGTGCTCCGCCACCGTGATAATAGCCCCGTCCAGGAGTCAACTCAGCCACCATCTCCGGCAAATAATGCCACTCGGCCACAGTAGACGTTGTTATGAATCAAGTTCCGCGAAACGACCAATGTCTGATTCTGGATCGTAGAAGATGTGCCGAAGAAGATTCGTCAGATAGCGCGACACTGTATTTACGTTCGTACGATACCAGCAGCAGCGAGTCATTGCGGGCGATAGACCACAAATAAACTGAAAACTCTCTAGCGTTGCGGGTGGCTGAGCAAGCATCCCGGCTGCCATGCGGTGATTCCCATCGAGGATAGTCAAGGGGCTTTGGGCGTCGACTCCGATCAACAGAACGGTCGGGTTCACCCGGCCTTCCTGAACCGGATCGCTTAACAGTTGAAGTTTTTGAAAGAATTCGTCGTCGGGTGATTCCTGCCACTTGAGCCTCAAGCAGTCGACCATGTCCGTCAGGTAGAAGCTTCCTTCGGCCACGCGTCTCCACTGTGCTCTTGGGAAGAAACGTATCCGCTCCAGATCCTTGCGGGCCAATTCGACTTTGAACCACGCAGTATCCTCCGGCAATTCCCTCCACATTGCGCCCCGGCGAAGAAACAGGAGGGCCCGCCGCAGTGCATTTTCTCGATGACTCTCAAGGTTGGGTTCGTTCACGATGCGTCCGAACTCCTGCCGGTATTCCTCGAACTCGGGATGGTGAAACTCACTGCGCAGGAATTCTGAGATGACCTCGTAGTCAGTCATGGGCCGCACAATTCGAAGGCTCGAGTAAGTGCGGTGATCCACCGGCGCAATCTCGCGGTGCAGTAACGGCAAGGCCACCATCACGAAAAGGATCACCATGAGAATCAACTGCACGAAGATGACTTGCCGCAAGGACGTATGAAAAAGACAGATTCCGATCACCAAGGCCCCGCTAAAGGCCAATTGAACCCAACTCGTATTCGCGATCTTGCGCGACATCTCGTAGGTGATCATGACTGAACTTAACGAGTAGATTCCGGTGGTAACGGCGTAGAGAATCAACAGCGCAGCCAGACCTCCGAAGTTCTGCAACGCGAAGTGGGAGCCAAAGAGAGTTCGCCACAAGAAGCTTGGAATCGCCCACAGACAAAGGATTAAAACGGACAAAATCAAGAACACCAGGAACAGCGACATAAAGAGCACCGGCCTGGCTTCCCGATCGCTCGAACGTGCCGCAGCTGAAACCGGGAACATTGTATTCACGACAGACCATGCGCACATGTTCACCAGACGTCCGACCAGTGAAACCGCCGCATAAATGCCGGCCTGCTCCGGCGCAAAGAAGTGCTTCACCAGCACGATATCAAAATTGTTGATAACAACCTGGCCCGAGAAAAATACGATGGCCTGCAAGCCTTCCCCGGATGAAATCGAAATGGACGAAGTGCGAAAAGACTCAAATCCTGGACTCGGCTTTGCGAGGAAATAGGATGCGAAGACAGCCACGACGCTGGCTAATACCGCCCCTTTAACGCCGAGTCCAAGCTTAATGAGCAAGTAGGCACCGCCGAGCCTGACTACTCCCTCGAGCATGAAATTGACGGCCAAGGCGCGGAATGCGTGGATGCCTTGGATATACCCACGGCGGACTCCCAAGGGGATATAAAAAGCTGTTCCGAGCGCGAGCAGGGAAATTAAGACGGGATCTGGAAGATTTAGATACGACGTGATAACGCGATTAAAGAGAAACAGGAAAAGGCCGATGCCGACGCCGGCGAGCCAAGCCCTTAAATGTAACGCCGCAAAGACGGAAGCCTTCTCCTCGGCCGTCTTAGAAGTAGCCACATATTTCGCGCAAACGACCTGGAATGACAGCGTGATCGCCGACGCCAGCATTAACAGTGTGTAGACGGCAGTGGCGTGCGCAAAGCCTGTCGGGCCCAGTAACCGAGCCGTCGCGACGTTGTAGACAAGATTTGTAATTCCGACCAGGCCGGAACCGGCAAGGAGGGTAAGCGAACCGCCGAGCAGTTTCTGGCGGAGCGCCTTCGCCCGAGTTCTGGACTGAGTGGCCGAGAAATCGTTAGAAGGATCCTGGACTCGAGTTTTCCCGATGAGCGTCATGCGCCGACAGCGACCGTCCTAGAACAACGAGAAATGCACAATGGGCAGAAAGGTATTTTTGCTGGAGTTGGACCCGGGGAAATCGTAGAACGTCTGTTGTTGGACTCCGACGGAGAAGCGCATCGGGAACGCCACCGGAACTTCGCCCGTATCGCCCCGGACATTGCCATGCAGCGGACGGACGTAGGAAACCAAGAGCTCGCTCTGAACATTGTCGTAAGCGTGATAGCCGGATCCCCGCGACAAAATGAACGAGCCTTGAACACTCCATCGCGGAGTGGCGCGAAAATCGAACCTTCCGCCCGGAAGCAGCGCCTGCGCAATCGCATACTGCGTGTTTTGGACGCGCCACGATCGCAAATCCTCGGCGAGCGCTGCGGCGGTCAGTCGGCGGCCGAACTTATGCTGCAGCCCGGCATAGGTTGTCGTATTGAAATACTCTTCGACGATCGGCCGGAACAGCAAATCACGCGCCGAATATCCGGTGATCAATGAAGTATTGCCCCACGGGCGGCCAACCGTGAATTCGACATTGGCGAACAGGTCGCGCGAATGCAAGATTCTGATCGATGAATGGACCAGTCTCTCGTTGCGCGCTGCCGGTCATCGAGATCCAGTTGAAGAACGAACTTGTGTATACATAGACGAATTGGCGAAAAAGATTCTGACTCATGAACACCGGAGAGATGGTGTCGCGGCGAACAGTGAACTGCAGGCCGCCATCGAAAGTGATCGAGTTGCCTCCGAGGTGGAGAATCGGATTGATCCCGCCATTCAGAATCGTGTCGTAGGTATTCCGGTTCTGCACTACGCCGACGCTAGGATAGAGCAACGTTCCAGAGGTCATCGCCTCACCGACGAAACCTGTGATGGCCGGGAGATTTCCGATGTGGACTCGATAGTTGGACTGGGCAAGACTCTGGAACGAATGACGCGGCGGCGGCAATAGTGCTGGATTGGTTACGTGAAGAATCTTCGCGTCCAGCGTGTAAACGTTGATGTCTTCGAGTACAGGAGTGAAAGTTGCTTCAGGCACAAGGCTGACCTTGTCATTAATAATCTGTCGGCCTTCCTGATCGGCTGCGGCGTATTGCGAGGTTTCCGCGATGCCTTGATCTTCTTGACCCGCGACCGTGCTCGCTTGGGCAAAACTCGCGAGCGAGTGCAACGGGTCTTGGCGCTGCCGATAAAGGTTCGCCGAGGCCATCATATAGTCATAGTCATCACGGTAATCGTCCGCAGGGCCAAGACTCGCGAGCGCTGCTCCCGCTTTGCCCGTATTTCCCTCAGCCAGGTAGGTATTCGTTAAACCGATTGCTACCGTTCGATTGTTAGCGCCGGCCAGTTGCGCTTTATTGAAATAGGTTTCTGCCAAATCGAAGTCGTGCATCGCGAGAAAGAGACTGGCCGCCTGGGCGAAGTCGTCTCCAGTCACTGGAGAGTCAGGGAAGAGGCGAGCCTCGGCGAATCCCAAAGCAATTTGCCGATGAGCTTCGTCATAGTGGCCTTGTCGCAAGAAAATTTCCGCGATCGACAGACGAACGCCGATGCGATCGCCTCCCGGGACCTCGAGTGCGCGTGAGAAACGTTGCATCGCGCCGTTACGATCTCCGAGGGTCAGCAATGCATCGCCTGTGGCAGTCAGTACCTCGATGCGGGTTCCACCCAGTCTTTCCGCCGACTGAATATCCGTCATTGCAGCTTCGCGGTTTCCCTGTTTTGCATGAACTTGCGCCATCAATGCATAAATGGACGCATCGTCCGGCGACAGGGCGCGAGCCGCATTCAGAGCGGAGATCGCCTCGGCATAATGACGCATTCGATAGAGCACGTCGGCATACGCGAGCTCTGTCGTCAAGTCTTTGGAGTCTTCCGCCAGTGCGGTTCGATATTCTGTAGCGGCATGGGGAAAATCCTGCTCCTGGCGAAATGCTTCTGCGCGCGCGAGATGCCACGTGTGCGATTTGCCGAGGATCTTTTCCGCGGCGTCCAACTGCACCAACGCTGGCTTGGGGCGGTGCAACTGCAGATCGGCATACGCCAAGCCGAGATGAGCTTCGCCGTATGTGGGCTGCAATTGCAACGCCGTGCGAAAATCCTCGGACGCCTTCCCTGCTTCACGAAGGTCGTTCAACACGAAGCCGCGATTCACGTATCCCGTCGCCATCTTCGGATCGCGCTCCAGCGCCAGCGTAAAATTCTTCAGCGCGAGATTCAACTCGCCATTGTGCGCGTACACATTTCCAGCGATGAGCGGAAGGTCCTTGTCCTTCGGGAGTATCGGCTCATACTTGTTGACTAACGCAAGAGCGTCATCGTAGCGACCAAGGTAGTAAAGGTCGTAAGCGAGATAGACCACCCCTTCGCGGTCGTTCGGAAGCTTGGCAATCACGCTGTATCCAAGCTTTGCTGATTCTGCGTACTGCCCCTTGAATGTCAGGTAGCGCTCTCGCTCCCGTTGCACTTGCGGACTCGTATCAGTCTTCGAATTGGATCGATCGAGCCATCGCTGCGCCAAGTTGAGGTCGTGGGATTCTAGTGCGGCATTGGCTCCGCCGGCGATGATGAGCGAATTGCTTGGCATTCGCTGATAAGCGCTCTCATAATTCGCCTCCGCAGACTTGAAGTTGCCCTGCGCTGTGTACAAGTCGCCCAATGCAAGGTAAGGCGAGAAATCCTTGGGATGAGCTGCGACGGCGCGGGAGAAATAGGATTCAGCAAGCTTGGTGTTACCGGAGTCGCGCGCCAGGTAACCAAGTGCGGAAAGAGCTTGCCGATTGCTGTGGTCCAAATCGAGAACTTTGGTGAAAGTGTCCCGGGCGGCATCCTTCTGCCCCAACTTCCACTGGAGGGTGCCAAAATTCATCAGCGAATTCACGTTTCCTGGTGAGAGGCTCAGAGCTTCTTTGAGATCGCGGTTTGCGCCGTCGAGATCGCCGGATGCGGACTCGACTGCCGCACGAAGTCGTAGCATCTCCGGGCGCGCCGACTCAGGCACCTGGACTTGCCGAATCTCGGTGGTCGCCGACTCCAATTCCGCCTTCGCTTTCGCCGAGTCATCCTGCCTCACATAGACTTCGTACAGATTTAGTCGAAGTTCGATCGGATACAGCGGCCCCTCCGGAACGCGAGCCGGAAGATTATCGAGCGCGAGTTTGTATTCCGTCTCTGCTTCTGGAATACGATCCTCGGAGTCCGCCATCCCTGCCAAGATGGCGTGCAGGCGATAGTTACTAGCGTCGATCTTTCGGGCGGCGTCGAGGAAGAGCTGAGCTTGATCCGGACGTCCGACATTGATCCAAGCCTGTGCCGCACTGAGATCAAGACCGATATTTCCCTTTGCGGCTTTCGCCAGGCTGGAATAAAGTGTGGCAGCTTCCTGCTGCTTGCCTGCGAGTCCGTAGGTATACGCAAGCTCCGCTTGCGTATCGGCGGTCTTCACTGGAATGGACTGCAATGTCGCGATCGCCTCGTCATACTTTCCCTGATCGCGATATTGTCCAGCCACCGCACGAAGGACTTCCGGATCTTTTGGAGCACGGCTTTTTGCACGATTCAAATAGCGTGCTGATTCATCGGGCTGCCCGAGCCTCTCATAGGCATGCGCGATCAACAAATCACTATGCGCCGAAGGCTGTAAAGCCTCTGCGCGTTCGAGAAAGCTTAACGACGTTTTCGGATCGGTGCTGAGCAGCAGCTCTCCCGCAAGCTCCAGACTGTTTGCGTCCTTTGGATTGGCTTCTACGACTTTCTGGAGCAGCTGTTCTGCTTCCTGATCGCGGCCCATTCGGGCGTAAGTTTGCGCTAGCCCGGCCAGCCCGCGCACGGAGTTCGGTTGTTGCTTCAGCCCTCTATTGTAGGAATCGACGGAAAGTTGATAGCGCTCATTGAGCCGGGCGGCATATCCCAGAAGAAACCACAGCTCAGCATTTTGTGGAGCAGACTTGGCGGCCTGCTGTGCGTAGTTGACCGCCGCGGCGTAGTCGTTTCTCTTGAGCGCATCCTGGGCGGCGCGCGCCTGCCGCGCGACATCGATGCCCGATCCCCAACTGAAGTCGGTTCCCCCTTGAGTCGAAGTCCCTTGTCCATTTGCTTGGGACTGAGGCGATGAACCGCCGACGTCATAAGTCTGGCTGCTCGCGCTTGCTGCGAAGCCGAAAACCATGACAAGGCAAAAGCTCGTGAGCGGAATCCGGCTTTTCACTTAATCACCACGCTTTATGCATTGTTTGAGGTCCTACAAACGAAGAACCTCGCCCATAGGAAACCCATGTGGCCTTTCTCAGATGCCGCCTCGACACTCAAGTTTGCTTTCTTGATTGGGAGACGATAGGACGGTGGGGTAGGGCTCGACAGGATTGGCGTAAACCCTAATCCAGTTTTTGGAATCCTAGAGACTCGCTGGGGCACAGGAGTGTGCGATTGCATGAACCCACAAGAAAGCTACTCTCGTCCAATTCCGCTATTGGCGATCGTGCTGGTTGCCTTCGCGGTTCATGGGCCTTTGTTGCTCATGCAACTTCCCTCTGGATCTTTCGACGCGAATTTTCACATCTTTCTGGCCTCACATTACGCCCATCACTGGTTTAATCCGTGGAACGAAAAGTGGTTTGCTGGTTTTTCTCAGACCACATATCCGCCTCTCACCCATCAATGGATCGCGCTCGTTTCGACCGTGTCTGGGCTGAAGATGGGTTACATGATCGTCCAGCTAATCGCGGTCCTTCTGCTTCCAGTAGGCGTATACCGATTTGCGAAAATTTGGGCGGATGATCGCGCGGCCAGCTATGCGGCGCTTGGAAGCATTTTCCTTGGCGCTCTCGCGTTTCTTGTGTACCAAGCGGGTCAGCTGGCCACGGTCACGTCTGCGGCCTTGTATTTGAATGCTTTACCCTACTTCTACGAGTGGTCGACTGAATCCTCCGGTAGAGCACTCATCAAAGGCATCGCAGTCAGTCTGGCGGCGGCTGCCGCTCACCACGTCACCCTGATCTTCGGCACCGTGTTGTTCGCAGGGCCGGTCCTTTGGATTGCGTGTCTCGACGCTCACCACGGACGCACACGAGGCTCCCTCGCTGCGGTATTCTCGCGCGCTATTCTGTTCGCAGCTTTAGTCGGGATTGGCGTCGGCATCGTACTGCTCCCGTACTGGGTGACTCTACTTCAACACCCAATCCATCAGATTCCGATCCCGCACGATAGCAGGTCGAATTTCTTGTTGAATTCGATCACCGGCATTAACTATTTCGTAATTCCTTACGGAGCTTTAATTTTGGCTCTGCCGTTCATTGTCATCCGCGCCGCTTCGGTGCCGAGGCTTCGACCTCTGCTGATTGGCTTCTGGCTGACCCTGATCTTCGGTCTGGGTGGCACTACGCCTCTGCCACGATGGTTGCTCGGGCGCGCGTTTGAGATTCTCACCTTCGAGCGCTTCACGTTCTGGGCGACATTGATGGTCATGCCCATCGTTGGGTTATTAGCCATTGAACTGCTTGATCGCTTCCAAGCGAAAGCAGCAGTGGCCCTCTCGCTAGCGGCCGTGGCTACAATTGGTGCGGCGCTCGCTTGGCTTACGGCCAACCCGTATCGTCCGACCGCTGCGATCAATGTTGATCCCGTCATTGCGTTCCTCAATCGCGATGGGCACGACTCCTACCGGTATCTGACTCTGGGGTTCGGCAGTGAACTCGCTCGCGTCTCCACCTACACAGACGCAAGCAGTGTTGATGGCGACTACAATTCCGCGCGCCTGCTACCCGAAATGACGCATTACGGTTCGGCCCAGCTGACGAATGCCAAGTTTTACGGATCGGCGGGTATGGCGTCGCTGCGGGCGATGCTTGAGCACGCCAATCGATACGGCCTGAAATACATTTTTGTGCACGATCGTTATTACGAGCCCTTGTTGACGTTTGCGGGCTGGCGAAAGACCGAGACATTCGATACAGGTGAAATCACCGCTTGGTCCAAAGACGACGTTCCGCCCGCTCACCGGATCGACTCAGACGCAATTCCGCCTGCCTGGATGGGTCTCATGTGGGGCACGCTCCCGATCGGCGTGAGCGTGTTGGCGATTTTTCTGGTGCTTTTCCTCCCAGCGCGGCCAAGGATGCGCAGAGCGATTGAATCCCCTATTGCGGTAGAAGAAAGGGAAGGGCACTTCGTCGCCTAAGGGATCGAGATGAAACAAACCTTACTGCTTGTGATCGTCCTCTTGGCCGTGACGGGACTTCTACTCGTCGTCGGTCTCCATGGGCCAGGAACCTCCACCGGAACGATTGGCGTAGCCTCCGGTTCAGCGCTGCCAGGATTTAGAGCCAATGTGACTACACCGGAGCACGCGCTCTCGAACTTCCTGCTCGACGTCCAGAAACGCAACTGGGACCGTGCATTCTCGGCTGTCGAGCGAACGAATAGTAGCGTGGATGAACAGGAATTCACGCAGCAATGGTTGGGAACAAATGGCGGCTTGCGAGCATTTTCAGGATTGGAGAAATACGACGTCCGCCCGCTTCATGCCACTGATACCGAGGCACAAATGCGTGCCCGATTGGACTGGGCGACGCCCGTCGGGCCAGTGGAGGATGTCCGCGACTTTCACCTTGTCAAGCGTGGCGATCAATGGAAGGTGGTTTGGGATGAAACTCCCCCGCCCAACGTGCCGGCGCAGGTGATTCCGGTCAATTATCTCCGCTGGGATTTGGTCAGTGGAAATGCCGCTGGGGGCGAGTGGGGTTCCCGCAATGTTGACGGACCCCACGTTCGCATTGTTTCCATGAATGCCGTAGATTCCGCCGAAGGCTCAGTGGTCATGGGTGAAGTGGTCAACGAAGACACAATTCCCGCGTTCGTAAATGTGAACGCTACCCTCGTCGATGCTTCGGGAAATGCGATTGACGATGAAAGCAGCTTCGACAAGATTCTTCATGTGCTGTTGCCAAAGCAAGTTTCGCCATACCGCATCGATTTTCCGCACGTCGACTTAAGCAAGGTTAAGAACGTTCGGATGGACGTAAAAGCCACCCTCGTTCCGGCGTCTTCGGACCCCGTAATCGGCGTCATGAATCAGAAGCTCGATGCCGATGCTCAGGGGCACTCCGTGCTTCACGGAGAGCTGATGAATGAGAGCGGTCAAACTGTAAACATCCCCCACGTCATCGTCAGTTTCTACGATAACAACGGCAAAGTTGTGTGGGTCTCGGACGGTTACGTCGAGCAAGCCCTGCTTCCACAATCGAGCGAGCCCTTTGCCGTCGAGCTTCCGAAATCATTGGCCGGAAAGGTCCAGAACTTTCATGTCGTGGTCAATCAATACAGTCTGCAGAAATCGTAGCTTGCGGAGCACTCTGGGGCTTGCATTAGGCACCATAGTGCTTGCTGCCGTCGCATTTTCTCAGGATATGAATGTACGCGTCCCTTCCTCGGCGGCCGCCGGGGACTCGATTTCGATTGGGACGACCGGCAGCGGTTCTGCGACTTTTTATTTGATCGGCCCGACGGTTTCGTTGAAGCACGATGTGCAACTCGGCACTGAAATTGTTGTTCCTTCGAAGCAGACGGAGATAGCCGGTCAGTACAAGGCAATCGTTTGCAGCGAGCATTGCCAAAGTGCTGATTTCTTTGTCGCACCCGCCAAAGCTGCAAGCCTCACCCTCCTCGTTCACCCCTCTCGCGTTCCCGTCGGGCAGAATGATGCGATCAGCGGAGTGGCTCTGGCCTTCGACGAATACGGCAATTTAATATTCGAGCCATCCACCGTAGACTTCCAACTCAGCGCTAAAGGATCCACGCCCACAATTCGTAGCGTGCAAACCCAAAATGGCGTCGCCTGGTTCCGTGCGCCGTCTGGAAAAGCGGCCGGAGCACTGCAGATTACAGCATCGTTGCATGACATCTCAGCGCGAAGAGTTGTACAGCAGGTCGCTTCTGAACCCTGCAATCTGCGAATCAAAGGACAACGCACACGAAAGGGCGTTCTCGTCGAGACCGAACCAATACGAGATTGTGCGGGAAACCCTGTCCCGGACGGAACCGTCGTAACTTTCACTGCGAAAGCTGGGAATGAAATCAGCACCGTGGATGCTCCGGTGAAGCAGGACGTTGCGCGGGCGCAGATCCAGGCAAAGGGCCCGCTCGTGGTGTCTGCTGCCTCGGGAGTCGTGATGGGGAACGAGCTTCGCCTGGAGGCGCAATAGCGATGTCACGAAGAGCTGATAAATCGTCGCTGGCCCGCGCATTTGGTTTGCGCGGAGCTTTCTGGTTGGTCTCTGGTGTATTGCTTGCTGCGCTGGGCTGCTTTGCAGCTGACTCACCTCCACAGGTCACGTTGGACGCGACAAAGGCTGCCCCTCGAACCGTAGAGGCTCTTACTGAACGCAGCATCGTTCGCGACTACAGGTTTGCGTGGGCGAATTTATCCCAAGCATTAGCTTCTAATTCTGCCGAACCGTTGAATGGACTTTTCCAAGGCACCGCGAATTCCCGGCTGCATGATGAAGTGAGCAGTCAGCTTAGAAATGGACTTACCTCCCGTTACCTTAATCAGACTCACAAGCTAGAAGCGGTCTTCTATGCTCCCGAAGGCGACGTCATGGAGCTGCATGACACCGCCGAATATGATCTGGAAGTGCTCGATGGCAACAAGACCATCCAGAGTGCACACGCGGTCGTGCATTACATCGTGCTGATGACCCCAGGAGCCGACCGCTGGGTTGTCCGCCAACTGCAGTCCGTTCCTCATTTCTGACACTGTACCGGCCGCCAACCACCCCCAAGTCCATGGCATCTAATTCTGAACGACGGTGGAACCTAATGGAGTCTCCTTTTGTCGAAGCGGTTGCTAATAGCTGCGATTGCATGCTTTATGGTGGGCACTGGGTGCACCACACCCGGAATGCACCATGCATTGCAGCAAAACCTGCAGGCTCCTAACTCCTGGCCTAAAACCCTTGCCGTTTACATGCCGTGGTTTGGCAACCACGTTCATATGGACGTGGGCTACGCCAGCTACGACCCCGCTGTTTTGCGAAAGCAAATTCAGCAGGCCCGTCACATGGGCATCTCCGCCTTTGTCGTGGACTGGTACGGAAAGAGCAATCCTTTCTCGGACCACAATTTCGCCCTCTTACAAGAGGCCGCCGATGAGAGCCACTTCCAAGTAGCCCTTCTCTACAACGAACCAGAAGACGAGGATGCGCAGGCAACGGACGAAGCCATGGCCGCCTTGGACGAGGCTTACAAGTCGTACATTGGGCCTGAGGCGGCGCATCGCGGTGCCTATCTGACGTACAACGGCCATCCTATGATCTTCGTCTTTCCCAAGCGGGGACATGTCGACTGGAACCGAGTGGTTGAACACTGCAGCGGATGGGATTCGCCTCCGCTCCTGTTCTATAAAGACGAGCCGCCCGCCCAATACTCTGCCGATTTCGCTGGGCTCTATCCGTGGGTACAGCCGGGGCAGAAAGGATGGACTCCGGACGGCAGTAATTGGGGAGAGCAATATCTGGATGACTTCTACAAGAACATGAGGAACAAGCACCCAGACAAGATCGCGGTTGGTGCCGCATGGCCAGGATTTGACGATTCGGCGGCGAAATGGGGATTGAACCGGCACATGCAAAGCCGCTGCGGCGAGACGTTCGAAGACACGTTGCATTTGTATACGCGATATTTCGACGCGGCTCATCCCTTGCCCTTCATTCTGATCGAAACCTGGAACGACTACGAGGAAGGCACTGCCGTCGAGCGGCTGAATTTCTCTAACTGCGGCGAGCGCTCGAGCCCAGGCACATCTTCGCCATAAATGGATGTTGGTCTTGAAGTGAGTGTTGATATGGCAGGGCCTTTGCATTTCAAGCGGACTACAAATGGAGTCAAGCGTTATGGGTCAATCCGAGGATTCGAAGTCTTTTGAGTTGCTATCCGAGCTCGTACTCGCACCGCCTTCAGCTCCGTCAACTCGATTTATAAGGGCAACGGATCCAGGGGGCGCTAGCAGCGCTCCCGATCGCGCTTTGGAAACGGTCGTGACCTTGACTCAAGGTGAACTCGAGACCCTGCGTGAGCTCGCCACCAAGAATCACGTAATCATGCGTGCCTTCGAGCCGTTGCGACGAATGTTGGCAGCGAGTGGAAAGGCCGAGGCGGCTCAGTGGGTGGACACCGCCATGAAAGACGAGACCGCACGAATCACCTATGCCCTCAACTTTCTTCGGCATATCTGCTCAACGCTCGAAGAGGATGGCTGTCCTGTGATGGTTATCAAATCGCTGGATCATTGGCCGGATCTGGGCAGCGACCTAGACCTTTATACCGATGCCGTCCCGGCTAGACTCATCGAGAGCATGCGGTTCCGCTTCAACGCTAGCTTGGCCGACCGCAGCTGGGGCGATCGATTGGCCAACAAATGGAACTTCGTTGTCCCGGGTTTGCCGGAGCTCGTGGAGGTTCACGTGGGCCGTCTTGGGCAGACGGGCGAACAAACCGCACTGACGCGCTCGTTATCTTCGAGGAGTCAGATCACGGAACTGATGGGGTGCATCTTCCGAGTGTCGGCCCCTGAAGACCGGATTGTGATTAGCACGCTTCAACGGATGTATCGGCATTTTTACATTCGACTGTGCGATATCGCCGACAACGGCCTCCTTGTAGACAAGGGGCTCGTCGACTTTGTGCGTTTGCAAGCTCTCGGCACTGCCTCCGGGCTCTGGGAAGGCATCGCCACCTACCTGAAAATCATCTCCGAATATCTACAGGCTTATCGCGGATATGGTGTGGTCTTGCCCGCGCCTGTGATCGGCGCAGCCAAATTTGGCCTGGATCAATGCCGCTTTCGAAAGGACTTCCTGCGGGTGCCCATATTGCCCCATTCGCTCAATCTATATGCAGCGGAGTTGAAAACTCTAATTCTAAAAGGCGATCTTCGAAGCGGGTTTCGACTCAGCCTGCTTCCGGGACTGGCAACTGCGGCGGCAATCGAACAAAAGATCACCGGTAGCGATAAGGGTATATGGTGAAAGCGCGATTTGCCAGGCACGGTATGTTATTGGTTTTCTACTGGTTTCACCGGATTGTGGCTGGTCCCTGAAGTACCTAACCTCAAACCTGTGGTTGGGACAGTTTCATCTGATTCCGTATTGAGGGTGTTTAACAAGCGAGAGCCCTTTTTCTGCCACACGGAATGTGTTGCTGTATCTGGTGAGCGAGCTTTCGCGTGACTCGAATACTTCTGGTTGATGACAATCCGGCCGTTCGGCGCTATTTGCGCGCGATTCTCGAGCAGCAGGAATCGTGGCAGGTTTGCGGTGAGGCTCGCACGGGCGCCGAGGCACTGCACCAGGTGCTGGAGTCCCCTCCCGATCTGGTTGTGCTGGATTACCAAATGCCTGATCTAAACGGAGTCGACGTAGCAAAGCAGATTTCCGAGCTGTTCCCTAAGATCCCAATCCTAATGGTTACGCTGCATCTATCGCGCCAGTTGGCCGACGCCGCGCGGCAGGCAGGGGTTCGTGGAGCTTGCGCAAAACAGGATATTGGATCCGTGGTGGAAGCGGTCGATGTGCTGCTTCATGATCGGACCTATTTCCCGGTAATTTCAGCAGGACAAAGCGCCTAAAATCTACCTCCCGATTTGCTTTCGAGATCGGTCGAAATACAGGATTTCCTGTATTGGACGTTGTAGTCATGGAAGTTAGCTTCGTGTGGAGCAGTTAGCGGCGCGGTACGCTAAGAAGCGGTGTGGTGTCGAATTCGCGGACTATTGGTCAGGCTGTCACATCCTTTCCGAGGTAAAATGTGGCGAATCGTCTGGTCGGTTTCCCTTCAAAGGAACTGAAACGGAATGACAATTCGCATACTTTTGGTCGATGACCATCCTATTGTCAGGCAGGGGCTGAAAACCCTGCTGGAAGGGCATTCGGGATGGGAGGTCATCGGAGAGGCTTCGGATGGTGCCGAGGCCGTGGAGAAAGCTAAGGACTTGAGCCCTGACGTCATGGTTCTAGACGTGACTATGCCGAGGATGAATGGATTGGAAGCCTGTCGGGTCCTGCGACGGCAAGCTCCCCAATTAGAGATTTTGTTTGTTACGCAACATGACTCCCCACAGATGATGCGGGAGGCCTTGGAAGCGGGTGCAAGAGGTTATGTGGTGAAGTCCAATGCCGCCCGCGACCTGTTGGCAGCGGTCGAAGCAGTAAGTCAACACAGGGTCTTTACGGCATTGAACGGGCGCAATGTGCCCGAGTTGAGTTAGATTCGCCGAATCTGCAGTCAATTTCCTCTGGAGAGGCCGAATTATGAAACTCAGGATTTTGTTGGCTGACGATCACGAAATCGTGCGCCGCGGATTACGCGCATTGCTCGAAAAGCACGAAGGATGGGAAGTATGCGGCGAGGCAAGCGACGGCCGCGAGGCCGTGGAGAAGGCATTGCAGTTGAACCCCGACGTGGTGATTGTCGATATCGGCATGCCGAACCTGAATGGCTTGGACACCACCCGTCAGTTGCTGCAGCACGACCCGCACTTCAAGGTCATTGTCCTTACCATCACGGACTCGGACCAAGTCATCCGAGAAGCGTTGGACGCTGGCGCGAGAGGCTTCGTCCTGAAGTCCGATGCCGCACGCGATCTTGTGTCGGCCGTGGAGGCTCTGCAGAACAAGCGAATGTTTTTCACTCCCCGAGTCAACGATCTCGTTCTCGCGGGTTTCCTCGAAAAGGGTCAGACGGTTTCGCGCAACGAAGCTCCTAAACTACCGACTTTGACGGCCAGGGAGCGCGAGATCACCCAGTTGCTCGCGGAAGGAAACAGTTCAAAAGAAGTGGCCTCTCTCCTTAATCTAAGCACCAAGACAGTAGAGACGCACCGCAGCAACATCATGCGGAAATTGAGCTTTCACTCGATTCGGGACTTGGTTGTATACGCGATCAAGAACAATCTGATCCAGATTGAACTGCCGCCGCCGCCGAAAGCACCAGCGGGCCCGACGGCGGCGTAGAGCTGCAATTGCCCGCATCCCATTTTTCTTTAGCGTAGAGCTTCGCCAGGATAATACCCATTTCGCGTGCGCACGGTTAAGCGCTTGCGCGATGGCGCTCTAGCTTCCACTTTGATCTGTTGATAGCCTTTTCCTGAAGTGCTTCCCGGATTGTAAGCCAACGTATATTGGCTGCGTATGTCATGCGCAATCGTGCGCGTAATTGAGTCCACTTCGTCTAGGTTCTCTGGAAAGAATGCTACACCGCCCGTGCTCGCGGCGAGCGTCTGCAGCGCCTCTCGTGCCGAGCGGGTCATTCCTTCATCCGTCAATCCGATGGCGTAGAGAACTGGACCTTTTTCTGATTGCAACTTGCGAGTCGCATCCTGAAGCGTCTCGCGGCTCATATTGTCTTCCCCGTCAGTGATGAGCAAGAGGACCTTCTTGTCGAGGCGCGGATTATTCCGCAAGTGAACATTTGAAGCGACCACGGCATCGTACAGTGCTGTGCTGCCCCGACTTGAAACCTGATGTAGGGCGGTCTGCAGCAGGGCGACATTGGAAGTAAAGTCCTGGTCCAAGTACGGCGTTTGACTGAAGTTTACGATAAAAGCTTCATCCTGCGGATTGCTCGCCTGGATCAAGTTCAAAACGGCTTGATCTACTTTTCCGCGCTTGTCGCGCATGGATCCAGAGTTGTCGACAACAATTCCCATCGCGACTGGCACATCCTCTCGCCGGAACGAAGTGATGGTCTCCGGCTGGCCATTTTGATAGACCGCAAAATCGTTTCGACTGAGCGAAGTAACCAAACGACCGGTTTCATCTACTACGGTAGCGTGCAGCACGACTTCCTGAACCTGCTTTTTGAATACGAAGCGGCCCTGGTCCTCTGAACCGGGCGCCTGCGATTCGGGCTGTATTCCCGGCGATTGATCCGCCGGCTCTGTAGAAGCTGGAGGCCGCGCAGTTCGCGGCGGCAAACCCATGGGATCGTCGTTTCCTACTTGATCACTATTGGAAGCAGGCTGATTCGGCGATGCGCTCTGAGCGATCGTAATTGTACCGGCCCCCGTTGTAACGGAAACGATGAGCGCGATCCTAAGCCATGAATGGAAAAACGATGCAGATCGTTGAAACATTAAGCCTCCCGCGAACTCTTTAGATGCGGGCGATCGACAAATTGTCGGTCATTTTGTCACAGCGCGACTGAGAAACTCCGACAGGAGAGTCTCCTAAATCAACGCGGCGACTACAGTGAACGCTGTACACGCACGTAGGGAATATCCCGACGCGAAACCGCCCGGAAAAACTTACACGAAAGCGCGAATGCCACATTCCCGTGCAGTAGAGCGAATGCAACGAAATCGTGGTTTGGCACCATTTGTGCAACTGCCTTTGGCTACGTGGACGTTCCCTGCAGCACTTGCCAAAGGAAAGCGAGAATTCTTCGTCACTCTTGTGTTTAAAGACGCAAGAACCAATTTTGGGAGGAGCAGAAATGTTTCGAATCCTGATTGCAGACGATCACGAAGTGGCCCGGCGTGGTATCCATGCTTTGCTCGAGAGTCATGCGGGCTGGCAGGTGTGTGCGGAAGCGGGAGATGGACGAGAAGCTGTAGAACTCGCGGCCAGTTCAAAACCTGATCTGATTCTGCTGGATATCGGCATGCCAAATCTAAATGGACTGGAAGCGGCTCGCCAAATTCTTGCGGCCTCTCCTGATGTTCCGATTCTGATTCTCACCATGCATGATTCCGACAATGTAGTACGTGAAGTGCTGCGCGCGGGAGCCAGAGGTTTCCTGCTGAAATCAGATGCCGGGCGCGATTTGGTCGCGGCAGTTGAGGCTTTGCAGCTGCAGAGAACTTTCTTTACGACCCGAGTCAGCCAAATGGTGCTGGACGGTTTCTTGGATCGGGGAAAGCTGGATGGCCACACGGAGAGTAGCGAGGAGACTTCTAGCGAACTCCTGACAGCACGCGAGCGCGAAGTGATTCAATTACTCGCTGAAGGCAAAACCAGCAAAGAAGTCGCAGTCACCCTCAACCTTAGCGTGAAAACTGCGGAAACACACCGAACGAACTTAATGCGCAAATTGGGCTTGCATTCGGTTGCCGACTTGACCCGCTACGCCGTACGCAATGGCATTGTCCAAGTCTTCTGAGCGGTTAATCAATTTTTAAACCAGGTCTTGCCCACCCAGTCCTTTACCGCAGCTGTCTTCCAAATAAGGGACATTACTGGAATCGATCAGTAGTTTGCGGGATACACGTTTCCCTGCGAACTGCATAGCTTGAACTCTGGTTTTTCTTGCCGTCACGAAAGGAACGATCGACATGCTATGGACGATTGCTGTCGTGTTGCTGATTTTGTGGTTGCTTGGCATGGTTAGTTCTTACACGCTCGGCGGTTTCATCCACATTCTGCTTGTTCTTGCGATCATCGCGGTGCTGGTTCGGGTCATTCAAGGTCGAAACCCGGTCTAACGAATCCTTGGATTTCACTGGGATTGGCGAGCGTTTCGCGAATAACTAGCAAACCTTGCTGCCGAGTTGACATCTCACGGACAGAGCACTTGAAGAGAAAACTAGCAATCAGCGGCTCATTTGCAAAAGGCACTACGCACCAAGCTTGACAGACAGTTACGCGAACGGTGAAAAAACTCTTTAAACAGGGAGAATTACATATGAACAAAGATCGCGTGGAAGGCAAGGTTAAGGACGCGGCCGGTCGTGTTGAACGGCAGGTCGGTGAGTGGACAAACGATCCCAAGAAGCAGACCGATGGGGCCGCGAAGCAAGTGGAAGGCAAAGTTCAGAATGCCTGGGGCAAGGTGAAAGATGCTGCCCAAGATGCTGCCGATAAAGCCAAGTCCAGCTCGAAACCACCGCAAAGTGTTCCGGACGATACAGAGACCGAAGAATCAGTGACGGCGCGGAGAACGAACCGATAAATCGCGCTCGCACAAATTGTTAAGTCTCACGAAGCAGGGCCATCGTTAAAAAAGACTGGTCCTGCTTTTTCTACGAGTCAGGAAAAACGGCGCGCGTCCTCGGAATACAGGGAAGACTCGATGGAACCCGGACTCGCGGCAAATTACGTTATTCACGGCTTTCGATTATGTGTCAGACGCATTGTGCGGAGAACACCGCAGCAGAGAAACGGAATAGCTGAGCCCGCTTCGTCTTCGGAGAGACTGTCTATGAATCGAACGACGAATCTCATCGCAGGGCTGTTCCTTCTAATCTCAGGCGTCGCCTTCTGCCAAGACCAGCAAAGCGCATTACAGGTGCCCGAAGACGCACTTTCCCCGAGAGAGCTGATCGCCTGGTCAAGTGTACAGAAGCCTCAACCCACGCCTCAGCCTTTGCCACCTCCGGATACTCCGGTTCCCCAGCCCGATCCCCAAGCAGGATCCAGCCAGAAACCGTCCGAGAATCAGAGCCAGCCTCAAGCGCCGACTGCGCAGTCTTTCGTCGGCAAGATTGTGAGAGAAGGCGGAACGGTGGTACTGAAAGTTGCTAAAAACACGACTTACCAGCTCGAGGGCGCCGGTGACACCACGCAATACGAGAATCGGAACGTGAAAATTGAAGGAAGTCTCAACGCTTCCGGTAACACTATCCACGTGGTAAGAATTGAGTTACTGTCTTAAGGTTTTTCGGGATTAGGCTACACGATTCACCCGAGTGCAGCCCAAGCACCGATTCGGTACGGTAGAGAAGCCCACTTGGCATTCCACGGCAAACTGTCAGTAATTCCGTTTTGGAGATTTTTATGTCCTCAAACGTTACCGCCGCCTACGGAATGTATCCGCGACATGTTGCTTTGCCAGAAGTCGTCGGAGCTCTCAACCAGGCTGGTTTCGACAACGCGGATATCTGCATGGTTCTCTCACCAGCGCACCCCGACGCGGCCGCTGTCAGCGACGACGCCGAGGCAAAAACCAGCGCGACAAGTGCCCGTACGATTGGGTGGTTTTCGGGCTTTGGGGCCGTGTTAATTCCGACCGTCGGTTTCTTCGTTCGATCCCAGGCATTCCTGGAGGCGCTGTTTAATGAGCAAACTCCTTCTTCGATGTCGCGAGGATCACGAACTCTCTTAGGTCTTGGATTTTCTCAGAACGATGCTGAGCGATTGGGACATCAACTCTGCGATGTAGGAGCCTTGGTGTATGTATCTTGCCGCAAGGGAGCCGAGGCAGATGGAGCAATTGAGTTGCTGCGCAATGCAGGAGCTCGAGAGGCTGCAAGCTTCGACTTGATGAAGGCTGCGGCTGCCGCTGCATGAACTTCGGCTTAGATTCCTGCGATCTACGCTCCGCCAGTTCCACTCGGAAATTTCTTCACTCTTCAAAGCGCGCGCGGATGTTGCTAGGGGATTTGGCGGAATTTCCCGTGTTGCAACTGATCCACTTAGCGCTACTCCTCGAACGCTCACCATGGCATCAAACTTGCAATCAATGAACAGTAAATCGAGTTAACCAGTCATTTCACCCGGAGGGTATTGTGCACATAAACGCGCGCAGGCTCTGGTTTGAGATTGTTGCGATCGGGGCCGCAATTGCTTTCGCGCTCGCACTTCTCCTCGCTACCCTCGGCGCCGCAGCGGGTGCGGTTGAGAACAATCAAGACGCACAAACTCCTTCGCATGGCGATCACATCTACGAGGGTATGGTTACGTGCTCTAGGTGCGGAGCGAAACATTCCGCTGCTTTAAGCCAGCCGGCCGATGTTTGCGTACGCGTCTGTGTGCACGGTGGGGCGAAGTTCGCGTTAGTGAATGCCGACGCGACCTACATGCTCGACGGGGATATGGCAGCTCTAAAGAAAGTGGCCGGTGAGCGCGCCAGAATCGTCGGATCGTTGAGTGGCACGACAATTAAGGTATCTTCCGTCTCGGCTTCGCTCTAGCCGAAGGTCGCACACGCCTCAAGCCGAGCCTGCTCCACCCCCTTAATCAAGGCCTTCCGCCTCCGGAACTAAAGCATCCGCTGGATTCCTTCCCTGAGCCTTAGGCGATGATACTGACTTGGATGTGCACGGTGGATTTTCTTGTATGGCCCGCGAACGTGAGGGACTGATCCACGACATACCAAAACTCTTAAAGAGGTATTCAGATGCCAAAAACGAAAATCGCAGTCTTGTTCGTGTTGCTATGCTGTGCGAGCTGGGTAGTCGCGCAAAGTTCGTCCTCCGGCGGAACGGCGCCGGCGGGTGGTTCGGGTTCCGCTGGGCAGAGCTCAACTCCCGGTGCAGCGACTCCGCCGGCGGGAACCGCGACTCCTCCTGCTGGGACCGCAACTCCTCCTGCCGGACCTCCGGCTCCTGGCGCGGGCACTGCCACTCCACCCGCTGGTACGGCGACACCTCCCGATGGCCCTCCGACTCCCGGAACCGCTACACCCGGAACGACGACACCCCCGGGATCGACTCCACAGACTCCAGGCTCCACGCAACCGAACGGAACACCGAACACGAATACGCCGGGCAGCACGCCTCCGGGGCAAACTCCGCCTCCGAGCGCAAATCCGCCCACTGGATCGCAGGCGTCTCCTAACGGAGGCACGTCGTCACCACAATCCCAGTGATGGAAACCAAGTAAGGCACACGGGCGGGCCAGAGGGCCCGCCGTTTTTTATGGACTGATTAGAGCGATTAAGAAAAACTTTCGGCCCAAAGTTGAGTCCTGAAGTGGACGGCTTCCGTTTTCAAGAGTCGAGCATCTGACTATCATGCGAACCGAAAGGTCAATCCCGGCATATTCATTTCGTATCCCATCGGAACCGTCGCCTCTTCCAATACAGGACCCGATCGACCCGCCGGAGAATCCTGATGTGCCGGTGCGCGAACCCGACCCCGAGGACCCGGGGCAAATTTAAGCCGCCTTTCTTGCGGATCATCACTCCACCTTCCATACAGTGAACCGCCGATTGTTCAGCCGCTTCAGTGGAACCATACTCAATAAAAATACGGTTCGAGATTTTGGGGTGCGCTGATGGCCCCGTTACGGACTACGAGAAAGTAAATTCTTGGAGGAACAATGGCACATTACGGCATTTTGAAACAGGCCGCCGTTACTCCGGCGGGCGAGGATATTCGAGGCTCCCACCTCTACGGTTTCAACAACGAAAAACTCGGCAAAATTGACGACGTTATCTTTGATCATTCGACCGGAGACATTCGCTATATTGTCGTCGACACGGGCGGTTGGCTCAGTAGCAAAAAGTTTATTGTGCCCGCGGAAGGAATCCGTGTCTCCGAAAAACATCCAGACGATTTCGAGGCGAGCCTAACGAAGGCCCAAGTCGAGAATTTTCCGCCTTACGACGAATCCGATCTGGAGTCCGAGAGCAAGTGGTCCGGCTACGAGGGACGATACCGATCGAAATGGATAGCCGATCCGGTGATGCACCGGGCGGAAACAGACCGCAACATCACGCCAACCGAGCAACAGGCTACCGGCAACCTGAACTCAGAGCGGGCCGCGGCGGAAGCACATGGCATTCGAACCGGCGCGAACGTAACGCCGATGTCACCCAGCCTGAGCACGGCTAGCCAGGCTCAGGCTGACTGGGCGGCAGCATCTTCTCCTTCGGACCGCGCAATCCCGGCGGGCGTGGACTCGGTGGTCATCAGCAATAGTGCGGTGGGAATTGGCGGGCGCTGGGACACGTTCCAAAGCCGTCTTCGTGAGCGTCGCAAAGAAGCAGTCACCGGCTGCAGCACGTGTTCGGGAGAATCAGCTGTGAAGCGCGGGTCAGAAAGCGCCGGCACTCTAAGAAAAGCGGTTTAATCTGCAGGCAACAGCGCCGAGCCTCCACTGGCTCGGCGTAATTTTTAAGATCAAACATCTCAAATTGTAACTGCGGGCCAAGCCGAGCGCTCCGACGAGTGCAAAGGCGGTTCAGCCATCGGCGCTGATTTCTTGCGCAAAGCGACAACCGCAGTCGTGATCACTATTCCCAGGAGCAGCGTGATCGCAATTACAACTAGCTTCCGCCCCGCTCTGGGATTCCCAGCGATCACAGCGCCTTTCCAGATCTCGAGGAATGATTTGTGCTGGAGCTGCCGTTGTTATCTTGAGTTAGGCGATATGTTCCACAACTGAGCTAGAGCTTTTGCGGCATCCGACAGTGCACGCTTCTCGGCGTTAACATACGATTCCGTCGGTGCCATGCGTGAGCGCTGCACGATCGGAGTTCGATAGCTCGAAACCTTCCCTGTCAGCCCCACCTCGTAAATATCTCGAACGGCGTTTTCGAATGAGCGTTTCAGGTCCTTTGGCATTGGCAGAACTCTTGCTGAAGTCTTGTTTGTCATGGAGGAAGACTCGACTTTCTCGATGTCTTGAATGCACTCTAGAGCGGAATGCGAGGCGCCACAATACAGGGTTGGCCGCAACCGCGAACCTCGAATCTCCTAAGGAAGCACAGGAAACATTTAGGGGATAAACGTAGAGCTCGGATCAAGCGGCGGTGACTTCGGAGAACGTGCAATTGCGAAGAGCGCGCAGGGCATAGAGCGCATCGTCCAAAACAATATCTTCTTCGATATGGTCTATAGTGACGGTGAATAACTCCTTCACGCGATCCAAAATTGCCCTTTCCGCCTCGGCAATCCGCTGCGGCATTTTCTGGCGATCAGTCTCGAAAAGAGCGGCCTGATAAAGAGCGTGCCATGCTGATTCGGTCTTGGGCGGCAGTGGGAGAGAAGCGTCGCTGATCATGTAATCCTTGAGCCTGGACCATATTCAGACCATGGTCACGAGGATATGAAGCCACCGGAAAATTTACTTGCGACACCATCTGACTTCATATCAGGTAATTCCGGTAGGACCGATGATCACACAGACCGGCGGGAGTGAAGCTGCGGGAGGGTTGAAAGCCTCCCGCAGATTAAACATTGACTTAGGCGGCACGCTTGGATGAGTTCTTGCCGGTCGTCTTGGATGCGCGAGCTTCAGAATCCTCGCTTCCCGTATCGTCGCCCTCACTAGCCTGGGCATTGATTTTTTCGGCCAATTGAGTCAGCTTCTCGTCTGCCTGTTTCTCTTCTTCGAGTGTCTGTTCGATCAACGAGATGTGCTCCTCTTCGCCAAGCAACTCGGCAAAAGCTCGGGCTGTTCCGTAGCCTGCGATTTCGTAGTGTTCAACCCGCTGAGCGGCGCCGATGATTGCGGCATCCATGACCGCATCACCGTATTTTTCCTGCATAGTCTCAGAGCCTTCCTTGACTAGGCCTTCCATGCCCAAACACTTCTTTCCCGTTGGTTTTTCTTCCAGCAGGTCGAAAATCTGTTCCAGCCTGGAAACCTGCTCAGAGGTCTGTCGCAGGTGCTCTTCAAACGCTTGCCGCAATTGAGCATTCGACGACGCCTTGGCCATTTTGGGTAGAGCCTTTACCAGTTGAGTTTCTGCGTTGTACAGATCTTTCAGTTCGTCAATGTACAGCTGCCGCAATGAATCCTTTCGCACGATAATTCCTCCTATGGCGATTTCCAACGACGGAGCGGGAGCGTCAGTGGGTGTAGTTTGAAAAGTATTTTCGTTCAAATATCGAAACAATACCCCGGATGCTGTAGCCCTTCTAAGCAAACTCCTTCATCCACGGTCGCTCTCGATTGATTCCATCTACTGCCTACGGTCGCCTTGGCTCTGCCGCCCGCACACGGATGAAAATCAGCGCGCGCAGGCAAACATCGACTCATCTCTCCCGCGGAGCTATGCCTAGTTCCCCACGTTTTCATGACGTCTGTTACTCCTGACGGCCTTTTCCCCGAGCTCGATACCATCGACCGGTTGGCTCGGCGTGGTCAGGTATGATGTTGCTGCAAAAGGAAATCCTCTCGGGAAAGAGCGCATCTATGTCCGCATTTTGCCGCCGGCTCTTTGTCTTGGCGTCCCTGATCGTATCGGCAACTTCGTCTTTTCTGTGTGCGCAAACCGCTCCCGCTACACAGCCGGCCGTCACTCTTGACGCGATCACCAACTCTCAGGCATTGCGCGATGGGATTCAGATCGATGCCGGACCAGCGAGTTTGCGCATCACTGCTCTTCGGGACGACATAATCCGGGTGCGCATCTCTCCGACGAACGCTCTGCCCGAGGACGCATCATGGGCCGTATTGGCAGAATCCCGCAGCAAATCCATCGGCGTGCAGGCTATGCAGGACTCCGCTTTCGTCGGTTTCCGCACCGGGGCTCTCGATGTGCGAGTCGAACGAAATCCGTTGCGTCTCGTTATTCGCGATCTCACCGGCAACGTAATCTCTGCCGACGCCTTAGGGTGTCCTGTCAAATTCCGAGACGGTGGGTTTTCTATCAACAAGGAAATGCCAGGAGCAGAACACTACTTCGGGCTCGGCGACAAAACCGGAGGATTCGATCGCCGCGAGCAGGCTTACACGCTTTGGAATACTGATGTGGGCCCGCAGGAATCTGTCGATCCACTCTACAAGAGCATTCCTTTTTTCCTCGCCATCAACGGCACGCACAGTTACGGAATTTTTCTGGACAACACTTGGCGCACTTGGTTCGATTTCGGCAAATCTGCGCGCACCGCGTATTCATTCGGCGCCGAGGGCGGAGCGATCGACTACTACTTTATTTATGGCCCGACTCCGAAGCAGGTTGTAGAAAACTATGCATACCTCACCGGCAAGCCGCCACTTCCTCCACTGTGGGCTCTGGGATTTCAGCAATCGCGTTATAGCTATACTCCCGAATCGCAGATTCGCGACATCGCCAATCGCTTGCGCCTGGACAAGATTCCGTCCGATGTGGTCTACCTCGACATCGACTATCAGGACCGCAATCGCCCCTTCACGGTGAATGCGAAGACTTTTCCGAATTTTCCGGGGCTTGTCTCCGATCTCCGGAAACAGCATTTCCACCTCGTCAACATCACTGACTTGCACATCGCGCACATCGCGAATCAGGGATACACGCCCTACGACTCGGGGCATGCAGGCGACCAATTTGTGAAGAATCCGGACGGCAGTGAATTCGTCGGAGTCGTCTGGCCAGGGCCAGCGGTGTTTCCAGACTTCACTCGCGCGCAGACGAGGGACTGGTGGGGTGGCCTATATCAGGAATTTGTGAACGACGGCGTGGCTGGATTCTGGAATGATATGAACGAGCCGTCGGTATTTGATGGTCCCGCCAAGACCATGCCGCTAAACACGGTTCACCGCATCGAAGAGCCCGGCTTCACGACCCGCACCGCGACTCACGCCGAGATTCACAATATCGTCGGCCTCGAGAATGCGAGGGCCACTTACGAAGGCTTGCTCAAACTACGTCCCGACGAGCGCCCGTTTGTGCTGACCCGCGCCACTTACGCTGGAGGCCAACGTTACGGCTTCACATGGACCGGCGACAACTCCGCCACTTGGAACCATCTTCGGCTTGCGACGCAAATGGTGCTCAACCTTGGCATCAGCGGCATCCCCTTTGTCGGCGCGGATGTTGGCGGATTCAACGGCTCGCCGTCTCCGGAACTGCTGACACGCTGGGTCGAACAGGCCGCCTTCTCGCCATTCTTCCGCGATCACGCCACCAAAGGCAGCCTGCCGCACGAAATCTGGAACAACGGCATCGAGCAGGAAACCATCCGTCGGCATTACATCGAGACTCGGTATCAGCTTCTACCTTATTTCTATGCGCTCGCAGATGAAGCTTCACGCACGGGGCTTCCCCTCATGCGTCCCATCTTTCTCGAATTCCCCGAGATCTATGCGCCGACCTTCCCGGGCTTCGATAACGTCGACACGGAATTCATGCTTGGCCCCGATCTGTTGATCGCTCCTCCACCGTTCGGCGAAATGATGAATGAATATGTGGTCTCTTTTCCCGAGGGAACCTGGTACGACTTTTGGACGGGTGAAAAGATGCCGCCGCAACCACATGGCCCGCCCATCGATGTTGTTGCGAACGATATCGCGAAGACCGGAGGCACGACGACTTTCCAATGGCCGCATGCGATTCATCCGCCTTTGAAGACTCTTCCGGTTTATGTACGGGGCGGAAGCATTCTGCCCATGCAACCGCTCATCCAGAACACGGATGAAATCCCTAGCGGCCCGTTGCAACTCCATGTCTATCCCGGATCGAAATGCAGCGGCGCGCTATATCTCGATGACGGACACACCCTGCAGTACCAGCAAGGAAAGTATTTGCGCCAAATTATCAGCTGCGATTCTGACGCCAACTCGATGCGCATCAAGTTCAACGCGCGCGAGGGCTCCTATAGTCCATGGTGGAAGTTCATCGAGGTCGTGGTCTACGACTGGCCGTCGGCCCATGCCGAAGCAAAGTTCTCAGGCAGCACATATCCGTTGAAAACAACGTACGATACGAAGCAGCACGCGTTGCACATGACACTCTCGGACGTGTCGACCGCAGCGGAATTAACGATTCGCGGTCGAGTCGCTCATTAATCACTTTCCGAACGAGTTGCTCCGACCCAAGTCTCACGCTTTTGCTCGCGTGATGTTCGACCTAGTGAATCGTCTGCTCGCTCTTCCGCACTCCAGGAGCGGTCGTTGATCCCTGGAACTTCGCCTCGGCGAGCTTCGTGATCCACAGTCCCGAATGCACGTCGTTGAAATACATCAAGCTATTCAGCAGCGGACTGTCGCAAGCCACGGAACAAGGTTGCCCACCCCACGTAAACGGCAGGTTCGGACGGAAGCCTTTCGCATCGCCCGTCCAGAAGCGCGCAATCTCGCGCCCTTGCCGGTAAAGATCGCCGCGCAGCTCTCCGGAAATATCCAACACGCGCGCGCCTCCGCTGTAATAGCCCTCATACAGCATGTCGTTCGCCGCCCAGAAGTTGTGCGATCCGCCTTCCGGAACTTCGTACTGTGCCACTTCTTTCGGATGCTTAATGTCGCTCACATCCATTACGTGACAGATCGCCCGCACAGGAATGCGGTCGCGATCCTCAAGATGGAAGATAGCGGGAAACACTTCGTCGCCGACGAACAGATAGTTCTTGTAGCGGAAGACACTGTGCGTTCCCGCCAGCCATCCATCACCGTAAAGCTCGTAGTGATTGAACTTGTATTGCGCCACTAGCTTCGGATTCTCCGGGCTGCCCCCGCTCATTCCATTGCCCACGTCGAGAATGATCAGTCCGTCTCTCCAGTACGCGAGATACGCGAGTCCGTCCTTCACCTGCAAGTCGTGCAGGTAGCGCCCACTTGTCATCGATCCCATCTCGGTGCTGATGCTGACTGCAGTCGCGTTCTCAGTTTGCCACCGCGCGACTTCCTTCGGATGCTTCACGTCCTGGAAGTCGATGACCCGCATCGATCCCGTTGCATCATCAGTCAGGTAAACATAATGACGATCGACATACGCGCTGTGAACGCCACCAGTCACCGTCGCGGTGTATTCGGAGAGCACCTTCAGATGCGAAGCATCCGAGGTATCGAGGAAGACGATGCCATTCTTGCGGTTGGAAGCGCCTTCGCGCGTGAAGACGCCGATCTTCTCGTCGGGAGTCGTGCTGATGTCGTTGATCAGCCGCGCATCCACCTTCAGCGTATCGAGCAGCTTCGGGTTCGCCGGATCGGCGATGTCGTAGACGAAGAGCTTATCCGCAACCGTGGCTAGATAAGCGTGATGCCCGATGATCCACTCCTCCGACATTTGCAGGTCAGGCAGCGGAACGTGCGCCACAACTTCCATCTCGTGCTCTACCATCCGCGGCTTCACCACAACTGACGCGGACGCGCTGTGCTGTCCACTGCTGGCGGTCACGACGTACGTCCCAGCTTTCTCCGCGACAAACGCACCATCGGGATAAACTGACGCACCGCTTCCGCTGATCGACCATCGCACCGGAACATCTCCAGCGCTGAAGTGAACTACATCTCCCGTGCGCGCGTCGGCCGTTGCCGGAGTGATTGCCAACTTGCGCGCCGAGTCGCGCACCACCTGCACTTTCACCGCACCATTCGCTCCATCCGCGGTCGCCTTGATCGTCGCGCTTCCGGGAGCAACACCTGTTACTAATCCAGCCGCGTCCACGCTGGCGACCGACGGCTTATCTGAAGTCCATTTGATTGGCGCGTCTGCGCGCGGATTGCCATTTGAAGTGCGCGCGACGGCTGTAAGCTTCTCCGCGCTGCCAGCGACGATCGAGCGTGCCAAAGGCTCGATTTCCAGCGTCGCGATCTTCGAGTTGGCTACGTTAACCGTTGCGTAGCCAGCCTTTCCGGCGATCACCGCGCCAACCGTCACAATTCCCGGCGCGTGGAACGTCACTTCGCCGGATTCGTCCGCACCGGCGAGATCGAACGGAGCGGCAAACCACACTGAGACCTTCGCTTCAATCGGATTGCCCGCCGCATCTTTCGCTGCAGCGCTGAACTTGACCTTCTGTCCGACCTGCACGTCGAGCGTCTTCGGAGTAATCTCCACGCTCGCTGGAGCAACTGACGTGGAGGACCCTTCCTGCGGCTTCGAAGCTGCATCCTGCGATCTACGTGCTCGGCACTGAAAACGCCATAACCACGACCGCAACTGCCACTGCGCTGTGCTTGAACATGCAAGCCTCCGCTAGGAATCGTTGTTATCGAGAACTATTGCTTAGCCGGTTCCGTCTTCCAGAAATCAATGCCCGCCGCTTGCGATCCCACATCGACCGTCGCGACAGTCTTCAGGCTATTCAAATCGATCACTTCCACAGTCCCCGGTTCCGACCCCACACCTTCGACCGAGATGAACGCGTACCGATTGTCGGGCGAGACCACAATCCCGTGGACGATCTTCCTTTGCGTCGGGATGCGCGCCAACTCGTGGCCGCTCACCGGATCGAAGATCGACACCGACTGTCCGCGCTTGTTACTGGCGATCAGCCGTCCATCTTTCGTCATCGCCAGGTTGTAAACGCCATTCCCTGCGGGGATGCGCCGCGCGAGCGTCCATCTGTCGGTATTGATGGCGACAATGTCGTTCGACTGATTGCACGCCACGTAGATGACCGATCCATCGTTGGATGGTTGCGCCCACGTCGGAGTACATGAAGTCTTGTGATCCGACATCTTCATATCACCGGCATGCGCCGCCGGAGCGCCCGTCATCCCCATTTCCTTGCCGACTCCCAGCATGAAGTAGCGGCTCACGGCAAACTTGCTGGTGTCGATCTCGACCATCATGTCGTCCATCATGCAAGCCGAGTAATGCCTCGTTCCCGCAGGATTCAGACGCGAGCCGTGAGGCATGGTGCACGTTGTAATGCGCTTGACCTCGATCATCGCGTCAGTCGCGACGACTGAGATCGACGATGGAACCATATCGCCGTGAAAGTTGGCGTTGGCAACGTATACAAAGTTCCCGTCAGGAGAAATGTCCGTCGTCGCCGGAAACATGCCGAGGCTCGTGTACTTGATCGCGGTATTGCTGCCAGCATTGAATTTCCAGAGCGAACCCTCGGGACGTCCGTGGCCTTGGGCTACGTAAACATATTGCTTGTCGGGAGAGACCGCGACGCCATGCGGGCCGTTGATGTCCATCGGCATGAGTCCGACACGCGCCTGGCTCTCGATGCGGATTCCGCTCGGGCCAAAGCGGATCAGCACAAGCTTGTCCGCGGATTCGCAAACCACGTAGACGAGATAGTCTTGCGTTGGACCTTGCGAAGTTGTCGCAGGAGTGTTTTGTGCTTCGAGGCTCAGTGCAATCGTCAGGCAGAGCAGCGCGAGCAGGCCGATGCGGACTGCGCGGGACGGAAGAGTTCCTGGCTGCGGAGAGACAGCGGTCCCATTCATCATTTGGCTGAGCAGTGATTCCGATCGGCGCCTCTAGCGAGGCGAACCCACGCGCCGAATGGCATCCAATCTACCACAGAGGAGTAATAGAGAACCGCGAAGCTCGTCGGCCATCCTGACTATTTCGGACGAGTGATCGCTCCCTGCGACGCGGAAGAGACCAGCGCCGCGTACTTCGCGAAAACGCCGGTGGGATAGCGAGGCTGCGGCGCTTTCCACTCCGCCATGCGCTGACGCAAGACGTCGTCGCTAATCTCAACCTCAAGGACCTGCTTGACCACGTCAAAGTGGATAGTGTCGCCGTCGCGCACCCCGGCAATCGGCCCGCCCAGCGCCGCTTCTGGAGAAACGTGCCCCGCCATCAAGCCGCGGGTCGCACCGCTGAAACGTCCATCTGTCAGCAGAGCGACCGAACCGCCCAAGCCTTCTCCCACGATTGCTGCCGTGACGCCGAGCATCTCGCGCATGCCGGGACCGCCCTTCGGCCCTTCGTAGCGGATCACGACCACATCGCCAGCCTTGATCTTCTTCGCCGTCACTGCGGCCATCGCATCTTCTTCCGATTCGAATACTCGCGCCGGACCACGATGCTCGAGTCGCTCGTGACCGCTGATCTTCGCGACGCACCCTTCGGGAGCGATATTGCCCTTGAGAATCACGAGACCGCCCGTCGCCTTCAACGGCTTGTCGAGCGGAACGATGACTTCCTGTCCCGGCGTTTCTGAGGCTCGCTCGGCTTCGGCAGAAATGGTAAGCCCGGATACTGTCTTCGCCGATCCGTGCAGATACTTGCCGGTCATCAATCGCTTTGCGAGCAATCCAATGCCGCCCGCACGATACATGTCGGCAGCAACGAATCGGCCCGACGGTTTCAGGTCGGCCAGCACCGGAGTACGAGAGCTGATGGTCTGGAAGTCGTCAATCTCGAGCGGAACGCCCGCTTCGCGCGCAATCGCCAGCAGATGCAACACTGCATTGGTCGATCCGCCCGTCGCCGCGACCGACGCGATCGCATTTTCGAAAGCTTCGCGCGTGAGAATGTCGCGCGGCTTGAGTCCTCGCTGTAGCACATCCATCACGACCTCGCCGCAGTCGAACGAAATCTGATCTTTGCGCGAGTCCATCGCCGGTACGCTGTTGAAGCCCATCGGCGACAAGCCGATCATCTCCATTACCGTCGACATCGTATTCGCGGTGTACTGTCCACCGCACGCGCCTGCTCCGGGACACGCAACATCTTCCAGCGCCTTCAATTCCGCGTCACTCATCTTTCCGGCAACGTTGGCGCCGATCGCTTCATAAACATCCTGAATCGTCACATCTTTGCCGCGATAGTTGCCGGGAGCGATCGTACCGCCGTAAAGCACGAGGCCAGGAAGATTCATGCGCGCGAGAGCCATGGCAGCAGCGGGAATCGTCTTGTCGCAGCCGACCACGCATACGACGGCGTCGAACATCTGACCGCGGCAGACGAGTTCGATCGAGTCGGCGATCAGTTCACGGCTCACGAGAGACGCGCGCATGCCCTCGGTACCCATTGTTTCGCCGTCCGAGATGGCGATGGTGTTGAATTCCATCGGCGTGCCGCCGGCCGCGCGAATTCCTTCTTTCACCTTCGCCGACAGACGGCGCAGGTGGAAGTTACACGGCATGGTTTCGATCCACGTGTTAGCGACACCGATGAGCGGACGGCTGAGATCCGCGTCGGTGAATCCGATGGCCTTGAACATGGAGCGCGCGCCGGCGCGCTCGCGCCCTTCGGTGATTCCTCGGCTGATGTGCTTGAGATCCATGGCTGAAAGATTACAGGACACGCGGTGAAGATGGGAACACGGTTTCGGCTAAAAAACTTCAACCACGAAGTATCGCGAAGGAATTCATTCGTCGGTTTTCCTTAGTGAACCTTCGTGTACTTCGTGGTTAAACGCTCCTGGAGCAGCAAAAAACGGGGAACCCGCTTTGCAGGTTCCCCAGTTGCATGACGCTGCCCAGGAGTCGTCATGCTTGCCCAGCCATATCAAACTTGAACCTAGGCGCGAGCCGCGGCACGCGCTTCTTCGATCGCAACGCCCGCCGGTGGATGATGTCCCGTCCACGTCTGCGTGTGCGCCGCGCCGGAGCCGACATGAATAACATCCGCGATCGAATACCATTCGCGATAAAGCTGGCCGACTTGCTTCTGATTCACATCCAGCGTGAGGGTGACCTGATGATCTCGCTCAGCCGGTTCGGCGTGCACCGCAGGTATATCGAGCCCGCGCTTGGAAGCCGCGTTCAGAATGCGCATCAACGTGCCCTGCGTATTGCGATAGCGAACGTGAAATTGCATATGTGAGTTCCCCTGTTACTGAGTCGGTTCTTCTTCGAGCAGCATTTCCGAAAGCGCCGCACCCGCCGGAACCATCGGGAAAACGTTGGCTTCGGGCGCGCAATCAAACACAAGCAACTCGGCTTGCGGAGAGCCTAAGAATCGGTCGATCTGATCTCCGGTCTCCTGCGATACCGGAAACTCGCGCATCGCGTCTTCTTTCATCCGGAAGCTGTGAATCTTGTAGGCCTTTGCAATCTCCACGAAATCCGGATTGTCGCTCAGGTCGGTCTCGGCGTAGTTGCGTTCATAGAACAGTTGCTGCCACTGCCGCACCATGCCGAGATATTTGTTGTCGATGATGACCATCTTCACGGGAAGGCCGAGACGGTGAACCGTGGCCAGTTCCTGGATGTTCATCTGGAATCCACCGTCGCCCGAGACGCAGAGAACACAAGTATCGGGTTTGGCGAGTTGCACGCCGACCGCGGCCGGTAGTGCGAATCCCATGGAGCCGAGTCCACCGGACGTGATGAATCCGCGCGGAGAAGAGGATCGATAGCGTTGCGCGGCCCACATCTGGTGCTGGCCCACATCGGCAATAATAACGCTGTTTTCCGGTAGGCGGCTGAAGAGTTCGTCGAGAAAGCGGATCGTCGGCTGCGCCAGTCCGCGAGGATCAAGTTCTGCCCGTTCCGGTCCGCATGCAACGGCGCGCCAGCCAGCAAAATCAGGAAGTGTGTGCTGCCGCAACTCGGCTTGGAACGCGGGAATCGTGTCCGCGAGATTGCCAATCACCGGCAGATCGCAAGGACGTACGCGATCGAGCTGCGCGGGATCGATTTCGAAGTGAACGATCTTGGCATGAGGCGCGAAGCGCGTAGGATCGCCAGTAACGCGATCGTCCAGCCGCGCACCAAGAACGAGTAGTAGATCGGTCTCGTGCAGCGCAGTGTTAGCCGCGCGCGTGCCGTGCATACCCACCATGCCCAAGTAGTAAGGAGCTTCCGGATCGACGGCTCCGAGCCCATGAACCGTGGCAAACGTCGGAATGTTGAGATGGTCGAGCAGTCGCCGCAGATCAGGAATCGATTCCGAAAGCTTGGCTCCAGCGCCGACCAGCGCGACCGGCTTCGACGACTGCTGCAGCATAGCGACGATCGTGTCGGTGAAACCTCCATCGGCTTTGGCGTCGGCGGGACGCGCATGCGGCGTGAACTTCACTGGTCCGGAGAATTCTTTCTTCGCCTTCAGCATGTCGGTGGGAATGTCGATCACCACCGGGCCGGGACGTCCGCTGCGCGCCCAGTAGAAGCCTTCGGCAATTACCTCGGGGATTTCGTCGATGGTGCGGACGAGGCGGCTCCACTTGGTCAGCGAGAGCGTCACGCCGAATACATCTGTTTCCTGAAATGCGTCGGTTCCGATCAGCGCGCTGCGAACTTGCCCGGTGATGCAAACAAGCGGAACGGAATCCATCTTCGCGTCAGCAATGCCGGTCACGAGATTCGTAGCGCCCGGACCGCTGGTAGCCATCGCGACGCCGACTTTGCCGGTGACACGCGCATAGCCTTCCGCCGCAAATACCGCGCCCTGCTCGTGCCGCGTAAGGACGTGACGAACGCCGCTGCCATCGAGCGCGTCGTACAACGGCATAATCGCGCCGCCCGGATACCCGAATACCAGGTCCACGCCTTCGGCGCGCAGGCACTGCAAAACGATGTCCGCGCCCTTAAGCATTCACCACCTGTTTGGTGTCGCTGGGAGCGGGAACGGTCTTCTTGCCGTCTTTTGGCAGCCAACTCATCATGCCGCGCAATTGTGCGCCAACGATTTCGATGGGATGCTGCTTCTCGCTTTCGCGCAGCTTATTGAAATTCGGGCAGCCGGCCTTGTTCTCGGCAATCCATTCCTGGGCAAATTTTCCGGACTGGATGTCGGCCAGCGTCTTCTTCATGGCCTGCCGAGTAGCATCGCCAACCACCTGTTCGCCGCGCGTCAGATCGCCATATTCTGCGGTGTTTGAAATGGAGTAGCGCATGCGAGCCAATCCACCTTCGTAGATCAGGTCGACGATCAGCTTCACTTCATGAAGGCATTCGAAATAAGCAATCTCGGGCGCGTAGCCGGCTTCGACGAGAGTTTCAAATCCCTTCTTTATGAGCGAAGTAAGACCACCACAAAGCACTGCCTGTTCGCCGAAGAGATCGCTTTCCGTTTCTTCTTTAAACGTGGTCTGCAGAACTCCGGCCCGGGTCGAACCGATCCCATGCGCGTAAGCGAGGCCGAGTTCGTGAGCATGTCCGCTGGCATCCTGCTGAATCGCGAGTAGCGCGGGAACGCCACGTCCTTCTGTATAAACGCGGCGAACGAGGTGTCCAGGGCTCTTGGGAGCGATCATGACGACGTCAACATCGTCCGGCGGCACGATAGTTTTGAAATGAATGCTGAAGCCGTGCGAAACGCCGAGCACTTTGCCGGGATGCAGATAAGGCTTGATGGACTTCTCGTAGAGTTCGCCCTGGGTTTCATCGGGAGTGAGTACGTGGATCCAGTCGGCGCGCTTGGCCGCCTCATCTGGAGCGACTACGACCATGCCGTCGGCTCGCGCCTGCTGCGCGCTGGGTCGGTTGGGGTCGAGGCCGACGATAACTTTGTGTCCGCTGTCGCGGAGGTTCTGCGCCTGGGCGTGCCCCTGGCTGCCATAACCGAGGATGGCGATCGTCTTGCCCTTCAGTGCCTCGGGCTTCGCGTCGCGTTCATAAAAAATAGTGACCACCAGTGTGCTCCTCTCGATGCTGCTCTTCTCGGACAAGGGAGGAAATGAAAGGCCCTTGCTGTTGGGGCTCGAACTGCGCCGGCAGAACGAGGCCTTGCACCGCAGACCGACCGGTCGGTCGGCATCTGGAAATGCTACCTGTACGCCTTTCAAGTGTCAAGCGGGAAGTCTGGTTCGCACTTCACCCCTTCTTTGTGTGCCGCCCTCTCGTTGGCTTTCCCGCCCGCAACTGTTTACCATGGCACGCGATGGCACGCGAAACTCTGGTGGATTCCCGGCAGGAGATATTGCGAACCGCGGCTCGGCTGTTCCAGCAGCGCGGATACGACGCGACGTCGATGAACGACGTCGCCGCCTCGCTCAAGCTTAGCAAGGGCGGTCTCTATCATCACTTTCAGAGTAAAGACGAAATTCTGTTCGAGATCATGAACCATGCCATGGAGATCACGCAGGAGCGTGTGCTGAATCCCGTACGCGGGATAACCGATCCCGAAGAGCGGCTGCGGGCGCTGATCCGGCTGCATATCGAAGTCGTGTTGAGCCCGCGCGACCGGGAAATTACGGTCATGCTGCATGAGAACCATCCTCTGCCTCCGACGTTGCGTAAGCGGATCAATACTCGAAAGAAGGAATACATTCACTTCGTCGAAAGCCTGATGGCAGACGTGCAGCGAACTCGCCGAGCGAAAGGCGGGGTCAGTCCGCGCGCCGCGGCGTTCGCGCTGCTCGGCATGATCAATTGGATTTATCAGTGGTACAAGCCGGAAGGCGACCTGCAGACGAACAACCTCATCCCGCAATTCACCGATCTCGTTTTCGGAGGAATCCTCGCGTGAGAGCGTGGTTCGGCAAGCTCGCCGAGATCGACCAGCAGCGGGCCACCAGCGGCAAGCTTTACCGCGAGTTCCTGCGCGCGGAATCCATGAGCGCTGGTCTTTACGTGCTGGCTGCAGGATCGACGGATCTGCAGCGCCCACATCATGAAGATGAGATGTACTACGTCGTTCGAGGCCACGGACGATTTCGCGCGGGCGATCAGAACCAGGAGGTTTCCGCCGGGAGCGTGCTCTTCGTCGCAGCCGAAGTCGAGCATCGTTTTCACGACATCACCGAAGAATTAGCCATGCTGGTTTTCTTCGCCCCTGCGGAAAGCTAGCCGAGCCCACATTCGTCATGGAATTCCAGATTCTCCCAATGCAGTCGGATCACTGGCAGGAGGTTCGCAAAATCTATGGCGAGGGAATCGCTACGGGCAACGCGACGTTTGCGACCGAGCTGCCGAATTGGAAAGATTGGGATCGCAGCCATCGCAACGACTGCCGGTTGATCGCGCTGGAGCCGTCAATGCAGCCACAAGGCAGTCTCAAAGTCTTGGGTTGGGCTGCGCTGAGCCCGGTATCGAGCCGCCATATATACCGGGGAGTCGCCGAAGTTTCCGTCTACATAGCGACTGCTGCGCGCAGACGCGGCGTCGGCAAATCGTTGCTGCAAGCTTTGGTGCAAGAATCGGAAGCAAACGGCATCTGGACGTTGCAAGCGGGAATCTTTCCGGAGAATGCTGCCAGCCTCGCGCTACACAAGTCATGCGGATTCCGCGAAGTCGGCATCCGACGGCGGATTGGAAAACTCGGAGACGTTTGGCGGGACGTGGTTCTGCTCGAACGCCGCAGTTCGAACGTAGACCTCTAGCTTTGGAGCCGCATAGAGGGCTACTTGTGCGACGGAATCCAGTAGACCTCTTCTTTGACCGATCCTTTGTCTGTGAAGCCGCGGCGCTTCAGGATCGCCTTACTGTGCTCGATCATCTCCGGATGCCCGCAGATGTAAGCTACGGTGTTGCTGGCGTCGAGTTCCCAGTGGTCGGCATATTTGCGAAGGATGTCGTCGGCACGGCCAATTTCTCCAGGCCAGTCCGCGTGATCCCACGGACGGCTCACCGTCGGTACATATTTGAACCAGGGCAATTCCTTGTCGAACTGGTTGAGTTCTTCCAGATATCCGAACTCCCACGGGCGGCTCGCTCCATTGAGCAAATAAAGTTTGTGATTGCCGTCGAAGCGTCCTTCCTTCCAATCTTTGGATAGTGTGCGCACATAACTGACGAACGGAGCGACACCCGTGACGGTTGAGATCAGAAGGTGATTCGTCTTTCCATTGCTCATGTCGAGCGAAAATTTTCCCTTCGGGACCTTGCGCATGAGCAACTGATCGCCGGGCTGCAGTTTGTACAGCAAGGGCGTGAGTGCGCCTTCAGGCACGAGTTCGAAGAAAAATTCTACTTCATCTTCAGCAGGAGACGACGCGATGGAGTACGGGCGCTCGACGCGCTTGCCGTTGTTTTCGACACCGAGTGTTGCGTATTGGCCTGGAACAAAATTGAATTCGCCTCCGCTGCGGATGCGGAACATCCACAGGTCGGGAGCGAAGTCGACACGCCGGGTGACTTGCGCGTGGAAAAACTTTTCGTCTGGAATCGTCATCATCTCTCTCTGCCGTCCAATTTTCTGTCCAAACTATCTCGCGCCGTCCAAGGAACTGGACTGGTTACGATCTCGGAATAGTCTTTGGATGTTTGGCCGTACGCCCGCGACTCCTCAATGCAAGTCAGGGTCCAACCGAACGGTCGTACGGTGAATCGAGTTGCGATATCCTAGCCGGATTCCGGCGGTTTGGGAAGAGGCATCTTTCTAATGGCGGGTTGTTGCGGGTGAGTCCAGGCGGTTCGTCATGCGGTTTGGAATTAGCGAGCCAACGAACCGGAAGACGCTTCCTCGACAGCCAGCTGGCCGAGCACCGTGCGCAGGGCGCGCAGAACGTCTTCCGCGGCTGTGGCCTTCAACACAAATTTCAACATACCATCCGGCGTGAACTGCGCTCCTTTTTGCGCCGAGACGAAGCGCGCCAGATGCTCGGGATCGACGGCCGCATTCTGCCGGAATTTGAGCGTGACGAAGTCGCGTTTGCGTTCGATGCCGTTGACCCCAACGCGAATGCACAGCAACTTGAGTGCCGCATAATCCAGCAGGTTGCGAACAGCCGGTGGAGGTGGACCATAACGATCCTCCAACTCGGAGGCAACATCAGAAAGCTGCGATTCAGTTTCGACGCCCGCGACGCGTTTATACATTCGCAGCCGCTGGTTTTCTTCCGGGATGTACTCCGCGGGAATGCGAATATTCAATCCCAGGTTGAGTTGAGTCTCCGCCTCGTCCGGAGCGGCCTCGCCCTTCATTTCGCGAACCGCTCGGTCGAGCATCTGCGTGTAAAGTTCGAATCCGATGGCTTCGATGTGTCCACTCTGCTCGCCGCCCAGAAGATTGCCGGCGCCTCGCAGTTCTAGATCAAGCGCGGCAATCTTGAACCCGGCACCGAGGTCGGAGAATTCCTTCAAGGCCGCAAGCCGGCGGCGGGCAATCGGCGTCAGTTCGACTTCTTTCGGAATCAGCAAATATGCATACGCGCGCCGGTTCGATCGGCCCACACGTCCGCGTAGCTGATAGAGCTCGGAGAGGCCAAGGCGGTCTGCACGGTTGATCAGGATCGTATTGCACAACGGGATATCGAGGCCGTTCTCGATGATCGTAGTCGCGACCAGGATGTCGGCTTCATGGTGCATGAAGCCCAGCATTACTTTTTCGAGTTCCGCTTCGCCCATCTGTCCGTGGCCGACCATGATGCGGGCCTTCGGGACGAGTTCCTGCAGCTTGGCGGCGATTTCGAAAATGCTCTCGACTCGGTTGTGAACGAAATAAACCTGGCCGCCGCGCTCGAGTTCCTGCTCAATGGACGACTGGATGAGCTTTTCGTCCCAACTCGCGACCACCGTTTGAATCGCCATGCGGTCCTTGGGCGGCGTCTCAATCACGCTCATGTCGCGCAGCCCGACCAGCGACATATGCAGCGTTCGCGGAATCGGCGTTGCCGACATCGTGAGGACGTCGACTTGTTTGCGCATCTGCTTGATGCGTTCCTTATGGCGAACGCCGAAACGCTGCTCTTCATCGACGATCAGCAGGCCGAGATCGGCGAACTTTAAATCTTTCGAAAGAATGCGGTGCGTGCCGATGAGGATGTCGATCTTGCCGGCTTCCGCCTTCTGCAGAATTTCCTTCTGCTGCTTTGCGTTGCGGAAGCGGCTGATCATTTCGATCGTGACGGGAAATGGCCCGAAGCGCTGCTTGAACGTCTCGTAGTGCTGGAAGGCAAGCACAGTTGTCGGTGCGAGCACCGCGACTTGCTTGTTATCGCTGACGGCTTTGAACGCTGCGCGCATCGCGACTTCCGTCTTGCCGTAACCGACGTCGCCACAGAGCAGGCGGTCCATGGGCAGCGACGATTCCATGTCGCGCATGACATCCTTGATGGCCTGTGCTTGGTCTTCGGTCTCGTTGAACTCGAAGGCATCCTCGAACTCGCGGACAAACTCGGTGCCGGCAGGAAATGCATGACCTTGCGCCATCTTGCGCTGCGCATAGAGCTTCAGAAGCTCATCGGTCATGTCTTTCATGGCCTTGCGCACGCGCGCTTTGGTCTTGGCCCAAGCTTGCGTGCCAAGATGACTGAGCGTTGGTTTTGCGCCTTCCGACGAACGGTACTTCTGAATCAGATCTAGTCGCGTCAGTGGGACGTAGAGACGCGCGCCCTCCGCGTATTCGAGCAACATGAACTCCGCGTTGCCGTCGCCTTGATTGATCTCCTTCAGGCCTTGGTACTGCCCAATACCGTGCTCGACATGGACGACGTAGTCTCCGACTTGCAGGTCACGGAAGTCGGAGAGAAATGCGGAGACCTTCGACTTCTGGCGCTGCGGTCGCGACGCCACCGCTTCCGATTCGTCGAACAGATCGCGCGCGCCAAAGATCGCCAAATGTGCGTCGGGAAAAATAACGCCGTCGGGCACGTACGCTTTGGCGAGAGTTGTGGTGTGAACTTCTCCAGCGAAATAGCTGGTTTCATCGGCATAGCTCTCGCCGCCGCGGGTGCGGCTGCCCAGCTTAAAGCTCACGTTGTATTCGGTGAAGATGTCGGCCAGGCGTTCCACTTCGCCGGTATTCGGCACGGAGAACAACACCTGATTTCCCGCCGCGGTCAGCTTCTGCACTTCTTCAAGCATTGATGGAACCGCGCCGTGAAATCGCGGTGTGGGCTGCGTGAGGATCGTAACGTTCGAGTCGGCGTCTTCGCTGCGCGTAATGCCGAGATGCTCGAGATCCGCGCCGGTCAGCGATGTGATTTTCTGCCACCAGTCGTCTGGCGGGAGATAGAGATCGGTCGGCCTGACCAGATTGCCCACGCCGCTGCGCTCGTGGGCTTCCTCGACCCGCGTCCAGAAGCGGTCGAATTCGGTGCGGAGAAGATCTGGTTCATCGAGCAGCACGGCCGCATTCGGCAGCAGGTCGAACACGGTGCGATCCGATCCTGCAACCGGCGCGTAAAACTCCCAACCGGGAAACACGGTAACTCCGCCCGAGCGAATCGCCGCTTCGACGATCTCTTCGTTGCCCGCAATGCGCTTGCCGGAAAGCCGCGTGTGGATCGCTCCGAGCAACTGGTCGCTCACTGGAGTTTCGGTGAGCGGTAGCAGCAGAGCTTCATCCATCGGATTCGACGACCTTTGGGAAGTGGGATCGAATCGTCCGGATGGACTCGACCTCATCGCCGAAGAATTCCACGCGGACCGGACGCTCAGCTTCGGGAGAGTACACGTCAAGAATGCCTCCGCGAAGAGCGTACTGTCCGGGCATTTCGACGACGTCCGCCGAAGCATAGCCGACGGTGTTTAAGTGCGAGAGCAGGTTGTCGAGGTCGAACGACTCGCCGCGACGGAGAGTGCGCGCAAGGTCGGTATAGTACTCGCTGGACCGCTGCAGAATCGCGGTTGCAGCAATCGGCGAAACCACGATCGATGCTTTGCCAGTCGCGATCTTCCAAAGTGCGGTCGCTCGTTCTTCCTGAAGTTCGGGATGCGGTGAGAGATTCTGGAAAGGAAGTACATCGCGGGCGGGAAGAGCGACGATTGATTCCGGATCGCAAGCGGCGGTCAGTTCGCAAAACCCGCGCAGCACGGGGACGAAATCTTCAATGGCTCGGTTGTCGTTGACGACGACGATCAAGGGGCGTTCTGCGGTCCGGCGCAAAAGCACCAGCAGCACTGCTTTTGCGGTGGGAGAGAGTCCGGACACACGAATGCGCGCCGTGCCCTCTTTGAGGTGGGAGGCAACACGCGTGAATCCGGGAAGCAATTCGACGTCCGCGAAGAGTTCGCGAACGAAGGGAAGAAGCATCGCATTTCGATTTTAGCAGGAATGAAGTGCACCAAGCTTCTTGCGCGCCGCGCGGCGAGAGTCCGCGTCATCCGCGATTCTCTCTAGAATTTTCGACCGGCGGTTTCGGTGGAAATTATCGCGAAAAAATATTTTGAAAGAGTATCGTTTGAGCGCCCTGGAGTGGAGTTTCGTTTCGGGAAAGGGTACGTCTTTTCGGGTACCCCCCTCCCCCCACCCCTTCGAAAAGCCTTGACTGGCGCGGGTTCTGCAAAAATGCTTTGCAAAATCTTGAGCACGTAAGGGTTAGAGGTCAAAATCTTGAAAAGACAGGAGTTAGACGCCTCTCCAAGATTTCTATTTATACCGCTACCGCCCTGACGATGATCTGCTCTTTGAAAATTGAGGTCAAGGGCAGATGTCACAGTTGGGTTGTGGAAAAAGATCCGGTGCCAGCGAAAAAGCTCTGGATTAAAATCCCCGCCCTGTCGCATACACCGCGACAAGGACGGGGCCCCTCGCGGTCTAATTTTCTGCGGGGTTCTCGATGTGTTCGATGACGAGAACTTCCATTGGAGCAGTTTGAGGTTCGAGTTTCAGGCCGAGCTGTTCCTGAATTGCAGTATAGAGCTGGGATGCGGAATCGCCAGAGCTCCCGTTCTCCCCAGAGCCCCAATGGAGATTGAAATCGTAAGTGCCCTTCAGGTTCGTTTTGTCGACGACGGCGCTGCCCAGCTGACGCGATAGCTGTTGCGCGAAGTCTGTTGTGGAAGCACCTTGAAAACTTATGCCCACGACCTGCCCGCCACCCATCTGCATCTTCATTTGATGATCCAGTCGAATGGTAGGGTGATCGCCCTGTCCCGGGGGAGCAGCAACGGAGTCGTCGCCGGGCTGAAGCGCCTGAAGTTTTGGACCCCCGTCAGCGACGGTAAGAGCGTAAACGTTCAGATTCTGCGTTGTGCGGTGAACTATCAACTTGGCGCGGTCCGCTAAGGCGGCCCTCAGGGCGATCTGAATATTTGATACGGAGCGACCGGGACCGGAAGCGTGTTCCTGAGACGGGTTGAGTTTGAGATCGACATCATAGGCCGGGGAGTCGAGAAGGTCTGACGGGCCCTGAATCTGATTTGCCTGAACTCCGTAGGCTTCCTGGATCAGCGTCCTCAAGCTAACGCCCTTCGCGACGAAGCGGTCGTCGGGCTGATACGTCATTTGTCTCAGCATATGAGTTCCGCTGCCCGCATAGGTTGCGGTTGGAGTTGTAGCTTCGCTAGGCCGGATGGAGAAGGACGCGACCGCGGGGACATCTTGGCTTGAAGTCACGTCCTGCGATTGGGTCCGGGTTGGAGTCGCATGGGCGAGGCCGACGACGAGCGGCAAGGCGAGCGACAAAACACCAGCCGTACTGAGTATGAGTTTTCTGCTGAAATCGAGTTTACGGACGACATGTTCGGTCATGATATGCACCATCCTTTTCTTGAGATCGGCGCCGGTAACTCCGGAGACGCAAGCCAGCGGGGATCCGACGCAGAATTCGCAGACTTTCAAAATGCTTTCGGCATAAACCTGACGCTCGCTGCCCGATTCGAGGACTTGTTCGTCGCAGGCGCGCTCGCGTTCGTCGATCAACCGCGTTCCGACCCACCAGACGAGCGGGTGAAACCAGAAGAGAGCTTCGACGATCATGTGGAGGGCGGCGGCGAGATTATCGCGGCGTCGCACGTGCCAAAGTTCGTGAGCGATGATGGCTTCGAGGTGCGGCGCGTCCAGATGCTCCGAGATACCGTGCGGCCATACGAGAACCGGACGGGCCATGCCGAAAATACCTGGCTCCAAGGTTGCACGAGATAAGAGCAGTTGGACCTGCCGGCGAATCCCCGTCACATGCTCAGCGTGGCGCAACGCATCTACTTCGCGGCCTTCACGAAGCGGGATTGCATTGCGAATGTCCGCAGAAATCTTTCGCCAGCGCAGGCACCAGACGAGAATCACGGCCAGAAATCCGCAGAGCCACATTGCTGCAAGGATTGCGGGAACCCAATGCACGATCGCGGACGCGGCGTTCGAGGCGGCGGGGATGACGGAAGCGGCCGGCTGCGTGAAAGGCTGACTGGCAGCTTCCAGCGTGAAGTACAACGGCGATTTCGACTCGGCCGGGCTGCGCAACCACGCGAGACGGCTACCGATTGCCACGAGCCACGAGAACGGGATGAGGAACTTGATAGATGCCGCCATCCAGAGCCAGTAGCGCGCTCGCGCCTGATTCTTGCGGAGAATCAGCGTGAGAGCGGCGGCGGCGACGGCGAACAGCGTCGACTGCCAAAGATGATTGCCAAGCGTGGGGGCGACCGCGCCCCAGAGCGACACTAGAGAGTTGGGGATCATTGCGACTCATCCTTTCTGCCTGAATTTTTCTCAAGCAGGCGAAGAGTTTTCTCAGCTTCCTTCACGTCGGCGAGCGTGAGTTTGCCGGACTCGATGAGGTGCGCCATAACCGGCTGCGAGCGTCCGCCAAAGAGAGCCAGCAAGTCATCGATCAACTTGCGTTGGGCGGCGTTGCGCGAGACCGCGGCTTCGAAGATGTGGAAGTTACCGACCTTCTTTACGCGGCGCACGGCTTTCTTGGTTTCGAGGCGGTAAACCGTAGTTTGGATCGTGGTATAGGCAGGCCTGTCTTTTTCAGGGAAGGCTTCCTGAATTTCGCGGATGGAGGCGCTGCCGCGCGTCCACAGGGTATCCATGATCTGGAGTTCGAGCTTTGCCAGCTTGGGTTGGGACATTCCGTTTCGTCTCCTACCAATGTATGCATTACTACTACATATGTAGTTTTTATGTCAACCGATTTCTCAAATTCGTTGAAGGAAAAAAAGACGCAATGGCGGCGCGGGGGATCTTGCAGAAATTTTGGGACTTCCGGGCGAGCGTGTCATCCAATCGCAATAGCTGGCCTTCGTCTTACCACCAAATCAGAAGGGATTAGAACAATGAGGATATTGGGCAAGCTGTTCGTGGCGGGAGTCGTGCTGCTTGCGGCGATTCAGTTGGTGCGTCCCAGCATTCCGGTCAGGCCCACGCAGGCAGAGTTGCAGGCGCCTCCCGCGGTGAAGCAGATTCTTGAAAAAGACTGCTATAGCTGCCATTCGGATGAGAAGCGGCTCGCCTGGTTTGACGAGATCGTGCCAGCGTACTGGCTGGTGCGGCACGACATCCTGACGGCGCGCGAGCATCTGAACTTCTCACGTTTGGGTTCGGGCCCGGCAGCCGCGCAGAAGGCAAGGTTGTACGAGGCAGTGAACATGATTCAGCTGGGAGCGATGCCCCTGCCGCAGTTTCTGGCGCTGCATCCGGATGCGAAGGTGACACTCGAAGAGCTGGACACCTTGAAAGCGTATCTAGCGCCGTGGACGCCCGCAGCCGATCAGCCCGGCAATGCTACTCCAGCGGCTAACAAGACCGAGGCGGCGCCTGCGCCTGTTTCACTCGGTGCAGTGCAGTCGGAGTTCAATGGATTTCCCTTTGAAGCGAACTTCGAAAGCTGGAAAGTCATCGGTACGACGGACCGGGGCGACAACAATACTTTCCGGTTCATCCTCGGCAATGAGGTCGCGGTCGAGGCCGCAGCGTCGGGCCGAATCTCGCCATGGCCCGACGGCGCGCGGTTCGCAAAGATTGCATGGCAACAGGTGACGGGCGCGGACGGCCTGATCTATCCGGGAAAGTTCGTGCAAGTGGAATTCATGCTGAAGAATGCGCAGCGCTACAAAGACACCGAGGGTTGGGGATGGGGTCGGTGGCGTGGCTTGGATCTGAAGCCTTACGGCAACGATGCCCAGTTCGTCAATGAATGTACCGGCTGCCACATGCCAGTGGGCGGGGACGACTTCGTTTATACGCTTCCGATTACGACAGCCAAGATCGGCCGCGCGGAAGTGGTGAATAACGATGCGGCCAACCTGCCGGCGAGTTTGCCGTATCAGCCGCTCGGTTGGAATGCGATCACGATGTACGTCGATCCGAAGACGCATACGACGACGACGCTCTATGGCAACGAAACCGCGATGCAGGCAGTGCAACCGCGCAAGGAGCCGTCGGCGGCACCAGCGTATGCGGCGGGATCGGTACTGGCGCTGGTAACGTGGGCACAACGGGAGGATCCGCATTGGTTCGGTGCACGCATTCCGGACTCACCGGAGTCTGTGGAGTTCGTGCAGATGACGGCTGGCGGCTCAGCAACCTCTTATCAACGTTTCGCGGGAGCTGGGCTGATCGAAGATCATCCGCCAGACGCGATGGCGGATCAGCGGTCGAGTTTTATCCGAGAACTGGTTCCGGCTCGGCTTCCTTAGTTATTGCCGACGTCGGTCCTTGCCGACCTCTGGAAGGGTATGAAAAACTAACGGGATACCGCCGTTGTGCGGGCGCTACGAAGTTCTCTATTCATCATGGCAGCGAAGACATTATTCGAGAAGATCTGGGACGCGCACGTGGTGGCGCAGCCAGCCGGGCGGTCTCCTATCCTTTATATCGACTTGCATCTCGTACACGAGGTCACTTCGCCTCAGGCGTTTGATGGACTCCGGGCAGCGGGACGGCCGGTGCGGCAACCGGCGCGAACGGTGGCGACGGTCGATCACAATATTCCCACCGAGCCGCGTGGAACTCCGATCACCGATCTGATTGCGGCGAAACAGATTGCAGCGCTGCAGAAGAACTGCAAAGAATTCGGGGTCCGGCTGTTTGACATGGATTCCCCGGAGCAAGGGATCGTGCACGTGATCGGTCCGGAGCTGGGGATTACGCAGCCGGGGATGACGATCGTGTGCGGCGATAGCCATACCAGCACACACGGCGCATTTGGAGCGCTGGCGTTTGGGATTGGAACGTCGGAAGTGGAGCACGTGTTAGCGACGCAGTGCCTGGCGCAGCAGAAGCCGAAGACGATGAAGATCGATGTGAGCGGACGGCTTGCCGATGGCGTCACGGCGAAGGATCTCGCGCTGGGAATCATCGGGCAGATCGGGACCGATGGCGCGACCGGATACGTGATCGAATACGCAGGGACGGCGGTGCAGTCGCTCTCGATGGAAGGGCGCATGACGCTGTGCAACATGAGCATCGAAGCTGGAGCCCGGGGCGGAATGGTGGCGCCGGATGAAACGACGATCAAGTATGTGAAGGGCCGCAAGTTCGCTCCGGTGGGAAGCGATTGGGAGAAGGCGGTGGCGTACTGGCGGAGTCTGCCTTCCGACAGCGACGCCAAGTTCGACAAGGTCGTGGAGATTGATGCGGCGCAGCTTTGTCCATTTGTGACGTGGGGAACGAATCCGGGGATGGTGGCTCCGGTGACGGGGCGTGTGCCCGAGGTGAAGAGCCTCTCGGATTCCGACCGAAGAGCGGCGGAGTTGGCTCTCGAATATATGGCTCTGGAGCCGGGAAAGCGGATTGAAGATATCGGGATCGATCGAGTGTTTATTGGATCGTGCACGAATTCACGAATTGAGGATTTGCGGGCGGCGGCGAAGGTGGCGAGGGGACATCATGTGAACTCGAAAGTCCGCGCGATGGTCGTGCCGGGATCGCAAGCCGTAAAGCGGGCGGCGGAGCAGGAAGGATTGCATCAAATATTTCAGGACGCAGGATTTGAGTGGCGAGAGTCGGGATGCTCGATGTGCTTGGGGATGAATCCGGATATCTTGTCTCCGGGGGAGCGGTGCGCTTCGACAAGCAACCGAAATTTCGAGGGACGGCAGGGACGCGGAGGACGAACGCACCTGGTGAGTCCGATGATGGCGGCCGCGGCGGCGATTGCGGGGCATTTCACGGATATTCGGAATTGGAAGTACCAGTAGTGGGTAAAATTTTTGGCGATGGCAGCGAGAAGCAGGTTCCTCGACTGCGCAGAAATGACAAGGTTGCTTTGAATGACAGCTTCCGTCGGAAATCTTGTGAGGAAGAACGGATGAAGCCGTTTATTGTGCATCGCGGGCGCGTGGCGCCGCTGGATCGGGTCAATGTAGATACGGACCAGATCATACCCAAACAGTTTTTGAAGCGAATCGAAAAGACCGGATTTGGGCAGTTTGTGTTTTACGACTGGCGCTTTGGCGCGGATGGAACGAAGAATCCGAATTTTGTTTTGCACGAGCCGCGGTACGAGGATGCGAGTGTGCTGGTGGCAGGGAAGAATTTTGGCTGTGGGTCGTCGCGCGAACACGCGGTGTGGGCGCTGGCGGATTTCGGATTCCGCGCGGTGATCTCGTCGTCGTTCGCGGATATTTTCGCCAACAACAGTACGAAGAATGGATTTCTGACAGTGCGACTGAGTGACGACGAAGTGGCGACGCTGATGCAACGGGCGCAAGAGGTTGATGAATACGCCGTCACGATTGATCTGGAAAAATGCGAAGTGCGCGACGAGCAGGGATTCAGGGCAAAGTTTCCGGTCGACGAATTTGTCCGGCACTGCCTGCTGAACGGTCTCGACGATATTGGGCTCACGCTGCAGCACGAGGCTGAAATTGCGCAGTATGAAGCGCGACATCCGGCACCTGCAGCGCTGATCGCGTCCTGAGTCAACAAACGGTCAAGCGGCGTAAAGATATGTAAAACCGGCGCCCGGTGCTTGACCCCCGCCGTGGGCGCAGTTGATGCTAGAGTGGCTCGGTTCTGTTAATGCAACCTCACTTCCGGCTCAAATCCGAGCCGATTTCAGGGAAGGCCCCAGAAGCTCGAAAATTCCCTTTTTCGGGGTAGGGTTGCGCAACCGAGACTAGAATTGTACGTCTAATACTCGGACCTCCTTTTAAGCCCGAGTCCAGAGAACTGCGACGGACTAATCCTTTGACTATGAATCACTGCGAAGAGAAAAAAGGCCACATCCCTGTATTGGTGCAGGTAGCGATGCTTTGTGCGGCCATAACGGTATTCACGTTTTCCCTGGGTTGTAGCGGCGGGGTGGGTTCGAAGACCCAGAACGCCCATGCAGCGGCGCCGCGGGCTATTTCAGTTGCAGTGGCGCCAGTGCAGAAACAGGATGTGCCCGTCTATTTGACGGGGCTGGGAACGGTGACAGCGTTCAATACGGCGAATATCAAGAGCCGCGTCGACGGGCAAATCATGAAAGTGAACTTCCGCGAGGGACAGGACGTCCGCGAGGGAGAATTGCTGATTGAAATCGACTCTCGGCCGTACCAGGTGCAGCTCGAGCAGATGCAGGCACAGCTATTCAAAGATCAGGCGACGCTGCGGGACGCGAAGCTGAATCTTGACCGCTACACGGCGTTGATCCCATCGGGCAGCATTGCGCAGCAGCAAGTAGACACCCAGAAATCTACGGTCGACCAACTGGAAGGACAGGTGCGCACCGATCAGGCGCAGATCGATAACGCAAAGTTGCAGATTGTGTATTGCCACATCACGGCGCCGTTCGACGGGCGCGTGGGCCTGCGTCAAGTCGATCCGGGAAATATTATCCACGCCTCGGATACGAATCCGATGCTGATTCTGACGCAGCTCCGGCCGATTGCGGTGATCTTCACCCTGACCGAGGACGTACTGCCAACGGTGTCGCAGCACATGAGCCATGGCACGCTGGAAGTGGATGCGTTCAGTCGCGACGATCAAACGAAGCTGGCAACCGGAAAACTGCTGACCATCGACAATCAGATCGATACGACGACTGGGACGGCGAAACTGAAAGCCGTCTTCGACAACAAGGACAACAAGCTGTGGCCGAACCAGTTCGTGAACGCGGACTTGCTGCTGGAGACGCGGAAGAACAGCACCACGGTGCCGACGGCTGCGATTTTACGCGGGCCGCAGGGAACGTTTGTATACGCGGTGAACGCGGATCAAACGGTAAAGGACCAGGCTGTTACGGTCTCGCTGACGCAGGGCGATACGACCGTGATCACGGGTGGCGTCAACCCCGGAGATACAGTCGTAACCGATGGGCAGGACAAACTTCAAACAGGGAGCCACATTGAGCCGCGGAGCACGGCTCCGGCTACAGGAGCCGGCTTCGGCCCCGGTAATGGCGGGCGGCACAAGACTGCGACCAACGCAGGCGCATCGGGATCAGGCTCCGACGCTCCGAGTTCAGATGGCCAGACTTCAGGTTCATGAGTCCCTCACGATTATTCATTCTCCGGCCGGTAGCCACCACGCTGTTAATGGTGGGCGTGTTGCTTGTCGGCTGGGTCGCGTTTATGCAGCTGCCGGTTTCGGCGCTGCCTGAGGTCGACTACCCAACCATTCAGGTTGTGACGTTTTATCCGGGAGCCGATCCGGATGTGATGGCGTCATCAGTCACATCTCCGTTGGAGCGGCAGTTCGGGCAAGTGCCCGGCCTCAGCCAGATGACGTCGACAAGCTCGTTCGGGAGCTCGGTGATTACGCTGCAGTTCGGCCTCGATCAGAACATCGATGTCGAAGAGCAACAAGTGCAAGCGGCGATCAATTCTGGATCGACGTACCTTCCCACGGACCTGCCGAATCCTCCGATCTATAACAAGGTGAATCCGGCCGACGCGCCGATTCTAACGCTGGCACTCACGTCGAACTCTCTGGCTCTGTCGAAGGTGGAGGATCTCGCCGACACTTCGCTCGCTCAAAAGATTTCACAGCTTCCGGGAGTCGGCCTGGTTTCGATCAGCGGTGGGCAGAAGCCGGCGGTGCGGATTCAGGCGAACCCGACGGCGCTGGCTTCGTATGGATTGAGCCTGGAAGATCTGCGAGCAGCGCTGGCGCAGGCGAACGTAGATCAAGCCAAGGGTGTGATCGACGGCGTGCGACAGTCGTACACGATTGGCGCGAACGATCAGCTGTTCTCGAGCGAACAGTACAAGCCGATCGTCGTCGCCTATCACAATGGCGCACCGGTGCGGCTGAGCGACGTCGCGAACGTAATCGACGGCACGGAGAACAATCAGCTGGCGGCGTGGATGAACCTGACGCCGGCGGTGATCGTCAACATTCAGCGGCAGCCAGGCGCGAACATCATCAGCGTTGTGGATCGGATCAAGAAGCTGTTGCCGCAGTTGCAAGCCTCGCTGCCGACCGCAGTAAAAGTACAGATCCTTACTGACCGGACGACGACGATCCGCGCGTCGGTGAAGGACGTCGAGTTTGAGTTGCTGCTGTCGATCGGATTGGTGGTGATGGTGGTGTTTCTCTTCCTGAGGAACCTTCCAGCAACCGTGATTCCGAGCGTCGCGGTGCCGTTGTCGCTGATTGGAACATTCGGCGTGATGTACCTGCTCGGGTACAGCTTGAACAATCTCACGCTGATGGCGCTTACGATCTCGACCGGCTTCGTGGTCGATGACGCCATCGTCATGATCGAGAACATCGACCGGTTCCTCGAGGCTGGGGATTCCCCACTGGACGCGGCATTGAAGGGATCAAGTCAAATTGGCTTCACAATCATTTCGCTGACCGTGTCGCTGATCGCCGTGCTGATTCCACTACTGTTCATGGGCGACATTGTTGGACGGCTGTTCCGCGAATTTGCGGTGACGCTGGCGGTGACGATTCTGGTGTCCGCGGGAGTCTCTTTGAGCCTGACGCCGATGATGAGCGCCAAGCTGCTCAAGCATCGCAAGGAAGGCGAGAAGGGCCGGTTCTACGAAGTCACCGAGGACTATTACAACCGGATCATTGCGTTCTATGGACGCACGGTGAAGTTCGTCCTGAAACACCAGACGGTGACGCTGCTGGTCACCTTCGGAACGCTGGTGCTGACTTTGTTCTTGTATGTGATCGTTCCAAAGGGCTTTTTCCCCGTGCAGGATACGGGAGTGATTCTGGGCGTGTCAGAGGCTCCGGATTTCATCTCGTTCGATGCAATGGCACAACGCCAGCAGGAGCTGGCAAAGGTGATCCTGCAAGACAAGGCCGTGGACAGTCTGTCTTCGTTTATCGGGGTTGACGGCACGAACACGACGCCGAACGAAGGGCGCATTCAGATTAATCTGAAGCCGCGCGATGAGAGATCGGACGATGCCTCGGCGATCATCCGGCGCCTGCAACCGCAACTGGAAAAAGTTGAGGGGATCACTTTGTACATGCAGCCGGTGCAGGATCTGACGGTGGAAGACCGGGTGAGCCGCACGCAGTTTCAGTACTCGATCGAAGATGCGGATGCGCAAGAGCTCGCCGAGTGGACGCCGAAGCTGGTAGCCAAGCTGCGGACACTACCGGAATTGCGCGATGTAGCGACCGATCAGCTGAACAACGGCCTGAAGACGAACATCACGATCGACCGGGACACGGCATCGCGATTAGGAATCTTTCCGCAGGCGATCGACAACACGCTCTACGACGCATTTGGACAGCGGCTGGTTTCGACGATTTTTACGCAGCTCAACCAATATCACGTGGTGCTCGAAGTGCTGCCGAGTTTCGCGCAGTCACCCAAAGATCTGGAGAACATCTACATTCGGCCGAGCACGGTAACTGCCAACACCGGCGCGCCCTCAGCGAATGGAGCGGCGGTGACGACAAGCGGGGCGCCGGTTCCGATCTCGACGTTCACGAAGATGACTTCGACGAACGCTTCGCTGGCAGTGAATCACCAGGGACAGTTCCCTGTAGTCACGCTGTCGTTCAATCTTGCGCCTAACGCTTCATTAGGTGACGCGACCAAAGCGATCCAACAGGCGGAAAAAGATATTCAGTTGCCGCCCAGCATCCATGCGGCGTTTCAGGGGACGGCAGCAGCGTTTCAGAATTCGCTGGCGTCCGAGCCATATTTGATTCTCGCTGCCGTGATCACGGTCTACATCGTGCTGGGAGTGCTTTACGAGAGCTACATTCACCCGGTGACGATTCTCTCGACGCTGCCATCGGCTGGTGTGGGCGCGATTTTGGCGCTGATGATTACGGGCAACGATCTTACGGTGGTGGCGCTGATCGGCATCATTCTTCTGATCGGCATTGTGAAGAAGAACGCCATCATGATGATCGACTTCGCGCTGGAAGCGGAGCGCGTGGAGCACAAACCGCCCGAGGAAGCGATCTATCAGGCTTGCCTGCTGCGGTTCCGTCCGATCATGATGACGACGATGGCGGCGCTGCTGGGCGGCTTGCCGCTCGCACTGGGCAGCGGAACTGGCGCAGAGCTGCGGCGGCCACTGGGCATCACCATCGTCGGCGGGCTGCTTCTCAGCCAGTTGCTGACGCTCTATACGACGCCGGTGGTTTATCTGTGGTTCGATCGGCTGGCGCAGCGGTTCTCGCGGTACAGAATCGGCAACCCGATTCCGCACGACGAGCCCATGTCGGCGGACTAATTAAGACGATGAGTATTTCGGCTCCATTTATCCGGCGTCCGATCGGCACTTCGCTGCTGGCAGCAGCGTTGCTGCTCTCCGGAATTCTTGCGTTCAATTTCCTTCCTGTAGCCTCCCTGCCAAGGGTGGATTTCCCGGTGATCGGCGTTGGCGCAGGATTGCCGGGGGCGGACCCGCAGACGATGGCATCGGCGGTGGCAACGCCATTGGAACGGCAGTTCGGGCGCATTGCCGCAGTCAACCAGATGACTTCGTCGAGCCAACTCGGGACGACGAGTATCACGCTGCAATTTGATTTGAATCGAAATATCGACGCTGCCGCCAGGGATGTACAGGCCGCCATCAACGCGGCGCGAAGCCAGCTGCCCGCGAACTTGCCGAGCAATCCGTCGTACCGCAAAGCGAATCCAGCGGACGCGCCTATTCTGATTCTGGCGCTGACGTCGGACACGATGACGGTGCCGCAGATGTATGACGCGGCCGATTCCATTCTGGCGCAGAAGCTGGCGCAAGTAGACGGTGTTGGCCAGGTATTTGTGGGCGGAGCGGCACAGCCAGCGGTGCGGGCAGAAGTCAATCCGACACTGCTCAACAAGATGGGTGTCGGCCTCGACACAGTGCGAAACGCGCTGAATGCCGCGAACGCGAATACCGCGAAGGGAGAGGTGAAGGACGGATCGAGAACTTATGTTTTCGACGATACCGATCAGCTCTTCACTGCGGATCAATACCGTCCGCTGATTGTGTCGTCGAACAACGGGGCGCCGGTACGGCTGGGCGATGTTGCCGACGTTGAGGATTCAGTATCCGACCGGCGGAACATCGGACTCGCCAATGGCAAGCCGAGCGTTCTGATCATCGTGTTCCGGCAACCGGGCGCCAACATTATCGAGACAGTCGACCGAGTGCGGACACTGATGCCGTTCTTGCAGTCTTCGATTTCTCCGGCGATCAATTTGTCGATCGCGATGGATCGCACGGTGACGGTACGCGCGTCGGTAAAAGATATCGAGACGACGCTGATCATCTCTGTCATTCTCGTGATCCTGGTGGTGTTTGCGTTTCTGCGTACCGTGCGGGCGACGATCATCCCAAGTATTGCGGTGCCGCTATCGCTCGTTGGCACGTTTGGCGGGATGTACCTGCTGGGATACAGCCTGGATAATCTGTCGCTCATGGCGCTGGCGATTTCGACCGGGTTCGTTGTCGATGATGCGATCGTCGTGCTGGAAAACATCACGCGCTACGTGGAGCACGGAATGGGAGCGGTGGAAGCGGCGTTCAAAGGAGCAGCCGAGATTGGGTTCACGGTTGTCTCGATGAGCGTCTCGTTGGTGGCGGTATTTATCCCACTGCTGATGATGGGCGGAATCGTAGGCCGTCTGTTCCGCGAATTTGCCGTGACGCTCAGCATCGCCATCGGCGTGTCGCTGCTGGTATCGCTGACGACGACGCCGACGATGTGCGCGAAATTCCTGCGCCCGGCGAAGACCGAGAAGCACAATATCTTCTACCGTTGGAGCGAGTGGTTCTTCGACGGAATGCTGACCACGTATACGCACGCTCTTAAGTGGGTGCTGGGGAATCAGCCGGTCACGCTACTGGTGACGATTCTGGTGGCGGCGTTGAGCATCTTCCTTTATTTCAAGGTTCCCAAAGGCTTCTTCCCGCAGCAGGACACGGGACGCATCATGGGAGCCGTGATGGCGCAGCAGGACATCTCGTTTCAATCGATGAGCGACAAAATGCAGCGCTACGTCGGCATCGTGATGAAGGATCCGGCAGTTGATTCGGTGGTGGGCTTCGCGGGAGGAAATACCGCCCTCAACCAGGGCCGATTCTTCATGATGCTAAAGCCGCTGGAGCAGCGCGCGCAGTGTAAGAAGGAACATTTCTGGCAAACCTGCAAGAACGTAACCGCCGACGATGTGATCAACCGTTTGCGCGGCAAGCTAGCGGTCGTGCCGGGCGCAACATTGATTCTGCAATCGGCGCAGGACCTGACGATTGGCGGCCGATTCGGGAACGCGCAATATCAGTACACGCTGCAGAGTTCAAATCTTGACGACCTGAATAACTGGTCGCCGCGGCTGCTACAGAAGCTCAAGGGTCTTAAGGAACTGACGGATACAAACTCGGACCAGCAAGACAAGGGACTGCAGGCGAAGCTGGTGATCGATCGCGATACGGCCAGCCGGCTGGGAATCACTCCGGAGACGCTGGATAATGCGCTCTATGACGCGTTTGGACAGCGGCAGGTTTCGACGATGTACCGGCCGCTGAACCAGTATCACGTCGTGATGGAAGTCGCGCCGCAGTTCCAGCAGACGCCGGAGGCATTGCAGAATATTTATCTGCGATCAACCGCGGGAACACCTATTCCGCTGGCGGCGTTCACGCATTATGAACCCTCGAACACTCCGCTGGCGGTCAATCACCAAGGACAGGTTCCGTCGGTGACAATTTCATTCAACCTGGCGCCAGGAGTATCGCTGGGCCAAGCGACCCAGGCGATCGAAACAGCGGAGCGCAGCATCGGATTTCCGCCGACGATCGGGGCAAGCTTTCAGGGAACCGCGGCTGCCTTTCAGGATTCGCTGTCGAGCCAGGGAATCCTGATTATTACGGCAGTGGTAGCCGTCTATGTCGTACTCGGGATGCTCTATGAAAGTTACATTCATCCCATCACAATTCTGTCGACATTGCCGTCGGCGGGCGTGGGCGCTCTCCTGGCCCTGCTTCTGACGCACAATGAGCTCAACGTCATTGGAATGATCGGGATCATCCTGCTGATTGGATTGGTGAAGAAGAACGCGATCATGATGATCGACGTGGCGCTCGAAGTAGAAAGAGGCCAGGGGAAGAAGCCCGCGGAAGCGATTTATGACGCGTGCGTGCTGCGATTCCGGCCGATCATGATGACCACGATGGCAGCGCTGTTGGGCGGCCTGCCACTGGCGCTGGGGACGGGCACCGGTTCGGAACTGCATCGTCCGCTGGGTATCACAATCGTGGGTGGGCTGATTGTCAGCCAGATGCTTACGCTCTTTACCACGCCGGTGGTGTATGTATATCTCGACCGGGTGAGATTGTTCCTGCGGGGCGGAGCCGATGAGGGGCTGTCGGAAACGGCGGCTCCGGGAACGCCGCGCCCCAGCCCGGCCCACTAGCTCGACGGTCTCCCGGTTTGCTGGCGATTGACTTCCGGGATTATGTTTTAAGGGGCCGTAGACAGGCCGTTCGCAAGGGCGGACAGGTCGATCAGCCTTTCGATGCAACCTGATGGAAGCGGTTCTGCATCGCAGAGCAAGGAAGCTGCTGCTGCGCGAGGAAGCGCTTGTCCCGTATGATAGGGGTCGCGATTCGAACCGCCTGATGCGACCTATTGTCCAGAAAATTTAACGGTTGGACTGGCGAATTCCCGACTTTCGTTTTCGACAAAATTCTTGAGGAGTTACGGATGCTAAAGAAAGCAGCGGCTTTGTTCTTTGTTTGCGCGAGCATAGCCATTTGTGTGAGTTGCAGTACGGCCGCCAGCCGGTACCTGTATGCGGCCATTCCCGGAGGCGCAGCCGGTGAAATTGTGGCGTATCGGGAAGACCCGAACTCCGGCGCACTAACTCAGTTGGCCGGTAGCCCGATCACCGCGGGCGGCGCTGTTGAGTCGCTCGTCATCCATCCATCGAAGAAGTATATGTACGCGGCGAACTCCGGCGAGGGAGATGTTTCCCTGTTCACGATCTCCTCGACCGGGGGATTGCAGGAAGTCACCCCGCGGACGAAGGCCGGAACGGCGCCAACGCTGGTGGTCATGGATTCGGCCGGAGCCTACCTCTACGTGGCGAACTCTGGGTCGTACAACATTTCGACCTATTCGATCAGTTCGAGCACCGGCGCGCTGACTGCCATCGGGACCTACCCGATCGGAATGAGCGCAATGAATATGAAACTATCCCCGTCGGGTGGGGTTCTTTACATCACGGGGATCGGTCTGCCCGGGGCGATCCAGGCCTTTACGGTCACGAGTGGAGTGCTCAGTTCGACTCCGATTGCGGGATCTCCATTCGTCACCGGAAACAATCCTTTAGGTCTGGCAATCACTCCGGACGGCAAATTTTTGTACACGGCAAATAAGGTCGACAACTCTATCTCTGAATTCACAATCAATTCAGATGGGTCGCTGACGCCCTTCGCCAACTCGCCGATCGGCGAGTCGTATGCGGGACCGGTTTCTTTGTTGATCGACAATTCGGGCAAATATTTGTTTGTGGCGAACCAGGGATCTGCGAATGTGGCCGGTTATTCGATTGGATCCGACGGATCGCTCACGTTGCTCACTAGTTCGCCCTTTGGAACTGGACCGCAACCCAGTTTTATTGCGACCGACCCGAACGGAAAATATCTGTTTGTCGGCAACGAACAGAGCCCGGCGGTGCACTCGTTCAGTTTGGACGGCAGCAGCGGGACACTGACATCGGTCTCGACGTACTCTGTGCCAGCCACGCCCACTTCGATCGCGCTAACCCCTTAGGGTGTTCATTCTGTCCGGTAACGCAGGAGAAGTATGAGTGCAGCCGTTCAAATCGAACAGTCAGAGCATGCTTCATCAAGGTACGCGGAACGAGTCAACGGGGAGTGGGTCCGGCTTTTAGATTTGCTGCAGATGAACGTCCGCTACGAGCGGTGCATCGGTACGGAACTATTCACGGCGGACGGACGTCGCATTCTTGATTTCCTGTCTGGATATTGCGTTCACAATGTAGGGCACAATCACCCGGGCGTGGTGCGCGCGCTGCAGAATGAACTGGCGCGCTGCGGCCCGGCGATGATCCAGACGCACGTTGCGGATCTCGCTGGAGAGTTGGCGGAAAAACTTTGCCAGCGGGCCGGAGGCCGGGTCAACCGCGCATTCTTTGCATCGTCGGGCAGCGAGGGCGTCGAGGCTGCCATCAAGTTCGCACGGGCGCACACCGGGCGCGCCGGCATCATTTCCGCAAAACATGCATTCCACGGCTTGACCTGTGGCGCTCTGTCGCTGATGAGCGACCGCTTCTGGAAAGACGGATTCGGACCGCTCTTGCCGGAAACCGCGTCGATTCCATTTGGTGACCTCGAAGCGCTCGAACGCGATCTCAAGACCAAGCGCTTCGCCGCATTCATTGTCGAGCCGATCCAATCCGAGGCCGGCGTGTGCGTCCCTGATCGGGATTTTCTGCGGAGGGCTGAGTCGCTGTGCCACCGCTACGGCACGCTCTTTGTGCTCGACGAAGTGCAGACTGGGATGTGCCGCACCGGCCCATTTCTCGCAGCGCATCATTTCGGAGTGGAACCCGACATGGTCATCCTGGCAAAGGCCATGAGCGGCGGACTGGTGCCGTGTGGCGCAGTGTTGATGTCGAATGCGATATGCGATTCGGTTTACTCAACACTGCCGCGCGCATTTGTACATACATCGACGTTCAGCGAAAACAGCCTGGCCATGCGTGCAGCGCTGTCGACGCTTGAAGTTCTGGAGCGAGAAGAACTCGGCCAACGATCGATTGATGCTGGAAATTATCTGCGAGAGCGGCTCAACGAAGTTCTCGGCGATTTTGAGATGGTGAAGGAAGTCCGCGGAATGGGACTGTTGATGGGCATAGAATTTCAACCTCCGAGACAGTTGCGCCTACGGATTCCGTATGAAGCGTTCGGAGCGGTGCATGCGGGAATGTTTGGACAAATTCTCGTGATGCGGCTCTTTCGGGATTTCGGATTTCTCACGCAGATCTGCGGAAACAATTTTATGGTCTTAAAGGTCGCGCCTCCTCTGGTCGTGACCGACGAGCAACTCGACGCTTTTGTATCCGCCATTCGCAACGTAGTGGAGCTCGCACACTCCCCGGGGGCCTTCTGGTCCGAAGCCATCGGACTGGCTCGGCGAGCTTTCCAGAGCTAGACGCGGTATGATTCCCCGTCCAATTCTTTTGACACGTGGATGAGATACCGCAACTGGGGCCATTGGGACAATACACTTCGAAGGCACGTTTTGCGTAAGTACAACCGCAAACAGCGCCCAGACATCTAACTTTCTGTTCACGATGTCCGGCAAGTAGTGGCGCTGACTCCGTGCCTGGACTGGAATCCAACAAAAATGAAAATCGCCAGCGCCGCGAGCGCCTTTCCTAAGAATTACTACCCTCAAAAAGTTCTCCTCGAAAAACTTCAAGAGTACTGGGGCGACCAGTTGCGGAACCCGCAAATGCTGGCGCGGCTGCACAAGAATGTCGCCGTGGAAGGACGTCATCTGGCGATGGCGCCGGAGAAGTATTACGACCTTAATACCTGGGGGCAGGCCAACGACGTCTGGATTGAAGTGGCGCAGGAACTTGGAGAACAAGCGCTGTGTCGGGCTTTGCATCATGCGGGGCTTGGACCGCGTGAAATAGGCGCGCTATTTTTCACTTCGGTCACAGGCATCTCAAGTCCGTCGATTGACGCGATACTGATCAATCGCATGGGGCTGTCACCGAACATCCGGCGTCTGCCGATTTTTGGATTGGGCTGCGTTGCCGGTGCGGCGGGAATTGCTCGCGCAGCGGACTATGTGCGCGCTTATCCAGGGCAGGCAGCCGCGCTGGTGTCAGTGGAGCTTTGCTCGCTAACGATCCAGCGGGAAGACTTGTCCGTTGCGAATCTGATTTCGTCTGGACTGTTTGCGGATGGCTCGGCCGCTGTAATCGTGACGGGCGACGAGTTGAATGCGAACGGACCTGAAATTGTCGCGACGAAATCAATCTTCTATCCGGATACCGAGGAGATGATGGGATGGAAGGTGAGCGAAAAAGGATTTCGCATCACACTGTCGCCGCAGGTACCGGTACTCATTCGCGAAAATCTGGGACGCGACATGGATGTGTTCCTGTCCGAGCAAGGACACAGGCGAAGCGATATCGGCAGTTGGGTTCTGCACACGGGCGGGCCGAAAGTTCTGGAAGCAACGGCCGTCTGCTCTGGAACTAAACAATGGCCAGCTCGATGCCTCGTGGGATTGTCTGAAGAAAGTCGGAAATCTGTCTTCGGCTTCGGTACTGGTGGTGCTGGAAGATGTGATGAGGAATCGGCGTCCGGAGCCCGGAACGTTAGGCATTTTGGCAGCGATGGGACCGGGATTCTGTTCGGAGCTTGTACTTCTACGATGGTGAGGTGGGGTTGCTGAATTCGACCGACGTTTTTGTAGTGGGAGGCGGACCTGCAGGACTGGCGGCCGCGATCGCGGCTCGGCAAAAAGGATTCCGCGTGGTGGTTGCCGATGGCGCGCAAATGCCCATCGACAAACCTTGCGGCGAAGGGATGATGCCAGACGGCCTGGCGGCACTCGAGAAATTGGGAGTGAAGGTTCCGGCCGAAGATTCCCATCCGTTCGGTGGCGTTCGCTTCCTAAGCGCTGGACTCGCCGTCGATGCAGCGTTTCCCAATGGGGCGTCAGGACGAGGTGTGCGACGCACCGTGCTGCATCAGTTGATCGCGGAACGCGCTGCGAGTTTGGGGATCGATTTCCTCTGGCGAACGCCGGTGACGGGCGTTTCAGAAGATGGGGTTCACCTGAGCGATCGCGTGGTGAAGGCTCGCTGGATCATCGGTGCGGACGGGGGCAGCTCGCGAGTGCGCCGATGGGCTGGGCTCGAAGAATTTCGGAGTCGGGACTGTCGCTACGCGTTTCGGAAGCATTACCGGATTGCACCGTGGACCAATCGCATGGAGCTGTATTGGGGACGACACGGTGAGATTTACGTTACACCCGTAGCCAAGGATCAAGTGTGTGTTGCACTGATCTCGCGGGATTCGAAGCTGCGCCTGGAAGAAGGGCTGTGGCTTTTTCCGGAGTTGCGTGAACGATTGCAAAGGGCGGAAGAAGGCTCTCGTGAAAAAGGCGCTCTGACCGCGACGTGCCGGCTGCGGCGCGTCAGCCGGCGGAACATCGCACTCATTGGCGACGCCTCGGGGACAGTGGATGCCATCACGGGCGAAGGACTTTGTCTTGCGTTCAGTCAAGCGATGGTGCTTGCCGATTGCCTTGAGCGCGGAGACTTAACGCGATACGAGCGTGAACACCGGAAGCTGGCTTTGCGGCCCCGGCTGATGGCGCGGTTGATGCTTCTTCTTGATGGGCGCCCCAGGTTGCAGCGGCGTGCGCTGCAAGCGTTCCAGGAACGCCCATATGTTTTCAAAAGGCTGCTCGGATTGCACGTCGGAGTCTTGTCACCTTTGCATCTGGCTGTCGATGGGTTAACTCTCGGATGGGGGCTGCTGACAGCTTAGGAATGAGCAAGATACATAAGCACCTCAGAGTGAGCGCGCTCGCAGTACTGCCTTTTCTGGTCGCAGGCTGCAGCGCTGCGGCGGCGCAGGACACCGCGTTTCAACTTGACCCGGCACAGACGAAAGTTAGTTTTACTCTGGGAGATGTTCTCCACACTGTGCGCGGGACTTTTAAAGTCAAACATGGTGAGCTGCAGATCGAGCCGACCGGCAAAGTAGCGGGCTCGATTGTGGTCGATGCCGGCAGCGGCGATAGCGGGAGCGGCATGCGCGACCGCAAAATGAATAAAGAAGTATTGGAGAGCGCTCGCTATCCGGAGATTGCGTTTCGACCGGACCATATCGAAGGCTCGCTGGCCCCGCAGGGAAAATCCGCAGTGATGGTACACGGCATCTTTAGCATTCACGGCGCCGATCGCGAGATTACGGTTCCGGCGCAAGTCGAGACTTCGGCTGACCACTGGACTGCAAGCGTCCACTTCACGGTTCCGTACGAGAAGTGGGGGATGAAGAATCCAAGTACGTTGTTTCTGAAGGTGAATGATTCGGTGGAGATCGACCTCGTGGCAGCAGGCAGCGTCGTGAAACGTACGGCGAACTCCCACTAATATCCGCTTTGCGGAACGATTCCCTTTCCTTCGGTGCATTCGTAAGTCCGTCCGGCAGACAGATTCTTAAATTCCTCAGTGCGTCCGCTCGGCCAATCAATCACGACGCGGTCGACGCGATCACGCTTTTCCAACCCAAATGTCACCGGCAGCTCCGATTGCGAGAGATAGCTGGAGCCGCCTTTCACCATGCGAGATTGCGTGATTCCGGCAACGAAGACGCGCACTCTAGCTCCTATGGCATCGCGGTTGGATTTCGTTCCAACTAGATGGAAGCGGATGCTGCGGTTCCCCGCGAGCTGGTCGTTGCGATAAAGGTACGCAGGCCCGTTGTTGGTGGTGATAAGCAGATCGAGATCGCCATCGCGATCGAAGTCTCCGTAAGCGAGGCCGCGGCCGACTTTGGGCTGATCGAAACTTCCACCGGCTTCTGCGGCGACATCGCGAAAATTTCCTTTCCCACTATTCAGAAAGAGTTGAGGAGGCTGCGCGTATCCAACGTTGCCGCGGATATTGCGCACGGTCTCGTCGATGTGACCGTTGGCCACCGCGAAGTCGAGCCAGCCGTCGAGGTTGACGTCGAGAAACGCACAACCAAATCCGAGACTGTTCCGGGAGGCGATGCCCACCCCGGATTGCGGCGCAATGTCTTCGAAATTCTTGCCGCTCAAGCGGTACAGGCCAATCATCTCGTTATCGAAGTTAGTGATGGCGACACCCGGCGAGCCGGAGTTATCGAAGTCAGCGACATCGACTCCCATACCGGCGCGTGCTTTGCCTTCGCTGCTGAATGCGATACCGGCCTCGACGGCAGCATCCTTGAAGGTGCCGTTGTGCTGGTTGCGGTAGAGCTTGTTCGGTTGCGTGTCGTTGGCGACGAGCAGGTCCGGCCATCCATCATGATTTTCGTCGAACAAAGCGACGCCCAGCGACTTGGAACTGCTGTCGAATATGCCACTGGCTGCGGTGACGTCTTCGAAAGTTCCGTCCCCGCGATTGTGAAAGAGCCAGCACGTGGCTCCGCGGTAGGCTTCGGGCGTGCAATACGACTTGTGCTTTCCATCGAGACTGCAGAAGACATCGTGGTCAGGCGACCACTTCACATAGTTGCAGACGAAGAGATCGAGCAGGCCGTCGCGATCGTAGTCGAACCATAGGGCGGAGGTGCTGAAGCCTTCGCGCTTGCCGAGCCCGGCTGCGTTGGTGACGTCCACGAACGTGCCCTTGCCGGTGTTGCGGAAAAGGCGATTCTGCCCGACACAGGTGATCAGGATGTCGGGAAAGCCGTCATTGTTGTAGTCGCCGACGGCGACTCCCATTCCATAGAGCTCGACGTCGAGCCCCGCACGGGTAGTGACATCCGTAAAAGTGCCGTTGCCGTTGTTATGGTAAAGGCGAAGTGTCGTGCGGTTCTTTTTGTGGCCGGGCCAGTCTGCCCCATTGATCAGCAGAATGTCTTGCCAACCATCGCGGTCGTAGTCGAGAAAGGCACAACCGGAGCCGAGAGTTTCCGGTAGGAATTTTCCGCCGAAGGCTCCGCTGTTGTGTTGAAACTGAATTCCTGCAGAAGTGGTGACGTCGGTGAACCGAAAGCCGAGGTTGCCGGCCCCGGCCTGCGCGGCCAGAGCCGACAGGCGGCTCAAGTGGGGCCAAGCTGCGACTCCGGCCATTCCTCCCAGGAAAGACCTGCGATTCACGGAACGTTCACCAACCCGGCGCGGATCGCATAGACAACCAGTTCCGCAGTCTTGTGGATTCCAAGAGTGTTCATGATGTTGGCGCGGTGAACGGCGACGGTGTTGGCACTGAGGTCGAGCGCGGTCGCAATCTCCTTATTCGATTTGCCATCGACGATCATCTGCAAAACTTCAAGCTCGCGTTGCGTGAGAGCAGCGTTGCGCTCTCCTTTGAGTGCGGCGCGCTGTTCGACTTTTGGATCGAAGACGGTCTCTCCGGCAGCTACCTTGCGGATGGCCGAGCTCAGTTCCAGATCCATCGCGTCCTTAAGCACGTATCCCTTCGCGCCAGCCTCGATGGCCTGACGAACCCAGGTGTTCTCGGAGTGCATACTCAGCATGAGAACCGCTGTAGCGGGGGAGCTCTCAATGATCTGCCGCGTGGCTTGCAGCCCGTTCATGCCAGGTAGAGCACAATCCATAACGACAACCTGCGGATGGAGCTCCTTTGCCAACTTGATAGATTCTTCTCCGTCACCAGCTTCGCCCACGACATCCATGTCGGACTCATCTTCCAACATTCGACGGAAGCCGCGCCGAACCAGGCTGTGATCATCCACGAGCAACACTGTGATCTTCTTTGCCATAAGACTCCGCTTTCTCCCTTGGTACCGTCAGATGCACTAACGTTCCGCCTTCAGCGGGACGGGAAAAAACAATTTGTCCGCCCATCAGTTCAGAACGCTCCCGCATGGCTACCAGTCCAATGCCACGGCGGTTGGGCCGTTCGACGATCCCCGCGCCATGATCTTCGATTTCCAACTCAAGCGTTGCGGGCTTGAAACGCAGGCGCACCCATGCTTCTTTCGCCTCCGAGTGCCGCGCAACGTTGTTGAGCCCCTCTTGCAGGATACGGTAAATGTGCACTCCCGCGCCGCCATCGACAGGAAATGGCTCGCCCTGCTTCTCATAGGATATGGTAATGCCGGTTTGCCTTTCCACGGTGGGGATATACCAATCGAGGGTGCTCTCGAGTCCGGCCTCATCAAGCATGACGGGATGCAAGGCCTGCGAGAGGCTGCGAACACTATCCAGCGTCGTCTGCACAGTCTGCAGCACTTCCTGCAAATCGGCCCTTAGGGACGAGCCCTCCGGCGCGTGAGTTCCGGCGCGGCGCAACATCGATCCGATCGCGGTAAGGATTTGTCCGAACTCGTCATGCAGCTCGCGCGAAATGTAGCGAAGAGTCGATTCCTGGGTGGAGATTAGCTTCTGCGCGAGTTCGCTGCGGCGCTCGGAGATCTCGGCCATTCGGGCAAACAGGCGACGGTTCCACCGAATCAGAGAGAGCCCGTTCAAAATGATGGCGAGCAAAGTGGCAGCGAGGAATACATAGACCTGCGTGCGCACGCGGTCATAAATCTGCACGATGCGTTGCCCAGCCTGTTCTTCGTTCTCACTGTTCTGAACGAGGAGGCGAGCGACTGCGGTGCTCAATGCTGCCTGGCGCTCTTGCAGCGAGAGCTGGATCTGCTCACGAGCCTCTTTCTCTTTGCCGTCACGCGCGAGAGAGAAGACGCGATCGACGGCGTCCCAGAACTGGGTAAACGAACTGCTCAGAAACGCACTCTGCTCAGGCGTGCGGCCTGCGCTCGCGAAGCCGGCCTCCAACCGCATAGCATCGTCGAGATCGGTGCGAATGCGCTGGAATTGTGCGGACCAGGCCGTCAGAGGATAGGGCTCATCGCTGCTGACCATATCGCGCATGGCAACGGCAAGCAGGTTGAGATCGTTCTGGATCCGCAGCAACTGCAGCGAATCCTTGCGGTTGCGGTCCACCAGTTCGGTCTGGAGTTTGCGCAGGCCGCTCACCTGCCAGGTCATATACGCCGAATATGCCAGCACTGCGGACAAAGTGATGAACAGGCCCAACAACAGACCGAGGGTCGGCGAGCGCTCCGGAGGAGACGGGCGGGACACGCCCCGAGCATACAACGGCGGGACCGCGGATGTCACAGGATGAGGCCCTTCGGCGCGCCCTGCCGGGATGTGTGACAATGCAGTAATAATGAAGCGAATCCCGGGTCGGCGGAGTCAAACAGTAGATTGAGTTCCCCACCAAAAGAAGCCGAGAAGCCTCCGAAGATCCAGCGATTGAAGGCTGTCTGGCCCGAAGTCTGGAAGCTCATGCGTCCTCGGCGCGGACTGCTCGCCCTCGGATTTGTCCTGATGGTGATCAACAAGTTCGCGGGCTTCGTGCTGCCGTACGCTTCCAAGTTTCTCATCGACGGCGTCGTCACTAAAGGGCAAACTGGACTTCTTCGTCCGCTGGTCTTCTCGGTTTTGATCGCCACGCTGATCCAAGGCATCACCTCTTTTTCGCTCACGCAGCTATTGTCGAAGGCGGCGCAACGCCTGATCGCTGAGCTGCGTGAAGAGGTTCAGAAGCATATCTCCCGCTTGCCCGTTTCTTTCTACGATGCGAACAAGACGGGAGCGCTGGTTTCGCGCATCATGAGCGACGTAGAAGGCGTGCGAAATCTGCTGGGAACAGGATTAGTGGATTTCTGTGGCGGCATCGTCGCCGCAAGCATTGCGCTAGTCCTTCTGCTACGCACGAGCGTGCCGCTGACGCTGATTGCGGTGGGATCTTTGAGTTGCTTTGCACTAGTGTTGAGCCGGGCGTTCAAGACGATTCGTCCCATTTTTCGGGAACGAGGCAAGATCAACGCCGAGGTCACCGGACGGCTTACAGAATCGCTGGGCGGCGTGCGGGTAGTGAAGGGATATCACGCGGAAGAGCGGGAGGAAAAGACGTTCGCGACCGGCGTCCATCGACTGCTGGAAAACGTGATGCGCACGCTCACCGCGACGTCGCTGATGAGCCTTTCCGCCAGCGTTCTGCTGGGACTGGTCGGCGCTGCGACGATGTATGTGGGCGGACGCCAGATGGTGGGACACACACTGACGCCCGGCGGATACATCTCGTACAACTTGTATCTCGTCTTCCTGGTCGCGCCGATTTTGCAGGTGGTTTCCATCGGCACGCAGATTACCGAAGCGCTGGCCGGACTGGAGCGCACGCAGGAAATCATGCGTGAGCGGCCGGAGGATCAGGATCCGCGGCGCACCGTGCAGCTTCAAGATATTGTCGGGACCGTTGAGTTCGACGATGTGAGTTTCAGTTACGACGGCGATCATGAAGTTCTGCACGAAATCTCGTTTCGCTCCGAACCGGGAACGGTGACGGCGCTCGTCGGATCTTCAGGGTCGGGGAAATCGACGACGATCGGACTGATTTCTGCTTTTTATGTGCCAACCAAGGGAATGATTCGCGTCGATGGCGTCGACTTGAGCACGGTGCAACTGAATTCGTTCCGCACACGGCTGGGCGTTGTATTGCAGGAATCGTTCTTGTTCGACGGGACGATTCGCGAGAATGTTGCTTTCTCGCGGCCTTACGCAACCGAAGAAGAAATCATGCGCGCGTGCCGTATTGCGCGCGTAGACGAATTCGCCGAAACATTCTCCGAGAAATACGACACTATCGTGGGCGAGCGCGGCGTAAAGCTCTCGGGCGGACAGCGGCAACGAATCTCGATTGCTCGCGCTATTCTCGCCGAGCCACGCATTCTGATCCTGGATGAGGCAACGTCGAGCCTTGACTCCGAATCCGAAGAAATGATCCAGCAAGGACTGTCGTACCTCATGCAGGGTCGAACGACGTTCGTCATCGCGCACCGGCTTTCCACGATCCGGCGAGCCGATCAGATCATGGTGATGGAGCAGGGACGCATTGTGGAGCGCGGCACTCATGCCCAACTCTATGCCGCTCGTGGACGGTACTACGATCTGTACACGCGGCAGCATGGCGTGGAAGAGAATCTGTTCCTGGCTCCGGGCGAAGGAGACGCGGTTTTGGCAAACGGCAATGGCGGAAGCGGCAAGAATGGAGACGTCAAAGCCGGCGACGCCTTGGGCGTGCTGCGAGGAGAAATTCGTTAACTCATGACGACCGTCCCGGCAGTTTCCGCCGCGCTCAACACCGTAGCGATCCACAGCGACAATTTATGCCGTCATTACCGCATGGGCGAAACGTTAATCCGCGCGGTGGATGGAGTGTCCCTGGAAGTTCGATCCGGAGAGTTCGTTGCCTTGCTGGGCAGCTCAGGATCGGGCAAGTCTTCGATGTTGAACCTGATCGCCGGATTGGATAGCCCAACTTCGGGAAGTGTTGTCGTGCAGGATCGCGATCTGGCAAAGCTCTCCCGCGAAGAACTGGCCAAGTACCGGTTGCATGTGGTTGGCATGGTGTTTCAATCTTTCAACCTGATCGCCAGCATGACGGTCGCGGAGAATGTGGAACTGCCTCTGCGCTTTGCTGAAGTCGAGCGAAGCAAACGGGACAACATGGCCCGCGAGGCATTGGAGCGAGTGGGGTTGCGGGCGCGGATGGATCATCGTCCAAGCCAGCTTTCTGGCGGAGAACAACAAAGGGCAGCGTTGGCGCGGGCGCTCATCAACCGCCCCAAGCTGTTGCTGGCGGACGAACCCACGGGGAATCTCGACAGCCGCACCGGCACGGAAATCATGGAGATGGTTCAGCAGTTCAACCGAGATCTTGGAATGACCGTCGTGATGGTGACGCACGAGCGGGCTCTCGCTGAGCGCTACGCGCAGCGGATGATATTTCTCGCGGACGGGAAATTAGTCGACGACCGGCCAAACTCTCCGCAGCCTTCGGGAGGAGGTCGATCGTGAAACTTCCTGATCTCACCGAACTCGCGCTTCGAAACCTGCGGGAGTCGCTGCTTCGAAATTCGCTGACAACCGTCGGGATTTCGGTCGGAGTCGCTTCGTTGGTGGCGATGCTATCTCTCGGAATCGGCCTGCAGCAGATGGCATCGCGGCGGCTGATGAAGTCGGGGTTATTCGATACGGTGGTTGTAACCTCGCGGCGCGAAATGCGCGGGATGGGGCGTGAGGAAGAGCGAAACGGTCCGACAGCCGGAGAAAGCCGCGTGCTCGACGAAGCAGCGCGTGTGGAGATCGAGCATCTGCCGAACGTCAGCGAGGCGTATCCGGATATTCGGTTCCAGGCGGAATTGCGCTTTGAGGACAAACCGCACCTGACGATAATTTCGGCCCTTCCAGAGTCAGCGCAATCGAATGACGCTTTCGAAGGGATGCAGGGAAGCTTCTTCACATCCGATACAGCGCCGGAAGTCGTCCTGCAAAAGTCATTTGCGGAAGAACTTCTGGGTAAGACCCCTGCGCTGGGCGCGCCAGAACCGGGCGTGGTGGACTTGGCGAAACCGCTGCTCGGGAAAGAGCTGACTTTGCTCTATGCACAACGCGCGACGAGCCCCGTTCAACCCACACCGCTAAGGCCGAGCACCGACTCTAAAGATTCGGATGTTGCCGGCGCGTCGTATTCCGTGATTTCGCGTGAGCAGCAGCTCAAGATCGTGGGCGTTTCGGATCTCGATCCGGAGAGCATGCGCGGTCCCACCCGGGCGAAAGTATTTCTGCCATTGAAGCTGGCAGAGAGCCTGCATGTGATGCAACCGACGGACCTTCGCGAGATTTCGCGTGCGTCCAGCGATCAGCCGGTGTATTCGTCGATCAGCGTGCGGGTGAAAAACCCTTCGCAGGTACAGGTGGTCGAGGACGCAATCAAGAAAATGGGATTCACAACGTTTTCGATTCTCGACGCCAGCCGCGGTCTCCGGCAATTCTTCGGCGTGCTGTACGCGTTTCTTGGGATCTTCGGGAGCCTGGCGTTGATGGTCGCCTCGATCGGGATCGTGAATACGCTCGTGATGGCGATCCTTGAACGCCGGCGGGAGATTGGGATCATGAAAGCGATCGGCGCGAGCGACGGAGACGTGAAGAAGCTTTTCTTCGCGGAAGCGGGCGCGATGGGTATTCTCGGCGGCCTCATTGGAGTCGCACTGGGGTGGGCGATCGGTCAGGTGATCAATTTCGGCACCAATGTTTATCTGAAACGACAATCTCTTCCTACGGAACATTTTTGGGCTGTGCCGTGGTGGCTGGTGGGAGGAGCCATCCTGTTCTCTGCCGTCGTAAGCCTTGTTTCCGGATTGTATCCAGCGGGTCGGGCAGCCAAACTCGATCCCGTACAGGCGCTGCGCTACGAATAAACTGATTCGCATGATGCGTTTTCTTCGGTGTTCGCGCGGACTTCTTATTTTTTGTATCGCGTGGACTGCTGGAACGGCCTTTGCGCAAAGTCGAATTGACTGCAGCGCCCTCAACAGCACAATCCTCAAACGACCGGTCCACTACTGCGTCTTTTTGCCGTCGGGATACGATGCCGGCGCCGCGCAGCATCCCGCCACGCGCTATCCGGTCCTTTATTTCTTGCATGGCCTTGGCGACAACGAACAGACGCTTTTCAACAGCGGCGGCTGGACGTTGCTGGACGATCTCCGCAAGCAGCACAAGATGGGCGATTTTCTGATCGTTGCTCCGGAAGGGCGGCGCAGTTTTTATGTGAATTCAGCCGATGGCTCCGTGCGATACAGCGATTTCTTTCTGCAGGAATTCATGCCCGCTATCGAACACAAATATCGCATTCGTCCGGGACGGGCGGGTCGTGCCATCAGTGGAATTTCAATGGGAGGATATGGCGCACTGCGGTTCGCGTTCGCCCATCCGGAACTATTTTCAGCTGTGAGCGCGCAGAGCGCAGCGCTCATCACCGAGTCGCCGCAGCAACTCGATGCTGCATCGCAGACCGGCGTGCCGATCTTGACCGTACTGGGACCGGTCTTCGGGAAGCCGATCGAGGTTCGCCACTGGAATGAAAATAATCCGTTGCTCCTGGCGAAGAAAAATGCCGAAGGCCTGAAAAAGATGGCGATCTATTTCAACTGCGGCCAGGACGATAATTACGGCTTTGAAAAAGGAGCGGCGGAGTTGCACAACGAACTGCAGCGCGAGCATGTGCCTCACGAGTATCAAGCGTATCCGGGCGATCACAGCCTGACATATTTCCTATCGCACTTCGACGAAGTGATGGAGTTTCATTCGAAGGCCTTCGGGCTGCTGCCGCAACACTGAGTTCCACATCCCCTGTTAGCGCTCATTTTCATCCCTGATGTAAACTACCGAAACGCGCTTTTCGCGCTCGCGAAGTAGCCGGAGAGGTGGCCGAGTGGTTGATGGCTCCGGTCTTGAAAACCGGCGTGCCCGAAAGGGTACCGGGGGTTCGAATCCCTCCCTCTCCGCCATCATTTTCTGGGTTGTATAGAAGCCTGCCTGTATCGGACCACGTTTCGAAATCTGACCGGGACTGATTAACAAATCCTGACTGGCGCAATTCATGAATATACTCGATCTCGTTGTCGGCAAACCGATCAAGACAAGTGACGAGCGGGCTGAGCAGATCGGCCCCGTGCAGGGCATCCCGATTTTTGGTCTCGATGGGCTGAGTTCTGCGGCCTACGGACCAGAAGCCGCCCTCAGCCTTTTGATTCCCCTTGGACTATTGGGCGTTCGCTATATTGTCCCGATCAGTGCCGCCATTATCACGCTGCTCGTGATCGTGTACTTCTCGTACCGCCAGACGATCGCCGCCTATCCGTCGGGTGGCGGCTCTTATACCGTCGCACGCTTCAACCTGGGAGCGCCGGCTGGCTTGCTGGCGGCTGCCGCTCTGCTCGCCGACTATATATTGACGGCGGCAGTGGGCATTTCCGCCGGAGTCGGAGCGTTGGTTTCGGCCGCTCCTTCTTTGCTGCCGCACACGGTCGGCCTTTGTGTTGGCATTCTGATCGTCATAACCATTCTTAATTTGCGCGGCGTGCGCGAAGCCGGCACTGCCTTCGCGATTCCTACCTACCTCTTCGTAGGAACTCTGCTTATTACCATCGCGGGAGGCATTTTCCGCGTGCTTTTCAGCGGAGGTCATCCTACACCGGCGGTGGCTCTTCCTCCTCCGCCTGCAATCACGGAAGCCGTGAGTTACTGGCTGCTGCTGAAAGTTTTCGCGAGTGGTTGCACGGCGTTGACGGGAGTCGAAGCGGTCAGCAACGGCGTGAAGGCGTTTCGCGAACCGACCGTGAAGAACGCGCAGCGTACCCTGACCGTAATTATTTTTCTATTGGCGGTGCTGCTGGCTGGAATCTCTTATCTGGTGAAGACGTACGGGATTGCTGCAACCGATCCCGGCCAACCTGGATATCAGAGCGTGCTCTCGATGCTGACCGCTGCGGTATTCGGTAAGGGTCTTTTTTACTATCTGACGATCGGCTCGATCCTTGTCGTTCTGTCTCTTTCCGCCAATACAGCATTCGCAGATTTTCCGCGACTGTGTCGAGCCATCGCGCAGAACAATTATCTTCCACATGTCTTTGGCTATCGTGGGCGGCGATTGGTCTACACCTACGGCATCGTCGTGTTGGCGCTGTTGTGTGGCGGAGTGCTGGTTGCATTCGGCGGCGTTACCGACCGGCTGATTCCGCTTTATGCGGTCGGGGCATTTCTTGCCTTCACGCTCTCGCAAGCCGGCATGGTCATGCACTGGCGAAAAAATCGTGGACCGCACTGGCTGAAAAGCGCATTCGTGAATGGGCTTGGCGCTTTCGTCACCGGCATCACAACTGTCGTCGTGCTAGTCGCCAAGTTTGTTGAAGGTGCATGGATCACGCTGCTCTTCATCCCCTTAACAATTGTCTTCTTCTCCCTCGTACGAAGGCATTATCACGCAGTAAAGCTGATGACCACATGCAAGGTTCCCGTGGACGCTCCCGGCCTCAACCAGCACCCGATTGCCGTCATCGCTATCGACCGGTGGAGTAACATCACGCGACAAGGAATCGAATTTGCCGCGCGGCTTTCGCCCACCGTCGTTGCGTTGCACGTCGAGCCTAACGAGCATTCCGAATTACTTGAGGACGATTGGGAACAATATGTGGTGAAGCCGTTCCGCGAAGAAGGGAGAGAACCACCCACACTTCACATTCTGCCATCCCCTTATCGCTTCGTGATTATTCCAGTGGTGCAGTTTGTGCTCGATCTTTCCAAGAAGAATCCTGGTCGCAGCATTGTTGTGGTTATTCCGGAGCTGGTCGAAGATCGGTGGTACGAATATTTTCTCCACAATCAACGAGGACGCATGTTGGAATGGGTGCTTCTGGCGCGCGGCAATGAACGCATCCACACTGTCAGCGCGCCTTGGTATGTCCGGCACCAGTCTTAATTGGCGTTGCAGCAATTATTCCTCGGACTGCTGACGCAGAGCCGTCGCGGCATGAAGCCCCTCCGCTACTTCGGGGATGATTCCCATTTGTGCGTAGATCGGTCGGATGAGTTTCCTGATAGCGGGCAGTTGCAGGGCAAACAGCGCCGCACCCGCGATGCAGATCGCACCGCCGATCATCAGCGTGTGGGGCGCGCCGATGCGGCTGGCAGCTGCGCCGGCGATCAGGCTGCCAAACGGTGCAATCCCCTGAAATGAGATTGAGTAGAAGCTCATGACGCGGCCACGCTTGTTGTTTTCGGCAATCGTCTGAAGGATTGTGTTGCTGGAAGCCATCTGCTGCATGAAGCAGAATCCGGTGATGACCAGCAATAACAATGACAGCCACAGCTGACGCGATGCGGCAAAGGCGATCAGCGAGGCGCCGAAACCGGCAGCCGTCATGGGAAGGACGCGCCCAAGGCCAAGGACAGTGGTTCGCGCGGCCAGTCGCACCGCTCCCATAAGTGCGCCAACGCCGACGGCGCCCATCAGAAAACCTAATGTGTGCGCGCCTCCGTGAAGAATCCGCCCGGCGAAGATCGGCATAAGCGCGGTGTATGGCATACCGACCAGACTGATCACCGCCAATAGGAGCAGGATCGAAGAGATCGGGCGAAAGCCGCGCACGTAGTCCCAGCCTTCGCGCAATTCGGCGAGCACGCTTTCGTGCGCGCGAGTGCTCGCCTGGACCGCGACGATCATGGCGAACAGAGAGGCGATGACGGCGAGATAGCTGATGCCGTCGATCAGAAAGCAGTAACCCTCGCCGACCACGGCGATTAGGATGCCTGCTATCGACGGGCCGATCAGACGTGCGGCGTTCACTAAAGATGAATTCAGAGCGATGGCATTCCCTAGATCCTGCTTGTCTTCGACCATCTCGACAAGAAACGCCTGCCGGGCCGGCATGTCGAACGCATTCACCGCTCCCTGAAAGAGATTGAGAAGGATGACCTCGGTGACGGTGATGATCCCGAGAAGCGCCAGAGTCGCCAGTGCGAATGACTGCATCATTGACAATATTTGCGTGAAGATGAGGACGCTGCGACGATTGAGGCGATCGACCCAAACACCCGCGAAGGGCCCGAGAAACAAGATTGGGATCTGCCCGGCGAAACTGACCAGGCCCAGCAGAAACGCGGACCCAGTCAGGCGATAGACGAGCCAACCGGTGGCGACGCGGGTCATCCAGGTGCCGATGAGAGAAATTCCCTGCCCGCCGAAAAACAGGCGGTAGTTGCGGTGCCGGAGGGCGCGCACGAGCACGTTCCAACTGAAGCCGGTTCGAGGGCGAACTGAAGGTCGATCTGCCATGCGGTCAAAATCGCGCGTTCGATTGCAATGCCACCCGCCGTCTGGATCCAGCGGGCTGAGTGAAGTGCCTGGAGGCGCGGCACCTACTGATTCTAACGGCCCGCTCGCCTGCTATTTAATGTCACGGTTTCTTCATCCGAAATTGACTTTCAAGGGTAGAATGTCTGCTCTCGCTATGGGCGAAAGCGACGAAGTCACGTTGTTGTTGTCGGCTCTGACGCGTGGGGACGATGGTGCGGCGTCGAAGCTGATTCCCGTCGTGTATGGCGAGTTGCGCAAGCTGGCCGGAAGTTACATGCGTAAGGAGCGAGTCGACCACACCCTGCAGGCGACGGCCCTGGTTCATGAAGCGTACATGAAGCTGGTCGAGCAGCGGTCGGTCAACTGGCAGAGCCGGGCTCATTTCTTTGGAATCGCAGCGCAGCTTATGCGGCGAATCCTGATCGACCACGCACGCGGACATACCCGGGAAAAACGCGGCGGCGAACAGAAAAAGGTATCGCTGGATGAGGCCTTCGTCTTCGCCGAACAACAGGCGGACGAACTGCTGGCGGTGGATGATTCTCTGAACCAGCTGGCGAAGTTCGATCCCCGGCAAGCCCGCGTGGTTGAATTGCGTTTCTTCGGCGGCTTGAGCGTCGAAGAAGCGGCCGAAGTGCTTGGAGTCTCCCCCAAGACCGTCAAGCGTGACTGGAGCGTGGCAAAAGCCTGGCTCTATGCCGATTTGAAAGAGCGCTATGGAATTGACGCCGGAGCAATGGGAGAACGTCAAGGCGCTATTTGAGGTCGCGCTCGAGAAAACACCCGCCGAGCGCAACTCGTTTCTCGCCTCAGCCGCCCGGGATCCCCTGGTGCGGAGCGAAGTCCAGCGACTGCTGGCGCATCATGTCGAATCGGGGGGATTGTTATCCCGAGCTCCACTTCCGGCAACTCCTTCTTCGACTGTTTCTGCAGAAAATCATGCCTTTGCCCCCGGCGATCTGGTTTCCGAGCGATTTCGGATCATGCGTTTCGTGGCGCGCGGAGGAATGGGCGAAGTTTATGAAGCGGAAGACGCGGAGCTGCACGAGCGCGTCGCTCTGAAGTCAATCCGGAGCGAGTTGCTGCACGATGCTCGCGCCCTCGATCGCTTCAAGCGCGAGGTTCATCTCGCGCGGAAAGTGACCCATCCAAATGTTTGCCGGATTTTCGAACTGTTCCGCCATCCGGCTGGTTCGTCTGGAGATTCCAGCGCGGGCTCTGTAGTCTTTGTCGCTATGGAACTGCTTGAAGGAGAAACGCTGGGAGAATTTCTCCGTAGCCAGCCCAGGGTTGCAATCGACGATGCGAGGACCATTGCGCTGCAGATGGCGTCGGGGTTGGGTGCCGCGCACGCGGCGGGAGTGGTACACCGTGATTTCAAACCCGGCAACGTGTTGCTGGTTCCCGGCCCGAAGAAGGTGCGCGCGGTCATCACGGATTTCGGCCTTGCTCTGCGTTCAAAACAGGATGTCAGCCTCGGAGGTTCGATCACGGGCGCCGGTGAAGTGCTGGGCACGCCAGCTTACATGTCGCCCGAACAGGTGGAAGGAAAGGATCTGACGCCTGCGTCCGATGTGTACTCGCTCGGATTGGTGCTGTATCAGATGACAACTGGAACGAGAGCATTCGAAGATGCAACTCCTCTGTCGATGGCTGTGCGGCGGATCAAAGAGGATCCGGTGCCGCCGCACATGCTGGTCCCAAACCTCGACCGGCAGTGGGAAGCCGTCATCCTGAAATGCCTCCAACGTGATCCGAAGAATCGCTTTCAGAATGGAGATGAAGTCGCCGAAGCCTTGCGCGGAGAGACTCCGCAGCGTGGTAGGTGGAGTCTGGAGCGAAAGATATTGGTCGCATCGCTTGCGTTGGCGATCGTTGTGATTGCGGGCGTTCTCATCTCGAGGGTGCGTCACCCCTCTCCAATCGAAGAAAGGAAGCCGACGACCGCGAGCGTGGCTGTTCGTCCCTCCATTGCAGTGCTGCCATTTCACAATCTTTCCGGGCGCGCGGACACAGAATGGGTATCGACCGCGCTGCCTGAAATGTTGACCGCAGAATTGGCTGCTGGAGAAAAGCTGCACACCTTCCCCGGAGAGAATATTGCCCGCGCGAGCACAGACCTTGGGCTAACGGGAAAGCAAACTTTAGCTCCCGACACGCTCGCACACCTCCGCAAGTATCTAGGCAGCGATTATGTTGTGCTCGGCGCCTATCTGGATCAGGGAGTCGCGGCGGGGCAGGTTCGAGTCGACCTCTGGCTGCAGGACGCGAAGACGGGCGAGATCGCGGCTACGATTTCGGAAAAAGGGAGCGAAAGCTCTCTCGATGATCTAGCGACAAAAGCGGGCGTCGATCTGCGGCGCAAGCTTGGCGTGGGGGACATCACCCCCGGCGAGGCAGCAACGGTGCAAGCTTCGCTGCCGTCGAATCCGGAGGCTGTGCGGTTGTATTCCGAAGGCTTAGCCAAGCTGCGAGTCGTTGATGCGATCGCGGCTCGCGATCTGCTGCAAAAGGCCGTGGCCGCCGATCCGAATTATGCGCTCGGACATTCGGCGCTCGCGGATGCCTGGCAGGCGATGGGCTACGACCAGAAAGCTCGCGCGGAATCCAAAAAAGCTCGCGATCTTTCGTCCGGGCTCTCGCACGAAGAGCAGTTGTGGATCGAGGGCAGGGATTGGGAGCTGAATCGCAAGTGGGATAAAGCGGTAGAAATCTATCACACCCTTTTCGAGTTCTTTCCCGACAACATTGAGTACGGGCTGAGACTGGCGTCCGCGCAACGGCAGGGGCGAACCGTGGATGAAGCGCTGGCTACCCTTGCCACGTTGCGGAAACTGCCTGCGCCGGACCGTGATGATCCTCGCATCGATTTGCAACAGGCGGACGTCTTCGACGTCAAGGGAGCCTACAAGGAACAGGAGGCCGCAGCGGAAGCGGCAGCGAATCGAGCGCGCGATTTGGGAGCGAAATTATTGCTCGCACGCGCATTGAACCAAAGAGCGCGAGCGCTCGAAAAACAGGGCAAGCTGGAGGACGCGATCCGCGGCGCACAGGAGGCGTCGAACATTGCAGACTCAGCGGGTGCGAGAACTGAAGTCGCCAAGGCTTTAACGATCATTGGGATCGTTCACTTTGATCAAGGCAACTTCACCGAGGCGGCCAAGACCTACGACACAGCGCTGAACATAGAGCGCGAGACCGGAGACAACCGGGCCATCGCCACCACCCTCAACAACCTGGCCAATGCGCTCGGAGAGCAAGGAGATCTCGCGGGCTCGATCAAGATGCTGAACGAGGCGCTCGCGACGTTTCGCGAGGTTGGTGACAAGCACAGCGCAGCCGCTGTCCTGGGCAGTATCGCCGCCCGCACGCTTCAGCAAGGCGAATTGAAGCAAGGGAAGAAGATGTTGGAGGAAGGACTTGCGGCCTCGCGGGAGATCGGCGATCAGGAGCGCACTGGAACGGCGCTCTACAACCTAGGAGAAGTCCTCCGCTGGGAAGGGGATTTGAAGGGCGCGCGCAAGATGTACGAGCAATCCGGAGAGCTGTCGAAGCAGATCGGCGACCAGAGCGGAGTCGCATATGCGCTCTTCAGTGTAGGAGAAGTGCTGACGGCGGAGGGCGATCTGGCAGGTGCCAAGGCCAAGTACGACGAATCCATGGCCCTGCGAACGCAGATGGGCGAAAAGGGCAACGCCGCGGAAACTCAAATGGCGCTCGCCGTCTTGCAAGTAGAACAAGGACACGCGGCCGATGCGGACACCGCGCTGCGGCAAGCGAGAGACGAGTTCCGGAAGGAAGGGCTCGGCGACGATGAGATCCTGGCCGACAGCTTGCTCGCGAGGATTTTGCTGTCGCAGGGACGCGTCGCGGATGCGGAGAAAGAAGCCTCGTCGGCACATGATTTGCTGGCCAAGAGCCAGGACTTTTCGGTGCGCCTGCGAGCATCCATTGTTGGCGCGCAGGTACAGGCTGCGCCTGGGAAAACCGAAGAAGCACTTCGGACTTTGCAGGAGACAACCGCAAACGCTGCGAAGCTCGGCTATGCCGGATATGCGCTGGAGGCTCAACTGGCGCTCGGTGAAGTGCAGATGACCTCAGGAAATCGGACCGCCGGACGAAACAAGCTAACCGAGGTTCGGAAGCAGGCGCAGCAAAATGGCTTTGGGTTGATCGCAAATCGAGCAGCGCGGGCGCTGACGAAATCCAACGAAACAAAATAGCCGCCATTCATGGGAATGGCGGCTGGCTGGTCCGAGCATTTCAACTTCAAGACTACTTCGTTCTCTGCGCAGCTAGCTGCACGGTGTCCGCCGCGCTCTTGTCCTTGTGTCCGAACAGCCGATGGAAGAACCCGGGCTTCTTGTTGCTGGCCTTGAGTCGTAGTCAGCCGGAATCTTGCTTCCGGGTGAGATCAGCTTCTTGAACTCGCTCTTTGCAGCGCTAGTTGCCGCGCTCTTGGCCGAGCTCTTCGCCATCCCGCTCAGGTCAGGAATGATTACAGGAATCGAGGTCGTTCCGACCACCTGGAACGGAACGTCGCTGGGCAAGTTCTTCAGACCGACATGGTTAAGTCCGAAGCGGACCGCGCCATCGCTGGGCACATGCGCCACCATCTTGAATTGCAGATGATTATTCGCGCTGATGTCTCCGTCACCGGTGATGCTACCGATGCCTGCGAATACGCCGTCAAAGCTACCGAGGTGCGTGCCTTGTGGGCCGATGCGCATCTGCGTGCTCAATTTCGTGATCGAGAGCTCCGTTCCGCTCTTGGCTGCGCTCATTCCCGGCAGGGATGACAGTTTGGAACCGAGGTCGAATCCGGCCAAGTGAGCGTTGGCGATCTGGGCGTTGCCGGAGGTGACGAGGCGGTCCACTGGGCCGTCGAGCGACAGCGACGCGGTCACGGTGCCACCATGAATCTTCGAGCCACCCGGCAGCACGACGCCGATCGCCGGAAGAACGCCTTCGACGCTATCCAGAGGCAACTGATTGCCTGAAAGCTTAACGTGGACGATCACAGTTTTTCCGCGGGCTTCGTAAGTTCCAGACAGTGCAGCCGCGCCCTTTCCGGCAATGATTTCGCTGTTGCGAATCACGCCTGTCTTATCCGCTACCGAATAGTCGGTTGCATAGTGGAGAGAAACTTCCTGATGAGCCGGCTGCGCCCCGGACACGAGCCGCAGCTTGTCGGCGGTGGCTTTGCCTTCGCTGTGGATGGTGGCGCCGTCGGAAGCGACTGTTCCGTCGAGAGTCAGAATTCCCGCCAGTGCGGAGGAAGCGCCGAGCGATGCGATCTGCGACAGGTCCGCCTTGTTCGCTTTGATGTCTGCGTGGAAGGGTGTCTGGTCGGGGTTCGCGCGATTCATCGGACCAGCTTCTCCGCTAATTTCAAGCTTGCCGGAATCGGTGTGCGCCGACAGCACGAAGTTCATCGCGCCGTCGAACGAAACGTTCTTGAGATCCACATCGACGTTCTTCAGAGTCGTCGGCTTGCTGCCGGGCTCGCGGGAGGCCACCTCGATGGTGGCATTGGAGATTTTCAGCCGATCCAGGACGACCGACGTCACCGAGCTTGCGACGCCGCCCTTGGCTGGGTCGTCGTCCGGCTTACTCGTACCGCCGAGGCTGGCAAAATTCCACTCGCCGCTCGCTGATTGAATGGCCGTCAGGCGGGGTTCATCCAGAGTCAGGGACGTAACGTGCAGCGATCGGGAGAAGATCAGCGACAGGAAGCTCACTCCTACGCCCACCGATTTCGCCTGAAGAAAGGTGTCCTTGCTATAGGAAGGGTCGTCGGCGATGGAAAGCTGGTCGACGCGCGCGCCGCCGGAGAGCAGCGACAACTCCATGTGCCCGACGTGGACTTCGCGTCCCAGAGAAGAGGACATACCCGATTCCAGCTGGGGACGGAAGCGGTCGATGTCGACTAGGTGGGGAAGAGCGACCACGGCGACGAACATGGCTGCCACCAGAGCTGCCGCGACCTTCATGCCTTTGCTTTTCATAACGCCTCTCCTTGAGAACCTGTGGGCACGGGATCAATCACCGGCCTTCACTCAGTAGCGCGACGAATCCCGAAAAAAGGGGTCAAAGAAAAAAGCCGCCGGTAGGAAGGCGGCTTCGGAGAGCTTCAGACCACGGTTTATGCTTCGGCTACTTTTCCTTCCGGCACCGGCATAGTCGGGTGGATCAGCTGAGGTCCGGGGAGCAGGGTCGCCTTGATCGCCTTCGCCTGGGAGATTTGGAACTGTTCGTCCCGAATCTGGCGCAGTCCTTGTTGTACGAGGCCGAATACCACGAACCAGCCGATTGCTCCCAGAGCGAAGAGGTGGATGTCGAAGGGCGAGCTGAACGGCGAGTCCCATGCCATGTGCAGGATCATAGGAATGAACATGGTCTTGAGGAATCCGCCATCAAACAGCATGCTCAATTGAAAGGGCTTATCCCCTTTGACCCGCCACAGCGCTCCGGCGCCGATGGCTGTCCAGGCTACGTGACCAAAAGGGGTCAGCATCGCGCGAAGCTGTATCACGCTGAACATTACGTCGAGCTTGCCGCTTTTTTCGAGGAACTCGAAGGCGTAGCCTGCGCTTTCGAAGAAGGCGAATCCGGCTCCGACGGCGGCTCCGTAGAGGAGTCCGTTCAATACGTATTTGCCTTTGAATGACCTGGCCACGAGGATCACGGCCAGCAGCTTGCCAATCTCCTCAACGATGCCTGCCTGCGACGCACCCAACCAGCCGAGATCGGAGACGCTGAAGCCCACCAGAGCGACAAAGAGCGAGACGACGCCTCCCGAAGCCACCAGCATCAGAACCCGGTTGAACGAAATGTTGCGCGGGACGTTCAACTCGAAGAACAGAATCACCGTCGCCAGCGGGACGGCGAGCGAACCCATCATGATGAGTCCGGGAATCAGCTTCGGGTTGCCAAATTCCTGGAAGGCGAAGTAGAAGCCGAGGTAGACCAAGCCGAGAAAGAGCAATACGCGAAAGAAGAACCAAGGCTTGGGCCAATTCGTCGGGACGTCTTCGATCGACGGTGTCGTGCGGCTGGTCCCAACGACGAAATAGTCGTCCACCTCACTGGTCTCGCGCTTCTTGAAGACCTCGGAAAAGAAGTCGCCCAGGCTGAAGCCATCCAGTTGATCCGTGTTTGCGAAGCTGGAAATCTGATTTCCGATCGAGTGCAGCACGCCTCCGTGCTTGGCCGTACTGATTGCGGTTGCCGGCGGCTTCGGGCCGCTGACGTGACTCATGGCCTTGCCGCAGCTTGCGCAAAAATGGGCGGTCTCTACATTTTCTTTACCGCATTCGATACAGAACATGTTGGTCTCCTCGACGAATCAATGCCCTTCACCTCTACACGCGACAGAAACTGGAAAACGGGGTCACAGGGAGTCGAGCCGCGCTCGATGGACAGCCGGTGGCGGCGATCCTATACAAACCGCTTACGAGAACAGGCTTCGAATCCTCCCGATGACGTCGGCATGGTGCGGTTCCGGAGCAGGCTTTTGCGTGACCACTACGTCCTGGGTCAGGTGGAACGCGACCACGGATTCGGTGGGCAGGACGACATCATGGGCCGTCGGCGTTGCTGCCGAGCCCACGGCCCCGGCCCCCGCTCCAGCGGCAGCGCCAATCAGCGCGCCCTTCCCTCCATGCACCAAGGCTCCAATTGCGGCTCCCAGGGCAGCTCCGCCTCCAGCGAATTCGGCGGTTCGCTTGCCTTGCCCTTTCGAGATGCGGACCACCGGCGCCGTCTGAATCGAATACTCCTGGCCTTCGAGCGAGAAGGAGCTCAGAGCGACCCGCAGGGACGCTCCTCCCGCGAGACGTCCCACGGGAACAGCTTGCAGTACCGTCCCGGAAAACTCCGTGCCTTCCGGGACGACCACATGTCCATTCAGCAAGATGGGCTTCGCCAGCTTGCCCGAAAAGCGCTCCCCGGCGCTGCTGGTCTTGGAGCTGAGGGCATGGTCGAGGCGCAGTTCGATAGGCGTCCCCTGCGCCACGGTCACCGTGACAGGCTTTGGAGGGGCCGGCGGATGAGCATGCACATACGCGGCAATCGCGCCGACGATTACCAGAACCAGTGGCCATCTTGCTTTGAGTGTTGTCATGTCGTTCTCCCGTGTTCGGCCGAGATAATTTCGGCTTTCAACAGGTAACGCGACGTCGGGGAGAAAACGGGGCCACTGGGGCTCAGCGGGAAGTAGGGCGGGCAGGAGTTGCGGCAAGTGGGGCGTTTTTGTACCGGCGGGCGTCGATTCGGCGAGCGGCAGCTAAATGCTTATGATCTCGATTACTTCGAGGCCGCAGGAGCCCGGAGCAATGGCTCCTCACGCCCTCGAGCCGACACCTTTTCCACGGATTCGATCCGGCCATCGCGAACGAGGACGGCGGAATCGAAATTGTTGACCGTGGGGCAGACGTGACGGGGAATAAGCATCAACGTCTCGCCGACTTCGGGTATTCGCATGGCGCCTGCAGTCTTGATCGGCAGATGCTCCTCGCTAGGCGACAGCGGCTCGATCCCCGGATATCCCATTACGACGCAGGTGGGCACCCCGGCATCGGCGGAAACCGCCTTGTGCCCCCCGTCGCAGGTCACGATGCCATCATGGGGATGGCTCACTACTTGAGCCAGAACCAGTACTGCCGGCGAATAGCCGTAATCGGGAGAAAGCTGTGCCAGACAGGTGGCATCGCAATAAACAATGGTCCCGGGAGAAACGCGGTGAATAAACTCACCGCTGCGGAAAGGTTCGTAGGAAAGTGAGCAAGGAAGCGTGGGCGTGCCTGCCGTGATGATCTCGGGGATGCGAGTCCCGCTGCGGCGAAGTCCAGTGACCAACTCCAGCAAGCGATCGTAACCAGCGTGAGCCGCGACCGAGCGCTCGGCCTCCTCCACGCCGCCGAACTGGCCGTCGTAGTAGTGCAGGCCGCGAAACTCGAGCCTTGCCGCATTGATCTCACGGACCAGCGCAAGCAGTTCGCCGTTGGTCGCTTCGAGACCGGTGCGATTCATGCCCGGATTGATGTCGAGAAAAATCCCAAGTCGGCTGCCCTCCCATTGCCGCACTTGCTCCGTGTTTTCGGCAAGAACGCTGATCCTCACGTGAGGGAACTGGTCCGCGAGTTCGCGCACCCGCCGGGCATTCGCACCCATGACAGGATACGCAACCAGCACATCAACAGCGCCGTTTTCGCACGCCGTCTTGAGTTCGAGCGTCGTTGCGCATTTGAAATTCCGGACGCCCCGTTCGACGAGCATTCGCAGCGTGTAGCCGATCTTTGCCGTTTTAATATGCGCGCGCCAGCGAGTCGCATCACCGCCGAGCAGGCGCAAGGTGCTGGCAATGTTGGACGCGACAATATCCGGATAGAGTACGAGCGCCGGAGTCAGCACATCCTCCGCACCCGAGATGCGATAGCGATCGTTCCAGGGGAACTCGGTCAGCATAAATTTCAAAGCGGCCATTGCGGGAAATGATACTCGTTGGCGCCACCACGGACCACTCGCAGGCAGTTGACCGCTCTAATCTCCGCGAGTAGTCTGAGTTCCCTTTTCCCATGACCGACACCTCCGAGAGTCATCCCGAACAATCCGGCTTAGTGCGCGGCCTTGGATTGTGGTCCGCCACGGCAATCGTCATCGGCGACACCATTGGCACGGGAGTGTTTCTCGTCGCTAGCGACATGGCGCGCATCGTCGGATCGTCGGCGTTGGTTTTAGCGGCCTGGATTCTCGGCGGCCTGATCGTTCTGTTCGGTGCATTCTGTTATGCGGAACTGGGCGCGGCGTTTCCGAGATCCGGCGGACCATATGTTTACCTGGGCCGCGGCCTTGGCCCGCTCTGGGGATTTCTCTTTGGCTGGATGAGTTCGTTCCTCGAGCGCCCGGTGGCGATGGCAACCTTAGCCGCCGGATTTGTACGCTTCCTCAGCTTTCTTTTTCCCCTCGTAGCCACGCCGCTTTTCACCGGGCGTGTCGGAAGCTACCACTTCATCTTCACTACCGCGCAACCGCTGGCGGCCGTAGTCGTCGCAGTCGTGACGGCCATCAATTATTTCAGTGTGCGCTTTAGCGGCGCTGTACAGATCCTGCTGACCGCTCTGAAGATCGGCACGATCCTCGTCATTGTTGTTGGAGGACTGGCCTTCGGACGAAGCCATTTGCACGACTCCACAACACTCGCGCCTGCTTTAGGCCTTGGCACTCTCGGCGCACTGCTCACCGCGCTGGTTCCAGCAATGTGGGCTTACAACGGATTCAACGATCTGGGTGATCTAGGGGAAGAAATTCTGCAACCGCAGAAAAACATTCCCCGAGCGATCCTGTTGGGGCTCGCGGCGGTCGGCAGTTTATACCTGATGGCCAACATCACATACTTCCGCGCGTTATCGTTCGCATCCGCAGCCGCGTCGCAGCATATCGCGTCGGACGTGGTGAAGTCTTTTGCAGGCTCGCGCGGGGCCGCATGCCTTACGATCGCAATGGCCTTGTCTGCGCTCGGCGCGCTTCACGTGGTCGTGCTCACCGGAGCTCGCATTCCATATGCGATGGCACGCGATGGCGTCTTCTTCCGTTTCGCCGCGCGAGTTCATCCATCATCACATGCGCCGAGTGGTTCGTTGATCTTCCTAGGCTCGATCGCGGCTCTGCTCGCGCTCAGCGGAACTTTCGAAGAACTCTATTCCCTGTTTGTTTTCGCCGTATGGATCTTCTTCGCTTTGACGGCAATCGCTCTCTTGCGTCTGCGCTGGAAAGAGCCCGATTTGCCTCGCCCCTATCGCGTGTGGGGATATCCGTGGACTCCGCTGATCTTCTTGCTGGCCGCGATCGCGCTGACTATCAACCTGTGGATGGTTCGCCCTGTTCGATCCTCGCTCGGGCTGTTCGTAATCCTGGCAGGCGTTCCCTTCTTTTATCGCTGGCGAGGCCGCAACTCCGCCTAGACTTGCGATTACTCCACTGATCGCAGAAATCCGTCGGGAGGGTCAGAGAATGCGCTTCCTCATGTGCCATATCAGCAGGGAAACGATCATCCAACAAAGCGTTGCAACCGCGATAACTAAATAAGGTTGGTGGGTCGGGACAAACTTGCAAATCACCCAGGCAAACACGAAGAGCCCGACGCTTCCCATCGCCGCGCCTGCGGCATCCAGTCCGACCGCTTGTCGCGCTCTCACTGTTCCGCTAAGTCCAGCTTGTTCTTTTCTTTCCCGTTCGTGTTTCTCAATGAGTGTTGCGCTAGCCGGGAGGATGGCTGGGAAGGCCAGAAAGAGTCCTCCGACGCCGGGACCATATTTTTGAGCGATCAGCCCAGTTGCAGCCGTTACCAGGCCGCCCGAGCAAAATCGAACGGCAACCTGGTACCAGCGCGTTTCCTTCAGGATCGAGAAATCGATTTGGACGAGCATTGGCTTGCTATTTCAAAATGATGTACCAGAGCCCGAACGCCGCCGCGGCCCAAACTCCCAGGAAAGCGCTGGCGACGAACAGAGCGCTGTGTTTATGCCGCATCATTGTCCAGCTCACGCAGGACGCATAGATCAGAAACGCCACGGCTGCCAGCATCATCGACTTCGCTTCAATGGCCGCATAGTGCGTGCCTTCTTTCGAAATAGTGAGCGCCAACGTGGCGAGCGCGACCGACGGCGCGGCCCCAAACAACCCTGCAAAACTCTTTGGCTTGAAGATGTCCCCCAGTAACGAGAAGAAGGACACGGAGACTCCGCCGATGATGAATCGAATAAGAATCTCAGTCATAACTTTCTTCGTACGTTATAGCAGCGACTTCTTCACCAGCTTACGCGCTTGGCGCGGGCCATTCATGCTGATAACTTTAAACTTCTTTCCCTTTTCTTTGTTGTAGGTAATAAAGAATTGCTCAATTTCTTTCAGCATATTGGGATTGAGGTCCTCGAGGCTCTTCACGTCGGAGTAGTCGCGGCTGTGCGCTGCAACCGCAATCAGCCGGTCATTCCGCTCTGTTTCGCCCTTCTCGGTCTGTTCCGCCTCCATCACCCCGATCAGCCTCGTCGGAACCACGCAGCCCGTAAAAGTTGGTTCGTCCATGAGAATCAAAATGTCCTCGGGGTCGCCGTCGGCGGCTTGTGTACTTGGCACGAAACCGAACGCATGCGGAAATACCATTCCCTCCGGAAGAACTCCGGAAAGGGCAAAGAATCCGACCTTCTCGTCGTACTTGAATTTGTTGCGGCTTCCGCCGGGAGTTTCAATCACCGCTCTCACAATATCCGGATTCGCCTTATCGAATGGGTCAAGGCGCGTCGGATCACATGTCGTTTTCTTCTTCTTTTTTTGCGATTTTGGCATCGGAGCTAAACCTCACTGTCTCTGTCGAGCTTTTGAAAACGGCGACACCGTCCAGCCGTAAAGCGGACCTCAGATACTCGTGTTGGAGGAACGTGCCCTTCAATTAGTTGTTATCAATCGCTCGAAGCACGAGGCTATAGCCTCGACGGGAACGAAATACAGCGAAGACCGGATGATCAAGTAGCGAACGCAAACGTTATAACTCCGACAAAGGCACAAACATATGACTAAACGAGACGAATTCCTCGATGAACGCTCCCCGGAGCGAAAAGGTGACCTTCAGGCTCAACTCGACGAGCTTGGCACGGACCCGGGTCAAGTAGGCGTGGATAGTGCCGGTCAGTCAGGCGATGCCCAGGGTCTCTCCAACGTCGCCGAGGCGAACGAGGAATCGGTAGAGGAGCTGGCCGATTCGGAGCAAGCTCTCGAAGCCGCCGCGGTTGAGGGCGTGGAGGACGCGGGAGATCATCCCGAGCGGCCCGTTCATACTCACGAAGAGTACGGCCGGCCGGATGATACGCCGCCCAAGCGTAAAGGCAATCAAGCCGCGTGAGACCGTAGTCGACTCGCTGGCGCACTCGCCCGTCCGCGTTCGTTTGAACAGCTGACTCCGTCTCCGCTAATACTTCCGAAAGAAGGACCCCAGCAAAGGCAAGCTATGCAGCAGACGTCAAGTGCAGGCATTCCCGTCCGGCAATTCGGACGTTCCGACGCTAAGATTTCTATTCTTGGTTTCGGCGGACATCACTTGGGCGAAGCTCCCGACGAGAAGACCGCCGTTCGCATTGTGCAGGAAGCTGTCGATGGCGGAATCACCTTTTACGACAATTGTTGGGAGTACCGGCGCGGGAAGACCGAGTTGTGGATGGGCGCCGGTCTCAAAGGTCGTCGCGACAAAGTGTTCCTGATGACAAAGACTTGCCCGCATGGCCGCGATGCCAGTCTTGCCCTGCAGATGCTGGAAGAATCTCTGCGACGCCTGCAGACGGATCATCTCGATCTCTGGCAAGTTCACGGAATGGCATTCGAGAACGATCCCGAATTGTTCATCCGCCCCAACGGCGCGGCCGAGGCCCTGACAAAAGCAAAGAAAGACGGCAAGGTGCGATTTGTCGGCTTCACCGGACATCAGAATCCCATGGTTCACCTCGGGATGCTGAACACCGGGTTCGAATTCGACGCGGTTCAGATGCCGTTGAACGCCTTCGACGCCGGCTTCACCAGAAGTTTCGAACGCCAGGTTCTGCCAGAGCTGAATCGGCGGGGCATCGCGGTCTTAGGAATGAAGCCATTAAACGGGCACGGCGAACCCATCAAAGCGGGCGCTCTCACGGCCGAGGAGGCATTGCGCTACGCGATGAGTCTTCCGGTCACAACGACGATTACCGGCATGGACAGTCTCGATGTGCTTCATCAGAATCTTCGCGTGGCCCAGAACTTCCAACCGATGACAGCACAGGAAATGGATGAGCTTCGTAATCGGTGCAAACCGTATTCCGCCGACGGCCGTTATGAGCTATATAAGTTGTCGCTGAAATTTGACAATCCTGAAGCCCGCCTCGCGCATGGCTTCCCGCTCGACACTCAGCAGATCGAAGTGCAAGACATGCTGGGAGCGCAGGAAAACACAGGACATCCATTTCCGGAGAAAAAGTTCTAGAGGCAGTGGTGGAGAAACCGAATTCATATTTCAGCCGACGAAAGTTTATGCAAGGCGCGGCCCTGATCGGCGCGTCGCCTCTAATGAAACCTCACGTCCTCACAAAGGACCAATCTATGTCATCGCAAACTGCACAAGGCACAGTTCCAAAGAAGCCGCTTGGCCGAACCGGCGTCCAAATCTCAGCGATGGGGCTGGGTGGGTATCATCTGGGCTCCGCCAATACGGATCAGGTCGCGAATGAAATCGTCGCCAAAGCACTCGATCACGGCATCGATTTTTTCGACAATGCCTGGGAATATCACGACGGGCTCAGTGAAGAGAGGCTTGGCCGCGCGCTCCACGGCAAGAGGCAGCAAGCATTTCTGATGACAAAGGTCTGCACGCATGGCCGCGACAAGAATCTTGCCATGCGAATGTTGGAAGAATCGTTGCGGCGTCTGCGAACCGATCACCTAGACCTGTGGCAGATTCACGAAGTCATCTACGAGAACGACCCTGATCTCATCTTTGCACCCGGCGGCGCGGCCGAGGCGTTACTCGAGGCGAAGAAGCAAGGGAAGGTTCGGTTCATCGGATTCACTGGGCACAAGGATCCAGAGATTCATCTGAAGATGCTGTCACAGGACTTTCCTTTTGACACGGTCCAGATGCCGTTGAACTGCTTCGACGCTACGTTTCGAAGCTTCGAGACGCAGGTCTTGCCGGAAGCAACGCGACGCGGAATTGCCGCGCTAGGCATGAAAAGCCTCGGTGGCAGCGGCGAGATGGTACGGCACGGTGGCATCACTGCCGACCAAGGTTTGCGATATGCGATGAGCCTGCCCGTGGCCACAACGATCAGCGGGATTGATTCGATGGAAGTCCTGGATCAGAACCTGGCGATCGCAAGTAACTTTCAACCATATAGCGCAGCCGAAATGGAAGATCTGCGAGACCGATGCAGACAATTCGCTGCCGATGGCCGCTATGAACTCTTCAAGATGAGCACGAAGTACGACGGCAAGGTCGGACGGGAACAGCATCATTTCCCGGACACCGAAGCGTTGCCGCTCTGAATTCGACACCCGCCCTCTTTCGGTTTAGCACCCCAGAGTGACCAGCAAGGTAAACCACCTTCCGACCTGCGGGAATCGCTGTATGTCTCACCTGCGAAGCGAGCCGGAGAATCCTTTAGTCGGATGATTCGCGCTGCGGGAGTTGCCTCGTACGGCAACTAGCGGAGTGAAAAGCATTCGACAACCAATCGTTAGACGGAGGTTGCAAATGCAAAAAATCATGCTTTTCCTGTCGGTCGTGTTACTCAGTATGTCATGGGCCGTCGCGCAAGACGCATCAAGCCCGAGCAGTCCTGCGGCGGCGGGTTCCGGCCAAGCGGCTCAATCCGGCGGCCAAATGATGGTGGAGGGCTGCCTGGGCGGTTCCGACGGAAACTACACGCTCAGCGACAGCAACGGTACGGTTTACCAACTCACTGGTGATACTGCGAAGCTGAGCGCACACGTTGGGCACGAAGTGAAGATTTCCGGCACGAGTGATTCTGGTACGGCCGGCACAAGTACTGGAACACCCAGCGGATCGGGTGGACACTCGATCCAGGTTAGCTCAGTAAAACACATCTCGAAAACTTGCAAAATGGGCGGCGCTTCCCCGAAATACTAGGGGACCGTTCCTGCTACAGAAAGCCCAGCGCAACCGCTGGGCTTTTTTTCTTGGCTTCATGCATCTAGCTTAGCGAACAACGTCGCTCATGCCGCTCTGGAGAGCGCATGAGCATGAACAGTTTCCGGTTTGCCATGTGCTGGTCGACGAATCTTCTGATGTAAATTTGGTCGTTTCTTTGAAATCACCTCGGGCAACGCAACCGCTCGTTTGGTTTGGATGGATTCACGAATCGCCTCGACGATTCGAACATCGGCCAAGCCTTCGAGTCCTGAAGGCTCCGGCTCTTTGTCATGCAGTACGCAATCGGAGAAATAAGAAATTTCCGCAGCAAACTGGTCCCGCTTGGGAAAGAACTTAGCTTTAGTCTTTCCGGCGATCGTGACCTCACGCTTGATGCCCTCCGCATACTCGTACGCGGGGTCAGCTCGCAGCGAACCCTTCGTGCCGAGTAGCGAATAACGACTCACATCGGCTGCGCCAAGGCTGCATGTGAAAGAGGCGACCCGCTCTCCAGGAAAGCGAAGCACGGCGGAAACCATCTCTTCCACCTGTTCAAATCTGGCCTCAGGCTTCGAGGCTGCCATGGCAGACACCTCGACAGGCTCGGCGCGGAACAAGTATCGCGCGGCGTTGATGCAATAGACGCCCATGTCATACAAAGGACCACCGCCATGATCCGCGCTTTCCGTGACGCGAACGTTTCCGTCGGCGATCTGCTGGGAGAATTCTGAGGTGAAGCACCGCAAGTCCCCCAGGCGCCCGCTTCGGGCTAAAGCGATCGCCTCCAAATTACCGGCCTCAAAGTGAAGCCGGTAAGCAATCATCAGTTTCACGTGGTTCAGCTGCGCGGCCTTGATCATCGCCCGGCAATCTTGGCTGTTCACCGCCATTGGTTTTTCACAAAGCACGTGTACTCCGGCGGCGGCCGCCCGCACGGCATATTCACAATGGAGATGGTTGGGTACAGCCAGATACACCGCGTCTACGTTGGAAAGAACGCGGTTGTAATCCTTGTAGGCGTAAAGATGCTCAATGGAGTACTTCTTCCCCAACTTCTTCAGCTTCGTTGGATCTCCAGAAACGAGGGCAAACAATTCCGAGTTGGATGTGTTCTTAAAAGCCGGCAGGACGGCTACCTGAGCAATGTGTCCCAGCCCGACGACTGCATACCGGATTTTTTTCTTCGATGAGGTCCCAGTCATAAACATGCCGCCAGCGCAGGTATCGCCAGGGCGGTAGGAAATAGATGCATTTTCGCTTGCGCAGGTAAAGGAACAAGATCGACGGGCGACCTCGCGGCGACTCCCGGGTCACCGCCGGACTAAGGGAATCGTTGTAAGCGACGGTGCAGCATTTCATGAGTCGACTTACAGACATGAGCTGATGGTTTGGAAGGGGCGATCAGTCCTACAAAGCCTGTGGCGAATGAAATGCCGGCAGTGGCTCGCCGCATCGACATAGAATTGCGAACCCAGTACGTGCTGGCGTACCGTCCGCAGGATCTGACGGAAGACGGAAAATGGCACAAGTTAAAGTAAAACTCATGCTGCCCAGAAAGTTTCCGTTCGTCCGGGCCCGCGCCAGGACCGGCTACTACGCCTCAGCCGAAATGGAAGGACCGCGATAAAATATTCCAGCGCCGACGACGGGTGGATTCGACAACTTCTGTTGGCTCAACCGCATCACAGTTCGTCACGGGCGTACGATTCGCCTCAAATTATCAGGTTCTTTTCTGTGCGGGACACTCAAACTTCGGCTCGCTGGGAAACGGGTTCGGTGCCAGTCTATGCGGTTGTCGCTTTTCGGATTTTGGTTGATCAGCGCAGCGACACTCTTGGCGCAGCTCGCTCCCCAAGCTCCGCAAGCGGCGTATGAAGGTCAAAACGTCAGCTCAGTCTCGCTGATTGCCAATCCGCATCGTGATCTGACGCCCCTCTTTAAGCTGGTGACTCAGTCCGCGAATTCTCCGTACTCCGCGGACAAGATTCAGCAAACCACCGAAGCTCTGAAGAAGGCAGGCAATTTTGCCGACGTTCGAGTGGAAGTGGTGCCCGATATTGCGGGGCTACGCGTTAATTTCCTGCTGGAGCCGGCTTTCTATCTCGGGGTCGTGGAGTTCCCCGGAGCCGTCAAGGGTTTTTCTTATATCCGGCTGCTGCAGATTGCTAACCTCGCGGACGAAGATCCTTATGATCCCTCACGCATCCCTGTCGCCCAAAAAGCGCTCGTGACTTTCCTGCAGAAGAATGGATATTTCCAGTCGACGGTTCATCCGGAAACTGCCATCGACGACGCACACCAACTCGTGAATGTGAAGTTCAACGTCGAGATGGGAGCACAAGCAAAAATTGCATCGGTCCGGATTGATGGTCCCGATCAGCCTGAAAGCGCCCAACTGCTGCACGCCATACAGTCTCTGCGGGCCCGCATCTCCGGAGCCCTGCTGAAACCAGGGAAGTCTTACTCTCCGGGCCGCATCACCGCCGCGACCGCACAGATGAAGAGAATCCTGTCGAAGCAGCGCCGCTGGGCCAGCAGCATCCGCGAGAATCCGCCGCAATACGATTCGGCGACTAATCGCGTAAATGTGTCCTTCAAAGTGGAGGTCGGACCTGAGGTCACGGTCCGCGCAGTGGGCGCGAAACTTTCTTTTATTCCCTTCCTGGCCAAGCGGCAGATCAAGAAGCTCATCCCCATCTTTACCGAAGGAACGGTGGACCAAGATCTGGTCGATGAGGGCCAGCGGAACTTGACCGACTATTTCCAGAAGAAGGGCTACAACGACGTCAAAGTAACCACGGACTATCAGAAGCAACCGAATCAGATTCTAGTCGTCTATACGATCAATCCAGGAGCCAAGCATAAAGTAGGCGGAATTAACTTTCGGGGAAATAACGGGATCTCCGCAAAAGAGTTGATGGCGCAGGTAACGGTGAAGAAGTCACACGTCTGGACCCACGGAAGTCTCAGCGACAAATTGGTGAAGCAAAGCACCGGCAATATCGAGGCTCTTTACAGAGATCGAGGCTACGAAGAAGCCAGTGCCAGCGCTCGCACCTTCCAACACGACGGAAAGACTGAGGTGGATTTCGACATCACCGAGGGCCCGCAGACAATCGTCCAGAACGTCACAGTCTCGGGAAACGAGCACATCGTTCTCGAACAACTGACTTCTTCCAAGGGATTTCAACTGCGCGCTGGAGCGCCGTTTTCGCCCCGCAAGCTGGCGAACGATCGCAACCGCATTTCCGCGACGTATCTGGATCGCGGCTATCTCAACGTCGACGTAAAGTCAACCGTCGCGCGTGAGCCCTCTGATCCCCAGCATGTGCAGGTCACGTACGCGATCACCGAACACCAGTCGGTGCGCGTGAGCGAAGTGGTTTATCTGGGACAGGAGCACACGCGGGAATCGCTCATCGTAAAAACTGCGCACATTGCTACCGAGGCTCCCATGCAGCGCGCACAACTGCTGGAAGGAGAAAGCCGCCTGTACGACCTCGGGATCTTCGATTGGTCCAGCGTCGGCCCTAGAAAGCCGATCACTGACCAGTCCGACGAAATGGCTTTGGTGAAAGTACACGAGGCCAAACGCAACGAGATCACGTACGGCCTTGGATTTGAGGTGTCGCACCGCGGCGGCAACATACCGACCGGAACCGTGGCTCTGCCCGGAGGCGGTGGCACAATTGGCTTAGGCGGAAATAAGATCGCGCCCAGCCAGTCGACGTTTGCGAGTCCCCGGGGCCTAGTGGAATTCACTCGCCGCAACATGCGCGGCCTGGGGGAAACAGCGAGCGCCTCGATTCTTCTTTCGAGATTGGATCAAAAAGCCCTCACCACGTATGGGCAGCCGCACTTCGTCGGATCGCAATGGCAATCTCTAACCAGCTTTTCGCTGGAGCGCACTAGCGAAAATCCTCTTTTCACCGCAACTCTTGGAGACTTGTCGTTCCAGGTTGAAAGAGTGATCAGCCATAAATCGAATACGCGATTGCAGTTTCGTTACGACTTCAACAAAACTGCGCTCTCCCATCTTCTCGTACCCGAGCTCGTTCTCGAGCAGGACCGAAGCGTGCGACTTTCGACCGTATCCGCAACGGTAATCCGCGATACGCGTGACAAGCCGCTCGACGCTCATCGCGGCATGTTCTCCACGGTCGATCTGAGCATCACGCCGACGGCATTTGGGTCGAGTGCTAATTTCGCCAAATTGTTCGCGCAGTACGCCTATTACAAACCAGTCGGCTCCATCGTCTTTGCCGACAGCGTTCGCCTGGGGCTGGCATCGCCCTTCGTAGGCAGCTTCGTGCCTACGAGTCAGCTATTTTTCTCCGGCGGCGGCACGACTCTGCGCAGCTTTCCGATCGACGAAGCTGGACCGCAGCGCCTGGTTCCCTTTTGTAATGTATTGCAAGGGCAATCCGGATGTGTGAACGTTACCGTACCCGTGGGTGGGAAACAGCTCTTCATTCTCAATTCGGAAATGCGTTTCCCGCTGCATATCAACAAGGCGCTCGGCGGTGTGATTTTTTACGATGGAGGCAATGTGTACAGCGCAATCAACATCAACGATTTCGTGAACAATTACACGAACACGGTGGGCTTCGGATTGCGCTATGCTACGCCAATCGGCCCCGTCCGCATTGACGTTGGACGCAACCTCAATCCAGTTCCAGGAATCAATCCCACGCAGTACTACATCACCATCGGTCAAGCTTTTTAGCTTGGCATGCGGCTAGCAAGGTACGAAATTATGAATTGGAAACGCATCATCGGACGTACGGTGGCAGGATTTGCACTGCTCGTAATCGTCGTCGCGGTGGGCGGCTATTTCTATCTAAAGAGCAACAGCTTTCAGAGCTTTGCTGTCCGCGAGATTGTCCAACGCGCCAATGCCGCAACCGGCGGCAGGACGGAGATTGGCGGCCTGGATTTCGAGCTTGGCACGCTGACCGCGCATCTCCACGACATCACATTGCATGGCACTGAGAGCGCTGACCAGCCTCCGTTGCTTCATGCCGACGAACTTACCGTCCGCTTGCGAATCATTTCCGCGATGCAGCGTCAGGTTGCGCTGCGCGAACTCTTGCTCGCTCATCCCGTTGTCCACATTCAAGTTGACCACGATGGCAAGAACAATCTCCCATCGCCGCCACCGAGCCAGAGTGGAAGCAGCACAAGCATCTTCGATTTGGCGATCGAGCACGCTCAGCTGAAGAACGGCGAGGTCAACTACAACGACCGTAAGATTCCTCTCGAAGCCGATTTATACGATCTCGGCACCGACGTTCACTTCGAATCGCTCGCCAAGCGCTATTCCGGAGAACTTTCTTACAAAAATGGCCGCCTGCATTACGCCGATTATGCGCCGCTGGCTCACAGTCTGGATCTGAAGTTCAGCGCCACACCCGATCGCTTCGATGTCAGCCCTGCCAATTTCCAGATCGGCTCCTCCCGCCTTACTCTTCACGCGCAGCTTCAGAATTATTCCAATCCAACTGCCGCGGGGGATTATCAAATTCGTCTTCACACCGCGGATTTCGCGAGCCTATCTCCTTCAACGAAACCGGCAGGAGACGTCTCACTGATCGGCAAACTACAGTACCGCCCTTCGGGCAACCAGCCGAGCCTTCGCGACATTAACGTCGATGGGCAGATCGCGAGTGATTTCCTCAGCGCCGCCGCTTCCGGAAATCGGGTCGAGTTGAGAAAGCTGCAGGGAACTTACAGCCTCGCCGATGGAAATCTGGAGGTTCAGAACCTGTGCCTGGAATCGTTGGGCGGTCGCGTCAACGCGTCAGCGGAGATGAAGCATTTGGATGCGACACCGGAGTCCAGCGTGCAGGCTTCGCTCTTTGGGATTTCGCTGCGGGATGTTCAACGCGCGCTGGGCCGGCAGCAACTTCCGGGTGCCACGGTGTCAGGAACGCTCCGCGGACAAGTCCAGGCGGGGTGGAAGGGATCAATCAACAATCTGCGTGGGCGTTCCGATCTATTCGTGCAAGCGACGGCCGGCAGCCGGTCAAATCCTTCGGCTTCGGATGTCCCAGTGAACGGGGCGATCCATGCGGCCTACGACGGACCACGCCAGACAATCGAGCTCCACGACACAGTAATCACGATTCCATCTGCCACGCTGACCGCTCAAGGGGCAGTCAGCAGCCACTCCAACTTGCAGTTGAAGATGGTGGCCAGCAACCTGCAACAACTCGCAGCCTTGGCTGCGTCATTCGGAACCGCACAAACTCCGCCGCCGTCGATTTCTGGATCGGCGACAATCGACGCAACCGTGCAGGGATCAATCCAGAAGCCCGCCATAACAGCGCACGTGGACGCGGAGAATCTTGAAGTCGAGGGCAGCGCATGGAAGAGCGCAAAGATTGCGCTACGTGCAAATCCGTCAGGAATCGTGATTGAAAACGCGTCTCTAATCAACGCGCACCGAGGTCAAGCAACTCTGACTGCCAACGTGGCTCTGCACAAGTGGTCGTACGAACCTTCGAACCCGATCAAGGCGCACCTTGAAGTCCAGCAGATGAGTGTCGCGGATTTACTGGATCTGGCCAAGCAGCATTACCCGGTTAGCGGCGATCTCTCCGCCAACGTGAATCTCGAGGGTTCCCAACTTCACCCGTCTGGCTCCGGCTCGGCGCAAATCGCCCATGCTCACGCCTACGGCGAGCCGATTCAGAATCTCTCGGCGAAGTTCCGTACGGAAAACGACGCCATCGTTTCCACACTCGTGGTCGCCGCTCCCGCGGGGACGATGGATGCCAATTTTTCCTACACTCCCAAAACAAGAGCCTATAAAGTGCGGCTCAATGCACCTGCGCTCGTACTTCAAAAGCTGCAAGCCGTACAGACAAAGAATCTCGGGATCACTGGTACGCTCTCAGCATCTGTCAACGGCGATGGGACTGTGGACGATCCGCAATTGGAGGCTTCGCTTCGCCTGCCGCAGCTTCAAATTCAGCAGAATTCTATTTCCGATTTCAATGCCCAATTACATGTCGCTCAGCACACTGCGAATGTCACCCTCGACTCGCAGGTGGCGCAAGCCGCAATCCATGCTCGCGGGACTGTGAGCCTCACCGGCGATTTCCAGATGGACGCGAAAATCGACACGGGAACCATCCCGCTCGGTCCGCTCGTAGCCGCGTATGCTTCCGGCGCGTCGGACGGCTTTCAGGGCCAAGCCGAGATGCATGCAACGTTGAAAGGGCCGTTGAAAGACACATCCAAGATCGAAGCTCACGTTTCGATTCCAACTCTGAAAGCAACTTACCGGTCGCTGGAACTTAGCATCTCGGAGCCAGTACGCGCCGATTATGCGAACTCCGTGGTCACGCTGCAGCCTGCGGAACTCAAAGGCACCGGCACATCTCTCCGGGCGCAAGGGCGCATTCCGATTCGCGGCACATCGCCACCCACGCTGACCGCCCAGGGGTCCGTCGACGTTCGGATACTTCAGATATTTGTCCCGACCCTCCAGAGTTCCGGCTCCGTGGCGCTTGATGTCCGGTCTTCCGGCTACGCGATCAACGGCCAGTTGCAGTTCCAGAACGTCGCAATGAGTACGGCGGACGCTCCCATCGGCGTTTCGAAAATGAATGGCACAGTCGATATTGCCAACGATCACGCTCAAATCACGAAGATGACTGCGGAAGTGGGAGGCGGGCTGGTTTCTGTGGGAGGATCGGTCACATACAAACCGAGCATCCAGTTCAACCTGGCGCTGCAAGGGCATTCCATTCGCTTGCGCTATCCAGAAGGGTTACGATCGCTCCTGGAGGCTAATCTCGCCTTCACTGGATCCACCCAGGCTTCGACGCTGAGCGGGCGTGTGTTGCTCGATAGTTTGTCATTTACCCCGGATTTCGATTTGTCGAAGTTTGCCGATCAACTCAGCACTGGGAATCAATTGTCTCAACCCGGTTTTGCCGACACGATCAAGCTCTCGATCGCCGCCCAATCTCAGCAGAGTTTGAATGCCGTCAGCTCTCAGGTAAGTATTGCCGGGCAGATCGCGTTGCAGGTCGGAGGCACTGCGGCGAATCCTGTGATTACCGGACGTACGACGCTAACCTCGGGAGAATTGTTTTATCGCAACGTACGCTACCAGCTGCAAAGGGGTTTGATCACGTTCGATAACCCCAATGAAACGCATCCGGTGCTCAATGTTTCGGTGACCACGACAGTCGAGCAATACAACCTGACACTCACGATGCGAGGTCCACTCGACAAGCTGACAACGTCTTACGTTTCCGATCCCCCGCTGGCAACGGCTGACGTCATCAATCTAATTGCGCGCGGACAAACGACCGAAGAATCGGCGGCAAGCAGCCAGAGCACCGACTCGATGGTCGCGTCGGAAGCGGCCAGTCAGCTCTCGAGCAGCGTCCAGAAACTGGCGGGAATATCGAGTTTGCAGATTGACCCGACGCTCGGGGGCAATTCGAATCCATCCGCTCGCATCGCGATCCAGCAAAGGGTCACGAAAAATTTGCTCTTTTCTTTTTCAACCGATGTGTCGCAACCTGGGAGTGAAATTGTCCAAGGCGAATATCAATTCAATAAGCGCTGGAGCGTTAGCGTACAGCGCGACCAGCTCGGCGGAGTTTCGGTGGACGGCCGCTATCACACGCGCTTCTGATCAGGACGGGTTCGGATCCACCGCCTACGAGATGATCGTCATGATCTCCACGTTTTCATGCTTGTTTTCGCAGTGGACGAGAACGGAATCTTCTTTGCGCTCCAGCAAGAAGTCGGCGACCGAATTGCCGCAACGAAGGTTTCGAATTGCAAGTTGCGAAATGCCCTCCGGAAGGTAGGGTCGGTCAAATACAATTCTGCCGCGTTCGGCCTCCACTGAGATACCGAGGCAACCCTGCAAAATGAGAAATGGCGCGGCTGCCGCCCATGATTGCGGCGAGCACGCGACCGGATACAGCGTAGGTCCCTCAGTAGGACGCCTTTTCATCCCGCAGAATAATTCCGGCAGGCGATGCAACTCCACTTCAGCGCTCAGGTCCAGCATTGCCAGCAGCAGTTGACCCGCCATTTGCCTGCATCCATATTTCGCCATCCCATTCGCAACAATGGAATTATCGTGAGGCCACACGGAGCCGTTGTGGTACGAGAGCGGGTTGTATCGGGCTTCCGTAGTGGCCACCGTGCGAATTCCCCAGCCAGTAAACGAATCATCGCCCATGAGTGTTTCCGCGACACGGCGCGCTCTCTCGGGCGATGCGATCCCAGTGAAGAGACTGTGGCCCGCATTCGACGTGCGCACGCGGCATGGCTTTTTGCGGCCGTCTAATGCCAGGGCATACGTCCCCAGATCGCTGCACCAGAATTGATCCTCGAATTTCGTCCGCAATGCTTCGGCCTGCATCTCGAGTTCGCAGCCCTGAGCAGAGTTGCCCAGTACCCGGGTTAGCCGAGCCGCAGCCAATTTCGCCGCGTACACGTAACCTTGCACCTCACACAACGCGATTGGAGGCTCGGCGATCTGCCCATTCGCGTGAAATACGGAATCCTGAGAATCCTTCCAGCCCTGTTGTACTAAACCCTTCCCAGATCTGCGGCTGTATTCCACAAACCCGTCACCATCCGCGTCCCCAAATTCGTCGATCCAGTTCAACGCCCTTTGAACGTGTGGCCACAGTCGTTCGAGAAATTCCCGATCGCCTGTACGATCGAAATACGCTCCCGCAAGCATAATGAATAACGGCGTTGCATCCACGCTTCCGTAGTAGCGCCCGAACGGTACTTCTCCCAACGCCGCCATCTCGCTGCGGCGCATCTCATGCAAAATCTTGCCGGGCTCCGCGTCGGCGAATGCATCCAGCTTTTCGGCTTGCGACGCAGCCAGAAACTCGAGCACCCCTTTCGCGATGTCCGGATTGAAGCACAGCGTTTGCAGCGCCGTGATAATGCCATCGCGCCCGAATACGGTACTGAACCATGGAACGCCCGCATAAGGATAGTTACGCTCGGGGTTGCCCGCGATCATCATCTGCAGATCGGAGAGGGAGCGAGCGATCCAATCGCTGAAGCGCGAATTGGAGCTCGTGATTTGCGGGAATGCCCTCGCAACTCCCGCCAGCTCGAAGCGTGCTGAAGATAGCGCTTCGGTGTAACCGACGAACGGGCGCGTGTCTTCGGACTTGCAGCAAATCTCGAGCTGCAACGTTGCACTTTCCTTCGGACGCAATACGATTTCAAATTCGTATCCAGTTTCGGATACCTGCTGCGGAGCCACATCCACGTGGATGCAAGTCTCGCGGATCACGTGGTCCAATCCTTCGTAGCGAAGCGTCACGGATTTATTACGAATGTCACTTTCAAGGCGACGGCCTCTGCGTTCCCGCGTCATGCCGCGCACTTCGAAGATGTCCGTAAAATCCGCCTCGAATTCAAGCCCCAGAGGGATGTCCAGGTCATCGAGGCCGTGATTCACCAGACGGATTTTCTCGAAGCACGAATTCTTATACAGAAATCTGGATCGGAGCAGATGTAGAACCCCGCGATGAATCGCGACCTCTCCATCGTGAAACACATCGAGATTCGCGATGTCGGCAGTGAAGAGAAAATTGTTCGTGGCTACCGTAGAACTTAACAAGAGTGGGCGCGCACCCCAGAGGTGTAGCGAGAACTGAGAGAGGTGGCGCATGCCATCGTAGAACAATCCTTCCTCACCAAGGCCTGTCGTCTGCACGTCTCCAAGGCGGTCGAACACAAAAAACATTTCGCCATACTTAAGGACCCGGGCGCGATCGTCCGCCGGAGAGGCGGTCGTTGCTATGTAGTACTGGGCGTGGGCGATTCCGCTTCCATCCAATTCAACACTCCCTCTTCGACCGTCATCGAGGCCGACTTTGGATGTATAAGTTGCCGATAGATGCTCAGATAATCGCATGCCATGCGATCGCTCGTGAAATTCAACTCGAAGTGCCGGCGGCATTCCATCCGGTCGATCGTCCCGATCCGCTTGACAGCCTTCACTGCCTCGTCGATGTTCTGAACCAGAAATCCGCAGCGGCCATCTGGAATAAGCTCCGGAACGGAGCCGAACGGATACGCGATCACTGGCGTTCCGCACGCCATGGCTTCGATCGTGACCAAGCCAAAGGGTTCCGGCCATCGGATCGGAAAGAGAAGTGCGATGGCGTTGCCAAGGAACTTCTCCTTTTCAGAATTCCCAATTTCGCCAATGAAATCGATGAGCGGATGAGCCAACAGAGGTTTGATCCGCCCCTCAAAGTATTCCTTGTCGGCACGATCAACCTTGGCTGCGAGTTTCAACGGTATTCCCGAGCGAATCGCAATTTCTATGGCGCGATCCACGCCTTTTTCGGGCGATACGCGCCCGAGAAACGCCAGATATCTCCCGCCTGCCTCGTGGGGTGCAAGCGCGTCGGCCGGCATTCCGTGATAGACCGTTCGCAACCAGTTAGCCCAGGGCAAGGGCTCTCGCTGCGAGTTCGAGATCGAGACCAGCGGCATTTCCCTGAATTCTCGATAGAGAGGAAGGAGATCCGGAATATCAAGTCGTCCGTGCAGCGTCGTCAAGCATGGTATATCTTCGCGCCGGCTCCGGGGGAAATGCATATAGTCGATATGGAAATGGATCAGATCAAAGTTTTGCGCCTGGCTGAAAACTTCTTCGATCAGCAACGTATGATGCGCAAGAGGATCGACACAATTGGGGTCCAAACGAAGCGCCTGTCTGCAACCCGGAATCAATTGCGCATTCGTCACCGAATCACCGCTGGCAAACAGCGTGACCTCATGACCTAACGACACTAGTTTTTCTGTAAGCCACGAAACAACCCGCTCGGTCCCTCCATAAAGGCGAGGGGGGACGCTTTCATAAAGTGGCGCAACTTGGGCGATCCGCATCTGCTGGACTCCTCTGCCAGTTCGTGCGCGCACTTCCAATATGCACGCATCTGCTTTTTTCGTACCGTGTAATAGGCTGCTCGAACGGAGACTCTGGAAGAAGACGGGGTCCCTGCAGCCGGTATCACTCAGATGTGTTACGCGGCCATGTGGTTGGCAGCCTTGACGATGCTGCGATTCGCGCATTGGTGTCGCACGAAGCTACGGCTTCTGTCAGGGATTGCCCCGTGCGACTTACGGTGGCCGCCGTATTGTCGGTCGCGCGTGGTTTCTTTAACTTGATCTTTCAGCTGCGACTAACTGCCGCCGCTGCTCTGCCCGGCTGTCCTCCGCTCCTAGCCGCAGGTTTTCCGACCGACTCCACGTCGAGGTTTAAGAAAGCTCATGAGCGTGTTCGCCTTCCGAAATCGGACCCGGGGTGCGTTCAAGATTTTGTCGCTGACGATCACCGCAGTCGCTATTGCGGGCGCTGTCGCTTGTGGCAACAGCGCTTCGAAGACAACAAGCACGACCACGCCCACTCCCACACAGCCCAGCTATCCATCGACGCCTCCAGTCGCAATCACGTGGTCGCCGCAGACAAGCCCCCTTCCCGCTCCAACCGCGCAAGATCCGCCGCCCGCGGGTTCGAGCGATTTCCCGTTGACCGTTTCAAGTCCGACTACCGGAGAATCCACCACCTCGCCGTTGAACGTCGTCGCCTCGGCGACTCCGACCAATCCAATCTTTTTCATGCGCGTTTACGTGGACCAGCTCGCGGTCTATTTCACTTTTACAAGCTCCATTAACACTCAGATTTTCGTGGCACCAGGACAACACACGCTCGAAGTCATGGCTGAAGACAATAAGGGATATATCTCCGCGACGATCCTCAATATCACTGTCACGACTCAGTCGCAGACCACGATCAGTTCCATCCAGGCCATGCCCGGTTGGCAGTCCTGCTCTGCGACTTTTCCGACGGGATCCGGGCGCGACGGACAAATCTGCGCCGCGGGACTTGGCACGGCACAGTCCACGATGACCGAAAATCAGTCGAGTCCCGCCATGGACGGCAAGTCTGCGAAATTCAGCATGGGCGGCCCCACTCCTTACTCGAATATGCTTTACTTCAACCCCGTGGCCGGCGGCAACAATGTGAGCCACTTCACCTACGATCTCTACTTCTATATCGACAATCCAGATGCCTCGCAGGCGCTGGAGTTCGACATCAACCAAACCTTCGGCGGCAATCGTTGGGTCTGGGGATCGGAGTGCAACTTCAATGGTTCGGGAAAGTGGGATATCTGGGACGACATCAACGGATGGACGCCTACGGCCTATCCTTGCACTCCGTTTCCGGCCAACACATGGATTCACCTCGTGTGGAACGTGGAGCGCGTCGGAAATCAGGTCCACTACATCAGCCTCCAGGTTGGCGACCAGACTTATAACGTCGACACATATTTCCAGAACCAGCCCGACTGGACCCTCGAGGAGATCGACGTCGCATTTCAGATGGACGGAAATTATGAGCAGGAACCTTATAACGTGTGGCTGGATGAAGTCACGCTCACCGCTTATTAGTCAGTTTTGAGTTCGCGTTTTGCCAGGGACCGCATTTCTGTACCGCTCGCAGATGCTGTCGTCGAAATCAGAAGGAAGCATCGGGGGAGTGAATGCGGAGTGCGGGGTCTCGCTGGAAGAAACGTGGCGGATGGATTGCCGGGTTCATACTGGCCTCGATTCTGGGCGGGCTTGCCGGCTGCCAGGGCCTTCCGAAAAATGTGGCGGATTGCTCAGTTACTCCCACTCCTCCCGCGAACACCTCCATTGTTCCTCCGGCGCAGGAACCGCCCCCGGCCGCCCTTTGCGGATTTCCCCTTTCGATCAGCAGTCCGTCTAATGGAGCCAGTGTTAACTCGCCGGTGCCGATCATGGCCACAGCTACGCCTCCCGATCCGATCTACACTGTGCGGCTTTACGTCGACGGGCTCGCAGTCCTCTACACGCCGAAGACGAATATCAACCAGCTGATCTGGATGCCGAACGGGCAACACACCGTTGAGATTGTTGCCGAAGACACGTCGGGTTACATCGCAACTACTTCGATGGAAGTGAATGTTACCGGACAGCAGCCCGGCGCCACGAATATTCAAAATTCGCCCCAATGGGTGTCCTGTTCGGCCGTATTGGCCTCCGGCGCAACCTGTGCGGCCGGCCTCGGCGTTGCTTCTTCCAGCCTGTCTCTAGATCAGTCCGCGCCCTCTCTCGATGGGTCCGCTGCGCAATTTAGTCTCGCGGGCCAGCATCCTTATTCGAACGAACTTTATTGGACCCCGATCGGCGCCGGCAACAGCGTCAGCCACTTCAGTTACGATTTGTGGTTTTACATCAATAACGGCGACGCGCCGCAGTCTCTCGAGTTCGATGTGAATCAAGCCTTCGGCGGAACGCGCTGGACCTGGGGCACGCAATGCGACTTCGATCAAACGCATCATTGGGACATATGGGATCCCCTCAACGAGGTCTGGAGGCCAACCAGTGTCCCTTGTAATCACTTTCCCTCCAATACCTGGGTCCATTTGATCTGGACTCTGGAACGTGTCGGCAATCAGGTCCACTACATCAGTGTCAACGTCGCGGATCAGGACTACACAGTCGATACCTACTACACCGCCCAGCCGGACTGGTATCAGGAAGAAATCGACATCGCCTTCCAGATGGACGGAAACTATATGCAGCAGCCCTACAGCGTTTGGCTGGACGAAGTGAATCTGTTCGCGAATTGAAAAAGACAACGCCGGAGACACTGCTCACTCCTCACTGCTCACTACTCCTACAGCAACCAACATCCCTCCCTACAGCAATTTTTCGATGCCCTTCGACCGCGACAAATACTAACTTCACCGAAAAGGGGGTCGCGATGCCGGAGAAAGAAACGATCGAACGAGCTCACGAAGATGCACGCGAAGGCAAATCGCCCAGTACACAGGCGGGAGAGTTTGTGCGGGAGGAGATGCATCACATCCGCGGAGGGAAACATGGGGCCGCTTCTTCGAAGCAGGCAATCGCCATCGGCCTCTCGAAAGCCAGACGCGCAGGCGTCAAACTGCAAGCACCCAAGAACGGGGAGACATCCGCCGACACCAGGGAAAAAGCAGCCCGCGATTATCGGAAGGGACAGGGCAATGCTCGCCGCAAACCGTCGGCAACGCGTTCGCGCGCCACGACTCAGGCCCTGAAAAAAGAAGGCCATTCCGCTGCTTCTCCTCAAGCTCTATCGAAGCAAGCGCGATCAGCCGCGCGCAAACGAAGCGCCAGCGCTCGTCACGAATCTGCGGTGAAAGCAAGCCGCACGCGAAAGGCCAGCTAGTCTCAAGGAGAGTTTCGTGATTCGAAAACTGAAAAGCGGCCAATACCGTCTTTATTCACGGAAGAAAAATACCAAGACTGGCAAGCGCCGTAACCTTGGAACATTTTCGACAAGGAACGCGGCCGAGGCCCACGAAAGAGCAGTCCAATATTTCAAACATCACTGAGATTGTTTCTGGAGCACATATGCCCGGCCGAAACACCAAGCGATGGGTAGCGAGCGTCAAGACCGATTCGACGCATCCCCCTGAAGGGCTGTTCACGAAAGACGCTGCAACCGTCGCGCGCGTTCTCGCTTTGAAGCGCGTCTCGCCCAAGGGGCCGAATTCCGGGATGCGCATGCTGAACTATTTCATCAACCGCGCGGGACGCGCCCTCACCAAAACTCGCCGCGCCGAATTAGAGAAAGCGAAAGCGCTTCTCTCGAAGCGTATTCAGAAATCGAAGTCATCAGCGCGATCTGAAAACGCCGCGTGACTTCAGCCCCACTTTCTCTCCCTGACTGCGCGCGTTCTCCTGCTATAATCCCTCTCACTTTGGTTCCCTGCAATCGAGCGAAGATGTCACCCCTCCTCTTTTGGTACTAGTACTTCCGATTGCCCTTCTGACTGCCTATTACATCGATTTCTCTTTGACACTCAGGTGAACCCTGTATAAAGTGGACCCACTCCGCTCATAAGACTCCGCTCCCGCCCAGCTTCGTTACGGACGACAGCGGCCAGCACGATCAGGGCGTTCCCGCCTAACGACCGGTGGCTACCTCTGTTTTCAAGGCTTTACGCTGCCTTGAATGCCAAAACCAAATAATCGGAGAACCGCTCATAATGAAGAATCATGCCCTCCTCTCAACAGCAGTTTTCGTCTGCCTTTTTGCAAGTGTTTCCGCGTTTGCAGGTGTAAATGTAACGAGCCCAGCCAACAACAGCACCGTTGGAACTTCCGTCAATTTCGTGGCATCGGCAACGACCTCGTCCTGTTCCAAAGGCGTTGGATCCATGGGAATTTATCCCCAGCCCTACGAGCTGTCCTACGTGGCCAATGGAGCCAGTCTCAACACGAGCCTGAACTTCAATCCGGGAACCTATAACGTTGTCGTCGAGGCGTGGGACAACTGCGGCGGAGCCACTACTTCTACGGTGACCATCACCGTAAAGTCCGGCGGCACAACAGGGGTCTTCGTAACGTCGCCCGCCAATAACAGCACCGTGGGATCGCCCACAAACTTCGTGGCCACCGCAACGACCAGCTGCTCTCTCGGCGTGGCATCGATGGGAATCTATACCGCTCCGTCCCAGTTGGCATACGTCGTCAATGGAGCCAGCCTGAACACCAATCTGTCTTTGAGTCCCGGAACCTATAACACCGTCGTGCAAGAGTGGGACAAGTGCGGCGGAGCGGCCACCACGCCCATCAAGATTACCGTCAATTCCTCCGGTTCGACGTTCTCGAATCTGCATAACAGCGGCGGATGGAACGGTTACGCGCAGCAGCCTCCGACCTACGCCGACTGCAACAGCTGCACCCCAGCCGGTCCCGGCACCACTTGGGCCATGTATCAGTGGGTGAAGTCGCCAACGCTCTCCGGCAACTCCGCGCAATTTAACATCGGCGGAAACATGGATTATTCCGACGTCCTCTGGAACAACCACCTGATCGGAGATTTCTCTTCGCAGGGACTTCCCGACACCAACCACACGCTCGTTCCCACCCTGCACAACTTCACCTACGACGTCTATTTCTACGGCAGCAATCTCGGGGCGTCGCAGGCGCTGGAGTTTGATATCAATCAATTCTTCAATGGCCTGGGATTCACCTGGGGTCATGAATGCCGCATTGCCGGCGGCAACGAATGGGATGTCTGGGATAACGTCGGCATGAAGTGGGTTCCCACCGGCATCTCCTGCTATCCCTTGGAGAACGCTTGGAACCACCTCACGGTCCAGGGTGAGCGAACCTCCAGCAATCAACTGCTCTATCAGTCGATCACCTTCAACGGTGTGACGCACACGCTGAATTGGACCTACGCTCCATTCTCCGCTCCTGGTTGGTACGGAATCACCATCAACTACCAGATGGACGGAAACTACGAACAGTCGGCCTATGATGTCTACCTCGACAAGCTGAATTTCACCTATCAGTGAGTTGAAGTTCTCAAGTGGCTCCGCTCACGGCCCCGTTGACACTCTGTAAGTCAACGAGGCCGTTTCTCATTACAACGGAATAACCATGACCGGGGTGCCCCATTTCCGGCCGATTTTGCCGGAAGTAGGGATTTCTCGATCCGGGATCTCATTCCAAAATCGAATGGTGATCAGCGCCATCCGAAGGGAGCAAAATGAGCTGGTATCAGCGTAAATCATTGATATCTAGACTGATAGATATTCAGCGCCTCTGAACCCCGCCGGGCAACTCGGTCCTCCTGTCGCGCAACTAACAAATTAGTTGACATTCGCTGAGTTCGTTCGTCAAACTATTAACGAATAAGGAGGAGTTCGGTGGCCCGTAGCAGATCCGCAACCTTGACCGAAGCCGAGTTGCGCATCATGAACGTCCTCTGGGATCGGGGCTCGTCGACTGTCCATGAGGTTTTGCAAGCGCTACCCACCCAGCCCGCGCTCGCCTACAACTCCATCCTGACCATCATCCGCATTCTTGAGAAGAAGGGATACGTCAAGCACGAGAAAGATAAGCGCGCTCACGTTTACACACCCAGCGTCGACCGCAAAGACGCCTCCCGTTTCGAGGTTCGCCATCTGGTCAGCCGGTTTTTCGGCAACTCCGACGAGTTGCTGGTTCTGAACATCCTCGAGGAAAAGAGCATCGACCCCGACGAATTGCAGCGCCTTCGCGAGTTGATGGATAGGAGCAAGCCCGAATGACTGCGCTGCTCGACTTCCACTCCGTCGCCCAGTTTTCGTCTTTGCGCATTGTCGATTCGCTGATTGGAGGCACAATCATCAGCGGCTTCGCGGCAGCGATGTTGCGCATCGCCCCCCGCTCGAATGCAGGTACGCGCTTCGCGATCTGGTTCGCGGCTCTGGTTGCGATTGCAACGCTGCCTTTTGCGGGATTGTTGGCCTCGCACTCCGCACTCTCGACAATTCATCCGGCTGTCACCGTCCCGGATTCCTGGGCGTATTACGTGTTCGGCGCATGGGCGATCGTAGCAACATTTTTTTTGATTGGCGTCGGGCGCGCGTTCTGTCATGTGCACGCGCTTCGTAAAAATTGTATTGAACTCGACTCGACGTTGCTCGATCCAGCTCTGCAAGAAACCATGCGGCGAGCCCAGCTGAAGCGTTCTGTTGCGCTCTGCACCTCTTCCGATGTGCGTGTACCGACCGCTCTCGGCCTGATGAGGCCTGCAATTGTGATTCCCGATTGGGCGCTGACCGAGCTCTCTTCATCGGAGTTGAACCAGGTTGTTTTGCACGAGCTCGCTCATCTCCGCCGGTGGGATGATTGGACGAACCTCGCGCAACAGATCATTCGCGCGCTCCTGTTCTTCCATCCCGCCGTTTGGTGGATCGGCAAAAGGGCAGAGCTCGAGCGCGAAATGGCGTGCGACGATGCCGTTCTTGCCGAGACCGACAGTCCTCGCGCCTACGCCGAATGTCTCGCGCACCTGGCCGAGCGCAGTTTCGTGCAGCGCAGTCTCGCGCTAGCCCAAGCCGCCATCGGTCGCTTCCATCAGACCACGACGCGCGTCGCGCAAATCCTTGACGCGAACCGTCCGAGAGAAAGCAAGCGCTCGTGGAAACCGGCCGTCTCCCTGGTTGCTGGATTCGCCCTGGTCTGCGGCATCGGATTTTCCAGGGCTCCGAAGCTAATTGCCTTCGGTGACACACAGTCGGCGCAAGCGAATTCTATGCAGAGTGCCGACATCACTCCGGCCCAGGATTTCCCGCAGTTCGCTCCTGTGACTTCGGCCAAGCTCCGTGTTGAATCAATGCCGCAGCACGCGAATGTTCCGAAGCCCGCTTCGCACCGCACGATTCTTCGACCGAAAGCCGGACATCTCGTGCATCTGACCAGCATAACCGTTGTTCAACCGATCCCAGTCGCGCAGGCGCTCTTCGTCGTTTTTCACGGCGACGACCCCGCGACCGCGCAGATTCAATTGTGGCGTGTGACCGTGCTCCACTACGTCATCGCGCCCGTCGCCAGCCAAACTCCGGCAAAGAAGACTTAAAACGCATGAACCCATGGAGAAACGAAGGTCGATCTTCAGTTCGATTAACTAACGAATTAGTTGTTAAAGAAAATTCTCGAAAGGATGTAACTCAAATGAATGCAGCAAAGTGGTGGAACGAAAGCACGAAGAAGTGGACGCGCCGCCTCGCACTGCCCGTATTGGCAGTAGCGCTGGCCGCCTCGTTCGGAACCTATGAATGTATTAAGCCGGCAGCGGCTCGCGCTGCCGAAGCAGCTCCTGCCGCCGCTCCGCTCGACGCCGACAGCGTCGGCGCTTTGATGGCGCTCGATAAGGCGATGGAAACCTTGGCGGCACGGGTCACTCCCGCCGTCGTCAACGTCACTGTCACCTCGCGCACCAAGGCCGACAATACCAGCCAGCAGATCCCCGAAGACATGCAGCAGTTCTTCGGCGGTCAGGGCGGCCCATTCGGACAGTTCTTTGGACCGCACATGCAGCAGCGTCAGGGTCCGCAGATCGAGCACGGCATGGGCAGCGGCGTCGTAATCTCGCCTGACGGATACATCGTCACCAACAACCACGTTGTCGATGGAGCCGTCGACATTCGCGTGACGACCAGCAATCGCCGCATTCTGAAGGCAAAGCTGATCGGCACCGATCCCCTCACCGACTTGGCAGTCATCAAAGTCGACGGAACGGATATGACCAGTGCTCCTTGGGGTGATTCGAAAGCCGTGCGTCCCGGACAAACTGTCCTGGCCTTCGGCAATCCCTACGGATTCCGTTTCACCGTCACGCGCGGAATCGTGAGCGCATTGAATCGCGCGAATCCCGATCCCAGCGATCGCAGCAAGCCCGGTGAGTTCATTCAGACTGACGCGGCCATCAATCCCGGCAACTCTGGTGGTCCTTTAGTCGATGCTCGCGGCGAAGTGATCGGCATCAACACCTTCCTCGTCTCCCCCTCCGGAACTTTCTCTGGAATGGGATTCGCCATCCCGAGTCAGATTGTTCGGCCCACGGTTGAAACGCTGATTCGTGACGGCAAAGTCAGCCACGGGCACATCGGTATCGGCATCTCTGACGTGACGCCGGAGAACGCGAAGTTCTTCGACGACTCGAATGCCAGCGGTGCGGTCGTGACTCAGGTCGATGCTGATTCTCCGGGCGGAAAAGCCGGACTTCAGATCGGCGACGTAATCACTGAAATCGATGGTCAAAAAGTGACCGACGCCGGCGAACTGCAAGTCGTGGTCGGACAGAAACAGCCGGGTTCGAAGATCCAGCTCACGGTTCTTCGCAATGGCAAGTCGATGACGGTTCCCGTCACGCTGGAAGAGCTAGGGAAAAATACCGCCGAGGGCAAGTCCTCTTCTGGTGAAGGACAAGGCAAGATGCGCTGGGGAATCGGCCTGGCGAATCTGACTCCCGATATGCGAGATCAGCTTCAGGCTCCGCACGATGTTCATGGTGCGGTAGTCGAGCAGGTCCAGCCCGGCAGTTCGGCCGACAACGCTGGACTACAGCAGGGAGACGTAATCCTCGAAGTCAACCGCCACAAGGTCCAATCCGCAAGCGATGTGCAGCAAGCGCTGGCCAGCGTTCCCAAAGGCCAGGATGCTCTCATTCTGGTTTGGTCCAATGGCGGTAACTCGTTCCGCGTATTGCACTCCCCCGAAGGCGCATAAACCAGCGCTAAACTTTGCTCTTTTGAAGTAACGCTCAGGGTGCCCCACTTCCGGCCGAAGTTGCCGGAAGTGGGGGTTTTTATTCCCTTGTCATTCCGACGCCCGAGCGAAGCGAGGAAGGAGGAATCCGCTCTCGCTCCCGCACAGATCGGCTGCCTTTCCGGCCGATTTTGCCGGAAGTGACCCTTGTCATTCCGACACCCGAGCGTAGCGAGGAAAGGAGGAATCTGCTCTCGCTCCCGCACAGATCGGCTGCCCTTTCCGGCCGATTTTGCCGGAAGTGACCCTTGTCATTCCGACGCCCGAGCGAAAGCGAGCAAGGAGGAATCCGCTTTTCGTGTCGTAACATGTTATCCATGCCTCATTTGTTCGATCCCCTCAAGATTCGTGACCTCACATTCCCTAACCGCGTCTTCGTTTCGCCCATGTGCGAGTACTCCAGCAGCGACGGATTCGCCAATGACTGGCATCTCGTCCATCTCGGCAGCCGCGCCGTAGGCGGCGCCGGACTTGTTCTCACAGAAGCAACCGCTGTTCTTCCGGAAGCGCGCATCAGCCCGCAGGACCTGGGCATCTGGAAAGACGACCACATCGAATTCTTATCCCGCATCACTCGTTTCATTCACGAGCAAGGCAGCATCCCGGGAATGCAACTCGCGCACGCGGGCCGCAAAGCCAGCACCTGGCGCCCGTGGGACGGGAACGGCGCGCTCCCCGAAAGCGCTGGCGGATGGAAGAAGGTTGTCGCGCCCAGCGCCGTGCCTTTCGCAGACAACTATCCCATGCCGCACGCGCTCACGATCGATGGCATTCAAGAAGTCGTAAATGCTTTTGCTGCGGCGGCACAGCGCGCGTGGCAAGCCGGCTTCCGCGTGATTGAAATCCACGCCGCGCACGGATATCTGCTGCACGAGTTCCTCTCTCCGTTGAGTAATCAGCGAACGGATTCATATGGTGGCTCGTTCGACAACCGCATCCGGATCGTGTGCGAAACCGTAGCCGCGGTCCGCAAAGTGTGGCCTGAGCGCGCGCCTCTGTTCGTGCGCATTTCCTCCACCGATTGGATCGATGGTGGCTGGAACATCCAGCAATCCGTCGAACTCGCTCGTAAGTTGAAGCCGTTGGGTGTCGATCTGATCGATTGCTCCTCCGGCGGCAACGCTGCGCAAGCCAAAATTCCAGTTGGCCCCGCGTATCAGACACCATTCGCCGAACAAATCCGCCGCGAAGCCAACATTCTGACTGGCGCCGTAGGCATGATCACGACTCCGACACAAGCCGAGGGAATCATCAGCGATGGCAAGGCCGACGCGGTGATCATGGCTCGCGAATTTCTGCGCGATCCCTACTGGCCACTGCGCGCCGCCCGCGAATTGGGTCAGCCCATCTCGTGGCCGGTGCAATATCTCAGGGCAGCACCCGACGGCTCGCCGGTCCGCACATCATCTAAGCTGGACGAACCGAAATAGAAGGCAACTTTCGCTCTTCAAACGGGATCAATGAAAGTAATTCCATTTCTGACGAGGCGTGCTTGAAATCCAGTCTGCTCTTCATCGTTTGTTTCGGTCTACTCGCTGCCGGCACGGCGGCCGCACAATCTTCAAACAAGACCCTCACCGACAATCCCGTCTATCAAAACACTTGTGCCAAGTGCCACGGCAAAACGGCTGAAGGGCGCTTCATGGGTGGTCCTTCGCTGGTCTCCACCGATGCGAGAGCGATGTCGGCCGATGACCTGCGCAACATCATCACCAATGGCAAGCACAGGATGCCAAAGTACGCGGGCAAGCTGAAGCCCGAAGAGATCGACACTCTGGTTACCCAAATCAAATCCGGAAAATAATCCCGTTTGTCATTCCGAAACGGCGCGAGCCGTCGAGGAACCTGCTGTCGCTTGCGGCGCCACAGGTGCCCGTAGAGAGCAAATTCCTCCCTGCGGTCGGAATGACAAGGTATAAGGACCGAAATTTCCCCGCAAGCCCCGCGCACTCCCCCGTTCCATCGACGTAGTCGAAACGGACGGCGCGCCCCGGTCTGAGCTACGCCAGTAGCGCAGAAAAAGCCTCCTGGGTGCGCGGGCGCGCCCGTCCCATGCGGGAGGAGCGTTTATGAGTCCCAAGTTGTTTCTGGCTTTAACGGTCCTGCTGATTGTTGCCGGGCTGGTCTTCGTGAATCAACGCGATGCGCGCGCCGGAGAAGTTACGCCGGCTCCGGGATACAAAGTCCTCGATCCCATTCGCCACGGCAATCTCACCGTGTTCCCTGTCGTCGCTGCAAAGAGTTATCCCACTAACGAGTTTCTCACTCTGGATGAAGGCTTGCGCTCCGGCGAAGTCATCGTGAGCGAAGCCGGCAGCGTGCAAGGGTTAATGCGCCGCCACACCACTCCCGCGATCCGTCACGAGGGTGCCGAAGTAAATCGCCTCGTCCTCGTCAACAATTCCAAGCGCCCCGCTGCTGTTGCTCGCAGGCGAGATCGTGAGCGGTGGCAAGCAGGATCGCGTCATCGGGAAAGATCGCATCGTTCCCGCGGAGAGCGATCCCATCGATCTGAGCGTCTTTTGCGTCGAGCCCGGACGCTGGGTCGCGACCAGCGAGCGCTTCGGGGCGTCTGAAGCGATGTACGGCGGCAACGCTGGCGGCGTCGTCCACGGTGCTGCCCCCCCGCCGCCGATGGCAATCATGGCGCAGCCCTCAGTCCGCTCCAAGGCCATGGCCGATAAAGATCAGCAAGCCGTCTGGGATGCAGTCACAGCTCAGAAAGAGCAGGTCACCGTCGAAGTCACAGCATCTGCGCCCGCCCTGCAGACGGAGATGTCGCAGACTACCTCGTATGCAAAGGTCAATGAAAATGCTGAGGTAAAGAAACGGGTCGACGCCATCGCCAAGCCGATCGAACAAAACTACCAAAGCCTCATGCACCAGTTGCGCGATCGCAATGCCGTCGGAGTAGTCGTCGCGGTGAATGGCCGCATCATCTGGGCTGACGTCTTCGCCAGCAGCGATCTGCTCGCCAAGTACTGGCCGAAGCTGGTGCGCTCATATGCTTCTGAGGCGGTCGTCACTCGCGCCAAAGGAGTGGAAGTGACAATGGATCAGGCACAGACTTTCCTTGGAGATATGGAAGGCCGCAAAGAAACGATCGAGAGCGAGCCGGGAATCTACCGTCACACTGAAGTGTCAGGCGACGGCTTCAAGGCCTTTTCGCTGACGTCGCTTCTGCCAAAGACAGGCTTCGACGTCCACATCGCAAAAATGGCCGAGTGAAAAAGCAGTGGCTAGTGATAAGTGCCTAGTGGTCATTGTTGCTAGCCACTAGTCACTGGCCACTAGCCACTTGTTTCGCATACCACTCTCGCCACGCCGGCAAATTGCTCCCGAACGGCTGATGCGTGATATCTCCCAGCGCCTGAAACGCCCAACCGTGTGTCTGAGCATCGAGCGACGGATCGTCCATGTCGGTCAACAATTGCGGGATCGCGCTGTATCTCTGCTCTGGCGTAAACATGCCCGACTCGGCTAATCCGCATGCGGCTCTCTCGCGCACCACCGCCGATGGATCATCGTGCATCGCCTTCAACAAAGGCTGAATCGTCGAATTGCTTCCGGCCAACGCCAGACCTTCCACTGCCCACTGTCGCGACGACACATCCGTGTCCGACAAACGCTCCGCCAGAATGCCGACGATCCGTTCCGTCTCTACGCCTCGGTTCGCCAACAATCCCAATGCCCACAATGCCCAAATCTTCTGCGCATGGTCCGGCGAGTCGACTTGCTTCAGCACATACGCAAGGCTGGCCGAATTTTTCCCGAGCCCATATGCCGCCAACTCCACTTCAATTCCCGATTCCCGCACGCGCATGTCATCTGAGTTCAGCGCAGCCGTCGTGAGAGTCGCGATCTGCGAACTCCACTGCACTTGCCCTCGCCATCCGTTCACTGGTGACGAAATCTGCTCGGCCGCCCCATCCGAATGCGCCACCGCCATCTCGAGCAGAGTCTCTGCCTGTTGCTGTGGATTCAGGCGATCAATTTGTCGCGAATCTTTCACAGAAGCCGGTACGCCCGCTTTGTGCGAGAAAAAACCAGCCAAATTCGGCCATACCGGATTTCCCTTGGCCACCGCTCCCCACACTAGCGCTCCAAGAATTCCAGCGAGGATCGCGATCAAATGCGCAGTCTGCATCCCAGTCCCGCGGGGAGTTCTCTGAATCGGATCGGTGCCCGTCACAGCAATATCCGATCCCGGCCCGAGCGTTCCGTAGTCCGGAGTGGGCTGCATGCGAGGATCGGCGCCGGGCGTCACGTTTCCATCTTGCCCCGGCGAAGTGGGTGGATATCCCTGCATATAAAGAAGTCTAGGCGGACGTCTAAAATAGGGTAAAGTTACTTCGGTTCGATGCTAGCGAGCATCGCCGTGCAAACGGGAAAGGGCCCCGTTTGCAGCCCTCGTTTACGCTTAAGGAGGAAATGATGAGTTCGAAGTTCAAGTGGTGGATGCCAATTCTCAGCCTGTCCCTTGCGGCAGTGTCGTTGGCCGCGGCTGCTCCCGGATACCACGTAACCACGACCTACAAGGTTGGAGGCGATGGCGGATGGGATTACCTCACCGTCGATGCCAGTGCACGCCGTCTCTACATCTCTCGCGGAACGCACGTCATGGTCCTCGACGCCGACTCCGGCAAGAGCGTCGGCGATATCCCGGACACTCCCGGCGTTCACGGCATCGCGCTTGCTCCCGAGCTCGGACGCGGCTTCACCAGCAACGGCCGCGAAGGCACCGTCACCATTTTCGACATCAAGACTCTCGCCGCCATCGGCAACAAAGTAAAAGCCGGCGAAAATCCCGACGCCATCCTCTACGATCCCGCCACCAAGCGGGTCTTCACCTTCAATGGACGCAGCCAGGATTCCACCGCCATCGATGCCACCAATGGCAACGTTCTCGGCACGATCAAACTCGATGGCAAGCCCGAGTTCGCCGCCAGTGACGCCAAGGGAGAAATCTTCGTCAACATTGAAGACAAGAGCGAACTGGTCGCGATCGATCCCGCGAAGCTTGAAGTGAAATCCAAGTGGCCTCTCGCTCCCTGCACCGGGCCCAGCGGGCTCTCCATCGACCGCAAGCACCGTCGCTTATTCGTCGGCTGCGACAATAAAATGATGGCGGTGGTTGATGCCGACACCGGCAAAGTCCTTGCCACTCCTGCGATTGGCGAAGGCGTCGACGCAACCGCGTTCGACGACGAGACCGGTCTCGCCTTCGCCTCCTGCGGACAAGATGCAGTTCTCACCGTCGTAAAAGAAGAATCGCCCGACAAGTTCAGCGTCGCGGAGAATGTCAAAACCCAGCAGGGAGCCCGCACCATGGCGCTCGACTCGAAGACTCACAACGTTTTCGTAGTCACCGCCAATTTCGGGCCGCCGCCCGCTCCGACGGCTGACAACCCTCACCCGCGCCGCTCGATCATGCCGGACAGCTTCGTGGTCCTGGTTGTCGGAAAATAATCGAGAAGCTCGTCTCGCAAGAGGTAACCCACCCTTGTCGCGCATTATGCGACAGGGTGGGGATTTTGATCTGCGTACTCGCGCACCGAAACCCAAGTGGCGACGGCCGCCTCGGCCGTCGGCGAGCGAAGCAAGGGGCGTTAGAGTGCACGCGATTGCCTACACTAGAACCAGTATGCCCAACCGGAAACGCGACCAGTTACAATTGCGGGTTCGCCCAAGCTGTCCCGAATGACTAACGACCAACGACGAACGACCGCCTAATGACCATGAAAGTCCGCAAAGCCGTATTCCCCGCCGCCGGCCTGGGCACGCGTTTTCTGCCCGCCACTAAAGCCCAACCCAAGGAAATGCTCCCCCTGGTCGATAAGCCGATCATTCAATACGGCGTGGAAGAAGCCATGGCCTCAGGCTGCGACCAGATCCTCATCATCACCGGGCGCGGCAAGCAATCCATCGAAGATCACTTCGACGTGAGCTACGAGCTCGAAAAAATGCTCGAGGAGCGCCACAAGACCGACCTCCTCAACATCGTTCGCAACATCTCCGACATGATGCACGTCGCCTATGTCCGCCAAAAAGAAGCGCTCGGCCTCGGCCACGCCGTGCTCATGGCGCGGGAACTCGTCGGCAACGAGCCATTCGCCGTCCTCCTCGCCGACGACGTCATCGACCACACCGTCCCGGCTCTCAAGCAGATGGTCAACGTCTTCAACGAAAAGCAATGCAGCGTTATCGCCGCCCAGGTCGTCGAGGGCAAGATGATCTCCTCCTATGGCGTGTTCGACGCTCAACCCGTTAACGGATTCAACGGCCGCCTCTTCGAAATCCGCAACATGGTCGAGAAACCGAAGCCCGAAGAAGCTCCCTCGAATCTCGCCATCATCGGCCGCTATATTCTGACTCCCGCGATCTTCGATTGCCTCGCCAAGACTCCCACCGGCGCCGGTGGAGAGCTCCAGCTCACCGACGGCATGCGCATGCTGCTCAAGCAGGAAAAAATGTACGCCTACGTCTACGAAGGTCGTCGCTACGATACGGGCGACAAGCTCGGCTTTTTGAAAGCCACAGTCGAATTCGCCCTCAAGCGTAGCGATCTCGGAGGTCCCTTCCGCGAGTACCTGAAGGAACTCAAGCTCTGAGGTGGCCCTCCTTAAAACGCTATCCGTATCCGATCAATCAACTCGCTTCTGTTGTGATGCGCACTCGTCCGGGATACTCTCGTACTCACTCCCTGTTTTCAAATCTGAACCTCATGACCCACGGCCGGAGGGCACGCAGGTAGGATGGGCAAGCGCGTTGAGCCCCGTTTAGATGTTCAGGTCCCGGTGCGCATCTTCGGAACCGATCGCACCGGCGCGGTCTTTTCCCAGAAGGTTACTACCGTCAACATTAGCCGCCTCGGCGTCGAACTCGCCGAGGTTGAGGCAAAGATTGCCGTCGACGAGATGATTGGCCTGAGTTACGGCAACAATCGGGCACATTTCCGGGTGAAATGGGTCGGCGCGCCGGGCACCCCAAAAGACGGACACGTGGGACTGCTCAGTACTGCGCCCGAAAAACAGCTATGGGATTTCCCCCTGCCTGCACCCACTTCCGACAATCACCAGCCCGGACTCGTCGAGAAGCGCAAGCACGCCCGGTTTCGTTGTCAGAACGCGGTGGAGATTCATATCGAAAGCGGAACGTCTTTTTGGGGAACGGTCGCCGATCTCAGCCTTGGCGGATGCTACGTCGAAATGCCCATCCCGCTGCAGCCCGGCACAAAACTCAAAGTAGGCATCTGGATCGGGCAAACCAAGGTGATGGCGGAAAGCGAAGTGGCTCACCGAACGCCCGGCCTCGGCGTGGGCATCCGCTTCAATCAGATCTCGAATGAAGACCTCGACGCGATCAGCCTGTTCCTCGGCAAGCTAGCCCCTTTCGCCCGCAAACCCTTCCTAAGAACGACTCCGTAGCTCGACAGAAGTTTTTGGATCAATTCTAGCGGCTGCCCCAAACTTGTCGCGGGATTCAGCGACAAGGTGGGGATTTTTCATTCCCTTGTCATTCCGACGCCCGAGCGTAGCGAGGAAAGGAGGAATCTGCACCTCGGTCCCATAATTTGCGGGTGCCACACTTCCGGCCGACTTTGCCGGAAGTGGGGGGTTTCGTTCCGACTCCCGAACGCAGCGAGGATCAATGTGAACCGTCCTGGAATGTAAATCTCGCGACACAACTCCCGGCGAGACGGACTCATCTCCCGCTTTGTCCCGGACGTCGCCGCGTAAACGTGTATTCATCACGAAACAAGAAACCCTGTCCCGATTGTCGCGTCTCTTTGGTAAATCGATAGAGGTTGCGATCAATACTTAATACGATCCGCACGTCCACCGGCTTGTCATTCTCCTTACCCGTTCCTGTCAGCACAAACTTCATGCGACGTGCCCCACCCGCGGCTCCGACCTCTTCCGTTTGATATGTATCGGTGGAATGGTCGCGATCAGAGGTGATCGTAAATCGATGACTCGCAGGATCGATCGTGATCGTTGAACTCTCCGTCACGGTTTTCGTCGGACCGTCGTCGTATGTGTAAGTAAACTGCACAGCGCGCCCGTCTGCGGTCGTCTTTACTTCGAGCCACGTCGGCAGCACTACGCGCTCGTTGCTCGAGAAATCGCGGTATTCGAGCTGCCCCGTCCACTCCCCGACGAGCCTCGCATAAATTTGATCTCGATCAAGAACAGAAGACTGCGCTACCGCCGAACCAGCCGCAAAAAGAGCAACTGCAAGCAAGACTTTTGTCATGGTTCGTTGGACGATTATCAGAAGACGCGGTGAGCAGTAAAACACACACCGGTGCCAAGGCCTTCTTGCGTTTTATGCGAGAGGGTGGGGATTCTTCATTCTCTTGTCATTCCGACGCCCGAGCATAGCGAGGAAAGGAGGAATCTGCTCCTCAGCCGCACAGGCGGCTGCCCCATTTCCTGCCGATTTTGCCGGAAGTGGGGATTCTTTCATTCCCTTGTCATTCCGACGCCCGAGCGTAGCGAGGAAGGGAGGAATCTGCTCCTCAGTCCGCACAGGCGGCTGCCCCATTTCCTGCCGATTTTGCCGGAAGTGGGGATTTTTTCATTCCCTTGTCATTCCGACGCCCGAGCATAGCGAGGAAAGGAGGAGTCTGCTCCTCCGTCCGCACAGGCGGCTGCCCCATTTCCTGCCGATTTTGCCGGAAGTGGGGATTTTTTCATTCCCTTGTCATTCCGACGCCCGAGCGTAGCGAGGAAAGGAGGAATCTGCTCCTCAGCCCGCACAGGCGGATGCCCCATTTCCTGCCGATTTTGCCGGAGGTGGGGATTTCAACTTTCAGATCGACATCCCTACTGTTTCTCCTTCAACTTCTTCGACTTCTCCTCCACCCCGCGAGCCAGCTTCTCCTTGTGAGCATGCAGTTTCTTCGCCATCGACGGATCGCCCAGCGCAATCATCTGCGCCGCCAGAATGCCCGCATTGGTCGCTCCCCATTTCCCAATCGACACGGTTGCCACTGGAATCCCCGGCGGCATCTGCACCGTGGAAAGCAACGAATCCATTCCGTTCAGCGACGTCGAAGGAATCGGTACCCCGATCACCGGCAAAATCGTGTGCGCTGCGATCACTCCCGCAAGGTGCGCCGCTCCGCCCGCACCCGCGATGATCACTCGAATCCCGCGGTCGGCGGCCTTCTTCGCGAAATCCGCCGAACGGTCCGGCGACCTGTGTGCCGATGTCACATCAATCTCCCATGCGATCCCGAAATCATCGAGAGCCTTTCCCGCCTCTCGCATGATCTCCAGATCCGAATCACTTCCCATCACAATCGAAACCAGTGGATTGCTCATTGCACCTTCCCTCAAAAGTATTTTGATTGCTTGTCACCCTGAGCGGAGTGATCTTTCTAACTCAAAGACTGCGGGTGCCCCACTTCCCGCCGAACTTGCCGGAAGTGGGGTTTTTATTTTGTCAACGCTCTCGCCGCAATATCTTTCCGATAGTGCGCCCCGTCAAACGAGATCTTCGAGCAAGCCTGGTACGCTCGATCCACCGCAGTTTGTAAGTCCTCAGCCCGCGCCGTCACTCCGAGCACCCGTCCGCCGGCGCTGTAGTAAACCCCGTCGCGCTTTGAGGTCCCTGCGTGAAACACTTTCACCCCAGTCACCGCGCCAGCTTCATCGAGTCCATCAATCCGTTTCCCCATCTCAAACGTTCCCGGATATCCTCCCGATGACATGACCACGCACACCGACGGATCCTCGGACCACTTGAAATCTCCTTCACTCACGCGGCCCTCGATCGACGCTTCCAGCGCATCGAGCAGGTCGCTCTCCAGCCGCATCAGGATCGGTTGCGTCTCGGGATCTCCAAACCTGCAGTTGAACTCCAGCACCATCGGGCCGCGCGCCGTCATCATCAGCCCGCAGTAGAGCACGCCTTTAAACTCATTCCCCTCGGCCTTCATCCCCGCCACTACCGGACGCGCAATATGATTCACCAGCCAGTCGCTCATCGCCGCGTCGACCAACTCCGCCGTCGAATACGCTCCCATGCCGCCGGTGTTCGGCCCGGTATCGCCGTCGCCCACTCGCTTGTGATCTTGCGCCGCCACCAGCGGAGCCACGCGCTCTCCATCGCTGAATAGCAAGAAGGAAAGCTCGTCGCCAGTCAGACATTCTTCCAGCACCACGCGTGCACCGGCATCCCCCAGCATTCGTCCGCTGAGCATCTCCGCCGCCACGCTCGCCGCCTCTTCCTTACTCTTGGCAATCACCACTCCCTTACCCGCTGCCAATCCGTCCGCTTTGACCACCACCGGAAGGTGAAAGTGACCGAGCGCGTCCCGTACCTGCTCGATCGAATCACAAATCGCAAACGGGGCTGTAGGGATGTGATGCCGCTGCAGAAATTCCTTGGCAAAGCTCTTGCTCGACTCCAACTGCGCCGCCGCCCGCGTCGGACCAAAAACTGGCCATCCGCGCCGGTTGAACTCATCCACCACGCCCAGGGTCAACGGCAGTTCCGGACCGACCACCGTCAGATCCGGTTGCAAGCGCACAGCGAGTTCCGTGATCGCATCCAGACTTTTCAAATCCCCTGGCAGACACTCGGCCTCATCGGAAATCCCGCCGTTGCCCGGCGTGCAATACAGCTTCGAAATGCGTGGCGATTGCCTCAGCTTCCAGACCAGCGCGTGCTCGCGCCCTCCGCCACCTAGGACAAGAACTTTCATATTTTTTCTGAGCCAATCAGGTTAGGGGTTGAAGAGGAAAGCTGTCAAACACGCAAGGTTGGCAGCAACAGCAAAAGATGCCGCGTCATCCTGAGCAGAGCCGCTTTTCAGTCGGAGCGAAGGATCTCGCGAGTACAAAGATGCCACCTTCAGCGCCTCGAAACCCTCGCCACGGTTCACTTCAAGTACGCCCGCACCAGCGAAATCAGATCTTCCGTCAACTCTTCCGGAGAATCTGGCCCGCGCTCCGGATGCGTAATATGCAGCCGGATGTGATCTTCCAGGATTTCTGCCATCAGGCTGTTCACTCCGCCGCGAATCGCCGCCAGCAGCATCAGAATGTCTGCGCACTCGTCCCCCGCCGTTACGGCGCGCTCCACGGCTCCGATCTGTCCACCCATCCGCTTGATACGCGACAGTAGCTTTTGCTTCTCTTTTGAAATTTCCGTCGACTTATCTTTCATGAGTTGGCCCATCTCAGAATTTTACACTTGACATATACCCTAGGGGGGTATGATATAAAAATCCCAGGCGGAGCACACATCCTCCCGCCCGGTTGGAACCGGAAGAAATGTGAAAGTGTGGTTCGGAGGCAATTTACGGACATCGCCGTTCGACTCACCTCTGCATCTTCGACTCTAGGCCCGTCGAAGTAACATTCCTGTAACCCAATCGGTGTAGCGTGGGTTGGCTCGCCTTGATTTTGAGAGGATTCGGCCCTAATTCCTGCCTCCGGGCTTCGTGCGCTTTATCGAATCGAGTGGTTAACTATGGTTAACTATCAATAGTGCATTGCAGTTAATTGCAACGCTTGGGGATCGTTAGCAAGACTCTGGGATTGACCGTGAATGACAGGTGATCGCAGTCACGATAGTCTGTGACTTCCGCCACAGAGCGCCTTGCCGACCGGCAATTACGGTGAGGACATGAAATTGAAATTGAAATTCATTTTCAATACCGAAGGAAGCCCAGCCCCCGGGCTCCGCCTCACTTTCGCCCTGATTTTGGCGTTTCTCTGCTCGTTCCCGGCCCGCGCCCAACAATCCCCTCCCGGCTCCGCGCAGTCGGCGCCGGACGTGCCCAAAGTCAACGCTGCCGCGACAGCCGATCCACCGAACCCTCCTTCCGATGACACGACCGAGACCATGCTCCCGCACTTCAAGAGCAGTCGGTTCTGGCTCTCCGGTCAGGCGAACTTCATCTTCCAGACGCATCCCGATTTCCCCGCTCTCTACAGTGGACCGCACAGCCTCGGCCCCAATTATGAGAAGGCTACCTCGCGCGTCATGACGCTCTACACCGGAGCGCGCGTGAACAATTCCACCGAGCTCCTGGTAGACCTCGAAGAGGCTGGAGGCGCCGCGCTCAGTCTCGGATTCGGCCTCGCCGGCAACACCGATCTCGATATCGTCCGAAACCCCGCGCTCAGCAAGGCCCCTTACCTCGGGCGCGCCATGTTCCACAAGGTTTTCGCCCTCAGCGACGATAAAGTCGAAAACCAGCGCAACTATTTCTCTCTCTTCGAAGAACTTCCGCGCCGCCGCCTCGAATTCCGCTTCGGCAAATTTAGTATGCCCGACTTCTTCGACGTCAATTCGGTCGGCTCCGATACGCACCTGCAATTCATCAACTGGACCACCGACAACAACGGTGCCTGGGATTACGCTGCCGACACGCGCGGCTATACCGTTGGGGCAATCCTCGATTTCGAAGACCGCAACTGGGGATTCCGTTTTGCCGAAGGCTTGATGCCCAAGGTCGCCAACGGGATCGATCTCGTCTGGAGGCCCTGGCAGGTCCACGCAGAAAATTTCGAATACGAATTGCGTCGTGGCATCATCCCGAAAAAATCCGGCGTCGTTCGTGTTCTCGCCTACACGAATTCGGCCAACATGGGCATCTACCGCGATCAGATCATCAAGGCCGCCGAAGACGGCACTAAGCCCGACATCACCGACCATCCCTGGAATGTCACGCGAAAGTTTGGCTTTGGGTTGAACATCGAGCAGAATCTCTCGCAGTATTTGACCGCATTCGCTCGTACTGGATGGGATAACGGCAAGACCGAATCATTCGCCTACACGGAAGTCGATCAAACTATCGCGGAGGGCGTCGGCGCCAACGGAACCTGGTGGCATCGCAAGCAAGACCGAGCTGGCATTGCCTTCGTCAGCAACGGAATCAAGAAGGACCACCAGAATTATCTTGCCGATGGAGGTCTCGGCTTCTTACTCGGCGATGGGCATCTCCGCTACGGCCGTGAAAATATTCTCGAGTCGTACTACACGCTCCACGTCTGGCGTGGAATCTACGTCGCTCCAGGAGTGCAGCACATCAACAATCCCGGCTACAATCGCGACCGCGGCCCGGTCCTGGTCCCATCCTTCCGCGCGCACGTAGAGTTTTAAAAGTAGTGAATAGTGGCTAGTGATTAGTGGATCGGCTGTTTATGTTTATAACTACTCACCAGTCACTACTCACTGACCACTGCCTTTCCTACTTCGCCGTGCTGTACTGCCGGATCAAGTCGTAGCACTCGCACGCCGAACTCTCGAGTTTCTTCCGATTCAAAACTCGTACAGCTCCATGCGTATATTCGATGATCCGCTTTTTCTGCAGCGCTCCCGCCGCCAGGCTCACGCTCGGACGATCCGTCCCAAGCATGTTCGCAAGAAAGTCGTGAGTAATGCGCAACAGTCCGGAACCAACTCGGTCCTGCGTCAGCAGCAGCCATCGTGCCAACCGCTGATCAAGGTCGTGCAGCCGGTTGCAGCCCGCCGTCTGCGCGACCTGCAATCCATGCAGCGCAGCGCGCTGATTCAAAATCTCCCGCAGCCGCGGACTCGACTTCAACGCCGTCTCCAGTTTATCGATGCCTAGCCGGAAGCCCTCCCCGCCAATCTGCATGATCGCCTGATGCGGAGTACGATGCAGTCCCGCCGCCGCCGACACCGGGGCGAATCCTTCATTCCCGACGACGCCTACCTCGACCGTTTCTCCGCCCTTCGTCGTGAACACCAAAGAAATCATGCCCGTATTGAGAAAGTAGACGGCTTCCACTTTCTGGCGAGCCTCGTGCAATACGGTGCGGTGAGGCAGTTCCGTGAACTGCAAGCCCTCGCGAATCCCGCTAAATTCTTCATCCGGAATAGCCAGCAGAATGGCATTGGCGACCGGCTTGCCCTCAAAGTTTGTGCGCTCTCCGGCGTGCACCAGCTGTGGCTCCAGATCCGGCACACGATTGTCTCTCTTCCTTTTACGCACCGTACCCTCCGTGCATCTGAAAGATTCTTTTTCTCCGATTGGGATGCCGCAAAACCACTGAAAAGATGTGCAACCAGTTTTGTAGAAAGACCTTCTAAAAGGCCTTAAAAGGGTACATAGTTCGCTGTATTTCGGCGGCTAAACCGCCATGGGTAAATTTGTAGGGCAGCAAACAATCGCGAGCAGGGGAAAGGAGCGGGGCGCGACCGTTCAAGTACCGACTTCACTTGCATGCCGCCTCGAATCCTGATCGCGGACGATAATCCGGTGGTACGGACCACGCTCCGCCACCTGCTCGAAAGTCTGCAGGCCTGCGACATCATTGAGGCCCAGGATGGGCAGGAAGCGGTGGCTCGAGCTCTTGAGAGTCCTCCCGATCTTGCCATCCTCGATCTGGCCATGCCCGGCGTTGACGGCCTCAACGCGGCGCGACAAATTTCCCAGGCGCTGCCCACTCTGCCGATCGTCATGTACACCATGCATTTCTCCCCGCACCTTGAGGTCGAGTCCATGAAGTACGGTGTGCGCAAGCTGGTCTCAAAAACCCAGAGCAGCGTATTAGTTTCAACTGTTCAGGAGTTGCTGGCGGCCCAAGCCTCCGCACCCCAGCCTTCACCCAACGCCTTGCCTCCGGTTGCGCTCGAAGGCGTCCCCGCCGTCGAGCTGGCTGCGCCCCCTCCCGCCGATACCTCCGCCGCTCCTGCCCCCGAGACACGCGAGGCAATGACGCCAGAAGATCCTCCTCCCGACCCCACCGCGACCTGATCTCTCTAAATAAACGCCTAATGGGCCGGTGTGAATGTAATCCGGAAATCTTCCACTTGGCGTCATTGCTCCTCCACTTGGCGTCATTCCGAAGACCCGCGTTTTCACCGCGGGGCGAGGAATCTCCCGCAGCACAAATGCCCGCGAAAACAGCCTCAAATCCGAATTTCAGAAAAATCTTGTCAATAGGCAAGAATTACTCGATTAGGCTTAACTCGCTGAAATCATTCGAAATATAAAGTACGAGACCCTTTCCGGTTCACCCCCGCCAATTTGATATTCTGGACATAGAGAGCAAATTTCAGGAAAAACAAAGGCGCGGCCCATGGGTCGCGCCTTTTCCATTGGGACGAATCGGGGCGTATGAAGTCGAAAGAATGGGAGCGCTTTAAAACTTTCAAAGAGCGCGGCGAATGGGTCGAACTGCTGTTCATGGCTGCCGCCTCTCTGCACGGATATCACGTATTCAAACCCTGGGGCGAGACCCTCGAATACGACGTGGGCGTCGAACATCGCGGCAGCCTCTTGCGAGTCCAGGTGAAATCAAGCAGCGCCCGCAACGGCACCGGATATCTCTGCCAATTCCGCCGCAACTATCTGGTCGAGGAACCGTACAGCCTCGATGAACTCGACATCTTCGCCATGTACGTCATCCCGGAAGAAGCCTGGTACCTGATCCCTGCCTCGGTTCTTCTCACTCCCGACGGTCAAGATCGCGATCACGCTCTGCCCCGTGGATCCGATTCAAGAAGACCGCTACAAATACGAACACTACCGCGAAGCCTGGGGCCTGCTGGCCAAAGATCGGCAAGAACTAACCCGAATCGGAAAGCGCCGCTAAATCATGCCGGGTGCACCGATCGGGTGCCCCACTTCCGGCCGATTTTGCCGGAAGTGGGGGTTTTTCTCCAGTGCAGTTCTGGGAATACAAGAGGGATTTTTTGAAGCGCACCACAGACAGGGATTTTGGACCGGCACTACGGTAGATCCATGCCGTGGAGCTTGAAGAGGTACTACGGAACCGGAGCGCTCCATTTCATCACAACGAGTTGTTACAAGCGTGCACCACTCCTGGGTTCAGCGTGCGAACGAGATTTGCTCCTCCGAGTTCTCGAACAGATGCGGAATCGGTATCGATTTGTAGTGATCGGGTATGTCGTAATGCCGGAACATTTACATCTGCTGATTTCGGAACCGCTCGTTGGAAGTCCATCGAGTGTTGTTCATGCCATCAAGTTGGGATTTACGAACAGAATGTTAGGTTCACTTCGAGGAAACCCCCACTTCCGATCAATACATATCGAAGGAAAGCAGCAAACGCTGTTCAAACCGATGCCAAACTCGCCTCGCTCCCTCGCATAACTATCCACGAAGCGTGGAAGAGCGGCCCTTCAGGGCCGCGTCAGGATGTTCGACAAAAAAATAGAAAGGCTTTAGCCCCTGCGCTAGGTCGATCTGGGATGCGCACTCCAGCCGCGGAGTGGCAGCATAAGGCAGCGCAAGGAAGTAAGTCCGGGGTAAGCCACACACAAATGGAGCCGAGTCCCTCCAGGGACGGCGGAACGGCTACCGTTAGACGCCCACCGGCTGCGGCTTCGTCGCCAGCAACTGCCTTAACACGTACTGCAGAATGCCACCGTTAGCGTAGTAGAGCGCTTCCTGCGGAGTATCGATGCGCACGACCGCGTCGAACTCCGTCGTTTTGCCGTCCGCCGTGGCACGAACTTTCACGGTGCGTCCCGCGGCGAAATGATCGACGACTTCGCGGATGCCGCTGATCTCGAACACTTCTTCGCCCGTCAGCTTGAGCGATTCGGCGTTCTGCCCCGCCGGGAATTGCAGCGGCAGAACACCCATGCCGACCAGGTTCGAGCGGTGAATGCGTTCGTAGCTTTCTGCGATCACGGCGCGGACGCCCAGCAGTGCAGGGCCTTTTGCCGCCCAGTCGCGCGACGAGCCCGATCCGTATTCTTTGCCGGCGAGAATCACGAGCGGTGTGCCGTCGGCGCGATATTTTTCCGAAGCGTCGAAGATCGACATCTCAGTATTCGTCGGCAGGTGGCGCGTGAATCCGCCTTCGGTCTGGACGAGTTTGTTTCGCAGCCGCACGTTGGCAAACGTGCCGCGCACCATCACTTCATGATTGCCGCGGCGCGATCCGTAGGAGTTGAAGTCCGCCGGCTTCACGCCATGCTCCTGCAAGTATTTTCCGGCCGGGCCGTCTTTCTTGATCGAGCCCGCGGGCGAGATGTGATCGGTGGTGACGCTATCGCCGAGGACGGCCAGCACTCGGGCGCCGGCGATTTCCTGCACGGGCGTGGGCTTTATGGCCATGTCATCGAAGTAGGGAGCGCGCCGGATGTAGGTGGAATCCTGTTCCCACGCGTAGGTTTCGCCCTTGGGGACAGCGAGGCCGCGCCAACGCTCGTCTCCTTGAAACACTTCGCCGTACGATTTCGTAAACATTTCGGAGGTGATCGACTGCGCCATTGCTTCTTCGACTTCGCGCGAGGTCGGCCAGATGTCGGCGAGATACACGGGCTTGCCGTCTTTGCCTTTGCCGAGCGGATCTTTGCGCAGGTCGGTGTCGATGCGTCCGGCAAGCGCGAAGGCCACGACCAGCGGCGGCGACATCAGATAATTCGCGCGCACTTCAGAATTGATGCGGCCTTCAAAGTTGCGGTTCCCGGAGAGCACCGAGGCGACAACCAGTTCTTTGTCGTCGATCGCCTGCGAAACTTCGGTGGGCAGCGGGCCGGAGTTGCCGATGCAAGTCGTGCAACCATAGCCGACAAGATGGAATTTCAGCTTCTCGAGATAGCCAAGCAGTCCGGCCTTCTCGAGATAATCGCGAACGACCTTCGATCCTGGAGCCAGCGACGTCTTCACATACAGCGGAACGGTCAGCCCTTTCTCGACCGCTTTCTTGGCCAGAAGCCCGGCGCCGATCAGAACAGATGGATTCGAAGTGTTAGTACACGAAGTGATGGCAGCGATCACGACGCTGCCGTGTTTCAGCGAGTCTTTCACGGAGGCAGGCACATGCTCATGAACGTTCGGGTCTTCCACACCAATGGCAGCCGGGCTTCCACCCTCCTGCTCCCAGCGCTCCTTGTTGGCGACCGCTGCAGGGGTCGGAGTCTTCGCCGCAGACTTCGGTTTGATCAGCGAAGGCAGCGCCTTCTGGAACGACTCTCCAGCCTGCGCGAGCACGACGCGATCTTGCGGACGCTTCGGCCCGGCAAGCGATGGCTCAACCGTCGCGAGATCAAGCGAGAGTAGTTCCGAGTATTCAGCTTCTGGAGTTTTGTCGTCGTGAAATAATCCCTGCTCGCGGCTGTAAGCTTCGACGAGAGCAATCTGTTCGGCACTGCGTCCGGTGAGCTGCAGGTATTTCAGAGTCTCTTTATCGATCGGAAAAATTCCGCAAGTCGCTCCGTACTCCGGAGACATATTCGCAATCGTCGCGCGATCCGCGAGCGACAAGTCGCGCAGCCCCGGGCCGTAGTACTCGACAAACTTTCCCACGACGCCATGCTTGCGCAGCATCTCGGTGATGGTGAGAACAAGATCCGTAGCAGTCGCCCCTTCGCGCAAACGCCCAGTCAACTTCACTCCAACCACCAGCGGAATCAGCATGGACACAGGCTGCCCGAGCATCGCAGCTTCGGCCTCAATTCCACCCACACCCCACCCCAAAACCCCCAACCCATTCACCATGGTCGAGTGGCTGTCGGTGCCTACTAACGTGTCGGGGTAGGCTACGCGCTTACCCGGGCTTTCGTGGACGAAGACTACTCTCGCGAGGTATTCGAGGTTGACCTGGTGAACGATGCCAGTGTCGGGAGGGACGATGGCGAGATTGCGGAAGCCGGTTTGTCCCCAGCGGAGGAAGGAGTAGCGCTCTTTGTTGCGCTGGAATTCGAGGAGCGCATTCATTTCGAGAGCATTGACGGTGCCGAATTCATCGACTTGCACGGAGTGATCGATGACGAGTTCGACGGGCTGCAGAGGATTGATGAGCGTTGCGTCTCCACCGAGTTGCTTCATGGCGTCGCGCATTGCAGCGAGATCGACGACGCACGGGACGCCGGTGAAATCCTGCAAGAGAACGCGGCTCGGGGTGAAGGCGATTTCTTTTTCGGGTTTCGACTTGCTGTTCCAGTTGGCAATCGCGCGGATTTCTTCTTTGGTGACATTGCGTCCGTCTTCGGTGCGGAGGAGGTTTTCGAGCAGGATGCGGAGCGAGAAGGGCAGGTGCCTGGTGGAGATTCCCTGCTTGTCGAGGGCGTCGAGACGGTAGATTTCGTATTCTTTGCTGCCGACTTTGAGGGTAGATTTGCTGCCGAAACTGTTCACAGACATGATGGCCATCCTTGGCGGGACAAATGCGCGCACCGGCGTGCGGCTTATTTAGATTGCAAACTATATAGTGTAATTCGTTCTCTCAGAAATGCGTAGTTGGCTTTCGGAACGGGATCTGGACTTCGTGGCGCTGACTCTAAAAGCATTCACCACTAAGGGCCCGAAGGTTCACGAAGGAAATCACTTAAAGAATTGTCATGGACACCAATGAAAAGCCCCACTTCCGGCAACACCGGCCGGAATGGGGCACCCGGTTTTTTGAGCATCCGCGTTACAATCTCAGCAAGGCTGGATTTGGTTATGAAACTTGGCTACGTTTTGATCTTCTCAGCAATGTTGGCTTTGGGGTGCGCTGCTCCCGGCTACTCGCTGCCTACTCCCAACGGCGACGCACAGGCTCGCGCGGATGCGAAAGCGAACCGCAAACAGGCGAAAGCCCAGAAGAAGTACGCGAAGGCGCAAAAGAAAGCTGAGAAGAAAATGCTGAAGACGGAGCGCAAGAACAGCTACAGCTATCCGACCCGCTCGAACTGAATCCCACTCACAGAACTGCAATTCCCTACTTGGCACGAAGGAGTAAGACCGGCACGCGGATGCGGTGCTGAACTCGCGTAGCGGTGGTGCCCAGAAACAAATCGCCGAGAAACCGGTGGCCATGGGTGCTCATCGCCACCAGATCGCAGCCCTTGTTCTCCACCCAATTGATAATTTGCTCCGAAGGTTCGCCGTAGGCGAGTTCGGCGTCGGTGGGAATCCCTGCGGCCTGAAATTCCGCCTGAACTTTGTGGAGATACGCAGTGTCATCGGTGATCTCTCGACTCACCGCATCGGGGCCATAGGTTCTGGCAGCCCATCCGTCGGCGACATGCAGCAACACGAGCCGGCTATGAGCGAGCTGGGCCAGTTGCTTGATGTGTTCAATGATGGCACGGTCAGTCGGAGTGCCATCGAGCGTCACGAGGATCGTGTCGTACATGGGGTGTCGTGCATCTCCTCCGTTTTATCCACCAATGATCAAATGCCAGGCAGTCTTCACGGAGTCAGGAAGGCCGTAAATGTCCATGCAAGTGATCAGGATAGCACTGGCCCAACCGGCGGCCAGAAGGAAGTAGCCGTTGCGCCAGTTGCCCATCCGCTTGCGGGAACTGGTGAACTGCAACAGCGGGAACATGGCGAAAGGAAGTTGCAACGCAAGCACGACCTGGCTGAGCGTGAGCAGATCAGTGACGCTGCTGTCGCCGCGCAGGCCGATGATAATGACTGCCGGGAGGATTGCAAGAGAACGCGTGATGAGCCTGCGCACCCAAGGCTTGATGCGCCAGTGCATAAAGCCCTCCATCACGACCTGGCCGGCGAGGGTTCCGGTGATGGTGCTGCTCTGTCCGGCGGCGAGAAGCGCGACGGCGAAAAGAGTGCTGGCGACGGCGGTGCCGAGGAGCGGAGCGAGGGTGAGATAGGCGACGCGAATCCAGTCGCTTTCGGGACTGAAGGCAACGAAGTGTCCGCCGGGGACGGCGATGCCTTTCTTGCCAAAAAATACGGTCGCAGCGAGGACCAGAATCGCGGCGTTCACGAAGAACGCGACGGTGAGCGCGACCGTGGAATCAATGGTGTTGAATTGCAAAGCGCGGCGGATCGAGGAGTCGTCCTTTTGCAATTTGCGGCTCTGTACCAAGGCCGAGTGCAGATAAAGATTGTGCGGCATGACGGTTGCGCCGATGATGCCGATGGCAACGTAGAGCATCCCCGCCTGGCGAAAATGCGGAGTAAGAAATGCCTGGCCCAACTCCAGAAAATGCGGACGCGTCTCGGGAAGAACGAAGATCTCGACGAAGTAGCAGGCGCCGATGGTCGCAACCAACAACAAGACGACGGCTTCGATGGTGCGCATGCCGAAGCTCTGGAGTCCCAAGAGCAGAAGTACGTCGAGGCCGGTGATGATCACCGCCCATAGCAGGGGAATGTGGAACAAGAGGTTGAGAGCAACGGCACTGCCCAGAACTTCTGCTAGATCGCAGGCGCCAATGGCGACTTCGCTCATCAGCCAGTTGGGCCAGCGGGTCCAGGAGGGATACCAGTCACGGCAGCATTGGGCAAGGTCTTTGCCGGTGACAACGCCGAGGCGGGCCGAGATGACCTGCATGAAGATGGCCATCAGGCTGGCGAGTCCGACGACCCACAACAGACCGTACTTGAACTGAGCACCGCCCTGGAGATCCGTACCCCAGTTGCCGGGATCCATGTAGCCAACGCTGACGAGGATGGCGGGACCGACGAAGGCTCTCCACTGCACCCAGAAGCTGGCCTCATGATGCGGGACTTCCACGGACCCGTGCACATTCTCCAGCGACCGGTGGCTGCCGGCCGAGCTGATGGGCTTGGGAACAGGAAATGGCGGACGCACGGGTTCTTCAGGACTGCTCATTCAAATCAGGGTCCCCAGACTTGCTGCCCAGATAGGCTGGACCTTAACAAGTGTACACCGGGATTGGTTAACTATAGTTAACTATTGCTAAGCTCAAAATCAGACTGCAAAATCCCCACCCTGATCGAGCTTGCGGGATTGAGGAGCAGATTCCTTCTTTCCTCGCTACGCTCGGGCGTCGGAATGACATGAGAGTAACAAGCCCCACTTCCGGCAAAACCGGCCGGAAATGGGGCACCCACCCGCAATCAGGCATCCGACTATCTCTGTGCACCCAGACCAGGCTTATTAGTTTGTGGTGGTGCGAAGTTGCCAGAGGGCGATTATGCCGAGGACCATCAGATTGGGGAACAAGAGGGGGGCCATGGGCGGGGCGCCGTAGATGAAGTTGTCGAAGGCATGAACGGAGGGGCCGCGAAGATTGCCGGAGGCATGGAGGATAAATCCCCAGAGGCCGACACCAGCTTCCAACAACAGGATGGTCGCGCAAAGATCGAGGTACTGGCGCGAAACTCGCATGATGAGCGGGACACTCATGAACCCCACAGCGATCGCACTGGCATAGACGGGAACCCATTCCAACGGATTAAAGAATCCGTTGCCAGCGTGGTCGGCGAGGCTGAAGATGAAATTGCCGACGAAGCCTCCGAGGGCAAGAAGCAAAACCCACTGGGCCCATTCTGTCGTTTCCGGATCGACCATGCGGTTCATGATGAGCAGGAATCCGAGACCGGTGTAGGCCAAGGGCGCAGCAAAAGGAGCAGAGTACGTGAGACTGCGCAGGGTACGCTCGTAGAAGAAATGGCTCTCCAGATGGAGGACGACTCCTGTCAGTCCGACGAAGACGGCGAGCCAGCCGACGAGATAGCCAAGATCTTTCCAGACGGCAGGCCAGCGATTACGGGCCACGAGCGCGACGAGCAGAACGACGGGCGCACAGGCAGAGAAAAAAAGGGGGATGTACTCGGCTTGATTCCGGAACTGGTTGACCGAGTGCGCGAGGAATATGTCGAAGGTGAGAAATCCTACGTTTGCGATCACGAATGCTTCGATCCAGAGCTGGGGCTGAAGCCACCAGCGTGGAGTGGTTGCGCTGCGCCCGGGATCCTTCGCTTCGCCTGAAGTGCGGCTCCGCTCAGGATGATGCCCAATTGGATTGGAGGAGCTAAGACTCATTCACCGGCTCTCATTTTCCCTTGCCATGCTCTTTGCGCAGCGTTGCGGCCATGGATTGAAGTTCGACGCTCTTCTGCAGCATGGGGTAGTTGCCGTGCCACTGCACGAAGTCGGCCCCTCCCATGAACGCGCCATGTTTGCTGGTCCGTCCGTCATAGTGCCAGAGATCGAAGTAGACGAAGTCGATGGGCTGAGAGAACTGAGGGCCGGTGAGCGTTCCGTCTTTGCGTAATCCGTTGACCAAGTCCTGGGCCGAGCGCACGCGTCCGTTGGTAGAGTCGACGACTTGTTCGGCCTGAGAATACACACGATCGATAAGCGCCGGCGTATGGCATTGGGAGCAGACCTGCTTCATCTTCGCTTGCGCCGCGGCATAGTTCGGACGCTTGTCGGTGATCGCATTGGCTAGATAGTAGGAGAGGCGCTCCGAAGGATCGTGAGTCACGCCGATGCCGTTGATTCCGCTCATGTGGCAGGTGGCACAAGTAGGTACGAACATATCGCGCGTCGTCAGAGTCTTGGGAGGCGCGTCGAGGTTCAACAATCGTTCCTGGGCCTGAAACATGACGCCGTGCTTGGATTCTTCGTAGATCTCGATCTGCGAATGATCGGGGCCCATGTGGCATTGGGCGCAGGTGCTGGGCAAGCGCGCGATGCGGACCGAGCTAGTGTGACGAGTGTGGCAGGAGGTGCAGTTGCCGATGGTGCCATCGGAGTTGGGCTTGCCGACGCTGTGGCACTGTTCGCAACCGCTGGTCATAGCGGAACCGCCCTCCAACTGCGCGAATGGATGCGGCGGGCGGCGAGTTCCTCCGGGTTGGTAGGTTTCGGAGAAATTCACCTGCTCCGGAGTAAGCGCCTTTTCCCCGTAAATGGCCGCCCAAGAGGGCGCGGCGTGACGGCTGTGCAGGAATTGCTGGTAGATATTTTCGTGGCAGCTACGGCAGTTGCCGGCGGTGAGTTTGGTCGAGATCACGAAACCGTGATGGTCTTTCTTTTCCTGTCCGGCGGCCGGTTGGTGGCAATCGAGGCAGTTCACGCCTTTGCGGGCGTGAGTGCTCATCTCATATTCGTGGACGACTGAGTATTGCGTGCGTGCGTGACATTCAGCACACTTTCCGGTGGCGCGAACGAGGTCTGCGCTAGGCTGATCTGTCTCGACTCTGGGCCGCGCGCGGTTGATCAGGAATGCAGCGAGGATGAGAGCGAAGGCGATGACGACGGCGAGAAATACCGAGCGAAAAGACATGGACGACCTCTTAGAGCGCGAGTATCCCCGAGGTGTTATGCGGGGTCGATTGTAATGTGAAATTGAAGGGTGCGCCGCATTTCTCGAATCGTCAGGAAATCGGGAAGAATCCGACGCTACCGGACGTGGTGGGCGTACCAGATGAAGGCGACCGATCCCAGACGAACTGTGATGAGAAGCGCCCCGAGGGCGAGCGCGACAGCGAAGAGGATGCGCTCGAAACGGTTCATATGTGGTTCGGAGGTGGGCATTGGGAAGCCTCCTGCTTTTTCACGATAGCGGACGCGGTGGAGGTTCGCAGTGAGCGGAATCACTGGGGATCTCGAACGTCAAACCGGGACGTCAAGAATCCGCATGCATGCGGGATTTAGGACCAGATTCCTCCTTCCTCGCTACGCTCGGGGCGTCGGAATGACAAGAAAATAAAACCCCAGCCTCATACCCAAAACCTCAGAAAGTCAAAAGCCCCACTTCCGGCAAAACCGGCCGGAAATGGGGCACCCAGTGTATTGATCGTCCCCCGCTTTCTTCTCTTGCTTCTAGATGTGAATCCAGTTCACCAGGATCAGGGCCAGCGTGGCGGAGCCTACGATGATCCAGAGGGTCAGCCCTTGCAGTAGGGGACGGACGCCTACTTTTTTTAACGTTTGTTTATTGAGGCCGGTGCCGATGAGGAAGAGAGTTACGGTGAGTCCGATTTTGCCGAGGCGGCTGAATGTCGCGAAGGCTGGATTGAATGTAGGTAGGAGCGTGTTGAGTAATGCGGCGATGCAGAAGAGCAGGATGAACCAGGGCCACTGGATCTTGGCCTTGCTCTTCAGAGTAACGGCGGTGGCGATGGAGAGAGGAACGATCCAGAGAGCGCGTGCCAGTTTTACGGTCGTGCCCACGGAGAGTGCGACTGCGCCGAAGCGTGCGGTGGCGCCGACGACGGAACTGGTGTCGTGAATCGCGAGGGCGGACCAGAGTCCGAATTGCGATTGCGACATGTGGAGCGCGAAACCGATGGCGGGGAACAGAAACAGCGCGATCGAGTTGAGGATGAAGACGGCACCAAGCGAGACGGCCATCTCTTCTTCGTTGGCTTCGGCAATAGGACCTACGGCGGCGATCGCACTGCCTCCGCAGATGGCGGTTCCGGCGGCGATGAGGAAGGACGACTTCTTGCTCACGCGGATGACGTATCCCAGGCCCAATCCCAGGAGCATCACGGTGGTGATGCTGACGGCGGTGTAGGCGAATCCGGAACGTCCAGCATGGACGACTTCGTGAAGATTCATGCCGAAGCCGAGTCCGACGACTGAGGCTTGGAGGAGAAATTTCGACAACTGCTTGCTTTCGATGTGAAACGGATGAGTCAAAGTCAGGCCGTAGATGAGGCCGCCGAGAAGGGCGAACGGCGGAGAGATCAAGCCGCTGGCTGCGAGGATTAATCCGATAAAAAAGACGCGCTTATTCACATCAAGAGTGTGGGGCCGGGTGGCGGGGCGCGTCCAAGCAGCAATTTCAATTGGCGATAAGAGGAACTTATCGGGAAGAACGGGACTTGCGAGAGGGGTTGGAGAGGAGACGTCCGCGGGCAAGGGCGAAGGCGCGGAAGGCTTCGGAGGCGCCTTGCTGCTCGGGGCCGTTACGAGTCACAAGAGAAAAGTGGCGGGAGATCTGGAGACCGCGGATTTGTGCGGTGATGAGGGCACCGAGTTCCAGTTCTTTGGAGATGGCCCAGCGGGAGACGAATCCGATGCCGAGCCCAGCTTCGACCGAGGATTTGATGGCCTCGGTGGAATCGAGATCCATTACAGACTTGAAGGCTTTGAGTTTGAAGCCAGCTTTTTCTAGAGCGGTTTCGACGACGCGGCGCGAACCGGAGCCCTGCTCGCGCATGAGGAGACTTGAGGCAAGGAGCTGCTGAGGAGAAAAGTGTGCGTCGTCGGAATTTGGAGGCGCGATCAGGACGAGTTCGTCGCGCATGAAGGGTTCGACGTGAACTCCGCGCTCGCGGGCCGGGCCTTCGATGAGTCCGATGGAGACTTTGCCGTCGAGCAGAAGTTTGACGACTTCTTCGGTATTGCCGCTGTGAAGAGAAAGCTGCACGCGGGGATGCTCGTCGAGGAAGGCACCGATCAGGCGCGGAAGAACGTATTGGGCGATCGTGGTGGAGACACCGAGAGCGAGGTCACCGGAGGATTGGCCGTCATCGGCGGTTAGCTTTTGTTCGGCTTCAGCGGACAAAGACGCGATCTTTTTGGCGTAACGGAGGAGAGTCGATCCTTGCGCGGTGAGCGTGACGCGGTTGGCGGAGCGATCGAAGAGGCGGACTCCGAGGTCATTCTCGAGGGCTTTTATCTGGAGGGTGATGGCCGGCTGCGTGAGGAACAGATGCTCGGCGGCTTTGCGGAAATTGAGATGCTCGGCTACGGCGCGGAAAACTTTGAGGCGGAAATTCTCCAGTTGAGCCACGGGGATGATTATCTAACGAAACGATGTTGTGTTGCGGCTGAATCGAAAACCCCACTTCCGGCAACACTGGCCGGAAGTGGGACACCCATTCATACTTCGCGCCCCTTACAGGACGCTTAATGTTTGGCTCGGCTGGATTGGGAGAGCCAGACTCGCTCGGAGGCGGCTGGACCGAGGGAAACCGTCCCTTCTGGAGTCGCCAGCGTCAGGGTTTGGTCATAATTGCGCTCTATCACTCGCAACTTGGCGCCGGGGCGAACGCCGCGGTGTTCGAGGAATTCGAGAAGGCCGCGGTCGCGCTCGTAAATTCCGCTGACGGTGTAGTTGGTTTCGAGTTCGGCGTCGGAGAGAAGGACCAGGCCGCGGCGGCGGCGGCTGGCGGAGCTTTCCATCTCGCTGAGATTGCCGTGAGGGCAGGCTTCCCCGGACCCTAATTTCGCGAGGAGCTTAGCCTCGAAATCGGGAGAGACAGCGTGCTCGAGGCGCTCGGCCTCGTCGTGAACTTTCCACCATTCCATGCCGAACATTTCTGAGAGCATGCGCTCGATGAGGTGATGGCGCAGCGTGAGGCGGCGAGCGATCTTGCGTCCTTCCGCGGTGAGGCGAACTTCGCCGCTGGCTTCGACGCGAACCAGGCCATCCTTCTTGAGTCGGCGCAGGGCCATCGTAACGGCGGGCGCGGAGACTTTGAGCAGATGCGCCAGGCGCGCGGAGATAACCGCTTCACCCTCGGTTTCGGCTTCGAGGATGGACTTGAGGTAGTCTTCCTTGGAGACGGTGATCATGAAGAAGTGATTATACGATGCGGAGTTAACGATGGTTAATGCGAAGACCTTTCACCACGGGGAGCACAGAGGAACACGGGGGAAATTAACAGAGCAAAAAGGACAGCCCGGAGCCCCCGAGACTGTCCCCTCAAACCCTCCCGGTTAGAAGGGCAACTTGATGACCTCAAGGTACCGACGGGATGTTGCAAAGTGATTGCAGAACCATGAATATCTGGTTAATTCCCGGCGGCGTGCGCTGCTATAGTAGTCGTTCGCATCCGCAGGAACTTTTGACATCTGTTTTCTCCGTGCCGAGAGGATTCGATGCCGACTAGCACGTCGCGAAAAACCGAGCAGTCCCGGCGCCTGCAGGAGCGCGCTGCGAGCATGATTCCCGGCGGAGTGAACTCGCCGGTGCGCGCTTTCCAGTCCGTGGGAGGCGATCCGCCATTCATCGTGCGCGGCAAGGGATCGCACATCTGGGATGCGGACGAGAATGAATACATCGACTACATCGGATCTTGGGGCCCGCTCATTTTGGGGCACGCGGAGCCGAATGTACTGGATGCAATCGTCAGCGCGACGTGCAATGGCACAAGTTTTGGCGCATCGACGCCCTCCGAGGCGGACCTGGCGGAGCTGGTGATCGGGGCGTTTCCGCACATTCAGAAAGTGCGCTTCGTCAGTTCGGGAACAGAAGCGACGATGTCGGCGATCCGGCTGGCGCGTGCTTATACGAAACGCAAATACATTGTGAAGTTTGAAGGCTGCTATCACGGGCACGCGGATGCGTTGTTGGTGAAGGCAGGATCGGGAGTGGCAACGCTGGGAATCCCGGGATCGGCGGGCGTGCCGGATGAATTCATTATGTTCACGCTGGCGCTGCCGTTCAACAATCTGTCGGTCGTCGAGCACGCGTTTCAGAAGTACAAGCATCAGATCGCTTGCGTGATCGTTGAGCCGGTCGTGGGCAATATGGGATGCGTGCCTGCGGCGGATGATTACCTGGTAGGACTCCGATTAATTACAGAGCGGGAACGGTCGGTGCTGATCTTTGACGAAGTGATGACCGGATTTCGCGTCGCGTTTGGCGGAGCGCAGGAACTCTACAACATCAAGCCGGACCTGACGACGATGGGAAAGATCATTGGCGGAGGGCTGCCGGTCGGCGCTTATGGCGGACCGAAAGAAATTATGGATCTGGTCGCGCCGCTCGGCCCGATGTATCAGGCGGGGACCCTGTCGGGGAATCCCTTGGCGATGGCCGCAGGTTGCGCGATGCTGAAGCAATTGCGGGATCGCAAAGGAGAGATTTATCCGCGACTGGAAAAGTTGAGCGGTGAGTTGGCCGAGGGCGTTTCTGCGGCGGCGAAAGAGGCGGGAGTTCCGCTGTGCCACAACCGCGTTGGGTCGATGTTCACCTGGTTCTTCCAGGAAGGGCCGGTGACGGATTGGGATTCGGCTTCGAAATCAAATACAGAAGCGTTCGGAAAATTCTTCCGAAGCATGTTGGATAGCGGAGTGTACTTGCCACCGTCGCAGTACGAGGCGGCGTTTCTTGGAGCCACGCACAGCGAGGAAGACGCTCAGCGGACGATTGCGGCGGCCAAGCAGGCGTTCGGGACGATGCGAAGCTAGCCCGCTCTTCGGGACGACTAGGTTCTGCCGTGACGAAAACCCCTCATGACAGGCCACAATATGGTGTCCTCGTGATTCATCGCGAGCAGGTGATCGGGGAAATCATCGTAGAGATTCTTTTGGCGGCAGGCTATGAATGCCGTGGCGCGTGGCAAGAACCCGACATCTCCCGAATGCTCGACTCGGTCGATAGATGTGATGTTTTGTTCTTGCACATCAGGGCTTTGGAGGATTATCCAGAATTAGAAGCGAAGACCGTGCTGAGACGCGCACGACAGCCGAAAATTGTGTTAACTGCGGCGCGACCGCGCTCGGCAATTCCTAAGCAACTGCTTGACCGCGCAGATGTGTATTTGGCCGTTCCCTTCGATCCAGAGCAATTGGTGTCTGTGATTCAGGACATGGTAAATAGGCACGGATCACCATCCTCCTAACATAGTCTGAGGATCTCGATTTTCGGGCTTGCGTGGCACAGAGTAAAAGCCCAACGATCTGACACTCCTCGCGGCGCTGAAGCGCCGCTTTTCCACGATTTTTGATCACGCGGATTTACCAAACGGGATGATTTGGCCCGAGCGAGTTCTTTGCGCATCGACTTGCGCGGCAAGTGCGTCCCTTTCGGGACGCGACGGGATCGAAGATCCGGCCCCACAATTCCTTTACACGTAAGCCAGTCACCTGTGAGATGGCAGTGACGACCAGATCTCGGGGTCTTCGGAGCCCAGCACCCACGAGCAGAAGCCTTGCAGGCCGCGGTCGCGGACAAGGTTGAGGCGTTCCTGAAATCCGCGTTTGTCGGTGTAGAACACCCAGTCGCGCATGTCGTCGCGATAAAAATAAAACCAAGATACGCGATCGCTTGAGTCCCACTCTACATGCGGATGATAGGCAGCCATGTATTCGTCGATCTCTTGCTGGCCGATGTATTCGGCGGTTGGATTCGGCTTTTCATCTTTGCTGGGTTCGCCTGCGAACCAGTGATAGCCGTACAGGGGAATTCCCATCGAGAGCTTTTCTTTGGGGACGAACTGCAATGCGTATTCCAGATTTTCGACGGTCCATGGATAACCTGCCACGGGCCCGGGCATGGTCCAGCGGGTGTTCTGATCGTAGGTCATCAGGCAAATGAGGTCTGCCGATTGCGCGAGAGCTTTCAGGTCGAAAGCCCCGCGCCAATTGGCATAGAGCCAGTGCGAGAAGGCGCTCTTGCCGGGAAAGCCGGGAGCGTTGGGGACTGTGGCGATCGTGAGTTGCAGTTTCTCTTTGTGAAGAGCGGCTGCGGTTTCGGCGACTAGCGCCGAAAGCAGATCACGGTCGGTCCAATTCACATTTTCGAAATCGATCTGGAATCCGCTATAGCCGTGTTTCTTGCACTCGCTGACGAGAGCACTGATGAATGCCTGTTGCGCCGCCGGAGTGGTAAGCAGCTTGTGCAGGTCGAGTTGCACCATGAGAGCGACGATGGGCATGACTGGAACGTGATGGTCAGTGGCGACCGTCAGGACATTTGGATTGGGACCTCCCGAGACGAGGCCGTTGCCATCGACGGAGTACCAGGCTGGGACGAGGATGTCGATCTTGTCGGCGTGCTCAGTAAAGGACTTCACCGAACCTGGAGTGTCGATCATGTAGAAGAGAGATTTGGGTTGGGCTGCGGCGAGTAGGGCAGTAGAGAGAACGAAAAGAAGAATACGTGTCATTCGAGGGTCCTCGTTGTTACAAATCCCCACTTCCGGCAAAACCGGCCGGAAATGGGGCACCCGGCCTACACAAACTTTTCTTTCATCATTTGATCGATGGTTACGAATTTGTAGCCTTCGGATTTATAGCGCGCGATCAGGTGGTCGGTTGCGATTACTGTCTGCGTACGATCTGCGCCCATTGTTTTGTGGCCACCGTCGTGGAGGAGGATCACATTGCCTCCACGGATTTTTGTGGAGCATTTGCGCTCGATCTCGGCGGCGGGCAGCGCATTCCAATCGTAACCGGTGACGTTCCACATGACCGACTGCAGGCCCAGTTCGCGCGCGACGTGAAGTACAGCGGGACGTCGGCCGCCGAAAGGCGGGCGGAATAAGTTCGAGTGTTCGCCGATCGCATCGTGAAGGGTCGAGCGACAGTCACTGAGTTCTTTCCGGATTTCGGCGCTGCTTTTGAGAGTTAATAAGGGATGGGTAAATGTGTGATTGCCAATCACGTGTCCGGCTCTCACGAGTTCGCGGACGATGTCGGGACGCTGCTTTGCATAGCGTCCGATCAGAAAAAATGTGGCTCGCACGTCCTGACGAGCTAGAACTTCCAGCAAACGAAATGTGTGGGGATCGTTGGGGCCATCGTCATACGTGAGAGCGAGTGGCCTCGCCCCGGGCTCGAGACCGGTGAAGGTGCGGCCGTACCATTGCCCGGTCGGAGCCATCGATTGATAGCCGACAGTGACAAGCGCGCCGGCAGCGGCTGTTCCGGCGAGTACGGTGGCGAGCATGGTGCGATTGTAAAGGATTGAATAAGGCGGATTTGGTAATTGAGTAATTTTGCAATTGTGTAATTGAAGTTCAACCCCATGGCATTGGATTTTTTCAAATTAGTCAATCACCAAATTTCCCAGTTGCAAAAAGCTCTGTTAACTCTTCGCGCAATTGCCAGTGCGACGCATCCGAGATATCCTGCCATTTCCGAGAACCTCGCTAGCCCATGGCCAATCTTTTCGAACTCCCCCGGTATATTGCGGTAGAAGGACCCATCCGAGTGGGCAAGAGCACCTTGGCACGGATTCTGGGCGAGCGGTTGAACGCGCAACGCGTGATGGAGCCGGAAGCGAATCCGTTTCTGCATTCGTTTTATGAGGGAGAGCGCGGCGCGGCGTTTCAGGCGCAGTTCACGTTTCTCGTGCGGCGCTTTGAGCAGCTGCAGGCGCTCGATCTCGGTGCACAATCGCAAAGAGTTGTTGTCGCGGACTTCATCTTCGAAAAAGACAAATTGTTTGCCTGCCTGAACCTCACCGATCAGGAACTCGATACCTACAACCGCTACTACAACCACTTTCGCGAGCAGCTACCCACTCCCGACCTCGTGATTTATCTGCAGGCCACGCCTGAAGTTTTAAAAAAGCGTCTCAAGAAAAAGAATGCTCCAGGTGAGAAGGCTGTAAGCGAAGAATATCTGGAAGAAGTGGTGAAAGCTTACGAGCACTTCTTCTTTCACTACACATCGTCGGATCTGCTAATCGTGAATACGTCGGAGATTGATTTCGTTGATCGCAACGAAGACTTGCAGGAGCTTCTCCGCAAGGTGACCGAGCCGATCAAGGGCACGCAATATTTCCTGCCGCTGGGCGGGCAGGATGCGGCGGGGGCATGAGAGCCGTCGTTGGTCGATAGTCGTTGGTCGTTGGCTCTGTCGTTTTACTTCTCATGGCGCGGGAGCGCGTACACTGCCAGCGCTTTTCCCAACTTTGAGAATTCGGGATCCGCGGTTACAAGCCATGCTCCTCGCTCGATTGCGAGTTCTGCCGCAAAAGCATCGGCATAGCCAAGGTTGTGCTTTTGTTTGAGCGAGGCAGTTCGGGTTGCTCGGTCTAAGTCAGCAGCGATGACTATGATGGGCATCTCTCTCAACTTGGTTTCGGCTTGACGGGCCTGGCTTTCGCCGTGCCGCCGCCATGCGGTATAAAAGACCTCACCCCAGTTCACAGCCGACATGAATAGGGGCAAATCGCGTCGAAGGGCATCGGCCACGAGGCGATCAACTTTTTCCGCCGTCCCCTGGCGGTCTTCGAAGAAACCAATCAAGGCGTTGGCGTCGAGTACGTATCGCCGCGGACCGCTGGTTGACGCTGGGGACATTGATTACTCGCGTTCCCGCTCGCGCTCGCGTTCGCGATCAGCGAAGTGTTCCTCGAACATGGATGGCTCGCCTGGTTTGGGCTTAAGAAACCCCCGGATCTCCCGCATGCGTTTTGCAGTGATTGGCGTTAACACGAGCTTGCCATTCTCTTCAGACCAGGTCGCGGAAGTACCCTTACCCACGCCTAGCTGTTCTCGTAATTCCGCTGGGATGACCACTTGGCCCTTGGAGCTGATGACGGTGCGATAAGTTGCCATGGCCACTATCTTACCTCGCTGTAAGACGTTTATCAATATGTCTTACACTTGGCAAACCCTGTTATAAAGGCAGAAGCCTATGCTGCCCTCGAAGTGTGGCGTTCTCGAAGCTATTGAAAACGCTGCACAAATGAACCATCGACGCCGGCCGTTGTTGCCAGCTACAATTGCCCGAGCGTCATCCAAGCGCTGTAGGACGCCAAGATGCGTGTACAGGCTCTATCCGCCCGAGGCGGAGGGGCACTGGAGGACATCATGAGTATCACCCCGATCGGCCGTCCCTATGACGGGTCCGGCCATAAAGTCACCACTGCTTCTCTGCGGGAACAGAAACTCCGCCACGAACCCATCACTTGCATTACCGCCTATGACTATGCCGCAGCTCGCCTTGTTGACGAGGCCGGCGTGGATATGGTGCTGGTGGGCGATTCGCTGGCGCAAACCATGCTGGGGTACGAGAACACGCTCTCGGTCACCGTCGACGAGATGCTGCATCATGTGAAAGCCGTTCGGCGCGGGCTGAAGAATGCGCTGCTGGTGGCCGACATGCCGTACGGGTCGTATCAGATCGACGCCAAGGATGCGATCGTCAACGCCACTCGCTTCGTGAAAGAAGGCGGAGCCGAGGTGGTGAAGATCGAAGGCGGCGAGAAGCGCGCAGATTTGATCCGGCACATCATTGACGCGGAGATCCCTGTGGCTGGGCATATCGGGCTGACACCGCAGTCGGTCAATGTGATGGGCGGGTACAAAGTCCAGGGGAAAAATCTGAGCGGGATCGAGCAATTGATGCGGGATGCTGTCGCGCTAGACCGGGCGGGAGTGGCATCCCTTTATCTCGAGGGAATTCCACGCGAAGTGGCGGCGATGATCACCGCGGAAGTGAACACGCCGACGATCGGGATTGGCGCTGGTCCGGAGTGCGACGGGCAGGTGCTGGTATACCACGACATTTTGAACCTGACCTTTGGGCCTCCGGCAAAGTTCGTCCGGCGCTACGGCGACGCGGCGGCGCTTATTACGAATGCGGTGCGTGCGTTCCGCGCGGATGTGCGATCGCACCAATATCCCTCGGACGAGGAGTCGTATCATCTGCCGAAGGATACGAAGGCCGGGCTGGACACCGTGCTGGCGCGGAAACGGGCGATGGGCCGCTAACTTCTTTCCCTTCGATTTGGAGAAAGCAGGCATCGCAACACGGAACTATGCGGCTTTGTTATGCGTATATTTCAGTGTGAGTCGATACCAGCGGTCGGGATTCCGGGTTTCACTCGCGCACGCGACAGTGCTAGGCTATACGAGGGAGGTGGCCAACGATGCTCGCGACATTTTTCTTCTTCCCATTTTTTTTCGGCTTCCCGCTGATTCTGTATTTCCTGCCATCGATCATTGCGCTGGCCCGGAGCAAGCGAGATACACTCGCGATCTTTCTACTCAATCTGTTCCTGGGATGGAGCGTGATTGGATGGATCGTCGCGCTGGTCTGGGCGGCAAAGCACGATGCGCCGGTGATGGTGAGGTAGACTCGGCCCTGTGATCTTCTCGCGCGCGCGCCTGACAGTAGCTCTGGTGGCAAGTCTCGCCCTTGCGGCTTGTTCGCACGAGAGTGCGGCCAAGACGCCCGATCCGCAAGCCATGCTGCAGGCCATTCCTTCGGCGGACTCCGCCAAATACGGACGAGTAAAGGACATGAAGAACTGGCAGAATCCGTATTTGATTGTGCGGGCGGACGGGATCGCTCTGCTGGATGTCGCCGACAGCGCAGAAATTATTCTGAAGCCCGATGAAGTACTGCCGGCACTGGCGAAGTTGCCGGCTTCGAATTGGCCGTACGGGCGCGTTGTGGCGGCGGCAGAAGGCACAGTGACCGTTTCCGATCAGGATAAAGTTGCGATTCGACGAAATAAGGGAATCGTCGGAGGATTGCTGGACGGGGCACATATCGCTGTCCGGTGGGTGCCTGCAGGTTAGAAGGCCCCGAGATTTGAATATGCTGACCGCTGAGTCGAGCTGGGCTCGACGGACAGCCGAGGCGGCTGTCCCCACACTACTACTTAGACTTAGACTGCCTTCTTGAAAATCTGCAGAACGATTGAAGAGATGCGGACGCAATCGCGGGCGGTCCGGCGCGCGGGAAAGCGGCTGGGATTCGTGCCGACGATGGGAGCTTTGCATGAGGGCCACCTTTCACTGGTGCGCTCTGCGCGGGCGGCGTGCGACGTTGTGACGGCGTCGATCTTCGTGAATCCGACGCAGTTCGGTCCCAATGAAGATCTGGCGAAATATCCGCGATCGTTTGAGCGGGACTGCGAGCTGCTGGAGCGCGAGGGAGTGGACCTGCTGTTCGCGCCGGCGGTGGAAGAAATGTATCCAGCCGGAGCCGTTACCTGGGTGACAGTGGAGAAGCTAAGCAGCAAGCTGGACGGGCGGTCGCGGCCCGGACACTTTCGCGGCGTCACGACGGTAGTAGCCAAGCTGTTTCATATTGTCGAGCCGGACGCGGCATTCTTCGGACAAAAAGACGCGGCGCAGGTGGCGATCATTCGCCGGATGGTGCGGGACCTGAATCTTCCGGTTGAGATTGTCGTGGGCGCGATCGTGCGGGAACCGGACGGGCTGGCGATGAGTTCGCGAAATGCCTATCTCGATGTCGAGCAGCGGAGACAGGCGCTCGTGCTGCACCGATCGTTGATGCGGGTGCAGAAACTGGTGGGTGAAGGCGAGCATAAAGCGGCTCGATTGATTGCAACGGGGAGAGAGGAGTTTGCTGCCGAGAAATCTGTCCGCCTCGATTATTTCGAAGTGGTGAATCCTGAAAATCTTGATCCGGTTGAGGATGTCTCCCGCGGCGCGCTGGTCGCAGTGGCCGCATATGTCGGCAACACCCGTCTCATCGACAACCTGCTTTTTCCTAAGACGCTGTGATTAGTATCACAGCAGCCTGCCTTACATCCCTGAGAGCATCACGTAGCGCGTTTTCGACCCTTCGCAGTTCCGCGCGCCAAGACAGGAATAGTGCTCCCGTCTGAGTGTCTCTCTTCCTCGGCACCGCGAATTTCGGTTCGATCCAGAGAACCCGCAGCGCATGGATCGCAAATCCAAGGAGTTAGGGAATGCCCGGCTTCCGTTCGAGACTTGGACAAAAGCTAAAGTCAACCGCGCCAGCGGTGACGATACTGGTCGTCTCCGTACTCTTGACCTGGTCTATTCCTTTGCGCAGCCACCCGTTTGGGGCGGCGCACCTGCAAGCATCCGCAGCGACTCAGCGGGATGCAAAACCCACGCTTTGGCCGATTTCGATCGACTATCCGGAAGACGGCTCCATCTTTCCGCCAGGAATTACGCCGCCTACGATCCTTTGGCGGGACGCGGCAGGCACGTCCTGGAACATCGACATATCGTTTGCGGACAAAAGTTTGACCATCCATGTGATCAGCAAAGGAGAACATCTGCACATCGGCTCCGTTGATCCAGACTGCGTCAGCAACCCGGACGAGGGGCCACAACTCACCCCGCAACAAGCAGCGACTTGGACTTGGACGCCCGATGCGGCCACATGGTCATCCATTCAATCGCACAGTGTGAACCAACCTGCGACAGTCACGATCACAGGCCACCGCGATGAGGGAAAGGCTATCTCGCAATCGCGGATAAGTATCACAACGTCGGTAGATCCCGTGGGCGCACCGATTTTTTATCGCGATGTTCCGCTCATGCCGACGAAGGGCATCAATGGAGTGGTGCAGCCGCTGGCGCCGTCGACCATTCATCTCATTCGTTGGCGGCTGCGAGATATTCGACGGCCGGAAAGCCGCACCGTTCTCGAGAACATGCCGACTTGCGCGAACTGCCACTCCTTCTCCGCGGACGGCAAAACGATGGGAATGGATGTTGACGGTCCAGCAAACGATAAAGGGCTGTACGCCGTCGTTCCCGTGCAACGTCACATGCAGATCGGCGATAAGGATCTGGTTCACTGGAACGTTGATGGCCAGGTTGGGCAGGTACGCGTTGGGTTCATGTCGCAGGTCTCGCCTGACGGGCAATCCGTAGTGAGCACGTTCGCCGGTCCCTCGCTCAAGATTCTCGAGAGCTACTACGTGACGAACTTCCTGGACTATCACTTTCTGCAGGTGTTTTATCCGACGCGGGGAATCCTGGAGTGGTACAGCCGGGCCACAGGGTTGCGCAAGCCATTGCACGGGGCGGATGATCCGCATTTCGTCCAGACGGATGGGGTATGGAGTCCTGACGGTAAATACATTGTGTTTGCGCGGGCGCAGGCTGAGGATCCAAGGACGAAGGGCCAGCCACCTGCGATCCATGCGAATGATCCGAACGAAACGCGTATTCAATACGATCTTTACCGGGTTGCCTTCAACGAAGGAAGAGGCGGAATAGCAGAGCCGATCGCTGGAGCATCGCAGAACGGCATGAGCAACAACTTTCCCAAGGTGTCACCCGACGGGAGGTGGATTGTTTTCGTGAAGTGCCGCAATGGCCAGCTCATGCGTCCCGACAGCCAACTTTATATCGTGCCATTCAATGGAGGCGCAGCGCACCGGATGCGCGCCAACACGCAGCTCATGAATTCCTGGCACAGTTTCTCGCCGAATGGACATTGGCTCGTGTTTTCCTCTAAAGCTCGGTCGCCCTATACCCAGATGTATCTGACGCACATTGATTCCGAAGGCAACGACAGTCCTGCCATCCTCATCGATAACGCGACTGCAGCGAACCGCGCGGTGAACCTACCGGAGTTTGTGAACACCAGCAATGAAGGGATTGAGGACATTCAAGTCCATGTCGCCGATGTCCATCCGTAGAGGACAGCTACTCGAACCAACGCGGGCGGTAATAGCGGCAATGAGAATAGCTGCTGGCTTGTTGCTGTGGATTATTGCTTCGGGATTATTCGTTCGAGCAGAAGTATGCCGGGCGCCTGAATCGATGAAAGCGCGTCTTCAAGATCATCCGACCGCGGATAGTTACACCGATCTTGGCATCTGGTTTGGGCAGCAGCAAAAATACGCGTGCGCGGCGGATGCGTTTGCTTCTTCTCTAAGTATCGAACCGTATTCGGCAAACGTCGCGTTTATGTTTGGGACGAGTTTGTACTTTTCGGGCAATGCACAAGAAGCCATTGCCGCGCTGCAGATGGCGGAGAAACTTGACGGGCGAAATGAAAAGGTCCATCTGATACTCGCATCGGCTTTCGATCAGCTGCATCAAGTTCGAGATGCAGAAACGGAATGGCGGTATGCGCTGGCCATCGATCCGGAATCTTCGGGCGCCTTGGATCATCTGTCCCAAGATCTGATGCTTGATCAGGATTACGCGGGAACGATTGCCCTTTTGGAGAATCCAATTGTTCAGGGACAGAGAACCGGGACTCAGAGCCTGAACTTGGGACTGGCATATGCAGCTACGAACAAGTTTGACGAAGCGGCCAAGGTCTTACGCGAGGGCCTGAATACTTCGCCCGATTCGCTCGCCCTTGCCGACTCACTCTTCGACGTGCTCGTGCAACTGGATCGGTCTGAAGAAGCGACGATTGCTCTCGGGCTTGCGCTCGAACTACATCCGACCGAGCTGGATAGCGAAGTTCGTCACGTTCAGACACTTCTTGCTACTCAATCAGAGCAAATCAATCACGTCGTTCAAGGACTCCTAGCGACCGACTCGAGCAATTGGAAAGTGCTGTATCTGAATGGCGCACTTGAAGTGGGAGAGCGAAAGCTGGAGCGGGCGCGCGCTCATCTTGAACAATCGATAGCACTGAATCCAAACTTCGCCGCGTCGCATGCCGCGCTCGGGTCGGTGCTGGCTCAACTGAACGATCCGGCAAGCGCAAAGGAACAACTGGAGAGGGCGATCACGCTAGGAGATGACACTCCGGAGGTTGAGGAGAATCTCTCCAGAGTGTCGCACAGCTTGAGCTCGGCCAGATAGATCCGACAGAGCTCGATTTCTGCTGCCCGCTAATCGGAATATGGGTAGATGTAGTAGGGGTCAGTGAAACCGTATAGCCACGGACTGTAATAGTAAGGCGGCCAAGCCCAGAATGGGCTCCAGCCAAATCCCCAGCCACCCCATCCCCATCCGAAACCGAGGCCCCATCCGCAGCAGCCCCAACCGCCCCAGCCCCAACCACCTCCCCAACGGCCGCCCCAGCCTCCGCGCCATGCAGCGTTGCCGCCGACGAAACCGGCGTGGTTGAACGAATTGCCTGAGACTCGGCCGCTCGAGGCGAACGTTGTCGCACCGCGCGCACCGGTTGCAGCGCCGAACGAGTGGAAATTGCCATCGGCGATGCGGGCGTTGGAGGCCATGCTTGACCTGCCGGCTACGCCGGCGCCGCCGGACCTTAGGCCCATTCCGGCACCTGACCGGGCAGACATGCTTGCGGCGTTGCCGGATCTTTCAAATCCGTGCCAGCCGGGAGAAGTATTGCGGACGCCTCGACCCTCAGACGCCCAAGCTCTGGAAGCGCCCATCGCGGACGAGCCTCCGCGTGATGCGCCGTAGGAGCCGCGGCCGCCTTCGAAACCGCGCCCTCCGCCGGAGCCGGAACCACCACCGCGATAGCCCCCGTAAGAGCCGCCACGATAGCCGCCACCGGAAAAGCCGCCGTGGCCACCGCCGGAGTAGCCGCCACCTCCGTGGAAACCGCCGCCGTGACCGCCGCCGCCATGCTGGGCGAAAGCCGGAATTGGGATGCAAATCAGGGTAATTGAGGCGACTGTCGCGAGAAGGGCATTGGACAGGGTGGGTTTCCGCATGAGAGTTACCTCCACCGAAAACTGCGGCCAAGCCTGGGAAGGCGAACCGCTTCTATATAGATCGTACTCCTAAGTTGGAACCCCGATCCAGAGCAGGAGTTGTCTTCCGATGGCAACGGTGACTTGAAACGTTGGCGCTAACGCTTGTCGCCGCCCCAATACTAGTTGTCCGTGACTGGCATTTCCGGCGCGGTTGCAGCCTTGCGATGCGCATAACCGGCTGAGGGAAAGCCGGACTATTGCATCGGGATGGCCGCCACTGTGCCGGGTTCCGGCCGTGTACGTTGCAAAACCAAGTTGTCGACCTGGGACCATAGGTGCGGATCGCAGTCGCTCTGCATGTGATCCGGAGTAAATGTGCGATCGAACCAGGAAGTTCCTTCGCACTTGACCGGCTCGTGATGATAGTCGAAGCGGTAATTGCCGATAATCTGCGTCTTCGATCCGTCGGCGGCAGCGATGTGTGCACGCCCGTGGATAAAACCATGCGGCTGGTAGAAGTTTACGGCCGCTGCGACATTCTCGGGGATGACCCCGTCGTGCTGCCAAGGCTTGGCCACACTGTCCACTTGTACAGTCAAAAGCACGGGTATGCCTGCCCGATTCAGTTCACGAGCCAGCAGCACCGTCGCCGAGGCGCCCCAACTGTGGCCAAAAAGGATGATACGAGCTTGCTCCTTTTCCTCGTCGCTCAGCTGACCGTCGTGATTGCTATCGAGCAGATGAACGATGGTGTTGTACGCCGTCTTGCGGTGCCTATTCTCGAAGATGTGAATGTAGGAGTTCTTTGGAAAGCTACGTTGTGCGCGTTGAGCGAAGAGAACTGGTCCCTGATGCGGATTATCGTGGCGGACAAATCCCCCGACGAAGCCGACAAGAATGTAGGGGGGAGAAGACGGCGCGTGTTCGACAATGCCTCCGTCCGCGGCACACAAAAAGGGCGCTGCAAACACAGTCGCCAAGGTAGCGGCGAAGAAACGGGATCGCGTGAGACCGGGCACGCGGAGGCTCCTAACCTGTTCAGATGTTTGTGCTGCTGCCGAAGTTGCGGAAAATCTTTTCGGCAGCCAGCTTCCCCGAGCTGCGGAAGAGGAAGTCCAAAGCCGCATCCAGCAAGGCCTCCAGGCTCCTCGAACCCGGAGGACAGTCTACACCCGCCTGTCAAGGGGGCGAAAGGTTTTCGGGCCGGAAACGAAGCGGTTGCCGGAAATGAGGTAGCGCAAGGGATGGTCAGCGGCTTTTGTGATGCCAATACGGGGGGTGATCGCGATCTTGCGGGCTTGAAACCCATCATCGCCGATCCACAGGCTGCTTGATTGCGAGGTGAAGTCAGTGCCGTTGTCGCGTTCGCGGGTTATGCAAAAAGCTTCACACAGGCGACCGGGGCCACTGGTGAGTTTGGGCAGGTCTTTTTCTCCGTGCAGGCTAATTCCACGGGCGGTCGCCATTTCGTCGATGCCGGAAAGGGGCTCCAGTGCACGAAAGAGGACACCACCGGCGCGACCATCGGGCTCGCAGGAGACATTCAAGCAGTAATGATTTCCGTAGATGAAATAGACGTAAGCATATCCAGGAGGGCCAAAGAGCACAGCGTTGCGAAGCGTCCGACCTACGGCGGAATGGGCGGCGGGATCGTTTTGTCCGAGGTAGGCTTCGACTTCGACGATCCGGGCAGTGAGGCGTTCTCCGTCCGTTTGGCGAACGAGCACCTTGCCAAGGAGTTCACGGGCTACGCGGCGCGGATTGCGGGCGTAGAAATCGCGGTCGAGAGGACGGATCGGCTCTGGGCTCAACGAGGATTTCCGTTGCAGCATACAGAGGTATGGTAAATCGCACCGGGCAACTTCGCCTGGACCAGGCTGTGGGGTTGCAGTTGTGAAGCTTCGTCAACTATTGGGCCGCCGAAGGGTCACGTTCATTCCGCTTGATTGACTTACGCGAATACTAATCCTAAGATCTGATCCCAATCTTGGTAACCAAACCAGCGCCAGTTCGAAACCGCATGATGCTCGGTAAGATCCGTCGCATCGAAGCGTAAACAACACTGAGGAGGCCACCCATAGCGCACTCTATCGAACAATTAAAGGCAGCCATTCGCGGAGAGGTCATCCAGCAGGACGACTCCGGGTACGATTCGGCCCGCAGAGTTCACAACGGAATGATCGATAAGCGTCCGAAGCTGGTTGTGCGTGCGGCTGATGTGGGCGACGTAATTGCTGCCGTGCACTATGGCCGGGAAAACGGGCTCCCCACCGCGATTCGCGGGGGCGGCCACAGTGGGGCCGGTCTCGGAATTTGCGACAACGGAGTAGTGATCGATCTTTCGCCGATGAAGGGGACTCGGGTCGACCCGGCTGCGCGTACGGTGCGTGTCGCGGCTGGATGCGTCTGGGGCGACGTGGATCATGCGACCCATGCTTTCGGGATGGCGACGCCTTGCGGTTTGATCTCAACGACTGGAGTTGGTGGACTCACTTTGGGAGGAGGCATCGGCTATCTTACGCGCCGCTATGGTCTCACCATTGACAATCTCCTGTCCGTCGACATGGTGCTCGGGGATGGACGATTCGTGACCGCAAATGCCAAAGAGAACGACGATCTATTTTGGGCAATACGAGGTGGCGGCGGAAACTTCGGGGTCGTGACTTCGTTCGAGTTCCGATTACATCCGGTCAGCACGGTTCAGTTCGGGCCCACGTTTTGGCCTCTTGAGCAGGCGGAAGACGTACTGAAGTTCTATCGCGAATTCATTCTTACGGCTCCCGAAGAAGTGGATGGATTCTTTGCTTTTCTGATGGTCCCACCCGCGCCGATGTTCCCCGAACACCTCCATATGAAAAAGGTTTGTGCCATTGTCTGGTGCAGCACAGGAACCGCGGAGGCTACCGAGAAGGCGACCCGCAGCATGCGCAGCGTTGGAACGCCATTACTCGATGCGGTTGGCCCGGCGCCATTTCCAGCGGTGCAGAGCACTTTCGATGGTCTGTTCGCTCCCGGGTTGCAGTCGTACTGGCGGGCGGATAACTTCACGGGTCTGAGCGATGCGGCCATCGCGAAGCACGTCGAATACGGTTCGAAGCTGCCGACAATGCTTTCGACTATGCACCTTTACCCGATCAACGGCGCGGCGCACCGCGTCGGCAAGAACGACACAGCTTACAGCTTCCGGGAAGCCTTGTTCGCCGAGGTGATCGTCGGAGTGGATCCGGACCCGGCCAACGCAGGGAAAATTACGGAATGGTGCAAAAGCTATTACGACGCGCTCCATCCCTACTCGGCAGGAGGGGCCTACATCAACTTCATGATGGACGAGGGACAGGAACGAGTTCAGGCAGCATTCCGCGACAATTACGGACGCCTTGCTGCCATCAAGAAGAGGTACGACCCGACAAATCTGTTCTGCGTGAACCAGAACATCAAGCCAGCGGCGTAGACACCCAATCAGGGCATCTGCCGCGGCGGATGGGATCTGGTGCTCTGGATCCGCACGTTTTAGATTGGGCGCGGCTCTGTGTTGCGGGCCGTGGTGACGTTAGACGGCGGGTCGTCAAATGATTTGCCGGGTTCGTGGGCGACCTTCTCGTGCTTCGTGCCGACTTTGCGGATCGCGTCGTGCCAGCCGTCGTCCCAGGCGATATGCGCTTCGCCATCGACCCAGGTCCAGGTGCCGTGTTCTTCGCCTAGAGTCTTCTTTGCGTCGCCGTTGGGCTCAAGAGTAATGAAGAAATGCCCACCGTTGCCTTCGCCCACCTCCCATTTGCCGATGAAGTGATTGCGGGACGGCATCATGCCGGTCAGCGAGGGCTCGCCGAATTCGATGCGGTCGATGGCGGCAGCCAGTTTTTCGTGATGGCCATCTTTGTAGACGACTTCGGAGGCTTTGAGATCGATGCGTGCGATTTGAGCCGCAGCAAAACTCTGGTGGTGGCCGTCTTTGAAGACGATGACGACCATGTCGTGGTCGTCCGTGGGCAAGGGCGCAGCCTTTGCCGTGGCAATAGAAATGGCGAAGAGAATGAGAGAAATTCCAACCATGTACGCGAGACCGCGCATTCGATCCTCCCGAACCAGCGAGTGGCGAGACAGAACGCCGCTGCTTTGTGATACGGGCAAAGAGCGGAAATAGTTCCCACGTCTTTGTCATTGTCATTCCGACCAGAGGGAGGAATCTGCTCCCAGCCCGCTTCGCTGGCTCCGCAAGCGAAAAGCAGGTTCCTCAACGGCTGAACGCCGGTTCGGAATGACAAAGACCTAAGCCGCGCCCTTGGCCGATTCTTTCAAGTACGCCAGCACTTCCTCGGCGTGGCCTTCTGGCTTTACCTTCTCGAAAACGTGCTGGATCTTGCCGTCGGGACCGATAACAAAGGTCGTTCGAGCGACTCCCCAGACTTTCTTGCCGTACATGTTCTTTTCCTTCATCACGCCGAAGGCCTCGGCGACTTTCTTGTCAGCGTCGGCCAACAAGGTGAAGGGCAGACTGAACTTGTCCTGAAATTTCTTTTGTGCTTTGGGCGTATCGGGGGAGATGCCGAGCAGCACGGCGCCGGTCTTCTGCATCTTCCTGTAAGAGTCGCGAAATTCGCAGGCTTCGATGGTACATCCGGGAGTGTCGGCGCGGGGGTAAAAGTAAAGAACCACAGTCTTGCCGCGCAAGTCCTTCAGCGCGATCTCTTTTCCGTTCTCGTCCTGCAAAGTGAAGTCGGGAGCCTTATTATTGACCTTCATGGGAATTTCTCCGGGCAAGTCGAAGTCGAGCGCTGGAAGAGCGGGTGTGCCGCCTTCCGCTGCAGTCTCGACGATTTTACACTGCAGGATTTCATTTCGCGGGCGAGCTATGGTGGCGCTTGCCACGGGCGTGATCTGTTTTGCGGTGTGCTGTGCGGCGCAGGAGGAACGTCCGCAAATTGTGCCTGGAGAGCGGAAAGTATCACAGAAGAAAGATCTCGGGCCGCGTGCGCTGGGAGTGCTGCAAATGGCAGCGAACGGAAAGACTTCGCTCGTACCCATCGCCATCCTGATCGATGGGAAGTTCTGGGATGCGACAGCGTATAAAGCTGATCCCGTGCCGATGGCGCTGGACACTGGTACCGTCTATGAAGGCGAGCGCGCCGGCAGCTCGCTGGGCCTGTTCACGGTGGGAAGCGCGCTGCACAGCAATGCCGCGAACGCGCCGGTTCCCTGGCTTGGAACTGGTGCGTGGCATCCGATTGGAATGGAGGAGCCTGGAAAGCCGCTCAAGGCGAATATCACCCCGGTCGGGATCGACAGTACGGAAGGGCCTCCGCGGCTTACGCGCGACCCGAACGCGAGCAAGCCGTCGACGCCCGCGAATACTGCTCCTAACTCAGGCGGTGCTCCGACTGCTTCTACGACACCACCTGCCCCCGCGCCAAAGTCCAGCGGTTCGGGGGATGATGACGATCGACCGCGGTTGACGAAGCGCGATTCGAGTCCTTCAACTGAGCCTCCGGCCAGTTCGACTCCACCGGCGGCGAGTCAGCCAGCGCCAGGATCGGCTACAAAACCCGCGTCGGGATCGAAACCTAGTGATGCCGAGGCAGACGATCGTGCAAATATCCCCACGTCCGATAGCGGAGCGGGAGAAGGATTTCGTCCGAAATTACGTCGTGGAAAGCCCGCCGAATCGTTCGCGGATGAAAGCATCCCTGGATACAGCAAACCCGGAGAGCGGCCGTCACCTGCGGCGGCGCCAGTTGTCGAAACCGCGGCTGCCAAGAGCGATGTGCAGCTGGTCCCCGCGATTTCCGATGCGGCCGGACCCGCACCCCATTCCTTCGCTTACGAATGGGTCAAGGGAGATGAACCCGATCGCCGGAAGCAACTGATGGATTCCGCCAAAGAACGGCTGCGCGCTTACGTGACGGCTCGAGCCAAGGGGCGCATCACGCCGAAGCCGGAGCATCCTGTCGCCACCAAGCGCACGGCGAAGCCGGTCGAGCCGATCTTCGAGAATGTGCAGATGGTCGCGTATGATCTGTGGAACTCAAATCAGGCAATCATCATTTTCAGCGCGGACGCGCACTTGCCTCCACCGCCCGCGGGATCACAGACTGCCGACGTGAATCCCGATCTGCATTATTCAATCCTGATCGTGGCTTATCCCGACATCTACAACAACCTGCATACGCTCTATGCAGGAGTGACCGACAAATTCCATCTGGACTTGACGCCGCGACTCGACCTGATTGACGCCGTCGATGCTGACGGCGACGGGCGGGGGGAGTTGCTGTTCCGCGAGACCTCCGATATTGGCACTGGATGGGTGATCTATCGCGCGACTGGGGACAAGCTCTGGAAGATGTTCGACAGCCAGCGTCCGGAATAATCGAGAATCAGGTCCAACAGATTTTTGTTCCGCTCGTCTGTTCTACGTCCCATCAGTCGCTTTGTGGGAAAATAGGCCTTCCGCGAGGTTACAGCGGGCCATCTTCAAGGAGCGCCCTTTTCGTTTGCATCCGACTCGCCGCAAATTCCTGCAATCTGCTCTGACCGCGGGAGCTCTGGCTTCCTTGCCAGCCGGTTTGTTCACTGGCTGCAGCGTCTCCTCGAAGGCAGGCACGTCTCCGGCGGCGAAATCGACGGCGCAGTTCGAAGCCTCCGGCAGCAGTTCATTTCCCAAAGGGTTCTTCTGGGGCACGGCGACAGCTTCTTATCAAATTGAAGGCGCATGGCAAGAGGACGGCAAGGGCGAATCCGTCTGGGACCGCTTTTCGCACACGCCCGGCAAGATCAAGAACGGCGATACCGGGGACGTGGCGTGCGATTCCTATCATCGGTGGCGCGAAGATATCGATCTGATGCGGACGATGAATCTCAACAGCTACCGCTTCTCGATTTCGTGGCCGCGCGTTCAGCCTTCGGGTTCGGGGGCGACGAATGCCAAGGGGCTCGATTACTACAGCCGATTGATCGATGCGCTGCTGGAGGCTCATATCCGGCCGCTGGTGACGCTTTATCATTGGGACTTACCGCAGGCTCTCGAAGATGCGGGAGGCTGGCCCAATCGCGATCTTGCGGGCCGCTTCACGGATTATGTGCAGCTGGTCACGCAGGCGTTAGGCGACCGAGTGTCCGACTGGATCCTGTTCAATGAGCCGGATGCGTTCGTCGACCTGGGGTATCTGGAAGGGACGCACGCACCGGGACGCAAGAGCATTCTCGATTTTCTTCGCGCCACGCACGTCGTGAACTTGGCGCAGGGGATGGCGTTCCATGCGCTCAAATCGGTGCGGCCATCGGCGCGGGTGGGCAGCGCGCTGAGCATGTCCCCGTGTGAACCGGCCACTAATTCGGAAGAAGATAAACTTGCGGCAGATCGAGCTCATGCGATTTCAAATACATGGTTCCTCGATCCCGCATTGCGCGGCCGTTATTCCGACGCGCTGACTTTCTTGCCGGAGAGGGCGATGGGCATCCAGTCGGGTGACATGGAAAAGACACGGGCGCCGCTCGACTTCATCGGCATCAATCTCTATTACCGCACAATTGCCTCAGCACCGGGAACGATGGAGCGCTTCTCGCACGCGCAGGAATGGCTGTTCCCCGTGAAGATGGATGGCGGACAGCAGGGTCCGAAGACGGATTTCGGATGGGAAGTTTGGCCGAAGGCTCTTTACGACATGGTCATGCGCATCACGCGAGACTACAACCGCCCGACGATCGAAATTACCGAGAGTGGATGCGCGTACAACGACGCACCCGATGCCACCGGGGCAATTCACGACGGGCGGCGCATTGACTACCATCGGCAATATCTCTCGGCTCTGGCGCAGGGGATTGCTGACGGAGCCGATGTTCGCGGGTATCACGCCTGGAGCTTGCTAGATAACTTCGAATGGGCCGAAGGATTCAGCCAGCGCTTCGGGTTGGCCTACGTGGACTTCAAAACGCAGAAGCGAACGATCAAAGATTCGGGGAAGTGGTACGGCGAGGTCGCTTCCCGCAATTCGCTCGCGGCATCCCTTCGGCAGTCTCCAAAGCTCGCTAACACTCAGGGTTAGCTTTGTTCACCTTTGCACTTCGGAGAGCGATCCAACCAAGCGTGGTGCCCGTAAGAAAAACAGCCAGAGCGTAGTTCCACATTGCGTGCGGGCGCGGAGGCAAGCCTTGCGTAAGGACGTTCACCAATCTCGCGCTCGTATTGAAGAATGCGTGAAAGAGTATCGCGGCCAGCACGTTGAACTTCGACAAATTGGCAATGGCCGTCAACAGAAACGAAATACCCACGAGGGTCAGAAAAAACTGCGCGGGAGAGGCGCTGCTCCATCCAGGAATCTGGAACAGCGGAAGATGCCATCCTGCCCAGAGCACAGCAAGAATCATCGTCGCCAGCACGTAACCAAAACGCTCCTGCAATCTCGGCAAGGCGAAACCGCGCCATCCAGGCTCCTCATTGAGAGGACCGCCTATGAAGGTTGAGTAGTTCACCGCATAACTGCTCCAGTGCAGAAGAGTCGACCAATGTAGCGAATGTGGAGACGCTCGAACTAGAGCAAGTGCTGGCGCTACGAGCGTGGCAAGGAATAAATAATGCGAAACCCAGGGCGAGTCCGGCAAGCAGCGGGCGTGTTCCTGTCCAGACGCGACAAATTCGAAGGTCGCGATAGCCGAGCCAACGGGTGGTAAGCGCCGCCATGGTCGGCCCGCAGGCTCCGATCACAATGATTCCTATCTCAAACCAACCAAGGTCGGTATTAATTCCGATCCGTTGAGCAATGGCCGGCACCGCAAGCCAGATAGTCCAGGACCAGAGATACGCTAGTAGTAAAAAATAAGATCAGCGGCCGGGTCTGGGCAAAGCGGGTAAGGCGAGAGGGCTGATTGTTTAATTTCTCGGCCTGAGCCCTCATGGCGAGCGGAAGAATATCATGCGATCGAGAACGGCGAGGAAGCTAAACCCTATTTGCCTTGCATTACCAGTTCACCGTTTTCCACTTTCAACCCTCCCACACCATCCGGAAGCTTCAAGCGGTCGCGTTGTTCGTTCAGTTTCTTCTGCAACGCGGGGTTGACCAGGGAAACGGGAACGCTTAAATCTCCGACTTTGAATTCCGTGGGATCGAACGTGGCATAGCCGCCTTGATCGCCGAGGTGGCCGGAGATCGTGATCCAGACATCTTTGCCTGCGATCTCGGTTAGGAATTGTCCGTGAACGACGTCTCCATCGAAGCTCACTTGCTGATCTTTGATGGTGGGGGCGGCGCTGCCGATATTGGAATCGGGGCTTAGTTCCCCAGCGCTGGCGCTCCCAAGTGACTGCGCCAACACGGCGCTGATCTCGTCTGAGTTGATGTGAACTTCGGGCTTGGGGCTGGACGATTCAGCTGGCGATTGCGCCGCTTCGGGCTTGCCTGGCGAAGTGGAGGGAGAGGCTGTAGGCTGCGCCTGCTCGGTCGCTTGCTGGAAGTCCGCCATCTTCTGGTCGAACGACTGGGCATGCTGCGCGATTGCGGCCGGCGCCTGCGGTTGCGCGACCGGAGTCGGCTTCTTTAACACCAGAATGATGGCAACGAGCGAGGCCACCAGCGTCAGAATGCTGATAATGCGGTCCAGCTTGAGTTTCTTATCCTGGCACTTTCCATGCTACCGGGCGAGGGTAAGAAAGGCAGATGACCGAAGTCACTGGGAGGGGATGGTACCTAGCACACTACTCCAGTTTTTTCGTCAGTATTTTCGTTCACAATCTGGGGGCTGGCCTGGCCTTTGGAGGCCTTCATCACCTGTCCTACGAAGAAGCCGAGCATGGTCTTTTTGCCGGCGCGGTATTGCTCGAGCTGCTTGGGATTGGCAGCGAGGATCTCGTCGATGATCTTTTCCAGAGCAGAAGTGTCGGTGGATTGCTGGGGCCGGCCTTCTTCTTCATACACGACTGGAAAATCCTTGCCTCGTTCGAACGAGAGATCGTAGAGATCTTTGAGCATCTTGCCGGAGATCGTGCCGGTCTCAACTAAATCGGCGGAGGCCGCAATCCCTGCCATCGAAATCGGGGATTGCTCGATCGAAATATTCTTGGCCTTGAGCCGGCCCATCAATTCGCCCTGGACGAGATTCGCGACGCGCTTGGGATTCTTCGCCGCTTTCGCCGCCTCCTCGAACTGGTCGGCCAATGATTTGGAAAATGTCAGGACCTGCGCGTCGTACTCCGTGATGCCATAATCCTTGACCATGCGGGAGCGACGGGCCTCGGGTAGTTCCGGCAATGCGCGCACGATTTCCGCTTTCCACTTTTCGTCGACTACCAGCGGCAGCAAATCCGGCTCGGGGAAGTAGCGGTAATCGTGCGCCTGCTCCTTCGAGCGCATGCTATAGGTCTTGCCTTCGTTCGAGTTGTAGAGGCGCGTCTCCTGCATAATCTTGCCGCCGGATTCGATGACATCGATCTGCCGACCGATTTCGTACTCCAGCGCCTCGCGAATGAAGCGGAAGGAATTCACATTCTTGATTTCGGTCTTGGTACCGAATTCCTTCTGACCACGCGGACGCACGCTGACATTGGCGTCGGCGCGGAGCGAACCTTCCTCCATGTTGCAATCGCTCACGCCCGTGTACAAGATGATTTCTTTCAGGCGCGTCAGATATTCGTACGCTTCATCAGGAGTAGCGATGTCGGGCTCGCTGACAATTTCGATCAGAGGCACGCCAGTGCGGTTTAGGTCGATCGCGGTCTTCTCGGCGGAATCCGGAAATCCCTCGTGCAGGCTCTTGCCCGCGTCTTCTTCGAAATGGACGCGGGTGATGCCGATTTTCTTAGTTCTCAGTTCTCGGTTCTCAGTTCCCAGTTCCTTGATGCCATCGCCGGTTTTCGACAAAGGAACTTCAATATAGCCAAACTCGGCAAGCGGCTTGTCGTATTGCGAAATCTGGTAGCCCTTCGGCAGATCAGGGTAGAAATAATTCTTGCGCGCGAAGATCGACGTTTCGTTGATGCGGCAATTGAGCGCCATTGCCGCGAGGGTAGCGAACTCCACGACTTTCTTATTGAGTACGGGCAAGGCCCCGGGCATCCCAAGGCAGACGGGGCACACATTGGTATTCGGTGGAGCGCCGAATCGCGTCGAGCAAGAACAGAAGATTTTCGACAACGTCAAAAGGTGGACGTGCACTTCCAAGCCGATGACTGGCTCGAACTTCGGATGCGCGGCGATGGAAGTCTCGGCGGTGGAGGCCATAACAGAACGATTATAAAGGCGGCCAAATTCATGGACCGGGTTTACGGATTCCGGGGTGCGTCCAGATATTTGTCAGTGGGGATTTCGAAATATAGGAGTTCTGTTCCCCTGGCATCGATGACTCCCGAGATGTCGATGTTCGCACCACGCAAAACCGAGTCGATGCCGCCAACGTCAAAGAACAAGAATCCCGATTGCGTGGTATGCGGCTCAACTGCTTTGGCCGCGAATTGCGAAGTCTCGATCTCATCCATCTCTTTCTTGCTCAGGCCGCCTTTTACCTTGTGCGGCAGCGGAAGAGGGCTGGGCCGTGTGCTGGATTGCGGGTTCGAGAGCCGGCGATAAAGATCGTCGGTAGTGACCGGAGTCAGCTTCGAGTGATTCGCGGTCGTCAACATGATTTCCATATTGGCGATCGAGACTGGCTGATCGCCGTCATTCGTGATGATAAAGAAAATCGGCATGAAGCCATGCTCGGCAAAATTGGTAGAAAAGATTTTTGCCTTATCCGGCTTGTCGTAAGGATCTGCCGCGATGGCGACCTTTTCGTCGCGATGGAAATCGTGAGCAGGATAATTGATCGCCGACTTCGCCTCCGGCTTCACGAAGCTTTTGGAAGCCAGCACAGCCGGCACAAGACACGCAGTGCAAAGCGCAACGGCAAGCCAACGCCGCCGTATCCGCGAAAACGTATGTCGCATTCCGCAATTATAGAAGGCAGACGGTCGCGCCGCTGAACCGGCGGTTTAGAATGGCTTCAGCTTGAGCTATTTCCTCTACAGTCTGGCCTTAGCATTAGGGATATGGCTGAGTCTTCCCTATTGGCTTTACCAGGTCTTGCGCCATGGCAAGTACCGTCGCGGTTTTGCCGAACGCATCGGTAAAGTTCCCGCGCGAATTCTGGCAACATCTGAACAGTCCGAACGTCAGACCATTTGGATTCATGCTGTCTCCGTCGGAGAGGTCCTGGCGGTGAGCGGATTGGTCATGCAACTGCGCAAGACTTTCCCGCAGTATCGGATCGTGATCTCGACAACGACCGACAGCGGCCAGAATCTCGCCCGCCAGCGCTTCGGGCCAGAAAACGTGTTTTACTTCCCGATGGATTTTGCATTTGCGATTCGGCCCTATCTGCGGGCGCTGCGACCCGAACTCGTCGTGCTGGCGGAAACGGAATTCTGGCCGAATTTCTTGCGCCTCGTACATCGAAGCGGAGCAAGGCTTGCAGTGGTTAATGCTCGCATCTCGAACCGTTCGTGGCCGCGCTACGAACGTTTCCGCTGGGCGCTAAAGAGAATGTTGTCGCACATCGAGTTATTTCTTGCGCAGACCCAAGAAGACAGCACGAGGCTGCAATCGATTGGCGCGGATCCTGGACGCGTGCAGGTCACGGGGAATCTGAAGTTTGATGTGAACCTGCCGCCGGCTCCTCCGATCGTCGAGAGCCTACGCCGCTCGCTGGCGGCCGAGGGCGCCGGACCCGTGCTCGTGTGCGGCAGCACAGTGGAAGACGAAGAGCCGCCGCTGTTGAAGGCTTTCGAGAATCTGCGGGTAAGCCATCCCCATGCAGTCATGATTCTGGCGCCGCGACATCCCGAACGCTTCGATACGGTGGCGATCCTGCTGCAGCAAATGGGTATCCCTTCGCACCGGCGGACGACGTGGCAGGGAGAGCCATTGGGCGGCGGAGTATTGCTGGTCGATTCCATCGGAGAATTAGCAGCGCTCTACGCGCTGGCCGATGTAGCTTTCGTTGGTGGAAGCCTGGTTCCCCGCGGAGGTCACAACATCATCGAACCAGCGCAGCAAGGTGTGGCCGTCGTCACTGGAAACCACACCGAAAATTTCCGGGATATCGTCGGATTATTTCAGAGCCGGGATGCAGTCCGGATCGTGGGTCTCTCGGAATTACCGCTCACGCTGATGCGGCTACTGGAAGATGATTCGGAGCGCCGGGCGCTCGGACGACGCGCGAAAGAAACCATTCTGTCGCAGATGGGCGCGACTGCGCGGACGCTGGACGCATTGCGGTCATTGTTGGCGCAAGACGGCGGGTCGCAGCCGACTTCGGCACAAGCTCTACACACCGATTGAACCCCCTCGCATCTATTTACGGTGGCGTTGTCGGAACGCGTAACGCGCTATACGAGCGCAGGGTTTTACGTTCGCGTCGACTGCAAGGCCCCGTGGTCAGCGTGGGAAACCTGTCAGCCGGCGGGTCCGGAAAAACTCCCTTCGTGATTCTGCTGGGAGAGCTTCTCAAAACGCGAGGCGTGAAGTTTGACGTATTGTCGCGGGGCTATGGGCGCGAGAGCCGGGGCGTGCTCCTGGTCGATCCTGGCGGATTCGCGCAGCAATTCGGCGACGAACCATTGCTGATCGCACGAAAGCTTCAAGTACCCGTCATCGTCGGCGAAGATCGATTCGCAGCGGGACGATTTGCCGAATCCAGATTCGGTCCGCAACTGCATTTGTTGGACGATGGCTTTCAGCACCGGGCTTTGGCGCGCGAGTTCGACATCGTTCTCGTCACGCCGCAAGATGCGACTGACCGCCTTCTTCCGGCAGGACGATTACGCGAGCCGCTGCGCTCGTTGAGCAGGGCCGACGCGGTGGTGTTGTCCAGCGGAGCGGCCGCAGAATCATTCCCCCTCGAGAGAAAGTTGGTCTGGCGTGTACGGCGAGGGATTCGACCGCAGAACGTGCCCCCGCGTCCGATTGTCTTCTGCGGAATCGCGCGACCGCAGAATTTCGTCCTGCAATTGCGAGCCGCGAACATCGATCCAGTAGCAGAAGCGTTTTATCGCGATCATCACGCATACAGCGAGAAGGACGTACGCGAGTTACTCGAATTGAAGGATCGCAGCGAGGCCGGAGGCTTCGTTACCACCGAGAAAGACGCCGTCAATCTGGGGCCGTATCTTTCCGCGTTTGAGCCGCTATCGGTTGTCCCCGTTCGTATGGAATTGGCCGACGCAGCTAACGTCCTGGATACTATCCTGCTCAAGATTGGAGAACGAAAGCAGGGCGCATGAGAGAATCTACGTCGTAGCGCACACAGCCCGCGTGGCTAATGTGGTTTCGCGTCAGCCGGCAGGATGCTGGGGCGACTCTCAGAATCTGAATGACCAAGCATCCCAAAGAAGGCGATCGCCTCAAGAAAATCGTCGAAGCTTTTCCGAAGATCACCGTGACCGTCTTAGGCGATCTGGTAGCCGACGAATTTGTCTTCGGCGAGATTTCGCGTGTCTCTCGCGAAGCTCCGGTGCTGATCCTGAAGCATCGGGAGCGGACAGTCGTTCCCGGTGGCGCTGCCAATGCCGCCAACAATCTGGCTGATCTCGGCGTGAACGTCCTGCCAGTGGGAATCGTGGGCGACGACGAACCTGGGCGCCTGCTGCTGAAGTATTTTCGACACAAACAGATTGCCGTGAGCGGCGTGCTGAAAGACAAGAGTTACACGACGGTGACCAAGACTCGTATTCTTGCGGGGATGACGCACACGGCGCGCCAACAGGTGGTGCGGATCGACCGCGAACCGCAGGAATCTCCGAGCAGCCATCTCACGCGCGAACTTTATCTGGCAACCCGAAATTATGCGCACGCCTCGGATGCGCTGCTCGTCTCCGACTACGGCTACGGAGCGGCTACACCCGCGATCGTTAGTACGCTTCGAGAAAAGGGCAAGCTCGCTTCGGTTCCGATTGTGCTCGATTCGCGTTATCGCATGCTGCAGTATGCGGGCGTGACGGCGGCGACTCCGAACGAACCGGAAGTGGAAGAGGCGCTCGGAGTTCGCATCGGACAAGACTGGAGCAAACTTCTGGTGGCAGGCGAAAAGCTGATGGCGCACATGAAGCTACAATCGCTAGTGATCACGCGCGGGCGCGACGGCATGGCGGCCTTCGATCAACGGCATAAGCCGGTTGATATTCCGATTTACGGCTCGGATCAGGTGGCAGATGTCACGGGCGCCGGCGATACCGTGATTGCGGCATTCACTGCGGCTTTGGCTGCGGGCGCAACGACGGAAGAAGCAGCGCAACTGGCGAATTACGCAGGTGGAATTGTCGTCATGAAGCGGGGTACGGCTACGGTTTCGCGCGACGAGTTGCTGGGCGCGATTGAGCAAACGCCGCCAGCTACACGACCTCATTGAACGCAGATAACAAAATCCTGAGCCGCGACGAGCTTCGCCGGCGTGTCGAGAAGTGGCGGCATGCGGGCGAGCGGGTCACGCTGGCAAACGGCAACTTCGACTTGCTGCATGTCGGACACGTGCGATATCTGCGAGGAGCGAAGGCTCTCGGCGGAAAGCTTTTGGTCGCGATCAACTCCGACGAATCAGTGCGCGCGCTGAAAGGCGAAGGGCGCCCCGTCATGCCGGAGAACGAACGCGCTGAGATTGTGGCGGCGCTCGGCGACGTGGACGCTGTCGTGATTTTCCCAGAACTCGATGTGCGGGCGATCATTCGCGAAATTCGCCCGGACGTGCAAGCCAAGGGCACCGACTATACCGCCGAGTCCGTTCCGGAGCGCGACGTAGTCGCGGAGTATGGTGGCCGCGTTGAGATTGTCGGTGATCCGAAAGATCATTCCACCAGCGAGATCCTACGCTCGCGACTCTCTCCGAGGAAATCTTGAGCGCTGCGGCCGGCGGTCCGTCGAGCACAGAACGCATCCTGATTGTGCGGTTGAGCGCGATGGGAGATGTAATCCATACGCTCCCCGCGGTACAGGCTGTGCGCGACGCGTTTCCGCACGCTTCGATCGGGTGGCTGATCGAGGAACGCTGGGCGGACTTGTTGTGCGCGCCGGGAACGCCGCGGCGCGGAACCCCGTCGGCACAGCGGCCTCTGGTCGATTGGGTACATACGGTGAATCTTGTCGGATGGCGAAAGTCTCTGTTCACAATTCCGACGATCGAGAAAATTGCACGTGTGTGGAATGACGTGCGCGCAGCGAAATACGACGTGGCGATCGATCTGCAGGGCGCAATCCGTTCTGCCGTGCTCGCGCGATGGTCGGGAGCTGGCGTCGTGTACGGAGCAACCGAACCGAGGGAGTCTCCGGCGAGCCTGTGGTACACCCGCCGGGCGATCGCTCGCGGGACGCACGTGATCGAGCAGAACCTTTCGGTCGTCGAGGTAATGATCGGCAAGAACTTGAACGTGCCGCGCGTTCAGTTTCCGCGCGATCCCGAAGCCGAGAAGCGAATTGAGCAAGGGCTGGCGGAGGTGGGAATCCGCGATTTCGCGATTCTCAATCCCGGTGCGGGTTGGGGTGCAAAGCGCTGGCCTGCAGAGCGATACGGGGCGGTGGCGCGCGCGCTCTCGGAGGGCGGTTTGCAGTCGATTGTGAACTATGGGCCCGGTGAAGAAGATCTGGCTCGCGAGGTGGCCGGCGCAAGTGGAGGTGCGGCTTTTGCATTGAAGACCACGATCAGCGAATTGATCGCCCTGACACGGCGAGCGAAGTTGTTCGTCGGCGGCGACACGGGTCCGCTGCATCTTGCCGCGGCGTTGCAGGTTCCAGCAGTCGCGATCTTTGGGCCGACGGATCCGGCGCGAAACGGGCCTTACGGGACCCGGAACATCGTGCTGAGGAATCCGGCGAGCCCTACCACTCACACGCGCAATGCTCAGCCCGACGAGGGAATGATGGGGATTAGCGTGGACGCTGTCGTGGATGCGGCTCGCAGCCTGCTCCTGAACAATACGATGGAGGCTGCGCATGGCTGAATGGTCGCGCGTAGCGCGGCGCATACGGGTGCCGTTGGGATTCGTATTCGCCGTGCTGTATTTCTGGCTTGCGCGGCCCACATGGAGATTTCTCGCGCTGGGCACGGTGTTGATCGTGCCGGGACTCTTGATTCGGGCGTTGGCCTCCGGGCATGTGCGCAAAAACGAGTCGTTGGCCACTTCGGGACCGTACGCTTACACGCGGAATCCGTTGTATCTCGGATCGCTGCTGATCGGGATTGGATTCGCGGTGGCGGCGCGGAGTTGGTGGGTCGGCATCGCGCTGGTCGTGATGTTCTTCGCGATTTATCTTCCCGTGATTCAAGGGGAAGAGAAATTCCTACAGGAGAGGTTTCCCGAGTTCCAGGAGTACGCGCGACGAGTTCCGCGGATGCTGCCGAGAATCATTCCTCCAGGCACCTCCGAGGATGGCGGAAAGTTCTCGATGGATCTTTACCTAAAGCATCGGGAGTGGAACGCCCTGCTGGGAGCGATCGCGATGATGGCGATCTTGGTCGCAAAAATCGATTTCCATAGGTAAATCCATTCCCGCGGATAGAAACACCTATCGAAGCCATGCGCGGCCGGCACCGGCCAAGGGATCCGCCGCTTGGCTCAGGATGACAAGCCAAGTCTCTTCATTCAATTCGAAGGGCGCGCATGGGTTCGATGCTGGCGGCGCGTTTTGCGGGAATGAACCCGGCTAGCGCTGCGAAGGCAGACAACACCAACACTGCTCCTGCCAGCGTCAGGGGGTCGTAGGTGCGGACACCGTAAAGTTGGGTGGACATAAGCCGTGCGCCGAGCAGCGCCACGGGGATGCCGATGGCAAGGCCCAGTGCAACCAAGAGAAGCGCTTTCTTCAACACCAGAGCCACAACGTTGCCACGATTCGCTCCGAGGGCCATACGGAGCCCGATCTCGCTGGTGCGGCGGGCCACGGAATATGCGGTGATGCCGTAGAGGCCGACGGACGCGAGCGCGAGCGCGAGAAGTCCGAAGAGCCCGGTCAGACGCGTGATGAGACGCTCCTGGTTGAAGTTGTCAGCAACCTGGTAGTCCAGCGACTTGAAATCTTCCATCGTGAGATCGGGATTGATGTTCGACAATGTGCGGCGGGCCAATGATTCCAGAGCGGCGGAATCTCCGACGAATTGAAGCGTGATCGAATTCGGAAATAGCGAACGGGTTTCGGCCGTCAGCATTCGTTGTTCTTTGAAGGTGCGATTGAACTGGCTCAGCGGACGGAAGTACATCGGCTGAAAATCGTCGCGGGGGTTGTTGTATTTTGCGTCCGCGACGACGCCGACGATCTCGTAGTCGCCGGCGTATTTCTGATCCATGGTTCCGAAATGTCGTCCGATAGGATCTTCCTTCGGGAAGAATTTCTTGACGAATGCCTGATTCACAACCGCGACCATGCGCGACGTAGCGGTGTCTTGCTCGGTGAAGCCACGGCCGCGAATGACGGGCTGGCCGATGGTGTCGAAGAAATGCGGGCTGACGCGATCCCAGGAAGAATTGTTTTGAGCTTCGGGTCCTGGAGCAGGACGGCCTTCGATATAGATACCCTCGCCCCAATTGTTGCCTTCCAGCGTGCTGTAGAGCGCGATGCCGACATTTTGAACGCCGGGCAGAGCTGTGAATTCGCGCTCCAGTTGCTGGTTGAAGGCATCAATGTGATCGACGTTGTAGCCGGCGCCCATCGGGTCCAGGTGGATGACGTAACGGTTGGCGGTGGTGATACCGAAGTTCTGCTTTTCCAGATTCCGCAGGGTCTGCGTCATGAGGCCGGCACCGACGAGCAGAACGAGCGATAGAGCTGCCTGCAGAACGATGAGAGTTTTTTGCGGCAGAAGAGAACGGTCTCCGGTGGAACGATTCATGCCGCGGAGTGCTTCGGCGGGATCTGCATGAGAAGAGATCCAGGCAGGGACAATGCCGAAGATAATTCCGGTCGCGAGTGAGAGAAGAAACGCGAAGCCGAGCACGACCGGCGAGGGGCTCGCGTGGATCGGAATCTGCGTTGAGTCCGGGAAGGCGAGCGTGAGGATCATGCGAGCACCGGCGTAGGCGATAGCGATCCCGATGATGCCCCCGATCACGGAGAGCAGGACGCTTTCGATTAGCACCTGGCGGATCAGGACTGAGCGGGCCGCGCCCAGCGCGGTCCGAATCGAGGTCTCGGCACGGCGCGCAGTGCCTCTCGCGAGCATCAGATTGGCAATATTGGCGCAGGCCACAAGCAGGACCAGAGCGGAAATCCACGTCAGCAGATGAAGACCGTCTCCGGCCTCCTGCTGGAGGTTTTGAATGCCAGCGCCGCCGGGAACGACAATCACGTGCTGCTTGCGGATCTGAGTGTCGCGTCCGTTTTCGGTATAGCCGGGTTGCGTGGCCAGCCATTGACGCAAGGTGTTGGAGAGCTTGGATTGCAGGCTTCCGGGAGCGACACCCGGCTTCACCCGTCCGAGTACGTAGAGCCAGTTCGAATCGGCAACCTTCAGGATGCTGCTTGGGCCTTCAATCACGGGCTCCATGTGCAGCGGAATCCAGATGGAAGGAGGGTTGGCGTCGATGCGATCGCCGAAGAAGCCCGGAGGAGCGATGCCAATGATCGTGACCGGCTGGCTTTGGATAAAGAATGTCGAGCCAACCACACTGGGGTCGGCGGCATGGGACGCCTGCCAGGCCGCGTAGCTGAGGACCGCAACCGGAGCGGCGCCGGGGACGTCGTCGGAGGACTGGAGCATGCGTCCGGCATAGGCGCCGAGGCCAAAGGTCGAGAAGTAATTGCCCGAAACATATTCGGTGCGCTCGGATTTTGCAGCTGTGTTTCCAACTCGGACATTCATCATATTGCGTCCGGACTGGAATGCCGCTAGCTCTTCGAACTCAGGGGTTGTGTCCTGAAATTGGCGGTACAGATCGTAGGAGAAGAGATCGAAGTCGCCATCGTCGTTAATGAAGCCTCCGTTGACGCAGCAGTCATCGCGGTCTCCGACGCGATAGAGTGTTGCAGGATTGGTGACGGGTAGCGATTTCATCAGGATCGCGTGGACGAGGGTGAAGATCGCGGTGTTCGCGCCGATGCCAAGGGAAATGGTGAGGATCACGGTGGCGGCGAATCCAGGAGACTTGCGGAGCTGGCGGAGGGCGAACTTCAGGTTGGTCATGGTCATGTTATGGACGGGGCAAGGCGCGAAGTGGAAGCAGGCGAAAAACAGATTCCTCGCTTCGGTCAGAATGACAAGGTCGGCCTACTCTAAGGGATTATTTAAAGGCGCAGAAAAAGCCCTTCGCTTGCGCGAAGGGCTGAAAGGGGGAAGGCTTTAACAAACTTCAGTTATTTCGGTTGCTGTGCTTGATCGCCGCTCATCGCAGGCGCTCCGCTGTTGCTGGAGAGCTGCTCGAGGTCGTTCTTCAGGAGACTGATTTCGACACGGCCACCGCTTACCCGCTTCGACTTCGCGGTGTCGTCGGTCGCGCTCGGAACCGGAGCATTGCCCATACCGACGAGGTAGATGCGATAGACCGGGATCTCGTGGTTGAGCACGAGATAACGGACGACCGACTCAGCCATTTTCTGCGAAGTCGTGATGGCGGCCTGTCCCTTACCGGAGGAGAAGCCCTGCACCTCGATGATGTAGCCGCGCTGTCCCTTTACGCCGCCTGCCATCTGGTCAAGAGCATCCTTGGCGTTCTTGCTGAGGACGGTCTGGCCGGGGCGGAAGCGGATCTCAGTCTGGTTCGAGGCCTTGTACTGGTCGATGTTGCTGACCACGGTCTCGACGGTCTGAACTCGGGTCGTGACCTGTTGGGCGGACTGCTGCGCCATCGTGGCCTTGTTGCCGGCATCGATCGCATGTTGGTCGGCTTCGTTCGCCTTGTCGGAGGCGAGCTTAATGCCGGCCTGAGCACGAGCGTCGGTGTCCTTAATGTTCTTGCTGTTGGTCGAGGTCAGTTCATCGAGTTCGTTGACGCGATCACGAATCGGCTCGGTCTGACGCTGCACATATTTCTTACGCGCAAAGGGATTCACGCGTCCCCAGAAACCTTCGCGGGACGGCGGGGCCAGAGGCGCCTTGCCGGTAGCGTTGCCGTTGTCCATCGAGGACTGAGCGGCAGCGGGCTGGCTTTGGTCGGTGCTGGACGAGGTGGTCTGCGCAAGGGCCGGAATGGCAAGTACGGCGGCCAAAGGCAGGGCGACGATGAGACGGTTGTTCATGATGACTTCCTCCAAGTTTAGGAGCGTTTGAGCTCCACTACGGCACGCCAAGGCGTGCGTGAAATTTTCAATTGCGTCCCGTGAATACTCTAAAGAAAGCCCGCTGATCCGGCGAAGCTGGCTGGCGGTGACGCGGCGCCAAGCCTAGAAACCCGAGGCACCCAATTGCGCGGCTGCCACCGTGTTCTATTACATGTGGGATGCCAAATCCGGCTCTCGGGTTGAAGGGCTAAGAGCTTGATAACTATAGACATTTTAGCGATCTTTTGGCACGGAAGACAGATAGGAACGCATTTGCAGGGTAATTTTGGGAAACCTGATATAAAAACTGCGTGGAGAAGAAGGTTACTTTTGAGTGCGTCGTTGGCAGGTTTTTGATTCGAGGCCACCAACCATTCCCATGCGTCTTTTTACGGCACGAAACTTGTTCTGCGCGGAGGTGTGAATCATGATTCGACCCGCCGTTGCGGTTGGAATCATCGTAGTTGGGCTATGCGGTCTTATGGGGGGCGAAGAATCGGCGATGCCTTCCTCGAAGGTCCCTGCGGAGCGTCTGCAACAGTATTCCGATCTGGCCGTGACGTGGATGCAGGAGTATTTGCGCATCGATACGACGAATCCTCCGGGCAATGAGATGAGGGCGGTAGCGTTCTACAAGAAGATTCTCGATGAAGAAGGAATCGAAAACCGGACGTTTGAGTTCGCTCCCGGACGCGGTGATTTCTGGGCTCGGATTGCGCATACAACGTCTGAAGCGAAGCGCCCGATCATCCTGCTGAACCACATGGATGTGGTGACGAGCGACGCTTCCCATTGGCGTGTACCTCCATTTAGCGGAGAAATCAAGGATGGCTACCTCTGGGGCCGGGGCGCGCAGGACATGAAAGATGAAGGCCTGGCACAACTCGTCGTCATGGTGATGTTGAAGCGTGAAAAGGTGGTGCTCGACCGCGACGTGATCTTTCTGGCGGTGGCGGATGAGGAAGTTGCGGACTTGGGAACGGACTGGTTCATCGCGAATCAGCGCGACTCATTGGAAAACGCGGAGTTTGTGATCAACGAAGGCGGCGAGAATCTGCTGGAAGGCGGCAAGGTGAAGTACGTGGGGGTCGATGTCGGGGAGAAGACTACTTATTGGCTGCACGTAGTAGCGCATGGAAGGCCGGGGCACGGGTCGAGACCGAATCCGGATTCGGCGCCGGACCGGCTGGTGCACGCGCTGGATCGGATCCTTGCCTACAAGACTCCGCTGCGTGTGCTGCCGGTAGTGGACGAGTTCCTTCGCGATATGGCGCCGTACGAACCTGCAGAGCGCGCTGGCTATTACAAGAACGTTCGAAAGGCGATCGAAGACAAGAAGTTTCAGGAGGAAGTAGAGCGGGATGAGTCGCTGAATTTCTTGCTGCGGGACACCATCTCGTTGACCATGCTCGGCGGATCGCAGCAGACCAATGTGATTCCTCCGGAAGCCTGGGCGAATCTGGATGTTCGGATTTTGCCCGGAGGGGATCCGAAGGCGGTGCTGGAGGCGCTCCGGCGAGTAGTCAATGATCCAAACGTAACGATTGAGCCGCTATACGCAGAGTTTCAGGTGGCAAACTATTCGGGGACGGATAACTCGCTTTATACAGCGATCCGTCAGGTGTCGGAGAAATATTTTCCGGGAGCGCCGGTTGTGCCACACATCACGAGCGGGTATACGGAGAATCAGCGATACCGGCCATTAGGGATGATCGCGTACGGTTTCAATCCTTATACGGCCACCGATGAGGAAGGAAATACAGAGCACGGGAACGATGAACGAATCCGCGTCGAGGAAGTGCGGCGTGGTCCGCGGATTCTGTTTGATGTCGTCGCACGCGTGGCGGCGGAGTAAAAACTTCTTTGGCCACGGATTTGCGCGGGTTTAACTGATCGACTTTTTTCGATTTTAAGAATCAGCAAGAAGTTTTCTTCGCGCCTCCGGTGCCCACGACGAAAACCGCGCCTCGACCTTCGCTCGACGGACTGCCGGGCGGCTGTCCCCATGTGAATCACGTTTCATTGCTGCGATTTTATTGTTTATCCCGGATGAAGGTGGCGATCCAGTTGGGTTCCCATGTTCTAGCGCCGTCCGTAGAGAATGCCTGCTCTGTATGGAACGAAGTGGGCAATACTTGGTCGAAGACGAAGCGGACGAAAATCGATTTGTCGCCGAAGTCCTCCTGGTCAAAGAATTCGCCGCGCCCGTTGGTGAACTCGCCGGTAGTGGCCGGCGTGCTGACAGCTCCATTTTTGCTGTTGGCCCAATACAGGCGCCACTGGTGTGCCTTCGGGTTATAGAGTCGCAGAGTAAGTCCTTCGATGTGGCTGGTGGAGCTTTCCACCTCGAATTCTCCGAAGTTGGCACGACCATTCCATAGCTTCTTTACGACAGAAGTGCCGTCGTAGTCGATCCACGTGTTCGATCCGGTTAACGGATGTTCGAGGCGTTTGAGGTGAGACTTCCAGCTACCGAATTCGAAATCGAAAGCGTGCTGGCCAGCGTCTTGCGTATCGGCTTGAGCGTCGGCTGCCGGCGCGCTGGATTGTAACAGTGTCTTGAACTCATCTTCGCTCACACGCGTTTGATCGGTAATCCAGTTCACTTCCCACGTTTTCCCGCCATCGTCGGAAAATGACTGCTCGAAGTGAGCGGAGGTTGGAGTGATGCGGGACCAGATGAATCGGACGAGGATGGTTCTGCCATTAATGGGCTCCTGGTCATAAAATTCGCCCACGCCATTTTTGAACTCGCCAATCGTGGGGACACTCAAAATCCCATTGTTGCTGGTTGCCCAATAGATGCTCCATTGATGCGAGTCGGGACTGTAGAGGCGAAGCGTCATGCCTTCGATATGTCGGGCCAGACTGTTGCTCTCAAACTGCTCGATGTTGGCGCGACCGTCCCAGACTTTTTGCGTATACGTTGTGCCGTCGAATTCGGTCCAGGTATTGGAACCCGTCAGAGGATGGTCAAGACGTTTCAGATGGATCTTCCAAGTGCCGAGTTCGAAATCGAAATCGTGCTGGCCGTCATGCTTCGCGGGGGTTTGCGCTGCCATAGAACTCGAATCGGTCTGCGCCGAAAGCACCGCTGGGCAAAGGACGAATGCCAGAAGACTCACCAAAACACTGTTCCGAAACCTTCGTGCGACCTGCATCTTCGTCTCCCGTTGGAAATCGTTTTAATCACCGGCTCCTGTTCGAGCATGATGCAGAACATGGTATTTTTATAGATCCACTTTTTATGCAATTGACGATACCACTTTCGAAAAGGAACGGGCCACTCTTTCAGCAGGTGTATCGGGGATTGCGCGAGGGAATCCTGTCGGGAATGTTGCACGAGGGACAGAAACTTCCATCGACGCGGGATCTGGCGGAACAACTGGGAATTTCAAGAACAGTCGTGCTGCTGGCTTATGACCAGCTGCTCGCGGAAGGATTTGCGGCCGGCAGGGCGGGCTCGGGAACCTACGTGCGCAGCGGAGTGCTCTTGGGACGTCCGGCATCGCCAGAGCATTCCACGAAGGTACGGCTGACGAAATTCGGGAGCTTGGCGGCCTCCGCCTGGACAAGAATGAACTTTCCGGTGCGCCCGGCCCGTTCTCTGCCGTATGACTTTGCCTACGGGCGCAGCGACCTGGAAACTTTCCCGTTCGAAAAATGGCGACGCATTTTATTGCGGTGTGCACGGAGCGCGTCGGTCTCCGCATTTGACTACGGCCCTGCCGGGGGACGGACTGAATTGCGCGACGCGATTTGCAACCATCTGCAGCGTTCCCGCGCGGTCGTGTGCGATGCGTCGCAGGTAATCGTCGTGAACGGTTCGCAACAGGCTCTGGACTTGATTGCACGAGTTTTGCTGGCGCCCGGAGAGCCGGTGGGTATTGAGGATCCTAGTTATCAGGGAACGACCGAAGTGCTTCGCGCGGCTGGCGCGCGCCTTCTCCCCCTGACAGTGGATCGAGAAGGGATCGATCCCACTCAGCTACCGGCGAACGCCCGGATTGTTTTTGTGACGCCGTCGCACCAGTATCCATCGGGAGCCATTCTCCCTCTGTCTCGTCGGCTGGCATTGCTCGATTGGGCAAAGCGCAGGAACGCGGTGATCGTCGAAGACGACTATGACGGTGAATTCCGGTACGAAGGACAGCCACTGGAATCACTGCAGGGTCTAGACCGGGAAGGGCGCGTCATTTATATCGGGACTTTTTCGCGGACGATTTTTTCTGCGCTTCGAATCGGATACTTGGTTGTGCCGAAGGGACTGGTAACCGCCTTTGCGGCCGCGAAGTGGCTTTGTGACCGGCATACAGCAACACTGGAACAGGAAACTCTCGCGGAGTTCATCGCGAGTGGAATGTACGAACGATACTTACGCAAGGTGCGTCGCGAAAATGCGAAGCGGCGGGAAGCATTGCTGGAAGCCATTCGCAGTCATCTCGGCGATCGTGTCGAGGTGACGGGAGATGGCGCGGGCGCTCACATTGTGCTGTGGCCAAGGCGGCGAGTGAGCGAAGAGACGATCATCGCTGGAGCGGCCGCTCGCGGAGTTTGCGTTTACGGAATCTCTCCTTATTTCTTGAGGAAGCCCAGGCGGGCGGGGATCCTGGTGGGATACTCGCGAATGAATGCAACGAGAATTCGGGAGGGGATTCGAAGACTTGTGCAAGTGTTCTAGTCCTGCGTTGCTCGATGGGCAGCCGAGGCGGCCCCCAAGAGTCATCTGCTTCCGGAAATTACTCTCCGCAGTATTTTTTGTATTGATCGAGAATGAAGGGATCGGTCATGCCGGCGATGTAGTCGCAAATGGTGCGCGGGAGCGAGTCTTCTTTGGCTTTCTCGCGATAGTTGCGGGGCAGAGCTTCGGAATGGTCCATCCAGAAACTGAACAGTCCACGGACGATGCGCTCGGCGTCGTCTTTTTCGTCCGATAAAGCGGGGCTGTAGTACAGGTTCTCGTAGAGAAAATCTTTGGACTGCTTGCGATCGGCCTCGACAGAAGTGCTGAAAGCGGCCAGGCGCTCGCTATGAACCCGCACATCTTCCAGCGTGTGGATTCCGACTTCATTCACGCGCTTCTGTGTATTTTTCACCAAATCGTCGACAAAACGGTTCAGCACACGCTTCAGGGCTTCGTTGAATTTCAGTTTTGCGGGGGCATCCGGATAGATTTGCTGAACTTCACGGTAGAAACGCTCGAAAACCGGAACGCCTTCGCGAATTGCTTCAAGCGAAAGAAGATGAGCTTCGTATCCGTCGTCAAGGTCAGCCGTGTTGTACGCGATCTCGTCGGTGAGATCGATGAGTTGAGCCTCCAGCGGCGGACGCTGATCCAATAGATACTCCGCGAGTTCGGGATGGTCGTTAGCGTCGTAATCGTGGGAGTGCTTGATGATGCCCTCACGGACTTCGAAGGTCAGGTTCAGTCCGCGGAAGGCAGCGTAGCGCTGCTCGAAATCTTCGACAATGCGGAGAGCGTGCAGGTTGTGGTCAAAGGAAAGTCCGTGCTCGCGCATGGCGGCGTTCAGGGCTTTTTCTCCAGCGTGCCCGAAGGGCGGGTGGCCGAGGTCGTGGACAAGGGCGAGGGCTTCGGCGAGATCCACGTTGAGGCCAAGGGCTCCGGCGATGGTGCGGGAGATCTGAGTAACCTCAAGCGTGTGAGTCAGGCGGTTGCGGAAGTGATCGCTGTAGCGGCTGGTGAAAACTTGCGTCTTGGCCTCAAGGCGGCGGAAGGCGCGCGCATGGATGACGCGGTCTCGGTCCCGCTGAAAGTCGTTGCGGTAGGGGTGCTGAGATTCGGGGAAGCGGCGTCCACGGGAGCGTTCGACGTGCACCGCGTAGGCGGCGAGCATGTGTCGAAGTTTATCAAAGTACCGCTGTTCGAGTAGCGAGTGTGCGGCGACAAGTAGCGCAAGCGAGACGAGAACTCCTCTATGCGCCGCTGGCTATTCCGGCTGGCATGGGGTCCTTCGCTTCGCTCAGGATGACAGGGCAGTGGTCAGGCGCTCACCCTGCAACACCAATGGCCCTGGCGGACCGTGGCCGGGTCAAAAGACCCGGCCCCACACACTCTTTCTAACTTTAATTACTGTTTCGTGGAATCTTCTTTTGCCAGCTTTACTTTGGCGGCGTCGAGTTTTTGCTGCACCTTGGCGAAGGCATCGCTGTCCTGCTCAGCAGGGACCGTCTTGTTCCATTCCTGGACGGCGCGATCCCAATGAGCGGCTGCCAGTTTCAGGCGGCCGGTCTTCTGGTAAAGATCGCCGAGATGCTCCTGCACCGTGGGGTCGGAGCCCATGTGAGCCGCGGCTTTATTTAGATTGTCTTCCGCCTGATCGTACTTACCAAGCTTGAAGTAGACCCAGCCGAGCGAGTCGAGGTAAGCGGGGTTATTGGGCTCGAAGCTCAGGGCCTGTTTGATGTAGTTCAGCGATTCATCAAGCTTCACGCCGCGATCGGCATTCATATAGCCGAGATAATTGAGCGTCGCAGCGGCTTGTGGATCGGTCGGCGGCGTGGAGGCGAGCACTTTCTTGAACTCGGTTTCCGCCTGATCGAAATTCTTCTGGCGCTGGTAAAGATCACCACGCAGAAAATACACGTACGCCCTGTCATCTGCTTTGGTGGAGAGCTGCTCCGCCTTGGAAAGAGCCTCTTCGGCATCGTTCCAGCGTTTGGCTCGCGTGAAGATAATGCCGAGACGGACATAAGCGTCGCGATCCTCGGGACCGCCCTTGATCATGGAGCGAATGTCGGAGACCGACTGATCGACCTGTCCCATGTCGGCGAGCTGCGCGTCGAGAACCATGCGGAGATCGCGGTCGTCCGGCAGCTTCTGAACCGCTTCCTTCGCGACTTCCGTGGCTTTTGGCCAGTCCTTAGCCTCGCGGTAGGTGTCGATAATTTCCTGATAGCCGCTGCGGGCGTTTTCATCACCGAGCACTAGCATCTTACGGAAAGTGTCGACCGCCGCGGTGTAGTTCTCCTGATCGCGGTAGATCATGCCGAGCCGCTCGATGAAGATGGCGCGATTGTTGCGATCGGCCTGGCTGGATCCAGTCTCGGCTTTCTCGGTCTTCTTCAGAAGATCTTGCAAGAGCTTGATCGCGTCGTCGTAGCGTCCCTGCGCCTGATAGACGGCGGCCATGCTGTAGGGAACATCCATCGTGTCCGGAACGAGCGTATCGGCGCGCTTGAGATTTTCAAGAGCGAGGTCGTACTTACCCTCGCGGCGATAGATCTCGGCGATACGAATGTAAGTCTGTGCGTCCTCTGGATTGGAGTCGGCGATGACCTTGTACTGTTCGAGAGCGGCATCGAGCTGGCCGTCGTTCAAATAATTTTCGGCAAGGCCGCGGATCGAATCGAGATTGTCGCGATCAAGAACGATGGAGTGCTTATAGGCATCGATCGCGCTCTTGTAGTCCTTGCGCTGCTCGTAGGCGGCACCGAGTGCGGCATAGAGCTTCGCCGAGCGAGCGGAGTCAGGAACCGAGCTCAGAACTTTCAGCGCGTGTCCGGTGTCTCCCTCGTCTGTGTAGAGCATGGCCAGGGTCGTGACGGCTTCTTCCGAGCTGGGATCGAGCTTGATTGCGGTCTTGAGCTCCCCTTCAGCCTTTTGCATATCGTTGTTAAGGCGATAAAGGCGGCCGAGGAGCAGGTGATCGTCCACGCTATCGGGGTCGAGCTTCACGATCTGTTCGTACTGATCGATAGCCAGCTTGAGGATGTTGTCCGAACCATTGCCACCCGGCATGTCGCCGAGCGAGCGGAGGTAGATGCGGCCCAGGAGCTTATGAGCTTCAAGATTCTTAGGATCGCGCTTAATGATGTCCTGAGCTTCTTTGACAGCGTCAGCGATACGGCCGGTCTTCACGTAAAGCTCGGCAAGGGCGGAAGTCAGGAATTCAGACGAGGGGTCGGCCTCAATGGCCAGACGGTATTCTTCCGTCGCCTTGGTGGCGAGGTCGCTGCGGCCGTAAGCCGTCACCATCTCCTCGTACATGTGCGCCATCGTGTAGTGGTAATAAGCAGCGGATTTGTCGACCTTACGCGGCGTCGACGGGGCGGCCTTGGCGTCAGGCTGGGCGGCGTTTGCATCAGACGAGGACGGGCTGGTTTGCGCGACAGCGGCAGTTGCCATCGCAATCACTACAAAGAGGCGGAAAATTCTATTCATGCTCGACCTGACTGGCGCTCGAAGCGCGCTTCCGAAACTACAGTTTATTTGGATGCAAACCCGCTAGGCGAAAGGTGCTTTTATTCTAACCCGAGCGGCAGCGGGACGGAATTAAAGAGTGCTGGTAGTTTGGATGCCGCAGGAAACCGGAAGGACAGGGACCAGTGGGGTCGCTATGTCAAATTACGTAAAGACGTAGAGGAAATTGTTGATAGTTTCGATTGAAAAATGGGCAGCCTCATGCCCGAGGCAGGTCGTCCGATCATCACCACCCTGATCCCCTCAATGGCGGAAGTGACGCACTCCGGTGAAGAGCATGGCGAGCCCTAGACGGTCGGCAGCTTCGATGACCTCCGGATCGCGCTGAGAGCCTCCTGGCTGGATGATGGCGGTAGCTCCAGCTTTGGCGATTTCTTCGACTCCATCAGGGAAGGGAAAGAAGGCGTCGGAGGCAGCGACCGTACCTTTCAACGGGAGTTGAGCTTTCATGGCGCCAATTTTGGCGGAGTCGACGCGGGACATCTGTCCGGCACCCACGCCGACGGTCTGTCCGTCGCGGGCATAGACAATGGCGTTCGATTTCACGTGCTTGCAAACCTTCCAGGCAAACAGCAAGGCACGAGTTTCTTCGGGAGTGGGGGCACGCTTGGTCACGACTTTCAGATCGGACTCTTGGAGCACGCGAGCGTCCGCATCCTGCACCAGCATTCCACCGGAGACATTCTTCAGTACCCATTTTTGATTCGCAGGGACGACTTCGACCAGACGTAGATTTTTCTTCGAGCCGAACTTGGCTTTGGCAGCTTCGTCGAACGACGGGGCAGCGATGACTTCGAGGAAGAGCTTGTGCATTTCCTCGGCGGCAGCGGCGTCGATGGGACGATTGACTCCGATCACTCCGCCAAAGGCCGAGACGGGATCGCACTCGAGAGCGCGCTTGTAGGCATCAGCAAGTGTCTTGCCGGTGGCGGTGCCACAGGGATTTGTATGTTTGATGATGGCTACGACCGGCTCGTCAAATTCCTGGGCGAGATCCCATGCGGCTTGAAGATCGACGATGTTGTTGAACGAAAGTTCCTTGCCTTGTAATTGGCGGGCGTTCGCCACTCCCGCGCCCGAGCCGTCGGAATACATGGCCGCTTTCTGGTGGGGATTTTCTCCGTAACGGAGGTCGAGAGTTTTGTGAAAAGAAAAGCGGAGTGTGGCTGGGAATACGTTGACCTCGGGCTGGGTTTGAAACGAATCGGCACCGATACCTTCCAGCGTTGACGCGATGGCCGAATCGTAGGCGGCGGTCGTAGCGAAAGCCTTTTGCGCCAGACGCCATTTTGTTTCGCGCGAGAGTGCGCTCGACTCGCGCTGCAGTTCGTCGGCGATGTCATCGTAATCGGCGGGAGAAGTAACAATTGCGACGTCCTGAAAATTCTTGGCGGCGCTGCGAATCATGGAAGGACCGCCGATATCGATGTTCTCGATCAACTCCTCGAAAGCGACTCCAGGCTTGGCCGCAGTTTTCTCGAACGCGTAAAGATTGACGACCACCATGTCGATCGGGGAGATGCCGTGCTCGGCGACGGCGGCGATGTGCTTGGGATCTTCGCGGCGATGAAGAATTCCCCCATGGACTTTGGGGTGCAGCGTCTTCACGCGGCCGTCGAGCATTTCCGGAAATCCGGTGAGATCGGAAATGTCTTTTGCTACGATGCTGGATTCGCGGAGCAGCTTGGCGGTGCCACCGGTAGAGATGAGTTCGATGCCAAGAGAAGAAAGCTTGCGCGCGAAATCGACAAGTCCGGTTTTGTCAGTAACGCTGAGGATGGCGCGGCGGACTTTGGACGGAGTGCTGGACATGATCGGCCTCGGGAACAGGGTATGAGTGCGGAGTGACCAAAAATTCTAACAGCAACCAGCGGCCGTTTGTCGCTAGTCGTTGGTCGTTCGCTCAGATCATTTTCCGACTGCATCGGAAGGAGCTCGCTTGCGTTTGGGAACGCGGAGCAGGACGATCGACTAACGACCAAGTACTAACGAACCACGCTGCGCCTTCAAGAAAAATAAGGCCGCGATTACTCGCGGCCTTGATTCTCCTAGCTATCGAATTGTTTATGGGACCGTGCCGCGAGCGGCGGCAGCGGGAGTGTTGGTGGTGAATGAGAACCATCCGGTCAGGCCTACGTCTCCGCCGATGATCGCCAGATTGGAAGCCGCGAAAACGCCGGTGAAGTCCGGAGCATTCGTGTCATCCGATGTAACCACGATCCAGTACTGGGTTCCGGCCGTCACAGCAGTGGATTTGATGTTAACGGTGACCAACTGGCAGCAGGTTCCGAAGACGGGGATGGTAGCGGCATGTCCGGTCGAAAGCAGGGTTCCTACAACTCCGGCATTGTCGCTATAGAGTCCGACATTCACCAGCGAAGTACCCGACTCCCAACCTACCGCAACTTGCAACTGCTCGACATGAGCATTAGCTGTGGGGATGAACGGAAGGCCGATTCCCTGCTCGGGCAGGCCTACGGAATTCTCTGGCCCCAGGACGTAGTACCCCGTTGTGTCGTTGTACGCGTTGGTGGAAGTTGGTCCGAGATTGCTGAAGATGGTTGTAAGTTTAGGCGAAGGCTTTGCGGAGGGTGTGATCGGGCCTGAGTGAGTGGTGTGGGCAACCTTGAGTTCAGAATTCTGGGCCAGGAGTACCCGGGAGGCGAGCGTCAATACAAACAAGCAGGCTAGTGCTCGTTTTAATACCATTTTCCATCCTCCAATCAGTTGATTGCAGCGTCGCCCAAGATCGGGACTCTTCGCGGAGCCTTACCACCAAGGCTGCATCGGGCTGGGGCCGGGTCGTGCGTGCCAAATGCCGCGAGCTGCGCAGGCCATCTTATCCTCAGTCAGGAGGAAGGCCAGAGGGATAAAGACTCAGAGACGAAAGTCACTAGGGCAGCCGGACTGGAGGGAATGGCTAAATGCCCAAACAACGCCTTCAGTTCGACTTGGCTATCGGTGAATTTGCCGATTGAGAGGGTACTGCTTTGTGCAGGGACTGGATGATGCGGTTGATTTCAGGCTGGGTTACGCCCGACGGGCTGTTGTAGTCCTTTTGGAGAAAGAGGATTTCAATGTGCTCGTCCCCGCAATAGAGGTCAACCACAACTGTGTCTCGGCTGGTCTGAGGGTTGCCCTGCTGGAAGCCTCTATAAAACTGGGTGTGCAGGTCAGAGATCCCTGAGTCTGCCGCCTTCACGGCCATGATCGATTTCGTCACGAGCAGCATTTGTTCACGAGTGTGAACTGCCTGCGAAAGGGACCAGTAGTGCATTTTGTCCGGGGTGAAGCGGTACACATTATTTACAAAAATGTAGTCGGAACTGGCGGTCCCTGGCCCGAAGATCGCTTCAAACACTTGCGGTGGAGTCTTGAAATCCGTGGCCCACAAATTGGAGAACTCTCGTGGTGGAACAACCTTCATCCACAGGCGCAGCCCAGAACGGAAGACGCAGATCGCCGAGCGCTTCTCGGCCTTGTCCTTCGGGTACACCTCAGTTTTGGATTGATCGAGGTCGATCCAAGGAACTTCGAAATCATATCCGAGATAGGAAAGTCTCATTCCCGAAGCTGGGGAGACGGTGTCGTCTTTCAGGTCCGTTGGCACGACCCGCGCGATGGGAGGGGCTTTTCTTGCCGCGTAGAAGGAAAGAGCGATGGGCGAGATCCAATAGATTCCTGCAACGATCGCCACGACTGTGACGAGCACGGTAATCAGAATCCGTCGCAGAAGTCTCACTGTCGCCTCGCTTACGTTTTCGCTTTGGCTTTCAGTTTGACGTGGCCGTCGGCAAGTTCAACAGAGTATTCGACACCCTGGCATCCGTACTGTTTGCGAATCTGTTCGGTCTTTTTCTGGACGAAGGTCGCAAAGGAGTCGATGCTGCCGGTAACGTTCTCGCCGGCCTTTTTCTTGGCCGCGACCAGCGTGTTGTAGAGACGCTCGACCTGCTCGCGTTCGCCTTGATCCACGCTGTGCAGAGTAAAGTGCGGGGCCGAAATCGCTCCACTCCCTGCCGCAGCGGCGGCAGCCTGACTAACGCCGTAAACAGGATGATGGGGCTTGTGCTCTTCTTCGGCAACACGCACTCCCTGCACAGAGAGAAGTGCATCCTGCGGTCGGCGGTAACCTTCTTCGCGGATACGGGACTTCTTGCGCCAGAGATCGCTGTAGAGCGCGTAGCGCTGGGCCATCTCGTTGTAGCGGTAGCGCTGGGAGAAGTTCATGCGTCCACCATCGGAGAATTTGCGCAGCAAGCTCAGCACTTTCCACTCGACATCCGTCGGCGGTCGCTTGGTCGGATTGCTGAAGAAAATCTCGTACTCGATTTTCAAACGGCGCAGTTGGGAGTCGAGAAGATTTAGTTCTTCGTCGGTGGTCACAGGAGTCTCCATCCACAGTTTAGTGATTGGAGACACACGAGGCGAGGTATCCCTCGGTCACTAAGGGCATGGAACGAAAGTAAGGCGGACAATTCCTAGCTTCTAGCTCCTAGTCTTCGCCGTAAGTCTTTATGAACTCTTGGCGGATGGGTCAAGGACCTGGAGGCGCACTTGGTGGTATGTACCAGAACGGCTTTCAGTCTTGGTCTTGGCTAGAAGCTAGCGGCTAGTGGCTAGTGGCTAGAAGCTTACTTCGCAGAATTCGACGCCATTTTCTTGACCATGGCCAGGACAAGCTTGCGGTCGCTGTCGTTCAGGCTGGTCGAATAGCGGCGGATCTGGCTGAGGAAACGCACTTCGTCATCGGAGAGCTGGGGCAATCCCTTCGAGCCGTTGCTGTGTCCTGGCTCGGAGAAAAATTGCGACAGTGGCAGTTCCATCGCGCCAGCGATCTTGGAAAGCGTGTCGAGCGAAGGAATCGTGTGGCCATTCTCGACGCGTGACAGGTAGCAGCGAAGAAGTCCGGTTCGCTTTTCGATGTCGCCCTGAGACATACCTTTCTGAAGCCGGTAGTTGCGGATCGTCTCGCCGATATTCATCGTTGGGAGCATTTCAGGATGGGTCATAGTAACCAGAGGAGCAACTTCTGGCAAGTGGGAAATTTGTGCCATACGAGGGACATTCGTGCCATACGAAAAATGGATGGCAGAAAACAACTTTTCGCGTGGAAGCGGCCATTACTTATACATGGTTAAACTAATTGACGTGCGCGGACGCACATACCTAAGCAATCCTTGTGTGCTTAAAACCCGTGTGCAGGGCGGGTTTCACTTCTTCAGAGTCGTGGCCAGGAAATTGACGGTTCTCTGCCACGCGTCGGCTGCATCGGCTGCGCGATAGCCTTCTTTGTTATTCGGATTCTCGAAAGCGTGGCCCGCATCATCGTAGATTTTGACGTCGATTGTCTTGCCGAGTTGTTCGAGAGCTTGCTCAAACTTGTGAACGTCGTCAGGAGTGATGCCACGATCTTGGCCGCCAAACAGACCGAGGATCGGTGCATTGATTTTCTTTAGCGTTTCAGGATCGGTGGCGAGGTGACCGTAGTTGATTACGTCGGCGGCAAGAGTAGGTTCTTGCAACGCGACGTCGAGCGCGTAACCGCCGCCCATGCACCATCCGATGGCGCCGATGCGGTCTTTCTTAACGCTCGACTGGGCGACGAGATATTCGAACGCAGCGTGGAGATCGCGCTTAGCTCGGTCTTCGGGGACTCCGCGCATAATCTCGTGCGCCATGTCGGGCGTCGTAGCGACCTTCCCGCGATAGAGGTCGATCGCAAGCGCTTCATAGCCCTCATCTGCCAGTTTCGACGCTTGCTCTTTCACCCAGTCGTTCAGTCCCCACCATTCGTGAACCACGATCAGGGCAGGAAACGGACCTTTGCCCGTGGGTGAGTAGAGGATGCCCTGCACGGTTTCGTCACCGCTTTTGTAAGACACATTCTTGCCCTCCGCGGCGAAGGCGAGTGTTGTTGCCAAAAGAACAACGAACAAGAGAATCTGCTTCATGGCTGGACCTCTTCGTTTTGCGCGCCGACATTGTTAATTGATCTGATCCGCGATTACAAGAGGAGTTCCATGTAGAGCGCCCCAGCAATAGGATTCGCACAGTAGGCAGGAATTTCGCGGAAGCCGAGTTTGCGATACATGGCAACGGCATCTTTCATAACCGGCTCGACGGTGTCGAGTCGCATGCGCTGATAGCCGATCTGGCGGGCTTCCGCGATGATTCGATTGGCGAGAGCGCGACCCAGCCCTTTGCCACGAAATTGCGGGCGAAGGTAGAGGCGCTTCATTTCGGAAACAGCATCTTCGAGTTTGTGGAGCGCGATGCATCCCGCGAGTTGACCTTCGTATTCCGCGAGAAGCAGGCGTCCCGCAGGAGGAGCATAGTCCCCGGGCAAGCCGGCTAGCTCCTTATCGAAATTCTGGAAGCAAAGACTGAAACCGAGGGACTGTGCGTATTCGAGGAAGAGTTCGCGGGCTTGTGCAATCTGAGTCGGAGATACGGCTTGCGTAAATGACAGACCTTTCCCGACAGAGGGCACAGAGAAGACAGGCGAAGGCTGCGAACTATCGGAATTCGTTTTCACCCTGTGGCCCTCCGTTTCCTCTGTGGTTGAGCCTATCCCATGAGCATGCCGCCGTTGACGCTGAGCGTGTGGCCTGTAATGTAGGAGGCTTCGTCGGAGGCCAGGAATGCCACGGCGCTGGCAACATCTTCAGAAGTTCCAACTCGGCCCAATGGAATCTGCTTCACCGCGTTTTGCTTGAACTCGTCGCTGAGGACGGCGGTCATGGCAGTTTCGATGAATCCGGGAGCAACGGCGTTACAAGTGATGTTGCGCGAGCCGACCTCGCGGGCGATCGCCATGGTGAGGCCGATGAGGCCGGCTTTGGAGGCGGAATAGTTGGCTTGCCCAGCCTGTCCCATCTGGCCGAAAACGCTGGTGATATTGATGATGCGTCCCCAACGCTGCTTAAGCATGGAGGGGATGACTTGCTGGATGCAAAGGTAAGCGGAGGTAAGGTTCGTTTGGAGGACGGCGTCCCAGTCGGTGCGCTTCATGCGCATGACGAGTTGGTCGCGGGTGATTCCCGCGTTATTGACGAGGATGTCGATCTTGCCGAATTGGGCTATGGCGGCCTTCACGGTGGTTTTCACCTGCTCCTCGTCGGCGACGTCGAGGGCGAAGGCGTTGGCCTTTCCGCCGGCGGCGGATATTTCGGCAGCCAGTTCGTTGAGTTTCTCCTGATTGCGGGCGGCAACGACGACAGCGGCACCTTCTTTGGCGAGGCGCAGGGCGCAGGTACGTCCGATGCCTTGAGAGGCGCCGGTGACGAAGGCTACGCGTCCTGATAAGGACATGCTTGTTCTCCCGAAACATCGTTTAGTGAATGCAGTGGAACGAACGCAAGATTATACGCGGTGGCTGCCTGCATACGCGCCAAGAACAACTAACTCTAAACAGCAACCTCCGCAAATCTCGCCGGGGTTTCTCGTAGCTGACCGTTCTGCAGTCGCAATGATCGTCCCCAATGCCATTTCTTCTATCGGATACGGATAGCGAGGATGAATACGACGCTCAAAAAGGCTAGTAACGCGAGCTTCACTTGCGTTGGGGTCAGGAAGCGCTGCATCCAATCGGCAGCGCCGTAGAACTTTCCGCGACTTCGGAGGTCCATGACGAAGGCCGCGAACCCTGCGATGAGGAAAGAACCTGCGATAAACAGCCAGCCTCCTCTTGCGTCTCCGCGTGAGAACTCCAGTAACCCCGCCACCAACGACATCACTGGTGGCGTTACCTTGCCAGCTATTCGGAGGACTCGTCTAAAGTAGGAGATACGCGCCGCGCGATAGTCGCCAAGGAGGACCAAAGTCGCCGTCGAACAAATCTTGGTGATAGCTATAAGCAGGAGCAACGATAGCAATCGTTGCGTCGTTACCGCGTTTGGAAGGTGTGGAATCATGACGTCCTCTTTGTGGAATCGATCTCAGCAATCGCTCTCAGGATGGTCCGAGTGTTCTTGCTCATCTCATTCCGTAGTCTCACAGTCGCCAGCGCCAGCATCACGACGATCATCGCCACCGCGCGAGTGATGATTGTGTTGGTAGGAGCAACGGAGGTCCGGACGGCCAGGTCAAACCATATTGCCAGGGCAATGGCTCCTGCGATGACGAACGCAAGCAGCAGGCGGCCCTTCAATTCCGACCGATCCACAGCGTCCAATGCCTCACGGACGGATGCCGTCGATTTTGGCTGCTCAGACTTGCCTGATGGGGTGTTATTCATAAGAATCCTCTCTCGGGAACTTCTTTCGAAGAGTTTTGACGGCGTAGAAAAGACGCGATTTTACGGTTCCGATTGGAATCTCCAGGACGGCGGAAATCTCTTCCAGAGAATGTTCGTGCTGATAGTGCAACAGGAAAACGGCGCGGCTCGCGGGAGACACTTCGCTGGCCATCGCCTGGAGCTGGTCAGTCCATAGGACCTTGGCCTCGAAATCCTCCGGCAAGGCCAAAGTGTCTGCCAGCTCGACGTGGTCTTCTAAGAAGTCCCAGCGCTTCCGTTTCTTCAGGTGAGCAATCGCGAGCCGCGATGCAGTCCGATACGCCCAGGGGCGGAAGTGGGCGGGCTCCCGCAGCCATCGAAGTTTCCGGTGAATCTGGATCGCCGTATCTTGGACGATGTCGTCCGCTTCCGTGCTGCCCACCAAAGCCGCGATGTATCGAAAGAGCGAAGGGTAGATCGTGCTCAGTAAAAGCTCGAAGGCGTTCCGATCTCCGGCTTGGGCAAGAAGTACGAATTGTACGTCATCCATGCGGCACTCGACTGTCGCCCCGGAAGGCGATGTTTCGCAGGCCACGAACTAAAGGGCGGCAACTCATCTGTATAAATGAGAGGGGAAACCGCGTTCAAGGTTCGAAAGTTTAGTGAAATTCCTGCTTTGCTCGAACTCAATTCTCCGTTCTACGCGGACGACGGACAGTCAGACAGTTATTCATTTGCAGGCTCGCCAACTCGCCCCGCAACGGCGGCGATATTCAGGCATGATCTGTATTCGGCCGATTAACTCCACGGAGTCGACAACGGATCACCCCCCGGGGATTCTGTCTTAACCTTAGCGCTTATGGCGGCTATTTCCCACGTACCCTCTAATCTGAAGGGTCAATTCGACGAATCGCATTGCTTATCCACAACTGCGCCGCGTACCATTCGGACACTCTTATGTCCCAGAATACGAATGTGCTGACGATGCCCAAGCCTTCCAACAAAAACTCTGCCAGCCCCGACAAAGATTCCGGGCATCGATCGCCGCTGCGCTCGACGGGAACGGACGGGTCCGTGGCCGAGATTTCGGCTCCGGTTGCGGCGGAACCCTCGACCGAAGTATTTGCCGTATTCGGCGTCGAGCCGGAAATTCAGGCTTACGCGATGGCGAAGTATTCGCGCTCGGCGCTATCGATGAAGGAATCGCTGCGCGAGATCAGCACGCAGAAGGCGGAAAAGTTTCTCAATACTTTCTACTTCCAGTATGGACACCGGTCGATTGCCGATCTGGCGCACATCGCGCTGGCGATCGAGCGGCTGTCGATTCTAGCTGCCATTGAACTTGCCGATGAACAGCGCTGGGATGGGCAGGAGCGATCGACTCGGTATCAGGATTTCAAGAAGAGCGGATATTACACACCGGATTTCGGCGGCGACGACGAGGGACGCAAGCTCTATCGCGAGACCTTGGATTTTCTCTTCGCAGAGTACGAAGCTCTTTCGGCGCACATGACGCAATACCTGATCAACATCACGCCGAAGCCGGCCGAAATGAAGCAGGACGCGTATGAACGGACGCTGAAAGCGCGCGCATTCGACATCACTCGGTACCTGCTGCCGCTGGCGACGAATACTTCTCTGGGAGAAATCGTCAACGCGCGAACGCTCGAAACCCAGGTTGCGCATCTGCTGTCGCATACACATAAAGAGGTTCGAACATTAGGCGAGTCTTTGAAAAAGGCGGCGACCGGCGCGGCTTACAACGTGAATGCAGAGTCGCTGCAGGACCTGGTTGCGCGGATTCGGACGGTGGACGCGGAGTTGGGAGCGCGGGCAGAGCAGGAATTGTTGCGCGAAGTACGTGTGGCGCCGACGTTAGTGAAGTATGCCGATCCGAATGTGTATGAGATGGAAACGCGGCGGGAGTTGCGGCAGGCGGCGCGCGAAATGATGGCTGGCGAGCCCGTCGCGCCATCAAAGGCAATCGTCGATTTGCTCGATGAAGAGCCTCTGGAGGTTGAGATTGCGACGACGTTGCTCTATGAGCATTGCCATCACTCGTATCGCCAGATTCGGCAGGCAGTGCAGGTGGCTGGGGAAAGACGGCGGCGGGAGATCATCGATCTGGGGCTGAAGCATCGTGGGCGGTACGACGAGATGCTGCGCGGATTCCGCGCGGGACAACAGTTCCGCTTCGATATCCTGATGGATACGGGCGGATTCCGCGACATGCATCGTCACCGGCGCTGCATCCAGGTGATGCAGGGATTCACCACGCAGCATGGCTTCGAGATGCTGCTCGATATGGAAGACGCAGGCGTGCGCGGACGCTATGAGTTAGCGATGCGGCGCGTGCAGGCGGCAGTCGACAAGCTGAGTGCGCGCAAAACTCCAGAAGCGGAAGAAAATGCACAGTATGCGATTCCATTGGCGTTCCGTAAGCGGGCGCTCTTCAAAATGGATTTTGCCGAGGCAGTTTACATTTCCGAGCTCCGGACTACACCGGCTGGACATGTGTCTTACCGGAATGTGGCTTACGCCATGTATGAGGCGGTGGCGCGGAAATATCCGGCGCTTGCGAAGTATTTCCGAGTGCACGATGTGACGGCACCGGTGGATTTGCTGCAGCGGTAAACGTTGCCAATTGTCATTCTGAGCGAAGCGAAAACCTATGCACTCGTCGGGGACATCGGTGCTGCCGGCGGGTGCAGAGGTCCTTCGGTCCGCAAAGAGCGCGGGCCTCAGGATGACAAGGTGGGATTCACGCTACCAGAGGACTGACCGACCCATTTTGGAACCTTCCACAGGTTAATTCTCTTGATTCGCCTTTTCTTCGCTTCGATTCCTATGTATAATCCGGCCAGATTAGATTTCATTTAGTGCTGCACTTTCTAAAGGAGCCACTCCATGGCGGACGAGCGGGGCAAGGCAATCGAACTGGCGGTATCCCAGATTGAAAAGCAGTTTGGCAAGGGATCGATCATGCGGTTGGGGTCGAAAGAAGCGATCGTCCCGATCTCGGTGATCTCCACGGGTTCGATCTCGTTCGATGCGGCGCTGGGCGTGGGCGGTTTTCCTCGCGGGCGCGTGGTGGAAGTGTTCGGACCGGAATCGTCGGGCAAAACGACCATTACGCTGCAAGTCATCGCCGAGGCTCAGAAGACTGGCGGTATGGCCGCTTTCGTGGACGCCGAGCATGCGCTCGATCCTGGCTACGCGAAGAAACTCGGTGTGAATGTCGACGATCTGCTTGTGTCGCAGCCGGATTATGGTGAGCAGGCGCTGGAAATCACGGAAGCGCTGGTCCGTTCGAATGCGATTGACGTACTAGTCGTCGATTCGGTGGCGGCGTTGGTGCCCAAGGCCGAACTCGATGGCGAAATGGGCGATAGCCACATGGGATTGCAGGCGCGGCTGATGTCTCAAGCGCTGCGGAAACTGACTGGGACCGTCTCAAAGTCACGGACTTGCCTGATCTTCATTAACCAGATCCGCGAAAAGATTGGTGTGATGTTCGGAAATCCAGAAACAACGACCGGCGGACGCGCTCTCAAGTTTTACTCCTCGGTGCGTGTCGACATTCGGCGCATCGCAGCGATCAAAGAAGGCGACGTGGTGACCGGATCGCGAACCAAGGTAAAAGTCGTCAAAAACAAGGTCGCCGCGCCTTTCCGCGAAGCGGAGTTCGACATCCTTTATGGAGAAGGCATTTCGCGGGAAGGCGATCTGCTCGATCTGGCGGTCAACAACAACATTCTGGAGAAGTCTGGCTCGTGGTTCAGCTACAAGAGTGAACGCATCGGTCAGGGCCGCGAGAATGCCCGCCAGTTCCTGAAAGACAATAAGGATGTAACCGCTCGGCTCGATACGGAAGTGCGAAAGGCACTTGGACTGATTGCGGCACCCGCACAGCCGGCAGCTGCAGCCGGGCCCGCCACCACGACAGGCAGGGTCACGACCATGCCTAGCGCCCCGCCGGAGCCGGTTAGAGCGCCGATCGCGGCGGCCAAGCGTTAAGTTCGATTGCCTCCGGGCGGGGCTACTTCTCACGGAGTCCTGCCCGGATCTCCCAATCTCGCTCGCACGAAGCGCCCGCCGACACGCCCGTCCTGCTTAACAGCTATCCCGAGCTGGTGATTGCCATCCCTAGTCCCACCCGCATAGAATCTCCTATTACGCATCTGCTGCTCCATGCTGAACCCCGTCGTTCCGGTGAGAACCATTGAATAAGGGCACGGCTATCTATCCCGGTTCGTTTGATCCGCCGACCAACGGGCACCTCGACCTGATTCAGCGAGGGAGCAAGATCTTCGAAGAGCTGATCGTGGCGATCCTGCGGAACTCGGAGAAAGTTCCGATGTTCAGCGTGGCCGAGCGCCTGGAAATGCTGAAGGAACTCACCAAGGACTTGCATAATGTGCGGATCGATACGTTTCGACGGATTGATGGTGGAGTACGCGAAGTCGATGAATGCGATCTGCGTGCTGCGGGGAATCCGGGCCATCAGCGATTATGAGTACGAACTGCAAATGGCGCTGATGAACCGGAAGCTCGAGCCCACGCTGGAAACTGTGTTCATGATGCCGGCGGACAAATATTCGTATGTGAGTTCACGGCTGGTGAGAGAAGTGGCGCAGGCGGGCGGTCCGGTGAAAGGGCTGGTGCCGGAAGTGGTGGAGCAGAAGCTGCGCGAGAAGCTGGATCCCGCTTACAAATTGCAAGAAGCGAAGTCAATCGAAGTTCCCAAGAAGAAGGAAGAAGAAGGCATGACGACCGCGACAACGGAAGCGCTACGACTTACCGAAAGAATCAACCGCATTGAGCCCTCGGCCACCATGGCCGTGGTTGCCGAGGCCGATAAACTGCGCTCGCAGGGAATCGACGTGGTCGATTTCGGCGCGGGAGAGCCGCATTTCGCGACGCCGCAGCACATTAAAGACGCGGCCATTGCCGCCATTCAGGGGAACTTCACGAAATACACGGCTGTTGCCGGCACGGCGGAGTTGCGCGATGCCATCGCGCACCGGCACAACGTGGATTTCGATTCCGATTACCGGCGCGAAGAAGTGATCGCCTCCACGGGCGGCAAGCACGCGCTGTTCAATGCGATTCAAGTGCTGGTCGATCACGGCGACGAAGTGATCCTGCCGGTGCCCTACTGGGTTTCGTTCAAGGACATCATCCGGTACGCGGGTGGAAATTGCGTGCTGCTGGAGTCGGACGAGGCGCAGGGATTTCGTGTGACGGCGGAGATGGTGGCAAGCCTGATCACGCCGCGGACCAAGGCCATCATTCTGAATTCTCCATCGAATCCGTCGGGCGCGGTGATGAGTCCGGAAGACATGACGTAGGTGGTTCGCCTGGCGCACGAGCGCGGCATCTGGGTGCTGTCGGACGAGTGCTACGTCTACCTGAATTACACGGGAAAGAATTTTTCGGTGGGCGCGCTGCGCGAATATAAAGAAAGATTTGTCGTGCTGGGCTCGCTCTCGAAGACCTATGCCATGACCGGCTGGCGGCTGGGCTACGCGATGGCCCCGGCGGCGGTAACCAGCGCAATGGCGAAGCTACAGAGCCAGTCAACTTCGAATCCGACGTCGATCGTGCAGAAGGCTGCCGTAGCCGCGCTGAAGGGCCCGCAGGAATGCGTCGAGCAAATGCGGCGTGAATATATTCAGCTGCGGGATCATGTGGTGAACGGGCTGCGGTCCATTCCGGGTGTGAGCTTGCACTCTGCCGGAGGGAGCGTTTTACGCGTATCCGAATATTTCGTCTTTCCTCGGACGAGGCGGGCTGAAATCCGCTTCGGATGTGGCCGGACGACTGTTGCGCGAAGCGCACGTGGCCACCGTTCCTGGCGAGGGATTCGGCACGGGCGAGCATATTCGCGTTTCGTATGCCACTTCGAAGGCTGAACTGGATCGCGGGCTGGAGCGCATGCGGAAGTTCTTCGGGGCGCTTTAAGAGCGCTTCACGCACAAACAGAAGCTCACTGGCGGAACATTTAGTTTGGTTCGGCAAAGGCCGTTCCGTTTGCGAGCGGTCTTTTTCATGGGCGCACGGATTGCATGGAAAACCTCTATCCATTGTTGATGCTGCCGGGTTTCGATCCGCGGCCGTGGGGCACGGAGGATCTATCGCCGATTTATCCGAACCACAAATTCGCCGAGAAGATCGGCGAAGCCTGGTTGAGCGGGGACGAGTGCAAGGTTGCCAATGGGCCGTTCACGGGCAAAACTCTGGCGCATTTAAGCAAACAATATCAGCGCGAATTGGTAGGCGAAGCCGCGCGCGATCCTAAACGCTTTCCCTTGCTGCTCAAGTTTTTATTTCCGCACGAAAAACTTTCGGTGCAGGTCCATCCCGACGACCAGCAAGCGCTGCGAGTAGGACAACCCTGGGGAAAGACCGAATGCTGGTATGTAGCGCACGCGAAACCCGGCTCGCAGATCGGGTTGGGCCTTAAGCCCGGAGTTACCGCCGCGCAATTAGAAACGGCGATTCACGAGAAGCGAGCCGAGGAAGCACTGAACTGGGTAGATGTTTATACGGGCGACATGATCTACGTTGCAGGTGGAACCGTGCATACGCTAGGACCCGGCTCGGTGATCGTCGAAACGCAACAGCAATCGGACACGACTTATCGTTTATATGACTACGGGCGTCCACGGGAATTGCATCTGAAAGACGGCATGGCGGCGGTAAAAGAAAAAGTAAATTCGGGCAAGGTGCTGCGTCCCGCGCCCAAGCAGGACGGGAAGAACCGGTATGCGCCGTTGGTTGCTGCTCCGTATTTTGTAGTGGATATGTTTGAGGCGAAAGATCCACTGCAGCTGGTGACGAGAGACGATTCGGGAAAAACCTCTGTGCAGATTCTGGTGGCCGTGGAAGGTTGCGGCGTAATCGAGGCGGCGGGAACGGATCCGGTGACAATGGCAAAGGGAGACGCAGTCGTGATTCCCGCGAGCGTTGGGCACTTTGGCGTGCGTCCGCAATGGTCGATCGAATTTTTGCGCGCATATGTGCCGGGCAAAGTACTGCCCGAACCAGAAACAAGACTGTAGCTTCAACTGCAAGGTTTTGCGCTCGAGTCATTGGAGATCCAAACATTCGTGGCTAAGAACTCGAACTTCTATCCCGTAATACTCGCTGGAGGGCGTGGCACGCGCTTCTGGCCGCTCAGTCGGAGGAAACGCGCGAAACAGTTGTTGGCGCTCGACGGCAAGCAGACGATGATTCAGCAGACGGTGGCGCGCCTGCTTCCACTCGCTTCCGCTAAGAAATTCTGGATCATTACCAACGATGACCTGCAGTTTGCAATTGCAAAGCAGGTACCAAAAGTCCCGAAGGCACAGATTCTGGCCGAACCGGCTGCGCGCAATACCGCGCCCGCGATTGGTCTCGCCGCATTCTTGTTGTTGCGCGACAATCCTGACGCGGTCATTGGGATGTTTCCTTCCGATCACGTGATCGCCGACGAAAAGCGGTATCTCGAAACACTGGAGCGAGGAATTGAAGTTGCGTCCGCCGGGCCGAATATTGTGGTGCTCGGGATCCGTCCAAATCGCGCTGAGACTGGATACGGGTATATCGAGGCCGGAGAGCTGTTTCAAGGCGACGCATTGCATGTGCGCCGATTTACCGAGAAACCGAATGCCGAGACAGCGGCTGAGTTTGTGGCTGCGGGTAATTATTTTTGGAATAGTGGGATGTTCTTGTGGAGCGCGCAGACGTTAGCCGATGCGCTGAAAGAACACCTACCCAAGACCGCAGCTTTGCTCGACGAGATAGCCGCGAGTTATGGCACGCGCAAATTCGCTGCGACTTTCAAGCGGTTGTACCCCAAGTGCGAAAACATCAGTGTCGACTATGCTGTGCTGGAACCACGCTCGGCCAAGGGCGAACATTCTGGGAATATTTTCTGTCTTCCGGCTGATTTCGGATGGAATGATCTTGGCTCTTGGACCGCTCTGCACGAGCACCACACTGCCAAGAGCACTCCGCCAGAGGGTAATCTGGTGGCGAGTTCCGGAGTTTTCTTGCTGAATGCGCGCGGCAATTACGTGCACGCTCCGGGGAAGTTTGTGGCGGCGGTGGGCGTCACTGATCTGGTTGTCGTAGAAACACCCGATGCATTGCTGATCACGACGCGGCAGCATGCGCAGGATGTGGGCAAAGTTGTGAAGTATCTCGACGAGAAGAAGATGCATAAGCTTACGTAAGAAAGTGAATAGTGGTCAGGGGCTAGTGCGTAGTTTTCCGAAGCATTCGCCGCTGCGTATTCACCATCGAATGCTATGACGCAAGAGATCAAATTCGGAACAGACGGCTGGCGTGGAATCATCGCCGATGACTTCACCTTTGAGAACGTGCGGCGTGTGGCTGGTGCCATAGCATCGTACGTCCTGAAATATGAACAGCCGCAACACGGGGTAATCGTCGGTTACGACGCACGGTTCGCATCGCCGCGAGCAGCGCAGATTGTTGCGGACGTGATTGCAGCCGCCGGAATTCCGGTCAAACTCGCGAACGATTACACGCCCACGCCGGCGGTTTCGTATGCGGTGAAGCACCAAGGCGCTGCGGGCGGGGTGATGGTCACATCCAGCCACAATCCGTGGAACTGGAACGGAGTGAAGTTCAAAGGCAATTTCGGCGGGTCGGCGACGCCTGCCATCATGAAGAAGATCGAGGAAGAACTGGCGTCGGGCGCGGCGCCCAAAGGAACTAAGTCCGCGATCGAAGAGGTCGATCTCAAGAAGGCATACGTCGCCGCTGTCTGCGGCTTTGCAGACATGGATCTGATTGCGAAAACGAAATTCAAGTTTGCGGTTGATGCGATGTATGGCTCCGGGCGCGGCATTCTCTCCGGAATCTTCGCCGAGCGTGGGGTGCAGTTTGTGGCGATACGCCAGGAGTTGAACCCGCTGTTTCCGGGGATCAATCCTGAGCCGATCCAGCCACATACAGCTATGCTGCAGGAAACGGTCGTCCGTGAGAAATGCGACGCCGGCCTCGCGACCGACGGAGATGCCGACCGGATTGGTGCAGTCGCCGAAGACGGCAGCTTTGTCGATTCGCACAAGATTTTCTGCGTTCTGCTGCATTGGATTCTCGAGCGAAAGAAGTGGCCGGGGGATGTCGTGCGCGCATTCAACACCACGCGCATGCTCGACCGCATCTGTGCAAAATATGGGCGCAAGTTGCACGAGACCTCGATTGGATTCAAGTACGTTGCCGATCTGATGATGGAGCGCGACATCCTTATGGGCGGCGAAGAATCCGGGGGCATCGGCTATTCGCGATTTCTTCCTGAGCGCGACGGAGTGTTGAACTGCTTGCTGCTTGCCAATGCGATGGCTGAAGAGGGTAAGCCGCTTGGCCAACTGGTAGCCGACCTGCAGCGCGAGTTCGGTCCCCATTATTACGGCCGCCGCGATCTGCACATTCCGGAGAGCGTAAAGCAAAACGCAATCCAACGCGCACGCGCCGAGAACACGCAAACGCTGGGCCGCTACCGGGTGTTGAAGAAAGAGCATTTGGACGGCGTGAAATTCTTTCTGGACGCGCCGACGAACGGAAATGGAGCGGAGGCGTGGGTGCTATTCAGGGCCTCGGGGACAGAACCGTTGTTGCGACTGTACACCGAAGCTTCGTCTCCTGAATTAGTCAGCGAACTTCTGACGCAGGGTGAGAGCTTCGTGGACGCGTGAGCGGGCTCGATCGGGATGATGCGATACTCGTAACCAGATACCTTTAAACATGGCAACCGATCCAGTCGTGGCACAGGGCGATTCGCCTGAGGCCCATCGTTACAACCAAATCCGGCGCTGGCTCGGCATTGCCGATTTCGGCATCGGCTTCCTATTTCTGGTCGTGCTGCTGGTGACGCGTTGGTCGGGCTGGCTGCGCGATCTTGCTTACCGTTGGGGATTTCAGAGCTACACCGTCTCGCTCTTCGTTTACCTTCTTCTCCTGCTGGGCATCAGCAAGATTCTCGGAATCGGTCTCGATTACTACGGGTTCCGTGTCGAACGGCGCTTCAAGCTTTCGAACCAGCGGTTTGGTTCATGGGCTTGGGACGAACTCAAAGGATTTTTGGTCGGCCTGGTGCTGGGTGGGATCGTTGTGGAGTTGTTGTATTTCACCATCCGGCAATGGCCGCAACATTGGTGGCTGCTGGCCTGGGCTCTCTTCATGGGGCTGTTCATCCTACTGGCGCAACTTGCGCCGGTTGTGCTGTTTCCCATCTTTTATAAGTTCGAGCCACTCGAGAATGAAGACCTGCGGCGCCGCCTGGTTGTGCTGAGCGAGCATGCCGGAACGCGCGTCCGTGGTGTATATCGTTGGAAACTTTCCGAGAAGAGCAAAAAGGCCAACGCCGCACTTACCGGACTCGGCAATACCAGACGCATCATCCTGGCCGACACTCTTCTTGATAACTACACGCCCGAGGAGATTGAGGCCGTTCTCGCCCATGAGCTCGGACATCATGTGCACAAGCACATCCTTAAAAGCATTTTCGTGCAGGCCGGGATAACGCTATTTGGATTCTGGGCGGCGAACTGGACGCTGCACTATGCTGTTGATCAGCACATGTTTGAGGAGTTGTCGGATTTCGCGAATCTGCCCCTTCTGGCTCTCATTTCGGTGGTGTTGTCTTTCGTCCTGATGCCTGCGATGAATGCCTACTCGAGATTTAACGAGAGACAAGCTGATCGCTATGCCTTCGAAACCACTGCGAGCGTCGAGCCGTTTATCTCGTCGATGAATAAGCTCGCCGAACAAAACCTGGCAGAACGAGCGCCTTCCAAATGGGTAGAGTGGTTTTTCCATTCGCATCCGTCGATCTCGCGGCGGTTAGCTGCTGCCGAAGAATGGGGGCGGACGCAGAACGTCCATCCTAAGATTTGAAGCCACGTCCTGCCTCACGAATGCTCTTAGCCTGTGTCTTGCTAGCAGGATCGGTTGGACTGGCCACCGGCCAAGCTAAGAGCTCGTCCTGCAGCGAATGCGCCGAGTGGGATCGCCCTCAGAAACCCTTTAGTATTTTCGGCAATACCTATTACGTGGGGCCGCACGGCCTGAGCTCGATCCTGATTACTTCCCCAGCCGGGCATATTTTGATCGATGGCGCGTTGCCAGAGTCGGCGCAGCAGATTGCCGGAAATATTCAATCCCTCGGCTTCCGCGTTCAGGATGTAAAGATCATCCTGAATTCACACGTGCATTTCGATCATGCTGGCGGGATTGCGGCGTTGCAACGCATGAGCGGCGCACGTGTGATCGCCAGCGAGTGGAGTGCGGACGTGATGAGGAAAGGCGGCGTTAGCCGCGGCGATCCGCAATACGGAATTTTGCAACCAATTCCGCCGATCAGCACCGTGAGCATCCTACATGATGCGGAGACTTTCACCGTCGGAGGAGCCTCCGTGACGGCGCACCTCACACCCGGACACACACCTGGCGGCACGAGTTGGACGTGGAAATCGTGCGAGGGCGATGTTTGTCATGACATGGTCTATGCCGACAGTCTTACACCCGTTTCTGCCTCCGCATTTCGGTTTACTGATAGCCGCGAGTATCCCCATGTGCTCGCGGATTTTGAAAAGAGTTTTGCGTTTCTCGACACGACGCCCTGCGATATTGTGATTACCACCCATCCCGAGACGGGAGCACTGTGGGACCGCGTTGCAGGGCGCGAACCAGGAATGAAGCCAGACCCTCTGGTTGATACGGGCGCGTGCCGGGAACTCGCCCAACATGCGCGGGAACAGCTTCGTCAGCGACTCGCCGACGAGCGGAAGAGTAAATAATGACACGTCACCGTTGCTTCAAGATATCAATGACTCGCTGAAGATCTTCTTCGGTATCAACTCCGACGCTGTCGTAGGGAGTCTCGTCCACATAGATCTCGACTCCGTTCTCTAGAAATCTTAGTTGCTCGAGCCGCTCGCTCCGTTCCAGAGAGGACTCAGGGAGAGAAATAAACCGGTCTAACGCAGGTTTGCGATAGGCGTACAGCCCCAGATGCTTGAAGTAGCGCGGCGCCGTTCCGTCGCGATCGAATGGTATGGTCGCACGAGAAAAATACAGCGCTCGGCCATTCAGATCGGTTACCACTTTAACCGCGTTCGGATTGGATATATCGATGGCCGCGGCGGGCGTCATCAAAGTGCCGACTAGAGCCCCTGGATTCTCCATTACCCGCAAAAGCGATGCAATCTGTTCGGTGCGCACCAGAGGTTCGTCTCCCTGGACGTTGAGATAGACATCAGCGCTCTCGCGGCCGGAGATCTCATGCACGCGTTCGGTACCACTGCGATGCGCCGAAGAAGTCATTTGTGCGTACCAGCCGTGTTCTTTGCAGGCCGCCATGATTTCTTCGGAGTCGGTCGCGATAATGACGTCGGCCAAAAGTGATGAGGAACGCACCGCCTCGTACACGACTCCGATGAGCGGTTTGCCAGCGATTTGGCGCAACATTTTGCGGGGCAGCCGAGTAGAGGCCAGACGAGCGGGGATGACGGCGATTGCTTTCATAAGCGGTCAGATAGCTTTTTATCATGGCGCCTCGGTGATCCGTTTACGGACTCGACGGTTTGACCTATTTCACCCGCGATCTTAGAATTAAGGATTGGACGTAACGCTCCTCCGGGTTCGTTGCTTCCATGCCGCGAAAGCGCTGGTCCCACGCCAGCACGTAGGTTTCTTTCGCATATCTTCCCTTTGCAGCAAGTGGCGGTGTAGCTCAGGTGGTTAGAGCGACGGTCTCATAATCCGTAGGTCGTAGGTTCGAGTCCTACCGCCGCCACCAAATCCCAGAAAACCCGATGGTTCTTTAGCGATTAGGGTAGATCCTCGGCTCGCGGAGCGAATCCGATTTCGCAGGCTTGCGACCGAACGGACAAAGGCATCTGCGACCGGCTCAGAAAACGCTACAGAATTCTCATGAATCGTGCATGTGAAGGGAGGCACAGTGTTCGACAATCCGAATTTCGAGCTGGTCACATCTTTTGGTCGGCCTGCCGCCCGAACTCGGCACGATTCGTCCAAGCGGGAATTGCGAGTTCCGCAAAGGACGCGGACCTCAATAGCTGAGCTCTGAAGATCGACTTCGCTCCGCGGAAGCCGCCGATTCGCAATTCCGGTTTCGCGCACGGTCGCCTGCGTAGATCCCAAATGACTTCGTCTGGATGTTCTCAGGAGGCACGCCCCCGAATGCGTTCTTGAAGAATATCGGGGTAGGCTTCGGAGCGCGTGACCTAACTTTGGAGGCGAGCAAAGAAGCCAAGAAAGCGGATTCCGAACGCAAGCAACTGGCTCAAGCTGCATGCGTACCTTCTCGCTGAAGGGCACCTTCCTGCTTAGAAGATCAGAGTGGTTGCCCTTCGCGAATCGTGATATAGCGATCGATCGGAGGATTCGGAATTCGTTGCACGGTACCGCTCGGTTTTGGCCACTTGATCTCGATCCAATCAATTGCCGTCTGCTTACCAACACCAAGAACGAGTCGAGGGTCGTGAGACGACATGAAGCTGCCACCGCCGACCTTGGTCCGGATACGCTTCAAATCTCCGGCTTGATAAGTGATACGGGCTCCGATCGCATCGATGTTCGACTTCGTCCCAACCAGTTTGATGCCTAGCCAATGATTTTGAGCGCCAACTTTATTTCGCAGCAAGAGAGGCGCCTCGTTGTTGCACGAAACCAGAACATCTACGGCTCCGTCGTTGTCGAAGTCGCCTACAGCCAAGCCACGCGCCGAGAACGTCTGACTGAATAGAGGGCCGCTGTTGGCGCTGAAATTTTCGAAAGTCTTGCCGTTGCCGTGGAACAGGAGAAGCGGTTCTTCGTAGCCAACGTCTTTGTGAAAGACTTGAATCAGGTCATCGGGATTGCCGTTTGCGAGGAAGAGATCCAAATCTCCATCATTGTCATAATCGAAGAACTTCAGCCCCCATCCGCTCATCAGGCGCGTCGGTTTGGCAACGCCGGCCGACAGAGCCTGATCATCGAACGTCAAATCGTGATTGTTCTGATACAGAGAGTAGAACTCGTGATCAATATTCGCGACGAAGAGATCCATCCATCCGTCTTGATTGAAATCCGCAGAATCTACGCCCATTCCTGATCGCGGGCGACCCGCGTCACTGTAAGCAACGCCAGCCTCCGCGCCGATCTCTTCGAACTTGCCATTCCCTTTATTGACGAACAGAAAATTCTGGACGGTGTCGTTAGCGACGAACAGATCCATTAAGCCGTCATTGTTGAGATCGGCTGCCACCGCTCCCCAGGCTTTTCCCAGAAAATTGCCGATCCCTGAGGCCTTGCTTACATCGGTGAACGTGCCATCTCCGTTGTTGTGGAAAAGCCAACTGGTCATGGGCTTATACAACCGGGGAATGCAATAGCCCGGGCTGTCGCCAGCAGCACAGGGCAAATTCTTTCCCTTATCGAAATCAACAAATCGGCAGACGAATAAATCCAGGCGCCCGTCATTGTCGTAGTCGAACCAGACAGCACTGGACGACCATCCTGGAGCCGACACGCCCGCCTTTTCAGTGACGTCGGTGAACGTCCCGTTTCCGTTGTTGTGGTAGAGGATGCTTCTCCCGTATTGCGTGACATAGAGATCAGGAAATCCATCGCCGTCGTAATCGCCGACCGCTACGCCCTGACCGTAGCCTCCGCCTGGCACACCGGCCTTTTCCGTTACATCCGTGAACGTTCCATCGCGGTTGTTGCGGTACAGAGCATTCCGCAGCGGAGGATTGGGATCGAAGAAGTCACACCGGCCGCTGTTCACCAAGTAGATATCCATCCAACCGTCATTGTCGTAGTCGAGGAACGCACAACCGGCGCCGGTGGTTTCCGGCAGATACTTCTGGGGGGAGTGTCCGGCGGTGTGCTTCCAATTGATTCCGCTGGCGGAAGGTGGTACTTGCTCGAAAGGATAAAGCGGTGAGTGCGATGCGGCGCTGAATATCGCCATTCGAGGCATCAGTGGCAAGGCGAGGCCAGAGGCAGCGGACCTCAGGAAATCGCGGCGCGAATACCCAGATCGCGGCCCGTAATTACGCCCACTCCCTTTTCCCATTTTCACTATTCTACGGAGATCGAAAGTGATCTGCTTCCTTGCTATTGGCTTTGAGGTGCGCGATCGACCGCTCCGCCCTGCGTCTTGATCAGCTTCTGGTGGATGGCAAACTCTTTCTCGCCTTCCTGCTTTCGTCCGGAGCGAGTATAGGCGGTCGCCAGGTTGTAATGGGCGTCGGGATTCATCGGTTCAAGCTTGACTGCAGTCTCAAGGGGCCTGACGGCCTCTGCGTAGCGCTTCTCGGAAATGAGAGACACTCCGAGACCGAGAAAGGCCTCTGCAAAATGCGGATCGAGTTTCGAGGCCCGCGAGAAATGCTTGGTCGCTTCATCCCACTGCTGATTCTGACGCGCGAGTTCTCCGAGAACGTATTCCGCTCCCGCGTTTGAAGGATCAAGTGCGAGTTCCTGCTCGAACTCATGCTTGGCATCCTCAGCCACGCTGGGACTGGGATTTGGCTTTGACAGAAGCAGCCTGCCTAGCCGGAAGTGTATTCCGGGAAAATTAGGATCGTGGGAAATAATTCCGCGATACTCCTTCTCCGCGTCGTCCCATTTGCCTTGCGATTCGAACGATTCGGCGAGCAGTTCGTGCGCTTCGGGTGACGAGGCCGCGCTTCCACCGAGTTGCTGCGAAGCGCGGGTCGCCAAATCGGAGAACGCATGGACCTCCGCATATAGAACGTCCGGATCATGCGGGAATTCCCGCGCCAAGACTTGCAGGAAATCAAGGGCTGCCTCCGAGCGATCGAGGGTCATGGCACAGCGTACGCCGGCAAGACCAGCTTTCCGCTTCAAGTCCTTGTCGGTCGTCTGCCGGATATCCTTCTTGAGCACAAGCAGGGCATCAATGCAATTCCCGCGTCGCGCAAGATCGAGGGCCGTTTCAATGGAGGACGATGCGTTAGGAACGCTCGTCTGCGCGTGACCGGAACCCCAAACAAACAATATGGAAAGACCGATCGTCAGACTCCGAGGTAGGAACATATAGCGGCATCATAAATGAAGAATGGCAGGCGCCATGAGACGCCTGCCATTCTGCGATGAGCTTCGTCAAAAATAGAACTTGAGCGCAAATTGCATTTGACGAGCGTCTTGAGTTGAGCTGCTGACACCGAAAGTGCCGCCTTGGGCCGGTCCCGAACAGCAACTGTCGTTGGGCACCGCAAAGTTCGGGTGGTTTAGCGCATTCAGGAAGTCTGCACGGAATTGGATCTTCATCGTTTCCGTAATCGGGAAATTCTTCTGGAGGCTGATGTCGGCATCAGCGTATCCCGGCCCGATTGCTGGCCCTTGCGCTGGGCAATTCCCGAACGTGCCATTTGCTGCATTGGCGAAGGACCCTGCACCAAACCAATCGATGCCTGATGTAGTAACGGTCTTTGGGTAGGTTACCGGGCCGATACAATCAGGACGGTTCTCCGGGCTCCCGGTTCCGGAGTCGCTGGCTCCGTAGATCGAGAGCGGGAAGCCGCTGTGCCACGAAACGATCGGGTTGATCATCCAGTTTCCAACCACAGCGTTCACCGCAGCCGGCATGTCATGCCCGAATTGCTTTCCGCGCCCAATTGGCAACTCGTAAACAGCGTACGCACTCAGGACATGTGTCGAATCCCAATAGCAGCGCGCATAGTCCCCGTTCGGGTTATACAAGTCTTGCCAGTAGTTCCCCGAGGGGCCCGCTTGTGTTGTACTGCCCCAAGTCCCGTAGTAGCCATCGTCGTTGGTCATACATTTTTCGTAGCTATAGGAGACTTGGGCTTCGAGGCCGTGCCCGAATCGCTTTTGCAGAACGGCCTGGAGGGCGTTGTAGTTCATGTTTCCAACGGATGCGGTGTTCTTTACGTTTCCAAATCCGTTAGGCCCATAGGTCACGGCCGTGGTTGTTATGCCGTTGATGACAGTGCCAACCGGATTTTGGCCACCGATCAGCGGATACGTCACCGTTCCGTTTCCCTGCAATTGTCCTTGGGATAGCCACTCAGGAACCATCAAGTGAGTCGTTTTTTGTCCTACGTAACCCACCTGAAAGGTCGTGCCCTTGGCAAGTTCCTGCTGAATAGACAAGTTCCATTGATCGGCCACGGAAGGTTGAACCGTGGGTCCCCACGTAAGCATCGTGGCGCCGATAAATGGATCTCCAGCCGGAGGCGCTGCGGCACTGAACGCTGACTCTGTGGAGTACCCGGTTCCCGTCGCGACGTTTAACGCTTCAACCTGCGGCGGAGTGAACGGCGGATTCTGCGTCAGCCGCAGATTGGTTCCGGTGCCTTCCATGTAGGAAGAAATTGTGAAGGCTCCGCGAACAACGGTCTTGCCTCCCCCAATTTCGGGACTCCATGCAAAGCCCAATCGAGGCTGAATATCAGGCCAGCCATACACTGAGTTGTATAGACCACGGCTGAAGCCGTTGCTTCCTACTTTGCCAGTCGGTACTGGCGTATTGCCAATGAACTCCAGTGCACCGGTTTGCATGTTGACCGAGGCTTGTTGATTGTTGAGCTCGATCCACGGTGTGCGCGCTTCGTACCGCAGGCCAAGATTCAAAGTGAGCCGATCAGTAACGCGCCAATCGTCTTGCACATACCCAGCGAAAAGCCAGTCGCGCTGATGCCAGCCGCCGGAACTGGTGCCGCGTCCCACATCTCCGGGAACGCCAAGCGCCCAATCTCCGGATGGGTCGCCCGTGCCCGTAGCACCGATTCCGGTGTAGGTTCCCCCGGGACCACTGCCGAAGAGCTGCACTCCAAGTTCACCGCCGTTACCGGTGTAAAACACGTTGATGTTGTAGCGATTCGTCTGGAATCCGGTCTTGATGACATGCCGTCCATGCGTGTAAATCAAAACATCATCAAACTGGGTGACCGTGGAAGAAAACTTTTCTACCACGCCAGCTGAACCAAGGTTCTGAAGCGTTCCAGAACTGATGTTCGTGACGGAGCCTCCGGCGAAACCGAACAAAGGAAGGCCATTGATGCCCGCCGGATTGCCGTCCGTGATACCGATGCTATTTGCCAGCGCACCCACCGAACTATCGAAGGTCGTCAGTCCATGTGGCAACTTCACATAATTCTTTCCGAAGCGCGCTTCGTTCATCAGATTCGGAGTGAACGTATGCGACCAGTTGACCGTTCCATTCAGAAGATAAGCTTCGTTGACTGTGTTGCCGAGGAGGGCGACGGAGTTCGTTGCGGGGTCATACTGGTCACCTTTCGAAAACCTGGCGAAAAGATGGTCTCGATTCGACGCGATGTAATCGACCTTGATGTCACCCTGGTCCGAATCGTACTGGTTGCCGGGAGTATTAGTTGTGATGCCGAATCCGGTCGAAGAGTCGGGTACCCCTATGGGATAAAGCGGACTAGTCACAAGCTTCGTGAATGCCGGGTCCAACTGACTAGCCGGAATGATGTTGTGGGCGAATATTGTTCTCGATGCGACCGGCAAGATGCTGCAGGCCGTTCCCGATGTTCCGCCAGTGCCGGCAGCGCACGGATTGTAAAGCTGTGTTCCCTTTGCAAGCAACGCGCTGAAGTCACCGCCGGCCTCTGCGGCAGTTAGAGTATGAATGCTGGTCGCCGCCGAGGGCGTATCGAAGCGTCCGCCTTGATAGTCGCCGAAGAAAAACAGTTTGTTCTTGATGATCGGGCCACCCAACGTGCCGCCGAACATATTCCAGCGGACTTTCGGCGCTGGAATGATTCCATTCGCGTCGGTGCCGGGGACTGGATTCCCCTTATGCAGCCCGTTTTCCCATTTATTCGCGTTGAAGATGTCGTTGCGGAAGAACTCGAAAATATCGCCGTGGAAGTTATTTGTTCCTGACTTGATGATGGCATTCACGATGCCACCGTTGTAGTTTCCAAACTCGGCGGAAGCGTTCTGCGTGATCAAGTTAAACTCACCGATCGCGTCGGGCGACGGCGTAAACCCCAGAAGATTGTCGGAGGCCTGGTTATTGTCAACGCCATCAAGCAGGAAGTTATTCGACTGCTCGCGGTTGCCGTTGATGTACGGACGTCCGCCTTCTTCTGCGGTGTTGGATCCGAGGTTCATGCTGTGAGGATCCACCGAGACGGTACCCGGCGTGAGTAAGGTTAGCTGAACATAGTTACGGGTCGCCAGGGGCAGGTCGTCATTCGTTCGGGCGTCAAGCACCGTACCCACCTGGGCATTCTCGGTCTGGAGCACCGGAGCCGCAGACGTTACTTCGACCGTTTCGTTAATCTGCCCGACCTTCAACCGCACGTCCACGCGGGAGGTCTGGTTCAGAGTCAACGTGAACGCCGGTTGCAAGGCGGTCTGAAATCCTTCCTTGCTCACCTTGACGGAGTAGCTGCCGACCGGCAGACGCAACAGATTGTATGAGCCTGTATCGTTGGTTTCCGCCTTCCAAAGCGTTCCGCGCTCTGTATCAGTCGCTACGACCGCCGCGCCGACGATGGGCGCACCGCTGGGATCGGTAACAGTTCCCACAATGCCCGCTGTAACTTCTTGGGCCATTCCGGGTATCGAACTTGCAATGAGCCCGATCAGCACGACGAGCATTCCCCACATTGATCTCTTCATAATGTGTGCCTCCTAGCACCTCCCGTGGAAGATCCGAAGAGAGGTGTCCCACAGAATGGACTATCCTATATAGCACTCAATGAGCGACCGTCAAGAAAAAAGCGCCGGGCTATCAGAAAAATTTTCGATGCCTGGAAGTTGCGCTCTATATGTCTCTCTCGATTCGGGACTGCGGCAGCCAGCGACCTAGTCAATTTGAACTGCCAAGTAAGTGTATTAGTAGCAGATATTTACAGGGGATCATGGCTGATAAGTTCACCGCGCGAAAATCGATCTAGAAAATCGTTCTCCGGTGATCTATAGCAATGCCGGCTCGGCTGCCCTACTTCTGCACCCGTGTGGCGTTCGGAGTTCGTTTTGTCCTTTACAAGCAATTGCGGGATGCGCTATATAGTAGTTCGACTCTCAGGTATGCTAGGCCGCGGCACGTATTCTGCCAACGCGAATTTCGGCCAGAGGATCCATGTCCAAGAACCACCGAAACAGGATGCCGTTTTACAAGCAGATCCAGAAGGCGATCCTCAAGCGCATTGATGCGGGAGAGCTGAAGCCCGGCGATCCGGTGGATTCCGAGCGCAAGCTTGCGAGCGTGCACGATGTGAGCCTGATGACGGCGCGTCACGCGCTGGCGGGGCTCGAGAAGGAAGGCGTGGTGGAGCGCAGACGCGGAGCGGGCACGTTCGTAGCCGCTCCCAAAATCCACTTCAACAAGCTAATGAGTTACACCGAGCACATGTCGAGCCGCGGGCTGATTGCGCGTTCTCGCATCATTGCCGCGAAAGTTATCGAGAACGAACAGGAGGTCGCAGCCCGCCTGGGGTTGTCCGCTTCCAGCCGGATGGTAAAGATCGAGCGCCTCCGCGTTACCGGCGAGGATCCGTTTGCATTGGAACTTTGTTACCTGCCAGCTCCCGAGTTCGCAGCCCTCGTGTCGGCGCCCCTCTCCAGAGGGTCGCTGTTCGCGACCTTGGAGCATGACTACAAAATTGAACTGGCGTATGCCGACGAAGAGGTCGACGCTACTGCTGCGGATCAGACTTTAGCGCGGATGCTGGGCTTGTCTGAGGGCGCGCCTGTGCTGCGAATTCGTCAGGTGATCTACTCCAGTACAGGGAAGGCAACAATCTACAATGTTGGCTTTTACCGATCTGAACGACACACATTATTCATCCGGCGATTCCGCTGAAGTCAGCGATCTGACCCGACTTGATCGGTCGGACTCACGATTGCGGCAGCGCCCATGCGAACATCACGCTCCCGCTGCTGGTCAGGATGTATTGCCGGCCGTCGAGCTCGTATGTAATCGGAGAGCTGACGATCTGCGAGCCAGAGCCTGCGTGCCAAAGGGTCTTGCCATCGCTCGAGTCCAGCGCAAGGAAGTTTCCCATCGCGTCGCCCGTAATGGTGAGCCCTGAATCCGTGGTCAACACTCCAGCTCCGGAACCTCCAGGGCCGACCTCGTGACTCCAGCGAATCTTGCCTGTTTGATAGTCGATGGCTTCAATCACGCCCTTACCCCAAACGTCATAGTCCGCGCCTGCCCACCCGTACAGTCCATCCGCCGGCTTGGCGAAGTAAACGCTCCAACTTGGGTGAGCGTCGACAACGAATAAACCGTTCTTCGTGTCAAAGCTGGGAGAGCGATAGTTGGTCAGGCCGCCCTCATCGGGTGCGATCAAGCGTCCGTCGGGAGCCGGTTCCTTCGCTGGATTTGGAATCGGATGTCCCTCCTTATCGATACCCAGCGCCCAATTCACTGGCCCATATGGGGCGGTCAGCAGACTCTTCCCATTCGTCCGGTCGAGGACGAAGAAATACCCGTTGCGCGACGTCTGCATCAGCATTTTCTTCGGCTCGCCGTGAAATTCTCCGTCGACCAGCACGGGAGTCTCGACGGCATCCCAATCATGAGTATCGTGGGGCGACACCTGGAACGCCCATGCGAGCTTGCCTGTATCCGGATTGAGCGCAACGATCGAACACGTGTAGAGGTCGTCGCCGGGCCGCGTGGAACCATTAAGCACCGGAGTGGGATTGCCAGTTCCCCAGTACACGAGGTTAAGGTCGGGGTCGTACGTGCCCGTCATCCACGTCATTCCACCCGTCGTTTGGTTCGGAGTTCCTGCGGGCGGAGTGGAATTCCATTGCCATTGTGTTGCCCCGGTTTCAGGATCAATGGCACGAATATAACCGCTTAAATTGTCGAAGTCCCCGGAGACACCCACTAGCACGTGATTCCCGACAACGAGCGGGGCCATACTTGTCCAGTAGCCCTTCGTGACATCCGCAACCGTGACTTTCCAGCGAACGCTTCCATCTTTCGCATTGAGGGAGATCAGGTGCGCGTCCGGAGCCGCGAAAAATAGATACCCCTTATACATCGCGACCCCACGGTTTCCGATGTGCTCTCCCTCGCTCGTCGGTTTGTTGTAGTGCCAGATCTGGTGTCCCGAGCGCGCATCGATGGCCCAGATATTATCGGGAACCGTGAAATACAAAATTCCGTCGACCAGTAAAGGTGAAGACTTGATCAGTGCGCTTTGATTCGTTTGAAAGGCCCAGGCCAACGAGAGGTTATTAACGTTCTGCGGCGTGATCTGTTTCAAAGCACTGTGACGCCTTCCGGAATAATCCCCGTGATAGCCGGGCCAGCTGTCAGACTTCGGATGCAGAAGTAGTTGTTCGTCCGCGCCCTGTGCTCGCATGATCGTGGGAGTGGCGAGCGCAAGCACGACCGTCAAGGCGATAAAGAATCCATTCCGCACAGATGTCATATGGATCGGGGCTCCGGACTTTCCATATTTTTCAGTTCAGGCTCCGCGTCTAGCGCAGCGTTTGCAAGTAGGCCATCAAGTTGTGCACGTCATCATCGCTGTACTTGGGAAACAATTCGACATGAGCATTCAAAGCTGGATCGACTTTGAATTTCACATCTCGTATCCGCCAGGAGTGATAAGACCCGTCGGAGTCGGTGAGGCCAACGGTAAACTCATCGAGATAGGCCAGCGTGCCATCGAGGGTTTGACCGGAACTTACAGTGACTGAGACCTTGGGTTTTGCGCGTTTGGGATAGAGCATTCGCTCTTCGAGTTCAAGCCCCTGATACCGCGAAGCAACACCAGCTAAATCGCCGGTTGGCGAATGGCAGCTTGAGCATCCACCAGCGCCTTCAAAATATTTCTTACCGGCCTCGACATTTCCGGTTTGCAGATCTGAAACATCTACGCCTTTCCTTCCACCGGCGCCCCGGCGGCCTCCGGTTGAGACACCATTGTTTTGTTGAGTGTGAATAAAAGCTGCCAGGCTCGCGATCTGTTGGTCCGTCCGATCAAAGGGTGGCATGCCTTTATCGGGCCGCCCATTGCGAACGACGGGCCCGATCTTGTCTCCGTCCACATCCGCGGTCACCAACTTTGAGCGCGTAAGATCCGGTCCACTCTCTCCGCCGCCGGCATCGCGGCCGTGACAGAAAGAACAATCCTTCCGGAAAAGAGCGCCGCCTTGCTGAACCAGTTCCGGTGGATACGATTTGGCCGCTGGCGGTGCAACGCTGGCCTGTTTCGCAGGCGATTGCGCCGCAGAAGATGCGAGCCCCGCAAAAAAAACCGCCGTGAGCAGAACGCTGCAATCCCGAGCTGACTGCCGAAAGTTCATCGAGGAATCCTTAGTGTTGATCGCCTGGCAGCGGCGGCCGAGGATGAGAAGCAGTACTGCCTTCGGTCATGCCGAGAACCCATTTGACCGCCTCAAAATACATTTTTCTGATATCAGGGTCGCTCCATGCTTCTTCGGTATGGCCGAGAGTGGAATAGAAGACGCGCCCCTTGCCATACATCTTGTCCCAAGCCACGGCGAAGTCGTGATCCATTCGATGCACACGTGGATTGTTCGCGTAGTTCAGCTTTGAAGGATCGAGGCTGAGCAGAACGTTGACCTTCTCGCGCGACCATTCCTTGGGCTGGTAGATCTCATCGTATTTAACGAACGCTTTTGGAAAGTGTCGGACTGCGGGGAAGCTGGGGTCTTCATTGATGATCGGCGCGTTAAACGTGAACCATGGATGCTGATCGAACCATCCTCCAATCATCTCGCCGTATTCCGGCCATTTGTAATTTGTGTCGAGTGCAGCGTGAACGCCGACGAATCCCTTGCCATCATCCTTGATGAACGAGATCATGTCGGCTTTCTGGCTGTCGTCCAGATCCAGTTCGCCGGTCGTACTGACGAAGACCAGGGCATCGAAGTAGTTCAGATTCTTCGTGTTCCGTCCCAGATCTTTCTTGGTAATGAGTTCGACGTCGGTGCGCAGCGTCGCATCCCACAGGCCGGTGTCACGACCCATGTTATAGATGGCGACCATCCCGTCAGACACCGAGTCGTGTTCAAATCCCTTCGTCTGGCCGATCACGAGAACGTGTTTCAGGCGCACTTGCTTTTCGTGCGGCGGAGGGGGGAGCGAGGGATCAACGGCAGCCTGATTCTGCGCGGACATTAGAATGGGGAAAAACAGGAAGAGAAGCGAAATGATTCCAGCTGGGCGCACGCGATCTCCTTCCGACGGATTCAATTGAGCGGGGTTGTCCCTCGCGAAGATCAGCGATGGACTGGGTTCCTCGATCCCGCAAAACCTAAAAGGTAACATATGGCGGCTGCGATAGAATGAGGCCGTTCAATTCAAGGAGAGAATAGCGTTATGCGCGTCGGAGTCTTCACTCCCCTGTTGTCGCAACTGCCGCTCCCGGTGGTTCTCAAGAAACTTGCAGGGCTCCATATCGATACTGTCGAACTCGCGACCGGAAACTACGTGGGCGACGCTCACTGCAAGCTCTCGATGCTGGAAAATCCCTCCGCCTTGGCCGAGTTTCAAAAAATTCTCTCGGATCACGGCACCAAGATCAGCGCTCTGAGCTGTCACGGTAATCCCCTGCATCCGGATAAGGACCGCGCCAAGGAGGATCGCGAAGTGAGTCGCAAGACGATCCTCCTGGCGGAAAAGTTGGGCGTTCCTATGATGGTGGATTTTTCTGGATGTCCCGGCGATTCGCCCAATGCGACGGCCCCCAACTGGGTTACTTGCCCCTGGCCGCCTGACTACCTCAAAGTTCTGGATTGGCAGTGGAACGAAGTGGTCGCTCCATATTGGACGGAGCATGCGAAGTTCGCTAGCTGACCATGGCGTGAAGATCGCGGTCGAGATGCATCCCGGATTTGTCGTCTACAACCCGGAGACAATGCTGCGGCTGCGCTCAATCGTGGGACCGAATGTTGGCTGCAACTACGATCCCAGCCATCTCTTCTGGCAAAACATCGATCCGATCGCCGCCGTGCGGGTGCTGCAAGACTCCATCTTTCATGTTCATGCGAAAGACACGCAGCTTTATCCGACAAACCTGGCGCGCACCGGTGTCCTCGATACGAAGCCGTACACACAAGAGCGCGATCGCAGTTGGATCTTCCGCACCTGCGGCTATGGGCATGGCGCGGAATTTTGGAGTGAGCTCATTTCTACTCTGCGCATGTTTGGCTACGACTACGTTGTTTCCATCGAGCATGAAGATAGCTTGCTTTCTCCAGAAGAAGGTCTGACCAAAGCGGCGAACTTTTTAAATAGCATCGTGATCCGCGAGAAGCCTGGGGCTGCCTGGTGGACCTAAGTGCGAACATCCCCATTTGAATGGCGCATTGAAGGAAAAGGAGCGAAACAGAACGATGAGACCGATCAGAACCGCGATTTTGGGCACGGGCTTCATGGGACGCGTACATCTGGAAGGCGTGCGTCGAGTTGAGTTCGTGGAAGCGGCAGCGATCGTCGGCAGAAATGCTGAAGCAGCGCGGAAACTGGGCGCGGGCTTTTCAGTTCCTACAATCACAACGGACTACCGCGAAGTCTTGCGCGATCCGGCTATCGATGCGGTCCACGTCTGCACTCCCAACGCCCAGCATTTCTCCATGGCGAAAGACGCGCTCAATACAGGCAAGCACGTGCTTTGCGAGAAGCCTCTGGCCACGACCGTGGAAGAAGGCGAGGAACTTGTTGCGCTGGCGGCGCAGAAGGGCTTGCGAAATTGTGTCTGCCACAATTTGCGCTATTACCCCATGGTGCAACAGATGCGCAGCATGCGCGAAGCGGGAGACCTGGGCGACATTCTCGTTGTTCAGGGCACCTATTCCCAGGATTGGCTTCTCTACGACACGGATTGGAACTGGCGCGTTGAAACGAAAGCCGGAGGCCCTTCGCGTTGCATGGCCGATATCGGCTCGCACTGGTTTGACATGGCGGAGCACGTCACCGGCTTGCGCGTGCAATCGCTTTGCGCCGATCTACAGACATTTCATCTGACGCGGAAACAGCCGAAGCATTCCGTCGAGACTTTCGCCAATAAGTTGCTCGGGCCGGAGGACTACCTCGAAACTCCGGTGGATACCGAAGATTTCGGGGCGGTCATTTTCCGGATGGGCACGCGTACACGTGGCAGCGTCACCGCTAGCCAGGTCTCCGCCGGGCGTAAGAACCGGCTCAGCATCGAAATCTACGGAACAAAATCCTCCGTCGCGTGGGATCAGGAGCGGCCTGATGAACTATGGGCCGGTCACCGTGACGTCGGCAATCAGATATTCATTAAAGATCCCTCTCTGCTGAAACCCTCAGCGCGCAGCTTCGCCGACCTTCCTGGAGGCCATAGCGAAGGTTATGACGACACATTCAAACAGGTCTTCCGAAGATTCTATGCATCGATCGGAACTCCAGCAGCGACGCCGGAGTATCCACAGTTTGTCGACGGACTGCGGCAACTCAAAATCCTCAATGCTGAACTACAAAGCAATCGGACGCGAAGCTGGGTAGACGTCCCCGCGGCCGAGACAAAGTAATGGTGAGTCACATCGGTCGCCCCGGCACCAACTCGCGGCCCGCTATCTGGATACTTGTTCGAACGCTTGCTGTTGTCGCCATCGTCTGCTCAGTCTCGGCCGCTCAATCGGCGGCTCCGTCGAAGAAGCACATCCTGGTGATCGGGGAAGAAAAAGGATACCGGCACGAGTCCGTATCTCACGCGATGGCCACGATCGAGCGGCTCGGAACCGAATCGGGCCTGTGGGACACCACGCTTCGCACGGACACCGAGGCATTGACCAAGAAGAAGCTGGAATACAACGCCAAGAATCTCGATAACTTCGACGCCGTTATTTTCTTTACCGGCGGCGATCTCGAGATGGATGCTCAACAGAAATCCGGCTTCCTTTCCTTCGTCCATGATGACGGAAAGGGGTTCATCGGCATCCACAGTGCGGCCATTACCTTTGTCGAGTGGCCGGAATATGGAGAGATGATCGGCGGTTACTACGACGAGCATCCATGGGGCACCTTCGACGCGCCTATTCAGGTGGAAGATCCAAACTTCCCTGGAATGAAGAAATGGCCAGCATCTTTTGTGCTACGAGACGAAATCTACCAAGTACGAAATTACTCACGTGACAAGGTGAGAGTGTTGATGCGACTTGATCCTGACAAGATCGATCTCAGCAACAAGAAAGTCCACCGGACTGACCGCGATTTCGCCGTTACGTGGGCGAAAATGTATGGAAAAGGGCGTGTGTACTATACGACGCTCGGCCATGTCAGTGAGACGTGGGACAGACCGGAGTTCCAGGAAATGATGATCGGAGCGATCCGCTGGGCAACTGGACTCGCGAATGCCGACATTACTCCCCGGTCGATGGCCAATAAGAAGTAGGTCGAAAGATCCATGGCTCCCTCAAAAAACCTCGCGACGTGTTCGATGACGCGCAGAGAGTTCGGCAAGACGGCCTTGGGAGGACTCGCCGCTGCAGTCCTGCCTTTGCCCTCGGCAACGAAGCTCAACATTGGTATCGGGACTTACAGCTATCACAATCTCTCGTTGGACGACATGATCGTCCAACTAAATGCACTGAGAATCACAGAGATCGAAATGTCACGCGGAGAGTTCATGCTCATGAACCATCCGACGAAAGATTTATTCCGTTCAGCTCGAGCAAAGATCGACCGCGCTGCGATCCGTTGTGTGTCCTATTACAGTGCAACGATCAAGGACGATCGGGATCTGGAGAACGCGTTGCACTTCGCCAAGATTCTTGGAGCGCAAAACGTTACCGGTGACGCAACGGGCAGCATTCTCACCAATATCGATCAGCGATTTTCGCAGTCGGGAATGACGTTCGGCATCCATAATCATTTCTTTAAGGGCGAAAGATTCGCATATGAGACTTCGGACGATGTTCTCAAAGCGCTGTCGGGCCTTTCGAACACGGTCGGCGCGACCGCGGATGTCGGGCACTTCGCTTCGTGCGGGCAGGATCCCGTAGAAGCGATACGCAAACTCGGACCGCGACTGAAACTGGTTCATCTCAAAGACATTGAAGCATCGGGTGGCGAGGTGAATGTCCTGCTGGGAAAAGGCATCTCACGAATTCCTGACGTTATGAAGGAACTCCATCGCCAGGACTTTGCTCATCTGGTCGCGATCGAATACGAAAAAGAAGGCGACGTCGACGACGATATGAAAGCAGATGTCGACTTTGCGCGGACTCTGGCGCAAATAGACCTGGGAGACATTCCTAAGAAGTTTGTGCGCTTCGCACTGGCAAAGCTTGGAAAGACGGCGTATGTTGGCTCGTTTGGAGAGGGACCATGAAGAATCCGCTTTCGTCTAAAGCCTCTTCCTTGGAATCACTTTCGCGGCGCGAGTTCATCGCAAAAAGTTCGGCCGCCGCCGTTGGTTTCACGATTGTTCCGCGACGGGTGTTGGGCGGTTTGGGCTACGTTCCGCCGAGCGACAAGGTCAACATCGCCTTCGTTGGCGTCGGCGCGCAGGGCTTGCGCGTTATGCTCCATTTCTTGAAAGAGCCAGACGTACAAGGCGTAGCTGTCTGCGATCCCAATAGAAGCGGTGCGAATTATCCGCAGTGGAGCACTCACGAATTTTGTAACTCTGTCCGAAAACTTCTTGGCGTCGACAGCGGCTGGGACTGGCTCAGTCCCGATCAGCCCATCCAGTTGACGCATTCCCTCGCCGTCACCGGCGGAGTCGCCGGACGCGAGCCCGCTCAGAAAATCGTCGACGCCTACAATGGCACGCAAAATCGCTCCGGACAGTCGCGCGGCTGTGCGGCCTACAGCAACTTCCGCGAGTTGCTCGAGAAACAGAAAGACTTCGACGCGATCGTCGTGTGCACCACCGACCATCTGCACGCTGTCGTGTCTGCGGCAGCGATGAAGAAAGGGAAACATGTCTTCTGCCAGAAGCCGCTGACCCATACCATTTATGAAGCGCGGCGTATCGCCGAGATCGCTCACGAAACTGGCGTAGCCACGCAGATCGCGGTCGCGAATCAAGCATCGGAAGCTACCCGCCAGTTGTGCGAATGGATCTGGAGCGGCGCGATTGGTCCGGTACGCGAGGTCAAGAATTGGTCCAGTCGTCCATTTTGGCCTCAGGGCATCGAACGTCCGAAAGAGACCGAGGCTGTACCTGAAGGGTTGGACTGGGATCTGTGGCTCGGCCCGGCGCCTGTCCGGCCCTTCAATCATGCCTATCTTCCCTTCGTGTGGCGCGGCTGGGGAGACTTCGGTTGTGGCGCTCTCGGTGACATGGGCTCCTACAGTTACGACACAATTTTTCGCGTTTTGAAACTCGAAGCGCCCGTGAGCGTTGAAGCCAGTTCCACTGATCGCTACGACGAAACGTATCCGCTGGCCTCGATCATTCGTTATGATTTTCCGGCTCGAGGGGACATGCCTCCGCTACGCTTCACTTGGTACGACGGCGGGCTAAAGCCGGCTCGTCCCGAAGAACTCGAAGCCGATCGCCCGCTGAAAGGACAAGGCGAGGAAGATGAAGGACTCCTCTTCATCGGAGATCGCGGGAAGATTCTATGCAGCTTCAACGGGGCTAATCCAATGCTGATTCCGCAATCCAAGATGGACAGTTACAAACAGCCTCCGAAGACCCTGCCCCGGTCTCCCGGCAACGAACGTGAATGGCTCGACGCCTGCAAGGGCAGCAAAGTGAAACCCGGTGGCAATTTCGAATTCGAGGGGATGGTAACCGAAACCCTGCTTCTGGGAAACGTTGCCGTACGCTCGGGTCAGACGTTGCATTGGGACCGGGCCAATTTGAAAGCAAACAACTCTGACTTTGCGCAGAACTACATCCGGCCGGAACGCCGTAGTGGATGGGAGCTTTAGATTCAACGTTTACCCAACGTTAATCATTCGTGGATGAGGAGACGTCAATGCCCGCGATTTCCAGACGCGAATTTTGCAGAATTGCAACCGCGCAAGCCGCAACTGCCGGCTTGCTTTCCACCGGTGTGCTTTCCCTTCGTGCCAATCCGCTCGGCATGCCGATCGGATGTCAAACCTGGCCCGTGCGGCAGATGATCGCTAAGGATTTCCCCGGAACGATCAAACAATTGTCCGCAGCCGGCTTTCAGACAATTGAACTCTGCTCCCCGGTCGGATACGCGGATTCAGGGTTCGCAGGGCTCGCCAAATACAGCGGAGCCGAGCTACGTAAGATTCTCGGTGATGCGGGCGTAAGCTGCATCAGCTCTCATTTCGGTATTGAGGAACTCCGAAAAAATCAGGACGATCGCATCGCGTGGGCAAAAGATGTCGGGTTAACGCAGATGCTTGTTCCTAGCCTCGATGCAGGAGAGAAGCCAACAATGGACGACGTCAAACGAGCCGCCGATGAATACAACAAAATGGGAGAGAAGGCAGCCAAGGCCGGCATCCAGCAGGGCCTGCACAACGAGGGCTTCGAACTGTCGATGGTAGATGGCAAACGCACTTATGATCTCCTGTTTGACCTTCTCGATCCCAAACTCGTGAAGTTCCAGTTCCAGGTCTCGACGATCAGCAACGGCTACGACGCAGCGGAATATTTCACGAAATATCCGGGACGTTTCATTTCGATGCACGTGCAAGGCTGGTCTGCGGCAACAAAGAAAATCGTTCCAGTCGGGCAAGGCAGTCTTGATTGGAAGAAGACCTTTTCCGCCGCGAAAATTGGCGGTATCAAGAACTATTTCGTCGAGATGAATCTGGATATGATGAAAGCCAGCGTTCCTTACCTGCGCAACTTGCAAGTCTGAAAGCAGAGGTGAGGCGCTCACTCAGTACGAGGGAATGTGGCCGAATCGGTAGGTTAGGCTGACGCTGGCGTACGACGGGATGCGAACTCCGACCATCTCTTGAATCGCGGATGGATAGAAATTCTCGGTCGTCTGGCCAGTAAAACCCCCGGCGACGAGGAAATTCACTCCAGCATCCAACCGTCCTTTCAAGAATGACCTGACCAGTGCGCCGCGAAATTCTTCGACCGAAGTCCCAATGCATTGGGCGCTCAGCACGGGTAAGCAACCGGCACCAAGGGGCTTTGTTCCGACATATTCGAATTCAGCGCGCGCTTCGAGATGAAGCGGGAGCTTCTCCAATGTTCCCAATAAGTCGAAGATCGTCCGGGGCGCTTCCGGAGTTGGATCTCCTGTCAGCAGGTCACGAGCATCCGCTTTCGAAAACGTTGCCAGAAGCGATCCGCTACCCAAGGTCTGCTTCACAGTTACCGTCATGAATCGCAGTCGACCCGGCCCCTCGTCAAATTGCAAACCCGTATCGGGATCGATCTTTGCCGGCGTCGCACTCGTCGTTACGTGGCCGAGGGTGAGGCGCACATCTGTTTTTCGAATCGTTTTGCTGGCCACGAGCTGATAGGAGTGTGCCGTGCTGACCGGAGTTTCGAGAGACGCACCGGTACCGATTCGAGGGTCGTTGGTGAAAAACGCTTGTCCGACGCTAAGCGATAGCAAGGGAACAAACCAGGAATCCTTTGGCGAGAACGAGAGCATTGCTTTTGGCGAATTCACTCCCACCCAATTCTGAAATGAGTGCTGCGGAACGAGCAGGTCTTGATTGCTGAAATCAATCTCGTCGTGACGCCAACCTGCGTAATAGCGGAAGTAGCGAGCGACAGTTCCTTCGGCCGCGACGTATGGTGATACCGATCCGATCGTGACATTGTTCGCGGTGACGGGAGTAAACGGGCCGTAGTAACCGGGAGCTGCGGAATTGAAAAAGCCGTAGTGGTCGAGGTCATCGCGGCGCGGAGCCTCTCGGTTGTAGTCCAGACCGGCAAGCAGCGTAAAATACTCGGCGATCTTGCTGACGTAATTTGCGCTGGCCCCACCGACCGTTCGGAATTCACTTTGCCGGATGAGTCCTTGCCCGAAGTCCGAATACAACGACAAGTTATAGCTCCGGAAGAATCCGGAAAGCTGCAACTCTTGCGACGATCGGATTTTCCACTCGTCGTTCGCGGCCATCAAAGCAGAATGCGTCTGATCCTTCTGTCGCGGATCGATGGTGTCGCCAAAATTGACGACATCCGGATCGCCCGCGTTCGGAGCGAAAAGCGGAACCAGTCCCGGAACATAAGACTGGCCGTAATATCCCATGCCGACGACGGTGAACCGATGCGCTCCAGCTTCAATGCTGCGCTCACCGTTGATCTTGTACTGTTGCCGGTGCTCCAGACGCGCGAGAAAACCATTTCCGTAAGAGGCCTCCAGCGCGATCCAGGAATCCCGAGTCGGACGGACGCCGGTCACGACATCAATGTCTCTGTAGTCTTCCGTGAGCATGAGGAACGGATCGAGGTGGGGACGCATTCGGTAAGTCGCCGCAAGGTTCACCGAATGATTTCCTTCCCGCACGTTGAATGCGCCACCATCGATCTGCACGCTTTCGAGTACTTGAGGGATGAAGATATTCGGGTCGGCGTAGCCGTTGCCATGTGCGTTTGCGGACAGATTATTGGGAACGAGGTAGCTGCCCACACCGATATATTGCGCAATCGGCTCGCCATGATCCCCGGCAACGCCCGGCGCAAAGTACTGCGGCGCTTTGATTCCGCTCGAAGCGGTTTCGATGGGATAGCCCGGAATCGATACCGGAGCGCCCGGCCGCCCGGGATTCGCGTCGAGCATGTCTTCGGCGATATACACGCGCTCCGCAGGATCGGGCGAAAGAATATCCACATTCCTCACCCCGGCGGTGACGGTGATCTTCTCCTCATGCGCTAATAGTTCTCCCATTCGGATTTCGATCGGGACATTTCCGCTGGCTCGGATTTCGACGCGTTGTGTGACAGGGCGAAATCCGTCCGCCACCACTTTGAGGATGAAATCTCCCGGGCCCTCGATCTCCAGCTGAAATCGGCCGTCTGCTCCGGAGGTCGCTAGCTTCAGAGCGTGGCCGTCTTGCAACAGCTGCACCGTGGCCATGGGCAAGGGATTATTTCTAAGATCGACGACCCGGCCATTCAGCCGCAGTTCTTCCGCCGTGAGATTCGAAGACAAAAGCAGCAGTAATGAGACTAGAGTGAAACCATAACGCCGCCAACGCCTCCCACCGCGCGCAGGTGGCCAGAAGTCTAGCGAAAACTCAATCATGTTCGCGAAATCCACGCCGCGCTCGTCCCAAAGCGCCATTCTCGCCGAAATAGACTAGAATACGCGGGCGCAGAGGAGAATGGACCGGGGGTAGAGTCAATGGTTCTGGGGGAAGAATCTGCGGGCACCGCAGCAATCAAGGAAATCGACATTCTTTGGTTGACGGCGGGATTGAGCTGCGACGGGGACACGATCGCGATGACCGGCGCAACGCAGCCGAGCATCGAAGACATCGTAACAGGCGCCCTGCCTTGGATTCCGAGGGTCAAGTTCTACAATCCATTTCTCGCTTACGAAAACGGAAGTGAATTCGTCCGCCCTTTTCAGGAAGCGAGCGAAGGCCAAGCACAGCGTCCATTCCTTCTCGTCGTCGAAGGCTCCATTCCAAACGAGCATAACAAGGCCGAAGGGTATTGGGCTTCGTTTGGCACGGATCCGAAAACAGGCCAGCCCATCACGACGTGTGATTGGCTGGATCGACTCGCGCCTAAAGCTTGGGCCATCATCGCGGCGGGCACCTGCGCTACCTATGGCGGAATCCACGCGATGGAGGGAAATCCAACTGGTTGCATGGGACTGCCGGATTATCTTGGTTGGAAATGGAAATCGTCGGCTCAGATTCCCATCGTGTGCGTTCCCGGATGTCCGGTACAACCCGACAACATGATGGAAACCATCTTGTACCTCCTTTATATGGCCGCCGGCAGGGCGCCGATGATCCAGCTCGATGAAGCGCTGCGCCCGGAATGGTTATTCGGCAGCACTCTGCACGAAGGCTGCGACCGCGGCGGCTACTACGAACAAGGACAATTTGCCGAAGAGTACGGATCTCCACTCTGCATTGTGAAACTCGGCTGTTGGGGCCCGGTGGTGCAGTGCAACGTGGGCAAGCGCGGTTGGATGGGAGGTCTGGGCGGATGCCCGAATGTAGGCGGAATCTGCATTGGTTGCACTATGCCGGGCTTTCCCGACAAATTCATGCCATTCATGAACCAACCCCCCGGGTCCTTACTGTCCTCCCAAGCAGTGCAGACATACGGCCGGGCTATTCATGCTCTTCGACGCTTTACGCAAGCGTCGTTGAATAAGGAACCGAATTGGAGAAGCCGAACGCGGACTTCCCAGGACATTTAGAAAGGCGACTGGACCTTCTTGATGAGTACGTTCTGGAAGATGGAGAACGCAACAGGCGAACCAGCTTCGGTCTCAGAAGAGAGATCGCTAGACCCCGAAGCGGCGGTATCCATCTTGAGCCGGCTCGCCCAAACCTATCTGCAGGGGTCCGAAAGTCCTGGCTCGTCTGCGATTCATCATTCATTCGAAGGGCTTCCAGAAATTCCAGGCCAGACAGTCGTTCTTCCAAATCTGGAAGCAAAGTACCGCGCTCTGGTCGAACAACTTCCCGCCGTCGTGTTCATGGCCTACCTTGATCGCGGAATCGGCGAAGCCTATGTGAGCCCGCAGATCGAAGCCACGCTCGGATTTTCTCAAGCGGAGTGGCTGGAAGATCCGGTGCTCTGGTACCGACAGGTACATCCGGACGACAAAGATCGCTGGAGCGCGGAAGCCTCTGAGATGTTCGTCTCGGGCAAACCGCTACGGTCGGCATACCGCGTGATTGCGCGCGATGGACGCGTTATCTGGTTTCACTGCGAAGCCAAGATGATCCGCCATCCCGACGGACGTCCGTGGTTCATCCACGGAGTCGGCTTTGACATTAGCGATCTCAAGCGGACCGAGGAAGAGCTCCAGAATGAGCGCAACGTGGTTTCCGCCATTCTAGATACGGTGGGCGCGCTAGTGGTGGTTTTGGATCGGGACGGTCGAATAGTCCGTTTCAATCGCGCTTGTCAGCAGATCAGCGGTCGATCCCTTGAACAGACCGTGGGACAACCCTTATGGGACGTATTTCTGATTGATGAAGAGAAAGAACAGTTCCAGAAAACCTTCCGGCAGATTTGGGAAAAACAGGCGCGCACGGAGTACGAGACCTCCTGGATTACGCGCGACGGCAGCCGCCGAACGATTGCATGGTCTGCCGCGCTGTTACCGGCCGCCAAGCAAACGCCTACCTATATGATCGCTTCCGGTATCGACGTCACCGATCAGAAGCGCGCGCAAGCCAGATTCCGCGGCCTGCTCGAGGCGGCGCCAGACGCAGTCGTCGTCGTTGATCAAAAGGGAAAGATCGTTTTGGTGAATGCTCAGGTGGAGAAGCTGTTCGGATATCACCGTGAGGACTTGTTAGGCGCTGATATCGAAAAGTTGGTGCCGCACCGCCTGCGCGGGGCCCATCCAAAGCATCGTAGAAATTTCTTCGCCGAACCACGGGTCCGCCCGATGGGAGGGGGAGTGGAGTTGTACGCGCTTCACAAAGATGGCCACGAATTTCCGGTGGAGATCAGTCTTAGCCCTCTTGAGACCGAAGAAGGCGTTCTGGTTTCGAGCGCAATTCGTGATATCAGCGACCGAAAACGGCTAGAGAGGACTGTCCTCGAAATCAGCGAACGCGAACAGCGCAGAATCGGCCAGGACTTGCACGATGGCTTGGGACAACATCTCACAGGCATCGCTTTTATGAGCAAGGTGCAGGAAAAGAAGCTAGTCGAGCGGCAAGTTCCCGAGGCGGCCGACGCGGCCAAGATTGTCCAACTCGTGAACGATGCGATCCTGAAGACTCGCGAACTGTCGCGAGGGTTGCTGCCAGTTGTTTCCGAAGCGCATGGACTCATGTCGGCACTGCGTCTCCATGCTTCGGAAGTGGAGGACCTGTTCCGCATTAGCATGCTCGTTTCGAGTGCGAAAACACAGTATTGGTTCACGACGCCCCGATGGCCACGCACTTGTATCGGATTGCCCAGGAGGCGGTGAACAACGCGATAAAACACGCGCATGCCAACAGCATTGTGATCCGGCTCTTCGGAGGCGAGCGCGAGGGAACTTTAATGATTAAGGATGACGGGATCGGCATCGAGCGGCCACTCACGCCACATGCAGGCGTAGGGCTGCAGATCATGAATTACCGCACGGGAGTAATCGGCGGAAATCTGGAAATTCGCAAAGAACTGCCACGGGGGACGTCAGTGACGTGTCGTTTCCCCCTCGCCGGCAAGAAAGTCTTGAGGTAGCGAACATGAACCAGAGCAACGGCACAACCAAGAAAAACAGGGTCTTTGTGGTCGACGACCACCCGATCGTGCGCCAGGGACTTACATTGCTGATCAATCGCGAGCCGGACCTGGCAGTTTGCGGCGAAGCGGAAGATGCGCACACTGCGATTCAGGCGGTGCCGACGGCTAAGCCGGACATTCTCATCGTCGATATTTCGCTGAACGGGCCCGACGGCCTTGACCTTCTCAAGGATCTTCGCATGCGATACCCGGACCTTCCGGTCCTGATTTTGTCGATGCACGATGAAGGGATCTATGCCGAACGCGCGCTGCGCGCTGGCGCGCAGGGCTACATCATGAAACAAGAAGCGGCCGAGAAAGTTTTAGTCGCGCTTCGTCGGATCCTCAGCAAAGAGATTTATGTCAGCGAACGAATTGCCAACCGCATGCTGCAGCGGTACATCGGCAGCCGCGGCGCTGGCCGGCCAGCCTCCGTCGCTGATCTCACCGATAGGGAACTGGAAGTTTTCCGCCTGATCGGAGAAGGTCATTCTACGCGGCGCATCGCGGAAGAGTTGCACATCAGTGTCAAGACGGTCGAATCTTACCAAGCCCACATTAAGGAAAAGCTGTCTCTTCGTAGCGCCCGCGAGTTGGTCCAGCATGCGATTCAGTGGAACGTCGGCGAAAAATCCGCCTGACAAGCCTCGACCCGTCGTCGTTCCTGCCCAAGACGCTCGTCCCCTCGCGCTGGAAGAGGCACAGGGAAATCCCTGATCCCCCCGTACTACTTACTAGCAAAGGAAAAGAAGGCCCCACCCGCTTGTGGAGGCACATCGATTTTGTCGATGCTGTGAATCAATAATCCTGACAGGCTCTTGTGGGTGCTTGTCGGGTTTTTCGATAGCCCGTCTTCGTAGGTATAGGTGTGCGTTGGGCCAGGCCCGCTCCTAGTTGTCCGCGCGCGAATTCAAACTGCTTCACGAAAAATCGAAAGGAGACCAGCTATGGCAGCGGAGACAGCGCCGTACGGTCGTGTTACGCAGCATCCTTCAGCGGTGCCTGAGGTACACATCCTCTGGATTACGGCCGGATTAGGCTGTGATGGAGATTCCGTTTCCATTACCGCAGCCACCCAACCGAGCATCGAAGACGTTTTGTTGGGTGCGATCCCTGGACTGCCGAAAGTTCACCTCCACAATCCGGTGCTCGCTTACGAATGCGGCGACGACTTCCTCAAGTATTGGTATATGGCCGAAGAAGGGCAACTGGAGCCCTTTGTTCTCGTAGTGGAAGGGTCCATCCCGAACGAGAAGATCAAGAAAGAAGGGTATTGGGCAGCCCTGGGCACGGATCCGACTACCAATCAGCCGATCACCACCAACGAGTGGATTGACCGCCTCGCTCCGAAAGCAACAGCGGTCATCGCCTGCGGCACTTGCGCCACCTACGGCGGCATTCACGCCATGGAAGGAAATCCTACTGGTTGCATGGGCTTGGCGGACTATCTGGGATGGAACTGGAGTTCCAAGGCCGGTCTCCCGATCGTGAATGTTCCTGGATGTCCTGTCCAGCCTGACAACTTCATGGAGACCGTCCTTTATCTCCTTTATCAATTGGCAGGACGGGCGCCGATGATTCCGCTCGATGATCAGTTGCGGCCCACCTGGTTGTTCGGCAAGACCGTTCATGAAGGCTGTGACCGCGCCGGCTATTACGAGCAAGGCGATTTCGCCGAAGTCTATGGCTCGCCCAAGTGCATTGTGAAACTCGGGTGCTGGGGACCTGTAGTCAACTGCAATGTGCCGAAGCGGGGATGGATGGCCGGAATCGGCGGTTGTCCCAATGTTGGCGGCATCTGCATCGGCTGCACCATGCCCGGTTTCCCGGATAAGTTCATGCCGTTCATGGATGAACCTCCCGGCGCGAAGATTTCCTCAGCAGCGGTCGGAGCGTACGGCCGGGCGATCACCGCCTTGCGTTCCATAACTCAGTCCACAGTCAATAAAGAGCCGAAGTGGCGGCATCCGCGCGCTGAACTCACTACCGGCTACCATCCAAGATCCTACTGACCCGATCTCTACTGAGAGGAGCGATCGAAATGAGCACGATTACTGCACCAACAAAAGAGGCCGCGACTAAGGGTAGAAATCTGGTCGAGATGAACTGGGACCCGATCACCCGCATCGTGGGCAGCCTGGGCATTTTCACGAAGATCGACTTTGCTAACCGCCAGGTGGCGGAGTGTCACAGCACGTCATCGATCTTCCGCGGATACAGCATCTTTATGAAGGGCAAGGATCCGCGCGACGCCCACTTCATTACGAGCCGCATCTGCGGCATCTGCGGCGATAACCATGCGACCTGCGCGACGTACGCGCAAAACATGGCATTCGGCGTGCGTCCGCCCGCTATGGCTGAGTGGATTGTCAATCTCGGCGAAGCCGCCGAATACATGTTCGATCACAATATTTTTCAGGACAACCTGGTTGGAGTGGACTTCTGCGAGCAGATGGTGAAAGAGACAAATCCGAGCGTGTTCGCAAAAGCTGAAAAAACCGCAGCGCCCGGTGCAGCCCTGCACGGCTACCGTACAATCGCCGACATTATGCGGGCGTTGAATCCGTTTACCGGCGCATTTTACCGGGAAGCGCTGCAGATGAGCCGCATGACGCGCGAGATGTTTTGCCTGATGGAAGGACGTCACGTGCATCCGTCGACTCTGTATCCGGGTGGAGTCGGAACGGTTCCGACGATTCAGCTTTTCACGGACTACATCGTCCGCCTGATGAAGTATGTGGAGTTTATGAAGAAGGTCGTTCCGCTGCACGACGACATCTTTGACTTCTTCTATGAAGCCTTGCCGGGCTACGAAGAAGTCGGCAAGCGGCGCATTCTGTTGGGATGTTGGGGCTCGTTCAATGATCCCGAGCATTGCGATTACACCTACAAGAACATGACGGAATGGGGCCGTAAGATGTACGTCACGCCTGGGGTCGTGGTCGACGGAAAGCTGGTGACCACCGATCTGGTCGACATCAATCTGAACATCCGCATTCTGCTCGGCAGCTCTTTCTACGACGATTGGCAGAATTCAGAGACATTCGTGAAGAACGATCCGAATGGAAATCCCGTCGACAAGCGTCACCCATGGAATCAGACGACGATCCCGCGTCCGCAGAAGCGCGACTTCAACGGCAAGTACACATGGGTCATGTCTCCGAGATGGCTCGACAAACGCACGGGCGACCATCTCGCTCTTGACACTGGTGGCGGTCCGATAGCCCGACTCTGGGCAACGGCATTGGCTGGGTTGGTGGACATTGGCTACATCAAAGCCACCGGAAGTAGTGTGAAGATGTATCTACCCAAAACGACATCGCTGCCCGAAGTCGAATTTGAATGGAAGATTCCTAAGTGGAGCAACGCGATTGAGCGGGATCGTGCGCGGACCTATTTCCAGGTCTATGCCGCATGCGCGGCGCTATATTTCGCGGAACAAGCTCTCGAGGAATTGCACTCCGGCCGCACGCGAACTTGGAATGAATTCAAGGTTCCGGAAGAGGCCATCGGATGTGGCTTCCACGAAGCCGTACGGGGCGTCCTTTCTCATCATGTCGTGATTCGAAAGGGCAAGATCGCTAACTACCATCCGTATCCTCCGACACCGTGGAATGCAAATCCGCGCGACATCTATGGCACACCGGGTCCTTATGAAGATGCGGTTCAGAACACGCCGATCTTCGAAGAGAACGGTCCCGACAAGTTCAAAGGGATCGACATCATGCGAGCAGTTCGCAGTTTCGATCCTTGCTTGCCGTGCGGCGTTCACATGTATCTGGGAGACGGCAAAACGCTGGAGACAAGGCACTCGCCGATGTTTGGGCTTCAGCCCTGATGGCGGTGCCGTTACGAGGAGCGGGAGCGGCGTCCAGAAAAAGGCGCCTGAGAGGGTTCGCTCCCGCTCCGTTCGCTTTGGGGAGGCTGAGTGATCGACGAGAAGGATTTCCAGAAGCGAGTACAGAAGATCGGCGAGCTGGTTCAGAATCTGGAAACCATTCCCGATCCTGTTGCCCGTGCGAACGCAAAAGAACTCGTACAGTCGCTGATGGATTTGCACGGGGCTGGCCTCGAACGCATCCTGGAAGTTGTGTTCCAGGCGGGAGAGCCTGGAGCGCGGGTCATTGACGACCTCGGAGGCGATCCACTCGTGAGCAGCCTGCTCATTCTCTACGGACTCCATCCTGAAGAATTATCCACGCGGGTCGAACACAAACTGCGTCAGATTCAATCAAAACTCCATAAGATGGGCGCCAAGGCAAGCTTGGTCAGCGCGGTAGAAGGAGACATACGAGTGCGAATCAGCATCGACGGCCATGCCTGCGGATCCACCGGACGAACGGCACAAGCAATCGTCGAAGAAGCAATCTACGAAGCGGCGCCCGATCTGAAATCGTTGCAGATTGAGGGAGTGGACGAACCGGTGGCCTCGGGGTTCATTGCCGTAGAGAAACTCATAGGCGCTCCCTCAACTCCATCGTATCCAAATGCAGCGCCAACACATCGAGATTCTGCGTTATTTAGCAGCGACGGGATGGATTAAGAAAGAATTGCCGACTTGTCATTATGAAGATGGATCAGATTCGCGAAACGACAGATGCGTTCGAGAGTTTGCGCCAGTTCGCGCGGCGTCCGCGGCGGCAGGTGGAGCAGTGCGAGATGTGCAGCGCTGAGCTTCACACCGAGCATCCTCATCTGATCGACCTGACCCAGCGCCGGATGCACTGTGCTTGCGATGCGTGCGCCATGCTGTTCAGCGGCCGCGCAGGAACGAAGTACCGTCGCGTCCCGCGCGATATACGCCTTCTCTCAAACTTTCGAATCACCGACGCCGAGTGGGACTCTCTGCTGATCCCCATCAATTTAGCCTTCTTCTTCCAGAATAGTCTGGACTCTCGGGTCAGCGCACTTTATCCCAGCCCCGCAGGTGCCACCGAATCGCTTCTGCCCTTGGAAGCATGGACCGGCATCGTGCAAAGCAATCCGATTCTGAACAAGATGGAGCCCGACGTCGAAGCGCTGCTGGTCAATCGCGTAGGACTGGCTCGGGGCGTGTCCGCAGCCGAGTATTACATCGTCCCGATTGACGCGTGCTACAAACTCGTCGGGCTGATTCGCATCCATTGGCGCGGATTATCGGGCGGGACGGAAGTCTGGAAAGAGATCGGCGACTTCTTCACCCAATTGCGGGCGAGAGCGGAAGTAGTAAAGGACCAAATGCATGCCTGATGTGGGATTCAAGATTGAGGGTGCGGAGCCGGCCAAGTTCTCGGCGTCTCCTCAGATCAATTTTAAGCTGCGCCTCAACAACGCCGACCCTTCGGAAGCCATTCATTCCGTCGTGTTGCGCTGTCAGATTCAACTCGAGGTAACGCGGCGCCGCTATACCGCGGAGGAACAGCGAAAGCTGCACGACCTTTTCGGCGAGCCCGAGCGTTGGAGCCAGACTCTGCGCAACCTGCTTTGGACTCACGTAAACGTAAATGTCCCGCCCTTCCACGGAGAAACGGTGATCGATCTGCCGGTGCCGTGCACGTTCGATTTCAATGTGGGCGCCACGAAATACTTCCACGGCCTCGCGGACGGGCAAGTACCTCTCTGCGTCATGTTCAGCGGCACGGTTTTTTATGTGCGTGATGGCAGCGCGCTGCAGGTAGCCCCAATTTCGTGGGACAAGGAAGCTCGCTTCAACCTGCCGGTCAAAGTTTGGCACGACATGATGGACACGTACTATCCAAATAGCGCGTGGATCCGATTGAGTCGCGACATCTTTGACAGGCTTTACGACTATAAAGTGCGGCACGGCATCCCCACATGGGAGCAGGCTTTAGGACGAATGCTCCAGGCGGAAGAACTGGTGCGCTCATGAATCTGGCGCGCGTCGATCAGATCGCGAAGGCTGTGTTGTACGAGGGCTACATGCTCTATCCGTACCGGCCCTCGTCCGTGAAAAATCGACAGCGCTGGAATTTCGGGGTTGTATATCCAAGAAGGTACAGCGAGCGGTCAGATGGCACTGAAGTTTGGAACACGGACACCGAGTTTCTGGTGAGTGGGGACGCAAATACGCGGATCGAGATGAGGTTGCGGTTTCTGCATCTGCAGATTCGATCCACGCTGGTGTCTGCTCAGCCAGGCAGCGGGTCGCTGGAAGGCTGGCAGGAAGCGGTGGAGCGCGACGTTGCTCTCCCGGAAAGTACAATCGGCGAGCTATGCCGGCAGCCTTTCCGCCACGGGTTCGAATTCCCCGCCCAGAGACTAACGAATTCAGAAGGCGGTGCGACATTTGAGCGTCGCCAGGAAGCAGTTCAGGGAGCAGTTGAGATTTTCGCCGCTGAAGTTCGGGACGGCATATTTAAGGTTACTTTGTGTGTGGAGAACACAACGGCCTTCGAGTGTTTCTCCGAAGATCGTGATGCCGCACTGATCAACTCTTTGGTCTCGACTCACTCCGTGCTAGGCGTAACGGCCGGAGAGTTTGTCTCTCTGCTGGAGCCGCCGGAAGGTTTGCAGGAAGTCGTGGCGACCTGTCAAAACTCCGGTTGGTGGCCCATTTTGATCGGAGACGCTGGCGAGCGTAGCACGATGTTGGTTTCCCCCATCATTTTGTATGACTATCCCCAGATCGCTCCGGAAAGCGCGGGCGACCTGTTCGATGGCACGGAGATTGACGAGATCCTTTCATTACGCATCCTCACCCTGACCGACGAAGAGAAGCGCGAGATTCGCCACTCAGACGAGCGCGCCCGACAGATTTTGGATCGCACCGAATCGATGCCCGCGGAGCAATTCATGAAGTTGCATGGCGCTGTGCGCGCCCTGCACCCACTCAAGGAGGATCGCCCATGAACGAGTGGGAGTGGCAGTTGCTCGAAGACAAGACCACCGTCGATCGCGTCGTGATCGATGGGGTTGAAGTAAAGGTTGGAGATCGCGTCCGGCTGCGTCCGCGGCAAGGTGGTGATGTCTTGGATATCGCGTTGGCTGGACAGACCGCGATCATCGAGAGCATCGAACAGGATTACGAAGGCAAGAATCATGTCTGCGTCGTGCTGGAAGACGATCCCGGACGGGATCTCGGCATGCTTCGCCAACCGGGCCACCGTTTCTTCTTCGATGCAACTGAAGTTGAGCCGTTGCCGGCGGAAGGAGTGCGAACGGCGGTATCAACCGCACCTGCGAAAATCCTGATCGCAGGAATCGGAAATATTTTCTTCGGCGACGACGCATTCGGTGTTGAAGTCGCAAAGCGCCTTGCCGTCGCAGAATTGCCTTTGAGCGTCCGCGTGATCGATTTCGGCATCCGCGGTCTCGATCTCGCGTACGCACTGCAGGATGGATATGAAACCGCCATCCTCGTGGACGCATATCCGCACGGCCAGGCGCCTGGCACCGTTTCGCTGGTCGAACCCGACCTCAACAAGCTGGACGAGCTGGACCCATCCATTGTCGACGCTCACGGAATGAATCCGTTGAACGTATTGCGAATGGCAAAGTCGATGAACCCGAATCTGAAAAACGTCTTGCTGATCGGCTGCGAACCCGCCACTTTCGGTGGGGAAGAAGGAACCATGGGGTTAAGCGAGCCCGTGGGTGCCGCCATCGACGGAGCGGTGCAGATGATCGTGTCGCTAATTAGCAAGATATTGAAAAGAGGGCATTGAGCCAACTCGAGAAATTACATTCCAACAAGGAGGGCGGCCGTGGCTGAAAACGGTAACCATGCAAACGGAGTAACCGACAAAGACACTCTGATGATGCTGAGCGGTGTCGCGTTTATCGTGTTTGGAGCCGGATTGATTCTTTCCAATCCGCTGGTGCGAAAGTATCTGGGACAAGTCGGCATCGGCAACCTGGCGCAAGCTGCGCTGCCCGATCTCGACCGGTACTTGAAGTTGCGACAAATGTAGAAAGCGATTGGTGGGGACCCAATTTCAGGGCGAGAAAAGGGGGCTTTCACCGTGGTCGACAAACGTTCGGCCTGACGGTGGTCGAAAGCACTATGACGCCGCAGAATGCACTAAAGGAGCACTATTCGATCGATCCGAAGGCAAGTCAGTTTACAGTACAGGCATTTGCCAGCGGCCTGATCTCGGCAGTGGCACACAGTCCGAAAATCGCGATCCGCGGATACAGAGGTGATGTTAGTTTTGTCCCGGATGCGCTCAGTGACGCAACGCTCAAAGTTGTAATTCGCTCGGGATCGCTCGAAGTTTTAGATGATCTGCGAGAAACGGACCGGCGGGAACTGCATCGTGTTATGTACGATGACGTCCTCGAGATCAAGAGATTTCCGGAAGTTGTCTTCGAGAGCTCTTACATCGGCATCGAGCGTCTCCGGGATAATCTGACTCGCGTGAATGTCGAAGGCAAGCTGTCGCTTCACGGCGTCACGAACGGACAGACATTCTTCTCGCAAGTAGCTTTCGGGGTCGATTCGTTTCGAGCGTATGGAGAGTTCAGCCTTCTGCAGAGCGATTACGGAATCCGAATCGCTTCCATCGCCGGAGGTACGCTGAAGCTGCAAGACGAACTGAAATTCAACTTCTATATGGTGGGTCGGAAACAGACCCAGAGTACGCAGTCCGCTACGGCCACTTGAGAGAGCAGGGAAAATATCATGCATGCGAGCGCGCCGCTCCCGGAGGATGCCACCGTCCGCCACGTAATCGACGCCAGTCAGAGCAGCTTCGCCGTTCAAGTTACGGCCACTGGACTGCTGTCCGCCTTCGGTCACAACCCCAAGATCGCTATCCGGGATTTCGATGGAAACATCGAGTTCAAAGTCGGCTCTAGTCCTCTGGCGGGAGCGCACATGACCCTTCGAATCCGGGCAAACTCTCTGGAGGCCACCGAAGGCATCAGCGACAAAGACCGCGATGAAATCAATCGCAGGATGCGCCAGGAAGTCCTTGAGACCGATGATTACCCGGAGATTGTGTACGAGTGCACCGGCGTCACCGCCAGCGGGACAGGCGATCGCTATTGGGTTGCGCTCAAAGGAGATTTAACGCTGCATGGCACAACGAAATCGATTCCGGTGTCAGCAAGGGTAACGGTCAACGGGAATTCTCTTCGTGCGAGTGGCGACTTCCCACTTCGTCAGAGCGATTTCGGCATTGCTCCAGTAAGCGCTGCGGCCGGGACGATTCGGGTCAAAGACGAAGTCAAGTGCACTTTCGATATCCTCGCCCGCCGGCAGGAATGACACTGGCGCAGGCCCTTCCAATCCTCCTCTCGCCTTCCGTCTTTGCTGTTTCGCAGGATGATGCCCCACGCCTTTGTGGTTTGCCTTCGGTGATATCTTGGTGATGGATTGTCACCGCTGAACCGCGCTGGCAGACTTCATGGACGTTCTCAAAACTCTCTTCGAACAGCATTTCCATGCTCCCGTCGAACGGGTCCAGCCCGTACAGGGAGAACTCGGCGGATCAGGCCGCAAAATCATACGCCTGACGGGCAAAGGGACAAGCGCGATCGGCATTCTTTATGGCGTTCGCGAAGAGAATGTTGCTTTCCTTGAATTCTCCCGCCACTTTCGCAAGCACGGCCTGCCCGTCCCCGAGATTTATGGTCAGGATCTCGACCATGGGGCGTATCTCGAAGAGGATTTTGGCGATACTTCTCTCTTTGAGTTTCTTTCAAAACATCGGAAAGGCGAATCAATTGATCCGCAGGTCGTGGAGGCCTACCGAAAAGTAATTGCGACGCTTCCGCGGTTCCAGATCGAGGCTGGCCGCGATCTCAATTACAAGGTCTGCTATCCGCGCGGAAGTTTCGATCGCCAATCGATCTCGTGGGACCTGAATTACTTCAAGTACTATTTCTTGCGGCTCGCGGGCATTCCCTTCAACGAGCAGGCTCTGGAAGACGACTTCAGCCGGCTGACGAAGTTCCTGTTAAGCGCGCCGCGTGATTATTTTCTTTATCGCGATTTCCAATCGCGCAACATCATGCTGCGCGACGGGCAGCCTTATTTCTTGGACTATCAGGGCGGACGCAAAGGCGCGCTGCAATACGACGTCGCCTCTCTTCTTTACGACGCAAAAGCGGATCTCCCGCCGGAGTTGCGCCAGCAGTTACTCGATCAGTATCTGGAATCCCTGCAGGCCTTCGCCGATGTGAAGCGCGAAGCCTTCCTGCATCACTATTACGCCTATGTCTATATCCGCATCATGCAGGCGCTGGGGGCCTACGGGTTTCGCGGATTCTATGAACGCAAAGTGCACTTCCTGCAAAGCGTGCCGTACGCTTTGAAAAATCTGCGCTGGCTGCAACATAACGTCACCTTGCCCATCGCGCTTCCAACTCTGCTGGAGGCCTTCCACAGCATGCTCGCCTCCGAGAAATTGCAGGGTCTGGCGACCGATGCAGACAATCTTGTCGTCCGGATCGTCAGTTTCTCGTTTCACAGAGGGCTGCCCAAAGACGAAAGTGGGAATGGCGGCGGATTCGTTTTCGACGGCCGCAGCTTACCCAACCCCGGACGCGAAGATCGTTTCAAGCCTCTCACCGGAAGAGACGCGCCGGTAATCGACTATCTCAATCAGGAAGAAAGCGTGCACCAGTTTCTCGCGAGCGTGATGTCCCTGGTCGATGCCAGCGTGAGGAACTATCAACAACGCGGCTTCAAGAACTTGATGGTCTCATTCGGATGTACTGGCGGCCAGCACCGTTCTGTCTATCTGGCAGAACAAGTCGCAAAACGCCTTCGTGGCAGAACCGGGGTAGAAGTCGCTCTGCAACATCGCGAGTTAGAACGAATGGCGGCCGAGAACAGCCAGGCGGAGAAAGCCGCGAAATGAGGGCCATGGTTCTGGCCGCCGGGCTCGGAACCCGCCTGCGTCCACTCACCGACGATCGTCCGAAGGCGCTGGTGGAAGTCGCCGGCCACACGATGCTGGAAATCACCCTTCGCCGGCTAGCGTCTTTCGGAATTCGCGAAGTGATCGTCAATGTCCATCACTTCGCCGACATGATTGTCGATTATTTGAAGAGGAACGACAACTTCGGCATGCGCATTATGATCTCGCGCGAAGATGTCTTGCTCGATACGGGCGGCGGGTTGAAAAAGGCGGCATGGTTCTTTCTCGACCGTGGCGCCGAAGAGCCGTTTATCCTGCACAATGTCGATGTCATCAGCACGATCGATCTGCAGCAAATGATTAAGGCTCATCAGGAAGGCAAAGCTCTTGCAACGCTGGCTGTGCAGGACCGCGAGACTTCGCGCTACCTGTTATTCGACGAGCAGAATGAGCTGTGCGGCCGACGTTCGGGTCGTGACGGATCCATTGAGAGCGTGCGATCGGCGGCAAAGACTCAGCCCCTCGCATTCTGCGGCATCCATGTGATTTCTCCACGGCTTCTTTCGATGATGTCCGAGGAAGGCGTCTTTTCCATCATTACGACCTATCTCCGTCTTGCCGGTCGGGAGGAGAGAATTTCCGCCTTTCGTGCCGATGAATACTACTGGCGCGATCTCGGCAAGCCGGAGAATATCAGTCAGGCCGCTCAGGACATTGAACGCGGATTGCGGCTCTAGACAGTACTCGCCAGATGATCCCACGACTTTCCCCTTGCAGCACGCGTTTGCCTTCGATACCATCTCACCACCGCTCAAAAGATCTATGCATAACCGCGATCTACACCGAATTCGTGTCGTGGTCTTCAGGGAGCGAATTATTGCGCCCGTTCCGGTGTGGAGGGAAGCAGTGAGCTGAAAAAAGAGAAATCCTGAAGGCTCCCGAATCCCGCCCCGCCAGAAACACTGGCTCGGTGGGTTTTGCGTTTTTTGGCGCTAAGATCGACGGACTCGGGATAATGGGAAGGTTGCGATGAAGGACAAAACGACGGGCAAGAGTATGACCGGCGCAAGCATTCTCTGGGAATGCATCGAGCGTGAAGGCGTAAAACACGTGTTCGGCTATCCAGGCGGAGCGATTTTGCCTGCCTATGACGCGCTGAAGGGCAGCAAGATCCATCACATCCTGGTGCGCCACGAGCAGGGAGCCACGCACATGGCTGACGGCTACGCACGCGCCAGCGGGCAAGTCGGAGTTGCCGTCGCCACCTCCGGACCCGGCGCCACCAACATGGTGACTGGCATCGCCACTGCGATGCTCGATTCCTCTCCGATCGTCTGCATCACCGGACAGGTCGGCAGCAAGCTGATCGGTTCCGATGCATTTCAGGAGACCGACATCACCGGCGTTACCTTGCCCATCACCAAGCATAACTATCTGGTCACGCACGCCAGCGAAGTCGCGCGCACCATTCGCGAAGCCTTTTATGTGGCGCGATCCGGCCGTCCGGGGCCTGTCCTCGTCGACATCACGAAGGATGCTCAGCAGACAACGTGCGACTTCGACTGGGAAGCAGCAAAGCCCCAGTTGCCCGGATATCGTCCCGACCTGTCGCCGGAGACGAAAGAATACGAGCAGGCGCTGGACTTGATTCATAACGCCAAGCGTCCCGTGATTCTCGCGGGACACGGCATCATCATCTCGGGAGCGATGCAGGAAGTGCGCGACTTTGCTGAGCGCGCGGGCATTCCCGTCGCGCTGACTCTCCTAGGAATTGGCGCGTTCCCGGCAGCTCATCCTCTCAATCTTGGCATGATGGGAATGCACGGCGAAGCCTGGGTCAACCATACGATTCAGGAAGCTGACCTTCTGCTCGCTTTTGGCATGCGCTTCGATGATCGCGTCACCGGCAATCTGAAGACTTACGCGTCAAACGCCAAGAAGATTCACATTGAGATAGATCCTGCGGAGATTAATAAGAACGTCAAAGTCGACGTGCCGCTGGTCGGCGACTTGCGCGAAGTCCTGCACGAATTGTTGCCGAAAGTCGAATCGATCGACCGCAGCGAATGGCTCGACTTCATCGACAAGCTGAAAGGCGACTCTGCTGTAAGGGATATTCAGAACTTGCCCGACAGCGGGCATTTGTATGCTGCCCACGTGATCAACGATCTGTGGCGCGAGACTCGCGACGGAGACACCATTGTCGTCACCGACGTCGGTCAGCACCAGATGTGGGAGGCGCAATATTACAGACACGAAAAACCTCGCAGCCTGATCACGAGTGGAGGTCTGGGCACGATGGGCTTCGCACTGCCCGCTGCGATCGGCGCGAAAGTGGCCCGGCCTGAGGCCGAAGTCTGGGTGGTTGTCGGCGACGGCGGCTTCCAGATGACACTATGCGAGCTCGCCACCATCGTGCAGGAAAAGCTGAAGGTGAACATCGCCATCATCAATAATGGCTTTCTCGGCATGGTCCGGCAGTGGCAGGAATTCTTTTACGATCGCAACTACGCCGCCACCCCTTTACTCAATCCGGATTTCGCCAAGCTCGGCGAAGCTTACGGCATTCGCAGCATGACGATCACCGAGCGCTCCCAGGTTGTGCCGTCCGTCAGAGCAGCTCGGGAGCATGATGGCCCGGTCCTGATGAATTTCCGCGTTGAGCAGGAAGATACCGTTTATCCGATGGTAGCCGCGGGAGCGTCACTCAATGAGATGATCCGGCGGCCCAGCAAGATTGTCGAAACCGCAGCGGACGAATAGAGAGCCCATGCTGAACACTTACGTCGTATACGTGGAAAATAAACCCGGCGTGCTGACGCGCGTCGCATCGTTGTTCAGGCGGCGTGCATTCAATATCGATTCGCTTACGGTCGGACGCACCGAGAAGCCTGAAGTTTCTCGCATGACCATCACAGTCGAAGCCGACCACGATCAGTCGCGACGCATCGAAGCAAATCTCTACAAGCTCGTGAACGTCTTGCTCGTTGAGAACATCACGAACGAACCTTCCATCGTTCGCGACCTTGCCATGATCAAAGTAGCGGCAACTCATGAAGCCCGCTCGCACGTTCTTGAACTCGCGAGCGTCTTCCGTGCGCGCGTGGTTGACGTCGCTCCAGAGTCGCTCACGATTGAAATCACCGGAGCCGAAGATAAGATTGACGGCCTTCTTGAAGTGCTTCGTCCCTACGGCGTGCTGGAAATGGTGCGCACAGGAATCGTCGCTATGCGGCGCGGGAAAGCTTCCACGACGGCTGCGACAACTACGAACGGTGGCGATCGAGATGATGTCCCTGAAGAAGACGTTTCCCACTCCGTCTGACGAACGGCGCTTGGGCGTGGCTTACTTCGGTGAATGTTTCTGTTGAGCCAGTGCCATGTCGCGGATTTGATTCAGATATCCAATGTAAATCGGAATCGGAATGTCAGGCGAGTCTCCATCGTTCAGAAAATGCGATAACCGGATCTCCAACGGAATCGAACGAATGACTTCGCCAAATCTCGGCATCTCCAGATACTTTACCTTCCAGATCTCGAGCATCAGCGAACGATATTCTTCGCTGATAAATCCCATCTTTCGGCTTTGCAGATAGATTCCGTCAAAATGGCGCTCGGCCAGGGTTTTTCGAATCGGATCTTCCGTCGGCGAAAAAATGTAAACGAGGTGGAGGACGTCCGCAAGATCGCCCCACAAGACTTTCTCTTCATAGGCAGTAAATCGAAAGGCCTTAGCTCCACGTTGCTGGGCCGCTCGCGCGTGTTCACTTTGTCGCACGGATTGTCTGACGATCTCGTCTCGAGACCAACGAAGCCTCTCGGGTGTTAAGTTGTGGCGTAAAAACTCCACCGCGTAGGCATTCACCAAATAGATCTTGGGATCGTCATCCAAACGTTTCAGCCACGGTCCCCATTCCCTGCGCTCCATCACTCCAAGCAAATCCACCAATTCGGCGACCGTCGTATCAGGGTGATATTTCACTGCCTGCCAGAAGTGTTCCGTCGAGTCATACGTCGCTCCATAGAGGCGAATCCCTTCCTCAATGGGATACCAGTTCGAAAGGACTCGGCCCGGGATCGACGGCGATGCGCTCCAGCAATTCAAAGAGTGCTTCCACTTCTCCTGCACGGCGAGAAATTCTTCGGCGTATCCCTCCGGCGTCGGTTCCTTAACTTGAGCCAGAGCCTGTTCGAGTTCGGGCCGCGTGTGGGTGATCAACGTCTCCAGAGGGCGTTCATCCTCCATCGAAATGACTCGACTCTCAATGCCTCGCCGCAACAACTCGCGACGGAACCGACTACGAGTTGCCTCATCAAATTCAGCGTTCGACTTCCAGCGCTGCGATTGTGATTCGATGTAGGGAAACAGTCCCGCCAGCGACTTGAACTCGATAAAGCCATGCAGAGCAAACGTTATCGGGTGGCCATCCTTCTGAATTACGCTGGAAGGCGTCACAAGTAATTGAAGAGACAGGGGTTCTGCGTAAACCGTGGCTTGAAGCACTCCTAATGTGATAAAGAGGGCCGATCCAAATTTCACCCAGCTTCGTCGACGCACGGTGGTGATCTGTTTAGAAACTTGATGGCAGTTCATACGGGACAAATCATCCCATATTTGTCAACCTCTCAGAGTTTGCCCAATGGTTACCGAAGTTTCTCGAAATCTTCCCAAATCATTGTTTCTAAATAGCTTAGCTGATATCTATGGAAAGTGCGGGTCGACTTCTCCCCGGCTCTGTCACATTCGTTATGACTGGTGCAACCAGCATTGCCATTGGTCTGCCCGAGCACTCCCGCTCGTGGAAGGGACTGTCCGTACCCGCGAAGCTGTTTATCACGTTAATGGTGGTCGCGGGGCTGGCAACGCTTCTGTACGGCGGCATTCACCAGAGCAGCAAGAACATTGCAGAGTTCATCTGTTACCTGGGAATCGCGATCCTGGCATCGCGGCTCAAGGTGAACCTGCCAGGCATCACCGGAACTCTTTCCGTCAACTTCCTATTCATCCTGATCGGTGTTCTCGAACTGAGTTTCACCGAGACACTCATTCTCGGCGCCATTTCGATGCTGGCGCAGTGCCTCTATCCGGAACGTCCCAAGGCCATTCAAGTCACGTTTAACGTCTGCGCGGGATGCGTTTCCACCGCGCTCGCCTATCTCGTTTATCACCATCCCGTGATGAACCTGCTGTTCGGGAGCCATCCCATCCTGCTGGGACTGTCGGCGACTGTTTACTTCATTGCGAATGCGGGCTCCATCGCCGCAGTCATTTCGCTCACCGAGCGGAGGCCGCTCACCCGCATCCTGGTCGATTGCTACTTTTGGTCGTTCCCGTACTACCTGGTGGGAGCGGGAATTGCCGGAATCATTGCCTGGCTGAACGAGACTTTTAATTGGGAAACATCGCTCCTGATTCTGCCCGCGGTTTACGTCATCTATCGCTCCTATCGCCTGTATCTGGGCAAGCTCGAAGACGAGAAGCGCCATGTTGAGGAGATGGCTAACCTCCACCTGCGGACGATCGAAGCACTCGCATTGGCCATCGAAGCCAAGGACCACACCACTCACGAGCATCTGCAGCGTGTGCGGGTTTACGCGATTGAAGTCGCGAAGGAATTGGGTGTAAACGGCCCTGAACTCGAAGCACTCCACGCGGCCGCGCTCTTGCACGACATCGGCAAGCTGGCCGTGCCTGAGCACATCATCTCAAAACCCGGACGTCTCACGCCCGAAGAGTTCGAGAAAATGAAGATCCATACTCTCGTGGGGGCGGAAATTCTGGAACGCGTTCGCTTCCCTTATCCAGTTGTACCGATCGTCCGCGCTCACCACGAGAAATGGGACGGTTCCGGCTATCCGATGGGACTCAAGGGAGCCGAGATTCCGATCGGAGCCAGAATCCTCTCTGCCGTCGACTATCTGGATGCGTTGGCTTCCGACCGCCAGTACCGCCGAGCTTTGCCCTTGAAAGACGTGATGCAGAAACTCGCTTCCGAGTCGGGCAAGTCGTTCGATCCTAAGGTTGTCGACATCCTGCAAAAGCGCTATCAGCATCTGGAACGCCTCGCCATCGCGAAATCCGCAGAAGATCCAAACGCGCTGCTCTCAACCGGTATTAAGATCGAGCGCGGGTTGGAGCCGGCAGCCGGATTCGAAAGTGCCCTGGCTCAGGATTACGCCGGACGCGAAAACACCTTCCTGTCGTCCATCGCTGCAGCACGTCAGGAAGCTCAGGCACTGTTCGAGCTAAGCCAGGACCTCGGCGCTTCCCTCAGCTTGGGTGAAACTCTCTCAGTCTTCTCGGTCAAGCTGAAACCGATGGTGCCGTACGATGCGATCGCGATCTACATCAAGCGCGAACAAGAACTTGTTCCCGAGTATGTGAACGGCGATAACTATCGCCTGTTCTCCTCTCTCCGCATTCCCATCGGACAAGGCCTTTCCGGCTGGGTGGCGCACAACCGCAAACCTATCATCAATGGCAATCCGTCCGTCGAGCCGGGATACTTAAACGATCCTTCGAAATTCAGCTCGTTGCGTTCGGCGCTGGCAGTGCCTCTCGAAGGTGTTGCCGGCGTCATCGGCGTACTTGCGCTCTACCGCGGTGAACGCGATGCCTTCACCTCCGATCACCTGCGCATCCTGCTCGCTGTTAGCGGCAAGATGGCTCTTTCCATCGAGAACGCGCTCAAGTATCAACAGGCTGAGAACTCTGCCATCACGGACTACCTGACCGGCCTGCCGAACGCCAGGTCACTCTTCCTTCAGCTCGATCGCGACCTTGCTCGTTGCAAGCGCGATAACTCGTCACTCACCGTCATGGTTTCCGACATGGACGGCTTCAAGCAGATCAACGACCGCTTCGGTCACCTCGAAGGCAATCGGGTGTTGCGCCTGTTCGCCCAAGCTCTGAAAGATACGTGCCGCGAGTACGACTATGTGGCCCGCATGGGCGGCGACGAATTTGTCGTGATCGCACCTGGCTTGGTCGGAGACGCTGCCGGCAAAAAGGCCGAGCAAATGCGCGCCCTCGCTCGCCAAGCAGGAAGCGAAGTATGCGGCGAGGAAATTCTATCACTCAGCGTAGGACGCGCCGTCTATCCGGAGGATGGTAACGACGCGGAACAGCTCCTTGCCGAAGCCGATCGCCGGATGTATCTGGAAAAACAGAAAGAGCTGACCTACAAGGACCGCCGCGCTCATCCCCGCCTGAAGTGCCGGGTCACGATTGAAGTCCAGATGGAAGAAGGTGGGGTTCCCATCTTTGCCAACATTACCGACGTCAGCCTGGGTGGCTGTTATGTCGAAACCAGCACGATCTTGTCGGCAGGTAGCAAGATTAAGCTCGGATTTTCCATGGATGACCCGACTCTAACTGCCGAGGGCGTGGTCGCACGCTTAGATCCCGGTTCCGGCGTTGCCGTTCAATTCCGCGAAATGAATCGGGAAGGCCGCGAACGAATGTTCCGCATTCTCGAGTTCGTGCAGAAAACAACGTCCTTCTACAACAAGCGTTATCTCGACAGCTTGAGCAAGACTTAATCCCGGGATCCAGAAAGCTAGTTCTCAGGATTGTGTTCGTGCGGCGACTTGCAGACTCGTTGCGCGCACAATCTCAGCACCAATTTGCTGAAGCGGAAGAATTTTGTCGGCGAGACCGGCCTTCGCGACAAAACCCGGCATGCCCCAAACTACGCTGCTGGCTTCGTCCTGCACATAGATCCGCGCTCCCAGAGCTCGCAGCGCTTCGCATCCGCGGAGACCATCGTGACCCATGCCGGTCAGAATCACCGCCAGAGTGCGCGATCCGTAGACTTCTGCCACTGAACGAAAGAGTACGTCCACCGATGGGCGGCAAAAGTTTTCGCGCGGGCCTTGATGCGTGCTCACTGTTGGCGTCCCATTCTCCTGTTGCACCACCATGTGAAAGTCACCCGGGGCGATCAGCGCGCAACCCTTCCGAAGAGGTTCCCCGGAAACACACTCGCGCACGGGCAGCGCCGACTTGGCACTCAAGCGAGCCGCCAGCATCGACGTGAAAATGGCTGGCATATGCTGCGCAATCAGCAGAGGAACTGGAAACTCCGTTGGTAAAGTCGGTAAGAGTCGCGCCAGAGCATCGGGTCCGCCTGTAGACACTCCGATCACAACCACCTGCACCGGCGAAAACAGCTGCGGCCGCGGCGAGAGTAGCGAACGCGGGACTGGCAGCTTGCCGCCTGGGATGAGATCGCCCCGGCCCGGTAGCCGGCACAGAGCTCGGATCTTCGGGATCAATTCGCTCGTAATGGTTTCGAATGTAGCCGCTCCATTGACATTGCTCGGCTTGGCTACGTAATCCGTGGCTCCGAGGGCCAGTGCCTCCAGAGTAATCGACGCTCCACGTTCCGTCAGCGTGCTGAACATGACGATCGGAACGCGAGTATCGATTTTCCGCAGCTCCCGCACTGTTTCCAGCCCGTCCATCTCCGGCATCTCGATGTCGAGCAAAATGATGTCCGGTTTCGCGGCGGCGAATTTTGCTAAAGCCATGCGCCCGTTTACCGCGGTCGCCGCCACTTCGAGATCAGGATCCTCCCCAATCGCCGTGGATAGCAGCTTTCGTACCACCACGGCGTCGTCGACGAGAAGAACCCGCTTTTTCTTGCCATACATCACTGCCGCACCTTTCTTCGTGGCGCCGAACCGGAAGCGCTACGACGCGGCCCGCGCCGCTCGCGTTTTTGCACTTTCTTTCCCGGCAGCGCCCACTTCATCGCTATCGCTCAGTTTGAACTGCTCGACTAAGGTTCGCAGCTGGGTTGCCATCTCGGTCAGCTGTTGCGCAGCCTTCAGTGTGTCTTGCGCCCCGCGCGTCGTGCTCTCTGCGGCTGTGGCGACTCCTTGAATGTTCTGCGAGATCTCGCCCGACCCCTTCGCCGCTTCCTGCACATTGCGCGACATCTCGTTGGTGGTCGCACTCTGTTCCTCGACCGCAGTTGCGATCGTTCCCGAAATGTCGTTGATCTGGTTGATAATCCCGGTGATGCTGCCAATCGCTTCCACCGCTCGCTTCGTATCGTCCTGGATCGCCGTGATCTTCTGGCTGATATCTTCCGTCGCCTTGGCCGTTTGCTTCGCCAGTTCCTTCACCTCGTTGGCCACAACCGCGAAGCCCTTGCCGGCTTCCCCCGCCCGGGCTGCCTCGATGGTTGCGTTCAGAGCCAGCAGATTCGTTTGCTGCGCGATCGAAGTGATGACCTTGATCACCTGCCCGATTTCCGCGCTCGACTCTCCCAGCTTGGCCACCGTAGCATTTGCGCCATTTGCCGTCTTCACCGCTTCGGCTGCGACCTTGGCCGCCTCTCCGGCGTTGCTCGAGATACTCTGCACGGTCGACGTCATCTCTTCTGCGCCTGTAGCTACGCTGTTCAGATTGGTCGTGACCTGCTGGGTCGCCGTGGCCACCGTGTTGGCCTGAGCCGACGTTTCCTCGGCATTTCCGCTCATCTGCTGGCTTGTCGCCGCCAGTTGTTGCGACGAACTTGAAAGCGCCTGCGCGTTTTGGGCAATCGATTTCATGCTGGACTGCAGCGTGTCTGCCGTCTTGTTGGTCGCTGCACCTACCGCTGCCAGCCCTTCGATACAGGCATTCAGGTTGTTCTTGATGGTGTTGAAATCGCCGTTGTACACGTCGGTGATCTTCACCCGCTTGTTTGAATTCGCGACGCGGCGCGTGTAATTGTTGTCCGCCATCGACTGCAGTACCTCGCGCGCTTCCGTCAGGCCGACGGAAATGTCATCCACATATTTTGCCGCCACGTTCAAAGGCCCGATCACTGCATCGAGTGTGCTGTTGACGCCCTCCACGACCTTGCGATAGTCCCCCTGATGTTTACTGGCATCGGCTCGAGTCGCCAGCTTGCCCTCGACAGCCGCCTGCGAAAGCATCATGGCATCCGCCATCATTGCGTTCACCGCCAGCTTCTGCGCTGTGATGTCTGTCGCATATTTCACAACTTTAAACGGCTTGCCATTGAGATCCAGGATCGGGTTATAGGACGCCTGGATCCAGACTTCCCGGCCACCCTTGCCGATACGTTTGTACTCGGCCGCTTGATATTCGCCGCGACGCAGCTTCGCCCAGAATTCGGCGTAGTCCGCACTTTGTCGATAGGCTTCCTCGACGAAGAGGCTATGGTGCTTGCCTTTGATTTCGTCGACGGAATAGCCAAGAGCCTTAAGAAAATTATCGTTCGCCGTGATCACAGTTCCGTCCATGTTGAACTCAATCACTGCCTGGGCCTTGCTAATGGCGGCGATTTGTCCCTGGTAGTCGGCGTTGATCAGCTTCTGTCGCGTGACGTCAGTTGCGTACTTCACAACTTTGAAAGGCTTGCCATCGAGGTCGAGAATCGGATTGTACGAAGCCTGAATCCAGACTTCCCGGCCGCCCTTGCCAATGCGCTTGTATTCGGCCGCATCGTATTCTCCCCGGTTCAGCTTGGCCCAGAATTCTTTGTAAGCCGGACTTTGTTTATATGCCTCATCGACGAACATGCTGTGATGCTTGCCCTTGACCTCGTCCAGGGTATAACCGAGAGCGTTCAGGAAATTGTTATTCGCCGTAATGATGGTCCCATCCATGTGGAACTCGATGACGGCTTGCGCCTTGCCGATCGCCGCAATCTGTCCCGTCTGATCCGCGTTGGCAAGTTTTTGCTGGGTGACGTCTTGGAAATAGTTGACAACCTTGTAGGGCTTCCCGTCCGGATCTAGGACGGGATTGTAGGAGTAATGTAGCCAAATCTCTTTTCCATGTTTCGTGGTTCGCTTCCCCTCGCCCTGCTGCGGTTCGCCGCGCAACAGTTTTCCCCAGAGAATCTTGTGCTCGGCCTGGTATTGCGCGCTGTGCCGGGTCTGCTCGTCCACGAAGATGCTGATGTGCTTGCCGATTACCTCGTCGCGGCTGTAGCCGAGCAATGTTTCGAAGTTTTCATTGACGTCAAGAACCGTCCCGTCCATGTCGTAGTCGCTAATCGGCTGTGCCTTGCTGAGCGCCTCAATCTGGGCGCGGTCGTCCTTCATCTGGCGTTGGTCGAGCTTGCCTGCTTTTTTTCCCCGCACGCTGTTCATTCCAATTCTCCTTACGGTTCACCGCGCTCTGGCGGGGCCGTGATGATTTGAATTCAAAATTCTCGCGTACCCTTTGTCTTCGTGAGGTCCGACAAATCCACTACCCGGTCAATGTCAAGCGCCAAAAGCAGCCGTCCGGAGAGTTTGTACACTCCGCTGACCACTTCGCGGGCAAAACCTTGGAGGGTCTCCGGAGGACTCTCCAGCGTCTCTTCCTCGACCTCGATCACGTCGCCGATCTCGTCCACCAGCAAGCTGACGGCGCCATCATTGGTGCGAACAACTACATTCATCGGCAGCTGGCCATCTGGTCGCTCGGGCAAGCCCAGTCGGCGGCGCAAATCGATCGCGGAAACGATTTGTCCGCGCAGGTTAATCAGTCCGCTGACCACATCCGGCGAAAGCGGTACGCGCGTCATCTCCTGGTGCTGAATCACCTCCTGCACCTTCGGCACTGGAGTTCCAAATACGTGGCCATCGAGAAAAAATGTGCAAAATTGCTGCGACGCACCCATACTCTCGTCCTCCTACACTCTTGCCGTTGATTCCGAAAAGCCGGGAATTACTTCGCGCACCACTCTGGCCACATCCAACAAATCTGTTACGCGCTTTTGAATGACCGCCGAGCCGGTTACTCCCCTGCGCTCGGCTGGATTCTGCACGACCAGCGTTTCGTCGACGATGTCGACGATGCGATCCACGACCAGCCCAACGCTGCGACCCGCCTCGGAGTACACCACCACCTGCAGGCGTCCTTCCGCTGCTACAGCGAATTCCTTGTCTGCGTCGAGCACACGGGAGAGTCGGATCAGTGGCATGATTTGTCCCCGATACTGCGTCACTTCCTGCGCTCCCGCCATTTCGATCGTGCTCGCGGGAAATTCTTCCAGTCGCGCCACCAGCGACAGGGGAATTGCCATCCGTCCTTGAGCCCCGCACTGCACGAGCAGCAAAGTCTGGCGGTCAGAACGCAACTCCTCCCGCTTGTTCGCCTTTTCTTTATCGCTGAGGGCCGACTCGCGGGCTTCGGAGATAACCCGCGCCCGCTGGGCCAGTCCCAGGATGTCCAGAATCAACGCAACCCGTCCGTCTCCCATGATCGTCGCGCCCGAATACGCAGTGATCCCCTTCAACTGTTTTCCCATCGGTTTGACGACGATTTCTTCCGTATCCGTAATCTCGTCGACGACCAGGCCAAACTCGCGTCCGTCCGCTTGGACCACCACGATGTTGGTGGGGCAATCCCTACGTGAGTCTTTGCCCGCAAGGCCAAGCTGTAGCTCGCGATTCAGGTAGACGACAGGAAGCAACCGTCCACGTAAACGGTGCACGGGGGCCCCCTGGACCATCTCAATCCCCTTGCCACCCTCGCCCGCTTCCAACCGCACAAGTTCCAGCAGGCTGACTTGAGGGATGGCAAAGCGCTCGCCTCCCGAAGTCACCATCAGCGCTGGAATGATTGCCAGCGTCAGAGGGATTTTGATCTTGACTGTCGTGCCCTTCCGCGCCGTGGATTGCACATCGACGGTTCCGCCGATCTTTTCGACATTCGTCTTCACCACGTCCATGCCGACGCCGCGCCCGGAGACGTTCGTAATCTTTTCCGCCGTGGAAAATCCGGGCAGAAAGATCATGTTGAAGATGTCGCGGTCCGACATGCGCGTGGCCTGTTGCGACGTCACCAACCCTCGCTCGACGGCCTTCTGCCGGATGCGCTCCCCATTGAGTCCTGCGCCGTCATCACTGATCTCGATATTGACCTGCCCGCCTTCATGAAATGCCCGGAGCCTCAGCATGCCTGCCGCTTCTTTGCCCGCCTGCCTCCGCATCTCCGGCGTTTCAATTCCGTGATCGATGCAGTTGCGAACGAGGTGCGTCAGCGGATCCTTGATCGCCTCGATAATCGTTCGGTCCAGTTCGGTATCCTGGCCTTCCATTTCGAGGGTGACGTCTTTTCCGCAGCTGAGGGCGAGGTCGCGGACCATCCGCGGAAACTTGTTCCAGACATTACCGATCGGCTGCATTCGTGTCTTCATCACCTCTTCCTGAAGCTCGGTTGCGATGAGGTTCATGCGCTGGGAGACGGCTTGAAATCCGGCGTCTTGCGTACTGTTGGAAAATTGCAGAAGCTGGTTCCGGGCCAGCACCAACTCGCCCACCAGGTTCATGAGCCGGTCGAGAAGGTTGACGCCGACTCGGATGGTCTCCACCGCTGATTCCGGATTGCGAGCCTGCACCGCCTGCTGTGCCGCCGCAACGTCCTCGGGACGAACCGTGCCCTGCGCAATCAGGATTTCCCCAATCTTGCGGCGCCCCAGCTCCTGAAGTTCCAGAGCACTGGCGAGATCCTCCGGGCGGATGTGGCCCCGCTCGACCAGCACGCCGCCAATCTTTGCAGGATCTGCCTGCTCTTGACACACCGCTGCCCCTTCACCATCGGCAGTTTTTGTCATTTCTGACGAGGGCGGCGTAACAGCATTCTCCGGAGCCGTTCCCGCCGGCTTTGCGGCGCCACTCTGGAGCTCCGTCAAATGCGCGATCAGGTTCGCATGATCATCCTCGCCATCCTGTCCTGAAGCCTCGATCTGAGCAAGCATGTTCCGCACCGCGTCCACCATCGCGAGCAAGCCGCTCGTGATCTCGGCATTGAGAGTCAATTCGCCATCGCGCAGCCGCGACAGCAGGCTCTCCCCGGCATGCGCCAGCTTTTCCAGCCGGGCAAATCCGAGAAAGCCGCAAGTCCCCTTGATCGTGTGGATCGTGCGAAAAATCCCTGCCAGAAGCTCCGTGGACGAAGGCGACCCTTCGAGCTTCACCAAATCCTGGTCCAGCCGGTCCAGGTTCTCCGCGCTCTCGATAAGAAAATCTTTAACAATTTCGTCCATACTCGAGGCTCCTGCTCTTTCTCTTGCAAGCGCAACGCCGCTCGAAGGAATCGATGGGGCTCGAAGGGTCGTACCCCCCGCTCCCGGGCGCACAGAGGCTCATCGGCCTCACTCGTGGCAACTTGAACATCCATGGACTGTTCGCGCTCTCGTTTTGCCCTGGAGGAAAACCCCTCCTCGGCGCAGCTTGAAGCACACCTTCCGGCCTCGTACACTTAAAGAGTGCATGTCCACAGTCACGGAGCGGGTAGCCCGACGAAGGTCCTTAAGATCTCGCTCGGAGTGACTCTTGCTTATATCGTCCTGTTAGTCGTAGCCGGCATCCGTGCCCATTCTTTGGCGCTGCTCTCCGAAGCCGGACACAATCTGTCCGACTTCCTGGCTCTCCTGCTCTCTCTGGTCGCCGTCTACTTTCAGTCGCGCCCCGCGAGTTCGACCAAGACTTTCGGCTATCACCGCGCCGGCGTCCTTGCAGCCCTGGTCAATGCCAGTTCCCTCGTCATCGTGTCGTTCTTCATCCTGTACGAGGCTTTCCGCCGGCTTCAGCATCCCGAGCATGTGCAGGCGAGCGTGATGATGTGGGTAGCGGGTGCCGGCGTAGTCATGAATGGAGTGATCGCGCTTCTGCTCTACCGCTCCGGTGGCGACGTTAATATTCGCAGCGCCCTGCTGCACGAAGTCGGCGACACGTTATCGACCGCGGCCGTGATCGTCGGTGGCTGGATGATTCTGGTAACCGGCAACTACTGGATCGACTCGGCGTTGTCAGTCGGAATTGGCGTGCTGATCTTGTGGTCGGGCTTCGCCATTGTGCGCGAGACGTTGAACATCCTGCTGGAGGGAACACCTCGCGGCATGAAGCTGGAAAAGATTGAATCGACAATTCGTGAAGTCGAAGGAGTCAACGATGTTCACGATCTGCACGTCTGGAGTATTGGGTCCGAAACCCATGCTCTCTCGTGTCACATCTCGATCGCCGATATCCCGCCCTCGGTCAGTGAGCGCATCTTGCGCGATGTGAAAGACCGCCTTCTGCACGGCTTCCGCATCGATCACACGACCATCCAGTTTGAACATGTGATCTGCGAAACCGCCCATGGCTGCGTGATTCCGGTGGTCGAGAGCGAAGAGCACCACCATCATCACAGCCACTAACTATTCGAACTACGAATGCTGCTTAAGGTAGATTTCCTTCGCCCGCTCGATCGTATCTGCCTCTTCCGCCAACTTGTCCGGCCGCAGCCGCACAATCCTCGGAAACCGCAACGCATACCCGCTCTCGTGCCGTTCCGATTCCATCATGTTATTAAACGCTACTTCGAGCACGATCTTCGGTTCGACCACGCGCCGGAATCCCTGATCTTCAATCGTATGCTCTACGAACCACTTCGTCATTTCCGCGATCTCCGCATCCGTCAGCCCGGAGTATGCCTTGCCAATATTTACCAGACGCTCGCCGTCCCAAACCGCGAATGTATAGTCGCTCAGCACGCCGATACGTTTTCCGTGTCCATACTCGACGGCGGTCACGACGACGTCGAGCGTCGCCAACTCTCGCTTCATCTTTAGCCATGATTTCCCGCGTTTCCCGGGCGAGTAAGGCGAGTCGAGATCCTTTATCATCAGACCTTCGTTGCCTCGCGCTCTAGCTGCATCGAAAAGCTGTTCCAACTCTTTCGCCGACGCCGCTCGAAATGCAGGAGCACGAATGAGACGAGCTTCCACGATAGACTCGTCTTCACCGAGCTCAGGGCCAAAGTCCAGCGATCCCTGAGTCTTACCCTGTGTCCCTCTGTGCCCCCTGTGGTGAGTGTTCTCCCTAGGCGATGAGAGCAGCGCATCCAGAATCCGCGCCCTCTCGTGCAGTGGACGATCAATGATCAACTCTCCGTCCGCATACAAGACATCGAACACCAGAAACGCAACGGGAACCTCCCGCAGCATCTTCTCGCTAACCTTTTTTCTCCCCAGTCGTTGCTGCAGCACACTGAAAGGGCGCGCCGATCCCAGATTCTCTGCCTTCGCCTCGCTCTCTGCCGAAACCGCTTCATCGACAATCGCCTTCGCATCTTCCAACTTTTCCGGATATTCCCACGCCACAATCTCTCCGTCCAGAATCGCATCCTGCGGAAGCCCGGCCAGGGCAGGCGGCAATTCCGGAAACGACACCGTGATCTCATCCCGCGTGCGCGAAAAAATTTTCACCTCTTCTCCGGAAACGTGTGCCTGCGCCCGTATTCCGTCATACTTATCTTCGACCGCCGCCTCGGAGAAATAGCTCAGCCCCTCTTCAGTCGATTCAACCGGACTCGCCAGCATGAATCCCAGTGGATGAAACAGTCTCATCCGCGCTTCTCCTAACTTGCTCTCTGCCGCCAGGCGTAAAGTCCCACCGATATCGCCGAGCAGCATATTCGCCCGTTGCACCTCCGGAAGCGTTCCCCCGTATGCCTTCGCGATTGCTTCCTCGACCAGACTTTCCTTCAATCCAATCCGCAGATCGCCCGTCATGACTTTCACGATGTACTTGGCTTCCAGCGGCGTCGCTCTCGATAACAGGTCGCGGACAATCGCGGCTTTCTCCGCTGGCCCTCGTGTAGAAGCGATCTGGCGAAAGTTAGCCTCGACTTCCAGCACACCTAACCCCTGGTCCGGCCGCTGCTGCAGCACTTCTCCCGCAACCGCTCCCAGATCGCCCAGCCGCCGATACGCGGCTGTGACTTCCCCCTCTGTCTTACCCGCGAGTTCCGCGACAATCCGCCAGAGCCAACGCCCGCCGATCTGCAGCGTCGATTCTTCCCAGACTGGAAACGGTCGCCCTGACAGGAACACCGCCGACACTGCCGCCACATCCACCGCGCACGACTGGAAATACTCCGAGACCAGCGAAGTCTTCAGTAGTTTCTTCGTTGTGCCGGCGATGGCTTCGCAAGTTGTCGATAGTCGTTGCATAAAAGCAGTCAGTTGGCCTTAGACCACCCTAACCATCGCATTTACTATCAGTTAGCTTCAAGCAGGGCGATCCTCAATCATCCGGCCCTGTGATACGCTAGAAGGTGCGTCTTGCCCCGCTAAGGAGCATCCAATAGTCGTGCGCCGTTTTCTTAACTATCTCCGATTTCTCGCCGCGGTTCAGCTCCTTCCTGCTCTTGAGAGCGGAGAAGAAACGCTTGTCGGCGGCCAAGCCGTGCTCGAAGGCGTTATGATGCGCTCTCCTCACGCCTGGGCCATCGCCTGTCGCAAGCCTTCCGGCGAGGTGGTCACCATGACCGAACCGCTCGAGCGTCCCTCCGAAAAGCATAAATGGATGGCTTGGCCCATCGTGCGCGGCGTGATGACTCTGGGCTATGCGATGACTCTTGGCTACCGCGCTCTCCGCTTCTCCGCCAATGTAGCCATCGAAGACATCATGGACGAAGGCACCGAGAAAAAGCATGTGGCGACGGCCGCCTCGGCCGTCTCGCCAGCGCAAAGCGCGCCGGACTCTTCCAAATCTGCAGGCCGCGAAAAGGCTGCGACGGTCAGCAGTTGGCTGGCCGCGGTCAACATCGTAATCTCCATCGCCTTCTTCATTTTTATGTACAAGTACATTCCGTTGCTCGCGGCGACGGAGCTCAAGAAGATCGATCCCGCCCTGGGCGGACGCATCATCTTCAACCTGATTGATGGCGCGATTCGCCTCGCGCTGTTTCTATTCTTTATCTGGGGCGTTTCACTCTGGAAAGACATCCGTCGCGTCTACGAATATCACGGTGCCGAACATAAAACGGTATTCGCCTTTGAAGATGGAAAGCCCCTCGAAGCGGCGGAAGTGCAGAAGTATTCGACCTTCCATCCGCGCTGCGGCACCAGCTTCCTGATGACCGTGATGCTGATTTCCATCGGCTTCTACATGCTGATCCCCTACACCACTTTCTGGGCGCGTTTCGCCTCGCGTATCGTTCTGCTGCCAGTCATTGCCGGCGTCTCCTACGAGATCATCCGCTTCGCCGCCAAGCACCGCGGATCACTCTTCGCCCTAATGACAGCCCCCGGACTCTGGCTGCAGCGCATCACCACCAAGCCTCCGTCCGATGAACAGGCGCAATGTGCCATCGTCGCCCTCGATCAAGCCATGTCCCTCGAAAAAGAACGCGGCGGCGAATTGGTGATTGCGTAGGGGACCACCCCGATAACCAGCTCTTAGTTCCCAGCTCTCAGTTCCCACCAAAAACCGAATAGAATGATTCGTTCGCCTGATGGCGAGCGTCTGCGGAATTGGGAATCTCGAGCTGGGCACTGAGAACTGACTACTGAGAACTGAGAACTCCAATGTTTGAACGTCTAGACCAAATCGAAACCCGCTACGACGAGCTCACCAACGCTCTCGCCTCGCCGGATATTGTCAACGACTCGGCGAAATACCAGAAGACTGCCAAGGCCCACGCCGAAATCGCGCCCATCGTCGAGAAATATCGCGAGTATAAAGATCTGACCAAGGGAATTTCCGACAGCAAAGCGATGCTGCTCGACGAAAAAGATCCCGAAATGCGCGCCTACGCGCAGGAAGAGCTCGACAAGCTCCAGATTCGCGTCACTTCCGTGGAGGAAGAACTAAAAGTCCTGCTGCTTCCCAAAGATCCCAACGACGAAAAGAACGTCATTCTCGAAATCCGCGCGGGCACGGGCGGCGATGAAGCCACCCTCTTCGCGGCTGAGATCTTCCGCATGTACACGCGCTACGCGGAAACGCAGCGCTGGAAAGTTGAAGTTCTGTCGTCCTCGGATTCGTCGGCTGGCGGCTTGAAGGAAGTCATCGCCATCATCGAAGGCAATCGAGTCTTTTCGCAGCTGAAATACGAAAGCGGCGTCCACCGCGTGCAGCGTGTTCCCGCCACCGAACAGCAAGGCCGCGTTCACACCTCCGCCGTCACCGTCGCCGTATTGCCCGAAGCCGAAGACGTCGACATCAAGATCGAAGCCAAAGACCTGCGCATCGACACGTTCTGCTCCTCCGGTCCTGGCGGCCAGTCAGTGAACACGACCTACTCCGCTGTGCGCATCACGCATATCCCAACGAACACCGTCGTCAGTTGTCAGGACGAAAAATCGCAGATCAAGAACCGCGAAAAAGGCATGCGCGTATTGCGTTCCCGCCTATACGAAATCGAAATGGAGAAGCAGCAGCAGGCTCTCGCCAAAGAACGCAAAGCGATGGTGGGCTCCGGCGATCGCAGCGAAAAAATTCGCACTTACAACTTCCCGCAGAACCGCCTGACCGATCACCGTATCGGATTCACCATCCACCAGCTCGAAGCCGTCATGGACGGCAAGCTGCAGCCGCTGATCGAAGCGCTCACCACGCACTATCAGGCAGAGAAGCTGAAGCAGGAAGCCGCCAGCGTCGTTTGATCTTATGTGGGGACAGCCGCCCCGGCTTATCCGGCGGGCGAAGCCAGGCCTTGCATGCAGGGACTCAACATGACTGACTTATCAATGATTCTCTCCACCGTTCTAGCCGACCGCTACGCCGTGAATGCCGCTCGCGTGCGTGAACTGGCGGTTCCGCTCACCGACTCCCAGTTCTGGCAAAAGCCGTTTCCCTACGGGAATAGCTTCGGACACCTCGTCCTGCACTTGACCGGCAACCTGAACTACTACATCGGCGCGCAAATCGCCAGGACCGGATATGTACGCGATCGTCCAAAAGAATTCAACGATCCAAATCCTCCGTCAAAAGAAGAAGCGCTCAGGCGTTTTGACGGAGCTGTCGCGATGGTCGTCGCAACGATCAAGGCCCAGTCTCCAGAGGATTGGAGCGTGGAATACTCTGCGACCGGTGCGCACGCCTCCAACCGTCTGGACATGATCCTGCAGTGCGCCGCCCACATGCAGCATCACATCGGGCAGATGATTTACCTCGTCCACGAATGGCAGCGGCAAGCTGGCTCCAAATAGTCCAAGCAACCCTGCTCTTACTGGTGTCACCTAACCCGCTATGTCCACCGCAAGATCTCGATCCCTTCTCGCGCTCGCCGGATTCGGCCTCGCCACCGCCGGGGCTGCCTGGTACGGCGCCCGTTTCAGCCGCAACGGCAACCGCGATTCCTGGTATCGCAATCTCAATAAGCCTGTCTTCACGCCCCCGGATGCCGTCTTTCCCGTAGTTTGGACAAGCCTCTACGCCGCGATCGCCTGGTCCGGCTGGCGAATCTGGACCTCCGCACCATCTCGCGAACGCACCGCCGCGCTCCGTCTCTGGGTTTCGCAACTCGCTGCCAACGCGCAATGGTCGAAGCTGTTTTTCGGGGAACGCCGCCCCACTCTCGCCCTCGCCGATGTGCTGGCCCTCGAAGGAACGATCTTTTCCTACATCGCCGCCGCCCGCAAAGTCGACCGCGGTGCCGCTAATGCCTTCATACCCTACGCTGCCTGGGTCGCGTTCGCCACGGTCCTCAACGCCGAAATCCTCCGCCTGAATCCGCACGAGCGCTAAAGCGAAGCGATCCGGATTCTTTTCCCGGTTTCCCGGGTCCGTGGTGAAATAGGTTGGTGCAACTCAAGCCAGCCCTCGCCACGGCGATCGCGCATCTCACCTCAAGCAATGTTCCGTCTCCACGCCTGAACGCAGAGTTGCTGCTCATGTTCGTCCTGAATTGCGACCGCGCGTATCTCTTTGCGCATCCCGAACGCGAGCTCACAACCGACGAATCCGCCCGCTATAATACCGCTCTCGCCGAGCGCTCTCGCGGCGTTCCTGCGCAATACATCACCGCACATCAGGAATTCTGGGGCATGGATCTCATCGTCACCCCCGCCGTTCTCATCCCGCGCCCGGAGACCGAGCACCTGATCGAAACCGTTCTCATCCTGCAAGGTCCGAAGGATCGCATCGTCGACGTCGGCACCGGCTCCGGTGCCATCGCTCTCGCCCTCGCGAAAGAGTTGCCGCAGGCTGAAATCCACGCCACCGATATCTCAGCCGCCGCCATCGAGGTCGCGCGGGCGAACGCCGCCCGCCATCAATTCGAGTCACGAATACAATTCCATCAAACCGACTTGCTCGACGGCCTCACTCCTCCGTTCGATATCGTCGTCTCAAATCCTCCCTACGTCGGAGAATCCGAAGAGGATCACGTCCAGCTCGAAGTTCGCAAATTCGAGCCGAGATCTGCCGTCTTCGCCGGACCGATCGGCACGGAAGTCATCGCCCGCTTAATCCCCCAAGCTCAAGCACGGCTTCGACCTGGCGGATGGCTCCTCCTGGAAGTCAGCGGCACGATTATCGATCCCGTTCGCGATCTACTCTTTGGATGGAACGAAGTGGAAGTGACCCTGGATCTGCAGTCGATCCCGCGCGTCGTACGCGCCCGGAAGCCGCTCGTCGAGTGATATCCCTTTCCAAAAGCTTAGGGGCAGCCGTGAGGCTGCCCCGATTTCAACTTGTCATTCCGCGCAAAGCGAAGGAACCTGCAAATATCCTTGTCATTCCGAGCGAAGCGAGGAACCTGCTTTTTGGCTTAACCGCGGAAGTCGGCGACCTACCGCCGGGCCGCAGCCGGCATAATCTCCTCGACATCAACAATGTCAGTCGGATACTTCCCCGTGTAGCACGCTGAGCAGTAGGAAATCTTCTCGCCCTCGCCGCAGGCCTTCTTCAGTCCCTCAAGCGAAAGGTACGCCAGCGAATCCGCGCCGATATAGTCGCGGATTTCCGCGATCGACTTATTGGCCGCAATCAGCTGCTTCTTCGACGGCGTATCCACTCCGTAATAACAAGGCGAAATCGTTGGCGGGCATGAGACGCGCATGTGGACTTCAGTCGCTCCCGCGTTTCGGATCATGCGCACAATCTTCCGGCTAGTCGTGCCGCGCACAATCGAATCATCGATCAGCACGACTCGTTTTCCTTCCAGCAGAGATCGAACTGGATTCAACTTCAGCTTCACACCAAAATCGCGGACGCTCTGGCTCGGCTCGATAAACGTTCGCCCCACATAGTGATTGCGGATCAGTGCGAAGCGAAACGGAATCCCGCTCTCCGCCGCATAGCCCACAGCCGCCGTCACTCCGGAGTCCGGCACAGGCACGACCAGATCGGCATCCACTCCATTTTCGATTGCCAGTTGCCGGCCCAGTGCCTCGCGGCTCGTCTGCACCGAACGTCCGAAGACCAGGCTGTCCGGACGCGAAAAATAAACATGCTCGAAGATGCAACTCGACTGCGGCGCCGATGTCGAATAGAAACGCGAACTCACTCCTTCCGGGCCAACCACGATCAGCTCTCCGGGCTTCACGTCGCGCACATACTCGGCTCCAATCAAGTCAAAAGCGCACGTCTCCGAAGCGAAGACGACCGTATCATGCTTCTGCCCCTCGAGAGCCGGAATGCGCCCCATCGCCAGTGGCCGGAATCCGCGCGGATCTCGCACTGCAAAGATCCGGTCGTTACTCATCATCACCAGCGAGAACGCGCCGTCGACGCGGCGCAGCGCGTCCGCCATTGCCTCCGGCAGCGTATGCTCCTTCGACAATGCAATCAGGTGAACGATGACCTCAGTGTCGCTATTCGTCTGGAAAATCGATCCCTGACTTTCAAGACGGGCGCGCACTTGGGTCGCATTCACGAGGTTGCCGTTGTGCGCCACCGCGATCGATCCTTTATTCGATTGGACGAGGATCGGCTGCGCATTCAGCAGCGCTGAGTCTCCCGCAGTCGAGTACCGCGTGTGCCCGATCGCAATCGTTCCGCGCATCTTCGAGAGCACATCTTCGGTGAAGATATCCGCGACCGAGCCCATGGCCTTGTGCGCTCGCGACGTCAGTCCGTCAGACGTAACGATCCCTGCCGACTCCTGCCCGCGATGCTGCAGCGCATGCAGTCCCAGGTAAGCCAGCTTCTCCGCCTCCGGATGGGCAAAGATCGCCACCACGCCGCACTCATCATGAAATTTGTCAGAAATCGCCATTGAGCCCTTGATTGGTGTCCCCTGTGAAACCCCGCGCCCTCTGTGTTGCAAGATTTTCAATCCGCAGCCACTAACTCCGGATCAGTCCTCAAAGCCAACTCAAGAGCGGATTCATAAGCCTGATTCAGCTCCGTCACTGTACTCGAAACCACGGCCGTTCCATCGATTGAAATTTCGAGCGTCTCCGGAATCGTTTCTCCGATAACCTCAGCCCCGATTCCGTGCTTTCCAGCCACTTCTTTGATTCGCGCAACCTGCCCGTGGTCGCATGAGATCACGATTCGGCTCGCATCCTCCCCAAAGAGCACGAACTCCGGAAACAGTTCGCCAGAGGCCAGATTCACCCGCGCCCCTATGCCCTTCGGAAACGACTTTTCGGCCAACGCCACGGCCAAGCCGCCCTCCGAACAATCGTGCACAGAATCCACCATCCCGCTCTGGATCAGTTCCACGACCGCCTTCTGCAGCGCGGCTTCCTTCTCCAGATCCAACTCCGGTGGATAGCCCCACAGCTTCCCCAGAATTTCCTTGGCGTACTCCGACGACCCAAACTCGCTCTCTGCATCGGTGATATCGCCCGCCTCTCCTGCGCGCAATAGCACAATCGTGCGTCCCGCAGCTGCGAATGGCATCTTCGCCGACTTGTGCACGTCCTCGAGAATTCCCACCACTCCGAGCACGGGCGTCGGATAGATTCCTTCGCCCAGAGTCTCGTTATAAAAGCTGACATTGCCGCCGGTGATCGGAATCTCCAGCTCTTCGCAAGCTTTCGTGATTCCATCAATCGTCTGCGAGAACTGCCACATGATGTGCGGCTTCTCCGGATTGCCGAAGTTCAAGCAGTTCGTCGCTCCGACTGGAGTCGCCCCCGAACACGCCACCTTCCGCGCCGCCTCGGCCACGGCATGCATTGCACCCAGCCGCGGATCGAGATAGCACCACCGTCCATTCCCGTCGAGCGCCATCGAAAGCCCGCGCTGCGAGCCCTTAATGCGGATCACGCCCGCATCACCAGCGCCCGGCGCATCAACAGTATTCGTCTGCACCATGTGGTCATACTGCTGCCACACCCACCGCTTGCCGCAAATGTTCGGACTCGCCAGAAGCTGTTTTAGATCTTTTGTCATTCCGACGACCGAATGGGAGGAGGAATCTGCTTCTTTCCCGCCCGCAAGTCGGACGGTCTCAGGCATCTCCCGCGGTACCGGCGGTTCCCACCGCGCCAGCGGACGCTTGTACACTGGCGCTTCATCGGTCAACGCCGCATTTGAAATCTCCGCCACAACCTTGCCATGCTCGAGCACTCGCAGTTGGTTTCCGCTGGTGACTGTGCCCACTTCCACGGCATCCAGTCCCCACTTTTCAAAGAGACGAAAGACTTCCTGCTCACGCCCTTTCTGCGCTACCAGCAACATCCGCTCCTGCGACTCGCTTAGCATGATTTCGTAGGGAGTCATCCCGGTTTCGCGCTGCGGTACGCGATCCAGTTCGATCTCGATTCCCACTCCACCACGTCCTCCCATTTCGCACGTGGAGCAAGTCAGGCCCGCAGCGCCCATATCCTGAATGCCCACGATCGCACCCGTCTGCATCGCCTCCAGGCAAGCCTCAAGCAGCAGCTTTTCCAGAAACGGATCGCCCACTTGCACATTCGGCCGCTTCGCTTCGGAAGCTTCGCTGAATTCCTCGCTCGCCATCGTCGCGCCATGAATTCCGTCGCGCCCCGTCTTCGAGCCGACATAAATCACCGGATTGCCTTCGCCCGCGGCCCGCGCATAGAAAATCTCGTTCTTCCGCACCAGTCCCAGGGCAAACGCATTCACCAGCGGATTGCCCGAGTAACACGCCTCGAATTTCGTCTCTCCTCCAAGGTTCGGCACGCCAAAGCAGTTCCCATACGAAGCAACCCCGCTGACCACACCCTCCAGAATCGAATGATTCTTGTGGATCTCGCTTTGTGTGGGAACAGCCGCCCCAGGTTGCCCACCCGCGTGCAACGCGGCTTTCGTGATCGGCCCAAACCGCAGCGAATCCATCACCGCAACCGGCCGCGCGCCCATCGTAAAGATATCGCGCAGAATCCCGCCCACGCCGGTCGTCGCTCCCTGAAACGGCTCGATGAAAGACGGATGATTGTGCGATTCAATCTTGAACGCGCAGGCCCAGCCGTCTCCAATGTCGATGATGCCGGCGTTCTCGCCGGGCCCCTGCAGCACATGCTTGCTGCGCGTCGGAAGCCGCTTCAAATGCACGCGCGACGACTTGTACGAGCAGTGCTCGCTCCACATCACGCTGAAAATGCCGAGTTCGGTCAGAGTCGGCTCGCGTCCGCCGAGGAGTTGCTTGATTTTTTCGTACTCGTCCGAAGTCAAGCCATGCTGCCGGAGGATCTCCGGAGAAAAAGCAGAGGTCAAAGAGGTCGCCATGGGAGGAGCCTCTATTGTCGCATTTCCGGCCGCGCCAGCGATAGGCTGTCCTCAGCCAAAAATTCGCTCAAAACGCATCGAATCTGTCGGAAGATGCACGATTGTGCAATCTGGAAGCGGCTATCCGACCGGACGTTCGTGCCATCGTGGGCAGAGCGGCCCTTCCAATGCCGCGTAGAAAGCGCCCCGAAACTTGCCGGGCTTTAGCCCCGGTGTTTCTATGACCCCGTCCTGCTACGATTCTCCCAGCATGAAATCCATCATCGTCGGCACGGCTGGGCACATCGATCACGGCAAAACCGCGCTGGTCAAGGCCCTCACTGGCATCGACGCCGATCGCCTTCAGGAAGAAAAGCGCCGCGGGATCACCATCGATCTCGGCTTTGCCCACTTGGACCTGCCTAGCGCTGGCGAGAGGCTTCACCTAGGCTTCGTCGACGTCCCAGGCCATGAGCGCTTCGTCCGCAACATGCTGGCCGGCGTCGGAGGCATTGACCTCGTTTTGCTCGTCATCGCTGCCGACGAATCCATCAAGCCTCAGACTCGCGAGCACTTCGACATCCTGCAACTGCTCGGCGTAAAACGCGGGATCACTGTTCTAACCAAATCCGACGCCGTCGATGCGGACACCCTTGAAGTCGTCCGTCTCGAAGTCGAAGACTTCCTGCGCGGAACCTTTCTCGAAGCGCCAAATTCTCCGATCGTCGCCGTAAGTTCGCTAACCGGCGCAGGGCTGGACGACCTCAAAGCGGCGATTCTGACCGCCTCCCGCGATGTGCAGCCCAGAGATTCGCGCTCCATCGCTCGTCTGCCCATCGACCGCGTCTTCACGATGAAGGGATTCGGAACGGTGGTGACGGGAACGCTGATCTCGGGGACCATTCGTCGCGAAGAAGAGCTTGAGGTCTTTCCTTCCGGACAGCGAGTTCGCGTCCGGGGCATTCAGGTTCACGGACAAGCGGCGGATTCAGCGGTTGCCGGCCAGCGTACTGCTCTGAATCTCGCAGGTGCCGCAACAGAAGACCTATCGCGCGGCATGACGCTGGCCCCGCCAGTGACGTTCCCAACGACTCGCCGTGCCGACGTTCGTCTGACCCTGCTGGCGTCCGCTCCGCGCCCCCTGAAGAATCGCGCCCGCATCCACTTTCACTCCAACACCATGGAGACAGTCGCCGAGATTACCCTTCACGGAACAAAGCAAATTGCTCCCGGCTCCGCTTCCTTCGCCCGACTGAAGTTTCCCGAACCTGCTCTTCTGCTACCCGGAGACCATTTCATCATCCGCCAGTTCTCGCCGATCATCACCATCGGCGGCGGCATGGTGCTCGATGCTGCCCCCATCCCACGCACACGCGAGCCGGAGGTTTTCCTTCAGACCCTGGCCTCAGCCGATCGCCTGTCGATTCTGAGGACTCGTATCGAGAGGCGCGGCCGCAACGGAATCTCTTTGTCGCAACTGATCGCCGAAACGGGATGGACTAAGCAATCCATCGAGGCGGCACTAGCCCCAGAGCTCAAGCAGGCTCGGATCCTTCGCCTCGGGGATCTGTTCGTTCATGCCCCCGCCGTCTCCGCGCTCCAAGAAACGATCGTGGCTTCGGTCACAGCTTTCCAGAAAAAGAATTCTTTGGCCGGGGGAATCGCCAAGGAGGAACTGCGCGAGCAGGTAAAGTCTTCGCCTGACGTCTTGGCGGCCGCGCTCCAGATGCTTACTCAAGCACGGAAGATCGAGATCACCGGAGAACTCGTCCGCCTCGCTGGCCAGGGAGTGGTTCTAAAAGACGACGAAGCCGAATCGAAAAAGAAAATTGAGGACGCTTTCTCGACCGCGGGCCTGAAGGTTCCCGCGCTCTACGAAGTGCTGGCAAGCCTAAAGATCGACAAGGCTCGCGCCCAGAAAATCGTCACCTTGCTGCTGCGCGATAAAGTCCTGACCAAAATCTCCGACGAGCTGGTCTTCCACCGCACCGCCCTCGAACAATTACGTCGCCTGGTCGCGGTGCAGAAAGCCAAGAGTCCAAAGATGGATGTCGCGACCTTCAAAGAGCTCACAGGGGTCAGCCGTAAATACGCCATCCCCCTCCTCGAATACTTAGACCGGGAGCATGTGACGAAGCGCGTAGGCGACGCGAGAGAAATCCTCTAACACGCATTGCCAAATTGTTGCCATTTGCACCTGTATCTGCCGCATCCGAGAGCCGCACGGTGTTCAATTACGCAATCACAAAATTTCCCGATTACTCAATTCCGTCAGATTTTCTCTTCCGGGAACTCCACTTCTAGCCCAAGCGGATCCGTAAATCGGTTCGTCAAATTCGCGAGACCTGCCAGCAGATGAATATCCACGATCTCTGGCTCCGAAAACGCCTTTAACCCGGCGAAGTCCGCGTCACCGATCTCGTGCGGCGAACGCGTCAGCTTCTCGACATAGGTCAGCACGGCGCGCTCTTTCTCGCTGAAGCGCGAGTAGTCTCCCGCTTTGAGTCCGGCCCAGTCCTCAGCCGTCAGCCCCACGCGCTTGGACGACGCCACGTGATGCTGCGTGCAGTAATGGCATCCATTGATGAGTGAAACCCGCAAATAGATCAGCTCATACAACTTGCGATCCAGCGAACGCCCAACGCTGGCATAAAACGGCAGAAAATTCTTCAGCATCTCGGGACGGTGCGCCAAAGCTTTCTGGGCGTTGCCGGGCTTACCCCGCAGCGCCTTCTCGTAAATCTCCTTCACTTCCGAAGACGCGCTTTCCGGCTGAATCAGATTGATGCGGGCCATCGAATCCTCCTGAACTCAAACTCGCTCTCTATCATAGTGCAAGCGAAGAGCATCCCACGCCAGCGCCCCTTCTGATGGATCATCCGTGATGTGCGCAGAGCCACCTCGGCTCTCCAGCTGAAAGTGCTGCCGAACGCCCAGCCTGCCCGCTCCCGAACCGGCCGCACTTGCGGTAACCTTTTAAGAGAAGACACCTCAAATGAAGTCGAAGACCGAAAAATCCACCGAGCTCATTCGATTGTTTTCCACTCAGTCCGCCTGGTCCACATGGCTCGGGAAGAATCACAAAAACTCTTCCGGACTTTGGCTGCGCCTCGCGAAGAAACGCTCAGGTCTGCGGTCTGTGACCTACGGTGAAGCTTTGGAAGTAGCCTTGTGTTACGGCTGGATTGACGGTCAGAAGCGCGGCGAAAGTGAAGACGCGTGGCTACAGCGTTTTCTTCCGCGATCTCCGAGAAGCATTTGGTCCAAGATCAATCGTGAGAAAGCGCTGGCTTTGATCGCGAACGCAAAAATGAAGCCAGCAGGCCATCAAGCCATCGATGCGGCCAAAAAGAACGGAACGTGGGAGGCAGCTTACGATTCGCCAAAATCGGCTTCGGTCCCGGGAGATTTTCAGCTCGCACTGAATGCGCGCCCGCGCGCGCATGATTTCTTCCGCTCACTCGACAGTGCCAACCGTTACGCAGTGCTCTTCCGTATTCAAACCGTGAAGAAAGCGGAAACGCGGGCACGGAAAATTCGCGAGTTCATCGAAATGCTGGAACGGAAAGAGAAAATTCACGAGCCGCGCCGTTCGTGTCGAACTTCAAAATAAACAATGCCACCGATCAAAATTATTGGAGCCGGTCTCGCCGGTTCGGAAGCCGCCTGGCAATGCGCCCGCCGTGGATTGGACGTCGAACTGTTCGAGATGCGTCCCGTACGCTCCACGCCAGCCCATCAGACTGCCGACTTCGCCGAGCTCGTCTGCTCGAATTCTCTGAAATCCGACAGCGAGAATACCGCGCCCTGGTTGCTCAAGGAAGAAATGCGGCGCGCCAGTTCGTTGCTGCTGCAGATCGCACGCGACTGTGCGGTTCCCGCAGGTCACGCGCTCGCCGTCGATCGAGTCGTATTCGCAGCCAAAGTCACCGAGGCGATTTCCCGCGAGCCGCGTATCACTGTCCGTCGCGAAGAAGTTTCTGCCATTGATGAGAAGGACGGCCTCACCATCATCGCCACTGGACCGCTAACCTCTGAATCCCTCGCGACCGAAATTGCACGCCTTAGCGCGCCATCTCCTGATCCGCCCGACTCCGCCGCGCACACTCCACACTTGTACTTCTACGATTCGATCAGTCCGATCGTGGAGGCCGACTCGATCGATATGTCCCGAGTCTACATGGCTGCGCGCTATGACAAAGGATCCGCCGACTACATCAACTGTCCCATGACGCCGGATGAATACAGCAATTTCCTCGACGCGCTCGTAGCTGCGCAATCCGTCGAAGAACGCGATTGGGAGAAGCTGAACTACTTCGAAGGGTGTCTTCCCATTGAAGAGATCGCTCGTCGCGGCCGCGACACTCTTCGTTTCGGACCCATGAAGCCAGTAGGACTAAAGGATCCACGCACCGGCAAGATGCCTTATGCAGTTGTGCAGTTGCGTCAGGAAAATCTTCGCGCCGATTCTTACAACCTGGTCGGCTTTCAAAATCATCTGAAGTTCGGCGAACAAGCCCGCGTGTTACGCCTCATTCCGGGCCTGGAGAACGCCCGCTTCCTGCGCTACGGACAGATCCACCGCAACACCTATATCAACGCGCCCACTTTGCTGCAGCCAACTCTGCAGATGAAATCGCACCCCAACGTATTTTTCGCCGGCCAGATTTGTGGCGTCGAAGGTTACGTCGAATCGATCGCGACCGGACTCTTGGCTGGACTTCATGCAGCCGCTTTGGCGCAAGGGACGCCCCTTCCACCTGCCCCGCGCGCCTCGGCCTTCGGATCGCTCACCCATTACGTCACCCATGCGGATCCCAAACACTTTCAGCCGGCAAACATCACATTTGATTTGCTCCCCGCGCTAGATCGCAAGATTCGTGACCGCAAAGAGCGTCACCGCGTCCAATGCGACCTCGCCCTGAAAGAATTCGACGCTTGGCGAGCGCCTGCCTCCTGAGATTCGCGCCGACTCCCAACCTGCTTGTCATTCCGACCGAAAGGGAGGAATCCGTCCTGCTGTCATTCCGAGCGCAGCGAGGAATCTGCTACTCGCTCCTTTTTGTCATTCCGACCGGAGGGAGAAATCTGCTTCCCGCCTTCCGATTTCCCTGAACAAATCCCGCACCGAATGCGTATCTAACCATGACAGATTCACGGGATGACCTTCTCCGCCGGCCCCCGTCCAACAGACTGGCATGACGTTACGTGACCTCGTTCTCGACGTGCTCCGGACCCTCTGGGCCCACAAATTACGCGCATTCCTCACCATGTTCGGCATCGCCTGGGGCATCGTCTCCATCGTTCTCATGGTCGCGGCCGGAGAAGGCCTGCGCAAAGGTCAGGAGGATCAGGCCAAGAATCTCGGCAAAGATGTGATGATTGTCTTTCACGGCCGCACCAGCCTGCAGGCCGGCGGCACTCACGCCGGACGCATTGTGCACTGGGAAGATGAGGATGTTCCTGTCGTTCAGTCCGAATCGCCCGACTGCGAATACGCCATCCCTGAGCTTGAGCAGGACACCGTCCGTACCCACTCCAACTACAACAACGCAGCGTTCACCGTCACCGGATCCTATCCGCCCTTCGGCTACATTCGCACTCTCGACGTCGGTGCTGGACGTTTCTACGACTGGGACGACATGCGCGAGGCGCGCCGCGTGGCTTTTCTCGGCTCCGACGCTGCCAAGCAGTTGTTCGCTGGCCGCAATCCAGTTGGTGAAAACATTTATCTGAACGATTTCCCTTACGTTGTCATCGGCGTTATGGCGAAAAAGAAGCAGGACTCCAGCTACGACGGCTGGGACGTCAACAAAGTTTTCCTGCCCTTCGCCGCCATGCGTCGTGACTTTCCCGACAAACCTCCCGGCACCGATTCCACTTTCGATCAGCTGTTAGTCACGCCGAAGTCGGTCGAGCAGCACGAAGCGTGCAAGCATGAAGTGCGCGTCGCACTGGCTCGCATGCATCGCTACGATCCGCGTGACAAGGAAGCGTGCCCCATCTGGGACACCGTGCAAGAGGCGCAGGCCTTCAAAACCATGACCGACGGAATGAAGTTCTTCCTCGGCGCGGTGGGCATCGTTACGCTCCTGCTCGGCGGCATCGGCGTCATGAACGTCATGTTAGTCGCAGTCCGCGAGCGCACTCGCGAAATCGGCGTCCGTAAAGCCATCGGTGCTCCAGCCGGAACCATCCTTCGCCAGTTTTTTATCGAAGCTCTGATCATCGCGCTCTTGAGTGGAGGCATCGGCCTCGGCGTGGCCTTCGGATTTTGCGCGCTCGTCAACATGCTCCCCATGCCAGACTTTTTCGCCGGCCTGATCCCCAGTTGGAGCTCAGGCCTGATCGCAGCCGCGCTGCTGGGAGCCATAGCAGTCGGTGCAGCCCTTTATCCCGCCCGGCGTGCAGCTTCGATTGATCCGATCGAAGCGTTGCGTTACGAGGCTGGAGGATGAAATGAACTCGTGGTTTCCCTTGTGCTCCCCTGTGGTGAAAGATTTTTAAAATGCTCGAAGACCTGAATTCAATGACCGAAATCGAACCGCAGTCAAACGACTAGCGACGAGCGACCAACGATAAGCATGCTATTCGAAATCATTCTCGAAGCCTGGATCGCTCTCAAGCGGAATCTCACCCGTAGCTTTCTCACCATGCTCGGCATCGTGTGGGGAATCGCGACGGTGACTCTTCTGATTGCCTACGGCAGCAGCTTCCGCAGCGTTCTCGTCCACGGCTTCGACGCCTTCGGCAAAAGTGTGGTGATCTGCTGGCCACAGCAAACCAGCGAGCAGCCCGGCGGACAACGCGCCGGCAAGAAAGTTGTCCTCGAGCAAGCTGACCTCGATATGGTCAAGGCCACAGCAACGCTCGTGAAGCACGTTTGCCTCGAAACTGTTCGCCGCCCCGGCATCGCTTATGGCGACCGCATGGTCGGCACGGCACCCGTGCGTGGAGTCTGTCCTGAATACGGCGAGATGCGCAATGAAGTCCCCTCCGAAGGCCGATGGATCAATGCTGAAGACGAGCTCGAACGCCGCCGCGTGATTTTCCTCGGCGGTCGATTGAAAGAAGAACTCTTCAGCGGACGTCCTGCCGTTGGCGAAACCGTGCAAGTCTCTGGCGTGCGCTTCACTGTCATCGGTGTGATGGCGCGCAAGATTCAACTCAGCAACTATTTCTCCAGCGACGACGAATCCTCCTGGATCCCCTACTCCGCTGCAGGCGATTTGTGGAATACGCGCTACGCCGCCGTGATGCTCTTCGAGCCCATCGCTCCTCAATTCGAGAAGAAAGCGATGGCTCAGGTGCTCGCAGCAGTGGCAACGCGCCAGAATTTTTCGCCCACCGATCCCAAAGCTTTCCAGATGTTTGGTCGCGACGAATTCCGCCCTGTGATCGACGCTCTGACGATCGGCCTTCAGGTCCTGCTGACTTTCATCGGCACGCTCACTCTCGGCATCGGCGGAGTCGGCGTGATGAACATCATGTTGGTTTCCGTCGACGAGCGCATTCGGGAGATCGGGCTGCGCCGCGCTCTGGGAGCGCGCAAGCGTCACATCAAACTTCAGTTCCTCGCGGAAACATTGCTGATCATGATGCTCGGCGGCGCCATCGGCGTCATCCTCTCTTACATCATCGCCTGGTCCGTGGGCACGCTGCCCATGATGGGACCGCTCTTCGAAGACGACTCTGGTCAGGGCGACATCCATCTCCGCATCTCGATGATGACCGTCCTGCTCTCATCCGCCGTCTTACTGGTTGTCGGAGTATTCAGCGGCCTCGTCCCCGCGATGCGCGCCTCGAAACTGGATCCCGTAGAAGCTCTCCGCTACGAGTAGCCAGATCGAGTGGGGATTTTGACGTTCTCTTCTATCAGGGTGGCCCATTCTAACGTCGCGCACTATGCGACGTTAGAGTGGGAAATCGAACTCTCTTCACGGGGGTCAATTTGCCCCGCACCCGCTTTCGCAGTACCTTTCTCCTGAGAGTTCAGGGGTGAACTTTGCCGATCTCGGCCGTAGACACGATCACGCTCGCCTTCCAGCACACGAAGCGTCAACTCCTCCAGCCCTTCCGCTTCTGGCAATGGACGCGCCTCGCTTTCGTTGGCCTGCTTGCCGGCGAGATGGGTTCCGGCGGAAGTTTTAATGTTCCCTCCAACTTCAGGATTCCGCAGCAAGGCGGGCCGTCGCGTCACTTCGCCGCACAATCTTTTCCGCACATTGATCCCGCAATCTTGGGTTCTCTCATCGCAGTACTCATCGTCACGGGCTTCGTCTTCTTCATCGTGATGCTCTACATCAGCAGCGTGATGCGCTTCATCCTGTTCGATAGCGTTCTCGCTAAAGAGTGCCGTATTCGCGACGGTTGGTCTCGCCGCCAGGGCCCGGCGTGGCGGCTGTTCCTCTGGCATCTGGGATTTCTGTTTGTCACCTTGGGATGTATGGCCGTCTTCGTTGGCATTCCGGCGCTCTTCGCTTTCGGCATGGGATGGTTCAATCCACCGCGCGAGCACATTGTGCCCCTCGTCCTGACCGGCATCGTTGTTTTCTTTATGTTCTTCGCCTTCGCTATCGCTGCGGCTGTAGTGCAAGTACTGACCAAGGATTTCGTAGTCCCGCAAATGGCGCTTGAAGGCATCGGAGCGATCGAGGGCTGGCGCCGCCTCTGGCCCATGATCCAACTGGAGAAGAGTGGCTACGCCATCTACGTTGGGATGAAAATCGTACTGGCAATCGGCGCCGGCATCGTCATCGGCATTGCATCAATCATTCTCGCGCTGATCGTCGCCGTGCCCATCATAGGGGTCGCGATCGCGGCAGTCTTCGCAGGAAAGTCTTCAGGAATGACGTGGAACGCCTTTACCATCACTGCCGCGATTGTCGCTGGATGTGTCGTCTTCGCGATCTTCTTTTATCTGATCGCGCTCGTCTCAGTACCGGCCATCGTCTTCTTCCCGGCATACTCGATCTACTTCTTCGCCGCGCGCTATCGCCCGCTCAGCCTGGTTCTATATCCGCCGCCGCCCGGACACTCTCCGCCCTCCGAACCTCCTCCGATGTATCCAACGCCGGAACTTGCGTAAGCAGAGCGCTGACGCCTTCTAATACGGAAGAACTCATAGCTCAATGGAATGCGTCATCCCGACCGGAGCCGCACTTCAGGCGAAGAGAGGGATCTCGCGTGCATCTTCTCCGTACCCCTACGGCCCCGTCTGCATCCGTGCGCCCTTCCCGTGTGGCCACGAGAACCGCCGCCCGATGATGCACTTCACGATCAGGTGATCCGTCGATCGCGTCACGCCCCAGCCCACGCCAAAGTTGAACTCCCACTGCGGACCGAAATCTACGTCAATCGCCGGAAAGAATTGTTGCTGCTGATCTCTCAGCGGAGAGAAGCCCGTGACTGGTCCCACGGAGCCGTAATACTCCAGTCCGCCCGCAATCTTCTTCGTGAAGTTGTAGCTGAATTTCACGTTCGGCGAAAACACCACGCCCTGATTTACGCTTGGCCCATGAAACGACCGGTCGAGCGTCGGATTGAACGAGAAGTACCAGGGACCGATCGTTTTATCGACGATCGGACGAATCTCCCATGTCCACGTATCAGGCGAAAATGCCGCGCGCTGGTACCCAATCTCGTTCGAGATGCTCACTCCCACCGGCCAGTGCCAACTCTCCGGCGCGCGCACTCGCGGACGAATGTGGTCCCCCACCCACTGCCAGCCGCTGTCCGGTTGAATGCTGGTGAAGACATAGAATCCAACTTCCGCCCAATCGTTGATCCCCTGCGTCAGTTCAAGTGTTTCGTGCTCAGCGTGGTTTGTCGGCAACATGCCGTCGATCACCGTCTTGCTTCCGTCCACGGTGAAGTTCGAGTGAATCTCCACCATCGTCGAACGCGGCGCCACCGTCTCCGAACCATACACCTGGATTTCGTAGTTATCTTGCGCACAAGCGAACGTGGCGCACAGCGTGAACGCAACGAAGAAGAAAAAAGTGGGAACGACCGGTCGCAACGAGTCCATGATAAGGGGCTGGGCCGCAAGTTCGCGACCGCATTCCATCATGTCATCGCAGAGACGTTGCTGCAACGTCTCCCATTGTCATTTCGAGCAAAGTCAGCAATCCGCTTCCTATATTGTCATTTCGAGCGAAGGGAGAAATCTGCTCCCCATTGTCATTTCGAGCGAAGCGAGAAATCTGCTTTTTCTTTGTACAGGTTTTTCGACAGGGAACTCCGCAGATCGCCCAGGTGTCTGATCCTCCAGACACGCGCGTGCCCGAGAGGAGCAACACTCAATGGCTTTCTCAATGGCAGGCGGTGGTCCGTCCGGACCGCAAATCAACGTCACTCCACTGATCGACGTTTTACTCACGCTGATCATCATGTTCATGCTCGTCGTCTCAATGGACCCCGAGTTCGGCGAGGAAGCGCAAATTCCGCAACCCCCGGAGGATCCGAAGTCTCAGTCAGTTGTCGAGAGAACAGTCGTCATCGAGGTGATCTGGACGACCAAAGATCAGCCGCCCACGGTAAAGATCAATCGCGAGGACGTGCCTTGGAACAATCTCGAGACTCGTCTCTCCCAGATTTACTTGACGCGGGCAGAAAAAGTAGCGTTCGTGCGCGCCGACGCTGACGTAGATTTTCAGTCCGTCGCCGACGTCATCGACGTAGCCCACCATGCAGGAGTAAAGCGGCTGGGACTTCTAACGCAGGATCAAATGCTAGCCGGAGATTGACGGGCGATAATCGGGAAGAGTTTGCGTCAGCGGACTAATGTGAAGTTCATCTGTAGCGTCGTTTCTACTTCTACTGGCTCGCCTTGCACAAGGTATGGCTGATACTTCCACTGCTTGGCGGCAGCGATAGCGGCCTTTGCCAAGATCGGATCTCCCGATTTCAGCGACACATCCTCAACATCGCCTTCCTTATCGATCACGATGTCAAGCATGACAGTACCTTGGATGCGTTTGTTCCGAGCTTTCTTCGGGTACTCGGGTGGCACTTTCTTCACTATCAGCTTTCCCATTTCTGCTGAGGTGACGCGAACGCGAGGGGGAACGTCTGAAGCCGCTTTCTGAACGGCTTAAGCGGCAGAAACGGAATTCCGTTGAGGTTCGTGCGCCCGCACCGGAATTCCGGCAAGAACAGTTACCACCAATAGGGTTAATGACAGCCCCTTGGAACTCATTAAGCAGCTCTTCCCATGACCACCTGGGTGCAGTGTGAACACCGCTTCGCCTCGATCGGAATCTCGCTAAGGCACTCGGGGCATTTCTTTGTCGTCGGCGCTGCTGGAGCCTCCGGCTTGTGCATGCGCGCGATGAGCCAGTTCATCGGTACGACAACGAAGAAGTAGACTGCGGCCGCGATCAACACGAACGAGATGAGGGCATTAAAGAACTCACCGACCGGGAAGGTCGTCGTCCGAACGACAAATTTCAGGTTGGAGTAATCCGGTTTCCCGACGATCAGTGCAATCAGCGGAGTGAGAAACGCCTTGGTCAGTTCAGTCACTACGCCGCCAAACGCAGCGCCAATCACCACGCCTACCGCCATATCCACAACATTTCCACGCAGGATGAACTTCTTAAAACCGTCGAGCATAACGTAGCCCCTCCGAAATTGAAGTGCGGCAAATGTAAGTCAGGCGCGGCGAGAGGTCAAGCCAGTTTGCGCATTTGGAGGAAGACCCGCTATGGACGATGCGCTCCCAAATTGGCGGGCAAAAGGAAGCTGAAGAAAACTGAAATAAACTGGAAGGAAAAAACGCGGAAGAGCGGGGCTTCAGCCCTGCGTTGAGGCCTTAGTCAATGGGGGCTTTAGCCCCCGTGGTACCTCAGATCCGCATCGGCATCACGATATACCGATACTTGTAATCATCCCCTTCAGCCGGACGCAACTGCCCGGCTGATTGCGGATCCTTCAACTCCAACCGCACTTCGCTCGTCCCGGCAGCCTTGAGGAAATCGATCAAATACTGGGCGTTGAATCCAATCGTTAGCGGCTCTCCCGTATATGGAGCTTCCAGCGAATCTTCCGACTCGCCCGCTTCGGTCGACGAAGCCGAGAGTTTCACCTCGCCCTTTTCCAGCCGCAGGCGCACCGCACGCGAGCGCTCATCGGCAAACTGCGCCACGCGGAGAATTGCGGAATTCAACTCATCCGCATTCAGCGGAATGATCTTGCTGTTGTCCTTCGGCAGCACAGCTTCAAAGTTCGGGAATTGTCCAGTAAGTTGCCGCGAAGTCAGCAGCCGCGAGCCAATCCGGAAGAACAAAGTCGATTCATCCTTCGCAAACTCGATGCTGTCGGCATCCGTCGAATCGAGCAGCGACTTCAACTCGTCCATCGCTTTCTTCGGCACCAGCGTCTTCATCTCACCCGAGACACCCTCAAATTTTCCACCGCTTCGTTCACAATGCGCCAGGCGATGTCCATCGGTCGCCACCATCGTGATCGATTCCGGTTTCAGCAGCATCAGTGCGCCGTTCAGCGTGTATCGCGACTCTTCATTCGAAATCGCGAAACCCGTGCGCGCGATCAGCCCGCGCAACACCTGGGCTGGAATCGTGATCGCTCCCGCCGTCGGAAACGCCGGAAGGCTCGGGAAGTTCGACTTTGCCATCCCGACCATCTTCGTATTCGATCGTCCGCAGCGAATGCTGACCCAATGATTCTCCAGCAGCTTGATCGTGATATCCGCATCCGGCAGCAGCTTCACATAGTCGTGTAGCTTGCGCGCCGGGATCGTACATGACCCTTCCTTCTTCACCTTCGCATTGCACGACGTGCGCAGGCTCAGATCCAGATCAGTCGCAGTCAGCGACAGCCGATCTCCCGCCGCCTCGAAAAGATAATTGGAAAGGATTGGAATCGTGGTCTTGCGCTCGACCACACCTTGCGTGGCGGTCAATTCACGCAGCAATTCAAACTTGCTGACCGTGATCTCCATCGTCCCCGCGGCAACGGCGGCTTCCACCGGCATAAAATCCGTCTCCCCGAAAGTGCGACTTGCCGTGCTACTTCTGGTACTACCTTATATCAAATACAAAACCTATTAAACCAGCAGTAACAGTAGGCTCTGCGGAGAAGTGGAAATCTCTAGCAACTCACTTGTTGCTACCAACTTCCCGCTTCACCCCTGATGTGAGAAATCGGTCCCATTCGCTTCGGAGCACCTACTGTAACTCGCCCCTGATTCCGATTCCTGCCGTGCCTTGCACAACTTCCACATCTCATTCACAGCCGCATACGAGGAAGACTGTATTGAAAAGTGGAAAACGCCATCGCGGGCGCGATTCATCCGCCTAATTGCTCAGTCAATTTATTGATGAGCCTGTTCAAATCTTTATCGTTCTTCCGAACCTCTTCGATCTTCTCGACCGAGTGCAGCACCGTCGTGTGATGCTTGCCGCCGAACTGCCGTCCGATTTCTGGCAGCGACGCTTCCGTCAAATGCTTCGCTAGGTACATCGCAATCTGCCGTGGATATACGATCGCGCGCGAATTGTTCTTTGCCTTGATCTCCACCAACCGCAGCCCGAATTGTTCTGCGACCATCTTCTGGATCGATTCGATCGTGACCTTGCGCGCCTGCGAGTCGATGAAGTTCTTCAGAACCTGCTGCGCGTAAGGAAGAGTGATCTCCGCGCCAATCAGCGACGAGTGAGCCACCAACCGGATCAACGCTCCTTCCAACTCACGCACGTTCGACCGGATGTTCGACGCCACATACAGCGCAACATCGGTTGGCAGCGTAACCTTCTCCTGCTCTGCCTTCTTCTGCAGAATTGCGACCTTCGTCTCCAGATCCGGAGGCTGTATGTCCGCAATCAGTCCCCACTCGAAGCGACTGCGCAGCCGGTCTTCAATCTCTGCCAGTTCCTTCGGAGACCGGTCGCTGGCGATGACGATCTGCTTCATCGATTCGTGTAGCGCGTTGAATGTATGGAAGAACTCTTCCTGCGTCCGTTCTTTCCCCGCCAGAAACTGGATGTCGTCGATCAGCAAAACGTCCACGCCGCGGAACTTGTCGCGGAAGCTCGTCATCTTGTCGTAGCGCAGCGAGTTGATCATGTCGTTCGTGAACTTCTCGCTCGACACGTAGCAGATGGCTGCTTGCGGCATCCGCCGCTTGATCTCGTGCCCGATCGCCTGCATCAGGTGTGTCTTGCCCATGCCCACGCCGCCATACAGGAACAGCGGGTTGTAGGCTTTAGAAGGACGTTCCGCCACGGCCTGGCACGCGGCATGTGCGAACTGGTTTCCGCTGCCAATCACGAAGGCATCGAAGGTATATCGCGGATTCAGTTGCGCTGCGCCGTCCCAATCGAAGCGCGACTGCGATGGAGCCGCCGTAGCCGGCGCTGCCGAAAGGCCGCCGTCGTGACGCATCGGCGTGGCCGCCGGGTCATCCTCCGGCGTCACAAACTTCACATCGTTGAACCCAAGGCCCAGGACATCAATCGCTTCCTGAATCAAGTCCGCGTACTTGTCACCCGCGTGCCGGAATTCAACCGTGGGAACACGGACGAACAGGATCCCGCCGCTCGAGTGACTGTACCTCGTCGGTTTGAGCCACGTGTCGTAGGAGTGCCGATTAATTTTCTTTTCCAGCGCGTCGAGAATCCGTGCCCACGGATTTGGGGAGAGTGTTGTGCTTGGAGCTGACATATATGAAATATTTTCACCACGCGGCGCCCTGGCGGCTGGAGAGAGCACCTGTTTAAAACTGCCGTTTTATGGAGAAGCTGAACCGTTAATTTTTGCTGCGGAATGCGCCTGTTTTCTGTTGCGCTGCTGCTGCTAACAAAACGAAGTCAAAAAGCAGGACCAGTCCGGCATACTAGCACAAAATTTTTCGCAATGTGGAAATCTTCTGGCTGGATTTTTCTGTGATGCTCATTCATCTACCCAATCCATCGCGCTGTCAAGTACCGCGCATATAACTGCCGCGCAGAATGTGCAGAAGTACATCTTCGCACCAAATAAAGTTCCGCGAAATTCTGACGAAAAACAATTTCTCGATTCACGAATTTCAAAATTAGAGATTCCAAAATCTGGCCCCAGCCATCTCGATCTCCGTCGAACGCAATCGACCGGTTTGATTCACCCTCAAACCTAACCTCTTCTCGCCAGTGCGAGATAGGATTCAAATCACATTACTCCTTCTCTCGCTAGTCCAGCTCGCATTTCCCGGTTTGGCGCGAATGCTCCCGCTGATTTATACTTTCAGTTTGTCCTAAGACCGTCCAACTAGTCAGGAGCAGCTACTTTTCATGCCCAAGCGTACATTCCAACCCAACCGGCGCAAGCGATCCAAGAAGCACGGATTTCGCACGCGCATGAAGACCCAGGGCGGCAAGAAGGTGTTATCCCGCCGCCGCGCCAAGGGGCGCAAGCGGGTCTCCGTAAAACCTGGTTTTAGAGAATAAGCGACCGCTCAGCGTTCCATGTGGGGCGGACCTTCTTGTCCGCCAACCCGTGAGTTCATGCAGACTTTTAGAGGCACCGTGACCGCCAGTGTGCCCGGAGAATCGAATCAGGATGTCGCTTCAACGGCGAAGGTAAGGTTCCCCCGCACCGCTCGCCTCTTGCGCCATGCCGATTTCGAACGCGTCTACAAGCAAGGACGCCGTCAGTTCTCGGCATCGATGACGGTCTTTTACTGGCGTCGGCCAGATGCGGAAGCTCCCGGCGGACGAATCGTTGCCCCCGGCTTTCGCGTCGGATTCACCGTGGGCCGTGCGCTCGGAGGCGCGGTGCAGCGTAATCGTATGAAGCGCCGTCTGCGCGAAGCCGTTAGGTTGACCAAACCGTCGCCGAGTACGAACGCTGACGTCGTCATCAACCCGAAGAAGGTTCTGCTGACCATCGATTTCGAATCCGTGCTGAACGAAGTTCGCCAGGCTTTCGTAGTCATAGAACAGAAGTTAGCGCCTTCAAGAGCCGCAAGCCCGAAGGGGCGGAACGTGAAAGCGCAGGACGTAAGTCCTGGGTAGGTAGCGAAGAGGGAACAAGTCCCGTAGGGACGTCACCAACACGTCTTCTGCCAGAAGAACATGATCAACATCTTCCAACGCGGAACGATCCACCTGCTCCGGCTCTACAAATGGGCGATCTCCCCCATGTTCCCGCCCGCGTGCCGCTACGTTCCCACGTGTTCGGAGTATGCGATGGAAGCTGTTGAGCGTTTCGGCGCATTCCGCGGCAGCCTAATGGCTTTAGCGCGCCTCCTTCGCTGTCATCCATTTTCGAAGGGCGGATACGATCCGGTGGTTCCCACTCCGCGAATGGCGGCCGATCAATCTCTAACGACCCACGACGGACACGCGTGCCGCCGAGCAATCTGAGGAACTCATAACACTTTGGCCGAATATCAAAATCCTCAACACGAGCCCGGCAGCGAACGCCGCCTCTTACTCATCTTCGTCGTCACCTTCGTCGTGATGCTGCTCTTCCAGCCGCTGCTGAAAAAATATCTCCCGGCTCCAGCAGCTCCAGAAAAGCAACCGGCCCAGGCACTGCCGGCGTCATCCAGCACCGCCTCTGCTCCAACCTCGACCGCGCCACCCGTGGCCCACGCCGCCACCCAAGCTGCCGGGGGAATCACCAAGCAGGCCCCGAAAGAATCCGAAACCGTCATCGAGAACGATCTCTATCGCATCACCTTCACCAATCGCGGCGCCGAGGTGAAGTCCTGGATCCTCAAGAAATTCGACAACGATTCCGAGACCGGCCCACTCGACCTCGTCAATCCCGCTGCCGCCACGCAGTTCGGCCATCCACTTTCTCTTTGGGCTTACGACGAGGACCTCCGCGGCCGCCTCAGTTCGGCTCTTTATGTTTCCTCGCTTGAGGGCAATCAGTCTGCCCCGGCCACCATCACTTTCGAATACTCGGATGACGTCCTCTCGGTTCGGAAGACTTTCAGCTTCGACCACACTTACATCGTCAAGGTCGAAGCCAGCGTCACATACAAGGGCAATCCTGCTCCCGCACTCGTAGCTTGGCCCTCCGGTTTTGGCGACCAGACCACGCCTCCCTTCTACGCCGCCGGGCTCATCGACTATCAATACAACAAGAACATCGAGCGCCTTCCGATCAAGAAGATCAGTGGAGGAGGCACCATTCCCGGACCTTTCCACTGGGCTGGCCCGACTGATCAATATTTCGCCGCGGTCTTCATTCCCGACGATCCCGCCTCCGCGTCGATGGTGACGCTGCGCAACACTCTCTCCATCCCCAAGGACAACCAGAAAGATCAGAAGGAAAGAACGAATGTCGAAGTCCTTGGTGCTGCCGTCGGCAATCTGCACGGCCCCATCTCAGAGCGCGTCTTCGTTGGCCCCAAAGAATTAGAAGTCCTACAGAATATCCCTGTGCCGGGAGTCTCCGGCGCGGACAACGACCTCAACGGTCTCGTCGATTTCGGCTGGTGGGGGATCATCGCCAAGCCGCTCTTCCTCTGGCTGAAGTGGACGTACCATCACGTCGTCCCGAACTGGGGATGGGCGATCGTCATCCAGACCCTGATCATCAGCCTGCTTCTTCTGCCGCTCCGCGTCACGCAGATGAAGTCCATGCTGAAGATGCAGCGCGTCGCGCCGCAGATCAAATCCATTCAGGAGAAATACAAGAAGTACAGCCTCCGCGATCCGCGCAAGGCCGCCATGAACGAAGAGATCAGCGCCCTCTATAAGAAAGAAGGCGTGAACCCCGCCGGCGGCTGCTTGCCGATGCTGATCCAGATGCCGTTCCTGTTCGCGTACTACAGAATGTTGGGCACGGCCCTCGATCTGCGTCATGCCCACTGGCTCTGGATCCACGACTTGTCCGCCGCCGATCCCATCTTTGTGCTGCCCATCTTGATGGTGATCAGCAGCCTGGTTACGCAGCGCATGACCCCGCAAGCGGGCATGGATCCCGCGCAGCAAAGAATGATGAACGTGATGATGCCGCTGATGATGGGCTTCATCTTCTTCCGTCTGCAGGCTGGACTGAACTTGTATTACGCCGTAGTCAACGTGATTTCGATCGCGCAACAAGCCGTCATGAACCGCACTTCACTAGGCCGCGAAATGCGTGAAATGATGGCCAAACGCGCCCGCAAGAAAGACAAGTGACCTGTGAGCACTTAGCCACGATAGTCTGGGCAGAGCAAAGTCGAATCCGGCAAAAACTGAGATCGACGACATAGAGGAAGATCGACAACATCAGAGATTTGAAATGTGGATCGCGAACGTGGAAGAGCGGCGCTTTAGCGCCGCGTCCGGGCGATCAACAGATTTGGGCTTTAGCCCCCGGGGTTCAGACGCCCCTCTAGTTTTAAGATTTTCGCAATACGAACTCATACTCCAAATCGGCCCAGCGGATAGCTGAAGGCTGATAGCTGAAAGCTGAATCCATGTCCATTCCCGATAAAGTCGCAGCCGCCAACAAGATCAACGGATTCCTCCAGGCCGTCGTCAACCACGGTGGCCTTCGCCTCAAATACCGCATCGTCGTCGATCCCCCGCTTCCCGAGAACCGCGATTGGGAGAAGCCCGAAATCCTCGTCGATTTCTCCGGACCCGATTCGGCGATGCTGCTCGACCGCGGCGGAGAACTTCTCCGCGCCCTCGAACTCCTCGCGCTTGAAATGCTGCGCCTGCCTTCCGGAGAGCACGAGAAGATCTCGTTCGACTGTCAGAACCACCGTTCGCTTCGCATTCAAGAGCTGCGCACGGCGGCCTCCGTCGCCGCCGACAAGGTTCGCAAGACCGGTACACCTTACACTTTCAGCCCCATGTCCTCCCGCGAGCGCCGCATCGTTCACCTCGCCCTTCGGGAAGAAGCCGACCTTCATACCGAGAGCGAAGGCGAAGGCATGCGTCGCTGTCTGGTGGTCTATCCGAAGGACCACAAGCCAGCCGCAAGACCCGCCGCCAAAGTCATCCCGTAGTTGTTGCCGGATAAGCGAGCGCTTTCTGTATGCGCGCTGACTAGCACTGGGAATACAATTCTCAGCGAGGAAGGAACTTTTCGCGTCACCGCGAGTTCTCATTTCGATGGGAGGCCTCCGATGAAAACCTGCGGCTTTTCGTTCGGCTTTTCGTTCGTTCTTCTCACTTTCCTTGCCTTCGTGCTCCTCGCCTGTGGCTCTTCGTCCCACATGTTGCAAACAGTGACCGTCACCCCAGCAACCGCTGATGCGCAGAACTTTCCCAGTGAACAAGTCCAGTTCACCGCGACGGGCCACTTCAACAGCACGCCAATGTCGGTATCTCCACTTTCGGCAACTTGGGGAGCCTGCTTCCAAAGCGCAGCTACCACTGCGGTCACGGTGACCGCAAATGGGATCGCCGAATGTACCTCCGGAGCAACCGGAACGTTTACCATTTGGGCTTTTAGCTCAAACCCTTCGCAGGTCAACTGTAATGCGATCACCGCATGCGGAGGAGGCTGTGGACGTATCACTGGCACAGCCGAGCTCACCTGTCCCTGAACGGCTGGGCATATTTTTGGGGTTGCCGTCCCACTTTGTGGGAAGAATCCACCCTCCGGGAGCCAATGGTCGCCCGCTAGACCCGCGAACTCGCCACCGAATAACAAACTAGATTCCGGCGTAGACAATTATTCGAACTTTCAAGAATCCCACCCGAGGTCGAGTTTCGCGATTCGAAGCGTTGTTTTCTGCGGCAAACTAGAGACCTTTGCCACTCATTTACAATCCTGATTCTTATTTCACTTGATTATCAGACAGCAGAAATGAACAGAGGCGGCCATTGGGCCGCCTCTCCAAACACTCGTAATAAGCTCTTACTCTTACCGTCCCGCCGCCGCTCCCGCCGCAACTGGCAGCGCACCGGCCATGCTCGCAATCTTCCCGAGCACGTTCTCGAGGCTGGCTCCGGTATCCGTGCAACCGTCCACATACGGATGCCGCGTGCCATCGGCATGCAGCACGAGAATCTTCGTCTCGGCGTTCGCCTTTTTTGCCATGTACGGCAGGTGATGGCGGTCATTCCGGGTCAAAGACGCTCCCAGCACCACCAGATCAAACTTGGATTTCTTCAGAGCCTCGTCTATCCCCTTGCGTCCCAAGGCTTTCTGGACCGTGTGTCCAGCTTTTTCGATCGCAGCCGCCTGGTTCGCTAAAACGTCCTCATCCCCTTCGCCATAAAGAATTGTAAGTTTTGCCTTTGACATTCTGCTCCGTCCTCGCTTTGGTACCCGACGCACCGGTACCTGCAATAGACGGTAGCAACCACTCCGGCCCCATGAAACGTCACTTAAGACCCATGGACGAAGGAGACTACCCAAATGGGCCATCGCCGCCAAAGACAGCCCCGCCGCTCACAATTACCGAAGAATCTCCACATTGATCATTGATTGAGAGCCAGGAATTGAAGCCCGAACCTGATTATTTGTCATTCCGACCCATTCGCGTAGCGAAGGAGAGGAATCTGCTGTCCCGCGGCTGCGCCAGACGTCAAGGGTCACACTGGCCGTGCCCTCTGTGCTGAGTGCTTTCTTCCTCAGCGTTTCTCTAAACCTCTTCCCCAAAAAGCCCTTCCGGCGCTACACTTCTGCGCGGAGGCTTTCCATCCCCATGTCTGCCACGATCGTCTGGAGAGCTGTACTCATATCGTTATTGTGGACTCCCTGCCTGGCCGCACAGTCTGGCTCCGCCGCCACTTCCACAACCACCTGCAATCTTGACGACGGACGCCAGGTCTATGTTCGTTACGTTCCCGTCCCCAACAACAAAGAGAAGGTTTCGAACGGCAAGCCTTGGGCTCCCGCCGGCGTACCCATGACTTTATTCACCGAGGCTCAACTTTCTTTGGGCAGCTCTCTGATTCCTGTTGGTGCCTATACGGTCTACCCGATTCCCGCGCGCGGCAACTGGACTCTCGTCGTTAATAAGAACGTAACTCCCGGCGCCGCCTACGACGAAAAGCAGGACATCGCGCGCGCCCCCATGGAGTCCGCCCAAGTCGAACAGCCTTCTGAAGCGCTCGAAGTAGCCTTCGCTCACGTCGGGCCGCGCTGCACCCTCCGCATCTACATGGGCAAAACCGCCTCTTTCGCCGATTTCACCGCGAAGTGACCGCGCTCTGCGGGCGTGGGCCTGAGCAAGGCGAAGGCGTGAGTCCGCAGCGGTCATCCTGAGCACTGCGAAGGATCTCTGCAAGCCCAGCACGTGCCCGTGCACTCCAAACGGCAAGCTGTTCCCCTGCGGCGGGGTGCCCCATTTCCGGCAGGTTTTGCCGGAAGTGGGGATTTGGACTGAGCATCAAATCTCGAATCGCTGCTAAGCATTTCGAGGTTTTCCGAGTTCTCCTGCGTACCGGTGGTGAGAATGTTTTTCCTGCATGCGACAATTCCGCATGCGTCTAGCCTTTCTGTTCGTTCTCACCTCCGCCGCAATAGCACAATCCGTGCAGATGCAAGACTCCCACTCCGCCGAGAGTTTCCGCGGTGTCAGCTCCGTCTCGCGAAACATCGCATGGGCGAGTGGAACCCACGGCACGTACCTTCGCACTACCAACGCCGGCCGCACCTGGACTCCCTCCCAAGTGCCCGGTGCCGCCGCGCTCGACTTCCGCGCCGTCGTCGCCTTCTCCCCCGACGAAGCTTTCCTCATGTCTGCCGGACCCGGCGACCAGTCCCGCATCTACCACACCACCGATGCTGGAAAGCACTGGCAGCTTCAATTCACGAACACTAATCCCAAAGGATTTTTCGACTCTATGGTTTTCTGGGATGCGAAACACGGCATCGTCCTCGGCGATCCCATCCCCGACGAAACCGGCAAACTGAAATTCGAACTCCTGATCACCGACGACGGCCAGACCTGGCATCAACTTCCGTCCGCCCAGCTCCCGGAGGCCCAGGAAGGCGAAGGCGCCTTCGCCGCCAGCAACACCTGCATCGCGATCCTTCACTCGTGGAACAGCGGCGCTTCAGCGCCGCGAGAATCGAGGTGGAAGAGTGGCCCTTCGGGGCCACGTCAAGCGCCCGAAAATCCCCGGGCTTCAGCGCCCGCCGACCCCAACATCTGGTTCGCGACCGGGGGCAAAGCCGCCCGCGTCTTTCATTCCCCTGATCGTGGCAAGACCTGGCAAGTCGCCACGACTCCAATCCTCCACGGTCCCGAATCCGCAGGCATTTTCTCGATCGCTTTCCGCGACGCGCTTCACGGCGTAATCGCCGGAGGAGACTACAAGCATCCCAAAGGCGACGGCCCCAACCTGGCCTACACACGCGACGGCGGCAAAACATGGCAGCTTTCATCCGTCCATCCTCAAGCCTATTTCTCCGCCGTCGCCTACGATCGTAAAGTTCGCGATCGCGTTCTTCTCGTAGCCCAGGATTTCCTTCTCGACCTTCGCTTGCCCAACCATCCTCACCGCATCGCCCCAAACAAGGCGCCAGACGCCGCCTTCAACGCCATCGCTTCTGTCCCCGAAGGCGGAGCGTTTGTCGTAGGAACAAAAGGCTCAATCGCTCACATTCCGTAACAGTGTGGACACAGCCGGGTGCCCCATTTCCGGCCGATTTTGCCGGAAGTGGGGATTCTGATTCAGCATCGGACATCCATTGCTGCTCGGCATTTCTCCCGTCCCCGATCGCATCCCGTGCGCCGCTCCCGCCATCTAAACAAAATCATCCCCATCCAAGAGGAACCATGCCCAAAGAAAAAGATCCGAACCAAGCTCTCCGCAAGAATCTCATCGATCTCCTGAACGGCGGCAATGCCCACGCCAAATTCGACGACATCATCAAGAACCTCCCGCCCAAACTCCGCGGCGCCAAGCCGGAAAACTTCCCGCACTCCCCGTGGATGCTTCTCGAACATCTGTGTATCGCGCAGGAAGACATCCTCGACTTCTGCCGCAATCCAAAATACAAAGCTCGGAAATGGCCCGACGACTACTGGCCCAAGAATCCCGCCCCGCCCAGCGATGCTGCCTGGACTAAAAGCGTCGACCAATTTCACGCCGACGCCAAGGCGATCACGAAGCTGATCTCCGATCCCAAGACGGATCTGTTCGCGCCCATCCCATGGGGCGAAGGTCAAACCATCCTCCGCGAAGCCCTGCTGGTAGCCGATCACAACGCCTACCACCTGGGTCAGTTGTTGGACGTCCGCCGCCTCCTGGGAGCCTGGAACGACTAAACCATCTCGTCGTCGGAATGATCAGGTCCAGAGTCGCTGGGATGATCGGAACCCCAGGATGGGGCTTTGAGTTCCTGACCTAAGGATTGCAGGCTGAAGCAGTCGCAGATCGGAGTTTCGTACACGGCATGCCCTTCAGGCGTGCCACCAGCAACAACACAAGAAGTCGGCTTTAGCCGCGACCCGGCGGTCGACCATTTGACAAAGCCCAACTCCCGCCCTGAAACTCTTGCCCTGATCCCGACCCAGGAGAAAACTCCCTTGAAACCATTAGCCCCCCTCTGGCTGATCGCATTTTTCCTGCACACACTCGTTTCTGCGCAAACCTCAGCGCCCGCGAGCGCCGCGTCTCCAGCCCCAAAGACCACCTACATTCTTGCGGGACATCTCTTCGACGCCACCAGCGACTCCGTCCGCCAGAACATGGTCATCGCCATCGAAGGGGAACGCATCAAAACCGTCGCGCCCCGCGCCAGCGTGCAGATCCCATCCGGTGCCACCGTGATCGATCTTTCTCAGGCCACCGTCCTTCCCGGACTCATCGATTGCCACACGCATCTCAGCGCTCGCGCCGATCGCTACAACGAGATCTACCGCTTCAAGGACACACCCTTCGACCACGCTTTCTTCGCCGTGGTCAACGCGCGCAAAACCCTCGAAGCCGGATTCACTTCCGTTCGCGATGTCGGCTCCCCGCCGTTTCTCGCCGTCGATCTGCGCAACACGATCAACGACGGCCTGATTCCCGGCCCGCGCATAGTCGCCAGCGGCCCTGGCATCTCCATCACCGGAGGCCACGGCGACCTCAACAATTTTTCTCCGCAAACTCGCGTCTCCATGTTTCCCGAGGAACGTAACTTTCAAATCGCAGATGGCAGCGATCAGCTTCGCCACGTCGTGCGCGCTCAAGTGAAATATGGCGTCGACGTCATCAAGATTCTCGCCACCGGGGGTGTGCTCTCTAAAGGGGACAGTCCCGGCGCTCCGCAATACACCCTCGAAGAACTCAAAGTCGCCGCCGAAACTGCGCACATGGCAGGGCGCAAAATCGCCGCCCACGCCCACGGCACCGAAGGAATCAAGAACGCGATTCTCGCCGGCATCGATTCCATTGAGCACGCCAGCCTCATCGACGACGAAGGAATCCGCC
>CAWCCE010000004.1:0-184425 GCA_963793945.1 uncultured Acidobacteriota bacterium | reverse complement strand
AGACTGCACCTTTGGAGATCCCGCGAACTGCGAAACACCTAGTCCTTGGTCTGCCGATTGGGAGCAAAGAGGGACCGTACGATGTCGGTGTGCTCACTGAGAGAGGCGACCAGATTTTGAGCACGACTGGTGTGGCGCACCTCCAGAATCAAATAACCAACCTGACGGTTGAGGTGGATCTCCACTCCGTCCAGCCCGGCTTATATTCTCTTGGGGTGCGACAATCCGGTCTAGAGTGGACCCAATATCCCATCCGGGTGTTTTGATCTTTGGTTCCTATACACTGCGATCACCAGACTGAGCGCCCAGTCTTGGGCCGCAGTCATTGCTTCCGCATTGCGTCATTCGGTGGCTGTGCATGGCTATCTCGTAAAGGATGGTTTCTCGACACCGCTGCTTGCTCAGCAACGCTTTCGGGAAAATCAAGATGCGCCTAGTGTTGTCTTGGCAGAACCCCAACTACTAGTGGCGGATTCTGTGATCCACGTCTCGAAGTAGCCGTTCTCATAACACTCCACATTTTGAAGCCCAGCATCGCGGAACTGGTTCGCGATGCGTTGCCCAGCACTTCCCGAAACGACAATAACATGCGTGTCTTTACGTGGCGTACTCAACAACAGATCACACGCACGTCGGTCAACGGGAAGCAGGCTATACCCACACAGAACGATCTTGTCGGCACGCTTCAAGGCACCAGCAGCTTGGGACCACAGGAAAGAAAAGAACTCTTCGTGCTCTCGGCCAAACGATGTCTCGTAGTAAAACTCTTTCGTTCGACCCGGCAGAATCAGACTATGAAACGCGCCACCGCCCGGAAAGGTGCCGGGCATGTCATCGTAGCCAAGGTATTTCAAATAGTCGGTTGCGACATGCGGGTTTTGACCCAGTGCGCAATTTCCTCCAATCGCAAACGAACCTGAAGTCATCCCATTGAAAATCGACGCTAGCCAGTTCATACTTCCGTGAAGTTTCAGCATGAGAACCTGCGACGTTGTTGTCGCCTTTCCAATCTGGAAACCATAGCCTTGCGCGATGTCCCACTTGCCAACACGCTTCAGTTCTCTCTCAAGCGAGTCGTCGTAGTTGAAGGTGATGATGACATCACCGGGCTGCACGATCTTCTCGGCAAACTGCTGGTATGCAGGGGCAGGTCTGCCGTGAATCTCGGTGAACCAGATCGGTACTGCTTCACGAACCTGCACCAAGACAGAACTGGCAATGCTTCGCCGTATTCTGTCCTCCGTTTCCAATGAGTGCTCCAAGGTCTTGACCACACCTTCAAGATCCGTCACTACGTCTTCGATGTTGGGTGAGTCGCCGAAGCTCTCTCTGATGGAGTCAGCAGTGTCTTTATACCGTTCGCGCGCTGACATCCACGTGAGCATTTCCGCTCCCATCGTTGAAGCAAGCGGGTATCCGATGTGTTTCGACGCTCCTGCTCCCAGCACGTAGACGCTTCTGCTCATATCGACTCTTGAACTAAGTTTATAGCAGCAGCGAACAGCACACGAATCCATTTATAGTCGAAACCTGAAGGTGTAAGATTCATCACGATGAGCGCAGAGAGCAGCTCGGCTCAAGCCTTCGGCCCAAACTGGGTCCGCGTTGTGCTCCTGCTGGTCGTCGCGCTGGTGGGTTACGGCTTCGGTCAAGACTTTGACCCTGCTCGTGCGAGCGTTCCACCGTGGGCAGTCAGTGCAGCGAAAGTTACGCTGGTGGCTGTGCCTGTTGCGCTGCTTTGCTGGCTGCTGTCAGTTCGACTAACTCTTGACCCAGTTGGCGTTCGCTGTAGGTCGCTTCTTGGTCAAAAAGAGATGCGATGGGATGAAGTTGATGAGTTCTACACAGGGGCGGTCACGACACTGGTGAACGGCGTTATTCCAATGGGCACGCGACACAGCTTCAGGCTGAAGGCTGGCGTTAATAGTGAGCAGCGCGTCGAGAAGGTGCGTTACGTCGCAACAGTCAAGTTCACCAGAACTAGCGTAAAAGATGGCACCGCTGCGCGGGTAGTGTCATTCGGCAGTCGGTTCTCACGAGCTTGGCAAATCGGAACTTTGCTGAACGAGTTCACCTTTCCACATTTGTGGCGCAAGGTGAGCCAGCGATACAACGACGGGCTTGATGTAAGGTTTGGAGACTTTACGCTTAGCAGGCAGGGTGTGAAGGTTGATCTGTTGGGGATGTTCCCAGACCTGAACAAGAAGCCTATTCCGTGGAAGGATGTGCGCTCGTATTCCGTAGAGAACGGCAAGTTCACATTGGTTTACGGCACTCCGACTGATGCAGCGAAGACGTACAGCGCGAAGAGAGACGTTGAGCAGGTCGCGAACTTCCGAGTGATGATGACGCTGCTGAACCAGGTCAGATCGATGTCGGTCGCTTCACCAGTCAGCAGCTGAGCCTTCCTGGTTGGAGTACGATTTGAACCGGCTTTGGGCCGGACGCGGAAACACTGCGGGACATTAGCACTATGTGCCCCCGCCTCGAAAGCGGGTGAAAAACTCCGCAGTAACGGTAACGGCCTACCGAAGCCATCTTGGAGTCTTCAGTCGGATCCGTCCACGTGATGTTCGCCGGCACCTTGTGCCAAACATCCAGAAAAAGTTTCGACTGAGAACAATACGGGTGGTGACTCTTTGCTCCCCTTTCATCCGACGACAGCATTCCTGAAGCACTGCAGGCGCAAACTACGCGCTACGACGCAATTGGTCGCCCTCTTCCGGCCGATAAGGGACTGGCTGCGCTTTTCGAAGCCAGTTCGCCAATTCATGCGGATCGAAACGAATTGCCCCAGCCAATCGAAAGGATGGAAGTCTGCCGCCTGCCGCCATCTTGTAGACATGCTGAGGTGTGACTTGGAACAATTTCGCCACGTCCCGCGCGCGTAAAACGCGGGTTTCCTTCTCCAATTGCGCTATCAGACTCATATTGTGCACCTCAACCGAAGACGATTCCACGCCTCTACCCAAAGGCAATCTCGATTGTTTAGAACAGTCCAAGATTTCCGTCAAACGGCTTCGAGGCTCCGAATCTCTGCGTGGTGCGATATCGTGAGACCGGCGCGGCTCAAGTTAGGGCAATAAATACCTTGACTAACCAATGGCGGAATCGACGGGTGTGCGCCACGGCGGTGGTCACTTAACAATGCCGATCTTTCTCGCCTCAGATTCGGTAAGCCAGAGAATTTTCTCAACTCTGCTCGCTAGATAGCGCAGGACGGAAGGGACTGGCATGCCGGAAAAAACTGGAACTTTTCCGAACTTTATACCAACGGAAAACTCTACGTCATGGTGAATTGTTCCCTTGCCGAGAGCTCTCGAAATTACGATTTCATTTTTTCTGCGATCCCACCTCGGTGCGAAAGGCAATGCCCCAGTCTCGCCAACTTTCCAAAAATCCTCAAACGAAAAATCCTTGACCGAAATTCCAGGCTCGATGATTGTTCTGTGTTTTGTAGTGTTACAAATTTTATTCAATGCCCAAAGCGGAGGATTCCCTCGCTTATAAGGCTTAAACGAAGCGAACAACACTTTGATCTCATCGGGTATATGTTTACATCTGTTGCTCTTGATGGTGGCGTCCATGTCTCGTTTATTATCCCCGAAAGGGAAGTAGGTCTTTTTTCTCCACTGGGCAGGAGTAACAGCGGAGGCGGCATAGTCCAAGGCGAAACGGAGACTCTCGATAATCTGCACGACGTTGCGAAGGATAGGATCGGGAAGCGGGTCCAACTTGATTTTGTCGATTACGTGAGAACTCTTCGGATCGACCTCTTTGAATCTTCGGTGCGTCTCAGGATTGAAAAACTTAGACGATCTCGCTTTCAGTTCCAGTATTTGCTCGTCCGCCCATCTGACTCGTTGGAGGGCATCGGCAAATTTTCGGGAAACTGCTAACCTGCGACGGCTCGGCATCTCCGTAGTTTTAGCAGATTTTGGCTAGCCAAGGGATTTATTGCCCAAGACAGCCTGCCTTGTGACCTGACCTTCGTCACGCAACGTACCGGGCCAACGCTCCAGCATTGACCTTGGCCAGTGCGTCTTTGGACTGCACACCCTTCAGGTAGACCATGGTGGACTTGATATCACGATGGCCCATCCAACTTTGCAGTGTCCTGATGTCAACGCCGTGTCGCAAATGCTCTGTTGCGAAAGTGTGACGGAACTTGTGGAGGAAGAAATGCCGGCAGTATGGTCCTTCGGCACATTTGTTTCCATGTTTGGTGACGCACTGTCCGCAGTTCAATTTGGCGCGCTTTGCTACGCGCTTGACGATCATGTCATTTTCACTGTCGGGGTTACCTCTTGAATTGGGAAACGCCAGTTGTGAAGGTAGCGCGTTCCGGCGTTCTCGCAATTCTCGCAACTGCTCTATAAGAGCGGTGGGGAGTGGCACAGTTCGTTCCTCCCAGTTTTTTGGCCCGAAACCCCAAAGAGGTTTGGCAGTCACGCGCACTAAACTGTTGCGAAAGTCGATGTCGCGCCAGGCCACATGCCGAACCTCACGATCTCGGAAACCAGAAGCGAGCAGGAACTTGAGAAATGTGGCCTCATTTTGGTCCGCATGTCCGAGCATGGCCGCGATTTCTTCTGCTTCGTAAATGGGGCGTATGGTCTCGACGTAGTGCGGCCAGTCGCTGGGCTCAATAAGTTTGATTTTTCCGTAACGTTTGAAAAGTTGGAGCACGACCACAAGTTTGTCGTACACCGTACGTTTGCCCAAACCATATTTGTAGCAATCGGTCATGAACTGCAAGATGTCCTCGCGCGTGACCTGGTCCACAAACGATCTGCGGCACCATTGTTTAAGGAGTCTGTCTAACGTGTAGCGGTAGGTGACGTAGGTTCGTTTCTTGCGGTGAGCCTTAATGAAATCGAGATACTCGTCAATGGCTTGACTGATAGTGACTCGCTGCGACTCAGGTTCCGGGATTGCCTCAATGATTCCGGCCTTCTGGGCATTCACCTCGATCGACTTGCGGCGTGCGGCTTCGAGAATTTCCGAGAAGTCGCCAACCGCTTGGCGTCTTCGCTTTCCCTCCTGATACCACTCCAGGTAGTAGCCTCCTTCCGGATGGTGCTCATCGTCGCCGGAAATGAGAACGTGGTCGCGGACGATCTTGCCGTTTCGTTCGAGAACGGCAGAGAGTTTCCAAACCCCTCCGACTCGAACCTTCTTGAGAATATTGACGCGTTCGGCGTACTGTTTGGACCGAGCCATCGTACCTCCCTCAATTGGGGAGGACACTACTGTGGGTTCGAGATTCGGTCAAACGGAGGAAAGAATGGACACCAGAGCGGACACCAAGGCAGGTAAGTGATTGAAAACTAGGGATGGCGGTTAGAAGGCAGCGTTCTAACCGGCCGGGGCGGCAGCCAACTAACGGAGTCACTGAATGCTTTTTCCGCAACCCCTAGAAGAAAGGTCACAAGCCCTCTGCGATGCGCTCAGCAGATAAATTCCGGTTTTGCCGAGCGGCCAAAACCCGAGTCGTGACCAGTACGATCTCAGCTTCCGAAGGGCCTCGCCTTTGCCTACGTTCGGTAACGCAAGTCTTTTCAACACTTCTTGATCGTCCGCTACGGACGGAGTGAACTGCAGCGGCCACGGCTTGCACGCCACCAACCCGCACCCTGCACCAAAAATGTCGATCGTGCGGTGAATGGCTGACTCAGCGATCCCTAGTCCCCGAAACTCCGGATAGATCGCGACGTAGTCGATGATCAGCAGATCGAGGTCTACCACTTCGAACTCATTTTGTATTTCTTCTTTCGGAAAACCTGTTTCCACGTCGAAAAGATATTCCCAGTATTCTGAGATGTCGCCAGAGATGCCATCTCCGAGCCTTTCCGCACCGATGCCGTGGTCCAGTGCCTCGCCGAACTGAACGAGTGAACCTTGAATATGCCCGGCATCCTCTTTTCCACGGCTTTCCGTTTCGGCAGTAATCGTTCCAAGAATGGCATGGACGAAGTCAGTCTCAACGGAGTCGTGCAGTTCGGCGCGGATCACAAACTCAACACTCGCAACAACATTCTGATTTGAATTTGTCTCTTTATGCCTCTCAGCGAATGTTTTGGTCGGTCTCATTTCCCGTTACCCCGCTTTCCTGAGTTTCCTATGCACCCGTTGCACGACGCTTTCCGGGATTCGCAGTGTGGTATAGCCTCGCTTGAAACGTGTTTCACCGTTCTCCCACTTGATCACCCCAGGTTCGCCGGTGAAAATACGCCGGATCGTTCGTTCGCTTAAGCCCCACAATTCAGCGACTTCACTCACGCAATAGTGTTTTTCAAATGCCACACTGGCTGGCATCGCTGGTTTGCTGGGAGGAGCGTAGCTGGGCTGGGGAGAGGGTTCTGTTGCCATAGCACACCGTGTTTGATGTATGTAGTACAGGATTGAAATCTCGTCAAACGGACGATTTGGCAGACGCCCGAGAATTCTTCGCTGGACATGTGAATAGGAACGGGGCTATTTCTTGCGATTTTCGGTAATTAGCCTGTCGCTGGTGTCGGTAGGTGGGATTCGCCTGTGACCACGAAATGGGTGGTGACATGTACGCCGAACATGAATAGCGAAACCGGCACCCGAGGAGAAATGGTTTTTGTACTAAGAACGTGCGGCGCGCCTGACGACTCTGCCCGATCGCCCATCCGCGATGTTAACCACCGGAGCGGCACTGTTCAGACCCATTGTGGACCATGCCGTGCGCACACTCGTTGCCAGTCGCTGCTGTCGCTCAAGAACCCAAGGAGCGTAGTGCTTCTGTGTAATCAGGACACTCGAATGACCAAGCAAACGTGAAACCTCTTCCAAGGGCATGCCCGCAAGGAGGTACTCGACCGCAAACGTGTCTCGCAGCATGTGAAGGTGGGCCGGCATTGAGCTGCCATCAGCTTCCAAAAAGAGTTTGGGATGGATCTCGGTAGCCTTGTCCAGAATCTTCCCGAAGATTTTGATCCAATTCGAAACTTCGCTCTTACGTTTGCTGCGACCACTCCAAAAGAAATAACTCGGATGGGTGTAGGCGTTGCGCGGCACGTTGCGCAGTTCCTCGGCCACGTCGTGTGGCAGTAAGCCATAGACGGCGGAACTCGCTTTTCCCTTGACCTTCTTCTGGTACAGGAAAAGGGAATCGTCGTCCCGCAGCTTGTCTCTGGACAGACACGCAGCGTCGCCAGCCCTTAGGCCACTCCAACGCAAAAGCTTCAAATAAGTGCGCGCACGGCGAGCGTTCACTGTATCGCCATTCTTCTTGCCGTCACGACTGTCATAGAGCCACGTTGCTTGAATCAACGCGTCATATTGTTCGCGGGTGAAAGGCTGGGTTTCGTCCTGCTCCGGAGCAACTTTCTTGATTCTCCTGGCTGGATTTTCTTTCATCCATCCTTGTTCGACACAAAAGAAAAAGAACGTAATAACCCGCTGGTGCTGGTTATGCCGGGTTGTGGGTGCACCGGGCCATGAGTGGATCCACCGGCGCATGGTCTCGACGTCCAACTCGGATAGGCGAGCAACCGGGGGCTTCTGTTGCGCACACCAGTTCAAGAGTCGATCTTCCAGCGTGAGGCGGTATTTTGCTCGGGTCGCCTCTTCACGGTTCAGACGTTCCACTTCTTTCAAAAAGAGCGCAACAGCATCCGTGATCAGTACCTCGCGCGCCTCGCTCCTTCGGACTTTTGCTTCCAGTTCGCGTTGAAGGGCTTTCACAGGACTCCAGGAATCGCGGATTTCCTGTGCCCGTTCTTCCGCCTTTTCCCAACTGCGTGTCTTTGCGCTGACCTGCCGCGAAGTATTCTCCCTGTAAACGTACAGGTACTTCATGCAGTGACACCGTTTCCAGTACGGTTCGCCGTTCTTGGGGCAGGATTCTTGATGGCGCGTGTAGACGGTAACGGTTTGGGTGGAAAGCGAGGCCGGCGGATGGCTATTGGCCGTTGCTTCTAAACCGATCGGATGGAACCCCATCGACTCGACTCCACAGACTGAGTTTTGAGAGCAGCTTTTTGTAACGCGAACAGCCGAAACTGACAAACGGCCATACGCTAAGCGGAACTCTCTGTTTCGGAGAGTCTAGCAGATCGTTCATTCAGTTTTCATTCAGTTTCGGGAGGGAACCTGTGGAATTACTGAATATATGGACCTTAAGGTTGGTTGCGGGGGGTGGATTTGAACCACCGACCTTTGGGTTATGAGCCCAACGAGCTACCAGACTGCTCCACCCCGCAGTTCGATCATAGCAACCGCTTCGGGGCGCGTCAAACCGCGACGAATATCGTTGATTCGAGCGAGGAGCCTTCTTGCGCTCCGGAATCGCGCGTCGGAAGGTGGCCGCACAGATGCACAGAGGCATTTCGGGCTCGCCTCTCTAATTCGTCGCTGAAAAACATGGCACCCTATCCGCGGATGTGGCATCCAATTCGTGTTGCCCAGATCGCGCCGGATCCGTTCTCATACCGCGCGCAAGCAAGCTTCGATAGCCAGGAGAGCTCATATGCCGAAGAAGGAAGTAGCCAGCCGTCAAACTGCGCTCAACGCGCAACCACGACTTCACCAGCGTGCCAAGGAGATTCAAGCCTACGGCACGGTCTCGCACGCCCTGCCACTAGAGTTGGAGGAGCCGGTGCGCTTGGAGATGACCGAGCAGCTGAATCTGTTGCTTGCCGATACCATGACCTTGCGTGACCTCTACAAGAAGTCCCATTGGCAGGTTGCGGGGCCGACTTTCTATCAGTTGCATCTTCTGTTCGACAAGCATTACGGTGAGCAAGTGGAGATCGTCGACACAATCGCCGAAAGAATTCAGTTGCTTGGCGGAATTTCGCTGGCGATGGCCGCGGATATTGCCGAGACCACTCGCATCGAGCGCCCGCCTCGCGGCAGGGAAGAGGTACCCGTCCAGATCTCGCGTCTTCTCGACGCGCACCAGATTATTATTGGACATTGCCGGGAATTAGCGAAGCGTGCAGACGATCTGGGCGATGACGGCACGAACGATCTGGTCGTCAGTGATGTGCTTCGCGCCAACGAACTGCAGGCATGGTTCCTAAGCGAGCATCTTGTCGCGATGCCACTGGTCCACGCGGAAGATCCGGGGGTGCGGAAAGCCGGATAACTCCCCGACCGAAGATTACGAATGAAGGCGGGCCCGAACATGGGCCCGCACTTTCTTTCTGGCTATTTCGCACTCTCCACTTTCACGTTGTCGTGATCGTAGTATTCGTACGCCGACATTGGTTTCTCCCCGCCTTTCTTCCAGATGCGGGAATCTTCGGGCAGCTTGTTCAGTACGCGCGCCATTTCGCGAATGTGCATGGCGACGGTTCCGCAGCACGCGCCGATGAAGTTGATTCCAAGATCGCGCGCGTTCAACGCGTACTCCGCCATGTCCTTGCGCGGTAGTTGAAGCGGGTCCAACGCATAAGGAAATTCCGGAAGGCTCGTGAAATCAGGTTTGTCTTTTGGGGTGCGATAAGCGACCGGCTGGCAAGCCAGATATCCATCGACGGCTTTTCGCATCTGCTCCATGGGCCCGAGAATGTGCTCCGGCGGCCGCAGGCAATTCATGCCTACGATGTCGGCTCCGGCATCGAACAGCGTCTGCGCAGCCTCAGCGGCGCTTTTGCCTTCCGCTGTTTCATCCTTGTTCTCGAAGCAGATCGTGACCATCGCGGGCAAGCCGGTCTTCTTGGCGCGCTCGACAGCGATGAGCGCCTCGCCGAGCCACGAAAAGGTTTCACCGATGATGAAGTCCACGCCCTCGTCGACCTGCACCGCAAGTTGCTCGTCGAAGGTTTTCCGAACGCGATCCGCCGCCGAAGGACTATCGGGTTCGTACATCCACGTCAAGCTGATATTGCCTGCCACCAGGCATTGATCGCCCGCGACCTCGCGGGCCACTCGAACTGCGGAGCGGTTCAGTTCTTCCAGACGGTTCTCGAGACCCACGGTTGCAAGCTTGTCTCGGCTCGCATAAAACGTGAGCGCCTGCAGCACCTCCGCTCCCGCCTCGCGAAATTCGATGTGCAATTCGCGCAATGCTGGAGGATACGTAAGGGCCACCTCTGGAGTGAACGGACCCGCACGCACCCAGCCGCGCTTTTCCAGTTCGAGGAGGTAGCCGCCATCGCCGAGGACCGGCCCTTCTTTCAATCGTTCGAGTATGCCTTTCTTTTTCATGCTTGCTCCTGGAGGTTAGTCGTCGATGTATTCAAATTCCGCCTTGATAGGGCAGTTTTCTGCAAATCGATCTGGACGAAACGCGGTGATATCGACACTCGTGCCCTTTCCCTCGAGCACAAGTTCGCTCATCACCAATCCAATGGCGGGGGAAATCTTAAATCCCATGCCGGAAAATCCGGCGCATATATGAAGCCCGCGAACGCTTGGAATCTCTCCTAGCAGCGGCCGTGAGTCGGGTGTCATGTCGTAAACTCCGGTCACACCGCGCATCACTGCGGCTCCTTCAAGCTTTGGAATCCGGCCGCACGCGCGTTCGATGATTTCTTCCAGAGATTCATCCGAAGGGCGCTGTGGAAAATTGTCGGGATCGACAGGACGTTTGCCATAAAAATCACCGACCAGGAATTTGTCGTGCGCGTCGGATCGAAAGTATGTTGCCGTGACCGAGTCGATGCAGGCGCAGCCTCCGCCTTTCATCCCTGGGGCGTTCCGCAGAATCGCGACCTGGTGATATTCACAGTCGATCGGCAGGTCATATCCTGCGCCGGCCAGCAAGGGGCGCGTCCACGGGCCCATCGCAACGATGACGATGGGTACCGAGACGATTCCGCCTGTAGTGACTACGCCTTTTACGCGGTCGCTTTCTACGATCAACTCTGTCGCCTGCGTCCGGGCCAGATACGTCGTACCCAGATCGCGCGCTGCCGCCAGAAAATCTCCCGCAACCCCCGCACCATCCCCATATCCCGAGTCCGGTTCGTATGCGGCGAGTTCGACGTCTTCGACTTGCCAATCGGGTTCGAGTTCGCGCAGTTGATGTTTGTCGATCAGCTCGACGACCGCCCCTAGTTGCCTCTGCATTTCGACATTCAGTTTCAATCTTGCGGTTTCATTCGGATGGACAATTCGAACGAATCCAGTTTTGCGAAAATCTCCCGGAGAACCGACGACTTCCTTCCAGTTCTGAAACATCTCTAAGCTGATCAATGCCATGCGCACTTCGGCACGAAAGCTGTAATGCATCCGAACCAGCGCTGAAGAACGGCCGCTGCCTCCGTGTCCTACATGATCTTTGTCGATGATCAGGATCTTTCCCGCGTTGCGCTTCGCTAGGTGAAACGCGATGGAAGTTCCCATCACCCCCGCGCCGACGATGACGACATCAGCGGTCTTAGGGAGCGGACTCGATTGACTGTTGCCGGAGTTCATGCCGCCACCTCTCGCAATCGACCTTTCTTCCAATCGCGTAATACCTGATGCGCCGAGTTACGGCCAGGCGCTCCCGTGACACCTCCTCCGGGATGCGCTCCAGCTCCGCACAAATAAAGTCCGTCGATTGGCGTGCGGTACTGTGACCATCCAGGCACGGGACGCATAAAGAAGAGCTGCTCCAATCGCAAGTCGCCGTGGAAGATGTTTCCTTCGGTCAATCCATACGTACGTTCGAGATCGAGGGGAGTCAGGACCTGCCTCGCCTCGATCGACCCCGGAACGTTGGGCGCGTACTCGGCTATCTTCTTTATTACTCGGTCGCCAAGCAGATCGCGCTTCTGATCCCAATCGCCTTCCTTGAGGTGATAGGGCACGTACTGCACGAAGCAGGTCAAGATGTGCTTGCCGGCTGGCGCGAGAGAGGCGTCGGCGTTGGAAGAGACGACGCAGTCCACCCAAAGCTCGTCTGGAATCTCTCCAAATTTTGCGATGTCGTAGCAGCGCTCGGCGAATTCCAGCGACGGAACCAGTGTGTAGAATGTCCGCTCGAGCGCCGTCGCCGCGGGAGATGTTCCCGTGAATCGTGGCTCTTCCGACAACACCATGTTCACCTTCGCACATGGCCCCTGCATCTTGATGCCGCGTACGGCAAATAGAAAGTCTTCCGGCAGTTCCTTCGCATCCACGAGTTTCAAGAACGTTCGCTTGGGATCGGCGTTAGACAGAATTACACGCGCTCGCAATTCCGTGCCGTCCTCGAGAACTACGCTGCGGGCGCGTCCGTTTCGAACATCGACATACGCAACCGATGTGCCAGTGCGAATCTCCACTCCCAACTTCTTGCCGGCGGCAGCCAGTGCCTGCGTGATCGATCCCATGCCGCCCATCACGTGCCCATAGAATCCCTGCAGTTCGTGCTCGCCCCCGCTCAGCAAATGGAATAGGAGCCCGATCGCCGTGCCCGGCTGATAGGGACCGCCATGTTTGCCATAGACATTGTTCGCGAGGAACATCGTCTTTATCTTTTCGGATTCATAGTTCTGATCGAGAAATTCACCGAGACTGCCAGTCAAAAAAGAAACAAGCTGCGAGATTTCGGTGCTGGAGATCCCCCGAAATCGTTTGCCGGTGCGGAACAAGTCGCTCCAGCCTTTCAGGCTCGACGTGTCGATCTCCGGTGGCGGCTCCATAAAAAACGGCTGCAAGTATCGCGCCAGCTTTTTCAGCTGATCGTCGACTTGCACGAATCGCGCTGCATCTTTGGTGGAAATCTTTGAAAATTCCTGTCTTGCTCGCTCGCGATCGGCCCACCAGGGCACGACGTGACCATCCGGAAATGGAACCTGGATCGCGGGATCGCAAGGAATCATGCGCAGTCCGTGATCGGCTAGCCCGAGTTCTGAGATCACTTCAGGCCGGAGCATGCTCGCAATATAAGAAGTGGTGGAGACGCGACACCCAGCCGCGATCTCCTCCGTCACGCAACACCCCCCGACAATGTCGCGGCGCTCTAGCACCAAGGTCGAAAGTCCCGCCCGTGCCAGATACGCAGCGGCGGTCAGCCCGTTGTGACCCGCGCCGATGACGATAGCGTCATAAATCGGCTTCGAGTTTATTTCTCGATCTTGACTACGAGTCACGATAGTTGTCCCGAATCGAATAACCTTACCGCACAAGTTAATAAAAATGAAGTTGAAACACCAGTTTCCTTGCAGTATGCTGTCGTGACTTAAAGTCATTTATCTATGCCGGGTATTGCCAGCAATCGCTCCGCACCGCCTCTTTACCAACGCCAGGCCAAAGTACGCCCGCGCTCCGAGGCAAAGCGGAATCGCATTATCGAGGCGGCCACAAGTCATTTCGCGGAGCATGGATACCATTCCGCCCGGGTTGGCGACATTGCGACCGCACTCGGTATCGCTAAGGGATCTATCTTCCAGCACTTCGGCAGCAAAGATGGATTGTTTTTCGAGGTTTACAAACGCGCGGTGCGCTCTTTTGCTCGCTACCTCGATGCTCCCGCGGAAGTTCGCCAAGCCGGATTTTTTTCCGTGCTGCGTTATTGGCTGGTACGGACGGAACACCTCGTGCACGAAGACTGGATCCCATACCGTATTTCTCTGCTGGGAAATTACGGCACTGATTTAGTCTTGAAGCGTGAGATAAATCGTTTCCTTGTCAGCGAAGATCCTTATGGCACGGTGAACTTTGTCCGCTTCGGTCTTGAGCGGCACGAACTCCGCGACGATCTCGACATCGAGATGATGGTTTCTATCATCGACTGGATGGTGGAACGCTTTCAGGATGCGCTCCTGACAGCGGAGCTTGATCCTGGACTGTTTCGCCTTCAGGGGGAGTTGTCGGAAAAGAAGGACGCGAGGATTCAGCAATTCCTGTCCGTCCTGCAGCGGGCGATTGGCACGCCGCGCGCGATTGCTGGGACCATGCGGCCGAAGCTGCGGGCGAACTATCGCCGCTAGGCGCCGTTGGTGTACGGTATTCTTTCACACGGCGTGAAATCATCATCGAGCGTGAATATGCAGGCATCCATCGAACAGATTCTATCCAGCTACAATGACCGCGCCCCGCTGTCGGAGGCGTCGACCATCCCGGCACCGTGGTACGTTGACCCGCGCATCGCAGAACTTGAACGGCTCAATGTCTTCGGCAAGACGTGGCAACTCGTCGCGCGCACCAGTCAATTGCAAAATGCAGGAGACTTTGTTTCGACTCTCCTTGCGGGCGAACCGGTCGTGGTCGTGCGCGGCGCCGACGGCGCACTGCGCGCGTTTTACAATGTGTGCCGCCATCATGCCGCGGCCGTCGTGACGCAACCTTGCGGTCAAGCTGCCATTCTTCAGTGTCCTTACCATGGTTGGAAATACGGCCTGGACGGATCGCTCAAGGGCATGCCCGAATTCGAAGGCGTCGAGAACTTCGATCGGGCGAAGAATGGATTGTTACCCATTCGGGTCGAGACCTGGGAGTGTTTCGTCTTCGTCAACCTCGATCCCGAAGCGATTTCACTGCATGAATTCCTTGGCGGGTTGGTTCGCCGCGTCGAGCCTCTCGGCATCAGCAAGTTGCACTACTTCGACCGCCGCACCTATGACATCAACTGCAACTGGAAGGTCTACGTCGACAATTATCTCGACGGCGGATATCACGTACCGCACCTGCACAAGGGCCTTAGTTCCGTGCTCGACTACAAGCAATACACAATCGAGAACGAGGACAATTACTGCCTGCAATCCAGCCCGATGGTTGCCTCAGACGAGGACGCCGCTACTGGTGCGACGCGCAAGGGTGACCGTGCCTGGTATTTTTGGCAATATCCCAACCTGATGATTAACTGCTACGAGGGATACATGGATACGAACTATGTCATTCCCGTCGACGCCGATCATTGCACCGTGATTTTCGATTTTTATTTCAGCGACGTCAGCGACTCGCGCAGTGCATACAACACAGAGTCGGTGAACGTCGGCAATCGCGTGCAGGATGAAGATCTCGGAATTTGCGAAGACGTCCAGCGTGGGCTGAAGTCACGGGCTTACGGTGCGGGGCGTCTATCCGTGAGGCGGGAGGCCGGAGAGCAGTTGTTCCATCGCCTCCTGGCGGCTGATCTCAAGGCGGCGACTCCAGTCCTGGTCGAAATCTAACGCGGTCTCCGCGAAATCATTGATGATCTCGTGGAATAGTTTCCTGCCATGTTTTCGATTTCAGCATCTCACCGTCTTTCAACAGTTCCCGCGTGTACTTGTAATAGAAATTCTTCTGATCGGTTGTCACCGAAAGATGTCCTCGCCAGGTCAGCGTTCTCCCTTTTAAAGTGAATATGCTCTCCGCCTCGCCGCGCACCGCGCACGTTTCCGGATGAGCGTCGTCGCCTTCATAAGTGAGATTCTCAAAATCATCCTGTTTGCCCCACGGATATGTGTAACCGTCTTTGCCCTTCCAGTGCACCGTTGTTGTTTGCCGTGCCTCGTCGCGCTCGACGGTCCATTCTCCGGGCCATGGGAATCCTTCATTCTTAATGTCGGTGCGTTCTTCAGTTGGCTGAGGAGCCGAAAACTCCGGCGGCGGTGTCCCGTGTTCCGGCACGACAGGCAACACAAGGCGCGAACCGCTAGTGCCACCAAGTTCGAGAGAAGTGGTCATCGCAAATGGCGTTGGCAACATCATCGGCCACAGTGCGTTTGAGATCGCGATGCGAATGCGATGACCTTTGGGGAATACCCACGACGTGAGATGCATCTCGATGTTCAGCGGGTAAACTTTTCCCGGCTCCAAATCGCGTGGTTCGCTCATCGATTCTCGCTGCGCGCCATTAATTCCGGCTCCGGTGATTTGCGTTACTGTTCCATCTGGAGCTACATCCGACAGCCGAGCGAACCAGTCTGCCAGAGGCGCGGTTGCGGATGCCCGCAACAACGCGCGTGGTCGGCCGAGGATCGCGATGTCCTGTTCTAAGGGAGCCGAGTCGTAAACCAGACCGAACGCGTCAACCGGCCGCGGATCGCTTAACAACTCTCCCCACCAGAAGCCCGCTTCCACGCCTACGGTCGGGATATATTTCAGTTGGTGCGTGTCGCGAGTTCCTGCGGAATCGGCCAGAGTGTGGTTCGCCTGCAGGAATAACGTTGTGTCTCGTTCACTCGCGGGCGGCCAAACATCTTCCCGCCGCCATTCTCCAGGCACGCTCTGCAGATTCGGATCCGGCGGATGCCAGTGCTGCATATAAATGACCAGCCTCGGGTCCTGCACCACTCCGGTGTCGCGTCCCTTTAACCAGTAATCGAACCAGCGGACCGCCTGATCGCGCCATTCCACGCGCGGTCCAAAATCGGCGTCGTTCGGGAATGAATGATTCCACGGTCCCACGATTCCTTTGATCGGCGCCTTCGACTTCATCAGCATGTCGGGGACGTTGTCGCGGTAGCCGTCCTGCAGCCCTCCGATCAGAAAGCTTGGGATCGTGATTTCGCTAAGCGGACGCACGCGATCGCGCCAGAACGGCCCATCATGTTGATGCTTCAGATAAAGCAGCGACCACGGTGGCGAGTCGAAGCGGGGTCCTAACGTCTTCTCGTCGAGAGAATAGTCAGGCGCTCCGATCCATCCCTGGGCCATGTCCATATTCAATTCAAACTCGTCGACGTGCGCGATGCCATCGACGTAGTGAACGTCATCATGAAACAACTCCGCTGTCGCGTGCACGGCTACGATTGCTTTCAATCCGAGTGCGTGCCGCATGGCCATCTGCAAAGCTGTGAATCCGCCCCATGAGATTCCGAACATTCCCACATTGCCGTTCGACCACGGCTGGTGCGCCAGCCACGCAATGACTTGCTCACCATCTTGTTGTTCCTGCTCGGAGTACTCGCGTTCCGGGGGCACGCCTTCGCTCGCGCCAAATCCGCGAATGTCGACGCGCACACTCACGTATCCACGATGCGCAAAGTACGTGTGCTTTGGATAATCTCCGGCGGCGGTTCCATCGTCTTTGCGGTATGGCAGGTATTCGAGCAGGGCAGGGAACTTTTCTTCGGCCTTGGCCCCATCCGGCATATAAAGAGTCGCGGCCAGACGGACGCCGTCCTTCATTGGAATCCACGCTTGCTCCATGCGGACCCCATAGGTGGGTGGTGAAGGCGGTTCAGAAGCGAACAGGGAAGAAGAAAAGAAAATGAGGAAGAGGATCCAAGTTGCTTTTGCCAAAGCAGTCTCCGGTTCGACCGTGACCCGGAGTCAGTCTGGGATACCCTGTTCGCGTCGCAGGGCCCGCAAGTCGATTCCGAGTTGTTCCGCTTTCTTATACAGGTGACTTCGCTCCAGGCCAAGAGCTTTTGCCGCCACACTGACGTTGTGGTGGGTGCGCTTCAATTCAGCCAGAATCACTTCCCGTTCGAACGATTGCACTCTCTCAGACAGAGGGCCAGAACTAACCCCAACGCCGAAAGTGGTTGCGCCGGCACCATTCTTCGGCAAGGCTATCTCAACCGTAGCCAAGTCAACCTGACCCTCGGTCGCCAGCAACATCAAGCGTTCGACCATGTTGCGTAATTCGCGAACATTTCCGGGCCACGTGTGAGATTGCAGTGCTTCGATGGCGTCGCTAGTAAACGGAACTGGCTTCCATCCATTCTGGGCGCAGACTTGTGCCGCGAAATGTTCCACCAACGACGGAATATCATCTCGGCGCTCGCGCAGGGGAGGAAGTATCAATGGGAAAACGTAGATGCGATGAAATAAATCCTGACGAAACTTTTCTTCCCGCACGCGCGCTTCCAGATCGCGGTGAGTGGCGACGACCACGCGAACGTTGACCGCAATCGACTTATCCCCGCCAATTCTCTCGACCTCGCCCTCCTCAAGGACGCGCAACAGTTTCGCCTGCATGTTGATGGGCATGTCGCCGATCTCATCCAGAAAAATCGTTCCCTGATCGGCCTGTTCGAATTTTCCGATGTGGCGTCCGGACGCTCCGGTGAACGAGCCCTTCTCATGGCCGAACAATTCGGATTCGATCAACTCAGCTGGCACCGCTGCACAGTTCAGCGTCACGAAAGGTCCACCCGCCCGCGCGCTTCGCTCGTGGATCGTACGTGCGACCAGCTCTTTGCCCGTGCCGGTTTCGCCCAGGATGCACACGCGCGACTCGCTGGCGGCAACACGCTCCAGCTGCGCCATCAATCGACGCATCGCCTCGCCCTTCCACACGATCTCGTGTTTACCTAATCGCTGGCGTAATTGCCGGTTCTCGCTCTCCAGTCGCTGCAACTTGAGAGCGTTATCCACCGTGAGCAACAGCTTGTCGGTAGAGATCGGTTTCTCCAGGAAATCGAGAGCGCCGAGTCGCGTCGCCTTCACCGCCATCTCGATGTGAGCTTGCCCCGACATCATCACCACGGGGGCCGTGACGCCCTGCTGTTTCAGTTCCTCCAGCAGTGTCAGGCCGTCTTTGCCGGGCATTACCACGTCAGAGAGGATCAGATCGAAGACCTGTCCCTTCGCGAGTTCCAGAGCCTTGCCTGCGTTGTCGCATACGGTGGCGTCGTGGCCGGCAAGGCGGAAGGCGCGCGACAAGGATGCCAACGTATTGGCCTCATCATCGACGATCAAAAGATGTGCTTTACGCGGCAACGTTCCTCCTCGATTGTCATCCCCGTCCGGCATTCTTCGGTAGTTCGATCACGAACGTAGTTCCACGCCCCGGTTCACTCAGTACGCTGATTCGTCCGCCGTGATCGCTGACCACCGACTGCACGATCGCCAGCCCCAACCCAGTTCCGTGTTGTTTACTGGTGTAATACGGCGTAAAGATACGCTCGCATTCTTCGCGTGTTAAGCCAGTGCCAGTGTCACCCACTTCGATCACCGCATTGCTGGCGTCGTTGCGCGTTCGCAGGGTGAGCGCGCCACCATTGGGCATGGCATCCATAGCGTTGAGTACAAGGTTCGAGAGCACCCGGTGCAGCAGTTCCGCATCGGCGAGGATCGGATCGAGGCGCTCATCCAGTTGTAAACAACAGGTGATCGCCGCGCGTCCGGGCGCCGGCAATTGTGCCTGAAACAGCTGATGAACCGCCGTCACAATTTCATTCACTGGCACGGGGCGCAACTGCGGCTGTGGCATCTTCGAAAAGTCGCTGAAGCGCCCAATAATTCCTTTCAGATTTGAAATCTCTGCCAGCAGCGTCTTCGAGCTCTCGCCGAATACTTCATCGAATTGTTCCGGACTCTGCGTGCGCGCGCGAATCAGGTTCTCCACTGTGAGTTGAAGAGGGAACAGGGGATTCTTCAGTTCATGCGCCAAACGCCGCGCCAATTCCCGCCACGCCGCAACTCGTTCGGTTTGAACCAGGCGCTGCTTTTGCGCCAGCAACTCACTGGTCATGCGATTGAACGACTCGGCCAACTGAGCCACTTCATCGTGGCCCTGAACTTCTACGCTGGAATTCCAGTTTCCTCCCGCTACATCCTGCGCCGCCTGTGCCAATCGTTCCACCGGACGTGTCACTCGAGCCGCTGCCCAGCTGCTCAACAGGATCGCCAGAATAATTCCTGCTCCGCCAGCCAGCAACACCGCATCGCGAATCCGACGTCTCAGTTCGACGTACTGTCGGCGCGAATTCCCGATTAACAGGATTGCCAATAGCGGTCGATCTTTCCCCACGCCTCGCAGAGGAATAGCATGGAACATTTCTTCATCCGCCTGATCGGACGACCATCTCAGCACTGCCGTCATTTCCCGATCATCGCGGCGAACGGCATCGATCAGCGGCTGGAATCTATTCGCGGGCCGATTCTCTCCACTCGCAGGGCCGGACGCACCTGGATCGATCAGTTGATCCGCCGAGAATCGATCACCACGATTTTCATAAAGCAGCGCGCGCATGTCTGGAGTCAATTCGAGGGCTGATAAGAACGTCTTATCCAGACGCCGACCGCCAATCACGTAAACCGGATGATCTCCCGCGCGAGTCGCTCTAACAGCAAACAACCCCAGCGCGCTTGAGTCCTGCAATTCTTCCAGTTTCAGAAATGCGCCTTGCTGGTTCAATCCTGCCAGATTGTCGAATGCGCTCTCGGGATACCCGAACTTCGCCGGAGACTGCGCCGACGAAATGATCACGCCACGCTCGTCCACCAGGTCTAAGAAATCGAGTTGATGACTCTCTGCCATCGAGCGCGCAAGGTCAAAATATTCTGCGGAGTCTGCCGGTGTGCCGTTCAGTGCGGACGCCATACGGACGATCGGATCGGACGCCGCGATGCTGCTCACTCGCCGCGCCACATCGTCGCCACGGCGGTTAAACTCCCGCTGAAACTGCGCGACGAGCGTCGCCGTCCGTTCGCTCTCGGTCTTCTCGAATGCATTGCGCGTCACCGCTTGCACCAGCCATGCGACTGCAGCAACGGAGAGAATCACCGTCAGAGTAAAGACCAACAATAATTTGCGGCGGAATGTCATGGCTTTGCGGTTTCCAGCCATGCATTCGACAAATCCCATGCCCCGTCTGGCTGCAGCGTCCACCCTTTTAGGCCCACGGCCGACGTGTAGGAAACAGGTAAATGAAATAACGGAATGACTCGTCTCGTTGCCAGCAACGATTGTTCGGCCGCGTATAGATTTTCAACTGACTCAGCTTTCGGTGCAGCGACGGGGCCAGATAATCCGACCTCAGATTCAAGCTCTTGCAACGCAATCCACGGATCGAACGACGTTAGCGGAATTCGAACTAGCCGCACATCAGACGCGCTACTCACAATCGGCTGCACAGACAACCCTGCATCTCTCGCGTTCAAAGCGATGCGCTCCGCCAGCAACCGGTCCAGTGAATCTCCGTTGTCGTATCCAAGTTTCCAGTTAGGAACTGAATGGGCCTGCCCCCGAAGTTGACGAGCTTTTGCCAAATCAGCCGTCGACGGGAAAACGAAACCGTATCCACTGATCCACGTCGGAAGAATACTTCCCGTCGGCAAACCCGCGGCTTGCAACAGAACATCGCGGATGGACCCTCGATCCACACTCCACCCCAGCGCCTCGCGAACAGACTTTTCTTCCGGAGAGGAAGCGTCCCGCACGAAGACAAGCGCGAGCAACTCCATCGGTGGAGAAGTCACTATCCGATGGCTGTCCTGGGAGACGCGATGTATTTGATCCGGCGCGATCTCCACAAAGTCTGCCTTGCCCATTTGCAGGGCCGTCATCTGGTCGCGAAAACTCTTACCAAACTCGATCTCGATCGAATCGAGAAATGGCCGGCCTTGCCAGCAATTCTCGTTCGCCACCAAAGTCAATCGGCTGCCCCGTTCCCATTCCGTCACTCGGAATGGTCCTGTCCCACTCAGCGATCCATCCGCATTTCGTTTCACGATCGCGTTTCGCTTTAGCGCAAGTTCCGCAAGCAAGTCGCTTTCCGACACATCCTGAGCGGAAGTATCGCGATCGATGACGACAGCGTCTCCCTCCGCGCGCACACTCCACGATGGATTCGCAAAACGCAACGACGACGCGGCGACCTCAGCAGTGACCGGAGTTCCATCTTGAAATTGCACGCCATGCCGTAGCCGAAACTGCCAATGCTGAGCTCCCCCCGCAGGCTGCCACGACTCTGCCAGCGCAGGCTTCACGCGGCCGGAGTCGTCCACATTCACCAGCGTGTCGAAGATCAAAGACGTCAAACCACGGCGCCCGAATGAATCGGGTACCGTGCGATCGGCCGGATCCAGCGTCGACGGCGCGGCGTGCATCGCCACATGCAGCGTGCCTCCGAATTGCGGTCGTGTCTCCGCACTTACGGCCAGTGCTCCAATCAGCAAGCTACTGGCTGCAAGCCACTGCCAACCGAAACGCTTCATAGTTGCCCGTTTCTGGATTTCTCATCACTACGACCGCAGTGTCCCCTCGCCCTTCTGTCCACAACGCCGAAATCGGGCCCGAAAAATCGACTGCCGCGCTGACGGCTACCGGATCGCGATCCGGAACTTCATATGCGCGCACCGAATCAGAGCCTTCGGTGGTGCTGGTCGCCAGCACTTGCCAGCCCGCCCCGCACGCTGTCTTCACTCCGGCAAGATCGCTGCCCCAGTTCAGCTTCATAGTCCGATCCGTGCTGCCGTCAGAAATATGGACTTGCCCCTCGACGCCTGCAAATAGAAAAAAGAAAGTCCCGTCTCGCTGTACTGACGCCGCCGAATAAAACTTCGAGATCGTGGTCAAGTTGCCACCCACCAAAATCAGATCGCCTGTGAAGAAATTTTGAGCAGTAGCGAAGAAAGCCTGCAAGGGCAAGATCCCCGCGGAAGCAGTTGTCGACCCAGCGCTCGCCAAAGCAGTATTGCCAGACACAGGTGCCAGCGGCCACGGATCATTCCCGCCATGACAAGTCAATGCCATCGCTCCACCCAGCAAAGCATGACAAACGATGCCCGGCAGATAAACGGCGAGGCCATCTGGGCCGAGCAGCATTCTTCCCCGCAAATCTCGCGGCCATGGCTTATCGTGGGCGATTTCGAACGCCTGTTCCCGTCGCCAGTTTCCGCCTTGCGAACGGTAGATCGAAACTCTTTCGGGATCGAGCACCGCAATCCGAATCGGCGCCGAATTTTCTTCGAGCATGGTGACGTCCAGGATTTGGTCGGACTGGCTCCATAGAGAAATTCTCCGCAGGCTTAGAGGCACCGATTCATGTCCCGGTGCCGCACTCGCCGGCCTCGGCGTCGATACCATCGTGACTCCCGGCTCCTGTTGGCCATGTCGAACCTCCGCGACCCATACATAAGCCGTCAGATTCTCCGAGAGCGAAATCGTAACGACAGTAGCAGCCGGATCATTCGTCACGAAGCGGGTGCCCATCGACTCCAAGGCCGTCCGCAGTCCGTTCTGGATGATCTCACTGTCGCGCCGTGACAGAGAAGAGCGGTTCTCAACCGTCAAAGAAACCGATCCACTCCCTGCGAGAGCCATAATCCCGCGTGCCAGTTGCTGTTCCGGAGCGCTCCAGTCAGTAGCGCTCGCAGCGCTAACCGATGCAAGAATCAGGACGAGAACCCGCGCCACGATGCGGAGGCTAGGTGCGAAGCGAGGAGCGCGGCTCACTGAGTTCAAAATGACGTTTGGGATGACCAAATTATAACGGCTCCACGCAGCGAACCACTCTCACCCGCTCTGTACTCTTTGGACACCGCCAATCCTCGCTCCACCTAACCGTTATTGCTTCGACTCAGTCTTCGCCACCTGTTGCGAGAAGAAGATCCGGAAGACTTGTCCGAAAATTATCTCCTCGGCCAGCAGCGCCACTGCCAGCGATAACACCATTCCTGCCACTACTGCCATGAATGTGATTGCCATCTGCATACGATCCTCTCTTCTGGGCCAACGGCCCGATGCCAGATCTATATGCATCCCCGGTGCCGTCCTTCAAGATGCTGCAAATAAAGCGTTTATAGCGATCAAGCCCTTGATGCCAGGGACTGCCCCATGACACAGCGTGTGCCTTCGCTGACACACATATTCGGTCGTTTAAGTTCCCGCATTCGTAACGGCCGCCATTTTTTCGCTGAGCCCGCCTGAACGCGACGCTACAATCCACCCCGCTCGATCGTCCGCGAAAGGAAAAACATGGCCGACGACACTTCGCGCTTTCACCGCTTCGTTTGTCTATGCGACGACATGCTCGACCTCGGGAAGGATTTCTCGATCCTCTTGTTGGTCGTGCTCTTCCTGTTCTTTGGAACCTTCTTGAGAAAGAAGCTGAACGATCTGGGGATTAAAGAAATCGGGCCGATCACGTTATCAGATGTTCAACAGCAAAATCAGGGAGCTAAGGCTGCCGCCCAGCAGTTGTCGTCTTTGAATCAGCAGGCTTCAGAGATCGAGGCCGAATTGTCAACGGTGGCGGCTCGCAATCCGGGCGCGGCTAAGGACATCGCTCCGATCAAAGATGAACTGAACGCACTCGCGAGCCAAGTGAGTTCGGCCGATCAGTCTCTCAAGACCACGATGCTCTCGCAGCAAAGCGTTCTCACCAAAGCGTCCGCTCAAACCGTGGAGAGCACAGGATGGATTTACGTCGGCCAAGCGGACGAAACGAAACAGGCTTGGTCCGGCATCGGCGCCAAAAATCTTTCTCCAGCTCCTTCGACTCCGAAGTTTCAGGTAGGACAGACTCTCGTTCTCGCGTCGGATGTCTACGTTCACAACAGTCCCCCGGCGGGCAGTTTCCGAAATCAGGGAGATGTTGTTGCCGTCTGGAATAAGGGCGATCGAGTGGAGGTCCTCGACCAGGACGCCTCGCACGCGCGAGCCGGTGGATGGTTCCTCTGGCTCAAAGTGAAGCATCTCGTCTCGTAAATGAGTTGGGAAATTGCCGACTCTAGGAACTGGAGAGCGAACTTGAGGGCCTTCAAGCGCCCGGCCGCCGCCGTCTGGGGTAACGGCTTGTGGGGTTCTGTGGGTGCGGCCGGGCGATCCTATGACTAGAAGGCCTAGTTCAATTGTGCTTAATCTAAGACCTAACGCATGCCATTTCTGTGACCGTCGTCACAGTTCCGTGTGATTATTGGCATTCGAATCACCGCCCGCGTATCCCGCTCAAATCCTTCGTGTACCTTCATGGCTATCGTGTTTTCAATCCAGGCCGCAAAACCGCTAGCGCACATTCGCTTGTGACCAGAATCACCGATCATCCCGCTCTCACCCCCTACACTCACCATTGAGCGAACCACAATGCTCATCCCACTTCCGGAGATCGATTCATCATGGCATACGTAATCACTGATAACTGCATCAAAGACTCCCTGTGTGTCGAGGTTTGCCCAACCGATTGCATCCATCCCAAGCAGGACGAGCCAGAGTTCGAGGCCTCCACGCAGATGTACGTCGATCCCGAAGGCTGCATCGATTGCGGGGCCTGCATCCCCGCGTGTACCTCGGACTCGATTCACGCTCTCGAGGATGTGCCCGAAGACAAGAAAGAATTCATCGAGAAGAACGCCGCCTTCTATAAGCACTAACTGGAGTCGCCCGGGATCAGCTCTCACGCCCGGTTGCCGGGTGTCGCACGCTGGCAAAACAGCCTCTGCCGACACTCGGCCACAATCCTTCATAGCCGGCCCCTCGCGTTGACTTCCTAGTCCTGCCCCGCTATCGTTGCGGGCGCCATGAACATCGTGAAAGCCACGCGCCACTTTGAAGAGTGGCTCGGACATCGAACCGATCTGGTCAAGAAAGATCTCCATCTCAAGCACTCCAGTATGAAAGCTGGAGTCTTCCCCTTTCTACGCGCCACTTACTACCGCTGGGCGCAGGCCTGGCCGGAGGTTTGCCCCGACCTGGCTAAAGCGCCACAGGTGCTCGCGGTCGGCGATCTTCACGTGGAAAACTTCGGCACCTGGCGCGATGTCGAGGGTCGCCTCATCTGGGGAGTTAACGATTTCGACGAAGCCTATCCCATGGCGTATGCGAACGATCTCGTTCGCTTGGCCGTGAGCGCGCATCTCGCCGTCGAAGCCGGCCACCTGCCGCTCCGCCGTAAAGACATCTGCGACGCCCTTCTTGATGGCTATCGCGAAAGCCTGCAGGCCGGGGGATTGCCGTTTGTCCTGGGTGAGAAGAACGAGTGGTTGCGTGAGATTGCTGAAAGCGAGTTGCGTGACCCGATCCATTTCTGGGCGAAGATGGATGCGCTGCCCACCGTGAAAGGACAAGTTCCCATCAGCGCCGTCGATGCGATCGAGCATCTTCTGCCGGCGCACGGTCTTTCGTATCGTTTAGCGCGTCGTGTCGCTGGGCTCGGTAGTTTGGGACACGCTCGCTATGTCGCCATCGCGGATTGGAAAGGTGGCCGCATCGCGCGCGAAGCCAAGGCTCTCGTCGCTTCTGGATGCCACTGGGCCGGTGGATATGACGGCGCGTCAGAAATTCTGTACCAGACAATCATCAGTCGTGCAGTTCGTTGTCCCGACCCCTTCGTTCAACTCCGCGGTCATTGGATTGTCCGCCGCCTCAGCCCGCACTGTTCTCGTATCGAACTTGCAACCCTGAAAGCGGCCGGTGAAGAAATGCGCCTGCTGCACGCCATGGGGTGGGAAACCGCAAACATACACCTCGGAACGCCGAACGCTCGCAAACCCATTCTTGCCCACGTTCAAAAACAGAAACGCAGGTGGCTGCACCGTGCCACCGAAGCGATGTTGAAGAGGGTTCGCGCCGACTGGGAAGTTTGGAGCAAAGACGGCACGGATTAGGAGGAACTCAGAGTAAGCTCAAGCGGCGCCACTTCGCTGCGCGCCAACCGCCAGAGCAATTCCGGTTACAGGACGCGGCAGCGGAGCTAGGGCAATCCCGCGCTCCGGATCGTATACCAGCGTCCACTGGCTGGCGCACTCGTCACATAGCCAGAAGTGCTCCACCAAGCGTTGTTGCCGGCGGGCGCGAACAAACGGAGGCGCCGTCGACACTCCTGGCTTGGCGAGGCGTTCCGTTTCCACCAGGAATAGTTTCCCGTCTCGTAGTCGCAGGAAGGGCTTGCAGCATTGGACGTTCGCGCATCGACTCAGCATAAGTCCACCATCTACTTCGCGACCGTAGGCAAACAGTCGTAGATTCCTCCTCGGTAGCACGTCCCGTGCCACCGATCTTCCTAAGTTGCCTCTCAGGATTTTTCGTATCGCTCAAGCGTCCGTATTGAACAGTCATACGTTTTGTGCCGATACCTCGGCAACGCTGCCGAAGGTGCGTCGCTTTTGCCTGGTCCGCACCCGATACCCGCCCGCTTCCATCAGTCAACGCCGCAGGCCGCACCCTGTCCACCACATTTTTTCGATGTCGCCGATCTGAAAAACCCTGTCGTGAAAGACCGATTCAGCTGTAGCGCGTCAAAGTACGCAGCACTCCTGCGTAAAGCTCCGTAGCATTTTTCAACACAGGGATGGGAGTTGAGATCACCCTCTTGCCGTAATATCACTTCTGGATCTTGAGGGTGCCCCACCTTTGTCGCTTATTGTCGATAGGGTGGGGGTTCTGAACTTTACTTTGACCTTTGACTATCGTCCGCTCGACCACATTGCCAAACCAAGAACTGACCAATCCGCTCGTTCAAGTTGCGAGGCTACCGCGCTTCCGTGCGCTGGCCTGGTCCGGTGACGTGCTCTACGCCTCTCGCGGATACGAACTCTTTCGCGCACGCATTCAAGATCCAATTCGGGATATCAATTGGCAGTCCATTGCCATATTCCGCTTGGGTTGGAAAAGACAGATCACCTCCTCATATAAGCTGAGCTCCCGCCTGTTTCGCGATGGCTTCCACGCTCTCGCCGCTCTCCCCAATGGCGGATTCGCTGCCGCAGTTCCCGGATCCATCCTTACTCTCGCCCCGAACGCGAAAGAATTTCGCCGTACGCATGCGATTACCCAAGGCACACGCCCACTGCACATCACGACAGTTCCTGGTGGAGCAATCTATTGGGGAGAATATTTCGACAATCCCTCTCGCGACGAGGTTCACATCTACGGATCGATCGACTTCGGTGCAACCTGGAACGTCGCCTACACCTTCCCTAAGGGGGCGATTCGGCACGTCCACAACATCGTTCACGACCCGTTTGCAAACTGCCTTTGGGTGCTGACCGGAGACAACGGAGACGAATGCCGCATCCTTCGCGCTTCATGCGATTTAAAAGATGTCGAGCCTGTCCTGCAGGGTCGCCAGCAGTCACGAGCGGTTGCCGCCATTCCAGCCGAAAACGGCCTCTACTTTTCCTCCGACACGCCGCTGGAGTCCAACTTTATCTACCGCCTCGATCGCGCGGGAAAGCTATCGCAACTCGCCGCGATCAGCAGTTCTTCGATTTACGGCTGCCGGGCAGGAAATTATCTGTTTTTTTCCACGATGGTTGAGCCGAGTGAAGCGAACCGCGATCGCTTTGTGCGCATCTATAGCGCGCCGACGCAACACGCAGACCAGTGGCAGGCAGTGCTCTCTTGGGAAAAAGATCGTTGGCCGATGCGCTTCTTTCAGTATGGCAACGCCTTGCTGCCCGACGGCAACAACACGACGTCATATCTCGCCGTCACCACCGTCGCAGTCGACTCAGAGGACATGGTCATGTCTCTCTATTCGGTGAATCCTTAATGCAGTGCTGCCGTAATATGGTTTAAATCTGAATCTCAATTGCCTCGCCTCGCCTACTACCGTCGCATCTTCAGCGCCTATCTTCTGGGCGGAAAGAGCCATCTCACCTTCTGGCACGAAACGCCTGCGGAAAATCCCAATGCCACTGCCAACGAACTCGGCGAATACTACATGCTCTTCACCGAGAAAGCCGACTACGAGGGTGCCTACGACTCCGCCGGTGTCCCCCAACTCGACTATCACGGACAAATCGGCCTGCAATACAACCCCATCGCCATCGCGCAATTCGGTCTGGGAAGTTACAACCTCTGGCGTCGCACTGGCGATCCGGCGAGGCGTGCGAAGTTTTTTCTGATCGCCGACTGGCTCACTTCGAATCTTGAGCAGAATGCTCACGGACTCTTCGTCTGGAACCACCACTTCGATTGGGAATATCGGGATACGCTCAAAGCGCCGTGGTACTCGGCGTTAGCGCAAGGGCAGGGAATCTCGGTCTTAGTTCGCGCTTACAAGGAATCTGGCGACGCGCGCTATCTCGATGCCGCCCAACGTGCCTTCGCCAGCTTTCGGCAGCCAATCGCTAACGGCGGCGTGGCTTTCACCGACGCAGCCGGAGATCTGTGGTTCGAGGAATACATCGTCTCCCCACCCACCCACATTCTGAATGGCTTCATCTGGGCTCTATGGGGAATCTACGACTGCTTCCTCGCCACACGCGACCTTTCTGCGCAGGAACTTTTCGCCCGCGGCGTGCGCACGCTTCTCCACAATCTCGACCGCTACGATCTCGGATTCTGGTCGCTCTACGAGCAATCCGGCACCCGCCTGCCCATGGTCGCAAGTCGGTTCTATCACCAGCTTCACATCGTGCAGTTGCGGATCATGCATCGGCTGACTGGTGAAGTCCAATTCGCCCGCGTCGCCGATCGCTGGGAAAGCTACAGTCGCAGTCGCAGCAACCGCACACGCGCCTTGTGCTACAAAAGCGCCTTCAAACTCTGTTACTACTAGAGCGCGTGAAGATCCTCTACGTCTCGCAGTACTATCCGCCGGAAATGGGCGCGCCTGCTGCGCGCGCCTCCGAACTCGCCCGGCACTGGGCCAGTGCGGGGCATGACGTTACCATCTTTACGGGATTCCCCAACCATCCCACAGGCATTGTTCCTCCAGAATGGCGTGCCCGCTTGCGCCGCCTCACCTACTGCGAAACCGTCGACGGAGTAATTATCTACCGCACGTGGCTCTGGCCTCTGCCCAACCGCAAAGCGCACGAACGCATGCGCAACTATGCGTCGTTCTGCGTCTCAGCCGCTCTTCGAGGCCTCACGCTTCCGAAACCCGATGTGATCATTGCTTCGTCACCGCAATTGTTGGTTGGACTCTCCGGCTGGTGGCTCGCCCTTGCGAAACACGTTCCGCTCGTGTTCGAAGTGCGCGACCTCTGGCCCGAATCTCTGGTCGCCGTCGGCGCAGGCGATGCGAATTCTTTGCTTCACTTAACGCTGGCGAAGATCGCCGGGTTTCTCTACGAACGCTCGAATCTGATTGTGGTTGTCACTCCAGCCTTCAAGGATCACCTGATCACGCAATGGCGCATTCCCGCGGAGAGAATTGCCGTCGTCGAAAACGGCGTCGAGACAGATCTATTTGCTCCATCTGCACTTGCCAGCACCGGCGCTCTCCGCAAAGAACTCGGCGTTGAGTCCAATTTCCTAATCTGTTATGTCGGAACGATGGGCATGGCCCACGGCCTGGAAACTCTCCTCGATGCCGCCGCCAAACTGCAGCAAAGAAATCCGTCTGTCGTTTTTCTCCTGATCGGGGAAGGTGCGGAAAAACAGCGCATCAAAGATCTGTCCCAATCCCGCGGTCTCGACAATGTTCGTTTTCTTGACCAGCAGCCGCGCGAAAAAATTCCGTCCTTCATTTCTGCCGCCGATGCCTGCCTCGTTTTGCTGAAGAAGACCGATGTCTTCAAAACCGTCATCCCAACCAAGATGTTGGAATTCATGGCTTGCGCCCGTCCGGTCATTCTCGGGGTCGACGGACAGGCGCGGCAAATCGTCGAACAAGCCAATGCGGGGATTGTGATTGAACCTGAGAACTCGGGGGCGCTGGTTCAGGCGATCAACCAGCTAGCGGAGAATCGCCAACTCGGGACAGCGCTCGGCCAAAGGGGAAGGGAATACATTCTGCAAAATTTCTCTCGCCGTAGCACAGCAGAAAAATACATCGACATTCTGACAAGGCTAGTGGAACATCCGCCTTCTCGGTAGGGACGAGTTCTAGAGTCTTTGGGATTTGTTACGGATGGACCGCATAAATCGAAACCGCCGTCGCGGCATTCATCGCCGCTTCAAAAGTCCGGCCCGCCAAAACCTTCCCGCCGCTTACCGGGATAAATAAAATGTCATCCGCCTGCAATGTCATGTCCGGCGATTTGGCTTCCAGCATCTTCTTGATTTCAAGTTTCTGCTCCGTCATCCCTGTCGGGCCTTTGCGGATGATTCGAGCCGCACTTAATTTCGCCGTTCGGTTCGTCCCGCCGGCGAGCGCGAGCGCCTGCAAAACCGTCAGCGATCCATTGTCCACCAATAATCCAGCCGGACGTCCCACGTCCCCGACGACGTACACAATCGGTGCCCGCGGCACGGTAATCGTGTCACCAGGCAGGATGTCGATGTTTCCGCTGACATCGTCCGCAAGATTTCTCGGCAGATCAATGTGAATCGGCTCTGCTTGATTTCGACGAAGCACGGCAATCTTGCGCGAGGCGGAAGGAGAAAACCCCCCCGCTTGCGAGATAACTTCGTAGAGCTTATGACTTGCAGTGTCCGGATAAATCCCGGGCTTGCCGACTTCTCCGAGGATTGTCACTCCCTGTGACGCCGCTTCGTCCACGAAAATTGTCACGTGCGGGCTGCGGACGAATCCTCCGTCCTCCAACCTCTTCTGAATCAACGTCTGCGCCTCTTCCTGCGTCAGTCCGTCGACGTGCACATAGTCGATCAGCGGAAGATAGATATCCCCCGCATTGCTCACTCTTACCTTGCTCGACAGTTCTGGAACGTTGTACACGCTGACTTCAATCAGATCTCCGGGCCCCAGCTTCGCGACCGTTGCCTCTTCGGTAATATTCTTCGAGGCATCGTCGGTCTTAGACGCCTGTCCTGTAGACGCGCTCACCGTCGCATGCGACATCGGCTCTGCGGCCGGCAAGTTGGCCGGAGTGCTGTTTTGTTCTGCAGAATGATGATCAGTATTTGCCGGTTGCTGGGCGGCAGCTGTTCCCGCCAGAAGTAGAAATGCAATAAACCCCGATATCCATTGGCCGCGGCGAGGCAAACGCGAGCTGCCCGACTTCATCAGAAAGACCCCTGACCTTGTGCTTGAAATTTCACTGAAGTTTAGCACAGCCTGCTATGCGGCACTCCAAGGATTCCCGAACCCTTGTGTTAGTTTTCCACAGGTTTTTTCATATTCCTACATTGAACCGCCTCTTCGGTACTGCTAGATTCGAAATACTCTGAAAATCAACAGGAATCTTTTCACTCACTACTAACGGCAGGACGTCGCTGCGATACTTGCGTTGAACGATTGCGTAAAGTGCGTGCCTAATTCCCCTATCGCACGTCGAGGTGGCGTAGTTTGACTGTTATTTGTTTGGGACTGTTTCTCTCGGCCCTGTTTTCGTCGTTCGTGCTAACACGGTACGTCCGCGATTTCGCGAATGCCCGCGGATGGGTTGCCGTGCCTACTCAGGAGCGCCATCTTCATTCCAGCCCTCTGCCGCGTTTGGGCGGCGTCGCCATCTTCCTCAGCTTTTCCTGTTGCATGGGACTCGCGGCGATCTGGGATCTACGTCATCCCCAACTGCACTCGCCCCACTTCCTTCGGACCATGGCGACCATCATGGTGCCCGCCGCCCTGATCTTCCTGCTCGGCGTTTACGACGACCTCTACTCTGTCGGCCCCTACGTCAAATTCACGGTGCAGGGAATTGCGGCCACCATGCTCTACGCCGGGGGCTTGCGCATCGTAAACATCCCGGTCGTCTTCGGGGACCGCGTTCTTCCATGGTATGTCGGCCTGTTGTTCACAGTGGTTTGGGTTCTCGCCATCACCAACGCCTTCAACTTGATTGATGGTCTTGATGGCCTCGCCGCTGGATCTGCTCTCTTCTCCACGATGGTCGTTTTTGTCGTGGCTTTGCTCAACGGACCCAATCTCGTCGAACTTATGACGCTGGTTCTGGCGGGTGCGATTCTGGGATTTCTACGTTTTAACTTCAATCCCGCAACCATTTTCCTCGGGGACTCCGGCAGTCTGTTCATCGGCTTTCTGCTTAGCGCCCTAGCCCTCTCCGGAGCGCAAAAAGCCCCGACGATCGTCGCCGTCGCCATTCCAATCGTTTCCTTCGGCCTGCCGATTCTGGAAACGGTCCTCTCTGTGATTCGACGGCTGATTAGCGGTCGTCCGATCTTCACCGCCGATCGCGAGCACATTCATCACAAGCTGTTGCAGCATGGCTTGACGCATCGTCAAGTTGTGATCTTGCTCTATGGAGTCTCGGCAGTTTTTGCCATGCTGAGCCTGTTTTTGTTGTGGCCGACTGGAAGTTCCTTGGGACTGGTGCTCTCCGTTCTCGGCATCGGCATCTGGATCGGTGTCCAGCACCTCGGCTACCTTGAATTCGGCGAACTCGCTCGCGTGGCCCACCGCACTCTCGATCAACCACAGATATTCGTGAACAATCTGGCGATTCGCCGTGCCACCGAAGAGCTCAAGGTCGCCCGCGATTTCGAACAGATTCGCCACATTCTTTTGGCCGCATTCGGCAGCAACGATTTCGATAGCTTCGAACTCAAGCTCGACATCCTCCCCGGGGAATTTATTCCGTTCGAAACGATCGAGGCCCCACGCAGCAGCGAAAATTCATTCCGTTGGAACAAGCCCGGTGTGCCTAAGAGTTTCGACGGTACTGCAGTTTGGACCATCGCTCTCGACCTTGTAAGCTCCGCAAATCGCTATTGCGGAACTTTGAAGGTGCATCGCCTTTACTCGCGCCGCAATCTGCAACTCGACGTCAACCTTCTCACCGCAGAATTTCCCACGGTACTCGCCGACGCTCTCGATCGCACGTTGGCCCAATCCGCCGATCTAATCGCCTTGCCGCAGCACGGCGCCTCCTTCGTCACCGCCCAAGCCGGATAGTCGCGCGGTTCCGTTCTTCGAACCAGTTACAATCGCAGTGCTCGAACAGCCCTTATGCACGTTCTTCACGTCGTTGGTGCACGCCCGAATTTCATGAAGGCAGCCCCAGTTCTCCGCGCCTTGTCTGTCCATGCCGGAGTCCGACAGACTTTGATCCACACCGGCCAACACTACGATGCGGCCATGTCCGACGTTTTCTTCACGCAGCTTGAAATGTCGCTCCCGGACATTAATCTCGAAGTTGGTTCCAGCACGCACGCGCAACAGACTGCACGCATCATGACGACGATCGAGCCAGTTCTCCTGGATCTCAAGCCGGACATCGTTCTCGTCTATGGCGACGTCAATTCAACCGTCGCCGCCGCACTCGTTTGCTCGAAGCTAGGGATCAAAGTCGGACACGTCGAAGCCGGCCTGCGCTCTGGCGACCGGACCATGCCCGAGGAGATCAACCGCCTCCTCACCGACCAAATTTCCGACCTTCTTTTTACCCCGTCGGTTGACGGAGACCGGAATCTCCTCCGCGAAGGCATCGACGCGTCACGAATTTATTGCGTTGGCAACGTCATGATTGACACGCTGGTCCGCCTGCTCCCGACTGCCGAAAAACATTTACCCGCCGACACACCGTTGCCCTACGCGCTCGTGACCCTGCACCGTCCATCCAACGTCGACGACTTCTCTTGGCTCCGGGAAATGCTCTCCGCGCTCGCCGACCTGAGCACGCAGCTGAATGTAATTTTTCCAGTTCACCCGCGCACCCGCAGTCGCCTCAATGAACTCACGTTGTCGTCGACGGGAAACGCACGTCTCCGCCTGCTTGATCCCTTGCCTTATCTGGAGTTCCTGGCATTGCAGCAGCGCGCCACCCTTGTGATCACCGATTCGGGAGGCATTCAGGAAGAAACGACGTTTCTTGGTGTTCCGTGTCTAACTGTTCGCGAAAACACAGAGCGCCCAATCACCGTAGAAAAGGGAACGAATCACTTAGTTGGCAGAGACATGCTCAATTTGCGAAACGCTGTTCGCGAAATTATCGACACAGGAAAAAACAGGAGAGGCGCAACGAAGCCTATCGTGCCTCTTTGGGATGGACACGCAGCCGAACGCATCGCACAAATCATTGTGCGATGCTCAGCTGAACAATAATTGCGGGGAAGGGGTTCTGCCTACAGTTTCGCGCTTGCGTAGGAGTTGATTTCGCAGTTCAAGCAAACTTCTTCAAAAGCGGGTGCTGTCCATTCCATAAATCCCCCAGCGGTCCCAGTAGGACCGTGAAATTCCTCTTCAGCATAGCCCAAGCCCAACGTCGAAGCAATGCCCCACAAGAAAATTTACCAGCCAAACCAACCGTCGTTTCCCGCATCCGCGGTCTCCAACTATGCAATTTCCTGCACACTCGGGTCCCCGGTGTTCCTCTGTCCCCCGCGCGGTGAAAGATCTTGCATTTGCTCTCCCGTAACTACCTGAGTTTTAAGCCAGTTTTCCACATGGGGAACCACTACCGTTACTTCCACGCTCCGCGCTCTCTGTTTACTTTCGACTGCACCGAGGACGGAAACGAGGATTCAGCAATCATGTTTGGCAAGAGTGTTTACGGCACGACTTTTAAGGACGTCAATTTTGTCCCGTTGCAGTCCGCCACCTTCTGCATTCAATGTGAACTGATCTCGACCAGCAACAAGCCGTACTGCTTGGCCTGTGGGAGCCAGAGCCTCGTTAGCCTGTCACGCGTTCTCGGCGGCTCGCTACGCAACCAGCAGACGGCCCACTTAATCACGGACACCGAGCTCGACAGTCTAGTCCGCGACCTGCTTCGGACCGTTCCCGAGCCTCAAGTTCTTGCGATGGCAGACCACACTCGGATGCCTGCACTCGCTCAGCGCAGTCAACTTCGCGTTGCCAATGCGGCCCATCCAATCTCCGGATTCCGCGCAGTTTCCCCCGGAGATGAAATCGAAATTCATCCCGCGGAACTCGATCTGGAGCCCGCCATCAGCGCCATTACCGAGCGTGCTCAGCATTTGACCGGAGCGACCGGGGCTGCCATCGCGCTTCGTGCCGGCGATGAGATCGTTTGCCGTGCCCGCGCCGGTCGCACCGCTCCCGACTTGGGTGTCCGCCTGCAAACCGACGCTGGAATCTCCGCGGAAGCTGTCCGATCCGGCGAGATCATGTTGTGCCACGACGCCGAGCGCAATCCGCGCGTCGATCTGGCCAGTTGCCGGCGCCTCGGCGTTCGTTCCATTCTCGTGTCGCCTTTACGCCATTTCCGTCGAACTCTGGGAGTCTTCGAGGTCCTGTCTTCATCCCCTGGAGCCTTCGACGAGCGCGACGTGGCCACCATGCAGCTGCTCTCCGGCATGATGGTCGCCGCCATCTCCCGGATCTCGAGCCTGCATCGGGAGCAGGTCCTGCGCCAGGCCAGTTAACCGGCGGATTTCCATTTTCTCGGATTTTTTCCCAGAAGTGATCGGCCCATGTCCTAATGAATTGATTCCTTGCTGACATTCCCACATTCCGCGCTAATATGTGAGAAACAGCTTTTGGGCTCCTCATGTCTTCGATAACCTCGACGTTGGCTCCTGCTACACCCAACCGTCGTCGCCGCGTGCGACACAAAATTCAGACGCCTGCATACGCGAGTTTTACCGCTGATCCCAACGGTACCAAGCTCGATCTCCACGAGATCGTCGATATCAGCGAAGAGGGAATGGCGATTCAATGCCACTCGCCTCTCGACGCAGATAGCCGCATAAATCTTTGCCTCGACCTTGCGGATTGTCCGGAGCACATCTACACAACCGGGCAAGTCATATGGTCGAATGACAGTGGCCGAGCGGGATTGCGCTTCTCCGATTTGCCTGCCGATTCCTTGTCGCGCTTGCGCGAATGGCTCTTCGTCAATGTGATGGCGGGAGTCGCAAATGGCGAAGCAGAGATCGTTGCCCGCTCCAATGCCCGCGAAGATGGGCCGCCGCGTGCCAGCTATACCGACGCGCTCGCCGCTGTTTCGGTCGTGCAACGGCAAGTTGAGGCACTCGGCTCGGACTTGGGTGCTGCGCTGCGCCTGGTTGCCGAACGCGCTCAAGCTTTAGTGCGTGCGTCCGGTGCCGCTGTCGCTCTCGCAGAAAAAGATCCTGAATTCATGGTTTGCCGCGCCAGTTCCGGCAACGACGCTCCGCCCGTCGGTGCTCGCCTTCAAGTGGGTTCGGGTTTTTCCGGAGAATGCGTCAAGACTGGAATGCTGCTGCGGTGCGATGACGCCGAGGTCGACGCTCGTGTCGATCCCGAAAGCTGCCGTGCCCTCGGAATCCGCTCCATCCTCGCTGCTCCCGTGCGCGTCAATGAGAAATCCGTCGGCCTGATCGAAGCTTTTTCCGCCGAGCCCGACGCTTTTACCGAAGTCGATGGCCGCGTGCTACAGCGCCTGGCCGACACGGTCTTGGCTGCGGTGAACCGTTCCGCTCGCGCGGAAAATTCCTCTTTGCCCGAATCCACATCTGCTCCCGCTTTTTCTTCTCCGCAGGGAAGCGTGCTCTTTGCCTCCGCTGATAAGGAAGAAGAAAAAGACAAGAAGACGCAAGCGGAAGACAAGCCCGATCCCAGCATCAGCCTCCCGCGCTCGCAGTTGATCATTCTCATCTGCGCCGCAGCCACGATCGCGCTGTTGCTCGGTTACTATGCCGCACCGGTATTGCAGAGCGATGTCGCTCCGTGGGTCATGAATCGCTTCCGCTCTCGGGAACACACGCAGCTGCCCACGGTGCTTGCCTCATCGCCCCCGCCCAAGTCAGACGGTGCCCCCGGCGCTTCGGCAGCTCCGGCCATCGAAACTGCATCTCTCGACCAGCTTCGCCAGTTGGCCGACAATGGCGATCCTGTGGCCGAGAATGCTCTGGGCCTTCGCTATGCCACCGGCGATGGCGTAAAGCTCAGCGAAAGCGAGGCCGTTCGTTGGTTTACCAAGGCGGCAGAGCTCGGCAACGTTCCTGCACAGTCGAAGCTAGGCTCGATTTATTACAGTGGACGAGGCGTCCCCCAGGACGCCAACCGCGCCTACTTCTGGATGGTGGTCGCTCGCTCCAGCGGAGATGAAGCCAGCAAAACGCTCTCTCCATTTGTCCGCGCACGGCTCACTCGCGGGCAGGTCACCGCGATCGAACTTGACGCCAACCGCTGGTTGCAGCAACACCATCCCTCCGAAAAGCCGGCTGCAGGCCAACTCAAAGCTCGAAACTAGTCAGATTTCTCGCGTTCCCTTCAGAGCTACAATATCCACAAGAGGCTTCTGTGCCCACCCTGCGTGACATCCTCGACCAGAGAGTTCGCGAAGCCGACCACTCTCTTTACGAGAAACTGGAAAACAACCGCGTCCGATGTTTTTCCTGCGGTCACTGTTGTCCGATTCCCGAAGGCCAGCCCGGTGTCTGCAAGGTACGCTTCAATCGCGGTGGTACGCTCTACGCGCCCTGGGGATACACCGCCGGCATGCAATGCGATCCCATCGAGAAGAAGCCCTTCTTTCACGCCTATCCCGGAGCTCTCGCATACAGCTTCGGGATGCTCGGATGTGATCTGCACTGCGGCTATTGTCAGAACTGGGTCACCTCCCAAGCTCTGCGCGATCCAAATGCCGTCTCGCCTCCGCTCGAAACTTCTCCTGAAGCTCTAGTCCGTGACGCGCTGGATCAAGGCGCGAAAGTCCTCGTCAGCACCTACAACGAGCCTCTGATCACGAGTGAATGGGCTGTCGCCGTGTTTAAGGAAGCTCGCGCGGCCGGCCTCGTCACCGGATTCGTTTCCAACGGCAACAGCACGCCGCAAGTCCTCGAATACTTGCGCCCTCATCTCGATTTGTACAAGGTCGATCTCAAGAGTTTCGACGATCGCCATTACCACGAGCTCGGCGGGCGCATCGGTCCGATCCTCGACAGCATTCGCCGCATTCACGCCTCTGGATTGTGGCTCGAGATCGTCACCCTGCTCATCCCTGGTTTCAACGACTCTCCGGACGAACTTCGCCGCCTCACCGAATTTGTCGCCGAAGTTTCTCCCGACATCCCCTGGCACGTGACCGCTTTCCACACTGACTACAAAATGCAGGGTGACGGTCAACGCAACACCACCCCCGAAGACCTCATGCGCGCCGTCGAAATCGGTCGGCAGACCGGACTGCGCTACATCTACGCCGGAAATCTTCCCGGCATGGTCGGAGGCACCGAAGACACGCGTTGCCCCCAATGCGGCGAGACTCTGATCCGCCGATATGGATATTTGATCGAAGACTACCGCCTGACTCCCGACGGCCGATGTCCGCACTGTTCCTGTCAGATCCCCGGCCGCTGGGCGCCAGAATTCGACGGCCAAATTACTTCCCGCCCTTTCCTTCCGCAAAAGCGCTCCCGTTTGTTTACAATCACTGGTCGTTAATCCCCGTTGGAGAATGAATGATGTGGGGACAGCCGCCTCGGCTGTCCGGCCAGGGCGAAGCCCGGCCGAACTGAATGCTCAGCACATGCGCAACAAGCTCAGCATCGCGTTGGTCAGTCTCCTATTTGCCGTCGCCTGTTCTCCGCGTGACTTCCTGACGCGCCGCCTCGCCGCCGATCTGATCTCCACGTCCGACTCTTTCAACGCGCAGCAACAATTCGTTCTTCGCACCGGCATCGTCTCCAACAAGGATTATCTTTCTCCCGAATACTTAGTCCTCCAGCGTCACGGATGGATCTCTGTCACCTCGGCCGCCTGCCCACCCGGTCTTACTCCCGCCCCTTGCTGGGATGTGATCCTCACTCCCTCCGGCGTCGAAACAGTTCGTAATCTTGTCTCCGCCGAAGATGCCAGCAAGCCTTCCATCGCCATTCCCGCCGCGAAGCGCGAACTCGTCGCCGTCACCGGGATCAGCAAACAGGGCAATGTCGCCGATGTCGAGTTTTCCTGGAAGTGGGTCGCGCTCAATGAAGTCGGAGACGCACTCTTTTCCGGCGAGCTCCACTACAAATCCAGTGTGGGATTTCGCGAGTACGACGATGGCTGGCGCATCATCCCCACCGCGGCCCGTCCCGGCCAGTCCATGGACGACGCCCTCAAAAACGCCGAGCCCGCATCGTGAGCAGTTCCACTCCGCCGGCGCCAACCTGGACACTTTCATTTCTAAAATGGCTCAATCCGCGCCGTCTTCGCGCTCAAGGGATCGTTCTCGCTTTTTGTCTGTGGGGAGTTTGCGCTGTCGACTTCGCCACTCCTGGATTGTTCGATCGCGCGGGCAACATCAAGTTCCAGGATTTCCTGCCGTTCCACATTTCGGCCCGTCTTGTTTCTCAACACCGGGTGAACGAGCTATATGATCAGAAAACTCAATCCGACGAACTGCGAAAGATCGTTCCGCAGTCGAATCGCGCAGTAATCCCGAATCTCTACGGACCTCAAGTGGGACTATTCTTCGTCCCGCTCGCCGCTCTATCGTTTCCCGGCGCCGCAGGGATTTGGGTAGCCCTCAGTCTGATCATCTACTTTCTTTGCATATACGCCATCTGGAAACGTTGTCAGAGCTTGCGTTCACATGTGAAAATCGTAGTGCTGGCCGCAATAGCATTTCCCCCGCTCTTTCACGGATTCGTTCGCGGACAGATTTCTGCTCTCATCCTCGCCTGTTTCACCGTTGCGTTTCTCGCATTCGACTCAGGCCGCCCCTGGCTCGCGGGCGTCGTTCTTGGATTCCTCATCTTCAAGCCGCAATTCCTGGTAGCGATACCGCTGATCCTTTTATTTGCCCGTGCATGGAAGCCGCTGATCGCCCTGGTTCTCTCCGCGGCCGGTCAACTCACCCTCACTCGCCTGTATTTCGGCGCTTCAGTGATGCGCGCTTACCTCGAAATGCTCCTCCATCCCTCGCGCTGGATTGGCGCCGCCGAACTCGGCCTCGCCCCGATCCAGATGCACTCTTTACGCTCCTTCTGGTCGCTGATAATTCCTTCACCGGAAGTTGCGCTCGCCTTCTACGCACTAACTTCCGTAGCAGTCGTTGCGATGGCCGCAAGCATCTGGAAATCGCAAATTCCTCTGGCCCTCCGTTTTTCTGCGCTAATTCTCGCGGCCATTCTGGTCAACCCGCATCTATTCGTCTACGATCTCCTCGCGCTGGTACCGGCTCTTCTGCTCGCAGTTGATTGGGCTCTGGCGAGCGAGAAGAACGCCTCTTCGCCCCTGCTGAAGTTGCTTCTCTATCTCGCCTTCGTCCTGCCTCTCTTCGGACCGGTCTCCCGTTGGACCCATCTCCAACTCTCGGTTCCCGTCTTCGCCGCAATCCTGTGGACCTTACACCGCGCCGAAACCCGCGGTCACAAACTTGCCTCCAACGAATCCCCCGTTGTATAACCCTGTTTCCCCTTGGGGCCCTATGCAAATCCGAACGTCTGCTTTGCTCGCCGCCATTCTTCTGGGTTGTTCTCTCCTCGTCGTCGCTCAATCCAAGCCGAAGGTTACCCTCGACGAATTTTTCAACTCGGTCGGCTTCACTTCAGTCGAGCTATCCCCCGACGGTGCCTCGGTCGTGATCGCCACCGAGCGCGCCGACTGGGATCAGCAAATCTTCCGCAGTGACCTCTGGCTTTACCGCGACGCCGCCGAGGGTGGCTCTCTGATCCCGCTCACTCAATCCGGCCACGACTCCGAACCAAAATGGTCGCCCGACGGCAAGTGGATTGCTTTCCTCTCCGAGCGCAAGACTGGAGCAGGAAAGTCCGACGACTCCGACTCCGATTCCAGTTCCAAAGAAGAAACGAGCCAGATCTACGTAATCTCCCCCAACGGCGGCGAAGCCATCCCACTGACGCAAGGCGAAGAAGAAGTGCACGCATTCTCCTGGTCGCCCGATTCTCGAACGATTTATTTCGCGACTCGCCAACCCTGGGCCCGCACGCAAAAGGACGATTACAAAAAGCTGTGGAAAGACGTCGTCCAATACCGCACCGCCGAACGCGGCGACACGATCTTCGCACTCGACGTCCACGCAGCTCTTGCTCGCCACACCGCCGCGCCCGCGAAAGTAGAAAAGAAAGAAGGAGAGCCGGAGGACCAGCCCGATCTCACTCCAGGAGCGCACACCATCGCGACAACTCCTCTGCGCGTTGATAGTCTCGAAACCTCGCCCGACGGCGCCAGACTCGCTTTCATCAGCAATGCCATCAACCAGCGTCAGGAAAAATACGAAGACGTAGAAATCTACGTAGTCGCTCTTGGACAATCCGCCGCGTCCGGCAGCGGATCGACTCCCAGCGCCCCAGCCACGCCTCGCCGCATCACGACGAACCAAGGCGTGGAAGTCCACCCGCGTTGGGCCGCCGACAGCCGCCACATCTTTTTCGAAATTCAGGGTGGCGATGTCTCCGGCCCCTACCGCGACATTCAACCCCATCTCTATTGGGTCGACACAGACTCCGGCAAGATCGAGCAATGGGACAAAAAGTTCCATGGTCCCGTCGAACACTACGCCGTCGTCGGAGACAACATCCTGGCATCCGCGCGTCTCGGCACCGAAGTCCAAATGTATTCCGCCGCGAAGCCCGCCGATTCTCTACATCGCATCAGCGCATGGCCCGGAACCTATTCCACGATTTCCCGTGCTGACCACGCGTCCGCTGTCGCATTCGTCTACTCATCGCTTGGCAAACCTGACGAAGTCTATCTTGCAAAATCTGCCGACAGCCTCGATCAAGCCCGCCCCATCACTTCCTTCAACAAGCTCTTCACCGAGCGCGATCTTCCTCAAGGCAAGCCATACCAATGGAAGGCCGACGACGGTACCACCGTCGAAGGCATGTTGATTTATCCCCCTGGAAAATTCGAAGCCAAGAACCTACCAATGTTCACGCTGATTCACGGAGGTCCCGCCGACGCCGACGGCAACCACTTCGAAGCCGACTGGTATCAGTGGGCCACACTCGCTGCCAATCAAGGATGGCTCGTCTTCGAGCCCAACTACCGCGGCTCGACTGGATACGGCGACAAATTCGCCCTCGAAATTGTTCCTGTGATCGTTTCTCGCCCTGGCAAAGACATTCTCGAAGGTGTCGATGCTCTTGTGAAAGACGGCATCGCCGACGCTGCCCATCTCACGATCGGTGGCTACAGCTATGGCGGATACATGACCAACTGGCTTATCACGCAGACCACGCGTTTCAAAGCCGCCGTCACCGGCGCTGGCGCTGTCGAGCACATCGGCAACTGGGGCAACGACGATACTACTTACGACGACGCGTACTTCCTCGGCGGACGTCCCTGGGAAGCGCCGCAGCGCTATCACGACGAAGCCGCCATCTTCCAAATGGACAAAGTGAAAACGCCGACGCACATAGTCGCCGGTGCCGATGACGTCCGTGTTGCCGTGCTCGAAGATTATTTGTTAGAGCACGCGCTCTACTCGCTCGGCATCCCGAACCGGTTGCTGATTTTTCCCGGCGAAGGCCACGGCCTCGGCAAAAATCCCTGGCACGGAAAAATCAAAGTCCGCGAAGAACTGAAGTGGCTTCAACAATACGGCGGCATCCCCGCGTCGAACTGATCCCAACTCACGAGCATTGCCATCCTGAGGCCCGCGCTTTTCGCGGGCCGAAGGCCCTATGCACCCGCCGTCAGTGCCAATGCTGTCGGAATTGCATAGATCCGAAATGAAGAATCCAGAAACTGGGAAGCACCGTGGAAGCGCGGCCCTTAAAGGGCCGCGTTACCGGGAGCCCAAAAATTACAGGCCTTTAGGCCCCGTGTGCACCGTCTCAGAACTTGCGCACAATTTCCACAACCAGCCTGTGACATCTGACCTTGCCTCTGTGCGCTCGAATCAGCGATCATCACCGAGGCCGTGACGGTGCGCCGAGAGCGCATTCGTCCCGTTCCGGGAATTCACCAGAAGCATTAGGCCGCCAAGTTCTTTGGTATCAAGATTTTGCCCGCAACTGATTGTGCCCCATAGATTTTTTATCGATTTCCCGCTAACTCGATGATTCAAGTAGACCCAGGGGGAGGGGGGTGCCCCGTAAAGCCTCTCCAGTCCCATTTCGGGAAAAAACGTCGCCGGAATTTGTTTGCCGAACGAAGGAGGACGACCAGCGCGGTTTTCGCTCGCGACTCGCTCTTCACTACTCCCTACTTCACTACTCACTACTCACTACTCACTACTCACTACTCACTACTCACTACTCACTACTCACTACTCACTACTCACTACTCACTACTCACTACTCACGCCCATCCGCTCCTGGAGTTGCTTGCGATACTTGCGGCTCAATCGCACTCTCGCACCATCGTCGAGCAGCACCTCGTATTCGCCGTCGTCACGAAGTTGCAATCCGCGCACTCGCTCCAGGTTCACGATGCTCGACCGATGCACGCGGCAAAATATTTTCGGATCCAGATCTTCTTCGAGTTCCGACATGCTGCGTCGTAGCAAATGACTCTTCGTTCCGACATGCAGGCAAGCGTAATAATCGGCTGCTTCGATCCAATCAATCTCCACGATCTTCACGAAGTGCACCTGACCTGCGCTCTTGACCGCAACCCGCTCTGGACGCTGCCTGCGATCGCGTCCCAACCGGATTCTTTGTTTCGCGCGCTCCAGCGCCAGCGAAAAACGTGCATCGTCGAACGGCTTCAGAAGGTAGTCCAACGCTCCGGCTTCGAATGCGCGCAGCGCATATTGGTCGTACGCGGTGACAAAAACGACTGCGAGAGGCAAATCGTTTCCCAGCAACTCGAGGACATCGAATCCATCGCACTCGGGCATTTGCACATCCAGAAAAAGCAGATCCGGTTTCGCGACGCGAATCTCTCCGATCGCTTCCAATCCGGATCCGCACTCCGCAACGATGCCGATGTCTTCGTCACGACGCAGGAGCACCGCGAGATTGGAGCGAGCGAGAGGTTCGTCATCCACAATCAACGTGCGTATTTTGGAGGAGTGCTCGTCCGCGCGCACGAATTTATTCCTTGGACTCGCTGGCGGATGAAACGCGGAATGGAACCGACACCGATGCTTCGACACCGCTCGGCCGCTGGTTGCGCAAGTTCAACTCGAACGCTTCTCCGTAGAGGCTTCGCAGCCGTGTACGAGCGTTGGAGATTCCAATCCCCGACTGGCTCGCTTCCCATCCAGCCGGCAAACTCGGACCATCGTTGTAAACGCGCAGCGTGAGCGTTCCGTTCAAACGGGACGCCGCAATCCGAATCGCGCCTCCGTCCACGCTTTTGGCGATGCCGTGCTTCACGGCATTCTCGACCATCGGTTGCAGGATCAGGCTCGGAACCTGAGCCGAAAGCAACTCTGTTGGAACGTCCACGCTGAACTGCAGCCTGTCCGCAAACCGAGCCTTCTGAATATCCAGATACTTCTGCGTGAACTCCAGTTCTTCCGCAAGAGGAACCTGCTGCCGGTCGGAATCCTGGAGCACGCGCCGAAGAAAGTCGCTGAGTTCCGCGATCATAGTTACCGCTGCGTCGTTCCTTTCTTCCCTCACCAGTCCGGCAATCGCGTTGAGCGTATTGAAGAGGAAGTGCGGTTCGATCTGCCGCCGAAGCGCGCTGAGTTGCGCCTTCGATAGCTGTTCGTTGAGTCGTGCCGTTTCGGCTTGCTGTAAAGCCAGTTGTTCACGCGATCGGCGAATGTGATCGACCAGCAGAATCAGGCTGTAAAGGATCACATACGACAGAAGTCCATTCGTGCACTTCTGCCACGTCAGCGTCAAGGAATGGATTTGGCCGCGGTGTTAGAGCCCACGGATTCAGCAGTTCCTCCCACAACGCACGCCACGCCGCATCGACGACGCCGATCGCAGCGCATGCGGCAAGATGCGTCACCCAAGTTGACGCGTGCCTCCATTGCGAGGGTGGATATCGCTGGCTGAGGCGCAAAACAAACGGAGTCGCCAGCATCCACGGCAACCACGAAATCAGCAGCGTGAAGAACAGCCGCCCCCAGTTGTGATGCATGCCCTCCGCGCGCATCACAAACACAGTTTGTGTCGCGTCGAATAACCCGATCCCTCCCCAGAGGGTTGCGATCCAGAACCAGCGCGGCGAGTCGCTACGTGTGGGCACAGCGTCCATGGACAGAATCGTATTCTACGATTGGCGAGAACGGGCAACAATGCAGCCAACCGCCGGATCTTTGCAGCGGATGGTCTGGCCGCGCGCAAGATTGTCAGCGATACTGCCAAACATGATCAACAAGAAGATCGCCTCGCTGCTTGCCGTAATGGTCGTGCTCTCCGCTGCTGCGCTCCTGAAGTCCGCAACGTTGCCGACTGTTTCCGGTCCGGAATACACCAGCGACGCCCAACTCAAGCTGCCGGAGAACTATCGCCAGTGGACGTATCTGACGTCGGGCTTCGACATGAGCTACAGCCCAAACGCGACAGGAATGGATCATCACATGTTCGACAACGTCTTCGCGAATCCCGAAGCTTACAAAGTATTTCAAGAGACTGGAACGTGGCCGGACAAAACCGTCCTAGTCCTCGAAGGCCGTATGGCGGAAGGCAAGGGATCGATCAATCAGAAGGGGAACTATCAGAGCACGGAAATCATGGGCATCGAAGCGCACGTAAAAGATGAGGCGCGCTTTCCGGGAAAGTGGGCATTCTTCATCTTCGGCGACGCCAAGACCGCGAAGATGGTTCCGACGAACATGGAGTGCTATACGTGCCACTCCGACCATGCGGCTGTCGATACAACGTTCGTGCAGTTCTATCCCACACTACTTCCGATAGCGAAGAGCAAAGGCACACTGAGCGCCGGGTACATGAAGGAAAGCGCAAGCGCTGTGCAGAAATAGGATTTGAGTGACTCGCTGCTATTTCGCGGCGCTTGCCACCTTCACGCCGCGGGAGCTGGCTGCATAACGGGCGATGCCTTTGTAGAGGGCTTCGGCAATCTGCTCGCGGTATCCGTCGCTGCGCAGTTTCTGCTCGTCGGTAGGGCTGCTGACGAAGGAAACTTCTGCCAGAATTCCCGGCATTGAGCTTTCGGTCAAGACGACGAATCCAGCTTCCTTGATGCCGCGATCGCGAAGCCCCGGATTCTGCACCGACAACGTCCCGTACATGGAGCGCTGAACGCTCGCCGCAAGGCGCCGTGACTGCTCGATGCGATCATGCAAGTCGGCCGGTGAGAGCGCGGGAGTGACCGAGTTTTTCAGGGAACCTGCAACGCTGTGCGAATCTGCATCCTTGGAGCCAGCTTCTTTCGATCCCGGTGCGGAAAAGGTGTTGGTGTAATACGTTTCGACGCCACGCGCGGAAGGCAGATCGCTATAGTTCGCGTGCACGGAGACGAACAGGTCGGCTTGCGCCTGGTTCGCGATCTCGGCGCGTTCGTCGAGAGGAATGTAGTTATCGTCCTGACGCGTGTAGATCACGTCGGAACCGAGCCGGCTTTCGAGTAGCTTGCCGAGACGTTGAGCGATCTCAAGAACAAGGTCTTTTTCGAGCAAGCCGCGTCGTCCGACTGTACCCAAGTCCCATCCGCCGTGACCGGCGTCAACCACGATGCGCATCTTAGGAACGCGCGCCTTCAGTTGCAAATCCTCTTTCGTGGGCGGCGGAATCACGATCGACAGTTTTGCCTTTTCTGTCTCCGGAGCATTCGGGAACAGGTTGACCGCGCCCTTGGGATTGGTCCCGATCTTTCGAACTTCGACGACGAGCCGGTAAGGATTGGACTCGAGGCTGACCGAGAAATTGGTGTCGGCCTTGGTTTCAAGCACGATGCGCGTCATTCCGGAAACCGGCTGCGCGACGCGAATGCGGTTGATCAGAGTGTCGCCGACGTCAATCGATTTTCCGAGGAGGTCGGGGGCAAGCTGCGTATCGTGCAAGTCAAAGTAGATGCGGTCCGGACCTGTCAGGCGGTGCGCTTCGTACTGCACTTGATCTTCGAGATCGAGAACGACGGTACTCGAATCCGGCGACGACCAGTGCCGCACTCCGGTGACGTGAGGGAACTTCGACAACTCCTGCGGAGCGGCCGGAGTGTCCGACTCCGTTCCTTCCGAGTTAGTTTCCGCCGGAGCTGTAGTCGTGGCGCTGGCCGGAGAAGGAGCAAGCTCCGCCGGTTTGTTCTGCGCTGCTGGAACCGTCGGTTTGATAGTGGACGGTTCGGAGTGAACGACCGCATTGCCTAACTGAGCATTGCTGTATTTCCACCAGAATCCGGCGGCGAATGCCGCGACGATCACGATGCCGATCAGCAGTCCTAACTTGCCAAAGCTGCGCGGGGATTTCTCAGCCTCGAGCTGTCCGAACATCGGCGCGGGTTCTTCTGCGACGACAGCCGGAGCAGGTGCGACTCCCGTCGTCGGCTCTGCGGCGGCGGTTTCCACTAACGGTACTTGGGTCTTTGCTGCTGCCTCGACCGGAGCAGTCGCCGCAATTTCTGGTGCCTTCGTCAGCGACGGAAGATCGACCGAAGAGAGAATCGTCGATGCAAAAGTTGGCGGAGGAGCCGTTGCTGTCGCCACCTTGGGCACCGGAGGAACAGGAACTTTTGCCGGAACCGGAGCAGCGATCTGGACGGCTGGCACGGGTACTGCTTCTTTCGGCGCTTCCAGCTTGCTCGCCGCTGCTTGCGCCGACTCGGCAAAGCGGTCTTCATCTTCCGGCTTGAGCGCAGCCAGAACCAGTTCCGCCAGCAGGCTTAAATTACGGATGTCGCTGTCATTAAAGCCGAAGGGCCACGAGGAAAATGCTTCGAGAACGCCGATGACGCGCCGCCGTCCGCAGAGCGGGACGGCCACCATCGAGCGTGCTCCCAACTTACGGCAGGCCTGAAGGTTAACGCGGGGATCGGTTTCGGTGTCGTCGCAGTTGACGACCTGCGCTGTGCGAAAACACGCTCCGGAAAACGCGGAATCACGGTCGATTCGCGCCCCCACGTCCGGTCGAACGATGCCCGCCGCGGCTCTGAGAACAATCTCGTTATTCTCGGCTAGGGCGATAGCCAGACCGTCGGCTCCGGTGATGGCCAATGCTCGCTCGGCGACCAATTTCAATACATCGTCGAGGACGAATTGCTCGCTGGGTTCGAATTCGGGGAGAGATGTCTTGGAGTCGAAGACAGGGTGCCGGACCGCCAGAGCCCGGCGGCGGCGCACCTGGTCGTGCAGAGACGAGAAGGCCAACAAAGCCTGCAGTGCGTCCTGCGGAGAGGGCGCCGGATAGGCCTCGGGACCAATCTGCTCTGAGATTGACGAAGCTGCGCTATGCGACATCGGCCAGGCAGGTACACTACCCCCGCTCAGGGATTCCGTCAACTCCAAGTCCGGTTTGGTGGTAGGCGCCGCCATTTCAGACACAGCTCATGAGTAAGTTATCGGTCTTTGGATGTACTTGCAATTGCACGGGCGTGCCCCTTTGGCCATGAACCTTGGTGCGCTAGTTCTCTTTCCTTTCGCCCTTTCCATAGGAGGGTCGCCTTAAATCGGCCAAAACATGTTTCGTCGGGCACCTAAAAATGCCATGAAGCGGGTTTCCGCTCCGAACCAGTTCGGTTACTAAAAGGCCGGAGGCTCCGAGGATAAAATTTCCACAACGTAAGCTCTGGCCGAGTAGCGACCTCCGGTGTTTCTATGGATGCAGGACTATCTCCCGCGCGACAAACGCGAGCTCAGCATCGTCACGAACTGCATACCCTGATTTACCTCACGTTGGATGACACCAACGGCGGCGTCGTTCGAAATTTAACGCACGACGGAATCGGAGTGCAGGTGGTAGCCGGGGTTCGTCCACAGCAACACCTGAACGTGCGTTTTGAGTTACGCTATCCCCGTTTGCGCGTCGAAACTCGCGGCGAAGTGGTCTGGGCGACCTTCTCCGGGCAGTGCGGCATCCGCTTTCTCGACCTTTCTCCCCAACAGCGACGGCAGATCAACGAATGGATTTTCGGGGATATGTTGGAGGCAATCTCTCTGCATGCCGATCCCGAAGAGTCCATGTTCGCTCCGCCGCTTGGTTCACAGAAGCCCGCCCGCTCGCATGGAAATGGAGCGGTTGGAACCGTTGTCGATGATGGACTGATGGTTTCGGCGACCCCGGTGAAGGTCATTGCGCTGCCAGCACGCCGCGAGGCGAGCCCGGCGAGGGTGGAGATGTCCGAAGTGACGCAGACCGAGTTAGACTGGTTGTCGCGGCCGCTCTCCGGGCGTGGACTGGCATGGACGGTTCACGCTCTCGTCGTATTCGCGGGCATTTTGCTCTTTGGATTGGTCTTTTTGGCGATTACGGGCGAGGCCCCGCGCTGGCCGATCCCAATGGTGGGAGGCGCAACCGTCGTCATTGCCGGACTCTATTGGATATTCTTCCAGATCTTCGGAGGGACCAGCCTTGGCACGCGGCTAGCCCGCCTTGCGGGATATGGCCAGGAAGAAGAGGAAGAAAGCGGCGCGCGATTCCGCTAATCGGAGCAACCGACAACTGACCACTGGCTACTGAGATTGAGATGCCTGCCTAGTTCGCCAAGAACTGCTGCGCGAGCCAAAGTTCCAGAATTCGCTCCTGCTTGATCGCCATTTTCACGAAGCGAATGCCAAAGTTGCCCTCATTGTCGTGCCACGCCACTTTCGCCTGAGCCTTCAATTCCGAACCGGTGCCGGGCAGCTTGAATGAGACCTGCAGGGCCGCCGAGGCATCCACCGGTTGGGGGGCATGAACCAGCATTCCACCCTGGCTGATGTTGAGGAGGTGTCCCTCGACCGCTTTACGCCCTTTGTTTTTCAGTGAAACTGGGACCTGTAACCCGGCGCGATGGTAGCGCAGACGGCCATCGAGAATCATGCTGCGCGCCGCTGTGAATGTGCGGACGGCCTGGTCGACCGAAATTGGCTTCTGAAAGGCGAACAATGCGCCGGTGGCGTCGAGGCTCGGAGTACGTTCGTGGCATCCCATGATGACGAGAGGAACCGGGCTCTGGCCATTCTCGGACCGCTGCAGTTCACGCAGGAACTGCGAACTGCCGTTCAGATCACAATCGACGATAAGCGCATCAATCTTGGACTTTCCGAGCCGCTCCAAAGCTTTTTGTGGTTCTTTTTCCACGGCCACATCAATCTGAAGGCCGCCGAGGATGCATTCGAGAACACTGACTTCCTGCCAATCGCGCGAGACCACCATCGAGGAAAGCGTCATATGGTCACTGTAAGCATCTCCGTAACCGTTCCCTAGATAACCAACGTAACGGCCTGCGCGTCTAATACTTAACAGCAGGGGTTCGAGTTGGGGGGAAAGAGCCGCGGAACGGCGCATGAGTGCGATGTGAAGCTCGTTCTCAGTGGAGCACTTGGAACTTTAGAGCCCTGCGCGGCGTATATATCTTTAGATTCGTGTCGTCGGGCCTCGTTCTTGCCATGCGGACAATTGGAGACATTTTCGGGCAGATTCTGCGGAATCTATGGGCGCATAAGCTGCGCTCGTTCCTTACCATGTTCGGAATCGCATGGGGAGTGGGATCGCTGTTGTTGCTGGTAGGGGTGGGCGAAGGATTCCGGTCCGGCAACAAGCGGGAACTGGCAGAGTTTGGCAAGGACATCATGTTCTTGTTCCCGGGACGTGCGCCAGCTGTCCAGGGCAACATGAGCTCGGCGCGATCTTATCTTCTGACCTATCAGGATTACCTCGACATCCGGCAGGCGGGACACGTTCGCAATGCCTGCCCGATTATTTCGCGCAGCGATCTCCACGAAGTCAGCGAGTTCGCGACTGCCAGCGGCGAGATTCTCGGAACGCTGCCGAATTTGAACGAGATCAGCTACTTGCCGCTCAAAGAAGGACGCTGGCTGAACGAACTCGACGGCAGTCAGCGAAGGAACGTGATTGTCCTCGGCAACGAGCTGTTGAAGGCGCTGTTTCCCGGGCGTCCCGCTGTGGGCGCGTTTGTGCTGATTAACGGCCTGCGCTTCGAAGTAGTAGGAGCGATGCCGCACTTGGGGCGCGGCGATAACTTGTGGCTGAACATGAGAGGCTACATCCCATTTCAGGTGATGGCGGAAAATTTTCCCATCAAGGGTGAGAATCATCTGAACTCGATTTCGTTCATCGAATACCAGCCGCAATTCACAGCAGACCATCTCGCAGCGCAGAAGGAGGTTCACGAGATCGTAGGTCGCAATCACGGCTTCGATGCCAATGATCTGAACGCATTTGACGAGTGGGATTCGATCCAGGAATCGAAGATGGTGGGAACGATTTTTGACGTCATGAACCTCTTCCTCGGCACGGTGGGGATGGTGACGTTGGCGCTGGGCGCGATCGGAGTTGTGAACATCATGCTGGTCGCGGTAAGCGAGCGAACGCGCGAGATCGGATTGCGAAAGGCGCTGGGGGCGACGAATCGAAGCATCCTGTTGCACTTCTTTCTCGAAGGGATGTTGCTCACGCTGGGCAGCGGACTCATTGGCCTGATCTTTGCGGGCGGATTGATGGCGATGATGGGAGGAATCCAAGGGCCGCAGGGATTTGATCCTCCGAAACTCGTGCCGATGACGGCCACCCTGGCCATTTGCAGCTTAACGCTGGCGGGAGTTGTGGCTGGCTTGTATCCCGCGCGCAAGGCGGCGATGCTCCAACCAGTCGAAGCGCTACGGCAGGAATAATGGAAATCCGAGACCTACTGCAGGAAGCCTACACGGCGATGCGGCACGACCGCCGGCGCACCGCGCTCACCATGCTCGGGATGGCGTGGGGCATCGCGACGGTCGTGATGTTGCTGGCTTACGGCGACGGCTTCGGGCAGGCTTGTGCGAATATCTTTGCGAACTTCGGCACGAAGTTGGTCATCGTCGTGCCTGGCACGACTTCCATGCAGGCGGGCGGACAGAAGTCGGGAGTAAATATCCGCTTTACGCAGGAAGACGTCGATGCGCTGACCACAAATCTTCCCCAGATTACCCACATCACGCCTTCGGTGGATAAACAGGTCAGCGTTCAGTATGAGAACCGTGATTTTACGTGGTCGGTCACGGGGAATGATCCGAATGTGTATGACATTCGCTCGCTCAAGCTGGCCCAAGGGCGTTTTTACAACATGGAGGATCAGGTCCAGCGCGGACGCGTTGCCGTGATCGGTTCGGAAGCCAAGGAGAAGCTATTTTCGGGCCGGAACGCTCTGGGCGAGCACATTCGACTGAACGGGTTGAGCTTCGAAGTGGTCGGCGTGCTAAGCGCGAAGATGCAGGAAGGGAACGACGACATCAATCGCGTGGTCTATGTGCCGTTTACGACCATGAGTGATTTCAAGAGCACGCATTATCTGGACACGATCTGGTTCAACTACCAGACGCCGGAATTTGAGCGAATCGAGCCGGCGGTGCGGTCGATTCTGGCGGGACAGCATAAGTTCAATGAAACCGACCGGCAGGCCGTGCAGGTCTTCAACCTGATGACGCAGTTGCATCAGTTCGAGATCATCACGCTGGGATTGAAGATTCTGATGGGGTTCATCGGAACTCTGACGCTCGGAATTGGCGGCGTCGGCTTGATGAACATCATGTTGGTGTCGGTGACGCAACGCACGCGTGAGATCGGTGTGCAGAAGGCGCTGGGAGCGAAGCGTCGCTACATTCTGATTCAGTTTCTGGCAGAAGCTTTGACGATTACGTTCATCGGCGGCGTGCTGGGAGTGATTCTGGCCTACGGTGTCGCCCTCTCCGTGGGACGTCTGACGTTATACAGCGCCTTTGCCAAGAACGGAGAAGCGGGAGACATCCGGCTGATTATCGCTCCAGCGACACTGATTGCATCGACAACGATTCTGGGTGCGGTTGGGCTGATTAGCGGGATGATTCCTGCGCTACGGGCCTCAAAGCTGGATCCGATCGAGTCCTTGAGGCACGAGTAGATTGCCGTCACTTACTGCGATACCACTTAACAGTGCGGCGCAGTCCCTCTTCAAAATCGATTACCGGCTCGTAGTTGAGAGCCGCTTCAGCTTTCGCGATATCCGCGAGAGAGTGCTTGATGTCGCCGCCGCGCTCCGGCCCGTAGTTCAATGAACCCGCGTAGGCCGTCAATCCCTGAAGCAATTGGAACGTTTCGTTCAGCGTGACGCGGCGGCCCGTTGCGACGTTGAAGACCTGTCCGGCAGCTTTTTCAGCGGGAGCTTTGCACGCGAGCAGGTTGGCGACCACCACGTTGTCGATATAGGTGAAATCGCGGCTCTGTTCACCGTCGCCGAAGGCCGTGGGCTGTTCGCCGCGGAGCATCTGCGTGATGAACTTCGCCAGCACTCCGGAATACGGAGACGAGGGATCCTGCCGGGGGCCGAAAACATTGAAGTAGCGCAAGCAGACCGTTTCGAGACCGTAGCAGCGGTAAAACGAAATCATGTACTGCTCGCTCGCCAGCTTGGCAACCGCATACGGAGAAATCGGGTCGGGCTTCATGCCCTCGTGCTTGGGCAGCGTCGGAGTGTCGCCGTAGGCAGAAGATGATGCCGCGTAGACCACGCGCTTGACCTTCGCATCGCGCGCAGCCACCAGAACATTCACCGTGCCATCGATATTGGCGCGATTGCTGCCCAGCGGATCGAGCACGGATTTCGGTACCGAAGGAATCGCCGCCTCGTGAAAAATGAAATCGACGCCGGCACAGGCCTTGTGCATGGCATCGAGGTCGAGGATGTCGGCTTCGCGGAAGTCGATGCGATCGCGAATTTCACCGAGATTTTCCCGCTTGCCGGTGGAAAAATTGTCGACGCCGCGCACTTGCTCGCCGGCGGCAAGCAGAGCGCGGGCAAGAGACGAGCCGATAAATCCGCCGATACCGGTGATGAGGTAGAGCGCCATGGCCCCAACATCATAACGAACCGGGACGCGGCATGGGGCGCCAGAAGAACGCTTTCATCAAAATGACACGAAGCTGTCGGGTGGCGAGGCTTGCCCACTCATTTCTGGAGTTGGCTCTTTTTCAGAATTCGCAGGAAGTCGTCGCGCATCAGCATCTGGCGGCTTTCGAAGAATTCGATCACTGCCCGCACAGCGGCCTCGGGGTCACTGATCAGCGGCACCGCCTTCAGTGGATCTGTCGCGGGAAATGACGACGCAATACCCGGTCCCATGATCATGCACGGATGCGAAACAGTGGCCAGCAACTGTTTCAGGCGAGTCAGGTTTTCCTCCGACATCTCCGCGAAGGCGATGCCCATCCCGAGATAGGGATAATTGACGCGAACCTCTCCCTTGGTCTCGACGCGGATTCCATTCGCCTCGAGTTTCATATGTAGGAGCGTGTTGGCCGGGTAGGTCGCTTGCGCTTCCACGTAACATCCGTGAACGCTGATATCGGTGAAGGTGGCCCAGGTGCGGACATCACAGCCTTCCTCGCGGATCTCCGCACTGCCCTCGCACTTGTAGCGCGCGCTACGCCGCTTTTCCGCTCCCTTGAAGCGATCGCCCGCATTCGCTGCGACGGGTTCTGTTGCGGGCTGTGCGGCTGCCACGGCCTTAGGAGGAGCGCCATCGTCGCCGACCCCGGACCGCTTGAGCGCCATCAAATAGGCGATGCCTTCGTTGGTTTCGTGCGCCATAAAGACCCCGAACTCTGTCGTCTTTATCGGCAGAACGCATTCGCTACATTTAGGCGAGAGACGGGGCCATTGATGACGACGGCGCGAACGGAAGCGCTAGGTGAGAAATCTCTAACCCAAACGAGCCGATGGCGCAGCTTCGGAGGCTTGTTGCGCCACTTGCCGAATCTGTTTCCAGAGTTCTTCGCGGCCAGCCCCTGTTTTCGACGAATAGGGAAGGATGTGCGCTGCCGGATACTGCTCACCCAGCGTTCGAAGTGCGTTATGAAGCTGATTGTTTGACAGGCGGTCGCTCTTGGTGCCCACGAGCAGAAATTCGCGGTCCGAGGCGGCAAGAAAGTCCAGCAGTTGTCGATCGGCCTGTTGGGGAGGAACGTTCACATCGATCAACGCGACGCACAGCGCCAACGTGGATCGCTCGTTCAGGTAGGGCTCGATAAACTTCGGCCATTCTTGGGAAATCTCGCGGGAAATCTTGGCGTATCCGTAGCCGGGCAGATCGGCAAAGATCACCTCCGGGCGCGGCTTGCCGGGAAATCGAATCTCGAAGAAGTTGATGCTGCGCGTGCGTCCAGGAGTTGAGCTGGTACGCGCCAGCTTGGCGCCCACCAGGGAGTTAATGACGCTGGACTTGCCGACGTTGGAACGGCCGAGAAAGGCGATCTCGGGCACAGACGGAACAGGGAAGTGCGCGGCATCGGTCGCCGCCGCCATGAACCGCGATAAGACCCTCATGCTCAAGTTTGCTACGGCGCGAGGGAGATTGGCAAGGGAGGGTCAGGTTGATTCGTGAGTCTTTATTGGTGCTGACACCAGACGGCCGGGGGCACGAACTACGGAGGACTCGCATTATCATCTGCGCTATTCGTGTACTACGTGAGATAGTATTCGACGGCTTTTGAAAGGAGCCTCCATGAAGCGCAACAACGTATTGCTTGGGCTGGCATTGTCAGTGGTCGTAATGCTGTGCGTGCTGGGCACCGACGCTGCAAATGCGCAAGACAATCTGAAGGGCGGAGTGATCGTGCAGCGGACAGATCTGAAAGGTGCGCCGGGATGGGAAGCGATCCTGGTGGAGCGCACCCTGCCGCCGGGCGTAGAAAGTGGAAAGCATACGCAAGGCGGAAACGAGATCGTTTATATCCAAGAAGGAGCAGTGATCTTTGAAGCGCAGGGCAAGCCCGCCGTGACCCTGAAACCGGGACAGGCCTTCACCACTGTTGCTGGCGAAGTACACAACGTAAAGAACGCCAGCAGCACAGCGCCCGCCAAAGCATTGGCCTTCTATATCGCGAAGAAGGGTGCAAAGCTCGAGGATCTATCGGTCCCGGCGAAATAAGCCGGACGTTTTCGAGATCAACCTCGAACTGCTTCTTTTCGTGAAATGAAATCAAAGTCCCCACCCTTGCGTCGCCGCAGTTGCGGCGTAGGGTGGGGGCACTCCGTTTGGAGCCCGCAATTCACTCTCGCTTCACTTACAATTAGTTTCGACTTCATGAAAGACCGCCAACAACCTGCGCTGACTCTCTTCGTCATTGGCTTGCTAGCTCTTGGTGTGCTGGCCCTTGTATACGGCGATTTTGCGCTGGTATGGCAACCGGTTCCGGCATGGATTCCTGCTCGAACCGCTGTCGCTTACAGCTCAGGCGTTCTCATGCTTCTTCTTGGAGCCGGATTGCTGGCCCCGCCAAGCCGGGCTTGGGCGTCGCGCATTCTATTTCCCTACTTAATTTTGTGGGCCCTCCTAAAAGTGCCGGACATCGTCACCCATCCCGGAATCGAAGGTTCATGGCTCGGGCTTGGCGAACTCACCCTGCTGCTCTCCGGTGGCTGGACGTTCTTTGCTCGATTGAGCCATCTTCCGCAAGGATCGGCGCTCGTATTTTTTTCCGATGAGCGCGGCGTCCGCATGGCACGAATCCTCTTCGCGCTTTCGATTGTGCCGATCGGCCTCTCTCATATCGTTTATGCGCAGGCGACGGCCGGCTATGTGCCTCATTGGCTACCGTTCCGAAGGGGATGGGCTTACCTGACCGGCGCGGGACAAATTGCCAGCGGCCTCGGAGTTTTATTCAACGTACTTCCGCGGATTGCCGCCTGGGCGGAAGCTGGGCAGATCACTCTCTACACTCTTTTGGTTTGGCTGCCAGCCTTAGTGGCCGCTCCGACGCGACTGAACTGGACCGCGTTCTTCATCTCATGGATATTCGGCGCGGCGGCTTGGGCGGTCGCGCAGAACGTGCCCGCGAAGCGAGCAAATTCCTAAATCGTCACTAGCTCAATCTCAGCGATCCTAGCGCGCCGTTGTTGATCCTGTTGCTTTCACGAAACCTTTACTTCCGCCGCGAACGGAGGTAACCATCCCATTTTCTCCGGGGTCCGTTTCGGATTCAACTTCGATTTCTCCACGCCGATTGACATCAGTAGCAAGGCTTGGTGGAGAGCTCAAATGGAAGCGACCCGCAGAACGACTCTTGAGATGCATGCGCTGCTGCTATGCGCCGACGCGCAGTTCTTAGGGATCACCCGGAACGTCCTCAACCAGCTGCAGGTCACGCCGGAGATTGTAGGGAACTGCGAAGCTGCCCTGAGCGTGATTCAGGAGCAGGAATTCGACGTCGTTGTCGTGGACTGGCGGGAACTCGACAACCTCGCCGATTTTCTGTGCGCTGTGCGGCGGTCGAAAATCAATCGGGATTGCGTGTTAGTCGCGATCGTCCGCGATCTGCTAGACCTTCGGCAGTCGTTCTCGGCAGGCGTTCATTTTCTGATTCACAAGCCTGCCTCAGCTCTCCAAATCGAACGTTGTCTTCGCGCTGCCTACTGTGCCCGCGTCGCTCAGAGGCGCAAGCTGCATCGGGAACCAGTCAGCATAGTGGCCTCGATCAGCACCCGCACGCAACCGTTTGCGGAGGCGGTGGCGGTGAATCTGAGCGAAGGTGGAGTTGGGCTGAGGACGAACCTGCAGGAAGCCAGAATCATGGCCTCTCTGAGCGTTGGGGAAGAAATCGGCCTGCGTTTCGCGTTGCCCGGACCGAGGAGATGCTCGATGTCGCCGGGACTGTAGTTTGGACGACCGGCGGCGGCTGCGGAATCCGCTTCGGATACATCCCTGAGGCCCAGCTCACAGCGTTACAGCAATGGCTGACGGAATGTGTGGAACGCTCATTGAGCAGGCTGTGCGAACGGATTCGAGCGGCCTGCGCTTAAATCTCCAGCAGTAAATTTCACCGCCAAGCGCGCGCCGAGATAAAAGCTAAGGAGTCATTTCTCGGCGCTCTCTGCGACCTCGGCGGTAAACATTGTGCGGGGGTTGACTCCTTCACGGGTCGAGGGGAAAGCAAAGCTAAAGGCCCGCTTTGCGCGGGCCTTTCTCTCTTATCCCATTTCAATTCCGGTTATTGATGAGCCGTTGGAGCGTCAGTGCTGCCGGTGGTCAGCGGCGCGATCGGTTGAGTCGTTTCTTCCGCCAGTCATCGGCAGTGGCGATTCCAGCGCGATCTGAAGCACCTGATCCATCGTATCCACGAAGTGCAACTTCATCGCACTACGCAGATTCTCCGGAACCTCCGCCAAATCCTTCTCGTTGTCCTTTGGCAGAATCACTTCAAATAGTCCCGCGCGATGTGCAGCCAGCAGCTTTTCTTTCAAGCCGCCGATCGGGAGAACCTTTCCGCGTAGTGTGATTTCGCCGGTCATCGCCAGATCGCGGCGCACGGGAATCTTGCTCAGCGCGCTGGAAATCGCTGTGGCGATGGTGATGCCCGCCGACGGACCATCCTTCGGGATCGCTCCCTCGGGCACGTGCACGTGCAGATCGAGGTTGCGGTAGAAATCGCGGGTCAGGCCCAACCGGTGAGCGCGCGAACGAACATACGACATCGCGGCCTGCGCCGATTCCTGCATCACGTCGCCGAGCTTGCCGGTGAGCGTGAGCTTGCCTTTGCCGTCGACCACGCTGGCCTCCGTGCTCAGAATCGAGCCGCCAACTTCGGTCCATGCCAAGCCGGTGACCAATCCGACTTCAGACTTTTCGTGAGCCAATGTATCGCGGTACTTGATTACGCCGAGGAAGTCGTTGACGTTCTCCCCAGTGATGGCGATGGAATAGTTCTCGCCTTCTTTGACCACCTTGCGGGCAACTTTACGGCAGACGTTGCCGATCTCGCGTTCCAGATTGCGAACGCCTGCTTCCCGCGTATAGGAGCGGATCAGCGAGGTTATGGCTTCGTCGGAGAACTTGATGTTCTTTTCCGACAGGCCCGCGGCCAACATCTGCTTTTTAACCAGGAATTGCTTGGCGATCTCGACCTTTTCCTGCTCGGTGTAGCCATGCAGGCGGAGCACTTCCATGCGGTCCTGCAGGGCCGCGGGAATGGTGTGCATCACGTTCGCGGTGGCGACGAAAAATACCTGCGAGAGATCGTATTCGACGTCCAGGTAGTGGTCGACGAACATGAAGTTCTGCTCGGGATCGAGAACTTCGAGGAGTGCTGCCGACGGATCTCCGCGGAAGTCCATCGACATCTTGTCGACTTCGTCCAGCATGAAAACCGGGTTCTTGGTTCCGGCCTTCTTCATCATCTGGATGATCTGGCCAGGAAGGGCACCGATGTAGGTGCGGCGATGGCCGCGGATTTCAGCTTCGTCGCGCACGCCGCCGAGCGACATGCGGACGAACTTGCGGCCGGTGGCCTTGGCGATCGACATTCCCAGAGAAGTCTTGCCCACGCCCGGAGGTCCGACGAAGCAGAGAATCGATCCCTTGGGATTTTTCACTAACTGGCGCACGGCGAGAAATTCAAGGATGCGTTCCTTGATCTTCTCCAAGCCATAGTGATCTTCGTTCAGAACTTTCTCAGCGCGAGAGATGTTTCGGATTTCCTTCGAGCGCTTCTTCCACGGCACTGCCAGCAGCCAGTCGAGGTAGTTGCGGGAAACGGTAGACTCGGCCGACATCGGTGGCATGGCTTCCAGTTTTTTCAGTTCCTGGATTGCCTTGTCTTTCACTTCTTTCGGCATGCCGGCGGATTCGATCTTCTTTTTCAGTTCGTCGAACTCGCTCTTTTCGCCGCGGCCCAATTCCTTCTGGATGGCCTTGATTTTCTCGTTGAGGTAATACTCTTTTTGCGCTTTTTCCATCTGGCGCTTCACGCGCGACTGGATGGTGCGGTCGACGTTGAGCTTCTCGATTTCGATATCGAGCACGTCCGCGATGCGGGTCAAGCGCTCGGCCGGATCGAAAATCTCCAGCAGTTCCTGCTTCTCTTCAATCGAGAGCTGCAGGTTGGCGGAGATCACGTCCGTCAGCTTGGCCGGATCTTCCATCCGCACAGCCGAAATCATGGTTTCGTAATTCAGTGCCTGGCAAAGCTTCACGTACTGCTCGAACAGGGAAGTGACGCGTTGCATGCTGGCTTCGAGCGCCTGATTGGTCTCGGTAGCGAAGCGGGCGACCCGCACGGTTGCCTGCATAAAGCCGTCAGTGTCGGTGACCTGCAGGATCTTGCCGCGCTCAATGCCTTCAACCAGGACTTTAATGTTTCCGTCGGGCAGCTTCAGACTCTGCACGATATTGACGATCGTGCCCACCTGGTAAATTTCGTTGGCTTTGGGTTCGTCGATGGAGGCGTCATGCTGGGTGGCCAGAAAGATTTTTTTGTCCGCCGCCAGGGCCTCTTCCAGAGCACGCACGCTCGATTCGCGACCCACCACGAACGGAGTCATCATGAAGGGAAAGATGACCACGTCCCGAATGGGCATCATGGGCAGCTTTCTGGATTCGTATTTTTCCTTGGATGTAGTCACTAAGTCTCCCTGGGAATGATGGACAACCCCACCACCTATGAGATTCTACCTGACTGGATGCTCTGGTGAAATGGCATTTAAGTTGTAGAATCCGCCGTTGGTCGTCAGTCGATGGTCGTGAGTGCCTCAAACAGGCAATCCCATGAGCCCACGAGGAACGACTACGCACCAACGACGACCGTTCCTACCCAGCCTTTTCCATGACCGTAGCGAACGAGGCGCTGCGTTTTTCCACCATCTCCCGGGTCACTTCGAATTCTTTTAACTTCTTCTGGCTCGGGAGGTTAAACATCAAGTCCAGCATGAGTTCTTCGAGGATCATGCGGAGTCCGCGGGCTCCAACCTTGCGCGCCATGGCCTGACGCGCGATTGCCCGCAGCGCCTCGTCGTTGAACTTGAGGCGTACGTTTTCGAACTCAAACAGGCGCTGGTATTGCTTGACGATCGCGTTCTTGGGGCGGGTCAGGATTTCGATGAGCGCGAATTCGTCGAGGTCTTCGAGCATGCCGACCACCGGCAAGCGGCCGACAAATTCAGGGATCAAGCCGAACTTGATCAGATCTTCCGGCTGCACTTCCTGCAGCAGTTCCTGGCTGCGCTTCTTGGAAGTGATGGCCTCTTCCTTTTCAGCATCCTCGCCGGTGCGGAAGCCCAGCGATTTCTTTCCCATGCGGCGGGTGATGATCTTGTCGAGCCCGACAAAAGCTCCGCCGCAGATGAAGAGGATGTTCGTAGTGTCGACCGGTGTGAATTCCTGGTGCGGATGCTTTCGTCCGCCCTGCGGGGGGACGTTGGCGATCGTACCTTCCAGGATCTTTAACAAAGCCTGCTGAACGCCTTCGCCGGAAACATCTCTGGTGATCGACGGATTCTCGTCCTTGCGGCCGATCTTGTCGACTTCATCGATGTAGATGATGCCGGTCTGGGTGCGGCTGACGTCGCCATCGGCGGCCTGGAGCAACTTCAGGATGATGTTCTCCACGTCCTCGCCGACGTAACCAGCTTCGGTGAGCGTGGTGGCGTCGACGATCGCGAAAGGAACATCCAGCATGCGGGCCAGAGTTTGGGCCAGAAGAGTCTTGCCTGTCCCCGTCGGACCGATCAGCATGATGTTCGACTTGGAAAGTTCAATGCCGTCGCCGGTCTTCTGGCGATTCATGAAGATGCGCTTGTAGTGGTTGTAAACCGCGACCGCGAGCTTCTTCTTGGTCTGCTCTTGCCCGATTACATATTCGTCGAGGAAAGCTTTGACTTCTTGGGGCTTGGGCAGTTGGTTGGGAGTGCTGGCCTGTGGCGTCGCGGTGCGGTCATCCTCCAGAATGGAATTGCAGACCGCAACGCACTCATCGCAGATATAAGCGCGCGGATAATCGCTGGGCGAGGAGATCAGTTTGGCTACGGCGTCCTGCGACTTATGACAGAACGAACAACGCAGAATCTCATCGGTTCCCGACTTGTTTTTCACTCGGCTCTACTCCTTCAGCGGATCCGCGGCATGATTTCGGTCCTTGTTTCATGAACCGTCCCTCATGCCACTTAGGTTCTGACGTCAGGCGCGAAGGGCGATCATACCGCTTTTGCCGTCTTGTAGATGATATCGTCTATGATTCCGTATTCCTTAGCCTGCTGCGCGTTCATGATGAAGTCGCGCTCGACATCTTTCTCCACTTTGTCCAGTTTTTGTCCACTGTGCTTCGAAAGTAACTGGTTGGTAATCTCGCGCATGCGCAAGATTTCCCGTGCATGGATATCAATATCGGTGGCTTGTCCCGACAACCCTCCCATGGAAGGTTGATGTATTAGAATCCGCGAATTTGGAAGCGCCAATCTCTTTTTGGGTTCGCCTGATGCCAAAAGTAACGCAGCCATTGATGCCGCTTGGCCAACGCACAACGTCATGACATCGTTTTTCACGTATTGCATGGTGTCGTAAATCGCCATGCCAGCCGTAATCGAGCCGCCCGGAGAGTTGATGTAAAGCTGGATGTCTTTCTCGGGATCTTCCTGAGCCAGAAACAACATCTGGGCGATCACCAGGTTTGCGATGTTGTCGTCAATCGGCGTGCCGATGAAGATGATGTTGTCGCGTAGCAGCCGGGAATAGATGTCGTAGGCGCGTTCGCCCCGCCCAGTCTGCTCGATGACCATCGGAACGAGCATCATTTGTGCGTCGTTTTTATTCCAATCATTTGGCTTCATGTTCACCTGTCACACTCCGCCCCGACGCAACGCTTTACCTTGCATGGAGAGGATTCGAAAGGTCCGCGTATCTTCTGCTCTTACGCGGACTGGTGATACAGAAAATCGAGGGTCTTTTCGCTGCGGATTCTGTTCCGGATTCTATCGAGGCCCCCATCCTGTGTCAATCGAGCGCGGACCGCTTCCGGAGTCTGTTTCGTCTGCTGAGCCAGCGCTTCGAGTTCATGATTGACCTCGTCTTCACCGGCTTCAATTTTTTCCATCTCCGCAATGCGTTCCAGTAACAACGACGACTTTACATCTTGCACCGCCTGGTCCCGCTGGCCCGCCCGCAAGCGCGGGAGGTCCATTTTCTTCATGTCTTCCATCTTCATGCCCTGCGCGGCGAGAGCACGCAGACCACGTTCCAGACGGAGATCGATCTGCCGGTCGATGAGCGACTCCGGCACTTCGAAATCATTACGCTTTACCAGTTCGGCGACAAGTTTGTCTTTGGCTTCGCGCTCGGCCGTGTGCTTGCGCTCGGCTTCCATGTTGTCGCGAATCTGCTTTCGGACCTGGTCGACGCTGGTAAACTCGCCGAGTTCTTTGGCGAAATCGTCATTCAACTCCGGCAGGCTCTTCTGTTTGATCGCCTGGATTTTTACCGTGTAGATGAACGTCTTGCCGGCCAGTCGCTTGTCGTTCGAGTCTTCGGGATAACTCACGTCGAACGATTTCTCGTCGCCGGCATTGGCGCCGCGCAGGTTCTCGGTGAATTCGGGAACGGTGTTCTTGCCGCCAATCTCGATCAGCACTTCGTCCATGTGGACGGGCTGAGTCTTGTCGTCAGTGTCCTTGGGCCGTCCATCCATTGAAGCCTGCGCGAAGTCGCCCTCGGCCAAAGGGCGCCCTTCGACCGAAGTGAAGGTAGCGTGTTGCTCGCGAACGCTGTTCAGCGCTTCTTCTACCTCTTCATCCTTTACGACGATCTCGGGATGGTCGGCGCGCAATTCTTTGTAGCCCTCGACCTTGATCTCGGGCATGATCTCGAAGCTGGCCTTAAAGCGCAATGGCTCGCCATCGTGAATATGTAAATCTGTGACTTGCGGCTGCGAGACCGGGATCAAGCCTTGCTTCTCGGCTTCTTTGCGGAAGTAGCGCGGCACCAGGGCTTCGACTACGTCACTCTTCAAATCTTCTTTAAAGCGCTGACGGATGATGGAGGCGGGTACATGGCCGGCGCGGAATCCGGGCAGCCGGGCCACCTTCTGATATTTCTGGACGATCGTTTCCGTTTCGCGGCTGACTTCTTCCGCGGGAATTTCGACCGAGATTTCGCGTTTGACGCCGTCCTGCTTCTTTGCGTCGTTCATGACGTCAGTTTCTGTGGGACTCACGTTTTACCCTTTCGGACTGCCGCTCAAACTTCTGGCTGGACCAAAACCGTCTGGAGCAAGAAGGCCTGGTTCGTTCACACAACGTTAATCTTGAGTGTAAAGACTTTGGGAGAGTAGCGTCAAACGACAGATGGGTAGGACGTGGCGACGGGAAAACCGGTTCCACCCCTCCAGAACCCTGATTTTAACTTTGGCCGGGGCCACGCCCGCCCGTTCGTCCGCAGGGCGGGCGTGGGCAACGTTTTGAATCAATACTGCTCAATCAGCTGAGCTTACGTCCTCGGGCGGAGCTAGCAAAAAGGTGCACCGTTCACCGGATTTGCAGGCCAGAGTTCCACGGCGCAGAAGCGTCGTGGGCGTGTCGTCTGGAAACGATTGTTCGTATTTGGCAGCCCGCAGGACATCTGCTGCAGATTTTAAGCTTTCATCTCCACCGACGAACTTAACTCCTTGAGCCGTTGCAACGGACCCTGTTCCGGCACGCAGCATTACAAAGAAGTCGCCCGTGGCAGTACCTTCGTGCTTGAAGTCGCCCAGCTGTATCGTCCGGAGCCTCTGTAGTTCACCGCGATACTTTTCTATCAGACCATTTGCTTTGTCATCGCCACCCAGAAGCGCCGACAGCCTCTCCCGAGTCTCTGGCAGGGGATTGCGTGCGTTTAACGATACTGCGTAGAAATATTGTGCTTTCTCTCGGTCGCCTCGCTTTTCGTAGATTTGTCCGAGATGGTCTCCAACTTCCGCACCTAGAATCACTTCCCACGCTGGAAGAATGCATTTAAGGGCTTTGTCGATGTTGCCATCTCCGAACTCAACCCAACCCAGAGTATCCCAGTAGGTTGCCAAAGCCGATGTCGAGCGCAGGTCTCGCCGCGAAAGTTGATCCAAAGAGATATTCCGCGAAGAAGCTGCCATTGTTGCGACCGCCGACTCGGCATACTGACGGGCAAGATCGACGTGGGATTTCTTGAGTGATAACTGATAGGCGATGTTATTCCAAACTGCTGGTGTCGCCGAAATCTGCACAGCCTTATCAAACGCCTCCATCGCCTTCTCGTCCTGCCCCAGATTCAAATATGCTTCTCCGAGTCCTACATGAGGGTCGGCCTTCTTGGGGTTTAGGGAAGCTGCTTGGGTCAACTCTGGGATGGATTGTTCGTATTTGTGCCATTCAAGATAGGTGTGTCCAAGATTCCCATGTGCATACTTGTCGAGTGGGTTGACCTCCAACTGTTTTCGGAACCACTTCTCAGCTTCATCGTACTTGCGTTGTCTCAGGTAAATCCGCCCGAGGTTGTTGTAAGCGTTTTGGTCATAAGGGTTGATCTCAAGCTGCTTGTGATAGGCATTCGCCGCGAGGTCGTCCTGCCGCGAATCGAAGTAGGCTAACCCGAGATCATTCCACGCCAATTTGCTTTTGGGATCAGCCTCTACTGCGTGATTCAGTAGATCGATTGCGAGCGTGTAGTTCCCATTATTTCTTGCCTCATTGCCGCTTTTGATCAGCTCACTGGCGCCCATGCCAGAAGGAACTGTTTTTGAGCTCGCAGTTGCGCTCTCGATCATTAAGAGTTGTGCAGTGTCAGACAGAACTCCATTTCGGAACGCTCGATAGTCATCGGCGCGCGACGGAGGTAATTCGCTGAGGCGGATCGTAAACCGTCGCTGGGCAGTGAAGACCGAATGCTCCAACATGTATGTGGACTGGTATTTGGCGTAATCGCGATCCAGATTGATTGCAACCGGAGCTTGGGGCGAATATCTCGTGGCGAATTCCAGTTTCAAAGAATACGTGCGGTCACTCGGAGGACCGAGTTTGAAGTTCTCTTCATCGGGAGACTCGGTCTTCTGGTCCTCTTCGTCCTCGCCAACATCAGATCCAATGGCTAGCGGGCGAAGGATCGATAGAGGTAACTTGAGTTCTACCTTCTTCTTCTGCCAATCCAAGAACCTTTCTTTGCTGACATCATAGGAGATGGCGAATGGATTATGGGTGTCGCTGGGATCGGTAATCTTTATGTTGCTGACCTCACCACCAATGTCTTTGTTGAGAGCCTCAACGGTTTTCTGCCATTGTGTGGAAGGGATGCGGCGGAACAACATCCGCATGTTGAGTTCGAGGTCTCCGCGCATAGTCCAATTCACCGTCGCGTCGAGTTTGCCATCATCGCTGATTTTTCCTGCGATTTGCGTCGAATCGGTATCCGAGACGCCGGGTTCGTTTGGAGTTTCTTCTAAATGAGGGGCGCCTTGGGGCGGGATCACGAGGGCCTGTTTCTTTCGCAGATTCCAAGAGATTAGACGAAATGGCGCCACCTCGGTGGTGGTGTCCATCCATATCTTGTCATTCCCGAGTGGCAGGTACGTAATCACGTGGTTGAATTGGGCAGGCGAAGGCACATCGGGATCGATCTTGCGATACGAATTGATCAGCACTGTATCAGCGTGCAGACCCTCGGCTTCCAGTAGAGCTGCGAGCAAGGTGTGTTTATCTTTGCAATCACCATACTGATTGTGAAGAACGTCCGCAGCAGCATGTGGCTGGTAGCGTGCCAGTCCCAGCGAGAGGCTTACATAACGGAAGTTCGCGGCTACAAACTCGTAGAGTGCCTGAGTCTTCTCCAAATCCGTTTGCATCCCCTTGGTCAAGGCATCGGCCTTAGTTCGGACCTCTTTCGAAGGTTGTCGACGATCTTTCTCCAGATCAGCGTACCAGCGTCCAATCTCCTCCCAACTCGTAAATGTCGTCAGCTGAACTGCCGGGAACTCGTCTTTTTTCTTTTTCTTCTTCTTATCTTTGTCCTTATCTTTATCCTCGTCCTCCCGCACCAGGTGCGAGCTTGTCCAATGGTAGATACGTCTTCCTTTCTCTTCGGTAATCTTCGGGTCCGCGCCCGGTCTGGTCTTAAGTTTGACTGAGCGGCCACTCGGAACATCAACGTCGAGTTGCTCATCGAGCACAATGCTCGACAGATTGAAATCGTATTGCATCCAGAATTGTCCTGGCGCTAAGGGGTGGTGGATCGTCGTTACCGTCGCGCATTCCAATATGTCGCCAGGTCGCAGGCCGGGAACGGTGACGTGCTTTTCGTGGTAGTCCGTGTAGAGCAGAGCAAACTGCTGGGTCGGAGCGAGGTCTTGCACTGCTGTCTGGTCGGCTTTCACGACACTGCCATCGCGCTTAATGACGCGAACATAGCCGATCTCCAATTGCTCGCTTGCGGAGTTGTAGCCAAAACGTAACTGCCCCCAACTTTGCAGTCCAGCCTCACTTTGGACTCGTACGCGAAACGTGCTTTCTTTGCGTTCGCTTCCGTCGTTTTCGAAGCGGTAGTGAGATTGCAACTGCTGGATCACGAAAGCTTCCTTGGAGTAATCGTGCGGAGCGGTGGATGAGGTCCCATCCACCTGGCCACTCTGTTCTGTACGGGTCGAAGCTTGCAGTTGAGACGTTCCGTCGGCAGGGGCGCCCGATTGAACGTGTGCGTAAGCCGCAGGAAAGATAAAGATGATTGATAAGAAGAGCAGAAACCGGAGACTAAGCAGACGCATTGGTTGTTCGTCCTCGCTCCGTTTTGTATCTCAACACGGGGGCAGACGCAAGAGACGCGTGTCCCGGGTCGGCGCTGTCTGCTGAATAAAATCATGCGTGGTGGGAATTTATGCTTACACCAATGTCACCCTCTCCGGACGCGGTCCCAGGACTGAGCGCATCCATATTCTCGAAAGAGTGCGGATAACGCCGTGGAAGAATGCCACCGCCATCACATAGGAGGTGGTGGCTCTAGAGTGTGGTGTAATTAAGCGTGAATTGGCTTACGGTTCTAAATCATGATGTTGTTTCATGCGTCCGCTGTCCTCGCCTCGTCGCATATCGCAGGGAAGTTGCACGCGTAAAGCGTCGTGCCTATCTCGATTGGGAATATTGGGGGAAGCCTGTTCCGGGATTTGGCGACGCGCATGCGCGCGTGTTGATTGTGGGCTTGGCTCCCGGCGCTCATGGCTCCAATCGCACCGGACGGCCGTTCACCGGCGACGCATCGGGTAACTTTATGTACCCCGTGTTATACGAAACGGGCTTCGCCAACCAGCCGACTGCGACCGATCGCAACGACGGTTTGAAACTGAACGACCTCTACATCACGGCAGCGGTTCGCTGTGCGCCACCGGACAACAAGCCACTGCCGAGCGAGCTTGCGGCTTGCTCCACTTTCCTCGATCGTGAACTTGCGGGCCTGGAGAAAGTTAGAGTCGTGGTGGCGCTAGGTAAGATTGGCTTCGACGCTTACCTGAACTATCTGAAGCGCCGCGGATCGCTTGCAGGTAAGAGGGATTACGTGTTCAAGCATGGAGCCGCTTACTCGATGCCCGATGGCAAGGTGTTGCTTGCCTCGTACCATCCGTCGAACCAGAACACTCAGACGGGCAAGCTCACGCGCGAAATGTTTATGGAGATATTCCGGAAGGCGGCCAGACTTGCCGATCAGTAAATCGAGGCGCCGTCCCTAGATCGCCCCCGACTCTCCCCTCGAGCGCGGTCACCGCCCACAAAGCGGGGACCGGACTTAGGCGGCGCTTTTCGGCTCTCAGCTTTCAGCCGTCGGCAAGACCGGAACACATGTGGTGGCTGACAGCTCACTTCAGTCTGGCGACCGTGACTTCCAGTTCGAATTGCCGCCGGGAGTTGGGATCGTCGGCGCTGCCGATGATGATGGGTTTTCCCAGGGCGAGCGCCGTACTGCCTTCAATTCGGATCTGGCGAATGACGGGACTCAGCCTGGCACTTGTCTCGGTTCCGGCCGACGTGTCGAGGCTGCTGATGTCACCGGAGACGTGCAGTTCGTTCCCGTGGCTAATCAGTTGTGCGCTCAAGTGAGTCCCGAGATCCAGGTATTGATACTGCTCGCCCGACGGAGACGATGCAGAAGAGGAGCTGCAAGTGGCGGATACCACCGGGACCCTGGAACCGATTTTGATATCTTCTGGCCTTCCGCCGGTCAAGTTGATGGAATAATGCCGGGTATTCAGTTTCTTGCCATCCTCGAGTTCGTTGAAAGAAACATCGAGGCGATAAGCATCGAATGAATCTTCAGCCTTGGCGGTCTTGGATGTACTGGATTCTTTGGATTCCTCTTGCGCGCTCGCCGTTCGTGCACATCCGCAGGCCGCAATCATAAATGACAACACTGCAACCAGAAGCGTTCGTTTTCGCATGTGGTTCAACCTTTCTTAATTGGATTCAGTGGATTCGCTGGCCAGCGCTTGCATCTTGGCCAAAAGTTCATTTTCGGAAGCGGCTTGCTCTTGTGCGGCGAGCTTCGCATCGCTGGGAAAATTTCGGACATATCGTGCGAGCGCCAATTCTTCTTCACTCAGAGGCTGCGGTGAAGGAAAGACATCCAGTTTCGGATCTGCCTGGGCGACTGTCTGAGCCCGAGGTGCTAACCTCCTCACGGCAATCGCGCCCCCCTTGTGCGGGACTCTGGCCGAAGCGTTTACGAACAGGTGTTCTCTCGCAGCTGCTGCTGGCGGGTTTGCGGCCCGCCCAATCTGTTCTGTGGCCGTCGGATGGTTTGCCATTGGCAGATGCGCGCTTGTTCCCGATTTCCACCTAAGGGTCGCCGCCACAATCACGATCGCCGCCAGAGCGCCAGCTAGTCCCCACCTCCACCACGCACGACCCGTAACCGGTTCCGGTCCAGTTCGCAAATTCGCCAACAGTCGCTCTTCCAGGCCCGCGCGCGGCTCGACAGCGGCATACTTTGCCAGCGCTGCATCCAGCACGGCATCGATCGGGCCAATTGCTTGATTCGATCCGCTTGCGATTTGTTCGTGATTCTCCGGCATACGGTTCAGCTCGACTCACTGCTCGCCCGTTGCGCGAGCTTCTCTTTCAATATGTGGCGTGCCCTGAAGACTCTTGAGCGCACTGCCGCCTCGTTGATCCCCAAGGTTTCCGCCACTTCCTGCGGAGACATTTCTTCTATCGTCGACAAAATGAGCGGTTCGCGCAATTTCCGGGGCAAGGCCGTAATCATTTTTTCCAGCAGAGCGTTCGCTTGCCGGCGGTGCAATTGCTCATCTGCCGCAGCGTCATTCGAGGCAGGTTCGGGTACACGCTTTTCCGGATCGTCCAGCGCAATCTCGCGTGCCCGCCCATGCCGCTTACTGCGATCCACAGCGACTCGCCACGCGATTCGCGCCAGCCATGTCTTTGGATCTTCGACCGCCGCGAGTTTCGCGCTGTAGCGCAGCACGCGCATGAACGTTTCCTGAGTGGCGTCCTCGGCGTCGTGATGGCTGCGCAGCACGGCGTAAGAAATGCGGTAGACGAGCCGGGAGTGCTCGCGCACAAGGCTTTCGAGGATTTCGTTTGTCGTCGCGACTGTCCGGGCCTCAGCGTCGATTCGATCGAGCTTTCCGCGATCAGTCGTTACTCCGCTCAGGATCGCCTCTCCAGTCACCACTCGTCTGCCCTCAAACATGAAGACCACCCGGCGCATTGGTTTGTTCAGGAATTTCTGGAAGGAGAACGGCGGGAAGGGAGTTATTTGCGGTGCTTTTTGTCATTCCGAGCGAGCAACCTACTGTGTGGTGCGGGAGTGACGGAACAGATTCCTCGCTTCGCTCGGAACGACAAGAAGTGGGGAGCCTGCTAGGAGCGAATCGCTAGTCACTAATCACTCGCCACTGCTTTTAGAATCCAACTATGACCGGTTCAGGTTCCAGTCGCACGCCCCATATTTTCTCGACGTGCTGCTGAATTTGATCTTTCAGGGCGAGGATTTCGGTGGACGTGGCGCCGCCACGATTGACGAGTGCCAGTGCGTGCTTGCTCGAGATGCCAACATGTCCGAAGGCATAGCCCTTAGCGAAGCCGGAATGCTCGACGAGCCAAGCAGCGGAGACTTTTTTCCTGCTCTCAAGCGCGGGATAAGCGGGCACCGTTAAGCCTTGGGCGCTTGCGCGGCTGACTAATTCTTCGTGCTGCTTTTCAGAGAGCACTGGATTTTTGAAGAACGATCCTGCGCTTCGGCAGTCGGGATCGCCCTCGATGATCAGCATCCCTTTGCGTGCACGAATCTGGCGCACCGCCGCGCGCGTTTCCTTTAGACTCGGCGAAGTCTTCTGGCCGGTGAAATACTGCTTCAGGTCCGTATACTTCAGGCTCGGAGACCCTCCGGGCGCAAGCGCATAAGTCACCCTCAAAATGATGAAGCGCCCGCGTTCCGTAGTATTGAAGATGCTCGAGCGATAAGTGAATCCGCAGGCCTCGCGGCATAGTTCGCGCACCTCGCCATCTTTTCGATCGAATACTTCCACCGACTCGATCGCCTCCGAAACTTCCTGCCCGTAAGCGCCTACGTTCTGTACCGGAGTGCCACCCACGCTAGCCGGGAATGCCGCTCAGGCACTCGACTCCGGCGCATTCTGCAGTCACGGCGTGCGAGGCAAAGTCGTCCCACGATTCTCCAGCGCCGACATCGAAGACAACTTTTCCTTCGACTTCGCCGGAACGCCGTTCAATTCCCCCGATCGCGACCTTCAACACCAGGCCCGGCCAGCCAGAGTCCGACACGACCAGGTTGCTGCCACCTCCGAGCACGAAGAGCGGCAACTCCTTCGCTCGGGAAAAGGTGACGGCCTCCTCGACGTCGGCACGCGACTTCGCCTCGACAAAGAATCTCGCTGGCCCTCCGAGTCGGAAGGTGGTCAGCGGCGCGAGCGCTACATTTTCCTGAAGCAGCATGCGGTCGATTCAATATACACAGCGGCCTCGCGAGCGGCGAACTTGCTCGCGGGACGAATCGTTCATGTACTGGAAAGCTGCCGCGAGTTACATCTTCACCATCACGATCCGATAGAATGGATCCATACCGATCCGAGAGGAATTTAAATATGCCGATGTATCCCGAGATTATGGTTGTGCCCATGCGCGAAGAACTCACGCGTCTGGGAATCGAGGAACTACTCACTACCGAGGATGTGGATAAGGCTTTGAAGAATCGTCCAGGTACGACGATGGTTGTCGTGAACTCCATTTGCGGATGCGCGGCCGGGCGCATGCGCCCAGCGGTCCGCATGGCGATGCAGAATTCGGCTACGCCCGACAAAGGCTTCTCCGTGTTCGCTGGCCAGGAGAAAGAGGCTACCGATCGAGCCCGCAGTTACTTCACCGGATATCCGCCGTCGTCTCCGTCGATTGCGATCTTGCGCGACGGACAACTGGTCTACATGATGCAGCGCCGCGACATCGAGTCGCGAGAGGCTTCCGCCATCGCTGCCGAACTCAAGGCCGCGTTCGACCGCTTCTGCGCCAAATCTGCCGTATAGAACTAGCCGTATAGGTTCGGTCGTCATTCCGAGGAGCGAAGCGACGAGGAATCTGCGGTGTCGGCGCAGGCCAACAGCAGATTCCTCACTTCGTTCGGAATGACACGGGATGAATGAGGCGAATATATAACGACGGCGGCGATTCTTCTCACTTCTTCGCGCTCATCGTGAACGCCTTCACCACGATCGCGTTCGGCTGCATGCCTACTGGGATTAGCGTCATCAGCGAGTACTCCGAGGTTTCCAGCGTGCGCCGCGGTTTACGTTTCTGGATCACCGTGACGTCTCCAGATTCGGTATCCACGACCAGCAGGTAATTTTGATCCGGCGTCAGCGCGAGGCTGTCAGGATGGCTGCCGACCGCCAAGGTATCGACGCGGCGCCCCATGTCAATGTCGTAAACGGCGACGCTGTTCGATCCGAAGTTCGATACGTAGAGCCGAGAGTTGTCGAGTGTGACGACGCCGCGCGATGGGTGCTGGCCGATTTCCTGGCTGCTGCCGACTTCGTCGTTGCCGGTCTCGATGATCGAAATGCTGTCGGAATCGAAGTTGCACACCATCATCTCGCCTCCGTCGGGTTTCAATGCGAGGCTGACCGGTGTGTGGCCCACGTCGAGCAGAGCGAGCACGCGGTCATCTTTTTGAGCGCTTTTGAGTTGGATCGAGGCCACTTGCGACGATCCCGAGCAGGTGACGAATGCTTTACTCGAATCCGGCAGGATCGAGATGTCCTCCGGTTGCTGGCAGACGGGCAGCGTCGCCCGCACGTGCAGGAATTTCACGTCGATCAGCGAGACGGTATTGTCTCCGCGATTCGATACAACAACCGTTGCCCCATCCGGTGAAACGCGCGCCATCCCCGGAGAAGCGCCAACTCGGACGTTTCCGATGACCATGCGTTTTTCCAGATCGATCACGCTGACGTTCGCCGATCCTGAGTTGGCAACGTAAGCTCGCTTGCCGTCTTCTGAAACGTCGATAAAGTAAGGATGACTATGTACGCCGATCGTCGCGACGATGGTGTTCGTCTCGGCATCGATCACGCTGACGTCGTCCGATCCCGTGTTGACGACATAGATTTCGTTCTTCTTGCTGTTAGCGGCAATGCCGGTGGGTTCGCTTCCGACATGCAAAGTCTTCGTCAAAGCAAACGTCCGCAGATCGATCACGCTGACCGTGTTGCTCTTGCCGTTGCTGACATAAGCGTATTCGCGGAATGCAGGCCCGTAGTTGGGAAACGGCGGCTCGCGGAAATACCACCACCCCAGACCGCCAAGGATGGGAACCAACACAGCGATGAAGAGGAGCTTTCTCAATGGCGATCCAACCGGAGAAAAGAAAGCTTAGCAGAAGCCGGAAGACGAATATTCCAAACTTCCAGCTGCTCATTTTGGCTTGACGACGTTTAGTCCCCGAACGTGGGCAAAATGGCGCTGGTTGAATGTCGCTACCGTTCGGCCTCGTTCCAGAGCTGTGGCGGCCACGATCAAGTCATACGAGCCAATCATTGTGCCGGCGGACTCGAGTTCAGCCCAGATTCGTGCATGCTCGAGTGCCGTGCCTTCGGTATACGGAAGAATGGGCAACAGATCCAGAAACGAGCGAATGTAGCGTTCGCGTCTCGCTCTATGGATGCCGGTTGCCCGTTCCACGCCGTGGCATAGTTCCGCGACGGTGATCGCCGCGATTTCAAAGGGTTCGTTGGATTGAGATGCCATCCAAGCTGCGAGGTCGAAAGTCCCTTTCTCACCCCGGATGATTACGTCCGCATCGAGAATTATCGCCATCGATCCGCCGGCTGTTTTAGGCGTTTTCGGGCAACCTTCAAATCGCGGCTCCAGGCCCTCGCCTCTTCGGCAGGCAATTCCACCTTATGTAGAACCTCCGCTAGGTCCCGGCCCAAACAAACCTTTTCGCCGTCAGGAATCAGCCGAGCCACGGGCGAGCCGTTCTTAAGCAGAACGAAGGTCACGTTCTGATAATGGGCTCGATTGACGCAGTCGGCAAAATTACGCGCCGCCTCCGTGACTGAAATAACCGTCTTTTTCATAAAATCAGATTATCAGATTTAGAGATCGAGCTGAAGTTGAATCTTCATAAAAAATTTTCAAACCGAAGCAGTCTGGAGATCGGCAGAAGGCACCACGACCACTTCCAAATCAGTAGCCAGCACCGTAAGGCGTTAAAGTAGAGGTTAACGGAAGGGTTCGCAGCCAGCGACGGCTATACGACAGGAGGAAGCTCCCGGCGAGGAGGAAGAAGGTAGAGGCCACCACGTTGGAACTTTTATTTGCTCACCACCGCCGGCTCGCTCACCTCAATTGCCGGCACGGTTCTGCCGACCACAGCGGCGATTTGACGGACTTGCTTCATCAGTTCGTCGAACTGATCGGGGAAGAGCGACTGCGGGCCGTCGGATAGCGCCTGATCCGGCTGCGTATGCACTTCTACCATCAGTCCGTCTGCTCCGACAGCGACTGCTGCACGCGAGAGCGGAGTGACTTTATTCCTCTTGCCCGTGCCGTGGCTGGGATCAACCAGGATCGGCAGATGGCTGAGTCGCTGCACGGCCGGCACGACGCTGAGATCAAGGGTATTGCGAGTGTGATCGGCAAAGGTGCGCACGCCTCGTTCGCAGAGCGCAACATTGTAATTACCCTCGCTCAGAATGTATTCCGCGGCCATCAGGAATTCTTCGAGCGTAGCTGACATGCCCCGCTTGAGCAGGACCGGCTTGCGGGCGCGTCCGGCGCGTTTGAGCAACGAAAAATTCTGCATGTTACGCGCGCCGATCTGGATCACGTCAGCGTATTCATCGACCAGGTCGAGCGATTCGTGATCGATCGCCTCGGTGATAATCCGCATGCCGTATTGCTGGCGGATCTCCGCCATAATCTGCAGCGCTTCCTCGCCGAGTCCTTGGAACGAATAAGGCGATGTGCGCGGCTTATAGGCGCCGCCGCGAAAGAACTGCGCCCCGGCTCGATGCACGCGCTCGGCCACCGCGAAGGCCTGCTCGCGGCTCTCGATCGCGCACGGTCCACCCACGATCGCCAGCGCAGGGCCGCCAATGGTCGCCGTAGTACCGGAAAAACGGATGATTGTGTTTTCTTCCTTCACGTCTCGGCTGACCAGTTTGTAGGGCTTCGAAACCTGGATAACTTCCTGCACGCCCGGCATTTCTTCGAGCGTTCCCTGTTCGACTTCGCCCTTGTTGCCGGTGATGCCGATGGCGGTGCGGGTCGCGCCCGGCATGGGATGCGCGCGATATCCGAGCTTTTCAATTTTTTCGCAAACGGCGCGTACTTGTTCTTCGCTGGCTTGCGATTTCATAACGACTAACATAAGGTCACCTGGGACTACGTCCGCGGGAACGAGCGTCCCCGCCGGTCTGTCGAGCGAACTCGATGTGCAGCACGGCCAAGAGCCGCCTCTTAAGTCTACCGTTCGTCCCACCTGCACCGCAAATGAAGCAAACTTTTCTCGATGTGGGGCAACCGGCCGCCCCAGGACTTGAAACTTGAGTCACGAAACTCGAAACTGTTTCGATGGTGGTTGAACGCGACATTTTGAACCGACCCGCTCCGAAACGGCCACCCCGCTTGACCTCGCGCCGCATCGGCATCCATACATCTTCTGCAGGAGGTGTCCAGAATGCCGCCGAACGCGCCTATCGGCTAGGCTGCAATACGCTGCAGATCTTCTCTTCCAGCCCGCGCCAATGGGCGCCGTACGAACTTGGGATCCCACAATGCGACGAGATGAACCGCCTGCGGGCGCGATACGACCTGAAACCGCTGGTGATTCACACAAACTATCTTGTGAACCTGGCCAGCTCGAATGAACTGTTCCTAAACAAATCGATGGAGGCTTTTCGCGGCGAAGTAGAAAGGGCTTTGGCCCTGTGCGCGGACCATCTGGTATTGCATCCCGGGTCATTTCGCGGGGCCGATCGTGAGCAAGGGCTGTTTCGCACCGCCGCGGCAATTGCTGCGTCGACGCAAGGGCTGGATCTCGCCGCCGGCGGCTTGACGATCCTCATAGAGAACACCGCCGGAGCCGAATTCTCCCTCGGCGGGAGTTTCGAACAAGTCGCAGAAGTGATCGATCGCCTCGGCGGCATCGTTCCCGTCGGCGCGTGCATCGATACCTGTCATACGCACGTCGCCGGATACGACATCGTGACCGAAGAGGGTCTGTATCAGACGCTGCAGCAGCTCGACACGACTATCGGCTTAAATCGAGTAAAAGTCTGGCATTGCAACGATGCCAAAGCAGCGCGTGGATCGAAACTCGACCGTCACCAGCAGATCGGGAAGGGAACAATTGGCAAGGAGACGTTCCGCATTCTGTTGAACGATCTACGCTTGTCTCACGCTGCATTCATTGCAGAAACTCCGGTCGAAAAGCCGGGCGACGACCGGCGGAATGTAGACGCGCTGAAGAAACTCGTCCTAGAAACGTAGCTGCCACGCTTTTCCTGGCAACGTTAAAAGACTTGCGCCTGAAGAATCGACGGCTGCCGTTGTAGAATCTAGGTTTCAGCTTTCCCGTTTGGCCCCTTATGCCGCCAGAAGAAAAGATGGAAGCCGTTACTCAAGCCGATCGTCCCAACGACGAACGCTACGACCCCAAGCGCGTCGAGACCAAGTGGTTCGAACGTTGGCAGCAGGACTCCGCCCTCTACGCCGCAGAACCCAACTCGACGAAGAAGAAATATTACGTCCTCGAAATGCTCCCATACCCATCGGGCGCGCTCCACATGGGGCACGTCCGTAACTACTCCATCGGTGATGCGCTTGCCCGCTACATGTGGATGAACGGCTACAACGTGCTCCATCCGATGGGTTGGGATTCCTTCGGCTTGCCCGCGGAAAATGCAGCGATTTCGAATAACACTCCGCCGCGCGAGTGGACGTTACGCAATATCGCGAACATGAAGTCGCAGATGAAGCGGCTCGGCTTCGCTTACGACTGGTCGCGCGAAGTTACGACCTGCTTGCCGGATTACTACCGCTGGAACCAATGGTTCTTCCTGAAGCTCTACGAATTGGGATTGGTGTATCGCAAGAAAAGCAAGGTCAACTGGTGTCCGAAGTGTGCGACGGTGCTCGCGAACGAGCAGGTCGTCAACGGATGTTGCTGGCGCCACGAAGACACACTCGTCGAGCAGCGCGAGTTAGAGCAGTGGTTCGTTCGTACCACGAAATACGCAGAAGAATTGTTGCGCGATCTCGATAAGCTCGACGGCTGGCCAGAAAAAGTTCGCATCATGCAGCGCAACTGGATCGGCCGCAGCGAAGGCACGCTCGTCGATTTCAAGTTGGATGGCACCGCCGGTCCGGCCGGCTCGACCATCAGCGTGTTCACTACACGTGTCGACACCATCTTCGGCGCGACGTCGGTGCAGCTCGCTCCTGAGCATCCGTTAGTCGCTGATTTTACCCGCCACAACCAGCCTCTCGGTGAATCGGTCCAGCAGTTGATTGCCGAACAGCGCAAGGCCAAAGAAGCTGGAGATATCGGCGAAATCGAAAAGCACGGTGTGATTACGCATCGCTACGCCATCAATCCGTTCAGCGGCGAGAAAGTACCCATCTGGATCGCCAACTACATCCTGATGGATTACGGCACGGGCGCCATCATGAGCGTGCCCGCGCACGATGAGCGCGATTATGAGTTCGCCAAGAAGTACAAGCTTGAGATCCGGTTGGTGATTCTACCCATCTCCAATGATCCCGAAGAGACGATGACCGAGCCGCAGTTGCCCTTCACCGCGCACGACGGCATGGTAATTAACTCCGGCGTCTACAGCGGCATGAGTTGCGCGGACGCCATCAAGAAGATGGCTGCGTTCGCCGAAGAAAAGGGTTTCGGCAAGGCAACGGTTACGTACCGGCTGAAGGATTGGGGGATCTCTCGGCAGCGCTATTGGGGCACGCCGATCCCGATGCTGTATTGCGACAAGGACGGCATCGTCCCTGTACCGGAAAAAGATTTACCCGTGATTTTGCCGGACAATGTCGACATCACGCTGACCGGCGGTTCACCGCTCGGTCGAGTGCCGGGGTTCGTCAACGTTACGTGTCCGAAGTGTGGCGGCCCGGCTCGCCGCGAGACCGACACGATGGATACGTTCGTAGATTCGTCGTGGTATTTCTATCGCTACACCGATGCGCACAATGATCGCGCGCCCTTCGACGGCAAAATCGCGGACTACTGGTTTCCGATTGATCAATACATTGGTGGCGTCGAGCACGCGATCCTGCATTTGATCTACTCGCGCTTCTGGACCAAGTTCATGCGCGACCTAGGCATGATCACCAATGACGAACCTGCCGAACGCCTGTTCACGCAGGGCATGGTGATCAAAGACGGCGCGAAGATGTCGAAGAGCCTTGGCAACGTGGTTTCGCCCGACGAGATGGTCGCCCGTTACGGGGCCGATGCTGCGCGCCTCTACAGCCTGTTTGCCGCGCCTCCGGACCGCGATCTTGACTGGCAGGACTCGGGCATCGAAGGCATTCAGCGATTCTTGGGACGGGTTTACCGCTTCATGGTTCGCAACGCGACGCCCGATCACCAAGACTGGCGCAGGCCGGTTCCGGCAGAGCTGCCTCCCGAAGCGCGCGCGATTCAACGTAAGTTGCACCAAACCATTAAGCGCGTCAGCGACGATTTCCAGGGACGCTGGCACTTCAATACTTGCATCTCCGCGATCATGGAGCTGGTGAACGTGTTGTACGGTGCGGAAGAGCCAATCGCTAGAAATGCGGTACCGGTACCATTTCTCGCGGAAGTGCAGCGCGATGCCGTCTTGTTGCTTGCGCCTTTCGCTCCTTATCTTGCTCACGAACTTTGGGAGATGCTGGGCGAAAAAGGAAATTTGTTGAAGGCGCCTTGGCCCAAGTACGATGCCGCGCTCGCGAAGGAAGAAGAGATCGAAATCCCCGTGCAGGTGAACGGCAAACTGCGGGGCCGTATCGTCGTGCCCGCCGATGCCGAGGAAAGCTTCGTCCTCGAACGTGCCCTCGCCGACGAGAAAGTAAAAGCCGCCATCGCCGGCAAGCAGATCGTCAAAAAAATCTACGTCCCCGGCAAGATGGTGAATCTCGTGGTGAAGTAGCTGGGCGTCGTTTTGCAAACTAGCTCCGGTCATTCCGAGGAGCGAAGCGACGAGGAACCTGATGTTTGCCTGCGCTGGCACAGAGCAGATTCCTCGCTCCGCTCGGAATGACAAATCCATCACTCGTGCCCCTGAGGTATCCTGACTACGCATGGCCGTTTCCTCCACCGTCGAAGGCTTCCGCGCGGCGTTCCGACGCCCTTCTTTCACGCTAGCGGAAATCATCTGGCGATGGATTGTAGGCGCTACTGCTCTCGCGCTCTTCTTCTTCGGCCTCTTCGAATACCTCAACACGCTTCCGGTCACCAATGGCGAGCTGCTGATGCTGCGGACCCGCCAGCTTTATCTGGTATGGCAGGCGATTGCGCATATGCTGCGCGGCAGCTTGGATCGCGTTGTCATGTCGTGGATCGTCGCGGCCTCATTGCTTGGCCTTTTATGGATCATCGCCGCGTCAGCCGGGCGCATCGCCACCGTGCGCGCGTTGCTCGAATACTTTCGTCTAGGCGTCGTTCATAGGGGCACCAATAACATTTCGGGTGCGCCTGGAGGCGACTCTCAGACCCTCGTCGCGACGAATTGGATTGCACTCTTCCGCCTGAATTTCCTGCGCGCAGTGCTGGTGCTGGAGGCGCTTTTCGGATTTGTTGGCGCGGCAGTTCTGGCGAGCTTCGTTTCCCCCGACTCCGATCCTCAACCCGGTCTTGCGTTGCTCGTGTTTCTTCCACTCACAGCGCTCATCTGTCTCATCACGTGGGCCCTGAATTGGCTCTTATCGCTGGCGGGAATGTTCGCCGTCCGCGATGGCGATGACGCAGTGGGCTCGATCTCCTCTGCCGTGACTCTTTGCCGCGAACGCATCGGACCCGTCTTCGCGGTGAGCACATGGACGGGCCTAGCCCACATCATTGCCTTTGTAGTTGCGAGCACGGTGGCCTCGACGCTGATCGGGGTCGCGACTCTCTTGCCCTGGCGATTCGTGGTACTTACAGTGGCGTTCGTAACGCTGCTCTACTTCGCCTTCGCCGACTGGCTCTACACTGCGCGGTTGGCCGGATATATCTGTATCACCGAAATGCCGGAAGCCGTAGCCGTCCCCCTGTCCTTGACGGCGTCTGCGCCGCCGCTTCAGACGACGATCGATCGGGAAGAATCAATCCTGAGTGACGTTTCGGGCCTAACTTTAGAGATTTAGCTAAAGCCAGTGCCGCGGAATGTTGACCGATTGCGAGAGGGTTACAACATAACGTTCTCAAAAACTTCGCCATCTCTTTACACCTTCTCCCCGAATCTGAGAAACTCATTGGTGGCGAACGAATCCCCGAAAATTCCAGCCTTGCTGAATCAATCCATCGTTATCCTCGATTTTGGTGCGCAGTACACGCAACTCATCGCGCGCCGAATCCGCGAGCAGAACGTTTTTTCGGTCGTGCTGCCCTGTACGGCCAAGCTCGCCGAAGTCCAAAGCTACAATCCCATCGGGATCATTCTCTCGGGAGCCCCGTGGTCGGTCTACGACAAAGACGCTCCCCCGGCCGACGTACGTCTGTTTGAACTAGGTTTGCCCGTGCTCGGCATCTGCTATGGGCTTCAGTTCATGGTGCACACGCTGGGAGGCAAGGTTCGCCCGGCTGAGAAGCGCGAGTATGGACACGCCGAAGTCGACGTCATTTCCGCTTCAGTCCTCTTTCAGGGGATGGCCAAGAAGCTCGCCGTCTGGATGTCGCACGGCGATGAGGCGCTCGAACTTCCTCCAGGCTTTGAGTTGATGGCGAAGACGCATCACGCCGTCGCCGGCATTCAGAACACGGAGAAGAAGTGGTACGCAGTGCAGTTTCACCCCGAGGTGCATCACACGCCGCAGGGCACGCAGATCCTTAAGAATTTTGTATTTCAGATCTGCGGCGCGAAGCCTACTTGGACAGCTCGCCACTTTATCGATTCCACCATTGAGCAGATCAAGCAGCAGGTCGGCACCGGACGCGCCATCTGCGCGCTCTCCGGCGGTGTGGATTCTTCTGTTGCGGCCGTGCTGGTAGATCGCGCGATGCGCGATGTGAAAGGGAAGTCGCGCCTCACCTGCGTCTTCGTCAACAACGGAGTCCTGCGCAAGAACGAGTTCGAGAAAGTACAGAAGACGCTGCGCGACAAATTGGGCCTGCATCTCGAGCCCGTCGATGCGACCGATCGCTTTCTCGGAAAGCTGAAAGGCGTCAGCGATCCCGAGAAGAAGCGCAAGATCATCGGCAACGAATTCATCAAGGTCTTCGAGAAAGAAGCTCGCCGGATCGAGAAAACGGAAGGCAAAGTGAAATGGCTTGTGCAGGGTACGCTCTATCCCGATGTGATCGAATCGCGATCGGTGCGCGGACCGTCACAAGTGATCAAGTCGCATCACAATGTGGGTGGATTGCCCGCGAAGATGAAGCTCAAGCTGATCGAGCCATTGAAAGATCTATTCAAAGATGAAGTCCGCAAGATCGGTCGCGATCTCGGCATGCCCGACGAAATCCTGCAACGGCAGCCATTCCCCGGTCCGGGCCTTGCCGTCCGAGTTCTCGGAGAAGTCACTCCCGATCGCGTAGCGATTCTGCGTGAGTGCGACGACATCGTCGTCAGCGAGATTAAAGAAGCGGGACTCTACACGAAGATTTGGCAGTCCTTCGCCGTGTTGCTTCCCGTTATGACGGTCGGCGTCATGGGCGACGCCCGCACCTACGCCTATACCTGTGCGATCCGCGCCGTGAGTTCCGAAGACGGCATGACTGCCGATTGGGTCCCTCTTCCGCACGAAGTCCTCAAAATCATTTCCACCCGCATCGTGAATGAAGTGAAAGGCGTCAACCGCGTCGTCTACGACGTCACCTCGAAACCTCCGGGCACGATTGAGTGGGAGTAGAGTAGTTGCCGGCTTAAATGCAGCCCCCAGAGCACGCGCCTATTCGTCCCTGTGAACTGTTTCCATCGAAAACGCAGGCAGGCATACGGCGATATATTCCGCGCCTTCTTCTTGCGGCGTCGAATAGCGTACCCACTCTCCCGCGTGCGCCACGACTGCTTGTCCAGCACGGACGTCGAGCGACCCCGTTTTATGTTCGACTCGCAGTATTCCCTTTAGCACGATCGTGAACTCGTCGAATTCCGGAGTCTGTCCGGGCTCGATCCATCCTCCGGGACTGCGCATGTGTGCGACGCTCGCGGCCGATGTTTTCGAGTTGACGCGGCCGACGTATTCGTCGATCAGTTTGGGTTTATTGCCGGCGGACTGAATCCGCGTGGGTTGAGCGATGAGAGTCGGCATATTTGGGAGACCGCCGCCGGTTTCGAAATTTCCGGTGCTCGGAGACCTGAGAATACAACAGACCACGATACGGGTTTTCGGGAGAAGGGAAAGCATCCCGATGGGAGCAAATTAAAAAGGAACCTGCTGGGTGTCGATGTCGACAAATAGCAGATTCCTCGCTCCGCTCGGAATGACAATGGTTTCGACGAGATTGACCCTGCCACTCTCCACTAGTCACTCCGCACTAGTCACTCCCCACTGTCCTCTAGCCCCGGGCCCCTCGTCTTCGCTACGCCGTCCCGGGCGGTGTGCCGGGTATCACGGTTGGCGGTCCTGGAACGCCATCGGGTCCCGGTATCCCCGGAATGATGGTCGGCGGCGTACCCGGTGTGTTGGGAAACGGATCGTTCGGAACATCGGGCGGAATCAGCACAGGTCGGGGCATGACGGGCTGCTCGGCGACAGGATGTTGCGAGAATTGTTGTACGGCCGCGTCCACTTCTTTCTGCTGCAGGATGATCGGCTTCTGCAGCGTCGTTTCAACCGGTGATCCCACATCCATGAAGAAATGGTGTGAGCCGAACAGCAGCGCAACGGCACCGACTGCTCCGATTCCAGCGCCCACGCCCGCACCGATGATGGCGTCTTTCGCCTTGGTGCCGAAGACTGGCGTCGTTGTCGTACTGCAGAACGGTGGCGGCCCAATGCAGCCCGGTGGGAAGGCGCTGATCGTGCTGGATTCAGCCTTTCCGACCGAGTGGCCGATCAGAGCGCCGACTCCTGCTCCGGCAGCCGGCAACGCAAACGCGGCGATCGCCCGTCTTGACCCAGGATCTTTGATCGCGTATCCCTCGTTGCTCTGCAGCGTGATCGGCCCGGAGACCGCAGCGACATAGCCGTCGGGAAACGTGATAGCCATCGATTGCAATCGCAGTTCCGCGCTTTGCCCTTTGTGTTGTTCAAGCTTGTCCACGGTCCCTTGAACAAATGTGCCCGGCGGAATCACCATCTGGTTTCCAGCATTCACCGGCGAGGTGATCTGTGCGTAGATGTCATCCCCGTGGTGGATAACTCTACTCTGCACCGGATGCGTGAGCACCAGCGCAAGCTGGGTTCCTGCGGGAATCGTGACCGTTGAACTCGCCGCCTGAGATTGACCGGGCTGAGAGCTTTGTGGAACGCCAGGCTGCGGCTGCTGCGCAAAGCATGTGAAAGCCAGAACCAGAAAAGCACCGACTCCAGCAACAGCCCGCCTGAATTGTTTCGTGTGCGTTGTGAAGGTAATGGAAGGAGTTGAAGGGGTTTGCGACGACGAGTGTTGCAACCAGGAGCGAAGGCACATCATAAGCACCTCCCCTCGAAAGCTTTGAAGTGGCGCTTTCGATTTGCTGTCGATCTACTTCTCTAAACCCATGATCCACTCATTGGACTCGCTCCTTTCGCAGAAAGCATCCATAAATCGCAGGTAAATGTCTGCAAAAAGAACGTCGTGATTTGTAAACGATGTTCCGCCCAATGCCGGCTGCCCCGCCTTTTCCCGGTATTGTCGTGCCCTTCTTTGTGCATTGTCATTCCGAGCAACGCGAGGAAGCTGCTGTTCGCTCGGAGAGATCGCAGGCCTATTCGTCAGATCGGCATCGACCGCAGCGCCAACTCCACCGCGCGATTCATCTCCGCCGCCGTCGCCCCGTTCACCGCTTGCACCCCCAACCCGTTGATGACGATTGCGATGTAGCGTGCGAGATCCTTTGGGTTCACATCTTTTGCCAGCTCCCCCTCGGACTGAGCACGTTGAAAACGTTTCTGCAGGATCGATTGCCCGTCTTTCCGCCAGTCGATCATTGATTGGTTCACTTTCTCAGAGCCTGCTCCACAGGCGAGGCCGCCTTGCAGCGACAGACATCCTTTTGGGTGCGAAGGATCAGCTAGGAACTTGACCGTCCCCTTCAACAGCGCCTCGATCACGCCTCGAGCTGTCGGTCGTTGCAGTGCATCGTGGAAGAAACCCATCGGCCCCTCCCGGTATCGCTCCACGGCTTTCTGGAACAATGCTTCCTTGTCGCCGAAAGTTGCGTACAGACTTGATCGATTGATGCCCATCGCCTGCGTCAAGTCGTCCAGGGAGGCGCCTTCGTATCCCTTTTCCCAGAAACACACGCATGGCCGCATCGAGCGCATCCGGCTCGCTGAACGCCCGGGGCCGTCCTATTTTCGCGTGGCTGGTTTCCGATGACATAGCGGCTTGGATGCACTTTTATACCATCCAGTTCAATAAACATGAATCTTCGACATGCGTCGGCACATCTGTACCGTACGGTCCAAAAGTGAGCAGGAATTGAAAGGGAAGGAAACACATGGCAGGCAAACTGGAAGGCAAAATCGCACTCGTAACCGGCGGAAGCAGCGGAATCGGTCTTGCTACAGCTCAGCAATTCGTTAACGAAGGAGCATATGTCTATATTACGGGCCGTCGTCAGAGCGAACTCGATAAGGCCGTAAAAACCATCGGATCGAATGTCACCGCGGTACGCGCTGATGCGTCGAACCTCGACCGATCTCGACCGTCTTTTTGCCCAGATCAAAAAAGAAAAGGGGCGAATCGACGTTGTCTTCGCTAACGCGGGCGGAGGCAGCTTCGCGCCTATCGGCTCGATCACTGAAGAGCAATTCGACCAGACATTCAATCTCAACGTGAAGGGATTGCTCTTTACCGTGCAGAAGGCCCTGCCTCTGATTCCAGATGGCGGCTCCATTCTTCTGAATGCTTCGATCGTATCCATCAAGGGAATGCCGGCGTTCAGTGTGTATTCCGCAACTAAGGCGGCCGTACGTTCCTTTGCCCGTGGATGGACGAATGACTTGAAGGATCGGAAGATCCGCGTCAATGTCATCAGCCCTGGCCCGATCGACACTCCAATTCTCAACGGACTCGCAGACAGCGAAGAAGGACGGAAGGGAATCAAGGCGCACCTGACATCGCTCGTTCCGCTTGGCCGCATGGGGCAGCCGGATGAGATCGGGAAAGCTGCCGTGTTCCTCGCCTCGAGCGATGCAAGCTTTATCGCAGGGGTCGAATTGTTCGTGGACGGCGGTGCAGCTCAAGTGTGACCACAGACTCCGCTAAAGCAGTGAGTCGCGGCCTCACTGCCGCGTTGAAATTCCGGAAGCCTTTCAGGTCCGGCCAGCCTCGGGATCTGAAGGCGTTTCGGAGTAAGGTAAAGCGTCGGCATAAACAAATCCGTCCCGCGTAACGACTTCACCGCCCTCGGAACGGGATGGCTTCGGAGAACATCGGGCCGGCATGAGTGAATGTGTGAAACTCCCCATTCTCGGCGCATGGATCGACTCCCGTCGGCATGCGGCGCACGAGTTCGTGGTCGAGGTCGCGACCGGCGAAATCGACCGGCAACTTCGCGGGATCGACGCAGACGATGCGGGCGCGCAAGCCCCCATCCAGCATTTCTGAAATCAATTCACGTGTGTTCCGTCCCCAGAGCGGGAACATGGGTTCGAGTCCGGTGCCGCGCAAGCGGTCTTCGCGATACTTCCGCACATCCTCGAGAAAAAGATCGCCGAACGCAATGGCCGTGACGCCTTGCGCAACCGCAGAGGCGCACGCCGCCGCCATGGCCTGTTCATAAACTTCATTGCTGCAAGGCCAAGGCAGCGGAACCTCCCACAGCGGCAACCGCGCTGCCTGAGCCTGCGCTTTCAGTAGGGCATGTCGAGTTCCATGCATGGCGACTCGTTGAAAGTGTGTATTGATAGTGGTCAGAAGACCGACCACTTCGACGTTGTCCTGCTGGCGGAGCGTATGCAGCGTCCACGCGCTGTCTTTACCGCTGCTCCAGGAGAGAAGAATCTTCGGCTTCAAGGTCAATGAACTCGCTGAAACGTGCGAAGAGAAAAAGAATGGCGCGGGCTGGTGAGCCCGCGCCAAATAACCACGGTGATTCTATGCGTGCACCAATTCCACTCCGTAGATCGAATGCCAGCTGGTTGCAGCTTTTAGTTTGTCGTTGACGTTGTGAATGTTCTTTACGCCTTCAGTCTCCAGCCACTTGCGGAATGCGGCTGCACCCTGCTTCGCGTAGATCGGAATGCCATCTTTCCATGTCGCGCGCCCGCAGAGCACGCCATTGAACTTCACACCCGACTCGCCCGCTAGTTCCAGTGTCTCGCTGAACTCCGCGTTGCTGACGCCCGCCGACAAATAAATAAATGGCTTGGTCGCCACGTCCGCAGCCTTGTGGAACAGATCAATTGCTTCTTTCTTGGTGTAAGCCTTGGTCCCGCCGAAGCACTTCACGCCTTCTACAAACTTCATATTGACCGGCACTTCGACCTTCAAAACGTCGACGCCATAACGGTCCTTGCTGAACTCGCGCATGCTTTCCGTGACGATGTGCGGTTTTTTCTTGGCATATTCCAAGCCCTTCTCGTCCGCGCCCTCTTGATAGCCTACGAATTCAAGGAAGTACGGGATATCATTCGCACGGCATTCATCGCCAATACGCTCAACCCACGCGTGCTTGATATCGTTCACGTGCTTGGGGTCGTCGGGCGTGTAGTACAGCAGAATCTTCACGCAGTCCGCGCCCGCTTCCTTCAGGCGGCGCGCCGACCACAAATCCAACAGATCGGGCAAACGGCCCGGACCAGTCTTGTCGTATCCGGTCTTTTCATACGCGAGTAATAGGCCGGCATTCTTCGCGCGGCGCTTAGACGCTGGCAGTCCCCACTCGGGATCGAGCAGGATCGCGGTGGCGTGCGGCGTGAGAACTTCTGTCACCAGCGACTTGAATTCTTCCATCATAGCGTCGGTCACTTCGCCGCCTTTTTCCTTCGCCAGCGACTTCTGCAGCGAACCGCGCTGATCCATCGCGGCGGCCGCAATCACACCACGCTCGTTTGAGACTCTTTTAAGACCGGCTAATTTGCCAGGGGTGAGCTTCATGAGATTTCCTCCTCGGAATGCGAATGAAAGATGAGTGCTTGAAGTACTGACCATTGTAAACCAAGACCCTGCGGTAACTGCTCGAGTCGCTTCAGATTCCGAGCGGGGCTGGCGTCGAAGCGGACCGCTTTATTAGTGACGACGATCACAGCGGATGTTAATCGTGCCAGATTAGTATTTCCGCGATAGTCACCTGCCTCCATCGACAGGTTGAGGTGACGACGATGCTACTCACTCTAATGCTCGCTTGTGCAGGCGGAGCGATCTTCCTGATCTGTTCCGGTCTTTTTTCCGTTTTCCACGAATTGTGGATGCATCCAGACCACCGAATCAGCGAAGAGAGTTCCGACTGGCACAAGCCGAAATCCAGGTAGCCCCGCATGCCGCCAATTCGCTTGCCGTCATCTCCAAAGGCCCCTCGTTCCCTGAGATCTAGCCAAGGCGTACTTATTTAAGTGCGATACCGTACAAAGCCAGGTGTAGGATACTTCTATCTATCCACATCCTTCCGCCGCGCCCAACCGGGTGACGGTTTCTTGTGAACAGATCATCCCCGATTCGCAGGAGTAGGCGATGACGTCGCGCAACTTTCTACACTCTTCTTCCCAGCAGTTCTCAGCGTGGCAGTGCGACTACGAAGCGGTTCTTGCCGAATCCGACCCTATGCGCTTTTCAAGCTAGTTGAAGTCGCCGAAGCCGCCGCTCTTACCCGTCTTTCTTCCCTGGAAGACAGTTCCGACCACCATGCCGAGAGAGAAGCCCTGGCAGAAGCTCTGGCGCACTTGCTGCTCGTGAAAAAGGATCGGCTGAAATTCCTCTAGGACTCGGCTCAATCCAATGGTTAGCAGAATGGTATAGTGGTATGACCGCTTGGTCCACTAGCCTGATTTGCGTCCCAGAGGGACCGTCAGATATTCAAATAGGGCAGACTCTATAAGTCGGTGCGCGTACGTCCGCCGGTTCGAGAAACCCTGCAAGGAATTTTCATATGCCAATCGCGACGATCAATCCTGCAACCGGGGAAGTTATCAGGACCTTCCCGGCGCTCTCCGAAGCCGAAATTGAGAAGAAGCTCCAGTTGGTGGTCAATGTCTTCAAGGCCGAGAAGAAGACTCCTTTTACCGTCCGCGCGCAACGCATGCTGAAGGCCGCCGAAATCCTCGAGCGAGACAAGGGCAAGTTCGCCCATCTGATGACTCTCGAGATGGGCAAGACTTACAAATCCGCGGTCGCCGAAGCCGTCAAATGCACGACCGCCTGCCGCTTTTACGCCGAAAAAACCGAGCAGTTCATGGCCGACGAGATTGTCGAAACCGGGGCCAGAAAGAGCTTCATCCGTTATCTGCCCATCGGCCCGATCCTCGCCGTGATGCCCTGGAATTTTCCTTTTTGGCAGGTGATCCGCTTCGCCGCTCCAGCTTTGATGGCGGGCAACGTCGGTCTCTTGAAGCATGCTTCCAATGTTCCTCAGTGCGCGCTCGCAATCGAAGGCCTCTTTCCTGGAAGCCGGATTTCCCGAAGGTGCCTTTCAGACTCTGCTGATCGGCTCCGGACAAGTCGACGCGCTTCTGAATGATCCGCGCATTGTTGCCGCAACTTTGACCGGCAGCGAGCAAGCCGGAATTCAAGTCGGCGTCGGCGCCGCCAAGCGGATCAAGAAAGTTGTCTTGGAATTAGGCGGAAGCGATCCTTTCATTGTGATGCCCAGCTGCCGACCTCGACGCAGCGGTGGCCACGGCCGTGACCGCGCGCGTGCAGAACAACGGCCAATCCTGCATCGCAGCCAAGCGCTTCATTGTGGCCGAGCCTATCGCCGACGAGTTTGAGCGCAAGTTTGTCGCGAAAATGCAGAGCCTGAAGCTGGGCGATCCCTTCGACGAGAAAACCGACGTAGGCCCGCTCGCCACGCCCGATGCCGTGAAAGACCTCGATGCCGACGTGCAAAAATCCGTGGACGCAGGTGCGAAGTTGCTGACCGGCGGACATCCGATCAAAGGACCGGGAAACTTCTACGCTCCGACGGTGCTGACCAATGTTCCCAAAGGATCTCCGGCCTATGGAGAAGAATTCTTTGGCCCGGTGGCCTCGATCTTCCGCGTGAAAAATCAGGACGAAGCCATCCGCATCGCCAACGACGTTCGCTTCGGCTTAGGCGCCAGCGCTTGGACAAACGACGATCAAGAGCGTGAACGCTTCATCAACGAACTCGAAGCCGGCATGGTCTTCATCAACAAGATGGTCGCCTCGGATCCGCGCATCCCGTTTGGCGGGGTAAAGGCCTCGGGTCATGGCCGTGAAATGGGAGCGGTCGGCATCCGCGAGTTTCTCAATGCCAAAACCGTCTGGATCGCGTAAAGCTATTCAGACCCTGGCCCGGAAAGCCCGTAAGGTTAAATCTCAAGATTGATCTGGGCAGCGCAGCGCTGTCCCGAGGTGGCATATCGACGGCCGCGGCCTCGCCCCGTTCCGGCGATCACTTCCGACCACGGACATAATCGGGCTCGATACGATGTACTGCGGCCTGAATCCTCACACTCTCCTCGCCGTATCGCACCCAGACCACGCGGTACCGAGCCTTCCTCCGGAGTAAAAATGCCCAATACGTCGCCGGATCGGAGCTCCACCTCCAGCCCTGACAGCAGTGCTCCACTGAGGCTGATCTCCCCTGCTCGCGCCTCCTGCAGAAACCGCTCTCCCTTTGTGTCGACGCCCCATACCGTGACAGGCAAATCCGCCTCGACTCCGTGCTTCCTGTCGCCGATCGATGCTGCGAAGATTGTCCATCGCGCTTTCTCCACCCTAACTTCGCCAAATCGGGCAGTAAATAGCGGAATCCGGAGTCTCCACTCCAAGGTGAGGGGAACGGTTTCCGTTTAGGAAGGTCCCAAATCCGGAAGCGTCGCTCAAGTGGCCGCGATTCCTTACTAATCGTCTTTCTTGCTATTCCGAGGGACAAACGGCCGCCGAGCTCGGTTCGAGTCCACCGAAATAAGGGTCCAATTCCGTCAACCTTTCCCCTGGCCCCGCCGTCCAAGCAGCCAGCGTCTCCCAAGGAGGGACGAATATGAAAAGAGTGTCTCTGGCACTGGTATTTCTTTTAGTGGGACTTTGCACGAGCGCGATCGGAGAGCCGGCGCAGACTGCCGACGCAGCCGCCACCGATCACACCGCTCCCAGTTACGACATGAAAGGGCAGGCTCTGGTTGACTTGGCCGCAGTGCAAAAAAAGCTCGTGGATCTCGCCAATGCCGTCCCGGCCGACAAACTCACATGGCGTCCGTCGACGGACGCGCGCTCTTTTGCCGAAGTGTTCCTGCACGTAGCCGGCGAGCGCTACGGAATCCTGGGAATGATGGGAGCGGAAGCTCCAGCGGGCTTCGAGCGCAAGGGTTTCGAGAAATCGACGACCGACCGCGCTCGCATCGTCGCTGAACTCGATAAATCCTGGGACTACGCTCAGAAAAATATCAACGGTATGACCAACGCCGATTTCGCAAAGCTGTTACCGAAACTTGGTCCCCAAGCCAATGCCGGGGACGTCGTGTACATCCTGGTTGCCGACGCCCACGAGCATCTCGGCCAGGCCATCGCCTACGCGCGTGTAAACGGCATCGTCCCGCCGTGGACCGTTGAGGCTCAGAAGAAAGCCGCTGAAAAGAAGGCCGAGCAGAAATAAGAAATTAAGAAAAGTTGCAAGACAGCCGCTTCGGATCGGGGGAAGAGCCGGAGCGGCTGAGTTTAACGAGCATCTACGGCCGTAGCGTCAGCGCCCTCAGCACCGCCTGCTGCTGTGCGATCAATTCCTTCACGCCTTTGCGCGCATACGAGATCATCTTCGCCAATTGTGCATCGTCGAACACCTGGTGCTCGGCCGTCGCCTGCAACTCGACCATCTTTCCGCTGGCCATCATCACGAAATTCATATCGACGTCGGCTCGCGAATCTTCTTCGTAGCACAGATCGAGCAGAATCTCTCCGTCCACCATCCCGACGCTCACGGCCGCCACGAAATCCTTCAGCGGTACAGCAGGCAGTGTTCCCGCCTCGACTAACTTCTCCAGCGCAAGTCCAAGCGCCACGAACGCTCCAGTGATCGACGCCGTCCGCGTTCCGCCATCGGCCTGGATCACATCGCAATCAATCCATAACGTCCGCTCGCCCAGCCGAGTCAGGTCCGTAACCGCCCGTAGCGAGCGCCCGATCAGCCGCTGAATCTCGTGCGTCCGTCCGCTCTGTCTCCCCTTGGAGACCTCCCGCGGTGTTCGCGTCAGCGTCGAGCGGGGCAGCATGCTGTACTCGCTTGAGATCCATCCCTTTCCGGTATTCCGCATAAACTGTGGCACGCTCTCTTCGATCGAGGCCGTGCAGATGACCCGCGTGTTGCCCACCTCAATCAATGCCGATCCCTCGGCGGTAGTGATGAACTCAGGCGTTATTTTCACCGGACGAAGCTGGTCAGAAGTGCGATTGTCAGAACGATAGAACATGCAAGCGATTGTAAATCAGTGCTTTGGATTAAACGTGTCAATGACAGCCCCAGACCCCGCCGACTAAGGATTTATGAGTCGCCCTGACAATAGATGTATCTAACGATATAGTTACCGCAAGATTTAGGAAAAGGAGTTTCAAGTATGTACGGACGATGTGGTGGTGGTTGGTTTCGCGGAGCGATGGGTGCTCCATTTATGGGCGGCGCATTTCCTTTCGGTGGCCGCGGAGGTCGATGGGGACGCTTCTTCGGTCCCGGAGAAATCCGGTTGGCGCTCCTTTCGATGTTAGAAAGCGGTCCTAAGCATGGCTACGAGTTGATGAAAGAACTCGAGACCAAATCCGGAGGCATTTACAAAGCCAGCGCAGGAGCAATCTATCCGGCGCTGCAGCAACTTGAGGACGAAGGCATGGTCACCTCCGACGCACCGGCAGGGAAGCGTAGTTACTCGCTCACCGACGCTGGAAAGGCCGAGCTCAAGAGTGAGGCAGAAACCGTCAAGCGCATTTGGCAGCGCGCCGAGCAGGCCGGAGACTGGGCTCCGTGGATGGGCATGGAGGGCGCCGAAGTGGTGCGTCCTGCATCCGAGTTGATGAAGACCGCACTCAAGGCTGCGACCCGAGGCTCACACGACTCGGCGAAAATTGCGAAAATCCGCGAAATTCTCGAGCGCACGAAACGCGAAATCGAGAATCTAGAAAAATCGTAAGGAACAGCGCCACGGATCAACGCAGATCTAACGGATTCGGTCTGAACATCGATGTATCCGTGGGATCAGCTTCTAGCTCCTTGTCATTCCGAACGCGTTTTTGGCGCGAGGAATCTGCTCTTCCGCTCTCCACAAATGCATTTCCCTCGCCTTACTCGGAATGACGGCCCGCTTATTGTCGGAGTTTTGTTACTGCCCGGGCTGCAACTGAACTGCAAGCTGGTTTACCGCCGACACGTCATAGTACGAAGAAAGATCGGCGTGTCCCGCCAATGTGTCGCGCTCGTTCCCATCGACAAGGATTTGCACTTTCAGAATCCCGGGAGTATTCGCCGAGATCGTGTGGATCAGCGACGCCACCGTCAGATCCTCCACCAATACACCCGATCGATGCGTGTTCGCAAAAGCGGCGTTCAGATCGATCACCGCAATTCCTGGATCGACAAGAAACACGCTTCGAATCTCCGAGCCAGCGCCCAACACGTGCGGCGACGACTTGTCGAGGTAGATCGACAATAACGCTCGCAACAATTCCTCGGCGCGTTGCTGGCGGCCGGAGGGCATCGGAATCTGCGCCGACTCGGGACGCAGCGTGCCGTCCTCATCGTGAGCCACAAAAAGAACGACCCCTTCGGTAGGTCCGGCCACAGGAGGTGCGAGTGGCCGAGTGTCCGTCGGAGCTACCGCCGTAGCCGTCACCGCTTTCCGCATGTGCCATGCATACACACCCAGCCCCAAAGCAGCCAGCAGCAATACCACCATGCCGATTTTGAGATGCCGGGGAATCACGGTGCTCCTCCCAGTTGGTCGCGTGCCGCGGCGATTGCCGTTGCTACCGCGCTCGTAATCAACTGCTCGTAATCGGGTGCGGTCAATTGCGAAACGTCGGAGCCTTGCGGCGCAACTTCCACCGCGATCGCCGGTCCGATTACGTTATTCAATGGACGCAGCGGGGCTGATAGATCGCGTACCGGGATCTGCCGCTTCTGGATCTCTCCGGCAACCAAGCTGGCCGTGCTCTGGCTCAGCTGCAGCGATGAATGTTGCGCTGTGCTCCACGACCGAAACGGTCCGCGATCGTTGTCGCCAATAGGAAGCATCGAGGTATAGACGCGAACTCCGTGCCCGCTCGATGCTGCGTGCAGTGCGATGTAGATGGCGGCATGGTCCGCGTTGGCGAAGACTGCGCGCTGATCCACGGACAAATTTGCATCGGAGTCGCGTAGCACCAGTGTTGTGATTCCGCGGCTTTCCAATTCCTGGCGCAGGCTCCGCGCCAGCGCCACCGTCACATCCTTTTCTAGCAGCGTCGTACTAAGAGTTTCGCCGTGATCGTCACCGCCGTGGCTGGCATCGACAATCGCAAAATACCGGCGCCCGGCGGAAGCTGCCGCAGGCGCTGCCGGAGCCGCTTGGGTAGGCTGTGCGGAGGTCGCGGGAGTGGCGCCTGGCGGAATATTCTGCGAAGCCGGATTGGGCGTTGCGCTCACCGGAGGGGCCGCCGGAGAAACCGTGATCGTGCGTCCGTCGTTTCCAAATGTAGCCATCACCGGAATCAAAGCGTTCACGGTGAGAATCGCCATTCCGTTGCTCTCGCTATAAATCGCAGAAGGAATCGTCTTGCTCCCGAAGGTCAGTGTGGGAGACGCCGGCGCAACCAGCGGTTCGTGTGCGAAGGTCATGCGCAATGCTCCCGGTTCCGTTGCGACGCTGGGATTTACTGGAGCGGTGAAGTGCAAGACCAACCGTGCCGGATCGCCCGTGAGCGAAGCCGTGAAGTGTGTCGCCACTCCTCCAATGAATACGCGGTCGGATTCCTCGTGCACGGCGACTGGGCCCCCGAGCACACGGGGCATAAGCGCGCCAAGCGATCCCACCGGCACCAGCCCGCGCCCGTTTTCCAGAAGGAACTTTCCGCCCAGATCGGCGTCGCGTCCTTGCACCTGCGCGTGGGTTTTGCCCGGCTGGAAATCTGCTTGCACATTGTTGTACCGCAGACGCCAGCGCTGGCTGTCGGACTTCGCACTCACTTTTCCTAGAGGCTCGAACAGTTCGAGCAGCCCGACATAGTCCCGCCCCTCACGCTGAACCAGCGGCAGGGAGTAGTTCGCAACTGTGGAATAGACGGAAAGATGTTTTTCGGAGGGCGCGCCTGGAAGCCATAGCGCCCAGACAAGGATCAGAAGAACAACCGCGACCGCAGCTACGCGTGATCGAGACACTGCTTCTACTAACAAACCACCAGCGTTCTCGCCACTCTGGATTTTCTTAGTCCAGGGCATACGCCGTCAGTCCGCTCATCAGTTTCGGATAGAAGTCGGTCGATTTCTGCGGCATCACTTCGCCGGCAAATGCCACCTCTTTCACTTTCTGCACCGGGCAAGGATTCATCAGGAAAGCAATATTCGCAGTGCCATTTCGTACTTGTCCGATCGCCTCACCGGCGTCGCGCAGGTAGGACAGATTCTCCTGATTTCGGATCGATTCCTCTGAAAGCCGCAGCACTCCTTCCAGCAGGCATTTGTGCAGTTGCACTACATCCAACGACTGTTGTCTCGGAGAGAGCCCGCCAAGAAATCTTGCAGTCGTTGATTTCGGCGAGTGCAATAGAAAATTTCGGGTGGCAGTGACGACAAGCAGCGCCGTACCATCCCGGCCTCGCTCTTCTAGCACCGCCGTCGCCTTCTCGGCGTCGATACCGGCGTCCACTTCTCGCACCTCAAAAAACTCCTGGCAGGATTTTTCAAAACCATCCGCCGAAAACGAAGCCAGTGAATGCACAACACGATGGGTCGGCAGCACCAATAATCCCGGATCGTTCATGTTAACGAAAGTCATCATCACGAACTCATAAGGCGCCTCGGGATCGCTGTTTCCTGAACGGGCCCGGCACTCATTCCGGAAATTCAGCGCCGTTTCGTAGCGGTGATGTCCGTCGGCAATCACTAACTTATGCCCATTCATCTTCGCCTGAACGGCAGCGATTACGACAGGATCCGAAATCTGCCAAACGCGATGCGCTACTCCGTACTCGTCTTTCACCTCAATGGTGGGTTGCGTCCCAGCCTTTGGAGAGAGCAGGGAATCTATTTCCCCGGAATCCTCGTATAGAAGAAAGAGCTGCTCGTAATGCGCGCGTGTGGCTCGCAGCAGGTCGAGGCGGTCAGCCTTAGGTTTGGCGAGGGTTTGCTCGTGGCGAAAAACGACTCTAGCCGAATAATCTTCCACGCGCCCGAGGGCTATGAATCCACGCCGTTCGAACCGGCCACCGGAAGGAGATGTGAACTCCTGGGAATATGCATATACCGACGGAGCCGAATCCTGCTGCAAAATTTCCTTGTCGCGCCATTGCTTGCCATACCCCGCGGCTCGCGAATATACGTTTTCCACGGTATTGTCGCCCGCTTCCCGCCGACCGAGGATGATTCGGACAAGGTTGTAAGGACTGGCTTCGTAATAGCGGTCCTGCATGGCAGGCGTGATCTTGTCGTAGGGTTGGGTAACGACTTGCGATGCGGAAACTCGCTGCAAGTTGTAGCGCACAGCACGAAAGGGACGGATGTCTGCCATAGGAAACCTTTGATTGTAACAAGATAGCGGAGAGCATCGCGGCACTCGATCGGTGGAAATGTCGCCCCACACTTCGCAGCAGCGAACTCCACGCGCGCGAATGCCGCTCCCGATGGACGTTTTGGGACTTTGTCTCTAAGTTTTGACAAAAACCATGCTGCGTCTGGCAAAAGCTGTGCTAACATCCGCGGCATAAGAGGTATTTATGGCCTACCTTTCCAACAAGGTTCGGTCATCTCACCCGACGGCCCTAGTTCGACCTGCCTGTTCGGTTCTCCCCTGGGACCCGATTCCCGACTTCCTGCGGAAAAATAATGCGATCCTGACTCACGCCGCGCTCGTACAATTTGTTTTCCTTACGCTGCTAACCTGTCTGTACCTCGGCATTCCCGCCGTCGCCCAGACCGATGTGAATGACGTTCACATCCAGCCGCGCGAGGTGGCGAAGCCTGCGGATGCGACTCCGACTCCCAAGCCGGATCTGGTCACCTCGAACCCCGACCTGATGTCGTCCGCTACCCCGACAGCAACTTCCGGGCTCAGCGCTCGCGTGCGCCCGCTGAAAGTCGATGTCGATCTCGTCCTCGTTCCCGTGACGATCACCGATCCTATGAATCGCCTGGTGACCGGACTTGGAAAAAGAAAACTTCCAGCTCTACGAGGGCAGTTCTTCGCAGGAAATCCGCTCCTTCTCCAGCGAAGATGCTCCTGTCTCTCTCGGCGTGATTTTCGACTCCAGCGGCAGCATGAGTAGCAAAATGGACCGCGCCAAAGAAGCCGTCATGGAGTTCTTTAAAACCGCCAATCCGCAGGACGAATTCTTCATGATCACGTTCTCGGACGAGCCCGAAGACGTGACCGACTTCACCAGTTCCGTCGACGAGATTCAGAACAAGCTAGTATTCGCCGTGCCTCAGCGCCGCACCGCGCTGCTCGACGCCATCTACATGGGCGTGAGCAAAATGCGCCAGGCCAAATACGCTAAGAAGGCATTGCTCATCATCTCCGACGGAGGCGACAACCACAGCCGCTACACCGAGAACGAGATCAAGTCGTTAGTGAAAGAAGCCGATGTGATGATCTATGCCATCGGAATCTTTGACCGCTACGCCTCCGCCGTCGAAGAACGCCTCGGCCCGCAACTCCTGAGCGACATCACCGAACTCACCGGCGGACGCGCCTTCACCATTGACAACCCCAACGACCTCGGCGACGTCGCGACCAAGATCGGCGTCGAATTGCGCAATCAGTACGTGCTGGGATACCGTCCCACCAAAGTTGTGCGCGACGGCAAATGGCGTAAGATAAAAGTGAAGCTGCTGCCGCCGAAAGGATTGCCGCCTCTACGGGTGTATGCCAGGACGGGATATTACGCGCCTGCGGAATAGGGCCGCGAGAGTTCTGTTTCTTCTCACGTTTGTCATCTGGACCGCCGTACAGATACCTCTGTGCGCGCGCGCCCAGTCCGCTTCTGCCCCGGCGCAAGCTCAGCCTGAACAGAAACCCGATAAGCCTCCCGTTACCGACGCTCCCTCCGCCGAGGACAAGAAACTCAATGATCAAGGCGTCTTCGTCTTCAAGAAAGATGTCGACGAGGTCCTGCTTCACGCCTCCGTCGTCGACGACAAGCAACACATCGTTACGAATCTCGACCGCTCAGCCTTCACCGTTTTCGAAGACGGCAAGCAGCAGAACATCATTTCTTTCCACCACGTCGACATTCCTGTCGCCATGGGCATCGTCATCGACAACTCCGGTTCCATGCGCGAGAAGCGTGCCAAAGTCAATCAGGCCGCGCTGAACTTGGTCCGCTCCAGCAATCCCCAGGACGAAGTTTTCGTCGTCAACTTCAACGACGAGCAATACCTCGATCAGGATTTCACGAACAATCTCCTGAAGCTGAAAGAAGCGCTGGAGAAGATCGACGCACGCGGAGGCACCGCTCTCTACGACGCCGTCGTCGCCTCTGCTGACCACCTCAAGCAGAATGCTCGACTCGAAAAGAAGGTCATCTTTGTCGTCACCGATGGCGAAGACAACGCCAGCAGCGAGACTCTCGAGCAGGCCGTGAAGCAGTTGCAGCAGGAAAACGGCCCTTCCGTTTACGCCATCGGCATCCTCGGGGACGAAGAGCATCCCAAGCGCGCCCGCAAGGCCCTTGAGATCATCGCCGACCGCACCGGTGGAATAGCGTTCTTCCCCAAGACGCTCGACGAAGTCGACGCCATCAGCCGCACCATTGCCAACGACATTCGTAATCAATACGCGATCGGCTATAAGCCAACAAATCCCCAGCAAGCTGGCGGTTACCGCCAAATCCGCGTCGAGGCCAAGGCCAAAGGCCACGGCAAACTGATGGTCCGCACCAAGACCGGCTACTACGCCGGCGCCCAACCCGCGGCCGCGGGCGCAAAATAAATCTAAAGAGTGAAAAGAGAAAAATGATTAATGTGGGGACAGCCGCCCTCGGCTGTCATAACAAGTCCTGAGGGTGCCCCATTCTAACGTCGCGTTTTGTGCGACGTTAGAGTGGGGATTTTGAATGTTGTCTAAGTGAGAATATTGAGTCCAAACTATCTCCCAGTCTGCTCCACCAACTCCGCCGCCGACTCAACTAGAGACGACTCTTCCTCCAAAGCCTTTGCCACTTGCGCGATTTCCTGCTCGGCCTCCGCATATTTCTTCTGCTCAATCCCCTCCCGCACTCCGGGAACAGTCTTCACTCCGTAACCTGTATAAACCCCGGGAGCATAAAGTAAATGCTTGTACCACGCTCTCCGCGGCAGCCCATCCTCGTTCGTTAATTTCCGCTCGCTCTCGATCAGCTTCGCATTCAGTGCCCGCAGTGCATCCGCCTGGCTCTGAGTAATCGCCGACTGTTTTTCTGACATCGCCTTGCGATAATGTTCAGCGCTCCGCGTCAAAGAATCCACGGCATTTTGCATGGGCGCAAAATTCAAGTGCGGAGGCATTTCCTCCCGCTACCGGCGCAATCGTCGGACGCCGCGGATCGAGCGTCGCCTTAAAGACTCCCTCATCGAACTCCAGGTTTTGTTCCCGAATTTCTTCCTGCTTGTCAGCCAGCAATTTTTCCAGCTCTTTCGTGTAAGTCTGCACGGTATCCGCCAGATCCACAAAGTCGTACGGTAACACTTCCGCATCCGCCATCCGCAGCACGGCGGTCCCTGCTGTTTGCGATAGCGCCCGCCCAAACACGAACTCGTGATCTGAAAAATGCATGTACCAGTAGAAGTCGTCGTAGATCGAGTGATAAATCCCTTGCTCGTCCTCGCCTCCGTATCCCAGATCGAGCGTTGCAATTCCTAAATGATCCAGGAATCCCGTAAAGTCCGTCCCCGATCCCAGCGCGTCGATCCGCAAATCTCCCCGCTGTCGCAGTTCCTTTCGGTCATCCGGCGACTTCGCCTGCGCAATCCGTGACAGCTGCAGCCGCTGCCACACCGTCATCTTCGTCTCAGGATCCTCAATCTCCTTCGCCACTCCATTGATGAACTGCTCCAGACTGTGCGACCCGCCCATGTTCAGCAGCCCACGGTCGTTCCCATCCGAGTTGATGTAGACCGCAGCATGCTGCCGCAACTCATCCGCGTGCGTCTCCACCCACTCGGTAGATCCCAGCAACATGGGCTCTTCTCCGTCCCATGCCGCATAAATAATCGTCCGTCGCGGCTTCCATCCTTGCTTGAGCAGCAGTCCCAAAGCGCGCGCCTCTTCCAGCATCGCAACCTGCGCCGAGATCGGATCCTCCGCCCCATTCACCCACGCATCGTGATGGTTCCCGCGAACGATCCACTCATCCGGAGCCATGCTTCCCGGAATCTTCGCGATCACATCGTTGACCGGCTTGAGATCCCAGTTGAACGCCACCTTCAGATGGACCTTCGCCGGGCCTGGGCCCACGTGATACGAAATGGGCAAACTCCCGCGCCAGCTCTCCGGCGCCATCGGTCCCTTCAGCGCGGCCAGCAGCGGCTGCGCATCGCCGTACGAGATCGGCAGCACGGGAATCTTCGTCAGGCTCTTGGCTTCGCTCAATGGCAAACGCTTGGCATCCGCGGTCGCACCCACGCCGGGCGTTAGCGGATCTCCCGGACTCACCGACGCAAAATCCATCACGCTGCCGCGCTGTACTCCTTCCCGATTGCGCATTGGCCCTTCCGGAAACACGTCGTCCCGCGTGTAGCCATCATCCTGTGGCTCGGAATAAATCAGGCACCCGATCGCTCCATGCTCCGCCGCAATCTTCGGCTTCACCCCGCGCCACGAGTGCAAGTACTTCGCGATCACGATTGCGCCCTTCACCGAGATTCCGAGCCGGTCCAGCTTGTCGTAGTCCTCGGGTAATCCGTAATTCACGAATACCAGAGGCGCCGTCACATCGCCATCGATCGAATAAGCGTTGTACGTTGGAAGCTGCTCCGATTTCTGATTCGAAGTCGGATCGACCGCCAGCGCCGGCTCTTCCAGCTTGGCCGCGAATTTCGTGGGCTCGATCATCTCCAGCAGCCGCACCTTCGGAGTAGGGAACAGCACATTGAACGTCTCGATGTGAGCGTCAAATCCCCACTCTTTGAAGCGCGCCAGAATCCACTCCGCATTCTGCTTGTCGTAGGGCGAGCCTACGTGGTGTGGACGCGCGCTCAGCAGCCGCATATCTTCCCGCATGTTTGCCGGATCAGGGATGGCCCGGAACTTCATCTCCCATTCGCGTTCGGCCTGGCTGGACTGCGCAGAAAATCCTGCAAGCGGAGCGGTATCTGCCCCAAGAGACACCGACGGCATCATCAATCCAAAAGCCAGCACCACAGCGGCGAAGCGTCGCATGTAATTCCTTTCAAGGAAAGAAGTGGGCGCCAATTATATCCGCCAAGACAAAGTGGGATTTTCTTCCTTCGTGCCACTTAGTGTCCTTCGTGGTTAAAGCTTTTGGGACCCGCGCCTGCCCGTACGCGAATCGGTGCTGCAATTGGAACCGCGCCATCAAGCAAGGATGTTGAGCAATCGTGGAAGAGCGCCCCTTCAAGGGCCGCGATAGGCGTTCGGTTCATATAAAGCGCTTTAGCCCCCGCATTGACGATTCCCGACAGCGCTCGTACCCTGTAAGGTGCCTTCCAAGAATCAAGAAATGTCCCGCTTGCGCGTCGCCGACGACATCACCCAACTGGTCGGCGAGACTCCCATGCTGCAACTCAAGCGTCTCGTCCCCGCGGGATCGGCTGAGGTGTTCGCCAAGCTCGAATACCTGAACCCCGGCGGCAGCGTGAAAGATCGCGCAGCGATCGGGATCATCCGCCGCGCCGAGCAAGACGGCAAGCTTTCGCCCGGCGGGACGATCGTTGAAGCCACCGCCGGAAACACCGGCATCGGACTGGCGCTCATCGGCGTCAACCGTGGCTACAAAGTGAAGCTATTCGTGCCCGAGCGTTTTTCCGAGGAAAAGGTCAAGATTATGCGCGCCCTCGGCGCTGATGTAACTCGTACTCCCGATGCTGAAGGCATGCAGGGCGCCATCCGGCAGGCCAAAGAGTTGGTTGCGACCGACCCCACCGCGTTTATGGCCGGACAGTTCGAAAACCTCGCCAATCCCGACTACCACTACGAAACGACCGCCCGCGAAATCTTCGAACAGATGGATGGACGCATCGACGCCGTCGTCATCGGCTGTGGAACTTCCGGAACGTTCTCGGGTGTCGCGCGCTATCTGAAAGAAAAGCTTCCAGGTGTTCTGGCTTATGCGGTCGAAACTCAGGGCTCGATTCTCGGCGGCGGCCCGCCCGGCCCGCACAAGGTCGAAGGTATTGGCGCGAGTTTCATTCCGAAGACCTTCGACCGCTCGGTCTGCGACAAAGTCCTCATGGTGATGGACGATGACGCCTTCGGCACCGTAAAAACACTCGCTGCTCAGGAAGGGGTTCTCGCAGGATCCAGCGGAGGCGCCGCCGTCGCCGCGTCACTGAAAGTTGCCAAGCAACTCGGCCCCGGCAAGCGCGTCGTCACCATCATCCCCGATTCCGCCGAGCGCTACCTCTCCAAAAACATCTTCGAAGGCGGAATGTAATTCGCACTGGGTCAGAGCTTTCATGTCGCTTCGTATCAGGCTATGCCTTCAGGCATAGCACAACGGTGGCAAATCTCGAGGATCAGCACCCGCGAGGCGGCATTCATTAGCGTTGCACTGACCCCTACAGCGCCGTCACGCCCCCGAAAGGAAGTGGGGCAATATTAACGACATCAGAAGTTGGGAATGGGTAGGCTGGGAGGCGTCGCCGTTAGAGCAGCGGCTTTGGGCGCGGCGATTTCAAGATAGCATGAACCCCTGGCTTTTTTGTAACTCGGGAAAGAAGCGTTTGGAATAACACATGGAAACAGATACCGCTAAGCTAGCCTACGCCCTAGCATTTACGTTCCTCGTACCGATAGTCGGCTACATGGTAGGAATTGCATGGAACAAGACTGTCGGTGCGCCACATCAAGTCAATAAAGCCTGGACGACATTCTGTCTGGCGGTGCCAATAATAGGATTGGCAATGTTCGCAAAGATCGACTCAGATCTGCTTCGACGGCTATGGTCTAACTCTCCATATCTCGTTGTCGTTTGTATGATCGTTTTTGGAGTGCTAATCCCAGGAGCACTGATAGCGGCAATCGTACGACTTTGGCGGACAAGGCCGCGCCACAATGATTAGTCATGTCGCATAACCGACTGCTTGAAAGGGCGTCGGCCGTTCCAGGAGCCTAATGACCACATCAGAATTACTCCATCATTAGCGGTTCTCGCGCCCCGAAGAAAAGACTTTAGTCTTATTCTAGCGACCGTCACCCAAGAATCTCGTTCAACGTTTCCTTCCGCGTGCCGACTGCGTAAGGGGTAAGATAACGCCGCGAGTGCCGGGTAGAGTCCGGAAAAGCGAACGAATCCGTTGTTTACGCCTTCTCCCAACTTTTGAACAGAAATAGCTCTCCAAATGTTCAGATGTACTTGACTTCACCCCGACCCCTCCCTGACCCTGTCAGGTCGGGCACGTTAGGATGCAAATGTTTGGCGTAACACCGCTAAAGCCTCCTAACTCCTAACCGCTCAAAATTTTGCGGGGAATCGCAAAATTGCGGACTGATTCCAAAGGACTTACCGCATGCAGAAAGCGTAACTCCTTTAGAGTCAATATTTTGCCCGTATCTTGTTGCAATACATGGACTATTTGACGATTTTCCCCTAACTCCAAGATTCAAATAGACCCCTGGGGGGAGGGATACCCCCGAAACTGAAGGATTCCCAAAACGAGAATCGATGAAGCCACAGAAAAATTTAGGATTTGCCACTCGCGCTATCCACGCCGGTCAGGAACCCGACCCGCTCACGGGATCTGTCACTGTCCCGATTTATCCAACCTCGACGTACGTTCAGCAGGGAATCGGCGAGCACAAGGGATATGAGTATTCCCGCGTTTCCAATCCCACGCGCGCGCGTCTCGAAGAAAATCTCGCCTCTCTCGAAGGCGGAGTCGCTGCCCGCGTCTTTGCGAGCGGCATGGCGGCGATCAACGCCATCGTGACCCTGTTGAAGTCTGGAGATCACGTGGTTTGTGGCGACGACCTCTACGGCGGAACTCCGCGCCTCTTCAACAGCGTGATGGTGAACTTCGGGCTGGAATTCTCTTACGTCGATACTTCCGATGCAGCGAACGTCGAGCGCGCCATTCGCAAGAACACCCGCATGGTCCATATCGAGACGCCCACGAATCCCATGATGCGGCTGAGCGATCTCGCCGCCATCGCGGCGATCTGCCACCGCAGGAAGGTTCTGCTGGTGGTCGACAACACGTTCATGTCGCCATATTTCCAGCAGCCGCTTGCGCTAGGTGCCGACATGGTTGTGCATTCGACTACCAAATTTCTGAACGGTCATAGCGACGGTTTGGGAGGAGTAGTCGTCTGCGCCCAACAAGAGCACGCTGACCAGTTGGCGTTTCTGCAGAAGGCCGCTGGCGCGATTCTTTCGCCTTTCGAATGCTTCCTCGTCTTACGCGGAGTGAAGACGCTAGCCGCGCGCATGGAGATTCATGATCGCAGCGGACGCATAGTCGCTGACTTCCTCTCGAAGCACAAAAAAGTGAAGAGAGTTTTCTACCCGGGATTGCCCGACCATCCGCAGCATCAGTTGGCGAAGCGTCAGATGACCGGCTTCGGATCGATGATCACCTTCGAAACTGGATCACTCAAGAATGCCAACAAGATGCTGAAAAAATGCCGCATCTGTTCGCTCGGCGAGTCGCTTGGCGGAGTGGAAACATTGATCTCGCATCCCGCGACCATGACTCACGCCGCGCTTGGAGTGAAAGGACGCAAAGCGATCGGCATCACCGACGGTCTCGTTCGTATCTCCGTGGGTATCGAGGATGTTGACGATATTCTCGACGATCTCGACCAGGCACTGAATGCGATCTAAATCTAGCCACGGATTTTCAATGATTTTAGCGGATACAAAAGAAGAATAGGATCTCCAACGTTTCGTTGAATGATCAAAACCAATCCGGTACTCGCGAGTGGAATTCCGCGGTTTACCATCGTCTCTCCGGACCGCAAGTCAGTTGGGGCAAGAAAGTCTTGTCGCGGCTTCAATTGCGCGGAGACGAAGTTGTCCTCGATGCAGGCTGTGGCACTGGACGCCTGACCGCCGAACTGCTCGAAGCTTTACCCAACGGACGCGTCGTCGGCATCGATCTCTCGCAAAACATGTTGCGCTCCGCCTGCGAGCACCTTGGTTCGAACGTTGGCGCGCGCGTGAGCCTAGTTGCTTGTGATTTTCTCCATCTGCCGTTCGTCGCAGCATTCAACGTTATCGTGAGCACCGCGGCATTCCATTGGGTGCGCGATCACGATACGCTGTTCGCGAATCTGCATCGAGCGCTGATCCCCGGAGGCTGGTTGGAGGCTCAATGCGGAGGCGGTCCGAATGTTGCGCGCCTTCGCGATCGTGCGAATGTTCTCGCCGCCACGCCGAAGTTCGCGCCGTATTTCGAAGGTTTCCACGAGCCTTGGCTTTTCGAGGACGCGGAAGGCGGAGCAGCCACCCTGAAGCGCGCGGGATTTGTGGACGTTGAAACTTCAGTCGAGGCCGCCCCAACTGTCCTCGACGATGCGGGTCACTACAGTGAGTTCGTGCGCAATATCGTCCTGCGTCAGCACCTGCAAAACCTGCCAACCGAAGAGTTGCGTTCGGAGTTCATGGCTGCGCTCACCGATCAGGCTGCTGCCGATGATCCGCCGTTTTGTCTGGACTACTGGCGGCTAAACCTGCGGGGATGCGCCGCCTGACGCTACTTCACCGACTCCCCGATCCAGTCCAGGTAGCCGGCACTGCCGTCTTCGGCGGCGATGGCAATGCATTCCGGCACATCGTAAGAATGCAACTCGAGCAGCGCATCGCGTACTGCCGGGAATCGTTCCGAAGTGGTCTTAATCAGCAGCAACCATTCGCGCGCTTCTTCCACCTTACCTTGCCAGCGATAAACGGACTCGATCTGAGGAACGATATTCACGCACGCCGCAAGTTGCCGCTCGACCAGGTGTCGTGCGATCTTGCGGGCTTCCTCTTCCGAGCTAGCCGTCGAGAGGACGATTCGCTTGTCAGTCATATAGAATCAGCCGTCCGCTTACAGCCGGACACTTTCGGCTGGCTTACGGAGAGATTAGCATTTCGTGCAATCCAATGAGGTCGACATGCTAACGCAAATCAAGTTCGGGACATCGGGTTGGCGCGCAGTCATGGCCGATGAATTCACCATGGCCAACGTGCGCCGCGCTGTCACCGGTATCGCACGTTACGTTGCGTCGCAGAAGGCCAAAGGCGCGCGAATCATCGTAGGCCGCGATCCCCGCTTCCTGGGAGAAACCTTCTGCTCGATGGCTGCGGAAATCCTGTCCGCGCAAGGAATCACGCCATTGGTTGTCGCCGAGCCAGCTCCCACCCCGGCATTTGCGCATGCAGTGGTTCACAACAAAGCCGATGGCGTTATCAACTTCACGGCGTCGCATAATCCGCCGGAATATAACGGCATAAAGTTCTCGACGCCCGATGGCTGTCCAGCTCTACCCGAAGTCACGAAGAAGATCGAAGCAGAGATTGTAGCGGCAGACAACGCTCCATCAGCAAAGGCTGCGAGCACAGCTTCGCCCGCGAGCGAGTCGCTCGATCCCAAGCCCGCTTACCTGAAACGCCTCGCCGAGATTATCGACCTCGAAGGAATTCGCAAGGCTGGGCTCAAAGTGGCCTTCGATCCCATGTGGGGAGCGGCGCGCGGCTACTCGGACGAACTGCTCCGCAACGCTGGCGTTCAGGTTGCGACCGTGCATGATTATCGCGACGTGCTGTTTGGCGGACATGCTCCAGAGCCAGACGATCATCTGCTTGAAGATCTGCGCAAGAAGATGCGCGAGAGCGGTGCGCAGATCGGCATTGCGACCGATGGCGACGCGGACCGCTTCGGCATTGTCGACGCCGACGGAACCTTTCTGCAGCCCAACTACGTAATCGCGCTGCTGTTCGATTATCTGGTCGAGAGCCGCGGCTGGAAAAATGGAGTTGCGAAGTCGGTGGCTACGACGAACCTCATCAACGCTTTGGCGAAGGCGCACGAAGTGGAATTGTATGAAACTCCTGTCGGATTTAAGTACATTGGCGAACTGATCATGCAGGACAAGATCGCGATCGGCGGAGAAGAGAGCGCTGGGCTCTCGATCCGTCACCACGTTCCCGAGAAAGATGGACTGCTTGCCGGCCTGCTGTGTTGCGAGGCGGTAGCGAAGAGAGGGAAGTCTCTCGGCGAGCAATTAAAGGCCATCAGTAACCAGGTTGGTTCCTTTTATCCCGAGCGCCAGAACTTCCGATTGACGCCGGAGGTGAAGGCGAAGTTCACTGAGAAGTTGAAGTCTGATCCGCGCGACTTCTGTGGCCACACCGTAAGCGAGGTCAATCGCAAGGATGGACTAAAACTAGTGTTCTCCGATGGATCGTGGGTTTGTTACCGCTTGTCGGGGACGGAACCGGTTGTCCGGGTCTACACCGAAGCTCGCAGCGAGCGTGGTTTGGAAAAGCTTAGCACCGCCGCGAAGAATTGGATTTTTGAGTAAAAGAATCACTTGAAGAATTTGCCCAGAATCGCTCGCTTCCCACGTCCTGAGGACGGTCTTCGCGCCGTTGTCGACCGCGCTCCGCAGGCTGAGGCATTCGCGGCCTCATGGATCGAACGCGTTCGTCCGGTAGCGTCCCGTACTTACGCTCTTCGGCGGCGCATTGCCACAGTTGCCGTCGCGGTGCTGGCAGGATCGCTGTTTGTCCACGTTATGTTTGGCGCGAATGGCATGGTCGTTTATAAGCAAAAGCGTGCAGAATACCAGTCGTTGCGCAAACAAATCGTGCTGGAGCAGCAAGAGAACGACCGATACACTCAGCAGATTCAAGGTCTGAAAAGCGACCAGACGGCGATTGAAAAAGAGGCCCGCGAACAACTCGGATACGCCAAGCCCGGAGAGTACGTATACGTCCCGCCCACGCCCGCAAAGCCCGCTGTACCCTCGAATCACACCGCGAAAAAGTAGCCGACAGGATTTTCTCCGTGTGCAAAATTCGACTTTGGTCGCTGCCCTTCTGACAATCGCTTTGTTTCGCTGTGATATATTCGGCCTGCCTCATTCCAGTTCAGCCGGGATTTGTTGCCCAAGCGACGACATTGTTCCCGACGCACGGTTAGTTGCGGTGTGGGGCCGCAATCCGAATTCACAAAGGAGAACAACCGGCCATGAGAAAGATTTTAGCGATCTGTATGGCAGTATGCTTCGTGTTTGCTTTGTCCGCGATGGCGTTCGACGACATGGGCAAGAGCGGCACGGTTAAGGGATGGGTGGTGGACGACAAGTGCGGTGCCAAGGGTGCGAACGCGGGCGCAGAAGCCTGCACCAAGAAGTGCCTCGCTGCTGGCGCGAAGATGGTTGTGGTGACCGATGGAGATTCGAAAGTACTGGCCGTCGAGAATCCGGATGCCCTGAAGGGGCATGAAGGACATCACGTCGCCGTGACTGGGACGATGGGGAAAGACTCGATCAAAGTCGACAGCGTGAAGATGCTGTAGAGAGAGTCTGATGGAAATTTGAAGGGCGGCCTTTTGGTCGCCCTTTTGTTTTTCTCAGCGGACCACGCCTTCCAGCGGCGAGCTTGCAGTGGCATACAACTTCCTCGGCATGCGCCCTGAGAGATAGGCTTGGCGTCCGGCAATCACGGCGTTTCGCATCGCTTCGGCCATCAATACTGGATCCTGGGCGTTGGCGATGCCGGTGTTCATCAGGACTGCGTCCGCGCCGAGTTCCATGGCGATGGCCGCGTCCGATGCTGTTCCGACGCCTGCATCGACAATCAACGGAACTCCTGTGATCATCTCGCGCAGGATGCGGATATGAGCCTGATTCTGAATCCCCATACCACTGCCAATTGGCGCGCCCAGCGGCATGATGGTTGCGGCTCCTGCGTCGATCAAGCGCTTGGCGAAGACGATGTCATCCGACGTGTAAGGAAGCACGGTGAACCCTTCTTTCACCAGCACACGTGTCGCCTCGAGCGTGGCCTGCACATCGGGATAAAGCGTGGCTTGATCGCCGATGACTTCGAGTTTGACCCAATCCGACAGCCCGACTTCGCGGCCCAGGCGCGCGGCTCGAATGGCTTCGTCGGCCGTATAGCAGCCGGCTGTGTTGGGAAGCAAGAAGTATTTCTTTGGATCGATGTAGTCCAGCAGCGATTCCTTGCTGCGGTCGAGGTTGACGCGGCGCACCGCGACGGTGACCATCTCTGCGCCACTGGCTTCAAGGGCGCGCGCCGTTTCCTGGAAAGATTTATATTTTCCCGTGCCAACAATCAGTCGCGAGCGAAAAGAACGTCCGGCAATAATCAATGAGTCCGACATGGAAACATTGTAATGAAATGAAGGCGGGTACGCGAAACTGTTGAGCTTCGCTCGACGAACAGCCGATGGCGGCTGTCCCCACATTTCAGGAAACGGTCGCCGCTTCTGCTTGGGCGTAGAGGTCGTCGATCTGCTGGCGATAGCGATCTTCGATGACGCGGCGGCGAAGCTTTAGAGTCGGCGTCAGGGCACCGTTATCTGCGGTGAATTCGTCCGGCACCAGCATCACGCGTTTGAGTTTTTCGAAGCGAGCCAAATTCTGATTGATGGCTTCCACGATCCCGTCGTACAGGCTTTGGACCTTCGGATTTGCGACCAGCTCTCCCCGCGAACCAAACGGAATGCCATTGGTGCGCGCCCACTCTTCCAACAGCGAAAAATTTGGCGATACGATCACTGCGGGAAATTTACGCCGGTCGCCGAGAATGGCCGCGACTCCGACCAGCGGATTGAGCTTGAGCGAATTCTCGATGGGCTGAGGCGCGATGAACTTCCCGCCCGACGTCTTGATCAGATCTTTCTTGCGGTCGGTGACGGAGAGATATCCGTCGGCATCGATATTGCCGATGTCGCCGGTCCTGAACCAATCTCCTGTGAACGCAGCGTGAGTCTCGTCCGGGCGATTCCAGTAGCCTTTAAAAATGGAGGGACCGCGCACGAGGATTTCGCCATCCTCCGCGATGCGGACTTCGAGATTCGGCATGATCTTGCCGACGGTTCCGATGCGATGATTTTTGGGCGTGTTGAGCGCGATGACCGGTGAGGTTTCGGTGAGCCCATAGCCTTCGTGAATGCGAATGCCGGCGGCGGCATACCATTCGGCGAGTTCACGCCCGAGCGGAGCGCCTCCGGAGATGAACGTCTCAACCCTCCCACCCATGCCTTCGCGAATCTTGGAGAAGACGAGTTTGTTGGCAAGGTTCCAGGCGGGTGATTTGGGAATGCGTCCCGCGAGGATTTCAGGTTTGTTCCGACGTCCGACTGAGAGTGCCCAGTTGAAGATGGCGCGCTTGGGAAATCCTTTGGCCTTCTGCTCGGCCTGCGCGTAGATCTTTTCGTAGACGCGCGGAACGGCGACGAACAGTGAAGGTCGCACCTCCTGCAAGGCCTCGGGCAAGCGCTCAATGAATGGGCAATAGGCGAGCGTCACGCCGTGATAGAGCATGGCGAAATCCAAGTGGCGCGCGGTGATATGGCAGAGCGGCAGAAATGAGATGCTGACGAGGCCCGGCTGCATATCGAAGCCAAGCAGGGAACAGAGAATGTTGGAGGCGATGTTACCATGCGTCAGCTTGGCGCCCTTCGAAGTGCCGGTTGTGCCCGAGGTGTACACGATGGTTGCGAGGTCATCGGGAGAAATGGAGCGGGCACGCGTCTCGATCTGAGGGCCGAGGATATCCGGACCGTCGTGTCCAATGCGATCGAGCGTCACGCAGCGGCTGGCGAAGGGCGCGAGATCGCCGGCGAATTCGATCGAGTCCATGACGATGATGCGCTCGATCTTTGTCTGCGGGAGGATGGAAAGCATTTTGTGCAACTGCTGGTCGGAGGACAGAAAAATTACTCGGCAACCGGAATCGTTCAGCACGAAAGCGGTTTGTTCGGGGGTGAGCGTTGTATAGAGAGGCACGGTCACGGCGCCGATGAGGAGCGTGGCCATATCGGCCATCGGCCATTCGGGGCGGTTTTCGCTGAGAATGGCGACGCGGTCGCCGGGTTGGATTGCCCAAGACCGGAGCGTGTGGCTGATCCGGGCGACGCGCTGGCCGAATTCGCGCGACGAGATCGGCAGCCATTTTCCCGCTTCGCGGTAAAGCAACATGCGATCGAGATTGCGTTCGAGCGCGGTGAAGTAGATGTCGTTCAGTGTGGCGATACTCATGGCGTCGGTCAGGCTCAACTCCGCGCGGTCGCGGAAACTGCTTTGCATGCAATGTACTGTTTCCGCATCGGTTTGAGCAATGTGAAACAGGGCAACAATGGTTACCGAAAGGCATCCTTATTTACGGCAAAAGCGCGGCGAGGGTATGCTGGTTGCATACTCCGTGGGAGGGGTTCAAATGCAGAAACGACAATCGAGGCTGCTGGCGGCGGCATTGCTGTTGGCCAGCACGCTCAGCGTGAGCGCATCGGGATTCGCGCAAGCCAAAGCCGAGGGAGCAATGCCCAAGGTTGGGGACATGGCTCCTGACTTCAATCTCAAGTATTTCGACGGCACCGATCGCAAAGACATAAAGTTGAGTGATTACCGAGGAAAGAAGAATGTAGTTCTGGCATTCTTCGTCTTCGCATTTACCGGTGGTTGAACCCAGCAAATGAAAAACTTCCAGCAGCATTTGAAGGAGCTGGAAGCTACGGACACCCAGGTCTTGGGTGTGAGCATGGATAGTCCCTTCGCCAATAAAGCCTTCGCCGACCAAATTGGAGTTACCTTCCCGCTGCTTAGCGATTGGGGCGGCAAAACCACACGAGAATACGGAATCTATAAAGACGAATATCAGGCAGCGCGACGCGTCAACTTCCTGATCACCAAAGATGGAAAGATCGCGGAAGTGCAAGTTGACAAGGATGCCATCGATCCCACCAAGATTGTTGATGCGTGCCAGCGGCCGAAGTTGAAGAACTAAAGTTCTAAAACGTCACAAAGTCAAAATACCCACCCGAGCCGCCCAAACCCGCGGCTAGGGTGGGCCACTTTCCCCGTCCTCTCCAAGTGCGTCTTCCACAGGTACTTCCCTCACGCAGGAAACTAAAGCGTCTCTATCGTGTTTACAGAGAATGAAGGTAAGATCGACACGCATCGACTCTATTTACGCTTGGGGCGACATTTATGAAAACACGCAATTTGTGGTTTTGGATGGTCCTACTCGCGAGCGTTATGTTCGCTCTGCAATTTTCCACTCCCGCTAAAGCGCAAGATCAACAGGATCAAGATCAGGATGAGCAGAACGATCAGGCAGCGGATCCTCCGGCGCGAGTCGGTCGTTTGGACTTTTCGCAGGGCTCGGTTTCGTTTCGTCCCGCAGGAGAAGATGACTGGGTGAACTCGGTTCCGAACCGGCCGATGGTAACCGGCGACGATCTGTGGGCCGACGAGAATTCGCGCGCCGAAGTGCATGTCGGATCGACGGCACTGCGGCTGGGGGCCAAGACCGGGATTACATTTCTGGCACTTGACGATCACACCACGCAGATTCGCCTGGCGCAGGGATCTTTGATTTTGCGCGTGCGCCACGTGGATGACGACGACAGCTATGAAGTCGATACTCCGAATCTTGCGTTTAGCCTGCTGCAGCCAGGAACATACCGCCTCGACGTGAGCGAGGATGGAAGCCAGACGATCACCACGGTGTGGCACGGGCGCGGGCGCGTGACCGGCGGGGGACTGACTTATACCGTGGTTGCGGGTCAGACAGCTACCTTTTCCGGCAACGAGCAGCATCTCGACTACGATCTGCAGCAACTGGGGAATCAGGACGATTTTGACAGCTGGGCATTCGAACGAGATGACCGTGAAGATCGCGCCGACTCGGCGAATTATGTATCCCGCGAAATGACGGGCTACGAAGATCTCGATGACAACGGCGACTGGAGCTATGTGGCTGGCTACGGCGAGTGCTGGCGTCCACGAGCCGTGGTTGTGGGATGGGCTCCGTACCATTACGGCCACTGGGCATACGTTGGGCCGTGGGGCTGGACTTGGGTGGAAGATGAGCCATGGGGATTTGCGCCATTCCACTACGGACGTTGGGCATTCGTAAACAGCGGGTGGTTCTGGGTGCCGGGACCGGTGGTTGTGCGTCCGGTGTGGGCGCCGGCGATGGTAGCCTTTGTCGGCGGCGGACCTGGGTTCCACTTCTCCGCTGGCGTTGGTGTGGGATGGTTCCCGCTGGCCCCGGGAGAAGTCTATGTACCTGGATATCACGTGAGCCGCGGGTACGTGAACAATGTGAACATCACGAATACATCCGTGAGTGTGACGCGAGTGACGAATGTGTACAACACAGTGATTGTCAACCGGAGCACGACAATTAACAACATCACCTACGTCAACCAGCGCGTGAACAATGGCGTGACAGTTGTGTCGCATGACGCGTTTGTGAATGCGCGTCCGGTGGCGCAGAACGTAATGCGGGTGGATCAGCGCGAAATACTGGCGGCACCAGTGAGCCGCATGGCATCGGTTGAACCGGTGCGTGGCAGCGTAGTAGGCGCGGGACGTCCGGTGTCAGTGCGGCCTCCGGCTGCAGTGATCAACCGCCCGGTGGTTGCAGTGAGAACGCCTCCAGCGCCGCAGCGTTCGATGGACCAACGGCAGGCACAAGCCGGGGGACACTTGAATGAGCAGTCGCTGGTGCATCCGGCAGGTCCGTCGCGGCCTGCGCAAATGAATCAGGAGGGACGCTCGCAGCCGAACCAGCAAGGCTTCCGGTCGTTCAGCCCGCCTGCCAATGACAACAATGGCGGCAACAGCCAGGTTCGCCAGATGCCGCAAACGCAGCCCCGAACCTTTGAACAGCAGGGAAGTTCGGAGACGGAAAACCGGAACGCGCAAACTCCGCAGAATCGGATGCAGCCGACGAACCGCGATTTCAGGGAGTCGCAGCAAACGGCGGCTCCGCAAGGATCGCATCCGTTGGTGAGGCCGACGCCTCCAGTGCAGCAGCGGACGCCGCAACAGGAACAGCAGCAGGCGCAGAAGTTCAATCAATGGCAGCAACAGCGGCCGAGTTCGCCTCCGGCGCAGTCGCGGCCGCAGCCACAGCAGCGGGCACCCGAACCGAAACAGGAGAAGCCGAAAAAGTAGGACGTTGACGATGGTGCCTTGCGATATGGTAGGGTTCGCATGAGATGTTTTTGCGAACGAGCGATTGAGAACGACAGCGCCGGGAGCGGCACAACGACTCCCGGCGTAACTTTTTTATAGCCGTTGCCGGGCGGAACGATGAGCGAAACGAAGCGTCCGAAGATCAACTGGATGGATCTGCTGTGGCTAGTGCTGCTGGCTGCCCTGGCAGTGCTGCCGCCACAACGGGAAATCCACAAGCAACTTATCCTGCTTGCTTTCGGAGTCATTCAGCTGGGAGAGAGTTGGTTGATAGAACGGCTGCCGCGGCGAGGGCCAGCTTATCTTGTTCTCTTGAAGATCGCACTGGCCACCATGCTGGTCGATCACACGGGCGAGCTCGCGATCAACAGCTACTACTATCCGATTTATTTTGTTCCTGCGGTGACGGCGGCGGAGTATTTCGGGCCGTGGGCTACGTTGCTGTGGACCTCATTGGCATCGGCCGCCTACTGTTCTTATCTTTATCCGGCGCTGCAGGAATTTGAAATTTCAGAAGAGGATTACGGACGCCTGGCTGTGCGGATTCTGTTTTTCTACCTGGCAGCGATGGTTGTGAATAAATTCGTGGTGGAAAGCCGGCGCCAGACTCAGAAATATCAGGAACTGGCAGAGACGCTGGCGGAAGCGAACCGCCGTCTGGAGCAGGCGCAAGCAGAAGCGAGGAGATCGGAGCGGCTGGCAGCTTTAGGCCAGCTCTCGGCCGGACTTGCTCATGAGATCCGCAATCCGTTGGGAGTGATCAAAGGTTCGGCAGAGATGCTGACGCAGAAGCTAGGGGAATCGAATCCTCTGGCCACGGAACTTGCGGGATATATTTCGACCGAGACCAACCGGTTGAGCGCGCTGGTCACGCGATTCTTGGATTTTGCACGGCCCCTGCATGCCGATCTGTCGCCGCAAGATATTCCTTCGGTGCTCGATCGTGCGCTCAACGATGTAGCTCAATTCTGGAAGGGTGCGCCCGTGCGGGTCGAGAAGCAGTATCAGGCGAATCTGCCTGAGGTGCCACTGGATGAGAGTCTGGCGGAGCAGGCCTTTGTGAACATCATTCAAAACGCCTACGATGCGATGAATACCGCCGGCGGAGTGCTGCGCGTTACGGCAGAACGTGGCCGCCAAAATACTCGCCATGGGCACAGCGTCGAGGGAGTGGAAGTGCGAATTGCGGATACCGGACCCGGAATATCGCAGGAGCTGCGGGAGCAGATTTTTAATCCGTTTGTGACTACGAAAAAGACGGGCGTGGGGTTGGGCTTGTCGATCGTCTCGAAGATTATTGATGGGCATCATGGATCAATCCGTATCGAGAACGCTGGAAATAGCGGCGCTACTGCCGGCGGAGGGCCGGGTGCATGCTTCGTGATATTTTTTCCTGCCGTGACCGAAAACAGTCCCGCGGGCGGCACCGCTCATCTGGTGATCTCGTGAGAAACGAAGAATTCAGGACGATGAATTCATGCCGGCTATTCTGATTGTAGAAGACGAAGCCAAGATGCGCCGCCTGCTCGAGTTGAACCTCGGGGAGGACGGATTCTCGACGCACTCGGCCGGAGATGCGGAAACTGGTCTCAAGCTATTGCGCGAAAACCCGATCGATCTCGTATTGACCGACCTGAAGCTTCCCGGGATGAATGGACTGGAGTTCTTGCAAACCATCAAGCGGCAAAATGCTGCGTTGCCGGTGGTCGTGATGACCGCATTCGGAAGCGTTGAAACCGCGGTCGAAGCGATGAAGGCCGGCGCCAGCGACTACGTGTTGAAGCCATTCTCTCTGACCGAGATGCGGATGGTCATCCACAAAGAGTTGGATGTCCGCAATCTTCGGGAAGAGAACCGGTCGCTGAGGGAGGCGTTAGGGAAGCGCTATTCGCATCCGAACGTAGTGGCGCGGAGTCCGAAGATGCAGGAGGTCCTCGCGACGGTTGAGCGGGTCGCGCCGACGAACGCGACGGTATTGTTGGGTGGTGAAAGCGGCGTAGGCAAGGATTTGGTTGCTAGGGCGATTCATGAGAAATCGCGGCGCGCAACGGGACCCTTCCTGAAGATCAACAGCACGGCGATCCCGGAAAATCTTCTGGAAAGCGAACTGTTTGGCTTCGAAAAGGGAGCGTTTACCGGGGCGGTGGCCAGCAAGCCAGGAAAGTTTGAGCTGGCTGACAAGGGAACGCTGTTTCTCGACGAGATCGGCGACGTACCTCCAGTAACCCAAGTGAAACTGCTGCGGGTGCTGCAAGAGCGTGAATTTGAGAGGCTGGGTGGAACGAAGACGGTCAAGGTGGATGTACGGCTGATCGCGGCGACCAATCGCGACCTGCGCGAGGCGCTCGAGCAGGGCACGTTCCGTGAAGATCTCTATTACCGGCTGAATGTGGTGCCGATCGACATCGCACCGTTGCGCGAGCGCAAGGAAGACGTTCCTGATCTGGCCAATTTGTTTATTGCGCGTTTCGCAGGAGATTCCGGCAAGGTCATCGAAGGCATTTCGTCTGAAGCGATGCAGATGCTGGTGAACTATCACTGGCCCGGAAATGTCCGCGAACTGCAGAACGTGATTGAACGAGCATGCGCGCTGAGCAAAGGCAATGTGCTCGAAGCCGCCGACATTCACCTCGATATACGTCCGTCGAAGGCCGGAAACGGAGCGCCGGGATTTCTTCCCGATGGTATGACGCTCGAACAGTGGGAAGATGAAATGGTGCAGGAAGCATTGCGTCGCGCGAACGGAAACAAGAGTCAGGCCGCGCGGTTGCTGGGGCTTTCGCGCAATGCGCTGCGCTATCGGCTCTCAAAAATCGGCATCGCCGACGAGAGCGAGAAAGAATCCTAGCAGCGGCTACTCCGATTTCAGCAGCATGCAGGTGACGTCGTCGTGCTGGGGAGTATTTCCCACAAAGAGGTCGACCTCGGCCATCAGTCTCTTGAGCATTTCGGTGGGTTCGACTGAGCGGTTGGCATCGATGGCCGCCAGCAGGCGCGCTTCGCCGTATTCATCCTGACGTGCGTTTTCGGCTTCTACTAATCCGTCGGTGAAGATAATCAGCCAATCTCCAGGGGCGAGCGTGACTCGGGCAGATTCGTACTTGGCGTCGGGCAGAATGCCGAACGGTAAACCGCCGATATCGAGGCGCTCAATGAGCCCACTGGCGCGGCGCAGGATGGGATTGTTGTGGCCGGCGTTGATGTACTCCAGCGTACGCTGCACGGGATCGTACTCTGCCAGAAATGCGGTGGTGAAGCGCAGTCCGCCTTGGCTGTTGGTGCAGGCGTAGCGATTCATATTTGAAGCGAGTTCCGGTAGAGCCACTTGCGCGGTGGATAGTGTTTTCAGGCTGGCTTGGAAGGTCGCCATCAGCATGGCGGCAGGGATGCTCTTACCCGCGACATCGGCGACCGCGAGCACAACACGGTTCTCAGCGATTGTCCTGCCGGGCCGTGGGAAGACGTCGTAATAATCTCCGGCAACCGTGTTGGCGGGACGCGTGGTATAAGCCAGCGCTAGACCGGGAATCTGCGGCGGAGCACCGGGCAGAAGCCACGTCTGGATCTCCTTCGCGATCTGCAGGTCGCGTTTCATAACCACGCGATCCGCGATTTCAAGCATCAGCAGCAATAGCAAAACGAGGGCTGCCCAGAAGTGGAGATCGAACTCGACCGCATAGACTTTTCCGGCTTCACCGGTGTATTCGAATCCCCCGTGAGGAATCACGATCAAGATCAGCGCAAACAGCATGAGCACACGGCGCGCCGGTGACAGCTTCTCGAAGACAGCCCAGAAGAATTCCTTAACGACGTGCAGGTGGCGGCCGCGATCGGTCAGTCCTTCGGGTGTCTTGGCGGCCACGTCTTTCGAGTACAAGCGATAGCTGGCTCGGGCCTCAGACTCAAACTGCGACCATAGCTGGCTGACTTCGAGGCCTTCCGTGACGCGGCGCCAGAAATTCTGCACTCGCGTGCCGAAGGGCAGATGCTGAGCGGTCGGTCCGGTGGGTGGGGAGGCGGTGGCCATCAGGTCAGATCGATTATAGAAGAATGTCTTCTGTTGAAGATTTCTTGCAACGACGAGACCGCAGAGGTCGCCGAGTGAATTATGTGAACTTGGCTCGGCGGTAAATTTCCTCAAGTTTCGGCGGCCTCGGAGGTGAAGAAGTCAGAACAGTCTTAACTGCTCATCGAACCCCTGCACTGGCCATTTAGTCGCGAAGGAAGAGCGTTCGCCGCGATGCGAGCGAGTGAGCTTGTACTTCTCGCGAAGGCGCGCAACCAGTTGCGACAGTCGTTTTCCATAGGTCGCAGGAAGGAAGGCTCGATCCTGATACCGCTGGCGGTAGTTTTCCGCCAGATGCGGAAAGTTCTGCTCAAGGAATGGAAGAAAGACCGCCGCCGAGCAGGGCTTGAGGAATAGCGGATTCGCAAACACATAGTCCGCGCCGGCATCGGCGGCGGTTTGGATCAAAGATTCCAGATCCTTCGGAGAGTCGGTGATGCCGGGGATCACGGGAGAACAGCTGATTCCGACGCGCAGTCCTGCGTGAGAAAGCGCGCGAACCGCGCCCACGCGCAGATCGGGGCGAGGCGCGCGCGGCTCCAGAATCCGGGCGAGGTCGACGTTGAGCGTAGTAATGGTGACATGGACCGAGAGTCGGTTCGATCGCGCGACCTGCTGAAGCAGTTCTAGATCCCGCATGATCAAGTTGGATTTGGTCACGATGCCCAGCTCGTGTCCGCGATGAAGGGCGAACTCCTCTAGAATTCCGCGCGTAATTTCGTAGCGGCGCTCGGCAGGCTGGTAGGGGTCGGTCGCAGTTCCCAGCGCTATGGATTCGTTTGGCTTGACGCGCCGAAGTTCGTGGCGCAATAGCTCGCCGGCATGTTGCTTGACGTAAATCTTCTGCTCAAACTCCATGCCGTCGCGCATCTCCATAAACTCGTGCGTGTAGCGCGCATAGCAGTAACGGCAGCCGAACTCGCATCCGCGATAGGGATTTATGGTCCAGGTGAAGGGCATAGCGCGCTTGCTGACGCAGCGGTTCAGCAGGGATTTCGCGGCGAGTGTGAAGTATTCGACATGATGGCCCTCGCGCAAGGACTCGCCTTCCGATGCCAAGCGGGCAATTCCAACGAGGGACGGCTTTTCCGGGAAAATGGGCAGCGGCGGGGAAGACATAGACTGTTCGCCTTTTGTTCGCCAATGGTAATGCGTGAAGACAGAATCGGTCAAGCTGGATCAAGGCTTTACAATCTCGGGCTGTTGGAGCAGAATCCTAACGTCTGCCATATCGATTTTCCATCGGTAGACGTCTCAAATCCGGGGCACAAGGGTCTGCCAGCGTGACTGTCTCCAAGCTCCTTCCTTCTCTGTCGGCGCATATTGCAATCTTCATTCTGCTCATTCCGTTTTGCTTTGGTCAGAGCGACGCTGCGAAGACGAACCCTGACCAGGCGACCGTGGTGAATGTGAACGAAGTCTCGCTGAACCTTGTGGTGCGGACGAAAAAGGGAAAGTTGGTTCCGGACCTCAAGCCAGAGGACATTGTCGTCACAGACGGAGGAGTCCCCGTCAAGATTTCTACTCTGCATCTGGTAACGGGAGACAGCGGGGAGCATTTGCTGACTTTGGTGTTTGACAGGCTGGATTCGTCATCGGGGCACAATGCCAGGGATATTGCAGGAAAGATTCTGAAGATGGTCCCGCCGAACGGGTTTTCGATCTGCGTAATGAAGGCGCAAGGACGTCTGATGCTGTATCACGATTTCACGTCGGATCGTGCGCCGTTGAGCGCCGCGATTGCTCAGGCGACCGATGACGAACAGTCGATCGGATCGAAGGGTTCGGAAGCAGCGGAGAAACGGCTGCTCGCGATTGCGAAGACGGGGAACGACGAAACTGGCGCGCCGGTGTCGGCTAAGGATCGTACCTCGGCGCAGATCGTGCTGGCCGAATTGCAGGAGTCGCAGCGCGTGATGCAGGAGTTGCACGCGCAACCGGGGCTGGCGGGGTTGCTGGCTTTGGCTCGAACCGAGCAACGACTGCCGGGCAGAAAGACTGTTCTTTATTTTGCGCAGGGGCTGCAGTCGGATGCGACTTCTGAAAACCGGCTGCGCGACATTGTGGGCGCTGCGAATCGAGCTGGCGTCAGTATCTACGTCATCGATGCGAATGCGCTGACCGCGCAGGCAGATCAGAGCATGGTCGCTATGATGGCGATTGGAAACGCTAAATCTGCAATGGCCCAGGCAGGTCCGGCGGCGGCCACGTCGACCGGAGCAAACGGATTGCCGCAATCGGTTCCGCAAGCTGCGCCGGGTCTGGCGCCGATGGTGAGCAATCAGTTTGACCGCTACGAGGGCGCGGATCCCAACGCGAACAAAAGTCCTCTGATTGGGCTGGCTGAAAGCACCGGCGGCGCATATGTCGCTTCCGGCGAAGACATCAAAAAGCCGCTGCGGCGGCTCATCGAAGATATGACGACTTATTACGAAGCGTCGTATGTGCCTCCCATCGAAAACTTTGACGGCCAGTTTCGTCCGATTGCAGTGAAGCCGCTGCGGGATGGATTGAAGATCAGTTCGCGGGCCGGCTATTTCGCTATGCCGCCGGATTCGGGTCACACGATTCGCCCGTTCGAAGCCGCGGTGCTGAAGACGCTCAGTGAAGCAACACTGCCCACTGACGTTTCATTTCAGGCGAAGGTGTTACGGCTGGGCGAACTGCAGACCGGGAACGAAAACACTGTCATCGTGGAAGTACCGCTGAGCTCGGTGGAAACACTGAACGATCCAAATGCGAATCTGTATTCGCTGCACGTGACGGTTGTGGCTCAGATCAAGAACAAAGCGGGTCAGGTCATCGAGCATTTCGGGGAGGATATTCCGCGACACGGAGCGCTCAGTTCGAAGGAATCGCAACCTGCATTCGTTTCGATGCAGCGGCACTTCACGGCCGAGCCCGGCGACTACGTCCTCGAAGCGGCTGTGCTCGACCAGAACAGCGGAAAAGCAGGAGCGCAGCGCACGGAATTTCAGATTCCCCGAGGAAGCGACGAGCCGTTCCTAAGCGATGTAGCAATGGTTCACCACATCGATCCGGTACCGGAAGAAGCCGATCCCGACGAGCCCATGCGATACGGAAACGGAAAAGTCGTGCCTGACGTTTCGGATCATGTGGCGAAGGGGACGAAGGATCTGTCGTTTTTCTTTGTGGTACATCCCGATGGATCGGCGGAGCAGCCAAGGCTTGAGATGGAAGTGTTGAAGACTGGCGAGCCGATCGCGCAAGTGCCTCTGCGGCTCTCTAAAACGGAGGGCGCGGTTTCAGTTCCGTACCTTGCAACAATTCAAGCGGGAGGCTTGCCGAGCGGAGAGTATCAGGTCATCGAGCGATTGACACAAGGTGGAAAGACTGCAGAGCGGCAGCTCGCATTTCGGATCGAAGGAAACGACGCGGAGTCGTCCACCGCAGGCGGGATGGGAGCGGCTAAAGACGAGGCCGACGAGGTTACTACCTCGGGATTGCGGCTTCCAGAACCTGAGGGAGACAGCGGACACCGGTTAGTAATCACGACGCTCCCCGCGGATGCTGTTCCGCATCCCACGGAAGATCAGCTTCAGCAAATGATCGCGGCGGCGAGAAAGCGCGCCGTCGAGTACAGCAAGACTCTGCCGAATTTTCTCTGCATCGAAGTTACGAACCGCTCGGTCGACAGTTCAGGAAATGGCAGGTGGAAACATCGGGACTCAATCGCCGAACTGCTGAGCTATCGCGACAATGCGGAGAGCCGTACCACCCTCGAAATCAATGGCAAGCGCAGCAGCCTCAAACGGGCGGACATGGATTCGAGCTGGCCGCTTTCTGTGGGAGAGTTCGGCGCCATACTCAATCTCGTGTTTCAGCCGACGTCCAAAACTACGTTCGAGTGGAAAGAAACAGCCAGCCTGGGAGACGGGAGCGCAGCGGTCCAAGTGTTGAGTTATCGAGTCGATCGCGCCAACGCAAACATAGTTCTCAGCCAAGGCAATGACGAGGCTGCGGTTGGATTCCACGGGCTGGTCTATATCGATATGGCGACTAACGGAGTGCGGCGAGTAACGCTACAAGCGGATGGCCTGCCGCATTCTTTTGCCGTCCGGGCCGCGTCAATGATGGTGGACTACGATTACACGGCGATTTCGGGGCGCGATTACTTGCTTCCAGTGCAATCGAGCGTGAGCCTGGAAAAGGCGCACCGAAAGATCGAGCTGAACGAAATTACCTTCCGGAACTACCGGCGCTATGCGTCCCGCACAAAGATCAGAATGGTGCAATAGCGTCCGGTTCGCCTCGCGCTATTTCAGCAGGCCATAGACCTCTACTTCGCCACGCGTAGCGAAGTAGACGCGTCCGTTCACTACGATTGGGATCACGAAGCGGGTAGCGTTAGCGGCTCGATCGCGTGCCGCATTTTGCTCTGACGTGTAGATGGGCTCTCCGAGTTTACTGGCGTCGAAGGCATAGAGGACTGCGGGTCGGTTATCCGGGCCGTTCCAGGTTTTGGTGGAAATGGCCCAGACGATGGCGTCCTTGTTGCCGTCAGTTGAGATCGAGGGCGTTGCACCGGAAGTCACAAACTTCGTAGTGGAAGACTCCGTTGGGACAAGGTGGCCGTTCTTGACGGCATAGCTGCGAAGGTAGTCGCCACTGGTGGCGAAAAACACGCGGCCGTTCCAGTATGCCATTGCACCTAACGCGGCGCCGGACAGATGGATGATCTGCACGAGATCGTCGCGGTCGCGATGGAACTTTCCCATATTATCGCGGTCAATGACGTAAATGGTTGAGTCTTTTGTGGGTTGTAGCAGCAGATGACGATGTGGTCCGGGTTGATCGGGGAGAAGCGTGGGACCGCTGGACCCGACGTCGGCATCGCCTGCAAGAATGTCGGCTTGATTGAACGGGGTAAAGTAGTCGCGGATGGCGAGCGAAGAGCCGTCGAGCTTGAGAACGGAATCGCCGTAGTCGCGTCCTCCGCTGGTGGCGTCGAATGTCCCGTTGCCGGTGGGCACATACAGATTGCCTTCAGAATCGACGGCGGGGCCGGTATCGCTGAGCCAGATTCCGGCTTCGCTGCCGTCGGGATTGACGTTGAGCACCGCTTTCTGCGCCAGTGTTTGCGAATCGTAGGCCATCACCCAGCCGTGGTAGGGATCGACATCGCAGGAGGAAGCCCAGGCCAGATAGACGTTTTTGTTGGCGAGCGTGAGCGCGGCGCGCGGGTTTTCGCGGAGAGGATCGAAGGCGACCTCGCGGTTGGTTCTGCCTGCGCCCCGTCCGGGCACCGACGCCGTTACGAGTTTCGGGCCGCCGAACTTTTCGACTCCGGTTGTGATGGCCAGCGCGTGCAGGTGCTGGAAATATTCATCGTTGCCGACCTTGTGCGGAATCATCGTGCGCGCCAGTACATAAAGCGTGCCCGTCTGCAAATCGACTACGGGAGTCGACGTGATGCCGACCTCTGGCCGAATGAATGGGCAATCAACCATGTCTTCGGAAAGAGTTTGGACTCCGCGCGCTTTGTCGAGGAAGCTGACTTTCCAGAGTGGAGGATCGCCCGGACGATTGGCGTCGAAGGCGAAAACGCTGTCGTGCTCGGTGGCGATATAGATGACGTCGTGCGTGCCCTTACCGGGAACCTCTACGCCCGGAAGATACAGCGGTTGGGCATACACCGCGCCGTCGACCTTGAACGCTCCTAGTTTGCCGAACTGTCCGGCGTTCACATTCCTGGGATTGAGGATCTTCTCGTGGAGTGTTGCGCCCGTCCGAGCGTTGTCATATTGCGACGTGGTGACCTGCGCGAGAGAGGGAAGTGCAGCAAGGGCAATCAGCAACGCGGCGCGGCACAGTCGATTCATAGGAATCCTTTGACTGCGGTCTGAGCAAGGGCCTGGACAAGTTGGTAGATCATTTTACGGCGGACGCAGTTGCACGCCTGACGACTGAATGTGGCGCACAAGCTATTGAGGCGGTGTCGCGGAGGTCTCCGCGGGCTTTTCGAACAGCTTTGGATCAAGTTGCGGATTCAGTTCGATCTTCTTGAATTCCGCAACGCTCGTCTGTTCACCGTTTTGTTTATTGGCGTGCTTGTAGGGCATGGTCAGGCCGTCGGCCGTGCGCCAGTCAGACAGATCGCTCTCACCTTCGAATGGACCCGACTGGCCTGTGGCTTTGTATTTTTCCCGGAGGATGTATCCGGTCTTTGGATCAACATACCAGCGTACCCAGGGAACGGCTCCTCCGACGTCCACGATCGCGGCCTCAACATCGCCGATTTTTTCGGTCCCTGCGCCGGTGAAGGTGAAAGCGGGGTCGTCGACATGCTGCCCGATGTAGACAAGATCGTGGTGCATCTGGGACATCATCTCTGTCTTCTGCGCCGGAGGCATGCTGCGCGACCCCATGCCCGGGAGAGACATGAAAGCCGCCTCGGGCGATGCCACGATAGTCAGCTTCCCCTGAGGAATCTGCATATCGACGTGCATGCTGTCAGGAAACTGAAGGTACACGTCAACCGGTGAAGGCGGTCCCCCGGCGTCGCTTTCGGCGATATTGACGTGCACGGACTTGATGGATTGCAGTTTCGGCGTGCCTCCCATCGCGGCAACAACTTTCGCGGCCAGGGCTTTGCCTTCCGGATTGGAAGCCGAAGGCTTGGTTTCGTCTTTCTCTGCGGGCGGCGGTGGAATCGCGATATCAATAGTTTTTACGGGCCCGAGCGACGAGAGCGGCTTGTCGAAGTCTTTCGTGTTCCCTACGACGAGCACCGCCAGTTGGTCTTTGTGCAGATATTTGGAGGCGACGCGGTTCACGTCGGCGGCCGTGACCTTCTTGATTTCTGTCTGATACTTATCGAGCCAGTCGGGCGGATATCCGTAGTACTCGTACGTCATGCGTTCGCCGAGAATTTTGTCGGGAGAATCGAGGCGAAAGATGAAGGCATTAAGAATGGCGTCCTTGGCGCGCTGGATTTCGTCGTCGGTAATGGGATCTTTGGAAAGATCGTCGATATCTTCACGCACAGCCTGAATCGCTTCGATCGTGCTCTGGCTTTTGGTGCCCATGGAAACCTGGAGAACGCCGGGGTGCCCGAAGTTGGCGCCAATGCCTCCGCCCACACCGTATGCGAGGCCACGCTTGGTGCGGATATCGTTGAAGAGTCGCGAGGAGAATCCGCCGCCGAAGGCTTCGTTGAAGACACTGATCGCGTAGTAGTCGGGATTGTCGCGCGTCGTGCCTAGCGCAACCATGCGGATATTGCTCTGATTCACATCCTCTTTCGGAATCAGGTAGTAGCCGGGTTTAGCCGGGTCGTAATGGACCTCATTCTTGGGAAGCGCCGGTCCCTTCGGCCATGAATCGAAGGCGGCGCGAAGGCGAGATTCCATCGCGGCCGAATCGAAGTCTCCGCTGATCCCGAGAATGATGTTATTGGGATGAACGTACTTGCCGTGCCAAGCGATCAAGTCCTGACGGGTGATGGCCGCTATAGTGGCGTATTCAGGTTGGCGAGCATAAGGGTTATTGAGTCCGTAGGCGAGTTTGACGGCTTCGCGATGAGCGATCTCGCTGACTTCATCGTTACGGCGCGAGATGCCGTCGTCCTCTCCCTTTTGCGCGATCTCGATCTTGTCGGCCCGGAACTCGGGATTTTGCAGCACGTCAACGAAAGCCTTAAAGACGTCGTCGAGATCGCCTTTTAGGCAAGAGAAGCTGATAGTCGTGGAATCAGGGCCGCCGCCGGTTTCAACTTTCGCGGCACGGACTTCAAGAAAGTCATCCAGTTGATCGCCGGTACGAGTCTTGGTGCCGCCCGTGCGCCACACTTCTCCGTAAATGTCGGTCAGTCCTGTTTTGTCGTCCGGTTCGTTGACCGATCCACCGCGAATTCGCGCTGTGCCATCAATGAGCGGAAGTTCGTGATCTTCTTGAAGGAAGATCACCATGCCATTCGAGAGTTCGATCCGCTTGGGTTGCTGCGGTTTAAAGACCGGCAACTGCGGGATCGGAATCTGCTTCCAGCTTTGAGTTTGCGCCGGCGAAAGAGCCGGAATAAGCAGGGAAGCAACAATGAAGAGCAGGATGGATGCGCGTTTCACAGTCCACCCCCTTGACTGTTGGATTCGCCTGAGGACTGCCCGCTTTCACCTGGAGAAGCGCCGCCGCCACCGGTTTCGATAATGCCCACCGTTCGATTCGTATCAACGAACACTTCATTGGCGACGCGGCGAATGTCGGCTTTGGTGACTTGATCGATGCGATCCACCGATCGGAACAACTCCCGCCAATCGCCGTAGCGAGTCTCGTAGGTGGCAAGCTGGGTGGCCAGACCTTCATTGTCGGCCAAGCCGCGAATGAGATTCGCCTTACTGCGAGTCTTGATCATTTTCAATTCTTCGTCGCTGATGTCTTCTTTCTTCAGGCGGTCGATTTCGACATGGATGGCGTCCGCCATTTCCTCGGGCTTATGTCCGGGCAAAGGCACGGCGAGGAATGCGAACAGATGCGGATACTTGATTCCAGGATATCCAGTCAGACCTTCCGAGAAGGACGCGATTTTCTTGTCGCGCACTAGAGCGCGATACAGCCGTGAGGTGCGGCCTTCGGACATCAGATCGCTGATGGCATCGAAAACGGCGTCGTCTTTACTGCGATAGTCGGGACGGTGGTAGCCTTCGATGTAAATCGGCTGCGAAGTCTCTTTGAGAATGACGCGGCGCTCAGAATTCTGCGGAGGCTCGACCGTCGTAATCTCGTCCGGATGCGGGTGCGTCGGGATGCGTCCGAAATATTTCTCCAGGATAGGCATGGCTTGCGCGGTCTTAATGTCACCCGCGACGGCCACAACCATGTTCGAAGGAACGTAATACTTGTCGAAGAAAACCTGCGCGTCGGTGGCGGAAAAGTGATTCAGGTCCGACATCCAACCGACCGTGGGACGATGATAGGGATGGGCCGCGAATGCTTCCTCCGTGAACTGCTCGAGCAGGCGTCCGAAAGGATTGCTGTCGGTGCGCATACGGCGCTCTTCGATCACGACGTTGCGCTCCTTATAAAACTCGCGCATCACGGGATGAAGAAAACGCTCGGATTCGAGGTATGCCCAAAGTTCGAGACGATTTTCCGGCAGGGAGTAGTGATATCCAGTTTCGTCGTAGCTGGTAAAGGCGTTTAGGTCTTCGCCGCCGTTTTGCTCGATGATCTTGCCGAACTCGTTCGGCACGACATATTTGTCGGCCGCGGCGATCGCATCTTTCCAGGCTTTTTCCAGCTCCTTCAGCTTCGCCGGATCCTGGCCAACCGTTTTGTCACGCTCGGCCAGATAGGCAGCATAGGTGACTTCGACTTTCGCAAGTGCAGGCTTCTCCGCGGCGTAGTCCTTCGTGCCGATCGTGTCGGTCCCTTTGAACGCCATGTGCTCGAACATGTGGGCGAGACCCGTCGCGAGCATTGGATCTTGTGCGGAACCGGCATCCACCAGCGTGAAGAAGGAGAACACGGGAGCCTCGGGACGCTCGCAGATCAGGATTGTCAGTCCGTTGGGCAGCTTCTTGACCGTGACGCGCTTCTCAAACGAAGCCACGTTCTGGGCCATCGCAATTGCTGAAAAAATTAGGAAAAGGCAGGTGATTTTCAAAGTGCGGTGTTTCATCGAACCTCCAGCGGCTGGGCGCACATCTTCGTCAACACCTAGATTGGACGAACCAGCAGGGCAGAAGTTTGAAAGTACGTGTGCGGACATAGCATTGTCAAACGACCCGCAGGGTATTCAAGCAACGCTTTAAGAGCAATGCTGTATTTTGCGCTCTGTTCAGTTTCAGGCACAATGTCAGGGCGGAGAGCATGTGACTGACGCGGCCGTCGAAATCCAAGGCAGAAACCTCAAGCTATCGAACCTGCAGAAGGTTCTCTATCCCTCCACCGGATTCACCAAGAAAGATGTGATCGACTACTACGTCCGGATCGCGCCTGCCATTCTTCCGCATCTCTCCGGACGGGCTCTGACCCGGAAACGCTATCCCGACGGAGTCGATGGCGAACCTTTCTTCGAAAAGAATGCGCCCATGCACAAGCCGGATTGGGTGAAGACCGCCCCGATTTGGAGCGGGCGCAACCGGCGCACCGTGCATTACGTGTTGGCGAACGATCTGGCGACCCTGGTCTGGCTGGCCAATCTTGCCGCGCTCGAGCTGCACCCGTCTCTGGCATTGGCGGAAGACATTGAGTGCCCGACAGAGATGGTGTTCGATCTCGATCCTGGGCCGCCCGCGAACATAGTCCAGTGTTGCCAAGTCGCGTTATGGCTGCGGGAGATTTTCGATCATTTTGGATTGCAGAGTTTTCCGAAGACTTCGGGATCAAAGGGGCTGCAGATTTATGTCCCGCTCAATACGCCGACGACATTCGAAGCCACAAAGATGTTCTCCCATGCGCTCGCTCAGTTGCTGGAGCACGATCATCCGGATCTGGTTCTGTCGGAAATGAAGAAGAATCTGCGCACCGGAAAAGTGTTCGTCGATTGGAGCCAGAATGACGAGCACAAAACGACCATCGCTGTGTATTCGCTGCGTGCGCGGGAGCATCCCACGGTTTCGACCCCGGTAACTTGGGACGAAGTCCAGCGCACGTTGAAAAAGAAGGACGCAAGCTTGCTGGTATTTGAGTCGGCGCAGACCATTGCGCGTTTCGAGAAAATGGGCGACTTGTTTGAGCCGGTGCTGGAACTGAAGCAGAAGCTGCCGAACCTGAAAGCCACCGCCTCAGTAGCCCACGAGCCGGAACCCATCGAGATTGCCGCGCAGGCAGAAGAAGAGAACTCCTCGAAAAAGCCGGGCAAGAAGATTGCCCGGAAAGTAGCCGCGGGTAAGAAGAAGAGCAAGGTATAATCGCAGACCTTTAGCTCCGAATGACCTGATCTAAATCGAGTGTTCGCACTTTTCGCGAATTATGCCAGAACTATTTGCTGGGACTTCAGGATGGGCGTACCCGAGCTGGAAGCCCGATTTCTATCCACAGAAGCTGGCGCAGAAAAAGTTCCTCGGCCATTACGCGACCCAGCTGAATACCGTGGAAGTGAACTTCACCTTCCGGCAGTTGGTGAAGGAAACGACCATCCAGAACTGGCTGCAAGACACTCCGGGGCACTTTCGCTTTGGCGTTAAGGCGCACCAGGTGATCACGCACATCAAACGCCTGAAGGGGATTGAAGATTTTCTTCCGCGATTCTTGGCGACGATCGAGCCGCTGGCGGCTGCCGCCAAACTCGGGCCCGTGCTTTTTCAGCTTCCGCCGAATCTGAAGTCGGATGCTGCGCTGCTGAAAGATTTTCTTGCGATCCTGCCACGTACGGTCCCGGCAGCATTCGAGTTTCGCCACGAGTCTTGGTTCAGCGACAGCACCTGGGATCTGCTGAAGTCGAGCAATGTGGCCCTTTGTGTGGCTGAGACCGAGACGATCACTACGCCCGATGTCGTGACTGCTGGATTCGTCTACTACCGTTTTCGCAAGCCGAGTTACACGGGCGAAGAGCGGCGGTCAATGATCGATCGCATTCGACAGCACATGGCCGACGGGCGCAACGTTTTCGCATACTTCAAGCATGAAGAGACGCCGGAGGGAGCGTTGTACGCGGTGGAACTGCTGAGGGAAGTGACTGGCGCGGAGAAGGGAACATAAAGAATCTGGGCATCCTCTTCATCACTACTTCGTACGTCCGATAACGCGCATAATAATTCCTCTTCATTGCCATGGGCTCCGACGCCAATTCCGCAGTCCTCTCCGGTTTTCTCGATTATTTGCGAATCGAGAAGGGACTGGCAAGGCTGTCGATCAGTGCTTACACGACCGACATCCTGCAATTTTCCGAATTCCTGGAAAAACGCAAGCGGCTTCTCGGGAACGCGCAGCGCACGGACGTCAGGGAATTTCTGCAGCAACTCTTCTCGCATCAGGTGGATGGACGCAGCGTTGGCCGAAAGCTTTCCGCTCTTCGGCATCTGTACCGGTATCTCCTTTTGGACAAAAGCATCGAGCATGATCCGACGCTGAATATCGAATCGCCGCGGCAATGGAAAGTCTTGCCGAAATCGCTGGCACAGGATGAGATCGAAGCGACGCTCAACGCTCCGCTTACCGCGCTGGATGGGAAGCGCGGTGACACGAAGGACGCGCGGACGCTGGCACTTCGCGATCGCGCCATGTTGGAACTGCTTTACGCCGGAGCGCTACGGGTTTCAGAGTTAGCCGGCGCGGGCCTCCAAGATTTGAAACTCGAAACGGGCTATATGATCGTTCGCGGCAAGGGCGACAAGGAGCGCATCGTCCCGCTGGGAAAACCGGCGCAGGACGCACTGACGGAATATCTTGCGAAGGCACGCCCAGTGCTCGCCTCTCGACAGGCGTCGAAATCGAAGACCGGCACAAGTGCAGGCTCGGCGAGAACATCTCCATTGCTTTTCATTGCACGAGGCGGGCGCAAGCTGACGCGCCAGCGAATCTGGCAAATGGTCGGTCAAGCGTCAACTTCATCGGGAAGGCATGCGTCCCCTCACATGCTGCGGCATTCCTGCGCTACGCACATGGTCGAAAACGGTGCGGACCTGCGCACAGTGCAGACGATTCTTGGGCACTCGGACATCTCAACCACGCAGGTTTATACACATCTCGCTCTGGATCGGTTGAGGACGGTGTACCAGAAGCATCACCCGCGGGCGAAAGCGAAGTAGAAGAGCGGCGGTGTCGTTCTGGAATCAACGATCAGTATGACGAAAGCGAACACAATCGTCGGCAAAGCAGTCTTGGATTTTCTGCATCACCTTCGTGAGCGGAATGCCTCGCCGCATACGATTAAAGCCTATACCGGCGATCTAGCCAATTTTTCTGCGTACATCGGTTCGCGCGGCTGGAAGCAGATTGATCACATCGCGATTCGCGGATTCCTTTCGCAGCTTTACGAAAAGGGATTGGGCAAGACGTCTGTCGCGCGATCGCTGGCGGCTGTACGTTCGTTGTATCGCTGGTTGGCGCGCGAAGGCGTGGTGGAGCAGAATCCCGCCAAGCTGGTGGCGACGCCGAAGTTGCCGAAAAAACTACCCCGCGTTCCAACCATCGAAGAGATGAACTCCGTGCTCAACGGAACGATGCCCGAGACCGCCACCTTTCCCGAACGAGACCGGCTGATGCTCGAATTGCTTTACGGCTGCGGAATCCGCAACTCGGAGTTGACCGGAATTAATCTTGACGACATCCGGCTAAGTGCGGAGGCAATTCTGATTCGCGGCAAAGGGAAGAAAGAGCGTTACGTTCCTTTCGGTGGAGCGATCAAATGCGCTATGGCGATTTATCTTCCTGCAAGGCAGGCACGTCTGGCGGAAACGAAGAAAAATACTGTAGCGCTGTTGCTCAATCAACGCGGTGGACGTCTCACTACTCGCAGCGTTGGACGCATTATCAAGAAAATTGCGGTCGCGAAGGGTCTATCGCCTGACGTTCATCCGCACACTTTAAGGCATGCATTCGGCACACATATGCTGGAAGAAGGCGCGGATTTGCGCGCCATTCAGGAATTGCTAGGACACGAGAGGCTTGCGACAACGCAGCGCTACACGCAGCTTTCGATGAAGCACGTGCTACAGGTCTACGATCAAACCCATCCGCGCGCGAAGTAGCGTTCTGGGCTAGTGCCGTCTGAGTTCGTCCCACATCGCAACGATCCGAGCTTTGAGATCGGCGGTGAGCTTCTCATAAGCCCTTTCCGAAGCCTCGGATTCCGTCGGGGGTATGATCGGGTCTCCGATGGTCATCTTTAATGACGCGAACTTCTGAAACGATTTGTTCCGCGGCCACGCGTCATAAAATCCCTCGATCGCCACTGGCACGATCGGAACCTGCAGGTGAATCGAAAGGATGGCCGCACCCTTCTTGAAGATTCTCGGCGTGCCGTCAATCGACCGCTCGCCCTCGGGATAGAGAATCAGCGCGAGTCCATGCCGCAATCCAAACGCGCCTGCGCGCATGGCGGGCATCAAGTTCGCATCTGGATCGACGACGACGACCTTGAGCGAACGTGCCACGCGGCGCATGAATCCTGTACCAAAAATCTCGCTGGTGCCTACGGCGAAAGTTCGACGGAAGAGTTCTTCCGGCAGCACTGACGCCAGGATCAGCGGGTCGAGATAGCTCTGATGATTCGATGACAGAATGAACGGGCCAGTCTTCGGGAGGTTTTCAAGACCGGTCACTTTCAAATCAAACCGGTCGAGCGCGAAGACTTGAGCCAGCCGCGAGAATAGATACCAGAATGTGTCGTTGATCCGACTGGGATGAGCCAAAGCGAGAACGTCGGGGTCGTCAGGATCTTCCGCCAGAATAGCCTTCCATCCTGCGAATGCAGCGCGCGGTGCGCCAGTTCCGCTCGCCGCACTCTGCAGCACTGCGTCCAGCAGATCGCGAACCGTGTAAATCTCCGCTAGTCGAGACTCCTCGACGTTGCCGCCAAGTTCGTCTTCCAATCGGCTCAGGACCTCGACCCTCTGCATGGAATCGAGGCCCAAATCGAGTTCCAGGTTCAGCGTCGGTCGCAAAGTAGGCGGCGCCGAGCGCGCGAATTCGAGAATAATCTTTAATCCCCGCTGCACGTCGGGTTGATCCAACCACGCTGCTTCCTCGTCGGTAAGAGGTTTGTCCGCGGGCAGGTCCGAATCGTCGAGCTTGCGAGACTGGTTGGCCTTCACGCGCTTCTCGACTTCGAAGCGCTTGATCTTGCGCGTGGTCGTGCGAGGCAAATCGTCCTGCCAGATTTCGTAGCTGCCGATGCGTTTTGTGGATGCGATCTGCTGGGAGAGGCTTTCGATATCGAAGCGGATCACCTCCTTGGCATTGACGACTTTGCGCTGCCGCAGCACGTCGAAGTTCGGAACGATCACGCCGTGCAGGCGATCTCCGCCCTCGCCCGGTTTGCCTTCAAGGCCCATGACCGCCATTTCCTTGATGAACGGCGACTTGAGATAGTGTGTCTCGATTTCTTCGGGATAAACGTTCTTCCCGTTGCTGAGGACGATCACTTCCTTTTTGCGACCTGTCAGAAACAGGTGGCCATGCGAGTCGAAGTATCCAAGATCGCCGGTCAGAAACCATCCATCGCGAAGGACGGCCGCGGTCGCGTCGGGCCGGTTCCAATAACCCTTCATCACTAAGGCCCCGCGCAACGCGACCTCACCTACTGGTGGACCTTCGTCCTGCGGTTGTGGATCGATGATTTTGCCCTCGACGCCCTTCAGTGCTTTGCCGACCGAACCGATCTCATTGTCATGCGGCGAATTTGCGTACACCGCCGCAGTGGTTTCTGTCAGGCCGTAGGCTTGCAGGACGTCGATCCCGAGATCATGAAAAGCGTGCGCGATTGCCGGATCGAAGCGCGAGCCGCCTGTGACCAGATACCGCATCTTAGGACCCAGCGTATCGTGAACTTTGCGAAAGAGGATTGGGCCGGCGTTGATCCCAATTTTTCGCAGCGTCCGGTTCAGGGCGACCATCGCGCCGAAGATTTTCTGCGTAAGCGCGCCCCGCTTGGAGATTTCCTGCATCACGCGCTCATGAATCAGATAGAAAAACTGCGGCACGACCGCAAAAGCAGTAATGTTTCGCTCGGTCAACGCCCGTAACAATTCCGTCGTGTTCAGAGTTTCCAGATAGACAACGCGAGCGCCTTTGACCAGCGGGAGCAGCAAATTCGCCATCTGCGCCAGCACGTGAAACAGAGGCAGAATACCAAGCAGTGCATCGCTCGGTCCGAGTTCCACCCAGTTGAAGACGGCTTCCACCTCGCCGAGAAAGTTGGCGTGTGTCAGCATCACTCCCTTGGGATCGGCGGTGGTGCCAGACGTGTAAAGCAGAGAAGCAAGATTATCGTCTTTGGCTTCCGCGGGGGTGAAATTTCCGGGGCCCTTTTCGAAAATCGCCGGCAATTCTCCCAGCCATTTGTCGGGTTTCGAACCCTGTGGCATCCGGTCGGGATCAATGAGGATCATGCCCAGTTTTAATTCGTCGGCAGCCGGACGCGCGATCGGGACGTGTTTTACATCGCAGAAGATTGCGGATGCGCCGCTGTCTTTCAGCAGCTTGGTTACCTGATCAGCGTGAAGGGCGGTATCGAGCGGCACGACTGCACACCCGGAAGCGATGGTTCCTAGATAACAGGCGACCCATCGAGGGTGATTGTCGGCCAAAATGGCGAGGCGGGCACCTCGGTCGAATCTGGTTTCATTGATCCACCGGCCCACCGATTGGGCCATCCGATGGAGCTCCGCATAGGTGCAGCTTTCGACCTGGTCATGACGCTGCAGCTCGAGCGCCACGTTGTTGGGCCAGCGCTCCGAACATTCGACAAAGCGGTCGTAGAACGTGGGCATGCGTCGTGGGGAATATACACGAAACTGGCCGCCCTTAGCAGGTCACATCTGGGTGCCGTCGACGCGAGGAAAGAAGAATAGGGCCCCGATTTCTGGACGCTGGACCGCTATACTAGGGAGGTCCCTTGCGTCCGCCGAGACGTGCGGCCGCATCTAATATGCTAGGCTTTTACAGATAGTGTTCGGGCGGATTCTGCTCGCTGAAGGACTTCCGGTTTGATTAATACATTGCTAGGTAAGGTTTTCGGCACCAAGAACGAGCGCGTCGTCAAGTCGCTCACGCCGAAGGTTCAGGCCATTAACGCGCTCGAGCCGCAGATTCAAAAGCTTACGGATGCAGAGCTGCGCGCGAAGACAGACGAATTCCGGCAGCGCATCCAGGAATGCCTCAGCAAAGTCGCGAAAAGCCCGCAGATCGAGTCGCCGGCTCCGGAAGGGGAAGATAAGCCGGATTTCGACGAACAGAAAGAGTTCGAAAAGCGCGAATACGAAGCGCTGCAGGAAGTTCTGGACGAGATTCTGGTCGAAGCTTTCGCCGTGGTCCGCGAAGCCGGGTGGCGCGTGCTCCATATGCGCCACTTCGATGTCCAGTTGATCGGTGGCATGGTGTTGCACTCGGGCACGATCGCCGAAATGAAGACCGGCGAAGGCAAAACGCTCGTCGCTACGCTCCCGGTCTACCTTAATGCGCTCAGCGGGCGTGGCGTTCATGTGGTTACGGTCAATGACTACCTGGCCAAGCGCGATTCCGAGTGGATGGGCCGGCTCTACCGCTTTCTCGGTTTAACTGTAGGCGTCATCGTGCACGATCTGGATGATGCAGAACGCCGGGCAGCTTACGCAGCCGATGTTACCTACGGCACCAATAACGAGTTCGGCTTCGACTACCTCCGCGACAACATGAAGTTCGATATTCGAGATTGCGTGCAGCGTGGGCACAATTTCGCCATCGTCGACGAAGTCGATTCGATCCTGATCGACGAGGCCAGGACGCCACTGATTATTTCCGGCGCGAGCGAAGAATCCACCGATAAGTATTACAAGGTCAATCGGATCATCCCGAAGCTGGAAAAAGGCGAAGAACTGGAAGTCGCTCCGGGCGAGCCTGCACAGTTAACCGGCGATTTCGTGATCGACGAAAAACACCGGAACATTACCGTTACCGATGAAGGCTGGGAGAAAGTTGAAGGATTGCTCGGTATCGGCAACATTGCCGACCCGGAAAACTGGCCGCTGAAGCACCACGTCGAGACCGCTATCAAGGCGCATGCGCTCTATCGGCGAGACGTGGAATACGTCATTAAAGATGGGGAAGTCATTATCGTCGACGAGTTCACCGGTCGCATGATGCCGGGACGGCGCTGGTCCGACGGATTGCATCAGGCGATTGAAGCCAAGGAAGGCGTCAAGATCGAGCGCGAGAATCAGACGCTGGCGACCATCACCTTCCAGAATTACTTCCGCATGTTCAAGAAGCTAGCCGGCATGACCGGTACCGCGGAAACGGAAGCCACCGAGTTCGACAAGATTTATAAGCTCGATGTCGTCGTGATTCCGACGAATAAGCAGATGTTACGTATCGAGAATCCCGATGTTGTTTATCGAACGGAAAAAGAGAAATACTTCGCGGCGGCGGATGAAATCCAGAAACTTGCTGAAAAAGGTCAGCCTGTGCTGGTCGGTACGACGTCGGTCGAGAAGTCAGAACGGCTTTCGGATCTACTGAAGAAAAAGGGCATCAAGCACGTTGTGCTTAATGCCAAGTTTCACGAGCGAGAAGCGGAAATCGTTGCGCAAGCCGGACGCAAAGGCATGGTCACGATCGCGACCAACATGGCGGGCCGCGGCACCGATATCCTGCTGGGCGGCAATCCAGAATTCATGGCCAAGCAGGAACTGGTGAAGAAGGGAATCGCGCAGCAGCTGCGCGTGGCGCAGGGAAAGATCGAAGGTCCGCAGGAAGACGGGCAGACGTCCATTTTCTATTACAACGGCAACGAGTACACGGTTCCCACCGACAAGTGGACCGACGCTTTCAATCGATACAAGCAGCAGACCGATGTCGAGCATGATGACGTGACTGCTGTCGGCGGTCTGCATATTCTGGGCACTGAGCGCCATGAATCACGGCGCATCGACAACCAGCTTCGCGGTCGCGCTGGCCGGCAGGGTGATCCCGGCTCCTCGCGCTTTTACCTGGCGCTCGAAGATGACTTGATGCGCATCTTCGCCAAGGAGTGGGTGTCGACGCTGCTCCAGCGCCTTGGCATGGAAGAAGGCGTACCGATCGAGTCGAAGATGATCACGCGCCGCATCGAGACCGCGCAGAAAGCGGTAGAAGGCCAGCACTTCGAGTCGCGCAAGCACTTGCTCGAATACGACGATGTGATGAACAAGCAGCGCGAAGCCGTCTATGGCCTGCGTCGTCGGTTGCTCGAAGGGACGGATCAAAAGGATCTGATCCTTGAAGATTATGTTTCGGCCATTCTGGCGGACCAGTTGGAGCAGTATTGTCCACCCAAAGCACACGCCGACGATTGGAATATCAAGGGGTTGAAAGATGCGATTTTCACGCGGTTTGGCGTCGATTTCCTTGCCGAGGGAGTGAAGCCTGAGAACCTGAATCGTCAGGAGCTCGGCGATGCGATTTTCGAGAAGCTGAAAGAGCGCTACGACGCGAAAGAGAAACTCATCGGACCCGACGCCATGCGACATCACGAGCGCATGATTATGTTGAGCGTCATTGACCAGCAATGGAAAGATCACCTGCTCAGCATGGATCACCTGAAAGAAGGCATCGGGCTGCGCGGGTACGGCCAGCATGATCCGCTGGTCGAGTACAAGAAAGAATCGTTCGAGATGTTCGAAGCGATGATGCAACGCTTCCAGGAAGATACGGTTCGCTATCTCTACCTGATGCAGATCCTGGAACGGCCGGAACGTCCGCCAGACAACGGTGCGGGGGGCCCGCCGCCGGGAGGACCCGGTGGAGAAGGACCGGACTCCGGCCCATCGCGTCACGATGGCGATGGCAATGGGCGTCGTCCTCCCAAGATGGTTTCTACGTCCGCCGATGAACTGGAAGAAGCCTTCATGCGCCGCAAGCGCCGGGAACTTGAACAAGCTCGCATGGCCGGAGGCGGCGAGGCGCCGCAGGTGCAGCAGGTAGTTCGTGGCCAGGAAAAAGTGGGCCGGAACGATCCTTGTCCATGCGGGTCAGGCAAGAAATACAAGAAGTGCCACGGTTCTTAATCCGGGGAATCAGATACCACAGACTAACGAACCGCCGCGAACGTCATTTCCCGCGCGGCGCTCTTGGTCTGGCGCTTCCAATCGAGAAACAGCGTCGCGTAGTTTTTCGTGATGTAATCGTCGGGCTGGACTCCCAGTTTTTTCGCGACCGCATCGATCCAACGCGGCGGCCCTTCAATCTCACAGAAATTTCCGATCGGCGTTTCATCAACAACGACTTGGCCTTTGCTATCGGTCCATTCTGCGCGGAATTTTTCGTAGCGAAAGGTTGGTAAGTATCCCAGGGCACGCAGAATTGCATCCATAGTCTTGCCGTCTGCCACCTGCGTTTCCAACTCAACCCGGCTACTGTGGCGGCCTCGCTTGGTGCCGCTCTTGTGCGTCATTGTCCACTCTGCTCCATACTTCCGGATCCTCAGCAGTTCTTTCCGATTCCGCAATACATCTCCAGGCAAATCGTAGAGCGTATTCATTTCATGCGTGCGCTTCGTGACAAGGCGAAATCCGGTGGCACGCAGCTTCCGCGTCAACACGCGCAAGTCAGCGACGCGAAACTTGATTTCAATTTCCTGCGCCATGCAAAGAGTGTATTACGCCTGAGGGGACCCGGAAGTTGCAGGTGACGTAATCGCGATTGAACTCGGACCCAAATGCGTCCAGCGGACTTCTTCGATCGGTCCGATCACAACCGTCCATGCGAAGGTGCCCAGCCATGCAACCCCGGCGGTAATGAAAAACGGCCAATCGAAGAGCCCTGTTTTATCGAGGAGGTACCCCGTCAGTGCGGGTGCGACCGCGCCAGCAAAGTTGCCGACGAAGTTCTGCATGCCGGTCCAGCGTCCGACCATCTCTGGTCCTGCGAGTGTCTGCGGAATCGCCCAGGTAGCACAACAACTGATACCCAATAACATTCCCGTTGGTACCAGCATCCACGTGAACAATGGTTCGGGTGAGATCGCCAGCAAGGCAAGTGAAATTCCGAAGCCTGTGCATCCCACCGCCATCGAGCCCTTCCGCACAAGCGTTACGGACGCCCCGGCCTGCAGCCAGCGATCCGAAAGTTTTCCCCACGCGCTGGATGCGATCGCACACATGAGAAAGAGTAGGCCGCCGTCGCTTGCCATCGTATTCATCGAAAGATGCCGGCCCCGGACCAAGTAGGAAGGAAACCATGTCACTAAGAAATACAGGTAATAATTCACGCAGAATTGACCAAGGCACGTACCCCAGGCAGATCTTTGCCGAACGAGCGGAAGCAATCCTGACCACGGGGAGGGTGGCAAGTGCGTCGGTTTGGGGCGTCGCGGCATCCATTTGATCCAAGGGGCCAGCCAAAACAACCCGGCCAGTCCTAGGATGAGAAAGAAAGGCCGCCACCCAAAACGCCCGACGGCGCGGCCGCCGACCAGCATGCCGATCGCCGGCCCAAGCGAGAGTCCCGCGATGATCATGGCGTTGGCAAAGCCTCGACGTTCCTCCCGAAAATGCGTACTCAGGATCTTGCTGTAGGAGGGAAAAGCAACGGACTCTCCAACGCCGAGGATCACGCGAATGAGCAAAAGTGCTACGAATCCGTGGAGTACGCCTGTAACGGCGGTTGCCGACGACCAGACGAAAAACCCAGCGGCGAAGACCCACTTCACGTCGAACCGGTCGACCAGCCATCCGGTGAGCGACTGCATGAGAGCGTAGGTCCAGAAGAACGCCGACAGTAGTGTGCCCAGCTCAGTGTTGGAGATTCGAAGCTCGTTTTGCAGCAGCGGTGCGGCGATCGACAGATTGCTGCGGTCGATGTAGTTGATGAGCACGGACAGACTCATCAGGAAGAGGACGCCGTTCATCCCGCTTCTTCGCGCCGTGTCCTTTGTGATTGTCGCGGTCATCGTGGAAAGCCGGACAATGCTACAACATCCCCAATCTTTCGTCGGGAATTCATCGTGCAGCCACCGCCCATTCAGGTGGTGCTATCATTTTCGGCAATCCCACACCGGAACGGGGCGTGATGAAGAATCTATTCGAGCGAGAATCTGTCGACGAAGTGATTGCTCGGCTGGACACGCTGCAACCTGCCTCCCAGCGGCAATGGGGAAAGATGGACGTGGCGCAGATGCTGGCCCATTGTGCGGCGGCCATGGATATGGCTTCCGGAAAGATTAATCCGCCGCGGATGCTTATCGGCAGGTTGCTAGGTCCACTTATCAAGCCGATTTATATCAACGAAAAGCCCTTCTCGCAGAACAATCCGACGGACAAGAAACTGCTGATCGCGGATCAGCGCGATTTCCAGCGGGAACGGGAGCGTCTCAAGGTCTGCGTGCGAGAATTTCACGAGGGCAGGGAAGCGAAGTGCACTCGGCATCCGCATCCATTCTTCGGACAGCTTTCGCCTCAGGACTGGAGCCGCGGAATGTATAAACATCTCGATCATCACCTGCGGCAATTCGGCGCGTGACTTAGTACAAGCCGCAAACGACTAACTGAATGTCGGCAGCTTTACGAGATCGTCTTTCGGAATCGACTCCAACGCTCCCCCGGCTTTGCGCCAGGCAGTGAGGCCGCCGACGATCACGAACGTGGTGAATCCTCTTTCCCGCAGTAGATGCGCCACCCGGGCGCTAGTCGCTTCGCGCGCTCAAGTACAGTAGAGATAAATGTCCTTGTCTTTGGGGAGAGTCTTGATCTCCTCGTCGAGATTGTTGGGCTCAATGCGAATCGATCCGTGGATCCGCTCCGCGCCGATGTCGTAATAGCCGTGGCTGCGGACATCTACGATCTGGAGGCGGTCCGCTTCTCCCGCCGCCAAACGGGCGGCCAGTTCCTGCACCTGGACGCGAGGCACAACGTTGTACTCGCGATATTTGAAAGCCTGGGCTATGCGGTAACCTGCGTATGCGACCAGTACCGCAGTCAGCACGACTTCCAAGACCCTGCTCGCGGCGTGAAAGCTATCGAGCGTCGCTGCCAGGAAGTCACGTGAGAGAAATCCGACCATTAGGTAGCTTGTCGAGTAGAGCAACGCACCGGCAAAGTCCAGCCGCAGAAATTGTCCGAAGCGCATCTTCATACTGCCGGCTAGCGGAGCGGCCATGGTGTTGATCCCGGGAATAAACTTCGCGATCACCAGTGTTAGCTTTCCGCGTTTATAAAACGATTCGGCGGATCGCAGCATGCAGGTCTCCGGATTCATCGATAGACGGCAGAGGAACCCAAGCAGCGCCCATCCTGAATAGCGGCCCAGCCAGAACTGCGCGATATCTCCAACCATCAGCCCGATCATTGCCGACACGAGCACGCCGGCCCCCCACAAGGTGTGCGAAGCGATCCCGGCTCCGGCCGCGACTAACGCGACTGCGGCGGGAAACGGGAATCCCACCGCCTCGGCGAACAGTAGTCCAAAGATCAGGACATAGCCGTGGCGGGCCATGATGGAAAGCAATGCATGCATAGTGAAAAATCGAAGGTAAGAAAATTCGATTCGCTGGAACAGGAAAGGGTTCAGTATATACAAAGCCGGGCGTGTCCGATGGAACACGCCCGGTTTCTGCGAGGAGCGAGTCTCTCAGGAGGACTTCCTCGACAGGGTGAGCAAGACGGCGGCTCCCACTCGAAGCCTTTCCGACCCTGTCCGGGCCGGCGCGTCGGAAAACCAAGGCGCCTTTCGTCTAAGCTTCGACTGAACCCGCCATCATGTCATCGACGGTAGCTCCTGGCGGTAGGATGGAACCTCGACGACCTGCCTTTCTCAGATGCCGAGGTGAGATAGATGAGGTACGTCGCTGCACCTCACCGCATGCCAGTGCGTCTCGTTAGCCTTCCGCTCCGCTGGATACTTCCATCGACTGCGCTGATCTTGCAACGGTTTGAGTCGAAAAATCTGTGGTCTTGATCACCGTCGAAAGTGACGGTAATCAATCCGAAGCATAAGGGCATTCTGTGTTCGGACGCATTAGGTATACAGAAGAAGACAGAGATCTGCAGAGGAACAACAAGAAAGGAGATCCTAATGAACTACTTTTCTCGCGCCACGACGAACTCGGGTGCCCAGAGCAGTGCCCGTTTTATCTCCGAATCGGGGAATGTACAGATCGCTTTCTGGGCAGACTCCGCATATTGGACGGCCCGAGTGGTGGCCGCCTCCAGTGATCCGTAACGCTGCAGAATATCGAGAATGTGCGTATGCGTTACGCCGTTGAACGCCCGGTCGCGCAGAATCGCTTCAATCTTCGACTGCTCCTCTTCCGTGCAGCGCTCTAACGCGTGGATCACGGCCATCGTGACTTTCCCCTCGCGCAGATCGCTGGCGACCGGTTTCCCGAGCACATCCTCGGAAGCGGTCAGATCGAGAACATCGTCCACGATCTGAAACGCCATTCCCAAGTCGTGGCCATATTGGCCCAGCGCAGCTTCCTGCTCCGGAGTGGCACCCGCAAGGATGGCTCCCAGCCGCATGCAAACTGAGAACAAGCACGCCGTCTTGCGGAAGATCAGGTCGAAATGCTCGTCGAGCGTGATCAGCTTGCCGAGCTTCTCCATTTGCAGCAGTTCACCCTCGACCATCGCCTGCGTGAGTTCGATCAGCGTGTCGAGGATCCGGAAGTTCCGCTCTTGCACTGCGATCTTGAACGCCTGCATATAGAGCCAATCGCCCGCGAGCACGCATTTAGAATTTCCCCACTGTGTATTGGCCGCAGGACGTCCGCGCCGCGTCTTGGCTTCGTCGATGATGTCATCATGGACGAGCGTTGCCGTATGGATGATCTCGACGACGGCGCCCAGCCGCACAGCACCCTGGCCTTCGTAGTTCAGAAGTTTCGCTGAGAGAAGTAACAACGCTGGCCGTATGCGTTTGCCCCCGCCAGCACGAAGATATTCGCCAATCTCGGTGATCACTCCCACATTGGACACCGTATCGCGGCCGAACTCGCTCTCCAGCGCGACAAGGTCGTCCCGCAGCAAATCAAAGACTTCTTTTCCGTTAATGGTGGCGGGCGCGCTCAATGAAGAAATCTCTAGTTCGAACGGTAGTTCGTAAACTGCAAATCGATTCCAAAATCTTTCTGCCGCAACATGGCGATGACATCTTGCAGCGTATCGCGGTCTTTGCTGCTGATCCGGACCAAGTCTCCCTGAATCGATGCCTGGGCTTTCTTCTTTGAGTCCTTCACCAGCTTCACGATCTCCCGTGCTTTTTCGATGGCGATGCCTTGCTGCATTGTGACCTTGCGTTTCGCCGTTCCTCCCGCTGCAGCTTCGACCGGGCCGTAGGTCAGCCCTTTGAGCGAAACGCCTCGTTTGACCAGCTTCTGCTGCAGGACGTCGTTCACGGCTTTCAGTTTGTACTCGTCGGCAGAGTGGAGCAGGATTGCGTCTTTTTCCAGTTCAATATTCGACTTCGAATCCTTCAGGTCGAAACGTGTATGGATCTCCTTTAGCGCCTGCTGGATGGCGTTCGACACCTCGGTCAGGTCAATCTTGCTGACGACATCGAAACTGTTATCGGGCATACATTTCTAATCTTTCTGAAATAAAGAAATCTTTACGAAAGGTTAACAGAACTCGTGGTTTAGCGGGATGGAACTTTGCTTTCAGCCGTTTCAGATATTTTGAAAAATTTGTAGAAATTCCGGGAGGTCCGTTCGCCGATCTCTTCCATGGGCAGTTCGCGCAACTCCCCCAACTTTTTGGCGGTTTCCTTCACATAAGACGGTTCGTTACGCTTGCCCCGGTGGGGGACAGGCGCCAGATACGGCGAGTCCGTTTCAATCAGGATGCGATCCAGCGGAACCTCCAGCGCAGCGTCTCGGATCTGCTGCGCCTTGGGAAAGGTCAAATTACCGGCAAACGAAATGACGAATCCCATGTCGAGCGCGCGTTTGGCGTGTGACCAGGTTCCGGTGAAGCAGTGCAGAATGCCCCCAATGCCCTTCGGAGCCCACTGCTCTTGCATCAGTTGCAGGCAGTCTTCCCAAGCGTCATCGCTACTATCGGAGGGACGGCAGTGAATTACGATCGGCAGCTTGGCATCCGCCGCCAACTCCATTTGCCGGATGAAAACCTGCTTCTGGATATCCCGTGGCGAATGATCGTAGAAATAATCGAGTCCGATCTCGCCCCAGCCGATCACCTTCGGACTCCGCGCCAGTCCTTCCATCTCGGCATACACCTCGTCCGACGCGAGTCGTGCCTCATGTGGATGGATTCCAATCGTTGCGTACATGAATGGATATTTCTCGGCGAGCCGAATGCCAGCGTCCAGCACTGGCGGACCATCGCCGTTTCCGATAGCAACGATCGTGTTGACTCCCTCGTCGCGGGAGCGCGCAATCACGGCCTCGCGATCAGAATCGAACTGCTTGCCATCCAAGTGTGCATGCGAATCGACGAACATGCTTCCAAATAGTCCTCCCTATCCATTGTAAGGGCGGATCGCGCATCACAGAGGTTCGAAGGAAAATTCGAGGCAGTCTTGAGTCACGTGCCGATAAAAAGAGAGAGTCTACTTCGTTTTCATTTCTTTCAGCTTCGCGAGTTGCTCGTGCAGTCGCACCTGTGAATCGGTAACCGTTTCTAAATTCGCGAAGTAATCGATGACATTCTGTTTCAACCCGGCTGGGACGATCCGCCTGGGCCTTGCCGTCAGGCGATCGAGCAAACTCGAGTAGGCTTGATCGGCGAGCGGATAATCTCCTAGCTTGGCCCCGTTTCCCGTATCCAAGTCGAGGTTTGCCAGCACAGGGGGCGTCGCGCCATCTACCTGCAGTTTCTGCAGCGTCTCATGGAATACATCCACCGTGCGGTTCACGCTCCGCAGGTATTTCTCTTCAGTATCGGGTGTCGGGATTTTTATCGCAAGGTCGGAGGCGGCTCCAATCTTTGGAATAATGAAAATCAGAGCTGCTACAAGATGGGCTTTGAATCCGGGATTCCGGTACGTGTGCTTCCATCGCCGGTCGTAGTTCGTGCGGGCTACGCGCTCTTTGAATTCGCGGAAGGCCTCGTCATTGGGATGCGGAGAAAAGTGATGCCGGTGCAGCACAACTTCCCCTTCAGCAAAGAGCGGGATAAATCGGCGAACGCTCGCATCGTAGCTTCGGAGAGCCGGATGGGCTCGTCCTACGATTTCATGAATGTCGAATCCGTAGGTGGTTACGAAAGCTTGTTCCAGGTACTTCCTCGGCACCTTGAATCCGATGAAATGTAAATAAGCGGGCGGCGCGAAAGCCGCGTCCGTGAGTTCGTCGATGTCAAAGGCAAACTCCGTTCGAATGTGGCCATGAGGACTTTCGCCGTAAGTTACTGACGCACCGAACTTGTCCTTCAATTTAGGAAAGTTGATGGCTGTCGATGGATTAATCGCCTCCGAGTGACCAATCGAATCTCCCAGATAGTGAGACAGCGCTCCCACCGCGAATGCCAGTTCATCCAAGTTGTGCGCGTTCTGCAGCATCCACGCGATGAAATCGCCGGTGCGAACGTAATGAGTGAGGTTGCTGAAGAATGGTTTACCGAAGGGGTAGTAACCCATGTCCTGAATCGCGCATCCGCCGTACGCATAAGCATGTGCTTCAACGAGTTGTTGTTCCGTCGAGTTGGGGAAACGTGCCAGCAAAAACGGCCGTATCGAGTCATTCCACGCCAAGTCGATCAACTCTTCATGAGTGAGGACCGAGTAAGCCGGGCTGTTAGCTGTGCACGCGACAATCACCAACAGCAATCCTACTGTGCGACAGCTTCTTCGCAGCAGTATTTTCATCGTCGGCATCGGCAGGAGATCACTTGCAGGGAAGAAGCTTTCCGGACAACGCGCATCGGACCGGCCGCCTCCACTTCTCGATTAAGCTCAAAACACCAAGGCTAGAACGCAGAGCCAGTCACGATCCATCCATAATTCACTGTATCACCCGACTATTATGGCGAAATCATTCAAGGTCAGTGAGGTGTCGATCTTGCGATTGATAAGGTATTGTGTCAAGGGTTGCTATTCTCAGCTCGTGGAGGCTTGTTTGGCACCTGGTCCCAGGATATCTTCTTCCGTTAAAAAGCGCGCGTCGCGAATCGAAGTCCTACTGATGGACGTTGACGGCACCATGACAGACGGGGGCGTCACTCTGCTCTCTCAGACGGACGGTTCGTCCCTTGAGATCAAGACCTTCGACGCCCACGATGGTCAGGGCCTTACTCTGGCTCGAACCGCAGGTCTCCGGACCGGCTGCATCACGGGACGAGAGAGCGCCGCGCTGCTCCGCCGCGCCAACGAAATGAAGATGGAATTCATCTATATGAAGCAGCCGCTGAAGATGCCGGCTTACGAAGAGATCCTTCAAAAAGCAGGGGTTTTGGACTCAGCAGTGGCATACATCGGCGACGACCTTCCGGATATTCCATTGATGCAGCGCGTAGGTCTGGCGGTTGCGGTCGGCGACGCTGTCGCCGAAGTGAAAAAGGCCGCCCACTACACAACACGCGCGCTGGCGGGCCATGGGGCAGTCCGAGAAGCCATCGAACTCATTCTCAAATCCAAAGGCATCTGGGAATCGATGATCGACAAAGCGCGTGCCTAGCCGGTACTTTCAAGCATTCGATAAAACGCCCGAAAGTGTCGAGCAAAGCTGCTCGAGATCGACAGGTTTCGCTAGAAAATCAACGACCCCGAGGCCCTCTGCGACCTGGCGAATATTCGAATCATTGGTCCCGCTTACCACCACGACCGGAATGTTCCGAGTCTTTTTGGATCGCTTGAGTCTCTTCAAAACCTCGATCCCGGACCCACCGGGCATATTGATGTCAAGAACAATAGCGTCTGGAGAAGTGCGAAGGGCAAACATTCCCGTCTGCATGGCGTCTTGGGCAGTAAATACTTCAAAGCCCTTTTCCTGCAAAGCTTTCGTCAGCAGGGCAATGTGGAAGCGCGAATCGTCGGCAACAAGAATTTTTAGCATCTGAATTTCACATTTCGACCAAAGGTTTCTTCACTCGAATTCTGCTTTTCAACCAATCATGTAAGACCATTGCGTCGACAGGTGGTACACGCACAAACTCGCAGCCACTTCTGCCGTACTCGCGCGTCCATAACACTCGCGCTTCCACCAAAATCTCTCTGGGCGCTCCCGGTAGCTGCAACCGAAACCGCAGGACCGTACCGACCGCGAGCTGCTCTTTGCTACTGATGCCAATTCCTCTATCTCCAATGTCGGTCACTGTCACGCATACGGTTTTTTCCCCTGCATCGGTAGCAACCACCGGCGTCATCAGCGCATAACGAGCATGCTGACGATAATCGTGCAGCATCCGGTGATAGGCGGCTTTCAGCGATAGCGCGCCGTTCTCCACTGTGACTGGCCTTTTCAGAACGACATGTGCCCCTGGCACTCGTTCTTCCTTGCGCGTGATAGCCACCACTGTCGGCTTCTTCGTCGATCTGGATGCCCAGACTCGGTCCAGGACTTCCGACCAGTCTTGACCATCGCAGTCGATCACCAACAGATCCGTGCTCCCTTCTTTGAGCTGGCTGCAGGCTTTCGATGCACTAAGGCAAACATTCGTCGAGATCGACAGCTGACGAAGCACGCGATCGAACACGCTGTACAGGGCAGCGTCATGAGAAACAATCAATCCTTCAAATGCCATGTCGGCAGTCATTGCGATTCTCCACCTTTGCTGTTGTTAAGGCTGGACCGCCAGTTGATCTTCAGAGATCGTCCCCAGTCCAGGAGTCGCCTCCTCGCTCTGGATGCCGGGCTGTTCCAAGATCTGCCGCACGACTTTAAGGAGCGGCTCCGAACTCTTCGCCAGATCGAGTTTCGATTTCTCGAAGTACGCAGTGGCTCCCTCCCGGACCAGCTTGGCTTCATTTTTTTGAGCCAGGCCGCTGAGTACGACCACCGGAACGGCAGATGTTTGCCGATTCTCTCTCAGCGCTTTTAGAACCTCAGGCCCTGTCAATTTCGGCAAAAGCATGTCCAGCACGATCAGGTCGGGAATCACGGACCCAGCGATCTCCAGTGCCTGCTCACCGTCACCTGCCGTGAGCACCTGAAATCCAGCTTTCGTAAGTACTCGTTCGTTAGCCAGCCGTTGAAACTTGCTGTCATCCACCAACAGAATCGTTTTCAAGAACACCACCCCCGTCCTCACCAACCGTGCAACCATGCGGCCAAGATGAAAGTTTTATTGGAAGCCTTGATTTCAGAGACTTACAGGCCAACCCCTTGTTTTCGGTTGATCCTGACAGTCCGGAACTCAGATATTGTCCTCTTCTGAGACAAAATTGCCCTGCCGTATCCGCAAACCATTTCGAGGATATTTCGGATTGCGAGACGCCATTTTCTCCAAAACCAAGACCGCGTTCTGAGACACGGACGGATAGTCCAAACCACAGACGCAGGACAGGCCCCCGCATTTTCCCTGAGTTTGCCTTTTCCCGTAACTCCCACAAAATGTGAAACGGAAACTGCTCACTCCGAGGTCTGATATTGGGGACTGAAGTGCATACCATTTGGAGTTCAACCGAAAGCCCCATCCCCCGATTGTCTTAGGAGAGTTGTGAAGCAGAAAAAACAGATGTTTGAACCAAAGATACGCGTCGCCGTAGCAGAGAGCGATCCACTGCGTCTTGCCGGCTACCGCGCACTGCTCGAATGCTACGGCGATCTCGAATTGGCCGCTGTCTCGCTTGCCGAACTCGGAGGCACTCCCGACTTTAATGTGGTGCTTCTCGGGAAGCGGCCCAATCAAAGCATCTCCCAGTCGATGCAGTACCTGAAAACGATCCGGCCGAATTTGCGCGTGATTGTGACCGCCGCTGGCGGCACTGACGACACCGTTCTCGAAGCACTCTCTTCTGGCGCAAAGGGCTATGTCGATGAAGCCGCTCCTGCCGAGGACTTCGCGAAAGCAATTCGCATCGTGAATCAAGGTCTGATCTGGGGATCACGACGCGTTTTGGCGACCTACATTGAGCGCCATGGCATCACCAACGAACGTGTCGCGATGAGAGGCCGGAATTTCACCAGCCGCGAAGCCCAAGTGCTGAAGATGTTGGTGGAGGGATGCTCGAACAAGGAAATAGCGTCTCCCCTCGGGATTCAGGAGCGCACCGTCAAAGCGCACGTAGCTAAATTATTGAGGAAAGTTGGAGTTCAGAACCGCATCATGCTTTCCGTGCACGCGGTGAATCATTCCCTCGTTCCCCGTGCATAATCGCAATTTCGAGAGCAGGATTCATCTCGTCCTCCTGCTCTCTTTTTTGGGGCGCTAAGCCGGACTTGCGCGTACTCTTTTCTCAAGATCGGCGGGCTTTGACAGTTGTCGACCAGCAGCGAACGTCTCTCGTCGAAGAAAGTTAAAATCCGGCCTTGCAGCAATGCGAAGGCCGGATCTCGATTACGCTGCGACTGCCTGACTTTGCTTGAGGAACCCCAGCAGGTCATTATTGATCTGGTCGGCGTGGGTGGTCGGCATCCCGTGCGGGAAACCCGGGTACACCTTCAACGTTGCATTCTTTACGATCTTTGCGGACATCAGCGCGGAGGCTCCGATCGGCACGATCTGATCGTCATCGCCGTGCATGACAAGCGTCGGCACATCGAACTTCTTTAGATCCTCGGTGAAATCGGTTTCCGAGAAGGCCTTGATGCAGTCGTAGCCCGCTTTCATTCCGCCCATCATTCCCTGGAGCCACCACTTCTCCCGGATGCCTTCTGAAATCTTCGCACCCGGCCGGTTGTAGCTGTAAAAGGGCAGCGTAATGTCTTTGTAAAACTGCGGCCGGTTCTCCACGTACGCGGCACGCAGCCCGTCGAACACCGAGATCGGAAGTCCGCCGGGATTATTTGCCGTCTGCACCATCAGAGGCGGCACGGAACTGATGAGCACGGCCATGGCAACGCGTTTCGAACCGTGCCGTCCGATATAGCGCGCCACTTCTCCGCCACCAGTCGAGTGGCCCACATGGATCGCATTCTTTAGGTCAAGCTTTTCCGTCAGAGCCGCCAGATCGTCGGCGTACGTATCCATGTCATTGCCATCCCAAGTTTGCGTAGAACGTCCATGGCCGCGCCGATCGTGCGCAATGACACGGTATCCTTGCTGTCCGAAAAACAACATTTGCGAATCCCAGTCGTCTGCGGTGAGCGGCCATCCGTGGCTAAACACGATGGGCTGCCCTGTTCCCCAGTCCTTGTAATAAATCGTTGTGCCATCTTTCGTTGTAATCGTCGGCATAGTCCTTTCTCCTTTTGGCCAGAGGTTAGTATTAACGACGATGTGCGACTCTTGCGGAAATCCGCTAATACGAAAACAATGGGGCGGTGGTGAGAGCGAAACGTTCTCGCGCCGATTGTAATGGCTGCAAGTTAAAGCTGTGTTACGTATTGGGCTCCAGTTGCGAGAATGAGGGGAGTCCCGCGGCAAGGCAGGCCATTTCGGATGAACGATAGGTTCGCTCATCTTATGCAGCAGACCGCCGGATTGGCCCCGCTTGTGCGACCTCAGCGCATGTAGCCGCGCACCGACGGCACGCTTGAGCGCACTTCTTCATCGTTTCGCCTTCGTATTTTCCGCACTCCGCCGCGCAGGCGGCGCATAGCTTGGAACAGATGCTGCACATCCGATGCGCGAATTCAGAGTTGCTAGTCAGTAAAGCAACGCAGGTTCGGCACAATTCAAGACATTCGTTACAAAGCCGGATGCAATCCCTCATCATGATCGGATCATGCTCCATGGACTCCGCGCGGCATTGAGCGCACCAGCGTAAGCACTGCAAACACTCCTCAACACATCGCTCAGCTATCGGATTTGAAATCGTCATCGGATCCTCCGTTCTGTGTCAAACTCTTGTGCGGCTCGCATACTATCGGTAAAACTGTTCCGCTACGGGCAGCGGCGTATCCGAAGAGGGAATAATCAAACCCGACGCCAGCAACGATGAGTACATGGCCCGTTCGGCTGCAAACCAGTCAGCCTCAGGCGAACCCAAAGGGCGCCCCCTTTCTTCCCAAAACTTGTACGCCAGTTTTGCCACGAATTCGTGCCGATCCTCTCCTAGAAAATCGGTGTTTAGCTCCAGCAGTGGTTGCTTATCCGGAGGGCGAGATTCGTCGGGCATCGTGGTTCCTCTAAATCCGGGATTGGCGGGAGTGATACCACTCTCGCTCCCGTCGTCGGATCGATCGTTAGAATCCTGCGACCTCAATATCTACTAACAACGTCGCACCGAGTCTCCAAAAGTTCATCGCCAGGACGGTGCCTCGTGCCACAGAATGAAAGGAGCCTCAAGCGGCACGAACGCTCCTACGTGCCGCGGAACAAGGCGCGGCGTGTAGTCAGAAACCGGGCGACTCGTGGGAACAGAAGCACTGAAGGTGAAGGCGCTTGTCGCACCGACCAGCCGTTCGCCACGATTCATAGTGTGCGTGATTGCGTCTCCATCCTTCTGCGCGTCCGCGTAGAGTTCGACCCGCACCGCATCGGGATCAATATCATCAAGAAAAACTTGAACGTGAAATAGATATCCCTCTGCCTGTTGCTCGACGGTCGCGGAACCGAATCGCAGCGCTGACCAATGTTTCGCCAGTTCAGCCTGCCAGGCGACGAGATCCGCTCCTACTGAACCTCGATTCTCGGCACGCTGGCGAAAAGCTGCTGCCGCCGACAGATAGTGTTCTTCGGTATATTGGCGGACTGCGCGATTGGTCGAAAAGGTCGGAGTTAAGCGGGCCATACTTTCTCGCATGCGGGCGACCCAAGCGCGTGGAATTCCATGCTCGTCGCGGGCATAGAACTCCGGGACCACCTCTTTTTCGAGCACCGCATAGAGACTTTCAGCGTCCGTTGCGTCCCAAGAAGGATCATCCGCATGTTCGCGCCCATCTCCGATCGCCCAGCCTACTTCCGGCGAATACGCCTCCGCCCACCAGCCATCGAGTTCCGAAAGATTCAACCCGCCGTTCACCAGCACCTTCATGCCGCTTGTGCCGCTTGCTTCCCAAGGCCGTCGCGGAGTGTTCACCCAGACGTCTACGCCCTGAACCAGATGTTCCGCCATGAGAACGTCGTAATCGGATAGGAAGACCACCCGGGATCGAACTTCAAGCCGACGCGCAAACTCAAACCATTGCCGGATCATTTCTTGTCCCTCGACATCTTGAGGATGAGCCTTACCTGCAAGCACAAGTTGAACAGGGCGTTCTCGATTCGTCAGAATGTTCAGAAGTCGCTCCGGATCGTGCAAGAGAAGGTTCGGGCGTTTGTACGTGGCAAAGCGACGGGCGAATCCTAAAGTCAGAATATCGTCATCGAGCGTCAGCGCGGCCTGCGCGAGTTCCTCCGTCGAAGGTCCCCGAGCCGCTAATTGACGGCCGTAAATTCTTCGCACGTATTCAACGAGACTCTTGCGGCTATCAGCACGGAGTTGCCAGAGGCTGGAATCGCTGGCTGCGCGAATATCCTTTTCTGCGTCTGTCAGTGTTCCGTGCCAGCAGTGTTTTCCGCAGGAAAGTTCCCACAAGTGGTCTGCTTCTGCAGAGTCCCAAGTAGGGGTATGCACTCCGTTGGTTACATGAGTTACCGGCACTTCTCTTTCAGGCCACCTGGGAAAGAGGGGCTGGAAAGAGTCGTCGGCTCACTTGGCCGTGCAATTTGCTGACACCGTTGATCGCGCCGCTGCCGCGGATCGCCAAATAAGCCATGTTGAAGGGTTCGTACAAATCTTGGCCATCGCGTCGCCCCAGCGCTAGAAGTTCGTCGAACGAAATCGATAGTTTCTCCTCGGCATACTTCCTGAGGTATCGCTCGATCAGGCTGGGAGCAAAGCGGTCGAATCCCGCCTCCACGGGAGTATGGGTCGTAAAAAGGTTTCCGGCACGGGTTACGCTAAGCGCGACGTCGAATGGCGTGCCATTGTCTTCCATATAGGAACGCGCACGCTCGAGGACCGCGAATGCGGCGTGGCCCTCGTTGAGGTGGCAGACCTCGGGCTGCAATCCCAGAGCTCGTAGGAGCCTCCAGCCTCCAACACCGAGCACTAGCTCTTGTTTCAAACGCAACTCCGGGCCACCTCCGTACAGTTCAGTCGTAATGCCGCGGAAGGAGGGAAGGTTTGCGGGATCGTTGGTATCGAGCAAATACAATTTCGCCCGGCCCACCTGTACCTGCCAGACTCGGATCCACAACCTAAAGCCAGGCAAAGCGATGGCCAGACGCAGCCATTCGCCGTTTGGCTCGCGCACCGGTCGAATCGGAAGCTGGCCGGGATCATTGAATGGGTACAAAGCTTGCTGGCGGCCTTGTGCATCAATTTCCTGCCGGAAATAGCCTTGTTGGTAAAGCAAACCAATTCCGGTCACCGGAACGCCGAGGTTACTTGCGGCTTTGAGCTGATCGCCAGCGACGTTGCCGAGCCCGCCAGAATAAATCGGCAGGGCTTCGCTCAACATGAACTCCATCGAGAAATATGCAATTGTCGACACGCCCGAACCCGGGTACGTCTTTTGAAACCAAGCTTCCGACTCTTCGGCAACGGCTTTCTCGCGATGGAGATCAGCCAAGAGTTTTTGAAATCTTGGGTCGGAGGTAACACTCTGCAGTTTTTCCCGGGAGACGGTTTGCAGCAGAACCCAAGGATTATGGGTCAGTTCCCATAGTTCGGGATCGAGTCGCTCCCAAAGTTGATCCGCCGAGTGGTTGAACGACCATCGAAGGTCCAAGGCCAGATCGGTCAGAGCATCTGAAATCGCTGGATCGAGGGGACGATCACCGATTGTCGAGCTAACAATTGTCGAGCTACTCATAAACAAACTCCTCTTGTGGCTTATTGGTTCAGGCCGCCCGCGCATTGCGAGCCAGCGTTTCAGAAACAATGGTCTGAGCTTCTTCTTGGATCTTGCGTAGATGGTTCTGACCGAGGAAGCTCTCGGCGTAAATCTTGTAGATCTCCTCCGTGCCCGAAGGACGTGCTGCAAACCAGCCATCCTTGGCAATCACTTTGATTCCTCCAATTGGATTGCCGTCTCCCGGAGCCGTGGTCAGAATCTTCTGGATCGGCTGACCAGCAACCTCTGTGGCGTGAATGTCAGACGGGGACAATCGTGCCAGAGCGGCTTTTTGTTCTGGCGTAGCGGGAGCATCGATGCGTTCGTAGACGGGATCTCCTAGCTCGCGAGTGAGCTCACGATAAATCTCACCCGGATCCTTACCCACACGCGCCGTAATTTCCGCCGAGAGTAAACAAGGAACGATACCGTCTTTATCAGTGGTCCATACGCTGCCGTCGCGCCGGAGAAAGGACGAACCGGCGCTCTCCTCGCCGCCAAAACCCAAGCGGCCCGCGAGCAATCCATCGACGAACCACTTAAAGCCCACCGGAACTTCATAAAGCCGCCGACCAAGGCGAGCGCTGACACGATCGATCATGCTGCTGCTGACCACCGTCTTCCCGACGGCGATGTCTTCATGCCAATTGGGCCGATTCGCGAACAAGTAGCTGATGCACGTTGAAAGGTAATGATTCGGAGGAAGCAACCCGCTTCCTTTGGTCACGATGCCGTGACGGTCGTGATCGGTATCGCTGGCAAACGCAATATCGAAATTGTCTTTCAATGCGATCAGTCTCTGCATCGCATAAGGCGAGGAAGGATCCATACGAATCTTTCCGTCCCAATCTACGGTCATGAAGCGAAACGTAGGATCAACGGATTTGTTCACGATCGTCAGATCGAGACCATACTGCTCGGCAATCCTCGGCCAATAATCGATGCCCGCACCACCGAGGGGATCCACGCCAAGCTTAATTTTGGCGTCGCGTACCGCATTCATGTCGACAACGCTGTTGAGATCGCCGACATAGAGGTTCAAAAAGTCGTGTTTGTGCGTTTTGGGCGCTCGCAGCGCTTTGGCGAATTGCGTGCGCTTAACACCGTCGAGGCCGCGCTCGAGAAAATCATTCGCTCTCGATTCAATCCACGAAGTCACCCCCGAATCCGCCGGTCCTCCATGCGGAGGGTCGTATTTAAAGCCCCCGTCATCGGGAGGATTGTGAGACGGCGTGATTACGATACCGTCGGCACGTCCTGACTTACGCGCGCGGTTGTAAAGCAGAATCGCGTGCGAGACCGCTGGGGTCGGTGTGTATGGTGTGCCCTCGGAGATCATTACTTCGATGTTATTTGCCGCCAGCACTTCCAGAGCGCTTGCAAATGCCGGCTCGGACAGAGCATGGGTATCCATCCCAAGGAACAGCGGGCCATCAATGTTATGGAGTTTGCGGTAGTCACAAATCGACTGAGTGATGGCCAGTATGTGCCACTCGTTGAATGCCACGTCGAAAGCAGATCCGCGATGGCCGGATGTGCCAAAGACGACACGCTGCCTGGGATCGCTCGGATCGGGCCGCAACTCGTAATAGGCTGTGACCAGCTTCGGGACGTTAACAAGATTGGATGCGTCAGCCGGTTTCCCGGCAGCAGGGCTAATGGTCACGCAGCACCTCACCGTCATCCGATAGGAGAATTGCGCTGGATCGAGGTTCGAGCCGAAAACCGATTTGACCCAGCAGGGAGGGCTCTTTCCCAGGGTCGAAGAGATCGTCAGGCGCGGTTCGGGCGGTATCGACCGCCAAACGCCAGATCTTCCCGCCTCGCAAGGCAGGAATCCAGAAATCAACCGATGTGGTGTCGGCGTTGAATAGGATAAGCAAGTCAGGTTCTGTCTGTCCCAGAATCAGACACGCAAAGGATTTATGCCGCTGGTCCGCCCAGTCGGGAGTGGCACCGTTTGGCGCGAACCACTTTATGTCTACATCGGTATAGAAGTCTTCTCTTCGTAAGACAGGATGGGCTCGGCGAAAGGCGATCATTCCGCGAGTGAAGCGGTGGATCTCGTTGTGCTTTTCGAGGAGGCTCCAGTCAAACCAGCTCACCTCGTTATCTTGGCAGTAGGCATTGTTATTGCCGCGCTGAGTTCGGCGAAACTCATCACCGCCGAGGAGCATGGGAACCCCTCGAGAGATAAACAGGGTTAGCAAGAAATTCTTGATCAAGCGTTTGCGCATTCCCTCGACGTCGGGATCATCGCTTAGCCCTTCTACGCCGCAGTTGTCGCTGTAGTTGACATCGGTTCCATCGCGATTAAACTCACCATTTTCGTCATTGTGCTTCTGCTTATAGCTGACCAGATCGTTGAGTGTGAAGCCGTCATGGCAAGTGACGAAGTTAAGGCTGCTGGATGGTCCCTTCCCTGAGCTTTGGTATAAATCCGAGCTTCCACAGATTCGGCTTGCAAATGATCCGATCATGCCCGCGTCCCCAGCCCAGAAGCGGCGCACATCGTCACGGAAACGGCCATTCCATTCTGTCCAACGCTGCGTGGAAAAACTTCCCACTTGATAAGCGCCGCCCGCATCCCAAGCCTCCGCAATTATTTTCACGTCCCGCAGGATGGGATCCTCGGCAATATCCTCGAGAAGCGGAGCGTTGCGCAAAATGTTCCCATGCTCATCTCGGCCCAGGATGGAAGCAAGGTCGAATCGAAAGCCGTCCACATGCGTGTGCATAACCCAGTAACGAAGCACATTCCTGACGAACTCCCGCACCACGGGATGATTTGCGTTCAACGTATTGCCAACGCCGGAAAAGTCCTTGTAGTATCGGCGCCCGTTCTCTTGCAACATGTAGAAGATGGAGTTTTCAATACCGCGCAAAGAAATCGTGGGCCCGAGTTCGTCCCCCTCAGCCGTATGGTTCAAGACGATATCCAGGATCACTTCAATGCCCGCGCGATGAAACAACTTGACCATCTCCCGGAACTCCTGAACCTGCTGGCCGTGCGGTCCTCCAACGCAGTAGGACTGCTTCGGAGCGAAAAAGGCGACGTGATTGTAGCCCCAGTAATTCTTGAGTCTCTCTCCTGTGATTGGATTCAGCCGGTCGGATTCGTTTTCGTTGAATTCAAGAACGGGCATCAACTCAATGGCAGTTACTCCGAGGTCCTGGAGATAGGGAATCTTTTCGGTGAGACCAGCGAAAGTTCCAGGATGCGCCACGCCGGAACCCAGATGGACTGTGAAACCGCGAACGTGTGTTTCGTAGATGACTGTGTCGGATGCGGAGTGTTTTGGAGGCGAATCCATCTCCCAGTCGAAATGGTCATGGGTGAAAATGCACTTCGGCGTCGTGCCGGCATTATCGACAGTCGAAACGCTTAAGTCAGCCAGGTTGCTGGATGAATCGTAGCCGCGGGCGGCTACAAAATCCCAATTTTTGACCCCGGCGATTGCCCTTGCATAGGGATCGAGGAGCAGCTTATGTGGGTTGAAGCGATGGCCCTCCGCGGGTAGATATGGCCCCTCGACGCGATAACCATAGAGCTGACCTGCGGGAATGTCGCGCACCCACACATGCCAGACGTCGCCGGTCCGATGACGCACCGGATCGTAGTCAATGATTCTGCTTGGGGAAGAATCGTCGGACTTTTGATAAAACTCTAAGCGAACAGCAGTTGCGTGACGGCTGAACAAAACAAAATTGACTCCGTGTCCTTGCTGGTGAGCACCTCCAATTGGTAGGGGATTCCCAGCCTGAACCTCACCCGCTTCGAACGGTACTGCAATGCCATTCGATTGATTCTGCTCTGGCTCTGATTCAGTCATCGACATAGTCTTCCATCTGCTGGGTCTCTCCGGCGCATTGTTCTAAATCGTTGCTACCAACAGCCAACTGGATCGACCGTTTCCAATCCTTCTCCTCACCCTTCTTCGGAGAATATGCTGAAAAAATACCTCGGGGCTATGGGTCCATTCGTTCGACCCATTGAGCACGCCATGCAGGAGTCAGGAATGGATCCGCAAAGTACTGTGTTTCCCGCGCAACCTTTTCGCCAGTGAACTCCATGATGCTCACGGTGTAGGACGGCTTGCCGTCATACGTCAGGATGAATTCCGTGACCCAAAGATCGCCACTGCCAATGATTCGCCGGACGGTAAAGCGTTTCTTGTTCGGCTGGCTTGCGCGTTGGCCCGGTATGTTGCGTCGACCGAGGGTTCGCTCGCCTGACTGCGGGTAGTCCAGCACTGCGTCCTCATGATAGATAAGGTGCTCCGTTTCGAAATCGTTGGCATCGGACGCCGCCCAGTGCTGATCCAGTGCCTCACGGATCGCTTGGTCTCGCATTCCTGAATATTGCTTTTTGTTTTGTTGATCGTTCATCTTGAAGCGTCAATTTGATAGGAAGCTAGATGGTTTAGCGGAGTCCTCTCGCTGCTACCAGCGACTAGCCGGAGCCGCACCGTCTACGTGGAGTATCTCTCCGCTGACATAACTGGCCTCTACCAGGTAGAGAACGGCATCGACAACATCTTTCACCGTCGCCTTTTTTGTAGCCGGCTGCGACACCGAGTCTTTGGGGTCATTCTGGTGCATCGGTGTATCCACTTCGCCGGGTGCGACGGCATTAAAGCGAATGCCATCTTTGGCGTACTCGATCGCGAGATTCTTGGTCGCTGAATTCAAGCCGCCCTTCGTAATCATCGAAATGGACCCATTTACGCCAGCGATCGGGCGATCGGCAAGTGCGGCAGTGATGCTCACGACACATCCCGATTTCTGTTTCAGCATCTGTTTCACGGCGGGCTGAGTGATGTAGAAGAATCCCAGCAGATTGGTGGAAAAAAGGGACTCGAAGTCCTCGAAAGTGAAGTCAGTGAAAGGCTTTTTTAGGAAGATGCCGGCGTTATTTACGAGAACGTCGATGCTTCCGAAGTTGTTCATTGCCGCCTCGACAGCGGAGGCAGCCGTTTGCTGCTTGCCGATATCGCCATCGACGAGAACCAGGCTGCTGGTAGTGGTCAACGTTCGATGGGCATTACGAGAGGTTGCGACGACGTTATAACCTTCTCCCAGAAACCTTTCGACCAACCCCGCGCCGATACCCCCCGATGCTCCGGTTATGATTGCTGTTTTTTTGCCCGACATAAATAAGCTTCCGTTTTAAAGGTTGAACCAACACTATTGGGGCACCTTCCCGCTCAAATGCGGCTTCACCCTGCTCGCCGCGCCGCCGGGCCCTGGCGAGAAGAACCGACGAATCCTTGGATCAGTGCGGCGACTTCGTCTGCGGCCGTGTCCAAGGCGAAGTGGCCGCCATCGACGATGTGGACTTCGGCGTTCGGGACATCGCGGCGATAGGACTCTGGCTCGGAGGGGTCGAACGAAGACTCATACTTACCCCAGATCACCAGCAGTCGCGGCTGCTTCTCGCGCATCCATGCTTGCCATTTCGGGTAGGAATCGACGTTGGTGCGGTAGTCGTAGAAGAGGTCGCTTTGAATGTCAGCCTGGCCGGGCTGATTTAGAAAATAAAATTCATCGACCCAGAGATCGGGGTCGTGGCGTTCCACATCGGGATCATTCCCCGCGTGGCGGGCCTTCGTGGCTGCAAGTGACAGGAGATTTGTGCGCAGCGCGCTTTCGTTGGGAGCGCGATCGGCCCAGAAGGCGCGCCGCGTTTTCCAGTTCTCGCCGAGACCGGTGTTGTGTGCTACCGCGTCCTGGACGATGAGAGCTTCGACTCGGTCCGGGTGGGCCAAGATCATGCGAAAGCCGACGGGCCCACCGTAATCCTGCATGTAGAGGGTGAAGTGGGAGAGACCGAGCGCTTCGGTGAAGTGATTCATGATTTCTGCGATGTGATCGAAGGTGTACGCGAATGTTTTCGGGTCCGGCCAGTCGCTGTGACCGAAACCCGGGTAATCGGGCGCGATAAGGTGATAGCGATCGGAAAGACGGGCGAAGAGAGGCTCGAACATTCGCGAAGAAGACGGCAAACCGTGCAGCAGGAGAATCGTTGGCGCGTCTTTCGGACCAGCCTCCCGATAGAAAATGGACAGCCCATCGATCTGTGCAGTGCGATAGAGTGTCGGATATTTCATGGGATATTCCTTTGTGTTCGTTTCCAGCATCACTGTGCGTAGCGAGTAAAGACGAGGTCGGTCGCAGCGGTCTTCTCGTGGCAGGGAAAGCAGCTCTTCATAAACGCCGCGTCGCCAGGTTTGCCGTCTGTCCCGAAGTGCCCGAACCCCCAGCCACCCGTTGCGGCGTACTTGGTTGAGTCCTTGACCATAAACTGAATGTTCGTGGGGGGCCCGGGCACGAACGATTGCGCCTGGCCAAAGACTTTGTTGTTTTCATCTGACGGGACGTGACGATAATGCAAAGCAGCAATGATCGTGCCGTCCGGGTAGGGGAGCTTACCTTCGCGATATGCCTTGATCGCTACATCGTTGCCCAAGACGGCACCTAAACTGTTCAGGTTGCCGGCTTCGTGGGCCGACGAGATCCACTGCCAGTCGCGATACCCGTGGGGGATGTCGGTAACGTAGGGGGCAGATTGTCCGTCCGCGTGACCGGGGGCGGGGGCAGTGAGGGTGAAAAGGCCGGCCATTGTTGCAACTGCGACCAACAAGAATGTGAAGGGTCTCATAACGGTTCCTCCATTCAATATGCTTCGGTAAAACGAAATCCGCTGCGATGAGGTATCACACCAGAAGCGGAGATGCGAGACAATTGGACGATAGTATTGGCGGAACGTTCGTATCAGTCGATGCCGCAAGTGTTCGATCTCGGGCTGGAGTTCCCCGACTTGCCAATCGGCCCGAGGCTGCTACTGTGACCCTCGTTTAGGGTGCGTAATGGGTGAAGACAAAGTCGAGAGCTTTGACAGGCGCGTGGCAGGGAAAGCAGGTTTTGAGCAGCGCCGCGTCCGCCGGCTTGCCGTCTTTGAATTGAGCAAACCCCCAGCCACCGGTCGCGGCATATTTTTTCGAGTCTTTGACCATAAACTGAACGTTCGTGGCAGGTCCGGCCACGAACGATTGGGCACGGCCAAAGGCTTTGTTGTTTTCCTCAGACGGAACATAGCTCCAGGCGAGGCGTGCGATGATTGTGCCGTCCGGGAAGGGAAGCTTTTCCTCGCGGTATGCCTTGATCGCTACATCGTTGCCGAGGAGGGCGCGAAGATCGTTGAGATTGCCTTCTTCGTGGGCCACAGAAATCAGCCTCCAGTCGCGGTATCCCGGAGGAACAGTGATTCCGAAAACCGGATCAGCCTCTCCATCGGAGCGTCCAGAGGCGTGCGCCATGTAGACGACCACGCCAGCTAGCGCCACAACTGCAGACAACAAGCAAGCAAACGCTTTCATACGATGTGCTCTTTTCCAAGATGCTTATGTATCGATACTTTCTCTGTCAGGACCATCAATATTTTGATGTTTCATTCTGCTTGTGCTTTTGGTCGTGCACATGCCGATTTGAATCGGCCCACGCGGGCCATGAGAGCAGAACCCTAGGAGCTGAACAATTGGACGAAAGTATCGCCGACACTTGGGTAGGCGGACACAGATCGCGCGACTTACATGGGCGGAGAGGTCATCACAAGAACAGAACCTCGCTCACCAAGTGATGTGGAACGCAACGCGATCCTCATCTCGTTGATCTCCTTTGGGTTGTCGTTGTAGAATTTTCGGAACGCTGGGGGCGTGATCAGTCAAGTGTGCACAGTCAAGCAGCCATCATATTGCCCGCACTTGGCCATGAAATGGGGTGACCGCAAATGTCGCACCTCACACCAATCGTCTTCGTCATTGACGACGACGTCTCTGTGCGCGAATCACTGGAATCGCTGATCCGCTGTGAAGGCTGGCATCCGGAGACATTTGCGACCGCCCAAGGCTTTCTCGACCACCCAAGAGTTGATATTCCAAACTGCCTCGTACTTGACGTTTCTCTTCCGGGTCTAAACGGGCTGGATCTGCAAAAGATCGTCGCCGATGAACGGACAGACATGCCGATCATCTTCATCACGGGCCATGGCGACGTGCCCATGACGGTCCAGGCCATGAAGGCAGGAGCCGTGGAATTCTTGACAAAGCCATTCAACGATGACGTGCTGTTGACGGCCATCCGGGCATCCCTCGAACGCAGCCGAGTGGCTCTTAGCGTGGAGGCCGAGATGCGGGTACTCCGGAACCGTTACGCGTTACTTTCGCAGCGAGAACGGCAGGTTATGTTGTTGGTGGTTTCTGGCCTGTTGAATAAACAAGTCGCTGGTGAGCTCGGCATTAGCGAAATCACGGTGAAGGCACATCGAGGCAAAGTGATGCAAAAGATGAAGGCCGCCTCTCTCGCCGAGCTGGTGAAAATAGCCGCTAGACTCGGCCTCACAGCCGCAGAGGTCACAGCGGCGTAAAGTCCATATTCACAATCGTAGTTATTTCGTAAGGATTCGGAACTTGTAGATGCTGGTCCTATGGGAGCAGAACAGCATGAAGAAGAACACAACACCGATTTCCCTTGCCGGTTCCAAGCTCGGTGAAGTGCGTCACGTCTGCGCATTTTTCAATAGTGATGAAGAAGAGTATCGTGTGCTGCTTCCGTTCATTAAAGACGGGTTCGAATGTGGCGACAAGGCGGTTCACGTCGTCAATCCGGATCAACGTCAGGACCATCTGGAAAGGCTGGTCGCGGCAGGCCTCGATCCAATGGCCGCCGAGCAGAGCGGGCAATTGGAAGTTCGAATCAACACCGAAGCTTATATTCGGGACGGCCGTTTCGATCAGGATCGGATGCTGGGAGCGTTCGAGCAGATGGCTAGCGGCAATGCCAAGGGCGGATTCCCGCTGAGCCGCATTTGTTGCCGCATGGATTGGGCAATTGAAGATCGATCCTACATTGACGACCTGGTTGAATTCGAATCGCGCGTGAATCATGTATGGCGTAATCACGACGACGCGGTGATCTGCACATACCATCTCGGCAAGTTTGGGGGCGATACCGTGGTTGATATCATGCGGACGCATCCGATGATCATCATCGGCGGTCTCCTGCAACGGAATCCGTTCTTCGTGCCACCCGAGGAGTTCCTGCGCGAGATCCGCCAACGTCGGGCCCTGCGAACTTTCTCGTCCCCCGAGGCTGCCTGATATGGAGGTGCAGCCCGAACATGCCTCGGGAGAGATTAAGCACCTTCAACGGTGCATTAACGATCTTGTTAGCCTGCTTGCTCTTCCCGCTGTCTGGAGTGGCGGCGATCCACCCCAGATTCTCCATACCTTGCTCGATGCTCTCATACGCATGCTGCGCCTCGATTTGGCCTCCGTGCGACTAGAGGTTCCTGTCGGCGAAGTGCCTATTGAAATCGTCCGGATCGCCGGATTGCGGGGAGCGATGCCTCCGGCGCACGAGATCTGCGAAGCGCTCAATCAGTGCTTGAAAAATGACTCGCGGAAATGGCCACCCCTGCTTCAGAGCCTCATGGGGGATGGAGACGTTTCCATTGTTCCTCTGCCGCTCGGATTGCAGGGCGAACTCGGCGTAGTCGTAGTAGCAACTCAGCGAGCGGACTTTCCACAGCAGACCGAAGCACTTCTTCTGAGCGTGGCGGCGAATCAGGCATCCATCGGGCTACAAGAGGCCCGGCTCCTAAGCCATCAAAAGCAGCTCGCCAACGAACTTGATCAACGGGTGGTGCAGCGGACTGCCGAACTTGCCGCCGCCAACGAAGGACTAAAGCAAGAACTTGCTGAACGCAAACGAGCGGAGCGGGAACTACAGCGCAGCGAGGCGTTTCTCGCGGAGGCCCAGCATCTCAGTCGAATCGGCAGTTTTTCCTGGCGCGTATCGACAGACGAAATCACCTGGTCAGAGCAGCTTTATCGCATCTTCCAGATTGACCGCGATGCGCGAGTGACCTTTGAACTCATCGGTACTCGAATTCACCCCGAAGACTTGTCGGTGTTCCAAGAACAGATCGAGCGATCTCGCCAGGACCGCAGCGATGTGCAACTCGAGTTCCGCCTGCAGATGCCTGACGGCGCGGTCAAGTACGTACACGTCGCCGCTCACATCCGGGGGGATCGCAGTCAACTGGAGTACATCGGAGCAGTGCAGGATGTGACAGAACGTCGATCCTGGGAAGAGGCACTCAGCAAAGCTCGATCGGAACTCGCACACGTAGCCAGGATTACGAGCCTTGGGGTATTGACGGCATCGATCGCACACGAGGTTAACCAGCCGCTTTCGGGTATTGTCACCAATGCCAGCACCTGTCTGCGGATGCTGGCGGCCGATCCGCCCAACCTCGATGGGGCACGCGAAACTGCTCGGCGGACGATTCGCGACGGTAACCGTGCTTCCGAAGTCGTCACACGGCTACGCGCACTCTTTCGTAAGAAAGAAACCACGAACGAGTCGGTCGACCTGAACGACGCTACGCGTGAGGTGGTTGTTCTGTCATCGAGCGAACTTCAGAGGAACCGAGTCATACTGCAGCAGGAACTTGCCGACGATCTGGCCGCTGTTGCCGGCGATCGAGTACAGCTTCAACAGGTCATCCTGAACCTGCTCCGGAACGCTTCGGACGCGATGAGCGCAGTTGACGATCGTCCGAGGCAATTACTCATCAGAACCGAAGCAGACGAAGACAATCATGTGCGTCTGACGGTCAAGGATGTGGGAGTTGGATTTTCCCCTCACTCTGCGGACCGACTCTTCGAATCGTTCTACACCACCAAGAATGACGGTATGGGAATCGGGCTCTCCGTTAGCCGGTCCATCATCGAGAGTCATCATGGTCGACTGTGGGCAACCCCAAACGACGGTCCGGGAGTTACATTTTCGTTTTCCGTCCCCTGTAGACCCGAGGGTTTGACGACTGACGGTGTTGACGCCAGTCGCTTACCTTCCGTGTCGGACGCGGCATGAGATGCCCATCGCGTTGCTCGGCGGCAAAACCAATACCAAAGTCCAATGGACGCCCTCCCACGCGAGGCGCATGGTTATTGGATGGGATTGCGCCAGGAGAGACGTGCCACCGAGCGTCCACTGGTGTCAGTCGTTGATGACGACGAATCTGTGCGCGAGTCGTTGCCCGACTTGGTGAAGGAATTTGGATTTGCAGTCCGCGCCTTCTCGTCGCCGGAAGAGTTCCTCGCATCCGATTTCGTCCGCCAGACCAAATGTCTGATCCTCGACATCGCGATGCCGGGCATGAGTGGAACCGACCTTCTCCGGGAACTCAAGATTCGCGGGCACGGGATTCCGATCATCTTCATCACCGCCAGCACAGATAAGACGGTTCGCCCACGACTGCTCGAACAGGGCGCAGTGGAGTGTCTGTTCAAGCCATTCAGCGACGCAGCTCTGCTTGAGGCACTCAATGTCGCCCTCCGAGTGAACTGAGCAATCGACGCTGATAAGCGCTGGCGACTTGTCTGTCCGAGTCACGCTTAGCTTAATCCGCCGTTCTGAGTTGCAACGCTAATTCAGCACCTCCTGCTCGCCGATACCAAGATATCCCTAATACCATCGTCCAATTGATTCGCCGGAGCACCTCGGGTGTAATCTCTCCAGCGCCGGGAGCCGTACAAGACATCGCAATTTGTGGGTTGGAATACCTCCCGCCCGCTCAAACTCAATGCAGCACGAGCCGACACTCCGCTCGCACTGTAGCCAAATATCTTAGGAAAGGATGGCAATCAGATGCCAGCAGCGACCTGGAAACCTCACGAGAAACATGGGCAGTTGACGACGCAGAGTGACTTACCCGACAGCGTCTACGCATTTCCGAAGCAGCGTAAAGAACCACTGACCGACGCACAACATGTGCGTAATGCGGTCGCGCGTTTCGATCAAGTCATCGACGTTTCCGATGCCGATCGCGCTTTGGCGTTCGCCAATATCGAGAAAGCCGCAAGCTATTACGACGTGAACCTCGCGGAAACGTCATGGCACGACCTGGGAATTCATCCTCAAAAAAAGCGGTGACCCCATGAAGGCAATTTGACGTTAGGCTCAACTCGGTTGCGGAACTTCGCCTCACACCAGTTTGCGTGGAAGGATGGTTGTGATCTTTATGCCGAGAGATAGATCCATTCGATTCGGTTGGCGATGTGATAGTTGCGGCGAGCTCTTGTCAGATCTGCAGGCAGGCTGGGTGGAGTGGCTTGCGGCAGAGGACACCAAGGGAAAACCGAAAGTAAGCGGTTTGCGGTTAGTGCATCGTCGCAACACCAGTTCAAGATGGCATGAGGCATACGGATGCCAGTACAATCCGAGAGCCGAATTCAGAAAGAACCGGGGCATCGTAGAGGGATTGGCTCTTGATCGGTTCACCGGTCCCGACGGCCTTATGTTACTGCTTTCGATGTTCGCTGAACGTGAACTTCCGGTGGAAGAACTGATCGAATTAGCCAAGCGAGTGCAGATTCCTGGCTACGAAGCAGTGTACGAACTGGTTCACGATGCCGTTGGCGAAGGAGTGATAGCGCCTTCTATCTCGGCAGGTTTTTACCTGCAGTGCGAGATCCGGGATGTGTTGAAGTGGGCGAAATGCCAGGGTCAGCGGGTACGAAGCACTGTGGGCCGTCAAAATCGGTCGCTCGTTTCTCACTAAATTTGCGCGCCATCGAAGGAGATCAATATGAAAGCAATCGTTGTGCACGAATATGGAGGCCCTGAGGTACTGAAGTTTGAGGATTACCCTGACCCAGTTCCGGGTCCAGGCGAGGTGCTGGTGCGCGTCGCCGCCTCGAGCGTGAATCCGATCGATTACAAACGGCGTGCCGGATTAACAAAGGATTTTTATCCTCTCCGGTTCCCGGGGCTCATAGGAGTCGATCTCGCGGGCACTGTCGTCAAAATTGGGCCGGGAGTGGAGGGCTTTTCCATCGGCGATCAAGTGTTCGCGATGGCAGACAATACTTACGCCGAACTTTGTGTCGTGAAGGCAGCCGTCTTGGCGAAGGTGCCGAAGGGCCTCGACTTGATCCAGGCGGCAGCGTTGCCGCTTGTGACGACGACCGGCAACCAGCTACTTTCCGCTACGGAAATCAAAGCCGGCCAGACGGTTTTGGTCGTGGGTGCCATAGGAAATGTCGGGCGTTCGGCGGTATTCACCGCGAAGCAACGGGGAGCGACCGTGATCGCGGGGGTTCTAAAGACTCAGATGGATGAAGCGAAGACCATCGGCGCAGATAAGGCGATCGCAACCGACGACGACAGCGCAATTGCAAGTCTTCCCCCGCTCGACGCGGTTGCAGATACCGTCGGCGGAAGAACAGCCGAGAAGCTGATCGCCAGGGTTAAGCCGGGAGGAGTCTATGCATCGGTTGTAGAAGTGCCGCAGGACGCCGCGAAATACCCGTCTGTAAAAGTAGTGCACGTATTCTCGAAATTTGATAGGAAAACGCTCGAGTTCATGGCCGAAGCCGTGCGCGATGGCAAACTGGTGATTCCAATTAGCCAGAAACTGGCACTCAGTGACGCGGCCGAGGCTCAAGCAGCGGCGGAAAAGGGCGGTGTCGGGAAGATCTTGCTGGTGGCTTGACATTGTTGTACGAACAGACGACACGGTGGAGCAAGGCTGGGGCGACAGTAATTAACCAGAACCCAGCAAGGATCCGATGACGCCGATCTATAGAAAGAGCAGTGCGATGCGAGTGTGAGAGGGGAGCCTCGCCCCCACGGGTCAATCGCGAACGCAGGCTCGTGCCATCGAGAGATCGCGAATCCATAACGCAGTAAAACGAAGTTGGTGGCCGTACTATTTCTTCCCGGCAATCGAGGCATTTTGCATACTTGCCCGCTTGTTCCAGCCGTGGAAACGAGAGAGGTCGCCCGCGTTCCATGCTTCACGAAGTCCAGGAGTGCTGAGGTCCCAGTCCGGGCGGATTTCACTCGTCACGATTCGCAGATCGCGCCATAGATCGATGACCGATGGACGCCCCCAGAACCAGTAGCCGTTATAGATGCTGTAAATCACGAGGCCCGGCTTCAGGACGAGCGTGTGCGGGATCATCGGATTATGCTCGGGATCGGTGTACTCCGCGATGTCGAGATCCTTTTGAATCGTTCGATCGGTGTCCGAAAGAAATGGCCACTGGGCTCCGACTGATGCGCGGAATTCCTGAAGCGTATGGTGATCGTCGGTGGCAATCGTGGCAATCTGGGTATAGGCCACTGCAATCTTCGGATAGAACGCGGCAAGTTCCAAATGTTGCTGGTGTTCCTTCGGGCAATAGTGGCCGCGCGCAAGTGTAAGGATCAGCGGGTCCTCGCCCTGTAGGTCGCTGAGCTTACGCAATTGGCCCGTGTGATCGGGCAGTTCGTAGTCGGGGAAAGTGCCTTCGGGCACAATATCAGAACGCATGATTGGACTCCTCTCGTTTCTCTCAAAAGGTCGTCTCTCTTAAAGATCCAGAGTGACACCCGCGTTCGGCTGGGAACAGCATATGAGCAGGTTCCCGGGAGCGGGCCTCTCCAGCGGCTCGGGGTTATAAACAATCGATCCGCCAATCAGACCAGTCATGCAGGTATGACAGACTCCAGTCCGGCACGACCATCTGACCGGAACATCGCACGCTTCCGCGAGTTCGAGCAAGCTCGCGAATTTCGGATCCCAAGCAGCCGTAATCCCGCTACGCGCGAATGAGACTGAAGGTCCAGATCCGGGCGGCCCTTCTGGTAGATGAGGCGTGTGAACAACCTGCGCCATGCCGGGAGTAATAGCCTCAAGAGAACCGAAGATTTCCGTGTGCACATTCTCGGCGAGCACACCCCACTTTCGCAGTCCGTCGCGCATATCCTGCAAGAATGAAGATGGGCCACACAGATAGAAGTCACTACTCTGTGAGACACCAATTCTCTCCAGCAAAGCTGCATCGATGTGCCCCTGAGCATCAAAGTCTGTTCCGATTTGGTCGATTGCAGCGGGCCTGCTATAGACGATGTATTCTCGTCCGCGAGAGAGCTGTTTCAGTAATGAACGCGATTCTTCCGCGAATGGATGCTCAGCCCCATTACGCGCTCCATAGATCCACCAGATCTCTCGTTGCGATCTTTCAGCGGCAAGTGAGTGCAGCATCGACATCACGGGAGTTGCGCCCACTCCAGCGCTCAGCAGAACCACAGGACTCTTGCTGGGACGCAGAGTAAAGCTTCCACGCGGCGCACTCACATCCAACCGATCGCCTTGTCGCGCACGGTTGCACAGAAATGAACTTCCAATCCCGTTCAGTTCGCTCTTGACGCTGATGCGGAGATGATCGGCGACCGGCAGATCAGATAACGAATAGCTGCGAAGAACCGGCGGTTTGCCCGGATCAACGGGCAACCGCAAGACCACAAATTGACCTGCCTGGTAGACGAGAAGAAGTTTTCCGTCGATCGGCGACAGGATTAAGGAAGTTACGCTATCGCTTTCCTTATTAATATTCGCGACTCGCATCTGTCGAAAGCCGGGCCACGCTGGCGGTAGTTCCTCATCGGCGAGTCCCGGATTCCCCACCGCAGTCTTGGAGCTTAAGTCTTTTTGGAGCATTGCCTGGAACGAACTTTGCCACCCCTTGCTAAGTGCAGGAATCCGTAGTGCCCGTTGCAGTTGCTCGCTGGATTGTCCTGGCAAGTACAGGAGGGCGTCGACGTCGGCCACAGTGAGTCGCTCTGGACCGTCCGCAATTTTTACAATGTCATCGCCCGCCCCAACTTCTCCCTCCTGCAACACGCGAAAGTAGAATCCTGGTCTGTGATGTTCTACGAGAAGGGCCGGCATCCGGGGTTCATTCATGCGGATGCCGACGCGGTAGCACGTCACGCGTGGCTGCGTTACTTCAAATTCAGCACTACCGATGCGGTATCGATCGCCGATACAGACCGCATTGTCAGGGAGGCCCTCGACGGTGAAGTTTTCTCCGAACTGACCGAAGGTGAAATCACTGCGGCCCAGAAAGCTTTCCCAGTAATGGTACGAGTCCATCTGGTAGACAAATACGGCGCGGTGCTCCCCGCCGTGACCGGTGAGATCTGCTTGCGCATCACCATCGATATCGAGCTTGCGCACCATTCGCCGTCCATCGATCGGAGATTTCCAGACTGACGTTCGGACGGTTTTGCCGTTCCATGTCACATCGTGCGGAAGACCGACATTCACTGAAAGTAATCGTGGCATGCATACCTCGCCGAAGTCAGAGATCGTTCACCCCAGCAACTTTCCGGCGAGCCAGTAATCGACACTGAACCTTCCCGGACCGCAGCAGATCAGCCAGATAAAGAAGAGCACGTACAGGACTTCCGGAAGGTAAAGGAAATCGTCGAGCCAGTTAAGTGGCGAAAGTCCTTTAGGCAGGGTGGAAACCGCGCTGGTCAGGGTGGCGACTGTCATATCGATCAGTAAAGCTACGCAGGCTGCGCTCGAAAGAAACCCGAAGGTCAATAAGGACCCGCAAACGAACTCGACACCCGCGACGAAATAGGCCAGTTGCCGGGGAAACGGGGCCTTGGCCTTAACGAGCGTGTCGTAAACAGGTTTCGTGCCGCCGGCGACAAACAATTTGTTTGCCCCGGAGATGGCGAAGAACAGCCCGATCGAAACGCGTATCAGCAGGATGGCATATTGTTCCAAATCACTGCTGCCCTGCAGCGCAAACTGGACCAACCGTTTCCAATCCATCTCTTGTGTCTCCATCGAAGGCAAGCGCCGTTACACGGATGCGACCCACGGCGACAGTGTTGAAGTGTGCCACGGCGAACCCGTCGCGCGGGGGCAAGCTCTTTCTGGGCGTCCTCGATTCTCATGCCGCTGAAGCCACCTTCTTCCTCTCATTGAGTGCCGGTAGAAGAAGGTTCAGAAGCGCTTGATCAGAGAATGGATTCTGGCCTGAGATCAACTCGCGATCTTGCAGAACGTAGCTCGACCACGGAGGGAGCACACTTACATCGCCGCCCGCCGTACGCAAGGCGAAGTCTGGGTAGAACAGCACCTTGCCGCCAATCTCCTGCGGTTCCCGCTGCTGCTCTTCCGCCGTCGAAAAGATAGTCATCTTATATCCAGCATAGATCCAGCCTTTAGCCTTGGCGTGCGCTCCGGCGACATCGCCCGCCGCCAGCGCAGCGACCACCTCCCAAGAATTGGGAAGAGCCGAGAGAAGTGAAATCGGGCCATGACAGAGCACTGCCGTAGGCTTGGATGTCTCATGAAAGTGCCTCATCACTATGCCGGCATTGGGATCATCGAGAAGATCGATCATCGGGCCGTGACCGCCCGGGACGAAAACTGCGTCATATTGATCCAGGCCCGATGCGATGACATCCGCGATGCGCATGGGATCTCGGAGCCCAGTCAGTCCGTCGCGGAATAGCATATAGTCCTCAAGCTTGGCCGCGTCCCCGCCGAAGAAATCGGCAACCTCGGAATGCACATCCACTTGCGGCGTGTTGCCTTTGGGGTTGGCGAAGGTGATTTCGTACCCCTCCTTCATCAGGGCGCGAACCGGAACCGTCAGCTCGTTGAGGTAGTAGCCAGCGCCCTTATAAACCTTGCCATCTTTCAAGGGCAAACCGCGACCGCTCGATACCAGTACTAGGACTTTTCCTTTAGTTGCCATTGTTGTTCTCCTCTTTGAAATCGAATTTTGTTTTTCTGAATATGGATTAGCTCATCGTCCGCTGCTTCCTCCAGAGTGCGCGCGGGCCGGCTGCCGCGGTCGATGTGATTTATGCCCCTGGGAACCCAAACATCAGCCACGACTGATTGGCCACCCAATCCGGGTATAGCTCCGTCATCTGATCGAACAGCTCTTGGTCCGATGTCGCCGTTTTCTGCAGCCGATCGAAGTCCTCGAGGTAACGCTTGGTGTCCTGGATCGTCGAGGGAGAGTCGGGCGCGCCAGGCTTCTTGTGACCAGCGACGACCATCGTCGGGTTTAGCGCCGCCAAGCGGTCGAGCGCTGCGATCCAATTCTTTCGGCTTTCTGGGGTGGTGTCGCCGACGTACATCCGGCATTGGTTGTATACAACGTCGCCAGCGACGATCAGGCCGATCGATGGAACGTAGAGGGACGTCGAGTCGGGACTATCGGTACGGCCCTGCTCGATGATGAGCAATTCGTGACCCTCCAGAGTGAACGTGTCGGGCTCATAGGGCTCGGGTGAAACCAACTTAGTGGCCACTTGCCCAGGAAACATACGGCGGGCCAACCGCTCGACTGTGGGAGTGAAAGACATCTGCATGGCGGCCACCGCCTTGGGCGTTGCTATCGCCCGAGCGCTGGGGAAACGGTCGAGCAGAATGCTAAGGCCGTAGAAGTGGTCGAAGTGGGCGTGCGTTATATAGATGGTCTCCAGGTTGCGGTTGTGGAGAGCAATCCAATCCGCGAGAGCCTCGGCCTCAGCCACCGTCCCCATTGCGTCCACCAGCACCGCGTCGTACTCGCCGAAGATCAATGTCGACGTGATCGGGTCAAAGGCGAGCGCTTCGCCGAAGGGCTTTGGCCGCTCACCGACCATAGTCTTTCCCGGGGCGGTAAAAACATTCACACTCAGCGTGTTCGACACGACAGGCGCCCTTTCTTTCCGTCCATTTGTGCCGTCCATTTGGTGCTCCTCTTGATGTCATAGCGAGTGACGGTTCAAAGCAAAATCGGCCAGAAGCGCGTCCGACGAATTAGCTGGGCGAGCTTATCAATCAAGACCAAGTACTGACTCGACACTGCGGCCCGGAAGGCTCGAGTTAACATCCCAGCCGTCAGAACCCGCTCCCATCCGGGCCAAGTGTTAACCGTAGACCAAGTCCGTGCTCTGTCCGACCTCGATAATGTAGCCGTCAGGATCGCGGATATAGCAGCGGATCTCGCCGTACTTGGGGATCGGCGGCGTGATGAACTCGGCTCCTCGACTTTTCCATAACTCGTAGCACGCTTGAATATCTGCAACGCGGAAATTCATAAAGCTGCTGATGTGATTGGGGTCGGGAACGCTAAGCGTTACCGTCGGCTTATCCGGGGTTGGCCCGCCCCCGACGTTGAGAATCATCCAGATATTGGCAAGCTGAAGGTACGGAGGCGCGTTGCCGTCACCCATGGTCAGAATGCGAGCGCCGAAGACCTTCTCGTAGTAGCGAGCTGATCGCTCGACGTCGGCCACGGTGAGAAAATGCGCGATGCTAATCCCCTCGCGCGGGGGCATCTCATAGCTCTTCTGGTCGATTTGTATGGCGTTCATGGATGGCCCTTTCGATACAGTGCTCATTCGCAGTCCCGCTCCCCAGCGCGCAATTTGGACTGGACGGCACGACCATTGAGCCAGAAGAGAATGGGTTGCGCAATTGGACGATGGTATTGCCCGTACTTTCGTATCGACTGCAGCGTGTCATGTCTCGGCTTTTCACGCAGCTAGTCTTCGAGGTCGATTTAGTGAAGGAACCTTTCTCCCCACCCTGATACGAAGGTATCGTCGATACCATTGTCCAATTGTCTTACTCCCTTCACTCTGCTCTACTTGCAGCCGTTCGAGATGCAAATTCGCTCAGGCTTGCAAAACTTTCTCGTGAAGGGAAATACAAATGTCCGAATTTGTGACGAATTCTGCGGCGCAAGAACAACAAGAACAGAAGACCGAAACCCGCACAGCCGTGAAACGTATCGGCGGCTTTGCCCTCATTGCGACGGCCGTGGCGATGCTCGCCGCCCTCGGCGCTGTGGTCCTTCTCGCGCAGGGTCCAAACAACGACAAGTACTCGTTGGTATCGCCGGGGGGAATCGCGTTCTCCGACTTCAGGGGATACGAGGACTGGGCTGACGTCTCGTCCGCCCGAACCACCGAAATACTCAAGGTGATCGTCGCGAATCCCACGATGATCAAAGCCTATAAAGCCGGCGTCCCCGGTAATGGCCAGCCTTTCCCGGACGGGTCCATGATCGTCAAACTCCAGTGGAAGCTCAAGAAGAGCACGGAGGCGCCTTTCGCCGTGGAAGTGCCAGACGTCTTTTCCCAGGCTTTCGTGATGGAAAAGGACAGCAAGAGATTTTCGAAAAGCGGCGGATGGGGCTATGCGGTGTTCAACTACGACCCTGCATCCGATAAGTTCACGCCCGATGCCAAAAGTCCGTCGGACTGCGGATATGCGTGCCATACGCCCGTCAAGGCGAAGGACTACATCTTCCATCCCTATCAGAAGCGCTGAACCGCGCCACGACGCTTCGATTTCGGAACAGTCTAAGACTCACGAATTTGAAGTTGGTAGAGGAACTCCACAAGGCTCTAAATGACTAGGGCAGGCCACGCAAACCTAAACCAATGCGAATAGAGAACAAGGAGAAGAACAATGAATAACACGCCAAGACAGGACCAAAACTCGGTCGTTGCAGTTTACAGCCAACACTCTGCAGCAGAAGACGCCATCAAGCAATTGAAGGGTGGTGGGTTTGACATCAAGAAGCTGGCCGTCGTCGGCCGCGACTATCAGACGGAAGAGGATGTCGTCGGTTTCTATAACACAGGCGACAGGATGAAATACTGGGGCAAATGGGGCGCATTTTGGGGCGGGCTCTGGGGTATGCTCGTCGGTGCGGCGTTCTTAATCGTCCCAGGCATCGGGCCCGTTGTTGCTGCCGGCTCCGTCGTCGACTGGATCATCGCGGCCCTGGAGGGAGCAATCGTCGTGGGAGGCGTCAGTGCCCTCGGCGCGGGGCTCTTCAGCCTCGGCATTCCCAAAAACAGCGTCGTAAAATACGAGACGTCGATCAAAGCAGGCAAGTTCGTTCTTGTCGCGCATGGAACCGCTGAGGAAGTGGCAAAAGCCCGCGACATGTTGAAGACTTCAGGCGCCGAGCAAATCGACAGCTACGAGGCCTCGACCGAAGCAACGCGCGCAGCGTAAGCCGGCTGGGGTCATTTAGGGAGTCGATGCGATCTTTCTTCGCACCTGCCACGGTGGCCTCATCACAGAGGCCGCTGTGGTTTGTTGTTCGCAGCTTAGGGAAGGTAGATGGCACTCGTACAGACCCTCACTGATCGCGACCAGGATCACTTTGGACCTCCGCTGCCGCCGGGTTTGCGAGAGCTTTACGATGGGGATCTGCGTTTCCGTGAATCACCCGCGGAGCGACCCTTTGTCATTGCGAACTTCGTTTCCACGCTTGACGGGGTGGTGAGCTACGAGATTAAGGGCCAGGCTGGCGGCTCGGCTGTAAGTGGTTCTGACACTGCGGATGGTTTCATCATGGGACTATTGCGAGCTTCTGCTGATGCAATTATCGTCGGCGCTCGTACCGTCCACGACGCGAGTCCCGAGGGTCTTTGGATTCCTGAATATACCTACCCCGATGCGAAGCTTTTGTTCAGAGAATACCGGGTAAACGTGCTTCATAAACTCGACTACCCCCTCCTTGTCGTCGTTAGCGGCAGTGGTAGGTTGGAGCTGGAGAGAGCTATTTTCCGAACGCCCGGAGTGCGCACAGCAGTGATCACGACCTCCGCCGGGAGCGATGTACTCGCGGCCGCAGGCGCAACGAAATTGCCCTCTGTTCAGATTCATACTCTGGATGCGAAGTCTGGAACAATGGCTCCGATGGCGATGCTGCGATTGCTCTATGCGGAGCTCGGGGTACGGACGCTCCTTCACGAAGGCGGGCCTACACTCTTCGGGCAATTTCTGGAGGCGGAAGCTGTAGACGAACTCTTTCTGACGCTGTCGCCGCAAATCGCTGGCCGTAAGGGGGACACAATTCGGCCCGGTCTTGTGGAAGGGATCGAATTTATGCCGGACCGTTCTCCTGGGTTCCAACTGCTCAGCGTCAAGCAAAGGGCTGAGCATCTGTACCTACGCTACGGGCGTTCCGGCGGCCACCCGCCGATGGCTTAGAGCAAGACTCACGCTTCAGGAGGAGCCCGTGAAATAAGAACTTTGCGCTTGCGGGACATCTTGGCCCGAAACCACAGAAGAGTTCCCCTCCTTGCAGGGCCACAAGCGAGAACGCTTTCGCTCTTACTCGTCGACCCTATATTTCCGCCAGTGCGCCATGCACCAGATGGATCGAGATCGCACCCTCGCCAACGGCGGACGCGACCCGCTTCACGTTTCCGGAGCGGATATCTCCAACTGCAAAAACTGCTGGCAAGCTTGTCTCAAGCATCTGCGGCGACCGGCCAAGAGGCCATTTTTGTGGAGCGCTTGCCAGAACTGGATCCAGGTCCCGTCCTGTAAGAATGAAGCCCTGATGATCAAGGACGACACAGCCACGCAGCCAGTCGCTACGAGGTGATGCACCCGCCATCACGAAAACGTGCCGGATATCGCGCGTCGTCCGCTCCCCTGACGACCGGTCGATCCAGGTGACCCGTTCGAGGTGCGATTCGCCCTCTAATGACACTAGTTCGGTCTGCAGATGCAGCTCGATCACCGGATGCTTTGTGATCCTCTGAGTCAGATAGCGTGACATCGTCTCCGAAAGCGTTTTTCCGCGAACCAACATATAGACCTTCCGGGCGGTTTCCGCCAGGAAAATGGCTGCCTGGCCGGCCGAGTTTCCTCCGCCGATCACTACGACCTCATCACCCCCGCAGAGCTGTGATTCCATGAATGTGGCCGCGTAATAGATTCCATTTCCTTCGAACTTCTTTAGGTTGGCGACGTTCGGCGTTTTGTATTGTGCCCCTGTGGCGATGATGATGCTTCGAGCCTGCAGAATATCGCCATTCTCCAGCGAGAGCCGATATGGCCTCTGATCGCATTCGAACTTGGCCACTCGCTGTCCCACCATCATCGGTGCGCCGAATTTCTCCGCCTGAACAACGCCACGGCGCGTGAGTTCCAGACCGGAGACGCCGGTTGGGAAGCCAAGGTAGTTCTCAATCTTTGAGCTCGAGCCCGCCTGTCCCCCGGGAAAGTCAGCCTCGATCACGACAGTGTCCAAACCTTCTGATGCTGCGTAAACCGCCGCCGCCAATCCGGCCGGACCAGCGCCCACAATGACGACGTCGAGAATGTGCGATTCATCGACTTTGCCCGAGAGCCCCAGGCATTGAGCCAACTGTTGCGTCGTAGGGTTGCGCTGCACGGCCTTTCCGCTGCAAATCGCAATCGGTATCTCGTCGATCTTCACGTTAAAACGATCAAGCAGCTCCTGCGCGGTTGCATCACTGTCAAGGTCGATATATGCGTGCGGCTGTCCGTTGCGGGTGAGAAACTCGCGCAACCGCAGCGTATTAGCCGAGTGACGCGATCCCAGAATAATGACGTTACCCAAGCCGCCCGCAATGAGCGCGAGGCGTCGCTGGATAAAAGCGCGCATGAAAATATCGCTGAGTTCGGCATCTTTCGCGATGAGCGAGCGCAAGGCACCGGGGCTAACTTCAAGAAATTCTCCTGATTCGGCCACCCGTCCACGCGCCATAGAGCCGGTCCCAGAGATCAAGACCATGTCTCCGGAAAAACCGCCCGGACGATGAGTCGCAAATACGTGCTCGCCAGAGAGCCTGGTTATTACGATATCGAGCTTTCCGGAAAGCAAAACAAACAAAGGCAAACGATCCCCGGCTTCGAACAGGATCTCTCCGGCCCGAACTGTTCTCACCGTGCCATAGGGCCGGATGCGGTCGATCTGGCCAGGGGTTAGGAGAGGAAAGGCCTCGGCTTGCCGCTCGGGTGAGTCTATCGATCGTAGAATCGACTCAGTCAATTATGCTTTTTCCTTTCGCAAATGGCCGATCCCGCTCCCATTATCATCTGTATCATTTGATCTCCTTTGGCAGCTTGTTGATCACTGCCGCCCCAGCCTTGCTCACGACTTCGTCCTGGGAATCCGTTCCTCCGGAACAACCGATTGCGCCGATGATATCGCCCTGGTCGATGAGCGGAATACCGCCTCGAGACGCAATGATTCCATCGAATGCGAGCAGATAGTCGAGATGCATAAGGTTGATACCATCCTCGAAGACCTTTGTTGGCCGTCGGAAGGTCACGGCTGCTCGCGCCTTGTGTTGAGCAATCTGAATTGAGGCGAGCATCGCACCATCCATTCGTTGGAAGGCGACTAAGTTGCCACCGGAATCGGCTACCGCTACGTTCATTTTCCAATTCCGCTTCTTGGCCTCTGCTACAGCGGCCTGAATAACCGCATGGGCTTGCTCCAGTGATACAGGGAGCCCATAAGGCACATCGAATGGTATTTCGTCCGGGATGAAATCAAGAGGATTCGACGAGGGCGGCGCTTCGACGGCGAGTTTAGCTGTGTTGCTTGGCATAACTTTCCTCCGAAAAGCTTGAAAGTCTTGACAACCCTTTGGCTGCCATGAGCAGATACGTGAGTTTCGACCAGCTAGTATCCGAGCCGATCAGTCCTTTCCGGCAAGTTGCGAGTTGGCCATCACTCGTAATACGCCGGCAACTTCTTTTGCGCGTCGCTTTGGTGCTGATCGTGGTTAATCCAGAGCTGCGCATGTTCCTTCGCCATGACCGCCGCTATCTTGTCCATGGACCGCAGTGAGGCCTGCTTGTTCCAGTTATTGTCGGGGACGTAGCGATGTTCGAAGCTTGTCTGAAAATGCACAACATCGCCGCTTAGAATCACCGCTCCAGTTTTAGGGAGCCTCACGAGCAAAGATTGGTGGCCGGGCGTGTGTCCCGGCGTGGAGAGCAGCACGAGGCTCCCATCGCCGAAGATGTCGTAATCGCCGTCGACGAGCTTTACCGGATGCTGCTTGTTAAAGGCGACTGTGTCTTGCCGGCTTCCAGCCCATTCGTATTCGACCCTTTGCACCAGCATTAGCGTGTTAGGAAACATTTCGATGTTCCCCGCGTGGTCCGGGTGGCTATGTGACACGGCCATCAGCTTGATGTCCGAGGGCTTGACGTGTATCTCTTCAAGCTGCGCCGCGAGCGTTATTGGTTTGCGCCAGATCGGGCCGGTGCCGGGTCCCCATTCATGAAACACCTCTTCGTGATTAGGCAATTGCGCCACAGCATCATCGATGCCCGTGTCCCACAGAACCCAACCCTGCGTGTGGTGGATGAGGTAGCAGTGGCCTGGAAAGCCGACGGGCGTTCCGACATTGACTCCCGGTGTCCAACGCGATTCGTCAGTACCACTACCGTCACCGCAGTCGATCACGTAGAGCCGGTCTACTCCGGACTTGACCGGCGGGTTGGGAGCGGCGGAAATTCGCACGCCAGGGACGGCGATCGTCAGCGCCAAGACCGCAAGTGAGAAGCCGAACGTAACGTTTGCTTTCACGAAATCCTCCATTCGAAACCTGATCGAAAGTGGGCGATGACGATCCGGTTCTCGTTTACAGCTTAGAAGCAGCCCTGGGCGCAGTTGAGGCCGACTAAGGTTGGAACCCGTCCGCCATCCACTTGGCGAATAGTTCAATGCGAGATAGCTGCCAGGGACCTTCTCCTTTTGGTGGCGCGGGCGGCATTACAGCGCCGCCGATTCCGCGGATGCGATCATAGATGGCGGCAGCGTGCTTTTTGACGTCATCGTAACTTCCCAGGTTGAACGCCTTGCTCATGCCTTGAATGTCGCGCTCCGTAAAGAGTGGGCGAATGTCCGTTTGGAAGCTGGTTTTTGTCATCATGCCTCTCGGGTATTGGGTTCATTCGGCCACAACAAAATGGTCTGCACAATTGGACGATGGTATTGCCCATACTTTCGTATCAACTGCAGTGTCTTCACGAATGAGGTGCCGGATGCTGGATATGAGATGTGGTCGATACCAAGGTCCAATTGTTTTAGTCCCGTCGCCCGTGGCTTAATGGTCGGTCTTCGAGATGCATGTTGATCGAGTTTAGAATTGTTTGTGAAGGAGAACACGCCGTGAAGAAGCGCCTCGAATCGCTGTACCGGAATCTTCTCAACGGCAAGCTGCCACATAACCTAAGTTGGGCCGAGGCCGTCGAACTGGTCGAGCATCAGGGTCAGGTCCAACCGCACGGCAACGATGAATTTGTGTTCGTCGTCAACGGCCAAAGCGTCTTTTTCAAGAAGCCGCAAACTCATGATCTTGGCGTGGAGGACGTTTCCCGGCTGCGTAAATTCTTGAAGGAAGCGGGACCGGATACGCATAAATCAGGTGTGCAGGCGGAAGAACCGGCCCAACCCAGCCGGATGATTGTCGTGATCGACCACCACGCCGCCCATGTTTACCAGGATTTCGGCGGAAGCCGTCCGGCGGACGAACGCAAGGTGCAACCTTACGATCCTTATCATTTCCATCATCATCTGATTCATCGAAAGGAAGCCCACTACCGTGGCGAGCGTGTGCCCGAAGAGGATTCGTTTTATGAGGAGATCGCTAAAGACATCACTCCTGCGAGTGAGATCGTCCTCATCGGTCATGCCACTGGAAAAAGCAACGCCGCCGAGTTCTTGAAAGAATATTTGAAGACCCATCACCCCGAAATCTCTCAACGGGTTATCGCCACTGAAAATGCAGACCTCTCGGCGGTGACTGAGCCGGAAATTGAGGCGCTAGCGAAGCAGCACATGATCGCAGCCGCCTGATTGGTTGTTGGAACTCACGTCTATCGCACCGGTTTCCGCCGATACTTAGGTTTTGCCGATACCATCGTCCAATTGATTCGTCCAGATGCTTCTGATTGAATTTGGCTCGCAATGCGGACTTACCGCAAGGTGCGGGGGAGTTCTTGTTATGGGTCGCGTCCTTGGCATAGCGAAGCCGGGTTCAGGCAGGGTGCAATGATTCGGCGCATTGCTGTCGCGGTGGTTGCGCTGGCCTTCCTCGGACTGCTGGGTTTTTCCTCGTTGTCCTGGCGAGCGGCTATCGCCCCCATTGAGCGCCCGAACCCCGCAAGCTTCACCGCCGAGTCAGTCGCCAAAGGAGAAGTTCTCGCGGCGGAGGGACACTGTGTGTCTTGCCACATCCGGCCGGGCGGACAACCATTTGCTGGTGGGTATGGCGTGAACACGCCATTCGGGATCATCTACGGAAGCAATATCACACCCGACCCGAAAACTGGCATAGGTGGATGGTCACTCGAGGCGTTCACCCGCGCCATGCGCGAAGGCGTTTCACGAGACGGGTCTCATCTTTTCGCTGCGTTTCCGTTCAACGCTTACACCGAATTACAGGAAGATGATGTCAAAGCACTGTACGCATATCTGATGACCCGGCCGGCGATAAACGCTACGGTGCCGCCGATGACGGTTCCGTTTCCTCTCAACGTCCGCTTCCTCCAGGAAGGATGGAAGATTCTGTGCTTCAGAAACGCACGCTACCGACCCGATCGGGCGAAAGACGCCCAATGGAATCGCGGAGCCTATCTGGCCCAGGCGGTCGTCGATTGTGGGGGCTGTCATACCCCGCGCAATGTGCTCGGCGGTGAAAAGCTCCGAGATGCCTACACAGGCACCGTGGTCGACAACTGGATTGCACCACCGCTCACCGAGGCCAACCCATCGCCAGTCCCGTGGACGCAAGAAGAGTTGTTCAGCTACCTGCGCACCGGAGTAGATCCACTGCACGGAGCGGCCGCCGCCACGATGACTCCGATCATCCGCGACGGCCTGGCCCTTCCCGTTGTCCCGGATAGCGATGTTCGCGCTATCGCCCTCTATATCAGCGACATCGACCACGCAGGCGTGCGTGTGTCTAACGTCGAAGCAGCAACGAAGGAAGCGCTGCAGAATTCATCTCTTGGTAGCGGCCAAGAGTACGACCCCGACGCCAACCTCTATGCCTCCGCCTGTCTTTCGTGCCACTACAACACCGGCAGAGTTCCACTTCCCGCCCGGCCGGAATTAGCACTTAGCAGCGCGCTCTCGTTGCCCGAACCGACCAATTTTATTCAGGCCGTGCTGAGGGGCATCGGCAACACGGAAGGTGCGCCAGGCCTGGTCATGCCCGCCTATGCCTCGTCTTTTACCGACCCCGAGGTGGCCAGACTCGCGGCTTATCTGCGTCGGACCCGCACGACGCGACCGCCATGGACCGACCTGGAAAACAAGGTATCTGCTGTCCGCCGGGAGTTGACGGCATCGCACTGACAGAATGAAAGAACAGGAGGCATGCGATTATGACCACATTCAACCTCAATGGTCGCGCCGTTTCGGTGCACAGTCCGGATGACGCCCCCTTGCTCTGGGTGATTCGCGACGAGCTTGGTCTTACAGGAACCAAATTCGGTTGCGGGATCGGCATGTGTGGGGCCTGCACTGTGCATGTGGAGGGGCGCGCTACTCGCTCCTGCATCACCGCGGTCGGCGCGGTCGCCGGCTCCAAGGTGACGACGATCGAGGGGCTCGACCCTGAGGGCAGACATCCGCTACAAACTGCTTGGATCGAGTTGCAGGTTCCTCAATGCGGCTACTGCCAGTCGGGACAGATCATGCAGGCTGCCACTCTGCTGAAGGATTATCCCAATCCCACCGACCAGGACATCAATGCGGTCATGGCTGGAAGTCTTTGTCGCTGCATGACGTACCTGCGCATACGCAAGGCGATCAAGCTGGCGGCGGAGAGAATGCTAGAAGGAGCGACCCATGGATAGCTTGTCTGCTCACGGACTCAGGGACTCTTACGACCCGTCGCGCCGCGGCTTCTTGATCACGATGTTAGGAGCTGGCGTGATGCTTGGGTATGCTCGGTGCGGCCTCGGGGCCGTGGAAGGAATCGTCTCGGGAGCGCAACGAGCGAGCAGCGCCAGCGAGCTGTTCGAACCGACGATCTGGTATGGCATCGATCCCGGCGGGGAAGTGACTATCAACATCAAGCGGGCCGAGATGGGCCAGCATGTCGGCACTGCGCTCGCTCGAATCGTAGCCGACGAGTTAGAGGCCGACTGGGGAAAGGTTCATATCATCACAGTCGACTCCGATGCGAAATGGGGCGAAATGGTCACCGGCGGCAGTTGGTCGGTGTGGCAAAGTTTTCCGGTGCTCAGCCGGGCGGGTGCCGCAGGCCGTCTCGCTCTGATTGAAGAAGGCGCCAAACTGCTCGGCGTTGGTACGGAGAGTTGTACGGCGCGCAAGGGTGCAGTGCACGCGACGGGAAGATCGATCCTGTATGGCGATATCGTGGCGCGCGGCAACTTGGGGCGCACCTACACGCCCGAGCAATTGAACAAAATTCCGATTAAAGCACCGGCTAATCGCCGGCTCATCGGGAGAGATACATTGGCGCTCGACGTTCCATCGAAGGTGAACGGTAAAGGTCGCTATGGCCTTGATGCCGTGGTCGAGGGCATGATCTACGCCCGTCCGAAAATCCCTCCCACACGGTACGACTCCAAAGTCGTCTCGATTGAAGACTCGGCGGCGAAGCGTGTGCCCGGCTATATTCAGAGCCTCGCTCTAAACGATCCCTCGGGCACAGCGCCAGGCTGGGTCATGGTCTTTGCGGAGTCCTTCACTGCGGCCAGCCGAGCGGCCGATCTTGTAAGAGTCCAGTGGAGCTCGGGCGAGGCAGCTCACCTATCCGAGCAGGACCTCCTGCGGCGCGCGGCCGAACTGATTGCAGATCCGAACGGAGGCGCGATGGTCGTCGACGACCCAGGAGTGGACACGGCTTTCAGATCGGCAAAGCAGAAACTCGAGCGAACCTACACCACCAGCACCGTGATGCATTTCGCGCTGGAGCCAATCAACGCCCTGGCTTTTGAAAAGAACGGCGTTTTCGAGATCCATACAGGAAATCAATGGCAGACAGCGATCTTGCCGGTCTTGGCCAAGGCTCTAGACCGTAGCCGAGAGAAGATCGTTCTGCGCAGCTATTTGCTTGGTGGAGGTTTCGGTCGTCGCCTCGATGGTGATTACGCTGTGCCGGCTGCGCTCGCCGCCAAGGCCGTAGGCAAGCCTGTGAAGATGGTCTGCACGCGAGCCGATGACATGCGCTTCGATTGCCCGCGATCTCCCTCGATGCAAACTCTGCGCATGGCCTTTGGAGACGGCGGGCGAGTGACGGCAATGGATCATCATGCGGCAGCGGGCTGGCCTACTGCCGCCATCAATCCGGCATTCATGCTCAAGGATGCCAGAGGTGTTCCGTTCGATGCTTTCGCGATTTGGGGTGCCGACCATTGGTATGCGGTTGGAGCCCATCGGGTTCGCGCACTGCAAAATGATCTGGCAAACCGGTCATTCCGGCCAGGTTATCTGCGCTCGGTAGGAGCGGGTTGGACCAACTGGGCCGTCGAAAGTTTCATGGATGAAGCGGCTCATGCGGTCGGGGTGGACCCTGTGGCGTTTCGATTGCGTTTGCTGAATGGCGTCGGGCGTAACTCGGGATCAGCGCCGAATGCCGTGGGCGGCGCGCATAGGCAAGCGGCAGTACTTGCACGAGTTGCCGAGAAAGCCGGATGGCGTAGCCCAATGACCAACGATACTGGGCTTGGAGTGGCGACGACCTTCGGCCAGGAGCGCGACATGCCCACTTGGCTTGCCTGCGTTGCT
>CAWCCE010000003.1:0-1268505 GCA_963793945.1 uncultured Acidobacteriota bacterium | reverse complement strand
AGGCATCGTTCTACTTGCGTGGTTAGGAGATCTGCGTATGTCTCAACGGCTGGGTGACCTTCTCGTCAAAGAGAAGATCATTACCCCAGAGCAGTTGGAACAAGCGAATAAGGTTCAGAAGGAACAGAGCTGCCGCCTGGGGTCTGCCCTGGTGAAGCTCGGCTTCCTGACGGACGAGGATGTCACCAACTTCCTCTCGCGCCAGTATGGCGTTCCCGCCATTAACCTTTCCTATTTCGAAATTGACCCTGCCGTTGTCAAACTGATTCCGTTCGAGACAGCCAAGCGCTACCAGATTCTTCCGCTCAGCCGCGTCGGCGCGTCGCTCACCATTGCCATGGTGGATCCGACCAACGTCTTCGCCATGGACGATATCAAGTTCATGACGGGTTTCAATATCGAGCCAGTCGTGGCTTCAGAAAGCTCGATTCTGTCAGGGATTGACAAGGCTTACGGTGCAACGAAAGAGGAAGATCTTGAAACCGTAATGCAGTCGATGTCGGAGATGAATGAAAGCGACGTCGAACTGCAATCGGAGGAGCAGCAACTCGAACTGGCCGAACTGGAAAAAGCAGCCGATGAAGCTCCAGTCGTCAAGTTAGTGAACGTTGTGCTGGGCGATGCTGTGAAGCGGGGCGCCAGCGACATCCATATCGAGCCTTACGAAAAAGAATTCCGTGTCCGGTTCCGTATTGACGGCGTATTGCAGTCGATCATGACTCCGCCGCTGAAGTTGAAGGATGCAATCACCTCCCGCCTGAAGATCATGGCGAAACTTGATATCAGCGAAAAGCGGCTGCCGCAAGACGGCCGCATCATGCTGAAGATGAATATTGGTGGCCGCAAGAAGCAGCTCGATTTCCGCGTTAGCACTTTACCCACACTGTGGGGCGAGAAGATCGTGTTGCGGTTACTCGACAAAGAGAACCTGCGTCTCGACATGACCAAGCTCGGTTTCGAGCCCGAGTCGCTGGTAAAGTTCGAGAAAGCGATTTTGAAGCCTTACGGCATGGTGCTGGTCACGGGGCCGACGGGATCGGGTAAAACGAACACGCTGTACTCTGCGATTTCCCGCCTCAACCAGCCCGACACGAACATCATGACTGCCGAAGATCCGGTCGAGTTTCAGTTGGGCGGTGTGAACCAGGTGCAAATGAAGGAGCAGATCGGATTGAACTTCGCGGCTGCTCTGCGATCGTTCCTTCGGCAGGATCCGAACATCATCCTGGTCGGCGAAATCCGAGACTTTGAAACCGCTGAAATCGCCATCAAGGCCGCACTGACCGGTCACCTTGTGCTTTCGACGCTACATACCAACGGCGCGCCCGAAACCATTACCCGCCTTATGAACATGGGTATTGAACCATTCCTGGTGGCGACCTCAGTCCATCTCATCTGCGCTCAGCGTCTCGTCCGGCGCATCTGTAAAGACTGCACTGAAGTAGTGGATGTGCCGCCGCAAACGCTGATCGACGCGGGATTCACTCCCGAAGAGTCAAAGACGGTCAAGATTCAGAAGGGAAAGGGCTGTGGCGTCTGCAACAACACAGGCTACAAAGGACGCTGCGGTCTCTACGAGGTGATGGAAGTCGACGACGAGATTCGTGAACTGGTCCTGGTCGGCGCATCGGCTGTGGAATTGAAGAAAAAGGCAATCGAACGCGGCATGATCACGCTGCGTCGCAGTGGCTTGATCAAAGTTGCGGCGGGCATGACCACGCTCGAGGAAGTCGCACGCGAAACGATTCACTAGAACCGTCGTTAGTCGGTTGTTGTTGGCCAACGACCCAAGACTAACGACCAACGACAGGAAGAGACAGCAGCAACTTCAAGGAAGGATTCTTGCCATGGGTTTGTCGTTAAGCGATTTGCTGAAAAGAATGCTGGAAATGAACGGCAGCGATTTACATATCACCACAAACTCGCCGCCGCAGATTCGTGTGCACGGCCACTTGGTGCCGCTCGACCTGCCGCAAATGACGCCGGCTGAGACCAAGCAGTTGGCCTACAGCGTCATGACCGACTCCCAGAAGCATCGCTTCGAAGAGAGTCTCGAACTCGACTTTTCATTCGGTTTGAAGGGACTCGCGCGATTCCGCGCCAACGTCTTCAATCAACGCGGCGCGACGGCTGCTGTCTTCCGTTTGATTCCGTTCGAGATCAAGTCATTCAACCAGCTCGGTCTGGCTCCCGTAGTCAGCAAGATGTGTGACAAGCCCCGTGGGCTTGTGCTCGTGACGGGTCCGACTGGATCGGGCAAGTCGACCACGCTTGCGGCCATGATCGACAAGATCAACAGCGAGCGTCATGACCACATTCTGACGATCGAGGACCCGATCGAGTTCGTGCACATGAACAAAAACTGCGTGGTTAACCAGCGCGAACTTCACGCGGACACCAAGAGCTTTACCGACGCGCTGCGCGCCGCTCTTCGTGAAGATCCCGATGTTGTACTGATAGGCGAAATGCGCGATCTGGAAACCATCGAGTCGGCCCTGCGTATTGCGGAAACCGGCCACTTGACCTTCGGCACCTTGCACACCAACTCGGCGACATCGACCATTAACCGTATCATCGACGTCTTCCCGGCTCACCAGCAGCCGCAGATTCGAGCTCAGTTGTCGCTGGTGCTGGAAGGCATCATGTGCCAAAGCCTGGTGCCGAAAATCGACGGCAAAGGGCGCGCGATGATCATGGAGATCCTGGTGCCTAATCCCGCGGTTCGCAACCTGATCCGCGAAGACAAGATTCACCAGATTTATTCGTCCATGCAATCCGGCCAGGAAAAATTTGGCATGCAGACGTTCAACCAGTCGCTGGCCACCGCCTATTTCCAGAAGCAGATTTCACTCGAGGTTGCGATGGCTCGTTCCAGCAACGTGGATGAATTGCAGGAAATGATCAACCGTGGTGCCAGCTTAACAAACCGTCCAACGTCGGCCGGAGCCACATTGGCCAAGGGAGCTGCCTCCAAGCACTAATTACAGAGGCCGCACATTTGTGAACGAACAGTTTTTTCACCAGGCAGCAGAGACAGTCAGGAGAAGCTAAACCATGCCAGTCTTTACATTTTCGGGCAAAGACGCGTCGGGACAGAAGATTACCGGAGAGCGGATGGCGGCCAACAAGCAATCGTTGGCGCAAGCCCTGCGGCGCGAGCGCATCACGCCCGGCGCGATTCGCGAAAAAGGCAAAGAGTTTTCCATGCCGACGTTTGGTTCGGGCAAGGTTGCGACCAAGGACATCGCGATCTTCTTCCGCCAGTTCTCCGTCATGATTGACGCCGGCCTGCCGCTGGTGCAGTGTCTGGAAATTCTGGCGGCCAACCAGGAAAATCAAGCGTTCCTTAAGGTGCTCAACGGAGTGCGCTCCACGGTGGAAGGCGGCGCGACGCTGGCCAATGCGATGCGGCAATATCCGGCTGCGTTCGACGACCTTACGACCAACATGATCGAGGCCGGCGAAACCGGCGGTATTCTCGACATCATCTTGCAGCGTCTGGCTACATACGTAGAAAAAGCCGTTCGCCTCAAAGCAGCCGTGAAGTCTGCATTGATCTACCCGGTAGCCGTCGTCGGCATGGCCGTATTGATCGTCGGAGCGCTGCTCAAGTTTGTCGTGCCGATCTTCGCCAACCTCTTCGCTGGACTGGGCGTGAACTTGCCGCTGCCGACCCGCATTGTCATGGGGCTGAGCGGGTTCGTGCAAACCTTCTGGTGGATGGTGTTCGTGGCCGCCGGCGCCTTGATTTTCGGTGTTCGCTCGATTCGCAAACATCCACGAGGGCGCTACTACTTTGACAAGATGTTGCTCCATCTTCCGATCATGGGAACATTGCTCCGTAAGATCGCTGTCGGCCGCTTTACGCGGACGTTGGGCACTTTGATCACCTCCGGCGTGCCGATTCTGGAAGGCTTGAGCATTACCGCGAGGACCTCCGGTAACGCCGTGCTGGAAGAAGCGCTGATGAAGGTGCGGAAAGCCATCGAAGAAGGCCGCACGATCGTCGACCCGCTACGTGAGTGCGGAGTGTTCCCCAACATGGTGACGCAGATGATCGGCGTCGGCGAAGCCACGGGCGCCATGGATTCCATGCTGCAGAAGATCGCTGACTTCTATGAAGAAGAAGTCGATGCGGCTACGAAAGACATGCTGGCCATGTTAGAGCCGGCCATCATCGGAGTACTCGGAGTGACCATCGGCGGCATCGTGATTTCGCTCTATATGCCCCTGTTCGCCATGATCGCGAAACTCTCCGGCTAGCTCTGAAACGTTTTGGAAAGGGTGGGAGGCTGCACGCGCGGCCTCCCATCTTCGGAATTAAGCGCGTGCTCAAGGCAGGGCGCAAGGCTCTCTGTAGCGGTCGCTGCCGTCCGTCATTCTAAGGTCACCGATCGCAATGCAATCGACGTTCGACGAGCGTAATTGGCTGGTTTGGCTGGTTCGCGTCCGCATATTCATTCTGACGCTGCTCCTGGCGATTGAGCTGGCGGTCGCCAACTTCAGTCCATCGCCGTTGCCGATGCGGCTCTTCATCAGCACGATCTTGTTCTGGTACAGCCTGTCTCTTTTCTACGTGCTGTTGCTCTCGCTTTGGCAGGAGCACCGGCTCCAGGCTTCGTTGCAAGTCCTGACCGATCTGATTCTGGTCAGCCTGGTTATCCACGAGACCGGTGGCTGGGACAGTTCTCTCAATTTTCTGTATCCCCTCGTCATCATTGTTGCCAGCGTGTTGTTGTCACGGATGTGGGCGCAACTGGTGGCTGCGCTGGCCTTCATTCTGTACGGGACAGTGCTGGAGTTGAACTACTACGGCGTGGTTCCGTCTTATTTCACGACGCACCCAGGTCTGAAGGCGCTGCAGGCAATCATCTTCGTCAATCTGTTCGCGTTCTTCGCTGTGGCTTACCTCGCGGGACTTCTCACTACAAAGCTGCGGCAAGTGGGCGTCCAGTTAAAAGACGCGAGTGGTGCGCTGGAAAGTCTGCAGGTTTTGCACGAGAACATCATTCACTCCATCAGCAGCGGGCTGATCACCACCGGACTCGATGGCCGCATCACCCTGGTCAATGCCGCGGCACAGCGACTGCTGGAGCGTGGGCCGGCCGATTTGTTGGGTACTCCAGTGAACCAGCTGTTCATGGATCCGTTGCCGACGGTCGAGTCGCAAAAGGCTCATGGAGAAATCCGCCTGGAAGCCCCAAACCGTTTTCGCAAGACGTTGCGGGTGCGCGTCGCCGCTCTCGAAGTCCCCGAGCGCGGTGAATTGGGATATGTCTACGTTCTTGACGATCTCACCGAGATCCGGCGGCTGGAACGCGAAGTCCGCATGCAGGATCGCTTGGCGGCAGTCGGCCGGCTGGCAGCGGCGATCGCCCACGAAATTCGCAATCCCCTGACTTCGATTGCTGGTTCGGTCAGCATGCTTTCGGGCGTGCCGGAAATGAACGAGGATCACCGCCGCTTGCTCGATATCGTGACCCGGGAATCGCAGCGACTCAACAGCATCATCACGGACTTTCTCGCGTATTCGCGCACCAAGCAGTATCGCTTTGACCGAGTGGATCTGATCCAGCTAGTCGAAGATACTCTGACACTAATGGACCACCGCATGACAGCGGAAAAGACCGGCATCAAGGTCGAGCGCCGCTTTGCCAGCCGTCAGGCCTGGACCATGGCCGATGGCGATAAGCTGAAACAGGTGTTCTGGAATCTGTGTGAGAACGCCGTTCGCGCCATGAAAAATGGCGGCGTGCTGACGGCTGCGGTCGAGCCGTTCGGCGATGAATGGCAAATTTCCTTCGCGGATACGGGAACTGGAATGACCGCGCAGCAGATCGAAAAAATCTTCGAACCTTTTCAATCGAACTTTGAAGGTGGCACCGGTCTTGGGCTGGCAATTGTGTATCAGATTGTGCAGGCACATGAGGGCAAAGTGTGGGCACGTTCCAACCTTGGACAGGGAACAACGATGGTGTTGAGGCTTCACCGGCTCGACGGGGTGCGTGTCAGTTCGCAAGGACCTGGCGAGACAAACAAGGCGGAGACGGCGGGCGCCGCGCGCCCAGCCGTCGTCGCCGTTGCGGGAGGGTCCCGTGGCTAACATCCTGGTGTGTGACGACGAACGCTCGATCTGCGAAATGCTGGACATTTCCTTGCGCCGCGAAGGACACCGTGTTGAGACAGTCCAGGCAGGACAGACAGCAAAGAACAAAATCGATGGTGCGCTCTATGACGTCATCATCACCGACATCAAGATGCCGAACATTGATGGCATCGAAGTGCTGCGCCACGCGCATCGCGTATCTCCGGACTCTGCCGTCATTCTGATCACGGCAGTCGACGATTATGAAGCGGCGGTTGAAGCGGTCAAAGCCGGAGGTGCCACCGATTACATTCGCAAGAGCCCTGGCTTGGTCGACGAAATCAAGCTAGCCATCAACCGTGCTCTCGAGAAACTGGTTCTCAGCAAACAGAACTTCGCCTTGCGGCGTGATGCTGCGACCCGAAACTCGCTGGACAACATCATTGGTTCGAGCCCTGCCATGGAAAAGCTGAAGCAGACTGTGCGAACCGTCGCTTCCACCGCGAGCACAGTGCTGATCCACGGAGAGAGCGGCACCGGAAAGGAACTGGTCGCGCGCGCCGTGCATGTGTGTTCGCCGCGAGCCACCGATGCATTCGTCTCCGTGAACTGCGGAGCATTTCCAGAGACTTTGCTTGAGAGCGAACTGTTTGGCTATTTGAAAGGCGCATTCACCGGCGCAAATCAGAACAAGCGAGGACTGTTCGAAGTCGCGGACGGCGGCACCATTTTTCTCGATGAAATCAGCGAGATGACGCTCGCGATGCAGGTAAAGCTACTGCGCGTGTTGCAGGAGCGGACCGTACGCCCCGTGGGCAGCACCAGCGAGATTTCCATCGATGTACGCGTCATCGCCGCCACCAACCGCGAACTCGACAAGGCAGTCGCCGAAAACACATTTCGCGAGGATCTCTACTATCGCTTGAACGTGATTCCGATCCGCGTACCTCCTCTTCGCGAACGTCGGGAAGATATTCCACTTCTCGCCAATCATTTCCTCAAGAAGTATGCGGCTGCAGCCGGACGAGGCATCCTGCGTGTAAACGCGCCTTCGCTCGACTCGCTCTGTGATTATGAGTGGCCGGGCAATGTTCGCCAGCTGGAAAATACCGTCGAACGCGCGGTGGCCCTGGAAATGACGGACGAGCTGCATGTGGAATTGCCAGCGGAGCGTCCGAAAGCGCGCGCCGCAGCTGCTGCCGCTGGAGGGTCCACGTTGCCGGAAATTGGATCCGATCTGACTCTTCCGCAAGGTGTCGGAATGGAAAACTACGTGGCGGGGATTGAGCGTGCACTCCTTCAGAGTTCCCTGAATCAGAGTGGCGGCGTCCAGACCAAGGCTGCGGATTTGCTCGGTATCTCCTATCGCTCATTCCGCCATCTGATGAAAAAATACGCGCTGTAATGCGCCGGAACTTGAGCGAAAAGCCCGCTTTTTCGTGAAATTAACGCTCATTTCGCAAGGTTTCCCTGTGGAAATCTGCGACTAACCATGTTTTTCGGGGCTGTTCGGGGCAAACTATCCGTCTGATCGTGTAATTTGTTCCCATGGTTTTCCGTATCTCGGGAAGTTTCGTCTAAGGTGTTTACCCCAATCTCTTCTTCTCCGAGTTTTGTCCACGAATCAAACTAAGGGCGACTCGTTTTGGGGCATTTCTTCTCAAAGTTGATTGCCACTGATCTTCCGGATTGGCCGTCGGCCAAGGGATCGGCCGCGGTGATGGTTTGCGCCTGTATCTACGCAGGCATCCGCATCGTTGGCGGGTTCTGAACGAGATGAGGGATGAGGGTTAACATTTTTGCGGAGAGGGTCTTTCGATTCCCAGATTGGCATTCATCGTCTGCAAGTGCCTGTGGAAAAGCATGTTTCGTCGTCACAGACATCTCCCGTCTCAAAATGGCAATGTGGGTGCTATGGAATTAGAAAGGTCAGCCCTGCCCGCTCGGGCGGAGGCGATTAATCAAATGAGGGGGGTTGGAATGAAGGAGCAGACCGTTCGGCTCGGTCCGCGCGAACAGCAGATTGTCGAATTGCTTTTGCAAGGGTGTGACAACGCCGAGATAGCCATGCAACTAAAGATGGCTCGGCGAACGGTGAAAGCCCATTTCAACCGGTTGTTTCTACGTTTCGGAATTACTGGCGGTATCAAGCGAGTTAAACTCGCGACCCTGTTGTACCGGAGGCAAGCATGTCTGCAAATGGACGCTATGGGAACCGTGTCCCCAGTGAACGTGAACACCGGGTCATCGAACTTGTTGCCGAAGGCCTGAAAAACAAAGAAGTTGCCGAGGCCATCGGAACGACCGAACACGTGGTTAAGAATTATCTGCGCGTTATCTACGATAAACTCGGACTTTGGAACCGCGTGGAGCTCGCGCTTTGGTACGAGTCTCGCCGTAGTCCTTCTGCGATGTTAACCAATTAACCGCGTGCTTGCGGCTCGTTCTCGTTAAAGCCGGTCCCTTCGAATAGTCGGCTGAAAGTGGGAAGAGCCGCCGGTTTGCGTTCTCACGCGCTACTGGCAGCCAAACGCCTGAAGATTTCGCAGCCGTTCCCCGGCTGGAGGGAATCCTTTGCGTGCGGCCGTGTCGAGAAGTACGCGCGCCTGATCGCAGTTCTTGGAGACTCCGTCCCCCTTCAGATAGAGGTCTGCAAGCAGCACGGTCGCGGCCGAATTATGTTTCGCGATCGATTTCCAGAGCCATTTTGCTGCTTCAGCGCTATCGCGGCCGTGACTGCTGGTGCCGTTGAGAAAATGCTGGGCCATCGCCAGTTCCTCATCTCCGTTGTCGGCGGCAGCGCGTCCTTGCAACGCTGCGGCAATATCACCCGAAGGCTTCGCCGCCGCAATTGAGCGCTCGCTACTTGAGGTCGCGCTCGTATTCGAAGCTTTCTGCGCCTTCGGTTCGTTGCTCGCGCTGAATTTTTCTGTCGGCGGTGTTTTTTGCCGAGGAGTACTTGCGGCCGGCGCGGGCGTAGGTGTCTGTTGCGCGTTCATCGGTGGTGGCGAAGGTGCTTCATGGGCTCTCTGCGACGCAGCTTGCGAGCTCCGCCACGCCATATATCCCAGAACAATCAGGACGACAGCGAGAATCGCTCCCACATATCCGCGATATCGTCGAAAGCCCGATTCTTCTTCGTAGTCGGCGTCGTCGCTGGAATCGGCAGGGCGAAAGCTGCGGAACAACGATAGCTCGTGAGGATTTGTGATCGAGTCCTCAAAGGTTTGTCCGGCCTCGTAGGATTTGGAACTCACTTCACGAGGATCGTCGGCGCCGCGTTCTCGAGAATTGCGCTCGCGAAAGTCTAGATCGTGAATTGCAGCCGGTGACGCCACTTGCTCATCTTCCAGCGCCGCGCCGCACGCTCCACAAAATTTGTGCGCCGGCGGATTTTCGTGGCCACAAGCGGGGCAGCGCGTGACAGCCGAATGATCTGTAAGGAAACTTTCCGGCATATGAGAATCTGAATGGTCGCTTGCGCGCGGCAAATGAAAACTCCCGCTTCAAAGGATAACAATCCGAATGGAACGCTATCTATGATTGCACTCTGGCGTCTGGGGGTTGTCAACCGAAAGTCCAGATCATGCAGAGGGATGACGGGAATCCGCTTTAGTTGCAGGCTTTCCGATATGCCGGTTCGTATTGATCGAGTTGCGCGTCTCGTTGGGTAGCGTATTTGCCTTTGGGAGTCTTGCCGTAGAGGTCGGCGCCGGGACAATAGTACAAAGCAGTTCGCTGATCGATCCAAACTCGCGTAGTCGGATTGCCTTTGTCCTCGGGCGTTTCGGGTTCTTCCGCCATGCCAAGAGAAATCAACAAGCGGTCGAAGAGCGACAAGTCGGCATCCGGTGCAGTCTTTTTATGAGTGGCTGCCGCAGTCGGCGGAGCGCTGGTTGCGCTGACTTGATGATTCGACCAGATGCCCCAGCGTACGACGCACGCTACGAGGATTACCGCTATTGCCAAGTAAATATCGCCGCGGCGCGTTTCCCAAAATCGAGCGAAGCCCCCGCGTTTTTGAGCTCCGGCGACCTGCTCGAGAAACTCACGAGCCGACGCAGCAGAACCCCAATCCGCGGGCTGCGGCGGTCTCACTAGAGCAACTTGTTCTGTTTCTTTCGCTTCTGCTTCCGTTTTCTCTATCTCTGCATCCGTCTCGGTAACTTTTTCCGGCCCGTCTTCCAGATCTGTTCCGGTTTCTAATTCGCGGCTCAAGTCGCCGGCCAGTTCCGGATCTGGTGCAATCACGGCTTCCCTGACGACGACATTCTTCTCGTCAAGTGCGGGTTCGGGCACGCCAAAGAGGTCGGGGAATTCCTCTTCGATCGATTCCGGCAGGGATTCTTCGGAGCGAGCTGCATCAGCAATCGATCGAGTTGGCTCCGGAATAACAATTCCCGCCGCTGTCGACGACGCGGGCATATTATTCTCGAACACTTGCGCTGGCCACGCAGGGGTTGGTGCTGCAGCTGCGGCATGGCTGGCCACAGCGACGCGTGGTGTTCCGCACTGTCCGCAGAATTGCTCTCCGCTGACCAGTTTGTGTCCACACTTTGCGCACGTGGAAGTCGATGCTGACGCATCCAGAGAAGCAGCAGATTTCTCGACGGACGCTTTCGCTGGATCTTTCTCGACCAGCGCCGAGAGATTCGGCTTCAGTTTCTCCAGTGCTTCCAGCATAACGGCGCGCTCATTCGCCAGTGATTGTTTCCATGTCAGCTCTTCGTCGCGTGCCAGCGCTTCCGTGATCAGGCCGGCCATCAGTTGACCGCTATGGATATCTTGTTCGGTAAATCCATTCTGACTGGGATAGTAGATCTCCAATCCCCCGGCGACTCCACCTTCGTGAAAAATAGGAACGGCGATCAACGACTGAATGCCGCGCCGCCTGCACTCTTGCGTGTCGATCAGAAATTCAGGATCGACATTCACACAACGGAAGACTTGCCCATTCCGAATGCAGGGAAGGCAGAGAGCCTTTTCGGCGGGAACCTGAGTGCCAAGAGCCAACGCCTTCGAACCCGCGACCGCCCGATACCGTACGTTCTTGCCGTCGACCATTCCAATGGCCGCTCCGCTGGCCCGCGCGATGTCGATCACGCGCTCGGTGACTAGAGTCATGGCTTGTTCCAGCCCAAGATTACGAATCTGAATCTGATGTTGAGTGGCGACGATTTGCGCGAGCGTAAATGTGTAATCGCCCTGAGCAGCCGGTACTGCTTCGCGAGTCTTAGGAGTTTCTGCGATCGGCGCGGTTTTGGCCTTGGCTTTTTCTTCAGCCTCGATCTGATCACGCTTTAAGTCGAGACCGAGCTCGAGCTCGCGAACTTCGCGGTTATGTTCCTGGAGAACATACGCGGCTTCCAGCAGCTTGGCGAGCGTCTGCTCGTCGAGAACTGGTTTGTGTTTTTCCTCGGACACGATTCCGTTTTCCACCGGTGGAAGCCGTCCCCTGCGGCGCGCATTCCTTCTGGCTGGAATGCACTTATTCTATTGCAACTGCCGCACCATCGCAGAGCGCCCAAATCTGGCAACAGGGGAGTTGAACTGTTTGGGGGATTTCGGCATTTTGGGTCACCCGCGCCAAGGGCACCCTAAGTCTTTCAATAGTTTACCGCCAAAGAGGCGGACTGGCGAGTTTTCTCCCTTTAGCAGGTTGAATTCCGATGCAGTAACCCGGCAGGTAACCGTCAGGTTGCAGACATCTGCAACTTTCCTTGGGATTTTCCTATTTCGCGTCTGCTAGTGGAGGGAGCGCGTCCGCCTGCGCTTCGTTTCTTCCGCTGAGGAAAAAATAGACTGCAGGGGTAATTACGAGGGACAGAACCATTGAAATCAGAACTCCTCCGATGACCGAAATTGCCAGCGGTTGCAGCATCTGCGATCCGGCGCCGAGGGCAAACGCCAACGGCAACATGCCCGCGACTGTCGCCAGTGCCGTCATGACGATCGGACGCAACCTCCGGCGGGCGGCCTGCAGCATAGCTTTCTCACCGGATAGGCCGAGGCCACGCATCTTCTGATCCGCATCGAGCAGCAGGATGCCGTTCTTGGCAACGATCCCAATCACCATGATCATCCCCATGAACGACGAAATGTTGAATGTCGTGCGCGTAATCAGAAGCGCGATGAATACGCCCGACGTCGAGAGCAACGCCGACGAAAGAATAGCGATGGGCGCGGCGAAAGCTCCGAATTCAAACAACAGCACAATGAACAGCAACAGGACTGCGAGGATGAGCACGATCGCCAGATCATGGAAATTGCGTTGCTGCTCTTCATATTGGCCCCCGTACTCGACGCGGATGCTTGGGGGAATATGTAGATCGGCAACAGCCTTTTGCACGGCCGCCATGCCGCTGCCGAGGCCGCGGCCCTCCAAACGAGCGGTGACGGCGACGTCACGTTGCAGATTCTCACGGCGGATTTCAGTCTGTCCTGGAGTCTCCACAACCGAGGAAAGCGCTCCCAACGTCGCAGTATGGCCTGTGCTGCTCACGAGCAGCGTGTCGCGCATGGCTTCCAGTGAAGCGCGGTTCGCCGCCGGAAAGCGGACGCGCAAGGTGTAGGCGCGATCGTTCACCACCACTGGCGCGGGAGCAGGCTCACCCTCCAGAATTGCCGATGCATCGAGCGCGACTTCTTCCGTCGTGAATCCGGCTCGGGCGGCCACGCTAGGATCCACTTCGAATGTCACGGCTGGTCCGCTAATCGTGTTGTCGATTCCGTTCAGAACGTCGACGACGCCCTCAATCTTGGCTTTACCCGTCTTCTCGTCGGGAGCGATGGCATCGCCAACCTTCTCCGCCCATTCCCGTAACAGCTTGGGGTCTTCGGAAAACAGCTTGATCTGGATTGGTTCCGGAACCGAGGTGAGATCCCCAATCATGTCCTGCAGCACTTGCGTGAATTCAATGTCGAGGGCAGGTTCCTCGCGTTTGATGCGGGTCCGCAGGTCCGCCATAATCTCTTCAATGTCTCGATTCCGCTTGGGTTTCAACTTCACCAGGATGTCGCCGTAGTTGGCCTCGGTCACGGCAGCAAGTCCCAGTTGTAGGCCCGTGCGCCGCGATGTGCTTTCCACTTCTGGAGTTTCGCGGAGCATCTTTTCCAGATGACTGACGACGCGGTTGGTCTCAGCGAGCGAACTGCCTGCAGGCATGAGGTAGTCGAGGACGAATCCCCCCTCGTCCATCTCGGGTAGAAGATCCGTATCCGTGTAGTTGAAGCAAAGGAGCGAAAGTGCAATTAGGGCCGCGCTGAAAATCGCCAGCATCAGCGGACGCTCGAGTGCTCGACGCAACCAGCGCTCATGGAAGTTGACTACGCGCAGGAAGAATCCGCTTAAATGCTTTTCTTCCGCGGCGAGCATCTTGCGCGCATCATCTTCTTCTGTCTCGTTATCAGCTTGCGCTTCCTCCGAATCCTTTTCCTTGCGGCCTTTAATAAAGTACTGGCTCAGATTGGGCGTCCACGTTAACGCCAATCCGAGCGACGTAAGCAGCGAAACGGTCATCGTCACGGCCAAAGCCCGGAAGAAGACTCCGTAGACGCCGGTGATGACGATCAATGGGATGAATACCACGACGGGAGTGATCGTGGAACCGATCAGTGGGATCGTTATCTCTTTCAGCGCGCGCCGGATCGCTTCAATCCGCGATTGACCCAAATCTCGATGCAGAACGATGTTCTCGACTACGACGATCGCGTCGTCGATAACCAGCCCAACTGCAGCCGCAAGGCCGCCCAGTGTCATCAGATTAAAGCTCTGGCCCATCAGCTTCAATGCAATGAATGTGACCAGAACTGTGACCGGAATGACGAGGCCAGCGACTAACGACGTTCCCCAATCGCGAAGAAAAACGACGAGGATGATCGACGCAAGAATCAGCCCCAGCAGAATGGCGTCACGCACGCTCTTGATCGACTCGTTGACGATAATTGACTGATCGTAGAACGGCTGAACCTCGATTCCGGGCGGCAGAGTTTTGCGAATGTTTTCGATCTCATGGTGAACTTCGGTCGCAACCTGCACGGTGTTTCCGTCCGGCTGGCGATTGATATTGAGAAGCACTGCTGGCTTTCCGTTTGCCGTGACGACTGTATAGACGGGCTTCACGCTAGGGGAAACAGTCGCGACATCGCCCACACGCACCGGAACGCCCGCCGCCGTATTCTTGATTACTGCGTTGGCAATCTCTGCCGGCGTCCTTACCTGCCCGTTCACCAGGCCCAGATAGAGTTGATGGTTCCTTTCCAGCAGGCCCGGAGAGTCGATCAGATTCGTTCGGCGGATGGCATCGAGAATGTCGGAAACGGTGACGCTGGCGGTCAGCAGCTTCGCCGGATCCGGCATGATCTGAAATTCTGGTTCTTGCCCCCCTTGGACAATGACGGTGGAAACACCTTCCAGACGATTGAGACGGGGCTTCATCTCGTAGGTCGCCATCTCCCAGAGTTTTGTCTGGGGCATCGTGTCTGAGGTGAGCGAGTAACCGATGACGGGGAATGCCGCGAACGTCAGCCTGTGTGCTTCAATCTTCGCTGTCGGTGGAAGTTCTGGCTGAACGCGCGAGATCGCCGCATTGACATACTGCAGCGTCTGAAACATGTCGACGTCCCAGCGGAAGTAGAGATCGACTTCGGCCGATCCGCGGCTGGTGATCGAGCGAACCGTCAGCAAACCAGGGACACTGTTCACCGCCTCTTCAATTGGACGAGTGACTGTGACCATCATCTGATCGATCGGCATCACGCCGTTATCTACCGCAACCAGCACGCGAGGAAAATTCGTAGAAGGGAAGACCGATACCGGAATCGTGAATGCGAGATAGCCCCCGAGCAGCGCCATCGTCAGGATCAGGAAGATGACGGGTCGCGAGTGCTGCGCAATCCAGTGCTGGCCACCGGTTTTCGGAAAGTTCACGCCGAGGCTCCGCAGCGGTTATTTTTCACTGGACGCCTCACTGCCAGCTTTGGATCCCTCTGCCGATGGCTTCACTTCCTCGGATGGTGCTGGCACCGCAATCGTAATCTTCGTATTGTCCGGAAGACCGTAGGCGCCGTTGGAGACAACCTTGTCGCTTGCCGCAACGCCGTCGACGATCTGAACATCATCTCCGTTGCGGATTCCGAGCTTAACGGCCTTCTGATGAGCGCGTCCGTCCGATCCTGCCACCATGACCGTAGTCGCGCCGTCAGGCGCAGTGACCAACGAACTGCCTGGCACTACCAGGGCATTGTTCACAGTCTTTGCCGTCAAAGACACCAGCACGCTCGTACCGGGTTTCAATTCATGTTTGGGATTCTTGGCTTCGAACCAGACTTCGACCGTCGTGCTGTTCGGATCGAGCGCCGGGCTCACGATCGTGACTTTCCCTTCGATCGGTTCGTCGATGCCTGGCACGGTCATAGTGCCCTTATCCCCAACTTTCAATGCTGCGGCATCATCCTGCGGAATATGAGCCTTCGCGATGACCGAAGAAATGTCCATCACGGTGAGCAAAGGTGTGCCCGCCGCTGCCATCTCACCGGGATAGAGCGGGCGATCAGTGATAAAGCCGTTGATGGGGCTGCGAATCTCCGAATAACTGAGCTGCGCCTCTGCCTCAAGGTATTTGCCCTTTGCGGATTCCAATTGTCCCGCCGCCCCTTTAAGTTCCTGCTGCTTCCCAATCGTCATCAACGCCTCGAGATGCTTTTTCGCGATCTCGCTCTGGTTGCGCGCCTGCGTGAAGTCCACGCGGGATTGATCGAGTTCCTTGCGCGGCAATGCACCTTGAACGAACAGCTGCTGTCGGCTTTCATAGACTTTCTGTTCTGCATCGAGCGCCTGCTGCGCCTGTTGCGCATCGGCTTCCGCTTTCCGAATCTCTTCGGGCAGGCTGGCACCCGTTGTGGTCTCGTACGTGGCTTGAGCTTGGTCGTACACGCCCTTTGTGTCCTGGGCGGCCGCCGTGAGATCGCGGTTCTCCAACACTGCGAGCAGTTCTCCCTCGTGCACAGCACTGCCGCGCTTCACCAGGAATTTTTGAACGGGCGCGCTGATCTTCGGCACGATGGCGGCTTGCTGCCGCGGAAACAGAATTGCCTGCGCCCGGATCACATGCTGAATCGTGGTTTTCTCGACGGGAACCACCTGAACGGAAACCGTAGGCTCTTTATCAGTTTTGTCAGACGTGCAAGCCGCGGTGAACATCATCGCTGCGGCCAATAATGCAGCTACAGAGAGCCGTCGGTGATCGCGATAGCGACTGAAACAGGGTGAGCTTTCGATGCGGTTCATTCGATCTAGAAGTTTCCCGTGAGAGTTTGTAGATTGGCTACCGCAACCCGATAGCGGGACTGTCCATCGTCGTACGCGTTGCGGGCCAGCGTCAATGTGTTCTGCGCATCCACCACTTCCAGCACCGTCGATTCGCCGGCCTGGTATCGCAGGGTCGTCAGCCGCAGGCTTTCGGCGGCAATTTCGGCGGAACTCGCAAGGGACTCCATTTCGGAGCGCGCTGTGTCCGCCTCGCTGTAAAACTGCCGCAAGTGACTCAGTAGCTGGCGCTGCGCGTAACTCAACTCGACCTGTGCTTGATCGCGCTTCAGTTTTGCCTGTTTCAGCTTGCTGCGGTCCGCGCCCCAGCTGAAGATCGGAATCTGCAGCGTCGCAACGCCCGAATAACCAAGATTTCGGACTCCATCGGTCCGGATGGCGAACTGGTTGGAATCGATTCCATAGAAGTAATCCACGCTGAGAGCCGGCAGTAGTCCGCCCCAAGCCGCGGTCACTTCATGATTGGCCACTTCGTAACCTGCCAAGGCAGCTCGGAGATCAGGATTATTCTTCTTACCTGCCGCCTCTATTTCCTGAAATGCCGGCAGCGGTTCTGGGGTTTGCAGATCGTCGACCACCGCGAAATCCTGATTGAAATCCGGGAACAGAAGCACCGCGAGATCCAGCCGAGTTCGCTCCATCCCAAGTTGCGCTTCCTGCAAATCGCGTCGCTGCTGCTGCGATTGAATTCTTGCCTTGATCACGTCCGCATGCGCGACTTCGCCGCCATTTTCGAGCTTTTGGCTAATATCGAGAAACCGCGCCGCTTCCGCGAAAGCCCTTTGCGCGGTGGCGTACTTGCGTTGTGCTACGACCAACCCGTAGTAGGCCTCAGTTACAGTCACCACCAATCCGCGTGCCGCGATTTCTGCCTTCGCCCGTGCCTGACTCAGCGCGGCGGAAGAGCGCCGGTAATCCGCGAAGTTTGTCAGCGACACGGACTCGTGCACATTCGCCTGGCTGATGTACTCGTGGACGCCGTTGTTGGCAATGAATCTCGATGTCGGGCATCCTAACGTGCTGGTCTGGCAACTAGCCGGAACCGGTCCGGTGCCCTCCGTGTAGATGAACGAGTTGTTGTAGTTTGCATCGGGTAACAATCCAGCGCGGGCTTGCAGGCGGTCTTCGCGTGCCAAGCCGAGATCCGTGACCGCCGAGCGGTACTGGGGATCGTTCATCCGGGCTCGTTGCAGAGCATCCTGCAATGTGATTGTCAAAGGAGCGCCCTGCGAGAATGCTGTCGAATTCCCCTGTGCAAAACTGGAGGTCGCCGCCGCAAGCAGAACCAAAACGGGAGAGCAGCATCGGAACTTTTTTCCGATTTGGAATCGCCGCTTTATCAATGCCTCTGGATTAATTTGGATGGGCTTCAATCGTCACCTCCCCTAGAAACGCTCACGTCCCGCGATGAAAGTATCTGAATCGAAAGATTATTGCGGCTTGCCGCCCCGGCGGCGCAAGTCCCGACAGTCTTTTTAGCCAATCCCAGCGGATCCCCGCCCGGAAGGGATGAACCCAATCTCATCCGCGCAGGCCGTGAAGATATCAATTCGGAACTGGCACAGGCTACCACGCACGTCTGAAAGCCACCTGAAAACCATGGTCTCGCCCCCCAAGTGCTCTAGGCGAAGGTACTTACCGGATGAGGGCGGTTTTACACGAATAAATGGCGAAAGGCGTGCTTTCACAAAGAAGGAACGTAATCTTACCCACGCAGGAAGGGAATCTTTCATGATTAATCTGAACGAAGTTAAAGTTACGGCTCGCGACCGGCAAGTACTGAACCTGCTCGTGCAGGGATGCAGCAACAAAGAAATTGCCGGTCAACTCAAGATCAGCCCGCGCACGGTGAAGCAACACTTGCGCACCCTGTTTCTTAGAGCCGGCATTCGCGAAGGCCGAAAGCGCGTCAAGTTGGCGATCGCGATGTTCAGCAGGGAGGAGGCGCAATCATGACTCCCCGCGAGCGCCTCACCGCCAAAGAAATTCAAATTGCGATCCTGGTATGGGAAGGGCTCACCAACCGGGAGATCGGGAAAATTGTCGGTACCACCGAGCAAGTGATCAAGAACCATCTCCGTAGCACCTTCGACAAAATCGGCGTATGGAGCCGCCTGGAATTAGCGATGTACGTAGCCGGTCATGGCGGAAGGAACTGGCCACAATCTGACGATGTCGCCGAGACTTTCAGCCAAGCCGTCGGCGCAGACTAGAACAGTGCGCCGGGTGTGCAGGATTCTGCGCGGTCGATCTCTGGTCGACGCAGCACGATGAGGTGTTTCTCCTGCGTTACGCTCCGAGACTCTGCAAAAGTTTTCTGAGCGGGTCAGGGACTGAATAGCAGTTCGCACCTAAGTCTTTGCCGCTGAATACTTTGTCTGGCGGTGTCTGCGGCCTCAGAATTGCTCCATCGCCTCTAGCAGGCTCAGCAGCCACGAGCCGGCTTCGCAACCCGGGGCGAAACCAGCGATGGCGTACAAAGAGACGTTTTGGATGGCATGCGATTCGACCGAGCAGCTACGGGCGGAGTACGGCCCATTTCACACACGCAATGAAGCCGAGCTCGAGGCTCGCAAACTCGGTTTTGGATATCTCCTGCGCTACGAGCATCTCCTCGGCGCCAACGAAGAGATCGAAGAAGTGCGCTGCATCTTCGTCGAACTACCCGGATCTGCTCCTGTCGGCCTGGAAGTTGTGCCCATCACGCTGCACACGCGCTGCGCTACCTGTGGCGAATCCTCTGCTCACGAAAAGGGATGGCAAGCTGAAGTTTGGGCCGACATCCACGAATTCGAGCACACCCGCCATCGAGTGCGGCTCTTCGAGCATGCGCGCGGCAAAGGTTTGAAGGAAATCAGCGGCTGGAGGGGCTAGGTTGCTTCGTAGTTAGTGCTTGGTCGAAAGCGCGCTCGCGGCCGCTCGGTCGACGAACCAGATCAGCTTCCCGTCGCTCGGCTTTACCAGCTTTGAAGGATATTGCTCGCCCGGAACGTCGTCTTCCAACACCGCCTTGAGCACGGCAGCCTTGTCCGTCCCGCTCACTAGAAACGCCACACAACGCGCCGCATTCAGTACGGGCAGCGTGAGCGATAGCCGGTGCGTTTTAAGCTTCTCTACCCAATTGGCTACAACGAGCCTCGACTTCTCCTGAAGAGCGGCCGTGCCGGGGAATAGGGAAGCCGTATGCCCGTCGGGCCCCATACCGAGAAGAATCAAATCGAATTGTGGCACTCCATCGGGACCTGTCTGAAAGAACTTTCGCAACGTTTTTTCGTACGCTTCGGCGGCTGCTACGGCATCAGGATCTTCCGCCGGCATTCGAAACACATTTCCAGGTGCGACTGGAATCTTCGACAGCATGGCCTCTTCCGCCATCCGGTAATTGCTCTCGGGATCCGTCGGAGGAACGTGTCGCTCGTCTCCCCAGAAGAAGTACATCCGATCCCACGGCAGCGTGGTCCGCGCATTCGTCGCCAACAGGTTGAAAAGACTTTTGGGAGTTGATCCGCCGGACAGCGCGATGGTAAACCGCCCGCGCGCGGCGACCGCTTCATTCGCGGCGCGCATCACCTCTTCCGCGGCCGCGGCAAACAGCTCCTGCGGGGTGGTCGAGATGCGAATTTCAGGTGAGAAACTCAAAGCTTCTTAGCCCTTACATGCCCGGACCGACGCGCATCGTGCTGCGCCCAATAGTCCCGCTTTGTCGTTGGTGACCACGCATACCGGCATCGACTCCACCAGCGGACGCATTCGGCCCTTATCCAAGAAGGCCTGCATAAATGCCGGGCCCGTTAACTTCGAAAGAATTTTCGGCGAGATCCCGCCAGCCAGAAACAGACCACCAGTCGCCATGATTTTGAGCGCGAGATTAGAGGCCTCGGCTCCATAGACCGCGATCCACAGATCGAGAGCTTTCGCAGCAAGCGCGTCATTCTCCGCCACTGCTGCTCGAGAGATTGCCGCAGCCGGATCGCCTTTCTGTATGGCAGAAGCAAGGTCCGTCGACTCTTTTCCGTGCCCGGCGTCGCGCAGAAATTCGTACACATTTACCAGCCCTGGGCCGGAAAGTATGCGCTCGTAGCTCACGTGTCCAAAGCGGGCTTTCAAAAAGCGAAGCAGTTCGATCTGAAGATCGTTTTGCGGGGCGAAATCCGTATGCCCGCCTTCACAGGCAAAAACGTGATGACGGCTTCCATCCCAGAACAACCCAGCTTCACCCAATCCAGTTCCAGGCGCGACCACCGCCTGATTGCCCACAACCGGGCCGGCGACGTGATTGAGAGGAACCAAATCCGTCTCCGCCAGCGCACCAATGCCCCAGGCGCTCGCTTCGAGATCATTGATCAGAAGTGTCGCCGGCAGATGAATCTGGTTGGCTAAACGGGATTGTTCAATCACCCAAGGAAGGTTTGAAGTTTCCACTCGTCCGTTGCGCACGGGGCCGGCGATTCCGAAGCAAGCTGCTTCCGGACGCGTTCCTGACTCCTCCAAAAACTGGCTTACAATCTCGCCAAGTTCCTTGTGTTCACGGCTGGGAAAGACGCGTTCAGATACCAGTTGAAGATGCCCATTCTGGGGTTGGAAGTAAGCCAGCCTGGCATTGGTCCCACCAATATCGCCGGCCAGAATCATTTCTCGAAGTTCCTCCAGCGGCGGCCGTCGCGTTCCAGAAGTTCGTCGGCCTCCTTCGGTCCCCAGGTTCCTGACGCATAGTTCGGAAAGTTGCGCGGCGGCAGCGCCTTCCACAGATCGAGCACCGGATTGACGACCGACCAGCCCGCCTCCACCATGTCTGCGCGCTGAAACAACGTCTGATCGCCGATCATGCAGTCATGCAGCAAACGCTCGTACCCGGTGCTGGACTGCTTACCAAAATATTCCTGGTATTCGAAGTTCATGTCGACCGTGCCTAGTCGCATCACCGGACCCGGCACCTTCGCCGCAAATTGCAACGAGATTCCTTCTTCCGGTTGGATGTGAAGCACAAGTTGGTTTGGCATCAGGTGTTCCACGGGGGTGTCGCGGAACAGCACAAACGGAGCACGTCGAAACTGTATCACGATATGCGTATTCCGCACCGGCATCCGCTTGCCCGTTCGCAGGTAGAAGGGAACGTCCGCCCACCTCCAGTTGTCGATCGAGAGCTTCATCGCGACGAATGTTTCCGTCCTTGAATCCGGAGGAACATCGGATTCCGCACGATACGCGGTGACCCTCTTTCCTTCCTCGGTTCCGTCGCCATACTGGCCGCGCACAGACCGGCTCAGGACCTCTTCATCGCTCATCGGCTGAATCGCATGCAGAATTTTTGCCTGCTCGTCGCGGACGGCGTTCGCGTCAAACGAAATCGGCGGCTCCATCGCGGTCAGGCTGATCAACTGCATGATGTGATTCGGCACCATGTCACGCAGTGTGCCGGCATGATCGAAGTAGCTGCCGCGTCCTTCTACCCCCACTGTTTCCGCCACGGAAATTTGCACGTGATCGATGTATCGCCGGTTCCAGACAGGCTCAAAGATTCCGTTGGCAAAACGGAATGCCATGATGTTCTGAACCGTCTCTTTGCCGAGATAGTGGTCGATGCGGTAAATCTGTTTTTCGTCGGCGACCTTCAGCAACTGCTGGTTCAATTGCTTGGCTGACTCCAGATCGTGCCCGAACGGTTTTTCGATGACCACCCGGCGCCAGTGATTGTTGCTCTGCTCCATCAACCCGTTGGCAGCGAGCTTCTCCACGATCGGACCGAAAAAGCTCGGGGCTACCGCCATGTAATAGAAGAAATTCTGGTGGGCGGAATGGTCTTTGTCGATCTTTGTTAGGAAGTCTTTGAGGTTCGAGTACAGCTTGTCGTCGCCGAAGTCTCCGGCGAAATAATAAAATCGCTGGCTGAACCACTCCCACACGTTGTCATCCACACATTCGCCGCAGTACGCCTTAATGTCGTCGTACACGCGCTTGCGGAAGTCGTCGTTTGACAATTGCGTGCGCGCCACGCCAACCACGGCGAATTCTTTGGAAAGCAATCCGGCCCGGGCAAGGTTGTAGAGCGCAGGAATGAGCATGCGCCCTGTGAGGTCTCCGGCCGCGCCAAAAATCACCATCACGCAGGGGTCGCCCTGCTTGCCGATACGTGCGGGCGCTGCCGCTGCCTTCGGTTGTTCCGCTAATTCAGCCATGAGTCAGTCCTTATCGAAAAAGGGTCCCGGTTATGCGGTCTTCTTGGTTTGTCCGCCGGCTTCGATGTGCCCACCGAATTTTTGCCGCATCGCGGAGAGCATCTTCTCGGCAAAAGTATGTTGCTGCCGCGAACGGAAGCGCACGTACAACGCTGCGGTGAGCACCTCGGCGGGAACTGCCTCTTCGATCGCGGCCTGGATCGTCCAACGGCCTTCGCCGGAATCCTGTACATATCCTTCGTACTCCGAAAGCGTCGGATTTTCCGTCAGTGCCATAGCCGTCAAATCAAGCAGCCATGAGCTGATTACGCTGCCTCGCCGCCATACTTCCGCGATATCCGGCAGGTTCAGATCGTAACGAATATCTTCCGGTAGTTCTTTGCTCGTCGCATTCTTGAAGATATCGAAACCTTCCGCGTAGGCTTGCATGATTCCGTACTCAATGCCGTTATGCACCATCTTCACGAAGTGCCCGGAGCCCGAAGGCCCGCAATGGATGTAACCATCTTCGGCCGTGCCGCCCAGTTTTTCGCGTCCGGGCGTTTTTGGAATGTCGCCCTTGCCCGGAGCCAGCGTCTTGAAGATCGGATCGAGCCTTTGCACTGCTTCTTTCGGACCGCCAATCATCATGCAGTACCCGCGCTCCAGACCCCACACGCCTCCGCTGGTTCCGACATCGACGTAATGGATGCCCTTGCCCTTCAGCTCGTTGGCGCGGCGCACGTCATCTTTGAAATAGGAATTGCCGCCGTCGATGATGGCGTCGCCAGCCTGAAGATGCTGCGCGAGTTTCTGCACCGTCGCTTCCGTCGGACCGCCGGCGGGAACCATGATCCAGACCGCGCGCGGAGCCTTCAGCTTGCCAACCAGATCCTCCAGCGAAGATGACCCCGTGGCGCCTTCGCCGCCGAGTTGCTTCACCGCATCCGCGCTGAGATCCGAAACCACGAGCGAGTGACCACCGCGCATGAGCCGCCGGGTCATATTCGCTCCCATTTTCCCGAGTCCAACCATCCCTAATTGCATGCCTTGCTCCTTACAGTAGTAGAGCCGGTATCTCTCCGGCTATCCCGAAGACCGTCTCGTCGTCGCAGTGTTCCCCTGAGGAAACTAGAGAGCCTTCTGCACCGCAGCTTCCAGCGAAGCCAACCCGGCCTTCAAGTTGCTCCCCAAATGCACGCGCAGCGCCCGCCGTCCTCGCTCGGCCAGCACCTGGAAATCGCCACGAGCCTGCGCCGCCTTCACGATTCCGAAAGTGTATTTCTGACCGGGGACTGGAAGCTCGACTGCATCGTCACAGGTGATTTGCAGGAACACCCCCGTGTTCGGGCCGCCCTTATACGCCTGTCCCGTCGAATGCAAGAATCGCGGGCCGAATCCAAGGCATGTCGCCACGTGCTTTTTGTCGCGAACCGCGTGCCGTATCTTTTGCAAACTCTGCTCGTGCTCCGCGTTCATCTGGATATAGCCGAGCACTGCGAAGTAATCGCCCGCCTTGATTCGAGTGAGGTGAGCCTTCAGATATCCTGCCAACGACTTGTCTCCGCCCGCCGCCTTGGCGAGGTCGGCAGCGTTCTTGTCGTCAGTGAAGAGTTTGACGCCACCATCTTCTAATATCGGTTTCTCAGCCGGTAACGATCCAGTCTTCTCGTATTCGGAAGTCAGATTTCGAGTTGCTATTTTGCTGGCTTCAACGTCTGGCTGGTTGAAGGCATTGATCCCGATGATCGCTCCCGCCACGGCAGTGGCAATTTCCCAGCGGAAGAATTCCGCGCCCAGATCGTAGGTGTCCGCCATGGTGATTCGCACCACCGGGTGTCCGGCCTTTTCGATCGCCGCTACTTTCGACTCTTGGTCGGCATCCACTCCATTTTCCAACCGCACGTACGCGAACACACGATCGTTGCCGTAGACATCGGGGGATGTAAGTGCTTCGCGATCGACTGGAATAATTCCCTTACCGATCTTTCCCGTTGATTCGGCCAGCAGTTGTTCAAGCCACGCGCCCAGATCAGAAATTCCGGGAGAAGTGATGATCGTGACCTTATCGCGACCCGCCTTCGCTGCCGTCCCGAGAATGATGCCCAACGCGGCCCCTGGATTTTCTTCGACGCTCGTGCCGGGTCCGCAGGCTCGCACCATCTCGGCTGTACGGGATAGAAACTTCTTAGTGTCGATCCCGATCGCGGCAGCCGGCACCATCCCGAAGTTCGACAGCGCCGAATACCGGCCGCCGATCGATGGCCGACCGAAGAAGATACGCAGGAAATGATCGCCCTCGGCGACCTGCTGCATCTTCGATCCCGGATCGGTGATGGCGATGAACTGCTTCCCGGCATTGTTGGCGCCAACCGTTTGCTTAGTGCGTTCAAAGAAATACTGTTTGAAGATATTGGGTTCGAGAGTACTTCCGGACTTGCTGGAGACGATGAACAGCGTCTTCGCAATGTCGATCTGGTGCTCGAACGCTTTCACTTGCGCCGGATCGGTAGAATCGAGCACATGCAAGTTAGGAAACTGCGGAATCCTGCCAAAAGTCATCCGCAAAACTTCGGGACAAAGGCTAGAACCGCCCATCCCCAAAAGGAGAATGTGCTCAAAACCGCGGAGATGAACTTCCTTCGCGAATTTTTGCAGTTCGTCCTGATGCGCGGCCTGCTCTTCAACAATGTCGAGCCAGCCGAGCCACTTCGATTCGTCGTCGCCGGTCCAGAGGCTCGCGTCGCGATCCCACAATCGCTTCATCTTCCCGCCCGACTGCCAGTCGGCAATCGTCGTCTTTACCGTTGCAGCCAGCGATTCGGGCAGGGAAGTCTTCAGTCGGCTCACGGTCTTATCCTTTCGACGTGCTCTTCGCAACCGCCGCCAGAAGCTTGTCAAAGGCGTCGGCAAACAACTTAACGCCATCATCCGTCAATTTGTCCGTGACTTCTTTCATCGAAATGCCCGTGCGTGCGAGATCAGCCATCGCTTTTTCCGCAGCTGAGATGTCTTCTGTAAGACTGTTTCTCAAAAGTCCGTGATCGCGGAACGCGTCCACGGTAGCCGGTGGCATCGTGTTGACCGTGTCGGGTCCAATCAATTCCTCGACGTAAATAACGTCGCGATAAGCCGGATTCTTCGTGCTGGTGCTCGCCCACAATACTCTCTGGGTCTGCGCACCCTTGGCCGCCAGGGCTTGCCACCGAGGTCCACTGAAAATCTGTTGATACCGCTGATAGGTAAGCTTGCCATTCGCGATCGCCACTTTGCCCAGCACGCTCTTCAGCAGGGCCTGTTGGCCGGCATCGGATGTGTTCTTGATCCGATCATTCAGCATCGAGTCGATGAGCGTGTCGATGCGGCTGATGAAGAAGCTGGCCACGCTTGCCATCTTTTTGAGATTTCCTCCGCGGGCCGCCAGAACTTCCAGTCCAGCGATGTAGGCCTCTGCAACCTTTACATAAACTTCCTGCGCGAACAGCAATGTCACGTTGATGTTGATGCCTTCACCGATCAACTGCCGGATCGCCGGAAGTCCCTCAGCCGTCCCCGGCACCTTGATCATGACGTTCTCGCGCTGTACGGCTTTCCACAACCGCCGCGCCTCCTCAATCGTCTCCTGTGTTTTGCGGGCGAGATACGGCGATACTTCCAGGCTGACGTACCCGTCGCGGAAGTTCGATTCGTCATATACGGGGCGCAGCACGTCGGCCGCATCCTGAATGTCCCGGATTGCTAATTGCTCGTAACGTGCTGTCGGGTCGAGATCTTTGCGCGAGGCCAACGATTTCAAAATATCGTCGTAGAGTGAACTGTCAGCGATGGCCTTCTCGAAAATCGCGGGATTCGACGTCATCCCGCGCAATCCGTCGTTGGCGATCATCTGCTTCAACTTTCCCGTTGTAAATAGATCGCGCCGGATGTAATCGAGCCACATCGACTGTCCATAGTTCAGCAATTCCTGTAGAGGATTTTTCGTCGCTTTCGAATTTTCAATGACTCCAGTGGGTTGCATGCAAACCTCCCTAAGCTGTTGGATGACGATCCGGCGATGAACGGCACAAACGAACTGAGTTTGCGCCAAATCTTGCGGAATTCGTGCGAACTTATTTACCTAAAACGGCGTGCGCTTCTTCTAGAACTTTCTCAACTGTAAACCCGAAATACTTCAACAAATCCTTGAGGGGTGCAGATGCTCCAAAACGGTGCATCCCTATATTGCGGCCTTTGCTGCCCGTGTAGCGCTCCCACCCGAAAGTCGCCGCCATCTCGACGGACACCCGCGCTGTTACATCCGACGGCAGCACGCTCTCCTTGTACGCCGCATCTTGCTTGTCGAAAATCTCCCATGACGGCATACTGACCACGCGCGCCTTGATGCCCTCGGTTTTCAGCTTCTCGTAAGCCTCGACGCACAATGAAAGTTCGCTACCAGTGGCGAGAAGGATGAGTTCTGGTTTCCCGCCCGGCGCGTCGGCAACGACATACGCTCCCTTCGCTACGCCGGAAGCCGGAGCATACTTCGTCCGATCCAGCGTTGGCACATTCTGCCGAGTCAGAACCAATGCCACCGGCGAATGTTTCAGGTTCGCGATAATCTTCCACGCCTCGACCACTTCATTCGCATCGCCCGGACGCAGCACAATCAAGTTCGGCATGGCCCGCAACGACGCCAGTTGCTCGATCGGTTGGTGCGTCGGACCGTCTTCGCCCACTCCAATCGAATCGTGGGTGAAGATAAAAATCGAAGGGGCTTGCATCAATGCTGCCAGCCGGATGCTTGCGCGCATATAGTCGCTGAAGTTGAAGAAGGTCGCGCCAAACGCACGGATGCCCGACACCGTCATCCCGTTCACGCTAGCGGCCATCGCATGTTCGCGTACGCCAAAGTGCAGGTTGCGTCCTGCGTAGCTCCCGGGCTGAAAATCTCCAGCGCCTTCAAATTTCAGCGTGGTCTTGTTCGATGTCGCCAGATCGGCCGATCCGCCAATCAGCCACGGTATATTTTGCGCCACCACATTCAGAACTTTGCCCGAACTCTCACGAGTCGCCACGCCCTTCGCGTCCGCCGGGAACGTCGGCAGATCCTTATCCCATCCCGACGGCAGTTCGTGATGCTGCATATGTCCCAGTCGCTCAGCGAGTTCTGGGTATTTCTGTGAGTAATCCGCAAACAGCTTCGACCACTGCGAATGAAACTCGCGACCGCGTTTGCCGATGCCCTCACGGAAGTGTTCCTGCACGCCTTCGGGCACCAGGAATTTCGCATCTTCGGGCCAGCCATAAAACTTCTTCGTCAGCCGGACTTCTTCTTCGCCGAGCGGTTCCCCGTGCGCGGCATTGGAGTCATGCTTATGCGGCGATCCGTAGCCAATATGGCTGTCGACAATGATCAACGTCGGCCGGTCGGTCGTATTGTGGAAGGTCTCAAACGCTCGCCCGAGCATCTCCAGATCGTTCGCATCGGTGACGCGCGTGACATTCCATCCGTATCCGATAAATCGAGTGGCTACGTCCTCGGTGAACGACCAATTCGCCGGCCCATCCAGCGTAATGTGATTGTGGTCGTACATCCAGCAAAGATTCGAAAGCTTCAGATGTCCGGCCAACGACGCCGCTTCGCCCCCGATCCCTTCCATCAGGTCGCCATCCGAGCACATCGCGTAAACGTTGAAGTCGAAAATCTCAAAGCCTGGACGGTTGAAATTCGCAGCGAGCCATTTGCTCGCGATCGCCATCCCAACGCTATTGCCGACACCCTGCCCCAGCGGTCCTGTCGTGGTCTCGACTCCCGATGTGATGTGCGACTCCGGATGTCCCGGCGTGCGGCTTCCGAGCTGTCGGAAGTGTTTGATCGCGTCCATCGACACGGCAAGCTCTCTTGTGACTTTGCCGTCCTCGTCCACCTGCCGCACTTCCGCGAGATGCAGCATCGCGTACAGCAACATCGACGCGTGCCCGTTTGACAGGACGAAGCGGTCGCGATTCAGCCACGTTGGATCGGCAGGGTCATAACGCAGGAATTCCTGCCACAGGCAGTACGCAACAGGTGCCAAGCCCATCGGCGCTCCGGGATGTCCTGAGTTCGCCTGCTGCACCGCGTCAATCGCCAGGGTGCGGATCGTGTTGATGCACAGCGTGTCCAGTTGCGCTCCCGTCATTAAAACTTGTTCGCTGGTTGCCATACGATCCCGCTCCTCCTGTTAATTAGATCGCGATACCTGACCGCCCTACTTCAGAGTTAGAGTTACTTGCCAAAGAAAGGGTTCAATACGCAAGAGTGTATCAATTTCCGCACAGGGATGGATTGCGGTCAGGTGAAAAACTGGAAGGAATAAGGATTTTGCTTACTTCAATAGCTGGATGTAGCTGTCTTCGCTGTGCGAAGCTCGCGTTGTTTCCTGGATGAATTTCAGGAATTGCCGCAGGCTATCCCGCTCGGCAGGCGGCATGCCGTCAAAACGGACACGAACTCCATTTGCCGGCCCACTTCGAGTGACGACTCCGCTGAGCGCGAAGCCTTTCACCCAAATTTTTCCGTTCGGTACCCAAAGGCCGATCTCTACTTTCGCCCCCGAGGGAACTGGGTTTGCCGTTTCAACCAGGCAGCCACCTGCGCTGGTGTTCGAGAGATTTCCCCAGATCGGCGCCGATGCCTCATCGACACGAAGCTCAACTGCGACGAAGCACTTGATGCGCGGATGCCGTCTCCGGTCGCTGCCCCAGTTCGGACTGAAGAAGTCAGGCTCAAATGGAGGCGTTGCAGATGCAGGCGTTGGAACTGCCTGCGGAGCCTTGGCTTGGGTCGCTCCAGGCGCTTGTCCCGCCTTGGCAGAGCCCGCTTTAATCTCACGCATCGCTTCGAGCAGCGCCTCTTCGCGTTTCTCCACCGGAGCTTCGCGATAGGTTTGCAACAGCTTACCGACTTGCCGGACCAGGTCCGGGTCCGACAGAATTCGAGTCCAGTCCGTTCCCGTTGCTGCGCTCATGCTTTGAGATCTTTCATTCCTTGAAATTCGCGCCTTTTCCAGCTTGAATCAAACGGTACCGGCGGACAAGATGACCTAAGTCACTTGTAGAGGGCCGAAGGGTTCTTCTGAAGCCGGATCGCATGGAGATTCGTCGTGTCTGCCCAGTTTGTCTGGGATTATTGACCGTCGAAGGTGAGTTGGACCAATTCTGTGGTTTCGGTCTGTGTCGGCTCGAACTTCCATTTTCCGACCGCTTCTTGGGCCGCATCGACCAGCACTGGGTTGCCGCCAAGCACTCGGGTGGACTTGACCGCGCCATTCGGCCGCACGATCGCTTCAATGCGAACTACGCCGTGAATATGCATCCGTTTCGCTAGCTCGGGATACACTGGGGCGACGCGCGCAGCGATTTTTCGGTCGGTGCCCCCTGCGGGAGCGGCTTGCGCCATTGTCCCCGTCGTTACCATGGCCATCATCGCCACCGCCACAAGTTGGAAGGTCTTTCGCATAACCATCGAGCTCTTTCTTACCCACAATTAGCTTAAAGGCACGGCGAAAACCGGGCAAAGTACCGAAGGTATTGCCCTTCTGAATGCGCACCGGCTTGTGTTTTCGCACAGCGCGCAATTGCTCGAAGCGTGGCTTGCGCCCAGATAGTTGTTCGAAATGAGGCACTTCTTTAGACCAGAATCATTTGCATCGCAAACTCCCGTCAAAGAATCGAATCTTACGAGTTATGCTATAGGACGGAAAGGATGTTCCGCCGTTTTGTAGCGAGTTCTGTGCGGAACGATCCCACGATCAAGAATGCAACGCTCATTGAAAGTCCTCGCAGCGGCAATTTTTTGCTTCGTTCTTATTTTGTGCGCCTCCCCCTGTCTGTTCTCTCAGTCGACGAGTGGCAACTCCTCAGCTCCGAGCGTTTCTCTTCCCGGAAGCCCTCAGAATCCTTTTCTGGGAAGCGCCCCGGAAGGGCGAGCGACCCAAGAAGTCCTGCAAATCGACTTCAAGGAAGCCATCGAACGCGGTTTGCGGAATAACCTCGGCTTGCTTCTGGCCGGAGATCAGGCCGAAGCCGCGCGCGGCGATCGATGGAAGCAGCTCAGCGAAATGCTTCCTAATATCGGGGGCCGCATCCAGGAAAACGTTCAGACGGAGAGTTTGGCAGCGCTCGGCTTTAACAAGCTGTTGCCCCTTCTCAGTCCTCCGGGAACCAATCTGAGTTCCTTTCCCCGCGTTACTCCGGCCTTCAATTATTTCGATGCTCGCGTGTCGCTCAGTCAGTCGGTCTTTAACTTTGCGAACCTCGAGCGCGAGCGGGCCTCGTTGCAGAGCTTGAAAGCGGCTCAACTCAGCTACAAAGACGCCAGAGAGATGGTCGTCTTGGCAGTCGGCAATGCATATCTCCAAGCCATCGCCGCCTCGGCACGGGTCGAAACTGCGGAAGCTCAGGTCAAGAGTGCTCAGGCACTGTCGGACAAAGCCGCCGACCAGCAGAAAGCTGGCCTGACGCCGGCGATCGACGCACTGCGCGCGCAGGTTGAGTTGCAAACCCGCCAGCAGCAACTCATCGTCACTCGCAACGATCTTGCAAAATTGACGTTGAGCGTCGCTCGCATCATCGGGCTGCCCCCGGGGCAGCAGTTTGTCTTAACCGAGAAAGCTCCTTATCAGTCGCTGACCCCCCTGCCGCTCGATACCTATCTGCAACGTGCCTATGACGGACGGGCGGATTATCAGGCGGCTGTAGTTCAGGTCCGCAGCGCCGAGCTTTCGAAGAGGGCAGCTTCTGCCGGTCGGTATCCTACGCTCGGCGTCGATGCGAATTTGGGGGACATTGGCGTGACTCCCAGCCAGTCCAATGGAACTTGGCAGGTGAATGGAGGCGTCAACATTCCGATTTTTGCCGGCAACCGGGTGCACTCCGACCTCCTCGAAGCGGACGCCAAGTTGAAGCAGGCGCGTTCCCAACTGGGTGATCTGCGGGGCAGAATTGATTACGAAGTCCGCACCGCGCTCCTTGATTTGAACGCTGCCGCCGATCAGGTTGAGGTGGCGCGCAGTTCTGTGGAACTCGCCGAACAGGCGCTGGCGCAATCGCAAGATCGGTTTACTGCCGGCGTCGCGGATAATTTGGAAGTTGTGCAGGCGCAGGAATCGGTCGCCGGCGCCCACGAGAGTTATATTCAAAGTCTTTACGCTCATAATCTCGCAAAAGTCGAACTGGCGTATTCCATCGGCGATGCCGAACAGGGCGTCAGGCGATATTTGAAAGGCAATCAATAGCGTATGGAACAAACCACGACTCAGAGTCCTCCCGCCGGTGCTCCACGGCCCGCTGGCGAGAATCCGGAAACCACAACGAAGCCTTTGCCCGCGACCGAGAAGGACTATCACACCCGTCCGTCCCGCACCCAAAGTTCCGGCTTCCGCATTGCTATTGTGATTGCCGTCGTCGTTCTGCTGGTGGTCGGTTTCTTTGCCTATCGCTACTTCACGAGCTACGAGTCGACCGACGATGCCCAGATCGATGGCCATATCAACTCCATCAGCGCCCGCATTTCCGGTCATGTCATCAAGCTCAACGTGGACGACAATCAAGAGGTAAAGGCAGGAACAGTATTGGTCGAGATTGATCCCGCCGATTATCAGGTCGCTTACGAGCGGGCCAAAGCCGACTTCGCCGATGCCCAGGCTGCGGCTCTCGCCGCGGGCGTCACGGTTCCCATCACCTCGGTGAATACCAGCAGCCAGGTTTCTTCCAGTGAAGCGGATGTGAATAGCGCTCGCGCGGGAATTCAGGTCGCGAAGCAGCAGTTCCAGGCCGCGCAAGCGGAACTGCAGGAGGCGCAAGCCAACAACGTCAAAGCACAGAACGACCTTGGCCGCTACAAGCAATTAGTTGATAAGCAGGAAATCTCGCAGCAGCAGTACGACCAGGCTGTCGCTGCCTCTAAAGCGAGCGCAGCCGCAGTAGAAGCTGCGCGAGCCAGTGCCGACGCAGCCCAACAGCAGGTGACACAGGCCGAGGGCAAGCTCGTTCAGGCGCAGGCAAACTGGCGTCAAGCTCAGACCGCCCCGAAGCAAATGGAAATCACGCGCGCCAAAGCGGACTCAGCCTTGGCCGAGGCCCAACGCAAGAAAGCGGATCTGGATCAGGCCCAACTGAATCTCCAATACACAAAGGTTGTCGCTCCCGTAAACGGCATCGTAAGCAATCGCACGGTTGAAGTCGGGCAGAACGTTGCGCCCGGGCAAGAGCTGATGAAAATTATCAACCTCGATGACATCTGGGTGACCGCGAACTTCAAGGAGACGCAGCTCCGCAACATGAAAGTTGGGCAGCACGTCACAATCGAAGTCGACGCCAATGGCAGGGACTATAAGGGCAAAGTCGACAGCATTGCCGGAGCCAGTGGAGCGCGCTTCAGCCTGTTGCCTCCGGAAAATGCGACTGGTAACTACGTCAAGGTCGTTCAGCGCATTCCTGTGAAGATCGTCCTTGATCCGGGAGAGAATAGCGATCACTCTTTGCGTCCGGGAATGTCCGTTACACCCAAGGTAGGAATTCGCGAATGAGTGCCGGCGCGGCCACAATGGATCAGGCCGACGCCTGGCGTCCCGCGGTTAATCCATGGATCATTGCGCTCGCGGTCACGCTGGCGACGTTCATGGAGGTGCTCGATACTTCGATCGCTAATGTCGCTCTGCCGCACATTGCAGGTAGCCTCTCGGCTGGACAGGATGAGAGCACCTGGATCCTTACTTCCTATCTTGTCTCGAATGCCATCGTTCTTCCGCTGAGCGGGTGGCTCTCCTCGATCATTGGCCGCAAGAATTTCTACATGGGCTGCGTGGCGCTGTTCACCATCAGCTCTTTTATGTGCGGGCTCGCGCCAAACCTGGCCGTTCTGATCCTCTGCCGTGTTCTTCAAGGTGCGGGCGGTGGTGGATTGCAGCCCAGCGAGCAGGCGATTCTCGCCGACACTTTTCCGCCGGCGAAGCGCGGCATGGCCTTTGCAGTTTACGGCATGGCAGTCGTTACGGCTCCGGCGATCGGCCCTACACTCGGCGGATGGATTACGGACAATTTCACCTGGCGCTGGATCTTCTTCATCAATATTCCGGTGGGCATTCTTTCAATTCTGCTGACTTCTCGCTTGATTCAAGATCCTCCATACTTCAAGCGCCGCAAGTTGAGTGAAACCAAGATCGACTACGTCGGTCTCGGATTTGTTGCGCTCGGTCTCGGAGCCTTGCAGATTGTTCTCGACAAAGGTCAGCGAGACGACTGGTTCGAGTCGAACTTCATTGTTACGCTGGCGGTGATCGCGACGGCTGCCTTGATCTTTGTCGTCGTCTGGGAATGGAGACACAAAGATCCCATTATCGACCTGCATCTGTTTCGCGATCGAACCTTCGGCGTCTCAAATCTGTTGATGTTCATGCTCGGCTTCGCCTTGCTCGGCAGTACTTTGCTTCTACCTCTCTTCTCGCAAACTCTGCTCGGTTACACCGCCGAGCAGGCGGGTCTCGCGCTCATGCCAGGTGGCTTTACCATCATCCTTCTGTTGCCCCTGGTGGGTTTTCTGCTTTCGCGTTACACGCCGCGCTGGCTGCTTTTATTGGGCCTCGTCATCCTGTCGGCTTCACTCTTTCACATGACTGGCTTCAGTCTTGATATGGATTTCAAGAGTGTGGCCAATGCTCGCATGATCCAGGCGGCGGGAATGGCGTTCCTGTTTGTTCCTATCAATACGGCTGCGTATGCGTTCCTTCCGCGCGACAAAAACAATGCCGCGTCCGGACTGATGAACCTCGCTCGAAACATAGGCGGAAGTGTCGGAATTTCCGTCGTCACCACGATGCTCGACCGGCGGACGCAACTGCATCTGAACAATCTTTCCAGCAATCTCAACTCGGGCAGCGCCGCATTTCAATCGATGATCCAAGGTGCATCGCGCGCGATGATCGCACACGGCGCGAGTGCAGCCCAGGCCACACAGCAGGCTTATGCTTTGATCCAAGGCACCGTGGAACGGCAAGCGACCATGCTTGCTTACCTGGATTGCTTTTGGTTTCTTGGGGTTGCCATCATGGCCATGATCCCGATGGTCTTCCTGATCAAAAAAACTAAACCGGGCGGCGGAATGGCAGTACACTAGACGGCGCTATGTTCCACCTGGTCACCATCGAGCGCGAGTATGGTTGCGGCGCTGGTTCCATTGCAGAACAGCTTGCGAGCCGCCTTGGCTGGAAACTCTGGGACGAACTCCTTACCGAAGAGATCGCTCGCCTTGCCAATGTGGATCGCTCGGCGGTGCGGCGCTGCGATGAGCGCATGGACAGCCGCTTGCATCGTCTCGCAAAATCGTTTTGGCGCGGCAGCTACGAGCGCAATTCCGCAAAGCTGGGAAATCAGGTATTCGATACCGACTGCATGATGGAGATGATGCAGGAAATCATGAACCGGATTGCGCGCGAAGGGAATGCGGTGATCGTTGGCCGCGGCGCTCCGTACTTCCTGCGCGAGAATCCTGACACCTTTCACGTCTTCTTGTACGCGCCTCGCGCCGAGAAGATCCGACGCACGATCGCCGACGGAAATACGGCCCAAGAAGCCGAAGAACGCGTCGATTCCGTCGACCGCGAACGCATGGCGTACGTGAAGCACTACTTCAATGCCGATTGGCCGACGCGATCGCTGTATCACGCGATGCTGAATACCGCGGTCGGAAATGAATCGGTGGTGAAGACGATCCTGGATACGATGCGAATTGTCGAAGGCGGTCCGAAGGCCACCGACTACGAGCACACTGACGTGCAAGTCTCGCGATAGTAAAAACTCAAAGCACAAACTAACTTCCGTGCGCTGCTTGTGGCCGCATCGGGCGTTGCGGAGCGGGGCAACAATCCTGCGCGCACACATCTTGTCGCGGACCAAAGGATCCTAGAGCGCGGCGTTCGCCTCCATCCGTTCGTTCGAAAATCAGCTCACGAATCATCGCGATGAACTTGGGATGAACTCCGACGGTTTTCGCGCGCGCCATCGGCAGCGCAAGTGACTCGCAAAGATGACGCGCCTCGATGTCGAGATCGTAGAGCACTTCCATGTGATCGGAGATGAAACTGATGGGCGCGATCACGATGGCGCTGGCCAGACTCTTCTGTTTCACTTCGCGCAGGTAGTCGAGGATGTCGGGCTCGAGCCAAGGCTGTCCTGGAGCGCCGCTGCGGCTCTGATAGACAAGAACATCGTTCTCGATGCCGAGGCGATCGGAGACAAGTTTCTTCACGTCTTCTAATTGACGGACGTAATCGCTGGTGTTTGCCATGGAGAGCGGAATGCTGTGCGCGACATAAACGATCTGGACATTCTCTTTTGCGTTCGCGGGAAGTTGCGCGAGGGCGTCGCGCATGCGATCTTCGGTCGCGTCGATAAATCCGGGATGGTTGAAGAATGCGCGGATCTTATCGACTTCAGGCGCGTCCGCACCAACTTCGGCCTGGGCGCGAATGATGTCTTCGCGATATTGGCGACAACCTGAGTAAGAACTGTAGACGGAAGTCACAAACGCGAGCGCGCGCTTCACGCCATCGGTCTTCATCTGGCGCAGCGTGTCGGCAAGCATCGGATGCCAGTTGCGGTTTCCCCAATAGACGGGCAGCTTCGGTCCGTGCTGCGAGAGTTCATCCTTAATTGCGGCGATCAGTTCGCGGGTCTGCTGGTTGATGGGACTTTTTCCGTCGAAGTGGTAGTAGTGTTCGGCGACGGCGAGGAGTCGTTCGCGGGGAACATTTTTTCCGCGCAGGACGTTTTCAAGGAAGGGAATTACGTCCTGTTTGGATTCGGGACCACCGAAGGAGAGAACAAGAATGGCGTCGTAGTTCATGCGTGTGGGCTAAATTTTCCTTGTGGATAAGTGACGAAAAAAAAGCAGGTCAGGAGGCTTCCAAACCGATTTTTACGCCTGTTCCATTTCGGGAAACGGGAGCATGTGAGGGATACCCCCCTCCCCCCCACCCCTTGGAAAGGCTTGACTGGCGCGGGTTTCGCAAAAAGTGTCTGCAAAATCTTGAGGCCGTAAGAGTTAGAGGTCAAAATCTTGAAAACAATAGAGTTGCGGAGTTTTCCGACCCCTCGTTCTCTACCGCCTCCGCCTTGACCATGATCTGCTTAGTTTGTGGAGTGGGTCAAGGTCAGATGTCACAACAGGGCTGTGGATCGCTTTGTACTTTCACGTTCCTTCTCATGGAGGGCGCTTACACTCGTTGAGATCTGACGGACTTGGCGGACAAGGGTTAATGAGTGTAACGCGGATATTACGCCAACTGACTGATATGGCCGAGCCAAGGATGGCGAAGGCGGGCGGAAGGAATTTCGGGATAGAATATTGAGCCCTAAGGTCTCTAGGTCGACCCGGGAATCTTGTCCCATAGCCTGGGAGGTGTCCTCTGACGAATCTAACACGGACAATGACTTCGATCCCTGCGTTCGTTTGTGCACTAGCCGTTTTGGCTTGGACTGTCACGAGCCCGCAGACGCAGACGATTTCCGGGATAGTCGAGACCCTCGATGGGACGCCGCTCTCAGCCATTGAGGTTCATTTGACGAATGGCGGGAATGCCACAACTTCTGACTCCGGTGCGTTCTCGATTTCTCCCAGGAATCGCCTTGAACCCGGTGATCCAATTGAAATATCTGTGGGGGAGGACTGGATAGTTGCCAGCCCATGGGAAGGCAAAACTTTCGTTCCAGTCAGCCTCGGAGAAATGTTGCACATGCGTGTCTGCCGCAAGGGTGATCCGGAACTCCTGGTTGATCCGCAACTGGTAAAGCGAATTGTTGAAAGCGCCACATCTTCACTAGGCTCCGGACTCTTATCTGCAAACCCACCCGACCAATTGCTTGATGCGAAGGCTCGTGCTCTTGGTTTTTCGCTCGACCAGCTAAAGCTTGCGATTGAAGAATGGACCCAGAAAGTCCAAGCGCCATATGAGAGAGGACTGGCGGCGCTGTACGCTAAGCATTACGCCGATGCAGGCCGATACATCCGCGAATCCCTCAATTCCAGTGATAGTGATCAAGTGCGAAAGTACATCGCCCTATCCAAAGCGGAGATTCAGTTAGGGCGTTACTCTGAGGCTGAGGCGGCGGCTGTGTCAGGCCGCTCTATCGAGCCCAGCAATGTGCTCGTCTTGGGTTATTTGGGGGAAGCGCTCGAAGAACAAGCGAAGTATAAAGACGCGGAGGAGGTGTTCCGGCTAGCACTGGCGATCGATGAAAGAGCCTTTGGTCCGGAACATGCATGGGTCGGTATTTTCCTGAACAACGTGGCACTGCTGTGCGATGAACAGGGAGATTACGCCGAAGCCGAGCAATATTATCGTCGGGGCTTGCAGTTAGACGAAAAGCTCTTGGGACCAGAACATCGGGATGTCGCGATAGACCTCAACAATCTCGCAACGCTTTACAAAGAGCAGGGCAAGTACGAGGACGCCGAGGCACTATATAAGCGATCTATCGCGATTGGAGAAAAAACTTTAGGGCCGAAGAGCCCAGACCTTGCGACTCGCCTCTGTAATCTCGCCGACCTCTATATGGATGAGGGTCGATATGTCGAAGCCGAGCAACTGCTTAAGCGCGGGCTGACGATCAAGGAAGAAAAACTTGGACCAGAGCACCCAGCTGTTGCACACATTTTGAACAATCTGGGCGTGCTTTATTCAGAAGAAAACCGGTACGCCGAGGCTGAACCGTTCGAAAAGCGAGCCTTGCAGATCTGGGAAAAGACTGTTGGTCCGAACCATCCGCTAGTCGGCTCCTGTCTCGATAACCTCGCGACACTCTACGACCACGAAGAAAGGTACGCTGAAGCTGAACCTCTTTTCAAACGGTCTCTGGAGATCACAGAGAAGGCCGTCGGACCTGAGCATCCAGATGTGGCGAAGGCTCTCAATAATTTCGGAATGCTTTACGATCACGAACGAAAATTTCCCGAGGCAGAAGCCATGTTCAGGCGGGCCTTGGCTATCAACGAGAAGGCCCTTGGATCAGAGAACGCCGCCTATGCGGGCAATCTGCACAACCTTGGAGTGATGTACACAGACAAGGGCGAACCCGAAAAGGCTGTGCCAATGTATGAACAGGCATTGAAGATTGATGAAAGGGTTCTGGGCCATGACAATCCTACAGTGGCAGGCGACTTCACCGGCATTGCCGTCGCCCTTCGGAGAGAAGCGGATCTGTACGAGGAACAAGCCGCAAAGATTCAATCAACCGAGAAACATAGCCACCTCAAGTCGTTGGACGGCAGCAATAAATGACGTGCCGATTGACGAAAGCAGGCGATTTCACTCATTGAGGTGCGGCGGCTGGACTGGCCGGGGCAATGAGTGCTATGGCGATTTTGCAACAGTTAGGGTCCACCCACGAACTCATTCGCGTGGCTCGGAGGGGTTTCCAAAGGCCAACCGAAGGATTCAAGTGCGGCCACAGCGAGAGTGCGGAGAGCTTTCCATTCGCTAGAATCGCGTACTGCATCCTCCGTCCACATTGTTGGCCCCGTTCGGGTCATATCCGAAATACTGCGAGCAATTGCTCCGACACTGGAGAGTTGGGCGGGCGTCAGCTCGCATCGAAAATTGGCCAAAGCAACCTCGCTCCAGTGGCCGAAATCGAGTGCCAATTCGTCTGCCTTGCAAACGAAGTTCGGCAGCATCGTGAGTTGTGTCTCCGGTGGGCTGGCAAGGAGCTGAATTGAGTGCTTCAGGCGTTCGAAAATCCCGACTCGTTCAACCGATTGCGTGGCCTGAGCTTAACAGGGTAGGCGCAAACTTAGTTCGTGTCACGAGCGGTTTACATCCTCAATTTGAAATCAGGGATATTACGCCAACTGATTGCCTCGGTCAGTGATGCGGAGTTTCGAATGATTACCGGAGAGATGAAAGCCTAAAATCTACGAGGAATATGGCGACCCAGGGAGGAAGGGAATCCTGTAAACGACGGAGTCGTATTTTGGCTTCTTGAGGTTGCCGATGATATCGCCGTGAAGATACTCGGCGATGCGCCTGCTGGCGGTATTTTGTACGGCCACTGGATAAAGGAAACTCTCTTTGCCAAGAGTTGCATGGCCCCACTCAACAAGTGCGGCCACGACTTCGCGGCCAAAGCCCTGCCCGTGCGCGCTTTCCTTGAGCCAAAGGCCGAGTTCGGGCGAAACAGAATCCGCGCCTTCGAATGAGGCCATGCCAAGGCATTCCCGGTTGTCGATCCGCCGGATGACGAAAGAAAAACTGTTCGGATCGGGGGACTGGGCTCTCTTCTCGCATCGCGCCACGTACTCGCTCCACGATGGCGGCTCCCACGGCATGAATCTGGCGATGGCAGGAGTGATGCATGCAAAAACCTCGCGTGCATCGATCATCTGGAACTGGCTCAGCTGCAACCTTGGGGACTGAATGACGATCATTGTGTCAGCCTAGCAACGACGGATAATACGTGAAAGTGGTGGCTGGCGACACCAGACGTTTACACAAGTTAGCGAAAGGAAAACCGGTTTCGATTCCCGGTAGATGAGCGCGTTCGCCGACTCCAATAGTCGGCGGATTCGGCGATTAAGGGCCGCCCTCCAGAGCTCCGATTGCGGGTTGAATGTCGCTACATCTGTGCATCAGAGGTGTATTCTCCTCTTTGGTTGTTTCACTCCCACGATAAGGGGTTGAATCTCGATGCGACGACTATCTGCTTTGCTCTCGTCAATCTTCCTGATTTCGATCGCAAGTGCGCAGAGTAAACCGGAGCCTATCCGGCTGTGCATCTCCACCATCAAAAATAGTTCGATGAATGCTCTCGACATGGCCTGGCAGCGCAATCAGCTCGTGAAGGCATTCGAACGAATGAACAAGAGCAAGGATGTGACGAAGGGGAAGACTGCACGCATAGAGACTGTACTGCTCGAATCAAACACGGAGACCGATCCGGCCGTGCGAGAGAACAACTGTCAGTTCATTTTGCACGCTGATCTGATTGAACTCGTACATCCTGGTTCATCTGACATGGGCACGCCGCGACCAAGAGCAGTTGAGATCGGGAACGCTCGCGGGGAACCCGGCGCAGACGCGTCCAACGAAAACAGGGCCAGCGCTGAGTACCGGGTGATGCGAGCGGGGGAACTAGGAGTGTGGACTTCGGACGTGGTCCACGCGCACGATTCATCGCCGGACGAGATTCTGGTCTCCCACCTTATGGACCAGGTAGCCAATCGAGTTGCCGGCGAGTTGCGAAAATAAAGCTCGGCAAGCTCACACCAGGAAGTCAGCCCAATCCTTCTTCGTGAGCCTAGTCGCAATCGAGCGATGCACTTCGATGAGTGCGATGGCGATTTTTCGCCAATCGTGTATGTTTGTCTGACGCGACTCTCCTCCAACTTGGGTGAGCAATTCTGCACAGACTCCGCTGGCGCTGGATGGAACAATCCAGGAATACCAAAGACTAACTGGATGCCTCAATGGTCCGGAAATCGTTGGTGGACTCCCAACCGCTTTGAGGAGGATTTATGTGGGCAATTTCCAAGCAGTCTCGACAAATGGCACTTGAACATTCCCAGCTCCAATCGTTGATCCTGCAGCGAACATCGGAAGTCCAGAATCTTTCCTTGCGGCTTCTAAAAATTCAGGATGAGGAGAGACGCAGAATGTCGCGTGATCTGCATGACAGCACTGGACAGACACTTGCGGCCCTGAAGATCGCCGTATCGCTCCTCCAAGACCACACCGCAGATGATGCGCGGAAAGCAGTGCTTATCTCTGAGGTGGCGGAGTTGGCTGATCATGCAATTGAAGAAATCCGAACCATGTCTTACCTGCTGCATCCTCCTTTGTTGGATGAAATTGGATTCGCGTGCGCAGCAGAATGGTATGTCGAGGGCTTCGCCAAGCGGAGTGGGGTAACGGTGAATCTGGACATTGAAAAAGGTAAGGAACGATTGCCGATGAAGGTGGAGATCGCTCTGTTCCGCGTCCTTCAGGAAAGCCTGACCAACGTACACCGGCACTCTGGAGCTACGCATGTCATCATTTGCTTTTGGCATCAACGTGAAAAGATGATTCTAGAGATACGAGACAACGGCTGCGGAATCCCGGGAGAGCGTCTCGCGCTACTGCGTGAAGGCAGCGCCGAAACAGGGGTTGGTTTGGCTGGAATGGGAGAAAGACTGCGTGAACTGGACGGCGATCTTCAAATCGACTCGAACAGCCATGGAACCACGATGCGGGCGATCGTTCCGCAGCAACATAGTCTCGAAACCGCCATCTTAAGCGGGAGTCAGGTGATGACACCCCTCTTCAATAACCCGGGCAATGCGGCCTAGAGATATTTTTGTAGATGAGCAGAATTGCTCAGTATTCAAGGAGTCTAGCCGCTAGACTCCGGCGAGCATGGAAGGCAGTCCGTGAGTTAGTGTCGGGAAGCCGACATTCCGACTCATGTTACCAGCAGTTCTCCCGAGTCATCGCTTCGGGCTGACCGATATAACGGTCAGCCTTTTTTATTTTTCCCAGTGTGAGCACTACAGGACAGTTTGCGCCGACTCTTTCACCCATTATGAAAGAAGGGAATTCTAAATCAGAAAGGCCGCATGCCAAGCCACAGCACATCCGGGCCCAAATGGGGTCATTTCAATCCCCGTACTTTCCTTTCGACAATTGGAAGGGGCAGGACCCTGGTCTCGTTCCAGAAGAGGAACACAATATTTGCGCAAGGTGATTCCAGCGATGGACTCTTTTTTATCCAAGAAGGGAAGGTGCAGCTTAGTGTAGTTTCGGAAGCCGGAAAAGAAGCGACTCTTGGGATTCTGAGCGAGGGAGATTTTTTTGGCGAAGGCGGCCTTGCTGGCCAGAATCTCCGCATGTCGTCCGCAATCGCCATGACAGACTGCACCCTCCTGCATGTTGAAAAAAAAGCGATGATGCAGGCAATGAGCCGAGAGCCGAAGTTGTCGGCGATGTTTATGAAGCACTTATTGAAACGCAACATCCGGTACCAGGATGACCTGGTCGATCAACTTTTTAATTCCAGCGAAAAACGGCTGGCGAGAGTTCTGTTGTTAATGGCGCAATTCGGCAAAGAAGGGGTATCCGAAATGTCGGTCCCCAGATTAAGCCAGGAAACTTTGGCAGAGATGGTAGGGACGACGCGCTCGCGGGTCAGCTTCTTCATGAATCGATTCAGGAAGCTGGGATTTATTAATTACGATGTTGGCGATAACTTGCGAGTCCACAGTTCGCTGCTCAATGTTGTCCTGCACGATGACGACCTAACACCGGAGATGCCAAGTTTAAAGAACCCATCCGCAGGCGAGGACAGAAGTGCTGAGCCGCCTCCTGAGCGCGGCGGACCGCCCGACAGGGAGCGAGCCAAGAGACCATCGCTCTCCCGCTTTACACGACCCCCGAGCTGAGCCAGCGTAGCACCAGCCCCCAGTCGCGCGGAGCATCGCTGCTCGGTGCACGGTTGTGGGAGAAGCTTCCTCATTTTCGTCGAAGCCAGAGGCCGAACATTCATTGAGCTTCAATGCGTGTAACCGTGATATTCGCGCAACGATCAGCGAATCTTTTGCTTGGCAGGATATTCGAAGGAGTTCAGTCGATCCGATAGTTGTTTTGATCCCTGTATCAATTTTCCAGCCTCAGCAATCAACAGGACGGTATTCCGATTCAATTCCTCGATCCTCTGTCGCAACGATGAAGACTCTCGCAATGATGAAGACTCTTCCTGAGGTTGTAACGTGGGGACGACCTGCGTGCTGCTTAGCAGCATATGGGAACCTCCGACGCGAAATTTATCGGATTGCACAAGAAACCGACGCCCGGAACGGACACGGCGGAGGGATGTGTAAAGGGACTTCTTCAGTGTAGCACCCTATCTCAAGCCTGATGCCTGGTGACTGTGGAATCGGCGTTTCCACTCAAAACCAAACCCGTGAGGTCGCCAATCACTGGATTGTGATTTATCGGCATCGAGAAGCCCACCTCGGCTACACTGTGACGCGACTCGGGAGTCAAATCTCAGCATCATCAGTGAATTGAAGCGTGCGCGGGCGAGCCAATTCGATCCCTCGCAGATCAAGGACCTTCTATGCCAATGCCGTTTGTCACCGCAGAGGATGTCGGGCCATCGGTTCTGGAAAAAGGTACGAGGCGCACGGGGAACGAACTCAAGAGGTTCCTGAGCCGTTATTTCTACTTCCTAATGTCGCTGTTGTTGGGTGCGGTGGTGGTGTGGGGTTTCAGCCGCACCGTCAACGACAATCTGTTTCATGCTGCTCCTGCCAGGCCGTTCCTGCTCTGGATCCACGCGGCCGCATTCGCGGGTTGGGTGGTTTTCTTCATCGCACAGTCCGCGCTGATCCGTGTGCACAAAGTGAGTTGGCATCGATTGATGGGATGGTTTGGTACGGGGCTCGCCGCGGTGATGGTCGGGCTCGGCCTGGTCATCGCCGTCATCATGGCGCGATTTGACGCAGTCCAGTTGCATCAGGGCGACACGGGCGCTTTTCTGTCGATCCCTTTCTTCGACATGATCGCATTCGGCGTGATTGTTGCTCTCGCGATTTATTGGAGAACAAAACCTGAATTCCACCGCCGACTTTTGTTCATCGCGACCGTCTGCCTCATGGATGCGCCTGTAGGCCGCTTTGATTTCTTGTTCAACCATAACCTGTTCTATCTTTGCCTGGACCTTCTGATGGGGCTCGGCATCGTGCGCGACCTGATCGTGGATCGACGCGTGCACAAAGTGTATCTCTACGCCTTACCCGTGTTGATTGTGGGCCAGAACCTAGCAATCTACATGTGGCGGATCAATCCGTACTGGTGGAGGGGGATCAATCACGCGATCCTCGGATAATGCGTCGTAAACAGGGGCCATTGGACTCAAGGGCATCCCAAGGAAAAGAGGCCGCCCGGTGGCGGGCGGCTTTTCTAATGCGGGACTGACTCGATGCGCCGGCACCAGCTCTCTTGCGGCAATCTCACGGTTAATCGAGTACGGTGATCTTCAGGATTTGTCCTCCACCTGCGGTCTACTACCGTAAAGTCGCCGAGTAAATCCAGCCTTGCTGACCCGATATTTGGGACTGATAGAGCGCTCCGCTTTCAGCGAAGAGTCGCCTCAGGAAAGACGGGGCTAAGCAGCTGCGGCGGACTCCTCTCTTCGCCAGAGCACAAGTCCGTCGGAGCCCAGAGCCAGCGCCCCAAGGGACGGGCCCAAGTCTTGCTTCTTCGCTTGCGGATCCACGTCCGCTGCATTATTCGAGGCTAACCCTGCAAGGACGAGTTTGTTCGCGATCGTCTCGTATCCGTATTCGGTGACCGTTCCCGAAATCGCGACGCCGGGAGTTGTGCTGCTTGTAATGGTCACGCGAATCCATCCGTAATGAATTGCACCTTTAATCTTGAATTTCACACCGACGAACTTGTTTGGATGGTTGCCTCCCCACTTGCCATACAGTTTGCAACCGTAAAACGAGGAAAGTTTCTCTTCGAGTAAAGAGTTGTCTCCCGTGGTGGGTCCGAAATGAGCCGATGGTCCAATCTTGGCGCTTCGCGCGAGAGCTGACGCATACCCTCCGTCCGCGACGACAGCGTTGCCGGCTATCGGCTGTACATTCAAAAAAGAATGAAGACTGGAAGCGCCAGGGCTTCTAACGTATTTGAACTTCAGGTCCGTAACGCCGTCCTTATTGAGGTCGATCGAGATTCCCTTTGCCGTGATGGGGATATTTGTATTGGTGATGACAACGGAGGCGTCGGCAGGTTGCGCCAAAGCCAATACGCTGACGGAAGCGGCGGCAGCCGCGATAGAGTACAGATTTGTACGACGATCCATGTCTCTAGAGAGGGCCCGAAGTGAAGGTGAGCTGCGTGACATTAGTCCTCCTGAGAGTTGCGCGGAGAGGTTAGCTTGGTTCGCCGGAGGGGTCAAGTTAATATTTTTCCGAACGTCGCAACCGGGGAGCGGCACGCCCTGTCCTATATATGAGGTGATAGAAAATGAGCTACACGGTCGGGGATGGGATGGTGGCATTCGCGCTGGCGGCGGGAATTGTTGGGTACCTTTATGTCAGGCACTTGGGGCGGCAGAAGAAAATCGAGGTCATTCATCAGGAGCGGATGGCGGCGATGGAAAAGGGAATTCCGCTGCCAGAGTTTCCGTTGGAGCCGGTGCGGGAACCGGGCGGGGATCCGACCGTCCTACCGATCTTGGGGACCGTTCTTTTAACTCTCTCAGTGGGAACGATGATTGTTCTGTTCATTACTCTTGACCCTGAGTCGCACAGCTTTTGGATAACACCTCTGCCGTTTAGTTTTTTGGGCATGGGTTTGATCGCATTCCATTTCCTCAAGGGTGCGGCTCGACGCTAACCCTTGGTCGAAACCGATTCTCAACTCGTAGACCGCGTGCGAAGCGGGGATCAGCAGGCGTTCGCGGAACTGGTTCGCAGGCATAGCGCGCAGGTATTTCGTCTTGCAGTATCGATCCTGGGGCGAGAATTCATTCCGGAAGCGGAAGACGTGACGCAGGAAGTATTTCTCAAGGTTCATCACGCATTTGCGTCGTTTCGCGGCGAGGCGGAATTCAGCTCGTGGATCTACCGGATCACATTCAACCAGGCAGTGAACCTGAAAGCGCGGGTTCGCTTCCGAAATCCGCACGCGGACGAGACGGTTCTGTTCGAAGTCGCAGCTCGTGAACCTGGGCCGGACCGGCAGGCCGAAACGGCGCAGCGCAATCAAGCCCTTGCCGAGTGTATTGGAGCGCTTCCGGAGGTCTATCAATCGGTGCTGCGTCTTTATTATTGGCTGGGCTGCGGAGTGGGTGAAGTCGCCGAACTGCTTGGAGTGCCCGAGAATACTGCGAAATCGTATTTGCATCGAGCACGCCAGCTTCTTCACGGCATGCTGAAAGAGAAAGGATATTCCAGTGAGTGAGATGGAACCTGACGACGCCGGCATCGACGCTTTGTTGCGACATTCGATGGACGCGCCTGTGCCGAGACTCCCGTCGGATTTCGAGCAGCGGGTGATGCGTGCGGTAACTCACGAGTCTGCCAATCTCGACCGCTATGGGCGGATGGTGCTGACCGGATATGGACTGGCATCGATTGCGGTTTCGGGAGTGGTCATGCGCGGACAAGGGCTTGGTTGGGAAATGATTGCGGCGGCGATCCTCGGGCCACTCGCAGTAGTTGCGGCGATACCTTGGGCACGACGGATCGGACACACTCGGTGATCCATGATTACAGTGGAGCGGCTGAGCCGAGGCCTGATCCGCCACCGCTTTTTTTGGCGCTACTGCAACTTGCAGAGGTTGATCAGGTCGTTGGCGATTTGCAGCGCGCCGGCTTGCGTATTTGCCAGTGAATGCAGGCCGCCGGCGACGCACGCTTGGGCCTTGTTGCTGGTGATGTTGTTGAACCAGTCCTGGCCGATCGGAATAGCGGAGCTATTATCGGAGCCGCCGAAGACAAGATTCACATAGGTCTTGGGGAAGTTGTAGTTGGCTCCTGGCGCTTCGACGCTGTCACCGAGGAAGAAGTTTAATCCACCCGGCGGTAGAGTTCCGTTGACCGCATTGCTGCAAACTGCGGTAGCGCCGCTGGGATCGTAAGCCGGATCCCAGACCGGGGCGTCCACTTTACCGAAACATGTTCCGAGCGAAGCACTCGATCCGCATTGGACGGGTAGCTTGCCCTCCGTGCATCCACAGCCCCAATCGAGACGGCCAGTCGGCGGTCCGCTCGTGACTTCGGCCATAGAGAGAATGTTGCTGTTGGGATATTGCGACAACGCGTAGGCGAGAGCGCCAGCGCCACCGCTATTCGCGGTCGCGCAATAGGGAAGACTCGTGTTGTTCTGAATGTTGTTGTAGATCCACTGAGTGACGGTTGCGTAGCGGCAGGCGTCAGCCATTACGCCTCCGGGGCCTTGCGCCCACCCGTCGGGCTGATTGCTGTTGAACGGCGTTCCCCATGAAATCTGCACGGTGGTGAAGTTTGCGTTCAACACGTTTTGGACGGCCGTGCTGCCGAAGGTAAAGATGCTGTCGTACAGGCCGTTGCCGTCTGTGCCGGTGTTGTAGGTGACGGTCCCGACGGAAGTTCCGGTTGGCGCGTTGGTCTTCACATAGGCCTGCACGTCCGGAACGTTGGGACAGGAAACGGTCATCTGCTGGCAGACGCCATTCTTGATCGTGCCCGAGCAAGAGACGCTCGAGACACCACTGATCGTTCCCAGTGCGCGAGTCGCTCCAGTCGCGCAATTCGCAGAGATGGTGATGGGAGCGGTGATGGTTCCCGTGGAGTAAACCGGCAGACAAGACTCGCCGGCGGGCTGAGTCGTGACGTACACAGTGTAAGTCGCGCCGCTGGTATAACTCTTCGCGAAAGTCTGAGTCGTGTTTCCCGTGAAGGTCAACGTGTCGCCTTGATCGTCTTGCATAACGAGGGTTCCGGAAAGTCCGGTGACCGCGACACTGATGGTGAGGTTATTCCCGGATGCGGCACAGGTGGCCGTGACTGTGACGTTCGACGTGATCGTGCCGCTGGCGTTATTGCTTAAAGTACAGGTCTGTCCAGTTGGCTGCGTTTGTACGGTCACCGAATAGGTCGATCCGCTGGCGAACGATGTGGCGAACGTCTGCGTATTGTTCGATGTGAAGCTCAGAGTGTCGCTCTTGCTGTCTTGCACGACGAGCGTTCCTGAGGTAAGACCGGTTGTCAGAACGCTGATCGTGTAATTCGAGACGCAGGTAGCCGTCACTGTCGTATTAGCGGTTATCGTGCCGCTGGAGTTGCTGCCGAGGGTGCAGGTTTGCCCGGTGGGCTGAGTCTGGATCGTTACCGAGTACGTCGATCCGCTCGCATAGGTCGAAGCAAAGGTCTGCGTGTTGTTTGTGGTGAAGGTCAGCGTGTCGGATTTGCTGTCATTGACGACGAGCGTTCCGGTAATTCCGGTGACCGCGACACTGAGGTTGTAATTCACCGTGGTTGTCGTGCAGGTTGCAGTGACTGTGATATTGGAATTGATGGTGCCGCTGGAGTTGCTACTGAGCGTGCAAGTCTGACCGGTCGGCTGAGTTTGCACGGTCACTGTGTAGGTCGAGCCGCTGGAGTAGGAAGTAGCGAAGGTCTGCGTACTGTTGCTGGTGAAGCTTAATGTGTCCGATTTGCTGTCCTGGACAACCAACGTTCCGGAGGTCAGCCCGGTGACAGCAACGCTGATGGTGTAGTTCACCGGGTTCGTCGTGCAAGTTGCCGTGACGGTGATGTTTGAGGTAATGGTGCCGCTGGCGTTGCTGCTGAGCGTACAAGTCTGTCCAGTCGGCTGAGTCATCACAGTGACTGAGTATGTGGACCCGCTCGCAAATGTCGAGGCGAAGGTTTGTGTCGTATTGGTGGTAAAGGTCAGCGTGTCGGATTTGCTGTCTTGTACGACCAACGTTCCCGTCAGGCCGGTGACTGCGACGCTGATCTTGTAATTCGTAGAAGTCGAGGTACAGGTTGCGGTCACGGTGATGTTCGACGTGATGGTGCCTTTCGCATTGCTGCTCAGCGTGCAAGTTTGTCCGGAAGGCTGAGTCTTGACACGAACGGTATAGCTGGCGCCGCTGGCATATGTTTTTGCGAAAGTGAGCGTCTCGTTCGAGGTAAAGGTCAGCAAGTCGTTGTTGTTGTCCTGCATGACCAACGAACCTGACGTCAGGCCAGTGACGGCGACGCTAATTGTGTAGTTCGCGGTGGTGCTGCAAGTGGCAGTGACCGTGGTGTTGGCCGTCATTGTTCCGGTAGCGTTGCTGCTCAGGGTGCACGTTTGTCCGGATGGCTGAGTCTTAATCCTGACCGTATATGTGGTGCCGCTTGCGTAGGTCCTGGCGAAGGACTGGGTATCGTTAGTGGTAAACGTGAGGTTATCGGTCTTGTTATCTTCAACGACTAGTGTGCCGGTGAGTCCGGTGACCGCAACACTGAGCGTGTAATTCGTGGTCGCAGCGGACAAAACTGGACTTGCAATGAATAAAACCGAGCTCAACAGCGTAAGCAGAAGATTGCGCGACCTCATACCAGCCTCCAACCGAACCCGGGAATTTACCTGAGCCGTATTTTCGTGATGTGTCCTAGCGGAATCTGAACAGCGAAGCGAGACAGGGGGTTTTACCAGGGAGGGAACACAAGTTTATTGCAGCAGTATTGGTGCGTCAAGAGGCGAGTAGCAAGGGTTTTGATCGGTTCACGAGATTTTAACGGGGACCTTGCAAGAAGTTGCAACATTCGGATGCCGTACGGCTTTCAGCATTTGCCGCAAGTCGTTTGGAAGCTGTATCTCATCAACCGCATGTAGGTTGCGGACTGCTAATGTCCTTCACGGCTCGCAGTTTTAAACTTGGGAAATCGGTCCCTTTACTCCTTACTCTGCCGCTGAAGCTGCCGAGCGCGATTCAGGCTCTGGAATCGGATGCACGGAAGCTGGACGGTCCAGTGAAACGTCCATCTCGGTGAACCGGGGCAGAACCACATCGCGGCCCTTGCGCGTGGCCATATATAAACCTGAGACGCAACTGGAAACGATTCTCGCCGTACCTGCGGTCGAAACATCGGTCGCTGTCGAAACCACCGCTTCGATTATGAGTTGCACGGTATCATCCACTTCTTTTGCGAGGCCTGCCGTGACGCCGATGTTGATGGCCATCCAGGCTTTGCCGGGGCGTTCGCCGTGGAGAGCTCCTTCGGTGTCCATTCTGGTGTGGGATCGTTCGTCCAATTGCGCTCCGGCAAGCGAGGCGGCGATGGGAAAACGACCGCCGTTGGGCAACGCAACCTCGGTGAATCCAAGATACAAGAGTCCGGAGCGGCTCAACCATTTTGGCGGCGTCTTCTTGATCACTTTGCCATCGAAGATGCTGCCTGCCGGCAGCACGACTTTGGATTCGATGAACACTGGTTCGAGAAGGCGCGCATGCACGGGATCCCCGGGCTTGCTCTTTGACGCGCTGACGCTATTCAGCAGCAGGAGTTTGCAACGCGTTCCAGCGGGAAGCGAATCGGGAGGGTTCGAGTCTACATCTGCGGGATAGTTCGTCTGATTGTTAGCGCGAGCGTCGTCTGCGCGAGCGTCGTCAGAATCGAACGCCTCGAGAATCATCGTTGGGGTTCGCGTCTTCTTTCCTTTTGAACTATTCACCGCTACTGGAGGGCTTTCTTCGACCGACTGCGGAACGGAGGGCTTATCTTTGTTCTTTGCCTTCGCATGAATATCGCGCATGCGGCTGATCGATATGAGCGAAACTTGCAGCGAATGCTCGCCGGTGGAATTCGAAAGCATCGCGCTTTTGAAGACGGGGAAATTCTCGTGGCGCGGTGTGAAAGCGTTGACCACCCAGGGCCAGTGATCGTTGCGAGTACGCCGCCTTCGCTCAAGATGATCAATGTGCAACGTGATGCGAGAGCCAGAAGAAAACAACTGGCGATCCGCAGAATAGACGTTTCTGGAGAGCACGCCTTCTACGATGTCTCTCGTTTTCAATTTCGAAATCTTGATCGGACCTGATAGCCGCACACGGAGGTAGAGTCCGGGATCCGAAGAGAGCGTTGCTGACGGATCGTCCGATGTCGCTTGTGCGCTCGCGAAAAAGGGAAAGCTTACGGCGAGCAAGAAGAGTGCGAGCAACGGTAGGAATGACTGCTTGTGCCTCATTGTCCGGACCATTTCTAAGAGCCGCATCTGTGTTTACCTGACCTCGAATCAAACGGCGGTCCGGAAGAGGATTGCGGCAGAACAAGGAAAGAAGATCTGGTGCGCCCGGAGAGATTCGAACTCCCGACCTGTTGCTCCGGAGGCAACCGCTCTATCCAGCTGAGCTACGGGCGCACGGATACTTACAGTTTACATGCGAGCAGGAAAGGGCAGCAATGAGGCAGCAGAACTCGGTGCTCAGTGGCGGGTAAAATCGTCGTCACGGATCACAACTGCGAAAACGCTATCTCGGTCGTGCTCACGACTCGCGGCTACGCACTCGCCGCTCGTTACCAGCGGTCGCGCCGTCCGCCGCCACCACCGCCGCGGCCACCGCGATCCCCTCGATCCCGGCCGCCGCCGCCACCGCCGCCTCCAGCGCGCTCGGTTTTGGGCCGGGCTTCGTTGACGTTGATCGTGCGTCCGCCGACTTGCGTGCCGTTGAGGGCCGCAATGGCTTTTTCGCCGTCTTCGTTGCTAGCCATCTCTACGAACCCAAATCCGCGAGAGCGTCCGGTATCGCGGTCGGTCATAATGCTGACGCGGTCCACTTGGCCGTAACCTTCAAAGATTTGCCGCAGTTCGTCTTCGTTTGTGTTGAAGCTGAGGTTCCCCACAAAGATGTTCTTCACGCGTCTGCCTCTGCATTGAGCTGTCGGGAGTGCGAGCTCAATTCGGCGGACTTGGCAGGTCGGGAGGGCCGTTCCTGAAAATCGAAACCGGAGCTGGCAACAGTCGAATGCGGGGGGCAGTATAGCAGGTTTCCGGAAGGCAACTTGTCAAATCGCCTTTGGGTTATAAAACGGGCCGCCGCATCAGCAATCGTCGACCTTCCAATATCCCTCCGGATGAAATCCCATCTGCAGCAAACGATTCTTGGGATCGTGTCTTTTCCCGCAGCCCGGGCAGATGAGATAGCGGCTCCATGCTGTGCCCTGATGATCGTAGTTCTCCGCGACAGCGAACGTCGTTCCGCAGCTGCAGGGGACGAGGAACATGCGCAGCGCGGGCTTCTCTTTTGTATTCTTCTCGGCGGATTTGCGTCGCGATTTCACGACTCTTCAACGGTGGCAAAGGACTTTTTCTTGCGCTGATTCGATTGCAGGGTCTTTTTTCGCAGCCGCAGCGACTTGGGAGTGATTTCGACGAACTCGTCGTCGGCGATGAATTCGATCGCTTGTTCGAGATTTAGCGGGCGGAAGGGAACGAGACGAATCGCTTCATCCGCAGTTGATGCGCGCATGTTGGTCAGCTTCTTCTCGCGAACAGCGTTCACGTCGAGATCGGTATCTTTCGCGTTCTCACCGATGATCATTCCTTCATAGAGATCAATGCCGGGACCGACGAATAGTTCTCCACGCTCCTGAAGTCCCCACAGCGCATACGCGGTCGAAACTCCGGAACGATCGGCGATGAGTGCTCCGGTCAGACGGTGCGGGATCTCTCCCTGCCACGGAGTGTATCCGTCGAAGAGCGAGTTCATGACGATGGTGCCGCGCGTGTCGGTCAGCAGCTGACCGCGAAGTCCGATCAATCCGCGGCTGGGCACACGAAATTCAATGCGTACGCGCCCGTAGCCGTGATTGTGCATGTTGGTGACTTCGCCCTTGCGCGAGCCGAGCTGCTCCATGACCACGCCGACGAATTCTTCCGGGACATCGATCGTGAGATGTTCGACCGGTTCCATCAGCTTGCCATCAACGCGCTTGGTGACGATCTCGGGCTTGCCGACCATGAGTTCGTAACCTTCGCGGCGCATCATCTCGATCAGGATGGAGAGCTGCAGTTCGCCGCGGCCCAGCACCTTGAACGAATCGGTTGTACCCGTATCCTCTACGCGCAGCGAGACGTTGGTGAGCAGCTCTTTTTCAAGGCGCTCGCGCAAGTTTCGAGACGTCACGTAGGTGCCGTCCTTTCCCGCAAACGGGGAAGTATTCACCGTGAAGAGCATCGCGATGGTCGGTTCGTCGATCGCAATATGGGGCAGCGGAGCGGGATTCGCGACCTCGGTGATGGTCTCTCCGATGGTGATGCCTTCGACGCCGGCGACCGCGACAATGTCTCCCAATGTAGTTTCGGTGATGTCAGTGCGCTTCAGCCCGGAGAAAGAAAACAGCTTGGTGATTTTCGTCTTCTGCAGAGAGCCGTCGAGCTTGGCAATGGCGACTTCTTCTCCAGTGAACATCTTGCCGTTGAAGACGCGTGCGATGGCGAGGCGTCCGAGATAGTCGCTATAGTCGAGGTTTGCAACGAGAATCTGGAGCGGCCCGGAGGCGTCGCCCTTTGGCGGAGGGATGGTTTTCAGAATCGCATCGAAGAGTGGGCGGAGATCTTCGCCGCCACCTCTGATGTCAGTGCTCGCCGTGCCGGTCTTGGCATTGGTGTAGAGGACGGGAAAATCGATCTGGTCTTCTTTTGCGTCTAGATCAATGAAGAGATCGTAGATTTCGTTCAGGACTTCCTGAGGGCGCGCGTCAGAGCGATCGATCTTATTAATGACGACGATTGGCGGCAGCTTCGCTTCGAGCGCCTTGCCCAGGACATAACGCGTCTGCGGCAGCGGACCTTCGCTGGCGTCGACGAGGAGCATGACTCCGTCGACCATCTTCAGAGCGCGCTCGACTTCTCCGCCGAAATCACTGTGGCCCGGCGTGTCGACGATGTTGATCTTCATGTCGTGGTAGAGGATGGCGGTGTTCTTAGCGAGAATTGTGATACCGCGCTCGCGTTCCAGTTCGTTCGAATCCATCACCCGCTCGACGTGGTGCTCGTTGGAGCGAAAGGTGCCGCTTTGCTGCAGCATGGCATCGACCAGCGTGGTCTTACCGTGGTCGACGTGCGCGATGATGGCGATGTTGCGTATGCCTGAACTCAAAAGTGAATCCTTCCTGAATTTGTGTGTACTATCACTTTACTATGCGGAGCGCGAAAGGGCCTAGAAATGCGAGGCCGGGTCACGTTGGGTGCCGGGAAAGAAAAAGCGTGAACCACGAAGCGCACGAAGTCTCACGAAGGGTTTTCCTGCCAGATATTCTTTTCTGTGACTTCGTGTGCTTCGGGGTGAATGGCTCTAGGAAGTCGGTTCGATCAGTTCGGCTCCGACTTCGGCGCCGCCTTTGGAACGCACACGCAGGCGATACCAGATAACGATCGTCAGCAGCGAGAACATAAAGATCACGGTTGAGACGGCGTTGATCTCGGGGGTAATGCCGCGGCGGAGGCGTCCCCAGATTTCGAGAGGCAGAGTATTGTCACGGCCGATGAGGAAGAAGCTGACCGCGATCTCGTCCATCGAGAGCGTGAAGATCAACAGGGCCGCGCCGATGATCGGCAGCTTCAGATTCGGCATGGTCACGCGCCAGAACGTCTGCCAGTAGTTCGCGCCAAGATCGAGAGATGCTTCTTCTTGCGCGCGATCAAGTTTCTGAAGGCCTGCGAAGATTTCGGTAGTTGCGACTGAGATCAGCGCGGTTCCATGACCGAGAACGATTGTCATCAGGCTGAGCTTCGTTCCAGTCAAATTGAAGAGCATCAGCAATGACAAGCCGGTGATAATGCCCGGCAGAATCAGAGGCAAGAGAACGAGTCGACGAAAGAGTGCCTTACCGGGGAACTGTGCGCGATCGAGCGCGAGCGCGGCCGGAATTCCGAAGGCCAGAGAAATCGCCATTGCAGCGAAGGCAACCTGCAGGCTGTTGAGTACCGAATCCCAGATGGGGCCGTCCGCAAACAAAATGCGATACCAATCGAAAGTCAAATGATGAGGAGGAAATCCGCCGACGCCTTGTCCGTTGAAGGAATAGAGAATAAGGATAACAATCGGCAGATAGAGAAACGCGAACACCGCCGTTGCATGGACGAGGAGCCATCGTGATCGCGGAATGCTGGTCGGGGCGCCGCTCACGAAAAGCTCCATTTCTTTTCGAGTCGCTCGGACAGGAAGAGCAGGCTTACGACGATCACCAGCATTCCCAACGAAATCGCGGCGCCGAGCGGCCAGTTGTAGGCAGCGCCGAACAGGCTAACCACGATGTTGGAGATCATGATGCCGCTCGGTCCGCCGAGCAGGAGCGGGGCTAGGAAATCACCGAGACTTAAGACGAAGGCGAATGTCGCTCCGGCGACGACGCCGGGAATGGAGAGAGGAAAAATCACTTTCCAGAATGTTTGCGCCGGTGTCGCGCCGAGATCGTGCGAGGCCTCTACAAGGTTGCGCGGGATGTGCTCTAGCGCGGCGTAGATTGGCAGAATTGTGAATGGCGTGTAGATGTGCGTAAGCGTTAGTACCACGGCGAATGGACTATAGAGCAGGAAATCGAGTGGATGCCGGGTCACGTGCACATATTGCAGCAGCGTGTTGAGAACGCCGTCGGAGCCCAGGATTGTCTTCCACGCATACGCCCGCACCAGATAGCTGACCCACAGGGGAATGATCACCATCTGGTACAGCAGATCCTTGCGCTTTCCCGCATAGAAAGAAAGGAAGTAGGCCAGCGGATAGCCCAATAATAAAGAGAAGAGGGTGACGCGTGCGGCGATCCACATCGAGCGCAGCAGCGTCTCCCAATACAGTGGCTTGTGCAACAGTTCCTGGTAGTTGTCGAGATTCCACGAATGAACGATTGTCTGAGCCGATGACACAGACCAGAAGCTGTAACAGAACATCAGCAGATACGGTACGAGCAAAAACACTGTAACCCATGCGAGCGGCGGTACGGTCACAACCGTTTTGTAGGCACGGGAGAACATCAGGCGCGCTCCGGTGACTCGAGGACGGGAATTGCATCAGCAGTAAGAAACTCGAGATCAACTTCGTTTTGAATGCCGGTTCCACCGGGGATCCGGGCGAGGAAAATCAGTCCATCGGCGCATTGCACACGGATTAATTCGGTTGCGCCGTGAAAAGCTTGGTGCAGGACTTGTCCGCGAATTCGAATCGCACCCGCGGCCGTTGTCGCGGCCGCCAGGCGGACGTGTTCGGGACGCAGGGAAAAAAGCGTGGGGCCGTCGGGCAGGGAGGCTCTCCACAACAGAGGTCCGCAGCTGACTGCGCCGCCGCGCACCTCGCCTTTCAATAGATTTGTGTGTCCGATGAACTGCGCGACGTAGGCTGTGGCCGGACGACTGTAGATTTCGCGCGGTGCCGCGACTTGTTCTAGTTCGCCGGAGCGCAACAGGGCGATGCGGTCGGACATGACCATGGCTTCTTCCTGATCGTGCGTGACGAACACGAATGCGATGCCGACCTCCCGCTGCAACGACTTCAACTCGACTTGCATTTGACGGCGAAGATTGGCATCGAGAGCCGAAAGAGGCTCGTCGAGCAACAGAAGCCGCGGGCGGTTCACCAGCGCCCGGGCGAGCGCGATACGCTGCTGCTGACCTCCGCTGATCTTTGACGGCTTCTTCTTCGCGTGCGCCGTCATCTTTACTTTGTCGAGAGCTTCAGCGACGCGTTGCACAATTTCGGATTCCGGCCGCTTTGCCACTCGCAATCCGTATCCAACATTTTGTTCGACGGTTAAGTGAGGAAAAAGCGCGTAATTTTGAAAAACCGTGTTTACGCGGCGGCGATAGGGAGGTTGCTGATCGAGCCTGTCGCTGCCCATCCAGAGTTCGCCGGAGGTTGCGGTTTCGAAGCCCGCAATGATTCGGAGCAGGGTTGTCTTGCCCGATCCACTCTCGCCGAGGATGGTAAGGAATTCTCCCTCGGCGATCTCCAACGAAATATCGCGTAACACGACGTTACGACCGAACGTTTTGGCGACGCTGCGGATACCGAGCAGGGTGGAAGCCTTCGCGGGCTGGGCGTGCGCCGGGTTGGCGGGGTTGTTCGGAGAGACCATGAGTCAGTTCTGCGACGCAAATATTGGACAATACTTTCGTCAGTTCCTGCTTACTGTGCCGCCTTCACATCGTTCCAAATTTCGGTGTACTTGGCGCGTCGCGGCACGTTTTGCCAGAAATACAATCGTTTCTGGTAATTGTCTACATCGTCGAGATGCAGGATCTTGACTTCGTCCGATGTCATGAACTGCGCCGCTTGCGGATTCGCCGGAACATAATGCGTCTTATCGGTGACCAGTTTCTGCGTCTTGGCTTGCACCATATACTCAAGGAATTTGTGCGCGAGCTCCTTGTTGTCGCTGCCCGCGGTGATCATCAAGTGATCGATCCAGCCCGTCGTGTTTTCTTTTGGAATCGTCTCGCCGACGGGGAAGCCTGCTGCCTTAAGATCAGCTGTGTTCAACGGCCAGCCCATAGCGATCACAATTTCGTGGCTCTCGAAAAGGTTGGTCAACTCGCCGCCAGTCGACCACATTTTGCGGACGTTGGGCTTTAGCTCGAGCAACTTCTTTTTGACCGCGTCGAGTTCCTGATCGCTCAAATTGTAAAGATGCGACGGATCGGGCTTGTCGTAACCGAGCACTTGCGCCGCCATGTAGACGGTGGAGAGATCGTCCCATACAGATACTTTTCCTTTATATTTCGGATCCCAGAAAATGTTCCATGAGTCCGGCGGCTGCGCGAACGCTGTCGTGTCGTAAATGATGGGATCGGGACCCCAGGTGAATGGAACGCCATAGACTTGCCCATTCGCGTGGACCAGGGGAAGGGAGGTGAGCTGCGGAGAGAGTTGGTTGTAGCTGGGAATCTTCGCTAGGTCAAGCGGGGCGGTCAATCCGGAGGTTGCGATCGACGAGGCCACGTCGCTCGAAGGCGAGATGACGTCGTAGGTGCCGGAACTTCCGCCGCGCAGCTTAGCCACCAGTTCGTCGCTCGACCCCATGTAAGAGGCGGAGACTTTGCAGTGATTCGCATCTTCGAATGCCTTAATAAAGGATGGATCGGCATAGCCCTCCCACACCAGAAGGTTGAGCGTGGGAGTCTTTTTCGAACACGCCCCGGCCAACAAAATTGCCGAAAGCAAGAGCAACAATCGGAAGGCGCGTTGCCAGTTCATTATTCCTCCAAACTTTTGTTGCTTGTATCGTTCGATCAAAACGTTGGCGGCGTATTGATCCACAGCACCCAGGTTTCTTTGCGGCCCGGATTTTTCCAGCGGTGCGGCGTCGCGCTCTCGAAATAGAAGCTGTCTCCCGGCTCAAGCCGATATTCTTCGCCGTCGACGGTGATTTCCAGGTCGCCACGCAAAACGTAAATAAATTCTTCGCCTTCGTGCGTATATGGATCGCCACTGCCCGCCTCCGGGGCAATGCGGAACAGATGCGGCTCCATGACCGTATTGCCCCAGGCCAGGAGTTCCATGCGAACCCCCGCGCCTGCCTCCAACACTTTGCGTTCCGCCGGTCGTACCTGCCGGCTGCTGGATTCCGAGGCGTCGAAAAAATCGAGAATGTTGGTTTTGTAAAATCTTGCCAGTTTGCGCAGAGTTCCGACGGAGCCGCTCATTTGCGAGCGCTCCATCGCGCTGAGGAAGCCGACAGAAATGCCGACTGAGTTTGCGACTTGCGCGAGCGAGAGTCTGCGCTTGGACCGTAACTGCCGGAGGTGGGCGCCGATTGCGCCGGCGTTTCCGTCTGCCGCCGGACGGACCTTGCCTTCACGCTTGAGCAATTGCACGATGGCAGCGGCGTTGAGTCCGCGAACCTTGCGTAGGAAGCGCGCACGCTTCAACAGCTTTACATCTTCGGCGGTGTAGAGCCGGTATTTGCTCTGCGTACGCCGCGGCCGCGTCAGACCGAGGCTTTCCCATGACCGGATCACAGAAGGAGAAACGCCAACCTTGCGCGCAACATCGCCGATTTTTAAGTAAGGTTCGGGCATTCCGTCCTGGCGGCTTCGTGTGAGATTGTGTCTCGATAAGAAATTTCTATAGGGCGGACGCGTTTTTTTATCCTTGACAGTATCGCGCCCCGTTCTCTAACCTTGCGGGATTATAGCAAGGTTGTGGCCGGATACAAGCTGTCGCTTTTCACCAAAAACTCAACTCTCCCGGATGTCTGGAGGCACCATGCCGTCACTGCGAGCCCGCCGCTCCCAGCTGTGTCTGAATGCGACGTATTGGAGTGCGCTTTGCCTGGTTGTGGTTCTCTGCGTCGCGCCTGTGCAACTTTTCGCGCAAGGCACGGGAGGACGAATTCTGGGCCGAATTACAGATCCTTCAGGAGCGGTATTGTCTGGCGCAAAAGTAACTGCTACGAACGACGCCACCGGTGTGAGCCACGATGCGAATGCCAATGAGAGCGGCGACTATGCGTTCCCCGATCTGCCGGTCGGTACGTATTCGCTCACGTTTGATCTGACCGGATTCAAGAAGTCGATTCGCCACGGCATCACGCTCGATGTGAACCAGGTCATCACGCTCAACATGACGATGCAGTTGGGCGCGACACAGGAAGTCGTAGACGTGACTTCAGAAGCTCCGCTGGTGGATACGAGCAGCACGCAGCTTGGCGCGGTCGTCAATAACCGCTCGGTGAATGAACTGCCCCTGAACGCGCGCGATACTTATCAGTTCTTGCAGTTGCAGCCCGGTGTGCAGTCTCAGCTGGGATCGAGTGGCGGAACTTTTTACGGCAGCAGTGACGCAGGAGCAGTTTCGGTCAATGGCGGACGAGGACGTTCTAACAATTTCAGCGTAAACGGCGGCGACGCTAACGACGCTTTCGTCAATCTGCCGACGATTCAGCCGACACCTGACGCGATTGAGGAGTTTCGCGTCATCAGCAATACCTTCGATGCGGAATATGGACGCAACTCCGGTGCCGTGGTGAACGTTGTCACCAAGTCTGGCACCAATCAGTGGCACGGGGATGTGTATGAATATTTCCGGAACACGGTATTAAATGCGCAAGGGTACTTCAATACGGTGAAGCCGCAGGAAAACCAGAACCAGTTCGGTGGAACATTCGGTGGCCCGTTAAAGAAGGATCGAACATTCTTCTTTCTATCGTATGAAGGGCGCCGTGTGCGGCAAGGTGTATCGGGGCAGACCGTGTTTGTTCCAAATACCCAGGAAAGGGCAGGAGACTTTTCTGGGGATACCGCGTTTACCGGGGGAATTGCAGATGCGTTCGCGGCGCAAGCATTGGACGGCCGGGCAAATTGCGATTCTTCTCTAGGATTGCCACAGGGTGGAATCTATGGCATGTATACGAGCGGAAATTACAGCAGCACGAATCCGCTGCCTTGGGGGAATGTATTTCCGGCAAACGTAATTCCGAGCGGATGTCAGGATCCAGTCGCCGCCGATCTTCTGCGTTTTGTGCCGAATGCCAATCGCCCGGACGGCTCCTACCAGGCGGTTCCGACAAGTTCTGAACGGCAGGACCAGTTCACGTTCCGCATCGATCATCACATCAACGATCATCAAAACTTCAGCTTCTACTATTACTACACCGACGACAATCAGCTTCAGCCCTTTTACGATTTCCAGGCGTCGGGCGCGAACATTCCCGGATTCGGCGCAAAAGTGGGTTCGCGTTATCAACAATACAACCCAAGCCATACCTGGACGATCACGAATGCGCTGGTCAATGAAGCGCGCTTTACTTACATGCGCGAAGGCCAGTTGACGTTTCAGCATCCGCAAAGCACAGGTGCGGTTCAGGCTTCATGTTCTTCCGCCGCAGCCCAGGCTGTCTGCTTTAATGGCACCTCCGATTCCAGCGCCGGTGCGAACTCGATTGTTGGTCAGCTCGGAACCAGCGCGCAGTATGGGATTACGACCGGCCTTCCCTCAAACCGGACAGGAGTTCCATTCGTTGATATCGGCGGCGGCTTCGCCATTGGCAACGGATGGGAAGGCGAACTGCCGCAGGTCGGTAACTCCTTCATGTGGGCCGACAACCTCACCTGGGTGAAAGGAAATCACCAGATCAAATTCGGTGTCGACGTGCGCCGTGACCGCTTCGACCAGACGCTTTATTACAACGTCAGCGGAGACTTCACATTTAACAGTTCGACGGAGAACTCACTCTTTTCGAGCAACAATTATCCAGGATATCTACTCGGATTGGCGGACAGCTATACGCAAGGGTCGGCGCAGCGAGAGAACGTTCGCACGACGGGATTGTATTTGTTCGCGCAGGATAGTTGGAAGATCAATCCTTCTCTTACTTTGAACTACGGTCTCCGCTGGGAATTGGACACTCCGCTGACCGATGTCTTGCACCATGTGCAGACGTTCCGCCCTGGACAAAACTCAACCGTGTACCCGTGCCAGCTAACTGCGACGGAGCAGACTGAGTTCGGTGTGAGTACATGCGCGGAAGCCGGAGTCGAGCCTACTGGGTTGGTGGTTCCGGGCGACTCCGGAGTTCCGAACGGTCTGACCCAAACCTATTACAAAGCCTTCGCCCCGAGAATTGGAATTGCTTACAGTCCCAACTTCACCAGCGGCGCATTGGGAAAGATTTTCGGATCGAACGGGAAGACCAGCATTCGCTCCGGGTGGGGATTGTTCTACAACCCGATGGAGCAGTTGGTGCTGGAACAGTTCGGCGCTGAACCACCGTTCGGTGGCAGTACATTCCTCCCCGCAACTTTCTTCAATACGCCGTTCATCTCGCAGAGTGGGACGGTCAGTCCCAACCCGTTTAACGGAATCCTGAATCCTGGCCGAGGTACTCCGCAGGACTGGTCGAGCTTCCGGCCGATGCTGCTATACGGCGACTTCCAGCCGCACATGCGCACGCAGTATACGGCGCAGTACAACTTTACGATTCAACGAGAGCTGGCGAGGGATATTGTCCTGCAACTTGGATATGTTGGCTCGCAAGGACATCGCCTGCTGGCGTCGCACGACATTAATCCGGCGAATCCGCAAAGCTGCCTCGATATCATCGCTCTGGCCAATAATGACCCGACCAGTGTGACTTCCTATGGGGCGCAAGGCACGTGTGGACCCTTCGCGGAAGACAACCAGTACTCCGTAACGCTACCCGCCTCCAACGGATCTTTGCTGCCGAACGGATTCCACCTGCCGAACGGCCAGACAGTACAAGCTGCGGGACAAACTTTGAACCTCGTTGGTCTTCGCCCGTACTCTTCACCAAACTGCAACCCGACGGGGCCCGCATTCACAGCCGGAACGGGTTGCCCGATCGACGGCGTTCCCGTCTTCACGAACATATTCGCGGAAGATACGATCGCGGCCTCGGCCTACAACTCATTCCAAGCGAGCCTCGAGAAGCGCTTTTCGCACGGTATCCAGTTGCAGGCGGCTTATACGTTCAGCAAATCCCTCGACTGGGCGTCGAGCTTCGAAGAGACGGTCAATCCGTTCGACTACAAAGCCAGCCGCTCGCTGTCGCTGTTCAATTCGGCGCAACGGTTTGTCATCAACTACGTTTGGGATCTTCCTGTCCGCAGGTACAGTGGCTTCGCCGGCAAGGCTCTGGACGATTGGCAATTGTCGGGAATCATTCAATTCCAAAGCGGCTTCCCGATTCGTATTCAGACCCAGGATGATTACGAACTGATCAGCAGCTTGTTCTTTCTGGGAGCAGGAGCTCCGCAGTTAAGTGGTCCACTGCAGATTCTGAATCCAAAAACGAATGGCGGGCTGTATCTGAATCCAGCGCAGTTCTCCGATCCGACTCTTGGTACTTTCGCCACGACCCCACGATCGATCTGCTGCGGACCGGGCGAAAACGAATGGGATATCACGCTGTCGAAAAAGATTGCCATCGACGAGGCGAGATATTTCCAGTTCCGCGCCGACATCTTCAACCTGTTTAACAAAACACAGTTTGTCAATCCGGACGGCAATTTCAGCGACACCACGTTTGGCCAGATTCAACAGGCCCGTGATCCCCGTCTGGTGCAGTTCGCTTTGAAGTTCTACTTCTAGAACAGAGTAGTAAAGTAGTAAAGAACCGATCCCGGGCGGCTCCAACCGCCCGGCAACCTAATGGCCCGCCTCGAAAAGCCGGCCTGAGTATCCCGGAGCAATTCGATGTACCCCGATCTGCAGAAAGAACTCACCACTTTCGAGCGGCGAACGCCCAAGTCCGCAGAAGCCCACAAGAAAAATCTCAAACGCATTCCTCTTGGCGTTGCGAGCAACTATCGCGCGTACGATCCGTGGCCGATCTTCGTGAAAGAAGCCAGCGGCAGCAAATTCCGCGATCTCGATGGTAACGAATATATCGATCACAACCTGACCTTCGGCGCGCTGATGGCTGGACATTGCCATCCCGCGGTGATGAAGGCCGTCGAAAAGCGGCTTTCCACCGGCACAATGTTTGGCATGCCCCACGACATGGAATGGGAGCTTGCAGAAGAAATCTGCGACCGTTTTCCGGTTGAGATGTGCCGCTTCGGTAACAGCGGGACTGAAGCCACGATGCACGCGATCCGTCTGGCGCGTGCTGCTACTGGACGCGACAAGATCGTCAAGTTCGAAGGCGCGTATCACGGATTGCATGACAGCGCGTTGGTCAGCGTGAAGCCGCATGCACCGGACTATGGCGACATTCATGCTCCTACCTCGGTCACGGGCGGTCTCGGCGTGCCGAAATCCGCCATTGCCAATGTGCTCATCGCGACGTTCAACGATCTTGCAACCGTGGAACGCCGGTTCAAAGAAAATCCAGGAGAGATTGCCGCGATCATCCTCGAACCGATTTTGATGAACGTCGGTCTCTGTATGCCGCGTCCCGGATTCCTGAAAGGGCTGCGAGAGATCTGCGACAAGAACGGCGCGCTACTGATCTTCGACGAAGTTAAGACAGGCGCAAAGCTCGGATGGGGAGGAGCCAGTGAGTACTTTGGCGTTCATCCCGACATGATTTGCCTGGCGAAGTCGATCGGCGGCGGCTTGCCTCTCGCTGCCTTCGGAGCCAGCAAGTCTGTGATGGATCTGATCTCGCAGCACAAAGTCTTCCACGGCGGCACCTACAACACGAATCCGGTGTCGATGGCGGCTGGCTTGGCGACGTTCCGCGAAGTGCTCACGCGCGCGAACTACGCGCACGTGGACAAGCTTGGCAAGAAGCTCGCGGACGGATATCGGCAGACCATTGCGAAAGTCGGCTTGCAAGCGTATATCGCGCAAGCCGGAGCGAACGGCGCGCTGATGTTCTATCCGAAGGAGATCGTCAATTACCGCGACTGGGAAGCGATCGATGTTGACTTGTGGCGCCACTACTGGTTTGGCATGGTCAACCGTGGCGTGATGGCGCAGCCTTATTGGTGGGACGAGCAATGGACGATTTCGGTGCAGCATACCGAGGCTGATATCGACCAGCACCTCGCAGCGTTCAACGATATCGCTGCGTCGCTGGCGAAGGCACAGCAGGAACGCACCGCGCCGGTCGCAGTCGCACACTAAAAGCAGGGATCAGGGATCAGTTGCCAAGATCTTGAATGGTAAGTTCGCGATTTTCTGACCGCTAGCCTCTGATCCCTAGATTTTTCCTCTTGTCGACGACGACACAATCCGCGGAACAACCGCACCTGATCCGCGCTCTCGGGCGCCGCGATCTGGTGTTGCTGTTCGTGGTGGCGGTTTTCAATCTCAATGTCGTTCCTTCAATTGCGGCCAATGGCGGAGTTACCGTCTGGTTGTGGGTTATCTCCCTGCTCCTTTTCTTCTGGCCGCAAGGGATTGCAGTGATTGAGCTCGCGCATCGTTATCCCGGCGAGGGCGGAGTCTATTTGTGGGCGAAGGAAGTTTTCGGCGACTTCCACGGGTTTCTTTCCGGTTGGTGCTACTGGACCAACAATATGCTCTACGTGCCGACGGTCATGCTGTACTTCGTCGGCGTTTCGGTGTACGTGCTGGGACCGGGACATCAGGCGTTGGCCGACAACAAGATTTTCGCGTCCGTCGCTTCGTTGACGCTGCTCGCCGCTCTGACGCTGTTCAATATCCTTGGGCTCGGCGTCGGTAAATGGATCAATAATCTCGGAGCAATCGGCACATTCATTGCTGCAGCCGTACTCATCGGGCTCGGCATCGTGATCTGGTCGCGCCTAGGCACCACCATTACAGCCGCCGACTTCAAGATTCCTGCGAATCCAAAGTTCGTGCTGAATTCTTTCGGAGTGATTTGTTTTGGACTTGTTGGCCTCGAACTCGCTTCGGTGATGGGCGACGAAATCCAGGATCCCCGCCGAACGCTGCCAGGAGCGGTGGCGTGGGGTGGACTGATTTCGGGCGCTCTCTACGTCGGGGCGACGCTGACCTTATTGATCGCGGTTGGCAAGAACGTCAACGTCCTGCAGGGAATTGTGCAGGCGGTTACGCACATGGCGGCACAAGTCGGTTTGAACTGGCTCACAGTGCCATTTGCGTTGATGCTGAGCCTGTCGATTGCCGGAATCGGGTCAGCGTGGATGGGTGGTTCGGCGCGCATCCCGTTCGTCGCCGGGCTTGATTCCTATATGCCTTCTTGGTTGGGTAAAGTTCACCCGCGCTATGCAACCCCGTATGCAGCACTAATTGTGCAGGGAATCGTTTCCGCGGTGCTGGTGATCCTGAATTTCGCCGGTGCTGGCGTGCAGGAGACATTTCAGAAGCTGCTGTCGCTCGCCGTGGTTTTGCAGTTGGTGCCGTTCGTATACATGTTCGGCGCGCTGGTGAAATTTGCCGTGACAGAATCGACGCCGAAAGGTCAGTACGGTCGAGTCACGATGTTTCTTGCCGGCTTGAGCGGATTCTTGACAACGATTCTCGGAATCGCGCTGGTGTTTTTTCCGGCGCAACAGATCACGTCAATTTGGTCCTACGAATTGTGGATGTTCGGCGGGACGCTCTTCTTCGTCGGATTAGCCGCATTTTTCTTTTTCGTCTACGGCCGGAGAAAAGCAGTTCGGCAGGTTCAGATCGCGCCGGCTGGGGTTGTTCCGGCGAGCGAAGTGCGTCCGTAATGAAGGGCGCTAGCTCTGGTGCGAAGAGATTTGTATCAGGGCGCGGCTTCAGCCGCGTCGTTTAAGCGAAACGAGATCGGGGCTTCAGCCCCTGCAGGAGGCCACGATGCCTAGTGGAGTGCAAGCTGACGTTAAGACATACCAGATGTTTATCAACGGAGAATGGGTCGCCAGCAAAACTGCGAAGACCTTTCCAGTCTACGATCCCTCGACCGAAGAAGTGATTGCGCAGGTTCCGGACGCCTCTGCCGACGACGTGAACCGCGCGGTCGCTGCCGCGAAGGCCGCGTTCGAAGAAGGGCCATGGGCAACGACGACCGCGCAGGAGCGTGGACGCGTTCTCTTTCGCATGGCAGAGAAAGTCCGACAGAATCTGCCGGCGCTCGCCGAACTTGAGTGCCGCAACACTGGTAAACCGATCGTCGAGGCTGAATACGATGTGACCGATGTGGCCACATGCTTTGAATACTACGGAGGCCTGGCTACAAAGATCACTGGCCAGGTGAATCCAGTCCCGGACAATGCGTTGTCGCTCTCTCTGAAAGAGCCAGTCGGAGTGGCTGGGCAGATTATTCCGTGGAATTATCCGCTGTTGATGGCCGCATGGAAGTTGGCGCCCGCGATCGCGGCTGGCTGTACCTGCGTGCTCAAACCGGCCGAGCAGACGCCGCTCACGGCGCTTGAATTTGCGAATCACTTCGCCGAATGCGGCTTGCCTCCGGGCGTGGTCAACATCATCACCGGGTTCGGCGAGACTTGCGGGGCGCCGCTTGTGCAGCATCCCGATGTGAACAAGATTGCGTTCACCGGCAGCGCTGCGGTCGGGAAAATCATCGTCAAGCAGGCGGCCGATACGGTGAAGCGGGTGACGCTTGAACTGGGCGGCAAGTCCCCCAACATTTTCTTTGCCGACGCCGACTTCGAAGCCGCGATTGATGGTGCCCTCTTCGGCGTCTTCATTAATCAAGGCGAAGTCTGTTCCGCGGGAAGCCGCATCCTCGTCCAGAAATCGATCTACAAGAATTTCGTCGACACGATGGCGGAAAAAGCGAAGAACATCAGGCTCGGACCTCCGCTGGAACGTGAAACCAAAATGGGGCCGCTCGTCAGCAAAGAGCAATACGACCGCGTGAACCAGTATCTGGATATCGGCAAGAAGGAGGCGAAGCTCGCCTCAGGCGGCGGACGTCCTGAGAAATTTGCCAAGGGATATTACGTGCAGCCTACGATCTTCTACGACGTCAAAAATAGCGACCGAATCGCCCGCGAAGAAATCTTCGGCCCGGTCGCTGCCGTGATTCCGTTTGAAGATGAGAAAGACGCTCTAAAGATCGCGAACGATTCACCCTACGGATTAGCAGCGGCGGTTTGGACTCGCGACATCTTCAAGGCGATGCGATCCGTGAAGGCGCTGCGCGCCGGGATTGTCTGGGTCAATCACATGCAGCCGACTTACGTGGAAGCGCCGTGGGGAGGCTTCAAGCAATCCGGCTTCGGCCGTGAACTCGGGGCCTGGGGTATCGAGGAATATCTCGAGACTAAGCAAGTTCACATCAATTTGAACGATGCGCCGATTGGCTGGTACTAAAGACGAGCGCCGAGTTGCGAGTACCCAGTAGCGAGCACACCGAGCCGAACGACTAACGACTAACGACGAGAATTCAAGATGTCTACTATTCAACTTCGCACGCAAATCCCCGGCCCGAAGTCGAAGGCCCTGTCCGAGCGCCGCGCGAAAGCTGTGCCCTGCGGCCTTTCTCACGGCACACCGATCTATGTCGCTAAAGCCGAAGATGCATGGCTCGAAGACGTCGACGGCAACCGCTATCTCGACTTCGCCGGCGGCATCGGCTGCCTCAATGTCGGCCATCGGCAAGAGCCCGTGGTTGAGGCTGTGAAGGCGCAGCTTGACCGCTTCCTCCACACCTGCGTGCAGGTCACGCCGTACGAGAGCTACGTTCGGCTCGCTGAGCGCATGAATGAAGTGACTCCGGGGAAGTTTGCAAAAAAGACGATCTTTGTGAACAGCGGAGCCGAGGCCGTCGAGAATGCCGTCAAGATCGCGCGCGCTTTTACCAAGCGTCCCGGCATCATCGCATTTGAAGACGCGTTCCACGGCCGCACTATGATGACGCTGGCTCTGACCAGCAAGACGCATCCTTACAAGGCGGGGTTCGCGCCGTTTCCTGGAGAGGTTTATCGCGTCCCGTTCGCTTATTGCTACCGCTGCTCCTACAACTTGAAATATCCGTCGTGCGATCTCTTCTGCGCGCGGCATCTGGAAGATACTTTCAAGCGCGTCGTGGCCAATGAAGATGTCGCGGCCGTCATTGCGGAGCCGGTGCTGGGTGAGGGCGGATTCATCGCCCCTCCGCCGGACTATTTCAAGGTGCTCATCGATCTCTGCCACAAGTACGGCATCCTCTTTATCGCCGACGAGGTTCAGTCCGGCTTCGGACGCACGGGAGCGCTGTTCGCGAGTGAGCGCTACGGAATTGAGCCTGACCTAATCGTGACAGCGAAGTCGCTTGGCGGTGGCTTGCCTCTTGCCGCAGTCACCGGTCGCGCTGAAGTGATGGATGCTCCCGGAGTCGGCGGCCTGGGCGGAACGTTTGCGGGTAATCCGCTTTCGTGTGCGGCAGCCTTAGCTGTACTCGACCTATTTGAGGGCGAGAACTTGCTGGCGCGCGCGAACGAGCTTGGCGACCGCTTCCAGCGCCGTGCTCGAGAGTGGCAGCGTCGTTGGTCGCCCATCGGAGATGTTCGCGGACTCGGCGGCATGCAAGCGATCGAACTCGTCAAGTCGCAAGAAACGAAAATTCCAGCGGGTGATGAAACGAAGAAGATCACGCAGTATTGTTACGAGCACGGCCTGATCACGATTACGGCCGGCACGTACTCCAACGTGATCCGCGTTCTGGTCCCGCTCGTGATCACCAACGACCAAATGGACGAAGCACTCGACGTGCTGGAGTCCGCGATCACAAATGTATGCGACCAGAAGAGCGCCGTCCCGCAGCTGGTGTAGTCTTGCGTGGAATTTGGTTGAGCGCGGCAAGAGAACCCGTTTGATGTCAGAATAAAAGACGATCAGTCAGACGCGCTCCTAGCCGGCGTTCTTCTTCGTACTCTTCGCGATTGTAGGGGAATCACAATGACAGTAGCCGCACCTCCCGCCAACAAGCTTACGCAGTACATCAACGGCCGGTGGGCCGACTCGCGCTCCTCCGAGTGGCGCGATGTCATCAATCCCGCCACCGGCGAAGTCCTGGCCAGCGTTCCGCTCGCCGACGCCGCCGAAGTCGCCACTGCTGTAGACGCTGCCGCCGCAGCGTTCCCGGAATGGCGCCGCACGCCGCCAGAGGACCGTATCCAGCCGCTGTTCAAGTTAAAGATGCTGCTCGAAGAGCATATCGACGACATTGCGCGCATCATCACAACGGAGAACGGCAAGACATTCACCGAAGCGAAAGCCGAGATGCGCCGAGCGATTGAGAACGTCGAAGTCGCCTGTGGTATCCCGATGATGATGCAGGGCTACAACCTCGAGGACGTGGCGCGCGGCATCGATGAAATGATGATCCGACAACCGCTCGGCGTGACTGCGGCCATCGTGCCATTCAATTTTCCCGGCATGATCGCATTCTGGTATTTGCCGTACGCCATCGCGACCGGCAACACATTTATCCTGAAGCCGAGTGAGCGCGTGCCGCTAACGATGCGGTATGTGTATGAGTTGCTAGAGAAAACCGGACTGCCGAAAGGGGTGGTTGGCCTGGTGAATGGCGGCAAGGCTGCAGTTGATGCGCTGATTGATCATCCGAAAGTCAGAGCGATCAGTTTTGTTGGATCGACTCCGGTGGCCCGCTATATCTATTCGCGATCCGCAGAGCAGGGCAAACGCTGCCAATGCCAGGGGGGTGCGAAGAATCATGTGATCGTCCTTCCTGACGCCGACATGCCGATGGCGACGCAGATCATCAGCGACAGCGCCTTCGGATGCGCCGGTCAACGCTGTCTCGCGGTTTCGGTCGCAGTTACGATCGGAGAAGCGCAGAAGACGTTCCGTGATTCGATTGCGGATGCCGCATCGAAACTCAAAGTCGGCAACGGCCTCGAGGACGGCGTGCAGATGGGGCCGGTGATTACGCCGCAGAGTAAGGAGCGCGTGGAATCTTTAATCGGTGTTGGAGAAAAGCAGGGAGCGAAGGTGCTGCTCGACGGCCGCAATGCGAAGATTTCGAAATACGAGTCGGGCAACTTCGTGAAGCCAACGATTCTCGACGACGTGCCCGCGACCAGTGATCTTTCGGATACGGAGATCTTTGGTCCGGTGCTCAGTCTCGTCCACGCCGATAGCATGGATCAGGCATTGGCGTTTCTCGAGCGCAGCGCATATGGCAACCAGGCGTCGCTGTTTACATCAAGCGGATCGGCAGCGCGCCGCTTCCGCTACGAAGCGCCCGCGGGGAATATCGGCATCAACATCGGAGTCGCCGCGCCGATGGCCTACTTCCCGTTCAGCGGATGGAAGAACAGTTTCTTCGGCGATCTCCACGGCCAGGGCCGTGACGCGATCGAGTTCTACACCGACAAGAAAGTCGTCGTCGAACGCTGGGCGAAAGAGCACAGCCGAAAATTCTAGGAAATTGAGGAATTGGGTAATTTGGTAATCGGGTAATTTTAAGAATCGCCAACCTTGACCTTGCGGAGGTTGCGATCTCCAAATTACTCAATTCAAAAATTACCCAATTACCAAATGATCTGCGATGAATGCGCACTCTGAATAGAAGGAATTCATGACCACAACTCTTACCACTCCCGCTATGTCCGGCCAGGAAATTGTTGATCTCACCAAGAAGCACACGTTGTTCGAGTGGTCGGCGCAATCGAAAGTTGATCCGATTCCCGTCGCGAAAGCGAAAGGGATTTATTTCTGGACGCCGGAAGGGAAGCGCTTCATCGACTTCAACAGCCAGTTGATGTCGGTGAACATCGGTCACGGGGACGAGCGCGTCATCAACGCGATCCACGAGCAGGCGCAGACGCTGGCCTATGCCAATCCGTTTATGGCGACGGAGCCGCGGGCGCGGCTGGGAGCGAAGCTCGCGGAGATCACACCCGGCGACATCGATACTTTTTTCTTTACCAACGGCGGCGCGGAAGCCAATGAGAACGCGATCAAGATTTCGCGATTCTTTACTGGACGCCACAAGATCATGGCGCGCTACCGTTCCTATCACGGCGCGACGGCTGGCAGCATGTCGCTAACCGGCGATCCTCGCAGATGGGCCGCTGAGCCGGGCATTCCGGGTGTCGTGCGCGTACTCGATCCCTACCACGGCATCGAGCGCGGGTGGGAGTCGGCAGAAACCTCGCTGGCGATGGTCGAAGAGACGATGCAGCTCGAAGGTCCGCATACGATTGCCGCGTTCATTCTTGAAACCGTCGTGGGAACGAATGGAATTCTCATCCCGCCCGACGGATACATGCAGGGTGTGCGCAAGCTGTGCGACAAGTACGGCATCCTGATGATCGCCGATGAAGTCATGGCAGGATTCGGGCGGACCGGCGAGTGGTTCGCCATCGATCACTGGAAGGTTGTGCCCGATCTCATTTGCATGGCGAAAGGACTCACCGCGAGCTACCTGCCTCTGGGCGCGGTCGGCATGCGGCATCACATTGCGCAGCATTTCCAGGACAAGGTCTTTTACGGCGGCCTGACGTACAACTCACATCCCATGGGCTGCGCGGCGGCGCTCGCAACCATTCGCGTTTATGAGGAAGATCATCTGATCGAGAATGCGCGGAAGATGGGCGCGATCATGAAGGAGCTTGGAGCAGAGATGCAGAAGAAACATCCCTCCGTGGGCGAAGTTCGCTCGATCGGATTGTTCGGGATTTTCGAACTGATTCGAAGCCGGAAGACGAGGCAGCCAATGGCGCCTTTTAACGGCGCGTCCGAGGAAATGGCAGCGTTGGGACGCTTCTTCCGCGAGCAGGGACTGTATACGCTCGTCCGCTGGAACTCGTTCTATACGAATCCTCCACTCTGCATCAACGAGCAGCAACTGCGCGAAGCCTACGCGATCATCGACAAAGGACTTGATATCACGGACAAAGCCGTGAAGGATTAGCGCGCCCGGCTCGAACTCAACGCAGGCACAATCAAAAAGCCCCACCCACGCTCGCAAATTCTGCGAGAAGGGTGGGGCATTCTCATTCCTTGCTTATTAGTGGCTATGGCCCGAGTGCGAGACGGCCGACGAGAAGAACAGGAAAAAGTTCGACTGCGCTGGGATGGCTCGTCCAGCGGTTTCGGCGGACTGCAGCTTCGTGTAGGACGTAATGCCGGTCGTTCCTGCCTGGTTCGGCCAATCGCTCTGATCCAGCACGAGAACCGGGATCACCTGCCACCAGATGGCTTTGCTGGTCGCGTCGCCATCGAGAAGTATGTGGCTGTGGTTCGGGCTCGGTACGAAAACGTTCGCGGTTGGAGGAGGCAGATATCCTAGTTTCACCAACACCGGGCCCAGATCGAGACGGGACGCGTGCATGGTGCAGGTTCCAGCCGGCAGATTCGGGTCTGGGCATTGGGTGTAAACCAAAGGTTTCTGTTTGAAGGCTTCCGGGACTGCGCCGAACAGGCTGATCAACGTGCTGCCGAGTGTCGGACCACACGTCGTTCCTGCTACAACTCCGGTGCAGGAGATGGCATCGTCAGGATTCTGGTCATTGTCCACGGAGAACATCGGGACCAAAACATAGAGAGGCTCGGTCGGATCACTCGCTTTGGGAAGACCGGTCGGGTCGATCGTAGGCTGGTTCCCAACCTGGCAGATCGGAACCTGGAACTCCGAAGGATCTGACTGTGCTTTGACTCCGTTGAAGTTGAGGTCTGTGCCGGGCTGATCCACGCAATCAAAACTTTGCGTGTAGCTGAATTGAAGGAGTTCATTCTTCGCGTATCCGTATGTCTGGTTCGGCGCCAGTGCGGCACTTTGGGAAAATGCCAGCATCGCGCTGGAACAGAAGAGAACAAGCAGGGCCAAGCGAAAGGCAGAAGCTTTCGCTGATTGTGACAAGACGTTCATTGATGATTCTCCTGGGTGGGGATTTGTAGACAGTCCCTGTCTCGTTGCAACAAGGGGGTAAGTCGCAGGGGTGACGATAGGATCTCTGTCCACATCCTTAGTACGTAATAGTTACGAAGTGGATGTGACGCATTCGAAATATTTCTGTGATGATGGCGGCGAAATATTTTTTCTTGATGAGAGCAATCCGATTTTCGATCGGTTCCGTATATATCCTTTGCGGCATTCCATGAGACCGTCTTTCTGGAAAATAGAAGATCCGGATAAGCCGCCCGACAACGTTGGAGCGCAGCATCCCTCAAGGGTTTGATAGGATAGCTTGGCTGCATCGATCCGGTATCTAGGCCGGATTTGCGTCAAGGAACTCACGCTTGAGAATGACTATCGGGACCGGCACAAAAGACAACCCGGAGATTCCAGGCGTCACCATTCGTAACCTCGCGGTAACCACCAAAACGAATTGCGGAGTGAGTCGCGGCCTAGGAACGCAATCCGCGCGCGGTCGCATTACGTACAAGGAACGAAAGGGATGACGGGCTTTTCAGGTGGATCCGACGTCGTCTCGACAGATGCCATGCTGGTGTCGGCAATTCGCGGGGGCGATGAAGCCGCAATGGCGCAGCTCTACGACCGGTACTCCGGCGTGGTCTATTCAGTTGCGTTACGTGTCTTAGGCGATACAGGGGCGGCAGAAGACGTTTTACAGGAAGTCTTTCTGCAGCTTTGGCGGAATCCGGGAACGTTCGACGCCAGCCGCGGCAGTCTGCCGGGATGGCTCGCCGTGATCGCGCGGAACCGCGCCATTGACGGTTTGCGCAAGCGGCGACCAGAAGACGAGATCTCCGATGTTGTCGTAAGCGTCGAGCCGGACATGGTTCGAAGTGTCGATTGGAGCCGTACGCTGGAGAAGATTCGCGGCGCCCTCGGGGGCATGCCGCCTTCACAGCGCGCGGCGCTGGAACTGAGCTTCTTCGAGGGGCTCACGCATACAGAGATTGCAGAAAAGACCGGAGAGCCCTTGGGCACGATCAAGACTCGCATACGGGCCGGCCTGCTTCTTCTGCGCAAAGTCTGCAACCGATGAACGCGCACGAACAATTCGCTGACGATCTTGCTCTCTACGCTCTGGGGGCGCTGGAAGGTCCGGCTCGCGTAGAAGTGGAGACGCATCTCAAGACTTGCCCGGAATGCCGGAGCGAGTTGGAGCGTCTGCGCGGCGATGTCGCTTTGTTGGCCTTTTCCGCCAGCGGCCCAAGGCCTCCGGCGCGTTCACGCGATCGCTTCCTTGCGGAGATCGCGAAAGAGTCACGGCCCAGCGTTGCCCGTCCGGCCGAAGTTCGTCCAAAGGAAGTGCGCGCCTCCGGCTGGAGAGTTTTCTTGCGCAGTCTCGAATTGGCCACTGCCGCTGCGACGATCATCATCGTTCTTCTGCTAGTTCGCCAAAACGGGGAACTGCAGCGCAGGGTCGCTGGTCTGCAGCAGGATTTGACCGGGCAGCAAGCGCAATTACAGCAGGCCAAACAGTTGATCTCGTCGCTGACTGCTCCCGATGCCGACCGCTATATCCTGGTCGCCGGGAATACGCCGCCAAAGCCGGAAGGCCGCGCGATTTACGTGGCCAGCAACTCGACGCTCGTCTTCCTGGCCAGCAACATGCCTGAACTTCCGCCGCAGAAGATTTACGAATTGTGGCTGATCCCGACCAGCGGCGCTCCCATTCCCGCCGGGTTGTTCCGTCCGGACGCGAAGGGAAGTGCGGCGGTGGTCCGTCCCCCGTTGCCACCTGGAGTCGAAGCCAAGACCTTCGCGATTACGGTCGAACCTGAGCAGGGATCGAACGCACCTACCACGCAGCCGATCATGGTCGGCACCCGCGGATAGTCTCCCGCGCCTTTGACAATCAACTGAGATCGTTTATCTTTCCGGGTTGTAGCGCGCCAGCCATGCGGCAATCTCCCGGAACACATCCTGCCGCTGTTCCCAGACAATTGGAAAGTGAGGCGATCCAGGATACGTAACCATACGCGTGGTCTTGCCGCGCGCTGCCAGCACCTCAAAATATTCCCGGCCTTGATACGTCGGCACGCGTTCGTCGGCGGCGCCATGGAGAATCAACAGCGGCGTGGTGACGTTCTCCGAGTGCATAGCGGCGGAGTACACCAGAAACGCCTCGGGATCTTTATCGGGCCAGCGCGCATCGTAATCGAACTGCTGTACGTCACTGGTCCACATGAAGGTCAGCCAATCGGTAATGCCTGCGCCTTCAATCGCCGCTTTGTAGCGATGCGTTTGAGTGACGGTCCACGAAGTCATGAAGCCGCCTGCGCTCCATCCAAAAATCGTCAGGCGATTGGGATCGGCCCAACCTTGTGCCACCGCATAATCCGTCGCACTGTCCACGTCGCGATAAGCTCGATCGCCAAAGTGCTGATAGATCGCGTCCATGAACTCCGTGCCGTAGCCGGTTGAGCCGCGATATTCCGGCTCGATTACGACATATCCCATGCCTGCGAATATTCGGGTAAAGGACCGAAGCCCGAGTGAATCGTTCGCCTCCGGCCCACCGTGCGGCAGGACCATGAAGGGATATGCCCGTCCCGAGACGTAGTCCGCGGGGAAAGTTACGATACCTTCCAGCGCGATTCCTTCTTTGCTGGTCCAATGAATCACTTTAGAATCTCCCAGCGCAATCTTCGCGAGCTGATCTTCGCCTTCCGTTGTGATCCGTTGAAGAGTATTGCCTTGGGCGACCGCAACGTTCGAAGCATGCTGCGGATCAGCGACCGTGAATACGTGAACCTCCGGCGCAGAAGCTATCTGTGGCGAGATTGCGTTGTTGATTGTGCCGTCAGGCCACTCGTACGCGGCCACCAGCGAATTATTCTGGAACGATTCCACTTTCGTCCGGACGCCGCGGGCCACCATCACCCAAGCATTTCCGTGGGGATCGTCCGCTAGCCGCAGCGCGCTGGCCTGCAGCTTGGGAGTGCGATCCACGGGTGTTCCACCGCTCGCAGGCACGGTCCACACATGGTCCGCCGTCAAAACCGAGGACGTCGTGCTGAGGAAGACGATGTCCTTACCATCGTGTATCCAGCCCGGAGAAGCCGTCACGTTTTCAATGGTTGCAACGTGGCGCGGTCCTGAGGCGCTGCAAACATCGATGGAAGAACGGAAATTGTGAAAGCCAATCTTCGGCGTGAAAGACAACACGGCCAGCGAAGCGCTGTCCGGAGACCATGCAATCTCGCCGACCTCATGCAGCGTGGGACACCACCACGTTCCTCCTGAGCCGTCGGCGCCGATCACGTACAGGCTGGAGGGTTCCGCTTCGATGACTGTGTGGACATCCGATAGCGGATCGGGAAGCCGCGGATCGGCTTCGATCGCGTAGTGCGAGCCGTCGGGCGAGATGACGGCGGAATGAATTCCTCTCGGTAAGGCCGTCAGCGGCACTGGAGTCGCCGCGGCAGCCGCGGGCGTATTCGGTGGCGCCAAAGCCAGCGTGGCTAGTTGCGCATTTTTGTCCACCTGATACGAACCGTATAAAGCGGAGCCATCGCGGGTAAATCCGGCAGGATGAAATTTTTCCGGAATTTCGAGGCGTCGGGAGTCGCCGCCCGCTACGGGAATCAGGCGCCATTCGTGATTGTCTGGACCTTTCGCGCCGCCGAAAGTGACTTGATAGAGGACCGTTTTGCCGTCCGGTGAAACCGCGATGGCGTTCGCGCTGCGAAGGGTCGCGGCATCATCGAAAGTAAAAGGATGGCGTGAACTTTGGGTTGCGGCCGGAAGCGCCGTGAAGCAGAGCACGATCAGAGCGAAGTTGAGTATGCGCATGATTTCTTCCTGCGTGGGTTCATCTGGAAACGTCGAAAAGCATAACAGAGCGGCAAAAGCAGGCAACGATGTGGCGATCCGGGTCGTCCGGCCGCTCCGGCTGCGTTCAACCCCAAGGGTTTGACCCAGGGTTTGGCCCAGGTTTTCCGAAGCGCAGGCCGTTGCCGAAGCCGCAACCCGAGGGCCCGGGGCCTCGCTGTCAACGCTGAAAAGGCGCGCAAAGTCGGCCTAATGCTGTGATAACATGAGGCCCTGCAAGCCCAGCCAACTTGGCGTCATGATTGTTTCTGACTACATAAATGTGAAGTGCAACTAAGGATTGATCTTCAACAGCCTGAGGCTGTAACCTTAACCTCCAGCCGCAATACTGCTCTTGGGGAGTCCATCATGAAGGGGATCATCGCGCGATCGCTTGGGCTGGCACTTTCACTGGCTGCATTGAGCACGACCTTGCTGGCCGGTCCAGCTGCCAAGCAGCCGGAGAAGCCGCAAACGGCTACTCCTCTTCCCACCGACTGGAGCCATCAGCACCTGATCTTCTCCCATCCGCGAACGCCAGAACAGGCCGCGCGGGTAGAGAAGGATATTCGATACCAGTTGCAGCAGCGGCGGCTTACAGCGCACCGCACGGTTGAAGTTCCCATCGGCGATGAAAAAATCTTGGGATCCGAGTTCCAGCGGCACCATGCGCACCGCCGTGGCCGCCGAATGCATCGAGACTGGTCGGTCGACTTAGGTCCTAGCGCTACAACTGGAGCGGCGAGGTTTCCCGCGAAGTATTCGTTTCTCAGTACGACTGCAAGTTGCGGAACGGTCGTTCCTCCTGCAATCCCCGACTTCGTAGTCTACGGCACAGGTGTGGCACCGTCTGGGACTCAAGGTGACATTGTTGCTTTTACGAACCTTTACTCTGGTTGTGGCGGCCAGGTGCCTGGAGATTACTGGAGCTACAACACAGGCGGTCAGGTTCTCACCTCACCCGTGATTTCCTTTGATGGAACGCAAGTTGCGTTCACTCAGACAAACGGTACTCTCGCGGTCCTGGTTCTATTGAGATGGTCGCCGTTCACCGGACAGGTTCAGGTGCCGGTTACTCCAGCTATCGAAGCGTCAGGATCTTATTTAGGCTGCACCGCACCTTGCATGACGACTTTCGCTCTGAACGCAAACAGCACAAATTCCTCTGTCTACTACGACTACGGAACGGATACAGCTTGGGTTGGCGACGATTTGGGCAAACTCCACCAGTTCACCGGGGTATTCTTAGGAACCCCGGCTGAAGTTTCAGGAGGAGGCTGGCCCGCCACGGTCAGCGCCAAAATACTTACCAGTGCGGTGCATGACGATGGATCGGGAAATACCTTTGTGGGCGATAGCGGCGGCTTCGTGTATAGCGTCAGCGGTGCGGGAGGCGTAACGGCCTCGGGGCGCTTGGATTACGGTAGCGGCTTTACGGAAGGTCCAATTATTGATTCTTCCGCTGCCACCCTTTATGCGTTTTCATCCAACGATAACACCGGCTCGGCGGGGATTTTTCAGCTCAGCACCGGCTTCGGTGCTGGCACGACGGGTACTGAGGTGAAAATTGGGACCAGTAGTTCCACTATCCCGCAGTACAACGGTGCGTTCGATCATAGCTACATTACGGCGGCTACGCCGACCGGAAATCTCTACGTATGCGGAAATCCCGGCGGAAATCCGACTGTCTATCAAGTTTCGGTCAATGCTGGCGTAATGGGCGGCGCAAAAGCCGGACCGATCCTTTCCGGTACCAACCCGAACACATGCTCCCCCGTAACGGACGTTTACAACGCAGTTGTGACCGGAGCGGGCCTGCCTCAGGAATGGATATTCATGAGTGTGCAGGGGGCCGCATCGCCAACTCCGTGCGGCGGTTTCTCGTGCGTCATGAACTTCAAAGTCACGGCGTGGCAGCCCTCGTTCCAATACAACGCAGGGCAGGAGGTACTGGACAGCAACTTAAATATTCAGGTAGCTGACAACAGCGGAAAGACCTCGGGGCTAACGCAACCCACATGGAACTTGAATCTCTTCGGCCCCACCGTCGATGGAGGTGTCCACTGGCGCAATCAGGGGCCTATATCCGGCCAAACCCCGCCGGGATGGACGGCGGATAATCCCTACGCTGGGGCATTCGAAATCATCGACACGAACAACAACATCGAAATTGCAGAGCTAGGCGGAGGCACTTCCGGAAGTGCGCAGCCGGTGTGGCCATTGCCCGAAGGTTCCGAGACGTTTGATGGGACGCTTGTGTGGTATAACCTGGGCGCAAATCCTGCCGCTGCCCTCCAAGCTCCCGGTGGAACAAGTGGGATCATTATGGACAACACCATCAATAATCCCGGTGGCTCTCAGATTTACTACTCGACATTGGAACCCAGTTCTTGCGGCGGCGGCCCCACTGGTGGCTGCGCGGTTCAGGCATCACAACAGGGATTAAATTAAGGGAGTTTAGGACTCATGGCGACAGAAAATTCATCCACCGACAAGACAGCTGTAACTACTAAGAAGCCCTATGAGAAGCCGAGCTTCCGCTACGAGCAAGTGTTTGTGACCACGGCCCTGTCTTGCGGCAAGACCGGAACGCAGGCGCAATGCTCGTTGAATATTAAAGTGTCGTGAAGTAGCCGCCATTCGCGCCCCTTCTCCGCTGGCGCGACAGGAGTTCCGACAAGGCGCACAGGCCGACGACATACCGCTCTCCACTCGCTCCTGCGACAGCTTCTGGCCTCGGATTCTTCAAGGTGCCGAATCCTTCGGCACCGCCGTACTCAACCTATGCGCTGCCCCGAAGTGATACCCTTTTCTGTCGAGGTACGTATGTCTCCGCTGCGCTGTTTCTCGTTAATCCTGTTTGCGCTCCTGATTCCTTCGGCTTATACGCAAGCGGCCTCTCCTGACACCGCCGGCGACCGCACGACCTTTCGCTCGAATGTGCGCATCGTACTGCTCGACGTCGTCGTCACCGACAGCAAAGACGAGCCGGTCACCGGCCTCCCCAGGAATGACTTCGAGGTATTCGAAGACGGCAAGCCGCAAACCATGGCATCGTTCGACGAGCACTCGGGACTGCCGGATATCCCGGCGCTCACGCTGCAGGCGAAGTTGCCGCCGAATGTGTTTTCCAACCAGCCTCTAGCGAAAGCCGGCGACGCCGCCAACGTGTTGCTGCTCGATTCGCTCAACACGCCGTTATCGGATCAGAGCTACGTGCACGGGGCGATGATCAAGTACATCAAGGGCATTCGTCCCGGGACGCGGCTCGCAATCTTTACGTTGGGCTCGCGGCTGCGTTTCGTGCAGGGTTTCACCGGCGATCCTGCGGTGCTCATGGCTGCGCTCAACGGCAAGAAGTCGGCAGGGAATCCGGAGTTGTCGAACTTACTGCAGACCAGTGCCGAGCAGGACGCCAGCCACCGAGCCATCGATCAGATACGCGAACTACAAGCATCGACTGGGGCGAATCTGCAAGCTTCGATCGACGCCATGACCCAGTTTCAGGCGGAAACCACATCCTCGCAGACCGACGTGCGCATCAAGACTACGCTCGAGGCCATGCAGCAACTCTCGCGGTACTTGGTCGGAATTCCGGGACGCAAGAATGTGATCTGGTTTTCCGGATCGTTTCCATTGAATACGCTGACCATCAACAGTTCTGGGCCAAACAGCGTCATGCCCACAGGATTGGCCGATCCATCGGGCGTAACGCGCGACTATCAGTACGACATCGCCAAGGCCGCGAACATGTTGGCCGCGGCGCAGATCGCCATTTACCCGATTGGCGCCGAGGGCGTTGAGATTGATCCTCATTACGACATGAGCGGGCCGCAGCCGCCGAAGATTGCCGGCGTAAAAGTCGAGCAACAGATGACGCAGTACCAGGTCGCGGATCTGCAAGGCGGACAAACGCAACGCAACTCCGGTCATGCCGCGATGGACAAATTGGCTCGCGACACCGGCGGAGAAGCCTACTACAACACCAACGGATTCAACGACGCGCTCGACCACGTGCTTAATAACGGCACGCACTATTACACGCTGACTTATTCTCCGACCAACCGCACGATGGATGGGGGATTTCGCAATATCGAAGTCAAACTCACCGGAGGCAAATATCATCTCGCCTACCGCCGGGGCTATTACGCCACTGACGCTGAAACCAGGCCGGCAGTCCAGTCGAAAGCCGCGGGCGATCCGCTGCGTCCCCTAATGGATCACGGCACGCCCGATTCAACCGAGATTCTGTATGCGATGGGAGTCGTACCTTCCGCCGTTCAACCATCTAGTATCCAGCCCGGCGCGCACTCTCAACTCGCGGGTGATAACCAGAACTTGAAGGGCGCCGTAACCCGCTATCGAGTGAACTTCACGGTTTCGCCCGAGCATCTCACGCTCGAGCCGTCTGCGGACGGCGTGCGCCACGGTAGCATCGAAGTGACGCTGCTGGGATATGACCGCGATGGAAGTCCGGTGAACTGGATGGTCCGCATGCTGCAACTCACGCTGCCGCCGGACCGTTTCGCCATTGTCGAACAGAAAGGTCTTTTCTTCAGCCTCGAGATCGACATCCCGCCGAGCGCTCTGTATCTGCGATCCGGAGTCTACGATCTAGGATCGAACAAGGCTGGCACGCTAGAGATTCCACTGGGCTCGCTGGTTGCGCAAGCGAGTGCGCCGAAATGAAAGATGTTCTACAGTGTCAAGCCCGCGCGCGCCTCGGATAGCGCCCCGTGATCCTACGGAACATCCCGTGGATGCGATGAATCCCGCTAGCTGGGCTCAGAAACATGAATGGACATTCGCCAGGGATGACCCGGATCCCTTGTTGCTCGCAGAACGCGATTGCTTTCTGGCTGACAGCCCCTCGCCCGGCGGCGCGATACATCCAAACGCGGCGAATGCCGGCCTCGGCGCAGTCCGCAACCACGGCATCTGTCGTGGCTGCGGAGGTCATCACGATGGCTCCGTCGACCGGAGGCTGAATGTCCTGGACCCGGGCAAAGCAAGGCCTGCCCAAGACATTGGGGGTTTTCGGGTTTACCGGAACAACGTCATATCCTCGGTGGCACAACTCTTCAAAGAGCAGGATGCTGAAGCCCTTGGGGTCGCGTGAAACGCCGATTATCGCGATTCGTTTTTGCGACAGGAAATCCTGAATAACCTCCATCGAGGACATCGGAGTTGTCATCGCATCCTCCCTATAACCGCCTGATGGCGGACAGTTTAGCTCGTCGCGGAGGGCTTCCGCAGTGATCGGAATCACCACGTCAGAGACACGCCCGGGGTGACCAAAATCGATACGCATCGCATAAACATTCACTCTTGCGGATTGTTCCAGCGCGGGGGACAATTTGATAGTTCGGCAGCATCCGTTCGGAATCGTTTGTCGAGGTCGAACCCGGGGGAAATTCGAAATGATTAACCGCAACTATCTAACCCTATTCCTGTCAACCACTCTGACCCTCACGGGGTGGGCGCAAAGCAATATGAGTTCATCTTCAGCGCAGACCGCCGCCGCTTCCCAGAGCGCCAGCGACCGCGAACCACTGCAGGAGCCCAGGCCCAGCAATTTCTGGGATGGCGACGATCCAAACCTTGTCAATCTGGTGCTTCATCCGTTTGCCAACAAGAAATACGTCCTGCGGCACACGCAGCCGATCCGCGACCGCCTCAACGAACTCGATCAGTTGACGGCGGAAAATAGCGGCAAGATCAAAGATGTGGATGCCCGCGCCACTCAAGGCATTCAGCTGGCGTCGGAGAAGGTCAACCTGGCCGATCAGCACTCCAGCGACGCGGTCAATAAGGCACAGCTGGCCCAAACTGCTGCGACCGAAGCCTCCACGCGTGTTTCGACGGCGGAGCAATCGGTCACGAGTCTTGATCAATATAAGGGCAGCGGCCAGACCGAAATTCGTTTCCGGCCGGGACAGAGCGTGCTGAGCAAAAGTGCAAAGGACGCGCTCGATCAGATGGCTGGCCCATTGACTAATCAGCGAAGCTACATCATTGAAATCCGCGGATTTTCTTCGGGCCACGGTCAGACCGCGATTGCGAATTCCCAGAAGATGGCGGATTCAGTGGTGCGCTACCTCGTCCACACCCATAGCATTCCCGTGTATCGCATCTACGCGACCGGATTGGGCAACGTTGCGATCACCGGCGAAGGGACGGCATCCCGCCCCGCGGGTGGTGGCCGCGTCGAAGTTAGCGTCCTGCAAAGTGGGATGGCGAGCACCGCGCAACGCTAGAGCCGGAAGAAATTCATCACGGACGAGCCGCCATGGTTCGCCCGTTTTTCTTGGAAATGACAAGAAATCGGTAGCCACCAAGCTCCAGAGAGCTCTCACGAAAATCGTCAAACTGTGACCTAGGTCACAGACGGAAAATTACACTCCGGTGAATATATCAACCAATGGCCAGCGGCCGCTCAAGGCTGCGAACCATCGGACGGCGGCGCCACTCCTTTGCGGAGGGATGGTAGTCGCAGGCTGTAGCGCTTCGCCGAGATCGTTCCAACTTGCGAAGACGCACGGTTATAACCCAGGGAAATCTTACGAGGTGAAGCGTTGGCGATGAACTCTGCCGATCGCAGCGAAACTGTTGGAATTTCCGCGAAGTGGATCCGTAGTTTGAATCGAAATTATGCATTTGCACTCGCAGGCGTCCTGGTTGCGAGTGCCATCCGCTACCAGTTGGACGTTTCTCTTGGCTTCACTCAGCCCTTTGTGCTGTTTTATCCCGTCATCATCTTGATTGCCCTAGTCGGCGGTTTCGGACCGGCACTCTTCGCCACCATATTTTCAGCCGGAGTCGCGGCGTACTTCTTCATGGAGCCTCTGAACTCATTTCTGGTGGAAAAACCTCGGGACTTGGTCGGGCTGCTGCTGTTCGTGGCCATGGGGACCACCATCAGTGCGATTGGAGACCGGTTCCGCCGGAGTGCGCAGCGGCTGCAGGTATTTGAAAAGGCTGTAGAAGGCCTGGAAGAAATGATCGTTGTAGTCGGCCGCGACTATCGCTACTTGATCGCAAACCGGGCCTTTCTCAGCTATCGAGGGATGAAAAGCGAGGATGTGATCGGGCGCCCCATCGCAGAGATCTTGGGTCCTGCAGTATTCGGCTCGACGGTGAAGGAAAAGCTTGACGCCTGTTTCCGAGGTGAAGTCGTCCAGTATGAAACAACCTATAACTATCCGACGCGGGGTGAGAGGGAACTATGCGTTACCTACTTCCCCATCGGAGGGAGCAACGGTGTAGAGCGCGTCGCAGCGGTATTACGCGACGTCACGGAGAGCAGGCGCTCAGAAGCAGCGATTCGCAATTCGGAAAGACGGTATCGGACCCTGTTCGAGAAAAGTGTGGCGGGCGTAGCGATTATTGCACTCGACGGACGCGTAATCGATTGCAATGATGCGTGGGCTCGTATGTTTGGATTTGTTACTGCAGAGCAATGCAGAGGCGGGCAGATAGCGAACAGTTACGTCGATTCATCCCAACGGTCGGAGTTATTAAGCCATCTGCAGGAAAAGCAAGCTTTCTTTAACCGGGAACTGGAATTGCGAAGGCAGGATGGGGAGCGCTTTTGGGTACTTCTCAATAGCGTCTTATTCACCGAAGGCGGAAACGAGCCGTTGATTCAATCCACCGTGGTTGACATCACCGCGCGCCGGCAGGCGGAGGATGCTCTCCGCGTACGGGAAGAAGACTATCGCCAATTTGTGGCTCAGAGTTCGGAAGGTATTTTCCGCGAAGATCTGGATACGCCCGTCGCGATCAATCTGCCCGAGGATGAACTGGTGTCTCGCATCCTACATGACTCTTACTTGGCGGAGTGCAACCAGGCAATGGCGCGGATGTACGGAATGGAATCCGCCGCCGAACTTGTGGGAAAACGGCTGACAGAACTGTTAGTCGCCGACGATCCCCACAATATCGAACTTACCCGGGAATACATACGCTCCGGTTTTCGGGTGATCGAGCACGAGTCTCGCGAGATCGACATTCATGGGAATCCGAAGGTGTTTCGCAACAGCTTGATCGGCATCGTCGAAGACGGGAAGCTGGTTCGCACCTGGGGCATTCAGCGGGACGTCACGGAGCAGGTGCGATTGGAGGAAGCCCGAAGCAAGGTCGAAGAAGCACTCCGGCTCAGCGAAGCGCACTTTCGCGCACTGGTGGAACAAGCATCCGACGGCATTTTCATCGCTGACGCGAATGGGAACTATCTCGATGTGAACACCGCCGGCGCTGCCATGCTCGGCTATTCGCGGGAAGAGATCCTGCAACTGTCGATCTCGCAAATCGTCACGGGCGAGGACGTGAAACGAGTCGGCAGCGAAGTGGGGCGTATCACTGAAGGCGGAAACGTTCGAAGTGAGTGGACATTCCGCCGCAAAGACGGGTCGCTCTTTCCCGGTGAGGTTTCCGGCAGTCAACTCCCCGACGGAAGACTGCAGGGCATTTTGCGCGACATGACTGAACGCAAACGAGCGGAGGATGAACTGCGCCGGAACGAAGAACGTTTCAGAGTCGCGCTGAAAGACTCCCCCATCACGGTATTTAATCAAGACCTCGAGCTGCGATACACGTGGATTTATAACCCGCAGCTCTACTGGCAACATGCGGTTTTGGGCAAAACGGACGAAGAGATTCTCGGGTCGAAAAAAAGCGGCAGTCTGATCGCGCTAAAACGCAAAGTTCTCAACACCGGGGCGTCGGCGCGTGAAGAGATCACCATTCCTCACAACGGTAGTCGCTACGCGTTTGATGTGACGATCGAGCCCCTCTTCGATAGTGCGGGCAATGTGGCTGGAATTACCGGCGCTTGCATGGATATCGCACGCCTCCGGGAGATGACGGACCGGTTGCAGGACGCCAAAGATAAGCTTGCGCAGGAAAAATCCTACTTAGAGAACGAGATTCAATCCGAACTGGGGTTCGAGGAAATTATCGGGCAAAGTCCGCAGCTCCGCGAAGTCCTCAGAAAAGTACGCATCGTCGCTCCGACGGACTCCACCGTGCTACTGCTTGGAGAAACGGGCACAGGAAAAGAGCTGGTGGCGCGTTCGCTGCATGCTCTCAGCACCCGGCGCGAGAAGACCTTCGTCAAACTCAACTGCGCCGCTGTCCCCTCGGGTTTATTGGAAAGCGAGCTCTTTGGGCATGAAAAAGGAGCCTTTACCAGCGCGGTGAGCCAGAAACTCGGGCGAATCGAACTGGCGGACAAGGGCACCCTCTTCCTCGACGAAATTGGCGAGTTGCCTCTCGAGTTGCAACCCAAACTGTTGCGTGTCCTGCAGGATCGTGAATTTGAACGGCTCGGAGGTATTCATACCCTGCGCGTGGACGTGCGAATTATCGCCGCCACCAACCGCGACTTATGCCAGGATATCCTCGACAAACAATTCCGCGAAGATCTCTTCTATCGCCTGAACGTGTTCCCGGTGGAACTCCCGTCCCTGAATGAGCGGCGCGGTGATATCCCCATTCTTGTTCAGCATTTTGTGCGAAAACATGCAGTTCGCATGGGAAAACATATCGATGTCATTCCCCAGGAGGCCATGCAGATCCTTCAGTCTTGGAGCTGGCCGGGAAACATTCGTGAATTGGAGAACATGATTGAGCGGATGGTGATCATGACGAAAGGGCGAGTGCTCGCCGCGCCACCGGCCGAACTGCAGGAGGCTCAGGAGCCCGTCAACGGTAGTCTGACGGAGATCGAACGCGAACATATTATTAGCGTTTTACGAGAGACCAAGGGAGTCTTGTCAGGCGTCGAAGGAGCGGCAACCCGTCTGGGGGTTAAGAGGACCACACTGCAATCGATGCTCAAACGCTTCAACATCCAACTGCAGGACTACCGCCGTAACGGACCTGGCGCCTACGGGTCTTAGCCTCGCCATCATTTCGCTAATCGGTTGTATTTCTTCAACACTTCGCGCAGGCGATCGTGCGGCAGCGCGATCACCGTGTGATCATTGATTCCGGCCATCGTTTCTGCGGCGACCATAGCATTGACGACCGCTTCTTCAGTCGCCTGCACCGTCGCAAGAAAAATGGGATCGAGGGAATCGTTGGGCAGCATCGTGAGCTGGTGCAGTCCCTTTGTTCCAACTGCGCCAGGATTGGCAGTGGAGAATGCGATGAAAATATCGCCCGAGCCGTCGCCTGAGTAGCTGCCGTCGCGGCCGAGACCGAGCGACACTTTCTTCGCGATGCGCTTGAGCTGCGTGGGGATAAGCGGGGCGTCAGTCGCCACAACGACGATGATCGAGCCCACATCTTTTTGCCACACCGTGTGTTCGGGAATTTCGCGGCCAACGTTGACGCCCGCGATCCGGAGTTGATCGCGAGATCCGTAATTGCACTGGACCAGCACGCCAATCGTGTATCCCCCGGCTTCCGCATCGAGAACGCGCGAGCTGGTTCCAATTCCGCCTTTAAATTCGTTGCAGATCATCCCCGTGCCGCCGCCCACGTTTCCTTCTTCCACTGGACCTGAGTGGGCCACATCCAGCGCATGCCAGGCATCTTCCGGCTTCACGTGGAATCCGTTGATGTCGTTCAGGTATCCATCCCAGGTCTCGGCTACTACCGGCAGAGACCACCAGTAGCCCTCCATGTCGGGCGAACCATGCTTCACCTTCCACCCGATCACTGCGTCGCGCACCACGCCCACACTGTGAGTATTGGTGATCATGATGGGGCCATTCAGAAATCCGGAATCATCGACCCAGGTTGTGCCCGTCATTTCGCCGTTCCCGTTGAGTGTGAACCATGCGGCGAAGACCGCGTCATTCGAGGCCTTGCCACGGGGATGAATCGCCGTCACGCCCGTTCGCACCGGCCCTTTGCCGATCTCCAACTTGCCCTGGCCGGAGATGAGCGTCGTGTGCCCGACCTCCACGCCTTTCACATCTGTGATCGCATTGTTCGGTCCCGGGGTGCCATCAAACGGCACGCCCAGATCACGGGCGCGGGGCTTCGTTTCAGCCAGCAGTACTGAGGTGGAAAGTGCAGCGACGAGAACTAATACCGATCGGCGAATGTGCGAGCGGGACATAGAGCCTCCGGCAAAGGAGGCAGTATACAAGGAGTGGCCATCCATGTGAGTACGCGCCTTGGTGCCTGCTCACGCGAAATGGGCTGCGGTACAATCGCAGGCAAGAAACAATTCCCTGGGAGGATCTGAGATGGAGAGCTGGAAGAAGGCGGCGGTACTTGGTTCCATTGGGGCGGCCGGAATTCTGTTCATGAAGAAACGCTATGCGGCGGGCGTGTTGGCGACAGGAGTGGGACTTGCCCTGCTGGCTTCGCAGTATCCGGAAAAATTTGAAAAAGTGCGGAGATCGTTGCCGGACTACTTCGATCGCGGCATGCAGGTGATGGAGATGGCTGCCAACGTGGGAAAGCGAATCAGCGATGCGGCGGGACGCAGCGCCGCCGAGGCCTGGGACGATATCGGCGGATAGAAGGCGGTTAAAAGACGAGCCCTCCACGCTGGCGCTGCGTTCGCCCAGATCTTTGGTGAACTTCGCGAAGCTTAATCGATGCCCAGTTGTTTCTTGGCCTCAGGGCTGAGGCGTTCTGGAGTCCACGGCGGTGTCCACACCACATTCACCGCAGCATTTCGAATGCCGGGTAGTTGCTCAAGCCGTGACTTCACCTGCATGCTGATGTTGACGTGCTCTGGGCAGCCCTGCGCGGTCAGCGTCATGTCGATGGCGACGTCTTGTTTGTCTTCTTCCGCGGGCGCAAAGTTTACTTTGTAGATCAAGCCGAGATCGACGATGTTCACCGGAATCTCGGGATCGTAGCAGCTCTTCAGAGCGCTCATTACCTCTTCTTCAGTCACTGGCATCGCTGTAATCCCTCATATTCAGTGTACAACGTGACGGGGGGACAACTCTTGCGGGCAAGATTTCCACGACGACAAGCCCGAAGACACTCCTGCCTGCAACGCGCGGTCGTGGGTCGCTGAATCTAGTTTTGAGCTCACAGGGTCAACGCGGTGCACTTATGTTCTTTGATGTGCTGGCGAAGTGCCCCAATCGTGCGTTCTTTTCGGCCGACCGTCATTTCCAATTCCTTGTCCAGATAGCTGAACAAGTTTCGGTCATTCGAGTGGAAGGCTGCGAGCATCGCTTTGGTCAGATCCGACAGGGCTTGAAGAGTGAGCTGAACTTCGTGCTGCAGGTTCGCATATTCCTGGCATTGAATTGGCATCGTGGCTCCGCGCGGAAGAATGTACGATGCCTCTTTCACGTCTTTGGTGGTCGAAGAAATCTGGCGTAGAACACATTTTTCCCCGAGGAACTAGCTTGCATTTTTCGAGTCAGGATCATGCTCACGCTACCCCCTCAACCCGCCATTGACTTGCCCGTGCATCCTGCCTACCATTCCTCGACTTCCTGATTGGTGGAAGAAATGACCTTCATCACTCGTTGGCTGACTCCGCGCACTTTCTTCATGCTCCTGACTCTTTCGCTCACGTCCCTGGCCTCCGCACAGAACTCGACACCGCCCCCCGGAGCGCTGCTGCCCAATGTCCTCTACGGCGCTGCGTACTACAACGAGTACATGCCCGCCGACCTTCAGCCTGGCCGTCTGGAGAAAGACGTCGCCCTGATGAAAGAGGCTGGCATCTCGGTGGTTCGCATGGGCGAGTCCACCTGGAGTCTCTGGGAGCCTTCTGACGGAGTCTTCGAGTATGCCTGGATGGATCGTGTGGTCGACGCCATGGGCAAGGCCGGGATCAAGGTCATCATGGGTACGCCCACCTACTCCATGCCCACGTGGATGGCGAAGGCGCATCCTGAGTTCTACGCGCGCCCGCTCGGAGGAGCTTCCGTCCGTTACGGCATGCGCCAGAACATGGATACCGACAATCCAAAGTTCCGGTTCTACGCCGAGCGCATCATCACGAATCTTGTCTCGCACTACAAAGACAATCCCGCGGTGATCGGCTGGCAGATCGACAACGAGACCGCCTCATATGGCGCTTCCAATGATGACGTTTTTAACGGCTTCGTCGAGCACCTGAAGAAAAAGTTTGGAACCACTGGAGCTCTCAATAAAGCCTGGTTTCTCAACTACTGGGGACAGGACGTCAACGACTGGGCCGACATGCCTCAGCGCGACAATGCCACCAGCACGAGTTACAAACTGGAGTGGTCCCGCTGGCAGCAGGTGCGCGTGGCCGACTATCTCGCGTTCCAGGCAGCTCTCGTCCGCAAATTCAGGCGCCCCGATCAATTCGTCACCCAGGACTACGGCTCCATGATGAAACTCGACGTCAACGAGGTCGAGGTCGCCAAGTCGCTCGATGTCGTCGCCAACAACCCCTACCACGGAACGCAGGACCACTTCGATGGAGCTTGGCAGGCATTGCAAGGCGACTTCTCCCGCTCCCTCAAACATCAGAATTTTCTGGTGACGGAAACGAACGCGCAGACTCTGGGTTGGGATTCCGCCGGACAGTTTCCGCCCTACGATGGCCAGCTTCGCCTCGACGTCTACACTGATCTTTCTTCCGGCGCAAACATGGTCGAATACTGGCACTGGCATTCTATTCATGCCGGGCAGGAGACTTACTGGAAGGGAGTTTTGAGCCACGATCTCGAGCCGAACCGCGCCTACGCCGAGGTTTCACGCATCGCGCACGAACTGCAAAAGGTCGGGCCCGAGATCGTCAATCTGCAAATCAAAAATCAGGTAGCGATCCTTTACAGCGTCGATTCGTCCAACGCAATCAGCTTCATGCCGTTTGAACGGCAGCAGGAACTGGGATGGACGCCCGGCAAAGCGGCCGGCGAATATAACGCCATCCTCTCCCAGATCCACCGTTCTCTCTATCAGGCAAACATTGGCGTAGACTTCGTCTTTCCCGAGAATGCCGACTTCTCTTCCTACAAACTTCTGATAGTTCCTGCGCTATACGTCGCAGACGATGCGCTGCTCAAGAAGATTTCTGATTACGTACATGGCGGCGGTCATGTACTGATGACTTTCAAGAGCGGTTTCACCAACGAGAACTCCGCCGTCCGCTGGGAGCGCGCACCCGGACCGCTTCGCGATGCTGCCGGCTTCACCTACCAGGAGTTTTCCAACCTCGAGCATCCGCTGGCGCTGAAGGACAATCCCTGGCATCTTTCAGCCGACGATAACAAGGTCAGCACCTGGGCAGAGTTTCTCCTACCCACTTCCGCCAAGCCACTCGCTTTCTACGACCATCCATTCTTCGGTCGCTGGCCTGCGATCACCCGCAATCAGTTTGGAAAGGGCACTCTGACTTATGAAGGCACCGCTCTTTCCGACGCACTCCAGCAGGCCGTTGTGCTCGATGTTCTTCGTCAATCCGGACTCAATAGTTCAGACCAGGATCTTCCAAAGACTGTGCGGGTCAAGCACGGCACCAATCCAGCCGGCAAACGGATCCACTACTACCTGAACTACTCCAGCGTCCCTGCGGACTTTACCTACGCCTACCCCGCAGGTCGCGACCTGCTCAGCGGACACGCCGTTGCCCAAGGCGGCAGCGTCCGCCTTGCGCCGTGGGACTTGGCGATATTGGAAGAGGGCAAATAGCGAAAACGGACTGCATCCATTCCTGTGCAGGACGGGACTTGCATCAGGCGATGGCTGGCCAGAGTGCTCCCAAAACGCCTGCTGTCTCTATTCGAGCAGGTAGCCGCAGGTAACTTGCGTCGTCCAAGCCCTTCCGTAACCTTCTGCTCTTCTCGCCGCCGTACCATACTTATGATGAAAAATGGCTCACCTCCCCCACCCTCACGCTCAATGGCGTAGCCCGCGCGCGCGGCTTGCCGACGTAACGCCTGCTGTTCTTCGCTTGCCTGACGGACGTCGCCATCGCGGCGAACTCGAATCCATCTCTCTGACCGGTGGCTTGCTGAGCATGCAAGGCATGCTGGACCGGGGCTCCCGCATCAAGTTGATGTTCCTGACGCAAACCGGGCCGGTCGCCGGCGCGGCAGAGATGCTGACGCCCGTATCCGCCACGCGCCAACCCTTCCGCTTCGTAGAGCTGGAAGACGGCGATCAGAGCCGGTTGCGAAGCGTGGTGCAGTCTTCTCTGGACCTTGGCGAGGAAGCTTGGATCGGGAAATACCGCGCGGCCATGCTTAACGAGTGCCCGTCACGACATTTGTTTCTTAAGATCGGTCTTGGATCCCTTTCACTCCTGAGTATTGCGGGAAGTGCCTTCTATCTTTTGCATAAATTTCATTTGTTGAAATGATGTCGCCCATCAATACCCGTCGTTGGCACCGGCATCAGGTGGATTTGCCGGTCAGCATCATCGCGCTGAACGGCATCCTCACTACCCCGGTTCCTGCCCGTGCCAGCGAAATCAGCCGTGCCGGGATGGCGCTGCACGCTCCGGTCGATCTGAATCCCGGCGATGTGATGCACATCCAGTTCCCGACGTCGAGCGCTTCCCCTCGTGTCAAAGCCCTGGTCCGCAATCGAAGAGGTCAGTGCTTGGGATTGGAATTTCTCACTCAGCTTCCTCCGGACAACGAGCCGAAAGAGCGGCCGAGGCTCATCCCGGCTCCATCCGTTCGGGCCGTGCAGGAAATACTAGAGCCCTCGCCCGATCTTTACACTTCGAAAACCATCCTCTCCCGGTTGCGTCGAAAGCAGGAAGAACTCAAGCAGGTGCAACGCGAGATAGACGCCCTTAACATGGCGATACTGCTTCTCGCCGACGACGAAAGCGAGATTTCCCGCGCTGTTTCCCTCATCGACTCGATTCCCCGCCGTTCTCACTGACGAAAGCTGGCAACCCTTTTGACGTACCGCATCGCTACGGCCAAGTTGTGCATACAGGTGCCATCCGATAGCTCCTGAGATAGCCCTCTGGTACATTCTCTTGCATGGTGAGCCCAGAGGCGAAGCAGAGAATCCAACTGGCGTTGCTTGCGGCGCTGGTGGTTGCCAGCATCCGCGCGGGAGTCATTTTCTACGAGCGCCACGAGGATCGCGTCGCGGTCGAGCAACAGAAGAAAGCGCACGACGTCGGCTACTCCAATCCCGATTACTACGTCAGCCCCAAGAAGCTCTATCCGTACGACATTAAGAGTGCGAAGCAACTGACCAAGCAGCCGGTGTGGGTCAAGGAGGGATATCACTACACCTACTACTCCTACGATCCCGCAAGCAAGCGCGTTGACTTCAGGCACGACGCAGGTTTGCTGGGCCCCATCGAGAAGTTAACTATCACCGACGTCATCGGGGCGACCTCACCCAGCGGCGACCAGAAACGCCAGGTGATGGCAGTGTTCGAAAAGGACGGAAAGGAGTATGCGGTTCCCATCGGCTACGAAGGAGATGGCCAATACGCAATTTATTCCGATGAAATGTTCTTCATCGAAGATCCCCACGAACTTTATAAGCACTGGCCCTCGGATGTCTGGCAAGCTGTCGATCAGCACACCGTGAAGCCTGGAATGAACGAACTGCAGGCCGATTTCGCCGTTGGCATGGGAGTGCCGGATTCGGGTTCTACCTCCGACGACAAAACCGTACGCTACGCGAATGGAGGCAAGCCGCTGGTCGTTGTCTATCACGGTGGAAAGGCCGTAGAAGTTAATCCGGGCAAGTAACAAAGCGGCGTCTGGTCTCACAGCGATCGGGCGAAGGTTGTGCTACCATGCCCCGCAAAGTCCACTCTGCTCGGGAGGAGTTATGACGACCGCGCTTAGACCGCTAAGCACCGGAGAATTGCTCGATCGGACCTTCTCTCTCTACCGCAGTCATTTTGGATTGTTCCTCGGACTTTTTGCCCTGCCTCATCTCTTCGTTCTCGCATACCAGTGCATCGGCTTGACGTTCCAATCGCCGAATCCTCAATTGCCGAATATCTTGTTGAATGCGGTTTGGTCAATGGGTGCAGGATTTCTCAGTCTGGCAGCCTCGGCTGCATCGCAAGCTGCGACCGTCATCGCCGTCTCCGAAGTTCACCTTGATCGACCCGCGGGAGTGGCCGATTCTTTCTCGCGGGTGAAGGGCCAAATCCTTCCTGTGATCGGCCTTTCTTTGCTAGTGGGTCTCGCTGCCGGTGCGGCCTGCATCGCCCTGCTCGTGCCTGGAATCTTGCTCTTCGTCATGTGGTCGCTCGCCGTTCCTGCCAAAGTTCTGGAGAACCGCGGTGTTCTTGACTCGATGTCGCGCAGCATGGATCTCACGAAAGGAAACAGATGGCGCATCTTCGTGATTTGGCTGCTCTTCATCCTGCTCGGCATCGGTGTCGGTCTGCTGCTGCGATGGCCTGTCGAACTGGCCGCTGGAGTCAGTTCCATCTTCGCGATGCAGCGTACCGCGCCCGTATGGCAAGCGGCCCTGCTGGGCGTCAGCTTCATTTCCGAAAGCCTGGTCGGTCCGCTGGCCACCATCGCATTTTCACTGGTCTATTACGACGAAAGAGTGCGCAAGGAGGCGTTTGATCTGCAGTTGATGATGACGACTCTCGACGCACCGGCGATTCCAGGTTCCCCCGCGCAAGTCGGAGCATGAGGACAAAGCGGCTCTGCATCCTGATTTGTCTCCTGATCGCGTCCGCCGTTTGCCGCGCGGACTCGACTGGAGTCGTCACGCTCACCCCCGCCGAATATCGTGTGCAGCTCAGCGACTTGCTGACGGCGACGCAGCAGCTCAACAGCTCCAACACAGCGACTCCTCCCGCCTTCCACCAGTTGCCGATAACTTGGAGCGTGCTCACCGAACATGGCACCTTTCAAATTTCGACTGAAGGACTGCAGCGCGATATCCGCCGGTACGAGACAGACAAAAGTGCCGACAACGCACTCGCGATCCGTGCCCGCCTGTTGAGCCTTCGCCGCGCGATCGACGGATTTGAAAAGCCTCCCGCCGATGTCTCTGCCAACCGAACAAAGTTGAATGCCATCCTCGCGCAGCCGGAGTTCGGCAGCCACAATCCTGGATGGCTCGACCGTATCAATAAGCGGATCGAGGCTCTCCTCGTCAGGCTCCGTGACGCAGTGCTTTCATTTCTGCTGCGCGTCCTCCGGCGGCTCTTCGGATGGAGCGCCATTCCCACCGTCAGCAAGTTCGTCGTCTACTCATTGATTGGCGCCGCTTTGCTTGCACTCATTTTCATCGTCTACCGAACCATTTGGCGCAGTCGGGACGATACCGAGATCGTACCCCGCGATCTTCCGGTCTCCGCAAAAGAATGGACGATTTGGCTCGCGGAAGCCCGCGCCGCTGCGGCGAAGCGCGAATGGCGCGACGCGATCCATCTGGCTTACTGGGCGGGAATTTCGTTTCTTGAGCGTCAGGGATTCTGGAAGCCGGACCGCGCCCGTACTCCTCGAGAATATCTGCGGCTGCTCTCGGCATCGAGCGAGCATCGCGACACACTTGCCGCGCTGACCCGCATCTTCGAACTCGCGTGGTACGCCAAACGTGACGCCAGCGAAGTCACGTTTTTCCAGACGCTCGCGGAATTGGAGAAGCTCGGATGCCGCTGATCCCGATCTCCGATCCCCCCGACCGCAAGCTTCTGTTTGGAGCTTCGTTGGTCTTCATGCTGCTCATCCTCGCCGCCATGATCTTCGGCGGCGAAGCCGGGCGCAGCGGCGACGTCCCCAGCACCTACTCCGCAGCTTCCGGCGGCGCGAAAGCCGCATACTTGCTGCTTCTCCAATCCGGATACAACGTCACACGTTGGGAAAAGCCGCTGATGCAACTTCCTCCGGCCGCAGGCCAGACGCTGATTCTCGCCGAGCCGGCTGAGGCTCCAACTCGCGACGAGCGCCAGCGCTTGAAAACATTTCTCACTGAAGGTGGACGCGTCATCGCCATCGGAATGTTCGCCGGCAACTTTCTCCCCGAGAACGAATCCGTCCCCGACTTTCTCGGAGCTATGTCTCAGCAGAAAGCTACGGCCGTTTCGCCTTCCGAGATCACCCGCGCCGCGCCCGAGATCACGCTCGTTCCCAAGTCGTCGTGGTCGTCGTACTCGGCTGCCTATCCTCTCTACGCAGCTGCTGACCGAACACTCGTCGTGCAATATCCCTACGGCCGTGGAGAAGTTCTGTGGTGGGCGTCGGCAACTCCACTGACCAATGACGGCCTGAAAGAACCGGGCAATCTGCAATTGTTCCTCGCGTGTCTCGGCGACTCCAAGTCCCCGATTCTTTGGGACGAGTACATTCACGGCTACCGCGAAACTCTTGGCATGTCGATCGCCCATTCTCCGATGAAGTGGGCGGTGCTGCAGTTGGCGCTGCTCGGACTCGCCGTCGTCGCCACATTTTCTCGCCGCAGCGGCCCAACCTGCGCGCCAGCGACCGATGTTCGTCTCTCGCCGCTGGAGTTCGTCCAGACTCTTGGCGGATTGTATGAGCGCGCCGGCACTGCATCGGTCGCCGTCGACATCTGCTACCAACGCTTTCGTTACTGGCTGACGCGCCGCCTCGGACTCGGCAGCAACGTTTCGGTCAACGATCTGGAGTCCGCGGTGCGCGACCGCTGGGCGGCCGCCGACGACCATTTCGCGGCGATTCTGCGGCGATGCGAATCCGCCAAGCACGATCCTTATTTGAACAATGCCGAGGCGCTGCACCTTGTGCAGGAACTCGACCAGTACGCTGTGCGTTTTCGCTTGTTTGACGGGCGCAAGATTGAGGGCACTAAGAAGGAGAACGTTCGATGAACGCAGTTCCGCAACTCGTGCAACACATTCATGACGAGATGAGCAAAGTGGTCGTGGGCCAGGACGAACTGCGCAACCAGTGCATCATCGCGCTGCTCTGCCGCGGCCACGTGCTGCTCGAAGGCGTCCCCGGCATCGCCAAGACGCTCACCGTCAAGGCGCTCGCGCGCCTGCTGCGCCTCGATTTCCAGCGAGTGCAGTGCACCTCCGACCTCATGCCCGCCGACATCGTTGGCACCAACGTCCTCAACATGGCGACCAGCCAGTTCCAGTTGCATCAGGGCCCGGTCTTCACCGATCTGCTGCTGGTCGACGAAGTGAATCGCATGCCTCCGCGGACGCAGGCCGCTCTGCTCGAATGCATGGAAGAGCATCAGGTCACGATCGACGGCAAGGGATATCCTCTCTCGCAATTCTTCACTGTCTTCGCCACCCAGAATCCAATCGAGTTCGAGGGAACGTATCCATTGCCCGAGGCGCAACTCGACCGCTTCCTTCTGAAGCTCCGCGTGCCCTATCCTGCGCAGAAGGATGAAGTGCAGCTGCTCGCCAACGTGCAAAATGGATTCGAGTCGCGCGAAGTCGACAAGATGAATCTCGCGCCCATCGAGCCGGCAACGCTCTTGCAAGCGCAGCAGGAAACCAAGGCCGTCACCGTGCAGGAAGCGCTCTTCGGCTACATCGTGCAGATCGTGCGCCGGACGCGCGACTGGCCGTCGCTCTCGCTGGGAGCGAGCCCGCGCGCCGCTGTCAGCCTGATGGCCGTTGCCAAGGCCTATGCGGCGATGGATGGCCGCGACTACGTGATCCCCGACGACGTGAAGGCGGGGTCGCGCCCGGTGCTGCGCCATCGCATCATGCTGCGTCCCGAGGCCGATCTCGAAGGCATCACGCCCGACCAGATTCTGGAAGAAGTGGTCAAGGCCGTCGAAGTTCCGAAATAAATTTCGCAGCGAGGTTCTGATTTGAACGATCCCGGCCGTCTGGTTCCACCCGAGATTGCGGCAAGCACGCGATCGTACAAGCGTGTGGGCGTGGCCTTTGGCGACCGCTTCTTCATGCTGCTGTTTGTGGGACTCGTCTGGATCGGTCCGGCATTTTTCGATTTCCGTTTCGTCTACGCTCTGCTCCTCTGGGACGCGCTGGTCGTGCTGGCGTGGTTCACCGACCTGGCGCAGTTGCCCAAGCCGCAGCAGCTTTTGGTCCGGCGTACATGGAGAGCTCCCGCGGCTTTGTCTATCGAGTCCGAGGTCGAGCTCACTCTCCAGAACTCGTCTTCCAAAAGCGTTTACGCCACGCTCATCGACACGGTTCCGGTGCAACTGCGCAACGAGCCGCCCACGCTCACGATTCGCGCGCGTGCGAAGAGTGACGCCACCGCGACCTACCGCATTCGCCCCGTGCAGCGCGGAGACGCCAAGCTTGGCGAATGCTACGTGCGCTACCAGGGCGCGCTGCGCATTGCCGAGCGCTGGGTCCGCGCCGAAATCTCGCAGACGGTGCGGATCTATCCCAACCTCGACGAAGCCAAGCGGCACTCGATCTACCTGCTGCGCAGCCGGCAGATGGCTGTCGAGAAGCGGCGTGCGCGCGTGCGCGGCATCGGACGCGAGTTCGAAAGCCTGCGCGAGTACCAGCCGGGCGACGAATACCGCGACATCTGCTGGACCGCCGCGGCCCGCCGCGCCAAGCTGGTTACGCGCCTCTACCAGATCGAGCGCAGCCAGACCGTGTGGATCGTCATCGACTCCGGCCGCCTGATGCGCGCCCGCGTCGGCGGATCGAGCAAGCTCGACCAGGCGGTGAACGCGGCGTTGAGCCTGGCGCAAGTCGCGCTCTATTCCGGCGACCGCGTTGGCCTCATCGCCTACGGACGCGGCATCCGGCAGCAGCTTCCCGCGGCCAAGGGCAGCGCGCATCTGCGACACATCATCGATCAACTCGCGCTCGTCCGCGAAGAAGGCGCCGAGGCCGATCACCTGCAGATGGCTGGACGCCTGCTGACCGACCAGAAGCGGCGGAGCCTGATCGTTTGGCTCACCGATCTCGCCGAGACCGCGATGACTCCCGAAGTGATCGAGGCGGCTTCGATGATGATGCCGCGGCATCTCGTGCTGTTCGTCGTGATCGGCCAGCCGGATCTGGGAGAGCTGGCGGCGAAGACTCCGGAGAGCGAGTCGGAAATGTATCAGGTGGCCGCGGCGCAGGAGATGGTCCACCGCCGCGAGCTGCTGCTGGCGCGCCTGCGCGAGCGCGGCGCCCTGGCGATGGAAGTCAGCACCGGCGTGGTCTCCCCGGTCCTGGTCAACGCCTACCTGCAAATCAAAGAGCGCAGCCAGCTGTGATTGGCCGTTAGCCTTTTTCCCGATCCTCCCAGTTCAAGCCGGATTACACCTCCTCCATAGTTTTTTTTGGATTGATCTGACAAAATCCTTCTTTTCTTGCAGTTACGATTGCGAGGGTGCTGATATGGCTCGCAAAATATTGATTCCAGATATTTTACGGGTAAAATATTGCCGAATAAGGAGTTAGCGGGAACGGGTTGGTGCGTGCGTTTTTCTGCACGAACTTGCAAAATATCGGATTGATTGGAGTTACGAAGTTCTGGGTCCAAGGATGCCGCGCAAAATCTTGATTCCAGAAGGGTTATAGGTAAAATATTGCGGAATAAGGAGTTAGGTCGTTCGAGATTTTGAGCGTGGAATCGGGCCTGACTGTTGGGATCTCGGGCTGGGTCGGCGCGCATAGATCCAGTCTGGGCGCATTGGCCGGTTTGAGTAAAGGTTGGATGTCACAGGAATTGCGAATTTTGTTGTGCGGGGCTGTGGAAAAGTCTCGTTCGATTTTGCGTTCGCAAAGATCCTCGCATGTTTCTTCCCGGGCTGACGGGTTTTCTGCTCGTATGAAACAGCGGTTGCCTTTTCTTGCCGGGCATTGTGTCGACTTCGTGGTGCCCACGCTTCGAACACCGCGAAGCGTGGGGCAGCCGGTTTCGTGATAGTGCATGCGGGAATAGGGCTGTGCCAGTCCTCTAGGTCACGATCTTGAGTCGCCTCGCCTCTGCTTCAATAGCGTTCAGGATACGCAGGACTATCTCGCCAATTTGGTGCAGAGTTCGCACGACTGGCTTGCCACGAACGATCTCGATGTCGCGAAACGCTATAAAAAAAGTGAACTGGAAATCGTACTTGTATGTCGCTCCCGGTCCAAGCGTGATCAATATCATCTCGTTCTTAGCTCTGTCCCAAACATGAGGCTCAGGCATAGAGAAGTAGCCGGTACCAGATACGCTTGCGCCGTAGCGGGTGAGCGCTTGCCCTATAGGAATGGCGATTTTGTGTTTATCGGTATTGGCGATTTCGTTGAGTGCCCACAAGAGATCATTCCCTCCCTTGTAAGGTTGGAACCCGCAAAAGAGAGGGTGAATTTTTTCAGGGATATCCGTGGCCCGCCCCAGATTGCCGGGCATTTTAGTAATGTCCCCAGCGAACGGGAAAGCGCAGTGTTTGGGGTCTTTCACGCCAGCCGCGAGGGCGAGAGCGTATCCAGCGTTATCAAGAGCGCTACGCAAACTAATCGCCACGGTTGCGATTTCATCGGTGATGCTTGCCGGGATTTGCTGAGTCATCCTGAATTTTTCAACCACATGTCCCAGCTTTTCGGGGTGCGGCTCAACGACTCTCTCGTAGGGCTCGATGTTATTGAATGCCTCGATTTCCCTTTGGAGATCGGTGAAGTGTTTCTCAGCCCGAGCAATTTTTTGGCGTGAGCTATCAAATGGATTTGACATCGTATCAGTCAGTCAAAACGGCCATTGGAAACGATGATCTTTGCAATGAGGGGCTTCGTCTGCCAGCCACCAAAGCGCCCTTTCGAGTTTCATCTCTGCATCGTTGGTATTGGTCTTCAAGAATGCGTGTATTCGTAGATGAGAGTTGCAATTTAATCTGCCGCACGGGATGGGCACTTGAAATACGGTCATGGGAGCTTCGGGGTTATTTGGGCCAACGCCCATCGTTGTTTGGCGAGACAAGAGATAGTGAGTGTCAAAGCTGTAGACTCGCTTACATTTCATACATGCAACAAATATCGGTCCGCTATCCCTCTCTAACGGTTGTGGACCACTATTTGGTATCACAAGCGTGGAGGGTCGGACGGGAGTCTGTTCTCCGCACGGGCAGACTGCAAAATCAACAAGAAATATGCTCATGCAAACCTCGCCTCTCGCCATGCCATATGATGAATCCATGAAGTCTAAACTTGATCCCAACACCACACCAGAGGGGGCTGGCCCAGACTTGCGGACACAATCACGAATCGGCTGCCCCAAGCTTCGTGATTTTCGAAGGCTGGGCATTCCTGCTGCCTAGAGCACAGGATCTTCCGCGGCACTTTTCCACTGGGCATCGGCGTGACGGAAGTTCATTCGTCACAGCCAAACCGCTCCCGCGAATGCTATACCTGCACCGTGCCGAATCGTCTGCATCGTTATTACGGCTCGGGTTACTCGCATTTCATTACTACCAGTTGCTTCCGGAGGTTGCCACTGCTGGCCACTCCCTCGAGCCGGGATCTGTTGCTCCGCGTGCTGGAATCGGTTCGCCGGCGGTATCACTTCGTGGTGGTGGGGTATGTCATCATGCCCGAACACGTTCACCTGCTGATCAGCGAACCGGAAAGGGGCGATCCGTCGGCAGTGATGAAGGCTCTGAAGCAGGGATTTGCCCGACGCCTGCACCGAACGAATCATTCCCATCCGGTATCACCTATGCAGGCGCCGGTCGAATTCGCTCGGATATGGCAGCCGAGGTTCTACGATTTCGTTGTGTTCTCGGACAAAAAACGGGTGGAGAAGCTGCGCTACATGCATCGCAATCCGGTGAGGCGTGGACTGGTTCTGGAGCCGCAGCAGTGGGCCTGGAGCAGTTTCCGGTACTACGCGTACGGAGAACCGGGGCCTGTGGTAGTCAACGAGCCGCAGAGAGCTGAGATGAAAGTTCGTAGAATCTCTTGATGCAGGCAGCAGGAATGCCCAGGCTTCGAAAACCGCGAAGCCTGGGGCAGCCGATTTTGTGATAGTGCATGCTGGAATAAGGCTGTGCCAGCCCCCCAATTAGTAACGATAAGTCGGCTTGTGGACAGTGATTCCCTACAAGCGAGGCGGTCGTTACTGGTTAGGGAAATGCCCAGGCTGTATGATTTCCGCATGGCGGCTATCGAGACGAGCGCATGAATGTAAATCGGCGGAGTTTTCTGGTGCAGGCTGGCGCGGTGTCTTTCAGCACAGGGATTCTGCCCACACACGCGTTGGCTGCGGATGGCGGCAGCGCGATGGATCACGAGCGGATGCGATCCGTGGCTGCCTTCACGGCGGAGACGCTGAGCACGGATCATCCGGTGCCGTTCGGCGCAGACATCGTGAGCACGGCTACCGGGGAGCGGCTGATGCGCGCGGTGAATCGCGTGGGTCCCGACCACGATCCCAGTGCGCATGCCGAAACCCTGACAATTCGACTCGCTTGCGCAAAGCTGGGCTCGGGATCCCTCAAGGGCTACACCCTTTATACGACGTGCGAGCCGTGTGCGATGTGCATGGCCTGCGCTCTCTGGTCAGGCCTGGACCGACTGGTCTTCGGTGCCACGATTGCCGATGCCGGCCGGTTCGTTTCACAGATTCGAATACCGGCGAAAGAGGTAGCCCAGCGGACCGACCTGCATTGTGTGGTGGCTGGGCCGGTCGAGCGCGAGCTTTGCGTGAAACTCTTTACCGATCCGCGCATGCAAAAGACGTTCGCAATGTGGAAGAAGCATTGAGCGAACTCCCGCTAGCCCTTGCGTCGACTTCGGTGCAGCGGCACCGCAGCCCGCATTTTCAGAATGGAAGAAACTGTCGAAGAACTTTCCGACTCGCCTTTGAGTCCATCCCTATTTGAGCTGCCGCCTAATTTTCGCGAAAATCCTAGTCTGCTGGGCGACGGGTCAATCCACCACGAATAGCAATCGGCGGCTGGGCCACTCTTTGGTTTCTTGCTGGGATCACCACGATGCGGGGTGCCCCATACTTGCGTTCTTTGCAAGGGTGGGCAGCAGGGACCTGTACTCCTTGAACCCTACCCTTGCAACTCTGCCCCTATAAGTTGAGATTGCTGCAGCCGCCGTGTCAATAGCGGAGACAAAAAAACAAACTTGAAAGGATGGGCCAACAGCCGGACACGATCTCCTTTATCGGGCAGTCGAGTCTATCTCTCGAATTGGGCCATTGGCTCTGAACATTTCTAGAAAGTGGGCCAGCTGGCTCCGCTTCAGCGCTTACTTCGGTTATCTCTTGAGGGCTGTATTTCGCCGCTCGGCACGAATGACTTCAAGGATAATGGACGTATCCCAGATGGATCAGCTATCCACGAAGACGAAGCGCACCAGGCGCATCAAAGGGATCACGCAACCAACGGAGAAGGCTCCTACAATCGCTTGGTGGCTCCTTGGCCTGGCACTCTTTCTTGCGCTGATTAGTTACTGGCCGACACTGCGCTATGGATTCGTGTTCGACGATGTACAACAAATCGTCGAGAATCCGGCAATCAAGTCCTGGAGCAACCTCCCACAATATTTCACCGCCCACGTTGGAGCTGGAGTCTTTCCCAGCGTCAAGGGGAGTTTTTACCGCCCTCTGTTCCTGCTTTGGCTGCGACTCAATCATGGTCTCTTTCAGGTAGCGCCCTTGGGTTGGCACGTCACCAGTTTGCTCATGCATCTCTGCGCAATCTGGATGTTTTTCCTGCTCGCGCGACAGTGGACCGGCGATGCGATTGTCGCAGCCTGGGCATCTTTGATTTTCGCAGTTCATCCCATACACATCGAGGCCGTTGCCTGGATCTCCGCGATACCGGAAATCCATTTTGCGCTCGCCGGCATGGGAGCAATTTACTGCTATCTCCGGTTTCACCGCGGCGGACCCAAAGGGTTTTACTATTCCGCAGTAGCTCTTTATGGCGTTGCTCTGCTCGCGAAGGAAACGGCAGTGGTCATCTGGCCGATGATCTTCATATGCGATTCCTGGCTCGACCGAAATTCTCAACAGGGTCTGCGGCCTCGGAGTTGGTTGCCGCTCGCCAAAATGCAGGTTCCGTTCGCGGCGGTTACGGCGATATATTTCGCTCTCCGACTTCATGCGCTCAACGGATTAAGGGGGGATCCCACTCACACGGTTAGAGAGATCCTGACTTATGCACCTTCGATCACGTGGTTCTATTTGCGCAAGCTCCTAGTCCCAACCAACTTGTCGCAGATCTACTTTGATCCGGAGTTGTCGTCGTTCGCTTCGCCGCACTTCTATATCCCACTGATTGCTGTCTGCCTGGTCGCTGCAGGGATTCTTGTCTGGACCTTAAAGTCGAGACCCGCCGCGTTTGCCGCATTGCTGTTAGCTCTTTCGCTGATTCCACCGTTGGTCGGAATATCGGTTTTCCCGCCCCACGATCTTGTCCATAATCGTTACCTCTACCTGCCGTCGGCCGGCGCATGCATGTTGTTCGCGCTGGGGCTGAGGGCTGCCGTGCGACAAGGGAAATTGGGACTCGGCACGAAGAGACAGTGGGTTGGGACGGTGATCGTCTCAGTCGTGGCAATCGCATTCGTCTTTTCCGTTCGAGCTCAAGAAAAGCCTTATCGTGATAACATCACGCTTTTCAGCCACTCCACAGAGCTGTACCCAGAGAGTGCGATGGCGTGGGGTCTTCTGGGCGAAGAATACATGACGCTGGGACACTACCCGGAAGGGGTCTCCGCCTTTCGTCGAGCCCAGTCGTTAGAACCCAACGTGTTGCTGAATAATTACCGGCTAGGCGCGGCGTTCTACTTCCTTCAGGACATGCCCTCGGCGGAGGTTTTCTTTCAGCGTGCCGTGGACACTCATCATGGACTGGATGTGGTGAGCTACGACTATGCCCTTTACCGGCTCGGGTTGTCGCAATACGCTCAAGGCAAGATGCCGCAGGCGGAAGCTACGCTCCGTCAAGCGACTGAACTTCAGCCGAGGGGCTTCGGTTATCACGTCGCGCTAGGCGCGGCCCTGAAATATGAAGGCAAATTGCGAGAGGCGAAGAAAGAACTCGAACTCGAATTGAGCCTTGGTGCGGATGCAGAAGCATCTGCTCTCTTGAGTCAAGTCAACTCGCAACTAAGTAAAGAACCAGTCCACGATTCGCCAGAATAGTCCTGGCCCTAAAATCTACGCGACCCGCTATCAGTCCCACGATTTCCGTAAGCAGTGTTCGGGTTTCGTAATAAAAACAATCCAGGGACCAGTTATCTTCTATGAGCGAGTACCTCCCCTGTTTCCTTTTGAGGGGCGGTGAGACCCGGAAGAAGAGTCTAGGGCCTTGCGGACACAATCATGAAGCCTGGGGCATCCGCTTCATGGGATGCTGGCAGGTCCGCGAGAGGGTGGCCGCAGTTCTGGAAAGAGAAGGAAAATCGATAAGAGGAGACCGGGGCGCTAGTCCAGCCTGACTCTACTGGACTCCATTCAGCTTCTGGTAGAGCCACATCGCGAGGAGAACCATGAACGACACGCCGGTGCCGACCGTGAAGACGCGCATCGGGATGATCAGGCGGTTGACCTTGGCCAGCAGTTCCGTCTGCTCTTCGTGCATGTGCGAACTCGCGTCGTCGAGAAACAACTGGTCGTCCCGGTGCATCGAGAGCGTGCTGTTGTAGATCAGGAGGAGGATCAGCACAATTGCGAAAACTCCGAAGATAACCGCCAGGATAGTCAGGGTCATAATCCACCTCGGCCGGAACGGAAACAACTATGGCGCTTACATTGTGGCGCTGCGGAGGAAGGGATTACTGGTCAGTTTTGATCATATAGCCCTGCCCACAGCGCAGTGCCGTTTTCGCCCCGACGGGGCTTGTCAACCCAGATTGCAGCGACCCACGGCTTTCGCCGGGGGGCTGCATTCTTTCGCCGATTCTCGGCTTTACCGGAATCTGCTCCTCTGGCGGTTTGCTCGGGTGCCGAATGAAGGCCCCACTTCCGGCAAAATCGGCCGGATGGGCACCCGACTCTCCATGACTCCGTACGAAACAGATTTACTTCCGGCTGGCGGATTTTTCTCGTCCCAGGCCAAAGAGGTAGGCGTTCAGGAGGACGAACAGGGCGGCGGCCATCGAGAACTTCAATGCCACGGGGAGGTTCGTCGGCGAGACAAAGGCTTCGATCAGGCCGGCGATGATCAGGATGGGGATGGTCCCGACGAGGAGTTGCACTGCTTCGAGACCGGCGCGGGCGAGGGAATCGCGACGCGGCAGGACTCCGGGAAACAGCAGGCCCTGGGCGATGCGGAATCCTGCGCCTCCGGCGATGAAGATGGCAGGGAGTTCAAGGACGCCGTGGGGCGCGACGAAGCTCCAGAGTTGCAGGCTCATGCCAGAGAGAAAACAGGCCATGCCAATCACTCCGATCATCAAGCCGTTGAACGCCATCATGTAAATGGTGCCGAGACCGCCGGTGATGCCAAGCGCGAAGGTGGTGAATCCGACCGACATGTTGTTGGTCATGATTGCGCTGGAGGCGACTGGCTTGATGCCGACGATGGAGTGCGTCCACATCTGGTGGCGATCGATGGTCTCCACCATTTGCGGGCCGAGTAGCTTCACCTTGAAGTCGGGATTCTGGTAGGTGAGGATCGCTCCGAAGATGGCGGCGATGGCGAAGATGACAGTCGCGAGCGCGACGTGTTTGAGATGGCGGCGGAAGGCCGCGGGATAGGCGTCGACGAAGAAGGACAGTGCCGTCCGGGGACTCGCACGGTGACCGGAATAGATGGTATTGTGAGCGCGGACCAGGAGCTGGTTGACGTAGCGCGCAAAGTGCACGGATGCGCGGTCTTCGCGGATAGCAGCGAGATCGGCCGCGGTCTGGCGGTAGAGCAGGCTGAGTTCCTGCAGGTCGGAACGCGAGAGGGACTTGAGGCCTCCGGTGGAAGATTGGGCGAGCAGGGATTCGAGCTTGGTCCAGTGCGGCTTGCGCTTCTCCAGCCAGCGGGTGGAAATCATTGTGGACTCGTTCGATCAGCTAAACATCGATACACCGGAGCAAATCGCTCTGGAACTGCCGCTCGCAGGAATCGGCAGCCGGTTCCTCGCGTTCGCTATCGATACTTTAATCCAGGCGGCGCTGTACATCATAGCCGGGATCGTTTTCTTCCTGATACTCGGACTAGGGACTTCGATGTGGTGGTACGTGCCGGGATCGGTCGGTCCGGCGGTGGGGATCTTTATTCTGTTCGCGATTTATTGGGGATATTTCGCGGTGTTCGAGGCGCTGTGGAAGGGGCAGACGCCGGGCAAGCGCTATGCGGGGATACGGGTGATCAAGGAGAGCGGGCGTCCGATCAACGCGTTTGAGGCGATTGGGAGGAACTTGATGCGGGCCGTGGATGGGCTGCCCGGAATTTATGGCGTTGGACTGGTGTGCATGATGATGAACCGGCAGAGCCGCCGGCTGGGAGATTTTGTAGCCGGAACTGTCGTGGTACATGAGAAGCGGACGGAGGAAGTGCGTCCAACGTGGAACACGGCGGCGGACGCGGGTTCTGCGAGGGGCGCGCTGGGGCAGGTGACCGCCGATGAGTTGGTGCTGATCGAAACTTATTTGAGCCGGCGGTGGGAACTGGATCCGGCGGTGCGATTGAGGACGGCGATCCAGATTGCGGATCGGATCAAGGCGAAGACCGGAATGGAGCCGCAGGGGCATCAGCATGTCGACGATTTTCTGGAACAGTCGGCGCGGCAGATCCGGGATGGCGGACGGTTTCAGTAGGTCAAAAGCTTTCAACACAGGGGGCACAGAGGAGCACAGGGGAGCACAGGGGAAAACCCGGGCTACCTCCTTTTGTGTTTCTTCTGGCTATTCGCTTTTTCTCATTTCAGAATTCACTTCACTGCAATCGTTTGTTGGGGCAGGTTCCATCCGCGGAGGGTTAGCTGCGCCGCGCCGGTCGCGGACTTTGCCGGGTATTCGATTTCGATCTCGCGGCTCTCGCCTGGGAGAAGTGAGACGTAGTTGTCGGTGTAGTACGCGGGAAGAATCCGCGAACCGTCGCCGGCATTCACCAGCGTGAGTTTGTTTTCTAACGACGCAACGGTTCCGGTGTTGCGAAGTTCGACCTGGATGCGGATGTTTTCTCCAGCGCGCGTGGATTTGGCGGTTGCCGAGAGCGTTGCGCCAGCGAGATGGCTCAGGCGGCGGAAGGAAGAATTTTGCGCGCCGAGCCAGTAGAGATTGCGGGAGAGGATTGTTCCTGAGGCGTCGTGCAGATGCAGGTTCACGAGTACGATTTGCTCGGATGACAACAAGGGCGCTAGATCCAGGTTGAACCCGTCGGTAGTGACGTCCGCTGGCGCGTCTCGCTTTTCTTCATGGTGCAGGCGAAGCTTGTTGTCGAGCGAATAGACATCGGCGACGACGGTCAAACCAGACTGCGCGTCGTTGGTGGTGTTGACTATCGCGACGTCGTAGTTCGACAGATCGAGTTGAACGTGCAACGGCTCGCAGGCTTTCTTCACGCCATAGAACGAGGATTGCGTGTCGTAGTCGGAATTCAATATCTGCCACGTGTTGCTGGGCCACGCGGGCTGCGTCATCCAGAGAAGGCGTCCGCTGTTGGGAGCCCAGAGATGGGCGTTCATGCCTTCGAAGATGGCGCGGTGATCGACATAGTCGAGCATCTGCGCCTTGCGGTCGAAATCTTCAAGGCTGGTGGGTGCGCCGAACTCAGCTTGCATCTGCGCCATGAAAGGCGCCATCTCGCCGTTACCGCTCGCATGCCAATCGTGATAGGCCCAGACGTCGTCGATGGGCCACTGATCTTCTTTCGGAATCCAGGCGCGGAACGATTCCAGCGTCGAGAACGACGGCGTGCCAGTTTCGACGGAGAATCCGTGATTCAGAGTGGTGTAGTAGAGGGTGGGATCCATGTATTTGTACGGACCGCTATTTTGCAGATTGACTTGGTTGGAACTGGGGAAGTAGTAGCGAGTGCCGTCGAGCGTGTGGACGAGGTCAATGATGCCTTCGTTGATGATGGGCTGAGGAACTCCTTCGTTGCGGCCGCACCAGACGAGGATCGAAGGATGATTGCGGAAGCGGAGGATGGTGTCGCGAACGTTGTCGAGGAAGAGCGCGGGATCCTCGGCCTCGACGTTGTAGTTCTGCGTGGATTCCCAGAAATCGTTCCAGACCATGAGTCCGTATTCGTCGGCAAGATCGTAGAAAACTTCCTCGGTGTTTTGGCCAACCCAGTTGCGAATGATGTTGAGGTGGGCGTCGCGGTGCAGACGGAAGTAAGGCTCGAGACGCTCGCGGGAGACGCGCTTGCGGGAGTCGTCCATGCCCCAGTTTCCGCCGCGGCCTGCGATGCGCACGCCGTTGACTTTGATGACGAGGTAGGGTGAGGCGCGAGTGTCGTCCAGCATTTTGATCGACGGAGATTTTTCTTCACCGGGCATGAGCGAGGCGACCCACGATTTCCAGCCGTCTTTCCATTCGGGCGGGAAGGCCGCGGGGAAGGGATCGGAGGCTGGAATCTCGCGCATGGCCTGGTGGCGGACGTCGACGACTGGCTGGGATTCTTCTCTCGCGGTTGTCGGGGAATATTCGACGCGGCGGAGGTGGCCGGCGGTGTCGAGGAGACTTAACTCGTAAGTGATCTCGCGAATGCCGAAGCGAATCTCTTTCGCGTCGGACTGCGTGGTGCCCTCGGCGAACGAGAGATGAAGTGTGTAGAGATCGGGCTTACCGTATCCGTTGGGCCACCAGAGGCGCGGATGCTGAACGGTGAGCTGCGGAAATTCTTTGGGGGACAACGTGACCAAACTCTTGCCGGGAAGAACTGTCAGTTGCTTCGTGACGCTTGTGTCGCCAAATGCGGCCTTCAGCGTGCCGGTGGAGGGAGTGGTTGAATCGTTTTCCAGCGGTACGATGATTTCGACGTCGGCGCTGCTCGTGTCGGGGAGCGGCAGCGTGGTGACGACTTGCGCATCGCCGATCTTCACGGTGCTTGTTGCGGTAAGGGTGACTGGTTGCCAGATGCCGGTATCGCGGTCGCGAATGGCGGGGATCCAGTCCCAGCCTTCGGTTGCGACGAAGGTCGGGCCGTCGAGGCACATGATGCCGCCGTTTTCACCGGGACCGCCTTTGATGGATTGCTCCTGCGGAATGCCGGGGTGCGGCGGCGGAGAGACACGAACCGCGAGAACATTCGCACGATCGGGCTTCGCGATGCTCGTGACGTCGAAGACTCCGCGGATGAAAGCGCCTTTGATCGATCCGAGTGGCTGGCCGTTGAGCCAGACGGAAGCTGCGTAGTTGATGCCTTCGAAAGTGATTGTGAGGCGGCGATCGCGAGCTTGACGAGGCAGACGGAACTCGACGCGATACCAGTAGTCCTGCTTGTTAAGGCTCTCGGGAATGGAGAGATTGTTAAGGCCGTAATCGGGGTCGGGATAGATTCCGCGATCGATCATGGTGGTGAGAGCGGTGCCGGGGACGGTGGCAGACATCCAATCGCCGGCCTTGAAGTTGGGTTGGGAGATTGCGGCGCCGTCGGCGGTAATTTTGGGCGCCGGAATCATGGTCCACCCGGCGGCGAGAGTCCATTGAGAATCGCCGTTGGGCTGGAGAATTTCCTGAGCGTGTAGCGCCTTGGCCTCGGGATGAGAGAACGGGGCCTTGCTGCGCGGCATGGTGGAAGGATCTTGCGGAGCGCGGTATCCGGCTTGGCCGCGAGTTTGCACGGGCCAAGGTTTGGATCCTTCTTCGAATTCGACATTCGCGAAATCTCCCGGGGGCGTCGAGAGTTGCTTGATTTCGTCCGGGGTTAACGCTTTGCGAAGCAGAGTCAGCGACGCGATCGTTCCGCCGAAGTGTTGCCAGTTTGTCGAGGGCGGAGCGGGAGGAGCGATTTCGAGAACTGGGCTGATGCTTCCGACATCGAGCTTGCCGCTTGCCACTTTGGCTCCGTCCACGAAGAGAGCGAATTGTTCTCCGTTGAAAGTCGCGGCAAGCAGATGCCAAGTTCCAAGCGCGAAGGATGCGGGGGCGGAAAGACTGTTGTCTTTACCAATCGAGAGCAGCACGTGGCCGTTGTCCAGAGCAAGCGCGCGGAAGAATTCGTCGGAGGGATCGCCCACACCTGCGATTATGGTGGAGGCTTTGGACGAGTCAGCCGGCTTCACCCAAGCGTAGAGGGACCAGGGCGAATCGGAGCGAAGGATGGAATCGTCTTTTACCAGAGGTTTGTGGAGGCCGTCGCCGTCGGGCAGGAAAATCGCGTTGTAGGGGCCGTAGAATACGGGTTCGGTGGTGACCGCGATTTGAGAGTGGCTTGGAGCAGCGAAGCTCAACAGGAATGCGAAGGCGGTAATAAGTTGCGAGAACGATCCGACCGCTGAAGAGAACGCTTTCATGAAATCTCCGTTGCAGAGATGAGTGGATGAAATGACTGATGACCAGCGTTCCATGCTACGCTTCGGCGCGGTCCGGCTGCCAGTTCGGCGAAATGGGTGCGTCGAGAGGGAAGCGGACTGATCGTCCGAGGCGCCGAGAATTGCGCGATTTGTAATTATGATTGAGTCAATCGAAAAATCAGATTCGTGACGCACGGCCATTTTGTCTTGACGAAGTGGGTGGGCGGACGTAATCTTTGATTGATGCAGCCTCATGTCCATCACCGCCATCATCACCATGCGCATAGCGTGGAGGCGGGGATGCGTACCTGAGATTGCAGAATTAATCTAAAAGCACTTATCAGGTTCAGGCCCGCTGAAGCGAATGCTCAGCGGGCTTTTTGTTTTTCCGAAAGGAATTGCGCGATGAATACGAAGCTTGATTTTGAAAAAATGAATGGCTTGCTCCCCGCCGTAGTGCAGGACTGGCGCGATGGCGAAGTTCTGATGGTAGGCTTCATGAACCGCCAGGCGTTCGAACAGACGCTGGAACGCGGTTACGTGACGTTCTTCAGCCGTACACGGAACGAGCTGTGGATGAAGGGCGAGAGCTCGGGCAACAAGCTGAGAGTGGTCTCGGCACAGACGGATTGCGATCAGGACACGCTATTGCTGCGAGTGGAGGTCGAAGGGCAGGGAGTGGTTTGCCATCGCGGGACGCGGTCGTGCTTCACGGAAACAATTCCGGTGCGGAATGCGCAAGCGACAGCGAGTTCCGGAAAGGAGGCGCGATGAAGCTGCGTATCGGAATTCCCAAGGGCAGCTTGCAGGAGGCCACGCTGCAGTTGTTTGCGCGGGCCGGGCTTCCTGCGTACACGAACGGGCGTTCGTATTTCGCTACAACGGCGGATCCGGAGATCGATTGCATGCTGATCCGCGCGCAGGAGATGGCTCGATACGTTGAGCATGGCGCGATCGATGCCGGGCTCACCGGGTTGGATTGGGTGGTGGAGAGCGGGTTGGAAGTGGTGAAGGTCAGCGATCTGATTTATGCGAAGCGGAGCCGGGGGAAAGTGCGCTGGGTGCTGGCGGTGCCGGACGATTCCAGCGTTCAGCGGGCCGAAGATCTTGATGGATGCATCGTTGCCACTGAACTGGTGAAGGTGACGCGCGATTATTTCCAGAACAAAAATGTTGACGTGAGGGTGGAATTTTCGTGGGGCGCGACCGAAGTGAAGCCGCCCATGCTCGCGGATGCGATTGTCGAGGTCACGGAGACGGGAAACTCGCTGAAGGCGAACCGGCTGCGAATTCTGGAGACGGTGCTGGAATCGAATACCCAGTTGATCGCGAACAAGGGTTCGTATGCCGATCCGGAGAAGCGGCACAAGATCGACAATCTGGCGTTGATGCTGCAGGGTGCGATGGAAGCGCAGGATCGCGTCGGGCTCATGTTGAACGTTCGCAAAAATGATCTCGCCGCGGTGCTCGGGGTTTTACCTGCATTGCAGAAGCCGACGATTTCCCATCTAAGCGATGAAGACTGGCTCGCGGTGAATACCGTAATCGACGAGGGCGCTGCGTGGGATGTGATCCCGCGGCTGAAAGAAGCGCGGGCCGAGGGGATCGTGGAATATCCGCTGAACAAGGTGGTGCTGTGATGCGGATCGTCTCTGGCAAGCAGGCAGAGGCGCTGGTCGGACGACTCGCGGCGCGGAGCGTCGAGTTGAGCGCCCTCGAGCCCCGGGTGCGGCGCATTGTGAATGATGTGCGGCGAGGCGGCGACAAGGCGTTGCGGCGATATGCGGAGAAGTTGGATGGGCTGGCCACAAAGCAGTTGCTACAAGTTTCGCAGGACGAGATGAGTGCTGCGTGGGAATCATTGTCACCTGGGTTGAAGAAAGCGTTGCGCGAGGCTGCGAAGAATATCCGGCGCTTCTGTGAATGGCAAAAGCCGCGCACGTGGACACGAACGCATCACGGAATGTCGCTGGGGCAGCGCATACAGCCGCTGGATTCGGTGGGATGCTACGCGCCGGGGGGACGCTATCCGCTGGTGTCGACGGTGTTCATGACGGTGATTCCGGCGCTGGTGGCCGGAGTGAAGAATATTCGCGTCGCGTCGCCGAATCCGTCACGAGAAGTGCTGGGAGCGGCGGCGATGCTTGGGGTGCGTGAGTTCTATCGCGTAGGAGGGGCACAGGCGATCGCTGCTTTGGCGTACGGGACGGAGAGCGTTCCGCGAGTGGACAAGATTGTTGGGCCGGGGAATTCATACGTGACTACGGCGAAGAAACTAGTGTCGTTTGATTGCGCTATCGATTTTCTTGCTGGTCCGACAGAAGCGCTGATCTGGAGCGACGACGGGAATCCGGAGTTTATTGCAGCAGATCTTGTGGCGCAGGCGGAGCACGATGTGGAGACCCTGGCGCTGTTTCTTACCACATCACGTAAATTGGCCCGAGCTGTGGCCGAATGCGTGGGGCGACAGGCGCGGGAGAATCCGACGGCGAAGAGATCATTGCGGACGCGGGGTGCCATCTTGATAGCGGGATCTAGCGGTCAGGCTTGCGAATGGGCGAATCGTTTGGCTGCCGAACATATTACGGTGAGCGAGAAAGATCTGCCGTCGGTCCGGAATGCGGGGTCGATTTTTGTGGGGGATTATTCGGCACAGGCGGCTGGAGATTATGTGTCGGGCCCGAACCACGTGCTACCCACGGCCGGGCAGGCGCGTTTCCGGGGAGGGTTGAGCGTGCTGGATTTCGTGAAGGTGGTGACGGTGCAGCAGCTTTCTGCCGCCGGACTGCGGGGGATCGCTCCCACGATCGAGTGTCTCGCGGTGGCGGAAGGATTGCCAGCGCACGCAAAGTCTGTTCGCGTGAGGTGCGAACGTGCTTAAGCCGAGAGAAGCGGTGCTCGCAGTGCCTCTGTATCATCCGCCGCTCGCGGGACGTGAGGGGCTACGACTGGATTTCAATGAGAATACGGTCGGATGCTCGCCGCGAGTGCTGGAGCGGTTGCGCGGCCTTGATCCCGAACAACTGGTGAAGTATCCGGAGCGCGGTCCGGCGGAAGCTGCGGTCGCTGGATTTCTGGGAGTTCCAGCGGACGAAGTCTTGCTGACGAACGGCGTTGATGAGGCGATTCATCTGCTGTGTGAGACGTATCTCGAGGCGGACGATGAAGCGGTGATCGTGGTGCCGACGTATTCGATGTACCGAATTTACGCGATGGCAACTGGGGCGCGGGTCGTCGAGGTTGCGGCCGGCGAAGACTTTGCGTTTCCGGCAGAGACGCTGATCGAACGTGTTAGCGGGAGAACTCGATTGATCTGCGTGGCCAATCCGAATAATCCGACGGGGTCGGTGGCGTCTAGAGAAGATTTGTTACGGATTGCACGATCTGCACCAGACGCGGCGCTGCTGGTGGATGAGGCTTATTACGAATTCTACGGGCAGACAATGCTGGGAGCTTGGCGAGAACTTCCGAACGTTTATGTAGCGCGGACTTTTTCGAAGGCGTACGGAATGGCGGGGCTGCGTCTCGGGGTACTGGCTGGGGATGCGGAGCAGATGAAGTCGGTACGGCGAGTCGCATCGCCTTATAACGTCAATGCGGTGGCGCTGGGTTGTGTGCCGGAGGCGATCGCGGATCAGGGTTATGTGGAGGAATATGTGGCGGAAGTTCGCGAGGGGCGGGAGCGACTGAAGAAGGCGCTTGGTGTCTACGGGATTCGGTTTTGGCCGAGTCAGGCGAATTTTATTCTGATGCGTGTTGGATTGTCGAAGACGGATTCTGCGAAGTTCGTCGAGCAGATGCGGCGGAGAGGGATTTTGGTGCGCGATCGGTCGAGTGATCACGGATGCGAGGGATGCGTGCGGATCACACTCGGTCCGAAAGAGCATGTCGATCGAATGCTCGCCGCACTGCAAGAAGTGGTCGAGGAGTTGGGCATTGCCCAGGGAGCGTCGCGACGATGAGAAAGGGAACGATTAAGCGGGCGAGCAAAGAGACACAGATTCAAATTTCGCTGACGATCGAGGGGCACGGGAAATATCAGGTGTCGACGGGGATTCGATTCTTCGATCACATGCTGGAGCTGTTCGCGCATCACGGCGGCTTCGACTTGAAACTGAAGGCGAATGGCGACCTCGATGTAGACCAGCACCATACGGTGGAAGATGTGGGCATCGTGCTCGGACAAGCGTTCGACAAGGCGTTGGGCACGAAACGCGGGATTCTGCGCGCCGGGTATTTTCTGATGCCGATGGACGAGACGATGGGCATGGTGGCGGTGGATTTTTGCGGGCGCACGGCGGCGGTGGTGGACACAAAAGTGAAAACGCGGCTGGTGGGAGATTTGCAGTCAGAGTTGGTCGACGATTTCTTCGAAGGCTTTGCGCGCGGAGCGCGGGCTAATGTTCACGCGCGCGTGCTGTATGGACGATCGAGCCATCACAAGATTGAGGCGCTGTTCAAGGCGTTTGCACGGGCACTGCGGGCGGCGTGCTGGCGCGATCCGCAGATGGTACGACTACTTCCGAGCACCAAAGGAGTGCTGTAGTGATCGCGATAGTCGATTACGGTGCAGGAAATCTTGTGTCGGTGAAAAAGGCGTTCGACTGGCTGGGGCAGGAATGCGAGATTACGTCTGATCCGGCGGTGGTGGCGAAGGCACCGAAGATTGTGTTGCCGGGAGTCGGGCACTTTGCATCGACTGCGGCACTGGAACGATCTGGTGTCCGCGAACAGATCGCAAAGGCGGTGGAGCGTGGAGTGCCGTTTCTGGGGATCTGCGTCGGGATGCAATGGATGTTTGAGGGGAGCCATGAGGCCTCGGAGACGCGTGGGTTGGGTGTTTTGGCGGGAGAGTGCGAACGATTTCCGGCCGCGGTGAAGTCTCCGCATGTGGGATGGAATTCAGTGGAGATTGATTCGGCGTCACGGCTATTTCGCGGCGTACCGTCATCATCGTTTGTGTATTTCACGCATTCGTTTCGTGCGCCGGTTGCAGATGCGACTGTTGCTTGCTGCGAATACGGTGGTCGATTTTCGGCGGCGGTCGAGATGAAACATCTGTTCGGGGTGCAATTTCATCCGGAGAAGTCCGGCGATATTGGGTTGAAGGTGTTGAGCAATTTTTGCGAATTGTAATAGTTGAGCTAGATCATGCTGACGAAACGGATTATCGCCTGTCTCGATGTGAACGGCGGACGCGTCGTGAAGGGCGTACAGTTCGTCGATTTGCGAGATGCGGGAGATCCCGCCGAGCTGGCCAAACGGCACAGCGATTCTGGAGCGGACGAGATTGTGCTGCTGGATATTTCAGCGACACACGAGGGGCGAGCGACGCTGCTGGAGACGGTGCGAAGAACGGCTCGGCAGCTGTTCATTCCCTTTACGGTGGGCGGAGGGATTCGCAAACTAGAGGACGCGGTGGCAGCATTCGCAGCGGGGGCTGATAAGATCAGCATCAATTCGGCAGCGCTGGCCGAGCCGAAGTTGATTACGCAGATCGCTGAACGATTCGGATCGCAGGCAGTTGTGGTGGCGATCGATGCCAAGCGGAATGGTTCGGGCTGGCAGACGTTTTCGCATGGGGGGCGTACGAGCAGCGGTCGGGACGCAATTGTTTGGGCGCGAGAGGCGGAAGAATATGGCGCGGGGGAGATTTTATTAACGTCGATGGATCGCGATGGAACGGGCGCCGGCTTTGATTGCGCATTGACACGGGCGGTCGCGGAGGCGGTTCGAATTCCGGTGATCGCTTCTGGGGGCGCCGGCGGAGCCAAGCATTTTGTAGACGTGTTTCGCGAGGGAAGCGCGGACGCGGCGCTGGCTGCGTCCATTTTTCATTACGGATACGGCAAGCTGGCCGATCTGAAGCAGGAGATTGGTGCGCAGGGAATCCCCGTGAGGTGGCCGTGCTGATTCCTTCGATTGACCTGATGGGCGGCAAGGTGGTGCAGCTTGTCCAGGGCAAGAAAAAAGCGCTGGAGTTCGATGGGTTTGAAGAATGGGTGCAGCGATTTTCAGCGTACCCGCTAGTGCAGTTGATCGATTTGGACGCGGCAATCGGATCTGGGAATAATGCGGCGCTGGTTCGCGAGATTGCGAGTCGCTTGCCGTGCCAGGTCGGCGGAGGCATTCGCAGCGTCGAGGCTGCACGGCAAATGTTAGAAGCGGGTGCACGGCGCGTTATTGTCGGATCGTCGCTGTTCGCTGATGGAGAACTCAGTGCGAAGTTTGCAGAGGAGTTAGCTGCGTCGTGTGGCTCAGAACGCCTCGTGTTTGCTCTGGATGCGATAGGCGGACGGGTCACGACTCACGGGTGGCGGAAGATCACGGAAGTCCGACCGTTGGATATGATTCAAGCGCTCGACCGTTGGTGCGGCGCATTCCTGTATACGAATGTGGACACGGAGGGGCTGCTGCAGGGATTCCCGCTGGAAGTAATCCGTCCGCTGCGAGAGGCTACGGCTCGTCAGTTGATTGCCGCCGGAGGAATAAGGTCGCAGCAAGAGATCGATGAACTGCATGCTATGGGCGTCGATGCCGTGGTGGGGATGGCTATTTATCAGGGGCTGATCCCCGCGTAGTTGCTGGCGAGGTCGTCCGATCCTCGCCTTGCCTTCACACAAAAATCCACAATTGCACGAATACAGGCCGGCTCTCATTGCTGGGTACAGGCCGCAGAGCTTATCTTTGAGCTGACCTCTTCTAAAACGAAAGGCGCTTCGATGAACGTTCTAATTCTTAACTCGGGAAGCTCGAGTCTGAAATTCCAGGTAATTGCCACTGATCTTGAGCGGATTAAGCAGTACAAGGACGATCGTATATGCCGTGGAGAAGTGGAGGGGATTGGCGGGGAAGGAATCATCAAGGTTCGCTATCGCGATCAGCCGGAGCGAACGCTTACCGCGCCGGTGCGTGACATGGGAGCGGCACTGGACTACATACTGCGATACATCGCGTCGGATCGCTCAGGAATTTCGGAAATTAAGAGCACTGCAGATGTGAATGCTGTGGGACATCGCGTGGTGCATGGAGGCGAGCTTTTCAAAGAATCAACACTCATCGACGATCGGGTGCTGAAGGGAATTGAAGATTGCATCGATCTGGCGCCGCTGCATAATCCGAACAATGTGAAAGGGATTCTGGCGGCGCGGGAGTTGTTTGGCAAGGATGTGCCGCAGGTGGCTGTGTTTGATACGGCATTCCATCACTCGCTGCCGGAGCAGGCGTATCTATATGCGATTCCTTATCACCTGTATCGGCGGCACAAGATCCGGCGCTACGGATTCCATGGGACCTCGCACCGCTACGTGGCATTTCGTTACCGGGCGCTGCGGGGATTGACAAGGGAACAGACCAACATCATCACGCTGCATTTGGGGAATGGATGTTCCGCCGCCGCCATCAAAGACGGCTCTTCCGTGGATACTTCCATGGGCATGACGCCTCTAGAAGGCCTGGTAATGGGGACGCGGTCGGGCGATCTCGATCCGGCGATCGTCAGCGTGATTGCGCGGAAAGAGGGGATGTCATCTTCGGAAGTCGATACCCTGCTGAATACGCAGTCTGGGTTGCTCGGCGTTTCAGGGCTCACCAATGACATGCGGGAACTGCAAGCCGAGTTGAAGGAGCACGATGACCGTCGAGTGCGGCTGGCGATCGAACTTTTCTGCTACCGGGCGCGGAAATACATTGGTGCATATTTGGCTGCCATGGGGGGAGCCAATGCGATCGTGTTTACAGGCGGCATTGGGGAAAACTCACCTGATGTGCGTTCAAGAATTTGTACGGGAATGGAATGGGCGGGCCTGAAATTCGATGAGGCCAAAAATCAGCAGACCGTCGGCCGAGAAGGGATGATCTCAGCCGAGGATTCCAAGCTTCTAGCCTATGCGATCCCGACGGACGAAGAGTTACTGATTGCGCGGGATACGGTGCGCGTGATCAAAGGGGAACCGCACCCATCGTAGGACTCGATCTCAACCTGGCTCAACCCAGAACGGCTCCGTTCTGATTGCGCCCCCGACTAGCTAGGCCGGTGAGTGATATCGCGATCTTTCAACAGGTCTACAACTCCAGCCTTACAATAAGCGCATGCATGGAGCGAAACGGGGCTTATGCCTGTTGACGGTATTGGCTTGCGTGCATTGTTCGTTGTACGGCCAAGCTAAATCTCCAACGACTCAAGCTAAGGATGCTGTCGCCCCGGTCCCATTTGTCGGGTGTAAATCTGACGGTCAACTCGGTCCGATCAACGCACCCTCTGGGGGAGAGAAGACGATGGCAATCTCCACAGAAGCAGCTCGACGCCTCGCCTACTACAAAGCTAAGGAAGGAGTCGGAGTTCTCGCCCCGAAGGGCTGGCACTGCCTTGGGGCATATGGATCGAGTGGTACGACCCTCTATGTATTTCCTGATCCAATCAATTCTGCTGAAGTGTTGTCGTCAAGTTGGAAAGGATTTGCTGGGCCTGTTGTTCAAATCTCCTTGGAATACGGAGGCACATCTGGCAGGTTTGCAGTCGCCAAGATAATTGCCCGAGCGTTTCCGACCCGTAAGGACTTTGTTGAAGGTGTCATCGCCGTAGGGATTGAGCCAGCCAGTTCGTTTCCGTATGGTCCCTATCCCGTCGACTCACTAAAGTATCGCGGCGAAAATGTCGTGGAGTTCTCGACACCTGCACAGGCAGAAGGGTTGGGCACCGATTCAAGGTTGCAGAAGAACGGCACTCCTATCAGGGGCGCAGCTATCCTGATAGGGGAAGAGCCGAATCTCCTCGGGGTGTGGGTACGCCTTCCGTCGGAAGATGGCGAGCTCTATAAATTGATAATTCAACAGACTGAGCGAGAGGCAGTTCGCCTTGGCAATTGACGATGAAGCGAATGATTGACGAAATCTGCCGTTAAACACTCAAAATCACCTCAGCCAATGGCCGGCGATTTGTCGACCGACTAACGAAGCCACGTGGGACAGCCGCTTTAGCCTTCCTCAATAGGGCCACACCCAGTCGTTGGCTTCCGGCTTATCAATACCGTACTGGTGCGCGTAGTTGCGGCATTCGATCTGTTGGTTGAGGAATCTTTCCTTCGCGTGGCCACCGATTTTCTGTAGCCGCGGTACGCGATCAACGACATCCATGGCCAGGCTGAAGCGGTCGACGTTGTTGTTGATCGCGAGCTCCAAGGGCGTGTTGATGTTGCCCTGCTCCTTGTATCCGCGCACATGAATATTGTCGTGATTCGTGCGGCGATAAGCCAGCCGGTGAATCAGTTGCGGATAGCCGTGGAAGTTGAAGATGACCGGTTTGTTGACCGTGAAAAGGGAGTCGAAGTCGCGGTCGGGCAATCCATGCGGATGCTCGCTGGTCGGTTGCAGTTTGAATAAATCGACCACGTTGACGAAGCGAATCTTGAGGTCGGGGAATTCCTTGCGCAAGAGAGCCGTAGCCGCCAAAGCTTCCTGCGTGAGGATGTCTCCAGCGGAAGCCATGACGACGTCAGGTTCTCCACCTTCGTCGTTGCTGGCCCAGTCCCAGATGCCGATGCCTTTGGTGCAGTGGGTAATGGCTTCGTCCATGTTCAGATACTGCAGATGCTTCTGCTTGTCGCTGACAATCACGTTGACGTAGTTCTGGCTGCGCAGGCAGTGATCGGCGACCGACAGTAAGCAGTTCACGTCAGGAGGAAGATAGATGCGCGTGACATTGGCGCTCTTGTTGACGACGACGTCGAGAAATCCGGGATCTTGGTGGGTGAAGCCATTGTGATCCTGCCGCCAGACGGTGGAAGTGATCAAGAGGTTGAGGGAAGCGATGGAATCGCGCCAGGAGAGGTGATTGCAGATCTCGAGCCATTTCGCATACTGGTTGAACATGGAATCGATGATGTGTACGAAGGCTTCGTACGTTGAGAAGAAACCGTGGCGGCCGGTGAGCAGGTAACCTTCGAGCATTCCCTCGAGCGTGTGCTCGCTGAGCATTTCCATGACCCGACCGTCAGCGGCGAGGTTGCCTCCGTCGTTGTCTTCGGGAAAACGTTCCTCGATCCAGAATTTCTTGCTGACTTTGTAGATGTCGTCGAGCTTGTTGGACGTAGTCTCGTCGGGGCCGAAGACGCGGAAATTATTGGGATTCATTCGCATCACGTCGGCCAGCATGCGGCCCAGAGGGCGTGTGTTTTCCGCCATGGTTTGGCCGCGCTTCTCCGTTGGATTGGCGTAGTCGCGGAAATCAGGCAGGCGCAGAGCCTTCTTGAGGCGTCCGCCGTTGGCGTGAGGATTGGCGCTCATGCGGCGCGTGCCGGATGGCGCGAGTTCGCTGAAGACGGGAGCGAGTTTGCCGTTTGCGTCGAAAAATTTCTCGGGCTCTTGGGAGCGCATCCAGTTCTCCAGGGCCCGAAGTTGCACGGGGTCGTTCTTGACACCGGGGAGAGGCACCTGGTGGGCTCGCCAGAAACCTTCCAGGTAATGGCCTTCTACTTCGCGCGGCGCGGTCCATCCCTTTGGAGAGCGCAGCACGATCATCGGCCACCGAGGACGGGTGGCGACTCCGTGCTTGCGGGCAGCCTCTCGATGCCCCCAGATTTCTTGAATGCAGTGCTCCGTGGTGGCCGCCATGGCCTGGTGCATGCTCTCAACGTCTGAGCCTTCGACAAAATAGGGGGTCCAGCCATAGCCGCGGAACAGGTTTTCCAATTCGTCGTGCGAGATGCGTGCCGGCAGGGTCGGATTATCAATCTTGTAACCGTTAAGGTGCAGGATCGGAAGAACGGCGCCGTCGCGCGTGGGGTTAAGAAACTTGTTGATGTGCCACGAAGTCGCGAGGGGACCGGTCTCGGATTCTCCATCACCGACAACTGCAGCGACGATCAGATCGGGATTGTCGAAAGCGGCACCGCAGGCGTGAGAGAGAACATATCCGAGTTCGCCGCCTTCGTGAATTGAGCCCGGTGTTTCGGGAGTGCAATGACTGCCAATGCCGCCGGGAAAGGAGAACTGGTGGAAGAACTCACGCAAGCCCTCGGGATCCTGACTCTTCTCCGGATAAATCTCGGAGTACGTGCCCTCAAGATAGCCGGGACCAAGAACACCCGGTGCGCCATGGCCGGGGCCGGCGAGGTAGATCATGTCGAGATCGTATTTCTTGATCAGCCGGTTCAGATGAATGTAGATGAACGAAAGTCCGGGACTGGAGCCCCAATGGCCGAGCAGGCGATTCTTGATGTGCTCCGGGCGCAGCGGTTCAGTGAGCAGGGGATTCTCCTGCAGATAGATCATGCCGAGGCTCAAGTAATTGCAGGCGCGCCAGTAGACCTCGGTCTTGCGCAACTCTTCAGGGCTGAGAGGCGTTCCCTGGATGGTGGATCGAGTGGGAGCATAAGGGCTGAGTTCGAGGATGTCGGCGGGTACGTCGATAGTGCTCATGGAAGGACTCCTTTGGATAGCCTATGCTTCGGAGTCGCCGAGTGACAAATCGTCTTGTGTGAATTTTTCGTGACAGCCGACCAATATGGAACGGAAAAGACGAAAAGGCGGGGTGACTAGTAAGCGTTCTTGCTGTTGAAAATCTTGAGCAAGGTCATGGTGATGATCTGGAGATCGAAGGTGAGACTCCAGTTGCGGAGGTAGTAGAGGTCGTATTCCACACGCTTGGCAATGGAAGTATCTCCGCGCCAGCCATTGACCTGGGCCCATCCGGTGATGCCGGCTTTGAAGGTGTGGCGGAAGTTGTAACGGTCGAATTCTTCGAGAAACTTCTCAACGAAGTGAGGGCGCTCGGGGCGAGGTCCGACGATGCTCATGTCGCCCTTGAGCACGTTGATGAATTGTGGGAGTTCATCAAGATTTGACTTGCGGAGGAATGCGCCGATGGCAGTTCGCCGAGGGTCGTTGGCGCAAGTCCACTGAGTGTCGCCTTCTTCCCGGCTGCCGACCCTCATGGTGCGGAACTTGAACATCTTGAAGACCCGACCGTTGAGACCAACACGTTCCTGCACGAAAAAGATGGGACCACGGCTGCTGAGCTTCACGCCTAAGGCGATCAATAGGGTGAGAGGCAGCGTCGCCAGGACGATCAGGGAAGAGAGAACAATGTCGAAGATGCGCTTCTGGAAGAGATAGGGAGCGGTCTCGGCCAGAGTGGGCTGAAGATCGAGCATATGGATTCCGCCCAGGTCGATGAGACGATCGCGAATGACGACGCCTTCGCCGAGATCGACGACGACGCGCGTCGGCACGCAGAGCTTCTCGAGAGCGGGAGCTACCTTTTGGACGTCGCTAAGCCGACCCGCTGGTAACGCGATAATCACATCGTCGATGGAGTGACCATTCGAAAAATTCGGAATCTGGTCGATCTCATACACAGGACCTTCGACGGCGATTTCCTGGTCCGGGAGGTGAACGAAGCCGACCACTCGGCAGGGAAGAACTTCGCCATTCTGGAGCGAGGTGGTGACCCGGCGGGCATAACGGTCCGTCCCCACCATAAGGATCTTGACTTCGTTTCGCCCGCTGTTGCGGAGGAGTTCGAGGAAGACGCGGAAGGCGATCCGGGCAATCGTGGCCAGAACAAAAAGCGCGACGGCGCTCATGCCAATGACGAGCCGTGAATAACTGGCCTGGCGATACATGAAACCGAGCGCTGCGACTATGGCGTAGGTGAAAGCAAGGGCTTCGAGAAGGCGACGGCTCTTTTTCCCTGGCGCGTACAGTTGCTCGACACTCCAGAGGCCCGATTCTTCCGCAGCAATCGCCCAAACGATAGTGGTGAGCAACATGATTCCGAAGTAGGACGGGAGGCCCGTACGCGGGAAGAAGAGGTTGAAACCAAACCGAAGCTTTATGGCGATGTAATAGGCACAAGCGGGCAGCAACAACGTCAAAATTCTTAAGTAATAACGGACATAGCTTAGTCGACTGCGAATCATACAGAAAAACGTCCTATTTCAAAGCAGCAGTAGTGATCCACTCGCTGCGTTGTGCCTTCATTCAAAAATCCCAAATGCGCTCATTCGTCGCTTCAAAACTAGCGGTAAACAGTTTTGATTGAGCCCGAGAAACAGTCCCATTGATTTGGCAATGTCCTGTCGAATGCCATGTCCTGCAGACTTGCGAGTTCGATGATTGCCGGCGCGGCCCAGTTTGCTTTTTAGCAGCTTTTGCCCATCGCGAAAAAGCGTTTTCTTGGTTCCGGGTGCGTCCCAGATATTCAGCCGTTTGAGCGTGTAGCCGATGTCAAAATAACGCTTGAACAGTCCAATGGTCGTATGGGTGTGAGAATGGAAAACAGCCGCTTTCGGCTCATATATGATTTTCCAACCTCCATCCAGAATCTGTTTTGCCATACCCAAATCTTCGAAGACTTTCAGATCCTCTGGAAAGCGATGGGCTTCCCAGATGGTGCGACGAATCGCCGCGTTCACGTCCGAGAAGTGGTAGAAGCGATATCCGATTCCGTTGCGTTGTGCCGGATCTTTGACAATTTTCTGTTCGCCATAGATGGTGTCCAAAGCATCCTGACGTTCCAGCGAAGAGTCGCGCCGGGGAAACTGTCGTCCATAAACGGCAGCGACGCGAGGATCGGCGAAGTTAGAAATCATCGTTGTGAGCCAGTGCTCCGACGCGGGGATGGCGTCCTGGGATAAAAAGACCAGAATTCGTCCAGTTGCAAGGCTAGCAGCGTAATTTCGAGTGCCGGCATGATGGAAAGTGTCAGGAGCGATTTGTTCCAAGCGCAAGGGGTAACTGCGGAGGACATTGAGGGAGCCGTCGGTCGAACCGGAATCAACGGCTATCACTTCGAATGGGCTTACCTCTCGCTGACTGTAAAGCGAGGAAAGAACGCCCTGAAGATCAGACCCGCCATTCTTGGTCAACAACAAAATGGAACATTCAACCATTCACACCCTCGCCGAGGCCAGCTTGGCCGATTGCACTAGACGAAAGCGGTTGTTTTGCCATTTTCTCAGATGCCTTTGCCTCGCTGATTGCTGCTACCTAAAATTCTCTCAGAAGATATCTTAAGTTTCTTATGCTTAAGTGAGCAACCAGTTGTCCGGAATAAAGGGGCCGCCAGCGAATCGCTGGAGCACACCGCCTAGGAGGAAGCAGCAACCAATTGGCGCTCGGCGATACGGGACAGTCTGCGGCACCTTGGCGAATTTGTCGCTGAATGAGCGGTACTGTAACGGGCACGTAGTTTCGAAGTCAATAGCAAATGGGGAGCCTGTAACTTGCATCACACTCCTCAGTGTCGAGCGTCACCCTAATAATCCCTTGGCCTGGAGATCGTGGGCTGCTGTCATTCGTCCAGTACTACCATTCTAGAGCGTTTCTAGACTTTGAGTGCACAAAAACTCAGAGCGTTCGAGGCGAAAGAACCAGCCCGATCATCTTCTGGTACAAATTCTGGACAAATCAACGAACTGCTGCGGACGTGCATACGCGAACCCATCGAACAAAATCGATCTTGTACGGTATAAAGCGACTTTCTCGAGCCCCCGAGCCGTGCAACTAATTAGAATCAACCCAGTTCTTAAAGAAAAGTTGTTGTGGGGAAAAGGTTGTGCTCGGCCGCCGTCGTCGAAGGTCGCGTTTTTGGTGGTCCCCGCCAGTATAGTCCCAGCCCAGAAATTAGCCATCGCACGGCTGGACCTGATGCTGGTGAACCTGACTAGAATCGCTGGTTAATTTCGTAAAGGCCGGTGGCAAGCGGCGTTAAAAAGCTCAGGGGAGGCCAGCAGTTGGCGTCCATCTATTCTTGAACCACCTGGTCACAAGCGCCAGGAGAAGGCGCAACCGTTTTAAAACCTGCTCCGCTACATGCAAACGGTTGCTGGCATTGCCGGAGTGGCGACGGTACAGCAACAACTTTTCGTCCAGGCAGATCGCTTTCCCACCAGTTGCACTATTCCTGGTACCGATCCACGCGTCGTGAAGCAGATGGAAACCCTCGGGGAAAGGGAGCACTTGAGTGAGAATTCGGGAGCGAAAAGCCATGGCAGCTCCCTGAAATCGATTTGAGATCAGATTGCCGATGACCGACGAAGTGAAGGGCCGTGACTGCGAATAAATGTGATCAGTCAGGGGATTGCCAAACTCATCGATAGTCTGGATGTCGCTCGTCACAATCATGGCTTCGGGATTTCTGTCGAATGCATCCACGAATCGCGAAACTTTGTTAGGAGCCCAAATGTCGTCCTGGTCGCTCAGGAACAACAGATCCCCGGACGCTGCGCGGACGGCGCGTTCGAAAGTTCTCACTACACCTTGGCGCTGCTGATTCTCGATTAAACGGATGCGATCGTCGTCGAGGGCTGCAATTATCTCTTTTGTGTGGTCCTCGGATGCATCGTCCACGATGATGATTTCGTCATGAGCTCCGAGCTGATCCAGTATGGACATCAACTGTTCGCGAACGAATTTCTCTCCGTTGCAAGTTGCCAAGCAGACCGACAGTTTCGGATTTCGGTCCTGCTCCGGAACTTTTGCCAACTCGGGACGAACGTCCAGGAGTTCTCGCTTCCACCCTGTCAGACGGGATCGCCGAGTAGTGAATATCCGTCTCATCAGAGCGCGAGCGGTTTCTCTTCGAAACTTCGCCTCGTCACCACGGAGCAGTTGCTTGCACCAACGCACGAACAGCCGCGCCGTCCGTTCTGCTCCAGCGAGGGGGTTCATGGCAAGATCCCAAAACGCTGACTCAGCCATGAGAATGTTGTGATAGCGATGTGCCGTCATTCGTCGCTCAATGTTCAACATAGAAAAGTTGTGATTGACCTGGATGTCTCCGGCAACAAAGATACGTTTACCGTACCGGTGCAATTCGTGAAATACGGCAGCGTCGCTGTTATCGAGCCAAAACCATTTGTTGTAGCCCCCGATTTGGCGTAAGGCGCTTACCCGCAATGTAGACGCGGAGTTAAAGGCAAACGTCGGCTGATTTGGAACGCCGACAAAGCCTTTCGGAAACCAGACTGGAATCGCACCCGCCCAAAACCAGTTCGGAGAAAGCATCCGGTCTTCTCCGACAATTTGCGGGACGACAGCGGCTATCGCAGGATCGTCCGATACGAGTTCCGCCGCATGGCATATTCGTTCTAAGAAATCGACGGGCAGATCGGTATCCTGATCCAATGTGAGGAGCCAATCACAATTTTCGCGCATCGCCATTTCCAAGGCTGAGTTGAAAGCATCGGAAAGCCCCGCATTGTGACAGGTATGTTGGTAGCGAACATTCGGCGCGAGCTCTGCCTCGCTGACGGTACTGGGACTATTGTCGTGAAGAAGCACAATGACGCTGCCGCGAGACGGATCGAGTTGCGAGATGGCTCGTTGCAGAGTCCGAAAGCTGGAAGAATCTTCCGGCGCGAGCTTGTAGAGCGTTATGACCGCCAAAAATCGCAGAGGAGGCTTTCGCGCACCCGATCGGGTGCTGTGCAAAGCGGAAGCTTCAGGCAATGGCGGCGACGCTCCCATGTTCCGACCGTTTGGCGACTGCTTTTAACAGGTAGTGCTGGACAAACGCCTGCGCCACAAATTGAAGCAGGGTAGAAAGAGGTATGAAGTTATCATTGAAAAAGATATCGGCGACACATCCTAGGAAAATTGCGGAAGTTAAGAAGTAGCGGCCGATTCCCCTCCGAACTAGAATGGCACAAATCGCTCCCAAAACCAGGTTGGCAAGAAATATTCCAGCAAACGAGAAATCCATGAAATACGGCGCCAGGTAGGTGTGCACATTGTCGATGACATGAGTTTGCCCGGCAATAAAGCTCTCGTGCGGGTCTGAGGGAAGCCAAAATGAGGGAAGTGCCGGGTTTAGGAAAGAAAACGTAGCAGTCGTAAAGTGAAAATCATGCACAATCCAACACAGGTTCGACAGGGGAATCGAAAAATAGGAGATTACCCAAAGGCTAACCATGGGCCACTCCCAGAATTCTTTCCGAATTTGGAGAAACTCAAGAAATCCCGCCTGAGTCGTGCGATTACTGCCGATTACATCAGCGAGTACGATCAACACCACCAGCACCCCCGCTGCTCGGGCAAGAAGTCGCTTTTTGCTAATCTTCGTGGTCATCGAGAACACGAAGAAGGCTTGCATCAAAGCGCCAAGAATTCCTCCGCGGGTCACATAGACAAGCATCGAAAGCAGGCCGAAGCTTGAATAAAGAACTTTCCGAAGACGTGACGGATCAAGGAAAGCATTGACCGTAATGATAATGAGCACGGGAAACAGTAATTGTTTCAGGCGCCCATATTCCAAATAAACTTTTGTATCAAATGAGAACAAACCGAAGACGGGTGGTAGGCCCTCGAGCTTGACATTCACAACCATGATCAGAATGGCAATGAGGACGAGAATTTGATTCAGTCTTCGCAGTTTCGAGACGTCTAGCATGTATTCGGCGCCGACGTCTTTGGGATATTGCTTTTCGCTGAAAAAGTGGACGAGCATGTAGCCAGCCATGAGAGAAATCATGGAAATGGAAAACAGAAGAATCGGGAGTTCCATGCCCGGGTAACTGTCATAAGACACGTGAAATGCCAACGACCCCAGCATAGCTAACCATGAAATCGCAAACAGGATGATGGGCTGGCAATAGAACGGAAGTTGATTGTCTGGACGGAGGCGCAGATAACGATACAGTCTTGACGACTGGGGTCGAGACTTCCAGCCGCCTGCGTATGACGGCGGTGACTGCGCGAAAAACGAACTAAAAAACGAATTCAAAGAAAACATATCGAAGCCAGTGATTTGGCCAGTGCCGAAATAACCTCTGCCCCGTAGTGTCCCGAAGGCCTTTCGCGTGCTAAGGGGTTCTCCAATCCAGTGTTGTCGATTCTTCTTGGTGGGACGACTTGTCCGACTGCGGAAGGAATCTGGCGCCGAGCCGGCCCGCACGCCCGTCCACAAAGCCACGGTAAATCATAGCGAAACATGCGAACCTGTCCCGGCTAAATAAGAACACGTCCATCATGTGCCACGCGATCCGGTAGAGCGTGAACGCTTTCGTCCTGACTCCAGAATAGAAGTGCCACATTGTGAAAGTCTCGTTGCGAGTCATGTAATATTCACGCCATGGTGCGTGATTAGTGCCGTGTCTGATGCGACCAAAAAGTTTTCTTGAAGTCGCATCGCCGATCGCGTGATTCAGTTTGCTCTCGCGAATGACAACAATTTTGAAATCGTGCCGACGAAGTCGTAAGCAGTATTCAAAATCGACGAAATCTATGAAAAAATCGGCGCGGGGCATCCCGACACGCAGAATTGCTTCTTTCCGAATGAGCGTGCCGGAAGAAATTACCATGTCCACCTGAACCGCAGGCGACGCTGCATCAGCCGGTACTGGTACAAACTTACCTTTCTCGAAGCAGAGGCCGGGATAAACAGTCTGACTCGAGGGGTGCAGACAGGTCGGGGCAAGGATGGCAACGCTTTCCTCGGTCCCACCGAAAAAGCCAAGACCAGAGAGCAAACGCTCGAGCCCATCCGGTTCAGGTTCACTGTCTTGGTCGAAAAGCCACACCCAATCATGGCTCTTTTCTAAAGCGGCATAGCTAAGACCCGTTTCCAGCGCGGCGCCGACACCCTGATTTTCGGGTAAACATATGAGTTTTACTTCTGGGTGCTCTTTGGCAATCAGGGAACGCGTGCCATCCGTAGACCCATTGTCTATGACTATGATTTCGTCGAGCCGTCGGCTCTGCCGCTTTAGACTTTCTAGATGCCGATTCAGAGACGTCACACCGTTATAAGCAACTGTGACGCTTGCAATCGATAGTTCGTTTTGTTTCATGGCAGATGCTCACAATAGCCCGACCGTTCCGCTATCACGCAAACCCGAGTTCATCCCAGTCGAAACCAAGATTCCACGTCTCGGATCAAGCGAGCAATCCGAATTTTCTGGCGTGTCTCATGACTGGCATAAAAGCCTCGATTTTTGACCAGTCGTAGTCGTCCAGGAAATGACTCAGAAGAATAACAACAACGTAGATTGCGCCAAACATGCTGCTCACCGCGAACAAGCGGATCCAAGATGTTGCCTTGACCGGATGCGTCAATAAGATCACTCCGATGGAAAACAAGGCGCATAATGAAGGTTTCAAATAGCCTTCAGCGATGAGTCGGCCGAAAGAGTAGCCAGATTCATGGTGGAACACCCAAATCAGATAGAGGGCGGCAATCAGCACCGAGGCGGATGTTCCAAAAGCCGCCCCTGCGAAGCCGTACCTGTAAATTAATCCGAGGCTTAAAACGATGCTGAGGGTGATTCCGAGAATTGACGACTGAATCGCCGGCCGGAGGTACCCGCGCCCAGCGAAAATGAGAAAGCCTGGGCCGCTGGCAAGATTGAAAAAACTGACCGTGATCAACACACTCATCGGAACAGCGATCAGAGCCATACTTTTCCCGAGCCACAGTTCAACGAAGCGTCTTGAGTAGGTATCACAGCACACCACGACGGGTATTCCGAAGAGAGCCAAGTATTTGTGAGTACGATAATAGAGTTCTTTGGTGCGTGGCTCATCGCGGAGAGCATCGAGTTCTGAGGCAGCCGGCAGAACCGGTGCCAGGATCAGTCCAATTACGGCTCGAACCTTCAAGGCAACATCACTGGCAATGTCAAACCATCCAACAGGCGCCACGCCGATAATCAAAGCGAGAAAAATCTTGTCCAGCTGATTTTGGATGGCGACGGTCGCTTGAATCACATAAAGACGCAAGCTAAAACCAAACATCTTTCTGGCTTCCTGCAATTCAAAATGAAACGGGTTCAGAGTCACCGCGGGCAGAAGCTTCTTGATCAAAAGAAAATAACCTATCACTGTCAGAACCGCGGAAGTAGCGTAAGAGCAGACCAGTCCTCGCAATCCCCAGCCGGCGGATAATAGCAAGCCACTACCGGCGGCGCTCAAGATGATATTGCCCGCACTCATGGCATAGGTGAGGTCAAGTCGCTGAAGGCCCGAGGTGACAGAAGAGAGCAAGAGGGTTAGCAGATTGGCGACAATCACGACCAGGAAGCAGCGAATCAAAAAGCTCAGTTCCTGCTGGGAAACGTAGGAGCCACGAAAAAACAACTTTGTCACGAAATGGGTTGCTCCTCCGACGAACGCACCGACGGCAAGCCCGATAACCAGAAATAAAGCAATAGCGGAACTGAGAAGACGGGACAATGCGACGAAATCCTTGTGAGCATGATATTCAGCGACAAATTTGCTTAAAGTGCCGACCAGACCCAAGTCCGCCAAGGAGGTCAGGCTGTTAATTGCAAGGAAAACTGCCCATGTTCCGTAGCCGGCAACGCCGATTTTGCGCAGGATAAAGGGGGTAAGGAGAAATGGAATGGGGGCCAACAAAACGTAGCGAAGCGCGCCAAAGGTGACACTCCGCATGATCTTGGTGCCCAACGTGACGTCGTTCCGAGGAACGATTAGCGGCGCCGTCTGGCTTTCGATATCGTCGCCCGACATGTCAATCTGAGGAATGGATTTGCCCCCGTGTTGGCCGCATATTACGTCTTCGATTCCAACGCTTCTGGCGGATGACCGCAGACACAAAAGATCTCTTCTCCCAAGTTCTTGTTGAAGCAAACCATCAAACTCTCGAGCATTCTGAAGAGATAGGCGCCGATCTTTGTGTTCGTGTCAAATGCTACGAGCTCTCCAACATTGCGCTGTCCACGTTTTGCACATCGACTCGAGCTGTAAATCATGCGTGCCATACGCGTTTCGGTTGAAAGTGCGTGGACTTGCAGGCCCGCCCTGAACGCGCAAGCTTCGATACTTGACGTTGAATACACATTGAAGTGCCGTGGCACCTCAAGGCCGCGCCAGTAGCGCCTAAACCATTTATGTCCAAGGCTGCGTAGATTCGGAGTGGTGATGACAATACGGCCAGTTTCGCGAATTCGTTTTTTGCATTCGCGCAGAAGATGTGTCGCGTCTGGCACATGTTCGATGACGTGGCTGAGAGTGATCACATCGTAACGCTGATCCGCTGGCACATCTGAAATCGTGCCTTCGAAGATACGCAATCCATCTTTCGAGCCGAAAGCTACCGCGGAGGGGTCAGGATCGACACCGGCGACGGTCCACCCAAGAGAGCGCATTTGCCGAATAAAATCTCCGTTGCCGCAGCCGACATCAAGCAGCGACCCCCTCTGAGAAAAGGGAAGTGCAAATACTTCTAGAGATCGGGCACGAGCAATCGGGGAAATATAGGAGAGAAGGTTTGCGAGCCAGTTGTTAGAGCGTTCGACATCATAGCCCAGCTTCTTTAGTTCGCATTTTAGGATTTCCCTTCGTAAGCGTTCCACGGAGCTTGGATGGGTCACACCATAGTGGGTGTAATAACGGGCGTAGAGTTTAGGGATGTCTTCTAGGGTCGGTCGAGGATTCAACCAGACGATGCCGCAGGAACAGTAGTACAAGTTCCAGTTACCCGGTACGCCGAAAAGCCAGTCCGACATCCCTGCATATAATTCTGATCCCGGTTTGCCGCAGAGCCCGCACAATGGCGAATCAACGGCGGAAATCTCGACGCGATGATCGACAGCCGGACTGGCGGTAGTTGACATGGTTTTCTAAATCCAGAAAATGCCAGGCAAAACGAGCAAAGGATTCAAGAGGATTGGGGTCGATCCGATTTCAGCGAATGGCTCCGAAGCGTGCGCCACTGATTCTTGAGCGAGTCGCGCACCTCGTACGCCAAGACTTTGCGTGGATCAGACGGATCGATACGCCCCCATCGATCACTTCCAAGGATCCAACCCGAAGCCAAAATGAGCGATAGCAGTGTGCCCGCGGCAACCAGCAACGTCCTTGGTGGGAACGATTTTTTCTCAGGGACTTCGGCAGGATCGAGCACTTTTACGCTGGGAACTTCCCGAGCCTCGTCAACTTTTGCTATTTCGTATTGCTTCGTTAGAGTTTCGAAAACCGCTTCTTCGACTCGAGTACGGCGATACAGATCTGCCCAAGTAACACCCAAGATTGGCAGTTGACGAATGGTCGGATAAAGTTCGGTATTTTCCCCTGCAGCAGGGTTACCCGACGCGTCGGTCGTTGCATTTCCAGGCTGACCGCCCATTTTCTGCAATTGCCGCTTGTACTCATTGATGCGTGCCTGGACGGCCCGGACACGAATGTTGTCGTTCGTGTAAATCTGCCGTAAACCTTCGAGTTCAGTCTGGGCGGCAATCAACTGTCCCTCAAGTTCACCAGCCGCACTGATCATGGCTTTGCCCTGCTCCTTAACATCGAGAGCAGCCGTCTTGCTAGAGAACTGACTAAAGTCTTTTTCCGCACTCTCCAGGTCATGTTCTACTTGGGCCAGGCGATTTTCGAGAAATATTCGTTCCCGATGCGCTGCAGAAGTATCGAGAGTAATTACGAGTTGGTTAAGTTGAGCGACGTATTCCTGTCCGAGTTGTGCCGCGCGGGTCGGACTGTGATCGTCCACCTTGATGGTGATGATGCCGCTCTTGCGGTCCGCCGACACGTCAGTCCGGTTTTCCAGTTCCTTGCGGGCGTCTTGTAAGCGTCGCAGACCGTATACTTTTCGCAAATCGAACTTTTCGATGATTGCATTTTGAACGGTTTCGCTTTTTGCGATTCCAACGAACAAATCACCGGATGTTTTGACTCCAAATAATTCGGAACCCAGCGCCCCCAAGTCACTGGATTTTCCTAAAGCGGCAAGCATGGACATCATCCCCTGTCCCGCCTGATCTGGTGGCATCAAACGAGTTGTTGCCGTGTACCGGACAGGGATGACAAAGGCTATGACGACGGATGCCACGAATCCGACCAAGAGCCAACGATAAAGAAGGGAACGAGACTCCCAGATGAGTCTCAACCGATCTGCCCCGCTCCTGGAGTTGAGATTCGGCTCGTCCGGGATAGTGATTAATTCCGGATCGAGATCCGGTTCAACGTATTGTGGTTGGTGTTTAGCGATTTCTCTGGTTGCCATGTTTACGAGCGTCCCTCGTGTTTTTAGTTCATCCCGTTATTGGTCTGAACCATTCTTGCGCGAAAGACCCTTAGGCCAGAACGTTAGCTGTACAGACGAAGTAATATTTGACTGCTTTGACGGCGCGATGACGGGGAAGTTCCAAGTTTCGTATTGAACCGACGCAGACAGACTAAAACTGGAACGCACCCAGACGTCGGCACGAACGCTGCCATCCGTCATCGTCCCTCCTTCCGGTATGAATTCGTGACTCACCTTCAGGTGTCTGCACTCAAACGTTAGCTTATTACGCGGTGTGAACCAGTAAGAAGTCCACCCCTGCACTCCCTGACCTTCTCGTCCTACCCAATTCCCCATCAAATTGCCCGAGTTTGTGAAGCCGGAGATGTATGTCGGGTTGTAATAAAAAAATCCAGAGCCAACGTTGCCGCCGATTGGGGGATCGGTGTAAACGCCTTCTGCACGAAAGTCCATCTTTGGGACCTTTGGAAGCCGGGGAATATATATGCCTCCGAGCCAAGCGGCCACGTCTGGACCAACGATGGGGCTGATCGTGTCATGCTCCGTAAACCCGTCAGCGTAAAAGGTCAGCCCGTTTCGTATCCTATAGTTAAAGTCTACACCGGAGCGGCGTGATCCGGGTTTACTAGCTGCCCCCGGGTTGGTTTGAGCTGTTGAAAACACACTCCGCAGGAAGGTGTGCCAGGTCAACGGATAGCCGGGTCCTCCGTAGTCAGTGGTTCGGGACAGGCCAAACTCGAAATTTGGCGTTGGCTTAAAGCTGAACCTCTCGCCATGGATAATCGGTTGGGGGTGCAATGATTGGCCATATTGCCCCACCAAGCCTTGGGGACTGAATAGGAACTGGTACCCTGAATATTGGCCCAGAAAGAACTCTACTCTCATCGGGCCGAGCACCTGCAAGAAGCTGGGAAGAAGAAAGGGAGAAACCCGGTCGACGCGAAACATGGTCAGTGGCGCAGCATTATCGCTAAGCATCATTCCGCCGCCCTGATCCGGTCCCCACCATAGGCTTTGTTTCCCGTACGAGAGTTGCCAGTCGGATAGGTTCATCGCGACATAGGAGTCGAGCAGGCGGCCTCGGTCGAAAGCCTCCGTGGTAGTTCCTGGAGGAACCGGGAAGGGAGGCGTAAGCCCTCCAGAGCGACCGAAATCGGCGTTCGAGATTGCCTCGCGAGCAGATAGAGGCAAAGCCGGCGCGGATGGAGAATGCTGAAATTCGCTCCGCACATAAACCGCGAACGGGCCGTCCGTAGCCCATCCAGCAAAACCAGTTACGTCGTTAAGACCCTGCTCTTCAGGTCTGCCGAAGTCATTAACGATCGTCTGTCCGAAGTGATAACCATCCGTTAACGGCTTGCCGACAATCTCTGTCCCACGCGTGTAGGCTTGTTCCAGCCGGATCGCAGCGTTGTCGCCCCCACCCAGCAAATTGACTTCATTGCTAAATTCCCGCTGCAACTCCTGATAAAGTCTGGAACCTTCGCTGTTGCCTTCATCGTCAGCGATTCGATCTGCGGCTTCGCTGATCTGGCGAGCGCACTCCATCCGGGTCCAAGGGCGCATCCCTGCAATCCCACTATTGATATAGCCCAAGGCCGTAAGGCGTTCGATCGCTGGATAAATCCAGCTGTCCAGAGGAACGTAGGGCGACCCCATATTCTTCGATTGCCAGTGTCCCGGACGATCCTGACGGATAGCGGGTGTTTCCCATGTTCCTCCGGCTAGCTCGGGATTATGGCGCCTTCGATAAACGTATTCGCTGCTGAGATATCCAATGGCGGCGCCGACAAGGACGTCTGATGGAAAGTGCTGTTTTGCCGTAATCCGAGAAACACTTACGAGCGTCGCTGCGCCGTAGGAGAAAAACTTCATGAAGGGACTTGGATATTCATGAGCGAATATCCCGGCGATGGCCCACGCTCCAGCGGAGTGCTCAGACGGGAATGATGCGCCGCTCTTGAAGAACTTACCGTTTGCATTGTCCTGATAGGGGCGCTCCCGCCCGGACGCGTATTTCATAGCCTCGACAATGACTAGAGCGTCAATAGCGGACTCGCCGCTCAGAAAGCCAGTTTCACGTTGGTGCTGGTTCTGCGTTACCAGACCAAGAAAATAGAGTCCGGCTGCGCCTCCGGCCATGGAGTATGCGCCATAATCCGAAATATGCCGGTACTGCGTCAGTGTGCTTGGGACATTGGAAAGGTGCCGACTGAAATCACTATCGGTCGCGAACAATGCAGCGGTGAGACCGCCCAAAGGGACGAGCCACGTGGCGTCCGAGAAGCGAATCCTGGCGGGGCTAGTCCACATACCGATTTGGTCGTGCAGTAGTGCCTTGGGAAGCGTGATGACTTTGTTTTCTGAGTCGGCGGGCTGGGGAGCGTCGGGGACGTTGGGCTGATCCTTGGTACTTCCTTGGTTTACCTGACTCGCGGGAGGAACCGCCGCTGTAGTGGCTCCGTTTGATGCGGGCGCAGGGCTGGATTGTCCAGTTGCGTAGGCAGCGGACAGCACTAGAAACATGGCGATGATCCTAGGCCATAAAAACCCCGCAGGTAGATTCACGAACAATCCTCGATAGGCCTTTGCTAAAAGTAAGAGGCGGCCAGAATTGCGCTGGTGGCAATGGAGCTCACTACCTGTGCGTTCTGGAAGATAGTTTTCCAAATTGGCGGACCGCCAAGTGCCTTCTCGGGAACAACGACCATGTCTCCCGGTTGTAGAGCAACATTCAACCCATCTCCAGAAACCCAGAATGAGCTATGACTTCCGATTACGGTTCCGTTCGCTCTTATGACGAAGGTCGCTTTCTTATTTGCCATGTTGGTGGTGCCACCAGCCTGCGTGAGATACCACTTGGCGCTTTTGCCTGGTCGATAGGCGACAGCCGTTGCGCCGTAGACCTGGCCTTGCACCATTACGTAGCTGGGACGTTTGGGTACGACCAGGACATCGCCGGAGCGAACTACCACGTCGCGAGTGGTGTTGGCCCACTCCTTAAAGTTCGTCGAGATTTGAATGGTGACGCGACCGGTAGGGGGGCTGCTCATCAGATCGTCCAGAGTGCTTTGCCATTGGACTAAGGCGGACTCGGCGGAAGCTTTTTGGTCGGGATCGGCGGTGCTGGCAGCCGTCAGTTTTACAGCGGTTTGCTGTTCACGAACTCTTTGAACGAGCTCCCCATAGGATCGTTGCTCGAGTTTCTGTACTTCTGCCCGAAGCAGAACGGCACCGTAAGGATATGCTGCAACCGAAAATCCGCCGGCGCGTGTCAACACAGAACTCAGTCTTTCTCCAGGACGAATTCCGTAGCTGCCAGGGTGCAAGACTTCTCCGCGAATCGCGATGGAAGCTCCGATGTCATTCCAACCGGGAACCTGCGGAACCGTGAGCACATCGCCATTATTCAAAGCACGGTTTCCCTCAGAGTTTTTAGCCATTGCGTCCGCTAGCAGAATATGTTCCTGGGTGCCGACCACTTGTTTATCGTCATGCCAAGCATAATGCGTAAGGTCAGCAATTTTTGTGTCGGCGCTGGGTTTTAGACCGCCGGCTGCTTGAATAAGGTCAGAAATTCGCATATCGGCGGTAAGAGGATAGCGGCCCGGTCGAGCCACTTCGCCCTTCACGTAGACCGTTGCTGGCTCGACAGCGGCGGAGTTTTTGTGGATCAAAACCCGGTCACGCGGACGCAGCACGATATCGTCGATGGGATTTCCCTCTAAAGCACTGCTTAATTTCACATTCAGGATCTTGAGCGTGCTATCCGACGAGTAGCGGAATACCTGGGCATCTCCTTGAGCTGCGTCCGGCGCAAGGCCACCGGCCAGATGGATCGCATCACTGAGATGAATCTCACCTGAAGTGGGGTAGGTCCCGGGAGTTCTCACGTCACCCCAAACTGAGACATCTGGAGGATTTTCGAAATCATAGCGTCCAAAGAATTGAACCGTATCCAGAGGCTTAAGTTCGGGTGAGTTTGAAGGGTCCGCCAGAGCCTCCGCAACGCTGAAGCTTTGAACGGTCGGACGGTAATCCGGGAGATTGAGGCGAATGATTTCTCCGTATTGCAGAGCCGGCTCGGGCAACAGATCCTTGTAGGACGCGACCAGATCTTTTACCCGCATTCCTTCGCGATAGGAGTATTTACCAGGTCGGACTACATGTCCCTCGAGGTAAACCGTATCCTGGCTGTATGGGTCGATGGGGAAGATTCTGATTTTGTCGCCGTCTTGAACTGAAAATGAGTCCAGTTGCTTGCTGCTCGCGTTGGTGGAGGCGTCCTGCGGAATGTCGACGTTGACCATCGTCTGCTTGTCGTGGGCGATTGTTCGCTGAATTTCAATGTGCTGGAGAGCCGCAGTGGGAAGTAAGCCCCCGGCAAGCGCAATCACATCGGCAAGAGACTTCTCGTTATTCGTCTCGTAGATCGCGGGCCGACGAACCATGCCTTCAACCGTGATCTGCGGGCCCAGTGGGGGAACCATAATTGTGTCGCCACTCTCCAGACGCAGAATGTCACCTTTCACGCCCTTGAGTAAAAGGTCATAGACGTCGACATCCTGAATCAACTGAGAGCCCCGATAATGTTTCAGAGTGCGCAAGGAACCACGACCCGTGGGACCTCCGGCCGAAAACAAAGCGTTCAACGGGGTGGACAACGAACTCACATCGTACGCACCGGGACGAACTACGTCGCCCACGACGTACACGCGTATCGTGCGCAGGCGGGAGAGCGAAATATCGGCCGAGACATCGCGAAATTGTGTGCGCAGTGTTTTCTGAATGGATTCCTGAACTTCTCCCAGAGATTTGCCGGCGACCAGCAGCGGTCCAACTTCCGGAAGGCTGACGCGTCCTTCGCGGTCGACTACGCGGTAAAACCTCCGTGAGACGCCGCCCCAAAGGTCAATTGCAACGCCATCGCCAGGTCCGAGCACGTATTCCGGTCCGACGGGAAGGTCCATCGGAATTGTCTGCCGGTCCCGCGTGCCATTTTCGAACATCTGCATGCCAAAGCGTTCTACGGATGGGGGCTTCGCCGCGGCCTGCAGATACATGTCATAGAGAGACGGGACATTCTCGTACGGGTTCGTTTTTCGGACGAGCTTCTGTGTCGGACTGACAGCCTCGCGCGCCCGCCTTGCCTCGCGTTGCATTACGCGACTGTCGGTGTTGGAAAGTGTCTCAACCGATCCGTAGGAGTACGGGGAATTGGAGGCGGCGTATGGACCTTGGACGCCGTAATTCGTTTGTGGAACACCGGAGAGCTGGGGGTTGAAAGCCTCTGCGGCAAAGTCAGAATTCATCGAAAGATCTTGAAAGTCGTTTTGTGTTTGGCGTCGACCTTGAGCGGTGGTCGGGGAAGTTTGCTGGTCGGAACCTTGTGCGGCTGCGCCCATCGTCTGAAGTGAGTCAGGGGCGATCGAATCGTCACCGTTCGTCCGGACCAAGCCGGCAACATCGTTTGTCGGCACACCCGGTTGCTGTGGATAGTACGGCTGAGGTGCTGTCGGGTTCTGATTGTTTGGAGCACTACGCGGATACTGATTGATCCCCGGTTGAGATTCAGGCAATTCCTGGATCGATGAATTCTTCTGGTCACGCGTGGGACAGTCTGTCGCGGAAGGGTCGCAATATTGAGCCGCATTCAGCTTGTTCTGGTCCCGTTGGCGCGCTTTGGCTCGTTCTGCTTCTTCGTCCTGAGCAATCCATTTGACTCGTTCCTGAAGCAGAAGTTCCTGCTCTTTGGCTAAGGGGGAGTCAGGGTTTACCGAGGGTTGCAAGTAACCATATTTCTGCACCATCTGGGTGGCCACGGAACGAAAGGTGACGTCATTCTCGAGGCGATCAAAAATGGCTTCTTCGGTAAGATCGGAGTCGGAGATGAGCTGTCCGTGGGAGGTCGCGTCTTTTGCGATCCAGCGTTTGAGTTCGACCATCAGGCCCGGATCTCTGTGCAAAATAGCGACGATTTCGCCCACCGATGCGGCTACGCGCTCCATGTTCTGGCGGGCAAGATCGGATTGCGGAGCCGTAGGGACGGGCGCAGCGCTCTGTCCGAAGCCGGCGATCGAGGAGGCAAGAAGCACAAAGAAAAACAAAAAGACGTTGTGGCCGCGAAGTGCAGCCTTACTTGAACGATCACATTTTCTGCATGCAATTGGTGCCAGATTCATCAATTAAGAATCCCCAAGACGTCAGCGTGCCCGCTAAATCCGTGTTAAACCGACCAAACCCGGCTTCTCTCTTATTGCGCTCAAGACTCCGGCCTCGGAACTCTCGACAGGTTTATTTCGGATATCGAGCATAGCCCAATAATACATTCCGCGGTTTTGCTCGGGCGCAAGTGCGAGGATTCTCATGCGGGGATATCTCCCGAGCAAAAATCCACATCGGACGATAGGCTGTTCGGATTCGTCTAATGCGAGAATGAGGACATCTGGCTGGGTCTGTTCGACGATCTCATTGAGATCGCCTTCGTTGGCGACTTCTCCGACGATCTCGATGTCAGGCTGGTCCGCTATCGTCGCCATTACCATCTCTCGCATGAGGCGAGGACGGTTGGCAACGAGCACACGCTGTTTCACTCTGCTCTCCTTAGCATCAGGCAAGTATAGGTGAATCGGCGCAAAGCACAAGGTTCAAAAACGAACCGAGCGACCTAGCCATCCTAGTTCATTCCGAAGTACCGCTCGTACTTCACCCGAGTGCCAAGGAAAGTACCATGGGTCGTAATGTTCGAAAGGGAAGAGTTCCGCGTATCAGTCTGAGCTTTTAATCCTCTCCTAGGTAGTCGGAAACGATAAGACTATTTCGTTTCGAAAGTGGCTGCTCGATTCTATTGTTGCCACGTCACGCCGGGATACAGACTCGGGGAGCGCACGCCGCGATAAACATTCTCACCGCTTACATTCATCTGCCAGACGACTTGCGCGGTGCCGGTCCCTGAAACTTCCATGATTTGAGATTCCGTCGGATTGTTGAGGAACGGTTCACTCAAAGCCAACTCAACGTCTCCATTGGAGAGCGTGCCGATACTCCCGCCCCAGAAAGAATAGAGACCAGGGGAGAACGACCAGGACGGGGTAGCAAGATTCGTGCTCTCGTCCAGAAGGTATTGTGCGGCGCGGCTATAGCACGCAGGGGCTGTCGACGAAGTACCGCACTGGACACCGTCGGAATCCACGCGCAGGTTGCCGTCGTCGAAAACATTAAGAACGGTTTGTGATCCGTCTGTGGTGACGACGCCTGGGTCATGTTGACCGTAAAACCATTGGGTCGGGTCTCCTCCAAGGACTGTGAAGTCTCCGCCGTCGCCAAGCGTCCACAGAATATTGCCGGTGCCGACACCGTCCGCATAGTCGATTTTGATGATCCAACTTTGGTTCCGCATCGACAAAAGTATGTTTCCGTCTGCGGTGTAGACCAAGGCATTGCTGTGCGTCCAGTCCGGTAGACCTTGGAGATGTCGGTTGACATCCAAGTGATCGTAAGCCGACCAGAGCCAGTCCACTGCGCCGTTGGGGTCGATGTCTACCACGATGTCTCCCAGAACGCCGGTAGTTCCTGGATATCCGGGCAGGTCGGAGAAGTTTTGCGTCACCTGCACAAGCGCGATCCAATGACCGTTCGGGAGAACCAGGAAATCATGGCTGAAATAAAGGAGGTTATAGAAATAACCCTTTGCGTTCAGCGCCGTATTCAGCTGGGCAAGGGTGATGGCGCGGACCTGGTTGCATGCCAGATCGACTTCTTCCAGATCATAGTTTTGATTGATCACAAAATGGCCGTTCGGCTGAAGCTTCTGCGGGAAAGCCAGACCTGGACAATACCAAATGACATTTCCTTGAAGGTCAGTAGCCACCCCGGAGAGCATTTTTGTGTTTGTGGCCGAGGTCATACTCAAGAGTTCGATTCCCGGCGCGGGACTGAGGCCTTGGCCGCTACTTGGCGTAGTGACGCTAATCTGCGGCATCTGATAGGTGCTGGGAATTGCGCCGGTGGTGAATGTACGGTCTTGATCAACCCACGATCCCTGTGCCCACTCGACGTGCGCTCGCATGTGGTAGGTCGTTTGCGGTTTCATCCCGGCGACAAGAACGCCGGCAGGTTGGCCGCCGATTGTTGTCTTGGTGGTCGTCACCATGGAAGTTTGACGTCCGTAACTCGTAGTCGGACCAAACTCAACCCAAGCCGTTAGTCCCGAATGAAAATTCGTGATGTTGTACTGAGCGACCAACGGATTCGCAGTCGGCGATATTGACGCGGCCGGAGGCTGACTTGCAACACCGCATCCCAGAAAGCTCAAAGTCAACAGAATTCCTGAAGGCAGGCACAGACCTATCCGAGCAGTTTTCAAGTTGAGAACTCCTTCTGTTCATTAATAACGAGACAGCTCAACGGCGGGACTATCTACAAATGGCAGGAATTATACATTCGCATCCAATTTGCGACTCGTAAAATTTTGTATACGAGGTTGCGGGAATGCGAATCAGGACGAGAGATTTCGCTGCGGTCGAAGGGGACCAATCTCCGCAGGGAGGGCTCTGTGCGTTGAGCGCTTCGCCATGAAATGCTTGATTCAAACGCTGCGGCTTTACGCGAAAAGCTATTTCACAATCAAAGTCAGGCGTACCGATTGCGTGGTCGTGCCGTCAACTGCTGCGATGGTTACAGTGTAGGCGCCCGGCGGTGTTCCGCTCGTAGTGTGCGACCCCCGCCACCCTTGCTGCCTCCTCCGCCACATGAACCCAGGAAGAGGCTGAGCAACAGGAGTCCGGGAAGGAATGAACGCAGGCCGGCTTTCCGCAGCGGTCTGTTTCCGGCCGCAAAAAAGAAGCCAAAGAGTAAACATCCGAATAGCAACGACGCAGAGATTGGGCAGGATTCCTCGGCCGCTGATATCTTCTTGGACTGCGGTATTTTCCGCTATGGGCTTCCACATGAGGCAATTCTTAGTGATCCTCGCTCTCTGCATCAGAGTCACGGCTCAAGTTGTGCCTGGCACCTCGACTGCGAATAATGTTGCCTACGTCGACGGAACCACGCATAAGACGGTCCAGGACGCCATCAACTCCTTCGGAACGACACCAGGCTTGGTAATCGTCCCGCCGAACTATGTGGGGCCATCGCCTGCGGCAGCCACCATCTCGGATAACGTAACGGTATGGGATTACTCAAAAAGCGGGCGGCTGATCATTTACAGCAATCCCACCGAGAACGCTGCGGGATCTTCAGGTGCAGGAATTTCGATCTTGTCCGGAAAATCTACGGGAACGGGGACCTGTTGGCCAAATGCTTTGCCCTCGGCCAATAATCTCGTCGCAACTTATATCTGCAATGCGGCTACCTCCCGCATTCCGGTATGGGCAGTAAATACGGTTACTATTCTTCCCTCGAATGCTCCCGACACTGAGATCTGGGGCAACGAGATTGACGTCAATATTTTCGGCAAGGAACGGTCGAGCCAGTACGTTGGACTGGATGTAGTTTCCGGGGGTCAAGTGCCGGCCACGCACGCGGTTCGGGCTTATACAGCGCCGGGCGCAGGAGTCTGGGCGCATGCTTTTCGCGTCAGCGGCCAAATGGGATCGGATCTGTTCGAAGTCGATTCGCCGGATACCGGTTTGACTCTGACCCGTGATGTCTCGGCAAAAAATTCAATTCAGACGGTGGAATTCAGCGGAAAATTTGGTGCGAGTAAGATCGGTGTTGGCGGCAAGGTCTCGGTTGACAGCGGCAATAATCAGGAAGATGTGATATTGACTGGCGGAGCAGGCCATAACATCGCGGGCATCTTTACCAAGAATCACAGGGCCGGTGCCAGCATCGCTCCGTACTCTGCGAACCGTATTCTGGCCTCGAATAATGCCGTGACTGCTTCCGTTCCGTACTACTTGGGCAATCTTCGATCGTGGTCGGACTCCAATACCCCGCAAGTCCTGGGTTTTTCGGTCGGCGATCTCAGCGGGACAGAGCGCCGATCCGATTTTTTTGTGACGTCCACGGCGCAGCATGTCTGGCGCGATGTGGGTATAGCGGGATTTGCGTGGCAGGGGCGCAACGGAACGCTGCTGTTAAATCTGTCGGGTTCGGGACAACTTGGTTTGCAAAACTGCCAATTGGGAGGGGTCGGAGGAACTATCTCGCCGGCCGCATGCGGCGCTGCTCCGACGGGGATGATCGCAGTTCCCCCAAGCCAAACTTCCTACACGATCGACACCAAAGCCGTAACCGCAAATAGCGAGATTTTTATTCAACAGATGACAGATAATTCGGGGCTGCCGTCAAGCCCGTCATGCAGTTCGTCGCCGGTCGCACCCATGCAGGCATCGCGTGCGGCGGGGGGCAGTTTCACTTTCACTCTAAGCAGTATCGGTTCGGTGACATGCTTCAAGTACTGGATTGTGAACTGACACCTATTTTGGATGGCGACTGCTACGGCACAACCAGAGTTAGTGGTAGCGATTGAGTGGTCGATCCGTCGGTGGCAGTGACGGTTTAACGTATAGGTGCCCATCGATGTTCCGCCAGTAGGATGAGTGGAACCTCCACCCCCTCCGCCATTACTCCCTCCCCCTCCGCAGGAACCGAGGAATAAACCGAAAAGCAGGAGGGCAGGAGGGAAGGAACGCAATAGAGATACCGGTTTCGGCGCGACGGAAAAAGTCCCGCGACGAGCACGCAACTGAAAAACAAGCAGCCGGAGATTCCGGCCACGGAGGAGGAGCTTGATCCTCGCAAGGCCGCCGAGCTGAGTGCTGTGGTTCTGCAAGATGTTGGCTCGCTAGGGCTAAAAGCAATAGGCAAAATGCGCGGCGCATTGTTTCCTTTGGCTTCCCGATCACAGATTTCGAGAAACTTTACACCCAGCTGCTGCCAGGAGATGTGATTCATTAGCACCGTGGGTCCGGAAAGAGTTTTGCCAAGATTCGAAGGGAAAAGTCCGCAATTAATCAGTTTTTGCGAGGCGTTACGATACTCATTTGAAGGTGTATTCCTCTCCTGTTTGGACTCAAGCTCCAGTCTTTCGGAGAATCCAATTTCGTTTTCTACAGTGTTAGTATCGATGCGTTCTCGACGCATCGAACAGTGACGAACCAGTCCACAAAGCGAGCTCGCGCGGTCGAGTCACCACGCATCGTTTGCATTGATGATCTTCGACCGGCAGCGCAGCGGCGAATTCCGAAGGCAGTCTTTGACTACCTCGATGGCGGCGCGGAAGGCGAAGTCACCCTGCGGGAGAACTGCAGGATCTTCAACGATGTCACCTTCCGGCCCCGTCACGCGGTAGTCGAAGCGCAGTGCGATCTCCGAACCCGGGTTCTGGGTAGGGAACTTGCGCTGCCGTTTCTCCTGGCGCCCGTGGGATACAGCCGGCTCATGCATCCGGGTGGCGAAGTGGTGGCCGCACGAGCCGCCGGGAACGCGGGAACGGCGTACATCCTCTCGACGATTTCGGGGCACAAGTTGGAGGATGTCAAGACGGGCTCGACGGGTCCGGTCTTTTACCAGCTATATCTCATGGGAGGCCGCGCCGCCGCAGAGGCGAGCATCGATCGGGCGCGCACGGCCGGGTTCTCGGCTCTCGTTGTGACCATTGATACACCGGTCTCAGGCATTCGGGAGCGAGATTTTCGAAACGGTATGAAGGAACTCGTTAGCGGCGGACCGTTTGAAAAGCTTCCATATCTTCCGCAAATTCTGTCGCGTCCCGGTTGGCTGCTTCAGTTTTTGATGGACGGCGGCGTGCCCCTGCTGCCAAACGTGGTTGTTCCGGGCAAAGGTCCATTGCCGCTGGTGGATGTTGCTTCGGCCCTAGCTGAATCTGCGGTGACTTGGGATGACTTTCACTGGATCCGAAAGCACTGGGGAGGTCCGATTGTCGTTAAGGGCGTCCTGACGGCAGAGGATGCGCGGAGGGCTATCGATCACGGTGCCGCGGCTCTTTCAGTGTCGAATCATGGCGGCCGCCAACTCGATGGAGTTCCGGCATCGCTGCGGGTTTTGCCCGAAGTCGTGAAAGCAGTGAATGGTCAGATCGAGGTGTGGATGGACGGGGGCATCCGACGAGGCACGGACATTGTGAAGGCGCTTTGCCTCGGGGCGAAGGCTGTGCTTTGCGGACGCGCCTACGCATACGGCTTGGCGGCGGCCGGAGAAGCAGGGGTTGTGCGTGCCATCGAGATTCTAAGAACTGATCTGGAACGGACGCTGCGGTTGCTCGGATGTCGGTCGGTCGCCGAGTTGGATCGTTCGTATGTGAATATTCCCAAATCGTGGGAGCCTGCCTAAGATCACCGACGAAAAGCCGCCATGCGCATCGATGCTCACCAGCATTTCTGGCTCTACAATTCCGCAGAATATGGATGGATTGATGAATCCATGGCTGCGATCCGCCGCGATTTCCTGCCTGAAGATTTAGCCGGCGAGCTTTCCAAAAATGACTTCGATGGATCGGTAGCGGTGCAAACTCGCCAGACGTCGGAGGAGACTAGTTGGCTGCTTGAATTGGCCGCCGCTTCTCCGCGAGTTTTTGGTGTAGTTGGCTGGGTAGACCTCCGTTCTCCGGATGCTCATTCGCAACTCCGATCGTTTGCGGGAAATCCAAAACTGGTTGGAGTCCGGCACATCGCGCAAGCGGAACCGGACGACCGCTTTCTCTTGCAGCCAGACTTTCTTCGGGGCATTTCGCTGCTGGAAGAGTTTGATCTCGCCTATGACATTTTGATTTATACGCGGCATCTTCCGGTCGCGACGCAGTTTGTGGAGAAATTTCCGCGACAGCGGTTTGTGCTCGATCACATGGCCAAGCCGCCAATCAAGACCGGGGAAATTGATTTATGGGAGGATGGGATCCGCCAATTGGCGGCATTTCCGAATATCTGCTGTAAGGTCTCGGGACTGGTGACGGAAGCGGACTGGCAGCATTGGACGCCGGAACAGATCCGTCCCTATCTTGACGTTGTGTTTGACGCGTTTGGAAGCAAACGATTAATGATTGGCTCAGACTGGCCGGTATGTCTGGTTGCAGGGGGGTATGGCCGAGTCATGAACTTAGTGAAGGATTACGTTCGCAGCAATTGTCCCGGAGCGCTGGAAGCTATTTTGGGTGGAAACGCGCAGCGCTTCTGGCAGCTCAAAGCCTGAAGTCTCCAAAATGAAAGCCCGCTAGATCTCCAGAATGACCGGCATAATCAGCGGGCGCTTCTGCGATTGCTTGGAGATGTAGCGCTTCAGATCGGCGCGAATCTTTTCCTTGATCACACCGTAATCGGCTTTTTCTTCTTCGCTGGAATGGGCGAGCGTGTCTTCGACCATCCGCTTGGCGCCTTCCATGAAGCCGTCTTCGCCGACGTTGAAGCCGCGAGTGACGATCTCCGGCGCCGTTTCGACTTCACCTGAAAGTTTATTGATGGCGATGATCGGCAGCACGATGCCGTCTTCGCTGATGTGGCGGCGGTCCTTGATGATGAGGTCTTCGACGACATCCGTACGACTGCCGGAATCGATGCAGACGCGACCGACATTCACCTTGCCTGCTTTGCGAGCGCCGAGTTCGTCGAATTCGAGAACATCGCCGCTTTCGATCAGCATGACTTTGCCGACCGAGCCGTGCATCGCTCCCGCCATTTCCGCGTGAAGTTTGAGTTGCCGGTATTCACCGTGTATCGGAATGAAATAACGCGGCTTCACCAGGTTGATGATGAGCTTGAGTTCTTCCTGGCTGGCGTGCCCGCTCACATGGATCGGCGGCGAGGTGCCATCTTCGTAGATGACGTGCGCCTCTCGACGGAATAGATGGTCGATCATCCGGTAGATGGTTTTTTCGTTGCCGGGAATGATGCGCGACGAGAGGACGACCGTGTCTCCCTTTTCGATTTTTGCGTGCTTGTGATTATCGACTGCAGCGCGCGACAGCGCGGACATCGGCTCGCCTTGCGTGCCGCTGATCAGCACGCAAACTTTTTCCGGCGGAAAGTTTTTCATCTCGCCGGGATTGATGACCAGCCCTTCCGGGACTTCGATGTAGCCGAGGTCTTCGGCGATCTCGGCAGAGTTGTTCATCGAGCGGCCGATGAATGCGACCTTGCGTCCGTGCTCATGCGCGAGTTGTACCGCGAGATTGATGCGGTGAATCGACGATGAAAAGCACGAGATAAAAAGCCGGCGTTTCGTGTGCGCAAAAACTTCGTCGAACTTGCGGCGCACGGCTCGCTCGCTCGGCGTGTATCCCTTGCGCTCAACATTGGTGGAGTCCTGAAACAGGGCCAGAACTCCCTGCTTTCCGTACTCGGCAAATGTGTGGAGATCGAAAAGTTTGTTGTCGGTCGGCGTCGGGTCGACTTTGAAATCGCCTGTATGGATGATGACGCCGAGCGGCGTGTGAATGGCGAGCGCGACGCAATCGACCAGGCTGTGCGTCACCTGAATGGGATGGACCGTGAAGACTCCTGCTTTGAAGCGCTCGTTGGGGCGTATTTCGCGCAAGTCGGCGTCGTCGAGCAATCCGTGTTCGTCGAGCTTGTCTTCGACGTAAGCCAGAGTGAACTCGGTTCCCCACACGGGAACGTTGAGTTCCGAAAGAATCCACGGCAAAGCACCGATGTGGTCCTCATGGCCGTGCGTCAAGACAATCCCGCGGACGCGCTGACGGTTTTCGATCAGATAGGAAATGTCGGGGACAACGATGTCCACGCCGAGTAATTCCGCCTCGGGGAACATCAATCCACCGTCGATCACAAGAATGTCGTCTCCCCACCGAACGGCCATGCAGTTCATACCGAACTCGCCCAGCCCGCCTAGAGGGATAACCTGCAGTTTTCCAGTTGGCATTGAGTAAACATGATGCTAGCACACGGGGACAGGGACTAGGGGTCATGGAGCAGGGCCAGTGAGCGGGGGTTAGTGGTCAGTGGCTAGTGGCTAGCTCCGGTTCGCCGCGTCAGTGTCGAATGCCCCCAAGTCCAACCGAACCCCCAAGCACTATTCACTGACCACTATTCACTGATCTCTAGCCTCTGATCCCTTTTCCTCGTTCTCTGACTAATCTGCAGCTCTCTCCCGATGGCATTCCAGCGTCTCCGTGCTATAAGGTGGAAGCAATGGCGGAACAGCGCAAATCTTGGCTCAGGCGGCGGGTGGAGAAGGCTCTTGTAGGCGGCCTGACCCGCGCGTACTCGACGGTGCGCGTTGATCCGGATAAATTTCTCTTGCAGTTGCGGGCCGCCTACCGTGTGCCGATCAGCGGATATCACGGTGTCTTCTCGCTGGAGATCAACGAGCTCGACGTCGTTGCCGATTCGATCATTCGCAGCGGAATGAAAGTCGCGGCCGTCGAGGGAGCGGGATTCGGTCTAGGCGGATTGATGACGATCGTCCCGGATCTGGGCGTACTCTCGGCGATTACGATGCGTACGGTCCAGAAACTCAGCCTGCTGTACGGATTCGAATTTAATACCGATGACGAGATCGCGGAGTTGTGGGTCGCGGCGGCGAGCGCGGCTGGAGTCGACATCAGCCGCGAGTTGCTGGAAAAAGAAGTCGTCAATAAGTTCGTACCCCGCGTCATCCAAAGGATCGCCGCGAAGGCCAGCGCTGAGGTCGTTGAGAAGTGGGCGGGGCGCGTGATCCCACTGGCCAGCTCGGCGATCGGCGCCGGACTAAATTACTGGTTCGTACGAGCTTGGGGAGAGCGAGCCCGCGCGCATTTCCGCCAGCGACATTTGATGATCCGGCAGCGCGAGCGCGATGCCATCGCTGCCGCTTCGCTGCCACCAGGCCTTCCTGCCGGTACGAGTTAGGCACTCAGCGAGTGCTTAGAGACTCTTCCCAGCGTCGCTGTGTTTAAATAATCAGGAATGCCCACCTTTTCTTGCTCAGCCATTCTTTTCGATCTGGACGGAGTTCTGGTCGATTCGACGCGCGCCGTCGATCGCGAATGGCGCGAGTGGGCAGCGCGAAAAGGCGTGGATGGCGACGCGATCATGGCGATTGCGCACGGCGTCCGGACGATTGAAGTGATACGCCGGGTTGCGCCCCATCTCGATGCTGAGGCCGAAGCAAACGCGATAGAAAATCACGAAGCTGGTGACCAGGCTGGAGTAACCGTCATGCCGGGAGCGGTTGAGTTGGTAAAATCCATTCCCGATGGGCGCTGGGGAGTGGTCACGTCAGGATCGAGGCTGCTTGCAACGAATCGACTGCGTTATTGCGGGTTGCCGGTGCCGCACGTTCTGGTCACATCGGATGACGTGACGAACGGAAAGCCGCATCCCGAGCCGTATTTGAAGGGCGCAATGGGCCTGGGATTCGAGCCGGTAGACTGTCTAGTTATCGAGGATGCGCCGGCAGGGATTCAGTCTGCGCATGCGGGGGGGATGAAAATTGTGGGAATTACGAGCACGTACAAGGCGGACGCGTTAACGCAGGCGGATGTTGTGATTGGGAAGCTGGCGGAGATTCAAGTTGCGTCGAATGGGGCGGGGAGGTTGGGGGTTGAGGTTGGGTAGACGCTTGAGTCGATTACATAACTCGAGGGAACTTGTGCAAAGTTGTGAACCGAACGTGTTTGAGGTTCTGTGATTCCTTTAACTCCTCTGCAATCGTTGTCAGTTCAGCGGAGATGTTGTACGCGTCCCGAAAGAGAAAGATATCTTCGACCGCTACGATCTCGAAATGGTAGTCGTTCATCGCGGCTTCAACCTTGGTACGACATTCTGTTTCGTTGGTAGCGAGCGTTACTACGTTGATGTAAGCCGCTTTGTCGTCCTCTAGCAACTTACATTCGTCGCGCGGCGCCACCACTATTCGCGCCATCCACACATCGAATTTTCTAGATTGCCCCAAGACCTTATAGCAACCTGCGGCAAGACTACCTGAGCCAGTCTTCCAACTCGATCCCTCTGTCGGTCTTTTCGTCGCGGTACTTCACGATCACGGGAGTGTAGAGGGAAAGATTCCACTTCCAAGGCCCTCTCTCCTCTTTGACCGCGCGAGAACCCGGCACGACCACGGCATTTTCGGGAACCTCGAGCGGCGCATCGGGAGTCGCGCGGTAGACCTCACCCTTCACGAGATCGTAGATCGGCGTTGAGCGAGTCAGGATTGTTCCGGCGCCGAGCACGGCGCGAGATCGCACCAGCGTGCCTTCGTAGATCCCGCAATTGCCGCCGACCAGCACATCATCTTCGATGACCACCGGCGAGGCGTTGATGGGTTCGAGAACGCCTCCGACTTGCGCAGCCGCACTCAAGTGGACCCGCTTGCCGATCTGCGCGCAGGAACCGACCAGCGCGTGCGAATCGACCATGGTGCCTTCGTCCACGTAGGCGCCGACGTTGATAAACATTGGTGGCATGCAGATGACCGACGGAGCAACGTAGGCGCCCACGCGCACGGACGATCCTCCCGGTACGACGCGCACCCGATCGGTGATCGAGAACTGGCGAGCAGGGAACGTGTCTTTATCGACGAAGGAAAGTCCGGCGGGCATCTCTGCCAATTCGCCGAGGCGGAATCCGAGCAGGATACCTTGTTTGACCCAGGCGTTGACTGTCCAGTGGCCGTCCACTTTTTCGGCGGCGCGAATCTTGCCTTGGGTCAGTTGGTCGCGGAATTCGAGGAAAGTCTTGCGCGCTTCCGGATCATGTTCAATTTCGCCCAGGGCCGAGAGGCGCTCGATGGAAGATTTCAGGGATTGCATGCGAGAAAAAGTATACGGGATACCCGAGTTGGTGGCTGACACCCGTAATCGCTGCCTAAGAAACAGCAGGTCCCTCCACTACGCTTGCGTTCGCTCGCTTCGGTCGGGATGATAGAGTTTCTCTGATTTCTGAGAGCACTTAGCTTTCTTAGGCAATCAGCGAGCTTCAGACGCACTTGCACTCGCTGCGGATCAGCACGCCCGTCATCGTGTGAGCGACTTCGCGGGCTTCGGGCAGAGTGGCGTACGGTCCGTGCCAGCGCGCGTGATTTACATCGTGGCCCGAGGGACGTCCTTTGCCGTGGCTGCATTGGCCGCAGGTGCCGCGGTGCAGGACGATCTTGTGCGGTCCAGCCACCCAGTTTTCGTAGATGAAGAAGTCGGCCGCTTCCGGCGCGGGAGTGGCGGGCTTCGCGATTACTCCGGCTTCGGTGGCGATCCTTTGCAACTTCGAGCGTGTGTCGCGGCGCATCGGCAAAAGCGGCAGGCGGTAGACCTCTTCGAGCTTTCCCATCATTGCGAGCACCGCCTTCACCGGCAGCGGGCTGGATTCGATGAAGTTCGCCTGCATCAGCGGCAGATACTTGCGATTCAGATTGCGGGCGGTCGGCCAGTCATTCTCTAGCGCAGCGCGTGTGAGGGCAGTCATTTCGTGCGGGATCTCGTTGGACGCGACCGAGACGACACCGACTCCTCCGAGCGCAATGACTGGAAGCGTTACCGCATCGTCTCCGGAAAATACGAGGAACGTTTCCGGCACGTTATTGATGACTTCGGCGATCTGCGTCATGTTGCCGCTGGCTTCTTTCACGCCGACAATGTTTGGAATCTCGGCCAGACGGACCAAAGTGGCAGGCTCGATGTTGGCAGCGGTGCGTCCGGGAACGTTGTAAAGGATGATCGGCTTGTCGCTGACGGCCTCCGCGATCGCCTTGAAGTGCCGGTACTGGCCCTCCTGCGTGGGCTTGTTATAGTACGGCGAGGCCGTGAGGATGTAGTTCACTCCGGGACGGGCGGCGAGCTCTTTTGCCTTCTCGACAGCGTCGTGCGTCGAGTTTGAAGTTGCGCCGGCCATGATGGGCACGCGTCCGGCGGTGACCTCGATCGTGGTGTCGATCACATGCAGCCACTCGTCGTGAGTCAGAGTTGGAGTCTCGCCCGTGGTACCGCAAGGAACAAGAAAATCAATGCCAGATTCGATCTGCCACGTGACCAGATTGCGCAGGGCCGCGTCGTCAATGGAGCCATCCTGATGGAAAGGAGTTACAAGGGCAGTGCCACAGCCACGAAGTTGCATACGAATAAGATAACGCGAATATCGGGCGAAAGAAACTCAGGATGACGAGGCGATTAGGGCTGGAAAAAGGTCGTGCGAGCCGCCCCTTAAATCTCTCGCCAGACATCTTTGAAATCGTAGAAGCCCTTTTTCCCTACCAACCATTCAGCCGCCAGCACGGCGCCTTCGGCAAAGCCAAGTCGGGATTTGGCATCGTGACACAGGTAAATGCGATCGGCGCCGGATTCGAAGACGACTTCATGCAAGCCAACAACTTCGCCCTCGCGGAACGAGGTTATTTCCGGACCTTCTTTCGATCCGCTGACATCGCGGATGACATTCTGGATGGCGATTGCGGTTCCTGAGGGCGCGTCCTTTTTGTGAACGTGGTGACGTTCGAAGATTTGTCCTGAATAGTCGTGCTGGAGTGCAGCGGCTGCGGTACGGACGACTTCGAAGAAGAGGTTTACGCCAAGGGAAAAGTTGGCAGCGTAAACCAGCCCGGTCCCGTGCTGCTCCACCAACTTCCGAACCCAGTCGATCTCCTTGTACCAGCCGGTTGTGCCGACGACAATATTCTTGCCGGCCCTCACGCAGGCTTCAATATTCGCAAGCACGCAGCGCGGCGTGGTGAAGTCAATCACGGCGGCGACGTCTTGGAGATTGTCGGCCGTCAGAGCGGCTCCGTTCGCGTTTTCTGTGGCCCCCGCTACACGGACGTGATGCTTTCGTTTCGTGGCAGCTTCCTGCACGAGCGAGCCGGTTTTTCCGCGACCTAAAATGAGAATATTCATGATTGGATGCTAGAGAGATTTAATCACAGAGGACAACTGGGCGGAAGAATCATCGTTGCTAGATGAGCGCTAAAACTACGCACTCGGATCGCGGACGAATGCGTCCGCCGCTAGACAGATCAGGCGAAGACTTCCGGGTCCAGTTCCGAGAAGAATGTTTTGTGCAGACGCTGAATCACTTCCGGCACTTCGTCTTCTTCAATCACAAAGGTCAGATTGATTTCCGAGGCGCCCTGCGAGATCATGCGAATCTTTTTGTCCGCGAGCTCGCGAAACACCAAGGCTGCGATTCCCGGCGTGTCGCGCAGGTTTTCGCCGACCAGGCAAACGATGGCTTTGCGGCCTTCATATTTCACGTCAGCGAGCTTGGCGAGATCGGCCGCCAGTGCCGGGATCGCTTGATTCGAATCGACGGTCAACGAAACGCTGACTTCCGATGTGGAGACTACGTCGACGGCGACTTTGTGTCGATCGAACGCTTCAAAGATCGCCCGCAAAAATCCGTGAGCTAAGAGCATACGCGGAGCAGCCACATCGACGATGGTGATGCGTTTCTTGGCGGCGATCGCTTTGAAAATATTCTTGCTCTGCGGAGCGCGAGTCGTGATGCGGGTTCCTTCGCACGAAGGATTGCGCGAGTTCAACACGTACACCGGAATATTTTTCTGGATCGCCGGCAGGACTGTCGCGGGATGGAGAACTTTTGCGCCGAAGTAAGCGAGTTCGGCCGCCTCGTCGAAGCTGATAATCTTGATGCGGCGAGCTTCAGGACAGATCCTGGGATCGGTGGTCAGAATTCCGTCGACATCAGTCCAGATTTCGATTCGCTCCGCGCCCAAGCCGGAACCGAAGATCGCGGCAGAAAAATCCGACCCGCCGCGACCGATCGTGGTGGTAATACCGGCGCGGTTGGCACCAATGAATCCGCCCATCACTGGAACCTGTCCCGAACTCAGCAGCGGCTGAACTTTCTCGCTCAGCCTAATGTTGGTTTCGTCATATTGAGGAACGGCCTGCATGTAGGCACTATCGGTGATGAGAACATCGCGGGAATCGACGTGTGCGCCCTTCAGGCCCCGAGCCTCGAAGGCTGCCGCCACAATCTTGCTCGACAGCATTTCTCCAAATGCTGCGACGTGGTCGGTGGTGCGCGGAGTGATTTCTCCTACTGCGGAAATCCCGCGCAGCAGTTCGTCGAGAGCTTCGAAGTCCGATCCCAATTCGGAGTGAAATTCCGTGAAGCGAGCGGTGCCGATCAACTCGCTGGCGGTGTTGTAATGGCGCTCTTGCAGAGAGCGGCAGAGTTTCAGGGCCGTTTTGCGCTCGCCTTCTCCGGCAGCGCGCGCCATAGTCAGCAGCGTGTCGGTGACCTTCGCCATGGCACTGACGACGACGACGGGTTGCTGTGCAAGACGTCCTTCGACGATCGCAGCCACACGCTCGATGGCCTTGGCATCTTCGACCGAAGTGCCGCCGAATTTCATGACGATCATCGGAGGAACCCCAGGCGAGATTGGCTGCGTTCAGCGCGATCCGTACATGCAGAAGCGAAGGGCTCGCACCGCAGCCGCCACATCGGCGGCGTTACTGAGGAGCAGCTCATCCCAGATAGCCCTTGGCTTTCAGAAGCTCCGCATTAAGAACCGCGGCGCCCGCGGCTCCGCGGATGGTGTTATGCGAGAGGACGGTAAACTTCCAGTCGAGCACGCCGCAGGGCCGGAGGCGTCCAACGGCGGTGGTCATGCCGGCGCCCATATCCACGTCAAATCGCGGCTGCGGTCTGTCGGGAGCTTCCAGATAAACGACCGGGCGCTCAGGAGCGCTAGGCAGTTTTAACGTCTGAGGTTCGCTGCGATAGCCATTCCATGCCGCGATGATTTCTTGCGCGGTTGCTTTCTTCTTCAGACGGATAGAGATCGATTCGGTGTGCCCGTCTTCGACGGCGACGCGGTTGCATTGCGCACTCATCGCGAAATCGCCGGGGATCACCTTCGAGCCGTTAAGTGCTCCCAGCAGTTTCTTCGTCTCCTCTTCCATCTTTTCTTCTTCGTTCTTGATAAAGGGGATCACATTGCCGAGGATGTCTAGAGACGCCACACCGGGATATCCCGCACCGCTAACCGCTTGCATGGTTACGGCCATCACGGTTTCCAGCCCGAACTGCTGGTGAAGAGGTGCCAGAGCAAGCACGAGTCCGATCGCGGAGCAATTGGGATTGGTGACGACGTAACCGCCAGATTTCTTTCGCCAACCCTGAATGTCGATCAGCTTGATATGGCCGCCGTTGACCTCCGGGATCACGAGGGGAACGTCTTCCTGCATGCGCAGGGCGCTGGAATTGGAGACGACAGCACAGCCGGCATCGGCGAAGCGAGGCTCCATCTCAGCCGCAATGGCGGAATCCAAAGCCGCGAAGATAATCTTTGGCGCCCCTTCAGGGGTGGCCGGCGAAACCTTCACCTTGGCGACTGCCGCAGGGATCGGCGTTTTCAGCCGCCAGCGTGCTGCTTCTGCGTAAGCCTTGCCTTCGGAGCGGTCGGAAGCAGCCAGCCAGGACACCTCAAACCACGGGTGATGCTCCAGCATCTGGATAAATCTCTGTCCTACGACGCCGGTGGCGCCCAATATACCTATAGGAATTTTCTGGCTCATAAGGGGTACCTGAAATTCTATAACAGGCGAGGCTCCACGCCCCCGCAGGCCACTGACGAAAGTCACTACCAGCCTTCCAGCCTTGGGAATTACGTGCTCCGTGTCGGGCTATCGCGCTTTTCGAGAACAGACACCACTCCAGAATTTCCGTCCATCTGCCGATAAAACCCTTTGGAGGCACACATGCCGGAGCTACGCCAGAACTTCTTTACGAAAGAATGGGTCATCATCGCCACGGAACGGGCTAAGCGGCCGGAAGAACTGGTGACACATCGCCCAGTCCAACCTCTCCCGGCGTTCGTTGAGACTTGTCCCTTCTGTCCAGGAAACGAGAACAAGACGCCCCCCGAAGTGATGCGATCTCCGGCGAAAGGCGACCGGTGGCGAGTGAGGGTAATTCCTAACAAGTTCGCCGCGCTATCGAGCGAAGTACAACCAACACGAAGCCTGCAGCATTTACGGCGCCGCATTGACGGATTCGGATTCCACGAAGTCATCATCGACAGCCCCGACCACTCGCGCTGCATGGCTCTTCTGAGCGAGGAGCAAGTAGGTGAAATCCTGAGCGTTTACAAGCAACGGTACAACGCCCTGAGTCTGGACCATCGCGTGAACCACATTACGATTTTCAAGAACCATGGACTCGATGCCGGCGCCAGCCTGCAACATCCGCATTCGCAGTTAATCGCCACTCCGGTGATTCCGAGCCAGGTTCGCCACCGCTTGCACGAGGCGCTGCGCCACTATGACGATGTCGGCGAATGCATGTTCTGTCATATGGTGGAGCGCGAAATTGAAGACCAGACCCGCGTCGTGCTGAAGAGCGAGCGGTTCGTTGCGATGGAGGTCTTCGCTTCGGCGACGCCGTTCGCTACTCATATTTTTCCCCTGCGTCATATGGCCAGTTTCGGCGACATTTCGGAGATGGAGGTCGCGGATCTGGCTCGTATTTTGCGATCGTTGCTGGCAAAGATCTATGTGGGGTTGGAGAATCCGGATCTGAACTTTACAGTACGCAGCGGACCGGCGGAATATGCCGGTGCCCGCCACTTCCACTGGTATGTCAGCGTCATCCCGCGGCTGACGCGGGTTGCAGGCTTCGAACTCGGCTCCGGGATGTTCATCAACACCGTTCTGCCCGAAGCAGCTGCGGAGTTCCTCCGAAAGGTCGCGATCGAGAAAGTAACGGCGGCTGGAGCAGGGCGCTGAGGCTTTCGGAGATCGGCTGTCAGCGTCGCCGTCGGATCTTGGCTAATGAACGTTTTCGTTACTTGGAGTAGGTCGTGGCTCTCGCGATGACAGATTGTCGACGGTCTAGGTCCGGTGAGTTTCCTTGCCGCGGAAGGGGAACTCCGAGAGCGGTCCGAAGTTCTTCTTTTCGGCATAGAGCCGCCAGCGACGGAAGACGATGCGCAGGCTCGCCATAACCGGGATGGAAAGATAAATCCCGAGTATACCGGCGACTTCACCGCCGGCCATCACTCCGAAAATCGCGGCCAAGGGATGCAATTCCATGCTCTCGCCCATGATGCGCGGAGAAGACACGTAGTCCTGAATCAGGCGCCAGACGCCTAGAAAGATAATGAGTACGAGCCAGTGTTTGTAGCCCATCAGCAGCGCAACCGCGACGATGGTGAGAGCGCCAACGAGGGGGCCTACGACGGGGATGAATTCGAGCATCCCTCCGATCGTGCCCAGAACCAGGGCGTATTGAACTCCCATCACTCCGAGAAATGCGGAGTACACCACCAACGTAAGGGCCGCCAAAGTGAGTTGGGCGCGGATGAAGTGCGCCAGCATCCGGTTCAAATCGTTGAGCACGTTCTCGAGGAATTCCCTCTGCGGCCGCGACTGAATCGTCGAGAGCGCGAAATCGCTGAAGGCGCGGCCATCTTTTAGAAAGAAAATCGAGAGCAGCGGAACGACGAACAGCAGCCAAGCTTCCTTGGCGACGTCGGCCGTCCGCAGCCCAATGCGCTGTGCGAGCTGGCTGATGTCATCCTCATGATTCACGAGGAAAGACTGAACGAGTTCCGTCGTGTTGCGGCTCCAGCCATGCTCAACGCCGAGCTGGTTGGTGATTTGTCCGGAACTCAGTTGGCTTAGGAGACTGGGCAGCGAGCGCCCGAGACGCGCACCTTGCTGCGTGACTCTAGGACCAACAAGAACGAAAAACACGATCACCAGGGCAAGCAGCAACGCGTAGATGACGATGATGGCTCGCACGCGGCCCCGGAGCAATCGCTCGAGGTGGTTCACCAGCGGGCTCATGAGATACGCGAAAAAGATGGCGAAGAGAAACGCAATCAGAGTGGCGCGCGCGACATAGAGAAAGCCCAACCCCAGCGCAAACAGCAGCACCGTGATCAAAACTCGCGCCGTACGTGAGTCAGCCAGCAGCAATAAATTTTCCAGGGCAATCTCGATTCTGCCGCCGGTTTCTAGTCCCGGACTACTTCTGTGTTATCGGCAGGAATCGCCACCCGTATAAGCTTGAAATGATCACTTTCATCCACCCAGAGCGCCCAGTCGAACGACTCTCCGTGAAGGTTCAGCCGCAGTAATTCTCTCTCGGCGCCTCGAATCGTAACTTTTTCTTTGCCAATCAATTCCATGCGGACACTCATCGAAGTTCGGTCCTGAGGAACAAGAGTTCCGAAATCCGCCGGTTCGCAGCGCCGGTGATCTTTCTCGTCCTTGCATGGGGCGATCGCCAGGTATTTCCAGGCCAAGACTTCGCGGTGGATGAAGAAATTGTTGTCGAGCACAGGGGTTGCGGTGGGCAACAGAAATGCCTGTTCGGCCGCGGGTTTGGACGGAGAGGTCGTAATCCGCTCTTTCAGGAACTCATTGTCCGGAAACACAGAAATAGAACCGCCCGAGGCCTGGCTCCAGTCATAACGGATCAACTCGCCACTGGAGGTCATTTCCAGGCTCGACTTTTGAGAGGCTGAGTCGCCTGCATTCGCTTCCTTGAACTGGGACTTGATTACGCTGATAGCGTTTTGCTGCTGCACGCTGAAGGTTTCCGTCGCTACACGGTGGCCGCGAACAAAAATCCCGAACGATCCGGCGTCGATCATTACTGTTCCCGAGGGCTTCGACTTGTCGCTCTTGTCTCGAGGCGGAGATGCCGCAGCCGCGGCTAGAGTCGATAAGACAACAAAGACCCCGATCCGGCGTATTCCAGTTTCCAACTTCACTCGATTTCTCCTTCTTCGACGCGTATCTCGAACTTCTTCAGTCCTAGTAGTTTTACGATCTCAGCTGCGATTACTTGGACGGAGCGATTGCCGGTCAAAATCATGACGGATGCTTTCTTGTAGCTTTTTCGCCGAGCTTGGTAAAGCCTTCTGAACTGTGTCTGGCTGCCGAGCAGTGGACGCTCCGCTCCGGCTTCGGCGGCCTGCTTTGAGCAACGCTGCCAAAGTTCCTCGACTTTGGCGTCCAAGAAAACGGTTGGCGCGTTCGAGGCCTTCAGGAGCGTTGCATTGCTCTCGTGCACGAATGCCCCGCCGCCCAAGGCGATGACTCGTCGTCCACCGCGGAGATCGTCCAGGATATCCTGCAAAGCATCGCGCTCAGCGCGCCGGAACTCTACTTCGCCAGACTCTCGAAAAATCTCAGCTACCGATCGTTTTTCGCGGCGCTCGATTCGATCGTCCAGATCTTCAAAGTCCCAATTCAGAAGCTGACCGAGTGCACGACCGACGCTGCTTTTGCCTGCGCCCATGAAGCCGACCAAAAAAACGGCATTGCTGGCGCAGACGGCTGCCTTGCGCGTACTGGCGCGTCGCGGATGGCTGGTCGCCTTCGCCCTCACCGTTTTGCCAGAACGCTTCTTCAAACGATCCGGTTTTCTTTTCGTGGCTATTTTGCTGAGCGTTTTCTGAGGTGGATTTTACCACTGAAACTACGCAGGACGACGGTAGAAGAGACCGCGGCGCGCCCCATGGTACCCCAGAAGGCACTTCCTTCTTTGATGACGAAAGAAGTGTGTTGCTTGGGTTGAAGAGGAATATCGTCATGAACCTCGCCACGCACCGAGCGCGCGTTGACGTCCGCAGAAGTTGTCTCTGGGACCGTCGCCTCGATGTCGCCGCTGTGACTGGTCAGGCGGTACTCACCCCGGTCTCCGAAGTCGCCGGTATAGTGAATTTCCCCGCTCGTTGAAATTACCTGTACCAGCGGACCGGTGACTCCATTCAGAGTGACATTTCCGCTCAAGGAATCCACTTCGACGTGACCGTCTTGTACGTTGCTCAGGCTGACAGGACCGTTCAAAGTCCTGACGTGGACATGCGCATTCGTGATGTCACGAACGTCCACGTTGGCAGCGGCGCCTTCTAAAGTGACGTCACCATGCAGCCGCTCTGCGTGCAGTGAGCCCGCACTCGAATGAAGCGTGATGCTCGCATCGGCAGGTACTTGAATCTCATAGTCCACTCGACCCGATTGAGTGTCAGCACCCGGGAGTAGATGGGACTGAACTTCGACGCGATTTCCGATCAGACTATCATCCACTTCGACTTTGTCGGACGACAGCACGGCGCTCACGACAACGACATTACCGGGGGATGGTTTCACTGAAATCGAGCCGTAAGGATTGTTCACGGAAATACCGGCCTTGGGACCAACATTGAACCGAAATTCCTTGTGCGTCTCCGCCACCAGAGTTCCCGCTGTCATGGTTCCGGCGATCACGGTGACTAGTGCCAGCTCGACTATGCGCCCGCTCATAATGGTTTCCCGAAATTCCTTTGTACTTCGCCCCGCGCAAACACGAAATGCGCAAAAATCGTCCCTATTATTGCAGAGAACGGTCCAGCGCCAGTTCAAAAAGCATTGCCTTTTCTTGGTATGCATCCATCAGCGAGCGGCGAGCTTCCTCGTCATTCGGATTCGCGTCGACAACATTTTTCGCGTCCTGAATATATTCATTTACGCGCCGGAGGTTCTCGCTGTACTGCTCTTTGACAGCCGGAGATTGCTGGGCGCCTTCTTGTAGAAGGTCATCATCGTTGAGCCCGGCAGTCTCCACGTCAGCACCCGTGCTAGAGACGACAGGCGCGGGAGCTTTGTTTGCGGCGATGGGCTGCGATGAATGCGGACGAACGTAAAGGCCGACAGCGATCAGAAGTGCGGCCGCGGCTGGGACCAGCCAGCGCGCGATCCCCCAAGAACTGCCAAAGGATGGTAGGAGGGACCTACTGGCCGAGCGCTGCGGGCGAATCAATCCCTCCCGCCGAAGGGCGCTCTCAATCGCTTTCCAGACGCGCGGGTCGGGTTCGTCGGCTGCCCGCAGTTCGACCGCCCAATGTGCGACGGATTTCAGATCTGCAACCAGGGCAGAACATTCCTGGCAGGTTTTTAAATGAGCGCGCTGTTCAACGCTGCGGCCATCGTCAACCTCGATCAGGCTCTCCCGTAACTCAACACAATTCATACGGCTCTCCCCAAGCCTCTGCTGCCTCAGTGTACTGCCACTTCAAAGTATCGAACCATTACGCCCGGAAATTGCCATCCGCCCAGGTTGACCTTTGTCTTCTCTGGTTGCAGATACTCTTGCTCAGGACTTCTCGGCCTTTTCGGCTCTATTCATTCTGAGCAGATCGCGCAATTTCATACGCGCTTTATGCAATTGTGACTTGCTGTTTCCGATCGAACAACCCACGATCGTCGCGATCTCATTATGTTCGTAACCTTCGACGTCGTGAAGCACAAAAATCGTACGGTAGCCGGGAGGGAGATCTTCCACTGCCTTCTGCAATTGCAGCCGGTCGATGGATCCGGCCAACGCCAAATCTTCCGCTCCAAAATCTTTCTTTGGAGTGTCTTCCTCGCCGCCCTGCGTGGTCTCTTCCAGCGAAACCACCGGGAGGCTTTTCTTCCTCAAGTGCATCAGCACTACATTGACCGATAACCGATGCAGCCAAGTCGAAAACGCCGACTCACCGCGAAACGTTCCGATCTTTCGATAAAGCTGTAAGAACGCTTCCTGGGTCAAATCTTCAGCTTCGGCGGTGTTCGATGTCATCCTCAGGCACAGCGAGTAAACTCGCCGCTTATGCTTGTCGTAGAGAGCTTGGAACGCCTGAGCGTCCCCTGATTTTGCCCTCTCAATAAGCTCGGCTTCGATCGAATCGCCGGCCTGTTTCTGTTCTGGGTCGGTCAAGCTGCCTTTTCCGGCCGCACCCCGTGAGATGCGGCTAACTATCTTTACGTTGTATGGCTTGCGAGCGACTGCAGTGGAACTAAGGTAACGGCTGTATTTAAAATTTGAAAGCGTTTCTACCGTTCTTTGGATTCCTGGGTTGGATGCTTGGTCCCGGGAAATCCTTTGCCTGTCTCAAGTTGAAGAGATCCACTCTCGAAGCTATAAACCCTATCCTGAATTTAGAGTCGCATTCTTCGTAAATTGGTAAATCGTGCATGAAACTAGCCGGCGGTTTTGGCAGTGGTGATTGTCTCCAGGCCGTGGCCATGCGGTCCCAACTCCCGCTGCCGGAGCAGGAAGGCAAAAAGCAGTCCGAGAAAGCCCAGCGTTGAGAAGATCCACATGCCGAGGTTGTAGCCCGACGGATTATCCGCTCCAGCGTGACTGCGATCATTCGCCCAACCCACCATGAGGTTGAATCCAGCCAAGCCGATGTTCTGAATCATGGTCATCAAGCCATAAGCAGTTCCTAGCTTTGATTGTTCGACAAGGTAAGCGACAGAGGGCCACATCACAGCGGGGATCAGAGAAAAGGCGATCCCCATCATCGCCATCGTCAAGAGCAGGATCGGCGGCAAATGGTGAGCGACGAATGCGAAGTGTCCATCTGTCGAGGATGGCAGGTACACGGTCACATAGCTCGACGATCGGATGTACGCCATCATGAGGTAAACCGGGATCAGCAATATGGAGCCGAGCATCATCAGCAACGCCCGTTTGCCCAGTTTATCCACGAACAGCCCGAAAATTGGCGTGCCAAACATTGTGAACAAAGTGAGCATTCCGACCAAATCGCCCCCGGCCTCGCGCGTGACATGGTGAGCATCCATGAAGAACTTGTAGGCGAACGTCTCAAAAGGGAAGATACCCGAATAAAAAGTGATGCACAGGGCAACGATGTACCAGTAGGAAAGACCGAAGGCCTTAACATCGCCGAAGACCACTTTGTCAGTCGCCCCTGCGGTGCCGACCTGGTAACGGCGCTCGGCGTAAACTTCAAGCGCCCAGTAGATGATGGCGCCGATCACGCACAACGCGCCGAACCCGACGGAGATGAGCAATGGGTTGCGCCAATACGAGTAGGCAAAACCCGCCCATGACGGCGATTGTTGCGCCAATAGAGACCCAGCGCGGGAAATCATCAGGTTGATGCCGAAGGCGAAGCTGAGTTCCTTTCCCCTGAACCACTTCGCGACCGCAGTTGTGACCGCTACAATCAACGACTCTGCGCCCAGTCCGAAAATCAGGCGACCGGTAGCCATCGCCCACAACATACCCGAGAGGCTGGTTACCGCTGCACCAACGAAACACAAGATACCGAAGATGAAGATTGCTTTGCGAGTTCCGATACGATCGACGATGTAGCCACCGAGCACAACCATGAACACATTTGGAATACTGTAGATGGCCTGTAGAAGGCCAATATTAGAGTCGGAAAACCCAAGCTGCTTAACCAGCAAGTCGGCGATCGGGGCAATGCAGTCGTAAACGTAATAGTTGCCGAACATCGTTAAGCTGACGAAGATCAGCACCAGCCAGCGGAAAAGTCGGCTGGGTTCAGGACGCAGATTGTCCGGCATTCAGGCCCTTTTCTATCCGTGAAGAACGGATTCACAAACGGAGAAGATTAGCAGAGATCGGCTGCTAGCGGCGACCGTAGATGCCATAGAGGATTTCAGCTTCCCACGAAACGCGCATACAGACTTCGCGCTACCGCGGTGTCTGTGGTCCCTTTGATGATCGCGCGACCGTCGGGAAAGAGCGTCATCTCGTAGGGATCGTGCCAGAACTTAAGAATGAAGTCGTTGTGACGGACCAAACCGTGAGGCTGAAGCCGGCGGTCCATTTCTCCAAAGTCGATCGGGCGTTGCCGTTCATGGATTTGCACGGAATTCCTGCCACAGAGCGTGATATGCGGCCGCCCTTCGCCAGAAAGATGAGTGAAGTTGTGGTCGGCGCAAGCGCGGCAGTTGGGGCGGGGTTTCGTGGCAGAGATCTCTGCGTGTTCGTTGGTCCACAGGTCGAACGACAACAGCGTTTGCCGCAGATGCTGGGCAACCGGTCCACCGACAATCAGCTTCAATGCTTCCGTGGCAGCGACAGAAGCGACCATGTTGACTGCCGAATTCAGAATGCCGGAGGTTTCGCAGGTTTCGACCATCCCCCGCGGAGAATCTGGGAAAATGCATGCCAGGCAGGCGGTTTGGCCGGGTAGGACATTCAGCGTCACGCCATAGCTTCCGACGGCCGCGGAATAAATCCAGGGAAGTGATCGCGATATTGCGAAGTCGTTGATCAGATAGCGGGTTTCGAAGTTATCGGTCCCGTCGAGGATCAGATCCATTCCTTCAAGCATGGCTTGAATATTGCACGGGACCAGATCTTCCACCCTCGGCTCAATCACGACCTGCGAATTAAACGTCGCGATTTTGCGCGCGGCGGCGATCGCTTTCGGCAATGATTCGGCGGCATCGGATTCGTCGAATAACGATTGCCTCTGCAAATTGCTCGGCTCGACGTAATCGCGATCAATGATGCGGATCGTTCCAACGCCCGCGCGTGCGAGCAGACCCGCCAAGGCTGAGCCGGTGGCGCCGCAACCCACGATGGCGACGCGCCCGATGGCCAGCTTTTGCTGTCCTTCTTCGCCGATGCCCCGAAACAGAATCTGCCGCGAATAGCGCTCTGCCAGCTGCGATTGTTTCTTATCCCCGAGTCGTTCCTTGCTTTGCGCTTCCTGTGCCAAAGAGATCACCAGTCCCAGCCTCTGGAACCTTTATTATAAGTGGCTGGGCTGAGTGCGGTAGGACGATGGCGAGAGTCCCGTCGATAGGCTCGCCGACAATTCGTAACACAACAGATTTGGGCGCCTTTCCATCGAAGTCTTTAGAGCGCCTGATTCCAAGGACACCTTTGCCGAGACGGTACGCGACATTTATGACCGCGGGGATAATGCTGTGGTCTGCGGTGCTGTCGTTGGGCGCGTCGGCCCAGTCTCGAGGGATCGATGGAATGCGTTTGGAAGGGAATCTGGTCCAAGGAAATGCAGAGCCAGGAATTCGTCGAGGATCGCAGTCACCCACCCAGACAGCCAGTTCGGGATATGAAGGGAAGACGGTTCAATCCATCGACATTCCCGGAGTGCGCGAGCATGATCGCAACCATCTGCTGCAACTGCTGCCACAAAAAGTAGAAGCTCCTTTGGATCGCGATCACGTTCGGGACAGCATACGCGTTCTGTACGCCACGGGGCGCTTCGCCGACATTCAGGCTGAAGTGACACCTTCCGGTGATGAGGTGAAGCTCAGCTTTGTAACCTCACCGAATTTCTTCGTCGGAGCAGTGAACGTAGAAGGAGCTCCCAGTCGGCCCACCGCCAATCAGATCGTCAATGCTTCTAAACTTCAGCTTGGAGAACTGTATAACCGCGAGAAGCTGAACCGGGCGCTGGAGAATATCCGCCAACTCATGCAGGAGAATGGATATTACAAGGCTCGAGTCACGGCCGAGACAACTTCGAATGGTGCGAACCAGCAGGCCGACGTTCTCTTCCACATCTCCTCGGGACCGCAAGCGCATGTTGGGATCGTAAAAGTGATCGGAACTTCGGGCCTCTCCTCAAGCCAGGTCGAGAGTCTGGCGCATATGAACCCCGGAGACCGGCTGACGGCCGTCCGGGTAAGCGATTCACTACAACGGCTGCGAAAGAAATTCCAGAAACAGAATCGGGCTCTGGCGCAGGCTTCCATCGCCGAGCAGACGTACCACCCGGACACAAACGCCGTGGACTTCACGTTTCAGCTGGACCCCGGTCCGGTAGTGCTGATTTTCGCTCAAGGCTTCCGCATAAGCCGCGGAGTTCTGAAGCGGCAGATTCCGGTCTACGAGGAAAATGCAGTTGACGATGATTTGCTGAATGAGGGCAAACGCAATCTGCTGGATTACATGCAGACGCGTGGACACTTTGATGCCAGCGTGGACATCCGCAAGGAGAGTGATCCGAAAACTCTGCGGGTGATCTATCAGATCGATCCCGGACCGTTGCATAAGCTCGCGCTCGTCGAAATTGCCGGCAACAAAAACTTTCTCGACACTGCCAAGCTGCGGTCGTACCTGCAGATTCAGCCGGCCCAACGTTTTTTGAGTCACGGCCGCTACAGCCAAACCCTGCTCAAGAGCGACGTTGCGACTTTGGAAGGGCTATATCGTTCCAACGGCTTTCGGGAAGTGCAGATCCAGACAAAAGTTGATGACAATTATCAGGGAGCGCCCAACAAGCTCGCGGTTCACATCCACATCGACGAGGGACCCCGAACGCGGGTTGCTCAGGTTCAGTTGATTGGCAACGATAAGGTGAAGTCCAGCGACCTCCCCGAACTCAGCACGCAGAAAGGGCAGCCCTACTCCGAGCAGGATCTGGCCAGCGATCGCGAAAGAATCCTCGGCTATTACTTCGACCACGGATTCCCGAACGCTGCCTTGGAAATCACCACCAAACCTTCGACAGAGGCGAATCGCGAAGATGTGACTTTCGCCATCCAGGAAGGCGAGCATTTCACCGTCGATCAGGTTATGGTCGCTGGCAGAGAGCACACTCGCGACTACGTTGTTCAACGAGAATTGGAAGTTCAGCCGGGAGACGCGCTGAGCCAGCAGGATCTGCTCAACACCCAGACCCGCCTTTACGACCTCGGCATCTTTAGCCAGGTCGACACCGCGGTGCAGAACCCCGAAGGCACCGACCCGCAGAAAAACGTGCTGGTGCAGGTTCAGGAGGCCAAGCGTTACACCTTCACTTACGACGTCGGACTGGAATTTCAGACTGGACAGCCCGCTGGAACGACAGCTCCCCAGGGAACGACCGGCGTCAGCCCGAGGGTCGGTTTTGACGTGACGCGGTTAAACGTGTTCGGAAGAAATCAGACGCTCACGTTCCAATCCCACGTCGGCCGACTGCAACAGCGTGGGTTGATCAGCTTCGCGGTTCCCAAGCTATTCGACAACGACAAGTTCAAGCTCATCTACACGGTCTTCTACGACAATAGTCTTGACGTCTCGACCTTCACTTCGCAGCGCCTTGAAGGGAAAATCGACCTGAGGCAGCAGTTCGGAAGCTCGGGCCGGGAGCCTGGGACGCGACCTGGTCCGGATTCGATCACTTATCGCTTCGATTTCCGGACGGTAAAGGCCAGCCATTTCGCGGAGGGATTTTCTCCGGGTGAAATCGCGCTGTTATCGCTCCCCGCGCGTGTTGGCGGTCCAGGGTTCACATTCATTCATGATAAGCGGGACAATCCGCTGGAGAGCACAAAGGGAGACTATTTCACCTTGGACGCCTTTGCCGCGTCCAGTTTCTTCGGCTCTCGTTCCGAGACGCCGCAGACCACTCCTCCAACAAATACCAGCCTTCCCACCAACTTCGGCAGGGCCCTGGCAGAGTATTCGACCTACTACGCGTTCGGAGGGAAGGGTAGAGCTGGGCATCAATTCGTGTTTGCCAGGTCGACCAGCGTCGGTTTGGAGCAGCCCTTTAAGGGCACGAGAGTTCTGCCTCCCGGTTCCTGTCCGCTTAACTCGGCCGATGAGCCGACCTGCACCGACATCGCCACCATCCCTCTGCCAGAACAATTCTTCGCAGGCGGCGGCAACTCTCATCGCGGATTTGGGTTAAATCAGGCAGGACCTCGCGACCCGAACTCTGGCTTTCCAGTTGGTGGGACCGCCCAGTTCGTCAATAATCTGGAACTCCGCTTTCCGCAGACCTCCCTGCCGTTCTTGGGCGAGGGGTTTGGGTTTGCCATTTTTCACGATATGGGTAACGTCTTCACAGCGCCGCACGACATGTTAAAGGGCTTGTTACGCTGGCATCAGGCAAGTACCCAATCGTGCTTGTCCACCGGGACAACGGCCTCACAGGACTGTACCGCCTTCAACAACACCGGCTATGATTACACTTCGCATGCGGTCGGAGTCGGCGTACGATATAAAACACCGATTGGACCCCTGCGTTTCGACTTTGGCTACAATCTGAATCCGACCAGTTATTTCCAAACGGTCACTAGTACAGATCCGAACACTGGGATATCTACAACGGTTTTAGAGACGCAGCGCCTGCGCCACTTCAACGTGTTTTTCAGCATAGGGCAGCCATTCTGATGCGCAGAATTGGATTTGGAAAAACGATCGCAATCGCGGCTCTCGCTTTGTTCTTGAGCGTGGGTCCGTCTGCCCGTGCCGGCGAGGTCATCGATCGCATCGTAGCCACCGTCAACGGACACATCATTCTCCAGAGCGATTGGAACGATGCGCTTCGCTATGAGGCGGTGCTTAGCGGGCGTCCGCTCAGCTTGTTCTCCGACGAAGACAGGCGCGCTGTTCTGGATCGCCTTATCGACCAGGAATTGCTTGCCGAGCAGATGAAATCGGCATCGTTCCAGCATGCTTCTGAACCGGACGCCGCCCCCCAGGTGGCTGAAGCGCGCAAGCTTTATCCAGAGGGCGCGTCGGATCAAGGATGGAAGCAGATCCTTGACAGGTTTGGCCTGACTGAAAAAGCTCTCGTCGCGCACGTGCAGGAGCAGATCGATCTGATGCGTCTCGTCGACGCTCACCTGCGTCCCGCGGTGCAGATCGACTCGAAAAGCATCGAAGCGTATTACCGCGACAAGTTTGTGCCGCAGTTGAAGGAGAACGGGGCGGGAGACGTTCCCCTCGCTGATGTTTCAGCCAAGATTCGCGAGTTGCTCACCGAAGAAAGAGTCAGCGAATTGATGGTGTCCTGGCTGCAGTCGCTCCGCTCCGAGAGCAAGGTGAGCCTCCCAGGCGCCGACGGGTCTCCCGAGGAGGGAGTCCAGTCGCGGTGACCGAACCAGCCGCCAGACCCCGCCGCTGGTGGAAGTATCTTCTCATCGCCGCAGGAGCATTCCTGCTCCTTGCTTTGGTTGGCCTTTGGTATATCACCACGGATTCTTTCCAGGCCTACGTGCGCGCGCGGATGGTAAAGGAAGTGGAGCGCATCACAGGCGGACGCGCCGAAATTGGCAGCTTTCACGTGGTTCCTTTTCACCTGCAGGTGGAAGTCCGCAACATTACGGTTCACGGTAAAGAAGCTTCCAGCGACGTTCCTCTAGCTCACGCTGACAGCCTTCTGGCGCATGTGAAGGTTATCTCCCTCCTCCGCAGCGAATTTGGTTTCAATACGGTGGTGTTGGAGCACCCGGTCGTCCACATTGCGATTGGGCCGGACGGGTCCGCAACCAACATTCCTGGGTTTCGAGTGCAGCTGCCGGTTCCGGTCTCTACGCGCGTCGAACAACTCTTTGCGCTTTCAATCGATCATCTGTCAGTTCATAACGGCGAACTGCTGTGGGGGGACCAGAAAGTCCCGGTGGATTTTTCGGTTCACGGCACCAATCTGCAGATGGATTACTCGTTCCTCCGCGGACGCTACGATAGCCATCTCACCGTCGGGAAGATCGATACATCGTTCGAAGACTATCGGCCGTTTTCCTGGATGACATCGGCGGACTTTAGCTTGGGGAACACCTTCATCGACATTCAATCCCTGAACTTGAACGCAGGCCGGTCGACTTTGAGGGGAAGCGGGCGGATCACGGATTTTCGGAATCCTCGCTTGGTTGGAAGCTACGACGCACAAATCGACTTAGAGGAAGCGGCCGCTATCGCCAGGAGACGAGATCTTCGCCAAGGAGTCGCGCAACTGAAAGGGAGTGGCGAATGTTCGCTCGACGACTTCACCACTTCTGGAACGGCAGTGTTGCGCGACTTAGGCTGGCAGGACGAGCAGTTTGCCATTCAGAAGGCTGCGGCCAGTGGCGATTACTCGGTGACCGATCAGCAGTTCAAGCTTTCCAAGTTACAAGGGAAAATACTTGGCGGCAGTTTCACTGGCGACGCTCTGGTGGAGAACTGGCTGCACAGCATCACTCCTCAGCCTCCGGCCAAAGGCAAAAGGGAAGAGATAGCGGTGATTTCTGCCGCGCACTCGTCTGTGAAGAAAGGCGAAAAAGAGAAAAAGGTGCCGGGAGTGCAGACCGGTGTTGTGCATGTGCGCCTGCGCGACGTGTCCGTTAGCGAGACCGCGGCCGCATTGGACGTGCGCGCCCATCCACTGGGCAAGTTTCGTCCGGTAGGTTCTACTGCCGGTAGTGTGGATGCTTTCTGGAGAGGTTCGGCCCGGAATGCAGATATCGCATTCGCTCTCGCAGTGAGTCCGCCGCAGATTGCTATTCCCCGTACTTTGCCTATTACAGCTCAGTTGCAGGGCAAATACCGCGGTGCAGCCGATTCGCTCGAATTGACTCAATTCAACTTGTCGACACCCGCTTCTAAAGTCCAGGCGTCCGGCATACTGGCGACTCCTTCGACGCTGCACATTTCCGTTTCAACTTCAAACCTTGAAGAATGGCGTCCGTTGATCACGGCTTTAGGTGGACCTACAAACCTCCCGTTCCGTGTGGATGGAAACGCCGCGTTCAACGGAGTCGTCGGCGGTACTTTCTCTGTTCCTACACTAGCCGGAACACTGGTAGCCCAAGACTTCGAATTCACCGTTCCGCCGACCGCGCACACGCCCGAGACCCCGGTGCACTGGGATTCGCTCGCCGCCAGTGTCCAGTTATCCCAACACGATCTCCTCATTCGTGGAGGTACTTTGCATCGCGGCGATACCAGCGCTGACTTTGAACTCAGCGCGGTTCTGCAAAAAGGACAGTTTACTGAGAGCAGTCCCTACACGGCACACGTGAATCTCCACGGCGTGGATGTGGCTTCGACTGCGGCGCTAGCGGGATTTGACTATCCCGTCTCGGGAACTGCCGACGTGTCTCTTCAGATCGGAGGCACCCGCGCCCATCCGCAGGCGCAGGGACACATTCACGCGGTGCATGCATCTGCCTACTCGGAACCAATTGAGCTGTTTGACGCGGATCTGCGGGTTCGAGCGTCGGAGACCTCTCTCAATAACATCCAAATGACGCATGGGAAGGCGAGTATCACCGGGAGTGCCGCTTACGCTCCCGCTACTCGCGGCTTCCGGCTGGATCTCTCCGGCAAAGATTTCGACATCTCCCAGATTCGCCAAATTCATCTAGACGAGCTTCTGATCGAAGGGCGCGCCGATTTCACTCTGCAGGGGAGCGGCACTTTGAATGCGCCCGTCATCAATGCGGGAGTCCACATTCGCGATCTCACTCTCGACCACGAACTCTCCGGAGGACTCGATCTTGCTGCGGTTACAAAAGACGGTCATTTGCAGCTCAGCGGATACTCGGAATTTCCTCACGGCATGCTGAAGTTGGATGGAGTAGTTGAAATGAAGGGCGACTATCCAGCGACGGTCACCGCCAGCATGGATCATCTGGATCTCGATGCTTTGTGGCGCGCCTATTTGGGGCACCAACTCACCGGCCACTCCTCACTGCAAGGCTCAGTGATTATGCACGGTCCACTTCGTTATCCGAGTCGATGGACGCTCGATGGCGCTCTGCCGGGTCTGGAAATCGAAGTGGAATACGCCAAGCTGCACAATCAGGAACCGGTGAAATTCAGCTACAGCCAGGAGACAATCCACATCGCGCCAACCCATCTTGTGGGAGAGGGGACGGATGTTACCGGGCAAGGGTCGATTCAATTCGTGGGCCCACAACTGCTTGACCTCGCTGCTGACGGTCATGCCGATCTTCGCTTGCTCGGGACGCTTGATTCGAATCTCACCACCTCCGGCTCCATGTCCGTTCACATGTTATTAGTCGGCTCGCTGCACAATCCGCTTCCGCAAGGCACGATTCAGATCCAGAACGGGGCGGCGAATTACGCTGGATTGCCCAGCGGCCTGAGCGAGATGAATGGAACGTTCTCATTCACGCGCGACCGGATTCACATCGAGCAGCTTGCTGCCAAGACCGGTGGTGGAACTTTGGATCTCAAAGGCGACGCGACTCGCTACAACCGGCAACTCAGTTTCAACGTGACGGCGGTCGGGAAGGAAGTGCGCCTGCGTTACCCACCTGGGGTCAGTTCCACGGCGAATGCCGAGTTGCACTGGGTCGGAACCCGCGCGTCCTCGACGGTTTCAGGCAACATCATGGTAACGAAGCTCGCGGTGACGCCTGGGTTCGACTTCGGCTCTTACATCGAACGCAGCCGCCAGTCCGCCGCAATCACGCCCGCTAATTCGCCGCTCTATAACGTCAAGCTTGACGTGATTGTTCGCACTGCTCCAGAGCTTCAGATGAAAACCGCGGTTGCGCGGCTTTCGGGTGACGCTGATTTGCGGCTGCGCGGTTCGGCAGCCCGCCCTAGCGTGCTCGGTCGTGCTGATATTCTCGAAGGCGACGCTACTTTCAATGGCATCAAGTTCCGGCTGGAGCGCGGCGACATCACCTTCGCGAATCCGGTTGCAATCGAGCCGCAAGTGAACCTTCAGGCGACGACGCACGTGCGAAATTATGATCTGGATGTGACTGTGACGGGCACCCCGGATCGTCTCAACGTGAACTACCGCTCCGAGCCGCCCCTGCCGAAATCCGACATCATCGCTCTGCTGGCGCTCGGACGAACCAGCGAGGAATCGGAGCAATTGCAGGAGCAGTCAGGCCAGACGCTCTTCACCGACGAAGCCACCAATCTGATCATCAGCCAGGCAATCAATTCGACGGTTAGTAATCGCCTCCAAAAGCTGTTTGGAGTGAGCCGCATCAAGATCGATCCCCAGGGATTGACCACCGAAACGAATCCGATCGCCCGAGGCCCTCAGGTCACGATCGAACAGCAGTTCGCAAATAACGTGACTCTTACTTACAGCACCAACGTTTCGCAAAGCGCGGAGCAGATCATTCAAGGCGAGTACTATATCAATCGCAATATTTCGATCGTTGGTACGCGCGATCAGAACGGCGTAGTCAGCTTCGACGTGCAAATCCGGCGCCGTAAGAAATAGCTTCTCTGAGACTTCGCTTGGCCGCTCATGACCTCTTCGGCCGATCTCGCCCTATTCTCTAGTTTGCGCCAGCGCATGGTGGATGCGCAGCTGCGGGCGCGCGGCGTTTCAGACCAGCGAGTACTCGGTGCCATGACGCGGGTCCCGCGTCACGAATTCGTGCCCGAACGCTATCGCGATCAGGCGTATGAAGATCATCCTCTCCCCATCGGCGAAGATCAGACGATCTCCCAGCCTTATATCGTCGCGGCTATGTTGCAGGCGTTGAATCTTTCTTCCACCGACAAGGTGCTGGAAGTCGGAACCGGCTCAGGATACGTAACGGCTTTGCTTGCAGAGATGACGGCACGGGTGGTCTCGATAGAACGACATCCCGCGCTCGCTGACGCAGCCCGCAAGTTGCTCGCTGGAATGGGTTACAACAATATTCGTGTTGTCGCAGGCGACGGGAGTCGCGGATTTCCCGAGGCTGCTCCCTACGATGCCATTCTCGTCTCAGCGGCCGCTCCCGAGTTGCCGCCGGCGCTCGTCTCGCAACTTGCTGAAGGCGGGCGCATGATGATCCCTATCGGCCGCGCGGACTCGCAACAACTGCAATTTATCGAGAAACGCAACGGGCAGCCTCAGATTACGTTGCGCGAACTGTGCCGTTTTGTACCCTTGATTTCGGATCCCGCCCAGTAGGGTTCTCTCGCCTGACCGTCGAAATGCTTAACGCCTCACACCGGTGCATTTACAATTTATCCGTGCCCGTCCTGCATAGCCTGCGAGTAACCCTGGGGATGATCAAGTGGGAGCACTCGATCTTCGCGCTCCCATTTGCGCTCTGCGGAGCCATGCTCGCCGCGGGAGGAATTCCGTCCGCGCATCAACTGGCGTGGATCGTAGTCGCCATGATTGCCGCACGTTCAGCCGCGATGGCATTCAATCGGTGGGCTGACGCGGCCATTGATGCGGCCAACCCACGCACCAGCACGCGCGCCCTGCCTGCGGGACAGTTGTCTCCTGCATTCGTGGCGACGTTCGTTGTAGTTTCCAGCCTGGTATTTGTGCTCGCGGCAAGTCAACTCAATCGTCTCGCTCTCGAGCTCTCTCCGATCGCGCTCGCCGTACTCCTGCTCTACTCGTACACAAAGCGGCTGACGCGATGGTCGCATCTGGTGCTTGGATTCGCGCTCGGAATCGCTCCGTCGGCCGCGTGGATCGCTGTTCGTGGCTCGCTGGATCCGCGCATCCTGCTGCTCACCGCCGCCGTCACGTTCTGGGTTGGCGGCTTCGACGTTCTCTATGCCTGTCAGGATTATGACTTCGACCGTCAGGCCGGACTCCATTCCGTCCCACGCTATTTCGGGATTTCGGGATCGCTCTGGATTGCTCGTGGCTTTCATCTGATCATGGTGGGATTGCTCATCGCACTATTGATCGTCTTCTCGATGGGGAAGTTGGCTGCGATCGGTGTCGTGGCCGTGATTTTGCTTTTGATCTACGAGCATTCCCTGGTTCGACCTAACGATCTCTCGAAGCTCAACGCCGCATTCTTCACGATGAACGGCGTGATCTCTGTGCTGTTCTTCGTGTTTGTCGCCGCCGATTTATTACTGCGTCGTTGACCGTCAGGCTTCCAGACGCAACAAAGCCCCTGCAGAGAAGTCTGCCGGGGCTATGTCAAACTCGGTTTAGCTTTCCGCCGTAACTCTTATTGGCCGACCTTTAACAGCAGCATGGTTCCGCTCTCCAGTTTCACGTTGTTCTTTTCCGAGCTCAAGAGGGATCCCTGCGTTCCGTCGGGCGCCGGGGCAAGGCTCACGTTCGAAATCCCAATGACCCCTTGCGTGTTCGCGGTGATCGGAGGGCGCTGATTTGTCTCCTGCGGTGCGCCCGGATTCTCCGCTGAACCGGCAGTTGGATTCGGCTGTTGGGAGCTGCCTCCCATTGGGCTGCGGCCAGCCATCGGAGACGTTCCTGTCGACCCCGTCGCGGATGGCGAAGGAGAGCTGCTGGGCGCCCCGGTCGGCGCGCTTGCGGAGTTGTCGTTATTATTCTGAGGGCCGATCACTGCCTGAATTGACATCGGCAGCTGTACTTCCTGGTTTTTCAACATCGCCTGATCGAATGAGATCGCGAGTTGGGATTCTTTTTGGTCTTTGTTGCGCGCTTGCGCTTCGGTTACGTGGCCGGTCACTTTTGTGTCCTTCGGAACCAGCACTTCTCCCGTATTTGATTTCATGTCCATCGTGACCTTCGCAACCACTTCGTCCCCCGTTTTGGCTTTTTTGGCGTCGACCGTCTTCGTCAATTCCACCGGAATGACGCTGCCGGCGGCGATGCGCGGGGAAGTCGCGCCATTAGTCTGGCTCGTCGCGGACGACGGAGGCGCCTGGGCAGGCTGTTGTGCTGGTGGCGTGCCGGGGGGTGTCGAGGCTGGCGTGGCGTCTTGAGCCAGCATAATCCCGCACGCAAGAGTCATTGCAAATGCTCCGGCTGTAAGAATTCGTTTCATCACATCTCCTTCCGCATTTAGTAAATAAGCCCTCAACCGTGCTGCTACATAGATGCACTTCGTGGCCTGGAAGTGGGCTGTGATCTTCAATCCTCACCAACCGTTCGTGCATTTATGGCATCGGATTGACATGCTCAATCGTCTCTCCGCCAGTGTGTTCCTTGCTTCCCTGCTTACCGCAGCGTTGGCTTGCTCTCCGAACCAAACCCCTGACCAGATTCGCGAGAAGACTGCCGAGGAAACATCCGCCATCAAGCGCGACACCAAAGCTGTTGCCGAAGGCGTCAAAGAGGGATTGAGCGGCAAAAAGTCAGTCGACTTGAACAAAGCTTCCAGGGCCGAGCTTTCTGCGTTGCCCGGAATCACCGACAAGCAAGCGAACCACATCATCGCCGAGCGGCCCTATGCCGATGCCCACCAGCTCGTAACACGGCATGTCCTGACCGAAGACGAGTATTCGCAGATTCAGGACCGCGTCATCGTTACTCGCTAGCCGCCCTCCGAGCGAACGACGATGGCGGAGCTACGTCGCCCTGCGATATCATCGTAACGATGGCTTCTCAGCACTCGTCCCAGACACACGACTTCCAGACGGATGATCGGCGCCTGACACCGATCTACGAGAAAGTTCGCGCCGGCGAGCGCTTGGATTTCTCAGACGCGCTCCGTCTTTACCGCACCGGGGACATTCTCGCCCTTGGTTGGATGGCGAACTCGGTTCGCGAGCGCATGCACGGTGATAAGACATATTTCAACGTCAATCGCCACATCAATCCGACGAATGTTTGCGTGGCCGCGTGCCGGCTCTGTGCTTTCGGCCGCAAGAAGGACACGCCGGGCGCCTACACCATGGCGCTTGAAGAAGCCTTCGGGACCGCGGCTTCCGGATACTCCGAGGCGGTCACGGAATTCCACATTGTCGGGGGACTTCATCCCGACCTGCCGTTCCAGTATTTCCTCGATCTATGTTCTGGCCTAAAGCAGCGCTTTCCGCAGGTTCACCTGAAAGCGTTCACCATGGTTGAGGTCGCCTATCTGGCGAGGCGGGCAAAGCTCTCGATTCGCGAGACGCTCGAACAACTGAAGGCTTCCGGAGTGGACTCTCTCCCCGGTGGCGGGGCTGAAATTTTCGCCGACCGTGTCCGGCATATCATTTGCGATCACAAGATTGACGGCGGTGAGTGGCTGGAGACTGCAAAGCTGGCGCACCAGATTGGTCTGAAGTCCAACGCGACCATGCTCTATGGCCACGTTGAAAATGACGAAGACCGCGTCGACCATCTGCTCAAGTTGCGAGCGCTGCAAGATGAAACGGGTGGCTTCCAGACGTTCATCCCGCTCGCTTTCCATCCGGATAACACGCCCCTGCAGCATCTCCCGAAAACGACCGGCATGCTCGATATTAAGCAGATCGCGGTAAGCCGGTTGGTGCTCGACAACTTTCCGCACATCAAGTCGTACTGGCAGATGATGACCGCGAAGATCGCTCAGATCTCGCTTCGCTTTGGTGCAGACGATATGGATGGCACGGTAATCGAAGAGAAGATTTACCACGACGCGGGAGCGACCACGCCGCAAGGCATGCGCCGCGAAGAACTCGAGCGTCTGATCCGTGCCGCCGGACGCGAACCAATCGAGCGCGACACCCTGTACCGGCCCGTTATACGCACGGAAACCTCGGTCACCGTGGCTGTCTAACTCAGCTGAGTTTTTAACGCGCAATTTGATGGATGTTTCCATCCAGCCCCGAAACCTGTATCATCCCGTGGTCTGCAACGACTGAGAAGCGACCGACCAAGTGGTCGGTCGCTGTCGTTAGGCGTCCAGTGGGCGTTTCCGATGCATCAGACGATCCCACTCAGTTCGGAGCAGAAGCTTGTCGGTACGTACGAACGCGATGCACGCTGTCTTTCAATCCGGGCAAGGCGAGCCTCTCCCCGAGGCTGGATACCAGGCCTTGCGCCGCGTCTCGCGCGCAATCGCGGCTCATCACGAGGTAAAGACTCTCTTTCGCAGCTTGGCGGATGAGCTACGCCCGGTCGTCAATTTCGTTTTCCTAAGAGTTTTTCTTTACGACGAAGCTCGCCATCTGATGCGCTTGCACGTCAGCGAAGCTCCCGGTCAACCGTCGGCTCCTTTCAGCGAATTTCCGCCAGAAGGCACAGCGGTGGGATGGGTCTATGAGCGGCAGGAGCCTCTCGTGATTCCGGACGTTGACAAGGAAACCAGGTTCCCTCGTCTTCACGGAATCCTTAAGGAATACGGAATCCGTTCGCATCTTACCTTCCCGCTGACGACGGTTCACCGACGCCTCGGCACATTCGCCGTCGGTAGCGACCATCCCGATGCGTATTCCGAAGAAGATGTTCGCTTTCTGGCGCTGGTCGCGGATCAGATTGCCGTCGCAATTGATGACGCTCTGCACCTCCAGGCTTTGCAGCTGGTACAGACTCAGCTCGAGCAGAGGAACAAACGACTGCAGTTGCTGCTGGATGTGAATAACAGCATCGCGTCCAATCTGGAATTGCGGGATCTGCTGCTTGCCGTTTCCGCCAACGTGCGCCGCATCTTGCACGCTGATTTCGTCGGCATCGCCTTGCCTGATGCGAAAGGAGTGCTCTGCGGCTATGCCTACCAGTCGCATTCCGGGCCGGGCCCATTGAGGACCGAGGTACAAGTCCTCGATCAACGTACTGCACCGGCAACCTCCTTCCGCACGCGGAAGCCGGCAATTCTCCATGCCGCACAACTTCGGGAATTCACAACCGACGACGATTTCATGCGCTTGGGCATGCAGGAAGCGTGCTCGATTCCGCTCATAAGCCGCGACCGCATCGTGGGAACCCTCGATCTGGGCAGGCTGAATCCATCGCCGTTCACCGAAGACGAGATCGAGTCCCTCACGCAGATCGCGAACCAGGTGGCGATTGCCGTGGACAACGCCATTGCCTACGGCCAGATTGGCGATCTCAAGAACGAACTCGCGCAGGAAAAGCTTTACCTGGAATCGGAGATCCGCAGCGAAATGAACTTCGCCGATATCGTCGGCAACAGTCCGACAATCCGCGCGGTGCTGGGACAAGTCGAGTTGGTCGCTCCCAGCGATTCGACCGTGCTCCTCCTCGGTGAAACCGGAACCGGAAAAGAATTGATGGCGCGCGCCATTCACGAGCGCAGCAAGCGGCGTTCGCACGCGTTCGTCAAGCTGAACTGCGCTGCCATCCCGACGGGCTTGCTGGAGAGCGAGATGTTTGGCCATGAGCGAGGTGCTTTCACCGGCGCAGTCTCGCAACGCATCGGCCGCTTTGAATTGGCGCACGGCGGCACGATCTTTCTCGACGAGATCGGAGAAATTCCGCTGGAACTTCAGCCCAAGCTGCTGCGCGTCTTGCAAGAGCGCGAGTTCGAACGCCTCGGCAGTTCTCGCACTATGACCACCGACGCCCGCTTGATCGCCGCCACAAATTGTGATCTGCAAGGCATGGTCGACGAGAAAAAATTCCGGGCCGATCTTTACTATCGCCTGAATGTTTTTCCGATTTTCATCCCAGCACTGCGTGAACGGCAGGAAGATATCCCTTTGCTCGTGAGCCACTTCACTCAGTTGTTCGCGCACCGCGTGAACAAGAAGATTGAAACCATTCCGACCGAAACCATGAATGCCCTCGTCGGCTATTCGTGGCCGGGCAATATTCGCGAGCTTCAGAACGTGATTGAGCGGGCCGTGCTCGTCTCCAATGGCCCAGCGCTGAAAGTGCCACTCTCGGATCTCAAGGACCGGTCCACGGCGTCGCCTGCCGTCCGTTCAGCCACAACACGCGGCAACGGCGCGGCGAAAGAAGAAGCGCAGCCCATCCGCGACGTGCTCGAAGACGTTGAGCGGAAGCAGATCCTCGCGGCCCTCGAACAATCTCGCTGGATCGTTGCCGGGCCGAACGGGGCCGCCGCGCGCTTAGGCTTGAAGCGATCTACTCTGCAACTCCGCATGAAGAAGCTTGGAATTTCCTCACGCATTCGCTAAAGAACGATTCTCGTTCCGTCATCCACGAATTCTGCAACCAACTGCCAGCATTCTGGCGGCTGTGCTCATGAAGCTGGCACCTGGCACGCTGGCACTTCCGAATCAAATTTATACCTCGCTCGTAAGCCTCTCTCGTTAACTCACTTAGGGCTCGCGTTCGTTCTGCCCGACTTTGGCACGCGCATTGCTTTCTTCAGTGCATGTCAGGAAACAAGGAGTCAGTCATGAACAGAAAAGCAATCGCCCTTTTCGCGCTGTTGATCACGCTGATCGGAATTACGGATGGCGCTGCCAGCGCGCAAACTCAGCGCAAGGTCACGCTCGAAGCCGCGGTCCCGTTTGAATTCGTCGTGGGCAATCGTGCCTTCCCGGCCGGCCGCTACACGTTCGAGATGGCAACTGGTTCGCCAAAAACGACCGAGCAGGCGGGCGTGCTGGTGGTGCATGACCTCGAGCGCAAATTCTATGTGGCCGTGGCCACCGACGTCGCCGCGGATGCAAATCCACACATCGAACCGAAGCTCGTGTTCATGCGAAACGATGGTCGCGTTTATCTGTCCAAAGTCTGGCGGCAGGGAAACGTCGCAGGACTGAGCGTTCATCTGACGCCGAGTTCAGCAGCGGAAGATTCGCGACAGCAAGAGAGCGTAGTCTTCATTCTGGCAGCCACATCGATGAGCGGAGGATTTTAGTCCAGGTTTCCGGCGGTGGTCATCATCCCGAATCCCACAGAACCCCGATGCCCCGCCGGAATGTTACAGAGCCGCGCTCCCCATGCGCGGCTCTTGTTCTTCGCCGAAAGGTTTCTTAGTTCGATGGCTGTTCCGCACTGTACTTGTGTAATTCGTCAGGCGATGCGTTCAACAGATTTCGCAATACCGCGACTTCGGCCGCGATCCCGGCGTGAATTGTCGCATCGGCGTCGGGCGCGAACAATGGAGAATGATTGGTCGGCAATGAGTTTCCAGAAGCCTTCGCCTCGGCGAACTTTTGTGGATCGGCTCCTCCAAGACTGAAATACAAGGCAGGGATGCCCTGTTCCGTGAAGTAGGAGAAATCCTCAGAAGGAGTGATCGGCTGCGCAGTTAGAACATTATCTTTTCCTAGCGCGGCTTCTAGAGGAACCCGAAGACGCTCAGCCAGCTTGGGATCGTTGTAGACCAAGTCCGTGCCTTCATACCGCTCCACCAGTGGCTCGCGGGGCGCGCCGGCAGCCTCGGATTCGGCCTTCGTGATTCGCGTGATCGAAGCGAGAATGCGTTTTCGCACCTCCGGCTTGAAAGTCCGAATCGTCAGGCCCATCTCAGCCTGGTCCGGAATGATGTTGTTCTTCGTTCCTGCGCGAATGTATCCGACTGTAACCACGGCCATCTCGCCCGGCCTGACTTCGCGGGACACGATGGTTTGCAACGACAGAATCGTTTTCGCGGCGATCACAATCGGATCCACGGTGAATTGCGGCATCGCCCCGTGTCCGCCCTTACCATAAATCGTGATTCGCACTGAATCCGAATTCGTGTTGTAAACGCCAGGTGTAATTGCCGCCATACCGGCGGGCATGTCGTTTCCGACGTGCAATGCCACAGCCACGTCTGGCTTGGGGAACCGCGTGAACAGCCCATCCTGGATCATCCCCTCAGCGCCATGAATCGTTTCTTCCGCCGGCTGTCCGATCAGCATGAGAGTGCCATGCCAGCCATTCTTGCTGCGGGCCATGATCTCAGCCGTCCCCAGTAGCGCGGCCATGTGTACGTCGTGCCCGCAGGCATGCATCACGGGGACATCGCGGCCGGCATCGTCTTTGGCATGGACTTTGCTCGCATATTCCAAGCCGGTTTTTTCCCCGACAGGCAGCGCGTCCAGTTCCGTGCGCAGCATGACAGTTGGTCCCGATCCGTTTTTCAGCAACGCCACAATGCCGGTGTTTCCCACATGCTCGGTGACTTCATACCCCGCAGCACGCAAGGCAGTCGCAAGCTTCGCGGCCGTTTGCATTTCGTGACCCGACAGCTCCGGATGTTCGTGAAGATCGATGTAAAGCGCATGGGCGTCCGGGTAGACACTCGAAACTTCCTTCGATGTTGGGCTCTGCGAGAAAGCGGTTGTAGCGAAAAGAAGGAAAGCAGAGAGGGAAAGTTGGCGAAAGGTCATCGCTCGGGATCATAAACTCCACCCGCAAGGGCCTGCAAACCGTGCCTGACCTGTGCGTTATAGCTCAGATTGAAAACTCGATTCCGCGAGATTCAAATGCCTCGCTTTGACTTTTTTCCTCCGGGTGTACAATCGGCCTAAGAAAGCACTTGGTTGCGCGACTTCGTTAGCAAGGCCGAGGCGCTCATGAACGTTCATATCAGTTATCGTCTTCCAAAACTTCCCGCCGTAGAAAAAGACGTTCAACATCAAATCGAAAAACTGCAAAAGCGTCTGCAAGTCTTTCGTCCCGATCTTATCCACCTCAAAGGCGTGGTGGAAGAAGTCTCCGCCCGCGAGGGCGCAATTGTTTCCCTGAATCTCCGGCTGCCCTCCGGTCAACTAGCAGTGCAAAGTAAAGCTCCAACCGCCGCCGCAGCTGTGAAGGTCGCATTCGAAGATCTGCTGCAGCAAGTGAATAAACACAAGGAACTCCTGCGCTCTTCGCACAAATGGCAGCGCGGCCGGCGCGGCAACACCACGCGGACCAGCGCCCCCATGCACGAGGTTCCGTTCGAGCAGACGATCGCGGCAGTTTTTCCTCCTACCATTTCGAGCGACGATATCCGCTCCTACGTCAACGCCAACTTGTCCCGTCTCGAACGGTTCGTCGAGCGCGAGATCTATTTCCGTGAAGCCCAAGAGCAGATCGCCCCCGGCTCGGTTTCAAAGGACGAAGTCATCGATGAAGCTGTCGCCGTCGCGCTCAGTGATGGTCAGGAAAAGCCAGAGAAGCTTTCGCTCGAACCGTGGCTCTACCGCCAGGCGCTGCGAGCGCTCGACGAGCTCTCGCGTACCGACGAGAGCAATGGCAACGCTGTTCATCTGGAAGACTCCGCTCGCCTTCCGAACGTCAAAGGCAGCGACGAACCTGGCCTGCAGTTTCATCAGCCCGATGAATCCATCACGGGAGCGACGGTCATCGCCGACTCTCGAGTGTCCACGCCCGAACAAATTCTGGCTTCCGACGAACTTCTCCGCCTCATCGCTTCGTCGCTCCGAGACCTGGGCGCGGGCCCTCGCGAGGCGTTCATCCTCCACGCTGTCGAAGGATTCAGCGTGGACGAGATTGTCGTCATCACCGGTCTGCCGGCCGACCGCGTCCTCGCCTTCGTTTCTGCCGCACGCGATCACTTACGCAAAGCGCCAGGGCTGGCCAAGCAGTTTCGAGGCCGTCTCGCTCCGACCGGCGCTGCTTAAATCCAACTTCATTCTGTGGGGAGATTAATCCATGAGTATTACTCGCGAACAACTTCGAGAATTGGCTGAATTTCAAGATGACCAATCCTGTGCAGTCAGTTTCTATTTCCAACCATCTACTCCGCGCAACAAAGCGCACAAAGAAGACACGATCCTCATCAAAGATCTGGCGCGCGAGGCCATGCGCGCTCTCGAAAGCAAAGGTAAAAGAGATTGTGCTCGCGCCGATATCGACCGCGTCGTTCGCCTGTCCGGAGAACTGCGCAGCAACGGCACTCACGCCAAGGCTGTGTTTGCTTGTGCGAATCGGAATATCTGGCACGAATATGAACTGCCTGCGTCATTGGGAAGCACCCAGCTCGTTGTCGACCGCCACTTCCACCTCAAACCTTTGGCGCATCTGCTTGGAGCTTCGCCGCTGCTAGGCGTCGTGCTGGTTGACCGTCATCGCGCTCGCATCTTCGATCTTCGCCTCGGCGAACTAACCGAACTCGAAGATCTGTTTCATCCCTTACCCCACCGCGGTCGCAGCGACGGATATGCCGGCTATGACGGCGGCCACGCCCAGCGGCGCGTCGAAGACGAAGCTCGTCAGCATTTCAAGAACGTAGCCGGAGTGCTGAAAGAGCTTCTGGAAAAAGGCGTGTTCGAGAAATGGATTCTCGCCTGTCCGGATGCGCACCGGTCGCTCTTCGAACCGCAACTCCATCCTTACGTCAGTCAGGCTCTGATTGGCCGCTTTCATGCCGATCTCGCCCACGCTACTCGCGACGAAATCCGTACCCACGCGCAGCAGATTGTGGATCAATGGCAAAACGATCGGCGCCGCGACCTCGTCGAGCAGGCGCTCAGCCAATCCCGCAGTAACGGCCGTGGCGTCACTGGATTGCGGCGCGTACTGCGCTCGCTGGAGCTTGGAGAAGTACAAACTCTGCTCGTCGGAGAGAGCCTGCAAGGACACGCTGTGGAGTGCCCCGGATGTGGACACATCGACGCTCATCTCGTCAGCGTCTGCCCCGTCTGTGGTCGCGCCACGCAAGATATCGTTGACGTCGGCGAGGCAATCTTGCCCTGGATAGTTCGCCGCGATATCGAAACGTTCTATGTAAAGGACGATCCGGAATTCGACAAAATCGGCAACATCGCAGCTCTCCTGCGCTTCCGCTCGGAGAAAGTCACGCCGATTAGCGCGTCTGCGGCGGAAGACTTGCAACGTGCGGGCGCCGAATATCCCGGCCGCTTGCGAAAATTCGCACGGCGCTAGATGCTTCGCTCCCGTTAAAGCTTATGTGAGGACAGCCGCACCCGGCTGTCCTTCCAGAGCGGCTCGAAACTTCCTCCGCACAAGCATGAACGTCTCTGCCACCTCGTGATATCCTTCCGCCTTCCGCGTGAACTCTCATTCGCCCTAATCCCGCTCTGTACCCATTGTGACTCTGTGAACATAAGGAGGACGTGTGACGTTTTCACGCCGTGACTTCGTAAAGACATCCATGCTGGGAGCTGTCGCGACGGGGATTGGCGCCGATTCCGTCGCAAAGAGCGCTCTCGCCGAATCTACCCCGCAAGGCCATGCTTCGCAGACTGATTCCCCCAAGCGCCCGATTATCATCTGTGCGCACAACGGCCGTAATTACGTCGAAGCCGCCTACGCGTTTCTGAAAAGCGGGGGTGACACGCTCGATGCCGGTATTCGCGTCGTGAAGGGCCCTGAGGACGATCCCAACGACGACTCCGTTGGTCTCGGCGGTTTGCCCAATGAGGAATGTGTCGTCGAACTCGATGCCTGCTGCATGCACGGTCCCACCCGGCGTGCCGGTTCCGTGGGCGGCGTGCGCAACATCAAAAATGTGTCGATGGTTTCAAAAGCAGTGATGGAGCATACCGGACACGTCATGCTGGTTGGGGAGGGCGCGGAGCGTTTTGCTGTTGCTATGGGTTTCCCTCGCGAAAACCTGTTGACAGATCGTTCGCGAAAAATCTGGTTGCTCTGGAAGGAATTTAATTCGGATCGCGATTGGTGGGGGCCCGGAATTGCAAGTCCGCACTGGCAGGCGCCACCTCCCGACACCAAGCCGCAAGCCGATTTGTGGCGCGATCGGATCCAGCAACTTCAGCAGCGAGCCGCCGATCTCGGCATCGAGCCTGAGTTTCAGTTAACCGCCGTGCGTAGAGTGCTCTTTCCTCCTACCGGAACGATTCATTGCTCGGTGATGAATGAAAAAGGAGACATGTCAGGCATCACCACCACCAGCGGACTCGCCTTCAAACTTCCAGGACGGTGCGGCGATTCGCCGATCATCGGTGCTGGCTGCTATACGGATCAGGACGTGGGCTCTGCCGGTGCCACTGGAAGCGGTGAAGAGAACATCAAGGTGGCTGGCGCTCATACGATTGTTGAGAACATGCGGCACGGGATGTCTCCGCAGGAAGCCGGCATGGACGCCCTCAAACGCATTGTCCGCAACTATAACGGCGACATGAACAAGCTGCGCTTTATGGACATGATCTTCTACGCTCTGCGCAAAGATGGAGCGTACGCCGCGGTTTGTCTGTGGGAAGGATACTCAGCCGACAATCTACACAAGTTTGTCGTGCATGACGGAACCTTGCGCGACGAAGTTGCTACGCCGTTGCTGAAGGGATACTCGCAAGACTGGCCGCCCTTCCCGACCATTCCGGAAGAGTTAAAGAAGGATTCTGTGTATCTGAAGTAGTCAAGCGACTGAAACAAAGCCAGTTACACGAGTGCAGGTGTAATTTTACACGAAACTAGTGTACACTGTAGCCGTATGAAAAACGTGACCCTCAGTGCCGATGAAAACCTTATCGAGCAGGCTCGCCTAGTTGCGCAAGCCCGTCACACGACGCTGAATGCGGCGTTCCGTGATTGGCTCGAGAAATATGCGTCGCAGTCCGGCGGGGGCGCAGCAGTAGACGCTCTTATGCGTCGGCTTCGCCATGTGAGATCGTCAGGGCCATACGCAAGAGACGAAATGAATGAGCGGTAGATTCTTTCTCGACACAAATATCTTTGTATACACGTTCGATGCTCAGGCTCCGGCGAAAGCCAAAAAGGCTGCTGCCCTTATCCGTCGAGCTGCCGATACGGGCGACGGAATTGTCAGCTATCAGATTGTGCAGGAATTCTTCAATGTTGCACTTCGTCGGTTTTCTCAGCCGATGACGTCGGCGGAAGCCGAGCAATACTTGGTAACCGTTTTTCGACCTCTTTTAGCTATCCACTCTTCCCCGGCGATTTATATCGAGGCCCTGCGCATTTCGTCGAAGCACCGGCTTGCATGGTACGACTCGCTCGTCGTTGCTGGAGCTCTCGAGGGACACTGCAAGATTCTTTATAGCGAAGACTTTCAGGATGGCCGCGAGATCGAAGGCCTGCGTATCGAAAATCCGTTCGCGTGAGCCCTTCGCGACCCCCTAGAACCTCACTTTTACATCCGGCCCTTTTTCCAGATGGATGCTCTCCACGAACCGCACCTTGGAGGTGCGCAGAGTCATGATTACGGACGATGTCCGCGTTCCTTCACCGAAGAAGCGCACACCTTTTAGCAGTGCGCCGTCGGTCACTCCGGTGGCCGCGAAAATGATTTGCTTGCCGGGAGCCAGATCTTCCGCTTCGTAAATCCGATTCTTGTCTTTGATCCCCATCCGCTCCAGCCGCTCTTCCTGCTCGGGTTTTACGACCAGCCGGCCGAGCATGTACCCGTTCAGGCAGCGGATAGCGGCCGCCGTGATCACTCCCTCCGGAGCGCCACCGGAGCCCATCACAGCGTGGACGCCCGTGCCGATGACCGCGGCCGCAATACCCGCGGAGAGGTCGCCGTCTCCGATCAGTCGAATGCGCGCACCCGCCGCGCGGATATCCGCAATCAACTTTTCGTGGCGAGGGCGATCGAGCACCATGACCACCAGGTCTTCCACGTCGCGATCGAGCCGCCGCGCAATGTTCTTCAAATTGTGCGAGACGGGCGCGTCGATATAGACCGCATCTTTGCACGACGGGCCCACCACAATCTTTTCCATGTAACAGTCGGGCGCGTTGAGCAAGCCGCCGCGTTCGGAAGCGGCTAGCACAGTGATCGAACCCGGCGCGCCAGTCGCGCAAAGATTAGTGCCTTCGAGCGGATCGACAGCGATGTCGACCTCGGGAACTTCCGCGCCATTAGGAAACTCAGCCCCAACTTTTTCGCCGATGTAGAGCATCGGGGCTTCATCGCGCTCGCCCTCGCCGATCACGATGGTGCCGCGCATCGGGATGGAGTCCATGGTTTTCCGCATGGCTTCGGTGGCGACGTGGTCGCTGAGTTTGCGCTCGCCTTGCCCCATGGTTCGCGCCGACGCGATGGCCGCAACCTCAACCACTTTCAGAAACCGCGACGCCAAGTCGCTTTCGATATTCTCCCCATAGAGCCGGGCCTTGCCTTCAGGACGAGTCTGCGTTCCCATTCGATCTCCTGCGCCATTGAGTCCTTGCGCGCCGGGTTGAGACTATAGCGCAACAGCAACGAGAATGAAAATACGGGGTTCACCGAATTGATTTTGTTCATCGCATCCCAATACGCTCACTCTGGTTCGTCGTGGTATCCTCCTACCCTGATTTGGGACCGACTTCGATGCCAAGCCCGCTTACTTTCCTCTGCATCACGACCTATGAAAAGGGACAGGAGTTCATGCGCGAGTGCAAGCGCCAGGGCTGCCGCGTCATCCTGCTCACGGCCGAAAAACTCCGCAACGCTGACTGGCCGCGCGAAAGTCTTGACGACACTTTCTACCTACCCGAAGAAATTCCGATCTCCGATATCGTCCAGGCTGTCTCTCACCTGGCCCGCGGGAAGAAGATCGACCGCATCGTCGCGCTCGACGAGTTCGACATGGAGACCGCAGCAACTCTCCGAGAGCATCTCCGCATTCCCGGCATGGGCCTCACCACGATGCGTTACTTCCGCGACAAGTTGGCGATGCGAATGCGCGCGCTCGATCGCCACGTTCGCGTGCCTGACTTTGTGCCAGTCGTGAACCATGACGACATTCGCTACTACCTCGATCACGTTCCCGGTCCATGGGTGCTCAAACCGAGACAAGAAGCGTCAGCCATCGGCATCAAGAAGATCCATGCACCCGACGAACTGTGGCCCATGCTCGATCAACTCGGCGACAAGCCGTCCACCTATCTGATAGAGAAGTTTGTTCCCGGCGATGTGTACCACGTGGACTCGGTGGTTTCCGAAAACGAGATCGTCTTCTCCAACGTAAGCAAGTACGGCAAGCCTCCCATGAACGTGGCGCACGGTGGAGTGTTCACGACTTTTACGGTGCCCCGTGGAGGCGAAGAAGATTCGGCGCTGCGAAAAATCAATCAGGATCTGATTGTGGCTCTAGGCCTGCTGCGAGGCGTCTCGCACGCGGAATTTATCCGCGCGCATGCCGACGGACACTTTTACTTCCTCGAGTGCGCCGCGCGCGTGGGAGGAGCGTTTATCAACGAGATGGTTGAGACCGCGACCGGAATCAATTTGTGGCGCGAGTGGGCTCGCATCGAGATCTCCGGCGGAGATGGCAGTTACAAATTACCAGCGGTGCGAGAAGACTATGCGGGAGTAATTCTGTCGCTAGCGAAGCAAGAAGAGCCAGACACCTCCGCGTACAACGATCCCGAGGTCGTTCAGCGAATCAAGAAGCACCATCACGCTGGGCTAGTTCTGAAGTCGTCCGACCCAGTGCGCATTCCGGCTCTGCTGGAAGATTATGCGCACCGCTTCGCCGGAGATTTCCTCGCGGTTGCCCCGATGAAGGACAAACCCACCGCCTGATCTCCTCGAACCGGCAAAGTTCTCTGCTAGTATTTGCCCATGACCACAACAACGAACGGGCAAGCAGCGCCATCGGAGCGCGCTGCGCAAGAGCGCAAGGAGCCGACGTACCTTTTTACAGAAAAATATGTCGCAGAAAAGAGCGAGATCGCCCGCCGCTTCCTCGACACGCGCGAGCGACTGAACGGCAACGTCGACAAGGCCAATAATTTTCTGGTCAAGCGCTTTTACAACATCGATCACAACACATATCTCGAAGGCGCGCTTCCGTCGAAGACGAAAGAGTTGATGGGGCTAGTGGCGTCAGCGGTGCTGCGATGCGACGACTGCATTTTCTATCACGCCATTCAGGCGTACCGGCTGGGCGTAACCCGAGGGGAGCAGGAAGAGTCGTTGAATGTCGCGCTGGTTGTGGGCGGGAGCATCGTCGTTCCTCATTTGCGCCGCGCCTACGAACTGCTGGAAGAGATGTATGGCTAGCGCCGTGATTCAAGTCTCTTTACTGCGCGCGATCGACACGATGAATGCGACCATGATCAGCGCGATGCCTCCGCCGAGTTCCAGTTGCTGCACATGCCTGAGAGCTTGCCAGGCCGCATCCGGCGGCCAGTAGACGCTGGCGTCGCGCAGCGCATCGAGGCAGGCCAGCAGCCCTGACAAGAATACTACTGCCCTTGCGAGACGGCGCTGTTTCTCGGGAGTCATCGCTCATTAGGGTTGGGCATTCTAGAACGCGTCGATGCCGGTGATGCTTTGGCCGATGATCAACGAGTGCACGTCGTGCGTGCCTTCGTAAGTCTTCACTGACTCGAGATTCATTAGGTGGCGCATAATCGGATAGTCGTCAGCCACGCCGTTCGCGCCAAGAATGTCGCGCGACAGTCGGGCACATTCAAGCGCCATCCAGACGTTGTTCCGCTTCGCCATTGAAATGTGCTGGTGCTCGACTTTGCCGGCATCCTTCAGTCGTCCAACCTGCAGGACCAGGAGTTGCGCCTTCGTGATCTCGCTGATCATCCACGTCAGCTTGTCTTGCACGAGTTGATGGGAAGCGATCGGTTGATCGCGCCACTGCTTGCGCAGCAGAGCATATTGCAACGCGCAGTCGTAGCAGGACATCGCCGCACCAACGGCTCCCCACGCAATGCCGTAGCGTGCTTGATTGAGGCACATCAGCGGAGAGCGCAGGCCTCCGCTTTTCGGCAAGAGATTCGATTCAGGCACGCGCACATCCTGCAGCGATAAACCTGAAGTTACCGAAGCGCGCAGCGACCACTTGCCGTGAATGTCATCGGCCTTAAAGCCGGGACGGTCTGTTTCGACGAGAAATCCGCGCACGCGATCCTTCTCGTCTTCGACCTTCGCCCAGATGATGGCGACATCGGCGATGGTGCCGGAGGTGATCCACATCTTTTCGCCGTTGATGACGTATTCGTTGCCGACTTTGCGGGCACGCGTGCGCATGCCGCCGGGATTCGATCCGAAGTCAGGCTCGGTCAATCCGAAACAGCCAAGCTTTTCGCCTTTCTGCATCGGGGGCAGCCACGTGTCCTTTTGCTCGTCGCTGCCGAACTCGTAGATCGGATACATGCACAGTCCCGATTGCACGCTGACGAAGCTGCGCACGCCGGAATCGCCGCGCTCGAGTTCCTGCGTCATCAGGCCGTATTCGACGTTGCCCATGCCGGCACAGCCGTATCCCTTGAGCGACGCGCCAAAGAAGCCGAGGTCCGCCATAGGCTTGACGAGTTCGCGCGGAAAACGTCCGGCGCGATTGCACTCTTCGATGATGGGAATTAGGTTGTCTTCGATGAACTGGCGAGTGGTGTCGCGGACGAGTCGTTCTTCGTCGGTCAGCAGAGAGTCGTACTGGATGAAATCAACACCGCGAAATTTGATGGCTGGCATGAGAAGTCTCCGTAGCGATGAATCGCCGAATCACTCGGCGGGTGGTTGACCGCTATCAGTGCGATCAAGAACCATAGGGCAAACATACGACGGTAGCAGGGGCAGGGAAGCGGGGTCAAACGACGCGCCGCGAGGAAGTGTGGGTCAGCGCACGCAGGATTCTTCGCTTCGCCTGAAAAGCAGCTACGCTCAAAATGGCTTCGACGTTTTGTTAGAGGCCGATTCATCGAAATCTCGGAATCCATCGCGGGACCGAGCGGCGATATTCGTCATACGATTCACCGAACTGTCGATGCAACGTCGGTTCCTCGTAGAACACCACGAAGAGATGAGCAGTCAGCAGCATGCACGCGGCGTACTCGGCCACATGAAGCGAATGAAAGAGCGCCGCCTCTCCCAGGATCGCGAGCGCGACGCCGACATACATCGGATTGCGAATGTTGCGATGCAGCGCCGTGGTGACGAGATATTTCGTCGGTGCGATCGGCGCCGGCGTGCCGAGACCGCGCACCGCGAATTCCCAGGCGCAGCGGAAATAAATGGCTGTCCCGAGAGCGAAGACGGCCGCGCCAAGCCACGTAAGCGGCCGGTTCTGCGGAGTTCGGAATCCGCCGAGCAACCAGCGGGGTACAAAAGTCGCGACTGTACCAGGTACCACCAGCGTGAACAGAATCGTCTGTAAGACCGGGCCGAGGGTGGGTCTGGGCGACGAATTTTGGTCAGATTGTGACATAACCCCCATTCCAGTTTTTTAACCAAATCGCTAAAATATTGATTTCATGAAAGTTACGCGACGACGCGCCGTTTCTTTCTCGCAAAATATTGATTCGGAATGGCTTGCGGGTAAAATCTTCTGAAATCAGGGGTTAGCTTCGCTTTGTCCGAGTTCGATCTCTGCGAACCTGGTCTTAGAGACTGGCCTCCAAATTGACTTTGAGCGCTGAGTCCCGCTTTCATTGTCTGCTTTCTATATCCTCAGTAAAGGTCGTTCGTCACATGAGCGACGAATATTTTCGCGCTATCTGTGGAAAAAGCCGGGTGGGAATTTAATCGGTGCAGTGCCTTCGAGAAAAATCCCGACTTCCGGCAAAGTCGGCCGAAAATGGGGCACCCACTCTACTTGAAATTATCTTCCTGTTCTCACATCCTCGCTTCGGGCTAAGAATGGCGGACGAATGCGTCCGACGCTACGTCGTTCGTGTAAAATCAAGAGCGGCGGAAGAGCATTCAGACGCAGCTTCGATTCTTCCAGCGTGGATCCCAGGTTGTTCCGGGCCGAGATTTCGCAAAATCCCATCCACAGGCATTCGCCGCAGAGCCGCGAATTGTGCTGCGCAAATATTCAGGACATCAGGAGAATGAATCATGGCAATAGGCGCGAAGATTGCAAAAACAGCGGACCGGAAGAAGGTCATGGATACCACCAAGAGCACGGATTGCCCAAAGTGCGGCAAGCCGACGCGGATTGTGAAACGCGTAAAAGACCGCGAGCGTGGCGTCCCGGGCGGGATCTATATCTCGTGCTCGGGATGTGAGTTTTTCGAGAAGCTGTAAGAAGCCAGTTTCGAGTTTCAGGTTTCGAGTTGCCGGAGTTGGGATGCTTGCGCATTCTGATTCCGGTTTTTTGTGGTTGGAGGCGGACAGCAGATTCCTCCCTGCGGTCGGAATGACAAAGTGTGGGGAGGGTTGGCGGGTTTACTCGGCGCTTTGTGCTTTGCGGGGACTAGGGCTTATCCTACACGGCCATTTGGTCGAGGATGGAGCGAGCCTCAGCCGCGGGATCTGCGGCTTCCGTGATGGGCCGGCCTACCACGATGTGGGTGGCTCCGGCGGCGATGGCCTGGGCTGGCGTCACTACGCGGACTTGATCTCCGGCGCTGGTGCCTGCCGGTCGCACGCCTGGGGTGACGATCGCGAAATTGTCTCCAAGCTTGGCGCGGACTGCGCGTGCTTCTCTGGCCGAGGTCACGATGCCCCGGCATCCGTTATCGAGCGCGAGCTTGGCGAGACGAATGACGCTCTCTTCGACGGAGTTCGGCAGGCCGATCTTTTCGAGATCGCTGCTGTCCATGCTCGTGAGCACAGTGACCGCGAGGATGATCAGCTCAGAACGAGAATTAGCGGCGTCCACAGCGGCGCGCAGCATCTTGTTACTCCCGGATGCGTGCACCGTCAGCATGCTGGCACCGAGCTTCGCTGCTTCGGCGACGGCTGATCCCACCGTGTTGGGGATGTCGTGATACTTCAGATCGAGAAAGACGCGGCGACCGGAAGCAACGAGATCCCGAACCACTTGTGGTCCTACGGCCGTATAGAGCTGCATCCCGACTTTGTAGGTCAGGGCAGAGTCGCCCACTGCCGCCACAATCTTCTGTGCGGCGGCAGCGGTCGAAACGTCGAGCGCAACAATCAACCGTTCCCGCGGATCAGCACCGCGGAGAACGGGACTTTCGTTCCGGATGAGGTTTGGCAGAGAACCCATCCGGACCAGTCTAAACAGTTTTACGGGAGTTGCGCTACAGGGGGATGGTTGTAAGCGACCGTCTGGTACAGAGGTTTCTGCAGGTTGGCGGCAACCAGATCCAGACGGACACGCTGCAGTCCGCGATGGCGGAATTGCAGAGCTTGGGCAGCACCATAAGACAGGTCGATGATGCGACCTGGAACCACCGGTCCGCGGTCATTAACCCGGACGACGACGGCCTTACCGTTATGAAGGTTCGTGACCTTCACGTAGCTTCCGATGGGAAGCGTGAGGTGCGCCGCGGTCATATCGTACATTTCGTACGGTTCGCCGCTTGCCGTGGGTTTACCTTCAAAGTTCTCGCCATACCAGGAGGCGGTACCTACCTGATACGGTTTCGTCTTAGCCTGTTGGCGGACTACGGATCTTGCCTGAAACGAACTACTAGGAGCCGGTTTCGCCTCCGAGATGTTCGGTCCCTGAGCCGCTCCCAGGCCGACGATCAGAAAAGCGATCGCCAGTCCATGAGCTATACGTCTTCGCATTCAGTTCTCCTCGCATACTCAAAAGTGCCCTATGGCCTTAAGGCTGGTATCTTGTCGCAGTTTGTAGATGCTATCGGCGTGCCAAACCGGTGTCAAGGCGAAATGGCCAGTCAGACGATGACGGCGTAGTAATCGAAGTCTTACGTAACCCCTTTCTAATGAATGGTAATGAGCGCAAGGGCCTTTGTTTAGGGATGCTTACGCATTTACCAAAACGTAAATAGCACGACGGACGCGACAAGGTAGAATTTACAAGATGACTGGAATCAATGGCTTACCCGGGGCAGGATTGTAACTTGCATGGAATCATGTATTTACGCAGACGACTTAGCACTGGGGTGCGAAAGTTTCTTTCGGAGCAGGCTTCAAAAGTAACCTTCTGGTCCGCCGATGTGAGATGGAGAGGGCAATTCCGGGGTAGTATCGGATCGTCCAGAGCGGAAAGCTATGCCTGAAAAACCAACCGTTGTATTGACTATCGCCGGTTTCGATCCATCATCTGGGGCCGGCGTAACCGCTGACATCAAAACGATAGCCGCCCACGGTTGCTATGGCGTCGCCTGCATTACGGCGATGACCGTGCAGTCGACAGCAGGGGTGAAGCGCGTGGAGGCCTCCGATCCGTCGCTGCTGACCGAAACTCTGGAAGAGCTGGTGGGGGATGTAGATGTCGCCGGGATCCATATTGGCATGTTGGGTTCGGGGAAAGTGGCGAAGGCGGTGGCGGACTTTCTTTCGGCCGGTTCGGGTGGCCGGGCGGCGCGGGCGGGAAAGGGACGCTTCGCGAATGTCGTTCTGGATCCGGTTCTGAAGTCATCCTCGGGGGCGGATCTGCTGGATAATGCCGGGATCAAGGTGCTCATTGAGCGACTCCTGCCTTTAGCTGACGTCGTTACCCCGAATGTGGACGAAGCCGCCATGATCACCGGCATCAAGGTCAAGGATCTGGAGGAAATGCGGGCCGCCGCAACGAAGTTGCACGAGATGGGATCGTCAGCCGTCGTCATCACGGGAGGACATCTCGAGAAGGCCATCGATTTGTTGAGTTTTCAGACGAAGCGGGGAATCGAGCAGGAAATCTTCAAGGCGGAGCGGCAAAAATCCAGCTCGACTCACGGCACCGGATGTGCGTTTGCGACGGCGATGGCTTGCCACTTAGCACTCGAGCGAGGACTGGCCGAAGCAGCTTTGCTGGCCAAGACGTATGTAACGGCGGCGATCTCGAATGGGCAAACGGTGGGCAAGGGAACAGGCCCGGTCAATCATCTGTACAGGATGAATCAGCAACGGCGAGCGGCGGGATCGGGAAGCGAATCGAGCTAGTCGTCGCTGTCTTCCGAAGTTTGCTTCTTGAGCAGGATTCCTGCGACGAAAGCAGCAGTGGCTGCGAGCAGCCACTCAGCGCGATAGAACTGAATCGCCTGCCAATCGATCAAAGTCTTTGCGTTGAGAAGGCCCACCAAAAGGGCCCCGGCGACACATCCCAAACCAATAACGAAGGCGATCAGAGAGGCGGTCGAGAGGCCGACCTGGCTCTTGATCTCGTGGAAGTGCAAATAGCGCAGCCAGAACGGAAACTGGATCCGGTTCCAGCGACTGAGCAGGGCGTGCGTGCCTTCCACAGTTTGTTCCCAGAGGTGCGCGAGAGCGGCGGCGTCGGCTTTGGTGGCGGCGCTCATAGCTTCCGGACGGCGCACGCCACAGCTATGGCAAAAATGTGAACCGAACAGGAACTCGGTTCCGCAGCGGGTGCAGGCTTCCGCCATGGTGGACTGGAGAATCAAGGCGTCGTCCTCGAGCAGGGGGGAGGGAGGCCGCCAAAACTCTTGCTGCGTGGTTTGTACTACTTCTGCCATAACAGATTCCTACCTTGGATAAACCTCTAAGGGCATTCCAACCACCAAATCGCGCTCGCCACTAACGCCCTATTTTGCAATTAGTTAACAAGAATCCACATCCTCATGCAGATGCTAGACGCGGCAATTATTACGTGTCCAAGCGAGTAAAGATGCGTCAGTTACAAAGGTTCAGCAACGTCCGAGGGCCTGGGACTAGAGCTGAAAAGGTGCGGAAGACGAGATGACCGAGCTCAACTGGATTGTCGGAGAGACGCGACTTGCAACGTCCCGGCCGCCGCAACAGCACATTCCGCCGAGCTCCATTCGGCGGTAGCGCGCGGTGTGGTCATGCGAGTCCCCCGCACTTGATCAGTTCTAACTGTGATAAGTATAGGCAGAGGGCCGGCAAATAACAGGTGGCGGGAAGGGCACATACTTGACCTTCTTGGTTCCGGGGAGCTTGGGCGTCGAGTGACGTCGGCGCGGCGGACAGCGCGTCAGACAGAGTTCGTTTAGACTAGTTTCATCGGTTCCCGACTCTGTACCAGTTGAGCTCCTGGATGAAATCTTCGTGTTGCCCCCGACTCCCTTTTGTGGTTGCCCTGTTCTTCGCGTCCTGCCTTCCGGCTATTGCGCAATCGCAGCTCGCCCCCAAGGCTGCTCATGGTGCAGCGCGCGACCCGCAGAGCGAGGCTGCGTTCGATCACTTCTACAATATGGACTACGACAGGGCGACGCAGGAGTTCGAAAAAGTCGTCGAGAAGCGTCCGGACGATCCTTTCGCGATCAACCATCTGCTGACGGCGGTCCTGATGCGCGATCTCTACGACACCGGGGCGATGAATACCGGCGACTACGCCAACGACAGCTTTATCGGCCGGACGCCGCGCCCGACCGATCCGGCGATCAAGAACAGGATCAAAGACCTGGTACGCCGGGCTGAAGAACTGGAAGAGCAGCAGCTCAAGGTGGATCCGAATAACATCAATGCCCTTTACTGCCGGGGAGTGACGAGGGCGCAGTTTTCGGTATATACCGGCTTGATCGAGCGTGCATGGTTTTCGGCGCTGCGGAATGCCGTGGGGGCGCGCCATGATCATGAGCACGTGCTGGAACTTGATCCGCAGTATGTAGACGCAAAGTTAGTCGTGGGGACGCATAACTTCGTCGTCGGGACCCTGCCTTGGAGCGTGAAGGTGGCGGCGGCGATCGCAGGCCTGAGCGGATCGAAGGAGAAGGGGCTGGACTACCTGCGCGATGTTGCCAGGAGCGATGGCGAGAATGCGGAGGACGCAAAGGTGGTCCTGACGCTGTTTCTGCGCCGTGAGCACCAGTATGACGAGGCGCTCGGCTATATGAATGAACTGACGGCGAAGTATCCCAGGAATCACCTGTTTCCGACGGAAGTGGCGAACCTGGAAAGGGCCGCAGGGAGGCTTCCGGAGGCCGAAGCGGAGTATCGCAAAGTCTGGCAAAACGGGCGCGAAGGGAAGTACGGTACCCTGCATTACGAATTGGCAGCATGGGGATTGGGGGAGTTGCTCCGCGCGAAGAAAGATCTGTCCGGGGCGGCGTCGGCGTATGAGTTGGTGAATCAGGCTCCGAACCCGGATCCCGATATCCTGCAAAAGGCGAATCTGGCCGCCGGGGAGATGTATGACTTGCTCCAGAAGCGGGATCTGGCCATGAAGAGGTATGAGACCGTGCTGGCCGGGAACGCCAATACTGGACCCGCGGACCAGGCGCGGCGGTACATCAAAGAGGCGTACCGGGAATGAACGGAACTTTCAGCCGACCGGTACGTATTATCGATTGAGGGCGGAGCCATGTACTGCAACTACTGCGGCAAAGTGATCCAGGACGATGCGGTGGTTTGTGCCTATTGCGGTGTTCGGGTGGGAGCCTCGCTGGCGCGGAGAAAGCTGATTCGCCCACGTTTGGGACGTAAAGTCGCTGGCGTATGCCTGGGGTTCTCCGAGTATTTCGACATCGATGTCACGCTGGTGCGAGTGGTTTGGCTGATTGTGGCTTGTATGACGGTGATCGGCTTCCTGTCGTATCCGATCGCTTGGATTATCATGCCGGAAGAGCCGCTTCTGCTGCCAGCACCGCCGATCGGAGCGCAGCAGGTGACGAACCCGTAGGCGCGTTGTGAGTTAATCCTGGGATGGAGTGGATCTCCCCCCGTCGGATCAAAAGCAGTGATGCTGAAATCGCCTATTGGGTGCTGGGCGAAGGCCGTCCAGTAGTCCTGCTGCATCCTTTTCCCGTTCATCATGAATTCTGGCTGCCGGTAGCCGAGCAGCTCGCCACGCGCTATCGGCTGATCTTGCCTGATCTGCGTGGACACGGAGAATCCGAAGTTGGCGAAGGCCCCGCCACGATGGAAAAGCATGCCGCCGACATCATCCGCGTAATGGACGACGCCGATGTGGGCCGCGCCCCGGTCATCGGAGTGTCGATCGGCGGATATGCGATGTTCGAACTGTGGCGGAGGTATCGCGGGAGAATCGCGGCGCTAGGGTTGTGCAACACAAAAGCTCCAGCGGACAATGACGAGGCACGCGCCGTGCGCCTGCAGGCAGCGAAAGATGTGCTTGAGCGCGGCACTGAGCCTTTTTTCGAAACGATGGTGCAACGCGTGCTTGGTCGGACGACGCGCGAAACGCGTCCAGACCTGGTGCAGGGCGCTCTGGGGATGATGCGGACGATGTCGCCGGACGATGTCGCCCAAGTGCAGCGCGGGATGGCCGAGCGTCCGGATTCCGTAGAGACGCTAAAGACGATCAACGTTCCGACGCTCCTTGTCACTGGAGATGGGGATCCTATGACCGGCTTGAACGAAGCACAGTTGATGCATCAGCACATTGCCGGGAGCGAAGTGCGGGTCATTCCGCGGGCGGGGCACTATTCGCCGTGGGAGCAGCCCGACCTTGCGCACAGATTGCTGCGGCAGTTTCTGGATGCGGCGGCCTAAGACACCGATTTTCTAACAGAGGGATAAGCCTGCTCGAAACCCGCCCCGGTAGAGCTTTCTCGTAACGCTTGGATTAGAATCGTGGCGCCATGAAGAACCTCAGTGTCCTCGTCATCTGCGCAGCGCTTCAGCTTTCCGCGCTTTCGCAAAGCCATCCCGCGGAACGCCCCCGGATCACCGGTATCGACCACGTTGCTTTTTACACAACTTCGCCTGATGGTGTGAAAAAGCTTTATGGGGACATTCTCGGACTGGCCTCAGCTGATCCCGTCGAATCGGGAGAGATTGTCCGATATATGGCTGGGATACAGTGGGTCGGATACAGTCCGGCGCCGGATCCAAAGGCAACGGACCGCATGGATCACGTGGCGTTCACGACCGACAACATCGTCGCTCTGCGCCGCTATCTGACCGCGAAGGGAATCAAGGCTACGCAGATCGAAGGCAGGCCGGACCATAGCCTGAGCTTTATGACGCACGATCCTGAGGGACATCCCATCGAGTTCGTCGAGCACGGCAAAGGAGAAGTGGCGCCCCCTCCCGCCTCGGCGGTTTCGCATCGCATGATCCACGCCGGCTTTCTAGTTCACGACCGCGCTGTCGAAGATCATTTCTATTTGGAAGTGCTCGGCTTCCGTCCGTACTGGCACGGAGGCATGAAGGACAACGAGACCGACTGGGTCTCGCTGCAAGTTCCCGATGGCACAGACTGGCTGGAATACATGTTGAATCAGCCGGCGCATCCGGATCTGCATCTGACCGGTGTGATGAATCACATTTCTTTAGGCGTCGTGGATATGAAAAAGGCCCAGGCGCTGCTTGAATCGCATGGCTGGAAAACGCACGGCGACGAGCACTCGCAAATGGGGCGCGACGGAAAGTATCAGCTGAACGTGTTCGACCCTGACATGACGCGGATTGAGCTGATGGAGTTTAAGCCGGCAGAGAAGCCGTGCTGCAGCGAATTCACCGCGCCGCACCCTTCGGAATAGCGCCACGTTGCTTCCGCAGGATTTGTTAGAATCCGCGATATGACAACTGAATTAACTCTCGTTCCTGCAGGGACTGTCGCGAGCGCCAAGGGCGACGGCGCGTCCGTCGATGTGAGTGGCGCATCTCAGCGAGCGTTTCTGGTCACGCTCTCGATCACAAAAATCATCGAGCAGGAATCGATTGACGTGAGCATCTTCGGGTCGACTGATGGTGCGACTTGGGGAGCGAAGTCAATTGCAGCGTTTCCACAGAAGTTTTATGTCGGTGAGTCTCCGCTGCTACTGGATCTGTCGGCGCATGCGGACGTGAAATTTGTCCGCGCGCACTGGGAAGTCGCGCGTTGGGGACGCGGCGTTGAGACTCCAATGTTCGAGTTCGGGGTGACGCTGAAGGAAATTCCTGCCGAGATATTGCGAGAAGCGAAGGCCGAAGCGAAGGCGCTCGCGTAGAAAAATCGATTTAATTTTTGACTGTCGAGCGAACTCCGTTCAAGAGTTTCCCTATTTCTATCCGCTATATTAATCATTGAATGAAAACTGAATCACAAGCTGTGGTGCGCCCGGCGCGCAACATTCGGGGAAGTGTCCGACTCCCGGGGGATAAGTCGATCTCGCATCGCTATGCGATGTTGGCGGGCATCGCCGAAGGGCCATCGCGCCTGGAAAATTATTCGACGGGCGCTGATTGTGCCAGCACGTTGGGTTGCATGCGCGCGCTCGGAGTGAAGTGGGAGCGAAAGCCAGACGGCGATAACGTGATTGAAGTGCAAGGCAGCGGGATGTCGCTGACTGCTCCGTCGAGAGCACTGGATTGCGGTAACTCCGGTTCGACGATGCGGATGTTGAGCGGGATCGCTTCGGGGCAGCGTTTTACCAGCGAAATGATCGGTGATGCATCGCTGTCCCGACGTCCCATGGAGCGCGTGATCAAGCCGCTTTCGGCAATGGGAGCGCAGATTGCGTCGCGGGAAGGCAAACCGCCGCTGCATATCACTGGCGGGTCGCTGAAGGCGATCGACTACAAAATGCCAGTGGCGAGCGCGCAAGTGAAGTCATGTCTCCTGTTTGCCGGACTCTTTGCTGACGGGGAGACATGCGTCGAGGAACCTTTGCGCACGCGCGATCACGGCGAAGTGGCCTTGCGGGCATTCGGCGTTCACCTTGATCGCAAAAATGCTGCCGCGGGAAACGAAGTGCGCGTTCGAGGAGGGCAGCGCTTGCGAGGTTTGGAGACGCGCATCCCGGGCGATCTGTCGAGCGCCGCATTTTTTCTGTGCGCAGCTGGTTTGTTTCCCGGGTCGGAACTCACGGTGCCCAGCCTGCTGATGAATCCGACGCGCGCTCGCTTGCTCGACATCCTCGTGCAGATGGGGCTGCGAATCTCGGTTACGCAACTGGAGGAAATTAACGGCGAGCTGGTTGGGACACTTCAGGTCGAAGGCGGAAAGTTGAAAGGGGCTCGAATCTCGGGCGGGGATTCGGCGGCGCTTATTGACGAGATTCCGGTGCTCGCGGCGATTGCTCCATTCACCGAGCAGGGAATCGAAGTGCGCGATGCGAAAGAACTTCGCGTAAAGGAATCGGACCGCATTGCGGCCGTCGCGACGAACCTGCGAAAGATGGGCGCCACGGCGGAAGAGTTTGAAGATGGTTTGAAAATTCCTGGTGGACAGTCGCTGCATGGCGCAGAGCTCGATTCGTTTGACGACCATCGGATAGCAATGGCCTTCGCGGTCGCGGCGCTGCGAGCTTCCGGCGAAACGGTGATCTCGGGGGCAGAGTCGGCGGCGATCTCTTATCCTGCATTTTTTCAGACTCTCGAAGAAGTCACCGAACGCTGAAAATCTGATTCGAAGACCAAGACCTTTCATCACGGGGGAGCAGAGGCGCGCAGGCTAAAGCCAGCGATCCCTGGTAACTTCCGGGCTATTACTGCGGTGACCTGCTTTCTTCTTTCCAGGCATAGACAATACATATCAGGCTGGCACTTCCGCTTATGCGGGTGTTGCCTCTTCTTGAATTTCTGGGAGAATCGAATGGGCTTCAAACTTACTCTGTGCGTTGTGCTGAGTCTTGCGGGTCTCGCGTATGCGAAGGATCCGAAGGCGTATCAGGTGGGTTCGCTTGTGCAGATGGAATCGGTGCAATGCGGATCGAGCGAAACCTGCCCAGAATATGTGCTGCAGAGCGAGCGCGTCACGTATCGCATTCGTCCGCGAAACGAAAAACATTCTGTTCTGCTTTCGGTCGGCGAGCGCGCGGAGTTCCGCCTGCAAAAGGACAAGATGCTGCTGCGCGGAGAAAGTCTGGACAGCAAAGAGCGTGCCTATGTTGTGGTGTCGATGACGCCACGTTCTGAGACCAACACCGCAGATGCGAAGCCGTTCCACGTCAACCATCTTCAGTAGTAGATCCACATAACAAAATGAAAAAGTTTGAGCGGGCGCGGAGCTGATATCCGCGCCGTTTGCCTTGTTGTGAACGTCGCACCCGGGGTTGCTGGCAAGCCATTTGCCTCCAACCCACCCGAGTGGAGTGGCATCCAAGTCAGTAATTCTGCCGCTTAGCTGTCCGCTCACCCTGCGCCGTGTACGGGGAGAAGTGTGCGCGGGAAAAACTTATTTCAGGAGTGCACGATAATCATGAAACGTTGTCTAGGTTTGTTTGTTGTTTCGCTCTTTTTCGCAGTTCCAATGGTGGTCGCCCAGAGTCACGATATGGACCACGTCGAGATCGGCGGTTTTCTTGACTACTATCGCCTCACCGATCCCGGCCCAACCAGAAACTTTGTTGGACTCGGCGGACGAGCCGCGTTCGGAATCACTTCTAATGTGCAGATTGAAGCGGAGATGGCATACGACTTCAAGCGTGATTACACCAGCACATTCAGCGATGGCCTCACGACCACAAACGTGACGTCGCGCCTTCGCACTCTGCACGGATTCTTCGGACCAAAATTCCAGACGGGCTCGGGACCTTTTCGCGTATTCGTGACCGGCAAAGTCGGATTCGATAATTTCGGAGTGACCAATGCGACTCCGCCTGCGGGCTTCACGAACAGCGTCGGCTTGGCGAGTGGCGCGACCTATTTCGCTTTGTACCCGGGCGGCGGCATTGAAGCATTCGCCGGACCAATTGGGCTGCGCGCCGAAATTGGCGACGACATCTTTTTCAATGGCGGTGCGCACAATAATATGCGGGTGACGTTTGGACCGCAGTTCCGCTTCTGAAGCGGTTGCCAGCATCGAAGTTTTGTTCAACGGTTGCTTGTGATGTCTTGCCGGCGGCACAAATGCCGCCGGCGGGACGCCGCAAATTCGGGTCAGTAGCGACACATCCATCTGCTCACTTCGTCTTGTGATTTGAATCACCGACCAGCCTAGTACCTTCTCCTAGAGTTCGAAGTTACGAGTTGCGGAGCCCTCCGCAGGCTTTCTTGAGTGGATGCCAATCCACAACGCGCCGTAAATCCGTGGGTCGTCACCTGCGCTGTGATGCTGGCGACCTTCATGGAAGTGCTCGATACGACGGTGGTTAACGTCGCCATTCCCCACATATCCGGAAATCTTGCAGCCACGAATGAAGAAGGCACGTGGGTCGTGACGTCGTACCTGGTGTCGAATGCGATTGTGCTGCCGATCTCCGGATGGCTCGCCAATCGCGTGGGACGCAAGCGGTTGCTACTGGCCTGCGTCGCGGGATTCACGGTGACGTCGCTTTGCTGCGGCTTGGCGACGTCGCTGACGCAATTAATCATCTTTCGCGTGCTGCAAGGTTTGACTGGCGGCGGACTTCAACCTTTGGCGCAGGCAATCCTGCTGGAAACGTTTCCCAAAGATCGTCATGGGCATGCGATGGCGGCATTCGGGATTGGGATTCTGCTGGCGCCGATTCTTGGTCCAACGCTGGGCGGATGGATCACCGACAACTACAGCTGGCGCTGGATTTTCTATCTCAATCTACCCGTGGGTATCCTTTCGCTGTTTCTCATGAACCGGTTCGTGTTTGATCCGCATTACGTGAAACGCGGCGAAGGAAAAGTTGATCTGTGGGGGATCGGATTTCTGGCATTGGGCATTGGATCGTTACAGGTGATGCTCGATACGGGCCAGCGAAAGGATTGGTTCTCGTCGGATTACATTCGCATATTCACCGGATTGTGCATTTTTGGTTTGATAGCGTTGATTGCCAGGGAGTTGATGACCGATCACCCCGTTGTCGATCTGCGGGTGCTCCGGAATCGTTCGTTCAGTGCGGGCGTTTTTCTCATCAGCATGCTGGGATTCGTTCTTTACGCCAGCCTAGTTTTGCTTCCGCTGTATTTGCAGACGCTCATGGGATATCCCGCCTATAACTCGGGAATGGCGTTGTCCCCTCGAGGATTGGGAGCGCTGCTATTCACACCACTGGCGGGGCATTTGACGACCAAGACGGATCCGCGGCGCCTGCTTGCGGTGGGAATCGTGCTCGGTTCGATCTCGATGTTCCAGCTTTCCGGCCTCAATCTCTACGCGGGCTTTTGGGACATATTTTGGGCGCAGGTGTTGCAGGGCGTCGCATTGAGCTTCCTGTTTATTCCGCTAATGTCGCTCGCAATGTCACGAATCCAGCCGGAAAAAATGGGAAATGCCACCAGTATCTTCAACCTGATGCGCAATATCGGCGGCAGCGTCGGCATTGCGCTCATGACGACGTTCCTGGCGCGGCGCTCGCAAGTGCACCAGAACCATCTGGTGGCGAACATCACTGCGGGAAGCGGACAGACCTACAGAATGTTGCAGGGGCTGCGAGCGGATTTCTACGCGCATGGAGCCGATGCCGCGACGGCTTCGCGCAAGTCGATTGCGGCCATCTATGGAATGGTGCAGCAGCATGCCGCGATGCTAGCGTTCGTAGAAGCCTTTTGGCTGATGGGAGTCGTGTTTCTGCTCATGCTGCCGTTCCTACCGTTGCTGCAATATTCCAAGCCGAGGAAAAAGCCGACGCCGGTCCCCGCGACTCGTCCGCAACTTGTTTCGTCTGATCTCGGCGGATTTGTTGCGAAAGATGCCGTGCAAGAGTCATTCGAAGAAGAACATCATCTCGTCCTGCACTGACCCGAGGGGTAATTTGCAGCCTGGGTTTTTGCTTGCGGGGCGCGGCTATTCGGTCTTTTCTTGTGTTAGAGTAATGCCCACCGCAGCAGGCTGGCCATGGGGATTTGGCCCGGTCCGCAGTAATCCATTGCCGAAGGAGTCATCCATGAGTACCCTCCGCGAACTGGTGAAAGACCGCAAACTTTATTCTGTGGAAGCCACGCGTACCGTGCTCGAAGCGGCGCGCTACATGATGGAGCACAACGTGGGCGCGCTTCCCGTGATGCGGAATGGAGACGTTGCCGGGATTATCTCCGAGCGCGACATCATGAACCGCGTGGTCGCGGTGGGGCGTACGCCCGGGACGACGGTTGTATCCGAGGTGATGACTGCGAATCCTCGCGCGGTTGCTGCCGACGAAAGCATTGAGGAATGCCTCTTCATCATGCGCGAGTTTGGATTCCGCCACCTTCCTATTGTCGACGGAAAACAGCTGAAGGGATTGGTTTCGCTGCGGGACGTGCTGATGCACCAGGCAGCGGAAATCGAGCGTCAGACCCGCAAGGCCGCATCGTAAGAGGCCGTACTCCTTTCAAATTAAGTTCGTGACCGTTGCCCGGTTATGACGGCGGCTTCGTGACCGTCAAACTGACGGTAGGCCCGCCGCCAGTCGTAGCTCCCGTGTTGCTGGAAACCACGCCATTTGAGTCGACACCGACGATCGTGAACGTGTAAGTGTTCGCTGGGGTAATGCCGTTGGGCGTGGTTGTGTTTACGGTGCTGTTGGTGTTGCTGCAGGCGGGAAGCAGAAGCAGGGCGCCGCTGATCACGAACAACCCTAAGACTCCCCATATCTTCCTGGACTTTTTGCCGCTCACCGCCGTGCCCAGGAAAACCAATCCCAGCATCGGCACAGAGAGCCACAACGCGTAGAAGATGCGAGGATGTGCGGCTGATCCGTTGGGGATGGGCCCGAAGGTATTGATGGTGAGAGTCGCCGTCACGGGAGTGTCGCTCGTAACCACGAGTCCCTTTTGATTTGCCGGATAGGTGAATGAACAGACTGGCGCAATCGTGACTAGAGGAGTGATCGAAGCGCAATAGAGCGTGATGTAGCCACCGGTTGGGGTCGTATAACCGTCGAGTGGATTGATTGTGATCACACCCTGAGCGCCAGTGCCTGCGACGACGCTGCTCGGCGATATCGGAGTCTGAATTGTGATCGTGTATTGCGGCGTTACGGAAAGAACCGTCACCTGCTGCGCTTGTGACTGCGTTCCTGAAGCGTCGGTGCCCGTGATGGTGACGGTATAAGCGATAGTCGAAGTATTGCCGGAGGTCGTGATGGTCGCGGAAGATCCGCCCGAAGCCGTCAGTGACGCCGGACTGATCGTGCAGGTCGGAAGATCCGCTGGAGGAATTGTTACCGCCGCGGCTACGGCGCAGGTGAGAGAAACAGGGCCGACAAATCCGGTATTCGTGACGACCGTGATGTTCGACGAAGACGTGCCACCCGGGGCCATGGCTGCGGGATTGAAAGCGGAGGCCGAGAGCGTGAAGTCCACCTGAGCGGACGCGGGCAGAACGGAAAACGCGACGAATAGGCCAAAGATCAACGCGCCGGTGCGACCGGTCCAGAGTTTCAACTTGGATTCACACCCCTGGGAGTTCAACATGAACAGGTTTGATTTCAAGTACCTTCGATTCCTGGGACTACAAAAAAGCTGCCCGGCCGCGCCATCAGGTTTCGCTGAGTTACAGAAATCCCGATTGAATGAATACGAGCAGACTGCGCTCCATTCTATCGTAAGCAAAGGACTGCACTTCCAGTCCGTGACGCGCAATCATCTCTATGCAGTCGAGCCCGCGGAATCTTTCATAGTACCATCCCGGTCCGGTGCTCGGGGCGTTGTGCTGGAGGTTGCAGAGGAACTTCTGTTTGCCGATGGGCTTAGGGGACGGTGACGATCACACCGGTGCAGGGTTTCTCGCCTTGACGGCGATAGCTGTGCTGCACCGCCGAGTCGAAGTAGATCGCGTCGTCCGCGTCGAGGAGGAATTCCTCGCTGCCGATTTTGACCGCCAATGATCCCTTAATCACGTAGAGGAACTCGACGCCGGCGTGCTGATGCGGTTTGAGTTTTTCTGGGGCGATCTCCTGAAAGTCGGCGACGAAAGCGCTTAGTTTGCGCTCTGTGGCGCGGTAATCGAGGCATTCGAAAAAATATTGGACGTCCTGCGTTCCGGGCCGTTCGGGAAAACGAACGCGCTCGCCATGACGTACCACGCTCACTACGCGCCGCTTTCGTTCGTCGGTGAAGAAGTAATCGAGTCCGACTCCGAACACCAGAGCAATCCTCAACAAAGTCGGCAAGGTAGGGAAGAGCTTTCCCCGCTCAAGTTTCGAGAGGAGGGCCGCCGACAGCCCGGTGTGCTTACCCAATTCCACCAGGCCCATACTCTTGCGCAAACGGAGGGTGCGTAGTTTTTCGCCAATGGAATAACGGGTTAAGCCGTCAGTAATCGTGTCGGAGACGCCAGCCATAATTTCCCTATAATAAAATAAATATTCGTAATAGTAAATACATAAAACACGGCGTTTCCGCCGCCGATCATCGCTGATTTGAGGAGAAGCTGTCCCTTACTGCTTTTTCTTGAAGAGCCCCATGACGTTGTTGACGGGATTTTGCTGGGTATTACCCTTGCCCCCGAGTGCGTTCTGAAGGAGGCCCGTTGCCAGGCCTTTCACGTCGGGAGTGAATTTGGGATCGGAAGTTGTGCCCGTAACGCCAAACGGGATGCCCATTCCTCCCACGTCCGCCTTCATCTTGAAGGCGAGCTGGTTCGAAGGATTCACCGTCCCAGCGCCGGTTAACACTCCGACAGCGGGAATCGTGAGATTGATATTGTTGGCCTGGGTCCCCTCAGGGGCCATGTGAACGTCGCTGCTAAAGTTCTGGATCGTGGTGTCGTTCCCGGTGTTCTTGCCGGAGAGGGCCGAGATGGCGGACAGCTTGGATCCCAAGTTGAAGTTAGCGAGTGTCGTATTCTCCATACGAACTGTTCCAGTGGTTACTAATTTGTCTACCGCTCCAGAGCTGGCCATGGTGATATTTAAATTGCCGCCTTTTAGCGTCGCCTTTGGAGGTAATATGACGCCAACCGCCGGAAGCATGGCCTCGAGATCATCCACTGGCATGCCCTGCCCGTTCAACTTCAGATTCACCGACGTTACTTTTCCGTGAGCGTCGTACGATCCGGTCAAGTGCGCAACTGCCTTGCCCATAGCAACATCGCCTTGCGTGATATCTCCGTTTTCCTTGGCCAGGTTATGTACGACGGCAAAGGTCAAAACCACCGGCTTGCCTGCTGGAGAACCCTTCTGTACCACTTGTAGTCCGGTGATGTTCAGCGTACCGGAGGTTTTGGCTTCATGGCCGTCTGAGGTCAGCGTCCCGTCGAGATCGGCGATCCCCGCGATTCCCGCAGCCGGATCAATAAATCCTGAGGCCGCCAAGTTCATTTTCTGCACGGAAATCTTGGCATCGAGTGGAGTGGCGGCCGCATTTTCCGAGTTGATGGGGCCCGCGTGGCCGCTGAGTTTCATGCTGCCGCCGGCGGGCAGATCCGCCGTCATCTGGAACGGGAACGACGATGTGAACGAGAAGTTTTGTACGTCTACATCAACTTTGTCGTAAACGCGGGGCTTGGCAGAGGATCCTTGCTGCGAAACCGTCAGACGGCCGTTTTCGATATTGAGTTTGGCCACCGAGAGATTGGGATTGCTGCTCGGGGTGGCTGGACCCGGGGTCGCGGGCTTGGACGAATTGTTCCCTCCCAAGCTGGAAAAATTCCAGCGTTCGCCGTTCTCCGATTTGACCAGGTTGATTTCCGGCTCGTTCAAGGTGAGTTCGGTAACATTCAGGGTCTTCGAGAAAATCAGCGGCATCATCTCGACGCCGACCTTAAGCGACTTCGCCTGAATAAACGCACTCTTGCTGAACTGCGGATCGTCCGCGATCGAGATGTCGTCGGCTCCCACGCTTCCTGAGAACAGAGACAGCGAAAGATTACCCACCTTCGTCTGGCGTCCCAACGCAGTGGTCAGCTCGGATTCGAGCTTTGGCCGGAAAGTGTTTGCGTCGATGAGGAAAGGAATCGCGATCACAACCACAATTAGCAAAACCACTACGATGGCTACGATTTTCACTAAGCGCTTCATGATGTGTACCTCCGGTTCGAGCGGCGAGATTGCGGTTGTTGTTGAAGGGAAACGTGCGGTCGCCGTAAGTGTATCACTGCAAATCCTGTAGTAGCTCAGGTGAAGGAACCGAGCTTCCTTCCGACTGATTGCCAGGGGCGCCGCTCGCCTGGGCTGCGGCGTCGAGTTCTTTTTTGGCTTCTTCTTTGCGGCCCAGGTGAAGCAGGACTTGTCCTCGAACGTAGTGAGCGTCGGGGCGTGCCGGATCAACCTTGACCGCCGCGTCGGCCTCGGCCAGCGCGGCCGAATATCTTTGTTGACGCTGATAAATCTTCGCCAGTCCAAGCCGAGAGTTCACCAAGTGCGGATCCAGACGCACGGCCTCGCGATAGCTTTTCTCGGCATTCGCGTCATCCTGCATCAGCCAGTAGACCTCTCCGAGTTCGTCATAGTTGAGTGCAAGGTCTGGCTCGACGGCTGCATCCTTCACGAATTCATCCCGAGCCTTAGCCAACTCCTGTTTCTTCAAGTGCGCGAACCCAAGGTTGAAGTGGACAAAAGGCAGTTTGGGATCGGCCTTGGCTGCAGCTTCGAAATCGGCGATCGCCAGATCATATTGATCGAGGTTGAGATGATATTTTCCGACGAAGAGATGGTACTCAGGTGAGTCATTGCCCAATTTAATTAGTTCTGTCGTGGCGCGCTCGTCGAGGTCCTTCTGCGCGGCGCGGTGCGCGGCATTGGAGAGCACGTACAGATAGGGCATGTGGCTTGATTCCTGTGTCCAGAGGGGTTCGAGCGTATTCGCGGCATCGGCCCAACGGTCGGCGAAGAAGTAGCACAAGCCCAGCAGGTAGCGCGGCTGCAGCGCGTCGGGCTGATCGTGGACGACGGATTCGAACGGCGGAATGGCCTTCAGGAATTCATTCTGCCGGTAATAGGCGAGACCTATGTTGAGCCGGATGCCCGAGACTTGCGGCATCAGGTGATCCGCGGTCTGGAGAGCATCCAAGGCTTTTGCCCATTGCCTTCGTCGCATGTAGACGACGCCGAGATTGGCATAGGCAGCGCCCGCCTTTGGATCAATCTGCAGCACTTGCCGGAAATCGCGTTCGGCTTCGTCCAGTCGCGCCTGGGACAAGGCATCTTGGCCGCGCTGAAAGATCTGCGCAGGATCAGCAGGCTGCACTTCGGAACGCGACGATCTTTGGCTCGATGCGGGCGTAGACTGCCTCACCGGACTGGCGGACGCCATGCCTGCGAGCAGAAACAAAACAAAACATCGCGATGTGATACGTGCGCTTGACACTCGTATTACTCTCTGCTGTAGTGTCCGCCAGTGTTCGCTCTTAATTCAAGCTACGGTGTGGACGCTGCGAGCATTCCGCAATTTTTCCGGAACTATCAACTTCGCATCCGGTGCAAGGCCTGGCCATGGTGACGATTCGCGATGTGGCGAAGGAGAGTGGATTCTCCTCGACCACGGTATCGATCGTACTGAATAACGCGCCTCTGGCGCGCTACATTCCCGCGGTTACCAAGAAGCGAATCGAACGTGCCGCGCAGAAGCTTGGGTATCGCCCCAATCAATTCGCCCGTTCTTTGCGCAGCAAGCGCAGTCATACGGTAGGAGTCATGGTCTTTGACATGACCGATCCATATTGCACACTGGTTTTGCGGGGCATCGAGAACACTCTTTATCAGTCGTCCTATCTTCCCATTCTCACCGATGTTCACAACGAGCGCGGACGCTTTGAGCGTTATCTCGAGATGCTGCTTGACCGCCGCATTGAAGCGCTGATCGTGCTGGCCAATTGGCTCTTTCTTGATATCAACCTGCTGGGCGATCTGGAAAAAAGCAGCATACCAACCGCGATGATCGGCTGCGAACTCAAGACCGACTCGATCAGTTCAGTGATCGTCGACAATGAAGTCGGAGGCTTCCTCGCACTCGAACATCTGCACTCGCTGGGTCACCGCAAGATAGCATTTATCCGGGGCCCGAAGGCTCTTACAGACAGCTCTCCGCGCTGGCGGGGAATCCGGAACTGCGCGAAACAATGCGGCCTCGACTTCGACTCGCGCTTGATCATGGACCTGCCCGAATCGCGCGATCCACTTTCGAGCTTCGAGTCCGGCTACAAACTCACCGAAGACCTGATCCGGCAGAAACGTCCCTTTACCGCGCTGTTGGCCTTTGATGACATGAGCGCCTTCGGGGCGATTCGTGCTTTGACGCGGGCTGGGATACGCGTGCCGGAGCAGTGCTCCGTGATTGGCTTCGACGATGTCGCTACTTCTGCTATCTATACCCCCTCACTGACCACAGTACGCCAACCCATGGAAGCGATGGGGGCCTCGGCGGTGGGGATCGTGGTCGACGGGATCAATGGGGTGCTGGAAAAGCGCGAAATCGCGGCAACGCATCGCAAAGTCGCGCCAGAACTGGTGGTCCGGGAGTCTACCCGCAGCGTTTGATGAATGCCTTTGTAAAGCCGGGCGGACTGAATGGATGCTCAAGGAACTGTGATTCCGGTCACCGGGCGTCGTTTTTTCTTGACAGTCGATGTCGTATAAACGCACTATTCATACGTTTTAATAGTCCCCGCTAGGGTCTCAACCAAACGGGAATTGATGTCGAAGCGCGAGCCAGTTGGAAGGCTCGCAAGAAAAACGGCAAAGCCGACTGAATCGGCGCGGGCATACGTCTGCGCCTTGCGGAGCGATCATGAAATCTTCTCGTGTGCTATTAGGGATGTCGTTAGTCCTGATGCTGTGCGCCGGCGCCTGGGCACAAACCGGTTCGATCACCGGCACCGTGAAAGATCCGAGCGGGGCGGCCGTCGCCGGAGCTACCGTCATCGTCACCAGTCCTGAGCGCGGCATCACGCGCCAGACGACATCGAACTCGACGGGCGAGTACAACGAATCCGCTCTGTCTCCCGGGTCGTACGACATCATTGTGACGGCGGCAGGCTTTAAGAAGTATGAAGCCCGGGGCGTGAAGCTCGATGTCGGAGAGAAGGCTCGCGTCGATGCTCCCCTCGAAGTCGGAGCGATCAGCACTGAAGTGATTGTTCAGGGCGAGAACGTCGCCCAAGTAGAAACGCAATCCTCAGAGCTGGCAGGCACGGTTACGGGCAAGGAAATCACCCAGCTCGAGCTCAATGGCCGCAACTTTACGACGCTGGTCAGCCTGGTTCCCGGCGTGAGTAACCAGACCGGACAGGACGAACCGTCGGTCGGTATCAATGGTAGCGTTTCGTTCAGCATGAATGGCGGCCGCACCGAGTACAACAACTGGGAGCTCGATGGCGGCGACAACATGGATAACGGCAGCAACGGAACACTGAACGTGTATCCCAGCATCGACGCGATCTCGGAGTTCAAGGTGCTCACGTCGAACTACGGCGCGCAGTACGGCCGTAACGGATCGGGCACGGTCGAAGTCGAGACTAAAGGTGGAACGAAGTCGTTCCACGGCGATGCTTATGAGTTTGTGCGCAACGACATGTTCAATGCGCAAAACTACTTCAACAGCGCCGAGGCCGGCGGAACCGGTGTTGTAGCCCCATATAAGAAGAATGATTTCGGCTACACGATCGGCGGTCCGGTATTCATCCCCGGCCTGTACAACCAGAAAAAAGAGAAGACCTTCTTCTTCTGGTCGCAGGAATGGCGGAGAGATCGGCTTCCGGCGAGCTTCAACACGCCGGTGCCGTCCAATGCCGAGCGAACCGGAAATTTCTCGGATTTGTGTCCGGGAGCAGATTGCCCTATTAATCCCGCGACGGGACTGCCTTTCCCGGGGAATCAGATCACCCCGACCGCAACCGGAACGGCTTTGCTTGCACTAATCCCCGCGCCCACGCTCGATACGCCTGGCCAAGCGATCTACAACACGAACGTATCGCTCCCCACGAACTGGCGGGAAGAGTTGTTCCGCGTCGACCACAACATTAACGACCACAACCGTGTGACCTTCCGCTACATCCACGATTCGTGGACGACGCTAGAGCCCGGACCCATCTGGGATTCCGCATCCTTCCCAACTGTCCAGACCTTCTTTAATGGACCTGGGATCAGCCTTGTCGCGCGCTTGACCAGCACCATTTCACCCACACTGCTCAACGAATTTGTCGCCAGCTATACGACGGATCACATCTCGTTTAAGTCGGAAGGCAACTGGCAGCTTCCTTCGGGCTTCGCGATGGGATATCTGTACAACAATGGTGCAGGCGGAAAATTGCCGGCAATCAACGTCGGTGCGTCCGTCGGACCGGCATACGGCGGAGGTTTCGCCCTCGATCCGGATGGCATCTGGCCTGAAGGACCGTACAACTCCAACCCGACCTATACCTATCGCGACAATATGACGAAGATCGTCGGACGGCACAATTTGCAGTTTGGTGCTTATGTCGCGACCGCTGAGAAGAACGAACTAAGCAGCGTACAGGTCAATGGCTCGCTGACGTTCGATAAAGCGTCGGCCAGTGTGACCGTGCCCGGAACCGGCCTGCCCTTGGGCACAGGCAACGCCTTCGCCGACCTCCTGATGGGAAACATTGCGAGCTTTGCGCAAGGTAGCAACCAGTTGAAGTTCTATAACCGCTACAAGATCGTCGAGCCTTACTTCCAGGATGACTGGCGTGTCACCGATCGTTTGACCTTGAACCTCGGTGTTCGCGTAAGTCTCTTCGGAACTTACCGCGATCGATATCACCATGCCTACAACTGGGATCCCGGAGTTTATGAGGCGAACGCATCCACCGCGCCTCAGATCGACGTGAGCGGCGCGATCACTGGCAACGCAGGTGCCCTTATCCCGGGAGTCGGCAATCCGCTGCTCGGTCTGGAGCAATGCGGAGGCCCCGGAGGAACCTATAATTTTGCTGGATACAACGCGGTTGTCGCCGGCAATCCCAACCCGGGTTGCTTGAAGGGACATCTTTTCAATCCCGCCCCGCGTATTGGTTTTGCCTATGATCTGTTCGGCGACGGCAAGACGGCGATCCGCGGCGGCTATGGAATGTTCTACGAACATGCCAATGGCAACGAAGCTGACACCGAGGGAATGGAAGGACAGACGTCGCCGCTGTTGCAGAGCTCGACGCAGAACAATATCCCCGGCTACGCCAACATCGGAAACACTGCATTGACCGGCGTTGCGCCTACCTTCCCCTCAAGCTTCCTGTCGATTCCAACCGCTGCCATTTGGCCCTACATGCAACAGTGGCACTTGGACGTTCAGCATGAATTTGCTGGACACAGCGTGATGACTGTTTCGTACGTCGGCAGCAAAGGCACTCACCTCGGACTACAACGGGACCTGAATCAGCTGTACCCAGTGGCCGCTTCGCTGAATCCCTATGGTCCGGGACAACCGATCACCTCCGCGGACTGCAACGGAATCTCCCTCGACCCGACGACTGGCATCGCGACAGCGACTCCAGGCGGTGGAACCACGTATGGTGCCACCCAGGTCGGTGGTTGGGCTAACAATCTGGCGGTCGCCTGCGGTAACAGCGCCGATCCGTATCGGCCGTTCCCCGGCATCCACACCATCACCCGTCTTGAAAACCAGGCGAACTCGAATTACAACGCGTTGCAAGTGTCGGCTCGCAAAAGCGTAGGCTCCTTGAACCTGACCGCTGCCTACACCTACAGCCACTCGATCGACGATTCTTCGGACCGTTACGACGCGACGTTCGTCAACTCTTACGATCCGACTTTGACTCGCGCGAGTTCGAACTTTGACCAGCGGCACATGCTGAACGTCGGATGGGTTTACGATCTGCCATTCTTCAAAAAGCCCGGACTGAGTCACTCGCTGCTCGGTGGTTGGGAGTGGTCTGGTATCGAATCGTTCGCAACGGGCGTGCCGCTCACCGTCGTCAACGGCACTACCTACGGTGACAATTCGGGCGTGGGCAACGGGGTTGGAACCGCTGGCATTTCTTTCCCGGACGTGATTGGCAGTTCGACATCCGGCATTCCACCTGCGAGCCAGGTTTCATCCCCCAGCTATGCCAAGTTCGGCATTAACCCTGGCGCGTTCGTCTTGCCGCAAGGTCTAACCTTTGGCGATGCAGGACGGAACGATATCCGGAATCCTTCCCGCCTCAACTTTGATATGGGAGTGTTCAAGCACTTCGCGATCACCGAAAGCAAGGCGATTGAGTTCCGGGCGGAAGCGTTCAACGTCTTCAACCATACTCAATTCTCGCTCGCGCCGATCGAAGGCACGGCTGGAGGTATCACCGCTTCCATGACTTGTACGGGTGGAGCGAACAATTCGGCCGGCGACCCGAGCTGCCTTGGACCGGGCGGGGCGACATTCGGCGAAATCAACAACGCCCACCTCGCACGCATACTGCAGTTCAGCCTGAAGGTACTCTTCTAGAGCGACCTTCAGCGGATTAAAAAAACCGGCCTCGTAAGAGGCCGGTTCTTTTTTGCCTGATGGCGCGAACAACTTTAAAGATCAGGAACGGGAGCCGGAGCCTACTGTTACGCGCGCTCCCACGGCTTCCATCGCATGTTCAAGATCCGCAAGCAAGTCGTCGGCGCTTTCGATCCCGACCGACAGTCGCACCATCTGTTCGGTCACGCCCATCTTTTCGCGCTGCTCCGCGGAGATCATTGCGTGCGATGTCAGCACTGGGATCGAAACCAGCGACTCCACGCCGCCCAGACTCGTAGCCAAGGTAAACAAGCGCATCGCCTCGCTGACGCGGCGCGCGTCATCGCCCGTGCCTTCGACTTCGAAGGTGACCATACCGCTGCCGCCACTCATCTGCTCGCGCGCAACCGCGTATTGAGGGTGGCTCTTCAAGAACGGGTAATAGACGCGCCGCACTTTAGAGTGCTGCTCCAGGAATTCAGCAACTCGCAACGCATTCTCATTCTGTCGCGCCACGCGAACGGCGACGGTTTTCATGCCACGAATCAGCAGCCAAGCCGCGTGCGGATCCATGCAATTGCCGAGGGTTGTACGCGTCTCCCAAAGCTGATCCATTAATTCTTGCCGGCCGCATATCACGCCGCACGTCAGATCGGCATGCCCGCTCAGATACTTGGTCCCCGAATGCATCACCAGGTCGATACCGTATTCCGCGGGATGCTGGTTGATCGGTGTGCCAAAGGTGCTGTCGACCATGCTGATCAGGCCATCCTGCTTTGCCAAAGCCGCCGTCTTCTTGAAGTCGACCACGCACAGCGAAGGATTCGTCGGCGATTCAAGATAGAGCATCTTCGTGTTTGGCCGGATCGCGCGCGCGTGTTGTTCGTAGTCTGTCGTGTCCACGAACGTGGTTTCAATACCTAACTTTGGTAGCCACTGGGAAAGGAATTTCGTGACGCCTCCGTAGATGTCGCGTTGGGCGACGATGTGATCCCCGGCTTTGAAGAGCGCGAGGAGAGTCGTGGTGATGGCTCCCATGCCTGAGGCAAAAGTGCGCGCCCCTTCCGTGCCTTCCAGTGCCGCCAGTGTCTGCTCCGCCAGCGTGATCGTCGGATTGCCCCACCGCGTGTAATAGCGGTCGGTCGATGTCACTTGTACTTGCTGATCGTTGTCCGCGACCTCGAAGGTCGACGTCTGGTAGATCGGCGGGACGACCGGACCGTTTTTCTTCTCGAAGTCGGACGCTCCGTGGACGGCAGCGGTTTCTGAACGGCGATTGCGCGGTTTCATAGCTTCCTCACCCTCAAGACTAATGGCGGCGATTCCACTGGGGCAAGCAAAAGCACGCGGCGCACCATTTATAATGCCCAATTCACCAACTATGGACATGGGACTGAAAGATCGTGTTGCCTTGGTAGCCGCGTCCAGCCAGGGACTGGGGCTTGCCACCGCCGAAGCGTTTGCCGCCGAAGGCTGTCGCGTGGCTATGTGCGCCCGCAATCAAAAAGCTCTCGAAGCCGGCGCGGAAAAAATCAAGAAGCAGCATAAAGTCGACGTCCTGACTGAGTCGTTCGACGTAACGGATCCGGCGGCCGTTAGACATTTCGTCGCAGATGTGGCCGCCAGGTTTGGCAGCGTTGATATCTGCGTGACCAATGCCGGAGGGCCGCCGGCCAAGGGATTTCTGGCCTCCACGCTGGAAGACTGGCAAAAGGCGATTAACGCAAATTTCCTGAGCACGGTTTATTTCGCGCGCGAGGTCGTTCCCCACATGCAGAAAAAGCATTGGGGACGGATCATCACGATTACATCGATCACGACCAAACAGCCGGTAGCTGATCTCGTGCTTTCGAACGCGGTCCGCGCCGCTGTAGTTGGATTAGTAAAGAGTCTGGCAAATGAGTTCGGCAAAGACGGAATTCTCGTCAACAATGTCGGCCCCGGATTCACGGCAACAGATCGTTTGAGGGAGCTGGCCAAAGCGCGTTCGGCAGCCACAGCTAAGAGTGAGCAAGAGATTTTTGATGCGTGGGCCGCCGACGCTCCGCTCAAACGGCTCGGGGACCCGCGCGAACTGGCGGAAACCGTCGTGTGGCTGGCGTCGGAGCGCGCGTCGTATATCACCGGCCAGACCGTGCTCGTCGACGGCGGTATGTATAAAGGATTGTGACGAGTGCGAGCTTTGAGCGGGAGCTAGTGAGCCGACCAACTCGTTGAAGCTGGTGAATCGCTCGTTGCTCGTTTGCTCGTCGCTAACTATTGGAGATTCATGCGATCCATCGCTTCACGAATATCAGTTATGAGCGGAGAAGGAGCTCTCTCCGTCTTCGCACGAGCGAAAGAGCTCGAAGCCAAGGGCCGATCCATCATCCATCTCGAACTTGGAGAGCCCGACTTCCATCCCGGTCAGTCGGTCATCGATTCTGCGGCGAAAGCACTGGCGGAGGGGAAAGACCGCTATTGTGCGGTCGCGGGAGTTCCCGCGCTGCGCGAAGAGATCGCGAACTACCTCGCGCGCACCCGCAACATTCACGTTTCGCCCGCCAACATTGTGATCGCTCCGGGATGCAAGATTGCGCTCTTCCAATCGATGATGGCGCTGCTCGAACCCGGGGACGAAGTGCTGTATCCGGATCCCGGTTTTCCAGGATATCCGTCGATCACGCTCGGATTGGGTGCCGTACCGGTGCCGTTCACGCTTTCGGCGCGCAATCAATTCCAGCCCCATCCGGATGAACTGGCGGCCAAGATCACGCCGCGCACGCGCATGCTGCTGACGAATTCTCCGGGGAATCCCACGGGAACTGTCTATACCGATGAGGTGCAGCGCGCGCTCGCTGAACTCGCGGTCAAGCACGACCTCTGGGTGCTTTCCGATGAAATTTACGCGCGCATTATTTATGGCGGTGAGTATTTGTCCATGCTGCGCTATCCGGGGATGGTTGAGCGCACGCTGATCATCGACGGATTCTCAAAGAGCTTTGCCATGACTGGATGGCGGCTGGGGTACACCGTGGCTCCGCCTGAGGTAGTTCCGGCGCTGAATATGATGGTGGTCAACACATACACCTGCGTCGCCGAGTTCACGCAGTACGCTGCCATCGACGCGCTCCGCGACCGTGAAGGCAACACCCCGCACATGGTTGGGGAGTTCGCGCGGCGAAGACAGCAGTTCGCCAACGACTTGAATCGCGTTCCCGGCTTCCGCTGCCTCCCTCCCGAGGGCGCCTTCTATGCCTGGGTCGATATCACCGCCACCGGCATGAGCGCTGAGGATCTGTGCCGCATCCTGCTCGAGGATGCCGGCGTCGCCGCGATCCCGGGTGCGGCTTTCGGTCCGTCGGGCAAGGACTTCATCCGCTTCTCGTTCGCGTCGTCGATGGCGACCTTGAAAGAGGCGGTCGAACGCATTGAGAAAGTATCAACAGCCTGGCACGGAAGTGCGGCTGTTCGCTGAAATCGCCCGGTGAAAAGTTGTCAGCGGACTGCAATTTTGTTTCGAGGCATACCATGCGACTGGCAATTCGAATTAGCTTCATCTTCGCTGTGAGCAGCTTGTGTGCCGCCCAAGCCCGGCCGTTTCCCGGGCCAGACGTGCAGCAGGTTTACCAGCGGCTTCTGCCACAGATTGAAAAGATTCCGGCGTTCGATCACCACGCTCACCCCGGATATGCTGATGATCCCGACGTTGACGCCATGGCTGCTCCTCCGAATCTCAGTGAGGCGCTACGCACACGCGATGACAATCCGGAACTCGCTGCGGCTGCGAAGGCGCTTTTCGGATACCCCTACAGCGATCTTTCTCCTGAGCACGCAAAATGGTTGCTCGACAAGAAGAACAGCTTAAAGAGCGAGCTAAAGGGCACGGCCTACTTCGATTCGATTCTCGACAAAATCAATATCGAAAGCTCGGTCGCGAACCGCGCCATGATGGCTGACTATCTCGATCCGAAACGGTTTGCCTGGGTCTTCTTCGCCGATTCGTTCATGTGGCCGTTCAACAATGAGCGCGAAACGGGGCGCAATCCCGACGAAGGCGTCTACATCCCGCTACAGGAAAAGATGCTTCATCGCTGGATGCAGCAAGAAAATGTGACGAAGCTTCCTGCCGCGTTTGACGATTATCTGAAATTCATCAGCCAGACGCTCGAGGACAATTCGAAACGCGGCGGCATCGCCATGAAATTTGAAGTTGCCTACTTCCGCCCAACGACATTTGGGGATCCCAGTCGCGCCCAGGCGGAAGACATTTACCAGCGATACGCCATTGGCGGAATCCCCACGGAGAAGGAGTATCGCACTTTTCAGGACTTCATTTTCCGATATCTAGTGCTGGAAGGCGGCCGGTTGCATTTGCCGGTGCATATTCATACCGCGGTCGGCATCGGCGATTACTTCAATCTGTCACAAAGCAACATCATGAATCTGGAGACTGTGCTGCGCGATCCCCGCTATGCCTCGACGACGTTCGTCATGATTCATGGCGGGTATCCGCTGGAACGAGAGGCCATCTGGCTGGCGGCGATGAAGAATGTGTACCTGGATTCGTCATTCGGAGAGCTCGCGCAATATCCTTCCGCATTCAAGGACACGCTGAAGATGTGGCTAGAAACTTTTCCCGACAAGATCACCTTCGGCACCGACTGTTTCCCTTACAATCAGGTGCTAGGGGCGGAAGAAAGTTACTGGCTCGGGGTGCAGTCATCCCGCATGGCTCTAGCCGCTGCACTGGCGGAGATGATCTCCGAAGGAGAAATCACCGAGCCGCGCGCAATCGAGTTAGCTCACGCCTATCTGCACGACACCGCAGTGAAATTGTACGGAGGCCGAGTGCACTGACTCTGAGTGCAACGAGATTTCCAGAAGTGTTGGAGGGCCGCATGGCCAAGGGATACTGGATCACTTTTTATCATCACATCGCGAATCCTGCGGTCTTGACCGAATACGTCAAACTCGCGACCCCGGTCGTGCAGGCACACCGAGGACGTTTTCTTTCGCGAGGCATGCCCGTCAAGACGTATGAGGCAGGATTGCCGGAGCGTTCCGTCGTAGTTGAATTTGACAGTGTGCAGGACGCCGTCGCTGCGTATGAAAGCCCCGAATACAAGAAGGCAATCGAGGTATTAGGAGACGCCAAACGAGATGTTCGCATTCTGGAAGGCATTTCGTAACTGCTGAGCGCATTCTGAGTGAGAGAAACAGACATCATGCCAAAGTCGAAAAAGCCGAAGTCGAAACAGTCAACGTCGAAACAGTCAACGTCGAAACAGAAAGTGAAATCCGCCAGTCGTCCCGCCAAGAAGAAGACTCGCCGTTCAGTTGCGCAGCCAACGGCCCAGTCGGCGCTGCAGTACATCCCCTGGCACACGATCCCGCTCGAAGACCTGAACCCGCTGCTGCAGCGTCAATTCGTTGTTGGCCAGGAAGTCATGCTGGCCCGCGTGCTGCTTAAAAAAGGATGCATCGTCCCCGAGCACAGCCATCACAACGAGCAGGTCACTTACATCCTCGATGGAGCGTTGAAGTTCTGGATCGATGGGAAAGAAATCGTCGTCCACGCCGGAGAAGTACTCTGCATCCCGTCGAACATGGTGCACAAGGCGGAAGCGCTCGTAGACACGGTGGACCTAGATGTTTTCACGCCGCCGCGCGCCGACTGGATCAATAAGACCGACGAATACTTGCGGGGAAAGAAATAGTCCCGCTCATGGCTTCTGAACGTACTTTAGCGCGGGATGTATCGGCGGAGTTTCGATTCCGCTGTATCGCTTGCGGCAACCTCAGCAACTCCGCGAGCCAGAACTTTCGCTGCGTCAATTGCGGCGACCTGCTGGAGATCACCTACCCTCATTGGAAGGAATCGCGCCCGGATGCAGCGCAGCTGAAATCCACGTGGCGTGAGCGCCGTCTTTCTTCCAGCGCCATCGATTTGAGTGGCGTCTGGCGATTTCGCGATCTCTTGCCCGCGCTTGAAAACGACCAGCAGGCGATTACCTTGCGGGAAGGGAATACTCCGATCTACGAACTTCCGCGATGCGCCCGCACTACCGGCGTGCCTCAGTTGTTCGCCAAGCATCAAGGGATGAATCCCACGGGATCGTTCAAAGATGCGGGCATGACGGTTGCCGCCACGTTTGCGCGCCGTGCCGGATTTCATTGGGTCGCTTGCGCTTCGACCGGGAATACGTCTGCATCAATGGCCGCCTACGCTGCCCGCGGAGGCATGCGCGGGCTCGTGCTTGTTCCTGAAGGCAAAATTTCATGGAGCAAGCTCTCCCAAGCGCTCGACTATGGCGCCGTAACCTGCCAGCTGCGCACCGACTTCGACGGATGCCTGCGACTGTTGCAGGAACTCGTTTTGCGGGCTCCAGTCTATCAATTGAACTCGATCAATCCTTTTCGGCTCGAAGGGCAGAAGACGCTGGCCTTCGAACTGCTCGAACAACTCAACTGGCAGCCACCCGACCACATCATCGTGCCAGGCGGAAACTTGGGAAACAGTTCCGCGATCGGTAAGGCGCTCGTTGAAATGCGAGACCTCGGGCTGATTTCGCGACTGCCGAAGCTTTCGGTGATTCAGGCGGAAGGCGCCAACGCGCTGGTACGCACGCTGCGCGAGGCGGCGGGCCAGCGCCTTATTAATGTGTCTGCTGAAACTCGAGCCACCGCGATTCGCATTGGCAATCCTGCTTCATGGAAGAAGGCAGTCCACGTTCTCGAAGCTACGGAGGGCGCGTGCGAGCAGGTAACCGAAGTGGAAATCGCACAAGCCAAAGCCGAGATCGGTGCCGAGGGCATTGGATGCGAGCCCGCTTCAGCCGTAACGCTCGCTGGATTGAAAAGGTTGCTGAAGCAGGGATTTGTGAAGCTCAACGAAACCGTCGTGCTGGTGCTTACGGGGAATCTGTTGAAGGACCCCGATTTCACCATCGACTTCCATCGCGGCGAGCTTTTCAAAGGAACAAAGGACGAGTCCGCGAGCGCAGCGCTCAGTGCGCTGCAGCGTCCGCCGATCGTTTTGGACGCCACGCTCGATGCCGTGATCCGAACGTTGGAGCAGGCTGAGAGATCGTGATCGAGAACATGCCCTCCAAAACCAGAGAGCGCTCGCCGTTCCGCATCTCGCTACCTGCGACTTCCGCCAATCTTGGCCCGGCGTTCGATGCGGCTGCGCTCGCCATGGACTTCCGAATTCACGTCGCAGCCCGCGCGGCGAACGACTTCTCGATTGTCGCCAGCGGTCGTGACCAAGGCATTTGCGGCAAGATCGAGAATCACCTCATCCTTAGTACCTATCGTGAAGTTTTCGCAAGCGCGGGCCATGAGATTGTGCCGCTCGCACTGCGAGTTGCCAACGACATCCCGATTGGCAAAGGCTGTGGCTCTTCAGCGGCCGCGCGCCTGGCAGGCATCGCTCTCGCCGTGCATTTTGGACGGCTGCGCTGGAATGATGCGCAGATCATCGGAGAAGCCTCGCGCCGTGAGCACCATCCCGACAATGCGTCGGCTGCGTGGATGGGCGGCCTGACGGTTGCTCGCATGTCGGGTGAAGCTGAGGCGCAGATTGCCTGTGTTCGTCCGAAAGGAAAGTGGCCGCTCTTGCTCGTGGTTCCCGATCAGAGTCTTCCGACAGAAGACGCGCGTCGCGTGCTACCCGCGCAATATTCGCGAGCGGACGCGGTGGCCAACATTCAGAATTCAATGATGCTGCTGGCCGCTTTCACCCAAGGACGTCCCGATCTGCTCTCGGCCGCACTCGAAGATCGTATTCACCAGCCATATCGCGCTGCGCTCTGTCCGCTTCTGCCATCGCTCCAGCAACTGAAATCGCACGACGGAATTCTTGGAGCGGCGCTCAGCGGTGCAGGACCGTCCGTTCTCCTCTTTCTCAATCCTCGAGCGTCAGTGAAAAAAGTGCATAAGCTGGTTGCTGCTCATCTCACAGAGAATCATCTGATGGCGGAACTCATTCCAACATCAATCACGCTTCGTGGGGCGCAATTCCAGAAATAGGCACAGTTATTTTGGGCTGTGCTGCACGCGCGAAGTCCGTCCAAATAGCCAAAGCTCTGGCCCGCCCGTTTTCCCAAAGTGGGCCGCGTTCGACGTAAAAAGCATGTTTTGCATTGCTTCGCCTTCCTCCGCTTCCGATACTGTTTCGTGAAAGTCATGCGAGTTAGCCGTTCTTCTCTCCTGCCCATCCTGATTTGTCTGTTCTCATCTTTTACCCACGCGCAAGAATCGAGGCAGGTCACTCCAATAACCACTATCTCTACCTCTCGCGCAGAAAGAGTCAAGCGAGGCGATGAATGGTTCTATCGCGGCCGCACGTTGCATGGACAAACTTCGGCAGAGCTGCGCAAACGCGCGTTTCAGTCGAAGCTAAAGATGCGCATAGCGCGAGCCGACTCCCAGGTGAGCGGCCAGACTTCGCTATCGTCAGGCTCATGGACTCCGCTTGGTCCCGTTCCTCTCGCTTCAGACGCCACCGGTAATGGCACGCAGGATTATCATCAGGTCGCCGGACGCGCCACTGCAGTCGTAATCGATCCTGCGGATGCAACCGGAAACACAATCTACATCGGCGGCGCGCAGAGTGGAGTCTGGAAGTCCATCAACGCTGCAAACGCATCCGCGAACAGCGCCACGTGGACGCCGCTAACCGACACGCAAGCCACCCTTTCGATCGGCGCCCTTGCCATTCAACCCGGCAATACAGATTCGACCAAATCGGTAATTCTCGCGGCCACGGGCGAAGCTGACAACTCCGGCGACTCTTATTTCGGACTCGGCATCCTGCGCTCCACCGACGCCGGAAATACCTGGGCGCTGATTTCTACCGCGAACAACGGCGCGCTCTCGTTCAGCGGCCTCGGCGGTACGCGGGTGGCCTTCAGCAGCGCTAACGGTCAGACGAACACGGTTGTCTCTGCGATGGCCACGACCTCTGAGGGGATCGTCGACGGCGCAATCACGGCCAGCACGACGCGTGGCCTCTATACTTCGCGCGACGCAGGGCAGAGTTGGACGTACGACGCCTTATCGGATCCCGGCGGCGCGACCGACGCTACCTCAGCTACTTCTGTCGTCTACAACGCAGTGGCAGCGCAATTCTTCGCAGCCGTTCGTTATCACGGTTTCTACAGCTCTCCCGATGGCGTTGCATGGACCCGGCTCGCCAATCAGCCTGGAGGAGCTGTTCTCGGCACGGCCGCTTGTCCGCCTCAGTCCACGTCGAACAATTATGCCTGCCCAATTTATCGCGGAGAGATCACCGTCGTTCCCGGGCGAAACGAAATGTATGCCTGGTATATCTATCTCTCCACTAACGGTAGCCCGATCGACGGCGGCATATGGGAAAGCGTCAACGGCGGCGCGTCGTGGACTCCCATCTCCGATAACGGCATCGCCAATTGCGGTGACGTCGAGGGGTGCGGTGTCGATCAGGGAGCCTACAACCTGGAACTGCTCGCTGTTCCCAACGGAGCGGATACCGACCTCTACGCTGGCGCAGTGAATTTGTACAAGTGCTCGCTCACCTCGGTGAATCCGACCTGCGCCGTGACACCCTTCATCAATCTCACTCATGCCTACGGATGCGATCCGATCGCTGCACCTGCGCACGTGCATCCCGCACAGCATGCGTTGGCGTCGTTGATCCCCGGAACTGGGAGCGATTCTGGCAATGCGCTGCTCTATTTTGCGAACGATGGCGGTATTTATCGTGTGCTCGACGGGTACTCTGGCCTCAGCACCGGGTCGTGTTCTGGCACAAACCAGTTCGACGATCTGAACCAGAATCTCGGGTCAATGACACAGTTCGTTTCGTTTTCCCAGCATCCGACCGACGCCAACACAATCTTGGGAGGCGCGCAGGGCAACGGATTTCCTGCTACGGGCCAGGCGACAACCAATTCGAGCTGGCTCAGCGTACTGAGCGGCGATGGTGGTTTTAACGCGATCGATCCCACTGCGCCTTCGAATTGGTATGGATCCAATCCCGACGTTCCTCCCGGAGGACTCGGCATTCAACTATGTTCCAGCGGCATCAACTGCAACGACAGCGAGTTCGATTTTGTCGTCACCAGCAACACAGTCGGCGGCGACGACGGTGGATTCTATTCTCCTTACATTCTGGACCCGCATTCGTCGACGTCGATGCTGGTTGGCACCTGTCGGGTTTGGCGGGGTCCGCGCCTTGGCGGAGCATTCGTCGCGTTAAGTCCGAACTTCGATACGCTCGGTTCAGGGACGTGTTCGGGAAGCGAAGTGAATCAGGTGCGCGCTTTGGCGACGGGAGGCGTGACCGACAGCAGTGGTTCGAGTGTGATCTATGCCGCGACCAGCGGACTTGGTCCGCTCGAGGGTCCGCTCGAAACGCCCGCCGGTGGTCGGATCTGGGTGAGCACGGACGCCTCCGCTGGGATTCCTGCGTTCGCTGATGTCACTAACAATGGCCTACAAGGCAACATCAATCCGAATCAATATCCGATCTCAAGCGTTGCCACGGACTCCTCCGACGCCACCGGCAACACGGCTTATCTGACCGTGATGGGCTTCACTGGGGGTACGGGACATGTTTGGAAAACCACGAACGCTGGCGCGACGTGGACCGATTTTACCGCCAACCTGCCCGACTCTCCTGCGAATGCTGTAGTAGTTTATCCACCGTTGTCGCAGGTCTATGTGGCGACCGACGTCGGCGTCTTCGGAAGCTCGACAATAACGCCGAGCTGGACTGAACTTGGCCCGGCCCCAAACACCAACCAGCCAGGATTTCTTCCCAACGTCGCAGTCACCGCGCTAGGAGTTTTCGCTGCGGGAGGCCAACAATTATTGCGCGCGTCAACCTACGGCCGCGGCATTTGGCAATTCAATCTCGTCGTCACTCCCGATTTCCAGTTGGTCGTCAGCAATACGCCGATGACGGTGTTCGCCGGTCAATCAGCCACATTCAACGGAACCGTCACCGCACAGAACGGATATACCAATTCGGTGAGCTTGAGCTGTGTCGCAGGGACGACGGCTCCGCCGAGCATATGCTCTCCTTCGCCCTTGAGTTTGACTCCCGGTTCGAAAACGCCGTTTACCGTGACCGTGGCCGGAGCGTCCGGAGACTATACCTTCAATATCCAGGCGGCCGGGGCCGATATCAATCACATCACGCACGTGGTTCCGGTGACCCTGCATCTAGTGAGCGTGGGCCTGTCGACGCCGTCACCGGTAACCGAGACCGTTCCACGCGGCACTACTTCGTCTCCCGTCAGCTTTCAGGTCACTGCCGCCGGATCATTCAATCAGAGCGTAACGGTGTCCTGCTCCACCAACATAGCGAACGCAACCTGCACGCTGACACCGGCGTCTACCGTTTATCCAACCGCCGCGAATCCCGTCGCGATGACGGCCAGCGTCGCGGTGCCGGCTGCAACCGCCGTCGGCAGCTATCCTGTGACCATTCAGGCCACCACCGCCGGAGCTTCGCCGCTTACAACTTTGTTCACGCTCAATGTGACCGCGAATCCCGATTTCATTCTGTCCGAGCCAACTCCTTTCCCCGAGGTGAATGTCGGCAGCGACGGGACGACAGGATTGATTTCGATTGCGTCGCAAGACGGCTTCAGCGGAACCGTGACTCTGACGTGCCCAGAAACTTATGGCGTCGACAGTTGCAGCATCAGCCCTAGCACAGTGAGTTCATTCCCTGGGAATTCAACCCTTACGATCAACGCCACGAGCCTCGCCGCAGGCGCGTATGCACTCACAATCAGCGGAACTTCAGGATCTGTCGTGCATGCACTGCCGGTCGCGTTCAACGTTGGCGATTACCTTCTCTCGGCGCCGCAGACCCTGACAGCAGTTCCAGGCACGACGGCGACGGCCATCCTCAAGCTCACGTCTTCGTTCTCTTATAGCGGAAAGATCAACGCCACCTGCGATGCGAGCGCCTTGCCAAGTGCGACGTGCACGCTGTCGCCGGGCAATCCAATTTCTCTCGCCAGCGGTGGTGTGGCCAACTTCATAGCGACGGTCAATACTCCGAACGACGCTGCAACGGGAACTTACAACATCAAAATCAATGCGCAAGATACGACCGGAGCTCCAATTCATTCAGCTACCATTGCGCTCACACTCGAGCAAGATTTTCTCGTCAAATCCTCGACGCCCAGCCAGACCGTATCAGCCGGGCAAACCAGCGGGCCGTACAACCTCAGCGTGCAGCCGATCGGATCGTCTTTTAGTTCTCCTGTCTCTCTCGCGTGCACGTCAGGCCTACCACCACAGGCACAGTGCAGTTTCAGCCCATCGGGACCAGTTACGCCGGGCAATTCCGCCGTCGACGTTGTGATGAGCATTTCCACCAAGTCGAGCAAAGCGGCGGTCCGCTCCGAACGCTCTTCGATGTTCTTCTCAATGTTGCTGCTTTTTCCAGCGTTGTTCTCCGTCTGGGTCAGTTCACCGAGAGACATCGCAAAGCGCAAGCGGCTGATCCTCACGACCGTTCTATTAGTCCCGGTGATTTTGTCACTGTTGTCCTGCGGAGGCGTCAGTACCGCCGGAAACGGGAGCAGTGGAACGGGATCCTCGCCGACTTCGCCCATGATCTATCAGGTCACGTTGACCGGTACCTCGCCGGGAACGCCGCCCGATGCCGGACAGAGTACTGTCGTCACTCTCGTCGTAAACTAGTTGGTCGCCGAACTCTCTCTGGCGACGTCAACATGACCGATTCTCCGTACAACGTCATTATCATCGGTGGAGGAGTCGTTGGTCTTGGCGTAGCTCTCGAAATCACGCGACGTTTTCCCCGCCGACGCCTGCTGCTGATTGAAAAAGAAGATCGCGTCGCCCGCCACCAGAGTGGACACAACAGCGGAGTCATTCACTCTGGTGTGTATTACAAGCCCGGATCGTTGAAGGCGCGCCTTTGTGTCTCAGGAGCAGCGGCCATGATCGAGTTTTGCCGCCAGCATGGCATTCCGCACAACATTTGCGGAAAAGTAATTGTCGCGACGCAAGAAGACGAGTTGCCGCGTTTGGAAGAATTGCGCAAGCGCGGCGAGGCCAATGGACTCACCGGACTCCGCATGATCGGTCCGGAAGAGCTGCGTGAGATTGAGCCTCATGCCGCGGGCGTACGCTCTTTAGTCGTTCCCTCAACCGGAGTAACCGACTACGCCGTGGTCTGCGCGAAATATGCCGAGTTGATTTCCGGCAATGGAGGCACGGTCCTCACCAGCGCCGCGGCAACGGGGATCAAGCGTTCGGCGTCCGAAATCATAGTTGAGACGACGCGTGGAGCTTTCTCTACCACCGCCCTGATCAACTGTGCCGGACTTCATAGCGATCGCATCGCCCGGATGGCGGGAGACGATCCCGGGATCGTGATTGTTCCCTTTCGTGGAGAGTATTACGATCTCGTACCAGAACGCGCCTCGCTCGTGCGCGCCCTGATCTATCCCGTGCCCGATCCGCGCTTCCCGTTCCTGGGGGTCCACTTCACTCGACGGATCACCGGCAAGGTCGACGCCGGACCGAATGCCGTCCTCGCCCTCGCCCGCGAGGGCTATCGCCACACCGACATTAATCTTCGTGATCTTGGGTCATCCCTCGCATTTGCCGGATTCTGGCGGATGGCCCGCCAACACTGGCGAAATGGACTAGGCGAATGGCAGCGCTCGCTATCGAAGTCGGCTTTCGTCCGCTCTCTGCAACGGCTGCTTCCGGAAGTCGGAGAGGATGACCTCGTTCCTGGCGGTTCAGGCGTGCGTGCGCAGGCCCTAAAGCCTGACGGCGCGCTGGTCGACGACTTCCAGTTTGTTCCCTCCGGCAAAGTGCTGCACGTACTGAACGTCCCTTCACCCGCCGCCACGGCCTCGCTCATGATCGGCAAAGCGATCGTCGATACCGCAGCGGCGAATTTAGGTCTCGCCTAGCCCCTAGAAATTCAGCTTCAGCGACATCTGGATCTGCCGCGGACTTCCGATTGTCTTGTTCGTGATGCCCAAGCCGCTGAGCGTTGGGCACACATACAAAGCGGTGTAGGTTGTGTCGCACGGCGGAATCGTCGAAGGCGTTCCAACGACAGGGAAGCCGTTGAAGTTGATGTTCTGGCTCACGTCGTCGATCGGAATATCGAAGCTCGCCGTATTCGTGAGGTTGAAGATGTCCAGCGTGTATTTCAGCGTGAAGCGCTCGGTGATTTGCAGCGTCTTTCCCACCGAGATATCTGCTCGTCGCTGCCACGACTGCCGGAAGATATTCCGCTGGCCGCTGGCAATAAAGTTCGTTTCATACGGATCGTTCGAAGGAATCGCCCCATTCAACGCTCCTGGAGCCAGTAACGGCAGGCCGAAACAAGCGGCATTCAGGGCAGGCTTGCCCGGTGTCGCCCCCGAAGCTCCCGTGAGCGCCTGCTTCGGAGAGCAGCCCGCCAGCGGAACGATCGGATTGGTGATTCCGTCATTCACGCCGTAAAAAATGCTACCCACAGCACCGGAATAATCAACGACGCTATACGGCTGGCCGCTTTGGAGCACTGTGAGTCCGGAGATGGCCCAGCCATCCGCCAGCATCCCCTTCAACGATGTCGCTGAGAAGAATTTCGGCAGCTCATAGGTATAGCTGAAGTTGATCACGTGCTTGCGATCGAAGTCCGACAAGCCGTATCCGGATCGCAGATCGAGCGGGTTGTTGCCGTTGTAAAACAATCCCATCGCACTCTGTTCGTCGGTGGCGTGCGAGAAGGTGTAAGAGAATCCCACCCGGAGTCCATGGCTCATCCGTTTTTCCACGTGCGTTTGCAGGGCATGGTAGGCCGAGATTCCGGCCGCGGTATAAGACTCTGATTCCGACGAGTACCCGATGTAGGGAACACGCAAGTCGACGTTTCCACCTTCGAACGTCTGCAGGTACGGTTGCCCGTTGGGCAGCGTATAGGGATCAAAGAAAGCGTCAGCCAGGATCGAGTAGCCGTACGTGTAGTCCTGCTCAAACGGAGTTCCTTTGCGAATGGGGCTGCTCGGAGATGCAATTTGCGCCTGGTTGAACGGCAAGGGAACTACGGCATGACGCCCCAGGTTGCCGACGTAGCCAATCTCGACTGCCAAATCGTTCCGCGGCTGCCATTGAATATCCAGCGTTTGGTTCATGGTGTACGGCAGCTTGTTCGCGCGATTGTAATCGGCGAACGAGAACAGCGGGATGCCGCCTGAAATCGCAGTTGCATTCGGAAGCGCCAGGTCGGCAGGGTTGCCGCTAGGACCGGGCCCGAGAGTATTTCCCCACGGCGCTTCGAAGGTGCTGCAAACCGTGTACCCAAACGGGCTGCACTTCTGCGAATTGACCCACGGCGGAGTCTGGTTTACGCCGAACGGGCCGCCCGCGATCACGCCCGACGCAAATCCCGGTGACAGGTAGGTGAACAGCTCACCGCGATCGTAGTAAAGACCCCATCCTGCGCGAACCACTAATTTGTCATTGAACTTCCGCGGACTCCAGGCGAGTCCCACGCGCGGCGCTAATCCCCATTGCCGGCCGGTCAGCGTCGAGTTGCTGACACCTTTGGTTGGGAAGTCAGGATTGTTTCCCGCCACGATAAATCCGTTGGACGTGATCGTGTCCGACGTCGCGTCATAGCTGTACTTGGAAGGATCGAAGTTGAAAATGCGCCCGTTCTTCTCGGTGAGGCCGCCGTGATAATCGAAGCGGATGCCCGCGCTGAAACTGAGATTGGGACGAACCTGAAACTTATCCTGCGCAAACCATCCCGACTCGTTCGACCGGTAATAGCGATTGGCGTCGCCTTGCAGGAAGTTGGTCGTGATAAAACCGTCGGCGGTGTAGTCGATCGGTGCTCCGGTCAAGAACTGTTCGAAATTGGTGAACCCGATCATCCCGCTGTTGGTTCGCCGGTCCCGGGCATTCAACTGAGTGTAAGAGTAACTGCCCCCGAAGGTGACAGTGTGCCGTCCGTGATTCCACACGGCGTTCGCTGATGGCATCCAGCGATTCTGAAAGATTCCGGTAAATGCGCCCTGCGAGGCTGCGGTTGAGCCAATGTTCATGCCCGCGTTGAAAACCCCGTTGGGATTATTCGGAGAGGAATTCCCCAAGTTGTCCACGATCGTAATTCCGGGAAATACATTCGATCCGAGGGCGTTAATCCCGATCTCAGAAGGGGTAAATGGCTGTCCGATCGTGCTGTAAATCTTCTCCCGAATGAAGCCGAACACTTCCGCAACGCTCAGGTTTGGCCGGATCGCCTGGGTATTCGTAATGGATGCCACCTGACTGCCCGCATCCAGATGCTGCGTGAAACCTTGTACCGACGAGAACCCGAACGGCGCTGTACTCGGGTCATGCTGGTAGTAGTACTTCAACGAGAGCGTGTCTTTCGACGTCGCGAGATAATCGAGATTCGTGGCAGCTTTGTCCGCAATGAAATACGCGGGCTGCGTGATAAAAACATTTTCGGGGAAGTTCAGAGTTGGAGCGAAATTGGGATTCGCCGAAGGAATCATGTACTGTCCGTTGGGCAGTTTGTAATTCAGCATTGCGAGCGCAACTGGATCAACTTGATTTGGCTGGAGACAAGCTTGAGGGTTTAACACTGTGCCGCAAGGAGCATTGTTCGCATACCGAAAATTTGCGTTATCCACGGCCGCGAGTGCCGTCGCGCTTCTGTCGTCACCTAAACCAAAGGGTACGGCCGTTCGCGAAGTACCAATCTCCAAGTCGGAGACATGCGTGTGCTCATAGCTGCCGTATGCGAACAGCTTGTCCTTGATGAGCGGTCCGCCGATTCCTCCACCAGCGATATACCGGTGCAGTTGCGGTACCTTTTCGTTCGCGGGGATGTTCGGGTCCTGGTTGTAGAAATATGGCGCCGCATTGAGCGCGTCGGTCCCGCGGTGGCCATAAAGAACGCCGTGAATGGAGTTCGTGCCCGAAGCGGTGCTCATGTCGATGTGCGCGCCGCTGGTCGATCCCTGTTGCGCGTCATACATCGACGTATTCACGCGAACTTCCTGCACGGTTTCGGGAGCCGGCGTCGGCAAAGCCTGCCCCACCGCGAGATAAGGGGATGCCGTACTCTGCAAAACTTCCGCGGTCGTGCTGCCCGCGCCCGCAATGCCCGTATTGTTCACGATGCGGGCTGAGGCGACCGAACTCGTGCTCTTGCCATTGAATAGATTGCTGGCGTCGACGCCATTGAGCAGAAAAGTGTTGCTGGTGTCGCGCTGTCCATTGGCCCAGATCGGTTGGTTGCCCAATCCCGCGTTCGCTCCAGTTCCGCTGGGCAACTCCGCATTCACGCCCGGAGACAGAATCGCCAGTCCCGTGAAACTGCCCGTCGGCAGCGGCACGTCCGCGATCTGCTGAGACTCAAGAACATATCCATTCGTCGTATCGACGGCGTTCATGATGGGCGCGGCTTCCACGTCGATCGTCGTCCCGACCTGCCCGACTTTCAGCGTGACGTTGAGGGTCGCGGTGCGATTTGCCTGCACCAGAATCGAGGGTAGTCGTTCTGATTCAAAACCGTCATGCGTGACTGTGATGGTGTAAGTGCCGATCGGTAGGTTCACGAAGTCGTACGCGCCATTGCCGTTGGTCTTCAGCGTGCGCGTCAGCTTGGTCTGGTCTCCGACAATCGTCACGGTCGTGTCGGGAAGCACGCTTCCGCTCTTGTCGGTCACGGTCCCGGTGATGCCGCCCAGCGTCTGTTGCGCCGGTGCGGATACAGGGATCTGTAGAAATGCAGCCAATGCTGCTACAAAGAAAATGCCAAGCTTCATCTTCTTCGCCATGATGTGAACCTCGTTCGTGATGTGTGGAAACACCAATCCCTGCGGCTATTCCAGCCGCAAAATGCGATGGACTAGGTACGTCGTGTTCGCTGAGCTGATAGGCTCCGCATACCGGGCTGGGAACTATGCCGCCAAATGTACGCGAACTCCAACCAAAGCGAAAGGCACAGCCTCAGTGAAAATTCTTTTGGCCGGAATTACTAATTTTTATGACTCGGAGAGTTCGGCAGCCGCGGCGAGTGCCGCTTTTCGGCTGCGTGCCCGTACGATAAACCACGCGAGTCCCCCCGCCAGATAAGCGAGGTAGATGTAGGGAAGCTTGCCGTAAGGGCCTTCGGGGACGGGATAGAGATTTCCTGCCAGCGCCAGAAGCATCGCGGCTGCGGCGAGAACCGAGACGAATCGCGCACTAGGCTGGAAGGCCTGGTGTTGCCGCAAATATCGGGGAAGCGCCACGCATACCAGCGCGTAGGCGACGATGAATCCATAGGTCGCAAGCGAGCCCATCCATCCATAAACGTCGAGTCCGCTGGCTCCTCGAGCCGCCAGCACCGCGACCGGCGCGACGGCCGCGACGCCGGTGATGACGATGGCATAGGTTGGCGTTCGATTCTGCGGATGCGTCGTTCGCAGAATCTCGTGCGCCAGTCCGTCGTGGGCCATGCGAAGTAGGACGCGGGCGGCGGCCGTGATGCAGGCCAGCGTCCCGGCAAACAGGCTGACCAGAGCTCCAATATCGATCAGCAGTCCCAGGACCGGTACACCGCCCACCCGCGCCAGCACGTACATCGGAGCTTGGCTCGCGCCTAAATCCTGGCCGACGGTGTGGAATCCGAGCACTTCGGCATAAGCGCAGATCGTAAAGAAAGCACCGGCCAGCAGGGAACTCTGAATGACCGCACGCGGAATCGACTTTAATGGGTTCCGCGCTTCCGCGCCCAAAGTCGTAGCGCTCTCGAACCCGACGTAGCTGAACAGTGCCAGAACCAGGCCCAGCCGCAGTCCGCTCCCGGTCATACCATGCAAGTGAAGTTGGTCGAAATCCAAATGCCAGCCGTGACGGAAAAGAAGAAGTGCGACAACGACCACGATCACTGTCACCGACGCGGCTTCGATCCACAGCATCAGTCGCGCGGAAATCTTTACATCGCGCCATGCAATCCAGATTGAGACGCCCGTGACGATCAGCGACAGCAGCGTCGCAGAGAATACATGCCCGGTCGCATCGCGCAGCAAAAGATTCGCATAGTGATAGAACCCGCCAATTACGCTCGATCCCGTCGCCACGTAAGCCAGCAGCAAACTCCACGCCACCGTAGCTGAAAGCCATGGAGGCAGCGTCGTGGATGCGTAGGTGTAAAGGGATCCAGGTGATGCCGAAAGGCGCGCGTATCGTGCGATGCAGAGTGCGACGAGCAGGATTGCGACCGTTGCCAGCACATAGGCCAGCCAAGTTCCGTTGCCCGCCAGCGCACACACGAGCGGAATCGTTGCGGCGGGAGTGGTAGTCGGCGCCATCGTCGAGACCGACTGCGCGAGCGTCTCCATCGGAGACAGAATTCCTTGCCGCAAGCCGTAATCTTCCGTTCGCATTTCTCCTGTTCGCGCCGGCTCCATTTGCTAGCCGCTCCTTCGCTCGTTGCCTGCAAGTTGGGGAGCGATTGTACAACACACTCAAAGATGCTTGCCCTAAGAGCGTTAGCAAGAGAAAAAGAATTCCTTCGTGAACCTTACTGCCCTTCGTGGTTGGGTTTTGTGTATTTGCTCGCTGCGAGGTTTCTAGAAGAGAAATGAATGACCCTGAACTGAAAAGAAGCATGAAGCGCGGAAAACAACTCATGCTAATTTGTGAAGAAGAATCGCCCGAGTGTTCTCACGGATGGGAGGTTGCGAATGAGAGCTTGCATCAACACCAAGTGCGTCGCCTTCGGCCGGATCGTTTACTCGGTCGCGACCCGATGCCCATTGTGCAAGTGGGATCTCAAATTCACAGTCCCAGCCAGCGAGGCCGCGCCGTCACCCAAGCCGCATCGCGATCAGCCATCCACCCGCTAGCGAAGTCAGGCGCCGATGTCTTCGTTCCACAAGTCCGCATGCGCGCGAACGAACTCCGCCATCAACTGAATACATTCCGCGTCGTCAAGAACAACGAGTTCGACGCCACGCTGGCGAAACAAATCTTCTGCTCCCATGAAGTTCCGATTCTCGCCAATCACAACGCGGGGAATGCGATAGAGCAACGCAGTTCCGGTACACATAATGCACGGACTCAACGTGCTGACCACAGTCAACTCTGTCCAATCGCGCCGGCGGCCGGCATTACGGATGCAAACTGTCTCGGCGTGTGCTGTCGGATCGCCCGTCTGCACGCGCAGGTTGTGCCCGCGCGAGACGATTCGTCCGCTGCGGTCGGCGAGTACCGATCCAATCGGCAACCCGCCTTCCCTCAATCCGTTTCGAGCTTCTTCCAGCGCTTCTCGCAGCAACGCCCGGTCGTCCATCGCCCCTCCGCCACTGCCACATCATAACGTTTCTCCGCTGCGTGGTCTTAGCACGGGTCGACGTCAATACGAACTATTGCCACACATCGGTGATGGGAGTTGCGGTTGCGCTCTTACCGAGGTGGGAGAGACCGTACATATCTTCGATCGTGCGCAGAACATTGTAGTGGTTGATTTTTTCGCCGTAACTTCCGGGTTTTACCATCGATCCGACAAAAATTGTCGCAATGTGGTTCGCCGTTGTACCTTGATCTTCGTCAAAAGTTACGATCAGCAGACTGTTGTTCGACTGGGCCCAGGTCACATAAGGCAGCAGATTCGTTTGCAGCCAACTGTCTCCCTGCTGGATGGTTCCGTTGTGCATGTCGTCGTCCAGGTTGGGAATCACCCAGGCAACCGTCGGCAACTTGGAAAAATCAGTCGGGAAACTGGTGAAGGGTTGGCTGTCCGTGGACGCACCTTTAGAAAAATCCGTCCATGGAACATGCTTGCGCGCGTACAGTCCGGATACACAAATCTCGGAACCAACCGCGGGCAAGCCCTCCGAGTAGCCTTTAAAAGTGTCGCTCTTACTGAGCAATTCGCTCTCAAGGTCCTGCACCGAGAAAGTATGAGGACAGGAATCGTCAGTGATTCCCTGGGTAGATCCCGAAAATATCGCCAGATAATTTGGCTGGCTAGGATGAGCGATGGCGGACGAATTGGTGAACAGGGCTCCCTGCGAGGCGAGACTATTTATATACGGCGCCTCTGGAGATCCAATAATCTGCGAGTATCCGTGGTTCTCTTCCATCACAACGATGACGTGCGACGGAGTGGGAACGGAGGAAGGCTTTGCCAGCACTCTCTGTCCGCCGCTGAAAAAAACACAGGAAGCGATTGCCGATAGCGCTACGAACGCCACTCGATGGGATGGAATGCGCATGGAATACCCCTTGAGAGAGAGTTAGGCCAGAGAAGACCGAAGTGCGGCATGGCAGTGAATCCTTCGCCAACCTCTACTGTTCCGGAAGAAGCAGGCGGCTTCGTGATTCGACGGACGAATGCATAATATACAATAACGCCAATAGGGATAATGTATTAAAGTACCCTCCCCCCGGGTGCGCAGAATTCACTGATACGTGAAGGTCAGATTGTCCAGATAAACGTTGTAGGGCTCTTGTTTGTAATTTCCATCCATCTGATAGTTGACAGTGATGCCGTACCAGCCGGGCGTTGAGCCGTGACCAAACGTCCAGTTCAATGTGCTCGTTACCCCATTGAGCGTGATCGACTGGTAGACCTGATGGTTGTCAGAAGTGCGCTGCACTTGCAGTGTCAGATGATTCCACGCGTTGGCGTTGAGGAAGCAAGGCACACCGGTCGGAACCCATTTCGCGTTCTGGCTATCCCACACGTCCCAGGAGTTTCCAGCATCGATGCGGCACTCGTGTCCAAAGATAAATCCCATGCCATCGAAGAACTGGTTGATGTCGAACTCGATCGCCTCGGATGGGCTGAAGTCGCTCGCAAAAAAATACACGTCATATGTGAAAGCGTGCAGAGACGGCACCAGCGTTCCATCGCTGTCGAAGGTGCCTTGCGACGAAAGCGGCCCGATCAGATGGTTGTTCCACAACGCATCCGAATAGGGGGTCGTCCCCCCGATATTAAACTCCGTAGCTGATCCGCTCATCGAAGGAGAGTTCACTCCCTGGCTCATCGAGAAAGAAATCCCCTCGCACGGAGAGGGAGAGCAATCCACAAAGTTAGGCGGACCTTGCCCATATTCGCCCCATCCGCCGCTGCGTTGAATGTTGCTGAACGATTGCCCGGTGCTGGTGTTAGTTCCGTTGGAGCTTCCGCCGCTTCCGCTTCCGCCCGAACTCCCTCCGCTCCCACTTCCACCGCCGGACGTGGTCGACGTACTTGCGACCGAGATTTGCAAAGATTTCTGAGCAGAGTCGCCGTTGGCGTCTGAAACAGAAACGGCGAACGGGAAGCTTCCACTTGCGCCGGGAGTTCCGGAAATCTTTCCTGAGCTATCATCCAGCGCCACGCCCCCGGGCAACTGCCCCGACGACACCGAGAATTTGTAAGGAGCTGTTCCTCCGGTGGCCGATACGGATCCGCTATAGCCAGACCCAACTGTTGCCGCCGGAAGGGCCGCGGAAACGCTAATAGCTCCGGGGGAGGGGGACGGAGCAGGGGAACTGCTCGTGCCGGAAGAACCGCCGCAACCCATGGCTGCAGCGATCGTGAGTACAGTGAAGACCAAAGCCGGGCGCCGCAATACGTACGGATTTGTACGCATCTCTGGCTCGCGTAAACAGGAAAACATCACTACCTCGCAAATAGGGGAATTGGCAGAACACTTCCGCGGCGGAGAAATTTTCTGGAGCTATCGATTTTGATTTTGGACTTTATTACCGCGTGAGCCGACCAGAAAACCAACGGCCAGAAGCGCCATGCTGACTTGCGAGCGCTAATTTTTGGGAACTACCGACGTGCACACGGTACGAATTCCGCGCATGCACCGTCTAGACTGAGCTCCAGGGCGCATGTGCGCTAAACGCTTACCGACATAATAGCGGGTACTGCGCGATCTGAGAATAGAGAAGGGCCCTCAAAATTGGGGCTTAGAACCTTTGTGCGTGGAGCCGCGAGGCCTATCTGCGAAGCCGTGCAAAAGAAAACAAGAGATATCAGGAATGAAATAGGTGGTGCGACCAGAGGGACTTGAACCCCCACGGGTTTCCCCGGCAGATCCTAAGTCTGCTGCGTCTGCCAATTCCGCCATGGTCGCACAGTACCGGCCTAGTTTACTGTGTTTCGCAAGCAGCAGGGAAGGCCCGCCGAGGCATTTTCTACAGGACGTTTGAAACGAGTTCCTGCACAAATGAATCCCGAGTCGCGCAGGAGACTGCACGCGGACGTCACATCATCAATAGAAAATCGCACATCCGGCAGCGGCAAACTTGCTCAACATCGCTCCGCCGATCCGGGTGCCGAGGCTCTGCCGCGTCGATGACGCTACTGCACTTCATTCAACTTTTGATAAATCAGCATGGCCACAAGCACCAGCAGGAACACTCCGGAGCCGATGCTGAAGATGCGAACCGGAATCGTCAGCCGGTTCACCTTGGTCAGCAGCTCCGTTTGTTCTTCCTGCATATGCGAGTTCGCATCATCCAGGAATAGCTGGTCGTCCTCGTGCATGGTGAGGGTGCTCTTGTAGATGAGAAGGACAATCAGGCCAATCGCGAACACTCCGAACACAACCGCAACTAGAGTCAGGGTCATAAGCCACCTCGGCAGAGTCGAAACGCAGTGCAGCGGCTTTCCACTTCGTGGTGGGGCACGCAGAACCCCGCAACCAGTCCCGGGGAAGGCCTTAACGCCACGATTATAGCCCTGTTGGCAAGCCCCGGCGCCACATTAATCCCTCTGTCCCGAACCCGTTACAGACTTGCCAATAGTGCGACTTCCGGCCCATCGTTGGCATCCAACTACCAGGTGGCTTTCCAAGAACTGCCTGGATTGGCTGATCTGAGCAAAACCACTCTGCTATAATCGAACAGCTTTAAAGCCAAGGAGATACGAATGGCCACAACAACCGTCCCCGAAGTTACGAAGAAAGCCGCACCCGTCACCCTGACCGCGAACGCCGTTTCCAAGGTGAAAGAAATCATGGCCCAGCAGAATCCCGTGCCCGCCGGGTTGCGCATCGGAGTCGTCGGCGGCGGATGTTCCGGCTTCTCCTACTCGATGCAGTTCGAGAATGGCGCCGGCATGATGGATAAGACCTTCGATATGGAAGGCCTGAAGGTTTACGTCGATGCGACCTCGGTGATGTATCTCAACGGCTGCATCGTCGACTACGTCGAAACGCTCGAAGGCGCCGGCTTCAAGTTTGAGAATCCGAACGTGAAGAGCACCTGCGGCTGCGGATCATCCTTCAGCGTGTAAGAATTTTGCTGAGAGAGTTGTAAAGGGCCTCATCGAATGATGAGGCCTTTTCATTTGGAACTCAGAGGTTGCCCCATCCTTGTCTTCCCGTTTTTTGGAGAGACAGGATGGGGATTTGACCGGTTACAAAGTTTGCAGCGGTGAACTCACTGCTGTGGCGGCGAACTCGGCTGGCTCGAATTCCCAAACCCTCCGCCGTTCGGCGAAGTTGGATTGTTCTGCATCGGCGATGGCGAATTCCCAAAGCCGTTGCCAAGACTATTCCCGAACCCGCTCGTTCCGTTCTGTCCCCCGGGTTGTCCGTTTTGCCCGTTCACATTTCCTTGCGCACCGAATCCCTGCAGTTGCTGTTGGTACGGAGTCGTAATCAGGAAGCCTCGATCCATGGTCGGATCGTAGACGAATTGCCACTCATCGTATTTTTTCTTGTGGTCAAACTCGCGGATCGTCCGGTCTTTGCTCAAGCTCGCGACACCTACGATCGGCGCGCCCCCAAAGGTTGTGCCTGACAGTTTGTCACTCGAAGTTCCCGTGGAAGGTCCGCTCGAAGTTCCTCCCGGACCAGATGGGCTACCAGCCGTTGCGTCCGTCGACGCCGGAGCATTCGGATCTGCGGTCGCGTCTGCGAATCCGAGGTAGGTCTGAGTGTTCTGCTGAGCATTCTGCCCGAAGGCTGAATTCGAATTTGCGCCGAATCCGCCGCTCGATCCAAACGTCGACGGCTGACCCAACGGAGACTGTCCCATTCCACCGGGCGTATTCAGCGATCCATTCGCTCCGAGCGTCGCCGCCCCGGCAATGCCTCCGCCCAAAGCGTTCATCGACATCTTCGCTTCCCCATAGTGCAGCAACTTGAAATCTTTTCCCGTCAGCGGATCTTTGTAGCGCTTGCGCAGGAACCGCATCTGGTTCGTGTTTTCCAGATCTTCAATCTTCGCCGGATAGCGGCTGAACTTCTTGTAGTAGGCCCGGATTGCCCGCGAATACTGCACTCCGCGATGGATCATCTCTTCTTCGCGATCGCGTTTGATGTCGAACGTGACCGAGGAGACGATCACCGCGGCGAAAATGGCCATCAGCGCCATGACCAGCAACAGCGTCATCATGATGTAGCCGCGTTCGGCTGATCGGATTTGTGAACGAGGCTTCATCTAGGGAAAAAACAGGTTTCAAGTTTCGCAAGTTTCAAGGTTGTCGATTCCAGTGGTCCTACTGGTGTCTTTGAAACGCTAGAAACCTCGAAACTCGAAACTCGAAACTCCCACTTCACCCTTGTGTCAGCGGAATATTCTGCGGCGGCCCACTGTTGACCACATCCTGAATCTCCACGAAAGTGTTCGTGATGCGCATGACCTTATAGCGCCGGTCGACGATCTCGCCTTCTCCCGCCACAAACACGTCGTCATTCAACTTCAAGAAGATTTTCTTCGGCTCCCCCGGCGAACTGGCAAATCCATAAAACTTCAGCGGAATCGGAGGAGGAGGTGGGGGCGCCGGAGCTTGGTATTGCGCCTGTTGCTCTTCCTTCTTGGGGTCCGTGTGCCCGGGGGCGACCGGTACTGGTATATCTTCCGCCTGCGAAACAAAAATGTTTCGTCCGTTTCCCTGATACTGCGTCTTCTCGCTTGCCGCAAGTAAATCCAGTCGTAGCGTCGGATCCAGATTTTCGACTCTTGCCTTCTTCCCGGGCTTCACCTTGGTGCGCGATGTCGGAGTGTGGATCAGGCTTGGCGCGGCCGCCTGCGCATCCGAGGCAGGCGCCGACGACCCCGTAAACATCGGGATCACCTCGTACGCGAACACCAGCACCGCGATCACTCCAAGTACTGCGGCCCACGTCGCTTTCTTTTTGTTTTCCAGCCCGAGTTGCACTAGGTTGCCGCCTTCAAATATGTGCCCAGTCGCAGATGGAGCCGCACCGTTCCATGCGGTTCTCCGCCCAGGGCCACGCCGTTAATGATGAAGAACATCTCGTCCCGCTCCAGCGCATTGATGAACTTCGCCAGCGCCGTATAATTTCCCGAAAGATCGTATTCGATTTCGATTGGTTGCAGATTTCCGGGTTGTTCATCATCCAACTTATATCTTTCCTGCTCGATGATCACACCGTTCGCGCTGGCCACTTTTCCCAATTCTGTGGCAATCTGCGAACTCTGAGTCGGAAGCCGATCTTTATAGAACTCCGCAATCTGCTTGTTGGCCAGGTCAACCTTGTGAGGCAGATCCTTTAATGGAGCTACTTGATGGGTCTTCGTGGTCAGCTCCGCCTGAAGCCGGTTCATCTCCATCCGGCGGCTTTCCGCCGACCCAACCAGGGGAGAAAAGTAGATGATGGCCGCGACCAAATCCACGGCTGCCAGAATTCCCAGCGCCAACTTCAACCTCTTCCGGGTTTGCCGCAAGTCCGGCATCAGTGCTTCGATCCTTTCGGTGTTTTTGCTCCGGTCGGCGCAGGCGAGGCAGCTTTATCGCTCGTTGTTGTCGGTTGCGCGGCGACCACGCCCGTCAATTCAGGAATGTAAATAGCCACAATATCAACCTGTTCGTTATCGCCCGTCTGGGATTGCACGTGGTTCGCCGTGACGATGCTGGTTTGCGAGAACCGCCGCGATTCTTCCATACGCCGCGCCAGTTCGATGGCGCGCTCGCGCGAATCACCCGCCACTCGCATCTTCAGTTCCAATTGGTTGTCGTCATCCAGCGAAGGGTCGATGGCCACCACGTGCACCCGCGGCGGCATCACCTTTTCCAGACTTTCCAGAACACGCGTCCACGAGAACGCCTTGCGTTCGATGACGTCATTCAGAAATTGCGATTCGTCCCGCGTCGTGCGGTTCTCCGGACGGTTCAGGAACGCTTCGGCATTGGCCCGATCTTGATCGCGCTTGGCAATCATCGCCCGCTCCTGCGCCAGCGTCGCGCGGTCCCGGCGGGCATTGACCCAGCCCGTGATGTCGAGCGTCAGCAGCACCAGTGTCAGCAGGGCGACAGCGCCGACAGCCGTGCCCCAGCGCATCCAGAACTGCCGCGCATCCTCATACGGCTGGCTCGCGAGATTGATATCAAGACGCATAAATCAAATCAGTGAATAGTGATGAGCGGTCAGGTGACACTGCAAGTTGAAGTGACTAGCCACTCTTCACTAGCCACTGCTCTAAGAAATCAGCGCTCCCACCACTCCTGCCATTCTCCACCGCGGTACTGACCCCGCCGCCGTCGTCCCCAACTGCGCCGACGATACGAGTTCCTGCACATCCGCTCCCGTCTGTGCCTTGAGAGCAGGAGCAGCCCCGCCCGACTCCGGCAGGCCCGCCACATAAATCTGCTCAATGTTCAGATGATACGTGTCCTGGAAGAATACGACCGATGGATAAACTTCCTCCGCCAACTGCTCCCCCGTGATCGTCACCCCCCGCCCGTTTTCCAGCGTTCGGAAAAGTTGCAGCTGATCGTTGCTCAGGATCGCAATGCTGGTGGTGTGTGCGTCGACTTTGATCACCAGCGTAGGCTTCTTCGCAGAGGCCGCTCCAATTGCCGCCAGCGTTGAGGGCAGTACCACTCCCGGACTGAATCCCGCCTCGCGGAAGGCCGCTTCGTAATCCTCAATCACGCTGCCCAGCGCGACCGCTGCGACAACCTTCACTTCGTCATTCACCTTCTGCGCGTGGTACGAAACTTTCGCCTTCTCCACATCGAATGGAAGCGACTTCTTCAGCCGGAAGCGCACGACTCCGAGCGCTTCTTCGTGATCGGAGGGCAGAGTATCGAACTCGACCAGCATCACGCGTACTGCTGCATCCGGCACAATCGCAATCACATCGTGAGAACGTCCAGCAACGCTTCCCAGCGCTTCTTCAATTCCGTCCCGCACCCGGTCCCTCTGCCGCAAGTTGTTCTCGACGAGGTCGGGCACAACGATGCCCGGCGCCAGTTCGCGCGCAGCGCTCGCCTCAAGACCGGCGCCGTCGTCCGTAATGCGTCCGGCCAGTACCCGGTCTACGGCAATCTCGCACGCTAGCTTCGGTTTTGGTGTGTTGTTCGTTGGACTCATTCCCGGCTACGCCTTTGAGAGATAACTCTATAAATCACAAACTGTCCTGTCCAGAATTGCAATAGCTGAGACAGCACACTGAAGGTTTCAAAGTTTCAATATTTCAAAGTTCAAACGCATGTCCACGGGAAATCAGAGAACGCTGCCGAATTGGCGCCCCAACCGGAAAGCTTGAGACTCTCAAACCTTGAAATCTTGAACTTTGAAACTACCTCATCGTCTCGATGAACGTAACTTTGTTGATTTCCTTCAGCGTGGTCATTCCCAGCCGCACTTTATCCAGCGCCGACTCGCGCAGGAAACGCATGCCTTCATCCCGCGCTGCCCGCCGGATCTCCGACGTCGGCTTTTTCGCCAGAATCATTTCGCGAATGCGGTCGCTCAAATCCAGCAGCTCGTGAATGGCGGTTCGACCGCGGAATCCCGTGCCTGCGCACTCGATGCATCCCGGTCCTTCGTACAGTGGAACTTTGCCCCACTGCGCCGGATCCAGTCCGCTGGCCTCGAGCACGTCAGGCGAGTAATGCACCTCGGTCCGGCACGAATCGCAGATCAAACGTACAAGCCGCTGCGCCAGGATGCAGTTCAACGCCGAAACAAAGTTATACGGCTCGACGCCCATGTTCAGGAAGCGTCCGATCACGTCGACCACGTTGTTCGCGTGGACGGTTGTGAATACTAGATGCCCGGTCAGCGCCGACTGAATCGCGATCTGCGCCGTCTCCGAGTCGCGGATTTCGCCGACCATGATCTTGTCCGGATCGTGACGCAAGATTGATCGTAACCCGCGGGCGAACGTCAGCCCCTTTTTCTCGTTGACCGGAATCTGCGTGATGCCGCGCAGCTGATATTCGACCGGGTCTTCAATCGTGATGATCTTGTCTTCGTCGGTCTTGATTTCGTTGACGGCAGCATAAAGCGTGGTCGTTTTACCGGAACCGGTTGGTCCCGTCACCAGCACCATGCCGTACGGTTCTTTGATGTAGCGGCGGAAGCGGCGCAGATCATCTTCGTCAAATCCAACCACATCCAGCGTCAAACTCTTGAACTTCTCGCTCATCGACTCTTTGTCGAGCACGCGGAGCACGGCATCTTCGCCGTGAATCGACGGCATGATCGAAACGCGGAAGTCGATGGCGCGCCCGTTGTACTTCACCCGGAAGCGTCCGTCCTGCGGCACGCGGCGCTCGGAAATGTCGAGCTCGCTCATGACCTTGATACGCGAAATGACAGTCGAGTGATGTTCCTTGCCGATCGGCGGCATGGCCTGCGTCAACACGCCGTCGATTCGGAACTTGATCATCACCGAGTCGTCGCAAGTCTCAATGTGAATGTCGGACGCGCGCCGCTGCAACGCGGTAAAAATCGTGGTATCGACCAGCCGGATGATCGGGCTGATATCGCCACCCGCCGTCAGCTTGTCGATCGTCAGCGTTTCTTCCACACCCGTGTTCTCGTCTTCCCGGATGATGGTGAAGCCTTCGCTGGCTTCTTCGAGCACGCGTTGCGACTGCTCGGTCTTTTTAAGGATGTCGTCGATCTGCTTCAGCGTCGCCACTTTGGTGACAATGCGTTTCTGCAGCAGCAGGCTGATTTCGTCGATCATCATCAGCTGGCTGGGATCGGCGATCGCAATGGCAAGCCGTCCGTCCGCTGTCTCTTCCAGCGGAACGAACTTGTAGCGGAACATCAAGTCCGGCGAGATCTTCTTGAACAGATCGTGATGAAGCTGGAAGTCGGTGAGATCTACGAACTCACAGCGGTAACGCCGTGCCACATCCTGCGCCCGCTCCAAATCAGTAATCGGATTCCCGGTAGGGCTGATCGGGCCGCCATTCCCGCCGCCCACAAACAACGATTTTTTGTCGGCTGTTGCCATTGGTTTACCTACTACCCTTCACCGAAACTTTCCGCGCCGTTGGTCGTTAGTCTCTTGTCCATGGCCAACGACGAGCGACCATCGACTGACTTCCTTAGTGCACACCGAGCGTAAAGATCGGCAAATACAACGAAATCAATACGCCACCTACAAAAATCGCCATGATAATCAGGATCAGCGGCTCGATCAGCGCCATTGCCGCGCCCAGCGCCGTCTGCACATCTTCCTCGTAAAACTCTGCCACTGAATTCAACATCGCAGGCAGCGCTCCCGTCGACTCGCCCACTTCAATCATCTCAACCGCGAGTTCGGGGAATACTTTCTGCTCTTCGAGGCTAGGTGCGAGTCCTTGTCCTTCCCGTACCCGGATCCCCGCACGCATTACACCCTTTAAGATGCGCCTGCTGCTCATCGAGGCGCCGGCTGTTTCCATCGCCGGAACCAGCGGTAATCCGCCCTGTAGCAGCGTCGACAGCATCCGCGAAAAACTCGCCACCTGGTGCTTCAGCCGGATGTCTCCCAGCAGTGGCAGGCTCAGAATCGCCCGATCAATCCGGTCAGCCCCTCGGTCCGTCTCTTTCCAGCGCCACAGCACAAATCCGAGGATGACCAGTGCGACCCCGACGAATGGCGCATATTTCTGCGCGTTCTGTCCCACCGCCAGCATGAACACCGTGATAGCCGGCAACTTCGCATCCAGACTGTTAAAGAGCTCCGCAAACTTCGGCACCACGTAGGTGAACAGGAACGTCACCATGATCATCACGACTGTGACCAGCAGCGTCGGATAAATCAACGATACAAACAGCTTCTTTCGGAACGTCATCGCCAGCCGCTGAAAACTGATATACCGCGTCAGCACTTCATCAATATTGCCGCTCTTCTCGCCAGCCATCAGCGTAGTCGTATAAATCTTCGGAACGACTCCCTGCGCTGCGAACGAATCCGACAGCAACTCGCCGCCCTTGACCCGGTCGCGGACATTCTCCAGAATCTGCTTTAACTGCGCATCCTTCTGCCGTTTGATCAGCAGTTCCAGCGAATTCAAAATCGGTAGACCCGCCCGGATCAACGTCAGAAACTGCTGGTTGAACACCAGAAACACGTCCTGCTTCAGCTTGCGCCGCCGCCGTAGCGACACCCCGCCCGACAGCAATCCTTGCGGCTTGACCCAATAGACGAGATACCCCTGCGACGAAAACCGGTCGCGCACCTCGGCTTCAGAGTAGCCGTGCTCGACCTGCTGCTGCACCCGTCCGCGATCATCCGCGATTTTGACTACAAATTCCGCCATTTGCCGGTATTTCTTGGAATTGTCCCAAGCCGAGCCTATCGCTCAGTCTAACATTCCAACTTCCATTCTAAGCTGCCGATCCACCCCAAGCATCCCCGCTCTCGGTACCGCAAGTAACCTCAATTTGCCCGAACTTTTGCATCAATCCAAACCCTTGTCATTCCGACAATCCGCGTTGTCATTCAGACCCCCCCACGTCTGTCATTCCGACCCAGCCACGTGTGTCATTCCGACCGAAGGGAGGAACCTGCTTTTCGGCCGTCGCCACGAACCTACTGCCCCAACTCCCCCTCCACCACCTCGGTCCCCGCCGGAGGCTTAAACGCAAACTGCGAATCCGCCACTGCTATATCTTCCTTCTGATCGGTAAACCGGTACTCCGTCGATGCCCCGTCCACGCCCTGAATCACGATTCGCACGATCCGGCGCTCCGGCGTCACTTCCAAGGAAATCTCATTCAGCTGATCGCTTAACCCTTGCGGGACCCCCCGCAGCATCACGTCTCCGTCCTGCAACGGCGTCAGGTCCGGAGCCAAGGATAACCCGCGCAACTCTTTCTCCAGCTTCGTCTTACCGAGCAAGAATGCAAGTGGAGATCGAACATCGTCCAGCTTCTTCGCGGCCTCTTTGCGCGCCTGCCCATCCTGCGGGACGTAAAACCACGCATCTTTCCCATCGCTCACGAAGAGCTTCTCCTTGGGAGAACGGTACTCCCAGCGCATCTTGCCGGGTTTTTTCAGCCACAGCGTCCCAGATTCGGTCCGCTCCATTCCCGATCCGCTGTACAACTCGGTGAACTCGGCTTGCAGTGTCCGCAGATGGTTGTAGTGAGAGTCCACCGCCGCGGCCAAGGCCTTCACATCCTGAGCCTTTCCGGAAACCACGGAGCCGCCCGCCAATACAGACACCACGATCGCCAGAAGAATGAATCGAACTCGCATCAATCGTTTGTCACCGAATCTTCGCCCGCGCCATCGATCCACAGAGGCAGCCCTCACGCCGATTTGGGAGGGAACACGGGGACAAGTTCCTTTTGGGGGGACTCCTGCCCAGAATTGTAAGCCGTCCCCGAAAAGTTGTCATGCCCTCGGTCGGCTTGCTGTCCCTTCGTGGTACTTCTTGCCCTTCGTGATGAAGCTTTTTGGTTTGTACTCCACACGCTAACGCGTTATCAGAGTATCGCCGCGACGAAAAGTTACGCCGCAAAACTTTTTACAATTCGTTCACGTACGCGAGTAACTTCGCGCGATCTCCTTCATCTCAGGCTGCGGTCGCAATGACCGACAACCCAACGAAGGAGTCGAATATGTTCCGTAGCAGTACCCTTCTTGCTCTTACTCTCGCACTCTCGGCCTTCCCACTTTCCAGCCACGCGCAAAGCAGCGCCACCACCGGCGCCGTCTTCGTCATGACCAACAACGCCAGCAGCAATCAAGTCATCGCCTACACGCGCAATGCCGACGGCACACTAACTGGACGTCACTCCTTCGCGACCGGAGGCCGCGGCAGTGGCGGCTTGACCGATCCTCTCGCCTCCCAGGGATCGCTCACGCTCACCCAGGATCATTCCTTCCTTCTCGCCGTCAATGCCGGCAGCGGCGACGTCTCGGTCTTCCAAGTCAGCGGCGCAACTCTGACTCTGCTCGGCACCACGCCTTGCGGAGGCAGCGAGCCCGTCGCCGTCGCCTCGCAAGGACATCTCGTCTACGTCGTCAACGCCGGAGGCACAAGCAACGTCTCCGGATTCCACCTCACCAGCACCGGAGCGCTCAAACCCATTCCGCATTCCACCACTTTCCTTACCACCGGCAACTCGGGCGCAGCCTCGCTTGCATTTAGTCCCGACGGTCAGACTCTTCTGGTCACTGAAAAACTCACCGGCAACATCGACGGATTCTCCATCCAAGCGAACGGCACGCTCGGACCGATCGTTGTGAATCCCAGCGCTGGACCAGGACTCTTCGGCGTCGTCTTCGCTCCGAACGGCACCGCCATCACCACCGAAACCGGACCGAGCGGCGCAACCAACGCCTCCGCAGTTTCTTCGTACGCGAACTCCAGCGGCACGCTTTCCGTGATCAGCGCCAGTGTTCCTACTCTCGCGGCCGCAACCTGCTGGCACGTGGTTACTCCCAACGGAAAATTCGTTTACACGTCGAATCCGGGAACGGGCACGATCTCCGGCTTCTCCATCGGTTCGACCGGAACGTTGACGCCGGTGGACGGAACGATCCTGGCCACGCTCCCCAGCGGAAGCGCAAACTTAGACATCGCGGTTTCTGCTGACGGGAAATATCTCTACACCATCGATTCCGGAAGCGGCTCAGTCAGCGCACTTGGAATCAACGCCGACGGAACTCTAACCTCGCTAACCGGAGTCAGTGGCCTAGCCATCGAAGCCGGCTACAACGGCATCGCCGCATTCTGATTTGAACGTGTTGTCATCTCTCAACGCTTGACATTCCGACCGCAGGGACGAATCCGCAAAGTTTTTGTCATTCCGACCAACGGGAGGAATCTGCTGAGTGTTTGTCATTCCAACCCGGGTGCCCCATTTCCGGCCGGTTTTGCCGGAAGTGGGGATTTTCGCCTGGGCGCAAGAACAATAGCATTACTGAGAACGCTCCAAAGCCGCACTCTCCTTTACTTTCAACGACTTAACTCCATACAATCCTTCCAACAACCGCTAAACCCCGAATTTGCACCATTCGTTGGGATATGGATGCGCCATTCCTAAAGCTTCCAATAGGATAGGCACAGTCCAACACTCAGGGAAAAGTGTAAGAAGCTCCGGCAGTAGAAGCAGAGCTATTCCTGAGAGAGCCACAGTTTTTGGGTGATAGGTTTTCCAGGTTCATCCAAAGCGAAGGCCAAAAATAGATGTAGTCGAAGGGATAGTTCTAACCATCGAAGGGAAGAGCCATCCCATTGAAAGAGCAGCAAATGCCAAGAGCTTTGGCTAGAAGCCAGAAGCTAGGAGCCTAGAAGCTATCATGCGCAAGCCGATCAAGTACGTGGAGAAAGTTGCCGTCGCCGCCGCCAAAGGCGCGTGGGTTGTGTTCGACCGTTTGAATGGAATCAAGCCCAACCCGTCGCCGACTCCCAAGTGGTCCGACAAGCCTTTGCTCAAGTCGTACGAGAAGTCCAAGCCGCCGCTCGGCTGGCCTCGCTCCACCGATTCTCTCTGCCCGAAGTGTGTTCCCGAAATCCGCCAGCAGATTCTCGACGGCCACCTGCCTCACGAAGTTCTGATGAACGAGAAGGTCGGCGAGATTAAAGCGACCATCGTCGAGCGCGACGGCAAGATCCTGATGGTGAAAGATTGCCCGACGCACGGCCACTTCGAAGATGTGATGTCGATTGACACCGAGTTTTCGAAGCACCTCGAAGACGTATTCCCGGGCCGCGACATTATGGCCCACAACGACGAGAAGCTGCATCATCACGGATCGTCGACCGTGAAATACGGTCGCGGATCGGTTCTGACAATCGATCTGACCAACCGCTGCAACATGATGTGCGATCCCTGCTTCATGGACGCAAATCAGGTTGGCTTCGTCCACGAACTGACGTGGGAAGAAATCAAGACGATGCTCGACAACGCGATCACCATCAAGCCGCGTCGTCAGATGTCGGTGCAGTTCTCCGGTGGCGAGCCGACGTTGTCCCCATACTTCCTCGACGCAGTGCGCTACGCCCGCAAGGTTGGATACAACTCCGTGCAGGCTGCGACCAACGGTATCGAGTTCGCGAAGAGCTTTGAATTCTGCCAGCAGGCAGTTGAAGCCGGCATGCGCTATGCCTACCTGCAGTTCGACGGTATCGGCAACGCGGCCAACGCACATCGCCTCGTCGGAAACTTGTTCGACGTGAAACTGAAAGCAATCGAGAACCTGCACAAGGCCGGCGTGGAAATTGTCCCCGTCGTCACCATCGTGAACGGCATCAACAACGAGCAGGTCGGACGCATCATCAAGTTCGCGCTCGACAATCCCAAGACGATCAGCTTCCTCAGCTTCCAACCGGTGAGCTTCACCGGCCGCGACGAAGCCGTGACCGACGATCGCCGCCAGGCACAGCGCTACACGCTGAGCCATCTGGCACACGACGTGAAAAATCAAACGGGTCTCGGCGAGCCGAGCCGCGACTGGTTCCCAATCAGCTTCATGGGAACCTTCAGCGATTGGGCTGACCTGATGCACGTCAACGACCCGAAAAACGACTGGGGTCAACTCTCTTGCGGTTGTCACCCGAATTGCGGGACGGGGATGGCTGTGATGATTGACAAGGAAACCAAGGAAGCGGTTCCGGTGACGGCGTTTCTGCACGGCGATCAACTGGCGAAGGACATTGCCAAGGTGAACGATGCGGCACGCGGCAAATTCCTCACCGGAGTTGGAATGGCGTTGTGCCTGATGAAGAACTACGACCCGTTCCAGTCGCCGACTCACTTCAAGCTGACGGACTTGTTGAAGAAGTTCGACAAGAATTATCACATCACCGGGAAGAACTACGGCAAGGTCGGCCCGGACCGCACCATTGACGACGTGATGAAGCGGCGCACGACCGATCGCTGGAACTTCCTGTTCATAGCGGGGATGTGGTTCCAGGATCTATTCAACTACGACTTCCGACGGACGGAGCAGTGCATCATTCCGTACGCGACGCAGGAAGGCGAGATTTCGTTCTGCGCTTACAACACTGGCGTGGGATGGCGGAACATCATCGAGAAGATGCACATGACGGCCACGCTCACCAAGTGGTACGAAGAGCATGGACGTCACGAGATCTTCGCAGGTGGCAAGAAAGTGCAGATGGAAGACCAGACTCACTCTCTGCTGCTGCGCGATGATCTGGTCACAACCGAACTACAGCATGATCTCGACAGCAAGGGTATCGCGAAGAATGCGCGTGAAGAGAAGGTGCGAGCTCGCGATGCGAAGCAGAAGCAGACTGCCGATGCCAAGGCCGAGGCGCGTGGGCCGAAGATCAACGATGAAGCTTACAACGCACGGATGGCCGCGATGTATCGCGAGGTGGTGTTGAAAGAGAAGCCAGTCGTGGCCGAGAACGGGTTCATCCCGCTGGGTGCTTTAACCAAGCCAAACGGTAATGGGAACGGTAATCACGCGACGGAATCGAAGCCGGAAATCGCGGAACCAGTTGCCGGAGACTAAGCTGCCAGTTAGCCAGCCAAGATACGATAGGCCGCCCGCGGGCGGCCTATCGTGTTTGTGGGCGAATAGTCTGCTACCATAACAGTTTGACGAGGTGGACAATGCCCCAATTTGTGATCGAGCGTGAGATCCCGGGCGCAGGGAATATGTCGGATGCGGAACTGCAGGCGGTCGCCAGGAAGTCCGTGGGCGTGCTGAAGGATATGGGACCAGAGATCAAGTGGCTCCATAGCTATGTCACGGGTGACAAAGTGTATTGTGTGTATCTAGCGCCGGACGAGGAAACGGTTCGCGAGCACGCGCGGCGCGGCGGCTTTCCAGCGAATCGGATCTCGGCGGTGCGGCGTCTGATCGATCCCGGGAGCGCGAATTAAGTTAGATAAGGTTTCGAGGTTTGGGGGCTCGACCCTGCTGCGCCGTCGAGAGCCTCACGAATGGCCTGTTCGACAGGCATAGCCCAACCTTCCATCCACGCATCCATACTTGCGGTGCTGCCCAGCGATCTTCGTGCAAACTCCAATGCTTTCTCCAGTCTTGGACGCTCGATCGGCGTGATCGGAGCGCCCAGTCGTTGGCGAAGCGCAGCGGCAGCGCCAGCCAGGCGCAACGAGTGCCTGGCGTTGGATAGTGATGCCGCACTGGCGGCGAGGCATTCGAGAGCCCTCGCGATTCCGCGTTTGTGACCTAACTCCTGAAATATCTGAATGCTCTCGCCATAAATGCGGCGGGCTTCTTTTTCATTTCCTTGATCGCAACTTAGATTTGCCAGATCCGAGAGGGCACTGGCGATTCCCCAATGGTCGCCGAGCTGGCGGAAGGCCGCCAGACTTTGTTCGTAAAAAGAACGGGCGGCGCTCAGGTCCGCTTTTTCTCGCGCAACGTCGCCTTGATAATTTAGAGTCCAAGCAACGCCGGCTTCATCCCCAGCCTTGCGAAAGATCGTCCGGCACTCATCATAAAGAGCGGATGCGCGGGCATAGTCGCCCTGCATCTTCGTCACATTGGCGAGGTTGCTGAGAGTGCGGGCAATATCCGCCCGGTCTCCGAGATCTTTCCATATGGCGACGCAGCGCTCGAAGAGGGAGGATGCAGCAGAAAGGTCGTTTCGGTCGCGGGCGCCGACGGCCAACGCGTTGAGTGCGACGGCCACGCCACGTTTATCGTTCAGTTCAACGCAGGTATTTAGGCTCTCTTCGAACAGAGTCCTCGCAGATGCGTAATCGCCTTGTTCACTGGCGAGCACGGCGGCAGCGAAGGTCAATCGAGCGCGCAATTTGGGAAGCGCAATGGTCCCTTGCAAGGCGAGAAGCCTGGCTATAGTTTCCCGCCCTTCCTTGAGATGCTCGCGCGTCTCCCAGAAGCGAAAGAGAGCCGCGCCGAGACGAAGGGCCCACTCGACATCCTTGGTCTTGACGAGATGATCAAGTGCCAGGCGGAAGTTTTCGTGCTCAATTTCAAAGCGGTCGAGCCATTCAGGATGGGCGCCTATCTCCTCAGCACCTTCTTCGGCCAGCACGATGTAATACGCAGCATGGGCGCGGCGAGTCGCGGCTTCATCGTTGCTTTCGGCGAGGCGTTCGGCCGCATACTCACGGATGGTGGAGAGCATGACAAACCGCGTGTCGGCATTGGCTTGTTCCACTTGCTGCGCCAGGCTCTTGTCTACCATCGAAGACATGCCATCGAGTATGTCCAGACCCAGATCACCTTTCGTGTCGCAGACGGCTTCGGCGCCCTCGAGGGTGCAGCCTCCGATGAACACCGAGAGTCTGCGGAAAAGAGTCTGTTCCGCCGTAGTGAGCAGACCGTAACTCCAATCGACCGTACTGCGGAGGGTCTGCTGGCGCGTCGGCAGATCGCGTGCGCCTCCGGTCAAGAGGTTCAAACGGCTTTCAAGACGAGCCAGCATCGCAGATGGCGAAAGCAGCTTGATGCGCGCCGCCGCCAGTTCGATCGCCAAGGGCAGGCCGTCGAGGCGAGCGCAGAGGGTAGCGATGGCAGGTGCATTCTCTCGCGTAAGCGTGAAGTCTCGTCTTATAGCCTGCGCGCGTTCCACAAAAAGCGCGACGGCGGGAAGACTCGAAAGGACTTCGATGGGCGGAATGGATTTGAGATCCGGCAGGGCAAGAGGGGGAACAGGGAATTCATGTTCGCCGTAGACGTGAAGCGGGGCTTGGCTCGTCACCGCGATTTTCAGCTTCCGGCTTGCTGTGAGCAATTGCGCGATCACCGGCGCAGCCGACACCAGATGCTCGAAATTGTCGAGCAACAGAAGCATCGGTTGACCTAAAGAACCCAGGTATTCCTGAAGGGTTTCCTGCGGCGATTGGTTCCCGCTTTCGTGCAGTCCCAAGGCCTGTCCGATCGTAGAAGGAATCAACCCAGGGTCGGTGACTACCGACAGCGGGACGAAACATACGCCTCCGGGAAACTCGGGCGCGATGTCCGCCGCTACCTGCAAGGCCAGCCTTGTTTTTCCGATGCCGCCTGGACCGATAAGAGTCACGAGCTGTACGTCGTTGCGAACTAACAGTTCACGAAGCGCGATAGCTTCGCGCTCGCGTCCAACGAACGTGGTGCGTTGCCGCGGCAGGTTGTTGGGACGGGGTTGCGAAAGGCCCGCGGTCGGCTCGGCGAAGCGCTCGCGCACGGCGGCGAGGTCACGAGCCAAATCATGGGTAGAAGCGTAGCGATCCTTGGGATCCTTGGCCAAGCAACGTTCCACAATCCAAACGAAAGGAGGGGGCGCTTGTTGCATCCTGGAGCGGAGGTGGTCGGGCTCATCGCGCAGTATGGCGGCAATGGTCTCCGCGTGAGTCTTTTTTCGGAATGCAGGGAATCCGGTAACCATTTCGTAGAGTACCGAACCGAAGGAAAACTGGTCGGAGCGAAAATCAACTTCGCCACCAATCGCTTGTTCCGGTGACATGTAGCCAACCGTGCCCAGCACGGTTCCATGCTCCGTGATCGAGGTCGAAGCGTCCGAATCCGAAGCCGGGTTCGTCACCACCAGCTTGGCGAGACCGAAATCGAGAATCTTGGCAATAGCGTCGGTCGAGACCATGAGATTCTCGGGCTTGAGATCGCGATGAACGATTCCAATCGCGTGCGCTTTGGCGAGAGCATCGGCGATCTGCGTCGCGATTGCGACAGCTTTACGGAACGGAATCAGGCCAGCGGTTAACAATTCCCGCAGCGTTTGCCCGGTAACCAGTTCCATGGCAATGTAGCGAGTTTCATTCACGTGACCGAGCTCATAGATCGTCACGATATTGGGATGATTCAGTGCGCAGGCGGAGCGGGCTTCCTTTTCAAAGCGCGCTAAAGCATCCGCTTGGGAACCGAGCTCCAACGAAAGAGTTTTGAGGGCGACCTCACGTTCGAGGCGAATGTCCCTGGCGCGATAAACCTCACCCATGCCCCCGGCACCTAATCGCTGTAGGATCTCGTAACTCCCGAAGCGCGTACCGGGCGACAACGTGGACGAGGCTGATGATGGAACTTCCGGCGGGTTCATGGACCTCGTGTGGCAGCTATCGACCTGCCAAAGATGATTGCTGGCTACAGCGTGATTTGATTCGAGTTTTGCTCGGCCGCCATGACCATTCCACGGCAGCGCCCCAGAGTCCGTTTATAATACCCCAGATTTCCGGAGACCATCATGGATGTTCGATCGTTACAGCGCCCGCTGAAAGACGGATACCGGCAAGACCCGATGAGTTCCCGAATCACGTTGACTGCGCGTGGGTGTCAGGCCGACGCGCCCATCGCCTGCTCGGTCGACTTGGGTCGCGCAATCTACAATGCGCAAGCGCATCAAGGGGTTGGCGGAGCGGGTACTGGAGCCTGCTCCGGAGACCTGCTGTTGGGAGCGCTTGCCGCCTGCGCTCAGATCACCTGCCAAATGGTAGCGGCAGCCATGGGGATACCTACCGAGGGCATTGATGTCACGGTCGAAGGCGATCTCGACCTCCAAGGAACGTTGGGAATATCGAAAGAAACGCCCGTCGGATTTCAGAACATCAGAGTCATTTTCGATGTCCGCGCACCGCAAGCAACGGCTGAGCAGCTAAGTGCTTTGCAGGCGAAAACGGAACAGTATTGCGTGGTAATGCAAACGTTGCAGCGTCCGCCGAAGATTGAGCACAGGTGGGCACGGCGATGATTGCGTAGTTCAAGAGCGGACGACCTTGTGGAATGACAGAAGTCGCGGTCTCTGGCCTGCCGATATCCGCCTGGATTTGGTTCACCGCCTAACAACAATGGATATGGAACCGGGTGAGCCACAGGGCGGTCCAGGGCACAAGAGAGATGGGTCAATTACCTCCGTAACGTTTCGGGGCTTACCGTTTCCCTTTAACCTTGAGCTTCAGACTTGCGCTTAAGGAGCCCGTTATCTCCGGCATAAAGACATCGCAAGAGGCACGCGCCGCATCCGCTCGCGCTTTCGTTCACAGCCTAAACATCCTCATCAAGTACGCTCGGATGTATGGCTACGAACACAAGCGCACCGAGGCGCAATTCGAAACCACATGGAACGAATTGCAGACTGCGCTGCCCGCGGGCGGCGACGCTGGCTTTCTCCTAGGTGTTTCCGACAACAAGCTATTGCTCGATGGAATTCCTCTGGAGACGGGGAACGCTGAGAAGAGCTTCGCGACTTTGTTGACGACGGCTGGACTGGCTAGCCTGCATTTCTCAAAGGAAGTCACGGAAGAAGATTTTGTACGCCTGGTGCGGGCGTTTACAGTCGCCGGATCGAAAGCGACGGACGTGGCCAAGCAGATCAAGGATGCATTGGGAGCGGGCAAGCAGAAGAGCACGATCAAGATCAACGAAGTGAAGTTTGTAGCTGCCGATCCTTTGACGGGCGACGTCAGCATTGCGGCGCAGATTGCGGCGCAGACGCTGGGCCCGGAGTTCAAGCAGTGGCTGAATGATCCGCAAAAATTGTTGCAGTTGATTGCCGCCGCGGAGGGAGCAACCTCGGGCGGAGGCGGCGGACAAGGCGCCGACGGGGTTCCGATGGTTCCGCTCGGCAGCGTGCCGAACGCTCCCCGAGGCGCCGGTCAATCGGCCGGCACCGGGACGGGAACGGGATCAGGATCAGCAACTGGCACGGGTGCGGCTCCAGCGTGGACCGGCGGCATGGTTCCATTGCAGGAGCAGGAAGTCATCCAGGCAATCCGGCTGCTCACGCGGTTTGGGCAAGTGCAGCAGGATCCCACTGTTAAAGAAGAAGACATCCAGAAAGAACTGACGGAGACGGATCCGAACACCCGGTTAAACCTGCAGCAGTTGCTGGGAAGCCTTGCGGCCCAAGCGACGACCAAGCAGGAAGAAGATACGCCGCTGCTGATGAAGGCGGCCGAGCACATGGCCATTCGCTTCGCGCTTGAGCGGTATCAAAAGGGCGAAGTGAAGGTCAACGCGGTGCACCAGATGATGGAGCACATGAGCCGGCAGATGGATTCGCTGCGCTCCATCCTGAAGCTGCAAGAAGAGAAGATGAGCAAGGCCGGGATACTGGTGGAATCGCACGCCGACATCCTGGACCGCATGTTCTGGGCGGAGGTGCCCGAGGCCGGCAAGAAGAGCGTGCTGATGTCGAACGAGGCACCCTGCGTGCCGCCGCGAAACTTGCGGCAGTTTGTGGAGATGCTGCTCGACCGCGATGATAAGCAGACTGCGTCGGACATTCTGAATAATTATTCGAGTTGTCTGGGGGCGAAGGATACCGAGCCGCGGCGCAGAACCGCGATCGGCCTCAGCCAGTTGGCCGATCTGTATGCGCGGCTGGGCGGGCAGCCGATGGCGCAAGCCGTTCGCAAGCTCAGCGAACAGATCATCGTGGAGAAAGATGCGGAGCTGCAGAGCCTGTTCAGCGCGGCGTTTGTGCGGCTGAGCCAGGAAGCGAGCGCGGCCAAGAATTACGCGGCAGTGAATGAAGTGTGCGCCGGCATGGAGTTGATCAGCGTAGAGCGGCCGGTGCTGATGAGCGATCTACGTCCGCGAGTGGGTGTGGAGAACCGGCTGCCGGAATACATTGAGGAAGCGATCCAGATGGATACGATCCCTCCGGACATGCTGGCGGTGCTGCGGCGGACGAGCCAGGCCGGCTCGGAACACCTGGCCGACCGATTCTTTCGCTGCATGCGCCGCGATGAGTGCGACCGCATGGTCGAGTTGGTGAGGCAGTTGGGATCTCCGGTGCTGACGCAGTTGCGCGAGATTCTGCGGACGGGCCAGCCGCGGCAGGCTTCGGGAGCAGTAGGGATCATCAGCCGCCTTGATGTCGGAACTCTTTTGGAATTGCTGCCGGTTCGATTGCCAGAGTGGAACCGTTTTTATCACGACGTCGTGGTGCGGCAGATTGCGTACGGCGCGGCTGAAGATCGCGGACGTACTCTGCTGGAACTCGCGGAAGTTCTCGATCCCATAGTGCTGCCCGAGGCAGTGGACGAAATTGGAATGAGCAGCGACCGGACTTCGGTGCATCCGTTGATTGCGATGGCGAAGCCGGGCGAAACAGCATCGCGATCTCCGTTTGTTCAGCTCAAAGCGATTGAATCGTTGGGGCGGCTACGAGATGCTGAAGCGGTCGCGACCCTGCGCGAGATTCTGGAAGCAAAAAAGACGTTTGGCTGGGTGTATCACCGCGAGTTGCGGATTGCGGCGGCGCAGGCGCTTTCGAAAACGGATCCGCGGTATAGTTCGCAGGTGATGTCCGATAGTGGGCTTGAGCCGTCCGAGCTGGCGATTGCGCCTCTGGACATGGCGCCAGCGTGCCCGTGGGTGCGGCAGCGGCGCTACGAACGGCTGATTTTGGCAAAGACGGTGATTGGAATTTTGGGCAGCTCCTGGGGAAAGTCGCGGATCGTGATCCGGGAACTGAGCCTGGGCGGCGGCATGGGAACGAAAGAAGACAACTTGCGCATCGGCAGCGAAGCTGACCTCGAGATCTCGCTGGGCATGCGGTCGAAGATTAAGGCGCACGTGCTGCTGCGGCGGGCGCGCGTCAACGAAGTGGGATTCGAGATTGTGAATACTGATCTCGAGAGCCGCTACAAACTGCGCCGGTTATTGGTGGAGGCGCTGAATCACGCTCCGCAAAACAAGGGACAGGATTGGGGCGGAGAACGGAAAGTGTAGCAAGGCGAGGTTTCAGAGTTTCAAGGTTGCAAGTTTCAAAGTTGCGAAAGAGAAAAGCCTCCGAAGCTCGGAGGCTTTTGCTTTGACGTCTTGAAACTCTGGCACTCCGCTTACTTAACTTTCAGGAAGATGATCGCGAGCGTGTAGAGCGCGAGCGACTCGATCAGCACCAGTCCAAGAATCAGTGCGAACTGAATTCCGGGACGGGCGGCAGGATTGCGGGCGAGGGACTCGGTAGCCGCGGCAACAGCTTTGCCTTGGGCGAGTCCACAAACGGCGGAGGCGATCGCCATCGAAAATCCGGCGGTGATCGCGATCCAGCTGCCCTCGCTCATTCCGCCGCCTTGCGCGAACGCAGGCACGGCGAAACACAGGGCCGAGAGAGTCATGAAGATACGGCTAAGTTGACGCATGGTGTTGCTCCTTGGATGAAATTGCCGCCAGTGGGTGGTTGACGCCATACCGTGCAGACGCCCTCACGCTAACGACAGTGGCCAGTGGCCAGTGGTTAGTGGTCAGTTGAATCTGACCCCGAACCACCGATCGCTAACCGGTCTTCTGACAAGTAATCCAGACGCTTGTGACTGAAGCCTTAGTTCTATTGCACTACTCACTAGCCACTGAACACTCGCTTTAGTGCTCTTCGGCTACCGCGCCTGAAACGTAGATGATCGACAGCAGCATGAACACATACGCCTGCAGGACGGCGACCACGATGTGCAGACCGCTGAAGATGATCGGGATGCCGATCGGGATCATCGAAAAGAAAACCAGCGTGATCAAGTCGCCGGCGAAAATGTTGGCCCAGAGACGAACCGTCAGCGAGAGCAGCCGCGCGAAATGACTGACCAGTTCGATCGGCAGCATCAGGACAGCCAGCAGGATGCGCGCGACCAGCGGCATCCCTTCCATGGGCGGCCCGAAAAAGTGCAGCAGATACTTCAATCCCGCGTGTTTGAAGCCTTGAATGTGATAGTAGAGGAAGGCGCAAATCGCGCATCCCAGCGGAACGATCGGAACTCCCGTCGGCGACTCGAAGCCGGGGATCAGTCCGATCAGATTACACACGAGAATGAAGATGAAAACGATGGCGAAGAAGGGCGTGTACGGTTCGCTGTGATGGCCGATGATTTCGTGGCTCTGGCTGAGCACGAATCCTTCGATGCTTTCGAAAGAGTGCTGCAGGCCGCCGGGCGATTCCACGGAAAGGCGGGATCGTAAGAGCAAGAAAACGACAAGCAGGAAAATAAAGACCAATAACTCCATCGAGAAGGAATTGGAGATGGGCGCGGCCGGATACTTCGGTTGGATGTGCAGCATCCGCAGGGACGTGGTGACCGGGCCAGCCAGCAGGTGATTGAGGATTTGGGTGAACCAAAGTTGTTCAGGCATGTAGGACAGCTTTTCGCTGCTAGCTCCTAGCTCTTAAATGACGGCGGTTTCCTGCTATAACCCACGAGTGATTCCCGCGTACAGCTCGTAAGCGGCCTCGCAGACGATGGCTCCGACCGGCAAGAATAGTCCCGCGAAGAGACCCCTCAGGCTCGCGGGGAAACTGGTTAATATAGCATACGCAGCGGCTCCCAACAACGCGTATCGGAGCAGGAACCGTGCCACGATCCCCTTTCCGGACTGAGGTTTAGCGGCATTGGTGACGCGATCGGCGAGGCCCGAGACGCCGCTCTTGAGCCAGTGGAAATTGAGGTAGGCGATGACGCATCCGAGCAGAAAGCCGAAGGCGCTCCGCCAACCGAATTTCCACGCCGCCGTGGCCGCTAGGATGGGGGCGAGAACGAGCATCAAGTTGCGGATTCGCGTCAACGCCCCGGCATAGAAATCGTCAGATGACCCGTCCGGCGTTGTTGGCGTGGCCAAGTTGGAGTGGTCATCGGTCATGGCGCGACTGCCGTCCCAATCAAGGAGGAAGACCTCACTTTGTGTCGCGCGACACTTGACGGATCAGTTCAATCAGTCCGCCAGCGGTCCCGAGGAGCAGGCCCACGACGCTGATCCAGGATGTGTGCAGCCAGCGATCCAGCAGAGAGCCGATCAGCCATCCGGCCACAGTGCCAGCCGGCAGCATGAAGGCAAGCTGGCTGTAGCGGCCAACTTGAACCCACGGGCTTTTCTTCTTGTCGGGATTGGGATCAGGAGACACGTCAGCGCGAAGGACGATTCTACGCCACCGTTAGCCGAGCTGGCTGTCGTTTTGTTGATTCGATGGCGTGAACGATGTTGCCTGCAACGTCCGTGTGATCAGTGAATCAACTTCGCGACGTCCGGATTCTGTGCGATACCGAGCGCCCAATTCGCCAGCTCGATGAACTGATTGGGCAAAATACCGATGTAGAGAGTGGCAAATCCGGTTACCGTGAGGGCGGCGCCCATCGCAAAGCTGATGGGGAGCTTTTCCTCTCCCTTTTCGGCTTCGCGCATGAACATGGCATTCGCAATCTTCAGGTAGTAGTAGAGGCCGAAAACGGAGTAGAGCACGCCCAGCGATGCGAGCACGTAGTGACCACTCGAGATCAGGCTGAGGAATATGAAATACTTGCCCCAGAATCCGGCAAGCGGCGGGATCCCGGCCAGCGAGAGCATGAAGAGCAGCATCAGTACCGCTTCAATTGGGGCGCGGGAATACAGGCCGTTGAGGTCGTCAAGTTCGTCACCGATGACCTTGCGATGGCGCAGAGACGTGATCACGGCGAAGGCGCCCAGATTCATGAACGTGTAGACGAGCAGGTAAATCAGGATGCCTTTGATGCCGTCGGGGCTGAGTTCGGTCGCGGTGCCGGCGATCAGGCCGAGCAACATGTATCCGACGTGAGCGATTGACGAGTAGGCTAGCAGGCGCTTGGTGTTGGTTTGTGTGAGCGCGGCGAAGTTGGCACCGGTCATGGTCGCGATGGAAACGAAGACCAGCATGGGAACCCACGTTGAACGCATTGGAAGGAGTCCGACGATGAGGATGCGGAGAAGCATCGCCCATCCCGCGGCCTTAACGGCGACGGACATGAATCCGGTGATGCTGGTTGGCGCGCCTTCGTAGGCGTCCGGCGCCCACTGATGGAAGGGGACGGCCGCGATCTTGAAGAGCAGCCCTGTCATGGTCGTAACCAGCGCAATTACCGCAACCGGCCGATATTGCGGATCGAGCACTCGCTTCGCCAGTTCCTGATGGATCACATCGAGCCGGGTGCTGCCGGAAAGTCCATAGAGCAGGGAAAGTCCGTAGGCGAAGATGCCTGAGGAGAACGCTCCCAGCAGAAAATATTTCAGCGCGGCTTCGTTGGAACGGCGGTCACGGCGCAGAAATCCAACCAGAACATAGGTTGACATCGCCATCAGTTCGAGGCCGATGAAGATCAGGACGACATCGAAGCCAGCCGCCATGCACATCATGCCGGCGACCGAGAGCAGCATCAGCGCATAGTATTCGCCGTGATTTTCGTGTTCGGTCTCGAGGTAGCGAACCGACATGAGAATGGCGACCGCGGTCGCCGCAAGAAACAGATAAAAGAAATAAAGAGAGAAGCGGTCGACGAGCATGGTGTGCAACATGCCGGGTGCGCCAGCAGCCCCCGCGAGCCACATCTGAATCTTGTAGACACCGGCCGCCGAGAAGAGCACACCAACGAAGGCCGTGACCGAGTTCGCCCACTTCATCTCCTTGGGGAGCATGAAGTCGATCAGCAGGATGCCGAGTGCGAAGAGCACCAGCAGCGTGATCGGAAGGGCGAGAAGATAGTCGGTCCAGGCCACTAGTCCTTCCCCTTGTCCGGAGTTGCTGGCGTCGAAGCCGGCGTCTCGAGAGCCGGAGCTTGCACAGCGGCGTTCACCGTAGCTCCCGGCTGCGGATAATCCGGACGAACCATGGCAATTGTGTGGTTCACCGGCTGTTCCAGAATCTGCATGAACGGCTTGGGATAGAGACCAATCCAGAATGCCATGATCAAGAGCGGAACGAACGTGGCGACTTCGCGCGGCGTGAGGTCGTGCAGCTTTTCGTTCTTCGGATTCGTGACCGTGCCGAAGAAGACGCGCTGATAGAGCCAGAGCAGATAGGCCGCAGCGAGGACGACTCCGGGGACGGCCCAAGCGCCCCAGCGCCAGTTCTCCATGAATGTGCCTTGCAGGATGGTGAATTCGCCGATGAATCCGTTGAGCAGAGGCAGGCCCATCGACGAAAGGAACATGATCATCGTGATCGTTGCATAGAGCGGCATCACGTTGGAGATGCCGCCATATTCGGCGATCTCGCGCGTGTGGCGGCGTTCATACAGGATGCCGACGATCAAGAAGAGAGCGCCCGTAGAAATTCCGTGATTGATTTGCTGCAGGACCGAGCCGCTGAGGCCGAGCGGCGTGAGCACGAAAATTCCCAGCGTACAGAATCCCAGGTGGCTGACGGACGAGTACGCGACCAGCTTCTTCATGTCCTTCTGCATCAGTGAGACGAGCGCGCCATAGAGAATGCCGATGATTGAGAGCGCGATCATCCAGCTGCGAACTTTGGTGTGCGTGAGTACGTCGGGGAAGAAGGGAAGCGAGAAGCGGATGAATCCGTAAGTCCCCATCTTCAGCAGGACGCCAGCCAGGATCACCGAGCCTGCGGTCGGCGCTTCTACGTGCGCGTCGGGCAGCCACGTGTGGAAGGGAAACATTGGAACTTTGATGGCAAAGGCGAAGAAGAAACTCAGGAACAGCAGGGTTGCCGCATACGGGCCGTAGTCGGTGTAGATTTTCGGAGCCGTCTGATACAGCGCTTCAAGGCTGAACGTGTAAACGCTGGTGACCGCGTGGTGATGGAAGTACAGGAACAGAATTCCCAGGAGCATCAGCACGGATCCAGCCAGCGTGTACAGGAAAAATTTGATCGCGGCGTAGAGCTTGCGCGGACCTCCCCATATGCCGATGAGCAGGTACATGGGCACAAGCATCGCTTCCCAGAAAACGAAGAAGAGGAAGAAATCGAGGGCCATGAAGACGCCCAGCATGCCCGTCTGTAGGATCAGAAACCAGATGTAGTATTCCTTGACGCGATTCTCGATTGCGGTCCACGACGAGAGGATCGAGATCCATCCCAGCAGCGTGGTTAGCATGATGAGCAGGAAAGAAATGCCGTCGATGCCCAGGATGTAGCCGGCGCCGATTGAAGGGATCCAGTTGCTGGGCGCGCCCTCCATGAACTTGAAACCGGGCTCGAAGCGTTGCGCCCAGAACATCGGCACCAGCGGCAGCGAGATGAGGAATCCGCCGAGCGCGAAAATGTTGGCGATCCAACGGATAGAGTCCTTGTTGTCCTTGGGGACAAACAAGAGCAGGATCGCGCCGAGCAGCGGCGTGAAGAGGATGATCGATAGGATGTGAGATTCCATATTAGCTTCTAGCTTTGAGCCGAGAGCTGTGAGTCTTGAGCATCGAGCAAAACATCACCTGGTTGCTCAGTGCTCACAACGCGCCGCTCACGCTCTAGTGATACACGTAATAAAACACGAACCCAACCAAACCTGCGGTCATCACCAGCGCATACCATTGCACCAAGCCCCACTCGAATAGGCGCGCAGGATAACTCAGCATGCGCGCCAGAATCGCAGGGCCGTTAACGCCAATGCCGTCGATGATCCACTTATCCCACCAACTGGAAATTGTCGCGGTGAGTCGCGTGATCCATCCGGCAGCATTCACGGCACCGTCGATCACATGCGAATCGAACCATGAACTCGCTTCGCCGAGCCCCATGACTCCGAGACGCACGTTGCCCAGCTTTCGGCGTCCGGTGAAAACGTAATCGTAGCCTTCGTCCACGTAATATTTGTTCAGCAGCGTCTTGTACAGCGGCGGAGACACGGCCTCGATCGGCTCGACGTAACCTTTCTCAGCGCCGGCATAGGAACGGCCGGCCATAAACCATCCCAGTCCGGCAGCGCCCACGGATAACAGCATCAGAAGGTATTCCGTGGGGCTGGTGTGCTCTTCTTCTTTTTCTCCGGCGGCGAGTTGCCGTGCGTGGCCTTCCTCAACTAAAACGCGTGCTTCACCGCGCGAAAAGACGGGATCGAGGAAGTGCGCAAAGCGATCCGATCCGCCCAGGCTGTGCGGCCATCCGAGAAACCCGGCAAAGATGGAGCAGACCGCGAGCACGACCAAGGGCATCGTCATCGACGCCGGAGATTCGTGGAGATGGTGCTCGACTTCGTGGCTAGTGATCCGCGACGGGCTCCAGAAGGTCAGATAGATGAGGCGGAACATATAAAAGGCCGTCATCAGCGCGGTGATGTAGCCGATGCCCCAAAGGATGCGATAGGCGCCGCCCTCGCTGGTCCATGTTTGCCAGAGGATTTCGTCTTTGGAGAAGAATCCGGCGAATGGCGGGAAACCCGCGATGGCCAGGGTCGCGATCAGCATGGTGCGGTAGGTGATCGGAATTTTTTGTGAGAGAGCGCCCATCTTGCGCATGTCCTGCTCGCCGCTCATGGCGTGAATCACCGATCCGGCGCCGAGGAAGAGCAGGGCTTTGAAGAATGCGTGCGTGAAGACGTGAAAAACGCCGGCGGCGAAAGCTCCCACACCGAGAGCGAGGAACATGTAGCCGAGTTGCGAGACCGTTGAGTAGGCGAGGACTCGCTTGATGTCGTTCTGAACCAGTCCGATGGACGCGGCGAAGATTGCGGTCAGGGCGCCGACGATCGCGACAGTCTTCATCGAGGTGGGTGCGAGGATGAAGAGGGCATTCGATCGCGCCACCATGTAGACGCCGGCGGTGACCATGGTGGCGGCGTGAATGAGTGCCGAAACGGGCGTCGGACCTTCCATCGCGTCGGGCAGCCAGATGTACAGTGGAAGCTGCGCAGACTTACCACAGGCTCCGACGAAAAGAAGCAGCGTGGCGGCGGTGATGTATTTCAGGGTGTCCGCCGAGTAGCTACCTGAATGGGCGAATGCATTCACATCGATGTAGCGCAGCGATCCACAGAGCCACGCAATAAAGAACATGCCTAGAATGAATCCGGCATCGCCGATTCGATTGACGATGAAAGCCTTGTTCGCGGCGTCGCTCGCCGACTTGCGCTGGAAATAAAATCCGATCAGCAAGTACGAACATAGGCCCACGCCCTCCCAGCCAACGAACATCAGCACATAGTTGTTCGCGAGAATGAGCGTCAGCATGGAAAACATGAAGAGGTTGAGATAGCCGAAGAATCGGTAATATCCGCCTTCATGTGCCATGTATCCGGTGGAATAAATGTGGATCAGCATGCCGACTCCGGTAACGAAAAGGAGCCAAATACTGGAGAGCGGATCGAGCAAAAATCCGGCGTCGGCGCGGAAGTTCGCTTGTGCGCCCTCGTGGGTGACGTAATTCAAGTGACCCGTATCCGTGCCGAGCCACGTGTAAAGGACTTTCTCAAAGGGCTGGTGATGATTTGCTTCGGCCCAGGATACATATTGCAGAACTGCGCCGCACGACATGATGAAGGCGAGAGCCACGGCGCCCACGCACACCGCGTTCACCGTCGCTTTCTGCAAGCGGCGACCGAAAAAGAACATGATCGCCGCGCCGATGGCGGGAAGCAGCGGGATGAGCCAGATGTGTTCGAGAAATAGCATTTGAGCTTTCAGCTGTTAGCTATCAGCTTTCAGCTAAACGTTTCATCATGGGACTAATCGATCGCGTGCTCTGCAAATCCCGACAGCTGAAAGCTGATAACGGACAGCTGTCTTCTACCACTTCAACAAATTCATTTCGTCCATGTTGACCGTCTCTTTATTGCGGAAGAAGGCGATCAGAATGCCAAGGCCAATTGCTGCTTCGGCGGCGGCGTCGGTGATAACGAAAATCGCGAAAACCTGCCCATGGAGAGCGGCGCCTCCATGAATGCTCTGCCAGTAGCGCGAGAACGCAACCAGATTCAGATTGACCGCGTTCAGGATCAACTCGATCGACATCAGCACAATGACAACGTTCCGGCGTGTGAGTACTCCAATCACGCCCAGCAAGAACAAGGCGGCGCCCAGGACCAGGTAGTGCAGAGTCGAGATGTCGAGCATGGCATGCATTTTGGTTTCGAGCTATGCGCTGCGAGTGGCGAGCAATCCAGTGTCCGTCACGAAATGCTTATTGCTCGTAGCTGGCTGCTCATTGCCCACTTTCAAATTCTCTTCTTCGCCATCACAACGGACCCGATGATGGCGACCAACAATAACAACGATGCGATTTCGAAGGCGAACATGTACGTTCCGCCGCGACGGTCGAAAAGCAGATTTGCGATCAATTGCGTGTTCTGATTTTCCGAGTACGCCATGCGGCGTTCGACGAAGAGCGTGATTCCTCTCGTCGTGGTGGTGTAGACGGTGATAAACAGGCCACCCAGCGCGGCCGCAGCTATGACGCCGATCAACCATTGCTTATTGAATTGCCGCTCCTTCTGCGAGCGTTCGATCGAGATCAACATGATCACGAACAGGAACAGCACCATAATGCCGCCGGCATAGAGCATGATCTGCACGCCAGCCACGAACGGGGCATACAGCATCAGATAGAGCGCAGCCTGTGCGAGGAGAGTAGTGATCAGCGCCATCGCGGAATGAATGGCATTCTTTCGTGTGATGACCAGGATTCCCCCGACGATCATGATCGTGGCCAGCAGATAAAAGAAGAACGGAGTTGCGACCGGAGGATTCATAGATGGAGCGTCTCCTGAATGTCCGCCCACAATTCGGTTCGCATGCCGACTAATGCGGTCAGAATCAGCAGAGCGAGTCCGGTCGGCAATAGAACCTTCCATCCTACTTTCATCAACTGGTCAAAGCGATAACGCGGGAACGTGCCACGATACCAGATATAGAGGTACATAAATCCAGCAACTTTGGCAGAGAACCAGTAGATGTCGACGACGCGCACGCGGACCGGAGGCAGAAATAGAATCAGCCCGATCACCGCCAGCGCAGCACCGAATCCGCCGAGTCCCATGGTCTGAATCTTAAAGAGCGGGTGCTTGGGCATGCGCGCCGTGCTGTAGAAGCACATGCCTGCGAGAAAAAGAAACGTGATGCCGGGGAAGAGCGAGAAGACGAGCTCCCAAATATCACCCGTCAGCGCGTTTGGAAACGGGCGCAGCCATCCGCCGAGCCAGAGCGTGACAGCGATCGATGACACGGCAATCATCGCGGAGTATTCCGCCAGGAAGAATAAGGACCAGCGGAATCCGCTGTACTCGGTGTGAAAGCCAGCGGTCAATTCCGACTCAGCCTCCGGTAGATCGAAGGGCGCGCGGTTGGTTTCGGCGACCATGGCGATGGCAAAGACGCCGAAGGCGATGATGCCGAGCGGGAAGAATTTAAAGATGAACCATTCCCCCTGTGCCTTTTGCGCCTCAACGATGCCGATCATGCTAAGGGTACCTGTGCCTTCGACATTCATGCTGCTCATCATGATGGCGGAGACCACGGCGAGGCCCATCGCCACTTCATACGAAACCATCTGCGCGCTCGAGCGCAGAGCTCCCATCAGCGGATAGTGCGAGTTCGAGGCCCATCCTGCCGTGACGATTCCGAGCACGCTGAGCGACGAGACGCCGAGCATGAAGAGAATCCCGATATTCATGTCGGTGATGGCGTGCGTGGGTCCGAAGGGAACGACGACAAATACCGTGAAAGCCGCGAGCACGACGATGAAGGGCGCGACCCAGAAGACGACCGCGTCAGCTTCGGCCGGGATGATGTCTTCTTTCAACAGCAACTTGATCGCGTCGGCGATGGGCTGAAGTAGTCCGTGGGGGCCAACGCGCATCGGCCCAAGGCGAACCTGCATATGCGCGAGAATCTTGCGCTCGAGCCAGTTCATGCAGATCACAGCCACTGAGAGTCCAACGAATACGAGCAGGATATAAACTGTGGCCCAGAAGATGTTTCCGGCGGCGCCGGGGGTGCGGTCGCTGTCGAGGTACGACTGAATGTAGAGGATCAGATCGTGCATCAGCGGTCTACCTCGCCCAGGACAATGTCGAGGGTTCCAATCACAGCAATGACGTCGGCCACGAGCTGGCCGCGGCACATTACATCCAGAGCTTGCAGGTTTACGAAACTGGGTGGGCGCACGCGGATGCGGTAGGGCTGAGTCGATCCATCGCTCACGATAAAGTATCCCAGTTCGCCCTTGGGAGCTTCAATCGAGTGGTAGATCTCGCCGACCGGAGGCTTCATCACCTTGGGAACCTTCGCCATGATCGGGCCTTCGGGGATTCCTTCGACCGCCTGCGCGATGATGCGGAGCGACTGCCGCATCTCAACCATGCGGACAATGTACCGGTCATAGGTGTCGCCGTTCGCACCGGTCGGAATCTCAAAATCGAAATTCTTGTAATTGGCGTAGGGCAGGGCTTTGCGGATGTCCCATTTCACACCGCTTGCTCGCAGGACTGGGCCCGTCACGCCGAGAGCGATAGCGTCCTTGCCCGAAATGACTCCAACTCCCTTTGTTCGCTCGAGCCATATGCGATTCGTCGTCAGCAGCTCTTCGTATTCGTCGATCTTCGGCTTCACGAATGAAACGAAGTTCTTCACATCTTTTTCAAAGCCTTCATACGCTTCGTATTGCAGGCCGCCGATGCGAAACGCATGCGTGGTGAGGCGTGCGCCGCAGTACTTTTCGAAGATTTTGAGAATCTCTTCGCGGTCGCGGAACGTATAAAACAGCGGCGTGATGGCGCCGATGTCGAGCGCGTGCGTCCCCAGCCAGAGTTGGTGGCTGGCCATGCGGTTGAGTTCCGTAAGAATGACTCGGACGTATTGCGCGCGCGGCGGGGCCTCAACGTTCAGGAGCTTTTCAACGGCTTCGCAATATCCCAGGCCGTTCGAAACCGCGGCGACGTAATCCATGCGGTCGACGTAGGGATTGAACATCGTGTAGGTGCGGTTCTCGGCAATCTTTTCGACGCCACGGTGCAGGTATCCGATGACGCACTCAAGCCCCAGAACCTTCTCGCCGTCGAGCCGCAGAATGACGCGGAGCACGCCATGGGTCGCAGGATGCTGCGGTCCCATGTTGATGACGAGCTCGTTCGCATCAAGAAACGTCTTGTCGGGAGTGTCGAGATCGAGGGGCGAGAGTGTGTTCGGATCGGTCATTAACTATTGTCCACTCTCGATTCCAAGATTGATCTGTACCCACTCGCTGTCCTGCTGGAGGATGCCGTAGTCCTTGCGCAACGGGAATCCCTTCCAGCCATCGGGCAGGAGAATGCGCTTCAGGTCGGGATGGCCATCGAACTTGATCCCGAACATGTCGAACACTTCGCGCTCCAACCAGTTAGCTGTCGCCCAGATCGGCACCGAAGTAGGGAGGCTTTCGCCGTCGGCGATGAGCGTTTTCACGCGGATACGCTCGTTGCGCGGAAATGAATAAAGAATCCAGACGATATCGAACTGCTTTTCGCGTTTGGGGTAGTGCACAGCGGTGATATCGACGCAGTAGTCGAACTGCTCCTCGTCGCGGAGAATCCGCAGCAGGTCGGGAATGAGTGAGCGATCGACGACCATGTAGTTCTGGCCGAGATATGTCAGAGGCTCGATGCCTGAGCCGTATGTGCTCCTCAATTTCGCGATCATGGGCGAATCCCAGGGAGTGGGGACTGGCGCGGCAGGCTTTGGAGGCGCACCTGCCGGCTTGACGGCCGCCGGAGTTGCGGGTGGTGTTGCCGCGGGTTTCGGCGGAGTAGAAGTCTCTGAAGCTGGCGAAGGCTTGGCGGGAGTGGTCTTTGTTTCTGATTGAACCGATCCGGAGGGTGTAGATTTCACCCCGCCCGGAGTTGCGGGCTGATCCGCCGTCGGCTTCGGTTCATTTCCCGACGGCGGTGTCGAGGGGGATTTGATTTCGTCCGGCATAAGGCGACGGGACAAGGCTCCGGCGCAGGCTGCGTTCGAAAGAACGTTAACTTTTATCAGCTTGAGCTAGCGAAGTCAACGAGAGCTTGACAGCAAGTCCGACTCAAACCAGTGAACGAAGATGTCGATTGCTTCGGACAGGTTGGTGGGGCCGCAGGCGATGTGAAAAACCTGGCGGTCTATCCAATAATGAATCCAATTCTTCTCGTCGCGGTCGATTCTGATCTTCTGCAACTGGGCCATTTGTCTCCTGGTGTCGCGCAGGCTGATGTGCGCCTGCCATCCAGGATTGTCCAGCGATTCGATCCGGATCCCCGAACCAAGTTCCCACTCGCCATTGCACTGGGCTGCATACCAACGCTCTAGTTCCGAAAGGCTCATTGGCAGAGGTGTCATCCGCGGGATTGTGCCTGATAGCTTTCAATCAGATCGCGAATGCGTTGCGCGTCGGCTTTGCGGTGACCGTGGCTGGTAATGGGATCGGAGCCACCTGTCGATTCGATCACAATTTCAGACCAGAAGACACCCGTCGAAATGTGGACCGAGGCGACTTTCGAGATCGGGATGCTCTCTTCATTGCTGCCAAACAGCCGCGACTTCGTACGGATCACGCGCTGCGGGCTGATGACGAGCCGCGTCGGGAAAAAGAAGTTGCCTTTCGTGAAGCGGGATGCGCTGAAGGTTTCGGCAGGAGAAGAATCCATGGGGTTCTCGGGCATGGCGGGTTATTTGGATCCGTCGAGGGATTTGTGCTCTCGCAGTGAAGCTACACCCATTCCAAAGCGCCTTTTTTCCAGACCCAGACGTATCCAACAATCAGGATAGCCAGAAAAATTACGATCTCGAACAAACCGAACAGGCCAAAGGCTTTGAATTTGACGGCCCAGGGGAAGAGGAAAATTGTCTCGACGTCAAAGACTACGAACAGAATGGCGATGATGTAATAACGGACCGTATAGCGGCCGCGCGCGCTGTCGATGGGATCGATGCCGCACTCGTAGGGCATCAGCTTCGTTTTGCTGGGATTCGACGGCCGGACCAGCTTGGCCAGCAACAAAGTGATCGGAAGCAGCGAACCGACGATAGCGATGAAGATAAAAATGGGAACGTAGTTTTGCGGCATAAAGGGCGATGTGCCGAACACGCACATACTACGCGCCGAATGATAGCTACTTCAAGAGAGAATCTTCAAGGTGATCGCGAAAATGGCGGGAGCTTGTTGAACTCCCGCCTGTCTTTCTCTGGATGTCGCGGAGAGCCTTGCCGCTTAAGTCTAAGAAAAGCCGTTTCGCGACAGCGGCAGTTCTCGCACTCGCTTTCCGGTGGCGGCATAGATCGCATTGCAAAGTGCGGGCACATACGGCGGAACTCCGGGCTCTCCGACTCCCGCGGGCGGGGCGGAACTCTCAACAATCTGCACATCTACGTGGACGGGTGCGTCGTTCATCCTGGCTACGGGATAGTCCGAGAAGTTGGATTGATCGATTGCGCCATTGGTCGCCGTGATCTCGCCAGTTCTGGCGATGCTAGTTCCGAATACGGCTGCGCCTTCGAATTGCGACCGCACCATCTCTGGATTGGCAACGATCCCAGCATCGACGGCTGTGTAGACATTCGGAATACGAATCGAGCCGCTCCCATCGACCTCGACTTCTACCACGGTCGCGACATAAGTCAGAAAACTGCGGTGAGCGGCAATGCCCATGCCCCATCCGTTGCCCGACTTCTTCTTGCCCCAGTTCGCTTTCGTGGCGGCCAGTTCGGCTACGTGGCGCAGGCGCTTGGTGTCATACGGATACTTCTGGGCCATCTCTGGCGGCTGTTTGGGGCCGGTGATCGTCTGTCCGGGGCCGATCAACGCCAGCAAGTAGTCATACGGATCGCGGTTGGCGTTGTATGCGAGTTCGTTCGCGAACGACTGAACTGCAAACGCGTGATAAATATTCGCCACCGATCGCAACCATCCGATGCGAACGTGCGCGACCGCCTGTCCGTTCTCGCTGCGGAAGTTGGGAACATCGAAAGGAATCACATCCCATCCCAGCGACATTTCTCCTGCGCTTCCATACACTGCGGTCTTGTCGAACGTAGACCCGATTGGAGGAAACACTGAGCGCTGTAGCCATGCCTGGGGCATGCCTTTGTCGTCGAGCGCCGTCTTGATATACATGGCGGCGACCGAGTGGTAGTAATCGAATTTGATGTCGTCCTCGCGGCTCCAGACGACTTTCACTGGCTTTCCAGTTTTCTTCGAGAGCACGGCGGCCTCGACGGCGTAATCCGGCTTCGATTTGCGGCCGAAGCCTCCGCCGAGAAAAGTTACGTGGCAAGTCACATCTTCTTTCTTTAGGCCGAGCGCCTTAGCTACTTCTTCCCGCACACCCACCGGATTTTGCGTCGGCGACCAGACGGTGACCTTGTCGTCCTGTACATCAGCCACGGCAACAGGGGGCTCCATCGAAGCATGAGCCAGGTGCGGCGCAAAGTATTCCGCTTCGAATATCTTGCCGCCCTTGGCAAATGCGGCGTCCGGATCGCCGGACGAGAAGACCGCTTTGCCCGGCTGCCGCGCAGTTTCCTGCAATTGCTTCTTGTAGTCGGCCGAAGTGTAGGAGACGTTGGCGCCGTTGTCCCAGTCGATCTTGAGCTGTCTGCGCCCTTTGAATGCCGACCACGTATTGTCGGCGATGACCGCGACGCCGCCGAGAGGTTGAAACGCATGCGGAGGAGTGAATGGATCAATCGGAATAGTCTTCTTTACTCCCGAGACTTTCAACGTTGCCGAATCGTCGACCGACTTTACTTTTCCTCCGAGCACCGGAGGGTGAGCAATGGCTGCATAGAGCATGCCATCGACACGAACGTCCATGCCGAAGAGCGGCTTGCCGGCGCAGACCTCTGTTACGTCGTATCCGGGCGCGGGCTTTCCGATGTAGCGCCACTCTTGCGGGGACTTGAGCTTGATCTCTTCTTTCTTTGGAACGGGCTGCTTGGCCGCGAGAGGTGCGAGCTCACCATAACCGAGTTTGCGGCTGGAGGTCTTGTCGGAGACGATGTGCACGGGATCGGCGACGCACTGCGACTCGGGAACGCCCCATTGCTCGGCAGCCGCGCGGATCAGCATCAGGCGGGCGGTCGCCCCGGCTTCGCGCATCGTGTCGAAAAATTCGCGGACCGAATGCGAGCCATCGGTGTCTTGCGATCCGTACTTCTCATCGCCATCGCCTTGGATCACTTTCACCCGGCTCCAATCGGCATCGAGTTCATCCGCAAGAATCCGCGGCAAGCTCGTGCGAACGCCGTTTCCCATTTCCGTCCTATGAGCCACAATCCATACAGTGCCATCCGGTTGAATGCCAAGGAAGACGCCGGGATGAAACACCGCTGCGTCCACCGACACGGCCGCGCCGCTCACGTTCGAAAGTAATGTGACGGTTGATCCTTCTCCCATCGCCTTCGCAAGAAGAGGGGATTTTCCGACGCACAACACGAATGCCCCGGCAGACAACATGCCTTGCAGGAAATTCCGGCGCGAAGCATTTTCGATCGAGATGGTTTCAGCGTCAGGCTTTTCCAAGGTGATCATGCGGTCTCCTTCGCGGCTTGATGAATCGCCGCCCGGATGCGCTGGTACGTGCCACAGCGGCAAATATTTCCCGACATCCCGTCATCAATATCTTCGTCGGTGGGCCTGGGCTTCGACGAGAGCAGCGAAGTGGCTTGCATGATCTGCCCCGTCTGGCAGTAACCGCACTGCGGCACGTTCACCTCGGCCCATGCTTTCTGGATCACAGTCGGGCCCTGCGCGGAGATTCCTTCAATCGTCATGATCTCGAGACCTCCGACGCTGCCCATCTGCTTCTGGCACGATCGAATAGCTTTGCCGTTCTGCAGCACCGTGCACGCTCCGCACAGTCCCATGCCGCAGCCGAATTTTGTGCCTGTGAGCCCGAGAATATCGCGCAAGTACCACAGCAGCGGCATTTCAGGATCGCCCTCAAATGTTCGCGCTTGGGTGTTTACCTTAAACTGAAGCATAGAAAATCCCCTGATGGGTGGCGTTGGAAAGATTGAAGCAATTCTACTGCGGAAGATGAAGGAATGCATCCGAGCCCGCTCCGGGTTCGTAAAAGCCTAGCTCGTGATGCTAAGAACGGCAGAGGCTCCTATCGCTCCTGCTATTGGCTGAGAGGAAGCGCTCTCTCACTTTTCGAGACAGTTATTTTTCCCAATGTGTCGTACTGAACTGTGCCGGATCGAAAACGCCCGGGGTGAGTTTCACGTTTGCCTGAATATCCGTGTAATCCTCCGTGAACACTTTTTTCTCCTCGGAATACACTTCCACTCCAGCGGCGATCCAGGCTCCAGCCAGTGGACGATAATTCACGAAGCGGATGTCATTGAGTTTCGCAGGATCCTGCCGAGACGGCTCGATGACCCGTACAAACAGTAGCGTATCTTTCGCCACCCAGAATTGTTTGGACTTCAGGTCGCCCTTGTCCGCGCCCACCACGTAAGCCGGTTTTCCGTCCCAAGTGTCCTCGCGGAGTTTCGACAGATCGTAGCCTTCTTCTTTGACCACTTTGGCCGTCGTCGCCGGGTCCTGCCCATTCACGTCAAATCCAAGCACGAGAAGTATGTTGACGGAGTGCCGCGTTCCAGCGACTTTGTTCTCTTTTACGATGGTGATATTCCCGTTGTCGAAGATGTATCCATTGCCATCGCTCGCCGGGCCAATATCGATGCGCAATTTTCCGGGGACTGACAACGCCTCGTACCAGGTTTCCGCCGAACTGGTTCCGTCGGGTTTATAGGTCGTGCTCTTTTGGGTGAAGGTTACTGTCTGGTACCACGACGCTTGATAACGATCGTGCATGGCGCGTAGCACATCGTCGCCGGTGCGAATATCCGCCGCGTGCGTGGCAAGCGGGGATAGTAAAAATACGACTAGCATATTTCGGATCAGTCTCATTCGGTTATCCTCGTGGAGTTGAGCGCACAACATCCTACGCCTTCTTTGCCTTGGACGAAGAAGTCACAGAAAGGTCTCTCTCCACCATTGGCACAACCGCTAGCTGGTCTTATCAGGGAAGAGAAACACTTCGCGGGCTAGATTGGATTCGAGGGTAGAAGCGTCGTAATACCGGCTCAGCAGACCACCCTTCCATTGCAGAAGATCGGTGTTACGGGCAACGAAGTCGTCCCAACTTCCAGGCTTTGTGCGCGCCATCCGCTCCCGAATCAGAAAGAAATACGCGTGGGTAATGGTTTCGTGATAAAGCTGGGGCTTACCACGCGCCGTAGTAAATCGCTTCAGCGCGGAAGTGAACTTCTCCAGAGCCTGCAGCGGCGGATTCTCCGACAGATATGCAAACGCCAGGCGAACGTGGTCGGCGTGATGGAAGGAGTCCGACGGAACTACGTCAGATTCAAAGCGGTTGATGAGTTCTGCATTGGTCATTGTCGGTCGATCCAGAACGACTTCGCCTGCTCGCAGAGCGCTTCGAATGCCCCGTCGCTGTTCAATGCCATCTTAGGCATGGCAGAAGACGAAAATAAGCCCGCCAGCGTTTGCTGCTCACGCACGAAATAGCCGTGCTTCTCTTCGTTCGTGGAACCGAACTTCTTCGCATATTCGAGGATGAACTGATCGTTGATTCGCGGTTGAATGCCGCGCTCCCAAATGGTGCCAGCCGTAGCTTCCAAGAAGAGTAAACCGCATTCCAGCGCTGCCAGACGCCGATCGAAGCCGCCCACATCCTGCCAGGACACCACCCCCGGCCGCACGCAGTGGGTCAGATGGAGTGTATCGATCAGGACGAAGCACCAGGGACGCGAGTGTTCCTGCACACTGGCATGCAGCCATTCAAGGGTGCTGACAATGCGCTCTAGATGGCGGATGTTGTCATCCACGGTTAATGTTCCTTTGTCTCCCGGAACGGCCAAAGGTCCATAGGTGTGAGACTGCGCGAGATGAACCAAGGTTCGTATTTTTCTTGGCTTCGAACTACTGGCATGACTGCGAATGAGCGCGTCGATCAGGGTCGACTTGCCGACGCCCGAGGTTCCTTCGACTAACAGCGCTTTGAATGGTTTCTCCACGGGCCGAGATCAAGCCTTTCCAACCGCAAGCGCAAATGCCGCGGCCGCATAAATGACCAGGTATCCGATTCCGTACAACCCATGCATCAGATGGATGAGAATCGCGAATACGAACACCGCGAGGAGCAGCCACGCTCCCCGAATCGCCGTTCGCGGAATCAGAAGAAGGATGCATCCGGCAATCTCGCCAACGCCCAGAACCATCCGCACGAACCCGGGCATGTGGGTGGTTGCGAAATCGTGCGCCGCGCTCGGCATCACGAACAGAACGGCTTCAATCAGAATGACCATTCCCAAAGCCCACTGCAGAACGGTCAGCCCAAGTTTGGTTTGTGAGGAACTCATCGATCACTCCGCCTTTCGCTTGCGCGGGGATTTGGCTTTGATCTCTTTCAAACGGTGGCTGGCACTGGAGTCAAGGTCGAGTTCATAAAACTTCTTCAACTCGCGGATGCGTTCCAGCGATGCGGGGCTGAAGGGAGTTTTCCCGTCGAAGGCGTGCAGCACGATGCCCTCGAGCACATCTCCCAGTGTCATGTCGTGATACTCGGCGAACGCCTTCAGCACTTTGAGAATTCGCTTCTCAATGCGCACGCCGGTCTGCACTCGCTCGATTTCCAGTCTTGGATCGTCGGCCATGTGTACCAATGTACCATGGTACCTAGATACTCGCAACCCCTGCGCACTCTGGGCAAAATGGCAGATTTGCACTGGCGTGTATACTTGCGCCGCCTCGAAGCCATGTCTTGGGGACCCGCCTAAAAAATCGCAATCCGCTTGCAGAGGCAAGGAGAAACACCTATGCGAACACCGTTTTCGCCATCTCGCCACCTGTTAGTTGCAATGCTGTTGACCGCTTTCTGTCTGCCGTGTTGGGCCCAGCAAGGAAATCTCCGTACCGTTTTGTTCGTCAAGCTCAAGCTGGATCAGGAAGAAAACTGGAAGACTACGGTGAAGGACTACACCGCGGTCTTGAAGAAGGCGGGTTCCGAGCAACAGGCTACTGTTTGGGAGTCCCAGACTGGTCCTAAGCTCTACGCGGTTGTTTGGTACTCAGCGAAGTGGAAAGACATCGGGGAAGATGATCCAAAATTGAAGAACTCCGCCTCGGAGATTGCCAGCGTTCTTTCGCGACTAAATACCGAGACCGACAGCTTGGAGTACTGGATCGACGAAATGCAACCCGACCTCGGGATTCCGTCGAAAGAGATTCCCCCGATGGTGCGGACCAGTCGGACTCGCGTTATTCAAGGCAAGATGGATGATGTGAAAGCGATGTTTCGCGAACAGATTGTGCCGGCGGTTAAGAAGGCAGGCGTTACCTCGTACGGATTCGCGGTCGCCCGGTACGGCACGCCCAGCAACGAGATTCACACTTACATGGGGCTGAGTGGATGGGGAGATCTCGACTCTCCGTTCGGCACGGAGAAAGGAATGACTCCTGCCGAGTGGAAAGCATTTCAGGCCAAGTTGCCGTCGCTCATTGAGAGCACGGAGTGGACGATCTGGAAGTTCCACCCCGAACTGAGTTACCTCGTGCCAACGAAGTGAAATTGGTTCAGCCAGTTGATGCTGAAGAGTACCCCATTCGTGTCGCGAAGTTTGCGACAGGATGGGGTTTTTGATTTTCTTTCACAAACCGAGGGCGACTACTCCCCGTTCTTCGCGACTTCGGTTTTGGCGCTCTGCAATTCCGGGCGATCCGAATGTTTCCCGCCGTCGCAATTTTTCAGCAGTTGTGCGTAATACGAATTCGCCTTCGCCGATTGATGTGCCATCTCGGCCGCCTGCGCCGCACCTGCCAATCCGTTGAAGCGGTTCGGATCGATCTTCATCGATTTCTCGTATTCGGCCAGCGCGTTTTCCGGTTGTTTGAGGTCGATCAACATTTCAGCCAGCATTTCGCGCGCAGGAATGTCGACCTCCGCCTTTCCGCCCTGATCCTGCGTGTCGGCGACCTCGCGGATCTGGTGGAGGGCCTCATCGTTCTTCTTTTCCGCGAACGCCAGCCACGCGTGCACTTCCCCGTGTGCGTAGCCGGAACGCTTTCCTTCAAGTGTGTACGCGTACTTCGATTTGCGGGTGGCGGTTTCCGCGTCGTCGAACATTTGGGCATTGCGCCGGGTTGCAGCTACATCGCCCGTGTGCGCGGAGCCGATCGCCCGCGCCCAGTAGGTGATCATCTGCAAATACGCGGGCGTGTTCACCGTCGGTTCCAGCGCGGCGGCATCGGTCCAGTGATGCATCTCGAGGTTGTAAAGTGCCGGGAAATGCGCGGCGGCGAAGCCGTAGTACTCAAGCATCCCCGTGTCGTCATTAGTGGGGGCCGATGCCAGAACCTCTTTTGACTTCACCAAAATCTGCCTGGCCGCTTCGTCCTGTCCCGTCTGCAGGTATGCATACATAAGGAAATGCATGGCGTGGAGTTCGTGCCCATGCATAAACATCGCGTCCGACTTCTCGGTCAGTTCCACCGACTTCAGGTTTGCCTGAATATCCTCCTGCCACAACCCGAGCCGGGCAAAAATGTGCGAGGGCATGTGGACCGCGTGCGCCGACGACGGAGCAATCGCCGCATAACTACGAGCTGCTTCTAGTCCCATCGGCGCCAGTTCCGGCGAATCGCATGCGTGAATGATGTAGTGCGCCAGCCCTGGATGATCTGGCTGCTTCCGAAACAGCGGCATCAGTACCGCGACCGCTTTCTTGTTTGCGGCGTGTGACGTATCGTCCGGCGAGTCCGACGCGAGCAGTGACAATGCATAAAACGCACCCGCTTCGAGATCGTTGGGATACTTCTGGTAGAGCTTCGCCATCGCGTCCGAGTACGCGGTTGCCTGCTTCAGATAACGATCCTTCGACGGATCGCTATAGAACACGCCCAGAGCCGAAATATATCCGTGCTCACGATCTGTCTTCGTGCCTACCTTCAGTGCCTGCTCGATCTGGTCGTGTCCCCGCTTCAAAACAGAATCTTCCGGACGTTCCCAGATCTGGTGGAACAGGCTCATGGCGACGCCCCAGTGCGCCATCGCGCAACCTGGATCTTGTTTCGTGAGTTCTGTGAACTGCTCTTCGGCTTCTTCGTACCCGAACGAATGAAGAAGAGCGACTCCGCGCTCGAAGGCGGTCTGCGAACCCGGCGCACATGAAATCGGAAATGAAACCTTGCCGAGTTTCTCGTTGGCATCGTGATGATGGCCGTGCATGTCATCATCGATGGCAAATGCCGGAAGGGCAAACAGAGCGCAAAGCAGCAGGCACGCAAGCGATCTCATTCGAGTCATCGTTCAGCCTCCATAAACGCAAACCATTTACTTTAATCGACTTTCTCGAATTTCACCACAAACAATGGAATCGTCCGAAGATGAATCGAGCGGCCCATGTTTCCAGAAGGTCTAGCTTTCAACGCATTGTTTATAATCAGCGTTCCACATTCCAGAGCTGAAAATCGTCAGCGAAACAGTCAAAAAGGACTCCATTGGGACTCGACGAGAATATTTACGAACTCCGGCGCGAGAAGCTGAAAAAGATCGAAGCGCTCGGACAACCGGCCTACCGCAGCAAATACGAATTCACACACACGGCTGAGCAGATCCTGGCCGATTACTCGGCGAAGACCGCGGAGGAACTCGAACAAACGCGCATCAACGTCCGAGTTGCCGGGCGCATCATGGCGCTCCGCCTGATGGGTAAGGCTGGATTCGCCCACATCCAACAGGGTGGCAAAAAGCTTCAGATCTATGTCAAGAAAGATGCCGTCGGGGAGCAGGGATTCGAACTCTACAAATTGCTCGATCTCGGCGACCACATCGGGGTGAGCGGATACCTATTCCGTACGCGCACCGGAGAGCTGACCGTTCACGTCGAGGAGTTAACTTTTCTCGCGAAAGATTTATTACTACTGCCGATTGGTAAGACTGTGGAAACCGATGCCGCGGCCCAAGGTAGTCCTGAGGTTCGAAACGCGCTGACAGACGTTGAACTGCGTTACCGGCAACGCTATGTCGATCTGGTGGTGAATCCCGAGGTGCGGGAAGTGTTTCTCAAGCGCACGAAGATGGTGCAATCGATGCGCCGTACCTTCGACTCGCATGGATTCATCGAGGTCGAGACGCCGATGATGCAGCCAATTGCAGGTGGCGCGGTCGCGCGCCCGTTCGTGACGCATCACAACACGCTCGACATGGATCTTTATCTCCGCATCGCCCCCGAGCTTTATCTGAAACGGTTGGTTGTGGGTGGACTCGACCGCGTGTATGAGATCAACCGCAACTTCCGCAACGAAGGTCTCGGGTGGCGATGGAATCCCGAGTTCACCATGCTTGAGGCCTATCAGGCGTACACCGATTACCAGGGCATCATGAACCTCACGCAGGAAGCGATCACCGAAGCCGCGAAGGCGGTGAACGGCAGCGCGAAATCAAAATGGGGAGATCAGGAGATCGATTGGTCGAACTGGAATCGCATGACGATGCGAGAAGCGATCATCAAGTTCTGGCCGGAGGGAGCCGGCGTGAAGCCGGAGATGAGCAACTTTGCCAGCGCCGACGGAGTGAAGAAATTGGTCGAGCGATTTAATTCAAGCCACGCACACATGGCATACGACGCGAATGCGCCCGTAGGGAAGACGATTGCGGCTCTATTCGAGGCTGCTGCCGAAGAACATCTGACGCAGCCCACGATAATCTACGAATTTCCGACTGCCGTGTCTCCGCTGTCGAAGCAGAAACCAGACGAGCCCGACTGGACGGAGCGCTTCGAAATCTACGCCGGACAGATGGAGATCTCGAACGGCTTCAGCGAACTCAACGATCCGGAGGATCAGCGCCAGCGATTCGAAGCGCAGCTGAAGGAGCGCGAGCGCGGCGATGACGAAGCGCACCAGATGGACGAGGACTATATCCGTGCTTTGTCGTACGGCATGCCTCCAGCGGGAGGCGTCGGCATCGGCATTGATCGCGTGTGCATGTTGCTGACCGACTCGCACACGATTCGCGATGTAATTTTGTTTCCGCTGCTGCGTCCGGAAAAACCTTCCACCGCAGAGGGCACAGAGAAGACAGAGGAAAAGCCCTAGAGCTGGATTACCCGTCAGATATTAACTTGCCAGTACCCAGGAATGGACTATCGGTAGTGCATCCCACTTTTTATACTTCAGAGATCAGTTTGGGCTACGCAGTAGCGGCGCTACCGTAGCGTTCCGATTGCGGGACACTGGGTCGGTAGCGCTTTGCCATCTCCGCATCCACCCATCTGGAGCACGGCTACAAGCCCCAAATCCGATTCGCTCCGACGACCAAGCCGAAAGTGAGCGCCGCGATGATTATTTCTCCGAGAGCGCCGACGATAAACGGGCGCAGTCCCTGTTTCGACATCTCCCGGAAGTTTGTCCGCAATCCCACTCCCGCAAAGGTCAATAAGAACGCCCAGCGCGAAAGATTACCCAATGAGCCAACTTGCTCCTTGCTGAAAGTGTGAAAGCTGACGAGCAGCGAGATCGCCAAGAATCCGAGAACGAACTTGGGAAACTTGTTCCACAGGAAAGTCGCTTTGTTAGCGACCGAGGAGGCTTGCCCTTGTTTGGCCCAGTAGATGGCATAGGCCAGCACCACGAAGCCGATCATGGCGTTGCGGGCGGTCTTGGCCAGCACAGCGATTTTGCCGGCGGCATCGGAATAGAGAGCGCCGGTAGCCGTGGCTTCGGCAGTGTTATCCACTCCCAGACCGGACCAAAGCCCGAAGGCAGTATCGCCGAGATGCAGGCTATGGCCGATTAACGGAAAGGTAAACAGGGCGAGAGCACCCAGTGCGAGGATCGCTGCGATCGCAAAAGTCGAGTCTTCGTCGTCGGCATCGATGGCGCCCTTGGCCGCGATGATGGCGGAGACGCCGCAGATCGAAGATCCAACCGCGAGCAGGCTCGTCAGTTTCGGCGGCAAGTTGAATATGCGGCCTAGGAAGTGCATCAGCAGCAGCGAAAGAGAGATTTCAACGACGACGAGTGCAAGGCTAATCCCTCCTAATTTCAGGATATCCGCCAGCACAAAGCGGGAACCAAGAAGCACGATACCGACCTTGAGCCAGAACTCGTAAGTGGCGACGCCTGGTTGAAATATTTTGGGAACAGCGAGAAGGTTGGAAATCACCAAGCCGATGATGATTGCCCAGAGCACATATTCAATGTTTGGAAATGTCCAGTGATGAGCTTTGGCGTAGGTGTTGAGGAACTTTTCAAGCGCCTTACCGCCGTAGCCGACTGCGGCGAGCAATAGAATTCCGGGAACTAAACTCAGTATGTTGCGCGAGGTGCGATCGGATTGCGCGGGTGGAACCGTAATTGAAGCTGCCATCACCTACCTCCGGGGACCGCTGAGCCTGAAGTTTGCAACTACCACGGAACTTTAGGGAGTAACGCGAAGCGAACCGCAAGCGCCAGGATTAGCGCGAGAATCACCGCCCATGAATCTAACGACAGCGTAAAGCTCTTCGTGTGAGGCTCCGTTTCTTTCGCCATAGTCTCCTCCTGAAACTTGAAAAACTTATCTTTGAAGTATTTCTGAGCTAACGGCAGCGCCAACTGTTTGCGGAACCGATTGGTGCGCCAGAGGTGCGCGTAACAAGTGATCGGCCAAATTGGCGGCCTGAACCCGCAATTCCGGTACTGCAGTCGTCTCCCAAAGCATTCCTTTGCGGGCAGGCCCAAGTGCGAAAAGACATTGGGATGGCGTTCCCGTACAGTCGAACAACGCTCCGTTTCTATCCACGTCGAGACCGAGACCCAGTGGGTCTTGCCGAACCAACCCCTGCTCAAAAAGACTCGCAAGCAACGCACTATCGATTTTGCGGAAGTTAGTCTCGGGACCGGAGCAATTGACCACCCTATCTACTTCGAGAGCTTTTGCCGAAGCGCTGTATCGATCGCGGAATGTAACTTGGGCCAGGTTCTTTCCGTCGGAATTAATTTCCGAATAGCTTGTGATTCTTCCGGCATGCACTTGAACCTGTCCGCTGGCGATCATCTTGAAAAAAGTCTGTCCGACATCCGGAGCTACTCGGTGACGATGTATTTCCCAATAAGTCCGTATGTGACGAAGAAATCTACGGCGTTCTTCGATGGGCAACGACTGCCAGATTTCCTGAACGAGAGGACGAAGAGAATCCATGACCGCACGCCAATCGCCGGATGCCTCCGCTGCGGCTGCAGCCTGATTGCGAATGAGGCGGACCAGGCCGCGGATGGTTCGGGGAAGAGATTCGTCCTGAAAGCCGGGCCATGGCAGCGACGGGCTGTGGCACTGCGGCACCAATCCATGGCGTGACAGGATATGAATTCTGCCCTTGAACCCGTTGGCGCGAAGAGCGATCGTTATGTCTACGCTCGTAAGGCCGGAACCGATCAATAGCACTTGGTTGTTGTCGGCCAGGCCGGCAAGCGCTTCCTTCGACCACGCCAACCGTTGATAGCACCGCGAATCCGTCCTCAGTCCGTGAATGCCTAGGTTTCCAGGAGGGAAATTTCCAAGGGCGAGTACAACTGTTTGAGCGAGCACTCGCTGTCCGGATCTTGTATGGATCAGAAAGCCTGCCTTTTCACGTCGGACAGCCAGGGCTTCGTCGCGAATCCAATCGAAATGCAACGAATGGGCGGCACATGTCTCTTCCAGCAGAGCAAGCAAGTAGCGTCCGTAGAGAGCGCGTGGGAGAAAGCTTCGCGAGTCAACAGGGAATTCGTAATCCTGCTCTGCCCACTTCAGGAAGTGATCGGGCTCGGAAGCGAAAGCGCTCATCTGCCCGGCAGGGACGTTCAGGAGATGAGCCGCGTGGTCGGTGCCGTAAGCGAGGCCCACAGCAGGACGAACATTTTTGTCGATGACTCCGAGCGAGAGGTTCGGCGCATGTCGCAACAGTTGCACCGACACGACCGTGCCGCTGAAGCCACCGCCGATCACTGCGATATCTTTGCGGACCAGATCGCCCGTTGGCATAAGAATCTTGAGATCTTTGAAAGCCAGCATTCTGGCTTGATTTGTTAGCACCGCCGGCCCGGAAAAGGAGAGTAGGCCAAAACCGGACCGGCGGCGATTCCGAGGGGAAGGCGCCCCTCAGAAGGTTGTTCACTTACGGCAAGTAGTAACGGAATGACGTGAAGATCATGTTGTCGATTCCGTGTGGATCTCCGCCGACGCCCGACCAGGCATTGCGGGTCACGTAGGAGTACTGTGTGCCGAAGCGGAAGCTGCCACGAGGTCCCGAGTAGAACTTGTACCAAAGGGCTCCCGTTCCTTCGATGAGTGCGCGCGTGTCACCCGTGCAATTCGCGAGGCCGCCGGGATCGAATCCCGCAGTTCCGTTGGCGGTGCTGGTCGCAGGCGGAGTTTCAACGTAGCAGCCAGTATTGACGAATTTTGGAGAACCGTAGCCGACCGCAGCTCCTGCTCCGCTCTTTGCCAGAGGATCGAAGCTAGCCGTTCTCGCAGCATACTCGACGCCCGCATATCCATCGAAGTCGAGCTTCTTGGTGATGTGTACTTCGAACGTGCCCAGGCCCATTGAGTTCTTCACCAGATGGAGAGTGCCGTTACCATTGATGGAAGCATCGGCAAGGCCGCCCGGACCGTAGCGTCCAACGCCGCTGCCCGTGAAGCCTTTCACGCCGAGAGTCACGCGCTTGGCAATGTTGAAGCGCGCGCTCGCGCCCACGCCGCCGCCTTCCTTGGAAGCGTTATAGGCTCCCACGGCCGAAGTGACACCGACAGCCTGGCCTCCGCAAGTCGCGGTGGCAAGCACTTCACCGCAAGGGAAAACGCGATCGGTGAAGCGATCGGCGATACCGAACACTTCGTAGTGTCCGACGCCGGGATCGAATGCAACCTTCGCAATGATGTCCGGTGATGGATTGAACGAGTACGTGGCCGTCGTGTTGTAGCTATTGCTGGCGCCGTTTTCACCCAGCAGGTAGTTGCCGCCGTTGCCGTGCGTGGTCAGCGTAGCCTGAGGGTTTTCGATGGCGAAGGCGACCGCGACTTTGTCGCCGATGTTCTGCGTCACGCGGAGGCCATACTGACGGGCGAAGACGAAGCCGACGTTATACGACGGATCGATCGTCTTGGGACGCGCGTCGTTGGTTCTGCCGAGATCGTCATCAGGAGAGATGCCGTGCCCATTCTCGGTCACCAAACTCCAGCTCTGCCCAGCGAGGAAAGAGAATCCATTATCGAATTTCGCCTGAGCCCACGCTTGCCGGAGTCGGAGCGTGTAGCTGTTGGTGGAGGTAGACGTAGAAGTCACGCCGGCGGAAAGGAAGTCAGCCGACACGTAGCTCGAGAGATCAACATTCTTCAAGCGGCCATCGACGAACGTGGTGATTTTGGACTGACGGCCAGAGCCGAAGAATTCCGGTATCTGGCTCTGCGAGGCGCCGGGCATCGTTAACGAGTTGAAAGGCGTGGACAAATCCGCAGCCAGCGCTCTTGATCGCCGGACAAACGCACCTTCCGCGTATCCACCAGGAGTAATGTTGATGCCCCGGAAGTGCAGCGTGAGCGGCCCTTCCATCTGCTTGTTGTAGACCTGCTCCGATTCTTGCGTCGGGGCTGCGGCGGGCGCGCTGTCTTGCTGGACGGCGGGTGCGGGCGTGCCCAGCGCCGCGACCTGCTGCGGCGGGTTCGCCTGGGGCGGAGTGATATCAGCTTTGGCAGCCCCATTGACGAGAGATTGCTGCTCTTGCTGACGCTGCAGTTGTTCGGTGAGTTTCTGAATCTGCAGTTGCTGAGCTGCGAGCGCGTCTTTTAGTGCCTGCACGTCGGCAGCGGTAACAGGCGCCGGAGCTGGAGTTGCAGCCGCGGGTGCGGGGTCTTTAGCGGGAGTGGCATTCGACGCCACCTCGGTTTGTGCCCATGCACCGGCCGTCAAAGCGGCGAGTGCGAGAGCGGTTAGCACTTTGCTCGTGGTTGCTTTCATGGAACAGTTCTCTCCTTTTGAGTGTGTGTATCTAATTCTGATCTGGGGGAGGGGGAGGGAAAATCTAAAACACTATTGATGATATTAATACCATCGACTTAGTAGACATTAATACAAATCGCCTCTCTTGTCATTAATAAATTGTTAATTTCTTCAAGCTCTTTTGGGGGATTTCTTTCTAAATGACGCTAGGAGGCGGGAGTCAGTCCCCACCGGTTTTGCAAATGACGTTCCATTCCTTTGAACACGACTCCGTCGACGATATATCCAATGGCGATGATCAAGATCATGACGGCGATGACGGCGCTCATGTCATTCAGATCACGTCCCATCATCAGAACCTGGCCCAAGCCGAGACTGAGGTAAAGCATTTCGGCCGTGATCAGCGAGCGCCAGGCAAAGGCCCACCCCTGTTTAAGGCCGGAGACGATAAATGGCAAGCTGGCCGGAAGCAGGACATACCAGAACAGCTTGAAACCCTTCGCGCCGAGATTCCGTCCGGCTTGGCCGAAAATCTTCGGCATTTGCTTGCGGCCATCTTCCATGGCCAGTGTGACGGACAACAGCGATCCCATGATGACGACGAAGAGAATTGCATTCTGATTCAGGCCAAACCAAAGCAGCGCCAGAGGCCACCAGCAGATGCTCGGCAGGCTCTGCAAACTGACCAGCAGTCCGCCCATGGTTTCTTCAAGGAACTTATTGCTGGCGACACCGAGTCCGAGAATCATGCCGAGTGCAACAGAGATGGCGTAACCGATCAGGACACGCTCCATGCTGACGCGGATTGCAATCCAGTAACTGTGATCCGCAAAGCCCGCATAGAGGGATTCGCCCACGCCCCATGGCGTGGGGAATAGATAAGGCGGCCAAATCTTCAGTTCGGCGAGGAGTGTCCACAGGCCGAAGAGTGCAGCATAAAAGATGATGTAGCGGGCGGCGCGTTTCATGCTTCCACTCCCGGTTCGATGTGCGGCTTCACGCCCGCACTGTATTCTGCTTCGAGGGAGCGGTTAATTTCTTCGCGCAGTTCGTCCAGAATCTCGCGGGCAGCACGGGCCACGTTGGGATCTTCAAGATGCCGCGGACGTGGTAATTCGACAGGGAACTCATTCTTTACGCGGCCGGGGCGGAACGTCAGAAGAACAACGCGATCGCCAAGACGAATGGCTTCGCGAACGTTGTGCGTAACGAAAATGATGGTTCGTCCGGTCTCACTCCAGATACGCTCGAGTTCGTCATGCAGCAGATCGCGGGTTTGCGCGTCGAGTGCGGCGAACGGTTCGTCCATCAGCAGGACGTCGGGTTCGGTGGCAAGGGCACGCGCAATAGCAACGCGCTGGCGCATTCCTCCGGAAAGCTGATGGATGTAGCTCTTTTCAAATTTTGCCAGGTGTACCAGGCGGAGATAGTAGCGAATTTTCTCTTCACGCTCTGCTTTGGGAACTCCCTTCATCTTCATGCCGAACTCGACATTCTGTCCGACGGTCAGCCAAGGAAATAGGCCGTGCTCCTGGAAAATTAGAATGCGATCCGTGCCCGGACCCTGGATGGGATTGCCGTCGACCAGAATCTGTCCAGATGTCTGCGAGTGTAGGCCGGCAATCAAGTGCAGCAGCGTGGATTTGCCGCAGCCGGATGGACCGACGATGCAAACGAATTCTCCCGCGCGCACTTGAAGATTAATGTTGTCGAGCGCCAGCAGTCGCTCACCGCTTTGCGTGCGATAGCTCAGGGAGATTTCGCTGAGGCCGACCTTGGGAACTTCAGGCGAGATGGGGCGCACTTGACGGCCAACGGAAACCGGTCCGAACTTGCTGCGGTTGCCGGGCCGAGCAGGCATCACGGGTTCAACTGGAATCGGGAACTGCGCCGGGACATTGTGCGCGCTGGTGCTCATTGAATCGCCTTTCGGTTCTTTTCCGCAAGAACCTGGTTGAGGAGCGTGAGATCGTACAGGCGGGAGAGATCCGGCATCTGGCGGCCCAGAAAGCCGTCGTCAAAGGCCTGCTGCGCGGCTGTGTTCAGGGCAGCGTGGAGCGGGTCGTAGGTTACCTGCATCCGCGAGAAAGCTTCGTCGAGGACGACCTGGGGAAGTGCCTTGCTGGTCTCGCGTTGAATCTGCTCGTTCAGAAGTTTCTTGGCTTCGGGCGGGTGGGCATTGATCCAGTCGGTCAAATCGACATTAGCGCGAATCCAATTCTTCACCAGGTCGGGATGCGCGTTCAGAAACTTGGTGTTCACGACGAGCACCCCGATCACGAATTGTCCGTTCGGCCAGAGTGAGCGCTCATCGACAAAGAGGCGGCCATTGCCTTCATGAATCAGCCGTGTCGCCCAAGGTTCTGGTGCCCACGCGGCGTCGAGATCTTTTTTGAGGAACAACGTCAGCTGGTCAGGATTTGCCATCGGGATGATGCGCACATCGCCGCCCTTGTCATTGGACTTGAGGCCGTGATTCTTGAGCCAATTGCGGAGCGCGACGTCTTGCGTATTGCCGAATTGCGGTGATGCCACACGCTTGCCATGAAAATCTTCAGGCTTGTTGATGCCAGCGTCGTTGCGCACGATCAACGAAGCTCCACCGCTGGCGGCTCCTGAAACAACGCGCAAGGCTTCACCGTTGGAGCGGACGTAGCCATTAATCGCGGGATTCGGCCCGACGTAGGTCATGTCGATCGCTCCGGCGAATAGGGCTTCGATCGCCGACGGTCCAGCGTTAAAGCTGGTCCACTGTACTTTGACCTGGGGTCCCATGGCCTTATCGAACCATCCGTTCGCCTTGCCCACCATCGCCTGCGCATGCGTGATGTTAGGAAATGCGCCGACGCGAATGGTAGTGGCGGCCGCCCCCTGAGCCCAGCTTGCGACCGCAGTCGCGAATAATAAGAAGACTCCGAATATCGAGCGCCTATTCACCCTTAGGGCCTCCGACGACCATGGGGAGGACGTTGGCGGATTGTTTTTTCTGGCGCTTGCTGCCTTTGCCGGCGGGGCCGTCTCCGGAAATTAGATCGGCCAGAGTGGTGTTATCCAAAATGCGTGCAGCGGCATCGCGGACATCGAGAAATACCTGGTAGAGCGCGCGGTGCGGGAGATCACGGTCGATTAATTCCCGCAGGTGTTCTGCGTCGCCGAACGGCGCCAGCGGACCGTCTATCAGACGAATGATTTCGCTGAGATGCAGCTCTGAAGGATCACGCCGGAGCTGGTAGCCGCCTTTTGCGCCCCGAACGCTATCGACCATTCGCGCGTTCTTGAGCTCGAGGAGAATCAGCTCGAGGAATTTCTCCGGCAGCGCTTCTTCGTATGCGATGTCGCGAATCTTAATGGCGCCCTGATGATGATGGCGGGCCAGCATCATCATCGCCTGCAGGGCATAAAGACCTTTTTGAGAGATTTTCATAGCAGCGAATTATACATAAACTACATGGAACTAATAGACATTATTAACATAAGTGACATAGCAAGCGAAATTCCAAATTCAAAGATCTCCTGATCGGAAAAATCACTTGTGAAATCAATAGTTTGAAGGGTTGTTATGCTGTCGCGATGGGAGCTACGTGTGCACAAGATTGCAGCTTCGGAATGCGGTAATCAACATAAGGATTGTTAAGAACAGTAATGTTTGCAGGTTCTTGCACACTCGCCAGGTTTGAGAATGCGAGTGGACTAGCCGGTCGAAACGCGCAGAACGACGACGGTGATGTTATCTGGTCCGCCGCGCTCGAGCGCCATCCGCACCAACTTGGTGCAAGCTTCCGCCGGGGGATTCGCTTGCGCAACCTGGGCGATATCGCGTTCTGGGACAAGACTCCAGAGTCCATCCGTGCAGAGAACCAGCACGTCGGATTCTTCGAGTTCGACTGGCTGTGCCGAAATGTGCGGAACAATGTCGCGGCCAGATCCTAATGCAGCGGTCAGAATATGACGCTGGGGATGAGACTCGGCGTCTTCAGAACGAACGATGCCGTTCTCGACCAGGCGGCCCACATAGGAATGGTCTCGAGTCAGGCGAGTGAGAGAGCCGTCGCGCACGAGATACAAACGGCTGTCACCGATGTGGGCGAAATAGAGGTCGGTACCGATAATCGCGAGCGCCGTGCAAGTCGTGCCCATTCCATGAAACTGTGGATGCTCAAGGGCATAGCGCTGAATCGTGTCATGAGCAGACTGAAATGCAGCGCTGAGAGTCTGCTGAGGGTCGCCCTTAAACTCGCGATCGTACGTGTGACGGACGGTCTCGACGGCGAGGCGGCTGGCTTCCTGTCCGCCATCGTAGCCACCCATGCCGTCGGCGACGACGGCGAGCCGACCCTTGCGACGAAAATCGGCGTCAGACTCAGGTTCCCAATACAGGTAGGAGTCTTCGTTGTTTTCGCGCTGGAGTCCAACGTCCGTTAGACTCGCGGCTTCCATTCCAGGTTTTGGAGTTGTCGAGTCAACCGGCATAATTCAAAATGCGCGAGCGCGGGCAAAACGAACGAGAGCGAAACCCCTTACGGATTCCGGTCATTATACGGGAGTCCGGCGCAATATGGTTGCGGTGCCCGCCCGAGTCCCGTTCTACAGGAATTGGCTAGCCTACCACTTCCCGCTGGATCTGGATACGAGTCTGGCTGTCATTCCGCAAAAGAAAAAGCCGCGAAAGCGGCGGCTCTTTCTTCTATACACATTGTCAAAGCGCGGGAGCCCGCCCACACTATTTTGCAGAGTGCTTGTCGGCGGCAATGCGCTTGCTCATGTGGTTCGCTTCGTGATTGAGCTGGCGCTGGTCCTGTTTCGTCAGATGGCCGTTGTCCTTTGCCATGTCGCGCTTTTCGTTGTTCTGCAGGCGCTGTTCGCCGCGCTCGAGACGAGCCGTTTGTCCGGGCCTGAGCTGACCGTTCTTCACTCCGTTCGCGATCCGGCCCTGTTGATTGGTTTCGCGCCCGTTGACTTGGTTCACGCGCGGATGACCAGGATCCACCTGATCCGCGCCGGCGCCGGCTGTGTTTTGAGATTGAGCAGAAGCCGATCCGGCAACCATCAGACCAGCTACTGCCAGGGTGAGCAGAGAGTACGTGATTTTGTTTGTCATGCGAGATTGAACCCTCCCTGGAAAGTTTAGTTTCGAGATTGCGACGGGCCGCGTTACGAAGGGGAAGTCGAAGTATTGCACGATGATGCGATGCCCGTGCTAACAGTAACCCCCGAGATGATTACCTGCCGTGCGGTCCTCCAATGCCATTTGGCAAGCCGCATCGCGAGGTTGTACCATTCGTCGATTCCTGAGGGCCCTTCATGAGAGTGACTGCTGCTGGTCGTTTCGTGTGTCTGCTCGCGATGTTTCCTGCATTCCTGGAATTCCAACCTTCTTCTGCGGCACAAAAAACTGCGACACCCGCTGCCACACTGCCGAGCGAGAGGCCTGACAAACTCGAGCCCTCGGCCGACAGCTTTGACTACATCAAACGCGACGTGATGATTCCGATGCGCGATGGTGTAAAGCTGCATACTGTCATAGTGATTCCGAAGGGGGCGAAGAATGCTCCGATCCTACTGACGCGAACTCCTTACAACGCCAGCGCGCAGTTGAGTCATGCGGCCAGTTCGCATCTGGGGCCAATTCTGAGCGGATACGACAATGCGGTCGAAGTGATTGTGGGAGGCGGCTACATCCGCGTAGTGCAGGATGTTCGCGGCAAGTACGGATCCGAGGGCGACTATGTGATGACGCGTCCGCCGCACGGTCCGCTGAATCCAACTGCGGTCGATCACTCTACCGATACATACGACACAATCGACTGGCTGGTGAAAAATATCCCGGAGAGCAACGGCAAAGTAGGAATTCTCGGAATCTCGTACGATGGATTCCTCCCGTTGATGGCGCTGGTGAATCCACACCCAGCGCTGAAAGTGTCCGTGCCGATGAATCCCATGGTCGATGGCTGGATGGGAGATGACTGGTTTCACAATGGTGCGTTCCGTGAGCAGAACATGCCGTACATCTATGAGCAGGAGGGAACTCGCGACAATAGCGTTCCGTGGTGGAGCGATCACTTTGATGACTATGACAACTTTATGTCTGCTGGATCGGCCGGGGAATTGGGCCGTCGGCACGGCATGGAGCAGGTTGGTTTCTGGCGGAAGTTGCTGGAGCATCCGAGCTACGATGCGTGGTGGCAGCAGCAAGCGATGGACAAGATTCTCGCAGCGCAGCCATTGAAGGTTCCGGTAATGCTGGTTGACAGCTTGTGGGATCAGGAAGACATTTACGGCGCGCCCGCCGTCTACAAAGCGATCAAGCCCAAGGACACCGCCAACGACAAAGTATTTCTTGTTATGGGCCCGTGGCATCACGGGCAGGAAATCGGCGACGGCAGTTCTCTCGGGGCGATCAAGTTCGACAGCGATACCGGACTTTATTTTCGAGAACACATTCTGCGGCCATTTCTGGATCAGTATTTAAAAGATGGCGCACCTAAGGCAGACGTAGCGACAGTGACGGCGTTTGAGACCGGTACGAATACCTGGGAACGATTGCCTGCATGGCCCGCCGGCTGCGCTTCTGGCTGCACGATTCACCCTAAGCCACTCTATCTGGAGGCGGGATTGAAACTCAGCTTCGATGCTCCGCAGAGTAGCGCTTCGGCTTTCGAAGAATATGTTTCGGATCCCGCCAAGCCGGTGCCTTTTCGCTCGCGTCCGATTCAGCCGGTTGGGTACACGGGCGAGGCGACATGGGCGCAATGGTTGGTGGACGATCAGCGCGAGGCTTCTGGACGACCGGATGTTGTGGCTTTTGCATCTGATGTTCTCAAGGAACCATTAAAGATCAGCGGGCAGCCGGTGGTGAACTTGATTGCATCGACCGGCGGAACGGATTCGGATTGGGTGGTGAAAGTGATCGACGTTTATCCTGACGAAGTGGCGTTGCAGCCACACATGGGGGGATACCAGTTGATGGTTTCCGCGGACATCTTCCGCGGGCGTTATCGCGAGAGCCTGGAAACGCCCAAGGCGATCGCTTCGGACAAGCCTCTGCTGTACCACTTCACCCTGCCAACGGTGAATCACGTTTTTCTGCCCGGACACAAAATCATGGTGCAGGTACAGTCGAGTTGGTTCCCGCTGTACGATCGGAATCCGCAGAAGTTTGTACCCAACATCTTCTGGGCCAAGCCGGGCGACTATCAGAAAGCGGTGCAGCGGATTTATCACTCGCCGGATGAAGCGAGCTTCGTCGAATTGCCGGTGGTCGAAACAAAGTGATTCCATTCGGTCGAAACATACTGCGATTGACCGGGCTGCTGTTATTCGCTCTGCCTCTGTTCGGGCAGGGCACACATCTTTGGGTGCTGCGGGCATCCGGCGAGATGGTCGAGTACGATCCGGCGAATTTCTCCGCGAAGCAGACAGTGAAGCTTCCAGTCGAGGCCGTCAAGTCTCCGGCGAGCATTTCATTGAATCGGATTGGCCAAGTATTGTTTGCTCCGACGGTCACACTTCCCCTCTCTGAAGACGACGCCGCGGGTTCACACAAAGTCTGGATATGGAACGGCCATGCTGCCACCACCATGGATCAAGGAATCGAGCGCAAGATTGAGGAGACTGGATCGAATCAGGCGGTGATTGAATCGGCGCCGGTCGTTCTTCTGTCGTCGGACGGGAAACATCTCTTTTGGTTTGCAAATCAGGCGCGACGTTTGCAGCGTGACGAAGTGGATCTTTCCGTCGAAACAACTTGGCAGGCGTGGCGAACCGATCTCACGGGCGGTGCACGCGAAGATCTCACCTCCACAAAACTTCCGGACTGCCGTTGCCCTACCGGCTCGTGCGAAGAGAGTTGCCCTTCGGGCGTGGTTTGGGGCCCGGACGCGGGCGTCGATAGATTTTTCCTGATGACCCAATTCGTCGCCGGTCAGACCACTCCCGTTTATAAGTCGAGCGTGCGCTATCAAGAAGAAAGCGGAAAGTGGACGGCGACTGCTTTTTCAGAGCCGCTGCAACGCCTACTGGATTCCTCTCTCGACGGAAATTCGATCGTGGAAGCGATTCCCGACACTGGATGTTGCGGTTGGTCGAACCAGAGCAACGATCAAACTCTGGTTGTCGCGGGCGGCAAAAAAACGACCGTCTTTGACGAGCAGGCGACATATAGGAATCCAGACTACGATGTGAGTTTCTACACGCTGAATGCGCGCTTATCTCCGGACGCCGGATCGATCGCGATGACGATTGTCGCGACCGCACAACCCAACAAGCCGATTCAGCTCGCGGAGCAAGGACAGGCTAATCCCGAAGAGTCGCAGCACATCCGCAAAGCTCTGGGCGATCTACCCGCTGTTGCCGTGAAGACCGTCGGGGATACTCCGCGCCAGCTTGCCTTCGTGCCTCACGCGACGCTGGTGGGATGGATCAGCGAGAGGGAATTGCTGATCGTGGAAGATCACCTGCTCGTCGCATACAACGTTGCCACTGGCTCGCGGAGGAAATCGACGATCCGGGTGGAAGATGCGGCGCATGTCTTCCTGCGTTAGCGGCAGCTATCGAGCGTTATATGGCGGTCGCAGCGTCCTTCATGTCTGACAATAGAAGCGCTAGATTCCCGGGATTCGTAGCATAAGCAAGTCCGGTGTTCATCTCAACCAGACCGACGCGCACGAGTTTTTCGATCTCGCCGTCGAAGTGCTGCATGCCATCAGTATCTCCATCAGCCATCGCTTCCAGAAGTGTCTTGCCTTCCTGTTCGCCCTTTTCGATGTAATCACGCGTCCGCAGCGTTGATTTCAGAATCTCCACGATAGCCACGCGCCCTTTTCCATCACTTCGTGGGATCAGTCTCTGCGAAACGATCGCCCGAAAGCTTTTCGCCAGTCGGTTGCGGATGATGTGCTGCTCGCTCATCGGAAACGCTCCGATGATCCTCTCCACTGTTTTCGAAGCGTCGATCGTATGCAGCGTCGACATAACTAGATGGCCCGTTTCGGCAGCCTCTAACGCGATTTCGATGGTCTCTTTATCGCGCATTTCGCCCACGAGAATGACCTTGGGAGCTTGCCGCAGCGCTGCGCGCAGCGCGAGTGCAAAGCTTGGAGTATCGCTGTGCAATTCGCGCTGGTGAACGATCGAGCGTTTGTGCCGATGCATGAACTCGATGGGGTCTTCGATCGTCAGAATGTGGTACGAGTGAATTTCATTGATGCGATCAAGCACCGCCGCGAGCGTCGAGGATTTCCCCGATCCTGTCGGGCCGGTCACGAGAACGATTCCATTCTTGAGATCTGCGATCTCTGCAAGTTGTGGAGGCAGGTTCAAGCTGGCCAGCGTCGGAATTGTCTGCGGGATCACGCGCATAACGATGGCGTGGCTGGCGCGCTGCTGAAATATATTCACGCGAAACCGGCAGTGTCCTGGTACACGATACGAGATGTCGCACGATCCTTGGTTCTGCAGGGAATCCGTGGCCTGTTTGCTGTCTCCCATCAGTTCGAGGGCAATACGACGAGTGTCCTCGGGCGTTAGAGGTCCCATGCCGGAGATTTTGACCGGAGTCAATTTACCGGAGAGTTCTACCATCGGAAAACTTCCCGGCGAGAGGATGAGGTCGCTGACTTTATCCGAAACGCCGAGCATGGCCAGTAACAGCGCTGGAGTCGGCACAGGTTTCGATGCGGGCACTACCGGCAACAAGGCTTTCTGGGCAGCGGTTTCCACGCGGCATAATCCTTTCTGAATATCTACGGGCTGACGTCACGGGCGCCCGAAGAAATCGGGCGCCCGTGCTTTCTAGGGTCAGCGATGGGGGAGGGAATATTGCGGATATGTCTTTGCATGCAGGGAGCCTTTCTCCAACTTCGGCGGCTCGAGTGAAAAATCTTCTAACTCGTCTAGAATGAACCAGATCGTCCGATCGAGCATTTAACGCTGCTCGTTATTTATACGGCACGTTGTCGGCTTTCCAGATTGTGTCTAGCTCGTGGACAGTTGTAAGGGACTCGTACCTCTACTCGATCCGAGATCGAACTGCAGAATTCCCTAACGGCGATCAGGATTGGCGAACTGCGGGTCGATTTTTTCGTTGTCCCGCGCGGTAGCTCACCCAGCCCAGAAGGTTAGCTCCCAGGACGACCCCAGCGATCTTCATGGAATACCGGGACTGATCCTCGACTCGGATGACCGGGTATATCGAGAGGATCACAAATAGCAGCGTGACGAGAAACCCAGACGCGGCCGCCACACGAAGCCCGAGGCGTGGACGAATTCCGCTGGTTTTCGGCGCGAGAAGCGGTATCGCGAACAGCGCCAGATACGCCACGCCGTAAAACGTGAATCCCCAGGTCAGAAGAAGCTCGTAAGCTTCCTGCTCGCCCACCCCAATTAAAGCTGCGATGCTGGCGGCGAGCGTCGCGCCTCCCAGGAAAAGAATTGAATTGACGGGTGTCTTGTAACGAGCGTGCAGGCGTGAGAACCATGCCGGCAGTAGATTGTCCCAGCCTGCAGCCATGGGCAGCCGCGCGCTTCCGCTGAAATAGAGACTGAACGTAGACAGATAGTTTGCCAGCAGAAGGAAGATTGCGATGGGAACGATCGCCGCGCCGAAGTTGCCAAAGCCGAGACGCAGGGCTTGCGGGATCGGACCAATCACGTCGACGGCGTCCGGCGAAACATACGCCAGAATCGCGCTGGTCGCGAAGATATAGATCAGCGCGATGACGGGCGCTGTGATCAGAATGGACCATCCAATATTTCGCACGGGATTCCGCGATTCCCCCGCGAAGATGGCGACATATTCAAACCCGCTCAGCGCACCGAAAGTCATTTTGCTGAAGACGCTGAGGGTGAACACTGTGAGCGGCGGCGCCACCAGGCGCAGAGGATGGAATGCGGTCATCGATCCGTGTCGCAGGTTCGCTAGCGGAAGAGCCACGAGCACACCGACTGTGATCAGCACGGCGATGCTGCCTGCGTTGTTGAACCACTTGCCGACGCCGAATCCGATTCCAGCCAAGAGCATTTGCGCCGCGATCAGCGCAACCGAGGCGGCAAGCACCGCCCACTTGTTATCGGCCATCCATGCGAGCGATGGCACCGCGTACGCCAGGAAAGTCGAGGTAACCAAGCCGATCACTGCAACGTACAGCATGATGAACAGCCATAGATTCCATGCGACCAGAAAGCCGATTTGATCGTTGAAGGCCAGCCTCGCCCATTCGTAAAGCCCGCCTTCGAGCGGCATTAAGCGATTGAGATGCGCGACGATCAACGCGAGCGGGATGAAGAACAGCAGCATTGCTGACAGCCACAGCACGACGTGCGACGGGCCCGCTTTTACCGCCGTACCGAAGAAGTCGGGAACGATGACGAGGAGAATCTGAGCGAGGATAAGGTCGAAAAGTCCGAGTTCCCGCCGGAGACCTGCGCTGTGCGATTCGACCGCGGCCTCGGCCGTTCCGAGCGGCGAGTTGTTCGTGGTTGCCAACGTTGGGGTCGGGAAGAATTAAAATGCGCCGTTTATTTCTTGTCCACAGCCGCGACCGCAGGCTTCAGCAATAAGTCCTGAAAGTCGAAACTGAAATCGGCGAGCGGCGAGACAGCAGTCATGCGGGCGCTGTCGATTGTGCCATCCGGGTTCAGAGAAAACGTGATGAACGCGTCTTCGATCGTCCGCAACCGCCAGTGTGCCTTAAAAGTGTCGTGCTGCCAGTGCTGCAGGTCCCCGATCATCGTCGGCGTGTGGTCAAAGGTGATCACAAGGCCACCCTTCTCCATGCGGATCGTAATCGGTCCATACCATGCGTCGTTGTAAACGCCCGCATATTTCTCCACCGGAAGGGAAGGCTTCGAATTGGCATCGCGCGCCCCCTCCGCTTTTTTCATGGTCTCTTCGGCGTCCTTCTCTTCTTTATCCTTCACCGCTTTGTACGCGGCGATCCAGTCGGTCGGAGGGAGATGAAAGTAGTAGTCGAGCACGTGATAGAGGATGGAATCGAAAGCTCCGCCTTCTTCGCCATTGGTTAAAACCACGACTCCGAGATTTTCTTCGGGTACGAGCATCACGCGCGAGACGAATCCCGAGACGCCTCCCGTGTGTCCGACAAGTTTGCGTCCGTGATAATCGCGCAATCCCCAGCCCAGAGCATAGTCAGCGAAGTTGGCTTTCAGTCCGGCAAGAGGTGCCGGAGGATCTCCGATCGGAAGAATCGTCTGCGGTGTCCACATTTCCTTCGAACGCTGTTCGGTGAACAAGCGTCCATCGCGGTCGATGAACTTACCGCGATTCAACTGCAGCTGCACCCACTTTGCCATGTCGGCCGCACAAGAATTGATTGCTCCCGCAGGACCGGCATTGTCGAGCTCGCCGAAGGCAACGACCTGTAACTTTCCATCGACGCGCGAATGCGGAAACGCATAATCGTCGCCAGATTTGAAGGCCGCGTTGCTGATGTTGGAGTGGTTCATCCCGAGCGGCGCGAAAATACGCTGCCTGATGTAGTCATCCCAGGACGTTCCCGTCACCGCAGGAACGATTTGGCCGGCAGTCATGTAAAGAAGATTGTCATATGCATAGTGGCTGCGGAAACTAGACTGCGGCTTCATGAAGCGCAGCTTGTAGATGACCTCTTCGCGCGTGTAGGTCGTATGCGGCCAGAAAAGAAGATCCCCTTCGCCCAGGCCCATTCCGCTTCGATGCGTCAAAAGGTCGCGGATCGTCATCTCGTGCGAGACGTACGGGTCATACATAACAAAGCCCGGCAGTCGCTCATAAACCGGATCATCCCACGAAAGCTTGCCTTCATCCACAAGCGTCGCGAGTGCCGCGGTCGTAAACGCTTTGGTATTGGATCCAATGCCGAACATAGTGAATTCATCGACCGGCGTCGGATCGCCCAGCTTGCGAACGCCATATCCCTTGGCGACGAGAATCTTGCCATCCTTCACAATCGCGACGGCCATACCAGGCACGTCGAATGTCTTCATCGAGGAGGCGACATAGGCGTCGAGGTCGCCAGGAGGTGTTGTACTTGCCGGAACCTGTGCGTAGATTGAAGCAGAGATGAGCAGCACAACCCCGGCGGCAAAACAGCGTGGGCGGATGAAGGGCATGGAATCTCCGAATACTCTGATCGCGGAAAATAAGACGCGGAGATTAGAACACAAAACGGCGGGATTCTCCGAGCATAGGACATCGGTTTGTGCCCGACCGCACATCCCCCTGGCGCAGCATTTGGAACAGAACCGCGTTCAATTCATCCGGTTCGATACCATAGCCGTGATGTAGGCAAGCAAATGATCAGTTTCCAATTCCGAGTTGATCATTGCAGCAATGTCTGTAGGGGTAAATCCGGTTTCAGCCGAAGCCTGCTCGATCAAGCTGCTAATTGAGTGTTGCGGGATATATTCGAAATCGAAAAGAACGTCGAAACTCATATTGCGCTCCTTGGCGTGATTGCGTTGGCTGATGGAGTGGAAGGCGGTCGCGGCGAAACAGCCGCATCACTTCCAGAGGGGAACTGGAATTCGGCCGGAATGCCGATCCGTGCTTCGCGATGCGAAGCGGCGCAAGCAAGCGAAGCCGCCTGGCTAGCGGCGAATAGAGCGAAGAATGATGGGTCGAAAATTTGGATCGGGGCTGCCGATTAAGGCTCCCGGCTCGTAGAAGGGCTGATAAGCATCTAATTTGCCAGAGAACTCTGAAACGTCGGCTGTGGCGACCACTAACGGTGCTGCATTAGCCTGCGCGTGGATGGCAGTAGGTCCCGTGTTTCTATGGAACGCTGTGTCGGGCAGGTCGACGTCCGGCAGCACCACGATCAGCAGCATGAGGAAAATCATGCAACTGAGGATGAAGAGTGCCGACGGCTTGATCTTCCACTGCGCTAACATGGTTCTTCTTTTTTGCCAGAGCTCGCAGCTGGTGTCAATCCCCATATTGGGCCAAGAGCACGGAGTACGCAGGAAAATGCATACGTACGTATTGCACCGCGAGCAATGGCTTACCAGGCCGATTGAGGAAGTATTTGAGTTTTTCTCCAGGCCGGAAAATCTTCAGGTCATCACTCCGCCGTGGCTCGATTTCCGCATGGTCGCGACTCCGCAAACATTGCAAGCCGGATCGCTGATTCGTTATCGCCTGCGCTGGCATGCGCTGCCCATTCGATGGACGACGGAGATTTCCGAGTGGAATCCTCCGCATGGCTTTGTGGATCGCGAAGTCTCCGGGCCTTACGCGTTATGGAACCATGAGCATTCATTCTCGGCCTACGAGGGCGGCACGACGATGCGCGACCGTGTCACCTATGCGCTTCCTTTTGGAATTCTTGGATGGATAGCCCACAAGATACTTGTGAAGCGGGATGTCGAACGTATTTTCGATTACCGCTCCCAGACGATGCAGCGCTTGTTTCCCGCTTGACCGCCGCTGTACAAACATCCGTTGCTTCGTATAAAAAACCTGTAAAGTGGGTGGGCAAGAGCGCATTGCGGGGGACCCGGGCCTTTGTACCTCAAGCCGAAATCGTTGCATGAAGCTGTTTCTGTTTTGGCTGCTTCAGGCGGGCAAATACTCGCGGGCGGCACGGATTTCTATCCCGCTCTTGGAGAGCGGTTGCCGCAACGCGACGTCGTGGACATCTCCGCGCTCGGGGAAATCCGGGGCATCACTACCGGCAAAGACTGGATTCGCATTGGCGGATTGACGACCTGGACCGACGTGATTCGAACTTCACTTCCACGCAGTTTCGACGCGCTCAAAGCTGCGGCGAGGGAAGTCGGGTCGGTACAGATTCAGAATCGCGGCACCGTCGCAGGGAACCTGTGCAATGCTTCTCCGGCGGCGGACGGCGTGCCTCCGCTGCTGGCGCTTGATGCAGAGGTTGAACTTGCTTCAGCCCTCGAGACTCGTCGCATGCCGCTCTCGCAATTTCTCATCGGTAATCGTAAGACGATGCGGCGTTCGGATGAGATCCTCGCGGCGATTCTAATTCCGCGGAAAGTGGATGACGCAGTTTCCACTTTTCTGAAATTGGGGGCGCGGCGCTACCTCGTGATCTCGATCTCCATGGTCGCGGTCGTCGTGCTGCCTGACGCGGAGGGATGTGTCGGCGAGGCAAGGATCGCCGTCGGTTCCTGCTCGGCGACTGCTCAACGATTGACACGACTCGAATCCGATCTCAAGGGCCAACCGTTCACATCGGGCGTCGGTCGGGTCGTGAAGCCCGAGCATCTTTCTGTGCTCTCTCCGATTGATGATGTTCGTGCCACGGCAGACTACCGTCTCGACGCATCCCTAACGCTGATTCATCGTGCTTTGGAAAACTGTGCGAGGAGCTTCTGACGTGGCGACCACGCACAAACTGCCGGTACCAGCTGACACCGAATTGATTCTGCTCTCGGTGAACGGTCGCCACGTCGAGGTGACTGTGCCGGGAGCGCGACGTTTGTCGAGGGTGCTTCGAGACGATCTTGGATTGACTGGAACCAAGGTTGGATGCGACGCCGGCGACTGTGGAGCGTGCACCGTGCTGCTCAACGGCGTCCCCGTTTGCTCCTGCCTTGTACCTGCCGCTCAGGCCGCGGGGTGCGACGTCACGACCGTCGAAGGTTTGGCGAACCGATCTCCTCTTCACGACCGGTTGCAAAAATCTTTTCTGGCTTACGGCGCCGCGCAATGCGGAGCCTGTACGCCCGGCATGCTGGTTGCCGCTACTGCACTGTTGGAGAAGAATGCGTCTCCCTGTGAACGTGAAGTGATGGACGCAATCGGCGGAGTGCTATGCCGGTGTACCGGGTACCGCAAGATCGTCCGCGCAATTGTAGATTGCAACGTGGCGAGACCGAAGGAGCTTTCTCCTCAAGCCGGGTCCGCCGTGGGTAAGCGGCTCGAGCGGCTTGATGGAAAGAAGAAAGTCGACGGCACCGAAGTCTTCGGAGCCGACGAAATTCCTTCCGGAACGTTGGCCTTGCGCGTAATTCGCTGTCCGCACCATCGCGCGCGGTTTCAGTTTGGCGACTTGAAGGATTTTCTTCCTAGTCATCCCGGAATCGCATCAGTGCTGACTGCGAAGGATGTTCCCGGCATCGACTGTTACGGTGTCATACCCAGATTTGCCGATCAACCCGTGTTCGCGCATGCGGAGGCCCGATATCGCGGCGAAGCCATCGCCGCAATCGTTGGCGATCCGGAAGTTCTCGAAGCATTGGATCTCAGTACGTTTCCCGTGATCTGGAAAAAACTTCCGCCGATCCAGACGATTGATGACGCCCTTGCGGAAGGAGCGCCTCAGATTCACGCGAACCGCGAAGACAATATTCTGGTGCGCGGTCGGGTGGTGTGCGGCGATGTCGATCGGGCGCTGGCTGAGGCCGACGTTGTCATAAAAGGCGAGTACGAAACGGGATTTGTCGAACACGCTTATATTGAGCCGGAAGCCGGGTTTGCGCGTCGCGTCGACGACACGGTAGAAATTCAAGCGTGTACGCAGTCTCCCTACATGGACCGCGCCGACATCGCAAAGATTCTCGGAATTCCTCCGGAAAGCGTTCGCATCATTCCTACCGCTGTCGGCGGAGGTTTCGGCTCCAAACTCGATCTTTCCGTCCAGCCTTTTTTGGCGCTGGCTGCGTGGAAGTTGGGACGTCCCGTCCGGATGGTCTACTCGCGAACGGAATCGATCGTATCTACCACTAAACGCCATCCTGCGCGCATGCGTCTGCGCGCCGGAGCCACTCGCGAGGGAAAACTGACTGCCCTCGATTTCGCGGCTGACTTCAACACCGGTGCCTATTCTTCTTGGGGACCGACGGTCGCGGGACGCGTTCCGGTACACGCGTCGGGTCCTTATTACGTTCCGAACTACCGTGCCCTTACGCGAGCGGTTCACACAAACCTCGTTCCCGCGGGAGCATTTCGCGGATTTGGCGTCCCCCAGGCGGCCATCGCAGAGGAGCAGCTGTACGACGATCTCGCTAATAAAGTTGGAATTGACCGGCTGGAATTTCGCATTCTCAACGCAATCGAGAACGATACCCCGACTGTAACCGGCCAAGTACTCGGCGAAGGCGTGGGAATGCGAGCTTGCTTTGAAGCGCTGCGGCCTAAATGGAAGTCTGCTCTCGAGGATGCGCAGCGATTCAACTCCAGGTCGAAAGGACCTCTCCGGCGCGGCGTCGGCGTTGCTGGAATGTGGTACGGCTGCGGGAACACCTCGCTGCCGAATCCCTCAACCGTGCGCATTGGACTGAAGCCCAACGGAAGGATCGCGCTCCATCAGGGCGCAGTCGATATCGGTCAGGGATCGAATACGATTGTCACGCAGATTTGTGCGGATGCCGTCGGCGCGCCGATCACGCATTTCGATTTGGTCTCAGGCGACACGGCGATTACGCCCGATTGCGGCAAGACTTCCGCCTCGCGACAAACGTTTGTGACCGGCAAAGCTGCTCACATGGCGGGAAGCCAGTTGCGTGACGATATTCTCAAGCTTGCCGGTGCCTGTAAATGCGCAAATATTGAATTCGGTGACGGCGTCATAAAAGTCTCGGAGAACGAGAAGAACCGAACGCTTTCCCTCACCGAATTGCCACTCGATCATCTTGGCTACATCATCACCAGCGAGGCGACCTTTGATCCGCCAATCACTCCGCTGGATCAAAACGGTCAGGGCACTCCTTACGCGGTCTACGGATTCGGCGCGCACACGGCGGAGATCGAAGTCGACACCGAACTCGGCACTGTAAAGGTCTTGAAGATCACGGCAGCGCACGACGTGGGTCGCGCCATCAATCCCACGCTGATCGAAGGTCAGATTGAAGGCGGCGTTGCACAAGGCCTCGGCATGGCGTTGATGGAGGAATTCTTCCCCGGGAAGGGCGAGAATTTGCACGATTACTTGATTCCTTCGGCCGGAGATATTCCTCCGATTGAATCAATCCTGATTGAAGTCCCATCTTCCATTGGTCCGTTTGGCGCAAAGGGAATCGGCGAGCAGGCGGTCATTCCGACGGCTCCTGCGATTCTCAATGCGATCCACGATGCGATCGGAGTTCGCATCCACAAAGTGCCAGCCACGCCGGACCGGGTACGTGCTGCGATTCTCGCCAAGAATAACGGAGGTACTCGTGGCTGACGACGCGATTCGCTGCGATGCCTGTCCGGTGCTGTGCTACATCAAGCCCGGCCGAACAGGGTCGTGTGACCGCTATGGCAATCATGACGGGAAACTCGTTCGCCTCGATCCGCACGTCGTCCTCGATCGTGCCGTCGAGCGCGGTGATTCGATCGTTCCCTTTCTCGATCGCAGCCGCGACTGGGACGGAACGCTTGTCAGCCACGGCGAGACTTTTGTCACTGCGATCGGTGCAGGCACCACCTATCCCGACTACAAGCCCGCACCCTTTATCATCTCGTCGCAGGTCGAGGGCGTTGACATGGTCACGGTCGTGACCGAAGGCATTTTTAGCTACTGCGGCGTCAAAGTGAAGATCGACACCGACCGCCATCTCGGCGCTGAATGCAGCACCGTGCGAGCCCAGGGCGAAGCAGTCGGACATGTCACCACGAGCGAGTACGGCTCTCAAATGCTTTCGCTGGGCGGCGTGCGACATCTGACCGGAGGCAGTCGCCACGAGGGAACCGCGACTTGCGACACACTGCTGCATCTGTGTAACGGTGACGCTGTTGAGTTAAAGATTGATGACGGAGCGCACGTTGTCGTGCAAGCAGGTAAGCCCCCCATTGTCGATGGCGCTCAGGAAGAACGCATGCGTGTTGGCTGCGGCTCCGCCACCATCGGCATGTTCGCCCGTCAATGGTTCGGGAAAGTGGATGACGTCGTGGTCGTCGACGATCACATCACGGGTGTGCTCTCCGAACATCAGGCCGGAAAGTTGCTCGGCATTCCGGAGACCGGAATCAAGCTGAAGGGAAGGCGCTCAACCCCAGGAAGATATTTTCAAGTTGCCCAGCCGGGAACCTCGTGGGGCGGAACGAACATCGACGATCCACTCTCCATCCTCGGGAAATTCAACGCGAAGAAAGCGTGGGCCGGACTGCGATTGCTCATGGTAAGCACCACCGGAGAGCACCATGCCTATTTCGAACTGGGAGAAGATCTCAAGCCTCACGAAAAACAATTGCCCCAGAACTTGCAGGAATCGGTGGCGCGCATCAGAGAAAATTGCGAGCCTGCATTGTGCACCGTGCTCTTCATGGGTGGCGCCGGCGGATCATTGCGAGCCGGCGTGACCGAAAACCCCGTGAAGCTCACGCACTCCGTTCGTGACTCGCTGACTCGCGTGACCTGCGGCGGCGCGCCCGTGTACGTTTGGCCTGGCGGCGGCATCACTTTCATGGCCGATGTGACTCGCATGCCGCGCAACGCTTTTGGATACGTGCCGACTCCCGCTCTCGTCGCGCCCATCGAATTCACCTTGAAACTCGCTGACTACGCCGAGCTGGGCGGCCACATGGAGAGCGTGCGGCCGCTGGATTCGATCGTTTCTTCAACTGAGGCGCGTCGCAGGGTCAGTTCCCATGCGGATAATCCATGGCCGTTGGAGTCAGAGATGAAGGCCAGGAAACGATGAATCCTCGAGCGCAAATTCGAATGCTGCCGGACGGGCGCCGCCTTCACCTCAACGACGGTCCGATCGATCTGATCGTCGAAGCCTTCGGAGAACAGTGTGAAGTTGATGCCGCCTACCGCGCAGGCTGTGCGCGTTTCGTGACGGTGCTGGATGAACTGTGCAGCGAGTTGTCTTTCTTGCGGCAGGCCTGCTGCCCAGATACAGCATGGCCGAGTGGCGTGGTCGCGCGTCGAATGACTGCAGCCGTCCTGCCCTATGCTCCAGAATGCTTCATCACGCCGATGGCCGCTGTCGCAGGCGCGGTGGCGGAAGAAATCCTGGCGACGATGGTAAACGCAGCGAATCTGTCACACGCCTACGTGAATGACGGCGGTGACATAGCCTTGCATTTGACCGCTAACGAGCGATTCACCGTAGGCATGATCGAGCGTCCGGACCGTCCATCGCTGTTCGGCACGACCATGCTCCAATTTGCTGATCCCGTCCGGGGTATTGCGACCAGCGGATGGCGCGGACGCAGTTTCTCCCTGGGAATTGCCGATGCCGTCACGGTTCTCGCTGATCGCGCCGCCGCTGCTGATGCCGCCGCCACCATTATTGCCAATGCCGTCGATCTGCCCGGACATCGCGCCATCCGTCGCATTCCAGCCTGCGATCTTGCTCCTGACACCGATCTCGGCCATCGTCTGGTCACGCAATTCGTCGGAGATCTGACCATTTCTGAAGTAGCTCAAGCCCTAGCCAATGGTGCGCAGATGGCCGATCGCTTGCTTCGAATGGGCCTGATCCGCAGCGCCGCGCTTCATTTGCAAGGAGAAACGCAAATCGTCGGAGACATACGTACTGCACAATTGATGTCGATTCCCGCTGACGAAAGGATCCTGCTGCATGCCTGAGGTCGTCGTACGAAAGAAGCTCACATGCGTGGAAGAGATTTTTCATGAGGGCGGTCCGATTGTGTCGACACCGCTGCGGCGGGCCGCATCCTTGGCCGTCATTCGAAATCCGTTCGCAGGATCGTATGTCGCGAGTATCGAGAGCTTCATGGACGATCTCAAGCCCCTCGGCCTGGAAATGGCGCGCTCTCTCGTTGCCGCGCTGGGCGGCGATCCCAAAGTGATCGAAGGCTATGGCAAGGGGGCAATCGTCGGGTCTTCGGGCGAGCTCGAGCACGGAGCTCTCTGGCACGCGCCGGGTGGCTACGGAATGCGCGAGGTTCTCGGAGGAGCCAAGGCGATTGTCGCATCCACGAAAAAAGTCGGAGGTCCGGGCACGCGTCTCGATGTTCCCATCACGCACATCAACGCCTCGTATGTGCGCAGCCATTTTGATTCCATGGAAGTGGGCATCAGCGATGCTCCGCGAGCCGATGAAATCCTCTTGGCGTTAGTGATGACTACCGGTGCTCGCGTGCACGCCCGCGTCGGTGGGCTCAAAGCATCGGAGATTCAAGGCCAAGACGGGCTCCGGTGAAAAGAGATCGACAGGTGAAACCGAAAAGATGAAAGCCAAGATCCGCAAGCTGGCGACGTTTGTTGAAGAGACGCAGCGCGAAATGGAGCGCGCGATCGCTCCGCCCACACGCAAAGCCGCGGCCGTCGCGGTGATTGAGAACCCTTGTGCCGGGAAATATGTTGAAGATCTCTCCGAACTGATGGCAATCGGAGAAGAACTCGGCGAACTGCTCACCGCGCGTGCCGTCGCAGCGCTGGGCATTCCGGGTGCCTCCGCTGAAAGCTATGGCAAGGCCGCAGCCGTCGGCGAGAATGGCGAACTCGAGCACGCTGCAGCGATCCTTCATCCGAAACTCGGAACGCCTGTGCGGCGAGTCCTCGGCAAAGGTGCGGCCTTGATTCCATCCTCGAAGAAACGTGGAGGCATGGGCGTGGTGCTCGACATTCCCCTCGGCCATAAAGATGCCGCTTTCGTGCGTAGCCATTTCGATGGCATGGAAATTCGTCTGAACGACGCTCCACGCGCGAATGAAATCATGGTCGCGGTAGCTGTGACCGATAGTGGGCGTCCGCTGGCGCGCGTGGGCGGCCTGACCAAGAATCAGATCAAAGGGGAAGACGGGTTGCGGTAGGTCTGCTAATTACTTTGCGGTCGGAGTAGCCACCAGGAAAGAGATATCGCCCACCTTGTAGAGGACCTTTCCCGGAGAATCCACCGTTGGGGTGATTTTACCGCTGCGCATTGCGGCGAATGCCAAAACAAGCTTTGTAAGTTCGGTCGGCGACGCTACAGGAATATTGTGTGCTCCCAGGACAACTTTAATATAGGGTGCGAGAGCATTGAGGCGACTGATCGAGGCAGCGTAAGCTTTGAAATCCGTTTCCGGCCGGAATAACCAGATCGGCGCTGGGTAGTAAGTGTCGCCGGTGAACAGCAGGCCGTTGGCGCGATCGATCAGCGAAATCGCGTCGGGCGTGTGGCCTGGCGTGGCGATGACTTCAATCGTGCGGCCTCCGAGATCGAATTTGTCGCCATCGTGCATATAGGCCGTAATCTTCCAGGGCTTCGTGGCGTAGGACTTCGCATCGAATCCTGTTGGCAGTGTTCCACAAATCTGATCGGGCGTGATTTCGGCTTGCGCGTCTTCGCGCGAGCCTTGCGCATTTTTGCGCGTGAAATCCGTGTCCATTCCATAGATGGTGTCGAATTGCCAGTTGCCGCCAACGTGATCGTCGTGAGTGTGGGAGTTCAGCACGATGATCGGTAGATTCGTCAGCTCAGAGATCACTTTTTTGATGTCGCTGATGCCCATGCCAGTGTCGAATTCCAGAGCGCGCTTCTTGCCGACGATGAGATAGCCGATGGTTTCTTCCGCTTGATGCGGCTCGTAGATGGCGAAGACGTTAGGCGCGGGTTCGTAGACTTCGAACCAGGGATCAGTGACGGGGATGCGTTTGAGCGTTTTGTACTCGGGGCGTGGGAGGGCGCGGCACCAGTCGGGGGTCGAGACCTGCGCCGACACTTGCGAGGTGCCGCAGAGGACGGAGATGAGAAGCACTAGAATCGCTCGTGCCGGGGCGCTTGCCTTCGCCTTCGCTTGGACGGCCGAGGTGGCCGTCGCCACATTGTTTTTCATGGCTTCACCACTTCTGGCACGCGCGTGGCCGGCGGCGTGTTGCGGCTGCGCTGAATGCTGACCGCGCCGTCGGTAATCACCATGCCGACTCCGGGCAAGTCTCCTTTTTGAATGCTGTCGAGCAGATTCTTTCCGGCGGATTGTTGCGCCGTGTCGAGGAAAACGAAACTGGCTTCGCGGCCGGCCCTGATCAATCCACAGTTCAGATTGCGTATCTTCGCTGTATTTCCGGTCGCCAGACAGATCGCTACTTCCGCTGGAATGTCGCCGAGCGACGACAACATCGAAATCATTCGTAGAATTCCGAGCGGCTGCACTCCTGAGCCCGCGGGCGAATCGGTCCCGAGAATCACCCGTTGCAACTGCTTCAACTCTTTCGCTGTTCGCAGCGCGAGCAGTCCCGCGCGTTCGTTTCCGTTATGCACGATTTCCAGCGCCCGGGGCGAACGCTCGCAGAGTTCGACGATTTGATCGTCAGGCAGCGCAGTATGCCCGCCGTTCACGTGCCCGATCACGTCGGCGTCGGTTTCAAGCACCATATCTTTGTCGATCAGGCTCGATCCCGGTATCGACGGCCCGCCGGTATGAATCGTGCTTTGAATACCGTATTTGCGGGCCCACTCTACCATGCGCCGTCCCGTGGTCCCATCTTTCACGCTCCCAAGCCCTACTTCGCCGAGAAACTTCACGCCCGCGGCGGCAAGTTCCTTGAAGTCATCTTCCACCATGCCTTGTTCCAAAACCGGCGCGCCCGCATAAACCTTGACGCCTCCCGGACGAAAGGCGTGGAACGCGCGCTGTGCGAAGATCGCCATCGCTTTCAGCCCCACAATGTCTTTCGGGCGGCCGGGCGTATGAACTTCTCCGGCGGAAACCATGCTCGTCACACCGCCGTGCAGGCAGCTGTCAATCCAGCCCAATTGGTTCTGGCGCGGCGTCCAATCACCGCACACCGGATGCACGTGGCTATCGATCAGTCCCGGTGCGAGCGCCGTGCCTTTCGCGTCGACTGTTGTTGTCGCGCCAGTGGTGTCGAGGTCTTTGTATTTGCCCGCGGCATGAATCACGCCGTCGATCGCCACGACTGTATCCGCGTCGAGGATGGGCTGATCTACATCTCCGCTGAGAAGCAGTCCAATGTTTCGAATAACAAGCTTGCTGACAGCGGCCTTACCCGGTGCATCGTGACTCATGAAGTCTTTTCTCGATCGGCGTTTGTGAGAGCCCACAAATCATACGCGACGCTTCTTTACCGGTGAAGCGGAGCGATAAGCGACATTCAGCAGATCGCCCCGCGCCATCGGTACCGGCTATTGTCAGCCTCGAAACGATGATGGTACGCTCGGCCTTCGCAGGGAAGGAGAATCATGGTTTCACGCGATTTCGTCTTTTGGGAAGTGGACGTGCAACGCGACTTCATGTTGCCCGGCGGTAATCTCTATGTACCGGGAGCGGAGAAATTGCTGCCCAATATCCGTCGTCTGACCGATGCCGCTCGGCAGGATCGCGTTTTCCTGGTTTCACATGGCTGCTTTCATTCGCCGAATGATCCCGAGTTCAAGATTTTCCCGCCCCATTGCGTGAAGGGAACGGCGGGATCCGAGTTGATTCCCGAGGCGCTCACCGAAAAAGTGGCGCGCGTTCCAAACGAGCCCGACGCCGCGATCCCAGCCGACTTGGGGAAATATCAGCAGATATTGCTTGAAAAACAAACGCTCGACATCTTTGAAAGCATGCACGCGGATCAACTCGTGCAGCGATTGGGAACTCACGCCGAGTTCGTCGTCTTCGGCGTAGTAACGGAATATTGCGTGAGCTTCGCCGTCAAAGGACTACTCACGCGCGGGCGTCGAGTCGCCGTCGTCCAGGATGCCATCGAAACGCTCAAACCGGAAGACGGGAATAAGACGGTGGCGGACCTGCAGCAATTAGGGGCAAGATTGATAACCACTGACCAGGCTCTCAGCGCGCTCGGCCGTTGAGAGCCTGGACTGTTTTCTAGTGATGGTCGTGGTCATGATCATGGTCGTCGTGGTTGTGGCGCCACGTCCAGTATTCCTTTTGTTCCCCTGGCGGAAGCTTCTTGAAGTCGCGGTGAGGATCGTGGTGCGTCTCAACGGCCCACCGGTTGTAGTAGCCGACTTCGTCGTTGTTCCAAACGTGATAGTCCGTGTAATACGGGTCGTAGACACGGTAAGGGTGGTGTGCGCAGGCTATTCCTGCGAACGAAGAAGCGAGTGCAGCGGCCAGCAACAGCGTACTTAGGGGGTGCGAACCACGGCTCATGTTTTTCTCCTTAAGCGTAGAAAACACTTTTGAAGCTGATTAGTTGCTTCCAGGGCAAGTGTGGTTTTATCAAATCGACCCGTTTAGACGGTAAGGGTTATGTGCCATGGCAAAAACTACCACAGCTAGTTTTTTTGCGGAAACTGGGATCGTTAACGTTTCCTTCCGAAACGTATTTCTTTTTCTTTCGAAAGCTTTTCAACTGGCGCCGGTTGTAATAGACTGATTTGTCTTTACCGGAGGGTTCGGCGTTGGAAAATCCGTTGCGCTTGCTTCTGGATCTGCCGGAGCAGGAAAAAGCCGAACGCGGATTGGTCCACACCCCGCGTGAGATCTGGCAGCAGCCCGATACTTGGGGCATCACCTACAAATTGTGCGTAAGCCGCCAGGGTGAATTGAACGATGTCTTGCGTCTGGCCGGGATTGGCCGCGGCAGCACGTCGTCACCTACGGTGTATCTGGTTGGCGCGGGCACGTCGGACTATACCGGACGCGCTCTGGCGCCCCTGCTTCGCTGGCGGTGGGGTTGCGACGTATGGGCCCTTCCCAGCACAACGCTTCTGACGGACTTCGAAGAGTTCCATCGCGCGGGAAGAGAATACTTCTGGATTTCGTTCTCGCGCTCCGGAGAAAGTCCTGAGGGGGTGGCTCTGCTTGAGCGCGCGCTTGGACGCCACCCGCACATCCGACATCTGGTGATCACGTGCAATCCACAAGGACCGATGGCGCAACTTTGTGCCCGCCATTCGGACCGCGCTTTCGCCCTGATGCTCGATGAAGCCGTTAACGATCGCGGCCTCGCCATGACGAGTTCCTTCAGCAACATGCTTCTGGCGGGGCAGTGCACTGCGCATCTGGATGATCTCTCGCAGTTCGGTGAAGCCGTGTCGCAGATGTCTGACGCGGGCAGGAAGTTCGTCACGGCTGCCGCGGAAACTGCGGCTGAGGTCACGACTCTTGGCTGCACGCGCGCCTGCTTTGTCGGCTCGGGAGCCTTGCGAGCCGTCGCCGATGAATGCGCCTTGAAGGTGGTTGAACTCAGCGCGGGCAAAGTCGCGACCCTCGCCGAATCGCCGCTCGGATTGCGTCACGGGCCAATGTCGAGCGTCGACGGGCAGACGGCGCTTACGTCATTTCTCTCCAGCGAACCGCGCCGGCGCGGCTACGAACTTGATCTGCTGCGGGAGATCAATCGCAAGCGCCTCGGACGCGTGCGCATTGCCATTACGGCCTCCGACGGGCGCGATGTTGCGGACCTTGCCGATTATTGTTTGTCGCTGGGACTTCCCGCGAGTTTCGAGGATCAACACCGTCCCGTGCTCGACGTGATGATAGGACAGTTGATGGGATTGTTTGCCTCGATGCGTTGCGGATTGAAGCCGGATCAGCCAAGTCCCAGCGGAACCATCACGCGCGTTGTTCAGCCGATCCAGCTTTATTCCTAGATCGATTCCGCCTTGGTCGTCACTCGTTACTCCAGCGGATGCTCAACCTCATTGGCATGCGGGACCAGTTGACGATAAACGTAGTCGGGCACATCCCCATTCCAATATCCAGCTGTCTTCGCGAATCCAATCACTCCGAAGAATAGAACGGCAATTCCGGCGGCAATGGCCCATGCGGGAAGCCTCCCAGAATTCGGAGTGTGCATCCAGCGAGGCAATCGCATCTGCAGCGCGCCTTCGGAAGGACACACGCTGACGCATTCGAGGCACCCGGTACATTCTGCGGATTTGATCGAGACCAGTTTGTCGACCGGAAGCGCGGACGGGCAAGCCTTCGCGCACTTGGCGCAATCGATGCAAGCGTCCGAGGTGCGGCGGATGCGCAACGGGCTCAGCAGGGAAGCAAGCCCCAGGAGCGCTCCATAGGGGCAGAGATAGCGGCACCAGAAATTCTGCACGAGCACCGACGCGACGACTAGCACCGCGAGCACGATCGAAGCCGTCTCACCGAGATCGCGAAAGAAGTTCAGCATGCGCACGTCGGCGATCGCGCCGTACGGGCTGCGCATAAACTCTTCAACAGCAGCGGCGGACATGTTTGCGACGGCCCAGACGAAGAATCCCAGCAGAAGATATTTCAGAGCGCGCAACGGGAGATCGATCCAACGCGGTAAGCGAAAGTTGCGATGAAAAAGCGCGCGGCCAGCGCGCCACAAGTATTCCGACAGCGTTCCCACCGGGCACAACCAACTGCAGAATGCCTTGCGAAATAAGAATGCAATTCCTAGGAAAGTAATGAATAAGAAAAGCGCTGCGGGATGGACTGCAGGGAGTCGGCCAGTCGCGAGCCAGCACTTCGCATTCATCAAGCCTGCAATCGGCAGCCATCCTTCGACGCCCGCGGGCCGCGCCATTGCGCGCTCGTGCGATCCCGTTTCGAAGTGGCGAACCCAGAAGTAGAACGACGCGCCAAGCCAGAGGTTCAGCAGCAGGAACGCGAATTGAAAGCTGCGTCGAAATTGTTGGGAGTGATCCGGGAGCGCGCGGCGGATCAGCTTTTTGCGCAATACCGAGAGCCTGATTCCGGAATCGGCGACCGCCGCGAGCTTCGAAGGTGCAGCCGAAAGGTTCTCTAGCTCTTCGTTAAGCCGCGGCTGAGTTGCCATCTGCTTCTTAGTCTCCGCTTAGACGCTCGCTGGTTCGGGTTCGTAGGGGCAGAACGGATCAGTGCCGAGCGCGTCGCCCGTGTAAGCGAAAGCGCGTGCGCGAGATCCTCCGCAGATGTGGCTGTATTCGCACGCGCCGCACTTTCCGTGAAACGTGTCGGGATTGTGCAGCCCGCGGAAGATTTCCGAGTTGCGATAAACCTCGACGAGCGAATCCTTGCGAACATTCCCGCTGTGCAGCGGCAGAAAACCGGAGGGATAAATCTCTCCGAGATTCGAGACGAAGACGATGCCGTGTCCGTCGCGAATCTGAAAGCCTTTGTAGACGGAAGTTGCTTTCATTTCCGGCGTTGCCATGCCGGATGAACGCATCTTGTCGATGGCGATGCGGCGATACGACGGCGCTTCCGTCGTCTTGACCGCGAACGGCGAGTGCTGGGAAAGATCGAATACCCAGCGCATGATCGCTTCGCCTTCTTCTGGGGACACCTCGTTGAGAGCTTTGCCGCGGCCAACGGAGATCAGCATGAACAAGCTCCAACGCATCACAGGAAAGCTGGTTCGGAGCAGTTCGTAGATCGCGGGCAGATCGTCAGCAGTCTCTTCTGCGACTAGAGTGTTGACCTGGATCGGCAGACCGAGGCGTCCGCAATGGCGAGCCGCTTCGATAGTGCGATCGAATGTTCCGGGTACGGCGCGGATCGCGTCATGCTTTTCAGCGCAAGAGCCGTCGAGGCTAAGTCCCAGACTTTGAATCCCGTGCGCTTTTAGCTTGGAGATGGCGTCGTTCGTCAGCTCGGGCGTGGCGCTGGGCGTGACGGAAACTTCGAGGCCAAGTCCGGTGGCGTAGTCGATCAGTTCGTAAATGTCTTTGCGGCTGAGCGGATCGCCTCCAGTCAAAATCAGATGGGGCAGAGGATTGCCGAAGCCGACAAGCTGCTTCAGGAAGCGTTTGCTCTCGTCGGTGTTCAATTCGAGAGGATTCGCGGTGGGCATCGCTTCGGCGCGGCAGTGTTTGCACGCGAGGCCGCAAGCCTGGGTCATCTCCCAGTAGACGAGCATTGGATTCCTGGAAAAGTCATGAGCCATGCGGCTCATGTTCGGAGTAGCGCCTGCAACGACCATGATTTCCCCCTTCCGGCGACTGCTAGAAGAACTCCCACAAGCAAGGTCAGATTAATTTCGGAGTGCGCAAAAGGCTGTGATTTGGATCACAGGTGCTCGTGATGGATTTCGCAGGAAGCAGGGGGCAGGGGTCAGGAATCAGTGAGGAGTGATTAGTGATGAGTGAATGGAGAGCGTCGATTGCCTACGGCTTTTCGATCTCCCAACTTGGGACGCTTTGCTTCTGTTGTTGCCTACCCCCCTCCCCCCCGGTCTATTGGAATCATCGGGTTGGGGGAAAATCGAAATTTAATCTATGGGCTGCAATCACTTAGGGGCAAAATCTTGAGCCCCAATGAGTTACGTCCTACAGATTCTTCCCGGCAGTCGATGCCAGTATCGGCGAATCGGAATCTCAGGGTCAAGGTTGAATGAACATCGAGGGCCTGTGGAAAAATTCGCAGTACGGGTTTCAGCGGAGCGGCTACTGGAAGAAGGGTCGTGCATGGGATGCTGGACCGCAATATGCGTCAGGTTCGCGCTTCCGTCGTAACGAACGTAAAGCGCAAGATGTTGCACGGCATCCTGCTCAAGAACATCAAGCATGGAACGAAGGTCTACTCGGATGATGCAGTCGCCTACACGCGAGATATGAACTGGCGCTTTGTGCATGACTTCGTGAATAAGACGGAAACCTATGTAAAGGGCCGAGTTCACGTCAATGGAATGGAAAATTTCTGGGCGCTCCTTAAAAAAGGCGCTGCGCGGGACCTACGTTGCTGTCCAGCCTTTACATCTATCACGCCACGTTGACGAACAAGTGTTTCGCTATAGCAACCGCAAAGACGCGGACGGCAAGAAACTAACCGATGCGGATCGCTTCGCTACCGTCATGTCCGAAGTAGTCGGTCATCGCCTAACTAGTAGCGATCTGACGGGAAAGAGCGGCTCGCCACATCACGCGCCGGCAGGGGTGGGGACGATGCAAGAGTCGCTCTAGTCGCTGTCGGATTTCTTCGGCTTCACTTGAGAAGCAGTCTTCTTAGGCTGCTTCATTTTCTTTGGCGTAGCCTGTAGAATTGCGCCCGCAAGCTTCTTGAAGTCCTCTAGCGCTTCCGGCCCTTCCTTGTATTCAGGTTGCTTTCATGGAGTGATTATGCGGCTCGCTTTGTTGCTTTTCTTATCTATTCTAGTGACCGCTGTACCACAGAACAGCAGCGGACAAACTGCCAGCGATCAACACCCAAGCACTAAGCATTTCGGCACTGACACACACCCGATTCTTGCTGTTTTCCAACAAATGTTCCCCACAACTCAGGGCACACCAGATGCCACAGGGAAACACAATGAAAGCCAAGATCGGCCGAAGATAACCGATTGGCTTATGGTAGGACTGACCGCCGCGTACATCTTCGTGTCCGCGTTGATCTTTGTCGCCGTGAAAAAACAAACTGCAATCGCCAAGATTGCTGCGGATGCGGCCCTGCTCAACGCTAAGGCTCTCATCAATTCCGAGAGGCCCTGGATTGCTGTCCGGAGAAAAGAGCCTTTTACTGCTGATGTTTTCCTGTTTGAGGTTGTTTGTGTTAGCGGCATTCCAGCGAAGATCATAGAAATTTACGCCGACTTTCAAGCGGTAGATCGCGGCCAGTCTTTGCAGCTCATTTATGAGAAAAGAATGCTGCACTACCCCTTGATGCTCGCTCCTCCCGATGGCCCGAAAAAGATATGGGACATTAGCGGTGACATTCTGAAGGCGAATGCTCCGCTCTGGAAAGCTATCCAAGACCAAAGCAAGTTCCTCTACTTTTTGGGCAAAGTTGAATACACGGATGGGATTTCCTTTGATGAAAACGGAAACAAAATCATCCATGAAACGCGGTGGTGCTATGAGTACATCGGGGGCGGCATTGCCAGAAGCGGCCCCCCGCAATTCAACGACTACACCTAGCCCTGTCACGGCAATTGGAGAAGCCTCATGGGATGGATCATTGCCTACTTCTTGGGAATTCTTACCGCGCTTAGTCCCAAAAACCCAGAAAACACCAAGCGAGGAGACAACAACTCCTACAAAAAAAACGATCAGAGGCCACCGAGAATCATCTGTGCCGAACTTGCAACGCCAATACCCATAAGCGTAAACAACGCACCAAAAGAACGTCATCCCAATTGGAAGCGAATAAAAACATTTTTCGAGATAATTGGGATTGCTTCTGCCATCGTTCTCGCTATTTTCACCGTTCTCCAATGGCGCGATGCTCATATCGACTTCGTGAGCACTCAGCGTGCATGGATCGGTGTCCGTGATCCGAGTTCTATTACTAACATCGTCAACAATTCGGGCCGCCCTGAATCTTCGATCACTTACGTAGTCACGCTGAAGAACTATGGAAATTCCGCTGCTAGTCGTCTCTGGGCTACCAGCAAGGTAGCCACAGCACTTGATGAGATAGTTCCCTACATCGCCGATTCGTGCAAAGATGCGACGAATGGGAGTAACGCGATCTTCCAAACTTGGAACGCTGCCAAAGGCACGATGACGGGAGGTCTCCAATCCGGAGAGGTGATGTTCCCTACTCAGGAATATGGAAGATGGTTCAAGGACGTTACGATCAAGCGAACTGGCGTTATATTCATCGTCGGGTGCGTGGTCTACAAAGACCAATTCGGAAATTTGAGACATACGAAATTCTGCGAATGGGTGCAGACTGACCTGATGAAACTCAAGACCTCCGATCTTCCCGTCTTTCTCTACTCGTTCTTTGGGGCTAACGATGCCGACTAGCAATAAAGCCAGCCCTATCACAGCAATCAAAAGCAGCGCTACCGCCGCTGCCGCCGGCCGTGAAGCTTCTTCTTTCGGCGATCCCACTTTCGCAGTGGAATTTCCGGATTAAACACTTAGGCCCGGGGTTCGGGGTGAGCACCGAAGCCCGGGCCGGGCTGTTCCCGATCGGGTTGCGAACTGGAGAGGGGAATCCGGGTGTCCGGCTTGCTGCCGGAGCCTACCGGTAAGCAGCTGACTCACCCTCGCGTGTCGGGCGCCAGCCTTTGACTGGCGCGGTTCGCATTCTGGGAACAGCGATCCTGCTAACGAAGTACCGTACTACTTCTTTTGCGCGTCGCGAATGTACGACACGATCATCTTCACCTGATCCGGAGTTACTCCCTTACTGGCGAAGGCGTGCATCGCCTTCTTGTCCTTGCCGCCATTGGCGATCATGTCGGTGAGGTCGGCGTCGGACTCCTTCTTGGACTCGTCAGAAATCAGGCTCGGAGCTTTCGCGGCCGGCTTTCCGGCTAGATCCGCACCATGACACGCAGCGCATTTTGTCTTGTAGAGGGCAGCGCCGTCATCGGCGGCCCACGAAAGGTTCGGCAAAATCAGGAACAGAGCTACCGCGATCGCGACGATCAACAGCACCAGCTTCGTCATCTTCATGATTGCAATTCCTTTCAAACCTTATGTCTTTGGCCGCCTGCCTGGACACATCCGAACACAGCTGACGAGCCCCAAAGACGGAATGAGAACTTCCTAATCGTCAGGAAGTTTCGCTGGAAGTGGGCAAGCTGGTCAGTGATTACGATCACTTCTCGTCGTGATCGTGATTCGGCGGCAAGTTAGTGAAAGTGGGAGAGATCGCGTCAAAAGACTCGCGATCCGCGTGATATGCCGCACTGTAGCGAATTTCAACAGGTTCCAGATCCCAACCGACGACACAAAGTCCTTGAAAACATGGATATTGCTACGGGTTCGCCGCTGGCCCGTCTGGCAACGGGCGTGCACTTCTCTGATTGCATCTTGTGCTTGAGGAATTCATTTTGGAACCAACACTCATGGTGATCGGACTGAACAAGCGGACAGCACCGCTGGCCATGAGGGAGCGTTTCTGGATTAGCGAGAACCGCCGCTACGAAGTATTGCAACAACTAAGGCGAGCCGAGGGCATAGAAGAGGTTGTCGTGCTCTCGACGTGCTGCCGGACTGAATTTTTAGTATGGGCGAGCGAGCCGACCCTGGCCGCGAATTCTCTGCTGAAGTTTCTGGGATCGGACCATGGGCTGAAGCTGAGTGAATGGCAGCACTTCTATCGCCTGCTGGATGAATCTGCGCTGACCCACATCTTCCGCGTGATTTCCGGACTTGATTCGCTCGTTCTGGGCGAGCCGCAGATCGTGCCACAAGTGCAGTCGGCATGGGAACAGGCGCGCACAGTCGGCGCAGCAGGGCGATTTCTAAGCCTGACGATCGAAGAAGCGCTGAACATCGCGGAAAAAGTACGAAGCGACACGGCTTTAGGCGATACGACCGTTTCCGTTCCCGCAGCTGCGTTCCAACTTGCTCGGGAAATTTTTGGAAGCCTGGATCGCCGCAGGGTGTTGTTGCTTGGCGCTGGAGAGACCAGCGAGCTTTGCGCACGGCTCATGATGGCGAACGGAGTGGGGCCGGTGGTGGTGATCGATCAGTCCGCCGCCAAAGCACGCGAAGTTGCGGAGAAACTCGGAGGCACAGCAGCGACGCTGGCCGATCGCTGGAAGTGCATGCTCCGCGCCGATGTGGTGATCAGCGCGACCGGGTGCCCACACGTGATCCTGACGCGGGAAGAGGCGGAGCGGATTACGGTGGAGAGAAACCGAGTGGCGCTGGTCGTCATCGATCTTGGAATGCCGCGGGATGTCGATCCAGAAGTCCGGAGAGTGGATGGAATCCTTCTCTATGACATTGAGGGGCTGGAACGCTCGGTTAAGAGCGAGGCTCCGGAACGCACGGGTGTTGTAGCCGAGGCGGAAAAGATTGTAGCAGCGGAGGCGCAAGCCTTCCGCAGCAAATTAGAGGCGGAGAGCGTGGTCCCCACGATCGTGGCACTGCGGCAACGCCTGGAAGAGATTAGCCGGCAAGAACTGGAGTCCTTTATCGAAGAGCGCGGACCTTTCACGCGGGAGCAGGATCAATCGCTTCATGCAATCACAGCACAGGTTATACAAAAGATTGCCAGCTCCCTGGCTCGCGAACTCAAGGAACTTCCGGAGAAGGAGGAACAAGAGCAGATGACCGCTGTGGTCACGCGATTGTTCCACCTGGAATCGCCGAAACGGGCGCTTGCCGGCACCAGATCGGAGAGAGAAGACAATGAGCGAACAAAACAAAGAGCAGTCGCCAACTATTAACCGCGCATCGCAAGGAGCCACCGGCAAGCAAGCGTATTTGCTGGCAGCATTCTGCCTGGTGCTGGGCGTGGCATTGGGATATTTATTTCGCGGATCGGCGTCGCCAGCCGCGCAGCCGGCCGCCGCGGCTGCCGTTCAGCAGGACAAAGGATCGCAGAAGCAGGGCGCGGATACACAAGCGGCTGTAGCGCAGGCTGCGGCTCCGTATCTAGAAGCGATCAAACTGAATCCGAACGACTACGATTCGCTGGTGAAACTCGGGAACGTGTTCTATGACGGACAGCAGTTTCCGGATGCGGTTGGATATTACGAGCGGGCGCTGGCGATTCATCCAGAGAATGCCGACGTTCGCACCGACATGGGCACGGCGTACTGGTATGCGGGAAACGCCGACAAGGCTGTGGCGGCGATGGAGATGTCGTTGAAATATAGGCCGGGGCATCCGCAAACATTGTTCAACCTGGGCTGGGTGCGGTGGCAAGGCAAGGCGGACCCCAAGGGAGCGATCGAGGCCTGGCAACAGTTGTTAAAAGAGAATCCGGATTATCCGCAGAAGCAGCAGGTCGAGCAGTACATTGCCAAGGCGAAAGAGCATGCGGCGCGAGGATAGAACGGTCTACATAATATTGGCGCTTCATTCATAAAACTTCATCGAGTGCCAAAGGGCTTCCAGCTAACGGAGGCCCTTTTTCATTGATAAGTACCACGATGGGCTAAGTCGAAGCTGTCTTTACAATTCTGCACATATCTAGAACATCATTTTCAATAAAACGAGCTATATAATTATGTTGTCTGAAGTGGTGAGTCAGTTTCTGGCTTGAGTTCCGGCTCTTAGTCGCTACGCGGATTCGAGCTAACGTGGTTGGATTTTCCCCCGGTCCAAGATCGTTATTGGAGGAATCCATGTCTGGCCCCCGTTCTTCTGCTGACGCTTCTGCCTCAACATCCTCAACAATTCTGCTAGCTCTTGCGGTCGTGTTCATGGCTGCAGCTGCCACCAGTTGCGGTTCCAGCGGGAACGCGACAGGCACTCCCAAGCTAAGTGGAAACACGTCGGTGAACTTGCTGCTGTCGAGCACAGCAAACGCCGAGTTATCCCAGTTTGATTTGCAATTCGAGACGCTCACTCTGACGAATCAATCCGGTAAGACAGTCAGCCTGATGTCGGCGCAACAGCCGTCGGAATTGATCCAATTGAACGGAAGCCCGGAGCCGTTCATGACTGTCACCGTGCCACAAGATGTTTACACCTCGGCGACGGCGACGATTGGGACGTCGAGTTTCATCTGTCTGACGGTCTTGCCGGCGAGTTCGTCTTCTCCGGGCAGCCTCGACATCAGCGAGTATTCCTACACGGATACGCCCAACACCGATGTGACGGTGAATTTGCCGTCGCCGCTTACGATCAGCGGAGACAGCATGAGTCTTTCGCTTAACCTGCTGGCTTCACAGTCGGCGTCGTTTGCGAGTTGTGATCCTCAGGGTGCCGCACAGTTTTCGATTTCGCCGACGTTTAACTTGAGTCCGACCACTCTGGTGGCGCAGCCGACGAACTCCGGGAACGGCAAGTTGAGCGGACTGGAAGGCGAAATCGCGACCATAAGCGGAAGCGGGTTCACGCTCAACGTTCCCCAAGGTCCGGGGGGCACGAAGACCCAATCCGTTACCTCCAACAGTGCGACCGTATTTCAGGGAGTGAGCGGCTTCTCGTCGCTCGCAGTTGGAACGTTCGTGAATATGGATGGCGCCATACAGAGTGACGGATCGTTGGTGGCTACACGGGTTGCGGTGGAAGATCCGTTGGCGGTCAATGTTTTGACTGGGCCCGTTGTGCAGGTTGCAGCCTCGGTGCCGGTGCTCGCGATGTTCGGCCGCGAGCAACAGGGACCGCTGGTATCGCTCGGCGGCACTGCCGGAGGATATCAAGGCGGCGCGCCGTATTTCGATTTCACCAACAGCGTGTTCCAGATTTCGGGCGAGCTCCCAAATCTACAGAGTCTTCCCTTCGTGCCCAGCTTCACAGCGGGAAATATGGTGCCGGGACAGAATGTCGATATCACTGCGCCCGCGCTGGTATTTGGGGGAGGCGTCTATACTCCCGCGAACACGGTCACGCTGATTCCGCAGACGATCAACGCGTCGGTGATTGGTTCGACGACGAACGGCGGGTTCACGGTCTACACGGTGTCGCTGGCCAATTACGACATCTTTCCGACGATGGCGGTGCAACCGGGACAGACGACCTTGCTCACGAATCCCAGCGAAGTGCAGGTTTATGTTGACAGCAATACACAGCAGGTCAACTCGCAATCCGTGTCAGCTGGCAACACGCTCCGTTTCTATGGACTTGTCTTCAACGATGGCGGCACACTGCGAATGGATTGCGCGCAAATTAGTGATGGCGTTTCTTTCTCGCCGCAGGCGAAATCGAGCAGCCATCTGGGAACCGGAGCAGTTCGGACGACTCTCGGCCGGGGCATGGGAACGCTGAAGCCCACGATCAGCACAGTGACGCAAGCTCATTAGGTCTTTCAAGCCAGCCGAGGAATGCTGGGTGTTTAGCTGGCAGAGTTTTCTGAGGGGATGGATTCGGCAGGAGACTCGTCGTCGCCCGCGGTGACGAGTTCGAATTTCTTCAGCTTATAGCGCAGCGCGTCGCGGCTGATATCGAGTAATCGCGCGGCGTGGGTTTGATTGCCGTTGGCCTGGCGCATGGCGAGTTCGACCATGGCGCGCTCGACTTCTTCGAGCGATGTGCCTTCTTCCGGAATATAGAGACGCGGGAGCACGCGTCCGTTGGCCAATTGCTTGCCTGCTCCTCCGCTGTCGGAGGAAGCGCTGCTGTGCTCGAACGCCGTCAGGCCGCTGCGGGCAGCTTCGCCTACGGCGAACGGCATGTAGGCCGGGCGCAGGATGGATTCTTCTTCCAGAATCATCGCGCGCTCGATCGAATTCTTGAGCTCGCGAACATTTCCCGGCCAGTTGTGCGCGAGAAGAAGGCGGCGTGTCTCGGGGCTAATCCCTTTAATCGATTTCTTGAACTTCCGGTTGTACCAATCGATAAAGAATTCGACCAGCGGAAGAATATCTTCGGAGCGTTCGCGCAACGGAGGAATGAAGATGGCAATGATCGCAAGGCGGTAATACAGGTCCTGGCGGAAGTGCCCTTCGCGGACTGCCTTTTCGAGATCGCGATTGGAGGCGGCGATCACGCGTACGTCGACCTGCATGTCGCGCACGCCACCAACGCGGCGGATGACCTGGTCCTCGAGCACGCGCAGCAGTTTGGCTTGTAACAACGGAGAAAGCTCTCCAATTTCGTCGAGGAAGAGCGTGCCGCCATTAGCCGTTTCGAAAAGACCCTTCTTCATCTGCTTGGCGTCGGTGAAGGCGCCTCGTTCGTGGCCGAAGAGTTCGGCCTCCATCAGCGTTTCAGGAATGGCCGAGCAGTTGATGGCGACGAATGGCCCGTGCTCGCGCGAGCTCTCGTAGTGAATCGTCTTGGCGATCAGGTCCTTGCCGGTCCCGCTTTCGCCCTGAATCAGAATCGTCGTGGCCTCGCTGGCGGCGACCTTTTGTACGAAGCTCATCAGTTCGGTCGTCTTTGGCGAGACGGCGACGACTTCGTGATAACCGGTGGTGCGGCGGACCTCACCACGCAGAGATTTGACCTCCGTTCGAAGCCGGGTCGCCTCCAGCGCATTCTGGATGGTGACGCGGAGCTCTTCGAAGTCGAGAGGCTTGCCGATGAAGTCGTAGGCGCCCAGCTTAAGCGCGGTCTTCACGTCATCGAGCTGCGGATCAGCCGTGATCATGATGACCGGCGGCGCGTCAGGCGCCTTCTTGATCTGCTCGAGAACCTGGATGCCGCTGATGTCGGGCATGCGGACATCGAGCAGAACCAGGTCAGGAGATTCTTGCTGCGCGAGGCGCAGGCCGGGTTCGCCCGAGGGCGCTTCGACGACGTGATATCCCCACTCTTCGCACTTCTGTCGCAGCGACCAGCGCACCAAGCGCTCGTCGTCCACGATCAGGATCTTTTCAGCAGGCATGCCGGGTTTAGCTTACTACGAAAGGGAAGGAGAGGGCACGCTGGCGGGCATCCGGACGCGACGGCGGTTTTGTTCGCTATGGGCCGGTGATGATGACTTTCGCTCGGGCGTGTCCTTCTTCGACGTAGGCAATGGCGGCTGCGGTTTCGCTCAGCGGATAGCGCCGGTCGATCGAGGGTTTGACCTTTCCGGCCTTAAACAAATCGCAGAGAGTGATCAAATCGTGTTTCTTCATCTTCGCGATGAAGAAGGAGAATTTCTGCCGCAAGAACGGCGACCACGCCCAAGCTTTGAAAATTCGCGATAGCGCTCCGGAGAGCGTTTTCGGAGCTCCGGCCATCACGCACTTACCGTGCGGAGCGAGAACACGGCGCATCGATGACAGAGTTCGATTGCCGACGTTATCGAGAAGCAGGTCGTAACGTGCGCTGTCACGAGTGAAATCATCTTGCGCGTAGTCGATTACACGGTCCGCCCCGAGCGAGTGCACGAGTTCAATATTTCTTGTGCTGCAAACGCCGGTGACGCTGGCCCCCATGGATTTTGCGATCTGCACGGCGAAAGTTCCGATGCCTCCCGCCGCGCCATTAATCAAAACGCTCTGACCCGGCTGAAGATGTCCTTTGTCGCGAAGTCCCTGCAAGGCAGTGAGTCCCGCGATCGGAAGCGCTGCGGCTTCGTCGAACGTCAGGCCGTCGGGTTTCGGAACTAATTTGCTTTCGGCAACACACGCGTATTCTGCAAAAGCGCCTCTGCCCAAGCCGAATACAGCATCTCCAGGCTTGAATTTCATGACCGCTTTCCCAACGGTCACCACTTCGCCAGCGACGTCCACTCCCGGACGCTCGTTCTTCATGCGCCAATCCAGCGGATTGACCGAAGCCGCGCGAACCTGCAGGATGACTTCGTTGTCCTTCGGAACAGGCTGCTCGAAGTCCTTGAACTCGAGAACCTTGCCGGATTTGGTCTTGGTGTAGACGGCGGCTTTCATGTTCTCTGAGATATTAGTCGAGATCAGGGCGAGTGGATAGGACGAGGATCACAGAAAGTGCGCGGCCTAGGATGGTGCGGCAAGCGCATTTGCTCTGCTATCGGATTCCGAGCAACACACCGAGATAAGCGCGCACCTGAGCGAGCAGGGGCGGGTTGGCTTTGGAATGCAACTTAGCCTCGCGGACAGTCCAGTCAAGGCTCTTGAGGTGGTCGACAAGAACTGCGCCCTCGACCTTATCAACAACCACGGGCAGAGCGAAAGGGTAGGGTTTGCGTCGGCTCGTGAGTGGACAAACGACAACCAAACCGCTGGCCCGGTTGTAGTTCTCATCGGTCACCACGAGTGCGGGACGCCTTTTTTCCTGTTCGCGGCCAGCCTGTGGATCGAAGTCGAGCCAGATGAGGTCGCCCGCTCGTGGGATATATCGGGCTACCAATCAACCTTCTCCTTGCCTTGCGCAGAGCCCGTCTCGACTTCGTCGTACCGATTCTCCCGGGTGATCTGCGCCACTAACTTCCGCAGCGAGGGCACGCGCGGTTGGCTGCGGCGAAGTTGGATGTGCCCTGGACCTGCCTCAATCAGGATCGAGTCGCCTTCGCCCACTCCCGCTTCTTGCGCGACGGGTTTGGGAATGCGCACCGCGAGGCTGTTGCCCCACTTCACAATTTGCGTGGTTGCCAAGATTGTCTCCTTAATGCTGAATCTACATAGTATGCACAATGTAGATACAAAAGAGAGACGTAGCGGGCGGTTTGTAGAGATGCCGGATGCCCTTTAGGCTTCGCTCGGCTGGGCAGCCGCGCGCTGCAGCGGCAGGATCACCGCGAATGTCGTGCCCTTGCCTACTGTGCTGGTGACATCGATGCGACCCTGATGATCTTCGACGATGCGGCGCGCCAGGGACAATCCCAGGCCGGTGCCGTCGCCTTTTGTGGTGAAGAACGGGCGGAAGATGTTGGGTAAGAGTTCCGGAGAAATGCCGCGGCCGTTATCCGCGACTTCGATTACCGCGGCGTCTTGCCCCCGCTCGACGGTGACTGCGATCTTTCCGTTTTGATCGATGGCTTGCAAGGCATTGAGCAGAAGATTCAGCAACACCTGGTGAATCTGATCGCTGTCGTGCTCGACTTCGGGCAGCGACGGATTTTTGCGGAGTGTAACTTCCACGGCTTTTGCCAGGCCTTGCTGCCGGCCGAGCATGACCGCGTGCTCGACCGTCGTATTCAAATCACTCTTGCGAACCTTCGGCGGATGGGGGCGCGCCGTCTGCAGCAAGTCGGTCACAATACGATTAATGCGCGCAATCTCCTGGCGCACGTCTTTCACGACTGCGCGCGCGGGACTGGTTGTGGGCAAATCGCGCCCGATGATTTCTATGACACCGGCAATGCCCGCGAGAGGGTTGCGGATTTCGTGGGCAAGGCCGGTGGCCATCTCGCCCAGCGTCGCCATATGTTCTGCGCGCGACATCTGCGTGCGATGCAGGCGTTCGATCTCGACGCGGCTCTCGCGCATCTGCGAAACCATTTGATTGAAGTTGCGCCCAAGATCGCCGATCTCATCGTTGCGGTGCGCAAAGCTGACGGAAACGTTCAGGTCGCCGCTGCCGAGTTGCGCGATCTTCTGCTGCAGTTCGACCATCGGCCGCTGCACGGTATAGGTGAGGACGACTAGCAGCGCACCGCAGATTGCGACCGCGCCCACGCCTGCAACGAGCAGGACAAGATGACGTTCGGGGTCACGCCAGGAAAGCGTCGCCAGCAGAAAGAGCAACATGCCGCCGAGCAGCACGCAAGCGATGGGCAGAAGTGCCTTGATTTCCCAGTTGAGTCGAAACCATGGAAGCTCGGGATCCTGATTCTGAATCGCTTCCGATTCCGCGCGAACAGGAGAGAGTCGGCTGTCTTCCTTACTGCTCGAGCCGGTACTGAACGAACTCTTCCGTCCTGGCTGAATGGCGTCGGCTTCGGGCAATTCGGGTTCGGGAACTGGGCTCGTCATTTTATGGGCAATCTCAGGCATATGCATGTAATCCCGGGAGCAGGTACGTCACTCCGAAGAAAGTGAACATTACGACGGCGAATCCAAGGATCGCGAAATAAGCGGCACGCCGTCCGCGCCAGCCGCGAGTGATACGCATGTGGAGATAGCCTGCATAGACGAGCCAAGTAATCGCCGCCCACGTCTCTTTGGGATCCCAATTCCAATAGGAGCCCCAGGCCCGGTTAGCCCAGTAGGCGCCGGCGGCGATCATCAGGGTGAGTAAAGGAAAAGCAATACAAATCGTTTTGTAGGTGATGCGGTCGAGCGCGTCGGCGTCAGGGAGCAAGCGCTCGAGATCCTCACGACGCCACAGCATCAGCAGGTAAAGAAGGTTGGCAAAGATGCCGCCCACGAGCGCTGCGAGAATGAATGGACTGGCAGCCAACGTCGTGGCATAGAGACCTTCGGCATCGAGCGAGGGATATTGTCCATTGCGCGCACGCAATATGAAGAAGATCAGCGCCAGTGCTTGCAGCAGAATGCTGACAAAAATCGCACGATTGGCAGTTGGAAGCAGCGCGTCATTTTTCTGCACGCGCGCAATGATGTAAAGCACCAGCGGCGCGGCCACCGCGACGAAGACCAGGAGCATCAACCAGCCGAGATCAGGGATGGTCACAAACAGCCTCACTCCGCGGGAAATGAAAACTTCGGTCTTATTTTCCGTGTCCCAGGCGACGACATTGAGTCCGCCCCAGCGTTCGAATCGGGTGAGGATCGCGCCGTAAATGCCAACGGTGAAGATGCTGGTGGCGGCCAGGAAAGTTTCGGTCTTCATCTTGTCTTGGATGAGGAACATCATAGCCAGCGCGAAGCTGAGCGCGCAGGCAGCATACGCGAGCATGGCGAGCGTCACGTGTACATGAAGCCACGTCGATTGCAGCGCGGGAACCAAAGGTCGAACTTCGCTGGGCAGAAGTTCCATCAGAACGACGCCCACGATTGCAACCGGCATGGTTACCGTGCCGATGACCTTGACTCCGTAGCGTTTTTCCGCGATCAGAGTGAGAGCAGCGAGCGTCCACACAAAGCTCAGCAGCATTTCATAAATGCTGGCAAATGGGGGATGGCCGGCCTCATACCAGCGATGTGCCACCGCGCCGGTATTGGCGATGAGGCCGGCCCAGGTCGCCAGGGAGGCAAACTTGATGTACGAATCGGTGCCGGTGATGCCGAAGCCGAGATACAACGCGCCCGCGCCCGCGTAAAACACCAGTGCGGCATAGAGGAGGTTGGCTTCGCTGAGGATGCTTCCGGTCTTCACTACGTTTAAAAAAGCGATGAACAGCAGGAAGGCGATGCTGAGTCCTACCATGACGACCAGAGTCGTTCCAGTCGCGGGATGCTGTTCCACTCTTGCTCGCGCCATACGTGCTTCCTTTCATTTCGTAGTTAGATCTATCTTCCGGCGATCGATGCGGCTGTCTTTTCAGTTGCGACCGCCGTTTCCGGTTTCAGCTCTTTCTGAATCTCTTCGACCAGTTTCTTGAACTTGATTTCAAAGGCGTCGCGATTCCGATTCGCTGTTCCTCCGACCCAGAGCACGAGGCGTCCGCTGGCGTCGTGCGCGGGGACCACCCAGATGCGAACGTGAATCACATAGAAGACAAAGGTCAGGCCGATCGCCATCAGGACGACTCCGGCCCATACGGCCCACTGGCCGGGTTCGTGCGAAACTTGTAGTCCCGTGTAGAAACCGGTCTTCAAATCTTTCGGATCAAAGGCGTAGGGGGAGGACGCGTTCTCGGCGATGCCGGGAATTGCAGGCAGCCAGATGTTGATGCTGGCATTCTTGCTCTTTGACGTCACGATCATGTGAACCGCGGGGTTCACAACGTCGTTGCTACGGGCGTATACCTGTCCGTCCTGAAAAACATAATCGGGAATGAATTCGACCAGCTGCACGTAGGTGTCGGCGTCGAGGGAGACGGTTTGTTTCATCGCCAGTGAAATCTCTTGCGGCGCGCCACCCTTCGCCGGGGTTGCATCGAGAACCAGATGATCGAGCTTTCCGGTGCGTCCGTAGGTCGCCTGGTAGAAACGGACTCCGTGATAAACCAGCGGATCGTTGACCGCGATTTCTTTGCGGGAGATCTCTCGTCCGTCCTGAACGACAGCGAGCTTCGACCACCAACGCTTCGGGGTTCCGTCGGTGTATGTTTCTTCGCCGGTGCCATCACAGCGGATCGAGAAAGGCAGAGTGCGCGCAGCGCCCTTCATCACTTCTACTTGATTACTGGAACTGCCGGGCGTCAGGGTGACGAAGCCGCGCCAGCCATAGAGAGCGTCGACGATGCCTCCGAGAAAAATCAGCAGCAGGCTGGCGTGAACGATGTAGACCGCCATCTCGGAAATGAGGCTGCGCTCGGAGAATAACGAGAAGCTGTCGGTGCGGACGATACGTTCCGCCTTGAAACCCATATGGCGAAGGGCGCGTTCGGCGGCGCCCAATCCCTGTTCTTCATTCGCAATTGCGATCTGTGCCTGGGTTGGGAGAACTCGACGGAATCCGTCGTCGGGACTCTTGTAAGGCCGCGCGAAAAATCTCCAGGCATTCGGAAAGCGCTCTACCGACGCTGCGATGATGCTCAGGCTGACCATAATCATCAGGGCGACGAACCAGCGCGTATGGAAGACATCAGTCAGGCCGGTGAAATCGAGGAAGCGGAGCATTGACGGTGAATAGGCGCGCTGCATGTCGTCCGGGTCGGTCATTGGACGTTGCAGAATCACCGTGCCAGCAGCCGAAAAGATGACAACCAGAATGATTAGAACGACGCCGGTTTTGATCGAGCTGAGTGTCTGCCAGGTTTTGCGGGTCGCGGTGCGAAGTGACAGGGCCATTGCTTTCCTCGTACTCGCACGATAGGAATGCACGTTCCGCGCCAATTTTGGGAAATCGCGTCAAGCGCTTTGCTTTCAACGCGCTGCAGTACTCGGACTTGTTTTGTTCTCCTACTGCAGTTGAGCCATAACACTCATCTTCAAATCGCAGCGTTGCGATTTCACCCACTGCTGGACCCCAGTGATTCCAATCACAAAATGGCAGGTAAGTCTGCGTTATTTCCACCAGTGACGGTGTGGGAGAAGGCCCAACTTGGGCTGCAGGGGGACCTGTGGAAAAATCGCAGCGGGTCCTGCCCCGGCCGCAAACTCATTTTGATGTAATTACTTGCGGGTACTTGGAGAACTGGCCCGCCTTTTCCTGAATAAGGACACGGTCGTGCAAATGACTAAGTGTCATGGTCCGAAGAGTCCAAAGCCGCATCGCGACCGGGAAGCCAGCCCTCCCCAAGTTTTTGTTCCTGGTCGCGTACCTTTTGGCGATTGCGATTCTTCCGGCAGCGGCCAAGACGCACCCAGTACCGCTTGATAAGAATGTGGACTCGGCGAAGTGCCTCGAGTGCCACGAGGACAAGAGCAAAGGCAAGGCAGTGCACTCGGCGATCGCGACCGGCTGCTTGAGCTGCCACGAAGTTCGCGTCAATAAAGATGTCACGCGGATCAAACTGACCACAACTGTTCCTTACAAGCTCTGCCTGACTTGTCATGCCGATAAGGATGCTGCGCAGATCAAGGGTACGATCCACAAACCAGCGGTTCGCGATTGCCTGACCTGCCATGACCCGCATACCTCCGACAACAAGTTCCAACTGTTGAAGCCGATGTCAGGCGACAAGAAAGACAATCTCTGCCTCACCTGCCACAACCAGGGCGTGGATGTTCCAGAGAAGGGAAGCCGTCACGCAGCGCTCGACATGGGCTGCGACACCTGCCATGTCACACACAAGACGGGCGCCGAGCTGACCCTCGACAACCGGTTCCATCTGACCAAGGCGGTTCCGGCGCTTTGCCTGGATTGCCACGACGTGAAAGACGCCGGGCTGCAGAAGGCTCATCAGAATCAACCCTTCGGCACGGCGAATTGCTTGACCTGTCACGACGCGCATTCTTCGGCAACGCCTAAGCTGATGGCGAAGTTCCTCCATCCGCCGTTCGCGGAGAAATCCTGCGATACGTGCCACGCGCCGGCCAAAGATGGAAAAGTTGTCCTGACACAACCGACGGCGAAGGAACTTTGCGTTACTTGCCACGCCGATAAAGCCGAGCAAATCGAGAAAGCGAAAGTGCAGCATCCGGGAGCGGCGGGAGACTGCACGGACTGTCACAATCCGCATGCCGGCAACTCGCCTGGATTTGTGCAGCCCGATCCAGTCAGCGCCTGTCTGACCTGCCACAGCGATCAGGCGGAACAAGGGAAGAAGGCGCATCTGCATCAACCCGCGTTCCAACAAGGATGTGCGACTTGTCACGAGCCGCACGGCGGAGAGAACCAGCACTTGCTGCGCAGCGCCAGCGTCAATACGCTCTGCCTCGAGTGCCATGGCCCGGATCGCAGCCCGAACAAGCTCGAAGCGCAGCATCTGGTCACGATCCTCGACGGCAAGATCCGGCTGCCGGAAGACTACTTCACGGCTCGCAATGTTCCGATCCTACCGCTGGAGTACGGCGCGGGACATCCGACCGAGCGTCACCCGATCTCTGACGTCACCGACATCAAGACCAAGACGATCACTCCGATGAACTGCCTGACCTGCCACCAACCGCACTCGGGGGCCGAGAACGGAATGCTGGTCAAAGATCAGGCTCCCAACATGGACTTCTGCCGCAAGTGCCACAGCAATCCTCTGGATCTGAACCAGATGAATACGACCAACAAATTCCTGGGCGGAGGAAAACAGTGACCTTCGAAATTCGCAAATCGAATCGCGCGTGGCCAGATGTGGGCAGCCGCCTTGCTGGCGCTTGCTATCGCAGCCCCGGCGTTCGCGCAGAAGAAGAAAACTGCTCCGGCCAGCGACCAGCCGAAGTTAGGCGACCAGCGGCAGACCGCTTATTTCGACATCAACAAGATCGTGTGGCCGAATCCTCCGGCAATTGCGCGGATCAAGTTTGTCGATCTATTCACCGGACAGAAAGTCGATCCCAACCAATTCGCGAAAAAGAACGAGAAGCAGAAACAGAAATGGATGGACCGTCTTGCCGGAGCCCGGCAGACCAGCGACATTGAAGTAAAAGAGCTGCCGTTCCAGTTGATTCGCCCCTACGGCGTTGCCGTCGACTCCAAAGGACAGATTTACGCCGCCGACCAGGGCGTGGGCGCGATCTTCATTTTCAATTCAGAGAACAAAGCGGTCGAGCTGATCGGCAATGGCAAGCAGGCGCACTTTGGCATGATCAGTGGGATCGCGATCGACGACAACGATCGCCTGTATGTCACTGACGTAAAGCTGCACCGCGTTGACGTTTTCGCTCCGACCACGCATGTGCTCGAAACCGCGTTTGGCGGCGATGTGCTGGCCGATCCCGCGAGTATTGCCCTCGATTACGAGAACCGCTTCATCTATGTGGTCGACACGCAGAGCGATGTCGTCGACGTATTCGACGCCGACAGCTTCAAGTTCCTGCGCAAGATTGGCACGACGGGCAAGAAGCACACGCTCACGGCACCCGGACAATTCTCGCTGCCGGAAGGCGTCGCGGTCGATGGCGACGGCAATGTCTACGTGACCGACACCTTTAACAATCGGGTTGAGATCTTCGACGCCGACGGAAACTTTATCAGCACCTTCGGCAAGAACGGCGACGGGCCGGGACACTTCGAGCGCCCCAAGGGAATTGCAATCGATAGCGATGGGCATATCTGGGTGGCCGACGCCGCGCAGGATCGCGTCAAGGTTTTCGATAAAGAAGGACGCCTGCTGATTTACTTCGGCGAGCACGGCGAATATCCCGGCCGGTTCATGGGCGTCTTCGGCATCACCATCGATAAGAACAACCGAGTCATTACGACGGAAGTTTACCCCGGGCGCGTGCAGGTGTTTCGTTACATCAGCGACGCGGAAGCGGAAACCGAGAAGAAGCGGCGCGAAGACGAGGCCGAGCAAAAGCGTGCCGGGACTTCGGCTAAGACTCCGGCGCCTGCAGCGGCTACGAACGCGGCCTTGAAGCCGGTGACGGACACGCCTGCGGCGGCCCCGGCGAAGGATCCTGCGGCGAAGTGACGCACGGCCGGGCCAGCACCCACGACGCTTCCTGCTGAGTCGCGGTTGCGGTGATGCAACGCCTCGCACGCAACGGCTGCCATTGTTCTTCGTTCTTGATTGCACCCACGCCGGCTCAATACCCCGCCTTCCCCTACCGAGTCGCCATTTGAATTCCGCAATTCTGATTTTGTCTTCCACGTACGAACCGCTCTAAGTGTGTGATTCAAATCACAAAACTGATTCGCCACGATGCGCGATTTCACCAACGCCAGTGCGGGATAAAGCCCATTTCAGGTGGCATTAAGCCTCTGTGGAAAATCGCTTCAGCTCGCCAGTGGGACTGAAATCGCTTTGTTGCAAACACTTACATCGCCTCGACGGATGGGTACGAGTTCCCGTTACTAAGGAGAGGCTCGTGCAAGAAGTAAGGTTGCAATGGTCCAAGTTTCCATAACTCGCAGGTCTTCAATCTCGAAGGTAACTTCCCAGCGAGCTCTCTACGGAACAGTGCAGGGCACCCCGTTTGTGTCCTCCGAACTCACCCTGGGCTCTGCCACCGCAGAGCCACACCAAGTTTTTGGCGGATCCATGGCCGCTGAAAAACCAGGGTCGGGCGCAAGTCCGGCTCTGGGTACCGCATCATTCGTAAATGTGTTGCAGCACAATCCTAAGGAGGTTTCGAAACTCATGAAGAAAGCAATGTTTTCTTTGTTAGCGGTCTTCGCTCTGGCAGCAATGGCGACAGCCCAATTAAAGGGCGTCCCCCAAGCACCGCAGGGAACGGCCGACATCCTCGGCGCACACCTCGGCTACGGCCGTGGCTGCGTCATGTGCCATGCCCCGCACAGCGGGTCAGGTGGCAACGGAGTCCAGAAGGGCGATGCCACCAGTGGCGATTACGCTCTGTGGGGTCAGGATCTAACTCCGCTGTACGGCAAGACTCTGACCTTTGGAGATCCCTCGAGCAATTACTCGGTTACACTCCCGGCGGCGGGCACGATCACGAGCGCACATGACGCCAACACCGTCATCCTTTTCTGCCTGAGCTGTCATGATGGCAACCTGGCCAAAGTCGGCATGATGAAGGGCACGACTGTTGAAACCCTGCCCGTCGTCGGCGGCAACGCGCCAACCCTGCTCGGCAATGACGGAACAACGGCCGGCAATTACAACAACGACCACCCGGTGGGCGCTCAGGCAATCGTCAGCTGTGGCGGCGCTTACAACTGGGATTGCACCGGCGGCGGCACCGCGGCCATCGTCTTCAACGGTCCGGCTTCGAGCCAGTTCCTGGTCAACTATGACATCGGGGCGATCAAGAACCTGTCAACTTTCGGAACGACCGTGACCGCAGTGACCTGCACTACTTGCCACAATCAGCACAGCCAGAACATCTATAAGTCGACCAATCCAACGGCCAGCTATTACAACACGATGTTCTTCCTGCGCGGCTATTACCAACCCAATACCGGCGGCAACAATGCAGCGCAATTCTGCCGTCAGTGCCATGGTGGCGAGTCCAACGAAATGAACGGCCAGACGGCCGTTCCGACCACCTAGTCCGTTTGCTGAATCCTGGGGGAGGGGAACCCTCCCCCTGTTCTTGGAGAAAGATCATGAAATGCGCCTTCGCAACCTCGACCCTGCTGCTGGCGGCCATCAGTCTGGCACAAGGGCAGCTGGTGAGTTCGCACGCTCCCGCGGCGGGCTCCTTTAGCACCAGTGTACCGCCAGAGCCGCAGGGCAAACCGGTGGCGCGAGTGAATGGATCTGTGCTGACTGATCGAGACTTATTGCGTGAGGAATACACGATTTTCCCGTACGCGCGGCAGCACAATGGCTCGATCCCGGCCGCGATGCAATCCGATATTCAAGCGGGCGCGATGAAGATGATCGTGTTCGAAGAGTTGGTGTACCAGGAAGCGCAACGCCGCAAGATGACGATTCCTCCCGCTCGCCTGCTGAGTGCCGAAAAAGAATTCCGCAAGCAATTCTCTTCACAGCAGGAATATCAGGACTTGTTGAATAGTGAGTTCAAAGGATCGAAAAAACTGCTTCAGGCCAAGATCGAACGCTCGCTCTTGATTGACGAGTTGTTGAAGACGGAAGTGAGCAACCGGTCCTATGTAACGCTGGCGCAACTGCGTGCTTATTACGACAAGAATCCACAACAGTTTCGCATTCCAGAATCCTTCGCCGTGCAGACGATCTCCGTGATCCCTCCGGAGAATGCCAATGCTGATCAGCAAAAAGCCGCGCGCAAGAAGGCGGACGACGCACTTCGCCAGGCCCAGGCGACCAAGAACTACGAAGATTTCGGCATGCTTGCCGAAAAGATTTCGGAAGACGATTTTCGCGTGATGATGGGCGACCATCGCGCGGTTGATCAAACGAAGCTGCCGCCGCAAGTTTTGCAAGTGATCAAGGGCATGCAGCCCGGCCAGGTCAGCGGACTCATCGAGTTGGAAAACCACGCTTACACCATCGTCCGGCTCAACGCGCATATACCGGCGGGCGAACAGAAATTTGAGGCTGTGAAAGATTCGCTCCGCGCTTCGCTTAAGAAGCAGAAAACCGAACAACTCCGCCGGGCCCTTGATGCGCGGCTTCGCAAGAACGCAAAGATTGAAGAGCTCTAGATATGTCAGTAGTCAACAAACGCGCGATCCTGGCGGCAGGCTTGATGGCACTCGCTATCGCGGTGCCCGCGCAAGCCCAGCTTCAGCTAGGGAACGACGTCAGCATGAAGGCGAACGGCAACATCTCCTTCGGGTACACCGCCGATTACTCGAGCCTAGTGGGATCGGACCATAGCCTAAACCCGAGCGGCAACGGCGATCTGAGCGGCTACTACTATTCGCCCGGTTTTGTTTCGTTTGATGTGCAACCGTTCTACAACGAGTCCCGTAACAACTCCACCTATCAGTCGATCTTTCAATCGAGCGGCGTGAACGGCGGCGCTTCGATTTTTTCCGGCAGTCACTTCCCGGGTACCGTCAGCTACAGCAAGATCTACAACAGCGAAGGTGGATTATCGGTCCCCGGAGTGGGGAATTTGACAACAAAGGGAAACAGCGGCAACCTAACCCTCGGCTGGGGAATCCAACTCCCCGATTATCCAAAAGTTTCCTTCCAATTCCTTGACGGTGACAACTCCAGCACAGTCTTTGGGGCAGACCAGCCAAATCTCTTTCACACGCGAACGTTTGGAACCCAGGTCACGGATACGCTGGCAGGTTTCAATCTAAGCGGCGGCTACCAGTACAACAAGGTTCACGCGGTCACCCCCGAGTTTCTTGCAGGAGAAGGTCCCACGACATCCGACAGCTCGGGCAACTCAGTCAACCTCGGCGTTGGACACGCGCTGCCATTTCGGGGATCTTTTTCCACGTCAGTGAACCGTTCCGAATTCAACTCACAAGACAACAGCGGCGGCGACAGTTTTAATGGAACAATTGACACCGTCAATGCCGGTACGGGTTTTCAGCCTGTTCGTGATCTTGAGCTGGGTGCTACTGCGCAGTACACCAACAACTTGACCGGGATGCTCTACCAGTCCTACATCGCGGCTGGGGTGGCCCTGCCGGCGTCACTGCTCAACTACTCAACACACTCGATCGACGTCAACGGTCATGCCAATTACATGTTGCCATCGCTGCACGTCACTCTCATGGCTAATGCTGACCACAGACAGCAGACTGTTTTGGGAACCGAGCTCTCCGCCGATACCTTCAACGAAACCGTGACCTACGGGAATGATTTTCTTGGTGGGTTCATCAACGCCACCTCCGGTGTGACTCAGACCACAGTGAACGTAACCAGCGGAGCCAGCACTCTTGGACTGTTTGATAGCATCTCGTACCAGCGAAAAGTTCAACAGATGGAACTTTAGCGGCTCATACAACTATTCGCGCAATACGCAAACGATTTTCATTGGCTATACGACTTCGGGGCACGGATACTCTGCCGGCATCGGGCGAAAAATCAATGCGTACACGTATTGGAGCTCAACGCGGTCAGGTCAAAGTCAATTTTCAACAATGTAGCCGGCTCGGGGAACGACACGCAGAGTTATTCTACTTCTCTGACGCTTAGGCGCTTCGGCTTCAGCGGAAGCTACGGCAAAGCGGATGGAACTTCGATTCTCACGGCCACCGGTCTGGTGCCGGTGTCATCGACGCCCATCGTCGGCACGCTGCCGGCAGTCTTCTTCAATGGACATTCTTATTCGTTCAGCGCATCGGCTACGCCGCGACGAGGCCTGGTGCTTTCCGCAACTTATGCGAAGTCATTAAGCGATACCACATCCAACTCGGCCTACTCTTCAAACTCGAACGCGCAACTGACTACGATGCTACAGTACAAAGTCAGGCAGTTGTGGATTCAGGGCGGATACTTGAAATTACAGCAGGGCTTCAGCATCACGGGCCAACCCTACGCTTCCTACTCATCGTTCTACATGGGGATCACGCGGTGGTTCAATTTCTTCTAAGATCGCGCGGCATCGGCTGGAGATTCAGTTTGATCTTTGCGCTGATGCTCAGCCTGGGGCCCGTTTGTGTCGCGGCGAGCAAGGACACCAAGGCGCAGCCGGTCACCGTGCCCGAACTCGAACTCGAAGGCGGGCGCAAGCTCACCTTCGAGCGCACGTTCTGGTCGGAGCCCGATGTGCGCCTCAAGCGCGGCTTCTGGAACAAGCTGGTCGACATCGTGGCGGGCGCTCCCGACTTCCACGCGCTGGTTAGTCCGTATGCGGTGGCTGAAGATTCTCACGGGCGGATCATCGTGACCGATCCCGGCGCGGCCGGAATTCACATCTTCGACTTCGAAAAACAGAAATACAAATTCATCACGCGAGATCGCGATGTGGACGGACTGATCACGCCGCAATGCGTCACGGTCGACGCCGACGACAATATCTATGTGACCGACTCCGACTCGGGCAAGATCTTCGTCTTCGAGCCCAGCGGAAAATTCCATCGCATCATCGGCAGCCTGAAGGGCGGAGAAGGCTACTTCAAGCGGCCCACGGGCATTGCGGTTGACTCGGTGGCGCAACGAATCTACGTCACTGACACCTTGCGCAATCAGGTATTCGTTCTCGACATGCAGGGAAGCGTCCTGCAGACGATTGGAAAAACTGGCAGCGGCAATGGCGAATTCAACTATCCAACGGAGCTGCGGCTTTCCGGCAACAACCTGATCGTGGTCGATGCGATGAATTTCCGCGTGCAGGTCCTCGACCGCTCCGGAAGTTTCCGCTACGCGATCGGCCGCATCGGCGAAGATCGCGGACTGTTCTTCCGGCCGAAGGGAATTGGCATCGACTCCGAAGGCCACCTCTACGTGGTGGAAGCGATCCGCGGCATGGTGCAGGTTTTCGACGATGCCGGAAATCTTCTTTATTACTTCGGGCAAAAGGGAACCGGCTTCGGCGAATTTCAGCTGCCGACGGGACTGTGGATCGACAGCCACGATCGCGTGATCGTCGTGGATTCTTACAACCGGCGCGTGCAAGTCTTCCACTATTTTGGTTTGGATAAAACTGCCGCAGGAGGCCAGCATTGAAATCGAGGCTGATAGCGGCGGTAGTCGTCTTGCTCGGGAGTGCGGGCATGGCGTGCGCGCAAATTAACGCTGACGTCTTGGGCTCGCACAACATGGCGCCGGCCAGCGGATCTCCCATTACCGGCAATCTCGGCAGCGCCTGCCTGTACTGTCACGCTCCGCACTCAGGCATCGAAGGGACGCCCGGAGTCAGCGGAACTCCTCTCTGGAGCCAGAAACTGTCGAGCGTGCAGTCGTACCAGATGTACTCCAGCACGACGATGGTGAACAAAACGACGTCGTCGCCGCCACTAGGCTCGAACAGCACGCTCTGCCTGAGTTGCCATGACGGCACGGTAGCCCTCGGCACGACTACGCCCTACGGCCAGGTAGCGATGTCTGGCACCTTGGCAGGTACGCCTGCGGATCTCGGGACGAACCTGCAGACGACGCATCCGTTTAGTTTCATCACTCCGTTGCAACCTTCGTCGGATCTTTGGCCGTCGCTGAGTTCGAACCCTCCAACCACGCAAGACGCGACCGGCGTTGTGACTCTCATCAAGGGAAATGTGGAGTGCGGAAGTTGTCACAATCCGCACGTGCAGAATATCGACTCGAGCTCTGACTTTCTGGTGATCGACAACTCGCAGAGCGCGCTCTGCCTCGCCTGTCATAACACGATTCCGAGCGGCAGCGGCATGGGACTTGGTTCGGCCCCCGCGGCCACCGGTGCGACCACTACGCTCAACGCGAGAAATCCGCTAGCCAATTGGACTGCGAGCATTCACGCCACCTCGACCAACCGTGTCACCACCCAGCCGTCGCTGGTCGTAGGGGATATTCGTCGATCGAACCGGTCGGCGAGCCTCGGGCCGTACACTTCGATGCGGAAGAACGGCTGCCTGTCATGCCACGAGTCGCACAATTCCTCCAAGGGATTATTGCGAGGAGCGGACGACCAGGCTTGTCTTATCTGCCACAACGGCGGCTCCAACGTCACTCCGCCGGCACCGAATATTTACGCTGAAATGTCCCTGCCCAAGGTCAGTCACACACCGACGAATCCGGTGGGGAACAATGCTCATTCGGCGCACGAGAGCGATCTGCTCAATCACAACCGCCATGCGAACTGTGTGGATTGTCATAATGCGCATGCGACCAAGCGGGTGGAACTAGCCTTCGCTGCCCCGCCTTCGATTCGCGCTTCACAAGCTGGCGTGGTTGGAATCAGCGGTACTGACGGACGCAGCGTTGTTTATCCGGCGACTAATCAGTATGAAAATTGCTTGCGCTGTCACGGGGCGAGCACCGGGAAAACAACTCCCACGCAATTTGGATATTTGCCGAACCGGTTGGCGTCGGGTGGTGATCCGCTGAACATCCTTCTGCAATTCGGGACGACGTCAGCGTCGAGCCATCCTGTGATGCACGATCGCAGCAGCCCATTTCCGCAGCCCAGCCTGCGCGCGAATATGCTCGATCTCGATGGCACGCGGCAAGGACGCGTCATGGGCGTGCGTATCCTCTGCACCGATTGTCACAACAGCGATGACAACCGCGAGTTCGGCGGAACGGGGCCGAATGGTCCTCACGGATCGAAATATTCGCACATTCTTGAACGGCGCTATGACATGAGCGAGGCGCCCGCTCCGGGACAGCCAATCACCAATCTGAATTATCCGCCGAACCTCACAACGACCGGGAATTACGCGCTGTGCGCCAAGTGTCACGATCTCGCCAGCATCATGACCAACAGCAGCTTCAAGGATCACGCTCGCCATATCAACGACGGCTTCTCCTGCTCGGTGTGCCATAGCGCACACGGAGGCGGCGCGCAAGTAGCTGCAGTTTCCGCCGAGCGCCTCGTGAACTTCGACATCAACGTGGTCGCTCCGGATGGCAAGAGTCCCATCACCTACCGACGAGCGACCAGTTCGTGCAGTCTGACTTGCCATGGACACGCTCACAACGCCACGGGCATTTCGGGCGGGCCCTTGCGTACCAAATTCTGATCGGTTTCGCTGTCGCCTTTGCGCACTTGTGACTGCGCTTTTTCCCGCACCCAAGGTGTCTTTTGGCCCGAAATCCTATCTACCAATGGCGAAAGGATGCTCTTAAACCGTCAAATTCAGGCACTCAGTGCCCGTTAGTCTGGCAACTCGCGTGCGCTTATATGCTGGGATGAGCACTCTTCTGCTATGACAAACGACACGCAGGAATTAGCAAACAGCAAAGGTGGATGGCAGCCCTGGCAGATGTACACCATGGCTGCAGTCTGCCTGGTGATTGGAGTTTTGGTCGGATATCTCGCGCGCGGATCGGCGCCCGCGCGCCCCGTCTCCGACGCCCAACCAGCAGCCGCGGCTGGTACCTCGGCTCCTCCACCGCAGCAAGCGCAGCAAATGCCGTCGCTGGAAGACATGAAGCGCATGGCCGACAAACAGGTCGAGCCGTTGCTGGCGAAGTTGCAAACCGATCCCAAGAACGCCGACCTGCTCAACCAAGTGGCAAATGTCTATCGCATGACGCACCAGTTCAAGACGGCTGCCTCGTACTACCAGCAGTCGCTGGATGCCAATCCTAAGAACGTCGGCGTGCGCACTGATCTCGCGTCGTGCCTCTACTATCAGGGAGACGTCGACGGAGCGATCACGCAACTGGAAAAATCGTTGACCTACGATCCCAAACATGCAGGAACGCTGTTCAATCTCGGCATGATCCGATGGAAGGGAAAGGGCGACGCATCCGGCGCGATTGCCGCCTGGCAAAAACTTCTCAAGCTGAATCCGGGCTACGAAAACAAAGCAGCGCTCGAAAAACTGATCGCCGACGCCAAGACTCACCCAGGAAAGCCGTTGCCCCAAAGCGAATAGAGGTTGTTTTAGGAAGCGAGCGGAGACCACGCTCTATTCGCGCGTTCGCATGGCGATGTTTCCGTCGGTTAGGCGCGGAGTGGAGCTCAATTCGTCGGCAATGTGTTTCTGCACCAGATCCCACTCCGTCCGCAAAATCATTTCTTTAATGCTGAACTTGCTTTCGCGGCGGGCGTCGTCGACGCGCACGTCCATCTCGTTATTGTGAAAACGAAAATCCACGACATCGGCCAGCGGGACCAATTGATCCGACGATCGTCCCACAATTACGAATACCACTTTCTCCGACACGAGCGTGTATTCCGGGCAAACTTCCGGCCCCGCCTGCGCGGCTTGTCCGCCGAACGCAACCATGAACCCATGGTGCACGGGCAGGCAATCTCCCATGCGCATCCGCACGACCGTTCCATGCTGATAGATTCCAGCCCAGGCATTGGAAACGCTGCAGCAGGCCAATACCAGCCACAACACGCGCTTTAGAAATCTGCTTTCACTGAGTTTCGTCATAGAAATATCCTCTCCGGCAGTGGAATCGCAGCTTCAGATTGTGTTTTGGAAGAAGGCGGAGCGAGTGGAATCCAGCCGTGCGGCTAGGAAGGGAATACGTCACAACATAGGAAGCATGCAGGTCATTCAAAATCGATTCGAGAACATCGACCGTGTCGTCGTGGACAAAGATCGAGCGGCCTCCCGTGGCCTCAGCCATTTGTTGCAATAAAGAATCAGAGTCTGTGTTTTGTTGCGTTGAATTGAGATTGACGGCATAGAGCAGCGTGCCTGCAGCGATGAGCTTTGACATCGCCTCTTGCGCGGATGTCATGCTGATATTGTCATCGCCGTCCGAAAAGAGAATCAGCACTTGGCGCACGCTCGACGACCGCCGGTGCGACATGAATCGAACAGTGAACGTCAACGCGTCAAACAGCGGAGTCATTCCGCCAGGGTGCAATGAAAGAATACTTTCTTGCTTCGCCGCGGTGCGGCAGTCCCCGGCGCACAGCACTTGCGATTGAAGCCCAGCGAACGTCACCACCGAAACATTGTCTTCCGGGATACTCGAAGCGCTCTCGGAGACCAACCGCAATACATCCTGCACCGTCTGCCGAAAACGAGGCGCCACGGAATCGCTTGCATCGACAAGAACGATGAAGTCGAGAGTTGTTTCGCGGGTTCGGGTGAGGCTGCGAAAGCTACGAATTACGGTGCCGCTGTCGACGACCGCGAAATCATCCGCGGCAAAGTTTTCCTTCAGGCGGTTGTTTTCATCCGTCGCGTAGAAGGCGATGCGAACTTCTGAAGTCCCGGTGCGAAAAGTTGTCGGGGGAGCGTCACTCGTATCGCTGGCGTAGAAAACACAGGGGAAAATGGCCAGAATCACCGCCAACCACCAGCCTTGCCGATGAGACAGCATTGCCATTACTGGGAACTTCGACAAGGCGGGCGAGAACTACAGCGTGCGAAGGTATATCGGGATTACGAGGGTAATGCCAACAAATTCCAATTGTAATTCGGGTGGCAGCTTACGTGATGCTCACTTCCGTGTACGTGCCGTACACTTGCCTGAGCGCTTCGCAAATCTCGCCCACCGTGGCGTATGCGCGCACCGCGTCCACAATATAGGGCATCGTGTTCGCTGGCGACACGTTGCCGTTGGTGCCAGCTCTCGGTTCCTGCGCGGCCGCTTTCTTCAGCGCGTCGAGCGTGCGCTTCACTTCTTCGTTCGATCGCCTCGCGCGCAGCGTCTTTAACTTCGCCGACTGTTGGCGCGCCACGCTCTCCCCGATGTAGAGGATGTGCGGCGACTCCTCTTCGATGGCAAAGTCGTTGACGCCGACGATAATCTTTTCCTTGGCCTCGACCGCGCGCTGGTACTGGTACGACGATTCCGCAATTTCTTTTTGCGGATATCCGCGCTCGATCGCTTTCACCATGCCGCCCATAGCATCCATTTTGCCAAAATAGTCGAATGCTCCGTTTTCCATTTGCAGTGTCAGGTTTTCCAAAAAATACGACCCGCCCAACGGATCGACAGTCTGCGTGACGCCCGACTCGTAGGCGATGATCTGCTGCGTGCGCAGCGCGATGCGTGCCGCCTCTTCGGTCGGAAGGGCGAGAGCTTCGTCGTAAGAGTCGGTGTGCAGCGACTGCGTGCCGCCGAGCACTGCAGCTAGCGCCTGCAGGGCCACGCGCGCGATGTTGTTCATCGGTTGCTGCGCCGGGAGCGAGACTCCCGCGGTCTGCGTGTGGAAGCGCATCAGCCCGGTGCGCTGATTCTTCGCGCCGAAGCGATCCTTCATCACGCGATACCAGATCTTGCGCGCCGCGCGGTATTTCGCGATCTCTTCGAAGAAATCGTTGTGCGCGTTGAAAAAGAAACTCAGCCGAGGACCAAATTCGTCTACATCAAGCCCACGCTGCCGCGCCCATTCCACGTACTCCACGCCGTCATAGAGCGTGAACGCCAGTTCCTGCAAAGCCGTCGATCCAGCCTCGCGAATGTGATACCCGCTGATCGAAATCGTGTTGAAGCGCGGCGTGAATATCGATCCGAACTCGAACGTGTCGATGACGAGTCGCATTGAAGGCGCTGGCGGATAGATGTATTCCTTCTGCGCGATGTACTCCTTCAAAATGTCGTTCTGGATCGTGCCGGAAATCTTCTTCCAATCCGCGCCCTGCTTTTCGGCGACCACCAGATACATCGCCCACAGTACCGACGCCGGCGAATTGATGGTCATCGACACGGTGGTCTTTTCCAAGTCGATGCCATTGAAAAGAATCTCCATGTCTTCCAGAGAATCGATCGCGACGCCGCACTTGCCGACCTCGCCCTCACTCGCCGGATGGTCAGAGTCATATCCCATCAGCGTAGGAAGATCGAAAGCCACCGAGAGGCCGCTGCCGCCGTGCTCGAGCAAATACTTGTAGCGCTGGTTGGTTTCTTCGGGCGATGCGAAGCCCGAGAACTGGCGCATGGTGTACATCTTGCCGCGATAGCCGGTTGCGTGAATGCCACGCGTGAAGGGCGGTCGCCCGGGATAGCCGAGATACTGTTCTTCGCCCCAATCGCCGGGTAGATCAGCATTGGTATAAAGGCGGCGTATCGGCAGTCCGGAAATCGTAGTGAACCGTGCGTGGCCGTGTTCGTCGAGATTGACGCCGCTCGCCTTGCCGATCGGGCGCTCCGGCGACTTCTCGATCGTCGGGCCCAGAGTTTTCTCCGCCCAATCTTTTTCCGCTTCTGAGGGACGCCGATTCTCAAACACTTCGGCGATTGGATTTTCGGCAACTTGCGGCGGCGTGAACTTTGAAGACGGCTTCTTTTCCATAGGCGGTAGGACAACCCCAGTGCTCTGTCTCGATGATAGGGAAGCAAGCGCGGCGGAGCAAGGTGCAGCGTGGATTCAAAACGACCGGTCGGTCAGTGTCGCCGCAGCTTTCACGCTCGCGAACTGGCTTTGGAGCAGGCTGCGGCTAGGCGGTGACCATCTTCGCCGACCAGCTTTTCACGAATGTCCCGAAGCGGTCGAGTGCCTTGGAGAAATTGTCTCCGCAGGCGGCGAAGCCCAAGCGGAAATGCGACGGCGCCTCGAAGCAATCGCCCGGAGCCAGCAGGATTCCATGCTCGGTTGCGGCCTGGCAGAACGGTCGCTCGTTTTCTCCGCTCACCAGCCACGGGAACGCAGTCATACCTCCTTGCGGAGGAATCCATCCGAGCACATCGCGGTGTTCCGCCACGAAACGATCGAGTAACTTGAGGTTTCGGGTGGCCGCTTCTTGCGTCTTGCCGAGCACGGCATCGCGTTTGCGGATTGCGATCTCGGAAAGAATCTCTCCAGTCGTGGAATTGCAGATTGAGAAGTACGCGCGCGCGTTCCAGTATTGCTGGCGGCGCTGGGCGTCGTGCTCGATCATCCATCCCGTGCGCACGCCGGCAATCGAAAATGCCTTGGAGAGATCGGCGATCACTGTAGCGTGCGGCAGGCGAGCCGCCGACTTCGTTTGCCTCCCGTGATAAATCGGATGGTAGACCTCGTCGCTGACCAGCTGGATTCCGCGCGCGGCGCTGAACTCGTGCAGTGCTTCCATTTCTTCGTCGCTGATGGTCGTGCCCGTAGGGTTGTGCGGACTGTTGATGAGGATGAGCTTGGTTTTCGAATCGGAGACCCGCTTGATCTCATCGTGATCGATGCGGAATCTGTTCTCGCGTCGCAAATGATAGACGCGGGTTTCAAGACCAAGCGATTCCGGGAGCGCCGAGAACGTAGTGAATCCAGGCTGAGGGATGATGACATTCGCGCCGGGCTCGGCAGCCAGCCACATCAGGGCCACGAGCGCCTCGGAGGCGCCGGTCACGATCTGGACAGCCTCTACCGGGACGCCCTGCATTTCGGCGATCGCTTCGCGCAGGCTGTCGTTCCCTGCGGGGTGGCCATAGACCAGTTCGTGATTCAGAAAATGGTGGCGCGTTTCATCGTCGGCGAGGGCGAGTACGTCGTTTACGGTCCAGGCTGGTCCGGTGCTCGCAGCGAGATTGAATTCTATCTCGTGTTCGTACTGGTCCAGCCAGGCATCGAGCAGGAACGGCTTGAGTTGCATCAGAGCACCTCGACGGAGAATTGGTACCTGTTATTGATTCTGCCAGTGGCGGTCGGATGATTTTTAGTTTAAGAGTGTGCCGCGGATCCCTCATGAGACCGCTCAGAGCGCGCAAGATGGCAATCACTGCTGCTTGCGAGATAGCTCCCAGGCCTTGGAGTATTTCCACGAAACATAGACAGCGTGATACGTGTGCAGGAGGAAGCCTTCGCGTCCATCGAGGAATCCAAGGCGGAAAAAATAGTTATAGAGAAACGTAAACAGCGGTCGCAGAATGATGTTGATGAAGCTGAATCGTACTGTCCCCTTTGCGACCACCATCTCCGCGCCGAGGGAAGAGTAGCGGTTCATGTGTTCGATGTAGTCGGAAAGGGTTGGGTAGGAGTGATGGATGAGCGCGCCACGCGCGATGACCTTTGTTGGACCATCAACTCGAATGTCTTCATGAACGGGTCGGCCTTCGAAGCGTCCCCGCCCACGGCGAAACAGACGCAGCTTAGGGTCGGGCCAGAAGCCACCGTGTTTCATCCACCGTCCGAGAAAGTGATTTTTGCGCGGAATCTGATAACCGCTTGCTCCGTCAGGTTTCGACAAAAGAGCATTGACCGTTTTATCGGTCCCGAGATCAAGAGACTCGTCCGCATCCAGGCTCAGAATCCAATCGCCTGTTGCTTTATCGATGGCCGAGTTCTTCTGTGCCGCGAAACCTTTCCATTCCTCCATGAATACCCTCGCGCCGAATGATTTCGCGATCTCGACCGTGCGATCCGTCGAGCCTGAGTCGACGACGATGATTTCTCCTTTGCCGTCGGCGACCAGCAGTTGCGCACTAGCGAGCGTGCGGCCGAGGTTGGCCTCCTCATTGAAAGTAATAATGACGACGGAGAGCATCATGGATATTCGGGTATGTACAGAACTCGAAATTGTCTCATGAGAGGAATGTAGAAGTAAGAAGCCAGAGCGCAGTAGGGCAAGCGTACGGAGTTAGGTTTGACTTCGCAATGCTCGCTGCTCATTGCTCGCGGCTCGTGTCGGCCCGATTGCTTCCAGCAGCAGAAACACAATCAGGATCACTAACTCCGGCTCGATCGGATGCCGGTAGCGCGCGTGCGGGAAGACGAAGTAGTACACCGTCGGATAGGTCAGCACTAATCCAGCGAAAAGCCACGCTGCGGGCCGCTTCTGGCGGACCGCTCTCCCGAGTCCCCACAGGGCCAGTATCGAAGTTGCGAGAAACGCCGACGAGCGGAAGTCCACCGGCGACAGACTGCTGGTCGGCCGCGGTACTCCATTCCAGTAATAGAAGAAGCGCTTCAGGCTGATCATCGCGAAGCGTCCAGGATGAGATGCGATCCAATCAAAGGCCTGTCTCTTGCACGACTCCGCATAGGCCAGTTCGCCCATGCTCTGAAACTTTTCCAGCTCAAGCTTGTTGAGATTTGGCTGCAAATAGGCCATCAGCATGCCGTCGGCATAAGGAGCATTCCCCAAGCGGACCTGCAATCCAAAATCGTCGCGCAGGAAAACGAAGCGGCCAAATACTTTGTAGTTGCGCACGACCCATGGAGAGAGCACCGCAAAAAAGATCACCGACGAAAGCACTACGCCTCCCACAGACGGCAGGCCACGCCGAAACCGCTGCTGCCAGATCCACAACCCGCAGAACGGAAGGAAAGCCAGCATCGTTGGGTTGGCGAGCGCGCCAATCCCGTAAAGCACTCCGAAGAGTACCCAGCCGCGAAGGCCCGGCCAGTCCTGCAATTCGAGCGCGAGCCAGAACAGACACGCGAGGACGAGAGGCGTAAAGGTCGTGTCCCAAATCCAGTGGATCGACCAGTACCAGATATAAGGATTCAATCCCCACGCGTAGACTGACCAAATGGCAATGCGTTCACCGAAGGTTCTGTAAGCAATGAAGAAAATAGGGACACAAGTCAGTGTCGCCAGCAGGCTGTTGATGCCGAGTAGAACCCATGCTGACGCTTGCGAGTAGATGCCGAACACTTTAAAGACGCCGGCCATCAGGTAGGGATAGAGCGGCGGCTCCCACGCCGTCGGACCGGTATTGCCTTCGTAGGGACTGCTGAATCCGTGGCCTTGCGCGATGGAGCGCGCGACGCGTCCCATCTCCCAGCCGAATTCGAAGTGATCGTCGCCCGGACGGGTGCGGTATTGATGAAACACTCCGATGGCCGCGACCTGCAGCACGAACGACAATGGCAGAAGCCACAGGAAGAACTTTGGTAAAGCAGGGCGCGCGGATCGTGCCATCGGAGCGTAGTGTATCAGGTAAGTCCAGTCTCTTCTGCCGATTAGGGATGAAACACGGAGGTTTTCCACAGTGTTCCTGCAGGAACACTTCCATGCACAAAAATGTACGTACAAACAGGAATGCTCATGCAGCAGTTGTCCCTGACAGATTCCTACATCTGCCCACCCTGCGGATTCTGGGCCGGCGGAGCGGATGTCGGAGAGGACGACGCCGGCGGGGCCGTATCCTGACGAGGTGCAACATACGGAACATTCGGCAGATGCGTCACCTGGCCGCGGGTCGCGTCGGCGATATCGATGCCCGCATGATCGAGCAACAATCCGGTGGCCCGATCCAACTCGATGCGAGACTTCTCGTACGCAGCTTTCGCCGAAACCAGATTCGACTCGCCCGTCGTCAGAGTAGCTGCGTCCTGCAGGATCGTGACCTGCGTGGTCAGTCCGACTTTCAGTTTCTGCTGATCGGCGTCCAGCGTCTGGCGAGCCAGATCGACCGCGGATTGCGCGGCTTGGACCGCGACCCGGTTCTGCTTTACATCGAACTGTGCGTTGCGGACTTCGATTCGTACCTGATTTTCCAACTGGTGCTGGCGTACCTGCGCCTGCCGGTATTCAAGTTCGGCGCGTACCTGGTTTGACTGCGCCAGCCGGTTGCGCAGCGGAATGTTCAGCGAGAGTCCGACCCCTTTGTCAGGCGCGGTCGAGTTCACGAGCTGGCTAAGAGTGTTGCCGTAGCCGACCGAGTTTGTGGCGCGGAACGGCGGCGGAGCCTTGGTCGGATCAAAGCAAAACGTGCTGGTAGTATTAGCGCAGTTGGGAACCGCGGGATTGATGTCGCCACCAACTCCAGAGCCGCCATAGTAAGCGTAAGCCTGGAGCGTCGGTAACAGCGCGTTGCGCACGGCCTTGTTGTTGATGTCGCGCGAGTTGAGGTCGATGCGTGACTCGACCAGCTCGGCGCGATGTTGCAGCGCATCGTTGATCAAGTCCTGGATCGGAATCGTCGGCTCCTGCTGAGGAAGTTGCATGCCCGAGGTCGGAATGACATCGGCTTCCGCCAGGATCGGATCTTCGATGCTCCGGCTCAGGGCGTTCTTCATCAGAAGTTGCTGCAGTTGGAGATTGTTCTGGGCGACGATCAGATTCTGCTGGTCGGTTGCGAGGGTGCTCTGCGCGCTCACCACCTGAATCGGAGGCACGGTGCCGACTTGCGCCTGATGCTTCGTGTCATCCAATGCCTTTTGCGCATAGGTCAGCGACTCTTGCTGCACCCGGACGTTCTCGAAGGCATAGACCAAGTCCCAATACATATTCTCGACTTGATCGACGGTCGTAATAATTTGCAGCCGGAAGGCTACGTCGGAGATTTCGCGGTTATTCTTCGCGATCCGGATGAAGCGCGTGTTCGGCAGAAACCCGAAGCCCTGCAGCAGATTCTGTGTGAAGCGGAATTGGAAGGTTGATCCCAACTGCGGCGTAAGCAAGCTGGTCGGATTGTTGGTGGTCAGGTGCGTGTTGTTGAAAGCGCCGGTGAGTGCGCCGCCCCAGCCGAACCCCTGGGTGTACCCGAAATTCGACGTGTAAGTATTCTGAGCGACGATCGGGACAGGACTGAAGACGCTGACCGATTCCGTGTCGTTCTTATCCAACTGGAGTGCACCAGTCAGTACAGGATCAAAGCTGGTGATGGGCGCGCCAATGCCAAGCGTGGAGCTGACCAGACCATTGGTACCGGATCCGGCGCCGCCGGCCGCGACAGTGGTCCCGCCGGTGCCGGAGCCGACCGTTCCTCCTAAACCGCCAACGCCGCCACCGGGCGTGTTTTGCACGACGCCGGTATTCACTCCGAGAATGCTGGCGCCGGATTTCGCGCGCAGCAAATCCGCCGCGGCAATATTCAGGTTGTAGCGGGCGATGTCGAGATCGAGATTGTTCTCCAGCGTGAGAGCGACGGCATCATCGATCGAGAGATAAATTTTGCCATCGTGCATCAGCGAATCGATGCGCGGTGAATTACCGAGATTCGGCTGGGCCAGGGGCCGAGGCTCGTAGGGGTGCAGAACATTCGGAAACGCCGCGCGTGGGACCGAATAGTCCTTCAGATTGACCGTGTCGGGCTGTGCCGGCTGGGGGGCCGAAGGCGTTACTGCCTGCGAAGAGGGCGTGGTGGTTTGCGCCGTTAAGATCGCTGGAAGCGTCCCGACCAGAATCGCGAAGGCGAGCCACAATGGCATGCGCCGGTCCGCACAAATCAATCGCCGTAAGAACATGAGCTTTCTCCTTAAAAATGAAGAGGACACAGACGATGCGGTGAATCCCGAGCCGCGAGTGCCGATATCGGATGCGGGGCACTCCAATCTGTCACTTCATCTTATCGGGAGAAGTTTCGCGGAGCGCCCCTGTGATTGTAAAGAATTGTGAGGAACCGCAGAAAATCGGGAGGAAAAGACGTAACAAAAACCTCGGGATACTGTGCGGGCGGCTCAGCCCGAAACAGTATCCCGAAAAAATATCGACCCTAATTACTGCTGAGGGGCCGTCGGAGGCACCGCGACTGACGGCAGTTCGGTACGCGGCTTGATGAACGGAGCTTGCGGCAACTGCCGAACCTGACCGCGAGCCGCGTCGTCGATGCTGATGCCCGCATGATCCACGAGCTGTCCGGTCGAGCGGTCCAGCTCCACCCGCGACTTTTCGTAGGCGACCATGGCGTTGACCAGAGACGATTCCGAGGCCGCGAGCTGGCTCTGGTACTGCAAGACCAGCGTCGTGGTCGAAGTCCCAAACTTGAATTTTTTCTGTTCGGCATCGAGCGACTGCTGCGCGAGTTCCCTCGCGGCTTTGGCGGAGTCGACGCTGGCCCGGTTTTGCTGAACGGCGTACTGCGCGTTACGGACCTCAACTGTGACCTGATTCTCGATCTGCTGGAGCCGCATCTGTGCTTGACGGTATTCCAGTTCCGATCGGATCTGCACGCCCTGCGCCGCCCGATTCCGAAGCGGAATATTCAGCTGCAGGCCGACTCCTTTATCGGGGGCCGTGGAATTTACCAGCTGGTTCAGAGTCGAGCCATAACCAACCGCAGGAGTGGGGGTAGTGGCGCAGCCAAAACCTTGCAATGACGGATCCAGGTTGGAGCAAAGGTTCGAGGCATTCTGCGAGCCTCCAACACCCGAGCCGCCATAGTACGCATAGAGATCCAGCGTCGGCAGCAACGCGCTGCGGACGGCCTTGTTGCTGAGTTCGCGGGTGTTCAAGTCGATGCGTGATTCTACGAGCTCGGCGCGGTGACGAATACCCTCGTTGACGAGGTCTTCGGTGGGTACGACGGTCTCCTGCGCGGGAACATCCATCGTCGAGGTAGGAATGACTTCCGCCGAGGCGAGCGTGGCATCTTTCAAAGTTCGGGTCAGCGCGCTCTTCATCAATAGCTGCTGCAACTGCAGGTTAGTTTGCGCGGCGGTGACCAACTGCTGGTCTTGCGCCACGGTGCTTTGCGCGCGAACCACTTCGATCGGGGCCAGGCTACCAATCTCCACTTGCTTTTGCGTATCGGACAGCGTCTTCTGCGCGAACGCAAGCGACTCGTTTTGCACGCGCGCGTTCTCGTAGGCGTAGACCAGGTCCCAGTAAATGCTTTCCACCTGGTAGATCGAATCCGTTACCTGCAGGCGGAACGCGACATCTGAAAGTTCGCGGTTGTTCTTGGCGATGCGGATGAAGCGCGTGTTGGGAGCGAAACCGAAACCCTGCAACAGGTGCTGCGTAACAGTAGCCTTAAATCCGGAGTTCAACTGCGGACTTAAGCTGGAGAAAAAGCTGTTGGTGGTACCACGGGTGTTGTTGAATCCGACAGTCAGATTCGTGCCCCATTGGAAGGCTTGCTGATAGGCGAAATCGACTGTGCCGGTATTCTGCGCCAAGCTGCTTCCGGGAAGAACGCCCTGGAAAATGCTGGTCGCTTGCTGGCTGAAGTGATCCTCTTGCAGAGTTCCGGTGATCACAGGATCGAAGCTGTTGATGACGGGTCCAAGACCGAGAGTCGAACTGACCAAACCGTTGGTGCCGCCGCCGGCTCCGCCCGCGCCCAAGCTGGTACCGCCGGTGGCTGCCCCGGAGTTGGCGCCGATGCTGCCCACGCCGCCTCCCTGCGTATTGAGAACTACACCGGCATTCACGCCGAGGATGTTGGCGCCGGCTTTTGCACGTAAGACGTCAGTGTCGGCGATATTCAGATTGTAACGCTGGATGGCGATATCCAGGTTGTTCTCGAGCGCCAGCGCGATGGCGTCATTCAGCGACAGATAGAGCTTACCATCGTGCATCAGCTGGTCGACACGCGCGGTGTTGGCAAGGTTGGGCTCCGCCACATGTCGCGGGGTGTAAGGTCCAATCGGGTTGGGAAAATGCGAGACCGGCTTGGCGTAGTCCATGACGGGCAACGGCCGCGCTTCTTTTGTGTTTTGCGGCGTGGGAGTCGCGGGCGGTTCCTGCGCCCAACAAGTCAGCGTCAACGCTGCACTTACGGTCGCGACGGCGGCCAGCCGAATAGTGGAGGCGAAACGGGCAAATGGCATCTACTCATCTCCGATCGTTTGAAACCGATTATTAAGACATGCAACGAATATTTGGGTTTTGCCTGAGACTGCCCTGCAACCGAGTCTTACTCAGGCATTGGTACGCAAAGGAGCGGCGAAAGGTTCCTCAAAAGCTGGGACGAACGTGGCCTTTTCACTTCCCCGGTGCCGTCCGATCGTCCGGACGCCGACGATTCCGGGCGTGGCTCGACCCGAAGCTGCGCGATCGAATCCAGAATTCCGCGGAAACCGTCTAGTATATCTGACTGGAAACACAATTCCTTGCCTCTTACTGACTGACGAAGAGCTGGCCCGAAAAAACCTTGGATGATGAGAACCGCCCGCGGGACTCGAAAGATCGCATGCGAAATCTCAAACTGATCCTCTCTTATGACGGGGCGGAATTCTCTGGATGGCAGGTGCAGCCCGACGCCAGCACCGTGCAGGGTACGCTTGCCTCAGCCATTGGACGCATTAGCGGCGAAAAGGTATTGCCACAGGGATCTGGACGAACCGACGCGGGAGTGCATGCGCTTGCGCAAGTCGTGACATTTGTCACGGAGTCTTCCGTCCCCACCGGAAATTTCCTCAAGGCGCTAAACGACATTTTGCCGGCCTCGATCCGGGTGTTGCAGGTTGAGGAAATGCCTGCTGAGTTCCATGCCCGCCATTCCGCTCGCGGCAAAACTTATCGCTACCGGATTTATCGCAGTTCGATTTGCCCGCCATTTCTCGCGCGCTATGTTTGGCACTATCCCTACCCGCTCGATGAGGAGGCGATGGGGCGGGCTGCAGCCTTGGTCGTCGGCGAGAAAGATTTCACTTCCTTTGCGGCTGTTGACCCAGAACGCGGCCGCGAGGGTGAGCCGATCTCCAATGTGCGGACGATTTTTTCCTCTTCGTGGGAGAGCTCGGGCGAGGAATTGATTTACTCGGTGCGCGGCTCGGGATTTCTTCATCACATGGTCCGCAACCTGGTGGGAACTTTCATTCTGGTGGGCCGGGGCACTTTGCAGACCGAAGACGTAACGCGCATTATTGAGGCGCGGACACGCTCGGCGGCGGGGGCGACCGCTCCCGCAAGTGGGCTCTATCTGGTCGAGGTCGAATACTGAATGGCCACGGATCTGGAAGTCGCGCGCAAGATCGCGTCGGTTAATCCGTCAACGGGAGAAATCCTGCGTAAGCTCGATTGTGCCGGCGAAAGGGAAGTGCAGGAAGCCGTCACGCGAGCGCGTGCGGTGCAACCGGCGTGGGCGGATTTAGGACTGCGGCGCCGGATCGCTGTCGTCCGCGAATTCCAGAAGAAGTTAGTGGAGAAGAAGTCTGAGATCGCCGCCGCCATCACGCGAGAAGCTGGCAAGCCACTGGCAGAATCCTTGGTCACAGAAGTATTGGTCGTGCTCGATGCTGCACGATTTCTGATCGACAACGCGTGGAGCTTGCTGGGCGACGAGGTCGTGCCTCACGGAAATCTTGCTACCAAGCTTAAGCGTGGGTACCTCGTGCGCGAACCTCACGGCGTGATCGGCATCATCTCGCCGTGGAACTATCCGTTTTCCATCCCCGCTACGGAGACTCTAGCTGCTCTGGTCGCCGGTAACGCGGTTGTCCTCAAGCCTTCGGAACTGACTCCGCTGGCTGCGCTGGAACTGGCCTCGTTGCTGCATGCGGCGGGCATACCGAAGGATGTGTTTCAAGTTGTGATCGGGGAAGGTCCAGCGGGCGCGGCACTGCTGAATTCTTCGATCGACAAGCTAGTTTTCACCGGCAGCGTCGCCACCGGGAAATGGATTGCGGCGGCTGCCGCCGGGCGCTTGCTTCCGGTCGTGCTCGAGCTGGGCGGGAAGGATCCGATGCTTGTGCTCGATGATGCTGATGTTGACGTTGCCTCCAGCGCGGCGGTCTGGGGAGCGTTCGTCAATGCCGGGCAAGCCTGTTTATCGGTGGAGCGCTCATATGTGCATCGGAGCCTGTATGAACCTTTCGCCCAGTCTTGCGCGGCAAAGGCGAAACGACTTCGTGTAGGCAATGGCATGGATGCCAACACCGACGTTGGCCCGATGATTCACGAGCGCCAAGTGCGCATCGTGGAGTCGCACATCGAAGATGCGAAGGCACGCGGGGCGCGGGTTCTGGCCGGGGGCACGCGGCTTCCAAACCTGGGCTCGAGTTTTTTCGCTCCCACCGTTCTGGCCGACGTCACCCAGAACATGCGCATCATGCGCGAAGAAACATTTGGCCCGGTTCTCCCGATCATGGCTTACGCCGATGATGACGAAGCCATTCGACTGGCGAACGATTCCGAATATGGCCTGGCCGCCAGCGTCTGGACACGCGATTCGGAGCGCGGCGAGCGGTTGGCGCGCCGCATCCATGCCGGCACCGTTATGGTCAACGATGTTATTTCCTGCTTCAGCATCAGCGAAGCTCCGCATGGCGGAGTGAAAGCCAGCGGCGTCGGCCGTACGCACGGATGCTTCGGTCTCGACGAAATGGTGCGCTTGAAATATGTCGACGTCGACCGCATCCCGCGGATGAAGAAAGTCTGGTGGTACGGCTACGGCGAGAGCTTCCGCCGGCAGATGGACGGATTTTTGGATATGCAATACGCGCGGTCGCTCGGAACCCGTCTGCGTGGAGCGCTACGCTCTGCAAGCGCCATCGGGAGAAAGCAATTGTGAGACGATTGTCATCCTAAGAATCACTCTAACCATTACTCGTTTACTCGTTGAATCGATCCCCATGGCTTCGGGGATGCGAAATCACCAGCAGCCGCACCGGGCTTGACGATGGATTTCGGATCTGGTGGCGCTCTCCGGGCATGATGCGAATCCCACTGCCGGCGGCCACCAGCGTGGTCTCGCCTTCCAACTCCATCAAAACTTCGCCGCTCAAGATGTAGAAAAACTGCTGCGCCTTCTCGTGATGGTGGCGGATCTCAGCCGCGCCCGCGGGCATGACCTCTTCGATCACACTCAGTTGTTCGTCGTTGACCATGTACCAGGCGTCGCAGTCGGTACCCCAGCGATAGTGCTCGGCATTTTCCCGGTTCACGACGCTGCGCTGCGCCGAGTTCGGTTGCGAGGATCGGGATCTTCCGGTAGAAGGTTTTGCGGGTCTCGCCATGTTATGCCTCCATTATGAGCCAGCGCGGTTGCGATAGAGCGATGAGTCCACCTGACGCGCCATCGCTTCCATGATTAAGGGAATCTCCAGAAATTCAGACAGCTTTTGACTGGTTTCTCTGGGCTGGTTCAGCACATCGTGGTACGGAACGCGCAGAGCTTTCACGTACGGCTTCGTATCCATCCAGGCATACACTTCCTTCAAATGCTTCTCGAAGGCGCCGGCGATGATCGCCGGATTCGCACCTTCTTTAAAAGTCCCTCGCCGCCGCATCATCTGATCCTGCGAAGCGAGCACCTCGGGCAAGGGCCGCTGCATGAAGATGACCCGGTATTCGTGCCCCGCAGGCAGCGACAGCAATAGTCGCGAGATCACTTTGACCACTTTGCCTTCGCCTTCGGCGATCAATCCCGGTTCGCCTGGCAATTGCTTGATGCGCTCCCACTCGAGATACCCGCGCGGATTATCGGTGTCCGCTTTGCGTTCACCGTCGGAGAGTGGCGACATTCCTCCGGCGACCAGCATCTGCATCATCAGCGATGTGCCCGAGCGGGGCAGTCCTGAAACGATTGTGATCATCAGTTCTTTCTCGGCGCTTCGCGCCGGTTTAAATGTACTGGATCGTACAGATTAGCAGAGGCGAGGGCGGCGTTGTTTCGGTTACAATGACGGCGTAAGGCCGAATCCGGCGGCTCTTGCCGCTTGAACGAGGGTACTTCTTTTGGCCACTGGCGAAGTCACCACTTCCGGCACTCATACGGTTCCGCAGCTTCCCAATCATAAAGTGAAAGTCAAAAAGGCCGGGCAGCGCGCCTGCAACGAAAAAGACGCAAAGGGAAAGTTCTGTGGCGGACACTTGAAGCTCTGGTTCTACACGACCGACGTGGTCGAGCGCGAGTGTGGCGACGTGGAAAAAGCCTGGGGACCGAAGGCCGAGGTTTATCGCTGCGAAAATTGCAAGGCGCTTTATCTCCCCACGCCCGGCGAGACGAAGACGAACGTCGCGGGACAGGGGATGATTTCGGTGTTCGGCCTGACACTGCCACCGAAAGAGAAACAGCTGGAGCGATGAGCTAGAGCTCGAGTCGTGAGCGGTGAGCTGCGAGCATTGAGCTTGTGCGACCTTCAGCAGTCTGGGTATGAGAGACAGAATTGTAATCTCTGCGAGAGCCATGAAGCTCGCTCATGCTCAAAGCTCGCCGCTTGAAGCTGCCCGATGAACACCTCCGACCTCATTTACGACTGGAACAAGAATCACCCGCCGGGACTCAAGCCGCCTGGTCCGGTGCTGATGAATGACGAGAGCCTGCGCGACGGTCTGCAATCGCCCAGCGTCCGCGATCCCTCGATCCCCGAGAAGATCGAAATCCTTCACCTGATGGAAGCGCTTGGGATCAATGCTCTCGATCTCGGCCTCCCCGGGGCCGGCCCGCGCGCAGTCGAAGCCGTGACCGCGCTGGCTCGAGAAATCGTCGCGCATAAGATGAAGATTCAGGCCAACTGTGCGGCCCGCACCCACGAGAACGACATTCGCCCGATCGCCGAAATCGTGCAGAAGACCGGGGCTGCCCATCGAGGCCGCGACTTTCATCGGATCAAGCCCGATACGGCGCTTCACCGAAGGCTGGACCGACGACTTCCTGCTTCTAACCACCGAGAAGGCCATCAAGTATGCCGTCTCACTCGGGCTCGAGGTCATGTACGTTACAGAGGACACGAGTCGCTGCGATCCCGAAACCGTGAAGCGCTTGTATGCGACCGCGATCAGTTGCGGCGCGCGCGCTATCTGCATCTGCGACACGGCCGGTCACGCCACGCCGATGGGAGCGTTGGCTCTTGTTCGCTTCGTGATCGAAGAAGTCGTCAAGCCGTCGGGAGAAAAAGTTCGCGTCGATTGGCATGGTCACAGCGATCGCGGTCTCGCGATTGCCAATTCGATGGCCGCGATTATCGCCGGTGCAAATTGCGTCCACGGATGCGCCATTGGGCTGGGCGAGCGCGTCGGCAACACGCAGATCGACCAGATGCTGGTCAACCTCAAGCTCATGGGCATCGCGCCCTGGGATCAGCAGGATCTCACCAAGCTCAAGCAATATTGCCAGGCGGTCTCGCGCGCCACCGGCGTGCCCATCCCGGCGAATTATCCGGTCGTCGGTGACGATGCATTCCGCACCGCGACCGGCGTTCATGCTGCCGCAATTATCAAGGCTTACCACAAGCAGGACATCGTGCTCGCCAACACGGTTTATTCCGGCGTGCCATCACATGTGTTCGGCATGGACCAGATCATCGACGTGGGGCCGATGAGCGGCAAATCGAACGTGCTGTTCTGGCTCGAGCGCCACGGCATTCCCGCAGCCGACGACGTGGTGGACCGCATCTACCAGCGTGCCAAGCAGAGCGATCACACGCTTAGCGAGGCAGAAATCCTCGAGTGCGTCCCGGCCTCGGTCAAAAAATAGCGCATGCCTGCCCCCTTGCGACACGCGATTCTTGGTGCCGGCGGCGTGGGCGGCCTCATGGGCGCGTGCCTCGCACGCAATGGCGCTGGCGTTACCATGGTCGTGAGGCCTAAATCTCTTGCCCAATATCCAAGGCAGTTAAAACTCGAGAGCGCGTTCGGAAACTTCGAAGTGCCGGTTGGGCATGCCGCCCAAGTCCCTCCGTGTGACGTCCTCTGGCTCACAGTGAAGGCTACGCAACTCGACGCCGCGCTTGCATCGGTAACGAATCCAGCGGCGGTCGGCGCGATCGTGCCGCTGCTCAACGGTATAGATCACATCACTTTGCTGCGACAAAAATATGGTGCCGAAAAAGTCATTCCGGCCACCATCGCGGTCGAGACTGAGCGCCTCTCGCCAGGACACTTCATTCATCGCTCTCCGTTCGCGTTGTTGAATGTTTCCTCCGCGGGAAAAAACTTGCTCGGTCCGACAGTTGAACAACTTGAGAAGCTGGGATTCGGGTGCCGCTTCATTGATGATGAGCCGACTCTCCTTTGGGGCAAGCTCGTGTTCCTCGCGCCCTTCGCTCTGACCACCACCGCTGGTGATAAGACGACCGGCGAAGTCCTAGCCGACCCGGAGTGGAGACAGCTGGGACTTGCGTGCATCCGCGAAGCGTGCGCGGTCGGTGCTGCCGAGGGTGCGGACGTCAATGCCGACAAGGTGATTGCCGGCGTGATGAAGATGCCCGGCAATATGCGCAGCTCCATGCAGAAGGACGTCGAACGCGGCAATCCGCCCGAACTCGACGCCATTGCCGGACCGATTCTGCGTGGGGGCGAGCGCCATGGGATTCCGGTCCCCGCCACACAGGAGCTGGCCGCTGCCGTAGCACGCAAAAGTCATAGTACCGTTCGCGCATAAAAATACAGCGGTGGCGCATATCTTCCGTAACGCCGCGGGCCCCGCTTCGCTATCCCCAATCCTTGCAAATGGTTGTAAACTAACGCATAACTTCTCATGAGCCCGATTCCTCCTCGCACGGACTCGTCCGATCTTGTGCCTTCCTCCAAGCAGGAAATGGTGCAGGACATTCAGCATGAAGTGGCTCGCTTAGCCGCATCGCCCGAGGTGCGTTCGGCGTTCAACTGGTTTCGCACGCAAGAGCCGCAACTGCTTCATTGGCAAATGGAGATGGCCCGAATTCCCGCTCCTCCGTTTGGAGAGTCGGCGCGCGCTGCGTGGCTGTCTGAGCGATTTCGTGAAGTCGGTCTCGACGACGTCCGGATCGACGACGTCGGCAATGTTTTCGGTATCCATCCAGGATTTGGCCGCCGTCACGTAGCTCTCAGCGCGCACATCGACACGGTCTTTCCGGCCAACACGCCACTGAATATTCGCCAGCAGGGAAGCCGCATCTACGGCCCGGGCGTTTCCGACAATGGAGCGGGCGTGGTGGCCATGCTGGCCATCGCCACGCTACTAAGCAAGGTTCGAATCCGTCACGCGCTTCCGTTCGTTTTCATCGGCAACGTTGGCGAAGAGGGCGAGGGCGATTTGCGCGGCATGCGCCACATTTTTTCGACGCCGCGATGGAAAGATTCCATTGCTTACAGTCTTGTGCTTGATGGCGCGGGCGCTGACACGATCGTCGCCGAGGCCTTGGGCAGCCGCCGCTTCGAAGTCATCGTGCGCGGCCCGGGTGGTCATTCCTGGAGCGACTTCGGCGCCCCCAACCCCATCGTGATTCTCGCCAAGGCGATCGAGACTTTTACAGCGACCACAGTTCCGACTTCGCCGAAAACGACCTTCAACGTCGGAGTCATTCGCGGCGGCACTTCGGTCAACTCGATTCCTGAATCTGCCAGCATGAAGGTCGACATTCGCTCGACCTCCATGTCTGAGATGGAGCGCCTCGAGCAATCCTTGCGCCTCGCCCTGAACCGCGCCGTTGAAGATGAGACGATGACCGCGGAGATGCATTCACCGGCTCAGAAGCGACCTTCGGGCGTGAGCTGCGAGATCGTTGTCATTGGAAACCGTCCAGCCGGCGAGCTGCAGCCAGGCGCGCGAATGCTGCCCGTGTTGCGGGCGGTCGATGCGCAACTTGCCAATTCGGCGCAGGTGCAGCGAGCGTCCACGGACGCGAATATTCCGCTCTCGCTCGGCCTCGAAGCAGTCGCGATCGGCGGCGGCGGATCGGGCGGCGGCGCCCACACATTGCAGGAATGGTTCGATTCCAACGGTCGGGAACTGGGTCTCAAACGAATTTTGCTGACGATGCTGGCACTCGCGGGGGTGGGGGAATGAGTCGAATGGGGAAAATGAGTTGGGGCAGAACGAGTCTGGCATACGCAATTCTGATCTGCATTTTGTCCGCATGGAGTCTGGCGCAGAACACTGCGCCGGCCGACACCAAACCGAAGGCCGACATCCTCTTTATCCACGCAAATGTTTACAGCGGTGTGCCCGCGAACACGCCCTTCAGTTCCGTCCTGCGTGAAGAAGCAATTGCAGTGAAGGGCGATCGCATTCTTGCCGTCGGCAAGACTCTCGACCTCGAAAAGCTGAAAGGTCCCCAGACCCAAGTCATCGATCTGGGCGGACATTTCGTCATGCCTGGATTCAACGACGCTCACCTTCATCTCGACGACGCCGGAACTACCAAGCTCAGCGTCGATCTCACAGGGGTGAAGTCGCTCGACGAATTCCGCAACCGGATTGAGAAAAAAGTTGAAGAAGCAAAAGCGGGCGAATGGATTCTCGGCTCCGGCTGGGATGAAACCCTCTGGCCCGTCAAAGTGACGCCCACGCGCTGGGATCTCGATGAAGTTTCGAGCGGGCACCCGGTTTTCCTGGTCCGCATCGACGGCCACATTGCCGTAGCCAATACGCGAGCGCTGCAATTGGGCAGCATTACGCTCGCCAGCCGCGATATGCAGGGTGGACATATCGACCGCAACGAGAATGGCGAACCTACCGGCATCCTGCGGGAAACGGCGCAGGCCGCGGTTATGGCCGTCATCCCCAAGCGCACTCACGATCAACGCCGAGAAGGCCTCGAAATCGCGCTCGCCGATCTGGCCGAGCATGGTGTTACATCTGCGCAGGATTATTCGCCGAACTGGGAGAGTTTCCAGATTTACGAAGAACTCGAAAAGGAAGGCAAGCTCACCGCCCGTATCTCGGAATGGCTTCCGTTCGACGAGTCGGTTGATGATCTGAACCGCAAGCGCACATCGCATCCGCAGTCCGATCTGATGCTGCACACCGGCATGCTCAAGGGATTCATGGACGGCTCTCTTGGATCGCACACCGCTGCCATGATCGATCCGTATTCCGACGATCCGAAGAATTCCGGCTTGCCCCGTTACGAAGCAGCCAAGCTCAATGACATGACGAAAGAGCGCGTGCTCGCCGGATTTCAGGTTGGCTTCCACGCCATCGGCGACAAAGGGGTGCAGATGGCCCTCGACGCCTTCGCCGAGTCCGAGAAAGCCGCGCGTGAGGCCCATGTCAAAGCGGCCAGCGGCGGCGACGACTACCGCCTGCGCGTTGAACACGCACAAGTCACGAATCCCGCCGAGATCCTCCAGTTCAAGCAGTTGAAAGTCATTGCCTCCATGCAGCCGAGTCACGTGCTGACCGACATGCGTTGGGCGCAGGACCGCCTCGGCCCAAAGCGCGCGGCAACCTCCTACGCATGGCTCTCATTTTTGAATAAAGGAGTCGGACTGGCTTTCGGGACCGACTATCCTGTCGAGCCGGTAACGCCATTCCGTGGTCTCTACGCGGCGATTACGCGCAAGAGCGAAAACGGCAAGCAGGAATATTTTCCAGCAGAGCGCCTCACTATCGATCAGGCCATCACCGCGTACACTGCGGGTTCTGCCTTCGCCGAGTTCGAGGAGAAAGAAAAAGGCAAGCTCGTTCCCGGCATGCTTGCTGATTTCATCGTCCTCGACCGCGACGTGACAGCAGTTTCGCCCGAGAAGATCCTGGGCACGAAGGTCTTACGAACGGTTTTAGGCGGAAAGACGGTTTACGAACCAAAGTGATTTCGCCCCGGTTCGATCAAACGATTTGCCACATTTAGGCGTCTAACCAGCAGCCAATGCCTCTCGTCTCGTAAAAGAGCGGTCCACCCGCGCATCTGCGACCTCGTTGCGTAAATGGGTATACTAATAGGGGCTTACAAGTTCTGGAGGGAAGTAGACATATGGGCGCAATGTGGATGCGCATGAAGACCCATCGTTGGGTCTACACGCTAAGTATCTTGGCAACTCTCTCGGTCGGCATTCTGATCGGCACGGTCATCTCCTACGGAGTCAAGGGCAAAGAGGGTCAGAAGAGCGACGTTACGCCGCTGACCATGCCTTCGCCGCAGCAGATGTCGAACACGTTTTCTTCGATCGCGAAGCAGTTAGAGCCGAGCGTAGTCAATATCAATACCGAATCGACCATCAAGAATGTTCACAAGCGTCGCGGCGGGAACGGACAGGACGACGACGAAGACGGCGGTGGCGGCATGGACGATTTCTTCAACCACTTCTTTGGCGCCCCCGGTCAAGGCCCAGGGCAAGGCCAGGGTGGTCCCGGCGACGGCTCCATTCGCGAGCGCTCTCTCGGTTCCGGCGTGATCGTCGATCCCAAGGGCTACATTGTCACCAACCGGCACGTCGTCGAGAAGGCCGACCGCATTCGCGTTCGCTTTGAAGACGATCCCCCAGGCGTGCAGCACGATGCCAAAGTGATCGGGACCGATCAGGAAACCGATCTCGCCGTAATCAAGGTGGAAGTTGACCACGCCCTGCCCTCAGCGAGAATGGGCAACTCCGACGGAATGCAGGTCGGCGACTGGGTACTGGCTATCGGCAGCCCCTTCGGCCAGGCTGGCACCGTCACTGCGGGAATTGTCTCCGCTAAGGGACGCGACATTGTTCCCGGCCGCCAGTTCCAGACCTTCATTCAAACCGACGCTGCCATCAACCCCGGCAACTCCGGTGGACCGCTCGTCAACATGAACGGCGAAGTCATCGGCATCAACACGGCCATTCTGAGCGAGACAAATGCCTATGCCGGCATCGGATTCGCTCTTCCGTCGAAAACGGTCGTCGAAGTCTATAACCAGCTGACCGGTCCGGAACACAAAGTTTCGCGCGGTTCCATCGGCATCATGTTCGATCAGGTCGAGAATCCCGCCATCGCCCGCGTCTACGGCACGGGCAGCGGCGTGACGATCTCCAGCGTCGTGGCTGGCAGCCCGGCAGATCAGTCGGGCCTGAAAGTCGGCGACACCATCACCACCGTCGACGGCCATAAGGTCGTCAAGGGCGGAGATCTCGTCGACTACATAGCCTCCCGCAAGCCCGGAACCAAGGTTCAGCTCGGTTTCATCCGTAATGGCAAGACGCAGGAAGCCGCCGTCACCACGGCAGACCGCGCCAAGCTCTTCGCGGCTCGTCTGGGTGATGACCAGAACAGTGAAGACGACAACGCTCCCAAGCAGAGCAAGTTCGGACTCACCGTTCGCAAGGTGACCCCCGAAATGGCCGACCGGCTCGATATGGAAGCGGGCAAGGGAGTCATTGTGCAGGATGTAAAGCCAGGTTCGTTCGCCGAAGACGTCAACGTGGCGCGCGGCGACATCATTCTGCAAATCAATAAGCAGCCGGTGAACAGCGAAGACGACTTCAGCCGCATTGAGTCAAGCCTGAAGAGCGGGCAAGACGTGGTCTTCCTGGTCCGGCAGCGCGGATCGTCCCGTCAGGATGGCACAATCTTCCTGGCTGGCACACTTCCGTAACGCAAATCCGCCCAACAGGGCTGGCACTACGCTCAAAGATCGAAGATGATGAAGAGATCGAAAGAGCGTGGTGCCGGCTTTGTTGGACTTTTTGTTTTCAAATTGGACGTCGCTAGATCGAAAGTGGGGAGAAAGCGGCGAGGTGGATTCGATATTGTCCGTTCGATGGGAAAATCGTAGAAGGGAAGTAAGCGCGACTTGTGCGCTGCTGCTCATTTGTGCGTTAGCTATCCCTGCGAGCGCTACCCAGACTTCCGCCGACAACAGCGCGAAGCCCACAACCTCGAAGACTACTCCGAAACATAAGACGACCTCTTCGACTTCCGCCACAAAGTCTTCGTCTTCTTCCAAAACACACTCCGCATCGTCAAAGAGTTCTTCGCGCCGCAGGAAGAAATCGGCGAAAGTCCGCGGCCAGCAGAAGATCGATTCCGAGCGCGCGCAGGCCATTCAAGAGGCGCTCATTCGCCAACATTATCTGACCGGGGAAGCCACTGGAACGTGGAATGATGCCAGCGAAGCCGCTATGCGCCGTTATCAGGCCGATAACGGATGGCAAAGTAAGACCGTTCCCGACTCCCGCGCTCTCATCAAACTGGGCCTCGGGCCGAGCAAGGATCATCTGCTCAATCCAGAAAGCGCGATGACCACAGTGCCGGACGCTCCGAAATCCGAATCATTGCCGCCGACGTCCAACAGCCCCGCGCCAGTAGCCGACCCGCCAACCACTTCCAGTCCGACGGCAACAAGCACGTCCGGTCCCCAGTAAGGAACGCAACCGATTAGCAGGATAAGAGCGGCGTGAGTGTCGTCCTGACGGGCTCTTTTTCTCTCACGCCTACCCGGCACTGGCGTGCCGGCCATGAATCCGTCGCTTGCGACGGCTCAAAACTCATCGCTCGCAACTCACTACGCGCTGTTCACTTCTCACTGCCCTACCCATTTCCCTTCCGATAACTCGTCCCGGCCACCGGACGCGGGAAATACGGTAACGGCTCATCTTGAATAATCGCCCGCGGGTTTGTCTCCACGAGCGCTTCAGCGATCTCTTCTCCACAGATTTCCGCCGCTGCGTCGCGCGCTGTCGACAAAATCGGCACACGCTTTTCCATCTCGTGCGCGTCGGTCGCAAGCACATGCACTGCTTGGCGTTCGAGGAGCCACAGCGCCGCGCGCCGCGTACGATCGCCCCAGAATCCCGTTAACGCCGATCCGGTCACTTGCACTACGCAGCCCTGCTCCGCCCACTCCACCACGCGTTGCAGGCTCTCCCGCAAGATCGGATTGCGCTCCGGATGCGTAATCACTGGTGTGATTCCATGATCTCCCAACTTGTGGAACGAGTCCGTGGTCTGCTCCGGCACGCTGTAGTTGCTGAATTCGACCAACTGGTACCGCGTTTCGTTGATCACATAACGCTTCGGATGCGCCAGAGAATCCTGTATGTTCTCGTACGACAGGTGAAAGTCGCAGCCCAGGCCGATTTGAAGCTCGTCTCCGACCAACTCCTGCAAGCGCGCCACCACGCCCTTCAAATGTTCGCGATCATATTGGTACCGCTCGTTGGCATGGGGCGTTGCCACCATGTGTGTGATGCCGTCGGCCGCGGCCGCGCGGCACATGGCAACGCTGACGTCCCACGATTTGGGTCCGTCATCCACTTCCGGAAGAATGTGCGAATGAATATCGACCACGATAGTTGGAAGACCGCTCCCGACGCAGTGTTGCTACTTTGATTTAAGCAGATTCACAATCATTCGGAAAGGGCACAACGCGAAGATAAACGATGGGACTACCGGGGAAGATCGGTTCGTTAAAAGGATTGCCCTAAGTTGCTTGCATGAAAACGGCCATGGTTCGTTCTCCTGCGTGTATTTTTCTAAGTCTGGGTAGCCCGTCTGATCAATCGGATTGGACTTGGTAAATCTCCGCGAGCAGCGCTTTATGCACCGGTACCTTGTTTGTGCTGCACGTCGGTCCGCCGTGGCATTTGTTCCCATAACGCGCGCGCCGAGAGGATGACGGAGAAGAGCGCGGTCACGCCGAGCACGAAGAGTGTCCAGATAAAGAAGAAGGCTCCGCCGGACTTGGCGATCGCTCCGCCGACTCCCGCCCCTTTCATGTGGATGACGGGAACGACCAACCCAAGGAGCGACCCGAGGAGGATGATGACGTACCCCGATCGTCTTTCGGCTAGCACCAGCGTTCCGTACAGCCAGACGACCAGGATTGGCACCGTAATGAGGTCTAAAAGCGTTCCTGGCTCCATCCCGCGGACGATGTCGTCCGCCATGTGAAACGTCATGAATAGGATCGAAAGCACAGACGCGATGACTAACAGGTTGTTGTGTTTCATTGGATATTCTCCTCGTTAAGGCGAGTGCTCATTGACCCTGCCGTTCGCGGTCGGCACGATGAGCTCCAAAGACACGAATCGTTCGAGTACATTTTTGAGCAATCCGGCAGTTAAGAAGAAGTGATCCCAAGTTGGCGGACGATCCGCTCCGAACTAGCGGCGGCGTCAACCCCTGACCAAGTCCACGCCTGCCAGACGATGACCGAGGTGCATACCGTTTCGATCGTCCCGAAGAAAATGTACGATGCAAACATATGCTCGTGCCAGGCACCGCTGGCCAAAGGGTAAACGAATTGCATCGAAATGACGGCTAACGTCTCAAGGGCACTCGCGACGATATTCGCCAGCCGGTTCACCCTAAACGGAAGCAGTCGACAAGCCGGAATCATGGCGATGGGTATTTCCATCAAGACCGCTGAACCCAGCAGAGCCCATTGTGGGAGATGTGGGGCTGGATCTTGCGAGCCAACAATATCGAACAGGGCAAGCACGTCCGCATACAGGTAGTTGAGTAACGCGAAGAGCCACAATTGAGACAACCGCTCCTTTGTGTCATGCATGTCAACCTCCTACGAAAGAGCAATGCAGGATCTGAGTTCCGCTCCTGCGCTCTGTACTGTGGATTTGAACACTTTGGGAAATACGGGCGAGAACCTCAAAAGGATGCAAGGTACGAGGAGTCTCTGAAAACTTCTGCCATCGAGATACCTAGCAACACCAATCTAGCAACCGCATCTCTTGCGTCTTTTTTGGGCGCTCATCCGTATTACGAGTATGGTGGGGGCGACCGCACTATCGCTGGAGGGGCTTGTGGCAGTGGACGCGGATGTGGTCCGGCTTCGCCGAGGCGACCTGAACGCTCTCTCGGAACTGATCACCCGGTACCAGAATCGGCTGTATCGGTATCTGCTGCGCATCGTGCGGCAGCCCGCCGAGGCGGAAGACCTGTTCCAGCAAACATGGTTGAGAGTGGTCGAAAAGATTCGTTCCTTTGATGCAAACCGCAATTTCGACGCCTGGCTGTTCACGTTGGCGCGTAACCTGGCGATCGATCATTTGCGCCGGATTCGTCCGGAGAGCCTCGAGGAGCCGCTCGCCAACGGCTGGCATAGAGAAAATGTGGCGGACCGGATTTTAAGTAAAGACCACACGCCGCTTGATCACGCGCTCGCGGCCGAGCGCCGAACGGAGATCAGCGAAGCGATGGCGGGGCTGCCGATGATCTATCGCGAAGTCCTCACGCTGCGGTTTGAGGATGAGATGAAGATTGAGGAAATCGCGCAGGTTACAGCGATTCCAGTATCAACTGCGAAGTCGCGGCTGCGGCGTTCGCTGGAACAATTGCGTTACGCGCTTGAAGCGCGGTATCCCGGAGGTACATGGCAATGAGCGAGCACGACAAGATTCGAGAACTGCTGGCGCTGGCCGCAGCCGACGCGCTGACGAGCGCGGAAGAAAAGCAGGTTGCGGAGCATGTGCTGTCTTGCATCGCCTGCTCGAATGAATTGGCGGCTTGGCGGCCGATTGCGAGCGAACTCCGCCGATTGCCGACGCCGCAGCCTTCTTCGTGGCTGGTGCAGGCCACGCTGGCGCGTGCGGAGGCGAAGCTCATCGAACAGGCCGAGCACGATTGGAACCGCCGCCTAATGATTATTGTCGTGGCTTTTGCGTGGCTGCTGACGATTGCGAGCTGGGTGGTTTTCCACGTTGTGAGCGGACGTTTCGATAGGTTTCTCGGGCCGCTGCTGAGCCATACGTGGATCAGTTTTGCCGCGTTCACCGCCCTAGAGTGGCTCGCCGGAGGGGTGGCCGCAGTAATGCTGGCAATCCGGCAGCGCGGCGAAAGGAGGCTGGTATGAGCCGCTTCACAAAGGAATTGCGCGTGATCCCAGAAGTGGCGTGGATCGTTGCATGGTTCGCCTATCTGTGCCTCACCGTGTGGTTGTTCTTCTTCGTTGCACCAAAGGATCCGGAGATGGCCAAATTGCCGCGCTGGGGACAAGCGCTGCTGGTTTACGGATTTTTCCTGCTCATGGTGGTTTGGGTTGCGCTGATCGGATACATCTACGGGGATGCGAAGCGGCGGCAGATGCGGTACGTAATGTGGACGCTGCTGGCGATCTTCGTTCCCCATGCGATCGGAATGATCTTGTACTTCATTCTCCGCGACCCTCTGCCGAAGGTGTGCACTGGCTGCGGACATATCGAGAAGGCAGGATTTCCGTTCTGTCCGCACTGCGGTGCTCTGTTGCAGCCAACGTGCTCGAAATGCGGTAAGCCCGTTGACCCGACTTGGGCAAATTGCGCGCAATGCGGACAGCGATTGCCCGAGTCCGCGCCGCGCGCTGCGCGAAATCCCTCCGTGGCGACGTAACGCCGTTGTGGAATGTATTGTTGAGAAACTGAAGTTTCCTCGTGCCTCCACATCGATAACGCATCGGCGCTTCGGCGAGCGTGCAGAGCGATGGTCCACTGACTTCGAATGTTTTTCCCGCGCTTGAATCTCGGCTGTCGCTTCCTAAACTTGTGCCTCACTCGTTCCCGTACCGCTCTCGAATAAACTCCGCAATGCCCGCGTACGCCGTCGTCAGCGTCGCTTCGTCCGGCAGGAACACGATCCGGAAGTGCTGTGTCCCCGGCTTCTGCCCAAAGCCCGATCCGTGAACCACCATCACATGCTTCTGTCGGATCAATTCCTTCACGAAGACTTCATCGCTCTCCGGAATATCAATTCGCGGATAAGCATAAAACGCTCCCCGCGGCGCCACGCAACTCACACGCGGTGTCGCTTCGCACCACTTCTGCGTGAGATCGCGCCGCGACCGCAGCTTCCTCTGCACTTCCGCGAGATGATCCTGCGGCCCTTCCAGCGCCGGCTTGATCGCGTACTGCTCGGGATGATTCGCGCACAACCGCGCTCGCAGCAACCGGTGCACGCCCTCGGTATAGGTCTTCACGGCCGCCGCATCGCCCGAAACGATCCCCCATCCGATGCGCCATCCCGGCACCAGATAATTCTTCGACATCCCGCCAAAGGTTACACAAGGCACATCGGGCGCGACCGCGGCGAAGGCCAGATGCGGCGTGCCATCGAGAATCAGCTTGTCGTAAATCTCATCCGAGAAAACAATCAGGTTATGTTGCCGCGCCAGTTCCGCGACTTTCTCCAGCATCTGACGCGTGCACAGCGATCCCGTCGGATTATTCGGATTGATCAGTACGATGCCGCGTGTTCGTGGCGTCAGCTTACGCTCGATGTCCGCCAATTCCGGTTGCCACGCATCTTCTTCATTCAGATCGTATGCATTCAGCCGGATTCCCAGCTTGCACAGCACCGCCGAATACAGTGGATAATCGGGGCTCGGCGTCAGAAAATCCTCTCCCGCATTTACCAGAGCCGACAGGCACAGATCCACTGTCTCGCTCACGCCTGAAGTGACGAATACATCCCGCACAGTCGTGATGCCCTTGCGCGCGGCCTCGCCACGAATCGCCTCCAGCGCCTCCGGAATTCCCGGCGACGGCGCGTACCCGTTCTTCCCGTCGCGCATGGCCTTCGCGACTGCGTCGATAATGTGGGCCGGAGTCTGGAAATCGAAGTTGAGCGGATCGCCGACATTCAGCGGAAGCACCTTGTGTCCTTGCTGAATTACTTCGTCCGCAACGCACGCCAGATCGCGGATGGCGTAGCGGACGTTCTCGAGTCGGGAGGCAGAAGAAATCTCGCGAGCTTGACTCATGGTTGTCATCGGAAACCTCACCGCAGCGCCCGAACTGCGCCGGGGCTAAACAGAAATTCTATATGGGTTGGAGCAAAGGCAACGCACAATTCTGCGATCCAGAGATGCAGTTCTCCGCCACCGAGACTGAATACCCCGCCTAAGGATTATTTGGATTGAAGTTGAAGATGACTTCTTCGACCGTCTGTGCCGGACCCGGCGCGTATTTCCAATGCATCACGGCCTTTGCGGCATACTGGCAGAGCATCGGATTGCCGCCTTTGATCTGGACATTCGAAACCGTGCCATTCGCAAGCACAGTCGCGTCCAGCCGAACCTGGCCCTCAAAATGTCCAGTCTTCAATACGGTGGGATACTCCGGTTCGACCATAACCACTGCCTTACGCCGAGACTTCAGCGCGCTCTGTGCATGAACCGAAATGCTGGAGAGGCAACAAAACAGGCCGACAGCCGCCAGCAAGAGAAAAAGACGAATGCCCACGAGACTACGTTGTCTGCTATGAGGACGCACGTTCACAGGGTGACCCCAAACGGAATATCAAGGCCTGGGGAGGCCTCGTTTCAGCAGTGTAGATGTAGGTAATCCCCAAACAAGATTACCGACGTACCGATGCGAAAGCCTTCCCCTGTGCGCGTGTCCTCTGTGGTGAGAAGTTTTGGAGGCTAGTCCTCGCGGTCGATCTGCGCTTTTTGCAGCTTGTCTGAATAATCGACGTATACCGACTTCCATTCGGTATAGAAATCGATTGCGCCGATTCCGCCCTCGCGGTGGCCGTTGCCCGTAGCCTTTGTACCGCCAAATGGCAAGTGCACCTCAGCGCCAATCGTTGGCGCGTTAATGTATGTGATCCCGGCGTACAGATCGCGGATCGCCGAGAACGCCTTGTTCACATCTTTCGTGTACAGAGCAGACGACAGACCGTACTCAATGCCATTTGCAATCTCGATAGCATCCTCGAGGTCGTCGCACGGAATAATCGACACCACTGGCCCGAAGATTTCCTCCTGCGCGATCCGCATCTTCGCATCGACATCCGTGAATACCGTCGGCTCCATGAACCAGCCGTGCGCATATTCACCCTTGTCGAGCCGGTTACCGCCGCACACCAGCTTCGCGCTCTCATTCTTGCCGATGTCGACATACTTCAGGTCGGTATCAAGTTGCTTCTCGTTGATGGCCGGACCCATCTGGACGGTCTCGTCGAGTCCGTTTCCAACCTTCAGCTTCTTCGCCCGATCGACCAGCCGATCGACAAATTCCCGATAGATGCCCTTCTGCACGATCATGCGGCTGGTCGCGGTGCAGCGCTGGCCGGTTGTGCCGAATGCGCCCCACAGTCCGCCTTCAATCGCGAGATCGAGGTTCGCGTCGTCGAGCACGATCATCGGATTTTTCCCGCCTAGTTCCAGCGAGCAGTGCTTAAAACTCTGCGCCGCGATGCCACCCACAATCCGTCCCACGGCCGACGATCCCGTCAGCGAGATCGCCCGCACATCCGCGTGTTCGGCCAGCGGCGTACCAACTTCCGGACCATATCCTGTCACAATATTGATTACGCCCTTCGGCAGCCCCGCGTCGTAGAGAGCACGCACGAGGTTGAAGGTCGAAAGCGGCGTATCCTGTGCCGGCTTGATGACGCATGTATTTCCGCAGACGATCGCCGGCAGCAGCTTCCAAGACGAAATCGCCATCGGGAAATTCCATGGCGTAATCATGCCGCATACCCCGATCGGCTGCCGCACCGCCATCGCAAATTTATTCGGCATCTCCGACGGCACCGTGGGACCAAACAGCCGCCGGCCCTCGCCCGCGTTGTAATAGGCTGCGTCGATCGCTTCCTGGACATCTCCGCGTGTCTCGGCGAGGACCTTGCCCATCTCGCGTGTCATGTCACGGGCGTAGTCTTCCTTGCGCTCGATCAGAATCTCCGCCGCCCGGAAAACGACCTCGGCGCGCCGCGGTGCCGGAACCAGTCGCCACTTGGCAAATGCGCGCTTCGCTGCTTCTACAGCAGCATTTACGTCCCCCTTCGCGGACTTCTGGAAAATTCCGACCAGGTCGCGCGTGTCGGCAGGATTGCGATTTTCAAACGTCTCTCCGGTCGAGGACTCCACCCACTCGCCGTCGATGAAATTCTTGAACACCTTTGTCTTTGCGTCGCTAAGAGTAGCCGGTGTTGCCAAAGTATCGGTTGCCATGATGTCTCCTTACTGAAAAGAAATCGATGAATGCCCAAACCTTTTGATGCTACAACCTGCAGGGAAGGAGCGGCAAGGCGCTGGGATGCCTTCCTTCTTGACTTCGTGTCATTCGTGGTTAAAGGTTTTGGCGGCAGCGAGGTGGAGGGAGACGCCATCGCCTACCGCCATCGTTTCAGTTGCGGCCACAGATCCCGCAGCGTCCCAAACTTCGGCTTCCGGCAAATGTTCACCGAGATCTGCGTTTCCATCGCCCAGCGATTATCCGCCGACAATCCGACGAAATCGACTTGCTCGAAAAGCTGCTGCAGCCGCTCTTTTCGGTCCCCCAAGACGATCATGCACTTGCCGGTATAGCGCCGCGGACCCCACAAGAAATAAGTCCGATCGCCGCTGAGCGCTCCCGGCAGTCCGTTCGCTCTCCCGAAGAAATCCACGGCGCCGGCTTGCCCGTAATCCTGCCCAAAGATCGCACAATCGGATCTCTCCTCGACCGGAATGCGATTCCACGCCACTTCCGCCTCATCCGCAATCTCTTTCCAGCCAAACTGGTCGGCATACCACTGTGGGAGCGCCGCAGCCGCGTGCGAATACTCACTCACCGGCAGCTTGAACGGTAACGTCTTGGCGTACTCAAGGAACTGCTGGGGCGAAAGGACAGGTACGGTAATGGGCAATAGGTGAAGCCCGCTTGCCGTCAGAATAATGACTATCACCGGCTTCAGCCACTGTAGCCGCGGCCTCGCAACCTCCGGACGATCCAGCCAATGCTCCAGCGCCACAGCCCCCGCTGCCAGCACCATCGGATAAATAGGCGCCAGGTAATAATTCTTTCCATGCAGCACGAAGAATGTCGTGTACGACACGAGGTAGGCCCAACCCAGAACGCGATACGGCCGCAGCTTTTCCCAGAACATCAGGGCGAACAGCCCGCCTAACCACAACGGAGCAACCAGCGGATTCGTCACCAGCACTTGCTGAAAGAAAAAGTCCACCGGCCCCAGCACCACGTCGCGCCCCTCCGCGCGAATGTTGTGCATCAACTGCACAAATGGCCAGTCGTAGTGCACATTCCACACAATGTTCGGCAGGAAAATCACGAACGCCGCCAGTCCGCCGATCCATGTCCATTTATTCAAGAAGACTCGTCGCTGCTCCGTCAGCAACAGCCCGACGACAATGCCGAAGCCAAACACCGCGATGGAATACTTTTCTTCCATCCCCACTCCGGCAATCACGCCAAACCACAGCCAATTGTGGGGATCCTCGCGCTTGATCGCGAGAATCAGAAAGTACACGCATCCCATCCACAAATTTGGTTCAAGACAGTTCGTTCCCAGCAGCGATCCATTCGAAAGATATTGCGGGACGATCACTGCACAGAGTGCGCTCAGGAAAATCGCATACCGACGTCCTCCAACCTCCCGCGCCAGCACAGCGGCTTGCACCACCAAAAACGACGAGGCTACCGCCGGAATGAATCGGATGCTGCGCAGCGAATCCCCAAGCACCGCCCGGCACACATGAATCAGAAAGGGAATCAGCGGCGGCTGATCCACGTAGCCCCACTGCAAGTGGTCGCCGCACGACATGTAGTCGAATTCGTCGCGAAAATAGCCGTAGCGGTTATTGAAATAGATATGAAAGGCGAGCTTGGCCAGAGCGATCGCCCAGATCACGGCCATGATGCTGGGAAATTTCGACGGTTGTCCCCGGTCGGGAGCGGCGATCGTGGGAGAACCGGTGCTCATAGGGACAACAAGGATAGCCGACCGGGAGGGAACTCGCCAGAAGCGGGAAGTCCCAAGCTCGCGAACGCTCAATTCATTTGCGCCGCGTGCCCGCTCGTCTTCGCCTTGTTCAAGTAGAAATAAAACGTCGCGCCCTTTTCGACTTCGCTTACGGCCCAGACTTCGCCACCGTGCCGCCGGACGATGCGCTGTACCGTCGCCAGCCCGATTCCATTGCCGGGAAAGTCCTCCGGCGAATGCATTCTTTGAAACGGCTGAAAGAGCCGCTCGGCCGATTTCGAGTCGAATCCTACGCCGTCATCCCGCACGAAATAAACCAGGTTGCCATTGTTCTGCTCCATGCCAAATTCGATCCGACTCGTGTCGCGCCGCGAAGTGTATTTCCAGGCATTGCGGATCAAGTTATCCAGCAGCACCCGCAGCAGTCGCGCATCGCCCTCCGCCGCGCCAACATCTGCGATCACGAACTCAACTTTGCGTTCCGGTGCGCCCTCGCGCAGTTCGATCGTGATGCTGCGTACGATTCCGCTGAGATCGACCGCCTCCCTCTGCATCGCGCCACTCGTCACACGAGACAGATTGAGCAGATCATCGATGAGCTGCATCATCCGCTTTCCCGAACTGCGGATATGCTCCACCAGCTCTTTCCCTTTATCGTCGAGCTTGCCGGCATAATCCTTGCCCAGCACATAGGCAAAGCCGTTGACCGCGTCCACCGGCCCGCGCAGGTCGTGGGACACCGAGTACGAGAATGCTTCCAGCTCTCGATTCGACACCAATAATTCCTGCGTACGGTCTGCCACGCGCCGCTCCAGCTCGTCGTGTGCCTTCTGCAGTTGGTTGTCACGCGCCTGAATCTGGGCCAGCATCTCGTTAAATGCACTGACTAATACGGCAACCTCGTCCCGCTCTTTGCTGGGAGCGGCCCTCACCGAATAGTTTTTCTCCTGCGACACGGTGCGCGCCACTTGCGCCAGGGAGATCACCGGCGTCACGACCGACCGCTTGAATACGTATGAGACGAACAGCGCTACCAGCAAGCTCAGCACAAACACCACAACGGCGATCGCCGCGTACCGTTTCAATCGCCGGTCGATTTCATGAAGATCCGAACGCACGCAGACGAAGCCGATCTCCTGTCCCTGAAATACGATGGGCTCAACGAGAACGAGGTGTTGATCGCGGAACCAATAGGCTTCGTGTAACGCGTCCGTAAGCACCGGGAGGCTAATCGTCTGCCGCGAGTCGTTCCGCTGGTAATGCGCAAAGGGTTGTCGGTCGGAGCGGAAAATCCCAGCCGCCTCGATGTTCGGAGAGTTCCTCAGCGCCGCGAGAGTCGCCTCCGCCGACAGCGGATCGTTGAAAACCAGCGCCGATACGCTGTTAGAAGCGATGATCTGGGCCTGTGCCGAGAGCGCGTGTACCAAGCCTTCTCGGAACGTCAGCTGGTCGTAGGCAAAGAATGTCGACACGGCTAGGACCAGCGCCGCGCCGCTGACCAGCATGTTCATCCACGTGATCTTGCCCGAGATTGACTTGGCTGCGAATCTCATTTGCCAATCTCCGGGGCCGAGTTCATGCCTGTCACCTTGACCGCCACCTTTAGCAACTCCGAACTCACCGTCAGCCCCGCCTGGTTCACCGCTGCCAGGTTAACCTCGAACCGGATTCGTCCCTCCTCGTTGACCAGTTCGATCATTCCGCCCCGTGCCGCAAATCCCGGAATGTCACTCACCGTCAGGATCCCCGTTCGTTTTATCGTCGATAGAATGAATTTGACGCGGCTCTCCTCCGGCGCGCTGACGAAAAGAATTCTGCAGTTGGATGCTTCTTGGACGGCGGCGATAGTCTTCGCTGCGATCGGTTTTCCATCGATCGCTTCGCCTTTTACCGTCGCCACCAGTTCCGTGTCGAACGAATTCTTTCCGAGGACACAGATATCGAAGGTGTCGCGGTTGCTGCCCGGCCACCGTACAAATTTTCCGAAGTTGTAGAGATAGGCGGCCTTGACCTGTGAGTCCGTTGGCCGCTCCGTCGCGTCAGCGCCGTAGAGAGGTCCCAGCGTGGCGCAGAACACGACGAATCCCACGACCAATCCAAGGCTGAATCGGAGAGCCGGCGTCCGACGTTGAAGTCTGGCGACTTTTGACATGCATGAAATGGACTACGCTGCTATTACTTCTGCCACGTGAGCTGCCCGAAGGCGCTCCGCTTGATTCCCACCAATGGCCCAGGGTCCCCGCCGTACTCCGCATGATGGGGCTGAAGCAGATTCTGTCCTACCGCCGACAATCGAAGATGCTCGCTCAACTTCCATCCTACCGAGACATCTCCCGTCGAATACGCCCGCACGCCTTGTCCTGGCAGTGCGCTTACGTAGCGATACATCAGATCGAGCGCGACGCCGTGTGGCAGATCGAATCCCGATTGGAAGCTGGCCTGATGCTGCGGGCTCGAGCCCATAATTCCGGGCGCCGTCCCTACATCCAGCGAGTTCGGCGCCTTCTTGATGTGCATTTCCAGAAACGAATAAGAACCCCGCAGCCGCCAATAATCCGTCACCTGCCACTCCGGCGCAATCTCTCCGCCTTCAGTCGTTCCCAACAACCCGTTTCCGAATTCCGCGGGCAGCAGATAATGCGGCGGTGCAGGATTTGTCTCGAGTGAGAACCCTCCGGTGATGTCTTCGCTGAACAGGTCGCTGTAGTGGTTGTAGAACGCCGCGACATCAACAAAGAGCCGCTTTCGCACGAGTTGCCGGTATCCCAGTTCTGTTCCGTTCATTTGCTCGGAGCGAAAATTGCGGTTGGCATTAAAGCGCGCAAACTCCGGCAATCCATTCGGGGCGATCCCGATAAATCCCGACAGAAAGAAATCGCGCTCGGCATCCGCCGGAGTTCGCACCGCATGGGTGAAAGCCGCCCAGAATGTCTGCTTGTCTCGAGGCGTATACATCAGTCGCGCGCTGGGTTGCAGCTGCAGCGGGCTGAAGTTTGTCTCCAGAAATTTCGTTCCCAGCGAAAGCGAAAGTTTCTCATCGATGATAGAAATCTCATCCTGCAAGAATGCGGAGAGCAGACGGTCCGATCTCTGCGCCGGTTGGAACGTAAGCCCGGAAACTACCTCAAGATTATGGCCGCGGCTCAAGCGCGCTCCCAGTCCCCACGACACTTCATTCCGCGAACCAACGCGAAGGCGGTCCATAAAATCGAGATCGAATGTATCCCGCAGGTCCGCGAAATTCGGTTCGTACCGATTCGTGCGGTCGTAGTAAACCTGCAACTGGACGTCGTTGCCTTCACTCATCACCCGCTTCCACCGGCCCAGAATATTTCCGCCCGAAAGCACCGCCGGCCGATCAATCACCTGAGAATACGGCGGTGTATAGCTCGTCGCCACCACGCTCTCTCCGGCTCGCGTGTCATACAGGTCGCCTTGTAAGGTGAATCCGTCGCGCGCGCTTTCCGCCCAATCCATGCGGAAGCCGCCCTGCACCGAGTGCCAGCCGTCGAAGTTTCGTCCGTCCGGATGAAACTCCGGCGATCGGTTGAACCCCTTGGCATATCCGCGATAGCTAAGGTTCCCGGTCTTTCCGCCCTGGCGCATCGTCAGCGTCCCCTGCTCTACGTCCCCGCCGCGCGCCGTGACCAGCGTCCCCTGCGTCTCTGACGAACTTTTCGTGATGACATTGATGACGCCATCTACCGCGTTCGGACCCCAGATCGTTCCGCCCGGTCCGCGGATCACTTCGATCCGGTCGATGTCCTCCATCACGGTGTCTTGCACTTCCCAGTAGGTGCCCGCGAGGAGTGTGGTATAAACCGTGCGCCCATCGATCAATACGAGCACCGACCGGCACAGGCGGCTGTCAAAGCCGCGGATGCCGACCGACCATTTGTTGCTGTCGATGCGCTCGACTTCCACTCCGGGAGCCATGCGCAGCGCCTCCGGAATGCTTGTCGCGCCCGAACGCAGGATCGCATCGTGCGTTATCACGTAAATTGCTGCTGAAGTTTTCCAGATGGCTTCCGGTTCTTTCGAGGCAGTGGTGACTTGCAGATTTCCCAGTTGCTCCAGGGACATCTGTTTGAGAGAACTCGTCTGGTCCTGATCGTTGAACGGTTGAGCGAGACACTGTCGCTGCGCACCATTCCACACCAGGATGGCAAGAAGAAGCACTACGCCGCACTTCACATCTGTCGATTGATGTGCGCGATTCATGTTTGAAGGAGCTCAGACTGGACTGCTTACTTCGCCTGAATCAGTGCGATCCCGCCGGACTCGGCGCCTTTCGCTGAATCAGGTTTTCTAACTCACGAACTAGTGCCTCGACATCCCGTTTCTGCAGCCATGCGTCGACTACTCCGATGGTTTCTCCGGGAAGGGAAGCAAATCCCGACAGCACGATAATTGGAACCTCGGGCCGAAGGCGCTTCATCTCTCGCGCCACCGACAAACCGGTGAGACCGGGCATGAAGTAGTCGAGAACCACCGCATCCACCGGTTGGGAGTGAAACGTTTCGAGAGCCTGTGTGCCGTTGCGGGCCACCAATACCTTGAATCCCGCCGACTCGAAAACCATCTTCCGAGCGGCCAACTCGTTGATTTCATCATCGGCGCAGAGCACCGTCCGCTGATGCCGGTTCCCCGTTTCCTCTGGCGTGTCCGCAGCCAGTTCCCGGGAAATCGTGGACAGCAGCACCTCAACGTCCTGCCCCTTTTGTACATAGGCATTCACGCTGCTCAACATGTCGGGGGGCAGTTTCACCGCTGAGACCGCGATAATCGGTATCTGAGGCAGCGTGGCGTGGATATGTTCCACGACTTCGTCGCCATTCATCCCTGGCATCATGTAGTCAAGAACAACCAAGTCGACAAGTGCCCCCGAAGAAATGACCTCCAGCCCAGCCCGGCCTCCTTGCGCTGTTAATACGTCATAGCCCGCGCTTTTTAGCACTCGCTGTCGCACTTCCAGAGTCTCGCGGTCGTCGTCGATGCAGAGTATGGTCGCCAAGTCGGCCAGTTCCGTTCGTGGTGTAGCGCGGAGCGCCCCATTCTCTCGGGAGAGGTCGAGCGGGGCCATACCGGATTTACCCTATAACCGGGTAGTAACGCGGAGAGAATCAATGCGGGGAGGATTTTCGAATTGGGCGGCCCACAGTCCACGTCGCCGCCCAATCCATAAATAATAAGTCTCACCACTTATTGTGGCTGGGTCTTGTCTTCCACCTTCTGCGATCCTTCTTTCGTCTTTTGCGCTGTCTTGTTCGCCGCTTTTTTCGTTGTCTTCTTCACCGCATGCCCGGTCTTTTTTGCGGTTTTCTTGGTCGCGCTGCCGGTATCTCTTGCGGCGTTCTTCGTTTCCTGCCCGGCGTTCTTCATGTCCTGCTTCGCGCTGTCCTGCGCGACGGCACCCAAGCTCGCGCCAGCCATTCCTGCCAGTAATCCCAAAATCACAACTCCCCTGCGAACGTTCATTGCACGTCTCCTTGAACAGCAGATTTCGTTCCCCGAGTTACCCGAAGCGGAATCCAAGCCGCTTATCGCAGATCTGTTCCAGTCGAGAAGTTTTCTGCGCGCGATCGCACGCGATTACCGATGTCCTGAACCTTACCCGTGATCGAACTGCGCAGGTCCGAACCGCTCGAAGGCGCCAGCAAGAGTCCTGCTCCGACGCCGACTCCCACTCCAGCCGCAAAGCTGATGACGTTGCGCAGCACGTGATTGGCGCTGGGTGCGACTACTTCACGCGCATTCTCCGCCATCTCGGCGGCACGGTCCGATACTCGGTCCACTTGATCCGCAGTCTGATCCATGATGTAAACCGCTGTTTTCAAAATCGACTTTATTAGGCTGTTCAATTTCATTGTCCTGATCCTTTCGAAAGGGAGAAATCCCCGAATAGTTCACAAAAAATGGACGTTGATCCACCTGATTCCCTAATAAATCGTAAAGGCGTCGCGACAGGCTGTCTTTAGGGAAAACCGTGTACTTGGAGGAAGGCATCGATGTACGCCCGATTTGGGGTGGGGCGCGGAGGGGTGGCATTCATTAGCCCGGCACGCGAGTGCTGCGTTTGAGGAAGAAGACGAAACGAGTTCCGTAAGGGACGGTACTCGTCTAACGCACGCGTCTCGCCAAGCTCTACGGCACAATCGCCGCCTCGGCCGTTGTCCCGTGTGCTGAATCCGGACTTACCCAAACTGTCAACGCAGCCGGCTCCGCCGCAAACTGATTTCGATCGTTCCAGATCGCAAACGCCTCGGGCTTTAACTCGAACTTGACGTGCTTTTTCTCACCGGGCGCTAACGTGATCGTCTGAAATCCTTTCAATGCTCGCACCGGCTCTGTAACGCTCGTCCCGCGCAGCCGGATGTATAGCTCCACCACTTCATTTCCGTTTCTCGCGCCGGTATTTGTTACGTCGCTCTCCACTATCATCGCTGGTGCGCCCTGCAGATTCTTGTTCAACGCCGCCGCGCTCAGTTGCTTGGTGCTGATCATCGTCGCGCCATACGAGAAGCTCGTGTACGACCCGCCGTAGCCGAAAGGGAACTGCGGCGAATTCTGCTCGTCGATGTACCGCGATACATACTTGCTCACCACGTCGCTCGGAGGCCGCGTCAAATCCACATCTCCCGCCGGACGTCCCGTGTTCGCCGCGTTGTAATAAAGCGGTTCCTGTCCTACTGTGCGGGGCCAACTCACCACCAGCTTCCCGCTCGGATTCACATCGCCAAACAGCGTGCGCACCAGCGCCAGTCCACCGCGCGTCCCAGGGAACCACGCCTCCATCACGGCCGGCACGTGCGCAAACGCCCACGGCAACGTCAGTGGACGCCCGCTGAACAAAATCAGCACTACCGGTTTCCCCGTCCCTGCGACTGCCTCCAGCAACTCTTCCTGCCGGCCCGGCAGCCCAAGATGCGCCCGCGAAGCCGCTTCTCCGCTCATCTCCTGCGTTTCGCCCAAAGCCATGATCACGACATCTGCTTTTTGCGCACCGGCCACCGCTGCGGCGATGTCGTCGTTTGTCCCATCCAGAATGCCACTTCCCTTGAATCGCGATACTTGATCCTGTCCAATGCGTTGCGCTAAAGCCGTCGCGAATCCAATTCTCGGCCCTGATCCTGCCGGCGCTCCACTCGGATAAGTCGAATCATCCCCGAGCGGCCCGATGACGGCGAAATTTTGCGCTCCACTCGCGAGCGGCAGCAGCGGCTTTCCATCGGTTCCATTCGCATTCTTCAGCAGCACGAACGATCGCTCCGCCGCCATTTGCGACGCATCCAGACTCTCCGGGAGATACAGCGCCTTCGGCGCAGCCGCCTCATCCACATAAGGATGTTCGAACAATCCCAGCGCAACCTTCACCAGGAGCACGTGGCGCACCGCTTCATCCAGCTCCGCCATCGTTGCTTGCCCAGAATTCAAGATATTCTGCAGGTTGTCGTGATAAAGGCTGCTCACCATGTCCATATCTACGCCCGCCTGAAACGCCTTGCGCGCTGCGGTCGCCCCATCGTTGGCAATTCCGTGCGGAATCAACTCTCCCACGGCATTCCAGTCGCTGACTACGAATCCGCGGAAGCCCCACTCCTTGCGCAACACTTTCTTTAGCGTGAACGGATTTGCTGTCGACGGCGTTCCATTAAGTGAGTTAAACGCGCTCATGAACGTCGCGACTCCAGCTTCCTCCGCCGCGTGAAATGGTGGCAGATAAAATTGCCGCAGGGTGTGCTCCGAAACCTCTGTCGTGTTGTAGTCGCGCCCCCCTTCTGCAGCGCCATATCCCACATAATGTTTCGCGCACGCGGCAATGCTGTCGGGCGCATCCAGTCGCGATCCCTGATATCCCCGCACATATGCGACTGCCATCGCCGACCCGAGAAACGGATCTTCTCCCGCTCCTTCGGCCATTCGTCCCCAGCGCGCATCTCGCGCAATGTCGATCATCGGAGAAAATGTCCACCGGATTCCGTCCGCTGCGGCTTCCATCGCCGCCACGCGCGACGCCTTCTCCACAATTGCCGGCTCCCAGGTCGAAGCCAGTCCCAGGGGGATCGGGAATTCCGTCTTGAATCCATGAAGCACGTCGAGCCCAAACAAAATCGGAATATGCAGGCGCGTCTTATCCATCGCGATGTGCTGATATTGGTTGATCAGGCGCGGTTCGTTCACATTCAAAAACGACCCCACCTGCTCGCGAGCGATCATCTCTTCATAATCGCTGCGTCCCGTCCCGGGTCCGGTCGGCTGTCCGGCGGAGTACTGCACGAGTTGCCCGATTTTTTCTTCCGTCGTCATCTGCCGCAGAATCGAGTCCACGCGCTTGTCCAGCGCCACGTCGTTCTGTCCCCACTCCGTCTTCTGCGAAGTTTGCGCCATACCCGCCGCGCTGAGCATCAGGAGAATCGCCGCGACCGCAACCATGCGCAGACTGTATTCAGCCTGCGGCAAACGGGCCCGGCGATGACGGCTGGACGAACGAGGGGCGAGCAAGAGACAAGAATTTGACAATTGCATTGAAGAACCTCCGTGCGGTTCACGCGATATCTACTAAAACGCATTAGTAACGCATTCGCTGTGTATGAAAAATGCTTTCGCCGCGAATGTCAATACGGATTGCTTGGGACGGCGTCCGTTCATCTTGCGGCCCGATTCCCTTTGTGCGAGACTTCGCATCGTGCCCGCGAGGAAAAAATCGAAGCCCTCCGGCTTAAAGCCTTTGAGCCTGAAGCAGCTCGCGGAGCACCTCGCCCTCTCGCCTGCCACCGTTTCTCTCGTCATCAACCGTTCGCCCGTGGCCGACTCCATACCTCAACGGACAAAGGATCGCGTCCTCGCCGCTGCCCGCAGATTTAAGTATCGTCCTAATTTCTTTGCCCGCTCTCTGCGTGCCCGCCACAGCTTCACCGTGGGCGTCATTGTCCCCGAAGTCAGCGACGGCTATTCCGCCTCCGTTATGAGCGGCATCGAGGATTTTCTGCTGCAAGAGGGATATTTCTACTTCGTCGTCAGCCATCGCCATCGCGCCGATCTCATAGACGAATATCCGCGCCTCTTCGTCGAGCGCTCAATCGACGGGCTCATCGCCGTCGACACTCCATGGAAACTTTCCCTCTCGGTTCCCGTTGTCACCGTTTCCGGACACAACAAAGTCCGCGGAGTAACGAACATCGTTCTCAACCACGTTCGCGCCGCCGAAGTTGCCCTTCAGCACCTCGCCGACCTCGGTCATCGCCGCATCGCTTTCATCAAAGGACAGGGATTCAGTTCCGACACCGCCGTCCGCTGGTCCAACATCGAGAAAGCCGCGCGCCGCCTGAGTCTTCCGATCGTTCGCTCCCTGGTTTCTCAGCTGGAAGGAGACTCACCCTCCCCGGAACTTGGATACGAAGCCGCGCGCAGACTGCTTGCCTCGCACAAGCGCTTCACCGCGCTCTTCGCCTTCAACGATATCTCTGCAATGGGCGCAATCCGTGCTCTGCGCGAAGCTAATCTGCGCGTGCCCGAGGACGTTTCTGTCGTCGGCTTCGACGATATCCAGAGCGCCGCCTATCAGAATCCCGCGCTCACCACCGTCCGCCAGCCCCTGCGCGAAATGGGACGCATCGCCGCCGAGACCCTACTCCGCCGCATCCACCGCGCCGGGTCGAGTCAAAGCGCCGAAATCGTAGTCGAACCAGAACTGATCCTCCGTGAAACTACCGCCGAGGTGGCGAAGATAAGGTCATCCTGAGCGGAGCCGTTTTTCAGGAGTAGGGAAGGATCTCAGGCTCATCAACTGCATCCCGGCGCCCGCGCGATTTTCCCCGCTGCACCAAGTACAATAATCCATTGCGCGCGCAGTCCCGCTAGCAGAAAGGCTCTCATGACCACGACTCACCAACCCCGTCCGCAAGCCGCCACGGAAATCCCCGCCGTTCCCCTCACCACCGAGGGATACAGCGTCCTCCACCAAATGATGCGTCTGCGCTGGCCAGCCTGGCGCGCTCTTCCCGCATCCGAAAAGGCCGCCATCGCGCAAGAAGCCTCCGACGCCCTCGCTGCCATGGAAAAGCATTCGCCCGGCCAGTCCGCGCTCTTCTCCCTGATCGGACACAAGGGCGATCTGATGCTGATCCACTTCCGCGATACATTTGCCGATCTCAACCAGGCCGAGCTCCAGCTCGCCAATCTGCGTCTCAGCGACTATCTCGAGCCGACGACTTCCTATCTCTCGATCATCGAACTCGGCCTGTACGATTCCACGTTGAAGATTTACAAGGAGCTCACAGATCAGGGAATCGTGCCGCACTCCGATCAGTGGAAGGCCGAGATCGAATGCAAGCTCAACCGCCATCGAGAAGCGATGAAGCCGCGCCTCTATCCCGAAATTCCGCAGAACCGCTACGCGTGCTTCTATCCCATGGATCGCCGTCGCGGCGAAGACAAGAACTGGTACAAGCTACCGATTGAAGAGCGCGCCCGCCAGATGGGCGACCATGGCCTCATCGGCCGACGCTATGCCGGAGAAGTCAAACAGATCATCAGCGGCTCGATCGGATTCGACGACTGGGAGTGGGGCGTCGACCTCTTCGCCGACGAGCCCCTCGTCTTTAAGAAGCTGATCTACGAAATGCGCTTCGATGAAGTCAGCGCCGTCTACGCGTTATTCGGCACGTTCTACGTAGGCGTCCGCGTACCAGCAGCGCAACTTGGAAAACTGCTGAGCGGCGAGCTTCCGAAATAACAAGTTTCGAAGGTTTCAATTTTTCCAAGTTTTCAAGGCCGACGGAAAATCGACCTGGCATTTTGAAACTCCAAAACCCTGAAACTTTGCAACATTGAAACTTGCAACTTTTAAACCCGGAGAACCCATGTCCACCTTAGGCCTCATCGAATACAAAGATGCATCCCCGGAAGTCCGCGCTGTTTACGACGACATCATGGCCACCCGCAAGACCGACTGGATCAATAATTTCTGGAAGGCCATTGCTCACGATCCCGCGACACTGAAGCGCACTTGGGAAGACATCAAGCAGATCATGGCTCCTGGAGCTCTCGATCCGCTTACCAAAGAATTGATCTACGTCGCGGTCAGCGTCACCAACCAGTGCCACTACTGCATCGCCTCCCACACGGCGTCAGCGCAGAAAAAGGGAATGACCGACGCCATGTTCAAAGAATTGATGTCGGTCGTAGGCATGGCCAACGAGACCAACAAAATGGTCACCGGTTACCAAGTCGAAATCGACCCTCAATTCAAAAAGTAATAAAGAGAAAAAAGAAGAAGCTGACACAGCCCTGGGAGATCGGCCCTTCAAGGGCCACGTCAAGACCAACCTATCCCGATTTCTTCCGCCCAGCACTTTTGCCCCACTTCCACTCACACCGCTTCATATCCACCTTACGTCCGCGAAACCGAACGCCCTCTGCTTCGAGCCGCAACCGTTGCTCGATCGCCGAATCTCCTGTCAGTTTGATCGTGCCGCCCGCGCCCAGCACCCGCTGCCACGGCAATCCGAATCCCCGGCGCAGCACCCGAGCCACCATCCGCGCGGCTCCCGGAAATCCCGCCGCCCGTGCCACTCCTCCATAGGTTGAAACTTTCCCGCGAGGAATCGCTCGCACGGCCTGCTCGATCTTCAACCGCATCGTGCCAGCCCTGTCCGGAACATCCGGACCAGCTCGGATTCCAAGCTTCTTCCACTTCATGACTATATTTTGGTCCAGAAAAAGCTGGCAGATTCAAAACAAGAAGGGTACCCCATCTTTGCCGCGTTATTGGCGGCAAAGGTGGGGACTTTGCTCGAAAGCTAGCAGCTCGCAGCTACCTACGCTGCTTGCCGAAACGCTTCCAACGCCTCGTACTCCGAGTTATACACTTCAAACACGGTCAGCAGTTTGGTCACTTGCAGCAGATCCCCGACGCGCTTTGTCAGGTTCGCCAGTTTGATAGCGGCTCCGGCGTTGTGCGCCGTCGTATGCAGCGCCACCAACGTTCCCAACCCACCCGAATCGATGTAGTTCACGTCGCCTAAATTGAGCACGATGCGCTTCATCCCGTTCGCCAGCGCTGTCTTCACTTCTTCCCGCAGCAACGACGTTTCGTCGCCAAACACGATTCGCCCGCTGCACTCAATTGCCAGAATCCCGTCCACCGTTCGCTTCGTAAGCTTCAATTGCATGAAATCTCTCCTTGGCGGCCCGCCACAACGTCCTCGCCGCAGCCGCACGCATACCGAATTGGTCGCACCAGCCTATCGCCTGCGAGGCCGCTTGGCAAGCCTGTTGCGCCGTGTTTATGGGCAGGAAAGATCGTCGTCGCATTAGGGCTCCAGCGGCGGATTAGCGGCCTTTCGGGGATGTTCCGACCAAACTCAGAACAGAGGCGTGCTCCTTGGATCCAGCGCCTCCGTGATGTCGGTTGTCATGACCGTTAGCGCGTGCGATGACGCCCGGTCGTTTTCATTTGCCAGTGCCACGATTCCAACCTTCAATTCCGGCAAGACCATGCACATGCTGTTAAAGCCCGGTAGCGTGCCTTCCTGCCAGATGCGGCGATAGCCTCCACCCCGGATCATCTGCCAATTCAACCCCGCGGAATAGTTGTTGTAAGTGAAAGTGGGTTTGTGACTGAGTTCTACCGCGAGGTCTTGCTCCGACATTTCCCATTGCGCGTACTTAAGCATGTCTGCCACGGTGGATTTCAACGCAGCCGCTCCCAGCATGATGTCGCGTACAGACGGCTGCATGTTTCCATTTTCGTCATAACCCTTCAGCAGGCGCTCCTTTTGCGATTCGTTGAGCGAAATCGTGGTATCGCTCATGTGCAGCGGTTCCGCGATTTTCTCTTTGACGATTTCTTCGTAAGGCTTTCCATAGATTCTTTCCAGGATGATGCTGGCCAATACTGCAGCCGCATTCGAGTAGCTGAACTTCTCTCCTGGAACTCTTTCCAGTTTTACTTTATGCAGGTCGGCCAGAAAATTCTCACGAGTGTAGTGCTCCATCAAATCTTCGGCAGCAGGTGGAATTGGAGTGGGAAACGGTGGCCGATTTTCCGGAATGTCTGGAAGGTTGAACGGCAGCCCCGAGAGATGATTGACCAATTGCTCCACCTTGATCGGATGGCCTTGAAACTCAAGATTCGGATATTGACCTTCCATATACTTACGGACGTCATCGTCGAGACTGAGTTTCTTTTCGATTGCAGCTTGGGCCAGTAACGTCCCCGTAAATGTCTTTGTGATGGAGGCGATTTCGTACAGGCTGTCGCTCTCCGGTTTGGCACTGCTCGCTTTATCCCGGCGTCCGTAGTTGTAGGTATAAGTTTTTCCGTCTTTCAGCACGCCAATCGATACTCCCATCGCACTCGGCGCCGTCTTGAAATAAGCCTTAGCCGCGCGGTCGACAATGGCATCGATGTCAGATCCTCTGCTGATAGCTTGCTGTGCACTCTGAGCCTGAGAAGCCACCCATGCAACTGGACAGCAGAACAAGACAGTGACTGCGGCAACCGTCTTCCAGTTGACGAACATCGAAATCCGCTTGGTTTCTCGCATTCGTGATAGACGCGTTACGAATAGATTCGTAATCGTGTTTGTCATTAATGACGACCGCTGCGCCCCCGCGATTTCAATGATCGACGGTTCTTGCAGACCGCAAGGTTGCCTCTCATCCCGTATAATCGTCTCTTCGCACTCATGTCTTACACCGTCCTGGCCCGCAAATACCGTCCGCAGAAGTTCTCCGAGGTCATCGGACAAGAGCACGTCACGCGTACCCTCCAGAACGCCATCGAGCAGGGGCGCACCGCTCATGGCTACATCTTCAGCGGACACCGCGGCATCGGCAAGACCACCGTAGCCCGCATCCTGGCTGCCGCCCTCAACTGCCGTTCCAAGGATCATCCCGTCCCCGAGCCCTGCGGCGTCTGCGAATCCTGCACCGAAATCCGCGCCGGAAACTCCGTCGACGTCATCGAGATCGATGCCGCCACTAACCGCGGCATCGACGAAATCCGCGAGCTCCGCGAGGCTGCCCGCTACCGCCCCGCCCGCGATCGCTTCAAAATTTACATTCTCGACGAAGCGCACCAGATCACTGACGCCGCTTTCAACGCATTATTGAAGACGCTCGAGGAACCGCCCGACCACATCGTCTTCATGCTCGCCACCACTCAGCCCGAGGACATCCCGCAAACCATCCGCTCCCGCTGCCAGCATTTCAGTTTTCGCGCCGTCAAGTTTGACGACATCGTTGCCCAGCTCCGCGACCTCGTTACCCGCGAGAAAATCGAGGCCGATGACGACGCTCTCGCCCTCCTCGCCGAAGCCGGCGACGGATCCATGCGCGATGCTCTCTCCATTCTCGATCAGGCCATCGCTTCCTCGACCGGCCGCCTTACTGCAGATTCGGTTCGCAATCTCGTCGGAGCCGCTCCCGCGCACATTCTCGAGCAAGTGATGCAGGCCGTCTCCGAGAGCCGCAGCGAAGAGATACTCCGCCAGGTCGATCATTTAATCAGCGAGGGACACAGCCCGACCCACTTCGCTCGCCAGATGGTGCGCTTCTTGCGGAACGCAACCGTCGCTAAAATTGCCGGAAAGGATTCCGCGCTCCTCCAAATCTCCAGCGAAGAGCGCGAACGCGTTGCCCGCATCGCTGAACTCTTCGGCGAAGAAGATCTCACGCGCCATCTCCAAATCATGCTTCGTACTCACGGCGAGCTTGGATATAAGCAAGAACAGCGCTTCCATCTCGAGCTAGGCCTGCTGAAGATGGCGCATGCCCAAAAGCTGCTGCCGATCGAGCAGTTGCTGAGCGACGTAGCCGCCGCGCCGACGACCGCTGCGCAGAGGCCGCCGGCGAGACCTGCCATCGTAAGCAATTCACCAGGCGCCGCGCCCCGCCACGACCAATCTCCGCCGGCGCGCCCAAATTATGTCAGCCCGTTTGCCGCCGACTCGGCCCGCAAAGGCACTCCGCGTCAGGAGGATTCTTCGGCGTCCACTCCGCCTCCGGGTCCGCGCATCGTAGCGCAGTCGAGCCAGCAGGAGCCGATCATCATGGGTTCCGCAGCGCCAGCGACGCAGCTTGAAACTCAACCGGAGCACCCTCGCTCAGCCAGCCTCAGAGACGTCCCGCCTTACATCCCTGAACTGGCAGGGCCGGAGCCCGCTCGCGAGACGCTGCCTTCTGTTCAGGAGACCGCAGTTGCCGTCGCCGAGCCGCCCGCTGAGCCGAAGAACGAAAATGAAGCTCCGTTGGAAAAACTTCAAACCGCCGTCCTCCAGGCGCTTACCGACAACAACCGGCGCATCCTTGTTTCCATGCTTTCGGCCGGCGAATGGAGTGTGCAGGGCAACGAACTTGTTATCAAGATCACCGAGTCGCAAACCGTGATCGACATGTCGCTGAGCAACGACGCCCGCCGCATCGCGATCGCTGCCGCTAGCGGCGTCCTCGGCCGCGCCATCAAACTCAAGTTGGTTCCAGGCTCGACGGTGACTCCGCAGGACAAACGCAACCCCCCGCGTCTCGCCCCCGGCCCTGGTGGACGCGGCCGCGCCGAGCAAGACCCGGTCGTCCGCCGCATGCAAGAAAAATTCAATGCCGAAATCCGCACCGTAATCGACTACCGCGAGAAGCGATGAAGAAAGGTTTCAAAGTTCCAGAGTTTCAAAGCTGTTTCTTTGCAACCTTGAAACATTTAAATTTTGAAAGCTGAAACTCTGAAACACGAAACTTGAAACTGCAAGCAGAGGTTCTATGGGTGGATTCAACCTGCAAGACCTGATGTCGAAAGCAAAGGCGCAGTACGAGTCCCTGCAGAAAAAAATGCAGGAGACCGTCGTCGAAGCCTCGTCGGGCGGCGGCACCGTAACCGCCAAAATGGACGGCCGAAAGCAGCTTCTCAGCCTGCGTATTGATCCCGAGGCGGTCAAGTCGGGCGACGTCGAAATGCTCCAAGACCTAGTCCTTGCCGCTATTAACGAAGCCGCCCGCAAAATCGACGCCCAGATGCAATCCACGGTTGGAGGCATGCTAGGCGGCCTAAATATCCCCGGACTATAGCCGAGATGGATCGGCAGCCGATCCGCCAGAAACGAACGCACACGCACACTCGATGAAATTCTCCCGAGCAAGTCTCGTCCTCGTTGCTCTCGTGCTAGTCTCACTCACCGCCCACGCCCAGTCCACCGCTCCGAAAGAGGCTTCCATGACGATCCATGCCGCTGGACCATTCGACGTAAAGGTCACTCCCGAAGAAGACAAATCCGCCGAACCACTCCTCGGCCGCATGTCCCTCGACAAGCACTATCACGGAGATCTCGAGGCCACCGGCAAGGGCACCATGCTCACCGCTGGCACCGCGGTTAAGGGCTCGGGCGCTTATGTCGCTATTGAACATGTCTCGGGCACGCTCAAAGGCCTCACCGGAACTTTTGTCCTTCAGCATTCCGGCACCATGGAGCAGGGTGCCGGCCATCTCACCATCACGGTCGTCCCCGACTCCGGTACCGGACAACTCAAAGGGCTCTCCGGAAAAATGACCATCAACATCGCCGAAGGCAAGCACTCCTACGACTTCGAATACAGCCTGCCCAATGCAAATTGAGCAATGGAAAAATTGGGTGATTGCGTAATTTAAAGGCGCACAATCCGCCAGCAGTTACAATGTGGTCAGCGGTTTTCAATTACAAAATTACCCGATTACCCAATTACTCAATTCCCCATGAATCGCTTTGCCGAACCCATGTCGCGCCTGATCGATGAGCTGAAAAAGCTCCCGGGAGTTGGCGCCAAAAGCGCGCAGCGTCTTGCCTTCCATATCCTCCGCTCGAGCGACGACGATGCCGAAGCGCTCGCCGCCGCCGTCCGCGACGTCAAGGCCAATCTCCGTCTCTGTTCTGTCTGCAACAACATCACCGACGTCGACCCGTGCGTCTACTGCACCAGCGCCACCCGCAACCAGCGCCTGGTCTGTGTCGTCGAAGAACCGACCAATATCGCCGCTATCGAAAAGACGAAGCACTTCAACGGGGTCTTCCACGTTCTCCATGGAGCCATTTCTCCGCTCCACGGCATCGGACCCGAGCAGCTCCGCATCTCCAACCTGATTTCCCGCGTCGACTCCGGCAACGTCGACGAAGTCATTGTCGCTACCAATCCCACCGTCGAAGGCGAATCCACCGCTACCTACCTGTCGCAGCAACTCAAGCGCGCCGGAGTCAAAGTCACCCGCATCGCCATGGGAATCCCCGTCGGCAGCGACATCGAATACACCGACGAGATCACCATGCTCAAAGCCATGGAAGGCCGCCGCGACATGTAAGCGCGGATGTGAGAATAGCGAATAGAAGATAAGGATTTTCGAGGGAAGCTGCTCGCAACGCCTCCGCGGAACCCCAGCTCTAGGTCATAGCGCCATGCACAACTTCCTGTGCAATCTTGTGCAAGACTTTGCTGATAGGCCTCAATCTCTGGCCATGTGGACCGGAGCATTGGCTTTTGGTTGACCTATCGCAAGCTCATTCAAAATCAATCACTTCCGTGGAATTAAAAAAGGTCCGCATGATCTCCCGCCCAGTGGTGTCTAACTTGCATCAGCGTTCTCCGAAGCACCACCAGTTATTCGGCTGGCGAGCTGGGGAGCTTGCGCCAGTCGCGCCGGGACGGATGTAACCGCATCCCTCCCGTCGAGGAAAAGCCGGGCCAACCAGCCCGGTTTTCTTTTGCTTTCCAGTTTCCTCTGTGTTACCCCGTGAACCTTTGGTGAAAGATTTTGCGGTCGTTGTTGAAGAAGCTGATGAATTTCACGAGGGATCGAAGCGGGCGCTGAAAGAAGAGTTTTGAGAAAGGGAACCGCAGATTGGAAGCACCGTGGAAGAGCGGCCCTTCAGGACCGCGTAAAGACTTAAAAGATAAAGGGGCTTTAGCCCCGGTGCACTAGCAAGGCACTTCCGGTTCTAAGAACCCGTTCAACTCTTCTTCCGCCGCGCTCAATCCTTCGGGTAGCGTTCCGCGGTTGTACTCCGCCATGCGGTTCTTCCACTTCAAAAAGTCCGTGATGCTCTGCGGCTCGATCCTCACTTCCACTCGCCGAAGGCTCGCCAGCAGAAGATTCATCTCGTACCGGAATCCCGCAGCCGTCCTCAGATTCTTCTCGGACGCCTGCACGATCTCGACGCGCCCGCGCCGCAGCTCCAGCAATCCCCAACCTGCGGGAAGCTCTTCCACCCGCGCCAGTGCGGGCGGAGTCAGATAGAAGCGCTCGCTCCCCACGCCCTTTTCCGGCTTCTGTCGAAACGGTTTCACCCGGTCCGCCCAAAAATCGGCGCGCGTCACTTTGCATTCCACCAGCACCGAGTGACACGCCTTCTTCCATCCAATCGCGTCCGGCATCTCGCCGCTGACGCACGCCTGCTCCGACAACACTACTCCGCAGCGATACCCCCGCAGCCACCGCACCGCCCTTTCCACCAGTTGCGCATGAGTCATAGACGAATATTTTCCGTGGACAGATGCCAGTCTCCAAAAATCATTGCTCTTTGTACGCCCGAGAACTCAGGCAAGAAAGTATCTGCAAAGCTTCCGCTTCTACCCTGACGCCTTCGCGCCTCCCGCAGGACGCCGCGCCACTACCGCTGCCCTCACCGCCACGGGCCTTCGCAGCACCACCTCCAGCAAATATCTCTCCGCAGCCACCGCCTGCGCGGTTGGCGTCCCATCCAAATATCCCTCAGCCCCAATGACCAGCGCCTCATTTTTTCCCAAAGGTGCCGGCTTCTTCAGAAATCCATTGCTGCGCCGTTTCGCCAAGTCCGCATTCTCAATCTTCACGCGCCGGACCTGCCCATCATGCATCGAATCCAATGCATTCGCCAGCCGCAAAACCGCCGCCAGACGAATAACGCTTTTCTGTTCGTCGGCCAGCAAATCGCGTAGCGCCTTGTGACTTCGCGTCGGTAGCGCTCCGCAATGAAATCGGGCCACCAGCGCCGCCCGCGTCATCGTCTCCGCCTTCCATCCGAGGGGCGTCCCATGTTTTTTGATCAGCTCCAGCGACTCCTTATGATGTCCCTTCTCCCCCTTCGCCTTTCCGACGTCGTGCAACAGAGCCGCAGCGTACAGGCTCGCGCGAGTATCCGACTCGCCGTCCGAAGGCAAAGTATTCGACGGCCTTGTCCCAAATAATCCTCCCGCAACCAGCCCGTCATAAAGCTCCAGCGCCAGCCGTGCTACGCGTTCTGAGTGCGCGAAGTCCGGATCCAGCGCCTTCGCCCAAAGCTTCATCCGCCGCGTCGCAATCTCTTGAATCTGCTTGCCCTTCGGCAATCCCGCGCGCCACACATTCCACAGAGAATCCGGGCCCACGGTCCGGCTTCGATACTCATCGACGCGCTGCGTCCGCTCTTCCACGATCCGCTCATGCCAGACTTTTCGCGACGCCTCATCCGGAAACACATGGCACGACATCGCAGTCGCCCACAGCACATCGAGATCATGCACCTCGCCGAGCAAGTCCTGCATGTGCTTCAGGTCGTCGCTCCAAAGCTTGTGTTCTTCCGGAAGAAAATTTTCGACGATGTACCGGAATCGCTTGATCCCGATCCGCAGCGTGTGCAGCGCCACCTGCGAGCGGTTGCGCATCGCGGTCGTGTGCAGCTCGCGCGCCGCCGTCCATCGCTCCAGCGCGAGGTGCTTGAACACCACGCTTCCCGGCCGGATTCGCGCCGCCCGCAGCGGCAGAGTCCGGCTCCACTGCTTCCATTGTTTACGATCGAATTGTTCAAGCGCTGCACGAGCTTCCTGTTTATGCTGCGCCTCGCGCTCTTTCAAGATATGGACGAGCAGGTGCGCTGCGTGATCGTGCACCGGATGTTCAGCCTCAAGCGCGGTTATTCCTTGCACGGCACCTACGGGTGCATCCGCGACTGCGTCGCCCGCCGCAACCTCCAAACTCGCCGTCACCGGACCCAGTTCCAGCTTCTCGATCCACTCCATCATGATCTGCACGTCGCGCAGCGCTCCGAGCTTTTGGAACAGCGCCTTGCCGGCCTTCTTCATCGACTTCCAATCTTTCTCCGGATCCATGGCCATCATGCCGTCGGCCATCGAGCGGCAGCGTCTCAGCGACACTCGCAGATCGTGCACTGGATCGGCGCTGAAGTCGGCGGCGACGTTGTCGCACTCCTCCAGCACGCGCAGCATCCAATAGCGCAGCCCCGTCAGTTTGGCAGCAGTTTTCAAGGACGACTCGAATCTTTATAGCAGCACAACATTCTACTGAAGATACTAAAGGATTCAGGGTGCTCCATTTCTCGCGCGTTTAGTGCGCGAGAAGTGGGGATTTTGATTGTCGTCAGCGCGTCTTCCGCTCCCACCCGTCGATCGGTATATCATTCTTCTTCGGAGGCACCCATGCGCTCATCCTTTATATGTCTCTCGATTCCGGCTGCCGCTTTCGTCTTCGCCGCCAGCCTCGCGTTCTCCCAAGCCGCTCCCGAAGTTCCGCAGACGTTCAAACTAATTCCCAGCCTCGACAAAGAGATCATGGATCCATCCACCGACCCTTGCGTGGATTTCTACCGCTACGCCTGTGGCAACTGGAGCAAGCAGCATCCCATCCCGAGCGACTCGCCCTACTCCGACCAGTTCTATAATCTCGATCAATTCAACCGCCAGGTGCTCCACGCTATTCTGGAAAAGGCCGCCGCGCGTAGCAGCGCGCGCGATGCCAATACGCAAAAAATCGGCGACTACTACGCCAGCTGCATGGACGAAGCCGCTCTCCAGAAAAAAGCGATGGCGCCGCTCCAGCCCGAGCTCGATCGCATCAACGCGCTCTCCAGCAAAGATCAGCTTCCTGAACTGCTGGCGCACTTTCAGCTCATCAATGTGAACGCCTTTATTGGGTTCGGTTCACAACAGGATTTCAAAGACGCCACGCAGCAAATCGCTGCCGTCGCTCAGGGCGGCCTCGGATTGCCCGAGAAAGATTATTACCTGCGCAGCGGAGACAAAGACGAAGAGATCCGCAAGCAATACGTCCAGCATGTCACCAACATGCTCAAGCTTCTCGGCTCAAGCGAGACACAGGCGGCCTCCGACGCGCAAGCGATCATGAAGCTCGAAACTGCGCTTGCGAAAGTTTCTCTCGACATCACCTCGCAACGCGATCCTCACAACATCTACCACATGATGCCCAACAGTGGCCTCCAGGCGCTCACGCCGATGCTCAACTGGGATCATTTTTATCGCGCTACCAACTCACCGCAGTTCAAAGAACTCAACGTCGCCGAACCGGATTTCTTCAAAGGTCTCAACCAGGTCATCGCAGACACTGATCTCGCGACGATCAAGGTCTATCTGCGCTGGCAACTCGTTCACTCGCTCCCCAGCGTCATTCTGCCGAAGGCTCTCGACGACGAGCGCTTCGATTTCGATGGCCGCAAGCTCGTCGGCATTCCCGAGCAAGAGCCGCGTTGGAAGCGCTGCGTGGCCGCTACCGATGGCGCGCTTGGCGAAGCTCTCGGCAAAGCTTACGTCGATCAGCAATTTCCCGCGTCGAGCAAAGAGCAGTCGATGCAGATGATTCACGACATCGAGTCCGCTCTCGGCCGCGACATCGACAGCCTCGACTGGATGAGCCCGGAAACCAAAAAGCTGGCGCAGGAAAAACTTCATCTCATCGCCAACAAGGTCGGATATCCCAGTCACTGGCGCGATTATTCAAAACTCAACGTCGAGCGTGGTGACGCTCTTGGCAACGACCTTCGGGCCGCCGAATTCGAGTCTCATCGCCAGCTCGCCAAGATCGGACAGCCTGTCGATCGCGATGAGTGGGGCATGTCTCCGCCGACCGTCAACGCCTATTACAACCCCAGCATGAACGACATCAACTTTCCCGCGGGAGTGTTACAGTCTCCGTTCTTCGATCCTCCGTCTGCGCCGGCTCTGAACTACGGCCACATTGGACTTTTCATGGGCCACGAAATCACGCACGGCTTCGACGATCAGGGACGCCAGTTCGACGGCCACGGCAATCTCCACGATTGGTGGACCAAAGAAGACGCCGACAAGTTCAACGAAAAAGCCGAATGCATCGTCAACGAGTACGCCCAGTTCAGCGTTGGAGATACGAAGCTCAATGGAAAGCTCACGCTCGGTGAAAACACCGCCGATAATGGCGGACTTCGCCTCGCTTACATGGCGTTCCTCGCGCGCGCGGCGCAGCAGGGAACTGATCTTGAGAAGAAAACTGCGAGCGGCTACACTCCCGTCCAGGAACTTTTTCTCGGATTCGCGCAGGACTGGTGTGCCGAATGGCGGCCCGAACTCGAGCGCCTGATCGCCACGACCGATCCGCACTCTCCCGATCGTTTCCGCGCCAACGGAGTGTTGGTCAACATGCCTGAATTCGGCAAAGCCTTCAGCTGCAAATCAGGCCAGCCCATGGTCTCCGCGAAAGCGTGCCGCGTCTGGTAATGCCTCCGGAAGCTTGGCGCGAGGGGCCCGCAGCGGCTTCGGCGATTCGTTTTTGCGAACAGTAGAAGGCAAGATACTATGGCTAAATGTGGACAGCCGAACTCCGGCTAAGGCCCAGGACCGGTTGGAGGCCGAAAATGATCAGACGGATGGTTTGGCGCGACGTTGGTTGGGTCGTCCTGATAACTGTTGTAACCGTCGTCGCCCTGCTCATCATTCGCGCCTGCCTGCAGGAGCCCTGAGCTAGCACTAGAGGTTATGTGGAGTCATTCGGCCGGATACAAGTGAGAACGCCAGATTGCAGAAATTGACTTCAGAGTTGCTCGTGATTCAGGAGCAACCAGACGGAGCATATGTACGACACCGTGACTCGATATCAAACTGGCTAGTAAATAGTTCCCGGGCTGTATTCACCAGCGCCGTCCGCGCTTGTATCAGTCCGGCTCGTGCCCGGATCACCGTCAGATCCGCCTGTGCTTTCTGCAATTGGACGAGGGACTTCCGCGATTCTCAATACTGATTGATAGTCACCTGATAGGGCGGCGTGGCTCACTCGTCGGCTAGAGTCCATAGTTGACGAAAAATCATTATCAGGCTCATTGACGCTGCCAAGGGGTTTTGATAAACGCTTCGTACAGGAGTTGACTTCCGAGAAGACAGTCGACGAGGCAGGATTGGGCCACGACCTTGCGGTTAGGCGCGCGACCGCACCTTCTCATAGTTCTCGAGGATTCGCATCACCGCTCGCCTTCCCGGCTTGGGATCTCCAGTGACCAGGAATGCCAGAACCGCTCCCTGGAAAGCCTGCAGCACTTCTTCGACGGCCGGACGATCGGGCAAATACCGCATGAGGAGATCGATCCAAAGCGTTTGCTGCTCGGCATAAAACAGCCTCGCGCGTTTTGAACCCGACCAGGCGCGCCTGGACAGATCCATCACCAGCAAGAGCACGCCTCTCGATTGCGGAGCAGTCATGCGGTCCCAGAGAGCACTCACAACTGCCTGCACTGTCGCTCCCGGCGGAAATGCCTGGGGAACAAATTGCGCGCGCAGCCGGCTTTCGAGGCGCATAATCGCTTGCTCCTCGATCTTGGTGCGTCCGCCGAAATAATGAACCAGCATGCGTTTGCTGCTCCCGGTTTTGCGCGCCAATTGGTCGAGGCTTAAGTCGAGAGTGCCCGCTTGGACGAATGCCTCCAGGCACCGATCGAGCAGCGCGCCTAAATCCGGTTTCTTGCGACGGCGCATCTTGTTCTCCCGATGTACCGCATGGTACACTATATGAACCATGCGGTACATGTAAACGTACCGAGTGGTTCATCTTAGCATACGAGGAACATCTATGAAGATACAAGAGAGCATGTTGTTGCTTTCGCTCGGTCTTATCATCTGGATTTTGGGGACCATCTATTACGGGTACGCCGGTCACCGCGTTTTGGAGACGACACCGGTACGATACTGGGTGAGCTTTGCGATGTCTCCCATCATCTCCGCCGCGTGCTGCATCCTCATCCTCCGGTGGCGTCACATCGCCCCGTCCAACTGGGCCGTCGCGATGCTCCTTCTCGCCATACCCGGAATGGCGGGAGAAGCGGTCGTGCTTTCTCATTTGGGAACGTTCATGCCGAAGATTCAGGAAGCGTCTGGCGGCCGCTACGGCGCTTTTCTCTTTGCCACCTACGCCGTCGTTCTCGGCATCGCCGAATTCGCCACGCTTCGCTCCGCAGGTTAGGAGAGAGCAGGGTCGAGCATGCCGCACAACAGCATTCCGCCGTTTGTACTCCGGGGAGCCTGAGTTACTGTGCATCTATCGTCAAGTGGATCTCTTTCATTTCCTTAATCTCCGTGATCACAATCGCATGCGTCCCTGTCCGTTCAAACACGGTCCCACTCGCGCGCACGTATTTGCCGACGAATGGCATCAGTTTCTGCCGCTGATCGGTGTCAGGCATTTTGTCGGAGATGGGGAAATACAGAAGACCCTCCTTGGTCAAAATAACGAGCGGCGAACCACCCCTCACGCAGTCCCTCACGCATTTGAGGCTTAGGTTCGTCGCAGTTCCATCCAGATTCTGAATAGGACAGGCAACGTCGCGCAAAAGGCCCTCTATGGTTGCTTTCGAAGCGTTCGCGCGGTCGCCTGCCATCGAAGTGCTCTGGGGAGAGCGAGAAGCCGCCAGGACCGAGACGATCCCGCAGGCTGCCAGCAAGCAAACACTCAAGAATTGCCTCATCAGTTCTCCTTTTCATCGGGCATTGCACACCACGCAGCGAGTGTCGTCAAGAACTTGTGCAGATACGAGTCAAAATCTCCACATTCGCATCGCAAAGTGCGGGACGTTTCGATGAGGAACACTCTGGCGTTTTTGCTGTGAACTAGATTTGCGGCGAGGAGGCGACTGCGACTTTGAATCCTGTGTCGCGCTCGGCCACTGGAGATGTGACTGGCAACGCGGCGCGGATGCTCGTCCCCGGATGCAGCGATTGGATTTCGATGCTGCCGCCCAGTTCGCGCACGCGCTCGCGCATCCCCGCGATACCTACACCGGCTTTGTTTGGGGAAGAGTCGCGCCGCCGCAATTGTTCTTCGGAGATGCCTTTGCCGTTATCGGAAACTTCCAGTTCGCATTGATCCCCCTCGCGCCGCAATCGGATGGTCGCGGCCGAAGCTTGCGAATGGCGGTGAACATTCGTCAGACTTTCCTGCAAGAGCCGGAACAGCACGAGTTCGCACGCTCTGGACGGACGCTCCATCGCTTCGGGAATATCGCACTGCACGGCAATTCCGCTGCGCCGCGCGAATCCCTCGACGAACCACCGCGCCGCCGACGCGATCCCCGCTTCATCGAGCAGCGGCGGATGTAGAAGATACGATGTCGTGCGGACTTCCTGCAGGGCCTCGTCGATCAGCGCCTCCAGATCATCGATCAGAGGCTGGAGTCCGGGAGCCGAAGAGTTGATCTTGCGGATCAATGCGACCGACATCTTCATCGCGGCCAATGTTTGTCCAGCGGTGTCGTGCAGGTCGCGTGCGATTCGCCGCCGCTCTTCGTCCTGCAGGGTCATGAGCCGCAGTGAGAGCCGGCGCAGCTGGCTCTCGGCTCGTTCCCGTTCCGCCATCTCCGATTTGAGCCGAGCCAGCGCGTGGGAAAGTTCCGCGGTGCGTTCGACGACGTGCTGCTCCAGTTCGTCATGCGCCTTGCGTAACTCGGCTTCCGCGTGTTGGCGCTCGTACGCCTCAGTGGTCAGCGCCTGCACGGTGTTGTTCAGGCGCAGTTGCTTGCTGCGGTTGGCCTGTCCGAGCGCGATCATCACTCCGCTCACCAGAAAACATCCAACGACTCCTTGGATCTCGGAGGTGTGGATCGGGAACACCGATTGCCGTGGATCCACGAACCAGTAAAACACTCCCATGAACCCGAGCAGTCCGCTTACAATGGCCGGCGCGAATCCGCAGACCACCGCGCAATAAGTCACAGCAATGTAAATGGTGACATAGAACGCCACATGCCCGAGGACCGGATCGAGGACCCATCGCAGCAGAACGGCCAACACCGCTGCGATGACCGCAACTGCGTAGCGTTTCACCAGACGCTGATGCGAGATGGGAGTAAGAACCGTCAGGATACGCACGAAGTATTGCCCGTCAATATTGCGTCACCACGACAAAGCCGTGGATGAAAGGGGCTCGGCCGGACACTCGACCACGGCTCCCGGTCGAACCAAAGGCAGCGAGATGCCAGAGACTCTACTATTCATGATGCTTGGTCTTTCGGGAAAGTTGCAGCAGGCAGGTGCTTTTTCGGGCACACACGGAGAGCCGCGAAGCATCTTTTGTTTGATAGAAGACGATGTTGGGCAGAACACGATCGCCGCGGCACGCAGGCGGCGGTTTCTATTTTCTGCCGAAGACTTCTTTCAGAAGCGCTGTGGTTTGGGCCGCAGGGTTCTTGCGGATCTTCTGCTCTTCCTGGCCGAGCATATAGAAGAGGCCGTCGAGCGTTTTGCCGACGACGTACTTGTCGAGATCGAATTCGCTCGCGATGGTACTGCCTCCGGGCGTGCTCTTGATGACGCGATCGTATTGCTGCACGACTCCTACATGTTCCATCGAAGTGTGCACGATCGGCGAGAATGCCGCCGTGAGGTCGGCGGAGCTAGTACGTTTGAAGTATTCCGTGGCCGCCGTGTCGTCGCCGGTCAGGATGTGCCGCGCATCTTCGAAGGTCATCTTTCGCAGGGCCGCAAGGAAAATCTGCTTGGCTTGTGGAGTTGCCTGTTCGGCGGCGCGATTCATCCCGGTCTCAAGTTGATCGACTTTGTCACCCATGCCCAGCAGTCGAAGTCCTCTGCCCACGGTTTCAAGTTTGGGGGGAAGGCTGATCTTGATCGCTTCGTTCTTCAGAAATCCGTCGGGACGTCCAGTGAAAGCGACGGCTTTGCTGGTGCTGACCTCCAGAGCCTGCTTGAGCCCGGCAATGATTTTGCTGTCGCTGAGCGACGACGTATCCCGCTGCTGCAAGGTGGCGTCGGCCTTCTTAAGAATGTCGTCGAGTTGTGCGACGGCGGAGATACAGCAGGCAAGGGCAATGACGATCACGAACAAAGATGTGCGCATGGAACTCCTCACGGCGAAGCGAGGGATGATTCTAACAACGGGAACGCGACGTTCGGTAGTTCTCTGGCTCAGTGGCCGGGTTTGCCTAGGTCTCCAAGAACAAAACAAGGCGGTCTGCCCAGCGGCCACGCCTTTTTGGCTGCTTGGCCGGCGCTTCGTGGAGAGTCCGCAAATTGCCCGATCTTTGGTACGATGAAAGGAACGTTTTGTGTGTTCGCAACCGTCACAGTTGTGCGAATCGGTCGTGATGGCGGTTTCGTCGTTTCCCGCGAGTCGTCGGGTTCGCGGACGGTGAGGGCGCGTAGCTCAGTTGGTAGAGCAATGCCCTTTTAAGGCATGGGTCGCAGGTTCGAGTCCTGCCGCGCTCACCAACAATCCCCCGTACTCACGTGCCTGCCGCGTGATTTCCCTCTCAAGCCGTTGATCTCTGCCGCCGGCTGGCCGATTCCATTGCCACAAGAGAAGGCTACCATCGATAATCATTCTCTTAGGCGATCTCTTGCCATGAAGCAATCATCGTTCAGTACCACGATCGACGAATACCTTCGTCAACGACTGATGCCGGTCGAAGGCGCGATCCCGCAACTCGCGGGCATCGATATGTATGGCAACTCCATTCCCGCGGGGACGGTTGGCGGCGACCTTTTCGAGTACATCAACTTTCAGCAGCGTTACAACATTGACGGCCGCATTGCCCGGGCGCTTAAACTTGCGAAGCTTTACCTTGCTCCTTTGCCGGCAGGGCAACCGGCGCGCAACATGGTGGACGATCATGTTTCCTGGTTGGAGAATCGACCGAACTACGAGCCATCCATGGCTCTCGAATACAGAAAAGCGAAAAGCTCCGAGCAGTTGCGGATCGCGGAAGATCTTCCAGAGTTGAAGACCACGGCAGGTGTGCTGCTGGTGGATGCGCAGGGGCACGGCCTCATCTCGGCCAAAATTGCGTCGACCGTCCACGATACATTCCACGCTTTGATGCTGGTGGAACTTGATCGCTATGGAAAAACTACGCCGGGTTTTTTTGAACAAATCAACCTACGGCTGGCGCAGTCCGTCACCGCGCGCAATGCGCTCGGACGCGACCCCAAAGACAGTGCGCGCGAAATCGCAACGATGCTTTATGGCGAAATGCGTCCCGATGGACTATTTCGTTTCGTTAATTTTGGCCATCCGCCGCCACTGGTTTTCTCGAGCGAGTTTAACAAGTTCATGGAGATCGGCCAGGCTCGAATGGTGCAGTTTCCTCCACTCGGCTTGGAAATTCCCGAAGATCATCCAGACCGGAACAAGTATTTCTCGATCAGCCTGCGAAAACGGCAGGTGAACTCCTCCGACGTGGCGGAGATTACGCTGATGAGTCCGGGCGACATACTCTTCCTCTATACCGACGGAGTCTACGACGGCAATGATGACGAGGAGCGATCGCAACTCGAGCGTGTGATGCGCAATCATAAAGACGAGCCAGCTCGCGAAATCTGTAACGCGTTGCTTGACTATTGCGTCAAGCGGGATGAACGCCTGCAGCAAATCGGTGAAGCTGATGTCATTGACGATAAGACGGTATTCATCATCAAGCGCAGGTAGTGAAGCGCTGCGATTTGTCGCGTGGATCGACTGAGACTTTGAACCCGAGGGTATTGGTGAAGGGATCGAGTCGAACTGTCGGGCGTGTCAGAACCTAAACACGGTTATGGATGCGGCGAGATCCCTGAATCGTCGACTTCTCTGATAAGCGTCCTAGGCGACGGGAACCGGCACGTCAACGATAGGTAGACGCGCGGTCACCAGCGTTCCTTCTCCATGAGATTGGATCTCGAACTGGCCATTCAGTTGGCGAACGCGTTCGCGCATACCCTGAATCCCAACCCCATGTCGAAAATGTTGTGAACCGTTGCTGGTCGCCGGCATGCCTTTTCCGTAGTCGCGCACTTCAAGCTTGATCTCGTCGGGCGAGCTCAGCACTCGAATCCACGCTTGCTTGCTGCCGGAGTGACGATGGATATTGGTGAGACATTCCTGAACGACGCGGAACAGAGTCATTTCGAGGCCGGGCGAGAGACGCCCGAGATCTGGAGCTAAATCCAATTGGACGTCGATTTTGCTGCGTTCCGCGAAGCCTTCCACGAACCAGCGGAGAGCGGAGGGCAATCCCGCTTCGTCGAGCAGAGGAGGATGCAGGAGATATGAGACGGTGCGGAGTTCTTCTGAAAGTTGCCGCAGGAAGTCGAGACTTTGCCGGATTCCGTTGGAGAATTCCGAATTGATTTTCTGAGCCTCCGATTCCATGGGAATGAGAGTCATCTGCAGCGCAGCAATGAGTTGTCCCGCGCTGTCGTGGAGTTCGCGTGCAATGCGACGGCGTTCTTCATCCTGAGCGCGAAGGAGCTTGCCCGTCAACTCGCGCGCTCGTTCCGCTTCCTCGGCCTGTTTGCGGTCGGTGACATCGGTGTGCGTGCCCAGCATGCGGACGACGACACCGTTGGCATCGCGAACCAAGCGGCCGTGGGAGAGGATCCATCGAAGGTCCCCGTCAGGGCGGATGGTGCGGTATTCAAACTGAAATTGATCCCGTGTCGGATCATTGAGCGCGCGTTCAGCTTCTTCACGAAGACGCTCACGCTCGTCAGGATGGAATAAGGAGTTCCACTCGTGGGCGGTTATGTATTTTCCCGCGGGATTGAAGCCGTAAATGGCGGCCATTTGAGGATTCCAGGGTCCGCGTCTCTCGACGACATCCCAATCGAACATGGCGGTTCGCGAGGATTCGAGCGCCAACGCCAGTTGAGCCTGGCTTTCGCGCAACGCCGCTTCCACCTTTTTGCGCTGCGTGACGTCGCGGGCTATTTTGGAAGCGCCGATGACGCGGCCTTTGGAATCGCGCAGAGGAGAGATGGTGAGGGAAACGTTGAGCCGGTCGCCCGACTTATTCACCCGGATGGTTTCGTAGTGCTCGATGCGTTCGCCCCTGCGCAGCCTGCTGATGATTTGTGTTTCCTCGTCGCGTAGTTCGGAAGGAATGAGGATGGTGATGGAACGGCCGATCGCTTCTTCGGGCGTATATTCGAAAATGCGCGTGGCTCCGGCGTTCCAGCTGGTGATGATGCCGTTGAGATTCTTGGAAACGATCGCATCGTCCGATGATTCGACAATGGCGGCGAGCCGGGCTTGGACATTTTCCCCTTCCCGGCGTCCCGAAATGTCCTCGATTACGGAGATGAAGTGCTTCATGCGACCGCTCGCGTCGCGGGCAGCGGAAACGCTCAGGCTCACCCAGACAATGGATTTGTCCTTGCGGATGTACCGCTTCTCCATGGTGAAGTTGGGCAGCTCTCCGGTCCTGACTTTTTCCGTTTCGACGAGATCGGCTGCCAGATCGTCGGGATGGGTGATCTCCTGGAATGTGAGCTGCATCAATTCCGCTTCGGTGTAACCGACAATTTCACAGAGCTTTTGGTTGACGCGGAGCCACCGGCCCTCCGGACTGACGTGGGCCACTCCAACCGCGGCGAGTTCAAATGTCGAACGATACATTTGCTCGCTCTCGCGAAGTGCCTGCTCGAGTGCGGAGCTGCGCTGCAAAACCTCCTGCACGTCTACGGGCCGCTCGACTCCGGAAATGGCAGGGTCGCAAAAGGGCTCGTGGCGCGCGACCTTGGCCAGCGCCGTCATGAGATTTCGCGAAACCGATGACTTGATCACGTATCCCCGGGCGCCCGCTTTAAAAGCCTGGCGTGCCATCTCGGGTGAATCGTGCTGGCTCAGGATCATGACTTCGCACGAGGGAAGGACTCCGCGGAGGATGCGTGTAGCTTCTAGGCCGTTCAGCGTGGGCATGCTGACGTCCATGATGACGACGTCGGGCTTCAACTCGCGCGCCTTTTCAACCGCTTCGCGTCCGTCCGAAGCCTCACCGCAGACAACGCAGTCGGGCGCTGACCGGAGCAGTCCGATCACACCTCGTCGGACGACTTCATGGTCATCGACCACAAGCACGCGCATCGCGAAACCTCGCTAAGTCGACAGGAAGAATGTGAACAGCTACATGAGCGGCATCGGGACGCGAGCGGGGGAAGTCGCAGCGACCCGAGCTGCAACAAACCTAACATTGTAAATAAGGTCCGCGAAAACGCCGAATACAGCGGGGACTGTATTTTGCAAAAGGGCAGCGAATAGCTCGAGATTCCGGGCACAGGCATGTTGGATTCATTTTGCGGTTTGGGGTTCATGTCTGAGCGGACTTGAAAGGGCTTAAAACCGACTTGCGCGAAACGGGGTGCGCCCATAAGATAGCTGCGCTGCGTAACGTCCCTCGGCATGATCGGCCAGACGATTTCCCACTACCGGATTCTGGAGAAGCTCGGCGGAGGAGGGATGGGTGTTGTCTACAAGGCCGAGGACACGAAGCTGAAACGCTTTGTGGCATTGAAGTTCCTTCCTGACGATGTAGCGAAAGACCCGCAAGCCCTGAGCCGCTTCCAACGCGAGGCACAGTCGGCATCGGCACTCAATCATCCAAACATCTGCACGATTTACGAGATCGATGAACAGGACGGGAACGCGTTCATCGCGATGGAGTATCTGGAAGGGCAGACGTTGAAGCATCGCATCGGCGGGCGTCCCATGGATGTGGAGACGTTGCTCGCAATCAGCATTGAGATTGCCGATGCGCTGGACGCCGCGCACACCCGGGGCATCATTCATCGCGACATCAAGCCGGCGAATATTTTTGTTACGAAGCGAGGACAGGCGAAGCTTCTGGACTTCGGCTTGGCGAAGCTGGCGCAAAGTACCGAGCACACATTGACGGCGCAGGAAGGCGCGATGACAAGCCCCGGGTCGACCATCGGGACGGTCGCGTACATGTCGCCGGAGCAGGTCCGCGCGGAAGAATTAGATCCGCGCACCGATTTGTTTGCGTTTGGATCGGTGATCTACGAGATGGCGACCGCGCAGATGGCGTTTTCGGGAAACAGCAATGGAGTCATCTTCGAAGCCATCCTGAACCGGACGCCGGCGCCGGTGGAGAGTTTGAATCCGGCGATTCCAGAGAAGTTGAACGAGCTGATTTCGAAGTCGTTGGAGAAAGAGCGCGAGATGCGCTACCAGACAGCAGCGGAATTGCGCGGGGATTTGAAGCGCATTAAGCGCGGGCTGGAGAGTTCCAGGATACGGGCGGCGAGTGGCTCGGCGATCTCAGCAGTTTCTGCGCAGAGCGCGCCGGTGACGCCTTCACCTGGCGAGGTTGTGCCCAAGTCCAGAGTATGGACGGTGGCGGGTGTCGCTGCGGCGCTGGCACTGTTGGCCGGAATTGCGGTCGGAGCTTTGCTGCTGAAACAGCCTGTGAAGGCTGAGTTCGCCGCCTATCATCCGCTGACGTTCCGGCGTGGAATCGTGCATTCTGCGCGGTTCGCTCCGGACGGTAAGACCGTGATTTACAGCGCGGCCTGGGAAGGCAAGCCGCTGGATCTTTTCACGACGCGTCCGGAGAGTCCGCAGTCGCAACAGGTGGAACCGAGAGGCGCGGATGTTCTGGCAGTGTCGGCTTCGGGCGAAATGCTGCTGGCGTTGCAAAGCAAGCCGCGAGATTCATCCTTCTTATATGCGGGGACGCTGGCGCGCGTACCCCTAGTGGGTGGCGCTCCGCGCGAGATTCTAAATGATGTGGAATGGGCCGACTGGTCCCCTGACGGCGCGAACGTGGCAATCGTTCACGAGGTTGGCGGACGAAAGCGCCTTGAGTTCCCGATGGGCAAAGTACTGTATGAGGCCGAGGGTTGGATTGGGAATCCGCGAGTGGCGCCGGATGGAAAGACGGTGGCGTTTGTCGATCACGTACAAGTGGGCGACGACGGTGGTGCCGTGGCGGTGGTGGATCTGGCGGGCAAGAAGACCTCGCTCTCTGGAGGATGGGACAGCATCCAGGGGCTGGCATGGTCGCCGGATGCAAGCGAGATCTGGTTCACGGCGACGCGAACGGGAGGCGACCGGTCTCTGTACGCAACGACGCTCTCCGGGAGTGTGCGATTGCTGGCGCGTGTGCCGGGCGAATTGACGATTCACGATGTTGGCAAAGAAGGAAACGTGCTGATGACGCGCGGGAATGATCGCGCGGGCATGATCGGACTGGCGCCGGGAGCGGCGAAGGAAAGGGACCTCTCGTGGCTGGATTGGTCAGTGCCGGGAAGTTTGTCGCCTGACGGAAAACAGATTCTTTTTCAGGAGTCGGGCGAGGGCGGTGGACCGAAATACGCCGTCTACCTACGGGACACAGACGGATCTCCGGCCATCCGGCTGGGCGAGGGAAGTGGGTTGGCCTTGTCGCCGGACGGAAAGTGGGCGTTGTCGAGGCTCAACATTACGCCGTCTCCACTTGTGCTCTATCCGACGGGCGTCGGTGATATGAAGAGGATGAAAGATGATGGGCTGAATCACGTCTTTATGGCCTTCTTGCCGGACGGAAAGCGGATCGTCTTTGCCGGCACAGAGCCGGGCCATGGCTTGCGCTTGTATTGGGAGTCGCTGGACGATGCGAAGGCGCACGCGTTCAGCCCGGAGGGGGTCGGGTCCGGTTTCGTGTTGTCGCCCGATGGTACGCAGGTTGCGGGGCGTGGGCCAGATCAGAAGATTTACTTTTATCCCGTTGCCGGAGGAGAGGCGAAACTTTTGCCGGGGCAGCAGCCCGGTGAGCGAGTGACCGGATGGTCGGCAGATGGACACTCGATTTTCCTGATGGAACGAGGCCAGATTCCAGCTGAAGTGATTCGCATGGATCTGGCGAGCGGGAAAAGAACCTTGTGGAAGACGATGGAACCCGCGGACGCGGCCGGGATCGATACGATCGGGCGTGTCTTGATCTCCGCCGACGGCAAGTGTTACGTGTATGGATATAACCGGACGCTTTCAGATTTGTACTTGGTGCAGGGATTGAAGTAGGAGAATGCCTTCCGCAGTTTTTTAGTAATTCCTTCCCGTCGAAGCTCGACCAGCCATCCTGCGATATATTTTCAGCGTGATTAAAAACAATTTGCGGCATTGGATGCTGCTGGTCTGCGTAGTGTGCGCGGCCAGGTTTGGGTGCGCGCAGTCCTACAAATATTTCCGCTTGGGAAATAAGGAAGATGTCGTGACCAAGGCGGAGGCCGGCATCGCGATGATGGGCGGGGGCAGCGATCTGGACGAGGCGTTTCGCTGGTTGTGCAACAAGGGAAATGGCGGAGACTTTCTGATTCTGCGGGCGCGAGGGGATGACGATTACAACTCGTATGTGAACGGACTTTGTAAGGCGAATTCGGTAGCGACCCTGATTATTCCTGACCGCGCGGCAGCGGAAGACCCGGTCGTCGCGGACATCATTCGCAAGGCGGAGGTCGTGTTCATTGCGGGAGGAGATCAAGCAAACTATATTCGCGGGTGGAAGGGAACTGGAGTGGAGAAGGCGATCAATGACGACATTGCGGCTGGCAAGCCGATTGGTGGGACGAGCGCGGGACTCGCGGTGTTGGGCGAATTCGTCTATGGAGCGCTGGGCGATAAGCCGGATGACAAGGATCTGGCTTCCGGACAGGTGCTAGCTGATCCTTATTATGAACGACTGACTCTGGAGCGGGATTTTCTAGATATTCCCCGACTAAAAAATCTAATTACCGATTCGCACTTTGCGAAACGCGACCGCATGGGCCGGACGCTCGGATTTCTGGCGCGGATCATGAAGGATGGATGGAGTTCGTCTCCGCGGGAAATTGCGATTGACGAAAAGTCAGCAGTGCTCGTAGAGAAAGACGGGAAGTCGATTGTGGTGGGAACGGGGAATGGCGCGTTTTTCTTGCGTCCGACGCAGGCGCCAGAGATTTGCCAGAAGGGAAGTCCGCTTACATTTCGTGGCGTCAACGTCTATCGCGTGGAGACGGGCGGACGCTTCGATTTGAATTCGTGGACTGGCGAGGGAGGAACGGCGTATTCGCTCTCGGTCATTCGCGGAAAGATTGAGAGCAGTCGGGGCGAGCCGGTTTACTAACTGCGGTCGTTTTCTGCGCGCGAATTCTGGAGGTGGTTGCGCAGCTTTCAAATTTCACGAGCACAGCGGACTGGTGAGCCGGTTTTTCGAAATCGGGGTCATCTGCCAGGCATCGAGCGATAGGAGATCCACGCTGCCTTCCAGTTTCAGACGAAGCGAACTCGTCGGAATCTCATAGATGCGAGCGGTGAGAGTCGTTGTGTTGTTGGCGAAGACTTCCAGCAAGGACCCATCCAGATACATGTGCAGGCGGACGGGGGATCCCGGAGCGCCCGAAAGTGGCGCGGTAACGGAGTTCACGCGAAGCTCGCGCTTGCCGGGTTTCTCGGTACACGCAAACGCTACGAACGGCTTGCCGTCTTCCGCTCGCAAGGTGAGCGAGAATTCATCGGCCTTGGGCAGCAGATGCAGATCTAGCTCTGCCGCCAGATCATGGACGCGGAAAGTGTCGAGAGTTTTCTGGCGTGTTGCGGCATCTGTATCGCGGCTGAGAGTTACGCGGTGACCGCGGAGTTTTTGGACCGGCGGCGCCATTTCTGTTTGAAGTTCGTTTTGCGCGTTCAGCGAGAGCACGCGCGGCAACGACATTGCTCCCGCCCATCCAGCGGCGACGAGTTCCGCGTCGGGACGGGTTTCGGGAATCCATCCCCAGAGAATGCGGCTGCCGTCGCGGTCGAGCATGGTTTTCGCCGCATAGTACGAGCCCCAATCGACGACTCCTTCTTTCTCGGGCGTGAACCGCTGCTTCGCATAGGTGCCGACTTTCCAGTGAACTTTCCCCATGGTGGAGATGAGCAAGACGTGCTTACTGCTGAGAGGAAAGAAGTCGGGACACTCCCACATGTCTCCGGTGTCGACAGGGTTCGTGGTCTGCTTTCCGCTTGGTGAACCTTCGACGAGCGGATGGAGGTACGTCCAATTGCGCAGGTCGGGCGATGAATAAAGAAGGATCGAGCCGCCTTTTCCGCGAATGCCGGAGCCGAGGATGAGCATCCACTTGCCGTCTTCGCGCCAGAGCGCAGGATCGCGGAAGCCGGTTACATCGAGTCCGGGCGGGGGAGTGGCGATCACGGCTGCGGCAACTTTCTTCCAAGAGCGCAGATCGTCGTCTTGCGCTACGGCGAGACATTGGGTCTCGCGCCAAGTATGGACGCCGTCGCGGAGCGTGGCTTCGGCATCGGTTGCAGGTGGCGCCACGCCCGTGTAGATCACTGCAGGCCGGCCGTTGTCGAGAACCGCGCTCCCGCTAAAGACGCCATCACGATCGGGTCCGCCGGGAGTTGGCGAGATGGCAATCGGCTCATGCTGCCAGTGGATGAGGTCGGGGCTGGTGGCGTGGGCCCAATTCATATTTCCCCACACCGCTGCCTGCGGATTGCACTGATGAAACATATGATAGCGGCCGCCGAAATAGATGGGTCCGTTGGGATCGTTCATCCAATTATGCGCGGGAAGGAGATGATATTGCGGCCGCAGCGGATCATTGGCCAGCTTCTTGCAAAGGGCGGCAGAGTTGTTATTAGAAGACGTAAGCAGACGCGTCCACGCTGGAAGCAATGCGGCTGAAGCGGAGAGTTGGAGGAATGATCGGCGAGAACGGTTCATGAGCAGGTGCGCGCGGTAATGCATGCGAAACTAAATCTACCACCATGAAGGGCACGAAGTTACACGAAGAAAATCGCAAAGGAAGCGCACCGAGCGCGATCATGGTCCTTCGATATAATCCGAAGAAGAGCGGGACAATTCTTATTTCTCGACATCACCCAGTGATCGTGCCACAGAAACTCCTCAGCTTCGCCATCCTCAATGTTCTGATTGCATGCGGTGGAATTGCCGCGGCGCAGGCTGGGGCGCCGGCGAAGTCCACAGAGCAATCGGCACTTCAGCGCGGGCAAGCGGCGCTCGGAAACGGCGACATCACGAAGGCGCGCAGCGAATTTGAAAAGGCAGTGCGACTGGCTCCGAACGATGCAGCGGCGCAGGCCGCTCTCGGATGGGTTTTGGCGCAACAGGGGGAAGGCGACGCGGCGCTTGTGCATCTGCGGGCGGCCCTGAAAGTGAAACCTTCTTTTGTAGATGCGCGCTTGACGCTGGCTGGAGTGCTGGCGCAGCAGGGCGAGACTGCCGAGGCCGAGAGGGAAGCGCGCACCGCGGTGAAGATGGCTCCGGACAATGCCGAGGCGCATCGCACGCTCGCCAGAATTCTGAGCCAGCGTCCCGGCGATGAGGCGTTGGCGGAGATGCGGCGTGCGGTGGAGTTGGCTCCGCAGCGCGCGGATTTGGCCGACGAACTGGGCACGATTCTGGCCCAGCGGAATCAGTTTCCTGAAGCGGAGAGCGAGTTCAAAGAGGCATTGCGTTTGCAGCCGACCTTGGAGTCGGCCCACTTTCATCTAGGTGTAGTTCGCTTGCAGGAACAGCAGCTCGAGGAGGCCGCGAACGAACTGCAGCAAGCCGTGAAGCTGTCTCCGCAGGATGCGGCGGCCCACTATTACCTCGCAAAAACTTTCACGGCACAATCCAAAAACGCGGAGGCGCTTGAGGAATTGCGGAAGTGTGCCACGCTGAAGCCGGAGTGGTACGAGTTGCAGACAGAATTGGGGATTGCCAGCCAGCGCGCCGGCGATATTGATGGAGCAATTGCGGCTTTCAATGCTGCTGTGAAACTGCGTCCGGATGATGCAGAGACTTATGACAATCTTGGATTGGCGCTCGTGCAGAAGGGCGACGCCGAAGGAGCGATTCCGAAATTCAAGAAGGCCGGGCAGTTGCGTCCCGACGATGGCATGTTGCGCGGGAATCTCGCGATCGCGTACCTGCAGTTGGCCAATTTCGATGCCGCTGTCACCGAACTCGATGCCGGGTTGAAACTCGCTCCGGAGAATGCGTCGCTGCACTACAACCTCGGGCTTGCCTACAAATTGAAGGATCAGCTCGACAAGGCCGTTCCGGAATTTCAGGAAGCGATTCGTTTACAGCCGGATCTTGCCGATGCGCATTACACGCTTGGAATTCTCTACTGGCAGCGCGGTGAGTTCGACAAGGCAACGGAAGAGATGCAGGGTGCAATCCGTTCGAAGCCGGATTACGCGGAGGCCCACTACACATTGGGCACAGTCTACAAGCAGCAAGGAAAATTGCAGGAGTCGGCGAAGGAGTTGCGGGAGGCGATTCGGCTGCAGCCCGATTTCGCCGGCGCTCATACGACCCTTGCCGGGGTCCTTCGGCAGTTGGGGGATACGCAAGGCGCGGCTGCCGAGGCGAAAGAGGGAGCGCGGATCGTGTCCGCGACCAACAATCAGCAGGCTGCAAAAGTGGCGACCAATTCGGGGAAGCGACTGTTGGGCGCCGGAGATTTGGATGGAGCGATTTCGCAGTTTCAGTCGGCAATCAATTCCGAGCCGGGATACGCGGCTGCCCATTATCAGCTAGGCTTGGCGCTGACTCAAAAAGGCCAGAAGGACGACGCCAAGAAAGAATTCCAGAGGGCCGCAGAATTGGATCCGAGCCTAAAGGCGCCCGGGCAGTAGGCCGCAGCCTGAATCAATTCCCGCGATTTCGCACAGAGATCAGATCCGTCATCACCGGAACGCCATGAGCAATCTTGACGTGTAGGAGCGCTTCGAAGGGTTTTAGATCCGAGACTTTCGAGACGTTCAGCCGACGCAGCAATTCCTTGATCGAATCTTCCCGGCATACATATTCCACGGCAGCCTGGGTTCCAAACGTAGAGTTTCCAGCAAGAATAAGGATCGAGCGTGTCGGATCAAGTCCCGGCGTCAGCGTGACCACCGCATAATCCTCAACCGTCGCCTGGTTGGCAGGAGTCGCCAAGAATAGTTTCGGCTCGCCCGGCAGGGGATGAACATTGAGGACGGCAAGATCTCCGTTGCGAGGTCCGGAGTCGAGACGCTGGAAGACGAATTCCCGGCTGCCAGGAATATCGGCCAGCGTGAGATTCTCCGATGGAGAGCCCACAAAAATCAGGTCATTATTCTTGGCATCATCCAGAGAGAACAGCGCGCCACGTTTCACGCGAAGCTGGCGGTTGAAGAGATAGAAAACATGATCGAGTTGGTGGATCGCCAGCACTTCTCCGACGCCGGTGTAGTGATCGAGAATGAATGCGCTCGCATCCGTTGAAGGATTGAAGTAGCGCATGCCGGTTTCGGGACGACCAACAAAACTGCCATTGCTGAAGATCACCCAAGGCTGTTGTGGGCTGGTGACGAAGCGATTCCAGAAGAGCTGATAGGCGGCTGGCACCGGTTGGGTGGTGGTGGATTGAGTGCGAGTGCGAGACAGAAGGATTGCGCTCGTAACGAGCGACGCCGCCAGCATGACCGCCAGGACAATGACGAGAGTCGTCCAGCGCTGATTCGAAGGCGGAGCGTCAACCTTCTTCTCTGTAGGTTCGATCGCCACAGGAATTGCGACTGGCGCACCCGCACGAGGGGAGCGCAACTGGAAGGTTAGAGCGTACGAGCCCTTCGGTATTTCCACCAGGATCGGATCGTCAGCGCCCTCATGGGCGTAGTACTCACTTAACTTCACACGAAGCCGACCCGCCTGAACCCGGACAGTGGAATCACTCTGCGGATCGAAGCCCGCTGGACGACCCAGAACTTCGGTCGCAATCTGATATTCCTTAAGGGCGATTCCGGGGTGATCGAGCGAATGTTCTGAGAGATAGCGAAGAAGTTTGCAGAGAGATTCGGAACTGTGGAGGCTATGGCTTTTGGTAAGTCTCTCTACTTGTTGGAAGCATTGCTCCCGACCGAGCACGAATGTGTGTGTTACAGCCATATAACCGGAAAGTAACCGATCACCCTATCTAGCTGTAATGCGGGGACTTCGCTCCCGTAACAGTATCAGACCTAGTGAAACTTAATCCAGATAATTGTTTTGTACTACGACTGCACAGTCTCACACCAAGTCTCCCTTTGCATTTCTGGGGCAATCGTGTTCGGAACGTCGAGGAGGAAGTTCATGAAAAGGTCAGCATGGGTCGCGGTGGCAGCTCTGACTCTACTGTGTACTCTCTGGGTCCCTGGCGCCATGGGGCAAGCGGTGTACGGAAGCATTCTAGGCACAGTGACCGATCCGTCCGGGGCGGCGGTGGCCGGGGCGAAAGTGACCGCCACGAGCCAGACCAAGAACGTTAGCACCGAGGAGAAGACGAACGAGAGCGGGAACTACTCGATCACCCATTTGATCCCCGACGTTTATACCGTTCGGATCGAAGGCACTGGGTTCAAGACGCTCGAATACAAGGACATCCAAGTTTCAGCCGACGCCGGGTCGCGCATTGACGGGCAGTTCCAAGTTGGCTCTGCGAGTGAGCAGGTCGAAGTCACGGCCGAAGCGCCTCAGTTGAAGACGGATCGTGCGGACGTTTCCATTGAGTTCAGTGCGCAGGCAGTTGAAAACGCGCCCATTCTTAATCGCAACTTCACATCCTTTGAATTGCTCTCTCCTGGCACCCAGAAGCTGGTGGGATGGAGCCATGCCGCAACCGAGAATCCCCAGGGCGGCCAACAGATTTTCGTAAACGGGCAGCACTTCAGCGGCACGGCATTTGAATTGGATGGGACCGACAACCAGGATCCAATCCTCGGAATCATCGTCGTCAATCCCAATCTCGATGCGATTCAAGAAGCGAAAGTTACGCTGGGCAACTATGACGCCGAGTTCGGCAAAGCGGTGGCTGGCGTCGTCACGGTGCAAACGAAGTCCGGCAGCAACGACATCCACGGCAGCGGATTCTGGTTCCGTCGCACCGACGCAACGGCTGCGCGCGATCCCTTCACGCAATTTGCTCCGGACCCGGTGACGGGACGATTGATCCCATCATCGCGGTGGCAGCAGTTCGGTGGAACGATCGGCGGCCCGATCATCAAGAACAAATTGTTCTTCTTCGGTGATTACCAGACGACCAGACAGAAAAACGGTATCAGCAACCAGGAATCGATTCCGACTGCACTGCTCAAAAGCACTTGCGTAACAGGCGGAACGTACTGCGACTTCAGCGATTACGGTCAGTTGATCGCGAACAACGGATCGCCATTCATTTACGATCCGAGTACAGGAAATCCCGACGGCTCTGGGCGCTTAGTCTTTTGCGGTCCGCTCGGATCTGTTGCCTCCACGGCTTGCACCGGATCGACGAACGGAACTTCGAATCAGTTTTTGGTTCCGGTGTCTGCGCTATCGCCCGCGGCGATGAACCTGCTGGCAGCGTTTCCCAATGCGACAAGCTCGGGTACTTGCGCGCTCGGTTCCAGCGTACTCGGGTGCTTGAATAACTTTGTGGGATCCGGCGCGGGGCCATATAACCAAAACAGCTTCGACACGCGAATCGATTTCGCAGCCAGCCAGACGCTGAGCGTGTTCGGTAGGTTCAGCTTGAACCGCTTCACGCTTTCCGGCTCCCCGAGTCTTGGACCGGTAGGCGGAATTGGCTTCGGACCTGGTGGTTTGGCAGGCAGTTCGAACGTTCACAACTACAGCTTGGCGACCGGCGTCACGAAGACGTTCAGTACGTCGCTCCTCGGCGATTTCCGGTTCGGTTTCTTCCAGTACAACCCGATGACGAACAAACCTGACGCCGGTGTTGCTGCAATGAGCAATTTCGGGATTCCAAACGCGAATATGGGAACCAACTTCACGTCTGGCTTGGGTGAATTTGACATGGACAACTCGAGTGGAAGCAATACCTCGAGTAACGAATCGAACTTTGGCGATGGACTCGGCGTGGCGCGCTGCAACTGCCCGCTGATCGAGAAAGAACGCCAATACCAATTCGTGGGTAACGTGACCAAGATCAAAGGCAACCATCAGTTTAAGTTTGGCGCCGACATCCGTTACGCTCAGAATTTGCGCGTGCCCAGCGACTCGAACCGCACAGGTGTTTATTCGTTCAGCAGTGCGGATACTGCGAGCAATGGTATCGGCGGCGGACTCGACTTGGCCACATTCCTACTGGGCAATGTGACCAATCTCAGCCGCTACGTCAGCACAAGTACGACAGCCGCGGAACGCCAGCACCGGATGTTTTACTACGGCCAGGACACGTGGCGCATTACGCCCAAGCTGACTTTGAATTACGGCTTGCGCTGGGAAGTGTATTTCCCCGAGTACGTCAACGGAAAAGACCAAGGCGGATTTTCAAACATTGTGCAGGGCGAGGACCGAATCGCGGGAGAAGGTGGAATCGGTCTGAACGGAAATATCGACAACAAGTGGAGCTATTTCGCGCCGCGTATCGGTGCTGCCTACCAGGTGAACGGAAAGACGGTCGTGCGTTTGGGCTATGGCCGAAGCTACGACATGGGCGTGTTCGGCTCGAATTTCGGTCACGCGGTAACTCAAAATCTCCCTGTCTTGGCTAGCCAGTTGGTTCAAGGCTCGACGAGCAATTACACCACCGCGTTCACGCTGGACGCTGGACCGCCGATCTTCAATTTCCCGGCGATTCCATCCAACGGACTGTTACCTGTTGCCGGACCGCAGTGCTTCCAGGCGGGCAGCGTTGTGATCAATGGAGTCACTGAGTCGCAAAGCTGTACGCAGCCGCATATTCGACCGACATATCAAAGACTGCCAACGTTGGACTCGTGGAACCTCACGGTGCAGCGTCAACTCGACAGCGCGACTTCGATTGAAGTTGCCTACATCGGCAACAAGGGAACAAACGGATTCGCGGGTGACGGCAACACTTACAACGTCAATCAACCGTCGATCAATGGGTACGCTGCGGGGGTTCCGCAAGTCCAGCGCCGTCCACTCTACAACCGGTTCCAGTACCCGAATTATCCCGATCCGAGCAGCACGACGGGCGTCCTGATGTGCTGTTCGACGGATCAGGGTAATTATCTTGGAAATGACGCGAGCAGCATCTACAACGCGTTCCAAGTGAAAATCGACCGGCGGTTCTCGCACGGCTTGCAGTTACTTTCGCATTTCACCTTCGCTCACGCGAACAAGTATGACAGCAACTACTATGCGGACAGTCATGTAATTTCGTACGGTCCCGATGACCAAGTTCGCAACCATGTGTGGGTTACTGAACTCGTTTACGAGTTGCCGTTCGGCAAAGGCAAGGCCTTCGCGGGCAATTCCGGAAGACTGGAAGATCTCATTATCGGAGGCTGGCAGGTTACAGGAACTTCGAACTGGAGCAGCGGACTGCCTTGGACTCCAAGCTTCGGCGAGTGTAGTGCCGAAGAGGACGTGGGAGTGTGCCGTCCGAACAAGGGGACGGGATCCTTCCACATGGGCGCGGGATCGCTGCAGCATCCAGCCGGCAGCAATCCATACATCCAATACTTCACCCCAGTCGCGAACATTGTGACCAGCCCGGGTGGTCCGTTCGCGGATCCAGGAGTGGGAAATCTCGGCAACTACGGAGTGAACAGTCTGCTTGGTCCTCGCGTCTTTTATGCGGACGGTGCGGTGATGAAAAACTTCAGTGTCACCGAGCGCGTGAAGGCGCAATTCCGCATGGATGCGTTCAACATGTTCAACCATCCCGTTCTCGGCTTCAACGCGAACCAGGGCGGATCCGGCCAGTGTATTGATTGCGGTGGTAACGGCAGGATCACCGATATCGAGTATGACTCCTCGCCGGGATCGACCACCGGTATGCGCCAGCTCGAGTTCGCTCTGAAGTTCTCCTTCTAGAAGCTTGGGGTAGGCTCACAGAGGGATTCCTTCGGGAGTCCCTCTTTTTACTGACTGAGCGTAAACGTTTCCGCGATGAAATTTGGGTCACGGCCATGAAGAAGAAGGTTGTGGGGTTGGGCGAAGTTCTGTGGGACCTGTTTCCTGGGCGCGCGTGCCTCGGCGGAGCTCCTGCGAACTTCGCCTATATCACGACTCTGATGGGCGATCAGGGCATCGTGGCCAGCCGCGTCGGGGAGGACTCGCGTGGCCTGGACGCTCTCCGTCGGATGGAGGAGCTTGGCCTCGATATCGATCACGTGCAGACTGATCGAGATCATCCGACAGGAACGGTGAAAGTGGAGCTCGATGGAAACGGACAGCCTCGTTTTGAGATCGCGAATCCTGTGGCTTGGGATTTTCTGGATTGTTCCGAGGATTGGCGGCGCCTTGCCGGAGAGGCCGACGCCGTTTGTTTTGGCTCTCTGGCACAGCGATCTGAAAAGAGCCACGAAACCATCCACAATTTCCTGGGATCGACCTCGTCCGACACTTTAAGAGTTTTCGACGTAAACCTGCGGCAGTCCTATTACTCAGCAGATATTGTCTCGGATTCGATGCGGCTGGCCGACATCGTCAAGGTAAATGACGAAGAGCTTCCGAAGATTATGAGCATGACCAAGATTGCTCATAAGGATGAGCTCTCGTCTGCGAAGCGTCTCATTGATGCGTACGAGTTGAAGGTGGTCTGTATCACCCGAGGCGGTCGCGGCAGCCTGCTGGTGCGCAATGGGGATTCAAGCGCGCATCCCGGATTCAAGGTTCGCGTCGCTGACACCGTGGGGTCTGGTGATGCTTTCACCGCAGGCCTGGTGCATGAGTATCTGCACGGCGCGTCCCTTGATCTGATGAACGAGGTGGCGAACTTGGTCGGAGCCTGGGTTGCGAGCGAGGTGGGCGCTATGCCAACTCCAAAGCGCGGAGCCCTGGAACATTCCCTGGCTGAAATCCGATAAGCGCACAAAACTCTCCAACTCCTGTATAGTTACGAAATATTGTTTTTTCTTTCGATATGCATCAGTCCTCTGGGAGAGGAACCATGAAGCGTTTCGAGTTTGATTTCCGCCTGCCTCATTTGCTGTCCTTTCTTCTTGTGCTCGTTCTTGGATCGGTTTTGTCGAGCTGCTCCAAGCCTGCGTCCCAGACCAAGCCCGCTCCTTCGCAACCTTCCAGTATTAATGTCGCTGTGCGCGATGGCGGTCCGATCGTGGTCACGACCGCGACGGCGGAGTTTCAGATTCTCCCTTCCGGGTTTGTTCAGGCAACTCTTCTGAAGGATGGCAAGCGACTGACGCTCGACGAACCCGGAATTGGATCAGCGGGCGGCAGCGACTCGATCGTGCTGAGCGGGAAGGAGCTGGACTTCGTGCCTGACTTCTCCCAGGCAAAGGTGACGGAGAGTCTCGGCAAACTCGGCCGCGGAAAGCGCATAGAAATTCCCTCGCGACCCCTGGGGCCAACCGGAGTTTCCCTCGATCGCACGTTGATCATGGAAGCCTACGATGACTTCCCCAACGTCGCGCTGGTCAGTGCGATCTACAAGAACTCGGGAACTACCGATATTTCGGTCGATCAAGTATGGATGCAGCAGCACCGGTTCAGCTCGAGTCAGGCCAATCCTAACGCCGCCCCCTACGATATGTGGTCATTTCAGGGATCGAGCTATGACTGGGGCAAGGACGACGTGCAGAAGCTGACGAAAGTTTCATCGCAGCCCAACGCCATGGGTGAGGCGGTGAAAGGAGGCTACGGGGGCGGGATTCCAGTTGTCGCCTTTTGGACGGCGAATGTCGGCGAAGCGATTGGACACATCGAGACTCTGCCTTGGACACTCTCGATGCCGGTGAAAGTGGATTCTGATGCGCGAGTCAATGCCAGCATCACAATTCCGGTAAACTCAGCTCTCAAGCCGGGAGACTCTTATTCGACTCCGCGAAGTTTTGTTGCTGTCTACAGCGGAGATTTCTATGAGCCTCTGCGAATGTGGTCGAGCGTGCTGCAGAAAGAAGGATGGGATATCCCCAAGCCTTCGAATGAGGCGTACAACGTCAGTTGGTGCGGATGGGGATATGAGTTCAACGTCACTCCAAAGCAGATGCTGGGCACGGTGCCGAAACTCAAGGAATTGGGCATCAAGTGGGCGACGCTAGACGATCGCTGGTTCGATACCTACGGCGATTGGAATCCGCGGCCGGACACCTTCCCCGGCGATTCGATCAAGCAGATGGTCGATGATTTTCACAAGCAGGGAATTCTCGCGCAACTCTGGTGGCTGCCGCTCGGAGTGGAAGATGGGCAGGGAAGATGGGAGTCGCACAAATACATCGTCGCGAAGGTGGCGAAGGAGCATCCCGATTGGCTGATTCTTGACAAGAACGGCAAGCACGCTCGGATGACGCGGGATCTTGCGACACTGTGCCCCGCGGTTCCTGAGGTTCAGGCTTATTTCAAACAGCTTACGGAAAAATTCATTCGCGACTGGGGATTCGACGGATCGAAGCTCGACAATATTTATAGTGTGCCGGCGTGCTACAACCCGGCGCATCATCACAAGTCGCCACAGGATTCCGTGAACGCGATGGCGGCCGTATACAAGACCATCTTCGAAACGACGCGCGCCATCAAGCCGGAGAGCGTGACGCAAGCGTGTCCGTGCGGAACTCCTCCGTCACTGGCCTGGCTGCCGTTCATTGATCAGGCCGTGACGGCCGATCCGGTCGGCGGAGCACAAGTTCGCAGACGGATCAAGATGTATAAAGCGCTGCTCGGGCCACAGTCGGCGGTCTACGGAGATCACGTGGAACTCTCTGACATGACGCCGCTCGGCCATGGCAATTGGAGCGAGCATGGCAGCGATTTCGCTTCGACGCTGGGAGTTGGGGGTGTGCCGGGTACGAAGTTTGTGTGGCCGGATCCGGGGCCGAAGTTCAAACCCGTCGCTCTGACCACGGAGAAAGAAGAGCACTGGAAGAAATGGATCTCCCTGTACAACCAGAAAATGTTGTCAAAGGGGGACTTCCGCGACCTCTACGTCTACGGGTATGACATTCCCGAAGCGTATGCCATCGAGAAGGATGGAAAGATGTATTACGCGTTCTTCGCGGATGGCGACAAGCCGTTCTCTGGAGAAATTGAGTTGCGCGGACTGAAACCGGGAACTTACAGTGTTGTCGATTATGTGGACGGGAAAGATATGGGAACGGTCCAGGCCTCTAACGGCAAGGCGCCGCGAATGAAAGTGGAATTCAAAGAGCACCTATTGCTGGAAGCGGATTCGAAGTAAAGAACGCGCAATCGCGAGCGAGACCTTGATTAGCTCGCTACGAGTGAAGGAATTTCTCGCGGTGGGCAGAGTGGCGAAAAGCTTCCGTGCCGCCGGGACGGGTGGTCGAGAGTGCGCCAGCTTTGTTTCCGCTGGCTAGACACTTCACCAGTTCGGACCCGCGCACGTATTCATGCAGAAATCCGGCGTCGAAGCTGTCTCCGGCGCCGACTGTGTCCACTGGAACAACTTCTGTTGAGGCGCTGGTAAGTCGCTCGGTCCCGCATTGCGCCATGCTTCCCTTCGCTCCAAGTTTCACTACCACGAGCGGCACCCAGCTAGAAAGCTTGCGAAGGGCAGCTTCCAGGTCGTCAGTCGCGGCTGCCTTGCAGGCTTCGCGCTCATTAGGCAGAAAGACATCGACGTAGCGCAGAACATCTTGCAGTCCGCCTTCCCAGCGGTCGTCGGGGTCGTCATTTGTATCGAGCGAAATCGTCAGTCCCTTCGATTTCATGTACCCGAAGAGTTCGCCCACCCGGGGACGCAGCGTCCGCTGCAAATAATATGACGACAAGTGAAAGTGGCGTGAGTCCGCAAGGTATTCCAGATCGAGATCGTTCCAGGTCAGTTCCGCAATTGTGCCTGCGTACGTGAGGATGTTGCGCCATGCCTCATGATGAAGAATTACCGTCAGGCCCGTCGTGATAGCGCCCGGTATGGTGCGTACGCGGGCTACATCCACGCCGCCTTGCTGAAGCCGTTCGAGAGAGATTCGGCCGAGTGGATCTTCGCCAATGCGGGATTGAAATCCGACTCGACTGCCGAGAGCGGAAAGATTGTGCGCCACGATGGCCGACGACGATCCAAGGGTCAGCATCATGCGGTCCGCCAGGAGTTCGCGCTCGGGAAGAAGTTGCTCGGGCAGGCCGTACAGGATGAGGTCAAGATTCAGTTCACCGGCGATGGTTACGTCGAAACGGGGCATAGGGATTTCGCGATTAAAGAATTGTGAGTCTTCGATTCGGCGGCTTTAGACCAGCGTGACTTCAATGCCCGCTTGCTTTAGCGTGCGAAGATCGGACTTCGGAACTCCGCGGTCGGTGATGACTTCCTGCAGCGACGAAGGCGGCGCGATTAACGAAAGGCTGCGCCGACCGAACTTGCTTGAATCGCAAACTGCAACCGTTTTCTTCGCCACCTCAACCATCACGCGGTTGACCTTGGCTTCCAATAGATTCGGGGTACTTAGCCCAAAGTGAACGTCAAATCCATCGACTCCCAAGAATAAAGTGTCGGCGCTCAACCGTCGCAAAGTTTCTTCGGCGATGGGGCCTACGAGTGAAAAGGAATTCTTTCGCAATGTGCCGCCGGTGAGGATCACTTCCACGGACGTGCCCGAAAGTTCGGCTGCGATGTTGACGGCATTGGTGATGATGGTCAGATTCTGAAATCCGCGCAACGCACGCGCGATTGCCGTCGTCGTAGTGCCCGAATCGAGAATCAGAACCTGGCCTTCTTTCACTTTGGCGACGGCGGTTTCCGCAATGCGCAATTTTTCCTGATGGTGAAGCTTTTCCTTCTCGCGCAGGGTGGGATCTTCGAGCGCGCCTTCACGCGACGGCAGCGCTCCTCCATGGGTGCGGTGGACGAGTCCGTGTGCGTGCAGGATTTCGAGATCCTTGCGAATCGTAACCTGCGACGTTTCGAATTGGCGCGAGAGTTCGGTAACCAGCACTCGCCCCTGGTGGCTGAGCAGATCGAGAATGGCGCGGCGTCGTTCTTCGTTGAGCACGGGAATAGCCTGCGGCGAATCGTTGGGACGTAAAAGCGGTTGGAATCGCCGTCTTTCTTTTTATAGCGTTTCGTTTCGTTTGTCCATCGGAAACCTTCGCTTGGCTCGCCGGAATCATCCGCATGATCAAGCCGTTCAATCCGGACGAGTCCGCCGAGGAAGTTGTCTCATAACCCCATTTTTTGTAAAGAGTTGGAACCATCTGGGGTGATAACCAAATCAATACCTGGCCCTAATGATCTATTGCTCCGAAGGGGGCCACTTGCCGTAATCTCAAATTGGGACGAAAGTCTGTGGGGTTTCGAAGCAGCGCGTTTGTTACGAAATCCGGATTCGAGGGGTAAGCAACTTGGCCATGGCAGAGAAAAGCGAAAGATTCGTTCGCTCGCGGGACGTGGTAGCTCGCGTGGTTGGTGGAGAAACATTGATCGTTCCGGTGCGCGCCAAGGTAGGCGATCTGGCTTCGATCTACAGTTTCAACGGCACCGGGACGCTGATTTGGAAATTGCTGGAGTCTCCTCGCAGCATAGCGGAACTGGCAACCGAAGTTGCTGGCGAGTATTCAGTCGAACTGCCGCAAGCGGAACGTGACGTAGACGAGTTCGTTAACGAAATGAAATCTGTTGGTCTGGTCGAGGTTCCGGCCGCGTTGGCAATGGCCGGTGACTGAAGGGCCAGTGGGGCGGGAAGAACGGTAACGCAGCGGACGCGGGCGATCGCGTCCGCTGCACGGAAGATGGAGGAGATGTGGAGCAGTTAGCCTACGGCGCGTTCAGCGCCAGCTTGCATCAACGTCACGCCGGACAACGCGTTCCGATGCAGGTTTCCATTGAGGTCACCCGGCGATGTCCGCTGGAGTGCCTCCATTGCTATAACAACCTGCCCATGGGCGATATGGAAGCGAAGCGGCGGGAGTTGAGTAAGGAAGAGCACTTTCGCGTGCTGGACGAACTTGTCGAGATGGGCTGCTTCTGGATTCTTTACACGGGGGGAGAGATCTTCGCGCGCAAAGATTTCCTCGAGATTTATACCTATGCCAAGCAGAAGGGATTCCTGATCACGCTCTTTACCAACGGCACGATCATGACTGAGGAGATTGCGGACCACCTGGCTCAGTGGCCTCCGTTTGCCATCGAGATCACACTGTATGGCCGGACGCGCGAAACCTATGAAGCGCTCACCGCAGTTCCCGGATCTTACGACCGCTGCTTGCGGGGGATCAAGTTGCTCAAGGAGCGGAACCTTCCACTGAAGCTCAAGACGGTGGCGACGAGTGTCAACAAGCACGAAGTGCTGGCGATGCGGCAGTTTGCGCAGGAACTTGGCGTCGAATTCAAGTGCGATGGGCAGGTAAATCCCCGCATCGATTGTTCCCAAAGTCCTCTGGCGACCCGTCTCACTCCAGAAGAGGTCGTTGCTCTCGATATGACCGACCCGAAGGTGGTCGAGGAGTATCACAAGCTGGCCGAGCGGGATTTGCATGCCCCACCAAATCTCTCGCAGGTCGACACCGTTTACATCTGCGGGGGAGGCGTCAATTCGTTCGCGTTGAACGCCTATGGCGAAGTCGGGATTTGCGTCATTTCGCAGCAGGAAACCTTCGGCATTCGCGGCTCCAGCTTAAGAGCGGTGTGGGACGATTCTCTGCAGCAATTGCGAAACCGAAAGCGATCGAGGCTGACCAAATGTGTCCAGTGCCGCATTCAGTCGCTTTGCGCGATGTGTCCCGCGAACGGAGAACTGGAAAACGGTGATAAAGAGAGCCCGGTCGAATTTCTGTGCGAAGTCGCTCACCTGCGAGCAGCCGTTGTTGGGGCCGAGATTCCAAATCATGGCGACTGCGAATTTTGCGCGGGAGGCATGCACCATGCAGACATGCTTGAGTCGGCGCGCCGGGTCGTGAACCGTGAAGTCGACGTAGAAAGCTGGACTGGGTTTCACCAGGTTTTGCCCATTTTGAATAATTCATCGGTCGCGGTGGGGGGATGCGGAAGTTGCGGAAGTCACTGACGGACGACTAAGCGAGGATCAATGAATCAGGAATTCAGTCAATCCGACAGCAAGAAGCCATACGAACCGCCGCAGCTCGTCACCATCAGTTTGCGTCCGGAAGAGGCTGTTCTCGGGCATTGCAAGAATGCTTCCGGAGGCGGCCCGACGCCGGGATGCGGCATCATCCTCGGCGGCTGCCAAACTCTCGGTTCATAGAATGATTAGGCCGTGACCACAGCTTGAGAAACCAACGGCTTGAAAACGAGTTATCGATCCAGTCCCAGCAGGTTGGCAGTTCCTACAGCAGCCAATTCTGTATCGCCGGAGTATCAGTAACAGTTGCAGGCGACGACAACGAGGCAGTAGCGCTAGCCCCCGCCTTGCTCCCATTTCAGCATCGACGACCGAACACACCAGACATAAATATTCGCGTCGAGTGGGTCGAGAATATCAATGCGTCTCGCTGTTCGCACGTATTTGATTCCGGATCGTTGTGGACGCTTCGCGAGGCTGCCGCGGGGTTTGAATTTGACTTCGTAGCTCCGGTCTTCGGGCCTTCTCCATATAAGAGATTGTTCGTGGATAGGGATTTTTCCCGGGCGACACTGAAGGTCAGTGAAGTGGCCACCGAGATCGTTCCCGAAACATCTCCCCTCGATTACCCCCTCGATGAGTTGCTGATCATGCATCGGCTCACGCAAGAAAAAGCTATTGAGTTGCACGGTAGCGGGATCGTTCGGGCTGATGGTGTCGGCAACTTGTTCATTGGTCATTCCGGGGCGGGGAAGAGTACGACCACCCGTTTGTGGACCGAGCGCGAAGACGTCCACGTGCTCAGTGACGACCGGATTATTGTTCGCCGCGATCCTTCAGCCTTTCGCGGACTTCGGATGTACGGCACGCCCTGGCATGGAGAGGCCATGTTCGCCTCTCCGGCCGATGCTCCCTTGGCGCGCATCCTCATTCTTCAACACGGACGCGGTAATGTGCTGACCCGCCTTTCTCCGAGCCAGGCGGTCGCAGAGTTGTTTGCCCGAAGTTTTGTGCCCTTTCACCGGCACGAGTACGTGGATTCTGCGCTGGAGTTTCTCCAGGAGGTCGTGGCGGCCGTTCCCGTTTATCGCTATGACTTTGAGCCTGGCCAGCGCGCTGTAGATACCATTCTCAACCTCCATGATTGACAGCGGGACCGACTCGAAGCTCTTCGAAGAGGTCATCCGCGAATTGCTAGGACAGGGGCTCAGCGTGCGTTTTCAGGCGCGCGGAGCCAGCATGTCCCCGGCAATCCGCGACGGTGACGTTGTCGTGGTTACTCCCGTAATCGTGAGCAAATTACGAAAGGACGATATTGTCTTAGCAAAGACTAATGAGGGATTCCGGCTGCACCGGATTGTTGTTGCGGATCGCGAACGCGACGTTTTCGTTACACGCGGTGATTGTGGAGAGCAAGACGATCCGGGACTGAAGGGAACTCAGATTCTAGGCATTGCTCGGGTGAAAGAAGTGCGGCTAGGACGAAGAATGGTAGAAGCGAACTTGAATAGCTTCAGTGGATACATCGTGTGCGGCGCCGCGCGCGGGCAGCGGGTTGCCGAGCGAGCGCTGAACCGTCTCATCCAATTGACGGATCGCAAACGAAAAGGCACGGGCATCGTCTGTGTTTTGCTCGCGTCGATGTTCGTCGTTCTCGCGGCGCGAACTTCAAACGCCCAGGTTGCGGTGGACGCGACCACGAGTGCGAACTCCGAACTCACGGGGACCGGAACCAAAAACGTCACTTTCAACCATCGCACGACCGGCACGAACCTGCTGCTCATCGTCGGCGTGTCGATGACCATCACCAACCAGACCGCTTCGGCGGTTACGGGAGTCACTTACAAGGGCAACGCACTAACGCTCATCGGTGCCCACAACGACGCGGGCAACACGCGCCGGGTGGAAATGTGGTACTTGCTCAATCCGCCGACCGGCAACAATTCGACTATTGTTTCGATCAACATTCCTTCGAACAAGACTATTGGAGTTGCTGTCGGAGCCACGACCTTCACTGGCGTCGACCAGACCGTACCTCTGGGGACATTCGTCTCCGCAGACGGAGCGGCGGGTACGACCTCGTCCATTGATGTACCCAGCGTGGTCAATGGAATGATCCTCGACACGCTGGCAATTGGCGGGACTCGCACGGCGACGGTCTCTGGGCCACAGGTGCAACAGTGGAACCAAACGTCGGGCGGCTTTGGCAGCAACGATCCCCCGGACGTCACGGGAACCGGTAGCAGCCGTACTGGCGCGCCAAGCGTTCCTCTTTCCGAAACCTTCAGTGGCACGTCGAATTGGTCCTTGGGCGCGATCTCGATCAATCCGACGACTGCGGATCTGGGCGTGACGACCAGCGTCAGCGCAGTGGCGCTCGGACAGAATTCGACTTACAACATCACCATCACCAATAACGGTTTGTCGGCGGCAAACAATGCCGTCCTGACCGACACATTGACGGCAGGAGTCACGCTGGTATCGACTACCCCCAGCGCCGGGACGAGTTGCACGGGAACGGGACCGATCACCTGCACGCTGCCTACTTCGTTTGCCAGCGGTGCGACCGCTACCGTTGCAGTTGTCGTGAAAGCAGCCACAGCTGGCTTCTATCCCAACACGGCCTCAATCACGGATTCCGGGACACCTCCCGATCCCAATACTGGCAATAACACGTACGTAGCTTTGGCCCCGGTCGTGAGCATCGTTTGTTCGACGGGAACGCTCGTCAATGGCGGAACTCTGACCGGCGTGCAGAATACATACTTTCCTGGCACTGCCAGCGTAGCCGCTGGAGCTACTTCGATTCCGATTGGAGCTTCAACAGGCGCTGGTGGAACGATCGTTGCCGGAAGCGAACTGCTGGTGATCCAGATGCAGGACGCCAGCATCAACTCGACCAACAGCGTCGTCTACGGCAATGGCAGCACCGGCACCGGGTTTACAGCCATCAACAACGCGGGTAATTACGAATACGTGACTGCCACCGGACCGGTGAGCGGCGGTAACGTGCCGATTGCTGGAGCGGGCCCGAGCGGCGGATTGGTTTTCGGCTACACCTCTGCAACGGCTTCAGCGACAAAGGGGCAAAGCACGTATCAAGTCGTGCTCGTGCCGCAGTATGCGTCGGCGACTCTGGGCGCGGTCACCGCTGCAGCATGGAATGGATCCACCGGTGGAATTCTTGCGCTCGATATCGCTGGCCAGCTCAACCTTGGATCTGCAACCGTATCAGTCGATGGGTTAGGCTTCCGCGGCGGCGCCGGCATGCAGTTGACCGGTGGATACGGCGGTACGAACACGGATTATCAGTATATTTCTCCCACGACCTACACCGGTGCTGTGGGCGGCGCTACGGGCGTCGATGCCTCAAAGGGCGAAGGCGTCGCGGGTACTCCGATGTGGGCCGAATCCGGAGGCACATTCCTTCAAACCACCACTGCGGTCGGTTATCCCAGCGGTACTGCCGGAACTGATGGAAGTATGGCACGCGGCGCGCCCGGCAATGCAGGTGCCGGCGGAACGGATTCTGACAGCGCCGGGAATACTCAAAACGCGGGCGGCGGCGGCGGAGCCAACGGTGGTGCGGGAGGCTTCGGCGGTGATTCTTGGAGCACCAACCTCAGCAGCGGCGGTGAAGGCGGCTCCGTCTTTCCGGCGACCATCGATCGACTCGCGCTAGGCGGTGGCGGTGGCGCAGGTACACGTAACAATTCCGACGGCGATACTCTGGCTAGCAGCGGTGCGGCTGGCGGCGGAATTATTTTCATTCGCGCCTATAACCTGACGGGGACGGCGACTTTAACTGCAAATGGCGCGGCAGCTTACAACGGAACGGCGAACGATGCTGGCGGTGGCGGTGGCGCCGGGGGAACCATTGTCGTTATTTCTGGAAATGGCGGAGAGAGCGGTCTGACACTGCAAGCCAATGGCGGACGCGGTGGAGACGCGTGGGACTCTCAACCTTACAGCTTAGGGAACCGTCACGGCCCGGGCGGTGGTGGAGGCGGTGGAGTAGTTTTCGTTTCTGGAACTCCGGCCGGCATCAGTGTCGGCGGTGGCGCCAGCGGTACAACGCTGAATCCTGGCGTCCCATATGGAGCGACGGCGGGCGCGTCTGGCACAAGTTCCATCAGCGTGACGATGACGCAGGTGACCGGAATTCAATCCTCGTCGTTGTGCGCTGCAGATTTGACTCTCAGCAAGAGCCACGCCGGGAATTTCACCCGCGGTTCGACTGCCACCTGGACAATTCCTGTATCGAACGTCAGTCTCTACGGCGCGACCAGTGGCCTCGTCACGATGAACGACACGCTGCCGATCGGAGTTACTCCGATCAGCGCGACCGGCACAGGATGGTCCTGCTTGATCTCAGGCCAGACCGTGAGCTGCGTGCGTTCGGATTCTCTCTCGGCGGCCGGCAGCTATCCGTCGATCGCCTTGAATGTAAGCGTATTGCAGTCCGCTCCGGCGACGGAGACGAATACCGCAACCATTAGCGGCGGCAACGAAGCAAACCTGCTCAACGATATGGCGACGGACGTAGCTGCTGTTGTCTCGAGCGCTGATGTCGCTGTCACAGACGCTGCGTCCCCAGATCCAGTCGCCGCTGGCGCGAACATTACCTATACGCAGGTTGTGACGAACAACGGACCGAGCGCCGCCGATAATGCCACGGTCGTGACTGCTGTTCCTGCCAACACCACATTTATTTCAGAGTCGGCGCCTCCAGGTTGGAGTTGCATCACTCCGGGCATCAATAATACCGGCAACGTCATTTGTACCGACACCAACTTTGCAGGATCAACCTCGGGCACTTTCACGATGGTTGTGAAAGTCAATACCGGCGTCACTAACGGAACCGTGATCACCAATTCGGTGTCGGTAGCGTCCTCTGCGACTGATCCGAATTCCGCGAATAACACCGCCGCCGCAACCACAGTGGTGGGCACGACATCGCAGGCGCAGATGACGGTGACCAATGCCGCCTCGCCGAATCCAGTCGTCGCTGGCAGCACCATCACCTATACCCAGACGGCAACAAATTCGGGAGCTGGCGCGGCGACCAATCCCACTCTTACCGAGAACACGCCCACAAATACCACCTTTTTTTCGATCTCGTCGCCGCCGGGAACGACTTGCACGACTCCAGCGGTGGGCGGGACCGGCGCAATCAGTTGTACCAGCGCAAGCGCCCCTGCGGGATCAAGTGGGACGGTGGTTCTAGTAGTGAAAGTGAATGCCGGCACAGCGAGCGGTACCGTCATTACAGACACGGTGACCGTGAATGCCACGAATCAGGCGTTCGGATCGAACTCTGCAGTGGCCACCGACGTGGTTGCGTCGGCGACTCAAGCTGACCTGGCGCTGACCACGACAGCTTCTCCAAATGCAGTTCTGGCGGGCGACGACATCACCTACACACAGACCGTGACTAATAACGGTCCCGCCACGGCGACTGGCGCCACGTTTACCGAAGCGACGCCGACGAACACGACATTCCAGTCGGTCTCTGCACCTGCGGGATGGACTTGTACGACGCCCGCAATCGGCGCGACCGGTACGATTGCCTGCACCAACCCAAGCGTCGCATCCGGTGTGGCGGCAGACATCGTCGTGGTCCTCAATGTGCCTTCAACGGTTACGGCGGCTTCAATTACGGCCGCGTCCTCCGTCTCGGCGACGACCTCCGATCCGAACTCGGCCAACAACAGCACCAGTGTTACGACGAATGTGATTGTCGCCTGTGACCTCACCGTCACCAACAGCGGAACCCCAAGTCCCGTCACTGCTGGCTCCAACATCACATACACACAGACTATTACCAACCACGGCCCGGCCAATTGCAGTTCGGCCACGCTCACTGAACCCACGCCGGCGAATACAACATTCGTCTCGGTTGCGGCCGTGACAACCGGGGGTGGTACCTGGACCTGCCCGAACACTGGTCCGATTTCCTGCACCAACGTCAGTGTGACACCGGGTTCCGTGGGTACGATCACCGCGGTCTTCAAAGTGAATGCGGGAACTGCAGCCGGAACATTGATCACCGACACGGATACCGGATCCACCGGGACGCGCGACACCAATCCTTCGGATAATTCGGCGACCGTCACCATTGCCGTCAGTTCGGCGACTCAGGCCGACCTGAGCGTGACCAACTCCGGAAGCCCGAATCCGGCCACCGCCGGCAGCAATATTACGTACACGCAAAGCGTGACCAATGCCGGACCGGCGACGGCGAATGCGCCTGTCTTCACCGATACGCTTCCCGCCAATACGACTGCGGTTTCACTCACCGGTCCCGCGGGATGGACTTGCGTTTTGGCCAGCCTCACTTGTACCGACACGACGACCATGGCGGCCAATACCACTGCGAATTTCACGTTCGTCGTGACTGTCAACGCAGGAGTGGCGTCGGGAACTACGATTACGCAAACGGATTCGGTGGCCTCGACGACGAGCGATCCGAACAGTGGAAACAATAGCGTCACCGTTGGCATCCCCGTGGGAAGCTCGGCCGATGTCTCGGTCACGAACACGCCCAATCCGGTTCCCGTGCAAGCAGGCAACAACATCACCTATACGCAGGTCGTAAGTAACGCTGGCCCGAGCGCGGCGAGCGGCGTTACCCTAACGAACACGCTCCCCGCAAATACGACCGCGGTTTCGTTGACCGGACCCGCAGGTTGGACTTGTACTCTGGCGACACTGACGTGCACGGATCCGACTCTGGCGTCCGGATCACCGGCCACGATCTCGTATGTGGTGAAAGTGACTGCCGGGACGGCCGCGGGAACTGCCGTCAATGAAACGGCGACAGTAACGTCGACGACGAGCGATTCGAACTCGGCCAACAACACTGCCGTAGCCTCGGATGTGGTGGCTTTGGCGACTCAGGCGGATTTGGTCGTCACGAATTCCGGTACTCCGACTTCGGTGTCGCCGGGCAGCAATGTCACCTACACGCAGACCGTTACCAACAATGGTCCAGCAGCCGCGACCGGTACGACGTTCTCCGAGACACTGCCACCGAATACGAATTTCCAGTCGATCACGATTCCCGCCGGATGGACTTGCGGCACTCTGCCAGCGGTCGGTGGTACCGGAACGATCAGTTGCACCGACGGCAGCAATCTGGCCACGGGCGCAGCCAATACAGCAAGCTTCACGGTCGTGCTCCAGGTGAACTCCAACACGCCGTCGGGAACGAACATCACCGATACGGCGAGCGCCACCGCAACGAATATCGTGCCAAGCCTGACCACGAATTCGGCGAGTTCCAGCGTGCTGGTTGCCAGCGCCAGCAGCGCGGACATGGCTCTTACTAAGAGCGGTTCTCCGAATCCCGTTACACAGCAATCTGCTCTTACGTACACCCTTGTCGCTACAAACAACGGTCCAGCCACTGCAACAAGTGTTCTAGTACAGGATGTCCTGCCTTCCTCGCTGTATTACTCCGGAGCAGTTTCGTCGCAGGGCAGTTGCACGGAGGCGGGCGGCACCGTAAGTTGCCAGCTGGGTACTATGGCAAATGGGGCTACTGCCACCATCACTATTTTGGTGTATCCGCAGCAGTCGGGCACGATTACAAACACCGCTACCGTGAGTGCCCTGCAGACCGACCCGAATCCGAACAACAACACTGCCTCGCAAACCGAGACGGTCGTTGCTTCGACCAAAGTTACGCTCCGCTCGTTCACGGCGCAGTTGGGCACCGATAAGAACGGCGCGAAGCGCGTCGTGCTGATCTGGAAGACCGGTGGCGAATCGCACAACCTCGGATTCAATGTTTATCGCGAGCAGAACGGAAATCGCGTGCGCATGAATCTCTCGCTGATTGCCGGATCCGCATTGCAAATGACCGGCGCTCTGCCCAAACATTCCGGCAAGAACTATGCCTGGATCGATTCCTCGGCGGGCACTTCGGGATCCTACTGGCTCGAGGACATCGACATCAGTGGAGTCCGCACCATGCACGGTCCAGTGTCCGTGACAGCCGGTTCGCCGTCCGCCAGCGACGCGCCCGTGGCCGAAACTCACATGCTGAGCCAGTTGAACCAGGCGCAACCCACGGCCGCTGGCAGCCAGCAGAGTCACATCAGAGAGTATCTTCCCATCCTCTCTGTTCCGAAGACTTGGCAGTATCAAAAGCAATATGATTTGGCGGCGCATCCGGCCGTCAAGATTTTCGTGCGGCATGAAGGATGGTATCGAGTCACACAGCCTGACCTCGTGAAGGCCGGGCTCGATCCGAATGTCGATCCTGCGAACTTGCATCTCTATGCCGAGGCCGTCGAGCAGCCTCTCCAGATTTCAGGCGCGACAGCGGGACCCGGAGGCTTCGGACCACAAGCCGCCATCAATTTCTACGGGACGGGCATCGATACAGTCTTCAGCGGAACCCGTGTGTATTGGCTAGCTGTTGGACCCGGCCTGGGAGCTCGCATTCCGAAGTGGCAGCCTTCCTCGGGATCGAATTTGCCGCCGACCAGCTACATGTCGACCGTTGAATTGCAGCAGCACACCATCTATTTCGGAGCGTTGCTCACCCAGAGCGGTCAGAACTTCTTCGGCGCGGTAGTCACGCCGACTCCGGTCGATCAGGTGCTGACGCTGCCTCACTTCGACAGCAATTCCACCGACGTCGCGCATCTGGAGATCGCGCTCCAGGGCGTCATCGCCGGATATCCGCACGATGTCACGGTCGTCGTAAATGGCACGAATGTCGGCGATGTAGTCTACAGTGGACAGGACACGGGAACTTTGAGCATCGATCTTCCCGCCGGAGTACTCGTGCCGTGGAACAATACGGTCACATTAACGGCGCAGAATGGCGATTACGACATCAACGTGGTCGATTACATCCGAATCACCTTCCCCCACCTCTATGTTGCAGATTCGGATCAGCTGAATTTTACCGGAGCGCCGGGCGAGCAGCTTATGGTGAGCGGGTTTACCACTGCTCCGACTGTGGTTGATATCACCGATCCGAATCATCCCGTGCAACTGACGCCCCAAGTTACTCCCGACAACGGCACCTACGATATCGCCGTGCAGGTTCCATTCACCAGTGGGCGGGCGCTGAGGAATCAACACACCTTGCTGGCAGTCGCGAACGATCAAATCTCTTCGGCAGCTGGAGTCTGGCCGAATCATCCGTCGCATTGGCACAGTCCCATGCACGGCGCCGACATCGCCATGGTCACCTATGGCGAGTTCGCCAGCGCTCTGGGGCCACTCGCAATGGCTCACGAGGCAGAGGGGAAGACCTCGGCAATTGTGCCGATTATCGAACTCTACGATGAGTTCACCTTTGGCGAGCACGATCCATCCGCCATCAAGCAGTTCCTGCTCACGGCTACACAGAACTGGAGGAAGCCGCCAACATACCTGCTCTTGAATGGACGGGCATCACTCGATCCGCGCAACTACCTCGGATTCGGAAACCTGGATATGGTCCCGACGCGCATCGTGCCGACCGCCAGCCTCATGACATCGACGGATGACTGGTTCTCGGATTTCCAGAATACTGGCTTGCCGACGATCGCTACTGGACGTCTGCCGGTCACCACACTCGATGAAGCAACGACGGTTGTCGGAAAGATATTGGCGTACGAAGGGAAGTCGACGAACGGTCCGTGGACGGCGAACGCGCTCATGGTGGCCGACAAAGATGACAGCATCGACTTCACGCAAGACACGCTGACCGTTCAGGCCAGCCTGCCCGCCAATACGCAGGTGACCCAGGTATTCGTAGATACGGTCGGGACGACAGCCGCACAAAGCGACATCATCGCTTCGATCAATTCCGGTCAGGGACTCGTCAACTACCTCGGCCACGGATCGGAAGAAGAATGGTCCGGATCCGATATCTTTGACGAGAACACCGTTAATTCGCTGACGAATAGTTCGCAAACGCCGGTGTTCCTGATCATGAACTGCCTGAACGGATATTTCCAGGATGTTTACGCGCAACCGCTCGCGGTGACCTTGCTGCTCGCGCCCAATGGAGGCGCCGCGGCCGTGCTGGCGTCGAGCGGACTGAACCAGGCTCCGCCGCAGACCGTACTGGATACTTTGGTCGTGAGCGGCAATCAGCGCCTCACCTTGGGCGAGTCGCTCTTGAAGGCCAAGTCGGGAATCACTGACCCCGATGTTCGCCGAACGTACATTCTCTTCGGCGATCCCGCGATGAGGGTCAAACCCGTCGCATCGTATTCAGGGCCGCAATAGCAGCATTTCCTGAATCAATCTCTTCTTATGAGACAGCCTGCACCGTTCTGGGCGGTGCAGCTGTCTGCCGCAGCGGTTCCTCCAGCGCGCGCATGACTTTTCCGAAGCCGGCAAAATCGAGCGACTGAGGGCCGTCGGACAGCGCACGCTCCGGGCAGGGATGTACTTCGATGATCAGTCCATCAGCTCCCACCGCAACGGCGGCACGCGACACGGCGGCAATCAGGCTCTGCTTGCCGGTGCCGTGTGAGGGATCCGCAATCACCGGCAAATGCGACAGATCGCGCGCTAGCGCGACGGCAGCCAGGTCGATCGTATTCCGCATCTCTGTCTCGAAGGTCTTAATCCCGCGCTCGCACAGCACCACTTCATGATTCCCGCCCGAGAGCAGGTACTCCGCGGCGAGTAGCCATTCCTTCACAGTTGCCGAGGGTCCGCGCTTCAGCAGGATCGGTTTCTTGACCGTCGCCAACCGCCGGAGCAGCGCGAAATTCTGCATGTTGCGGGCGCCGATCTGCAGCATGTCGACGTGCTCGCAGATCACGTCCACGTCTTCGGTGCTCATCACTTCGGTGACCACGGGCAGCCCGGTTTCTCTCTTGGCCTCGCTCAAGATCTTCAACGCTTCGAGGCCGAGGCCCTGAAAGTCGTACGGAGACGTACGAGGTTTGTAGGCGCCGCCGCGGAGCATCGAGGCTCCAGCGCGCTTTACGGCGAGGGCGGTATCGAGTAGCTGTTCGCGCGATTCCACCGAACAAGGTCCGGCGATCACCACCACTTCCGGACCGCCAATCGAGACGCCATCGATCTTGATAATCGACCGCTCGGGCTTGACCTGGCGGCTGACCAGCTTGAAAGGCTGCGCGATCGCGACTACGTTATCCACTCCCGGCGCAACCTGGAGCGCCTCGATCTCGTGGCGCCGTCCGCTGCCCACCGCAGCCACAATGGTTCGCTCTGTGCCTCGCGTGACATGGGGCTGGTATCCCGCCTCGCGAATGCGGTCGATGATGTGGTTGATTTCCTGCTCCGTTGCCTTCTCCGACATATTGACGATCATGGGACTCGATTCTCCTTATGGATTCTTCGCACAAAACAAAAGCCGCGATCCGGAGATCGCGGCTTGCGGCTTTCAACTTGTCTCGTCTAGATGGTCTTCAGTGACTCATCTCCGCTCCAAGCTGCGCCGCAGCCGCGAACCGAGTAAATCGGTAGTACGCGGTAAACCGGAAGCTTGGAGTAAATCGTGTCATAGATATCTTTCGCGCAAGGAACCACTACGTCCCCAAAAGAAACAGGAATTGGGACATTTACTGCAGAGAACTGGCTACGCTCGAAAACGCGTTGTTCGCGTTCGATCCGATCAAGCGCACCGTTCCCACCACCAGCACCAGAATCACAGCCAACATCACCGCGTATTCCGCGATGTCTTGTCCGGAGTCTTCCGACCACAGCCTTCGCATCAGTTTGGACATTTTCTCGCCTCCACGCCGCTTGTCAGTTCCTGAGAGGAAGAACTGAATGGGAACTTTGTTGACACATGATGCACGCGGTTGCACGTCCTTGTCAAATGCAGTTTTGCGGTTTTCCACAGCGAAATTACTGGGGCGGAAGGCCCACTGCGGGCGGGTTTTGCGCAGCGGTCGGAACTGACGCCGGGGAGAGCAAATCTTGAGCAGAACCTCGCGTGATCCCGAGTACTCCGTTCGGCAGAAGCCCGAGATATAGCGTCGTGACGACGCTGATCGCGAGTGCCGCACCCAATCCGAACGAGATCGGGTTCACCGGAACGTCTTTCCGCGCCTCGCGCATATACATCACGACGATGATGCGCAGGTAGTAGTACGCGCCGATCGCGCTGTTAACCACTCCGATCAATGTGAGCCAGATCAGATTCGCTTTGATCGCTGCGCTGAATACATAGAACTTCGCGAAGAATCCGCCCGTCATCGGAATCCCGATCAGCGACAGCAGGAAAATCGTCAGCGTCGCTGCGAGCAGCGGGGAAGTGCGCCCCAAACCCTCGTAGTCCTCCAGAGTGACGTACCGTTCACCAGCGTTGGCAAAGTGGCTGACCACGGCGAACGCGCCCACGTTCATCGCGGCGTACGCCGCGGTATAGAACATCACAGCGGAGATTCCAGTCGAGGAATTATCCGGAGTCGTCATGGCGAAGGCGACGAGGATATAACCGGCATGTGCGATCGACGAATATGCGAGCAGTCGCTTCACATTGTCCTGCACCAGCGCGCCTACGTTCCCCAGGGTCATCGAAAAGGCGGCCGCGATCCAGAGGAACCAGAAACGTCCTGGAGCGTTGATGGCGAATACCACTCGTAGGAGCACGGCGAATGCGGCCGCTTTGGGGGCGGTCGACATGAAGCCGGTGATCGGCGCCGGAGCGCCTTCGTAAACGTCTGGCGTCCACACATGAAACGGCGCCGCAGCGACTTTGAAGCCCAGCCCGACAAACATCATCGCCATCGCCGCATAAACCAGAACTTCCACCGGACCGGATTGCAGTTTCAAGGAGATGACGTCAATATTGGTCGATCCAGTTGCGCCGAACATCAGCGCGACGCCATACAGGAAGAATGCGGTGGCGAACGAGCCCAGCAGGAAATACTTAAGCGACGATTCGCTGCTCGATGCCGAGTTCCGCCGGAAGCCTGCCAAGATGTACGTGGAGATCGACGAGATTTCCAGGCCGATGAAGATCATGACCAGTTCAATCGCCGTCGACATCAGTACCATGCCGACCACGCTGAACAGGATCAGTGCGTAATATTCTCCGGCGCGAATTCGCTGCACCGCCATATATTCGAACGAAGTCAGGATGACGACGGCGGCGATCGCGATGACCAGGTACGTGAAGAAGACGCTGAAACGGTCCACCCGAACGGTATTCGAGAACCCAACTCCCGGCGACTGCGCCATGTACCACGTTGAAATCAGAGCGGCGAGCGCTCCCACGAATGCGATCACGCCGAGCGTCTTCTGGCTTTTTTCCTCATCAACCAACGGATCCAGAACCATCACGACAATGCCAAAGGCTGAAAGCACCAGCTCCGGCAGAATGCGGATGTAATCCGTGCCCGCAGGAATGATCTGCAGCTGCGCCAGCAAGTGGGTCATTGTCCCACCACCTTGCTGAACACTTGTGCAACGGGATTAAGGGCCGCCTGCACCGCGGGATCAATCGCACCTAGCCACAGAATCGGTGCCACGCCCATCACCAGCGCAATCGCTATACAAGGCCAGACCGCAGCCTTCTCGAATCCCGATAGATCGGCCAGCGAATTGTTCACTGGATGCGTCACCTTGCCGTAGAACACACGCTGGAACATCCACAGCAGGTAACAAGCGCTCCAGATCACGCCTGTCGCGGCAAGAATGCCGTAGATTGGCTTTGCCTGGAAGGCTCCGTTCAGCACAAGGAACTCCCCGATGAATCCATTCATCAGCGGCAATCCTACCGATGCCAGCACGATGAATAAATAAGACGTGGCATAGACCGGCATGGGAGAGGCAAGTCCGCCGAACTCCGAGATTTCGTACGTATGCCGGCGCTCATGCAAGATTCCGGCCAGCATGAACAGGCCGCCGGTAGAAATTCCGTGGGCGAGCATCACGAACATCGCGCCATTCAATCCCGATTGCGTAAAGCTGAAGATCCCGAGCACCACAAATCCCAGGTGGCTCACCGACGAATACGCGATCAGCTTCTTCATGTTGGGCTGCACCATGGCAACGAGCGCGCCATAGATGATGCCAATTAGCGCCAACGGCATGATCCACGGCGCATTGTGCCGCGCCTGCTCGGGGAACAGCCCGAGGTTAAAGCGCAGCATGCCATAGGTGCCCATCTTCAGAAGAACGCCCGCCAGCAAGACTGATCCGGCGGTGGGCGCTTCCACGTGCGCATCCGGCAGCCATGTATGGAACGGGAACAGCGGAACCTTGACCGCGAACGCGATGAAGAATCCCAGGAAGAGCCACTGCGCTGCCGCAGGAAAATTCGGCACCGCTCCGCTGGCGATCTGTTCGCGAATAGTCACAAAATCGAAGCTGTGCGTGTGCGCGTAGAGCCACAGGATCGATGCCAGCATGAAGACTGACGCGATCATCGTGTACATGAAAAACTTCACCGCGGCATAGACCTTGCGCTCATGTCCGAAGACGCCAATCAGCAGCGCCATCGGGATCAGCGTGGCTTCCCAGAAGAAATAGAAGAGGAAGAGATCGAGCGAAGTGAATACGCCGATCAGCGCCGTCTCGAGTATCAGCAGCAGGATGAAGAATTCTTTTACCCGGTCATGTACCGACTTCCACGAAATCAGCACGCACAGCGGTGTGAGGAAGGTGGTCAGCACGATCAGCCACATCGAGATGCCGTCGATCCCCATGTGGTAATGAATGTTCGGAGTCGAGATCCACGGCGTGTCGATTTCGTATTGAAATCCGGTCTGCGCGCGGTGGAAGTGTACTGGCAAATGCAGAGAGAGCAGAAATGCCAGCAGCGACATAATCAGGGCGAAGATCCGGACTTCGCGATCACGTCGCGGAAACGCAACCAGCAGCAACGCGCCTGCAAGCGGTGCGAACGTCACGAATGTCAGGATGTTCTGGTCGAGGAAGTTCATCGTCCCACCCCGAGCCAGACCATGTACGCAATCAGAACCGCGGCTCCGGCGGCAATCCATCCGGCGTACGACCGCAAGTTGCCCGACTGCATGTGCCGCACTTCATCCGATACGTGGCGCGCGCCATCGGCAGCGTTGTTCACCGTATCGTCGATCACTTTTCGATCGACACCCTGCCACAGAATGCTCGTCGAACCATCTACCAGAGGTTTCACGAAAAGCTTCGCGTAGATTTCGTCAACGTAATACTTGTTCAAGACCGTCGTGTAGAAACCATTCAGAGCGTCGGCGATCTTCTCCGGCAGATACGGTTTGCTGACATACAGCACGTAGGCAAGAATCAGGCCCGCGAAGGCGAAGAGAACCGAAACGCCCATCAGCAGCCATTCCGTGTTTCCGGAACCTTCGGTGATCGCCCTGGGAAATTCAGAACCGAACACGGGCTCGAGGAAATGCTCGAAGCCATTGTGAATCCCTACCAGCCCGCCTATCGTGGACAATATAGCCAGAATGATCAGCGGAACGAGCATGACCATCGGACTCTCATGCGGTTCGCCCTGACCATGATCTCCATGCCCCTGCGTCGCGTGCGCGTGCCCGTGATCGTCGACGTTGATGCCCTTGTAATCTCCCCAGAAGGTCAAGAACAGCAACCGGAACATGTAGAAGGAAGTGAGCAAAGCGGTGATGGCTCCCACCGCCCAGTAAACCGGGTTCGCCTGGTACGCCTTCCACAGAATTTCGTCTTTGCTCCAAAAGCCCGCCAGTGGCGGGATTCCGGCGATAGCCAAGGTGGCTATCAACATCGTGGTGAACGTGACTGGAATATAGGTCTTCAGGCCGCCCATCTTGCGCATATCTTGCTCGCCACCGACCGCGTGGATCACCGATCCGGCTCCGAGGAAGAGCAGGCCCTTGAAGAAGGCATGCGTCATCAAGTGGAAGATGCCCGCCGAAAATGCTCCGGCTCCGCAAGCCATGAACATGTAGCCCAGCTGCGAAACCGTGGAGTACGCGAGAACTTTCTTGATGTCGGTTTGCGTAATGCCGATCGTCGCCGCGAACAGCGCCGTCAGCGTGCCAATGATTGCCACTACGGTTAGGGCGATGGGCGCGCGTTCGAAGATCACGTGCGAACGCGATACCATGTAGACGCCGGCCGTCACCATGGTCGCAGCGTGGATCAGTGCGGAGACCGGCGTCGGACCTTCCATAGCATCTGGAAGCCATACATAGAGCGGGATCTGCGCCGATTTCCCGCACGCCCCGACCATCAGCAGAATCCCGATTGCCGTCAGAAATCCAGCACCCGCCGTTTCGGCGCCCAGCGGCTTTACTTGCTCAAATACGCCGGTGAAGTTCAAGGAATGGAAGTGCTGGATGATCAGGAACAGCGCGATCAGAAATCCAAAGTCGCCGATGCGGTTGACTATGAAAGCTTTCTTGCCCGCGGACGCCGCCGAATCCTTCGTGAACCAGAAGCCGATCAGTAGATAGGAAGCCAGCCCGACGCCTTCCCACCCGATGAACATCATCAGGTAGTTGTTGGCCAGCACCAGCGTCAGCATGAAAAACATGAACAGGTTCAGATAGGTGAAGAAACGGTAGTAGCTGGGATCGTCCCACATGTAGCCGACAGAATAGATGTGGATCAGGAATCCGACTCCCGTGACGACCAGCAGCATGACCAGCGAAAGTTGATCGAGATAAAAAGCGAAATCGACTGTGAAGCTGCCGGAGCGGATCCAGTGGGCTACATACTCCTGGTAGGGAAGCGCCAACGACGACAAGCGTAAGACCACCGTCAGCGCCCAGGCAAACGCTGCGCCGGAGAAAAACAGCCCGATGGTGCTGACCGCAGTGCGCGAAGACCGCTTCCCCAGAAAGCCGTTGATGGCGGCTCCTGCCAGCGGCAGCGTCGGGATCAGCCAGAGATTGAGAGAGGACGTCATAGCTTGAGCAGGTTGACCTGGTCGATATTGAGCGTTTCGCGCGTGCGGTACACGGAAATGATGATGGCCAATCCTACTGCGGCTTCGGCCGCCGCCACCACCATCACGAAGAAGACGAAGACCTGTCCGGCGAGCACGTGCCAGTGCGCGGCGAATGCAACGAACGAAAGATTCACGCCGTTGAGCATCAGTTCAATCGACATGAAGATGGTGATGATGTTGCGCTTGATCAGAAATCCCGTTACCCCGCAGGCAAACAGGATTCCGCTCAGCACGAGATAGTACGAAAGGGGCACCATTATTCTTTCACCCTCTGTGCCGGTCCGCCGCCCGGAACGGTCGGCTTGCTGGCCAGCACCACTGCGCCCATGATGGCAATCAGAATCAAGATGGAAGTAATTTCAAATGGCAGCAGGAATTCATGAAACAGCAGGCCGCCGATTACCTGGGGAGTTCCCGGCAAAGCGCCAGCTGCAACCGGCTCGGTTCCGGAGTGCTTCAACACTACCCATCCGATTAGCACGCTACCCAATAACATTCCCGGAATGCCGAACAGCAGTGCGACGCGGCTGCCTTTGGTTTCTTCTTCGACTCCGGCATTCAGCAGCATGATGACGAACACGAACAGCACCATAATGGCGCCGGCATAGACGATCACTTGCACCGCCGCCACAAATTCGGCGCCGAGCAGCAAGTATTCTCCGGCCAGCGCCGCCATCACCGCGATGAGCGACAGCGCGCTGTTGATCGGATGCCGCTGCACCAGCAGGTTGACCGCTCCCGCGACGCAGACAGCCCCGAACGCCAGAAACAAAATTAGATGAACGCTAATCATGACATTAGAAATTAGTGGCTAGTTCTTGAGCAGTAACTGATCACTAAATCACTCAACACTATTCACTGCGTTACCACGCCACTGCGATCGCCGTGCCGATCAAATTCACCAGCGCCAGCGGCAGCAGGAACTTCCAACCGAACGCCATCAGTTGGTCATAGCGGAAGCGCGGCAACGTCCCGCGCACCCATATATACAGAAAGAGAAATGCCACAATTTTGGCTACGAACCAGAAGACGGGAAGCAGCGCTTGCAGAATCGGAGGACCGAAAATCGGCCCATGCCATCCGCCGAAAAACAGCAGCGTTGCCAGACAGGCCACCGTGATCATGTTTGCGTACTCGGCCATGAAGAACATGGCAAACTTCATCGCGCTGTATTCGGTGTGATACCCGGCAACGAGCTCCGTCTCCGCTTCCGGCAAGTCAAACGGGATGCGGTTAGTTTCCGCGTACGCCGCCATGAGGTAACAGAAGAAGCCAATCGGTTGAACGAAGATGTTCCAGTGCGGAATGAATCCCCAGAAGTGCCCGCCCTGCGAGTTGACGATGTCCCGCAAGCTGAAGCTCCCAGAAAGCATCAACACGCCGACCAGCGACAGTCCTAGCGAGATTTCGTAGCTGACCATCTGCGCGCTCGCGCGCAATCCGCCAAGCAGCGAATACTTATTGTTCGACGACCACCCGGCCAGTGCCACGCCATAAACGCCAATTGATGTCACGCCGAGGATCATCAACAGTCCGATGTTCACATCGGTAATCTGCAGCGGAATATTGTAGCCGCCGATCGTGATCGAGTTGCCGAACGGGATCACGGCGATCGACGTCAACGCGAAGATGACCGCGATTAGCGGCGCCGCCAGGAACAGCGGCTTGTAGACGTGCGGCGGAGTCAGGTCTTCTTTAAATAGAAATTTGAGTCCGTCGGCCGCCGGTTGCAGCAGTCCAAACGGGCCGACCCGCGTGGGTCCCCAGCGATTCTGCATGTGGCCGACCACTTTGCGCTCAAGCCATACGGTGTATGCAACCGCAGTCAGCAGCACGCCCAGCACGACTGCGGACTTGATCACCGACACCAGTATGTAGAGCCAGATGGGCAACGGCAAAGCTTTGTTTCCTCTCTTGCTGAGCTGCGAGTTATGAGCTTCGGGCTGCGAGCAACAACGAACAGCGTTCCAACGCTGCTCACAACTCAAAGCTCACAGCTACTACTTAATCCGCCGCGACTTCGGCAGGTTTGACTTCGTGACTCTCCATCACCGACTTCAATGTGCGCGAGTACCGTCCCAGCGTGCCCGATGTGAACAAACTGTCGTTCGCTGGAACAATTGAATCGGTCGCGTGCGTTGCACCGGGGCCGCTCTTCGTCAGAGATGTGTGCTCGCTGTTACCCGCCAGAAGATTCATGCGGGAAACGTCGTAGCCCGGGACCAGCCGCTGAATCTCGTCGAGAATTGCCATCGGATCGAGCGGGCTCAACTTCGGTTCGAGGCCCTGCATCTCGAGCCAGACCGAATGCCGGTCCGCCTCGCCCGATTGCGCACCGCGGGACTGACCCATGTCCGCGCGCGTGCCACCGCCGAACGGCACGAGTTTGCGAACCTCAAAGCCCATGGCATCCGCAATGCGGACAATCATTTCAAAGTCCGCTTTCGTGCCTGAGATCTCGCCGGCCTTCTTCACCAGTTGCACATCGCCGCAAGTATTGGTCATCGTGCCGGACTTCTCGTAAGCGTTCGCCGCCGGAAGAACCACATCGGCCATGACCGCAGTTTCGGTCAAGAACATGTCCTGCACTACGACGAAAGTTTTCGAGAAGGCAAACGGATCAATTGTCTGACGTGCGATGGGATTCGATCCAACCACGTACAGTGCTTTCAACGTGCCGGCTTTCGCGGCATCCACCATGCCCGGCAAGTCGAGTCCGGCCGTCTGCGGAATCTCCATCCAGTCTTTATGGAACTCGCTCGATCCGGCAATGGAGTGATATCCCGGAAGCAGGTCTGGATACAGTCCCATATCCGCGGCGCCGCGCGAGTTCGCATAGTCGGCGAGGCAAACAAACTTGGCTCCGGAGAGGGCGGACCCAAACTTGATGAGGCTGGCGAGATCGCGGCCGCGAATCTCCGAACCGAAAATAACGATCAGATTCTGCTCGGCGCGGAGTGTTTCGCGCAGACTCGTCCATCCTTCTTTATTAGTAGCCGAAGTCAGCAAACCATCCACAGCCGCATCGTCTCCCGCCAGGAACGCTGCAACTTTCCCTTCTGTCCCCGCTGGAATCTGCGTGAAGCCTGTCGCCTGACGGCGCAGTTTAATCGACTCCGAATTGACGACGTACAGCTTCGCGCGATGCAGTCGCACATTATTGCGAATCTGCCACGCCAGCAGCGGATGCTGCTCTGTCGGATCGTTCCCGATCAGCAGAATTGCTGGGGCCGTGAACACATCGGCCATGCTCGCCGTCAGATCGGCTTTCCCCCGCAGCGCAGCAGCCAGAGCAGGGAAGTCGGCCGTGCGGTGATGATCCACATTATTGGTCTTCAGCACGGTCCTCGCAAACTTCGAGAGCAGGTATGCCTCTTCGTTCGTTGTGCGCGTCGATCCGATTACCCCGATCGCCGAGCCGCCATCTTTGTCGCGCACTTCCGCAAACTTCTTGCCGACAAGCTCAAACGCGTCTTCCCAAGTCGACGGCGTCAGCTTTCCATTCTTCCGGATCAACGGTTGCGTCAGCCGCTCTTCGTGATTCGCGAAGTCAAACGCGTACCGGCCCTTGATGCAGAGGAAGTCGCCGTTGGTTCCGCTCTTGTCGCGATTGTCGCCGCGCACAATCTCCATGCCGGTGTCAGAGCGTCGCACGCCGAGAGTGGTCTTGCATCCGTCGCCGCAATGCGTGCACACGGTGCCGACGTGCTTCATCTCCCAGGGCCGTGTTTTATAGCGATACGCTCCCGAAGTCAGCGCACCGACGGGACAGATGTCGATGCACATCCCGCATTCTTCGCACTCCAGATGGTCTTCCTTATTCGGTGCAATCAGCGAACTCACGCCGCGGTTTTGCACGCCGAGAGCCCATACATCCATACCCTCGCCGCACACCCGCACGCAGCGGTAGCACAGAATGCACCGCGGCCGGTCGAAGAACACCACCGGAGACCACTGCTGCTCCTCTTTATGGTTCTTCGCCTCCATGAATTTCGACTCGGCGGCGCCGTACGAGAACGTCATGTCCTGCAGTTCGCACTCGCCGCCCGCATCGCACACCGGACAATCCAGCGGATGGTTGCCGAGCAGCATTTCAAGCATCGACTTGCGCGCCTGCTTGATCTCGTCGCTGTCGGTGGTCACGACCATGCCCTCGCCGACCACCGTGGTGCAGGCAGTCTGCAACTTAGGCATCTTCTCGACTTTCACCAGGCACATGCGGCAAGCGCCCTGCAAAGAGAGGTTGGGGTAATAACAAAATGACGGCACTTCGATGCCGACCGTTTTACAGGCCTCAATCAGCAGCGTCCCTGCGGGAGCGGTGACTTTCTTGCCATCGACAGTGAGATTTACATCAGGCATTTTGTAATTTTGTAATCGGGTAATTTTGTAATTTTCTATCGAGATCTCGCCGTTCTCCGTGAAGCCGTGAACAACGCGCTTAACTCGTGTGCTTCGGCTAGCAACATCTCCAACTTTGGCAAAGGTACGATCTCGCAATCCGACAGCATTTCGAGCCAGAAGACTGATTCATCCGCCTCTTCGACCACGACTCCGATCTTAGCGAGCCACTCCGCCCGCGATCTCCCGCGACACGCCGCCCTATAGTTTGCCGCAACAGCTGTGCCACATCGCAGCAGTTGTTTGCCCAGTACTTGAGCGTCCGCTGTATACGGAAGCGAGCGATAAAGGCGGACAATTCGAACTGCAAACACCTTTGTTCGATTCCGTAATTCTTCTTGTTGTGAAGGCATCGGTTTTCAAATTACAAAATTACCCGACTACCAAATTACAAAATCTCAGTGAGCAAGAACCCCAGCCAGTTCCGCGATCCCCTGCTTCTCGTATGGGCAGGGCTTGCCGTCGAGATGGTCTTCAAATTCTTTTCTGAATTTCTTCACGAACCCAATGGTCGGCATCGCGGCCGCATCGCCCAGCGGACAAAACGTCCGCCCCAGCATGTTCTCCGCCAGGTACTGCATGTTGTCGATGTCTTTCTTCACGCCGCCGCCATTGTGGAAGCGGATCAGAGTCTTCTTCAGCCAGTCCGTTCCCTCGCGGCACGGGATACACCATCCGCAACTCTCGTGCTGGTAGAACTTCATCGTGCGCAATGCGAATTTCACGATGCATTGCTGGTCGTCGATCACGACCACGCCGCCCGAACCCAGCATCGATCCAGCCTTTGCCACCGAATCAAAGTCCATCGCCACATCAATTTCTTCGGCCTTGAGGACAGGGCAAGAAGATCCTCCCGGCACAACTGCTTTTAAACTTCGGCCATTCGGAATACCGCCACCCACGTCGTACAACATTTTCTTCAAGTTGTATCCCATGGGTAGTTCGTAAACACCGGGCTTGGCAATGTTGCCGCTCAGGCAAAACAGCCGCGTACCGCCATTCTTGGGCGTGCCGAGTTTTGCGTACCAGTCCGCGCCGCCAAGAATAATGTGCGGAACATTCGCCAGCGTCTCCGCATTATTAATGACCGTCGGCCCGCCCCAAAGTCCCACGACCGCAGGGAAGGGCGGGCGAATGCGCGGGATGCCGCGCTTGCCTTCGAGCGATTCCATCAGCGCCGACTCTTCGCCGACCTCGTAGGCGCCGGCTCCGCCGTGCCAGTAGATGTCCAGATCGCGCCCGCTGCCGAAAATGTTCTTCCCTACAAATCCCTTGGCATAGGCGTCGCGAATCGCCTTCTGCATGATGATCGACAAATAGCGGTATTCACCGCGAATGTAGATGTAGCCGCTCTTCGCGCCCACGGCTAGAGCCCCGATCATGACGCCCTCGATCACCGAGTGCGGATCGTGCTCAAAGATCAGCCGGTCTTTACAGGTCCCAGGTTCGCTCTCGTCACCGTTGCAGAGAACATATTTCGGCTTTGCCGACTGCTTCGGTACGAACGACCACTTCATCCCCGTGGAGAATCCCGCCCCGCCGCGACCGCGCAACCCGGAATTCTTGACCTCATTAATAATTGCGTCCGGTTCCATAGCAAGCGCCTTCTGCACGGCCTTGTAGCCGTCCAGTTCGAGATAGCGGTCGATATTGGTCGCGCCCAGGCCAAATCGCCGGGAGACGACTTTTACCTCGTCGGGATGGGAAACCAGATCAGCCATTTTGTAATTTTGTAATTGAGTAATTTTGTAATTTGAGAACCGGCGCGCCGCGGTTTTCAATTACCAAATTACTAAATTACACAATTACTAAATTTTGTTATTGCGCTACCTTCTTCTTATATTCGTCGAGAATCCTGTCCATCTTCTCGGTGGTCAGGTTCTCATGAAAGTCGTAATTCACCTGCGCCGCGGGAGCCCAGCTACATGCCCCGATGCACTCGACTTCTTCCAGCGTGAACATGCCGTCCGCCGTGGTCTGCTTGTGGCCGATGCCCAGTTTCTTCGCGCAGTGATGCAGAATCTCTTCGCCGCCCCGCACCATGCAACTGATGTTAGTGCAAACCTGCACATTGAACTTCCCGCGCGGCTTGGTGGTCAGCATCGAGTAGTAGCTGATCACGTTGCGTACTTCGAGTTCAGTCAAGTCCAGCCGCAACGCGATCTCCGCGATCACTTCATCCGACAGGTAGCCGACCTCATCCTGCGCGTACAGCAGCGTGGGAACGAGCGCCGACCTCTTGGTCGGATAATGCGGCACCATCTCCGCGAACCGCGATTCGAACTTCTCAGAGAATCTCATTCAGTAATTGTGTAACCGGGTAATTGAGCAATTGAAAACCTAAGCCACTCCTCGTGCAGTTCTGCGTGACGCCGTAAATATGGCCGTCAATTCATGCGCTTCGGACAGCAGGGATTCTGTTTTTTCGGTCGATACATTCCAGATTCGGTTAGAAGCTCGAGCCACAAAATCGCTTCATCCGACTCCTCCACCACGATACCCATCTTAGCGATAAACTCCACCTTCGTCCGCGCCCTGCAGGCTGCGCGATAATTTGCAGCGACCGAAGTTGAGCATCGCAACAACTGCTTGCCGAGCACTTGGCAATCCGTCCGGTAAGGCAACGAACGAAACAAGCGGATCACACGCAATGCGAACGACTTCGTCCTATCTCGAAGCTGCTCGGGTTGTGAACTCACTGCAACCCCTCAATTGCTCAATTACCCGATTTCTCAATTACTCAATACTATCGGTCTATTTCTCCCAGCACGATGTCGATAGACCCGATCGCTGCCACCACGTCTGCCAGCAGCCGTCCCTCGCACATCTTCGGCAGCGTCTGCAGGTTCGCGAAGCAAGCGGACCGCATGTGCACCCGGTACGGCTTGGCCGTGCCGTCGCTGACGATGTAATAGCCCATCTCTCCACGCGGAGATTCCACTGCCTGATAGACCTCACCCACCGGCACTGCAAAGCCTTCCGTAATAATCTTGAAGTGATAGATGAGGGATTCCATTTGTGTCTTCATCTTCTCGCGCTCGGGCAGCACGATCCCTGGAGCATCCGCTTTCGTCGGGCCTTCCGGCATGCCGTCGAGCGCCTGCCGCACAATGTTGACCGACTCTCGCAGTTCCTGCACGCGACACATATACCGCGCGAAAACATCGCCTTCTTGCGATACGGGCACCTTGAACTGAAACTTCTCGTAGCTCGAATACGGCATATCCCGCCGCAGGTCGATATCGACCCCACTGCCACGCAGAGTCGGGCCGGTCGCACCCAGTGCGATCGCATCTTCCGCGGTCATCCGCGCCACGCCTTTGGTCCGCATCGCCCAGATGGGATTTCCTGTGAGCAGGTTCTCGTACTCATCGACCTTCTCTGGAAAATATCCGGCGAAGTCGCGCACGCGGTCAAAGAATCCCAGCGGCGGTTCGAGCGCCACACCGCCCACGCGGAAGTACGACGTCATCATGCGCTGCCCGCTGACCATCTCGAATATCTTTAAAACTTCTTCGCGCTCGCGGAAGCAATATAAGAAGACCGTCAGCGCGCCAATGTCCATGGCATGCGTGCCCAGCCAGACCAGATGAGAATTGATGCGCGTCAACTCATTCAGCAGAACCCGCAACCACTGCGCCTTTGGAGGGATCTCCAGCCCCAGCAATTTCTCCACTGCCAACACGTAGCAGAGGTTGTTAGTCATGGGACAGAGATAGTCGATGCGGTCCGTCAGCGGCACAACCTGCTGGTAGAACTTGGCCTCGCAGGTCTTTTCGATCCCGGTGTGCAGGAAGCCGATGTCCGGCATCATGCGCACCACGGTCTCGCCGTCGATCTCGAGAAGCACGCGCAACACACCGTGCGTAGACGGATGTTGCGGGCCCATATTCAGGATCATTGTCCGATCCTGGCCGGGTTCAAGCACGGGTGTGGGTGTCAGATGGGCCATCAGCGATAGCCCTCCACTGGATAATCCTTGCGGAGCGGGTGGCCTTCCCAATCCTCCGGCATCAGAATTCGCCGTAAATAAGGATGTCCCGCGAACCGCACGCCGAACAGATCAAAGACCTCGCGTTCAAAGTAATTCGCGCCCGGCCATACCGACGTCAGCGACTCGATTACCGGACTGGAACTATTCAACCTAACCTTGAGGCGAACACGCTCTTTGTTAGGAATCGAAAGCAGATGGTAGACGATCTCAAATCGCGGCTCCGCCGGATACCAATCCAGGCAGGTGACGTCCGACAGGAAGTTAAACGGGCAGGCTGGGTCTTCTTTCAACAGCACGCAAGCCTCGCGGATGCTGCCTCGCTCCAGGAAGATCGTCATCTCGTCGCGATCGAACTTTGCTCCCTCGACGGCAGCCGCATTCCAATCGAGCAATCGCGCGACCGCGGGATGATTCTTCAGTTGTTCGAGATCTGTCACGGCGGGAACCAGCGCCATCAGAAGTTCCCCCGTTTCGCACCGGTCTCACCCCAGTCCAGCACTCCCTTTTTCCAGACGTAGAAGAAGCCAACCAGGAAGATTCCGATGTACACCAGCATCTCCCACAGGCCGAAATGCCCGAGTTTACGCAGGATTACGGCCCACGGATAGATGAAAACCGCTTCCACGTCGAACAGAATGAACAGCATAGCGACGAGATAGAACTTCACCGAGAAGCGCTGCCGGGAGTCGCCCACCGGCGTCATGCCGCATTCATAAGGAGAGAGCTTGGCGCGCGTCGGTTTCCGCTGCCCGATCAGCCACGAAAGCAGGATAATTGCAGTCGCGATCCCGCCAGCCATAAGAATATGGATGAGAAATGGGAGGTAGCGAGCGAAGTAATTGTCGGGCATAGTACGGGGTATATATAATTCGCGCCAGCGTTACCGGAAACATTCTAGGTTATGGGCTTGCACCGAGAGTGTCAAGCGCGCAGCGGCGCATTCTGTGAAAATGGAGATGAAAATTTTGTGATTGAGTGATCGGGTAATTTTGTAATTGAAAATCAATGCTGTCAGCCGCTTTGCTGGCCATCCAATTACACAATTATAAAATTACACAATTACCAAATTGCCCCCAATCCCTATGATTTTCGGCTTCAATACCGATGTGAAGCATGTGGACACGATCTATCACGTGCAAAGTGAAGCGCGTGAAGGCGATCTCCTTCTGCAGACCCAGGTTTTCGTGCGTGGACGCTGCATCGGCAAGAAAGCCACGTCCTACGCCGCCAAAGCCGCAGAATCGCAATTCGGAGACTCGCAGAAGGAACAACTGCTTCGCGAGCAGCACCGGCTCGTTCTCGATGCGATTCGGGAAGGAAAGCTGGACGACGTCCTCGATCACCCCGAGCCGGAAGCGCTGGCCACGGTGAAAGAACTCGAAGTCCAATGGCTGAACGCCGAATCGGTTCACGCTGAGCGCAACCTGACCATGCGACTGCGCGTGACCGAAGGAGGCACCGCCGCTTCCGGCGCCCGCCTCACCTTCCGCTTCGCCCGTCCCGGAGCCGCTCCGTTCTACACGCAGGCCGTCGCCGATTCCGGTGGCGCCGCCGAAATCAAGATCGAAGTCGAAGAGACCGCCCTCCCCGATTCGTCATTGCTGGTCCAAGCTAACTTCGAAGGCCGCACCGCCACCAAGAAATTCATCCTGCGAAAAGCAGACTGAGAACCTGCTCCTCAGGGTTGTTAACGGCAGTGTTCACTTGGCGTCACATGAGGATTTGTCTCGCCGCTTCCCGATCTGCGTCATCCCGAGCGGAGCCGCTTTTCAGGCGGAGCGAGGGATCTCGCGCGGATCTGCACGATCCCGTTCTCCGAGAATGCGATAATCTCGAAGACCTCACTCCGCGAAGAGCAAAATGAAACTCCAGATCAACGGCGATCCGCGCGACTTCAACGACGTCCCCGCTCCTTTTACGTTGGCGGCCCTCATCGAATCCCTCGGCATGAAGTCTGACCGCGTCGCAGTCGAACTCAATCGCGACATCGTCCCCCGCGACCGCTGGAACGACGCTGCGCTGAAAGACGGCGACCAACTGGAAATCGTTCACTTCGTCGGCGGCGGTACCTGACGACTCATGTGGCCGCTCTGTAACTCTTGTCATTCCGAACCGGCCTGCAAGACCGGTGAGGAACCTGCTTCTTCTGATCCCCAAGGTTCGTATCACCGTATCGCTTCAGCGATACCCTCCGAAGCCGTCACGAATCAACCCTCCTCTAGGTGCTGCCATCCTGCGCCCAGGAACTCCGTTAGTCACTAACCCCTTCATATTCTTTTGCTTGATCCACAGCCCCTCATGCCTAAAATGTGTGAAACATTTTGCAGCGCAATTGTTTTGGAGCAATGCAGGGGACCATGCAGGATCGCTTCACATCTCGGGAAGTCATCGCGCTCACTGGCATCACTGCCCGCCAGTTGCAGTGGTGGGACGAGCGCAGCGTCGTCAAGCCCGAGCGTGAAGGCCATCGTCGGCTGTATTCCCTCGATCGCCTGACCGAAGTCGCCGTGATCTGCGAACTCCGCCGCAAGGGATTCTCCCTGCAGGGCGTCCGCAAGGTTATGCGTTTTCTCGATCGCGAATTCGGCAAGGGTCTGGCGGAGATCGTCGACCGCAACTCCGAATATCACCTGCTCACGGACGGCAAGCGCCTCTATCTCGAAACTTCGGCTCGTCAGATTGTCGACATCCTCAGGAACTCGAACCAGCCGATTCTTGGCGTCTGCCTGAGCGACGCCGTGCGGCAGGTGCGGGCCGGGGTCGTCTCCCGGAAGGCGAATACTTCGGTAACTTCGTCCGATGCCCGGCGGCGTGCTAGAAAAGTTTTGTAGGAATCATCAGATTTACGGCTCGATTCGCACGAACAGGGGAGGAACACATGGTCGGTGAACTGGACGTCCTCAATGAGTGGATTCCGGAACAAATGCAGCCCGGTACCGTCTTTGTGCTCGAAAACGCCGGAGAGATTGGCGAGAAAGAAGATCCCTATTGGGCCGTGCTCGCCTGTCCGTCCTGTGGCATGCTCGGCCTGATCACGCGCAAACAGATCAACGGATTCATTCCAGTCATCTGTGGCTCAGAGTGCTGCTCCGCCCAGTTCTTCATCCGCGAGAGCGAAGTGGTCGTCCGTAAACCGTTCTAGCGAATTCTTTCTGTTCACAGGGCCGCGACGAGCGGACCCTATTTTGTCCGTGTTCTAACTTCCTTCAACTCCACCGGCACCTGCTCCACAATCTCAATTCCAAATCCCTCCAGCGCGGCCACTTTCTTCGGACGGTTCGTCAGCAGCCGGACGCGCCGCAAATTTAGGTCCGAGAGAATCTGTGCTCCGATCCCTATCTCCCGCTGAATATGCTTTGAATTGTCGTAAAGAGAGGGAAGCGTCCGGCCGCCGTGGAAGCTGAGTGCGGTGCGGTCTCCGACCTTCTCAACTGAGAATCCCTGCGACGTCTGATGCAGGTAGATCAACGCTCCCAGGCCTTCCTGCGCAATACGGTGGAGCGAGCCTTCGAGCGTGGCGTGGCATTCGCATCCCGTGGCGCCGAAGACGTCGCCCATCAGGCAGTGCGCGTGCATGCGAACCAGTACGGGCTCGCGGCTGTGCTCAATATCGCCGCGCACCAGCGCCACGTGTGATTCGCCGCCATCCACTTCGCTCGAATACGCGATGAGCCGGAACTCTCCGAAGCGCGTCTCGATCAGCGCTTCGCCCACGCGATTCACGTAGCGCTCGTGCGCCATGCGGTAGCGGATCAGCTCCGCGACCGTCAGCATCTTCATCTTGTGCTCGCGGCAGAACTCGATCAGGTCGGGGACGCGCGCCATGCTGCCATCGTCCTTCATGATTTCGCAGATGATTCCCGCCGGAACCATTCCCGCTAGCCTCGCCAAATCGACCGAAGCTTCGGTTTGCCCCGCCCGCACCAGCACGCCGCCTTTACGCGCACGCAGAGGGAACATGTGCCCAGGACGCGCCAGATCTGAAGGCTTCGTCGCGGGATCGATCGCCACTTGAATTGTGCGTGCGCGGTCGTGAGCCGAAATGCCGGTCGTCACCCCCTGCCGCGCGTCGATCGCCTCGCAGAACGCCGTTCCGTATTGCGACGTATTCTCGGCGGTCATCGGACCGATGTTCAGGTGCTCGAGCCGCTCCTCGGTCATAGCCAGGCAGACCAGGCCGCGTCCGTATTTCGCCATGAAGTTGATGGCTTCGGGCGTGACTTTCTCAGCCGCAAGGGTCAGGTCGCCTTCATTCTCGCGGTCCTCGTCGTCGACGACCACAATCATGCGGCCCGCGCGGATTTCCTCGATGGCATCGGGGACATCGGTGAACGGAGTCTGGGGGCTCATAATGACGCGATTCTAGCAGAGGGAGGCACGCATTCCATCCACGGAAGAGTAGTCCTCCGCGCGCTCCGTATCCTCCCTATTCAGCTCTCCTTCGCGATGCCACCGATACCGATTCGGCCTCCTGATCGCCGCGAGTAACTAGTTCGAAGGCTGTTTCATGGTACGCTGGCGTACAATGTGATTCGTGCTCAAGGATTTTGACCCATCCCTCCGCGAGTGCGAACACCTTCCCCGTTGAAGATCGGCCTAGGCGCACAAGAAGTAGGAGTGGAGGTCCCAACCATGGCCCGACCCAAGGTTCTCTTGGTCGATGACAATGAGCAATTCCGCGAGATGATGCAGATTTCTCTGCAAGGTAGCGACTTTGAAGTAGTCTCGTCTTCAAGTGTGACTGACGCGATCAGCAAGATTGTTTCGCAACCCTTCGATGCGCTGGTAACTGACCTGCACATGCCGGAACCGGGTGACGGCTTCGCCGTGGTGACCGCGATGCGTCACGCCCAACCCGCCGCTCTGACCCTCGTGGTCAGTGGTTTTCCCGACGTAAAGGCATCGATGGCCCATATTCTCTTGCAGGCCGACGAAATTCTGGTCAAGCCCTTAAACGTAAAGACACTCGCGGAACGAATCCGCAAGCGCGCCGAAGATCCCCGCCACTCGACAAAAGCAACCAGAGAAGGGGTCGCCTCGATCCTGGAACGGGAGGCACAGATTACGGTGCAACGCTGGTTGAGGCGGGTACAACAACTCGACGGCCTGACCGCGATCCCCCTCACCGAGCACGAACGCACCGATCACCTCCCCGAGATTCTCAGCAATATCGTTACCCGATTGCGCCACGTCCGCAGCATTGAAACGACCGCCCAACCTTCTCCTGCAGCCGTCGCACACGGACGAATCCGATATTGCCAAGGCTACAGTGCGTCACAGATTGTGCAGGAATCCCGAATTCTGCAGGTCTGTATTTTCGAGACTGTCCAGCGAAATATAGCCAGCGTAGATTTCAGTCTGGTGATGCCCGACATCATGCTGATTGCCGACGAGGTTGATTCGCAGCTAGAACAGAGCATAGACAGCTTCGTGGCACTGCAGCGCGAAAACCCAGCCTGAAACGCGGGGCAGACAGCCGTCAAGAGCGGATGACGGCATCGGTAAGCAGGCCACTAAGTCTTGGAGCAAGTCAATAGAACGTTAAAAAAGGCGTCGTGCTAGAGACTATCGCACATCGGTCGGAACTCCACGGCCCGGGCCTGAAGCCCTATCCTTTTAATGAGCAGAAATGCGGCCCCCGAAGGCCGCCCTTGCAACGAAGGTCGTCCAGAGGATTTTCCACACCGCCCTTGTGACATCTGCCCTTGTGCCTATAGAAACAAATGGGTGATCATCGTCGAGGCCGTGACGGCACGCTGCCACCAACATTGGGACCACTTTGGAACTGGCGGCCGAGGGACGGGCTTTTAAGCTCTTTGAAATCAAGATTTTGCCCCTAAGTGATTGTCGCCCATAGATTTTTTATCGATTTCCCGCTAACTCTCTGAATCCAGTAGACCCCGGGGGGAGGGGATACCCCATGAAGCCCGCATTTCCCGAATCGGAACGCCCTGAGCTTAACGCCAAGGTCAAAAAATTCTGACTTCGATAACATGCAGGGATGGCGATCTCCCTCGACGACCTGCGGCGCTTTGCGGTCGCGCGTAGTCTGTTTCCGCCCACCACGCTGAAACGCGCCCTTCACCATATGGGATTCGTGCAGGCCGATCCGATCCGCGCGCCTGCTCGTGCGCAGGACTTGATCCTGCGTCATCGCGTCAAAGGCTATCGCGCGGGAGATCTGGAGCGCCGCTATGCCGAGCTCGACATCCACGAAGATTTCTTCATCAATTACGGTTTCGTCACGCGCGAACTCCAAGCGCTGATGCATCCACGATTCAGCAGCCGCATGACAGCTCAAGGAGGTGTTCCTTGGCGTTCCGGCAGGCGAAAGCGCGCCGAGCTTGTGCTGGAATTCGTGCGCCAGCGCGGAGTGGTGCATCCGCAAGAGGTCGATCGTCATTTCGCTCACGGTTCGGTCAAGAACTATTGGGGAGGATCATCGAACGCGACCACACGCCTGCTGGACGCAATGCACTATCACGGCTTGCTGCGAGTTCCAGGCCGCGCTGCGGGCATTCGGCTCTATGCGGTGCATGAGCACGCTCCCGGACCGACAGATGAAACTGCCCGCATCGCCGCGATTGACGCGCTTGTCGATGCAGTAGTTCACGTCTACGCGCCGACGCCGGTTTCGCGCCTGCGATATCTCGTGCGCCGATTGCAGTACGCCGCGCCACAATGGCAGTCGAAACTGACAAAGGCGTTTCAGCGCGCGCAGCATCGACTGTCGCACGCGACGGTCGATGGAATCGAGTGGTATTGGCCCGCGGACGAGACGCCGAGCAAAGCCGCTCCGCAGGAATCGGTAAGATTACTCGCGCCCTTCGATCCCGTCGTGTGGGATCGCGATCGCTTCGCGTTGCTGTGGAATTGGGAGTACCGCTTTGAGGCCTACACGCCGCTGAAGAAGAGGATTCGAGGCTATTACGCATTGCCGATGCTATGGCGCGATCGCGTGATCGGATGGGGAAATGCATCGGTCCAAAATGGAGAACTGAAGGCCGAACTCGGCTATGTGGATTCCACTCCGCCGAAGGATCCGACCTTCCAGCGCGAACTCGACGCGGAGCTCGATCGGATGCGAGCGTTCCTGGAACTCAGAGGCTGAGCGTCAAGCCGCGAGCTCGTGTTCAGCGCCACGGAATAAGGCTCGCATGGCGCGGATGACCAAACGTGTCATCAGCACGACGATCAGCACAAAGATTGTAGCCAGCGTTCCTGCAACGTACGGATGCCGCGTCGCCAGCCATGTCAGACCGATGGCGAGAACATCTTCGCCGAGGCTGAGCGTGATGTTTGAGAACGGCTCGGGAGAGGTAGTAACCGCGGCGCGCGCGGCAGTTTTGCCTCCGTGGGCGATGAGAGCGACAGTTGCCCCAAGGAGCGTTGCGAGAAGCTGATGTTCGGGAGAGAGTTGGCTGGTTGCGCGGTACGCGAGCAATCCTGCGATTGGGACGCGGATGAAAGTGTGCAGCGCGTTCCAGATCAGATCGAAGGCTGGAATCTTGTCGGCGAAGAACTCGATCCCGAAAAGGGCAAGACTCGCGATGATGACAGGCCATCCGGCAAGAATCTGCAATCCAGGCGGAAGAGGGAGATGAGCAAAGTGACCGAGCAGTCCCAGGACTGCGATGGTTGCGTAAGTGTTCAGTCCGGCGGCAAATCCAATGGCGACCAGCAGAGAGAAAAGTTCCGCGGGCGGGATTTGGAGGACGTTGAGCATCCGGGTCTTGCGCCTATGAAGGGGCGCTTACGAAAAGGAAAGGGTCGCTCTAAGAGCGACCCATGAGAAAGTTGATCCAGCGCTGGTTACAGCGTGGACTCGATCTCGAAGCCCCAAGCTTCCAACAATGGCTCAGGGATGTACTTCGAGTTCTTGTTGCGGCGTGCCCACTCCCGCAACCGCGTCGACCGCAGGTACTGGTCGGGGGAGAGTTTGTATTCGCGCACAACCTGTTCGAATTCGGTAATGGTGGGGGTGATGGGCCCGATCGGCTCAGGCTTACCCCAGTTCGGATTTCCGCGTCGCTTGGCCATGAAAAAAGTGCCTTTCCACTTAAGGGAATGAAACCACACAACTTGTCTATCTATAAGATTCTCGAAATCGGCTTCGAGATTCACCGATCCGTCTTATGAACGTCATCGCGGTCGGACAAACCTAGGACGTGAGTCTTCCACAGATGAACTCAAAGCTAATCGGAGACTCAACATCCTACAGTCGATTTAACTCGAAAGTCAATGTAAATCTCTCACGCCGGCAAGCTCCGTCTCTCCTTAAGTATCTTTTAAATGTTGCGCTTAAAGACGGTGGACTGTAGTAACCACTCGGTTGAAGCGTCTCCATTCAGAACGTCATCGGGGTCGGTCTCTTGCAGAGAGGAATGCAGGAAATTGCGAGTTACCGGGGTAATCAGACTGCGGGCCTCAGATATTGATCGGATATCCGGGTGGTCATAGAGTGCAGGAAGGGGATCGCTTTCATCTGTCCGGCTGCGGTGACTGCAGAACGGCAAAAGGGCCGATCTCTCCAGATGGTTGCGCCAGGAATTGGTCTGGTTCATGAGCCTGAAATCACTCGTATTGTGCTCGGACGATAAGGTGGTGCGCGTTTTGCGACGCGTGCTAGGAGACCTCGACATCGAGGTAGATTTGTGTACGAGCTCAGACGCTGCTTTACGCAAACTCACCCGCCAAAGATTTGAAGCCATCATTGCCGATTGTTCCGATGACGGAGCATTTGAAGTGCTGAAGAGCGCGCGCGGCGCTCCTTGCAACAAGCACGCCGTTGCGGTGGCGATTGTGGAACCGATTGTGGGATTGAAAGCCGTGTTCGGAGTGGGAGCGCATTTCGTTCTCTACCGTCCGGTTTCGAGTGAGAGGGCAAAGTCGAGTTTTCGCGCGGCGCGCGCATTGATGAAGAGCGAACGCCGACGGAATGTTCGAGTCGCCGTGCAGATTCCCGTGGTGATGCGAAGTTCCGAAGCGGGCGGCAACATGAAAGTCACGACCATTGATCTGAGCGAAGGCGGGATGGCGGTGGCCGTGCCGAGCCAGCAACGTCCGAGAGGGAACTGGCAGATCGCGTTTACGCTGCCGGGTACTTCGGCTCCTCTGGAGATCCCGGCGGAATTTGCCTGGGAAGGCTCGAGCAAGCAAGCGGGCCTGCGCTTTGTGCAAACTTCGCCGGAAGCAGCGCACGCGTTGCGGGAGTGGTTGAAGCAGAATTCGCCAGAGTCGGAGCAGGACGATCCGCCGATCCGGTGTCAGTTGACGGATCTCAGCCTGGGCGGATGTTACCTCGAAATAGCATCTCCGTTTCCTGCTTCGAGCCTAGTGACGCTATCGATGCGCGCGGGAGGAGTCGAAGTGCGGGTGCAAGGAGTGGTGCGCGTCATGCATCCGGAGAAAGGGATGGGAGTCGAGTTCACGCAGGGGACTTCGGAGCATCGCGCTGCGGTCGAAAAATTTCTGGGAATGCTGACGGAGAACCGAGCGCTGCTCCCGGAGTTGCTGGTCGAGCCAGAAGGCCTTGGCGTGGACGCGAGAACGACGAAAGTGGTTGCGCCCGACACGGACGATCCGCTACTGCAGCTTTTCTATGGAGAGGCTCTGACTGCCGAAGAGTTTCACGAAGCATTACAAAAGCAGCGCGCGCATCCTGTGCCTGCTAACGCCGCCGCGGCGCACGCGTAAGCCTGTTCGCGGTGGCGCTGAACCAAATCCGCCTTTACCTTTAAGTCTTCTTGATTTCCTCTCTACCTTTCTCAGCGTCACGCAAATCTGCTGTCGGGATGGAAACGCGCCGAGCAGCTCGCATGCTAATTGGATACCCGTGATCCCAATGCCCATGGCGATCGGAGCCGGAGCGTCGAGAGAGGTGTACTTCACCAATCCAGTCAGAACTCCCGCAACCAGAATGTAGATGGCGGTGCAGATCGCCAGCGACCCAAGGATGCCGATGGGCAAGTCCCGGGCCGGATTCTTGGATTCCCGAGCCGCCGATGATACCTGGTCAAAACCGATGTAAGCAATGAAGATGGGCCGAGCGAAATCAGCGAATCCATGGTGGCCCCTCTTGCAAGAAATCCTGGAAAAGCGTCGAGTCCGTTCTGCTTTGACGGTCGCGCTGTGATTCGGCAAGTGGAAGAGGTAGTCGGCCCCCAGCCTCCGGGTGTGGCAACGAAATGACCCCGTTTTTCCTCCTTCCTCGCGTTACCAGTTGAAAGGCAAGTTTTCAAAGAGCTAGGGCCCCGATGGACCAAATCAAACGAAACAAGATTCGAGAGGAGAAAGCCATGCGCTTACCTATCAGCAACTATCCGATCATGAATCAAAACCAGTCGTCTGGTCACAATTTGAAGCGGCTGAAGCTGGCCTCGTCCGCCATCGCCACTTTTGTGCTCGGACTGGTCGTGTCCGCTCCGTTCATCCCTTCGATTGCCCAAGCACAATCCGATGCCAGTCAAATCGCTCTCCAACATCCTGGCTGGGTTCGGGTTCCGGGAGCTCTCGTTCGTCCGGATTGTGTGCACCAAATCCCAAAAGGTGCAGGGCCCCGAATCGAAAACGGACGGGATACAGGTGACGTCAGCTTGCACGGAAATGTCATCGCGCATTACGAACCCTGCTCGGAAGATGCGACGGTCAGGTTCGCTCAGGAAGCCAGCGAGGCGGACATCATCAGCAACTCCACGGGCAGCGGAACGGTCGAAGCGTCCTATTGGGACGATACCTCGCTGGGCTCGACCGACAACATGGATTTCGTGGGCAACAACTTAACTGTTCCCACGAAGCCTTCGAATAACGGAGGCGTGATTCTGCTGTATAACGGCATTGAGAATTCCACAGGGGCGTATCTTTTCTCACCGACTCTGCAGTACGGCGACAATGGAGGTGTGGGTGGCAACTACTGGGGAATCGTCACTTATTTTGTGACGCCGGGTAGTACCTACGTCAGTCCCGTGGAGAAAGTGAACAATGGCGACTCGCTGTCCTTGTTCACCGAGATCTATTCGAATCCTAGCGGGAGTTACGACTGGTTGGTTGAGGTCGAGGACCTGACGAATGGAGCCTTTACTTACCAGGACGACGTAAGCACAGGGCTCCACTTTAACTTTGCCATTGCCGGATCACTGGCGGTAAGCAATCTGACATCCTGCTCGGAGTTCCCGGCCAGCGGCAAGGCGGTTTTTACGAGTACAGTGGTGGACCACGATTACCCCTCATACAAGGCGTTGTCGCCCAAATGGAAAGGATCGACCTACTCCTATGGAGGTCCGGCCTGCGGATTTAAAGTTACTGCGGGGAACAAGACTACGCTTACTTTTTAACCTCGTTTCGGGAGCCCGGGAGAAGTGTGTACCCGGGCTTTTTTCGTTGTCGAATTCGAATGGCGGAATCAACATTTTTCCTAATCTCCGTAGGTATAAAATCTGCGCCTGATACGATCCTTTAGACCGCGCTCGCGAACAGTCAAAGCGTGATGGTTATTTGCGGCGGCGTGCGAAGGAAATGAGGAAATGGAACAGATTGGGAGATTTGCTACCTACCCGAGCCTGCGCGATCGAGTAATCGTAGTTACGGGCGGCGCGAGTGGGATCGGGGAGGCAATCGTGGAGGCCTTCGCTCGGCAGAGTGCGCAGGTGGCCTTTCTCGATATTCAGGACGGGGCTGCGGAACGGCTGATCAAACGGCTCAGCGCGGATTGTGCGACAGCGCCCGTCTACTACCGATGCGATCTGACGGATATTCCTGCCGTGCAAAATGTAGTACAGAACATCCTGGACAAATTTCAGATGGTGGGTGTGCTGGTAAACAATGCCGGCAACGATACTCGACACACGATTGAAGACGTCACATCCGAATATTGGGATCGGGCGATCGCCGTCAATCTAAAGCACCAGTTCTTCATGTCACAGGCCATAATTCCGGTGATGAAGAGAGCGCAACGCGGTTCGATCATTAATATGAGCTCGATCGGGTGGGTGATCCCTTCGACCAATCAGGTTGTGTATGTCACCGCGAAGGCGGCGATCGTGGGGATGACGCGCACGCTTTCTCATGAACTGGGAGGGGACAATATCCGTGTCAACTGCATCATGCCAGGAGCGATTCTCACGGAGCGGCAGCAAAAGCTTTGGATCACCGAGGAGTACAAGGCCCAGATACTGAAGAATCAGGCGCTGAAGAGGATGATTCTGCCGGAGGAAGTGGCGCGGCTGGTATTGTTTCTGGCATCGGATGACAGTTCGGCGATCACCAATCAGAGCTACGTGATCGATGCGGGATGGGTGTAGTCGCTTTCGCCTTTATGGGGTTGATGACGTAAGAAGCAGGTTCCTCACCGGTCTTGCAGACCGTTTCGGAATGACAAAAGTTGCGATCGTGGGGAGATCTTGCGGAGCTTGTTGGAGGCCCCACGAGCAAAATGAAATCGCTGCGTAGCGCACGAAAGAGGATATTGATGGAGAACAAAACGCGTCGTGGATTACTTCGGGACAGTGGTTTGGCCGTGGGGGCGGTTGCGCTTGCTTCGCTAAATCTAGAAGACGAAGCGAGGGCCGAGAGCGGCTCAGCCAGCGTTTTTCACGTGTTTGCGTTTCAGTGGAAGCAGGGCACGACGGAAGCGCAGAAAGAGCGAGCTGCGAAAGATATCGCAGCGTTTCAGGGAGTGATTCCCGGACTGCTGCAGACGCATGTAGGGCCGAATATTTCTCCGCGAGGAAAAGGTTACACATTCGGCGGCATCATGCAGTTCAAGGACAAGGCTGCATTGGATGCGTATGTGCAGCATCCGGCGCATCAGGCACTGCTGGCATGGCTGGTGCCGCTGATTGACGCGATCGAGTTGGACCTGCGCGCTTAACCGCGTGGGCGTTTCGAAGAGACAGGCTATTGTTCCAAGTCCACCTGCAGCCCCCCTACGATTCCCGAAGGCACCGGTTGTAGATTTTTCATATCTTGCGGCGTAAATCGCTCGCCATACCTGTCGTTGAGCAATCGATATGTCGGCAGCGCTTGGCCAGCCAGAGAGTTGATGGCAGTGTTGCCGACGACGATCCGCAGATCATTGTTCCCCGCGATAAGGAACTTGGAAACGTCGATCTTGTACGGAGGATGCCAGACTACGCCTGCCCGCTGACCGTTAACGTAAACCTCGGCGGCTTCGCGGATCGGTCCTTCGAGGTAGGCCTTCATGCTGTGTTCCGGCAAGGGATTTGGCTCCTCGATCGGTACTCCTTGCCCGAAGGAAAGATACGGAGTGATTCCTGAAGTCAAATCAGCGGCTGAGAAATCGATTGTTTTTTCGTAGGTCACTGTTCCCGAATAGTACTTGAACAGAGGAAGGTCGCTCCAGGAATGAAGCAGAGGCATGGTGACCGACTGATTCGCTCCGGTGAAGGTTAGCTTCCAGTCCTTTGACAGATCGACGATTCGGGAAGGACTGTGTCGAACCGGTTCCGTCGTGTTCGGGTGAATATCTGAATTCGTGAAGACAATTAGCTTTGATTCGTAAGGCTGCAAATCGAGAAAGGTGACGGAGGAGTTGTCGACAGCGGATATGTTGCCGGCCAGCGGATCCAACCATTCGGCGTGGTTCGCGGTGGCACGAAACGTGGCCTTCACATGGTGAAACTGGTTGCTGGTGTTGGCGATGAAATATAAGTCTCCGTCTGCCAGAGCACGGTGGATAAAGCCGATGCGCGGAGTTCGAGGAAGCAGCGTGAAATCGGGAGTGAGATAGCTGGCGAGGGCAGCACCGAGTTGACTTGCATCTTGAATAAAGTGTCCAGGAGCGTTGCTGGCGCGGAAGAGGCGCTGCGAAATCTCCTGAATTTGCTTCCTTTCAGTCTCCGCATTCAGGATGCCGGGCGCTGTCGCAGGCAGACTGTGCGCGGCGACGACGATCCCTCCGTGCCGCGCGTAATCTTCAATTTTCTTGTAGCTCGCGAGTGGGAGACGGTCAATCGCGGGAAGAATTAGAACCTTATACGGAATGCCGACACTGTTAATCGCGTCGGCGTCGATGAAGTCCAGATTGAATCCCGCGTCGAGGATCTGCGGGACAAGAGAACTCATCAGGGAATGATCGAGTGATTCGTCGACACTGAAATTCGATTCGACAGTATTGAAGCCGCCTGCATTGATCGCAGAGGCGGTGGAATCGCTACGAACGGAAAAAGTGGACCAAACGTCGTCGTTGGGCAGAAGCAGTGCTACGTCATTGGCGGGCTTTCCCTGTCGCAGGGCGAAGCTGACACGCTGCAGATAGAGAGCGAGATCGGACATGGCGAACGACCACGGATTGTGATCGTTGAGCGCGGCGGCCGCATACATGCGCCATCCGGGATCTCCTGCGTCTGGCGGGGAATAGGGCCAACCGTGTCCTACGAGTTGGTTGATACCTTGCAAAAAATGCAGATCAGCTTCGGCCTTGAGGTCGAGAGGAGTGGCGCGGAATGCGGGAGAGTGCAGCCACGTCCAAGTTTCGGAAGAAATAACGGGGCGGCCGAAAAGATGTCCGGCCGACGCGGCCCAACGCACGTCAGAAAATTCACGCCACATCATTAGTGATGCTTTGCCTTCGCCTTCGGGAAGATCCGCGTAGCGATTGCTCGAGAGGGTTACGGGCGGAACGCCATAAGTTTGCGACCGGAACAACGTGTGATGCTTCTGCGCCCACTCGTGCAGCGGAGCGAGGAAGCGATCGTTTGCTAATTCGGTGAGGGTCTGGCCCCAATCGTGGCGGACGGAAGCTGTGAGCGGCCCTGCATCGCCGACTAGTGCGGGCAAGTAAGGAGTGAGGTCGTATCCACGGCGCGCGCGGAACTGTTCCATGAAATCGCCGGTCCAGTTGGAGCCGTCGTCTTCCAGGCTGTCGCTGAAGATCGCGTAAGGAGGATGGTCGCCAAACGCTGTGAGGAGCCGGTCGCCGACCGCATGAAGATGAGTTTCGGTTGCGTTGCGATCGTAGTGATCGAGTACGAATCCCTCGGCGCCAACGGCAGGACGCTTCACGGTCATCCCCGTGCGGCTGGAAATGAAGAAGATGGCGTCGGTGTCAGCTGCAGGTCGGGAAGAGATGCGTAGGCGTCCGTTCGCGATTGATGAAAGTTGCTTTGCCCGTTGCATAGCGGGGTTACCGTCGTTGACAGGCACCAGAAAGGCCGCGATTAACTGCTCGCCCGTTGCGACGTTGGGGAGGGGAATCGATCCGACATTCGCTGGAACTGGGACGGTTTCGACGCGCATCTCTCCGGCTGCTTCGGTGACTGGTATATGCGGACCCCCCAAAGGCCAGCCGCTTCCCAATGTGATGTCGACGCGAAGGCCAAGTTTTCGGGCTGTCTCGGCGGCGAAGCGTATGGCGTCGAGATGTTCGTCGGACAAAAATTGTTGGTTGTGAAAACCGGTCTCGGGCTCGTCGAGGGCGAGCGGATAGAGCGTTGCAATCTCGACGCCGCCAATGCCTTCGGCCTTCATCTGTTCCAATTCACGCTGCAACTCGGGCTTGGTGACACCGGGACCAAACCACCACCAGCGCATCATGATGCGGCAATCGTCGGGGGGACTGGCGAAAGATTTCTCGAGATCGGAGATGTGGTCGTGCTGAGCAGCACAAATGGATGGTTGAACGATCGACCCAAGTATAGTGGCAAACAGAAGAAGGACAATCTTGTTTTTGACGATGGGCATGTGCGGATCTCGAAGATCAAGCGACGTCAGCGTGCTGCACCGACATAATTTCCGTAGCCTACAATAACCGTCGAACTTACAAGGACGAACAGGCTGAATGCAACGAGCAGGCGCGTTCGACCACCGGCGCCTTTCCATTCACTCAGCGCGATACCCCACAGCGTGCTGAAGATGATGATGCTGGCCATGTGCAGCGTCCAACTGGAGAACTTGTAGCGTCCCATCTGCGTCTCGCCCATCGTGTAGAAGAAGAATTGCATGTACCAGGTGGTGCCAGCGAGAGCGGAAAAGAGGTAGTTGGCGAGCATGGGCGCTCGGACGGCTTCGTCCTGTGCAACGGCGACGGCTACCGCCATTTCCTCGCCGGGAGCGTCGGTGACGGATTCAAGAATAGGCTCTTCAGTTCGGGCTGGAACACGGCGGCGAATTTCGGATTCGAAATACTGGTAGCCGGTGCGATTGCGGATGTTCAGAATGAGGCACCAGATGAAATTGGTGGTGAAGCCGCCGGCGAGGACAACGACCAAGACGGGAAGTCCCTGCCATAACACCGGAGTACCGTGCTGCAGCGTAATGGCTTTGATGGGATCACCAGCCGCGAGTCCGTATGCGAAGCAGGCGCTCATCACGCCCGAGAAGGTGGCGACGAGCAATCCCTTCCTTAGGTCGAACTCTTTGATCGAGGCGCGCTTTTGCTCCGTGGACATCTCGCGTTCCTTGGAGATTCCAGCCGCTCCGGCGAATGCGATGCCGAGAAGACAGACGGCGACGCCGCCAAGAATGATCAGGCCCGAGTGAGTGCCGAGAACTTCGGAGCCGAAGACCCCGCGAAAGATCGGCGGCATCAAGGTGCCGAATGCTGCGGTATAGCCGAGAGCAACAGCCATGCCGAGTGACATTCCGAGATAGCGCATCGTTAACCCGAAGGTAAGGCCGCCGAGTCCCCACAACACGCCGAACGCGTACGCCCAGAAGAGGCTGCTGGTGGGCGCTTCGTGAAGGACTCGCGCGAGGTCGTGCGTCATCGTGAAGGCAAGAATCCAGGGGGCGATGATCCAGCTGAAGAATCCGCCAACCAGCCAGTAGGTTTCCCAGGCCCAGTGCTTTACGCCACGATAGGGAACATAAAAGCTGGCGGAGGCGAGGCCGCCGAGCCAGTGAAAAAACACTCCCAGTGCGGGATTCATGAATCCTCGAGTCCGAATTCTACAGGTGAAAGACTTCTTCCAACGGCTGCATGACGCGATCGGGCAAAACGCCGTCGGGCCGTACAAAGAAGTCACCCATCTCGCGCTGCCAGCGATCGTTGACTTCGCGCGCGGCCATCCCGGCGCGGGCTCGCTCAAAATCTTCCGTCTCGAAATAACCAACGAGGAGGCCATCGTCCCGCAGGAATAAAGAGTAGTTAATCCATCCTGTTTCGCGCAGTGCGGCCTGCATTTCAGGCCACACGTTGCGATGACGATGCTTATACTCCGCGATCAGCTCGGGCTTGACCTGCAACACAAAGCAAATACGCTGCATAGTTGCTCCTTAACGCAGGAAGGCTTCGGGTAGACCGCCATCTACGGGAATGATGTGGCCCGTAGTCTTTGCGCTCTGATCACCGGCGAGCCACACAATGGCGGCGGCGCAGTCCTGGGGAAGAATCGGACGCTTGGTCAGCGTACGCTGCGCATAAAAATCGGCGAGTTTCGTGCGAAGGTCTTCCGTCGACTCCGACTCGCTGAAAGCGATCTTGTATTTCTCGAGGGACTGGATCACACGGTCACGCGGAAACATGGTCGAGCCGGCGACGACGGTCGCGGGAGCGATCCCGTTCACCCGGACGAGCGGACTGAGTTTGATCGAGAGCTCACGAATCAGATGGTTGAGTGCGGCCTTGCTGGTGTCGTAGGCCTCACTACCTTTTTTCGGCACAACCGCGTTGGCGGAACTGGTGAGCACCATGACGGCTGGCAGGTTTTGATCTTTGAATATCTGCTCCGTCTGACCCGCCAATTCGATAATTGCCAGTGACATTGACGAGGAAGGTCTGTGCCCATTGGGCATCGGAAAGTTCTCCGTCAGCACCAGGAACGGGATAGATGGCGGCGGTGTTGACGACGATATCGAGGCCGCCGAATCGAGAGATGGCGAAATTCGCAGTTTCCGTAAGCGAGGCCGAAGAGCTGAGGTCGGCTTTAGTGTGTGCGACAAATTCTGGCGACGACACCCCCGCGGCTGCTTCCGCAACTTTCTTTGCGCCTTGCTGATCGAAATCGGCGACGACGACATGCGCTCCCTTGCGCGCCAGCAGCAGGGCAACCTCGCGTCCGATCCCACTGGCGCCACCGATGATGAGAGCGATCTTTCGGCTGAACTCCGCTTCGGCCGGCATGCGTTGCAGTTTGGCTTCTTCGAGAGCCCAATACTCGATGCGGAAGGCTTCGGATCGAGGAAGCGCTACGTAGTTATGGAATTGCGTGAATTGCTCGGATTGCGCAGAATGTTTGGCTTGGGGTAGAGGATGAGGAACATCTCCGTCTTCTAGCGCATTCGCGCCGGCCATGACGTGAATCGCATTGATGAAGAATTCGGTCGTGATTCGCGCTTCCTTTTTATTCTTGCCGAAACCGAATAGACCCAGTCCTGGAACCACGACAACCGACGGATTCGAGTCGCGCAGCTTCGGAGAGTCTGAATTCGCCCAGGCGTCGTAATACTTCTTGTAAGCGACTCGGTACTCGGCTGCCTCATACTGAATTCGCGCTTTCAGAGCTGTGACCGACTCTCTCGCGGGATCCCATGGAAGGAAGAGAGGACAGACGCGCGTCCTGAGGAAGTGATCGGGGCAACTAGTGCCCAGCGAGCTTAGTTCTCTCGCCCACTTTGATCCGGCGAAAGCGAGGGCATCTTCGTCATCCGAGTAGTGAGCGATCACGCGACGATTCGAAGACACGACTCCACGGAGTGCCGGCAGAAGCTGGATTGCGATGCTCTTGCGATCCTGCACAGGAGCATGTTCAACTCCGCCGAATAGTGCGCTCTTTTTCGATTGATGCTTGAGGATGAATTCGCCCATCTGATCGATAGTGTGGATGCTGTTCAGGTAGCAATCGCGCTGCGTGGTTCCCCAGGTGAATAGTCCGTGTCCGCCGAGAATCAAGCCATCGGCCCCCGGATTGTCTTTCACGGCCCGCTCAATCATCAGCGCAAGGTCGAATCCGGGGCGTTGCCAGGGAACCCAGACGATCTTGCGGCCAAATTCTTTGTTGAACTCTTCGAGTTTCCGCTTGCCGTTGGCGCTCGCGGCCAGGGCGATGGCCCAGTCTGGATGGAGGTGGTCGACGTGATCGAAGGGAAGGAATGCGTGGAGCGGCGTGTCGATCGAAGCGGCCACGCGATTCTCTCCGAAGGCAGAAAGCGGATAGTAACGGACCATTTCATCTTCGTGTTGTTCGCCGCGGTAGAGATCTTTGAGTTGGTTGAGTCGATCGAGATAGAGGAGGGCGAATCCAGCGTCGGTGATGGAGCCGAGATCTCCACCACTGCCTTTGACGGCCAGCATGCGAACCACGCGACCAGTGAATGGATCTGGGAGGTCCATCTTGGAGCTGGTGTTGCCGCCGCCGAAGTTCGTAATGCGCAAGTCAGCGCCCAATAAGTTGGAGCGATAGCGCAGCAGGGCCAGTTGATTGCCGGACATTTTCTGCGCTTCAGTTTCGTTCCATAAGTCTTTGAGATGAGTCGTTTCTTTGATTTCAGGCATAAATGCTCCCGCAATATTGCTCAAATCGTTCGAAGTGCTGATCCCATTTATCAGTTTGCATGGGCTCGAAAACCTCTGTCGGAAAAGATCGATCGATCACGGCGCGCACTTCCTGGAGTGAGGATGCTTCTCCGGTGGCGAGAATCTGAACCGCGATATTGCCGAGTGCTGTCGCCTCGGCTGGACCGACGAGGACTCTTCTTCCCGTAGCATCGGCCGTCAGTTGGTTCAGCAGTCGATTCTTTGAGCCGCCGCCGATGATTCGGATCTGGTCGATTCGTTTGCCGCTGACCTGTTCCAGATTGCGCAGAACCAGGCGGTATTTAAAGGCGAGGCTTTCCAGAACTGTGCGGACGTATGCGCCGGGTTCTTTCGGAATGGGCTGATGGGTTCGCGTGCAGAATTTGTCGATGGACGCGAGCATGTCGTTTGGCCGGAGGAACAATTCGTCGTCGGGATCGACCAGGTGGCGAAACGAAGGTTGGCGGGTTGCCAGCTCGATGAGTTCCCGATGGTCATAGGAACGCCCTTGAGCGGTCCAGGATTGCTGACAGCCCTGCAGCATCCAGAGGCCCATGACGTTTTTCAGGAGCCTGGTGGTTCCATTGACTCCGCCTTCATTGGTGAAATTCAGGCGCAGTGCTTCGGACGTGATCACCGGAGAATCTAGCTCCGTACCTAGCAGAGACCAAGTACCGGAGCTGAGAAATGCGGTGCCCTCGCGAGCAGAGACGGCAGCTACCGCGGAGCCGGTGTCGTGGCAGGCTGGGGCGATCACCGTCGTGCCGGCAAGAGAGGAATGACCTGCAATTTCGGGCAGGAGTGTGCCGAGGATCGAGCCCGGTTCTACGATCGGCGCCAGCAGGTTCGCCGGGAGTTCGAGGCGCTGCATCAGGCTCGTGGCCCACGTGCGCTCCAGTGGATCGACCATTTGTGTGGTGGTGGCGTTGGTGAACTCGCAGACTGCGTTTCCCGTCAGCCAATAATTAAAGAGGTCTGGAATGGTAAGAAGATGTTTTGCCGCGCCGAGAAGTTTAGGAGTGCGGCGCTGAGCGGCGACCAACTGATACAGGGTGTTGATGGGCATGAACTGAATGCCGGTCGCATTGTAGATCTCTTCCTTGCCAACGGTCCTCAGAACGTCTTTCATGACTCCTTCCGTGCGACGGTCGCGGTAGTGGTAAGGGTTCTCGAGCAGATCACCGCGCTCGCCTAACAAGGCGTAGTCCACGCCCCAAGCGTCGACTCCTATGCCGCCCAGTTCCACTTCACTCAACCGTGACAGAGCGATCCTGACTTCGAACCAGAGCCGGGGCACGTCCCAGTGCAGAGACCCACCATATTCGACCGGTTCATTCGGAAACCGGTGGATCTCTTCGGTTGTGAGAATCCCCGACTGAAGATGTGCGAGAACGGCCCGTCCGCTTTGCGCGCCGAAGTCGAAAGCTAGATAGGGCTTCCCACGATTGCTCTTAGGCATAAGAGGAGATGTTCTGCGAATTGCGGGCCGTGCGTTCCTTGGTGATGCGCTCGAGGTACCCGCTCTGGCGAAATGCTTCCATTGGATTCTTGGGCAGACCCTTGGAATCGCGCCATTCCTGGATCGCTGGACGGACATCGGTCGCGAATGCGTCCTGAAGCAAGGACTCGGCTCGAACTAGATCGCAATTTTGCTGCGCGCCAGAAAGTTCCCGGCCATCGACCAACGCCGCCTTGGAGAAGAGTTCCTGTGCCATGGTCACGGTCTGGATCATAGCTTCGATTTTGCCCTTCAGGTTGTGACTTTGATCGACCATGTAGGCAATGTCGGCATGTTTGCCGGTCTCCCATTCGAAGTTGTGAATCTCGTGGAAGATGCGGAAGACCTGATATGGGTCGATGGAGCCGAGGGTGAGATCGTCGTCAGCATAACGGCGGTCGTTAAAGTGAAATCCACCGAGCATATCTTCTGCAAGTAGCCACGCAACGATCTGTTCGATGTTCTGCCCTTGATAGTGATGTCCCGTATCGACGAGGACCTTGGCCTGAGGCCCGGCGGCGCGACAGAGGAGCAGGGACATGCCCCAATCGGCAATGTCAGTGTGGTAGAACGCCGGTTCGAACGGCTTGTACTCGATCAGAAGGCGCTGACCAGGCGAGAGCGCCGCATGAGAGTTCTTCAGAAGCTCTGTAAACCACTGCTTGCGTTGGCGGATATTCGCGGTTCCGGGATAGTTGGAGCCATCTGCAAACCACATGGAGATGTCCCGGCTGTGCAGCCGATGGGCGATTTCGATGCTGTCCTTCGTATGTTGAAGCGCTCGTTGACGGATGGACGGATCGGGATTCCCGTAGGCGCCATATTTGTATTCCTGGTCCTGAAATAGATTGGGGTTGATGGAGCCGGGCAGAACGCCGTAGCGGGCGGCAAACTTTTTGATGTCGTCCGCGCTGCGCACGCCATCGGGGCAATCCCACAGAACATGCAGCGCCACCGTGGGGCAGACCCCGGTCAGTAGGTGGACCTGGCCAGCATCGCTGAATTTTTCTTCGGTTGTGGTGGCCGCGGCTGGCTGAATGAATTTGCCGAACCGTGTGCCGGTGTTCGCGAAGCCCCAGGACGGCAGCTCGATGCGGAAGGACTCGAGCGCGTCAAAAACTTTCTGACTTTGGCGTGCGTCCATGGAAGCCTCTCCTTGGGGTCGAACTTATAATCCCTGTGCTCAGTCGGTAACGAAATGCTGTCCGCAGACTTCAGTTCACGATACAGAAGCACAGCTTAACACTCCGCAGAGCCGCAAAAAACTATTCTGGCATTCCGATCTATCGCGTGGTTGGCGGAGCTCGTTTGACATCGGCATTGTTCAAGTGAAACCATCCCCGCGGTGTGGCTTTGGCGTCGACCGAGCCGTTCAGCATTAAGCGATGGGGATGAGGAAGAGGCTTTGTTTTCGGTCGCTCTAGCCGATTAGGCTGGACTTCGGGAGGGTACGGTGAAGCGTTGCAAGATATCGAACGTTGTTCTCGCAGTTGGGATTCTGATTTCGACTGCTTCCGCAACCCCGGTGCACTTACGCTGCGAATATCTTGAAAATCCATTGGGAATTGACGCGACGACCCCGCACCTGTCGTGGCAGGGCGACAATCGCGAGCGCAATTGGAGCCAGTCGGCATATGAGATTTTGGTTGCTAGCCGCGAGGAGAATTTAAAGTCCGGCAGAGCAGACATCTGGGATAGCGGGAGGATGCCGTCGGCGGAGTCGGTTGGGATCGCATATCACGGGCCCACGCTGGAGTCGCGGCGAAGATACTACTGGAAGGTTCGAGTTTGGGACGCGTCGGGACAAGCGACCGAATCTGCCGAGGTCGCATGGTGGGAGATGGGGCTTCTCCGTCCGACGGATTGGAAAGCCAAATGGATTCGCTGGGGAAATCCGCAGGACGAAGCGGACCGGCGCGGGATCCGTTGGATCTGGGCACCGGGTCAGAATGCGCTTGCCGTTGCGCCGAAGACGGCAGCCACATTTCGCGTCACCGTCAACCTCTCGGAGAGACCGCGAGAGGCGGTGCTGTTGCTCGCAACGCGAGGAGATGTTGTAGCGAAGGTGAACGGGCACGAAGTGGACGCCAAGAGTCGATGGGCCACCTTCGATCGAAGGGACATTGCCGATCAATTGGTGCTTGGCAAGAACTTGATCGACGTGACGATTACTGCTCCGGATCCACCGGAGTATGGTCCAAACGCCGAGACGAAGACCGCGACAGCGGCCCTGGCAGCACTGGTAAAGATCACTCGAGCAAACGGCTCCGTGATGCGCTTCCCGACAAATGAACATTGGAAAGCGAGTCTGGAACCGCCGACGCATTGGCAAGCCGCTCAAGTCGTTGCGGAGTTGACGGACAAAAGGTTGGGCGATCCGGGGCCCTTACCCCAGCGAGCCGGCTACCTTCGTCGAACGATTGTGCTGTCGAAGCAGGTACAAAGCGCCAGGCTTTATGTGACCGCTCTCGGGAGCTACCGCGTATTCCTGAATGGCAGCCGCGTTGGCGACGATGTGATGACGCCTGGATTCACGGACTATCGCAAACGTGTGATGTATCAGACCTACGACGTGACGAAGCTGTTAGCCCATGGCAACAACGCCATTGCTGCCGTGCTGGGGGACGGATGGTATGGGAGCGGTTTGACTTGGGTTGGGATGCATTTCTTTGCGCCTCCAGATCGCTTTATTGCTCAACTCGAAATCAACTACGCAGAGGGCAGCCACGATTTCATCATCACGGACGAGAAGTGGAAGACCAACGGATCGCCGATCGTTCGATCAGACATTTACAACGGGGAAGTGTACGACGCCCGATTAGAGCAGGCTGGGTGGGAGAAGCCTGACTTCGACGACTCGAAGTGGAAGCCGGCAGTAATTGGGGATGCTCCCGGCGTTATGGTATCGAGCCAGATCGATGCGCCTGCACGAGTCATCGCCACTCTGGTTCCGAAGAGTGTGACCCCGGTTGCAAATGGAGCTTACATCTTCGACCTGGGGCAGAACATGGTGGGATGGACGACTCTAAAGGTGAAAGGAGCGGCCGGAACCAAGGTCCGGTTGCGCTTCGCCGAGATTCTAAATCCGGACGGGACGATCTACACCGCGAATCTGCGCAACGCCGATGCCACCGATGTTTACACGTTGCGCGGCGGCGATGAGGAGACGTTTGCTCCACATTTCACTTTCCACGGCTTTAGATATGTGGAGATGACTGGCTATCCAGGGACACCGACGCTCGACGCAATTCGCGGCGACGTTGTCAGTAGCGTGAGTGGCGACCCGGTCGCGAAACTGGAGACTTCAAGCGACCTGGTCAATCGGATGTGGTCGATAGGAATATGGGGACAGCGCGGGAATTTTCTAAGTATCCCGACGGATTGTCCTCAGCGCGATGAGCGGCTGGGATGGATGGGGGACGCCGGAGTCTTCTGGCGGACCGGGAGCTATAACTTCAACATCGCAGCGTTCTCGCAGAAATTCATCCAGGACATTGTGGATGCACAATCGAGTCAGGGAGCGTTCACGAATGTTTCTCCAAACACGCTTCCTTCCAGCGAGGAACAGTTCGAGGATCCCACGTCATCAAGCGATCGAGTTGGAGCGCCAGGATGGGGTGACGCGGGTGTGATCGTCCCATGGACGACGTGGGTGCAATATGGCGACAAGGCTGTGATCGAGCAGAACTGGGATGCGATGCAGCGTTGGATGGAATTCATTCAAAGCCGCAATCCGGATTTTCTGCGAACGAAGGCCGTCGGGCCGAACTTTGCCGACTGGCTCGCGCCAGATGAGCATACTAATAAGGATCTGCTTGCAACCGCGTATTGGGCATTGATCGCTCACATGATGTCGCAGATGGCACACGCCACCGGCAAAGAGGCCGATGTGAAGCGCTACGACAACCTTACAGAGAATATTCGTGGGGCGTTTCAGAAGGCATATATCAAAGAGGACGGAGAAGTTGGTACCGGGACGCAGACTTCGTATGTGGTCGCACTATACACGAAGATGGCTCCTTCGGCCCTGGAGCCGATGCTGGTCGACAAACTCGTCAAAGATATCGAATCGCGTAATTGGCATCTGTCGACGGGCTTTCTTGGAACGCCTTTTCTCTTGTTCACGCTCGCAGATCATGGGCGCAGCGACGTCGCCTACCGCCTGTTGCTGAATGACACATATCCATCTTGGGGCTACATGCTGTCGAAAGGTGCAACGACATGGTGGGAGCGATGGAACGGAGATACTGGGGATCCGTCAATGAACTCTTACAACCATTACGCGTTCGGATCGGTGATTGCATGGGTCTACCGTTACGCAGCGGGAATTGACACGACGCCAGATTCACCGGGTTTCAAAGAGATCGTGATTCATCCACACCTCGATGCGCGCATGACGTCGGCGCGGGCCGAATACGATTCGGTTTACGGGAAGATCATTAGCGATTGGAAGGGAACGCCCGCAGGTCCGTTTTCTTTGAGCGTGACGATTCCGGGAAATACCTCAGCAAGGATTTTCTTGCCGATAATCCCGGGCGCTCGCCTCACGGAAGATGGCAATCCGGTTGAGGCGCGGGACGAGAACGGATCATACCTGGTGAAGGTCGGATCGGGCTCCTACAGTTTTGAAGTGAAGTGATCAGGCAAGCGACTACGATCCCGCATAAAGCTGGAATGGCGCCCAGTAGAAAGGCTTGCGGAACGCAGTCCGTGAATGTAGTAAGGAGAGCTTGGCCGAGCGCAGCGCAGAATCCGGAGATTCTCCGCGACTTAATCCATCGTAAAACTTATCCATCAGTTGCCCCGTGGAAAGATCACTCGCCTCCCAAAGTGCGGCGATGACATTGTGGGCGCCTGCTCGAACGAACGCCCACGACAGGCCCACGAGTCCCTCCCCAGCGTAAGCGCGCGAGCCGGCGCTATAGCACGAGGAAATCGTCACTAAGTCAGCGTTCACCGGGTGCTGAATAATGTCGCGTGCGTACAGCTTGAAGGAGCCGTTTTCGTCGTTGCCTCGAGACAGGATAATTGCCGAGTCGAGCGGACTTGTCTGGCTCGCGATGGCGTGCGTAACAAAATGGATGTAGGAAAAATGTTCAGGATTGTCCGCCAGATAAGCGGCGGCGGTAGCCTGATCGCGTTGAAGGACTTTTCTTTGTGCCGCGGGAAAGTGTTTTTCGACGCTCGCCATCTCGATCGCCGCATTTGCTAGTTCCGGATATTCCTGGCTTGGTGAGACGACGTCGCCAACAAGAAGGAGGTTTGGAACAAAACTTCCTTTGTTTCCGTGGCGAAGACTGAGAAGCCGAAGAGAGCTGGCATGAGAGACCGTGGCGTCATCAATCCAATAATGCAAAACCGGCTGGGGGACGAGAAGCGTCTCGAAATTCAGGATGTTCAGCTTGCCGTCGGGGATGATGATGACCTTTCTACCGGTCGACAGGAGTTTGCTCGCCGGCCCAATCAACATTTCGTAGAGTGACTGGCCATCCAAGTTGCCTGAGTCGAGCACATCTTTAGGGCCACCTAAAGCCCTGTTATAGCGTTCAATGATGGCGTCGATCTCTTCAGAACTCGGTAAGGAGAATAACTGGACTTGTTTGGGAGTGATCGCCCACAGGTAAGAACTACGCTGGCCGAGCCAATAAAAGAGAATCGTGGAATCGGTGCGAGAGGCGAGTTCCTGCGCGTCTAAGGGAGGAGGGCCGAGGCTCATCCCCTTGGAAACGAAGCCTAATCCCTCCGCGAGGGTGCGTGCGCGGCTGTAATCTGCCCAGCGAAGGGCCTCGTTCGTCCGGCCGCGAGTTATCAGAAAATGGATGTAGTCGTCATAGATGGGCTCCCCGTTGGCAAGAAAGGAAAGGCGGAAGTCGGTATGTTGAACGCTGTCGCGGGCAGATCCGATGGTGGCAAGGGCGGCGCGATATTCGCGATCGACAGCATCCGGAGGTTTCGAATCTTCGTAGAGCCGGGCGAGTGAGTGTTGGGCCTCCCACTTCAAAAATATGAGAGCAGTCGGATCGGATTGGACTCGGAGAAACTGACGTTCCGCCTCAGAGGCCTCGCCACGCCGAGCCGCGATTTGGCCCTGAACCAAAACTGGGTAGAGTTCATCAAGTTGGTTGCCGCTTTGCTGAGCGATCTCGAGTGCTCTCTGAGCGTACTTGCTTGCATCAGGAAGGTTTCCGGCCTGTAGAGAGGCTCGCGCCAAGGCCTCGAGAGAGTTATAGATGTGCTCCTTGCTGTTTTCTGCTTCGGCCAGAGAGAGCGCTCTTTGAAAGGCTGTTTCGGCGAGGTCGAAATGGTGCGCTTCCATGTGAATGTAGCCGATGTCTATGAGGGACATATCCTCGACATAGACATCGCCGAGTCGCTCAGCACCCTTTTCCGCTTCGACCAGCGCTTCGAGCGCTCTTTCGGAATCGCCTAAACGGAAATATGCCCAGCCTAGATTCACTTGCGCAGCCAAGGCGACGTCGCCCGCGCCAATGCTCGTCGCCGCTTTGTTTGCAGCACTCGATCCATCGACCGCCTCGTCGTAGCGCTCCTCCTTTACCAGCACGCCAACCAAGTTCACAAGCGAGGTTGCTTCGAGAAAGCGATCGCCTGCAGTTCTCGCATGAGTTAAGGCTTGTTCGAATGCCCGCAAGGCTTCATCGAAATGATCTTGCCCGAGGGTGAAAACCCCCCAGGCCTGAAAAACGTCCCCGCAACTCGCGGCATTCGATTGTGCACACATCTGCTTCGCTTCTTCGAGTTCGCGCGTCGCTGTGGGCAAATCCAGCTGGCGTGCATGGGCGACACTTCGAAGAGTCAGAATTGAAATTGCATCCTCAGCCGGGATGGAAGCCAAGTTCGCTGGGTCTAGCAATTTCAAAACGGCAGGATACTTACTCTGCCAGAGAAGAGACTGCGCTTGCAGGATCTTGAATTTCCCACTCCACTGAGGGGCGGAAGTTGAATATCTCCGGGAGCCAAACTCCGCTTCCTTTTCACTCTGTACCAAGTTGCCGTGGATGAAAGTCTGGCGAGCATGGTCCAACGCGGCCGAAGCTCCCGCGGTTCGATCGCAGCCTGTCGTGCAAGCGAGAGTTGTAGCGAGAGTCAGGCACCAAAGCGACAAGCGCTTCCTATCACGCGGTCGCCGAAGCTTAATTCTTAGGGAGCGCATCGCTCAAAAAGCCGTTTGGTGACAAGTAGTACAACCAATAATGAGCAGGACGGACGCAGCCCCGGCGCGACGAGAAAACGCACCGGGGACTGGTCGAAAAGAGGATTAGGGCCGTGTCACGCCATTCGTATTCGCCGAAGCAGCTGTTGCGCTACCGCCGGCGATGCAACCCATGTGCATCTTCAGCATGTTCAGAGTGAAGAAGCTGGCGCTGGGTGGATCGTCTGGAACCGCAGCCATCTTTTGATCGGAAAAATCCTCCTTACCGGGTTCTACTCCGACGATGATCTCCCCGAGGGATACGGTCCCGAAATCGGGAATCACAAGGATATTTCCGAAGCTCTTGACGCCCGGAATTGGGATCGGCCCGATGCTCTTTACCAGGGAGCATTCCAGCTTGGAATGACCATGACCATTTCGATGATTTTTCTTGAGATCGTCAATGTATACGACCTTGGCTTTGTATTCCCGCTGCAAAGACTCCGGAAGTCCTTTGGCACGGGCAATATCCTCGAACTGATGCTCGACGCGATCGAGAAATCCTCGGTCGGCAAGGTACGTCCGGTCCTCTGTCGGTCTCTCGCCGCAAATGCCTAGATCAAATTCGAGTTCAACCGGATACCCACCGACGCGTAGATTTTCAAACCGCGACCCTAGGAACGTAACCTTGGGAACATGACCGTGCTTCACGGGATGCTCCGTGGACACTTGTGCAACGACGCGATCCGCAGTGATCACCTCAAGCACGTTCAGTCCTTCGATCACGGCCGTTGAGAGCGTGACCCAGCCTGAATGATCGTTTCCCCAGAGGTCCTTCTTTTCGATCTTGTTTCCAGACGCGCGAGTGAACCCTGACTTGAAGGAAATCAGTCCCTCCAAAGTGCTGGCGTCCATCGAACGCGTGATGTGACCTTCGCGGCGCGTCTTCGAAAGAACGACGTGCCCACCGAAGTCGATTGGCTGTTCAATCGGGTGTTTCAGGTGGCCACTGAGAATCTGCGCCTCGGCATGATAGACGTGGTATCGCTTCAGATACGACTCGGTTTCAACCTCTGATCTTGGATTGGCGGCCATGTTGTCAACTCCTCTAGTTGTGAGATTACTTCTCGACCTGCAGTTCAAAAGGCGTGCGACTTATCTCTGAGTTCTGACCGGTGTTGGTAACTCCGTGGAGAGTTAAAGCGTAGGTGCCACTATCGCGATTCGCAGGCGGTATACGGACGATGTACGTGTCCTCTTCTGGTGTTGTCAAAATCTTTAATGACCACTCTTTGTTTCCCGCCGGATCGTAGAGTTCCGCCACGTAGCTCGAAAACTGTGCGTCGGGAGGGATGTTCACCATTAGGACGAAACCACTGCCACGGCGAATGTCGATCTTGGTTGCTGAGCCCCCGCGGGTGCGAGTGTTAATCGTGGCCCAGGGCAAAACCTCCGGGTGATTCGCAGCCAGCCTCATCTCCGGGTAAGTCACGAAATTCTGGTAGGCAATCACTAACAGCAACAGCGCTAGGACTGGCACCAGCATGGCAGGACGAAGCCAGGCGAGCCATCCCGACGGAGCACGAACTGACATCGGGGTCGCCACCACAGCTGTTTGAACTTCTTCTGCCAGAATATCTTTACTCTTCTCGATGAACTGGGAGGCCGCACGAACATCCAAGGCACACTCCGGGCAGTCGAAGAAGTGCTCCTCGAATTGATCGCGTAACTCGGGCGGGAGTTCGTCCATCAGATACCGTTCCGTGGCTGTCAGGCGAATCGCCTCTTGATGGTCCATAACCGCCTATATTCCCTCAACGAGTAATAGTGCGAAAAACAGCGAAAACGTTTCAGCCGACCCGGTCAAGATTTGGCGTTCCGCGCCGCGGCTTCCCAGCGCCGCTAACATATTGTTCTTTAAAGGTTTGCTTAGCCCGATGAAGAAGTACCCGCAGGTAGTTGCGGTCCACTCCAAAATCCCTGCAGACCTCGTCTTTATCCCGTTCTTCCAGAAACACTTCGCGAAGCAGGCGCCGATCGCGCTCGCTCAGGCCGTCGAGAATGCCTCGGACGATTTCGGAGGTTTCTTTCGTCATGATTTCGTCCAGCACGTCGCTCCGCAGGTCGGGGATCTCTGCGGCATCTTTGTCGTCGTCCTCAACCGAAATGCGAGAAGACGAACGATAATGTTCGAGCAAGACGTTGTTACAGACGGAATTCACAAAGGGGCCGAGGCGATCTGCCTGGCGAAGTCCCTCGCTGCTGCGCAACACAGAAAAAACCCGAGCGAAGATTTCCTGGCGCACATCCTCGATGGCCTCCCGCGAATTGAGACGGGAACGAAGTTTGAGCTGGATCAACTCGCTGAAGTAGGAGACAAAATGTTCTTCGGTCCGGAAGTCGCCCGAACGGAGCCGCTCCAAATAGCCGCTGTCAAACGCATAGAATTGCACGCCGGTGCCTCGGGCCCAACTAAGTGTGCAGCATTCTACACCCGCGCAGCGGAGGTGCCGGGGTTTTCTACGACAATTTAACGGTGCGGAAATCTTCGGAGAAGCGACAAAAAATCGTAACCATGTAACGAAATTCAGATGTCCTGCACTATCCCAGTAATATCGGCTAGTGGTTACTAGCACACATGGCCGATCCGCCGCATGAGTTATTGGCGGGCTGAGTGGCGCACCCATCATCGGTGCCTCGGCGGTGGGCGCGCCCTTCAAGAAAGGTGTGGAGACCGGGTAATCGCCGTAACTTCGAAAGTGCAAGGGGGAAGGCCTTCGAAGACGGCGGTCCCGGTCCTATACCTGAAACGCCAGCGGCAGTTCATCACGCCAGCCACGCGCGAGGAAAACCACAATCCACACATGTCTAATGTCTGGCCGGGCCGGCCGGAGGAGAAGCATTGCGCGTCTATTAGCCCTATCTGGCAGATCGCGGAAGCGAATTCCTCTCGGTGAAAATTCTCTGTGCTCCTAACCCCTTTTCTAGGCGTGGGTTACAGCCTATACCGTATGGTTTGTACTACGCCGACCCCGATAATGTTATTTCTGGAACTCAATCCGACTCTCATGAATGAGCGGAAGATCGAGGTATCGGCGAATGAATCAGCGACAGTTTTGCACCCGACTTCTTCTGGCGGTACTCATCGTGTTGGTTTCAATGGTGAGTTGGGGACGGGCCGCCGATACAAATGAGCAGTCCGATCTTTCCAAGCGGCTGGCGGCATCGACGCAGGTACTCAACGAGGTAATGGCCACACCGGGTAAATCGATTCCTGCGGGCGTCATCAAGCGCGCCGAGTGCATTGCTGTCTTTCCCTCGACGATTGAGGTTGCTGTTCTCGTGGGCGCCAAACACGGGAAAGGCTTTGCGACTTGCCGAACAGCAAAAGGCTGGAGCGCTCCTGCTCCACTCGACATTTCAGGCGGAAGCTGGGGTGCACAGCTGGGCGGGGAAGCAGTCGACCTTGTGCTGGTTGTGACCGACGACAAAGGTATGCAGCAGCTGGAATCGGGCAAGTTCAATCTCGGGACGGAAACATCCGTCACGGCGGGCCCGATGGGAAATCAAGGTATGCAGATGAACTCCGATGTCATCAGCTATTCGCGCGCACGAGGGGCCTTCGCAGGAACGAACATCAGCGGTTCATCGATTACGGAAGACCAAGACAACGCGCGTGCTCTATACGGCTCGTCGGAATCCATGGCCGACATCCTGGCGGGCAAGGTGACTCCTCCGCAAACGAGCCTGTCATTTTTGTCGACAGTTCAGAAGTATGCGGGTCGGACCAAGCAAAAAGACTGAATCGCACAGCTTGCGCCAACAAACTACCGTTCCTAGTTCACATCTTTACTTATTTCGAATCTAAGGATGTCCAATGACCGAACGGCACACTAGCGTCCCGCCCGAGACCACTTCAGAGCCAACGAAAATGCCGCGGGAGCAGGAACTGCTGTTTCGCGAGATCCTGGCGCTATTCGAACTGCGTGAAATCCCTTATGTGGTAGCCGGTGCGTTTGCTCTTCAAGAGCACACTGGCATTTGCCGCGACACGAAGGATCTCGATCTTTTTCTAACGGCCCAGAACGCTCCGGTCGCGTTGAAGTTACTTCGGGAAGAGGGGTTCGAGTGTGAGACATGCGACCCGGTTTGGCTCTTCAAGGCGCATCGTGACGAATTTTTTGTTGATCTGATTACAGGTATGAGCAATGCTGCGATTGTGGTTGATGACTCATGGATTGAGCGCTCGAAACCCGCAGTTGTGCTTGGCGTGCCAACCCTTGTATTAGCCGCTGAAGAGCTGATTGCTTCCAAATTGTTTGTGACGCGGCGCGAGCGCTTTGACGGCGCGGACATTGCGCATGTGATCTATGGCACCAGGGGCAAACTTGACTGGGACCGCGTGCTTCGACTGGCGGGAGAAAACTGGGAGATGCTTTTCTGGGCTCTTGTTTTGTTCCGTTACGTGTATCCCGGACAAACGCAGTTTGTTCCATTTGATTTGTGGCGCGATCTGTTGCGGCGCTTTGAAGATGCGGTTTTTCATTCGGAGTCCAACGCGAAATTTCGCGGTAGCCTGATCGACGACAAGATGTTCGCCATCGACGCGAAGGAGTGGGGGCTCGGGAACCTGATGGAGGAGTATCGGGAACGGCGGTTGAAAATGGTCCCAGAATCGGACAAGAATTCATGAGAATTGCAGCCGCAGCCGATCTGCATTTCTCCGCCTCCCGCCATAACGCGTTGCACGACCAGTTGAGCCGGGTGCGGGAGGAGGCCGATATTCTCGTGCTCGCGGGTGATCTCACGAATTACGGGAAAACTGAGGAGATGGAGCCGCTGTTGAATGTCGTGGTGCGCTCAAGGGTTCCGACCGTTGCCGTGCTTGGAAACCACGATTATGAAAGTGGGAAACAGGCCGAGTTGATGCGCATGATGGAAAGCTCAGGCATCAAAGTCCTCGACGGAACGGCCTATGAACGCGACGGAGTGGGATTCGCAGGCACCAAGGGCTTCGTGGGCGGTTTCGGGCGCGGCGTACTCACTGCGTTCGGTGAACCTGAGATTAAACAATTCGTGCAAGCGTCAATTGACGAGGCCCTCAAACTCGAACGCGCGATGGCCCAGCTTCGTACTCCGAAACGCGTCGTGGTAATCCATTACTCTCCCATCGCCGCCACGGTGCAGGGCGAGGCCGCCGAAATTTTTCCGTTTCTTGGAACGACACGGCTTGCCGAGGTTGTCGACCGTCATGGCGCCGACCTAGTGCTTCACGGTCACGCTCATCATGGACAGCTGGAAGGAAAAACTGCGGGCGGAAGTCCCGTTTATAATGTCGCGATCACGTTGTTGCAGGCGCGGGAACCCTCCGCAGTCTATCGAGTGTTCGACATATAGGCTTTCTTCGCGGGATGCTCGATGCCACAAACCAATGTTACTTCCAACTCGATGCGGTTAGGCGCACAGGTCACTACAGACGGCGGTGTGGAATTTCTTCTGTGGGCCCCGAAGTCGCGTTCAGTCTTTGTGCGCATATGTGGCTCCAATGAACTCGTTCCGATGGAGTCATTGGCCGACGGCTACCATCACGCGATCCTGCCAAACCTGAAACCGGGCGCCCGCTATTTCTACCGCCTGGAGAACGGCCGCGAATTCCCCGATCCGGCCTCACGCTTCCAACCTGAAGGCGTGCACGGTCCGTCGCAAGTGTTCGATCCTGAGACTTTCAAATGGACCGATCGCAAATGGAAAGGGCGATCTCTCGGAACCACGATCTTTTATGAGTTGCATGTAGGCACTTTTACGAAGGAAGGGACCTTTGACGGTCTGATCGCACAACTCCCGGAACTTGTGGATCTCGGGATCACAACTCTGGAGTTGATGCCGGTCGCGCAATTTCCCGGATCGCGCAATTGGGGATACGACGGCGTCTATCCGTTTGCGCCACAGAATTCATACGGCGAACCGGAATCGCTGCAGAGGCTGATCAACGCCGCACATGCCCATTGTCTTGCGGTCGCGCTGGACGTCGTCTACAACCATCTGGGTCCGGAAGGCAACTACCTTAGTGCATTCGGCCCTTACTTTACGGACCGTTATCGCACTCCCTGGGGCGAGGCGATTAATTATGACGGCCCTGAAAGTGACCAAGTAAGGAGGTTCTTCATCGAAAACGCACTCTACTGGCTGGAGGACTTTCACTTCGACGCTCTACGTCTCGATGCTGTCCACGGAATTTACGATTTCGGCGCTCGGCATCTGTTGGCAGAACTGAAGTCGGAGGTGTCACAGCTTTCAGTGAAATTGGGGCGCGACATGCAACTCATTGCCGAGAGCGATCTAAATGACTCTCGACTTCTGCAAGAGCCCGAGCGTGGAGGCTATTCGCTCGATTCTCAGTGGAGCGACGACTTTCACCATTCTGTTCACACGCTGCTGACGAAAGAAGATCGTGGTTATTATTCAGATTTTGGTGGGATTGCTCCTTTGATTGCGACTCTTAGAGACGGTTGGTTTTACGAAGGACAATACTCTCCCCATCGGCGACGTCGACACGGGAACTCGCCGCAAGGACTCAAGCCGTCAAAGTTTGTGGTGTGCAGTCAGAACCACGATCAAGTGGGCAATCGTGCGGCGGGAGATCGTCTCGCCAGTCTTGTGAACTTTGAGACTCTGAAGCTCGTGGCCGGAATCACACTGTTGTCCCCGTTTGTTCCTTTGTTGTTTATGGGAGAAGAGTACGGTGAACCGGCACCGTTCCAATATTTCACAAGTCATGGCGATCCTAACTTGGTTGAAGCGGTGCGCCGCGGCCGCCGCGAGGAATTCGCGAGTTTTGGATGGCAAGACAGCGTGCCCGATCCGCAGGACGAGCAGACATTCAAGCGATCGCATCTAGATCAATCGCTGAAGACAAAGGAGCCGCATCGGACTCTCTATCACTTCTACCAAGATCTCATTCGAATTCGAACGGAACTCAAGATAGGCTGTAGTGCTTTGCACACCGTTCGAGAACTGCACGACAGTGCACTGTTGCTCGCGTATCATGGCGACTCCCAGCATTCGGCAATGGTTTTTAACTTCGCTGAATTTCCCGTCACCGTGACCGTGCCAGAGTTGGCAGGGAAGTGGATGATCATGCTTCAATCTGCATCCACGAAGTGGAGTGGTCCAGAGTCCACCTTGCCTGAAGTAGAAACTTTTTCGGCGGATCTCGAACTGCGAATCTTTCCCTATTCGTTTCTTGTATTGAAAAGGATCTCGACCATTTCGGAGGCGGAGTGAAATACGTTTGCATTCACGGGCACTTCTATCAACCGCCGCGGGAAAATCCCTACCTCGAAGCGATCGAGTTGCAGGATTCCGCTTATCCCTATCACGACTGGAATGAGCGCATCACGGCCGAGTGTTATGCGCCGAATGCGGCATCCCGAATCCTGGACGCCGAAAATCGGATACTGAAGCTCAAGAATAACTATGCGCAGATCAGTTTCAACTTTGGCCCGACGCTTTTGTCGTGGATGAAAGATCAGGCGCCACACGTACACGCGGCGATTATTGAGGCGGACGAGGAGAGCCGTGAGCGTTACTCCGGCCATGGTTCGGCGATCGCTCAGGGTTACAACCATATGATCCTTCCTCTCGCGAACCGGCGTGACAAGGTTACGCAGGTGAAGTGGGGGATAAAGGATTTTGAAAGCCGCTTCGGCCGAACTCCAGAGGGAATGTGGCTGCCGGAAACCGCGGTGGATACCGAGACGCTGGAAGTCCTTGCGGAGAATGGAATCCAATTTACGATCCTTGCGCCTCGGCAGGCCAAGCGCGTGCGATCGAAAGGCAGCACCCGATTTCATGACGTGACCGGTGCCCGCATTGATCCGGCGCGTGCCTATGCAGCAAGACTGCCTTCGAAGAAGCGGATCAACCTATTCTTCTACGACGGTCCCATCTCTCAGGGCGTAGCTTTTGAAGGGCTGCTGAGTGACGGCAAGCGATTCGCCGATCGCCTGATGAGCGGATTTTCGGACGAGCGTCAGGGGCCGCAATTGGTTCACATTGCGACCGACGGCGAAAGTTATGGCCATCACCACCACTTCGGCGAGATGGCGCTCTCTTATGCGCTGGACGAGATTGAGCGGAATGGCGTCGCTAAACTTACCAACTACGGCGAGTTTTTAGAGAAATATCCTCCGGAAGATTTTGTAGAGATCGTTGACAACAGTTCCTGGAGCTGCGTCCACGGGGTTGAGCGGTGGCGCAGCGACTGTGGCTGCAATTCGGGGGGGCACGCGTGGAACCAGCAATGGCGAGCACCCCTGCGTGCCGCGTTGGATTGGCTGCGTGACCGCCTCGCGCCGATATTCGAGAACCAATTGAAAGCATTTTTCCGGGATCCCTGGGTTGGCCGGGACGACTATATACGGGTCATCCTTGACCGTTCTCCGGAGACGCGCGCGGCTTTCTTCAACGATCACACGATTCGCGCGCTCAGCTCCGATGAGCAAGTGAAAGTTCTCAAGCTCCTTGAAATGCAGCGCCACGCAATGCTCATGTACACCAGCTGCGGCTGGTTCTTCGATGAACTCTCGGGAATCGAGACGGTCCAGGTCATTCATTACGCAGGCCGCGCCTTGCGTTTAGCCGAAGAGTGCTCCGGTGAATCCATTGAGGCTGATTTTCTTAAGCATCTTGGTGAGGCCAAAAGCAATCTCCCCGAACATGGCGATGGGGCACACATCTACGAAAAGTGGGTCAAGCCCGCGGTGGTCGATATTCAGCGTGTTGCAGGTCACTACGCCATCAGTTCGTTATTTGAGGCGTATCCCGATAAAACCCGCATCTATTGCTACGAAGTCGACCGGCTCAGTTATTCGCTGGAAGTCGAAGGGAAGATGCGGGTTGCCACGGGTTCGGCGCAGTTCCGCTCAGCGATCACAGATGAATCCATGAAGCTGGGTTTCGCCGTTCTGCATCTCGGTGATCACAACGTCACAGCCGGAGTTCAACCCTTCGAGAATCATTCGGAGGAAGAAGAAAAGAAACTGGTGGAAGCATTTGCACAAGCCGATACTGCCGAAGGCATTCGCCTGCTTGATCACATCTACGGAAAGCATGTCTTCTCGCTGCGCACGCTCTTCCGCGACGAGCAGCGAAAGATCGCGAATTTGATTCTGACAGACTCTCTGAATTCCGCTGCTGCCGTGTACCGAACCGTATTTGAGAGCCAGGCGCCGTTGATTCGTTTCCTGAACGGGCTCGACATCCCGGTTCCAAACGCCTTGAAGTCCGCAGCAGAAATAGCGCTCAACAGTCAATTACAGCAATTATTCGATCGCCCCGAACTTGACTTTGACGCGATTCGCAGTTTGTTACGAGAAGCCTCAGCCAGCAAAATCTCTCTGGACGGAACGACTCTCGAGTACAAGATGAGGCGGCGCATCGAGAAGGAAGCCTCGGAGTTCGCAAAGAATCCGTCTGATGCTGCCACAGTGGAGCGCATGCTCAAACTCCTGGATCTGCTTCCTTCGTTGCCATTTACCGTCGTGCTCTGGGAAGCACAGAATATGGTGTATCGTCCGCTGATGTCGGCATATGAGCAGAATGGCTGGCATACTCCTGGCGCGGATCCAGTCGCGGTCCAGCGTCACGACGAATTCAATCGCCTGGCTGCGCAACTCCACATCTTGCTCCCTCAAGGCTAGAGATGCCACAGACGCGACTGCCATCGTCCACGTATCGCATCCAGCTCAACTCGGAGTTTCGTTTTGCCGACACTCTCAAAATCCTTGATTACCTGCACGAGTTGGGCATCTCTGATCTCTATCTCTCCCCGATTCTGGCTGCCCGGAAGGGTAGTACACACGGATACGATGTCATCGATCCCACCCGCATCAATCCGGATCTTGGTACCGAAGAAGAGTTCGCGACCCTGCAGAATGAACTCCAGAACCGAGGCATGGGTCTGCTCTTGGACATCGTGCCCAATCACATGGCTGCAAACGCCGAGAATCCATGGTGGATGGATGTGCTGGAAAACGGCGCTCAGTCGGCCTTCGCAGCATATTTTGATATCGACTGGCATCCCCACGCCCGAAGTCTCGAAGGGCGAATCTTGCTTCCCGTGCTTGGACGACCCTTTGGAGAGGCTCTGGATTCCGGTGAGATCAAGCTGGTCTGCAACGACGGTCGATTTTACATTCAGTACTTTGAATCCTTATTTCCAGTAGCTCCTCGTTCCTATCACGCGATCTTAAACCTCCATGCGGGTCGGCTGAAGAACTCTCTCAGCGAGGAGACCGGCGCATACCACGAGTACTCCGGAGTTCTCTCTTCCGCGCTGGATCTTGCCCGCGCTGACCGCCGCGTCGCGAGCAGTGCACAGGAGCAGCGGTTGCGGTTCGAATCCACGCGCGACCGATTGCGGTCGCTAATGAGCAATAGTCCGGAAATCGCGACGCTGGTTCGAGAAAACGTGGCAGAAATCAATGGCAGGGCAGGTGATGCGGGAAGTGTGGGACTCCTGCAGCGGTTGCTTGCCGAACAGAGCTACAAAATATCCTTCTGGCGGAACATGAACGAGAGCATCAACTATCGGCGGTTTTTTACCATCGCTGATCTAGTCGGAGTCCGGGTGGAAGACCCAATCGTGTTCGAGTCGACGCATGGTTATGTGATGCGGTTAGTTGCGAAAAATCCGCGCTCGGGACTTCGCATCGATCACATTGATGGACTGAGAGACCCACTTTCGTATCTCACACGCCTCCAGGAGCGGCTGTCGCAGGATAAGAGTTCAACGGATGCGCAGTCCTACGTGGTCGTAGAAAAAATTCTTGCCCGCGGTGAGGATCTTCCCGAAGACTGGCCAACGAGCGGAACCACGGGATACGACTATGTGAACGCGGCAAATGGAATCTTGGTCGATAGCGAAGGTGCGCGCCGCATCGAAGAAATCTATTCGGAGTTCATTGGTCGCAAACAGGATTTCTCGGACATTCTCTATCAGAAGAAGAAACTGGTTATGGGCACGCTGTTGGGCGTGGAAATGCGTACACTGGGCCGCCAGCTAGCCGAACTCGCGGCCCAAGACCGGTATGCGCGCGAGTTGGAGCGCGTTGGGTTGATCAATGCCTTGATCGAAGTTACGGCTTGTCTTGGCGTTTACCGCACGTATATCCGCAATATGGAGTTGCCCGCCCACGCGACCCACTATATCGAAGAAGCGATTGCCGCGGCGCGTGTGCGAGCACCCCATTTAAGTTCAGCATCGTTTGATTTTGTTCATGAAGTTTTGTTGATCCTGAACCCTCCACATGTGCTGGCAGACCAGCGCGAGGCCCGCCTGAACTTCGTGATGCGGTGGCAGCAATTTACGGGACCAATCGTCGCCAAGGGTCTTGAAGATACAGCGCTATACGTTTACTACCCGTTGCTATCGCTGAATGAAGTCGGGGGAAATCCGCGGCCCACCCAAGCTTCCACGCTCGACGAGTTCTACTCCTTCCTAGAACAACGACAGATCCATTGGGCCGGAACACTCAACGCCTCGTCGACCCACGACACCAAGAGGAGCGAAGATGTTCGTGCACGAATCAGCGTGCTCTCGGAGATGCCGGAAGAATGGCTCAGACACCTGGAGTTGTGGTCGGGGCTAAACGGAAAGCATAAGCAGCAGGCGGAGGGACTATCCGCACCGGACCGCAATGAAGAATACTTTTTATACCAGACTCTGCTCGGCGTATGGCCCCTCGATCGGCAGGCGGATGAGTCTTTGATCGAGCGTGTGCAGGCGCATCTCGTCAAAGCGACTCGAGAAGCTATGGTCCACACTCGCTGGACACGCCCCAATGAGCCGCACGAACAGGCGTTGCAGAAATTCGTTGCGAGTATCCTAGATGAGAACAATCGAGAATTCCTCGACGACTTCCGAAAGTTTCAAAAGAAGATCGCCTATTTCGGAATGATCAATGGACTCTCGCAGACTCTGCTCAAGATTGCAGCGCCGGGCGTAGCTGATTTCTATCAGGGCTCCGAGTTGTGGGACCTACGGCTCGTCGATCCTGATAATCGGGGCCTCGTTGACTTTGAAAGAAGGGAAGCGGCGCTCAAAGAAATCGGGAAATCCGAAGGTGAAAACAAAACGGAAGCTTTGGCTCGTCTCGTCGATCACTGGCACGATGGAAGGATCAAACTGTATCTCATTCGGAAGGCTCTCCGTTTCCGTCGCGACCATGATGATTTGTTTCACGAGGGTGAGTTTGTACCCCTGCGAGCCGTAGGGTGTCACGCCGAAAACGTCATCGCATTTCTTCGGAAGACTTCATCGACTTCGGCTTTGGTGGTGGTGCCTCGTTGGCTCTCTCGGATCGCCGGAGAATTCGGGGGGGAGTCGAAGAAAATCGACTGGTGCGACACCCATATTGTTTTGCCTGCAGGTAGCCCACCGATCTGGAGGAGCATTCTAGAGCCGAAGGAATTGGTATCTCAAGATCGACAAAGCGGAGCCAGCTTGATGCTGAACGAGTTGCTCGGCGATTTTCCAGTAGCTTTTTTGGAAGGCTCGTGAGGGATATGGCCAGCAGACGGAATTGAGACTACGTATCGCCATCTACGTAAATAAATACGACGAAATACTGTGAATTACTCTGTTGCGCCCTGCAACCAACTCGAGGTCCGGCTTGCTCCAATGCTATGTTGGATTTTCGGTGACTACCGTCACTTTCAACGGTTGCCGGTGTCTCGTTCGTATGATAAAAACAAGACAGTTCAGCCTTCAAAAGATGGTGCATCTCGCCAACCTCGACAATCCACGTCGCAAGACGACCGGCGCGCTGGTGGTGCTATTGGCTGTGTGCTCGATTGCGGTGAGCGTCGCTACTCGATACTGTTCCCCACAGTATTCCTCGATCACCAGAACTCACGTTGTACACAAGCATTGCTCGTCTGAACCAGGGCGTCAAAGGTTAACTAAAAGCACGGCCAACTGGTTGCCGCCGGTTGGGCAAACCGCAATTCTGCAGTCGCCGACTGTTTATACTCCATTGTCTTCGGTTGGACCATCGGCAACCACGCGATTCCTTGACCAAAGCCTCGCGAATCGCCCCCCTCCATCCTCTGATTTGCTCTCCTAGTGTGTGCAGCCGAAGCTGCTGACCTGATACTTCCTCATTCCTTCGATCCGCACCGCATGCGGTAGTCGCGAAGCAGGGCAGACGTCTCTCATTGCACTCAGGGCCTATTGATGCGGAGTGACCGCTGTTCAATCGGCTTACTAGAAACCCGAGTGCTCGGGCAGTGATCTGCGCCGAGTCAGTGCGAGAGAAAGCATTGGAAAGGAAACAATCGATGGCAATCGCGCCACTGTTGACCGACAGTGAACTGGACGCCCTCCGAGAATTTGACACGTGCATGGTCGCCAACGCGGTCGAGACTTACAATCTTCGGCTGCGTAATACGGGATTTACTGATGCCAGCATCCGGTGCATGTTCACAGATGCGCCACCCATGGTGGGTTATGCCGTCACCGCTTGTCTGAGAAGCGGTGAGCCGCCGATGAAAGGTGGAACGTTCCGTGATCGCAGCGATTTCTGGCATTCCATCCAAAACGTTCCGGCGCCACGCATTCTGGTACTCGAAGATATGGATCGCCCTCCTGGCCGGGGTGCATTTTTGGGCGATGTCCATGCTTCGATATTGAGAGCTTTGGGTTGTGTCGGGTATGTGACAAACGGCGCGGTCCGCGAGCTCCCTTCTGTCAGGACGACGGGCGTTCAGGTATTTGCGGGTAGCGTGGCGGTCTCGCACGCGTACGCTCACATTTTCGATATCGGCTCAAAAGTTTCGGTGGGAGGAATGGATATTCATCCCGGCGACTTGTTGCATGGAGATCAACATGGGGTGCTTAACATTCCCTTGGAAATTGCGGGCGATGTGCCACGCGTGGCGACCGCAATGAAGCTTCAGGAACGCATGGTGATCGACTTCTGCAGGTCGAGCACGTTTTCGATCGCACAGCTCAGCGAGATCATGAAGAAGACACTGCTGTAATCGGAATTCTTCGTTGAGACATCGGCTGGCGTAGAAAAGCCAGGGAAAGTTGATGGATAGCAACGTGATAACTCAAGGCGAGGGTAGAGCGAACGGAACGAACCGCAATGGCAAAGGGATTCTGTTGACCCTTGCGACATTTGGAGTCTTCGCAATTGTCGGGCTGTCTTCCTGTTCGGGTGGAAGCGAGAAAAAAGTTGAAGCAAACGGACCCGTCATTACTGTCGGAGTGACCAAGGTCGTAAAAAAGACGCTAGGCCAGCAACTCACCCTTTCTTCCGAGTTGGTGCCCTTTCAGGAGATCGACGTTTACGCGAAAGAATCGGGATACGTCAAAAAACTGCTGGTGGACTACGGCACTCACGTGAAAGCCGGACAGGTGATGGCGATCCTGGAGATTCCGGAGCTAGAGGCACAACTGCAGGAAGACCAGGCAGAAATCAAGAACGCGACCAATCAAGTGACAAGAGCCCAGCATGACGTCAGCCGGTACCAGGCGCAATATAAAGCCCTGCATCTGGAATACACGCGGCTGAACGGAGTATTTGAGAGCCAGCCCGGCATTGTCGCCCAGCAAGAAGTGGATGACGCGCAGGGAAAAGATCTTGCAGCCTCGTCTCAAGTGGATGCGGGTCAGGCTGCTTTGGAAGCGGCTGAGAGCCAACTCGCCGTCTCCAAGGCAAAACTCTCGCATGATCAAAGCCTATACGACTACTCGAAGATCACGGCGCCTTTTGCCGGCATCGTCACCGAAAGGTACGCGAACCTCGGAACCCTCATGCAGGCGGGAACCGGATCGAGCACTCAGGCGATGCCCCTGGTGAAACTTTCGCAAGACGATCTATTCCGCCTTGTGATTCCGGTTCCGGAGGCATATGTTCGCGACATTAAAATCGGCGACCCGGTCAACGTTCGCGTGCCTTCGCTCAATCGGACGTTTCCGGGGAAGGTGGCGCGGTTTTCAGTCGATGTGCGTTCCGACACACGCACGATGCACACCGAAGTCGATGTTCCGAATCCACAACGAGTGATGTTGCCCGGTCTGTACGCGGAAGCGGATCTCCAACTCGACCGCAAGGACAACATTCCGTCTGTACCAATACAGGCGCTGAGTCATCGCGGCGGCGGTACCACAGTTTTTGTGGTGGGTCCCGACGAGACTCTAGTGCAACGTCCAGTGCAAATTGGGCTGCAAACGAGTAGCGATGCCGAGATCGTGTCCGGTTTGGCGGAAGGGGAAAAAGTTGTCGTGAGCGATCGCAGCGGTCTGAAGGCCGGAGAAAAAGTGATTCCGCAAATGATGGTGCTGCCCGAGTACAAAGAGGGCGACACTCAGCAGTAATGGCGACCAGTTGCTTAGAAACGAGTTCGGAACGAACAAGATTGGATAGGGTCTATGCCAGGTTTTTCAATTCGTAATCCGTATTTCATCATTGTTATCTGCCTCGTACTCCTCGTGATCGGAGTGACGAGCATCGCGCGCATGCCGATCGATTTATTTCCTCCAATCAACTTGCCGGAGGTTGTCGTAGCGACGTTTTATAGCGGCATGCCGCCCGAGGACATTGAGACTGACATCACCGACCCGCTAGAACGCTTCTTCACTCTCGCGGCTGGCGTGGATCACTTTGAGTCTCGATCAATGTTGGGCGTCAGCATCATCAAGGTCTATTTTCAGCCGGGTACGAGTCCGGATGCCGATGTGACCGAACTTTCTAACTTAGCGCTAGCGGATCTGAAGCGTCTGCCGCCGGGCACGCTGCCTCCGGTGGTGTTGAAGTTCGATGCTTCCAGCCTGCCCGTGGCTCTGGTTACCGTCAAAGGCGAGGGCTTAAACGAGACTCAACTTCACGACTACGCGCAATTCCAAATTCGCAACCAGATCACGACCGTCCCCGGATCCTCCATCCCTGGTGTCTTCGGCGGAATCTATCGCCAGATCATGGTCTACGTGGATCCGTACAAGTTGTCATCGCGCCAGCTCAGCTTGATGGATGTGGTTCATGCCGTGAACGACTCGAACCTTATCTTGCCAGCAGGTGACGTCAAGATGGGACCGTACGATTACTTCGTATATTCCAATAGTCTCGTCGACAACATGGACGAACTGGGGAGGGTCCCGCTTAAAGTCGACGGTCATTCATGGGTGACCGTCAACGACGTCGGGAAGGCCGAGGATTCCCATCAAATCCAGTACAACATTGTTCGCATCGACGGCCAGAAGTCCGCCTACATCCCAATCATGAAGCAAGGCGGCGACACGAACACCATCGCGGTCGTTGATGGCGTTCGGCAACTGATCAAGCATCTTTACGACATTCCCAAGCAGATGGTTACCAGCATTGTGTTTGACCAGTCTGTTTATGTAAAGGAAGCAATCGACACAGTCCTGCACGAAGGATTTCTGGGGCTGATTCTCACCAGCCTGATGATCCTGATTTTTCTCGGCAGTTTTCGCGCCACCTCAGCTGTGCTGCTTTCGATTCCGTTGTCAGCACTTGCGGCGTTCGTCATTCTCGCCCTGATGGGCGGGACGATAAACACGATGATTCTGGGTGGCATGGCTCTCGCGTTCTCGCGGGTGATTGATAACTCCGTGATCTCGCTCGAAAATATCTATCGCCATCTTGAAATGGGAGCGGCACCGATGGTAGCCGCCGAGGTCGGTGGCGCTGAAGTCAATCTGGCAGTCCTAGCCGCTACGTTGGTCGACGTCGTCGACTTTTTTCCTGTCGTTTTTCTGTATGGCGTTGCTAAGTTTTTATTCTCGGCCTTGGCATTGGCGTTCTGCCTCTCACTCCTGGCTTCGTTTGTTGTCGCGATGACCGTTATTCCTCTGTTCTGTTCCCGGTTCTTGAAAGCGGTGCCCCACCATGATGCTGAGAACGAACATAAGGAGTACGAGGTCGAGCCGACCGCTTCCGTCAGCAAATCATGGATGGATCGGTTTAATGCGCGCTTCAATCGGATGTTCAACAAAATTCTCGACTTTTACGAGCACTGGGTGAGGCGCGCTGTGCAGCGGCCTGGACTCACAGTTGTTGCCCTGAGCTGCCTGTTCCTGGCGAGCCTGGCCATCTATCCGCTGATGGGGTTGGCGTTCTTTCCAAAGACTGACGCAGGACAGTTCACCGTCAACTTGAAAGTCCCGACCGGTACGCGCATCGAGGTTACGGACCAATATGTCGCCAAGGTTGAAGATCTGATTCGTGGATCGATGGAAGGCAAAGACCTGAGAAGGATTGTTTCCAATATTGGAGTTGTTCCTGATTTCTCTGCGCTCTACACGACGAACTCCGGTCCGTATACGGCGACGGTACAAGTTCAGCTGAACACACCGCATAAGCTGAGCAGCTTCGCATACATGGACCGCGTTCAGGAGCGCATGAGCAAGCAGTTCCCAGAGATTCGCACATTCTTTTCGAGCGGCTCGATGGTCGACGCGATTTTGAACACGGGCATGCCGGCTCCCATCGACGTGCAGGTCAGCAGTTCCAACCTCGATCAGATTTATGGGATCGCCCAAAACCTCGCGACGCGTATTCGCGAGATCAAGGGTGTCGGCCAAGTCTACATTCCGCAAGACATGAACTATCCGGCGCTACGACTCGATGTAGACCGAGTTCACGCCGGAGAATTGGGACTGACTCAGAAAGATGTCGTCGACAACGTTATCACCGCGCTGAATTCCAATTACATGATCGCTCCCAATTACTGGGTCGATCGCAAGAGCGGCAACGATTACTACCTGACTGTGCAGTTTTTCGAGAAGGGGCAGGCTGCGATTCACAATCTGGCCGACCTCGGACAGATTCCTTTGCGTGATCCCGGTTCGGGAGGAAATATGAACTGCGGTCCGGCGGGACCCCCGCGTCTCGGAAGCGGGCAGCCGTCGTGGGCCTGCAATGGGGGAGGAAGGCCGACGACAGTTCTGAACAATGTCGTCAACGTGCAACAGGTACAGACTCCCACGGAAGTGGACCACTATCAAATTCAGCGAGCGGTCGACATTTATGTAACGCCCTCCGGAGAAGATTTGCAGCATGTGACGAGTTCTATTCGCAATATTCTGGCAAAAGAGGAGATTCCGTCGAATGTACGAGTCAACTTGCGAGGCATGGTAGATGGCATGGAACAATCTTTCAAAAGCTTTGCTGTCGGATTCCTAATTTCCTTCGTGCTCCTGTTCTTGATTCTGACAGCTCAATTCAAGTCGTTCGTCGATCCTTTCTTAATCATGCTGGCGATTCCGATGGGATTCATCGGAGTACTAATCATTTTGCCGCTGACGGGAAGCACGTTGAATGTGATGTCGCTGATGGGAGTTCTGATGCTGGTGGGCATCGCCGACTCCAACAGTATTCTGATCGTCGACTTCGCACACAATCTGGAGAAGCAAGGACTGTCACCGGCGGACGCAGTCATCACTGCTTGCCGCGTACGTCTTCGTCCAATCCTGATGACGTCACTCGCGACGATTATCGGCATGATTCCAATGGCGCTGAAACTGGGCACCGGTGCTGAGCAATATGCGCCGATGGCAAAGGCCATCATCGGAGGGTTGACCTCGTCGGTGCTACTGACGATCTTCATTGTGCCGGCGGCTTATTTGTTGGTTTATGGAAAGAAAGATGAGCAATCTCCCGCGCTGGAGGCCGCTCAGTGAGAATAAAAACAGTTTGGCTTTCTACGACGATTCTGGCGCTGTGCACATTTCTGCTTCAAACCGGCACAGCGCAAAGTTCTAACAATTCAGGGAGAACGGAAGACCTGCCGTCCGCCCCGCAGCCGCAGACGGCACAACGGAAGATGGTCGCGCCGTTAGAAGCGAACTTGAGACTCGGGGCAGGTGTGCACAACGGTGGGCTGCAGGCGCTGAACTCCGGAGTTGCTCAGGCGGGCCAAGCCGTTCCGACTGCGAATAGCCCGATTCGACTAACCCGCGTGCAGGCAGAGCAGTTGGCGCTGAAGAATAATCCTCAGATCAGCGTCGGGCATTTGCTGGGGTTGGCTCAACATCAGGTTTATCGTCAGGCTCGAGCGGCGGAACTGCCAACCTTTAACGGCGCTATTACGGCGGTGGACGCAAACGAAGGCAGCCGTATCGGCGCAGGAGCGCTGAACGCACCTCGTCTACTGGAGCATGCTGGCGCGGGAGTCACGCTCAGCCAACTGCTCACGGACTTCGGGCGCACGGTGAATCTCGTCTCGTACTCCAAGCTCTTGGATAAGGCTCAAAACGCTAATGCTCTCGCCACGGCCGAAGATATTGTTCTAGCTACGGACCAGGCCTTCTATAACGCGCTCGAGGCTCAGGCGCTGCTCAAAGTCGCAACGCAAACCGTGGCCACCCGGCAATCGGTTCAACACCAGATCGACGAACTGGCGAAAAGTAAGCTGAAGTCGACTCTTGATCTCTCTTTTGCAAGCGTCAATTTGTCGCAGGCCAAGTTGTTGCAACTCGATGCTCAAAACAATGTCGACTCGACGACTGCGGCCCTGACAGCGGTGCTCGGTTTCGACAAGCAAGTCAATTACGAACTCAGCGAAGAAAATACTCAATTACCGTCACCGCCGCCCGATGTTGATGTCCTCATTAACACTGCCATCCACCAGCGACCTGATTTGCAAGCCTTTACTTTCAACCAACAGGCTGCGGAAAAATTCCGTCGCGCTCAGAGGGACCAGATTCTTCCGACGATCAGTGCGCTGGGGACGGCCGGAGTGTCGCCAGTGCGTCCGGACTGCTTTGGGGGATGTTTTTCCAACTATTTCATCTCGAGCTGGTACGGAGCCATCGGCGTGAACATGAATGTCCCAATATTTAACGGTTTCCTATTCACTTCGCAGGCCTCGGAGGCGAATTACCGCGCGAAAGCTGCTGCGGAGAATACGCGAGATCTGCGCGATCGAGTAGTTCGCGACGTCCGTACGGCGTGGCTTTCTGTGAATACTGCTTTCCAACGCGTCAGTGTGGCCGAAGAACTGGAGAAGCAAGCTAACCTTAGCCTGAATCTCGCTCAGCAGCGTTATCAGTTAGGACTGGGATCGATCGTTGAACTCAGCCAGGCGCAGCTCCAGCAGACCGACGCTGCGATTGGGTATGTGAATGCTCAATATCAGTACCGGCTTTCTCTTTCAACCTTGAACTTCGAAATCGGAGCGCAGCCCTAGTCGGAGCCGGAGATATCAATTGAACAAACCGGGCCGGTTTGGCGGCAGGAAGCTCCAGATCGCGGATGGTTCAGCGGAAGTATCAAGTGGTTCATGAAGAGAAGTCGGAAGCAAAAACGATCCTCGTTCACGACGCTGCGCGGAGTTCTGCTTTCCGTTTCGATTGGTGCGTTTTTTATTCTGGTTTTTTGGTTTGTGTATTACATGTACGTTTTGCCGATGGAGAAATCGATCCCGTAAACACCTGCTATTCCTCGAGTAACTGTCCTAAAAAGAAAAAGGTGACATGCGCTTTGCGGGCGCACGCCACCTTAATTTCTCGTTCGAGTTGTTACGCTCCCGCTCCAGCTGCTCTCACCAGAACACTCGACTGCAGTGTTTCTGCGATCCGTCCGAAATAGAGACGATAAGAGCGATGGATTGCGTACATCACGGGAAATACCGCGAGCGCCAATCCCCAGCCCAGATGCCAGCTCAGCGCCTGAACCATTGAGGTGACGCCGGCACTGACCACGTAATAGGGGAACGCAAGGTGAGCCAAGTTCCACCATACGAGCCCTGCCGCCTTTGCCTCGCTGATTGCGACGATCCCGGCCACCGGTGCCGTCTGTCCCAGGAATAGAGTGGCTGTCGCCAGCGCCAGCCCAAGAGTATTTCCCCGGACTGGGGATTTGCCGAGCCACGCTGAATGGAATATGAGGCTGGCCAGTGAACTGGCAAATACCATCATGCTGAGATTGAAAGCCATCTGCTGCGGGTTGAATTTCGCGTTCTTGCGGGGCCAGCATTGCACCACGGTTGAAACGATGGTGACCGCTACCGCTTCTGCTGCGCTTAGATTCACAACCGCCGTCAGCAAGAAAGGCAGGTTCACTGACATATTGCCGTTGATGCCGGGCAGCTTCACTCTCATTCGCGAAGTTGCTGCTGCCAGGGCGAGCACTGCTACTGCGAATGGGGCATGCATCGTATGGCTTACGAACCCTGCATATCCCGCGGTGCCCGCAGCGGCCAGCATCATTGCGCCGATGAACGTTTTAGTTTGCCGTGTGTTGTTCATATCTCTCTCCTTTCTGTCGTTCATTCACACGGTTACTATTGTTCGTCGTCTCCGGCGTCGGTGAAGGCGGCGTCAGCGTTTCCTACAGACGCGCCCCAGACTACGCTAGTGGCCGAAGCCGTTCCTGTGCTGGATCCCCACACCACGCTGAACGCACTTAGCGCATTGCTGTTCCAGGGCAGAGAACTACCCCAAACAACAGACGTTCCGCTCACGATGGAAGAACCCCAGACCACCGAGGTTCCCCAGACGACCGAGCTTCCCCAGACCACCGAACTCGGGGAGACGCTGGAGTTCCCGTACACGAGTGAAATCGTGCCATTCTGCGGGTTGAAGACTGCCGTAGGTGAAAGGGCTGTTCCGGTTGTAGCCGGAGCGAGGTCTGTGTTCGCGACTGCAGACTGCACGTTCAGCAGGCCTGATCCGACCGAGAACAAATCATAGGTCGAGAGGAAAGTCTGCGACAGGTGCGGAACATAGGCCGAAGTCGAGAATAGGTTAAATGCGAGGTTCATCTTGCTGGCCGTCTTCATCAAGCGCGCTTTTACTTCATCGGGTGTAAGCGTGCTTTGCTGTTGCAACAGTAGTGCAGCGGCCCCTGCGACCGCTGGGGTCGCCATGCTGGTGCCGCTCAGCGTGAAATAATCGTTCTTGCCATCCGTGCCGGTTACAAGCTCGGAAGGATACGCAGCTTCGAGCGTCGCTCCGGGAGCAGCTAATGAGACGACGTCATTACCTGGGGCAACGAGGTCGGGCTTTACGACGTGATCGTACGTCGTGGGGCCCTTCGAACTGTAGCTGGCGAGGGTTTCAGCGGCGGCTGAGGTTGATCCGTTAGCCTTGGTCGCACCCACCGTGAGCACATAAGGATCATTTCCAGGTGCAGTGACTGTTCCGAAGCCGTTGCTTCCGGTGACACTCAAACGTCCGTAGTTGCCGGCCGCTACTACCACGACGATTCCACTCTTCCAAGCAGCTTCAACTGCCTGGCAGAGAGGATCTTGCGTATAGCTGACGGGGATGCCGCGTCCGAGTGACAGGTTGATCACGCGAATGTTGTAGGCGTTCTGCAGTGAAATCGCGGCCTGGATGGCTGCGATGACCGTGCTATCGGTGCCTGCTCCGTTCGCATCCAGCGCCCGGAGGTCGATCAGACTGACTCCAGGTGCCACGCCTTCATACTGACCGCCGGAGAGTGAGCCGTTGCCGCCGATGATTCCGGCAACGTGAGTTCCGTGTCCGTACAGATCGTACTTTGCGCCGCTCGAGTTAGTCGTTGCGGTCCCGGTGAAATCCTGGTGATATACGACGCGCGAAGCGCCGTTGGCGCCATGTAAGTCAGGATGACTATCGTTGATGCCGCTATCAATGACAGCGACGCCAACACCCGCTCCGGTGAAGCCGGAGTTCCAGGCGGAGGCTACACCAGTGGCACCATTGGTCAGATCATCCAGCACATTCATAGGATGGTCGATGGTGACCGACGTGATTTCCGGGTCTGCTTCCAAAGCTGGCAGAGCGCTGACCGGTACCGTGAAAGCGGCGCCCTTAATCATGTGCAGCTTCGCATGCAGAAGTCCGCCACGGTTTTGCATGGTGGCATAATGCGCTGCCGTGGGAACCTGTCGGTATTGGACAATGACCCTTACCGTCTGTCCCTTACCTAGTCCCTGCTTGGCTTTGGAAACGAATCCTGAAAGCTCGGGAGACATCCGCGAGGAGAACTTGCCGCTTTCGCTGTTGGCCAGATTATTCCAACCCTGGCCGAACGCCATCCCCGTTGTTAGTGCGAGGACCATCGCGAGACGCTTGCCCCATGCCGCACTGTGCCGTTCACCACGACCAGTTTTGTTCGGCTTCTCTGTGCCACGCATAAATCTCACCCTTTCTTGATAGGGGGAAAAGATCACACTTCGTACCCACAGAGCCTGTTGCACGGGAGAAGCCAATGGGTGGGCTGTAAGTGGTTGAATCTATGGGCGACTTCAGGATGGCTCTCGATGAGATCGGGCCAGTCTGTCCCTCCGACATGGGCGTGGGACACTCTGTCCCAGCACTAGGCAAGCGAACGTGACTGTGGTGACCGAAGATCGCAGCATGATTTCCTTCGGCGGCTGCTCACAGCGAGACTCGAAGTCGTCGAATTGCCGGCGGAAGAGGTGAAGCAGTTCTTTTAGAGACGCTAGCAGATTCGGACTAGGCAGGCGTGAAGACTAGATCGCGGCTGCTTTGCTCTTCGGCGAAGGCTGGGGTAATTTCGGCAGCGCAGCCATCAGACGCCGCGTGTATTCGTGTTGAGGGTTCGTCAAAACTTGTTCTGCAGTACCCAACTCTACGATTTCACCTTGGTGCAGGATGGCAATGCGATCGCAGATCTCGGCGACCGAAGCGAGGTCGTGTGAAATGTAGAGGAGGGTCATCCCCGAACCGCGGCTTAGCTCGCGAAAGAGTTTCAGGATTTCCGATTGCGTTATTACGTCGAGAGCACTGGTCGCTTCGTCGGCGATAAGTAAAGCTGGCCGGTGGATAACGGCCATTGCAATCAATACGCGCTGCGCCTGGCCGACGCTCATCTGTGAAGGATATTTGCGCAGGAATTCGTCGGTAGAAGGCAAACTTACGTTCTCGAGCGCGGCGCGGATCGCTTGATCGCAATCGTTGACCGATCCGGGGGCGTGGGCTCGCCAAGCCTCCCGGAGCTGTGTTCTGATCTTAAGCGCCGGGTTCAGGGATGAAAGAGGGCTCTGCAATACCAGGGCAATCTTCCTTCCCCGAAGCTCCCGTAGTTCGCGTTCGCACAGCTTCAACAGATCAGATCCTTCAAACTCGATCGCACCTTCAGTCTTTACCCGCTTGCGATCGAGCAAACCTAAGATGGTCATCGCCAGCGTGCTTTTGCCGGAGCCACTCTGACCGACCAGACCCAATACCTCGCCTCGACGGATGTCGAGCTTCACGTCGTGCAAAACGGGAGGCTTGTCGCCATGGCGCACCGAGACGCGGGCCGACATTAGAACGTTGTTCTCAGGTTGCTCCACCAAGGTTGCCAGGTCCCTTCGAGGTCCGATTCGCGAGACTCTATTTCAGTGAAAGTTGATCGGCATTCCAATAAGTCTGGGGCGCGACAATCACAGGGATTGCGCCCTGTACTCTTGCCGATACTGCAGATAAGGCGTTTTTGTTTACCAAGTAGATGAACGGCGCCTGCTCCACCGCGATTTCCTGCACGCGGTCGAATGACTCTTTGCGCTTCTTCGCATCCGCCGAGGAGGCTTGTGTTAGCATCAGCCGGTCGATTTCAGCTTCCCATGCGGTTTCTGGAGTCTTCTCCTGCGGGTTCCACTGGTGATTCTCGGAAGAGCTTAGCCACACGTTCATTTGCTCGCTGGGATCGAGTCCGACATTCGTCAGGCCTAAAAGAATAGCCTCGTAATCGAAGGTCTGGGTCATGCGTTCGATCAGAGAAGGGAAGTCGAGAGTCACGACATTGACACGGATTCCGATCTTCTGCAGGTCTTCCTGAATCATGGTGGCCATGCGTTCACGGCTCTTGTTCCCGGAATTAGTGAGGATCGAGAAGACGACCAGATTGCCCTCTTTATCCTTGAGCGCGCCGTTCTCAAGGCGGAAGCCCTCGCTCTGTAGCGTTTTCAACGCCGCGTCGGCCGAGTAAGCCTCGGGCCTTAGTTTGGCGTTGAACCAGAATTTGTTGGCCGGTGAAACCGGACCCACTGCAGGCTGCGCGTGTCCGTGAAATACCACCCGAGCCAGATCTTCCCGGTTGATCGCCTCAGAAATTGCGCGCCGGAAAGCCGCCGAACGGAACCAATTCTTTTTATATGGAGGCAGTGGAGACTTTGCCACCTCGTTGAACCACATCTGCTCGCTGTCGAGCGACGGGCCGGCATCGTGCACAACTTGCGGCGACGTCGTTGCCAGTTTGTCGAAGTATTCGCTGTCGAGCGTATTGATTAAATCGATTTCCCCGCGTTTGAAGCGCAGCATTTCGACATCTCGATTGGCTTGGATGTCGAGTTTGATGGCATCGAGATGGGGAAGCTTGCGTCCTTGCGCGTCTGTTTTCCAGTAGTACGGGTTACGCTTCAACAGAACCGTCGCACCTGGTTTGTAATCGTCGACCATGAAGGGCCCTAGCACCGCCATCTCCTTTTTTGGCGAGTGGGCGGAGAGAATAGCCACTTGATCGAATTGCCGGTCCAGGCCTGCGACTGGGGCCGGGAAAGTGATCGAAATCTGAGTCGGAGAGATGACTTTCGTCTGTGTATTTCCCGGGCCCGACCGGAACGCATCCCCGGTGGGCGAGTGGAGCGAAGGATCCATCAGTTGCTGGATCGTATAAGCAACATCCTCGGCGGAGAACGGAGTACCGTCGGAGAAAGATAGTCCGCTGCGCAGCTTGAATGTGATCTGCTTCCCGTCCTTCGAGACCTTCCACGACTGCGCGAGTTCCGGTTCCAGGGCCTGCGTCTGGCGATTCAGACGCAGCAGGACTCCACCTGTTAAATAGCGGATCGCAACCGAAGCGTCGTCCTCCACTTTGAGCGGATCGAATGTTTTTGGCTCGGATCGCAGGCAGAATCTCAACTCGCCTTGCGCGAGCGCGCTGCCGGCTAGTATTCCCAGGCAAGTTGTAAAAACCAGAACTGCTTTTCCGCACTTCGACATTACTTCGAACCTTTCCCAGAGGTGCCTCATGCCGCCGCCTCTTCCTGCCTCGAAAGCACCAGTTGAAACGACGTAACCACGATGACCAGGAGCAAGAGGGGCACGAACTTCCAAGGCTCTTCTCCTACGGAAACAAGCCCTTCCAACTCTTTCAAGAGGCTGCCCCATGAGGGCATCGGCTCAGCGACCCCCAACCCGAGGATCCCGAGATTTGCCTCGCTCAAAATAAACACGGGAATCGAAATCCAGAACTGTGCATACAACACCGGCTTCAAGTTCGGTAGCACGTGCATCCAGAACAGCCGTGGTCCGCGGATCCCCGAGGCTCGAGCCTGCCGGACAAAATCTGAATCCCGTAATGAACTCGCGGTCGCACAGAGTACTCGTGCCGCGCTCGTCCATCCCAGCAGACCCAACATCAAAAACGTGACGAGTACAGAAACAATCGGCGACACATTCAATGGCATCAATGCCCGGACCGTAATCAGCAGAAAAAGCCAGGGCAAAGACAAAAACAGATCGGTCATCGCCATCGCTGCCCGGGCCCAGGAGCCGCCCAGGAATCCAGCCAATCCGCCAACTAAGGCTGCCATCAACGTCGAAAGCAAAGCTGCAGCTGGCGCCAGCAGAAGCGAGATCCGCGTCCCATACAAAACACGCGCAAACCGGTCACGCCCAATTTCGTCCGTTCCTAGCCAGTGTGCACGCGATGGAGCCGCGTCGGCCTCCTCGCGGTATTGCCTGGCGTACCCGCCTGGCGCGAGCCAATTTGCCGCCAAAGAAACTCCGATGACAAGCAGCAGAACCGAACACGCCACCCTGCGCCAGATCGTCACGCTTCCTGGCCTCGAAGCATATGTCCGATTACATCGGCCCCTGAGTTGGCGAGCAAGGTTACCAGCGTCACCAGAATTGTGATGTTCATCAGCAGCGGGAGGTCGCGGGCTAAAGCGGCCTGCCATGCAAGTTGTCCGACGCCCGCAAGCCCGCAGAGCGCCTCGACCGGGATCGCCGCTCCTACAGCAAGACTCACCGAGACACCCGCGACAGCCAATAACTGAGGGCCGACCACAGGGACGACATGCCAGAATAGAATTCGCAGCTCACTCAGTCCCTTGGCTCGGGCTGTGACAATGTGGGGCAGGGAATAGGCCTTGGCAAGCAGGTTGCGCGAATAGCGATAGTCGTGCGGAGCGATGATCAACGCGATGGCCAGCGCTCCCGGAACATTCCAAAGCACCGACAACAGCGCAAGCACCGCTGCCGGAATGCACAGTAGAGAGCCGCTTAGGATCGTCGCGAAAGTGTCATAGGCCAGCGCACGCAGCCAGGCCGCGCTCAATGAAAGTGCCAGCACTGCAGCCCAGCTCAAAAGGAATCCGATGCCAACCAGTCGCAGCGTCAGAGGAGCCCGCTCCCGCAACAGGGCGTTGACGGGTTGTCCCAGGGAGATCGAAGTTCCTAAATCGCCACGAACGGCGCGCTGCACGGAATGCAGATAAAAGCGAATAATGTTGTGCTGTTCAATCCGCGTCTGCCGCAATGCCTGGAGGCTTTCGGAGTTCAGGTGGGGATCTAACTCGGCTTCGTCGGTATCAAAGCCGGGTGCGAATCGCACCAGCGTGGCGGAAAGCAGTCCACCCATCAAAACTGTGGCGACGATGGTGAGTCCATGCCGCGCGATTCTCCCGAGCATGGTCCAAGTCTCCTATTTCGCCGACGCCCCGAGAGTTTGCTTGCCCTGGTCGCGGTCGGCTTGTTCCGCATGATGGACCTGCTTCATGGAGTACATCCTGCGATCGGCTTCGGCCAGCAGACGTTCGACGTCGGTGCCGTCCTGTGGACAGAACGACATTCCGACGCTGAGAGTGATCAGATCGCGCCCGCAAACATGGCGTCCCGACTCGATGGCGGCCTGATTTAGTCGCTCTGCTTTTTCCTGCGCCGCTTCTGCCGTCAGCCCTGGTGCAGTGATCACGAACTCGTCACCGCCCATGCGGGCAACATAATCGTATCCGCGACATACATCCTTCAATCGCGAAGTGAACTCGCGCAGAAGTTTGTCGCCTTCAAGGTGTCCGTATGAATCGTTGATTTGCTTGAATCCATCGATATCGCAGACCAGCACAGCCAAAGACGTCTTCATGCGGCGACAGCGCGCCACTTCCTGAGCCAGATGCACGAACAGCGAACGCGCGTTTGGCAATCCCGTCAGATAGTCCGTGGTTGCGGAGCTTTCCGCCTGCTGATACTTGAGGGCGTTCTCAACCGACAACGCAACCTTCGAGGCAACCGCCAGAAGAATTCTCAAGTGATCGGGTGTGAAGGCATCGCGATTTGCCTGGTACATGGCCAGCACGCCGACCACGCCGTTCAATCCCTCTAACGGAACCACCAGTGCGGATTGCAGCATTGTTTGTTTAGCAGGATCGACGACATATCCGGCTTCCACCTGCGGATTGCCATTCATGATCGGTTTGCAGTTTTCTGCCACCCACCCGCACAACCCTTCACCAACCTTTACTTTCAGGGACGACAGCGTGCGGAAATTCTCTCCGCTGACCAGCTCCGGTAACAGCCACCCGTTTCGATTTACGAATACAGCAATCGAATCATAGGGAATCATTCGCCGCAGGCGCATCGACAGTACCGAAAGTGTTTCACTTAAGCTGAGCGAGATGCCAAGGTCCTGGCTGAGTTCGAACATCGTCTGCGCCTCTTGCCGCGCAGAGGCGATGGAAGTCAGGAAGTCCGCGTTGTCCGTTGTTCCGTTCGTAGGCTCGGTCCTCTCAAAGCCTGCTGCCGGCGCCAGTCCTCTCTCCACGCGCACCGATTTCGAGAGACCCTGAGTGCCTACCGTTTCCTCGGTGATTTGGGCCATGCGCTCAAGGTCGATGAAGCGTGTTTCAAGGATCTCCACCACATGAGGATCAAACCACGTTCCCGATTTCTCTTTAACCTTGGCCATCGCCTCGATGAGTGGCAATGCCGGTCGGTACTGCCGATGGGAAGCCAGGGCATCCAGGCAGTCCACGGCTGCAAGAATTCGGGCTCCGATCGGAATGTTTTCGCCCGCCAGCCCCTCAGGATAGCCGGTGCCATCCCAGCGCTCATGGTGGCAGCGCACGATGGGCGCGACCGGATACGGAAAAGCGACGCGTTCCAAAATCTCCGCTCCGACCAGCGGGTGGACTTTCATTTTTTCGAACTCTTCCGGGGTCAACTTTCCGGGCTTGTTGATGATTTGCTCTGGAACCGCCAGCTTGCCGATATCGTGCAGCAGCGCCGCGGCCCGCAGAGCTTCTATTTCCTCTTCCGCAAGATTTAATTCTTTGGCGATTTCTATGGCATAGGTTCGTACGCGTTGGAGGTGGGTATGGGTTGTATGATCTTTCGCCTCGATGGCGAGCGCCAGAGCCTCGATCGTCCGCATGTTCAGGGAAGCGATTTGTTCCACGTGACGCTTTTCAACTTCGACTCGTTCCTTCTCCGCCTCGAGCCGTCCCAGGTAGAGGCGGTACGAGCGGTAGACCCAGTAAATCAGCGGCAAAACGAGCAGTGATGTTTCCCACCCAGCCGTACGGTTCACGATTCCAACGAGCCCAACGGCGGCTGCGCCGACCAGATAGTACGGAAACGACCAGAAGTAGCATTCTGACCACACCTTCCGGCTCGATTTTCCTTCGGTCATCGCGATCACAACTGAGATCGGCAAAGTATTCGCGAAAAAGAACACAAGAGCCGCGACCATCAGCAGGATGGGCTTATTGGAGCCTGCTCTTTCCGCAAGCCAGTGATAAGTGAGGTAGGTAAGGGCGCTGGCATTGGCCATCATGCCGGCAACGTTGAACAAGACCTTTACGGGATCCAGACGCTTGCGCGTCTGCCAAACACTCTGTACCAAACTGGCGGTACATCCAATGACTAGAGTCTCCGGAAGGCTCAACTCCAGCACACCAAGCAGGATGAACAAAAAGTTCACTGACATCGTGCCGTCGATGCCTGGGAGTTGCACTTTCAACCCCGACGCCATCACCGCGACGACCAGATAGCAGGCGAATCGCATCAGATCCTGCGATTGCCAATGCAACAAGGTGTGCCCCAGCACCACTATGCCCAGAGACACAGTAATGCCGACGAATGCCTTCGTCTGCAACGATAATCCGTCGGTTTCTGGCTTCATCTACGTGGTCGAACGCTGCCGGCCTTCGTGGGCCTGAAAAGTCGGTATGGGGAGGAGACCGTGATTCACAAACAAAATCCTCGTATCAGTCCTGAAATCCTTGCAGCAGGGGGGTAGCCAGGGAATATCAGGTCCCGCCCGAATCGTATTGGAAAGAATAGGTTTTCAGAAGCTTACTGTGGTAACGCGCGCCGGTCACGAGCTGTGACACACGCGTTTGAGCAAGATGAACAATTTGGCCAATTCAGACACGCCGCAGGCAAAAGAGCAATTACTTTCGTTACGCGTGTCGGTGCATGAATCTCGGCTGAAGTTCATTCTGTGTGTCACCATCGTCCCAAATGCCCGACATGCGGATTCGGCGCCACAACTCGGACGTACGGGAGACTCGCGTCGTTTCACCAACCGATCGTGAAGACCTTGCTTCAAACTCTGACAACATGGCGGTGTTTTACGCTGATCTGCAAGGAGAATTCGGAGCCTGCAACTCTGCCCTCACACAACTTTTTGACTACTCTCCCCAGGAATTGATCGGTCGGAAATACGCAGCTTTGTTTAGTCGATCCGAGAAAGCAAAAGAGCAGGACCGGGAGCAGCTGCAAAGTGAAATATTGAACGCCATCTCCACTCAAGCTAGTTATCACTCAAAGCTATTTGGAGTATCGAAGACGGGGCGCAGTTTTCCTGTTGAGTTCGTTGCCACAATCCTTCGGGATTCTGCCGCGACTCCGATGGCCCTGATCGGCGTTGTCCGGCCTGTGTTGGAACCGGCTCCAGGCGAAATCGATTCGGCGGCCACAACTCCAACTGTCCCCGGAGTTATCTCTCGCAAGATCGACGATACGCAATTCATCCTGGCAAGCCCTGTGATGCATAAGTTCATGTCGCTTGTCGATCGAGTGGCAAGCCACAGTGAAACGGTTTTGGTGACCGGTGAGACTGGGACCGGTAAGGAATTAATAGCACGGACGATTCACGAGTCGTCACACCGTCGCAGCCGTCCATGGGTCGACATCAACTGCGCCGCGCTACCTGAGAACCTGGTCGAGAGTGAGCTCTTTGGATACGAGAAAGGCGCTTTCAGCGGCGCCGACGCCTCGAAGCCTGGTTTGTTTGAACTTGCGGACAAAGGCACTCTTTTCCTCGACGAAATCGGAGAACTGCAACTCCAAACCCAGGTGAAACTTCTCCGCGTGCTTGATGGTCAGCCCTTCTATCGGCTGGGCGGAAACCGCAAGATACGTGTCGATGTACGCATCGTGGCTGCCACAAATCAGGATCTCGAAGCTGCTGTCAAAGAAGGCCGCTTCCGACAAGATCTATTTCACCGCCTCGGGCAGTTCCAGTTACGCGTTCCTCCTCTTCGCGAGCGCCCCGAAGATATCGTTGCGCTGGGGGAACATTTCCTTCGATTGAAGGCTCCAAACAAGCATTTATCCGAACAGGCGATCTCTGCCATGCTTTCACATCCATGGCCCGGCAACATTCGCGAACTGCGCAATCTTGTGGCGCGCCTCGCAATGGAATTCTCCGGCGCCGAAGTCGATTTTCCACGGGTGACAGCTGGGCTCGCGGGAGGGCCCTCTGCTCTGCGGCAAACTGCGTCCATGCCCGTTGGCAACCTCGAGAGCATGGAAGAGCAGATGATTATCAAGGCGCTCGAGCGCACGGGCGGCCAGCGGACATTAGCCGCCGAACAGCTTGGTATTTCTCGTCGCACGCTGAGCCGCAAGCTGAAGGAGTACAACATCACATTCGCCCCTGGAGAAACCAATGCATCCTTGGGTTTTATCAGCAACGAGCAACAAAAGTTCTTCCGCGCCCGCGTTGCGATTCCTGTAACTATAAGAAATACACAAGGAGACGAAATACATGTCCAAGGAGTTAACCTCAGTACGGGCGGAATGGGACTGGACGGATTGAAAGAGCCCTTAAGATTTGCCGGGATGCTAGACGTCAGCTTCAATTTGCCGGAGAGTGAAATCCACTTCGAGGCCAAAGCGCGCCTTATGTGGGTGGGGGATGAAGGGCGCGTGGGCATCCGTTTTGCCGTCATCGAGCCTGCCTTGTTTGAACAACTTCAACACTGGACCAACCGCAAAATGAAGGAAGAAGGCTGGGATTTTCCCGCCTGAAAACTTTCTTCTCCCGCTGGATCCAATCTTCCGGTATGCAGGAACTTTCATTATTGACACTAATAAGGGTGCAACCCACAATGAGTTCAACTCCCCAAGGGTTGGGTGCAGCTTTTTTGCGCGCCTAGATTACCCGCCTCAGATGATGCTTTAAAGGCTTTCCGCAGAGCTCCCCAGATGCTACCGCTGGATCTGTGTCTCTGGAGGCAGTCCATAACCCTAGCCTCGCATTTTGGCGGATGGAAGCGTCGCGATGCGAGCTCTCAATTTCCCGTGTCCAGAGGGTCCATGAACTTGTTATTGCGTCGCGTCCTGTCCCGTGTCGCTTCCAGCTTCCTTTTGATCGTAATCTCCACGATATCTGTTGCTGCACAGTCCAACACCACCGAGATCTCTTCGACGCCCAGTTCGGTGTCGTTCGCGAATACTTATGTGGGCAAGGCATCCGGGAATAGAGTATTGACGATCAACAACCTAACAAGCAGCGGACAGATCATCATCGAAACGGTAGGTTTCGATTGCGCAGGTTACGGAATCGCTTCTGGAGTTGCGCCCTTCACTCTTGGTCAAACGCAGAAAATCACGCACTATTCCATCTTCTTCCAGCCTAGCGCTGCACAGTCTTATAACTGCAATTTCATCATTACGCTCAATGACGGAAGTTATCTGGATGTTCCTCTGAGCGGAACGGGATTGACAGCGAATGCCAGCGCGACGGTGAGCCCGAGCACGTTGACTTTCTCCAATCAAACTGTCGGATCGACCAGTGGCGCGCAGACCGTAACGATCACCAACACGGGCACCAGCAGTTTGTCGTTGCAGGCGATCACGCTTTCGCCGCCCGATTTCATCACGAACGCGATCACGCTGCCGTACACGATCGATGCTGGTGCGAGCCTGCCGGTTTCGGTGTACTACACACCCAGCCAGGCGATTTCGGAAACCGGGGCGATTGATTTCAGCTACGACAAGATCCCGGATAATGGAAGCGCGTTGAACGGCAATGGCGTTGCCGCCAAGTCGCTTGTCATTTCAACCTCGCCAACGTTGCCTCAGGCCACGCAGGATGCGGCCTATCAAGCCACCCTGGCGACCAGCGGGGGCACCGGACCTTACACGTGGATGTTGGAGGGCGGTTCGAACTTGCCTTCGGGCTTGACGCTTTCTAATTCGGGCGTGATCAGTGGTACTTTAGGTTCTTCGGTTGCGGCCGGGAACTATACGTTCACTGTGCATGTTACGGACTCCGCAACCGGCGCCACCGATAACGCTACCCTCACGCTTGGTATCTTTGCCAATCTTGGCGACAACTGCGATGACATTTCGTTCGATGTTCCGAACACGTCGACTCCGATGGTCGCGTTGACCGATCTCGGGACCGGTACCTATCAGGGTTCCGAGGGCGGTTTGTATCCGAATGGCAGCAACCTGCGCCCGGCGTCTCACGACTCTGATGGCGTAGCGTTCGCACAAGGGATTCAGCCACTCGATGCCAACGGCAATCCGAGTCCGACGGGCAAGTATGTTTTAATGGCTATCGGCGAATCGACGGCGCAGAACGAGTTCAATCGCTTCCTGCCTATCGCCAATGCGGACCCATCTAAGAATCCCAATCTCGTGATCGTCAACGGCGCGCAGGGTGGAGCGACTCCCAACAACTTCACGAGCACCACTTCCGCCTATTGGTCCACGGTACTTGACAATTACTTACCGCAGAATGCTGTGACCGCACAACAGGTCGTCGCGATCTGGATGGAAGATACTGACGGCATCGCCAGTGGTACGTTCCCTACGGACATCACCACACTTCAGTCGGAATACGAGACGATGATGCAGACCATGCTCACGTTATTCCCGAACCTGAAGATGGTCTACTTCTCGTCGCGCGTATACGGTGGCTACTCCAACGGCGTCGGCACTCCTGACAATCCTGAGCCTTACGCCTATGAAGTTGGCTTTGCAGTCAAATGGGCCATTCAGGACCAGCTTAATGGCAATGCAAGTCTTAACTACAACCCGAACAACGGACCCGTCGTCGCACCGTGGATGTCGTGGGGACCTTACTACTGGTCGAACGGGATGCTGGGACGAAACGATGGTCTGGTCTGGGACTGCGAAGATTTTTCGGCTGACGGCACGCACCCCTCGTCCACATACGGTCAGTTGAAAGTCGCAACGGAATTACTCAACTTCCTCAAGACCGACGACACTACTACTTCGTGGTATCTGGCACAGTCGCTGGCGTTGACTGCGACCGGCGGCAACAATCAGACCGGCAATGTGGGCAGCACACTTCCCACTCCGCTCACTGTACTGGCGTCCAATCTTAACGGCGGCGCAGTGGTGCCCGGTGTTGTGGTAACTTTCAGCGATGGCGGGGCCGGCGGAACCTTCGGAACGCCGACCGCAACCACCGGCAGCAACGGCCAGGCTTCGACCACTTATACGCTTCCGTCCACTGCTACAACCGTCTCGATTAGTGCAACCGCCACGGGTTACGCGACGGCCAACTTCACTGAAACCTCGACTGTGATGGCGCAGGTTCTCACTGTAAATGGCGGAAACAATCAGAGCGGCAGCGTGGGAACGACCCTTCCGACTTCTCTGAGCGTGATTGCTACCCAGAGTGGCAATCCTGTTTCGGGAGTCAGTGTAGCTTTTGGCGACGGGGGCGCGGGAGGCAGTTTTGGCTCCCCGGTAGCGACCACCGGAAGTAATGGAATCGCTTCGACGACCTATACATTGCCTTCCAAAGCGCAGACAGTCACCGTAAGCGCGACCAGTTCGGGTTATTCGGCTGCTTCGTTCAGCGAAACCGCCACGGCCAACGTCGAAACTCTCGGAGTCAACGGCGGAAATAATCAGAGCGGTACTACGGGAATCACTCTCCCCACGGCCTTAAGTGTCTTGGCTACGGTTAACGGCAATCCAGCATCAGGAGTGAGTGTCACCTTCAGCGACGGTGGCGTCGGCGGTAGCTTCGGGACGCCGGTCGCAATTACAGGGAGCAATGGTATCGCGTCGACAACCTACACATTACCTTCCACCGCTCAGACTGTCACGATCAGCGCGACCAGTTCCGGTTATTCGACCGCGACGTTCACCGAGACGGCCACTGCCAATGTTCAGTTGCTCACTGCAAGTGGGGGAAATAATCAGTCGGGAATTGTAGGTACGACCTTACCCACGGCCCTGACGGTCACGGCGACGAAAAACGGGAGTCCTGCGTCGGGTGTTTCGGTTACGTTCAGCGATGGCGGAGCCGGTGGCACCTTCGGAAGTCCGACAGCGATCACGGGCACGAACGGCGATGCATCGAGCACCTACACCCTGCCGAGCACAGCCAAAACGGTGACCATTACGGCTGCTAGTTCTGGCTATAACTCTGCAACTTTCACGGAGAGCGCGACATCGAGCTCCGTGACAACCCTCGTTCTCTCGTCGGGAGGAAAGCAGACAGGAACCGTCGGAACCACTCTGCCCCTCCCAATTGTCGTGACCGCGAAGAATTCTTCAGGAAAAGTTGTTTCCGGGGCTTCCGTGACCTTCAGTGATGGAGGATCCGGCGGCACCTTCTCGCCCAATCCCGCTGTGACCAATACGAAGGGTCAGGCTTCGACCACATACACATTGCCTACCATCGCGAAGTCGGTCATCACAGTTACCGCTTCCGATGGCAGCGTGAGCGTCACTACCCAAGAAAGAGCTGTCGCCGGTGCGGCCACGAATCTTTCGATCGTATCGGGCAATAATCAGAGCGCGAATCCCAATACGACTCTGGCCAAGACATTGGTTGTCTCCTTGGCGGATCAATACAACAACGCAATCGTCGGAGCGACCGTCACCTTCACTGACAATGGAGCCGGCGGCACATTCAACACCACGACTCCTCTCACCAACTCATTTGGCCAGGCAATGGTGAGCTACACGACAGGATCGAAGGCGGGCACCGTGACCATTTCGGCCACGACGTCTACCTTGGGTCCGCTGAACTTTGCGGAAACTGTGAAATAGTGACAAATGGTCTTTCTCAGGAAACCTGCCAGACGGTGTCGAGAACCGTTCCGTCGACCCACTTGACGACGGCCACGGGACGATCTGTTCTCTTCGGGCGGCGGGGCTTTCCTCCGCAGATGCGCTCAACTTCTTCCTTAATCTCGCGCAACGATCGGATCGGTAGCTTAGATCCTTTGACCGCGTCGATCAGATCCTGACGGCGAGGATTGATCGCGATAGCGCGTTCCGTAGCCACGACATCGATCAATTCCCCAAGTCCGCAGAGCGTGGTTACTTCGTCGACAAGCACTGGAATGCGATCGCGAAAGGATGGCACAGCCAGGATCGTGCATCGCGAGGCCAGGCAATTTTGCCAGCCGCCAATGCCATGGAGCAATCGTCCGTCGGAGTGCGTCACTACGTTAGCATTGAAATTTATATCAACCTCAGTTGCTCCGAGCACCACCGCATCTATCATGGACGCGAAATTTTCTTTGCCATGGTAGTTGTAAGACGTAAACGGTGAAGTCGCGACGTGGCGCGGATTAGTCGCAAGCGATCGCACTCCCTCCAGATCGAACGTTTGTCCGTCAAGAATGTAGTCGGTAAGACCCTCCTCCAACATTTCCACCAAATATTTGGTCGAGCCTCCGCGAACAAAACGAGCTCTGACTCCGGCTTGCTTCATCATTTGCTTCAGATAGCTCACGAATGCCAGTGCAATTCCTCCGGCCCCTGCCTGAAACGAAAAACCATTTCGCATGATGCCTGCGTCCCGCAAGAAGCGCGCTACAAATTCTGCAATGCGGAGTCGGTCTGGCGAGCGCGTCATCTGAGTCGTGCCGGACACGATCCGCGCGGGGTCTCCAATCGAATCTACTTCGACTACGTAGTCCACGTTGTTTCCCTGAATCTGCCAGGGCACGCACGGAAACGGAACCATGTTATCGGTCACAACAATCACGTGATCGGCATAGATTGAATCCGCCAGTGCAAAGCCCAACGAGCCGCACGCGGATTGTCCGTGCGAGCCGTCGCAGTTGCCGAAGGGATCTGAGGACGGCGCCGCAATCACGGCAGTATCAATGTGGACCTCGCCATCCTGGATCGCCTGCCACCGCCCTCCATGCGAGCGCAGCACTCCCATCCCATGCATCTTGCCTTGCGTGCAGTAGTCCCCTAATGGGCCATTCATACTGCCTTCGATGTGATCGATCACGCCCGACTTCATCAACTCGATCGCGCCTTGCTGGGACGGGAACGAGGCGCTGGGAAACCACGTCAAACCCTTTACGCCAATTTTCGCCGCAGCGTGGAGCGCCATCATGGCGACTCGATCTCCATCGCGCAAGTGGTGGTGAGACGATAGGACCATGCCATCTCGCAAGCCGCACTTGCGAAGCGCAGTCTCGAGATCTGGAACACGCTTATCGCCGTCTGCAGCATAGTCCGCCGCGGTACGAATCGGCGGCGACGCCTTGCCTCCCACCGGCTGATACTTTCCAATCCCCATAAAGGGCGTTTCGATGCGCCCGTTGACGACTTCTGGCACCATTCGCCCGGCCGCGTTGGCAACCAATTCCGTTTTCTCGAGAGTTGGCATGAAGTCCTCAATCGCTTGAGCGATCCCTACATCACCAAGCCCATTGCACTCGCCCGTGCAATCAATCGAAGCGCCCGTTGCACAACCGGAGCGTCGATCATCTTGGAGCCCAGACTGACGACTCCCAGACCCTTTGACTGCGCGTCGTCATAAGCCGCGACCATTTTCTTTGCGCGCTCGAGTTCAGCTGAGGTAGGCGCAAACGCTTCGTGAATCACCGCAATTTGCGAGGGATGCACGCATCCCATCCCTTCGAAGCCGAGTGCGCGGGAGTTGCTTCCCCACGTCCGCAAGCCGTCCAGGTCGGCGACATCTCCGAAAACGGAATCGATCGCCTGCACTCCGGCGGCGCGGGCCGCATTCACAATTCGCTGTCTCGCGTAGAGCGACTCAGCTCCAGTCGATGTCTTCACCACACCTAGGTCGGCGGTATAGTCCTCAAGTCCAATGGTTAGGGCAACGACTTTCTCGCTCGCCTTTGCGATGGCAAACGCATTCTCTATCCCGAGCGCGGACTCCAGAATCGGCATTAGCCAGATTGGCCGGGTGATGCCGTAGTCGGCCTTGACGTCTGCGATACGGCTGGCGACTTCAGTAATCTGATTCGACTCTTCAACTTTTGGAATCAAAATCAGATCTGGCGATTCGGGAACAATCTCAATCAGATCTTCGAAGCCAAGTGGAAGCTGATTGATTCGTACCATCCGCTCGCAGTGCGCGAAATCGACCGTCCGCAGGGCATTGCGCACGAGCAGGCGCACCGCATCTTTCTCGCGGGGATGAACTGAATCTTCGAGGTCGAGAATGAAAGCGTCCGCTCCGTGCAAGCCTGCATTAATGAAATACTTGGGTTCGCTCCCGGGCAGGTAGAGGCGGGATCGACGAAGACGATCGCGGGATGACGGCTCGGGAAGGGCTATCTGTTCCGGAAGAACGCGCGTGCCCTCCCCAAGCCCCGCACGGCGCACGGCTGCCTCTAGTCGAGCGGCGATAACAAATGGAAGGGCGCCCTCATCGTGGATCTCGACGACGGCATGACGAATGCCGAGTGCCTCCAGCACTTCTTCGGCCTGTCGGCGGATCGATTCTCCGTAGTACGTTTTGACGCGGGACTCGAGTGTAATCTCGATTCCATCGTGGTCGCGAGGCGCAATCCTTACGTGGAGATCTGATCGGATTTCTGGCCCGGAATGGCCTGCTTCGCCGACGCGAGTTTCCGTTGCGACGATCATAAGTATTCAACGTTCATGCGTATGACTGCCGACAAGCTCGCGGTCTGAGGATTGATTTCCGGCGCCCGCAGCCAGCTTTTCCAAGACTGCATCTGTCATTTGTACGGTGCTCGCGGCTCCCTGTGCGATGACCCGGGGTCCGCCGCCCAAGCGGAGCATGTCGTAGGTGCGGACCTTGCCCTCTCTTACAACTGCGGCTATCGCTTCGCGAATGCTTCCCGCCTTCTTCGGCTCCCCGACGTGATCGAGCATCATGGCCGCGGAAAGAAACATCGCGATCGGATTCACGATCGGCGGGTCGAGTTCTGCATATTTCGGCGCCGAGCCGTGCGTAGGTTCGAAGACCGCCACCTCGTCCCCGATGTTGCCAGATGCTGCAAAGCCCAGGCCGCCGATCAGACCGGCAAATGCGTCCGAGATTACATCGCCAAACAGATTCGAAGCGGCGATCACGCCGTATTCTTCTGGATTCTTGGTGAGCCACATCGTCTGCGCGTCAATATTGGTGGACCAGAGAGCGATCCCCGGATATTCCTTTGAAACGGCTTTCGCTTCTTCTTCCATCATTCCGGAAGTCTCGCGCAACACGTTCGGTTTCTCGCAGATGGTGACTGACTTGTAGCTGTACTTTCGGGCCCAGTCGAATGCTGCCTTACAAATCTTGCGTGCGGCTGCGCGAGTGATGATGCGAACTGAAACCGCGAGATCAGCCCCTGAGACCGCCGCAAACGGCTTGAACTTCGGATGGGTCGCAAGCGCGCTACGAATTTGCTCGGGCGGATTGGTCCATTCCACGCCAGCGTAAAGTCCTTCTGTGTTCTGCCGGAAGACGACAACGTTGACGCAGGGCTCCTCAAAGACGCCGTCGGCTCGCTTGCGAATGAAGTTCAGCGGATTTCCAACAAAAGAAATACAGGGACGGATGCAAGTGTCGAGATGGAACTTCTGACGCATGGTGACGATCGGGCTGAAATACGAGTAGCCTTTGCCACGCAGTTCAGGAGCGAGTTCCGCCTCAGCTTGCTTCTTTGGCTTCGAAGTGATGGCCCCGAAAAGTCCCAGTTTATGCTTGGCCAGCAAATCGATGGTGCGCTCCGGCAGGGCGTTGCCTTCGCGGCGCCAGCATTCCCATCCGATGTCGGCATGGACGTAGTCGGCATCGAACTCAACCGCTCTTAGAATGCACACAGCTGCGGGAAGAACCTGATTGCCGATTCCATCGCCCGGCATGGTGACCACCGTATGTTTCGCCATGGTTGTTCAGTCTCCTGAAACTGTAACGGGTTCTTGTCGTGCCGTCTTAGTAGTAATGCCAAGTTTCTTGGCCACCATGTTCTCGACCCCACCGGCAATCACGAGAGTTTGCGGGACGCTGCCGAGAGGCGGAAAAGGGAAGTCCTGTCCCCGCCAAATCACCGTGCTCGAAGTAAAGTCGATATCAACGCTCTCTCCCGAGATGATCGTTTTCTCTTTTCGCGCTATTTCTCCTGCGAACTGCTCACGCAAGTGCTTGATCAGTCCCGGCACTTCAATGCACAAAAAGCCATTGTTATAAGCATTGCGCAGGTAGGTTTGCGAGAAACTGGCCGCAATTACCAGTGGTATCCCTTTCGCCTTAAGGCACGTCACCGCCTGTTCGCGGCTGGAGCCCGTTCCGAAGTTGAAGCCGCCGATCACGACATCTCCGGACCGGGTCTGCGACGCGAACTGCGGATCATAGTTTTCCATAACGACTCCCGCCATCATCTCGGGAGTCATGTCGTCGCGATAGGTGTACTCCTTACCGTAGATTCCGTCGGTGTTGATGTTGTCTTGGGGCAGGAAGACAAGGCGGCCGCGAACGTGGGCCGGAAATCCTGGAAGGATCTCTACTTGTTCCTCGGAGGCAAGGCTGACGCCGAATTCCTGATAAGAACGCACGAGCACGCGATCAGGAAACCGTCGTGGCCCTTGGATGTAGCCGGCGACCGCCGAAGCAGCTACGACTTCGGGACTGGCAAGATAGCACTGGGCCTCGCGAGAACCCATCCTTCCCTTGAAATTTCGGTTTGTCGCCGAGATGCCAACCTCGCCCTTCTCCAACAGGCCGTCCCCTAGGCCGATGCATGGTCCGCAGCTAGGGGGAAGGGGAATCGCTCCGGCGTCCAAAAGCGTCTGCCAGACACCACAGCGTTCCGCCTCCTGTTGAACCCACGCGCTTGCGGCTGCTAAATAAAGCTTTACTCCGGGCGCAACTCTCTTACCGCACAATACCCAAGCCGCACTCTCGAGGTCGTCGGCTCGGGAGTTGGCGCAGGAAAGCAGATAAGCCCGTTGAATGGCGATGTGCTTCTTTTCAATCTCAGCAAGAGAGTGCATCGTCTGCACCGCATCCGGGCCCGAAACGTGAGGACTCACCAGACTGAGATCGAGAGTGATCCGCGCGGCATAAACTGCACCGGGATCAGGCTGCGGCGGATTGGCAATCCAGTTCCCAATGTTTTCTTCCGGAAAAGGCTCGACTCCTTGTTCCTTTAGGCGAGCATGCATGCGTCTCAGGTAGCGAATGGTCACGTCATCGACGGGGAACCAGGCAGAGATTGACCCCCACTCCGTACTCATATTCGTGATGGAGAAGCGATCGTCCATCGAAAGGCTGGCTACTCCGGGCCCGGAAAATTCGATGGCGGCATTTAGCGCTTCGTCATGGTTGTAGAGGCCGCAGAGAACGATGATGACGTCCTTTCCGCTCACGCCCTCGGGCAGTGTTCCCTCGAGCACGACCTGGATTGTCCGCGGGATCTGCCACCAAAACTCGCCCATTGCCCATATCGCAGCCGCATCCGTGCGTACTACCGGCGTTCCGACCGCGCCCAACGCGCCGTACATGTTGGAGTGTGAATCGGAGGCGACGATGAAGGCGCCGGGAAGCACGTGTCCGCGCTCGATCATGATCTGATGCCCGATGCCTGCCCCCGCGGAATAAAAGTCGACACCCTGTTCTGCGGCGAAGCTCTCAATGGAGCGATACTTCGCTAGATTGACGTCGTCATGATTCTGGACGTCGTGATCAAGCGCGAACAGAAGTTGCTTAGGATCGCATATTTCTTTCGCTCCGATCGTCTTAAATTTCGACATCACCGCGGAGGTGTTGTCGTGAGTCATCACTCTCGATGGACGAATGGAGACGAAGTCTCCCGCGCGTAAGAGTCGATTCGGCCCTTCGGTCATGTGCGCTTGGGCGATCTTCTCGACAATGGTCTGTGGCATGCGAACTCCTTCGTCTCTGTGGATGATCCTCTTCAAACCGAGCCTCATCCTCACGCGGGTACCGGCTTGCGGCCCCGTTGGTTCTTGATGCGTCTGCCGGTTTTGCTTTTCGTCTCCGTGGTGCGAATGTCGGCTTCCATCAGCGCCATCAGTTCGCGCACCGAACCGACGCGTTCCAGCCTCCATACTGCTTCGCGCACGTGTGCCTGGGCGACGGGCGAAAGAACTCCGTCGGAAAGTGCCGCAAACTTCTCCTCAATTTCCTGATCCGTTAGCGGATTGCGTGGATCGCCTTTTGGATAATCAAGCTGCTTATTGAACGAACGCCCATCTCTTGTATCGATATGCACAATCACCCTCTGTAATGCTGGAAATGCTTTTTCAATCTCGGGATCCGCCACGACTTCGACCTTCTGGAGTTGCTCCCGAATCTTGGGATCCATAATCTTTTCCATGGTGAATTGGGCGGGCGTGACCTGACGGTCGACGAGCGCAGCTGCAATCACGTAAGGAAGGGAATGATCCGCAGTCTCCCTGGTGCGCGGATCGTACTTGCTGGGATCGGAGAGAATGTCAGCGGCTCGAGCCAGGGATCGAATTCGAATCCTAACAACTTGATCCGGATGAAGATTATTGTTCCTCACGAGATCGAGGACGGCTGAGATCGGAGTGTGTGTGAGGGCCTCGGTGGGAAAGGCCTTCATGCCACATTGTGTGATCCGCCAGGCATCACCCAGCCCGTCTGTTAGCACATTGAGTTTCCAATCAGGACCGAACACATGCACCAAGCCTTCCTTTCCATCGAGGACATGTTCCGGTCCCGTGTATCGTTTTTCCGCCAGCAAAGCAGCCAATACACCGCTCTGCGTTGCCATCGGATCAGCCGCATTCTTCATCATGGTCAACTTGCCGGCGGTGACCGCCCCCAGAGTGCAATGGCGGCTCGCTGAAATGCCGATAGCGTGTTGTATCTGCTGCCATGACAAATGCAGAACGCGTCCCGCTACAATTGGCGAGACGAATGCGGTCAGAGTGGCGTGATGCCATCCGCGTTCGCGAATTCCTGGAAGCGCCGCCTCGCAAAATCGCATCTCGAGTTCGTGCCCAAGCACGAGGCCGACAATCAATTCTTTGCCGTTGCTGCGAGCGCGCTCGCAGCAGGCGATTGCCGCGGGAAAAATGTCGGATGGATGGGACGGATCTTGTTTCCAGTAGATGTCGTTGTAATCCATGCTTCGGATCATTAACGCGTTTGCAAGCGTAGCTGACACCGGATCGATGCGGCGACCAGTGCCCATGACGGTCGCCCGTCCGGGCGCCGCGATTTCGTCTAGCACCGAGAGTGCAATCTTCACGTCTGGCTGCTGGTATCCCCCCAGAGCACACCCGATCGAATCGAGCAAGAAGCGCTTGGCCTGATGAACTGCGTCGGGCGACAGATGGTGATATTGCAAGTCGGCGGCCCAGCGCGATATTTTGGCGGTGACGGGTTCTTTCAGAGGAACGTCCGGTTTGCTCGCGGGCACGGTCATGCTCCTTCTTGCTTCCTCAGCTTGATGTTTTTCGGATTCTTGAATGGCAGGTACGCCATGAAGTCGGCATGATGGACAATGAACGCTTCGGTGCTTCGTTGAACCAGTTCACCCTCGGCTGCGTGGGCGGCGATGATATGGCAGACTGCGTCAGGGACGCCGCACTCCAGCGCGAGAGCAACTCCGGTAAAAGGATGGCGCAAAGCTTCTCCACGCTCGCTTTGACGGCTCTTGCCGTCCGCGCCGAGTTCATACTCAAGCAGTTTCCCGACATCGGCCAGGATCGCCCCCGCGATCACGACGTCTACGTCAATCGGCAGGGCGCTTCCCATAAATTCCTGCATGGCTCGGGCACTCTGACGAGCGATGTGGACGACGCAACGCTTGTGCTGCATGAAAGTGATTGGACAATTTGGAATCAGCAGAGTGAAGGGAATCTTATTTAAATCGTCGGGCTGTAAGGGGCTTCGCTCAAGAGCCCGGGTCCACGTCTCGGTCACCTGTTCGCGGAGTGCAGGGATCTGGATCCAGGCGATCTCTGGCCAAAGGCGCTTGACAGTCTCTCGCATACGCTTCCATGCGGACCATCGAGGCTAGCTTGTAGAGGGTCGGTGGACGACGATTCGAATCACAGTAGCTTGTGATTGAGGCACAACGAGAGGACAGCTTAGTGAGAAGTCAAAAGGCTGTTAATTTCCTTTTCGAAGATTGCGGCATTCGTCGCCCCGATGTGTTTCGCATACATACGACCATCTCGATCGATTAAAAACGCGATCGGCAGACCCAAAACTCCACCGTACATCTCGCCGATCTTCGCATCCCCCATCACGACGGGATAGTTCATATGAAATTGCTGGTAGAAGGGGCCGACTGGATCCGCGCTGTCGTCCATGGAAACACCGATGATCTGCAAGCCGCGGTCACCGTACTCCTTCTGTAGTTCCACGAAGCGAGGAATTTCTTCGCGGCACGGAACGCACCATGTCGCCCAGAAATCGAGCAGGACAACCTTGCCCCGATACGACGACAGGGTGAGTTTCTGCCCGTCTAACTGCGGAAGTGTAAAATCCGGCGCGAGACGGCGGTCCTTTGCGGATGGCTCGGAGCTCGACGAGTGGTTGTGCTGCATGAAATAGAGACCACTCAAGATCGTGAGCGAAGCAACTGCCGCGATCAGGGTCAAACTTTTCTTTGCCCGCAGAGACTATTCTCCCTTCGCCGTCGGATAGCCTTTCTCCACCCAATTCGTGCCAAAATTATCGGCGATATAAAGCACTTTCACTTTGGTGAATCCCATTGCGTGCAGCGCATCATCTGCAGGTTTCACGTTTGGGCAATGGCCCCACGGGCAGCACCCGCAATATAAAACGATGAACTTCGATCGCGGCAATGATGCGACGCGTTGTCGAAGTTTCTGTACGCCAGCTTCGCTTGATGCAGGTCCAATGTATTCAGAGCCCGGGATGTGTGCCTGCGCATATAGAACATGCGAACCGACTTGAATCACGAGAGGCGCTTCATTCCCGGAGGACTGAATGATCTTGGCCAAATCCTCGGGCTGAATGAGGCGGGTCGTGGGAATCGAGGTTGCCTGTCCCGCGGAAGGCAGTGCAGACAAACTAGCGATCGTGAACAGCAAGAATGAATACGTGAGAAAACGTGGCGTTGAGAAATATCTCATCTGAATCTGGCTCACTTTTGTCCAACCGAGAAAGATACCCCGCCCCGGATTTTCACCTCGCCAGTTCACGAAGCCTCTCGCCGGCGAGCTCTGGTGTAATGTCCCTCTGCGGAGTGCCGAGCATTTCAAATCCAACCATGAATTTGCGAATCGTCGCCGACCGCAACAGCGGCGGATAAAAATGCGCGTGGAAATGCCACTCTGGATGATCCTTGCCGTCCGTCGGCGACTGGTGAAATCCCATTGAATAGGGAAATGGAACGCTGAATACTTTGTCGTACGTAGCGGTGACACGATGGAGGATGTCGCTTAGCAATCGCGAGTCTTCCGCACGGAATTCGTTCATGCTCCCGAAGTGACGCCGGCTGCAAACTAGAAGTTCAAAAGGCCAAACTGCCCAAAAAGGCACCAGCGCCACAAACCCCTCGTTTTCACACACCACACGTGCCGATTGACGTTGCTCTAACGAGATGTAATTGCATAGCAGACATTGGCCCTTAGATTCGAAATATGCTCTCTGAGCGGTCATTTCCTTCGAAGGCGCTTCGGGAAGCGAATACGTTGCCCAAATCTGACAATGGGGATGAGGATTGCTGGCGCCCATCATTGCGCCTCGATTCTCGAATATCTGGACATGGTTGATGGTTTCGATGGCGCCGAGCTCGCGGAACTGTCCGATCCATGTATGCACGACAGGTTCGATTTCTTCCGGGGACATGGTTGCGAGCGTCAGATCGTGGCGCGGCGAAAAGCAGATGACTCGGCATATACCCGGCTCTCCCTCCGCTACAACCAATCCTCGCCCCTCAAGGTCGACGCGGTCTCTTGGAGTTTGTGGCTTCAAGGCGGCGAAGTCATTCTCGAAGACAAAAGTCAAATTATACGGAGGATTGTGAATGCCGCCGGCTCGAACGTTGCCCGGGCATAGATAGCAGGTTGGATCGTATCGAAGCTCGGGCTTAGTCTGAGCTTGCGCAACTTCTCCCTGCCACGGGCGGGTGGCCCGATGCGGCGAAACCAGCACCCATTCGTTAGTCAGAGCGTTGAGCCTACGATGGGGATCTTCCGTGAGTTTCAATTTCGGCCTCGCAGCATTTTACGACGAGGAAGACATTCTGGTGGGTACCGCATTTTGAATGTACGACTCTTTTGTGTTTCCGATTCGGAGATCAAGACGCCGTCTATCGACGCACTCAATGCTGTGATCGAGCTCACAGGCGCCGATTTAGGCGAGCCTTACGATTTTCGCAGGTCCTTTAGGAGGTAAAGCCGATGGGATCGTCGCAGAAAACTCGTATGCTGGTCTTTTCCCTATTCTTCGTAGCTCTCATCATCTTTGCGGCTCTTTATCCGCCGCCGGACGCCATGAGCCGGCCTGCGGTAAGAAGCAATAGCTCAGAGCTACTAAGGTAGGATTGACACAGAATAGTGATTGTCGACAGTGGGCTACGGCTTCGCGGTGTTGAGCATCATCAATGTGAAGAGAAGAGGTAGGTAGATCACTGTTGCTTGCAACAAATGGCGCGCTCTCTGCTTCGACTGGGCGGCGGCGAGCGGCATATTCAGGAACGCTAGGCGGATTCCGAAATAGAGAAGAGCAATACCGAGCACCACGGCCCCAACCAGATAAATCCTACCGGCCATTCCCATGAACGTTGGCAAAAGGCTGAGAGGAATCAGCGCCACAGAATAGACAAGAATCCGGCGCGCGGTGGAACGACCATCTTCCTCCACAACCGGCAGCATCTTGATTCCGCCCTTGGCATAATCGTCCCGGTACAGCCAAGCAATGGAGAAAAAGTGCGGAAACTGCCATACAAATAAGATTGCAAACAGAACGAGTGTGCCCCATTCCAACTGACCTCGAACCGCAGTCCAGCCCAAAATGCCAGGCATCGCTCCCGGAAATGCCCCGATGAAAGTGCAAATGGGAGAGACGCGCTTGAGGGGAGTGTAGGCGGCGAGGTACACGACAGAAGTAAGAAAGGTGAGGAGACCCGTCAGAGGATTTGTGAACACGGCGAGATAGATCGACCCCCCAATCGCCGCCACTAAACCAACGACCGTGGCATGGAAGAGGCTCATGCGTCCCGCTGGAAGTGGACGGAGTGCCGTACGTCGCATGAAAGCGTCGACGTCGTGCTCCATTACTTCATTCAGCGCCGCCGTCCCGCTGGAAACTAGACCGATTCCGACCAGTGCGTGCAATAGCCCAAAGCTAACCCACGACACTCCCGCCTTGTGTGCGCCGAAGAAATAGCCGCACCAAGCGGTCATGACGATCAGGCTCGTTACTCGAAGCTTTGTCAGTTCGGCATAGTCACGGAAAAGGGAAGTAGCTCGTGTGCGGAATCCGGAGAGAGGCAGTGTCATCGTGCTCATGAGTTAGGCCGTATTAACCGTTCAAAAAACTGTGCATGGCTTGCTGCAGAAACGCACGCACGGACCCCACTCCGCTACGTGCTCAAGGATTGCATAGGTACTCTGTTAGTTTTCGAAAGTCAAGTGAAAAGCAAATGCGAACCTTGGTTCAGGCTAACACAATGAAATCTACAACTCAGCCAGCGCTGTTATTTGCTGCCCGAAGATGCTGAGGAATCAAATGTTTCCGGCGGATCAAAAAAACATTTGTGCCACAACGCCGCATCCGATAATGTCCCGGCTCTCCACTGTTGCAGAGTAGCCGTCGTGGCCGCGATCATTCCGCCGTCGGCCGCATCAAAAATCACGACGACGCCCTCAAGCCCTTGGGGCTTTTGCGAAACCTCCTTGAAACTTTTGTCCAGCAGAAACTTCGCATACTCGAGGCGTTCTTTCGGCCCTGCGTCCTTGCCGCCTTCGTCGACATTTTGAACAGAAATGATTTTCACGTTCTTTCCACGAAGGGGCGCCCAGTCTCCCGGAAAGGGGGCTGCTTCCTCGCGGATCACGTGGAACAAATCTGCTGCCGGTGCAAGAGCAGGCGCCGATTGGGCGGCGGTGTCGGGAATACCGTCGGGCATCTCGACACTGTTGCGCCATATCCATCCGCGCGAAAGACCGGAGATTCGAACATGAACCCAATCTGCATTGAAGTCCAACATCTCAAATTCGTCATGCATGCTCGCAAGAAACTCCGGCTTCTCTGTCAGGCTTGGTTTCGCAACGACCGGCGTTCCTGATTTTTTTACTGCAACCAGGTTCTTGGGATGTGTGATGTTCTTGGCGATCTCCTGCAGATTCTCAAATTCCGTTTGAGCTGAGTTTGGCGACTTCCCAGCCGGTTCGGTGCTCTTTTCAGGTTCTCGCGAGGGCAAGCTTGGCTTCAGCGAAGTGGAGAAAGTCCGGTCGTCAGCGGGAAACTTGGCCGCGGGAGCAGACGCTGCCGACTCCGGCCTGGCTTCGGTCACGGGTTTGCTGGGAGTCTCCGAAGCCGCGACGGCAGGGGCAGAAGCCGACGCTTTTCTAGGCGCGTCTTTCGCGAGTTGTTCTTCAAGTTGGTCGAGCAGGTCGCCTTCGATCCGGCCATTCGATTTCAACAGCTGATATCCCGCGTGGGAAGTATCCGCGCCCGCATACCACGCGGTCACTTTCGTGTTGATGCGGACAACGCTGCCGGTGGCGGTCGACGTGACTTCAACGGTGGTCTGATAGAAACCGCGCTGGTAGCGGTCCAGCGGATGGTCTCCTGCTTGGGCGAAACCGTCGAGCACAGGCAGCCGGCCGGACATGTTAGGTTGCAGCGCTTTGAGCGCCTTTTCGATCGCAGCCTTCGACTGTGAGAATGTTCGTTCGTAAGAACCGTTTTGTGCCCACCCGAACGTTGCACAGAGTACGAGAACCATTCCCGCAGTCTGACCAACGATCCGACGGATCGAATCCCGGCAGCTCATGGGATCAACTCCAAATCGTCACGTAGCATCCATCCGTGCTGCCCTTCGTGCGTTTCGATCCCCAGCCAGTAGGGTGTCGAAATTACAACGAGAACTTCCGTTCCACCCGAGAGAGATTGCAATGTCGTTGCCGTATGGAACGGAGCTGATTTCAACGGCGCTCCAGGTTGCTTCACCAGGCGCTGAACCTGACGGCGAAGATCGTGAACTTGTTGGTCCAGAGTCTGAGGCGTAGTTGACGGATCTGCGGCTGTCTCGTGAGAAGGGCTGTCTGACGGCGCAACGTCGGTAGATGGCGTTTCTGGAGGAGGCGTCGATCTAGCTGACGAGGATGTCGATGTAGGAGAAACCGTTTCGTCTCGCAACTGTGTGCTCTGGCTCTTTGAAGTTGCTTGCTGCTTGTCCTTGAGCGCTTCTACCGTCTCAGCCCTCATCAGTTCGATCTGGTCCAGGTGGTCATGGATGTCTTTGTACTCCGCGCTTTCCACGGAGCCGTTTGACGGATGAGATGTATGGCGAAAGTCCTCGACGAAACGGGCATCGATACGCAAGACGGTGTGTTTGTCGTCTTGGGCCTGAACCACATAGCGGACAGCCAACGTTCCGACGTCCCCGCTGTCCTTGAAATTCCGCGGATCAATTGCCTTGAGTCGAACTTTGTAAAAGACTTTCCCGCCCTCGGTCCACTCGGGAAAAACGTGGGTCGAGCTAACTTGGGTGGCGCCGCTGACGTACTCGTCTTTATTGTATTCTTTGGTTCCCCGGATGATGCCATTCTGGATCACATCTTGCACGACTTGGGAAACTTCCGCTTCGGGGAATGGCACGTTGACGATCAGCCCCATCCCGTACTGCGTGGCGTCTTTTTCGCGGGCAGCTAGGTTCTCGGCGCAAAAAAGAAAAACAGAAATCAAGATTAGGCAGAAACCGGAAAAGGCGGCCCTAGCCGCGCGCTGACTGGCGGGAGCGGCTTTTCCACTACAGGATCGGGCATCTAGCAACGTAGCAAGCTCTGGCACAAGTCAATCTCTGTTCGCACAGAGTCTCAACTCTCGGCGCGGGTGTCAACTGTCGCGCTGAACTCGGTCATTTTGCTAAGTCCTTCGAAATGACCGATTTTACATTGTAAAAAAAATGTAAAAAATATTTCGAGAACCCCCTTGAAAATTCTTGCGCTGCCATAGTACGATTCCGCCCCGGTACGGTGGTAGGACCTTTCTCCGAAAAATCGGTTTAGGTTCTCCCCCTGAATTCACGCAGGCTGGAAGGGGTTCCTGTCCTGCGGCAGTGCAGAAAACTCGCCTCACGCTCTTGTGGGAAAACTGATTTTGAAAAATAAGAAATCGCCTGAGGAGTTAGGCATGCACATGGGGATGCAGTCTTGCCAGCAAAGAAGTTCATCGTGGGGAAAGCACCTCCTCACCGGTGCTCTGATCTTGGTTTTTCTGATCTTGAGCGGTAGCCAGCACGCGAACGCGCTTCCAGCCTTCGCCAGAAAGTACGGCCTCCGTTGTTCCGCCTGCCACGAATCTTGGCCGATGTTGAATTATTTCGGGCAGAAGTTCAAAGACAACGGCTACCAGTTGATGAACGACCGCGATGCCCCGATCTGGCAGAATCCCGGGTATTGGCCGGTTACCTTCCGTATCACCCCGATCTGGCATCGGGTCAGCGTCGGCAAAGTCGCAGTTGACCAAGGTTCAGGAATTGCCCGGATTACGACTTCGGGCTTTGATTTGAGCGGGTTGGACTTCCACACTGGCGGCACCCTTGAGAAGAACTTCTCGTTTTATGTTCTTCCGTCTTCCGATCCTACCGCTTCCTTCCACTTCGAAACCGTGATGGCCAGGCTCGACAACCTGTTCGGCAGCCCGTGGTTCAACGTAAAACTCGGCAAGTTCGAACTCGACAACTTGCTCTCTGAAAAGCGAATCCTTACCCTTACCGGTAACGGCGGAATCTATCAGCTGTATCACTTCATACCCGTCGGCGACGGAAATATCTTCGGCCAAATGGGTGACAACCAGCTTGGCGTCGAAGTCATGGGACACTCCTACAACGACCGCACCCGTTACTCCGCGTCGCTTCTTAGCTCGACAGACGGAAACGTTGGCATGCCTTACGGAAATGCCTATACGGGCTTCTTTGCGGCCAGCCAGGCGTTCGATACTGGCAAATTGGGCGTGGATCGAATCGGCGGCTATGCCATGGTCGGACAGGCTCCGACGTATTACCTAACCTCTGGTGGTAGTCCGATCTCCGGGTCCGGAATTGGTAACAAATCCTTCAGTCGCGAGGGCTTTGTCGGCCAGTTTTACTTCGGCGAGCACTTCGATCTCCAGGTGGTCACTCAGCATGGCCAGGATAGCGCCTGGTTCGGTCAGGGCTATGGTGATCCAATCGATACAGCTGGTGCGCCGAACAACTTGCCGGGTACTGCTCTCCCTGCCGGTTCGCAAGCTCCCACGTGGAACGGCGTACTCTTCGAACCGCACTACGTTTACAGCCCACAGCTGATCTTCATTGGAAGATACGAGACGATTCGGATGTCACGCCAAGCAACCCCTGGTACACCTTCAAATCTCGGAAATATCTCCACCTACACAGTTGGGTTCCGTTACAACCCATTCATGACCAGCCGGGCCGGATTTGCCTGGCATAACGAGTACAACTGGCTGCATCAGGATGGCACTGGACCGCTGGCTGGTTTAAATACCACCAACGTCAATACCAGCGAAGTTTTAACCGGCTTTGACTTTGACTTCTAACGAGGGAATATGCGGACGAAACTACGGATGTGGACGCTGTTAATTGGCGCAGTGGTTTTCGCGCTCCCATTGACTTCCTGGGCCCAGCTTTCGACGGAGGAAATACAGTCGCGCATTGGCATGGAAAGCCATATCGGAAATATTACCGGTCACGCCAAGGACGCCAAGGCAGACTATCGCCGTTACTGTGTTGGTTGTCACGGCGAGCTGGGTGATGGCAACGGTGAGAATTTCCCTTGGGTTGAACCCAAACCGCGCGATTTTCAATTGGGTGTATTCAAGTGCCGGTCGACTCCGACCGGGACGTTGCCAACGGACCAGGATTTGTTCGATACGATCGCCCGCGGATTGGACCGTTCCAACATGCCGCCGTGGAGCACATTTACCAAGCAAGAGCGTGCCGACCTCGTAGCTTGGGTGAAGCACTACTCTCCGCGTTGGACAAATGAAAAATCGGGCACGCCGATTACGATTCCTCCGGAGCCGGAAGTTACTCCGGAGCGTATCAAAGCTGGGCGGGACGTATTCGCCCGGGTGCAGTGTTGGAAGTGTCACGGTGTCCAGGGTATGGCTAATGGTCCATCGGCAGCGACCCTTACCGATGATCTTGGTCGGCCCATCGCGCCTTACAACTTCACTGAAGGAGCGCGGCCTAAGTGCGGGGATACCGATCAGGATATTTACAGGATTTTCATGACGGGCTTAGACGGAACGCCCATGCCCTCATTTGCCGACAACATTAAGCCGGAAGAGGCATGGGACTTAGTGTTCTATCTGCGAACGTTTATGTCTCAGAACAGCAAAGAAAAAGAGATGGCAAAAAAACTCGACCTGAAACCGGTCAATCCTAATGCACCGGCGGGCCAACAGTAGACGCTGGATTGGCATCGCACATCGTGTCAAATTCGTCGTCAGCGTAAGGAGAGATTCTCAAATGAAGATGCGAAACAAGCTCGCCGCGATTGTATCGGCGCTGATTCTGGTCGGTTGTGGTGCGCTCTTTCTGGGCCAGAAGGTCAATGCAGCTGCAGATGGCAAGATCACCGGGACTGTCAAGCTTGATGGTGCGGCTCCACACATGAAGGGCATCGATATGTCTAAAGACCCGTACTGCGTGAAGGCCAATGCTGCCTCGCCGGCACACTTGGAAATGGTCGTGGAGGGGGCGGGCAACGGATTGGAGAATGTTGTCCTCTATATCTCGGAAGGTCTAAGTGGAAGCGAACTGTCCGAGACCCCGACGACAGTGCCGGTCTTCGATCAAAAGAACTGCATGTACACACCGCACGTTCTGGCGATGGACGTTAACCAGAAATTCAAAGTCGTAACCAGTGATCAGACCACACACAACATCCACCCGCTACCCAATCCGATGACGGGCAATATCCCGTGGAATCAGTCTCAACCACCCGGAGCCGCACCGGTCGAGAAAAGTTGGAAAGCGGCGGAAGTAATCCCCGTACAGTGCAACATCCATCCCTGGATGCACGGCTGGTTCGTCGTAGTCAAGGGGCCATACGCAACTACGGACACAAATGGAAATTACACCATCAACAATGTGCCGCCCGGAAATTACACGGTAACCGCATGGCAAGAAACATACGGGACCCAGACAGCAAAAGTGACGGTCGCGGCGGGCAAGCCGGGGACGGCAGATTTCACCTTCAAGGCAAAGTAGAGCAATAACCCTCATCGCAGTTTCTTGTAGCCCAACCGTGGAATCGCCGCGGTCAGCAGGACTGTGGCGATTCTTTAGAAGTCCCAGATAGCGTGGCCAAAGGCGGAGCGATATGGCGAAGATATTCGCGGTAACGATTATTCTGATCGCAATCGGTTCGGCGATTCCCATCGTGATGCACACCTGGCATCTGCCGCAGGACATCTCTACTCACGGTCCTCTGATCGATGAGCAATATTCGGAAACGATGGCCGAGGCTGGCATTTCGTTCCTCGCCTCGCAATTCCTTCTCGCCATCTTTATCTGGAAATTCTCACACCCGAAGCCGGGAGCAAAAACCCGCAACTTTCCTGGCGGCGCGACGGGACTCGTCATTGCTGCCTTCCTGCTCGTAGGTACGGAGGTTCTGGCGCTGGGGGTGTTCGGCGCCAAAGCTTGGGCCAGCGTGTATTTCACTCCGCCCGCCGCCAACGCCATGCCGGTTCAGGTCCAGGCAGGTCAGTTCGCTTTCTATTTCCGCTATCCCGGTCCGGATGGAAAGTTCGGTCCTCTTCACCCTGACCAGATCAACGAGGCCAGCGAAAACTTCTTTGGGCTTGATACAACGCATGACCAGGACTCCAAAGACGACATCGTAACGGCCGAGATGGCAATCCCGGTCAATCGAGAGATCCACCTGCTGATGCATTCCAAAGATCTCGGGCACTCCTTCTTTGTGCCGGAATTGCGCGTTCAGCAGGACTTTGTCCCGGGATTGGATCTTTCGGTTCACTTCACTGCGACAAAAATCGGCAAATACGAAATCGTCTGCACTCAGCTTTGCGGTCTGGGGCATTACAACATGAAGGCGTATCTCGAGGTAATGAGCCAGGAAGACTTCGATAACTGGATCAAGCAGCAAGCGGCGTTGCAGTAGCTGTGATCAACGCAGCACCTGAATAAGTCAAAGATCTCTTTTGAGGTGAGCGCAATGCACGATACGTCTGCACACGCAACGCACGGAGCCCCGACCAGTTTCATAAGAAAGCATGTTTTCAGTCTCGACCACAAAGTGATTGGGAAGCAGTATTATGCGCTGGCCCTTGTCGCAGTCGTGTGGGGAATGGTGCTTTCCTGGCTGATGCGAATCCATCTAGGGTGGGCGAATTTCCCGATTCCTGGCCTCCACCTACTTTCCAGTTCCGGTGCGCCCGGCAATGTGATGACGCCGGAGTATTACCTGCAGTTGATGACCATGCACGGAACGATCATGGTCTTTTTTGTGCTCACCACCGCTCCGTTCGCCGCGTTTGGCAATTTCTTCTTGCCCATCCAGGTGGGCGCGGAAGATATGCCATTTCCGCATTTCAACATGATGTCCTTCTGGGTCACATTTGTTGCATTCCTAGTAATGGTCTCATCGTTTTTTGTGCCTGACGGGCCAACTCTCGGCGGATGGACGCAGTATGCCCCATTGAGCGCAGTGGGCTCCGTGTCGGGTCCCGGCCAAGGTCTAGGCGTGGTTCTTTGGGCGGCTTCGATTGCCATCTTTTGTGTGGGACAGTTGCTGGGTTCCTTGAACTTCATCACAACCACCCTCGATATGCGTACCAGAGGCATGTCCCTGATGCGCCTCCCGCTCAGCGCCTGGGCTTGGTTTATCACCTCGGTCATGGGCTTAACGGCATTTGCTGTCTTGATGCCCGCTTGCATCCTTCTCATCCTGGATCACGTCGCCGGAACGAGTTTCTTCGTCGCATCCAATCTGGTCATCAACGGCCAGTTGTTACCGCATTCTGGGGGATCAACTCTGCTGTGGCAGCACTTGTTCTGGTTCTTCGGCCATCCCGAGGTGTACATCGCCATCGTGCCCGGCATGGGCATCGTTTCCCATGTCCTGATCACCAATATGCGTAAGCCGATGCTCAGCCATCGGGTGCTGATTTATTCCATGGCCTCGCTGGCCGCACTTAGCTACATGGTGTACGGGCACCACATGTTTGTCAGCGGAATGAATCCGTTCTCTTCGCTGGCTTTCTCGTTCCCCACACTGATCATCACCATTCCCTCCACGATCGTGGTGTTGATCTGGCTGGGCAGTTTGTACGGTTCCAAGTTGCGAATCAACAGCGCATCGCTGTTCTCGCTGGGATTTATCTCGATGTTTATCAGCGGTGGCGTGAGCGGTTTCTTTCTGGCCCAACCCTCGATTGATATCATGCTGCACGCGACCTACTTCGTGGTCGGTCACTTCCATCTGGTCATGGCGGTCGCGGCGATCTTCGGCATATTCTCTGGCACCTATTTCTGGTTCCCCAAGATGGCCGGACGCATGATGAACGAAACCTTGGGCAAGCTCCACTTCTGGCTGAGCTTTGTAGGCGCCTATTGCATCTTCATGCCGTTCCACTATCTGGGAATCGCTGGCAACGTGCGCCGTTACCAGGCCTTCACCGACGACTACCTGATTCCGCTCATTCCGGTGCATAAGTTCATTACAGTTGCTGCGATTCTCACCGGCCTCGCCCAGTTCATCTTCATTTACAACCTGCTTTATAGTTATTTCAAGGGTACCCCTGCCACGGACAATCCGTGGGAAGGTACTTCCCTGGAATGGAGCACCGCGACACCTCCGCCACACAACAACTTCGGCGACAAGATGCCAGTTGTCTATCACGATCCGTATCAGTACAGCGTCGAGGGCGCGAGCACTGAGTTTGTGATGCAGACCTCGCCTGAAAAAGTAAATAACCCGCTCGAAGAGAAGTAGGTCACAGCGGAAGGTATATCGGTTATACCTAGGGGAGATTCAGAAGTATGGCTACAACAATCCAGCAACCGCCAAAAATCGATTCCAAGCCGGTACTGGGCCACGGTTCAGGCAATGGAGGCTGGCGGAACCTCGTTCCGTCCGACGGAGATCTGCGGAAGCTGAAGGAATTCTCTCCTCCTCCGGCGAGCACGGGCATCTGGGTGGGATTGGCGGCCATCACCATGACCTTCGCCGCCTTCACCAGTGCTCTGATTGTTCGTCAGGGCGCGGCTCCTGATTGGCAACACATCACGTTACCGCCCATTCTGTACTTGAACACGCTCATCATTATCGCGAGCAGCGTCACTCTCGAAGTGGGCCGACGTCGAATTGCGGTTTTCATGGGCGGTCTGAAGGATCGGACAGCCAATCCAGCGAAGTGGTTGCAAATCACTTTGTGCCTGGGGATACTTTTTGTTGCGGGACAGACTTTTGCCTGGCTGCAACTGAGATCGCAGGGGTTCGGACTCGCCACCAACGTCAGCTACTCTTTCTTTTACGTGCTGACGGTAGCTCATGCGCTCCACCTGCTGGGCGGCCTTGGCGGCATGGTCCGTGTGATCGTGAAACTGAACAACGCGGTGCTGCGAAGGAGCACCCTAGACGCGACATCGCTGTATTGGCATTTCATGGGTGCGCTTTGGCTGTATCTGCTTTTGCTGCTTTGGATGAAGCTCTAGACCTGTCAAGGGTAGGAGGCAAAGTGAGTCAAGCCGATCTAACGATACAAGCGCACTCGACCGGAGCCATGGCCGAGCCGACGTTTTCGGTACCTGCCAAGAAGATGGCGATGTGGCTTTTCATCATTGCCGATAGCGCGACGTTTGCGGGCTGTCTCGTCGCCTATGGATTTATCCGCAACAGCACCCCCGATTGGCCAAGACCCTTTCACAGCATCACCAATGTGGCTCTGATGACGTTTATTCTCCTCACGAGCAGTTTGACCATGCTCATCGGAGTGCGTTCGGCCCGGAACGGCGACAAAGCGGGTGCTTTCCGATGGACTATGATTACGGCGGCAGCCGGTTTACTGTTCGCCGTCCTGCACATTCGTGAGTGGATGGGGATGATCGGGGAAGGAGCGACCCTTTTTCACAATCCTTGGGGTACGCCGCTGTTCAGTTCGTTCTTCTTCAGCATTACCGGGCTGCACTTGCTGCACGTTACCGGCGGCGTCATCGCTTTGATCGCGGTGGCAATCCGCTATCAGGGCGGACGCTATAAGGCCGACGATCTTGAAATCACCGGACTCTACTGGCACTTCGTTGATCTGGTCTGGATGTTCGTGGTGCCGTTGGTCTACCTTTTGAATCTGGCTCATTGAGGTTGGAGAGGGCGGGAGCAATCACTATGACAGAAACGCACGATAATAGCGGCATCGGGAAGGATGTAGGCGTCTATATTGGCTTGGTGGTGCTTGCGGCGATTCAGTTTGTTATTGCCTATCAGGACATCGGAACCTCGCAGATGTTTGTGCGCATGCTCGCAGTAGCCATCGTCGAAGCTGGCTTGGCTCTCCTGTTTTTCATGCATTTGTCGGAGAATCGTGGGTTGAGATGGTTCGTCTTGATTTTTACGGTGGCCGTACTACTGGGTATGCAATACGGCTGGACGGACAGCTACCGACTCATTAATGGCGTGCCGTGGGCCAAATAGCCTTGGTCGATAGAACCTACTCCAGAAGGATACGACTATGAGGTTTTCCAGGTCGATCGGGTTTCTGGGAATTGCGTTAGTAGGACTGATCCTGCTGCTGGCGCCAGCCCAAGCTTTTTCCCAGAGTTGCGCGCTTTGCTATACTCAGGCCGCATCCTCGGGAACGCGGATGATTCAGGCCTTGAAGAGCGGGATACTGATTCTGATCACTCCTCCCACCCTCGGGTCAATTGGTGTGGTTGTTGTTATGTATCGCAAGCGCAATCAGGTGCGGAGATCGGAATCCGCCGACGAAACCGATCAAGACTGGTAGAGAGCACCCTTCCGCCCGAGAGTTAGTCCGCGCTCTGATGCCCGAACCTAAACTCTGAGGAGCGCTTGATTGCCTTCCCTCTGTTCTCAACCTGCGCCTGGTTTTATGACCGGGTGCCTCCACGAAAGAAAATGCGCGGCAGTCGTGCAGCCTACGGGAAATCATCATTGTTCGCAGATTCACTGAATCGGCGCTTGCTGAGCGCCACGGTGTCTGTGGGCGTAATCGTAGCAATGGTGCTCTCAATCGGCCCTCCTCTCATGAAGGCACAGACACCGGGGGCGGGGAAACGTTCGGATGTGCAGCGGGTGCTGCCGATTACCGCCTTCTATGACACTCCTGATCCGCTGCCGCCCGGCAAAGCAGGAGAACTGATCCGCTCGGAAGAGGTGGAGCAATACGAAGTCCCTTACCCCGTGTCTGCCGTTCGCATTCTGTACCACTCGCGTTCTGCAGCCGGAAATGATGTCGCGACCTCAGGAGTAGTTCTGGTTCCGAGCGAACAGAAACCGCCATCCGGGGGCTGGCCGGTCATCGCGTGGGCACACGGCGCAGCCGGTGTAGCCCGTTCGTGCGCTCCCTCGTTGATGAGGAATGTGGGGCACGGCCCAATTCTTTCGATGTATGTGAACCTTGGGTATGCGGTCGTCGCCACGGACTACACGGGATTGGGCACCAATTTCCGGAATGCGTTCATGGACAGTTCATCCAATGCAACCGATGTGGTCAATTCCGTTCCCGCAGCTCGCACAGCGGTGCCACAGCTGGGCACGAGGTGGATTGTCATGGGAGAAGCGGAGGGGGGCTTAACCGCCTTGGCAGTAGCGGAAAAGGAGAACGAGATGCGCGATCCAGGATACCTAGGCGCGATCGCAATCTCGGATCTTGCCACTGCAAAGGAAGTCTCCGGCCATGGTTCTTCCAGCTTGATGCTGATGTCGCTGGCGTACGGTATTGAGACGGTTTATCCGCAGTTTAAAGTCACAGACATGCTGACGCAGAAGGCTTTCGCAGCTTATCGTGACATCGAACAGATGTGCTCGCAGGCGCGAACGATTTCCGAGTTGTCCCCGGGTCAAACGATAAAGCCAGGCTGGGAGAGCAATTCGTTCGTCCGCCAGTACTTTCACCGAAATGAACTCGGGCAGACACGGGCCTACGGTCCAGTCCTGGTTATCAGTAGCGATGCCGATCGAGCGACCCTTGCGAGGATCACATCTCCAGCGATCGCCGACATGTGCAAACAAGGCGATCAAGTGCAGTGGGAACGATTTCCTGATCTCGATCCGGCCACGTTGATCGGCGACTCTGTAAGAGGCCAGATTGGATGGATCGAGGGCCGATTTGCCGGTCGCCCGGATACGGGCAAATGTCCCTGAATCCGCCGAGATCACCGTTCTAGAGTGCCTTAATAGCGCGGAGAAGACGCGCACGAAGAAACGGGCATTACAATCTAACGATGATCGTGATCGTCATGGGGGTCGTCGGAGCCGGGAAGACGACCGTCGGTCAGATGCTCGCGGCTCAACTCAATTGGGAATTCGACGACGCCGATGACTTCCACCCGGCTTCGAATGTCGAAAAAATTCGCGATGGCACCGCCCTCACCGACGCGGATCGAATGCCTTGGCTGAATCTATTGCATCAAGCCATCGCGCAGTGGATTGTCGAGAGGAAAAACGTAATCCTAGCATGTTCCGCACTGAAAGCGAGTTATCGATCAAACCTTAAAGTTTCACCGGATGTACGCTTTGTCTATCTGAAGGGAAGCGCTCCCTTGATCGCCGAACGCCTGCGTGCGCGGCACGGCCACTTCGCGGGCGAATCGATCCTTGCCAGCCAACTGTCCGATCTTGAAGAACCTGAAGACGCTTTGACGGTTGACATTTCATCTGGTCCACAACAGATTGTGGAAGAGATTCGAAAAGGGCTCGGCTTGGAGTAGAATCCTCGAGCGCAGAGCGGCCCCGCGGTCCCTCTTCGCCACGTTACCCGGACCCCCGTCTTGGACACCACCCGCGACCGACTCGAATCCGCTGTTGTTTCCCGATTGATGTGGCGGCTGATGCCGTTCCTCTTCCTTCTTTATATCGTCGCCTATCTCGATCGAATCAACGTGAGCTTTGGGGTTCTCCAGATGCGAAGCCAGCTGGGCTTGAGCGACCGCGTCTACGGCCGGGCTGCGGGAATGTTTTTCGCCGGCTACTTCTTCTTTCAGTTACCAAGCAATCTGGTACTGGAGAAGTTCGGCGTCCGTCGCTGGATTTCGGCCCTGATGATTATCTGGGGAATCATTTCCTGCCTCATGATCTTCATTCGTGGGCCTATCAGCTTCTATACGATGCGATTTCTGCTCGGCGCTGCTGAGGCGGGATTTTTCCCCGGCATCATCCTTTATATGAAGCGTTGGTTTCCCGCGAACGCCCGGGCCCGCGCGGTTGCCTGGTTCATGACGGCCAATCCCCTGGCAGGCGTCGTTGGAAGCCCCATCTCGGGGGCTCTCCTCGGTATCCATGGCGGGGGGCTTTCGGGCTGGCAATGGATGTTTCTCATTGAGGGATTGCCGGCCATGTTTCTTGGGGCAATGGTATTTTGGACTCTTGCCGACACCCCAAAGGAAGCGCTCTGGTTGAAGGGCGAAGAGCGATCTTGGCTTCTCGCAAAATTGGCCGAAGAATATCAGGCCGACGCGCAGGTTTCGCTCCCAACAATTTGGAGAGTTCTCTTCAGCGCCAGGATCTGGATGCTCTCTCTGGTCTACTTTGGTGTCTCGACGACTATGTATGGCGTAACCCTGTGGCTGCCAAGCGTGATCCGGGCGTTCTCGGGCCTGAGCTATTTTCTGACTGGCGTGGTCGCCGTTCTGCCTTTTATCGTTACGGTGTTTGCCATGGTTTTGGTAGGAATGCATTCTGACCGACGAGCAGAGCGTCGCTGGCACACTGCGATTCCGGCCTTCGCCGCTGCCGCCGGTTTGATAGCGGCGGGATACGGGCATTCGACCGTTGTCGTAGTCGCAGGCATCGGCTTGGGCCTCGCGGGAGCGGAGGCCATGGTTGGTCCGTTCTGGGCGATGGCGACTTCTAGCATGGCCGGTCTCTCAGCCGCGGCGGGCATTGCCGTGATCAACTCCATCGCCAACCTCGGCGGATATTTCGGGCCCGACATGATTGGGTTGTTTCGCACAGCGAACGGCGGATTTCGCGGCGGTCTGTTGGCGATCGCAGCCACCGTGGCCCTCAGCGGAACGATTGCCTTGATTGTCGGCCGCGCCAAAATCGATGCTAAAACCGCCGGAACGGGATGAAATCCCTCGGTTTCGACAGTACTGCAGCCATTTGTCCTTAGCGGTAGAGGAGTTCGGCCGCCCGAAAGCCAGCTCCCTCTTCGTTCTGTGATCTCAATTGTTTACAATAGACGCTTCGTCTGATAACTAAAGCGAAGCCTGAATTAGGACTGACCGCAACTTTGGATCAATCAAACCACATTTCCAGTGCGGCTCCCACCGTCTACTGGCGCGTCGAGGGCAGCCTCCTCGATCTGACTGTGGTCCGTCCGATCGCCTTCTTCACTTGGAACGCTCAGACATTTGCAGAGCGTTTCCGTCGTCGTGGGCTCATCTTCGTGATGGCTTTGCTCCGGCCCTTTCTTTATTCAACAAACCGGAAATTTGCAACACGCGTAGTGCATACAGTCCTGCGCGGTGTGACCCGCGACCGCCTCGATCTTCTGGGCGAGGAATTCTTCGAGTACAAATTGAAGCCCCGCTTGAAAGAGAGTGGGGTCAAGCAGGTTCAGGAACTGGTCAAGACCGGTGCGGACGTCGTTCTCGTGAGCCAAGCGCTGGACCACATCATGCGTCCTCTTGCGCGGCATTTGGGTGTCCGTCACATCGTTGCCAACCGCCTCGAGTTTCGCGACGGCGTGGCGACCGGTCGATTGCTTGAGCCTGTCATCCGCCCCCGCGGCGCATTCGCTCCTTTTCAGGAGAACATGCCAGACGGTCGCCGCGCTCCTAAGACTCTGGCTCGTCACCTCGACATCTCGCTCGAAGAACTACGCTCTGCGGTTGTTCCAGCCGAGCGCCGGATTGATCCTCCGCGTCCTCCCATTGTCCACTTCGAAGGTCAAAGGCAGGCTCAAGGATTCTCCGTACGCCGCGCGTTCGCTGACAAGCACGTCATGCTGATCGGCGTAACTGGATTTATCGGCAAAGTGTGGCTGGCCAACACTCTCCTCGACCTGCCCGACGTCAAGCGAATCTACCTCCTGATTCGCCGGCAAAAATCCAATCCTGCCGAGCGCCGGTTCGAGAAAATGATCGAAGACTCCCCGGTCTTCGATCCGCTCTTTGAGCGATATGGCGACGGACTTCCCGACTTCCTCCGAGAAAAAATCGAAGTGGTCGAAGGCGACGTTACTGAGCCGGGCCTGGGCCTTACAGAATCGACTGCCCGCAGTCTGCAGAAGAATCTCGACCTCATCGTCAACAGCTCGGGACTGACCGACTTCAATCCCGATCTGCGTGATGCTCTTGCCACTAACACCGATGCTGCAGTCAACATTCTTGAGTTTGTCCGCAGCTCGGATCACGCCGGACTTCTGCACCTTTCCACTTGCTACGTTGCTGGCGAGCAAGATGGACGGGTCGGCGAAAAACTTACACCCAACTACACGCCTCGCGCAGTTGCTGGGTTCGATGCTGAGCAGGAGTGGCGCACTCTTCAGGAAGTTGTCAAGAATGCCGAAATCCACGCCGAGAGTGACGAAGTGACCTCAGGCTTGCGAATGCAGGCACAATCGAAAGAACACGCGGCCAAGAATCTGCAAGGCGCGGCCCTTGAGAACCAGATCCGCAAGAATCGCGTCCGCTGGCTCAAGACCTATCTGACGGAAGCAGGCACACGTCGCGCAAAGGAGCTCGGCTGGCCGAACACCTACACCCTCACCAAAAGCCTCGCTGAGTCGCTGATTGCGAAGTACGGCGCCGGTCTTCCCGTTGCCGTGGTTCGTCCGGCCATCGTCGAAACGTCCGTCTCCAAGCCCTTCCTCGGCTGGAACGAGGGCATCAACACGTCGGCATCGCTCTCTTACCTGTTAGGAACTTATTTCCGCCAGCTGCCGTCGAACGAAAGTAAGCGCCTCGACATTATTCCGGTTGATGCGGTCTGCAGCGGAATGACGCTGATCGCTGCCGCTATCATGGAGCGTCGCCATGATCCTCTTTATCAGCTCGCGACTTCCGTGACCAATCCCTGCGACATGGGTCGGTCGATCGAGTTGACGTCCCTTGCCCACCGTAAGCACTATCGTGCACAAGAAGGACTCGAATCCTGGCTCCGCCTGCGTTTCGATGCCATCCCAGTCTCGAAGACACGATATAACCGCATGTCGGCGCCGGCGCAGAAGGCGATCGTGAAGTCGATTCAGCGCATCATGTCGCCCCTTCCGCTGAAGAAAGCGCCTCTGGTGAAAACCGAGCGCAACCTCGAGCGCCTCGAGAAACTCATCGAACTCTTCGAACCTTTCATTCTGCTGAATGAGCACGATTTCATCGCGGAGAATATCGAGAAACTTTCCTACGCGCTCGTGCCCGAAGAGCAGGATCAATTTGGTTACGACACTCGCGGCCTCGATTGGTGGGAATATTGGATTAACATTCATATCCCGGCTCTGCGCCGCTGGACGTATCCGCTGATTGAAGGCCGTCCCCTGGAGGCGCGTCCTCCTCGCAGCTTTCAACTTGCGCCCACCAACAGTGACACCGTAAAAACCGGGACCAATGGAGCAACGTGGCGATATTCCTGACCGGATCAACCGGCTACATCGGCGCGCATGTCGCCGCCAATCTTCTCGAAGGCCATAGCGCCTCGCTCAACGTCCTCGTGCGGGCGCGCGACCCGCAGGAAGCCCAGTTGCGCTTGTGGCGTGCCTGGCAGATGCATCTCGAGTTTCCTCGCTTTTACGAATACCTGCAGACCAAGGTGCGGATCTTTTGCGGTGATCTGACCTCCTCCGGTTTCGGCTTGAGCCGCGACGAGTACGATCGCCTCGTACACACCACCGATTCTGTGATCCATTGTGCGGCATCGCTCAACCGCAAATCGGAGAAGACTTGTCTGAACGTCAATCTGCGGGGCACGCTCGAGGTTTTGACGCTTGCCCGCCAAGCCGAGCATTACCACGGCTTGCGTCGTTTCAGCGAAGTCAGCACCGTTGCGGTAGCAGGTAAGCGCAGCAACGAAGTTGTGACCGAGGATCGTTCCATCGAGTGGGATCGCTCCGACTACGATCCCTACGCGCGAACTAAGAAATTCTGCGAGCACATGACGCGCGTTCTGCTGCCCGATACGCCCAAAACCGTTTTTCGCCCCAGCATCGTTCTCGGCGATAGTCGCCGAGCCGAGACCACGCAGTTCGACATGGTCAAAGCGTTCGTATTCCTAGCGGGTTTACCGGCCCTCCCATTCCGGCCAAACGACAAAATCGACATCGTCAACGTCGATTTTGTTGCCGACGCGATCGCCACGCTGCACCAAAAGGATCGGCCGGAATACGACACCTACCATCTGTCGTCCGGCACGTCGTCGCAGACTTTTCGCGAATTGACCAACGCGCTGGCGTCGGCTCAGCAAAAACGCAAGCCGATATTTATTCCATTCACCGAGAAGCCTTTCGCGGGTTCCGTGAATTTCCTGTCCAATCGTAAAGGTCCGCTGGGCCACGGTGCTGCGCTGTTGAAAGTCTTCATGCCCTATCTCGTGTGGAACACGGTTTTCGACAATACCCGTGTAACCTCCGAACTAGGGCGCAAGCCGGTCCCATTCTCGCAATACAGCTTCCCGTTGCTGAAGTTCAGCCGCGAAAATAATTTCGAGTACCAATACCAGCCTTGGCCCGCTATGCGAGGAGGAACTGCCGCATGATGGATTTCATCCTCGAAGCCTGGGTCAGCGGCAACATCGAGCGCGCCAAAGCCCGATGGATGCTGGGTGGCAATCGGCCCTGGCAGCCCGGTGAAAAGCTGAAACTTCTTTTCGCGGGATACAACGGCACGCGCAACATGGGTTCGGATGTACGCGTCGACGAAATGCTCCGCCAGATTCGTCACATTCTTGGCGCGGAGCGGGTCGAGTTCAGCGTCATGAGTCAGAACTTCGACTTCTCTAAGGGATACTTCGAGGGCTCGAAGCAGGTTCATCTGCCGGATATTTTTCCGCCCTTCTTGTCCGCTGAAGTCCCAAAGCATCATGGAGTGGTCGCCTGCGAGGGCTCGATGTTCAAGAGCAAATTCGCGAACGCCCTGACGACCATGATGATCGGCTCCCTCGGCATCGCAGCGGTCGAAAACAAACTATCTGTCGGATATGGCGCAGAAGCGGGCCACATGGATCGGATGGTCGCCAAGATGTGTTCCCGTTATTGCAAGAATTCGCTGGTAATTACGCGCAACGAAGAGTCGCGCACGGTTCTCCGCGAATTGGGCGTGCCCACCGAGTTGGGCACCGATACCGCCTGGACCTTCGAGCCTCGCCCGGCCGAGTACGGACAAAGTATCCTTCGCCAAGTCGGGTGGGACGGCCGAACTCCTGTTCTCGTCGTTTGTCCGATCAATCCGTTTGAGTGGCCCGTGAAGGCCTCAGTCGCAAAGTATGCAGTCCGCTCGCTAACTGGAGCTTACAAGGACAGCCACTACCGGACCGTCTACTTTCACAATTCGGGACCGGCGGCCGATCGCGCGTATAAACATTACTGGACTTCAATTGCCAACGCTGTCGATGCTTTCCGCAAGCAACGAAACGTATTCGTGATCCTGGCAGCGACCGAGCGCCTCGACGCGCGCCCGGCCAATCGCATCTCGGAAAAGCTCGGCGGAGTGCCGGTTCTCACCTCCGATCAGTACAACATGTACGAGCTCGTCAGCATTCTCCGTTCCTGCCACATGATGGCTTCATCGCGCTATCACGGCATCGTCACGTCAATGCCGGCGCTGGTGCCTTCGGCCGGCATCACGATGGACGAACGCATTCGCAATCTCATGCGCGAGCGCGGACATCAGGAACTGCTCATGACGGTCGAGGATCCTGATCTTGAGCCGAAACTGTTGCAGGCTCTCGAAACTTTGGCAACGGACGGCGAGCGCATCGCCGACGGAATTGCCCGTACAGTCGTCAAGAATCTGAAAGTCATGGCGAGGATGGGAGTTTTCTTCGAGGAGGAAGTCCAGCGCCGTTATCCCGAGTTTCCGACCCGCACTGGCGAATGGAGTTGGGAAGACTATCTCCCGCCGATGAATTCGTCTCTGCGGCAATTAGTCGCCGCTTACAGTTAATCGATCGAGTTTCATTCAGAACTGCATGCCTTTCGTTGGAGACATTTTCGCGCAGCTTAAGGCCGCCTCGACTACGGTAACTCTGCAGGAGATTCGCGACGGGAAGGTCACCGGCGTTACCGGATCTCAACTTCTCGAACTGATCCTTAAGGCGCGTACCTTTCTCGCTTCAAAAGGTCTCAAGAAGGGCAACCGCTGTGGGTTGCTGGCAGCCAACAGTATTCGCTGGATTGCAGTGGACCTGGCTGCCATGGCCGAGGGCCTGATCGTAGTTCCTCTCTATTTCCGCCAGGCTCCCGCCGAACTAGTGGCGATGATGAAAGACAGTACGCCCGCACTCGTCTGCTGCGGCGACGCGGCGTTGCGAACTGGCATCCAGCAGAATTGGCCCGAGGCGCCCCCGCATTTCTTATTCGACGAGATCTTTGCGGGATCCGAAGGACCCGCCCTCGATCGGCCACAAGTTCGCGACGAAGATCCAGTCACGATCATCTACACCTCCGGCACGTCGGGCGAAGCCAAGGGAGTTGTGCTGACTGCGGCCAACGTCGGGTTCATGCTGGGCTGCACTTCGGCTCGCCTGGATTTGCTGATGGGCGGGCGAACGGGCCAAGATCGCATCTTCCACTATCTCCCGTTCAGCTTCTGCGCATCCTGGATCGCCGTTCTGACATTCATTTTGCGCGGCAGTCTGGTCACACTGAATACTGATCTGACAAAGATTCCCAACGACATGCCGGCGGTTGCTCCTCATTATTTCTTGAACGTTCCGCAGCTCCTGGAGCGCATGCGTCGCGGCGTCGATGACCAGATCACCCAAAAGGGCGGGATCGCGCAGACAATCTATTCGAGAGCCAAAGCAGCCTGGGCTCGAAAGGTTGCGAATCCCGATGCTGGTGGATCTGGCTGGCTCCGGCTGGCCAATTTTCTGGTCTTCCCAACGATCCGAAAGAAGATGGTCGGCGAAAATCTGAAGGCTCTGATCTGCGGATCGGCCCCACTCACGCCTGAGACCCAGGATTATTTCAAGATGCTTGGCGTCCCAGTCCTGCAGGTCTATGGTCTCACCGAGACGACCGGCATCCTGACCATGGACGATCCCCGCAATCCCGTGTCTGGCCGCGTCGGCCCCGCTATCCCTGGTATCGAAATGGAGGTCGGCGACAACGACGAAATCGTGATTCGCGGCCCCAATGTTTTCCCCGGATACTGGAATCGCCCCCAGCAAACCGCGGAGGTTCTCCGCGATGGATGGTTCCACACCGGCGATCAGGGAGAACTCGACGCTACCGGCACCTGGCGCATCGTTGGCCGCATCAAGAATCTGATCGTCCTCGGCTCCGGCCACAAGATCGCTCCCGAGGCGATCGAAGACGAGATTGCCCGCCAATTGCCCTCCGCGCAGCAGGTCGTGATCGTCGGCAATGGCCGTGGCTACCTTTCCGCGATCATCACTGGCAGCGCAACGCGCGAGCAAGTGCAGGCAGCAATCGACGCCGCGAATTCGCATTTTCCGCACTACAAGCAGGTTCGCGCATTTTGCCTTCGGCCCGAGCCTTTTTCCATCGACAATGGGATGCTGACGGCAAACGGAAAACTGAAGCGCGACCTCATTTCGTCGCGCATGAGAACCGAGATCGACGGCATGTATCAAGTCAAGCAGGCGGTATAGTTCGGAATCGGCGAAAAGGGGTTCATCCGGAGTGACGCACCACAAAGGTCAAGCGCTATCGTGGGAGAAGAAGGGCGGAGTCATCGAACTCTCGCTCCATCGTGCGCCCTGCAACGAACTTGGATCGCTCTCGCTCACTGAATTGGAGCAGTTTTCCAGCACTCTCGATCAACTTGAAAAAGATGCGCATGCCCTCATTATTCATAGTGAAATGAGCTCGGGGTTTTGCGCGGGAGCCGATCTCCGGGAACTCTACCAGCGCTCGCAGTCAATGGAGATGGAAAAGGCCGTTCACGGTGTGCGCGATTTTCTGGAGCGCATCCACCGCGTGCTGAATCGAATCGACGCTTCCCCGTTGACAACGATCGCTGCCGTAAACGGCGTTACTTTCGGTGGAGGTTTCGAACTCGCCCTCGTCTGCGACTTGATCGTCGCTGACAAGATGGCGCGCTTTGCTTTCCCGGAACTTCGCCTGGGACTAATCCCCGGTTTCGGCGGAATCCCGCGCCTGAAGCGCGATCTGGGCAATGCGATCGTCCGCGATCTGCTACTCACCGGACGCAGTTTCAACGCCACCAAGGCCCAACAGATCGGCTTGGTGAGCCAAATCGTTTCGGAGGGCGAATCCCTGCGCGCCGCTCGTGCCACCGCCGCGCAAATCGGAAAGTTTGATCGCCATACTTCGGCAACTGCCAAGCAATTCATCAAGCCAATTCCCCACGAAGGATTACTTCGCGAAATTGAGATATTCTGCGACCTCTTTCAGCGCCCCGCCGTGCAAGCGGGACTCAGGAAATTCGTAGAGAGCACCGACGCGCAGCCCTACTTGCCATAATCGAATCTGAATTAGAATGTCTACTTATGGAAACAGCTGAAAAGACTTTGGACGAGATACTCACGCTTGCTGCGGCTCATTTTAAGGTGTCGCGCGAAAAGCTCTCTCCCGACGACGATTTCTTCAAAGCGCTCGGCATCGATAGCCTTCAGACGCTCGACTTGCTTACGAAGCTGGAGAATCACTTCCACGTCGAACTACCGGACTACGAATTACAGGGCGTCACCGACTTCCGCACGCTTGCGGGCAAGATTCAGGCGCGCTTGTAGCTCAATTCCCAGTGCTAGTGTCAGCGATGCCGTACGTCAATCCCGAGGTCGGGTCTCAGCTTCAACAGGTAATGAATTGATAACTAAGCTTTTCGCCGTGTCCTCGCGCCTCTGTGGTGAAATAAAGCGTTGATGCTTGATCTCCGTCAATACACTTGTCTGGGCGCCGCGCTGCGCGATGCCCTCGACCGCTTTTCCTCCGAGATTTGTTTGATCGAGGCGGAGCGAGATCGCGAAAAGCTTCGTCTGACGTATTCCGATTTCAAAGAGATCGCATTGCCTCTCGCCCGTGCCCTGGAAGACGCCGACTTCGATCCCAACGATCGCGCCGCCATCATCATGACCAATCAGTCGAAATGGCTGATCTCGGCCTACGCGATCTTCTATTGCGGTGGTGTTCTGGTGCCGCTGGATTACAAGCTCAGTGCGACTGAGCACCTTCAATTGCTGGCTCACTCCAAGTCCAAGGTGCTTATCGTCGAGTATCATCTGTGGCGCGCGATTATGCAGGCGCCCGATTTCCAGGCGATTGGCACGAAGATTGTCCTCGTCACCGAAGCCCCGCTAGGTGCGGATTTAGCCGGCGCCTTCCGCTGGGAAGACTTCAAGCGCAAAGGCGCACCGGATTTTGTGATGCGCCAAAAGGACGATGTGGCTTGCATCGTCTACTCCTCCGGCACCGGAGGTCGTCCAAAGGGCTGCGTCCTCACCCACGAAAACTATCTGGAACAGTGCCGATCACTAACGGCCTGGTATCCGTTTTGGCCGGGTGTCCGCTATCTAAGCATCCTGCCCACAAATCACGCGATCGACTTCATGGTCGGCTTCATTGGGCCCTTCGTCTGCGGCGCGTGTGTCGTGCATCTCCGGACCCTGCGCCCCGAATTCGTTCGTGATGCCTTTGTCCGCTATCGGATCACCTACGTCGCGCTGGTTCCGATGATCGTCAAGAATCTCGAGCGCGGCCTCCGCGCCAAGTTCGATGAACTGCCTTCGTGGAAACGGGCAATGCTCAACGCCATGATCGGAACCAATCGGCTTCTCACGCGCCGTCGCCCGAACGTAAAGCTGAGTCGTATCCTGCTCTCGAACATTCACCGGGGGCTTGGAGGCGAGTTGCTCGCCCTCATCACCGGCGGAGCTTTTATGGAGCCGTCGACGATGCAATTCTTCTACGATCTCGGCATTCCGGTGGTGAATGGTTATGGTCTCACCGAGGCTGGAACGGCTCTGACCCTGAACGATCTCAAGCCCTTCCGCGCGGACACGGTAGGGAAGCCTCTTCCCGGAGTTGAACTTCGCATCTTGAGTCCCGACACGGATGGCGTCGGCGAAGTCGCGGTCCGCAGCAAGACCGTCATGTCACACTATCTCGACGATCCTGAGCTGACACTCGAAACCATCGTCGACGGTTGGCTACTCACGGGCGATCTTGGCCGGTTTGAGCGTCACGGGCATTTGCAGTTGTTCGGCCGCAAGAAAAACATGATCGTCACCGAGGGCGGGAAAAATATTTACCCCGAGGACATCGAAACCAATTTTGATGGCATACCCGCTAAGGAGTACGCGATTTTCGCCGCCAACTATATCTGGCGGAAAAAAGAGCTAGGCCGTGAAGGCCTGATCATGATCCTACGTCTCGAACAAAATCAGAGGTTCGACAGCAGCCTGCTCGAAGACCTGTTATTGCGCAACCGGCGTTTGCCCGACTTCAAACGCGTGGGCGGATACCTCGTCTGGGAGAAGGATTTTCCACGCACCGCTTCCATGAAAATTAAGCGGCAGGTGCTGGCCGAAGAGATCGCAAAATCTGTGGAGCGCTCGGCCGTCGTCGGATTATAAAGTAACGCCTCGGCTGGTGGCTGTCGCGCGGGCATCTTGCCTGCGCCCATTTCGCCACACATTGGATCGAAGCTTTGGGGAAATCCTATCTCGCAATCGTGAATCCGGCGGCAGGAGGCGGTCGGCGCGGTACGCTGCTCACTCCAGCCCTCGAACGCCTGCGAGCCGGTGGACTCCAGATCGAAGTCGCACCGACGGCAGCTCCGGGGCAGGCCACCGAATTGGCTCGAGCCGCATACGGTCGTGGAATTCGCAACTTCATCGCGGTCGGCGGAGACGGTACCTCCTATGAAATCGTCAACGGCCTCTTCCCCGAGGCGCTGAACGGTGAGCGTCCGACTTTGGGGTTTCTTCCTCTCGGGACCGGCAATTCTTTTCTGCGCGATTTCAGTGACAAGGGACTCGACTATGCGATTGAGTCCTTACTCGCCGGTCGTTCCCGGCCTTGCGACGTCATGCGCCTGAGGCACCGTGGCGGCGTGATTCACTACATCAATCTGCTGAGCATGGGCTTCTCAGCGGACGTTGCTACCCTCCGCGAGCGTCGTTTCAGCAATTGGGGAGAACTCGGATACCTAACCTCGATCTTTCTGACTCTCGCGCGCTTCAACCGGCGTCCATTTCCCATTCGAGTTGAAAACGACTCGGAATTCGACCAACGCAGCTGCCTCTTCGTCACTTTCAATAACAGCAAGTTCACCGGCGGTACCATGATGATCGCTCCTCAGGCAGAGATAGGTGACGGGCTCGTGGAGTACGTTCGATGGGGACCGATCGGACGCCTGGGCCTCATCCGCAATCTCCCCGGCCTCTACGATGGTACGCATATTGAGCACCCGCTGGCCGAGCGCAAGGCCGCCCGCCGCATCGAATTCAATCTCGATAACCCGGTCGATGTTATGGTCGACGGAGAAGTACTCACCCTTCATTGTGAGGAACTCGATGTCCTCCCTGCGGCTCTAAACGTGGTTGCCTGATCGCGTGATATAAGGATGAGCATGTCTGACGATCGCCGAAAACGGCAAGAAGATCGCGTCGCCGCTTCGACAGGGAAGAAGAAAAGCTTCGTCATGTATGGCATCGTGCTGATCCTCCTGGCTGGTGCTTATTTCGCCGGGCGCTACTATCGAAATCACAAGTACGACTCCTTCGCGAAATGCCTTGCCTCGAAACAAGCCAAAATGTACGGCCTCTACTGGTGTCCGCACTGCGCCGATCAAAAACAAATGTTCGGTGACGCATTCCACTATGTGCCCTATGTCGAGTGCGCCATTCCCGGCCAAAAAGAGATGGCGGCTGAGTGTAAGGTCGCAGGAGTGAAGTTGTTCCCCAGTTGGCAGTTTGGGATGGATCCGCCGCACGAAGGAGTTCTCTCACTGCAAACTCTGAGCGACAAAACAGGATGCGCGTTACCGTGACCGGAGCGTCACGAATCAACCGCATATGGTTCGTCGTTGTCGCGGTCCTGTCCCTCGCGGGTATGGCCGTCTCCGCGGTATCCCTCGAACGACACTATGCAAAATCAGCGACCGAGTTCTGCGACTTCAACGAGAAATTCAGTTGCGACATCGTTAACCGCAGTGAGTACTCAACGGTTTCTGGAATTCCGGTAGCTGCAATCGGAGTTGCCGGCTACGTGTCGTTGCTCCTCTTGTCGACTTTCTGGAAGTCGCAACCGGAGACCCCAAACCGCCTGCTCGGCGCGGCATTAGCGGGATTGGCCTTCGCGCTCTATCTGACATACATTGAAGCCTACAAATTGATGACGTGGTGCATTCTGTGTCTCATTTCGCTCGCCCTGATCTCCCTGATCAGTGTTTCCGCCATTCTCATAAAGTGGAGAAGTGCGAGAGCATAAAATCCTCCGCCGTTATATTCTGAGAATGCACGTTTCCTGATGGCAGAAATCCAGCAAATAGAGAATGAAGGATCGCAGGCGTCCGGTCGCGTAATCCGGGTCGAGTCCGCGACCGGGGATCTCCGCCTGCACGAGTTTCACAGCCGCATCTTTCACAACACCCGTCTTCTGCGCGTCTGGCTGCCTCCCGGTTACGACGATCCGCAAAATGCCGGTCGCCGTTACCCTGTTCTCTATTTGAACGATGGGCAGAACTTATTCGAATCGTCGACGTCTTTCACGGGCGTCGAGTGGCAGGTCGACGAAACGGGCGACCGCTTGATCCGCGAAGGCGTAATCGCTCCCATGATCTTTGTCGGCATCGACAACTCTGGCCGTGGCCGGATGCGTGAGTATATGCCGCATCGCTCCTTGCATCCGGTTATCGTGCGAGTGCAGGGGACGCGATATCCGAAGTTTCTCTTTCAGGATGTGATGCCATTTATGGCCCGGAACTACCGCGTCGCGACTGGCCCTGAGAACACCGGTCTGGGCGGATCGTCTCTCGGCGCGTTGATCGCTCTCTACACTGCCGCCGTTTCGCCAGGCATGATTGGCCATCTTCTCTTGGAGAGTCCTTCACTTTGGGCCTCCAACCGGCAGATGATCAAGGACAGTCGCGCGATCAAGCGCTGGCCTGATCGAACTTTTATGGCAACGGGCACAGCCGAAGCCGGCCGCGCCGATCGCGATCAGAGTCAGGTTGACGATGTTCGGGAATTGGCAGCAATTTTTCGTCGAGCTGGCTTGGACGACAAGCGCTTGCGGTTGGTCATCGACGAAGGCGCGACCCATCATGAATCGCACTGGGCGCGCCGCTTTCCTGAAGCTTTGTCGTTCCTCTACGGCAATCCGCGCTAGCTTTTCAAACCTTTATCTCGCTAAATCGTCGCTGTTGGGCTCGCAACCGTTCCCCTCTCCCTCGGCATTCGCCAAATCATCAAGATCACCGCCGACATGACCACGACCGATAATTGAATGTGCGTGAATCGAGTGATGGGTCCTAGCAAGGGAAGAACATAAACGAGATAGAGAAGAGTCTCCATCCCCCGGACTGTTTGCCCGTCGCTCTGATCAATCAGCCAGTCCGTCAACAGAAGAATTGCCGGAGCCAGAATCACGAGATCGTAAACGGTGAGATGTGGAGAAACCAGCACCGTAGCCAGCAGCAAGGCGGCGAATCGCAGAGGCAGAGGCACTCCGGGTCTGCGCTTCCACAGAGCAATCGTGGCGACAAGGATAAAGAGTGCGCTAGCCACGTACAGGGCGAGAGATAAGCCTTCCCAGGGCACGAGCATCGACCAGAACGTTCGCAAGCAATGTGTCTGATACGGTCTTGGTTCGAGCTCTGGCAAGACCGAACTAAGATTCCACACTGTTTCCATCCACTTCCTGAGCGGCTCGGCTCCGTAATATGCGACTCCCACAAGCAATTGCGCCGCAGCCGAAATCACAGCTCCCCCCATGGTCTTCCATGCTCCGATAGCGATGAAGACGATCGCTGCTGCTAGCCCCAACTGTGGCTTGAAAATCAGGCAGCCCAGCGCGAGTCCAGCAAGGAATTCACGCCGATCCCGTAACAGAAAGAACAATAGCGTAAAGCAGGCAAGCGCGACGGCGGAGGTCTGTCCCCACGCGATCAGATTGAAGAAGCCGGGGAATGCCACCGCCAACAGCAGAACTGTCCTCCCGTAATCCTGCAGATGTGGGCACGCACGCCAGACCACGTAGCAACAAGTTCCATAGAGAAGGGCGCTAAACGCCCACCACAATGCGAGAGCCGATCGATAAGAAAGATGAGCCAAGGGTACAAATGCGATCGACACCTCCGGCGGATAAAGAGGCAGATATCGAATTCCCGCAGCCTCGGGCACGCGTTCTGCGGCGACTGAAGCTTGCGCGTCCATGGTGTACAAATCCTGACCGTCATGAGCGATGGCGAGAGAACCAATCGTGTACAGATGCAGAAAGTCTGTTCCCTTGAAGTTACCGTTCCGGTCCCGCAGACCGGGAGTCGCGAGCGTCCAAATGTAAAGCGACCACAGCGCGAGGGCGAGGAGGAGTCCATGCCCGCGTAACCTTTTCGCCGTCAACCACCCGCTCTTCTGCGTGCTCATGGTTCGGCCTCATGATACCGAACCGCGTCAATCTCCACGACAAGCGGGAATTCGGCGGGAACTAGACGGCTTCTTCTTGTCGGAAATACACGAGTAGCGGCACCAGAAACGGAAACAGAAGCGCGAGCACCGCGGGTAATAGCGGCAGCCGGCTCAATGAATTCAGTCGAGGCGGATGCACCAACAATGCCAGCGACACGGCAAAAGGCCACGCCACGAGCGCCGTAAATCCGATCCGCCCCCACCGAGGCAATCCAGCCCAGTCTCGAATCAGCATCAGCAGCGGTAACAGTAGAAGCACCTGATTGTATGGAGTCAGTAAAGGCAGAACCAAAGCCGTCGTGATGAACACCAATGCGAGCAGCTGAATAAACTCATCCGAGTTCGCCGTAACCTTCCTTTTTCTCCATGAAAGTGCAGCCAAGCCCACCACAACGAACACCGAGATCATTCCTCCCGCCCAATCGCCGAAAACGAGCCTAAGCGGTGATGTAGTAGGGAAGTATCGACGGTAGGCTTCCAGCCCGTCGAGGAAATAACGCTGCCATCCCGGAAGAAAGAGTTCACCGGCGCCCACCAGCAATGTGAGCGTAACGCCAAATCCAGCCGCCAGCGGCCATCGTTTTCTCCAATCGCCGATGCTCCACAGCAGGAACCACGCTACGCAAAGCGCTACCATCTGCGGTTTGATTGTCGCAACCGCTAGCAGTGCTCCCCCGAAGAAGTACCGCTCACGGGTCACACACCAACAGGCCAGCGCAATCAAGAAAGCGACGAACAGCCCAAACTGGCGCAGCCGCAATCCCTGATCAATCTGAGGGCTGCTCAACACCAGCAGAATCACGCTGACCACAACGAGCGTCGGCGGTTGCCAGTGCGAGACCCTCATCCACAGCCATACGCCGACCGCAGTCAGCGCCCCAAAGACCCACGGAGTCCAGGCCTGCAGCAGCGAGAAATCTACACGCACCGTGGGCGCCAGCAGAAACACGACGTATATGGGATACACAAATCGCTGCTCGTCGATAATCTCCGACGCCGGCTTGTCATAACTCTGTTCGATGGAACGACCATAAAACCCCCTCTGAATCTCGCTGCTCACTTCTTTTCCGTAGGGGTTGCGGCCGTTCAATAGAAGTTCGCGCGTTCCCACCCAGCGCGGGTATAAGTCTCCCATCTGAACTTTGAGCTGGCCTCGCTGCACATTCACGAAATATTCCCAGGGCAACAGCACGCGGTGCATATAGGACCAGCTGACTATGCTGGCTGCTACAGCCAGCAGAAACCAAAGCCAGGGCTTCATGTTTCGCATCGTCAGTTGCAGCTCCCCGATCATCCAAAAATGAAAAAGGCCCCCACCGCCCGACGGCGACGGAGGCCCTTTCCGATCCTTTACTTAACTGCTGCTTCTTTCACGCCCGTCTCTTCGAACAGGCCACTTGCGATCTCAATCATCTCGTCGTCCACGACGCGATTTTTCGAAATCGCTTCCTTCAGAGTGATAGAGACAATCTTGTTCGATCGCAGGGCAGCCATGCAGCCGAACTCCGCCCGATGAACCATGTCAATCGCGCCCAGCCCATATCGCGTTGCCAGCACGCGATCGAACGCCGTGGGTGAACCGCCGCGCTGGATATGTCCCAGCACCACGGCGCGCGTTTCGAATCCCGTGCGCTGCTCGATCTCGCGAGCGAGGATATTGGCGATGCCTCCCAGCTTGGCATGTCCAAACTCGTCCTTGCCCATGTCCTGCACAACCGGAGCACCCGCCCCTGTGCGAAACTTAGCTCCCTCAGCCACCACAATGATCGAGAAGTAGCGTCCGCGTTCGTGCCGCTGGCGAATCGATTCGGCGACCTTGTCCACGTCGAACGGCCGTTCTGGAATTAGAATCGCGTCCGCGCCGCCAGCGATGCCGCTGTACAGCGCAATCCATCCCGCATCTCGTCCCATGACCTCGACCACCATGACGCGGTTGTGCGCTTCGGCCGTCGTATGAACCCGGTCAATCGCTTCGCAAACGATGTTGCACGCCGTATCGAAGCCGAACGTGTAATCCGTGCCGCCCAGATCGTTATCGATTGTCTTTGGTACACCAACCACGTTCACGCCCTTCTCATGCAGTTTCTGCGCAACCGATAAGGTGTCATCACCGCCGATTGCCACCAGGGCATCGAGCTTGTGCGCCGAAATTGTGCTGATGCAGCGGTCGAATCCATCCGGACGCTTTGATGGGTTCGTGCGCGATGTTCGCAAAATCGTTCCGCCGCGGGGCAGAATTCCGCTCACCGCGTCCAGATCCAGTTCTATGCTCTGGTTTTCGATCAGACCGCGCCAGCCTTCCAGGAAACCTACGAATTCGTCGTGATAATGAAAAATGCCTTTGCGCACGACCGCGCGGATCACCGCGTTGAGCCCAGGACAGTCGCCCCCTCCGGTCAATATGCCAATCCTCATCGTATGCTCCTCTTTCAATATGAGTTCAGGATGAATCCTCGGAATGAACCCCGGCCCAGGGAAATGACGAAATGGCCCGAAAACACTGGGGTAGCAATCGTTCGGAACAGATAGAGTAACACTAACCGAACGGCCTTCGAAACCGAAGAATCAGCCAAGAAAATCGATTCGGCGATCCCCTTCGTGTGCTGCACAATTGGCATTGCGCTTCCGTTTCAAATTCTGCACAATGCTCGACACGAATGAACAAAAGCTTGTGGGTGCTTGTCTGGGGACTTGTGGGTCTGGTCGGTGCCGCTGCGGTCGGCATGGTCGCCGTTCATCGCGGAGAGCCCATCAATGCCCTGTGGTTGGTCGTCGCCGCCACCTGCTGCTATGCCCTCGGATATCGCTTCTACAGCAAGTTCATCGCTGCCAAAATCCTCGCGATTGACTCCCTCCGCGCCACCCCGGCCGAGCGCCTGGAAAACGGCCGCGACTTTCTCGTCACCAACAAGTGGGTCGTCTTCGGACATCACTTCGCCGCCATCGCCGGACCCGGCCCTCTCGTCGGACCCGTTCTCGCTGCGCAGTTCGGATATCTCCCCGGCACTCTCTGGGTGCTCGCCGGCGCCGTTTTCGCGGGATGCGTCCAGGACTTCGTCATCCTCCTCTTCTCCGTCCGCCGCGATGGCAAGTCCCTCACCGAAATGGCCAAAGAAGAAACTGGACCTCTCGGCGGATTCGTCGCCTACGGTGCCGTCATCGCGATCCTCATCATCCTGCTCGCCGTGGTCGCACTGGTTGTCGTGAATGCCCTCAAAGACAGCCCATGGGGAACATTCACCATAGCGATGACCATCCCGATCGCGTTGTTGATGGGCATCTACCTCCGGCGCATTCGCCCCGGCAAAGTGCTGGAAGCCTCTGTCTTCGGATTCATCCTGGTGCTGCTGGCGATCTGGGGAGGTCAATGGGCTTCCCAGAATCCTCCGGTAGCCCACATCTTCACCCTGAGCGCGACCACGCTCGCCGTTCTGATCCTGATCTATGCATTCGCAGCCTCCGCACTCCCTGTCTGGTTGCTTCTTGCTCCGCGCGACTATCTCAGCACCTTCGTGAAACTCGGGACGATCGGCCTGCTTGCAATCGGCATCCTTGTCCTTCATCCCACGCTGCACATGCCCGCCCTCACCCGATTCACAGACGGCTCGGGTCCGGTTTTTGCCGGAAAGATTTTTCCTTTCGCTTTCATCACCATCGCTTGCGGCGCTATCAGCGGATTCCATTCCCTGATCTCCAGCGGAACCACGCCCAAACTCATCGCCCGCGAGACCGAAATCCGCATGGTCGGATACGGTGCCATGATGGCCGAGTCCGCCGTCGCCGTCATGGCCATCATCGCCGCCTGCGTCCTCCAGCCCGGTGTTTACTTCGCGATTAATAGCCCGGCAGGCGTCGTCGGACAAACTGCCGCAGCCGCGACAGCCACAATCTCCAACTGGGGATTCCCTGTGACCGCTGCCGACATGCAGGCGCTCGCTCACTCCGTCGGCGAGCAGACTCTTTTCAACCGCACCGGAGGCGCTCCTGCTTTCGCTCTCGGCATGGCCCACATCTTCTCGCAAAGCCTCGGCGGAGCCACTGTCATGGCCATGTGGTATCACTTCGCGGTCATGTTCGAGGCTCTTTTTATCCTTACCATCCTTGATGCTGGCACGCGCGTTGCCCGCTTCATGATTCAGGACGCCCTCGGCCACATTTACAAGCCGCTCGGCCGCACCAGTTGGTATCCTTCAATCCTCGCCACCAGCGCATTGATCGTTGCCGCCTGGGGAGTTTTTCTCTGGCAAGGTGTGAAAGACCCGCTCGGCGGAATTAACTCTCTATGGCCGCTCTTCGGCATCGCTAATCAATTGCTCGCGACCGTCGCTCTGTGTGTGGCGACCACCATCATCGTCAAGTTGCATCGTGCCAAATACGCGGGCGTCACTCTGGTCCCACTGCTATGGCTAGTCGCAGTAACCTTCACCGCCTCGTGGCATAAAGTTTTCGATCCCGAGCCGAGAATCGGTTTTCTCGCCCAAGCCCACGCTCTCGCCTTAGCCCCCACAACCAAGGCTACGCCGCACCTCATCTTCAACAGCCGTCTGGACGCCGCCGTGACCGCAGTCCTCGTGCTGATGGTGGCACTGGTACTGATCGAATCCGCGCGGCAATGGATCGGAATCCTGAGCGGCAGCAGGGAAGCGCGAACAAAGGAAGCGCCATTCGTCATGACCCGCCTGACCGAGGAGAGAATATGAAGCGCTTAGCGAAAGTCGGGCGGATCTTGCTAGCAACTCTGCGCGAAATCTTCGACGAATCCGCCTACGCGCGATTCCTGCAGCGTACCCAGATGGCGCCGTCCCGGGTCGCGTACTCCGCCTTCCTGCGCGAGCGCGAACATTCCCAAGCCCGCCGCCCCCGGTGCTGCTAGGAACTGGTGCGAGGGCGCACGCTGTGCGTTTCCTTTTCGGAAGGTGTGAGGTCAATCAAGCCGGACGAGGGCACAACCGTGGAAGAGCGGCCTTTGAAAGCCGCGTTATGGTGCTGCAAAGGCGAATGGGGCTTTAGCCCCGGCGCTTTCCGCGATACACTTCATGCAGATGCGAGTCATGGGCATCGATTGCGGCGGAGAATACACCGGCTATGGCGTGGTCGAAATCCATTCCACCGGTAAACTCTCCTGTCTGACTTGCGGCGCCATCAAACTCTCCCCGCGCGAACCTCTGGCTCGCCGCTTGTCGCGAATCTACATGCACTTGGGAGCAATCATCTCGGAGCATCAGCCCGATGAGGTCGCCATCGAAGACGTGTTCTACGCCCTCAATGTGAAGTCCGCACTCAAGCTCGGCCAAGTTCGCGGCGTAGCCATGCTGGCCGCAGCCTCCGCCGGACTCGAAGTCGCCGAATATTCTCCCCTCACGATAAAGTCATCCGTCGTAGGCTACGGACGCGCTGAAAAGCAGCAGGTGCAGCACATGGTGGTCCGCCTGCTCGAACTCCCCGCTCCCCCCGAAACCACCGACGCCTCCGACGCCCTGGCGATCGCGATATGCCATCTACACACCCTCGCGACCCTCAATCGCCAACGGGCCGTCGCTCGTTAGCCGCCCAAACCGCCTTATCTTTGGCATAATTCTCTTACCAGCCGTGAACGAGGCTCGTACGAAGACGAATCCGAAGCCGGGAGCCAAACATCGGGGCATTCGCGCCGCAAGGAAGCGGCTCATTCCGGCATTGATCGCCGTCATAGGCTACGTGGCTTTCCTGACTCTTCAAGCTGCCGCTGCCGACCCGGCCACGATCAACTTCTCTCTCGATTTCCCAAATTCCAGTCCCGAGCACTATTCCATTTCTGTCGAGTCTGGCGGACGCGCTCACTACGAATCCTCGGGGAAAATCACCGCCGATTCCGACGAACGCGACACATACCAGACCGACTTTATTTTCTCCGACATGACGCGCGCCCGCATCTTCGACTTATCGTCGCAGGCTCACTATTTCTCCGGGAAGATCGACTCGGGAAACAAGAAGATTGCCTTCACAGGCGCCAAGAAACTGTCATACAAGGACGGCCAGCGGGACACCTCGGCCGCCTTCAACTACTCGACCGTGCCCGCAGTCCAGCAGTTGACGTCGCTATTTCAGAGCGTAGCGGCAACGCTCGAGTACGGCCGCCGTCTTGTCTACTATCATCGCTTTCAGAAACTCGCTCTCGACGATGAACTGAAGCGGATGGAGGATCAGGCGAGGCGTGGCGAACTCATCGAGCTCCAGGCTGTAAAGCCCGTCCTGCAGGACATTTACGATGACACGTCCGTTATGAACGTAGTCCGCGCCCGTGCCCATCGGATCATGGAGATCGACCCCGCCTCTGTCGCGGGTAAGTAATTGTCCCCGCGTCAAGACTTCCGCCACCGGAGGCGCAAGGGCGGAAACTTTTACAACTCGTTGCCGTAAACCGTGTTCTAATCATCGTACGAACCATCCCGGGGGTCGCTATGTTCCGTCCGTCTGCTTCCCGACTCAGCCTGATTCTTTTTACTGCTGCCTGCATCACGTCGGCGGTGCCTGCCTTGGCCGCTTCTCAAGTGCGCATCGTACGTCTCAGTGATGTGCAAGGTTCGGTGCAGATCGACAAGAATACCGGCCTCGGTTTCGAAAACGCGTTCCTCAACCTTCCGATCACGCAGGGAACTCAGCTTCGTACCGGCGACCGCGGCCGTGCCGAGATTGAGTTCGAGGACGGCAGCTCAATGCGCGTCGCTCCGAATACCTCGATCGACTTCAGTACGCTTGGCCTTAGCGATTCCGGGAGCCGCATCTCCCAAGTCAACCTGACCGCGGGAATGGCTTACGTAAACTGGCTAGGCAAGAGCGGTGATCAGTTCGGTCTCAACTTTTCGCAGGAGAAGATTTCGCTCACCCAACCCGCGCATTTTCGTATCGATGCCTCGCCCGAAACGGCGACTCTAGCGGTCTTCAAGGGCGATGTCGACGTAGAGGGCTCAACTGGCAAGATGGTCGTCGAAAAAAAGAAGAGTGTTACCTTTGACCTCTCGCAGGATGACAAATACACAGTAGCGAATAACGTTGCCGAAGCCCCGCTCGATTCCTGGGACAAGGAAGCCTCTGCCTACCATGACCAGTACGCCAAGAATAATTCTTCCTCGCCCTACGGCTACGGCGTGAGCGATCTCAATTATTACGGCAGCTACACCAGCGTCCCCGGTTACGGCATGATGTGGCAGCCCTACTTCACGGGCGTCGGCTGGGATCCCTTCATGGACGGCGCCTGGGGATGGTATCCCGGCTTCGGCTATATGTTCGCCTCGGCCTATCCTTGGGGATGGTTGCCCTACCGCTATGGAAACTGGTCGTACGTCCCGCGCTATGGATGGATGTGGCAGCCCGGAGCTTGGAACACTTGGCAAACGATTCCTCACTACACCGCTGCAACCGGTGTGCACGTAACTCCGCTCGTTCCGCCGGCAACGGGTGCTGTGAAAACAGTCGCGGTGGGGCACGGTGGATCAGTTGCCCCGATGTCTCCGTCAGTCTTATTCGTGAAGTCGGGGTCTGCCGGTATGGGAATCCCCCGAGGCTCGATTGATGGCTTAGGTCACCTGAACCACCAAGTCGCGAAAACTGGATTCGCCCAAATACGTCCCGCTCCGCAGTTCGGCGGCAGCACGAGTGCAAGGTCATCTAGTTTCGGCGAGTCGCACGGCTCTATATCAACTTCGTCGGTCGGTCACGCTTCGTCCGGTGGACACGCATCCGGCGGTGGTGGCCACCGCTAGGCAGTCTTAAATGCTCAAACGGCTCGAACGGACAAATACATTTCCCAGATCGAGCCGTTTACGCGTAATGAGCAATGGCTACCATAAAGGCTGTCATGCCCAGGAACCAAAGTATGAGCGTCCACAATGGCTGAACTTTTCGATTGAATCGCTGATCTTCGCGCATCTCCGCTCCTCCTAGACTGAACGATCTGGTTTACCCCTATGCTTGCGCCGCGAATCGTAGAACCGCCATCCCTTGCGCTCAAACAGAGACCCGTCATCGAATTCATTTTCAAAGTTTGGTCCCGACATCTGCTTGCGTAGTTCAAGCAGCCGCACCAACTCATACTGCTTTCTCCGGCGATACCAAACCACTCCTCCAAGGAACAGCGCCGTCACCAGCCAAACGACGTCGACTCGCAACGAACTGAACAAAAGCCATGCCGTCATCGAAACCCGCCGGTCCACCGAATGTATGTAAGCCCAGCCCAGCCCAAACGCGACTTCCGCAAAGAAAAGTGCGACCGCGAACCAAAGCGTGGCCAGCGTGCGTCGGCTGCGTCGGATGGATAGGTCGATAAAAGCAGACGATTCCATCGCCGACGGCGACCAGAGTCCGCGATTCGCCATCAGTACAAAAATCCATGCCGCCGCCAGGAACATCCACGCGGCAATTGCGACCGGCACAAACTCGCCATTACCGGCTCGCATCGCCCACGCGATCGACCCACCCCCGATCACCAGCGTCACCGCGACATCGCCGATCAGGCCGATTCTCATCAGCTTTGACTGGCGCTCGACGCTCTTCCGCAGGTTCATCGGAATCGAGGGCTCCGATTGCCACTGCTCTTGCCAGTTCTGCAGTTCGAGATCCGTCATTTTTGGCCCTCCAACCCCTCTAGCAGCAACTGTCGTGCACGTGTAAGGCGAGCCCCTACATTGCTCTCCGATATGCCCAGCACTTCTGAAATCTCTTTGTAGCCCAGTCCCTCGAGCGTCAGCGTGATCACCTGCCGGTACGCAATCGGCAGTCGTCGAACAGCCTCCCTCAATTTCTCCGCTCTCTGCCTTTGCGAAAGATTAGACTCAGGCCCAGGCGCTGGATCGTGAACCTCAATCTCTTCGATGGGATCTGTATTCTGTGCCCGTGCTCGACTTAAATATGTAATTCCGCGATTGTGTGCGATTCGGAACGCGAAAGTACGTTCCGAGCAGTCGCCGCGAAATTTCGGAAGCGCCTGCCAGATCGCGAACGCAATCTCCTGGAGCAGATCGTCGCGGTCGCTCAGCGTGTTCGTATAACTTGCCGCCAGACGACTCAGCGCCGGCCCTTGAGTAGCCAAAATTCGTTCGAACTGTTGCTCCAGGATCGTTCGGTCCAAGCTGCCTCGGTCCAAGACTCTTGCCGTCGCGGCTTATATTCCGGTGAACCACTGCCGTCAGTTACCGTAAATGATCTCGTCCTGCTTCAACCGGTTCGCTGCCAGGAGCAGCACGACGACGGATACCGCCAAGGTCAAATATCCCAACACGACCGGCTCCAAGAAACTAACTCTCCCCCGACTCATCAGCGCCTCGAGTTGCAGTTGTTGTCCGACGACCGGCATAAAACTGCACCACGCCCGTCTCGCCGCCGGACAGAACACCAGAAACATCCCCATCCCCATCGGCACAAAGGTGACTAAAGATAGATATGTCTGTGCTTCTTTCACGCCTCGCGAAATCGTTGAAATGCACAACTGGATTGCCGCCGCCAGAAATGGAAGAGTGAACAATCCGAATACACCGGAAAACAATTCTGCGGAACTCGCTGTTACGGACATTCCTGCGTTCTTGAATACAAGAAGAAATCCCAACACATTGATCGCCAATCCACCAATTGCGAAGAAGCTCACCGCCAGCCACTTGCCTAGAACGATGCTCGTCCTGGGCACGGCGTTCATCAGCAGCGGTAGCAGCGACTTTCTTTCCCTCTCTCCAGCGACCGTGTCCATCGCCACGTTCATGCCGCCAACAAAGGCAGACACGAGCGTAAAGATGGCCATCATGCCGGTTAGGACGGCCTCCGAACCAGTCTTGCCGTGAACGGTCATTGAGACAAGGCCAACGACGACCGGTCCCATTAGTGCGTAGGCGACGGATGCGACCACCGACCGCGAGTCCCGCAATCCATCCGCAATCTCCTTGCGTGCAATCGTCAGTATCTGGTTCATGATCAATAAACCTCCGCCGGACAGGTCAGCTCGATAAAAGCATCCTCGAGCGAAGCCGTTCCCGCCCGTGTGCAAAGTTCCTGCGGAGAGCCTTGTGCCACGATCTTCCCCTCCGCGACAACTGCCACTCGATCGCACACCGCGCGAACTTCGTCGAGTACGTGACTCGAGAACACGACGCACGTCCCCGCGTCACGCAGCTTTCGCAACAAATCGCGGAGCGAACGAATCGTCGGAATATCCAGACCATTCGTCGGTTCGTCCAGCACAACATTCGTGGGAGAATGAAGCAGTGCGCGCCCGAGCGCTGTTTTCATGCGCTCTCCCTGCGAGAATCCGGCTGTTCGTCGATCCGCAATCGCATCCAGCCCGAGCACTCCAATCAAATGTTCAATTCGCTCCTGGAGAATTTCCGTGCTCATGCCGCGCAGCCGTCCAAAATATGCCATGTTCTCTCTCACCGTGAGCCGCGAATATAGCCCGATGTGATCCAGCAACGCACCTACGCGCTGCTGCCTTTCTCTTGCATCACTAGCGCCATCAACCGCAACGCTTCCCGAATCTGCCTGCAACACACCGCAAATCATGCGCAGCGTGGTTGTCTTGCCGGCTCCATTGGCGCCCAATAGTCCCGTGATCGCACCATCCGGAGCCTCAAACGACAGGCCTCTCACCACCTGCCGCCCCTGAAAACTCTTACTGAGATTGTGTGTCTTAATCATCGCGGTATGTATTGGTAGTCCCAGCCCAGCAAGAATCCTTACAGAAAAAATGCAAGCTTAAAGAGCACACAAGTCAGCCGAGCGCTGCGAGAGAGAGGGAGGCGTAGGACCTGTGCGTGCCTAGCACCGCCGAGTTCCAGCCGAAGCGGCGGCATTCACTAGCCCGGGACGTAAGGCCCCGGTAGAAGGAGAGGAGAAACCGAGTCCCGCAGACACGGCACTTCGGATTATCCGAGATTAGAAGAATCGAAAGAAGCAAAAACTACTTATGTCACCACAACGCCCGCATATCCCACTACCGCATTCCGATCTCCAGAAATGTCGCCGGAAGTCGCGTACTTCACCAATTCCGCAGACGTCGCTCCCAATTGTCGGGCCGCCGTGAGCATAACCACGGCTGGCCCGAACCCGCACATGCTGATGTTCTGCTGCGTGACCACGTCAAATAAGCCACGAGGATCTAGCGTCAGAATTCGTTCAATCGCCTTGTGATCTTTCACCCGCGTCACCGCGTCCGATTCGTAATGATTCATGTCGCTCGATGCCACGATCAGGACCGGCGCACTCTGTGCCGCAATCACCTCCGCGAGCGCCATGCCCAGCGCTTCCAGCACGTCGAACTGCCCTGTCCCGAGGGCGATCGGAACGATCTTTAATTTCGGCTGTCGGAGTTGCAGAAAAGGCAACTCCACTTCGATCGCATGTTCGGCGCGATGAGCAGCTGCGTCCTCCTGCAGTGCAGGGAACTGTCGCTTCAATGCCCCAGCCAACTCCTCATCAATGGGCACTTCCCCAAGCGGCGTCTCCCACGCACCTTCGCTCAGAATAGCCAAAGCCCGCCCCATCCCCGTGTGATTGGGACACAACACTATGCAACGCTCCGGGATTTCCACCTGGGCAAAAACAGCCCCGGCCACATGTCCCGAATAAACGTACCCCGCATGCGGAGCGATGCACCCGATCGCCTGAACCGCCGCCTGATTGTTGAATTTTGCTTGCGAGAGATACGCTTGCGCTTCGGCGCGCAGATCCTCGCGATCACCCGGATAAAACCGCCCCGCGACTGCAGGGTGCCGCAGGAGTGTGCTGCTCATGGCCCCTCCTAGTCCGACCTCGGGACCAAATCCATGCTAAGACTCACTTTGTGTGTTTCGCAAGGCGCGGTAAACTGCCGCGCTTTCTTCCAGGCTCAAAGTTTCGGCCCGTGCAGTCGGTTTCACTTTCGCCTCTGCCAGCGCCCGCTTCAAACTTGCCGCCTCATAATTCTCTTTCAGATTGTTCCAAAGCGTTTTGCGCTTCTGCCCGAACGAAAGCCGCAAGAAATCGATGAACCCATCCCCTGCCACACCAAGCTTTTCCTGCTGCGGATCAATCGTCAGCCTCAGCACCGAAGAATGCACTTTCGGAGGAGGCGCAAACGCCCCCGGCGGCAGCGTGAACAGATTCTCCACCCGCGCATTTAACTGCGCGGTCGCCGACAGGATTCCGTAATCACTGCCACCCGGCTCTGCCGCAATCCGGTCCGCCACTTCCTTCTGCACCATGATCACGATGCTGTCGAAGTATTTCGAGAACGCAAACAGCCGCAGCAAAATGTCCGAGGTAATGTAGTAAGGAAGATTGCCAACCACTTTCACTGGTTCCGGCTTGACTTCAATGCCCGGCCGGCCCAATCCCGGCTTCGGCCCAAAGAGCGACTCGAAGTCGATCGTCAGTACGTCGGCCTCGATCACTTCCACATTCCGCGACATCCCAAACTTTAGCCGGAGTTGCGCCGCCAGTACTCGATCCAGTTCCACCGCGATCAGTCGCCGCGCACGTTTTGCCAGCAGGGAAGTCAGAATCCCGCGCCCTGGCCCGATCTCAAGCACAGTACTCTGCGAAATATCTCCCAGCGCATCGACAATGCGTATCGCCGCATCCTCGCTGTCGAGGAAATGTTGTCCCAATTTAGGCTTGGTTTGCGGACGATGCGCAGAAGCTACCTTTGGCACGTTGACCCTCACCCCCTCGGGAAGTAGACTTTCCTGTCGGTTCTCGCATCTTAATCTGTCCGACAAGTCCTTGGGTTCCATTCATCATAACGTGCGCGGCCAAAACACGCGCGCGGGAGGTTCCGCACTCATGAATATCTCGTTCGTCGCTTCTGAAGGCGTTCCATTTTCTAAAACTGGTGGCCTCGCCGACGTCGTTGGCGCGCTGCCTCGTGCCCTTGTCGCTCTTGGACATCAAGTCAGCGTCTATCTTCCTCGCTATCGCCAGACCAAACTCTCGGACGCCGCAACCGTCGTTCGCAGTGTCACAGTCCCTTTCGATGACGAATACCGCTTCGCCTCTGTGGTCGCCGGTCCGAGTCAGGGAAACATCAAATTCTATTTTGTCGAATATCCCCCCTACTTCGATCGCGATGCCCTCTACGGAACTGCTGCCGGAGACTACCCCGACAATGCCGAACGCTTCGCCCTGTTCTGCCGCACCGTCCTTGAAGCCTCGAAGATTCTGGGCGTCCCACAAGTCTTCCATTGCCATGACTGGCAATCGGCGCTCGTTCCGGTTCTCCTCCGCACGATCTATGCTGAGGACCCTGCTTTCCGCGAAGTCGGCACCGTCTTCACCATCCACAATATGGGATACCAGGGCCTATTCCCACCCGAGACTCTTCCCCTGCTCATGCTGCCGTGGGATCTCTTCACCATTTCGAAAATGGAGTTCTTCGGTCAGGTCAACTTCCTCAAAGGTGCACTCACGTACTCCGACTTCATCACCACGGTGAGCAAGAAATACAGTCAGGAAATTCAAACCGCCGAATACGGCTTCGGTCTCGAGGGCGTCCTGCGCGATCGTGCCGCAACCGTGACTGGAATTCTTAACGGTGTCGACTACGACGAATGGAGCCCGCAGACCGACAAATTCGTCGTCGAGAAATTCTCCCCGCAGGATCTCTCCGGCAAAGCTAAAGACAAGGCCGATCTTCTCGCTGCCTTTGGAGTCAAAAACGCCGATTCTAAGCTTCCGGTGATCGGCATCGTATCCCGCTTTGCCGCCCAAAAAGGATTTGATCTGATCTCACAAATCGCTGATCGTCTGGCCCGCGAAGAGATGATCATCGTTGCTCTCGGCGCCGGAGACAAAGCTTACGAGGAAATGTTCCAGCGTCTCCACAAACAGTTCCCCAACAAGATCGCGGTCAAAGTCGCCTACGACAACGCCATTGCCCACAAGATCGAGGCCGGCGCCGACATGTTCCTCATGCCCTCACGCTATGAACCCTGCGGCCTCAACCAGATATACAGCCTGAAGTACGGCACCGTGCCTATCGTCCGCGCCACTGGAGGCCTCGACGACACCATCGAGCCTTGGGACGCCCGCACCGGCAAAGGTACCGGCTTCAAGTTCACCGAATACAACGGCGAGTCGCTCCTGCTTACCATCAGAGCTGCGGTGCAAGCCTACCGCGACCAAACTTCATGGCAGGTCCTCATGCGCAACGGCATGAACAAGGATTTTTCCTGGAACGCCTCAGCCCGCGAATACGGCAAAATTTACGAAAAGGTGAAGCAGATGCGTAGCACCCCGTCTGCTCCTGAAAAGGTTTTGGTCTAGGAGTTCATGTGGGAACAACTGACTCGGCGGTCCTCCGAGCGCACTGACTATTCCGGCGCAGTCGAAGGACTCCCTTAAGTTTGTTTACGGAAGGCCAACCGCGCGTATCCCAGGCAAAGCCCGAGCGCGCCATACACCGCCGCATTCATTGGAGCGAGCATGAGGAAGATCTCCACCGGCGCGGGATCATACGCCGTCTTTACGAAATACAACGGACACAGCGGAAACATGAACGCAGGATCGAGATTCCAACGGTTCGGAGCGAGATAGGCAAACACGGCTACGAGATAGAAAATCGCCGCGAACCCGCCGAGTACCTTGAGCGGAAACGATAATACCCGCGCATCCTCCCGATCTCGTTTACATGCCTTCGCGATCCAGGATCGCGGCAGCACTCCCACGAGCAGGCTAAACACTCCCACCGCTCCGAGCGCAACCGCATATACGATCCACTCGCTCTGTACCGGAAGTTCCGCCCCTCGCAGCAACACATAGGGAGCGCAGGTGACAAGCGACACCAGCCCGCAAATCACAAACACGATACGAGCTGTTGTCCTGATCGCGCGTCCCGCCATGACGCGAATTCTAACAGCGGTCCAGGCTCCGGGCACTCAAGATCGCACTGCCCCGACCTCCACAACCGCCGCTGGTAAAATCTCCCTAGCATGTCTGCCGTGCCTCAGCCCGCCTTTCCCCGCACCATCTTCCATGTCGATATGGACGCCTTCTTCGTTTCAGTCGAAGAACTGTTCGATCCCTCGCTGAAGGGAAAGGCCGTCGTCGTCGGGGGCCAGCGCCACGAACGCGGCGTAGTCTCCGCTGCCTCTTACGAGGCTCGCAAGTTCGGCGTACACTCCGCCATGCCGCTGCGCACTGCCGCCAAGCAATGTCCGCACGCCATCTTTGTCGACGGACATCCCGAGCGTTACCGGGAGTGCTCCGGCAAAGTCTATAAAGTCCTCGGCACCTTCACTCCTCAGGTCGAAATGGCCTCCATCGATGAAGCCTATCTGGATATGACCGGAACCGAGCGCCTTCACGGGCCGCCGCTCAAAGCAGCGCACAATCTGCATCAGCGCATGAAGTCTGAGACTGGCTTGAACTGTTCCGTCGGCATCGGAACCTCGCGCCTCATCGCCAAAGTTTCCTCCGGCCAGGCTAAGCCCAACGGCGTCCTCTATATCGTTCCCGGCGAGGAAGCGAAATTCCTTGCTCCGCTCGACGTCCGCGAAATTCCCGGAGTCGGCAAGGTGATGGAGACTCATCTCCACGCGCTCGGCATCAAGAAAGTCGGCGACCTCGCCAAACTTGAAGACGGCGAACTCGAAGATCGTTTCGGAAAGTGGGGTCTGGCCCTGGCCGGAAAATCCCGCGGCGAAGATGCCGGAGGCTGGTTCGATTCGGAAGTGGGCGCCGATCTAGACGCAAAATCCATCAGCCACGAGCACACCTACAACGAAGATACTGCGGATATCGCCCGGCTTGAATCGACGCTCACTCGCCTCTGTGAGATGGTTGGTCGCCGTCTCCGCGAATCTAGCTTCCACGCGCGCACCATTCAACTCAAGCTGCGCTACAAGGATTTCACCACGATTACTCGCGCCCACACGCTGCCCAACCCAACGCAGCTCGATACGGAAATCTTCGAAGCCATACGAATTCTCTTTCGGAAGAATTGGAAGAAGGGAATTCAGGTTCGTCTGCTCGGCGTTCAAGCGTCCCAGTTCACGACTCAAAGTGGGCAAATTGATTTGCTGGATGGAAATCGTCAGCAGCGTTGGAAAGACGCGCTAGCCGTGGCCGACAAGCTGCGCGATAAGTACGGAGAATCAAGCGTAGGTCTCGCCGCTGGCCTGCGAGGCAGCTTCCGCGAACGCACCCACGAAAACCCAGCCAGCCTTCCCGGCAAATCAAAGAAAAAAGAAACAGAAGATTAGTCGAGACGGCGTCATCCTGAGCGGAGCCGCCTTTCAGGCGGAGCGAAGGATCTCATTCCGTATCGACTGCTGATAAGTCACTCGTCGAGGGATTTAGACCTGTCATCCTGAGCGAAGCGAAGGATCTATACACTTTGCGGGCAGCTCATAACATCTCCCCCTCCTCGCGCCCCTGAATCTGCACCAACGAAGTCTTCTGCCCGACGAACCGCGCTCCTTCTTGCCATCGATTCGGCGTATTCGTTTCACCCTTCAGTCTCCGCACAGCCGAGCCCAAATTCAGCGAACTCCTTACCATGTGCCCAACCTTCAAAGGCCCGGCGATCTTCACATCCCGGATCCAGTGCAGCGCACTGCTGATGCTGCATCCGCACTGGCTGCAATCCGGATTCCCTCCAAACACGCACGGTTCCACATGTGTCCGGAGATCCGCTGAGTAGTTCATCGACATTTTCGAAAACAGGCAGTCGTCCGGATTCTTCGGAGGCTTCACAAACGCCCGTGCCATTCCTTCCGGCAGCAGCAGCTTTTTATAGCTTTTCCGCAGCCGCGGCAGTTCCAGCGCAATGCGTTCGCGATCCGCCGGCAGCAATCGTTCCGGGCTCTCTTCGCCCATCTGCGGGCTATAAAGGCTCACCCATATGTGATCCACTTCCGACCGCCCATTCCAGAACGCCACATATTCCTCGAGATAAGCAGTCCGCTCGAGCATCGGCCGCGTGATCACCCAATGCACGTTAATCGATCGCCCTTCAATATTGTTGAGAATGCGCTCGTACGTCGCCGGTTTCCGCCGCTCGTCGTGATGCTCAGGAAGTCCGTCGACCGAAACCGCAACGCGCAGACGAGGGATTTCCATCCACGCGTGTGGAATCGCGATCACGCCGCTGGTCACGACCATCGAGAACACGCCCATCTCACTCAGCGCGGGCAGAATGCTCCCGAGTTCGCGATGCCGAATCATAGGCTCGCCGCCAACCAGCGAGACGTGCATCGGCTTGTGTCGCCGAACAAGATCGAGAACCCCGTTGACCAAAGACTCTCCGCGAAAATCGCTCAAGGCGCGCAGCGTCGTTTCGCCGCCCAGATGGCTGTCTCCGTACGCATAGCAGCCTGGACAACTTAAGGGACACTCGCGCGTAATCTCAATTGACAGCATCGGAACATGACCGTTGAGAACGCGCCACCAGGCCCGCGCTAGATCGCGCGCGCCAAGACTGGAACCGGATTGGACTGCTGACATATGTGTTCCTTGGATGCGCGATTACCCACCTCGGGTTCGCCGTCAGCCTTTCTTCGTGCAACCTGGCGCCTTCGTGCTAAGTGCCGTTGCCAGGCGCCATCCTTGACCTCTTTTGTTTCGCCAACTAAGATTCCCCTTCTCTTCTAACTGCCGTCATTTGAAGTGATTCGGAGCCTCGAACATGCGCAGATTGCTTTGCCTCGCGGTAGTCATGCTGATAAGTTCGGCCTTCCTTCACGCAGCTCCATCCGATCCTCCACTGCTGCTCCGTTTTCCCACCGTCAGCAAAACACAGATCGTCTTTAACTACGCAGGTGATCTCTGGATCGTGAATCGAGACGGCGGCGACGCGCGCCGGCTTACCTCTGGCATCGGCACTGAGGCTCTTCCTTATTTCTCTCCCGATGGCTCCATGATCGCCTTCTCCGGCGAATACGACGGGAATCTCGACGTCTACGTCGTGCCTGCGATGGGCGGCGTTCCGCACCGTCTCACGTACCATCCCGCCGAGGAATACGTTGCCGGATGGACTCCTGACGGCAAGAAAATCCTCTTCAGCTCGTGGGGCAACAGCTTCATGCACTTCGAGGATCAGCTCTACACGGTCCCTGTCGACGGCGGATTTCCTACTGCGCTGCCGCTTCCCATCGCCGAGGACGCATCTCTCTCGCCCGATGGATCGCATTTAGCTTACGTTCCTCATCCCAAATGGCAGCAAGCCTGGAAGCGCTATCACGGTGGACAAACCACCCCGATCTGGATCGCTGATCTCAAAGATTCCAGCATCGTCAAAGTTCCTCGCGAGAATTCCAACGATCACCATCCGATGTGGATTGGCGACACGGTTTATTTCCTCTCCGATCGCAACGGTCCCGTCAGCCTCTTCGCCTACGACACGAAAACGAAACAGGTGACAGAAGCTCTGCACAGCGATGGACTCGACTTCAAGACTGCTTCCGCTGGGCCCGACGCGATCGTCATCGAACAGTTCGGAGCCATCAAGCTCTACGATCTGCAATCGCATCAGGCTAAGAACATCAGTATTCACGTCGAAGGCGATCTGGAAGCGGTGCGTCCGCACTTCGCCAAGGTCGAGCCCAAGCGCATACAGAACTTCGGCATCTCGCCGACCGGCGCTCGAGCCGTCTTCGAAGCCTGGGGAGAAATCTTTACGGTCCCCACTGATAAAGGAGACATTCGCAATCTCACGCATAGTCCTGCTGTAGCCGATCGCGATCCCGCGTGGTCACCCGACGGGAAATCCGTCGCCTACTTCACCGATGAGTCCGGCGAATATGAGTTGGCAATTCGCGACCAGAACGGGCTCGGCACCGTGCGACGCATTAATCTCGGCAATCCGCCGTCGTTCTTCTACTCGCCGACCTGGTCACCCGACAGCAAGAAGATCGCCTACATCGATAAGCGCCTGCAATTGTGGTACCTCGAACTCGACAATCCCGCTCCGAAACTCATCGACACTGACTATTACTGGACCTTCGCTCCCAACACCATCAGCCAGACTTGGTCTCCCGACAACAAGTGGATCGCCTACATCCGTCAGCTTCCCAGCGGATTGCATGCGGTCTTCGTCTACTCCCTCGATCAAGGCAAATCGTTCCAGATCACCGACGGCATGAGCGATGCCCTCAATCCGGTATGGGACAAGAACGGCAAGTATCTCTACTTCACAGCTTCAACCAATATCGCGCTGGCAACCGCGGGTCTCGACATGTCGAGCGACGAGCATCGCGTCACACGCAGCGTCTACGTCGCGGTTCTTAGCAAAGACGAGAAGTCGCCGCTCGCTCCCGAAAGCGACGAAGAGAAACCCAAGGACGAGAAGAAGCCCGATCTGGACAAGGACAAAGACAAAGCTGAAGCTCAGGCCAGCGACAAGGACAAGGCGAAAGACAAACACAAAGCCAGCGATGCAACCGCTGCTGACAAAGGCAAGGACGACAAGGACAAGGACAAAGACAAGAAAGACGAAGCCGTCGTCGTCAAGATCGACCTCGACGGCATCAGCCAGCGCATCCTCTCTTTGCCGATTCCTGACAAGAACTACCTGAACATGCTTCCCGGGAAATCAGGGATCTTGTTTCTGGCCGAAGGGCCGATGGTCATGACGGAAGATCCCAGTCCGAGTCAGACCATCCAGAAGTTTGATCTCAGCAAGCGCAAAGTCGACAAGGCGCTTGAAGACGTGAACGACTTCACCGTCTCCTTCGACGGCGAGAAGATCCTCTACCGTAAAGGCGATTCGTGGTCCACCGCGTCGGCGGACGATGGACCCAGCGGTCCGCCGAAGCCTGGCTTCGGTCCGCTCAAACTCGATGGATGGGAAGTCTATGTCGAGCCGCGTGCCATGTGGAAGCAGATCTACAACGAGACTTGGCGCATTGAGCGCGACTTCTTCTACGATCCGCACTATCACGGACTCAATATCGAGAAGGCCAAGAAGAAATACGCGCCATATCTCGACGGCATCGCCTCGCGCGACGAACTCACATATCTATTCCAGGAATGTCTCGGCGAGATGACGGTCGGTCACATGTTCGTGGGCGGTGGCGAGAAGCCGGAGACGAAGAAGGTCAAAGTCGGATTGCTCGGCGCCGATTACAGTCTCGAAAATGGCCGCTACCGTTTCGCTAAAGTCTTCAACGGGGAAAATTGGAATCCCGGCAACGAAGCTCCGCTCACTCAACCGGGAGTGAACGTCAAAGCGGGCGAATATCTTCTCGCGGTGAACGGCCGCGATCTCCACTCCAGCGACAACATCTACAGCTTCTTCGAAGAGACAGCAGGGAAGCAGGTCGTCCTCAAAGTCGGCGCGAATGCCGATGGAAAGGACTCGCGCGATGTCACTGTCGTTCCCGTCGAGAGTGAAGAGAGTCTTCGTCATCTCGCGTGGATCGAGAGCAACCGGCGTCGCGTAGACGAAGCCACGGGCGGTCGCATCGCCTACGTGCATGTTCCAAATACCGCGGGCGAAGGCTATACCAGCTTTAACCGTTACTTCTTCTCGCAAGTGGGCAAAGATGGGGCGATCATCGACGAGCGCTTCAACGAAGGTGGACAGCTTGCCGACTATATCGTCGATCATCTGCGGCGTCCGCTGATGAGTAAGGTTGTGACGCGCGACGGCCACGACTGGTCGAGTCCTTCAGAAGCGATCTACGGCCCGAAGGTGATGATGATCAACGAAATGTCAGGTTCGGGCGGCGACGCGTTGCCGTGGTATTTCCGCAAAGCAGGCATCGGTCCTCTCATTGGCAAGAAGACGTGGGGAGGGCTTGTCGGCATTGGAGGATATCCCGAGCTCATCGATGGCGGACATGTGACTGCGCCGCGCGCCGCGATCTATGGGCTCAATGGCGACTGGGAGGTGGAGAACCACGGCGTTGCGCCCGACGTCGAGGTCGATCTCGAACCGGCGGCGTGGCGCGCGGGACGCGATGCGCAGCTCGAGAAGGCCATCGAGGTAGTGATGCAGCAGTTGAAGGAGCATCCGCTGCCTGAGATCAAGCGTCCGCCTTATCCGAATTATCACGAGCATGACGATCTGGGAGCGAAGTGACAACCTGTTGTTGATCCTGGGAGAGTGAACATGTTGCGACCTATTCTGCTGATGTTTCCTCTGGTTCTCGTTCTCGTTGTTGCGTCGGGTATGCGATCGTCGTCCGCGGCGCGCGGCCTTTTGCTCGTCGCCAACAAAGGCGATCAAGCGCTCGGAATCATCGATCCCGATTCAGGCAAGACGGTAGGAACCGTTGCTGAAGGCGGCAATACGGGGCACGAAGTGATCGCTTCTCCAGATGGAAAGCTGGCCTACGTTCCCATCTATGGCGATTCCGGCGTCGGCAAACCGGGTAGCGATGGCAGCAATCTTGTCGTCATCGATATCAAGTCGCGCAAGATCGTGGGCAACATTGATTTCGGACATGGCGTTCGTCCGCATTGCCCGATGATTGGTCCGAAAGATGGATTGCTTTACGTCAGCACCGAACTCGACAACTCAATCACGGCGATCGATCCGCATACGCTGAAGATCGTCGCCTCGATTCCAACCGGGAAGCCCGAATCCCACATGTTCGCCATCACCAGCGATGGACATTATGCGTGGACGACGAACGTGGGATCGGGAACAGTGTCGGTGCTCGATCTGCAAGCTCGCAAGACACTCGACGTCCTTTCGGTTGCGCCAGTCGTGCAGCGCATCGCGCTTTCGGTGGACGATCGTCTGGCATTTACCTCCGACCAGTCGAAGCCGCAACTCGCGGTGATCGATACTGCTACGCGCAAGATTAAGATGTGGGTTCCGCTGCCTGGAACTGGTTATGGAACAGCTCCAACTCCGGATGGAAAGTGGTTGATGATCGCAATGCCAGGCGCACACAAAGTCGGAGCGCTCAATTTGAAGACGATGAAGCTTGATCATGTCGTCGACGTTCCGGCAGCGCCGCAGGAAGTGCTGGTTCGTCCCGATGGAGGTGTCGCATACGTGTCGTGCGACGCGAGCAAGAAAGTCGCAGAGATTCGCACATCGGATTGGACCGTTTCGCGGCTGATCGATGCGGGCACAGGCGCGGATGGTCTTGCCTGGGCTCGTCAGCCATAATTTTTTCTAAAAGCTCTCGCCGAGGGAGCGGATTTTTTCCCAGTTTGGGAGAGGTTTACCTTTTAGTACTCCCACCCCCCTCCCCCCTGGTCTTCTGGAATCATGAGGTTAGCGAGAAATCGCAAAGTAATCTAAGGGCTGCAATCACTTACAGGCAAAATCTTGAGCCGTAAGGCTTTACGCGAGCACGGCCACGATCTAGGCAAACCGCGCGGCGTAGCGATCATCCGATAAACGAACAGCCGAGCGCAAGGGCAGATGTCACATCAGGCTGTGGAAAAGAAATGAGACTAGGGGTGCGCGCTCCAATTTCACTCCGGGCCTCGGAGAGAACACGAATCAGACTTGCTGCTGGTTCCGGCGCGAATGATAGCCGTGAGAAAAATCATCGATCAGTCTTGAATCCACGTTGCGAACCAGTTGTGACAAACTGCATTCCTCCTCGCGCCCGCTGGCGTGCGGTAGGATGAAGCATGACCACTGACTCGTCTGAGCGGTGGCGCCAGATTCAGGGGATATTCCAGGAAGTCTTAAAGGTGGCGCCGGAGCGTCGGCCTGCGTTCCTCGATGAGAGGTGCGGAGGTGACGCCGAAGTGCGCGCGGGCGTCGAAAGCCTTCTCTCCGCAGTAGAACGCTCGGGCGACGCCTCGCGGTCGGCTCCGGAGACGCGAATCAAAGGCAAGGAACGGCGCGCGCTGCTGGCTCCCGGGACGCAGGTAGCTCACTACAAAATCACTTCCATGCTCGGAGCCGGTGGAATGGGCGAGGTCTACTTGGCCGAAGATCTGCGGTTGCGCCGAAAGGTTGCGCTCAAGATCATCGGACAGCAGGTCGCGATCGACGAGCGAAGCAGGCGGCGCTTTGAACACGAAGCTCAGGCAGCCTCGGCGCTAAACCATCCCAACATTCTCACGGTTTACGAATTCGGCCAGTTCAACGGCTTGCACTTTATCGCGTCGGAGTTCGTCGAGGGCATCACACTTCGCCACAAGATGCTCGTTAGCAAACTGGATTTGAACACGGCAATCGACATCTCGACGCAGATTGCGAGCGCGCTGGCAGCCGCGCACGATGGCGGAATTGTCCATCGTGACGTCAAACCGGACAACGTGATTGTGCGCTCGGATGGAATCGTTAAAGTTGTTGATTTCGGAATTGCGAAGCTTGGCGGAGCGTTCGCTGCCGACACCGTGCAGGCTTCGGCGGTGACGTCATCGATTAGCCAGCCGGGGATGGTGTTGGGTACGGCGAAGTATATGTCGCCAGAGCAGGCGCGCGGCGTCGAGATCGATGCGCGGAGCGACATCTTCAGCCTGGGGTCGGTGATGTACGAGATGGTCACGGGGAAAGAAGCGTTTGGAGGCGAGACCAGCAGCGATGTGATCGCGGCAATCTTGAAGACGGAGCCTACCCCGCCGCTGGAATCGTCACCCGACTTACCGTACGAAGTGGAGCGCATCATCAGCAAAGCGCTACGCAAAGAGCGCGAGAGCCGCTACCAGTCGGTGCGAGATTTGCTGATCGATCTTCAGGATTTCAAGAAAGAGTTCGATTTTCAGGCGAAGCTGCAGACAGGCAGCAAGCCGGAGCGTTCTACAACAGGATCCGGCTGGCGGCATACCGAACCGGTGGCAGTTCCTTCGGGACGGGCAATCTTGCACAGCAAGTGGGTGCTGGCGGCTGCTGTCACGCTGATAGTAGCAATCGCCGCGGCCGGGATTTTCTATCAACACCGATCGAGTACACGCAGTGAGTTGGCGCGGGCGCGCACGCTCGCTGTGCTTCCATTCCGAAATCTGAAACCCGACCCCGAAACCGACTTCCTCGGATTTTCGCTGGCCGACGAGATCATTACCAAGCTTGGATATGTAAAGACGTTGACGATTCGTCCTTCGTCGTCGGTCGAGAAATACAGGAATCAAACGATCGATGCGAAGAAGGTCGCCGCCGATTTGAATGTCGATACATTGCTGACCGGCAGCTTTATGAAAGATGCCGACCAGTTGAGAATCACGACACAGCTGATCGACGTCTCCCTCGATAAGATCTTGTGGCAAGACGTACTCGACGTGAAGTACGACAAGTTGCTTACGGTGCAGGACCGCGTCTCGCAGCAGATCATCAAAGAACTGGAAGTGAATTTGTCGCCGGCGGAGGCCGAGAACCTTTCTCCGGAGAAGCCGATCAATAGCCTCGCCTATGAATATTATTTACGTGGCGTGGATTTGTATTCGTTGAATGATTTTCCGGCCGCAATCGGGATGCTTGAGAAGTCTACGGAGATTGAGCCGAAATATGCGCCCGCCTGGGCGCACCTGGGCCGTGCCTATACAACGCATGCGTCGCTGCAATTTGGCGGGCGCGATGATTACAAGAAAGCACAGGCGGCGTACGAACGAGCGATTGCGCTGAATCCTGCACTGGTCGAGCCACGCATCTACATGGCGAACTTATATACAGACACGGGTCGCGTGGAGCAGGCGGTGCCGCTGTTGCGGTCGGTATTGATAGATAGCCCGAACAATGCCGAGGCGCACTGGGAACTCGGTTACGCGTACCGCTTCGCCGGGATGCTCGATGAGTCGCTGGCCGAGAGCCAGCAGGCGCGGCAAATCAATCCGCAAGTGAAGATCAACAGTTCCGCGATGAACAGTTATTTGTATCTCGGCCAGTACAAGGAATTTCTGCAGAGCCTGCCGGTGAATGACTCAGCGTACATCCTGTTCTATCGCGGCCTTGGGGAATATTACTTGAACGAGCGCGACGAGGCCGGGCGCGATTTTGATCGGGCGTACGATCGGGATGCGTCGTCGTTTCCGGCGGCGCTCGGCAAGTCGATGAGCTATTCGATCCACCACAACAATACGCGCGGACTGCAGCTTCTAAGGCAGACGGAAAGCAAGATGGAGGAGCGCGGGGTTAGCGACGCAGAAGGGATGTATAAAATCGCGCAAGCCTATGCGGTGCTCGGAGACAAGGTTTCGGCGCTGCGCCTTTTGCGCAAGAGCATTGACAGCGGATTCTTTTGCTATCCCTACTTAATTCATGATCCGCTGCTTCAAGGCCTTCACAGCGAGCATGAATATCAGGAATTGATGAGCCAGGCCCTTCACCGTCACGAGCAGTTTAGAGCTTCTTTCTTCCCGCGTGCCGAATAGCGAATCGCGCGATCTCCGTTCTATAATCGCGTCCGAACTTTTCAAATGATTCACGGAACGTATGTTCTGTAACCAGAAGAAGGCCAAGAACCTCGAACGTGCCTTCAGAATTGTGGGAAAGATATGAAACGCATCTTTTTAATGGCGGTTGTGGCATTGAGTTTCGGCGCGGTGTACGCGACCGTCGTTCCGCTAATGGGCGGACCAGAAGGTTCAGCGAGCGCTGCCGCAGGAAAGACCTCGAATGTCGAGGTGCCCGGCACGAAAGAATGGGTAGATACAAACATTGATGTGCGCGGTGGCGCAAAGCTGCGTTTCACTGCGACGGGAAGCATCACGTATCCGGTAGATACGTCTTATGAGGGTAAGTCGCGAACCGCGGGCACGTTCGGTCCTGACGGACTGCCGCGAGGTTTTGCGGACTTGATCCACCAGTACGCAGTGGGCAGCGCGGGTCACGGAGCTCTTATTGGGCGTATCGGCACACAGGATTATGCCCAGGCATTTCTGATCGGAGCTTCCAAAGAATACGACGTGCCAGTGGCAGGCCGTTTGTACCTGGGACTCAATCAGAGTGCGAAAGACGCGGAGGTGGCGACGGGAACTTTCCAGGTGAAGATCGAAATTCTCGACGAGGGATCGGGCGATGCCGCAGGCGTCGGCGGTCCGGTGGAAACTCGCGTGCCGGGTATTACTCCGGAGTTGCTGGCAAAGATTCCACGGCGCGTTTCCGATCCGGCGAAGAATCCGGGCGACATGGTCAACATTCTGATCGTGGGCACCCAGGCACAAGTGGAGAATGTGTTCACGACCGGGGGATGGGTGAAGGTCGATCAGAGCGTCAAGAACACAGCTATGAACGCGATCGTGGAATCGCTCGAGAAGAAAGATTATCTGACGATGCCGATGAGCACGCTGTATCTGTTCGACCGGCCGCAGGACTACGGATTTGCTCACGCAGAGCCGGTGAAGGTTGCGATGTCGCGAAACCATTTGCGCGTATGGAAATCGGCATTCGTGGTCGATGGCCGGCCGCTATGGTGCATCGCGGCGACGCACGATATTGGATTCGAACGCGACCAGCGCAACAATGGGCTTACGCACAAGATCGATCCGGCGATCGACGGTGAACGGGAATACGTGAACGGAACGCTCTCGGGTACTGGACTCGTCGCGCAACGCGATCACGTCACGCCAGCCGATCCGCTGACTACAGCCAAGACAGCCACGGGCGGGGAGTTCCATTCTGATGGGCGCATCCTGGTGCTGGTCCTGAAGAACGTCACGCCTACGGCGAACTGACGCACGCGAGATCAATAAGCGAAGTCGCGCGCCACCAGAAATAACGAAGGCCGGGTATCCCGGAAGTGTTTCCGGATCCCGGCCTGCGTCTTAGTGCACCTTGGTGTAGAAGTCGTGAACTGCAGCGATGGGCTAGTTGCTGAGCTGGGCGGCACAGTGGATGCTGTGCCGTCCTCAGCCTCGCAGAGATTCGTTAGTTGCCGCCCGTGGTCGAGTTCGACGCCGTCGCGCTCGGAACAACGGCGGGTGTGTTGCTGGCGCCAATGCGAGCCAGACGCGGGAAGAAGGGCGTGACTTCGAACGGCATCTTGTCACGCGCCGAGGTGATGGCGACCGGAGCCGTCTTCACCATTTCCGCCTTGTCGTCCCAGGGATTGACCTTCACGCGTCCGCCCAACGGCAGGGCCGCGATCTGATCGAGCTTGTTGTTGTCGAGAGCCGGACCCAGCGTGGCCAGAGCCGTCAGACGATTGACCGTGCCGTTTTCCGCCAGCGGGTTGCCGAGGTGCGTGGTCAACAGCGCTTGCAGCTGCGGCGTGCGCTGCTGCAGAGCCTTCAGGAACAGGCCCACATTGTCGAGCTTCTGCGCATACGGCGAATTCTTCAGGAGTTCGACAGCCTTCTTGTCGGCGGCCGCTTCTTCTTCCGGAATGTGCTTGAAGCCGAGATTCTGATAGGTGCCTTCGTCAGAGAAGAGCATGCGATCGTTGAACGCATACTTTGATCCGAGGTTGTGGCCGAGCACGATGTGCGCGAGCTCATGCGAGAGCACGGCAGCCAGGCTGGCCTCGTCGGGAAGCACGTCGATCAAGCCACGGCTGATGACGATGGTGTTTCCCACGCTGAACGTTTCCAGCGGAGAGGTGAGCAGCACGCGCGTGCGCACGGGCCGCGGCAGATCGATGTTGTTGGTGACTTGCAGGTTGTTGACGACCGTCTGGAGAATGCGGTCGACGTCGCCTTCCGGTGCGAGCAGGCCAGCTTCGGTCAAGCGCTCGACAACATTGTCTTCCGCCTGCTGCTGCCAAACACGCTCAGCTTGCAGCGGAGAAGCGTCTTGTGCCGCGGCGCTCTCGTCGGTGACGCTGTCGACGCGAATGTTCGTCAACTCGTCATCCTTGCCGCCCTTCTTCAGGTCGTATCCCCAGATGCGGGTCTGCGCCTTGAACGCAACTTTGTTCTTCACGCCTGCGCTGAAATCGCCTTCTTCGCTGTAGATGAATGCAGGCACCCAGTAGCCAGGGATCAGGTTCAAGCGCCAGCTATCCATGTGGAAGAAGTAGGAGTTGCGCGGTTGCGGAGCATACGTGCCGTTCAAGCGCACGATGTTGAAAGCTTGATCTTCAACCCAGATGCGACCGAGGAAGCGTCCCCGGCCGGAGTTCTTCTTGGGCGTGACATCGAACACCAGGCAGCGCACGTCGCCTAGAAATTCGCGGCGAGCGTAGTGGAAGTCATAGTGTTCGCGGTCGAAGTCGGTGCGGTCGGCATAGACCATCCACGAGAAGCCCATGGGCTGGTACTGAACCTTGTAGAGCTTCTGGAAGCCGCCGAGCAAACGGGCTTGCATGCCCTTCTCTTCTTCCTTGAGGTAGTCCTTGCGATCGACGCTCTCGCCCATATCCAGCCGGCCGAGGAAATAGTGGTCGGCGCTGGGCACGGGGCCGAGTTGCGGATCCGCTGTTAGATTCTGCAGATAGGTTTCGACCACCGGAGTGCGGGTGGAGAGAACCTTGATCAGACCGTGCTCGCGCTCGATGAACAGGTTCACGACCTGATCCATCGTGGTCGGCGTGGGCAATACCGCGGGCTGCGGAATTGCGGCCTGCACCGGAGCAGCGGGCGATGGCGCCGGTTGCGACGCTTGCGCCGCATCCGGTGCGGGCGGTTGTGCGGACGGCTGTGCATCCGCGGCTTGCTGTGCGGTCGCGCTTAAGGATGTCAGCAAGGCCGCCGTCAGAATCCAATTCGTTGTACGCATGACTCTTTTTTCTCCAAGTTCCAAACCCGAGTTCGCATCAGTACTGACTTACGACCAAACTCACTTCGCCAAAGCTTTTTAGTACGCCATCTGGAACATCACGTGAACGACGGCGGTGGAATCGACCGGCTGCCCCATCCGCAGAGCCGGCTTGAACTTGATCTTGTTGGCAGCCGCGATGGCTGCTTCATCCAATCCGTGGCCGAGGCCGCGGACCACGCGGTTCACATGCAGCGTTCCATTTGCCGAGAAGCTGACTTCCAGAAGGACTTCGCCTTCCAACTTCAGACTGCGTGCCTCGTCCGTGTAAACCGGATTCGGCTTGTATGTAATTTCCACGGGGCTGGTTGCAGGGCCGTCATTCTGTGCGAGCTTCGGTCCCTGATGCACGACTTGCTCAGAGCCAAAACCGCCGGTGGCAACCTGTCCATTAGTGCGCGCGTTGCCGGTGGTCGCTACGCCGCTGCCGAAATCTGCGCTGGCAACTGTGCCTTTGATTCCTTTTGCTCCGCCGGATCCATTGCCTTGTCCCGGACCGGTGGGCATGTCAAACGATCCCATCGAGGCTGAATAAAGCTTCGCACCTTGCTTGCCGGTGCCCTTCAATCCGTTGGGATCGCCGAAGCCGCCGGTTTGTACTTTTTCGACGGGAGCAACCACCGTCGGAGTCTGCGAGCTGCCACCGAAATCTCCGGTGTGGACCAGTTGCGGACGCGCAGCAGGGGCCGCCAGCTTCAATTGCGGCGGTTGAAAATTATTGACTACGACCTTGGGCGCTTCGACAGGCTGCGGTTCGACGCGACGAACGGCTTTCGGGACCACCAGCTTCGGCTGTTCGAAGACGGGCAGCTTTACCGCGGGCAGAAGCTTGGGTTTCACGGTCGGTTTTGGTTGAAGCGGAGCCGGTTCCGGTCGCAACGACGGCCGCGGAATCAGTTCCGTCACGTGATACTGCGATAGCTGCAGCTTTTCCGGCAGCAACAGCCCGAGGTTGATGACAATGACCAGCAGCAACAAAACGATCCCGTAGGCCGTTGCCATCGCCCGTTTGTTGACCTTGCGTTCGGGCAGTAGTCCGAGTTGAAATCCGCCGTAAGCGTTCGCCATGCAATATCACTCCATTGGGTCCCAGCAGGGGAGAGGAACCGGGGCTTGGAGTCTCAAAAATACGGGAGATAGGACAGGGGGTAAACGTGTCCACGGCTCTTGACCTTAGGTAACCTGCGGCGCGGCTCAAAAAGGAATGGCCCCAAAACGGGCGCGGGACGGGCGTTACGGCGGGTTAACCCGTAAAGTTTCGGAGAAAGCGGGAAGAAACACGGAAGGACGATGTGGAAAACCGGAGAAGGACGGAAGAAGTGAATGGAAAGTGAAAAGTGACTAGTGATTAGTGGCCTGTACGACGCAGTTACGGCTCAACTGCGGGGCGGAGCTCGGATCCCTGATCTCTGGCACCGAACCTCTATTCACGAATCGCTATTCACTTCTCTTACCTCGCCGCTGACCGTATCGGCTCCGGCTTCAGTGGGAGCGGCACTTCGAGCGTGCCCATGCGATCGCTGCTGCGGTCGCGTACGCCGACGCGGATCGATACCGCTGACACCGGAACCACCAGGGTCTGGTGCACCCGGTAGAGTCCAGACTTGTTCTCGCCGGGCTCGGATGACAATTCCGGCATGGCGTCATTCACCAGTCCATTCAGCACGCGGCCGTCGCTGTCAAAGCCGGCGATTGCAAATTCTAGTGTGGGCTGTGAACCGCCCCGTGCCGCCCGTGCTTTGAACTGCGGATCGAGCACGCGATAGTCGACCGAATACATCTGAATGCGAACCGGTGCCAGCGGCTTGGCAGGCTTATTCCGCCGATGCGAACGGTAGAGGTCTGCTTGTTCAGTGAGTTGAATCATCTGGGCTGCCGTCGCCATTGTCGGTCCGCCTTCGGCGCGTACGTGCGCGGAGAACACGAGATCGTGCACCATCGGCGCTCCAAGGCGCATGTTTCCCTGAAGCACGTCGCCGGCTGCGAGCGGAAAAATTAGGGGAACCGAGAGACTGGACTTGTCGGCAACTTCGTCCGGCGGCGCGGACAGCGTCGGCGTGTGGCAATAGTTCCGCCGGTAAGAAAGCTCATATTCTGGCTGCGCGGTTTTCACGGTGATGTTATGGCATTTGCCGTCGTCTGGCCCGCTCGGCGGAGAGTACGTCAGCGTGTAGTAGTTGCCGCCTTCTTCTGTGGCCTCGTTCAGGGCCTCCGTCAAATCGTTGGTGCTGTAGAACGCGCGGCCGCCGGTCATTGAAGCGACTAAGTCTTCGGTGGCGTAATTGCGGTTCAGGGAACCGCCATGGCCGGCTTGCTGCATTCCCACCAAGATTGGATTGTTCGTAGGATTGCTCAGTGAGCTTGAGCTGGGAGCGTTGGCTGCTCCGGGATCCGACAGGTTCGATGCTCCGCCATTCGGACGCGCGCCGGTTAGCGCACCTTCCGGATTCACGACCACGCCGCGAACATCGACGGGAAAGACTGCGACCTGCGCCTGGGCCAGCGCGTTTACTTCCTCCCGGGTCTGCTCCTGCAGATCCTGCGGATCCTGCTCGCGAGGGAACATGGCTACGTCGAATTGGCCCGCCACCCAGATCAGATTCTTGCGTCCTGGGATTCCGTCGAGATACTGGCCAAGGTGCGTCAGCATGTCCAGGGCGGTATACGGATCGCTGCGTCCATAGTTCACGCCCAGCATGAAAACTTTCGGCACGCGCGGGTGAGGATTCTTGGGATCGAGCGCGGAGTAGAGGAGTTCCTTGTTGTCGGTGAATCCCTGCACCATCCGAAGCTTGTCGGTCGTGGTGAAGAGCGCAAATCGGGTGCCGTCGGGCTTGCTGCGGATAAACTTCAGAATCTGACCGCGAGCCGTCATCTGGTCTTCCATTTCGGTGTTGACCAGGTCATAAAGAATTACATACAGCGGCCCGTGCTCCGGAGCGGCAGGGACGTTAACGAACATATTCGGAGGCAGCGGCGGCGCATTCGGCCCGCGCGAAATCGACGGTTGGTCGAAGTCGTAGGCGTCGAACGAAAGGATGCGCTGCTGTTCTTTGTCTTCGATGATGGAAAAATCTTTGGCGGTGAGTCCATGAACGGGCTTGCCGTGTGCATCCCGCACCATCACATCCACAACAACGCGCCGCACCGTCTGGCGGATCGTGAGCTCGGGAGCGCTCTGCATGTCGGCTGGCGTCTGGTCGAGCGTCTGGGGTTCCGGCACGGGCGCGGCAGAGCCGGAGTTCTGGGTCGTAGGCGATTGCGCCGGCGTCGAACTGGAGTCAGATTGAGCGGAGACAGAAATTGCGAAGACGCCAGCCAGAACGACCGGCAAGAGCGGGTACGAAAACATCTGACAGAACTTCAAACGACACCTCCGATGCTGCGAATCCGGCCCGAGTCGTCCCGTCCGCATTTTATCCGGGGCCTTGCGGCTACACAAAAGCTCCCGGAGATAACAACCCGGAAGGTTACATTTCCTCTCGATTTCTGTCTGTGATAGAACCGCAGTCCGCCCTAGGAACCTGCCGGGGCGGCGTCTGTCCGACCGCCAAGCAAGGTACTCGCGACCCATCCCACGGCAAACGTTACACAGGAGCCGATCATGACCCACCACGTCCACGGAATGCGGGTCCCAAGCCAGAGATACAGGTCAACGGTGAAGCCGCAGGCCATTCCAATCATGGCGCCGGTTTGATTCGCTCGGCGGGTGAGCACGCCCAAAAGAAATACGCCCAGCAAGGCCCCATAGGCGACGGATGCGATCTGCAACCCGACTTCGACCACGCGTCCGACTTTGTGCAAAGCGATGATCGCCAGACCAAACAGCACTAGCGCCCAAGCCAGCGTGGCAAAGCGTGAAAGCCGCATCTTCGTTTTCTCCTCGGCCTGAGGCCGAAGCCGCGCATAGAAATCCATGATGGTGCTCGACGAGAGCGAATTGAGTGCGGCGCTGAGATTCGACATGGCCGCCGCCAGGATCGCGGCGATCAATAGGCCGGATATTCCGTGAGGCATGTGCGTAACGATGAATGTGGGATAAATCCGGTCGGGCTTGCCAAAGGTCGCCGAAGGCACGCGGTAATACGCCCAGAGCATCACGCCAACGGTGAGGAATAGCGCGAATTGAAAAAGGATGGCGATTCCGCTCGAAAGCAGCGCTGTGACGGATTGCTTCTCGCCTCGCGCCGCCAGCAGTCGCTGCACGATGAGCTGGTCGGTGCCGTGGCTGGCCGTGGTGAAGAATGTTCCACCGATTAAGCCGGCCCAAAACGTGTAAGGAATCAAGAAGCTGTGGCTGAAGTCGAAGACTTGCAATTTGCCGGCGCTGGCGGCCGCAGCGTGGATCGCGCTCCATCCTCCGGGGACAAGATGAAGAATTGTGACCAATCCCACCAGCGTTCCGCCCACGTAGATCGCTGTCTGAACTACATCGGTCCAGATCACCGCGGCGAGCCCACCTTCGAACGTATAGATCAACGTTAATGCGGTAATGATTGCGATCGACGCCACTTCGCCGGTGCCCAACGCAATCGAGACCACAATCGAGACGGCATAGACGCGTACACCCTCGGCTGCCGCGCGAGTCAGAAGAAACAACCCCGCAGTCAGTGAGCGCAGCCCGCGCCCAAAGCGCCGTTCGATCAATTCGTAAGCGGTAAAGAGGTCGCCACGAAAATACTGGGGCAAAAGCACAAAGCTGATCACCGCACGCCCCACCACATATCCCATGATGACTTGGAGAAAGGTGAAGTTCGTATCGTAGGCGAGGCCGGGGATGCTGATGATAGTGAGCGTGCTGGTTTCGGCAGCGACGATCGAAAGCCCGATGGCCCACCAGGGAATTTCACGCCCGGCTAGAAAGTAGTCGCGCAGGGTCCGCTGCTTCTTGCGGAAGCGCAGGCCGAAGAGCGTGATGCCCGCAAGGTAGAGCGCGATGATCGCGAAGTCGAGTCTATCGAGGCCCATTAGTAGCTAGGACTCACTACATTTGTCATTCCGACGGCGGAGCGAAGCGAAGCCGAGGAAGTTGCTGTATCGTGCTACGTTACTTTGCGCGTTACGCTCTCTGCGGGATCGTACGTCTCCGATGAGATTGCGGCCAACCAAAGATCGCGGTCGCCGTCGTTGCGAACCGCGTGCGACGCTCCCGGGGACACCAGCACCAGCACGGCAAGATTTCCATCAAACCCGCGATGCTGCGCGGGTTGTCCGTCGCCGTCGTCCCAATGCAACGACCATTTGGTTCCCGGCAGAATAATAATGGCCTCGCGGCGCCGCAGATGATAGTGATTTCCGCGCACCGATCCCGGCTTGGTCGAGGCCAGGTGCACGTCGGACATGCGACCCACGAACGCGAGCGCTTCTGCGGGGGCAGTGAAGCTGTAGCCCCGGGCGTCTCCGCTGTTGGAAAGCTCCGTGATTTGAATCTTCGATGTCATGGCGATAGAAGGTTCCTTCATTATCGAAGCAAATGCAGAATTCCGCGAGTGAGACTCTGTAGTCCCCATTGGCTTCGGGAGCAAGAACTGACAATGGAGCACTGAGTACTGAGAACTGCACTATGTTAGAAATAACCCGTGCCCTACTATCTCGGCATCGACGGCGGAGGGACCAAGACGACGTGCGCGGTTGGTGACGAAACCAGCCTGCTTGCCACGGCCAGTGCGGGTCCCAGCAACATTGTTCGCGTAGGCGAAGCGACCACTCGGGAATCGCTTCAACAAGCCGTGCGGCAGGCGTGCGCGGCGGCAGGAATTACACCGGCGCAGGTTTCGCGGACTTGTGTCGGAGGCTCGGGAGCGGCCCGTCCCGAGCTGGCGGCCATTGTTCGCGAATTTCTGGCCGAGATTCTTCCCACTCCCGTCGACGTTGTCGGGGATATGCAGATCGCGCTCGAAGCCGCGTTCGACACCGGACCCGGCGTCATCGTCATCGCGGGCACGGGGTCGATCGCCTACGGCCGCGATCAGCGGGGAAAGACGGTGCGCGCCGGCGGCTGGGGATTCGCCATCGGCGATGAAGGGTCCGCGCATTGGATCGGCCGCGCGGCCGTGATCGCGCTTCTGCGCGCGAGCGATCAGAGCGAAGCGGCTGGTGACTCGCCGTTGGCGACCGCACTGTTTCGCGCGTGGGGTGTGCGATCTCTTTCCGATCTGGCTCGCGCCGCCAACGCGGTTCCGCCACCGGACTTTTCTGCGCTCTTTCCCGCCGTTGTCGCGGCCAAGGACGAGTTGGCAGCCCAAGTTCTCAGTGGTGCCGGCAGGGAACTGGCGCAGGTCGCCGACGTCGTGATCGTCCGCTTCTTCGCGAAGGACGAGCGGGGGCCCGTCCCGGTGGGCATGATCGGCGGTGTCTTTCGTCATGCCGAGTTGGTGCGGCAGGTTTTTTACAATGAACTACGCCGTCTCGATCCGCGCGCGGAAGTGATTCCGCAAGTGGTCGAGCCGGTCGAAGGCGCGCTGCGCATGGCGCGAAGAGGGAAGTAAGCCCGGTCCCGCTGAAGTCAGAACCAACTAACGATGCCCGAAGAATTCCAAGCGGAGCAGCTAACGGAATCCGCACCGCCAGCGGTTTCGCCCGCGCTCGACTTCTTGGATGCTGCGGCTCTTACCGAGGACCTCGCCCTTGCCCAACTGAAGAACCGCGACTTGCCTGCGGACGAGGTCGAGCGACTCAGCCAGAACACGGGACTGATGAAGTCGCGCAAAGTGCGTCTGGCGATGGCATCTCATCCCCAGACTCCGCGCCGCATGGCTCTGCGCCTGATCCGCGAGTTCTTCAATTTCGAACTCATGCACTTCGCACTGACGCCTGCGGCTGCGGCCGATCTGAAGCGCGTTGCCGACGAATTACTCGTGGCTCGTCTGGCTTCAATCAGTTTGGGTGAACGCATCTCGCTGGCCCGCCGTTCCTCGCAGATGGTCGCCGGTGCGCTGCTACTCGATAAAGAGTCCCAGGTTTGGAAGCCGGCCCTGGAAAATCCGCGACTGACGGAAGCCGCGATCGTGAAGGCGTTGCAGCGTGGCGCGACGTCCCCTGCCTTCGTCGAAGCAGTCAGCCATCATTCGAAGTGGTCGTATCGCCTGGAAATCCGTGCAGCCTTGCTGCGTAACGCTCACACGCCACTGGCTCGTGCGATCGAATTTGCAAGACGCATCCCACCGTCCCAACTGCGAGACATTCTCCACACTTCGCGCCTGCCGGAGAAGATCAAGGCGTATCTGAGAAAGAATCTAGAAAAGTGAAAAGTGGCTAGTGGCTAGTGATCAGCAAAGATTCTCAACTATGCACTCTTCACTAGCCACCAGCCACTGAAGTACTGACCCCTGGTCCCTGACCTCTACAAACACCTATCTCCCCCCGCCGATCGGGAGAATTGCGCCCGTTGTATACGACGCTGCTGGAGACAGCAGCCACAGTACGCCCTCAGCAATTTCGTTTGGCAAGCCGGCGCGTCCCATTGGGATCGTTCCCATCAGCCGCTGCAACCGTCCCGGTTCGCCATTGGCCGCATGCAGTTCGGTGTCGGTGAGTCCCGGCGCCACGGCGTTGACGCGAATTCCTTCCGTGGCAACTTCACGCGCGAGGCCGATGGTAAAGCTGTCGATCGCGCCCTTGGACGCCGCGTAGTGTACCCACTCGCCCGCGCCACCGGTATGCGCAGCGCGAGAAGAAATGTTGACGATCGCGCCGCCAATCCCACCACGCTTGGTGGACATGCGCCGCACCGCTTCGCGCGCGCACAGGATCGACCCCGTCACGTTGACGGCGAACACCTTCTCGATCGCCGCGACCGAAACGTCCTCAACGCGGGCAAATCCGCCCGTCACACCAGCATTGTTCACCAGGCCTTTGAGTGATCCGAGTTCGCGTTCCACGATTTCGAACATCCGAATAACTTGCGCTTCGACGGAGACGTCGGCGTGAATCGGGAAGGCACGCCCGCCGGCGACAGCGATCTCATCCGCAACTTTTTTCGCCTCGGTCTCTCCGCTAGAGAAATTAACCGCGACAGCATAGCCTCGATGTCCCGCTAATCGAGCAATGGCTGCGCCGATTCCGCGACTCGCGCCGGTGACGATAAGGGTGCCGAGATTTGCCGTGGATTCGTTCAGGGTCCCTCCGGAAGGTGCAGCTAGACGCTGCGAATAAAGGAGCTGATAGCTGACAGCCCATACCTAAGCGCTGCTTGTGCTCACTGCTTCCCGCTTCCCATGCATCAACTGGACCACGGCATCGTACAGCCGCTTTCGGGCGTCATGTCGCTCGTAGGCCCGTGTAATGTAACGCACGTGGACTTCGATCCCGGCGCCGGTCGGAACCACATTGATCCCGGGCGTGGCCGACAAAGTTTTCGCCCGATAGCGCGTCGTGGTTTGTTGCCATTCGGCTTCGGCCTTGCCGGCGTTGGTTTTCGTTTCCGCCTCGACCAGTTTCTGGATGCCATCAATGACCGCATACGGATCCAGGCTCGCGGGAATCAGTACTTGCAGTTCGTCCCACATCCATTGGCCCGATGTTGTGAAGTTGAAGAAGTGGCCTTCGATGGCGAAGCTGTTGACAAACGAAACGCGGCGCCCCGTCGGATGGCTTGAATCGGTCCAGTTACCGGTTTCGAGCAGCACTGTTTTCAGCAGACCGATCTCGATCACTTCGCCCCCCACGCCGTTGATCTCCACCCAGTCGCCCACGCGGATACCGTTGCGCCCCATCAGCACGAACCAACCGAAGAAGGCGACGATGAAATCCTTCATCGCGACCGTCAGCCCAGCGCCTGCCAAACCGAGCACGGTGGTGGTCTGAGTCGGCATGCCGAGAACGATGAACACAATGACCAGCGCGCCGATGGCCTGTACCGCAAATTTCACCACGGCCCGCAGTGTGTCGATGCGCTTGTTCTCGGCTGACATGCCCGTGAACAAATGGTCGATCAGCCGCCCCGCCAGATACGCGGCGAAGATCACTAGCAGGATCCACAGCAAGGACTCGATCATGTGATGCACTGCCGAGCGCTCGCGTGCCTCGACCAGCGTGATCCAGTTTGTGTAGATCTCGCTGAGGTCCTGTTCGTCCTGCAGACGCCGTCCGCGGTCTGCAAGATTCTTCTGGTCGATGGTGTATTGCTTAAGCGAGTCGAGAGCGGCTTTGGCCGCGGCTTTGGAATCATCGCGGCTGGCAGCGGTGCTACCCTTGGAAAATCCCTTAGCTTGCTGTTTGGCAGCGTCGCGGTTTTCCTTATCTTTTTCGACCTGTGCTTCGAGCTGCGCGTGTTTCTGTGCAAGGTATCTCTGTTTTTCGGCCGTCTCTTCGCGAGCCTGCGCTAACAGAACTTTCTTTTCGCGAAGCGCCTGCCACGCGCGAAAGACGTTGAGCAAAGTGTGAGCCTGATAATCCTGCTCGTGTGGATTGACCGCCGATCCTACCGTAGCGGTTCCATTGTGCTCACCGGCTTCGTGCTCGGCCTGCAATCGCTTGATCTTCGATTGTGGATCGCCTCCCGCCTGATCCAGATCTTCCGTGGCGTCGTCCAGTTCGTCCTGGTCGAGATCCATCTGCGCCTTGGCGACGTCGAGTTGGTCCTGCAGATTATCTTTTTGCGCGTCGGGAGCGGCGGCAAGCTTCCGTGTCAGCAGCGCGACGTTATCCTGATCGTCCTTGACCGCCTGCTGGGTTTTGGTTTTTCGAGCCGAAATTTCCTTCGCGTCTGCCGAAAGCGGCGGAGGATTTTGCTGCGCCGAACGGATCGCGTCGAAAAACGCAAGATCAACTTCGTGATCGCCGGTCTTCTCCGCTTCGTGGGCCAGGGACTGCTCTTCGGGAGTCGCGGCCAAGGCAGCCATGCGTTGGGCTGTCAGAAGCGGACGCTGGTCGACCAGTGGACGCTGAGTCGCCGCGGCTTTCTTCCCAGGCGTCTTCTTGGTAGGCGTCGCTGTTGTTTCTTCGCTTTCCTGCGGCAGTTCCCTGGTCCAGCAGCATTCCCCCGACAGCCGCGCCCATCAGGAGAAGTAGTACGATTGCGGTGATCCAATGCCGTAATTTCATAGGATGCCCCGGTCCATGACGTTAGTTCGCTTCAGCTCTTCGACAAGCACAGCGATACATCCGCGTTCCCCACACTCTAACAAGAAATGACATGTCGATGCGATGCCAAAGGCTTCGCGATTCACTCGAAGAAGCGGCGATTGCTCGTTCCAGAGGCGCACGTTGGTAATCTGCCATCTCACGCGGATGCTTCGTACCATCGGCGCAAGACTATGCTGGAATATTTTCAATCGATTCTGGATCGGCCGTGGCAGCCGGTTTCCCGTCCCGGGCTGGCGGCGTGGCTGGCGTTCTATCTGGGATTCATGGCCTATGCGTTCAACGCGCACGGCGGATTTCTCTTCATCGACAGCGCGAATCTTGTGGTGCATGAAGGCGGCCACAATCTCTTCGCGTGGTTCGGCCCGACGCTGTGCCTCTGGGGAGGCACGCTGTTGCAGTGGCTCGTGCCGTTCCTGCTGGCGACGTATTTCTTCACGGAGCGCCAGACCTCTGGTTTCGTCTTCTGCCTGTTTTTCTTTTTCGAGAACTGGCTCTATACCGCAACCTACATGGCCGACGCTCGGGCGCAGGACTTGCCGCTTGTTACGACAGGAGATCCGGATTTTGTGGAGCATGACTTCTTTAAGATTTTTTCCAGCCTCGGCGTGCTGAACTACGACACGAGAATCGCAATGGTGGTCAGGTTGCTTGGCTGGAGCGGGATGATAGCAGCCACCGCGTGGCTGGCGCTGAGAGCGAGATCGACGGACACGCGGCCCGCTTCCTCAAGCGCTGTGTTCCCGAAGCCAGCAATATCGTTAATTGATCGCTACCCTGGAAAGCTGAACGCAGGCCTGCGCAATCAGGCACCGACCGTCGCGCTCGAAAAACCTACGGCACCCAATCCCCAATAAAGACATTCGTCTCGTGCGGCGCCTTGGCGTTACGGTTGGATGCCCACACTAACTTCTTCCCGTCAGGTGAGAACATGGGGAATCCGTCAAAACCATCACTGTAGGTGACGCGGTCGAGCCCGCTTCCATCAGGATTCATCATCCACAACTCAAAATTTCCCTCGCCGCCGGTTGCGTGCGTCTGCGGATCGTAATTCGACGCAAAGATAATCCGCTTGCCATCTGCGGTGAACGCCGGACCAAAGCTGGCCGCACCCAGATTCGTGATTTGCTTCTTGCCGCTGCCGTCGGCCTTCATGACCCAGATTTCGAGTGACGTCGGCCGAATCAGACTGCGCGCAAGCAGCTCCTTGTAATCGTCGATTTCTTTTTGCGTCTGAGGGTGGTAGGCGCGGTAGACGATCCACTTCCCATCCGGAGAAAATGTTGGGCCTCCGTCATACCCCAGCTCATGCGTGAGTTGTTTGACGTGTTTGCCGTCGGCGTCCATCGTGTAGATATCCAGATCGCCATTACGCATCGAGGTGAACGTAATCTTCTTGCCATCGAGTGAGATGGTTGCCTCCGCGTCGTAGCCCGGCGTCGTGGTCAACTGCTTCAAATCCGAGCCATCCGGATTCGCCGTGAAGATGTCATATCCCGCATACACGCCCCACACGTAACCTTTCGAGTAGTCCGGCTTGGGCGGGCATTCGGGGCTTGCCAGATGGGTCGAAGCGTACAGAATCTTCTTGCCGTCAGGGAAGAAAAAGCTGCAGGTCGTGCGTCCTTTGCCGGTGGAGACCATGTGCTGGTCCGTGCCGTCGATATTCATCTCGAAAATCTGGTCGCACTTCACATCACCGTGAGTCGACTGGTAGATCAGCTTTTTTGCATCGGCGGAAAAGTAAGCCTCGGCGTTCGATCCTCCAAAGGTCAGTTGGTGCACGTTGCGCAGATGCTTCTCCTGCGGAGTGGCCATGTCGGGCGAAGTTGAAGATTGAGCAGAGATTGTGCGCACGAACGCAATCTGCAGCACGAAGAGCGCGAGAAAAGCTAAGACCGTTCGCTTCATAGGATGGCCGTTAGTTTAGCCCGGAAGAGCGATTACTACAAAGGAGACGAAGCGAGATCGGAATACCTTCTTGTGACTTCGCGGCCTTTGTGGTCAATGACTTTTGATGGGCGCCGGAAGCGTAGAATAAGCCCGCGAATTTTATGGAGGTTCCATGAAATCTCTTTTGCTGCCAGTTCTCCTTGTCGCGTTCCTCCTCGCTCCAATCGTTTTTCCCGCTGCGCACAGAACTGTTTCTGCCGCCCCGAAAGCGACGGTTGATGCGCTCAAACAACTTGAAGCCGAATTCATGAAAGCCGCGGCCGACAAGGGATCGAGCGGCTACATGTCGTATTATGCCGGAGACGCGGTCGAGATCCCGAACGGCGCGCCTCTGATTTCGGGCAAAGAGAATATTGCGAAGGGCATGGGATTTCTCGACGATCCCAACAATCGACTTCTCTGGACGCCCGTTGGCGGCGACATTTCTGCTTCCGGTGACCTCGGCTACACCTACGGCACCTACGAATTTCATTCGAAAGATAAAGATGGGAAGCTGCACATCGAATACGGCAAGTACACCAGCATCTGGAAGCTGCAGAAGGACGGCAAGTGGAAAGTCGCGCTCGACATGGGCAATGCCAGCCCGTCGCCGAAATCGTAAGTTCGAAACTCTATAAACCGAAAGGCCCCGTCGCCACGCGCGCCAGATTTTGCAATTCCTTCGCATAAATCGGCCGCAACAGAAGCGCTGAGAATTTCCGTTCCAGCAGGCCCATAAAACCGCTCCGGACGGGCAGTTCTGTCGAAATCGTCACATGCGAGTCCGCGGGAGCCGTTCCTGGGTTTACCGTAAATGTCGTCACCGTACCCTTCCCATCAAGATACGTCTCAACTAGCACGCGTCCGGGGTCCGGTTCCGAGATCGCGGCTCGCAGTGTTTGCTTTTTCCCGAGCACGCTCATCTGAAAGCGGATGACCGTGCCTGCTCCGACGCCGCCTTGTTCGACGGTCAGGTTGCTGAACTGCTTTGGCAAAATTCGCGGATGCCCGTCGTTATAGTTCGCAATCAGCGAGTACACGCGCTCCCGCCGCGCCGGCACCACGGCCGACGCGCTGACCACATACTTCTCTGACTTCCCGTTGCTTCCTGGAGTTGCCTGTCCGCTTCCCATGGTCACCGCGTTCCCTCGATTTACTTCTGAAAATGATTGCGAATCGCTTCAGCTTGAACTCGCGTTACCACCGCCGACAACGCCGCAGGATCGGCCTGCTTCACCGCCTGCACGCTGCCAAAATGTTCGAGCAATCGCCGCGTCGTGCTTGCGCCCACGCCGGGGATCTCCAGCAATTCCGTCGATCGATCCCGCATCTGCCGGCGCTTGCGGTGAAACGTCACAGCAAAGCGGTGTGCCTCATCGCGAATCTGCTGGATCAGATGTAGCACCGGCGAGTGATGATCGAGCGCGATCGGATCTTTTTCCTGACCGTACACGTAAAGAATTTCTTCTCGCTTCGCGATCGACGCCAGGGGCTGGTTGATGATCTCGAGCTTTTCGAGTGCCTCAGCCGCCGCGTGCAGTTGTCCCAATCCGCCATCAATCAGCACCAGGCTCGGCATCGGTTTCTGCTCATCCTGCAGACGCTTATAGCGCCGCGTCACCACTTCGCGCATCGAGGCAAAATCGTCCACGCCTTCAACCGTGCGAATGATGAACTTGCGGTAGTCCGACTTCTTCATCTTGCCGTCTTCCCACACGACCATCGAGGCCACGGTTTCCGCTCCCTGAATGTGCGAAATGTCGAAGCACTCGATGCGCTTCGGCAGCTCCGGCAGGCTGACGACTTCCTGCAACTCTTCCTGGATCTTTCGCGCATTCGGCTTGAGGACGCGGAAGCGTTGGTCATACGATTGCTTGGCATTGTTGCCGGCGAGATCAATCAGCGACCGTTTATCGCCGCGTTGGGGCGCCAGAATATGCACGCGTGTGGCACGCGCGCCCTCGCCCGCATTCTGCTCCGAGAGCAGGTCTTCGAGTTCTGCACAATCCTCGAAACCAACGGGCACGTAGAGATTTCGGGGAACGTAGGGCTGCCCGATGTAAAGCTGCTTCAGCAGCGCCGAGAAAAACTCCCCGGGATGAAATTGATCGTGGAGGGACGGACGCATTCGTCTGTCACCGAGCGAAGCGAGGTCGTTCTTCGCATCGTGACCCGTGAAATCGTCGGCCAAATGCGCCGGCGGGCCTTGCTCGCCCGGACCACCGGGGGCGGCTGTCCCCACATGAACATCGTCTCCCTCGGTGACCGCGAATTCCGGCAAATCTTCCCAGAAAAACTCCCGGCGGTCGACCATCTTGCCGGCGCGCATATGAAACAGATTCACCGCCAGCATGCCGTTCTCGTAGTGATAACCAAAGACGTCCGCGTCATCGCCTTCGGCGGCGGCAATGCGCTGCCGTTCCTGCAACTGCTCGACGGTCGAAATCAGATCGCGATAGCGCGCGGCACGCTCATACTCCTGATCCGCCGCGGCCTTCTCCATGCGCTCGCGCAACGATCGCGCCAGGTCCGTCGGACGCCCTTCCAGAAACATCTTCACGTCACGCACGGCTTCCTGATAAATCTCCGGCGTCGTCAAATTCTGCACGCACGGTCCCAGACAGCGCTTGATGTAGTACTGCAAACAAGGCCGCGGATGAAATCGCGTGAGGTCCACCTTGCAAGAAGGAATTAGAAAGTTACGGTGGATCAGATCGACGATCCGGTACGCGAGATTGGCAGGGAAGTACGGCCCGTAATACGCGCTGCCATCTTTCCTGAGCCTCCGTGTCACATACACTCGCGGCCAGCGCTCACCAAGCGTTAGCTTCACGTATGGATAAGTCTTATCGTCGCGCAAGAGGATGTTGAAACGCGGCTTGCGTTGCTTGATAAGGTTGTTCTCGAGCGCCAGCGCCTCTTTATTATTGGCGACCACGATGTATTCCACATCGACGGCCTCGCGCACCAGCGTTCCGGTCTTCGCGTCCTCCCATCGGCCTTCGTGAAAATAGCTCGAGACACGGCTGCGCAGGTTTTTCGCCTTGCCCACATAGATGACGTCGCCCTCGGCGTTTTTGTACAGATACACGCCGGGCTCGGTGGGGATTGTGCGGATTTTTGCCTGCAAGTCCATGGCGCGGGAAACTCTATTCTATTGGATAGAGGCTGCTCGCATTGTGTTACAAAAAGGAGAGATGAGCCCCAAACCTGCCGCGCCGCCCGGGAATCTTTCCCGCGCTGCCATGTTTTTGTTGGCTGTTTTATTTTCTATGTCCCCCGGGGTCGTGACCCAGAGCATTACGTCCGCGCCCAATCCTACTCAGCAACCGCAAATTACAAAGTCTCCGCAGGGAAAAGTGGAGGAGGCCGCGCGCGCCGCTACCCGAGCTACCGCTCGCCACTTCGACCGGGTGCTTATCATCGTCCTGGAGAACACGGATTATGAGCGCGCCATGCAGGACCCGAACCTGGCCGCGCTCGCTGCTCGCGGCGCTAGCTTTACCAATTTCCATGCGCTGTTTCATCCGTCCTATCCGAATTATCTGGCGATGATCGCCGGCACCGACTACGGCATTCATCGCCGCGGAAGCTACATCGGCGACAAGCAGGTGAATTTTCCAAACGACGCCGAGCATCAGACGATTGCTGATCGCCTGATCGCCGCAGGCCTCGACTTCAAGCAGTATGCCGAAGAACTTCCAGTCGGCAATTGTCCCTGGGATATCTCCGGCCAGCACGTCGCCGAAAAACGCGGCAACTATGCCCGCCGCCACGTGCCGTTTCTCAGCTTCCGCGAAATTCAGGAGAAGTACTGCGACCGAGTCATTCGCGTTGATTCGGGCAAGTCGGACAACTACTTCGTGCAAGACGCCCGCAAGGGCCTAGTCGCGTATTCGTTCTACACCCCCAACATGAACCATGACGGGCACGACACCACGGCGGAAGTTTCCGGAGCGTGGGTGCGCAAGTTTCTCGATGAAACCTTCCCGGAAAACTTGCGTAAAGGCACGCTGGTCGTGATCACTTTCGACGAGTCGGGTGGCAACGAGGACAACCGCGTCTACACGGTCTTTCTCGGCGACATGGTGAAGTCGGCGAACCAGCAAGATCCGGCGGTTCTAGCCAAGCGTTACAACCACTACAACGTGTTGCGGACCATTGAAGAGAATTTCGGACTCGCGCCTCTCACCGGAAATGACCGCGACGCCGAGCCGATCACAGGCATCTGGAAGTAGGATTGAGCACAAAGCGCCTGTGTTACAATAATGTCACATGAGTCACACACTAACAATTCGTCTTACAGAAGAATTATTGAATTGGTTGAAGGAAAAATCTAGACGCACGGGCGTGCCGGTCGGGCGGATCATTCGTGACCATCTGGAGAGCGCCAAGTCAAACGGTGGGGAGCAGCAGTTTATGCGTCACGCAGGTGCGATTTCCGGTGGACCCGCCAACGTTTCCTCTCGCAAGGGATTCTCGCGCTCATGAAGGGAATTGCGGATACAGGCTTCATCGTTGCATTTGCTCGATCGAACGATGAGTACCATCGCTGGGCGGTAAACATCGCCAGCGGCGTTACGGAACCCCTTCTCACTTGCGAGGCAGTCCTGGCAGAAGCCGCATTTCACTTGTCGTCCAGCTCGTATGTACTTTCTCTAGTGCAGGACGGGATGCTTCAGCTCTCCTTCGATTGCTCCGAGAACGTGGATCACTTGGCGCAGCTCGCTGCGCGTTATCAAGATCGCCAGCCGGATCTCGCGGATTTGTGTCTGATCCGAATGAGTGAGCTTTATCCACAACACACCGTTATCACAGTAGACAGCGATTTCCGCGTATACCGGCGAAACAAACGAGAAGCCATCCCGCTCCTCTCCCCTCCCTCGCGTTAATGGGACGCCCTAATCTGAGCGCCACCGTATAAAATTTCCATCCCTTATGTTCCCTTTGCTTCATTTCTGTCGTAGGTGCGGCGGTCTGACCACATGTGTAACTGGATGCAAGCGATTGAAAACGTATATACTTACCTTGTGGAGAGCATTGCCCGGCAACTGGCATCTGCCGTGCAAAAGTACGAGTGGGACTTGTACATTGGTAAGTCATTCCCAAGGTTAAGAATTTGCACACTTCGCGCGCGGGCAACCCAGGCCGCGCAAGATTGATCGATGGAATCTAAGGAGCCTCACCCTATGAACCGCACTTCGTTAGCAATTTGCCTGGCAGCAAGCATGGTGGCCACGGTCGGCTGTGCGAGCAAGAACTATGTCAAGCAACAGACCACGCCGCTGATCAACAAGACGAACGAGCTGGATGATCTCACCGCCAAGAATTCCAAGGACATCAAAGACGTCGACGCTCGCGCCCAGGCCGGCATCCAGGCCGTGAACGCCAAGACGGCCGAAGTCGAGCAGAAGACCGCTACTGCCGCCCAGAACGCCACTCAGGCGCAGCAGACAGCTGATGCCGCGAACGGTCGTGTGGGCGTGCTGACCAACACGGTCGCCAATCTCGACAACTATCACGCGGTCGCCGAGACCTCCGTAAAGTTCGGCTTCAACAAAGACGGCCTGACCCCGAAGGCGAAGGAAGCCCTCGATCAGCTCGCGACCAGCATCGCCACCACCAAGGGCTACATCATCGCTTTGGAAGGTGGAACGGATTCGGTCGGACCGGCGGATTACAACTACGATCTCAGCCAGCGCCGCGCCAACTCCGTGATTCAATATCTGGCGTCGAAGTACAACGTGCCGGCGCACAAGATTTACGTCATCGGCCTCGGCAAGGACAAGCCGGTGGAGTCCAACAAGACCTCCACGGGCCGTGCGGATAACCGCCGCGTCGACGTTCGCCTGATGACAAACACCGTGGGCACCGACGCGCAGCCGGCAGCTCCGGCCGCAGGCGGAAGCAATCCGTCGTCGATGTAACTAAAAAGTTTACCCTCCTCCCCGGAGGACTTCGCCAACCAGGCCGCTCATTGCCTCCCCCCGAGCGGCCTGTTTTTTTTGAGCTCAGATCGCGGAGACCCCCGCCTTTCCTCAGAAGGAATCAACGCCCTAACTCAGCACTCTGCGCCTGACCGCTTATCATTGCTGCATGAGCCACCAAGAAGGGAAGCCTCGCCGTGTTTTTCAAATGCACGAGACGGCGCGCGTGCACGAACTGGAAGGCATTCCACTCGCGACCTTTGCTCAAAGGGCGCTCGGCTACGTCGTCGATCTTTGTGTCGCCCTAGTCATCTGGGTGCCGCTCGAATTTTCCTGGCGTCGTTATTTGCTCCACGAAACCCGGATCGACCTCAAGTGGGATTTTCACGAAGCCGGGAACATCATAGTGATGCTGCTGTACTGGGCTGCATTCAATTATTTCGGCAACGGCCGTACGCCGGGCAAATTCATAGCTCGCACGCGCGCGATGTCGCTAACCAGCGAGAGACTCGGACTGTGGCAGTCCATCGAACGCTCTCTCGGATACGGAGCTGCCATCCTCGAGGGAGGATTGGGATTCGCGCAGTTTTTCTGGGACAAGAACCGCATGTGCGCGCAGGACCGCCTCGCTGAAACGATCGTCGTCGACACGAGACAGACGAAAATCTAGTAACGAATCTAGGCAGGTCGGGACTTGCTAGACCGGTTTCCTAACTGACGTTGGTGAAATAGCCCACTCGCGGTTTAGATAGCCAAAGCATCTTCGCGCCCACTGCGCACCTCCATCCACATTCAGCGTTTTTCTCTTGTTCGTGTCTTGCTCCAAAGAATTTTTCTTCTGGCCGTGTCGGGTTTTCTGACCGCTTCCCGATATTCCAAGTAGAGCCGGAAAGATTCGGTCCACGGTTCCGAATCGAGACGGCGAGGGGTGGCGGAGCATGGGGAGCTCCGCTACGAACCTCTACTCGCCCCTTTTAGAAATTTCACTCACCCGCGGCCCAGGCCGCTCCAAGGAGAAGTTTTATGTCCAACTTGACCCGTAGTTTGATGTGCTTCTGTCTTCTAGCGCTGATCGTCGGCGTCTCCACTGCGAGCCTGCAGGCGCAGTGTTCTGTCAGCTTCACTAACAGCTTTGACTATGACAACGGATTCAATCCGAAAGTCGCGTATGCCGGAAAGAACGTCGTCGAGGTGCACAACGCGGCCGATGGCGTAAGCGCCCTGTGGTATCACGTCGGCAAGCTGGCCAGTCCCTACTCCAGTATTACGTGGGGATCCAGCCACCAGTTCGAGTCGGCGGGATTCAATCCGTCTGTCGCAATGACGGGCACGACCGTGATCGAAGTTCACAATTCCATCGACGGCGTGGGCCCGCTCGAGTACACGGTTGGAGCGCTCAACGCTACCAAGAAGACAATCGCGTGGGGCAAGACCGCACAGTTCGACAACGGCTACAACCCGATGATCGCTGTTGTCGGATCCACGGTGATCGAAGTTCACAACGCCGAGACCGCGGTGGGGCCGCTCTGGTACAGCACTGGAACGCTGAACACCTCCACCAAGACCGTTAAGTGGGGAACGAGCAAGCAATACGACAGCGGATTCAATCCGTCGGTCGCGGCTTCGGGTACGGATCTGATCGAAGTTCACAACGGTGGCAGCGGCTCTTCCGTTCCTCTCTGGTATCACATCGGAACCATCAGCGGTTCGAAGGTGACCTGGCAGAACAGCGTGGAATACGTGAGCTCCGGCTACAACCCAACCGTGGGCTACAACGGGGAAGCGGTCCTCGAAGTTCACAACGGTGAATACGGCGGAGTCTTTCCGCTGTGGTACGACACGGCGACCCTCGGATCATCCATCGTTTGGGATTACACCAACTCCTACGACAACGGAATGAATCCCGCGGTAGCGCTCCCAACCAATAGCTCCATCGGCGTTGAAGTTCACAACGGCAACAACGGCGAAGGATCCCTCTGGTACCGGATCGCCACCGTCACCTGCGACTAACGTTCCGGGCGAGCTAATCAATACAAACGGGCCCATGCATCGCGTGTAGGATGCATGGGCCTCGCTGGTTGTAGTCGGCGTTCAGAATGGAGTCACTCAAGATGGAATGCTCCGCCGCTCCATTCCTCGGGAGCGACATCAGTGATGGTCTCTGTAAAGTCCCAACGGTGGCCATAAAAGTCCTGAGCGTTGTATTGCCGCTCTCCATAGGGTTGCTCTTGGGGTTCCGTCAGGATGATGGCGCCGTTCTGTCGCGCTCGCTGGCAGTGACCCTTGGCATCTTCGATGCGTACCTGAATGATGTGCGAGTTGTTGGGTATCACGTTGCCTTCGGCGATGGTAACGCAGCCATCGCCAGCTTTCATCTGGACGCGGTGGTTGGCAATGCGGAGACGGACGGTAAAGCCGAAAGCCTTTGACAGCCAATCAGCCGCCGCGCCGGGGTCAGGATAAATCAGTACAGGAATTACGACACAAGGGGGCACGGACCGGTTGGATCGCATCTCGACACTTTACCACTCACCATGCCAGAGGATAGATAGATGGAGAAGGAAGGGAGAGACGGATGGAGTGCACTCCACCCGTTTGCCCTCCTTTTCTCGAAGAATTTACGGGGCTCTCACTGCAGTAGCCCGTAAACCTCCAGCGTGTTACTTGCCGGCACGTAGACTCGCCCGTTGGCAATCGTCGGGTTGACTCGTGCGATTGCCCTCGACGCCACCTTGTCCCGCTTCGAATTCTGGTTGGTGTCGTAGTACTCCTGCGAAAGATTGTTAGGGTTCAAAGCCCACAATGTGGGAGTCGTCGTCTCGTATTGCAAGGTCCACACGATGCCGTTTGTGGTCCCGTTCGCCGAGATCATGGCGGCCGGTCCGCGCATGATCGTCTTCCCCGTGGAAGTTGCCGTGGTGGGAAGCAAACCATTCTTAATCGTGAACATCTTGGGATAATCGTTCTGTCCGAAGATGTACACATTTCCATTGAAGTAGCTGGCGGTATTCCAGATACCATTCACTGGCTGTGCCTTCACCGATGCTTTGATGGCTCCTACGATGTACTGCACGATATTGTTTTTGGTGGAGCTGTGTCCGCCGAGGCTATCGCGGTTGATTACATAGATCGTTCCTTCTTTGCCGCCGCCCACCATTAAGTGCGGAGTCGATCCCGTTTGATCTGGCAACAGCAAGAGGCCGCCCGAAGAAATATCCCAGTCCACAGAATTGATCGAGGAGAAATTGCTCGGAGTATAGGAATCAACCAGGGTCAGACTGCCATTTTCTGGTGTCAGCTTCAGTACGGACTCTCCCCAATCACCATTGCTGTCGAATGTTCCGTTTCCGGTTTGCACAAAAATGTTGCCAGCCGTGTCTGCCGCAAGGCCACCACCCATCTGCCAGACTCCGCCCGCGGAGCCATTCGGTGTGGTGCAGAAAACGTACTTCTGCGCCAGAGTCTGAGAATCGTAACCCAGAATCCATCCGTGATATGGAAAGGTGTCCTCATTCGACGCCGTAGAGAAATACACCACGCTATTGGTGTCTCCTGAGGCTTGAGAAAGCAGCATGCCGGGTCTGGAATTTTCCTTTTGAGGATTGAAGGCCAGCACGCCCTTGGAACTTCCGTCTCCAGTTCCCGGAACCGAGGCCTGGATCTCAACCGGCCCGCCGAATTTCTCATCGCCCGTTGTGATATCCAGCGCGTGAAGCCGGTGGACATACGTTCCGGAGCAGGCCGTGGTTTGACCCTCCAGAGTTCGCGCGTGTACATACATCGTATTTGTGGAAGGATCAATCACGGGAGTGGGTGTGATGCCAATGATCGACACATTAGCTACGACACACGTTCCCGGGACCGGTACCACGCTCGGAGGATCGATGAAACTGTCCTTCCACAGCGTGCCCGAAACTTTTCCGTCGGCATCATATGCGTACACACTGTCGTTGGCCGTGGCGACATAGATCACGTTGTAGTAGCCGGCGCTTCCATGCAGCGGATGCGGAATGTACACGTTCGATACATACAGCGGTTGCGCTTGCACTTGTCCATCGATGGCGTAAGAAAACAGTTTTCCAAAACTGTTGACGTTTACGTTAGTCGGAGTCAGCACCGTTTCCTGCAGGTTCTGCCCCGTGCGGGAGTTGTCATTCTTGTTAGTGTAGATCCCCGTAAAACTCGTTAAGTGGACTTGCCCCGTGCTCGACTTCGAGCTGTCCGCCTTGCTGACCGCCTTGATCGTGTGGGCGCCAACCACAAAGTTCGTCGGCGGTGTGTAAAGTCCCGCGGCATCGATCCAGCCTGCAGCTTGGTTGCCGCCCAGAACTCCATCGACGTACCACGTGACGTTCCGGTTCGTTGTACCTGTGACGGTGGCCGTGAACTGCTGCGTAACCAGCGAAGTCACCGGCGCTGACACAGGATGCACCGCTACGGCAATGCCGCCAGCCGGATCGGTGGCTCGATCCTGCGCTAAAGTGCGAGTGCCGGTACTCCGCGCGGCCGGGCTGGCCGCTAACAATGCGGGGAGTCCGACATTCTTGTTAGACGCGCTCTGTATCGGCTGCCGCATTTCGAGCACTGCCAGAACAATGCCCATGGTGACGAACAGAGCCCAGTAAAGAAAGGTCGTGGGTTTCATGAAGAATCTCCTTTTTCGATTTCAGAAATAGCAGGAGACTCTCATCCGGGGTTCTTGCGCCTATCATGACAGTTCTCCTGTCGAACACCAGGGCTCGGACCCAGACTTAGGAATTGTTTCGTCTTTGGTTAATGAGAAGCGTGCTTTCGTGTTCGCGCACGAAGCGAAGGGGAGGGAATTTGTCGGACCGCCAGAGTATTGTCCCAAATGAGTCGATTGTCAAGGTGGAGCTCTCATTGACCGCCTTCACTCATGTTTGATTGCCTCCGCCAAGGCAGGATTAACAGGCCACAAAAATGTCTCGGTCGAAACGTCCCCTAAAAACTGAAAGCAAAAGATTCGATTCGCTTTGCGGGAGCACTCGTGAGACAGAAAAGAGAGATGGTACGAGATTCTTGTGCGCAGAGTTGTCGCGTGAGCGCAGACGGGGCGAAAGCCCCGATTAGAAGCATTAGTTCGTGTGAGACATAGTACCGACCAATAAGAACGCCCAAACTCACCGAGTGAGTCTGGGCTCGTTTCAGGTTCGTTGCTCGCTTAGGCCGTCTTCTTACCCGCTTTCACCTTCGCCCATCGGGCGCGTTGCGCGGCAGCAATTTTCCTGCGACCGGCAGCGGACATCGTTCGCTTCTTAGGCATAGTGACGACGCTCGAATGTGTGCCCTTGATCTTCGCCCACCGTGCTCTTTGGGCCGCAGCGATTCGCGCTCTTCCGGCGGCAGAGATTTTGCCGCGGCCGGCCGTTCCCTTTGCGTAGGTCTCTCCGAAAGCTGAGAGAGCGGATCCGATCGCTTTCAGTTCCTTCGTTAACCGATCCTGCTCTTTTCTTAACAGCTGCACTACACCACCAAGATTTGTCATTTTGAGGACCCCCTCCTCGGTGGTGATTGTAACAGGGTCCGGGTCAATCGATAACTGTAAGTCGGCTTATAACTCCTGATAGATACCTATTTCTCTGACAAGCCTGTTTTCGGTGGAATCCGCCCTCAATGGCGAAGTGGCGTTTTGCCGGCTCAAGCCTTCCCCCTAGACAGGCAAGCGACGTTTTTAATAGCATCCGTCGCATGGCAACTCGCGATTCTAGCTTGCTCTGTGCGCTACTTGCCGTCGTTTGCTTCGTTCCCATCTCAGCGCAAGAACCGAAAGCTCCACCGCAGAACGGTCAAACGATTGCGCTATCGACAGCGGAAATGAAACGGCAGACCATTTCCTGCAAACCGCATGAAATTGCCCGGCGATTGCTTCCGAAGGGCACAATCGTGCCGATAGAGGTATCTGTTGACGACAAGGGAGAGATAGTCGGGCTCAGCCCGGTTGGCCGGTGCCCGGTAGGCTGCGGGCTCCTTGCAGAACCCATCGTTTCCATCAAGAAGTGCAAGTTCGCTCCCTTGATCGTGGGCGGCCGTGCCGTTGCCTACAAGGGAAACGTAGAACTCATCGCGCCTTGATCGAGGTTTCGCCTGTGCCGCACTGAATCCAAATCTTACGAAGCTATCGGATCACGCCTCCAAACATCCAACGCATCGGCTCCGCGCGCCAGTAGCCCCAGGCTTGGGCCATGCGGCAGGACATTGGGCAACGAAACTGAACTTACTTCTTCCTCCGCCGCACCTGATGTCGCCCCGGCTCGGATAGCTTTGGCCGCAATGGTCTCGTACGCGTAACCAGTGAGCACAACGCGATCAACACCTTTGGTCACGGTCAACCGTGCCCAGCCATAGTGGACTTTTCCATCAATCATGAATTTCAGGCCGAGATAGCGGTTGGTGGCGCCGATCCACGGTCCGTTGGAGAATGCCCCTGTTCCATACGATGAGTTGAGGGCCATAAATACGCCCCCATAGTTTGAGGTCGCCGATGTGAACGCTTGACCCGGACCGATGAGCGCGCCGTTCGGCAAATCCGCTGCTGCATCCGGGAACGAGGCCAGCTCGCGCGCCTTGTTTCCCGGAACCGGCAACTCCAGTTGAAGTCTGACCCCATGCGCCAGGCACTCGCAAAGGTTGATGTCGAAATCGGGGATGCCGTCATGATTGAGATCAAGTTCGTAGGACGAGGTGATCGTCACGTTTGTCTTCGTGTAGACAACCTTAGCCTCCGCGGCTGGGGCGGCCAGCATGGCAACGCCTGCGGCAGCACTTGCAGCAGTCGCATAGGCCGCGACAATCTTTTCTAAGCGTGGGGCCAACTGCTTCTTGGCGGGGGGACGGTTCGCGTTCCGTTCCGGGAGATTTGACATGGAGATCACTCCTTCTTCCAGCATCCGAGCGCGCATATTGTACTGCGATTCCTGATCATCACGATTCAGGAAAAATCATGTATGCAAATTGGTGCAAGGTTCACGCAAGACCTAAGTCGACAGCTTGCAATCGGGTTTTGTTTTCAAAAGACATTTTCCCGCCGATTACAACTTCGCGCTCACGATGGGGTTACCACAGCTTTCGGAGACTTAGAGAGGATCCGGCGTATAAACCCCGCAGAAAGAGGAGGCCGTAATGCGACGCAGCTGTTCGACCCCGGGGCTGGCTCTACTGTTTTTCCTGGCCGCCATCGTTAGTCAGGCGGCTCACGCACAAACAGATGTTGCAGCGAGCATTTATGGCGCTTTCACCAGCACAACCAACTACAACATCGGCCTTGAACACCAGAAGTCGCCGGATGCCGCCGGAGGATTATTCGAGCTCCGCCACATCCGCAATCCTTTCATTGGCTACGAAGCTACCTACTCCTTCAACCGTGCCGATCAGGTGTATTCCTACACCGGAACGACCCCCGCTGGTTCTACGCCCACTGGTCCTGTCACCATCTCAGCGAATGCCTACGAGATCACCGGCGACTGGCTGTTTTCCGCCCATGTGGGGAAGCTCATGCCATTTGCCCTGTCAGGCCTCGGTCTCCTGCAGACCGAACCCACGAGCGGACAAAGTCAGACTACAAGCTCAAATGAGTTGGTCTTCGTCTATGGCGCCGGAGTCGACTGGAAACTCGTTTCGCACTTCGGCTTGCGTTTGCAGTACCGCGGCAACGTTTACAAGGCTCCCCACGTCAGCACGGCCTATGGGTCCAACACCCAATTCACGCACACTGCGGAGCCGATGATCGGTGTTTACTTCAGATTCTGATCGCGTAGAAGAGTCCCGGTAGATCGTGGTGAAACGCGGGTGCCGATGAACTTAGCCCCGCCGATGATTAGAACCCGCATGGAATCAGGGTTCCAGCCTTAGTGAGTCGGAACCGAGCAGGTTAGGTTCTAAGGTCAATCGTGATTACTCATTGCCCTAGCCCCGGTGGGCTCTCGCCGAGAATAGAAACAGGATTACCATCAAAACCAGAGTCAAAACCTCGATCAGCAGCGCATAAAATGTCAGACGTTTTGCCCGGTCAAATCGCGCGAGCAGACGGCTGAACCCTAGCCCGATTATGACGAAAGGGGAACCAAACAGCCGTCCCATGCAAATCCATCCCAGCGCCATCGTCCCCTGGCTCACTGCCGGGATACTCAACACTCCCAGGCAGATCGGCGCGGTGACACTCAGGGCTAGCAGGATTTTGGAATACCCGGTGTAGAGGCTCTCGGACTTGCGGATCACCAGCACCAGGAAAAAGGTTGGGACCAGAAACATGCAGGCGATGATGAACCCCAGCAGCAAGTCGCCGCCGGCATACATTCCGCCTGCCGCCGCGACGTCTTGCGGGTGGCTCGCATACAGCATGTAGCGCATGAAAACCAGTGCGGACGCGGTCGCCAGCACCGCAGCGTAGCCGGTGGCCACCAGAGTCAGCTGTACCCGCAGAGGGATCGCTTTCATGTCGGCATTATTTATCGATGCTTCTGCCAATTACGTTGCCGTCCTCGGAGCTGGCCACCCGCCGAGCAATAGGATTCCCAGCGTGCATGCCATTATTTCGAGCGCGAGCAGGCCAATCACACTCACGTCAAACCATACGGTCCAGTGTCCAGCTGCAACCATCAAGACATTGTTTGCGGAAGTGTGCAGGAAGTGCTCGTAAAGGTCAGCGCTGAAGGCACACAAAAAGAAAATCGACGTAACCAGCCCGCTGAGTTTGTCGTCGAGTTTCCATAACGCCATCAACACGCACACGTGCCCGAACGTGATCAGAAGCATCGCCAGCCAACTCACGTCGTTGTTTGGCGCCGGAAGAATTTCCGCCGCGAGGAACAGGTGTACGACTGCGATCATCCAGTGGCCGACGACGACCATTAGAGCGAGAGTACGCGTGCTGGTCATAGGGAATAACCTCTCTAGCCTAACGTGGCTCCGATTTTGTTCGAAAGATTGCCGAAAATCAACTGTCCTTGAACTCCTGAAAATTGAGCCTCCCGCTTATCGTCCCTTTGGTCACCTCGGCGTGGTGCCTTTCGTTTGCGGCGAATGGCACTTTCGGAAGCAACGCCTTCCCGCATGCCGGGTTAACTTGGTACAGCGCTTCTGTAAGGCAGTTCCGCGCTAAGCGGGAGGAGCCATGTACCGAACGTTCTTGAAAAGCGCCGCTATCGCGCTACTGCTGAGTGCGGCCAGCTTTGGGCAGACGGAACAATCGCTGGGCGATATCGCCCGCGCGAACCGCGAGAAGCAGTCCACCACGCAGGCATCCGGTGTTACGCCCCGCGTCATTACCAACAAGGATCTTCCCGCGGACCCGCCGCCGGTTGAGGAAGCCAGTGCCTCCGAGCCCATGACCATGGTTTCCGGAGTTGCACGGTCGTTCGAAGGACGAGCTTCCGGTCAGCGCATGGATCAACGAACTCTCGCCGAGCAACGCGCCGGCGAACAGTGGAGAAGCCGCATCCAGGAGCAGCAAGACCGAATCGCGCTGTTGCAGGCCCGCATCGATCGCGTAAATGCGTCGTTGCATCCCGCTGGTGGCGCCCAATTCGAGGGACCCTCTACCCGGGCGCAGGCGATCCAGATGCAGCATTTAGCTCAAATGCAAGAAACCCTCGATCAGCAAACACGCAGACTCAATGCGATGCAGGAAGCGGCGCGCCGCGCAGGGATGCACACGACGGTCTACGATCCGTAGAGCTGGCAATCATTGACGGGCGCTAGAACTTCAGCCCCGCAGTTGGCTTGCGCCTCACTCTTGTCCATGTTGCGCCTTGGAATGCGCATCGAACTGCGCCTGCAGAGACTTCTGATACTCCTCGCGGTTCGGCCGATGACCCGAACCCTGGGCGCGGAATGGGACTGTAGGGCAGGCAGTGCAAACAGCCTCGACCGGAATATCTCCCAGCCACTTCGTCACTCGCAGTGTCGGTTTCTTCACGACGACCAACTCTATATCGAAACTTCGCGCAAAAGGAACTTACTGCGCCGTCAAGAAGATCGGCTTATATCCGATCGGCACGGTGCCACCCGAAAGGCCGGTCTTGGTGTCGGTGAGATCGGTTTGGAATTTGTATGTCTGCGGATACGAGTAATTCGAATACGTGCAGACGCCGTTGCTGCACGACTGCGCCGTATCCCAGACCAGTTGGCCGTCGTCGACATTGCACGTGTACACGGTGCCATTCGCGACGCAGGCGCTGATCGTGTGTCCGATTAGCCATCCTGCCACCGTGTCATATGCCGTGCCGCCGAGATTTCCCTGCAGTCCCACAGGAGGATTGTCGTCCCACGAATAAACGTACTGGCGGGGTAGTCCCACGCTTGCCCGCAAGATCAACTCCCGCGCCGCGAATCCGGCGAGCTCGTCCGGATCGGTAAAGTTTTCGTCCGCCTTGATGCCGTGCTCGCTGTCCCACAGCGGAAGATTGCTCAAATTATTTGTTGCCACGTCGGCCACGATATTCGAATACGTACCGAGAAACGCTTCCGGAGACAGGTTCAGCGTTCCGTTGCCGCGCATGTGCATGTTGACGATGTCGAACGTCGCCGCACCGCCCGCCGCTATATAAGGATCGAACCAGGTATGCAGCGACCACACGTGACCCGACGGGCTCAACGTCTTCGCATTCGAATCGATTGAATGGATGATGGACGACGCATCCGAATTCATGCGCACCATTTGAGCCTGCGTGCCCGCAAAGTAGCACGAGCAGTCTGGCTCATTCCACAATTCGTAGTAGGAAATCTGGCCTTTGTAGCGTGTGACCAGCGCGGTCACAAACGTCGAGAAGAATTTGTCCGTTCCCGTTCCGTCGGAGTTCACATCGGTCGGCGGCGAGCAGCTGTAATCCGACGGCGTTAGGCAGTGCACGTTGCCCCCGGGAATCGTTCCGGCATATTCCGGCGTGTCGCCGAAGGTATAGAGCACGTTGAGATTCAACGACTGCGCCATGCTCATGTAGCTGTCGAGCGTCGTCCAGTCATACGAACCGGACGCCGTGTTGATCTGTCCCCACTTCACCTCGTCGTCCCAAAGCCGCAACGACCCGAGGGTCGCGACGTGTCCAAGGCCGTCCGTCGGAGGCCACGTCGTAAAGAAGTTGAAGCTGGAGCCGAAGAAGTCCTGATTGATTGCGCTTCCACTCGACACTACGCAGTTGACTCCGACAGTGGTGACGTTCGCGTTCGCGGTTCCGTTTCCAGAGGTGACGGTGCATAACTGTCCGCTGGGTTGAGTCAGTACCGACACGGCATAGGTGCTGCCCGCAGCGAGCTTGGTCGCGAATGTGAACTTTCCGTCTGCATTGAGCGAGAGATTATCGGTGCCGTTATCTTGTAGCACTACCGTGCCGCTGGTAAGGCCGGAAAGCGTTCCGCCGATGCTGTAAGTCGTTGTGCTGCACGTCACACTGACGTTCGTCACGGCGGCATCGACCGTTCCCGTACCATTACTCACTGTACAAGTCTGCGTGGGATTGGATGGCTGTGTCAGCACGGTTACGGAATACGCGCTGCCCGCCGCAAGCTGCGTCAGGAAAGTGAACGGCCCATTGCCGGTGATGGTGAGATTGTCGCTGTTATTGTACTGCAGCACTAAACCTGTACCGGATAGACCGGACACATTTCCGCCAATCGTATAAGTCGTGGCGCTGCAAGTGACGCTGACGCTCGTCACATTCGCATTGGCGGTACCGCTGCCGCCAGCTACCGAGCAGGTCTCGCCCGACGGCTGCGTCAAGACCGTTACTGAATAGGTGCTGCCGGGGGCTAGCTTGGTCAGGAACGTGAACGACCCATTGCTTGTGATGGTGAGATTGTCGCCGCCATTGTCCTGCAATACCAGCGTGCCAGTCAGCCCGGAAACCATCCCGCCGATCGAGTAACTCGTTGATCCCGAAGTACAGCTCACCGTAATCGTCACATTAGCGGTGATCGTTCCGCTCGTGTTGCTGCTCGGAGTGCATGTCTGTCCGGGCGGCTGAGTGAGAACGCTAACGCTGTAGGTCGCGCCGCTCGTATAAGTATTCGAAAACGTTTGTGTGCTGTTGCTGGTGAAGGTCAACTGCTTGTCGGCATCGTCTTGCAGGACGAGCGAGCCGGTCGAGAGTCCGCTGACAGTCGCGCTGATGCTGTACGAGGATGTCGTCGTGCATGTGACTTGTACGCTCGTCACGTTCGCAGTCGCGGTTCCGCTGCCGTTCGCAACCGTGCACGTCTGCGCCGGATTCGATGGCTGCGTGGCAACTGTTACTGCATACGCGCTGCCGCTGGCAATCGCGTTCGGGAAGGCGAAGGTTCCGTTCGCGCTTACGGCCAGCGTGGCCCCGTTGCTCGCCAGCATCAGGCCCGTCCCCGACAATCCGGAAACAGTTCCGCCAATCGTGTAGGTCGCTGGTGGGGGTGTGGTGTTGCCTTTCGTACCCGTGCCCCCGCCGCAACTTGTAAAGGACAATGCTGTCAACACTAGGACTGCGAAGCAGAGTGACTTCCAACAGCCGATCGTGAGCCAGCCTCGTTGATGGCCGCCGCTGTTCTGGGACGCGGCAGCCTGAACCAGGCATAAATTCATAGCTTCCGGACTTTATGGCAGGCCTTAAACCCCGTCAAGATGAAAGAGATTGCAACCTATGCTCAGGCCGCCAGTTAGCGGACCGGCATGTGCCCTTCGACCGTTTGTTGGAATAATCACCGCCGTATGCTCGACCACCCCATGCTCCGGCATCACTGCCGCATAGGGCAGAATCGTCGAATCGAGCGCAACCTTCTCCTGCACAACCATCTCATGCACAATCGTGTCAGAGCGGCCCTTAAGGGCCGCGTCAAATGCCCAAAAGGTAAACGGGCTTTAGCCCCGGTGGCTTCCCGTCGATCATGCGCCCTCGATGCTGCACAATCGTAACCTCCGCCGGAAAGGGAATCGGCATCAGAATGGAGCGATGCCGTGTCGCTTCAATCTCGCGCTGGCGTTCCTGCTCTCAGGATTGGCCTTTTCTACTCTATGGGCCCAGGACGCGCGTTCGAGCGACTCCATGCCGACGGCCAAGGTATCAGCCAAGCATAAGAAAGATCGCACGCTATCCTCCGACGAGCGTCTCGCCGTGATCGCCTCCGCACTCGATTCGAAAACTCCCCGCCGCACCGAACGCGACTGCTCGCATCTGGTGCACGCCATCTACGAGCGCGCCGGATTTCCTTACTCCTACGCCGATTCGGACGACATTTATTCCGGCATCGAAGGCTTTCAGCGCGTCTCCAAGCCCCAGCCCGGCGATGTGATCGTATGGCACGGCCATATGGGGATCGTGATTCGCCCATCGCGCCACGTATTCTTCAGCTTCCTGCACGCCGGCCCCGGCATCGACGATTACAAAAGCCAATACTGGACCGGCCGCGGCGAACCGCGCTTCTACCGCTACATAAAGAATGATCGTTGCGCCCGATGTACCCTGGCTCGCAGCAAGAGCGAGTAAACAAAAGGACGCTGCTCCTCTTCATCGCGGATCAAAGCCTCGTATCGAAACGTCACCAGACTAGCCGTACCAAAACGCCTCGTATCAGGGCACGTCTTCAGACGTGCCGTCAGGAATCGCATAGGTGTGCGGCTTCAGACGGTGCGCGTCCTTGTGACGCCGATCACTTCTTCCCAGCCAATTTCCTCCTAACATGACCCCTAGCATGCCGACCAGGCTCAGGGCGGGAATCCTCGGATACGGCCGCATGGGGCGTGGATTCGTAGCCGCAATGCAACAAAGCGGGCTCTGGGACGTCGCCGGCATCTACGATATCTGCGGTCCCGCGCGCGAGCTTGCTCGGCAGCAAGTCCCCGGCGCTATCATTTTTGACACTCCCAACGCCATCTTCGAGGATACTTCCCTCGACGCCGTCGGACTATTTACGCTTGCCGACGCACGCCCCACGCAGATTCGACAGGCTCTCAAACACCACAAGCACGTGCTGGCGGAAAAGCCGATCGGAGCCGACGTCGCGACCGAATGGCAACTTGTCCGCGAGATCGAGGCCGGCGACCGCTTCGTTGCCGTCAATCTCTTCAACCGCAACGCCTGGTATCACAAAGACATTCAGCGTTTCATTGCCGAAGGTGAAATCGGTGATCTCGCCGTAGTCCGAATCTGCCACATGACTCCCGGACACATGCCGCTCGAAGGCCACGATCCCGAAGGCCCGCCCTTTCACGACTGCGGCATGCACTACGTCGACGTCGCGCGCTGGTATGCGCAGAGCGAATATCAGACTTGGCACGCGCAGGGCCTCCGCATGTGGGGATACAAAGATCCGTGGTGGGTGCAGGCGCACGGCACCTTTGCCAACGGGGTCGTCTTCGACATTACCCAGGGATTCATCTACGGCCACCTGGCTAAAGATCAGCCACACAATTGTTATGTCGACGCGATCGGCACCAAGGGCGTCGCGCGCATGCGCCACGATTTCACAGAGGCGACCATCGAACTCTTCGGCATCCACAACACGATTTCCAAGACCGGAGCCTTCAACGACAAGAAACTCGACGTCATGGTCGATGTCTTCGCACGATCGATCCTCGCAGGAAAAAATCTCGGATTCCCTCGCGCCCGCGATGCAGTGATTGCCTCCGAGGTAAGCTGGTCAATGTTGAACGACGCCATCGCCAACAATCCTCCGGTGCGCGGAACGCCCGAAGAAATGCAACAAATCCTTGAACACCGCCGGCAGATGGTGAACGGCTTCGGGCTCCCAGTAAGAACAAAAGAGCAAGACGCACCGCTGGTACAGGTCTAAAGAAAGTAGCGCCGGCATCCAGTCCATGTGGGGACGGACGCATTTCGTCCGTCCATCGAAGTGCAGCGAGCGCCCTGCAGCACGACTCCCGCCGTTGAACGCCACGTAACCCTCCGGCCAACCGCAGCCCGTATAATCAACTTTTGGCTTTCTTATGATTCAGACCCTGTTCGGCAGCCTCGAAGAAGAGAAGAAACCCGGCTTTTTGGACCGCATGAAGCAGGCGGTCACCCGAACGCGCGAAAATCTCGCCGAGCGGATTGAAGAAGTTGTGTCCTTCGGCAAGGAGATCGACCGCAACACCCTCGACGATCTCGAAGCCACGCTCATCGGCGCCGATCTCGGATCCACTACCACTCAGGAAGTTCTCGGAAAGCTGCGCGACAAGGCCGACCGTAAGCAAATCAAGGATGTCGAAGAGCTCAAGCGTCTCCTGAAAGAAGAACTGCTGGCGATTCTGAGCGCCGCGAATTCGCGTCCAGTCAATAAAGTCGACGGCACCCCGGAAGTCATCCTCGTCGTTGGCGTCAACGGTACCGGAAAGACCACGACGATCGGCAAGCTCTCGCAGGTCTTTCGCTCGCAGGGAAAGAACGTCCTGCTCTGTGCCGCCGATACGTTTCGTGCCGCAGCCATCGATCAGCTTGAAATCTGGGGACAGCGAACCGGGACCGAAGTCATCAAAACCAAAGCCGGAGGCGATCCGGCCGCCGTTCTCTTCGATGCGCTGCAGGCTGCGGTCGCGCGCAAGACGGATTACGTTGTTGTCGACACTGCTGGCCGCCTGCACACGAAGAGCAGCCTGATGGCCGAGCTGGAAAAGATGCGCCGCACCGCGCAGCGCATCATCCCCGGTGCTCCCCACGAAACTCTACTGGTGATGGACGCAACCACGGGCCAGAACGGACTGCAACAGGCGCGCATGTTCACCGAATCCGCTGGCGTGACGGGCATCGTTCTGACCAAACTAGACGGCACAGCCAAAGGCGGAGTGGTAGTGGCGATCTCGCGCGAATTGGGCCTGCCCGTTCGCTACGTAGGTGTCGGTGAAAAAGCCGGAGATCTGCTCCCCTTCGATCCCAAAGAATTCGTGGACTCGCTCTTCGAATAGAGCGTCGAACAGAAAAGTAAGAAACCTTGAGCGACGGACGCATTCGTCCGCCCCGCCATGCAACGCCGGCGATTAAATGGTTGGTCGTCGTGGCATGTCATCCTGAGCGCAGCGAAGGATCTATGCACCCTCAGCCGGCAGCGTTGTCGCATCCAGGGCTTCGGGCCACGATCCTACTGATCCCTGACCCCTGATCCCAGCTCGCATGTTAGATTCATCCCTGAATGTCCGCTCACTCCGCTGACGAGCAACTGCTGCATCAGGCGCTTGAACTCGCTCGCGCCGCAACCGGCCAAGCCTCGCCGAATCCCTACGTGGGCGCAGTCATCGCCGACGCCAGCGGCAACATCGTCGGCACCGGAGCCTATACCTACGCCGGCGTGAAGCACGCCGAAATCCTCGCCCTCGAAGCTGCCGGCGAGAAGGCGAACGGCGGAACCCTCTACATCAATCTCGAACCGCACGCGCATCAGGGACGCACGCCTCCGTGCACCGACGCGCTGATCAAGGCCGGCATCCATCGCGTCGTCGCGTCCATGCCCGATCCCAATCCGAAAGTCAGCGGTCGCGGCTTCGACCAACTTCGTACCGCCGGAGTTCACGTGGTCGTCGGCAACCTTGAAGAGCAGGCGCGCAAATTAAATGAGGCCTTTGCCCGCTACATCCGCCATGCCTCGCCGCTGGTTACGCTGAAGGCCGCGATGACCCTCGACGGCAAAATCGCTCCGCCTCCGACCGAGGAACTCGAACGGGCCGCGGGCACTCCCGCCGGTGGATGGGTCACCAGCGAGGTCGCGCGCGCCCACGTACAGGAATTGCGCCATCAAAACGACGCTCTAATGGTTGGCGCGGGCACCATTCTTTCGGACAATCCTCTGCTTACCGATCGCAGCGGAGGCGCGCGCCGCCGTCCGTTGCTTCGCGTGATTCTCGATTCGCGCCTGCGCCTGCCCGTCGATTCTCGCCTGGTGCAAGACGTTGCTGCGCATCGCAAAGACGATGTTCTCGTCTTCTGCGCATCGGCTGATCCGCAAAAGAAAGCACAGCTCGAAGAGCTCGGGGTTCGCATTGAACAAATCCCAGCCTTCGGATCCGACGGTCGCCCAGACCTGCCGGCCATTCTGCGCCGCCTCGGAGAACTCGAAATTACCAGCGTGATGATCGAGGGCGGAGCCACCGTCAACTGGACCGCCCTCGCCGCCAACGTCGTCGACAAAGTCTTCCTTTATTACGCGCCCAAAATTCTCGCAGGCACTGGATCGATCCCTTTTGCTGCGGGCGCCGGCTTCCGCCACATGAGCCAGGCCGCGCAAGTGAAGCACATCCATCTCCACCGCTTCGGCGAAGATTTCGCCGTCGAAGGTTATTTACGCGATCCGTACGGAGAGTGAGAGGAACAGGCCTACGGGTAGTGCGAGAAGCAACCACCGCCGGCGTTCGCCAGCAAACACTACTCACTACTCACTACTCACTACGAACTGACCCCCGGCCCCTGATCCCTGCCTTCTGATTTAAACTATTCCGTCCCCCGGAGGCACTCATGTTCACTGGCATCGTCGAAGAAGTCGGACGCATCACGCGCATCGAAGAGCGCGGCGAAAACCGGCGCATCACCATCGCCGCCACAAATACTCCTAAAGAACTTGGCACCGGACACAGCGTCGCCGTCAGCGGCGTCTGCCTCACCGCGCTCGACATCAAGCCCGGCTCGTTCTGCGCCGATCTCGCCCCCGAAACCTGGACCCGCACGTCGTTTTCGCGCATTCACGAAGGCGCGCTGGTGAATCTCGAATTGCCCATGAAAGCCGATGGCCGCTTCGGAGGTCACATCGTGCAGGGTCACGTCGACGGCGTCGGCAAGTTGATCGAGTTCGAGCGCATCGCGAACTCCGAGAATTGGTGGCTGCACATCGCTCTGCCCGAAGACGTCGAGAAGTACACCGTATTCAAAGGCTCGCTTTCGATCGAAGGCATCAGCCTCACAGTCGCCAAGCTGGAGCGCGAGCGCTGCTCCATCGCCATCATTCCTTACACCGTCGAGATGACGAATCTGCACTCGCTCAAGCCGGGCGACCCGGTCAATCTCGAAGCGGACCTGATTGCGAAATACGTCGAGAAGATGATGAAAGGCAATGGGCAGGATTCATTCACGATCGATGAACTGGTAGCGCAGGGATTCTAGGTCCGCGGCGTTGTTCGGTTTACTTTCGTGTGACTTCGTGTCCTTCATGGTTCATCCCTTTTCGTATTCAGCTTTCGGTTGGCTCATCGCAGCGATCGTCGCCTTTGTCGCCCGCAGGTAATCAGCTGGGGCAATCAGAATCTGCAGCCCACGTATTCCCGCCGACACAGAAATGACGTCGAACAGTTCAATCGTCTCGTCGGCGAAAACAGGGAAGTCGCGCTTGGCCGCGAGCGCGGTCACTCCGCCGCGAATGTATCCGGTCAACGACTGCAATTCTTTCACTGGAACCAACTGGACTTTCCGCTCACCCGCCGCTTCGGCCAACGCCTTCAGATCCAGTTCCTGATCGCCGGGTATGACCGCCATTACCGGGCCATTGCGGTCCCCGCGCGCCAGCAGCGTCTTGAAAACCTGCTCCGCCGGCATCCCGATCTTCGCCGCTACCGTCTCCGCCGCCAGATCATTGGGATCCACGTCATATTCGCGCAACTCATACCGAATGCCGAGTTGATCAAGAAGCCGTGCAGCGTTGGTCTTGGCAGGCATGAAATAACAGAAGTGATGAGTGACTAGTGAAGTGAGCCGGTGGGTTCAACTAGCCACCAGCCACTACTTACTCTTTCTACGCTTCCAGCTTCAACTCATCCAGCTCCAGAAATTCCTGAATGATCGGATGCGGATCCTTCTCCATTTCGGAGTAAGGACCGAAGAAGATCGCTTTGCCTTCGTACAGGAACACCACGCGTTCGGCGAGCTTTTTGGCCAGCCGCATGTCGTGCGTCACAACAATGCTCGTGAGATTCAGCTGAATCTTCAGCCGCTTGATCAGGTCACCAAGCAGCTGTGCCATCAGCGGATCGACCATCGTCGTCGGCTCGTCATATAAGACGCATTCGGGCCGTGCAGCCAGCGCCCGGGCGATCGCTACCGACCGCTTCATCCCAGTCGACAAATCCGATGGCAGCAGATCGCGCATTTCCTGCACTCCCACCATCTGCAGCAGCCCGTCGACGATCTGAAAAATCTGTTCTTCACTCAGTTCTCGCGTTTCGCGCAGCGGAAACGCAATGTTCTCTCCGACTGTGAGTGAGTCAAAGAGCGCGCCATTCTGAAACACCATCGTGACTTTCTTGCGGATGTGCTCGAGCTGGTCTTCGGTGTAGTCGGTGATGTCCTCGCCGGCAACGATCACGCGTCCCGAGTCCGGCTTGAGAAATCCCATGATGTGATGCAGCGAAACCGACTTGCCCACGCCGCTTCGTCCGAGAATGCAGACAGTCTCCGCCGGCATCACGTTAAAGCTGACGTGCTCGAGCACCACGTTGTCCCCAAATGCTTTTGAGACATCGCGAAACTCAATGTACGGCGCCGGTTTGGGTTCATCGGTCATGAAGGTATCGCTCCCTCAATTAATTGTGAAAAGTTCGAGAGCGTCACTCTAACCTTATCAAATTATGATCTCCGCTTAGGCGCCCGGAAATCGGGCCCGTGTTCTTATGTACCACCCTCCCGTGCCAGATCTTGCGGCGTATTCAGATTCCGAAACACTTCCACACCAAAGCCGCTGGATCGTAACTCATCCTCGCCGATCGCGAGCACCCGCGTTTCGTCAAACAGAGCATCAATCTTGTATTTTCCCGCCTGCAATGCCGTCTCTGCCAGGTTGGCAAACTCGCGCCGATAGATCGCGCACAACGGCTGCCATCCGTGAGCCGTTCGCGGAACGGACACCATTGCTTCGGCCGAATCTCGCGCACGCTCGATCAGAAACTGCAGCAGCGCAGGAGTCACAAACGGCAAATCCACCGCAAGAATCACATTCAAATCGCAGCTCGAACTTCGCAATCCCGCATGGATCCCGCCCAGTGGCCCGCAGCCCGGAAACTCATCCTGCACCACCGGCGCCCATGCTGCGAACTTTCCGCGATCGCCGACGATGTGAATGTCCGGCGTCACCGCCCGCGCCACATCCAGCGCCCGCGCCAGCAGCGTCCGCCCATCCAGCGTGACGAATGCCTTGTCCGTTCCCATGCGGGTACTCCTGCCACCCGCCAGAACGAATGCCGTAACCTCGGTCGCACCGCTCATCGCGCGATCATACACGCGCAACTGCGCAGATCACGGTTCTTACCCATGCATCGCCCCCGAACAAAGCACCCACCCCGCCCTCTCCATTTCCCAGATTGTTACCGAAAACTTCCACAGGATAAGTTAATGTAAACAAACCTGTTAACAGGTTTTCCCTGATGCGCCCCAGCACGAAAGTAACCTACCAAATGTCTGCTTTTCGCGGGATGATGACGCTGCGTCCCAGGGTCGTTGACCCGGATTCGAGATCATGCCGCAAAAAATCATGGATGTGCTTATGCTTGGGCGCTGCTCCCACGAGTTTTCCTGGCCGCGGCGTGGCGCCGATGGCGACTATTACCAGGTCTGTTTGTTGTGCGCTGTGGAATACAAATATGACTGGACCACCATGCGCCGTACCGAGCGCGTGGAGCGCAAGGCGGAAACCGGAATACGGCGCAGCCATCCGCGCGAAAAACGTCCGTCGTGGGTGCCGCGCGCGCGCCGCCTGAAGCTCGATATTCCTTTGCGCTACCGTGTCAACAAGACCAGCACGTGGCATGAAGGCATCATCGAGAACATCAGCCAGAGCGGTGTCCTTTTCAACGGCCCGCAACCGCTGCCGGTGAATGCCCTCGTCGAGATGGTTTTCGAAATGCCCGAGGAAATTTCCGGACAGAAGAACAGCAATGTCGTTTGCCAGGGCCGCGTCATGCGCGCCAAGGACGCCGATCCCGAGGATCAGGCCGAAAACACCCTTGCCGCCTCCATCGTAGACTACAAATTCATTCACTAAGAGTTTGGAATAAATGGTTCGGGTAGGGCACGGCTCTTAGCCGTGCCCCTCCCAGTTCAAAGCGCCGCACCAGCGTTCGTATCAGAGCACGGATTTATCCGTGCCGCTAAGGGCCGCTAAGGAATCCGGCTTCAGTCGCTGCCCGAGTGTTAACCCCGCTCCCATTTACATCTATCCGAAACCCTCCTAGCATCTAAACTGTATTGACATGGAGTCGAGTATGAACATCAAGTCCCTGCTGTCTTCATTCGTCATTGCAATCGTGCTTGCGGCGGGCCTGGGCTGCGCCAAAAAGCTCGACGACGCCAAGATGTCGAGCGACATTCAGACCAAGTTCAGCCAGGATTCCGGTCTCTCCACCAAGCAGCTCTCCGTGCAGGCCAACAACGGAGTCGTAACCCTTTCCGGCACCGTCGACAACGATGCCCAGCGCGATGCCGCCGGCCGTCAAGCAGCCTCCATACCGGGAGTAAAAACGGTCATCAACAATCTGCAGATCGGCGACGCCACGGCTGCAGCCGCTCCAACTCCCGCACCCGCCGCTCCAACTCAGGTTGCCAGCAATCCTCCCGACATCAAGCCCGAACCCGGTGCCGTAAAGAAGCCCGAAAAGACCCGCAAGCACAAGGACTCAAAGCCGCGAGACTCCGCCTACGATGCCAACAATCCCAACGATCAACAAGCGGATTCCCAGCAGATGGCGTCCAATGATCAAACGCCTCCTGCCGGAGCCGCTGCACCTCCGCCTCCCGCGGATGTGAATCCTCCTCCGCCGCCTCCACCGCCGCCGCCAAAAAAATTCATCGTCGATCAGGGTACGCAGATGACGGTACGTCTCGTCGATGCTATCGATAGCGAAAAGAATCAGACGGGCGACACCTTCAAGGCCACCGTGAACGCGCCTCTGACCTCCGACGGGGAAGAGGTCGTCCCGGCTGGAGCCGACATCTCCGGGCATCTGGTTTCCGTAAAGAGCGCGGGCAAATTCGCTGGACAATCCGAAGTCGTCATGCAGCTCGACAGCCTGACTGTCGGCGGCAAAACCTATAACCTTCAAACCGATCAGTACCGCAAAACCGGCAGCTCGCGCGGCAAAAACACGGCTGAGAAAGTCGGCGGCGGAGCCGTGATCGGCAGCATCATCGGCGCTCTCGCCGGAGGCGGCAAAGGCGCTGCCATCGGAGCCGCTGCCGGAGCCGGAGTCGGCGGTGGTGTGCAGGCCGCAACCAAGAGCCAGCAGATCAAGTTTCCGTCCGAGACCGTTCTGAACTTCACGCTGCAAGCCCCGGTCACGGTCGTGCAGGCGCCCGGTTCCGACGCCAACCGCCCGAAGCTCGGCAATTCGCAATAACTCTTCGATTCTCAATCTAAAGGCATTCACTCACCGACGAGGGCTGCGGCCTTTTTCCTTTAAATATGCCTTGACACGTATATGCCTAATGCAGTATATACAGAGAGTGGAATCCGTATTCGAAATCATTGCCGAACCGAACCGACGCGCGATCTTGAGCCTGCTGGTTTCGTCCGAGCAGTCGGTGGGCGAGATCGAGCGTCAGCTTCGCATGTCGCAGCCGACCGTCTCCAAGCACCTGCGCGTGCTGCGCAATGCCGGTTTCGTCGAATCGACGGTGGACGCACAGCGCCGTCTTTACCGGCTGAAACCTGGACCATTCCAGGAGGTCGATGCCTGGCTCGCTCAGTTCCGCCGCTTCTGGTCCGCTCACATCGACGCTCTCGAACGCCACCTGGATCGAATGGATAAGAATCGCATGGAGAACAGCTCCACCCATCCGCCCTCACCAACGAAAGAGAAGACAAAAGAGAAGTCGCCGCGGCCCAAACCGCGAGCGCGATAAAGGAGAATCGAAATGAAAATCAAAGTGACCAGCATTTACGTGGACGACCAGGAGAAAGCCCTTCGCTTCTATACCGACGTCATGGGTTTTGCCAAGAAGGCCGATTTCAGCAACGGTCCGTACCGCTGGCTGACCGTGGCCTCGCCCGAGCAGGCGGACGGCGTCGAACTGCAGCTCGCGTTGAACAACAATCCTGCCGCCAAAACATATCAGCAGGCGATCTTTCAACAGAACCAGCCAGCGATTATGTTTTTCACCGACGACCTCGCGGGCGACTACGAGCGCATCAAAGGGCGCGGCGCCGAGTTCACCATGCCGCCCACTGATGTCCCCGGTTCCAAGATCGCCATGTTGAAAGACACCTGCGGCAACCTGATCCAGCTGACGCAGCTCGCGCGCTGGTAAACGAACGTTAGCAGGGAAGAGTTCAGCAAGATAATCTCAGCGGGCAATTTAAACAGGGGAAGTCTCAGCAGGAGTAAACCGATGACCAATCGCGTGCAGTACACACCCCATGCGGCCAGTGCCGTCGAGTTCTGCCGGCTCTGGTCCGACCGCGTGGATGCTCTCGAACGCCACCTCTCCGCCGGCACATGGGCGATGGCGGCCCTCACTGTCGTGCTGATCGCATATCCGATCGCACGGCTTGTGATTCCCCTCGTACTCCATGACATGATGGCCCACGGAGTTGTGCCCGATGCGGTTCGGACCGTGCTCAAGTTGATCTGAGTTCGACTTGGGTCGCTCGTGCGCATGGTCGAACTCACTTCACCAGCGTCACGCTATAAAGATGAGGAGAAGAAGATGACTGAACCTCAGCTATACGAACCGGGTCCCGCCAACTTGGCGCGGATACTGAAAAAAGAGGGAGAGAAGTGGACGCTCGTTCTCGTCCGAGAGCTGCGCCACTCGCCGGAAAAAGTCTGGCAAGCGCTGATCGATCCCGCGCAGCTGCGCGAGTGGGCTCCCTTCGTGACCGATGGGAGCCTGGGTGCAGTTGGAACGGTGCAGCTTACTTGGGTGGGTAATCCCAAGCCGATCGAAACAAAAGTGACACGGGCCGAAGCTTCCAAGGCGCTTGAGTACGGCGATATGCGTTGGGAACTTGAGCCCTCGGGCAGCGGGACCCGCCTGACGCTGTGGACCAAGATCAACCGTGGCTTCGTATCCATGGGCGCGGCGGGATGGCACATTTCTTTCGATGTTCTGGATCACCTTCTCAGCGGAACTCCCATCGGCCGCATCGCTGGCGCGGATGCCATGAAGCTCGCCGGCTGGCAGCGGCTGAACGCCGAGTACGCAGAGCAGTTCGGAGTCAAAGCGCCCAACTGGCCGCCCAAGGCGGCTCAAAAGGAATGACGGAGGTGGCCTCATGAACCAAAGCAAAATACGTTCGATTTTTCGCTGGATTCACATCGTTTTTGCTATTCCGATACTCGGCTACATTTACAGTCCGTTTGAAAAACTTCCGGACTATGCCTTCAAAACTCGGTTTGTTTTCGTTCCGCTGATGGTCCTTTCAGGGTTGTGGATGTGGAAGGGACATCTCCTTCGACGCCTCATCTCAAAAAGACCGGCGGAACAAAACTCAGTGGCCCACTCAAGCCCGCTTTAGGCTTGAGTAGGATCGATCCATTTTTCTAAGTGGGAAAGACTATGCCAAGCGCATCCCTTTCAAAAAAGCAGAGTGAAGATTTGCTCAAAGCATTGAAAGCCCGCTTTGAGAAAAACATGAGCCGCCATCGAGGTCTTGAGTGGACCAACGTCCAGGTCAAGCTGGAAGCGAATAACGACAAGCTGTGGTCACTGAATGAAATGGAAAAAACTGGCGGTGAACCGGACGTCGTCGGCTATGACAAAAAGACGGGCGAATACATTTTTTACGATTGTTCGCCCGAAAGTCCGAAGGGCCGCAGAAGTCTTTGCTACGACCGGGAAGCCCTCGATTCGAGAAAAGAAAATAAGCCGAAAGGGAACGCCGAGGAGATGGCAGCGGCGATGGGCATTGAACTTCTAACAGAAGAGCAATATCGAGAACTGCAGAAGCTCGGAGAGTTCGACACGAAAACCTCCAGCTGGGTGAAAACGCCTTCGCATATCAGAAAACTCGGCGGCGCTCTCTTTTGTGATCGCCGCTTCAACACAGTCTTCCTCTACCACAACGGCGCCGAATCCTACTATGCCGCCCGAGCCTTCTGCGGCTGCATCAAGATCTAAGTTAACGGATAGGTGGCCCATTCAAGCCAGCCTTTGAGAGGGACCGTTCAACCATCGGAGAACTTTATGGCAAGAGAAATTATTCGAACGCCCAACGCACCTGCTCCGCCGCCAACCTACAGCCAAGCCATACGCGCAGCGGGTCTCGTCTTCGTCTCAGGCACGGGCCCGCACGATCCCGTAACCGGCAAGATCGTTGGGGACACAATCCAGCAGCAAACCCGCCAGTGTTTGAAAAACATATCGGCCATCCTCGAAGCCGCAGGCACTTCACTTGAACGGATCGTAAGCGCCACGGTCATCATTTTGGAAGAAACAGACTTTGCCGGAATGAATGAAGAGTGGATTAAGTGGTTTCCTACTAACCCGCCTGCCCGCCAAGGCGCAAAGCTCCCCGTCCGAATCCCCGGTATGAAAGTGTCCATCGCAGCCATAGCCGAAGCGTAAGCCGACGAATCGACAACGCGTGCTGGCACCTGTTTCGAGCCCGAGGTGGCCATTCAAGCCCGCCTTTGGCTTGAGTGGTACATTTCCAAGGTTGCACGTTCCCCAATCCGCATCTAAATTAGCCACAAGAGTTGAATCCTCCCAAGAAAGGCCTCCCATGGACTCCGCCTCTGCATTCATCGACTGGAAGATCAAGGAACTCGGAGACTGGCGCGGCAAGATGCTCGCGAAAGTCCGCGACATTATCCACAAGGCAGACCCCGACATCGTCGAGGAACGAAAGTGGGTCAAGCCGTCTTCGCCCGGCACGCCCGTCTTTTCCCACGACGGCATCGTCTGCACTGGCGAGACGCATAAGAGTGTCGTCAAAATGACGTTTGCCAGGGGAGCCTCGCTGAAGGACCCGAAGCATCTTTTCAATTCCAGCCTCGAAGGAAACATGCGGCGCGCCATCGACATTCACGAGGGCGAAAAGATCGATGAAGCGGCCTTGAAGGATCTTATCCGCGCCGCCGTCGCGCTCAACGTCAAAGGCAAGGCCGAGCCGAAGCCCAAAGCAACGAATAAAGCAAAGCCCCGGCGCAAGTCCCCACTCTAAATCTCGCAAAGAACGCGGAAGTAAAAGTAACCCCTCGCTGCCTTCTCGATCGAAACCACCTCTCCCCCCACAATGTGATATTTCTATGGATCGCCCCATCCTTCCATTCTCATGGCCCACATCACCGCGTTGTTGCACACTCATAACGACGCCTTGCGGCTCGGCCGATGCCTGGAGACGCTCTATCCCTGCGACGAAGTCGTGATCGTCGATCACGGCTCTCGCGATCAGACTCTCCGCGTCGCGCGCGAGTACGGCGCCAAAGTCGTCGCCACCATCTCTCCCGAAAAATATTTGCCAAACTCCTCCGCGAATTGGATCTTCTGTCTCGATCCCCGCGAGTCGCTCACCGAAGCACTCGCCGCCAGTTTGTTCGAGTGGAAGTCGCGATCGCTCCCTCCCGCGTTATCAGCCGTATCCTTCTTTCTGCGCGAAGAAACCGCCTCCGGATGGATCGCTCACTCCACTCCGCAGACCCGACTGGTTCCCGCCGGATGGAGCCGCTGGAACGGACGACTCCCCGCCACCGATCCCCTCGCTCTGACCCTCCAGGGAGAAATCCTCCGCTTCACCCTCCCGTAGCCTCCTTTCGAACCGCATCAACGGTCCAAACCAGAAAGCGCCCCGCTCCCCATTCTCGAACCGAAAACCCTTCCCACACCCATCACACCCGCTTGTGATGCTCGTCACATTCCTCTCGCCGACCCGCGCCTAGACTGCATGGTTGTGGCAGTTTGGGCCTTGATGCCCATGGAGGAAGATTATGCGTGTTACGAAATTCATCAGTGGAGCCGCGATTCTCGTCTTGATCTCGGCCTTCGCCCTGGGGCAAGCCCCGGCTAAGAGTTCAACGGAAGTCAGGCACGTCCCCATCACCAACACCCCGTCTAATTCGGGCAAAGCGATGTTCGACAGCTATTGCGCCGTATGCCACGGCACCGACGCCAAAGGCGACGGCCCTGCCGCCTCGGCCATGAAGAATCAGACCACCGATCTGACTACGCTGGCGCAGAAAAATGGCGGAAAATACCCCTCCGCCCACGTTGCCACGATCATCCGTGGTCAGGGCGCGAACCCCTCCCATGGCAGCCAGGACATGCCGATCTGGGGACCACTTTTCTCCAGCATTAGCCAGGGACACGAAGGCGAAGTTCAGCAGCGCATCACCAACTTGGTCAACTACATCGAGACCCTGCAGGCAAAGTAGTCTTTCGGGCGGCCTGGGTCTTCTGCCGGAATCGGCGCCGAACGCAACCACGCTCGGCCAGCACCCAGGCCCCTCGAATTTCCAGCCCTCCTTCCGTCACCGGCCACGACCATCCGGTAACCATCGGCTAGCCAACGGCTTACTGGCCCTTGGCCTTCCGGCCAGTGACTTCGGTACCTTAGTCCAGCCTCCCTGATCGCCTTATAATCCAACCAAGAACTGCAGATTGCATCGTTCTACAGGAGAGGCTCGCGCAAGAAAGGCGCGGTGTCCCTGGCATGATTTTTGACTGATTTCGTGGACCCAATTTTCGCATCGACGATCTTCTTCCTTGGGCTGGCTTTCGGCAGCTTTCTGAACGTGTGTATCTACCGTCTGCCTTTGGGCCTGTCAGTAGTGACTCCGCGGTCCGCCTGTCCCAAGTGCAAGCAGGGAATCGCCCTCTACGACAATTTGCCCGTCTTGAGTTGGCTGATCCTGCGCGGCCGTTGCCGTCACTGCAAGGCTGGAATTTCTCCGCGCTACCTGATCATCGAGCTCCTCACCGGAGCCCTATTTCTGGCGTGCTACTGGTATTTCGGCTGGACACTTTCTCTGCTGAAGTACTGCACATTTTCGTTTCTGCTTCTCGGCCTCATCTTCACCGACGCCGAAACCAAGCTGCTGCCCGACAAGCTCACGCTCACCGGGCTTGCGCTCGGCATCGTCTTTAGCCTGATCGTTCCCGTCAACGATCTGGCCGCGCAGTTTCTCTCCGGATCGGTGAATCTTCCCTTATCCGGCGATGTCGCGGACCGCCTCTGGTCCCTGCTCGATTCCGTGCTGGGTGCTGCTGTGGGAGCGTCTTTCATTTACGGTGCCGCGATGATGTATCTGCGCTGGCGCGGCACAGAAGGCATGGGCCTTGGCGATGTCAAACTCATGGCCATGGTCGGCGCGTTCCTCGGGATGAAGCTCACCGTGCTCACTATTTTCGCCGGATCGCTCGCCGGATCTTTCTTCGGTCTCGGTACCGTCCTCGTCGTCTGGATCAAGCGCACGCATCGCTTCATGAAGCGGCTGGCCAGCGCGCAAGCCGCGCGCCGTCGCGGGTGGCAGTCCGCCCAAGTTGTCTATCGCAATTACCAGATGCCGTTCGGCGTTTTCCTGGGCAGCGTGGCGCTTCTCGCCTGCTTCTTCGGCGACCGTCTACTCGACTGGTATGGAGGCCTCTGGTGAGATTACTGACCAATCCAATTTTGCTCCGTGCGATTGCCGTACTCTTCTGCGCAGGCATCGCCTTTCTCGTCGGCCTTTTTTTCGTCCGCGCCCTGCGCAAGAATATCGACGATGAGGCCGATCTCTCCGACGCGCAGCCCGGCTCTCTCGACACTCTGCCGCTGAATCTCTACAACACCGTCATCCAGCAGCTCAAGCAGCAGAAGCACGAATTGCAAGTGCAGTCGCAGGCCGAACAGCATCGCGCCCGCACTACCGAAAACTTCAGCCAGGCCGTGCTCTCGAATCTTTCCTCTGGCGTGCTCGTCTTCGGAGCGAACGGATTAGTAAAGACGTCGAATCCCGCGGGCAAGTCGATCCTCGGATTCGCTTCCGTCAACGGCATGAGCGCGAAAGATATTTTCCGCGGCTCCGTCGTCAAGTCCGCTGCGTCCGGCAACGAAACGAACGATCCGGCTTCCGTCGCCGACGAAGTTCACGCCGTGCTCCGCGAAGGCAGCAAGCGCCGCCAGCTTCAAACCGAATATCAAACGCCCGCGGGCGAAAAGCGTGCCCTCTCGATCACCGTTTCGCAAGTCCCAGCGGTCGATGGCAGCCTGCTTGGCGTGACGTGCCTGATCAACGATCTCAGTGAGTTCGAAAAAATTCGCCGCCAGCAGGAACTGCATGGCGAGCTCTCCGCCGAAATGGCGCTTCAGCTCCGCGTTTCGCTGACCACCATCGCCGGATACGCGCAGCAACTGGCGAACAATCGCGATCCCGAACTCGCAACACAAATCGCCATCGATATTGCTCAGGAGGCCGCTCAACTCGAGCGCACTCTCGGCGGATTCTTGATGGCTAAACCTGCGGCCCAGAAATCATCCGCCGCAGCTGCAGGACGATGAAATCGGCAAGAAACGGCGCGGGCCGCTCGTAGCCCTCGCCGCCAAACCGACTCTGGAGAAGGTGACACTATGAACCGTTTCGCACACGCTGGAATTGGACTCACCCTGCTTCTGGTCGCCGCCGGTCTTCCGGCCAGCGCTCAGAGTCCGGCTCCTTCGGCTTCGCCGAGCGCCGGAGATGCAACTCCCCTTGGAACCTATGCGCGTCAGATCCGCAAGGATCCCGGCACCGCCTCCAAGCCCAAGGTGTTCGATAACGACAACCTGCCCACCGACGACAAGCTGTCCATCGTCGGCGCGGCGCCCGCGCCTGGCAACACCGACGCGAAGACGGACGATTCCGGCGCCGCTCCGGCCGATTCAAAAGACGCCAAGCCCGGAGAAAAAGCCGGAGAAGCCAAGCCCGGTGACGATAAGAACAAGCCCACTGATCAGGCCGCCAAAGAAGCTGCCTGGAAGCAGTGGGGCGACCGCCTCACCCAGCAGCAGAGTCAGATCGATCTTGATACCCGCGAACTCGATGTTTTGCAGCGTGAATATCAGATTCGCGCCGCGGCTATTTACGCCGACGTAGGCAATCGCCTCCGCAACTCCGCCGATTGGGATAAGCAGGACGCCCAGTACAAGCAGCAGATCGCCGACAAGCAGAAGGCTCTCGACGACGCCAAGCAGAGGCTCGAGGATATGCAGGAAGAAGCACGCAAGGCTGGCGTTCCCGCGTCCGTTCGCGAACCGTAAAGACCTACCCACAAATAGCAAGCGCCGGAGTCAATCTCCGGCGCTTTTCACATCTCTGTTCGCAATTGCAATTTTGCGCTCTCCAGGCTCTTCCGCAACCGATGCAGCTGCTTCACATGATGCCGTCCATGTACCAGATGAAACTTTCTCCACTGATTTACTGAGAACGGCCCGAGGAATGGATGATCCAACACCTTTACTCGCGCTCCAAACCGCGACGCGCACCGGTCCATAATTTCGTCGAGCGCTCCGATTGCCGCAATGATCTCCGCCTTCACTTTTTCCGCTGGAATTCCCCGGGGCATCGCCGTCGCCGGAGATTTTCTTCCTTCCGGCAGATATCCAACGTCAACGACGATCATCGCCTGCACGCGATTCTTCCAGCTGACTTTCGATGCCAGTGGCTTGTCTCCCGTCAGCACGCGCCCGAATCCCTTGGTCGTACCCGTGTACGTCAAGTACAAATGCTCCAGGATTTCTGCCGCGCACCATTTCTCCGGCTCGTGCCAGCTCAACTGCTCGGCAGACAGTCCCGCGACCGCCGACTCAATCTCCCGCCGCAATTTTTCCAGGTGATGGTCCACGAGCGCCACTTAACTTTTTCAGGCTTTCAGATAGAATGTTGCCGCAACTATAAACACATTCCAGTTATATATCAGGAAGGATGCCATGAAAACGGCCAGCCTCATCGCACACGAAAGCAACGATCGCGAAGGCGACTCATCCCCCATCGCTCTCGCCCGCACTACGATTCGTCGTCGAAGTACACTGGTTTTGTCTGCCGCGTTCGTGATCGCATTACTGGCTCTGCTCACTTCCTGCTCCTCCGATTCCGACAAGCCCGCGGACGAGGCGAAGCCCGAGCCCAAGGGACCGGAACTCATCACGGCTCGCTCGGCTTTCCAAAAAGTTTACGTCGCGGCCCGCGGATGGAACCTCGACGCCAAGCCTTACCGCCTCGAGTCGGTGGCCAGCAGCGATGGCAACGGTCACGATGGCAAGTGGGCGATCTGGCGCGGAAGTTTTGCATCGGCCACTCAGCGTTCAGAGAAGACGTATACCTGGTCGGGAAGTGCAGCCGATGGAGCCCCGGCTCGCGGCATCAATCCCGGCACCGAAGACAGCTACACCGCTTCGAACGCCTCAACCCAGGTCTTCGATATGGCGTTTCTTAAGATCGATTCCGATCAGGCCGAAGAAGTCGCGCAGAAGCACGGCGGCGACAAAATACTTGAGAAGGCGCCCGACACGCCTGTGATCTACATCTGCGATTGGAATCACAACACCAACGAACTGACTTGGCACGTCATCTACGGCGCGGCGCGAGAGGGCGCCAAGCTGGCCGTCGACATCAACGCTTCCACCGGCGAATTCATCCGCGTGGAAAAATAGCTGCCCTGTTTCCGGTCGCATGGCGAATCAGAATTTAAGAAAACTCTGCCCGGGGATTGCTCTAACGTCTGGAGTCGTCGCCCTGTTTGATGTGGGCGTCGATCTGGGCAAAGAAGTTATGCAATGCCTCCGCCGAAGCGATGGCTCGCTTCAGCGACGTGCGCTCCCCGTATGTCACAATGTCTTTCGGAGCATACTGCAGGCGAAGCCGGTCGGCGGCACAATGTGCGCTCAGCATTTCCACTCCTGCTGCCGCAAGGTCCGCCTTCAGGCGCGCCACGTCAATCTGTTTCTTGCTTCCAGACTCCATCTAATGTTCCTCTTGCTTGTTTGGATTAAAACAGGGGGCCCGGGGCCGTTTGGGAGGACTGCTGTTGTTGCGGCCCGCTGGGACCACCCTGCTAGGTCACTACCCGTACATTAAGTATACAGCGTTAACAATACGATGTGCAAGTAATAAAATCGTTAAGCTATCCGTATGGAGGTGAAGTGCCCCGGCATCCGGATCCCGAACTTGAACTGAGGATTCTCAGCGCGGCCTCCCGCCTCTGGGCCCGAGGCGGCGAAAAATCGCTGACCATGCGTGCTGTCGCCAAAAGCGCAGGTACCACCACGCCCACCGTTTACGAACGCTATCGCGACCGCGACGATATTCTCCGCGCCTTGCGCCTCAGGACGCGCCAGGATTTGTTCGCCGTACTCAGCCGCACTCGCACTCTCCGCGAAGCCGTCGAACGCCAGTTGGAATTCGCTCTCGAACACCCGCATGCCTACGAGGTTTTATTTGATGGCGTCGGCAAGCCCCCATCCCTCCACGAACCCTGGCCGTCATTCAACCTTATGCGCAATCGCGTTGCCCACGAGATCGGAGGCACGCCCATCCAGCACAACCGCCTCATCCTCGCGATCTGGTCGCTGATGCACGGCACTGCCATGCTTATCATCCGCGGCGGTTTCGAAGGTTCATTGCGTTCTCAGGCGATTCACGCCTGCACCGATGCCGTCGAGGGCTTGGTACACGTGGCGGCGCAAAAGAAGGGAATGGCTCACTCCGGTCCGAAGTGGCCGGCGAATTTAATTCTTGGGGAAGCCGAGCAGAGCAGCGTCGGCGATGGCGATCCGCTCCGGAAATCAAAACCAAAAAGATCGCCGCACTGAAAAATCACATCGCCCGGCCGCACGGGAGAACAGGGAACGATCCGCAATGCGATCCGCTACTTCGCAGCTTTCGTCTTCGATTCCGCGCTATCGATCCGCTCGATAGCTTTCTTTGCGTCGCGGGACTGCGGACCGTCTGGCAAAATCTTCAGATAATTTTCAAATTGCGTGCGCGCCTCTAGCGGACGGTCCATCTTATCCAGGCACTCTGCCAGCCGGTAAGTCGCGATCGCATCGTTCTCCTTATAGTAAAGCGCCTCGCGATACCGGTCCTCGGCCGCCACATAGTTCTTGCGCTTGAAATAAAAATCTCCGACTTCCACATCCTTCGCCGCTTTATGTGGATTCCACGGATGCATCTCCGTCGTGTCCCCGCTACCAGACGAACCCGCGTCCGTGAGAATGTCCCCGCTGTGTGGGTGTGTCTTCGTGTCGTCCGCCGGAGGACTCAAATCTATCTGCGTATTCTGGCTCGAACTCATTCCATCCGCATTGCCCAGATCATTCACGTTGACGCGGTCCGAGCGCGGCGGCGCAAGGCTCGGTGTCCTCCCCGGCGAACCGACGCCATCGGAATCACCGGAAGGTTTCGTCGAATCCTTCGAGGATGAATCAGGAGCCGGCGAATCCGAACTCTTCGCACTCGGACTCTGTGAATTCGATGATCCCGGCGCCGGCGGATTCGAATTCTGTGCCCAGACTCCGACACTCGCGTTCAGCAACAAGACAAAAAGCCAACTGCGCATAACGATATTTTACCGTCCTCCCCGCATGGCGCGATATGCCTCCAGGCACCGTTTCGCGGTTTCCAGTTCGGGGTAGCGGCTCCCTTCCTGCTCGATCAGATAGAATTCCACGCCTCCGCCGTTTTCCGCGGCGTTGAAAATCCCTTTCCAATCCGCTTTTCCTTCTCCAAACAAAACCTTGTAGCCGAGATCGGGCGCTGGAGACCAGTCTTTACAATGGATGGACCGAATGCGCCTCGGGTTGGCTCGGATCCACTCCACCGGATCAGCTCCCGCCTCCAGACATGTGCCCACATCCAGTTGCAGCATCACGCTCGGCTTCGTGCCACTCGCCAGGATATCCATTGGCCGCTTGCCGTCCACTGCTTTCCACTCCGCATCATGATTGTGATATCCCACCTTCATCCCCGCGGGCTGCAACGTGTCCGCCGCAGCATTCAATTTCTCCGCCAGCGCCTTCCATCCGTCCATATCCGTCTTGGGATCACTCCACGCCAGCACCATATACTTCGATCCCAATATCTGATTCAGCTCCCGCGCGCGCCCGATCTTATCCGCTCCGAAATTGTCCAACCCGTTGTGTGTCGAATAGCAATGAATGCCGAGCTCATCCAGCACCTTCCTCATCTGCTTGGCCTGCGCGTCACTCCACTCGAAATAGGGAGCGTAGAACTCCACGCATTGATATCCCATCTGCGCCACGGCGCGCACTGTGCCCTCGGGATCTTTCTTCAGCGCCTCGCGCACCGAATACAACTCAAGGCCAACAGGAATCGAACTTGATGGAGCCATACCCGACGCGAATCCCCGAAATGCCCAGGGCAGCGCCGCAGACATGGCAAGAAAAGACCGGCGGGAAAAGTTGGAAGATGACATGGGGAAATATTACGCCTTCGCTGCTCCAGCCGCGTGAAACGATTCGCTGCTCTCGCGCACTATCCATCGACTGAATGGAACGCCGCAGCCCGCCGCAACCACACATTCACCGAGAGGATGACCATGAAAACCAAGTTTGTGCTCTACCTGCTGTTCCTGCCGCTCTTCGCCTCAGCTCAGACCTACACGTATTCCACCCTCACCAAATTCCCGGCCACTTCCAAAGATAGTGCCGTGAATCCCTGGGAACCCATCACTGATTCCGCAGGTAACATCTATGGCCTCTCTTTTTACGGTGGCAAGTACAACCAGGGGACACTGTGGAAGGCGACCAAAAGCGGCACTCTTTCCATCATTTATAACTTCGGTGTCACCAGCACCGACGCCGAGCGCCCCATCGGCACGCTCTTGCGGGACTCCTCCGGCAATTTTTACGGAGAATCCGAATCCGGGGGCACCAGTAACTTCGGTACCGTCTTCAAAATCACATCCACCGGAAAAGAAACGATTCTCTGGAATTTCACCGTGGAGTTATCCGCCGCCGGCCTTCCATCCCTCGCTCGCGACTCCGCCGGCAATCTCTACGGATTCAATACTTCTGGTGCCGGCAGCGTCTTTAAACTCACTTCCAAAGGTGTCTACACCACGCTGTACACTTTTTGCTCGCTCACGAATTGCGACGACGGAATGGCCCCGGTCGGCGGCCCGGTTTTGAAGGGAAGTAAGTTGTATGGAGTGACCTCCGAAGGCGGTGGCAGCACTGCCTGCAGCCCCGTCAACGGCTGCGGCACCATTTTCGAAGTCACCACCAGCGGCGTCGAAACCGTGCTGTACGCCTTCAATGGCGGCATCGACGCCAGCGCGCCCAACGGTCCGCTCGTCGAAGATTCAGCAGGGAACTGGTATGGCAGCAGCTACTACGGCGGCACTGGAGGCTACGGCACCATCTTCAAGCTGAGCAGCACCAACGTCGAATCCATTCTCCACGATTTCAGCTTCTGCTCGGTCTGTACCGATGGTTTCTATCCCATCACATATCTGATCATCGATTCGTCCGACAATCTTTACGGCATCGCCGCGGAAGGTGGAACCAACAACGAAGGTACCGTCTTCAGCATTACTACCACCGGCGTCGAGACTACGATTTACAATCAGAACGGCCTCGCTGGATTGGGTTGGGGGCTCGCCCTTGATAAGTCCGGCAACCTCTACGGCACTACCTGGAACGGCGGCCCAAACCACAACGGCACCATCTACAAACTCACCAAGAATTAGTCAGCAGAAAAGAATAGGGTGCGGACTCTGCTCGTCCGCACCCAGATCTTTGTCCAGTCGTAAACTCCTTCTCACGCCGGAAGCATCAAGCCCGCGCTTCGCGTCCCTTCCGCCCGTGCAGCATCTCATCCACCTTCTTCAGCAGATCCATGCGCGACACCGGTTTCTGCAGCAGCGCCGCTCCCTCCGCGATCAGTTGCTGCGCCACCGGCACCTCGGCATATCCAGAAACATACAGCGCTTGCATCTCCGGATGCAGTACTCGCAGCTTCGCGATCGCCGACGGACCGCTCATTTCCGGCATCACTACATCGCTGATAATCAGCGGTATGGCTTCCTTGTGAATCATCGCCCATTCGATCGCAACCTCGCCGTGCCCCGCCTCCAGAACCTTGTACCCACTCGCGGTCAGAAACTCTCGTGTCACTTGCCGTAGACAGTCCTCGTCCTCCAGCAGCAGGATTGTTTCTGTCCCTCTCGGATACTCGCTCGGACTCGGCTCGCTCTTCACCAGCGGCTCGGCTTTCTCCTCGATACGTGGTAAGTAGATGTCAAACGTTGCGCCCTTGCCGGGCGAGCTCCGAACCCAGACATAGCCTCCGCTCTGCTTCACAATTCCGTATACCGTAGCCAGCCCCAGCCCCGTCCCGCGGCCTTTCTCTTTTGTCGTAAAGAAAGGTTCGAACACCCGGCTCCTGATCTCTTCACTCATTCCGGAGCCCGTGTCGCTTGCCGCCAGGTGCACATACGGGCCCGGTTTCACATACGGATACCGCGCCACATCCTCCGGTCCTAGTTCCGCGTTCTCCGTTCGAATGGTGAACGTTCCACCGCCGGGCATCGCGTCCCGCGCATTCGTCGCCAGATTCAATAGGATCTGCTCGATCTGTCCTCGATCTGCCTGAATCGAACCAAGCGCCGTTTCCAGATTCGTCGCTACGCGCACATCTTCCCCGATCAATCGCCGCAGAATCTTTCCGACATCCCCTACTACCGAGTTCAGGTCCAGCACCGCTGGATAAAGTACCTGCTTCCGGCTGAATGCCAGCAGTTGACGGATCAGCTGTGCCGCGCTCCGTCCCGCCTCTTTGATCGCCTCCGCGCGTCGGTGCTCCGGAGCGCCCTCGAGTTTCTCCAGCAGCAGGTCTGCGTTCCCCAGGATCACGCCGAGCAGATTATTGAAGTCGTGCGAGATTCCTCCCGCCAGCAATCCCACCGCTTCCATCTTCTGCGATTGTCGAAACTGCGCCTCCAAACTTCTCCGCTCCGTGATGTCTTCCACCATTACTTCGAAGCGAACTACTTTTCCATCTTGTCCGCGAAAGACACCGCCGTTCATTCGCACCGTAATCGCCTTGCCGTCCTTCCGTCTCCAGGTGGTTTCAGCGCCTTCGACCCGCTTGTCCGGCTCATGTGTCCGAAGAATCATTTGCCGAACACTGGGATCCTCGTAGATATCCCGCTCCAGATTCTTTGTCTTCAATTCTTCCTTTGAGTCGTAGCCCAGCATCCGCACCAGCGCCGGATTTACGTCCAGCAATGTTCCGTCCGGCGTCGACAAAAAGATTCCGTACGTCGCGTTCTCAAACAGGTTCCCGTATTTCTCCTCGCTCGCCTGGATCTTTTCCTCCGCTTCTTTGAGTTCGCTGATGTCCACCCCGATGCCCATCATGTGCGTCGAGCCGTTGCGAACGATCACTCCGTGCGCATCGAGCCAGGATATCGTTCCGTCCGGCCGCACTACCCGGTATTGAGCGCCGTATTCTTCCGCCTTTCCCTCCAGCACTCTGTGGATCGCCAGATTCAGTTTTTCCCTGTCCTGCGGGTGGACCCGGCACATCACATCCTCCACACGCCCGGAAAATGTTTCGCGTGTGAATCCGAATTGCCGGTATGACTCGTCCGACCAGACGACGGTATTTGCCGTCACATCCCAATCCCACAGTCCGATTCGCAGGCCGCTCCTCTGCGCCATTTCCAGTCGCTTATGCCATGTCACCAAAGCCTCTTCGGCCTGCTTTCGCTCTCGAATGTCGCGCAGTACCACCTCGATCGCCGGCGCTCCATTCCACACGATGGGGATTGCCGTCGTTTCTACCTCCACCGTCGAACCGTCGCACGTGATCAACTTCGACTCCAGCGGAGCTGACGCATTGCCCGTCAGATAGCATTCCTCCACCCGCTGCCGGACCATCTCCAGATCATCGGAACGGATGAACTCGGAAATGTCTCGCCCAATCATCTCTTGCGCGCTCTTCGCGCCATGCAGTTGAACGCAATAAGGATTGACGAACACAATTTTGTTCGCGCTGTGCACGAGTACGGCGTCGGGAAGGGTCTCCACTAGACTCCGAAATCGGTGCTCGCTCTCGGCCAGGGTTTCCATGGATAGGCTCGGGTCCCCCGCGATTCCAATTCCAATCCGGGGCTCTGTCTTAAGTTGACTTCTTGGCCTCATTAGTTGAGCGTAGGATGTGACTGAACGAGAGGCTGTGATTCAGATCACAATAGGGCGTAATCCCCGGAGTTACCCCGGTAACTGGTTTGTGGCAAGTTTACTTGCGCGTCCAACGGCGCAATTCACGGTTCCGTGTACTCCCCGCCCTCAATCGCATACTGCGCCGTCTCGCTCGACGGCGTAGCAAACACATCGAACGCAAAGTACAAAGCGGATTGCTGGAATGCCACCACCGACCACGCCACCTGCGTTCCCGAAGCAGGAGGCGCGATGAATCCGCTTACCGACGACAGATCAGGAATCGCAATCGAGTTCGATCCCAGAAATCCGCTCGTCGCATAAACCAGGGTGCCCACAGTCGGTGCCGTGGATGGCCAGTCCAGCGCCGCTATCCATCCCGTCTTGCCCGATCCCGTGAACCCGCTGTATGTGGCGTCGAACGTCGGATACTGCGCCGGAGTCGGGCCACTATACGACATCGGCGCCGGAAGCGTCAGCGTCAAATTTGCTCCTGACGCGAACGACTGCGCTTGCTCCACGATATTGGTGCCTGTTCCGTCCACCGCCGCGGATTGCACCGAATAGAAATCTCCGCTTTGCGTGTCGCCGGCCGCGATCAGCGCGTAATTCGGAACGCTGGTGCCGTTGATCGGAATCGTCGCTCCCCCCGCCGTCACGTAGTAAGCCGAGACCGAATTCGAATACCCGCTCGGAACTCCGTTCACCGTGATCGTTGCCGACCCGGTCTCATCGCTCGTGCTCATCGCGGGAACTGTGATCGGCGCTCCCGTTACATCCACGCCCCGCTGAATCTGTACGCCATACGGCGCCGTCGTCGGCGTCGGTCCATACGCCGCCACTCCAATGTCCTGCGTTCCGGTAACCACATTCTGAACATTCGCCGCTGACGTCGGTCCGGGCCAGTACGCGCTGATGTCGGTTCCGACCGCCACCGCCGCGTCGACGGCCCCAGGTACCGCGCTCAAATCAAAATTCACCGTCATCGTCACCGAAGTTGTCGGCGGGCAGTACAGCGTCGGAGAAGTCGTATCGCTCGCCAGTGCCTCAAGCACTGCTTCGATCTGAACACCGCTAGTCCGTGCCGGACACAATACCGCCACCGCATAGGCCGCGCTTGACGACGGAACATTGAACGTTGCGGTCGCCCCGCTCATTGTCAACGCCGACCACGAGCCTCCCGCAATCTGGGTGGCCGCCAACATCGGTGTCGCCCCGCTCACCGTCAAAGTCACCGGCGTTGGCGGAGTCGTCGTCAGCATGTTATTGCCGCCGCCGCTGCTGCCTCCGCAAGCCACCAGACACGCGCTCAAGCACAACACCACAAATGATTGGAAAAGGGATCGCACGGGCAGGACCTCCATCGAACGAATCTTCAATCAGTGCGCCAATCTTAAGGCCATTCGTGCATTCCGACTGCACAAACCGCTGCGAGGAATCGTGGATATAAACACCAAGATCGCGGGCAATGTTTCGTATCAGGGCCCGGATTCATCCCTGCCGTGAAAGGCTTAGAAATAAAGATGCCCGGGTTTCCCACCCTTGTCGTGATTTCTGCGACGGAGCCTGCCCTGAGCGCAATAAAGGGCTGGGGATTCTGACTCCGGTAGCTCACAGATCGAAAGAAAGAGAACCTCACACATTCGACGTAATCGTTCGGCGTCCCGCCGAGGCGTGTCTCCACGATTACGTTTCATCCCCATCACTCTTCCCCGATGCACTCTCGCTCGGATAGTTGAAGAAGAGTTGGTTGCCGTCGGGATCATCGACGACCAGGAGCCGGTAGCCCCAGGAACCCTCCTTGACCGGAGCACCCGTGGCCTCAAGTTCTGCGCGGAGCGCGTTCAAAGCCGCAACCTGCGCTGCGGGCTCGAGGTTCAGCGAAATGAACATCAGCCCCTTGCCAATCTTCTCCGGCCACGTATCGGCCAGGATCAGCGCGCAGCCCTGCCGCTCGACCTGCGCAACATGCACTTTGCCGTCCTCCTCGTAGCGCCACGGACTTGTGAAGCCGAGTCGATCAATGTAGAAGCGGAGTGAGGCCTCAACATTGGTCACATGCAGGACGGGCCGCGCAAACCAGTCTGTCATAAGCTCGTGGGAGATAATTATCTCGCAAATATCGCACAGCGTCGTGTTCGGTGTCGGGGGCAGGGCGAGTACACGCAATACCCAAGAAGACGCCCACGAGAGCTGGAGTGAGCGGCGTGCGGCTGCCGAAATATAATCGGGGAGCAGAAGGAAATGGCAGGCCGAAACGCGCTTTGCCCGGCCGACTACTGGAATCAGAAGCCTTCGTCAATAAGCTGCGACCAACTCTACGGGCGCGGTCTCTTCCGCATCGGTTGCTCCGAAGTCGCAAGTTTAACTTTCAAGAGATAACAGTGCTCGTGCACGGGCAGACCGCTTGCGTCAACCTTGCACTCTTCCAGGCGTACCGCCTTCCCGCATATCCAGCAAATCTTGGGAGCTTTTGTGTCACTACTCATACTCCCTCCAAGATCGAAAGAACGGAAGATGAGCATATGCCTCAAAGTGTTCTCCGTCTGTACGATGCCGTACGCTACACTCCCGGTAATTGCCCCGACAGACATGGCCCGGAACCGCTGCTAGCTTCTTTGGTTCTTTGTTTTGGGAGGTGCCAGATGACCCCAGAAGAGCGAGAACGAATGCAGCAACTGTTCCAGCGGATCACGGTAGAAAAAGATCCGGAAATCTTCGATCAATTAGTGAAGGAGTTGAACGACCTGCTCGAGGCCAGGCACGCTCGAATTCATCCTGAACAAAAGACGAAGACGAACTAGTCTTCGTTTCCTTTTCAAGAATGGCATGTCCGCGAAGTACGTCTCTTCGCCGGATGGCTAGACAAATCGTGAGGGGTGGCGCATTCGAACGCCCGCACTTCGCGACGCCAGAGATCTCCCAACCTCAACGGGTTCCTGCTTCGAGTGAGCGCAGCCTGACGGAATCCTGTTGGACCAAACCAAACTTATCTACGCCCTCCTTCTGAGCTTCCCAGGCGATATGCGCTTCCTTTTGGCCGCAAATGGTGGCGGAGCCCCGTTAAGAAGACTGTCTAAACCTATGGAAAATCAACCCTTATCCGTTAAAGCACGCTTAAAGAACAGTTTCATTGACCCGACAGACAAGTGCCTGCAGATTGATCCACGCAGGGCAGCGATCCGCGATCGCTAGTTCGGAAAGGTTGCCCGCGCGTCATCAGGAGGAAGTGGCATCGCGGGGATGCCACCTTCCACCTGGGGACTCGACTTGAGGGGGCAGAAGATCATGATGAAGCGATTCCTAATCGTCGCAATCCTGTTATCCATTCCCACTTGTTTCGGGCAGGCACAAACCGCGAAAGTTCGCACCTATTTCATTGCCGCCGACGAGGTCGACTGGGACTATGCCCCCGGCGGCACCGACAAGATGATGGGCATGAAGTTCGAGGGATGGGGAAAGATGTTCACGGAAAGCGGTCCCCACTCCATCGGCAAGGTGTATCGCAAGGCAATTTACCGCGAGTATACGGATGCCAGCTTCTCCACTCTGAAACCGCGCGCCCCCGAGTGGGAGCATCTGGGGATTCTCGGGCCGGTTCTTCGAGCAGAAGTAGGAGATACCCTTCGCGTCGTCTTCAAGAACAACGCGACCCGCCCGTACAGCCTGCATCCGCACGGCGTCTTCTACACGAAAGAGTCCGAGGGGTCAGTTTACGACGATGGCGCCTCGGCGGAGCAGAAGGCCAATTCGATTGTTCCTCCCGGCCAAACCCACACTTATACATGGGAAGTCCCGGAACGCGCGGGGCCGGGTCCGTCAGATGGCAGTTCGGTCGTGTGGCTGTACCATTCGCACGTCGATGAGCAGCGCGACATCAACAGCGGATTGGTTGGCGCCATGATCATTACCGCGCGCGGTATGGCCGGCCCCGATGGCCGCCCGAAAGATGTAGATCGCGAGTTCATCAACCTTTTTCTGGTCTTCAACGAAAACGTCAGTTGGTATCTCAATCACAATATCCAAACCTATACCTCGGATCCGAAGAGCGTCGACAAACTGGAGGGCAAACCGGCCGACTTCGACGGCGCCTTCTCCTTCATTGGCACGGGATTTAGCAGCGCCAATCTGCGTTCCTCAATCAATGGTTACATGTATGGCAATGGACCGCTGATGACGATGCGGAAAGGTGAACGAGTCCGCTGGTATCTCGTCTCTCTTGGTGGAGCAGTGGACGGGCACACTCCGCACTGGCACGGAAACAATGTCATCTATCGCGGCCATCGCACCGACGTGGTCCCCCTCGCGCAGGCCGAAATGGAGACGGCTGACATGGTTCCTGACAACCCCGGTATCTGGATGTACCACTGTCACGTCGATGAACACATGGTGATGGGCATGATGACGCGCTACAAAGTAGAGCCGTGAGAAAAGCGCGCAGGGGAAGCTACGCATTTATCCCCGGGTGGCGCATTCTAACGTCGCGCTTTTTGCGACGTTAGAGTGGGGATTTCGACCCGCACCGGTCCATCGATTCCGGGACTAAGCGGAGACAGCAAAAATCGCGGAGAGGCTATCTCCGCGATTTCAGACAGATCACATCATCATTTACCGCATTGAACCAGGTCGTCGCGTCGCCACAATGGCAGCGCGTCCGCGCCGAGCGCGAGCATGCCCAGCGAAGCGCTATTCCCGCTCGTTTGCTCCTTTAGACCGTTGCTCGCGGCGGCATTTGACCCCGGCAGCCCCGCCCCGCAGGATTTGTTCGCGATCGTTTCATAGCCGTATTCCGTGATCTCGGCTGTCATCGGCGCGGTCGCGCTTGTCGTGACCGTGACCCGTATCCATCCATAGTGGGTCTTCCCCTGAATCAGGAATTTCACTCCCAGGAAGCGATTGGGATGATTTCCTCCCCAGTCCCCATTGTGGTTGTGCTCCTTAAAACAGATAGAGTTCGTCGTGCAGTAGGAAGAGCGCTCAAGTTTCACGCTGAAATTCAAGAACTTCCCCGACGGCCCTATCTTCGCTCCCCGAACCAGAGCGGATGCGGAGCTCTCAAAGCCTCCTCCGATCACCCCGCCTCCAGTTAGCGCCTCGATCCCTATTTGCGCATTGATGTTTTGCCCGTATCCGTAATATCCCACCGTGAGAGAAAAATCGGCAATGCCGTCATGATTCAAATCAACCTTGACCGGGCAAGTGTGAAGCCCGTCGCACCGTGGAATTGGTATGGTTTTGTTAGTGATGACGATTTCCGACTGGGCCGGCTCCGCCAATGCCATCAAGCCTACCGATGCCGCTGCTGCTGCCATCCCATAGAACTTCAGCCGTCGGTCGATGCTTTTTGAAAGAGATAGATCCCCCGGGTTCGTGGAAACTTTGCGAGCCATAACTCCTCCTTCTAACGTTTTACGAGGGAAGGCGGCGAGCATATCTCCCGGCATCGGGCCCGTCAATCGTTAATTTTCTTTCAAGCCGTGCCGGGTGGGGACTTTGGTTTTCGCCTCTCGGAAATTAATAAGAGAGAGAGAAGCTTAGATCCGAAAGAGTGCCCGAAAGCCTGGTATCAAAGTACGGATTCATCCGTGTCATTGAGCGCGGGGTGGCCCTTTCTAACGTCGCGTTTTTTGCGACGTTAGGGGGGACTTTGACTTGCCCCTTATGAACGACCGGAAATGCCACAGCCGGACGGCGCGCTCACACTGTGGATGGCGTCTGCCGAGTCCGTAGCTACCATGGCATTCGGTAAGTTGACGAGGCGACATGCACGCCGCTAAATTCTAGGCTCTCCGGAATGATCCTCCGGCAGGAGCTGCACATGAAAGCGACTTTGCTCTACCGGATAGCGGCTGTTGTTTTCGTACTGTTTGCCGCAGGCCACACCTACGGCTTCTTGAGCTTGCGACCGGCTTCTTCGGAAGGCCGCGCTGTATACGACGCGATGAACACAGTGCATTTCGAGGAGGGCGGCCAGAGCTTCACTTACGGTAGCTTCTATCGCGGCTTTGGACTGTCTTGTACTGCGTCGATGATCCTCTCAGCATTCCTTTCCTGGCATCTGGGAGAGTTAGCCCGCTCCGCTCCCGCCGCCATTGGAGTGCTCGGCTGGGCGTTCTTTGCTGTGCAGGTCGTGGCCGTCGTGCTGAGTTTCTTGTATTTTGGTCCGCCCCCAATGGTTCTGTCCGCGGTTGTCGCTGCAATCGTCGGAGCCGCTGCATTCCTGGCCCGGAGAGACCACGCTAGCCGCCGAACTTAAGTCGCAAAAAGCGGGTACAACTCAGTGTCGACCGAGTGCCGGCCGGAACCCTCAATAAGCGTAATCACGATATTTCAACAATTGAGAATCAGGACATCCACTAGGGGTGGCGACCCCCGCTTTTGCGGCAGTCAACGACTAAGGGGAAGACGCCAAGGTGGCGGAGGGTAACATTTCGCACGAATATGTTAATGAACCAACGCTTCTTCGCGCCGCCAAAGCACCAAACCATCCGCGCCCCGCGCTAGTGCTCCAAGCGACGGACCGGCGTTGCTCTCGCTTGCTTCATCGTCCGGCACGTTCTTGCTGGCCAATCCCGCCAGCACGGACTTGTTCGCGATGGTTTCGTAACCGTATTCGGTAATCGTGCCCGAGATGTAGTATCGCTCAGTGCTGGTCGTGACTTTCACCCGCACCCAGCCGTAATGGGTAGCCCCATTGATCTTGAATTTAACCCCAACAAATCGATTCGGATGGTTGCCTCCCCATTTACCAATAGGAGGCTGACAGGTACTTTGGGAGCAACCTTCTTGTTCCATTAGATAAAATTCGCTCGCGCTTCCCCTAAAGTGACCGGATGGTCCAATCTTGGCACTTCGCATGAGCGCTGACACATAGCCACGGTCGCGATATTCACCCCGGCCTATAACCGCGTTGCCTGCAATGGCTTTCACAGACAGATAAGAGAATCCCCCCGAGGCTCCGAAATTAGTGCCTATCTGAAACTCCAAGTCGGTAATGCCGTCGTTGTTGAGGTCGACAGACACGGGGCAAAACTGAGGATAGAAACAAACGGGGATTGGGATATTTTTGTTCGTGATAATAACCTTGGCCTCCGCGGGCTGCGCCAGAGCCAGCATGCTCACGCCAGCAGCAGCGGCAGCCAGAGAATACAACTTTGCGCGATGGTCAATCGTTTCGGGCGGGGTTGTTTCGGCAGGATGGGCGGGGACGGTTCGCGACATAGTAGTACCTCCACCGGCTACGAAGTCTACTCCCGACACATCGCTTGTCAATATGAAATCAATCTGCACTGCATCCACCCCGTTGATTCCATGTCGATTCTTCGCCCTCAGTGGAGATAGCTTCCAAACGCCCTGAGTGGTTGATGCTTCGACATGTGTTGGACACAGACATGCTCATGGGCAGCGGCAGGACACAAGCTGATCGCCTGCGGCGGTTTTGCGTCATGCAGGGTGGTTGCACGAAACCAGAAATTGAATCCTCAACTGTCGTGATCAGGCGATAGCGCTCACTGAGAAATCCGACCAAGGGTCAATGAATGAGATCGAGATTTTTCGCCAACTACGAGGCTGACGGCGCCTGGCCGACTTTGAGTCTGACCAGCAGCTACGCGGCAAGGTCCACGATTATGTCAACCCTCTCGCCATTCAAATAAACGTTTCCGTCGTTCGCAAGCGCGAAGACCAGCGCCTTTGGCTGTTCCGAGAGCGTTCTCGCTTCAATCCAATCGGCCATGTAATAGTCCACCTCCGGACTGAACCCTTCTTCCCGATTGGATAAAACTCGGGTTACGACTGCTTTCTGCCTCACCCCTTTATCTGCGTGTATCGCGAACTCGAATTGCTGGCCGATCTTGATCTCTGATTCCATGCCTATCATCCTTTCCGCTTTGCCAGTCGAGGAGACGAGCATTCTAACCCACGTCCTAAACGCTCAAGTGACGAAATCAGCCGATAACGCTCATCGACCCGATGATGACTGCGCGGGGATTACCTCAGTCGTCATCGGCACAGTTTCCGGTTTGCCGACCACTCGGTACTATCCCGTTGATCTAGCGTTAGGCGGAACCTTCGTGCCTGGGCCCGCGTATATTACCCCCAAGCGTGCACTCATGTCTTATTCGCCCATACTGAGCGCTCACATCTTCGCGGGCACCCTTGGGTTGCTGTCCGGAACCGCTGCAATGTTTTTCCGGAAAGGTTCTCCCCGTCACGTGCTGGCCGGAAAAATCTTTGTCGCATCGATGCTCACCATGGGCGTCCTGGCTGTCTACCTTGCCGTCGTCAGGCATCAAACGAACAACATCGGCGGCGGGATTCTAACCGTCTATCTCGTCGGAACGGGTTGGCTCACCGCCCGCCGCAGAGACGGAGAAACCAGTCGTTTCGATTGGATTGTGCTCCTGATTCCTGTGACGCTCGGTCTCCTCACTTGGATGAATGGTCTGAAAGTCGTGCGCAGCGGAGCCACTTCACAAGACGGAGTTCCGGTCGGAATGACCTTTTTCATGGGTTCCGTGATGCTGCTGGCCGGGGTGGGGGACGTTCGCATGCTTGTGCGCGGCGGTGTTTTTGGAGCCAGGCGCATCGCGCGCCATCTCTGGCGCATGTGCTTCGGCCTCTTCATCGCGGCAGGATCTTTTTTCCTGGGCCCGTCAAACCGCCCGCTGAGATTGCTTTCGGCAGTCGGGCTCGGGCAACATTTATCCCCGGTTCTGTTCAACACGCCGTTGTATTTAATTCTCAGCGTCCTCCCACTGGTTATGCTGATTTTCTGGCTAATCCGAGTTCGCTTCAGAAATGCTTACCAGCGATCGATACAACTCGCATCCGCAAGTCCGGATTTAACGCGATAGTCGGACGATTCCACGTCGAGATTATCCTGAGGGTGCAAATCTATTCATTCGGAGAACGCCTTAGCCCAAAAGTGCCATTCTGTCGTCTGGCCATAAAAAGCTACGCTTGCCCCGCCAAGGAGGGATCGATCCATGCAGCCTCACGATGCACCATCTAAGTCCACCCAGGTTGGAGCCTTGGAGCACCGTTCCATGGCGTATTCGATGGCGGCGGCTGCCGCAGGAGTAAGTCTGATGGCTTTGGCCGCGCCGGCCGAGGGTAAGGTTGTTATTACAACGCATATCAACATCCCAGTGACCTCGACCGTCTCTTTGGATCTGAACCATGATGGAGTAGCGGATATTCAGATTGGGATCTGCGGCTATAGCGCAGGACACTTCGACTGCACATCCAGGTTTCCGCTGGGTGCTTACTCGTCGAACCTTTACGCGAAGGGTTTACACGGCGGGGGAATTCTCGATTCAAAACAAACGGGTGCTCTAAATCTTGCGAGAAGCTCCCCGATTGGGAAGTCGGGATACTTTGGCCAGTATGGCTTCATGGCCGGGAGGGCTGGCACGGCATATACAACGGCAAACCCTGTCGGCAATTGGGGCAATGGCCAACCCAATCGTTTTCTGGGCGTGAAGATTTTGATTCACGGAACAACACACTTCGGTTGGGTTCGTATCACAGTCAAGAACCCGACGACCCAGGAACGACTGACCGCCACGATCACGGAATACGGTTACGAGACGATCGCGAACAAGAAAGTACTGGCGGGGTTGGCGTCGAGCGACGCGCAAGTTCCCGAGGCAAAAGCGAATCTGCCGGCGGTCAACGGGGCGTCACTGGGAATGCTCGCCTTGGGCGCCGAAGGGATCGTAGCGTGGCGCCGCGAAGAGGAAGAGAATCAGGCGGTCGCGTAGCTGCATGAGATGAGGACTCGGAGTTGCTGCATCAGACAAAAACGGGGCATTCAGCCCCGTCTTTCCCTTGAGCGGGAATCACAAATCCCTCGGCAGGGAGTTAATAAGCGATATAGCTGCGACCGTTACTGTAACGGAATTGCCTCATCGCGCCGCCAGAGTGGCATCGCCTCCGCACCCACGGCGAGCATACCCAAACCAGGCCCGCTTTTAGGGTCGCTTTCCTGCTCAGTCATCGCACTGGCGTGATCGACGTTGGATGTGGCCGCGCCGGGCAAACCCGCATCGCACGACTTGTTTGCCACCGACTCGTAACCGTATTCCGTGATCGTCGCGGAGAACGATCCGGTCGGGCCATGGCCAGTCCCCTTGTGCTTTACCGTCACGGTCAAACGCACCCACCCATAATGGGTTTGCCCGTTTATGCTGAACTTCACCCCGATAAAGCGGTTAGGCTGGCCGCCCGCCCACTTTCCTTCGAGGCGCTGATCAAAGCTGTAGCCTGATTTCCCGCCACAATTCTGCGTGCACAGTACCGACTGTTCGACTGGGATGCCATAGCCGCCGTAGGTACGGATGAACGGACCGCCGGGTCCGATCTTTGCTCCACGGAGCATCGCCGAAGCCATGTAACTCTTGCCGATGACAGCGTCTGCTCTCTCGGCATACGGAAACACAGACAAGTTGTTATTGATTGAGTTGTCGATGCTGTAATGGCTCAGAAAAAACTCGAAGTCATTTACCCCATCCCCGTTGAGGTCGAGCAAGACCGCCTTATTCGCGTGGATGGGAATCGTTTTGTTGGTGATGATAATTTCGCCCTCGGCCGGTTGCGTCAAAGCCAACACGCTCACCGAAGCCGCCGTCGCAGCTAAAGCGTAAAACCGCAGGCCATGCTCCGCGGTCCCGGAAAGTGCAGGTTTTTTCGCCTGGGATGAAGCTTGATGTCGCATAGATCCCTCCAGGATGTGAGGGGCCCAAGAATGCGCACGACAGTAGCGCGAAACCAACCCGTAGTCAATCGGAAAATACTCCTCCAGCGCTGAGGCGGATATTTACCCAGTCAAATGCGAAATCAGATGAGTGTACTCGGGATCCTATATCCATCAACGAGACTGAGACGGTACCCGCCTCAATCTCGTTGTCAAATTGTTTTATTGACCGACGGAGCTTGGTTCCCGCCCCCAGGATCTCGGTGAGCGTTATCGGGATGTTTCGCCACTCAGCCTTTATTGGGTTCAGTAGCTGGACCTCGGGATAACCGCCATGAGGACTACGGTTACGGATCCGATCACAAAAGCCGCCACCAGCGCCAACAGAACGTCGGACCAGGAATTCTTGGGACAGATGCTTGGAACCCGCAGATCGAGCGTGAGCGTGGCAGCGAGCATTTTGCAGAAAGGCGGGGATGATTACGTACACACGAGGAAACGTCACAATCGTGAACAAATCTAAACTTGCGGATGCGGCTTGTGACTGTTAGCAGATGATCCAAGAGCAGGAACACAATTGGCAAACGGAGACGAAGTAAGCGGCACAAAATGTCAGTTTATTGTTTCAACAAAATCCCGCCCCGCCTAAATCGTTCGTGGCAATTGCACTCAGAGCAATCATTTGGGGGCTGAGTAAATCGAGCGCCTTCGGGCTTGCAAGGGATTGCGCAAGAGCGTTTTAATAAGGACCGACAATGGAGGTTTGGCGCACTGGGAATATACGCCGAACGTACTATGACTGACTCGGAAAAATGGAAAGAGCTTTGCGCCAAGGCGGCGGTCGAGCAGGACCCGAAACGGCTGTTAGAGTTGGTTCAGCAAATTAACGAGATTTTCGAACAGATTGAGGTGGAAAAGAAACGACAAGCGGAGTAGAAGTCTCAGTAACGCAGTACCGAATACAGTGTTGCGCCCATTGCGTTTCTTCCCCAGAATTGGTGAAAATTGTGGATATGGACAATGCAGCAGATATAATCCGGAGGCTATGTGGCCGGCTGGTGATCGAACCGCCAGATTCTGAGCAAGCGGCTGTGTACCGTGCTGAACTGAAAGCCGCTACGCGGCAACTGATGGCTGAGCAGGAAGCGTGGAATCGGACTTCCGAACCGGACGTACATCAGGATCAAGGGCGCCAATCCTATCGTAGCCGCGAGCGTGATTCCGCCGATGGATTCGCTGAGGGGTTGAAGCTTTTCAATCCGAAAAAGCCTGATTCTGCAAAGAAGAAAGACTAGTTGGCCTTTACAAGTCATCCAGGGCCGCTAACATTCCAGCGCGGCCGACCGGTTCGTCAATCAGCCGACTCGAGATTCTCTTTTTGGCCGTGGCTTCTGAATAACTCAATTTACCTCAGTTTACAACTGTCGAAATCAGGTGGCAGCACCGGCTGTATTAAGGACGCCCACATGCACCGAGCGAAACGATTCGCTCCTCGAGAGTGCGGATGGAAGCAAGGCGACAGTGGCTCGGCGGAAGAAAGAAACCTTTGTTCAATAAAGCCAACTAGAATCGACTTGACTCCGACCGGCCTTTTCAACGAAGGCGTTTACGCTCATTGACCTTTCCGGCAATCCTCAATGAGCGTAATGATTCCATAAACAATGTCGGCTCCCAGGCCCGAGTAGACTTTGGAGGCGCAAACCAACCAAAGGGCTCGGAGGAAAGGAGCCGAACATGCTGATTATAGGGTGTGATTATCATCCGGGCTTCCAACAAATTGCGTGCGTCGATACCGATACCGGGGAACTGAGCGAACATCGGCTGGCGCATCGTGAGGAGGCCGAAGCCTTCTACCGGGAACTGAAACAGCGAAATCTATCAGCGCGGGTGGGGATGGAGTCCAGTGGGCACTCACGCTGGTTCGAGCGGTTGCTCGGCGAGTTGCAGTTTGAATTGTGGATCGGGGACCCCGCCGAGATCCGCACCAAGCGAGTACGAAAGCAGAAGACCGATCGTCAGGATGCGCAGCTGTTGTTGCGATTGATGCTGGAGGATCGCTTTCCGCGGATTTGGGTGCCGGACGCCGAGAATCGCGATCTGCGACAACTGCTGTGGCATCGGCATCGGCTGGTGCAGATGCGCACGCGGGTGATGAATCAACTGCATGTCGTGCCGCTGAACGAAGGCTTGCGACGCAAGAAAGCGTTGTGGCGGCCGGCGGGTCGCAAGGAACTGGAGTCAATCGCGCTGGCAACGTGGGCCAGCCGACGGCGCCAGGATCTGCTCGACTTACTCGATCAACTCACGCCGAAGATCCGGGAACTGACGCATGCGTTGGAAGAGGAAGTGGAGAAGCGTCCGGTGACGCGATTGCTGATGACGCATCCCGGAGTCGGTCCGCTGACGGCATTGGCTTACGAGCTGGTGATCGGAACGCCGGGGCGCTTTCACTGCGGCAAACAACTGGCCAGCTACATCGGGCTGGTTCCGACGGAAGAGTCCAGCGGAGATCGGCGGCGGCTGGGACACATCAGCAAGCAAGGCAACGTGCTGCTGCGCTTTCTGCTGGTGGAAGCGGCGCAGGTCACGGTGCGCAGTCAGCCGGAGTGGCGCAGCAAGTTCTTCCACCTCGCCATGCGGCGGGGACGCAAGATCGCCAAGGTAGCGATGGCGCGAAAGCTGGCGGTGCATCTGTACTGGATGTGGCGCCAGGGCCTCGATTACGGCCAGATGCAGAAGCTCGGTTCGCACGCGGGAGAGCCCGGAAATCGCGATGGTGTGCAGTCGAACACCGATGTAATGATTGGGCATCCCGCTCCCAGTAAGTGAGGGAGTTCGAAGAAGCGAATCTTGATCGCGGTAAGTGATCGAAGAGATGGCTGGGTCGGACCGAGTCCTGACCCGAACGATTCAAAGCGAGCCCAGGTTGGAAACGCGCAAACCAACTAAGAGAGCGAAATGGCGCTCTTCCATGAGTGCATACACAAGTGTCGCTCAAAACCTGCTTGACACCGCCGACATTGTTAGAGATCGCGATTTTTCAACAGCTGAGCGCCTGATGTACCGTCAACTCTTTAGCTCTCATTGACTTGCCGAAGTGTCATGCATCCTATACCGTAGTGCGATGCTCGGCCAAACCATCTCGCACTACCGCATAGTCGAGAAACTCGGCGGCGGCGGTATGGGAGTGGTTTACAAGGCGGAAGACATCGAACTGGGCCGCTTCGTCGCTCTGAAGTTTCTCCCGGAAGAGGTGGCCCATGATCCACAAGCCCTCGAACGCTTCCGCCGTGAAGCGCGGGCGGCTTCTGCGCTGAACCATCCTAACATCTGCACGATTTACGAAATTGGCAAGAACGGGGATCAGTCGTTCCTCGTCATGGAATACCTCGACGGGATCACCCTGAAGCATCGCATCGGCGGACGTGGGATGGAAACTGATTCTATCTTGTCCCTCAGCATCGAGATTGCCGACGCGCTCGACGCAGCACATACGGCGGGAATCGTCCACCGCGATATCAAGCCAGCAAATATTTTCGTGACCAAACGTGGGCACGCCAAAATCCTGGATTTTGGTTTGGCGAAGGTCACGCAGCCGATTGGCGGATCCGGCGACGCATCCCAGGCAGCGGGCCAGCCCACCGTAACGCTGGAAGAACATTTGACCAGTCCAGGGAACGCAGTTGGCACGATCGCTTACATGTCGCCCGAGCAAGTGCGCGCGAAGGAATTGGACGCACGCACCGATCTGTTCTCATTTGGTGCAGTTCTTTATGAGATGGCGACGGGAGCGTTGCCTTTTCAGGGCGAAAGCTCGGGAGTGATCTTCAAGTCCATCCTCGATTCCGATCCGCCGCCCGCCATTCGCTTCAATCGCAACCTCCCGGGAGAATTGGAACGGATCATCTCCAAAGCTCTGGAAAAAGACCGGAACTTGCGCTATCAGAGCGCCGCGGAAATGCGGGCCGACCTGCAGCGGCTCAGACGCGACAGCAGTTCGGGCAGGGTTCCCGGCGAGTTGCTTCCGAGCCGGAGCTCCTCCGGTTCTCACCCAACGCTGGCGCAGGGGCACATTTCCAGTTCGAGCCCGGCTTTGGTCGGGCAAAGCAGGCGTCCGAATCGTACCTTGGCCGTCGTTGGCATCACGGGGCTGCTGCTTCTCGTTGCAGCAGCTTTCGCTTGGTACAAATTCTTCGGAGCGCCACCGCCCGCGCCCGTCGACACCCGCAGCATGAAAATTCGCCCCATCACCGACAACGGTGAAGTAACGGCATTTGCGGCCGTCTCGGCCGATGGCAAGCTCATTGCCTACGGTGCCTCTGCGGACGGAAAGTACAGCCTGCGGGTGAAGCAGATCTCCACCGGAAGCGAGGTCGTCGTCGTACCCCAACGAGAAGAACCGATCGTCGGTGCTACTTTCACGAACTCTGGAGACTATCTTTACTACGTCATGCTGAGCGGCGGGACCGCCAACTTGTATTCCGCGCCGTCCTTGGGGGGCCTCTCACGCCTGGTGGTGACCGACGTAAGCGGCGCTGCTTCTTTCTCGCCAGACGGAACCAGGATGGCCTATATCCGAAGCGCCCCCGCTGCGCAGGATCGATTGCTGATCGCGAATGCAGATGGCACTGGGGAGCATGAAATTCTCTCGGCCCCGATCCCTGGCTACCTCACTTCTGTTTCCTGGTCCCCGAAAAATCTTCTCGCCGTGTTCGAGCGGCAATTTAATCAGCCGGACGTTCCTCTTCGTCGCACGATGGTGATCAGCCCCGAGGGCAAGTTGGTCAAAGTTTTCATTCCACCGTACAAAATCACTGATCTCGCATGGCTGCCAGACTCGTCGGGGTTTTTCTACATCCAGTTGGACCCGTTGGCTACGTCGAATACCGCCATATGGTTTCAGCCTTACCCAGACGGCCCGTCTATCAAGGTCAGCAACGACTTGAATGCCTACCAGGGATTAAGCGTGTCTGGAGATGGGAGGTCGTTGGTGACCGCTCAGGTCCGGCCGCAGTCGATCATCTACGTCGGCGACAGCCCCGTACCCCTCAACCCAAAGAGCTCGTGGAACCTGACGCCCATCTCCAGAGAACAGTCGGCCGGAATGGAAGGATTGAGTTGGACCGGAAACCGGCAGCTTGTGCAGTTGGACAAAGACTTTCACATCTACATCAGCGCGGCCGACGGAAGTGGGCGAACTCGCGTGCTCGAACACGACAACTATAACCAGGGCGCGGCCGGTTGCGGCCCGGGCAATACGTTGGTCGCATCCCGCTTCCCGGATGTCAAAACCTACACCTTGTGGCGTCTGAGTCTTTCGACGGGCGAACTCAAACAGCTGACGACAGGAACTAATGACGTCAGGCCCACCTGCACCCCAGATGGAAAATGGGTTATTTATTTAGCAAGTGAGAGCACGGACAGGATCATGAAAGTTTCGATTGACGGTGGAGCGCCGGTGGAACTGGCTCACGGCAATGTTTTCGGCCCGGCTATTTCTCCCGATGGGCACTCTGTTGCCTACTACAGGCTCGACGAAGAAGGCGCCAATCGGCGACGGAAGTTCGTGATTCAGAGTATTGAAGGTGGTGCTCCGGTCAAGGAAATGGATGCGCCGCCCTATGCCGGACAGATCCGCTGGACGCCGGACGGCAAGGGCTTGGCTTACTCTCCTGTCACTTCGGGCAAATCACAGCTCTACATGCAGCCAATAACCGGAGGCCCGCCCGTGCTCTTGCTTCATTTTGACTCCGAGCCCATGTCAATTGCGGCTTTCGACTGGTCCCAGGACGGCAAGAAAATCGCCATCACCCGTGCTGTTCAATTCAATACCGATGTGGTCATGTTCAGCAACTTCCGCTGAGCAACTCGATTCGAGCACTTTCCCTAGCTGGCCCAACCTTTTGCCATTTGCTGACCCCTGTCGCGTAACTTCTGCTATCAGGCGATAGCGCCCATTGACCTTCAATGAGCGACGAAGCGATTCGTCGCAATCAGAACGAGTGGGGTTGCGGGAGCCATCGCCAGTACGAATAGACGGCGATGAACACAACGGCTGTGCCTACCCCCTTAAGGAATTGAATGGTGGCGGCAGCCGATCCTGAAACCAAGTACTGCATAAAGCCGATTATAAGCGACGGCATTCAGCTCAGTTGACCGAAATCAGGCGTTAGCACTCATTGACCCGTGGCCGCCCTCATTGAGTGTAATGGCGATGTTTCGTCAACTGCGAGACTCGGGGGTGGGCGGAACGACGGGATGTGACGGTCTATCCACTATCTTTTCGAGGGGTGTGCCGATCTGAGCCATCGAATTCTGTTGGGCTTTGTGCTGCTCACTCGGAACGAACTCTTCAGATATGAAGTTGCGCGCCACCCTCTGATCTGAACCGCCAAAGTACCGCCTCTCGGTGAAAGGGCGCCGCATGCGACGAATTGCAAGATAGACAAATGCCCCACCGAGAGCCGCTGGGAGCACCAGCACAATCACTCTCATCGCACCTAGCGTATCTGTGAGAACTTTCAACACCAGGATTGTCAAGAGCGCGACGCCGATTCCGCTCTCTGCTGACTTCCGCCACTGGCTTAAGCTGATCCACACTCCGGCGATCACCAAAACCCCCAACAACACGATCGACTCTGCGAGATTATTGAGCCTATACACGGAATGCTCAATGTAGCGGCGGACAACGTAATCGTACGCTGTAACTCCCGCAAACAACGGACAGGCGAACAGTAGCAACCCGGAGATGAGAACGTAGGTGTTGATGGTCCTCCCATTAAGCGCCTCAAGAAGTTCGGGTTCTTTTCGTTTGAAGACGTGAAATGGAAGCGAAAAGGGCACGCCCAGGCCGAAAGAGCGCAAGCCAGCCACCACAGCCAAGTTGCAGAAAAAAACTGCACCCAGCAAGACGCCGACTGCTACGATCCCAGCCAGCGATAACACGCTCGTTGCCTCCATGCCGACTTGATTGGTGTTGCTCGATGGCTTGCGGCTTCTAGTCTAAACGACAGTTGACGAAATCAGGCGATTTCACTCATTGAGGTCCGGCGGGCTGGCGGACTGGGGTCAATGAGTGTAATGGCGATATTTCAACAGTTGAGGGGGCGCGAGACCGTTTAAGATTCAGCATGGTTGAGGAGCAGAACTTGGGAGCGGTTCGCGTCATTGACTACGACCCGGATTGGGCTCGAACCTTCCAGAGGTTAAAAAGACAGGTGTGGCGCTCAGTATGCGATCTCTCGATTGGAATCGAACACGTCGGCAGTACCTCGGTTCCGGGCATGGCTGCCAAACCTGTAATTGACATGGACATCGTCGTGGCAGCACGCAGCACGGTACCCTTGCTGATATTGCGTCTCGCTGAATTAGGCTATGAGCATCGCGGCGATCTCGGCATTCGGGACCGCGAGTCGTTTTCAGCGCCCGACGGCAAACCACCTCATCACCTCTACGTATGTGTACAAAACAGCCTCGCGCTTCAAAACCACATTGCGTTCCGCGATTATCTTCGGAAGCACCCGTCCGATGTTCTCGCTTATTCCGCATTGAAAAAGCGACTGGCGGAACGATTCCCGAATGACAGAGACCAATATGTGAAAGGAAAAACGTGGTTCATCGTATCGCTTCTAAAGAAGTGTGGCCTGACTGGGGAGGATTTGGATTCGATTAGGCTTTCGAACCTCTAACGCAAGTGCCATCTTCGCTCTGGATGTCGAAATCAGGCCATTTCACTCAAGTGTCTGGCGCGAGCCCAGTCGCCGTGAGGGGGGACGTTTTCGCTGTGAGCTACAAAATAGAAACGCTGAGGATCTGAGGATAGGCTTCAGCCGTGCTGCATCCCAAAAGTTTTCCACAGCCCATCTATGTTCATCCAACCTTGACTGAGAAATTTCTATCCGTCACACTCGGCCTCATGAGCAGCAATCATCCAGGCAAAACGACAGGGTGGCCCATTCTAACGTCGCGCATTTTGCGACGTTAGAGTGGGGCTTTCGACTTTTATAGGGGGCAAACCACTCCCAACTCCTACGCCCTCAAGATTTTGCCCGTAACTGATTGCAGCTCATAGATTAATTCATAGATTCCCCCTAACCCGCTGATTCCACTGGACCACCCCGGGAGGGGGAGGAGGCACTCATGGCCAATTATCCCAACCGTTGTCAGCACTTAAAAATCAATGGCACCCAGTGCGGATCGCCCGCGCTCCGCCGCAACCGTCTCTGTTTCTTCCACAAGCGCTTTCAGGACGAGCGCATTAAACTCGCCGTCGACCGCAAGCGCGCTCCCGCGACCTTTATTCTTCCCGTTCTCGAGGATGCCAACTCCATCCAAGTCGCCCTCATGCAGGTCATGCGCCTTCTCGTCTCGCAGCAAATCGAGCACAAGACCGCGAGCCTTCTTCTTTATGCCCTGCAAACCGCCAGCACCAACCTGCGCATGACCAACTTCAAGCCTTGGCCTCACGAAGTCATTCTCGACCCGCGCAGCGCCGCCGACACGCTGCTCGGTGAAAACGTCTGGAGCGACCGAGACTTCGAAGAAGAGGAAGAAGACGAAGAAGAAGCGCCGAAGCTCGATCCCGCGGAAGCCCTGTATGCAAAGATGCGCGAGGAGCGCATCGAAAACGCCCGCCAGCGCGGCGAAAGCGAAGAGAGATTGAAGATGTGGGCTGCGCATCGTCCCGACGTGGAACTGGTCCGTGACGAAAACGATCGTCTCAAAACCCACTACAAAGAACGGCCCACAACTCAGCTATCCCAGCCGCCAATCCCGCCGCAACCCGCGCCGCAGCCTGCCGCCAAGAAGCCCGCCTCGAGTCTGAAGCCGGCAGAAATCAGAGCAGAACTCGCCGACATGGTTCGCAAAAGCGGCCTCGTCGAAAAATACTGAGCACTCGTGCAGCCCAAAACGCAGCCAGAAAAAAAGGCCACCTAGCGAAACCAATCATCCTTCGAACAAACCGAGTCTTTCTGTCACAAAAGGAATCCAAGGCTGAGGATTTTGGTTCCTCGTCTGGCGATCTGGCGCGGACTGGAAACTCGTGTTCGTGCGAAGATAGAACGTTACGCCAAAACCTGCTTCGAGCCCATGCAAACTTCGACGCTGCGCCGAGTTTTCAAAGCTTTTCAATATCGCGATTTTCGCCTCATGTGGATCGGCGCCTGCACCTCCTCCATCGGCACATGGATGCAGATCGTCGCGCAAGGCTGGCTCATCTACCGCTTGAGTCACTCCGCGTTCTTGCTGGCACTCGATCAATTTCTCGCGGGCATTCCAATTTTTCTTTTCTCGCTGATCGGTGGCGTCGTCGCCGACCGCACCGAGCGCCGCAAGATCCTGCTGCTCTCCCAATACGTGCAGATGGCGAGCGCTGGAATCCTTACCGTCCTTGTCGCGTTCGGAATCGTTCACGTCTGGGAAATCCTGTGCCTGTCCTTTGTCTCGGGATTCGCACAGGCCTTCGGTGGACCCGCTTATCAGGCTCTGATTCCCACCCTCGTCGATCGCGAAGATATGCCCAACGCGATCGCCCTCAATTCCATCCAGTTCAATCTCGCGGTCACGGTCGGTCCCGCGCTTGCCGGAATCACGCTCGGAAGGCTTGGCGAAAAGTGGTGTTTCGGGCTCAACGCGCTTTCGTTTCTTGCGCCCATTATTTCCCTCTCGATGATTACCGCGCGCTATTTGCCGGAGAGCACGAAAGAATCAATGTTCGGCAGCCTGAAGCAGGGAATTAGTTTCGTGCGCCGGCAAGGTTCCATGGAAGCCCTGATCGTCCTGGCGTTCTGCATGACCGCGTTGAGCATGCCCATGCGGACTTATATTCCGGTGTTCGTGAAAGATATCTTCCATCGCGGTCCGGAGACATATGGAAATTTGCTTTCGCTGATGGGGGTCGGATCGATCTGCGGCTCGCTCGCCGTCGCCGGCAAAGGCAACATCTCCAACAAAGGCCGCTTCGCCTTAATCATGCTGATGTGTTTGGGAGCCGGAATTTCAGGATTCTCCCTCTCCCATTTCCTGCCGTTTTCCTACGCCATGCTGGTCATCGTCGGTGCGTCGATGATGGCGGTCTTCGCCACGGTTACATCGCTCGTGCAACTGATCACCACCAACGAAATGCGCGGCCGCGTGATGAGCGTCTACAACTGCGCCTTCCGGGGCGGCATGCCAATGGGTAACTTGGTCTCCGGCTGGCTCGTCCCAGCGTTCACTGCTCCTGTTGTGTTGGGCGTGAATGGATTTTTATTAGTTCTTGTTGCACTGTATTTTCTGGTTGTGCAACGAAAAGTTGCGGCGTTGTGAGTAAAAGTTCTCGTGCTACTGCGATTGCCAGTCGACCGAGTACACATCCTGCGTACCGGTGTCGTGCAATATCAACGGAGAGTCATCCGGAGTCAGCGCCAGCCAGCCGCCGTAGCGTCCGACGGTGTTGAAGTTCCTCAGATCGACGACCTGTTCAGTCTTGCGATCGCTGATGCGGATGCGGACCACGGCATCTTTCCCGCGGAAGTCGAGTACATAAACATATTGGCTGTCGTGCGACCAATTGAGCCAGCTCAGCGAACCGTTGGCAAGCTCGGTCCATTTTTGCGTTTGCATGTCGAAAAGCAAAAGTGTCTTCGAGTCGGCGGAGAACGCGGAAACATATCGTCCGTCAGGCGACCAGCGCGGCGAGTAAAGCCCCTTCGATCCCGGTAAATCGGAAACCTGCCGTGTTGCCACATCGAGAATGTGAATTGCCGACGACGGATCGTTCGATTCTCCGGCGAAGATGATCTTCGTTCCGTCGGGCGACCAGTTCGGATCCAGTTGTTGCGAGCGATCATTCGGCAACAACTCCTGCGGGCTTCCTCCGTCCGGCGAAACTTCATACATTCTCGCAGGCTTGTCCGCCGCGACCGAGAACTGAAAGAAGATGATCTTCTTGCCATCCGGAGACCATCGCGGAAGCACCGGATACATTGGCGGATACGTCAGTTGCATCCGTTCGCTTCCATCCACCTTGCTGCGCCACAGAGTGCCTTCGCGATAGGAGACGTATGCGATCCACTGCCCATCTTTGGAGAACGCAACATACTCCGCCGAAATGCCGCCGAGAAACGGCGCGAGTTGTTTGGACTTCGCGTCATAGCGCGTCAACTCACCACGGAAGTTCTGGCCGATGACGAACAGTTTTCGGCCGTCCTTGCTGGGAAGCGGCGAAGAGAGCGACAGCGGACTCGAAGTGAGTTGAACCGGTTGCGGCTGGGAATGGAACAACGTGCCTTTGCGCGGCATAGCCCAGATCTGTCCGCTCGACTGGAAGACGAAGTACTTTCCGTCCGCGGTCCACCTGCCGCAGCATGCGTCCGGCAGATGCTCGCCCTGTAGCAAGCGATGAAGGTTCGTGCCATCGACGGAGACTTCCCATTCGAGCTGCTGCGTGGCCGTCCCCGCGGTTCCGGACGAATCGAATCTCAGATGGCTTCCGTCGGGCGACCACGTCAGGTTGAGGATGTCTCCCTGGACGCTCACGAGTTTCTGGGAATTGCTGCCGTCAGCGTTGGCCAAAGAGAGGTCTCCGAGATTGGTGTAGGCCAGCTTTTGCCCGTCGGGAGACCACGACGCGGTTTCGGCGATAAGACTACCAAGACGCCGCGGCGAACCGCCGAGCACCGGAAGACTCCATAGAGGACCCTTCGGAGGCGCGCCTTGTCCATCGACCGCGAGTATCTCCGATCCATTTGGCAGCACATCGACTGGAGCCATATTGACGGACGTGAGGATCGGAAGCTTCTGAGGATCTCCACCGGCGATCGACATCGCCGCAACGCCGTGCGTCGCGAAGCTTCCCGATCGTACTTCGCCGAGGCTCAGATAAAGCCGCGCGCCGTCCGTTCCGAGTAACGATTTCTGCTGGCCATCGTGCGTGAGCTGCACATAGTTCGAAAGCACAGGCACAGGCGCAGGCTGCATCAGGAAATAGAGGAGAGCGATCAAGCCGATGAGAACAACCGCTGCCGCGGCGATCCGGACTAGATAGGGATTCCGTTTCTCTTCATGAGCGATTGGATGAATGCCGCTCGGCGACGAGAGCGTTGGATCGGACAGCGCTTCCAGAGCGAAAGCGAGATCAGAAGCAGATTGGAAGCGTTGCGCCGGATCTTTCTCGAGGCAGCGGCGAATGACGCGTTCGAGCGCAGCCGGAGTTTCCGGGGACCGCTGCCCGATGGCGGGAAGTTCCTCGTTCAGGATCGCGCTCATCGTGTCAGCCGAAGTTGGACGCTGGAACGACTGTTGACCAGTGACGAGTTCGTAAAGGATGGCTCCGAGAGCGAAGATGTCGGCGCGTTGATCGGTGTTGAGGCCACGCACTTGCTCGGGCGCCATGTAGCCGACCGTTCCCAACGCCATGCCTGGCAATGTAATCGTCGCGGCCACGCTCGCGATCGATTGCTTCGGCTGCATCAGCTTCGCAAGGCCGAAGTCGAGGATCTTGACGCGACCATCTTTGGTGACGAAAAGGTTGTCGGGCTTGAGATCGCGGTGGATGATTCCTTTTTCGTGCGCCGCGCCAAGGCCGCGAGCGATCTGCATTCCGTAGTCGATAACTTTGCGCAGAGGCAAAGGACCGCGCCGCGCGGTCTCGGTGAGGGTCTTGCCCTCGAGAAGTTCAGATACCAGATAGGGCATGCCGAGATAGGTCCCCATCTGATAGACCGCAAGAATATTGGGATGATTCAGCGCTGCGGCGGACTTGGCTTCGCGCTCGAAGCGGAGTAGGCGGTCGCGATCGGTGGAAACAAACTCAGGAAGAACCTTGATGGCTACGTCGCGGTCGAGTTGAGTGTCGCGGGCACGATAGACCTCGCCCATACTGCCGGCACCGATGGGCGAGAGGATCTCATAATGTCCAAGCTTCGTGCCAGAGGCCAAGGGCATGCGGGGCAATTATAGAACGAAAGATCAATGGTTCCGCGCGATATGCGGGGTTGAATACGCACAGGGGCTAAAGCCCTTTGCTGGCTGGGCGCGATCGACGCGGCCCTTGAAGGGCCGCTCTTCTACGGTGCTGGAAAGGCTTGTGGCACTTCGGGGAATGCGAAGGCAAGAGGCTGTTGCGATAGCGGGCCAAGCGTGGATACTGCTACGCGAAGGCGTATTTTCATCGATGCAATCCAGCTGCGAAGCTACACTCGGGTGCGTTCGAGGGTTGTGGGTTCGGTAGGAGGAGTTGATGCTGCTGCTGTTGGCGGTGCGGCTGATGCTGCAGCGGTTGCTACTGCGGCGGACGCTGCTGCGGTTGCGGCCGGATCGGCTGCTGGCACGGCAATCGGGCGCTTGATGGTGAAGCGCTGGATACGGATTTCGCCGCGTTCGTATACCGCCAACAACGCCGCGACGCAGTTGGGATCGAGACGCTTGCCCGCGAGATTCTTGATGATCTGCAGCGCTTGTTCGGGTGTGTGCGCTTGCTGGTACGGACGATTCGTCGTCAGGGCGTCGAAGGTGTCGGCGACAGCGATGACGCGAGCCAGAAGCGGAATCTGATCGCCGGTGAGTCCATAAGGATATCCGCGGCCGTCGAGAGCTTCGTGGTGGAGTTCGATGCCGGGAAGCATTTCGGCGAGTTGCGTGACCGGTCGCAGAATGTTGGCGCCCTTGGTCGTGTGCGTCTTCATGACTTCAAATTCTTCTTCGGTCAGAGCCCCGGGCTTTTTCAGGATGTGATCTTCGATGCCGATCTTACCGACGTCGTGAAGTTGGGCAGAAACCTGCAACGTTTCCATGAAGGTCTGGTCGGCCTTGAGCTCCTTTGCGATGAGCAGGGAATAACGCGTTACGCGGTCGGAGTGACCGCGCGTGTAAGGATCCTTTTCGTCGACCGCACCGGCGAGCATCTGAATGGAGCCCATGAACAGTGCGCGATTCTCTTCGGCAGCGCGCTTGAGATCTTCGACGAAGCGTTCTAGTTCTTCAGACATGGTGTTGAAGGTCTGGGCGAGTTCTCCGATTTCGGTGCGACTCCAAAGATTGACGCGTTGGGAAAAATCTCCATGGGCGAGAGCGCGGCTGGACTGCGTCAGAATCTGCAACGGATTGGTGATGCGGCGCGCGGCGAAGATGCTGACGAGGATGCTCATGCAGACGGCCAGCAGCGCCAGCAGGCGAGCGTTGCGCTGCATTTCGTAGACTCCGCGATAGGCCTCGTGACGCGGCTTTTGTACGACGACGGCCCAGTTGAGAGAAGTGACCGGACTGTAGGTGCCCAGCATTTCCACGTGTTCGGATCCGGTGTCGACGGTGAATTCCTTGGTTTCATCCACCTGGGCCTTATTGCCGCCTTCGACGAAGGTGCGAACAATTTCGAGATTCTTCATCTGCTGGCCGGTGGCGAATTCGGGTGCGGCCGCGGCGACGAGGCGTCCTTGCGAATCGACGACATAAGGAGTCAGCCCACCGCTGGCGGCATCGCGCAAACCTTTAATCAGGAATTGCAGGTCAACGACAGAGGCAATCATGCCGAGGAAGCGAGGTCCGTATTGGACCGGGGAACTAACGAGAAAAACGGTGCGGGCATTCTTGCCCTCACCGACGACGAGAGCTTGACCGTTATAGACGCGTCCATCGTGCGCGGCTGCGTAGCCGCGCTCGAGCTCGCGTTGCAGGAAAGCGTCAGGAGCGATGCGCCCAGCGGAAATACCTTTGGCGTCGGAATTCAACAGAGTCGCGTAGGCGATCTCGTCGGAAGACGAGACAAAGTTTTCAAGCAGGGCGCGGAGTTCGGGGGACTCGATGTTCTTTTCGCCGAAGTCGCCGCCGCTGGCCACCTGCATGGAAGAAGAGAGGTTGGCGAGCATGACGCGGAGCGAGTGTTCGTGCTGCGAGAGATCGTCGGCCAGCGAGCGCGTCACGGTATTCTGCAGCAGCATCTCGTTGGTCTTCAAGCGGTCCCGGTTAATGGCCTCGACTTGCGCCGAGTAGAAATACATCGGGACGATGCTGATGACCAGCAGCACACCGAGGATGACGTAAAGAATCGGGATGCGTGCGTGGCTAGGCGTGCTGGAGGACAAGTCTCTCCCTTCACTCGACGCAGACGCCGAAGGCGAAGTGGCGGCGGCTCTCAAGGGTATCTAGTAAATTCTATCGAGGAATAAGGCGGCGGCGCAGAAAAGGGCGTCAGGAGCGGGTTACGAAAGTACCGTGAGGGAGGGTACTTAAGCTCGATCGTAGGCATTCAAGGGAAAATGAAGTTTCGGCGGGATGTGTCGCTCGCTACAGTTGCGACCGGCGAAAAAATCCCCCTATACAAAGACCCAGAAAGCCATAAACAATGGCATTCAATGGAGCTAGAAGAAATGCCACTGTCGAGAATGACGGGTCCACGGTAACCGTAAAGATGCAAGCTGGGCATAGCAAGAATACGACGGGAACGGGCAGGTTCAATTGAGAAGGCGGGACTCTCGATAGAGCGACTGTCCAAACGTAAGCGCAGACGGCGAATATCACAGCCAGCTTGGCTGGCAAGGAAGACCTGAGAGTCATGCGGCATTATACAGACGCGATCGTCGAGTCAGGCGGGTTGCAACAAGGCTGAGCTACAACAGATGAGGGTTTCCTCTCCTCACAACACCCATCACTGAGGTGGTTAGGCGACATTCTTACTGGAACATCCGATGCTTCCGATAAAACTCGACAAGTTGCCGGAAACGGTTTTGAGCGTAAGCGGTGTCCTTCCGAAGTGAGTAGGAAGGGATGTTTCGCCGACTTACCGGGCTGAAATTATTCTGCCCTGACCGCTAAGATGCTGTAGTTGGCAGTAAATTGATCGTTGGAGGTCAGGTGCAATTTTTCGACAGCAAGACCCAAGACATTCAGCACCGGGCATGCTGTTCGCCGATAGACCCAGCGTGCTCCCTTATAACGAACAAACGTGTCGAGTGCCAGATTCATAGTCCGAATGACACTGCCAACGCTGGACAGTTCTGGAACTATCTCCACTTTCGCAAAATCGGAGAGAAGCGTTCGCAAGCCCGGACCAGTGAATCTCCAAAGCTCTTCGTCGACAAATCTAGGTGCACAAGCGGCGACACTCGCGAGCAAGACTCCACCGGGTTTGAGCACGGCGTGGATTTGTTTTATTGCGACGCTCGGTTCGCGGAAGTATTCCAGCACCTGAGTCGCGATCACGACATCGAATGTTTTTGGCACAAAGGGCAAGGCCTCGCCATTTGCAACCACATTGACCAATTCCGTTTTGATCAAGTCAATCGCAACGTATCGCGTTACTCCGGCTCCCAGCAATGAGCGGTACGGCTGGTACCTGCCTCCAATGTCTAACACGGTCAGATTTGTTCGTCCGAGTTGTTGCGCCCACTTGGAGAAAATAGTGCTTCGGGAGCGAAGAACGAGATAGCTGGGCCCAGCGAGAGACGGGTGAAGGCGTTCGTCAGCCGAGCTGAGAAGCACGTTGGCTGCATGGTTGCGGTCACTCCGCGATTGCATCTTGTCGGATGTCACTGAGAATAAGAATATGTGAAGGTATGCGTCGGGGGGAAGACATCGGCCATTCGGGCAGAACAATGTCCCCGAGTGGACCGCCTGTTTCACGATGAAACTTGAGCGATTTGCAACAAGTCTCCTCCTTTCCGTGTGTTTCGGTCGTTTGAGTTAGTTCTTGCTCCCCGCAAGATCGAAAAACAGGCCTCGGTCTTTCCCGGTATTCAGGCCACGCTTTTGTGCAATCGGACTGGGGCGAACGGGAATCTGAAGCAGCAATCAAGCGGGGGCGTGCCGGATTAGACCAGAGAAGAAGGTGGTGTAGACCCAAACTGACTTGGAAATGCGAATATACTCGATCGCTTGAACAGAATCGTGCCAGGAAGGCCATTGACCGGTTTTCTTACCGAGGGGATCGCGCTCCTGAGGAGAAGTCTATGAAGCGAGAGTTCGTCATTAAAGTTACATCGCCGGTTTTTGCCGCGACTGTTGTATTGGGCTTCGTATTCAGTGCGGCGTGGCCGGTATCAGCGCAGGATGTTAAGACCTCGTATCCGAGCATGGCGCCGGTGGCGCAGTACATGATTGCGAGCCGGGATGCTGAGATTGCGTTGGCGCGGAGCGCGGCTCCGGAATCGATTTCAGGCGATGCCGAGGTGTTGGTGCTGGGAGCGCATGGGTACGAAACCGCGATCAAAGGAAAGAACGGTTTCGTGTGCATGGTGCTGCGATCCTGGACCGCGGGGATTGATGATCCGGACTTTTGGAATCCGAAGGTGCGGGCTCCGATCTGCTTCAACGCTCCAGCGGCGCGAAGCTATCTTCCGTTCGCGACGAAGAAGAGCGAGTGGATCCTTGCGGGAAAATCGAAAGCAGAGATGTTCGAAAGCGTGAAGGCCGGCCTCGACAAAGGGGAGTTGCCGACGCAAGAGATTGGCGCCATGTGCTACATGATGTCGAAGGATGGGTATTTGGGCGATCCGGTGCAGCACTGGCATCCGCACGTGATGTTTTTCCTTCCGCAAATGAAAGCTGAAGCCTGGGGCGCAGGGTTGAAGGGCTCTCCGATTTTGGCAGGTCTGGACCCGGAGGATCGGCTGACCGTGTTTCTGATTCCAGTTGGAAAATGGTCGGACGGGACGCCCGATGCCGGAGCGGGGCACTAGAGAAGCGCTTGCACGTCAGGGTATTCCATCACGCTGCAAGTGCCGTGTTTCATGGCTTGCAGTTTAGAACTCCATCTCAAAAATATATCGAGTGCCCCGAAGCGTAATGTGCTGGGCACTCGGCATCGATCCGCCGTTTGCCAAATTGATTCGAAGTAGCTGGTTTGCTAAGGTCGTCTTCATGTCTGAGCCTGTCATGTCTGAGCATTCCAGCGAGCAGATACGCGAATTGCTCGACTCCCTTTATCGCGTGGATTCGGGACGAATCCTGGCAACTCTGATACGCCTGCTCGGCGATTTTGATCTGGCCGAGGAGGCGATGCACGAAGCCTTTGCGGCTGCGCTGAGCCTGTGGCCCAGCAGTGGAGTGCCGGGCAACCCGCGACCATGGCTGATTTCGACGGCCCGATTCAAGGCCATCGATACACTGCGCCGACGGGCACGATTTGATGCGTCACAAGACGAGCTCGTGCGCTATCTCGAAGCGCAAGGGAGTTCGGCGGAAGGTGCCAACGAAGAGGTTGCCCTTGAAGATGATCGGCTGCGACTGATTTTTACCTGCTGTCATCCATCTCTGGCGCCGGAAGCGCGCGTTGCACTGACCTTGCGCGAGGTGTGCGGGCTGACAACCGAGGAGATCGCGAAGGCCTTCCTCACTACTTCACGAACGCTGGCGCAGCGGATTGTGCGCGCCAAGACAAAGATTCGAGAGACGCCGATTCCGTACGAGGTGCCGACGCCGCGGGAATTGCCGGAGCGGCTGGGCGCGGTGCTTCAGGTCATCTATCTCGTCTTTAATGAGGGCTATTCGGCTGCGGCGGGAGCGGAGGTAACGCGGGCCGAGCTCACGGGCGAGGCGATTCGACTGGGCCGGTTGCTGACCGAGCTCCAGCCAGAGCCGGAAGTGATGGGACTCGTTGCGTTGATGTTGCTGCAGGAATCACGTCGGGCTGCGAGGACATCTCCGGCTGGAGAGCTGATCTTGCTGGAGAATCAAGACCGCTCGCTCTGGAACCGGGAGCAGATCGCGGAGGGAGTGGCATTGCTCGAGAAAGCCCTGAACTCCCGCCGCTTCGGCGCCTACACGGTGCAGGCCACGATTGCGGCGGTTCATGCGGAGGCGGAATCGGTCGCTGCGACCGACTGGCGGCAGATTGTTGCGCTTTACGACCAACTGATTCGAATTCAGCCTTCGCCGGTTGTACAGCTCAATCGTGCCGTGGCCATTGCAATGCGCGACGGTCCAGAGGCGGGTCTGGCGCATATCGACGCGGTGTTGGAGCATGGCGAATTGGCGAATTATTACCTGGCGCATTCCGCCCGTGCCGATATGTACCGAAGGTTAGGCAGGACAGCTGAGGCTCGGGCGTCGTATGAGAAGGCGCTGGCACTGACCCAACAGGAGCCAGAGCGCCGTTTTCTCGCGACACGGATCGCGGAATTGAAATAAAAATGGAAACCGGGGAACGTCCCGTCTGTCCCCAGTTTTTCGTCCGCCGCTTCGGCGCCTACACGGTGCAGGCCGCGATTGCGGCGGTTCATGCGGAGGCGGAATCGGTCGCTGCGACCGACTGGCGGCAGATTGTTGCGCTTTACGACCAACTGATTCGAATTCAGCCTTCGCCGGTTGTACAGCTCAATCGTGCCGTGGCCATTGCAATGCGCGACGGTCCAGAGGCGGGTCTGGCGCACATCGACGCGGTGTTGGAGCAGGGCGAATTGGCAAATTACTACCTGGCGCATTCCGCCCGTGCCGATATGTACCGAAGGTTAGGCAGGACAGCTGAGGCTCGGGCGTCGTATGAGAAGGCGCTGGCACTGACCCAACAGGAGCCAGAGCGCCGTTTTCTCGCGACACGGATCGCGGAATTGAAATAAAAATGGAAACCGGGGAACGTCCCGTCTGTCCCCAGTTTTTCCCCAGTTTTTCGTCCTGATTGAGTTCTTCGAGCCAAAACCATTCACTCTTAGCAGTCCGGCACCCGAGGCCACCGGCCCAGCTAAATAAAAACCTCAACCAGTTGTCGAATTCCGGTGCGGCCGTTCGACTATATGGTGAAGGCGGGGCAACCGGCCCGCCAGAATGGGTTTCCCGGGTGATACGCTACGCGAAAAATCTGCAAATCGCGTGTCGATTTCGCATCACCCCGTTCGACTAGTAAGTGGAGCCGCACCGCGCACGTCGCAATTCCCAAGGCCAGCGCGGTCTAAGCTCCAAAATAAAGTTGCGGGCCTGATAAGGTGTCCGCACGAGCCTAAAGGAGAACACAATGCGCTTCATGATGATCATGTTTCCGAAAGAGTACGAAACCGCAAAACCTGGATGGGCACCCGACCTCAAAAGCATGGAGGCAATGGGCAAGTACAACGAGGAACTAGGAAAAGCCGGTGTGCTGCTCGCGCTTGACGGTCTGACCCCGCCCGCGACGATGAGCGCGCGCGTCACTTTCAAGAACGGAAAATCGGAAGTTACCGACGGTCCGTTTACCGAAGCGAAGGAAGTGGTCGGCGGCTATTGGATCATCCAGGTGAAATCGCGCGAAGAGGCGCTCGAATGGGCCGCGCGCATCCCCGGAAAGGATAACGAAACGGTGGAAGTTCGCCGGATGTTCGACATGACCGACTTCGATCCCGAGACCCAAAAGTATATCCAAGAGAAGTTCGGCGACGACGTCGCTGCGGAGATGCGCCAGTAGCAAGCAACTTTGCATATTGTCGATGTCGCGATGCCGCGTGCGACGCCTATGTAGAGAGGGCTTCCGTCCGGCATCGTGCGACGACCGCGCTCCGCAACCTGCAAGCGGGTTCGGTCGAAGTATGAATGGAGCCGTAGAAAACGAAGAAGTATGGAGGAGAGCGATGACCCGAAATCAAATACGCAGCACTTTCCTAAGTGCATTCGCACTCGTCGCCGGGTTGATCGCAACCCGGCCTGCAGCGGCGCAGGACGCCAAACAACCATATCCAACGATGGCCCCGATAGAACAATATCTAATGGATCGCGACGCAGAAATTGCCCTGGCCCGCAGCGCCGCCCCAGACGCCATCTCTCACGACGCCTCGGTCATCGTCCTAACCCGCCACGGATACGAGACCGCAGTCGAAGGAAAGAACGGGTGGGTCTGCTGGGTCGGACGCGGGTGGCTGGCCATGTTCGATAACCCAGAATTCTGGAGTCCAAAAGTCCGCGCCGCCGATTGCCTGAACCCACCGGCCGCCCGCTCTATCCTTCCATACGCCTACAAACGCACCGACCTACTGCTGGCGGGCCATTCCAAAGCCGAAGTCATCGCCGCAATCAAAGCAGCGATAGACAAGAAAGAATTGCCACTGCTCGAGCAGGGAACTTTCTCCTACATGATGTCGAAGGGCTCCTATCTAACCGACAACGGCGGCCACAACGGCCCCCATCTGATGTTCTACGAAACCGCGAAAGACGGTGCTGCCTGGGGGGCAAATCTCACAAACTCCCCAGTCATGTCAGTAAACTATTGGTACTTCTCCGGGGACGCTTACCCACAACTGAAATCCTTCCCACCGCTGTCCGTCTTCCTCATAGGAGTAGAGAAATGGTCCGATGGAACGCCGGCACCGAGCATGTAACGATCCAGCGGCAAATCGTGGCAACAGGTTCTGAAGGACGTGTGGAGATGGAGTCGGAGTGGACGGCGAGGAAACGTGTGGCTATCCACCACGGAAGAAGAAAATTTCTTGGATGAGGTGTCGAATTACGGTTCGGGCGTTCGACTATATCGTGAAGGCAGGGCAAACGGCCCGCCCAGGACTAACAATAAAGACGATCAGAGGAGAAGAAAAAATCATGCCGCAATACCTGGTTTGTAACTACCTGCCCGACGACTTCGACCCATCCACCGTAACCGAAGCGATGATGGAAGAGATCCACGCGCTCAACCGCGAATTGATTGCTGCCGGAGCAAGGAAGTTCGCATGCGGCATTTCCCCGGCCGCCAATGCAAAGACGCTGCGAAAGCAGCCCGATGGAAAGGTGCTCATCACCGACGGACCGTACGCCGAGACCAAGGAGCACATGGGCGGATTTTGGATACTGGAAGCCGCCAATATGGATGAGGCACTGGCATGGGCGAAGAAGGCGGCCATCGCCTGCGATGTGCCTGGCGAGGTGCGCGAGCTTCTTTTCTATCCGGCTCCGGAGGAGACAACGGAATAGTCGGCCACCGCGACGTCGGAATGCAATGTCCAACAACGACGGCCCGTCGAGGGCGAAGAGATCATTCGTAGGAGGAACGATGCGGAAAAAGAAGATTGGCGCAATCGCAATCAAAAGGTTCGCACTGCTTGTTGTGCTTGGAGCGGCACTCAGTACAGCGAACTCGATTTTTTCGGACCAGGCGATGGCGCAGGATGCCGCGCCACCTTATCCGAACATGGCACCTCTCGACCAATACATCATGACGGATCGGAATGCGGAGATAGCCCTGGCGAGAAGTGCTGCACCAGAATCCATTGCGCGCGATGCCAAGGTCATGGTTCTTGGACGTCATGGTTTCGAAACGGCGGTCAAAGGCACGAACGGTTTCGTGTGCATCGTGGGACGTGGGTGGACTTCCGCACCGGATGCTGAATTTTGGAATCCGAAGGTGCGGGTCCCCATGTGCGTGAATGGGGCGGCCGCGCGTTCCTATCTTCTGCGTTTCACCAGAGAGACTGAGTGGGGACTGGCGGGACGTACGCCGGCACAAATGAATGAGGCGATTTCGTCTGCCATCGCCAAGAAAGAACTGCCGCCGATGGAATCCGGAGCGATGTGCTACATGCTATCGAAGCAAGGGTACGGCGGCGCGACCATCCCCCACTGGCCTCCCCACCTCATGTTTTTCTATTCGGACACCGACCCCGCAATTTGGGGAGCGAATCTGCCGGGTTCGCCCGTCGTTGCGGTTGCTGACCCCGTGGTGGAACACCTAACGCAGTTCGTGATTCCGGTGCAGCGGTGGTCGGACGGAACGGAAGGTCACTAACCTGGACTGCCGCAAAGGGCGACAAGCGCGGCTACATAAGAGAGGACAATCAATGAGAAATGTAATCTACGCAATCAACCTTACTCTGGATGGCTGCTGCGACCACACTAAATTCAATCCCGATGAAGAATTACTCGGACACTATACCCAGCTCATCCGAGATGTTGACCTATTCATCTATGGACGTAAAACCTATCAATTGATGGTTCCTTATTGGCCGGATGTCGCAAAAAGCCAGTCCGAAACAAATGCGGATCTCGAATTTGCTCAAACCTTTGCCTCCAAAAAGATGATTGTTTTTTCACGATCGTTGGCCAGCGCTGAAGATGGAAATACGAGAATTGTTCGTACGAACCTTCGCGACGAAATACTTAAATTGAAGCAAGAACCAGGCAAACCTGTTTTGGTCGGTGGTGTAGATATTCCTTCCCAGCTGATCGAGCTTGGTCTGGTTGACGAATATCGTTTTGTCATTACGCCAATCATTGCCGGGGAAGGGAGACGGTTGATGGAAGGCGTTAGCCTGCGGGAGAGATTGCGACTAAAACTTGTCGAGTCCAAGGCTTTTAAATCAGGAAGTGTTGCGCTTCGCTACTTGAAACAGTGACAGAAAAATCGGCAAGTCTGTGCTGCTGGCGGGTGAAACGCTCAGCCCGCTTTTGTCTTCAGTGAGCCGGGCCGTGGGTCGGCCGTCCCACTCTTGTCTCGATCTCCCCGACCAGCATGGGGAGCGTGTCAAAAGATCAAAGCAGGTAGGGCACCAGCGCGGCGGTCTGTCGGGCATAGGTGGCATACGTCTCGCCAAACTGGGAGCGCATCCATTTCTCCTCCATGCGAAACTTGAGCCAGAACATGACGAAGATGAGGACGAAAACTATGACTCCGCGCACCTGGGAGATGGCAATCGCCGTGCCAAGAAATCCGGTCAGGATGCCGGTGTAGATTGGGTGGCGCACCACGGCATACGGACCTGTTGTGATCAGCTCGTGACCCTCCTTAATGGTGACGGAGCGGCTCCAGTTGCGGCCGAGGTGCTCGCGCGCCCAGACGGCGAAGAGAAGGCCGGCGACGGTGACGGCGGCTCCCAGCCAGAATGGCCCATAACCCTGCGGCCAGAGCTGGATGTAAAGCCACGGCAGCGGGATGCGAGGTATCGAGAGTAAGACGATCGCGATCAGGAAGATGATGACGCGGAGTATGCGCGAAGCTGCGGGCTCGAGACGCTGAGTGGCTTTGGTATCCGCAGCTTTGATCTGCCAGTAGAGGAGAAAAACGATCCAGAGCACCGGAAAGAAAGCTTCGTAGAACAGCATGTGAGCCTCCCGGCGCTAAAAATACCACGTACCAAGGCCAAGAAGAATGGAGTAGCTATCGATTTTCGGTCTGGCGAACCACTATCGGGTGGGGACGAGGGGCGGATCTAAGTTATACGAAAAAGGTAGTGGGGCGGTTTGGCTTGTGCATTGGGCCGGTTAAGCTGGAGATCCTTCGCTACGCCTGAAGAACGGCTACGCTCAGGATGACAAAGTCGGGTAAAGGCAAACCGACCGCTACCGGACACACGGAGGAGGGGATGAAATACATCTGTTTGGGATACCTCGAGCCAGGAAGATTCGAAGGGATGGCCGAGGACGATCGCCAGGCGGTGCTCGACGAATGCTTTGAGCACAATGACCATCTGCGCACCAACGGATACCTTGTTGCCGAAGTACCTCTTGAGCCTCCGGAGACCGCCGTGACCCTATACTGGAAAAACGGCAAAGTCGCGACAACGGATGGCCCGTATGCGGAAACCAAGGAACAGCTTGGTGGCCTTCAGATACTTGAGGCGCGAGACCTTAATCACGCCATCCAGCTTGTCTCACAGCTTCCGGGCTTTAGGTATGGACTTGGACCGATCGAGATACGGCCAGTTGCGGATTTGACGGAGATGATGAAGGAGAGCGAGCAGCGGCGAAGAAACGATGTCTCGCGATGAGGGCGCCACGCACAGGCTGCTGGAGTCGCGATCTTTCGAATCCTCTTGCGGAAGGGATGAAGAATAGTTGACCACTCACTCACGTAAATGCGAGGGCTATTCGTACCGCAGGGCGACGATGGGATCGACCTTGGCGGCGCGGCGGGCCGGGATGTAGCAGGCGGCTAGTGCGACCACAGTCAAAAGAAGCGCGACTCCGGCGAAGGTCAGTGGATCGGTAGCGCCGACTCCGTACAACAGACTCGCCATAAGCCGGGTGAGGCCGAGAGCGGCAGCCAGCCCGATTGCGACGCCGAGAGCGGCAAGTTTTCCGCCCCGGCCCAAGATCAAAAGAAGAATATCCCGTTGGTGCGCTCCCAACGCCATGCGGAGCCCGATCTCGTTGGTGCGCTGCCCAGCGATATAAGAGATGACGCCATAGATTCCGAGGCTGGCAAGCAACAGCGCCAGCACCGCAAATATAACGAGCAAAATCATAGAGAACCGGCGGGAGGCCATGGAGTCGGAAATATGCGATTCCATGGTTTGTGTGTCGAAAATAACCTGCTGAGAGCTCATCTGCGCATTCATGCGGCGGATGGAATCGAGCAGCCCCGCCGAGTTGCCTTCTGAACGCACCACCACCCCCGAACCCATTGGAGTCATCGCCACAAAATCATCCGGCATTTGCATGCACGGGATATAAAGGCCGGACCGCAGCGACTGCTGGTCATCAGTGTCGAGGCCCCACTGCTTGACATGTCCCACCATGCCGACGATCTCCGCTGGCCGGTCAAACCTGTCTACGTGGATGCGCTTGCCCACTGGATTCTGGCCCGGAAAATATTTGCGTGCGAACACTTCGTCGACTACGACCACTAGCGGTGTGTGCTCGTTATCCTGGGCGGTAAAGAATCGGCCGCGCAGCAGCGGAATGCCGAGGGCCTTCAAGTAGCCGGGTTCGACGATGTAGTCGATGGCCCAGTTCATGTCGTTCTTGTTTGCGGGTTTGGGTTGACCTTCGAGCCAGAAGAGTTGTTCGTCGTCGCCGCTCAATGGGAGTGCGCCCCAACTCTGGGAGACCGCCTCGATGCCCGGAACTGCGGCGAGCTTGTCATCGAAATCACGGAAGGCGGCGCGGATCGCGTCTGGTTTGGCGTGCACCACGGAGGGTGGAAGCGCAAGCCCAAAGGTAAGCACATTACGCGCGTTAAAACCGGGGTCGACGCTCCACAGCTTCAGCAGGCTACGGATGGTCAATCCCGCTCCGATCAGCAGCACCAGAGCGAGAGCCATCTCGGAGACGACGAACACACTCTGCATGCGATGGCGGGTTCCACTTGCTCCCCTGCCGCCTTGCTTGAGCGTTTCGTGCAGATCCGGCTGGGATGTTTTGAGCGCAGGCGTAAGTCCAAAAAGAACTCCCGCGAGCAGCGAGAGGCCAGCCGTAAAGATCAGCACGTGGAAATCAAGCCCGACCTGCTCGACGCGAGGCAGAGCCGCAGGCAGTGCTCTCATGGCTGCGCCTGTCCCCCAGGCCGCGAGCAGCAAGCCCAATCCTCCGCCGGCCAGAGCGAGCAAAATGCTCTCGGTAAGCAATTGGCGGACGACTCGTCGCTGGCTTGCGCCAAGTGCCGCGCGAACTGCAAATTCGCGTGTCCGCTTGCTTGCGCGAGCTAATAACAAATTGGCGACATTCACGCAGGCAATCAGAAGCACGAAGCCGACCGATGCCAGAAGCATCAGCAAGAGAGGCCGGATACTTCCAGTCATTTGTTCCTTGAGCGGCCTCAGGTTCGCGCTGATCCCTTTATCTGCATCGGGAAAAGCTTCTGCGAGACTGCGGGTCACTCCGTCCATGTCGGCGCGCGCTTGTTCGATGGTCACGCCGGGTTTGAGCCGGCCGATGCCATGGAAGCCCAGCCCCGCGGAGCGTTCCAGCAGTATCGGATTACTCCACTGGCCGATTGGCGCATAGATCTGACTGTTTCTGAAGCCTGGAATGTCGAGTTGAAGATTGGACGGAATCACTCCGATGATGGTGTAGTCTCTTCCGTCCAGCGTAATGTTTGTCCCCAAAATATCGGGCTTAGAGCTGAATTTGCGCTGCCATAATCCCGCGCTGATGAGCGCGACCGGACCGGCGCCGACGGGCTCCTCGGCTTCGGTGAATGTGCGCCCAATGACGGGCCTTACTCCCAGCACAGCAAAAAAGTCAGAAGAGATGAATTCGCCGGTGACCTGCTCAGCTTCGCCAATGCCTGTCAGGCTGAAAGCGTAAGCGCGAGCGAGGGCTAGCGACGAGAAAGTGTGATTCTCTTTTCGCCAGTCGCGAAAGTTTGGATAAGAGATGGAGCCGCCCTCAAAATTCGGTTTATTTTCATGGAGCGTGACCAACTGATCCGGTTGAGGAAACGGCAGCGGGCTTAACAATACGCCATTGACCACGGAAAAGAGTGCCGTGTTCGCACCAATGCCGAGCGCTAGAGTCACGACTGCTACCGCCGTGAAGCCAGGACTCTTTTTCAGCATTCGAAAGCCAAAGCGCATATCTTGCAATAGAGTTCCCATCATCAGCCTCGAGATCTTAGGTGTGGGGCAACATCACCATAGGACTGAGCTCTGGGAGCAAGGCTCGAACCAAATCGTATGCCGCGGTAACTTACTCATTGTGAAGAAAGATGGAACGGGACAAGTGGTTAGAAGGCGGATTGTCCTGTCCGTCTGAGGATATTTCTGTCCGGAAACGAACAGCGTCGCGGGCCCTTGCAAAATACGCTAGGACGGCTCACCGAACTTCTTGGCTCTTTCCTTAAGCCCCAGAAAACCCATTAGTTCAACAGCTTTTTCAGGTCGCTCCAGTGGATGGAGATGATGTGATTTTCGTCTAACGCATTTTTGAAATCGGGGCTGGTGATGACTTCGTAGTCGCGCTGGCGCCAGGCCGCTCCGTAGTCGGGGTGGTCGACGGCGACGGCTTGGAATTCTGCGTCATCGTGGGCGAGGTGGACGATGAATTCGGTCAGGCCTGGCTTCAGATTCTTGATCGCGTCCAAGTAAAAGTTTTTCCAGCCAGCAGCGGGGACGGTGGGTCCGGCGATGACGACGGAATCCAGAAGAATGTCTTTGTCGGAAAAGGCCGCGCGCAGAGCGGGAGTTGCGTTGGGTCCGAGCATTCCGAGGAAGGGCAGTTTGTATTCGTGCGCGACTTTGACGTAGACGGCGACGAGGTCGGGGCGCGAGAAAAGGACTCCCATGTGGCTGTCGAGGTGTGTGGGATGAATGCCCATGGCAATGGCGTGTTCGACCTGAGCGCGAATCTCACGTTCGGCTTCGTCGGCCTTGATGTGCTGCACGGCTGGACCGGATTCGGGCCAAAGATATCCGGAGGGATCGAGGAGGCTCGGAACTTTGTCTTTCGATTCGACCGGGCCCCAGCGGTAAGTTTTCCATTCGCTGGTGAGAGTGAGGTGAAGGCCGAGGTCGGCTTCGGGATGAGATTTGGCGTAGTCGGCGACTTCGGTGAGCCAGGGACAGGGAACCATGATGCTAGCGGAGGTGGCAGCGTGTTGGTTGAGGGCGTCGAAGCTAGCGATGTCTTCAGAGTGGGCGACGGCGAGGTCGTCGGCGTGGATGATGAGGAGTTTGGAATCGCGCGGATAGCCCAAGCGTTCGGCGAGAGTTTTTGTTTGGGCTGGGGAGTGGGGCGCGATGAAGAGGAGAAGTGCAAATGCAAGACTCATCTTTTGCATAGAGGCTCCGTCAAGACGACAAAGCGTATCACGGGTTAGGAAGAGCTTTCACCACGGGGGGCACAGAGGCGTACAGAGGAAAGCGATGCAGCAGAGTCGGACCGCGCGAGATCCTTCGCTCCGCCGGAAATACGGCTCCACTCAGGATGACGCCCAAGTTCATTTGGTTATGTGGTTTCGCTTTTGCCGGTACGGGACATTAGTTGCTGGATCGCTTCTTTGGGGGATTTTCCTTCATGCAGGATGGCATGCATTTGTTCGGTGATGGGCATTTCTACGCCGCAGGATTTGGCGAGGCCGACGGCGGCGGTGGTAGTAAAGACTCCCTCGGCGACCATGCCGTGCATGGCAGCGATGATCTCCGGGAGTTTTTTGCCGCGTCCGAGTTCGACGCCAACGCTGCGGTTGCGTGAGAGACCTCCGGTGCAGGTGAGGACGAGGTCCCCGAGACCGGCGAGTCCGGCCATGGTTTCGGCGCGGCCTCCGCAGGCGACGACGAGGCGCGTCATTTCGGCGAGGCCACGAGTGATGAGGGCAGCTGCGGAGTTGTGTCCGAAGCCGAGGCCGTCGGAGATGCCGGCGGCGATGGCAATGATGTTTTTGAGCGCGCCTCCGAGTTCGACGCCGACGACGTCGCTGTTGGTGTAGACGCGGAAAGTGGCGTCCGAAAATTCCTGCTGGATTGTGCGCAGGAGTGGCTGATCTTGCGAGGCGATGGTGATAGCGGTGGGATCTCCGCGGGCGACTTCTTGCGCGAAGGATGGCCCGCTGAGGGCCGCGATTCGAACGTCAAAATCCCCACGCTCGAGTTGGGCGTTCATTACTTGGTGAATCACTTCGGTCATTCGCAGAAGCGATTCTTCTTCGAGGCCCTTCGTTGCACTCACGATCAGAGCCCGCGGCGGGATGAGCGGGCGCATACGTTCGAAGAGGCGTCGGCAATGCTGCGAGGGCATGACACTCACGACGATCTCCGCGTCTTTGAGTGCGGCCGCGAGATCGTTGGTGGCGGAGACGGAGTTGGGGATCTCGCGGCCGGGAAGAAATCTTTCATTCACGTGCTGGCGCGTGATCGATTCGCAGACTTCGATTTCGTGCGCCCATAGGCGCACACGGTGGGTGCCTTTGCGTCCGAGGACGATGGCGAGTCCGGTGCCCCATGCGCCTCCGCCGATGACGGCGATCTGGCTCATCTATTTGCCCTCATGATTGCGGCCCATGGAGAAACGGGGCTCGGCGCCGGAGAGCAGGCGGCGAATGTTTTCGTGGTGACGGACGATGATGAGCGCGGCGGCGGTGGCGATTAGAGCGATAACGATTGCATCGCGCGAAACATTCAACAGCCAGACAGAGATTGGGAATGCGGCGGCGGTGACGATAGACCCGAGCGAGATACGGCGCGAGAGGAGCACGACCACGACAAAGATGATAACCGCGACGAGCACCGCGAGCGGGCTAAAACGAAGAAATGCTCCGAGAGCCGTGGCGACGCCTTTGCCTCCGCGAAATTTGAGCCAGATGGGGAACATGTGTCCGGCGATGGCGAACAGGGCGGCAGCGGCCATCATTTCGCGAAGGCGGGCATCGGTTCCCGAGGTCGAGATCTTGGCCGCGAATTCGACGGCGAGGAATCCTTTAAGAGCGTCGAGAAGGAGGGTGAGTGCGCCGAGCGCGGGCGACTTGCGTGAGACGTTGGTCGCGCCGATGTTGCCGCTGCCGGTCGTGCGAACATCTTCTCCGCGAAAGATCCGGACGAGGAGGTATCCGAAGGGTATGGAGCCTAGCAGGTAGCTGACCGCGGCGATGAGGATGAGTTTGGACATGATCTTGCTAATCCCACTCTAACGTCGCAGACGGCGCGATGTTTGAATGGGGCACCCGTTTCTTACAGCTGCAATGAAAAACTTGCGAGTTTGGTGTACTTCGATCCTTTCGGCGAGAGGTGGCTTCGGTACAGAAAGAACTCGCGGGGCGTCATGGTACCAAACTCTGAAACCGATAGAGCGGACAGCTTTTCCTGGAGGCGTTGGAAGGTGCGACTGGGGCCGTCTTTGCTGCTTATGCGCGGGGAGCCCGAGGCTCCGCGACCGCGTGCCAGCGTGAGGTGCGGGCTGAAAGGACGGTCTTCTTTCGGAATTCCCAGCGAGGGCATTGTGTCGTCTATCGCGGCTGCGAGTACGACGAGTTCGGGGCCGGAGTCCATACCGATCCAGAAGACGCGCGCGGATTTTGACGTGGGGAAGAACCCGTAACCGCGAAAATGAATTTGCGTTGAGGTAGCGGAGACAGCGTTCATGGCCTGTTTTATTCTTTCGACGGATGCCTCTGGTTGCTCGCCGATGAATTTCAGTGTGACGTGCAAGGATTCGGGCTGCATCCAGCGAGCGTCGGGAGCGAAGTTGCGGACGCCGTCGACGAAGCGAGCGATGCGCTCGCGGATGACGTCGTCGATGTCGAGAGCGAGGAAGAGGCGCATAAAAACGCGGTGAGCTACGAGTCATGAGCTATGAGCTCTGAGCCGTTGAGTTCACGGCTCACCGCTCACAGCTCGAAGCTTTCTTCACATCAGTTTCTTTCTGAGCATATCCAAAGCCATGGTGGAGGCGAAGCGGCGGATGCGTTTGCGATCGCCGGGGAATATCCGCTGCACGATTTCGGTGCCAGAGTCGCTGGCTACTGCGTGAAAGACCAAACCTACCGGCTTTTCCGAGGTGCCTCCCGTGGGTCCGGCGACGCCGGTGATTCCGACGCCGAAGGTTGACTCGCAGCGATAGCGGATGCCTTCTGCCAGAGCGGCGGCTACCTCGCGGCTGACGGCTCCGTGGCGATGAATCATTTCTTCCGGCACTCCAGCGAATTCTGTCTTCAATTGATTCGAGTAGACGACCGCGCCGCCGAGAAAATATCGCGAACTGCCGCTGATGGAGGTGATGCGCTCGGCGAGCAGGCCCCCGGTGCAGGACTCGGCGACTGCGACGGTGGCGTTGCGCATTTGAAGCCAGTAACTAACGATCTGCTCGAGTGACTCTCCATTGCGCGAATAGACGGCGTCGTCTAGTTCATCTTCAACTAGTTCGGCGACTTCGTCGGCCCGGGCCTCCGCCGCGTCGAGCGTGGCGGCGCGAGTGCGAAAGTGAAGTTCGATCTCTCCGGCACCGGCGAGGATCGTTGTGTCTACATCGGGGTAGCGTTTGTAGATGGGAGCGACGCGCGCATCAACGGCTGACTCGCCAAGCATCGCGACCTTCAGAGTGCGAGTGAAGAGATGCGTCGGCGGAACTTTGGCGCGGAGGCGCTCACGAACTTCGCTCTCGAAGAGACCTTTCAATTCGAAGGGAGGACCGGGGAGCAGAACGATGATGTGCTCGCGTCCGTCGAATTGGCCTGCGATCCATTGGCCGGGCGCAGTGCCATTGGGATTCGGCAAAACGGTGGCGCCATCGAGAACATCGGCTTGTTTGGCGTTGTTGGGCGACATCTTCCATCCGCGCTCGGCAAATCGCTGCTCCAGGCGGGCGAGAATTTCGGGATCGCGGAAGAGCGTAACTCCGAGGGCTTCGGCAACGGCTTCGCGAGTGAGGTCATCTTCGGTGGGGCCGAGGCCGCCACTGAAGATCAGGATGTCGGAGCGAAATAATCCGTGCTGAGCGGCGGCCACGAGCTGGCGGAGATTGTCTCCGACGACGCTTTTGAAGATGACTTCGACGCCGAGTTGGTTGAGCTGCTCGGTGAGATAGAGCGAATTGGTGTCCATGCGGTAGGGAGTGAGGAGTTCGGAACCTACCGCGATGATTTCTGCGTTCACTCTGGAAAGTTTAAATCAAAAGCTTGGACCGCAGAGGGGAGCTGGATCTTCCGAGGGTTTGATTCTGGAAATGAAGAAGTCAAAGTCCCCACCCTGTCGCAAACGACACGACAACGGTGGGGCACCCACGGCTTCGTCTTTGATTCAAACTTATTATTCGGGGAGGAGGCGCTGGCCTGCGATGTTCCAGGAGAGATGATGGACCGCGCTGGTCGTGGCGAGGATTACGGAGCGGCCGGGGGAGAAGGCTAAGCCTACTAGTCCCTGGCCGGCGACTTCGAGACTGGGCTTGGCTTCGGGAGTGATCTTAACGATGCCGCGAGTGCCGGCGAGCGAAGCGGCGACGTAGAGGTTGCCATCGGCATCGAAGGCGAGTCCCTGCGGACGGCCCAAGCCTTTGTAGAAGGTAGTCACGGTTCCGTTCGGATCGACTTTGTAGACGCGATCGTTGGGGCCGGTGACAAAGAGATCTCCCTTGGGCCCGAAGGCCATGTGATAAGCGGAGACGCTCATCTCAAGCGTGGCGAAGACGAAGGTCTGCTGGTCGCGCGAAATTTTGAAGATGGTGCCGTTACGATCTCCGACGTAGAGACTTTGCTCGCGATCGAAGGCGATGCCGGTCGCGACTCCGAGGCCTTCAGCGAAGGTCGTCATGGTTCCGTTGGGAGCGACCTTGTAGACCGCGCCGTCGTAGCGTGAAGAGACGTACATCTGGCCTTGCGGGTCGAAAGCGATGGAGGTCGCGTTCATCATTTCTTGGACGAATGGCTTGACCCCATAGTTGGTGTCGATCTTGAAGATGGCGGTGGGAACTTTCTGGCCGCGCGATCCGGAGAAGGTGACATAGATGTTGCCTTCAGCATCGACGGCTGGATTGGTGACGGGATGCAGGTTCTCGGCAATCGTGACCGCAACCTTGACAGTGTGTGGATTGCTGAGATGACCGTCGGTGGCAACGACGACCGGGCCGGTGACGGCTCCCTCAGGAACGCGGGTGACGACGAAGCCATCGGAACTGACGACGACGGGGCCTTCGAATTCGCCGAACTTTATTTTCGGGCGTAAGAGTTCCTGAGGTCGAAGGCCCGAGCCTTTGATGCGAACTTCTCCGCCGGTGAGGGCGCACTCCGGCGCTACCGATTCAATGTGCGGTCCGCCGTTCACGTTTTTTCTGCCGAGGATACGATCGGAAAATCCCATTCGAATACCGAGTGCCCAGTTGCGGGCTAACAGCTTTGTAAACTTGATTCTATTTTAATAGACCTGAGCGGAGGAGAAGTTGCATGACTGCGAGAGCGTAGATTCCAGCCGCAACGTCATCGAGTACGATCCCGGTTCCCTCGGGAAGCCGTTCCAATTGGCGCACAGGAGGGGGCTTGATGATGTCGAAGGCTCTGAAAAGTATAAAACCGGCCGCGAAAGTTTTCCATGTTAGGGGGGCGGCGATTAAAGCGATAAGCTGTCCGGCGACCTCGTCGATAACGATGAATTGCGGATCTTTGGTGCCTGAGGCTCGGGCGACCCGTGTCGCGGCAGGGATGCCGATCAGGGTGACGAAGATTGCCAGGGCAATGACGACGGGAGTGCGGTACGTCGGGTTGATTACGTGAGCGAGCGCGGCCCAGAGCAAAACGGCGGAGGCCGAGCCCCAAGTACCGGGGCCGGGATGGAGGCGTCCGGCGCCGAAGAAGGTCGCGACGAGCGTGGCCCAGAGGGGGCCGCGTGGGTGAGATCTTTCGACGGCCGTTTCCATTAGTGTTCGCGATCCCGGTCTTCGGGACTGCTGTCGGGGATCAGTTCCTCGGCGTCGGTGACGGGAGACGAGATTACATAGCCGCCGCTCGCCCATTTTCCGAGGTCGATGATGCGGCAGCGGTCGCTGCAGAAAGGGAAGTCGGGGGCGGTGCTCTGCACTTCTTTCTTGCAGATCGGGCAGCGGAGTTTTACCGTGCGCTTGCGAGGCATGGGATTTCAGCCTACAAAATTCTCGCGACCAAATCGTAGTCGTGCGATTCGGTGATCTGACAGCGATAGAACTGGCCGGGTTGCGGCTCGATTTCTTCCGGGACGTCGTTGACGAAAACTTTGCCGTCGATTTCGGGGGCGTGCATCGGGGTGCGGCCTTCGAGTAGCAATTCCGTTTCTTCCGACTCGCCTTCGAGCAATAGGTCATATTCGCGACCGACCAGGGATTTCTTCTTTTTCTTGCTGATTTGGCGCTGGATCGACATCAGGTGCTTGCGGCGGCGTTCGATCTCGCGGGGCGAGAGCTTTTTGTCGAGCGCATAGGCGCTTGCGCCATCCTGATCCGAATAGGAGAACGCGCCCATCCAGTCGAATTGTGCCTCGCGAACGAAGTCGCAAAGCTCCTCGAATTCTTTTTCAGTCTCGCCCGGAAAGCCAACGATGAACGATGTGCGCAGCGTCAGGTCGGGTACGACGCGCCGCATCTTTTCGATGGAGCGAAGGAAAACGTCGGCGCTTCCGCCGCGCTTCATGCGCTTGAGGACCGAGGCGGACGCGTGCTGGAGGGGAACGTCCATGTAGGAGCAGATCTTTTCGTGGGCTGCGATTGTGTCGAGCAGCTTGCCGGTGATCTTGTTGGGATAGGCGTAGAGGAAGCGCACCCATCGCAGTTCTTCGATCGCGGAAAGTTTTTCGAGCAGAAGCGCGAGGCCGTCTTTCAGGCCGAAATCTTCGCCATAGCAGGTGGTGTCCTGGCCGATGAGGGTGATTTCTCGGACACCGGATTGAGCGAGACGTTCGGCTTCGGCAATGACGGATTCAAAACGGCGCGAGCGGAATTGTCCGCGCAACTGGGGAATGATGCAGAAGGTGCAGGGATGATCGCAGCCTTCGGCAATCTTGATGTAGGCCATGTGGCCGGGAGTCGCGAGGATGCGCGGCGTGTCTTCGTCGTAAAGATAGTTAGGAAGGTCGGCGATGGCGCCGTCCCATGTCTCGCGGGAGAAACGGCCTTGTGCGGCGCGGGCGTCGCCCTCGGGGCGCGAGGTCAGAATCACGAACGGGGAATTGTTCGCGGGCGCGGTGGCGACTCCGGTGGCGGAAAGAATCCTCTCCAATTCGCCGGTTCCGACGACGGCGTCAACTTCTGGAATGTCTTTCTGAATCTGGTCGCGGAAGCGCTCGACGAGGCATCCGGCGACGACCAGTTTTTTCGCCTTGCCGGCAGTTTTGTGTCCCGCCATCTCGAGGATGGTGTTGACCGACTCCTGCTGGGCGCTGTCGATGAAAGAGCAAGTGTTCACGACGATGATGTCTGCGTCTTCTGCGCGGCGGGTAAGTTCGGCTCCGGCGCGGGCAAGGTAGCCCATCATGACTTCACTGTCGACGAGATTTTTCGGGCAGCCGAGGCTGACGAAGCCCACTTTTTGGGGCCGATCGGCTGGCGCATTCTCCGGAGATTTCTTCTTCTTAACTTCGGGGGAACCGCTGATAGTGAGGTCTTTTACCGGCATGCAATCTTTCTATTCTAGCATTGCGCGTGTTGTGCGCTTCGCGTGGACTCCAGCCCAGGGGCTTTCAAAAGCTTCAACCACCAAAGTCACGAAGGTGCACGAAGGAACACTTTCAGCAGGACATACCCGGACCACGGAAGGTAGCATTTGTGGATTTAAACAGGGGCTTGTCGTGCTAGGCTTAGGCTTACCGCCGTAACAATTTAGGAACTACGTCGCAGGAGGGGAAATGTCTGCCAAAGGGCTTTGCGCTGCGATCCTGACAGTGGTAACGATGCTGGCTGCATCGGCGGTTGCGCAGGACGAGAAGAACGAAATTGGCGGCATCATCGGACGAACCTTCGTCAGCGACCAGGGAATCAAGGGCGCAACCTATTTCGATCCCATCATTCATTCCGGCAAAGGGCTGACGTATGAGGGGGAGTACGGACGGCGGATTTTTGTGACGCCTATCTACTCAATCTCCGGTGAAGCCTTGCTGGCTTACAACCCCGAGGAAAAGTTGAATGCCGGAGAGTACGGCAATGCGGTGGTGCCGACCAGCTACAAGTCACTGTTCGTCGCCCCGGCAGCGAGAGTGAATTTGTTTCCTACGACGGCAGTTTCGCCGTGGGCCAGCATAGGGGCAGGGTTCGGACACTTCAGCGAAAGCAGTACCCTGGTTTATAGCGGAACGAATCCGGGGAAATCGACGACCAGCGCGGTGATTGAAGCCGGGATCGGCCTTGATGTGAAAGTGTGGAAGCAATTGAACATTCGAGGCGAAGTGCGCGACTTCTGGTCGGGAGAGCCGGATTTTCCGTTGGCTCCGACGGGGAAGACTCGGCAGCATAATTATTTTGTCGGCGGCGGAGCGTTCTGGCGGTTCTAAAAACGCTGCTTTTCGTTTGTTGATCGAGCCGGATTTTCGTAGACAGTTTTCTCTCGCCCCTCTGGGCTCGCTTTCATTTCTGATGCGCACGCACGGCTAGCGCCGTGGGCTGAATTCTTTCGCCGCTTCGCGGTTGCGCCGCTTGCAGTCCAACTTTCCTATCGGCTTTTTGCGGCTAGTTCCACTTCTTCGTAGAGCTCGGGAAGGCGCTGAGCATCTTCGGTGGAGTTTCCGAAGCGGGCGGACTCGTAGACATCGGTGAAGCGCGAGACGGGCTCGCGAAGGCGGGCGTCTTCGATCTTGCGCACGAATTCCTGCGGGGTTTGCGTGGGAGTCTTCTCGTGTCCGCGACGGGCGACGACGCGAGACATCCGTTCGTACCACATGGCGGCAGCTAGTTCCGGAGAACGCTCGGGATGCATCTGCAGCCAGCGTTCATAAAGCCAGCGCACAAAGCGGGCAAGGTTTCCTAGCAGAAGCAGAATCACCGCGATCACGCCGGCGGTGAGGGCCCAGCGGGCGGGAGAATGCTCGACACGATCCTGGCTACGGCGCGCCCATTCGAGCATAGAAGCGTACTTGTCACGGGCCCACTTGCGGGCGTCTTCCCAGAGTCCTCGGGTTCCGCTGACGGCGGCCTGGCCAAGGATGTACTGGTGCGTCGTGTCATAGCTGACGATCCAGTCTCGCCAGAAGGAAGCCATCGCATCGACATAAAGCGCAACGCGTTCCCACCCTTGCGGAGTTCCCGAGCCGCCGGAGGGAGTGGGATCGAACATCTGCCAGCCATATCCGGGGAAATAGGCTTCGACCCAGGAATGCGCGTCTTTCGCGCGAACGATGTAGTTTCCCGTGATGTCGTTGAATTCGTCGCTACGGAATCCGTTGACGACACGCGAAGGGATGCCGATGGTGCGGAGCATCACGGCCATCGAGGAGGCGAAGTATTCGCAGTGTCCCTGTTTGCGTACGAAAAGAAAATTGGCGACGGGGTCGCTCACCGGAGTGCGAGGTAATTCGAGTGTGTATCCGAATCGAGTGCGCAGATAGCTTTCGATGGCGGCCGCTTTGTCGAAATCGTTGGAAGCTGATCTTGTGATCTGTTGCGCGAGTTGCGGGACGCGCGGATCAAGTGTCGGAAGGCGCAGAAAGCGATCTGTGATCTGGGCGGGGTAGTTACGTTCTGCCGCGCGGAGCTCAGCAGGGGACGGGGTGGCGATGTCGGAGTTAGCTTCGTAGCGACTCACGGGGACCGACGAGTCGGCATTGTAGATTGCGCCGCCCGTGTCGACCGCGAGCAAGTGATAGTCCCCGGTCACGCTATGGGCAATGGGAGCGAGAAAAAAGATGTTCGTGCCGATCGGTTCCATCAGCACGCGATAGTGGATCAAGTTTTCCCGCGACAGATTCGGAGTGACATACGACGTGAGAGCCGCGTTGCGGTGAGGAATCTGGAAGCTATTGTCGGCGTCCCGCTGCAGGATGAACTGATTGCGGGGATTGGTCCAAGTACGACCGTCGAAGTCGGACAAGGCGATACCGCGCCAATGCAGGTCGTAGCGGCCTATGGTGTCGCCATCGATTTGCACGTGCATCACGACGGCGTTCGATTGCTGGATCTTGCCAATCTGGCCAAGTTGTACATGGTCGCTGAATCCGGAAGAGAGATCGGTTCCGTAGGAGTATCCGCCGAGGTATCCAGCGGACATGCGGGGCATGATGAAGAAGAGAGCGGCGCCGCCGATCAGAATCAGGAACATCAGTCCCGGAGCGACTTTCGCGAGAGCGAAGGCCAGATGGCGATGCTCCTCGGGGTCGCTGGAGTGGCGCGCCTGAATGTTAGCGGCTTGTCCGGAGCGGCGCATCTCCATCAGGACGAAAGTGGCGACGGCCATCAGCATGAAAGCCGCGAAGGAGAAAAGGAATGCGCTGTCAACGGTGAGGACTGCTGCGGCCAGCACCATCAGAAAAGCGAGGATGGCCAGCATGATGTAGTCGCGTTCCTTGCGTAGCGAGAACATGCGGACTACGACTCCGAACAATGCCAGGTGAACCGTTGCCGGTAAGAAGCTGTGGGAGAAGGCGAAATAATCGACGGCGAAGAAAACAAAGTAAGCGATCGATAACGGCGCAGTCCAACGATCGGAGATGGAGAATTTTCGCCGCTTCGCCACCAAATAGCCGCGAATCGCCAAGGCGATGCCAACGAGAATCTTCGAAGGAAGGTCGAGGCCTCCGGTGGTCGCGAGTGTGCCAAATCCCGTCAGGACTAGAAGATAGAGAGCGAGCTCAAAGTAATGGTCGATAGCCTTCGGGATCGGGGTCACGACGATTTTTGAGGATCGGCTAGCCATGCGATTGGATGGTTCCATTGTTCGACATTGCAGACAAGAAAGGAAGGGGGCGAGAGCAGTTTCTTGCACCGAAAGTCACATGCAGGGTACGCGTACGGATGGGTGCTGACTAGGAGCACTTACCATCCATAGGGGGGCACCGGGTAACACAGAGGAAATCACGCGACTGTCCGCTCAGGTCTTGAGTCTTCTACGGTTCCTCCTGCGAATTTGCGGACAGTTGGGAATGCTAGAATGATTCAGGTCAGGCATCGGTCTCACGCGACGTACTCTCGCCAACCCCGCCAGGTCCGGAAGGAAGCAACGGTAACGGGCTCTTGCGTGTGCAGTGAGGTCCCGGTGTCTGACTAATTTTCCTTCTTTGCTTTTCCTCTTTCTTCTCTCCCTCGAACCCTCGAAACAGAACTCCGCCGTTGGTTGTTGGACTATCCACTACCAGGATTTACATCCTCTTTACGTCTCTTTGCGCAAGAAACGTTTCTGGGAGCATCTAGATGGAGAAGGGCGCGATGCAGTATCGATTCGGGGCCCAAAAGGAGAAACATGAACGCTCGCGGCATATCCCCCCAGCCAGTTCCACACGTGACCATCCGCGTTTCCGGAAAGCTGTTCCGAGGGCATTTGGAATACCTCGACCAACTGGTGAGGTCGGCGGCGGAATGCCATTTATGGCCGCTGTTGAGTCTGGCGAGTCTGGACGAGCTCGATCGCTCGGCGCTGGACTACTTGATGGACGGAGAGAATCGAGATTTCGCGATCATCTCGTGCCCAGACTTCGTGCGCGACTGGATGGGGCACGAGCGGGGTAGGGGGGCTGCGGCGTAGTCGAGGTGCGTGGCAATCCGTCGACTTCGCCTGACGGGACGGTCGAGGCGCCCGTCAGGCGCCACATGGTTCTGTTAGACATTCTCGTTGCAATCCTTCAAAATAAAGGGTTTCCCTGTTACTGAGGAGCCCTCTTGACTACTCTCCGCGCAAAAATCAGCGCGATCGGGACTTATTTGCCGCCGCGCGTTCTTACAAACGCTGATCTTGAAAAAATGGTCGATACCACGAACGAATGGATCATGGAGCGGGTAGGGATCCGCGAGCGCCATATCGCCGACAAGGGTGTGGCTGCGAGCGACCTCGCGGTGGCGGCGGTGAAGAACCTGCTGGAAAAGCATCCGTTCGACCTTCAGGAAGTAGATCTGATTGTCGTGGGAACGGTCACGCCCGACATGATGTATCCGTCGACGGCGTGTTTGGTGCAGCACAAACTGGGGATCGAGAATACCTGGGGATTCGACGTGTCCGCGGGCTGCTCAGGATTCGTGTACGCGCTCAATACCGGCGTGAAATTCGTTGAATCCGGGCAGTATAAGAAGGTGCTGGTGATTGGCGCGGACGTGAATTCGTCGATGACCGATTACACCGACCGCGCCGTGTGCATTATTTTTGGCGATGGCGCAGGCGCGGTGTTGCTGGAGCCGTCTGAAGACGGCGTGGGAGTGATCGATCACGTGGCGCAGGTCGAGGGGATGGGTGGGCAGTATCTCTACATGCCCGGTGGAGGAAGCCTGAATCCAGCGACCCACAAGACGGTTGACGAGAAAATGCATTACATCCATCAGGATGGGAAGAACGTCTTTAAGTATGCAGTGAAGAAAATGGCGGAGATGACCGAGCGCGTGCTGGAGAAAAACCAGTTGACTGGAAAAGACGTGGATTGCTTCATCGCGCACCAGGCGAACCGGCGGATTATCACAGCCACAGCCGATCGGCTAGGCATGCCGTTGGAAAAGGTCATCATCAATATTGATCGCTTCGGAAATACCACGGCGGGGACGATTCCGATCGCGATGCAGACGGCGATTGAAGAGGGGAAACTGAAGAAGGGCGACCTTCTGCTGATCGCGTCGGTGGGAGCCGGGTTTACTTCTGGGGCTAGCTTGCTGCGCTGGGCGTTTTAGGAAAGTTTCAAAGTTTCAAGGGTTGAGAGTTTCAAAGATCGGTCGCACCGGCACAGGCTTGAGACTTCTAAGCCCTGAAGCTTTGAAACCTGATCCGTCCCGTTAGACTTTCTTCCGTCAATCCTTCACAATAACGGGCATCATCTTCCAGGGGAATTCATTGAGCAAACCGATCCGCGCCAAAATCAGCGCCTTGGGCACCTATGTGCCTCCTCGACTTCTCACCAACGCCGACCTCGAGAGGATGGTCGACACCAACAATGAATGGATCATGGCCCGGGTGGGGATACGGGAGCGCCATATCGTCGACAAGGGAGTTGCCACCAGCGACTTGGCAGTGGAAGCTTCGAGGAAGGCTTTGGCGAACCGGGGGATGGACGCAAGCGAGATCGAGGCAATTGTTCTCGGGACCGTAACTCCCGATATGTTTTTTCCGTCGACGGCTTGCGTGGTCCAGAACAAACTCGGCGCGAAGGGCGCGTGGGGATTCGACTTGTCGGCGGCTTGCTCGGCGTTCCTGTATTCGGTGCAGGTAGGTGCCCAGTTTATCGCCAGCGGTGCGCACAAGCGGGTGTTGGCGATTGGATCGGATGTGATGTCGTCGATCATCGATTACACGGATCGGGCGACCTGCGTGATCTTCGGAGACGGAGCCGGGGCGGCAATTCTTGAGCCTGCAGAGGATGACTCGGTTGGGCTGATCGACTTTATTCACGAAGTGGATGGGTCGGGAGGGCAGTTTTTGTATATGCCGGGCGGCGGAAGTTTAAATCCAACGAGCAAGGAAACTATCGAGAAGCGCATGCACTATGTGCATCAGGATGGGCAGCAGGTATTCAAGTTTGCCGTCCGGAAGCAGACGGAGCTGTGCACGAAATTGCTGGAGCGCAACGGCCTTAAGGGATCCGATATTGATGTGTTCATCCCGCACCAGGCGAACTTGAGGATCATCAATGCAACGGCTGAACGGCTGGAATTGCGACCGGAAAGCGTAGTCATCAACATCGACCGGTACGGCAACACCACTGCTGGGACGATCCCGCTGGCAATGAATACGGCGATTGAGGAAGGCAAGCTGAAGAAGGGAAGCCTGGTGCTGCTGGCCTCGGTGGGGGCCGGGTTCACGATTGGGGCGACTTTGCTGCGGTGGGCGTACTAAACCGGCTCACAAGCCATGACGTTCGTAACACTCTTTCGTGCATTTCCATAGCATCGACGCGGAATCGGCTGTTATGTTCGACGCACGTTTGCCCCACGTTGGGATGGGGTAAGCGTGTACGCCCATGATTCGGACCGTCTTCTACGCACTACTTTTGGCTATCAGCTCGATCGGACTAGCGGCGCAGCAGGCTGATCCGCGCGAAGGCAAGCTGCTCGTGCTGGAGCGTCTTTGGAACGAAGCGCAGGTAAACAGGGATTCGGCTGCGCTCGACGCCTTGGTTTCGAGCCGCTTTGTGAATACTGAGTGGGATGGCGAGCTTAGCGACAAGCAGAGATTTCTAGCCGACATTAAAGATCCGCGATTCAAGCCGACGCTGGCGACGATCCAAGAAGTGAAGATGAATTTCTTCGGGGACACAGCTGTGATCACGGGGATGTATCACACGCAGGGCACGTATCAGGGCAAGCCGTATGATCACGTTGGGCGTTTTACGGACACTTGGGTGCTCGACCTTGGGAAATGGCAGTGTGTGGCCAGCCATACCAGTCTGGTCAAGAAGTAATTTTCGTTCCGATCCTCTGGACGGCGGCTAACCACTCTTCTGAAAAAACTCCGGGGATTGCAGATCAGTCAGGCTCGCAATCCGCTCGTCGTCGATCATTAATCCAACCAACCAGCGGAACAGCGGGAGGTAATCCAGTTCCCACATCAGTAGTCGTTCTCGGCGCTCGAGATAGACAGCCAGCAACGACAGCGTCCGGAGCGGCTACTCGGATGAGATCGACAAACGCTTACGGTCAAACACAATTGACTGCATCGCTCCGACCGAGGGGCCTGGTGCCTTCATTCACCATTCTGCGAATCACTGATAGCGCACGCTCCGCGATGCTCGCTGTCCCAAGCCTGGTAGCTGAACACCCGATCCCGTTGCTGATTGTCTCCACCCATGCCTCGTTCTTTCATCTCTTTCCCTGTGCGGAGTGCGTGTGTCTTTTCAGAACTTTGTGAGCCTGAATTCGTTCGAGGCGGTGGACACAGCCCCTCCGACTCGCTGGGGCAATCTTCGATGGCCGCTCATTCACAAAAGAAATGCCCCGGTCGGTATTGCAAGACCGGGGCACTTAATTCAACCCTGCGCAATTACTGCGGAGTGAAGTTCTGGTGATAGCTCAGGCTGACCACGTCCTGGAACTCGGGCGTGCCCGGAGGCAGGTTTTCCGGATTCAGGAATTGCGTATCAAAGAAATAGTTACGAGTAGGAGCGCCGTACACCGCATTACAACACTTGAAATTGCCGGTGTTGTATTGCGAATAGTACATGCTGATTAGCGAGCCCGCATAGTTGACGGTAGCGCCATTGTATCCGCGGTTCTCCAGATAGCGGAGGAAGTTGTGCATACCTCCGTCGGTTCCGAAGTCCGCTGGAACTCCACTCCAGGTTGGTATCGGGAATGGGATGCTCTTACCTGCCGCGATCGCCATCCGGTAGTAGCTGGTGTTTCCGTTCCTATTGGTCACGGTTGCCGGATAGGTGAGTGTCTCGAGATCGGTGAAGCCGACGTTGGCAAACGATCCGGTGCTGATCGGCGGATCGGACAGCAGAGTGACTGCATCTGCGATGATCGCCGCTGCTGAGTGCGGAGTTGTGCCATTCACTCCCTGGGTGGGGAAGAACGGATCGGCCGAACCGCTGTTGTAGTCTCCGTATACATAGACCGGCTCTTCGGAAGCGACGGTAAAGCCGTTCCCACTTGTAGCCGGAGAGATGGGGTGAGGCAGATAGCTGTTGCCGGAAGAGTCCATGCCCCCGTCTACCAGACGAAGAGAGTGTCGCGGACCGGCGACCATGTTCCACTGTGCGGTTGTCGAGCAAGAAGAGATTCCGGTGGTCGTACCTGGAATGTAATAAGCCTGGGACATGTTCCCGCTGCCGAGGGCAAGACCGAAGCCGGCACCCAGGTATTTGGCGCCCCAGGTGTCAAGGTTGTTGTCGGCGTTCACGTCTTCCGGCGAATAGGTGTAATAGGTTTTAGGCTCCATCGTTCCACTAGGCACTCCGGTGGAAGATGTCGAGTTGACAATGTCTTCCAGACCGGACATGCCGGTCATGCGGTTATAGAGCAAAGCAGCGGTGGAAGTGGGGTCGGGCTGCATGCCGCGGTGATCGGAGAAATAGAGAATGTATCCGTTCTGAGTTGAGTTGTTGACGTTCTTTCCAGTTCCGCCAGAGTACGGCCCCGCTCCCTGCAGCCATAGCCACAGGTTGCCCACATCGAGTTCGACGGAGTTCATCACGCCAATCGGACTGCACGAAGCGGCAGTTCCGCCGGAGCGCGCGTCTCTTGGCTCGCCCTCGCGGGCATCGTAGAAGTTAATCGGCAACCACTTGGTAGAGCTTCCGGAACCAACCGACTGACTGAGGGTGGCGCTGGACTGCAGTTGCTGCAAGATGAGAATCGCAGGACTAATCGGGTTATAGCATTGTCCAGCCGGATTGCCGGAGACGGGGCACGCGGAGGTTCCCGAGTATTGATAAGGAGCCGTGGGCGGATAGTTGTACATACGACCGAAGCCATATCCCAGCCATTCCTGGGTCACACCGACCCAAGTTCCGGCATTGTTCAGATACTCAACACGCAACCAAGTGCCAGTGCAAGGAGTAGCTTGTGTGACTTGACCCAACAGGGGCCAAGTCGTGATCGAACCGGAGCAGCCAGTCGGAGGGCTCGAGAGCCAATTTCCGGAACCCTTCGTAGCCGTAGCGTAGTACATGGTCGATCCGTTGTACGGTCCCTGTGTGAGTGTGTATCCGGTCGCGGCACCTCCCTGGAGAGCAGGCCCGATCTGAACATCGTTGGCATCGAGCGCTCCCGCTCCGCGTTCGGGATGTAGATCCGCAAGAGAATCTGCGAGCAGGATGCGGATTTCCGCCTCGTTGTAAAGACGCGAATTGCTTAACAGAGTACTATCGCCGGCTTGCGGCCTGCGGATGATGTCGATTGCTCCGACGGCGGAGTTTTGCACGAAAGGCAGTTGCAGCTTGGTGGCGCCGGTCGCGCCGTTTTCAATAAAGCCGGCGAAGGTTGATTTGGAGATTCCAGTCCATGGACCGGGGTTGTAGTTCGGGGTACCCGCGACTCCAGGAAAGCCGCCGGTCCAGCTTCCGGCGGTCAGCTGCAGACAATTGGCCGCGGGGCCGGAGCCTGGGGCACCGGGACATCCACCGGCAGCGTTAGGTAAGTAAATCGTACCGTTGTAGGAGCTGGCACCAGAACCTGCCGGAGTGCCGTTCTCCAAACGATCCAGAACGACCTGGCCCACGGCGGCGACTTTATCGGTAAACGTGAGAGGCCCGCCGTTGGCAGCCAAGAACAGGTTGCCGTTGGTATGAACACGTCCTCCGAAGTTGAAGGGAGGGCCGGCGAAATAGTCGCAGTCTCCATCGCAGAACACGCCGAATTCAAATGCAGGAAGAAGAGCGACTTCGACCGTGCGGGTCAGGTTTACCGATGCGCCGGTGGCGGCAGCGGTGGAGTATGCGGAAGTCTGACCAGCGCCAGCTTGCCGCGTGGCGGTGACCTGCAAAGTGAAGGGGATCAGACTGGCAACCATGCCTTGATCGGATCCAGATCCGACGATATCCCAGGAGCCGCAAGGATTGGGAGCGTTCGAGCATGGCTGACCATTGCTCTGCGTCGCGGGCCAGGTGATGGTCTCGACATAATTCATGTTCGTGATGTTCGAGCCCGAGACCTGGGTGGGGAAGTTGGCGGAGCTGGTCAAAGCCGTGATGGACGCGGCGTCAGGCGATTGAGAACTCTGGTACAGGGTGGAGAGCTGCGAGGTAAGGTTCTCGATCCCGGCCTCGGCGCCGTAGTAGGCGAGGTTGCCCTCCAGATCGTTGCCGCCCATGCGGGCTTCGTTGCCGACCATATAAAGCAGCCCGACCGCCACTCCGGACAACAGAATGGTCAGCATCAAGGCTGCGATCAGCGTGAAACCTCGCGAATCTCGTTGACTCGTTCCCATGATTCTTCCTCCCAATACCCCTCAGTTCACTGGCACACGGTGGAGCTGGAACTGTAGGAATTGCAGAAACTCATATCGCGCAAGCTGACCGAAGTTGCCAAATACATGCTTTGAGATCTCTTCGCATCGGTGGTCAGACTGCTACCCATGATCCAAATATTTACTTTTTGAATAAGTCCGGGGGATTCGCCGGCACCAATCGGATTCTGCTGATTGGCGACTATGGTTCCGGCGGTGGAGTCGATGACATCGTAGGTGAACTGCAAATTGATGATGCCGTCGGCAACGGGTACAGCATCGAGTCCGTTGACCTGGCGCATCAGGCGCGGCGTCTGGATAGTTCCGCCGGCTGCTGGAACCTGGATGAAGTAGCTGACGGCATTCAGGCGGCAGGCGCTCGTCTGGGCGTTGGCACCGGCTGCGGCAGTGGCGACTGTCGCCAGATTGTTGCCGGTCCCACCACCGACCTGATTAAAGTTCAGCGCATCACCGGCAGCGAAATTGATCGTTGAGTTGTTCGGAATGCCAGTGATTTCTGCGACGACGGCTGCGTTCTGCACCAGGCTGGTTCCGCTGGAGGTCTTGCCGTTGCCCGGAGTGCTGACCGAGAACATGATGAGGTCGCCCTTATTCAAGCCACCGGGGGCAAGAATGTTGTTGGGCTGAACGGCACCATTGACGACGGCGACCCCGACGGAGGTTGACGTCGGAAAGGTGAAGGTGAAATTGGACAGCGGAAAGTTGTAGTCGCAGTAGATGCTGGTAATGCTGCTGTTCGTTAACGCAGGAGCGGCAGTAATGACAGTATTGCTCTGAACTCCGTTGCCAAAGTTGGGAATGATTCCGTACATGTAATTGGCGACACCGCCTCCGCTATTGGGATAGGTGCCGCCGGGCACGTAGCAGGTTCCAGTCTGATTGCAGCCGAACTTGGAAACCGATCCACCGGTGACCAGTTGCAGTCCGCCGGAAGGCAGGCCACCGCCGGCGAGGCTGATGTCCTTGGTCATGAGTTCCATGGCGGCGCGGACGTTCTGCTGGGTCTCAGCGCGCTGAGTGACAGTGAATGTCGCGTCCATGCCAACCTTGAAGAGGCTGGCCATCATGAGCATGACGATGAGGCCGAGGCTTGACGCCACCAGCAGTTCCAGAAGCGTAAAGCCGCGTTGTGATTTAGACGTTGGCATAATCAGAGTCCTCATGCGTCCTCAGTGATAGCTCGAGATCAAACCATTCGCGTTAAAGGACCGGGCCGGCAACCCGTCCTTCGTATAGCTGACCGTGATGGTGATTCCCATCATGTTGGGATTCGTCGTGCCCGCGAGAGGACCGGTCGGGTACAGCACTGGGCTGATGGCGATGGTGCGAGTGAAATTACCCAGGCTCAGTGTCGTGTCGTCTGCGGTTCCAAGAATTCCGTCCGGACCAGGGAGGACCATGCATTCGGCTCCGCTGTTCGGGCAGGCTGCGCCGCTCGCTGTGGTGCAGGGCACGTCGTCTGCGGTTCCTACCAGGCCATCTGGACCCGCGCACAGCAAAGGCTGAGCGCCGCTCAAGAAGATTCCTCCATTGGAGACGTTCGCCACGGAGGCGAAAGGAATCTGCTGGCTATTGCGCGCAGTGTAGATGCTTTCCATCGCTTCGAGTGCTTTCTGACGCGCGATGAGGTCTTCTTGTGCCGACTTGGTGACGGCTACTGCCGTGCCGAATGAAGCGATCACAGCGAGAAGGCCGACCGTCATCACGACAATGGCGATCATCACTTCGATCAGCGAGAATCCGCTGTCGCGATTCCGTTTGCTCGAATTGTCCGATTTGATTTGCGTCATTGTTGTATCCAAATAGGCGTGGTAGGCGCGCTTGGTTGCGTAATCAGACGCCATCCGCGAATCCGGCCGGTTGCTCCCCAGACCGTGATGGCGCGTGAGCTGTATATCGTGTCGGCCGGACGGGTGAGGTAGACCACACCGCTGTTGAAATTGCCAAGACTATCCTGAGAAGAGCCATCGGGCAGGAAGGAAACGTAATTCAGACTGCCTGCGCCGAGTTGCTGCCCGAAGTCAATTGCGACAATACCGCTGCCGAAGCCGTCGGGTGCGGTCGCCGGGAAGCCAGCTACTACGGCGAAGCTGATGTCGGAGGGCAACGTGTAAGTGTTCACTTGTTGCACCGGGGGCAGAACACCACCAACCGCCGCTGGCTGATACGTAACCTGCATCGTGCCGGCCGGAAATCCTGTGGGATTGAAGTTCACGTAATACTGGTGACTCTGAGTGATGGCCAGGTGACGCGTGTCGCGCAGGACCGCGAGCGTCGTTTCATAGGCGTTGTCGATGTGCGACCGGTTAAGGATCGGTAACATCGCGACGAACGTCATGCCCGCAAGGATGAAACCGATCGCTACCACCGCCAGCATTTCGAGAAGCGAGAACCCGCGTTGTTTGTTCAATGGCATATGGTGTTCTCGGGAAAGGGGTGCTGCATTTCGAACACTCCGTATCCCGTCCGGTACGTCAACATTTGGGGGTGAGTCGCATTCCGCCAGCGAACAACGGGGCGGACACGCGATCTTCTTTCGCGTCATGATCATCGTAGGGAGGGGGTGGGGAACCGTCAAAGCACGACGGGTCAATGACGGCACACTGGCCTTTTGGGATCATCGATGGTTACTGATGTCACTGATTGACAACGCGTCAGTTAGTACACGAGAACCTGCTGAAAACGGTTTGAGACATGACCCAGGTAACCTTGTGTAGGGAACGGGCGGGACCTACGATTGAAAGCGAGTATGACCTTATCAGCCCTGCTAGTGTCCGCGGACGAAGCGTCCGCAGGAGTATTGCGGCGAGTACTGGAAGAGCTCAGTATTCGTGTCGAGTCCTGTCCCGACTTCCCGCGCGCCGAGATTCGCCTGGCCCAAGAGCGTTTTGACGTAGTGCTGATCGATGGAGAGACCGGCGCCAACGTCATTTCGTTATTGCGCGAGACCCGGCTGTCGCGATTGAACGATGCTACGCTCGCCGTAGCGGTCGTTCCCTCGCAAGAGAGCATCCGCGAGTTGTTCTCGCTGGGTGTGAATTTTGTTCTCTACAAACCAGTGGCCTACGAGCGAGCATTGAGCAGCCTGCGGGCGGCGCGCTCGGTCATGAGTAAGGAAAAAAGGAAGAGTGCGCGTGCAGCGGTCCATACACATGCAACGGTTGACTATGCCAACGTCCAACAGGAGAAGGCGACGCTGATCGATTTGGCCGAGGACGGCATGTCGGTGCAATTTGGCAAGAAGCTTCCGCCGACGAGCAAAGTCTACTTCCTGTTTCAGCTTCCCGGGCAGAAGCAAAGTGTCCGGCTTTCAGGGCAGGTAATCTGGCAAGACTGGAACGGCCGAGCTGGAGTGCAATATGTGGATGTACCGAAAACATCCAGGCGGTTGCTGACCGAATATCTGGCCGCCCATCGGCCCAGCGAGATTAAGGAAGAAGCTCCCGACGTCACAGTCGAGATGGAAGAACCGCTCCAAGTGATGCATGGGGCGATGGTGGAGCATTTTGCGGAGCCAACGCAGGAAAGTTCGAGCGCGGAGCAGAACGCGAGCGAAGATGCTGGTTCCGGAGCCGCCGTCGCGGTAGAGCCCGATCCGAACAATCGCCGTAGTCAGGCTCGCTATGCCTGCCGGTTGGGTGCGGAAGTTTACCGCACTGGAACTTCGGTGCCGATCCATTGCTGTCTTACGGATCTAAGCGCGGGCGGATGCTACCTGGAAGTTCCTCTGCCGTACCCGCGTACTTCGGAAGTCGAAATCGTTGTGCGAACTCATGAACTGAAGTTGATGCTTAGGGGAACTGTACAAGCAGCTCATCCCGGCTATGGAATGGGGATCGCGTTCGAGTTAAAGACGAAGGATGAGCAAGCGAACGTCAAGAAGCTGACCGACTTCGTAGCAGCGACGACCAAGCCTTCTAAGTGACGCTGGTTTCTTCCGCGACAGCCTTTTTGAAATAATCCAGCGAGAGACGTAGACCGCTTTCCAGCTCGATCTTCGGCTCCCAGCCGAGCAACTGGCGCGCCTTGGTGATATCGGGACGACGCTGCTTGGGATCATCTTGAGGGAGCGGTTCATAGCGGATCCGGCTCTTCGAACCAACCACCTTGATGACCAGCTGGGCGCACTCCAAAATTGTGAACTCGTTGGGATTCCCGATATTTACGGGCAGGTGTTCGTCCGACTTCGATAGGCGCAGGAAGCCGTCGATTTCGTCGCTTACGTAACAGAAGCTGCGCGTCTGATTGCCATCGCCGTAGATGGTGAGATCTTCGCCCCGCAGTGCCTGCTTCATGAAGTTGGGGACCACGCGGCCGTCATTCAGCTGCATGCGCGAACCGTAGGTATTGAAGATGCGCACAATGTGCGTGTCCACATTGTGATACCGGCGGTACGCCATGGTCACGGCTTCGGTGAAACGCTTGGCTTCGTCGTAGACCGAGCGAGGGCCGATCGGATTCACGTTGCCCCAGTAAGTCTCCTGCTGCGGATGCTCGAGAGGATCGCCATAGCATTCGGATGTGGAGGAGACGAAATATTTCGCGCCATATTTGTGTGCGACGTCGAGAGCATGGAAGGTTCCGAGGGAGCCGACCTGCAAGGTGGCGATCCCGTGCGTGCTGTAGTCGACAGGACTGGCGGGGCTCGCGAAATGAAAGACGTAATCCACCTTGCCCACATCGAAGGGCCGGCAGATGTCTTTCTCGACAAATTCGAAGCGCGGTTCGGAGCGAAGATGCGCGAGATTCGCGAGACGTCCGGTGAGGAGATTGTCGACTACGACGACGCTCCAACCTTCCGCCAGCAGAGCATCGGAAAGATGGGAGCCTAGAAATCCAGCACCACCCGTAACGACGGCGCGGCGGGTGGTCATGCTTTCTTGCCGTTCTTCATCACGCCGGCAGGGACGTCATCGGGGTGTGAAGCAGGGCGCCCGATACTGTAATAGGTGAATCCTTGAGCCGCCATAACTTCGGGATCGTATAGATTGCGTCCGTCGATCACAATTGGATACTTGAGTTCCTGGCGAATGCGGGAGAGATCGAGATTGGCGAACTCCTCCCATTCGGTGAGGATCAGCAAAGCGTCCGCACCGTGGGCTGCTTCGTAGGCTGAATTGGTAAGGACAACGGAAGAGCCGAGAACTTCGCGGGCACGACCCATGGCGGCCGGATCGTACGCACAGATCTGGCTGCCCTCTTGCAGAAGCGTTTGCACGAGCATCAGGGCAGGGGATTCGCGGATGTCGTCGGTGCCGCCCTTGAAAGCGAGGCCGAGCACGGCAAGGTTCTTGCCGCGCAGCGTCCAGAGCGCGCTGTGCACTTTCCGGAGAAAGCGATGACGCTGATCTTCGTTGATGCGCATGACTTCATCGAGCAGACGGAAATCATAGCCGCACTCGCGAGCCACCGACCGGAACGCCATTACGTCCTTGGGGAAGCAGGATCCTCCGTAGCCGATTCCGGGATTCAAGAAACGTGAACCGATCCGGGAATCGGTACCGACACCGTGGACGACTTGGTTCACGTCGGCACCCACCGATTCACACACAGAGGCAACGGCATTGATGAAAGAGATCTTCATCGCCAAGAAAGCGTTGGAAGCGTGCTTGATTAGTTCGGCGCTCTTGGTACTGGTGACGATGATGGGCGGCGGCGTTATCGCGCGGTCGGGTCGCGGGATTGCGTCAGCGCGATCATAGTAGGTGCCTTCGGTAACAGGCGAATATATCTGCCGCAAGACTTCGGCAGAACGCGGGGTATCGCAACCGATGACGATGCGGTCGGGGAAAAGGAAATCAGTAACCGCGGTTCCTTCGCGCAGGAATTCGGGATTGGATGCGACGTCGAAGGATTCAGGGCTGGCGCCGTTGCGCAGGATGATTTTGCGAACCCAATCACTGGTGTAAACGGGTACGGTGCTTTTTTCGACGATGACTTTGTAGTCATCGATGCCGCCGGAAATCTCCCGGGCGACAGACTCAACGTAGGACAAATCGGCTTCGCCACTTTCCGTAGGTGGAGTGCCTACCGCGACGAAGATCGCAGAACTCAATTGAACGGCTTCCTTCAAGTTGTCGGAGAAGGTCAGGCGATGACCGCGGTGGCGGCTGAGCAGTTCGGGCAGAAACTTTTCGTGGATAGGAACCAGGCCGTTATTCAATGCCGCCAGTTTCTGCTGGTCGTTGTCGACAAGAATGACGTCATGACCGAGATCGGCAAAACAGGCACCCGCAACCAATCCTACGTATCCGGAGCCTACGACAGCGATGCGCATCGATAATCCTCAGAGCTTTAACGTGGCGAGCACGGGAGAAACGGGACGTAGAGTGCCGCCTCGATTCTACAAAATTCTAAGGTCCGTCTCAGGTTTACGCACCGGAATAATTGCGGTATCGGGTGAATCGGATCAATTTGGGAATGCAGAAGTTTTCATGTTGACAAGCCTGCCGATTCGCGCAAGACTCCGCACAGTTCGTCCGGGCGCTGCTTCGAAAACAGGATTGAAGTTCGCGGCGGCAGCCTCATAATGACGAGAGTTCGGGCTTAACTAGCCCGGTCACGGAATGACTCAAGACCCCATGTTGCGGCCGGATTCGTCGAACAGAAAAATATCTCCGGAAGAAAAGCCTGCTGAAAAAAGACCCTTTTTGACCGTAGCGCCCCGTAACGAGGTGACGGAGGTTGCGAAGACGCTCGCCGCGTACGGGGGCGGGGCCGTGGCCTACGATCTGGCGCTCGACCTGATCCTGAATGAAGTGGTCGAGAAGGCTCGGCGCGCCACAGGCGCGACCGGAGCGGCTATCGCGTTGACGCGTGACGGCGAGATGGAATGCCGTGCTACGACCGGTGCAGTTGCTCCGGACCTTGGGGTGCGGCTCGAAACCGAGTCCGGGCTATCGGGTGCGTGCCTCAGGACGGGCGAGATCCAGCATTGTGAGGACACGGAAACCGACGAACGGGTGGACGCGGATGCATGCCGGCAGTTGGGTGTGAGGTCGATGCTGGTAATGCCGCTCGCGGACGGCAAAGGTGCGTTCGGGATTCTGGAAGTGTTGTCGGCTGAATCAAATGCGTTCGGAGATCGAGATATTGAGGTCTTGAGGTCGCTGGCACGCAGGATTGTCGCGAGTAAGAGGGAGGCGGAGGCGGGACCAGCCGTGGCGCTGGATGTGCGGATGCCAGCGGCGGTGCAAATGCGAGACGACCCGAGAGATTCTGAAGTTCGCTTGGCGTCCGCGGCGGATGTATTCGCCGAGACGGAGACACGGAGAGCGAGCGACATCTGGACGACAGTGTTGGTGGTGCTGGTGATTGCTGCTGCGGTCGCGTTGGGCCTCATGATCGGGTGGCGAGGCGCAGCCAAGAGATGGATGTCTGAATCGCGCGTCCGACAAAGTGTGGCTCCGCTGGCTTCAGTTAGCCAGGTTGCGCTCGCTCCGCAACCTGAGGCTTCGCCGCCAGCGCGGCTCGCGGTGCCATTGAAGACGACTTCAAGCGCGGCCGCAGTTGTTAATCGCGGAGAAGGCCAAGCGAGCGGAGATTTGGTGGTTACGCAGAACGGGAAAGTGATTTACCGTCTGCCACCTTCCGCTCCGAAAGGAACGACAGCGGTTCCGGCGAAGAGTGCGGCATCTGAAAGTTCATCCAATCGGCTCGTGCATCAGGTGGAACCCGAGTACCCGAAGGATGCGAAGGCGCGCCGTATCCAGGGGCCGGTGGTGCTAGAAGTTCAAGTTCTGAGCGATGGGTCCGTGGGAAATATCGGGATCGTGGAAGGAAATCCGCTATTGGCAGATGCGGCGGTCCGCGCAGTCCGACAGTGGAGATACCAGCCGAACCTTGTGGACGGCCACCCAGTTGAGAGTCAAAGCAGAATCAGGATCAACTTCACCCTACCACGGGCGAAATAACCGTCAGAGTCCTTCGCATCAACCAGAAGTCGTAAAACGAACAGAGCTCCGGACCTCAAGCAAATAAGAAAGGCACGGCTCGAAAGCCGTGCCTTGTCTAAGTCTCAGGTGAGTTGGCGAAACCTAGAGCGATCCGAGGAACGCCAGTAGGTTTGCCGAGTCGGTCGAATCCAGAGCCTTGTAGTTACCGACGACGGTTGTTGCTTCTCCGCCGTGCCGAAGTATGGCTGCGTTGATCGACGTCGAACCGTTGTCATGCATCAGACCGCCCGACTTCGCCAGGATGTTGGACAGACCCCACAGTGGCGATGTCCTCCACATGGTCAGACTTGCTTGTCCTGTGCCATGCGGCTGGAAGGGAATGCCGCCGGAATCGCCCGATCCCATATCGTGCAGCAGGAAATCCGAATAGGGATTGAAGGTGACATTGCTCAAGGACGGAATGACGGAGGTCTTGCTGCCCGTCGTGGTCTTCAAGGTTACGTTCTGCTGGGTTGTGAAGCTTTCCATGTGGCAGACGTTGCAACCTATGCTGTTAAACACAGCCTCACCCGCGGTGGTTTGCGAGGTCGGCGGTTGCGGAGGGATCGGCGCCAGCAGGGATTCGAACTGGGTCATCTTAATCATGTTGACCTGATTGACATCCTGAGGCGAGTTTGGATCCGGCTGACACGCTGTTGGGTATGACTGGCCTTGCGGCAGGTGCTCATTCGGGTTGAACGCGCTCGCTGTGCCAAAGAGACTGTTGCTGGTGGTGATGCCAAGCTCGTTGAATTCGGCATTGGCTGTGAACTGGAAGAGGGTCACGGAATCCAGCTTCTGTCCGAAGCGTCCGGGACGAACGACGCCATTTTCGTCAGCCACCATGTTGGCGACACCCGTGATCCCGTATTTCTTGCTGATGCCGACGTTGGCCGTGATGGCGGAGTCTGGAATGTTGTCGACCAGACCCAGACCGAACAGCTGGGGCGAACGAACTTCGTTGTTCACCGTCGCGTCAGAAGGGACGACCTCGTGAGGCAGGTTCTGCGCGGTACCCCCACCAGACGCGGCCAAACCTGAAGTCGTATCGGTGTAGGTGAAAGTTGTTCCGGTCGGAGTCGACACAATAGTGAATGTTCCGTTGTATCCGGATACCGGGACACTCTGGATCTGGACAAATTGTCCGGCTTTGAACCCGTGGGTCTTCGTCGTGGTGATTGTGACCGTCGTCCCGGACTCAGTTGCGCCGCTGGAGGCAATCGTCATCTGGCTGCAATTCGGCAGCGTACCGAAGGCGGCGTTGGAGATGCCGTGCATCACGGGACCGCCTTCATTCTCGGGGAACGTGCCGTTGCCGTCGAGATAATTGAAGGTGTTATCCGGATTCCATTTACCGAAGCGTGTACCGGTGACGGTGCTGATATCGCCTGCCGTACCGGTCAGCACGTCGACGCCGGCGCCATGGCAAGTAAAGCAACCTGTCTGGGTTGAGACTGGGCCCAAACCGCGGATCGGATCCCACTTGATCACGAACGTTCCGTAGCCGCCGTTAAACAAGTTGGTGATGCTCGTGGACAGGCCCGCGAGAGGACCACCGAACTCACCCACAGTAGGCGGAGGAGGCGGAGGAGGCGGACAGGTCGGGCATACAGCTTCAACTTTCTTAACGTAGTGCGATGGAACAGCCAGCATGCAAACGGTGGCCAGAACGCAGAGAGCAAGTGGTGCAATACAACGGTTCATAGCGGCTCCTAATGCCTTTTTCGAATGATGGAAACTGCCTTCGCGAAAAGGGGGGAGGCGCGAAGAGCTTCGTCTTGCCTGGGCTCTAGGTTCTGTAACAGATGCCGCAAGCACAGCACTGCACTGGGAAACCCAACCCACACCGCAGATTGTCCGGAAAGCGTGGTAGTGTCAAGATGAAATTTCTTGCATACTGCCCCGGAAAACTTTCCCCTCTTTTGTTCGAGATGCGCCTACCGTCCATGTCCATCAACACGTATTCGGGAAAAGTGTTGCGGTGGAATTCTGGCAGAATTCAGAGGTCTAGAGTCTTTCTTCTCTATTGAAAACAAGCCATTTACCCCTAGTGAAGTCTTTGGTCACCACCACTTTCTTCCCATTGCAAGAACTTGCAGGACTCTTATAGATTTACATCACGGGTTACTAGCGCCGACACAAACAAAAGCGGCGTTTTCACTGGAAGTCATATCCCCCCTTTAACCATAGCAAGCGAAGGGTTCTCGCTTGTCCAGCGACCAAGGAAAAGCTGCATCCGTTGACGCTTGTTTGAGCAACGAATGTGACTGAGAGGGCGGAGCTGTGAACGGAGTAGCACAAGTGGAATCGAGCAGTTTGCCAGTCGGGTGCGATGTGGTTAGCAATCAAGCCCACTGGTACGCGGTTCGGACCCGCTCCCGCCATGAAAAACTTGTAGCCCGGCAGCTGGAAAAGCTGGGCATCCAGGCCTTTCTCCCCGTCGTAACCAAAATCAATCAATGGAGCGATCGCAAGAAGCAGGTTGAGGAGCCGCTATTTTCGGGCTATGCCTTCGTGCGATTGAACCACTCCTCGAGTGATCGAGTCCGCGTTTTGCAGACGCAAGGCGTGGTGAATTTCGTAGGAGTGCAGGGCTCCGGCGTTCCCATCCCCGATCAAGAGATCGAAAATATTGCGACCCTTCTCGCCAGCAAGGTTGCGTACCAAGAGCGGCCGTATCTCCACGTGGGGCAGCGGGTGAGGGTTAGCGGCGGTGCGCTGGACGGATTAGAAGGCATCCTGACAGCGGAAAACAGCGACAGCAGCGTGGTGATCTCGATTGGATTGATTCAGAGGTCGCTGAGTGTTCGAGTGGCAGGTTACAACGTCGAACCCCTGTAGTCTTTCTCTCCCGGTGTGAAAAACGTTCTGAAGGTATTACGAGGTGCATTCCTATGAGCGAAACTGAAACCAAAGCCATTAAAAACGATTCCCCGATGCCGAATACGAAACCGTCGCGTAACAACGGCGCCGCGGCCGAGAAGCAGGAGGGGAATCCGCCGTCCCTGCGTAGCCTTCGGGTGGAGGCTGAAATCTACGCCATCAGCCGGACGCTCGAATATACGGGCTGGAACCGGCGAAGGGCAGCTCAATTGCTCTCCATTAGCTATCGAGGGATTCTCTACAAGATCCGGCAGCACAATTTGTCGCCGCGTCCGCGGGGCCAAGAAGAACCGGTAGGCGAGATTTTGAAGGCCGATTCGCAGAGTTAATGCGTATCGGGCCGTTCCGATACATTTGACCCCCTACTCAGGGGAAGCAAGTTGGAGGTTTTGCAATGGGTAAGAGTTTCGTGTCACAGGTGCAAGTGCTTGCGATGTTACTCGCGGCATGTTCGCTTTGCGCGGGCCAGGGTAACCAGGCGTTAACCGCAACCGCCGCGCCAGCACCAGATGCCGCCAAGTCGTCGACTGCAACTCCGGGATTCAGCGATCGCAGTCCGCGTTACCGGATCGAACCTGGAGACACCTTTGATCTGACCTTTGAATTGAGCCCGGAGTTCAATCAGACAGCGGTAGCCGTGCAACCGGATGGATTCGTGACGTTACGAAGCGTAGGCGATGTGAAGGTAGCCGGCCAGACCGTGCCGGAAGTGACGCAAACGCTGCGGCAAGCTTATTCCAAAATGCTGAACAATCCGCTGATTTCCGTGGTCCTGAAAGATTTCGAGAAACCCTATTTCGTTGCGGACGGCCAGGTCGCGAAGCCAGGCAAGTACGAGATGCACGGCAACACGACGTTGACACAAGCGATCGCGATCGCCGGAGGATTTCAATCGTCCGCAAAGCACTCGCAAGTTCTGTTGTTCCACCGCGTAGATGATCAGTGGACCGAAGCAAAGCTTATCGACGTGAAGAAGATGCAGAAGAGACATAACCTGTCTGAAGATCCGGTCCTGCATCCCGGCGACATGGTGGTTGTGCCGAAGAATACATTGTCGAAGATTGACAAGCTGATCCCGAACATGAGCATGGGTACGTACATTCCCCTCGCCATCCCGTAGAGTTCCGGGATCGCCATTTCGACGATTACAGATACGGACAGGAATTACGGAGAATATATGAATGAATCGTTAACCAGCTACGGGCAACAGCGAAGCTACTCCATTACCGCACGAGACGTAGCTGCGATTGGATTTCGTCACCAGAAGGTCCTAATTCTGTGCTTCGTCGGAGTCGTTCTTGGAGTAGGCCTGTCTTCGCTGTTTCTGCCTACGAAATACAAGTCGGAGACGAAGCTCCTGGTAAAGCGCGAACGCGTCGATCCTGTGATCAGCGCGCAGTCGAACGTGCCGATGACGGTGCATGACACGGTCAGCGAAGAAGAAATCAATTCCGAAGTCGAATTGATCACGAGCTCAGACGTCTTGCAGAAGGTCGTGACGACTTGCAATCTCGACAAGAAGAAGTTCCTGTCGAGCATTCTTCATCCGTGGCAGACGCCGCAGAACCGAACTGATAAAGCCATCGCAGATTTGCGAGCGGAGTTGCAGCTGGAAGTGCTGAAGAAGACGAATGTCATCAGCATCGGCTACGAGTCGCACGATCCCAAGGTGGCGCAGAAAGTTTTGCAGACTCTCGATGAGGCATATCTGCAAAAACACTTGGACGTGCATCACCCGTCAGGACAGTTTGAGTTCTTCGACCAGCAGGCGGAGAAATATCACCAGGACATGATGGCCGCCGAAGCTCAGCTGAAACAGTTCGCCGGACAGGGCGGAGCCGCTCCTGCGACACTCCGGGATATGACGCTGCAGAAACTGGCCGACTTCAACAGTTCGCTGGAAACGACCAGAGCATCGATCGCAGAATCGAAAAAGCGGATTGCGGATCTTGAAAAGCAGTCCCAGTCGGTGCCGGCTCGGTTGACGACTGAAATGAAAGAGTCGGACAACTCGTCGGTACTCGAGAATTTAAAGTCGACGCTGCTCACCCTCGAGAATAAGAGGACTGAGTTACTGACCAAGTATCAGTCTTCGTATCCGCTGGTGGCCGAAGTGGACAAGCAGTTGGCCGACACGCGCGCGGCGCTGGCGAAAGAAGAACGTTCGCCGGTGAAGGAAGAAGTCACGAACACAAATCCGACGTTTGCATGGGTGAGTTCGGAACTGGCGAAAGCGAAAGCGGACCTGGCTGGATTCGAGGCGCGGGAGATTTCGCTGACCAGCATCATCAGCACCTATCAAGCCCAGGCGACGAAGCTGGAAGAGCAGGGAATCCAACAGGGCGACCTGACGCGCACCGCGAAGGAAGACGAAGCGAACTACGAGTTGTACACAAAGAAGAAAGAGGAAGCTCGGATTGAAGACGCGATGGACCGGACTCGTTTGCTAAACGTTTCTGTGGTTCAGAGCCCGATGCTGCCAAGCATCCCGACCCGTTCTCCTTTGATTCTTGTCGTGGTCGCGCTTCTGCTGGCCACGGCGGTCAGCTTGGGTGTGGTATTCGCCGTTGACTACGCGGATCAGTCGTTCCGGACACCATCGGAAGTCATGAGTGAGTTGAGGATCCCGGTCCTGGCTGCGGTTCCGATGCATTACGACGGAAACCGGCTGCAGGGATCAAACGGGAATGGCAACGGCCATGGCCGCGGCGACAACAACGACAGCGGTATGAGTGACGATCATTTCGAGCCCACGACCACCGGGACGATCATTGAGGAACGAGGATAAGAGCGATGTTCTTAGACTTTTTCGGCCTTCGAGAACAGCCTTTTGGGGTTACGCCGGACCCGCGGTACTTGTATCTGGGGACGGGGCATCGTGAAGCGCTCGCATCTCTTTATTACGGGATCGAGGCGAATCGCGGCTTCCTGTCCTTGATTGCAAGGCCTGGGATGGGTAAGACCACCTTGCTGTTTCATCTGCTGGCGAAGTTTGACCGCACCGCGCGCACGGCGTTCCTGTTTCAGACGCAATGCAGCTCGCGCGAGTTCATGCGCTTCCTGCTGGCAGAAATCGGGATCGAAACCGAGTCCCAGGATTTTGTCAGGATGCATGAGCAGTTCAATCGTTGCCTGGTGCAGGAAGCCCGCGCTGGCAAGCGGTTCATCGTGGTGATCGACGAAGCGCAGAACCTGGACCCGACCGTGCTGGAAACCGTCCGGCTGCTATCGGACTTCGAGACACCGCAAGCGAAATTGCTGCAAATCATCCTGGTCGGTCAACCTGGTTTGGCGGACAAGCTGGCGAGCCCGTCGCTTGTCCAATTACGGCAGCGCATCACTTCAGTCAGTGGACTGAGCCCGCTGAATCAGGGAGAAGTTGCCCGCTTCATCGAGCACCGGATGCAGGTTGCGGGCTATAAAGGGCCGGCGCTGTTTACTCCAGATGCCCTGGAGCTGATTTCGCACGTGAGTGAAGGCATTCCGCGGCAGATCAACAACTATTGTTTCCATGCGCTCTCGCTGGCTTGCGCCATGCGGAAGAAGTCGATCGACGCCGGCATGGTGCGTGAAGTGATCCAGGATCTGGATATCAGCCGTTTCGTATCTGATGTGGGATCTCCGCGGTTGCACTTGGGCTTAAGCAAGGGCGATAACGATCCCTTTCGTCCCGTAGAAGAGTTGACCGGACCGGCTCAAGAATATGTGAACGCCGAGATGCCGTCGGAAGGCGGGGTGGCAAAGGACTACCTCAGTCCGGCGGAAGCGATCGAGCACATGCGCGACGTTGCGCGCCTGCTGCACAACTGGCGGGGATCCGATCGGCAATCAGCCTAACCGACCAGGGTTCAGCGACGAAGCAACGGAACGACGAGACTAGAGCAATCCCGAGAATCTTATGAGCAGAAATTTTGAGTTGTTGCAAAACCTGGGTAGGGAACGAGAGATGTTCGAAAACCCTGTGGTCGAAACGAGCACGACGACTACGGTCGAAGAGCCGGTCGCCGTCAAGCCCGTGTCGGTGCCCGTAGAGCTGCATCCCTTGCAGCTGAAGATGGAAGGGTCGCAGCGAGACGAGATGTTCAAGCTGGTGCAGCGTGTCTTTATGGCGCCTGGCGCGGGACGGGGACGCATGGTGGTGGTATCGGCGATGGAAGCCGGAAACGGATGCAGTTGGATCTGCTCGCGTATGGCAGAAGTTTTGGCGTCCCAGGTTGCAGGTTCGGTTTGCGTGGTGGATGCGAATTTGCGCTCTCCGGGCTTGCATCGTGAATTCAATGTGCCCAATCACTATGGACTGACGGACGCGCTGCAAGTGAGCGACCCAATTCGAAGATTTGTGACCTCGCTCTCGCGCCCGAATCTGTGGTTGCTCAGCTGCGGGGCGGAGGTTGAGGGAATGCACTCGATGCTGAGCTCGGAGCGTATGCGGGCGATACTGCCGGAATTGCAGCGTGAATTCGATTACGTTCTGATCGACGCGCCGCCGATTGAGTCGGGTGACGACAGCATCATGCTGGGGCGAGGCGCCGAAGGAATTGTTCTAGTTTTGCGGGCGAATGCGTCGCGGCGCGAAGCGGCACGCAAAGCGGTGCAGAACCTGGAAAGCGCGAACGTTCGCGTTCTGGGTGCGGTGCTGAATCGCCGGACGTTCCCTGTACCTGAATCCATCTATCGCAAACTGTAGGGAGAGAAATGTTCGAGAACCTTAGGGAAGATATCAGCCGGGCGATGCGCCAAGCGCGGCCCGACGACTGGAAGCCGACGCTAAAGCATCGACTGGAAGTGTGTGTGCGGCACTCCACGTTGCCAGTGATCGCCTATCGATTCGGGCATTGGACCTTGGGCGTGCGCATCCCGGTGATCGGATTGTTGCTCCGGATTGTGGGACTGTTCTTTCGCAAGTTTGTTGAAGTATTTACGAGCGTGCATATCGATGTGCATGCCGAGATAGGCCCTGGGTTTGTGATCCATTCGGTTTACGCGATCAACTTGGGCAAAACGAAGATTGGAAAGAATTTCACGATCGCGACGGGTTGCTTGATTTCTCATGCCTGCCGGGGAATCGGGGACGATGTTTACTTTGGGCCTGGAGCGAAGTTGGTGGGCGATGCAAAGATTGGCAGCAATGTCGTGATCGCGGCCAACAGCCTGGTGCTCACCGATGTGCGCTCGAACATGATGGTGATGGGAGTTCCGGCGCGCATCAAATTGCCAGGTGGTCGTCCGCAAAGGTTTGTGAAAAAAGCTGCTCCGGTTGCTGTTCCGGCGAAGGCAGTGGCGTCTGCACCCACAGCTGAACCAGTGCCGGTTGCAGCGAAGGCAGCGACCGCATCGACATCAAGTGAACCATCCCCCGCTTCCGCATCTGCATAAACAAAGCTCAAAGGGTACTTGGGCCAGATCGACATAGGAGAAAGAGACCTTGGACTTTGCATGGAGTGAGGAACAAGCGGCGTTTCGTAAGGAGGTCCTGCGATTCGCTCGCGAAGAGCTGAAAGATGACGTCATTGCTCGGGACCGCAATGAGGAGTTCTCGAAGACGCTGTGGAAGAAATGCGCGGATTTTGGAATTCAAGGATTGCCCATTCCGACGGAATACGGCGGAGGCGGCGCCGATACTCTGACCACAGTTTGCGCTCTCGAAGCGCTGGGTTACGGATGCGCAGACAACGGACTGTTGTTCTCGATCAACGCGCACATGTGGAGTTCCGAGATCCCGATCTGGAATTTTGGCACCGAGGCACAGAAGAAGAAGTATCTGCCGGGCCTGGTGAGCGGCGGATTGGGCTTGCACGCGATGACGGAGCCAGGGTCGGGTTCCGATGCGTACAGCCTGAAGACGCGAGCGGAGCGTAAGGGCGATAAATATGTGCTGAATGGCTCGAAGACATTCAGCAGCAATGCGCCAGATGCGGACGTAACGATCGTGTTTGCGAATCTCGATCCCAGCCGCGGTCCGAACGGCGTTACGGCGTTTCTGGTTGATAAAGGAACTCCCGGATTCACGGTGGGGAAAAAGCTGCACAAGATGGGATTGCGGACTTCACCCATGGCGGAACTCTCGCTGCAGGATTGCGAGATTCCGGTCGAGAATTTGCTCGGCAAGGAATTTGGAGGTCAGGCGGTTTTCACGTCCTCGATGGAGTGGGAGCGGATTTGTATTCTGGCCAGCCATCTCGGCGCGATGCAGCGGATCATGGAAACCTGCATCAAGTACGCCAAAGAGCGCAAGCAGTTTGGCGAGCCGATCGGAAAGTTTCCGGCCATCAACAACAAGATCGCCGATATGGATGTGCGACTCGAGACCGGGCGCCTCGTGCTGTACAAGGCTGCATGGTTGAAGAGCCAGGGGCGGCATCCGATTCGCGAAGCTTCAATTGCGAAATTGTATGTCAGCGAAGCCTGCATCAAGAGCTGCCTGGAAGCGATTCAACTCCACGGCGGTTACGGCTACATGACCGAGTACGAACTGGAGCGGGAACTGCGAGACGCAATTGCAGGGACGATTTACTCGGGTACCTCAGAGGTACATCGCGTGATCATTTCAAGTTATTACGGGCTGTAGTAGTTGTGAGTAGTTATCCCCCACAATAAATCCTAACTGGGCTGGGTCTCGAATCATGGCATACGTACTGCAGCAGTTGCTGGGCAAGAGCGCGAAAGCTTATCCGGATAAACCGGCGGTATGGGCTCGTGGCAAAAGCATTACCTATCGGGAACTCGACGAGCGGTCGAACCAGTTGGCTCATTTGTTGCACCAGCGGGGAGTTCGGAAAGGCGATAGGGTCGGGTTGTTTTTCCCGAAATCAGTTGAGTCAATTATCAGCATGCTGGGCGTGCTGAAGGCCGGCGGCGTTTACGTTCCGCTGGATCCGCAGGCACCAGCCGATCGCGTAGGCTACATCATCGGCAACTGCGGTATTCGAATTCTGATCACCAAAAGCGAGAAGCGGGCTGAACTTTCCGCGGATGTTCAGGGATTGCTGGAAGCATGCGTTCTGGTCGAAGGTGAGGGGAACGGCAGCGACCTGATTGAGTGGTCGCGACTCGCGGAATTTCCTGCGTCGCATGCACCACAAGTCACAATGATCGAAACCGATCTGGCTTACATCCTTTATACGTCGGGCTCAACTGGACGTCCGAAGGGTGTAATGCTGACGCATCAGAATGCGTTGACATTCGTCGAGTGGTGCGCAGAAGAGTTTCAGGTTCGCAGTGAAGACCGGCTTTCGAACCACGCTCCGCTGCACTTCGATCTCTCGGTGTTCGATGTTTACAACACGCTGGAAGCGGGCGCAACGGTCTATCTGATCACCGAAGACCTGGCGCTGTTTCCGACGAGCTTGGCGAACTTCATCGATACGCAGAAGATCACGATCTGGTACTCGGTTCCTTCCGCGCTGATGTTGCTCTTGCTCCATGGCCGATTGACGGTTGAAAAGCTGAAGAGCCTGCGAGTGATCCTGTTTGCGGGGGAAGTTTTCCCGATGAAGTATTTGCGGCAGTTGGCGGAGGTTTCCCAGCAGAGTGCGCTCTATAACCTGTACGGTCCAACGGAAACCAACGTTTGCACCTATTACAAGGTCGAGCGCGAGCGTCTGGCGAGCATGGACAAATTGCCGATTGGGATTGCCTGTGCGAATACCGAGACGTTTTCTGTCACGCCGGAGGGACGGCTGGCGGAGAAGGGCGAAGCCGGCGAACTCTATGTGCGCGGTCCTGCGGTGACCTACGGTTACTGGGCTGACTCGGAAAAGACCCACAAAATGGTTGTGCCCAACCACTTCCAGGAGAATTTTGAAGAAAAGATGTATCGCACGGGCGATATCGTCACGGTGGGAGAGGACGGCAACTACTACTTCCAAGGACGCCGCGACAGTATGATCAAGAGCCGCGGATATCGGATTGAACTCGGCGAGATCGAAACCGCGCTGCTCAATCATCCGGGAGTGCGAGAGGCGGTCGTGCTGGCGGTTCCGGACGAAATTATCGGAAATCGGATACGCGCGGTCGTAGCGCCTCATGTGGCCGGCTCGCTTGGAGTTCTGGAGTTGCAACAGTTCTGTGCCTCCCGGGTTCCGAAATATATGATTCCGGAACTTGTGGATCTTTACGATGAACTGCCGAAGACATCGACCGGAAAGATCGATCGAGTAAAGCTGGCATCGGAGCCCGTAGGTGCCGGTAGAAGTTAAGAACAAACGCCTTTCGCTGTTGCAGTAACAAATTCAAAGTCAATTGGGGAGAAGACAATGATTCAGTCCGCAGAAGTGAAAGACCGGATTCGTGAGTACGTGCTGGAGGAGTTCGCCAAGACCAAGGGCATCGACCAGATTACGGACCAGGAAGTGCTGACCAAGAACGGGATTATCGACTCGATGGGAATTTTCCGCCTGGTCGCATTTCTGGAAGAGACGTTCAACGTCCGCATCGGCGACGAAGAAATCACGCACGACAATCTGGAGAGCGTCGACGCAATTGAGCGGCTCGTACTCGCAAAATCGAAGAAGTAGGCGCTCCGATTCGGTTGGCCTAGCGGGCATCCACGACGTTGCCCGCATTTCCACTCACTGATCCCTCCCCAGAACTACGAAGCACTTGTAACCATCTCCTCAGGATTTCTTATGCGTATAGGCCGCAAAATCTTTTCGAACCTGGTCAAGCTGCTGGATTTGCTCTTGATGATGGTGTCGTTCGCCATCTCCACCCTGCCGTTGTATCACCGGGTAGGCAAGATCAGCCTGGCGGAATTCTTCGAGTTGCGCGTTAAATTAGGCAACTTGATCTTATTCGCCAGTTTCGCCCTGATCTGGCACATCCTGTTCAGCGTCGTGGGACTGTACGGATCGAAGCGCCTGACGAGCCGCTGGGATGAAATCACCGATATTGCTCGCGCCACGACGCTGGGAACCGGCGTGATTGCGGCGTTCGGCCTGGCGTTCCGGATCTGGGTTGTAAACCGGACTTTCCTGGTGCTGTTCTGGGTACTGACCACCGTACTGGTGATCCTCAGCCGCACGATGATTCGCGGATCGCTGTCCTATGCGCGCCGCCGCGGCAAGAACATGCGCAACATGCTGGTAATTGGCACGAATCCCCGCGCGTTGCAGTTGGTAGAACGAATCCAGCACAAACCGGAGCTTGGATACCGAATTCTGGGATTTGCGGACGAAGACTGGACCGGACTCGAAGAATTCAAGAAGCAGGGACTGCCTCTTGTATCGAACCTGGACGCACTTCCGTCATATGTGCGCCGGAATGTGGTCGACGAAGTGGTGCTCGCATTGCCGATTCGCTCGTTCCACACGTTCGCATCGCAAATCGCGGCCGCATGCGAACAACAGGGAATCATCGTTCGCTTCCTGCCCAACATCTTTGACCTGAAGGAAGCGCGTCATCGCACCGATGAGTTCGACGGCGATCCGCTCATCAGCCACGAGTCGACGATTACAGACTTCTGGGGATTGGCGATCAAGCGGGCGATTGACATTGTTGTTTCACTGACGGCAATCATCCTGCTTTCACCGGTGATGCTGCTGACGGCGTTGTTGGTGCGATTGACGTCGCCGGGTCCGATCTTCTTCGTGCAGAAGCGCCTTGGCCTGAACAAGCGGATGTTCCACATTTACAAGTTCCGGACCATGGTAGTCGACGCCGAAGCGCGGCTGAAAGATCTCGAGCACCTGAACGAGGCGAATGGTGCTGTGTTCAAGATCAAGAAAGATCCTCGCGTCACGATGATCGGAGCTTTTTTGCGGAAGACCAGCATTGACGAACTTCCACAGCTCTTTAACGTTCTGAAGGGCGAGATGAGCCTGGTTGGTCCGCGCCCACTTCAGGTTCGCGACTACGAATTGTTCGAGACCTTCTGTGGCGACTGGCAGCGCAAGCGGTTCAGCGTTCGGCCGGGAATCACGTGCCTCTGGCAGATCAAGGGCCGTAGTTCAACCACGTTTGAGAAGTGGATGGAGTTGGATCTGCAATACATCCGGACATGGTCGTTGTGGCTGGATCTGGAGATCCTCGCCAAAACAGTTCCCGCGGTATTGAAGGGTTCTGGCGCAGCTTAATTCGATCGAAACAAAATCAGCAATCAAATGGTGAAGTTTAGCGCATGACGTCCAGGGAACTATTGGGGAGTTTTTGCATGTACGCAAGCCGGAATCGGGTGAAGGAGTGTCGATGAAGTTGCAGTTGCCGACAGACCATCCGCGACCGGCGGTGCAAAGCTTTCGTAGCGCCGTGCATTCTTTCAATCTTCCGAAAGAGTTGTCTGAGAGCCTGTGCCAGTTTGCCGAGCAGGAACGCAGCAACTTGTTTGACGCAAGCGTAGCTTGCTTCGCGGCTTTGATGGGCCGATACAGCTCTCAGGACGAATTTGTGATCGGGACGTTATCGTCGGGCGGTCAAGTGGTCGCTCTTCGCGCGAAACTGGGAAGCGATCCGACATTCCGAGCGATGCTGGCGCATCCGCCGTTCGACATTGTTCCCTATGAGAGTGCCTCCAAGGGAAGTTCTAGCCAAGCTTCGCTTTTCAACGTGATGTTCTCGTTCACCGCGGCCGAAGCGGCGATTGAGGTATCCAAGTCTGAAACGTCCGAGCGCGACCTTGAGCTTCAACTGCAGGATCGAGCGGCGGGAATCGTCGGACGCATTGTATACAGCACGGAGCTCTTTGAAGCAACGACGATTGAGCGCATGGCCGGGCATTTCCAGACGATGCTTGAAGCGATGGTCGCGAATCCGGATCAGGCGATTTCGGCGTTGCCGATGCTCACCGCAAAAGAGAAGCTGCAGTTCGAAGAATGGAACCGGACGGAAGTCGAATATCCTCGCGAATTATGTGTTCACGAATTGGTAGAAGCACAAGTTCTGCGAACGCCCAATGCGAGTGCGGTGGAGCATAGTGGCAAGCGACTGACGTATCGGGAATTGAACGAGCGCTCGAACCAGTTGGCGCGGTTTTTGCGGAAGCGCGGAATCGGGCATGAGGCTCGAGTCGGGATTTGCTTGCGGCGTTCTTTGGAATTGCCGGTTGCGATTCTCGCGGTATTGAAGGCAGGGGCGGCCTGCGTGCCGCTTGATCCGGCTTATCCGAAAGAGCGGCTGACCTACATGCTCGAGGACTCGGAGGCCTCTCTGGTTCTCTCGCAACCGGGATTGCTCTCCGAAGTGACGGACTTCGAGGCTGAGGTCGTCAATCTTGAGCCGGATTGGAAGCTGTTCGCGGATGAGAGTCGCGAGAACGTCCGCAGTAATGTGGAGCCTGAGAATCTGGCCTATGTGATCTACACGTCGGGCTCGACCGGCAAGCCGCGTGGCGTGCTGCTTACACACGGCGGACTGGTGAACCACAACGTCGCTGCGTCGAAATTATTCGGCATTACGACAACCGACCGGATGGCGCAGTTTGCGTCGATTTCATTTGATATCGCCATCGAAGAGATTTTTCCTACGTGGATCGCGGGCGGATCCCTGATTGTTCGTGAAGAAGACGCTTCACTCGCGGTAGGAGATTTTCTGCGTTGGGTCGACCAGAATGGCGTGACCGCCCTGGACTTGCCGACCGCCTATTGGCATGAGCTGGTTCGCGAGATGGCGGAATCGACGCTGAAACTTCCGAAGAGTTTACGGTTGGTGATCGTGGGTGGCGAGAAGGCGCAATCGGGTGCTCTGGCAACATGGCGCAAGCTGACCAGTTCACGGGTGCGTTGGGTCAACACATACGGACCGACTGAAACCAGCGTGATTGTGACGTCGTACGAGCCGAAGGATTCCGAAGAACTCCCGGCCGTGTTGCCGATCGGACGTCCCATCGCCAACACAAAGATTTATATCCTCAGCAAGAGTCTGCAGATGCTGCCGGTGGGAGTTGCGGGAGACCTTTACGTTTCTGGACCGGGACTGGCTCGTGGGTATCTCAACCGTCCGGAGACGACGGCCGAGAAATTTGTCGCCGATCCGTTCAGCCAGGAACCGGGTGCTCGTATGTACAAGACCGGTGACCTGGCGCGCTACCTATCAAACGGCGATATTGAATTCGCGGGGCGAACTGATGATCAGGTGAAGATTCGTGGATACCGCGTCGAACTCGAGGAGATTGAAGCTGTCCTAGGAGCGCATCCCGGCGCTCATGAAGTAGTGGTGATGGCTCGCGAGAATGCATCCGGCGAAAAAAGTTTGGTTGCTTACCTAGTGCCGTCGCGCGAACAGGTTCCGACGGCAAGCGAACTCCGTTCGTACTTGACCAAGAAGCTTCCGCATTACATGGTGCCGGCGGCCGTGGTTCTTCTGGAGGCGATGCCGAAGACGCCAAACGGCAAGGTGGACAAGCGGGCTTTACCAGCTCCGAAAGCGGCGGATTTCGCTGCGACTCAGGAGTATGTGGCTCCCAGCAGCGAACTGGAAACGCAGCTGACGCAGATTTGGGAGACCGTTCTCGACAAGAAGCCAGTGGGCATTCGGGATAATTTCTTCGAACTTGGCGGACACTCGCTCTTAGCAGCGCGCCTGATGCACCGTATCGAACAACAGTTGGGAAAGAGGCTTCCCCTGGCAGCGCTGCTGCAGGCTCCGACGATTGAGCAGTTGACGAGGCTGATGGGAGAAGGGGCCAGTTCGTGGTCTTCGCTAGTTCCCCTGCAGCCGCAAGGATCCCGTCCTCCATTCTTCTGCGTGCATGGCGTCGGCGGGAATGTTGTTGGCTTCCGCGATCTAGTTCGACATCTGGGATCGGATCAGCCGTTTTACGCACTGCAGCCGCAAGGCCTTGATGGAAAGCAGGAATGCTTGACGAGTATTCCACTGATGGCCGAACGCTACATTCAGGAGATCCGGCGGGTGCAGCCCGAAGGTCCTTATCGCATCGGCGGGTATTCGTTCGGTGGCCTGGTGGCTTATGAGATGGCGCAGATCCTGGAAGCGCAAGGAGAGGGTGTCGCGCTTCTGGCTTTGTTCGATGCATATCCCGGCAAAGAAGAATCGCGCGGTGAGAAGCTCAAGCAGGTTTTGACACTCCCGTTGAAAGAGCGAATCAAGTTCATCCTGAAAAAGGGAAGCTTTGTCGTGATGACATTGCGGAAGCGGATCGAATTGCAATTCTTGCCGCGAGCATTACGGAATGTGCGGCAGGCATGCTCCAGGGCTGCGGGAGATTACGAGGTGCAACCTTATCCGGGGCGCGTCACATTATTCCGAGTGCGAGAGAAGTCTGCCGACAGCCTGAATGATCCGTACGCGATTTGGTGGCGCATGGCCGAGGGCGGAGTTGAATTGCGCGAAATTAACGGCGATCACCTCAGTCTGCTGAAAGAACCGCAGGTGCGATTCCTGGCTGAGGAGTTGGCTGACTGTCTGGCACATTCGGTTGGCGAGGAATCATTGGCAATCGTGGGCAAATAGTATCCCGCTAGAGATCGGTAGAAATTTTATAAATGAGTTCATCGAACACAGAGCAGGTGATGGATCCGGATTACGTCGAGGAATCGACCGCCGCCGGACCCGATACCGCCGATGGTGCGGAGAAAGGCAACTCCGCCACCACGGTCGGTCGTTGGGTCACGAAGGGTGGTTTTGCGATTCTCGATCAGGGGCTGATTTCGGGATCCAACTTTCTAATTAGCATCTTGTTGGCGCGGTGGCTGGTTCCCGCGCAGTATGGCTCGTTTTCGACCGCATTCTCGGTTTTCTTGTTTCTGTCATACGTTTATCAGTCGCTCCTTTCGGAACCACAGGCTGTCTTCAGTGGCTCGGCCTATCGCCAGTGCTTGCGTGGGTACCTTAAAGCGCTCTTGAGCCTGCAGGCCGTTGTAACCGTGTTTGGTCTTGTATTGCTCGGTGGATCCGCTGCCGTTGCTTACGCCATGGGGAAGGCCGATGGCTTTCCCGGTGCCTTAGCGGGTGTCGCAATCGCATCTCCGTGCATTCTGTTTTTCTGGCTGCTACGCCGCTCGTATTACATGAACCTTGCTCCTGCACGCGCTGCGATAGGGGCATTTATTTATTTCGTCCTGACAACCGGCGGGTTGTTCGTCGTCTATCGCAAAGCGCTGATGTCCCCGTTTTCGGCGTACCTGCTGATGGCAATCGGTGCACTCGGTACGGGACTGTTTCTTTTGTCGCAGATAAAGAAGGCGCTACCTCCCGACACTTGTGATGCGCCGACCACCGCGCAGGCGTGGCGCAAGCATTGGGAATATGGGCGGTGGGCACTTGGCGTCTCCGTCGTGACGTGGATTCCGTACTACATGTATTACCCGCTGGTGGCCATGTTCTCCGGGATGGCGCAGGCGGGGCAATTGCGCGCCGTGATGAACTTGTCCTTGCCACTGGAGCAGAGCTACACAGCGCTGTCGATTCTGTTCTTGCCTTATGCTGCGCGAGTGTGCCGCGAAAAAGGCATTGCCAGTTCCGGACCGCTCGTGCGCCGCATCACCGGATTGTTCGTAGTGGGCGCAGTGGTGTACTGGGCAATCCTGATTCCGTTTAAGAGCGTAGCCTTCCACATTCTTTATGGCGGCAAGTACATGGAACTAGCGCCGCTGATCCCGTATGTTGCTCTCGGAACGACGCTGTGGAGCGCGGCGTTCGGTCCAGCAATCATGCTGCGGGCGATTGAGTCGCCCGACTCCATCTTTTACGCGCGCGTTGTGGCGAGCGTACTCTCTCTCGTCGTTGGCGTACCGGCAACGTGGGCCTTCGGGTTGTGGGGCGTAGTGTGGAGCGTTATCGTCGCCAACATCGCAGCCTTTTTGATTTCGATGTACATCCTCCAACGCAAGTCGAATTCGATTTCGGTACCGAATCCGGTTCTCCAAGGGGAAAGTTAATTGATGAATACTCTGAAGACACTCCGTTTCAAGGCCTCCCGCACGAAGCTGCGCGCCCCCAAATCATGGTGGGAGCATCGCGGCCTGCAAGACAATGACGTGCTCTTTGCGTCGTTCGAGCGCTCGGGAAATACCTGGTTGCGCTTCGTGTTATTCGAGGTTCTGACCAACGATACGGCGGGTTTCCTCAACGTGAACCAGGTGCTGCCGGAGCTTGGTACGCACGAAAACGCGCAGCACGTGCTGCCGAATGGCGGACGCTTTATCAAGACTCACCACCAGTACCGACCTGAATACAAACGCGCGATCTACCTCATGCGCGACCTGCGCGACGTGATGCTCTCCAATTGGGCGCGCGACAAGGAAATGGGCTTCTCGCAGTACTTCGATAACGGCAACGGGATGGATGGCTACATCGAGTCTTTCCTGAAAGGCAAAGTGACGCGATTCGGTTCGTGGCAGTCTCACGTGGATTCGTGGGTGAAGAGCCCTCTGGCGAAGAACGGCAACCTGCTGGTGGTCCGCTACGAAGATTTGCGCCGTGACACCGAGAGCGGGCTGGTAGAAATGCTCAACTTCCTTGGGATTGATCGCGATCGCGAGCAGATTCGCCGCGCGGTGGAAAACAATTCGCTGCGCGCTATGCGCGAAAAAGAAGAAAAGGCCAAGAATTCGGGGGCAACGCTGGGGAAGGGAACGCTTCTGCGAAAGCACAACGTTGATCGCGAGGATGCCCGTTTCGTACGTAGCGGATCGGTCGGCGGGTGGCGAGAAAAGCTAAGCCCGGCGCAGATCGACATGGTCACGGCCTACGCAGCGGAGGATTTGGTCCGTGCAGGTTATCCGGCTGGCGTCAAGGAAGAAGTGCCCGCGGAATACGCCACGGGCGTGCGGGTATAGCTGGCACAAGGGTAACCGGCCAAAGTATGACCAGGGTAATGAAGAAAAGTGGGGCGATTCTGGCGATGATGTTGGTGTTCGTCCCGCTTGGGGTAACCCAGAAAAAAGATGAGGCGTCCGACAGCGGGACTCTCCGCGAGGCCGCCGAACCGATGGGGTTCTGGGTTGGCACGACAATTCAAGGCCGGATGTGGAATCGCGACCCGCGATACAAGCCGGTGATGGCGCGCGAGTTCAATGCGGGAGTCTCGATCGTTTTCCCGAATCTCACTGAACCGGAGCGTGGACATTTCGACTTCGACGCGATGGATGAGGCAATGAGTTTCGCCAAGCAACATCAGATGAAACTCATGGGACATTGCCTGGTGTATCGCAACATGCAAACGGCGCCGTGGCTCAATTTTCAGAATCAGGCTTGCGGCAATTGGTCAGCCAAGGAACTTGACGGGATTCTGAAAGAGCATATTCAGGCAGTCGTAAAGCATGGCGGCGACACTTATTACTCTTGGGAAGTAGTCAACGAGCCGACGAATCCTACGCATAACGGTTGCTGGTCGCGAGTATTGGGAGACGACGATTACATCGTGAAAGCGTTCCAGTATGCACGGGAAGCCAATCCCAATCCTCTGCTGTTATTGAATGACACCTTCGGGCAGGGTGGAATCGACAAAGAGAGGGCCGACGAGTTCTTTTCGCTGGTAGACCGAGTCAAGAAAAAAGGCGCTCCAATCGATGTGGTAGGCACCGAGATGCACTGGGAACTGCCTCAGCTTCGCCCGACGTATCTCGACGAATTCAAGGCATTTTTGGATAGCGCGCGCAAAGCTGGAGTGAAGGTACACATCACCGAGATGGATGTATACCAGGGTCCGGACGATACGCCGGAAGCCTTTGCTAAGCAGAAAGAAGTGTTCTACAACGTGGTTCATGCGTGCCTGAAGGATTCGAACTGCATCGGGTTCATGACGTGGGGTATCGCTGATCGATATAGCTGGTTGCGGACTTCCGATTGGAAGAACTTGCCAAACGCGAAACCCGTGTTGTTCGACGATGATTACGCGAAGAAGCCGGCGTACTACGGTGTGCTGCAGGCACTGAAAGAGGGAAGATGAGTTCGGGAACTGTAGAACGGATGAGAACGAGCAACGCAGTAAACGTGCGCGACAAGCGCTCGATGGGCCTGCTCGTCTTATTCATTATGCTCGGATGCGTCATCTCAATTTCCTTGACGCTCGTGGCAGGTTCTTCAAGTTCCGGCATATTGATCGGCGCAGGGGCCCTGTTGTTGGTTGTGCCCATGGGAGCCTGGGTCGTAAAGGCTTTTCCACAAGCAATTGCAAGTGCCAAGCAGTTAAAGGCGAATTGGACGTGGTGGCACCCACTCTGGTTCGGCCTCTACTTCAGCACGCTGGTGTTTCGCATCCGTGACGTCGGCGCGGCATCTTCGAATCCGCTCGACAGCTACGCGATGCTGAGGGTAATCCCGGAAGGGCTTGTTGCTCTCACGCTCATCATCCGGCTCATCCTGAAGAAGCCGAATTGGCTTGGCGCGTTGTTCCGGGGCATCCCCGGAGCGATGGCAATTTATTGTCTGGTATGTCTGGCGACGACGGCGTGGTCGGTGAATGCAGCCTGGACGGCCTACAAATCCCTGGAATTTCTCGCTGACGTTTCGCTATTAGCTGCGGTTGTAGCCAGCGCGGAAGGGTTTTTTACCTACGATACTCTGGTGGACTGGACGATCACGTTCTACGGTGTCTCGCTCGTGGGCGTGTGGCTTAATCTTCCGATCTGGCCCACTGAGGCGATGGATGGAGGCCGTCTGACCGGCGTGCTTCCAGTGGAAGCATCGAATAGCGTTGGAACGTCCGGTGCTGTGCTCTCGATCATTGCGCTGTGCCGCCTGTTGCCGGTCTTCGGACAAGCCAAGAAGCGTGCCTGGTATCTGTTGTTATTAGCTTTCGGATTGGCTTCGATGGTGCTGTCGAAGACAAGAAATGCCGAGGCAGCGTTCCTATTTGCTGTGATCGTGATCGTTGTCTCCTCACCTCATCTGCGCAAAGTTTCGTTTTGGGGAAGCCTCGCAGCCGCTCCATTTATCGCGATGGCGGTTTTTGCGGACGACCGCTTGACTGGTTATGTCAGTGATTTTGTGATGGGCGTCGTCAACCGCGATCAGTCCGAGGACGCGTTTGGCAGCTTGAGTGGACGCACAGGATGGTGGCAATTCGGACTCGAGCAACTCGCGAAGCATCCGTTCACTGGATTGGGAGCATATGCCGCAGGTCGATTCGCCGTGCTTGGTAAGTTAGGGGTCGGCGCTGCGGCCATGATGCACAGCGATTGGATCGAAGTTCTAATCGGCACCAGCTTCTGGGGCATCATTCCTTTCGCGGGAGCATTGCTGGCGGCGTGGTACTACCTGATCCGCTGCATACGAAGCGACATTTTCACACCGGAGCAACGGCAGTTGGCGATTGAGTTGTTCGCGCTGCTGGGCATGCTGACGCTGCACTCGTTCTTCAACGACGAGCTGGCGTGGCATTGTCCGCTGCTCTATTTTGCGATTTTGGGATATGCCGAATTCATCCGGACATACCCGAAGATCCAGCTCCGACCTGCGCTTGAGCTTCGCAGGATGGACTCGGATAAGTACTTTTTTTCTCGAAGTGAAGTAACCAAGGCTGTTCACTAACTGTCAATCGAAAACACAAAACTGGGGGAGTAAACGCTATGGCAAACAAGACTCGGATTCTGGTAACTGGGGCAGGTGGTTTCATTGGCCACCATTTGGTAAAGCGTCTGAAGAAGGACGGCTACTGGGTGCGCGGGGTGGATATAAAGCATCCCGAGTACGAGGCGTCCGCCGCGGATGACTTTCAAGTTCTGGACCTGCGTATTTGGGAGAACTGCTTAACCGCTACCCAAGGCATCGATCAGGTTTACAACCTAGCTGCCGACATGGGCGGAATCGGCTATATCACATCGTTCCTGGCCGACATCTCGAAGAACAACATTCTGATCAACGCCCACATGCTCGAAGCGGCGAAGCAGAACGGCGTACAGAAATATCTGTTCTCGTCTTCCGCCTGCGTCTACGCGCAGTACAAGCAGAAGAGCGCTGACCTTGTTCCGTTGAAGGAAGAGGATGCGTATCCTGCCGATCCCGAGCCGGGTTATGGCTGGGAGAAGCTGTTCGCGGAAGAGCTCTGCCGCTACTACTATCACGACTACAAGTTCGAGACGCGCATTGTCCGCTTCCATAACGTTTACGGTCCGCTGGGAACGTACGACGGCGGCAAGGAGAAGTCTCCGGCCGCGATCTCGCGTAAAGTCGCGTCGTCAACCGACGGCACGATCGAGATCTGGGGCGACGGTGAGCAGACTCGTTCCTACATGTATGTCGATGACTGCGTGGAAGGCTTGATCCGCCTGATGGCTTCCAATCACCGTGAGCCCTTGAACCTGGGCACCGATGAGATGGTGAGCATCAACCACCTGGTCGATATGATCTGCGGCATCGCCGGCAAGAAGCTGGCGAAGAAGCACGATCTGACCAAGCCGCAAGGAGTGCGCGGCCGCAACAGCGACAATACCCTGCTGCGCAAGGTGCTGGGCTGGGAGCCGAACACACCGCTGGATAAGGGTCTCGCGATCACCTACAAGTGGATTCAGGGCGAGCTCAAGAAGAAGGAAGTGGGCGAATTAGCCGGAGTGAACGGCGACTAACTCGGGCCAGCTCCATCTGAATGACTAATGCCATGTCGAAACCCTCGGTTGACAGTAGCGTGAAGATACTGGGCGTCAAGGTCCATGCGACGAGCATGGACCGCGCCCTGTCACGCTTAGAAACCGCGGTCGCGGAAAATGAGAAGGGCTATGTCTGTGTCACTGGCGTGCAAGGCGTCATGGAAGCGCAGATGGACGCCAATCTCAAGCGCATCATCAACAACGCTCTGCTGACGATTCCGGATGGACGCCCCACCGTCTGGGTCGGATGGCTGCGCGGCTTGTTTCAGATGCGCCAGGTGACTGGTCCCACGATTATGTTGCGGATCTGTGCGCTTTCACAGCAGAAGGGCTACACCCATTTCTTCTATGGTGGAAACGACGGAGTCGCAGACCAGCTGAAAGACGCGCTGACTCAGCGTTTTCCCGGGCTGAATGTTGTGGGAACGTACACGCCGCCTTTCCGTCCACTCACAGCGGACGAAGAAGCGGAGCTGATCCGCAGAGTGGCGGAACTGAAGCCGGACTTTTTCTGGGTTGGATTGAGTACGCCGAAGCAGGAACGGTTCATGGATCAATACATCTCCAAGCTCGACGCAAAAGTGATGTTGGGCGTGGGGGCTGCATTCGACATTCACACCGGCCGCATCAAAGATGCGCCGTACTGGATGAAATTGACGGGCGTGCAGTGGATGCACCGCATCTACCAGGATCCGAAACGGCTGTGGAAGCGGTATCTGGTCAACAATCCAAAATTTGTTTACCAGATAACGCTGGAGCTCTTAGGTATCCGGAAGCAGCAAGAGGTCTAGAAGCAAGTTGAGTGGCGCGATAATGAATACCCGGCATGAAAGTTCTTCTCGTACACAGTGCGTACCAGCAGTTTGGAGGCGAGGACTCGGTTGTTCGAGCGGAAACGGAATTACTCCAGAGTCATGGAGACGAAGTCGTCCCCTATACCCGCCACAATGACGAGACCAAGAACTTCAATGTCGTACAGAAGGCGCTCTTCTTTCCACAGAGCATTTATTCATGGAAGACGAGCGGTGAAATTGATGATGTAGTTCGGCGAGTGAGACCGGACGTTGCGTTCGTTCACAACATTTACCCCCTGATTTCCCCTTCCGCTTATTACACGCTGCACGACATGGGCGTGCCCACCGTGCAGGTGCTCCACAACTTTCGCCCGTTCTGCCCGAATGGTCTTTTTTATACGCAGGGTAAGGTTTGTGAAGCATGTAAGGGGGGAAACTATCTGAACGCAGTTCGCAACCGCTGCTTCAAAAATAGCTATGCGTTAAGCGGACTGTACGCGATGACGCTAGGCCTGAATCGCTTGGCGGGTATGGTCGACACGATTTCCGCATTCATTTGCCTGACGGAGTTTTTCAGGATCAAGATGCGGGAGGTCGGAGTTCCGGAATCGAAGCTGTTTGTGCGCCCGAACTTTGTGCGTGCTCCGGCTCTGCCTGCGGATGAGAAGACTGGAAACAGCTATGCACTTTTCATGGGCCGGCTGTCTCCAGAAAAGGGCTGCTGGACGCTGATCCGCGCGTTTGAGAAGTTGCCGAAGGTACAGCTAAAGATAGTCGGTACGGGCCCGATGGAGCAGGAGTTGGGCAACTACATTCGCGACAAGAACCTGCAAAATATCGAACTCTTGGGTTTTAAGACAGGCGACGAAAAATGGGAGATTCTGCGCAACTCGTTCTGCCTGCTTCTGCCCTCGGAATGGTATGAGAATTTTCCGGTGACGGCGCTGGAAGGATTCATGGCGTCGAAACCGGTAGTGGCATCTCGCATGGGGGGCTTGCCGTACATTGTGGAAGAAGGGAAGTCGGGCCTGTTGTTTGAGGCAGGCAATGCGACTGACTTAGGCGAGAGAGTTCAGTACCTGGCCGATCATCCGGAAGAAGCCGTGCGAATGGGTGCATGCGGGCGCCGGCTGACGGAGACGAAATACGGGCCCGAAGAGGGATACAGCAATCTCAAGGACATTTTTTCTCAGGTGCAGGCAGCCTGATTGTTTGTGCGATGAAAAATGAAAACCAGAATCCGGAGATGAGAAGCGGGCCGCTCTTTGTGGTTGGTATGTGGCGCTCGGGGACATCGCTGTTGTACGCGTTGCTAAACCAGCATCCGCAGATTGGGCTGATGTATGAATCGGACATGCTCACGCTGGCGCCGCTGTTTTACATTCCTCGAAAAAGCTCCTGGTGGCTGAACAAAGTCGATTCGTGGAACGGTGCGCTGACGCGGCACAAGATTGATCCGGCGGCGATTCCCGCAGACATTACAGATCTTCCCAATGCATTTCGGGCGGTCGCGCAACAATATGCGGGGAAAAAAGGTGCGACTGTATGGGGATGCAAGTCGCCGACCTATTACGATTCGATGAACCAGTTTGCAGGCTGGTATCCCAATGCAAAGTTCATCGTGATCTGGCGCGATCCGGCGGATGTTTGCCGCAGCATCGTGCGCGCGGCGGAAAAGGCTTCGTGGTTTGCCCGGCCTGGCATGGATTTGCGCGCGATTCTCGGCTATCGGCGGATGAAGCAGGAAGCGGACGAACTGGTCCGTCGAGGGGCGGACATTCATCAGGTGCAGTATGACGAGCTTGTGCGCGACCCCTCCACGACGCTGAATGCGATTTGCGAATTCATCGGGATTGACTTTGATCCCAAGATGGCGACGCTTGAGGGCGCTGATCGCTCTGCAATTTACAACGGAGAGCATCACTCGGGTGTTAAGAGTTCGAGCATCCTGGCGAAACGTGAACGGCCGGAAGTGCTTTCTCCGGAGCTTAAGAGCAAGGTCGAGAGATATGTCGTGTATTGGCGAAAGGAGTCGGACGGAAGGTGGCCCGTCAACGCAGCGGTCAGCGAAGGAACACAGGCCGCGTCCTTTTCAGAGCGGACCTCCGACGCCATCCGGCACAAGATTCTGAGAACGGCTGATTTGATCGTACCTTTCGCGTATTCCGCAGTCCCAACTCCCCTCTGGAAGAAGTACCGCGAGATGAAATCGAGGCACCAGCAGATTGCAACTAAGCCGAGCGAGAGTAAAGCGTAGCCTCTCCCGTCAACTGTAAGTACAACATTTTAAAGAAGTAAATATGTTAACCGCTTGTGCGGATTGGAAGCACAAGTGCAGCTGACCACACCAGCGGTGTCCCCCGAATCTGACTATGGAGCGTTCTGCGTTGACTTCACGGGCCAACTTGGTGGTAATCCTCGCGTTCATGATTCCTGCGGTGTGCATATCGGGATCGGGACAGACCGGGACGATGAATACTTTTGCCGGACTCAACACCGTCCAGTACAAGATGAATCCGAGCGCCGCACCAGATGTCACGATCGCGGTCGGACTCACAGAATACTGCGAGCATGTCAACGCCGCGTACCAATGCTGGTACAAGAGCGGAGCCAATGCCAACCAGCCCGTCAATTTTCTGGGCAGCTCGAGTCCGAAAACAGATTCCGGTCCCTGGAGTCAGAACAGCAATAACAGCGGGAACACATCACACTGCCCGGCTGCCTACTCGCCGAATGCGCAGCTGCTGCACGACAACGTATACAACGTGTGGATTCTGCAAAAGCGCATTACAGCTCCGTCCAACGGGCACAATTATCTTTGCGTAGCGGTCAGCAATATCGATGACGTTTCGCAGAGTTCGTTCTCCTGGTTCGCATATGAGTACGATCTCGACAACGTCATCCCGACGAATTCTCACGGAAATTATTACTATCCGGATTATCCGCAGGCGGGCCTCTGGCAGAGTTCGACCAGCACGACTCCGCCTTACGCGGCGGCGCCCGATCAGGCCCTTTGGATCAGCTATGACATGCTGGATCCAAACAACGCCGACAACATCAATGGCGTATTGCTCTGCGCCGTGGATCTGGCAGGGTTGCGGGCCAGCACAGCAAACCCCTGGGTGAACAATTCAAAGACACCGGCGTGCACGATCGCGCATCCGCTGACGACCTATAACCAGCGCCGCAGTTGGGTGCCCGCTAATAACTCGGATACGACTCCGCCGATCTCGGCCGACGGGGAGATGTTCACCTACATGATCGAGCCGCCGAAAGACGGCAAATCCTATTTGACGGATCCCAACCACACGCAGGGTGTGGAGGAGTGGACGATCAACTGGAGCAGTTCAAGCCCCGTGCCGACGTTCGTCAACAGCTGGGATCTTGCTTCCACGCAAGCGGGCGGAGATCAGTTGGGCTGTTTCATCGCGAGCAGCTACTACAACACAGTCTGCATTCCACAACCCTCGACTTCGGTGACGGGCATTCATATCGATTCCGTTGCCGACCGTATGCAGCAGTTCTTCCAGTACACATCCAATCGCGGACAGGGAAGCATATGGACGTCCGCGCACGATATTCAGATCACTCCGAGCGCGACGGGCCGCACCCAGACCGAAGCAGACATTCGCGTGTTGCAAAGGAATCCCGGAGCCCCGAATGCAGTTTATGTCGCGGCCGACTACCCCACGATCGATCCGGTTGATGGGAATGCTTACGTGGCACTTCCGAGCATCGCCCGCGATAAAGCGGGCAACCTCCAAGGGATTCTAGGCGTGTCGGGCAGCGGAAGCAGCGAGCATCCCGGACTCGACAGTTTGTTTCTCAATACGGGCACACTGGCGTCTTCTACATATGGTTACATCGCGAGTCCTTTGACGGATGGGGATGCCGAAGACACAGACACATTGAACTATCGCTGGGGCGACTGGTACAGCGCAGTGCTTGATCCGAGCGACTCCTGTACCGTTTGGGTGGCTGGAGAATATTTACCCTCCAACCGGACGACGGAGCCATATTGGTACACCGAGATAGCGTCGCTTCCAGCGGCCAGCACCTGCTCCACTGGGCCTGTGCTGCTTTCGAACGTGAGCTTGAGTTTTGGAAGCCTGGAAACGAACGTTGAGAGTACGCCGATCGTTGAGACGATCACGAACAATCAGAGTGTTAACTTAAATGTAACAGGAATTACGGTTGCGAGTCCGGCCTTTACGCAGACGAACACCTGCCAACAGCCGATTGCTCCGCAGGGCTCCTGCACCATCAGCATTTATTTCAATCCGTCAACCAGCGGCACTCAAAAGGGATCCTTGGTAATTACAGATGACGCGAGCAACAGTCCGCAGACTATAGCGCTTTCGGGCAGCGGAGCTTCGTCATCCATTGCAGTGTCTCCAACGACGATTGCCTTCGGCAATGAAGCCCTGAACATTCCCAGTGCCGGACAGAACATCACGATCACAAATAACGGATTTGAAAATGTGACGGTCTCGTCCGTGGCGGCAAGCGGAGGATATGCGGAGACAGACAATTGCACGGGCGCGATCTTGACGGCAGGACAGACCTGCACGATCACCGCGACATTCAGCCCCGTGACCGTCGGCAACCTAACTGGAACGATCACGATCAACGACAACGCAACCGGGGCGCCGCACATCGTGACCCTCACCGGTGCGGGCCAACTGCCGGTAAGTTTCTCGACCAACCTCACGTTTCCTGCGACAAACGTTGGCAGTTCGAGCGCAGCGCAAACGATGACGATCACCAATAACGAGAGCCAGACGCTGACCTTTACGTACGGCACAAGCGGCAACTTCTCGGCAGTAGGAAACAGCACCACGCCGTGTACCGGAACGCTCGCAGCCAAGACGAAATGCACATTCGGCGTTACGTTCGCCCCGACTTTCAATGGACAAATCAAGGGGGCACTCACCGTTTCTTACAATGGAACTCTGGCGTCGGGCGGTTTAACAGGAACAGGCCAAAATGGGGGTGCCGCACCGCTGACATTCAGTCCAGCCAACATCAGCTTTGGCAATGTGCCGTTGAACACTTCGAGTGCGAAGACGGTTACGGTCAAGAACGCCGGCTCGGCGTCGCTCAGCATTAATAGCATCGCGGGCAGCGGCTATTACTCTGTTGCGCCAAGCGGAACAACCCCGTGCACTGGAACGTTGAGTTCTGGCAAAACTTGCACCATGACTGTGACGTTCACTCCACTTGTAACTGGGACGACCGTCGGCGGGATAACAATCACGGATACTGCCTCAGTCGGTACGCAGGTGCTGAATGTTTCCGGCAACGGCGTATTGGCAGTCACCCTGTCGCCCTCGACGTTGTCGTTCGGGACGGTTTCGGTTGGCGGTGCGAGCGCGATCCAAGTGGTGACCGTCACGAACAATCAGAGTGTGGCGACGCCGATCAGTAGCGTGACCGCGAGCGGCGATTTCGTTTACACAAATGGGGGTAACTCGCCTTGTGGGACCAGCATTCCGGCAAATGCCATTTGCACCCTGGGAGTTGAGTTCAATCCTTCCGTGTCGGGAGCCATCACTGGAAATCTCACACTGAATTACGCTGCAAGTTCGTCACCCCAGGTGGTTAGTCTGTCGGGTACAGGGCAGTAGCTGAAAGCCGTGCGGAACTGCTCAAAGTGAGAAGTTCTAGGTCTCCTGGCAGTCAACGCCGCACGTCGGAGCGCATCTAAGCGGATGAACAGATACTGACGTAGAGGTGTATCGTGGTCGCCTTATCGGTTTTTGTCCGCCAGCAACCGAAACTTTCCAACCTTTCTTTTGTAACATTTTCGGAGTTCTTTTCATCGATCATCACGGCACAACGGGCTTCCTACTGGGGAGCCTTTTTTATTGCCGTTCTGTCTCCCGGGTTTCTTCTGGGCGTCACACAACCGTCGCATACGCATAGCGTCCAAAATCCGATTGGTACGGCCACGCTCGAGATCGGCACGTGCGACAGCAATGGATTGGCAGGCGGAACGTGCTATCGCGCAGTAGTGTCGGGTTGTCCGGAGGCGTCGAGCGATTTCGCCGCGACCGTAAAGATTAATGAACCGGCCGACCTAAACTCACTCAAGGGCACCGTGTTCTTCACGACCGGTGGCTCCGGCCAGGCATTGTACGACTACGATCAGGATTTCATCGGCGATTCAAGGTGTTCTGCTTCCAACTGCGGATTGATGACCGTGCAGTCCATCAATGCCGCGAACTACCGTACTGTGCAAGTCGACTTCGTTGACCCGGAGGGCGTGATTCAAGAGCCAGACGGCTGGCTCACCGGCCCCGCGACCGACGGTCCTCGAAGTCTCGCGTGTCGATACGCAACGATTGTTCACGCTGTGTGGGAAGTTCTCCTCAAAAGAGATAAAACGCATCTGGTGTGCGCAACCGGGAACAGTGGGGGCGGAGCTCTGCTGGCCTATGCGATCACACAGTACGGCATGGGGAATGGTTCTGGTCCGGGACCGGAATTCACCATGATAGAGACAACATCCGGTCCTCCGTACGGACGGATTGATCAAGGTTGCGCAGGCACAGCGGCGCCGGTGTCCACGGTGAGCTGTCCTCCGGGAGCGCAGCTGTCGGAAGATTATGGTCTGACGACCGCAGCCGATTTCGTCGATCCGGCCTACTCGAGCGACGTTTGTACGGTTGATATCAACAGCAATGGCACGGACCCGTATCCATATTTTCATCACGATAGCGTTCTTTCGGATGATGATCCGGCACCTAGTTATAAGACCTTTGTCCGATCTCTTTTTGGAAGTGAAGATCTCACTGCGGCGGTGCCGCTCGGCCTCGAGTGGTATAACGCCATCACTTCAAGTAAATCAGCCGCATGTGTGACGGGAGCTCCTCACGAATTACCTGAGGATTTTGATGGGGCGAGCACGATTGTGACCGACATTACGACCACGTGTAAGTGAAGCAAACCGTCTTCGGCAGACTAGGCTTCCTACTTCGAAGCGGGCGTCGAGTTTCCGCCGGAAACGGCTTGAGATCCGCCGCGGATATTTTTCATGTATTCCAAAGCGTGCCGCTGACTGACCAATAGCTGCGGCTCGAGTTGTTCAATCGTCATCCAGCAGGCCGATCCTTCCCATGAATCCTGTAACTCTCCGCTGGCATTCACTTCGAAGAGAGAAATCAAGCATGGAACATCGGAGCGGCTGTGGTAGCGTGTTTTCAATTCCAGGCTGTCGACATCGAGCCCTGTTTCTTCTCGAACTTCACGACGCAGCGTGGACACTTCATTCTCGCGCCAGCCCGCTATTCCGCCGGGAAGGGAAAGACCCCGTCCGTCATTGCGACGGATAACCAGGATCTTCGGCCCTTTGCGAATGATTCCAATCGAAGCCCGCAACGATCCGAAAATAGGAATAGCTCGATAGAGCGTGAAGCAGGTGCGCGCAATCAGCCAGAAAAGACGGCGCTTAAAATTCTCCGCAAAGGTGCTCAAGCCCGAAGTCTAGCACGCGATCCAGAGAATTCGAATGAGATGGAATGATGAAAGGCCCGCATCTTTGTGAATGCGGGCCTTTGTTGTTTGTGGAAACGGCTTTTGATTACTGGCTGTCCAGCAAAATCGGCTTATAACCGATGGGAACGGTTTTTCCTGTTAACGCGGTGCGGTTGCCGTCGAGATCATAGGACCAGACGTATCCGGCTGGGTAGGTGTAGTTTGAGGTCGTGCAGACGCCGTTACCGCAAGACTGTGCCGTGTCCCAAACAATCTGTCCATAGTCGAGCGCGCAAGTGTAGACGGTCCCGCTCGCGGTGCACGCGCTGATGGTGTGGCCAATCGTCCAGGTCGCGACTTCGTTCCAGGCGGTACCTGAGTTGTTTCCCTGAAGTCCGTAGGGCGCATGGCTGTCCCACGTGTAGACGTACTGACGTTGCAGCCCAACACCGGCGCGGAGCACGGCTGATCGAGCAACATAACCCGCCAGCATGTCCGGGTCGGTGAGGCCCTGACCTTGCAGAATTCCGTGTTCGTCATCCCACAGCGGAAGTGCGGTGAGATTGCGTTTCTGCGTTTCCGCAATGACCTGTCCGTAAACAGTAAGGAAGGATTCCGGGATCGCGTTCGTGCCGTGTTGTCCGCGCATATGAACATTGACGATGTCAAAATTCGGAGCACCTCCGGCAGCGATGTATCCATCGAACCAAGTTGCCATGGTTGGCCCGTGGGCCGAGGGGCTGAGGATTTTTGCGTTGGGATCAAGTGAGCGGATAATCGCTGCCGCATCCTTGCCCATGCGAACAAGCTGAGCGGTGGTGCCGCTCCAGAAGCAAGTGCAGTCCGGCTCGTTCCACAATTCGTAAAAGGAAATCCGGCCGGCAGCGTGAGTGACGAGCGCAGTGACGAAAGCTGAGAAGTAAGCGTCGGTGCCCGTGCCATCAGGGTTCACGTCCACGGGAGCGGCGCAGCTATACGGCCCTGGCGACAAGCATCCGCCGGGAGCTGTAGGAGCGGTTGTGAACTGCGGAGTATCGCCGAAGGTGTAGAGCACGTCCATATTGGCCGAAGCCGCCCGATCCAGCCAGTTGTCGAGCCCGCTCCAGTTGTAAACGCCATTGCCAGTATTGAGGTCACCCCACTTCACGCCGTCATCCCAGAGCCGTATCCCACCCAACGTCGCCGTCTGGTTCTCACCGTCAGTCGGAGGCCAAACTTGGCTGCCGTTGAAACCGGCGCTGAAGAAAGGTTGTTGAACGCCGTTTCCGTTTCCGCTGGACGTGTTGACCGTCAGCGTGAGCACCCGGGTTGCCGTCTGTGCCGGCGACGACGCGTCGCTGACTTGCGCCGTGAAACTGAATTGTCCGGTCTGCGTTGTAGTTCCCGACAGGGAGCCGGCGCTATTGAGGTTTAGTCCCGTCGGCAAGGTTCCAGAGGCGAGATTCCAGCTGTAAGGAGTAGTGCCTCCAGATGCCTTTAGATTTGCCGAATACGCGACGCCAGAGGTGACCGCGGTCAATCCCGTGGTGGTGATCGTGAGCGCCGTTTGCACGGCGGGGCTGATGGTAACGACAGCCGTTGCGGATTTGGTTGGATCAGCGACGCTGGTCGCCTTCACGGTCGCCGTCGTCGTGCTGGTCACTGAAGGGGCAATGTAGGAGCCGCTTGTATTAATGGCGCCGAGGGAAGTCGTCCAATTGACGCCGACATTCGAAGTGTTACTCACCGTCGCGGTGAACTGCACGGTGCCTGAGGATGCGATCGTCGCTGTTGCCGGAGTGAGCGTGACGGCAATGCCGCCGGAATTCGAGATCGTGATCTGCAGGGACTGCGCGCCGCCGTGTCCTGTGGAATCAACCGCGTGAATGCCGAAACTAAAAGTGCCGGCCTGGGTGGGCGTTCCCGTAATCATCCCGCTCGAGGAACTCAGCGCCAAACCAGTTGGCAGGGTTCCCCATGAAAGCGTGAAGTCGTAAGCAGCCTTTCCGCCGCTAACCGTGACCGCCGCACTATAAGGAGTGCCGACTTCGCCAGAGGGCAGGTTCGTGGACAGCCGCAGTGGATTGTTGGGAGTCTGGGTTGCGGGCGTGCGTGGCTGAATCGCGGCTGGCTGACCGGCCACCGCAGAATTTGCTGCGGAACACGCTGTGAACCATGGCAAGCCAAGGGCTACGACGAACGTTGCTACGAATGCAAGCGCCCTTGAGGAGCTGTACTTCGGATAGTTCCGAGCCGGAGGAATTGCGTCGGACCTCATCTGATTTTCCTCTCAAATGTTGGATAGGAAGGGCGCGCGTCGGCCCCCTTGCAGCTAACTCTAGAGAGGGAAAGCAGATAAGCACAGATAACCACAGGTCAGTGACTATCGTGTGTCTGGGAAGTACAGGGGCTTTCGAGCCAACAGGCTTTGGAGGGCCAGCTTAGGTCAAACTTGGAACTTTACTGGCGTATCAGCCGCACCGGTGACTCCGAGCGGGAAGGGTTCGAGGACGAATCCTTCTTCGAGGTTTGAGGTGGCTCGGGCTTGCTGGGGGCGCCTTGATTGCCCAATGCGTAGAGAACGACTTCGACTCGACTCGAAACTCCCAGCTTGTCGAAAATCCGGAACAGATAATTCTTCACTGTGTGTTCGCGCAAGGTGAGCCGCTGCGCGATTTCGCGATTGCTGAGTCCCTCGGCCACACAGCGGACAACGTCCAGTTCGCGTGCCGACAAGAGAGCATCTCCATTCGCGCTGGTGAAGGACATGGGGACGGGCTCGGACATAGCTTCCAGCAGGAAGTGCAATTCGCTGCTGCTGGCCCAGATCTGTCCCTCATGCACGCAGCGAATCGACTTTGCGAGCAGTTTGAGTGGTTCGGTGCGAGAAAAGACGCCGCGCGCTCCAGAGCGGAAGGCCTCGATGACAGGCGCCCGCTCCGACGAATCGAGCAACATAATCACCCGGGTAGACGGGGAACAGGACCGAATCTCCCGGCCCAGGCCGAAACCGGCCCGACCGTCTCCCCCTTGGCGGGCGCTGATCAGGGCAATATGATGGTGGTCGCGCTTAATGGCCGAAAGGATTTCTATTCCGCCATTTGCCGGTGTCGCCATCGTGAACTGGCCGTCGCGGCCAAGGGCTTCAACCAACAACTGCGTATTCATCGCCGTATTGTCCGCCGCAAATACGCGAATCCTGTCCTGCAACGGAAAGCTGGTCAATTGAGCCATGATGGAGAAACCACGCTAAAACCGTTTGAGAGTCCTTCGTCTCTCAGGGGGTCTCTTTCTTTGGCAATCGGTCGATCGGTTGTTAGAGGAGTTCGTTCTAGTTTTGGCTGCAAGTCGAGAAATCTGCTAACCCAGACTCGACTCGCTGCCTTAGCGAAAAGCTTATAGGACAAGGTATTCGGGCGCAGTGGGTCCGGTAAATGGCACTTTCGAGCCATTTATCAACTGGATACTCCAGTATTCGATTGATAACCAAATTGTCATCGTTATGACGGGAAACCAACGAACGATGTGCAACTTTGTTCACGGAGTCTATTCTCTCATTGACACGTTTTTAACACCCGATTAACGTGAAACGTCCAAGTGCTTGACCCGGCAGGAAGTTCACCCCCCATCTTCCTCACATAACTGCAGAACTGCGCTTCCAATACAGCTGTAACACTCGGTGAGAACAGGTTGGAAATCCATGTTCAGATTTGACAAAACTCCAATTCAAGGCAGTTCTGAAGGCTCCTTCCGTCGGCGAGCCGGATGTTGCGTGGCGCTGGCGCTGCTGGCCATCGCGTCGGTGGCGGCATTGATATCGCGTGCGGTTGTGGTGCATGGTTCAGCGCTCGCAACCGATCCGGGCCCGCGTCCGCTTCCGGCAAATGCCGGCGCGTTCTATTCGACGCTAACGAAAAATCAGAGCGCGATTACGAACCGTCTGACGCAGATTTTCACCGAAGTAAACTTCGTCGCGGGCGGACCGCTGGTGAAGACGGTCGGACTCGGTCCTCGTTTTAATTCCAATTCCTGTTCGAGCTGCCATGCGTATCCGGCGGTAGGCGGATCGAGTCCGCCGAGCAATCCGCTGTTCGGCATTTATCAGTTGATGGGCGCGACGAATACGATGCCCTATTTCGTCACGACGAATGGGCCGGTGATTGTTGCACGCTTCCCGTATCAATCGGATGGCGTAACTCCTGATGGCGGCGTCCACCAGATGTTTACGATCTCGAACCGCTCGGATGCGCCGGGTTGTACAACGATGGTGCAGCCGAATTTCAGCCAGCAACAGCAGAGTAACAACATCATCTTCCGTCAAACGACTCCGACCTTTGGCGCCGGACTGGTTGAGTTGATTCAGGAAACCGCCATCCTGAACAACATGAATTCTAACTTGTCGCTGAAGCAGTCTCTCGGAATCACGGGACATCCGAACTACAGCGACGACGATGGAACCATCACGCGTTTCGGCTGGAAGGCGCAGAACAAGTCGCTGCTGTACTTCGCGGGTGAAGCTTATACCGTGGAGGAAGGTGTCAGCGACGAAGCGTTCCCCAGCGAGAACGACGAATCCATTCCGAGTTGCTTGCCGCCATTCCCAGTGCCTCCGGGAACCAACAAAACCAAAGGCGTTCCGGACGATCGCAACGATACGGGCGAGGCGCCCAAGTTGCCGGTAAACTTCCCGGGCGATCTGGAGCGTTTTTCACTCTTCATGCGCTTCCTCGCTCCGCCGGTTCCGGTTGCTCCGACTTCCTCGACCAGCAATGGCTTGGTGCAGTTCAACAACATCGGCTGCAACATGTGCCACAACAACTCGTTTACCACTCCGAGTTCGTCGATTACGGCCCTGAGCAAAGTGCAGGCGAACTTGTATTCGGATCTTCTGGTCCACGACATGGGACCAGGATTGGCCGACAACGTCACGCAGGGAAATGCGACGGGCGATCAGTTCCGCACGGCACCCCTATGGGGAATTGGCCAGCGTTACTTCTTCATGCATGACGGCCGCACGACCGATATCGTCCAGGCGATTGAGGATCACTTCAGTTCGGGCAACGGCACATACCCGAATTCAGAAGCCAACACGGTCATCAACAACTTCAACGCGCTCTCGCAGCAGAACCAGCAGGATCTGGTGAACTTCCTGCGCTCGTTATGAACTTGGGAAAACGATCAGACGAAGAGGACGCTATGCCATTGTCGGAAAATAATAATCCCGTTGAGACTCGATCGAATCAAGGGAAGCGGCTGCGCGTAGCCCTTCCGATCGTCTTGTTGCTGGCGATCTGTACGGCGGCAACAGCGTATTTCCCCAAGAGCACGAAGGCGTCAAGAGCGACCGCACCGGCCTCGGCACGCACGAATGCGGCGTTACCTCCGACATTGAGCGCAACGGACCCCGGTCCGCGACCATTGCCGGCGAACGCGGGGAGTTTCATCTCCACGTTGAGCGCGAACGAGCAACAGATCGAGCCCAGCATCACGACCGAATTCAACCGCACGCATGACGTGATCGTTACTTCTCCGACGGATGGAGGACTTGGACCGCGATTCAATTCCAATTCGTGCGCCAGTTGCCATGCGTATCCGGCAGTGGGAGGATCCAGCCCGCCGTCGAATCCGCTGTTCTCGATCTACAACTACAAAGGCGCGGACAACACAATGCCGTCGTTCATCACGACGACCGGGCCGATTCTGGAAGCGCGTTTTATCAACCAGCCCGGAACGACAATTCCGGACGGAAATGTGCATGAGTTGTTTACGATCACCGGTCGCAGCGACGCTGCGGGATGCAATATAGCGCAGCCTGATTTCGTGACCGCGGCCGCGAACAACAACCTCGTGCTCCGCCAGGTACCACCAACCTACGGCGATGGATTGATCGAAGTCATTCGGAATAGCGACATCATCAACAATATGAATTCGAACCTGTCTGTCAAAGCGACGTTGGGAATTAAGGGACATCCCAACTACAGCGGAAACGACGGCAGTATTCAGAGGTTTGGCTGGAAGGCGCAGGTTCGTTCGACGTTGTTAATGTCGGCGCAGCAGATGAACGTCGAGATGGGCGTGACCAACGAGACATTTCCCAATGAAGTTGACCAGACGCCCGGATGTGTTTTGAACCCGGTTCCGGAGACAGTGACGAACTTTACCCCCGGAATTCTGACGGAGATGTTCCCCGGCGATGCAGAGCGCGCAGAATACTTCACGCAATGGCTAGCTCCGCCGACGCCGGCGAAGGCCACCAGTTCGACAAGCAATGGCAAAACCCAATTCACCAATGCGGGTTGCGTTTATTGCCACACTACGTCGTTCAAGACGCCGCCCACTTCGCGTCCCGCGTTGGGCAACACTACGATCAATCTCTATTCCGATCTGATCGTGCATCACATGGGACCGGGACTTGCCGATGGACTGCCGCAAGGGCAAGCTGGTCCGGATGAGTTCCGCACGGCTCCCTTGTGGGGCATTGGGCAGCGGCTTTTCTTTATGCATGATGGCCGCACCTCTAACATCGTGACCGCGATCGAAGACCATTACAGCCTGGGCAACAGCACGTACCCGGCGTCGGAAGCGAATCAGAGCGTGACGAACTTTAACAACTTGAGTTCGAAGAACCAGCAGGATTTGGTGAATTTCCTGCGGTCGCTCTAGGGGAAACTCGCTAGAGCACAGTTCGAATTGAAGATCGGGCCGTGTCTGGAGGCGCCGCCGGTTAGGCCTTCCGGCGCGGTCCTGATTTATTTGGGCTCAACCTCAAAACGCCAAGCGGGCTGGACGAACTACCGACCCTTGCCGTGCGTCCGGGCTTCGGCGGCTTCGCCAGTGCGACCTTGTGCTTCATAAAGATCCGCGAGACCCAGCCGCAGCTTGCCATCGCCGGGCGCTAGTCGTACTGCGTCTTCCTGAAAGCTCACAGCTTGGGCGAGATCGCCCAACTGATAGCAGGCCTTGGCACGCCCGGTGGCGACCAGTGAATTGAACCCCGCGCCAAGCGATTCTCCTCCTTCGCGAAATGGGCTCGAGTCTTCCGCCTTCTTGAATGCTTCCAAGGCCTTCTCAGGTTGGCGAAGTTGCAAGTCAGCTTGCCCAAGCATCATCCACATTTCATGCGGACGAGATGAGGACTGCGCAGACTGATCGAAAAGCTGCGCCGCGTCGGCGTAGCGCTTTTGCGTCATATAAAACAAACCCAGGTCGAACCATGTCTCATCATTTGGATCGAGATGCAAGCTGGTGCGGAATTCTGATTCTGCTTCGGCCGCGCGACCCATCTGCTGGAAAACCAGCGCCTGCAGTAGATGGACATTGGCATTGTCCTGGAATATAGATTCTGCGCGATCCAGAGCGTCCTTGGCTTCCGAGTAGCGTTCCAGACTGTAGAGGACTCCGCCGGCGTTGGCCGATGCATTGAACAATGTGCTTCGGGATCCCGACGCGGCGGGTTCATATGGCTCATCGAGTGGGATTTTGTCACAATCGATTTGCAGACGTTGGATTAGGGCGCTCGTTTGCTCTGTGCGGCGGACGAAAATCGCAGAAACTTCGTCTAGGTAGACCGGACTCCACAATTGGCTGTGGCAGAACGCGTGAAGTTGAGGAAACAAGCTCATTCCTTGATAGCGCGCGAGCGGAATGAAAATGGTATTGATCCCGCGTGAGTCGGCCTCGTTTTGCCAGGCAGTCGAGTCAGGGCCATGCGTGGGAAGATCGTAGGCGCGAAAAAAGAGTCCGGCGCCGAATGGAACGGCCCGGCTGTCGATGTAGTCGCGATACTCGGGGAAAAGGCGCCAGGTCAGATAACCTCCGAGACTGTAACCGTTGAAAATGTTGCTCGGAAGTTTCTCGCGCTGTAAAAAGCTAATCGCGCGCTCCGGATACCACCAAGACAACCCTGTTCCAAAGTCTGACCGCTGAGCGGAGCGCATGTAGTAGCGATTTGAAATTAGATCGCGGGAGCGAATTCCAGCCAGAGCGGCGAATGCGATTGCGACAATAAGGGCAACGGTCTCGAAGTGCAGATTGCGAGCGCGTGTGACTGAGGTTCGAGCTCCCTTTGTTCGCGAATTCTCCATGCTCCGGGCCAATTCGCTAATCAGCGATCCTCCGACCACTACAACGACACAGGCGAATAAAGCTTGCAGCCGCACGTGGCGAAAGCCAAAATAGGAGGCGCCAGTCAAAAAAGCGCCCGCACCCCACTGTCTCCGCCAAATCGCGATGCAGATGCTTGCCAACGCGGCGAGGACCAGCCACCAGAACGAACTTTGTGGATCGCGCCAGTCCAGAGCCCGATGCAAGCTCGACCATGACAGAGGCACGGCCTCCCATTCCAGAACCCACAAGTTGTGCAGCGACATGACCCGCTCTTGCCGGAACAGCGCGGCATAGATGAATGGCCCCCAGGGGTTGAGCATGGTCGCGGCTCCCGTCGCCGCGAGCCACGGCCACGCTTTGCGGAGTCGCACGAGGGCTGCCGTTCGCTTCGCCGGGAAGATCACCTCGAGGATTTCCAAAAGAACATAGACGCCGCAAAGAGAGAGGCCAGCCACGAAACCGAGATGAAGGTTGACCCATAAAACCATGAGCGTTGGGAGCAACCACAGTGGTCCGAGTCCAGTTCGATAGAAATTCCAGAGAACGGCAAGAAAGGCAGTGAACAAGACTGTCGTGAACATTTCTGCGCGGGGCTGAGTTCGATTTGCAATGACAGGTACAGCCACGAGCGCGAGCGCAGCAATGCTGAGATTGCTGCGCTGAAGCATCAAAGCGACTGTTCCCGCACTTGCCAGCGCTCCGAACCAGGAGAGAAGCGCATATCCTCCCAATAGAAAAGCTCCGTAGAAGATCAATCCAGAGAGAACGGGATAGACCCACGGTTGTCCTGAAGCTGTGTAGGAAAAAACGTCGGTCGAGAAGACGTGATGATGCTCGGCGACCCAGCGGCCGGATGCGAGCTGCCATCCCAGATCAAAGTCCTGTACGGTGTGTAATCCGGCGAGCAACGCGTAGAGGACGGCCAAACCGGAGACGAGCCAATAGATGTACCGAGAGGCAGGCTGGCCCGCCTCCGGATCGGAAATCTCTCCGGGCTGTTCGGAGTTATCGGGCATCAAAAGCGCGCTGTCTCTCTATATGAACGGCGCGGGCGACTGCCATTGTAAGGGATGGACCGCAGACGAGAGGCCAAGAGTGGGCAGAAGGGAAGGCTGGCGCGAGCCTTCCCTCCGATTGCTTAGAGGCTGTTGGCGGTCGTCAGAATGAAGACTCGATCATTCTGAGGAGAAGGCACGATTTGACTCAAGCCGCCAAAGATCACCATGTCATTATCGGCGTAGTCGTAGAACGCAACGTGGAAGCGCATGGTGGGTGCAGTCCCCGTGACCTTTTCCGAAATCCAGCTCGGTGTTCCGCCGATCCCATTGGGGAGCGAAAGGCAAGGGCCAAGAAGTTAACTCTTAGCCGCCGAAAGCTCGCGATGAATGTGGCTAAACGATCGTCTCCGTGCAACTCCTTCATCTTGAGGGTGACATTCTCTTTTCGCCTGGGTGCTTCATCACTCATAAAGCAAGGGCGGGCTATGGGCGATAGATCCAACTCTTGGCGGTGCTCACTGCTGACGAATTCTCCCCACCGAAGACCCGCGATGACCCGTCCATTAACTGAATGACCGCCGGATAGTAGCGCAAGACATCCAGACTCCCATTTACCGGATGAAATGAAGCCGCTTTTGGATCGTAGATCTCGGCCGATTGGCCGCCTCCCACGAGTAACACCCTTCCATCAAGCAGCAAAGCGCCATCGGCTATCTTCATTCGCCGCTCCGTCATGTCACCAGAGCTTGTAAAGGAATGGCTCGCCGGGTCGTACAGCTCAGTCGAAGCCAACGGCATCGTTCCTTTCGCGTCGGCAGCGCCTCCGGCGATCAGTATCTTTCCGTCTGAAAGAAGCACGGCGGTGTGCGTCGATCTGGCCTCATGTAAGTCTCCGCCTCGCGAAAACTGATTCGTTTGAGGATCGAAGATTTCGGTGCTGGCGAGAACAGAATGTTGACTCCCAGTGCCTCCGACGACCAGAACGCGGCCATCGGCGAGCATCGTTGCGGAGTGTCCTACTCGTGCAGTTGACATCGTGCCGACAAGTTTCCATTTTCCAGTCAGCAGATCATAGGTTTCGGCGGAAGCCAGCGGCCGACCTCCGTCCTCGCCTCCGATCAGAAGAATTCTGCCATCCCGCAGTACCACCGCGACGGGATGAACACGGCGAGCGTGCATCTCCCCGCGCGTGGTGAATTTTTCCGTTTCGTAATCGTAAACCTCGCAAGTGGAGAGCGGAACTCCTCCACGAGTCGCTCCTCCGGCAATAAGGATCTTACCGTCGGCCAGCGAGGCGGCGGCGTGACCATCCCGCGGAATGGACATTTTCGTTCCGGAAGAAAAGGTCTCGGTCGTTGGATCGTAGACTTCGGTGCTTGCCAGAACGATTCCGCGTTCATTCTTGCCGCCGGCAATGAAAACCTTGAAGTTGGGGAGAATTGTCGCAGTGTGTCCCCCGCGTGCCGTTGTCATGTCTCTTCCGGACGTGAGGTGTCCCGTCGGCGGGCTTGGCTTTTTCGAAGCGCCTTCCGATACGGCGCTGTAGCTGAGCGATATGCAGACTAAGGCCGAGATCGCAGTTCGCGATCGGATCGTCAGTGGCTGTCTCATGTCGGCGGAAAAATGAAAAGTCTCGCAGTATCGAGGGCGATTGTATACGCAGATTCTGCTGGGCGTGATTATGAGAGTTGATACGGGAGGCGGGCTCTGCGACCCCACTTCGAGCGCAAAGCCCGCGCTACCTTGAATTAATTGACAGTCAGTTGCGTAGTCACTGTGTGCGTTAGGTTCCCGCTGTTGGCGATGACTGTGACGGAGTAAGTTCCCTGAGGGGTGTTCGTTCCAGCCGTAACCGTAAGGACCGAAGTTCCAGAGGTCTTTATCGAACTCACGCTCAGTGTTGCCGAAAGTCCCTTAACCTCGCTGATGCCATCGAGCGTCAGAGCTGTTGTGCCGGTGAAATTGAGCGGCGTGAGGGTGAGGTTGTAGGTCGCCTTTCCGCCCGGCTTGACTGTGAGGATCGCGTTATCGATCGTGATCCAGAAATCGGAACCGGTCGGAGTGAGGCTGCAAGCCGCTCCTGGATTTCCGGAGGGCGCGGCGAAGGTCGAACTAGAATCCTCACCTGTCGTGCTCTTCCACCCGGAGAAGCTCTCTTGTGTGCCATTCTTCGGTGTCGGCACGACGAATTCAGACGTCGAGTTCGATGCGTTCCACCATGTATTATTCGACGAGTTTAAGGTAGTTTGGAAGTCTGTCCAATCGGAACCATTTAAATAACTGTCTTGAATTAATACTTGGCTGCTGGTATTTCCCTGAATCGTGTTGGAAGTATTTGTGAAGTTTTCGGTGTAAAGGGTTTTTGAGGCGCCCGTCTCCCAGTTTTTCACGCTGATCCCGCCCTTGACTCCGATGACGATGATCTGGCTCGGCGCATTGTTCATGAGCACACTGTTCGTGATCGAGACTCCTTCTGAGTTGCGGAGCACCATGCCGCCCACGTTCAGGGGCGAAGTGTGGTTGCAAATATAGCTGGCCGAAAACGTAACCGGCCCCTCATCTTTCTCGAGAAATACTCCGCTCATCAGATTACCTGTGGAGTTCACACCGCTCGTGCTGATGTTCAAATTGTCTGTGTCCCAATGAACTCCATAAGCCTCGTTGAAGCTGATGGTCAGTCCGTCGATGGTGTCATCGTGTGCTCCCCAGGCATGCAATCCTCCGGTGTTGCAGGCGTAGTAGGCGCCCTGCGCACCCCTCCAATTGTTGTAAGAGGTTGTATCCGATTGCCAGAGGCCGTACTTCGTCTGCGCCTCCTGGAAGCCGCTGTCGCCGTTGTGCTGCGAGATACTGTTCTCGACGGTGAAGTAGGTCGTGGGATTGGAAATGCTCAGCCCCTGGCCGTTATTCCACTGGAAGGTGTCGGTGTCGAAGAGAATGTTCGTCGAAGTTCCCATTACCTGAACGGCTGCTGACGAGCGGCAACTGTTCGCGTATTGGAAGGTTAACCCGCGAATGACGATGTCCGATTTCTGCTGAATCGACAGCAAGGTCGACGTCGACGCCACCTCGACTGTCGCTGTGCCCATGTTCGTTCCGGACGCCGGCCAGACATAAATCTGTGCTCCCTGTTCATCGACATAAAACGTACCCGCCACCATCTGTGGAATGGACATGACCTGCGTCAGGACGGCGCCGCTTACGGCGACCATCTCCTTCCGCATCATGATCTCTTGCTGAAATGGGCAGGAGCTTAATTGTGCACAGGTCCCCCACTGGTTCAGCCAGCCGTTCGTATAAATGCTGTTGTTCTGCGAGTATTTTGCCCAACCGGTATACAACGTCGAGCCACTCACGATGACGGTGCCGTTGGTGGCCGCTTGAAACGTGATTGGCATCGTCGTGTCTTTCTTGTTGTGGTTGAGCGAGATGCTCTCACGGTAGGTGCCGGGGTTAATGGTGACGCGAGTTCCAATGCCGCTCTGATTGTTGGTCTCCGCCACGGACGCCCCCTTCCCGATGGTCTTAAAGGGCTGCGCCTGGGTGCCAGGATTTGAATCTGAACCGTTCACGGCATCCACATAAAGGAATGCGCTCTCCAAGCCCTCATTCACGTTGGCTTGAGCAAAGGAAAAATGCGAGAAGAAGAGTAGTGCTCCCAGAATGCAGACAGCGGATGCGCGCTTGTGCAAAGCGAAACCTCCAGCAAATGTTGGATTAATGCAAGTTGGCCAGAAGGACAGCGACTTCCGCGCACACAACTCTGCCGTTTCGGGCAGCCCCGGAGTGTGCGAACTGAACAACTTTTTGGATCAGACGATGGCGGTTGAGGAAGAATAACGAAATGGCGCGAAAGTTGGAATAGACAAACGACTTAAGCCCCACTCAGAAGGGCATTGCCCAGGGTCGCGAACGAAGAGAACACAGGCATTCCAAAGGGAAGGTTCGCCGAATGCCTGTGTTTCGAAGCGGGTTGCAGACTTCTACTGAAGCTTGCAGAGGTTTTGGATGTCAGTCGCAATGGTTGAAGCGCCGTCCGCCACAGACGGAATTGGATGTGGAGCATCGGTCACGCAACTTTGCGCCTTAGTTGTATTTGTGAGCGCATTCTCCCAGAGCAATCCTTGCTCGACCGCTGCGCTCGTGTCCTGGCCACCGAACAATTGGTTTACTCGCGTCTTTGGAAACGAGATGTTTAGACCTCCCAAGATGCTGTCGGATAGGAGCAAGCCTGCCGGGGGAGCGGTTCCGTTGAGAGCGTTCGAGCAATATGGCTGGGGATACGCTGGGTCGATAATGGCTGCGTCGCCCGTTGAGTAACAAGTTGAAAGGTTTTCGACTGGGTCTCCGGAGTTACAAGTGAATTGTTGCGTCGCACAGGCTGAATTCGACGGCGGAAGGCAAGCCTCGTCCAGACGGGACATAGGTGGGCCGCTCGTCTCTTCCACCATGGAAAAGATCGAATTCAATCCGTAGTCGGTCAGGGCATAGGCAATCGCTCCCGACCCCGCGCTGTTTCCCGTCGCACACAGGGGAGCGCTCGCATTCGCGTTGTGTATGTTCTGATAGACCCACTGTGCGGTCGTCGCATACCGACAGGCCAGACGGCGGACTCCGCCCGGACCCGTGAGCCATCCATTCGGAGTTTGATCATTGAAGGGCGATCCGAACGATACTTGCACGGTTGTGAATCCGGCGTCCAAAACGCTCTGCACGACGGATAGACCGCCATTTGTGCTTCCGTTAAAAAAGTCTGGCTCGTCGAAATCGTAAAGCTGAGTGCCACCCGTGCCGGTGCCGAACATCACTGTCCCGAGAGGAGTACCGGTTGGCTGGTTCACTTTCAAGTACACCGAAAAATCCGCAACGCCCGGACACGACGTGTTGACCTGATAACAGGTTGAACTCGAGGTCGGTAGTCCACCTCCAAAGTTTGGGCACGAGATGGCAGTACCTTGTGCGGTCCCCAATGGATCCGTCTGCATGATTGTTATGTTGGCAGAGGCCGTGGCGGACGAATTCGCTTGGGATGTCACGGTCACGGTCACGTTCAACGGAAAGGTCCCGGTCGTTGGGGCGATATAAAGACCGCTCGTGTCGATCGTTCCGCCATTCTGAGTCGTTACTGCCCAAGTAACCCCCTGGTTGCCGGACGTTCCTGTCGCGGTCGCCGAAAATTGCCAGTTGGCCCCAGCCCCAATCTGAGACGGAAAAGCCGCGATCGTGACCGAGGGTGTCTGTCCCCCTCCGCCGCCCGAACTGCTCGATGTTGAGGAACTGCCGCCACAGCCTGCCAGGGATAGAATTCCAAACATCACGATCAGCCAGGTACAAGTAAGGGGGGGGAACGCAGAAATTCGCACTAACACCTCTCTGGGGGATACGTTCATGAGGAAGCTTTCAGACGAAGCGGGCGGCAACCTTGCCACGTATGTTATTCACGTCGACCGGCTCGAAAGACCCGCCTGACTCTGTGTTCAGATGCAGAAAGACAGCCCTGAGGCGAACTCAGATGGACCTCTCTGAGCATATTTTCACGGATGTGCAAAAGTTTTTGGCCTCTTTGACAGCAGGTAAACTGAATGTCAATTATTCCTTTAAAGACAATGGCTTAGGTGCATAGGGTATGCTATTTTGTTTTTGATTACTTAGGATTAATGTGCAAAAACTTTCAGCTTGGCGAACGGACAGAAATTTGATCTACTGATGGAACACAGCTCGGCTGTAAATGTAGCGGTCCCCCTCTGAAACTTTGAATCTTGTATCCCCCGCGTTCCGAAGTGGTGAGTTCTGTACTTTTGAGGTCCATGACGGCAACAGTGTCTTTTCAAAAGCGAACCGGGGAACCAAATAATCCACAGCTAGAGATGAAGTCTTTCAGAACACAAATCCTTGGGAGAAAACAGCAGCTATGAATGCGTCTGCGCCCGATTTTGAAGTAGGAATCATTGGCGGCGGTCCGGCCGGCTCCAGTATGGCCGCTTACTTGGCCAAAGCTGGCGTCAATTGCGTGGTATTCGAGAAGGAACTCATGCCCCGCGAGCACGTGGGAGAGTCCCTGGTGCCGTCTTCGACCCGCGTGTTTAAAGATCTCAATTTTCTTCCGAAGATGGAGGAAGCGAAGTTTCCCCACAAGCTGGGCGCGGCCTGGACGGCGGCTTCTGACGCCAAGGTGTACAACATGGATTTCGGCGGAGTCTCCGCGGATTGCCATGTAGACATTCGCTTCGCCGAGCGCGAACAAGGCGTTGGCCAGAACTACACCTATCACGTGGATCGCGGCAAGTTCGACCTGATGCTGCTCCAGCATGCCAACGAATTAGGCGCCAAGGTATACGAAGGAATCGGCGTAACCGGCGTGGATTTCAGCAATCCGAATCATGCCAGCGTGAAGTACACGATGGGCAAAAAAGAAATGGAAACCTCCTGCCGCATCGTAGTGGACGCCTCCGGGCGCAAGACCCTGGTCGGCAACCAGATGAAGTGGCGCATTCAGGACAAGGTTTTCAACCAGTACGCCATTCACACCTGGTTCGATGGATACGACCGCCGCTGCATGGCTTCCAATAAGCAGACACAGGGCGATTTCATCTTCATTCACTTCCTCCCGATCACCAACACATGGGTGTGGCAGATTCCGATCAACGAAACGGTCACTTCGATCGGCGTTGTCACTCAGAAACAGAATTTCGCCAAATCGAAGGAAGATCGCGAGAAGTTCTTCTGGGAGTGCATTAAGAGCCGTCCAGAACTCTACGAAGGCCTCAAGGCGCAGGGTTCGGTGCAGTGCAAGTCTTTCAAGGAAGAGGGCGACTACAGCTACGCCATGAAGCAGATTGTGGGCGACCGCACCGTGTTAATCGGCGACGCTGCCCGTTTCGTGGATCCGATCTTTTCGACTGGCGTCAGCATTGCGCTGAGCTGCTCGCGCTTTGCTCACAAGGACATCCTGAAGTCGCTTGAAACCGGCAACTTCAGCCGCGAAGCGTTCTCGGAGTACGAGCAGACGCTGCGCCGCGGCACGAAGAACTGGTACGACTTCATTACCGTCTACTACCGGTTGAATGTTCTGTTCACCGCATTTGTGGCTGATCCGCGTTATCGTTTGGACGTCCTTAAGTTGTTGCAAGGCGACGTGTACGACGACGCCCAGCCGGAAGTGCTGACCCGCATGCGGAACATCGTGAAGCAGGTAGAAGCCAACCCGAATCACGCGCTGCACGGCTTCCTCGGTAACCTGACCGCGGACGCGTTTGTGGAAGCATCCGCATAACTGAAATACGAACGGCGTGGGCGCGCCCAAACGCGCCGTCCACGCCGGTCTTGCCAAAGACCCTGTGGGAGAGAGAACTCAGTGAATATTGGAAAAGCAACACCCGATTTCGATGTAGCCATCATCGGCGGTGGCCCCGCCGGATCGAGTATGGGATGCTACCTGGCGAAAAATGGCGTCAAGTGCGTCATTTTCGAACGCGAACTGTTTCCTCGCCCTCACGTCGGCGAGTCGTTGGTTCCATCTTCGACCCGCGTATTTAAAGACCTGGGACTGCTGCCGAAGATGGAAGAGGCAAAATTTCCGCATAAGTTCGGCGCGGTCTGGACCACCAACGATAAGGACCCCGGATATCAGCACGATCTTGAAGGTTTGGCGCCGGATTACAACGTCGACATCCGCTTTGAAGAACGCCAGCAGGAAGGTATGGAAGACCGCACCTACACGTACCACGTAGACCGCGGCAAGTTCGACCTGCTCATGCTGCAGCACGCGCACGAACTGGGCGCCACGGTATACGACGGCGTGAAGGTCAGCAAGGTTGATTTTGACCCGGAATTTCCGGACGTGCATTTCATGATTGGCAGCAAGGAAATGAGCGTCAACTGCAGGATGGTTGTCGACTGCAGCGGCCGCCAGACTTTCCTGGGCAACCAGCTCAAGCTGAAGATCAAAGACACGGTTTTCGACCAGTACGCGATTCATAGCTGGTTCGACGGTTATGACCGCAAGGTTTTCGCCAAGCGCGACACCAACCTCGACTACATCTACATTCACTTCCTGCCGATCTCGAATACCTGGATCTGGCAGATTCCGATCACCGACACCGTCACCAGCCTTGGCGTAGTCACACAGAAAAAGAATTTCGCGAAGTCGAAGGAAGATCGCGAAAAGTTCTTTTGGGAGACCGTTGGAAGCCGTCCGCTCATCGAAGAAACGCTGCGGAAGTCCGACCGTATTCGCCCTTTCAAGGAAGAAGGCGACTACAGCTACGCGATGAAACAACTGGCCGGCGACCGTTTCATGCTGGTCGGCGATGCCGGCCGCTTTGTCGACCCGATCTTCTCAACCGGCGTCAGCATCGCGTTAAATAGCTCGCGCTTCGCACACAAAGACATTCTGTCGGCGCTCGAAAAGGGGGATTGTTCCCGCCCAGCCTTCGCTGAATACGAAGCCAAGCTTCGCCGCGGTACCAAAAACTGGTATGACTTCATCTCGGTGTACTACCGCCTCAATGTCCTGTTCACCTACTTCATCAGCGACAAGAAATATCGCCTGGACGTCCTCAAACTGCTGCAAGGGGATGTGTACGATGAAGATCAGCCAGAAGTGCTGACCAAGATGAAAGAGATGGTCACGCGGGTCGAGCAGAGTGAGAAGCATCCGTGGCATAAGCTGCTGGGTGACTTGACCTCGGATGCTTTCCGTCCCCAGGTCTAATCGCCTGACTGTGCCATTGGCAAATTAGGCAATTTACGAGAACATTGAGGAAGCCCGGGACCACCGGCTTCCTCAAGTTTTTTGACTCCCTCACTAGACTATGCCGCACACGAGCCGCAATTTCGTTATTGCGTACATACTTTTGGTGGGCATACCCCTGCTTTGCTTAGCTGGTGTTTTGAAAGCCGGACGTAGCATTTCCGCTCCCGTATCCGTGGACGGCACCTGGAAAATTGAAGCTGACACCAGCAGCCTCGCGGGCCGGCCGTGCGGAAACGGTCTCTTGGCCGTCTCGGGCTCGTCGGTTGTGATTTCGCAGTCTGGCAAGGGCTTGGTCGTCACCTCTAATAATCCCGCTAAAACTCCGGGATCCGGTCTCATCGAAGGAACTAACGTCACCGCCTCATTTCAAACATCGACCCTCGCGAGCGCGGGCTGTAACAGCGATTCTCGCGTCATAATCACAGCGGCGGTAAATCCAAAGTCGGAGCCCCGGACTTTGTCTGGATCTCTTACGGCGAGTGATTGCGCTTCTTGCGGAACGCTCCAATTTCACGCCTGGAGACAGCCAAAGGCTCAATCCGGAGGTTCTCACTAGTGCCGAACCTCTTTATCCTGACTCTTCAGCTCGCGGTCGTATTAGCCGTGTGTCGCGTCACGGGAGAACTGTTCCGGCGGATCCATCAGCCCAAGGTTGTCGGGGAGATGTTTGCAGGCATTATGCTTGGTCCATCGCTCCTAGGATGGATCGCGCCCCACTTTTCGAGCTATCTGTTTCCGGTGAACAGTCTCGGATTTCTGAATGCTTTAAGTCAGGTCGGCGTGATCGTGTTCATGTTTCTTGTGGGATTGGGCATCAACCCGAGGGAACTGAAGAAACAAGGTCACGCCGCAGTTCTCACTAGCCACGTAAGCATCACCGCTCCGTTTGTTTTGGCGGCGTTTCTCGCACTGTTTCTTTATCCACGACTGTCGGACGACAGTGTGAGTTTCACCAGCTTCGCGCTGTTTATGGGCTCGGCGATGAGCATCACCGCCTTTCCTGTGCTGGCTCGGATTTTGAGCGAACGAAATATGCTGGCGAGTCGCCTCGGAACGGTAGCCATTGCCTGCGCCGCAGTGGACGATGTCACAGGTTGGTGCATTCTGGCTTACATCGTTGTGCTTATCCGGTCAGCCCATTCTTCGACCTCGATTTGGATGACCACCGCCGGATTAGGAGTCTTTGGCATCTTCATGGTCTATGGTGTGCGGCCATTGCTGCGAGGCTATGAACGCGTTTACAAGGCGAAGGGCGAGCTGAGCGAAAACCTGATGGCGTTCATGGTGCTGCTGGTTCTCGCATCTGCTCTCTGTACCGAGTATCTCGGCATTCATTTGTTATTTGGCGCGTTTCTGATGGGCGCCATCATGCCGAAACAGCGTCATTTCGTGCGCTACGTGCTCGACCGCTTTGAGACCATCACCGTCACCCTGCTTCTTCCATTATTCTTCGCGTTCACCGGACTGCGCACGAATATCGGCCTGGTCAAAGGGCCGCAGATGTGGATGTACTGCGGCCTGATTATCTTGGTCGCGACGGCTGGTAAACTCGGCGGATCGACGCTGGCTTCCTGGCTAAGCGGCATGCCCCTGCGAGAAGCGGCCGGCCTGGGCACGTTGATGAATACCCGAGGCCTGATGGAACTCGTCATCCTGAACATCGGCCTGGACATTGGTGTCATTTCACCAGCGCTGTTTTCCATGATGGTCATCATGGCGCTGTTCACTACCTTTATGACCACGCCCGTTCTACGACTGATTTGCTCTAAGGAACTGGACGAAAGCTCTGCCGCGATAGCCACAAAACCCGCCGCCACTGATTCTCTAGGTCTCAACGGCACCGAATCCGTTGCCTGAGATCGAGCGCGAAATCCTGCAGACAAAGTTCCGGGCTAGTAATAACAGCGGTCCCCGACGAAGGAGGCCGCATTTTCGCGTGGTACACTCAACCCACTGAACTGGATTGTCGGCCTGAGTTTAGGCCTCTCCAGAATTCCCGTTTTCGAGGGATGTATGAAACCAGCCATCGAGACGCCAGGCGGCGTCTCCCCCGATCCATATAACAAGACTGTCTGCTGCCTGCGGTGCGAGCAGAAACTGCAGCGCTATCAACTGATGCGCGTCAGTCTGGCTGCCGGAACTAGCGGCCATGCCATCCTGTCGTGCCCAAGATGCGGACACGTGGAATTTGTCTCCGACTCCAGTCCACTTCTTCAGAGTCTGGAGCTGATATCCGCCGATACCGGAGACGGTGATTAGCACCAGACTCGTTACGGAACCCGAAAACTAGAACGGGATATCCTCGTCGGTGATCGGACCCGCCGGCGCTGGTTCATGCTCCGGAGTGCGCTGGTCGAAGTTGTTTCCGCCGCCGGCAGATGCGCCGCGTGACCCTCCCGCGAAATCTCCACCGCCGCCTTCACCGCGTCCACCCAGAAGAATCAGATCACTCGCCACAACTTCGGTCATGTATTTCTTCTGACCGGTCTGCTTGTCGTCCCAGGAGCGAGTTTGCAAGCGACCCTCAATGTAAACCTTGCCGCCCTTCTTCAGATATTCCCCGGCGATCTCAGCCAGGCGCTGCCAGAGCACGACGTTGTGCCACTCCGTGCGATCCTGCCACTCGCCGGCCTTGTCCTTGAAGCGCTCGTTGGTGGCGATTGTCAGCTTTGCCACGGGCGTGCCTTGAGGCGTGTATTTGATCTCGGGATCCTTGCCCAGATTCCCGATGAGTTGAACCCGGTTCAGACTCTTTCCAGCCATGTCGGTGCTCCTTTACAGCGGCCACTATAACAGAATGAGCCCGGTGGAGATCGTGGTTGCGGTCATAACGTGCCTGGATCAGTGTCATTTTGGGTCGGCGGATTTGGAGGTAGAGGTGGATGGTTTTCGCCAAGCCCACTGACGCGCGACCGGCTGATAGTTTTGAGGACCTTCATCACGAAGGAGACAAAGTCTCACAAAGGAAAGCGGGCAAACCACGTCCTTCGTGATACTTCGTGTCCTTGGTGGTTAACCCTCTTTTTGCCGTGGGATCAAACGGTCCCGCTAAAACAACCTCGCAATTTATCCGCCGGAAACTGCGGTTTTCTGGGCTATAATCCCACGCATGCCTGCCGCACCCGGCGCCACCAAGGCCGTAGGGATGGTTCCCGACGAGCTCAAGTTTGAACCGAAGTCCAAAGGTCTAGCCACCCCTCGCAAGAAGAAACCGAAAGAGTTGGCGGTGATCACCGAATGCTGCACAGGATGCGCGGGTTCGCCCGCCTGCGTCGAATACTGCCCGGTCGAAGACTGCATGTTCTGGGTGCCAGACGAAGATAATCCGCCCTTCGGCCGCATCGCAGTTGATCCCATCCTGTGCATCGGCTGCAAGAAGTGTCTGAGCAAAGGACCAGATGGCTGCTTCCTGGATGGCTGCCCCTGGGATGCGATCGCCATGGTCGACACGGCAGAAGTCGAAAAAGAAGTCGGCCCGATGGCGATCTAGAGAGATCGCTCCCAGCTTTCGGTCGTAGCTGTCAGCGAGACCCATTCTTCAGCTGCAATAAGTCCCACTTATTTCCGTAGAGATCTTCGAAGACTGCAACCGTCCCGTACGACTCGTCACGCGGTTCTTCAAGGAACTTCACCCCTCGCTCGCTCATGGTTCGGTAATCCCGCCGGAAGTCGTCGGTGTGAAGAAACAGGAACACTCGTCCGCCGGTCTGATTTCCAATGCGGCCGGCCTCTTCCAGGTTCGATGCTTTTGCCAGGAGTATTTTTGTGCCTTTAGAGCCCGGAGGGGCAACCAGCACCCATCGCTTCGGTTCTCCCGTGCGATCCTGCGACGGAGAGTCTTCGATTAGCTCGAATCCAAGAACCCTCGTGAAGTAAGTGATTGCCCCGTCGTAGTCGCGAACAACCAAGGCAACATATCCCAAGTTTTGAGTCATGACGGTTCTGCAATACGATTCGGGAATTCGAGAATCAGTTGGTTCCGGTTCGCGCGCGAATGGCCTTTTCCGTTTCGATAGCCTGTTGTCTCACGTCGTTCGAGACGTCCGGGACATCGCGCTCATAGGGGCGAATCACGGGAAGATCATCGACTTGGCCGATGAGGTAAAGTGCGCGCAGCGCCTCCCAAACTTGTTCGCTCGCGGGGTCAACGACGGCGATCTCAGCGCCAGTTGCGATAGTTACGCCGGTTGTTGAAACGGATCGAATTCGTCCCGGAATTGGAGAGCGCACGTCAACAGTCTGCGAACTGCCGTCCAGCGCGAGCTTGGCGATCAATCCTCCCTGATGAATCGCAGTCCCGGGGCGGTCAGCGTCAACAATTCGGCCACTCGAAGGCGCGTTAATATGCGCTGGCTCGAGCAGGGCAGCGATCTGCGGACGACCGGTTGCGTCTCCGAATCGCACGAGAGACAGCGCTGCATTGCCCCGTACCATCGGCGATGGATCGTTCAGCATCTTCAGCAGGGTCTCGTGAAATCCCGTGCCAGATGTGTCCTGCCCCATCACCCAAGCGTCGGTATTGCGTACTTCTTCGACCGGATTGACCGCCAGCCTCACCAGGTCGGGATACCACTGCTTCGCCGACGCGTCTGTGTGCGTCATGCGATCGCCAAGTTGCACGAGCGCATGCTGGATGTGCCGCGGCTTCTTATCGTCGTGCAAATACTCAGTGAGTTGTTGGTCTGAGAGGTGACGCCCGAACCAAGTGTTCCACCAGAATAGAAATGGCATCAATACGATCAGCCAGCCCGTTGCAAAGAAAAGTATCTTCTGCGTGCGCGACATCCCGCGCTTTGGTCGTGGCTCCAACACGGCACAACTGTCAGGACCAACGGGCTCTTCGACTTTGGATGAGGGCGTTTCTGGTTCGGCAGGCATGGAATCCCGGGAACGAACTATAGCAGAAGTGAGTTTATTCTACGTCCGCGTCGAGCACACGTTCCTGCTCCAGATAATGCGACATGGCATATTGCGCCAAAAGCGGCGTCTGAAGCCGGATTTCAGCACCGATCCATTCGCCTTTGGCATGCGGCGCGTCCGCAGGGTGGTTGCAGCGTCCACCACTGCCAAATTGCGGACCAAAATCGGCGCTCTGAATCTGGTCGAACTGTTCGATTCCGCGCCAGGCTGCGTCCCCGACAGTCCCAGAAACGTCGATCTTGAGTTTCAAGACAGACATAGCAATCTATTCACGATGGAGTCACAGAGGTGCGGAGAAGAGGAAAAAGTCTAGAAACTAAAGTAAGGACGCATGATTGACTTTGTTTCGTCTCAGTGTCTCCGTATCTCCGTGGTAAAAGCTTAGCTATGCGGAAACCAACGGTAAAGCATGAAGTAGACGAGAACGCCTGTTAAAGAGACGTACATCCAGAGCGGCCACGTCCACCGTGCAATGGCTCTGTGCTTGTCGTAACGCTCCCGCAGTCCGCGGATCAAAGTAATAATTACCATGGGCACGATGACGATTGCCAGCGTCACGTGCGGTATCAAGATGATGAGATAAATCACGTGCCACACGTGCGGTCCCAGAAATCGGATGTCTCCGACCTTCGCGTGAAAATATAAGTAACACGCCAGAAAAAATGCGGACGACACCACTGCCGCGATCATGCAGGCTCGGTGGGCGGCGACTTTGCCTCGCATAATCAAGCTGCGGCCGACGAACAGTAGCACCGCGCTCGCTCCGTTCAAACTCGCAATCAGGGCAGGGAAGTAGGCGTATTGCTCAGGGATCAAGCGGCGGGCCTCGTCGTCCGGCGATTTGCCATCAGGAATGCAGCGCCAAACATCACCAGCGAAAACAAAAGCAGAGTCGCCATCGCGGAGGGCAGTGGGAATGTAGTTTCAGCCCCGGGATAAAGCAGTCCGCGCAACGCCTCAACGCCATAAGTCAGCGGGTTCAGTCGCATGATGATCCGTATCCACCCAGAAGCGCCGGCGAGAGGGAAGAGCGCTCCTGAAACCAGCCACAAAGGAATCAGGAAGAGATTGACGATTCCATGGAAGGCTTGCGATGAATCCATGGGCCACGCGATCGCGAAGCCCAACGCGGTCAGTGAAAAAGAGACCAGAAAGACGACGACCGCTACCAACAGCACTTGCACCAGTTCGAGATGGACTCCCGCAAATGGCGCAAAGATTAGGAAGATCATCCCCTGGAACGCAGCCAGAGTTGTTCCTCCTAGCACTTTGCCCAGCACGATGGCGGAGCGCGGAACGGGCGCAACCAGCACGGAGAGCAGGAATCCCTCTTTGCGGTCCTCGATCACCGACATCATCGTGAAAATTGAAGTGAAGAGCACGATCATGATCAGCGCGCCGGGATAGAAGTAATCGAGATAGTGCTGCTGCCCCGGTCCGCCCCCGGATCGAAACGACGTTCCGAAGCCCGATCCGATGACCAGCCAGAAAACCAACGGAGAGGCCAGCACACCCACCACTCGCGTAGGCTGGCGGTAGAAGCGAACGATCTCGCGCCACCAGAGTGTGAATGCCGGCAGCACTAGCCCCGCTGATGCCGAATGAGCCGGACGCGCCAGTGTTGCCACTTGAGTTGCCACTGTTAACTCGCTTTCGCCGCTGGAGTCTTTGCGGCGGGAGTCTTCTTCTTGCCAAGCAGACCGCCGTCACGCATCTCCCAGTACGCATTCAGCAAGAAGCACGCCGACAGAGTCAGCAGGATCAAGGTCATAAAAAGGCCGTCCATGGTCACTGAAAATGGGGACAAAGTAATCATGTCGCTCAGAAATATCCAGACCACACCAGCCAAAGGAACCAATCCCAGAACTAGAGAAAGCACCAGAATCATCGGACGCAAGTTACCTCCTCTTCTTCTTTTTTTTATCGATCGAATCGGATTGTGCTTCGTTACTCTCACTCCAGAACTTATGCCCAGTGCGGTGGATGAACACGTCTTCCAGCGCCGGCTTGCTCACGGAGATCGCCTGAATCTCGCCCGGGAACGCCTCCACAACATCGGGAACAAAACGGTGGCCGCCTTCTTGCTCGATGCGGACTTGGTTCCCGAGAACCGTCGTCGAGACGTGGAATCTGGCGCGAATGTGTTCGGCCAGCAATCCCGCGTCATGTGCCGCATCCAGCAGGATCACATCGCCGCCGATCTCGCTCTTTAACTCTGCCGGCGTTCCGAGAGCAACCAGGTTTCCTTCATTCATGATGGCCAGCCGATCGCAGCGCTCGGCTTCTTCCATCAAGTGCGTAGTCACCAAAACCGAGACATGCTCTTCATCGCGCAGAATCTGCAGATACTGCCACAGATCCCGCCGCGCCCCGGGATCCAGCCCAGTCGTCGGCTCATCCAGAAGCAGCACTCCAGGGTGATGGAGCAATCCTTTCGCTAGCTCGATTCGTCGTTGCATGCCGCCCGAGAAGGTCTCGACCCTCTCCTTCGCGCGATCCGAAAGTCCGACACGCTCGAGGATCTCTCCCACTCGCCTTTTCAGCGACGAACCGCGCAGACCGTACAAGTGCCCCTGGTGCCACAGATTTTCATAGGCTGTCAGCTTGGGATCAACGCTCTGTGCCTGAAAGACAACGCCGATCTGCCGCCGCAGGCTTGCCGGATCTTGCGCAGCATCGCAGCCTAAAATGACGGCGCGACCAGCCGTCGGAATCATCAGCGTCGAAAGAATCCTGAAAAGCGTGGTCTTGCCGCTGCCGTTCGGTCCGAGCAGTCCAAACAGCTCCGCCGGACGCACGTCAAACGAGACTCCGTTGAGCGCTGTCCGGTTTTCGTAACGGTGAACCAGATTTTGTACTGAAATGACGGGTGCGACGGAGGTCTCTACCTCCGGGCCGGCATCAGCGAGCGAAGCGACTTTCGAAACCAAATCGAGTCCCCAGGAACTGTATCCAGTTTACGACACTTCGCGGAAAAGTTGGACGGGATGCCGGAAACAAGCCGCTAAGAACGAGCTTCCACACGGAACCGAGTCGCGCGACTGATCAGGCGGCCGAGGGATCCCGCTGGGCTTGCGGTAAGTGCTCTTCGAACGCTACCGGGACATGTGTCCAGACCTGAATTGCGAGGATTACCGTTGTCGCCAGCAAAAGCGCTCCTACGGCCACGTGCGCTACGGTCGAGACAACCATCGGCAGCTCCGGTTGTACCGCATCGCGTCCCCAAGCTACTCGCGTGAGGAATGCTGTAAAGCCTAAACAAAGCTGAGCAATCAGCAGGGAAAGCATGATGATCGCAGGCCGCCGGACCCCTTCCACGTTCGAATACAGTGTCAGCGCACGGACGGCAGTCCATGCCAGAACGAACGAAACCACGACCGCATTCAAAACGTGCGGCCACCAGCTCAATCCGTGGTGCCGGAACATTGCCCCCAGAGTGAGCTGAACGTACAGGACAAAAATCGAAAGCAACGTAAGGGTAAACAAACTTGGACGGCGCTGATCGAACTCGACCCTTGGCTGCTCTTCAACCCATCGGTTGCCGGTAAACATTGCCATCGCTACCGCGAGGCAAAAAAATGTCTGCGCCAACGCTGCGTGAGCGGAAGAAACGGCTGGCGGGAGGTAGTAAAGAACCGTAATTCCACCCAGGATCCCTTGCGCAATGACTGTGCCAACTGCGGCGAACCCGAGTATCCGCATCCAACGCCGCTTATCGGAGCGCCACATCCACACGGCCAAGATGATCGTCAGCAGTCCAGCTACCTGAGCGATCATGCGATGCGTATGCTCAAATTTCACGCCGCCAACGAGTTTTGGGATCTTATAAAGAGAGCCAAAGGAGGTTGGCCAATCCGGGACTGACAGTCCAGCGTCATTACTGGTCACGAGAGCGCCGGCGATGATGAGGAGAAAGATCCAGCAGGCAAGAACGACAGAAAACCGGTGGAGTCCGCGATTGTACGGTGTCGCGATGGAGTTCAGAGTAGGGCCTCTTCGCTGAGGAAGGCTGCAGAGAAATGAAACCCCTGCTTCAGAACGGAGCGGGCCGCGTTGTCAGGCCTGCTCCATCTGAAGCCGTATTCTACCAAAGCAATTCCAACAAACCAACGCTACTCTCCGGCTGCCTTGAAGCTTTGGTCGACCGTTTTGCTCTCTTTCGGAGCGACTGTCACTTTTTGATCCTGCTCGCCCAATTTCTCATGGACAAAGGCGATCGTGTAGTCTCCTGGCGGCAGCCCCTTGATTTCGTATTTTCCGTCTTTCGCCGTCACGGCAAAGAATGGGCTCTTCACCACGTTGACGTACATCTTCATCCACGGGTGCTGATTGCACTTCACCGGCAGCATGATCTCTTCGCGAGCGAAGGTCTTCTCGATGTCAGGGGAAGACGGCGGCTGTGATTCATTCCATTCGCGATTGTCCTTCGGTGTCGGATGAATGTTGTGCGTTGTCGGATCAGCGTTCTTGATGTCAACGGTCTGTCCCGTCATGACTCCCAGCACGTGGGGATGATATTGACAGCCTTTCTGCTCGAGCATGACCGGATCCTTCGGCGTATCGAAGGTGCGACTGCCTAAGCCGTCTTTTACGTAAACGAATACGTTCGCCAGGTCACCTTTATCTACTACGAGGCTCTCAGCTTGATTCGTGCCCTTGCAGCCTGGATCCTGGCTCATATCAATCTTCGATGGTTTCGGCGCCGTTCCGTCAAACTTCACGGTGCCACTGATCGTCGCCACGGTCGCGGGATCGATCGGAGTCGCCGGCTGCGCCGGTGCTGCCGACTCCGTGGATGCATTGCTCGATTGCTCCGTATTCTCTTTCTTGCTGCAGGCTGCTAGCGTAAGAAGCGTGCACAGAGCCAGCGCGCCGACTGTCCATTTTTTGTTATTCATGATGTCGCCCTTTCGTGAAGTTGAAATCGTATTACCGGCCTGTCGCCCGGCGTCGCGAGGGCGTATTTGCTCTCGCATCGACAACTACAAAAAGTGTCAGACCCTCACAAACCGGCCATTCTACCGCGAACCACCGCTTCCGGTAGGATGCGATTCCATCGCCGCCTGTTTCCGACCAGTTGAGGGTATCTGCATCGCTGCCTTGGCGCGCGGCATGGAAGCGGCCACTCGCCGCTGCTCTTCCGGGGTCAATTGAAAGATGTAGTCCGTAAGCAGCTTGCGGTGATCTCCTTCGTATCCGTTGAACGTTGGCGGCGTCGGTCCGGAGAAGACCCACTGGCTGTTCTGCTGCCTGAACAAACCGGAGGGCATCGACGTTCCCGGACTCACTGCCTGCGGATCGGTGATCCAACGTTCCACCCAATCTGGCTTGAGCCGATCTTTTGCCAGCAGGAAGTTCGGTGCGGTTGCGATCTTGTCATGCGCCGGATCACCCGTCGCGTGGCACTTCAAGCACGGCGCGGCCGTGCTGGAGAAGAGACTGCGCGCCATGTCGGTTTCCTTCGTCGTCAGGACCGGTACCTCTTCCGGGATGTACGGCAACGGTTGCTGCGATAGTGCTTCAAAGAAGCGCACCAGCTTGCGCAGTTCGTTATCCGAAAACGAGAACGTTGGCATGCGAACTTTCAAGTACGGCCGCACGCCATTCCGGTTTGTATCCGTCGTGCTGAGTGATGGGTTGGAGAGAAACTTTCTCAACCACTCGGGATCGACGCGCGCGCCTTCCGTCAGCAGCTTCGGAGGCAACTGCTCCTGCATATCTTGATATTGTTTCATCCCCATCAGGATTGTTTGCTGGCCGGGGATGAACTGATGGCAGCCCATGCAGTTGTATTTTTTGACGATCCACCAGCCTTCCTGAATATCGTGCCGAGCGTCTCCAGGCTTGTATTGATAGCTCGCGGGCAGGGAAGTCTCCTGGCTTCCCATCAGGAAGGTCGTCAAATCGAGCACCTGCTCCTTAGTGAGGTGCACATTTGGCATGCGCAGAGCTTCGGTCTCGCTCTTTACCTTGCCTTGGTCATAGATATTCGGCTCGGCCAGTTTGTGTTCAAAAAATCCTTTGTGGTCGTACCATGGCTCTTTTGCCGGACCGTCGGGCAGACGGGCCAGATCTTCTTTATCTTTGATCGGTTCGGCGTCTTTGCCGCCGCGCTGTGCAACTTCGGTAAAGAGAGCGAAGTCGAGACGCTCAATCGGCTTGCTCCCTTCAAACGTCAGTTCGGTACCGATCCGGCCTTCATCTTCGAAGCCGGAAATCTCATGGCATCCCGCGCATCCAAAATGGCGAATCCATTTTTGGCCTTCAGCCTTCAGCGAAGGATCTTCCATGAACGCCGCGTCCGGGTAAGCCGAAGGCTCCTGTTTCTTTTGCGTGATCAGATAGCTTGCGATATCCTCGGCGTCTTCGGGACTGAGCCGCAGGCTTGGCATTACCGTCATGTTCTGCACTTGCAGTTCGTGGCCGTCGTTCGGGCACTTGCTGTGTTCGAGATCGAACTGGTAGGGAAGCCCTTTCTTTGCGTAATCCTCCGGCCCGATGTCTTTTTTCTCATACGGGCAGTAAGGCCGGGTCCGTTCCCTCGCGTTGTGGATCCAGCGCACGAGGTAGTCGTAGTTGGCTTTTTCTCCGACCCGGGTCAGGTTTGCAGCGAACGTTCCACCCTGCATCTGATCGCTTTCGCCAATTGAGTGGCAGGCGAGGCATCCGCGAGTCTCAAAGAGTTCCTTTCCATGTGCGGCGTTACCTGGCTTGTGCTTCGGGAGCGTGTCTGTAAATCCGGACTGCCAGATGTAGGCGGAAATCGCCTGAATCTGATGATCGGTCAGCCGGAAGTTCGGCATCTTCGTCGTGGGACGAAAATCCGACGGTTTCTTCAGCCAGACCGGAATCCAGTTTCGATTCAGCTTGAGCCGAACGTCTTTCAAATTTGGCCCGATCTTTTTCATGTCCTGCATCAAGCTGTGCGACTGAAAATCGAGCTGCTGCAGACGCCCATCGAGCTTACTATTGGCCACTCGCAGATCGACTGCCTGCGCATTGAGCTTGTTGGCTTCATCATTCGACTCAGCGGCGTCGGCCTGCTTCATCAGATACGCATTCTGCTTCAGATTGTCTTTCTTCTGCGTTTCAATCTGCTTAATCTGTTGGCCTATCGAATTCAGGTCCTCAGGCTCTTTATCGTAGCCCTCGTAACGATGGCATCCATTGCATCCGCGCTGCCGGAAAAGATCTTTACCAGCGTTGATGGTTTGGAACTGCACATCGTTGCTCGCCAACACCATGTCGCCGGAGTGGCACGTCTGGCATCCCGCCTGCGAATTTTCTTTTGGATAGAGCGGCCACAGCCAATGCTCGTAATTTCCATGCGCCTTCTCGACGCTTGTCGTAGCGCGTCCGTTTCCCTGATGGCAAGGAGAGCAGCCGAACTTCTCCGGATCGTGAATCTGCAACAATTCCGGCTCAGGATGGCTTGAAAATGCTTTCGCGTATTCATCCGGCTTCTTCTCGCCCTTTGCCATCATCGAGGCAGTCGTGACCTTCAGCGGTTCACGCGTGTTCATGTGACACGACTCGCAGCGATCGACGATATTTGCCTCTGCGACATTGATCTGAACGATTGCCGGGTCCCACTCGGTAGCGCGCTTCTTCAGTCCATCAATCTGCTGCGGAGTTAGATCGACAAGATGATCCGCGATATATCCGTCGATCTTCGCGCGGGCTTCTGTGACTGGCTTCCGCACGTCGCCAAGCTCGAGAGTCAGCCTCGTCTTCTCGTCACGGATTTCGTTGTATCTTTCCTCCAATTGCCGGAAGTTGAATTTCTGCTTGCTGCCGTCCGGAAACTGCACGGTTGCTTCCTCGGCTTTGTAGGCGTCGATATCTTTTTGCTTGCTGGCTTTTGCTGAAGCGCTTGCGCTGGTTTCAAGCTCGTAAGTCAGCGCATTGACATAAGCGCGACGGTCGGTAAACACGCTTTGTACGGCAAGCAGGCGTGCGGTCGCGTCATCCAGCTTGGTTCGAACTTCTGCGGCTTGGTCCTTCGTGCTCTGATCCGCATTTTGGTACGCCTGTTTCAGTGCGATATAGTCGGGGCTCTGCTCCACGTCCTTTTCCGATTGCGCCGACTTCGAGCGCGCGGTATTAAGGAAGGCCGAGTAGCGACCCTTCCATTGGTCCTGGAAAGCTTTCCAGGGACGCTGTCCCCAGGCCTCATCCCACAAGGCCCAAAACAGCGTGGCAATCAGTAGGATCGTCGCGATCACGTAATGAGCGGCGTACGATTTGCTGGTGATCGGATCTTGCTCGGGGACGGGTTTATCAGGCACCACTTCCTCCGAAAAATTTGTCGTTGGTCATCAGTCGTTGGTCGTTCGCGAGGGCGCGCCATTGTCACGGCAAAGGGCGAACGGCGAGCGACTATCGACGGTTTTCACACGTTGAACCACGGCGTAATCCAGACATACTTGATGTGCCACAACAATCGAAGCGCCATCTTCAGTGGCAGGGCAACCATAGTGAGCAACAAAAACTGCATGAGCGAGAACTGCAGCAGGCTCATTCGCTGAAAGTCTTTCCCCATGCGCCGACGGAACAACGAATACACCAGGCCGCCGCCTAAAAGATAAAAACCGCCGACGACGATTGCTCCAAACACGGCCTTGCCCAAGTTCGACGTGATCCCGAAAATGTCGGGCAAGTCACGGTTCACCTCATAGATCAAGCGATTGTGATCCCATGTTTGCCCCGGCCAGAACCACTGCCAGCCGGGTCCGCGAATGAAAGTCCCGATAATGATCATCGCGACCCACAGAATGATGAAGCCGAACAAAAACGTGGAAATCGAAAATTTGCGCTGCTTCCATGTGTAATACCCGCTGCCCAGCGGATTCGTGTCGATATAAGGAATCACCATCAACCCGATAATGATCATCGTCGGCATCACCACGCCCGCGATCCACGGATCGAAATAAACGAGCATCTCCTGCAGCCCAAGGAAATACCAGGGAGCCTTCGCCGGATTCATCGTGAGATTCGGATTTGCCGGCTCTTCCAGCGGGGCATTCAACGTGATCGACCAGACCATCAAAATAATGGTGATGATGATCGCCGCGAGAAATTCAATGCGCAGCAGGAATGGCCACACATGAACTTCTTTCGCCCAGCCAGGTTTGAACGGCCAGGTTTTGCGATGGTGTGTCTTGGCCATCGCCGGATCGGCTTCAAGCTGCGCGATCAACTGGTCATTCGCATGCGCCTGCTTCCACGCCAGGTAGATGTAGAAGCAGAGCAGCGGAATCAGGCCCACGATTGGGACGTTATCCGGCGCCGAACATATCTCCCAAAGTTGTCGCCAATCCATAATGTCTCCGCGACTCGCACTTCTGAATCATGTGGGACGGCCGCCTCGGCCGTCCGTAGAGCGAAGCTCAACCCTGCGCTACTCTCCTGCGGCCTTAGGTCCTCTGCGCGGCTTATCTGCTTCAGCCTCCAGCATCACCGGCGCCGGCCCGGAAATCCCGCCATCCTTTCGCACGCGCCAGAAGTGCACAATCATCAACACCGACGCCACAATCGGAATTCCAATGCAATGCCAGATGTAGGACCGGAGCAGGGCATTGGCGTCCACGATCGATCCGCCGAGCAAACCGAACCGCACGTCGTTATAGGGAGTCATGCCCAGCATCGATCCGAACGGTCCTTCGTGCCCCAGCAGCGGAGTTGCGCGCGCCATGTTAGTACCGACTGTGACGGCCCAAAACCCGAGTTGATCGTCCGGCAGTAGATATCCCGTGAACGAGAGCAGCAAAGTGAATACGAGCAGCAGCACGCCGATATTCCAGTTGAACTCTCGCGGCTTCTTATACGACCCAGTCAGAAACACGCGGAACATATGCAGCCACACGCCAATCACCATCAGGTGAGCGGCCCATCGATGCATGTTTCGCAAAATCTTTCCGAAAGGCACATCGTGCTCCAGGTAAAGCACGTCCCGGAACGCTTGTACCTTCGTCGGATGGTAGTAAAACATCAGCAACACGCCGGTGTAGGTCAGGATGATGAACAGATAAAACGTGATCCCGCCCATTCCCCAGGTATAGCTGTAGCGGACAGCGTCGCGATTGATCTTCGCCGGATGAAGGTGGAGAAAGACGTTGGACAGCACGCCCAGCGCCCGGTTCCGTGGCGTGTCGTCGTGCTTATGACGGAAGATCGACGTGTACACCTGTGTCTTCGTCGGATCTTTGAGTCCTTCAATCTGTTCTTTCGCTTTGGTTGGGATGTCGGTCTTCAGCGCCTGAATGTCGTCTTTGACGCCAGTCGTTACTTTCTCGAGCAGTCCGACCTTCCCGTTCTTCCCATTCCCGCCGTTCGGATTGTTTTCGTCAGCCATAGATAAGTTCCGTTCTTCGTAGCGCCTAGACTCCCGTCAAGAATGCTCCTGGATCGTTAAAGTGCGTCGGCTGTCCCTTCGGCCATGAATAAAGTTTCGAAGTATCCACAATGATCTGCCCATCAGGCGCGAGTTCGAGCTTTGCCCGATCCATCGGACGCGGCGCCGGCCCCTCGAAGTTGATCCCCTCGCTGTCATAGCCACTGCCATGGCACGGACACTTGAATTTGTTTTCGCTGGGCTTCCAGTCGGGCGTGCACCCTAGATGCGTGCAGCGGGCATAGATTACGAACAACCGGTCCGGTGTTCGGTCCACCCAGATGCGGTATTTCTGCTGGAACTTGGTATCGACACCGAGGGCAAATTCAGAAGGGTAGCCGATTTTGAAAACGGAGTTAGGTTCGAAAAGAGTGCGAGGAAGAAAAAAACGGAAGAACGCCAGGAACCACGCCATCAAGAAGCCGGTGACCATCGTCCAGACGAACCTTCGGCGATGGCGATCGATCTCAGTCGAGGGGGCCGTACCGGCGACACCGCCAGCTGCGGCTGCTTTCGAGGTTCCCACCGCCGGCGTCCCCACATACTTCGTGGCGTCGACTGTGGGACTGGCCGGCTTCTTGGCCGGTTCCGGATTCGGATCGACCTTTCCGGTCTCCAACTCCGCCATGACTCCCTCCTCTGCTTTGTATCTGCCTTGGCCCTAATCGAGTCCGGCGGCCGCCGCGTACCGCGGCTCCGCCAACTTCCTCCCTAGACTACGAATCGGAATCAATGAAGAAACTTCCTGTTCTAAAGCGTCGTGAACGATTTGCGCCAGCGCCTGAATGAACTTTGGAGAATCATTCAGCCCTTGGCTCATCTCAAATTGCGTAATGCCCAGCTTGTATGCCTCGTGGCGTGCCTCATGGTCGATCTCGCCCAGCGTCTCCACGTGATCGGAGACGAAGGCGATCGGAACTACACACATTTCGCGGACTTGTTCAGCTGAAAGCTGCCTTAAAGTTTGATGCAGGGAAGGCTGCAACCAGCGGCTTGCCCCCACCTTGCTTTGATAACAAAGACGGTGAGAATTGCTCCATCCGCCGCGCTCCACCAGCAGACGAACTGTCTCTTCGATCTGCCGCTGGTACGGATCACCTTTGTCGACGATCGACATGGGAATGCTGTGGGCGCTGAAAATAATTTCCGGCTGTGCAGGATCGGGGAAGCGCGAAAGCGCCTGATTCACCTTTTCCACGAAAGCGTCCAAATACATCGTATTACGATAGAAAGTCTGCGTGCAATGTACAGGAACGTCCTTTTTGAACAGGCGGTTCCACTCGTTCAAGCTCGACCCGGTTGTCGTCGACGAATACTGCGGATAAAGCGGAAGCAGCACGACTTCGTCGCACTGTGCCGCTTTCAGTCGCGTGATGGCTTCCGAGGTAAATGGATGCCAGTAGCGCATAGCCACGAAACAGCACGCGTCCATCCCCTGATTACGAAGTTCAGCCTCAAGGGCGCGTGCTTGGCGCTCGGTGTTCGGCAGGATCGGCGATCTTCCTCCAATGGTTGCGTAGTGATGTTGTACCTTGCGAGCGCGAGTGGTTGAGATCAGTTTGGCTAGCGGTTTTCGCCCAAGGCGGGCAAAGGGGAAGTCAATAATATCGGGGTCGCAAAAGAGGTTGTACAAAAACGGTTCAATTGCTTCCAGCTTGTCGGGTCCGCCAAGCTGAAAGAGAACTATCCCCACACGCCGTGTTGTGCGCGTCATTCCCCAGAATCCCCAGAACGCAACGCACTCTACTCCCAACGGCGTAGGCGAGTCAATGGCGGAATTGCAAAACTTTTGACGACGAGCGCGTGATTCGCTCAGGCCGTTGCAAAATGCCGAGCCTTCAAGGCAATCTGGTAGTCATGCCTGAGTTGCCTGACATCACGGCTTATCTGCATGCGTTGGATTCACGCATCGTTGGTAAGACACTGCAGAAGATTCGCTTGGCGAGTCCCTTCTTGTTGCGTACAGTACAACCTCCGGTCGCGAGCGCAGAAGGACGCGTCGTCAGAAAACTAAGCCGGATCGGCAAGCGCATCGCCATTGGCCTCGATGGCGATCTCTGGCTCGTGCTTCATCTCATGATAGCCGGCCGTCTCCACTGGCGTCCTCCAGTGGCAAAGCTGGGTGGCCGTCAGAATCTTTCGGCTTTCGATTTCGCCGACGGTACTCTCGTATTGACCGAAGCTGGTAGCAAACATCGTGCGGCTCTTCACGTCAGCAGCGGAGAACAGAATCTTTCCACGCTCGATGCCGGAGGAATAGACGTTTTCGCCGCCGATCTTGCCTCGTTCCGGGGCGCTCTAACCGTCGAAAACCATACTCTGAAGCGAGCGCTGACCGACCCGCGAATGCTCAGCGGAATTGGAAACGCATACTCCGACGAGATATTGCACGCTGCTCAACTCTCGCCCATCGCTCAAACCAACAAGCTGACACCGGACGAATGGCAAAGACTGTTCGATGCCTCCAGGCAAACCTTGAAGCTCTGGATCGACCGCCTCGTAAACGACAGTGAGCAGGGCTTCCCTGAGAAGGTCACCGCTTTTCGCAAAGACATGGCGGCTCACGGCCGTTACGGTGAACCGTGCCCAAGATGCGGCGACAAGATATTGCGCATCCGCTATGCCGACAAGGAAACAAACTACTGCGCCCGATGCCAAACGGGCGGCAAGGTTCTGGCCGATCGAAGCCTGTCCCGTCTCCTCGGGTCCGACTGGCCCCGAACTCTCGACGAACTGGAAGCCCTCAAGCGCCGGTGATAATGCGATTGTGATCAGGCAGGCAAACTGACGAGCGTTCTAGAAAAGGAACTGATAGATTCATTTCAGCAACTTGCCAAGCTTCCAGTACCCTTAACGCATCCCCTTTCACGAGCGTCGAAAAATGAAGGAACATACGCACATTTCGCCGCCCGAGGATCTTCTCAAATTCGAATTCGCCTCCCCGCGCGAGCGTGCCACCTGGGTCTACGGGATGCTCCGTGGAATTATGGATGTCCCCATCCCGCTCCGGACGGAGAGGCTTGTGCAATTGACCGCGAGTATCGACGCGCATCCCCACCGCGAAGAGATCCGCTCCGCGTTCCGCGATTTCTGGTCGCACCACTCTTACGTCCGTGTCATTGCTGAAGCGGGTCTGCCAGACGAAACATTTTTACTTCGCGAACTTTTCGCTCGCGCGGCGAAGCGTCTTTTGCCAGAGGACGAAGTTCGCGGCGATCTATATGTGCTTTTAAATTCGCTGGATCTCAAGGAGAGAGATGCCGGATGGTTGTCCGCTTTGCCCGACGAGTTGGTCCGATGGTGGTCTGACATCTTCCATCTCTCCAAGCCTTCGTTACTCGCATCCTGCAAAATCCTTGCTCTGCGGGCTGCCAACATCGCCCTCTCTCGCGATATGTTGATCCTTGCCAGCGACGACGACATCACCAAATCGCCCTTTTTTCATTTGCCATCACTTGTCGAATCCGTCGTCTTGCATCCAGAAGAGTACTCGCGATGGGAGCAGCAGAGAGACGCGTGCGTAGTCCAATTGCGCGAATTTAATCAGCGCGTTGAGAAAGAGGGAACTTCTGCCGGCCTGATATTCCGCCTCCGGTTGCTGCGCTCCTTTCTTTGGAGGATCGATCAGGTTCTTGCCCTTCGTCGGTCTGGAGCCGATGGACGTAAGTTTGCCGTCACTCTGATTTATGGATTCGCTTCCCAGCGTCGAATTCTGCGCGTGGTCAGCACAACCTTCCGGCGCCTGGCTCGGAGCCTGGTTGAAAAAACGGGAAGAGTCGGGGTTCATTACATCGCGCAAAATGCCCGCCACTGGCGGGCTATGGGCGCGGGCGCAATTATGGCCGGAGTCATTACTTGCTTCACTGCACTTGTAAAGTACAGCATCTCCGCCAAGATTCAGGCTCCATTACTCGTCGCGGTCGGGCACTCTGTGAATTATGCCGTGAGCTTCCTTCTGATGCAGGCCGGAGGCTTCCTGCTCGCGTCGAAAATGCCTGCGGCAACAGCAGCTACTCTTGTTGATGCCATGGAAGATCCCGCCAAGGATCATATGGCAAGCTTGCGAGCCATCTCGCAGACCCAATCGATCGTCACCATAGCAAATCTGCTCGGAGCCATCCCCGCCTCCATGGCAGTCGATCGGCTCTGGCACGCTCTTTTTCATCACCCGTTTCTTACACAGGCAGAAGCCGAGCACGGCATCCACATGCTGATTCCGCACCAATCAGGAACCATTGCGTTTGCGATTGTGACGGGCGTCTTACTTTGGATTTCATCCCTGGCAACAGGTTGGACGGCCAACTACATCGCGGTCAGCAAGATGGACCACGCCATCACAAATAGTCTTCGCGTTCGCGAAAAGATTGGACTAAAGCGATCCGCGCATCTCGCAGAATGGGTGAAGCACAAGGCTCCCGGCTCCGTTGGGTATATTGTGCTGGGTTTCTTGCTCGGAACGGTTCCCATCCTGGTTGCGCTCTTTGGAATTCCGTTAGAAGTCCGCCACGTGACGTTGTCGGCGGCAAGCCTCGGCTATGCTCTCGATGGGCTTTGGTTTTACGGAGGGCTGAACCGTCACGACGTTATTCTGTCGCTGCTGGGAGTTCTGCTGGTGGGTTCTCTGAATATCTCAACATCATTTACATTGAGTTTTCTGCTGGCGGTCCGCGCGAGAGATGTAGGAAAGGAAAAGGCGCGTTATTTCCTGAAGGAAGTTGGCAGGGAACTCCTGACGAGTCCAGGATCTTTCCTTTTGCCACCGCGAACTCCGTCAGAATCTCAACCCTAACGCGCTTCGACGGCGCGCCCGGCTTTCGCGTTTTCCATTTCTTCGATAACCGAATCCGCGAACTCCGAAGTGCCCGATTTACCGCCAATGTCGCGAGTGAGCTTCTCCGGGTGACGGTAGACGCGTTCCAGAGCATTGCGGATTAGCATGGATGCCTCCTGCTCACCTAGATGCCGCACCATGAGCAGAGCCGACCGCAGCAGCGCAGTCGGATTCGCTATGTCCTTTCCAGCGATATCCGGTGCCGAGCCGTGGACCGCTTCAAAGATAGCGCAATCTTCGCCCAGGTTGGCGCTGGGCACGAATCCAAGTCCGCCTACAAACGCCGCGCACAAATCCGAAAGGATATCGCCGTACAGATTTTCCATGACCAGCATGTCGTACTGGTACGGATTCATCACAAGTTGCATGCAGGTGTTGTCGACGATGTGTTCGCCATAAGTAATTTCCGGATAGTCCTTCGCCACATTCCGCGCGCATCGCAAGAAGAGCCCGTCCGACAGCTTCATGATGTTTGCTTTGTGGATGGCGTGAATCTTCTTCCGCTGGTTCTTGCGTGCGTATTCGAAGGCAAACTTCGCAATGCGTGTCGAAGCTTTTTCCGTAATGATTTTCAAGCTTTCGACTACTCCCGGTACAACTTCGTGCTCAAGTCCCGAATAAAGACTTTCGGTGTTTTCGCGGACGATAATCAGGTCGACGTCGGGATAACGTGTCGGGATGTGCGGCAAATTTCGAATCGGGCGGAAGTTCGCGTAGAGCTCGAATTTCTTGCGCAGCGCAACATTGATACTGGGGAAACCGCCGCCCACCGGAGTTGTAACCGGCCCCTTCAGTCCAACGTGCGTGCGTTCCAGCGATTCCGTCAATTCTTTTGGGATATACTGGCCCGACTTCTCATAAGCTTCTGCTCCGACCGCGAACGCCTCCCATTCAAACTTGACCCCGGTAGCTTCCAGGATGCGTACGGTCGCTTTCGTTACTTCAGGGCCGATGCCGTCGCCCGGAATCAGGGTCACTTTATGAGTCATAAAAACTTCATCCTCTGCTTGGCGAAAGTAGTAGGTGGCTGGTCAGGAACGTCAGCGACTGCGGGCCATCACGGTCCGGTCTTAACTTTGACCAGATCCTTTAATTCATTCATGAACTCTTTGACGTCTTTGAAATCGAGATACACCGAGGCAAATCGCACGTAGGCGACTTTGTCATACCGTCGCAGTCGGTTCATGATCAGCTCGCCGAGTTCGCTCGTTTTGCGCTCGCGTTCTGCCGAATCGATGACAAACGATTCCGCCTCGTTCACTATCTGTTCCAATTTGCTGATGGGCACGGGACGCTTCTCACATGCCCGTAGCAGGCCGTTGAGCACCTTCTGGCGGTCGAATTTTTCCCGCCGGCCATCCTTCTTCACGACCATGTAGGGGATTTCGTCGATCCGTTCGTACGTAGTGAATCGCTTCTCGCACTTCAAACACTCGCGCCGGCGCCGGATCGAATCGGCTTCCTTGCTTTCGCGAGAGTCCACTACCTTGTCATTCGCAAATCCGCAAAAAGGACATTTCATGGCGCTTGGTCGTGCCCACAGCCGGTTTCTTCCTCGTTTAGTCACGCCCACGCGCAAAAACCCAACGTAGCGAGGGTCGACCAGAGAGGAATCTGCTGTTTTGACCGAACAGAAATTGTAACAGTTGCAAGGGGATGGAAGGGGCTCCCATCCCCAGACGTATAAGGATGATCTACTCCGTGACTACGGCCTTGACCAGGTTTCGCGGATGGTCCACGTCATATCCCTTATCCACAGCCACGTGATAGGCGAACAATTGCAGCGGAATCACCTCGACAATCGGCAGCAACAACTCAGGAGCCGCCGGCACATAGAAAACATGATCGGCGATCTCGCCGACTTCTTTGTCGCCATCGGTCGCGACCGCAACCAGCGGGCCCTTGCGCGACCGCACTTCTTTCATGACCTCGAGCGTGCGCCGGTACCGTAGCACCGAATCCGGATCGTGATGATCGCAAGCCGCCAGAACCACCACAGGCAACTTGTCATCCACCAGCGCATTCGGGCCGTGCTTCAATTCTCCCGCAGGATATCCCTCTGCGTGAGCGTAGGAAATTTCCTTGAGCTTGAGCGCCCCTTCGCGCGCAATCGCGTAGTGTACGCCTCGGCCGAGATAGAGAAACTTCTCCGCCTTGAAATGCACCGCGCCATATTCTTCCGCCAGCGTGTCCCAGGTTGCGAGATTTTTTTCGATCGCCTCCGGCAGCTTCATGAGCCTTTGCAGGTACGAGCGTGTCACCTCCGAGGTCATTCGTCCACGCCTGCGCGCGAAGAATAGAGCCATCAAATAGAGGATTGTGACCTGAGTTGTGAAACTCTTGGTTGCCGGGATCGATATTTCCGGCCCGGCTCCCGTGATCAAAGCCGCCCCCGCCTCGCGCACTATGGTTGTATCTGGCATGTTTGAGATCGCGATTGTCTTCACGCCACGCGTCAGAGCTTCGCGTTGTGCCGCGAGAGTGTCAGCGGTTTCACCAGACTGGGTAATCACCATGACGATCGGATCTACTGCGGCATGCGTCGAGCGATAGCAATATTCGCTCGCATACTCCACGTCGACGGCGACGCCTGAGAGATCTTCGATCATGATCTCCCCGGCCAATCCCGCATGCCGGCTCGATCCGCTGGCCGCAATGATCAGCTTCTCGAATGTCAGCAACGCGCTCTCGATCGGATCGAGTTCTCCCGGAAAAATAATGTCGTTCTTTAGGTGCTTCTCAATGGTCTTAGCGATGGCCGTCGGTTGCTCGTAGATCTCCCGGCGCATGGCATGCGAATGGTTGTGGTTGGACGTAGCTTTCTTTTTTTCCTTAGGACTCATGATCACCAAACGAGAGCGATTTATGCTTCTCTACGGAACGTTAATTTCTGGCCAGCACGCGAAGGCGCGCACTTCTAAGCCTTCGCGCCCTCAAAGTGCGCCTCGATCTCTTCCAAGGTCTTCCCCTTGGTCTCCGGCAGGAACCAAGTGGCAGTCACAAAGTAAATTACCGTGCAAGCCGCGAATCCGAAGAACATGGTCGAGTAACCATACTTGCCCACGGTGGGCAGAAAAATCGCCGCAATCGTCGTTGAGACCGCTTGGTTCAACACCAGCGCAATGCTCATTCCGTTCGAGCGAATCCGCGTCGGCATTAACTCCGACAGTGCCAGCCACACGCATACCCCAGGCCCAACCGCATAAAACGCCATGAACACGAACAGGGTGATTGCCACAATCCAACCGTTTCGCGGAGGAGGAATCGGCGTAATCAACGCGTTCTCGATTTTCAAAGGCGCCGTCCGTGCCGCGTCGAGGTCGCCCAACGGATTCGAGAAGAACGCGACCACCTTATTCGCTGGTACACAGCTGTCTCTCGTAATCTCAATCGGCTTGGCTGCCGGATCATCCGATCTCACCACCTGGCTTGCCGCACGAAAATCGCCGTAAGAATAAATAACCGCCAGCGAGGTCGGTCGTCCGGAATCCGAATTGCCGCTCGCGCCCAACAGCCTAGCCGCGACATCCTGATTAAATGTCAGCTGCAGCGTTTGGTCCGGTGCAACCATACTTTGCACTGCATTGCGCGAATCGACGCGTAGCTTCTCGGTATTTAAAAACACGGTCCCAGTGCAGATCATCGACAAAATAACTCCACCCGTGCCGACGGCGAGCAGAAACTTGCGCCCCTTCTTATCCACCAGCATGACGCCGCCGAAAGTCACGACGAAATTAATGATGGTGAACACCACATATCCCCAGTGCGCCGCTACATCCGAGAGTCCGCTTTGCAGAAGAATATTAGTGTTGTACGCAATGATGGAATTGATGCCCGTCGCCTGATTGAAGGCGAGGATGATGCAAGCGAGCACGAACGGGATCACGTATTTCCGGCGCAACAACGATTCCTTAACTTTCCCTCCCCCACTCTTAGCTTTCTCGGCCGCGCTCACCTCTTCCATCTCGCGCAGTTCCAGTTCCGCCTGCTGTTGCGACCGGGATCGTAACAATGCCGTGTACGCGGCCTCTTTCTTTCCCCGGAGGAGCAGCCACCGCGGCGATTCCGCGACCATGAAGCTGCCTATCACGAATAAGATTCCCGGCGGCAGCGATACCCAGAAGATTCCCCGCCACGCCGTATCTTTAAAAGCCAGCAGCTTCGCGGCATCCCCGAGTTTCGCGACTTGATCGACGCGGAAACTGAAATAAACTCCGACGAGCGCCGCAGTCACGATCCCTAGCGTCAACAGCCATTGAAAAATCCCAGTTCCTCTGCCGCGACTCGACGCGGTCAGACACTCCGCCAAATAGAGCGGAACGACGACGCCAATCAGTCCCGCGCTCACGCCTTGCAGCAACCGTCCAAAAACCAGCGGCCCGTAGCCATGCGAGAGTGCGATCATCGGAATGCTGATCACGAACATCACGCCACTGAGGGCCATCAGTGACTTGCGACCCATCCAATCGGCCAGCAGTCCCGCGAACAACGTAGAGATCACGCTCCCGAGCAATACAGCTGCTACCACGATGGAAAGCTGCCCCGCGTTTAGCCCTGAAGTTGCTTCGAGATAAGGCAGAGCTCCGGCGATGATGCCAACATCGACTCCATATAGCAGTCCGCCGAGCCCTGCTACGATCAGCAGAAAGCGGTTATAAAAAACCTTCTTGTCGTCGAGGACTGCCACGTTTCCTGCCATCTCAGCTGTCATAAGTTGGGTTCGAACAGGTTCCTCTGGGATCGCGGATTGGCGTTACGCCACCGTATTCGCATCTTCGCATTGGCCTTGGGAAATGCACTCCGAATTGTAGCGTAGCTGCCACAACGTTCTGACAAAAGTGCTATACGTTGCACCGAATAATTTTCGTCGGACGATTCCCGCCTCAAGCCTGTCAATAGCATCAAATCGCCGGTCGGATACAATACACAAGCCGCAAGCCACTTCCAGCGGCGCGTCGAACAGACTTCCTGATGCGATACGGATTCATCATCGATAACCGTAAGTGCATCGGCTGTCATGCCTGCACTGTCGCCTGCAAAACCGAGAACCACGTTCCCCTCACCGTAAACCGCACTTGGGTGAAGTACGTCGAGAAGGGAACGTTCCCCAACACTCGCCGCGTCTTTCAGGTGACTCGGTGCAATCATTGCGAGAATCCGCCGTGCGTCACGATCTGTCCCGTGACCGCGATGTACCAGCGCAAGGACGGCATCGTCGATTTCAGCTCCGAGCGCTGCATCGGATGTAAAGCATGCATGCAGGCCTGCCCCTACGATTCCATTTATATCGATCCTGATGACGGCACCGCCGCAAAGTGCCATTTTTGCGCGCATCGCACTGAGGTCGGGCTCGAACCTTCCTGCGTTGTCGTCTGTCCCGAGCACGCGATCATTGCCGGAGATCTCGACGCCTGCGACGGAGAGATCGCGCAACTTCTCGCTCGCGAGCCTGTACGCGTGCGCAAGCCAGAGCAGGGAACACGGCCCAAGCTCTACTACATCGACGCGGACGAAAGCGCGATCGTTCCCACGGCCGCTCGTCACGAATCGACTTACATGTGGGCGCAACGGAATGAGAGCATCCACGGCGGCGGTGCCATTTATCCTCCAGACAGTCCCCTGCTCCAGAAAAACGCGCTTGCAGCCTATGACGTCTCTCACGCGCGTCCTTGGGGATGGCAAGTTCCCACCTATTGTTGGACGAAAGCCATCGGTTCTGGCGCGCTCGCCATTCCCGCATTCGCGATGGTTCTTGGATGGCTCGGTGTTGATCGCTTGCGCGACATCGCTCTTTCAACCATCGCGCTGCTATTCACCGCGATCACAACCGTGCTGCTGGTTTGGGATCTCGAACACAAGGCGCGCTTCTTGCGCGTTGTCTTCACGCCGCAAAGCAAATCATGGCTAGCTCGCGGAGCTTTCATCCTGATCGCGTATAGCGGCTTGGCCGGACTGTTTTGGCTCGGCGCTGTTCTGCAACTACATGCGCTCACTTCTCTGCTGCTGTGGCCTACGGTGCTCGCTGGCTTTCTCGCCGCAGTCTACACTGCGTTTTTATTCGGACAGTGTGAAGGCCGCGATCTTTGGCAGACTCCACTGCTGCCTGTGCATTTGATCGTGCAAGCCCTCATGTGCGGTGCTGCCGTCCTGGCGTTGCTGCCCACATTCTTCGGAGGTTCTGAAGACAACCTTGGCGTCGCAAGACTGGCGCTGGTTGTTACTCTTGCTATGCACCTGCTGATCGTCGCCGCCGAGTTCTTGATGCCACATGCAACCGACAACTCAGCCTACGCCGCTCGTCTGATTACGCATGGACCATTCAAGCTCTGGTTTTGGGGTGGAACGATTTTCGCCGGAGGAATCGTTCCTCTCTGCCTGCTGTCGCTGGTTCCGGTCAGTTTTGTTAACGAAGGGTTGGCCGCCGCCCTTGTCCTGTTCGGACTCTTCGCTTTTGAATGGTGTTTTGTGATGGCGGGCCAGAGCGTGCCCAACAGCTAAGAGTGAAGACGTAGAAGTCTGGAGAACTTCTAATGACCGATTTCAAGCGCGACGGCAGCCATCTCGCCTTCTGTCCTCCGGTTGAGAAATGGGATGATTGGGTCGAACTCGATCCTGAGGCTTGGCCGCGCCGCGTCGAGCGCCATTACCAGTTGGTTCCGACAGTCTGTTTTAACTGTGAATCGGCCTGCGGCATGCTCGCCTACATCGACAAAGAAACCGGCCGGGTCGAGAAGTTCGAAGGTAATCCCATGCACCCCGCCAGTCGCGGGCGTCTGTGCGCTAAAGGCCCCGCCACGATTAATCAGATACACGATCCCGATCGTGTTCTTTACCCCATGAAGCGCAGCGGTCCGCGCGGAGCAGGGAAGTGGCAGCGCACTTCCTGGGACGAGGTCCTCGAAACCTTCGGCACGCGCATTCGCAAAGCGATCCAGGAGAATCGCGGCGAAGAAGTCATGTATCACGTTGGCCGCCCCGGCGCCGACTTCATCATGGAGCGCACTCTCCAAGCCTGGGGCATCGACGGACACAACTCGCACACGAACGTTTGCTCCTCATCGGCGCGTCTCGGTTATCTGCTCTGGCACCACGCCGATCGTCCCTCGCCCGATCATGCCAACGCTCGTTTCATTCTTCTGCTTTCGGCTCATCTTGAGTCCGGGCACTATTTCAATCCGCATGCGCAGCGCATCATCGACGGAAAAATGGCTGGAGCCAAACTTGCCGTCATGGACCCGCGCCTCTCGAACACGGCGAGCATGGCCGACTACTGGATGCCCACATATCCGGGCACCGAAGCTGCGGTCTTGCTGGCCATGGCGAAAGTCATTCTCGACGAGAATCGCTTCGATGCCGCCTTCGTCCAGAAATGGACGAACTGGGAAGAACTCGAAGTCGACGGCTTCCAGGCCCGCGGCCAAACTTTCGAGGCGACCATCGAGGCTTTGAAGAAGCACTATGCCGGCTTCACTCCGCAATTTGCCGAAAAAGAGAGTGGAGTGAAGGCCGAAGTTATCGTGAGAATCGCGCGCGAAATCGCGACGGCGGGCAGTCGCTTCGCGTCGCATCTTTGGCGGGGCTCTGCCTCTGGCAATCTCGGCGGATGGCAACCCGCTCGCGCTCTCATGCTGTTGCACGTGCTTACCGGCTCGGTTGGCACGGAAGGCGGCCACAATCTCAACGCGTGGAATAAATTTGTCCCAAAGCCGTACAAGTCGCCGCCACCACAGAAGCGTTGGAACGAACTTCTCTACCCGCAAGAGTGGCCGCTCTGCACCCACGAAATGTCATTCCTTCTTCCACACTTTCTGAAAGAGGGCCGCGGTCGCATTGAGGCTTACTTCACGCGCGTCTTCAACCCCGTCTGGACCTATCCCGACGGCTTCTCGTGGATCGAAATGCTCCGCGACGAAGAAAAGGTCGGACTGCACGCCGCGCTCACTCCCACGTGGAGCGAGACCGCCTGGTTTGCGGACTATGTCTTGCCGATGGGCTTCAGTTCCGAGCGCCACGACCTGATGAGCCAGGAGTCCTATGCCGGCCGGTGGATCGGTTTTCGACAACCCGTAAATCGCGTCTTACGAGAGAGGAACGGAGAAAAGTTCGAGTACACCTACCAGGCCAATCCGGGCGAAGTTTGGGAAGAAGACGAGTTCTGGATCAACCTGTCGTGGGCGATTGATCCCGATGGCTCGATGGGCATTCGAGAATATTTCGAGTCGCCGCAACAGCCCGGAAAAAAACTCACCGTCGACGAATACTACGGATGGATGTTCGACCACTCCGTTCCCGGCCTGCCTGAAGCGGCGAAAAAAGAAGGCCTGACTCCTCTCGAATACATGCGCAAGTACGGCGCTTTCGAAGTGACCCGCGACGTCTACAAGCAGAATGAGAAGGCGTTGTCCGCAACCGATCTCGCAGATACAAAAATCGAGGCAAATGGCGTAGTCACGAAGGCAAGCAAGCCCATTGGAGTGATGGTCGGTGAAAAAGCGGTCGTCGGCTACAACACTCCCTCGCGCAAACTCGAACTCTTTTCAAAAACCATGGCCGACTGGAAGTGGCCCGAGTTCACGCTGCCCGAGTACTATCGCAGCCACATTCACCGCGCCGCACGCGAAGCTTCCGAAGGGCGACTCTCCGACGATTTCGATCCCAGGTACGTGCCGACAGTCGAGTGGCCAAAAGACGCGCATGGCGCGGTCTACACCCTGCTCCCGATCTTCCGCCTGCCCAATCTAATTCACTCGCGTTCCGGGAACGCGAAATTTCTCTACGAGATTTCCCACAAGAATCCGCTATGGCTCAATCCTGTCGATTCCAAGAAACTCAACGCACGTACCGGCGATCTCATGAAAGTTCACACCGAGATCGGCTACTTCGTTCTCCATGCCTGGGTCACAGAGGGCCTCACTCCCGGAGTCGTCGCTTGCTCTCACCATCTCGGCCGTTGGCGTATCGATAAAGACGAGCAGGTCGAACGCATGTCGAGCGCTTGGGTCGATCTGAAAGAAGTTGGCAAGGGTCAATGGAAGATGCGCCAACTCGAATCAGTCTCGCCCTACGACAGCCCAGATCCCGAGACCAAACGCGTGTGGTGGAGCGACGCCGGCGTTCATCAGGACATCACTTTTCCGGTGCATCCCGATCCTGTCAGCGGCATGCACTGCTGGCACCAGATGGTTCGCGTAGAAAAGGCTGGAAGCGAAGATCGCTACGGCGACATCTTCGTAGACACTAATCTGTCGTTCGCCGTCTATCAAAGATGGAAAGCTCTGGCGCGTCCGGCCCCGGGCCCGAACAACTTGCGCCGTCCGCTCTGGATTCCGCGCGTAGTCAGACCGGAAGAATCCGCGTATTACATGAATGGAAACGAAAAGAAGTAGCGGTTCGGGACTATCCCAGTCGCGCATTCGCTCACTTCTACGTTCGCGGCCCCTTGTCTAGCGGCAGGCTGAACGAGAAAACTGACCCGCTCCCCAATTGGCTCACCACTCCGATCGTTCCGCCGTGAGCCTCTACGATCACCTTCGCAATCGCGAGCCCCATACCCGTTCCTGGTGCCGTATATCGCTGATTCTGGCCCCGATAGAATTTTTCGAAGATGAGCGACTGTTCAAAAGAGTCGATCCCCGGCCCGCGATCGGCGACGCTGGTCACAAGCATGTCGCCTTTTACTTCGTTTGTGACTTTAATCGGCGTTCCCGCCGGCGAGTATTTCCCGGCATTCTCCAGCAGATGCATCACTACTTCGCGGATGCGCTGCGCGTCAATGCGAACTGTCGGCAAGTCTTTCCCTAAATCCACTTCAATCGAATGTTTCTCCAACGACGCACGAGCATCCTCAACCGCAGGCTCAATTGCATCGCTGATGGCATGAGGCTGCAGATCAAGCTTGAACATCCCCGAATCCAGTTGCGCCATCTCCGCAGCTTCGCCCACGAGCCGGTTCAGACGGTCCGTTTCCTCGTCGATGACCGTCAGCAGGTCGCGCCGTCCTTGTTCATCTAAACCGGCGCCTGATAGCAACGTAGTCACGCTAGCTTTGATCGAAGTCAGCGGCGTCCGGAATTCGTGAGTCACCGAATCGAGCAACGCTGTTCGGAGCCGTTCATGCTCCTGCTCGGCCCGATTCTTGCTGAGAGCCTCGAGTGCCCGAGCGCGCTCAATGGCCAGTCCTGCAAGGCTTCCCAGCGCATCCAGAGTTTCTCTCGAAAGCTCAGCGCCAGTCACGCCCAACGCTCCCACTGTTCGCATTCCCAGCCGCAGAGGCACGTACGAAACGCCACCTTGTGTAACGGGCTCCCCGCGCAGCAACGTCGACCGCAAAACGCTCTCCTCAAACTTCGCATCGAGTGACGACCGATAAACCGTGGGATGATCCGCTGCCATGACCACAGCAGTTCCGACCGGGAACGTTTCCTGCAAATATTGGGGCAGCGCATTCAGCAATTCGAGAACATTCTCCGACGCGAGCAGCCTCTGGCTCAGCCCGTAAAGTTTTTCGACTTCTCGTCGACGCTGCTTTGCGCTTTCGGCTTCGCGTCGGGCGCGCTCTGCCAGATTGCTCGCCACCAGCGCCGTCACCAAAAACGCGAACAGCGCAACCCAGTTCTGGGGATCGGCGATCGTGAACGTTCCAACCGGAGGCAAAAAGAAGAAATTGAACGCCGCAGTCGCCCCGATCGCCATCACCACGGCATAGCGCAGTCCCCAATAAGCCGAGGTCAGCAGCACTGTGACCAGGAACATCAACGCAACCGTCGTATGGTTGACATGCAACCGGAAGTCGATTGTGGTGATCACTGCGATCACCGCCACCACCACCGCGTACCGCGTCGCTTGCGTTCTCGCCCCCGTTTTCACATCCGCATTGTACGATGGACGTGACAATTCCCACGTCGGCGAAAGACAATAGCTCGATGCCTAAGACCCCAGAGGATTGGCTGAATGAGGTTTCTCCCGAGAAGTCTCGGGGCATCTTCAAGCTATTTCTCGGTTACGCTCCGGGCGTCGGCAAGACCTACAGTATGTTGAGCGAGGCTATCCGCCGCGCCAGCCGCGGGGAAGACGTGCTCGTCGGTGTCGTTGAAAGTCACGGCCGTAAAGCGACAGCGGAACTCGCCGGCAAACTCGATCGCATCCCTCCGCGCAAGCTGGAATACAAAGGCACACTATTCGAGGAGATGGACGTCGATGCTATCGTCGCCCGTCGTCCTTCAGTAGTCGTGATCGACGAGCTCGCCCACACCAACATCGAAGGCAGTAAACACGCCAAGCGCTATGAAGATGTTATGGAAATTCTCGACGCCAGGATCGATGTGCTTTCTACGATGAATGTCCAGCACGTCGAGAGCGTTGGTCCAACTGTTCAGCAAATCACCGGAGTGCAAGTACGCGAGACCGTGCCAGATTGGGTCATGCAGCGCGTGGATGAAATCGTTCTCGCGGATCTCACGCCTCAAGCTCTGCAAAAGCGTATGGAGCGGGGCGACATCTATCCGGTTGACCGCGCCCAGCGCGCTCTGTCCCACTTTTTTCGTCCGGGTAACTTGATCGCGCTTCGCGAACTCGCTCTCCGCCAGGTCACAGGAGTCGTTGACCGAAGCCTCGACGCCTTCCTTGAAAAAGATGGCACTCAGCCTGCGCATACGGTTCGAGAGCGAATCGGCGTGTGTGTCAGCTCAAACCCCGCCGCGCAGTATCTCATCGCACGAGGATCTCGCATGGCTCAGGCCATGGGCGGAGAATTCTTCGTCTTCTACATTGACGTGGGTCGCGACACTCGCCCCGAGGATCAAAAAACGTTGGCTGAAAATATTCGCTTCGCCGAAAATCTCGGCGCCAAAGTTGTCCGCGGATCTGGCGGGAGCATCGCCGATGGTCTCGCTCAACTCGTTCGCGAGAATCACATCACGCAAGTTATTTTCGGACGTTCGGCTCGCACTGGCTGGCAAAGATATCTGTACCTGTCCGCGATTCAGCGCTTCCTGCGCGACTCGCCATCGGTCGATGTGCACATCGTCACGCAGGAGGCTCGCTGATGGCGGATCATGCTCACATCCTGGTGGTTGACGACGAGCCACAGATCACGCGCGTGCTGCGCACCAGTCTGTCTGCCCAGGGTTACGATATTCGCGTTGCCAATTCCGGCGAGATGGCTCTGGAGATTATGAAGGACTGGCAGCCGCACTTGATCATCACCGATTTGTCGATGCCCTCGATCGGCGGCATCGAACTCTGCCGTCACGTGCGCGCGATCTCACAGGTCCCGATCGTGGTTCTTTCCGTCCGCGACAACGAGCGGCAGAAAGTCGAAGCGCTTGATGCGGGCGCTGACGACTACGTTACAAAGCCATTCGGCATGAACGAACTGCTGGCCAGAGTCCGCGCCAATCTTCGTCGCGTTCCAGCTGAAGCCGAAGCCGATCCGCTAATCGCTGTCGGCGACTTTCGCATCGACACTGCCGCGCATAAGGTCATGGTTCGTCGCGCCGAAGTGCGTCTTACACCTAAGGAGTTTGAGCTGCTAGTCTATCTCGCGCGCCGCCCAGGCAAGGTCGTCAACCATCGCACGCTGCTGGGCGCAATCTGGGGCGGACAGAGCACAGAACAAGTCGAATATCTTCGCGTATTCGTTGGCCAGTTACGCAAAAAGCTCGAGCCCGATGCCTCTTCCCCGCGCTACATCGTGACCGAACCTTGGGTGGGATACCGCTTCGAGCCTGGCGAGTAAGAGTCAACAGTCACTTTTCCGACTCATCTTACAAACATTCTACGAACTCTTTATTCAATTCTTACGTGCCCCGCAGTCCAATGGCTTGTGGGCAATGCATGGCAGACCGTGCGGCCTGCACAAGTAAAGCGCTTCGGAAAGGCGACACTATGTCTACGATTCAAGAAGTGAGTGCAGAACAATTGGCAAGGCTCTTCCACCACTATCACCAGGCGTTGGTTCACGACTGCGATTCCAACGACGAGAACGCCTCGTCATCTTGGGACGCCACCCCACACAGCGAGCGCAAGCGAATGGTGGCTGCCGCTCGTCTCGCCCTACTCGAACTCTCCACGACCCCTGCTCCATCCGCTCCCAGTCGAAGATACTACGCCAAACCCGGTGAGGCCGACTGGGGCTGCTAAAAGCCTTGGCAGATGCACGTGCAGAACCCGTCAACTAGTGCTCTTCTTTACGAATTCTTTATGCGCCACTGATACCACTCTTACGTGTGGAGATGTCAAATTGCATACCAGAAATCTCATTTGAGCGGATGTCGTATGAGAGTTGGCATGGCGATACTCTGCACGGTCGCAATGCTGTTTCTTTTGCGGTTCCTTGCCGCTCTGCTGGGAGAGTCCCTTTATTTACCGCACAGCCGGCAAAGGAAGCATTTAGCACCGAGCAGGCGGTTTGGGGATCGAAGAAATTTGATCGCCATGAACTCAGCCAAGCTACGCGAAGATCGGCCGGGGATGGATCATCGGATCGCTTTCTAACCATCCCACGGTAATTTGCACGAGGGCAAGGAGCTTGTTGATGCAAGACATTCTTTGGATCGCCGTCACCATCGCGTTCTTCGCGGCATCCGTCGCTTACGTGCAGTTCTGCGACCGTATGAAGTAGGGAAGCCTTATGGACATTCAATCACTCATCATGCTCATTATCAGCGCCGCAACCATCGTCTACTTGTTCTACGCGCTGTTGCGGCCGGAGAAATTCTGAAATGACCATCAATGGCTGGCTGCAGATCTTTGTGTTTCTCGCACTGGTCTTCGCCATCACGAAACCTCTCGGCGTATTCATGACGCATGTCTTCGCGGGAGAGCGCACCTTTATCGATCCGATCCTTCGTCCCATCGAGCGTCTGCTTTATAAACTCACAGGGGTCGACGAGAAACATGAAATGCGCTGGACGGAATACGCAACCTCAATGCTTTTGTTCAGCGCCGTCTCCATGTTGCTGCTTTATCTGATCCAGCGGGTCCAGGGCATCTTGCCATGGAACCCCCAGCATCTTGCCGCTGTAGCACCTGAGCATCTCGCTTTCAATACAGCGGCATCATTCACCACCAACACCAACTGGCAGGCCTACTCCGGCGAGACCACCATGAGTTACTTCACTCAGATGGTTGGCCTGGCTTTCCATAACTTCGCTTCCGCCGCCACCGGCATCGTGCTGGCGATCGCCTTCATCCGCGGAATCGCTCGCCGCCAGATGCAAACGCTCGGCAACTTCTGGGTCGATTTTGTTCGCTGCTCCCTCTGGATTCTTCTGCCGTTCTGCGTAGTGGGCGCGCTCTTCCTGGTTTCGCAAGGTGTAGTCCAGAATCTGAAGCCTTACGACACAGTGAAGCTTGTCGAACCACAGCAGGTACAGCGTGTCGGGGCCGACGGCAAGCCGGTCGTCGATGCCAACGGCAAGCCCGTCATGGATACAGTCTCTACACAAACCATCGCACAGGGTCCGGTGGCCTCGCAGGAAATCATCAAGGAATGGGGAACGAACGGAGGCGGATTCTTCAACGCGAACAGCGCTCACCCCTTCGAAAATCCAACTCCGATTACCAATTTGTTTGAGATGTTCTGCATCTTCGCGATCGGTTCCGGCCTTACTTACACTCTCGGTCGCATGACCGGATCTCCGTCTCACGGCTGGGCGGTCTGGTCGGCCATGGCAATTCTGTTTCTCGCCGGCGTAACTGTCGCCTACTGGGCCGAGGCACGTGGCAATCCGCTCTATCCCGCAACCGTTGCGCAACACGCAACGGCGACTCAGCCCGGCGGAAACATGGAAGGGAAGGAAACTCGCTTTGGCATTGCCAATTCCGCTCTCTTTGCTACCGTGACGACCGACGCCAGTTGTGGCGCCATCAACGGCTGGCATGATTCCTTCACTCCGCTCGGCGGCATGGTTCCGCTGGTCAACATCATGCTGAGCGAAGTTATCTTCGGCGGAGTTGGCTCCGGCATGTATGGAATTCTGATTTACATCGTGCTCGCCGTATTCATCGCTGGCCTCATGGTCGGCCGTACACCCGAATATCTTGGCAAGAAGATCGAAGCCTACGACGTCAAGATGGCGATGCTCGTTTCGCTCGTCTTCCCGTTGATCATTCTCTCCCTCGCCGGTATTTCCGTGGTGAAAGGTTTCGGCACCGCCGGCATCAGCAATCCCGGCCCCCACGGCCTCAGCCAGATTCTCTATGCCTTTGTCTCCTCTGCCGGAAACAACGGCTCCGCGTTCGGCGGACTGACTGTCAACACCCCTTGGTATGACGGCGCTACTGGAATCACCACGCTCATCGGCCGCTTCTTCATGATCATTCCGATGCTCGCGATCGCCGGCAATCTGGCGCAGAAAAAATACGTGCCCCCGTCCCTGGGCACGTTCCCGGTTACAACTCCGCTATTCACGTTCTTGCTCATCAGCGTCATTCTGATTCTGGGCGCACTCACATTCTTTCCGGCTCTTAGCCTCGGTCCGATTCTCGAACACCTTTTGATGTACGCAGGGAAGACGTTCTAGCAAATCTATGGCAAGTCATCACAAATCGATCTGGGATCTCAAGCTGGTTCGGAGCGCTTCGTGGAGTTCGCTCCTCAAACTCAACCCGCGCAACATGATGGGCAATCCCGTCATGTTCGTGGTTGAAATCGGCAGCGTCATCACGACTGTTCTTTTGATTCTCCATCCGCACCAAGCCTTTCGCTTCAATCTGCAGATCACTCTGTGGCTGTGGTTCACAGTGTTGTTTGCTAACTTCGCGGAGGCTATGGCCGAAGGCCGGGGAAAAGCTCAGGCTGAAACCCTTCGCCGCGCCCGTTCAGAAACGGTCGCCCAACGCTACACTTCGAATGGCCAACTCGAAGAGGTTCCGAGCGCCAAGCTGCGATGCGGCGATCTGGTTTCGGTTCCTGCCGGAGAACTCATCCCCGGCGACGGAGAAATCGTTGAAGGCGTCGCCTCCGTTGACGAATCCGCTATTACCGGCGAATCCGCGCCCGTAATTCGCGAGGCTGGAGGCGATCGTTCTGCCGTCACCGGTGGTACGCGCGTCCTTAGCGATCACATCAAGGTGAAGATCACATCGAACCCCGGCGAAACCTTTCTCGACCGCATGATCGCTCTCGTCGAAGGCGCAGCCCGTCAGAAGACGCCGAATGAAATCGCGCTCAACATTTTGCTCGCGGGTCTGACGATCATCTTCCTGCTGGCTGTCGTGACGCTCCAGCCGTTCGCCATCTACTCCGGGTCGCCACAAACCGTTTTTGTTCTGGTCTCGCTTCTAGTCTGTCTCATTCCCACCACGATCGGCGGACTGCTCTCCGCCATCGGCATTGCCGGCATGGATCGCCTAGTCCAGCACAACGTCCTCGCCATGTCTGGGCGCGCCGTCGAAGCTGCCGGGGACGTCAACACTCTTCTCCTCGACAAAACTGGAACCATCACTTTTGGCAACCGCCAGGCCACCGAGTTTATCCCCGCTCCTGGCGTCACTGAAGCCGACATGGCCGATGCGGCGCAGCTCTCGTCTCTCGCCGACGAAACTCCCGAAGGCCGCTCGATCGTTGTCCTCGCCAAAGATAAATATCAACTTCGCGGCCGCGAGTTCGCCACACACGAAGCCGAATTCATCCCGTTCACCGCACAAACACGGATGTCAGGCGTCAATCTCGACGGCCGCGAAATTCGAAAGGGTGCAGCCGAAGCCATCACGCGCTTCATCGAGACGAATAACAACGGAGCCATGCCGCAAGAAGTTCGCGCCACCGTGGAGCGCATCGCATCGTCTGGCGGTACTCCACTGGTCGTCGCCGAAAATCGCCGCGCCATGGGCGTGATTCACTTGAAGGATGTAGTCAAGGGAGGCATTCGCGACCGCTTCGCCCAGCTCCGCGCCATGGGTATCCGCACCGTGATGATCACGGGCGACAATCCTCTGACTGCGGCCGCCATCGCCCGTGAAGCCGGAGTTGATGACTTCCTCGCGCAAGCCACTCCGGAAGACAAGCTGAAATTGATCCGCACCGAGCAGGCAGGGGGCAAGTTGGTCGCGATGACCGGTGACGGTACGAACGATGCCCCGGCGCTCGCTCAGGCTGATGTAGGCGTCGCCATGAACACAGGCACGCAAGCCGCTAAGGAAGCCGGAAACATGGTGGATCTAGACTCCAATCCCACCAAGCTCATCGAGGTCGTCGAAATCGGCAAGCAGTTGCTTATGACGCGTGGCGCGCTCACCACTTTTTCAATCGCCAATGACGTCGCCAAGTATTTCGCCATTATTCCCGCTATGTTTGCCGGCACATTCCCGGTACTGAATGCGCTCAACATCATGCACTTAAAAACGCCTCAATCCGCGGTGCTTTCCGCAGTGATCTTCAACGCGCTGATTATCATCGCTCTCATTCCGCTCGCGCTCCGCGGCGTGAAGTATCGCGCGATGAATGCGGAAGCTTTACTTCGTCGTAACTTGCTGATCTACGGCGTAGGCGGCTTGATCGCGCCCTTCGTTGGAATCAAGCTCATCGATATGTTGATCACTGCAGCACGACTGGCCTGAGGTCTGTCATGAAAAAGAATCTCCTTACCGCAATTTTGATGACAATCGCCACAACGCTGCTACTCGGAGTGATTTATCCACTCGTCATCACCGGTCTGGCTCAACTTCTCTTCAAAGATAAAGCCAACGGTCAAATCCTTCACCGCAACGGGGACGCGATCGGTTCGCGCATTATCGCCCAGCCCTTTACATCAGCGAAATACTTCCATCCCCGTCCATCAAATGCTGGCAATGGATACGATGCCGCGAACTCCGGCGGCACAAACTATGCATCCACGAATCAGAAGCTCATTGATCGCGTGAAGGCGGATGCGACGACGCTACATCAAGAGAATCCCTCTCAGCCCGTTCCTGTCGATCTCATCACGACCTCGGCCTCGGGTCTCGATCCGGATATTTCACCGGCGGCTGCTGATTTTCAAGTCCCACGTATTGCGCACGACCGCGGCATTTCCGAATCTTCGCTCCGCGACCTGATTCAAAAGCACACGAGGCAGAGAGATCTCGGCCTCCTCGGCGAGCCGCGAGTCAATGTGCTGGAACTGAATCTTGCTTTGGATGAATCCTCTGCCACGCGGTGACGATGGCATGCCGGTGCGAAATGCGACTTGAAGCTGCTAGGGAAGCAGCCCGTAGATATCCAACTCCGTTGCCGTAGGCACGTACACTCTTCCATTCGCTATCGTTGGAACAGTAAACTTCAAAGCCAGCCCTGCCGTGTCCCGGGTTCCTGCTTGTGTGCTGTTGTAGAGTTCCGTCGCGACGTTCGTCGCATCATACGCGTGCAAAACGGACGGTCCGCTAGTCGTCGGATTGTCGCCGACATACGTCGAGTTATCGATATCCCAGATAATTCCGTTGCTCGTGCCATTCGCCGAAAGGGATGGAGTCGCTCCGTGCATGCTGTAAGTGTTAGCACCAGCCGAAGTGGACTGCGCCGAAAGTTGCATCCCCGCATCCGCTCCCGCGGTCCAGCTGTAAGCTCGCAAGACGTCTTGATTGCAGTGCAGGTAAACCGATCCATTCCAATAAACTGGCGTATCAAAGATATTGTTGTACTGCTGTGTCCCCGTCTGAACTGTCTGCAATACGTTATTCGTCGTGTCGTTGAATCCACCCATGCTGTCGCGATTCACCACGAAGATGTTCCCGTCTTTTCCTCCACCTAAGAGCTCGTGCGGATACGTCGTCGATCCGGGCACTAAGATGGCCGCACCTGATCCCAGGTCAACATCGTTGACGGCGAGAGTGTAGTTGTCATCGGGGGAAAAATAATCTTTCACTGCCAGCGTGTTCGGATCCAGACGTAAAAACGCATCATTGAACCCCACCATGGTCGAACCTGTGATCCACGCCTGATCACCTGAATCCACTCCGGTCATCAGATAAATGTCGCCAGTCGCGTCGTCGATAGCCGGCCCGCCTCCGCTTGCCCACAATCCACCGCCTTGTGCTCCGTTCGTATCTTCGAAGGCTGCGGTCTGCGCCAGCGTCGTCTTGTCGTAAGCCAGAATCCATCCGTTGTCACAGCTTCCGAACGCAATGTAAATCTGATTTGTCACCGGATTGAGTGCCAGCGCCATGCGCTGGTAACAAGAGGAGCTCAACGTGTCTCCGGAATACGTCGCCGTAATCCCGACGGCTGGCATTTTATCGACTCCGGTAGTCACGTCGAGTGCATGTAACCAAAATGGCGGAGTCAATCCGTTCACTTCCGCGACCACATACATCGTGTTCGTCGTGGTATCGATGACCGGGGTCGATAGCACGCCAACATTCGGCCATGGACCGCCGGAGTCGAACTTTGGCACCGAAGGCCCAAAATTCACGTGCCAGAACGTCGTCGGAGTCGTCGACGTTGTATCCGCATCGAACGCGTACACGCTGTTGTTTTCCGTAGCGACATAGATCACCGCATGGGTTCCCTGGCTCGGAATCGCGACTTGTGGCAGATAAAGAGGCTGCGGATAAATCTGGCCATCCACCGGATACGAAAGCAACTTCCCGAATTTCGTCGAATTTACGTTAGCCTTCGTCAGTGTTATTTCCTGCGTGTTCGCACCATCGCGCGTATCGTCATTGTGATAAGTAAGGATTGCCCCCGGACTTGAATTGATCACTGTCAAGGAAGTTGTCGAACTAGTAATCGGATACGCCACGCTCGCGACGGTTACATTATGCTGTCCGAGCGCCGGCGGAGCCGTATAGAGTCCGGTTGTGGTGATTGTCCCGCTCGTGGTGTTCCCTCCGGCTACGCCATCCACGGACCACGTGACGGGAACAGTCGTCTGTCCCGCAATGGTGTCAGTAAATTGTTGAGTCGCGCCAGGAACAACTAGTGTTACCGTTGTCGGAGAAATACTCAAAGTGAAGATGCTTACAAGTGTGGTGGCGGTAGCAAGAGAATCGGCCGTAACCGTCGCTGCAATCGAATGTCCGCCCGAAACCGCGGGTGCCGTGTAAAGGCCGCCGGTGGTAATGGTGCCGACTGTCGCATTTCCACCCGAGACTCCGTCAACCGTCCACGTAAACGTCGCTGTGCTTTCTCCTTGAACAGTCGCAGTAAACTGCTGCGAAGCTCCCGATCCGATCACGGCACTTGCTGGGGTGATCGCCACGGAGCCAAGAACGGTCACAGCGGCGCTCGCGTTCTTGCTTGTATCAGCTACGCTAGTGGCCGTGACTGTGTAGCTTCCGAATTGTGCCGGCGCTGTATAGAGTCCCGAAGAGCTTATCGTGCCGACCTTCGAACTCCCGCCAGTCGTCGAGTTGACCGACCACGTCACCGCTGTATTGCTAGTTCCCGTGACTGTAGCGGTGAATTGTTGTGTACCCGATGTCGAGAGGATCGCCGAAGTTAAATTCAGCTGGATGTTCACGACTGCAGGCGGAGGAGTGGTCGTTGTCGAAGGATTCTTCGAACCCCCTCCACAACTCAACGCAGGAAGGATTAGCGCGAACGCCAACCAACGCTTAAAAAAACTAGACTCAGTGTCCATACGAAGCATGAGGTAGCGGTACCTCGTCGATGCTCCCCCCGGGCGACACAATAGATGTCGCTGGCTGCCTGTAAGGTTGCCGTCGGTGTTAACTCTCAGAAATCGTCCGGAAGCCTACAATCTCGATATGCAGAAGAAAATCTTCTGGATCGTATTCCTCATCCTCGGCCTGCTGGCGGATTTCGTCCTCCCGTTGTGGTGGGGAATTGTCGCCACCCTTCCGATCGTTTTCATCTCTTGGTGGATTGCCTACCGCAGCGGCTGGTTCTAGCCGGCGCTGTCGTCGTTCAAAGGCACTATCTAGTGCGACTCCTTCACCCGGCAACCCTGCTTCTGAAAACATTCGTCGAACATGAACATTCGACCTTTGATATGATTAACCCCCGCAAGTCGGGGTTTCTCAGGCGCTCCAATATGCTGTCCCGCAACGGAGACCGGTGGTTCAAAAGATCGCGGTTGGCTAGTGGTTTTTTGTTGTTGTGTCTCGGGCTTTCGACTGAACTACCGGCTTTTCTGGCACTTGGTCAGCAGTCACAATCTGACAACGCGGCTGCCACTACCTCTCAATCGGCGTCCGGATCGGGTGAGATGGCGGTCAAAGACGAGAACACTTCTCCTAAAGATGATGAGGCCGCCACATTCCGTGTAAATGTGCGGCTTGTGCTCGCGCGGGTTGTGGTTCGCGATTCAAATGGTCGTGCGATCGGAAATCTCGGCAAAGAAGACTTTGAACTTTTCGACAACGGAAAGATCCAGTCGATATCTCATTTTGACCTCCAGCATAACGACAAACCGTCTCCTACTGCTGCGGTCGTACCTTCCTCCCAATCCCCGACCCCGATATCTGCTGGGAGCGCCTTGCAATTTCCCGTCCGTTACGTCGCCTATCTCTTCGATGACATTCACCTCAAATTCCAGGATCTCGCGTCCGCACGCAACGCCGCGCACCACCGCATCGACTCATTAGCCCCAACAGAGAGAGCTGCGATTTTTTCAACCTCGGGTCAAACTACTCTTGATTTCACCGACGATCGCGCGAAGCTTCACCAGACACTCAACGAATTGACCCCTCGTCCGGTTAATGGCGGTGAACTGAATCCCTGCCCAAACATCAGTTTTTACGAGGCCGATCTCATCGCGAACAAGCAGAATCCCGAAGCTCTGCAAACCGCGATCAGCGACTACTTGAATTGTGCCAATCTACCGATCAGCCAGACCTCACAATCGTCAGCTGCCCTTTTCATCCAGGCAAGAGCTCCGGAGATCGTGAACACCGGCGAGCAGGAGAGCCGACGCGCAATTGAGGTCCTGGGACGTGCCGTACGCCGCATCCAAACGATGCCGGGCCAGAGAACCCTGGTACTCGTCTCCCCTGGTTTTTTGACCCCTGAATTGGAGTACGACTACTACGGCATTATTGATCAGGCCCTGCGCGCTCAAGTCGTCATTAGCGCTCTCGATGCCCGCGGCCTTTGGGTCACAATACCCGGCGGGGAAGCGAGTCAGGCCGGTCAAGTCGATGTCCCACTTCCCGATAGTCACTCCACAGTCGCTGGTCCGCCAGGCGCTGCGATTGGTAGTCCGGAACAGGGGTTTACCGCGACCTCTCATGCTGTTCTCGATTCTCAGGCGGCTAAGGCTCAAGAGGACATTATGATGGCCTTGGCATACGGCACCGGAGGAAACTTCTTCCATAACAACAACGATATGAACGAAGGATTTCGTCGCCTGTCTGAAACGCCGGAGTACTACTACATTCTCGGGTTTTCTCCTCAGAACTTGAAAACCGACGGCAAGTTCCACACTCTGAAGGTGAGACTGAAGTCTCGTCAGAAATACGACCTGCAGGCTCGCAGTGGTTACTACGCTCCCAAACACTCCGAAGACGCAGCCGAAGAGGCCAAACGAGAAATTGACGATGAGGTTCTCTCCAGCGAAGAATTGCACGATTTGCCCGTGGCTGTACACACGCAGTTTTTCAAGCCCTCGGATGACGCTGCCAAGCTGACAGTTCTCGCTCGCGTCGACGTGAAGCGCCTGCATTACAAGCAGTCCGACGGCAGGAATGAAAACAATCTCACTGTCGTCACGGCAGTCTTCGATCGCAACGGCAATTTCCTGCAATCGAATCAGAAGATCGTTACGATGCGCTGGAAGAATGAAACCCTGCAGGGTCGATTAGCTTCCGGAATTACATTGAGAAGTAGTTTCGATGTAAAGCCCGGGCGATACGTCGTTCGTGTTGTCGCACGTGACACCGAACAGCAAATGATGTCGGCAGAGAACGGAGCAGTCGAGATTCCGTGAGAGGTATCAGGTATGAAAATCTTCAACACTATCGCCGCAAGAGTCATGGATGCAGTCAGCGTAGGTGCGGTCTGCGTGCTTATCGCGGCTTCGCCGAGGACAGTGCTTGCTCAAGAGCCCTCTGCCCCCCCCCCAGACGGGACAATTAAAGTCGAGACTCGCGTCGTCCTCGTTGACACGGTTGTTACCGACAAAAAGGGGAACTATATTCGGGACCTTACCGCTAATGATTTCAAAGTCTGGGAGGATGGCAAGGAACAACCGGTAACCAGTTTTTCGCGTGAAAACAATGACGGCGATCCGAGCCGCCTGCAGAAGCACTACATGGTTCTGTTCTTTGACGACAGCACCATGGAATTTGGCGACCAGTCCAAGGCACGCGACGCTGCTGCCAAATTCGTTGATGCGAATACTGATCCCAGTCACTACATCGCCATAGTGGAATTTGGAGGAATGGTCCGTGTTGCTCAGAATTTCACCACCGACTCCGAGCGTCTGAAGAGAGTGATCGCGGGCGCGAAATTCTCCACTGTCTCTCCAGGTGGTGCCATGCCCGACCTCGCGTCCTCCGGCGCCCCCCCGGCACCCGCATCGCAATTGGGCGCGCCAGACATGGGCGGCCTCGAAGCTGATTTCGGAGCGCGCAGTGTCTTCAACGCAATCCGCGATTTGGCCAAGGGACTGACTGCAATTCCAGGCCGTAAAAGCCTTGTCATGTTGACGGGCGGCTTTCCCCTGAATTTCGAATTGCAGTCGGAATTGACCGCCGTTATTAGCTCATGCAATCGTGCCAATATCGCCGTATATCCAGTAGACGTGCGCGGTCTGGTGGCTCCCGTTATCAACGGGTGGACCGTTCCGTCACAGGAGATTCGCGGTGCTATTCCTCACCTTCGCTCAGTGTCCCTCCATTACCAGGATACTTTGGATAATGCGCTCCTGTCTCTGGCGCCATTCGCTGCTGAACCGATTGAGCCGCCCCAGCATGGAGGCGGAGGCGGCGGGGGCACAGGAGGAGGCGGTGGTGGTGGAAGCACCGGCGGTGGAGGCGGACATGGAGGTGGAGGTGGCGGTGGCGGAGGAACCGGAGGTGGGGGTGGCCACGGTGGTGGTGGTGTGTACAGCGGGGGCAACCCCATCGCGGCCAATCCGCTGGCCGTCTATACTCCCAATAGTCAGCCGCGCCAGATTGTTCCTAACATTCCTGACGTCTCCAGTAACCAGCAGTTCCTTTATGCCCTTGCCGAAGGCACCGGCGGCTTCGTCATCGTCAACACCAATGACCTTCTCGGTGGAATGCAACGCATAGCTCGGGATCAATCCGAATATTACTTGCTCGGCTACAAACCCCCTGACTCGCCCGAGGGCAGCTGCCACACTCTAAAAGTTAAGGTCAACCGCGGCGGCACTAACATTCGCTCTCGTAGCGGATATTGCAGGGCCCGTCCGCGCGATCTGCTCGCCGGAACCACCACCGAAAAAGACTTGGAAACCCGCGCTTCTGGCGAGATGCCGGGCAACGTCACCGCTTTCATGCGCACTCCGTACTTTTATAGCGAACCAAACGTGGCTCGTGTCCATCTGGTCATGGATATCCCCTCCCAATCGCTAGAGTTCCAGAAGGTCAAGGGCAAAGAGCATGCCGAGATCAACGTCCTCGGCATTGCCTATAAGCCGGACGGTTCCATCGCGGCTCGCTTCAGCGACACCGTGCCCATCGACCTTGATGGCAAGAAAGAAGTCGAGGAATTCCAGAAAGCGCCATTCCATTACGAGAATCAATTCGAAGCTGCCTGCGGTACGTACAACCTCAGAGTCGTTTTTAGCTCCGGCAGCAAAACCTTCGGCAAGCTCGAAAATCCGTTCGCGATCTTACCGTTCGACGGCAAGCAAATCAGCTTGAGTTCCATAGCGTTGAGCAACAACACGGCAAAAGTGTCAGAACTCGATACCGCGTTGGATTCTCAGCTCGTCGATGACCGCAAGCCCCTTGTTGTCCGCGGTGTTCAGATACTCCCGTCAGCTTCCAACCACTTCAAGAAGACGGATAACGCTGTGGCTTACATCGAGGTCTACGACCCGCTTCTGGCAAAGGACAAGCCTCCGCAACTCGGCCTCGAATTTCGCATCGTCGATAAAAAAACCGGAGACAAGAAACTTGATGTCGGTGTGATGGACACGCAGGATCTCATCAAGCCCGGCAATCCGGTTGTTCCGGTCGGAGTGAAGTTGCCGCTTGCGACGCTGGCCCCTGGCACGTACCGCGTAGACCTCCGCGCTCAAGATTCTGAGGGCAACTCGACTAATTTCCGTATCGCCGAATTTGAGTTGGAATGAACGATCGGAGTCTGTCAAGGGAAGCGTGAAGTGTCGCCGACGCGTGGAAGCTTTAGTCAGCAAATTGCCGTGAGATAATGAATTCTCCTCGCGTCGGCCCCGTAGCTCAGATGGATAGAGCAGCGGTTTCCTAAACCGTTGGTCGGCGGTTCGACTCCGCCCGGGGCCTCCACTGCCTCCGCGATTCTTCCCGAATCGTCAAATCCCTTGTCGTTCCGACGCTCGAGCTTAGCGAGAAAGGAGGAACCTGCTGTCTACAGTTCCCGAAGCCTCATTCCGTCCTGTGATGGCTCTCCACCGACAACTTCCGCAACGACAGCCTCTCGTGATGCGCCAGCAGCAATCCCGCCGGAACCACCGCCGCAAACGTCACCAGCCACAGCAAAATCCCACAGCTCGCCGCCAGCTCCGGAGGCACATCGAAGACGCTCGACAGCGTCGCAATCGTCGCCATCTGCGACCCGCCGCCTACGGCAGGTAATTGCAGCATCGATCCGAGCATGCTTGAGAACATCAGGATCAACAGCTGTGAGACCGGAATCGCCAGCGCATCCACGCCATACGAATGCGTCACTTCCTGGTAAGCGAGCGCGATCACGTACCACATCCCCACAGAGACCAGCGTCAACCACAGCATCGACCACGGACCGTCGATCGTGTTCAGGCCCATGCCAAACTCACGGACCTTCTCCGCCAGCCGATGTCCCAGGTTCGACGACAGATGTCCGAATCTTTGCTCTACCCAAGTTGCCACTCGATCTCCATTCCGCCGAATGACCACCGCTGCGATGGTTATTCCGGACACCAGGGCCGTCAGGACGAAGCCGATTTCCCGGAATCGCAGGTAGTACTCCGGGTGCGGAATCGAAGGCAGCGCGCTAGGCAAGAAAATCGCCAGCATCATTAAGACGGTGAACGCTCCAATATCGAATGTCCGCTCCACTCCCCATACCGCAATCTGCGACGACACCGGCAGATCCGTCCGCCGCGCAATCAGGTAGGGTCGAATAAACTCTCCCGCCCGCCCCAGCAGCGCCAACCCGGTAAATCCCACTAGCGTGGGTGAAACTAAATCCATGGTTCGAGTCTTCGGTCGCACTGGGTTGAGGAAAATCTTCCACCGCAGCGCTCTCAACAAATACCCGAGGTATATCAACGCAACGCCATGCAGGACATGGATTTTCTTGATCCGGTGCGTCTGGCTCCAGAACGTTCCCCAGTCGAACGTTCGCCAGTGCCGATATTGCAGGTAAACGAGAACGGCCAGGATGAGAAACACAACTACGCTGGCCAGAATGCGCTTCTTATCCATGAAGGGGAAGAACTCCGCGCCGCGACCCCGGCAACGCGAAGCGGGAAACGGCACCCCCAAAGGTAAACGACTGTCCCGACGGGGTCAAACCGTCCTCCCTAGCAGGGACGGACAGTCTTGCGCGCTGTTCTTGATTTGGTTCTGATCTGATCTCGATCTGATGCAAGCTTTAGACAGGGGCATTCGACGCACCGCCAGCACTACTCCGCCGACGGACTCGCCTTCGCCTGCACCACTCCCTTGGAATCGTGCTTGACCGCAACTGGATGCGCCTTCGCATCTTTCACTGTGCTGCTTTTCTTCGCTGCGGCTGCCGCTTTCTGTTGTGCGACCTTCTTCTTATTGAAGTCCCTGACAATCCGCGCAACGTATGCCCGCGTTTCGTAATAGGGAGGCACGCCTCCGAAATGTTCCACCCGCTGCGGCCCAGCGTTATACGCCGCCAGCGCCTTCACAAGATCGAAGTTATAGCGCTCCAGCAACTCTCTTAAATATTTTGTGCCGCCCTCGACGTTCGCCTGTGGATCGAATGCGTTCGGCACTCCCAACTGCGACGCCGTCCCCGGCATCAACTGCATCAATCCCTGCGCGCCCTTGGGCGAAACTGCACGCGTGTTAAATCCGCTCTCGGCCTTGATCACGCTGTCTACCAGGTCCGGATCCAACTGGTATCGTCCGCTCGCATCCTTCACTACGGCGGTCAGATCGGGCTTCGACCCCGCTGACAATCCAGGCCGGGCAGCGGCGACGCTGCCGCCAGTGCCCGCATTCCGGGCAAATGAGTTGGAAGTCGAGATACTTGACGTCGGAATCGGGGAACTGCCGGGATTTGACGCTGCCGACGCTGGAGCGAGTAACTCCGGCGCGGCTTCAAAGTGATCCACCTGCGCGGTAGGTACATCCACGAAGCTCGATCCGTCGGCATTCACATAGAGCCGAGTAACGTCGCCAACAACTTCTCGCCGCTCGTGCCGGATGGCGAACCCGTTCTTCAATATCGCCACTTCGCCCGCAAAACAGGGAAGCGCGATCATCGCAATTATGGCGACGAAACCGAGCCTCGAACTGAATTTTACAAATCTCATCCCCACTGCCCACTGACGAACGACCAACCACCACCGACTATCGACCGGTACTCACAGGCACTTCCCCCAACGCCATCTCTACTGCACTCGCGACGCCACACGCGTCATTTCCGCGGGTCACTCTCCATCCCCGTCCGCGCAGTTCCTCACAAGCATTCCCCATGATAACCGGATGGCCTGCGAACTCAAGCATCTCTACATCATTATGATTGTCACCAACGGCCATGACCTCATCACGCTGGTAACCTCGATGCTTTGCCCACCGCTCCAGCGCGTGCCCCTTCGAACAACCCGCATTCAGCACGTCGATCATCGACAAATCCCGCTCCGGATACTCCGTCCGCAGCACGGTCACCAGCCCGTCCATTCCCGCAGCCTCAAGCGCCCGCAGCGCCAAACGCATCCTGTCCATGGTCCCGCAAAACATCGCCTGCACCGGATCCGTCACCAACGCACCTTCCAGGGGCACGACAAACTGGATGAATTCCATATTCTTCTCGAGCCATCGCCGGATACTCACCCCCAACTCGTCCAGTCGCTCCAGAACGATCGCTCCCTTCGTTTCCTGGTCAAATGTCAGAACGGTATTTCCACGAAACCCTTGCATCGCCCCGCATAGCTTCCGGCAGGTCTCGGCTGGCATCATATCGCGATGAAAAGTCTCCCCTCCCAGCGATCGCGTGACCGCCCCATTTGAGCTGATGAGCCACAAATCAAATCCAAGTTGCTGGGCAATAGGCAGGGCGAAGGCGTGTCGGCGACCGGTGACCAGGACGATTTCCATCCCGGTTGCATGAGCCCGACGCAACGCATTCAAGTCGCCGTCTGAGATTTGAAATTGTGGATTGAGGAGCGTGCCGTCGATATCGGTCGCCAGCAGCCGTATGGAGGGTTTAGAAATCGTCACTCATTGAATTTTATCAGGAGGCCCCGACTTACCGCCGCAATCTCCCAAGCACCGCCCGAGCCTTCCGAAACCACGGACGTTCCCGCCGCTTCTGGTACCCCGGCATCGTCGCCCGCTTATCCAGAATCTTCTGTGCCCACTCCCGGGCCTCTACCGTTCGCCCCTGCGACTCTAGATACAGCGCGTAGTGATAATACGTCTCCGAAATCGTCGAAATCCTTACCGCCTCGCGGAACATGGCGTCGGCTTTTTCCTTCTGCCCCTTCTGCGCGTAGGCCCACGCCAGCAATCCCTTGCCGCGATGGAAGTCGTAGTCCGCGTCCGCGCCGATCGCCCGTTCCAGGTCCGGTACCGCCGCCGCGAAATCCCCCAATTCCACTTCCGCTACTCCGCGCCGGTAGAACGGATCGATCGAATCCGTCCGCAACGAAATCGCCTTGTCGTAGCTCGCCCTAGCCCGCGCAAAATCCCCATCGTCTAGATACAGCAATCCCAGTTCTTCGTAATTTCCCGCCGAAGGATTATCCAGGATTTCGCGTTCCAACTCGTGAATCCGCCGCCGTCGAGGAAACATCTGGAACGAACTTCGCAGCAGCCCGGCGTCGGGTATGACCTCCACACAGATGTAAACCAGTGCTCCCACCCAGTGAAACAAAATCACGAACAGCCAGAAGAAATCCGGCCGCCGCCGGATAAAGTGCACGATGGCGACGATGCGGAGCGCGATCGCCCACCACGAGAATGCGAAGAAAAGAAACGATCCCATCGTGAGAGTCGTAAACGAAGTCGGCGGATGCGATCCGGAGAAATTCCGCCACTTTTTGTTGGCGGGCTCAAGTACTGTCAAATAAACCCAACTGTAAATACGCCGAAAATACCGTTGTCCTGGGCGAGTTATTTTGGTGTTGGCGGTGTAACCGGGGTAGTGGTCATCGGCATCGGTGTTGCCGGAGGCGTCGTCGGCGCAGCCGACATCAAACTATCTTTCGCCGCCTGAGGTAGCTTGTCGGCGTTCGCCAGCAGCAAGCTCACTTGCCACATCTGCGTCGTCGACAGGGAAGTCGAGTATCCCGGCATTCCGGTCATCCGGATCCCGCCCGATACCTTCCAATAGGTCTCCTCTGGCGGATCGTCGGTCACTCCGGTTCCTTCCATCAGTTTAGGAGGCTTCGGGAACATTCCTTTGGCAATCGCCGTTTGCGCAGTCAGCGGCAGCCCATGACACACCGCGCAATTTTCTTTGTAAACTTGCGCTCCGGCCACATAAGCCGCTTCAGTCGGCTGGATCGGTACCGACTTCGGCATTTCCTTCTTCAAACGCGCATGCAGAGCCATTCCCGCGAACGTCTTTTCAAACGGCATCGGAGGCGCGTCCGTCGCTACAGGAGCCATCCCCGTGGAGAAGTAAACATATACAACCAGCGGAACCAGCACCACTCCAACAATCAGCCCGAACACAAACTTTCCCATTTTTCCTCCGAAGATGCAGACAAGGATAGTATCGCAGAGCCCGCAAAATCGTCACGGCATCGAAATCTCAGGTTAGGATGGATTTGTATTTTGCACCGATCATCAACGTAGCCGAAGAGGAAACGTGACCGTGACGAAAACACTATGCCGGGCGCTCATCGAAATCGGTTTTATCATCTTCCTTTTTTACGCGAACTTGTTGATGGGAGAGTTCGAGCGCTCCGGCATGGGCCGACGCCGAGGCTTCGCCTGGGCCCTGGCCGATGTCTTCACTGCGCCCAACTTTGCCATCGCTATGCTCGCCGCCTTGGTGGGCTATGCGCTCTTCGAATTTCTTCGCAGCAGATTCTAGGGCTGTTCGCGAACTTTTTTCCTCAGGTCAATCTTTTACAACTCACAAACTCCCGCATGACACCGTCTCCGGCGCATCGCCATATTCTGCCTCCACGTTGACTTCGATTCTCCGCCATCGATATGCAACGTTATCGCAAAAAATTGGAGTGTACGAATCTATGAGCAATGCCAAACTGCCCTTTCCAGCCCTCAACCCAGAACCTGCCGAACCGGAATCGCTACATGAGGTCGAGCAATCAGCCGCCGGCGGAACGCATAGGCGTTCCTTCCTCAAAGGCATTGGCATGGCCGGAGCCACCATCACCGCCAGCGCGCTCCTGGCCGGCAAGAGCCGCGCTCAGTCGAAGTCCAACACGCCGCTCAGTGCAGGAGACACCGCGATCCTGCGCTTTCTGGCCGCTGCAGAAATCATCGAGAGCGACCTGTGGACCCAGTATGCTGAACTCGGCGGCGTATCTGCTGGAGCCCAGAATCCGTATCAGCTTGCCCTTCAGGTTCTCGACGGCGACGGTTCCCAATACATCTCCAGCAATACGCTCGACGAGATCAGCCATGCCAACTTTCTCAATGCATATCTCAAGATGAAAGGCGCTCCGCCGGTTAACTTCAACAAGTTTCGTACTTTGCCGGGCAGCACGGCCACGGGATCGAAAAAGATTCCTCGCCTGACCAATCTGATGAATCTCACCGTCGACACCAGCTGGTACACGCGCTATCGCAGCAAGACCAACCCTGACTTCGGAGCGACTTTTCCCCAGCCCATCGATCTGATCGGCGTCACGGCTATTCCCCGCGACGACTCCGACTTTGCTCCACCAAAGCATATTCAGGCCATCGCCAATACCGCAGCGTTTCACTTCGGATTCATCGAGCAGGGTGGTAGCAGTCTCTATTCAGCCATGGCGCAAAAGGCGCACGATGTCGAGGTACTCCGCATCGTCCTCAGCATCGGTGGAGACGAGATCGCGCACTTCCTCGAGTGGGTCGACTTCTCCGGAAATGGCGTGCAAACCCCGGTTGCTCCCTTCACCGATCCGACGAACGGTCTCACCTTCCCCGACTTCAATGCGACCCATAACCCTTTGCTCCAGACGAACCTGATTTTCCCGGTGCCGTGCCAGTTTATTAACGCAAGTCTTCCGCACGCGGCGGTGATTCGGCCAACCGATCCCACCGGCATTGCAGCGGGCGCGGTCAAAGCTTTAACCGACGACGGATTATTTATCGGTCAGTCGTCGGAATTCTTCGACACACTGAACGCTCTCGCAGCCGCGGCCGACGCGGCTGTTCGAGGCTTCTGAGGCTGGTTCTTGCCAATCTCTCTCCAAAAGGCGCTGCCCGCCGGATGCAGCACTTGGGCAGCGCCTCTTTTTCATGTATTGTCGATGACTGCACGTCAGGAGAATTTATGTTTGAAGGACTTTTTCAGCCCATGCATCTGCTCATCATCGCCGGGATCGCCCTATTGGTCTTCGGTCCGAAGAAACTGCCAGAACTTGGGAAGGGACTAGCCGAGAGCATTCGCGGCTTCAAATCCGCGATCGCAGCCAATGATGAAAAACCGCCAGTCCCGCGTCCGAGCGGAACCGGCGGCGATGAAAGTAAACCCGCGAACGACTAAAGACTAACGACCAGCGACCGACAACGAATCTCTACTTCTTCCCGTAGACATAAACCACATTCCCGCCGTTCCCGCCGAATAGCGGTGAGCCGACCACCAACGTCGTTCCATTCATGGCCACGGACCATCCGTCCGACCCATTGCCGTTTTTTGCGGGTGCCTTCAATCGGTACGTCGGAGTCATGTTGTGCCATCCTGCCGACGGTTCGACGTACAAATCGGCGAATGGCAGGTTCTCATAGGGAGATCCGGCCAGCACGTTGCCCTGATAAATCGCAACAGAATTGAGCCCGTAAAAGGTATAGGAGGTGCTCGATAGCTCTACATTCTGTGTGCCCGTAGTCCAGCCCGACGAAGGCTTGAAGAACAAGTAAACTTTGTCGAACGCCGCCGCCGCCAGCGTGTTTCCATTCAGGCTCAAGCCCATCCCAAGCAGCGTCACCGCATGTCCGTCCGACGCCGTCAACTTTGCGGTCTGCGTCGAACTCTTCCACTGGGATCCATTCTTCTCGAAAATATAAATCGCCCCCTCCAAATTGGTTGAACCGATCACTGCATTTGGGGAGCTGGCAGCGATTGTGTTGCCGATGATGGCGACGCTATAAGCGAAGTCATCTCCCGAAACGCCGTCCGAAGGTGTGAGCTTTGCCGTCTCCGTCATGCTCTTCCATCCACCCGACGGCTTTACGAAAACATAAGCCGCTCCCGCCCCATTCGGCTCCGGCGGAAAACTCGCGCCCACCGAATTATTCTGATCCGCACCCACCACAATCGTTCCGCTGGCGATCGCTACCGACGTTCCGATGAAATCTCCGGGCATCGCATCTGAGGCCGTCAGCTTTGCCGTTTGCGTCATGTTCTTCCACCCGCCCGACGGCTCTACAAATACGTAAGCCGCTCCCGTGCCGCCGTCTTGCACCGATCCGGCCACGATCGTACTCCCGTTAATCGCCACCGATGAAAATACCGCGCCATCCGCGGCACTCAGCTTCGCCGTCGGCGCTGACATATTGCCCCACCCGGCTTTCGGCTCAACGTAAACAGCGATCTCATTATTCGCCGTCGCCACGATCGTTGTTCCGCTGATCCCCACGGCGTATCCAAACTCCAAAGGATTCCCTGGCGTCGAAAGCGTAGCTTTCAGCTCCCACGGATTCGACGTCGCAGCCATCACGCTGCCACAAAAAACGGAAATTACGGCCAGAGATACTGCGAGGCGGGACACTTTCATAACTGCTCCTTCTTCATTCGCGCGGTCACGTTGTGCGATCTTCCGATGCGCAGGCGGGGGAGCTTACTGCCTTGACATGAACTATGACACACCACCACGATGTTTCCAACTGTGGAAATCCTGCGCCCCGCCCGGCTTCCCGCCCGAATGGTAAACTCGCATCGGCATGCTGACTCATCTCGAATGCACTCGCTGCGGTGAGCACTATCCGGCCGACCGTCCTCAGACGGTTTGTCCCAAAGACGCCGGCATCCTTTATGCGCGCTACGATCTGGACACGATCAAGCGCACTTTCTCCTCCGCCCGTCTCGCCGGACGCAACCCCACGATGTGGCGCTACGACGCCGTCCTCCCCGAAGCGAATCCCGTCACCCTCGGCGAAGGTTTCACCCCGATGCTCTCCAGCCGTGAGTACCCAAACGTCTATATCAAAGACGAAGGTCTCAATCCCACCGGATCCTTCAAAGCTCGAGGACTCTCTGCCGCCGTCACCATGGCTCGCCATTTCGGCCTGAAGAAGCTCGCCATCCCGTCCGCCGGAAACGCTGCCGGAGCCCTCGCCGCCTACTCCGCCGCTGCCGGCCTCGAAGCTCATATCTTCATGCCCAAAGACGTCCCGATGGCGAACCGGATCGAATGTGACTATTACGGTGCTCAGGTCACCCTCGTCGACGGTCTCATCAGCGACTGCGCCCGCAAAGTCGCCGAACTTAAGAATTCAGATTCGTGGGAAAAAGACGGATGGTTCGACGTCAGCACCACCAAAGAGCCTTACCGCGTCGAAGGCAAGAAGACCATGGGATACGAAGTCGCTGAGCAACTCGGCTGGCGCATGCCGCAAGGCATCATCTATCCCACCGGCGGGGGCGTCGGACTCCTTGGCATGTGGAAGGCCTTCGAGGAGATGGAAGCCTTGGGCTGGATCGGCTCCGAGCGCCCGAGGATGATCTCCGTACAATCAGCAGGCTGCGCTCCGATTGTTAAAGCTTGGGATGAAGGGAAATCTTCGTCCGAGATGTGGACCAATGCCGCCACACTCGCTTCCGGCCTCCGCGTCCCGAAGCCCTACGGCGACTACCTCATTCTCGACATATTAAAGAAGAGTAAGGGCACGGCCATCAGCGCCACTGATGCCGAAATTCTCGATGCCACCCGCCACTGGTCGAAAGTAGAAGGCATCTTCGCCGCCCCCGAAGGCGCAGCGAGCCTGGTCGCCTACGAAAAACTCCGCGCCACCGGATTCTTCAAGGCCGAAGACACGGTCGTCCTCTTCAACACCGGCACAGGCTTGAAATACCTGGATGTGCTGGATTCAAACCCAGTGGCCGCAAAGCCGACCCAATCGGCGAAGCCGGCCACCCGCCAAATCGCCGGCATCATCGGCCCGTACTAGCTTATGTAGCGGCGGTCTCTATTGGCACGGTCCATGTGGCGACGGCCGCCTCGCCGTTCAAGCCAGCGCGAAGTCTCAAAGTGTGCGCTTGTCATTCCGACGAGCGAAGCCCGGAGGAATCCGCTTTCCTTCCCCACGAGCAATACCGCCCGAACCCGTGATAAAACTGGAAAATCCTATGACCGACCGCCTCTACTACCACGATTCTTTCCTCTACGACTTCGAAGCCGAAGTCGCAGAGATCCGTACTGATGCCCGCCCCGCCCTCATCCTCAACCGCTCCGCCTTCTACCCCACCAGCGGCGGGCAGATTTTCGACACCGGCACGATCGAAGCCGGCGCCGAAACTCTCCGCGTCACCGAAGTCGTCGACGCTGAAGATGGCAGAGTCGTCCACTACCTCGAAGCTCCGGTCAAAGATCTCCCGCCCGGAACGCGCGTCCGCGGCCAGATTGACGCCGCCCGCCGTCGCGATCACATGCAGCAGCACTCCGGACAGCATGTCCTCTCCGCCGCCTTCGTCCGCCTTCACAACTTGCACACCGTTTCCTTCCACATGGCCGACGACTACTGCTCCATCGATCTCGACACTCCGACGCTGACCCGAGGTCAAATCGAAACAGCAGAGCGCCTCGCAAACGAAATCATCCTCGAGAATCGTCCGGTCGATATCCGCTTCGTAAACCGCGAAGAAGCAGGGAAGCTTGGCCTCCGCAAACTTCCAGCCACTGACCGAGACCAACTTCGCATCATCGACATTCATGAATTCGACCTAAGCGCTTGCGGAGGCACGCACGTCAATCAGACTGGACAGATCGGCTGCATCCTCCTCCGCAAAGTCGAAAGAGTTCGTCAGGGATGGCGTATCGAATTCGTCGCCGGACAGCGCGCCGTCGCCACGGCCCGTCGCGACTTCACCACGCTCACCGACACCGCCGGACTTTTCTCTGCCCACATCTACGACGTCCCGCAGCAAGCCCGTAAATCGCTCGACGAAGTTCGCACCCTCCGCAAGCAGCGCGAGCAAGCTCAGGAAGAACTCGCCGTCGCGCAAGCCGCGGCCTTGCTCGCCGAAACTCCCGAATCGAATGGCCGCCGCCTCGTCATCCGGACCTTCTCCGAACGCGATATGAATTCTCTGAAACTGCTGGCGCAGAAGTTGACGCGCCTCGCGAACAATGTACTTGTGCTGCTTGCCTCGACATCGCCTCAGCCTTCGGTGGTCTTCGCTCAATCCGCCGGCCAGCCCTTCGACATGGGTGCCCTGATGAAACAAGCGATGGCGACACTCAATGGACGCGGCGGCGGCAGCAAAGACATCGCCCAGGGCGGCGTCCGGACCGCCGACGGACTCCAATCCGCCCTCGACGCAGCCACCAAGACGCTTAGCGTGTAAGCCCAATTCCGCTGTAATTCCGAGCGCAGCGAGGAATCCGTTGTTCACTGCGGTCGTCGTGTAACCAGCGGTTGTCAATCCGAGCGAAGCGACAGCCTGCCCTGAGCGAACTCGAAGGGAACTTACTTTCCGGCTTTCATCTAATCTTCAGCCAGACGGCGTTTAATCCCTTTCGTTGTGCAAACCAGGAATGAGGATGGCAGCCCTGAAATCAAGCCGTCCTCCTTCCTGGAATCTACGTGATTTGAATCACACCCCACCTGCCGGTCCAGAGCTACAATCCGCTGTAAATCGAATGTAGTCATTCGAGGAGGTCCTATGTTCCGCGTCTCACTCTTCGTTTCCGCACTCTTACTATTCAGCCTTCAACCGGTGATTTCGCAGCAAGCTCCGAGTACGCCATCGGCGAAGCCCTCGCCTTACGCGGCAATCCCTGTCGAAGAGGCCAAGAAAGAAAACCCGGTGAAATCCTCGCCGGAATCCCTGGCCCGGGCCAAGAAATGGTGGAACCTCGATTGTGAAATGTGTCACGGCAAGAATGGCGACGGCAAAGGCGAGACCGCGAAAGAGATGAAGCTCACCATGATGGACTTCACCGACCCGGCAACCCTCAAGGACCGCACCGATGGAGAACTCTGCTACATCATTAAGAATGGCCACAACGATATGCCTGCCGAGGGCCCACGTGTAAAAGAAGAAGAAGGTTGGGACTTGGTCAACTACGTTCGCGCCTTCGCCAAAAAGAAAGACGCCGACCCCAAGCAGCAATAACTACGAAATACTCGAGGGCGCCCCATTCTGACGTCGCGGCTGTTTGCGACGTTGAGTGGGGATTTTGATTTTCGTCCGAGGACAGGTTGAAGTTGTCGATCGCCCGAATCAGCGAGTCATCGAAGTTGCCGAGGCGGCTACACACACCCATGTATTTCCGCTCTTGATCCATGTATCCACGAACCGGTCGTGTCTCACGAACGGCTTCCCATTTTCGATCCCCTTCGACTGGAAGACGCCCGTAGCGATCGCCACATCGCCTAAGACATGCACCCGGATCGATTCCGGCGTCACTTGTTCCTCATCCGAGGCCTTGGATTGCCGCACGAACTTCAGGAATTCGGCCTTCGTTTGTTGGCTGCCGTCGTCGTTGACTAGCACGACATCTTCGGCCAGCAGTGCATCAATGGCTTTGGTATCCCGCAGCTTGAATGCTTGATTCCAGCCCTTTTCCAGTGCCACGATTTTTGACTCAACGTTTGAAGTTTCTTGCGCAAACCCGCGTGTTCCAGCACCAACGACCAGCACGAGCAATGCGACGATACTGATCTTAAGAAATCTCATAAATCTTCTATGCCCTCAGATCGGACTTGAATGGTGAAGCCACGTTCGTCCTGGAACCGCCGGGGTAAACACGCAGAAGTGCTATGTGAGAAATTCTAGGGGATAACTAGGACTCAACCAAGTTACGACCGGGTAGGGAAAAACATCGATACATCAGAAGGCTGAACTTAGGAGTACTCGCGAAGGAAGTAATGAAAGTAAGGTTACGAACGGTTATCCCGCTCTTCGATATCGGCCGGACGAATCCCGCTCATCTTTCCCCGAAGGAAGTAGCCCAATCACTCCGCGCAAACTCTCCCAGGCTGCCTCATTGAGCGAAGGTTCGGCGCTGACCAGGTCCCGGATCATCTCCCATGCGGCCATATTCAGCGCGCCCTCCGGCGGAAGACCCATCGCCAGCGACACGGCGCACTGCGGGCAAAAGCAGATCCGGCTCGCCGAAGACTTCTGTCGCGGACGCACTCCCACCGTCTGCGCGAACATGTAAACCGCGACCGACTTGTCCCCCGCCTCAATCTCCCGCCGGCACCGCAAACACAATATGGGCTGCATGTCTTCCTTTCTCCAACTGATCCTGTCACCGCCGATTTTGAATACTCTCAGCTACTCTCTGTGGGCAACAAGTGTGAAGAAAGATTACCGTCGCGCTCCGAGGTCCGTGCAGCATAAAGGGCGGCCCGATCGTCTCGGCCCGCCCTTCATTGAAACGTCTTGCTATTTCCAACTACTGCACGGTAACCGTCACGCTCAGGTTCTGAGAGAGAGAGCTGCCATTGTTGCTGCCAGCCGTACCGACCGCGTTTACCGGGATCGTGTACGTGCCTACCGGCGTACCCGGATGGTCGATCGTCTGGGTCAGAGGCTGTGACGCGCTGGGTTTAAATCCCGAGCTGCCTGCATAGCTCGCCGTGATCGTGTGAGTTCCGGCGGATAAGCTCGACGTCTGGAAGCTGGCTTTGCCCGAAGCGAGCGAGCCTGTCCCCAGTTGCATCGTGCCATCCATGAAGGTTACGGTTCCGCTCGGCATGCCCGAGCTGGCCGAAACCGTTGCGTTAAACGACACTGCCTGCCCGGCGATCACCGGATTCTGCGATGACGCCACGGCCGTGGTCGTCGCTTCCGCAGTAGGCGTTGTTGCCGGCTTCGTAGTCGTCGTCTGATGCGAGTCATCGTTCCCGCATCCTACGAGCGAGACTGTCATCGATAGTGCCACGATCACCAGTAACAGCGCGCTGAAACGGCTGCGTTTCTTGAAACTGCCGCCGAACACCATTCCGAAAACTCCCATGCCACTCATGCTCGCCAATAACCAGGACGATCTGTGTGGACCGTTAATGCCGGCAGGAACCTCTGCGGATGCGCTGACGGCGGTTGTGGTGATGGTAAGCTGCACGCTGACCGGTGTGTGACCGTCCATCGTGATCGATGCCGGAGAGAACGTGCATGTCGAGTACGCCGGAAGCGTGCCGCAACTCAGCGTTACAACTCCGTTGTAGTGGTTCGCAGGCGTCAGTGTCAGCGTGAACGTCGCGCTGCCACCGGCGGTGATCGTTGCGGTTGTGCTGTCGGCTACGACTGTGTACGTCGACTTCGTACCGCTGCCGTTGTTGTTGAGAAGCACCGTCACTCCCGAAAAATCGTCCGAGGCGGTGACCACGTCCGGCGCTCCATCCTGGTTGACGTCTGCAATTGTTAGACCCCAGTTCCAGCCTCCGGAAGGATATTCAACTGGATCGTAGAACGAACCGTTGCCCATCCCAAACAGAACGCCTACCGTGCCGTACTCCGCGTTCGTGTACACCAAGTCTTGATTGCCGTCACCGTCGATGTCGGCAGCTTGAATGAACGAGGTGTAGGGATTCGCGTAGTTCGTATCCTGGAGCGTGCTGGCCACCGAGACAGGAGTCTGGAAGGTCCCATCGCCGTTGCCCATCGCCACCATAATGCCCGAGTTCTCGTAATACGAAGTGATGGCCAGATCGACTTTGCCGTCACCATTGAAGTCCGCTACGGCGACTGCAAACGGGTATGACGAGACTGTTGCGAGATCGGTTTCAGCCTGGAATGTCCCGTCTCCATTGCCCAGCAGAATCGCCACGTTCGATCCGTACGACATTGGCACGATCAGATCGAGCTTGCTATCGTTGTTCAGATCGGCCGCAGCCATTCCAATCGTGTTGAATCCGTTCGACAGGCTGTACGGCGTCGGCGCGAGGAAATTGCCGGTTCCGTCGTTAAGAAGGACAGCGACATCCTGGCCGCCGTCGTTGTTGTTGGCAATCGCGATGTCCGGGAAGCCATCTTTGTTGAAGTCGCCCGTAATGATCGCTTCCGGATATCCGCCCTGCGAGTCCGAGGCGTACGTTGAGCCCACTGTAAATGTGCCGTCACCATTGTTGGTGAAGATTTGAACCTGGTAGTTGTTGACGTCGATCGCCGCGATGTCCGGTTTTCCATCTTTGTTGAAATCAGCGACCGCAACGTAATTCAGTTGCGAATTCGAGAAACTGGAATTCGCGTAGTTCACCCCCGGCTGCAAACTGCCATCTGGACGTGATAGGAACACGGTTACACCAATCGTGTTGTTGCAGCAGTTGCCCAACACGAAGTCAGGATATCCGTCTCCGTTGAAATCCCCGGACGCCACGGTGATGCCGTATGCCCATCCATTCCCGGGCAGCGGCGAATAGTAGTCCAGCGCGCTGCGGAACGTTCCGTCGCCGTATCCTTTCAGGAAAACCAGGCTGTACATCGAGTCAGAGACAATGACGTCGATTTTGCCGTCTCCGTCGAAATCCGCAATGATCGCCGGCGCGGTTGGATACCCACCCGTTGCGTAACCGACCGTCGGAGAGTTAACTGTGCCGTCGCCATTGCCGAGAAGAACGGTGATGTCGCCGCCATCCGTATTCGAGCTCAGAATGTCAGCCTTGCCGTCGCCATTCACGTCCCCAATCGAAACCGCTTCCGGGTAAACATCCGCATTCGTTCCGTTAGTCTGGTTCAATGCGACCGGGTAATAAACGCCCGTCTGGAAGCTACCGTTACCATTGTTGACATAGACCGTCACGGTATTTTCATTGCAGTTGGACGCCACTACTTCCGGTTTCCCGTCTCCCGATAGGTCGCCCGAAGTCAGTGAGCATGTGTTGTAAACACCGTCCGGCGTTGTGTATGAAACCGCGCTGGCGTAGGTGCTCGGAGAAGTCGCCAGATACACCGTGAGTTGGCTGCTGTCGTAATCCATGTCAGCGACATCAAGCAATCCGTCTCCGTTGAGATCGGCGAAGAAAGCATAGTTCCCGGCTGCTCCGCTCAATGCCACTGAGGTGGCTGCCTGAAACGTTCCGTCGCCATTGCCCAACAGGGTCCAGACGTTTGCTGGACCGCTCTGATCGACGGCCACGATGTCGAGCTTGCCGTCGGCATTCGAGTCCGCTAGGACTCCGCCGGCAAGATAGTTGGAAGTGATCGTATAGCTGTTTCCTGCGGTGAACGTTCCGTCCCCATTGCTGAGGAGGACCTGAGCCGTCGAATTTCCGCCCGTGCAGCCCCCTTGTTGCACCACGACGAGATCGTCCTTCTTGTCACCGTTCAGGTCTCCGACACTGATCTGTGTGCAGCCTCCATTGCTAAATCCCGGACTTAGGATCGGCGCCTGAAACGTCCCGTCGCCATTGCTCAGAACCACGCTGATCGAGTACACCCACGACCCGCTGACGTAGTTCTGCACTTGCGACACGAGATCTTTCTTGCCGTCTCCGTTGAAGTCGCCCGATTGAACTCCGGTCTGCCAGCCATTCGATCCTCCGCCCGACGGAATCTGCGTGGCGGTTAGGAATCCGAGTCTTCCTGTGGGAGGATTGGCCGTTTCAGGCCGCGCACGCCGCTTCGAAAGCTTGTTTTCCTTAGCTAGGGCGTCCTTGTGACTTTGAGCCTTGCTGATGAAGTGAGATGCAGCGGCGGCGTGAGCCTTTGCAGCACGCGGCCCGCTGGCGGGAAACTGAAAACGGCTTTGTGTGGTGTTGTTATGAAGGTTGCTAGCGCTCAGCGCTGGCAAACTCCCGATGAGGAACATCGCACATAGTGACGCGAAACGGCTCATAGTCTTGGACACGGCTCCATTCAATAGGATTGGATGGTGATTCGACAGAACTACGTCTCTATCGCCTGTGCATGGTGAAGTCCAAAATGGGAATCTCGACCTCTACAATCCAGCCGTGCATATCGTTCTGTTTCGTCGCGCCTACTCCCGACCAGCGTCCGGCAACGCAAGCAAAATCAAACTCTTCGTTTGTTTTGAGGATGTAAGACGGATCACCAGGGCGACATCACATCTGGTCCGCTACTCAGTGACTTTAGTTTGCCGGTCATCCCGTTAACCTATCCCCGCCGCAGGGATTGGGTGAATGCCAGATCAGCAAGCGAGCCTTGGCCCCGTCAAGCGTCCGTCTTTCAGACACAAATCTAGATTCCGGAGACCAGCGAAATTCAGAAGCACAAGCGCGCAGTGATTAAAAGTCTTGGTACCCGCTCAATGTCCTTCAGACCGCTGCTTCCCTGCGAAGAGGCATTCTCCTGTGATTCTCAGTGCCCCCTGTGGTGATCACTTTTTCAACTACCTCGAAGCAAATAAACAGACTGGAGCGATCCCCCGCCCTTGACAACGTCCCACTCATCCTCTACAATTAGCACTCAATAGGCGTAACTGCTAACAGTGCACCTATCCCAACCAAATCATACGGTTACAGAGATCAACTGAAGGCAACACACCTTCTAATACTTGAAAGGAGTAACAACCATGGCGAAATTTTCACCGCTTCACGACCGCATCCTGGTCCGCCGCGTAGAAGAAGCTTCCACCACTCGTGGTGGCATTATTATCCCCGATTCGGCTAAGGATAAGCCGCAGGAGGGAGAAGTCATCTCCACCGGCAAAGGCCGCACCAACGACGAGGGCAAGACCTTCCCGCTCGCAGTGAAGGAAGGCGACCGCGTCCTGTTCGGAAAGTATTCCGGCACCGAGATCAAGATCGATGGCGAAGACTTCATCATCATGAAGGAAGAAGAAGTCCTCGGCATCCTGACGGGCGCCGCTACCCCGGCCAAGAAAGAACTCGCCGGCTCGAAGCGGTAAGAGCGTCTGCGGATTATTTACTCCCGGAAGCGGTATTTCCGGTTCCGGCGGCTCGTAGGGTCTTTCGCATTGCGCTCTGCGCAATGCTCAAAATGACAAGAGATTTTAGCGAAGAGCCAGCAGCTAGAAGCTTAAGTATTCGCAGCTCATTAGCTCGCAGCTCAAGAAATTCATAAGGAGACAAGCAATGGCAAAACAAATCGTACACGGAGAAGAATCCCGACAGGCGATCCTCCGCGGCGTCAACCTTCTGGCCGACGCTGTGAAGGTCACTCTCGGCCCCAAGGGCCGCAACGTTGTTATTGAAAAGAAGTTCGGTTCGCCGACCATCACCAAGGACGGCGTGACCGTTGCAAAAGAAATCGAACTCCGCGACGGCCTCGAGAACATGGGCGCGCAGATGGTTCGTGAAGTTGCCAGCAAGACGTCCGACGTCGCCGGCGACGGAACCACCACCGCCACCGTTCTTGCCCAGGCTATTTTCCGCGAAGGCGTCAAGACCGTCGCAGCCGGCGCCAATCCAATGGCCCTGAAGCGCGGCATCGAGAAGGCCGTCACCGTCATCGCCGGCAAACTCGACAAAGAAGGCAACCGCGTCAACGGCGAGCTCGACAAGCTGTCGAAGCCCGTTAACAACGACAGCATGATCGCGCAAGTCGGCACCATCTCTGCCAACAACGACGAGACTATCGGCAAGATCATTGCCGAGGCCATGAAGAAAGTCGGCAAGGACGGCGTCATCACTGTTGAAGAGTCGAAGACTCTCGAGACCCAGCTGGAAGTCGTCGAAGGCATGCAGTTCGACCGCGGCTACCTCTCGCCCTACTTCGTCACCGATCCCGAGCGCATGGAAGTCGCACTCGAGAACGCCTACATCCTGATCAACGAAAAGAAGATCAGCTCGATGAAGGACCTGCTCCCGCTGCTCGAGCAGATCGCGAAGTCCGGCAAGCCGCTGCTGATCATCGCAGAGGACGTTGAAGGCGAAGCGCTCGCTACTCTCGTCGTCAACAAGCTGCGCGGCACGCTGCAAGTCGCGGCCGTCAAGGCTCCTGGCTTCGGCGATCGCCGCAAGGCAATGCTGCAGGACATCGCCATCCTGACCGGCGGCAAGGCCATCACTGAAGATCTCGGGATCAAACTCGAGAACGTTCAGATCGGCGACCTCGGCCAGGCCAAGAAGATCACCATCGACAAGGACAACACGACGGTGGTCGAAGGCAAGGGCAAGCACTCCGAGATCGAAGGCCGCGTAAAGGAAATTCGCAGCCAGATCGACAAGACCACCAGCGACTACGACCGCGAGAAGCTGCAGGAGCGGTTGGCGAAGCTGGTCGGTGGCGTAGCCGTCATTAAAGTCGGCGCCGCAACCGAAACCGAAATGAAGGAAAAGAAAGCCCGCGTGGAAGACGCGATGCATGCGACGCGCGCAGCCGTGGAAGAAGGAATTGTCCCCGGCGGCGGAGTGGCTCTGGCGCGTTGCGCCGCAGCGCTCGACAAGGTGAAGGCCGAAGGCGATGAGCAGATTGGTATCAACATCGTGAAGCGCGCCATCACCGAGCCCCTGCGCATGATCGCCGAGAACGCCGGCGAAGAAGGCGCAGTGATTCTGGGCAAGGTGCTCGATTCGAAGGAGAACAACTACGGCTTCAACGCCTTCTCCAACGAGTACGAGGACCTGGTCAAGGCAGGCGTGCTCGATCCGACCAAGGTCGTGCGCACCGCGCTGCAGAATGCCGGCTCCATCGCCAGCCTGATGCTGACCACCGAAGCCCTGATCGCCGAGATTCCTGAAAAGAAGGAAGCTCCGGCCCCGGGCGGCGGACACGGTGGCGGCGGCATGGGCGACATGTACTAAAAAGCTGTCGGCGATCAGCCGTCAGCTTTCAGCAAGAACCATGTGGGGACAGCCGCCATCGGCTGTCCGCCGAGCGAAGCTCGGCACCCACTGAATGCAGAAGCCCCGCTCGCAAGAGTGGGGCTTTTTGTTTTCCCACGGGGCATTCCAGAGACGGGCTCAAGCCACCCGATTGCGAAACGAGATTTCACCCCATCCCACATTCACGCGCACGATCCCCGGTTCGCCGAGAAGAAATAAATGCAGATGATGTAAGCCGTCAGTGCGGTGTAACCCGGCAGGCATAACATCGCATGGTATCGGCAGCATCGTACCCGCCCCCGCATAAAGCGCAGGGACGGGGCACCCGCAGTACCGGACGGGAAAGAGAATCAACAGAAAAGGATGGGCCACCCGGCGAAGGCAGCCAGAAATGGGGCACCCTCTTCTTTCAAGCTAGAAGCTAGTAGCTAAGATCTCACGCTGCCTGCGTCAGCCACTGCTGCATCGTAGTGGCGTCGACCAATCCGGCTTGCTGGAAGGCGAGGCGCCCGTGGGAGAAGACGGCGAAGTTGGGAATGCCGCGCACGTTGTACTGGGCCGCGAGGCCGGGGAATTTCTCGGTATCAACCTTCAATACGACGGCGCGTCCGGCGAGATCGCGCGCGGTTTGGGCGACGTGCGGAGCGGCCATGCGGCACGGTCCGCACCATGCGGCCCAGAAATCCACCAGGACAGGAACCTTGCTGTCGCGAATCACCTGCTGGAATTCGTCCTCGTTGACTTCAATGGGCTCGGCGACCGGAGGAAGCGCGGCCTTGCACGCCCCGCAGCGTCCGGTGTCGGAGAGATGCGACGCCGGAACCCGGTTCGGCTTCCCGCACGACTGACAATTGCGAACGAATGGCATGATCTTTCTCCAGGAGTGACTGATGCGGCGCACACGGCTGCCAACCTAGATTGTATTTCGGAAGACGGGGGGTCGGGTCAACTTACAACAGGCTGTTTCCTGTGGGACTGGTGAACGTTCCGTCTGTCCCGGGATTTCCATGTCTTCACTCCTGCCCGCCAAAACGCGAACGAACATAAGGATTTTCTCACAATAAAGTCCCGCACCCGGCTTCCGATGTAAATCAGCGGAGGCCGACCGTGAAAACAATTCCTATCTTCCTTCTCATTCTAGCGCTCCCCTCGTCGGCGCAGTCAGCGCCCGATCTGGTGCTTCGTCCTGGTGAAACCTGCTGCGAAAGCAGAACAGTTCTTTCCACAACGAGTACCAAATCGGATCCAGATTCATCCATGGAAAAGCAACTCGACAGTTTCATTCCCAGGCCTTATCTGCTGTTCGGCCCAGCGTTGGGCGGCGGCGGTTACCGCCCTCTGGCGCTCCATTTCGAAGTTGGCATGAATGTGGAGAGCCGTCATTTCGTGATGTACGCTGAAGCCGCCTACGATAACGACCGAAAGACCAACGACGCCGACCAGCCGAACCCCAAGGGCCATGACCGATTTCTGCAGAGCCTGGTCGGCTTTCGGCCACCGAGTTTCCCCAGACCGCTGCAATTTCTGGGAGAGCCATCTCACTGGTACTTCGGTGCGGGCTACAGTTGGAGCCAGCTCTCCACCACCAACTATGTGAAGGGTTCCAACCGCCCGCAGTTCGGGGGTGCCTACGACCTGGTTTTGCGTCCCTGCTCAATCTGCCGCCGCGATTTCTCCATGCGTATTTTAGTGCACTACTTCACTGCTGGGAATGACTGGCAGAACGGCAGTCATGGCGTCCAAACGGAGGTTATCTTCCCCACACCGCGCGAGGACCGGCACTGGTTCTGGCGGCAGCGCGTCGAAGGCTATGGCTTCCATGAAACCGTCACCGATCCCACGAACATCCCGCTTACCAGCGAGCAGCGATCGAAAAGGGGGTTGGACTCCGCCGCCGACTTCGGCCTCATGTACCGTTTTTGAACCGGTCCCAATCACGGACTGCACTTTCGAAAAATCTTCGCTTTCCCACTACGGAGCTTGGCCCTCCCGCTTCTTCGTCTTATCTTCGCCTTAGCAGTTTGGATAAGGAGGCATGGCCGTGGACTGGAACAAGATAGACCAATGTCGGAAGGAACACGAGATCAAGGAGCGAAATGCTGGCAAAGAGCGCTACTCGTTAGCCGAAGCGATTCGCAGCGGCAGGAGGATGAACATGACCTATGCAAATCCGAGGCTGGATGAGCTGGCGCTGATAGGAAACGAAGAGCTCCCGCACGATGATCGAGACAGCTCTGCGAGAGAACCGGGAATGCTGGTGAGCGATGCTCACAGCGCCGAAGAGGTGGTGAATCGTCGCCCGTGGCTAAAAGATCCGCTCCTGTGTCAGTGGTGCGCGGAAAAGATCGAGGGCGCGAAAATCATGATGCACGCACTCGAGAAGCACCCCGACGAGGTCAGTCCCGAGGAGCACGTTGACTGGATCGAGCAGATTGAAGATCAACCGGAGATGCGTGCCTCGGCGCTTGCCGTGTTTCTTCGGGACGGGAAGGAACGCAGGGCGGTTCTCGCAGCGGCGCGTCGACTAAACCTCAGTCCTAGCGCATTCATCGCGGGCGCGTTGCGTTTTGTTCTGGAGCATGATCTGCGCGTGCGAGAAGATTGCGGACCATTGCAGTAACGATTCCCAGGATGAGATGTTTCTCATGCCGAAAGAGCCAATTCCCCATTCGGGGCTGGCGATCACAGGGGCGGTTGCGGCACAATACTGAGAAAAAAAACGAAAATCGCTTGCGAATTAATTCCCAATTCCGGGACGCACGAATGTTCTCAGCACTCCTGACGTGAGATCAAGAAATTAGGGCAGTTCTCTTGCAAAAAAAGATTGCAAACTGGCGGGTGGCCCATTCAAGCCCGGTGTTGGCTTGAGTGGGGCAGTGCAATGCCGGGGGGAAGCATTCCCGCTGCTCGCTCCCGTTTGCGTGCGGTCCATTCGGACTCGACCCCGACTCTCCCGTCGCAGCCGGTGGCGGTGATGGAGAAAGCTGCTCCACGGCCAGTCTTCGGGAAAATCTCCACTTCTGGCAAAACCGGCCAGAAATGAGGCACCCATGCAGGCATAACATCTCATGGTATCGGCAGCATCGTACCCGCCGCCTGCAAAGAGCGCAGGGACGGGGCGCCCGCAGTACCGGAACGGGAAAGAGAATCAGCGGCAAAGGATGGGCCAGCCGACCACAATGCAGTAGAAATCTAGTGATGCATAGCTGGGACGCCAGGGACGATGCGCGCGAGATCCCTCGCTACGCCTGAAAAACGGCTCCGTTCGGGATGACGCAACGTCGAGCGGGCAAGTTTCTAGGTCGAGATGGCGCGGCGGTTGAGGTTGTCCGCTGATGAGATCCCGAGAGAAGTCAAAGTCCCCACCCTCTTTCGCAAAAGACGCGAAAGAAGGATGGGGCAACCGGCTGAGGTCACGTCGTTTGAATTTCCTAGTGTCATTCAATCGATTGCGGGAACGGCCCGATCTTTTCGCAAGCGCTTGCGTGCTTTCCGACACACTCGACTGTGATCACGTTCACGGAATTCACTGATCTTTTCTGAGAGCCTAGACTCGCCACAAAGTGTGGCTTGGCCTCCACGGACCTCGGTCCGCGGGGGCTTTGTTTTGGGCGGCGCGGGTCGAGCTGCGCTCGACGGACAGCCGAGGGCGGCTGTCCCCACATGGACCCAAATTGATCTTTGACAATCTGGATGGCGGGAAAAGGTCCTGCTCCTCGTTTCTTGCGAGGGGCGGGGTGGGTGGAGCTTGTTGGAAGTGATGGTCCAAATTATGAAGAAGGGAATCTTCGGTGGTGGTATCGGGGAGAGACGGTGACGTATGGGAGACGAGTTGGTTGGGGGAGACAGTGGTGCGGGAGAGTGCGGGGACGCGGGCGAGGAGAAGCAGGTTCCTCGGCTTCGCTTCGGAATGACAGGGACTAAAGACGAAGAGCAGGTTCCTCAGCTTCGCTTCGGAATGACAAAGACTGGAATTCGCCTCGGAATGACAAAGACTAAAGACGAGGAGCAGGTTCCCCAGCTTCGCTTCGGAATGACAGGAACTGAGGTGGGGAAGCCGGTTCCTCGGCTTGGCCCCGGAATGACAAAAGCTGGGGGCATAGGAGCTCGGGTCACAAGAGATGGAGGCACGGGTTGGGTCGCGCTGACGCGGAAGCAGCGTGGGGAGATGGCGGAGGCTGCGTTCCTGGCGAAGGCTGCGAGTCTTGGTCTGCGAGTGTCCAAGCCCTGGGGAGAGGGCCGGTACGACCTGATTGTGGACAACGGAAAAAAGTTGCTGCGAGTGCGAGTGAAGTCGGCGCATCGTCCCGGGAAGGAGAACGAGTACAGGATCTATGCGCGCGGATGCTCGATGCGGGTTTATGACGCGAGTGAGATTGATTTGCTGGCGGCGTACGTGGTCCCGGCGAATGCTTGGTACCTGTTTCCGGTGGAGGAGTTTCTGAAATACAAATCGATGAGGCTCTATCCGGTGAAGCGGAGGAAGGCGTCGAAGTTCGAGAAGTTTCGGGAGAACTGGGAAATCCTGAGATAGTTGGCAGCTGGGTATCGCGGATCAGAAGTTCGGGCCACCAACGCCTCGGAGGTTAAGGCCCCATATGGCTTGCGCGGAATCGATGCGCGAGCCACATTTATCAGCCTGTGCGATGCCTGAGCATTACCTGTTCAACATCTTTTCACCACAGGGGCACGGGGTTCCAGAGGAGAACGCTTCACCGTGCGGATCAGCGTTTGTAGAGCGTGGTGTCGGGGTGGTAGTTGCGCCAGTCGAACCAGTAGTCCTTGAGAGCGGGGACGCGGTCGAGACATTTGCCTTGGGATGGCCCTGAAATCGCGCAGCCTTGGAAGTTCCATTCGCTGGCCGTGGCAGTGTCGAGCAGAATCCAGGGCTTGGGAGTTTTGGGGGGAGCGGCCGCTTGCTGTGGTGGATCGACGGGGCGAGGGCCAGTCGCCGCAGGGACAGCCGGCGGGACCCCAGCGCTACTGGATGTTTGCGCTGCGCTAGCTGGTTTATCGTTCTCTTGTTGTTTGTTTTCTTCTCCCGCCTTCTTCTCTTGGGGTGCGTCAGGCTTTGCGGCGGCGGGGGCTGGTTCGGGATCTTGCTTCAAATAGAACTCAGTGTCTTTGCCGTCGACACGGCTGATGAAGACGCGAAAAGACTTGCCATCGGGACCGACCGCGATCAGCAGTGGCATGCCGTGGACGTGATCCATCACCGGAGATTGTTTGACGAGCGCGTCCCACGGATAGGAGCGCGCCGGGCCTTCGATCTCGAGGCCCACCACGATGTCGCGGGATTTCAATTCCGTCCCGGGGAAACTGATCACGACTGGAAGCTTGGCGACGTCGGGTTCCCAGTTGCTGTCGTATTCCTTCACGTACTTGGGAACCTCGGCGAGGACCTTGCCGTCGGAGACTTCCGACTTCCACTCGCCGAAGGTGATTTCGTCGCTGGGAACCAGCTCCAAGGATGCGCCCTGCAGCGGTCCGTACAAAGCCTTGCCGGTGATCTGTTGCCACCAGGTTCCGGTTTCCTTGTCGCGCATCAGGAAGTTCTGATTATTGATGCCGGCGAGATAGAAATGCAGCGCTTTGCCGTTAACCGTTCGTGTCCACACCAGACCGGTGTGACAGAGCGTTCAATAGGTGACAGCCACCGGGACACCTCCGACGACGTCGTTGAGGATGTGGTGGTAGGCCATCTCGCGGATCGGATAGGCGCGGGCGTCTGCGCCGAAGGTGACGGTGAGAATCATTTCACCTTTATCGAGCTTACTGGCCGACTCCGCTTCAAATCGGGCACTGTCGACGGGATGAAACATCCATTCGAAATAGTTCAAGCGAGACATGACAGCCGAGGCCGCGACAACCAGCATGATGATGGAGAGTCCGATTCGTGACCGCATGCCGCTGCGCTGCCAAAGCACGAGAACGAGAAGCAGGCAGAGAAGCGCGCAGATGAGGGAGGCAATCGGTGCGCGCTGGCGGATCGCCATCGCCACGAATAGCCCGCGCGAGGTCTGATGGGTAAATGGGCGAATGATGAAAGCGGGGATGAAGAAGGCGGCGACGCCGATGAGAGCGGTGATAGATAGAACGATCCAGAGTAATCGCGAGCGAGATGGAGCGGCGGTCGTTGTCATGAGCGGATGAAGTTGTTCTCAATTCCCCAGAGTCGAACAAAATTGGGAGGAATTGTAGCTGGTCCGTTTGACATGGGGGATAGTTAGAAAGTATTACAGCCACCTTAGGCTAAACAGCCTGCAGAAGAGCTTTAAGGGATGGAAGGTTAAGTGCGCTATTCAAGTCTGTGTTTCTGTGGAACGCATACGTGTTTCTCAGCAAAGCGCTGTTCATCCGAACGCGATTAGACGCGGCCGCCGAATCGAAGTGTGTTGTTTATACCCTCATAAATTCTTTTAATGGCCGAAGTCCGCGACTGGAGCGGAGTGCGGTGATCTAATCAGTCGCGGGACCCCGGGTTGTGTCTCGCGATGGATCGATCATGGCAACTGCATCGCAGCCTCGTGCGTGGAAAGTTCTGCTGGCATTCTCCATCATCTACTTCGTTTGGGGATCGACGTTTCTCGCCATCCGCGTGGGTGTGCGCGAAGTGCCGCCGTTTCTACTGGCGGGCATGAGATTTGTGGTTGCCGGACTGGCTCTGTTCGGATGGATGCGCGCGAGGGGAACTCCATCGCCCACGCGAAGGGAATGGGGTGGCGCGACTCTGCTGGCGGTGCTGATTTTCGTTTGCGACTACGGGCTGCTTTTCTGGGCCGAGAGGCGGGTGCCGTCGGGGATTGCGGCGGTGATGCTGGCGACGATTCCAGTATTCATGGCCCTGTCGGAGATCATAATTTTGAAGACGCAGCAGCTCACGATGCGCCTCGCCGTCGCGCTTGTCGTCGGAATCGGTGGTGTCGCCGTGCTGGTGAGCCATTCTGTGAGCTTTGGAGATGCGCCGATTGATCCCGTTGGAGCGTGCGCTTTGATGGCCGCCGCGATCAGCTGGTCGGCCGCATCGGCGCTGACTCGGAAGGTTCCATTGCCGGCCGAAAAAGCGATGAGCTCAGGGGTGCAGATGCTTTCGGGAGGAGTTCTGCTGGTGTTGGCCGCGGGACTGCTGGGAGAATTTCACGGATTTCAGATTCAGGCGGTGTCGGCCAAGGCATGGCTGGCCTTAGCATATTTGGTTGTGGCGGGCTCGATTATCGGATTCACCGCGTACGTCTGGCTCATTCACCACGAGTCGCCAACAAGAGTGGGGACGTATGCGTATGTGAATCCCCTGGTCGCGGTGCTGGTGGGCTATTTCTTCGGAGGCGAAGCGCTAGGACCTCGAACGATTGCAGGCGCGGCCCTGGTGCTGGTGAGCGTGGTGGTGATTACGACTGCACCGAAGGAGAGCAAAGGCGCGACTGCGCTCCGGCAGGCCGAAGAAGTTGTCGAGGGTTAATGCGTCTCTGCCCTAGGGGTGTGTCATCTTCTCAGGCTTCACCAGCTGATCGAACTCTTCTCCTGTCAGATATCCCAACTTCAACGCAGCTTCGCGCAGGCTGGAGTGATCGACGTGTGCCGTATGCGCGATCTGCGCGGCCTTGTCGTATCCAACTTTAGGAGCGAGCGCCGTTACCAGCATCAGGGAGTTCTTCACGTACCAATCGACCTTCGCGCGATCAACTTCGATCCCTTTGATCATGTACTCGACGTATCCGTGGCAGGCGTCGGTAATGAGTGTGACCGAGTGAAGAAAGTTGTAGATGATGACGGGCTTGTAAACGTTGAGCTCGAAGTTGCCTTGTGATCCGGCGAAACCCACGGCGGCTGTCGCTCCGTGAACCTGGACGCAAACCATGGTCATAGCTTCGCACTGAGTGGGATTGACTTTGCCCGGCATGATGGATGAGCCAGGTTCGTTCTCGGGGATGGTGAGTTCGCCGAGTCCGCAGCGAGGGCCGGATGCGAGCCAGCGAATGTCGTTGGAAATCTTCATGAACGAAGCGGCGAGCGTTTCCATCGCGCCTTGGGCGAAGACAATCTCGTCGTGGGCGGACAAGGCTGCGAACTTGTTGCCGTGCGAGCGGAAGGGAAGCCCGGTGAGCTCGGCGATCTTCTTTGCGGCGCGATCAGCAAATTCGGGATGCGTGTTGAGGCCGGTGCCGACGGCGGTCCCGCCGATGGCAAGATCATAGAGATCGTCCAGCGCTTTTTCGAGACGGCGGATGTCACGCGCGAGCAAGCTGGCCCAGCCGCCGAACTCCTGGCCGACCGTGAGAGGAACGGCATCCTGCAGGTGGGTACGGCCGATCTTCACGATGTGCTCGAACTCTTTTGCCTTGTCCGCAATCGCGTCGTGAACGGTCTTCACTGCCGGGATCAGGGCATTCTTCACGCGCTCGGCGGCGGCGATGTGCATGGCTGCGGGGAACGTGTCGTTCGAGGATTGCGACATGTTGACGTCATCATTGGGATGAACTGGTTTTTTCGATCCCATCTCGCCGCCTGCGATCTGAATCGCGCGGTTGGAGATGACCTCGTTCACGTTCATGTTGGTCTGGGTACCGCTGCCGGTTTGCCAGATGCGGAGAGGGAACTGGTCGTTGAGCTTTCCGGAGATGACTTCATCGGCGGCCTGGACGATCAGGTTTGCCTTGTCGGCAGGAAGCTTGCCGAGGTCCTGATTGACGAGCGCGCAGGCTTTCTTCAGCGTGCCGAAGGCGCGGATCAATTCAGGCGGCATCGTGTCACGCCCGATGTCGAAGTGCAGCAGGGATCGCTGCGTCTGGGCTCCCCAATAGACGTTGGCGGGGACTTCGATCTTGCCCATGCTGTCAGATTCGATGCGGGTTTGCGTGGCAGGTACGGTAAGAGTGGACATGAGTGCTCCTGAGCCGAGCGGAACGATGAAGGTAACCGAAGATTATAGCGCGGAGGATGATCGGCCCGATGGCGCAGCAGCCGGGAAGGTGCCTGAGTAAGCCGTCGGCGCTGTGCCTCTGAGGCCAACGAAATTCGAGCGTGCTAGAATCATCCGTTTCCGGGTGTGCTCGGCCCTCGCTGCCTCGGGTGACTCCGCACCGCAATCCATGCCTGAATTTCTAACCGCCGAAGAAATCGTGACCCTGCCGAAAGCGAAAGCCAAGGCCAGTCCGCAGATGCGCACCGATGTGCTTGTGATTGGCGCCGGGCCGACAGGACTAGCGTGCGCGATCGAGGCGCAAAAAGTCGGGCTGAAGGTCATCGTTGTCGATAAGGGTTGCCTGGTCAACTCGCTGTTTCACTATCCGGCGAACATGACCTTTTTCACGACGCCGGAGTTGCTGGAGATCGGCGACATTCCTTTCACCACTGCGCTGCAGAAGCCCACGCGGGAAGAGGCGCTCGAGTACTACCGCAAAGTAGCTGAGCACTATCACGTCGACATTCGACAGTATGAGTGGGTCAAGACTGTTATGGGTGAAGACGGGAAGTTCAGTATCACCGCGACTGATCGTGCAGGACGCCCGCACGATTACCTGACGAAGAAAGTGATCGTTTCGACTGGATACTACGACCTGGCGAATCAGCTCGGAATTCCGGGGGAAGATCTACCGAAAGTTTCGCACTATTACGGCGAACCTCATCCTTATTTTGATACGGACGTTCTGGTAATCGGCGGAAAGAACTCGGCGGCGATCGCATCGCTCGACTTGTGGCGGCATGGTGCCCGTGTCACGCTCGTCTATCGCGGGGCGCAGTTACACCACCACGTGAAGTATTGGATCAAGCCAGATCTCGAAAATCGGGTTAAAGCCGGGGAGATTGAAGCGTACTTCAACAGCACGGTGCAGGAGATCGGCGTAGATCATGTGGTGCTAATGACACCCGGCGGCCCGGTACGGTTGAAGAATGACTTTGTGCTGGCCTTGATTGGCTATCATCCGGACTATGATTTTTTGCGCAGCATGGGGATTGAGTTGTCGGAGGAGCAATGCCGTCCAGTGTGCGACCCAGTGTCGCTGGAGAGCAATGTCCCCGGGATTTATGTTGCAGGCGTGATCGTGGCCGGATCGCGAACGAACGAAATCTTCATTGAGAATGGTCGCTTCCACGGAAAGCAGATTGCGGCGGATTTGAAACTTAAGCTGCGACCGTAGCAGTGCTGGCTTCGTGGGCGGGACGCACGCTCGTCAGCCGCCGGCGCTGCTCTGCTTCGCGCTACTTTCTTGCGACTACTGCACTGCTTCGTTATTTCAGCAGGTACTCTTTCACGAACGTCACCGTCGCGTAGAACTGGTAGTCGCGGTTCTTTTTCTTGGCGAAGCCGTGGCCTTCGTCTTTCCCGAGAAGCCACCAGACGGGCGTTCCATTCTTTCTTACAACTTCCACCATCTGCGCGGACTCACTCGCAGGAACGCGGGGATCGTTCGCTCCGGCGATGACGAACAACGGCTTGGTGATGTTCTTCGCTTTATTGGCCGGCGCGATCTGCTCGAGGAATTCGTGCATCTTGGGATCGCGTTCGTCGCCATATTCCACGCGGCGCAGATCCTTTCGATATCCCGAGGTGTGCTCCAGAAATGTCACCAGATTCGACGGTCCAACAATGTCCACCGAGCAGCAGATGCGGTCGTTGTAGTTCGTGGCGACGGCGAGAGTCATGAAGCCGCCGTAGCTGCCGCCCGTGATCATGATTTTGTTGGCATCGAGGTCGGGCTGCGTCTGAATCCAATCGAGAAGGGTATTGATGTCCTTGTACGATCCTTCGCGTAGAAAGCCGTTGTCGAGCTTCTGGAAGGTCTTTCCATATCCGAGGGAACCGCGCACGTTGGGATAGATCATGACGATCCCGAGTTCGTTGATGTAGTAGTTGTCGCGTCCCAGGAAGTCGGGGCGAACCTGGCCCTCTGGACCGCCGTGAATGTCGATGATGACGGGATGCTTGCCCGTGAACTTCGCCGGTGGTTTGTAGAGGAATGCGGAAATCGAGCGATCATCCCATGATTTCCAATGGATCAACTGCGGCTCGGAGAAGCCAGAAGTATTGAGGCCGCCAGTTTCGCTGAATGTCCAGCGCTCAACTTTGCCGGTCGCCATGTCAGCCGAGTACGCGTCATAAGTCTGGCTCGCCATGCTGATTCCAAAGGCGATTTCGCGGCTGTTGTCGCGCCACCTTATGCCGCTCAGGACTCCCACCGGCAGTTTGGGAGCGGGGACCTCTTTGGCGGTCTTAGTATCGAGAATATGCAGCTTGCTGATTCCATCTTCGTTCGCTTCGAAAGCGATCCACCGGCCGTCTTTGGAAAGATCGAATTCGTCGACGTCCCATTGCAAGGACGGAGTCAAGACATTGGTTTTATGCGTGGATAGATCAAAATAGACAAGGCGCTGGAATTCCGAGTCAGCGTCGCTAGTCATGTAGACGCCTTTGCCGTCTTTCGCGAAGCGTGCGTTGTTGTAAGAAACCGTGTCGGAGCCGGTCTTGGCAGTGAGCAGTTCTTTTTTTCCGGAAGCGACGTCGAGCAGCCAGATGTAGCTCTCGGCAGCGGAGATGCCATTGTTCAGGAGCAGTTGTTTGCCATCGGGCGACCAGTCGGAGATTTCCCAGCCCCCACCTTCGTTTTGCTCAACCATGTGCGCGCTCGCGGGATCCGTAGCGTTCACGATCCAGATGTCGACATCCGATCCTGTGCGTTTGGTCGATCCGTAGGCGATGCGATCTCCCTGGTACGACCAGCGAGGACTTGTATTCCGCGACTTGCCGTCGGTGAGGAGCGTGATGTTTCCGTCGCCAAGATCGTAACGATAAATCTGGAAGAACTCGCCGCCGCCGACATCTTTTGAGAAAAGAAAAGAATCGCCTTTGGTCGGCTCGTACTGGGCTTCAGCGATGCGATCGGGGAAGAAGGTCAGTTGCGTTCGTGCTCCGCCGGGAAATTTGACCAGGTGCACCTGAAAAGTGTCCGCGAAGCGGGTCTCAATCAGCATTTCGCGTTTTGTCGGATGCCAGCTGGCGAACGCGGCCGCACGGAATTCGCCATAACGCGCCACCGACTCAGCAAGCGACGCGGGAATCTTGGGAATGCCCTCGGCGACCAGATTCTCGTTAGGGAGAATCTCGTCGCTTTGCGCGAAGACGGCTGCGCTCAGAACCAAAACCGAGATGAGGGAGTAAAAGCGCTTCATGAATCCTCCTGACTGTTTCCGACGGGGCCGAGGGGTTTCGGTTAGCAATGGGTGACAAGAGTAGGTTACGAGGCCGGAAGGAGTCAATGTGGACGGCTCGAAGCAGGTTCCTCCCTACGGTCGGAATGACAACCATAAAAGATCGGAATGACGGCGTGAATCCGGAATGACAACGATGAATGGTCTGAAGGACAGAGATATTTTGGGGAGCCGATTCGCTTTTGCTCAAAGAAGTTTTCCCAAGTAGTCTTAGCCACTCGCATGGAACCGGAACCGGAGCACGTTGTATCGTCGATTTCGCTTGCTTCCTACGCGCGGATCATCCGCACGAACAAGAATCTGCGGCTGCTTTGGCTGGCGCAGATTGTGAGCGAGATCGGGGACTGGCTCTATACCCTCTCCATCTATACGCTGCTTCTGCAGTTGACGGGGAGTGCGGCTTCGGTAGCGCTGGCGCTGGTCCTGCAGGTGTTGCCACAAACATTCGTTGGGTCGACGGCTGGTGTCGTGAATGATCGGCTCAAGCGAAAGCATGTGATGATTGCGGCAGATCTGATCCGCTTCGCCGTGGTGCTGGCCATGATGTTCGTGCGGTCGCGCTCGATGGTGTGGTTGATCTACCCGTTGCTGGTGGCGGAGACGTCGATGACGGCGTTCTTCGAACCGGCGCGCAACGCAGTCATTCCAAACATTGCCGATGCCGGAGAGGTCCTGGTTGCCAATACTCTGTCGTCCGCGACGTGGTCGGTGAACCTGATGATTGGAGCTGCCTTGGGAGGAGTTGTTGCCTTCCTCTTCGGGCGCAATGTCGCTTTCATCCTGAACGCACTTTCATTTCTCGCATCTGCCGCGCTCATCACCGGAATGCACTTTGAGGAGCCGCATGCCGGAGCCTCAGCACCGCTTCGCTTTCGAGATCTGGTCGATTTCTCGCCGGTCATGGAAGGATTCGCTTACATGCGGAGCCATCCGGCGCTGCTACCTGCTGTTTTCGCCAAGGCGGGAGAGTTGATGGTTGGGCCAAGTTGGGTGATCTTTACGGTGATGGGGGCGCGTGAGTTTGCGTGGCACGGACGAGGCATCGATGCGGCCGGCGGAGCGATGCTGGGGATGAGCATATTACTCGGAGGCCGTGGTGTGGGTGCGCTGGCGGGTCCGCTGATCTCGGCGAGATGGGCCGGTCAAGATGATCGCAGGTTGCGGCTGGGAATTCTGTTCGGATATCTGACAATCGCAGCCGGTTACGTTTTGCTCGGCGCCAGCCGCACAGTTTGGATGGCCGCTGTTTGCGCAATGGTGGCACACGCAGGAGGATCAACCGTTTGGGTCTTCTCGACGACGTTACTTCAATTGAATTCTGAAGACCGGTTCCGAGGGAGAGTGTTCGCTGCGGACCTGGGACTGGGCAGCTTGTCCTTCGCGGTGACTGCATACTTGGCTGGACGTGTTTTGGATTCGGGCATTTCCGCACGCGCGGTTTCGACCGCAACGGGAGTGTGCATGCTGATTCCAGCGGCACTGCTTACGGGTGCGCTTCGCTCGAAGCGGTTCCGCTCTTACGCAGCTTCATGATTTGCCCGCGACGGAGTTTTCTCATAGACTTCGTCCCGCGGGGAGTCCATCGAAGTAGTGAGATCCATTATCCGCAGTAAGCCTTCACCATGCAGTCTTTTGATTTTCAAGTCGTGCTCGACTGCCCGATCGAGAAGGTATTTGCTGTCTATATTGACGTGGAGCGCTGGTGCAACCGGAATCTGTTTGGCGAAATCCGTTGGGTGCAGGGCGAGCCGTGGAAAGAGGGAAGCCGCTTACGCATTGAGACGCGGTCGCCAATTCGAACTTCGATCGACCAGGTTGTGCAGCACTTCATTCCGAATGAGAGCGTGAGCTACCTCAGCCACGTTCTTGGAATCACTTGCGAAACTCGGGTCTTCTTTACGCGCGCCTCTGGGGACAAGACGGCGATCGACGTCGGAATGCATTTGGTGGGCACGGTCTCGCGTTCGCTAGGATTTGCCATCGAACCGGTCATAGCCAAATCGACCAAGGGATTCTTCGAAGAACTGCGAAAAGAATGTGAAATGGAGTCGAGAAAAGAACGCGGGTTGGATCGCGCAGAGCCCAGGCCGTAATGTCGGCGAGTCGAGCAGCGTTAGCTAGGCGTGGTGCAGGCGGTCAATTTTCGCAGCCATGATGAAGTCGCTCTCCGTGAGCCCATCGATTTTGTGCGTCCACAGAGTGATGCCAGCCTTTCCCCATGCCAGCAGAATGTCAGGATGATGACCCTGTTCCTCGGCTACGGCGCCTACTTGATTCACGAAATCCAGCGCCTGTTTGAAATCGGGAAAACTAAACTCGCGATGCAGATGGTGTTCGTTCGTGACCGTCCATTCAGGAATATTCTCATGCAGCTTTTCCAATTCCTTGCCTTTGAGTGGAGGGACACCTCCGCGGCAGGGGACACATTTCTTGTCGGCAAGTTGTTCGGTCATTTCTAACTCCTGGAATCAAACAGAGGCTGCCTGCGCTTACTAGTATCTTAACAGGGCGGAAGAAAGTAGCCGCGATTACAAAAGCATCACCAGAGTGGACAGACAGATTCAGCGATGATTGTGTCTCTGAACTGCGTTGTTTGATCTGTGTACAATAAATGATTCTTCTCCATCTTCGGACTAGCGTGCGATCTCATCCACACCGGAAAGGAACCGACAGTGATTGTTCTCGTCATCGGCGGCGCGGGATACATCGGGAGCCATACCGCCCGGGCGCTCAAACGCGCTGGACATGAAGTCGTTATTTTTGACAATTTGAGCACCGGCTACGAAGCCTTGGCGGCAGGATTTGAGCTGATACGCGGCGATGTGCTCGACGCGGGCGCGCTGGCAAAAGTGCTGCCGCGGGTGGGCGCCATCATGCATTTTGCGGCGCATGCTTACGTGGGCGAATCGGTAACGAATCCGCGAAAGTATTTCCACAACAACGTCGAAGGTGGCCTCTCGTTGCTCAATGCTGCGCTTGAAGCAGGAGTGAAGAAGATCATTTTCTCCTCAACGTGTGCGGTGTATGGGGAAGTAACCAAGGTTCCGATCGCAGAGAATATTCCGCGGGAGCCGGTGAATCCATACGGCGTGACGAAACTATTTTTCGAGCAGGCGCTTGAGGCGTACGACCGGGCTTACGGATTTCGCTTCGCGAGTTTGCGCTATTTCAATGCCGCAGGGGCAGATGAAAGCGGAGAAATCGGGGAGTTGCACGATCCGGAAACACATTTGATCCCGCTGGCGCTAAGCGCAGCGGCTGGCCTTGGACCTGAGTTGCAGGTCTTTGGTTCGGACTATCCCACGCCGGACGGAACCTGCGTTCGCGACTACATTCATGTGAACGATCTGGCGGGCGCGCATGTGAAAGCGCTGGAATATTTGGCGGCGGGAAAGACGAGCTTCGCAGTGAACCTGGGAACCGGGACTGGAGCTTCGGTGCAGGAAGTCATCACGGAAGTTGAGAAGGTCACGGGCAAGAAGGTGCCGCATAAGATTGTGCCGCGGCGGCCGGGAGATCCTCCGGCGCTGGTAGCGAATCCGGCGAAGGCTGAGGCATTGTTGCAGTGGAAGGCTACGCGCGGGTTGGACAACATTGTCACTACCGCATGGAATTGGATGGAGCGGCGACGCGAAGTTGCGGCGCGGCGATGACAGAAAATCTTTCACCACAGAGGGCACGGAGGAACACATTGCACGCAGAATACTCTGTGAGTTTTTTACTTACGATTTGATCTGAGGGAATTCATGGGAAATGATTTGGCGGGGAAGAAGGTTGCGTTTTTAGGTGCGGGAAAGATGGGCGGCATCATTCTGCAGGCTTTGCTCAAGAATGGTCTGCTCTCGACCAGTTCGACTTGTGCGACGGTTGCGCACGAGGAGCGCGCCAAGGCGCTGGCGGCAAAGTTGAAGGTGAAAGTGGGCACCAACAACGTAGAAGCGGCTAAGGGCGCGGACATCATCGTGATTGGCGTCAAGCCTCAGGTAGTCGAAGATGTCGTGCGCGAGATCAGCGGAGAAATCACGCCGAAGCAAGTCATCGTGTCAGTGGCGGCGTCGGTTCCGACTTCGATGATCGAAAAGAACCTGCCTCCGAATGTTCCCGTCATTCGAGCCATGCCCAACACGCCTTGCATCCTGGGCGCCGGTATGACTGCAATCTGCAAAGGGAAACACGCCAGCGCGGAAGATGTGGCCATGACAGAGCACATGTTCAACGTGGTCGGACGAACGGTGGTTGTCGACGAGAAGCACATGGACGCGGTGACGGCGCTCTCGGCCAGCGGTCCGGCGTATATCTACATCATCCTCGAATCACTGGCGGAGGCCGGCGTTAAGGTGGGCTTGCCCCGCGACATCGCCACTTTGCTGGCAGCACAAACTACGTTGGGTGCGGCCAGAGTCGTGCTTGAGACTGGCGACCATCCGGCACTGCTGAAAGACGCGGTGACCACTCCTGCTGGCTGCACCATTGACGCCATCATGGAACTTGAGGAAGGGAAGTTGCGAGTCACATTGATCAAGGCGGTCGTGAAAGCGGCGCAGCGCGCCAAAGAACTGGCGTACGGATAATCAATGGAATCCCGGCTCATCCTTATCCATCAACTGCTCAAGTTGGGCGTGGCCGTGGTTGTGTCGAGCACGCTGGTGAGATCGAAGGAATTCAAGTTCCTGCTCTACCGGGAAGAGCGTACATTCCGGCAGAAAGTCTATCTGGTTCTATGGTTCGGCCTGCCGATCATGATCGGCGTCTGGATCCGAATCGTTCAGAAGAATTTTCTCGCGGGCGACCTGAGTTTCGAAACGGCGCTGCTGCTGGGAGTGATCGGCGGCAGATGGACGGGATCGCTCGGCGGCGTGCTGGTTGGATTACCTGCCCTGTTGCACGGCGAGTGGGCGGCCATGCCGTTTGATGTGCTCTCAGGTTTTCTCGCCGGCCAGCTCCGAACCATGGCCGTCAATAAAGACGACATCTGGTCGTTCTCACCATTCATCGATGAAAGCATTGTGCGCCTGATCCGGCGAAACCTGCCACGGCCTCGGCTGTTCGATTGGCAGGTGATGTTTTTTTGGACCGTGATTGGCCTGCGTTTCGTGCAAACTGAGTTAGTCAAATATTTTCCGCATTCCATTTTCAGCATTGAGAGCCCCGACAACTACTGGGTATATAGCGCAATTTATGCTGCGTCGGTGACCGCGATCGGAATCGAGCTGAAGATTTTTAACAGCGTCCGCATCCAGATCAAGCTCGAGGAGCAGGAGCGCCTTTTGCTCCACGCGCGGATGGAGGCGTTGCAGAACCAGATCAATCCGCATTTTTTGTTTAACACGCTGAATTCCATATCATCGCTCGTGCGCTTCGATCCCGATACCGCCCGCGACATGATTTTCAAGCTGGCGACGATTTTGCGGCGATTGTTGAACAGCGCGGACGCCTTTGCCCCACTGCGCGAAGAATTTGAATTCGTCGATAATTATCTCGACATTGAAGTGGTGCGGTTCGGGCGGGACAAACTGCGGGTGGTCAAGGAACTGGATCCAGCGTCGCTCGATGTGGTGGTTCCGAGCATGCTGCTGCAGCCGTTGATCGAGAACTCCATCAAACACGGACTCTCACCCAAGGTCGAGGGAGGCAGCATCTATTTGCGTAGCCGACTCAGCGGCTCACGGCTGATCATCGAAGTCGAGGACGACGGCGTGGGAATGGGCGCAGCCCAGCTGGAAGAGAGCAGCAGTTGGACCGGCATGGGGATCGGGATGGCGAACATTGCCGAGCGCTTGCAGGTGCTCTATGGCGATACGGCGCGGATGACCATCGATAGCCATGAAGGGAAGGGAACCCTTATCCGCATCCGGTTGCCCTTGATCGAATCAGCCAGTTCCGTGCCGGAAGGCTTTTACGCGGAACGCTCGAGCACGCGCAGGTAAAAATCTTCATACTGCTTCACGATCTTGGTGGAGCAAAAACGTTCCATCGCGACCGCGCGCGCCCGTTTTCCCATCTCGCGCAAACGAGGCTCATCATTCAGCAGTTCGATGGCGTAACGTGCCATCGTTTCGACGTCGCCCACATCGGCGAGATATCCCGTATTGCCGTGGTCGATCACTTCCGGAACTCCGCCGGCACGCGTGGAGATCGGGACGACCTCGCACGCCATCGCTTCCAGCGCGGCGAGTCCGAAGGATTCCAGTTCGCTTGGCAGCAGCATGATGTCAGCAATGGAAAGTTTCTCGTAAATCTGATCCTGCTTGCCGAGGAACAACACATCGTCGTGAATGCCTTTTTGTACCGCCAGCCACTCCGCGACGGAACGGTCGGGGCCGTCGCCGATCAGCAGCAGCCGCGACGGCATCTGCTTGTGGACACGGTCGAAGATTTCGATGACGTCGGTGATGCGCTTGACGGGGCGGAAGTTCGAAAGGTGCACGAGCACTTTCTGGTTGTCAGGCGCGTACTCCCGCCGCATCTCTTCGGCAATCTTCGTGTTGCGCATGTAAATGTCGCAGTTCACCGAGTTGTAGATCACTTCGATCGGCTTCTTTACATCGAAAATGCGCTGAGTGCGTTCGCGAAGGTAGTTTGAAATCGCGGTGACTCCGTCGCTCTGCTCGATGGAATATCGAGTAATCGGCAGGTATGAGCGATCCAGTCCAACCAGCGTGATGTCGGTTCCGTGCAGGGTAGTCACGAAGGGCAGGCGCTGTGCCCGGGGGCCAGCAGCCAGCATTTGGCGAGCGAGCATCGCACTCACTGAATGCGGGATGGCGTAATGCACGTGCAGAAGGTCGAGATCATAGAGCTGCGCGACTTCTGCCATGCGCGTCGCGAGGGCCAAATCATAAGGGGGATAGTCGAAAAGCGGGTAACGAGAAACCTCGACCTCGTGATAGTGGATGTTGGGTTCAGCGCCGCGCAGCCGGATCGGCTGGGCGTAAGAAATGAAATGGATTTCGTGCCCCCGTTGCGCGAGTTCCAATCCCAATTCAGTGGCGACGACGCCGCTGCCGCCATATGTCGGATAACAGGTGATCCCGATCTTCATGATGTGCGGACGAACGCCTCTCGTGGTCCTGTCATTCGATGGCTGAAACGGGCACTAGTTGCAGATTTTACACGAGGGTCGCGTGGAGGATGGGTGGCAGGTCGCGTTATCAGCCGTTTTTCGGGCCGAGCGAGCTGCTGGTATCGATTTTATCGAGGTGCGCCTGGAATCGCTTCTTGGATTCCTCGGGCAAGCCGGTGAATTCAATGCCCATGCCGACGCCGGGGTCGCGTGTGCGAACGACTGCGCTGGGCGAAAGACGTTCCTGTTCGATCCAGAGATCGACTCGAAGGGCAGTGCCGACCGGGAGCGGCATTACGGTCTCAACATAACAGCCGTTTCCACTGATGTCGGTGGCATTGACGCGCAGCGGAGTGTTGACGCGCTCATCGCGCAGTTCCAGAGGAAATGAAACGCGATGACGAACAAATTTTCTGCGGTTATCGTGACGAACCTGGGTTCGCTCGTCCGGCATCATTTCCGGAGGAAGCGCGGCAGTCCATGGACAATCCTGATCAGCGACCAATTGCACACCGACTTGCGTCTTTTTGAGCGCGCCCGCGTCGACCACCCAAATGACCTTGCAGCGGGCTTTCCTGCCTTCGTACTGCACGCCGATGACATCGCCGACTTTCAGCTCGGGCTCGATGCCGTAGAGGCAAGCCCCGGTCGCGCTGATGTTTTGAGCGTTCGCGTTCTGGAAGAATGGCTGATTGTTGGCGCCCATTCCCCACACTCGTACCTTCAAGTCCAGAGTCGCACGCGGAGCTGACCCTTGGGCTGACATCGCCGGATAACCTCCAAGCTAGTAAAGAAGCGGTAAGTACCACCATCATACTACTTGCAGTGAAATGAGTAGGTTACGACGGTACTCAGGAACCCAAGCGTTAACCCTTTGCATAATCGAGGCTTAGGTCCGTCCCGGGCTCTCTGCCAGCTTCCGGTAGGAGATCAATTCGATCCCTTCACGGGCGAGGATTTCGCGGGCGGACGGCAGCGTCAGGACGCGGAGTTCGGTCTCCCGCGAGGCGCGTAGTCGCGTGTTGGCGGCGAGCAGGTCGGCATCGTTATATCCGGGATGGCAGACGAATTCCCAAGTCCCGTCCGGAATGCTGCGGGCGATAGCCAGGAACAGCGTTTCATCGAGAGTGCCGGTGACTTCGATGCCCAGAGTGCCGTCAGGAGTGGCGAATCCCGCGCGACTAACCGCGTCCCGAAACTTTCCGGCAAAGCGGCGAAGGATCTGGACTTCCGCGTAGCGGGTCCAAAGCTTCGGCCTGGCGAGAAGTTGGCCCGAACGAAGCGGGAAGCGCGGTCCGAAGGGATTTCGTAGCGCGCGTACGCCGCAATCCGCGGCGGCTTTCAGAAGGGGCCGCAGAATTTGCGGAAAGACATGCGTGTGCTTGTGAGTGTCGATGTGCGAAACGACGATCCCCGCAGACTGAAGCTTGCGAATCTGCGCCGTTGCTTCGGCGGAGATTTCATCGGGATTCATTCGTCCCGCGACCGATCGGGCGGCGAATTGCTTGAGGCCATCGCGGAAACGTCGCGATGCGGTGAGAGAAGGAAGTTGCTCGGAAGCGAGAACAGGATCGCCGTCGATCAGAACGACATGGCAACCGATGCTCAAATTGGGAGTGCGATTGGCCAGTTGGGTGGCTTCGGCGAAGGCCTTGCCGTTCGCCATGAGCGTCGAAGAGGTCACGATGCCGTTCGTATGAGCCTCGACGATAGCGCGATTCACGCCGGAAGTGAATCCGAAATCATCCGCGTTCACGATCAGACGGCGCACACTGCCAGTCTAGCAGGGAGAAGAAGTCGAGCCGGACGAGCGGCCACGAGTCTTGCTGTGTTGCATTTTGACCGGCTTTTCAGCAGTCACGTATACTCGCTGAAGCGCTGTTGTGGCGATGCTCCTCGATTGATTCCTACCAATGCGGCTGCGGTCGCGAAAGAGGGGCGGTTAGCTCAGCTGGTTAGAGCGCCTGCCTTACAAGCAGGAGGTCGCAGGTTCGAGTCCTGCACTGCCCACCATAACCCTACTTTTCCCGAAAATAATGTTGGAGGTTATGTTCCGGGCTCTTCCCGGCATAGCATGGATCTTCGGACCGAACGCACCCTGAAAAGCATCCATAGTCTTCCATGAGAGCGCCTTGCGACGAAGCCGCTGTGCTATCTGAAGTTGGCGCAGTTCCGTGCGCGGAAAAAGCCAAACCATGGATACTCGCTGCAACCATTCTTGGCTCGAGCATCGCATTCATCGACAGCACGGTCGTCAATGTCGCTCTGCCAGCCATACAAGCTAATTTCCACGCGACCGTGGTGGACGTGCAATGGGTTGTCGAGTCCTATGGTCTTTTTTTGGGCGCATTGATTCTCGTCGGGGGTTCGCTGGGGGACCTGTTTGGGCGGCGGCTGGTCTTCCTGACGGGAGTGGCGATCTTCGCCGTTGGATCCGCCGCTTGCGGCTTTGCTTCGAACATTCATCTGCTGATCGCCGCCAGAAGTCTTCAAGGTGTGGGCGCTGCGCTTCTGGTACCAGGAAGCCTCGCAATTATCAGCACATCATTCGATGGGAGTAGTCGCGGACAAGCGATCGGCACATGGTCGGGCTTTACGGCGATCACTACCGCGATTGGCCCTGTCCTTGGCGGATGGTTGGTTGGACACGCCTCCTGGCGTTGGGCATTCTTCATCAACCTTCCGATTGCAGCGGCGGTGGTAGTGATTTCACTCTGGCGAATTCCGGAGAGCCGCCGCGCTACTGCACAACGCATCGACTGGATTGGAGCACTTTTAGCCACATTCGGGCTCGGCGGCTTGGTCTATGGCTTGCTCGAGTCGGTCAATTTGGGCTGGACGAATCGTTTGGTCATCGGCAGTTTGATCGTTGGACTGGGAGGACTCATCGTGTTCGGGTTCGTCGAGGCGCGTAGTACTGCGCCGATGGTGCCGCTCGGGCTGTTCCGAATAAAAAAGTTTAGCGGCGCGAACCTGCTCACCTTCCTGTTGTACGCAGCGGTGGGGATTTTCTTTTTCTTGTTTCCTTTGAATCTGATTCAAGTGCAGGAGTATTCGCCGCTGGCGGCCGGTGTTGCGCTCGTTCCCCTTGTGCTGCTGATGTTCTCTCTTTCGCGATGGGCTGGTGGACTGGTGGACCGCTATGGCGCGAGAGGTCCGCTGATATTCGGTCCACTTATTGCGACAGTGGGCTTTGCTCTCTTCGCCGTGCCTTCCACAGGAGGCAGCTATTGGAAGTCATTTTTTCCGGCGCTGGTGATCCTCGGATTCGGAATGACCGTCACTGTCGCCCCTCTCTCCACCGTAGTTATGAATTCAGTAGGGGAAGACTTTGTCGGCACGGCTTCTGGAATCAACAACGCAATGGCGCGGGTGGCAGGGGTGCTCGCTATCGCAGTGCTTGGAATTGTAATGGTAAAGACATTCAGCTTCCGATTGGATCGGAGCTTGGCCGGCATCTCCCTGCCGTCCAATATTCTGCACGAGCTGCAGGCGAACGAAATCAGACTTGCAGGCTTGCAGGTGCCTGCTGGAATTGATCCGAGTGCGAACGCGGCAATCAGAGGATATGTGAAGGAAGCGTTCGTATATGGCTTCCGGATCATCATGTTCCTCTGCTCGGGGCTTTCGCTGGCAAGTGCGGCCGTCGCATGGCTCATGATCTCGCAAAAATCAGATCGTCCAGGTTCGCTAGCGGGACGACGCGCTTGAGAAGGCGCCGACTCGGCCCTGAGGCGCTTACAACGCGGATTACGGCTTTTATTCTCGCGGCGACTCGCCCGACGGTTGCGTCGGAATGGCCTCAGGGATTGCCTTTCGAGGGACTTACGTCGAAAAGAAGACGCGGGGATGCGCGGTGTAGGTCAGCAGCGCGGACTTCCCCAGCACAATCGGCGCAGGTTTCGCCGAGATCGGTTTCACTTTGGAGAGTTTTAGAAGCAGTTGTTCCACTTTGCGCTGCTCATGCGGCTGGGGCAGGCTGGTCGCTGTCATGACTAGATTTTCTCACGGCGCCGGGGGAAGGGAAGCACTTCGGTTGCACTGTTGGATAGGCACATTCTGTGAATATTTTGAAACATTGCTGAAATGGTCAGCTGGTACACTCCGGCCACTATAGTTCACACTCCTGTGTTTGCTTGGGGCCCGAGACTATCCTGAGAGCCTTGGGCCTTTCTTCTGCGCGAATCCTTTCGCGTTCCTAACTCCTGCTTCGATTACTTCTCTGAATGTTCTCGTTGCGGCGGTCAGCTACAGTTGCAACCGCTAAGGACAAGATGCAGGAGTTGCGATGCAAAGCTCAAGAGCCTTTGTTCGTGCGGTCGGACCAACTGAACTGGAGCAGAAGAGTGAGAACCAACGCCAGGAGGCAGTCTGCCAACAAGGGATGGCCGGGCCACATTTTTTGGGGAAGACCAAGTGGCCATGCGAGAAGAGCTGCGAAAGTCGCGACCAGCGATACCTTCAGAGTTTTCGTAGTTTCTCTCTTAGCTCGATTGCGCCCCCATAATACGCCTGCAAGGCACTCACATCCTGATATCGGTCGGGAAATATCGTCTGTGTGGCCGCAGTCGTTGACGATTTCATTCCCAGACGGGCCGGGCCCAAAAACGCCGAAAGGTCTTTCTCCCCCCAGAGTAAAGACGCATTCGGAAAATGAAGGCCCAGCCCCTCCCCACATTTCGTGCTGTAGATAATCGGTTGCGTCTTGGAAGCGGTCAAGCACAAAACGGCTGCACGGGTATGAAATCGTTGAGCGCTGTTGAGTTTCTCAACAGAGCGCAGCGGGCCCACAGTGGCGATGGAACTTGTCGAAAAGTTTGGACGAGCAGTTGGTTGGCAAGCTCACGAAATGGGTTTCGTTGGTACGGTCGATTCGAAGACGACGCGGCGGTTCACGAGATCGTCGACTCGAAGGTCATCAAGCGCGAACACTTCTTTCAAGACGCTCCTTGTATGTTGTCCAAGCAAAGGAGCCGGCGACGACGGATGGCCGGGCGTGCTCGACAACTTGACGGGAGTGCCGGTCACGCGATGTTTGCCGGCCGTTGGATGCTCGAGGAATGGAAACATGTCGCGAACTTCGCATTGTGGATCATCCACGACTTCAGAGAAATTACGGACCAGCGAGCACGGAACTCCAGCGGACTGAAGGCGGGAGAGCCATTCCCGAACCGGTCTTTGTCGAAAAATGTCAGACAGGATGGGTTCCAGCACTTTTCGATTCTGGATTCGCAATGCGTTTGTCTCACAGTCCGGATGGCGTTCCAGATCCGGCCGCTCCAGCGCGCTACAGAATGCGGCCCAGAGTTTTTCGCTTCCAACGGCGACCGCAATCTCGCGATCGCTGGCATGAAAAACGCGATACGGCACGATCGTAGGGAAGGACGTTCCCATTGGCCTCGGGATAATGTTGGAGCCCAGAAAGCTCATGTAATTGGAACTCATGGTGGAGATCATGCTGTCGAGCATGGAGACGTCAACAAACTGTCCCATGCCGGTGCGCTCTCGCGATCTCAAGGCGAGCAGGATGCCGATGACCGAGAAAAGCCCCGCAGTCACGTCGGTGACGCCGTAACCACAGCGAACCGAGTCGCCCTCTTCGGTTCCCGTGATGCTCAGCAATCCGCTCGAAGCCTGCACGACGACGTCCATCGCAGCTTCGTCACGCGACGGACCTTGTTGGCCGTATCCTGAAATCGAGCAGTAGATGAGGCGCGGATTGCGCTCGCGAACCTGTGCATAGCCAAGGCCCAATTTGTCCATGGAGCCGGGGCGAAAATTCTCCACCAGCACATCGACTTTGTCGATCAGTCGCAGGCAGAGATCGAGTCCCTCCGGTTCTTTCAAGTTGATCGAGATGCCTTCTTTCCCACGATTGAGTCCGAGAAAAAAACTGGAGATGCCGCCGGTGAAGGGAGGTCCCCAGCCGCGCCCCATGTCGCCGTTCTGCGCCTCGAGTTTGTAGACCTTGGCGCCGTAGTCCGAGAGCAGAAGCGTGCAGTAGGGACCGGCGAGAGCGTGGGAAAAATCCAGAACCTGAATTCCCTCGAGAGCAGATGGGGAAAGGCCGGGAGTGGGATGGTCAGAAGGTATGTTGGAAGGCATTGGTAGTGGTTAATTCAGCATGAAAAGTGTCGCACATTTCGCTCAGGGAATGCGTCGTCGCGTTGGTGCCGATTTGAATACGGTAGGTCGCGCGAGTAATATCTGATTCCCGTCGGCACAAAAATGCTTTTCTAAGAGGTGATTCGGATGAGGGCCCTGATTCCTGCGCTGCTCGTATTCGCAAGTTTCGCACTTTCTATCGACAATTCCGCTGCGCAATCCAGTTACGATTTGCGCTCACCCGACGGGCGCATTGAACTCAGGATTCGCACTGCCGGGCAGCTTCGCTATGACGTGGTACTGAAAGGGCGCGCCATCCTCGAGAACTGCAAGCTTTCTATGGATGTAGAGCACAAGAAACTCGGCGCTCAGCCGAAGGTGACGGGTGCGAAGACGCGCTCTACCGACGAGGTCGTCGAACCGGTTGTGCGGCAGAAGTTCGCCAAGATTCGGGATCACTACAACGAGCTGAGGTTGGACATGGACGGAGGCTATGCCGTCGTCTTTCGTGCTTACAACGAAGGCGCGGCCTATCGCTTCGAGACGTCTTTGCCGGGACAGGTCAAGGTTTATGGAGAAGAGTCAGAGTTTAACTTTGCCGCGAATAACATCGTTTACTACCCGCAGGAAGACAGCTTCTATTCGCACAACGAGCGGAAATATCTCCCGCAGCATCTGAGTGAAATCGCTCCGGCGTTCATTGCAACACTGCCGGCCGTGGTCGATGTTGGGGAAGGAGCGAAAGTCGCGATTGCGGAATCGGACCTCGAAGACTATCCGGGGCTTTGGCTGAAAGGCACGGGTGGCAATGCGCTAGCAGCCACTTTCCCTCCGTACCCGTTGAAAGAAAATCTGACGAGCGATCGTGACTACCGAGTCGTGGAAACTGCCGACTACATCGCCGCGACATCGGGGACTCGCAGCTTTCCCTGGCGCGTGATTGGAATCGCCGACAGCGACGGCGACTTGCTTACCAATCAGATCGTTTATCTGCTCGAAAAGCCGTCTCTGATCGAAGACACTTCGTGGATCAAGCCGGGAAAGGTCGCGTGGGACTGGTGGAACGCCAACAACGTCTACGGCGTCGATTTCAGGGCGGGAATCAACACGGAGACTTACAAGTATTACATCGACTTTGCGGCGAAGTACGGCCTGCCTTACATCATCCTCGACGAGGGATGGTACAAGCTCGGCAACGTGCTCGATGTCGTTCCCGAAATCAACATGGACGAGCTCGCAGCGTACGCGAAGCAAAAGGATGTGGGGATCATTCTGTGGGTGGTATGGAAGACGCTCGACGATCAACTCGTTCCGGCGCTCGACCAGTTTCAGAAGTGGGGTGTGAAGGGGATCAAAGTTGATTTCATGCAACGCAGCGATCAGTTATTAATCGACTACTTTTACAAGGTCAGCCGCGAATGCGCGAAGCGAAAGATGCTCGTGGATTTTCACGGAGACCAGAAACCGGCGACGATGACGCGTACCTGGCCCAACTTGATCAGCACCGAGGGCGTCCGCGGAATGGAGTGGAGCAAGTGGAGCGCGGATTCAGAACCCAAGCACAACGTCACCCTTCCGTTCACGCGGATGTTTCTCGGCCCGATGGACTACACGCCGGGCGCGATGCGCAACGCAACGAAAGCTACGTTCGCTGCGATTCATAGCCAGCCCATGGCTCTCGGAACGCGCTGCCATCAGTTAGCGATGTATGTCGTGTTCGAGAGTCCGTTGCAGATGCTGTCGGATAGTCCGTCGAACTATTTACGGGAGCCGGAGGCCATGGAGTTTCTGGCACCCGTTCCGAGCACATGGGACGAGACAAAAGTCCTCGACGCGCGCATTGCGGAATACGTTGTCGTTGCCCGGCGAAACGGACCTGACTGGTACGTAGGAGCGATGACGGATTGGACTCCGCGCAACCTTGATATTGATCTGTCATTCCTGCCAGATGGGAACTTCACGATGGAGGCTTATCAGGACGGGATCAACGCAGATCGCAATGCCAGCGACTACAAAAAGATCACGATGCAGGTGAATCGAAACACCAAGATCAAGCTCCCACTCGCCAGTGGAGGAGGCTGGGCCGCGCGAATCCATCAATAGAATTGCAGCAAGTCAGCGGGCTTTGGGCAGGGCGCGAGTAGCGCCCGTAGAGATGCCCCCGTCAACGAGCAGAGTCTGCCCAGTGATGTAGCGGCTCGATTCGGCGGCAAGAAAAACGACGGCTGCATCAAGGTCGGGTAGAGCACCCGGACGTTTGAGCGGAATTCGGTCGCAAAGATATTCCACCCACTCTTTGTCGTCGTACATGATCTTGTTTTGATCGGTACGAAACCATCCCGGCGCAAGGCAGTTGACCGTGATGCCATGGCGTCCCCAATCGTCAGCGAGGCTCATGGTGAGCTGGCGGATGCCCCCACGGCTCGCTCCGTAGGGGCCGAGACCGGCGTATCCCGCCACGCTGGTGACCGATCCAATGTTGATGATGCGTCCATATTGGCGCGCGATCATGCGGCGAGCGACGGCCTGAGCGACGAAAAAACTTCCACGCAGGTTGGTGTCGAGAATTCGATTCCAGTCATCCCAGGTAACGTCCAGCGCCGGCTTGCGGACGTTGCATCCCGCGTTATTCACGAGAATGTCGATGTGGCCGAAGGCGGCTTCGGCTGCTGCTGCCATTCGCTCGATGCTGGCTTGATCGCGAACATCGAGTTCGACTGAAACCGCGCGGCGGCCAAGCGCCTGGATTTCTTTTTCAAATGTTGTCAGCGAATCGCGATGTCTGCTGGTGAGAATCAGGTCGGCACCTGCGCCGGCAAGTGCGCGGGCGAATTGCTGGCCGAGGCCGCGGCTGGTACCGGTGACGATGGCGACGCGTCCGGTCAGGTCAAATAGTTTCGAACCCAGGACATTGTCGCTCACGATTTCACTCCCGGCGCGAGCACAACCTTCATCAGGTTCGGTTCGCGCGAGTACAGCCGTTCAAACCACTGCGGACCCTGCTCAAGCGGCGCAACCGCGGTAATCAGAGGCTTCACACGAATTTGCCCGGACGAAATCAGTTCGATCGCCCGCGGATATTCCCCCGCGGATGCACACGATCCCTGCAGACGAATCTGCCGCGTAACGACTTTCTGCAGCGGAAGTGTGACTTCGGGAGAAATATTGCCGACGAGGATCACGCTCCCGCCTTTTCGGACGCTGTCGATCGCCGCATTGACGGCTTCGCTTTTGCCCACCGCTTCGACCGCAATGTCAGCGCCGACTCCGTCGGTGCGGTCGAGAATCTGCTGCACAAGATCATTTGCAGATAATGTTTCGGTCGCGCCGAGTTCATGGCTCAGTTTCAGCCGAGTCGGATCGACGTCGGCGACAAACACACGCGAACATCCTGCGACCCTCAGAGCCTGTTGCAGAAGTAGTCCTATCGTTCCCGCGCCGACGACCAATGCGGTGCTGCCGGCAGCGATGGGAACGAGTGAAACGGCATGCAGTGCTACAGCGACGGCTTCGAGCAGTGCAGCTTCTGTGTAGGGAAGATTGTCAGGTAGGCGATGCACGATACGAGAAGGCACAGCGACGAATTCGGCGAAAGCACCCGCACGACGATAATCGCCGCAGGAAACGCCCAAGACTTGACGGCGATCGCAAAGGTTGATGTCTCCGCGCAGACAGTTCCCGCACTCGCCGCAATATACCGTTGAGTCGACCGTGATCCGATCGCCCACTCTCAAAGCGGCTACATGCTCCCCGACAGCCTCGATGGTTCCAGCAGCTTCGTGGCCCATTACGATCGGTGGAATGCGTCGGCCCGAAGATCCATCATAGCCGTGCACATCACTTCCGCAGATTCCACAAGCTGCAACGCGCATCAAGACTTCATCTGGGCCGGGCGACGGCACAGGGGCGTCTGTCATTTCCAGGTGACGGTATTGCGACAAGAGCAGAGCTTTCATTTTGCGGCCTTCACCTGCCATTCGGAGGGAGCAACGATGCCGCTGCCCTCGCGGATGGTGAGAATCTGATTCGCCTTCACCTGCGTGAAGCGTTCGACTTTTTGTGTCGTGGGCCACCTGACTTCGATCACGTCGACTGCCCGTGCCTTCCCCAATCCAAAATGCAGGCGGAGATCGTTTTGTGACATGACGCTCGATCCGCTACGTACTTCGTCAATCTGGGAATGGCTCGCAACGACCGTGCGAACCCGGGTGCCGATGGCGGTGCGATTGCATGCGGTTCCGATCAACTTGATCTTGATCCAGTTTTGTTTATTGCCGCCGTCGTTGCGCAGCAGGGAAGGCAAGTCACTCATGTTCAGCACTAAAGCATCGAGATCGCCGTCGTTGTCGTAGTCGCCGAACGCGGCGCCGCGGCTGGAGAAATGTTCCGTGATGCCCGGTCCCATCGTCGCGGAAACATCCTTGAACTGTCCGTTACCCATATTCTTGTAGACCAATCGCGGATTCTTAAAAGTCTGGCCGATTTCATGACCTCCAATCTCCGGATAAACGTGCCCGTTGACTTGCAAAAGATCGGCCCAGCCGTCGTTGTCGTAGTCGATAAATCCGCAGCCCCATGCGACGTATTGATTGTTGACGCCAATTCCAGACGCGAAGGTTACATCGCTGAATGTGCCGTCGCCGTTGTTGTGATACAGGTTGCAAGTGTCGTCGGCGAAATTAGTTTTGAAGATGTCGAGCCAACCATCGCAGTCATAGTCCGCGACCGCAACGCCCATGCCCGCCTGTTCGTGCCCGTTCTCGCTATAGGCGCATCCAGCCATGACAGCGATATCGGTGAAGGTTCCATCGTGATTGTTGTGGAACAAAATGCTGGGCTCGGAATCGACGGCGACATAAATGTCCGGCCATCCGTCGTTGTCAAAATCGGATGCGACTGCGGTGATCGAATATCGTGGCCCCGGCTTGAGGATGCCAGCTTTTTCGGAGACGTCGGTAAAGGTTCCATCGCCGTTGTTGCGGAACAGGACATTGGTGTCGCCCGTCAAGCCGCGCGGCCCGCACATGACAGGAATCCCCTTCCACTGGCAAGGTGCGGGATCACCTGCTGACGGCGTCTTCGCGGGATCGAGTTTGATGTAGTTGCACACGAAAAGATCGAGGTGACCGTCGCGGTCGTAGTCAAGAAATGTACATCCGGCGCCCCAGCGAATTCGTTCATCGTACAGACCGGATTTGCGTGTGACGTCGGTGAAGGTGCCGTCACCATTGTTGTGAAACAGAATGTTGTGTCCCCAAAAACAGCAGAAGAGATCGTCCCATCCGTCGTTGTCGTAGTCGCCGACGCATACGCCGGTTTGCCAGCCGGTACGGGCCAAGCCGGATCTTTCGGTGACGTCGGTAAAAGTTCCGTCGCGGTTGTTCTTGTAAAGATGGGAAGTCGGAGCTTGCCCTGCCGGCCATTCCCGGCCCAGACGTGTTCCATTCGTCAAATAGATGTCGAGCCATCCGTCGTGATCGTAGTCGAAAAATGCGAGTCCGCTGCCTTTCGCTTCGATGATGTATTTCTTGTGGTTGGGGTCTCCCCACACGTTGGGAGCGTTGAGGCCGGCTTCTCTTCCAACATCGACAAATTGCACCGGGGAAGCCGACGTCACGGCCGTCGACGACTCCAGGAAGAGGCCGCGTTTCCATTGCCATAGCGGAGTCGCAAGCGCATCGAGCAGCGTGCTGCCGAGAACAAGCAGGGAAGAACCCAGAAAGCGGCGCCGAGGGAAATTCATATCACTTAGTGGACGGTATCTTCGGGAATGCGCGCGGAACGATTCCAGCGCCTTCCTTTACTGCGATGATCTGGTCCAAGGGCACGTTTGTCAATCGATCCACTTCCCCGCTGGGCCAGGTGATCTCGAGAGATTCAATCTTCGTGCGTTTTCCCAGGCCGAAGTGAATCCGCGGATCGCTCGCCGACATGTAGCTCGTGCCGCCTTTTGACTGTTCAACATGCACGAATCCCTCTGAAGTCAATTTCAGCGAAGCACCGATGCCGTCGCGATTCGACTTGGTGCCAATCAGCAGAACCGAGAGCCAGTGGTTCGCGTTTCCGGCGTCATTGCGCAGAAGAGACGGGTAGTCGCCGCGATTGTTGGTGACGATGTCGATGTCCCCGTCGTTGTCATAGTCAGCCGTCGCAAGGCCGCGTCCTGCAATCGAGCGCATGAAATCCGGCCCGAGCGACTCGGAAACTTTCTCGAAATGTCCCTTCTCGACGTTGCGAAACATAAGCAACGGTTCTTTGTACGACACTTCGGCGTGATAGAGCGAAACGTTGTCGAGCATCGAACCGTTGAGTTGCAAAATATCTTCCCATCCGTCGTTATCGTAGTCGAGGAACTTCATCGCCACGCCGCTCATCAGCACCGCTTTGTTTCCGAGCCCCGAGCGAAAGGTCTCATCGGTAAAAGTGCCGTCCTGACTGTTGCGATAAAGACGATTGAGTTCAAAGTCGAGATGGGTGATGTAGACGTCCTGCCATCCGTCGCCGTCGACATCTGCCGCATCGATACCCATGCCGGCCTCGTACCGCCCATCTTCGCTGGCAGCGATTCCCGAAATCAGGGAGACATCTTCAAACGTTCCATTGTGTTTGTTGATGAACAGGAAATTCGGCCACGAATCGTTGGCGATAGCGATATCGGGCCAGCCGTCATTGTTGAAATCCGCCAGCACCACCCCCATCCCCTTGGCTTCGGGCTTGCCCACGCCGGACGCATCACTTACGTCGGTGAATGTTCCGTTGTGATTGTTATGGTAGAGCTTGATGCGCTGGCCCTTGTAATTTCCCGGATGGCAGTAGGAACGGTAGCCGGGACGACGCTCGCCGCACCACATGTTGTTCTTCGGGCTCCAATCGATGTAGTTGGTCACGACGAGATCGAGCCATCCATCTTTGTCGTAATCAAACCATCCAGCGCTGGTCGACCATCCACCTTCGTCGGCGACGCCGGCTTTCGCAGTCACGTCGGTAAAAGTACCGTTGCCGTTGTTGTGATAGAGAATAGCGCGGCCGTATCCGGTGACATATAAATCGGGGTAACCGTCATTGTCAAAATCGCCGACGGCCACGCCCTGTCCGTAGTGGCCTTCGCCGCCCACGCCGGCCTTCTCCGTGACATCGGTAAATGTTCCATCGCCATTGTTGTGGTAGAGAGCGCTGCGGAGGGGATGCGACGGTTTGTAGATGTCCGTCGCGGCCGATTGAACAAAGTAGAGATCCATCAAGCCGTCCTGGTCGTAGTCGATCCATCCGACTCCAGTGCCCATGGTTTCGAGGTAATACTTTTCGTCGGTCTGCGTGGAGTCCTGCCGAAAGGTGATCTTGGACTTTTCGCGGACATCGGTGTAGTGCACGGAGATGGCAGGTTCAGATTTGATCGTAGTCTGCGCGGCGAAGAGCTTAGTGTGTTCGGATGCTCCGATCACCACCGCCAGTGCGAGAAGCGCAGCACCTAGGAAAATGCGCAGGAATGTGGGTGCCGAAGACGCAGACTGTTGTGCCATTCTCAACCTAGTGTAATGGGGAGCGGTGCAAACGCAACGGAAGCGATGTTTTCGATGTGCTCGGAACATCACAAACTGCGATCCGCGATCAGCAGAGCGAACTGGAGCATCTGTTGGCGGGCGGCCATCGGAATGGCTTGTCCTGACGCTGCAGCGTTCGGAGGAGCCTTCGACAAAGCCTCTTCAATACGGGAAACATCAAGGCCGCCTGTGTTGCTTCCTTTGAAGCGGTCAAGCACCTCGCGAGCTTTCTCGAGTTGTCCTGTCTGATAATAAAAAACCCCCAGTGTGGAATAACTGCCGGCCCACTCCGGCAGGAGATCAACGGCGTGCTCCAGGTGCTCGGTGGCCTGGGGCGCATTTCCTCGGAGCACGGAGGTCAGGCCCAGACCCCACGCGAGCTTTCCCGAGGCAGGCACTCGCGCTAACCCCTTCTGGAGAGTCTGCTCGGCGCTGCTCAGATCGTTGTCGCGAAGTTGGACGAGAGCGAGCGACAGATAGTACTGATCGTTGTCGGGATTGCGGTTGATGGCATCGCGAAAGATCTCGATCGCCCTTGCCGTGTCACCAGCATGCGCTTCGATGTCTCCGAGCAGGGAGAGGAAAGCATCGTCTGTCTGCCCGGCGGCGGAAACCTTTTCGGCGGCGTTGAGCGCCTCAGCATAACGTCCCTTGCGAAAGTAGGCGTCGGCGAGATCGAATTTCACATCATCGGAATCTTGGTTTGCCTGCAGCGCTGCCTGGAAATGCTGGATAGCATCGTCATACAAGCGATAACTCGCCAGCAGGACGCCGATGCCGGTTTGCGTGCGATAGTCATTCGCGCTCATTTGATCGAGTTGCGCGATCGTATCTTTCGCGAGTTCCAGTTGCCCAAGCTTCAGATAGGCTTCGGCCAGCAGGTAGAGATCTTGAGGCTGCCCAGGATGTTTCTGAATTTGTGCCGTCAGCTCTGAGACGTCGAGCTGCGTGCGCTCCTTCGCGGAGAGTGTCGAGCGATTGTCGAGATAGTCGAACAGATGCTGATAGGGATAGGGTCCGGTGGACGCATTCTTCGAGAGCGTCTGAAAAACGCTGAGATCCCGCTGCGCGGCTGCAGTTTGATGCAGGCTCCGCTCGGCCATGGCGAGCTTGTAATAACCGTCCGCAGGATTGCGGCTTAGTTTCACAAATCGCCGCAGGTAGTCGGCGGCTTCGGCGAACTTCTTGTCTTTGATTCGGAGATTGGCTAACTCGAGAAGTGCATCGGCAAAGTCTGGATTCGAGCGCAATGCCCGTTGAAACATGTCCTCTGCCTTCGAATAGTTGCCTTGCCGCTCCTCGATGTAACCGACATTGAACAAGCAGGAGACGTTTCGCGGATTCTGCTTCAGGCCCTGCTCGAAGTAAGTCAGAGCTTGGTCGAATCGTCCGAGATGCCGGTACGAGAGCCCCATGAACGCATAGGAGCGCGCAGTTGGATCAAGCTCGATCAGCTTCTGGAATTGCTCGACGGCGCTTTCCGTTTTGCCGGCCATGAAATAGCTTTCGCCTAAAGCAGCGTGGAGATCGGGCCGCTGCGGCGCAAGCTTGATGCCCGATTCGAGAAGAGGAATGGCATCCTCGTAGAAATTCTGCGTCATGCTGACGCGGGCCATCAGGAAGATGATGTCGGTGTTTTGTGGCGCGAGTTTGTGAGCGCGCACCAGCAGGTCAAGAGCGTCAACCGGCCGTTGTTGTTCGAAATCTAGCTGGGCGAGCACGTAAAGTGTGTCGGGAGAATCAGGCTTCAGCTTGAGTGCGCGATTAAGAATCGGTTCTGCTTTTACGTATTCGCGACCTTTGAGATAACTTTCGCCGAGATTGTAGAGAATTTCGAAGGTCTCTGGTTGCAACGCATCCGCCCGCTCCAATTCGAGTTGCGCGGCCTTGTATTGTTTCGCGGTCGCGAGCAGCACTCCCAGGCTGAAGTGCAACTGGATATCTTGCTTGTGCGCTGCCGATAGTTCGTGCGCGATTTGCAGCGCCTCGGTGTGTTTTCCCGCCTGAAAATATGCGCGAACCAGGTTGAGGCGCACCTCGACGGTTGAAGGCCGCACGTGTTGGAAGTGTTGGATCGCTTTCGCGGGTGTGCCATTCGCAAGTTCTAACAGTCCAAGGTTGTAATTCGCGTCGCGATTTGCCGGAGCTATTCTCAGCACTTTCTCGAATTCCTGCTGAGCCAGGTTGAGCTTTTGCTCGGCGACGTAAAGATCCCCCAGGTTGTTGTGAGTCTTCGTGGAATCGGGAGCCAGCTTCAGAGCACTTTGAAACGCATCGAGCGCTCGATCGTAGTTCTTTTCATTGGTGTAGATGATGCCGAGGAGATTGTAAGCGTCCACGCTGGATGGATTCAGTTTGAGTTGTTCGTCGAGAAGAGCACGCGCATCTGCAAATTCGCCCTTTTGAATTAGGGCTTCGGCTTCATGAAGCGGGCCCTGGTCATGGCTTGCGCGCGCGCTGTTCTGCGCAACAGAGGCTCCGACCAGCAAAACGACGAAGGCAAATGCGACGCAATGGATCAACGTCCAATTTCGCTTTGCGTTCGAGATTAGAATCGAGGTGCGACCGAACATCTGCAAGGCCCTTCCGCGGGCTCAATATAGCATCTGCAGCATCTGCTGAGCCATCTTGTGCTGGGGCTGTTTTTGCAATAAAGACTGCAGGACTACTCGCGCTTTTTCTTTTTCGTTCGAGACCATGTACAGGCGCGCGAGATTGAGATAGGCCTGATCGAAGTCTGGGGCGCGCTCGATGCAGATCTTGAATTCTTGTTCAGCCTCGGAGTATCGCCGATTCTGAACGAAAAGCACTCCGAGGTTGTTCAGTGCTTCAGCATAGTCGGGACGAAGGCTGATTGCCCTCTGCAGGCTGTCGACCGCCGCGTCCGTCTCACCTTGATGCGCATAGAGCATTCCGAGACCGTAACTCGCTTCAGGATTTGTTGGCTCCAAGTCGTAAGCGCGCTTTAGCAAAGTCTGCGCTGCATTGAGATTTTCCTGCCGGCGATAAATGTTACCCAAGTTGAGTGCTGCAGTGGCATAAGAAGGTCTTAGCTGCAAAGACCGCTGAAAGTCTCGAATGGCCTCGTCGTCCTTTCCTTGTTGCGCCGCCAGCATTCCGAGGTTGTTCCATGCTTCGGGATAGTCTGGACGCAATCTGACCGCATCTTCGAGGGATCGCTGCGCCTGGACAAAAGAGTTGCGGCGGAGATAAAGCGTGCCCAGATTGTAGTGAGCATCAGGATCGTCTGGGTTTTTCGCGATCACTTGCTGGAACGATCGCGCGGCTTCGTCGAGAAACCCATGCTGAAAAAATGCTACGCCATAGGTGAATTGATTCCGCTGAAACGGGCTTTGCGGAGGATTTCCGGCAAAAGGCAGTGCCCTCTGAAGGCGTTCCTGAAGAGTTGTAGGGATCGCCGCCCAGTCTCGGCTTAGTTGGTCTTTTGTCAGCAACCCCTGGTAGACCTTCGCGATATTTCCGTCGCGATCGATGAGGAAGGATGTCGGCAGAGGAATATCTCGATGGCGGTCGAAGATGTAGCGATAAATTATGTTGTAAACGCCAGCGACATACTGAGAGCCCAAAAGAATTGGAAAGGTCGTTGTTTCTTTAGCGGCAAATGACTTCAGCGACTCCGGATTCATTGGATCATCGACATTAATGGCAAGAATTCGGAGATGCCTAGAATGCAGACTTATCTGCGCCTGACGAAGCGTCTGCAATTGTTGGCGGCAGAGCCGAGAATCAGACGCCCAGAAATTGAGCAACACCAGGCTGTTCCGGAACGATCGCAGTTCGATTAGATTGCCAGCCGTATCTGGTAACGAAAATTCAGGAGCTTGAATGGCTTCGATCAACCAAGTTCCGTACGATTCAGGAAAGATATCTGAACTCGCGGGTGTTCCCGCAGTTGCCCATGTTCTCGGGGAGATCGCGAAAGGCTTAGCTCTGAAATCTTCCGAACCTTCTACAATTTCGATTCTCCGATTAATGGGCAGCGCGGCATAGGTCTGCGTAGGGCCGCTGGGCCAACGAATATTCGCCCTCACAGATTCTTGATGTCCGCCCACTCCAAAAAAGAGCTCCTTGGTATGTTGCGACAAAAAACCGGATCCAGCTTGCAGGTATTTAGTCTGCCGCAGATTGCCTGCTTCGATCGTCACGGCTGCACCGATCGCGTCTCGATTGCTCTTGGTTCCCCGAAGACGAAGGACAATCGAATTTCCGATGTCTTTCATTGCGAGGCGCAGAATCCGCAGTTGCGGCGCGTTCCGGTTTTTCAGCACGATCTCAAGGCGACCATCCCCGTCGAGATCGGCAAGAGAAAACGCGCGGCTGTCATCACGAAAATCCATTCCTACAACGCCGGAAACATCGGAAAACGTCCCGTCGCGATTATTCGCGAGGAAAACATTTCTCTCATGGCCATTCCACGTCGAGTCGGAGCGAATGAGTTCGTTCATCGCACTCCAGCCGCGTTCGTAGGCAGGGGAAGCGTTCGCATCTTGCGGAGATTTTGCGACTACTTGTCGCCAAAAGAAACTCGAGACATCTCGTTGCGCAGGACCGGAAATGTAACCGTTCGCGACGTAAAGATCGGAATAGCCGTCATGATCGAAGTCCCACGCATCGGTCGACCAGGACCAGCGGCCCATCTCGACTCCGGCCGTTTCACCTACATCCTGGAACGTACCGTCGCCCAAATTCCGGTAGAGCGAGTTGCCGGCCATGTGGCGGCGATAAAGACCGCGAACCGTTTCAGGCTCGCCCGCGTGAAAGTGCGAATCCTCAAAGATGCGCATGCCGGCCGCGACCCACATCCCTGCCGCGTAAATATCCTGCTTGCCGTCGTTGTCGAAATCCAGCCAGCATCCGCTCATCCCGGCGCCCGCCTCATTCACTTTCGCTTCTTCGGAAATCGCCGCAAAAGTCCCGTCGCCTTTATTGCGATAGAGATTGTTGCGGCCAAAATCGTTAACCACGTATAAATCCGGCCAGCCATCGCCGTTCGAGTCACCCCAGGAGCACGCGAAACTGTAGCGGTCGTTCTCCACGTTCAAGCCGGAGGCCTCGGTGTGGTCCTGAAAAACTCCTCCACCTTCGTTATGGAAAAGATAGTTTGGAGGTCCGTTGCGCGCGTCGAAATAGGGAACGGGATATCGATATTGATCGAGTCCCTGATAATAGTTGTAGAGACAGAAATAAATATCGAGGCGCCCATCGCGATCGTAGTCGGCAATTGCAGCGTGGGTGAACGCTCCTTGCGGCGGACGCTCAAACCGGAACGCATCTTGCTTCAGCGAAAAGTTTCCGTGGCCATCATTCACAAATAGTAAAGGCCCGGTCGAGCAAACGACCAGAAGATCTTGAATGCCGCGATTGTCGAAATCTGCGAAGAGCGCGCAAGCCGTAAAATCCAACGCTCCAACGCCTGACTGCTCAGTCACATCTTCGAATGTCCCATCGCCGCGATTGCGATAGAGACGATTCGGAAGTCCCGCGGGCTGGCATACATAGAGATCATCGAGGCCGTCATTGTCGAAGTCGCCGACGGCGACTCCGTTGTTTCCATAGACATCAACTCCAATTGCGCCATCGAGAACAGTGCGCCAATAGTCGGCGCCGTGAAGCAATTGTTGTTTGTAGGAACGTGTGGATCCCAAAGCGTGGGAAGTGATATCGATGAATATCGATCCGGCCGCGCGGCTTATCTTCTCCTCAGTCATCTTCCACTGAGTGATGTGCCACGATCTGGATGAATTGCGAGACCATCGCGTCAGACAAGTTCCGATCCGTTCCTCTCGCACGTTCTCGTCTCGAAGGCCAACAAAGTCGTAGCGAATCTTCAGCTCAACCGTGAGCGGCGATTCAGCACTTTGCGTGCACGAAAAAATGTCAAAATCGGCGACCTCTATTTTTCCCAGCGAAGATAAATAGCTTCTCAGGTTCGCAACAAATCGATCGCGGCCGCCAAGTATGTCAGCCGAAAACTTGCGCTGAAAAACTTTGATCGAACTTCCAGCACGCAATGGAATCTCACGAGCAGAAGTAAAATCATTTGCCCGAATAGAAGCGTCGACAAAGCCGATTAGCGTTTTGGTGGCGTCAGAATTTACTTTTAGTTGCCGGCTCCATTCCTCCAACAGCGTCAGGATTTCTGCAACGTATCCCTCTGTTACATATTCGTCAGTCCCCGGGGAGGCCAAGGCAAGAATGTCGTCGAGGGGCGACCGAGCCGGATAGTGCGGAGTCAGACGGACATCCGCAAAAGGGAAGGGAGAAGTCTGGGCGCTCGCCGCATTTGGATGTGCCCATCGAAACAAAGGGGTGATCATCGGCGCTGGCAAGAAAAGCACGGGCGCGCATCCCATTTGCTGCAGGAAAATCCGGCGTGAAAAAGATGAACGATCGTTTCGAGGCATGCTCACGCGTTTCTTGCGGTTCGCTTCAGGCAGTGTACCAATCGCGCGGGCGATTTAATGGGAAGCGGGTCCGGAGGAATCTCCCAATACTAGCTCCGCGTCGATTGGGTATTCGCGGCCCTGGGGATCATCGGAGCTGGATAGTTCATTCAGCGCGTCGGCAGCTACACGGCCAAGAGCCTCGCGATGAACGTCTACTGTGGTGATCGAAGGGTTGCTGTATTCCGCTAGGCGAGTCTTGTCGAAGCCGGTCACAGAAATATCTTTGGGAACGCGACATCCGGAATTCAAAAGGCCTTTAACGACTCCCACGGCAGTGAGATCGTTGACTGCAACCACCGCGGTCGGCCGCGACGACAATTTCGCAATGCTGACGCCTGCAGCGAGGCCTCCCTCGAATCGCAGGTCGCCTGCAATTACAGGGCCGGGCTCCAGTCCAAGATCGCGCATGCATTTTTCGTAGGCGTCGAGACGGGCCACATTTGATTTCAGCCCAGGCCGTCCGGCGACGAACGCAATGCGCCGATGTCCTAGCGCATGCAGGTGCTGCACGATTTGCTGGATGCCCGAGAAATAATCGATGCGCAAGTTGCTGATGTACTTCCGGACCGGCGCGAGATCGAGGAACGTAACCGCGATCCGTCGGCGTGCCAGCTGATGAATCAGCTTGATGCTGATTTCTGAAGTCATGACGGCTACACCGCGAACTTTGTGTTCCATCATCCGATCAGCGGCTTCCCGCGTCCGGCGCGGATCATAGTTCGTGTCGCTGAGGATGATGTCGTATCCAAGTTGACGGGCGCGTGTTTCAAATCCCTTAACCACTTCGGGGAAAAACGGATTCTCAATGTCGGAGACGATGATGCCGAGCGTGCGCCGGTGGCGCGACGCGAGGTGTCGCGCGTGAACGTCGGGAATGTATCCCATCCGTTTCACCGCGCCCAGCACAACACGCCGCGTGTCCGCCCCGACTTTACCAGTCTTGTTCAGGACGTTGGAAACGGTCGCGGTCGAGACGCCGGTGGCCTTCGCAACATCACGAATGGTTACGCTCATGGTTTTGCAGACTCTTGCGGGAAATTTCGTTCGAAAAGTTTCTTCGTTTGAAATCAGCCGCGCAGAGCAGTGTGGACCTCGCGGAGTGTAAATCAAGAAAAAAATCTTGACAATGCAACTCTCAGCGTGATATTCCCGACCCACTAGTATTTTTAGGTTAAGCGGTTAATTTGATTTTTCTGGGGAACGCAGACTGGCGATTTTGTGGCGCCACGCTGTTCTCGGGGATCAACGGCTTTGAACTTGATGTAGTCATGGTGGGCGGCTTTGCCGAGATGCAAGTCGCAAGGCTCGAAGGAGAGCTCATGAACCGATACGCAGTAGAACGTATTCTGCGCAGTGTACTCGCGGCTGTAGTTCTGACCACGCTCGGCGTTCTTCCCCTCGCCGCCCAAGTCGACACCGGCTCCATTACCGGCACAGTCACGGATTCTTCGGGTGCCGTCGTCAACGGCGCCAAGGTCACGATCACCAACGAGGGCACCGGCACTACCTTGTCGACTACAACCGGCGCTGAAGGAATCTACAATTTCAGCCCGGTGAGAATTGGAAATTACAAGCTTGAAGCATCCGCGGCTGGTTTCAAGAAGGAAGCGCAAACGCATATCGCGGTGGACGTGAGCGCCAGGGTTTTAATTAATTTCAAACTTCAACCCGGATCCGTGGGTGAGACGGTCGAAGTTACTTCAGCTGCTCCGGTGCTCCAGTCGGAAGATGCTTCCGTGGGTCAAGTAGTCGACCAGCGCAGCGTGAATAATCTTCCGCTTAATGGCAGAAACTTTACTTTCCTCGCGCAACTTGCGGCCGGTGTGAACACACCAGAGGCCGATACGCGTGGCAATGCGGCTAGCGGCGCCTTCACGGCCAACGGCAATCGGCCGGCGCAGAACAATTACATGCTTGACGGCATCGATAACAATTCCGACACGGTCGACTTCCTCAATGGCACGAACTTTGTCGTTCTGCCACCGGTCGACGCTATTCAGGAATTCAAGGTCCAGACTTCGGACTTCAGCGCAGAATACGGCCGCTCGGGTGCTGCGGTTCTAAACGCCACCATCAAGTCCGGTACCAATCAATTTCACGGCGCGGCGTGGGAGTTTTTCCGCAACGACAAACTCGATGCCCCCGACTACTTTGAAGACGCCGGTGGCGTACCCAAAGGCGAACTGCGCCAGAACCAGTTCGGAGCTACCTTGGGCGGCCCGGTCATCAAGAACAAGCTTTTCTTCTTCGGCGACTATGAGGGGCTGAGAAGGATACAGGGAACGATTCTGACTGGTTCAGTGCCCACCACCGCAGAGCGCAACAGTGGCTACACTGATCTGTCCGATCTGATTACGGGGCAGACGGGCACGTTGACGGATCAGTTGGGCAGAACCATGCCCACCGGCACGATTCTGGATCCCGCTACGACACGAACGGTTACATCTGGAGTACTTGACCCTGTCTCTGGTCTCGTCTCAACCGCGACGGGCTACGTTCGCGATCCCTTCGGCACCTGCCCGGCCAGTACGACTGCCTTTACTTTGGGAGGGTGCGGTCTGAATCAGATCTCCGCTGGCCGTTTGGATCCGAACGCCATCAAGCTGCTGAACCTATATCCGAGCCCAACCAACGGTTCGCTTTTCTCAAACTTCGCCAATTCTCCCAAACTGAATGAACATAGCAATGCGTTCGATGCCCGACTCGACCTTAACGTCAGCGACAAAGACCAGTTGTTCTACCGCTTCAGCTATAAGGACGATCCGCAGTTTATTCCCGGAATTTTCGGAGGAGTAGCCGACGGCGGCGCCTTCCAACAGGGCCCTCAGACGGCTACCGCGCAACAGAGCGCTTTAGCCTACACCCATGTTTTCTCTCCGACCCTGGTGAACGTAGCGCGTGTCGGATTTAATTACCTGAATACCACCCGCGAAAGTCCTGAGGCCTCGAACCTTGGTCTTCCAGCTCAATTTGGCATTCAAGATATTCCCCAGGTTCCCAAGAACGGCGGACTCCCAGCCTTTGGAATTAACGGACTGTCAACCCTAGGAAGTAACTCGTTCCTCCCTTCGGATGAGGTCAGTTCTACGTTCCAGCTGACGGACGACCTTACCAAGATTTACGGAAAGCATACTTTCAAGATGGGTTTTGAGTGGCAGCATGTGAAGTTTTCTACACTGCAACCATCGTGGTCCCACGGAGAATTCGACTATAACGGCGATTTCACGGAAATCCCAAGCGGTCTTGCCAGTAGCGATCAGGGCAGCACGGGGCGAGCCGCATTCTTGCTGACGCCGATCGCGTCGACTGTCGCCGGCGGCGTGCCTTATGACGTGGGAGGATCGACGAATATTTATGCCTCCAACATCTACCTCACGGATGACGGAAAGAATTATTACGGCACTTACTTCAACGACGACTGGAAGGTCACTCCGAAACTGACCCTCAACCTGGGTTTGCGTTGGGACTTCTTCACGTTGGTGTATGAGCACCATGGAGCCCAGGCCAATTTCGTTCCCGGCGGCGCACCCACCGGCGGTCCGATGTACATACTGCCGGGAGGGACGAACCCAGCCGATCTTTCTTCGAGCTTTACCAACTTGCTCGCTGCAGACGGTATCGCGCTCGACATCACGAACAAGTACGGCAGAGGGCTGGGTAATTCGCAGAAGGGAAATATTGCGCCTCGTATCGGGTTCGCCTATCAAGCTACTCCGAAGCTGGTAGCACGAGGCGGGTTTGGAATTTTCTACAACGGCTTTGAGAACCGGGGATATTCACCGAACTTGGGTGAAAGCTATCCCTTTCAGTTCGATTTCAACTTCACTCCCCCGGATGACGGTATCCCGCATACGTATCCGGGTTGCGCCGCAGCCGGACCAGGTGGTACGGCGACGTTTGAAACAGGATTTGCTTGTACGCCGCTTACGCCGACCGCAGTCCAAGCCAACGGCTTGGCATTGCGCGGAATTCAGTTTAACTACCAAACCCCCTACACCATGAGTGGGAACTTTACTTTGCAGTATCAGCTAACGCCCACGTTGACCGTGCAGGCGGCGTACGTGACTTCTCTGGGTCGTCACTTGGAGTCGTTTCCCGGGTCTAACCTCCCAACCGCAATCTTGCCTACTGGTACGCAACTAACAAATACCGCTGGGCCGAATGGGACGGCCGGTACCGGAGCTTGGCCCGCCGCTCAAGGCGGAATTCCATTCCCGGACTTTGGCGATAACAACAGCTACGCGGCCACGATCGGACTTAGTTACTACAACGCACTTCAGACCAAGGTAGAGAAACGATTTTCAGGGGGCCTGAATTTCCTGGGCACCTACACGTGGTCTCAATCCCGTACCGACGCGGGCGATTTGCTCAACGGCGGCAGCCTGGCAGGCTTCCGCGCTCCCAATGTTCCCGGGGTCGGCATTCACTACGATTACGGCCTCGCTGACTTCGATATTCGGAATGTCGTTCATCTCAGCGGCGGATATGAGCTTCCGTTCGGCAAAGGAAAGCGCTTCCTGGGTTCCGACGGCGCGGCCAGTAAGGTGTTCGGAGGTTGGAGCATCAATACCAATATTGTGCTCCAGGGTGGCCAACCTATTACTTTGACTTGCCCTGCGGCCACTTGGGCGGCCACATTTAACAGCAACGATTGCTATGACTTCGTCGTTCCTGGGCAATCTCTTGACAGAGGTATCCACATCGACTCGAACGGGAAAGTCAGTTTCTTCGGCAATCCGAACGCATTCTCCCAGCCAGCGCCGTGTACGGCCTTGCCTTGCCCTCTCTCCACTTTAGGTGGGTCTCCGGGCCAGATCGCCGGACCGACCTTTAAGCGGATGGATTTTTCGACCTTCAAGAATTTTCGGCTCACCGAACGCTTCTCTCTGCAGTTCCGGGCCGAGTTCTTTAACCTTTTCAACCACCCGAACTTCAACGCTCCGAACTTCGGCGGCAACGGAGTTGTTGCGGTCTCAAACTCGGGTAATTTCACTAGCTCGAACTTCGGAGAAATTGGATCAACCCGCGATGCTCCCTACGATCCGCGGCAGATTCAATTCGCTTTGAAGTTGTACTACTGATCAATGGCTTTGTTGTCCCGGGAAGGCGCTTAGAGAGCGCCTTCTCGGTGGCAATCCTCGTCGCCATGCACCGCTTGCCGCACGGCAGGTGATAGCATTCTGACCGTGAGTATCCGACTTCGCTTTCTGGAGTGTGCCGGCCTGATTCTTTTGCTGTGCGGGGCGGCTATGGCGTCGGACGAGGACCGAACCAAGCGGCTCAATCAGGAGTTCCAGGCGGCCGTGGCTCAATACGACGCGGGACATTACCCGGAGGCAGCGGCTCAACTCGAGAAGCTGCTGCACGAGGTTCCGCAAAGCTTCGAAATTCACGAGCTACTGGGAATGGTCTACGCGGGTGAATCCCAAGACACATTGGCAAACCAAGAGCTTGAGGCGGCTGTTCGCCTGAAACCCAATTCGGCTGCGGCGCGCACCAACCTGGCCTCGAATTTAGTTCGTCTCGGAAAACTCGATCCTGCTCAGGAACAACTGAAAAGAGCCGTAGCGCTCGAGCCGCGTAGTTTTGACGCCAACCACAATCTGGGAGAACTCTACGTTCGCATGGGTAAGCTTCCCGATGCCATCCCATACTTAAGAGAAGCGCAGCAGGTCACTCCTTCTTCTTACGATAATGGCTACGACTTGGCGCTGGCCTACATGCTTACTGGAAAGCCTGGACCGGCCCGCGCGCTGGTGCAAGAGCTCCTAAAGCAAAAAAACACAGCCGAGTTGCACAACCTGCTGGGGGAAATCGAAGAGAAAGACGGCAAATTCGTCGATGCAGCGAATGAATTTGAAACTGCCGCACACCAGGATCCGAGCGAGAGCAATCTCTTCGATTGGGCGAGCGAGCTTCTCCTCCATCGCACTCTAGAGCCGGCGATCGAAACCTTTCGTCAGTCTGCGGAACGGTATCCGAACTCGCCGCGCATGGCGATTGGACTTGGTATTGCCCTGTACTCGCGCGGAAATTATGACGATGCCATCAAGGCTCTTCTCCGCGCGACCGATCTCAGCCCGTCCGATCCGCGCGGCTATGCATTCTTATCCAAGGCCTATGACAGCTCGCCGAGCCAGGCCGATCAGGTTATCGACAGATTTCGCCGCTTCGCAGAACTGCAGCCGGACAACGCTCGGGCCAACTACTATTATGCGATGAGCTTGTGGAAGGGAAAGCGAGCGCAGGATCCGAGCCTGGATCTTCATCAAATCGAATCTTTGCTCCGCAAGGCCGCAACCTTGGATCCGAAATTCTCTGAACCCCGTCTGCAGCTGGGAAATCTCTATTCCGACCAGACTCGCTATGCCGACGCGATTCCGGAATACGTCAAGGCCCTCGAGATTGACTCTCATATCGCTGATGCGCACTATCGGCTGGGTCAGGCGTACGTGCATACCGGGCAGAAAGACAAAGCGCAGGAACAATTCCAGGTCTACCAGCAACTTCGGGCGCAACATCTGGCTGACCTCGACAAACAGATCGCAGACGTCCGGCAGTTCGTTTACTCGGAGAAGGAAGGAACTCCGGCGAAGCCATGACAGTCTAACTGTGACGATCTAGCAAGACCGCTGCGGTTCGGCTTCAGCTTCCTCCAATAGCTATCTTCGACAGATGATCGATGCATCGCAGAAGCGAAGAGCTCAAACGAATGTTGGAGACGGCGCCGCCCTTGCCCGCACGCGCCGGGACTTCCTGCGCACCGCCGCCGGACTCACGCTTGGGAGCACCCTGCTGCACGCTCCATGGGCTCGCGCCGCGGTTGCCGCCTCGAAACGAAAAGTTATTGTCGTTACCTTCGGCGGCGGAGCCCGCGATCAGGAAACCTTCGCGCCTGAGGGCCAGGAAAATATTCCTCACCTCATGCGTGAGCTTATTCCGCAGTCGTCATTCTTCACCCAGGTAGTGAACCGCGGAATCCTCGGCCACTATGTCGCGACCGCAAGTTTGGCCACCGGAGTCTACGAGACGATCAACAATTTTGCGGCTTTGCCTCCGCAGTCCCCAACAGTATTCGAGTATTTCCGCAAGGACCTGAAGCGCCCATCCTCTGACGCCTGGGTTGTTGCGCCCAGCAACGGGTTTAATCGCATTGGAGAGAGTAGTCACCGCTCTTACGGTCAGGGCCTCGGCGCGCGGGTCATTTTGCCGAAGCATCTGCTGACGGCTGCCACTTCGGGCCGTCACGACGATTACCAGCACCTGCTGCGCGACAACTACGAAACGCCCTTCTACGCGCCAGAGTTGGCGGGCAGCGAGTTCGAACTGCAACAGTTGGAAATGATCCTGAAGCTCTCGGTCGATGACTTCAAATCGCATGCGCAGACGCTATCGAGCCCCGATGAGCTCTCGGTCTATATCGCGCACCAGTTGATGCGGCAGGTGGCGCCGAGCCTGTTGTGGATCACCATGCACGACATCGATATTGCGCACGCTGGCGCGTACTCGCTTTACGTTGAAGGTATTCGCCGCACCGATCGCCTGTGTTCCGATTTATGGAAGGCCATCCAGAGTGAGCCGGAATACGCCGGCAAGACCACGATGTTCATTTTGCCGGATTTCGGACGTGATTCCGACCAGGACGCCGGCGGCAATGGCTTCCAACATCATCGCACCGGCGACGCGCTCTCCCGCACCACCTGGATGCTGGCGGCCGGTCCCGGTATTCGCGAGGGCGTGGTTATAGATCGGCCGCTCGATTCCACCGATCTTGTGCCTACGCTCGGAGCGATGTTTGGATTTTCTCCGTCCTTCGCGCAGGGTAAGCCGGTCACCGAGTTGTTGTAATCGCAATGTTGCCACGTGATCTCAAACCCGAGCATTTTGCGGGCTATCCGCCCGAAGCGCGGAAGCTGGTAACGAACTATCTCGGAACGCTGCAGATGCTGCCGCTCAGCTTCGTCCCGGGGCTGCTCCGCGAACTGATCGATTTCGATTTCAAGTTTCCCGCCGAGCGCACTGCCCATGAAAGGGAATTGGCCAAAGTCAGTTCACTCTCGAACGACCAGCGCAAAGACTGGTTTCATGAATTCGACGAAATCAAACTTTCTGCCCAGCTCGAAGCCTTCGATTGGGTGAAGGCTCCTTCGCAGTTTGTGGAACAACTCTCCGCCCATCTGTGGAGCACGCACCAGCTCGATGCATTCCGCAAGGCCTCGAATGATTACAGTGATCATTTAGGTCAGGCCATACCGCCGGAGCCGCCGCCGATTCCGAGGCTAGGCATGACGATAATCGGGCAGGGAGTTGTGTCTTACGACGATCCGCTGTTTCGAAAGCTGCGTCCGCACGGCGCCTATTTCACTCGCGTCAATCCGGACAACGGCCTCCGCATTTTGCTCGACGCTGCGTCTGACAGAGCTCGCAAGCATCCGATCCCTTATGGCCATTGGTATATCGATGGCGGGGACGAAGCTCCGCACTCCACAGATTTGACCACGGTTTCTTACAAGGCTCTTGAACTGGTGCGTGCTGCTCTCTTGCGGCGTATACAAACGGAGCTGGATCGTCCTGGTATGGGCCCTGAGACGCTCCGCACCCTGCTGGCGCAGTTACATCCTGCTGACCTTGGAATGGGCGCCAAGAGTAACGGTAAGAGCTCAGATGAAGTTCTCGAACGCTTCGAGCTCAAGCTTCTGACTGAGGGTTCAGGCACTCAAATCTTCAGCACGATTTTTGCCCAGTGGGCTGCGCGCGAAGCTTTGCGTCGCGCTCAGCCGCTTACATTATTGGTGCGATTCGCACCCAGGCAGCGGCAACGACCAATGAATGAACTCATCACCGCCGTTTCAGCGAGTGCTGAACTCGATCTGGTAGGTTCTCTGGTCGACGGCGACATGGGTGCCTACTACAACTGGCTGAATCAGCAGCGGCTTCCGGGGGCAGACCAGTCCTCGTTCCTAGTTTGGTTTGAAGGGCACAACCAGGCGCTGGTCATCGGACCGGCCATGCCGCGTGGCACCGAGTCCACGTCGGCAGCCGATCTCCGCCAGTTGCTGAATATGGCGGCGTAATTGCGGTTTGCCGATATTGACGAATTATTTGTACTAATGAGGATGAAACACTGATCAAGGGGAAGGGAACCAATGGACCGACGCAAGTTTTTGCAACAGACTGGAACGCTTCTCGCCGGAGCTGCTCTCGCGCCTTACGCGATTCCCGATGGCGCCGCGCAATCAAATGCTTCAACGCCGAGCGAACGCATCGTTCTTCCGATCAACCGTAAATGGCGCTATAGCCATACGGTGGTCGAAGGCGGACACGCCAAAGAATTCGATGACTCAGGCTTCGATCGCGTCGTCGTCCCTCACACGAATGTCCGGCTTCCATGGCACGGCTTTGACGAGAAGACCTACGAGTTCGTCTCCCTCTATCGCCGCCGCTTCAAGCTTCCACCAGCAGCCCGGGGAAAGCATGTCTTCGTCGACTTTGAGGGCGTGATGACCGCATCCACGGTTTGGATCAATGGAGAACGTCTTGGCGAATATAAGGGCGGATATACGCCGTTCTCGTTTGATTTGACGCCGCACATCGATTTCGATGGCGACAATCTGCTCGCCGTCGATGTCGACTCCACCGAGCGTCCCGACATTCCTCCCTTCGGATACGAGATCGATTACCTCACCTTCGGCGGCATCTACCGCGAAGTAGCCTTGCGCATCGTCCCCTCGACCTTCATCGAAAACATTTTCGTTCGTCCCAAAGATGTTCTCTCACCGAACCCTAGCGTCGATCTCGATTGCTACATTCAGCATCTCGAGGCGTCAAAAGAGGTCTTGACGATCGACGTGGAACTTCTGGATGGCGATCGTGTCATCGCGAAAGCCTCGCAACAGGTCGCTTCTGCAGGCGCGGCCAGCGAGCCCCTGCCGCATACGCTTCGTTTCGATCGGTTGAACGGAATCAAGCTCTGGGACTTCGATAAACGCAATCTGTATTCTGCGCGCATTCGCCTCCGTCACGGATCTCAATTGCTCGATGAAGACTCGCGCCGTTTCGGCTTCCGAGAAGCCCAATTCACCGATCACGGATTCGAACTAAACGGAAAAGTGATCAAGCTGCGCGGCTTGGACCGCCATCAAACTTTTCCGTGGGTCGGACAAGCCATGCCGGCCCGTCCGCAACGCCACGACGCCGAGATCCTCCGCAACCAGCTCAAGTGCAATATCGTTCGCACTTCGCACTACCCGCAATCGCGCCATTTCCTCGATGCCTGCGACGAACTCGGGTTGCTTGTTCTCGAAGAAATTCCGGGCTGGCAGCACATCGGCGATGAGGCTTGGAAGCTGATCTCGATCGATAACGTCCGCCGTATGATTCGCCGCGACTGGAATCATCCCTCCATCATTCTGTGGGGCGTGCGCATCAACGAATCCAAAGACGATCACGATTTCTACACGCGCACGAATGCCACTGCCCATCAATTAGATCCCACGCGGCAGACGGGAGGCATTCGCTACTTCCAGGAGTCCGAATTTCTTGAGGACGTGTTCACAATGAACGACTTCGGATTTCCGCTGAAGCCACCGAATCATCCGCGATACCTCAATACCGAATTCGTAGGTCACACCTATCCCACCAAGACCATCGACCAGGTGGAACGCCTTACCGAGCACACGATTCGCCATGCCCGCGTTCATGACCAGCTCGCCTCAAATCCGCAGTACGCCGGCGGCATCGGATGGTGCGCCTTCGACTACAACACTCACGGCAATTTCGGATCCGGCGATCGTATCTGTTATCACGGCGTAACCGACATCTTCCGCGAACCTAAGCCTGCTGCCGGATTCTACAAATCGCAATGCGATCCTGCCGAAGAGATCGTGCTCGAGCCAGCCTTTCACTGGGCCCGCGGGGATGCATCCATCGGATTCTCCAAGGCGATGGTCTGCTCCAACTGCGATCACCTCAAGTTCTACATCGACGACCAACATATCGCTGACGTCGATCCCGATCGTCAGCAGTTTGCTCACCTTCGTTATGCGCCCTTCATCCTCGAAATGGGTGAACTATTTCACAAATGGGGAGATCTTCGAATCGAAGGGTACATCCAGGGCAAGCAAGTGATCTCGAAGAAGTTTTCAGGAAAAGGCGTTGACACAAAATTCACTCTTCTGCCGGATGACACTGAACTAATGGCAGATGGCGCCGACTCAACTCGCGTTGTCCTTCGCGTCACTGACGAATTCGGAAATATCTGCCCCTTTGCCGACGCCTCGATCAAGTTCGAATTGGACGGCCCAGCCGAAATCATCGGCGATAATCCTTTTTCGTTGATCGGTGGTACGGGCGCGATCTGGATTCGGGCACAGGAGAAGCCGGGAAGCGTGAAGCTTAAGGCGATCCATCCATGGCTGGGATCGCAACAAGTCGAGATTGCGCTCGCCGGGAGCCCCGAAGAAGCCGCATAACGCAGGCGGAAGCGCGCAACTCGTGAGTGCAACTTCCTGCGCCTCTTTCGCGTTCCGAAAGAAGCTGTTAGGATAACTATCGGCTCGACGATGCGCTCCCGCCTCCGTCGACCCGGCAAGTGGGGACGTAGTTCAGTTGGTTAGAACGCTGCCCTGTCACGGCAGAGGCCGCGGGTTCGAGTCCCGTCGTCCCCGCCATCCTACTTCTCGGATGGCCGCCATTCCCTCACTACTTGCGCTTCTGGCTGTGGCGGTCATGCTCCGCGCCGCCAACTTTGGGCCTCGCCGGCTCTTTCCGTGCCGCTTCTCTACAAAGCCGCAAAACAAAGCGACATCAGAATGGCCGCTGCCCAAAGCCGCCAGTAGGCGACCGGCATTGCAATCGCGCGACCTTCGAGAAATCCCAGCAACTGACATCGATGTTTTCTTTTCTCAGGGCGATGAGCCATAAATCGTCGCCGGCGATCCCGTAATAGGGAAATTCTGTCCGAGGTCGGTCCCGATGACAACCGCTTCGGCGATGGACCCCCACGTATGCGCCCTCCATAAACAGCTAAACTGATAAGGTAAACTTGCAAGATAAGCTGCCTATATGTTAAAAAGGTCTAGTCATGTCGCGCAAGAACTTGGAAGCCGAGGTCATCGACCTTCTTCAAGCCGTTGGACTGCTGGTTCGCCGGGTCCGTGCCGCGGCCGCCTCCAACGAACTCTCCCTCACCGAATCCGTCGTCATGGCGCGCCTGGCGAAAGATGGGCCGGCCACCACGGCCGATCTGGCTCGCGCCGAAGGCATGAAACCGCAGTCGATGGGCACAACGATCGCGGCTCTCGAGGTGATGGGGATGGTCGAGCGCAAGCCGCATCCCACGGACGGGCGCCAGCTAAACATCGCCCTCACCGCCAGGGGCGCCGCAGTACGCGCCACTGCTAAGGACGCCAAGCGCTCGTGGTTGGTGCAGGCCATCTCCCAGCTCGACAAGCACGATCAGGAAACTCTGTTCGCTGCCGGCGAAATCATCAAGCGTCTCGTGGAATTGTGAAGAAGCGTGCTGTCAGCCCCGTTCTTCCGAAGACACTTGGCAGCGGGATGTCCCACGCCTGGCGTGCGCTCCGGCATCGGAACTTTCAGCTCTTCTTCATCGGTCAGAGTATCTCGGTGATCGGCACTTGGATGACGCGCCTTGCGACCAGTTGGCTCGTCTATCGCCTTACCCACTCCGCGCTTCTGCTCGGCATCGTCACCTTCGCCGGACAGATCATTTCGTTTGCACTTGGACCATTCGCAGGTGTGTGGGTCGAGCGCCTCAATCGCCGCAAGCTGCTGGTGTGGACCCAGGGCGCCGCCGCTGTCCAATCTCTCGCCATGGCCGCGCTCACTCTGGCGCATGTCATCACTCTTTGGGAAGTCATTGCGCTTGCCGCGTTGCAAGGGCTGATCGATGCCTTCGACATGCCCGGCCGCCAATCGTTCCTCGTTCAGATGGTCGACGATCGCAACGACCTGAGTAATGCCATCGCCATTAATTCTTCCATGGCTAATGGCGCACGCCTGATTGGCCCGGCCATCGCCGGCCTTATTATCGGAGCCTTCGGCGAAGGCTGGTGCTTCCTGATCGATGGCATCAGCTATTTCGCCGTCATCGCGTCCTTATTAATGATGCGGATCAAACCCCAGGAAGTTCACCGCGGCGCAACCAGCATGTTCGAACAAATGCGCGAGGGATGGGACTACGTCCGCTCCGTGTCGCCAATCCGCATCATCCTTTTGCTTTTTGCGCTGGTCAGCTTGATGGGCTACCCCTACGCGGTGCTGTTGCCGCTCTTCGCCGGTCAGGTTCTGCACGGAGGCGCATACACGCTCGGCTGGCTCACGACAGCCTCGGGCGTTGGCGCACTTGTTTCGGGACTTTCCCTCGCGGCTCGCAAGTCCGTCTTCGGTCTCACTCGAATGATTCAGATCGCCGTCGCCATGCTTGGAGTCGCGCTGATTCTCTTCGGCCTTTCGCACGTGGTTTGGCTCTCTCTCGTATTGATGGTGTTCGTCGGTTTCGGCCTCATGCAGGGCGCCTCCGTCAGCAACATGATTGTCCAGTCGCTGGTCTCGGAGGACAAACGCGCCCGCGTCATGAGCTACTACACCATGGCATTCTTCGGCGCGGCGCCGTTCGGTAGCTTGCTGGCCGGCGCGCTGGCTCACAAGATCGGAGCGCCTCACACCGTCATGCTGACCGGTGCAGTCTGTATCCTCGGTTCGCTCTGGTTCACCATCGAGCTACCCAAAGTCAAAGCGGGTATGCGCCCCATCTACCAGGAGCAGGGTCTGTTGCCGCGCGACGCCGCTCCGATTCCCGGCATTCAGGAAACAGCGGTATGAACGCTCGATCGAGCGCTACCAAGGAGGAACGATATTGAACTGGTATGAGTACATTGCTTGTTTTTTCTCCGGAATCTTTCTCGCGAATTTTGTGCCGCACTTCGTACACGGCATTTCGGGTGACCGCTTTCCAACACCCTTCGCTCACCCTCCCGGCAAAGGATTGTCTTCGCCAACGGTGAATGTGCTTTGGGCGCTGCTGAATCTCGCTGTGGGTTACATCCTGTTTCGAGTCGGGAAGATGTCGAGTGGAAACGGCTTGGCTCTCGTCATTTTCTTCGCAGGCATCGCGCTCATCAGCATGTTCTCAAGTGTGAGATTCGCGGGGAAACAAAGCAGCTAGTCAAGCAAGTGACGCTTCGATGTGCGCCTCTGAGACGCGCACAATAAACAAGGACAAACCATGCCGCTGACCCAACTCGATACCATCGCAGCCCTCATCGTGATTGATCTGCAAAAAGGAATTGCCGGTTTGCCGACGGTTCATCCCGCCGGTGAGATCATCAGCCGCGCCGCCCAGCTTGCCCGCGCCTTCCGCCAGCGCAAGCTGCCGGTCGTGTTGATCAACGTCTCAGGTCGTGCACCCGGCCGCACCGACGCCGGAGTTCCCAAGTCTTCATTTCCTCCAAACTGGACCGACCTCGTTCCTGAGTTGGATCGGCAACCCGGCGACCATCTCGTCACCAAGCAGCGGGTCGGCGCATTTATCGGATCGGATCTGCACGAGTATCTTCGCCAGTGCAGCGTCACGCAGGTTTTCATTGCGGGCATCTCAACGAGTTCTGGAGTAGAAGCGACTGCCCGGAGCGCTTACGATTACGGATACAACGTCGTGCTCGTCACGGACGCAATGACCGACCGTGACCCCGAGGCGCACCGTCACAGCGTCGAGAAAACCTTCCCTAAGCTGGGTGAGACCGATATCACGGAAAATGTGCTGAAGCGCTTACGGGAAACAGCGAAATAAAATCGCCGTGCGACCGCGGCAGCAAGACGTGTCTCCAGCATCTCAGACGAGACCACACCTCTAAAATCGCAGGCGACCATTGTCGCTACGGGCAATGCGCGGACATTCACCTTGGTAATGTGCAGGCAAGCGATCTCGCGGTCATAATGGGCAATCATGCAGTCCGCCCCCAACACGCGACGCTGGGACCGCTTGCCTGTCGACATGCCGGTCCGCGTGGTAACCTCCAAAGGCTTCTCGACCACCGTGGTCGAAGGTCGCGGAACAGAGTTGAGTGAGGGCGGAATGGTGTTGTACGCAGGCATCCTGCTGAATCCTGGCGATCTGCTCGAAGTTGAATTCGATATGCCGACGCCATCGCGTCTGCCTGCCATCGTTCGATCGCGAAATGGTTTTTGTTTTGGGCTGGAATTTATCACTCCATTGCCCGCTTAACTTTAGGCCCTCCCCATCCCTCTCCAATAGCATTCCCGTTCAATTTGTTCTAGCATCTCTAGGCGGTTGAGGGATTTGCTATGTACTTTGAACAGATTTATTTGGGATGTCTGGCGCACGCTTCATATCTATTGGCTTCTGAGGGTGAGGCCGTCGTGGTTGATCCGCAGCGTGATGTGGACCTTTATCTGAAGGCTGCTGCCGATCATGGCGTGACCATCCGCCACATCTTTGAAACCCACCTTCATGCTGATTTCGTTTCCGGACACAAAGAGTTGGCCGCGCGCACCGGCGCGAAGATCTACATGGGCGCTCAGGCGGGCGCGATGTTTCCTCACATTGCGGTGAGGGATGGCTTCGAGTTGCAGTTTGGCAAGGCGTCCATTCGCGTGCTCGAAACCCCTGGACACACGCCCGAAAGCATCTGCCTCGTTGTTACCGATTCAGAAAAGTCTCCTTCGCCATGGGCTGTGCTGACTGGCGATACTCTGTTCATCGGCGACGTTGGCCGTCCTGACTTGTCGCCGCAACACACTCCCTCGCAACTCGCTGGAATGTTGTATGACAGCCTGCACCATAAGCTGATGGCGCTTTCGGATAGTGTGCTCGTGTATCCGGCGCACGGGGCGGGATCGCTATGCGGCAAGAACATGCGGGCCGAACGCTCGTCGACGATCGGCATGGAGCGGCTGACCAATTACGCCTTGCAGATCAAGAGCAGGGAAGAGTTCATCGCGCAGCTGACCAGCAACCTACCGGCGCGTCCGGAATACTTTTCGAAAGACGCAGAGATCAACCGCACCGGTGCCGCCGCGCTCTCAGAATTGCCTGCACTGCGCGCGATCACGCCGCGCGAACTCGACTCCATGGTGAAGGATGGCGAGCTTGCGCTCGACGTGCGTCCCGGAGAGGAGTTCGCCGCGGGTCACGTGCCTGGTTCGGTGAACATCGCGCTGTCGGGTCAGTTCGCGTCGTGGGCCGGAACGGTGCTGGGATTGGCGGCGCATCCTGTGCTGATCGCGGACACAGAGGCGCAGATCGAAGAGGCACGGCTCAGAATGGCACGCGTGGGAATCGAAGTGCTCGATGGATATCTTGCCGGCGGCGTTGCGGCCTGGAGGCAGGCTGGCTTGCCTCTCGCGACCGTCGCGCAGATTACAGCGAACGAACTGAACACGCGTATGCAATCGGGTGAAATGCAGGTGCTCGACGTGCGTCGCGAGCCTGAGTGGAATGCGGCGCACATTGAGGACGCGGCGTGGTGGCCACTCGACAATTTCAAAGTTTCTCCGCCAGAGATCGGCCGCGATGCGCCGCTAGCCGTGCATTGCAAAGGTGGATACCGCAGCATGATTGCCAGCAGCCTGCTACTGCGCGCGGGATTCACCCAAGTGTTGAACGTTGCTGGCGGCTTCGACGCCTGGCAGCAGGCAAAGTTACCGTCCGTTAGCTCGAAGCCGGTTGCTGTTTAACGGCTCTACCTGTGGAAAAAGTGTTCCTTCAGGAACACTTCCGTGTACATAAATGTACGTACATATGTATACGTAATAGCGTAAAGACGGTAGTTTCAATGACTTAGCGTCCGCCGAATTTCACTCCAATTTCAGGCCTTCCTCCCGAACCTTTTCCAGCAGGCTTCCCATGTCGGCTTCGGTAGCAGACGGATTCATGCAGGTGAACTTGAGACACTGACGATTGCGGACCCGGGTGTGGCCGACGACAGCCTCGCCCCGATTGAAGAGGTTTTGTCGGATCGCGAAATTGATCTGATCCGCGTCGCCTTGTGATGGCAGGTAGCGAAATACCACGGTGCTCAGCTGTGGTTCGCAGACCAACTCAAGTTGCGGTGTTCTACGCACTATTTCCGCTGCATGGGCAGCCAGCGCGATTGTGCGGTCGATCAGCGCCGCGAGCTTGGTCCGGTCGAGCGATTGAAATGATAACCACAATTTCAGCGAGTCGAAGCGGCGGCTGGTGAGGAGGGAAGTCGTCACCAGATTTGGCACGCCTTCTTCTTCGTGAGTCTCGGGGTTAAGGTAGTCGGCGTGCATTTTGATGTAATCGAAGTTTCGTGCATCGCTCAGCAGGAAGGCGCTGCACGGGATCGGCTGCCAGAGCAATTTGTGGAAGTCGATGGAGAGCGAATCGGCGGCCTCGATGCCCGCCAGCTTTCCCCGATGTTGGCTTGAGAACAGCAAAGCTCCGCCGTAAGCGGCATCGACGTGAAGCCGCACGCCCGTCGAGCGCGCGATCGCGCTGATCTCGGGGATAGGATCGATCGAACCGAAGTCGGTCGTTCCAGCGGTCGCCACGATAGCCATTGGAACCAGGCCATCTACTTCGAGAGAGTTTAACGCTGCCTGCAACGCCTGCGGCTTCATGCGGAAATGGTCGTCGACCGCGATTCGCATGACGGCCTCGGTGCCCAGCCCTAGTTGGGCGGCTGATTTCTCCACGGTGAAATGAGCCACTTCCGAGCAAAGAATGCGAAGTTTTCGCGCCTCGGACGGCAGCCCGGATTTCTGGACGGACCCGCTCCAACGCGTATGAACGGCGGCGTCGCGCGCCAGCAGCAGTCCCATGTAGTTGGATTGAGATCCTCCAGTGGTGAATGTGCCGTCCGCACTAGCGGGAAGGCCAGCCTCGCTACAGAGCCAGCGAAGGACCATCTGCTCGACCACCGTGGCGATCGGTGCCTGATCGAAGGAGTCCATCGATTGGTTGAGCGCGCTGATAACCACTTCGGCGGCCAGAGAAGCCATCAATGGTGGGCAGTGCAGGTGTGCAGCGGTGTGGGGATGGTTGATATTGACAGAGTTTGCGACGACCATTCGCAGTATTTCCGTGATTTGTTCGGGAGAAGATGCGGTTTGAGGCAGGAAGTTAGGATCGATCAGAGCTTGGAGCGCGGCAGGCGTTTTGCCGGCGTAAGGCTGCAGAGGCAACGAGGTTGCGACAACCTCCGCCGCTCGAGCGATTAGATTGCGATAGGCGTCAATGGATTCCGCGGAACCAGTTAAGAAATCGGATTCGAACACGTTGGGCCTCATGTACGTCGAATCTACCGTAACGGTTGCTATATTCCCATACGAAGGGGATGCCGGCAGTTGCCACCCTAGACCCGGGGGAATAGAGTTTGGTTAGGGAGAGATGAATGAAGGATGAGAAGCTCGCCAAGACGTTTCGCGTAGAGAGCGGGAAGCATTTTCGCTTAAAGGATTTCGATCCGGCCGACACCGGTCACTGGCACTCAAAGGATCACGCCGAAGAAGCACTCGTCCAGCGCATTGGGCGAACGGCCGAGCTGCAGGACAAGCTCTATGCACAGGACAACTGGTCGCTGCTCCTGATTTTTCAAGCGATGGACGCTGCCGGCAAAGATGGCGCAATTAAGCATGTGATGTCGGGCGTGAACCCGCAGGGATGCCAGGTGTACTCGTTCAAGGCGCCTTCGGAAGTGGAACTGCAGCACGATTTTCTGTGGCGCACGACCCGCGATTTGCCGGAACGCGGGCATATCGGCATTTTCAACCGGTCCTATTATGAGGAGGTGCTGATCGTGCGGGTGCATCCGGAGATTCTCAAGAGCCAGAAGACTCCGCCAAAGCTCGTCGACAAAAACATATGGAACGAGCGCTTCGAGGACATCCGATGCTTCGAGCGGCACATGGCACGGAGCGGAACGATCATCCGAAAATTCTTTTTGCATTTATCCAAGAAGGAACAGAAGAAGCGCTTTCTGGCGCGCTTGGACGAGCCGCAGAAAAACTGGAAATTTTCCGCGAGCGATATTCACGAGCGTAAGTATTGGGACGATTACCAGAATGCGTATGAAGAGATGATCCGCAATACATCGACCGAGCAGGCGCCCTGGTACGTCGTGCCCGCTGACAACAAGTGGTTCAGCCGCCTGGTGATCTCGACGGTTCTGGTCGATACCCTCGACTCCCTGGACCTTTCCTATCCCAAAGTAGAGGATGCGCCGAAGAAGGAGTTGGAAGCGGCGAAGAAGATATTGGTTTCTAAGAAGTGAGCCGCCGACTCAAAAAAACAAAGATCGCAGTGATCGTTCTTCCTTTGATTTGAACCAATTGTCCTGGGGGACGGCCGATGGCGGACGTCCCCACGCGTTTGCAGGGAAGTAGAATTCTTTTCTCCGATTTCCTTTTTTCAAAACTACGTAAGGGCCGGCTTTTGCCTAGGGCTAAACTTCCTCTTGTAGTAAGCCGTAGTGGCAATGATCGCAGGCAAGCCGATGGAGACTGGCACTAGCCAAAGCCAAACTTGTGCTTTCCCGTGCAGCCGAGGACCAAGCGTGACAAGGCAAAACGCGGTCCATGCGGCTATATAGCTGCCGATCATTCCCTGTAGGTGGGCGTACCACCAAAACATCTTCTCCGCCGGCGGATGTGTGAAGCGCCACATGGCTCTGCCGGAGGTACGCATGCCAATAGCTCCGAACACGATTGCCGGAATGCTTAGATTCTGCACAAGCTCTGGCCGGATTGCTCCAAGAACTACCAGGGCTGCACTCGCAGCGAAACATAAGATCGTGGCAGCCCAGTCCAAGCCACGGACGACCGATTTGCCTTCCCAAGCCGACTTCTGGTCGAGTACCCGGTATGCTGTGAAAGCCGCATGAAAGCTGAAAATTGCGACCAAAGCCAAAAAGAGGATTGGTCGATAGGCGGCCATGACGAGAGCGGTAGACGCAACAATGGCCATGCACCGGAAATAGATATTGCCCCACAGACGATGTGCCTTGCCGCCCTTGGCGGTGACAAGCGCCAGCGGGGCCACCATGAACGCTCCGCCGCCAGCGGTAATGTGAACCGCCAGAAGAAAGTGCATCCACCACGGATCTCGCATTCCTCACCTGCCTCCACGCGATAGTTTTAAACGTCAAACATGTTCTCTTTCTCTACGGAATGCGAAATACGAAGGTTCCCCAAAATCACGTGGTGGAACCGAGATCACAGACAAACCTCTCGCTTTCACCCGAGCTGCCTAGAGTCCTTTAGAGCGTCTTTCACTGGGAAGGTTCGAATGACCCACTACAGGTATGCAGCCGGCCCTTTCCAGTCCGCCCCGACGGGATTAACATAGACAAATTGTTCACATCCTCCCGGAGATCAGCTGACATGGGCCTAAAGCGCTTTCGAAAGAATGCTTCGTTCACTGCGCGTCTGTTTTTCGCAACTTCGTTCCTCTTCCTAATGGCTGCTGGCGGTCATGCGCAAGCGAAACCGGAACGGCAATCCAAGGCCGTGAAGCCTGAGAAGACCACTCCTGCGCCGCAGACTGCGGATGCGGCGAAGCCTGGTGATAGCGAGAATGCCGAGTCTTCCAAGCCGGAGGAAAAGGTTTTCAAAGGGATGAAGTACCGGATGATCGGGCCGTTTCGGGGTGGACGTTCGCTAACTGCGGCGGGCATTCCGGGGGATCCGACGACGTATTATTTTGGTTCCACTGGCGGTGGAGTGTGGAAGTCGACCGACGGTGCGATGACGTGGTCGCCGCTGTTCGACAAGGAAGGGACTTCGTCGATCGGCAGCATAGCCGTCGCGAGTTCCAATCACAACGTACTGTACGTCGGTACGGGCGAAGCCTGCATCCGCGGCAACATCTCGCACGGCGACGGAGTCTACAAGTCGCTGGACGGAGGGAAGAGTTGGAAGAATGTTGGGCTGCGCGATTCGCGCGCTATTGGCAAGGTCATCGTCAATCCCACGAATCCTGATATCGCATTCGTCGCGGCGTTGGGGCATCCGTACGGTCCGAACGCTGAGCGTGGGATATTCCGCACGACCGATGGCGGGAAGACCTGGGACAAGGTTCTGTATAAAGACGAGAACACGGGCGGTGTCGATGTCGCCTTTGATCCACATAATCCGAATATTCTGTTTGCCGCCTTGTGGCAGGCGCGGCGTACCTCATGGAGCATGGAAGATGGCGGCCCGGGCAGCGGCCTCTACCGCTCGAACGATGGCGGCACTACCTGGAAGCGGCTGGAAGAACACGGCCTGCCCAAGGGGCCATACGGAAAAATCGGGATAGCTGTGGGGGCCAATTCCGATCGTGTCTACGCACTCATCGAAGCGCACAATCCAGACGGCGGCCTCTATCGGTCCGATGACGGCGGCGAATCGTGGCAGATGGTGAACCCGAGCCACAGCTTATGGCAGCGGCCGTGGTATTACATGCACGTCATCGCCGACCCGCGCGACGAGAACGTCCTTTACATCATGAATGTCGAGGCATACAAGTCGACCGATGGAGGGCATCTTTTCAATAAAGTGCATGTGCCGCACGGGGACAATCACGGATTGTGGATTGATCCGCAGAACACGCGGCGCATGATCGCGTCGAACGATGGCGGCGTGACCGTAACACTCGATGGCGGCAAGAACTGGACAACACAGGACAATCAGCCGACGGCGCAGTTCTATCACGTCTTCGCTGACAACGAGACGCCATATCGGGTGTATGGAGCGCAGCAGGATAGCGGAACGGTCGCGATTGCCAGCCGCAGCGATGACGGATCGATCAGCCGTACGGATTGGTACGACGTGGGCGGCGGTGAAGCAGGCTACATTGCGCCGTATCCGCCGGATCCGAATATTGTGTACGCGGCGGATTACCAGGGAAATATCACGCGTTACGACCGGCATACCGGTCAGGTGAAGGCGATTACCGAGCAGCCAGAATTATCGGACGCGCACGGTGCGGCGAATCTGGAACACCGCTTCCAGTGGACCGCTCCAGTTATGATTTCTCCGCACGATCCGAACACGCTCTATCACGGCGGAGAGATGTTGTTTAAAACGACTGACGGCGGCGTGCATTGGCAGGCGATCAGTCCGGATCTCACTCGCAATGACAAGAGCAAACAGAAGGTGTCGGGCGGAGATATCACGCTCGATGATTCCGGCACGGAATATTACGACACGATCTTCGCGCTGGCGGAATCGCCGCTCACAAAGGGATTGCTATGGGTCGGCACAGACGACGGGCTGATCCAGTTGACCAAAGATGAAGGCAAGAACTGGACGAACATCACTCCAAAAGACATGCCGGAGTGGAGCCGCATCAGCCAGATCGACCCTTCGCCGTTCGATGCCGGGACTGCGTATGTGGCCGTCGACCGGCATCAATTCGACGATCTGCATCCTTACATTTACAAGACCAGCGACTACGGCAAAACATGGACGAAGCTTGGGCAGGGAATTCCCGACAACGCATTTGTTCGCGTGGTACGCGAGGATCCGAAAAAGCGCGGCCTGCTGTACGCAGGAACTGAGACGGGCGTGTTCGTTTCGTTCAACGATGGAGCAAACTGGCGTCCGCTGCAGTTGAACCTTCCGACGACGCCGGTGCACGATCTGGTAATCAAGAACAACGACCTGGTAGTGGCAACGCACGGGCGCGCCTTCTGGGTGCTCGACGATGTGAGCCCGTTGCGCCAGTACACCGACGACGTCGCGCAAAAAGATGCGTTCCTGTATGCACCGGCGACGGCCTACCGAATTCAAGCTGGAGCGGCGGGAGAACATCATCCGTCGAAACGCGTGGGACAGAATCCGCCGTCGGGAGCCGTGGTTTATTACTTCCTCAAGGACGCTCCGAAGAAAGACGCGGAGGCCAAGATCGAAATTCTCGACGCATCCGGAAAAGTGATTCGCAAATATTCGAGCACGGAGTATGACACGCTGGAAGAGCCTCTGGGACCTGATGACAAGAAGCCGGAGAAGCAACTTAAGCCCGAGGCTGGGTTGAACCGCTTCGTCTGGGATTTGCGATACGAAGAGGCGCGCCACGTTCCGGGATACTACTTGTGGGAATACGGCAGTGGTGCCCGTGGTCCTGTCGCAGTGCCGGGGCATTATCAGGTGCGTTTGACGGTTGGAGGGCAGACGCAGACTGCAGGATTCGATCTGAAACTCGATCCGCGGGTCAACGTCAGCCAGGGCGATCTGGAAGCGCAACTGAACCTGCTGCTTGAAACGCGCGACGAACTGAACAAAGTCTACGATACGGTCAACCAGATTCAGGATGTGCGGTCGCAGCTGTCGGGATTGAAGAGGCGTCTGCCGGAGAATGCGAGCGCGAAAAACATTGTGGCGGCCGCAGACGATCTCGAGAAGAAGCTGGTCGCGGTGCGCGAGGATCTGATCAATCTCGATATCGACGCCAACGAGGATTCGCTGGCCTATCCTCCTCAACTCGATGCGAAGCTGGCATATCTCGCGATGGATGTGGGCACGGCGGATTCCGCGCCAACTGAGGCGGAAGCTCGCCAGTTCGACAAGCTGAAACGCCAGAGTGGGGAACTGATTGCGCGCTGGGACGACTTACAACGGCGCGATCTGGCGGCGTTCCAAAAGCTTACGGCTGAGGGAAGTTTGTCGACGGTTGTCGTGCCTCCGGCGGGGTGGGTGCCGGACGAGCCAGTCGCGACGCACTGAGCTCTCGGCATAGTGTGCAGATTACTTCTATTACCTCCGTGCCACGTCTATGGCACTGTTGTGCCTTGTTCGGACTGAAGACCGTTGGTATTGTGCCGATAAGGTTATATGTAGTTCCTCCCCTGAAGGTGAACGAACGAGCCGGATTGGGGAGGTGTTTTATGAAAATGATGCACCTGTGTTACGCGGCGATAGGCTTTGCGGTGGCCCGATGGATATTCAGGCGGCAAGCGACGCCGGTGGCAGACCCAGTCAGCAGGTTTCGGTCACAGGGCCTTCTGTAGAGGGGTTTTACCGAGCTCTGGGCGCGCGCACCCGTTGCGCATCCATTTCGTCTAACGCGCGCCCATAGTCTCCTCCCTCCGTACCGTTACCAAGGTTTTCCTGGCTCTTCTCTCCGTTCCTCTCGTCTCCATACAATTGGCTGAGAGACTTTTTCGGATGCTTCTGCGTCCGCGGAGTACTCTGCTCGCTCGCAGCATTATGTCCAGGGTCCCGGGAATTCGACTACTACTCGTGCTGGCCGCGCTCTTGGCCATGTTCATGCCTGTTCGAAGCGTTGCTCAGGATGATCCCAATGATGTGCCGTTGGGCGATGTCGCGCGCAATCTCCGGAAGAACAACCAACCAGCCAAAGTCGAAGTCATCGACGACGACAATCTCACACAGGTGATGGATCAGCAAGACGCGCGCAAGAGCGCGGGCTCAACTCTGCGCTATCTAATGGCGGGCGGAACCAAGGGATTCCAAGTGTCAGCGCCGGACGTGACCTGTAGCTTGGCGTTTACTCCGAATGTAAAGTCGTTGCTCGCGAGCAGCCAATATTCCCAGATGGAATTGCCGGTCGAGAACCTCGGCAAACTTGAGGGTCCGGCAACGATCGAAGGCGACGCGCTGACAGTCTCCATTTTCAACGCAACCGACTGGCACGTGAGTGAAGTGGTGGTTGCCCTAACCGTCGTGAATAAACCCGGCGACACGCTCCCGGTGGGTTCGCAGGGGGGTAGTGCAGGAAACGATGGCACGACAATCGGCAACGCATTTCAGGACGTTCGTCCCGAGAGGAAGCCGGACATGACTTTGATGTACCACATGCGTGCTCCGGCGCCACCCTGGTCGCGCGCCGTGTTCAGCGCGCCGCTTAATGTGGATCTCGCGCCGGGGCAAGAGTGGCATTGGGCGATTGTGCAAGCCAAGGGATATCCGCCGCAGGGATTTGTTCCGAACACGACGACAACCGCGCAGAGCAATCAGCCTCCAACGCAGGCTCCTGCGCCAGCGGCTGCAGAACGGCCTGAATCGGCGACTCCGCTTCCGCAAGACCATCAATAAATCTTTGTAGGACCTACCGCGAACCCAACAACTCAAGCGTGCTGCGGTAATCGTCTCCCGTCGGACCCGATCCCTTGTGGCTGCTGACGAATCCTAGGATGCGCTTCTTTACTTCGGGTGCATCTGGAAACTCGCGCTCGGTCCAGAAGCGCTGTGCGGGATCGAAGTATCCGATCCTCGCCAGGAAAGAGGTGCCGTAGTATTCCGCATCTTCGATCGATCCGTCGGCGATGTGGACCTTGAACGATCCGTCCTGCTGTAACGAATCGTGAAGACACCAGGTGAGCATGCGATCAATCTCGGCGGCCATGGCTTTCCTCTGCGTGACGCTGGCTTCGGCCCAGCCATAATGAAATAGAGCGACCACGTCCATGTTGTTGTGGTTCCAATACTGGCCCTTCCACAGCCATCCTGCCGGATAACTAAAATCTTTAATCGCGAGCGTCGTGTCGATCACGCGTGACATGTCGGGAACTTTTCCCTTCAGATACGAGATGATGTGAAAGGTCATACTCAGATCGTCGGGGAAATCCTCGTGCCCATCGCGGCGGTAGCGCTCTCCAAAATATCCAGTCTCGGCATTGCGGTAGCGATGCAGTACGCGATCGAGCAGGGCGTCGCGCAAGGCAGGATCAACCGTATAGTTTTCCGGCTTGTGACGGACGATCATCTGCAGCAGAGTCGCCACCGTCTCGTTGAATTCGCGTTCATGATCGACTCCGGTATGACGGACTTCGGAGACAGAGAGCGCATCCAGATATGCGGTCAATTTATCGGGCATTGCGACCCGTGCGAGGAATGCCGGAAGAGGATGCGGCGCAGGGTCGTCTCCGGCCGCGGCTTCGAGATGATCGTACGTGGCGTAAAGCTTGAGATACCACTCCTGATAGCAGGCGCCCCACATGCCATCGGCATCCTGCTTGTCGGACGAAGAGTGTCCAATGTTAGCCTCGAGATCGTGAAGCCGCGCGTCGATTAGCTTGAAATCCGCGGAACTGATCAGCAGGGATCCCAGTTCAAACAGAATCTGATGCCCGCAGGCGTTCTTTCCTCCCTTGGCTTCCTGCTCGTACATTTGCTCAGCGAGAGCCGTCGTCCGCGCAACCCGCGACTCGTGCTCCTCCTTATAGCGCGGATTGAATGCGATGAAATCCCGTTCGAGTAGGGAAGATGCGTTTCGGTCGAGAGCTAGCTGCTGAGGTGTCTGAGCCGAGGCGAGAGTTCCCAGGGCCAGGAAGAAGATCAGTGCAGATCTCATGCAGAATTTATACACGAGTCGTCTTGCATCACCCCACACCGTTAAGCTGGATCAATCTCTAGTACCTGAACCACAAACGGCATGAAGGAGACCTACTTGGCCGCTGCTTTCAACACCACCGTATTTCGCTCGTCTCCGGCGATGATGCGGTAGAACTTTTTCAATTCGTCCGCTCGGGCTACGGGGACGCTAAGTTCCTTGACTTCATACGTGCGGCTGTAGTGAATCAGGTTGCCCTTCACCTCTGTCTTCGAGTGATAGCTGGCGAATCCGTAGTCGGCATCGACGGCTGGCGGCAGATCGTCCACGACATAACCCGCCGGGATCGTGATATCGAACGTGTCCGTATCCCGCGCCGGTCCGGTAAACTCGATGGGAAAAATCCGCGGCTCTTTCGTCTCCATGATGCTCAAGCCCTTGTTGCCCAACACGCGCGGACGCACGAGCAGCAGGTCGCCTGCATTCTTCGCATAGTTCTGGGATTCGAAGCTGTAAATCCATCCAAATGGCTGGTCGGTCTGCTTAAGATTCTGATACGCAGCATGCGTGATGTGAAAGCTGGAGAGCGAACTGGAGAGCAGGGTTTCGATCGGCTTGATGCGGTCATTGTTGTCGCTGATGCTCATCAGGCGATAGCGTTCCGAAGTAGCGCGGTCGCCCAGACGCGTTTCGGTGACGTCGCCATGCAGGTTTCCGTCGGGATCGAGGCTCAGTTTCGCCACGCGCTCGATGCTGTTCATCGACGAAGGTTGCTGCGGAAGTTCGATCAGCTCACCGCCGTTCGGCGTGACCAGCAGTCCGTAGTTCGCTTGCAAAGCGCCTCGTATCTGGCCAAAGGGCGTAATCGTGTCCGTCGGGTCGAAGAAGAGCAGCCGGCCAAGCTTCGGATGCTGTACCGTCGCAATCAAAGATGGATCGGAAACGTCATCGGGCAGACGAATGGCGTCGATTACGTGATTGAAGCCGGAATAGGCAGGTGTTTGCGGCGTGATGGCACCACGCTCCGTATAAATCACAACGTGGTACGACTCGATGCCAACCTCGTGCAGCATCGATCGCACCAGCGTTGCTTTGTCTTTGCAATCCCCGTACCGGTTTGTGAAAACGTCCGCGGCGGGATGAGGCTGCCAGCCACCAATTCCGAGTTCAATCGCAACGTATCGTACTTCCCGCTGAACAAAGCCTGCGATGGCTTGCATCTTGGCCAGAGCAGTCGCCTGGGAAGCGGTAAGGGTAGTGACTTCCTGCTGGATTTGCGGCGAAGCTTGCAAGCGGTCGCTGGTCAAGTTCCAGTACCACTTTCCCATCGTGTTCCAGTCAGCAAATCCATTCAGCGCGGGACCACCCGGGGGGAAAAATGACACGATCATCTGTCCGCTGACGCCGCTGAAGGGCGGCATATCAGGCTCTGGTCGCAGTCCCTTGACATCGGTCAGGGTCCACTGCCATTGATTATTTCCTGAATCGGTGGCCTTGGCCTCGGCATGATTCAGCCACGAGGATTTGAATTCCCAGCTGGGAGGCAGTTGCAACGAGTAGTGGCTCTCGCGCACCGGATCAACTCTTTGAAACTCCCAGAAATCCTGCAAGAAAAAAGGCTGTTCTTCGACTTCGTATTCATACCCGATGATGTTGCCTGGATCCGGAGCGGGAATACGCAAGACCCTGACCTTCACATCCTGCACCAACTCACTGCCCGCAATCATCGGCGGAGACACTTCCGTGGAATCCTTGTCTTTCACCTCGTAATCCGCGCCAGCAGCGGGAATGCACCAACCGTGCAAGCTCTTCACCTTCTTGCGAGAGTTGAGGAATACCCAGACGGTGCCGCGATCGCGTCCTTCCGGTCGCAGTATCTTGTAGGCTTCGCGCACTTGCGTCCGGATCTTATCCGTCGAAACGACGGTGACATTGGTTTCCGAATACAGCAGGACGGCTTCGGTCTTCTCCGTATGTTCAGGCAGAGGAGCGTTGACAAGCGAATGTATCCATGGCGGAGCATTTCCGGCCATAGCCGCGGGAGCGGACGCAACCATGAGCGCCGCGGTCAGAACCATATTCAGCGGGTTAGTTGCTCGCAGTTGCCGTTCCGGATTGCAGAACAATCTGGGCCTCATCGCCATTCCTCACTACCTGAAAGAAGTTTCGAAGGGACGCGTAGTACTTGACCTCTAGAAGGAGGAAGTCGAAGGTCATCTTTCGTGAAATATGCAGCACATTCTTATCCGTCGCAACGCTGAGGGTGTAAGTAACAATGTGACCATCTTTGGTTTGTGGCTGCGGTAAGCTGCTTGCCTGCCAGCCAGCAGGTAGCTCGATGGCAATGTCATCCACTTTTTCGTAGGGATATTGGAAGTAGATGGGATAAACGCGATTGGCATGATCAAACAGACGCTTTTCGCCGCTGCTGAAAAGTCCTGCCGGCAAGAGAGCGCGCTTCCCGGCGCCTGACGCCCATCCAGGTACTTTCAAGTCAAATTCGGCGACGAGAGGAGCTTCTGCATTAGTCCAGTCGGGGTGGTTGGTGAGCTCAACCTCAGCCGCGCTGGGAATCTGATCCTTAACATCGTCCTCGAGAAATTTCTTGCGCTCAACATCGTCGGAGTGCCTCATCTCGAGCCGGCGATACATCCCTTCCAGTCCCGTGTAAGTGACAGTCAATTTGCCTTCCAAGTCCCCGGACTCGGATAGATTCAGCTTGGCGCGCCGGTCCATTTGAGATTCCGAACTGTACGGAAGCGTAGTGACGATCCAGTTTCCTCCGTCTTTGTCCAGTCGCAGGCCTTGAACGCCAGTTTCCGACCAGTTCAGCAATCCGTAAGGCGTGAACGCGCCGCCCGGATCGAAATACAGATCTTTGCCATTGAGATTCACCAGAACGACATTGGCATCGAGCTTTCCGCTCTCCATCGTGTTCGAATTGAAGAAATAGTTGTGGCGATCGGAGACCCAACAGCCGTACGCCTCAAATCCTGCAGCGCGAGCCAGCGCAAGATAAAGCCAGGTGAGTTGGACACCGTCGCCGTAGCCGCGCTTCCAAAGTTCCTCGACATTGTCGATCGGCTTTTCTTTCTCGCGTTTTGTTTCTTGTTCCGTTTTGCTGGACTCGTAGCTCGTGTTCCGCATCTGCTGTACGCGGTCGTAAAGCTTGCGCAATTTCACTTCTGGGGGATCGTTTGCAGAAACAATCTGCGCCACTGCCTGTTCCATCGCCTTATGCTTTCCGACGAACCTTTCTAGAGCTTCGTTACGCTTCTTGCCAATCCGTTTCCAGAAGGCATTGGGATCGCGATCGGGCAGCTCAGCTTCATAGATGAAATCCACCCTCGATTTGAGTTCATCCTGCGGAGGCATGAAGTCTTCCGTCTGGAATGCGGCGATATCAGCAGTTTCCATGCGGATAATGCGGCCCGGTCCTTCTTTCGGTTCGGCACCGGTGGGAAGGTTGTGCCAACTCCAGCGTAGAGTGATCGGGATGTAGTCGCTTTTGTAGGGCTTGAGAGAGAAGCGGGCTAACTTGGTGAAAATATCTTCGCTTAGAATCCAGTGGGAATCGTAGACGTGCTCAAGATCGAGCGTGTAGCTGTATTCGATCACGCATCCTGGTTCGACCGCCGGAAGGGTAAATGTCCGCGCCAAAACCTTCAGGCCGCGAGCCTTTACCAGATATTTGTCGGCGACAATGCCGTTGAACTCAATCGTGGAACCGTCTGGCTTGGTAGTACGCCCCTGGATGCGGACAACTTCGTCCTCTCCTTTAACGAAAGGGATCTCGATGTCGGCGTTTTTGCGGCCTTCCTCGGTAAATATCTTGATCCGGTAATAGTTGTTCTCGTGGGCCGTTCCATTGTCGGTATCGTCCCGATCGACCTGCCGATAGAGGATGACGGCGGACGCACCCGGAGCTTTGGGTTCGCTGGTCATCCTTAATTCTGCCTGGGAGACGGGCGGGAAGTTGGAGGAAAAGGCGGGAGATACGAACGTACCTATTCCAAGAACGAGGGCGGTAAACGCACGCAGACAGCGAGAACGCAGACGAAGACGAGACATGGCGCTATTCACCTGTGGAAATCCTTGTACCGCGGAGGCCGCCAGCCAGAAAGGGGAAGGCAGAGGCCAGAGAGGCTGCCGCGGCGCCCGAGTTACTCGAATTGGTCGAGCATGCAACTTACGGGTCGCCACGATACAATTACAACCCTGAAGTGTCAAGAAGATCACGGTCCGGATAGAACCATAAAAGTAGCTCGGTTGTCTGTAGCTGGGACCACGAGCACACTTATGGCGTGCGACCTATATCGCTAAGGCAACCGGATCGCCAAGCCGCTTCGGGTCATAAGTCGCCGAATATCAGTCCTTTAACCCAGCCTTCGTTCTCGACGGTAGGGCAGCAGTCCGCAAACATTTGCAGGCGCCGTGGAAAGCCGCCATCCGGACCGTTCGTTTGCGACCATGCTAGACTAATTTCGATCCCTGCAAATTGAGGACTTTCATGAAATTTGGCGTCATCATTTTCCCTGGCTCGAACTGCGATCACGATGCCTTTTGGACGATTCAGCACGTTGCCAAGCAACCGGTGACGTTCCTTTGGCATGAGTCGCATGATCTGGAAAACTGCGATGCCGTGATCGTCCCCGGCGGGTTTGCCTACGGCGATTACCTGCGCACCGGCGCGATCGCCAAGTTTTCGCCAGTCATGGAGTCAGTGAGCAAGTTTGCAGCGGGCGGAGGACTTGTCCTGGGGATCTGTAATGGCTTTCAGATCTTATGCGAGTCGGGGCTGCTGCCGGGCGCCTTGATGCGTAATGTCGGCCTGAAGTACGTCTGCAAGCCGGTCCAGGTGCGGGTGGAAAATGCGGAAACTCCGTTCACCAATGCCTGTTCAAGAGGGGAAATCCTGACCATCCCAATCGGTCATATGGAAGGGAACTACTTCTGCGATTCGGAGACAATGGACGAGCTGCGGCGCGACAATCGTATCGTCTTCCGCTATTGCTTGCCTTCGGGAGAAGTCAGCCCAGCCGCCAATCCCAATGGCTCGCTGGAGAACATAGCCGGTATCTGCAGTCCCGGGGGAAACGTCGTCGGAATGATGCCGCATCCCGAGCGCGCGGCGGAGCCGGAACTGGGCTGCATCGATGGCGTGAAGATCTTCCAGTCGGTGGTTGGGGCATTGGTTGCCAAGTAAGTTGCGCTGCGCTGGAAGATCTGCAAATTTTTCTTGGTGATCAACAGCTTTTCGTTATATCTTCATTCCTTCTTCCCCTAGCTAAGTGCGGTAGTCCAACCTCTATTTGAAGCGTAGGCACACGCGGGGAGGCGTGTCTCTGATGACACCGAAGCAAATTCTGGATTCCTTTTCCGAAACATTAATGCGGGACGAGCGGATTCTCAGCGCGCGGGAACGCGAGTTGCTGCTGACGCTGTTGCAGCATGCGAAAGTCGCAAGCGCCGAGAATCATCAGACACAAGAGGCGGTGCGATCGGTCATCGCGTCGGCCGTCGGCGAGACAGTCGCGCAACGTGCGTTTGCTGTGCTGGGAGGCAGCATCGTCGAGCGCATTCTCGAAGGCAGCACTCTGTCGTCCGATGCCGCGACCCGGACCGCCGAAGTTCTAGGGCCGAAGGATCCCGAGCCTCCGGGGGTGAAGGCGCCGCCCAAGCAACCGGTGCGCGATCCGGAGCCGCCGGGCGTCATAGTTCCGCCACGCCCCGTGCGGGACATTCCAAGGCCGCCCTCGCCGCCAGATCCGGAACCTCCGGGTGTGAAAGCTCCGGGAAAGCCGATGCGCGATACGCCCGTACCCATGCCTGATCCGCAGCACCCAGGACACGGGACCAGCACGAAGGTGATCTCCGGTTCAAGTCTGGGGGTGGCGGAGCGGCCGGAATTCTTGCCAGCACATTGCGTCGTTCTCGACGAGTTCCTGGCGCCGCAGGAATTGGACAGCCTAACTCGCTTCACTCTCGAGCACGAGAGCGATTTCAGTGCCAGCGAGGTCGTGTCTCCTACCCACGAGAAAGGCGTAGTCAACTACGATCATCGGCGCTCTCGTGTCCTGATGGATCTGGGCAGCCACGAGAATGTCATCTTGGCGAGGATCAAAACGGTGCTTCCGCAGGTTCTCGAAAAACTGGGGATGCAGGAATTTGCCATCACCGACGTAGAGGCGCAAATTACTGCCAGCAATGACGGAGATTACTTCCACTTCCACTGTGATAACGGAAGCGGCAAAGTTTCGTCCCGTCACCTGACGTTCGTCTACTTCTTCCACCGCGAGCCGCGGCAGTTCGAAGGTGGCGAACTGCGCATTCACGACGCCCGTCTGGACGGAGGCAGCTACATTAGCGAAGGCAATTACCAGACGATCGTTCCACAACAAAACCAGATCGTCTTCTTCCCCTGTGAATTGCTGCATGAAATCACCGCGGTGAAGTGCTCCTCGCAGCTCTTCGCCGATAGCCGCTTTACCTTAAATGGATGGCTTCGTCGATAAATAACGCGGCGTGGCTGGATTGGATGGCAAGCCTGATGGGAGACGTGTCGCGGCAGACTCACGCCGCGACATTCCCCCCGGATCGCTTCTATAGCCTGTTGGACGAACTGCCGCTGCATTTGATTCCGCAGCGCGATCGGCGTTTGTTGCAAGAGCAGGAAAGTCCGGGACAGCTCTATCTCAACCCTGATTGCACGATTGGCCTGGCAGAGCAAATCCCCGACGAACTCGCTTCGCGCCGGGACTCGGTCTCTCACTTTGCTATGCAGGGGACCATCGCCTGGGTTCGTGAAAGTACAACGGGGGCGATGCTTCCGTTCTGGCTCGGGCCTGAATTAGAAAAGAGCCTAGCAGGGTTGCATCCGGGCCAGCCTGTTCCGGCATCCATGCCAGCGAATTCGCGCCGCTTGCTCACGTCCGCGGGAATACTTGTTCCCCAAGAGCGTTGGAAGCAGCATCGCGCCGAGCCTGAAGAGGAAACCAGCAAAGCAGCGCAACTCTTTCAAGAAAAGTGCTACGCTCCGCTGGGGAATTTGATCCACCCGTTTCACGTCGCTGCGCTGCGGCGCTACTATCGCCATCTCATCCGCTCGGGTGCGATTCAACTCGGCGACCGTCAAAGCGAGCGGCGCTATGTCGCTTACAACGAACCCGTAGCTCGCTTCTTCCATCAGCAGATTACAGCCAAATTCAGCGCGATAGCCGGCGAACTGCTCAAGCCTTCTTATGTGTATCTTGCTTCGTACCTAAGCGGCGCCGAATTGCGAAAGCATAAGGATCGCGAGCAGTGTGAATTCAGCATCACGCTTTGTCTGGATTTTTCGCCCGAGCCAGAACTTGCCACGCCTTGGCCCATCAAACTCGACACGCCAACGGGCACCGTGACCGCGTATCAAGCGCTCGGAGATGGCCTTGCTTATCGCGGAACACAGTTGCCGCACTATCGCAGCGTGTTGCCGGAAGGGCAGACCTCGATGTCAATATTCTTCCATTATGTCGCGGCAGATTTCGACGGACCGCTCGGGTGACTGGCTATCGCCGATGATTCTTTAAGCGACTACTTTAGGCCGGTAACTAGATAAAGCACGGACATCGTCTGGTTGTAGCTGTAGGCGAAATTCTTGCCATCTCGGCTTACTACCACGGGAGCCACCGTCACTACACCGGCAGGAGTGCCCGGCTTTAACTCGTGAACTGGAATTTCCTTCCCCGTCGCGATTTCGAGTTTGTACACCCAGCTCGGAAACTCTCCCGCGTGGTAGCCATAAAGAGCAGATCCGTCGCTCGACCATTGCACAGGATTAAAGTTGTTCTTCACGTCCGGGATCTGTTGGGGAAGCCCGCCCTCGAGCGAGTAAATCGCGAAGGAGCGATCTTGCTTGATTCCGACCACGGAGCGGCTATCGGGAGAGAACGGCCCGCACGCAACACCCTCCGGTGTCACTGGTCGGACCTTCCCGATCGAGATTTCCATCACATAGCAGCGAGGGGCGTGCCCCGCTTCGTCGCCATTCAGCGCAATGCGCAGCCCATCCGATAGAAAGCGGGCCCAGCCATTTTGAATGTGGTCGAGACCGGTGACCTGAATGGGGCGAGCTTGTCCTGCGCCGATGGGAAGCAATGTGATTTGTGGCGTCTTCTCGGTAGAGACTGAAATTGCCCATTTTCCGTCGGGCGACATCCCGCCCGCACTTCCTTCGCCCAGACGTATGGGAAGCGTGCCATCGATTTTGCGGATTGCGACTGCGTATCCGGGACCAGCGGCCTGACTCGAATCTTCAAACAGAACCGACTTTCCATCGGAGGAGATATCGTGAGCCGAGTTTAAGTCGTGCCATGAAAGATCGATATCTTTCTCACTCCCGAGAGTCGTGTATCCCATGGCGAGGCGCTTGGAATTCAGGGACACCAGAACACGGCCGTCGGCTGCGATATCCTCCAGCGTAATCGCCATTGGCAGATCCAGCAGGGTGCGCCGGGTGCCGGAAAGATTCACTGCCATGAGATTTAACGTATTGCCCTTTTCGACGGCAGTGAACCAGACTTCCTTCCCATCGGGGCGCCATGCCAATCCGCCTTCGGAATCCCACTCGCGTGTCAAAGTATCCACGCGGCCCGACAAGTCTACGACTCGGACTGTGCCGCGGTTATCCCAAAGCGCGGGATGATCCATAAACGCAACCTTGTCTGCCTTCGGGGAAAAACGGATGTTGCTGATCCATCCGCCGCTTTGGTAGAGCACGGTGCCGATGGGAAATTCGAGGCGGCAGTGACCCTCGAGATAATGCACCACTGCCAATTTGCCTTCAGGATCCCAATCCGCCCAGCGAACGTCGGAGAGCAAATCGCGCGGAGATCCCCCGGCGAGTGGCGCGCGGGCCAACATCCCGTTGATCGTTTCCAGTTGGCCGGAGTGTGTACCGCCCAACGTAAGGGCCAGTTCGTTATCACGGGAAACGGCGAGCAAATTCGCTTCCGTCAATTGCAGAGGCTGAGATAACAGCGAGTTACCCACCGTCGAGAAGATCTGCGTCGGCCTTCCATCCCACGCGGCGCTATAGATGATGGACTGTCCATTGGAAGCAAATCGCGCGGCGTAGACCGTGCCCGCCTCAAAGGTTAGGCGGCTATAGGCGGGAGGCTCCGGAGGAGTATGAAGAAGTTGGGCGAGCCCCAAAATCAATGTCGTTGCGGCCAGCGCCGCCACGATCACCCAAGCAAGCCGCGAAGATGTTCTCGCTTTCGGCCGGGGAATCACAACGGTCATATCCGCTGATGATCCTGACAGCGTTTGTAGCGCGAACGCCAGATCCTTTGCCGACTGAAAGCGGTTTTCTGGTTCTTTCTCCAGACAGTGCCTGACGATATCCTGATATCCGCCTGGGATCGCCGCATCATCCAGAATCGACGCCGGGGGTTCTTCTCTCAGCACCGCCGTCATGGTGTCGACTTCCGTTTCGCCTCGAAATGCTCGCTGGCCTCCCATCATCTCGTAGAGAATCGCGCCAAAGCTGAAGATGTCGCTGCGGTGATCGACTGGCTTGATCCGAAGTTGCTCAGGGGACATGTAAGCAACGGTTCCCACCAATGCGCCATGCTTGGTCACGGTGGTCAAGGCTTCGATCGAACGTTTTTCCTCTGCGGAAGGCTGGAGCTTGGCGACACCAAAATCCAAAATCTTGATGCGGCTATCGTTGGTTAGAAATAGATTCTCCGGCTTTAGATCGCGGTGCACGATGTTGCGCTCGTGGGCCGCGATAAGACCGTGGGCGATCTGGAGCGCATAGCCACCGGCATCGCGCACAGAGATGGGGCCTTCGTCCAAACGTTGGCGGAGAGTCTTGCCTTCGAGCAGTTCAGACACAATGTATGGAGTCGTGCCTTCAAAGCCGACGTCGTAAATCGCAAGAATATTTGGATGATTCAGGGCGGCTGCGGCTCGCGCCTCCTGCTCGAAGCGGCGCAGATGATCAGGATTGTCGCTTGAAGCCGGCCGAATTACTTTAATGGCGACATCCCGGCCGAGCCTTTCATCGCGCGCGCGGAATACTTCTCCCATCCCGCCTGAGCCGATCTTCTCGATGATCCGGTAATGCCCAAACAACTGGCCAGCCATAAGTCGACACGCCCCGTTTGCCATCGCATGTTAGGTGCGCGGGACCGCAGAGTCAAGACTGTGCCCAGGGCCTTGTCGTGGGAGGAACTGCCTTGCTGCCTGCGAACAATATGCCCATTCCCCTGGGACGACCCCATGCTATAATTTCTTTTCGCCTGCATACATATCGAGGCAATCCTGTGATCTCCTCTAAAGGCGAATCCTGTGCCATCCAAGATCTTTTAGAACATACGAGGTCGAACCATGTCCGGCCATTCTAAATGGGCCACAATCAAGCACAAGAAGGGCGCGCTCGACGCCAAGCGCGGCAAGATTTTCACCCGTCTCATCAAGGAAATCAGCATCGCTGCGAAGAACGGCGGCGGCGATCCTGATTCCAACCCGCGCCTGCGTGGCGCGATCGTTGCAGCCAAGGCCGAAAACATGCCGGCCGACAATATTAAGCGAGCAATCCAGCGTGGTACGGGCGAATTGCCCGGCGCTACCTACGAGGAATTCTCTCTCGAAGGGTATGGGCCCGGCGGCGTCGCCATTCTGCTCGACATCAACACCGACAACCGCAACCGCACTGTCAGCGAAATTCGCCACGTCTTCAGCAAGAACGGCGGCAACATGGCATCAGCGGGCGCCGTCGCTTATATGTTCCACAAGAAGGGCGACATTATCATCCCCAAGTCGGCGGCCAAAGTTGACGATCTGATGAATATCATCATCGAGGCGGGCGGCGAGGATGAGCCGATCGACGATGGCGAGAATTGGGAAATCCTGACTGCAACTTCCGCCTACGAGGACATGCTCGAAGCAGTAAAGAAGGCCGGCATCACACCTGTTTCGTCCGGCGTCAGCATGATTCCCGATACCTACATCAAGCTCGAAGGCGCTGCCGCCAACACCATGATCCGCCTGATGGAAGCGCTCGAAGAGCACGACGACGTGCAGAACGTGCATGCGAACTTCGACATCGACCAGAAGTTGCTGGAGGAAGTCGCAGGCTAATTGGCCCAGTTTTTTTAGCGAGCCGCCCACGTAGGGCGGCTTTCTTTTTGCTTTGCTGATGCGAAGCATTCGCCGTTCCGAAGTTTTCAACATGTTCGTGGAAAAGACTGTGGAAAAGAACCAATGTGTGGGCGTAAGTGATTCATCGAGAGATGCTTCAACACATTGCACCGCCGGGAGTGCTGGCACCTTCGTGGTGCAACCCGCGAGTAGAATCGGGATCAGTGCTCAGCCTGAATTGCAGCGCCGCGAAACAATTTCTTCAAAACTGACAACTTCGAACTGAGAACTGAGAACTGCCTTTGAAATCCCGCCTCGACAAACTTCTTGTGGACCGTGGCCTCGCAGCATCGCGGGAGCGCGCGCAGGCGCTGATCCTCGCTGGCAAAGTGCTGGTCAACGATCAGAAACTCGAAAAGGCAGGAGCGCAAGTCGAACCCGAGTGCTCGATTCGCTTGCTCGGCGAAGGCTTGAAGTACGTCAGCCGGGGCGGACTCAAATTGGAGCGGGCTCTGGAGCACTGGAAGATCGCCGTTGACGGGAGAGTATGTTTTGACGTCGGCGCTTCGACTGGAGGATTCACCGACTGCCTGCTTCAGCGCGGTGCTGCGCGCGTTATCGCCGTGGATACTGGTTACGGCCAGATGGACTTCAAGCTTCGTCAAGATTCACGTGTGCAGTTGCTGGAAAAGACGAATGCGCGCTATCTGACGCGCGAAGTTCTGGGCGAGATGGCGGATTTCATTGCGATGGATGTTTCTTTCATCTCTGCCACGCTCGTGCTTCCCGCGGTGATCGGCTCGGCGTTTCCGTCTTCGCCTCAGGAACGAGCAGGACGGCAGGTTGTGGTCTTGGTCAAACCTCAGTTTGAAGCCGGCAGGGAACACGTCGGCAAAGGTGGTATCGTTCGCGACAAAGAGGCGCAGCAGTCAGCGGTGGACACAGTACGCGCGGCGCTCCACGCTCACGGGGCAAAGCTGACCGAGGTGATCGATTCGCCAATCCTCGGCGCAGAGGGCAATCGCGAATTCCTTCTGTATGCATTATTCTAGGCTTACTGCTGGTTGCGCCCCTGTGGTGAAAGTCGTGGTTTTCTGTACAATCACTCTTTCATCATTCACGATCATCATTAGCGATGGCGAACCCGCAATCATCCCTGAGCAAGACCGCTGCAATTATTTCGCGGCCCGACCGTCCCGCGGTCGCCGAGATACTTCCCGGGCTTCTTTCTTGGCTCGCCGAACACGGCTATAAGGTCATCGTCGATCTGGAAACGGCAAAATATACTCCGAAGCAGGAACCCGTGACCCGTGCGGAAATGGCCTTGAGGCCCCTCGATCTCGTCGTCGTGCTAGGCGGCGATGGAACGTTGTTGTCGGCTGCTCGGGTGACTGCTGCGATTGATGTCCCATTACTGGGAGTGAATCTGGGCTCGCTTGGGTTTCTGACCGAAGTTCCCCCGCAATCGCTCTACACCATGCTCGACGCCATCGCCGAGGGGCGTGCGCCGGTGGAACATCGTTCTCTGATGCAGTGTGATCTTCTTCGCGGCGATACCGTGCGCGGAAGCTATCTCGTCTTCAACGATGCTGTCGTCAACAAGACTGCGTTGGCACGCCTCAACACCTACGACTTGTATATCGATAGGGTGTTCGTCTCCAGCTATCGCGCCGATGGAATGATCGTAGCCACGCCCACAGGCTCAACCGCGTATTCTCTTTCCGCAGGTGGACCGGTCCTGATGCCCACCGTGAAAGCGTTGATCGTGACACCGGTTGCGCCGCACTCACTGACGCATCGTCCGTTGGTCGTGCCGGATTCTTCTGAGATCGAAATTCTTCTGCGTAGCGAGGAAGAAGTGGCCTATCTCAGTCTCGACGGTCAACCGGGCCTCGACTTGAGTGATGGTGACCGCGTGCGCTGCCGCCGATCGGAACATGAGGTTAACCTCTTCCGCTCCGGGTCGGATTTCTTTCAGGCTCTGCGGACCAAGCTTAAGTGGGGAGAGCGTCAGGCTTAGGCGCGTGTGCCCCTCTAACGTTCCGCGCGCAGCAGTTCCGATACCGTTTCGCGCTTCCGAATAACCTTAACTGCCTTTCGAGCCACCAGAACTTCTTCGGGCCTCGGTCGCGTGTTGTAGTTCGATGCCAGCACCATACCGTAGGCGCCGGTGTCGAGAATCGCAAGCAGGTCGCCCTCTTCAACGCCAGACAATTCCCGGTCGCGGGCGAAAAAATCTCCGGTCTCGCAGACAGGGCCGACGATGTCCGCGGTCTCAACGCTGGCGTTCGTCCGCTTTATCACTGGAACGATCTCGTGATACGCACCATAAAGCGAGGGACGGATCAGATCGTTCATGCCCGCGTCGACCACAACAAATTGCTTTCCGTCATTCGATTTCTTGTATACGACTTTCGTCAGCAAGATGCCGCCCGGTCCGATGATCGAACGCCCTGGCTCGAGCAGCAGTCGGACTTTCAACTGGCGCAGAGGAGCTGCAAGGGCCTGGGCGTAAGTGGCCACATAAGCTGCAAAATCGACAGTATTCGGCTTGTCATACGAAATTCCCAGGCCGCCGCCCGCGTCGACGTATTCGATGTCGTGCCGGTCCGTGCGCAATTGGCGGACCAGCTCCGCGACCCGCGCCATTGCCTCGCCAAAAGGAGCCGGATCGGTGATCTGAGACCCGATGTGGACGCTCACCCCGCGGGGCTTTAAATATTTCGCCTTGGCCGCTTTTGCATACAGCGTTCGCGCAACCCCAATCGGCACGCCGAACTTGTGCTTGTGCAGTCCCGTCGAAATATAAGGATGGGTCTCAGCCGCGACGTCAGGATTGACCCGCATTGCAACAGGCGCGGTCTTTCGCAGCCGCGCCGCGCATTCGGCCAGTGCCGACAATTCCGATTCGCTCTCGACATTGAAAATCAGAATTCCGGCCTTCAGTGCGGCAGTCAGCTCTTCTCGCGTCTTGCCGACCCCGGAGAACACGATATTCTTCGCGGCCTTGCGATCGGCCACGAGAACCCGCTCCAGTTCGCCGCCGGAAACAACATCGAAGCCGCACCCTTTCTTTGCCAGCAATCGCAGGATGCTTAGGTTTGAATTCGCTTTTACCGAATAGCAGATCGTGTGGGGAATATCGCGGAATGCGCTGTCAAATGCCTCGTAGCGCTCGTGAATCGTGGCCGACGAATACACATAAAGAGGAGTGCCATGCTTCGCCGCCAGTTGCGTTAGCGACACGTCTTCGCAATGGAGCGAAGGCAGGCCAGCGGGAGACTTGTCGCGGTTGCTTTTGCGGTACACAAATCCGGGTGGGCGTTCGGCTGGGCTCTGACTCAAGGGATTCATTTCTTCTTGTGGGAGGTGGAAGCACTGCCTCGCACTCGGATCGCGACGACCGTCTGATCATCGAATGTTTCCACACCGGCAGAATGTTCTGCGACCGCTTTGAATAGGGAATCGACGACGCACGATGCGGAGTCTCCGCCGCATTCGCTGACAATCTTCTCGACTCTTCCGCGGCCAAACAGTTCTCCCTTGCGGTTGCGCGCGTCGAGAATGCCGTCACTGAAGAACACAAACATATCCCCGGGCTTCATCTTGAAGTGAAATTCATCATATTCGGCTTCGTCGAATAGTCCGAGCGGCAGGCCCGTAGCCTCAATCACTTCGTTCTTGCCGTTATGCACGTAGATGGGGCGAGGAAGCCCCGAGTTCGACACCGTCAACGTGCGATGTTCGTCGTCCCAAACGGCATAGATGATCGATACGAACTGTGCCTCGATGCGGCGTTCCGCCAGCGACAGATTTACAGCTGACAGCATTTCCGCCGGCCCCGGTTCTATCGGAGCATGCGAGCGGATGATCCCGCTGACCAACGCCGCATAGATGGCCGCTGGAGCGCCCTTGCCGCTGACATCCCCGATCACGATGCCAAGCCGCGACATTGAATATGGAATGAAGTCGTAGAGATCGCCGCCGATTGTCCGTGCCGGAACGAACTTTGCCGCGACATCCAGATGTGCCAGCTTCGGATTCGTCTGCGGCAGCAGCCGTCCTTGTAATTCGCGAGCCAGCGACAAATCCCGCTCCAGACGTCGCTCCTGGCGCTCAATTTCTTCGTATAGCCGCGCGTTCTCCAGTGCGATGGCAATCTGCGCCGCCAGCGTGGTCATTGTGCGCTTGTGCTCTTCCGTGAAAAACCCGCGTCGTGTGTGCTCCAGGTCGAGCACGCCAACGACCTTGCTTTTGTAGATGAGAGGAACAGCCAGTTCCGATTTCGTCTCCGGGTTCGCCTGCACATATCGGGGATCTTTCGTGACATCTGGGACGAGCACAGCTTGCTTGCTCTCCGCCGCTGCTCCTACTAATCCGCGTCCCAACGGAATTTCATGCTTCAAGTGAATATTTTCATTGAAGCGTAGCGAAAACCGGTGCTGCAGCTTCTCCCCGGATGCATCGAGCAGCAAAATGCTGAACATCTGGTAATCGATCAGCCGCCGAACCAGTTCGGCGATGCGCCCGAGCAACTCGTCGAGATTCAGGATCGACGTGAGTTCGCGGGCAATTTCATTGAGCATCAGCAGAATTCGCGCCTGCTTCGTGGTTCGCGTATAAAGTTGCGCGTTCTCGATGCCTGCTGCCATCCGGGATGCAACCAGCGTCAGCACTCGCTGATGCTCTTCAGTGAAGTAGCCGGGTTCGCGAGCCTCAAGATCGATCACGCCGATCACGCGATTCTTGGTTATCAGCGGAATCGCCAGCTCGGACCGAACGTTCGGAACTCCCTCGATATAGCGTGGGTCAAGCGTAACGTCTTCGATCAGAATCGGTTGCCGTTGTTGGGCGGCTTGTCCCGTCACCCCTTCGCCAACCTTGATCCGGCTGCGCTCCGTGAATTCCGGTGGATATCCAACCTGGAACCTGAAGCGCAGGTCTTGTGTTTTTTCATAGAGCAGAAGGATGGCGAAGATTTCGTAGTCAATGACTTTGCGGACCACTTCCGCGACCCGGCGTAGCGTGGTATCCAGGTCGAGCGACGTAGCCAACACGTCGGCCACGTCGAGCAGCAAAGACTCGGCCGGCAAACGATCCGGTTTGGAAACGACAGTACCCATCGCTCGTATGATAGCAGCCGCGTTCCCTGGTGCTGGTTCGCGTAAGGGAGTGCAAACTAAAAGGCGTGCGACGAAACAGTTTGTTCCGATCTATTCTCTGGGAACTACGCAGATATCGGCCAAGTTACGATACTTTTCAGCGTAATCGAGCCCATAGCCCACAACAAATTCATCCGGAATCTTGAAGCCGATGTAATCACCTTCCAGCGGTAGTTTGCGCCGAGAGGGCTTGTCGAGCAGAGCCGCAACCTTCAACGATCGCGGCTGCCGTGCCATCAACATCTTCTTTAAGTACGTCATGGTAAGGCCGGTATCCAAAATATCTTCGACCAGGATGATGTTCTTGTCCTTCATCGTCTGGTCCACATCTTTGGTCAGTTTTACTTCCCCCGTCGAATCCCATCCGGTCTTCAGTTCCTGAGTCGGGGTCGGACGGTTGCCATAACTCGACACTCCAATAAAATCGAATGTCGCGTCGAGATCGAGGTTTCGCGCCAGGTCCGCAAGAAAGATTGCAGCTCCCTTGAGCACGCCGACCAGAACGACGGATTGCCCGGCGAAATCTTTTGTGATCTGCGCACCCAATTCGTTCACGCGCTTGGCAACATCCTGCCGTGAAATCAGCACCTTAAGTTCTGACATGGCGTTTCATATTAAACTAGGTTGGCAATTTAAGGAAAAGGCACTCAACATTCAGCCATCAACCGATCGACGGCCTCAACGGCGGCGTCGAATCGGGACTGCGGTGAGCTGAAGGCTGATAGCTGATAGCTAGGAGCTGCATGAATCTGAAAGGCGTGAAACTCACGTGGCTGGGCCATGCAACTTTCCGCATCGAAACCCCGGGCGGCAAGACCGTCATCATTGATCCCTGGATCATGGGCAATCCCGCATGTCCCGAGTCGGAGAAGAAAGTAAAGAAGGTCGACATTCTGCTCTGTACCCACGGACACGGAGACCACATCGGCGACGCGGTCGAAGTCTGCAAGCAGCACAATCCAGTCGTAGTCGGCATTCCCGAGCTCGCTCGCTGGTTGGGCAAAAAGGGCGCGAAGCAGGTTGCTGAAATGAATAAGGGCGGCACGCAAACCGTGGGAGATATCAAAGTCACCATGGTGCACGCCGATCACTCCTGCGGCATTCAAGATGGCGACGAGACCATTTACGGCGGTGAAGCCTGCGGTTACGTCATCGAATTCTCGAACGGCCTCAAGATCTACCACGCCGGCGACACCAACGTCTTCGGCGACATGGCGATCATCCGCGATCTGTATGCCCCGGAAATCGCCATGATTCCCATCGGCGATCACTACACAATGGGCCCTCGCGAAGCCGCCTACGCCTGCAACCTGCTCAAACCGAAAACCGTTATCCCCATGCATTTCGGAACCTTCCCGGTGTTGACTGGCCGCCCCGGTGAACTGCAGAAGCTGATCCCCAACGTGGAAGTATTAGAGATGAAACCCGGCGTGACCGTCAGCTAGCGCTTCAAAAAGTCCCTGAAAGGTAAGACCGCGTGGCACAAAGCAAGAAAAAAGAAGCTCCCAGCTGGCGGCACTATAACTTCACCACCGCCGGGCCCGTCGACGATTACCTCTACTCCATGCTGCCGAAGCGCGACGAAGTGCTTGCGGAGATGGAGGACTACGCCACAGAGCACAGCATTCCGATTGTCGGCCCCGCTGTGGCGTCCGTCCTCCAGCAGTTGGCGATGATGATCAACGCTCGCTCCGTTTTCGAACTGGGCTCGGCGATCGGATATTCAACTATATGGTGGGCGCGGGCGGTCGGCGAAAAGGGAAGCGTGATCTATACAGACGGCGACTCGAAGAATGCGGAACGCGCCCGGGGATACTTTACCCGCGCCGGCGTTTCCGACCGCATCAAACTTCACACCGGAGATGCTCTCGAATACCTCTCGGAGCAAAAACAGGAATTCGACATCATCTTCAACGATGTCGACAAAGACGACTATCCCCGTGTGCTCCGCCTGGTTGCGCCTCGTTTACGAAAGGGCGGCCTCTTCATCACCGACAACGTTTTGTGGAGTGGACACGTCGCTGAGAAAAATCCGTCCGACCCGAAGACCAAAGCTATTCTCGAGTTCAATCGCAAGCTCTATGACTCGAAGGAGTTCTACACGACTCTTCTTCCCATCCGCGACGGATTGGCCGTCGCTCTTAAGAAATAAGGTTTCAACACCGATCTCGCGGCCCCGTAAAGTAGCCATTTTGTAATCTTCTATTAACCCGCCCGTAACATTCGTCCTCTATAGTTCCGCAATTCGTTGATCGAATTCCGGATCACACTTCGCACTAACTGAGGATTCCTATGGCTGCAACTTCGACCGTCCTGGATGCAAAACTGTCACGTTCTCCCGGCAAGATCGGCATGATCATCTTCGGGATTGTGCTGGTGATCGGATTCGCCTACGCGGGCTCGCACCTTCTCGGCGATCTTTCCACCATGCACAGCGAGTCTGTTCTTCCATATGTTCTCCTGGGCATCGCCCTGCTCGTGGCCCTCGGCTTCGAGTTCGTCAACGGATTTCACGACACCGCCAACGCCGTCGCAACAGTTATTTACACACACTCGCTCGAACCCCACGTCGCGGTCGTCTGGTCCGGTTTCTGGAATTTTCTAGGGGTGATGGTCTCCTCCGGGCTGGTTGCCTTCTCCATTGTCTCGCTCCTACCCGTGGAATTGATTCTGCAAGTTGGCAGCAAAGCCGGATTCGCCATGGTCTTCGCTCTACTCGTCTCCGCGATCTTGTGGAATCTCGGTACTTGGTACTTCGGCCTGCCCGCTTCCAGTTCCCATACGCTGATCGGATCCGTCATCGGCGTGGGCATAGCCAATCAGATAATGGCCGGCAGGAACGGCACCTCCGGCGTCGATTGGGGCCAAGCGGCGAACATCGGCAAGTCGCTCTTGCTTTCGCCATTGGTTGGCTTTGCTGTAGCAGCTCTCTTGCTGCTCGCAGCCAAAGCGCTTATCCATGACCCGAAACTGTATAAGGCTCCGGAAGGTAACGCCCCGCCACCGTTCTACATCCGCTGCCTTCTCGTTCTCACCTGCACCGGCGTCAGTTTCTTTCACGGTTCCAACGACGGTCAGAAAGGCATGGGGTTGATCATGCTCATCCTGATCGGAACCGTTCCCACCGCTTACGCTCTTAACCACGCCGTGACCTACCAGCAATCGCAGGACTTCATCGCCGTCTCGCAACAAGCCGCCCAGACACTCGACCACTATGTAACTCCTGGGGCGGTGATCGGCGACGCTCGCGACGACTTGACGGAATTCATCCGCACAAAACATTTCAACGACAACACGATGTTGGCAATGCGTACGCTGGTCAACGATATCGGCAATGAAACCAGCATCTACAAGGAGTTGAAAAACGTTCCGAACGACCGCGTTCGCAACTTCCGGAACGATCTTTATCTGGTCAGTGAAGTTTTACGGATTACGGCCAAGACGGGACAGCCCAAGTTCTCTCCAGCCGACGCTGCCGTTCTCGCCAACTACAAAAAGCACGTCGACTACTCGACGCGCTTCATTCCCACCTGGGTGAAGGTGGCCGTTGCGATGGCGCTCGGCCTCGGAACGATGGTCGGATGGAAGCGCATTGTAGTGACGGTCGGCGAGAAGATCGGCAAGGAGCACCTGACTTACGCGCAAGGAGCCGCCGCCGAGATCACGGCAATGGCGACGATCGGCGCGGCCGACGGCTTCGGCCTGCCCGTCAGCACCACCCATGTCCTTTCCTCGGGTGTGGCTGGCACCATGGCCGCCAACAAATCCGGCATTCAGCTCAGCACCGTCCGCAATCTCGCTCTAGCGTGGGTGCTGACGCTCCCCGTCGCGATGCTCTTGTCCGGGTCGCTGTTCTGGCTCTTCCGCAAGATTTTCTAACCGCTGCAAACGTAAAGGGCCGCGCAACCACGCGGCCCTTTTCTTTTGAAAGCCGATTGGAGAACTATGCCTTCGTCATCTCGACGTCAATTGTGATAGTGATCTCATCTCCCACCACCCCCGGCAGCGCGCTCACGCCAAAGTCCTGCCGGTTGACCTTTGTCATTGCCGATGCGCCCATGCGCTGTCCCTTGCCCATCGGATCCTTGATCGCCTCCGTTGGACCATCCACATCGAGCACGACCTCTTTCGTCACGCCGTGAATTGTCAGGTCGCCCGTGATCTGCATCTTTCCCGCTCCTGCCACTTTCACGCTCTTGGAGTGGAAGGTAATCGACGGATATTTCTGTACATCGAAGAATCTGGGGCTTCGCAAATCGTTGTCCCGCATTTCCACCCGCGTGTCCACCGAGTTCGCGTCGATGGTGACATCGATCGAATCCTTTGTTGGATCCGTCGGATCATGTTTCACCGTGCCCGTCACTTTCGTAAACGCGCCACGTACTGTAGAGACGCCGAGATGCCGTACAGAAAATTGCGCTGCAGTGTGGTTGGGATCAATTTGCCAGGTTCCAGCTTGCGCGGCGGCCGAGGCAGCCATCGCCAGAGCAGCGATGAGGGGAAATACAAAACGGGACATACGTTCTCCTGTGAAAAATTGGCAGTGTTGCAATGCTAAATGGATTTGACCGGAATCGCCAGAAGGTCGTCCACCAGACCGACTTCCTTTTGCAGGAATGGTTCGCCGTACGTCACGCCGCCCAGCGCGCCATAGAATCGTGCCATCGAGTCGACCCGTGCGCGAATTCCGTCGTGGGCAGGGAAGAGATCCTTGCCGGCCTCCTGATCACTGAACTGCGACGTGTAGGCGAGAATCGACGCGAACTTCCCCTCGAACTGATCTGAAATATCAACGACGAAAGTGGGTCGAATATCGTAATAGAGCGTAGCGTAAATGATCTTGAAAGGCCGGTGCGGCGCCAAGTCTGAGGCTTGCTCCCGGATAGCCGACGGCAGAGAGCCGAGAGCTTGCTGCGGATCCAGCTTCTTCAACCCCGCCAAGAAGCATGCCTCGTATCCCAGGATCGATGCCGTGTAGTGATCGGGATGCCGCCCCTTCCAATACGGAAGAATAACCACCCGTGGTCGCGTCTCCCGGATCACGCTGGCAACTTTCAGCCGATTCTCCCATGTGTTCTCGACTCGGCCATCGGGAATGTCGAGGGCTCGCCGCCATGTCACTCCCAATATCTTCGCAGCGTTGTTAGCCTCGCGCTCGCGGTCTTCCGCCGTCCCGCGGGTGCCCATCTCGCCTTTGGTCAGATCGAGAATGCCGGTGTGTTGTCCGCGCTGCGAAGCCTTCAGCAGCGTCCCACCGCAAGTCTGCTCTACATCGTCGCGGTGGGCGGCGATAGCAAGGATATCCAGGCTTACGGGCAAGGATGACATTCAGTCCAAGTCCCCTTGCTCAAGCACCACATTCTCGCGCACGATCAGCCGGTGCGCCGCCATTTCCTTCAGGGTTGGCAACAGCCGGCTGACGTGCTCATCTGTATCCACGAAGATGATAATCACCGGAAGCTTGCCTCCCGCCTCGACCAGATGCGACGTCTCCACGCGATGGCGTCCCAGAAATCCAGCGACGCAGTGGACTGCCGTTGCGGCATATGCGTTTTCCTCCCGCAGGTAATTGAGGATTTCCATGTGCAGCGGCTTGTGATGCCACTGATCGCCTTCGTTCAGGTAGATCGTGACTTGTACTGCCATAGCAACTGGCATTCTACTCGCGTACCTCCCCGGAAAGTTGCCATTCCTGTCTCAACAAACCGTACATTTCTGAATCCACGAACTGCTCCCATTTCAGCAGGTGTTCGCGTTGGCAGCCTTCGTAGCGCATGCCGAGCTTTTTTAGAATCCGTCCCGACGCCGGATTGTGCTTGAAGTGAGTCGCGAAGATGCGATGCACTCCTAGATCCTCAAATCCGTAGCGCAACATCTCGCGCCCAGCCTCGGTGGCATATCCTTTGCCCCAATGCTCCACACCGAGCCAATAGCCAAGCTCCGCGTGCTGATGTCGCGCTTCGATCCGCAACCCGATGCCACCGATTTGCCGCCCCTCGCTGCGCAAAGTGATGGCCAACCAAAGCTTGTCGGGTTCTTGGGCCAAAGCGAAAAAGGCTCTGGCGTCCTGTTCGGTATAAGGGTGTGCGATCCGGAGCGTGGTGGCTGCCACTTCTCGCGTTCCAATCAGCGGCAAGAGTTCCGCGATGTCCGTTTCGGTGTAGGGACGCATCCGCAGACGCTCAGTTTCCAGCATTGGCCTGGTGGTCATCTCAGAGTGCCCGCGCCACGGCCATGCCGGCGAGCGCTCCTGCCAGGCAGAGAATGTTGTTGCTGAATATGTTAGCCAGCATAAATCCCCACTGACCGCTCTCGAAGAATGACATCGATTCAAAGGCGTAGCTGGAGAAAGTCGTGAACGATCCGCAGAATCCAACTACCACGAGCAAGCGCCATCGCGGATCGACCAGCACGCGCTCCGTGGTCCAGATCACAAACAATCCGACGATGAAGCTGCCGACGATGTTGATAGCAAGCGTGCCGTAAGGAAAGACAGGGCCGAACTCTCGAGCAGCCAGCCGGCTGAGGAGGTATCGCAGATTTGCACCGACGATCGCGGCGACAGATATAGCGAGGAAATCTTTCACGCGCAAACTCCTACAAAATGGTCTGAATCTCTGTAGGAGTTATCAGCCTGCATCGTGGCAGGCGGTTCTGGCGAACTCCATCGCCATACTTATTTTTTTACCACAGAGCACGGTGGAGAAGACAGAGTACGTTCGTTACGATAGCAAACCCCCTACTCTCCGTGTTTGCCCACTTCACTTCTTTCTCTCCACGAGAAAGCGCGCCAGTTCCTTCAATGTTTCTGCGTGCTCTCCAAAGCTTTCGAGCTCCGCGAACGCATTGTTCACCAGCTCATCGGCTTTGCCAATCGATGCGTCTACTCCAAAAAGCGACGGATACGTCACCTTCTCCGACGCCGTGTCTTTCCCCGCCGTCTTTCCCAGTTGTTCGGAGGTCTGCGTCACATCGAGAACGTCATCGACAATTTGAAATGCCAGCCCGATCGCCAATCCGAACGCCCGCAGTCTGCCTACCTCGCTATCTTTTCCTCCGGCGTACAGGCCACCACTGACCAAGCTGGCCGTAATTAAGGCGGCCGTTTTCGAGCGGTGAATGTACTCCAACATCTCAGCGGTAGGCGTAGTGTGTTCCGCTTCCAGATCGACGACTTGCCCGCCGATCATGCCATCGATCGTTCCAGTTCCTCGGGCAATCTCCTCGATAATGCGCACGCGCGCTTCCGCCGGACACTTCAACTTCGCCAGGACTTCATACGCCTGGGTCTGCAGGGCATCTCCCGCCAGGATCGCGATCGCTTCGCCGAACGCCTTGTGGCAGGTCGGACGCCCACGACGCAGATCGTCGTTATCCAGCGCCGGCAGATCATCGTGAATGAGCGAATACGTGTGCAGCATCTCCAGAGCCGCGCCCAGCTCCTCAATCCCCTTAGGCAGCGATCCGGCCACCATGCGTCCCGCTTCCATGCATAAAACCGGGCGCAGGCGCTTCCCGCCTGCGAACACGCTATGCCGCATCGCTTTGTGGATCGACGCCGGATGCTCGGTCTCGAGCGGAATCAGCCGGTCCAGGGCAGCGTCGGTCCGCTGCTGTCCTTCTTCCAGAGTCTCTGTAAGCATGAAAAGGCAGTATAACAAGCTGGCAGTTGCAAGCCTTAATGTCACGCCGGCGATTCCGCACTAAACGAAAAGGACGCCCTTAGGCGTCCTTGGAAGAAAGAAATTGGTTCAGGCGGCAGCGCTTCGCGACATGGCCGTGTTCCTCAGCACCGAGGTAAGTACGTTCGCGACATCGTCCGCCGGACAAACGTCACTTGCACCTGCCTCGAGCGCAGCCATCCACATATCCTCATCGGGAATGCGGTGGGTACAAACGATTGGCAGTTCCGGAAAATCCTGATGCAAACTTCGCACGTCCGTGAGCCGCCAGATTTCAATATTGAGAACCACGGCTTCAGGATGGTTTCGGACAACGTCCTCCCGCAATTCCTCGCAGGAGCGCGTGAAATGCACTGAGAAATGAGGGCGCAGTCCCCCAGCCAGGGACCGGGCCAGTTTGGGGTCTTTCTCGAGAACAACTACACTTTGGGCCATACAATCCCCCGATTCTTCAACCGTCGTCAACGGCGCGCGTTAAACGCGAGACTAAGGCTGCGGGGTGGCTGTGAAACCACATCACCACAGACATCTAGGGAAACGCTCGAACCGCGAACAGAATCAATTGCTACCGGCGTGCCGGCGCCTTTTCCGTCAGCGGGTCGAATGGTTCTGCCTGGAGCTTCCCGTTCTTCTTCAGCAGAATCTCAACTTTTCCTTCCGCCTGCTCCAATTCCTTCCGGCAGGCCGACGAAAGCTGCATGCCTTCTTCAAAGAGTGTGAGAGATGTCTCCAGTGGGACCTCTCCCTTTTCCAGTTCCTGAACTATTTTCTCCAGTCGCTGGAGGCACTCTTCAAACTTGGCCAACGGGGTTTCGCTCCGTCCCTTATTGTAATGCAACTATTTCAGCCGCGTGTCTAGTCTTTTCTGTGGGAAGGATCGAAAAAACATACATCCGCTTTCCCGCACCGGGAATTTGTCTTGAGTAGGTTCGCGAACGAGTTCGGCGTTACAAAAATCTACGCCCATCCGCTTTCCGCAAATGAATGGAATGTGAATAAGATCTAATCGACGTTGCGTCGCAACGAGTCTTCGCCGGGCGGCGAAGGTTACGCTGTCTTGGGTTCGTGACTGCCCAGAGCTTCCAGCACATCGACCGCCGAACTATAGCGTCCCATCGGAGCGCTGATTTGCGCTCCCTGCACGATCTGCCGTGCTGCCATCAGCATCTCTCGGGCGATTGCCACCCCTTCGGCTCGCGCTGCTTCCGGTGTCTGTGCCCGCGCCATCCGCTCCAGGATCGAATCCGGCACGGAGACTCTCAGTTCGTTCTTCATGAACTCCGCATTCCGCACGCTGACCAGCGGCCATATCCCGGCGATCACTGGAATGCGGCAATGCTCAATCCGCTTCAGGAAGTTTTCCAATAGGCGCATGTCGAACACCGGCTGCGTGACGGCATACTCCGCTCCCGCTTCGACTTTGTACTCGAAGCGCTTTACTTCTTCGTCCAGATCCGTCAGTCCGGGGTTCGCTCCCACGCCGATCACAAAGCCCGTCCCGGTACCAATCGGATTGCCGCCCAGATCGAGTCCTCGGTTCAGGCTATGCGCAATGTTCACCAGACCAATCGCGTCCACGTCGAAGACCGCTGTCGCGTCGGGATAATTTCCCATCTTCGGCGGATCGCCAGTGATGCAAATCAGATTTCGAATCCCGACTGCCGCCGCTCCCAGCAGATCGCTCTGGATGCATAGCACATTCCGGTCGCGGCAGGTGTAGTGCAGGATTACTTCGATCCCGACTTCGCGCTGAATCAGCAGAGAAAGCGCCTGGTTGCTCATCCTCGCAGAGGCCCGAGGACTGTCGGGTATATTCACCGCGTCCACGCCCACTGACTTCAGGAATCGCGCACCCTCCACTTCCTTGCGGATATCGATCCCTTTCGGAGGAACGATTTCCACCATCGTCACAAACTCGCCATGAGCCAGCTTTGCGCCCAAGGGAGAACGCTTCTCCAGAGGAATGGCTGCGACCGCCTTTGGGGACGCCTGACCGCTTGTCACATGCGCCGCGGCGGCCCGTCCGCGCGCTTCGCCCACGCGCAGCGCCGCCTTCATCACGCGAATATGTTCGGGAGTCGTTCCACAGCAGCCGCCCACCAGCCGCACTCCTGCAGCTACAAACTTACGAGCGTAACTCGCCATGTACTCGGGCGAGCACAAATAGATATTTCTGCCTTCCACCGATCTCGGGATACCTGCGTTCGGCTGGGCTGCAATCGGCAGGGAAGTCGCAGCCCGCACCCGCTCCATTGCATCCAGCATGGCCACCGGACCCACACTGCAATTGCAGCCGATCACATCGGCTCCCCACTCCTCCAGCTTGGGTACGAACGTTTCCGCGTCCGAGCCGTCCAGACAGTTCCCATCCTCATCAATTGTGACTTGCGCCACGATCGGCAGCGATGGGCTCACGTCCTTCGCCGCAAGGATCGCCTGGTGAATCTCCTCCAAATAACCGAACGTTTCCAGGATCAGCAGATCGACGCCGGACTCAGCCAGCGTCTCGATTTGTTCGCGGAAGGAATCGCGAGCCTCCTGGAATGAAGTTTTCCCCAGCGGCTCGATTCTGGTTCCTAGTGGGCCAACCGATCCGGCCACCCACACATCGAAGCTTTTGGCTGCCTCCCGAGCCAGCCGTGCACCCATTCGATTAATATCGCGGACTTTGTCCGCCAAACTGTGTCGGGCCAATCTGAAAGAGTTGGCTCCGAAAGTATTTGTTTCAATAATTTCGGCTCCGGCCTGCAGGTAATCGTGGTGGATTCCGCGGATCAGGTCGGGCTGCGAAAGGTTCAATTCGTCGTACGACCGGTTGATGAAAATACCTTTCGCATAGAGCAGCGTCCCCATGGCGCCGTCACACAGCACCGGGGACTGCTTGATTCGCGATAGAAAGTCGGCCGCCATGAATGCTGAGAATACAGGATAACCCCGAGTCTTCGCATCTTAACGCCCAGCGAGCGGGCATTGGCAGCAGTGAAATGCGTTTCCGCCCGCTCGGTCTGAGAGTTCGGTGAGCCGGATGTGGCCGGTCTGTTATAATCCACGATTTCGCAATTAAATCTCCCTTTTTCAAGTTGTTAGGAGCCTGCCGTTTGAAGAAACGCAATCTCGCTCTTGTGGTCGGTTTGTGGGCCATCCTCAATTTCGTTGCCTGTGGTGGCGGCGGGACCAAACAGCCACCCAGTGGCCTGACAGAGCGCGTGCTCGCTTCCCAGGGCATCACCGATACAGTTCGTTTCGGCGGCCTCGTCATTATCAATGGCTTCAACGACACCCTTCCCGGCATCGCACCGCTGAGCGCCGGCAACAACCCCGGTCTGATGGCCGTCTCCCCGACCCGGAATATCGCGGCTGCCTTCGATTCTGGCAGCAACTCCGTCTATGCCGTCGATACGTTGAAAGAGAGCAGTATCGGTTCCGCGAAGATCGGCTTCCCGACCACCAGTTTCGTGGTTCCCACTTCAAACCCCTTGGGATATGCCGCCGTTCCTGCCGCGGTCGTGCAGGGTTATTCTTTCACCGGGGCCGTGGATGCTATGAATTTCCAGAATGGCGTCGTCAATGTGATCGCCGTCCCCAATGCTCAGACGGTGGTTTCGAACTCGAGCGGCACCCAGTTACTGGTTTTTAGCAACGACTCGGATTCGGTAACCGTTCTAAATCCAGGCGCGGCATCTCCGCCGGTCGATACCAGTTGCCTGAGCACTTCGAATCCTCCGAATGCCGTCTGCACCATCGTCCCAGGATTCGACCGCCCGGTCTATGCCATCATCAATGGCAATACCGCATACATTTTGAATTGTGGCGCGCAATGCGGAGGCAAGCAGGCCAGCGTCGCGACCTTCGATCTCACGACCTTCACAATCACGAGCACCGTGAATGTCGACGGCGCGACTTGGGCCCTTCTGAATAACTCAACGTTGTACGTGGCCGGCACTTCTCCCACCAATAACGCTTGCACCGGCGAGACGACCGCTGCAACTACTTGCGGACGTCTCGACACCGTCGATCTCTCCGCCGGAAAAGTCACCGCGACCGCGGTCATCACCGATGGCTATCACCACCGCATGGATCTCACTAACAACGGCCAACTCTTCGTCGGATCGTACGATTGCACGAATATCGGCAATGTGAATAACCCGAGCGGCGAAGTGCGCGGATGCTTATCGATCGTAACGGTCGCGACGAATTCGGTCTTCATCCCGCCTGACAATGGCGATGTGAACGGCCTGCAGGGTTTCAGCAGTCGTTACGTCGAGTACGTCGCCGAAGGCGGAAACCTCCGGGTCTACGACACGCTCCACGGCGACATCTTGCTGATCAATAGGTATCTGCCCACCGGAAACATCAACATCCCCGGCTACGTCGGGGACGTGAAAGCAATCGATTTCTTCTAGGATTGCTGCCGGAACTCAGCGTTGAGCCGGCTCCAGTGTGAGTTGGTGTGCTTTCGCGGCTTGCACGGCTTGCTCACTGAAGGGCAGCGTCAGCGTGGTTCCGTCGTACCAGTTCTTCCACTGATCCATGTAATAGGGACTGAGAAAGTTTCCGCCCTGCCCCGTCACCAAGTTCAGCGTCGAGTGATCAAGATCCGCCAGATTCGCAGTGAAGCGCTCAGATGGCCCGTGATGCCGTGAGACAGCCTTCACCGTGTACCCGCTTCCTGATTGTTCCTGCACCCCGGGCCCGGTCCAGTGCCGGAGAACCGGAATCCTCCCCAGGATCGGATGCTGAATTTCCACCGCATTGAAGGCGCCCCAACGCCACGTCGTCAGATCCTTCGGCACATCCGGTTGGCTGACTGCTGCATCCACCGCCGCCGCTATCAACTCATCATAGTTCGCGTATTTGTCCGGAAGCCACCGCTTCGGGCGATGCAGCAGAATATTCTCCAGCCACACCGACCGCATCTCCCACGAATAAGTTTTCCAGTTGAGTAAGCCGTCGCTCGCCGAACTCGCCGGAGCGCTCCCCAGTTTCGGTTCGAGCAGCAGCCGCGTCAGTTTGGCGATCGCGTTCTCTGTAATCGTCGGAGCCGCTGACGATGCCTGCATCAGCCCATCCCAACTCCGCATTAAATCCGCCGCCTGCTTCGCGCGCGCCGAAGGTTTCGTCGCATGGTCGACGGCATACACAAATCGCTCTGCCGCGAACAAATCCGATTCCGAATGAATGTCGGACTGCAGCGCCAGCATGTCGGCCGGAGTAAACTGCCGCCCCGATTCAAGCACGTGATAAATCCGCGCCGTGCGCCAGGGTGCCTCCCATTCCATGCTGATTGAGTGCGGATAGTCGTCAGGCGCGATTCGCCCATTTGCCGTCGCGATGATGCCCGACGGCGGGTTGTAAATGCTCGGCAGCTTGTCGAACGGAATAAACGACGTCCACTCGTGCGCGTCATCCGCGCCACTGACCGGCAAGCTTCCATCCCCCGCCGCGCGGATGGGCACTTTCCCCGTCGTGTGGTAGCCGATATTACCGTCCACATCCGCGTAAACGACGTTCTGCCCGGGCGCATCGAGCTGCGAAAAAGCCTTCTGGAATTCGTCCCAATTCTGCGCCGAATCCACGTCGAAGAACGGCATGTGGATTCCGTCGTAAAGCGTCCAACGCAGCGCCAGCGGCCGCGTTTCTCCCGGCACGATCTCCGTGATGATGGGCCCGTGACGCGTGATTCTCACATCCACGGTTTCATCCGGCTGCCCCTTCACGTGAATGATCTCCATCCGATGTTCCGGCTGCACCCACCCGCTCGGCGTCTGATACGCGCCGTCCGCATTGAAGTTCTCGATATAAACATCGGTCACCGTCGGACCGACATTCGTGAATCCCCAGGCTACCCTCTGGTTGTGTCCGACGACCACGCAGGGCACACCGGGAAGCGTCACTCCTACGACGTCGAGCGCGCCCGAATAGAGATGCGCTTCGTACCACAAGCTCGGCATCTGGTGGGCGAGATGCATATCGTTAGAAAGCAGGGGCTTGCCGGTTACCGTGTGCGCTCCCGAGACCACCCAATCATTCGATCCAATCACCGGCAGCCCGGCCAGTCGTCCGATGTCTCCATCGTGCTGCTGCGTCACCGCATTGTCCGGAGAATCATCCTCGTCATCGTCGTCCTGATCGTCGCCGCTATTGCTGTCCGGCGTGCCCAGATCCTCCCGCATCACGGTTGGAGGACGGTCGTGCCACGATCGGTTCACGTACAGATCCCCGGTCAACTCTGGTCCCAGCTTCTCCAGAATTTTTTCGTGCGCCAACGCGTCGAAAAAATAGTGGTAGTTCAGGTCCTTCACCATCTGGCTGCCAATGACCAGCGAATCGACCGGCGTCCAGGGTTTCGGCTTGTAATGCAGGAGGTAAAACTCGATGGGCAAATGCTGCGCATGCGCGTCGATATACGCGTTCACCCCGCGCGCATAGGCCTCGAAGAAGCTGCGATCACGCGGGCTGAGCATCATCAAAGACTTCTTCGCTGCCTCGCGCAAGCCTAGGATTCTCTGCTCGCGATCGAGGCGCAGCGTGTCAGGTCCGATAATCTCCGACAACTCTCCGCTGCCCGCGCGCCGGATCACATCCATTTGCCAAAGCCGGTCTTGCGCCGTCACATATCCCTGCGCGAAGAACAGATCCGCCATCTCTGCTGCTTCAATCGTAGGCACGCCGTGACCGTCGCGCGTTACCGTCACGGGGGCCACCAGCCCGGTGACCGGAAGCCGTCCATCCAGTTGAGGAAGCGCTGCATGCGTCACGTGATACGCATAGCCCACCGCGATAGCTGCTACCGCCATCACAAACAGCAGAAGCCACAATAAAATACGCAGAATCGGGGACCGGCGGGATCGTGCGGCGCTCACTTCTGCGATCGTGCTCATGGGAAACTCTGATTGTAGTCCACTCAGATTCCACCCGCGCTCGGCCCGTGATGAAAATGAATTTCATTTTCAAGATGTCGGGGTGGTATTCTGGCGCGGGCCCGCCATGCTGCAGAAACGCATCGACGATCAACCTACGCTCTCCCGCCAGATGGTCCGGGAAGCCCAGGACATTCTCCATCGTCACCTGAAGGGTGTGGGCCTGAAGCAAACCGCGCAACGCGACACAATCCTGCGTACGTTCCTCGAGACCCACGACCACCTCTCTACCGATGAACTCCACCGCCTCGTGCAGAAAAAAGACGCGCGCATCGGCTACACCACCGTTTATCGCACGCTGAAGCTTCTCGCCGAGTGCGGACTCGCCAGCGAGGTCGCCTTCCACGACGGCATTGCCCGCTACGAGCATCAGTACAACCGCCGCAGTCACCACCACATGGTCTGCACCGAATGCGGCAGCTCGGTCGAATTTTTTTCTCAGGAAGTGAGCCAGCTCGAGCAGGAGATCGGACGCAAGTACCACTACCTCACTACACGCCACACTTTCCAGATCTACGGTGTCTGCGAGGATTGCCGCAAGAAGAGTCAATCGCTCCGCCCGCTCTGATCAGACGGACAGCGAAAATATCTAATGCGATGACTTTGGCGGCAAAACTTTCGATGCTGCGTCATTTTGCCGGAACGTCGACTCCGCGGGTCAAGCAATCCCTCGCAGTTCCGTTCGGCGCGACGCGAATCACGTCGGATTGATCTGAGCAATACGCCGCGGCTATTTTTTGCTCAGGTTTCGCCGGGTATCCCACCCATGGATCGGCCAGCAACTGATACTTCACAATCGGACCGTCCACTTTGTCGGCAGCGCACCCTTGAAGCTTGAACCTATATCCGTTCTTATTTCCGGCCGCCAGATCCTCGCTGATTCCCCACGCCGCCCTTCAGATCTGAAAGGGAACAGGTATAGCCGAGCTTTGGATGCGCCTGCGAATATGCAATCTCGGCGGTATTTAACGTTCGTAACGACGTGACCACCGAGTTTTCGCCTTGCACCTGGGTTCTATTCGCAATTCTCTTCTGTGCCAGCCGCGTTCCATAAATCCCCAAACCGATAAAGCCGATAAACAGAGCAACTCCGATATATCCGAGAATGATTCCAGTGATGGCCAGGCCCCGCCCCTTCAGCCGGCCGCCACTCCGACGAATATCGTAGAGAGACAAATGCCCGAAAATCACCGCTGGAATGGAGAAGAGAAGAACGAAGAATAGAACGCCGCATACCAGGCTGAAGATCGCTTTGCCGCTTGTTTCAGGAGGAAGTCCAAACGCCACCGCTGGATCAATCGCCGGTAGAGCAGTTCCGGCCTGAGAGTCTCTCCCGCACGTTCCGCAGAAGCGCTCTCCTTCGGCAAGGCTGTTCCCGCAACCCAAGCAGAACGAACTCAATCACGTCTCCTTGCCGCAGCCATTACAGAGGGAGCAGGACTCCAGGCGCCAGTAGATCAAACGGGTGCACCGGAATATTCCTCACAATCCCAAATAGGACGATCGCGACGCCGAGCGCTCGGATCCAAACGGCTGGCAGAAAGAAATGTGGCAACCCGCATCCCCGCAGTTGAAGGAGTGCTTCCGATGTCAGCCCGTACACGACAAAGGGCAGCAGCATCACAGACATCGGATTTAACGCCCAGGCCTCGCGCAGGTTTCCATGTAGCAGTTGGTGCATCGCGCGTAGCGATCCGCATCCCGGACAATACAATCCGGTGAGATAGTGCAGCGGACATGGCGGAAATACGCCCGAGGTCGCCGGATCGAACAATCGCAACAGAACGACTCCGAACCCTGCCGCCAGAAACAACACGGCCACAAGGTCGCGCCTTCGAATCGATGGCGTCAAGAAAGTTTCCATGGTTATCGGTTGTTATGGATTCCGCTCACGACCCCGATCATGACCAGCAGTACCCAGACTCCGATTGCTGCCAGCCCAACGCCGAACGAAATCCAGCACCACATCTTTGCATTGTTCGACGCCGCTTGCGCACCGGCGATGTCGCCGATCTGCACTTTGCCGTTGACCTGCGCCGCAAAAACAATTGCAGGGATGCCCGCCGGCAAACAGCAAAAGACGGTCGCCAGAATCGCGAACACCAGATAGTTCGGCACCGTTGTTCCCGGAGGCAGCACCACACCCTGGACCGGCAAAGGAGTCGGTGAACCAGCGGGTGGAACCACCGCTTGCAGTTGCCGGCCGCATTGCGTGCATATTGCCGCCGTATCCGCGTTACTCGCCCCACATTGAGGACAGAACATTCTTTTCATCTCCTTCCGACGCAGCCCATCTCACTGCAGCGGGACCCCTGTCTCGGAACATCGTTGTGCCAAGCCTCGCCTGTCTTGTCGAATCACCGCGGACTCATCTGAACAGAACGCCCGCAATCCGGTTTGATTCCAGCTCACCGGATGCGCCCGCACCTGATACTTTGTATTTGCGCCGGTAGTGTCTTCTGAGCTGCACCCCGCGAGCTCGAACACGTAGCCGCTTTTCTGTCCACTTGAAAGTCGTATATCGATCAACCCTGCTGCGCTCAAATCTGAAAGCGAGCAAGTGTAGCCTGCCTCGCTATGACTCAACGCGTACGCACTTTCTGCCGTGTTCAGCGTCCGGACGGACGCAACCGCCGACGATTCATTCGCCGCCATCCTTGCCCGCAAAAGATTCGGAATAGCAATCGCCGCAATGATCAAGATCGGGATAAACGATAGTCCCGATAGCCAAGCACCAGTCCCGCAATCGCCAACCCTCGTCCCGTCAGCCGTCCCGCACTCTTGCCAATCTCCGACAACGATAAGTGACCGAAGATAATCGCGACGACCGAAAACGGAAAGAAGAAAAAGAAGAGTCCGCTGATGAGGCTAACGATCGCTTTCCCGCTGGTTTCGGGCGGGCCCGCAACCGGTGTCGGGACGGCTACCGCTGGCCTCCCACTCTGCCCAGACACTTGCTGTCCGCACACCCGGCAGAACTGGTCCTCCGCGGTCATGCTATTGCCGCAGGCTGCGCAAAATGTGCTCACTCGCCCTCCAGGCCGCTGTTGACCGTTGATCGCTCGAACCGATGCCACGAATTTGCACGAAACATACTATTCGCTCTCGTAGCCGTCAATCCGTTAGCTTGATTCCGCCCAATTCTGACGCGCCTTTTCAGCGATCTTCCGAATTTGTTCGTTGCTTTGACCGAGGCTTTTTGATACCTTGCCGCCAACGCTGCTTGGAGCGTCTGTTCGGGGTCTATCCAGGGGCGAGGTCTGATCCGACCGGAGGGTTCTCTCTATGGCATTTTGCAACATGTGCGGAGCACAAATCGCCGACGGCACCACCACCTGCGCCGCATGCGCCAGTCGCGGTCCCGCGGCCGCCGTTCCTATGGCTAGCGCTGGAGGCTTGACCGACAACGTCGCCGGCATGCTCGCCTACATCACCATCATTCCGGCCATCATTTTCCTGGTGATGGAGCCTTACAACAAGAGCCGCTTCATCCGCTTCCACTCGTTTCAGTGCCTGTTTTTTGCGGCGGCCCTGTTCATTCTTCACGTCGGCCTTTCCATCTTCGCCTTCGTGCCGTTCCTGGCGCTGATCACATTCCCGCTTCACCTTCTTGTCAGCCTCGGCGGCTTCATCCTCTGGATCGTCCTTCTCCTGAAGGCCAACCAGGGACAGATGTATAAGCTGCCGATCATCGGCGATATGGCCGAGAAGCAAGCCAACGCCATGTAAATCATCGCGTGCCGATCGTGTTTCGGCGCGGAACGGCCTCTCAAATCCTCGCGAGTTCCTTCGCACCCAGCGGACGAACTCGCGAGGATTTCGTGTTCTACTCTGAAGTCCTAACGCTGGCAAGTCCTTTCTCTTTTGTCCTCCGCTTGACTTTCTCCCTCCAAGCTGTCAATCCTATTAGCTTTTACCAGCGAGGTGAGTCCTCACTGTCTGAGTCTGACTCATCCGCAGGAATTCAGTTCGACTGGGGCGTTGATTGCGAGTTCGAGTCTTTTATCACGACAAGTGTTTCGACGGAGCGTCGTCCGCCGCTTTGTTCTCCCGCTTCTATCGCGAGCGCATTCGCGGCGACGCCGAATTTGAGTTCACCGGCCTTGTCCATCGCGCCGGAGCCCTCTTCGATGAGAAGCAGTTTGACGGCGACGAGAACGCCATCGTCGATTTTAAATACTCGAGTTCGCCCGCAATCACCTGGTGGTTCGATCATCACGAGAGCGCCTTCCTTTCTCCCGCCGATGCCGAACACTTCGAGCAGGACCAGAGCAACCGCAAGTTCTACGATCCCGATTTCAAGTCTTGCACCAGCTTCATCGCGATGATCGCGCAGCAACGGTTTGGTTTCGATCCCAAGCCCGTCGCCGACCTTGTCCACTGGACCGACATCATCGACGGCGCCCTCTATCCAGACGCCAAAACCGCCGTCGAAATGGAAGCCCCTGCCATGAAGCTGACTATGGTCATCGAGTCCGCGCCCGACCACGGTTTTGTCCCCAATCTCATCCCGCTCCTCGCCACAAAATCTCTGGCGGAGATCCTGCGAGAGCCTTTCGTCGCTCCTCTGCTTCCGCCGCTGCTCAAACGCCACGAGCTATCGATTGGAATCCTTAAGGAACGGAGCGAATGCAAAGATGGCACCATCTTCTTCGACGTCACCGACCACGACCTTGAGGGCTACAACAAATTCGTGCCTTACTACCTGCATCCGGAGTCGGTCTACAGTGTCGGTCTGAGCAAGAGCAGCTTCCGCGTGAAAGTTTCCGTCGGATCGAATCCCTGGGCGCCGCAAGAGCCCGAAGTGAATCTCGCCCGCATCTGCGAGCGTTACGGTGGCGGAGGTCACGCCCGCGTAGGCGCCATCTCATTCAACGTGAATCAGCACGCCCAGGCCATCAAAGCCTCGCAGGAAATTGTGGAAGAGTTGCGGGCCGCGATTCGCGCAAAAAAGCATCCTAATAACGGCAATAAGTAGAGCGGACGAAATCTGCTGCGGCAAGTGGCGCCGGCGACTCGCCGGCTGTCGTGGCGGCGTCACATCGTCCAGCGCAAACGAGGTGAAAAGGTTCATGTCAAAGAGAGTTCGATTCGCCCTCGCACTCGCTATCCTGATCTTCCCCGCGATTCTAACTGCGCAAACTCCGAGGGAAACGCTCCTGGCTCTCAGCAAGCGCGAGCACACCCTCGCCATCGTCGATCCCGCCACGCTCAAAGTTCTCGCCAAAGTCCCGATCGGCAATGATCCCCACGAAGTCATCGCCTCGGCTGATGGCACCAGAGCCTACGTTTCGAATTACGGTTTTGGTACCTTCAACACGCTTGCGGTTGTCGATCTCGTTAATCAAAAGCCGCTTCCGGCGATCGATCTCGGCCCTCTTCGCGGACCTCACGGTCTTGCCTTCGTCGGAGGCAAGGTCTGGTTCACCGCCGAAGCCGCGAAAGCCATCGGCAGTTACGACCCCGCTACGCAGAAGGTCGACTGGATTCTCGGCACTGGCCAGAATCGCACGCACATGATCTACGTCTCGCCCGATCTCAAGCAGATCGTCACCACCAACGTCAGCTCCGGCACCGTGAGCGTCATCGAAAAAACTCCGCCACGCCAATCCGGTCCGCCTCCCGGCATGCCCGCCGGTGCGCAGCCCGGTCCGCCGCAAGGCCCGCCTCCTGGACCTCCGAGCGGAGATTGGGATGAGACCGTCGTCCGCGTCGGCAACGGATCTGAAGGATTCGATATCTCTCCCGACCACAAAGAAATTTGGGTAGGCAACTCGCAGGAAGGCACGATCTCCGTCATCGATTTCGCCAGCAAGAAAGTTGTCGATACCATCCTCGCCAACGCCCGCGGCGCCAATCGCCTCAAGTTCACGCCCGACGGCGCCCGCGTCTTAGTCTCAACTTTATTCGGCGGAGAACTCATCGTCCTTGACGCCCACACTCATAAAGAACTCAAGCGCCTCAAGCTGGGAAAGGGTTCTGCCGGAATTCTGATGCAACCGGACGGCGCTCGCGTCTTCGTTGCCTGCTCTCCCGACAACAACATCGCCGTGATCGATCTGAAAACGCTGGAAGTAGTTAGCCGTTTAGACGTAGGCCAAGAGCCCGACGGCATGGCCTGGTCGGTAAGCCACTAAGTCTTTCTTGACTGTCAAGTAAGAAGCATTCGCTGAGAATGCTGATGTGGGGACAGCCGCCTCGGCTGTCCGTCGAGCAAAGCGAGACGCGCTTGGCATCGAAGTTTGTGCGCGCCAATCGTTGCTACTGAATCGGAGTTCCACTAGCCAGGCAAGCCGCCGCATTCCCATCCGCTGACGACCGAATCACCGCCGACTGATCTGCGCAAAATGCCTTCCGCCCAAACGTATTCGCATTCGGCGCGGCCGTCAGATGAAAAGCACTCGCCGGAGTTCCGCCGCATCCCGACAGCGTAAATACAAATCCGTACCGCTTTCCGCTCGCCAGACCGCTGTTAATCAGCATTGCCTGATGTTCATTCGGCTGACCTCCTCCGAATCCATCCAGATCCGACAACGTGCAGGTATATCCCACTGTCGGATAAGTCGCCGCATACGTCACTTCCGCCGTGAGAATCATTCGCATCGCCGCCAAAACATTCGCGTCGCTCCCGGCCGCCGAGGCCGAAATGTCACTGTGCGCCGTGCCCATCGAACTAACACCCGGATGCGGCGTTATCCTCTCGGTAATCGCCGCCAGGAATTTCGGATCTGCCAGCGGCACATGGATCGTGAACGAAATTTCATTCAGCTTCCAGACTGCCGCTTCTTGCTTCATCGAAAAAACCATTTGCGGCATGAATGGCGACATCGGCTCCTGCCCATCCTTGGTCGCATGAATCGCCAGTTCGATGTCATCCTGATCGCCGTGCAGCGTATCGTTCTCCACCGTGATCTCGGCCTTTTGCCCGGTCTTCGCATCCTCCGACGCAAGCAGCACCGATCCCGTTTCGAACGTCTGAAGCGTGTGTCCTTGGGCCTGCAGTTGTGTCATGAATGCCGAATACTGCTGCAGGTTCGTCAGTGCACCTGATTTCTCCAGCGCGGCAATCGTCGCCGCGGGAAGATGCTTCGCGAACGTCCCGGGCGTCTTGCTGAAGAACATTTCGATCAACGCCTGCCGCGCCGTCTGTGGCGCCGCTGCTGCCTGTTGACCCTGCACGATCCCGGCGCACAGCACCACCGCTACCAGACACAAAGACTTTCGCATGATTGCCTCTCCTCGACCGATCTCCGCCGATCGATCGTTGCATGCGCTCAAAAGCTTGCCTAGTTACGGAGGTAAGAAAGCGCGACGGAAGAGATTGAAGGCACTCAGAGAAATTGAGAAGAATTGATTGGGCGAATACGACAACGGAAGCAGGACGATCTGGCGAACGACCAACGACTAGCACCAACGACAAGAAGGGAAGCGCTATGCCGCTGCCCTAGACTCCACTCCCACCACCGCCAGCGGTTTCCGATGCCAGACCAGCACCAGTGCCGATCCAATGATAACCAACCCCCCGCACAGTCCGAACCAGATTCCCATCGCGCCCCAGCCGAAACGAAATGCCAGCAAGCATCCCAGCGGAAGCCCGATCAGCCAGTACGCAACGAAATTCGCAATCATCGGAGTGCTGGTGTCGCCCGAACCGCGCAGCGCTCCCGTGGTCACGACCTGCAATCCATCGAACAATTGAAAGACAGCCGCCACCAGCAGCAGCTTCGCTCCCGTCGCCACCACAGCCTGATCTGGAGAAAACACCCGCGCAATTATTTTCGGCATCGCCGCAAACACCAGGCCAGCGCACGTCATAAATCCCGCGCCCAACAAGATTGCGGACCATCCCGCTCGCCGCGCCGCGTGCGGGTCGCTTCTGCCCAGGTTTTGTCCCACCCGCACCGCTGCCGCCGCGCTGATTCCGAGCGGCACCATGAACGTGAACGCCGCGCAGTTCAGCGCGATTTCATGTCCCGACAGTTGCACCGCGCCCAATCTCGCGCACAAGGCCGTCGCGGCCGAAAACGCTCCAACCTCCAGCAAGATCTGTCCCGCCGCCGGCGCTCCCAGCTTGAGGAGCGCCCATATTCTCTGCGGATCGATTTTCAGCACGTCCATCCGCAGCCGCACCCTATGCATCAGCTCTTGCGACGAAGCCGTCCCTTTAGTCTCCACCCACACCAGAGTGACCGCCAGCACCAGCGCCATATAAATCCGCGCGAAGCACGTGGACCATCCCGATCCCGTGATTCCTTCCGCTCGAAATCCCATGTGCCCGTAGATCAGGGCCCAATCGCCGACTGCGTTCACAATGTTCGCCGAGATCACTGCGAAGGTGATTGGCAGCGCGACGTCAACCGCCTGCAGATACCGTCGCAGCGCGAAATATGCCAGCAACGGCAGCGTTCCCCAATTCAGCGCCGCCAGGAACGGACGCATCGGCCCCACCAACTCGAGACTAATTCCAAATCGCTGCATCATCGCCGGCCAGAATGAAACCGCCAGCATCAGCAGTGGAGTGAGAGCCAGCCCTAGGACCGTCCCGTTCACCAGCGTGTGCCGGGCGTCCCGCTCGTCTTTGCGACCGTACGCCTGCGCTACAAACGTGTCCATGCCCAGCAGCAATCCTCCGCCAAAGATGGCCACCATGTGATATAAACTCTGCCCCAGCCCTGTCGCTCCAATGGAGATCGCGCTGTCCGGCAATCGCCCCACCATGATCGTGTCCACCAGGCCCATGCTCATCCAACCGAGCTCGGCCACAATCAGCGGCAGGGCCAGTCGCAGTGTCATGCGGAAGTCGCTCATCGACGCCGACGTGGACGAATCAATTTGAGTTTCAGCAGGCATCGCGTTCAGGGCAACGAAATGACGAAATCCGGAAACCGTTTTTACACCGGAATCCGCATCGTGATTGAAAATCGAATCGCTCATCCAGATTACATGGACGATTCGATTCGGAGGTCCCCTCTCAACCTGCATTTCCTACCATTCAGCCGGTATAGGGCTACGCCCGGCTCCGTGGTAACCTGCCTTGAGGTGATCGTTCCCCTTCATGCGCCATCCCGGGACCAAGCCTGACTACCACCGCCGCCAGCGGCGCGTGCTCCGGGCCGTCGCCGGATTCGAATTCTTCAAGGGCATCTTTGTTCTGGTGATGGGAGTGTGCGCCATCGCCCTGCTCCACAAAGACACCTGGCTGATCGCCGAAAGGCTGCTTGCTCTCCTCCATATCAGCACCGATCGCCGCTACGCCCAGCTCTTTCTCGATTTTGCCGACAACATTACCGACGCGCGCCTATGGGCCGCCGCCCGCATCGCCTTCGCCTATGCCGCGCTCCGTTTCACCGAGGCCTACGGACTCTGGAGGGGGAGAACCTGGGCCGAATGGGTTGCCTTCCTCTCCGGAACACTGCTGTTGCCAACGGAAGTCCGGGAGCTCTTCCGCGGAGTGACGGTCATCCGCTGTGCCTTTCTTCTCGGAAACCTGGGTATCGTCTTCTACATGCTCCATGTCATCTTCACCAACCGCCGCGAACGCCAGATGGCCGCCGCCGCAGTCGCCTCCCCGCTCAAACCCCGCGCCCAATAAGCCAATTGGGGTCCAAGGACTCTGGCTATCCTCCCGAATTCCGTTCCATAATTAGCCAGCAGGTGTGCGCCAAAAGGAGGCCCCATGCGTCTCGCCAGCTTTCTTCTTTTTCTCTTTGTCTTCGCAGGAGTCGCCGCCGCCCAGGACACCAGTTTTCCCGCCGGTCCTCAGTACCTGGTCCCGCCCGGCAGCGATCCCATGTTCTTGCACTCGATCGCGACGCCGTCGATATCGCTCTCCACGAATCCAGCTCCAAGCACGGCCGCGGAATTCTCGATGCCTTCTGAGCTGACATCGGTCGCGAGTCCGATTCCCGCCGCAACGATTCCGGCTGCGGACCAGCTGAATCCCACCTCCATCGTTCCAGTTCAGCCGAATTTGTCGGAAGTATTCTGGGGTGTTCCCAAGAATCCGCTCCTTACCCCCGAAACCACCAGCGAAACAGAAGTCTCCTCCACGCCCTTGCCGCACCCGCTGCCCCCGAACTTCGTCGACACCGGAGTGACTGCGTTCGTCACGGCAACCTCCCTGGAGCATCAAGGCTACGGAGTTCCTCTCGGCGAAGTCGCCTCCTATTTCAAATCTCACAAGCCAAGCTCCGTTCGCACCTTCACCAACGCAGACATAGAGCGCCTCCCCAAAAGCTAGAAACTTTTCCTGCGCAGCGCTTGCGATAAACTTCTATCCGGGTGGTCGAAATGCCGGAACCTGATGATCTAGCCCCGCTGCGCGAGCCCCTTGGAAAGTCGCGCTTACTTTTTTTGTGAACAGCCGAGGCAATGGAAGAAAACAGCGCAGAGCGCTTGACCTCAAGCGTTTGCTGCTATACCGTGACCCTCGCGCCGGAGGAATGAAATGCCATACAAACGACCCCGGGGGAAACGCTCAGAGGCTCACGATCATCGCTTAATGCTCTACTCGCTTGCCGCAACCGCCGCCGGAGTAGGCGTGCTGGCGTTAGCCGCGCCTGCCGAAGGTTCAGTCGTTGTCACTCACACGAACCTCCAGATATCTCCCGGCCAGCCCGCCTCCATCGATCTCAACAAAGACGGAGTCAACGACTTTGCTTTATCCATCTCGAGGATTGGCTATGTACCTGACTTTTTCTATTCATTTGCGATCAAACCTCTGACCGGCGGCAAAGTGATGGGCGGGAATCGTGGACCAGGAGGAGCGTATGCCTCCGCAGTGCTAAGCGGCGCGAACATTGGGTCCACAGCGCATTTTTCGAGCTCCATCGGACGTGGACAACTTACCATTGAGCGCTCAGTTGCCGCCCAAACGGATGTTCCGTCGCACTTCTATTACGGGGTTTGGCGAGATGTTACCGATCGCTATCTTGGCGTTAAGTTTCTCATTAAGGGCGCAACGCACTACGGATGGATCCGGCTTACGTTTGTTACGCCGGTGGGTGGTCTTCAAACCATAACCGAGTACGCTTACGAAACCGTTGCCAACAAGTCCATCGCCGCCGGTGCAACTGCCGATAGCGAGACCGTGAGCACTAAGGCAAGTCCGAGAGAGAATTCAGCCAACGCTGGGCCTTCGCTCGGGATGCTTGCACGAGGCGTAGATGGACTGCCATTCTGGCGGAATTCATTGCAATTGCAAACTAGGGCCACGATCGAGCACTGACTGCCATTTGACTCGAAGGAGATACGCCCCTATGCCTAGCCGGACCTCTATCAGCGGAATCGTATCTGTCGTGGCCGTAGTTTGCATGCTCGCGCTCATTACTCCCCAGGCCGAGAGCCAGACCTATACGGTGTTGCATAACTTTAAGACGAAGGAAGGATCGTCGCCTCTCCTCGGTCTTGTCTTTGATTCTTCAGGAAATCTCTTTGGAGTTGCCGGCGAAGAGGGTGGTTCCAGGGCAGGCTCCGTCTTTGAATTAAGTCCCAGCGGCACCAGTTGGACGGAAAAAACCCTGCACTCTTTTAATGGCAGCAGCGACGGTTCGACTCCAGCGGGGCCGGTGATCTTCGACTCCGCCGGAAACATATACGGTACGACGAAGCTGGGAGGAACCAATGGCGTCGGCGTTGTGTACGAACTGACGAAATCGAAATCGGGCACATGGTCGGAAAGTGTTTTGCACAATTTCGGTGGTACCGGTGACGGCCAGTTTCCTACGAATGCACTGGCGTTTGACTCCGCGGGCAATCTCTACGGCACGACGGAAGGCGGCGGTTCCCATGGCAATGGACAGGAAATCACCGGTGGAACCGTGTTCAAGTTATCGCCAAAATCCGGAGGTGGATGGACGGAAACCGTTCTTTACAGCTTCGGCAAGGGGACCGATGGCGCTTCTCCGCGCTGTAACCTCATTCTCGACTCCTCGGGCAATCTTTACGGCACGACATTTTCAGGGGGGAGCAAGGCCGGAGGCACAGTGTTCGAATTGTCGCCGCCGAAGTCGGGAGGAAGCTGGACCGAAAAAATCCTGCACAACTTCAATGCCGGGATGTCCGAGGGCAGCGCTCCTGCGGCAGGATTAACCTTCGACACCGCCGGGAATCTGTATGGCGTCACGTCCAGTGGGATTCCGAGCGACGGATACAGCGGAGGAGCAGTATTCGAACTCTCGCTCCAGTCCAACGGAACCTGGTCGGAGACGCTTGCTTACCCACTGGGTATTTTCGGGCCTTCGTTCCCAATTTCCGGCGTGGTTTTTGACTCTGCCGGGAATCTTTATTTCACGTATGTCGACATCTTCGGTGCGGTCATAAAGTTAACGAAACAACAGGGATTTTGGAGCGCAACTTCTCTGCATTCGTTCGACGGCACTCATGGCTCCAAGCCTGCCATCGGTTCACTCATCTTCGATTCGGCGGGAAATCTATACGGAGCCGCACAATCGGGCGGTTCCAACAATAGCGGCGTGGTCTTCAAGATCACACCATGAGTGCCGACGAAAACGGCGCACCCAGAACCCCGCCTGAAGCTTGGTTCTCTAGCCACGCCCACCGGTTTCCCGAACCATTGCCCTGCGATGTTCAAGCCTGATAAGACAGCATTTGTTGTAAAGGGCAACGGGTACGAAATCTGTCTTCCGCGCGGCACATGGCTACCCAAACGTGGCCTATACTCGAACAAAGTACCTTCAGAACTGGAGAAGCTCTTTCGATCCATGCCTCGGCAAAAGAATAGTTTTCACTTCCCCCTTACCGCGACGAGTACGATTCTTACTTCAGGGAAATCGGACCATTCCTTACGAAGACTCTTGTATGACTTTTTCACGGTTTCCGCGCGCATGGATACGGTGAAGCGTTATCTGGGGGAACGGCTGGGAATCACCGCGCCGCAGTACACCATCATGATGGCCGTGTCCGAACTTCAGGGACAGAATGGGGTTAGCGTCGGCCGCGTGGGCGACTACCTGCACGTGACGGGTCCCTTCGTGACGATGGAGTCGGGAAAACTTCTGAAGAAGGGTTTCCTGGAAAGACATACCGACGCGCACGATCGACGCGTTACTCTTCTTTCTCTGGCTCCAGCTGGGGCAGGAGCGCTACAGTCACTGTTCCCGGAGTTGCAACAAATCAACGACGTATTCTTTGAGTTGGGCTCGCGCGGAGAGTTTGAGCGCCTGTGCAAGACCTTGCAAAGGCTGGTTGGAAACAGCCAACGTGCCCTCGCGCTGATCAATGCGTCTCGTGACGATGCGCGGCTCAGGCTCAACCGGGTTGGGGCGGCCGTCAGTCGCGTTCGCTAATCTTCTCAATGAGTAGCGAGCGCTGCAGGAGATTAGTGCGTTTGATCGCCTGCCAAGACCTCACTAAAATAGATAATTAACTTATCTTTTTCCGTTGACAGCCGGGAGCGGTTGAAGTAGATTGAACCTCCCCAAGTGACAAGCTGCTCTGGGCCCCGTCCTAGGCTCACCCTGCGATCGACCTCAATTGAAATTCGCGCGCTAGCGACTTCGCTGCGCTTCAGGAGGTTTTCATGCAGCACAAGACACGACGCTTCATGTTTTTGGTGGCATTTGTAGCTGTGGCCCTCACCTTCAGCCTGTCGATGCGCGCCGAGGCACAAACCGTTGACTTCATCGCGCAGTTCAGCGGCGTTCAGGGATCCTCGACAGGCGTGGTGCAAGCGACTGACGGAAATTTCTACGGCGTAGCCTCCGGCGCCAGCTACCACGGTCAGATCTTCCGAATAACTCCCACCGGAAAACTGAGCACGATCTACAGCTTCTGTTCACTTCCAGGTTGCACCGACGGGGAGTATCCAGGCCGGGCTCCCATTCTCGCGAGCGACGGAAACTTGTATGGCGTAACCGACGGCGGTACGACCATCGGATCCACCGTTTACAAAGTAACGCTGGACGGCCAACTGACGACGCTCTACACCTTTTGTGCTGCTTCGTGCGCTGATGGAGTGTTTGCGAACGGCGTGATTGAGGGTACCGACGGCAATTTCTACGGCACGACCGCAGCCAGCGGCAACGGTGGTGGCGGCACGATCTTTCGGATCAGCCCAACTGGCCAGTTCAAGTTGCTCTACACGTTTTGCTCGCTTGCGAAGTGCGCAGACGGCTCAACCCCATACTTCCCGCCGGTCCAGAGCAGCGACGGGAACTTTTACGGCACGACCTACGCCGGAGGAGTGGCAGGAGGCGGTGTTGTATATGAATTGACTCCCTCGGGAACCTACACGGTACTTCACAATTTCTGTGGTCAGAGTGGGATGAACTGTAAGACAGGCGGAAACCCGAGCACTGTCATCGCGGATAACAAAGGGAACATTTTTGGTACCAGCGTGTACGGCGACCAAGTCGCGTTTGAGATTACATCGACGCATCAATACCGCGTGTTGTACACGTTCGTTTCGGGCGGAGGCCCCTTTACCGGATTGACGCTGGCCAGCGACGGTAATTTCTACGGAATGACCCAGGACGGCGGCGGCCGCCAGGAAGGGACCATTTTCAAGATTACACCCGCGGGTAAGTTTACGAATCTCTTCGACTTTGGATGTTGCAACCAAGGCTACGACCCATCTGATGGACCGCTCTTCCAGGGAACGAATGGCCTGCTTTACGGCGCTACGCTCTACGGAGCCCCTCCTTGTTGTTACGGGACGATCTTCACCCTTTCAAACGGCATGAAGCCTCTGGTGGAAACCGTGCCCGTGGCGGGGAAAGTCGGCCAGAGCGTGCTCATCCTCGGCAGCGGTCTGACAGGATCAAGCAGCGTCGAGTTCGACGGGGTGAAAGCTTCGTTCACGGTGGAATCCGACACCTACATCAAAGCGACTGTTCCCGCAGGCGCGAAGACGGGAACAGTCTCCGTCGTGACACCGACGGGAACGCTCAACAGCAATCCGCAATTTGTCGTCACGAAGTAAAAGAAAAAACAACGGATGCGGCACAGGTTGTGCCGCATCCGGCGATCGCCGGAAACGCTGACAAAAAAATTGGGCCAGCTGGCGCCGGCAGTCAGAGTGAAACGATCGGCACGGCGGAGGATACTACGATGAAACGTTCAAAGGCTTTTCGCAAGTTGGTTTTCGTTCTGGTGAATGCGGCTCTTACCTTCAGCCTGGCGGTATGCGCCCAGGCACAAACTGTAAGATTCCTCGCCGAGTTTACCGGCTCGAGTGATTCCCCCAACGGACTGATCCAGGGGACGGATGGAAATTTATACGGCACGGGGTACTGGGCGGGTGCATTCGGATTTGGCGATGTCTTCCGTATGACGCCCTCCGGACAGGTCAGCACGATTTACAGCTTCCCCTGCGAAGGAACCTGCGCGGAGGGAAGAAATCCTTACCTGATGGTGCTTGGGAGCGACGGGAACTTTTACGGAGTGACTGTGTACGGTGGCGAGGGACTCTCCGGAACCCTTTACAAGGTAACGCCGGGCGGCAAGTTCTCATTGCTCCATACTTTCTGTTCCGACCTGACGTGCAGCGATGGCAAGAATCCGAATGGGCTCTATCTAGGCAACGACGGGAATCTTTATGGGACAACCGAATCCGGAGGCGAATGGAATCAAGGCGTGTTTTTTCGAATCAGCCCAACCGGCAAATTCAAGGACCTGCACTCCTTCTGTGCTCTTTCCAACTGTCAGGACGGCAGCTTCCCGCTGTCGCCAATCCAGGGACAGGATGGAAACTTCTATGGCACGACAGCCCAAGGAGGAACGTGGGGCGCCGGTGTTATTTACAAGTTGAGTCCGGCCGGTAATTATCAGGTCATCTACGACTTTTGCACTCAGGGGGACTGCGCGGCTGGCGGGGTCATTCAGCCATTGGTCCAGGACGCAAAAGGGAATTTCTTTGGCACAACCTCATTCGGCGGCACGCATGGGTATGGAGTTGTGTTCGAACTGACCGCCGAACACCAATTCAAGATCCTTCACAGCTTCGACCCGTCTGTCGAGGGAGGGGATCCTGGCGCAGGGTTAGCGCTGGCCAATGACGGGAATCTCTACGGAGTAAACCTCTTCGGGAAGTATGGCGACGGCACTGCTTACGAGATTACTCCGGAAGGGGAGTTCACCCTTCTCTACTCGTTCGACATTAATGGCAACGCGCCATACGTGCCGCTTTTTCAAGGCACCGAAGGCTTGCTTTACGGGAGCACCAATTACTACACCAATAGCAACATCGCTGGCACTATTTTTTCGTTGTCGAACGATCTTAGCCCATTGGTCGAAACGGTGCCCACCGGTGGAAAAGTCGGGAAACGTATCCTCATTCTTGGCAATCATCTGACCGGAACGACGAGCGTCACTTTCAATGGCGCGCCCGCCGAGTTCACCGTTGAAAAAGATTCCTTCATACGTGCAACGGTTCCCGAGGGCGCGACGACCGGAATTGTTTCCGTCGTGACGCCATCAGGGACGCTCAACAGCAATCCACAGTTTGTCGTGACGAAATAACCGTCGCGAACGGGCCCGGGCGGAGACCCCCTCGGCTTCCGGGCCCGTCTTTTACTCATTTTCGTGCTCCGTTCTGCAACCTGTAGCGTGTCCGCAGCTCGGCTGTTGTGTCAGGAAGAAAGCGTCGCGAATACGCCTGCGTTGCACAACCGTGACAATTTGGTACTTTCTTCCCTAGGCCGATAGTCTCCAGCCAGTGCATTTTAGAGCGATTTTCTGTTGACCCGTCCCGCATTTAGTGGCTTACTTACCGATGCCGTCAACCGCTCTTGACGGCTGCCAGTCGCGGGATTTGGGGCGACCCCGTACCCCTGGCATTTCCGCGCGGGCGGCCCAGATAACAAACGTTGAAAAATTAAGGAGAATTCTAAATGAGAGTTGCTTTGCCTCTCCGGTTCGCAGCCATTGCCCTGGCTTGTTGCGTCAACCTCAATCTTGCTTTTGGCGAGGTACAACAGACTCGCCCGCTGATCACCTCGGCGATCAACGAATCCAGCCGCGTGACCCTGGTTGGCAACACCCACCCCGATGCCATCGCGAAAAACGATCTGGGCCGTGTTCCCGACAGCTTTGCGATGCAGCATCTGCAACTACTCCTGCGGCGTCCTGCCGAACAAGAAGCCGCGCTCGAGAGCTACATCAGCGACCTGCAAACTCCCGGATCCTCCACCTACCACCAGTGGTTGACTGCCGAGCAGTTCGGAAACCGCTACGGCTTGGCCAAGTCCGACTCCGATACGATTATTCGCTGGCTGCAAGGCCACGGTTTCACCGTCAATGTCCGCTACGCGAGCGGCGTTCTGATCGATTTCTCGGGCACTGCGGGCATGGTGCGCGAGGCTTTCCAGACCGAGATTCATCGCCTCCAGGTGAACGGTGAAAGCCACATCTCGAACATGCATGATCCTCAAATTCCGGCGGCGCTGGCTCCCGCGATCATCGGTATCACTTCGCTCAACGATTTCAAGCCGCACAAGATGTACAAAAAGAAATCGCAATACACCGTTGCTATCAATGGATTTACCTATTACGCCGTCGTGCCGGGCGATCTTGCCACTATCTACAACCTGAATCCTCTCTTCGCCGAAGGCACCAGCGGCAAGGGGCAGACGGTTGTCGTCGTGGAAGATGCCGACGCCAGTTCGTCCGACTGGAACACATTCCGTCAGACTTTCGGACTGACCAGCTTTACCAGTGGACAGTTCACGCAGGTCCATCCGGAGGCCGCCAAGTCGCACAACTGCATCGATCCCGGGCTGAACGGAGACAGCGATGAGGCCTCGCTCGACGTGCAATGGGCCGGTGCCGCGGCTCCGAATGCGACGATCGAACTCGCTTCCTGTGCCGGCACCACAACCTTCGGGGGATTAATCGCGGTCCAGAACTTGCTGAACGGCAAGTCCACTCCGTCGATCGTGAGCATGAGCTATGGAACTTGTGAGGCCGGCACTCAGGCAGCCTTGAAGGCCTCCTTCAATTCAGCATTTCAGCAAGCCGTTTCAGAAGGCGTTTCCGTCTTCGTATCGGCTGGTGATGCTGCTGCCGCGGAGTGCGATCGCCCGTACGAATCGGCGTTCCATGGGATTAATGTCACCGGTTGGGGCGAGACTCCGTACAACGTCTCGGTCGGCGGTACCGATTTCGGCGACAGCTATCTCGGCGAAAACAGCACCTACTGGAGTGCCACCAACAGTCCGACCTTCGAGTCGGCTCTTTCCTACGTTCCTGAGATTCCTTGGAACGACTCTTGCGCCAGCGTGTTGATCAGCACGGTTGAAGGATACTCGACTCCCTACGGTGCCGACGGATTCTGCAACAGCGCGACCGGCGCAGGGTTCCTCGACACGATCGGCGGCGGCGGCGGTCCCAGCGAATGCGCAACGGGCTCGCCTTCGACCTATGGCGTCGTCGGCGGAACCTGCAAGGGCTACGCTAAACCTTCATGGCAAAAGCTCATGGGCAATCCAAAGGATGGAGTGCGCGATGTTCCGGACGTCTCTCTGTTTGCGGCCAACGGAGTCTGGGGACACTTCTATGTGTTCTGCGATACGACCGGCGGCGGATCCTGCTCAGGCGCGCCGGTGGACTGGTCCGGCGGCGGCGGAACGTCGTTCTCCTCGCCAATTCTCGCCGGAATGCAAGCGCTCGTAAACCAAAAGGTCGGAGGCCGCCAAGGCAATCCGAACGTGGTTTATTACGCGCTCGCTAACAATGAATACGGCAAGTCCGGCAAGTCCAGCTGCAACTCAACTCTGGGCAACGGCGCCGACAGTGATTGCGTCTTCTACGACGTAACCCTGGGCGACATGGATGTAAATTGCCACGGTACCGTGAACTGCTACATTCCTTCCGGCGCAGAGGGCGTTCTTTCGACGTCCGATACGTCGTACAAACCTGCGTACGGCACCACCACGGGATGGGATTTTGCAACGGGCATCGGCACAGTCAATGCCTACAATCTCGTGCACAAATGGACCACGGCCGCTCCCTAGGCTGTCGGGTATTCGGCGCTAGTGCTTTTCCGGCAGGATGCTATCGCGTCCTGCCGGTTTTTTCTGGGAGGGGAATCTCCTGAAAGCAGTCCACGCCTGCGCCATTTCGAACTGTTTTGATTTAACTAGCTTCATTCGCACTGCCTAGGGTTTTCTCATTCTATTTTGCTGCATCATTAGATCCCCGGTGCATCGTCTCGTTTCCATAAGGCAATGCCATCTACCCCTGCAGCCAGCATTCCCAACGAAGGGGCGATGCTCTGAACTGCGGTTTCCGAATCATCCGCCGCGTTCGATGTCTCTCCTGCTTGAACGGTTTTGTTGGCGACCGTTTCGTAGGCGTAGGCAGTAATCGTGCTGGCGAAGTTTCCAGGGACGTTCACGGAAAGGCGAATCCATCCGTAATGTGTCTTGCCTTCAATCAGGAATTTCACGCCCAGGTAACGATTCGAAACCAGGTACCAGTTCCCGTCATATCCAAAGGTTGAATAGTGATTGCTCTTGTGCTCAATCGCGATTTGACCCTTTGCGCTGGAAAAGTGCGCCGCTGCTCCGATTTTGGCTCCGCGAACCAGAGCTGAGGCATAAGGTCCCAAGAGCTCATGACTGGTTTTGCGTCCCATCACCTTTCCGCCAGTCAACGCTTTGGCAACGAGGGTAGTATGGCGGCAGCAAGTTCCCGTCGATCCACCCTGGAAAGAAAACTCAAAATCCGGAATACCGTCATTGTTGAGGTCAATCGACACAGGCTCGGTGATTGAAACTAGCTTCTTGGTGATGACAACCTTGGCCTCGGCCGGCTGAAGCAACGCCAGCACCGTTACACCAGCAGCGGCCGCCGCCAAGGAATAAAAGTTCAGGCGCTGGTCAGTGATTTGAGAGCCATTTCCGCGAGGCGATTCGCAATTCATCTTGATCCTCCGCAAAGTCTACCCCAGGTCGGAGCCCGCATCGGGACTTGGCTCTGAGTGAGCAGCCGGATGACCCGACGAACCGACTCTTGCTTGGGAATCAGTTCTTGTCAATATTTACGAGCTGGCCTGTGGCTGGCCCATAGTCGACGAACCAAGTCGCTCCTTTGCACGGAGTTATGGGATCTTATTGCCTGTTTGATGGCGCGAGTAAGTGTCCGCCCGAAGCCGATCTGGCGCAGCGTCCCATCGCTGGGTGACATGATGAGGAACGTCGACGACTACGACGCGGGGCAGTCGAGCCATAAGCTGAAAATAACAGGAGAACGCGGTCCACTGACGAATGCTGGCTGCGGTTTGGAATTGTGATTCCCAGATCGGGAGGAAGAATTGGGCAGGAAAGAATTGGGGTGCGTCGCGTCAGTCCACAGGTTTAATGAGTACTCGCGAACGCACGGGCCACCGTCAGAAGACAGAGCACAGTTAACGGTACGCGAACCCTTGCGCCACGAGACGTAGGTTATCATCTACCATCTGACGAAATAGCCCCCAACTACCCTCTCAACTCGTTGTTGACAGGCATACCAGTGCAGACGATAATGACGTGCTCGGTCACGCCCCTATTTCCGGTTCGTGGGGCGCTCCCCATCGAGCGTGTCCGTCTCCCTCACACAGTGTGCGTACAGTCTAACGCTACTGGCGAATGTCGCTCTGCACACAAAAATCGGCAGATTCGAATAGTAGAAGGCCGAACTCGCGGGTGCGTCTGCTCCCGCCATGAAGCCAAGGAGACAGTATGAGGAAACTTGAGTTTTTAGGAATCATCGGTATCATTTCGCTGTTTTGCGGTGCGACGGCAATTTCATCAGCGGCGCAGACCTTTAACACCGTTGCGAACTTCGATTTCACGAATGGCTCTGCCCCCAATGCAGCACTCATTCAAGGTACTGACGGGAATTTCTATGGGACAACCTTGCTTGGTGGGAGCAGCGATAGCTGCACCGACGGCTGTGGTACGGTCTTCAAAGTTACTCCGTCGGGCACGCTGACGACACTCCACAACTTCGAGGGCACCGACGGTTCCTCTGCTACAGGAGTGATTCAGGGCACTGACGGAAACTTCTACGGGACAACCGCTAACGGTGGGGCCAGCAACATCTGTTCGAATGGCTGTGGCACAGTCTTTAAGATCACTCAATCAGGCACGCTGACGACGCTGCACAACTTCAACGGCACTGATGGGTCGGGCCCTTACACCGGGCTAATTCAGGGTTCCGACGGGAACTTTTATGGGACGACCGCTTACGGCGGAACGGACGACAATTGCACGAATGGCTGCGGTACGGTATTCAAGATCACGGCCAGCGGCACGCTGACAACGCTTTATAGCTTCGATGTTGCACATGGCTCCGGTCCGAATGCTCTGGTCCAAGGCACTGATGGGAATTTCTACGGCACGACCTTCAGCGGTGGGACCCTCAGCAATGGCTTAGTTTTTAAGATCACTGCGAAGGGCACGCTGACTATTCTGCACAGTTTCGAAGGCTCGGACGGATCAGGCCCTTCCTCCGGTCTGATTCAGGCTACTGACGGGAATTTCTATGGAGCAACCTATGAGGGCGGACCCACCGGTAATGGTGATGGCACAATCTACAAGATAACCGCCAAGGGCACGCTAACGACCTTACACAGCTTTGACTATGCCGACGGTGATGCCCCTGCTGGACTGGTTCAGGCAACCGACGGTAACTTCTATGGGACAACTCAGGACGGCGGCAATGCCTTTTTCGGCACCGTCTTTCAGATGACAGCCAAGAGCGCCCTGACGACTCTGCACAACTTTGATGACTATGATGGCGCGGACCCCCAGTCCGCTCCGATGCAAGCCACTAATGGGAACTTCTATGGGACCGCTGCTATGGCCGGAAGTGGCGGGTACGGAGCGGTGTTTAGTCTTTCCATGGGGATTGGCCCGTTCGTTGAAACGAATCCTGCTTCGGGAAAAGTGGGAACTGCCGTGACTATCTTAGGGAACAATTTGGCAGGTGCAACCAGCGTCACATTCCACGGTAAGAAGGCTACTTTCAAGGCGTCCAGCACATACATCACGACTACCGTCCCATCTGGTGCGACCACTGGAACGGTGGAAGTTGTAACGCCGAACAACACACTCAAAAGTAAAATGGCCTTTCGTGTGCCGTAGCGAGTTCTTAGTTGTTCCGAAACAATTCCGAGCATGAATTCCACGTATCGGAAAGGCTCTCGCAGTGAGAACCTAGGAAACCAGGAAACCTGGGGACAGAAACCTGGGGGAAACCTGGGGACGAAACCTGGGGACGAAACCTGGGGGACGAAACCTGGGGGACGAAACCTGGGGAGAAACCTGGGGACAGACGGGACGTTCCCTCGTTTTCCGACGACTAAGCCACGAAGGTAAGGCCAGTATGCGTGGGATCGGCTGTGGACTTCTTGGGTCGTCCTCCCTTTCGCGGTGCTAGCGGGCGCGCGGTCAGCTCCTCCAGAGCGGTTACGAAATCGGGAGTACCGAGCGGTCGACCGGTGTGCGTGGAGTGCCGCAGCGCCGCCACCTCGGCTGCCGATTCCGCGTCGCCGATGAACTCACGCCACTCGGCCGCGGTCCATCGCTTCCGCCAGCGTTCCATGTCCAGCAACGGTTGCGGACTCGTCACTCCGCAGTGTGCCGCCGCGCTCGACCATTTCCACAGTTCCGCAGCCTCCACCATCCGCGCACGTACCGGATTCAGTTCAACATAGCGCAACGCCGCCCACAGATGCGACTGGTCCAAGGGACAGGAATAGAATCGCCCCTGCCATACGTGGCCGGTCGACGACTGCCGGGCATTCCAGTAGGCGGCATAACGTCCGTGCGCCTGCTTGAGAGATTGCGCGAGCGCCTCCGGATTGTGTGGGACCGCGATCAGGTGGACGTGATTCGACATCAGGCAATAGCCCAGCAGCGAGAGGCCGTAAAGTTGGGAGTACTCCCGCAGCAACTCAAGGTAGGTGATGCGATCGGCATCGCTGACGAGAATGACTTGTCGAGCATTTCCTCGCTGGGTGACATGATGAGGAACGTCGACGACTACGACGCGGGGCAGTCGAGCCATAAGCTGAAAATAACAGGAGAACGCGGTCCACTGACGAATGCTGGCTGCGGTTTGGAATTATGATTCCCAGATCGGGAGGAAAGAATTGGGGTACGTCCCGTCTGTACCCAGGTTCCCCCCCAGGCTTCCCCACAGTTAGCACGCCCCTGCGAGCCCGCGCCGCCACTGCGTGGGGTGATGCAGGTGTTTGTGCGACGCCCCGACGGTCAATTGATTCGTACGATAACTCTGTTCTCCCAAATTGCATTGATTTCGACGAGTCCGACTTTAGGCGCGAAATACCATAGCTCGTGAGGGCATTGAGTTTGACTGGCCGTTTCCTCATTCGCCGTGCATCCTTCGAATTCTTCATTCAAAAGTGCAGGGCCGGAATAGACGGGAGTCTCGACATTCTGAATAGACAGTTTAGCCGTCCATCTGGCGCAAGGCGTCTCGATACCGACCTTCTCAAGGCAGGAAGTTGTTTGACTGTTGAGGTCGGCCCACCATTGAGCGCAGCCTCCACGTTCTTGAGGATTGGAGTATGCAATGCCGGGAATCACCAGATAGGCATTTGAATCTCGCCACAGGTAATCAACCGTATGTTGAGGACCGAGGGCAGCACTATAACCGATTAGTGATACAGCCGCGCGCCAATCGCCGCTCATCGGATCCTGCTGCATGATCCAATGGATCTCTGCTCCGGCGAGTCCTGCTTGCCAGTAGTCCTGTGCATTTTGTTTAGTGATGTGCATGTCTAGTAGATGTCCAGGCTCGCATCCAGCTTGCTGTACGGCCAGAGTCTCGAAATGTGTTAGATCCCCTGAAACCGTATCTTTCATATCCCAAGATTGACCGGGAACGAGATTAAACTGGCTGGACGTGAATGCAACAGTCCCGCTAGCGGTTGAAGTATATGGTGGGTCGCAGGTTGCTGAGCATCCGCTCAGGACAAAGAACAATGTTAGAGGTAGAAGGGTTAGAGCTTTAAGTAATGCCATGGTCATTTCCCTTGGTTAGGCTCTGGCCTCGATCGTGACCACGAAGAGCCGATTCTTTTGGTTTTTATTAATCCTGGCTCGTCGCCCAAGTTCTACAGGCCGTCAATTGTCGTAAGCAGGCCGATTTCACTCATTGAGGCTGTCCGAGTGGGGTCAATGAGCGCTATCAGGATTTATCAACAGTTGAACGCGGTTTGCTAGCGTAGGGGCCTCCGGCGCCACAATCTTCGCTTTGGATCTACTAAAGAACCAGTCAGGAAAAGCGCTCCGGCGGCTATTCCCAAGGCAATCGGGGCATAATACTCTTGCGCGGTCAGGTACGCATGATGGCCGTGGTTGTTTTGTACGTAGACCCTTCCCTCGGCCTGATTCTCAACGCTAGGACGTGTCCGGTTGTAGTGCTCGTACAAAGCCCCGCAAACAAACCATAAAAGAAGCGCTAGACACCCCAGAACCTTAGCAAGGACTTCACGGCTCTGCCCCGCGCTCTTTGTGTCAGCTCCAATCGCCACGGTCAACGATTATAACGTTTCACGATTCCGTCGCCGCTTAGCTTCGTCACCTTTGACGGCACAAGTGTTGAGAACAGGCGATTTCACTCAAGTCACCGCAGCCCCATCATTGCTTCGGATCATCTGGCCAATAACCAGTGTTCTCATCATCGTCCTCTAAGAGCTTCAGAACGCCGAAGCAGACCAGTAGCACCACGATCGAACCCGCGAACAGAAGCACCCCAGTTGTCGTCGTAAAACGAGCAAGGAGAAAGACCACGGCAGCGATTCCAGCGACAACCTTCATCACTGCGCGAATTAGCTCTTTTGGCACGGCACCATGCTCGCACATCCTGCTGAAGATGCAAGGGCGTAACTGACGAAATCAGATGGGATGAGAAGGCCGGTCTCCGGACGGGATGCGGTGTACGCTCCCAAGTTATCGACGTGCTCAAGGCACAGATAAAAAGGAGACCGGCAATGAAGAAGGTTAGCATCGTAGCAGCGCAGCGAAGCACAAAAATCTCACGGCAGAAATTAACCGTCGGACTTGACCTGGGCGACCGATCGAGCTGGTACTGCGTGCTGGATGAATCCGGCCAGATACAACTGGAGCGCCGGGTGCGGACGACAGCAAAAGCGTTGCGCGAGGCCTTCGGCGAGATGCCGCACAGCCGGATCGGGCTGGAAATCGGGACGCATTCGCCCTGGATCAGTCGCTTGCTCAGCGGGTTGGGGCATGAAGTGATCGTGGCCAATGCGCGCAAGGTGCGGCTGATTGGGGAGAGCCGGAAGAAAGACGATCGCATGGACGCGCAGACCTTAGCGCGGCTGGCCAGGATTGACCCGCAGTTGCTGAGTCCGGTGAAACACCGCAGCGCGAAAGCGCAGGCGGATCTGACGATGATCCGGGCACGCGCCGGACTGGTGCGAGCGCGGACCGCGCTGGTGAACACGGCGCGTGGACTGGTCAAGAGCTATGGCGAGCGGTTGCGCGGCTGCAACGTGCGCAACATGAATCCGGAAAAAGCGGAAAGGTTGAGTCCGGAACTGCAGCGTGCCCTGGAGCCGTTGCTGGCGGCGTTGGAATCGTTGAGCGAACGCATCAGCGAATACAACGAACGCATCGAAACTCTGGCCCAGCAGAGCTACCCGCAGACCGCATTGTTAAAGCAGATCAAAGGTGTGGGCACGCTGATCGCTCTGACTTACATGCTGACCTTGGAGGATCCGCATCGTTTCCGCAAGAGCCGCGACGTGGGCTGTTATCTGGGGCTGCAGCCGGGACGCAGAAACTCCGGCCAGAGCCAACCGCAGATGCACATCAGCAAGGAGGGTGACCCGTATCTGAGGACGCTGCTGGTGCAGGGAGCGCAGCACATTCTGGGACCATTCGGAGTGGACTGTGATCTCAGGCGCTGGGGACTGAAGTTGGCCGAGCGCGGCGGAAAGAGCGGGAAGAAGCGAGCCATCGCGGCGACTGCCAGAAAGCTGGCCGTGTTGCTGCATCACCTGTGGGCCAGCGGAGAAGCATACGAACCGCTGCACAACAGCCGCAGCAGACCGCTAGCGATCGCAGCATAAAAACAAAAACAGCTCTGGGAAATCAAAAGTCTAAAGCCGAGTTCCGGTGACTGCGTTAATCGCCTGGCCCAGGTTCGACTCTCCAAGAGCAGAACCCAGGGCGATAATCAGATCGCAGCACCGGCTGAAACGAGAACGCCCAATGTGCACCGAGCGAAACGAATCGCTCCTCGAGAGTGCGGATGGAAGCATGGCGTCAGCGGCGACTCGGCTAAAGAAAAGGCATGTCCAACGAAAATACAAAAGAACTAACTTGACTCCGACCGGCCTTCTCATGGAAGGCGATTTCACTCATTGAGCGCCGGGGTCCGATGGTGGATTATTCAGGTTGCCGCACGTGCAACACGCGTGGAGTATTCCCCGCTCCCTCTTCCTTCCATCGGTTCTTTGGTGTTTGGAGCACCCCCAGCACGCACTTCCGCGGTGGAATGCTTCTATTATCCACTGACTGTCGCTAACAGGCGTTAGCACTCATTGAGATCGTACGGGTGTTAGTCTCGCCCGAAGTCCGGTTCTGGAATTGATGCTTCGGAGCTTCGGTCCGATTTCGGCTTATTTGGTTTGTTGGCTGTCACCCCGACGGTTTCTTGTCCTTCTTTTGGGCCGTGGCACTTCTTGTATTTCTTCCCGCTTCCGCAGGGGCACGGGTCATTCCGACCAATTTTGCGTTCCTCAGGCACAGTCCGATTGTAACTGTCGCTAACAGGCGATAGCACTCATCGTGGTGGCTAGTGTCGAAAAAACGTGTACAAGAGATAGATCGCGACGGCAGCAAAGATCGCTCCGGCTATTTGAAAACCGGCGCGATTTGATTCGGTCAGCATCTCGCCGCCTCTGCGGATACCCGAGCGTTTTATGAAGTAGTCCGGTTTGAAAATGTGGGCTATGCCGATGCCCGCAAATGCTACGAGCATCAGAATCGCAACAAGCCCCAGCAGCAACTGCTTCATGGGCAAAAACCTCCATCGTAATCATCCACGACGCTCAGCTGTTGTAAACATGCGATTACACTCAGAACAAGTTAGAGTAAGAGCTTCTTTCTGCCGTTTTCGACTAGTTCAAGCAGAATCGAGTCGTATTCTTTTCCGCAAAACCCGAAGCGGACGCAAAGCTGCTCGTTTAAGCTGTCTTCATGGATGCGCTCTCGGTCGAGTTCGCCATTCATGAAGAGGTCGAACGTCCCGTCGTCCCTTCCCACGACCTCGAGGACTCTGTTCGTAGATTTTCTTTGATCTTTGCGGGTACGGCTCAAGGCATCACCCAAGCGACATTATGCACCCGACGTTGTGTAATTGGCGAAAACAGGCGACAACACTCAAGTGCCCCGCGTCAGGCCAAATCCTTTTGTCGTTCTGGGGAAATTGCATTTCGATCGTCAATTGTTTCCTATCCCCATTGGCCTACATGACAATGGATCTCCTCGTTGCGGAATATCTCGCTAACGAAGACCCAGCCCTTATGTTCACCCGCACCCTACCACTTCACCAGTTCCACGCGCCGGTTCTTCGCCTTGCCATCCTCAGCATCATTCGATGCGACGGGCGCGTAGAAACCGCAGCCAAACGAACTCAACCGATCAGCCGCAATCCCGTATTTCAAAGTCAGCTCGCGAACCACTGCCGCAGCTCTGCGGCGACTGAGGTCGAGGTTGTAATCCGGCTTTCCTTGATTGTCCGTATGCCCTACCACCGAAACTCTAAGACTTCGGTTGGCGGCGAGCAGCTTTGCAATCTCCTGCAAGGTGGGCTGCGAGTCGGGCCGCACGGAATCCTTATCTGTATCGAAATAGATTCCGTACAGTGCGATCTTGCCTGAATCGGCAAGTGAACGCGACATTTCGTCAGCATTCACGAACACCATCTTCTTTTCCATCTGCTGCGGCGTTACCACCACGATCTCCGCGAGCGCGCTATCCTTCGTCACCCTTGACTGAAGCCGATCCGGCATATTTCCGGCACGATAGGAGGTAACGAAGATGTAGTAGTACGTAGGCGAAGCATCCTTCGTCCTGCCCACGAGGACGCGTTCCTGGTCTTGGTTGTATGCGAGTATGTCGCCAATCTTGTCTTCCACCGCGATCGGACTCAACGTCGGTCCAAACCAGCCCCCCGCGCCGGCAGGTTTTTCGTAGAGTGTCACCACGTCCATTCGCTGAAATTCGAGCTTGTAGTTACGCAGGAGTTCCGTTGGTGTTCTGCCTGCGGGCGCGACGTACGTGTACCTGCTGACCAAGCCCTCGACCTTCACGCTCTTTGTATACTTCGGGGGATCTTGCGATGTAGGCGCACCCATCGGCACCAGGAATTCGTCGAACCTTGGCTCTCTGTACGCAATAATCTCGCTACCCTCGTAGCGCTTCATTCCCGGCGGGTCCTTGGAGCCGGGAAGATCCGCAGCAAGAGCGGAGATTCTCAACGCCACGGTAAGCGACAAAAGTGCGAGAGTTCGTTTGGACATTGTTGTGCCTCCAAAGATCGTCGATAGGGCCAGCTGAACTGAAGATCGTTTCATTGTTATTCCTTTGCTTCGCACCATTTGCATTTGGCTCAACGAAAATAATGGCCCACACCCGCGCTTGCAGAAGCACAGAAATCGGCTCCTTGACTCTTGAGAGAGAGGCGTCCCCCTCGATTCTGGTTGAGGATCTTGGGTTGGGCCGACATCCAGGATTCGTTTGACCGCCGGGTAGCTGCCGTCCTGCGAGCATGAATGTGAATCAAACCATTTCGAAGGTCAATGAAACTCGGACTTAAGCCTTCATTAACGGCTAACCCTATTAAAACCATTCGCTTTAGCGACGAGTATTAACTCATTCTCGGTAGCCGCAGGGACGATAAGATTGATCGTCTGGGGAAGAGTCTCCCGTCAAAGTGCCTTCAGACAAACCCCAATATCAATTTGGTCCGTTCGAGCTTGGCGCAGCGGAGGGCACTCTCGCGTAGCGGAAGTCGGGTAAAAACTACAAGATCTGCCTTGCCGGTTGCTCATCCTGCTAGTGGACCGGTCGGGAGGCGGGTTTTTGAGTGTAAACGCTTAGACAAACCGGGGAGACTTGATTTGTCGTTCTGATGTGATGAGACGACGGTGAATCAGAACCGGGCAGCCGTGTTCGTTGCGTGCGGCTATGCTTTCCTTACAGGCAAAACACTGAAAACCTCTCTCGTCCATAGCGCAAAGATCACCACTGAACTTCAACTGTCGAAATCAAGCATTAGCGCTCATTGACAATGTCCGGTCCCGGGTTAATGAGTGAAATGGGGATATCCAACGTTGAAGGCAACGGTCCACCGCGTTCACCCCATGGCTATTTGGAAGTCCTGCAAAGGCACTGACGCAGAATTAAAAAGCTTTCGGAGCAAAGAACGATAACGCAGATAACAGCGCCACACGACAAGTGAAAACGGATATTGGAGTTCCGCACTGTTGCGGGAGGAGGCTAGCGTTCGGCTTCGCCTAAACGAAATTCGGGAGACCCCGGTCGGCAGCACACGCCGTAACTCTGCCAGAGTTTGAACCATGGACTGTTCGCAAGCGTCTCATCGTGTCTTCGATTGGCCGCTGAGATGTCGCTGGCGCTGAGCGGACGAATATCCGGCGCTTCGAACATTTCCTGAAGCTGCTCAATCTCGTGAATGATGCGTTCCACATCCATGCGCCATAATAATCCGAGAAAAGGCATCGCGCGGTCAACCGGAACCGGACACTGGCTGTTACCGTCGTCCCCTTTGTCGTAACTGTTCGGAGGCTGCAGCGCCCCGCTGGATAGATACTTTTCAACTTCAATCGGCTCGGCTATGTGACATCTGACCTTGCGCTCCACAGCCTACTCACCCCATCATGGCCGAGGCAAAGGCGGTAGGTGACGACTTAAGAAAAAATCGCGTAACTCTTTTGTTCTCAAGATTTTGACCTCTAACCCCTAGGCCCTCAAGATTTTGCAGAGCATTTTTGCAGAACCCGCGCCTGTCAAGGCTTTCCAAAGGGGAGGGGGGAGGGGGGTACCGCCAACTCAACGAGATTTCCCAAAACGAAACCGCTTTGAACTTCCATTTTTCGGCCTCAGCTCAGATTTTTTTCGATGATTTTCCACAGCCCTCGCCGCCGGTCATGAGCCACTCCCCGCGCGTGGTAGCCTGAACTCCAACTCAACGCTCACGGAGACTCATGTCCGCCGCTAATCCGTCGCATCTCGATCTGCAAGCCACTGCGAAAGAAGTCATGATGCAGCACGGCTTCGAGCCCGAATTTCCCGCCGAAGTTTCCGCCCAGCTTGCCGATCTGAGGCAGCACCCTCCGCAAGTCGCGGTCGCCGATGGCATTCGCGACCTGCGCAATCTGCTCTGGTCATCAATCGACAACGACACCTCGCGTGATCTCGACCAGATAGAAGTTGCCGATGGCGTCTCGAACGGTGATGTGAAGATCCTGATCGGTATCGCCGACGTCGATGCTTTCGTTCCCAAGCAGACGCCCATCGATCAGCACGCCGCGCGCGAGACCACAACGGTCTACACCGGAATCCGCAACTTTCCCATGCTCCCCGAAGAGCTTTCCACTGGAGTGACTTCGCTGCTCGAGAATGTCGATCGCCTGAGCGTGGTCACCGAGTTTGTGGTCGCTCCCGACGGCAACATCAAGTCTTCGGACGTCTATCGCGCCGTCGTCCGCAATAAGGCGCAACTGCAATACAACTCCACCGGAGCATGGCTGGAAGGGAAGTCGCCTGCGCCTCCAAAGGTCGCAGCATCGAGTGAACTGCAGGCGCAACTGAAGTTGCAGGATGAAGTCGCGCAGCGCCTCAAGAACCTCCGCATCCAGAATGGCGCGCTCAACCTGCAGACCGACGAAGTTCACCCGCTCGTCCTCAATGACAAAGTCATCGACGTGGTGAAGCAGCAGAAGAATCACGCCACCGATCTCATCGAAGACTTCATGATCGCCGCCAATGGCGTTGTCGCCCGCATGCTCGAGAAGGTCTCGTCACTGCGCCGCATCGTACGCACTCCCGAGCGTTGGGACCGCATCGTCCAGCTCGCCGCGAGCAAAGGCGAGAAGCTTCCCGCGCAACCGGATTCCAAAGCGCTCAACGATCTCCTGCTACGCCGCAAGGCCGCCGATCCCGATCACTTTGCCGATCTGTCGCTCACGGTGATCAAGCTCATCGGTCCCGGCGAATACGTTCTCGAACGCCCCGGTGAAACCGCTGCCGGACACTTCGGCCTCGCCGTCCAGGACTACACGCACTCGACGGCTCCGAATCGCCGCTTCGCCGACATCGTCACGCAGCGGCTGATCAAAGCCATGCTCGCCGGAAAGACGAATCCATACTCCGACGACGAACTGACTGCGGTCGCCGCCAACTGCACGCAGAAGGAAGACGCGGCCCGAAAGGTCGAGCGCGAGATGTCGAAGCGTCTCGCTGCGATCGCTATGCAAACCCGCATCGGCGAGGTGTTCGACGCGATCGTCACCGGAGTGAATCCTCACGGAACCTTCGTCCGCGTCCTCCAGCCGCACGTCGACGGATTGCTGGCGCAAGGCCAGCAAGGACTCGACGTCGGCGACAAGCTCCGCGCCAAGCTGATCCGCACCGACCCACAGAAGGGATACATCGATTTTGCGCGCGCCTGAAATGCCCCGCTAGTCGCGGTATTTCCTGCGCTCCGGTCACCAAAGCAGCCAATAGCAGCGCAATCGTGCCTCGGCTACGCTAGAACCAGCGGAAGAGTGCGGAGCGGGGCAAACTCTGTCTAGTTGGCGACATATCGTGAGCAGCAGCCTGGTCCTGATCGTGCCGGTGTCGCTCTGTGCGCAAGAGACCACGGGTGCGATATTGCGAGGCAACGGTGTCGGCGTCTTCGTCAACGATACGTCCGCTCCCGCATCCACCGCCTTGTTCTCCGACGATGTTGTCCGCACCGAAAAGAATGCCGCCGCGCGCATCGAAGCTACCGGCTCCAGCGCCGACGTCGGCGCGGAAACGATCGTGCAGTTCGAAGGCGACGAACTGGTGTTGGACCACGGCACCTTGTCGGTGAACACCACGCGCGGAATGAGGGTGCGCATCGGTTGCCTGACGATCACTCCGGTCGACGATGGCAAGTGGACGCACTACGACGTCGTTGATGTGAACGGCAAGGTGACAGTCTCCGCCCTCAAGCTCGACGTATACATCGACGAGCATACCAAGAAGACGCAACAGCCGAAACCATCCGCAAGCAAGAGCCGCGACCGCGTACGCGAGAGCGAGCAAAAGTCCCGCGAGGACAAATGCGGCGGTGGCTATCTGAACCCAGCCGATAAGCCCCCAGGATTAGGCGCCATCATGGACTCTCCGTGGGCCATAGGAACAGGAGCGGCGGCGGTAGTCGCCTTGACCTGCTGGTCCCTCTGCCGCAACTCCAATCCTTTGAGTCCAAGCGATCCGTAGCCTTCTTCGCTTGATCGTGCCAAGCGGGAGCATCCGTGACCATCAACTCATGCGAGGCATCGTTTGGAAACGCTTCAGCATCCGATGAGCCAATTGACACCGTTGGGCTCGTGCTAAAGAATTAACTATTCCAGCAATTTATTCTTCAGCTTCCTGAGGAGGAAGACGGTATGGCCGATGAAGGGGATCAGGTAATCGAAAGTCAGTCCAACGCGGGCAAGTGGATTCTGATTATATTGGCGATTCTGGTGGTGGCAGGGTTCGGATACGCGCAGTATGTCACGCATACTGATATAGAAAAACTGAACGGCGATCTGACCGCCAGCCAAGCGCAGGTTAAAGAGCTGCAGAATCGCATGCAGACGGCCGAAGCACAGGAAGAGACGCTGGCTCAGCAAGCTGGCATGACGAAGAAGGAATTGGCCCGCCGTGCGGCTGAACTCCAGAGCCAGCAGAAGGCAGCTGAGGCGCGCCTCGAAGCGGAACAGAAGCAGCAGATCACCGCCGTCTCCGGTGACATCGCGGGTGTGAAGACCGATGTCGGCGGCGTCAAAACAGATGTCGCATCCACGAAAGCGGATCTTGAAGCGACCAAGGCCAAGCTGCAAAGTGCGGTTGGTGACTTGGGCGTGCAAAGTGGATTGATCGCCAATACGCGCTCAGATTTGGAAGTCCTGAAGCACAAGGGTGACAGGAATTACTACGAATTTACGCTGCTGAAAGGCGCTAAGCCGCAGCCGGTTTCGACCGTGAGCCTGCAGTTGAGGAAAGCGGATGCCAAGAAGGGCAAGTTCACGTTGGCCGTAACATCCGACGACAAGACCATCGAGAAAAAGGATCGCAACATATCCGAGCCGATCCAGTTTTATTCCGGCCGCGATCACCTGCTGTTTGAGTTGGTGGTCTGGACCGTGGATAAGAACAAAGCCACAGGATATTTGAGCACGCCGAAATCGGCTCCAGTGCCGGTAACGGCAAACTAGCCGATGTCGGGAGTGGTTTTTCCAGGCGCACCCGTCTTGCTGCAGATTGTTCTGCGGACGGGTGTGATCTATATGGTCGTCCTGATCGGCGTACGCCTGAGTGGCAAGCGCGAAGTCGGCCAGATGACGCCGTTCGACCTGACTCTGCTACTCCTCCTGTCGAACTCCGTGCAAAACGCTATGACCGGGCCCGATACGTCGCTGATGGGCGGCGCGGTTGCAGCGGCTACGCTTTTAATTCTGAACTATCTGATCGCCGAAGTGTCGGGCACGAATCGTCGATTCCGCAAGCTGATCCAAGGACAACCGACTCTGCTGATTCACGATGGGAAAACGATCGAATCGCACATGGCGAAAGAGCACGTCAGCGTGGATGAACTCGAGCGCGCGCTTCGCGAACATGGAATCAGTTGCATCGCTCAAACCGCGCTAGCTGTGCTGGAGGTCGATGGGTCGATCAGTTGCCTGAAGTACGACGAAATCAAGCCCGACGCGAATACTCACTTGGTGCGCCGCAGATTCATCCAGAAGAAGTAATTAACAGTGCGCCGTTTGCGACGCCTCTCTTCCATCCTCTGAATCCGCAGTCAAAGACGCAGGGTTCACGGCTTACTCTTGCGGCAAAAACTTCACGCACACGGGTTCGGATACTTCCAGTTTCTGGCCCGTCGCGGTCAGATGTCCAGTCTTCTCGTCGATGCGGAATATAACGATGTTGTTGGACTTCTCGTTTTCCGCGAAGAGAAACTTGCCTGTTGGGTCGATCTCGAAACTGCGGGGGATTTTGCCTTGCGTAGGCACGTCCTCGTTCACGGTCAGCGTGCCTTTCACCGGATCGATGGCGTAGACGACGATGCTGTCGTGCCCGCGATTCGAAGTGTAGAGAAATTTGCCGTTGGGGTGAACATGAACCTCGGCGTCGTCATTTTCGCCTTTGAAATCCTTGGGCAACGTGGAGAGGGTTTGCAGGCGTTGCAGGGTTCCTGTTTTCAAGTCAACAGAGAGCGCGGTCACAGTCGATTGCATTTCGGCGACGACGTAAGCAAATTTCCCAGAGGGATGCAGCACGAAATGGCGCGGTCCTGCTCCCGGATCGAGTTTGACGAAGGGCGGGTCATTCGGCGAAAGGGTCCCTTTCGTCGCGTCGAATTTGTAAGTAAGAATCTCGTCGAGCCCAAGGTCATCGACGAAAGCGAAACGATTATCGGGCGAGAGATCGATCGAGTGCGCATGCGGTCCTTCCTGGCGCTTCGGATCCGCTCCGTGTCCGGTGTGCTGTACAAACGCTGTCGCTTCCCCAAGCTTTCCGCCTTCGAGTACGGGGAAAACCGCGACACTTCCGCCCGTATAGTTCGCGACCAGCACATGCTTTCCGGACTTGTCGACGATGATGTAGCAGGGGTCGGCGCCGCGCGAGGCGACTTCATTGATGAACGTCAGCTTACCGCTGGCGCGATCGACGGAAAAAGCGCTGACTCCCCCGCTATTTGGTCCTTTGTAGTTTCCAACTTCGTTCACGGCGTACAGATACTGTCCACTTGGGGCGAGCGCGACGAAGGATGGGTTCGTGGTTTCAGCAGCGAGTCCGAGTGACGTTGCCTGGCCCGTTGCTGCGTCGAAACTGTAAGCGTAGATGCCTTTGCTCTGACTGCCTTCTTCCTGTGTGTAGGTGCCGACGTAGAAAAGATATTTGCCTTGCTTGGGCGCGGGCGCGGCGCTGGCAGCAAGAATCGTTGAGAGTACGAGAACGATTGGAAAAATGGCAGAGCGGAGGGGAGGGAGCAATAAGTTCATCCCGCTATAGAAACGCATCCGGGGCTATTCGCGCAAGTCTGGCGCACTATTTGGTCAAAACTACCGGGACAGTTTCGTTATAAGGCCAGACCACGACGCTCACGGATTTGCGCTGGTTGAAAAGATCAAGTGACATCGGGAAAGCTACGATGATCGTTCCGGATTGTGATCCGCCGGGAGCGATTTCAGCTTCAGGCTTGAGTGCCGGCAGTGCTCCATTCTTCAGCGCCGGGAAGGCTTGGTAGTAACGATCAAAATCTACAGCGGAGACCGCATCAGCCGTGGAATCTCCAGTGGCCGTTTTCACCGAACCACCCAGCGTGCGAACGTAGAAAGCTTTGTCGCTGGTGTTGCGCAAGGTGAAGGTCAGAGCCACCATGGTCGAGGTCTGCTCCGGAATTTCGACGGCGACCACATTGTCGAGCGAACCTGCTCCTTGCGGCTTGGCCCGCTTTAGAAATGAAGCGATCAGCACGACGACGAGAACCGCCCCGACGGCGATCAGGACAATCTTTACCGGCGGAAGATTCTTTTTCGCCGTACCGAATTCTTCCCCGATGTGGATGGTTGGACCAGCCGGAACCGCAGGCTTTTGGGGTGGTGGTGCGACTTCCGGAGATGATGGCGTCGCGGACGGGGGAACGGGTGTCTGATCAGGCATAAAGATTGACCGTACAGGCCGATTCTACGCTTGCCGAGGCGCAGAATCGACCGGCGCGAAACGTCGCGTCCTACTTCTTGGCGGAGTTCTGGGGTTCTGCGGGCGGAAGCTCGGCGATCACTTGCAGTTCCCGGTCACCGCTATTCCAGACTTGCTCCCTCACTTTTCTGGGTAGAACGACACATCCCTCTGACGCGCAGCCGGGATGCTCCTTCGAATCTCCGTGCATGAGAAAGCCGCTACGGCCGAAGGTTTCGGTGCCAGCGGCAGGCTCCAGATGGAGAACGTACGGACCGTGCGACGGCGTGTCGACGGGAGGCCCCGAGATCACCCAGTCCCCATTGGGAATTGGGCCAACGTTTGGTACCGATTCCATGGCCGGATTATTCTTGCCCACTCCGGACCCGGAGTAGCCCGTCGCTATGGGCTTGTCGTCCTGCTGAAGCTCGCCGGTCTTCTGCTCGTAAGTCCAGGCGAATGCTTCGATCTCATTCTTGATTGGCGCTTGATGATTGTCAGAGTTCACTCTCTGCCTCCTTGCGCGTAGTGATCCCAGTATTGAAACTCGAGCAGCCAGAGGCAAGGTCATGTGAACATCGAGGCAAATAAGTCTGTGGAAAACTTTTGAGGCCTATTCCGGACAGATTCAGCCGGTCGGGCGCTACCAGGCGTGCTTCATGGCCTTTGCGAATTTGTCGACGGGTAGAGTGTTTAGAACGTCCTCTTTGGTCAGCCAGGCGCGGCGGGCTTGGAGAATTCCGTATTGAATTTTCTCCATGTGCGAGGTGTGGTGAGCGTCGGTGTTGATGACGGTTTTCACGCCGTGTTGCTTGGCCTGGCGGAGATTGACATCGTTTAAATCGAGGCGGTCGGGGTAGGCGTTCAATTCCATGGCGACTTTGTGTTTCGCCGCAGCGGTGAGGACGGCGTGCATGTCGAAGGGATAGGAGTCGCGGCGGAGCTGAATGCGCCCGGTGGGATGTCCGATGATCGAGGTGTTGGGATTCTCGATGGCCTTGATGAGGCGCTCGGTCATTTTGGCGGATTCCTGGTTGAAGACGGAGTGGACGCTGGCGATGACGACGTCCATTTGCGCGAGGACGTCATCGGAGAGATCGAGTTCGCCGTCAGCGAGGATGTCGACCTCGATGCCGGCGAAGATCCTGATGCCGTCGATTTGCTTGTTCGCGTCGTGGATGCGTTGGATGTGCTCGACGGCGCGCTTGTCGTCGAGCCCGTTGGCGAAGGCCAGATTCTTAGAGTGATCGGTGATGGCCATGTATTTATAACCGCGCGCTTTTGCGGCTTCGGCCATTTCGGCGATCGTGTTCTTGCCGTCGGTCTCGACGGTGTGCATGTGAACGTCGCCCTGGATATCTTTTTGGGTGATGAGCTGGGGCAGGGAATGGCTCTGCGCGAGATCGATCTCGCCTAAATTCTCTCGCATCTCCGGCGGAATGTAGTCGAGCTTGAGCTTGGCATAAATTTCTTCTTCGGTTTTTCCGGCGACGGGCTTCTCGTCTTCAAGGGTGGCAAGACTGTATTCGTTGAGGGTGTATCCCATCTTCAGCGCTCGTTGGCGGAGCGAAACGTTGTGCGCCTTCGATCCCGTGAAATATTGCATCGCGGCGCCGAAAGACTCGGGAGGGAGAAGGCGCACGTCGACCTGCATGCCGCTGCGAACATGGAAACTGATTTTGTTGTCGCCGCTGGCGATGACGTCCATGAGAGGAGGATATTTGGCGACATGCGCGATCGCTTTCTGCCGTCCCTCTTCGGAGATGCAGGCTTTTCCGGTGACCAGGATATCGAGATCACCGACGGTGTCGCGGCCGCGACGGAGCGATCCGGCAGGAGTGATCTTGTCGATGCCGGGAAACTGCTTGATGTGCGCGGTGAGCTTTTCGCACTCGAGTTCGGCGGCGTCGATGAGGAAGCGTCCTCCGATGCGGCGATAGTCTTCAATGGCCTTCAGCAGCTTGGCTTCGTGCTTCTCACCCATACGCGGGAGTTCACGGATTTTCCCCTCGCGTGCAAGCTTCTCGACACCGTCGACGTCGCTGATTTTGTAGGAACTCCAAATCAGGGCGATCGTCTTTGGTCCTAGCCCCTGAATCTTGAGCAGCTGCAGCATTGACGGGTGATATTTTGCGAGCAGTTCAAGCTGCGCCGCGAGCTTTCCGGTGTTGAGGAGTTCCTCGAGATTCTTGAGCATACCCTTGCCGATGCCGGGAATGGCGAGCACTTGCTTGGGCTCGCCGATGATGTCTTTGATCTGCTGGGAGTGATTCTCCACGGCCTGCGCGGCGTTGCGGTAGGAGCGAATGCGGAAGGAGTCTTGGCCGTCGATCTCGAGCAGGTCGGCGGTTTCGTAAAGAATATTCGCGAGAGCCTTGTTATCCACGAACTAAAGATAAACAAGATTGCGCAACAGGGCCAGCATCCATAGATCGAGAATTCTCAGGTTTGAGCACACGCTGCACTGTCGATGCCCGTCGCGCGGGAGAGTCGAGAAACGCTGCCCGGGGCAGCGCTACGCAGCTTTGGTCACGTTGGCTGCCTGCGGACCTTTCTGGCCTTCGGTGATCTCGAACTCCACCTGATCGCCTTCCTGCAGGCTCTTGTATCCCTCGGAGCTGATTGCGCTGTAGTGAACGAAGACATCCGGCCCGTCCGCGCGACCGATAAATCCGTAACCCTTGGCGTTATTGAACCACTTGACGGTTCCTTTCAAACGTTCCACTGAACCCCCTTCTAGCGCACGTCCTCTTTGGGGGCCGAGGACATGCCCGCAGCTCTTGGATGCATTTTGGAACGCAAGGGTTAGGCTGTCAAGAGAATGTAACTCACGAAAAGGGAGAAAGATCGCAGCAACAAAAATCTCGATTTGCGCAACGAATTCGCAATCAAACGGAGCGTGTGGCCGGGAGCTTTCCGCCGTGCTTGCGGGTTAGGTGGTCGAGCCATAAGACGGAAGAAATCGTCTTCGCGTCGCGCACCTTTCCGGTCAGAACCATTCTGACCGCTGTCGGCAGTGGGATCAGCTTCTTGAAGATGATTTCGTCGTCTTCGGGTTCGGCCTCGCCTTCGGTGAGGCCGGTCGCGAGATAGACGGCCATCGTTTCAGCGACGAAGCCTGGGCTCGCGTAGAACTTCAGAATACGGCGCCATTTTGCGGCGCGGTATCCGGTCTCTTCGATTAGTTCACGCTTAGCGGCAGCGAGTTCCTCCTCGCCGGGATCGATGCGTCCTGCCGGCAATTCCCAAAGATAATCTTCAGCGGCGTGACGATACTGGCGCTCGAACAGGATGCGCGGGGTCGAGCCCGTGTCGTCGACCGCAAGGACGACTATGGATCCGGAATGATGGATGACGTCGCGGCGAGCCTCCACGCCGCCGGGTTCCTGCACGTGATCTGTGGTGACCCAAAATACTGGTCCCTTGTAGACGACTTTGGATGAAACTAGGCGCGCTTGGGGAGTCTTCTTCGCGCGAACTTTGGACGAGCGTGAGGATTTGGCCATGCAGACAATATAAAACATGAGTTCCGGTTGATCGCTTCGGTTCGACGACTCGAGGTTCAGAGTGATATCCGGAGTATCGGAGTTGGTTCTGCTATGCTGCCGGGCATGGCGGCAAAACCGCGGATTGCGATTGTGGGGCCGGGGAATCTTGGGAGCGCGCTGGCGGTATCGCTCCATAACGCCGGGTTCGAGATCGAGGCGGTGATCGCGCGGGATACGCCCATTTCACTGAGGAAAGCCCGGAGGGTGGCGAAAAGAGTTGGCGCTCGGGCGTTGGCTGGTCTGGCCAGGGTTGATGCGGATCTGTTCTGGTTCTGCGTGCCGGATTCGGAGATTGCGCGGACGGCTGATGGATTTGCGTCGAAGATTTCGTGGAAGGGAAAGATTGCGCTGCATTCGAGCGGAGCACTAGCGGGCGACGAACTCGATTCGCTTCGGAAAGTGGGAGCGTCGGTTGCGTCGGTGCATCCGTTGATGACATTTGTGCACGGGTCGCGGCCTCGGCTGGCCCGAGTGCCGTTTGCCATTGAAGGCGACGCGGCGGCGATGCGGGTCGCGCGGCGCATCGTCCGCGGTTTGGGTGGGAAGCCGTATTCGATTCGCAAACAAGATAAAGCCGCCTATCACGCGTGGGGGACTTTTGCGTCGCCGATGCTGACTGCCTTGCTGGCTACGACCGAGAAAGTCGCAGGACTCGCAGACGTAAATCGACGCGACGCGGTGCGCCGCATGATGCCGATCCTGCAGCAGACGCTGGCGAACTACGCTGAATACGGCGGGCCGAACGCCTTTAGTGGGCCCATCATTCGCGGTGATGTGGATACTGTGCAACGACATTTGCAAGTGCTGCGCGGTGAGCCCGCGGCACGGGACGTATATGCCGCGCTCGCGCGATCCGCTCTTCAATACTTGCCCGCCAAGAACAAAGCCGCGCTTAGGCGGATACTGGATTCGGCGAAGGATTGAGGCGGCGCGTCCAGGCGAGTAGCGCGAGGATTGCGAAGGGAAGCGGCGCGGCGGAGCGGATCGGCAAGGAGAAGACGGCGGTCGAATCAAAGATTGCGGGCGCCAGCAAAGGGCGCAACGCGATCAGAGCGAAGGCAGCGATCCAGTTCCAAAAGAGCAGAAGCGCGGCGACCGACAGAAGGATTCGCGGAACTGGGCCGGCCGCCAGGAACTCGCGATAGCGTCGAGCTAGCAGGAAAATTCCTGGAATCAGAATCAAATGGTCGTAGACGGCCTGCCCCGGCAGGATCGTGATCGCCGTGATTGAGAACAACAAGCTCAGTGTGAGCCAGAATAGGAACGAAGTCGATTCAGCCGCGCGATTCTTCCATGCCAGCCAAGCGGCGGCAAGAATGGAAACTACGGTTAATAGTAGAGTCGCGGGGCCGGACCACATCGGTCCCAATGGCGAGGTAAGAACCTCCGTTACGAGAGGAGGACGGGTGTAGTGACGGTAGGCGAGCACGGTATGGATCCAGGACTGGATCCAGTGCGGCATGACCAAGAGAGATGTTGTCAGAAGAAGTGCAAGAGTTAGAAAGAATCCGACGACAAAGCTGCGACGCGCTTGCCAGCGATGGAGGCTCCAAAGAAGCAGGTAAAGAATCGCCAGGGCCACGACCTGAGGCTTGATGGTAGAGAGTGCCATCAGAATGCCGGCGAAAAAGAAACGCTGGCGTTGAATCAGGAAAAGCGACGCTGCCAGGAAAAATGCCACGAGCAATCCGAGTTGCTCGGCAAAGAGACCTTCGAGTGTCGGGTAGCAGGTGAGGGTCAAAAGAAGAATCACCGCGAACCATTTCCAATCAAACGCCCAGTCAAGGGCCTTGATCCAAAGGACGACGCTGGAAATGGTCAGAAAAATCAGCAGCAACAGAATCGCTACTCGTACGGCGGGGAAAGGAACCTCCGCCGCGGGCCAGAACAACAGATCGGCGTATACGGGATAAGGAAAGACCCTCCGGTCGACTGGATCAGTTGGACGCTTGGGATCTAAGGGACGGCCATAGAGACCAGTCTGAATCTCTAGCGTCATCTGCTGGCTGTAAGGATCGCGTTTCTGGCTCAGCAACTCACGAGCGGAGAGCCAGACCTGATAAAAATCATTGCCAAACGAATAGCCGTTGCCGAGACCGGCAGCAGTACGCACCGCAACCACACGGGGCATGAAGAGTCCCTGGTGGTAATAAAGCATAGCTGCCGCGCCGATGAGAGCGAGGCATAGGGCGAGAGTGGAAGAGACGGCGCGAGTTCCCGGCTCAGTTGCGGACATTTTGCGGATGATGGTGCGAATTAGACCACGACGTGCAGACCGGCGCAAGAATCAGGGGCGAAGATTGTTCCCGACGGCTAGCTCGACGTGAACAAATGTCCGAGCTTCTCTTTTTTTGTCTTCAGATATTCTTCGGCGTGAGGACTGGGCGTGACTTCGCATGGTACTCGCTCGACGACGTGAACGCCGGCGCGCTCGAGCGCTTCAACCTTGTCGGGATTATTCGAAAGCAGCCGCACGCGGGTAATGCCTAGAGCCTTGAGAATCTCCGCCGGCAACGTGAAGTCGCGGTGATCGGCTTTGAAGCCGAGTCGCTCGTTGGCTTCCACGGTGTCGAGGCCCGAGTCCTGCAATTCGTAAGCCTGGAGTTTGGCCATGAGGCCGATGCCGCGACCTTCCTGCTGCTCGTAGATGAGAACGCCCGCACCCTCTTCGGCGATTAATGAGAGCGAAAGTTCCAGTTGTTGGCGGCAATCGCAGCGCAGAGAATGGAAAACATCGCCGGTCAGGCACTGGGAATGGACGCGCACGAGTGGCGCTGCCGACTTCACGTCGCCCATGACGAGGGCGACGGCTTCCTCCACGCGTGGGCTGCCCCCGGAATCGGTCTCGCCACGAAAGCCGTAAATACGGAATTGGCCCCACCGAGTAGGGAAATCCGCCGATGCCATTTGCTTGATCTCGTTTTCACTCACCCATTCATTATAGCGGCTGATTCCGGCGTGACAGCGTGTCCTTGGTCACATCGAGCGAGATCTAGCCTCGCGCGCGGAAAGGAAAGATGGCATCCTGCTTTGAAGGAATGGGAGCGCCATTGCGCGTGGCTGGATGGAAATGCCAGTTTTCGAGGGCCGCGAGGCACTTGCTATCAATATCAGGACCAAGACTCTGCAGGACAGTCTTACGAATGATTTCTCCGCGCTCGTCGATGGTGATCTCAATGACCTCGTTGCCCGGAGAATCAGGCAATTGCCATGGATAGACGTACGGATCGGACGTCGTGATCGGAAGGGCAGGACGAACTTCGTCGCCATAGAGCGTGCCATGGTTCAACGTGCCGTAGGGAAGGCCAGCTTGTGCGCCGTGACCCAAAGCTGAGAGCGTCTGGGTTTTCGAATTATCCTCTGTCTCCGCTGGAACCTGCGGTGTGGAAGGAGCCTGAAGCTTGGATGAATGTATTGGATTTTTCCACTTTAGCTTTTGGGCTAATCGCTGATGCCGGTATCGCTCGGTCGCGAGATCGGGGGAACTGTGCGCGCTATCGTCGAGGTTCTTGCTAGACCAGTACAGTCGAGTGACGGACTTGCCATTCTGCCCAAAAGCCACGGAGACAGGATTCAGCAGCTGAGGCTCCGGAGAATGCAGGAGCCAAGCGAGCAAAATTCCATGCAGAACGAGCGAAGTCATCAGCAGCCAGCGCTGACGGCCGTCCGTTGCCGAGCTTGATTGGACAAACATGGGAGAGCTTAACGTCCCCAGAGGGATCTTTAGGTATTAGGTTAGACGGATGGCCGGGGAGTTCGTCAAGGTACTTTCTGTGCGCCTCATAACCGATGTTTTCGGGTAGAATGCACGAGTCGATGAGGTCGGTTTGGTGATGCTTTAAGATCGCTGATAAAATAGTTAGTACACTTTCCGACCCAAGTTTTGCACACGGGGCTATAGCTCAGCTGGGAGAGCGCATCGTTCGCAACGATGAGGTCGTCGGTTCGATCCCGACTAGCTCCACCATATTTTTCAATCACTTGGAAATGTAACGTCGTCTCAGTTTCCAAGATCTGACCGAGCACCTGCCTTTTATATCTCCTGGAAATGGCCTGTTGGGGGTTGGTAATCGACCTTCTGAGGGCCAAAGGTGTGGTTGTCTATCAACACGAGTTGTTGTAGATTGTTGCGACCCGGGAGGGGTAAAAATGAGTCGGAAGTCGGTTTTTCTCGCAGGGGTGATGGCGCCTGCGACTTTTTGCTTCACCATCCTCCTATCCGTGACAGCCATGTCGCAAGCGGTGCCACGGCCCTTTCTGACGAACCACGTACCCGATGACGTAGCTAGCGGCGTGGCCCCTCTGGTCGGACATCTCGACGCCAAGGAGCGGGTGAGTTTGGCCATCTCTCTTCCGTTGAAGAACCAGGATCAGTTGGAACTATTTCTAGAGGACTTATACGATCCGCAAAGCCCGAACTATCACCATTACTTGAGCGCCTCGGAGTTTGCTGAAAGATTTGCTGCTTCTGAGGAGGATTATGGCAAGGTGTTGCGCTTCGCCGAAGCCAATAAACTGAAGGTGGTTGGCCGAGGCGCAAACCGAATGGTTGTGGATGTGGAAGGCGCAGCGGCAGATGTCGAGACCGCATTCCATACGACGCTTGGCGTATTCCAGCACCCGACGGAGGCCCGGACCTTCTATGCTCCCGAGCGCGAGCCCGTGGTTGAGTTGGATGTTCCGTTACTGCATATCTCCGGCATGGACAACTATTCTCTGCCACAAGCGAAAAATGTGATTTCAGATGCCGCGGTGACTCCGAACGCCTCGGGATCGGGTCCGAGCGGATCGTTCCTGGGTAGTGACCTTCGAACGGCCTATTACGGGTCCGGTTCGCTAAACGGCGCGGGGCAGACCGTCGCTCTCTACGAGTACAAGGGATACAACCAAAGCGACATCAATGCTTATTTCAATAATGCCGGCCAGCCGGAGAACGTACCGATCAAAGTGATTTCGGTAAACGGCGCTTCGACAACTTGTGGCTCCGGCTGCACCGACATCGAGCAGGCGCTGGACATCGAACAAGCGATTTCGATGGCTCCGGGACTGAGTCAACTTCGCGTTTACGTGGGGAAGAACGATATCTCAATCTTCAACCAGATGGCTGCCGACAACGTCGCGAAAACGATCAGCTGTTCGTGGGGATGGGGCAAGGACCAAAGCAGCTTGGATCCTATCCTTGAAGAGATGGCAGCGCAAGGACAGACAGTGTTCGTGGCGACCGGGGATCAGGGCGCCAGCACTGCAGCCAACGTGATTTGGCCGTCTGACGATGTCTGGGTCACCGCGGTGGGAGGCACCGTTCTCACGACCAAGAGTGCCGGCGGAGCATGGCAGTCCGAGACGGGATGGGTAAACAGCGCCGGCATGCCTTCAAAAAACAACATCTCGATCCCAAGCTGGCAGCAGTGGGCTGGTGTTGTCACCGGCTCCAATGGTGCTTCATCGAGCCTGCGTAATATTCCTGATGTTTCGTCGGAGTCGAATGCTTCTCAGTATGTGTGCGCCAATGGAAGCTGCCGGACGCAAGGCGGCGGGACCAGCTACGCTGCTCCTCTCTGGGCTAGTCTGATGGCGATGGTGAATGAGCAGGCGCTCAACAATGGCGGATCGCTGATGGGATTCTTCAATTCCACGCTTTACGGGATCGGTACAGGATCCGGCTTCGGCAGCGATTTCCACGATATAACCAGCGGCAACAACGGGAAGTATTACGCCGTGTCAGGCTATGATTTAGTCACCGGTTGGGGAAGCCCGAACGCCGTGAACTTGATCAACGCGCTGACCCCGACGCATAAATAGTTCACCGCCCAGGCAATCCACAATTCAGCCGTTTGACGCGGATATTCGCGGCAAAAGTGATCAGTGCCCGGTGAAGAACTCCGTCATATCGGGCGCGCTCGCGGCCATCCCGGGGAACGTATTGACGCTGGAAGCGGACAGACTGAGGCGCAAGCTGCTTTGGTGCTGGTAGAGTGCCGTCGACTGGTATCCCTGCTTCGCAGCCGAGCTGATCACGATTGTTGCGACCTGACCACCTCCGTTTTGGATATCGGACTGATCTCCTTCATCGAACGTGATAATCAATAAGCCGCTGCTCTGAAATGCTGAATCGCTCAGCAAAGGAGAAATGTTGGTTTGGAGCCAGGTATCAGCTTCCGACAGCGTCCCGTTGTGGGCGTCGTCCATGACATCTGGAACGATGAAGGAATACTGCGGTAGCGCATTGCTGGCGAGATCAGTGGCGAATTGCGTAAAAGGGACGATGTTGGCCGATTGAGAGCTGTCGCTCTGCACGTCGGAAAGATAGGTGAACGGATTGTGGTGCCTGAGGTAGTCGCCGGTATCGCCTCCGAGGTACCCCGGAGAGGGCAGCGATTCTGCATAGCACTTCCAAGATTTCCCGGCCTTCACGAGTTCGCGAACGACGTTGTCGTCGGTGATCGTGCCGGAGAAATTGTCATCGAACGTTTCCATCTGACCGGTCGTGAGCATCAGGTAGTTTGGAATGGATGGATGAGCATTGGCGAAATATTGGGTGGCTAGGCCGTATTTCGAGGCGAGTTCATTGAAGTAAGGCATCGAGGAATTGCCGATCACAGCCGAGTAGCTGTGATTTTCCTCGACGACTACGACAACATGACTGAATGTAGGCTGAGTTGGGGTGCTGGTCGAGGATGTCTGCGGATTTGAGGAACTTGACCCGCCGCATGCCAGGCCTATTGCAACAAAGGCACAGACGAGAAGAGTTGCAGCGCTGGCCTTCGCGGCCCTGCCATCCACCACCCAAGACAAAGGATACTTCACAGTGGCTTTGGATGTCGGGATTTGCGCAGATGTTTGCGGAGAAGTCGTTACTTCGCGGGCTGCTTCTTGTTTGAGCCTTGGGTCAGATCGAGGCCGAATTCGGGTTTCTCGTATGTTCCGAGGATGTGAACGAGCACGATTTCACCCTTCTTCTTTTTCTTGAAAATCGGGTCCATCACTTTGAGAAGCAGGGATTTGACCCCCGTAGAAGTATTCGAAATCTTGGTATCGACGCGCATGCGACCGTGGAGATCAATTTTATGGTTCATCACGTCGTACGTTCCATGCATGCGAGCGTGAGCGCCGGGGACGCCGAACGACAAGTCAGAAAATTGGGCGACACCGCCTACTAGCGCGACGCTTCCAGATAAATCGGAAACCACGGTTTCGGGGTCCTCTTTGTTCTCCCCGCGAGCACCGGCGCTCAATTCTTCGACGCTTTGCTGGGTGTCGCGATTTTCGAATTTGCCAGCGGCAATCCCAAAATTGCCATCGAGCCTTGTTTTCTTGAGGAATGGATCGTCGCCTGGCGAAATCTGCGCACGAGTGCGGAGGGATACCGGCCCGGACATAGGCGAGCGGCCCCGGCTCACAAATAATCCCAACAGATCTTCAATGCGTGCGCGTTGCGCTGATAGCTGAAACTGGGCGAACTTTCCTTTTTGTCCCGTGGTTCCGGCGACGCTTCCTTCGGCGAGGATGGTGGTTCGGCCGAACTTCGCTTCGACTCGTTTCAGGAACGTATCGCCGTGCATCGCATCGACGTAACCATCATATTGGCTCACGAGCTTTACTTTGTGGCCGCCGGATGTCACTTCGAAATCAGGCGTCTCAGTAGTGCCGGAGACATCGATGTGCTGTAGCAGTCCCTGGAATTTTCCTGTCGATGACAGCAATCCGGCAATGCCACTGTACACGCCAAGATCCGCGTGCTCGAAGGAATATTCGCCGGAAATGGGAGTGTCCTGGGGATGGCCGGTCGTCCAAGCTCCGAAGTCCCCGTGAACCGATATCTCGCCCGGAGGCTCGGGATTGCGGAATTTTAGTTGATAGTGAATCGGACTTCCCCAGCGAACATCGGTGAGGAACGCGTCGTGCACATCGAACATAACCGGCTTGTCGTGAGGATCGTCGGGCTCGAATTCCACCATCGTCCCGTTGGCGATAACTTCATCCACGACGAAGGTCGAATGTTGCGTCTGAAAATGGAAGTTGCTGCCAAATGGAGGAATGAAGACCTGGGCTCCCTCGGCTTTGACTCGCAAAACATGCTGCCGGAGCAGGCCTAGATACGTTCCTTTGATGACCAGCTTTCCGATCTTAAGAAACGTGAAAGCGTTTGGTCCGTGCCGAAATTCCACGCCTTCTACGACGGCACCTGGAGAAGGGAAGTGAGTTCGATGATAGCCGCGGATGGTGACCTGGCTATCGCTGGCTTCTTGTAGTTGCTGGAGAATAGATCTTTCGGAAAAAGGCGACGCGCGGATATAGAGAGGAACGGCGATAAAGAGCACGATCAGCAGGATCGAGAGAGCCCAGACCTTTCCGCGATGCTTGAATCGAGGGGGAGAGTGCCGCAGCGGAGCGGCAGGTGCCTTCGCGACGGCGGCGCTGGTGGTCGAGGTCATAAAGCTTGGAGTGCCTTTCTCATGGAAGAGTTGGAAAGTCATTTTACTGATGACGGCCTTGCCAACATCCCCCATTACCTTCGGAGTAAGCGTCTGCTTGCATTCTCTCTAACTATTTCGGTAGCCTTCATGCTCCGTTCGCAGGAGGGTATTCGTGCAGTTGCGTACGCGCTGGATGTTCTATGGCCTTCTCCTTTCCTCGTGGGTCGCTCCAGGCCTGGGTGGTCAGGCCATCCGCCTCCACGTCGATTTAACCGACGCTCCCCGCAACATCTACCACTCGCATCTGCAGATTCCAGTCCACGCGGGTCAGGTGTCGCTTGTATTTCCCAAATGGATTCCCGGCAATCATAGGCCAAGCGGCCCGCTTGCGGGCTTGACCGGCATTCGCATGGAGGCCGGGGGCCACCCTGTGGCCTGGGAGCGCGATCCGATTGAGATGTATGAGTTTCGTGTAACCGTTCCGCTTGGCGTGCAGATGCTGGATGTGTCTCTCGATGCAATCACCTCGCAAGACAGCGCGGGAGGAGGTGGTCCGGCGGCTTCGTCGAACATTCTAGACCTAAACTGGAACGCGGTTCTGCTCTATCCGAAGGGAGTTCGATCGGATGAAGTCACGTTTGAACCGTCAATCACGCTGCCAACCGGTTGGAAATTTGGCACGGCATTGCCTGCGCCTCAAGTCCAAGGCGATGAGGTCGAGTTTGCGCCGGTCTCATTGACTACGCTGATTGATTCTCCCGTGATTGCTGGGGTGCACTTCCGCAGGATCGATCTGACTAAGGAAGGGGAAACGCCGCATCACGAAATGGATTTAGTTGCCGACGCCGAGACGGATCTCGATATGTCTCCGAAGGATCTCGCCGCTTATCAGAAGCTCGTGGCTGAGACCGGCGCATTGTTTGGAGCACGCCACTATCGCGACTATCACTTTCTACTAACGCTCAGCGGGCAAGTCGGCGGACACGGACTGGAGCACCATGAATCCAATGACAGCGTTGGCGGGGAGCGCATGTTGCTGGATCCAAAGCTCGACATGCTATATGGCGGACTCGTGCCGCATGAGTTTACGCACTCATGGAATGGGAAGTACCGGCGTCCAGCGGGCTTGGCCACACCGAATTATCAGGAGCCGATGATCGGCGATCTGCTATGGGTGTACGAAGGACTGACTGAGTATCTTGGCAATGTGCTGGCGGAGCGAAGCGGCCTCTGGACGGATGAGCAATACCGCGAGGCTCTCGCTGGCACGGCCGCCATGCTCGACCATCGCACGGGGCGCGAATGGCGTTCGATCGAAGATACGGCTCGCTCCGTGCAAAGCCTGCGTATGCTGATGGCGCCGGAGTGGACGAACTGGCGCCGTAGTCTCGACTACTATCCCGAGGGCGAACTGATCTGGCTCGAAGTCGATTCGATCATTCGTCAGCAAACTCACGGACAGCGCTCGATGAATGACTTCTGCCGGCGATTTTATGGCGGAGAGAGTGGTCCGCCGAAAGTCGTGACGTATACCTTTGAAGACGTCGTCCGCGCACTCAACGACATTGCTCCTTATGATTGGGCAACTCTTCTGCACGAGCGAGTCAACCAGACCAGCACGCATGCCCCACTGGGTGGGATCGACCGTGGGGGCTGGAAGCTGGTTTACAACGACAAGCCGAATCTCTTCACGCAGGCGTCCGAGAAGCTATCCAAGTCGGGAGATTTCACGTACTCTCTGGGATTTCGAGTGGGTTCAGATGGCAAGTTCCAAGATGTGACGGTCGGGTCGCCGACCTACCAAGCGGGCGTAGGACCAGGGATGAAGTTGGTTGCGGTCAATGGGCACAAATGGTCGCCAGAGGTTCTGCACGCGGCGGTGAAGGCGGCAAAGGGAACCGGCCAGCCAATTGATCTTCTGGTCGAAGATGCGCAGTTCTTCAAGACTTATTCTGTTTCCTATCACGACGGCGAGAAGAATCCCCACCTGGAGCGCGTGGCGGACCAACCAGATATTTTAGGAGATATTCTCAAGCCGCTGACTCACTAAGCCGGTTCTAGTACCAAAGTAAGGCAAAGGGGCAGCTATCGCTGCTACAATCGCTCTAGAGCCAATAAAGTAGTGTCCAGCGTGTTTTCCATGCACAGATTTCCGCGAATTTCCCCGAGCCAGTTTTTGGGAGCGGCTTTGTGTGCATGTCTATTCGCAGTTCCAGCTTTTGCCCAGAGTTCGGTTCGGTCGGTCAAGATTCTCGGAAGCAAAGATGTGGTCGAGATCGAAGTAGAAGCGACGGATCAAATTACTCCGCAAACGCAGGTACTGGCCGGGCCCGACCGCCTCGTAGTCGATTTTCCGAACTCGCGTCCGAGCGATCAGCTGCGCAATCAGTCCGTGGACCGCGGGGAAGTGAAAGATGTTCGTGTAGGACTGTTCCAGTCGAAGCCTCCAGTCACCCGCATCGTGGTCGACCTGAAAAGCGCGCGCTCGTATCAGATTTTTCCAACCGGCCGCACGGTGATGATCAAAGTGATGGGCGGCAGCGTCGTGGCGTCGAATGCGTCAGCTCCTGCGAGTGGCGGAACACAACCTCCGGCGACGCGTCCAGGGTTAGTGGCGGCAAACTACACGCCACAGCAGGTGCCGGTGAGCATTGAAGCGGCGCCTCAGCCGCCGCTGCAGGTTTCCTACGAGCACGGGATGCTGTCGATTCATTCCGACAGGGCCACGCTTTCGGAAGTTCTCTACGCCGTGCAAAAAAAGACGGGAGCGGACATCGGCATTCCAGCGGGAGCGGAGCAGGAAAGAGTGGCTGCCGACATTGAGCCTGCTCCTGCGCCGGACGTGCTGGCGCGGTTGTTGAATGGATCCAAATTCAACTTCTTGATCGTGAGCTCACCGACCGACTCCACCAAGCTGGAGAAGGTGATTCTGAGTACCCGCAGCGAAGGAAATTTCGTTGCGCCGCTGCAGCAGGTGCAGAACAACAACGCCGATACGGAAGACGACGAGCCAGCCGTTGTCCACAATGCGCAGCCTGACAACCCCGCGCCACCCACGGATCAGCCCCAACAAACCAGGGCGCCCGAAGATCCGACTCCTCCGAACCAGTAGGCCCGTCTCCAGAAATGAAAGCTTAAAAATTAGCTAACTACGGTGAGCCGTCTTCTATGGAGGTGTAATCAGGCGCACCGGGACGGGGGAATTGCCGATCTCTGATGTAGCTGGAGCACCGGCGCTGCCATTGCCGCATCCCGCAACGTTGAGCACGGTGACCTTCATGTTCCCGTTCTGATCGACGGCATTGATGAAGACTTGGAGAAATCCGACAAATGTCACTTGAGTCTGTGCGTTCGACGTGAGGGTTTTTCCTGGCCCGTTGTCGTTGTCATAGATTGGTAGCGAGACGATTGATGAGCTCATGCTGACGGGAACATCCTTCAACCCGGTGGGATTGGCGCTGCCAGCCATCATCTGATACGGGTAGGCGTTCGGAGCTCCAAAAACGCCGGAAGTCGTCAGATAGTCCTGTCCGCTCGCGTTGGTGAAATCCGTAGTGTCAGCCTGATGAATCAGGCAGGAAACACCAGCCGCGGTACCAGCGACTGGATTGATGGTCAGGTCGACCATATTTACATTTCCGGGCGAACCGCAAGCGTAGTTCGTAGGCTGATCACAGCCTTCGATGGCTTCTTCGTATTGCTCTCCGGAAGTGCAGGAGGGAACTGCGAGAACGGGCGTTCCGACCTGAGCGGGGACGTAAAGCAAATTGGGAGTACCGTGTGTACCTGTCGGGTAGTTGGCTTCCGGCTGTAGTGTGCCGCCCGTGTGGAGTTGGCAGTTGGCTCGAATAGGATTTCTGCAATCAGGATCGAGCCAAAACGTTTCGCCGACCGTACCCGGTCCAGTTGAGCCATTGAGAGTCATTCCAGGGTTTACGACTGATCCATCGGTGTCGTTAATGAGCGGTTTGCAAGTCGCGGGCGTACAACTGGCAGGATTCTGCGGGTCTCGGTTAGGTACCGCCCACGGCTTTATGCAACGCGGCTGAACCGGAATCATTGTCCCTGACGTCTGATTTCCGCTATTCGGCGAGTTCGAAGGATTGTAAGCCTCCGCGGTGGCTGTTGCGCTGACTTGCCCGCCGGTATTTCCCCAGATCCGTGAAAAAAATGTTGGCAAGCTGGCGCGCGTGAGTTGCACGGTCACGAGCGGGTTGACGCCGAAAGCCGTGCCCGTGAGTGTTGAGCAATCGGAGGTTCCGGCGCCCATCGAGCCTCCGCTTCCGGCCGAGTAACTGACATTAATGCTCGTTGCGACCTGGCTGCCGACTGTATCCTGTCCAGCCACGGACTTGGCGACTCGTGTGGCCAATCCGTTCACCCCGTTGTCGGGACCACAAATCTTCTGCCAATTTCCGGCTGAGTTGCTGGGATCCCCCGTGAGTCCCGAGACCGAAATTATTTTGGCGGCGGCGAGAGCTGCGCTGTCGGCCGAGCGCTGGGCTTCTTCGCGCGCGAGATAAAGGGTAATGACATCGATCGATAGTGCGGCGATGGAGATGATGGCGACCATCGATATCGCAACCAGGACCATGGTGACGCCGTGCTCGCGTTTGCGAGGAGTGCTTAGCGATCTCCGAATGAGCGGTGTCTTCATAGCGGTCCCGTTAGTTCTCGTTCAAGGCGACAGCCACGCCATACAGTTTCGTCGGCAGTGCAGTATTCGCACCTAGAAGGCTGGCTACGTGGCCGAAGCGCCAGGGATAACCGTATTGAATGCTGACGCAAGTGCCGATCACCGCGGTCTGGCCACCCGGCGCTTGCGATGTGCAGTTTACGTTGGGAAGCGCGGCTCCCGTGGACGGAAAGTAATATCCACGGTTCACCGTGATCGTGAGGCCCGGAGCCGTGCAGCCGTTGCCGCTCGCGGTAAAGACCCAAGTCAGATTAGTGGGTGATGCGGTGGAATTGATGCCGCAATCATTGATATTGTTCGCGACCAGATAATTGTCGACGATCTCGAATGCGTCATTCACCGATACTGGCAGCGTGGATTGCGGTTCTGTTAGATCGTTTGTCGGGTCGACAGCAGCGGCTCGGGCGGCGTCGCGGGCGATGTTCGTGAGCTTCTGTTTGAGAGTGAATGCGTTGCTGAAATCGAATATGCCAACCACAAATAAGATGAGCAACGGCAGGGCTACCGCAAACTCCACGATCTGGCCGCCGACGTCGGCACGCAATAACGAAACTCGACGACCGATCCACTCGGCGAAATGAGACCAGCGCATTAGTGGTTCTCCATTCTTGCCCTTGCCGAGGCGTTAATCCAGATCGTCTGCTTGTTGATCGAAGTGAATGGCAGCCAGAAGTTATACGGATACTGAAGAGACACGGAGATGCCGCACAGACCGGTTGCGCCAAGCCCGGTGTTGGTGAGTTGAATCGAAGTCTGAATGCAGAAATTCGTGCTTTCCGATCCACAGCCCACACTTGGCGGTGGGGGGATGGGACTACTGCAGGCAAGCAGACTGGGTGCCGGCGAAGGCTGCCTCGCCTTCGTTGGGTCCAGTTTAGAACCCACCAGGGCTGTTTGAACGGCGGTCACTGCGTTCTGCCCAGTCGAATTCGGAGAGTTGCAGGTGATGCAGTAGGGAATCGACCCGGCGCGTGCTCCCTCTTGTGCGGCGCGCGTGATAGCGCCATAGATAGAGAAAGCTTGCCCGAACCAGAAGATGCCGAGCAGCACCATGAACATCAGGGGAAGGACAGCTGCGGCTTCGGCGATCTCGGAGCCGCGAGTCTCGATCACGAGTTCTCGAAAAGCGAAGCGCGCTAGCGTTTTCATACCACGATCCCTCGGAGGTGAGCCACGCTGTACAGGACGACAGTCAGCGCCAAGGCTACGCCGTAGGGGACTTTGAGGGAATCGGGATTGTCGAGCGATACTCGCGTACTCGGCAACTGGAATGTCACCAGCGACACGAGAATGTGACCGATATTGCGCAACGTCTGACGCATGCGCCCCTTATAAATTACCAATGCCAACGCCATCAGCCCGGCGACAAATACAGACCCGATCAGAAGATCAATCAAAACCGTCGGGCCAGTGAACGCCCCTAAAGCTCCGGCAAGTTTCCAATCGCCAGCGCCCAAGCTCCGCAGCAGGACGAAAGGCAATAGCAACCCCAAACCAAGCACCAGGCCCAGCAGGGAAGTCTTCAGCCCCGCCGATCCGCCAAGGACCGTATTAGCTACGACGCCCACCGTGGCTCCAGAGATCGTCAACCAGTTCGGAATGCGGCGGCTCCGCAGGTCTGTCCAACCGGCAAGAATCGATAACAGCACGGCTCCAGCCAGGATTGCCGGCTTCAAGCCCGCCTCAGTCCGCAGCGGCGGATACAACTCGCTTCGCCCTGATAGGAAAGATCCATTTGTCGACGGTTAAAACGAGCCTTCGAAAGAAGCCGATCGCTCTCGGGAGCCAGTACTCGCCCCTGCAAAGACCGCCTCTTGCGCGGATTCTCACACACCGGGAGGGTCAAGTCAATGAATCCGTAGGATCAGGGCATCCCGTGAGGAAACCATGGTTCGCTTCGGCGGAACGCTCAAAACCTACGAGTATCGAGAATCGCGCCGAGGCAAAGAAAATACGAAAGGCCCGAAATGACTCGGGCCTCTCTGGATAATTCTCAAACTTATCGGTTGAATGCCGGAGCCGCATTGTGCTCGGCCACAATCTTCTTCGCGTTGTCGGCCAGAGCCTTCGCCTGCGGTAGAAGCTCAAGGCCTTTGACGACTTCCGGATCGGATTCGGCGCGGACTTTCATGCCCTCATCTTGTCCAAACGCGTCAACGAAGATTTCCGACTTGATATTCGACTTGATCCAGTCAGCATTGTCCATCAACTCAGCTTGTGTATAAGGGATGCTGCCCTCGTCGAGCGACTTGCGGAAATCTGCCATCGTGGCATCGTCCACTTCGAAGCTCTTCGTTGGATGGTGAGTGACCACATATTTCTTCGCGTAGTTAAAGAACGCGTAGTGCTGCAGGAGCGTGTCCTGGAAGTGGTTGGTCTTGACCGGAGGAATATTGACGTCGGGAGTGATTCCGCCACCACCGTAGACTGTGCGTCCGCTGTCGGTGAGCTTTACTTCGCGGTTTGCCGTGTTGGTGCTGTCGGCGCCCTCGCGGCTGTAGTAGTAGTCGTACAGCGAGATATTGCTGTAATCACGCTGGATCAGACGTCCGCTGGGCGTGTAATAGTGGGCCGTCGTCAGTGCCAGGCCGGTGTTTTCCGAGAGCGGATAGACCGTCTGCACCAAGCCCTTGCCGAAGGTGACTTCGCCGGCGATCAGCCCGCGGTCATGATCCTGAATAGCTCCGGAAACAATCTCGGCGGCCGAGGCTGTGAGTCGGTTCACGAGAACGACGATCGGATAATCTTTGCCGCCGTTGCCATGCTGCGCGACATAGCGCTTTTCCGCCGAGGCGCGGCCATGATGCGAGACGATGAGCTGTCCCTTCTTGAGGAACTTGTCTGCGACTCCGACGCCTTCGCTGAGCAGGCCGCCCGGATTACCGCGCAGATCGAGGATTAGGCCCTTGAGATCGCCAAATGAATCGAGCGCGTCAGAGACTTCATGCTCGGTGGTTTCGTTGAAACCGTTGACGTGCATGTATCCGATGCCAGGCTTAATCAGGAAATGAACGTCAACGCTGTAGCGCGGAATCTCATCGCGAACCAGCGTGAACTCCATTGGCTTCTCGACCGCTTCGCGCGCAATGCTGATGTGAACTGTTGTGCCTTTGGGCCCTTTGAGCAAGTCGGCGACGTCGCCGGTGCTCATGTTCTCAGTGGATTTGCCATCGACGGCGATGATCACGTCGCCGGGGTGTATGCCCGCTTTGTAAGCTGGCGTCCCGGTAAAGGGATAGATCACGATGACTTTGTTGTTGCGGGGACCGACGGTCATGCCCACGCCGTAATACTTGCCCCGCTGATCTTCGCGCATCAGCGCGTACGACTTTGGATCGAAGAAATTGGAGTGCGGATCAAGCGCGTGCAGCATTCCGGGAATGGCGCCGTTGTAGATGGCCTTATCCGGATTCACCGGCTCGGCGTAGTTATCCTCAACGAGGGCGTACACGTCGGTGAACTGCTTTAAACTGTCCTTGACGTCCGAGTCGCCCGTCATCGACGACTGCTGGCCGGAGTGCTGGGCAAACATAATTCCCAGGAATCCGCAGGCAAGGAGAAACAGGACTACCAGGAAGAGTGATCGGCGAGAACTACGTGCCATCTTGAGAGTTTCCTTCGTTGAGGGCTTACTTCCACCCCAGCTACCGCGCTGAATATCCGTCAGTATATCACCAGCTTAGACGGCCTTGAACTCGGAGGGTCACCTTGGTAACCCTCCTAATTCGTGTCTTTCTATGAGATGCGCCAGCCCTCGATTGAGGTTCCTCGAGGGACGAAGGATCTTACTCAAGCCGGTCAAAAAGATCGCCAACGCCGCCGGTTGCAATCCCCGCTAGGCGCTCACCGAGATGCCGGAACTCGACGGCGAGGACTGAGCTTGCGTCGATTGCTGTCCGAACTGCTGCAGGTCCTGCTGAAGAGTCGTATAGGCCTTCTGAGCGCTGGAGATGTCGCCCGACTGAAGGTCCTGGCCTAGCTGCTGGAAAAGTTGGCTGATCTGGCTCGATTCGCCACCTCCGCCATGGTGATGATGATGCGTCTGCGCGACATGGTTCTGAATATCTTGCTGAAGAGTGGTGTAATCCTGCTGCGCAGCAGAGACATTGCCGGACTGCAGATCCTGGGACAACTGGTTGAATGCCTGCGCCACGGGGTTGTTTTCGGTGGACGTGGTCGCTTGCGGTTTAAGTTGCTCTAATGTGGCCATGTCGGACTGGGCGGCTGTCAGATTTCCAGACTCGAGGTCTTGTCCAAGCTGAGCAAAATCCTGTTTAAACTGCTGGTTGTTGTTGACGCTCTGATTCTGATAACTGAAGAGATTGCTGCTGAATATTCCGGCAAGAGACATCGTAGGTTCCTCCCAAACGAATCCGTCACTCGGTCAATGTATCGGCGGTCCCTGCACAAACTTTACGGATGTGGCCCCGTACAGGTGCGACCGCGAAACAGACAGAATGTGACAGCGCATGCGGGTTGCCACTTTTGCATTGCCGTATCTCCGATATAAACCTTCGCGAAGTGAAGGATTTGCGGCAGGTTGGCGACAGTGTCGGAAGGGTTTGCCTAGAAGCCTATAGGCAACGTGTGCCCAAGAGAACGTTTACTAGGCAATTTGTCATCTGCCGCGGATCGGGATCCGGTGTTGTCAACAGTGTGTCTTGCCAGCATTGCCGGGTTCCAGCTTGGGCAGTATGATGAAGCGCATGAGTTTCTCCGAGACCATCTTCCTGTTCTTTCTAGCCCTCGTCATTTTCGGGCCGAAGAAGCTGCCGGAGATTGCCCGTACGGTCGGAAAGTACCTGAACGAGTTTAAGCGGGCCTCAAACGAATTCAAGGCGCAGATTGAGCAGGAGATTGCTCACCTCGACGTGGAACCCAAGCAAACGATTCTGCCACCCAACCCAGTCGAGGGCACGACGAGCCGGACATGGAACACAGTCGAGGCCGAAGCAGCCCCAACGAATCCTCCGGCCACTTTGACGGCTCCAGTAGATACGCCTACTCCCGACTCCGCGAACGCAGCTTCTGCGGCGCCCGCCGTGGCCACCGAGGCCGTTCACCCGGCCGACGCCGTAACATCCTCGAGCACGCAGGAATCGCATGCCTGAGCTCGCGGCCGCGCCTCCCAGCGGCGAAGACGAAAAGGAATCCATGCCCACAATGGGCTTTCTTGACCACCTGGAAGAGCTCCGCAAACGAATCGTTTACAGCATCATTGCCGTCGCGGTGGGATTCGGCGTTTGCTGGTGGAAGGTGGAGAAGATCTACGACGTGATGCAGCGTCCTATCATGGACGCGCTCAAAGCTAACGGCATGTCGGAGAAACTGGTTTATCTGAACCCGACCGAGCCCTTTAATCTTTACTTGAAGATTGCGGCATTGGCGGGCCTGTTCCTGACTTCGCCCTTTGTTTTGTATCAAGTTTGGATGTTCATTTCGCCAGGACTTTATCGCAATGAGAAGCGTTATGTTGTGCCGTTCATGGTGTCGACGATTACGCTGTTCGCGTCCGGCGGGTACTTCGGCTATAAAATCGTCTATCCTGCGGCGCTCAACTTCCTAATCAATTTCGGCAAGCAGTTTCAGCCGATGATCACTATCGGCGAGTACACATCGCTGTTCCTCAGCATCATCCTCGGCATGGGACTCATCTTCGAGATGCCCATCCTCGTTTTCTTCCTTTCGCTGATGGGGATCATTAGCGCCGGATTCATGTGGAAGAATTTCCGCTACTCGATCCTGGTGATTTTCATTATCGCGGCAATCGTGACCCCGACGACCGACATCCTGAACATGTGCATTTTTGCTGCGCCGATGATCGCGCTTTATGCAGTCAGCATCGGAGTTGCATGGCTGGTGCATCCCAAGCAGCGCGCGGCGCGGAAAACCAAGACGTCATGAGCGGGACAAAAATTCTAAGTTGCCTGCTGTTCGCCGCGGCTTTGGCTGCGCTGGCCTGCGACCGGGATAAGCAAACCATCGAGGTTCAGCCGCCGGCAGCGCTCGATCCGTCTCTTCAAACGCCGACTTTTCCCCCCGATAGCGGACCGCCGCCTACTATTGACGCGAACCGGGCCATGCAGTACACGAAAGAGATTGTGAAGCTCGGACCACGCCCGCTTGGCAGCGCGAACCACAAAAAGGTCGAGGACTATATTGACTCGCACCTGAAAGGCGATCAGGTCGAAGACGACAGCTTCACGGCCGATACTCCGGTCGGAAAGTTTCCGGTCCACAACATCGTCGCCAAATATCCCGGAACCAAAGACGGCATCATTCTGATTGCCAGTCATTACGATACGAACTATCCCTTGCGCGATACTTCATATATTGGAGCCAATGACGGCGCGTCCTCCAGCGCCTTGCTGCTCGAATTCGCCAACCAGTTGCGAGGAAAAACGCGCGATGGCTATAGCGTGTGGCTTATCTGGGACGATGCCGAAGAGGCGATGGTCCCGGATACCCAGATGGATTTCATGAAAGATAGCTTGTATGGAATTACACATCTGGCAGAGAAGTGGCAAGCTGATGGAACGTTGAAGAAGGTCAAAGCCTTTCTGCTAGCCGACATGATCGGGGACGCCGACCTCAACATCGATCGCGACGAGAACTCGACTCCATGGCTGGAGGACGCCGTGGGCGAGGCGGCAAAAAGGCTGGGATATCAATCGCACTTCTTCGCACGCAACAACAAGGTATCCGACGATCACCTTCCATTCATGAATCGCGGCGTGCCATGCGCCGACCTCATCGACTTCGACTACGGCTACAACAATGTCTTCTGGCACACACCTCAGGATACGGTCGACAAGCTCAGCCCGAAGAGCCTGGAGATCGTGGGCGCCGTCATGCTGGAGACTACGCGCATCCTCGACAAGATGGATCCACTGCCTCCAAAGTAGTGCGCGCGTTTAATGCCAAAACCTTTCACCACCAAGAGCACGAATTTACACGGGGGAATCAAGAATTTCTTCGCGCAGATTATTGTCCATAGTGGTTGTCGCCTTTGCGCTTTTGAAGTTTTTCATTTCTAATTCATTTCCATATGCGAACTGTGAAGACCCTGTTTCTTGTTTGCATTCTCAGTTTTTTCTTTCTCGCCGCTGCTCCCGCTGACAATAACGATCTCAATCCGGTGATCCAGGCCGCGCTGCAGCCGTCCCCGATTCAAGATAATCTCCGCCGTCTGACGGATGAGATTGGAGGCCGTGTTCCCGGAACAGCCGCCATGCAGCACGCGGTTCAATGGGGCATGCAGGCCTTATCCGCCGCAGGAGCGGACAGCGTGCACACCGAAGGATTTGAGATTCCTTACTCGTGGGCGGAAGGGCCGACGGAAATGACGGCGGCCACTTCGTACCAGGTCAGTCCAACGAGCGTCGGCGGGGCCACGGTCCTTTCTTCATTCCACGTTCGCGCCGTTTCGGTGGCGTGGGCTCCAGCGTTGGCTCCGGTAAAGCACGTGCCGGTTGTCGACGTCGGAGCGGGCACCGAAGCTGATTTCAAGAAAGCAGGCGATGTCACCGGGAAGATTGTGCTGGTTCACACCGTGGTCCTGAAGACGTGGGCGGACCTATTCGCCGAATATGCGAATGCTCCGCCGGTCATCGATCTTGCAGTGAAGGCGAGGGTGAAGGCAATCGCGTTTATGGCGACGCGGGAGCACGATATTCTTTATCGCCATACAAATTCGAGCGCCGGAGAAATTGACCGGCTCCCGATGGTGATCGTCGCTCGGGAAGACGGGGAGCGCATCGCCCGCTTGCTGGCAGCGGGAAATCTAGTCTGGGCTGACCTCTCGATACCCAACCAAATCGGTGGACCGATTAAGGCGGCGAACGTGATCGGCGAGATTCGTGGAATCGAGAAGCCCGATGAGTTCGTAATCGTTGGGGCACATCTGGATTCGTGGGAGCTAGGAACTGGAGCCCTCGACAACGGCTGCAATGCCGCGTTGGTTGTCGATGCTCTAAGGGCTATTAAAGCGTCTGGGATCGCTCCTAGACGTACGATTCGGTTCATTTTGTTCTCGGGAGAAGAGCAGGGCCTGCTGGGGTCCCGCGCGTATGCTGTGACTCATCGCGGCGAACTGGATAAGGCCGCCGGAGTCATCATTTACGATTCTGGAACCGGCAAGACGACGAGTTTCTCGCTTGGCGGCCGGAAGGATGTGCTGGCTACAGCTAAATTACTGATCGCCCCGCTAGCGCAATTCGACGTCAAAGCGCTGACAACAGATATGGAGTGGGGCACCGATCACTTCGATTTCATGCTGGAGGGCGTTCCCACGTTTGTTGCTGACCAGGAAGAGGCTAACTACCTCGAAAATTACCATGCGGTTTCGGACACGTACGACAAGGTCGACTTTCCGCAGTTGAAGAAGCACGTGGCCGAAGCTGCTGTGCTGGGTCTCGAGTTGGCAAGTCTATCGGAGAAAATCGGGCCGCGCCTGACTCACGATCAGATCGAGCAGACGATGCGCGAAAGCAATAGTGTGGATATGCTCAAATCCGACGGGATTTGGGACGATTGGGTCAGCGGCAAACGCGGAAGACAGAAATAAAGCCGCAGCCGTCTGACCTCCGCCAGCACACATCAATAGTTTGCAATTCGCCGGGGATTCCTTTTGCTTTATTTCTGGATTCTCTTCAACATTTTCGCGTTAGGAATGTTGCTGCTCGACCTCAGGGTCTTTCACCGGCCTGGGCATGTGGTGCGTTTCGGTGAGGCGCTTGGTTGGAGCGCAATGTACGTCGGATTGGCGGGGGTATTCGCGGCCATTCTGCTTCTCTGGCAGGGGCATCAGAGCGCGATGGAGTTCGTTACAGGCTACGTCCTGGAACTCTCCCTGAGCGTCGATAACCTATTTGTATTTCTGGTGATTTTCAATTTTTTTGCCGTTCCTGCCGAACATCAGCATCGAGTGCTGTTTTGGGGAGTCCTCGGGGCGCTCATCTTCCGTGGAATCTTTATCGGCGCCGGAGTCGGTCTCATTCACCGCTTTCACTGGCTACTCTACATTTTTGGCGCGCTGCTGATTTACAGCGGCATCCGCTTTTGCGTAATGGGAAATCGCCGGATCAATCCCGCATCGAATCCCGTGGTCAAAGCGATACGGCGCTGGATTCCCGTGACGTCGGATTTCCGAGGGGGGCGATTCTTTGTTCGCAACCCGCAGGACGCGCGCTTGTATGCCACTCCACTGATGATCGTCCTGTTGGTCATCGAAACTACCGACATCCTGTTCGCGGTCGATTCCATTCCGGCGATCCTCGCGATTACGCTCAACGCATTCATTGTGTACACGTCGAACGTCTTCGCGATTCTTGGGCTACGCTCCATGTATTTCGCAGTGTCGGGATTGATGAAAGTTTTCCGGTTCTTACACTACGGGCTTGCGGTTGTACTGATGCTGGTCGGACTCAAGATGCTTACCTCCGATCACTTCCATATCCCGATCAGCGCGACACTGGGATCCGTAGCAGCAGTCTTGCTAGTATCGATTGCTCTGTCGCTGGCTTTTCCGTCGCGGCAAAAAAGCGGATTGCGCTGAGAATTCAGCGGTGCAAGGGCAAGACCGTGACGTATACCGTTACGCTATGATGGAAACGCAATGCCGCAAGCGACTATTCACGTGCCTCCGCAGCCCTATCAGGCCTGGATTGAGAACGGCCTACTTACACGCGCGGGCTCCGTTCTTGGTGATCTTCTCCCAAAATCGAGCCGCGTTTTTGTAGTGACCGTTCCTCCGGTCCGAAAGCGCTGGGGGGCGAAATTAGTCACCTCCCTTAAGGCTGCGGGATTTACTCCGCAAGTGTTGGTCATGCCCGATGGTGAGCCTTCGAAACGTCTGGCGACAGTAGAATCGCTGGCAGACAAGTTGGCGCGCTTTGGGGCCGACCGCAAGTCAGTGATCATTGCTTTAGGCGGGGGTGTTATTGGTGACGTCAGCGGATTGCTCGCTTCGCTGTACATGCGTGGGATCGAGTTTGTGCAGATTCCAACGACCGTACTCGCGCAAGTCGATGCTTCCATCGGTGGCAAAACAGGTGTGAATTTAGTCGCCGGTAAGAATCTGATCGGGACTTTCTGTCATCCCCGTGTGGTCCTGATTGATCCCACGGTGCTGAAGACATTGCCCGACCGTGAATTTCGTTCCGGACTATATGAAGCGTTGAAGTGCGGGATTATCGGGAGCGTAGAGCTCTTTTTGCGTTTTGAGCAAAGCCGTTCGGGCATCCTCAAGCGCGATCAAGTGGAGTTGGAGTGGATCATCGCGCAGTCGGTGAAGCTGAAAGCCGAAGTTGTCTCTGCGGACGAGCGCGAAGGTGGCCTGCGCCGCGTACTTAACTTAGGCCACACCATCGGGCATGCGCTTGAAGCGGAAACTGGATATCGCCGCCTGCTTCACGGTGAAGCTGTTGCCTGGGGCATGATTGCCGCCACGAACATTGCGTTAAGCGTGGGCCGAACGGATAGCGTCACCGCGGGCCGAATTGCCGACGCGGTGCTCAGTCTCGGTCGGCTCCCGGAAGTGAATGTCAGTCCGCGAAAGATCCTGGCCCGGCTGAAGTCGGACAAGAAAACGCAGAATGGCGTTGTGCACTTCGTTTTGCCGCGTGAGATCGGGAAGGTTGAAATTGCCAATGATGTCCCCGAGACTGCGGTGCTGGCCGCTGTCGAAGAGTTGCGCCGTTTGTCGCGCGGCGGATGGGTCTGGGGAAAATAGAGAGGTCTACCATGCGGGAATCAGCGCAGCAATACATTCAACGAATCCTTGGCTATGTCGAAGGGCAGGACGCCATCAAGGTGCAGCGGGCGACCGCGGTACGGCTCAAGAAGTCGATCCAGGGATTAACGCCGAAGCAATTGAAATGGCGCTCGGAGCCGGGAAAGTGGTCGATCGCGGAAATCCTCGCGCACTTGGCCGACGCGGAGATCGTTGCCAGTTGGCGGATGCGGTCGATTGTCGGCGAGAACGGGATTACCATTCAACCCTTTGATCAGGATGCATGGGCATCAGTCTTTGTTTATCAGGACCGCGACGCCAAGCGTTCGCTCGAAACTTTTCGCGTGTTACGCGAAAACAATCTAGCCATGCTGAGGGAAATTCCCCGCGAAACATGGGAGAACTATGGCATGCACCTCGAACGCGGCAAAGAGTCGATCTCGCACCTGGCGCGCATGTTTGCCGGCCACGATACGAACCACGTTCTGCAAGTAGAGCGAATCGTGGAGCAGCTCAAGGCATCCAAAAAGAAAAGGACGCAGAAGAGCAAGAAGCGCCGATAAACCCAATCGAATCCTCATGCCTGAGATTGCCAAAACGACTATAGCCGGAGCCGCGCCGGAGGGTACGAGCGACACGCAATCGGCTGCTCGCGCGGTACGCGACATGTTTACCGCGATTGCTCCGCGCTACGACCTTCTGAATCACGTTTTGTCGTTCAACATCGACCGTATGTGGTGGCGTCGAACCGCGTGTACGTTTCGACACTTGTTGATACAGCCGGATTCGCACATTCTCGATCTTTGCTGCGGCACCGGCGATATGACCTTCGCACTCCGCCGTCAAGCAGGGAAGAGTTCTTTCCGCATTGTAGGCGCCGATTTTTCTCACGCAATGTTGCAGCGCGCGACGGCCAAGTCGTTATCGGCTGGTCAAACGGAGAGAGCTCCGGGCTGGATAGAAGCCGATGCGCTGAACCTTCCATTTCCGAACAGGCATTTCGATCTCGTCACATCCGCGTTCGGATTTCGAAATCTTGCCGATTACGACGCAGGATTACGCGAGATCCTCCGGGTGCTCCGACCCGGCGGTGAATGCGGCATTCTCGATTTCGGTGAGCCGAAGGGCGCACTGGGCTCGCTCTATCGCATGTACTTCAAGCAAATACTGCCGCGGGTTGGCACGGTCATCTCAGGAGTTCGAGGCCCCTATGCGTATCTGCCAGCCTCGGTCGAACGATTTCCGGCTCCAGGCGAGATGCTAGCGAGAATGAAGAATGCAGGTTTCGCGGAAGCCAGTTGGACGCCATATACGTTCGGCATCGCAGGTCTCTATCGTGGGAAGAAGTCGTAACTGCATTTCTTTGTCATCGGCTCAGCTCTACGCAGCATCGCGCAAGAGCTTGCTCAAACTCTCAATATCGGCCGCGCTTACGTCACCGACGACGAAGTAACGCAATCCGTTCTTCCTCCAGCCCTCGGCGTTGAAGGAGAATTCTGAAATCGGGCCCGAAGAGAGGCCCGCCGTATTACCGCCTCGGTCTTGAAAGATAAAGACCGAGAGTTCGTGCTTGCGAATGCGATAGATGAGCTGTGCTCCCGGCATCTGTGCGACGTACGTAACCCTGCCGCCTACTAATGTGAAGTCCGTTCCTTGCAGTTCTGGAAGGTTGAACGTGAAGGGAAGTTTGCCCTCGAACCATGGCTTCACGGTGTGACGATCCGTCGAAACCACGTCGACGGGCGTTGCGCTGGCAAGTGTCGAGACATGGAGGTCAGCCAGTTCGCTGTATACCTTCGATCTCTCCGTTTTCTGGTGATCGACGTATAAGTCGACCCCGAGCGACAAAAGCAGCACGAGGATTGCCGGCGCGAGCACTAGTCTGAAAAGCCATCGTTTTTCTGGCCGTGGTTTTGTGACAACGCTCTGCATAATCTTCGCCCGAAACTGGGCACTCGGAGTGTCGGACGGTCCTACAGTAGCGATCGCGCGCTTGAGTTGGAGACGCTCCAGAACTTCTGCGGTACAGTCAGGGCAATGTTGGACGTGATCCGCTATTGCACGTGAGTCGGAGGCGGAAAGCTCCCGATCCAAATAAGCATCAATTTGTGCACGCCACTGATCACAAGGCATTGGACCCTCCTTTCAATCGCGCGGCCAAGCTTGCACGAAGCGCCTTTCTTGCCCGATGCAGTCGAGACATCACTGTACCTGTTGGAATCGTCAAAGTTTGCGCGATCTCGTCGTAAGACATCTCCTCAACTTCGCACAGCAGCAGAATCTCGCGATAAGGCACACTCAGTTCCCGGAGAGCTTGCCGCACAGTTTCGCGATCGGCTTGCGCGATCAGGACCGCTTCAGGCGTCGGGTCCGAAGAAGCGATTGCATCGTCTTCGTCGTCATCGATTGTCACGGTTGACTTCAATCCGGTTCGCGAACTCAAGAACGAGTTGCGAAGGATTCTGAACATCCACGCCCGAAAGTTCGTTCCGCTTTGGAAGGTCGAAAACGCGCGCAGAGCTTTCGCATAGGTCTCCTGCACCAGGTCCTCAGCCTCGCTTCGGTCCTGCGTCAGCCAATGCGCGAAGTTATAGAGCTGATCAAAGAGGGGCACAGCCAGATCTTCGAACACCGCGGCAGACAAGGGTTGCTCTGGCACCTCCATAGCATAAACGGCCAAGTAGCGGTTTTATTCCCGCTGGTAGAAGAAATATTTCTCCATTCTCCACAGGAATAATTTGCGCCGATTCCGGTTCTCCACGGCAGCAACCTCAAGATCGCAGGAGAAAACTATGAATCAGAACGATCGCAGATCCTTTCTGAAGATTGCAGGCTCCTCGCTTGGCATTGGCGTACTGTACTCGGCGTTTCCGGCTGCTCGCAGCACCGGCGAAGTGGGAAGCTTGTTTTCGGCCCTCGGGAAATCCAGCGGCGAACGGGTCACGCCGTTCTCCTTCGTGCAGCTGAGCGATGCCCACGTGGGTTTCAATGGGCCCCCGGACCCGCTCGGTACGAAAGCTTTCGAACGCGCTGTCGACATGATCAACGCCCTTCCGCAACGCCCCGACCTCGTCCTGTTCACGGGGGATTTAACCCATGACACCGAAGACCGGCAGGTGCACGTGCAGCGTATGAAGCAATTTCAGGAAATCTCAAAGAAGATCAATGCGCCCATGATCAAATGCGTGCCGGGCGAACACGATGCCGGACTCGACAACGGTGCGCTCTATCGTGAGTTCTTTGGCGAAAGCTATTACTCTTTCGATCATCGCGGTGTTCACTTCGTCGCTCTGGATAATGTTTCTCGCGCCAAGCCTGAGGTCGGAACGGAACAGCTCGCCTGGCTTAAGAAAGACCTGGCGCGTTTTCCGAAGACTGCCCCGATCGTAGTGTTTACGCATCGCCCGCTGTTCGACCTGCGTCCGGATTGGGAATGGTTCACCAGCGACGGAGATGACGTCATGAATGTCCTTTCCCCTTACGACAACGTGACGGTGCTCTACGGCCACATTCATCGCGACGACGAACACGCGACTGGCGCAGTCCACCATTACGCGGCGCGGTCACTCATCTTTGCGTTTCCAGATCCAAACGGGGTTGCGGGGCCGCGAAAGCCGCTTCCTTTCGACAAGGATCATCCATTCAAGAATCTTGGAATTCGCAGAGTGGCGTTCAATGGCAAACCACAACCGGGCGCCACTTCGCTCTCGATCGAGGATGTTGAGCTAACCGCACGTGAGTTCAGAGGTATTAACGGTGTTCAGCAACTCCTAAGAAGCCCGCAAGTCTAAACGAAACCTAAATCCGCAACATAAACCATCAAGCGAGGAAATTATGTATCGAGTCACAATATCCAGAATTGCGTTCCCGACATTGGCAATCTTAGGCGTGCTGCTGCTGTTCACTGGCGGCAGGCGCGTGTATGCCGACGGCATTCCCGTCATCGAAATCACTGCCAAGCGCTTTGCCTTCAGCCCGGACAAGCTCACTTTGAAGAAAGGCCAAACGGTGAAACTGCGGATTCACAGTGAGGATGTAACTCACGGCTTCTTCCTGCGTCCTCTGAAGCTGGACGAAGAGATTCCGGCGGGTCAAACGACCGAAGTCGTGGTCACACCGCAGACGGCGGGCACGTTCATGCCGATCTGCGATCACTTCTGCGGCGCCAACCACGGCAACATGAATATGACAATCGTGGTGGAGTAACCATGCGGCATGCTGGTGCCTCATATTCCGTCGGACGATGCGCCACCGTTTTTGCCTCGTCACTTGCGGTGCTGTTCCTCGCTGGCTGCCAGGTACGCTCGCCGGGCACGCTCAAGACGAGAATTATGGAGGGCACGAAGCGGCACTTGACGGTCGGAGGAGGTTCGACCGCGAACCCCCTCGCACCAACTCAAGAGAACATCCGGGCCGGTCAGCTCAATTTCGGATCGTATTGCATGGTTTGCCACGGGTTGGACGGCCAGAACACGGGCGTCCCCTTCGCCGACAAGATGGAACCTCCCGTTCCGCCGCTAACGTCGCCTTCAGTGCAAGCCTACTCAGACGGACAACTCCATTGGATCATCCAGAATGGAATCGCGCCGTCGGGAATGCCTGCTTCCAAAACAGTTTTCCACGATGAAGAAGTCTGGCAGATCGTGCTCTACATCCGGCATCTTCCCCCAAAGGGGAGCCGTGGAGAGCCGCAGGTGTACGGAGGAACTGGAAGTCCTTAGACGGGGAGTGCGGACTAATCTCCGCTAGCTGGCAGAAGTTGGTTTGAAACTATCCGCAAAGGCATCGGCAATCGAATAGCGGACAACGTGGTCGTATTCCGGCCCGAGGAAGCGCCGCAGACGGTCCGTGTTCATGATGTACTGGCCCGTCATATAGGGAACGGCTTCGGGCGGGATCGCGGAGATTTGCTGCTTCCAGAGAAGATTCAGTGCCTGACGCATTGCCCATTTTCCCGGAACGCGCAACAGCTTGGCGTGGGCCATCTCGATGCACTGCGCGAACGTTACGGCCTCGCCACGGCCCGCGACGTTGATTACGGTCAATCGCTGAGGTTCGGGTTCGCGCTGCAGGATGTGCCTCATCAGGCGCGCCATGTCGTCGACATGGATGAACTGGATCTTGTTGTCGAGATATTGTTGCCCGCGCGGCAACATACACGGCAGACGCTTGCCTTGATTGCGCATCTTCTCCGCGCGCGGACCCTTTCCATTCGGCGTTCCACGGAAAGCGCCCATCAGGTAGTTTTCGACGCTCGCTCCAGCAAAAATGTGCGGACGAAGGATGTAAACGCTGCATCCCCGTAGGGCTGCGCACCGCTGCTGCACAACCTCGTCCGCTTCCTGTTTATGGATTGCGTAGGGAAGTGTATGGGCTGCGAGAGGAGACTCTTCCGTCGCTGCGTTCGGAAAATCTGATCCGTAGGCGGACACGCTGCTGGGAAAGATAAACTGCTTGATTCCGTCGTCGGCGCTTCGGTTAGCTTCGGTAACGGCTTCCATGACGCGCGCGGTTCCCGCTACGTTAATCTGCCACATGCGATCGACGTCCAACACGCCGGTGCGAACCGGATCGATCACGAATGCCAGATGAATGACGGCATAGGGATGCGTATCACGCAGCAATTCGTACAGCGTGCGGGTCGACGACTCCTGGCCCAGATCGAGGCTTTCGAATTGCAGCTCGGAATCGGTATGGGGTGGATTTATATCCACCCCGATCACCGAATAACTGCCCAGCAGCGGTAGTAGCCGGGATCCCAGATTGCCCGAGATGCCAGTCACGACAACGACAGGTTTTGCCATCAGTTCGGTTTTGCTGCCGGAGGTTGCGCCGGTGGCGCGTTTTGGGGCTGCATGGGTTGACCAGGCCGCATTCCCGGCATCGGACGCGGTCCTCGCGGCGGCATCGGCGACGCTCCACCGGGCCCAAAATAGGCTTCGTTTGTAACCGCGTGGAACGAGCCGTTCACCTTATCCATCATTTCCCGCATGCGATCGTTTTGCAGCTTGCTGTGGATTTCGGTTTTCACTTGATCGAGCGGCATCTGTGTCTTGCTGTTTACCTTGTAAATGTAGTGGCCGCCGGAATCGCTGATGACCTGTGAAACCTCTCCAGGTTTCAAATCGAGAACAGCCGCGTGCGCAGGGGGCAAGCCGGTGCGCCGGACATTGGGTAAATTCACGCTGGGCGACTCGATCTTCATGCCAGCTGCGTCGTAGGACTCTTTTTGCAGCTTGGCAAAATCTTCCCCGTTCGCGGCGCGCGTGCGCAGGTCTTCAGCCAGTTTGGTCATCGACTGTTCGGCTTCGTCAGCCTTGGCTTTCTCCGCCGCTTCCTTGGACTTCTTTTCGTCGTCGGTCAGTTTCTGATCTTTGTCCTCTTCCTTCGGCTCATTGTCGCCCTGCTTGGTGCGCGGAACGAATATCCGTTCGACGTTATAAGTCTCGTAGCTCTCCGGGTGCTCCTTGTAATATTTCTCCACATCTGCGTCCGGAATATCCGCAGCTTGCTTCTGGATTTTGCGCTGCAGTTCGTTGCTCAGGACTTGCATCTTGACGAATTTTAAAGACTCGGAATACTGCGGAGTCTTGTCGAGCCCTTCCTTCTTTGCCTCGTCGGACAGGGCGATGAGCTTCGGCAGAAGGCCGGCGAGTTGCCGTTTCAGTTGAGGCGTGACATTAGGCGCCAGCGCTTCGGCCAGCTTCTCAAATTCGGCTTTGGTGATAACAGTCTTGCAGTCGGCGGCGGGAGTCTTTGCCGCGGATGCTTTGCCAGTCGCAGCTTTGGGAGAAGGCGGACATACGCCTTCCACCGTAATGACGGGCGCATCCGCCGGCACGGAGGCGGAAGTATCCACCGGTGCCGCTTGCGCAGGCGGAGGGGCGCCCGGTGCGGCTTGTCCCCAAGCCAGCGTCCCCAGAAAAACACACAGAACCCAACTCTTGCGCATAAACCTTTTCCTCCAGGATTGGTCCATCAGAAAGTTAAAAGCGCCAGCAGGAAATCGTAGCACAGTCACCTGGATTTGCCGGTTGTTCGGGGGATTTCGCAACGTGCAACTGACTCTCGCCGAATACCTTGTGGCTTTTCGCTTCCACCAGCGATAATTGCGTCCATGTCTGGCAGCCCTGCAATTGCATCCCCCGAGTTAATGCGCGCCGAAAAACGCGCTGCTGCCGGAAACTCAGTCTTAGCTGCCCTTGTCATCACGGCCTTGAAAATAGTGGTCGGAGTTACGACAGGCAGCCTTGGGATTCTTTCGGAGGCGGCGCATTCTGGCCTTGATCTGATTGCGTCCGTCCTCACGTTTCTTTCGGTTCGGGTATCTGACAAGCCGGCTGATGCCGACCACCAGTATGGCCATGGCAAATTCGAGAATTTTTCCGCCTTTGTCGAAACTGCTCTGCTCCTTCTGACCTGTGCCTGGATCATTTATGAAGCCGTTGTCAGGCTCTTTTTTCGCCGTATTGAAATTGAGCCCTCAATCGCCGCTTTCGCCGTCATGCTGTTCTCTATGGGTGTGGATTGGTGGCGCTCGCGTGCTTTGGGCCGCATCGCCAACAAATACGACAGTCAGGCGCTCGAAGCGGATGCTCTGCACTTCTCCACTGATATCTGGTCGGCGGGAGTCGTAGTGCTGGGCCTGGTCCTCGTCCTTCTAGGACGGATCTTTCACATCGATTGGCTCCGCGATTCTGATCCAGTTGCTGCTCTGTTCGTCGCGGGTGTAGTGATATCGGTTAGTTGGCGATTGGCGCGCCGCACTGTTGATGCCTTGCTCGATGCCGCGCCGCCGGGTGTTCGGTCGCAGATTTACGATGCAGTTTCACGCCTCGACGGTGTGCTGGAGGTTGATCGAGTTCGCATCCGCCGTGCCGGAAACCGTTACTTCGCCGATCTCGCGGTGGGATTCGCGCGTACGGTCACCTTCCAGCGCTCCGGTCAGTTGGCCTCCGCAGTAACGGAATCAGTCCGCCATATTCTTCCCGGTGCCGACGTGACCGTGCAACCGTTGCCGCGAGCGCAGCGTTCCGAAAATGTATTCGATCGCATTCGCGCCGCCGCCACCGACAAGAATCTCAATGTTCACGACATCAGCGTCCAGGATCTTTCCGGCCGGCTGCATGTTGAACAGCACATTGAGCTCGATGAACGCATGACCCTTAAGCAAGCGCACGACCAGGTCACCGAACTCGAATCCGACATGCGCCGGGACGTTCCGGAAATCGCCGACATTCTGACGCACATCGAGAGCGAGCCAGCAACCATCGAGAGGCCGGACGAGGTAGTCAGTGATGTCGAGCTCGAACATCGCCTGAAGGCCGTGGCATCGCAATTTCCCGAAGTATTAGATGTTCACGATTTCATTTTCAAACGGGTACGCGGGCGTTTGTACATTTCGTGCCATTGCACGTTGTCGGATGATCTATCCCTTGCTCGCGTGCACGATATTCAGACGGAGCTTGAAATTCGCTTCAAGCAGGATGCGCCGGAACTGTTTCGAGTCCTCATCCACCCCGAGCCCAGCACTGATAACCGGAGATAGCTTGTGATATCTGCAAAAGCAATTTGGACCGACAACGAACGCTATGTCGCCGAAGCCACTTCTCGTCACGCGATCGTGATGGACACCGCCAAGGAGAAAACGGCTAGCAGTCCGATGGAACTTGTGTTAATTGCATTGTGCGGATGCACTGCTTCCGATGTTGTCGGAATTCTGCGAAAGAAGCGTGAGCCGTTCACCGGCCTGGAAGTTAGCGCGGAGGGAGATCGCGCTTCGGAGTATCCTCAGGTGTATACGGAGATCAAATTGAAGTATCGGGTCACCGGCAGGGTTTCCCACAAAGCAATGGAAGATGCGGTTCGGCTCTCGAAGGAGAAGTATTGCTCAGTGTCGGCCATGCTGGCGAAGAGCGCCAAGATTGTGTTGGAAATTGAGTATGTGGACGGATAGCTAAAGCTAGCGAGGAAAACTGCTTTAGGGAGACAATAATGAACACGCACATCTTGTTCTTCACGCAACCCGGCTGCCTCTCCTGCGAACTGATGCGCGTCTATCTGGAGGCTCGCGAGATCGCGTTTGAAGAGCTGGACATCAGCACGGATGTTGAGGCTCGACGCGTTATGTCCGAGAAATATAGTAGTAACGAGACTCCGACGCTTGTCGTCGACGCGGAAGTCATTACCGGATTTGATCCCGCACGCCTTGACGAGCTACTCGATCCGGCCCCATCATCGGATTCGGTAACGGAACGCTGAACTCCTCAAACCCCAAACAAGTTCATCCGCTGCGCGGATATTTCTTCATCGCCTCTGCCGCCTTCTTGTGGGGAGTTTCTGCCGCGCTGGGTCGCGCCGTTTTCACTGGAAAGCTTCCACTTGCTGGAGAAGCCCTTCATCCGATCGATCCTCTGATCCTCTCGCAGACCAGAACCTCGTTCTCCTTGCTCGTCTTGCTGCCGTTGTTGGTGGGCCGCCGCGGATGGCAACGCATTCAGCTTCCCGCGCCCGACCTGATCCAATGCCTCGTACTTGGAATGCTGGGTGTCGCCGCTTCGAACTATTTCTATTACGTGGCCATCCAGAAAACGAGTGTGGCGATCGCCATCATCCTGCAATACACCGCGCCGGTGTGGGTCTTGCTGTATGTTGTCGCGCGCCGGCAGCAGAAACTTTCGATCCAGAAAGTTGTCGCTGTCGCGGTTGCAGTGGCTGGAATAGCCCTGACTATAGGAGTCGTGGGAGGAAAGTCGGCATCCCCGTTGCGGCTTGACTCCTATGGGCTGATTGCCGCCATCCTTGCGTCGTTTTCCTTCGCCTTCTACAACATCGGCGGGCACCGTATCCTTGCCCGCTATGACCGCTGGCGTGTTCTGATTTGGACGCTTATTTCTGCTTCCGCAGTCTGGATCATCGTCAATCCACCGTGGAAGATCGTTGCGGCGCACTATGCGCCCGCTCAATGGATATTCCTTTTTGTGTTTTCGATGATCTCAGTGCTGGGATCATTTTCGCTCTACTTTCTCGGCCTTCAGTACCTCGAACCCACCCGCGCAATTATTGCCAGCTGCCTTGAACCGGTGTTCTCGATTCTGTTGGCAGCCGCGCTGTTAGGCGAAAGTGTGCGCCCTATTCAGACGGTTGGAATTGTGCTCGTCCTTTCGGCGATTGTGATTGTGCAATTGCCCGGACGGGGTGCGAGCGAGCAGGAATCCGTTGTAGTCGACCCGATCGAATAGGGTTGAAACGGACGGATGACTCTGCTCGTTAGTTCACCGAGACAACAACCAGCGTGGCATCATCCTGAAAGCGATTCGAACAGAAATCGCTAGCCCTCGCCAGCAGGCTGCTATTCAGGGCTGACGCCGAGTTGGAGCGGTTGGCCTTCGCCGTGGCGGCGAGCTGCTCTTCACCGAACTCCTCGCCATTACAGTCGGTGGCCTCGGTAATTCCGTCGGTAAAGAGCAGGACCCGATCCCCTGAATTCAGATCGATTCGCGCGTCTTCGTACTTCCATTCGGGAAACACTCCCAGAACGGCGCCATCCACTCGCAGACGCTGGATCGAGTCTCTGGAGATCACGATCGGCCCGGGGTGCCCGGCATCGCAATATTCGAAGCGGCGGTGCGTCGTATCGAGAATGCCATAAAAGAAACTAACGAATTTTCCGCAGGCGATGTTTCCGCAAAGTACGCTGTTGACTCGGCTGCAAACTCGCGCCGGACTCCCCGTCTCGCGGGCGAAGGCTCGGACTGTGGCCTGTACGTTAGCCATGAGCAGTGCCGCCGAAATGCCTTTTCCGGAGACATCGGCGATGCATACTGCAGCCGGTCATCATTGAGGCGAAGGACGTCGAAGTAATCGCCCCCGACGATGCGCGCGGGTTGCCATGCGGCTGCAACATCGAAGCCGTTAATTTGAGGAATATCTTTCGGCAACAAAGACTGCTGGATCTCGCGAGCGCGTTCCATCTCCTGCTCTTGTAACTCGAGTTGCGCGGCACTGCTCGCGACAGATTTCTGCAGCTCAGCGTTTCGGAGTTCCAGCCGTTCTTTTGTGTCGGCATGGAGACGAGAAATCACGGCGTAGACAACTACGGTCAGTACCGGAAATTTCCAGCCCGTACGAACCAGATGCCCGAAGGTTTGGGGACTGGGCGGCGCAAACCAGACAACCACCGCGCTGGAAATGACATAAGCAATCGGAGTGAGCACAATCAGGGATGCCAGAAAAATTAACCAATTGTAGGGAAACGGTTGTTGTGGAAATCCGCACCGTATCGCGTCCATCCCGGGCATCATGAGGTTGCCCAAGCAAAGAGAATAGAGAACAATCGTGCCTGGATTGATCGACTGTCCGATCGCCCAGAAAATGCTGGCCATCACCGCAGCTACGGCGAGATAGAAGAGTTGTTGTCTGAGAAGTGCCATTTGGAACGTCGGTTTGTGGCAACAGAACAGCGTTCCATCAATAACGGCACCAAGTCAGTGATCGGTATCACGCAGTTTGGGCTGGCGAATGGGGCTCGGTATAAAGGGCGAGCGCTTCTAGACGCTACTACTCCAACTGTTTCCCCTTTGTCTCCGGCAGTTGCGTCGTCATGAGCGCGGCCGCCAGATATCCCGCCGCGCAAAGATAAAAAGCCCAACCCAGCCCTTTCGCTTGTCCAACGTGTCCAATCACTAACGGAGCGATCGAACTCATGGTACGAGCGCCGTTGTAGGTGAAACCGAGCGCGCGGGCACGCACGGCGGTTGGGAATATCTCGCTCCCCATAATTCCGGAGCCGGAGAAAATGCCCGTCCCGAAGAATGCAACCAGCGTGCCCAGCACCAGCAGGATTCCCTGCGATCTCGCGGATGCATAAAGTGGAATCAGAAGGGCTGCCGCCAAGCAATAGCAGAGGAAGGCTTTGCGCCGCCCGATCTGATCTGCGACCCATCCGAAGCTGGCATACCCGGGGAACATTCCGCAGACGTTCAAAACGACCATCAGCGTGGTCATGCCGAGTACTCCGAATCCACGGCCGCCTTGCTCGACGGGCAAGGACAGATAAGGCGGCAGCCAAGTGAAGAGTCCCCACCAGGCGAACATCGCGAAGAAATTGAACAACAGGAGCGCAAAAGTATGAAAAACGTAAGGCGGCCTGAATATCATCATCATCGAGACGAGACTGTCATTTGGGCGATTCGTGGATCCCGAAGCTTCTGCCGAGGATGACGCGCGCGCGCGCCATATTTCCGATTCCGGTACGCTCCGTTGGATCCACAACGTGATTACCGCCGGAAGAATCCCAACGAAGAACACGGCCCTCCACCCGTAATAGCGTGCCACCGGACCAGCGACAAGCGCTGCTGCGGCAAATCCCAGTGCCCAGGAACTCTGGACGATTGAAATTGCTTTTGCCCGAAACTCCGTCGGCCAACTTTCCGCCACCAGAGTCGCGCCCGTATTCCACTCTCCTCCCATTCCGAGCCCAAGTGCGAACCGGGCGACGGCCAGCATGGTGATCGTGGTGGCAAGTCCTGAAGCGAACGAGCACACGGAATACGTGAGGATGCTCGCCATGAGTGCCCGCTTGCGCCCGATACGATCAGCCAGAAAGCCGAACAGCAGGCCTCCAACGCCCGAAGCCAGAAGCGTCAGAGTGCCCAGAGACCCAGCTGTTGTCTTGCTCATTCCCAGATCGCGCATCAACATCGCGAGCACGAGCGAATAAAGCATTGCGTCGAACGCATCGAGCGCCCAACCCATTGATGCGGCGAGCAGCGTTCGTCGTTGGCCAGGTGTCGCTTGCCGTATGAGTTGCAGAGGGCCGATTGCCATGGAGACAGGGAAAGGAACGCGCGGATTGTAAAGCCTTAGCCGCGATTATGAAACTCGAAGAGAGGCGTTCTGGTTTCCTTGGGAGGAAATCACTGCTCTTCCCATGATTACTTCTCAGTTACTTCCGTGCGTCGGCTGACATCTTTTTGACACATACCCGGCCGCTATTCGTTACGCTTTGACTGTCTCCCCGACAATGTGCTCGAGGTGCCAGCGATGAGACTCCGCTCCGCTATTCACGTGCTTGCGTTCCTTTGTGCCTGCCTTACACCCTGCTTTGCGCACCACACGGCCGTGATCGTCGACAAGGATAACGCCATTGGGAATCTTACGTCCGCACATCTGGCCAAAATCGTTCGCGGAGAAGTGAAGAAGTGGCCGGACGGCAAGAATATCGTGCTGGTGCTTCATAAGGAGTCGGCTGGCGAGACCGAGACGCTGGAACATCTGAACAAGATGTCCTCGCTGGAATGGAAGTCGTTCCTGGCCGCACACAAGGACGCGATTGTCTTCGTCGATACCGACGCCGATGTGCTCAAAGCCGTGCAGTTCGAACCGGGTGCAATCGGCTTTATCGAGGCCCACTCGATCGACAACAGTGTGAACGTAGTCCATGTCGATGGCAAGCTTCCCATGGAGTTCGGCTACCTTCCTCATTGACGGTAGTCCGGCGTTTGGCGATCCGACAGTCGGCCTGCTACGATCGCTGTCGTTTTGAACCCACCATGGCTCCTCTCCATATCGCACCCGGGTTGCCGGATGATCCCGAATGGTGCGCGCGCCTGATGGCTTCCAACGAGCCGTGGATCACGCTGAAACGCAATCTGAAAGGCTGTCGCGCAACACTGGCACGCGCGGGGACCGAGTTGTTTGTGGCTCGAGATTCGGGTGCGAGCGATCCCCTGGGCTTCATCTTGCTTGCGCCATATGGCTTCGCAGGATCTCCATATGTTGCTTCAATCGCCGTTGCGCCTGATGGCCGAAGTCATGGCGTTGGAGCACAACTCCTGACATTCGCCGAACAGCGTTACCGCGATCGAGGCCATCTCTTCCTGCTCGTCTCGTCCTTCAACCAGCGCGCCCAACAGTTCTACCGTCGCCTTGGCTTTGAGTTCATCGGCGAACTCAAGGACTATCTTGTCTCGGGACACTCTGAATTGATATTTCACAAACGACTCTCATGACTGTCCCCGAACTAACCTCTACAGGAAAGCGTCTCGTCCTTCTGCTGGCCGCGGCGGCCTCGGCCGGATACGTCTGCCGCGTCGCGATCACCGTTGTCGCTCCCGGGATCATGCACGACTTCGGGTTGACCCAGACGCAGATGGGGACCGTCTTCAGCGCGTTTCTGTTTGGCTATACGCTATTTCAAATTCCTTCCGGTTCCCTCGCGGATCGAGTGAGTGCTCGGCGCATCTTTTTGGTGCTCTGCGCAGGATTTTCCGCGCTCACGGTTCTGACGGCCCTCGTAGGATGGCGCGGATTCGGGATTGCACTGGTGATTCCGCAACTCTGGTTCATCCGCGCAGCATTCGGCGTGATCGCCGCTCCCACCTATCCGACCTCCGGCAGAACGATCGCCATCGCCATGCCTGCGCGCCTTCAAGGGCGCGCGAACAGCGTAGTGCTGGCCAGCGTTGGCGTTGGATCGGCGCTCACTCCGTTGCTGCTCGTTCCAATCTCTACACGCTACGGGTGGCGGATGGCTCTGCTGGTAGCCGCGGCACTGAGCGCGGTGGTCGGCTTGCTCTGGCTGAAATTTGCTCCTAACGAACATCACAAAGCTGATAAGACGAATTTGGACTTCGATCCGCTAGCGGCTGATTCGTCGGCGCCGCGTATTTCTCGACCGTTGCGATCTTCGAGTTTCTGGTTCCTCGTCGCGAGCTATCTCTTGCAGGGATATCTCGGCTACATTTTCATCTTCTGGTTCTATCTCTACCTGGTGCAAGTTCGCCATATTGAAGTGCTCAAAGCGGCGAGTTTCACGGCCCTTCCATGGCTGGCGACGATCTTTGCAATTCCCCTCGGCGGGACCTTTTCGGACTTTGCGGTGACTCGCTGGGGCGCAACCTGGGGACGGCGCAGCCTTCCTCTATTTGCGCTGTGCGCTTCAGCGATTTTCCTTGTGATTGGGGCGCGCACTCCAAACGCAACCGTGGCAGTGGCCGCACTGACCGGTTGTACTGTTCTTGTCATCTGCACTGAGGGGCCATTCTGGGCGACGATGACGCAACTCTCCGGCGAGCACAGCGGAATTGCCGGCGGCACCATGAACTTCGGGGGCAACATCGGGGGCGTGATCTCTCCTGCGCTCACGCCTTGGCTGGCCGAGCGCATTGGATGGGAGACGGCGTTATCGCTGACGGCTGGGCTTGCGTTAGTGGCAGGACTGCTGTGGTTGGGTGTGCGAGTCGACTCTGGCGAGAAGGCTTGAGCTGTATGGAGTCGAGCGCTGCACGGAAGAAGGGTTCTCCGTTTAGCCCCTTAGGTTTGGTCTCCCGAGTAGATGGAAATATCGCCGCGCCTTTGTCACGTCTCGCGCAATCTGCTCGCGCAACTCTCCCACGGACGGGAATTTCACTTCGTCCCGCAGCCTTTCCAGGAAACAAATCTCGACCTCGGTCTCCGGAGTCAACTCAAGCGGGTGAAAGTTCAAAAGATGTGTCTCAATGGCGAATAGTTCGGCTCCGAACGTTGGACGATTTCCGACATTCGTCACCGAATCAAATCGCTCCGTGCCCACGCGGGTCCAGGTGATATACACGCCATCCTTGGGCACGATCTCTTCATAGCGGGCCAGATTTATCGTCGGCACCGTGTACTTCGATCCGTACCCACGGCCGCGCCCGGGTGTTCCAAGAATGCAGAAGGGACGCGCCAGTAAATGCCGCGCCCGGCTCACGCGCCCGGCAGTCAGCAACTTGCGGATCTGTGTGCTCGAGACACTCTCGCCACGCAAAGTCATCTCGGGATAGACCTTGACCTCGAATCCCATCTCGCGGCCAAACTCGGAGAGCATCGCGACGTCGCCTGCTGCTTTGTGTCCAAAGCGGAAGTTGAATCCTTCATGTATTTCGCGCGCATGCAGTTTCTTTCGGAGAATGCGCTCCACGAACTGCCGCGGCGTCATCAGGGATAGATCGCGGCCGAAGGGAAGCAGCAGTACGGCATCGATTCCAGTACCTTCCAGCCATCGCAGTTTTTCTGGCGTTGGCGTGAGCAGTTTCAACCCTGCTTCCGGTTTCAAGATTCTTGTGGGATGCGGCTCAAACGTCACAGAGACGGCCTTGCCTCCGGCTTCCCGAGCCCGGGAGACAATCTCGCGTAGCACATGCGCGTGTGCCCGGTGAACCCCGTCAAAATTGCCCACGCTGACAAACGCAGGGCCGTACCCGGCCGGAACATCCTCGATCGTGTGAAAAACGTCCATAGATGAATTCAACCGGCGAGAACGTCAATCTCAGATTTCAAATTCCAATTTCATCCCGTCGTACGACAGACGAACTTGCCGTGGCAGAGTCGCGTTGGTCGCCTCATGTCCCAGATCGTGGCAAATGTGCGTGAAGAATGCCCGTTTGGGTTTCAACTTTTCCACCACCGCAAGGGAATTCTTCACCGTCGAATGAGTCGGATGGGGTTTGTGGCGCAACGCGTCCAGAAACAGAATGTCCAATCCCTCCAACTGCCGCATCGACGAGTCCGGAATTTCGCTGTGATCGGTCAGGTATGCCGCCGAGCCGAAACGGTAGCCGTAAATCTGCGTCTCCCCATGAATCACGACGACCGGTTCGAAGCGCACTCCAAATACATCTACTGGACCATCGATAGGCTTGAGTTCGACTTGAGGCAGCCCGCCAAACTTGTAGTCTGCGTCAAAGATGTAGCTGAACATTTTGCGCAGAAACGCCGCCGCCTCGGGTCGGGCGTAGAGCGGAAGTCTATTCGGCTTGTGCCGGTAGCTCAGCGGCCGCAGGTCGTCGATGCCCAAGATGTGGTCAGCGTGCGTATGCGTGTAAAACACCGCGTCGACCTGCGTGATCTTTTCGCGAACGGCCTGGGCATAAAAGTCAGGAGTCGTGTCTATCAGTACGACCTTGCCGCCGAACTCCAGCATGATCGAGGGCCGTGTCCGTCGATCATGCGGATCAGTCGACTGACACACGGCGCAGTCGCACCCCAGCGTGGGCACGCCCATCGACGTCCCACTGCCCAGCACGGTCAAGGTCGCTTTCATCTTCCGGTGGTTCCCGTTGCGGGGCCTGGCTGCGGAGGCCGAGCCAGAGCGTTGGTGACCTCAACATAGGCCATGCGCAGCTCATACAGGCTGTTCTGCAGGAAGTTTGCTTCCGCTGCAGTGAGGTTTCCCTTCGTCTTTTCCGAAATCAGGCTTAGCGTATCGATCGTCTGCCGCGCTCCGATGATATCCACCTGTGGCTGCCCTCCTTGTTGCCGCATTAACCCGAGTTGCAGCATTGCCGTCATGTAGAGCGAAGCCATAAATCGTTCGAATGTGATCTCGAAGTCTTTCGCAGAATGCCCACTCATTTCGACTTGCGTATCGAGATCTTTGGATGACTGTTTGTACGCAGCCGCCTGCGCTTCCTGTTCCGCATGAGTCGGTGGGACGGGCATTTCCCGATCTTCCGGCGCCACGGAGTCGGTTGCCACAAGGGGCGGAGCTGTCGGTTCGGCCGAAGCCGCTGCGGGTGGACTCGGAGGCGCCGGCGTTCGCACTTCAACTTCTTGTTCCGGCGCGTCGGACCGCAATTCTCCATCCGAGGTGAACAGCCGCCGATCGGTAACGGTGAAACTGGATTGTTCGTGCTTCTTCTCTGCCATAGTCTTCCTCAAGGACCGCAAGGCTCGCGGTCAGAAATTTGTTTCTTATGCCGGATGCTGCTCCATGACGACTTCTTTTCGCGAGCCAAGCTTTTCGGATGACGGCGCTTGAGTCACGATCGCTTTTTCTGTGCCGATCATAACCTCGCGGCCCGGTGTGCCGACCTCGCGTCGAATGTAACCCAGTGCGACGGTCTTAGCCTGATTGGCGAGGCGCGCAGCGGTCGCGCTCGTGATTTCTCCGACTTCCTTTTCCGCGACGACAATTTTTGTACCAGCGGCGATTTGCGCGTTGCCCTCAACCAGAAATGCGGAAAACTTCCTGTGAACCGCGCCGCGCGAGCGAATCCGTTCAACGATCTCCTGCCCGACGTAGCACCCCTTGTTGAAGTTCAACGCCCGAGCCTGTTCGGTTTCCTGAGGCAGGTCGCGCTCGCGGATATCGACTCCATATCGCGGAATCCCCGAAACAATTCGATGCATTTCGAGCGCTTCCGATCCAGCAGGAGTCGCTCCAGCTTCCAGTAAGGCGTCCCAAAGCTCTCGAACGCTGCCTCTAGCGACCCAAATCTCATACGCTGGGCGCGAGTCATCTTCGCCACGCACCACCCCACAATCAATCCCGCGCCATGCCACAGCTCCCACCTGCAAAGCTTGCATCGAGTCAACTGCAAATCCCGCGGACTTCAGAACTTCATGCGACCTTGGTCCGCTAACCCCCAGAGCACTAATCTCCGCGCTCAGATCTTTCACCTCCACATCATCCATGATGATGTAGTGATCGAACGTCGCCAGAATCTTCTCCAGTTGCCCGCAATCGGTATCCACGACGATGGAGTCGCCGCGATTGTAAGCATAGAGATCGCCCAGAATGCGCCCTTGCGGATTGAGAAGAAACGCATAGACACCGTGTCCCTCCGCTAGATCGCGAATATTGTTGGTGACCATGCCATTCAGCCAGCGAACGCGATCGCCGCCGGTCAACGAAATCTTTGCCCGGAATCCTAGGTCGTAAACCCCGCAGCCCTCGCGCAAGGCCTCGAACTCAGCCTGGGGATCGTCGAAGCGAGTTGCGGTCGTTGCGCCGCGATACTCGCCGACTTCCGCCGCACCCAATCCTTCGCCGTGTTCCTGCAATGCAGTAAGAACCATACTTGTATTCGATTATAGCGACTGTGTTAACGTTCCTGCCGTGGACTCAAAAAACCAAACGAGAAAACGCATCGCCGTGATACCCGGCGACGGCATCGGCAAAGAAGTTATCCCTCAAGCTGTGAACGCGATCCAGTCCTCGGGAGCAGCCGTCGATTTGACCGAATTCGATTGGGGCGCCGACCGCTTCCTGCGCGACCAGACGACGGTTCCTCCGGATGGATTCGCCGTGCTGGCCCGCGACTTCGATGCCATTCTGGTCGGAGCCTTCGGCGACCCACGTGTGAAGACCAATATTCATGCCAAGGAAATTCTGCTCGGCATGCGCTTCAAAATGGACCTTTACGCTAACGTGCGCCCGGTCCGCCTGTTCGATTCCACACTCTGCCCGCTGAAAGGCATTGAGCCGAAAGATATCGATTTCGTCGTTCTCCGAGAGAATACCGAAGGGGTCTACACGGACGCAGGAGGCGTGTTTAAGCAGGGAACTCCCGACGAGATCGCTACCCAGGAAGACATCAACACGCGCAAAGGGGTCGAGCGCATCATCCGGTACGCATTCCAATACTGCGAGAAGCACACCAAGCTCGACGGTTCTCTGCGGAGCAATGTTTTGATGTGCGATAAATCCAACGCGATGACTCACGCAGGAGGCCTGTGGCAGCGAGTCTTTAAAGAAGTGAGTGCCGAATATCCGAAGATTACCGCCCAACATATGTACGTCGATGCGCTCTGCATGCAGATGGTTCGGGATCCTCGTCAGTTCGACGTTATCGTCACGAACAACATGTTCGGCGATATCGTCACGGATCTCGCTGCTGGATTGCAGGGCGGACTTGGCATGGCTGCCAGCGGCAATATTCATCCGAGCAAGACGTCGATGTTCGAGCCAGTCCATGGCTCGGCTCCTCCGATCGCCGGAAAGAATCTGGCGAATCCCTTCGGCGCGATTCTGACTGCGGCAATGATGCTGCGGCATCTCGGATCAGCGAAAGAAGCCGACAAGATTGAGACGGCGGTGCTGGAAGCAGTGCGCCAGAAGAAGACCACGCAGGATATCGGAGGTTCGATGGGAACAAGGGAAGCCGGTGAGTGGGTGGCAAATCGCGTGGGCCACACTCAGTGATTCTCAGTTTGCACTCGTTTTGGGGGAGCTAGTGATAGACGCGCACGCCGGGCAACGTGATTCGAGTGGCCATAGGAAGTGGTTCCGAACGACTTTGCATCGTGTTCTGCTGCCCATGCTCACCGTTGTCGTAATAAATCACGTCTGTATCTACGCTCTGGAGCGTCTAAAGGAGTACGGAGAGCTTCCGGAGATCCTAGCTCATCCGGCTGTCGAGATTTTTCTAGAATGGTTAGTTTCGATCATGTACTGGAGCGTAGCGCGCTTATGGGAGTGGGCGGTGTTCCGCCTGATTTTCGTATTTCCTGTGGCTACGGGAATCCTTTACATGCTCAAGTGGGTGGGAGTGGTCCGGCCGGTCGGCGTTACCATATTTTACGGTGCCTTGCTCTCGTTGACTTGGTGGGCCGCCGTAGAATTGTGGCTCGCATACTTGAAAGCAGATCCCGAGCCTGAGTCCGACCTCAGTGACTCCTACCCTCCGCAATCCGAGGACGGTCATCCTCCAGTGCCGGTTATCCGACTAGATTTTGGCGAGATGCTTCACCGCCCCTTGCTCGGACTCTTTACAGCCGTGTCCTATGTCTTTGGCGTGGCGTCAATCGGCGCTTTGGTGGGCGACTACTTCCGATTTTCTAAGCAAACAGCGGCCATCGTGGCAGGCGCCGCGCTGGTAGTGGGACTAAGTTATCTCTCCTGGCGCTGGATCCAAAAAAAGTGGGCCGAAACCCTCGGCCAGTACGACTCGTTTCCCGACGACTCAGACAATCCGCAAAGCTGAAAAGACTTAACCATTGCACTCAGCCGAGGATGCTCCTTCGAACCGGCCGGCTATTTTCGCCCCACCAGCAGCGCCAACTCCCGCCACTTCCACAGGCAATCGACATCCGTAAAACCGATCTCCCGCAGCCATCCCAACTGCGTCTCAAGCCCCAGCAACTTGTTGGAAGGGTCTTCCGTCTCGACCGTAAATCCAATCCGCAATAGAAATTCCTCGTGTAACTGCGGTGTCGGTGACGATACGTGCTCCAGATTGCAGAACACGCCGTCCGGATTCAGCAGCGCGAAAACTTCCTCATAGAGCGCCCGCTTTCGCTCATGCACCAGATGATGAATCGCAAAGCTTGAAATCACCGCATCAAATTTTCCGAGAGCCGGCAGGGAAGAGTCCATATTGTGCTTGATCACTCTCACACGCGAATCGTCGGCAAAGCGCTTGCGCGATGCTTCCAGCATTGCCGGAGAAAAATCGACGGCCACGGCGTCAGTGTCTGAATGCTCAGCTCTGACCAAGGCGAGCAACCGCCCGTCTCCCGTTCCGAGGTCAAGAATCCGCCGCGTCTCCCGCGGAATGAATTCCAGCAGCGCCGATTCTCCCTCAGCGCGGTGCGAAATCTGGTCGGCACGTCCGAGGTAGTCACGGACGTGATCGGTCGAAGTCCACAGATTGACGGGTTTGGTCGCATTCATGTCGGAAAGTATAGGGAACGTATAAACTCAATCTTAATGAATAGAGTTGAAGTGCTCCTCTTGGGGATTCGGCGGTTGCTTTTTCCGGTTGTACTGGCAGTGGTGATCTCGCTGTTGCCGGTGTCAGCGCAGAATTCGCAAGACCATGCTGCGCAAGACCAGCCTGTGCCGTCTCAGGCCGCCCCCTCCGCGCAGGAGCCGACGAAGCCCGCGCCTACGCAGAGCGAGCCGTCGGATGGCGAAGTCAAGATCACTCCCCGCCAGGCAGAGGAGCTGTTCCATTCCGTCGACGAAATCATGGAGTTCGACAGTAAACAGACCGGCCTGCCCATTAAGAGGGAAGTAAAACGCAAGCTGACCAGCCGCGCTGAAGTCGAGTCCTACCTTACGAAACACATGAACGACGAGGATACGCAGCGTCTGCGCCGCTCCGAACTCGTTCTGAAGAAATTTGGCTTGCTCCCGCGTGATTTCAATCTCGAAACTTTCCTCGTTGCGCTTCTGAAGGAAGAAGTGGCAGGTTACTACGATCCTAAGACGAAAACGGTGAACCTGCTCGATTGGGTCCCCATGGAAGAGCAAGAGCCGGTCGTGGCTCACGAATTGACTCACGCTCTGCAGGATCAGGAGATCGGCCTGCAGAAGTGGATGAAAAAGGGCGACAAAGATCTGGGCGAAATCAAAAAAGATCCGACGCCCGAGGACATTGAAAACGACGAACTCGACAACGCCCGCGAAGCCGTCATCGAAGGACAGGCGCAGGCCATGATGTTCCAGTATGCGTTGGCTCCGACCGGCCACTCGATCACCGACTCGCCCGCGCTGGTTGGCGCCATGGAGGAAGAGACGTTAACCGGCACGCCCGGCACCAAGGTTTTCAACGACGCGCCGATCTTCCTGAAGGAGTCTCTGACCTTCCCCTATAGCTATGGCATGGATTTCGTCATCAAGCTGATGCAGGCTGGAGGCAAAGAGAAGGCGTTCGCCGGCCTGCTGAAAAATCCTCCGCATACGACGCGTCAGATCATGGAGCCGCAGACGTATCTCGCCGGCGAGGTCATCGAACCCATGCGCGTCCCCGACTTCAAGCATGACTTCAGCAATTACAAAAAGTTCGACATCGGAGCGATGGGTGAATTCGATGTGGCTGTGCTGATCGAACAATATGCAGGCAGGCCTATCTCGAAGTACATGTATCCCGAGTGGCGTGGCGGATACTATTACGCAGCCAAGGTGAGAGACGACGGGGCGGCTCCTCTCGGACTGCTCTACATCTCGCGCTGGTCAAGTCCGCAAACCGCTTCTCAGTTCGCTGGAATCTATGCCCACTCGCTGAATCAACGCTATAAGAAAGCCGAAGCCGTTGGCGAAGAACAGAAATCAGAATCGGATTCCCGCGACAAGTTAGCTCCGAAATCGCTGACCGGACGCCACGTGTGGAATACCGACGAAGGTACAGTTGTGATTGAGCAGCAGGGCGATACTGTTCTCGTGAGCGAGAGCCTCGATGCAGGAACGACGTCGACGCTGGAAAAAGAAATATTCGTTGCAGCGCCCGCAGCGAAGTAAAGCCTCTCCTGCTTACAATTGGCCGACTGGCTATTTCTTTTTCTTCTTGTCTTCCTCGGGCGCCTCTCCCAGGAAATGCTGGACATTTGCCGCGACCGTAAACTCTCTTCCCGCCCGCTCGATCGTCAGAATTCGCTCCTGCCCCGGTGTTCCTCCCAGCATCGACCAGACTTGTCCCATCGTCGATCCCCTCACCGGAATTCCGTTGACCGCAACAAGATGGTCGCCCGGTTGAACTCCGTCAGGGCCGGACGGAACCGACGGCTTGCCCTCGAAGTCCGCTACGCCCAGAAGCGTGTATCGTCCATCGTCGTCCGGCCGCAAAACGAGTCCAATTACATCGAAATCCGGAAAGTTGAACATTCGGCCAATGTCGAAATAGACCATTGAGTGCGCGTAATCGAGGCCAACTCGATAGTTGAGCAGTACATTCGATCCGATCAGTCCAGCAGTTGGAAGTCCTGCGCGTTTCTGGAAAAAGTCCACGGTTGCTTGCGGCAGAGCGACCGCGGCTACGTTCGTCAGGAAAAGAGGCCCGAACTGCACGCGATCGACTCGCATTACTTTCCATTGGCTTTCTTCCTCTGATCCGAACATATTGGCCGAACCGACCGCTCCGGTCATGTGCGGCCAGTCCGGATGAGTACTGGCCATCTTCTCGAAGAGTTCGTCCGAGAGAAAACTGATGCTCGCCCCCAAGTCGAGCGCCATATTGTATTTCTTGTTCTCGAGTTTGCTCGGAACCTGGATGAGTCCGTTCTCCGGATTGATTTGCACCTTTGCGGACGAGCCCAGAAAGTGAATCGTTCCTGGCAAACCGATCGAGAACTTATGTCCCGGAAAATCAACCAGCACGTCGTAGTGACAAAGCACGCTCGCGGGAATGCTGATGTCGGCATCCATCCCGGCCGCCATTACGGCAGCCCAGGTTACTGGCTTCAGCGGTATTTTGGTTTCTTTCACACCCGAAAGCGGGATTGTCATTCCTCCGACAACGACACGCTCTGGTGGCGGCGCGGAACATTCCTTGTCGCTACAGGTGACTGTCAGGCCAAGTAGCGTCGCCAGCCGCCGCGACATTTCCAGATCAGGGTTGCCGTTGTCCACCCACGCATGAATTGTCTTGGCTGATCCGTCAGGCAACGGGACATCGACATTGATCACGACTCGGTTGTGATCGATCACTGCCGGAACGGTGATCGACTTAGGTTCTTGAGATGGCGCGGCCTTCTCCTGGGCTCGAGCACAATTGGAAACCGCCAATAGCACGCAAGCTGAAATCAGAAATCGCATTTGTTGAATTGTAGCTCTCACGTGTGCGCGGTCCGCAGGGGCACCCGAGCCGCGGGGAAGCTCAATTCCACTCCTGTATAATGACGAGTTTGGTTTCAACACGCGTTAGGCGTCTGGGAGGGTGTTTGCAAGCGGAAATCGGAATCATCGGCGGCAGCGGGCTTTACTCCATGCCCGGCCTGACGAAAGTGAAAGAAGTTCGCCTGAAGACACCGTTTGGCGCACCTTCTGACGCTTATGTGTGCGGCTTGCTTGAGGGACGCAAGGTTGCGTTTCTCGCCCGCCACGGACGTGGTCACCGCATTTTGCCCAGTGAACTGAATTTCCGAGCGAACATTCACGGATTCAAACAGCTTGGCGTCGAACGTATCGTTTCGATCTCAGCCGTCGGTTCGCTCAAGGAAGAGCATAAGCCGCTCGAATTCGTGATCCCCGATCAGTTTTTCGATCGCACCCGTCATCGCGTCGATACATTTTTCGGCGGCGGAATCGTTGCCCACATTGCCTTCGCCGATCCGGTCTGCGGAGAACTGGCGAAAGTAGTCGATTCTGCGTGCAAGAAAGCGGGCGTCGTAGGGAAGCGCGGCGGAACTTATCTCTGCATGGAGGGCCCTCAGTTCTCGACGAAGGCCGAATCTAATGTGTATCGCGGCTTAGGCATGGACGTTATCGGCATGACCAACCTGCAGGAGGCAAAACTGGCGCGCGAGGCTGAGATCTGCTACGTCACGGTCGCCATGGTGACCGACTACGACTGCTGGCATCCGCATCACGACTCGGTCACGGTGGACCAAATCGTGGCGGTGCTAGTGAAGAATGCCGAAAATGCAGCCAAGGTAGTACGCCAAACTGTCGCAGCCATGCCCAACAGTCGATGGTGCAAGTGCGGATCGGCATTAGCTCACGCGATTCTCACCGATCGCAAAAAGATTCCTGCAGCAACGAAGAAGAGACTGAAACTGATCGTAGGCAAATACCTGCAAGCCAATCCCAAATGAAAGTTTTCCTTCCTGAACCTTCGCGTCGGTAGTTGTGTTCCTCCGTAAGACGCAAGGAGTAGAGGGAAGTTGAGAGAGAATGAGCATACTCGTAGTGGGTTCTGTTGCGTTCGACGATGTCACATCGCCCTCGGGCAGCGTGAAAAACATCCTTGGCGGTGCCGCGACATATTTCGCGCTCGCCGCGAGCTACTTCACCGAAGTCCGCGTCGTCGCCGTCGTTGGCGAAGATTTCGGTCCCGATCAAGAAAAGGTTTTCCAACAACATGGCATCGACACGCGCGGTCTGGAGCGCGCCAAGGGTAAGACCTTCCGCTGGGGCGGTTCCTACGTCGACAATCTGAATGAGGCGAAGACGGATTACACCGACCTCAACGTCTTCGAGCAATTTAAGCCTCGCATTCCAAAGGAATACGAGAATACGGACTTTTTATTTCTCGCAAACATTCAGCCGACCTTGCAAGCAGATGTCCGCCGAAAGATGGCCAGTGTCCGCCTCACCGGGTGCGACACAATGAATTACTGGATCAAAGGCACGCCCAAGGAACTCGCTGAAACTCTGAAACTGGTGGACGTTCTCCTCATCAACGATACCGAAGCCAAGATGCTGGCCCACGAAACCAATCTGCCCCGCGCGGCGAAGAAGGTTCTCGCCATGGGCCCGCAAGCGTTGGTCATCAAACACGGAGAATACGGTGCCACAATCTTCTTCCGTGAAGGCGCCTTCGGTATCGGACGCCATCCATTCCGTGCTCCCGCTCTACCCATCGAAGAAGTTCGGGACCCCACTGGCGCGGGTGATTCTTTCGCAGGCGGCTTCATGGGATACGTGGCTTCCCAGAAAGAACTGAATCGCGAGGTGCTCAAACGCGCCCTTTTCTACGGCGGCGTGATGGGTTCGTTCGCGGTCGAGCGATTCGGAACGGAACGGCTGCAGTCCCTCACTCGTGACGAGATCGATACTCGCTATCAGGTCTTTCGCGAACTGACTCATCTCGAGTAATCTGCGAAGCGGGCTGCAACAGGCTTTAGCCCCAATGCTACTCCGCTCACAAGTCATGCCGAAGAAAGCAAAAGCCGAGCCCGTCGATTCAGCTTGGGACTTCGAAGTCCGGCTGCTCGCATGGCTCGCCACTTGCATATCTGTTCTTGCCTTTTTGTTCTACTACCAGCGCGGCGAAGTTCTGCTCTACGGCGACGCCGTCGCACACATCAACATCGCCCGCAGGGTCTTCGATTCGAAGACTCCCGGTCTGCTGCAACTGGGGACCGTATGGCTCCCGCTGCCGCACTTGTTGATGATTCCTTTTCTCGTCTCGAAGCAGCTATGGCAGAGCGGCGCTGGCGGATCGATCCCCTCAATGGCGGCCTATGTCTTCGGAGTCATCGGAATCTTCCGCCTGGTTCTCGGCGCTCTTTCTACGGGCGTTTCGCGCGATGGATTTGCGAGATTTGCGGCTTGGACCGCCGCGGTTATCTTTGCCCTCAATCCCAATCTGATTTACATGCAAGCCACTGCGATGGGAGAAGCACTTTACCAGGCGTTTTTCATCTGGGCACTGGTCTTTTTCAGCGAATGGATCCAGGGGGAAGCGAAGGCTCTCACGAAGTGTGGCCTGTGCCTGGCGGGCGCCTGCATGACGCGATACGACGGCTGGTTCCTGGCCGTCGCGATGGCGGGAGTCGTATTGTTGCGGCTGATCCTGATCCAAAATCGTGCAAGCAAATCGATGTCTATTGCGGCACTTCGTAATACTGCGATCAAGTTTGTGCTCATCGCGGCGGCAGCTCCGGCACTCTGGCTTGCCTACAACGCGATTATCTATCGCAATCCTCTAGAGTTTGAGAACGGCCCCTATTCGGCAAAGGCGATCGAACGCAAGACTCAGACCGCCGGTATGCGCGGGCACCCCGGCAGCGGCAACCTGTTGTTAGCTGCAATGTATTTCATGAAATCCGCCGAGGCCAATGTTGCGCAAAATGAATGGCTGCAGCGTACCTGGATTCTTCTGGCCTTCGCGGCGGTAATCGCGGCAACTCTGCTCACTACACGTTACCGGGCGCTGATGAACGCCGCACCCGCACCAGCCCGGTGGCTACCGCTGGTTTTTCTCCTGATCCCGTTACCGTTCTATGCGCTCTCGATTGCGTATGGCGGCGTGCCGATTTTTATCCCATATTGGTGGCCATTCACACACTATAACGTTCGCTATGGGCTTCAAATGCTCCCCGCATTTTCGGTCGCGCTCGCTGTTGTCGTCTTCTTGATTGTGCGGCTGCAAATATTGAAATCCCGCATTCGCATGGTTTGTGGGGCGGCCGTTCTTGCAGTCGTCATTGCCAGTTACGCCTCTATCTGGCAATCCACTCCGATTTGTCTACGCGAAGCTCAGGTGAATATGCGCACCCGAAATCAACTGGAAGCCCAACTGTCAGTTTGGCTCCAGAAGATGTCTCCCGACTCCACCCTGCTGATGTATCTCGGGGATCATGTTGGTGCGCTCGAGCGAGCCGGAATGCCGTTGAAGCGCACCATCAACGAGGGGAACCATCGAGTGTGGAGGCAACCTGCCGATACCGACGGGTTATGGGAAAGGGCCCTCGCGAATCCTTCGCAATACGCGGACTACGTGTTGGCCTTCGAGGGCGATCCAGTGTGGGCAGCCGTTCACGATATGCATCTTCATGAACTCGTTGAAATCCACGTGACCGGACAGGCGCGCGCTGTCTTGTATCAAGCGCAGTAATCATCCCGGTTAACGCGGAGCTACAGGGTACGGGTGATAAAATCCGGCCATCCGAACATGAGTGAAACCGGCAAGTGTCGATCATGAACTGGCAACATTTTCTCGATTTGTTGCGCGGGGAGATGGCGAGCGGGATCGTCGGAAGCTCTCTGACGCGCCTCGTTCTGGCCGCGCTTCTCGGCGGTGTAATCGGGCTGGAAAGGGAATTGAATCATCGCCCGACTGGTCTGCGCACGAACATGTTCATCTGCTTCGGCGCTGCGTTATTTACTGTTCTCTCCGCCGCCTTGGCTGGCGTGCCTTCGGACGCAGCCAGAATCGCCGCTCAAATCATTCCTGGAATCGGCTTCATTGGCGCAGGATCGATCTTACATACGCGGGGATTAACTTCCGGCATCACCTCGGCCGCGACTCTATTTGTCGTAGCCTCGATCGGCATGGCCGCCGGCGGAGGTCTGTACGTTACCGCCATGTTTGCCACTGGAGTGGTGCTGCTCGCTTTGTTCGTTCTCGGACATCTCGAAGAGACGTTCAATCTGAAGGTTCTGCTTTCCAGTTATGAAGTAACTGGCGCGAGCGTCGAAGAGATTAGCAACGAGGTCAACCGGATTCTCGAGACACACCATCGTCTCATGCAGAATGTAAATACCGGTTCGACCTCGCAGCACGTTCGCCTCCAGTTCGATGTCGATGGTTGCAACCGGGAACAACAGGAATTGTTCCGCCTGCTGAAAGCGTCGACCGTTCTCGGAAGCGCCACCTCTCTTGGCCGCGTGGAGCGCGAGTGATTCCCGGCGGACGCACCATTCCTTTCGTGAAGGCTACGGCGTGCGGGAACGACTTCTTGCTGATCGATGCCGCGCTTGCTCCATCGGACATAGCCGACTTTACGCGGCGAATCTGCGATCGCCATCAAGGCGTGGGCGCGGATGGCGTCGAATGGATGTCTCCGCATTTTTCCGCCGATGTAGAAATCCGCTTGATCAATGCCGATGGTTCCGAAGCAGAGATTTCTGGCAACGGCACCCGCTGTGTTGCCGCCTATGTTGCTGCGATGCAATCGAAAGAACGCATTTCCGTCCTGACCGGAGCTGGAACCAAAATTTGCACGCTCACCTCACGCCGCGATCTGGAATATGAATTTGAAATGGAGATGGGCAAGCCCCGGGTCGATGGGGAACTGACATTGAATGCTTCGGGAGCGGAAGTCCGAGGAATCCCGGTTTCAATGGGCAACCCGCATTATGTGATTCTTGTTTCCCAGTTCGCTGCAGATTGGCAGTCGCGAGCGGCAAGAATTCAGCGCTCGCCGCAATTCCCGGAAGGAGTGAATGTCGAATTCGTCACCGCGAATGGCCGGCATGACATCAGCGTGCGTTTCTTCGAGCGCGGCGTCGGGGAAACGCAATCTTCAGGAACCGGTTCTTGCGCATCCGCTGTCGCAGCGATGGCTACCGGACGCGCGGATTCTCCGGTCAAAGTCCACGCTGAGGGCGGAACGCAGACCGTCCGCCGCGAAGGCGATAATATCTTTCTGCGAGGTCCCGCGCGCTTGCTTTGCCAAGGAGAATTCTTCCTTACCTGAGATTCAGTGGATTCTCGCTCAACTGTTATTGCCCATAGCCACATGCCTACGACCGACCGCCAACCCGTGAAGCCGCCCGCCCTTCATCCCGGCGACACGATTGGCGTCGTTGCACCTGCCAGCAACCTCAAACGCGCCGATTTGGATGCCGGCTGTAATGCCCTGCGCGACGCCGGCTACAAGCCGTTTTATTTCGATTCGATCCTTGAACGCGATCTTTATTTCGCTGGATCTTCAAGTCGACGCACGCGGGAACTCGAAGACATGTTCTCGCGGGAAGATGTCCGCGCGATCCTCTGCGCGCGTGGCGGCTACGGCTCCAACTACCTGCTCAACGGACTCAATCTCGAAATCGTCAAAGCCTACCCGAAGATTTTCATCGGCTACAGCGACATCACCTCGCTGCTGACGTATTTTGTCGATTCCGCCGGTCTTGCCGTGTTTCACGGGCCGATGGCGGCCAAAGATTGGGCGCATGCTGGTGGAGCTGATCTTACTTCGTGGCAGGCTGCACTTTCTGGCGTTGCGCCGTGGGACGTGCCGCTCAACGACGGCGTCATCGGCCTTGCTGAAGGAGAAGCCGAGGGCGTGCTGTACGGTGGCTGTCTCTCGATCCTGGTCGCATCCTTGGGGACGCCGTACGAGATCAAACCCGAGGGCACGATTCTGTTTCTCGAAGATCTGGCCGCCAAACCATTTCAGATCGACCGCATGTTGATGCAGTTGAAACTGGCCGGGCACCTCGATTCGATCCGCGGCATCGTTTTTGGAGAAATGTTGGACTGCGTGCAGAGCGCAAATCAGGATTACACTCTGCAAGAAGTCGTCGCGAGGATTGTAGGTGATCTTGGCGTGCCGGTGGCCTACGGCGTGCGTTCTGGACACGTAACATTGGGAAACATAACGCTCCCGTTCGGAGTGCGAGCGAAATTGACGGTGAAGGCCAACCGAGTCAGTTTGAGAATTCTGGAGTCAGCAGTAAGCGAATAGCTAAAGATATGGCGCGAGGCTTCCTTCGTGCCCTTAGTGGTTATTGATTCTTCGAAGATATGACGGACGCAAAACACATTCACCTGATCGGTATTTGCGGCACCGCGATGGCCTCGCTGGCGGGCATGCTCAAGCAACGCGGATTTCACGTCACCGGCTCCGATGCCGCCGCCTATCCGCCGATGTCCGATTTCCTGCGAGAGCTGGGCATTCCCGTCGCTCAGCCGTTCGACGCCAAAAATCTGGAGCCCAAGCCGGATCTCGTCGTTGTGGGTAATGCCATCTCGCGCGGTAATCCCGAGCTTGAGCATCTGCTCGATCAGCGCATCCCGTTCTGTTCACTTCCGCAATTGCTGCACGACAAATTTCTGCGCGGCAGGGAAGTGCTCGTGGTCGCCGGGACCCACGGCAAGACCACCACAACATCTATGCTTGCTTGGATTTTCTCTTCGGCGGGCCTTGATCCGTCGTTTCTCATCGGTGGCATCGCTGAGAATTTTGGATCCAGTTTCCAGCTGGGGAAGGGCAAGCACTTCATCCTTGAAGGCGACGAATACGACACGGCGTTCTTCGACAAGGGACCAAAATTTCTTCACTACTTTCCCGACGCGATCATTCTGACGTCGGTCGAATTCGATCACGCCGACATCTACAAAGATCTCGATGCCGTCGAGATCGCATTCAAGCGCCTCGTGAATCTCATCCCACGTCGCGGCCGCATAGTTGCCTTCGATGGCGCGGTCGGCGAAGCGACTGAAAGTGCAAGCCTCGAGCGCTGTCTCGCGAAAGCCTTCTGTCCCGTCGATCGCTATGGGGCTGGCGAGCGCGCCAACTGGAAGATCACCAACCTGCGCCTCGATCCCGACGCCACACGCTGGACCGTGCTTCACAGCGGCCAACCGTGGGCCGATCTGGAGTTCGCGTTGGCCGGCGAATACAACGTTTGGAACGCGACGGCCGCCGCAGCTCTGGCGTACTCCTGCGGTGTGCCGAAGAATTCCATCGTCGCCGCGCTTAAGACCTTCAAGAGCGTAAAGCGCCGCCTTGAAGTGAAAGCCCAGGTGAACGGCATCACCATCATCGACGATTTCGCGCATCATCCAACGGCGATCTCTGGGACTCTGAAAGCCCTTCGCGCCCGTTATGCAGGATCTCGCCTGTGGGCGATCCTCGAACCGCGCTCTAACACGCTCCGCCGCCGCGTTCTGCAAAGTGACTTAGCGCGGAGTCTGGCGCAAGCCGACGAGGTGATCGTCGCCGGTGTCTTCCGTTCGGAAGCCGTCCCGGAAAATGAACGCTTGGAGTTGCCGGCTCTCGCAGCCGAGATCAAGCAAAACGGCCGCCCAGCACGCCTTCTGGCGGACGCGGACGCCATCGTTCAGACCATTGCTCCGGAACTCCGTAGTGGAGATGTCGTCGCGATCCTCTCCAATGGCGGCTTCGGCGGCATTTATGAAAAACTTCCTGCGCGCCTGCGCGAACTGGCGATAAAGCAATGATTTTTTCGGCTTACGCTATCCGGCGGATGGCCCGCGCCTTGGCGTGCGCTGCGTCTCTGGCTCTGTGCTTCGGGCCGCTCGCTCGGGCCGCCGCTCCGGAGGTCTCCTATACCGTGTCGCTGGCGTCTCCCGAGCAGCACCTTGTCGAAGTGCAAATCATGCTGCCGCCCGGTGCTGGCGACCGCGAACTCCAGCTTCCTGTGTGGAATGCGCTTTATCAGATCCGGGATTTTTCTCAGTACATCAATTGGGTTCGCGCCAAGGATCGCTCCGGCAAGCCGCTCGAAATTCGTGAAATCAATCCAAGCCGCTGGCAAGTGGAAGGGACTGCGAACGGCGCGATCGTCGAATATCAAATCTACGAGGACTCCCCCGGCCCATTCGGCGCGCAACTGAGTTCGCATCACGCGTTCTTCAATTTGGCGCAACTACTGATGTACGCAGTCGACGCACGAGACGCCCCTCTATCCCTCCATTTCAGCCGAGTTCCCGACGACTGGCACATCGCCAGCCCACTCGCTTCAGCGGACGGTGCATTTCGCGCGGACAACTACGACCGTCTCGTGGACTCACCCGTGGAGATCGGTACGTTTCAGGAGTCAGACTTCGACGAAGCTGGAGGGCATTTCCGCGTCATCATCGACGCCGATCCCGCCGACTACAGCGCGCAGAAAATCATTGCTGCCATCCACAAAATCGTTGCCAGCGCCATCAGTTGGATGAATGATCGTCCGTTCGACCGCTACATGTTCATCTATCACTTTCCCCGCGGCCCCGCGGGAGGAGGCATGGAGCACGCCTATTCCACGGCCATCGATCTCAATGCGGATCAGGTCAAACAGGGTCTCGATGCTCTCACGGGTGTAACTGCTCACGAATTCTTCCATCTTTGGAACGTCAAACGCATTCGTCCGAGAACGCTCGAGCTGATTGACTACACCAAAGAAAACTACACACGCGCGCTATGGTTCAGCGAAGGCGTCACCAGCACAGCTGAAGGAATAATTCAGCTCCGCGCCGGCCTGCTTGACGAACAGCAATACCTCAGCCGTTTGGGCGAAGAGATCACCGAACTCGAGCGCCGTCCCGCGCACCTCACGCAGTCCGCGGAGCAATCGAGTCTTGACGCCTGGCTCGAAGGATTCGGTTATTACCGCCGCCCTGAACGCAGCATTTCGTATTACAACAAAGGCGAGTTATTGGGTATCATGCTCGACCTGGCTATGCGCGATTCCAGCCAAGGGCAAGCATCTTTGCGCGAACTGCTGCAATGGATGAACTTGAACGATGCGAAGCAAGGCAAGTTCTTTGACGACTCCAATGGCGTGCGCCAGGCCGCCGAAGCCGTAACCCATGCCGATCTAGGATCGTTCTTCACCAAATATGTCGCCGGGACCGATGAAATTCCCTGGGACGATTTTCTTCGCTCCGCCGGCTTGCATGTTGAGGCCGTGACCAAGTATGTCGCCGATCCCGGCTTCATCGGCTCCCGTAACTTCGACGGTCCCATGGCAGTCGCTGCCGTAACTCCCGGCAGCGAAGCGGACCGCGCCGGATTGCAAGTTGGGGATTCCATCGTGGAGCTCCAAGGCAACCCTGCAGGCCAAGAGTCGCGCCAGCAGTTGAGCCGTCTCAGCCCGGGCGATACGCTGTCGGTGAAAGTCCGCTCTCGCCGCGGTGGCGAGCGCGAACTGAAATGGAAAGTCGGCTCGCGCCAGGAAATTTCATACGAAGTGAAAGATCTCGACAAGGTTTCGCCCGAGCAGCGCGCCCGCCGTACGGCCTGGCTTGCAGGCGAAGCACAAACTGATTCCTCAGCAGGGACGGCTGCCAAATGATCCGCACCATCCTCATGCTGGTGTTCTGGACGCTCGCCTTGCCGATCGCCGTCCTGATCGGCTTCCCGGCATCTTTCATCATGGGCGATGTTCGCGTCCTCTATCGTCTCTTCATGTGGGGAGCCTGGGGCGGAGTCTGGATCACGGGCGTCCGCGTCGAAGCCATCGGCCTCGACCGCTTCGATCACTCGCGCAGCTACATCTTCATGACCAACCACGTTTCGAACCTCGATCCCCCGATCCAGATTCCGCTCATCCCCAAGCGCACATCGGTCATGGTGAAGAAAGAACTGTTCAAGGTCCCGCTCCTGAGTCGCGCGATGCGGATGGGATCGCTTGTGCCCGTCGATCGAGGGAATCGCGATGCCGGCATTGAGGCGGTTCGCGCCGCCAAAGCCGTCGTCAATTCTGGGATCAACATGACCATCTACATCGAAGGGAAGCGTTCGTTCGACGGTAAACTGCTGCCTTTTAAGAAGGGACCGTTCTACCTGGCGGCAGAATGCGGCGTTCCCGTCATCCCGATGACGATTGTCGGAACTCATTACACGATGCCGAAAGCGCGTTTCGCGATCAAGCCCGGCAAAGTCCAGGTCATCTTTCATGCTCCGATCGAGCCGAAAGATTTCGGGAGCCGCGAATGTCTGATGGAAAAAGTAAGAGCCGCAATCGAGAGCGGCATGCCGGAGGAGTTGAGGCAGGGAAGCCAGGTTGAGAGCCAAACCGAAGCCTAGAGGATTTCAGCTTACCCTGTGCCCTCTGTGTTTAGTCCTTTGATTTTCTTGCCCGCACAGCCCGCACAAGCTCCGGCAACCGTGGCAGAATCGCCGAATACTTCAGCCAAGCCCGGTGATCGACGGCAGGCGCTCCGCTGACGAGAGCCTTCGCAGGAATGTCGGCGGCCACCCCGCTCTGCGGAGTGACAATCGCGTCATCTCCAACCTTGCAGTGCCCAACCACTCCAACTTGTCCAGTCAGGATCACTCGGTTCCCAATTTCAGTGGAGCCTGCCAGTCCAACCTGCGCGCAAAGCAGCGCGTCTTCGCCAACGTGACTTCCATGTCCGACCTGTACCAGATTGTCGACTTTCACCCCGCGCCCAATGCGCGTCTCTCCAACGCTGGCGCGATCGATGCAGGAATTGGCCTGCACTTCCACATCGTCACCGATTACTACCGGAGCCGGCTGCGGGATCTTGTGCCATCGCCCCTCGGCAGTCTTCGCGAACCCGAATCCGTCCGCGCCGATCACGACTCCGTTCTGTAAGAGCACGTTATCCCCGATGCGGCAATTCTCGCGAACGATCGAATGCGCATGCGCAAAAAACTTCTTCCCAATCTTGGCGCCGCGGTAGATCACGACGTGCGCCAGCAGCACCGCCTCCGCCCCAATCTCGACGTCTTCGCCGATCACAACGTAGGGGCCGATGTGCGCATTTGCTCCGACGCGAGCGCTGGCAGGCACGACCGCTGTCGGATGAACTCCAGCCGTGTACTTCACTGGCGGATGAAAGAGCTCGAGCACCCGCGCGAAAGTCAGATAAGGGTCTTTCGCACGCAGCATGGCCGCGGGAATAACAGGGAAGTCTTCGCTGACGATGACAGCGGAAGCCCGCGTATTCCGCGCCGCGGCCGCATACTTGGGATTCGAGACAAACGTCAGATCTCCCGGTCCGGCCTGCTCAATTCCATTCAGGCCGGTAATTTCCGTATCAGGAGATCCGTTTTCCAGACGCACGTGCAGAGCCGCAGCAATCGCAGAAAGTTTCATGGTGATGAGTGGAGGCGCGACTAAATCCTACACCACGATGTGAATACACACGGCGTGTTACCTCCCTCCGAGCGTCGATCGGAGCATCCAGTCGCAGGTGCTTAATTGTTGACCAACATGGTAAATGTGAGCGTGTGGGTTATTGCTGTAGCTCCGCTACCACTCGTTGCGGTCACCGTGACCGTATAGGTGCCATTCGGTGTTCCGGGGTCGGTTGTTCCGCCGCCGCCACCGCCTCCCGAGCTTGCCCCACCACCGCCGCAACTGGACAGGAAAGCGAGCAGGACAAGAAAAGCACACGGGAGCAGTCGAAGTTTATTGCGGCGAAGGAAAGGGATCAGAAATATCCCGGCTAGCGGCGCTCCAGAAGCGAACGTCCAACCAAGCGAATGCCCTTTCACCGCCGAGTGTGGTGCTGTTGTTGAGACGACCAGTTGCGTAGAACCTGTTCCTGTAATCGAAGATGGACTAAATGCGCAACTCGCTTCGGGCGGCAGGTTGGTGCACGATGCAGGCGTGAAGTTGACAGTCCCGGTATACGCTGTCGGGCCCACAATATTGAGTGTTAGAACACCGGCAAGTCCTGGCGTTACGGTGACGGTGCTAGGATTAGCCGCAAAATTGAAGTCGTCGCCTGTGACGGTGATTGGAACCACACTTGATGTCGACTCAGCATAATTCGCGTCGCCCGTAAAAGTGGCTATTGGGATTGTGTTTCTGTACGGCGTGAATGTTAAAGATGCTTGCAAAGCCGAATTTCCGTTCGCATCAGTAGTGGGCGTCAGCGTTATGGTTCCAGGGATCATCGTCGACGTAGAGGTGTCCGCGAATACCACGCTTCCAGTGAAGGGAACATTTTTGATTGAACCGTCCACAAATGCCGTCAGGGTGACGCTCGTTCCGAACGAGACTGTTTGCGCGCTGGCACTGAGAACCGTTGTGGGAACATATTGAATCGGAAGAGTTAGGGAAGCTGAACTCGCGGAGTAGTTTCCGTCTCCCAAATAGTTCATTGTGATGATATGCGAACCCCCGGCACTAAACGAAGCGGTCATCGTAGCATCGAGACAAACGGTTTCCGAGTTTCCGCAGTTCAGACCCTGGTAGGTCACCGTTCCGGATAAAGGGTTTCCGTTATCGAGGAAGGTGACCGTGCCCGTGGGTGGCAAACCGAAACTTTCCGCCTGGATCACGCCGTTCAGAGATATCCGTTCTCCAACCGTGCCCGATATTGGATTTGAGTTCAAGGTCGAACTCGTGGTCGCGGGAGTGATCGTCATGGTCTGCGTAACGTTGCTGGCATTGAAGCTCGAGTCTCCCGCATACGCGGCCTTCACTGAATCAGTCCCGCCAGGAAGTTGCACAGCGAGATCCTCAAAATATCCGTCGCTGTTCAGCACATAAGTTCCCGCGTCCAGCGGGCTGCCATTATTCGTGAGAGTCACGTTTCCCGTTGGACACGCCGTCGCGCCCGACGACGCAGCAGGTGCGCACGTCTTTCCCGCAGAATTTTCCACATTCACGCGCAGAACGTATGGGCTCCCATACGTCGCTGTGTTCGTATTGCCGTTGAGCAGAGTTCCGTTGGAGTTGAACGTCACCAAAAATACCTGCGGCGTGCTGTTCTCCTTGTTCACCGTCACGCTCACCGGACCCGAATCGCTCGGCCCGTACGTCGAGTCGCCCGGATAATGCGCGATCAACGAATACGTTCCTCCCGGCAGAAGCTCCGTATTTCCGGTGACGGTCCCGCTCGTAAGGTTGAATCCGGCAATTCCTTCGCTGCTATCGGTCGGGCCACCCTCCAGAGATACAAGGCCAGTCGGCGTAGCCGTTCCCGACGAAGGTTTCACCGTGGCTGTAAAACCAACCGACTGCCCGTGGGTGATCGTGGTTGGCGTCACGTTGGTCAACGTCGTCGTCGACGGCAGAAGAGTGACGGTATTCCATTTCGTCACCAGAGTGTTCGCGTCCACCGAACCGAGCCCGGTTGCCAGGTCATAATTCGCTCCGGCGTTATAGCCGCTTAGCACTCCATACGCATCTCCGGAGACCGAGGTCGTACAGTTCGTAGATCCGGTCGCGCACGGCATCGTGTTCGTCCCTGTAGTTATGTCGTGAAACGCCGTCGGCTGCTGCGAGGCTAGCTTGTAGAGGACATAATTGGCGTTGCCTTGCCGCGATCCCGTTTGCTGGTTCACCAGAGCCATGATGCCGGCAAATGCAGGAGACGATACCGACGTTCCCCCGAATCCGAGAAACTCCCCGCCTGGTACGTTGCACGCATTACCGGTTTGATCTGCCTGGCAGATGATGTAGAAGCTGCCCAGAAATCCGTTGCTGGCAAATAACGAAACGTCAGGAATGTCGCGCTTCCCGTCCGCAGGCACTCCTGGTCCGGACTGCCACGTGGGTTTTGCGTATCCTCCCGCGCAACTTGCCGGGGTCGATCCGCTCGGAGTGGTGCACTTGCTGACGCCACCCGATCCTCCTTCCGGCAACACGAAATTGATCAATTGACCGTCGTTGCAGTTTGTTTCCGCCACGGTACTGAATCCAAGGCTCGCAAACAGCGGATTCGTGCAGGAATCATTCCAAGGAATTTCAGGGATATAACTCAACGCCGACGCTTGCGTCGTTGAGTTATTGGTCGTGCTCCAGTATGTACTGGGATTGCTGAAGTCGTTGAAGTCGGTCCCACCCACGGCAACGTTGTATGGAGTCGAAGCAAATCCGCTGACCTGCAGACCGAATTCTGCCGGTGCCGGCGGACTCGCATCGAAGTTATCGCAGCCCGCAGCACCGTTGTCCCCGGCGGAAACAAACACCGTGATTCCTTCTGCCGCAGCCTGTTGCCAAAGCGTGTTGTAGAACTGATTCCCCGTGGTACCCAGCCCGAGTTCGCACTGCCCGTAGCTTTCGCTCATCACCGGAGCGAGATTGTTCTCGACGATATATGTCGCCGAAAGATCAATTCCGGCGGTGGTTTCTGTCGACTGCGATACCACGAAGTCGATGGTCGCGTTCGGCGCGACTGCGCCCGACCACTGCACGTCGATATCAGCTTCTGACTCGTCGCCCTGAATTCCAGGGTCGGGCCCGTTCAAGATGATGTTGGGATTGTTGACGGGCAAGCCAAACATGCTTCGGAAGTCAGCGACGTCCTGAATGTTGATGTTCGATTCCCCGACGATCGCGATCGTTTGTCCCGTGCCGTTTATTCCCGCCGTCCATAACGGTTGCACGTCATAGATCGTCGCGAAATCGTACGGTCCCAGCCCGTACAGACACGCGCCATTGTCAAAATTGTTCTCCACGCAGCCGCCGGGATACGTGTAATCCGGTTTTATCTTGCCGGTCGCGCTGTCGCGCGTAAACCGCCCCGCAAGCGAATGCATTGCCCTTCTGGGAAAGTCATTCAGCGAGGCGATTCCCGCCACCGCCGGCGTCAGCGCTGTCGGAATGCTTGGATCGCTCGCGTTCGCCCAGTGCTGCTGTCCATTCACCACATATTTATGAATGCTCGTGTGAAACGCCTCCTGGACTTGACTAGCCGAGCCGGAAAATTCCAGCACCGTCCGCCCCTTCGTGGATCCCACCTGAAATCCATGCGATTGCAGCCACGATTTGATGGTCTGCATGTCGGCGTCGGTCGGTCCGAACTGCGCGCCGAACTGCTCCGGTGTCATCCACTTGTGATAGTTGAGCGAATGTTTATCCTGCTGATCGTCGAGCAGTTTGCGTAAAGAGCGCTCCTGATCCGCGCTGCGCTTGAGCACCAGTAGCATTCGCTCCATAGGCAGGCTGGCGGGTGCCGTGCCCAAATCAAACACCGGACGCGCCAGCGGATGCGTATTCCCCTTCAGCGTGGTAATTCGCGTCTCATCGATTGCCTCCGTAATTAACGGCCGCGGAGTCGCAGAGACCGATGCCCCTTGCTGACTCTGACCGACTAGCCTCTGGCCGGCCAAGCACAGCGGGAAGATTCCAAGAACGACAACTGACAGAAGACGAACAGGGGAATACGAAGATTTCCTGGAGCAAGGGAGGAACGCTCGCATGAAGACACCTCGACTGGGACGCGTAATCTCCACTGAGATCGAAGCGGACTGGGAGGAAGGAGGGACGTCCGTCCGTTCTCTTGAATTGGCCAGAGGCCCGTGGACCACACACACTACATCAACAATTCCTGCTTTTCAATTGCATTTCGAGTTACGCGGGGGTCACTCCTCAAACATCGGAACCTGCCGCTGATCGTCGGTTCCGCGCCGCTGGCGCCGCGTGGCGCCAATCACCGCCAGCACCGTCAGCGACTCCAACGCAGTTCGCGGCACGAAAATCCGCTGCGTATTAGCTCGCTGATCCGGAGGGTTTACCAGAAATCCTTCCGGCATGGTCTGCGTCAGGTCGGCCGGCATAAGCGCTTCCAGAATCTCGCTGTCCTTGAACCGCAGCCGGACCCACAAGCCCTCAGATCTCGGACGAGTGGTAAATGTTTTTCGGGCGAGGGATTCCGCCTCTCCAAACTCGCGAACGAAATACACTCCCTTGACCTCTCGCAGATCGATCGAGATCACCGTGCCCGACGTATTCAGAACCTCGAGTTTTCCCTCGTGCACGAACTGCGCGGGAGACACGTACCCCGAGACCGAATCCCGGTCCATCTTTCGGACAATCACTTTCTTGTGCGTCGAAGGCATGAAAGGTCAGTGGCTAGCGGCTAGGACTTGGACTAGGGGAACCGCTGTCTAGCCACTAATCACTAATCACTTGGCGCTGCCTTCCGATTCTCGCACTTTTTCCCCACATTCCACCGGAATCCGCCTTGGCAGTAGCCAAAATGTAAACGTTGTGTTATTTTCTTGAGCTTGCCGCAAAGTTTCCAGTTCGTGTAAGTACTTTGAACTTAGCCACTTGCATCCCAGTGGTGCAGGCCTTCTTTGACGTGCGGTGCCGGCCTGTGGAAATCTTGTGAAAAAGTTCGGTAGGTCCGGCCCTCCCCGCCGGCGATTTTTGACTTTTCATCGCCCAGGACAAGGCCCGACAGCCGCTTGAAAGCGAATGGCTGATTACATTTACACGATGGAAATCCGGTTGACGCCGGACCAGTTGAAAGGCGTCGGCCTCGTTCAAGACGTTACTCGTGCTGCCGGGATGAATCTCTACCTCACCGGCGGTGCTATCCGCGACATTATCAGCGGATTTACCATTCGCGACCTCGATTTCACCGTCCAAGGCAATCCGCTCAAGCTGCAAAAAGACTTCGAAAAGGCCGGCGCTAAAATCACCGCCGTCGAGGAAGACGTCCGCACCATTTTCCTTTCGCTACCCGGCAATGCCCGCGCCGAAGTCAGCATGGCGCGGACTGAACGCTTCGAGAAGACAGGCAAGCCGCCCATCGTCATGCCGGCCACGATCCACGAGGATCTTCGTCGGCGCGACTTCACCATCAACGCCATGGCGCTTTCGCTGAACGAAGGATCCCGCGGTCTCCTTCTCGATCCTTTCAACGGGGTCGCTGACCTCGAAGCGAAAGTCATTCGCATTCTGCAGAATTATTCTTTCCTTGAAGATCCTTCGCGCCTCATTCGCGCGACCCGATTCGCCGCTCGCTTCCATTGGCCGCTCGAAGAGCGCACGCAAGCCCGGTATGACGCCGCCAAGGAAGGGAAGTACATTGACCACATTTTGCGCTCATCGATCGGCCATGAGATCGCCGCTCTCGCGCATGAAGACGATCCTCTGAATGTCGTTAAAATGCTCGAGAAAGAAGGCTGGCTTACGGTCCTGCATGATCACTGGACCGTCGCCAAAGTTGATTCGAACGGCCTCAGCACGCTGATGAAGACACGGCAGCAGATGGTCGATCTCGGCTACACGCCCGATGCAGGCCCGGCTGTTATGTACTTTTTGACGTCGCACTTCTCCGATAAAGACGTCGCGGACATCCAGAAGTTGATTCCTCGCAAAGATCTGGTCGAGGCTTGGCGCGACATCGAAGATCATGCCAAGGAACTTTCCAAGCGCCTGCTAGGGAAGGAAGCCGCGACTCCTTCGCGCACATGGCAGTTGCTGTCCTCAGCGCGTCCGGAGATGGTGTTGTTTCTCGCGGTGACCGCCAAGCAGCAATCGGTGGAGCAGAAGATTAAGAACTATCTGACGAAGTGGCGGCAAGTGCAGCAAAGCCTCCCGCTGCCCGAAATGACAGAACTGCTGATAACTCCGCAGTTGCCCGAGTATCCCAAGCTTGCCAACGACGTTTTCCTGCTGCTGCTCGATGGCAAGATGCGTTCTCGCACCGAGCGCTTGAAGTATCTGAAGCCTTTCGCTCCACCGCCTCCACCTCCGCCGCCAGCGCCGCGCCGTGGACGCGCCGCCAAAGCCGCTGCTGAGGCTGCCGCCGCCACTGCAGCAGCCGCTCAAGCCGCCAAGCCCGGTCCGAAAGGGAAGAAGGGGAAGGCCGTAGTTGCTGCTCCAGCTCCCCCGCCACCGGCGCCCGCAGCGAAACTAAAAGTGCCGGAGAAATCAAAGCCTGCGCCGAAAGCACCTCCGAAGCCCGCACCGAAACCGGCGAAGACACCAGCGAGAAAAGCAAAAGGAAAGAAGAAATAACGCGCCGCCTTCGTCCTCTGCGGACGCATCGCTGAAATACCTTGTCCCTTTTTTCATCCTCCGTTAGGATGGGGCGCACTTTTTGGGGCGGTCCATAACAAATCATTGAGACTGAAGGGTCAGAATGAAAAAGCTCAGGAAAGTTCTGCTTATTTCCGGTGTAGTTCTGTGCATTCTCGTCGCCACAGGAATTAGTTTCACCATTGGATGGCGCCCATTTATCGGCCCCATGAAGCGCGCCGCCACCAATCGCCAGTTCGAGCGCACCCCCGAACGCCTCGCCCGCGGACAGTATCTGGTAAAAACCATCGGATGCGAGACCTGTCATTCCGGCCACGACTGGACGCAACACGGCGCCCCCATTGTGGCGAGTACTGAACTTGCGGGCCAGGAGTTGACTCTCAAGGGGTTTCCCGGGCGGCTGGTCGCATCGAACCTGACCTCCGACCCCGAGACCGGCCTCGCCAATTTCTCCGATGACCAACTGTCGCGCGCCATTCGCGAAGGCATTAAGCATGACGACACCACACTCTTTCCCGCCATGCCGTACGGCGAATACAAAAATATGTCGGACGAAGACGTCGCTTCGGTCGTCGTCTACTTGCGTTCCTTAGCTCCCATTCGCAATCCCTTGCCGCCGACAACAGTAAACTTCCCCGTGAACTATCTGGTGAGAAGCGAGCCGGAGCCCATTACGTCTCCAATCCCCGGCCCATCGGCCGATCCCGTCGCGCGCGGGAAATATATCGTGAGCATGGGCTGTGGCTGCCACAACGTGAATGAAACCCTTCCTTTCGCAGGTGGAGATTCACTAACCGGTCCGTGGGGATCGGCGACCAGCGCCAATATCACTCCCGATCCCACCGGAATCAATTACTACAGCGAGGCCGGATTCGTCACAGTTCTCCGCACCGGCTACGTGGGTGCGCGAAAACTGAACTCCATCATGCCCTTCGGGATCTTCAAGAACTTCACCGACGACGACATCAAATCGATCTTCGCCTACCTGCGAACTCTCACTCCCGTTCGACATCACGTGGACAATTCGTTGCCGCCCACCTACTGCAAGCTTTGCAAACACAACCACGGCGGGGGCGACCAGAACTGATGCAAAACGTGACCTAGAACATACAAATGTGGAAGAGCGGCCCTTCAGGGCCGCTGTTCGCTCTCCCATCGACCGGGCTGTGGCCTCAATGTCAAGGAACGTAAAACCCGCGACGAGAGCCGCAATTGGGCTTATAATGGCCTCGTATGCGTCGCCTGACGTTCATCGCGGCGTTCTCTCTCTTCTTGGCCGTGCCCCTCTGGGCGCAGCACGGCGGAGGCCACGGCGGTGGAGGCGGCCACGGCGGTTTCGGCGGAGGCCACTCCGGCGGATTCTCTAGTCACGGATCATTGAGCGCCGGGCACTCGATGGGTTCTTCCGGCAGCGCCGTCCACGGTTATTCCGGTGCTCCCTCCTTCGCACAACGCAGCTACTCTCGCGGTCCGTACCTGCAGGACGGATTTCGCGGCAGCCGTTTCCGCACCTATGGTTTCCGCAATAACTGCTACGGATACGCCTGCCGCAACTACGGTTATGGATACGGCTACCCCTGGGGCTTGGGTTACTACGATCCGTTCTTGTGGGACTGGTCCGGCGACGATGCTGCTTTCGACAACGACTACAACAACAATCTCGCAACGGCCGACCAGATGAATCAGCAGAGTCTCGCGCAGCAGCAAATGATGCGCCAGGAAGAAGCCGACGGCGATCAGGATCTTTACGCTAGCAGAGTCGCTCCCCGTCAAGCCCCGAACGCCGCGGCTAGCGATACACAGCCGAGCTCGATCATGCCTCCGACGGTGCTCGTATTTCGCGACCAGCATCAGCAGGAGGTTCAGAACTACGCGATTGTCGGCCATACTCTGTGGAATTTTGCTCCCGGCCGCACGCAGAAAATTCCGCTGACCAACCTTGATCTTGCCGCCACCGAGAAAGCGAATGACGATCGCGGAGTGACATTCCGCGTTCCTGCCACCAGCGAAGCCCAGTACCCCTAGGCGTCACATCCCCACTCACAGCACCGTTTCCCCATTCACTGCATCCAAACATACGTTCACTCTATGGCAATTTGTTTTTCAGAGGGATGCTAGTACAGTTAAATCAAGGATTTACGTACCAGCGGAAGATTTACGGGGAACCTGCTAGAACACCAGGCGTTTCCTGGGGAACCCTTGTTCCAATGCTAAAATATAGACAACACCCAATATGCCTTTAAAAACACTGTTTTTGAACCCTCCCTCTTTTGAGAATTTCGACGGAGGCGCCGGCTCTCGTTGGCCCGCCACCCGCGAAATTGAGAGTTTCTGGTATCCCGTCTGGCTCGCTTATCCCGCCGGCCTGCTCGAGGGTTCGCGCTTGCTCGATGCTCCTCCGCATCATGTCTCGGCCGCGGAAACGATCGAGATCGCCAAGGATTTCGAATTCCTTGTGCTCTTTACTTCGACGCCCGGATTTCCCGGTGACGTCCGAATTTCCCGCGCCATTAAAGAAGCCAATCCCAATATCCGGATCGCCTTTGTCGGTCCGCATGTCAGCGTGCTTCCGGAAAAGTCCCTGCGCGATTGCCCCGATATCGACTTCATCTGCCGCAAGGAATTTGATTACGCGATTGTGGACTACGCCAAAGGCAAACCTCTTGAGGAGATTCCCGGCGTCTCGTTCCTGAAAGACGGCAAGGTAGTACACAATCCTGATGCCCCGCAGATTCAGGATCTCGACGCTCTGCCGCATGTAACGGAAGTCTACCGGCGCGACCTCGACGTTACGAAGTACAACGTTCCGTTCCTGCTCAATCCCTATGTGTCGCTTTACACCACCCGCGGCTGTCCAGCGCAATGCACCTTCTGCCTCTGGCCGCAGACCTTGAGCGGACATCCGTGGCGCAAGCGTTCGACCGACGACGTCGCCCGTGAAATGGCGAAGGCGAAAGAGTACTGGCCAAACGTAAAAGAATTTTTCTTCGACGACGATACCTTCAATATTCAGAAGGCGCGCACGATCGAACTCTGCGCGAAGTTAAAACCGCTGGGACTCACCTGGTCTTGCACCTCCCGCGTCACCACCGACTTCGAAACTCTGAAGGCGATGAAAGAAGCCGGTTGCCGCTTATTGATCGTCGGCTACGAGTCTGGCGATCAGCAGATTCTCAAGAACATCAAGAAGGGCGCGACGATCGAACGGGCTCGCCAGTTCACTAAGGATTGCCACAAACTCGGCCTTGTCATCCATGGCGACTTCATCTTAGGACTGCCCGGCGAAACTCCCCAGACGATCAACAACACGATCGCCTTCGCGAAGGAGCTCGACGTTGAAACCATTCAAGTTTCTGTCGCGCATGCCTATCCCGGTACCGAGCTCTACGATTACGCCGTGAAAAACGGTTTCATCGTCGGCGATAACAAGATGGTTGACGAAGGCGGGCACCAGCTCGCCCACATCCAGTATCCAGGGCTGCCTGCAGACGAAATTCTCAGCGCCGTGCATCGCTTTTACGACGAGTACTATTTCCGTCCGAAGGCCGCGTGGCGCATCGTGAGAAAGGCGATCTTCAATGGTGATGAGCGCAGGCGCCTGTACAAAGAAGCAAGAACATTCTGGAAACTGCGCACGGCGCGCAATAAGCTGGTCAAGAAGCATGCCGACGAAGCTGCATCCGCTCAACCGGCGGGCGTAGCCAGCATGTCAGACTAACTGTTCTTCGTACTCTGTACCCGGTACTCAGTACTTAGTACGTGAGGCGTAGCCGTTCTCCCACAGCTGAGAACTGACAACTGAGTACTGAGAACTGCTTTTGACCTTCCGCAAGTATCTGGTGCTGGCTGGAGTGACCGTCTTCGCAGCGGCTGGTGACTCCATGCTTTCGCACGGGATGAAGCAGACCGGCAGCATCTCCATCCATCATCTGCAGGGGGTAATCTCAGCGGTCCTAAATCCTTGGGTAGCCGTCGGTATAGTGCTGCTGCTCGCCTTCTTTGCTTCGTACATGAATGCGCTGTCCTGGGCCGATCTGACGTATGTGCTGCCCGCGACCTCTCTCGGATATGTCCTGCTCGCGCTGGTTGCCAAGTTCTTTCTCCATGAGCAAGTCAGCCCCTTACGCTGGATGGGCATCGCTCTGATTTCTGGCGGTGTCAGTTTCGTTGCCGGAGGTCCAGCCCTTACCGCGCACTCGCATCCTGAAGCTGAAGAAGAACGCGAGGAAGTGATCTCGGCCGCGGCCGGCGGAGCCAAGCGATGAACGGCCTCTACACGTGGAGTGGGATTCTCGTCGTTGTTTTCTTTTCCGTCGTGGGCGATGTCGTCCTCGCTCGTGCGATGAAGCAGGTGGGCGACGTTCACGAGGTCTGGCGCCGGGACGGCTTGTGGGCTGTCGTTGGCCGCACTCTCGGCAATCCCAATTTCTTCTTTGGTGTCGCCGCCATGGCCCTTGCCTTCTTCAGCCTGCTCTTTGCTCTGTCTTGGGGTGACGTCAGCCTCGTCGCTCCCGCCGCCGCATCCCTCACCTTTATCGGTAATGCCTTCGCCGCGAAATTCTTCCTCCACGAGAAAGTCGACCGCCGCCGCTGGATCGCCGCCATTTTAGTGGCCGGCGGAGTGGCTCTTTTGGCGGGCTAGCCACGCCTTCACCAGGCGACTCGCGATCGCCAAAGCGTGCCTTCTGGGCGGAATCGGGCGGTCGACACAGCGTAAAAAGTGCCGCTCCTACCCTGAAATTCCTATTGACTTTTGTTACGGACATGTTACATTGCGATAATGTCAATCGGAATACTATAGATTGACTTACCCTCCCCCAGGTTCTAGGCGTCCATGACGACCGCTCGACGTTCCGAAGCCATCGTCATTGCCGCACATTACAAATCTTAACAAGGAGTCCAATCTGTGGGTAAGCTCATTCTGATTCGACACGGTCACACTCCCCTTAACAGTCACGGCAAGGAAGAACGTTTGCGAGCTTGGCTCGACATTCCACTCGATGAGCAGGGCTTGCAAGAAGCCGAAGAGACCGCCCTCCAGATCGCTGGCTATCCGGTCACTGCTATCTACTCCTCCGACTTGAAGCGAGCCCGCCAGACTGCAGAGGCGGTTCGCCGAACTACTAGCGCTTCTGTGACCACAACGGACGAGCTTCGCCCCTGGAACCTTGGCGTATTCGGCGGCCAATTGCTGCGGGAGATCATTCCATTTCTGAATCTGCTGAATGAGCGCCCGGACCTTCCCGCCCCAAACGGCGAGTCCTTTCACCAGTTTTACGCCCGCTATTCGCGCCGCCTGACTGAGATGCTCGCATTGGCCGAGCAATCGACTGGCTACGTTGTCGGAGTAACCCACGTACGCAACCTTCTCGCTGCAAAGACCATCCTTGAACATGGGGATCAAGATCGCGTTCCCGTGCAAGGCGGTCCATCGACCGGAACTATCACTTTCATCGAAAAAGTGAACGGGGCTTGGTCAATGCGATCCACCGATACGTCTCGCGGCGCGACGATTCCCCCGCATTCCACTGTTTCTGAGGCGACTCGTGCCATCGCCATCAGCTAACCAAAGGGCTAACTCTACGCCACCGCAGGCGTCGGGCCCGCTCTTTGTCGTCAGCATGTGGCGATCGGGTTCGTCGTTGTTGTACGCCTTGCTGAATAAGCATCCGCAGGTCGGACTCATGTACGAGGCCGACTTGCTGCTGCTACGCTCTGCATTCTTGAAGCCAGGACGCTCCTGCGACTGGGCCCAGCGCTGGCAATTCTGGAATCAGGCCTTCACTCGGCACGGACTCAATGTCCAGGACTTTACTCATGGCATAACGGAATTCCCAAAAGCCTTCGCCGCAGTTCACCAGGAATTCGCGCGCCGCAAAGGTGCGACGATCTGGGGCGACAAGTCTCCGAACTACTTCGACCGCCTGCAGGAGATGGCCGAGGACTTCCCCGATGCAAAATTCATCATCGTCTGGCGCGATCCGGGGGGTACCGCCAACAGCATCCTGCGCGCCGCCCAGACAGGGAACTCCTATTTCAAGCGTCGGGGATCAACCCTCCGCGGCCTGATCGGTTACGAAGTCTACAAGCAGCAGCATGATTGGCTGGTCGAACACGGCAGGGAAGTATACGACGTCAGCTATGAAGACTTGGTTCGTGACACTCCGGCAGTCATGCAGGAAGTATGCCGCTTCCTCCAGATCCCGTATAACGACGACTTGGCGAATCTGCAGGGCGCCGATCGCAGCGCCATCTACGGCGGCCAGCATCATGCTTTTGTCAAAGGTGACAAGATCGTCTCCGGTCAACGTCCCAACATCGTCGACGACAAACTGCGAGCCAAAATCGGCGCCTACATTACCTTTTGGCGCAAGCGCTATGGAAAGAACTGGCCGCCCTATGCACAGGTAAATGCCCCGGACGCGGCCGCTGCTCCTCTTTCGCAGCGCCTCGCCGACCATCTTACCTACCGGGCTCTTCGTGCCTTTGACAGCTTCACGGCGTTCTGTTTCTCCATGGTGCCGCTCTCGCTTCTGCAAGCCTATCGGAACAGGAAGTATAGGAATAAGCCTGCCCAGCCCGTGAAGGCGGAAGTCAGTCTGCATTCTCAGCCCACTGGGGCCAAGAAGGCTTGAAGGTGTCAGCGCTGATGCGAATTCGCGCGCGAGCCTCTCGCACTTCGCTGCGAGCGCCTTTGGTTTGGGGCCGCCATCTCGGTCTCGACTCAAATGACGTTTTTCTTGCATCCTATCCGCGATCTGGCAACACGCTGTTACGCTTTCCTCTGGCCGAGGCCATCAGTGGCGCTTTGTGTACCTTTGAAAATGTGCAGCGGATCGTTCCCGAGATCGGCGTTCACGTCTACGCCTACCCGCTGCTCCCCGCTGGTGGGCGCTTGATAAAGACGCACGAGCGCTACCGTCGCAAATACCGCCGCGCCATCTACATCGTGCGCGATGTTCGCGACGTTCTACTCTCTAGCTTCGCGCGTGAAGCTGCCATGGACTTGCTGGACTCGGCAGTGCTCGATCGTTACATCGAGCCCTTCATGCAAGGAAAAATGTCGCGCTGGGGCGCCTGGCAAAATCACGTCGAAGAGTGGCTCAACTCTCCCTTGGCCACGAGCGGCAACATGCTGCTGCTGCGTTTCGAAGACGTCTGCAACGATGTCGAGTCCGCAATGTCGCGAGCGCTAACTTTTATCGGTATGCCGGCCGATCCCGTCGCGATTCGCCGTGCCTGCGCAAATAACTCCATCGAAAAGATGCGTGCCAAAGAAGATCAGTCTGCCACCCTGCCCAAGAGTAGCGCGCACGAAGGACGTCTCGTCAGTTCCGGCTCCGTGCAAGGCTGGCGGCTCAAACTAAATTCAGAACAAGCGGCCATCGTCGAACACTATGCCGGCTCCACGCTTGCGTGTCTCGGATACCCCACCGGGCCTTTCGATGGAGCGAATCAACTCGCGCTCGCAACACCGATCTCTCCCTCAACTCCGCAGAACTAGCTAAAAGAGAGAAAGCGAATGGACTATCAGAACCAAACCAAAACCTTTACTGCTTCTATCGTCGCCATAGAGCCCAAGCACTCTTCAGGCACCCTCTCATCAAACCCGATCGGGGCCTCAATCTTCCCCCCGCGATCCCTCAGTAATTTCAGCCGCTTCGTGGGTGGCCGCCTCGCCAGTTTGCTCAGCTGGTATCGCTATTGATACATTCGCCTCAAGTCTGGAAGTGATTCGCGAAAACAGTTGAGCCATCCCCTCATCCTTTACGATGGCGTCTGCGGACTCTGCAACCGCATGGTCCGCTTTATCCTGAAACACGATCCCGAAGGAGTTTTTCAATTCGCCTCGCTGCAGAGCCTCTTGGCTAAAGATATTCTCGCCCGGCAGCACGCAGACGTCGCGGCCCTCGACACGTTTTATGTCATTCTTGACTACAATCCGAGCCATTATTCCGGAAATAATCCGCCCGCCGAAGCATTCCTCGCCCGCTCCGATGCGGTTCTATTCGTTCTCCAGCAACTAGGAGGAGTCTATAAGCTTCTCGCTCGAATCATGCGGCTTCTTCCGCGTCCAGTGAGGGATTGGGCCTATCGTCTCGTAGCCCGCCACCGCTATCGCATCTTCGGACGGTACGATGCCTGTCCGCTCCCAACCGAAGCCACCCGCTCTCGCTTCCTCGACCTATGATTTGGAGAATTTCAACCGCCTCTTCTCCTGTGATCCCCGTCACATCCAGCCATTCGTGTGTAGAATAAACTTCGCAAATTCTGTGCCCCGATTTTCGGACACGAAAAAATCATTCCTCCTCGTCGAGGTTGCCGCATGGCTGACAAAGCACTCACGGACACGCAATCCACCAACATCGATTCCATCCTGCAGGAGCAGCGGAAGTTTGAGCCGCCCGCTGAATTCAGCCAGCATGCTCACATCAAGAGCCTCGCGGAATACGAACGTCTCTACAAAGAGTCGATCGACGATCCCGACACCTTCTGGTCGCGCATCGCAAGCGAACTCCACTGGTTTAAGAAGTGGGACAAGGTGCTCGAGTGGAATTGCCCCTGGGCCAAGTGGTTTGTCGGCGGTCAAATAAATCTCTCGTACAACTGTCTCGATCGCCACGTTCAGACCTGGCGCAAGAACAAAGCCGCCATCATCTGGGAAAGCGAGCCCGGAGACGTCCGCACCCTTACCTACCAGCAACTTCATCGCGAAGTGCAGAAATTTGCCAATGTCCTCAAGAATCTTGGCGTGAAAAAGGGCGACCGCGTCGCCATCTACATGGGCATGACGCCCGAACTCCCCATCGCCATGCTGGCCTGCGCCCGCATCGGCGCGCCGCACACGATTGTCTTCGGCGGATTCTCCTCCAACGCCCTGATCGACCGCATCCACGATTCGCAAGCCTCCGCCGTAATCACGCAGGACGGTTCCTATCGCCGCGGCGCGGAAGTGAAACTATTCCCCGCGGTGGAAGAAGCTCTGAAGTCCTGCCCCAGCGTGAAGCACGTGGTCGTCTACAAGCGCACAGGATCTCCCATCAACATGCAGGCCGGGCGCGATCATTGGTGGCACGAGTTGATGGCCAAAGCATCCGACGTCTGCCCCGCCGAGCCGCTCGACGCCGAGCACCCGCTCTATATCCTCTACACCTCCGGCACCACCGGCAAACCGAAGGGTGTCGTCCACACCACTGGCGGATATTCCGTCGGCACCTACCTCACGACCAAGTGGGTCTTCGATCTCAAAGACGAAGATACGTACTGGTGTACCGCCGACATCGGCTGGGTGACTGGCCATAGCTATATCGTCTACGGCCCTCTGCAAAACGGCGCCACCAGCCTGATGTATGAAGGTGCTCCGAATTGTCCCGAACCCGATCGCTTCTGGTCGATCATTGCTCGCCACAAAGTGAACGTCTTCTACACTGCACCCACCGCCATCCGCACGTTCATCAAGTGGGGCGATGAATGGCCGAAGAAGCACGACATGAGCAGCCTGCGCCTGCTCGGTACGGTAGGTGAGCCAATCAATCCCGAAGCTTGGATGTGGTATCGCGACACCATTGGCGGAGACCGTTGCCCGATCGTCGACACCTGGTGGCAGACCGAAACCGGACACATCATGCTCTCTCCGATCCCCGGTGCCATCGCAACCAAACCCGGTTCCGCCACGCGCCCATTCCCCGGCGTGGTTGCTGAAATCGTCACGATGGAAGGCAATCCCGTACCCGCCGGTTCTGGCGGGTTCCTCGTCATCAAGCGTCCGTGGCCCGGCATGCTGCGCACGGTTTACGGAGATCCCGACCGCTACGTGAAAAATTACTGGTCACAGATTCCGGGCATGTATTTCACCGGTGACGGTGCCCGCAAAGACAAAGACGGATATTTCTGGATCATGGGCCGCGTCGACGATGTCCTCAACGTCAGCGGACATCGCCTCAGCACCATGGAAGTGGAAAGCGCGCTGGTCGCGCACGAAGCAGTTGCCGAAGCCGCAGTAGTCGGCCGACCCGACGATCTCAAAGGTCAGGCGATCTCCGCGTTCGTGACCTTGGAGCAGGGAAGACAGCCCACCGCCGAATTGAAAGAAGAATTGCGCAGGTGGGTGGCAAAAGAAATCGGAGCTCTCGCCAAGCCCGACGACATTCGCTTCACCGACAGTCTGCCCAAGACGCGCAGCGGAAAAATCATGCGCCGCCTGCTGCGCGAGTTAGCCACCAACGGAGACGTAAAAGGCGACACCACCACGCTAGAAGACTTCGGCGTAATCGCTAAATTAAAAGAGCAAGACGAAGTCTAAGAGCTGAAGCAATCACGCCTCTGTCATTCCGAGGACAAGAGCGCTGGTCATCCCGAGGAGCGAAGCGATCGAGGAACCTGCTGTCCCCTGCAGCGCCACGAACCGTCTAGCGAAATCAAGGCCTTCGTGATCCTTCGTGTCCTTCGTGGTTAATGTTTTTGGTGTTTTGAAGTAGAAACAGGTTCTGAAGCAGGGACAGCAAGAGAGCGCGAGCAGGAACGGCATTGTCATTCCGAGGAGCGAAGCGATCGAGGAACCTGCTGTCCCATGCAGCGCCCCGAACCTGCCCAGCGAGGTAAACGGCAAGAAGCGCACCTACTGCGACAACTTGATCGCCAGCTGCCTTTCCGGCTGCGTCATCTCACCCCACAGCTTTTGCAGATCCGTCTGCACCGACATGTTGTCCGGATCTTTCCGCAGGGCCAGAGCAAACCACCGATACGCCGTCGGCAAGTCGCGTGGCGTACACAATCCTGCCGAGTAGAGCGCTCCCATCTGAATCATGGCCTTCGGATTCGCTTCATTTGCAGCCGGCTTTAGCAATCTCAGCCCGCGATCGCAATCCTGCGCCGTGCCTTTGCCGTAAAGATACTTCTGAGCTTCTCCCACCGGATCGCCAATCCGCGCCGGTTTCGCCGCCGCCGCGGATGGCTTTGCCGTCGGCACTTCCCTCGGAGTCGGTTTCGCAGGCTTGGGTGCAGGTTCCGCGGTATCGTTGTCATCCGCTGTGTCGGAATCGTCTGAATCCGCTGGCGGAGTCGCCTTCGCCGCCTTCGAGTTGTCGCTCTTCGCCGGAGCCGCACTCGATGGCGATGCCGTTCCTGTCGGGGGATTGGCCGGAGCGCTTGCTCCCGAAGGTGTCGAGGCAGCTGGCTGTGTCGGTGCCGTAGCCGGAGGAGTAGTGGCCGGTTGCGCCGTCGCAGGCTGGCTTGGCGCTGATGTTTGTGAGTCCGGCGCCACACTCGGAGATGCCGTTGCAGGCGACCCCGCAGGCGAGTTCGCATCGGCGTCACTCGGATTTTGTGCTACAGCCGAAGGCTTATGCGCGCTCGTGTTTAACCAGGCGAATCCTCCGTTCTTCCAGCGCAAATATCCAAATCCTACGGCCAGAGCCAGAGCGATCAGAATGAGTAGGTACTTTCCCGCGCCCCCACCGCCAGGCTCCTCTTCATCATCCAGAAGATAGTCGACGCCCCTCGACCCGGGAGCATGTGGATCGATGCTTAAGCTGGCTCGCTTGCGCGGCCCTGGATCATTCAATCCAAGAAATGACGGACCGCTGATCGTCGGAGAATCTTGCAGAGGCGGAGCTGCACGCCGCGGCTCCTCGACCTGGCGCGGCACGGAGGGTGCTGCTGGAGCCGTTACGGGTGCTGGAACGATTGGACTCGCGCTGGCTGCGCGCTGAGTCTGTGTTTCCCCCACCGTTGGCGCTGCCAACAGCGTAGCGCCACACATCCCGCAGAAGCGGTTGTCCTCCGGATTTTCATTGCCGCAGCGAGCGCAGCGCATACCCCTCCTGTTCCTGTCTATAGCTTACGATATCTTGAACCTTCGATGCAGTATTAGCCCCGAGTGTGTGGTCGTGCATTCTGGCTCGAACCATCCGACACTCGACAGGCGTCATCCCGAGCGGGCCGTTTTTCAGGCGTAGGGAGGGATCTCGCGGGGACCAAACTGCACGCCGAAATCAGATTGCAGCATTATCCCCGATCTCATATGAATGCCGCCGCCACCCGTACATTCCAGCTTACCGTCCAAGGCCACAGCCTCGAAATTCTCCGCATTCCGGGTCGCCTTCCGCACGCTCCGGAACTCGTCTTCCTGCATGAAGGCCTCGGCTCGGTATCCCACTGGAAAGATTTTCCTGCGCGCGTCGCCGATGCAACCGGGTGCCCGGTCACCGTCTATTCTCGCTACGGTTCCGGCAATTCCGACCTGCTCACGGAGAATCGCACTGTTACCTACATGCATGACGAAGCCCTCGCCACGCTTCCCGACCTTCTCGCGCAACTCGAAATCGATAGTCCAATTCTGATCGGGCACAGCGACGGAGCGTCCATCGCGCTCATCCACGCTGGAGTGCGCGATCGCGTGCGTGGCCTCGTTCTCCTCGCTCCGCATGTCTTCGTCGAGGACCTCAGCGTGGCAAGCATCGCCGAAGCCAAGGTGAAATTCGAAACGACAAACCTGCCGCAGAAGCTCAGTCGCCATCATCGCGATGCCGCTCGCACATTCTGGGGATGGAACAACATCTGGCTTCATCCTGACTTCCGACACTGGAATATCGAAGCATATCTCCCGCGCATTTCTTGCCCGATTCTCGTGATTCAAGGTGTTGACGACCAATACGGAACTATGGCGCAAGTCGAAGCCATCGCAAAACAGGCTGCGGGCCCAGTCGAGATTCTTGTTCTCCCCGATTGCCGTCACTCTCCGCAGCGCGATCAGCCGGAAGCTGTTCTCGAAGCCCTTACGAGATTCGTAGAGAGCATCTCCGGGAACAAACCCGATCACAGCGACGTCTAATGACACAGGTCCCCAAGCGGTCCAATCCTCGGTGCACGAAACGGGTCTCGACCGACCCGCGAATTTCCGTTCGTGGAGGTCTCAATGTTCCGCACTCTCGCCGCATCCTTACTTCTTATCACTTGCGTCTCGACTGGCTTCGCTCAACTGCGACCTCAGCGTGTCCGCATCTCCAGCGATGTGATGCAAAGTTACGTCGTGAAAAAGGTGCCACCAATCTATCCCGAGCAGGCTCGCCAGACACGCATTCAAGGCACGGTTGTTCTGAAAGTGCTCGTCAGCAAAGGTGGAGACGTCGAGCACATTGAAATGCTGAGCGGACACCCAATGCTTGTGCCCGCCGCCATTGAGGCGGTGAAGCAGTGGAAGTACAAACCCTATCTTCTGAACGGCGAGCCCGTCGCGGCGGAGACTCAGGTCTCCGTGAACTTCACTCTTTCCGACAAGCCTGCTGCTGAAAATGTAGCGGGCGATATTCCCGGCGGCGCACAAGCAGGACAACAAGGTGGCATTGTCGGCGCTGTCGATTCAAGCAAACCGTTTCCTCCGGCTCCGAAACGCGTGCGGGTCTCCCAGGGAGTCGAGTCAGGACTGATCGCCAGTAAAGTTCCGCCGATCTACCCGCAGAAGGCGAAGGATGCACACATTCAAGGTGTCGTAGTTTTGCGGGTAATTGTCAGCAAGGAAGGCGATGTCAAAAATATCGAACTCGTGAGCGGACATCCCGAACTCGCGCCCGCCGCCATCGCAGCGGTGAAGCAGTGGAAGTACAAGCCCTATCTGCTGAATCAGCAGCCAGTCGAGGTTGAGACGCAAGTGCAAGTCAACTTCACTCTCGTCGGCTAGCTAGGGCACCACCAATCAGCGCACGTTCAAGCCCTGCTTCTCGCCCAACCGTAACGACAATGGCGAAGCGGGGCTTTTCTTTCCCGAGGCCGAGCCCTACAATTCTTGCCTTGTCGTGGTATTGAATATCTATGGGCAAGCCTGAACCCGCTCCTTCGCTCGTGACCAAGCCTCTTACTTCAGGCGTGCCTCAAAAGCCGGCTGCGCTGGACTTTCGCGCGTATCAGGACCTCAAGCACGGAATCCATCGGTATCTGCTCGGCAAACTCGACCTCGAACAAATCGCTGCTACTCCCGACGAGCGAACCCGCTTCCAGGTATTCGCACTTATCCAGGACGTCGTGGCGCACCTCAAGGCTCCACTTTCCGCTCCCGAGAAGGAACAACTATCCCGCGAAATCCTTGAAGAAGTCTTTGGTCTCGGTCCGCTTGAACCTCTGCTGCAGGATCCGGGAGTCAGCGACATCCTGGTGAACGGCGCGAAAGAAGTCTATGTCGAGCGCGGCGGTGTCCTGGAAGAGACCAAAGTGGTGTTCAAAGACGACGCGCACCTGATGCGCATCATCCAGAAGATCGTCTCCGCGATCGGACGCCGCGTCGACGAGTCCTCGCCGATGGTCGATGCGCGCCTCGCCGATGGATCGCGCGTCAATGTCATTCTTCCTCCGCTTGCGGTCGATGGTCCGCACATCTCGATCCGGCGATTTGGCGCCACGCCCGTTACCGACGCGGACCTCGTCGCTAACCAGACGTTGACCGCGCCGATGCTGGCGCTTCTGAAAGCCGCGGTGGCAGCGCGTCTTAACATCATCATCTCCGGCGGAACTGGCGCCGGGAAGACGACTCTGCTCAATGTGCTCTCGGGATACATCTCGGCAAAAGAGCGAATCGTCACCATCGAAGACTCCGCGGAGTTGCAACTGAAGCAGCGGCACGTGGTGCGCCTCGAAAGTCGGCCTTCCAACGCAGACGGCAAGGGAGCAGTCTTCGCTCGGCAGTTGGTGATCAACAGCCTGCGCATGCGTCCCAATCGCATCATCGTCGGCGAAGTCCGGGGCGAGGAAGCTCTCGACATGTTGCAGGCCATGAACACGGGCCACGATGGATCGATGACTACGATCCACGCCAACAGTCCGCGCGACGCTTTGGCTCGCATTGAAACCATGGCGATGATGACGAACCTGAACTTGCCGGAGAAGGCCATCCGCAAGCAGATCGCGTCGGCGGTGAGCCTGATTCTCCAGGTCGCGCGCTTCACCGACGGCACACGGCGTCTGACTCACATCACAGAGATCACGGGGATGGAGTCGGATGTGGTCAGCATGCAGGATCTGTTTACCTTCGAAAAGCAGGGAGTCACCGCGGAAGGCCGCGTGGTCGGAGCCTTCACTGCGGCTGGAATTCGTCCCAAGTTCGCCGAGCGCCTCAAGGCCGCGGGATACGATCTGCCCATCGATATGTTCGATCAACCGGGCAGGAACTGGAAATGAAGGGCCTTTCGGCGTCCCGGCCGCCCACACGTCGAAAATCGCGACGGGCGGGGCAGCCGGTTTAGGTATTGCTGCGGATTCTTCTACGCTGCGATCAATGGCTGTTTGTAGGCGCCGATCTGTTCCAGCATTCCGAGCTGGTCCCAGTTGTCCCAGCCTTCGACGATCCTTCCGTCGACAAATCTAGCAATGGTGATGCCTCGACTGTGCACCGTTTTCCCGCTGGCTGGGAGTCCAAGAGCATCTCCGGAATGCGTCATCACTCCGGACCATCGCAGGACCACCTTGTCGTCCGCGCCGAAGACGTCTTCGACTTCGACCTTGATATCGGGGAACGATCCTCGAATCTCGCGCACGAAACTTTCAAATTCCTTGGGCCCTCGTATTTCCGACTCCGCGCCCCTTTGTCCGCGGGCCACGCCATCGGGGGAAAGCAATTCGTAGATCGTTTCCATCCGGCCCTCATTCCAGACTTCCTGAAACCAGCGTCGCATCAGTTGAATGTTTTCGTCGGCTGACATCGGTGGAACTCCTATCGAACGAAAATTTCGGGCACCACACGTTAGCTCGGTTTGGCGGAGCGGGCAAGAGGAATTCCGGGATCTTTCACTTGTGTCAGGCAGCCCGGTCCTGCGGGCGAGAATGATATCTTTCATCTTCACGCATCTTCAGCAGGCTATGAACGACCAGGCGATCCGCCTCCCGGCGGCGGTGCTGCTCGACAACGTGCGCAGCATGTACAACGTGGGAGCATTCTTCCGCGCGGCCGACGGAGTGAATCTCGAGAAGCTATGTCTCTGCGGAATCACCGCGCATCCGCCGAAGAAGGCGATTTCGAAGACAGCCTTGGGCGCGGAAGAAACCGTCCGATGGGAGCACGACTGGGACGCCCTCCACATGGCGGAGGCCCTGCGCCGCCGCGGATTTCAGCTCGCAGCAATCGAAACCAGCCCGCATGCGCTGGACTTGTTTGAGTGGGAGCCGCGATTTCCAGTCTGTGTTTTGTTCGGGAACGAAGTCGAGGGCCTGCGCCCGCAGTTGCTCGAAACGGCCGACGCGCATGTGCGCATCCCGATGCTCGGGCAGAAGAATTCGCTGAACGTCGCAACGGCCGGAGGAGTCGTTCTGTACGAATTACTGCGAAAGTGGCGGACGCTGAGGTGAGCACTATGCCAGCGCCAGATTCAGATTGCTGATCGCCTCGTCGATCTCCTGCGTGCTCTTGAAGCCGACCGTGACCGCATCCACTCCCGCGTTCTGGAACGCGAACCTCATCGCTTTCTCACGATCGTCATGACTGTGCTCGAACTGACCGCCGCCGCAGAGCTTCATACCGATCACGCCCAGCCTTTCTTTCTTCAACTGTTGGATGTGGTCCACCACTTCGCTCACGTTGGCTGGATGGTTCGAGTCCTCAGAGGTCGGGCCGTCCATGCGTGCGCCACTGTGGTTGACGCGGATCAGTCCCACGTCGAGCCAGTTTGTTCCCGGCATCTGGCGCAGCGCCGGCAGCCCATGCACCGAGGCGCCATGCGTGCGGATGATCTTCCTCTGCTGTGCTTGAAGGATCCCCTCTTGCCAGCGTTTGGTCGTCTCCGGCCAGTCGGCCGAGTGCTGCCAATGCAGCAGCATGACGTCAAAGTACTCGGTCTGCGAGATGTGCCGCAGCTCGTCGAACTTGGACTGCGGGTCGATCCCCTGATGGAAGGTGGTGACCTTGCTCATCAGCTGATAGCTGTCACGCGGCAAGCCTTTCAGCGCCTCTCCCAGCATTCCCGGAGTCTCGTAGGCCTCCGCCGTCTCAAAGAATCGAATGCCGCGATCATAGGCATAGCGGACCACCCGCGTGAACTCCCGCTGCCCCAGCGCGGCCTGCACCGAACCGCTGTTTGTCCCAGTCCCGAATGCCAGCCGCGTCACCTGCACGTTTGAGCGGCCAAGCACCACCGTATCGGTCGCGGTGCGCTTGGCGGCTGCAACCAGCGGAAGAATTCCTGTGGTTGCCATGGCTCCAGCGGCCAGACTTGTCTTAAGGAAACTGCGCCGTGTAGTCGGACTCATCTTGACCTCCGCGGGGCTCAAGCCGATGGGCGAGCCGGATCAGTGGATGTTAGCACGCACGGAGCAACGCCGCGCGGCTCACTGTGGAAGAGCGGCGCTTCAGTGCCGCGATAAGGCCGACAACAGTTGTGGGCTTTAGCCCCCGGACGGGTGGCCCAGACAACGCGGTTTTCGTTGTGTGGGAACCACGAGCCCGAGCAGCCCCCAAACGCGCCCGCGTCCAAAATCTTGTCAAGGGGGTAAAACCGACGTTTTCCCGCTAACTCACACAAAAACAACAGAGAATAAATCTGAAATCCTTTCCGGTTGCCCCCCTCGAAAATGCTATCCTGGATATATAGAGTGAAATCAGGGCGCAGCCTCCGGGCTTGCGCCTTTTCTATTTACCCGACATGTCCAGAACGCCGCGACGCCGACCCTCCTCAGCGTCGCGCCCAAAGCCTGCCCGGAAGACGCCTTCTCGGAAGAAACCCATCCGCAAGCATCCTGTTTCGAGCTCTAAGCGCGCGGATTCCACCAAGCCCGCCATCTACACCGCCAGTCAGCGCGAACTCACTACCAAGCGTCGCGGGGAGCTCGCCGAACTCGCCTTCACCCTCAAAGCCGCCAGCCTCGGATTCGGAGTTTCCAAGCCCTTCGGCGACAGCGAACGCTACGACGCCATCATCGACGCTCGCCAGCTCAACCCCCGCCGCCGCTGCCATCCCGACTGCCCGCTTCTTCAAGCACTCCGCAGCGGCAGCAAGGCCACCCGCAACGCGCTCAGCGCAGCGGGAAACCTCGAAACCTGGGGACAGACGGGACGTTACACTAATTTTCAAGGACCGCGCTGCAGTTGGCCCGAGTCTCTACCCTCGGGCCACGCGCGCGAAGAGTCTTTGTGGAGTTACCGTCAATCCGCCAAAGCCGAGCAAGAAGGCGAGAGCGGTCGCCGCGCGGCTGAAACGTGATATTGCCTGCTGCTTTACCCACTCCAACTCCCCGTGATATCCTCGTAAGCGTCACAAAGACAATCGATTAAGAACAGGAGTGCACCAGTTTAGTGTTAGCCAGAGAGCAAAAGAAATCCCTCATTGACCAGTACGGGAGAACTGCAAGCGATACAGGCAGCCCCGAGGTTCAGATCGCTCTGCTTAGCGAACGTATTGGACAGTTGACGGAGCACTTCAAGACGCACCAGAAAGACCACGGTTCACGCCGCGGACTTCTCATGCTGGTCAGCAAGCGCCGTAGCTTGCTCGACTACCTCAAGAAATACGATACCGAGAAATACAAGACCGTCATTACCAAACTCGGCATCCGCAAGTAGGTTGGGAATCGTTCCAAAGTCTCAACGTTGCAAGGTTTCGCCGTAGTACCTTGAACGTTCCGAGCTTTGAAACCTTGAAACTCTGAAACCTTGAAACTTGCCTTTTCTGAGCACCGTTTCTGGTGAAACGGGTAGCATCGAGGATATCTCCACACGTGCGTTTTTTTAGCGCAGGCGAACTCTTTCCCCGTGTGATCACGGCAAGAGTGTGCCTTTCCGGTCCAACCAGGAATCTCAGCCCTGCCGCAACTACCGCGGCCGGGACGAGGTACCCGTCTGCTCGTTTCTCATGGCTCACTGCTCAACGCGCTCCAAAGGAAATCTAAATGAAACCAGATCCAACAGTCGTAACAGTCAGTCTCACCGGCGGAAAAACCATCTCATTCGAAACAGGTAAATTGGCCAAGCAGGCCCATGGATCCGCCGTCGTCCGCCTCGGCGAAAACGTTGTGCTGGCCACCGCGACCGCCAACGCCGATCCCCGCGAAGGCATCGACTTCTTTCCTCTCACCGTGGATTACCGCGAGTACACCTACGCCGGCGGACGTTTCCCTGGCGGCTTCATCAAGCGCGAAGGCCGCATGAGTGAGCGCGAAGTCCTCACTAGCCGCCAGATCGATCGCCCGATCCGTCCGATGTTCGCCGAGGGATTCAAGTGCGAGACGCAGGTGATTGCGTTCGTGCTCTCCGCTGACAGCGAGAACGATCCGGACGTTTGCGGCATCAACGGCGCCTCCGCCGCGCTGCACGTTTCTGACATTCCGTTCCTCGGGCCGATCGGCGCGGTGCGCGTCGGGCTCGTGAATGGATCGTTCGTGGTGAATCCGACGTACAACGAAATGCGCGAGAGCCTGCTGAACATCATGGTCGTCGGGACCGCCGACGGCATCGTGATGATCGAGTCGGGCGCGAAAGAAGTGAAAGAAGAAACGGTCGTCGACGCGATCGAGTTCGGTCACACCGAGATCAAGAAGATCTGCGCCGGCATCAACGAACTGCGCGACAAGGCCGGAAAGCCGAAGCGCAAGGTTGAGCCTCCGCAATTCGACGACGCGTATTACAACAGCCTGCGAGCGAAAGTGGGCGATCAACTCACCGACGCGCTCGATACGAAGAAGCATCCGAAGGCCGAGAGCTACACGCTCGTCAAGGACATCAAGAAAAAGCTGGCAGCCGAGTTGCCCGAAGGCGATGACGAAGCCAAGCACAAGTTAGATCACTACTACGAAGCGCTGCGAGAGCGCACCTTCCGCGAGGCAGTGATCAATCAGAAGCGCCGTCCGGATGGACGCGCGTTCGACGAGATCCGAGAAATCTGGATCGAAGCGGGAGTCCTGCCGCGCACCCACGGCAGCGCAGTCTTCACCCGCGGCGAAACCCAAGCACTGGTCACAACAACTCTCGGCACCAGCGACGACATGCAGCGCCTCGAAGGCTTCGAAGGTGAAGCCAAAAAACGCTTTTTACTCCATTACAACTTTCCGCCGTTTTCGGTTGGGGAGGTGGCATTTATGCGTGGAGCGGGGCGGCGCGAGATCGGGCACGGAGCGCTGGCGGAGAGAGCGATCTCGGCAGTGCTGCCGCTCGAAGAGAAGTGGCCTTACGCGATGCGCGTGGTTTCGGACATTCTCGAGTCGAATGGATCGTCTTCGATGGCGACCGTTTGCGGAGCTTCGCTATCGCTGATGGATGCGGGCGTTCCGTTGAAGGCTCCGGTGGCCGGAGTTGCGATGGGCCTGGTGAAAGAAGGCAACGACTACGCCATCCTGACGGACATCGCGGGGGCGGAAGATCACTACGGCGATATGGACTTCAAAGTTGCCGGAACTCGTGATGGCATTACCGCGCTGCAGATGGACATCAAAGTTGCGGGAATCACGGCGCAGATCATGCGCGAAGCGCTGTCACAGGCGCAGCGTGGACGAATGCACATCCTCGGCAAGATGGAGGAAGTGATTACGACGGGCCGCGAGAAGATTTCCGATTACGCGCCGCGATTCTATACGGTGCAAATCCCGACCGACAAGATTCGCGACCTGATTGGGCCGGGCGGAAAAATGATCCGCAGCATCGTGGAACAGACCGGAGTGAAGATCGACGTGGAAGATTCCGGACTGGTCAAGGTGGCGTCGAGCGATCAGGCGTCGGCGGCGAAGGCGCTGCAGATTATCGGCGACATCACGGCGACGGCTGAGGTAGGGAAAACGTATCTCGGGAAAGTTACGCGGCTGGCGGATTTCGGCGCGTTCGTCGAGATCATCCCCGGAACCGAAGGTTTGCTGCACATCAGCGAAGTGGCGGAGCATCGGATAGCCGATGTACGCGACGAACTGAAGGAAGGCGATCAGGTACTGGTGAAGGTGCTGGCCGTCGAAGGCAACCGCATACGGCTTTCGCGCAAAGCGATTCTGAAAGAGCAGCGCGCGAAGATGGCGGCGTCGGGCGGCGGTGAAGGCGCTCCCGTGGCTCCGGCGGCGGAGAGCGAACCTCTTCCGGGAGGGACACTGGTGATTGAAGGCGGCGGAGATTTTCCGGATGATCCGGACGAGCCGAACTTCAATCGCGAAGGCGGGGCTCCTCCGGTGGGAGCTGGCGCTGGAGATCGTCCCCGCGGGGGAGACCGTGGAGGAGATCGTGGCCGTGGAGGACGTCCGGGCGGAGGCGGTGGCGGGCGAGGTCGTGGACGCGGAGGTCGCGGCGGCGGTGGTGGTGGACGACACGGTGGCGGGCATGGCGGTCACGGTGGAGGCGGCGGCGGACGGCACTAACTTCGTTGCCGCGGATTCGCGCGGATTGCGAGGATTAAAACCTTGTTTTAGAAAAGAGCTGCGACTTTCGTCGCGGCTTTTTTCTTTTGTGAACTATCGTCGCGGAAACTTTTCTTCTGATCGGCAATAAATGCTCGAGGTTTGATCCGCGCGGAACTGGCGTGGATGTTGTGCGCTACAGCGATCTACGTAGTTGGCGTAAAAAGAATCCTGACAGTGGCATGCGGGTGAGTCTAGCGATGCGTGCTAAGCCTTGTCATTTCAATATTCAGGCTTTCGCACATGCCCCGCGAGTAATTTTGTGGCAGAGGGCTTGCAAAGACCTTCGCACGAGCCGCACTGGCTCCTGGAGGATTTGTGAAAAAGATTCAGTCTCTCTCGTTCCTCGCCACCCTGGCGATCGCCATCGGCATGATCTCCTGGGGCAGCGCGCTCCATGCACAGACCACACCGTCGGATCAGCAGACCCAGCAGCCTGCGACAGCGCCGGACACGACTCCGACGCAGCAGCAGCCGCAGGCCTCTTCTCCAGAAATGCCGCCGCAATCGCAGCAGGCGCCGCCGTCCGCGCAGACTCCTGATCAATCACAGACTCCGGAACCGAACGCGCCTCAAACAGGGGCGAAGACTTCTCCTGATGCGACTGCGACCGATAGCCAGACTTTCTCCGGCACGGTCATGAAACAAGGCGACAAGTATGTGCTGAAGGACGATTCTGGCCAGGTGTATGACATCGATCATCAGACTGATGTCGCGAAGTTCGATGGAAAGCGGGTGCGTGTGCAGGGAACGCTGGATCCATCAGGTAAGAAGATCATGGTGAAGTAAGTACGGTTCGGGTTGATCTCTCGCAAAGGGAAAGGCATCGGGGCTCGCATCCGCTCAGCGGACCTCGGTGCCTTGTTATTTTGGGTCCGCAGTATCTTTTTTCTTTCGTGATAAGGGAGTCAAAATCCCTACCCCCTCAAATAAGGCGCGCGAAGGGTGGGGGCAGCCTCGTTTCGGAGAACTGTCTCAACCGTTTCTTACAGGATCGCGGGGGCTGGGGTTGCTTCTGATGTTGCGCCGATAGGGTCCACTTGCAGCGTCAGGCCGTCTATCCGGCGGACGACTACTAGTTGACCTATCGGAAGTGTCGTTGAAGCAATCGCATCCCAAAGTTCTCCGTGGACGAAGACCTTTCCTTGCGGAGACAGTTCGGTCTGGGCAACGCCCGTCTCACCGACCAGGCCTTGCTCCCCGGTGACGATTTTGTTGCGGCGGGCACGATAGGCGATCGTCATCAGGAACGCGGTGATGATGCCGAAGGGAATACTTACAGCCATCGCGGTCAACAGGTGGACGCGCATTTCGGGGATGGGCGAATCGACAAGCAGCAGTCCGCCGAGAGTGAGGAGCGCGATGCCGCCGACGGTGAGAACTCCATGCGTGGCAAATTTGGCTTCGGCAGCGAAGAGAGCGAAGGCCGCCAGAATCAGGGCCAGTGCGGCGAAGCGGGTTGGCAACAGATTGAGCGCGAAGGCGGCGACCAGAATGAAAACTACTCCGACGGTTCCAGGAATGACTGCACCGGGATGGTTGAATTCGACGTAGAGGGCGAGCGCTCCGATGATGAGGATCAGGAACGCGACATTCGGGTCCATCAGATCGTCGAGCACGCGTTCTCTCAATGTCATTTCAAAGGCAACGACTGGCTGGTCTGCGAGGTTGAGAATTGCGGTGGCGCCGTTGAAGCGTTTGAAAGATTTTCCCTGCATCTGGCGGAAGAGATCTTCCGGACTGGTAGCGACGTAGTCGATGAGATGTTGGGTGAGAGCTTCCTGCTCGGTAAAGGATTTTGATTCGCGCACCGCGCTCTCGGCGGCTTCGATATTGCGCCCGCGCTTGGAGGTGACGGAGCGCATCAGTGCGGCGGCATCGTTTTCTATTTTCTGCTTCATTTCGTCATCGGGCTTCACCTGGACGGGACCGATGAGAGTGACGGGATGCGCAGCTCCGGCAGCGGTTCCGGGAGCCATGGCGGCGACATCGGCGGACTCGAGGATGAAGATACCGGCTGAACCAGCGTGCCCGCCGGTGGGAGTTACGTAGACGATCACGGGGACGGGGGAGTTGGTGATTTTCTCGATGATGTCCCGAGTGGAGCTGACGAGGCCTCCGGGAGTATTCATTTCGATCAATAGGGCTTGCGCGTTGGTGCGGTGAGCCTGGTCTACCGCGCGAGAGATGTATTCGGCGCTGATGGGCTGGATGGTATCGTCGACGACAATCTTGATGACCTGAGCGGAGGCCGGGATGGCGAATGCAGCCGCTGCTGCGAGCCAGATTAACGCGCGACTTAGATGATTGGATTTGGGCAAGGAGTGCATAGGTCCCTCGCTTCGCTCAGGATGACAACGGTGAATGAAGGCCGCGGCAGACTCGGTGTTGAGCCAGGCCCGGCGTCCCTTTTCTATTGTCCACCTATTTGCGGGCAGCGGTCTGAATTTCTTGAGGCGCGGAGGCATGGATGCTGTCGGAAGGCTGAGGTGGCGTCTTCCATCCGGGCAAGTCGGTGCTGCCGGTGATGAGGCGTGCGCCACGTTCGTAGGTGACATAGGACCATGCCCACTGAATGAAAACCAGCAGGCGGTTGCGGAATCCGATGAGAAACAGGATATGAATAAAGAGCCAGGAGAGCCAGGCGAGAAATCCGGAGATGTGGATCTTGCCGAACTGAGCTACTGCTGCTGCGCGGCCGATCGTGGCTAAGCTGCCTTTATCCCAGTAGTGGAACTTGGGGCGGGAGTTCCGATCGGGGGAGCTCTCGCGTGCTGACTCAACTTCTTTGCGAATCAGCTTTGCTACATATGTGCCTTGCTGCATGGCCACTGGGGCCACGCCGGGCATGAGTTTGCCCTGTTCGTCTTTCGCGGCGGCCAGATCGCCGATGACGAAGACTTCGGGATGTCCGGGGATGGTGAGGTCGGGCTGCACGGGGACACGTCCGGCGCGGTCGACCGCGACTCCCAACTTCTTACCGAGAGGAGAGGCGGCGACTCCGGCAGCCCAGAGGATCACAGTTGCGGGAAAGCGCGTGGCGCCGAAATAGACTGCTCCGGGTTCGACCTGCGTGACCGTGGTAGAGGTGCGAACTTCGACACCAAGGTGATTCAACTGCTGCTCGGCGCTGCGGGATAAATCTTCTGCGTAGGCGGGGAGAATCCGCGGGCCGCCCTCGATCAACAAAATGTGAGTGCGCGCGGGATCAATGGAGCGAAATTCATGGGCCAGGGCGTGCCGGCTGATTTCCGCGAGCGTGCCCGCGAGTTCGACTCCGGTGGGTCCGCCGCCCACGACGAGAAAATTGAGGTTAGATCTGGTTTCACCTGAGGCTGCCTGCCGCTCTGCCAATTCGAAAGCGAGTAATACGCGACGACGGATTTCGAGCGCGTCTTCGATGGTCTTGAGACCCGGAGCATAGGGTTCCCACTCTTCGTGTCCGAAGTAAGAATGGCCTGCGCCCGCGGCGACGATCAGGTAATCGTAGGGAATCTCGCCGTCAGGGGTCAGGACGACGCGGCGGTCGAGATCGAAGCCGGAGACCTCTGCCATCAGCACTTCAATGTTTTTGTCTGAGCGAAGGATTGACCGGATGGGCGCGGCGATTTCTCCGGGCGAAAGTCCAGCCGTAGCGACTTGATACAGCAGCGGCTGGAATGTGTGGTAATTGCGGCGGTCGATGATGGTGATGCGGGCGCGCGCATGGGCGAGCGCCTGGGCTGCATTGAGGCCTCCGAAGCCGGCGCCGACGATCACCACGCGAGGGGGAAGTTGGTTCGTCATCTTGCTGATCTACGCTCCACTCTATAAGATTCACGCGATGGCAGATGGTTCCACAAGTTCTTCAACTGGCATTCCTCAAGCACAATCTACTCGGGCGTGGGTGCGCTGGCTCATGCCCTCGGTTTCAGACCTGATCTTTGTATGCGTGCTGTGCATCCTGCTGTTTACGGCGCTGGCTGTGAAATTGCTGGGCGATGCGGGCATTGGATGGCACATTCGCACCGGCCAGCAGATTCTGGCGACCCATGCGATCCCTAGAACAGACCCATTTTCGTCGACCATGGGCGGCAAACCGTGGTTTGCGTGGGAGTGGCTCTATGACGTGGTCGTCGGTGAGTTGGCAAATCTTGCCGGATTGAATGGAGTCGTGTGGTTTACCGCGGCGATTATCGCGGGCGTCTTTGGTTGGATGTTTCGGCTGCTGGTCCGGCGGGAGATGAATATTCTTTCGGCGCTCGTGCTGGTGCTGCTGGCACTGTCGGCATCGACGCTGCATTTTTTGGCGCGTCCGCACGTGGTGAGTTGGATGTTTACGCTGGCGTTTTTCTGGCTGCTGGATTCGACAGAGCGAAATTATTTCAAGGGGGTGGGGAGGCATCGAAAACTCTGGGCTTTACCGCTGTTGATGCTGGTGTGGGTGAATGTGCATGGCGGATTCGTGCTGGGATTTGTGCTGCTTGCGATCTTCTGGTTTGGATCGATATGGACCCTATTTCGAACGAAGGGTGCGCGAATTGACGAAGTGCTGCACCGGATTGCGGCGGGGAAGCGAGTTCGCGATCTGACGCTGGTGGGGATGGCGTCAGTGGCGGCGAGCTTTGTGAATCCGTACGGATGGCGGCTGCACGCACATATTTATTCGTACCTGACGAACCGCTTCTTGATGGATCACATCGAGGAGTTTCAATCACCGAATTTTCATGGCGTCGCACAGAAATGCTTTTTGCTGCTGCTGGTGCTGTCGCTGGGAGTGTTGGTGACGCGCGGGCGGAAGCTGCGTACGAGCGAAGGGCTGCTGGTGCTGTTTGTGACGTACGCGGGACTCTATGCGTCGCGGAATATTCCAATTTCGGCGATTCTGCTGGCGATGATTGTGGGGCCGTGGCTGCCGCGAGTGGAGTTTCTCGAGGGATTCTCGCTGAGAATGAGCGTGGTGGAGTTGGGGTTGCGCGCGCATCTGTGGCCGATCGTGGTGACCGTTGGCACGTTGTTGATCGCGTTGAGTGGAGGCCGCTTGGGGTCGAGCGTGCTGATGGATGCGCACTTTGGTCCGAAGCGGATGCCGGTTGACGCCGTGAATTATCTGGAGGCACACTCGGTGCAGGGGCCGATTTTGAGTCCGGATTATTGGGGCGGGTATTTGATCTACCGGATGTATCCGCAGGTGCGAGTAGTGGTCGATGACCGGCACGATTTGTATGGGGCTGAATTTCTGCAATCGTATCTGCGCATGATGCATGTAGAGCATGGATGGGAAGATTTTCTGCACGAGAATAATCCACGGTGCGTACTCCTGCCACGGGATTCGGCGCTGGCGAGCATTCTGGTGAAGACTCCGGAGTGGCGAGTGATCTACGAAGACGACGTCTCGATTGCGTTTACGAACGGGCCGGAGAGCGGGCCGAATCTGCACGCGGAGCTGAAGCTGCCGTGATCCGCATACGATCGGGCAATTGACCTTTCTTTTTGTTGCACTGAGAATGAGGATGGCGCTGCGTCCCTGAGTTCTACATTCGCGCCGTCTTGGACCAACTGAAAATGGCTCAGTATTTTTCCGCACGGGCCGCAGCGGCGATGGCGCTCACACTGGCTCTTGCGGCGTGCTCGGGATCTTCGTCTCCCTCCTCTACATCAACGACTCCGCCACCGACGCAGCCGGGAAATCCGGTCGGATCAAACCTGACGCAGGTGAGTTCGGATCCGTTTACGGTGGGGCCGGGGCAGCACGCGACTGAGGTCGAGCCTCATATGTTGTCGAACGGATCGACGCTGGTAGCGGCATTTCAGACGGGACGAATTTCTCCGGGAGGAGCGACGGATATCGGGTGGGCGACGTCGACCGATGGCGGTACGACGTGGAGCCACGGCTTTTTGCCGGGATTGACGACGGGCGAGGGAAGCGGGCCGTACGACGCGGCGAGCGATCCAGCGGTGGCGTACGACGCGAAGCATGCCGTGTGGATGATCTCGTCGCTGCCGCTGTCGAATAGTTCGGCAACACCGGCAGTGGTGGTGAGCCGATCCGTTGACGGCGGATTCACGTGGCAAAATCCGGTGAGCGTGGATGCGACTTCGCAGAGTTCCGACAAGAACTGGATTGCGTGCGACAGCTGGCCGAGCAGTCCGCATTATGGAAACTGTTACATGGAGTGGGACGATCCGCTGAACTCCGACGAGATTGTGATGAGCACGTCGAGTGACGGTGGGCTGACGTGGGGCGCTGCGACTCCAACGGCAAACCTGGCGGATGGCATTGGCGGACAGCCCCTGGTGCAGCCTGGTGGGAACGTGGTCGTGCCGATTGAGTCGACGGCTGCGCCGTTCATGCTGGCTTACAGTTCGAGCGATGGCGGCTTGACGTGGAGCGCTCCGGTGACGATCTCGAGTATCCAGTTTCATGCGGATGCGGGAGGAATTCGCAGTGGGCCGTTGCCGTCGGCGGCGGTGGATGGAGCAGGGACGATCTGGGTCGTGTGGGAGGACTGCCGTTTTCGCGCAAGCTGTACGACGAACGATCTTGTTTACAGCACGTCGACGGACGGAGTGAATTGGGGAGCGGTGACGAGAATCCCGATCGACGATGTGTCGAGCTCCGTTGATCATTTCATTCCGGGGATAGGCATCGATCCGGCAACTTCTGGAGCGGCGGCGCACGTGGCGCTGCATTATTACTTCTATTCGCAGAGCAGCTGTACGGCGGCAACATGCCAGCTGGCGGTGGGATACATTTCTTCGGCAAATGGCGGGACGAGTTGGAATAGTCCGAGTTCTGTGACCGGGCCGATGCTCGTGAGCTGGCTGCCGGTTTCGCAGAACGGATTGATGGTCGGCGACTATATCGCGACTGCGTTTATTAACGGCGTGCCGCATGGAGTTTTCGCGGTGGCGCAGGCGAATTCGGGATCGACGTTCAGCGAGGCGATTTATACCGGGCAGGGGCTGACGGCTAAGGCTCTGGGGAGGCAGTTGTCGTCTGCGGGCGACCGGCCGCTGCATAAATTGTCGGATCCGATTGAGAAGGAAGTGCCGGAGAAGGGGTTGAGGCCGCCGCGGAAGCGGGCGCGGAGGAGTGTGAAGTGATCGGGTAGTGGCCAGTGAACAGTGGTTAGTGACCAGGGACGAACTGCGTTCAGATACACGCGAGATCCCTCCATTCGCCTGAAATGCGGCTCCGGTCGGGATGAAGCCTTTCAGGCGAAACGAGACTTCTCGTCAGCTACCGTGCATTCAACTGCTGACCGAGCGACGGAACCTTAGAAGCGGTCGTTGGTGTCGATTCCGAAACCGAGGATGGCCGTTACTTCCACGGGCTGAGTTCCGCGCATCGCGGGCTGGAATTTCCAAGTGCGAAGGGCCGCAACGACCTTGGCAGTCATCGTGGCGGGACCAGGCTCGAGTACGCGAATATTCTTCAGATTTCCAGCCGCGTCTAACGTGCAAGTGACGACCATGCGGGCGCGGGGGAGGCCTTCTGCGAGGCTCGTCACGATTGGAGCAGGCGCCGTCAGGGTGCTGCCGAACTGGTGCGTGGTGGTTGATTCGTCGGCGAATTCCATGACGACTGTGCCGAGAGTCGTGTCCAAGTAAGTGGTGTATTGCTCGCCCCTCAAAAGCTTCTTGTAGGGCTCGAAGGCTCCGCCGGAACTTGCTGTTGCAACGACGGTTACTCCTAAGGCATCACGTTGCTTCGCGTTTGTCCGAGCGGGGGCAGTGGGCTCGCTGGCGCCGGGAGCGTCAGAGCCAAATCCCGGCAGCGTAACGATGCTGCTGCCGCCGCTGATATCAACGCCACGGACGGGAGGATTGCCCGCGGTTAAATTGCCTGCGCCTCCGGGACCAGGTGTCGGGGAGATGCCGGCGTTTGCGGTCGGATCGGAGCCGCGTCCAGCGCCAGTTTTCGCGGCGCCACCGCCCTTGCCGTTTAGAGAGCTGCCGGGACCGTTGTCGTGGCCAATGCCAGTGCCGCCGCCAGCGCCTCCCAAGCCGGATTTGTCTCCACCAGATGGAGACATGGCGAGCGATCCAGAGCCACCGCTCGAGGGTAAGCCGACCTTGGCACCGGGCTGGGCGGAAATGACTGCGCCTGCGTTGGTTCCACTGCCACCATTCGTGGGCGGCGTGAGTCCCGCGCCGACGTCCGTGGGAGCACCGAGTCCAGCGCCTTTACGACCGGAGCCTGGCCCAGTCGTACTCGAGCCCCCTCCAACTGAGGGCGGAGGAGGAACGACACCGTTAGCGAGGAGAGTTCCTCTGGGAGCGCCCACTCCGCCTCCAGTGTTACCGCTGCCACCACCGGCTCCAGCGAGAGACGGCGGCGGTGGAACGATTCCTGGATTACCGAGATAAGGTGCTGCGCCATTGGCTCGAGTGCCGGTGCCTCCATTTGCACCAACCGTCGGTGGAGGTGCGACGGCGGCAGTGCCGAGCGATGCGCCTGCTCCGCTACGACTGCCGCGAGGATTGCCTCCCGCCGCAGCCGTGCCAACCGATGGCGGAGGTGGGACAACATCATTGCCTATCGACATTGGGGTTCCGCCGCTTGTCCGTCCTGAATCCACCGACGGGGGCGGAGGCACGACCTCGCTGGCTCCAAAAAGTTTGCCGATCAGACTGCTCATGTACGATCCGCTGCCGGACTGCGATGGCGGCGGAGGGACGACGGTCTTCCCCGGATCCTGAACGCTGCCGCTGGCGAGACGGCGCATATCAGGAGAGATATCGGAGGACGGTGGCGGGGCGACTACCGAAGGCGATGGCAACGACAGCTTGGGATTGCGCAAGGCGGCGCGCTCCGGCGCTGAAACTGGCGGAGGCACCACTGCGGTATTCGTCATCTGCACGGGCGCGCTGGTGATTTCGCGGCTGAACGCGCCGGGAGCGGGCGGAATCACGTTCGAAGCCATTGTCGGGCTGGAGCGTGCGCGGTCGCGGGAGACGCTTGGAGCAGGTGCGACAACGGATGGATCCAGAGAACGCGACGCAAGCGAGCGATCACGCGAGACACGCGGGGCGGGAGCGATGACCGACGGAGCAAGCGCAGGAGCAACAAGCTTGTGTTCATCTTGAACGCTGGGCGCAGGGGGAATCAGTGTCGCGTTAAAAGTCGGAGCAGTGAGAGAGCGATCGCGCGTGACATTCGGAGCGGGAGCGATGACCGAGTCGAGTTGAATTCCATTGCGGGTGTAGTCGCGAATGACATTTGGCGCGGGCGCCACGATGCTGGTAGCAAGGTTGGGCGCGGAGCGGACGGATCGCAATCCTTCCGCCGGCGGCGGGCCGGGATCGGGTTTGACGGCGAGCAGATTGGCGACCGGATCGTGCGTGGGCGTGAGCTTGAGATTCGGAGCGTCCACCATCCTCTCAGTAAGAGATCCGCCACGAGCGATCTTGATGGTCTGAGTACGATGATGCGATTCATCGCCGCCTGCGCGGCCGGCTGTTCCGGCCTCGGCGCCACCGAGATCTTCGGTGCGGGGCAGCTCGTCACCGGTGTAGTAGATGACGTCATGTGGTGACAAACGCGGAGAGACGTAAGGGCGCAGTTCCGCGATTTTGTAAGTCAAAAAGATGGACGCCAGGATCAGGAACGCTTCCAGGAAATACGAAGGCAGCATGATCCGCAGAGGAATCAATCCGAACGGAGCTTCTCCGGCAAGGCGGGCTTCCGAGCGAGCCAGAGCAGGCCTGATCGAACTGACGAACTCTGGCCAGCGCGAGGACCACGCGACCAACAGCCGTGGGCCGTCATCGACATTGCGAACGGAGGCGGCCTCGTCGAGTTGGAGAACGCTGCTCATGCGGTGGCGCGGCTGGGATCCTTTGCGAGAGTGATTTCAATTCTATCGCCCACCGTGGTTCGAGTCTCGGCGGCGACATTACACGGCAGTTCCAAGACCGACGCAGCCTGTCGCCGAACCGGCGCGAATCGCCACGGCTGCAACTCGGGTTGAACGTGAATCACCGTCATCGAGTGATCCAAGTAGACAACATCGATCGGGAACCCCATCCCTAGAGTATGAACGCCATGGCAGGGAACGATCCAGAGGCCTGAACCATTACGGAAGTCATCGGCCTCCAGGCCAAGCAGGCCGCGCAGGCGGGTCCAGTGGGTGTCGGCGACGGCGAGGGACGTAGCAAGGTAGGCTTGCCGCGTTTGATTGAAAGCCTGCCCTTCACTGGAGAGAACTGCCATGAGACCCCGTCGCTGTTCTGCGGTATTGGTTGCGCCGCTAGTGGCCGCCGGACACCGGGCCCAGTTGCCGGATCAATTCGATCACGGCGGGGCCGATGGTGACAAAAATGATCGACGGCAGAACAAAGATTACCAGCGGGGGAACCATCTTGATGGTGGTCTTGGCAGCTTGTTCTTCGGCGCGTTGCCGGCGTTCCGTGCGGAGGGAATCAGAATGCACGCGGAGAGCCTGGGCGACGCTCGTACCGAAGCGGTCGGTCTGAATCAGTGTACCAACAAGAGAGCGGATGTCGTCAACACCGGTACGCTCGACCAGATTGCGGAGAGCTTCGGCGCGGGGTTTGCCGGCACGCATCTCCAGATTCACGAGATGGAATTCGTCGCTGAGGTCAGGATGCGCGTGGTGAAGATCCTGGCCGACGCGCATGAGGGCCTGATCGAGCGCCAGCCCGGCTTCCACGCAAATGACGGTGAGGTCGAGCGCGTCGGGTAATCCCAGGCGAATGCGGTTCTGGCGATCGCGAATCATGCGCTTGAGGATGAACCGGGGCAGAAAGAAGCCGAGTCCGGAAATTCCGGCGAGCAGAAAAGGATTGGCAAAGCCGGAGAAAACGACTACTCCGACGAAGCCGATGGCGGCCGCCAGGAGACGCACGCCGAAGTAGTAGTTGACATCGATGGCGTCGCGGAAGCCGGCTTGGATCAGCCAGCGGCGAGTGCGGGAGACGTCGGCTGGCGAAAGGGGAATCGCTTTGCTGAGAGGATCGAGCGCCTGCTCGATGCGCTCGCGAATGGCCGGCCGTTCCACCGGCGCTGCCTGTTGTCCGCCAAGAGCACGAAGGCGCGCACCCAAGACGGAGCTTGGCGTCACCGCGGCTGCGCCAAAAGCAAAGACTCCAACCACGACGGTGACGAACACGACGATAATCAGCAGCAGGGGCATGAGTTAAACCTGTATCCGGATAATTTTCCGGATCACAAAGTATCCGATGGTTTGCAACGTAATTCCCGCGACCAACAGCGTGTGACCGATGGGATCCGAGAACAATGGGCGAATGAAGCTGGGATTGAGCACCAGCATCACGGTGACGATGATGGGGGGCATACCCATCAACAGGGCCATCGTGAGCCGGCCCTGAGCGGTGTAAACACGAACCTGGCGCTGAATCTTGAAGCGTTCGCGAATCACGTACGAAAGGTTATCGAGGATCTCGGCGAGGTTGCCACCGGTCTCGCGCTGGAGCATGACGGCGGTGACGAAGAATTTCACGTCGACAAGTGGGACACGATCGGTCAGATTCAGCAAGGCATCACGGACGGGCATTCCGAATTTCTGTTCTTCATAAAGCTGCCGAAATTCGCCAGCGATGGGTTCATTGATTTCACTGGTGATCATTTCGAGCGCGGTGGTGAAGGCGTGTCCGGCGCGTACGGCGCGAGCGAGAGTGTCGATGGCTTCGGGAAAAAGTTCTTCAAAACGCTCGAAGCGCTTATTGCGCTTATATGACGCGAAGGAGTACGGAAGGATGAAGCCGACCAACAAGCCGATCATCGCGATTTCAATGCGTTTGCTGAACGCGTAGGTGACGATGAGGACGGCAATTCCGCTGAGCGCGGAGAATCCCAGAAAGTTACCCGCGCGGATATCCATGCCGGCCTGCAACAACATTTTTTGCAGGTCCCCGACGCGCGCTGAACGTCGAAGCAGAGTGTCGAGAGCGGGAATGCGGCTGAGTTGCTCGTCGCGGAGGAGGGCAAGTTCCTCCTCAGCTGCCAGATCGGGAGCTTTGCGCTCGTTGGCGAGACGTTCCTTGATCAGGCGGGCCTGTGCGCTGCGCTGATCGAAGAGCGAGAAAGCGGCGAACGCGAGGAACGCTACCACTCCGAAGACAACCAGCGCGATAAGAGCTGCAGTCATATCGGAACCTAAACCTCAGCCTTCGATTCAAACAATGCAGGTCTCAGGCGAGCGCCTACGGTTGCCAGTCGATCGGCAAACTTGGGGCGGAGCCCGGTGGCGCGAAATGCGCCGCGCACTTTTCCGTTTTCGTCGATGCCGGTACGATCGAAGGAAAAAATGTCCTGCATCGCGATGGAATCGGCGTCCATGCCAGTGACTTCAGAAATAGTCGTGACTTTGCGCGTGCCGTCGGACAGACGCGCGATTTGAATGACCGCGTGCACCGCGGAAGAAATCTGCTGGCGGACGGCGCGTTCGGGAATATTCAGGTTCGCCATCGAGACCATGTTTTCGATACGAGCCATGGCGTCGCGCGGAGAGTTAGCGTGGACCGTAGTCAGCGAGCCCTCGTGACCGGTATTCATGGCCTGCAACATGTCGAAGGCTTCTTCGCCACGGACCTCGCCAACCACGATGCGGTCGGGACGCATACGCAAACTGTTGATGACCAACTGCCGCTGGCGGACCGCGCCTTTGCCTTCGATGTTGGGCGGGCGAGTTTCCAGGCGGACGATATTTTCCTGCTTGAGTTGCAATTCGGCCGCGTCTTCGATGGAGACGATGCGCTCGGTGTTGGGAATGTAACCCGAAAGAACGTTGAGCAGAGTCGTCTTGCCGGCGCCGGTTCCTCCGGAAACGAGAATGTTCAGGCGACCTTTCACCATGGCCGACAGAAGTTCGAGCATCGACTCGGTCAGGGTTTGATTCTCGATCATCTGACGAGCTGTGACGGGCTCGCGTCCGAAACGGCGGATGGAGAGACAGGGCCCGTCGAGAGCGAGCGGAGGAATGATGGCGTTCACACGGGAGCCGTCGGCGAGGCGAGCGTCAACCATCGGAGAAGATTCGTCAACGCGGCGGCCGACGCGGGAGACGATACGTTCGATGATCTGCATCAAGTGGACATTGTCTTTGAACGACAACGTGGTCAGCTCGAGCTTGCCGGCTTTTTCGACGTATACACGGTCGTAGCGATTGACCAGAATGTCGGAAATATTTGGGTCTTTGAGAAGCTGTTCTAACGGGCCCAGTCCGAAAATCTCGTCGAGAATTTCTCGCGAGAGACGCTCGCGCTCGGCGAAGCTGAGAGGAACGACTTCGCCGTTGACCACGGCGCGAATGACGACCAGAACTTCGTCGCGCGCGGAGTCGCCGGCGGCTTTGCCCAATTTTTCTAGGTCCAAACGGTCGAGAACCTTGCGATGCAGGTCGGCCTTCACCTGCTGAATGTCGGTGCGCTCGAACGATTGAAGGTTTGCCATAAGCTTCTAAATCCTAAACCGACTTAAACAATGACCACGCCGCACGTTTCACGTCGGCGTCGTTACGCGTCAACTCCTGCGCCAATCCGGCAAAGCAGCGGGCGATCTCGGAGTTACGCTGATCCATCACTGGAGTTCCTCGATCGATTGCGCTGGAAACGGCGAAATACTGGTTCGGCACGCGCCAGAGAAGCTTGGCACCCACTGCCGCTTCGGCGTCGGCTTCGCTAAAGCCCGGCACCTTGCGATAGCGGTTCAAGACTAATCGTACGCGCTCGCGCCCACCGGTTTCGCCTAGATATTGCTGCACGCGGGCCGCGCTCCACAATGATGCGACGTCGCTACAGGCGACGAGCAGAACGGTTTCTGAAAGACTCGCGATTAGTCGGCTCGCCGCGTCGAAACGCGAAGAGGCGTCGACGACGACATAGCGGTAGTGCGTGACCAGCATGTCGAACAGGCGAACGAACTCAGCAGTCGATGGATCTACCGCGGCGGGAACGTTGGTTCCAGCGAGCAATTGCAGTCCGCCATTGTGACGCGTCATGAAGCTTTCGAGCAGGGAAGCGTCCATGCGGTGGAGGTTACGAGTTGCGTCGGCCACATTGAACACGGGCTTCAAGTTCATGTGGAGGGCAGCATGTCCCAGGGGAGCGAGATCGACGAGCGCGGTCTGGCTGTACGCGGACTGCAGGGCGAGAGCGAGATTGACGGCGACCGTGGTGGCGCCGTTTCCGCCTTTCGCGTTGATGACGGAGAAAACTTTGCCGCGAAGGCCTTCCTGATGTCCGCGGCGCTGTGCGGCTGAAAGTCGGACGAAGGCTTCGAGAAGATCGGTGGTCGTGGTGGGACGCTCGATGAATTCGCGCGCGCCGGCGCGCATAGCATTGACGATCACCTGCGGCTGGTTCAGGCTGCCGATGGCGAAGATCGCGAGATCTGGCATTTCCTGGTGGAGCATTTCGATAGCGCGAAGAGCTTGCGGGGCATTGTCTGTAGGGATGTCGACCAGAGTGACGTCGGGGTTGGCGGCGCGGACACGTCGCGTAACCGGATCGGAGGCTGCCAACGGATAGCTCGCGCAAGAGTGCGCGGTCTTGGCCACACTGGTGTTGTCCACGAGCACCTGCAGCAGTGTGCGCTGCTCGTTGTCGGTGGCCACAATGACGACGGTAAGCTCTGGCATAAAAATATGTGGCCCTTAATGTGAGACTTGCTCCTGTCGCGCCGAGCCTTTCACGATAGGAAGTCGTACCTACTTCTTGCTCTTGTCAAACTTGCCTGTATCCATGAAGGGCTGCGCGTTCTTCGGTGGAACCGGCGGCTCCGTTGTGGGGGAAATGCGGCGCACCGTGCACAGAACCATCAATTCAGAATTGCTCTTTTGAAGACTCTTGCTGCGGAAGAAATTCCCCAGGATCGGAATGTCCCCGAGGCCCGGGATTTTGTTGTAAATATCGGTCACGCGATTGTCCATCAAGCCGGCAATCACGAAACTCTGCCCATCCTGCACTTCGAATTCGGTTTCCGCCTTCCGCGTACTGAGCGCGGGAACGGTGAAACCGGAGATGGTCAGCGCGTTAGCAAAATCGAGCGTGCTCACCTCTGGAGCCACGGTCAGATGGATGTTGCCGTTCGGAGTGATGACGGGAGTGAACTCGAGCCGCACGCCGAACTCTTTGAACGAGATGGTGACGGCCGTGAAGCCCGCGCCCGGTTGAACGATCGGGAAGGGGAATTGACCGCCTGCGAGGAAACTGGCCTTCTTGCCGTTGACGGCGATGAGATTTGGCTCGGCCAGAATTTGCAGAAGATTTTTCGTCTCCAGTGCTTCGATGACAGCTCCGAAATTGATGTCCGGACGGAAGATGAACAGATTCAGGACATTGTTGAGTGTCTGGCCGGTCGAGGTTGTCGTGCCGTTCTGTGTGGTTAGAGTTTGCGGTCCGAAGCCGCCGAATTGTCCGGTGGTGATGGTGCCGATGTTGTTCGCAGCGCCATTGGAAAGAAAATTCACGCCGATCTGAGTGAGAGCGGTGCGATCCACTTCGGCGAATTTAACCTGCAGCAGAACTTCCTGTGCGCCGACGGGCCCGAAGGTTAGAACGTTGACGACCTTGGGCGAATAGGCGCTGGCGAGTTCTCCCGCGCGCTTGGCAACGTCTTCGGTGGAAACGTGTCCGGAGAGAACGATGGCCGCGCGCGAAGGTGTAACCGTAATCTGCTCGTCGGGGAAGACGCGATGTTCTTCTTCGGCGCAAGCGCTGACGTCAACGTCGACTCGTAAGTCAAAGCTGCGCGAGCGCTCCAGTTCATCCCAGATCAGAAGCGAAACTTCCCCGGGAGATTTGCCGTGCACAAGAATTTGAGTCGGTGTGATGACCTGCGCGAATGCGATCGCCGGATCGGTAATCGAGATGCGCTTGAGTCGCTCCGTCGTGTTAATCAGGAGCGATTTGCCCACCATTACACGCAGCGGCGCCGATCCTTGCGTTGCCGGGGATTGAGCGGGAAGAGTCGCAGTCTGCGTTCCAGTCGGCACGGGAGTCTGAGGCTGCGGCGCGGCGTCTGCTTGCTGCACGGTTTCAGAGGATGCGGGCAGAACCAGCGCCGCGAGCAGCAGGGCCCCAAGCAAGGACATACGAACGTTCATTGTCAGATTGGTCTCCCTGTGAGGAAACTGACCGGTGTGCAACGTGGCGTTGAAAAACATCGAATCTTTACGAATCACTTGGCCTCACCACAACCATCGTCGCTGCATTTGACTGTGTCGGGCTTCTTGTCGCCCTGAAAGACCTCGATGCTGACCCCGGTTGCAGGAGGAGGTGGGGCGGCTTTCGGAGTAACAACGCGATGAATCACCGTATGCTGCACAACAGGCTCGGGTGCGGCCAGCCCTTTATAAAGGCCCCTTGAGTTTGAGGCAGGGAACTCGTCTTGCTTGGTATCGAGCGGATTGCGGAGCGCGAGTTGGATATGCCCCTGAGAACTGGCGAGTGTGAGGCGCTGCGCGTCGTCGGGCGAAACCAGCAGCGTGATCACTGCCGTATTCTGAGCCTCGCCGCTGGAATTTCTTTCAAGCGTGTGTCCTGAGGCAAGGACCGCCACGTTTTGCAGTACGGTTGTGGTTTCTTGATCGCCATTGGTGCCCGGCGTTCCGGTGAGGAGCACATCGACGCGGGTGCCGGGAGTAACGAATCCCGCGACGGAGACGACTTCATTGACGCGCACGGATACGGCGCGCATGCCCGGCGGAATCAACGAGGGAAGTCCAGCGCCAGCGTTTTCGGCCGCGAGCCGATTGGGCAGAATGAATTCACCACGGGAAATCGGAATGATGACTCCATGCCCGACGACTTCCGAACGCTTTCTCGGTGCTCCCGGCGGCAGGTCGGCGCCAGGAATCCGAATGATCTTGATGTCGTGTTCCTCGACACGCGCGCCTACTTGCAAATCATCGGCCGCCACCATGACATCGACGCCAGGGTCGCCACCCGCGCCGCTTCTGGCTTGCAAGCTCCTGTACACGTACATACTTACGAACAGACCCAAGCCCAGCGCCAGGACGCCGATCATCAACAGACGTGTGCGATTCATGCCATTTCCTCAAACTGCATCACTGCTTGCGTCGAATCCCAGAATATTTGTGTTATTGAATCGAACTGGCGACGTTCGAGAACACGTTATTGGCGTTGGATCCGATCAATCGGATGGTTCCGACTACGATGACGAGGATGACCGCCAGCATGACTGCGTATTCCGCAATATCCTGTCCCTGTTCTTGGCGCCACAGTCCACGCGCTGCCTCTAGAATCATTGGTTTTCTCCTAACCTGCGTTTTTCGAGATCGACAGAAATAGTAACCGGGAGCCCCGCTGGGAACGCTGAAAGGGGCTCGCCGCCACTCAACTTACGGTAATCATACCTGCATCTTCAAAGAAAGTGACAAATTCTTGCACCCGGGATTACTGTCGGTAACCAGTCCGATGCGGGGGGAGGGCCGTAATCCTAGGGCTGCGGCGGCTACTGGTGGGATACAATCGATCGCGCCTCATGTCCGACAGGCCCAAGCGCCGGTTTGTGCTGACGTTGTTTTGCCTGGGGATGATCGCTCTGCATGCCGCGATTTTCTGGCTAGCCCGCTCCCGGGTACTGGCGGGATCCCCGGATTTCAGTATTTTTTATACAGCGGGACTCATGGTCCGGCGGGGGCAGGGTCCGGAGCTGTACAGCGACGAGGCGCAGGCGGCGACATGGCGGGAATTTGTACCGAGCGCAGCGGTTCGAGAGCACCCGTTGCCTTTCAACCATCCCCCATTTGAAGTCTTGCCGTTCCTGGTCCTCACCGATCTGACCTACCTTCGGGCCTATTCCCTCTGGTTTCTGGTCAACCTGCTGCTGGTCGGGGCCACGGCGTACCTGATGCGTCCATGGCTTCCCGTGATCGGATCGGAGTTCCGGTGGCTGCCGATTATGGGAGCGCTGGCTTTCTTTCCCGTCGCTTACGCCATGTTGCAGGGGCAAGATTCGATCCTTCTGTTGCTTTTGTATTGCCTCGCATACGGCGCGCTCCGCCTCGAACAGGACGTCCGAGCCGGGGTGTATTTGGGCCTGGGCCTGTTCAAGTTCCACCTGGTTCTGCCGTTCGCTTTCGTCTTGTTGCTGCGTCGTCGCTGGCGAGCCTTGGGCGGGATTCTTCTTGGTACAGCCGTCGACCTTGCAGTGTCATTCGTGATGGTGGGATGGAAGCAGTTGCTCTACTACCCTCGCTATATCCTGCAGATTAATCATCAGCAGGCGGCTGGGGTGATTGTCCCCGAAAACATGCCTAACCTACGGGGATTATTCACCGGTTGGAACGGGCTAAAGCCGCCTTCGATGTGGCTTGAGTTGGCATTGGCCACAACCTCGCTGGCACTCCTGGTTTGGGCATCACGGCATTGGAGGCCGGAAGATCTGCGCGATGTCGAGGCCTGGAACAACGGGTTCTCGATCGCGATGCTTGGGACGTTCCTGGTCGGCTATCACAGCTACAACCACGACATGAGTATTCTGCTGCTCCCGACGTTTATTACGCTGGATCGCGTTCTGGGGCAAGAGAGGATTTGGTCTGGCACTAGAAACAGGCTCGTAGAGGTATCGCTAGGTTTAATGTTCTTTAGCCCGCTCTATTTAATTCTCACTCTCTATTACTCCCACGAGAATCTGTTCGCTCTTGTGCTTCTTGCTCTGGCGTGGTGTCTATCGGCGGCTCCCGCAACAGCAAAACCACCAACATTGGTAAGTACATCCACAGGACTATCCAGCGGCCCACTTCGGTGAAAGTTTGCGGAGTGTGATACCAGCGCCAGATTCCGGGGATCCAACTCAGACTCGCAGTATAGAGGATCTGGCGGCGAGTTCTTGGAATCAGCCACAAGTAAAACGGATCATAGAACCAGCGCTGCGGCACACACGCTCCCAGGAAGATAAGCCACGAGTCCCGCTGGCGGTAGCGCAGGAGTGCCGCGGCGAGAAGCGGGCCTGGTAGCACGAGCAAAGGTATGAAGCGCGCGTAGCGTCCGACATGCGCAAGCCACAATGAAACCCAGTGCGGCATCACCGCGAAACTTAAGGCAAGAACCATCAGACATGCGACAACACCCTTGCGGCTGAGGTGCGTCAGCGCCACCGGCAGGCCAATCTGCGGTTTCGCGAGCGTGACTGGCAGGAGCAGCGAAAAGAATGCGCTGGCCATGATCAGCGGAATCCACTGCACGGTGAGCATTCCAGCCCAGTACGGATAGGCAAGAAAGATCAACAGCCGGTGATATCCGTGACGCGTGATTCCGAAGGCGAGCAGCGCGGTGCTGAGCCCATAAAAAATTCCGGCGGCGACCTCGGCGCTCGTACGCACAAATGGAAGGCCGAACAGAGCGGAAGATAGCGGATAGAGTTGGTACGGAGTGTCATACGGATTCCGTCTCGCGAGCAGGTCACGCGCCGCGCGAATTGCCCAGGAAAAATCAGCGCTGCCCTGATGAAGGCGGACCATCAGAAACCAGCAGAACAGCCCAGTCGCAAGGCCGAGAGCAGTCGAAATGAGCAGACGGGGTCGCGTCTCCGGCATGGTGAAGCATAAGTTGTAACATGGGGTCCGCAGCGAGGGCTTCGGCTGCGGTGGAACACGGCGCGGATCATGAGGAATCGATCGAAAATCGGACTCTTGCTGGCGTTGCTCGCGGCGGGCAGCATGTGGATCTATGTACAGCTCATCTTGATTCCTCACCAGCGCGCAGAGGAGTTCGCGAAGCAGAGACCGCGGGGGAATCTTTCAGACCTTTATCCGCGATGGCTAGGAGCGCGAGAGTTGTTGCTGCATGGGCGAGATCCGTATGGCAGCGACATTACCCGCGAAATTCAGATTGGCTACTACGGGCGGCCGCTCGACCCATCTCGCCCGAACGATCCAAGGGATCAACAGGCGTTTGCCTATCCGCTGTACGTTGTGTTCTTGCTCGCGCCGACGGTCAAATTGCCGTTCGCAGTCGTGCACACGATTTTCGTTTGGCTACTGTTTGCCATTACTGCCGCATCGGTGCTGCTTTGGTTGACGGCAATTGGATCGAGCACTTCCTGCAATGCGAAGTTAATGTGGGTCTTGCTGACATTGAGTTCCTTTTCGGCAGTTCAGGGGCTCAAACTGCAGCAATTGTCTCTCGTCGTGGCGGGCCTGTTGGCGGGATCGATGTGCTGTCTCGCCCGTCGGCACTTTGTTTGGGCGGGGATACTGTTGGGGATCGCGAGCATCAAGCCGCAACTGGTTGCGCTGCCGGCTCTATGGCTCTGCATTTGGGTCTCGGGTAGATGGCGGGAACGACGCCGTGCACTTTGGGGATTTCTTCTAACCATGGCGGCGCTGACGAGCGCGGGTGAACTGCTGTTGCCCGGATGGATCGGTGAATTTCGAGCGGCATGCGCTGATTATTATCAATACACCGGAGGTGGGAAATCGGTACTCGATGTGGCGCTGACTCCGGCGGTTGGCAGAGTCGTATCCGTAATTCTCATGATCACCTTCCTTTTTTTGAGCTGGCGGATGCGGCGCGCTCCAGAGGACTCGGCGGAATTTCAATGGTCCTTTTCTCTGTGTCTGGCGGTCACCCTCGTCGTCATTCCCATGTTCGCGCCGTATAACCAGCTTTTGCTCATTCCGGCAGCGATGATGATCGTCCATTCGATCCGGGAGTTGTGGCAGAAGAGTAGTGTTACGCGGCTGCTCGTTGCCGGCACGGCCTTGGCTGTAATGTTCCCGTGGATCGGGGCCGTTTTGCTGGTGTTCGCGTCGATGTTCCTATCCGCGGACGTCGTGCGTAGAGCTTGGGCGCTTCCGCTTTATTCAAATTTTGCTATCCCGGTCTTGCTTCTGGCGTTGCTCCTAGTGTCGAGGAGCGTTCTACCAAAGCCGCGCATCTTGCGGCAGGACACGGCGGCAGAGTAGTCTGTGGACTGCAATAGAACCGCCCGGTGCCGCTGGTTGAGTGGGGAACAGCGCGCCGACTGACCTTTCATGGCCCTGAACACAATCAGTCATCACAGCCATCACGGCTCCGGTTCCGGGGTCTTTCCCGCGTTGGTGTTTGTGCAGGGCAGCGAACAGAAGAATATCGTTCTGAACCGTACTCCGTTTACCGTCGGGCGGAAAGTAGACAAAGACCTTGTAATCGCCGATCCGCGGGTCTCGCGAGATCACGCACAGATCATGCAGGAGGGGCAGGAGTTCTTCCTGGTCGATCTCGGCAGCAAGCACGGTACGTTCGTGAATGGCGAGCGGATTCAGCGGCAGAAGCTGGAACGCGGCGACCGGCTGGAATTTGGCGCGCGCGATTCAGCGTACATCCTCTTCAATCCGGCGCATGCGACGTCGAATACGGCGCGAGAATTTCTCAGCCAGATTTCGGGCATCGGCATCAAGCCCGAGACCACGGAACTGGAGACGCTGCGTTGGTTCCTGGAAGCTGCGCGGAAGCTGAACACCGCGGGTGTGTTGGACGAAATCCTGATCACCATGCTCGACGTCACGCTGCAACTGACGCGAGCGGAACGCGCGTATGTGTTCCTGAAAGATGAGGAAGGGAAGTTGCGGCTGGCCGCTGGGCGAAACGCGAAGAAGGAACCGCTCCTCGACGACAAGACAATTTCGCATTCGATTCTCGAGGAATCGATGCGGGCGAATTCGGAATTCCTGCTGACCGACACCAGTCAATCGCTCGATATGGCCGGCCGACAGAGCATTGTCGCGTACGATTTGCGAACCGTGGTGTGTATCCCGCTGAGAAAGATGCAAGTGCAGGCGACGCGTGACGCGCAGACTCCGCTGCCTGGAGCGAACGCGGCGCAGGCGATGGGCGTGTTGTACGTGGACTCGCGATTTGCGTCGCGAGATATTAGCGGAGTGGGCCATGACATTCTGCACGCGATCGCGACTGAAGCAGCGTCTCTCATTGAGAACGCGCGACTTGTGCAAGCGGAAGAAGAAGCGCGGCGTTATCAGCAGGAGTTGGGCATCGCGGCGAGCATCCAGCAGCGGCTGATGCAGGTGAAGATCCCCGAGGTGCCGTTTGCGCAGCTGCGCGGTAAGAACCTGTCTTGTAAAGAAATCGGCGGAGACTTTTTCGATGCGGTGAACACCAAAGAAGGACTCGCCGTGGTGCTCGCGGACGTGAGCGGCAAGGGAGTTTCAGCTGCCTTGCTGGCGTCGACCTTGCAAGGAATGATCTATTCGCATCTGAGCGCTGGGATGCCGTTACTCGACGTGGTCTCGGCTGTGAACCGATTTTTCACTGACAAACTAGTGGGCGAAAAGTATGCAACGGTGCTGCTGGTGCGCTTGAAACGCGATGGAGAGCTCGAGTATGTGAATTGTGGACACGTACCGCCGCTGTTGGTGTGCGGCGGTGAGGTCATCCGTCCACCACATGGAAATGTTCCTGTAGGGTTGCTGCCCGACGCGACTTTTGAGAGTTCGACTTGCCAGATGCAGTCGGGGGACCGGTTCATCCTGGTTACAGACGGGGTGACCGAAGCGGAAAATGCGATGGGGGACTTCTTTGAGGACTTCCGGTTGGAAGCGGCCGCCGCCAAGTCGCCGACGCTGGAGGGAATTTTTTCTGCTGTGACGGAATTCTGCTCGGGAAATCCGTTGAGCGACGATTGCACAGTCGTCGAGCTTTGCTATACAAATCCTGCCGCGTAGACAAAATCCTTTTCAACCACGAAGAGCACGAAGCTTCACGAAGGAAAACCCTCTCGTTCAATTTCTTCGAGTTGTTGTACCTCAGCGCGCCTCTAACCTTTCTCGACCGTTACGCGGTAATCCGTGCCTTCCCAACGGTTCTCATTGGGCCAGAAAAACGTGAACGCCACTTGGCCTCCAACCGGGAGCGATGCGGTGGGCAAATTGAGGATGTGGATTCCAATGCCGGTATCACGCGTGTCGGTATCATGAGCGGTCTTCCAGTCGTCGATACTCCAGTGCACGCGGGCGGGATTAAGAAGATTCAGGCGCAGCGTCTGGTTGCGGGGAACCGTGCGTGGCTTGTTGTTGAGACGCCAGCCAAAATGCTGTCGCCCATGTTTTTCGACGATGTAGCGCTTGTAGGTTTGCGGGGGTTGATCGAAGATCTTGCCATCGCGGATCGATCGGCGCAGCTTGATGTATTCGGAGTGCGCCCAGACGAGCGGACAAGCGGAGCCCGTGGGCTTGCCGCGGAAAAGTTCCAGCGCTGGAAGGTCGGCTGCATCCCAAACCTGTTCGGGAAGTAGACGGCTGTGTCCCGAGGTCGAATTCTCCATCACCGTAAGCAGAGCCTCAGCTTCGTCGCGATGACCAGCGGCTAAAGCGAAATGGGCACGCTCTCCCGCAAGTAATGGCCACGCTCGACCGATGCCGGTTCCGTCGAAGGCTGAGCCGTCTTTGTGTTCACCATAGCCGTCGCCGTTGTAGCGATACCAGCAGGGCCCCTGCGGAAGCTCGACCGCCAGGAGTGCGTCGATGGCGCGAAGCGTGTTGAGGATCCGCGGGTCTTCGGGGGAGCGCAGACCGAATCGAACCAGCGCCAGCGCGTCGGGGCTGATGATGTGATAAGCGCGCTCGCCATCTTGCCCGGGCGGACGGTTCTTGATTGGCACGAATCCCTGTGTCGGCGAAGCGGCGCCATCGGTGTCGGGAGGCGCGATGCGCACGTAATAGCCTTCGACTCCGAGTTGCTGGGCGAGATCACTTCCGCTGGCGTATACCCAGCGCTCGATATTGGCGTTCCATGCGTCGGCGGTGTCGCGCATGATTTGAGCCTGTTGAGAATGACTGGTGAGGTCGGCGATGTCCGCTCCCGCGAGCAGCGCGGAAATTTCTGCCGCGAGAGTAAATGGGGAATAGCCGGCGTCTTCTTCCCAGCGATCCTGCTGCGTCACGGGACCGTTTCGAATGATGAAGCTGGCGGCATTGCGGACCATGGGCCACCAGCGGTCGAGTTTGCCCAACGACTCGGGTGCCTCGCGGCGCATAAGATCGATGAGCAAAATGGGGAAGGCGGTTTCGTCCATCTGGACGCCGCTCCAATAGGGCCGGCCGTCGAGCCACAAATTTTGCGCCCAGTTTCCCTCGGCCTCCTGCGTGGCTTCGAGGTATCGCAGCACGCGGACGGCGTCATCTGTCGCGCCCGCAGCCAGCAATGCGCCCGCACTCTCGACCAGATCGCGAGGCCAGACCAGGTGATACCCGCCGAGATCTTCGTCGCCTTTGTTGAATCCCCAGGGAATCGAGAGGCTAGCGATGATGCCTCCGAGAAAATCCTTGGACTCGTGAGTGCGCAAGACAGCTGTCGAGGCGCGATACAAATCGTTTTGGCGCAGGGGGGAGTCGAGTTTGAGGAGCTTGGTTTGCCAGTTACTCCACTGCGAGATGTAGTGCTGGCGGATTTCGTCGTAATCCTCAAAGAGAGCCGAGCGGGATTGTTGGCCGGCCTCAGTCCAGATCCCACCGAATCCGAGAGCGAGGATGAACTCGCCGTTGCAGGCAGTGAGGTCGATCTCGCCAGTGAAGGCGATGTTGCCGTTTTCCGCGCGCGTGTATTCCCACTCCATCTGGAAGTGCTGGGAAAGATCTTGCCAGCCGTCGGAAGTGCCGACAAAGCCGACGGACATCTTTTTCCAGGGAGCCGACGACGCCAGACTCAAGGTGACCCCATCGTGCTGGGCGAAGAACATCGGATAGCCCTTGTAATCGCCAATCCATCCCGTATTGCCATAGCCGAAATTCGCGAGGTGAGGCGAGAGCAAAGCAAACAAACGGTAGTCGGACAGCTGCCCAACGACCGGCTCCAAACGGACTTTCTGCAAGACCACATTGCGGTAGGGATCGCTCAAAACCTCTTTGTGTATGCGGTATCGACCCGAGTCGCAGCTGTTGACCATCTCATACGCCGGAATACCGGATTCGACAGGACGGTTTTCAAAGGTGCAATTCCGCTTTTCTTCGGAGAAGAAATCGCTGCCGTTGGTGACGATGAAACCCATGTCACGAGTGCAGGCCTGATCTACGCGGGGAAAATAGACTTCGTTCAGGATGCCGTGACTTAACGTGAACCAGACCTTGCTGTGCTGGTTGAGCGCAGTGCCGATACCACTCTTTGCGCTGGAAGTCCAGCGCGGTGGAATACCCGGCCATCCGGGTGCGTAGCGGTTCGGGAAATCAGTCATGGATTCGCAATCCTTCAGACTTGAATGTATCGCAATCGAAGTGACTATGCTTTTTACCGCCGTCGTCGCCCGTTGGGGTCTCTTGCCGCCACTCGTAGACTCTCCCGCTGTCAACAAGACTCACGACGATTTTCCCCGCCCAGTTCATCAGAAATTCACTGGTTTGTAACCGTCCTTTAACACACCGACGATAAAAAGGGTGCACCTAATCAAGGAGGAGTCACCTAGCAATGCGCAAACTTGTGCTGCTGTTGGTGTGTGTCCTGTTGGCCATGCCGGTCGTAGGGCAGACCACGCTGAACGGAGCAGGCGCTACATTTCCCGCACCGATGTACTCGAAGTGGTTTAGCGAATATCACAAAATTCATTCCGACGTCCAAGTGAACTATCAGCCGATCGGCAGCGGCGGCGGAATCCGGCAAGTCACCTCCGGAACCGTCGATTTCGGCGCCAGCGACATGCCGATGACCGACAAGCAATTGCAGGAGTCGAAGGTCAAGATTCTGAATATTCCGACCGTTCTGGGTGCGGTGGTTCCGGCTTATAACATTCCCGGAGTGAGCGGAGAAGTGAAGTTCACGCCAGAAGCACTCGCTGGAATTTTTCTGGGCAAGATTTCGAAGTGGAATGACAAGGCAATCACTTCGTCAAATCCCGGCGTCAATTTTCCCGACAAAGACATCATCGTCGTACACCGGTCCGACGGCAGCGGCACCAGCTTCATCTTTACGGACTACCTCTCGAAGGTTAGTCCCGACTGGAAGAACCAGGTCGGTGCAGATACTTCGGTGAAGTGGCCAATCGGAATGGGCGGAAAAGGAAATGAGGGCGTATCCGGCTTGATCCGGCAGTTGTCGGGTTCGATCGGCTACGTCGAGCTGATCTATGCGGTTCAGAACAACATTCCCTACGGAAGCATAAGGAACTCATCCGGAGTGTTTTTGAAGGCGACTCTGGAAGGCGTGACTGCGGCGGCAGCATCGGCTCCGAAGATGCCCGCGGATTTTCGAGTATCGATCACGAATGCGCCCGGCAAGGACGCATATCCAATTTCAAGCTTTACGTGGCTACTGATTCCGGCGCAGTCCAAGGATGCGGCCAAAGGGAAAATCCTCGCTGATTTTCTGAACTGGATGGTGACCGACGGGCAGAGGATGACCTCCGCCCTGTCCTATGCGCCGCTGCCGGAGAACGTGGTTGCGAAAGTGAAAGAAGCAATCAAGCAAGTCAAATAACAAACCCAAGGCGCCCCGGGTTTTGATTCATCGCGAAAAAAAGGAGAGTGGACGATGAGGTTCGAGTGGAGATGGTGTGCAATTCTTCTGTTGGCGACCGGACTGGTGGGGCAAACCAGTACGCCGTCGAAATCGACAAAAAAGAAGTCAGCTACGATCACAGCCGCTGACGTGCAGGCCCTGAAGGATGCGATCGCCTCGCAACAGGCAGCGTTGGCGCAGCAGGAGCGGCAGATTCAGGAGTTGCGGGACCAGCTCCACCTAAAAGATCAGACGGTGCAGCAGGCACAGAGCGCTGCCGCCGATGCGTCGAGCAAAGCGGATGCCGCTCAGGCCGCCGCGACGCAGCAGCAACAGGCCGTCACTGATTTGAAGAACGATGTGACCGATCTTAAGGGCAACATGGCGAACACAGTGGTCGCCGTGCAAGACACGCAAAAGAAGCTCTCCGAGCCGCCGACTGCGATTCACGTCAAGGGAATTACGATCACCCCCGGTGGCTTCCTGGCGGGCGAATCGGTCTACCGCACGCGGGCACTTGCAGCCGACATCAATACTCCGTTCAACTCTCTGACCATGCCGGGCGCATCCCAGAGCTCGGTCTCCGAGTTCTTCGGTTCCGGACGCCAGTCGCGAATCTCGATGCTGGCGGAAGGGAAGTTGGATATGGTAAAGCTCTCCGGCTACGTCGAGGCCGACTTCCTCTCAGCTGGCATCACTTCCAACAATAACGAGAGCAACAGCTACACGCTCCGCCAACGCCAGGCGTGGGGCCAGGCCGCATTCGACAACGGTTGGAGCTTCACGGGTGGACAAATGTGGAGTCTCGTCACCGAAACGAAACATGGCGTGGACAATCGTAGTGAGGCGTTGCCGATGACGATCGATCCACAATATACCGTGGGCTTTAGCTGGGCTCGGCAGTATGGCGCTCGCCTGGCGAAGAACTTCGGCAACAAGGTCTGGTTCGCGGTTTCGCTCGAAAACGCCCAGGCCACTTTGACGACCCATAACAACGCCGCCAACTTCCTGCTCGGCTCGGCGGGCGCGGGTGGTGGGCTCTACAACGGCGCCATCACCACTTGCAGCACTGCGCTCAACAGCACCGACACCGCGGCCACCACAACCTGTTCGCCGGCGGCATCGTATGCCTTCAACCCCTCGCCAGATGTAATTGCGAAGCTCGCCTTCGAGCCAGGGTTTGGACACTATGAAGTCTTCGGCGTGTTCAGCCGATTCCGTGACCGGGTGTTCCCGTGCGAAGACGTTTCTTCGACCACGGACTGCCTTAGCACGACTGCTGGACCGAATGCCAAGGGCGCGTACAACTCTTCGAAGAATGGCGGCGGTATCGGCGCTAACGCTCGCTGGTCGTTTGCCGGCAAGAAAGTCGACTTCGGATTGCATGGCTTCGGCGGCGCTGGAGTCGGCCGCTACGGCACCGGTGGACTGTCCGATGTGACCGTGCGCGATGACGGCACGCTCGGTTTGATCAAGAGCCTGCAGGGTTTGGCGACTCTCGAGTGGCACGGACCCAAGCTCGATGTGTACTTCAACGCGGGTGCGGAATATGCGGGCCGCAGCGCTACGTATGATCCGGTTCTCAAGAAGGCGGTGGGCTACGGATCTCCGCAGTTCAACAACACGGGATGCTTCACGGAAACCGGTCCGGTAAACAACAACGGATTCCTGCCGGGCGGCCTATCAAGCTGCACAGCTGACACGCGCGTGCTGATCGAAGGAACGGCGGGCTTCTGGTATCGCATCTACAACGGACCCAAAGGCCGTATCCAGTGGGGACCGCAGTACTCGTACGTTGTACGCAATGCCTGGTCCGGAACGTCATCGCCGAACCAGCCGCATGGACTCGATTCGATGATCTTCACCTCGTTCCGGTATTACCTGCCGTAACGAGTAAATGTAGTTGAGTTTCGAACCAAGAAAGATTCCGGCACGGATAGCGTACATGCGTTATCCGTGCCGGGTTTTATTAGAGGCAGAAGTGCAAGAGTTGAGTCAGCATCCGAGGAAGTCTCCGAAGATGTTCTATACTAGCGGTTCGATTCGCTGGTCCGATGGACATGATGCTCGGGTGGAGAGTTCGACTTCAAACTGCATTCCAATAAGTGCGTTCCATGGCTCGCATCTCGCTGGATAATCCTCAGTACTTTCTCAATCGCGATACCTCCTGGCTCGCGTTCAATCGACGTGTGCTCGAAGAAGCTGAGGACGAGGGCAATCCTCTTCTCGAGCGGCTGAAGTTTCTGTCGATCTCCGCCAGCAATCTCGACGAGTTCTTCGAAGTGCGGGTTGCGGCGATGATGCAGCAGATCGAAGACGGCTATAACGAAGCTGGTCCGGACGGGCTGACGCTAACCGAGAAGCGAGATGTTCTCAACAAGCAGACCCACGACTTTGTCGACGATCAGTACGACTGCTGGAATGCGAGATTGCGCCCGGCCCTCTCGATCAATGGAATTCGCGTGCTGGGCCTGCACGAACTTGACTCGCAAGCCCTGCGATTTGTCGATGATTATTGCGAGCGAGAGCTTGACCCGCTGCTGACCCCGGTGACGGTGGATCCGGCGCACCCTTTCCCGCGAGTGATCAACAAGGCGTTGTGTGTAGGGTTTCTCTTGCGTCGGCGTCGGCGTTCGGCTCTGACATATACAGGAGTGGTTTCCGTTCCTCGTGCTTTGCCGCGGTTAGTTCGGCTGCCTTCGGAGGGAACCGCGGATTTTATTTTCCTCGCGGACCTGGTCGCACATCACGCCGTCCGTATGTATCACGGCTATGACATCGTTTCGTCAGCACCATTCCGAGTGACGCGCAACAGCAATCTGTATCTCGCGGAGGAAGAGGCGCGCAGCCTGCTCGAGTCGGTCCGCACCGAATTGCACAATCGCCGCAAGGGCGACGCGGTGCGCATGGAGATCGAGGCCGATGCCGATCCAGAAATCATCGAGCGACTGCGAACTGTTTTTGAGCTCGATCCGTGGCAGGTTTTTCCCGTTAACGGTCCGGTCAACTTGGTGCGATTGTTCAATGTTTACGAGCAAGTTGACCGCCCGGATTTGAAGGATCGTCCGTTCACGCCCCGGGAACTGCGGCTCACTTCCAAATCGAAAGATCTGTTCGAAGAATTGCGGCAGCACGACATCCTGCTGCATCACCCGTTTGATTCGTATGATGCCGTGGTTTCGTTTATTGGTTCAGCGGCCGAGGATGACAACGTTCTCTCGATCAAGCAGACGCTCTATCGCACAAGCGAACGCTCACACATTGTGCCTGCACTGATGGAAGCCGCGTCCCACAAGGAAGTCACGGCAGTAGTGGAATTGAAGGCGCGATTTGATGAAGCGTCGAATATCCGCTGGGCGCGTGACATGGAAGATGCGGGAGTGCAGGTCTTTCACGGCCTGGTTGGCCTGAAGACGCACTGCAAGCTTTCGCTGTTGGTGCGCCGCGATCCGGACGGAGTCACGCGGAGCTACGCGCACATCGGTACGGGAAATTACAATGCGACCACCGCTCGTATCTACACCGACCTGAGTTTATTCACGGCGAATCCCGAGATCACCCGCGCGGTGCATGATGTATTCAGCTTTCTGACTGCATACGCGGAGAATCCGAGCTACGAGCCGCTTCTGGTCGCGCCGCTCGATTTGGCGGAGAAATGCGTGGCGCTGATCGACCGCGAAGCCGAGCACGCGATGCAGGGGAAGCCGGCGCGCATTGTCGCAAAGATGAACGCGCTGCTCGACAAGAATATTATTCAGGCGCTCTACAGGGCATCGCAGGCCGGAGTGCAGATCGATTTGATCGTGCGCGGCATTTGCGCGCTGCGCCCGGGAGTGCGCGGAGTCAGCTCCAACATTCGAGTGCGCAGCATCGTCGGGCGATTTCTCGAGCACAGCCGCATCTACTACTTCGGAAACGGCGGCGATGAAGAGATTTATATCGGCAGCGCCGACTGGATGCCGCGGAATCTCTATGAGCGCGTCGAGGTGCTGGTACCGGTGCGCGACGAGATGCTGCGTGAACGGATACGACATGAAATTCTCGGTGCTTATCTTGCCGACAACCGCAAAGCTCGCATCCTGCTGAGCGACTCGACTTACATTCCAGCGTGGCAGCCGATTCATGGAAAGCGAAACCGGCGACCTCCGATCGGTGCAGCTGCGTTCAGCGCCCAGGACTTTCTGATGAGCGTGGCGGAAGGCAGGGCGCCGGCGCTCATGCCCGGCCCAGATCCCGCGCCAAGGCGTAGAGTAAGCGTGGGAAGGGAACGGTAAGCGGATATGATCCTGTATTTTCTGCGGCACGCCAGCGCCGGTGAACACGTCGCCAATCCGAAAAAAGATGAAAAGCGTGCGCTCGACAAAGAAGGAATCGAGCAGTGTGGTTACGTGGGCCGTGCTCTCACGGCACTGAATACGCAAGTGGATGTCATTGTGTCCAGCCCTCTCAAGCGCTGCACGCAGACTGCATCGCTGGTCGGCAACGAACTGGGATACGAAGGCAAGTTGCAGATCGATGCGGCGCTGCGCCCAACCGCGGGACTTGCCGATTTCCGCAAATTGCTTGAAAAATATTCGCGGCAGGAAGCAATCATGGTGGTCGGACACAATCCGAACCTGAGCCAGTTCCTGGGTGCGATCATCAGCGATTCAGGTTGCGAGGCATCCCTCGAGCTGAAGAAAGGTGCGGTAGCGAAGGTGGAGATGCGCCGCACATCCGGCACTCTGCAATGGTGCCTCACGCCAAAGCTGCTCCGGACGCTCTACGACACGGCGGTGGAAAGCTCCCGGCCGAACACTTCGCGGAAGTAGTCACACTCTTTTTCAATCGCCCAAAGCTCCAGATCTACTCCCATGCGGCGGCGGGGCACAAGCGTCAACTTCACTCCAGCGGATCGCACTGCGATACGAACTTTCTCCACAGCGCGGCTGCGGCCAAGATTCAGGGCACGTGCGAGGCGAAGCAGGACGATTGCCTTCTGCACATCTCCGCGCTCGGATGCCTCGATCATTTTCATTGGACCATCTTCCAGCGTGGGCCGCGTTTTTCCCAGATAGCGTGCAATCGCTGCGATCAGGCGGCGCTGTTGCGGCGTGTAACCGAGAATTTCAGAATTGGAAATGATGTAGTTCGCGTGGCGATGACGCCCGTTCCGATTCACATAGTCGCCGACTTCATACAGCATGGCCGCTGCGGCCAACCACTCGCGATATTCGGGCGGAAGGCGATGAACGGATCGTAGCGAAGAAAACAAAAGCGTCGCCGCATCGCGGACGTCGAGCGCGTGCTTGCGATCCACGTGATAGTGGGCGACGGCTTTCATGATCGATTCCCAGCGTTCGGATTCGATCTGGCGGCCGGAGCGCGTACTGCGATCGTAGTCTGCCGCCATCTGGGCCAGGATTCCGTCGCGCAATCCAAGAGGAGAATAGCGAAAGCCTTTGAGATGGAGGCGATCCAGAAGTTCGTGATACACCGTGGCGCCGGCGACGACGATTTCCGCTCGGCGAGGGCCAATGCCTTCGATCTTGCGGCGCTCGGCGACAGGAAGACGTGCGAGTCGCTTGGCGATGCGGGTCATCTCCGCGCGCGAGACAATGTTCCGCTGGCGAGCTGTCCCGCGTCGCATATGGCCCGCGACGGCGGCCAATGCTGCTGCCGTACCGGAGGTGGCGATTACGCTTCTCACTTTTGAAGCGGAAATGCGATCGACCACACGGTTCACTTCGCGCGCAACGAAGCCGCGCAGCCGCTTGAGTTCTCCTTTGCGGGGTGGATCATGGCGCAGAAACTCATTGGTGAGCCGAACCGCTCCTAGTGGAAGGCTGGCTGCGTCGCGAATGTGGCCGCCTTGTGAGACGGTCAGCTCGCAACTTCCGCCGCCAAGGTCCATCATCAGCATGGGAGCGCTATCCATCCGCGGCCCGGAGACGAGGCCGAGATGGATGAGGCGCGCTTCTTCCACGCCGGAGATGATCTCGACGCGCCAACCTGTCGCCGATCGCACCCATTCCAGGAATGCCTGGGAGTTGCGCGCGTCCCGAAGCGCGCTCGTCGCAACTACACGCACAGTGTCAGTGGGGATCTGCTGCGTAGCGCGATGGAAACGGCGCAGGACTTTGACGGTCTCGGCCATCGAATCGGGTGTGAGAAAACCTGATCCGAATACGCCATCACCAAGACGCGTGACTTCACGATCTTCGTGCAATGCGCGGAGCCGACCGCCTTGCAGGCGGGCAATTTTCAGGCGAACGGAATTGGAGCCGACATCGACTGCAGCGAACGTGGGCATGGGAAACGCCCATCAGTTTACATGTGGAAGGGAATTACGGCACAGGAGTTTGCGCGTGAGCCGGAAGCAGAAGTGGAGCGGAACCTAGGCCGCAGCTTCTGTCTTGCCGACCAGCATCGGGCCCTTAGCGTCTATTTTCCGCGCCTGCGCAGAGGGCTTCGCGAGACCGATGTTGGCGTTCGCCGCGAGTTCGGCGACGGCATGGCGGAATTTACCTCGGGTCACGTTGTGTAATGCGGCGACCAGGGGCGACTGATTGATCTCACCCAGGCGCTCGGACGCCGTGTGAGTCAGGATAAGCCAATCGTGCCAGTTTCCGAGCGCGTCCTGCAAGCGCTTCAGCTGCGCTACGAATTCCGTCGACTCGACGGATTTAGGCGCGAACTCGGCGGCGTAGCGGGCGCGCTTGACCGCGATCCGGTAACGATGCAGCGCATCTTCGTCGATACGTCCCACGGGACGTTCTACGGAAGCAATCATCTGCCTGGCCACCGTCAAGGGATCAATCGTGGATTCGAATTCGACCGCCTTCGCAATGCGCTCCAGGCGCTTCCTCATCTCCCGAATTTCTTTCTTTTTCAGAATCTTGCCGAGCTTGCTTTCGTGCTTTGCACGAAGCTCCAGCAGTTGCTGCGTGAGTTGGGTCTTGCGGCGAGGCTCCAGAGGCACTTTCAGGCTGCGGAGGGCGGCCAGCTGGGCATCCAGGTCGCGGACGCGTCCTGCGCGCTTGCGGATGCGGTTGAGCATTTTCAGCAGCTTTTTCTGGTTGTGATAGGGGTCCGAGATCAGTTGTTCCAGCAATATCTGTAAACGTCGAGTCGTGGTCCGGAAGCTATGAACGACCTCAGGCTCGTGCCCTGCCGACAGACGGAGCAAGTCGCGCTCGGTCTTACGAAAAATGAGTTTGCCGCGCTCGGATGCGATTGCCATAAATCAATGAAAACCAGGTCCTGAGGGAGGAAAAGAATCCATTCGTGCTGGAAACTAGCCTTGGATACTGCGGGCGTCCAGTGATTCAAAACTCCGGCCGATTGATGAGGGAACTCAAGACGACTGAAAAACTACCCCATTTTAACACTTCTGTAACAAGTCTCTGCTACGGTTAAAGCGATGGCCAACCATGCATTCTCACGGCCTGATATGCCTGGTCCGCAACCTGTTGAAGCTACGAAGGTTACAGCCTTGAGCACGCCGCGGACGGCACCCCTGCTGCACGTCTCGAGCGGCGAAGTTCCGGATCGCATTTTTAAGTCTTTGATGACGATTTGCGGTTTAGCTGTCCTCGGAGTGCTGGTCCTCATCGTCTACTCCCTAATCTCAGGTTCCCGACTTTCCTGGCACGCCTTCGGCTTCAAGTTCTTCGCTGCGAGCGATTGGGACCCGGTCGGCGAGCACTTCGGCGCTTTGCCGTTCATCTATGGCACCCTGGTTTCGTCCCTGGTGGCACTCATCATTGCGGTTCCGCTCGCCGTGGGAGTTGCCGTATTTACGACCGAGATGTGTCCGAAGGTGTTTCGCGCCCCACTTTCGTTTTTCGTGGAGTTGCTGGCGGCGATTCCGAGCGTCATCTACGGACTCTGGGCGATTTTTGTGCTGGTTCCACTCATGAGCGGCTATGTCGAGCCTTTCCTGGGCAAAACTCTTGGTTGGACGGGGCTATTCACTGGCGCCCCCTATGGAATCGGAATGCTGGCGGCTGGGATCATCCTGGCGGTCATGATCATTCCCATTATTTCGTCGATTGCACGCGAAGTCCTGATGGTTGTTCCGCAGCATCAGCGGGAGGCCGTCCTGGCGCTGGGTGCGACGCGATGGGAGATGATCCGGGTGGGCGTGCTGCGCAATGCGCGCGCTGGAATCGTGGGCGGAATCATTCTTGGACTGGGTCGGGCGCTTGGAGAAACGATGGCGGTCACGATGGTGATCGGCAACCGTCCTGACATCGCGAAGTCTCTGTTCGCACCCGGATACACCATGGCCAGTGTGCTCGCCAACGAGTTCAGCGAGGCCACCGGGGATACTTACCTGTCCGCTCTGGTTGAGATCGGCCTGGCTCTGTTCGTGGTCACGATCATCGTCAACGCGCTGGCGCAACTTCTGGTGTGGACCGTGACCCGTGGCCAGCCCGCGAAGGGAAATGCCTGATCCCATGAGCGTCCCAACTCCTCAGGTTGTGGTACCACCGATCAGTCTGCGCCGGCGCGTCACCGATCATGTAATGACTGGCGTCGCTGTGCTGACCGTTGTGCTCGTGCTCGCTCCGCTCGTTGCCATCTTCGGATACCTCGTCTACAAGGGCCTTGGATCGCTAAACTGGGCGTTTCTTACGCAAACTCCCAAGCCCGTGGGCGAGCCCGGCGGAGGCATGGCCAACGCGATTGTCGGATCGATGTTGATCCTCGGAATCGCCAGCCTGATTGGAGTTCCATTTGGTATCGGCGCTGGTATCTACCTTGCCGAGTTTGGACGCAACCGGTTCGGAGCCGCGATTCGCTTCACCGCAGACGTGCTCAACGGCGTACCATCGATCGTGATCGGCATCGTCGCTTGGGCTCTGCTGGTGCGCGGCCGCGGATTCTCGGCGCTGGCCGGCGGAGTTGCGCTGGCAATCATGATGGTGCCAACCATCTGCCGCACGACGGAAGAGATGCTGCTTCTAGTGCCGCAAGCACTGCGTGAAGCGGCATACGGTCTGGGCGTGCCCCGCTGGCGGACGACCTTGTCGATCACGCTGCGCACGGCGACTTCCGGCGTAATCACCGGCGTCATGCTGGCGTTCGCCAGAGTAGCCGGCGAAACGGCCCCGCTGCTCTTCACAGCGCTGGGCAATACGTTCTGGAATCTTCGTTACGACCAGCCGACGGCAGCTCTTCCGTTACAGATTTATGTCTACGCCAACTCCGCCTATGACGACTGGCATCGCCAGGCCTGGGCAGGATCTTTCGTCCTTATCCTTCTTATCGTAAGCTCGGTCGCCGCCGTGCGGTATGCGGTTCGGCGCGGCTCGTTCGGGGCGGCATAATTTATGGGTGTTGGAATCCAGGTCGAGAACCTGAATGCCTGGTACGGCAAGGGACAGGCGCTTTACGACATCAATCTGAAAGTGGCCGCCAATCATGCGACCGCGCTGATTGGCCCCTCGGGCTGCGGCAAATCGACATTCATCCGCTGCATCAACCGGATGCACGAGACGATTCCGGAGGCGCGAGTAGAAGGCCGCGTCCGAATCGGCGAGATCGACGCCTACAACGGAACGTCGCCTACGCAACTTCGCCGCCGCGTCGGCATGGTATTTCAGAAGCCGAATCCGTTCCCAACGATGTCGATCTACGACAACGTTGCTTCAGGCCTGAAGTTGAATGGATTCCGGGATCGCCGCCAGTTGGACGAGATCGTGCAGCGTTCGTTGCAAGTTTCGGCCTTGTGGGATGAAGCCAAAGACCACCTTCATAAGAAGTCGGGCGCGAGTCTTTCCGGCGGCCAGCAGCAGCGCTTGTGCATCGCACGAGCGCTGGCGGTCGAACCGGAAGTTCTGCTGATGGATGAGCCCTGCTCGGCGCTCGATCCGATTTCGACTGGCAAGATTGAAGAGTTGATCTTCCAGTTGAAGGAGCGGTATACCATCGTAATTGTGACGCATAACATGCAGCAGGCGGCGCGCGTCGCTGAGTTCACCGGCTTTTTCCTGCTGGGCAAGTTGATCGAGTTTGATAAAACCGAGAAGATTTTTACCAAGCCCTCCGATAAAAAGACGGAAGACTACATCACTGGAAGATTCGGATAGGCAGATTGGATCTCGGATAAGGAAAGGTTCGGATCATGCGCACGCGTTTTCAACAAGGTCTCGACGATCTACGGCAGCGGTTGCTTCGCATGGGAGGGCTGGCGGAGCAGGCTGTGGACCGCGCTCGCCAGGCCTACGTTGAGCGTGATCTGACTCGCTGCCAAATGGTGCTTGAAGGCGAGAACCTGATCAATATTGCCGAGCGTGAAATCGACGAAGCTGCCTTCGATATGCTTGCCATGCAGCAACCCATGGCGGTCGATCTGCGATTCATCCTTGCCGTCACCAAGATTAACTCCGACCTCGAACGCGTCGGCGACCAGGCGGTCAACATCGCCGAGCGCGTGATGGATATGGTGGAACTCCCCGCCGCCGATCTTCCGGTGGATATAGGCCGCATGGGTACCGCTGTCAGCGCGATGGTTCGCCGGGCGCTGGAATCGTTCATTGAAGGCAAGGTCGAACTCGCGCAAGCGGTGCTCGAAATGGACAATGTCATCGATCGTATGCGCGATGACGCCTTCATTCAGCTCGTCAAGACGATGAACGATCGTCCAGATGTTGTTCGTCAGGCCTTGGACGCACTGCTCGTCGCACGCAATTTAGAACGCGTTGCCGACCATGCCACCAACATCGCCGAGGACGTCATTTTTTGGGTGCAGGGCTCCGACGTGCGGCACAATGTGCATCCCGACGAGTCACCGGCGGTCGAGCAATCGCAACTCCCAACACGCGCCTCAGGCATCTAGCCGTATCACAAGCAGGGCCAGCCGGCATCGGCTGCCGGTCGAGTGGAGTTCGACTGCATTCGTGACAGGCGCTCCGCTTTCTAAAGGCCATCGAATTCCGACCTTTGACCATTCGCGGGCGATTGCATTACGCTCGTCTCCTCTCTTCTTAATAACCTCATCGCGGAGGATCTGTGAAGCCTGCACTCTTTCGTCGTTTGCTGCCTTTTTGTCTCGTTACGTCCGCGGTTGCTTTCGCTCAATCGGCTGCTCCCGATCGTCCTCCAATCAATCTGCCGACCAGCAAAAAGCTGACCGTTCCTTCTCCCGGTCGCATCGGCAGCACGAACAGTTTTCCGGCGACGATGGTTGTCAGTCCCGACGGGAACTATGCCGCGCTATTAAATGATGGCTACGGTACGCAGGAGACACTCGCGCACCAGTCGATTTCGGTGCTGAATCTGAAGACGAATCAGATCGCCGAATTTCCCGACGCCCGCCTCAGCGACGAATCTCACCAGAGCTACTTCATCGGGCTGGCCTTCAGTTCGGATGGCAAGAGGTTGTACGCTTCCGTGGGATCACTGTCCGATCCGACGGGGGCAAAAGCCGGCAACACGGGAAACGGAATTGCCGTCTATAGCTTTTCTGCGGGTAAAGTAGCCCCGCAGAGATTCATTTCGATCCCGCTGCAGCCACTCTCGACTGGGAAAAAAATTGCCGTGGGACTGAAGGCGCCGCCGCACATGGCGATTCCGTATCCAGCGGGACTGGCGCTCATCTCTGACAGTGGCCAAGACAAGCTGTTGGTCGCGAACAATCTTTCGGACAACGTTGTCCTGCTCGATCCCGCGAGCGGGAAGATTCTGCAAACAGTCGATCTCAGCACGAATGATCTGGTGCCGTCGTCGTTTCCATATACCTGCGTCGCGACACGCGACGGCCGGCGCGCCTGGTGCAGCTTATGGAACGCATCGCAGGTGGCCGAACTTGATCTGACAAGCGGGAAGGTCGCGCGCTGGATCAAGCTGAAGCAACCGGACGATCCGCTTGCTCCGGGATCGCATCCGACGGCGATGTTGCTGAGTCCGAGCGAGAAGAGTTTGTACGTCACTCTGTCCAACGTCGACGAGGTGGCCGTCATCTCAACCGATCCGGGCCAAGTCTTTCATTTCCTCCATGTCTCTGTAACGCAACAGAAATTCGGCGGAAATACTCCTATTGCTCTGGCCCAAACGACGGATGGAGACCATCTATTTGTAGCGGACGCCTCGCTGGATGCGGTCGCTGTTCTCGATGTCTCTAAAGTTTCTAACGGTCCGGGCTCAGGCGACATGTTATTCGCCGATCCTTCCTTCATTCCAACAGATTGGTATCCCAGCGCTCTTGCCGTTCACGGTGACGATCTCCTCATCGCTTCGGCGAAAGGCGAAGGGGCGCGTCCGAACAAAGACATGGGGAAGACGGTGTACGAGACGAAGCACAAAGATCATCCCTATATTCCAACGTTGCTCAAGGGATCAATCGCTCGGCTCAACATACCTACGATGCTCAACAAGCTACCCGAGTACACGCAGATGGTCGAACGCGACAACTTGTTTCACAGCGATCCGGGAAAGATCAGCTTCGCGTCGGTTCAGAATCCTATTAAGCACGTCATCTATGTGATCAAGGAAAACCGCACATACGACCAGATCCTGGGCGATCTGAAAGTGGGCGACGGAGATTCCTCGCTCACGATGTACGGCCAAGACATCACGCCGAACGAGCACAAACTCGCGCTGCAGTTCGGAGTGCTCGACAATTTCTACGACAGCGGTGAAGTTTCCGGCGATGGCCATTTATGGTCGACGGCGGCAATCACTTCCGATTACAACGAGAAGACTTGGCAGATAGCCTATCGCGGCAAGGAGCGCACCTACGACTTTCAGGGCCAGGTTGCCGAAGAATATCCACTCGAACACAACCAATCTGATATCGACGATCCTGGCACCGGATTTCTATGGGACAACCTCGCGCGCAATCATGTCAGCTTCCGCGACTACGGCGAGTTCGTGAATGCGGAGTGGTGCAATGAGAAGCGCAAGGCCGCCAGTCCGAAGCAGGGAACTCCATCGGGGCAAGAGGCGAAGTGTCCTCGCACGGTGCTGAACCAGGGCGATACGTTGCCTCCGAATGTCGGAGATCCTCACGGAGGATCAAGTCCGTTTCCGTGGGAAGTGCCGCTGTTCAGCGGCGTGAAGCCGAGTAAGGCGGAGCTGCGCGATCATTTAGATCCGCTATTTCCAGACTTCAATACCGAATATCCCGATCAGCTTCGGGCCGACGAATTTCTGAATGAGTTTTCCGCCTTCGCGCGCGCCCGACAGGAGAATGAAGGACCGCGATTCGAGATGCCTTCCTTCGTACTGCTGTATTTGCCCGACGATCATACGGGAGGTACGCGGCCAAACTTTCCGCGCCCTGCGGCTTCCGTAGCCGACAACGATCTCGCGCTTGGCCGCGTGGTCGATGCCGTCTCGCATAGCCCCTATTGGGATGACACCGCCATCTTCGTCCTGGAAGACGATGCGCAGGATGGTGCGGACCATGTCGACGCGCATCGCTCGACCGCATTCGTTATCAGCAAATATTCGCCCGGATCGGCCGCGCAGCCGAACGTCGAGCACCGCTTCTATACGACGGTCAATGTGATTCACACGATGGAGATGTTATTGGGTCTGCCGCCGATGAATCAGAACGATGCCTACGCGCCCGTCATGAGCGGACTGTTTTCCGGATCAGGCGATCAGCCGCCCTACAAGGCGGACTTCCGCAATCTGAAGAATGGATTGATCTACGAAACAAATAAGAAAGACGCCCCCGGCGCCAAGATTTCGTCGAAGATGAATTTCTCGCGTCCCGACGCGGCGCCCGCGGCGCAACTTAACCGAGTGCTTTGGCAAGATCAAAAAGGTTCGATACCAGTGCCCGCGCCGCGTCACACCGTATTTCCTGCGGGTGGCGACGACTAGCTATCGATCCGGCATGGCCGACCGAGGGCCCTTCGCCCTCGGCTGCCATCAGTGGTTTGCGGTTAGTTCAAGTTCACAGCCTGTTTCAGCGGCAGGTTTTGCGAAGAGCCGCCAACCATAAAGCTGTACTCTCCCGGAATTAATTGCCATCCGTTTTGTTTGACGTCGAAGATGGAGAGATATTTCGGATTGACGGCTACACTGACTTCTTTACTCTCGCCCGCCTTGAGCTGCACCTTGTCCCAGCCCACTAAGCGCTTCGGCGGTTCGTTCGCAGATGCGGGTAGGGAAGCGTAGACTTCCGCGATCTCGGCTCCTGCGCGGTTTCCGGTATTCGTGACGGTGAACGAGACCTGCGGAGATTTTCCCGGTGTCACCCTCAAATTCGAATACGAATACGTTGTGTAGGAAAGTCCATATCCGAACGGGAATAAGACAGGCTTATTCTCGGCGTCATACCACTTGTAGCCGACCTTCACGCCTTCATCGTAGCTGACCTGAAATACCGGCAAGCCGGCTGCAATGCGCTTCCAACCCTGCCGGTCGGCGTCGATCGTGGCCTTAGGAGGCTTGACGATCGTTGGATGCGGCAGATCAGCGTCACTACGTGGAAATGTCACTGGCAACTTCCCGCTCGGATTCACCACTCCGAACAAAACGTTCGCTACCGCGTCGGAACCGCTGCTACCCGCATACCACGCTTCGAGAATCGCGCTGACCTGCCCTGCCCATGGCATTGTTACCGGTCCACCCGATTCAAGAACGACGACCGTGTGCGGGTTTGCCGCCGCGACCTTCGCGATCAAATCATCCTGATTGTCGGGCAGGGAGAGGCTATCCAGGTCCATGCCCTCGCTCTCCCACTGATACGCGAATACGATGGCGACATCGACGCTTTTGGCCAGAGCTGCGGCCGCGGCTGGATCCGATCCGGAATCAAACTGCACAGTGGCGTCGTCAGCTTTGGCTTTCACGGACTTCAACGGCGAAGTCGGAAACCAAATGTGCTCCTGCCAGTAGGTATTGCCTTTGCCCGGAGGCATGATCGCGTTTCCGCCCGGAGGATCGACCTGCGCCGACCCGCCGCCGGAGATCATTCCGACGTCCGCGTGCGCTCCGATGACCGCGATGCTGTGAACTTTCGAAGCATCCAGCGGAAGCTGCGAGCCATCATTCTTCAAAAGCACGATTCCCGACTCTTCAATCTCCCGCGCGACTTCCATCCCGCCGAGTACGTCGACCACACTTTTCCGGCCGGGATCATCGATCACGCCGGTTACAAACATCGACCGCAAAATTCGGTGCACATGGTCGTCAATCTCGGATTGAGGCACCGTCCCCGACTCGACCAGCTTCTTTAACGCGTCGCCATAGAAAATCCATCCGGGCTCTTCGTGATCCAGGCCGGCAGCCGATGATTTGGCGGAGCTGTGCGTCGCTTGCCAGTCGCTAACAACGAATCCCTTAAACTTCCAGTCATTTTTCAGAATGTCAGTGAGCAAGTGCTTGTTTTCGCAAGCGTAATCGCCATGTACGCGGTTGTAAGAGCACATGACCGCGGCTGCGTCGGATTTCTCCACTCCAATCTCGAAAGCCAGCAGATCGCTTTCTCGCGCCGCTCGCTCATCGATGTTGACATTGACTGCATTGCGTCCGCTCTCCTGGTCGTTGAGCGCGTAATGCTTGATATCGCCGAGCACGTGCTGGGCCTGCAGGCCTTTCATGACGGACCCGACCATGGTTCCAGCAAGGACAGGATCTTCGCCCATGTATTCAAACGTCCGGCCATTGCGCGGTTCGCGCGTGAGATTTACGCCGCCGCCCAGAGACATGTTGTAGCCTTGCGCGCGGAGTTCACGGCCGATTAACGCGCCGTAGGAGTAGGCGCCGTTCGTATCCCAAGTTGCCGCGCCCGCAATATCGGAGGGAAGCGCGGTCGAATAGCGGCCGTTTTCGCCGCTGCTGCGGACGCCGTACGCGGCGTCCGACATTTGGATAGCAGGGATGCCAAGGCGCGGAATCGCGGGAACGTATCCGGCTCCGCCGTTAGAACTAATAGCCAAGGGGCTCATGGGACTCAGCCCTTGCATCCCCGTGCCGTGAAGCATCGAAATCTTTTCGTCGAGCGTCATTTCTTTTACGACCAGAGACGCCCGCTCGTCGGGAGAAAGGCTGGAATTCGCCCATGGAAGTGCTTTGCCATTGGCATTTTGCGCCATGGCGGAGGAGAGAAGGAAGTTGAAGATCGAGAATGACACAGAGAAAAACAGGCAGTATTTCGCAACCGCTTGCGTACGTAGGCGCATCGCCCTACCTCCGGTTCGCTGCAAAATCGTTATTGTAGCAGGCTCGGCAAGTTTTTGGCGTTTGTATGAACCTCTGCGCGAAACAGTGTTCGACCCGCGTCCTGTGCAATATGCGCATGCAGGTTTTACACTTAAGGAGTGAAGATCGCGCTGGGCCAGATTAACCCCACCGTCGGAGATTTCTCCGGCAACGCCGCCAAGATGGTTGAATTCTCCCGGCGCGCGCAGGCGGCTGGCGCGGGACTCATCCTTTTCCCCGAATTGTCCGTTTGTGGTTATCCCCCGCGCGATCTGGTTGAGCGTTCGTCGTTCGTCGCACACAATCGAGAATGGGCCGAGAAAATCGCCGCCGATACCCTAGGAATTGCCGTGATCTGCGGCCTGGTCACGCCCGCCCACGCCGACACCGGCAAGACCGTCATGAATTCCGCGGCTCTGCTTCGCGACGGGAAAATCGACTTCATTCAGTCGAAGATGTTGCTTCCTACCTACGACGTCTTCGACGAGATGCGCAACTTTGCTCCCGCTAAACATCAGGAACTTTTTCCATTCTGCGGCAATCGCATGGCTCTCACCATCTGCGAAGACGCATGGAACGACAAACGCTTCTGGACAAAACGCCTCTACACCGTCGATCCGATTGAGTCGCTGATTCACGCTGGCGGCAACTTCGTGCTCAACATTTCCGCTTCGCCGTTCTGGATCGGCAAGCGTGAATTTCGCCGCGATATGCTGGCGAGCATCGCCCGCCAGCACAAGGTTCCGGTAGCACTGGTGAACCAGGTGGGCGGCAACGACAGCCTTGTGTTCGACGGTTCGAGCCTGGTACTCAATCGAGAGGGGCAAGTAATCGCACAAGGCAAGTCGTTCGAAGAAGATTTGATCTACTTCGATTCCCAGACTCTGACCGGCGACCTCCACGAACAAATTCCGGGAGACGAAGCTAGCGCCTACGGTGCTCTTGTTTTGGGCACGCGCGACTACATGCACAAGTGCGGATTTCGGAAAGCCATCATCGGCCTGAGCGGCGGCATCGATTCCGCACTCACCGCAGTGATCGCTGCTGACGCTGTCGGTCCGGAGAATGTCATCGGCGTCGGCATGCCGGGACCGTATTCGTCGCCCGGATCGATCGACGACGCCCGGACGCTGGCAAAAAATCTAGGCATCCGCTTTGAATTGATCTCAATCAATCCGGCGTATGAAGCGTATCGCACGATGCTGAAAGATGTTTTCGCGGGCCAGAAGGAAGACACTACCGAAGAAAACTTGCAATCTCGCGCCCGCGGCATGCTGCTGATGGCGCTTTCCAATAAATTTGGCGCAATCGTTCTCTCTACGGGCAACAAGAGTGAGCTCGGCGTGGGCTACTGTACACTTTACGGAGACATGGCTGGCGGTCTTGCGGTGATTTCCGACGTTCCGAAAACGCTGGTTTACCGCCTCAGTCGGTATGTGAATTCGCGACGCGCCGTCATTCCTGAGGACACGTTAGAGAAGCCTCCATCAGCCGAGTTACGTCCGAATCAGAAAGATACCGACTCTTTGCCGCCGTATGACATTCTGGACGCCGTTCTGGAAGATTACATAGAAGATTCGCATTCACCGGAGCAAATTGCGGCCGATCACGGTTTTGATCTCGAAGTGGTGCGGCGCGTCGTGCGCATGGTCGATCGCGTGGAATACAAGCGGCAGCAAGCCGCACCGGGACTCAAGATTTCTCCCAAGGCATTTGGATATGGACGCCGTTTCCCGATTGCCGCCAAGTCTGATGTTTGAGTTTCATTGTGGATAGCACGGCTCACTGCAATCCTGAATTTGATTTTCTTTCTTAGTTAGCGACATCAAATGCGAAAGGAAGCCATGCGCAGTTTTCTAACCTTGTTCTGGACGCTTTTTCTAACTCTCTCCGTTGCCACAGCGCAAAACGCGCCTGCAAAATCAACTACCGCGAAGCCCGCCACTTCGAGTGGAGAAAATCTTCCCTCGGAATCCACGGTCGATGCATTCCTCCATCAGCAGTTCGGTTATCAAGATGGCCTGACGTGGAAAATCTCTAGCATTAAGCCGTCGCAGATCGCAGGGCTGGCCGAGGTCGTTGTCATCCTGGCCAGCTCGCAGGGGCAGCAGTTGACTCGCTTTTACGTCGCTCCTGACGGCAAGCATGCACTGGTGGGAGACATCATTCCGTTTGGTGCGCGGCCCTTCGATCCGGTGAAGAAGGCGCTGGACAAAGGCGTGACAGGTCCAGCCAAAGGTCCGAAAGATTCGCCTGCAATGATCGTCGAATTTGGCGACCTGCAGTGTCCCGCATGCAAAGCCGCGCAGCCCACGATCGAGGCGTTGGTTGCGGCTGAACCTAATGCCCGTTTCGTCTTCCAGAATTTTCCGTTGGAGATGCACAATTGGGCCGCGAAGGGAGCCGCGTACTCTGACTGTGTGGGACGAGCCTCCAACGATGCATTTTGGAAATTTGTCGCGAAGACCTATGAAACACAGTCGGACATTACTCTCGAGAACGTGGACGAGAAGTTGACGGCGATTGCCGATGGCGCCGGCGTGAAGGGTTCGGAGATCGCCGTGTGTGCCGCCAAACCTGAAACCAAAGCACGGGTCGATGCTTCGATCGCTCTGGGAAAATCTGTGGAAGTGACCGGAACTCCCACAGTGTTTATTAACGGACGCAGGATTGGAAGCTTCGACGCGAGTCTGCTTGAGATTTATAAGAAGCTGGTTGAATTTGCGATGAAGAACTAGTTCGGCATCCGGGTTCGATCGGGGACCCATATCTCCGGAGTGGCTCGGGCGAAATTGGAAACCACGTGCGGGGTGATGGCGATCATCAATTCGTCATCGTCTTCCTGCTTGGTGTTATTTACCATGGCCTGGTTAAGGCCCGGAATGAATCCGAGTCCCGGGATTCCGCTCATCGAAAGTGTGTCGGTGCGCGAGATCTCGCCGGCCACAAACGCGGGCTCCCCATCCTTGAGCCGGATGCTTCCTTTATATTCACGATTCGAGATGACCGGGACGCCATTATTGGATTGCCCGGTCAGCGAGCGCACTTGCAACTCGAGTTGCATCGTAATCGATCCATCTCCGTGAATCGCGGGTTTCACCTTCACATTCAATCCCAGATCTTCGTAGCTGACCGATGGGAAGGGCGGAACGTAACTCTGATTTCCCAACACTTGTGAAATCTGCGGGGAATTGTAGATTGGCGCGTAACTCGCGTTCAGCACCGGATAGCGCTCTCCGAGATGGAAGGTGGCATCCGTACCCTGGCCAGCGCGCATCGACAAATTTTCCAGGCTGCGGGCCCATGATTCGTTGATTGAAAGCGCGGCGGCAAATTGGTCGAGGCTCAATCCCATAAACGTGAGCCCACCGCCAAACGTGGCCAGCGGTTGGCTAAAGATGGAATTCTGTTGTCCCTGCAGTTGCGCCAAGAGCCCTGAAAGAGCAGAACTGCCTGCCTGGTTGATCCCTCCAGAAGAAATCAGCTGGTTGATGAGCTGCTGAATATTCTGTCCCGCCAAACCTGCCAAAGCGACGGCAGGAATGTTGTAGAGATTGAAAGTGTCGGGGATGTGAAGGCCGATGTTGCGCGTCAGCTGGTGGCTGATCTGAAATACGCGGACATTGAGCATCACCTGCGGACGGCCATTATCCAGTTGTTGGAGCAACTTCGCGCAGGCATCGAGCGCAGCAGGTGGTCCGCGCAACTCGACTGTATCGGCGGTCTGGCCGGAGTTTATATAGCGCAGGTCGAACATATTGCGCAGGGTCGTCACCAGTTCGGTGGCTTCCTGCGGCGTCGAATGCGGCGGCAGAATAAATGTGCGCAGCGACATCCGGTCCATCTGCCGGTGGTTCTGCACGTCGTCCTTGGCCAGCAGGAACTGGCGGGCCGACATCGGCACCCACATCGTCTTGCTCACGTCGCAGGCCAGCTTTAGAGCGGTGAAGAAGCCCACGTTGTCGACGTTGAAAGTTACCTGCCGCCGTTCGACCGAGTCGTCAAACTGCACAGTCATGCCGAAGGCGGCCGCGAGTTGCGTGAAGAGAGTACGAACGTCTCCGCTGAAGTGGAATGTCGCTTCGCTGTCCGGAGGCAGCAGATGTATCTCGGTGGATTCGGAGAGGCTCCAGGGACGGCTTTCGACAAAAGCAGAGGGCACGACCGGCGCCGGATCGCGGGTAGCCTCCGCGAACCGCTCGTGCGCGAACTCGTTTTCCGGATCGAGATCCAGAGCCGCGCGGAATTCGCCCGCAGCCCTCAGCCGCGCATCTTCCGCCATCAGCGTGTTGCCACGCTCGATGTGGTCGAAAACCAGCTTGGCCTTCACAGCTTCCCGCGCAGTCAGGAAATTGACATTCTGCGGAACCAGCCGTGCGGCGTCGTCAAATTGCGCGAATGCTTCTTCCAGGTGCTGGCTCTTATCCAGCTTGATGCCGCGCTCGTAGGCGGCCCGTGCTTGCTTGAGATCTCGCTTCGTCGGGATGCAGTTGATCCCGCCGATCAATCCGTTGGAGCAGGAAATCGGCGGAGCCGGGGAAGTGTCATCTGCGAGGGCAAGCCTCGAGATTGCGAAGACCGCGATCAGCATCCCCGCCAAGATGTATGCGTTGCACCGCATGAAGACTGATTTTACCGTGCTTCCTTCGCCAAAAGGAGAGGCCAATAGGGCCGGGTACACCCGGTCGTAACCTCGGGCAAACCGGGATATCCCACCGGAAGAACGAGGAAAATCTCGTCCCTTGCATCCTTGTTTTCGTAGAGACAGACTACGTTGAATTCTTGTTTCCAAAGGCAGCAAATCAGAAGCAAAGACGGCCTAAGACACCATCACCCGTTCGATCGAACGCGCCTTGCCGGTCTCTTCGTCGCAGTCGATGACCACCGCGCACATCCGGACGTCCCCTGTCGCCGGCTCAAACCGCACCGGCATCCCGTTCAGGAACTTGCCGACGACCAGCTCCTTCTTCACCCCAATCACTCCATCGTAGGGGCCACTCATCCCCACATCGGTGATGTAAGCAGTACCATTTGGCAAAACGCGCTCGTCGGCCGTCGGCACATGCGTGTGCGTTCCCACGACCGCCGTGACGCGCCCGTCCAGGTACCATCCCATCGAAATCTTCTCTGAGGTGGCCTCGGCATGAATGTCGACCAGGATCACCTTGGCATCGATCTTCTTGAGAAGTTGGTCCGCGACGCGGAAGGGGTCGTCGTTCGAAGCCATGAATACGCGCCCCTGAAGATTGATCACCGCGTAAGGAACTTTGCCCTTGAATCCCTGGTACATGCCTGAGCCCGGCATGTCCGCCGGATAGTTTGCCGGCCGCAACACTCGGCGCGCTGGGCCGTGCCCGTTGCCTTCCACCATCTGGAAATAGTCGACAATCTCGCGCTTATCCCAGACGTGATTTCCAGTAGTTATGACGTCAATGTTGAGCTCGAAAAGCTCCTCGGCCAGCGAGGGAGTAATGCCGAAGCCAGCTGCGGAATTCTCGCCATTCGCAATAATAAGATTAATGCCGCGCTCGCGAACGACTCCCGGCAGCCGGTCCTTGACCACGTTTCGACCTGGGCGTCCGAAAATATCGCCGATGAAAAGAATACGCATGTTCTACGAAGCGAATTTTGATGGTACCACGTGGAAAGGAGAGATATTTGGCCTGGAGAACAAGGCAGGATGAATCGCTAGTTCGTCGATGAAACCAGCTCCGCGCTTCGCAGAAAATCGTAATTGCCCGCCGGATTCAGCTTTAAATTTCGCACCCGGTTGGTGTGCACCAACACGTTATCCAGGTACCACAGATTGATGTAGGGCAAGTCTTCCGCCAGCAGAGTCTGCACCTCGGCATATAACGGCTTCCGAGCCTGCGGATCAATTTCGCGCCGCGCCTTGTCAATCAGAGCGTCTACCTTGGGATTCGAATAATAGTCGCGATTGGCACCATTCGGCGGAAACTTCGACGAGTGAAACGCATACTCGAAAATGTCAGGATCCTCGTTGCCGCCAATCCAGCGCAGCGAGTAGATCTGGAACGCCCCGTGCTGCACATCTGAAAAGAACGTCGCAAACTCGAAGCTTCGGATGTCGAGCACAATTCCCACTTCGCGCAGTTGCTGCTGCATCACCGCGACCATAAGCCGAGTATTTGCGTCCGTCGAAGTCTTCATCGTCAGGTGAAAACGCACTCCATTTGACTCCGCGTAGCCGGCAGCCTCGAGTAGGTGCTTCGCTCTCTCAGGATCGTGCAAGTAAGCGGGAACATTTCCGTCATACGCCCAACTCTGCGTCGGCAAAATGCTGTGCGCAGGTTCCGCTTCGCCGCGCCATAGATACTCGATCATTGGCCGAACATCGAGTGCGTACGCAATCGCCTGCCGCACCCTCACATCTTTCAGAATCGGATCGCGCAGATTAAATCCCATGTATGCCAGCCGCGTGCCTGGCCCTTTTTCGACTCCCAAGTTTGGGTCGCGAGCCAGCGTGACGACCGTATCCGGGGTGAGGGAATTAATTGCCACATCGCCGCTGCCTTTACGAAGCTCGAGGGCCTGAGTCGTTTCATCCGGCACCACCGCGAAGCGAACGCGCTCAAGCCTCGCCTTTTCTCCCCAATAATCAGGGTTGCGTTCGACAACAACCTCGCGATCGGTCTCCGCGCTTACGAACTTGAATGGTCCGGACCCGATTGGGTGCTGCGTGATTTCATCTCCGCTTCCATACGGAACCACGCCCATCGCCCCATCGGAGAGGTTCCAGAGCAACGTGGCATCCGGCTCCTTCATATGAAAGATCACGGTCGCGTCATCTGGAGCTTCGATGTGATTGACGTATTTGTAAACGGCTGCTTTGGTGCTTCGAATCTTTCCCTGCAGCAGCGAATCAAACGTCCACTTCACATCGCGCGAGGTCAACGTTCGACCGTCGTGGAATTTGGCGCCCCGATGAAGATGAAAAACATAGGTCAGGGGGTCGGGGATCTCCCATCGCTCGGCCAATCCTGGCGCGACATTCAGATCGTCTCCACGCGACAACAAATCGTCGAAAATCAGGTTGTCGATCCGTTCCGACTGCGCATCGATTCCCACCCGCGGATCAAGATTCGTCGGGCTCGACTCGATAATCATGACCAGCGTGCTCGCGTCAGGCTTAGAGGAGCAGGATAGAAGAGGGAAGAGCAGAATGAGGGCAATGATTAAAGCGGTAGAAAGCTGGACCCACGAAGGGCACGAAGTTGCACGAAGGTCGAGCCGGGAAGGTCTTGCTTTTCTTCGTGAACCTTTGTGCCCTTCGTGGTAGAAGCTCTTGAATGCCCGCTCAAGCATAAGAGATCTTCCCCAATACCGCCGCCCGCGTCGCGCCGCTAGCGGAGGGCACGCTCGATGGCCGCCGGTTCCATGTCTCGTAAGCCATCACCGCGAAGGCCGCGGCTTCCTTCGCTTCCGACGGCAATCCGAATTCATCCGAGAATCGCACGACGATTCCTATTGGTGCCAGACATTCCGCGAGCATCGCGATTAGCGTTGCATTCCGCGCTCCGCCACCAGAAACAATCAGCTCGTGAAATGGTTTCTTTTTCGCGTCTCCAACGACGAACCGCTCAATGGCGTCGCATATCGATCGCGCGGTCACCGCCGTTGCGGTAGCGACAACATCCTGCTTGCGCGCTCGCCCACAGGCACGTAGGAACTCACGAACGAATTCCCGCCCGAATTCCTCGCGCCCAGCGGTCTTCGGAGGCCGCGCCCTAAAAAACTCGCGCTCAAGAAGCTTTGCAACCACGGGCTCCAGGACTTCTCCCGACGCCGCAATCTTACCGCCACGATCAAACGGTTTCCCGAACAGCTTCTCTGTGACAGCGTCGATCACCATATTCCCCGGCCCGGTATCAAAAGCGATTACTGCGTCCGCCGTCGCGCCAGCAGGAATTGCAGACAAATTGCCGATCCCGCCGATGTTCTGTACGATGCGCCCGATCTTCGCGTCTCGAAACCACAGATAATCGAGATAAGGAACCAGCGGCGCCCCTTTCCCGCCCGCCGCCATGTCCGCCGGACGAAAATCCGATACAACCGGCGCGCCCACACGCGAAGCAATGATTGCGGCCTCCCCAGTCTGCCAGGTTGTTGTAATCTTGCGTCCCAAGAACGCTTGCGGCTCACCTTGATGATAGAGAGTTTGCCCGTGGCAGCCGACCAGATCGACTTTCACTCGAAACCGCCGCGCGGTAGCCAACACGGCGTCCGCGTAGAGTTCTCCAAGCAGCGAATTGAGCCGCGACAAATTCGCGACGCTGGCTTGGGTCGCATTCATCGCCGCCAACACCGCGGCCCGAACCTTCGCAGGATAGGAAAACTCCGCGTGTCCCAACAGTTCGATTCCATTGGGCTGACCTACTCGCCCGCTAGCTGCGATCGCCTTAAGAGCCGTCGCGGCGGAGTTCCTGCTCTTCTTTTCCCTAATTCTTACGATCGCAATGTTGATCCCGTCCGCCGATGTCCCGCTCATCACTCCAGCCACGATCATCGAATTCTTGTTCATGCCCGTGGCCGCCGTCTTGCTTCTTCGCGACTCAACGCCTCCAGCCGAACCTGCTCGCTGAACTCCCACAGCCTGCGACTCAACTTCTCGACCGCCGCAGCGCTCGGCGATTTCGGAAGCCGAATCGTCGTCGCCCATTTCTTCTTGAAGGCAAGCACACGACGCTTCGACTCTGCGACTCGACGCGCGAATTGCTTGTCGCCTTCAGCGGCGCGTCGCAGTTCCTCATGCGCTTGCGTCACGTAATCCTCGCGATGGCATACTAGGCATAGATCCCCGCCGGCACGGACGAATTCAACGGCAGCTTCTCCCAGTGGGGCTGCCGACAGCACGCCGCCCATCTCCAGGTCGTCCGACACGATCGGATTCCTATAGCCGATCTTTCTGCGGAGCACATCCGTGATCCACGTCTTCGAGATCGAAGCGGGAATCTTCGTCTTCGTCACCATCGGATACGCCGCATGCGACACCATCACAAACGGCAGCTGCCGGCGCAACGTCCTGTATGGAACGAGATCCTCTGCCCAGAGCTTTTTCATCGATTTCTCGATCACCGGCAATTCGTGATGACTGTCGAGATTGCCTTCGCCGAGCCCGGGAAAGTGCTTGCCGCATCCCAACACCTTCGCAGCGCCCAGGCCGGCGAGAAATTCCCGCACATAAGTGACGACCTCACGCGGATTCGCCGACACAGCCCGCGATCCCATCACGCTGCGCGAAGCCTCGAATGCCAGATCAAGCACGGGCGCAAAGTCGACGTTGAACCCCATCAGCCGGCAGTTTTCCCCAATCACCTGTCCATGCTTGCGGAATAATTTGCGGTCGTGCGTGGCGAAAACATCAGCAGCAGACGGTGCCGATCCCAGCGCATCCCGAAAGCGATCTACGCTTCCACCTTCAAGATCAACGCAAGTAAAGAGCGGCGTGGCGACGCATTTCTGGCATTCCCGTAACAACGTCCAGGTCTGCTCAGCGCTCTTGATATTCCGCGCAAACAGAATCACACCCGCTGGCTGCAAGCGCCTGAGCAGGGAAGAAAGTCGCGCCGACATCTCGACCCCGTCGAAGCCGACGATCATTAATTGCCCGGGATCTTGCGACAGACCATCCTCCCCGATTACCAGCGTCTTCTGCGGCTAGATTTCTTTCTTCAGCTCGGCTAACAAATTCAAGGCTTCGAGCGGCGTGAGACGATTCAAATCCACCTCTCGCAGCTTGTCCAGCACCGGCTGCGACAGGGGAGTAAAGATGGTCAACTGCGCCGGTGGAGGACTTGCCCCTGGCGATAAATGTGCTGTCGCTTGCTGCTCGGCAAATTCGTGCTCGACCAGCACTTCGCGCGCCCGTTCGACCACTTCATTCGGCAGACCAGCGAGCTTGGCCACTTCAATCCCATAGCTGCGGTCCGCCGCTCCAGGCTCGACCTTCCGCAGGAATACGATCCCTCCCCCGGTCTCTTTAACTGATACGTGATAGTTCTTCACGCCCGCGAGTTGCTCTGCCAGTTCCGTCAACTCAAAATAGTGCGTTGCGAACAGGCTCTTCGCCCGCACCCGTGCATGGAGGTATTCGACCGCAGCCCACGCAATCGCCAGCCCGTCGTAAGTAGAAGTGCCACGCCCTACTTCATCCAGCAGGATCAACGAGCGCGCTGTGGCCGTGTGCAAAATTGCAGCCGTCTCCGTCATTTCAACCATGAATGTAGACCGTCCGCGCGCCAGATTGTCGCTCGCCCCGATGCGCGTGAATACGCGATCGACAATGCTCAACTTAGCCGAACGCGCGGGAACAAATGACCCCATCTGCGCCAGGATCACGATCAGTGCGGTCTGCCGCAGATATGTCGACTTGCCCCCCATGTTCGGTCCGGTCAACAACAGAATGTTGTGCGTCGTGTCATTCAAATAGAGATCGTTGGGGACAAAGCGGTCGCTGGCTCCTGCGATGTCTTGCTGCTCAATCACCGGATGTCGGCCTTCGATGATCTCAAGCTCTCCGCCCACCTCTACAAACTGCGGCCGGCAATAGTTTCGCAAAGCCGCGATGTGGGCCAGCGACGCCAGCACATCGACCTCCGCCAATGCCAGCGCGGTCTGCCGGATGCGCTTGGCTTCGGCCGCAATCGACGTTCGCAGCTCGGTAAACAGCCGCCGCTCGATCTCGACAATCTTTTCCTGCGCGTCGAGAATCTTCGCCTCGTACTCCTTCAATTCTGGAGTCGTGAAGCGCTCAGCCCCTACGAGAGTTTGCTTGCGATCATAGTCTTGCGGAACCAGGTGGAGATTGGACTTCGATATCTCGATGTAGTAGCCAAAGATGGAGTTGAACTTTACCTTCAGCGACGAGATGCCGGTCCGTCCGCGTTCCCGCTGCTCAATCTGCGCCAGCACTGCCTTGCTGTTGCGCGACAATTCTCGCAATTCGTCTAGATCGTGATCGACGCCCTGCGCTATGACCCCGCCATCGGCAAAACTCAACGGAGGCTCGGGCACAATCGTGTGCTCGATGCGATCCCGCAGGTCCGCGAGTTCATCGAGCAAGCCGTGCAACTGTTGTAACCGTTCCGCGAACAAGCGTGCTGTCGCGGCTTTTACTGCAGGAATCTTTGCCAGCGAAGATGACAGCGCAAGTACATCTCGCGGATTCGCTGCTTCCAGTGTGACTCGGCTCAGCAGGCGCTCCAGATCGAGCACGCCGTCGAGTGCACGCCGCATTTCTTCGCGAGCAACGATGTCTCTTACGCCTGCCGCAACCGCATCGAGCCGTCCGTGAATCTCCTTCAAATCGAGCGATGGCCGCAGCAGCCAGGCCCGCAAGAGCCGCTTGCCCATCGGAGTAGTCGCCGCGTCGATTGAGCGGAACAGCGTTACGCCCGCGTCGGTTCCTGCAAACAGCGGCTCGATCAGCTCGAGGTTTCGCACCGTCACCGCGTCGAGAACTAAACAATTTTGCCGTTCATACCACCCGATCCGGTCCACGTGATCGAGCGACCCGCGCTGCGTCGAGCGCACGTAATAAAGGATGGCGCCCGCCGCCGAGGCCGCAGCCGTGCGTCCCGCAAGCCCAAATCCTTCGAGCGAAAGCACGCCGAAGTGATTTTCGAGCAGCGGAAGAGTATGATCCGGCGCAAAGATCCAGTCATCCAACGGAGTTTCGGTGCAGGTTGCTCCAGCTGCCCGAGGCTGTGGAGAAGCCGTAGACGAACCATATAGAGACGGACGCCCTTGGCTGCCTGTCCTGAGCGAAGCCGAAGGATCTGGCCGAGAAAAGCTCGGCTGGTCTGTCGACCGAGTACCTGCACTCTCGAACAAAGGCGCCGCCGATCCGTAGAGCAACTCCTTGGGCCGCAGTTGCTCCAATTCCTCCTGCACCCTCCGCAAAGCCCCCTCACCGGAGAATTCCGTTGCCCGGAATTCACCCGTGGACAAATCCAGAGCCGCGAACCCTACTCGATCTCCCACCTGCGCCAGAGCCGCCAGGAAGTTGTTCTCGTCTGATCCGAGTGACGAATCCGCTGCGGTTCCGGGCGTGACTACACGCGTGACCTCGCGCCGCACTAACTTCTTCGCGACTCGCGGGTCCTCGACCTGCTCGCAAACAGCAACCTTAAAGCCTCGGCGGATCAGCTTCCCGATGTATCCCTCCGCGGCGTGGTACGGCACACCACACATGGGCACCGCAATCCCTTTTTCCTTACTGCGGGAGGTCAGCGTGATCTGCAGCTCTTTCGCGGCCACGATCGCGTCGTCAAAGAACAGTTCGTAGAAATCCCCAAGGCGGAAGAACAAAAGCGCGGTGGGATGTTCTTTTTTGACGGCGGCATACTGCCGCATCAGCGGAGTGGACGGCTCGGTCATCTGGGCGGGCTTCGGCGGATTATAGCAAAGCGGCGCGCCGCTCATCTGCGTCATTTCGCATAGCTCGTCACCAAACTCTTGCGGCAAATCCAGTTGACTAGGATTCTCCTCCGGTGTTCTCCTTTTCTTTTCTTTCTATGGAACTGCGCAAAGACCCAATCACGCGCTCCTGGGTCATCACGGGAGATGATCCGGGGGATGCTGCGTCTCGTCCTGAGGTCCCTTGCCCTTTCTGCACCGACGCGTCGACGCCGCAGCAGGTGATCAAAAGTTCTCCTGATGCACCCGGCGCGCTGTGGTCTGCGCGCTCGGTCGTGCACCCACGACCTCTGTACCGCATCGAAGGCGAACCCGACCGTCGCGGGGATGGGATCTACGATCGAATGCATTCCGTCGGCGCGCACGAGGTCCTGATCGAGAATCGCAACCACGATCGCCATCTCTGGATCGCCGGTGACGACGAGATTGGACATTTCCTGCGCTTAGCCGCCGAGCGGATACTGGATCTCAAGCATGATCCGCGAATCAAGTACGTGAGTCTCTTCAAGGATTACGGCAAGAACGCGGGACAGGAATTCAGTCATCCCACTTCGCAGATCACCGCGACAATGTTTGTCCCGCGGCGCGTGCTCTACGAGCTTCGCGCCGGGCGCGAGTACTTTGTCGGCAAGGAGCGATGCGTATTCTGCGACATCATCCAGCAGGAGGAACACCAGGCCCAGCGTGTAATCGAGGCTCGGGGAGACTACGTCGCTCTTTGTCCCTACGCTCCGCGCGTCCCTTACGAAACCTGGATCATGCCGCGCAATCACGAAGCCTCTTTTGAACGCACAGGGCTGAACAAGCCGGGCCTTCGCACCAACCTTGCGGCCTTGCTCCGGCGCACGCTGCAACGCATTCGCTCGGTAACAGAGGAATTTCACCTGGTGCTGCATACTTCGCCGAGCAGCATCCATCCCTCGAAGAATCTCGGCTATTGGAAGACCATCGACGAGGACTATCACTGGCACATCGAGATCCTTCCGGTCATCAGTTCCAAAGCCCGCTCCTACACGTTCAAAGAGGTCTACTACTCTCCCGTTAGCTCCGAAACCGCAGTGAAGCAGCTGCGCGAGGCAAAGATCGATGGCTGAACCTTTCTCGCAAGAGTCGGTCGCTCGTTGCAGGTTTCCGTAGTGGTCTCCTGAGTTCTCCGTTGTGAGTTCGTTCGCAAAGCTGCTGTTACAATCCTCGGCTCAGGAGAGACACTTGAACCGCGTACTCATCTGCATCGTGCTTGTAACTTCATGTTCCGCGCAATCTCAGCCTCCGTCCGCAGGGAAGCAGAAAGTTCTCTGCCAGAAACTCGAAGCCAATATTCAGGAGATCGATCAGCATCTCGACGGCGTGATGGGAGTAGCGATCGAAGACTTAACGACAGGCGATCATTATTTCCTTCACGAAGACGAAGTCTTTGCTCAGGCTAGTTCCATCAAGATCGCGGTTCTCGCCGATCTGTACCTACAAACGCAACAAGGCAAGCTCAAGCTAACGGATCTCTACACCGTGCAAGCGTCCGATCTGGTGCAGGACAGCGATATCATGAACGGCCTCACTCCGGGCGTGACGCGTGTGACGCTTCGCGACCTCGCCACCATGATGGTTGCGGTTAGCGACAATGCTGCAACGAATGTATTGATCGATCGTGTGGGGATGCAGAACGTGAACGCTATGCTCGATACGCTTGGTCTGACACATACGCGGCTGCGCCGCAAGATGATGGACCTTGAGGCTGCGAAGCAAGGCCGCGAGAATATTTCTACGCCGCGAGAGATGATGACGTTGCTCGACGCTATCTATCACGACAAGGTCTTGAGCAAAGAATCGACCGATGACTTCTTCAAAGTGCTTAGTACGAATAAGGACTCGTTCATCCCGCACGAGCTTCCGCCGGACTTGAAGATTGCCAACAAGCCGGGCGAACTCGAAGCCGTCCGCAACGACTCTGGGATCGTATTTGTAGAAGGACGTCCATACGTCATCTGCGTGATGACGTCCTTTCTCGTAAACGAACGCGATGGGGAAGAAGCGATCAGCAAGGTCTCGTTGGTAGCGTGGCGGATGTTCGACCGTCTCAGCCGCGCGACGGAATATGGAAGAGTTGTGTCGCGCGGAAACGGCACTCGGTGACGAATGGCTCAGCTGGAATTCGCATGGATCGGCAAGTTCGATCGTAGCCCGCGCGAGATCCTTCGCTCCGCCTGAAATGCGGCTACGCTCAGGATGACGCCTTTGGAGCGCTACTGATGATCTGGTGCAGGTCGGTTACTTCGCGGCGGCGGTGCTCGCTCGGGTCGCGGCGACTTGCTGGCGCACGAAACGTTGCGCGCCTTTGGCATCGAGTGGCTGGGAGAAGTAGTAGCCTTGTCCGAATTCGCATCCGAATTCGAGCAGCCGCTCCATTTGACGCGAGGTTTCGATCCCTTCCGCGATCGCCTTCAGGCTCATCTTGTGGGCAAGCGTGATGATCAGTTCGACGATGTCGGCTGTCGCGCAATCGCTTTGCATCTCGCGAATCAGCGAACGGTCGATCTTGAGTGCGTCAACCGGAAATTGCCTCAACCCGCGCAGTGAAGTCGATCCAGCTCCGAAGTCATCCAGGATCACACGAACTCCCATGTGCTTAAGATGTGACAGAACTGTGACAGTAAGCTTGGGGTCGGCTGCGGCGATGGTCTCGGTGATCTCGAGCTGCAGATGCGATGGATCGATCCGGGTTTCCTGCAGCGCATCCTGAAGATCATTGACCAGCCGCGCATCGGCAAACTGTCGAGCCGACACGTTGACGGTAATGTTCGTCGGTTCCTGATTTGTGTTGTCTGTGTTCGCGCTGTCGATCTGCCACTCGCGCAACTGGCGGCAAGCTTCGACGACGAGCCAATGGCCAATAGAGACCAGGATTCCGGTATCTTCGGCCGCTTCGATGAACTGATAGGGAGAGATCAATCCCTGGGTCGGATGTTCCCAGCGGAGCAGCGCCTCAAAGCTGACAATGCGGCGCGAGTCGAGCTGAATGACCGGATGGTAGTAGACGCGAAACTGCTGATGCGTGAGGGCGGTCCGGAGATCGGATTCCAGCTTCAAGCGGCCGACGGCGCGCGTGTGCATGGCTTCATCGAAGACTTCACAGCGTGATCCGCCGAGAGCTTTGGCGCGGCGCATCGCAACGTCCGCGTCTTTCAGGACGTCCTCAGGACGCGTATGTTCCGGCGCGCTCAACGCAATGCCGATACTCAATGCAGCTCGCACCTCGCGGAGCTGCGTGATCAGCGGTGCGGCGACCACCTCCTGCACTCGCTTGGCAACGCGCATGGCGTCGCTTGGATCGGGCGTGCCTTCGAGGAGGATGGTGAATTCGTCGCCTCCCAAGCGGAAGAGCACGGCGTCTGAAGATGTTTGACCACGATCGCGGCGGTTGAAGGTTTCATCTTTGGAGAGACAGGTTCCGATGCGGCGCGAAATCTCCATCAGGATTTCGTCGCCCGCGACGGAACCCATGCTCTCGTTGAAAACTTTGAAGTGATCGACGTTGGCGAGCAGGAGCGCGTAGGGATGACCGGAATCTCCGCGAGAGCGCACGAAGGCGCTCTGCAGGCGGTCGAGACAGGAACGGCGATTGAGCAATCCGGTCAGTGGATCGTGGAATAGGTTGTGCTCGAGCTGTTGCTCGGCGCGCTTGCGGTCGGTGATGTCGCGGTTGACGATCACGAGCTTCGAGACCTGGCCTTTGTCGTCGCGAATCGTGCTGGCGATCGATTCGAGCACGCGCCAACTTCCGTCCTTGTGCTTGATGCGGTAGTCCAGTCGCTGGCCAATTCCGCTTTCTCGCGCTTCGCGAGCAGCATCGAGTACGCGAAAGCGATCGTCGGGATGAATCTGCTCGAAGGCAGAAGTTTCTCCGAGTTCGGCGGGCGAGTAACCGAGAATGCGCTTGTACGAAGGACTGTTGTACAAGCGACGTCCCTTGACGTCGACGAGGGCGATCATGTCGGCGGCATTTTCGGTGACGATCCGGAAAATCTCTTCGTTGATGCGAGAGGCGCGGTGAATCTTGTAAATGCGCAACTCCTCGCAGATCACGATGAGGGCCAACGCTCCGAGCGCAGTCCAAAACCATTCAGCCATCGAAAGCACTCCTGAGAAACGCTATCGGCGAAATGGGGCGGGAGAATGAATCAGACGTGTGGGTTCAGCGAGGACTATGAGTTGTGGAAAATATCGAAAAAATATTTTGCGGAATGGTCAAGAAAGCAGGTTTCAAAGCGGTTCCGTATTGGGAATCGGTCTGGGGAATAGGGGTACCCCCCTCCCCCACCCCCTCTGAAAAGCCTTGAATGGCGCGGGTTCTGCAAAATGTGTCTGCAAAATCTTGAGCGCCTAGCAGTTAGAGGTCAAAATCTTGAGAACACAGGAGTTAGCGGCTTGTTCTTGTCTTCTTTGTAGACCGCTAGCGCCTTGGCAATGATCTGCTCGCTGGCCTGTGGAACGCAAGGTCAGATGTCACAATGCCGGGTCGAACGGGGTCGGGAGACCTTGCGACGAACTGGGTGAACACCTCGTTGTGTCGTGGCTGAGAAGTGACCACCCTCACTTTTCGCTAACCAATTTCCTTCCAGAACGTCCCCTTGTTATGCAAGGGGACTTGTGGCAGGCTTCCCTTGGATTGCATGGGGTGCGAATGGATAGCGCGAAACTGGAATTCTTTCGAGGCACGCTGGATGTCCTGATCCTCAAGGCTCTGGTGTGGGGACCGCTTCACGGGTATGCCATCACCAGCCTAATTCGCCGGCAGAGCGACGACGCGCTGCTGCTCGAGGAAGGCACTCTTTATCCCGCGCTATGGCGGCTGGAAAATAAGGGATGGCTCGACGCCGAGTGGGGGCTTTCCGAAAACAACCGCAAGGCGAAGTTCTACCGGCTGACGGCCGAGGGGCGACGGCAATTGCGTCATGAAGTGAAGACGTGGGAGGCGTATGCGTCGGCCGTGGCGAAGGTGCTGGGGGCAACACAGCCTCCGCTGCCGGAGGAAGTGGCATGAAACCGATTCCGATGTGGAGGCGTTATTCGCGCCTCTTCGGACCTGATCCAGCGGCTGATGTGAAAGACGAGTTGCGATTTCACTTGCAAGCCAAGATCGATGATCTGGTCGCTCAAGGCTGGACGCCGGATGCCGCCCGTAAGGAAGCCGAGCTCCAGTTCGGAGATTTACGCGCTGTACAGAAAATCGGTGTGCGCATGGGAGAGAAAATGGAACGCCGCAAACGCCTCAAGGACTACTGGAACGACTCGCTGCAGGATATGCGGTATACCTTGCGCACGTTGGGGCGCGATCCGGGATTCGCAGCCGTTTCGATTCTGATTCTGGCGCTGGCCATCGGAGCGAATATCGCCGTCTTCAGCGTCGTGAATACATTGCTGCTGCGGCCGCTGCCGTTTCCGGACTCTCGCGAATTGGTATGGATTGCGCCGCCTCCGAACGCGTGCGGCCTTTCCTGCGCGACGTATTCTGCCGACGCCTATGAGGAATTCCGCGATCAGAGTCGCGCGTACCAGGGTGTCACCGGGTACATGGCTTTCGGCACTGCGGACAATTTGCGGCTGACTGGACGCGGCGAGCCGGAGCCGGCGACGGGCGTCGAGGTGATCGGAAACTTTTTCCAGGTGTTGGGTGTGCAGCCGGCGATGGGACGGCTGTTCACCGCGGAGGAAAGCCGGGGCGGTCCGCATCCGGTGGCGCTGCTGGCGAACGCTTATTGGAGACGTCAGTTCAATGGCGATCCTGCGATCGTGGGGAGAGCCGTGGAACTGAATGGAGCGCCGATTACGATTGTCGGCGTGTTGCCGGACAGCTTCGACTTTGGCGCAGTCTTCTCTCCGGGAGCGAAAGTGGATGTCTTCACTCCACTCGATTTAAATCTGGAGCGCAATTGGGGAAACATCGTCACGCTGATCGGTCGTCTCAAGCCGGGAGTGACAAGAGCCCAGGCGTTGGACGATGCCAACCGAGTCGCCCCCAATATTTATTTCAACGTGAAGTATCCCGCGACGCTTGGACGCTATCGGGGCGATCTGATTCCTGTGCCGTTGAAGGATTACGTCACGGGAAAACTGCGGCGTTCGCTGATTGCATTGTGGTGCGCAGTGGGAGTGATCCTGCTGATTGCGGGAGTGAATCTTTCGAACCTTCTATTATCCCGCGCTGTGGCGCGTGCGAAGGAATTTGCGGTGCGCGGGGCTCTTGGAGCCAGCCGGGGACGCATTGTCCGGCAATTGCTGATGGAGAGCCTTGTCCTTTCGGGTGCAGGCGCGGCCGTTGGACTTGGGCTGGCTGTCGTGTTGATTGCGTGGCTTGCGCATCAAGGAGCTGTGGCCCTGCCCCTGCTCAGCAGCTTGCGGATCGACGGGCCGGCGCTGGGGTGGACGGTGCTCGTAGCCGTGTTTACGGCAACGATCTTCGGACTGCTGCCGGGACTTCGAATCGCGAGCGGCAATCTGCAGGAGATGTTGAAGGACTCGGGCCCTGGCGCTGGACTAGGACGTAAGCACGAAAGCATCCGAGCAGGGTTGGTGATCGTTGAAGTTGCGCTGGCTTGCGTGCTGCTGGTGAGCGCGGGGCTGCTGCTGCGCAGCTTTGTGAAGGTGCTCGACGTCGATCTGGGCTTCCAGCCGGATCGGGCGGCGTCCATCAAAGTGGAATATGACGACAGCGCTCCAACGCCGGAAGGGAGCCAGGTCAAACGCGGCGAAATATTTCAACAGATTATTGCCCGGGTGAGCGGATTGCCGGGAGTGGAGGCCGCGGGAATCTCAGACTACCTGCCGCTGGGACCGAATCGCGAGTGGGATGCGCCGGCACCGAAGGGAAAAGTTTTTGCGCCGGGAGAGTTGCCCGATCCTCTGGTGTATGTGGTTACGCCGGGATTCATTCGCGCGATGGGAATTCGGATACAAGGGCGCGATTTCACGTGGGCCGATGGGCCGCGCAGCGAACGAGTGGTGCTGATCAATGCCTCAGCGGCGCGTGTGTATTGGCCGGGAGAAGATCCGGTGGGGAAGATCCTAATGCGCGGTGATGAAGAAGACCGCGTGGTGGGAGTGGTCGACGACGTCCACGAAGAGACGGTCGAGGGCGGAACGGGATCGCAGATTTATTATCCCGCGACGCAACAGGGGCCGTCGGGAGCGCAACTGGTGATACGCACGAGCCTGCCACCGGCGACGCTCGCGGCCAGCGTGCTGCGAGCTCTGCGGGAGCTGAATCCGAACCAGCCGGCAGCGGAATTCCGGCCGGTGCAGACGATTGTCGATCGCGCGGTCTCTCCGCGACGATTCTTCATGCTGCTGGTCGCCGCTTTCGCAGCGCTCGGATTGCTGCTGGCCGCGCTGGGCATCTATGGAGTGATCTCGTATTCGGTGACGCGCCAGGCGCAAGCCATCGGCATCCGCATGGCGCTCGGGGCAAGCGTCTGGAGAGTGCAGAGCCAGGTGCTCGCCGGCACGATGCGACTAGCGTGTGCGGGAATGGTATTGGGAACGGTGCTCGCGCTCGTGGTGGCGAAGCTGATTTCGTCGCTGTTGTTCGGAACGTCGTCGTGGGACCTGCCGACCTATTTCGGGATGGCGCTGGCGTTGCTGCTGGTGGCGGCGATATCCGGGTACATTCCGGCGAGGCGCGCTTCGGGAGTGAATCCCATGCGGGTGTTGCGCAGCAATTGAGATTCAATCCCGAAGTTTTCGCCTGCTCAGAATTGGCGAACCGGAGCAGAGGTCGCGATTTGATAATGAGGCTGTGATGGAACGGTCCAGCGCTTCGCTTGCGCGATGCACACTACGTGAAAAATCAGATATAGCGGAACCAGGAATGTGGGCACGAGGCTGAGCGGCAGCATTGTCATATAGAGCATGGGTACGCCGTGCGGATCGAGTAGGCCGGCAGTTGTGCCCAAGGCTACAGCGGTGACCAAGTCGGCGATTCCAAGCAATTGCCAAAGAATAAAACTGTTGCGATGGCCGGCATTGGCCAGCTTCCAGGCCACGAAGGTTGCGGTTGCTCCAATGGCCATGTCGCCGTATCCCGCAGGTAGTGCGAAGATTGCGGGAAGTCCGCGATGCGCCTCGAGGAGAACGAAAGTGAATCCGATTATCCTTCCCGATTGGGTTGCGGTGAGAATGGTTGGATTCCACGACATGACGAAGTCTCGGAATGTCCGGGAAACACCGAACCATAAAAAAAACACAATTAAGGGCAGGGTTGCGCCTACCGCAACCGCGCCGCCCAGGCGGCTCGAAGCATTTTCGAACAGATGCAATGCCGAAGCCGACAACGCACCAAGGAACCACAGCAGGCCGAGCACGAGCATGAGTTTTGCGTAGGGTTTCATCGTAATTCTCCTTCGGTGGTGGTGAAGCTAGCGAGTTGACGGCTGAGTTGCATGAGACTGTTCCAACTTTGACCGCCGAGTTGATGACGCACACGTGCCTGAACTTTCTCCCAAACGGGGAGGGCACGCTTCAGCTGTTTTTCACCGGCGTCAGAAAGACGAAGCCTGCGCTCTCGCCGATCTTCGCCACGCCGCTCGGTGATCCAGCCTTCGCGGGACATGATGGCGATGGTGCGAGTCAGACTGGTGCTATCCATTGCGAGGATTTGTCCCAGTCGTCCTTGGGAGATTTCTCCGGTGTGCGAAAGAGCCTGCAGGATGGTCATCTGCGTCGAGCGGAGGCCGAGGGGACGGAGTTCCTGCTCGTAGAGCTGGGTGAGGGCGCGGGTCGCTCTCCGAAGATTCGCGCAGAGGCAGGGCAGAACCGGAAGTGCGGAATGTTCCATGCCAACAATGGATGTATATACATAGAAATGGTCGCAAATAAGTTTCGAATAGTGGTTTCGCGACAAAAACGTAGGATCGTTTCATAATGTCGGCATGACCGTGCGGCGAGTGAAGACATATACAGGCGCGCAGGGATATGTGTATCAGTACTACTTTGTCGGTAAGCGGGAGGCGCTGGCGGGAGATCCCGAAGCTCCGGCAACGGAGTTTATCTTTGACGTTACGTCAGACCGGAAACTGACTTATGCGGTCAGCGTGTTTTTGCCGCAAGAGCCGCTGGCGGAGTGGAACGCGGCGCATGGACGTCCGTTGAATGACGCCGAGCAGTATGCGGCGGTGAAGATGCGATTGTTTCGGGCGTTTGATGAAATCGAGGACGTGAAGTCTGACGGGCGCCGGTTACGGATTGATGGCGCGTTGCTCGAGGAAGCGCTGGGGAGTTTAGGAGTGGAATGAAAAAGCGTTTACCGCCGGCTACGCAGAGCTCACCGAGATATTATTTGCCATCCTTCGACTCGGCGCCCTCTGCGGGCCCGGCGGTGATATAAGTTCTGGCGGAGCCCTTCTTTTGAAAACACACAAGACTCTTTCCACCCTTGTCTTAGTTCTTATTTTTCTCATCTGCGCTGCATCGGCGCAGACTGCGCGTTGGTCGGAGCAGCGGGCCAATGAGTGGTATGCGAGGCAGCCGTGGCTTGTGGGGAGCAACTACATTCCGAAGGACGCGATCAACGAACTGGAGATGTGGCAGGCGGCATCGTTCGATCCTGAGGAGATTGATAAGGAGTTGGGATGGGCCGAAGGGCTTGGCATGAACACGATGCGTGTGTTCCTGCATGATTTGCTCTGGCAACAGGATGCGGCTGGATTTCAGAAGCGCATGGACCAGTTTTTGACGATTGCAGCGCGGCATCATATCCGTCCGCTGTTTGTGTTGTTTGATTCCTGTTGGGATCCGCTGCCGAAGTTGGGGCCGCAGCGACCACCGATTCCTGGGGTTCACAATTCGGGATGGGTGCAGAGTCCAGGAGCGAAGGCGCTGGCGGATCCGGGGCAGGCTCCGCGGTTGAAGGCATACGTGCAAGGAGTCGTGGGGGCGTTTGCGAAGGATGATCGGATTCTCGGATGGGATGTGTGGAACGAGCCCGGCTCGGACACGACGGGGAGCTATCCGAAGACTGAGATGAAGATGGCGGAGAAACTGGCTCGGGTGGCGATGCTGCTGCCGCAGGCGTTTGCGTGGGCGAGAGAGGTGAATCCGACGCAGCCTTTGACGAGCGGAGTATGGGATATCGATACGTCGAAGGATGAGAGCGCGCCGGATGAGATCCAGCGGATTCAGCTGCGCGAGTCGGATGTCATTACCTTTCATAACTACAGCTGGCCCGAGTCGTTCAAGGCAGAGATCGCGTGGCTGAGAAGATTTCATCGTCCGGTAGTCTGCACGGAGTATATGGCGCGTTCGGTGGGGAGTACGTTCGATGGGATTCTGCCGGTCGCGAAAGGGGAGCGCGTCGGTGCGATTAACTGGGGATTCGTGGCAGGGAAGACGCAGACATATTATCCGTGGGAATCGTGGGAGCATCCGTACATTTTGAGCCAGCCTCCAGTGTGGTTTCATGAAGTGCTGCGGGACGATGGAACTCCGTACCGGCAGGCGGAAGTGGATTTGATTCGGGAGCTGACGGGGAAGAAATAAGGCGAGCTTTGCGGCTTGCGGACGGCCGAGGTGGCCGTCCCTACATGGGTCGTGGAGGATTTACAATCACGGCATGAAAACTTCGCTGGTCGTTCTCGCGTCGGTTCTTCTCTGTCTCACCGCTTGCAACAAAGCCTCCGGCCCGGCGGCGATTTCGGGTGGGGTGCCGTCTTCGTCGAAGTCGGACGCGGTGTCCCAGAAGCTGCAGGAGTATTCGGGAGCGTCGGCGACGGATTGCGGGCGGCTCAGCGTTGGAGCGAGTGCGGATCAATCGAAGACGGCGAGCGAGTGCGCTGTGCAGGCCAGCCAAGGGAAGCATCCTTTCTATGTCGCGTATGACATGCCGGGGATGAGCGTCGGAGTGGCCGGGAACGCGGACGGCAAGCTGTTTACGGTGCAATCGCAGAATGGGGCGATGACGGCGGGAGATTGTCCGGCGCAGTTGCGGGTGGCTACGAGCGGACGCGTGACATGCTTTGCTCCGGGAGATATGGGATCGATGGGAGCCGGGCATGCGGCTGGTGGGATGACGCCCGGCGCGGCGAGTCCGCATAGCGTACCAAAGATGAATTGATTCGGAGCTTTTCCCGCGCGCTTCCGGGGCGGTGCGTTCTGCTTTGCCAGCCCGCAGCGGCTAAAGCCCTAGTTTTATGAATGTTCCTTCCGGTCCGACTTGGCAGTCGGGACCTTACGGTTATTCCAGTCTGTGATCCTAATCACACACTTAAGTGACCCGCTTTGTTGGCCTTACCCGCGTCCTCGGAGAAGATGAGGATGTTACCAGAGGATTCGGGACCGGACCCGCGATTTGGGGTAAACTCAGGGGATTCCGGACCTTATAAGGCCTATGTCACTGCTTTGGCTGCGTTTTGCACTGGGGTGCTACTTCATCGGACTGGTTTACGCCTTTGTGGCGTTGACCCGTACGAGCGACCTATTCAGCCGCATCGCGCTGCATGCCGCCAGCTTGGGTATGGTGTTTCACTTCGTCTCCTTGACGGAGTTGGTTCTAACGGACAAAGTCGTTTGGGCGTCGGTGCATAACGGCGAGTCGCTGCTGGCCTTCCTGTCGATGTCGTTCTTCATGCTGATCTACACGATTTACCAGACCACTTCGCCCGGGGTGGTGGTGTTCCCGGTGGTCTTCTTTCTGACTTTCGTGGCCGCGGTGGATGAGCAGCCGGTGTTGCTGACGCAGTATGTGTCGCACAAAGGATGGCTGATTGCCCACATCATTCTTGATCTTTACGGGGTATGCGGCGCTGGTTTTGAGTTTTGGGGCGAGCCTGCTGTATCTGATCCAGGAACGGCGGTTGAAGTCGAAGAAGCCGACCAGCCTGATTTCGTTTCTGCCAGCGCTCGAGGTGATCGACCAGATAGGGTACCGGTCGCTGCTGCTTGGCTTTCCGTTCATGACACTGGGGCTGATTACGGGCTCCGTGGTCGCGCTGACGACCTACGGGCGGATGGATTTTCTTGATCCGAAGATTCTGCTGTCGTTGCTGATGTGGGCCGTCTACATGGTGATGGTCTTCACGCGCTGGAATTCCGGATGGCGCGGACGGCGCGCGGCGTTCCTGGCGACGTTTGCATTTGTAGCGGCATTGGCGGCTTGGGCGGCGAATTATTTCTCGACGATGCACAGGTTTGGGGCCTCATGAGATTCCAACTCATCGGCGTGAATCACAAGAGCGCTCCACTGGAAGTGCGGGAGCGGCTGGCGATCCCGGAATCACGCTTGCCGGATTGCTGTCGCGAGTTGGCTGCATATCCGGGGATTGAAGAGGCCATGGTCATCTCGACTTGCAACCGCGTCGAGATCATTACGCACACCACCAACGGGCACGCCGACCTGCGCGGATTTCTGCACGAGCATTTTCATCTCACGCCGGAAGAGCTCGATTCACACTTGTATGAATTCCGCGAGAAGGATGCGGTGCGGCATCTGTTTCGCGTGGCCTCGAGCCTGGATTCGATGGTCATCGGCGAGGCGCAGATTCTTGGACAGGTCAAAGAAGCGTACGCAACGGCGCGGGCGGTGGGCGCGGTACGTGGACAGTTGGACCAGCTTTTTAGCCGGGCGTTTGCGGTAGCAAAGCGGGTGCGCAGCGAGACGGCGGTGGGGTCGTCGTCGGTGTCGATTGCGTCGGTTGCGGTCGAACTGGCGAAAAAGATTTTCGGGACGCTGGAAGGGAAAACGGTATTCATTGTCGGCGCCGGAAAGATGAGCGAACTGGCGGCGCGCCATCTGATGGCACACGGCTGCGCTTCAATCTTTGTGGCAAACCGGACATACGAGCGGGCAATCGGGCTGGCGCAGAAGTTCAACGGGCAGGCGATCAAGTTCGACGATCTGTATTCCACGTGCGACCGCGCCGACATCGTCATTACCTCGACTGGCGCCCCCCACGCGATTTTCCGGCGCGAGCACGGAGAACAGTTTCTCTCGCGGCGGAAAAACCGGCCGATGTTCTTCATCGATATCGCGGTACCGCGGGACGTTTCGCCGGAGATGGCGAAGCTGGATGGGATTTTTGCGTACGACATCGACGACTTGCAGCAGGCGGTGACGAGCCACGTCGCCGACCGGCGGAAGGAAGCCGAGCGAGCGGAAGCGATTATCTCTAGTGAAGTCGAGCGCTTTGAGGCGAGGATACACACGCTCGATGTCGTTCCGACGATTGTGTCGTTGCAGGATCATCTGGAGACGATCCGGCAGGCGGAGATTGACCGCGTACGGGGACGGTTGGGCCAACTGAGTCCGGAGCAGGAGATTGCGGTCGAAGCTCTGACGCGAGGCATCATCAATAAAGTGATGCATACACCCATCACGACGTTGAAGTCGGCGGCGAAGGAATCGGAAGCCACGACGATCGTTGACGTGGTGCGACGGTTGTTCAATTTGCAGGTGAAGGGGAAAGAGGCGGAGCAGCCGACCAAGAAGGACGAAGTGGGGACGAGGCACTGATGGCCCACCTTCGCATCGGCTCACGCGGTTCACAGCTGGCTCTCTGGCAGGCGAATCATATCTCTGCGCTGCTGCGGGAGCGCGGGCATGAAGTCGAGATCGAAATCATTCACACTACGGGCGACAAGATCACCGACGTTGCCCTCGCGATGGTCGGCACCAAGGGGATGTTCACGAAAGAGATCGAAGAGGCATTAGCGGCCGGCCGCGTCGACCTGGCCGTTCATTCGCTGAAAGATTTGCCGACTGAGCTTCCTCCGGGATTTGAAATTGCGGCGATCACGGAGCGACAGGATCCGCGGGATGCTTTCTGCTCGCTGCACTACTCTAGCTTTCAAGAGTTGCCGCAGGGCGCGCGCGTGGGCACGTCGAGCTTACGTCGGCAGGCCCAATTGAAGGCTGTTCGGCCCGATCTTGATATTCATCCGCTGCGCGGGAACGTTGACACGCGCCTGCGTAAACTCGAAGCGGGAGATTACGATGCCATTATTCTGGCTTCGGCTGGCTTGAAGCGGCTGGGTAAGACGGAGCGGATCAAGCAGATTATTCCGGCGGAGATCATGTGTCCGGCGGCGGGGCAGGGAGCGCTGGGAATAGAGATCCGCGAAGGCGACTCTGCTACGCGCGAGCTGCTGGCGTTCTTAAACGATCCGAATGCCCGCGCGGCTACGAGCTGCGAGCGCGCGCTGCTCAACAGTTTGGGCGGAGGCTGCCAGGTTCCGATCGGTGCGTTTGCGGAAGTGAAGAACGGCCATTTGCATCTAGAATCGATCGTTGCCGATCCCGATGGATCGAAGCTGCTACGCGATTCGAGGGACGGACACGATCCGGAGAAGCTGGGCAACGAGGCCGGAGCTGCGCTGCTTCGCCGCGGAGGCGATGAGATCCTCGAAGCTGTGTACGGGCGTGGGCTGGCGGTTCCTCCGCAGCCGTGAAGTAGCCGACGCCCGCCAAGATCATCCACCACCAAGGACGCGAAGTTTCACGAAGGGAATGACCCGGAACGTGCTTCTCAAGCTGCTGGGCGGTGCGAAGTCTTCGCACAAGCTGCGCCGGTGGATCAATCTGTGGCCACCGTTTCTAGGTGCGGGAATTCGCATCCAGGACATCGCGGCGGATATGAAATCCGTCGATGTCGAGATGAGGCTGACGTGGTGGAATGCCAACTATGTCGGCACGCATTTCGGTGGATCGCTCTTTGCCATGACCGACGCCTTCTATATGCTCATGCTGATGGCGCAATTAGGTGACGAGTACGTGATCTGGGACAAAGCCGCGTCGATTCGCTATCGCAAACCAGGGACGGGGACGGTGAGGGCGGAGTTTCGGATCAGCGATGCGCAGATCGAAGATATCCGTGAGAAGCTGAAGACGCTGATCAAGTACGAGCCCGTGTTCAAGGTCGACATAAAAGACGAGCAGGGACTCGTCATCGCGGAAGTGGAGAAGATGATTTATATACGGAAGAAGGAGTCGGGGACGGGTCGGGGCGCGGACCGCGGCGGCCGGGATGACCACAGGGGCTGAAGCCCTTTTTTTGGCCGCCTGTTACGCCGCCCTTAAGGGCCGCTCTCCCACGGTGATTCGATCGTTCGTGCTTCTTTCCTTGATTCGGAAAAGAAGCGACGAAACCAGCAGGACTCGAGGGAAAGACCGCACTTGTACATTCCAGAACATTTTCGGGTTGAAGATCAGGCTGCTGCGGTGGCATTTATGCGGGCGAACCCGTTCGCCATTCTGGTCTCGACGACCGCAGATGGACCATTTGCCACGCATGTGCCGGTAGTGATTCGTGAAGCGCGACAGCATCTTCTGATTCGCGGCCATGTGGCGAAAGCGAATCCGCACTGGCGGTTTCTGCAGGAGCAGGAGCACTGCCTCGTGATTTTTCATGGGCCTCACGCGTATGTGTCGCCAACGAACTACGCGACGCGGGAGAACGTTCCCACGTGGAATTACGGTGCGGTCCACGCCTATGGCGATGCGCGCGTGTTCAGCGATACGGAAGAATTGCTGGGGATGTTGGACGATTTGATCCCGACGTTCGAAGCCGCTTACGAGGAACAGTGGAGCAGCCTGAGCGAGGCCTACCGGACGCGGATGTTGGGGCATATTGTGGGCTTCGAGATTGCGGTTACGAAGATCGAAGCCAAATTCAAATTGAGCCAGAACCGCACGCGCGACGAGCAACAGAAGGTGATCGAATCGTTGAGCGGTGCCACGGATACCGCGATCACTGGCACGGCACGGCTGATGTGCGAGCGCAGTCTGGGCACGAAAAAAGAAGTGAAGAAGGGTGAATGAAGAAGCGTGCTCATGACGGCGGTCCGCTGGCAGGAATTCGGGTGCTGGTGGGGCGGGCGCGGCATCAAGCGGGCGCTTTATCTGCGGAACTGCGCAAGGCTGGGGCGGAAGTAGTCGAAATTCCATTTATCGAAATCCGAAATCCTCGCTCGTTCCGGCCGCTTGATTTGGCCGTGAAAAATCTGGATTCGTATGACTGGCTCATTCTGACCAGCGTTAACGGAGTGGACGCAATGTGGGCGCGGATGGAGAAGTGGCGCCGGAAGCACCTTCCGGAACGACTGCTTGTGGCGGCGATCGGACCGGCGACGAAGAAAGCGATTGAAAAGCGTGGCGCAACAGTCGACGTTGTGCCCAAAGAATACGTGGCGGAATCTGTCGTTCGCAGCCTCAAGTCGAAGGTGAAAGGGAAGCGGGTGCTGCTAGTTCGGGCCAGGGTCGCACGCGATGTGATTCCCCGCGAACTGCGCAGGGCCGGAGCGCAGGTCGATGTGGTGGAGGCCTATGAAACGGTTGTACCGGAGTCTTCCCGAGTGCGGCTAAAGGCTGCGCTGGGGAATCCAAAGCGGCGGCCGCAGGTCGTAACGTTTACTAGTTCCTCCACTGTCAAGAACTTCGTCGAACTGCTCGATCGGAAAGATGCCCGGCTCGATGGTATTTTGATGTCGTCGATCGGCCCCGTAACCTCAGCGACGCTGAGGGAACTGGGCCTGAAAGCCGACATCAAAGCAAAGGAGTACACGATCCCGGGGCTGGTTACGGCGATCCGGAACGCCTTTGTTTCCTCTTCCCGCTAGCGCGATGAATTCTGTGCGGACTGATCCTTGGGCGCGATTCTCTCAGCCTCCTTCAAGTGGTCGCGAAGCGTGGGCAAGGTCTGCATCGCGAAGCTTTTGACCGCTGGATCCTGTGCGGACTTACTCTCGCGCTCGAATTCGGCGACGTCATGGCGGTGGTCCTGCACCATATCCTTCATATAGGCGCGGTCGAAATCGTCCCCGGACAGGTTTGCCAGCGTGTCTTTCGTGGCCTTGTCTTTGGCACTCATGCTCTGAGGGAGACGGATGTGTTCATCGGCGGCGACCTGCTTAAGCTGGCCATTGGCCTTGGTGTGATCATTGACCATGCGCTGGGCAAACTGCTTGACATCGGGGCTGGAGGCCTTTTGAAGGGCCAGTTGCCCGAGTTCGACTTCCGCTATTCCTCCGCTGGCCGCTTTCTTCAGGAACGTGGAGTCGGCTACGGTAACTCCCGCTGACGCTTTCGAAAGGACTGCCGAGGCTGGGGTTAGAGAGCTTTGGGCGAATGCGGCGGGAAGGGCGAGCGCCGAGCCAATGGAAAGAGTGAGAAGCAATTTTGGGAAGCGAGTCACGGAAACTCCTAAGGATTGAGGATCAATAACAATATGAAATAAGCATAGGTTCGCGGACGGTATGAGACCATCAGGCGTTCACGGCAATTGGATCGCGCGCATTACTGTATGGAAGCGAAATAGTGACGCGACAAGCTGGGCTGCCCAGTCGGGAGTTCCAATACCGAGTCCCCCAACGGACTCAGAGATCGAGTCACTTCTGCTTCGGGTTTTCGCGGGTCGATTGCCTCCGGTAATACTTTAGGAGTACTCTTGAACTACAAGAATTAGCGAGATAAAGTAAAACAGTCCTTTCCTCGTTTCACGCGCCACAATCTGGCCGATTTTCTCCAAGCTTTGGCTTTCGGGTTGTGCAGCATTACTCAGTAGTTCTAGAACCTGCTACTACAGGAAATCAGGTATTGAAGGAGTACTATTCGTTGAGTAATAGCGGTTCCGGCCCCGGGTTTTGCCAGTCGTCTTCCGCGTCTATTTAAAAAATAAGGAGTTACGATGAGAGCGAAGAACTTCCTCGCGCCCCGCCAGCTAGCTGTGGGCATTTTTGTCCTGTTAATTGCGACCGGTCTGGTCGCACAAACTGATCAAGCTGAGGGGTCCATCGATCCGCCTTCGGTCACCTCCACCACGATTCCGTCGACGATGTTCGGAATGTCGGCGCACGACGGGGTTCTGTTTGGCACCGCCTGGCCAACGATGACGACGACCGGCATGCGGCTCTGGGACTCGAGCGTCGCATGGGGACAGCTCAACACGGCAAAGGGCGTCTACAACTGGTCCACGCTGGATAGCTGGGTGAGCGCAGCCAAGTCGCATAATGACACTCTCATCTACACCTTCGGATGGACGCCTGGTTGGGCGAGTTCGAAGCCGAGCGATAGCAGCTGCGATATGGCAGATGGAGCCTGCGATCCACCGAACGATCTGAACTCGGATGGCACGGGCACCGACCAGCACTTCATCGATTTCGTTACGGCGATCGCGCAGCACGAACCCACTATTACCTATTGGGAACTCTGGAACACTCCCCACGACATCAAGCAGTGGACTGGTACGTACGCCCAACTGGTGCGAATGGCGCAGGATGCGAATCAGACCATCAAGAAGTACATTCCGAGCGCAAAGATCATCTCGCCGGCGAACGGACAGCTCAGCTACACCTATCCGAGTGCGAACTGCACGATGCCTGACCGCCTAGGATCGTTTTTGGCGGCCGGCGGCACCAAGTGGATCGACATCGTCGGTTTCCACACCTATTACGACACGACCGCTGAGCACATCGTTCCCGTGGTGCAGTGCTACCAGAGCACCATGGCCACCTACAAAATCAGTTCGCTGCCCTTGTGGTCGACGGAAGGAGCATGGGGACTGGACAGCTCTCTCTCCAGCGCCACCGATCAAGCAGGCTTCGTAGCGAGGTTATATCTCTTGCTCTGGTCGAACGGCGTCGTGAGGCACTACTGGTACGACTGGAACGATGAGCGCACCGGAACGCTGGAGAGCGGTGGCAAAGCGAACACTGCTGGCACGGCCTACAAAGAGGTCGAGGCTTGGATGACCGGCCGTACCATGAGCACGCTGTGTTCGGAAGCAACTTCGACGGGCATCTGGACTTGCGGGTTGACCGGTTCGGGTGGATACGCGGCACAGGCTGTGTGGCATCCGGGCGGGAACAAGAGCTACACGCCGGCCTCGAAGTACATCAACTATCTGGATCTGACGGGAACGAAGCACACCATTTCCAAGGGCGCTTCGGTGACGGTGGGTACGGAGCCGATCCTGCTGCAGAACCAGTAAGCGGACGCGTTTCGGGTACCTCCGAGACGCTCTGACAGCATAGTTTAAGCGGGCCTTGTCACTCTGTGATGAGGCCCGTTTTATTTGTAGGAGTGGCCGAAACACGTCACCAGCTGTTGACTTGTCGAGTGTCGCCGGATGCCTCACGATGGAAGAAGTGTTTTACCAGAAGTAAGGACGACATCGCTATGAAAGAGCCCGTGACAGCTGTCGAGGAAGGATTTGATTCCTTATCATCGCGCCCGCCGTCCGTTAACGTTGGTTCTTCGCTTATTATTTCGCTGCTTTTGTTTGTTGCCACTCTAATTCTTTACCTTCCCGCGTTCAGTAATGGGTTCGTGAACTACGACGACCCCGCGTACGTGACTTCGAACGCCCATGTCTTGCAGGGACTTTCCTGGAGCAATCTTAGATGGGCGCTCACGGCGACAGTGGAAGCGAATTGGCATCCGCTGACGTGGATCTCGCATATGGCGGACGTGCAATTCTTCGGGACGAATCCGCGTGGGCATCATGCGGTCAGCGTTTTAATGCATGGGTTGAATGTGGTGCTGTTGTTTCTGGTTCTGAAGCGAGCGACTGGGTATCGGCTGCGCAGCGCGCTAGTGGCGGGGTTATTCGCCGTTCATCCGCTCAACGTCGAATGCGTGGCATGGGTGGCCGAGCGGAAGTCGCTGCTATCGATGTTCTTTCTGCTGTTGACGATGGGCGCATATGGTTGGTATGCGAGCAAGCGGAGTTTTGGACGCTATGCGCTCGTGGTGCTTCTCTTTGCGCTCGGGTTGGCGGCGAAGCCGATGGTCGTTACTTTACCCGTGTTGCTTCTGCTGTGGGACTTCTGGCCTCTGAAGCGCATCGCATTCGATTCACGAAAGGAGAGGGCGACGGCGTTTTGGCTGGTTGCAGAAAAGATTCTGCTCTTTGCTTTGTCGGCAGCAAGTTCCTGGATCACGCTGTACGCGCAGCACAGCGGGGGCGCTCTCGGATCGACCGAACTATTGCCGCTGGGTCTGCGAATTGAAAACGCAGTTTATTCGTACATGGCCTATATCGGGAAGGGAATCTGGCCTTCCGGGCTGGCGGTTTTTTACCCGCATCCTGAACAACTTCTCCCCTTGTGGCAGGTAGGTCTGGCGGGAGTACTGCTTGCCGGAATCTCTGGCTTTGTTTGGATCAATCGTAATCGGCATCGCTATTTGCTGACCGGCTGGCTGTGGTATCTGGCGGCGATGGTGCCGATGATCGGGATCGTACAGGTGGGGCGGCAGGCGATGGCGGACCGATACGCGTATCTGCCGTTCGTGGGATTGTTTATCGCCGCGGTGTGGGGCATCGCGGAATTGTTGGAGCGTTTCAAGGTGTCGCACTTTGTGGGCGGGGCGATTGCCGCAGCGGTGCTGATTGCGTACGCGTCGATATCATTCTTGCAGATCAGCTACTGGCACGACAGTTACACCTTGTTCTCGCATGCGCTGGCGGTTACGAGCCACAACGGGATTGCTGAAGACAATTTGGGTACAGCGCTGATGGCGATGGGAAGGCCCGACCTGGCGATGTCGCATTTCGAAGCGGCGGCGGAATACATACCGCAGCTTTCGACCGCGCATTACAATCTCGGTGTTTTGCAACAGCGGCAAGGCCACGTAGTCGCGGCCAAGAACGAATACGAATTGGCTCTCCGATACAGCACCGATCCGACGGAGATTGCGCAGGCCCACAGTAATCTCGGATTTCTTTTGATGGGATTGAATGATCCGAAAGCTGCAGAGCAAGAATTCACCGCTGCGCTAGTGGTAAGTCCGGAAAAGCAAAACAGCCTGCTCGGCCGGGGGATGGCTGAGTATCAACAAGGAAAGCTGGATGCGGCTGTGAACGATTTGTCCCGCGCCGCCCGGATGGCGCCGATGGCCGCGGCGGACTTTTGGTTGGGCAGAGCGCTGGAAGATCGAGGAAAGACACAATCCGCCATTGCCGCTTATGAATCGGCTCTGCAAATCGCTCCGGATATGGCCGAAGCCCGACAGCGTTTGAATGGGCTGCGTTCTGCGCGCTGAGCGGGTCGGCGACGTGCTGGCCCTCGGTGACTGTGCACTAAACCGGATCAGTTCTTCAATTTCGAAGGGACTCTCTGCTCACAACTGAATTTCTCAGTACGGTTCCAGCGCCCAGGAAACGATCGTCGCACACGGATCGCAGAAATCATTTCCCGGATACGACTGGAAGTATTAGGGCCGACGGATGTTGGGCGTCGTGGAGAATCACATTCGTCGCTGGCACAAAGGTTCTGGCAAATCGGGCTTCTTCTCCAGTATTCATGTTGCGATCAAAGCGCGGGAAATTGCTGCTGGAAATCTCAAGCCGCAACGTGTGTCCACGAAGAAAAACGTTACTCGTAGCCCAGAGATCGAGCGTAATTTCATAAATCTGCCCGGGATTCATTAGCTCGGAGTGTTCCTGCGATCCGCGATAGCGCATGCGCAGAATTCCTTCGGTGAGGTCCTGCGCGAAACCGTCAGGACCCACGTCGACGAGCTTCCCCGTAAAATCGGTATCGACCGCTGAAGATTTAACGAACAGGTCAGCGGTAACAGGACCCGTAACTTCGAGATCCTGGGCGAGTGGGCCGGTCGAATAGACAACAACGTCATCGCGGCTTTCTACGGGCCGCTGATCGCGGGGCCCGGGTTCCAAGTGCTCCTCGTCGCAACAAAGGGGGCCACCGATGGTTGGTGCGGGATTGCCTGGATTGTAAACATAGCTATCCGGCGACTCAGACTTGGGCGCGGAAGTTGAAAGAAAGCCATCGCCGCGCAACGAGTTCGCGTGTCCGTTCGAGTGCAGGAAATACTTGGTCTCGTGAGCTTGCGGTGGGGGCCAATCGTCTTCCTGGCGGTATTCGTTTGCACCCATGGTGAAAAGCTTCACGGGTTTATCCGTGGCAAATTGGTTCTTGATTCCCTTAAACAGAAAGTCGTACCAATCGAGGATGACGTCGACATAAACGTTTTCGAGCGCGTGCGGGCCGAAGTCCACGTCGCCGATGCGGCGGCCGAAGCCAGCGTGGCCGCCAATCTCGATCAAGAGATGCTGCTGGGTGCGGGCTGCCTGGTTCGCGCCATTTTTCTTGGCACCCATATAATTCCGCAACGTGCCCGCGTTAAAAATGTCGTACCAGCCGCCCACCTGCAGCATAGGGACGGCGATCTTCGAAAAGTTTTCTTCGATCGACCATTGCTTCCAGTAATCGTCGTAATCAGGATGCGCCAGCCAGTCAGAATAATAGGGCGCAATCATCTGGGTAAGCTGTGCATCAGCCGGTAATTGTCCGAAATTGAAAACCGGATAATTCGTGAGCGGCAGCGTCGGCACGCCGACGAGCGCATTCGTATTCTGATGAATAAAGCGCTCGAGCGTGTTCTGCGCCAGTTGGGTAGTCCAGTTCTGATCGAACCATTGTTCGAATGCCCCGGACTGGTAGGTCCAGCCGTCGTGGTAATTGCTTGCCGTCATGTTCGGTGCAATCGCTGCCAGATGGGGAGGTTGAGCAATCGCCGCCAGCATTTGGGTTGCGCCTACATAGGAAGCGCCCATCATGCCGATTTTCCCGTTGGAATAAGGAAGCGCCGCAGCCCATTCCACCGCATCAAAGCCGTCGGCTTGCTCGTGCCGGAACGGGTACCACTCTCCTTCGGAACGATAACGACCTCGAACATCCTGAATGATGACGACATAGCCGCGCGGCACCATTTTGGATGTGGGCGCAACCGCCCAATTGACGCTCTTGTCATACGGAGTACGCATGAGAATGACAGGAAACTTGGCAGAAGATTTCGGCCGATAAATGTCGGCGTACAGAGTGACGCCATCGCGGGTTTTCATGGGCACATCGTATTGGACGGTCATGTCCATTGAAACCGAAGGCGTGACGGCTTGCACGTCAAAATGCTTCGGCGAAACCAGGCAAATGGCAGTCAGTGTGATAGACAGCGACGTCCCATTCAATCTCATGTTTCGTGCCTCCGGCCTGAGCCGAATCAGGTTACAGGATGATGAGGAATAATGGCGAATCCTGTTTCGCAATTCCTGGCCTGATCGTTAGCAGGACAGTAGCGACAATTCGCCGGTGCAGATTTACAGGAACGCCCGCCTTGATGGTTCGGTGTGACTGCGCGGACTTCTATAAAATGATTTTCGTAGGTACTTATATTTCCTGAGGAGCATTTTTATGTCAGCAAAGCGAATTGGCATTCTCACCGGAGGTGGCGATGTCCCCGGCTTGAATTCAGTCATTAAGTCGGTGGTCTACCGCGGGTCCGAAATCGGATACGAGGTCGTAGGTATCCGCCGTGGCTGGGAAGGATTGACGCACGTCGATCTGAAAGATCCGGCGAGCCGGGCGCGATATATCCAGCCACTCAACCGCGAGAATACTCGCACTATCGATCGCACTGGTGGCACCTATCTGCACAGCTCGCGCACCAATCCCACCAAGATGAAAAAGCTGCCGCCTGCCCTTGAGGGGCAGCAGTTTCCCAGTAAGCAATCCACCAAGGGTGGAGTAACCAGTACGGTGTTCGACGTGACGCCGGCGGTGCTGAAAAACATCGAGTCCCTGGGACTGGATTGCGTGGTGGCGATCGGGGGAGATGACACTCTTAGCTATGCTGCCGAACTTGACCGGCACGGAGTAAAGGTAATTGCGGTGCCGAAGACTATGGATAACGACGTTCGCAACACCGAGTATTGCATAGGGTTTTCAACCGCCATCACTCGCGCCATGGACGCCATCGAGCGGCAGCGGACCACGGTTGGCTCACACGAGCGCATCGGCATCTTTCGGGTGTTCGGACGCGACGCCGGCTACACCGCTCTCTACACCGCGTATGTGACATCTGTGCGCTGCTGCATCCCCGAATACAAGGTGAACTTGAAACACCTCATCGATATTCTCATCACCGACAAGCGCAACAATCCCAGCAACTACTCGCTGGTGATTCTTTCCGAGGGGGCTGAGTGGGAAGGCTACACGGTGAAGGAATACGGTCCGGCCGACGCCTTCGGTCACCGCAAGAAGATGAGCGTGGCGGAGGATCTAAGCGACGAAATCAAGACTGCCACTGGAGACGAAACCGTGGTGAGCGACCTGACCTACGATTTACGATCCGGGAGCGCAGACTTCGTCGACCGGATGGTGGCCAGTACTTTTGCGGGAATGGCGATGGATTCTTTGCAAGCGGGAAAGACCGGCCTGATGACGGCGATCAGCAGCGGTTGCTATGCCATGGTACCGATCCCCGATCCCAAACTCGGGCCGCGGAAAGTGGAGATTTCCACTATGTACAACACAGAACGCTACCGGCCGACTTACGATCGGAAGCTGGGCCTACCCATTTTCCTGACGCGAGCCTAATGCAGGGCAGGGCCGGACTCTCCGGACGCAAAAATTGCGCTCCGGCCTTTCGATTTGGAGGCAAAGGAGTCATGCAGTGCTTGCGGACTCCGGTAGGGATTACTGCGTTTAGGTTCCTCGCATATTAGGACGAGATTGTCCGCGGGTGGTTGACAACTAAAAATATGGCGGAGAGGGAGGGATTTGAACCCCCGATACCCGTTAAGGTATGTCCGCTTTCGAGGCGGATCGTTTCAACCACTCACGCACCTCTCCGCGTCGGACAAATCGTTTACTTCTGGCCGCCCGCAAGAGCGACAGCAGGTTCCTCGCTGCACTCGGAATGACAAGTTATGACTAACGACGGTTTTTAAAGAACGTTTGCAGCAACTCGGCGCTGCGGCCCGCTAAAACTCCGGCACGGACTTCCGTCTTGTGGTTCAGTTGCGGGTGATTCAGGACCTGCATAACCGAACGCACAGCACCCGCTTTAGGGTCGTCTGAGCCATAAACCAACCGCTTAATGCGGGCATGGACCAGAGCACCCGCACACATCGCGCAGGGCTCAATTGTAACAAAGAGTTCGCAGTCTCCAAGGCGGTGGTTACCAACGGTTGTACCTGCTTCGCGCAGAGCGGCGACTTCGGCATGGGCGGCGGGATCGGAGTCGATGATATTTCGATTCCATCCGCGACCGACGATCTTTCCGTCGCGAACAACGACAGCGCCGACTGGAACCTCTCCGAGTTCGAGAGCGCGCTGGGCGCAGCGGAGGGCTTCTTCCATCCAGAGCTCATCAGAGGCGGAGTTCGGCTTCGGGCCCTCGGGATTGATCTCCGGGACAGAGGTATCCGCCATAGCTGGCCTGTGTCGGGGCAAGGTGGCTCCGCTGGTTATTCTACCGACTCCGGACGCGATTCTGCGGAGCAAGGCAAGGCGAAGCAGCGGGCGAATGGGTGGGCACCTGCGATGCTCAGATCACTCGAAGCATGGTGCGGACAACTTCTGGCACGACGGCGTGGACGACTACTGGAACCACGATCCGGCCGACGGGGTAAGCGATCGCCACCGCGGGCATGACCAGAAGAAGCCACATTTTCGTGGGCAGATTATGGAAATAGGCCTTCATGGCATCCTCTGTAAAGGGATACGGGAGGACGCGGGAAAAAGTTCCGACCCGGAATCGATTTTGAGGGAATTTGCCGCCAAGTGGTATGCTTACCGCATCATGGGCATGCCGAGCTTGCTCCGCAAAGTATTTCTCGTCGATCTGCTGCAGGGGCTGAAGGTCACCTTTCGATATCAGGATCCGAAGGAGATCTACACCGAGCAATATCCGCTGGAGCGGCCGCAGGTGGCGGAGCGGTACCGGGGAGCGCCGCGGCTCAACGTGAATCCCGACACGGACGAGACCATGTGCATCGCGTGCGACCTGTGCGCACTGGCTTGCCCCGAGCATCTGATTGTGGTCTCCAGTGAGCGTAACGAGAAGACCCGCCGCAAGGAGCTCACCAACTTCACCTACGATCTGAGCCGCTGCATGTTTTGCGGGCTCTGTGAGGACGCCTGTCCTACCGACGCGCTGGAGCTGACGCAGGATTTTGAATTAGCCAGCTATACGCGTGACGGCGCCATCTGGGATCGCGAGACGCTGGAAAAAGGTCCGCAACCTACGCAGTATCGCCGCTAGACATCGTGTCTTACGCGCTTTCGGCTGCCAATTGTTTCTCCGGCAGGAAGTAGAGTGCCGGAATCAGCGCAAAGATCAAAAACGACAAATAGACGGACTCGTATGCCAATGGCGCAGACGCCAAATAGAGCAGGAGAGAATATCCGTTTTTCCGTTGGATGCCGCGGTGGTATTCGATCATTTCAGAATGCTGGGGTTCCTGGCGGATCAGTTCCGAACGCAGCAGATAGAAGGCAGCAGAGCACAGTGTTAGGTCAAGGCCGTAGAGTGCCACCGCCATCGGCTCGCGATAGTTGTTTCCCACAAATGCAGTCACGAACGGCACCAGAGACATCCAGAACAGCAGGTTCAGGTTCGACCACAGAAGTCTGGCCGTGACGCGGCGTACGACGTGGATCATGTGATGGTGGTTGACCCACATGATGGCGACGATCAGAAAACTGAGACCGTAGCTGAGGAAGACAGGAGCAGTTTTGAGGAGTTCGGGCCAGGTGGGCCGCGCCGGCGGGTGCAACTCCAACACCATGATAGTCACGATGATGGCGATCACGCCGTCGCTGAACGCTTCAAGACGGCTGGTGGTCATTTCGCCATGCGGCATCCCGTGAATTTACCACGGAGACACGGAGGAAAGCGCAGAGGGCTTAGCCATTGCCATCAGGCCGGCTGCTGCTGCGTCATGCAGTGCATTGCGCCCAGGCCCCAGATGAAATCTCCGGAGTAGATGGGGACAATCTGACGCGAAGGGAAGAGTTCGGCGAGCGTATTGAGAGCGATGCGATCATTCGGCCGATTGAAGACTGGGGCAAGCACAATTCCGTTGCCGATATAGAAATTCGCATAGCTGGCCGGCAGGCGGCGGCCTTCAAAGACGACGGGTTGCGGCATAGGGAGTTCGACAATCGTCAGTTGGCGGCCGTCCTGGTCGCGAGCAGCCTGCAGGCGGCGGAGGTTCGCGCGCAAGGGCGCGTGGTTCACATCTTTTGAGTTCGGTTCCACCATGGTGACGACCGTGTTTTTCGCGACGAAGCGAGTGAGGTCGTCGACGTGCCCGTGGGTGTCGTCGCCGAAGATACCGCGTCCGAGCCAGATGGTGTGAGGCGCGCCGAGGTAATCCGCAAATGCTCTTTCATACTGAACGCGGCTCATGTGAGGATTGCGTTCCTGCACCTTGCTGAGCAGGCATTCTTCTGTGGTAAGAATCGTGCCGGCGCCGTTGACATCGATGGAGCCGCCTTCGAGCACGATGCGTTTTTCGGCAGAGAGCGGACGGATTTCCTTAAAGTGCGCCGCCTTCGACATTAAAGAGCCGATCTTTTCGTCATAACGCCAATTGGAATATTTCGCCCAGGCGTTGAAGCGGAACTTCGCGGCTAAAGTTACCGAGCCTTGCGTAGCTGGTCCCGGCGTGGCACTCACATGATCCGTCTGCCTCAGAAAGATGCAGCCGGAATCGCGCAGCCAAATGCGGTTTGTGGGCCAACTGTGAAAGCGAATGTTGGAGGAGAGAGCGTCCGCGCGTTTTAGGACGCGGCGAGCCTGCCGGACTGCAGCGGCATTGTTGACGATCAACTCTACCCGCTCGTGCAGCGCGAGGTTCCGGATGATCTCGGCATAGACCCACGGGATCGGCTCAAATTTTCCGGGCCAGTCGCCGTGATAGTGAGGCCACGCGAGCCACGTCGCGGTGTGGGGCTCCCACTCGGCCGGCATGCGGTAGCCGAGCTCAGCCGGAAGTTCGCTTGCAGTTCTACCTGAAGTTTGAGTCGAGGGTCTGGCCACGGGTCTTAGCCTAATCCAGCAGGCGGCTGGTGATGGGGGCGTAGGCGTCGATTCTGCGGTCGCGCAAGAATGGCCAGTTGCGGCGAATATCTTCGAGAGCTTTCAGGTCGACGTCGCCGATCAGGATCTCTTCGCGGTCATGCGATCCTTCAGCGAGAACGCGCCCGAAGGGGTCGCAGAAGAATGATCCGCCCCAGAACTCAAGCCCCTGGCCGGGAGCTGATTTTCCGCGGATATTTCCCGTCTCGAAGCCAACGCGATTCACCACCGCGACATAGACGCCGTTGGCGATGGCATGAGCGCGCTGAATGGTGCGCCACGCATCGTGCTGCGCTACTCCGAATTCCGCCTTCTCTGCGGGATGCCATCCAATCGCAGTGGGATAGAAAAGTACATTTGCGCCTTGCAGAGCGGTGAGCCTCGCGCCTTCCGGATACCACTGATCCCAGCAGACGAGCGTGCCCAGGCGTCCAGCGCTGGTGTCGAGAGCTCGGAAGCCAAGATCGCCGGGAGTGAAGTAAAACTTCTCATAATAAAGCGGGTCGTCGGGGATGTGCATCTTGCGGTAGAGGCCGCGGAGAGATCCATCGCGATCAAAAATTGCGGCAGTGTTGTGATAGACGCCCGGAGCGCGCTTCTCAAAGAGTGAAGCGATGAGGACGACTCCGTTGGCGCGGGCGGCAGCAGCTAGCTTCTCGCTGCCGGGGCCGGGAATGGGCTCGGCGAGATCAAAGAGCGCATGATCTTCGCGCTGGCAGAAATACTGAGTCTGGAAAAGTTCGGGCAGACAGACGACCTGTGCGCCACGACCGGCAGCATCGGCGATCCGAGAGATCGCTTTTTCGAGATTCTGTTCCGGCTCCGGCCCGCAGGACATCTGCACCAAAGCCACGCGAAATTTCTCAGGGGGCACGCCTTCCAACCTCTGCGATTCAATATAGCACTGCGAGAAAGTTCATCGGTTCTCGTATCCCTCGGGACGATGCTCCATTAGCTAAGGGAGCGATAAAAGCCTGGGTTTTGTGCCGACAGCCTAACGCTATAGCTGGGAGCACAGCCCGGCGAGGCCTTGCGTATGCCGCGCTCTCGTTGAGAGTCCCGGGTAGTGAGTTACTTCGAATTCGAAGTAGCCCGACCCATCCCGACGTGCGTAGCGTCCTCTCGCATGCTTCCTGTAAAGTATTCAGTCGAGCAAAATCGGGATCGGCTTGGAGGCTGGCGTTGAAACACGGCAATCATACGAATTCACAAGACGCGAAGGGGCAAGGCGGCGGGGAAGGCAAGGATCGTCACCTGCACAATCCAATCGAGGACAAGCTGGTACCGCTAGAGCCGCTCGATCTCGCGAAGGTCACGTCGATCGATAGCCTGGTCCGCGCTATGGCAAAGACTGCATTCACAGGTCGGCAGCTGGGCGAAGCGGCGGACGTGCTCGAAGCCATGGCTCTCGACGAAGATGCGTTCGTCGTGATGACGCTGGCTGGCGCGATGACGGTTGCCAAACAGGGACTGATTGTGACCGAACTCATCGATCGCGGAATTGTGAATGCGATTGTCTCGACCGGCGCGCTGATGGCGCACGGTTTGGTCGAGGCGACGGGACGGGCACATTTCCGAGCGAATCCTGAGGTCTCTGACGAAGAACTTTACGAGCAGGGCTACAACCGCGTTTACGACACGCTGGAGCCGGAGCAGAATCTGGACGACGTCGAGGAAGTGATGTCCGCAGTGCTCGAGGCCTGGGACCACAACGAGGTGATGTGCTCGTACAAGCTGAACCACGCGATCGGAGCGTATCTGGCCAAGAACGCGGCGGGGCAGCGGGGAATTTTGAAGTCGGCGTACGAGAAGGGTGTGCCCGTATTTGTGCCGGCGTTTAGCGATTCAGAGATGGGGCTGGACACTGCTCTGAACAATCGCCTACGGGAATCGACCGGGCGGCACAAGATCCGGTATGACCCTTTCGAGGACCTCGAACATTTTGCGGCGACCCTATTGCGGCAGAAAAAGTTGGGGATCTTCACGATTGGAGGCGGAGTACCGCGCAACTGGTCGCAACAATTCGGACCATTCATCGAGCTTCGGCATCGGCGGCTCGGAGAAAACGTGCCGCTGAAGCGATACCACTACGGATTGAGAATTTGCCCGGAGCCTGTCTACTGGGGTGGACTGTCGGGTAGTCCCTACAGCGAGGCGATCTCGTGGGGCAAGTTCGTGCCGCCTGCCGAGGGCGGGAGGTTCGGTGAGGTCTTCGTAGATGCCACGGTTGGATTGCCGATTATCGTGGCTGCCGTGATCGAGCGACTAGAGAAGTCCAAGAAGGGGAGTGCGCGCAAGGGCGGGAAGGCTACGGCTAAGAAGTAGGCGTGGGAAACCATTCACCACAGCAACACAGGGTTTCACAGAGGTCAGACACGCCGGGTGCGTAAATGCGTTACACGCCGGTTTCGCAGGCAGGGGTGGGTTCGGCTGCGGTTTCATTCGCAACTTTGGCGGTCTGTTCAGAGTTGCTGCGAGTGCTTAGCAGCCGACGGTACAATCTCGCAAGCGTCTTATTTGCAATTACTTCTGACTCTGCCTGAAACCAATCTTGCAACTCTTGTCCCTCGGCTTGGCCTCGGGATTCGTACAATTGCTTGGCTCGGGAGCGGACTTTCCGCTCGACCAGCCGGACCATCAGGTCCTGTTGTTTCTTCCTACGTGTTTCGATGTCCAACGCGTTCCTCAATCCTGATTTGATTTGTGTCTTTTCTTCCACTTCCATGATAACCCAGAACTGTTAACGGAAGATTACATTGGGTTAATGCAGAGGGTTACCAAAGTGTTAAGCCTAGCTGTACACAGCCCATTGTAACTTGTTAAGTATTAGATACTTACCGGGCGGTTGAAGACTCAAAGAAGAAGATGCACTGCGGGTGGAAGTGCCCCTATTTGCTTGTCGGGGCGCCGGCCGCACACGCAAAAGATTCTGCCCGCTTGGGGTCGCCTGTCCCTTTGTATTCAGCGGCTTGCGGGTAGGGACAGATGGGTCGGGTCATTTCCGGCGTTTTCGCCTCCGGCCCCGAATACTTCGCGGCAACAATGGTCCCAGGCGCCTTGCCACCCTCGACCCACTCCACAAGCGAAGTGAAGATATCGTGCTCAGCGTTGGCTCGTGGTTCCTCATCGATTTGGCCGAAGATGGTCGCTCCGGGACCTCCAGCGCAATGTTGCATGCCCGGAACCATATAGAGGCGTATCGACTGTTCGGCGGCTTTGGCTCCGACTGCTGCGACCGCGCTTTTGTAGTAGCGGACAGTATTGAGGGCAGAGATCGCCGGATCGTTCCAGCCGTGGTAAAGAATCAGCTTGCCGCCATGGGTCAGGAACGGCTTCAGGTCGGGATTCAACGCGTTCATGGAATCCCCCGTTTTTTCCTGGGCCAGTTTCTCGGCCGCGGCGACGTCGGCGGTTCTGAAATCCCAATCTTTTTTCCCGTAAACCATGTCGGCGAAGTAGCCGGTCACAAAAAATGTGCCCAGGCTTTTGCCCTCTTCGGATCCAGTAATCCAGACGGCCCATCCGCCACGCCCGTCTTCGGCACCGGGAAGCAGTCCAGGGAAATCCGGACCTCCTGCGAGATCGCGAGCATCCGCATAGATCGATTTGAGCGAATCGATTTGGGGTGAGGTCAAGCAGGTATCGGACTCTTTGTCTTTGCAAAGCAGAACAGACGGATCGAAGTGGCATTGCCGCGGATCGTTGATTACGCCGTCCTTCAGGCCGTCTTGAGCATCGCACGCAGCCAACACAGCCTGGTCTATGGCTGGAACCTTACTTGCCGGAATGTAACCGGGGCCGTCGAGAGCTTTCAACTCCTTGAGTCCCTTGGAGACCATAGGCACCCACGAGTTTGCGGGCGCGCCGGCGATGATTCCATCGTAGTCGTCTGGGAAGCGCTGAGCTTCCATCAAGGCCTGACGTCCGCCGTTGGAGCAACTGGCGAAATATGCTGGCTTGGCAGCAACACCGTAAAACGCTTTCACAATAGTCTTGGCGTTGACGGTCATTTCGTGGACTCCGCGATATCCGTAGTCGACGATTTTTTCTGGATGCCCCAGCGTCCACTCCGCGCCTTGCGTGGAATGTCCTGTGTCGGTGCTGGCGGCGGCGTAGCCTTGACTGACAGCTGCGGCGAGGCCGCCGTAGGAAATGTATCCGGCGAAGCCGCCGTTGCCGATGCCCCGAAACTTTCCGTTCCAGCCGCTGGCGGGCATCCAGACTTCCACCTTAATGTCCGAATCGGATGTGGGCGTTAGCGTGACCGCAACGCGGCAAAAGGCTGGTGCCGATGTGAAAACAGGCGGGACCTTTTCGTCGGGCTTTAGACCAGGAGGCAGAAACGCAGCTGCGCCCACGGGCGCAGCGGAAGTGATTGTCGCATTCGGCAGATTCAGCTGCGTCAGGCTGGCACACGAGCGCGCCGGAGCGTCAGCAGCTGTTGCCGAGGTGAGAGCAGATGGAACGAAAAGGGAAGCAACAAGAAACAGCCATGCGCGATTTCGCATGGCTGCTAGCCTCGCAGAACAGTTCGGATCTGACAAGCGGGTTTTGTGCGCGGTGTTGCGGCCGCGGCCTAATCGAAGATCAATACCGCCGAGGCAATTACAGTCGTCCACAGGGCTCGCTTATCGCCAACTGCGGATTGCGTGACATTCGCGGTACGCACGATTTTGTTCGAGAGTCGGTAAATCTGTTTCTTTTCGTCCCAAGAGCGGTCAGGATCGAACTCCACATTGAGCGTGGTGGCGAGCATTTCGGCGGCGAGCTCCTCGGCATATTCTCCGGCCGCGTCTTCGGTTTCGCCGAAGGAATGATGCTCACTGAGATACCCGTAGGTATTGCGATCGGCTGGGATGGCGACACCGATGGAGGAGGCCAGAAGACGGTGCGGCTCGCGTGTAGAATTTTCCGCCACGACGGCGAAGACCACTTCACCGGGATGAAGATACTTCACGCCCTCTTTGCGGGCCAGCAGCTTGCAATTCGGTGGGAAGATGGAGGAGACGCGCACCAGGTTCTGGGCGGCGATTCCGGCGTCCCGCAGCGCCAATTCGAATGAAGTCAGCCGCTCACGGTGTTTCCCCACACCCTTTGTGAAGAAAATCCGCTTCGGAACCATATCTTTGCCCAATTCCTGATCCTCCAAAGTGAAAAGTTGAATGTGAGAATGCACAATCTAACACAATGCTTTGTAAAGGAAATATGAATTTCCAGTCCAGAGGAGAAAAATTCCTGGGAAGTATCACACTCTAAAACAGAGAAGGGAACGCGGTTGGAGTGGCGGAATGATTCTGGAGCGGCAGGAGGCGCGCAAGCGCTTCCTGCCGAGATAAAAGACAGACTACTATTGAGCAGCTTTGATGGCACTAACCGTGATGGTGTTGTCTTTCTCCGTCCCGGTGACAGTCGCCTTCGCTCCGGCCTGTTTGTCGAGCGTGGCCAGCGCGGTTTTGTCGCTGGTCTCAAGGGTGTAAACCTTGTCGCCGACAACGAGCGCGTACTTCGAACCTTTCGCTACGCAGCCGCGAGTGCAAGCAGCGGCATCGCCCGGCATGGCGTGCTTGGCGCCGCACATGGCGTCGCTGACGGTTCCCGTGAAGCTCTTGCCTGCGGCGAAAGCAGACGTGACCGTCAAGCCGACCATCAAAATTGCGTTCAAAACCAAAAATCCAATTTTCTGACTTCGAGCATTCATCCGTGCTTCTCCTTATCGAATTTAAGGCTTGCATCCGGACCACTGCGGCCGCGCAGCCCCTTTTGGACAAGATGCGCCTTTGGCCGAGAAGTTACAAGGATGGCGGAACTATCGGGGCAACAAAATGTGGGGATACGCAGGAGCGTATCCCCACAGCGTGCCCGGATCACATTAGGGGGAGGGCCCGGGCAAACTTGATATTTCGAGGCAGCCCTACTTCGCTGCGACCGCCGAACTCACTTCAACTCCGACGCCGTTTACCGTGCCTGTGACCGTGGCGTTCTTTCCAGCCTGCTGGTCGAGCACCGCGAGCACGGTTTTATCCGTGGTGTTCAGCGCGTAGACCTTGTCTCCGACGACCAGCATGTATTTGGCGCCGTGCCCGACGCAGGTGCGAGTGCACTCGACGGGCGAACCGGCCATATGCTGCATGCCGCACATTGAATCGCTGACGGCCCCGGTCAATGTTTGCTTATCGGCGGCACCGGCTAAATTTGAAGTAAAGAGAAATCCCGAAATTGCAAATACTGCAATGAGAGCCGCGCGCTTACTGCCCATTAACATCCCTGCTCCAAAAAGGTGGAATAGAACTTGGAGATGATCCTGCCAAAGCTTGCGCGCCAGTATACAGATTTGCCTCGAATTGCCAAATTGTTTTTGCCACTGAGGTGTGTCCGCAAAGGCAGGTAGAGTACCAAGAACTCACTCTGGTGGGAAGGCTTAATGCGAGTTGTTCCGAAATCCGAACAGAGTCACGACTCGGGGAAACACCTTACTTGGGAGCTTTTACCGAATAGATCAAATCCACGTCGACCGTCTTGTCGCGCATATTGGCGGTGGTGTGGGGATCGACCTCCCAATCGAGGCTCGGTGGCAAAAGTTTATGCGCTGCCGGTAAGTATTCTTGCAGGTAGGTAGCGTCATATACGTCGCCGGGGCGGATTCTCCAAGCTTCACGGAGCTTGCCCGTCAGGCCATTGTCGAGGCCGCGGAATTCAAGTTCGCCCATATGATATTGAAAGCCCTCGTTCACCGAGAGGCGAATCACGACCGTCCCGGCTGGGTCGTCGAACTCGGCGTCGGCCCGGAGCGATGCGGTGACATAGCCTTTGCTCCCGTAGAGCTTCTGAACGTCTTTCAAGTTGTCGTGAATTCGTACCGTATTCGCGGGCTCGCTGGGCTGGCCGCGAACCATCTTCTGAAGTTCCTCGGTTGGGAACGCATGATTGCCCGACCATTCCATGCCCTTCAATTTGTACTGCTGGCCCGGAGTGACGGCGAAGGTGACGTCGACGATTGTCATGTGACGCGGGCCATCTTCGCTTTCCTCGGAAGGCAGCCTCACGACTTTCGGCTCGGGCGGGCTGAAGACAGCCTTTAGATATCCGCGCGCCTGGTAGACCGGAAGAAGCTGCCTCTGCACCAGAGCGTTCAGAGTTGTCCGCGAATACTCGCGTTCCGTCAATCTTTGTGAAGCGGCTTTCAGCGCCGATAGCTCGGCCGAGCCCGCTCCGGTGAATTCTATATTGCGAACCTGGATGAGGACGTCGGAGACTTGATAGACGATGGAGTCGACCGGACCGTCCGGCTTTCCCGAGCGCACATAGTCGACGTGGCCAGGGATCGCCTTCTCGACCAGCATGGCCTGCAGGACATCAGACACTTGATCCGCGAGTTTTCCCGAGAGCGGTAGTTCGCCATCGAACAGAGGTGCATATGCCTTGATCCGGCGGCGTAGTTCAGCTTCGGGGAACCATACGAAGTCCTCGAATCGGACGGGCACGAACTTGGTCACGTCCGTCACCTGAAATTCCACTTTGGTTCCGGCGAACGTGTAAGAGAAGGAATAGCCAATATCGGTGAATACGCCCATGTCGCCGAGGCGTCGCGCAGCTTTTTTAAAGTCTTCTTCGTTGACGGGAGCTCCAAGCTGCAAGCCGCTCGCGGCGGCGATGTCGGCTTCGGAGAAGCGTTTGCTTCCTTTTACTTTAATTGCGATCAGGTGCCGCGCCGAGGCGGGCATCTGGTCCAGCGGCGCTGGTGCACCCTGGCTCAAACCGGAGGAGCAGAATCCGACGAGTATGACGAACACCAGACTGGGGAGCATCCTGATCATCGACTCGGCGTATGCACTAATTCTTGTGTGGATTTGTGCTTCACTGCAATGTCGATGAAGGCGAGGGCGGCCCGGCTGAGAGCTTTATCTTTGCGGAAGACCAGCGCCAGATCGCGGCGAACCTGAGCATCCGAGACGGGAATAGCAGCGAGAACCTTGGCACGAACATCTTCCTCGACATTGGACCGGGCGATGAATCCGATGCCGACGTCGGCGGCGACGAAGCGCTTCAAGAGTTCGCTCGAATCCAGTTCCATGGTGAAGTTGGCCTTCAGACGGCGCTCATGAAACATCTGCTCGATGGCGTCACGGGTGTGCCCTGCCTTGGGAACGATCAAGGGGAATTTGCTTGCATCGGCGACGGTGGCAGACTTCATTTTTCCCAACGGATGATGCGGCGGCGCAATCAGGATGAGTTCGTCTCGATGGATGGGGACGACGGTCAGTCGCGTATCCGTCACCGGAAGAGAAATGACGCCGAAATCGACGGAATTGTCGATGATGGATTCGAGGATCTTGGCATAGTCGGAGCGCTTAATGTTGACCGATACATCCGGATACTGCTTCTTGAAATCAGCAAAGACGTAGGGCAGGATGTGGAGGCAAGTACCCTCGTTAGCTCCGACTATTATTTCGCCGCGGGGCACGCGCTCCATCTCGGCGATGGCGACCATCATGGCTTTGCGGGCGTCGAGGGTTTCCTCGACGTATTTGAGGAATGCCTTGCCTGCTGCGGTCAGTGAGACTTTTCCGCCGGAGCGATCGAACAGCTTGGCGCCTACTTCTTCCTCGACGCCACGAATCTGCGACGAGATCGCGGGCTGCGTGCGGAAACGTTTCTCCGCCGCGCGCGAGAACGAGGCGTGGCGCGCCACTTCGAGGAAGGTTTCGAGCTGATCGAAGTCCATAGGCGAAGGTTTCAGCTATCAGCTATGAGCTGTCGGCTTGACGGGGCTGAACTGCGTACTCGATTAGTGCCCGGTCTGGCCGAGAGCTGATGGCTGAAAGCTGACAGCTTAAGTATAAAGTCCGTTTTATCCCGGCTATAAGAACAATCGAATTGCGAGTGGTGACGATGGGCATTAAACTCTTCGGTCCTGCACAACGCGACCGATTGTAGCAGCCTGACCGAAACCCGTCGTTGGCCGGCGGTCGTTAGTCGTTGAGCGTTCCGGGTAACCGATCGCCAATGACGAACGACGATCGACCAGCGACATTTTTTCGGAGATCAGTGTCGAATCGCTCGCTTCCCGCGAAGGAGTTCTTATGGCCGACGCCAAAACGGTATTGGGATTCGCCAAGCAACATGATGCCAAGATTCTCGACCTGCGCTTCACTGATATCCCCGGTCTCTGGCATCACGTTTCTTATCCGATCGGGCAATTGACCGAGGAGTCGTTCGAGCACGGATTTGGCATCGATGGTTCATCGATTCGGGCGTGGGCGGGTATTCATGAGAGTGACATGCTGCTGAAGCCGGATGCCAACTTTCATCTGCTCGACCCTTTTACCGAAGTGCCCACCCTTGTCCTAGTCTGCGATGTAGTCGATCCCGTCACCAAGCAGAGCTATGATCGCGATCCGCGGTTCATCGCGCGAAAAGCCGAAATGTATCTCGCCTCGACCGGCATTGCCGATAAGGCCTATTTCGGCGCGGAAGCCGAATTCTTTATCTTCGACAACGTTCGCTTCGACCAGCGCGAGCAGTATGGCTTTTACTACATTGACGCTGAGGAAGGTCGCTGGAATTCGGGAAGGGAACTGAATAATCTCGGCTACCGTCCGCGCTACAAAGAAGGATATTTTCCGGTCTCGCCTACCGATCACTACCAGGATCTGCGCTCTGAAATGGTTCTGATCATGCAGAGCTGCGGCCTCGACGTGGAGTGTCACCACCACGAGGTTGCGAGCGGAGGCCAGACGGAAATCGATCTAAAATTCGATTCGCTGGTGCGCTCGGCCGACAAGATGTTGCTCTTCAAATACATCGTGAAGAATGTGGCGAACCGTAATGGCAAGACAGTGACGTTCATGCCCAAGCCCATCTTCGGCGACAACGGCAACGGCATGCACACCCACCAGTCGCTGTGGAAAGGCGACGAGCCTCTATTCTCAGGCGATGGATATGCCGCACTCTCGCAAATTGCTTTGTGGTATGTCGGTGGGCTGATCAAGCACGGCCCTGCGTTGTCGGCGATCATCGCTCCGACTACGAATTCCTATAAGCGGCTGATCCCAGGTTTCGAAGCGCCGGTGAATCTTGCTTATTCGCGCCGTAATCGCTCAGCCGCCTGCCGCATTCCGATGTATTCCGCGTCTCCCAAAGCCAAGCGCGTGGAGTTTCGTCCTCCAGATCCTAGTTGCAATCCGTATATGGCTTTCGCGGCCATGTTGATGGCGGGCCTCGACGGCATCGAGAACAAAATGGACCCCGGTCAACCATTGGACAAAGACATTTATGAGATGGATCCGGAGGAGCTGTCGAGCGTCCCGTCGGTGCCAGGGTCGCTCGAGGATGCGCTCGATGCTCTTGAACGCGACCACGCCTTCCTGCTGAAGGGGGATGTATTTACCGAAGAGTTGTTGCGGACATACGTCGACTACAAACGCACGAAAGAAGTGGATGCGATCCGGCAGAGGCCCCATCCCTACGAGTTCGCGCTCTATTACGATATCTAGTCTCCTCCAAGAGCGACACTCCCAAAAAGATTGACGCGACGTTCATGCTCACCGCTGGTGGGAGTTCGAGTCTAAGCAGGGATACGCTTTCCTGAGGAGCCTGATGGCGAGCTTTCGTTCGATCACGTTCACATTCCTGCTCAGCGGGGCGCTGTGTGCCGCACAGAGTTCGGCGCCGCCCGTTCCAATGGATGCCTCTGCCGAAGCGCATTTACAGGCAGACATTCCCGCGCTAATGGAAAAGGCCGGCGTGCCCGGGCTTTCGATTGCCGTAATCCGAAACGGTAAGACTGTATGGTTGGAGAGCTTCGGCGTCCGAAGTGAAACGACAAAGAAGCCGGTGACGAAGGACACGTACTTCAACGTGGGCTCGCTAAGCAAGCCCGTATTCGCTTACGGGGTGCTCAAGCTGGTGGACGCAGGCAAGCTGAAGCTTGATGAGCCTCTGGCGCCGTACCTTCCGAAAGAAATGACGGAGGGCGATTCGCGCTTCCAGCAGATTACAGCGCGCTTCGTACTGAGCCATCGCACCGGATTTCCGAACTGGCCGGGAGATGGCAAGCCGCTTACGATCCACTTCACGCCGGGAGAGCGATTCAGTTATTCAGGATCTGGCATGGTATTTCTGCAGAAGGCGGTAGAGAAAATCACTGGCAAGCCGTTGAACGACTACCTTCGCGAAGCCGTATTTGAACCTCTCGGCATGAAGCATAGCAGCTACGTGTGGAATCCGGCGTTCGAGAGCGATGTAGCCATCGGACATGATCTTGCCGGCGTTCCGGTCGATTTATTTAAAGCAGACCAGGCCAACGCCGCTGCCAGCCTAGAGACGACCGCAGAAGATTACGCAACCTTCCTGGACGCGATTCTGCAGGGCAAGGGATTAGCGCCGGCCACAATCCGTGAGATGGAAAAGACACAGATCGCGGTTGATCCGGCGTGCGCCAACTGCATCGACAGCACACCGTCGGGGAAGTTGTCGATGTCGATCTTCTGGGGACTCGGATTCGGCATCGAGAAGACGGCTGAAGGTGAGTCGCTCTGGCATTGGGGCGACAATGGTGTTTTCAAGGCATTCTTTGTTGTGCGACTGGCTAGCAAGTCCGGAGTGGTTTACATGACGAACAGCGAGAATGGCTTGTCAATTGGGCACAAAATTCTGGCGGAGACGCTCGGCGGAGAGCAGCCGGCGTTCGACTGGCTCAAGTACGACAACCACGATGCTCCGGCACTTTCTTTCACCCGCATGGCTCGAGAGAAGGGTGCTGCTGCGGCGCTGGAGCAATTTTCCAAAGAAGTCGCCAGTGGGGCCATTTCAGAGGGCACGTTGAACCAAGTGGGATACAGCCTGATGGGAAACAAGCAGATGGCGGATGCCATTCTCGTCTTCCGAAAGAATGTTGAACTCCATCCCGACTCCTGGAATGCGTACGACAGTTTGGGTGAGGCTTATCTGAAAGATGGTAATAAGGAACTGGCGACGAAGAACTATCAGAAATCGGTGGAGTTAAACCCAAAGAACGAAAATGGGGCGGAGGTTCTGAAAAAACTGGCAGACAAATAAAAGGGCGACGGTCTTAGTTCATCCGCCGCCCGGATTCCGATTCTGCTACTACTTCAACTGCTTCTCGATCGCCGCCGTCACTTCTTTCGAGTCTGGCGTCACAGCAGGCTCGAATCGCTGCACGACATTTCCCTTCTTATCCACCAGGAATTTAGTGAAGTTCCACTTGATGTCGCCCGTGATGCCCGGTCCCGTTTCTTTGGTCAGATACGCGTAGAGCGGTGCCTGATCGTCTCCTTTGACCGAGATCTTCGCATACATGGGAAACTTCACACTGTACTTCCGCGAGCAGAACGTCTTGATCTCCTCGTTCGTACCGGGCTCCTGTGCACCGAAATTGTTGGCTGGGAAGCCAAGGATCACAAATCCCTGGTCCTTGTACTTCTCGTAAATCGCCTCCAGAGCGCTGTACTGAGGCGTATAGCCACACTGGCTAGCTACATTGACGATCAGGACGACCTTGCCCTTGTACTCGGCCAGAGGCGCAGGTTTGCCATCAATGGAGTTCAGCGTGAAGCTGTAGAGGCCGGATCCCGCAAATAACGACGTAGCCATAATCAGGAGTGCTCCGATGAGAGAATATTGGAACAGCTTCATTTGTACGCTCCAGAATGGGAGATTTTTACAGCGAAGGCAGAATTGGGCGAACAGCTGTAAAGATAGCGGTTGAGAAATGAAAGGCGCAACCGGGGAAATGTAAATTAATTGTCTTTGGCCGAACTACAACCACTACATCGCGGTGCGAACGGAGGTTTCTTTCATCATGCGCTCCATGAGCCGCATGCGTTTAGCGGGGAGAGCAGCGTCGGAGATATGAGGCTGAGTGGGCTCGCAGCCGCTCACCGTGAGCAATTCGCTTCCCATTGCATCAAGCGCAGAGTTGGAACGACCCAAAACCATCAACAGATACTTTTGCGCGATCGGTCGGTCCGCCGGATGGATCAGAGCCCACCATCGTCGAACCGACTCCTGCACCTCTGCTTCACTCTTTTCACCAACCACGAGGGCATCGATCAGGCGGTACACCTTGCTCTTGATCGCTTGATAGGAAACGGATATCTCTTGTGGCATAGGGATCCTAAATTGCTTTGTACAACAAGTAAGTGCAATCCTCGAACCAAACCCGTAGGCCTATGTTCTGGCGCACTTTAGCGGGTTTTGCACTGCTGTGAACGTACGATGAATGGAAGAAATCCAGTATGGGATATGAATTCTGGAAGGAAGGCGTTGGCGAGTTCGTCCTTTTCTTTCTGAGGTTTAGGCCCACACCCTAAATTCCGATTGTCGCCGGAGCCATTGGGCGTACCAACGTCTCAGCGGGTTACAATGTGACGCTCCATCCAGCATGTTGCTCGACCCGGCCTTGGCGCTTTCGTGTGTCCCGAGGCGAGGTCAAAATTCTCTTGGTTCTATCGATCTCGGAGGCGAAATGAAATTGTGGGTTTGGATTCTGGCTATCCCAGTACTGATCTCATTGGCGGGGGCGCAGGTCTCCCAGTCCCTCAATACCCAGGCAAGCGAGCCTCAGGCCAGTTCCAAAGGCACGTGGCATGAAGCCGATGCCAATGAGCGGATGTTTTTCCCCCGGGATATGTTCTGGGGCTGGGCACAAGTTGACTTAGCGCCTCCGCACAACGAGATCGATCCCAACCTCTGCGCCGGGAACTCGTACCAATACGGGGGAGCGAACGCACCCTGCAACATGTTTGCCCGCTACATGCTCTCCGGGATCCTAGAGGTGCGGCCGTTTGGTCGCGGTCCCTTACGCCGGTTCATGGTGTTCGGAGCCCCCACGTTCCTGTTCGGAAAGAACGTTCCCAAAACGCTCTACACGTGGTCGCCCGACGCGATTGGCATTGAGCACTCTTGGGGGGCTGGAATCTATCTGAATAAGGGCTTTGAGTTCCGAGTGACACAGCATTTCCTGTTTGACCGGCTCGGCGCTCGAGATCGGAATTTGGGCGTGGCGGACCTGGGAAACAATGGTCCGTGGGGGCGATACATGAGCCTCGGAGTTCGCAAGACATTCGGCACGCGCCGGTGGTGACATGGCGCAGCTAGTTTTCGGATGGTGGTCTTTCAGGCCGCAACTGGCACAGAGTGACGAGTGATCAGGCGTACGAGCCATACGATCAGTGCAATGAATGCGCCCAAGAGCACGAGAGGAAGTCCGAAGATCAAGAGCATCCAAAGGCCCCCGCTGAAGGCAGTGACGTCACCGCCAACCGAGGCGGTCGGTTCGCGCCGGAGGCGTCCGCCGAATAAGGTGACATCGCCGCCGACTCGGACTCCGTCATCCATGTGAATGTTTCCACCAAAGGCAGTCGCGTCGCCGCTGACTTGGGCTTTGTCCTCAAGAATGATGCTGCCCCCGAAAGTGGTCACGTCGCTGGAGACCCGGCCGCGCACGCGCACGCTGCAGCCGAAGCAGGTCACATCGGAGACCTGATCAGCCGGCCCGACGGTAATGTCGTGCCCGAACTGAGTGCGGTCGTGGGAGCCATCGGCAAAGGCTGCGGTTGACAATACCAGGAACAACGAGGCGATCGACAACCGAACGATCAAGTTGGTGCGTGAACTCATGGAGACCTCCTGGGCACGGGGCCAATCCTCAAGCGGACTAAGGTGAATTATGGCACAGGCGGCGTCATTAATCTGCCGCGCATACGGGCGCGTATAATGATTGGTTTTTTACAATCGGGTCGTTAATTCCTCATATCTGGAGGTTGTACATGGCGGGCGCTTATAACGGCGTGGCGGTTCCCTCGGACGGAAAGAAGATCGGATACGCGAACGGCAAGTACGACATTCCGGATAATCCGATCATCCCGTTCATTGAGGGCGATGGAACAGGACGTGACATCTGGAAGGCGTCGCTGCGCGTATTCAACGCCGCCGTCGAAAAAGCTTACAAGGGCAAGCGCCGCGTTGCATGGTACGAAGTCTTTGCGGGAGAAAAGGCCAAAGCGAAGTTCGATACGTGGCTGCCCGACGATACTGTCGAAGCCATCCGCGAATTTCGCGTCGCCATCAAGGGACCGTTGACCACGCCGGTGGGCGGCGGCATTCGTTCGCTCAACGTCGCTCTGCGACAAATTCTCGATCTCTACTCCTGTGTGCGGCCGGTGAAATATTACAAAGGCGTGCCTTCGCCGGTGAAGCATCCCGACCGCATGAACGTCGTTATCTTTCGCGAGAACACTGAAGACGTCTATGCGGGCGTCGAGTGGGAGCAGGGAACTCCTGAGTGCGCGAAACTGATCGAGTTCCTCAATAAGGACATGCTGAAAGGTGGCAAGAAGCAGATTCGCCTGGATTCGGGCGTCGGGATCAAACCCATCTCCATAACCGGGACCAAACGCCTGGTCCGCATGGCGATTCAGCACGCGATCGAGAATGGCCTGAAGACTGTGACGCTGGTGCACAAGGGCAACATTCAAAAATTTACGGAAGGTGCATTCCGGCAGTGGGGGTACGAAGTTGCCACCGAGGAATTCCGCGACAAAGTCATCACCGAACGAGAGAGCTGGATTGTCGACAATAAGGATAAGAATTCGAATCTGACCGTTGCGCAGAATGCGGAAATGATCGAACCGGGGATGGAGTTCGCCCCTCCGGCATTCCGCCAGTCGGTGGAGAAAGAAGTAAAGGCGATTCTCGATGCGATATACGCGACGCATGGCAATGGCACGTGGAAGAAGAAGATCATGATCAACGATCGCATCGCCGATTCGATCTTCCAGCAGGTGGTAACGCGGGCCGATGAGTACGCAGTACTGGCTTGCCCCAATCTCAATGGCGACTACATTTCGGATGCCTGCGCCGCGCAGGTCGGCGGACTCGGAATCGCTCCTGGCGCGAACATCGGCGATGGGTTTGCCATCTTTGAGGCTACGCACGGCACCGCCCCGAAGTATGCTGACAAGGATGTCATTAATCCCGGCTCCGTGATTCTGTCGGGCGTCATGATGTTCCGCCACCTCGGCTGGAGTGAGGCCGCAGACCTGATTGAACAGAGCATGGAACGAACCATCGAGCAGAAGAAAGTCACGTACGACTTCGAACGCCTCATGCCAGGAGCGACGAAAGTAAAGACGAGTGAATTTGCGGGCTACATGATCGAGAACATGGATGCGGGTGTGTTGGCAGGAACGAAATAGAACCATTCAATACATTTCATTGCTTTTCTGAGAAGAGGAACTCATGCGAAAGAAAGTAACGATTGTAGGATCAGGAAATGTGGGTGCGACTGCGGCTCACTGGATTGCTTCGAAGGAGCTTGCTGATGTTGTGCTGATCGACATCATCGAAGGCGTCCCGCAAGGCAAAGGACTGGACTTGCTCGAGGCCATGCCGATCGAGAAACGGGATTCTTACGTCAGCGGGACGAATGATTACAAAGACACGGCGAATTCGGACATCGTGGTCATCACGGCCGGTATTCCTCGCAAGCCGGGCATGAGTCGCGACGATCTTCTCAATACGAATTACAACATCATGAAGGCAGTGGTCGGAGAAGTTGTGAAGAATTCTCCTGACTGCATCCTGATCATCGTCTCGAATCCGCTGGACGCCATGGCGCAAGCTGCGTATAAGCTGAGCGGATTTCCGCGCGAACGAGTTATCGGCATGGCTGGTGTGCTGGACTCCGCCCGCTTCCGTGCGTTCATCGCCGACGAGCTCAAGGTCAGCGTGGAGAATGTCACGGCGTTCGTTCTTGGGGGTCACGGCGATACGATGGTCCCGTTGCCCCGCTATTCCACAGTCGCAGGTATCCCGATCACGGAACTCATCGAGAAGACGAAACTCGAAGCCCTGGTCCAGCGCACGCGGGATGGCGGCGCTGAAATCGTGAAGTATCTGAAGACCGGATCGGCCTATTACGCCCCTTCCGCCGCGGCCACCGAAATGGTCGAAGCGATCTTAAAAGACAAGAAAAAGATTCTGCCCTGCGCGGCGTATCTGCAAGGCGAGTACGGCATCAGCGGCCTTTACGTGGGAGTGCCGGTGAAGCTGGGAGCAAAGGGAATCGAGCAGATCATCGAGATCAAGCTTACGCCGGAAGAGAAAGCTGGCCTCGACAAGAGCGCCGCTGCAGTGAAGGAGTTGTGCGGAGTGATCGGCGTATAAACTCTGTGCAGTCTTTGCCCATTTGAGTCCCGCTTTAGCGGCGGGGCTTTTTTCTTGCTCTTAACGTACCGGCAAGGATCTCTGTGTCATGAAATCATCCTGGCATTTCTTGGCAGAGGAAAGCAGTCCGGTCCACTCGGGGGCGCCGCGGAGCTTGGCCCAGATCGAATCGTTTTGCATTCCCTCATAGGGACAAAAATGTCCCTCGATGGAAGACTTGATCATGCGAAGCGCGAGTTCCCTCTGCCCGCAGAAGAGCACGTCGCTTGCAACGACATAGTGGACCTCGGGGTCCGGATCGGCTAAAACATCCGCCCCCTCCTGCTGCGCAACTTTCGTCGCGCTCTCGGAGCCCGGATGATCGACACACGCAAGAATTACCGGTCCCCACCGTGTGGCATTCGACTTTGCCGCAAGATCCCTAACCGACGCCATATTTCCGTCACGAATGAAAAGGCGGATCATATTGCTGTTCGCCCAATCCGACCCCGAATCCAGCTCCAGAAACTCCTTCGCGCGCGCATAATTGCCCAGTTGCTCGAAAGAGAAAACGCAGGAGCGAAAGGCGTAATTGCCCGGATCAAGTGTCAACGCAGTCTCACACTCATGTGCGGATTCTTCGACGGCTCCGCCATAGCGGAGAACGTAAGAGAGTGCGAAGTGAGCCATAGCACTTTCGGGATGGCGATCCACAAGCGCTTTCGCGTCCTGATATGCCTTCACCACCTGTCCCCGTTCCACTTCCGCCCCAGTCAACTCTCCTGCGGGATTGATGAAGTTCGGATCGAGCGCGATCGCCCGTTCAAATGCCGCATTCGCGCGGTCAAACGCTGGTTGACCGCCATTCGAGTACGCTGAATCGTAGTGGTAGCGGCGTCCGAGAGCGTTCCAGGCAGGAGCATACGTCGGGTCTAAACCAACTGCACGCTCCAGCATGACGATGGCATCTTTATTCGGCGTGGGGTCGTGCGGCACCGCAATACTGCGGAGATATAGATCGTAAGCTTCTTCGTTTTTGGGACGCGTCCTCCCCTCCAGCGAGTTGGTTCCGGCGCCCAGAGCAGGGAGCAAGCCTTGGCGAACCTTCGCCGTGATCTGGCCTCGCATGGCAATCATGTCGGGAGCGGCGACGGTCATCGTGTCGCGCCATTCGGTGCGATTGTTCTCGACATCGATCGCCTCGAGCGTGATTTGCAGCTGCGAGCCTTCTTTCAAAAAGTGTCCGGTGACCACGTCGGTCACGTGCATGGCGTGTCCGGCTTCCTGAACGTCAAGGGTGGGGGAGTCATACTTGCTTGTCGTGGCAAATGGCCGGATCGTGAGCGACCGAACGTAGCTGAGCGCGGTTGCAATCTCATCCGCCAGCCCAAGGCGAAGGAAATCCAAATCCTTGTCGGCCCCCATGTTTTGAAGCGGCAGGACGGCGACGGTTCGGGGAGCAGAAGAGGTCGCAGCAGACTTGACGGGCCGCCGAGTTTGCCAGAAAAGAACAGTGACCACTGCAATCAGGAATACAGCAACTGCCACACCAATCTTGAAGTAAGACGTCTTAACCGGCGCGTTCGCCGCGGCAGTGCCTCCACTCGCAGCCTCGGGCTGTCCGGAGTGGGTAGCAGCCGAGCCGCTCTCCGACCTCGCTGAGACCTCCGGCAATAGATTGCGTCCTGAATCTGTGTCTCGCTTCAGGCGCTGCAGGTCGCTGCGCATCTCGGAGGCGTGCTGGTAACGCAAGTCGACACCTTTTTCGAGTGCTTTGTTGATGATGTCTTCCAGTCGCACCGGCAGCGAATGATTCAGCCGCACCGCAGGCACCGGGGCGCGGTTCATGATGGCTTCGCAGATGACAGCGGAACTCTCGCCGTGGAACGGAGTATCACCAGTTGCCATCTCGTAGAGTACTGCCCCAAATGAAAACAAATCGCTGCGTCCGTCCAGTTCGCGCCCACGCACCTGTTCCGGGGACATATAGGCCACGGTGCCGAGCATCGTGCCCGGGCTGGTGAGGTGTGCTTCGTCCAGCGTCCGCGTGTTATCGGCCGAGCTGTTTTGTGTACCTCGAGCAGCGGCGACCTTCGCCAGGCCAAAGTCGAGGATCTTCGCATGACCCCGTTTCGTGATAAAGATATTTGCCGGTTTGATATCGCGATGCACTATGCCTTCGGCGTGGGCCGCATCAAGCGCGTCGGCAATCTCAATCGCAAAACTGATAAGCGTGTCATTTTCCATCGGACGTGAGCCGATGGCATGTTTCAGCGTAATGCCATCGAGGAACTCCATGGCGATGAACGCTTGGCCCTCGTGCTCATCGATTTCATAAATCGTGCAGATGTTGGGATGGTTCAGCGCGGAAGCAGCTTGGGCCTCGCGCTGAAAACGAGCGAGAGCCGCCGGATCTTTGGCGACATCGTCGGGCAAGAATTTCAGAGCTACAAAGCGCCGGAGTTTGAGATCCTCTGCCTTGTAGACCACGCCCATGCCGCCGCCGCCGAGTTTCTCGACGGTGCGGTAGTGAGAGATTATTTGCCCGATCACTGGACGAGAATCCTACGTGGGCGGTTTGGGCAAGTCAATGAAACGTCCGAGCTCTGCCCGCTCATACACGTTCGATGGTGACCTTCTTTAAAACTACATCTTTGTTCGGACGATCATTCCGGCCGCGAGGCACGTTGGTGATCTTGTTGACGATGTCTTGGCCCTCTATTACCTCACCGAAGATCGTGTGCTTTCCGGTCAGCCATGTTGTCGGCACGGTCGTGATGAAGAACTGCGATCCGTTCGTATTGGGTCCGGCATTCGCCATGGCCAGCTTGCCGGGCTTGTCGAACTTATGCGGAGATCCTTTAGTTTCATCTTCGAATTGATATCCCGGGCCGCCAGTGCCGGTGCCCTGCGGGTCTCCGCCTTGAACCATGAAATCGGGAATCACACGATGGAAGATTGTTCCGTCATAAAGCGGGTCGTTGGATTTCTTTCCGGTCGAGGGATGCTTCCACTCGCGCTTGCCCTCGGCGAGGTCGGTAAAGTTGGCGACGGTCTTGGGGGCTTCCTTATCGAAGAGCTTGCAAACGATCGTGCCTTCAGAGGTTTCAAACGTGGCGTACATTCCGGGTTGGCGAGTCATGATGTCCTTTCGAGAATCTGTCGTTGGTCGTTAGTAGGGTGTCGTTGGACCGAGCGTACCTAATCGGCGCGGGACGCCTCTGCCGTATGGCAAAGGACCAAAGCGAGCGTCCATGCTCCTCTCTAGTTAGGGTTCGCCGGTGCCTTAGGGGTTGCCGCCACCGGTTTCTTCACCGGGGTCGTCGCTCCTGCCGGTTTCGGCGGCAGTCCGTTCTTCAGAATCGTCACGTGAATAATCTTCACCGGTCGAAAGGGCTTATCGTTGGTTGGATCTCGCGCCATAAGCGCGATTTTCTTCACTAGAGCGACGGTCTCTTCGTCACACTGACCGAAGATCGTATAAGCCCCGTTCAAGTGCGGGGTCGCTACTTCGGTAATAAAGAACTGTGACCCATTGGTGTTCGGGCCAGAGTTTGCATAAGCCAACCGTCCGGGCTTATCAAACAGCAAATCAGACGAAGTCTCATTCTTGAATTGGTAGCCAGGATCGCCCGACCCATTGCCGGCCGGATCGCCTCCCTGAATCATGAATCCGGGGATCACGCGATGAAAAATGGTTCCGTCGTACAAAGGCACCCCGTGTTTGTTGGCGCCGCTGGCTGGGTTTTTCCAATCTTTGGTTCCAGTCGCGAGTCCAATGAAGTTGGCCACGCCGACGGGCGCCTTGTCGGGGAATAGCGTACACGTCATCGTGCCCACTGTTGTCTTGATGAGGGCGACTGGCTTGGCGGCGGTGTGTGTCCCGGGCTTAGCGGCGGTCCCCGACTTCGCAGGCGCGGATTGACCGATCATCCCAGTCTGCGCGAAACCTACCGTTGCTGCGAGCAGAATCGTTCCTACCATCAAAAGTGCCTTACGCATGTCTGCTCCTTGTTCTGAAAATGTTGCTCTTTAAAGGGAGCGCAACGTTGAATTGTACGACAGCCGATTGATTCTTCGTCACCTGTCGCGGGGTAGCAAGTTGATCCCTCGATTACCTGGCTGCGGCCGTAGCTTGCATTGCGTTGCGCACACCTTCCACCTCGCGAAACACCCGCATCAGATTGCCGCCGAGGATTTTGTGAATGTCCTCCGCGCTATAGCCGCGATCGAGCAGCGCTTGCGTGATCTTCGGCAGATCGGCGGCCGAGTCGATCCCTTGCGGAGTGGCGCCGGAGACACCATCAAAATCCGAGCCAAGACCCACGTGATCGATCCCGGCAACCTTGGCGATGTGATCGATCTGGTCGATCAGTGACTTCAGCGGGGGACGCGGAATCTTTGCCATCCACTCCCGCTCGATGCGGTCGAGTTCCAGATAGTTGATGGGCTTGCCCTCGGCCTTCAGTTGGTCCATATACTGCTTCACGGCTGCTTCCTGATCTTTCTGCTGCGCCATCATGGCCTTGCGGAAGTTTTCATCGTCGAAGCCGCTATAAAAATTTACCTGCACCACACCGCGATTCTTGGCTACGGCGCGCAGCATGTCGTCCGTCATGTTCCGAGGCGCGTCGACCAAGGCGCGCGCCGACGAGTGGGACGCTATAACCGGAGCTTTCGTGATGGCGATCGTATCCCAAAAGGTTTTGTCAGCCACGTGCGAGATGTCGACCATCATTCCGAGCCGGTTCATTTCGAGCACAACTTGCTTTCCGAAATCTGAGAGACCGTTATGATGCTGCACCTTGGGATCGTCGATATCGCCCGAGGAATCGGCCCACTCATTCGTGTTCGACCACGACAGCGTCATGTAACGGACGCCGAGCCGGTAATAATCGCGCAGTAAGTGCATATCGTTCTCGATCGAGTGTCCGCCTTCAATGCCCATCAGGGCTGCGAGCTTATGCTCTTTGTGAGCGCGGTCGATGTCACTCGGCGAGAAAGCCATCATCATGCGGTCGGGATGGCGTGCCGCCTGCTCATACACCGCATCGATCAGGTCAAACGTGTGCTGCGCAAAATGTCCCTGGTTGGTTTCAGGCTCAACCCAGATCGAGAAGAATTCTGCGCCAAGATTTCCGCGTCGTGCCTTGTCGAGGCTAATATGGCCGACGTCTTTTGGATCGGTCGAGCCAATGTCGAAGCCTTCGTCGAGAAAGCGTTGCGGCGTGTCGGCGTGGGTGTCGACGATGAGCGCCGAATTATGGATCTGCAGCGCGCGAGCGCTGATCACCATGTCCGGCCCTTTCGAAGACGTTTCGGGAGCTTGTGCGGCCGCTAGCGAGCAGGTGAGAGCGAAGGAGAGCAGATATCTGATTTTCATAAGTGATTGCCCGAAAGAGACGGCGGGCAGGAGTTTGATTGTAATCGGCAGTCGTGTTTGAGCACAAAGACGGGCGCAGCATCAAAGAGGCCTCGGAAAGTTCCCCTGTGAGCTTCTGTGTCCCCTGTGGTTAGAGATCTTCCATTGCCAGTTGAGCGCAGGCTTCCAGTTCTTGACCGGTGTCGATCACGGTTTTGGGAAAAGTAATCGCCTCGAACCGAGCTTTCACTGCAAGATAAAGCGAAAAATCTCGATTTCCCGCAGGATGACTGGCTGCTTCTGAATCCGCGTCGAGGCGCCTGCGCGCGATCTCTTCTGAACAAACGCACTCGAGAATGCGCCAAGGCTGGTAAAACGACTCCGCGGCGGCGATCGCATTTTCGATCTGATACCGACGCGAAAATGGCCTCCCGTCGAGAAAAACCGTGCGCTTCGGATTCTGTGAGAGCAAATACCCCGCAGTCTCCACCATCAATTGAAGGCAGAAGTCATCCTGCCGTGAAGAATATTCGATCTCGTCTGCGGCAAAGATCGCGTGCCGAAAGTCGTCCTTACTCAGCACGCGCCCCGAAGTTCGCCAAGCCAATTCGCGGGCGAGCGTAGTCTTGCCCGTGCCCGGAAGTCCCGCCATCAAAACAATCATCAGAAGGGAAGAGTAAAGGAAAAGCCGGGAAGGAAGCTACTTTGAAACGTTGAAGACTTGGAAGGCGATTCTTACTTTGTCCCGCTCCCGAGAGCAACTTCCGTCTCCGGCTTCTCCTGCTCCGGATGCTCGACGGGAACAATGGTCTGTGTCTCGCGCCACTCGTCGTAGTGACCGCTCACCATGATATGGAACACCCACTGGTGACGCTCTTCTTCAGGCTCGACCAGGCCGAGCGCCTTCATATAGAAGAGGTAGTGCTCCATCCAGCGAATCTGATCTTTGCTCATCCCTCGGCGCTGCAGGTCGACAGTAACGCCGGCCAAGTGCGACGAAGCTGTATCGCCTTCGTAAGGCGCCGCATTGCGATTGTGACGGCGAAGCTTCTTCTGCACCTTCACCGTGCGCACCGCTGAATTCACCTGAATCTGCTGGTGGAAGCGGTTGAAATACGCCTGGCTCAGATCGTCGACAAAATCCAGCGTCCACGGGCGGCAATAGCGCCGCGAAGGATCGAGCCGCGGATCGATCCGCAAAGCCTCTCCCGTTACAATCTCGCGCAGGGAGCCGTCGGCCTTAAGCGCCTCTAATTCAGTTTCATCCTGAATGCGCGGAAGATTCAGCCGGTCCACTTCTGCATTCTGCAAGATCAGAGATTCGTGCGACGGCCGGAACATCGGATTCCAACGCAGCCAGCGGAAATGTCTGCGGTGCGAGTGCTGCAGGGTAGCGTGGTGCACGGCAAAAGCTTTTCCCGGCAAACCGGCGCACACTGCCAGCACGACCAGAGCTGCGAATTGTAGTTTGACGAAGCGTCTCACGTTCGTTCTTCCGTGCCCCGAACCCTCAGTCCGGCCAGTGCTTCTCTGAGGTAGCGGCTATTCTAAGCCATGCTGTCAAGCCCACCAACCGGATACAGGTTGGCAATCATTACTTGGGTGCCAGATTACTGGGCTTTCGTGTGGTTACCGTGACGTTACTCACGTCCCGATTGGCCAGAGGCCCGAAGTATTCATCGGCAGGTTCGGGGCCAATCCGTAGTCTTTAACAGCTCAGACGTATGTGGAGTCGCGCCTACAGGTTGCGGGAAAGAGATTCGGGACAACGCGTTTTGCGCCGCAGACACTGACAAAAATCAGCGCCGCAAAAGGTCACCCAGCGCCTGTTTCATGACCTGCCCGCCGACTTCCGAGATGGACTTGGTCAGCGGAATGTCCTTGGGACAAACCTCGACGCAATTCTGGGCATAGCCGCATTCCTGGATGCCACCATCGCCCATCAGTGCCGTCAGCCGCTCGCGCTGCAGCGCCTTGCCCGTCGGATGCGTATTGAACAGGCGCACCTGCGAGATCGTTGCTGCGCCCACAAAGTTCGTGTCCTCGTTGAATTGCGGGCATGCCTCCATGCAGCAACAACACGAAATACAACGTGACAAGGGATATGCCGCTTCCTGGTCCTCAGACGTCATGCGAGGGCCAGAACCAAGATCGTAGGTGCCATCGATCGGAACCCAGGCTTTAACCGCCTTGAGATTTTCGAAGATTACGCTGCGGTCGGTTGCCAGATCGCGTACGACCGGAAACTTAGAGAAGGGCTCGAGCCGGATTGGCTGCTCCAGATTGTCGATCAACGCCGAGCAGGCCATCCGCGCCTTGCCATTGATCAGCATGGCGCACGATCCACAGACTTCTTCGAGGCAATTCGAATCGTAGGTGATCGGCGTCGTCGCCTTGCCGTCGCGCGTGACCGGGTCGGCGGCAATGTCCATGAGCGCCGAAATGACATTCATGTTCGGACGGTGAGGAACAGAGAACTCCTCCCAGTGGGACTTGGAGGTCGGAGTCGCTTGACGCTTGATCTTGATGATGACGGTTTTATCAGCCATTAGTTCTTAGCCTTTATCGCCTAACTCAAAAAAATATCGAACGCAAAACAATCCTCAGTACTTTCGTGGTCTCGGCGGAATCAGCGACGCGTCCACCGGCTCGAACTCAAACTTCGGCTCATCGGCGTCCGGAGCGAAATAGGCCTTCGTTGTCTTCATCCAGTTCTTGTCGTCGCGCTCGGGAAAGTCCGGCTTGTAGTGCGCGCCGCGCGATTCGTCCCGCATGCGCGCTCCTTGAGCGATAACCCGCGCCAACTGCAGCATGTTATAGAGCTGCCGGGCAAAGACGACGGTTGTGTTCGCCCACAGCGTCTTGTCGCTCAGGTTGATATTGCGATACCGCTCCAAGAATTCGACCAGCTTCGCGTCGGTTTGCACAAGGTTCTTGTTATAGCGGATGACCGTACAATCCTTGGTCATCAACTCTCCCAGTTCGCGCCAGAGCTTGACAGGATTCTCCGTGCCTTCGTTGTTCATGAGCAGGGAATTGCTTTCTTCCTGCCGCTTCTTTTCCGCCTCGAAGTGCCCATTGCCGTCCGTCGAGCCTTGCAGGCCGCGGGCGTACGCCACAGCATTTGGACCGGCGATGCCACCACCATAAATGCATGACATCAGCGAATTCGCGCCCAGCCGGTTGGCCCCGTGATACTGATACTCGCACTCGCCGGCGGCAAAAATTCCCGCAATGTTGGTCATTTGCTTGTAATCGACCCACAGTCCGCCCATGGTGTAGTGCATGCCAGGGAAAATCTTCATCGGCGTGTCGCGCGGATCGTCGCCCACAAACTTCTCGTAGATTTCGAGGATGCCTTCCAGCTTCCGGTCCAGAATCTTACGATCGATGTGCGTCAGGTCGAGATAGACCATCGGCTTGCCGTCGATGCCGAGGTTGTACTCGAAGACTACTTTGAAAATCGCGCGAGTCGCCACGTCGCGGGGCACGAGATTGCCGTACTTCGGATACCACTCTTCCAGGAAGTACCAGCGCTCGTTCTGCGGAATTGACTTGGGATCGCGCTTGTCTCCCGCAGTCTTCGGAACCCAGACGCGGCCGCCCTCGCCGCGAGCTGACTCGGACATCAATCGCAGCTTGTCCTCGCCTGGAATGCACGTCGGATGCACCTGGATGAATTCGCCGTTGGCGTAAAAGCAGCCTTGCTGGTACAGCGCTGACTGTGCAGATCCAGTACAAACCACTGAGTTCGTCGACTTGCCGAAAATCGCTCCGTTGCCGCCGGTCGCAATAATGATGGCGTCGGCCGGAAACGTCCGTACCTCCATCGTGCGCAGATCCATGGCGCAGATGCCGCGGCATACGCGATTCCCATCGAGCACAGCTGACAAAAATTCCCAATGCTCGTACTTCTTAACTTTTCCTTCAGACTCATAGCGCCGGACCTGTTCGTCCAAGGCGTACAGTAACTGCTGTCCAGTAGTCGCCCCGGCAAAGGCCGTTCGGTTATATAAAGTTCCACCAAAGCGGCGGAAGTCGAGCAGTCCTTCCGGCGTGCGGTTGAACGGTACACCCATTCGGTCGAGCAGATCGATAATCCCCGGCGCCGCATCGCACATATCTTTCACCGGCGGTTGGTTTGCCAGGAAGTCTCCGCCGTAGATCGTGTCATCGAAATGCTTGTAGGTGGAGTCGCCCTCGCCCTTGAGGTTTTTCGCGGCATTGATGCCACCCTGAGCACAAACAGAGTGGGAGCGTTTCACGGGCACAATCGAAAACAGGTCGACGCTGCCGCCCATCTCGGCGATCTTGATGACCGCCGACAAGCCGGCGAGTCCACCGCCTACGACTATGATTTTCGGAGCTGCTGCCATGATTTCCTTTATCGACCCTGCGTAATATTGCGGTCGTTGATCGTACTGGAGTCAATTGGTTGCTGCGGGTGGGTCCGGAATGAAGTGAGACTTGCCAGACCTACGCCGGATAGAACGACGAAGAACACCAGGCAAACTGCCAGGAATCGTTTTTGCGCCTTCTCTCCGGAAATGATTCCCCACTTCGCCGAGAACAGCCAGATGCCGTAGGCAAAATGCCACGACGCCGCGAGGAGCCCCACTACGTAAAAGAGAAACAATGGAGTGTGAAAGACTTCGGCCTGTACTTTGCCGAACGACGCCATCGGGTTGTCGTGCAGATCGACGCCCGTAAATCTCATTGTGTAGGTATGCCAGAGGATGTAGACAAATGCGATTCCGCCGGTCCACCGCTGCAAGGTGTACATCCAGTTGCCGGTCCACGGATACGCAATCGTGTTCCCGTCACCGCGGTACCAGATGTAAAAGCCATAGAGGGCGTGGAAGGCGATAGGCAACCAGATCCCGAACAGCTCGAGAAAGAAGACCAGCGGAAGATTCGCCAGAAAGCTGACTTGGCGCGCATACGCCGCCGGGCCATTCTGGCCGATCGCAGTCGAGTTCGAAATCAGGATGTGTTCGAAGAGAAATGCTCCGACCGGGACGATCCCGCTCAGAGAGTGCAGTCGCCGCAGCACAAACGAGAATCCCTGACCTGCCCGCAAGGGCGCGACCCCAACATATTTCGTTACCCCGGGAGCAGAAGAACTGGCTGACGCCACGAAACGCTCCTTATTAGTTCAGCAATGAGAAAAGAACCTTTTATTATCTTGCGGCGAGAGAAGTGAAGTCAAGGAAGGGACCCAGCAGGTAAACCGAACGACCAGCTGTCGGCGGTAACGCGAAAATCAAGAAGCGGCTATGAGTTTCAATTGTCCAATCATTGAGCGAGGGATGTTTTGCCGTTCTTGTCTTCACCTGCGGCTCGCAAGCGAAGAAGGTCACACTCAATCTGCCCGAGTTCTCCAGCCACTGACTTCGCTAAATCGCGGACAAGAAGCATTCGCTCCCAAAGAGGTGAGGTCTCCGGAATTCTCTCGACCAGAAGATCGCAGTTGCCGACAATTACGGATAGCTTGTTAATCAAGTGGTGGGCTAAAGGACACTCCGGCTCGTACGGCTTCTTGCTTGGTTTTTCCATAGTTATCCCTGTTTTTCCCGATAACCAAATTGTTACGCCAATTTCTTTGGATGGATATGACTCAGATCACAGGCCTGGGACACGGGACCTTAGCCAGAAAAGCGGGCCGGCGAGCTCTTATAGAGATTCCAACATCCTGCGTAGTTCACTGAACGACTCGACGACGAAATCCGCCCCCGCCGCAGAGAGCGTTTCGCGATCAAAGGTTGTCGTAATGGCGACTGCAAATGATCCCGCAGCTCTTGCCGCTCGCAGTCCGTTTACTGAATCCTCGATGATCCAGCATTCGTCTGCCCTTACTCCGAGCCTCTGCATCGCAAGCAGAAACACCTCCGGATCTGGCTTTGGACGCGTGTGGCCTGTGCTATCGATCATCACCGGGAAGCGTTCGCCGATTCCCAGGACTGCAAATGCTGCTTCACGATTTCGCGGAGACGCCGAAGTGGCCAGCGCGATTTTGTAGCGAATTTCCGCCCACAAGACAAAATCGACAGCTCCAGGAACCGCCTCCAACTCGTGTTTGATCTCGTCGAAGATTTCATTCTTGCGCTGAGCGAGTTCCTGGATCTTGTCCGCCGGCCAGCCTCGCGCCTTCAGAATCTCCGGCATCATGGTTGCATCTGGCCGGCCCTTGTAGCTGTCGTAGACCGATTCCGGCAGCACGATTCCAAACTCCCCGAATGCGCGTTCCTTCGCGCGTTTGTGTAATGGCTCGGAGTCCACCAGCACTCCATCCATGTCGAAGATCAAAGCAACTGGGGATTTCACTGGTCGAGGAGTTACGGGGCTAGAAGTCACGATTAATTAGATGTGGGTCTCAGGAGATTTGCTTCGAATACCAATCCAGAAATTGACGGAAGGCCGCGCCCCGGTGGCTGTGCTGCGCCTTTTCCTCGGCGCTGAGCTCGGCGAATGTCTTCTGGATCTGCGGAAAATAAAACAGCGGATCGTATCCGAATCCGTTCGTGCCCCGCGGAGCATAGAGAATCGTTCCTTCGGCCGTCCCTCGAAACGTCGCCAGCGTTCTTCCATCCCGAGCCGCGGCGAGCACACACACGAATCGCCCGCTGCGCTTCTCCGCCGGAACTTTCCTCAGCTCTCTTAGAACACGGGCATTGTTCGATTCATCGTCTGTGTTCTCATCCGCCAGATGGGGTTGGTCGGCGGCGTAACGCGCCGAATGCACGCCGGGTGCTCCGTTCAGCGCGTCGACTTCGAGGCCGGAATCGTCCGCAACCACGATCTCGCCCGGTGCGGCAATGCTATATTCCTCCGCTTTCTTGCGCGCATTGTCTTCGAAGGTTTTTCCGTCTTCCACGACCGTTGGAAGGGAAGAGAACCCCGGAATGCCGGCGATCTCAATTCCGTGAGGCCGCGCCGCCCCGTCAAAATCTCGCAGCTTCCCCGGGTTGGAGGTTGCAATTAAAACTCTGCGCATACCCTCTGATCCTTCTGTGGTGAGAAATTCCTACTCAAGATGCCGAAGCAACCCGCCGCGATGCGAATCTCCATCCCAGAAGCCCAAGCCCTGCGGCAACGGAAATCCACGCGCCCACCGTTCGATCCCAAGTTCGAACAAATGTAACTTCCACTCGATTCATACCATGGGCAACTGGAACCAGCATCTGGCCGGTGCCCGGACGAGCAGAAATCCCGACCGCCTCTCCGTTCACCAACACGTTCCATGCCGGATAGGGAAACAATCGCAGCGCGACGTGATCGGCAGCCGAGGCGTCCACGGTGAATTCTTTTGACTCAGCGTCCCAACGTTGAACATGAATCGCCGCCCGTGCCGGTCCATCGACAGTCACCGCGCGCGCATCCTTATCGATTGCCGACGGCTGTGCTCCGGCTGGCGTGTATTCGTCGGTACCTTCATAGCCAGCACCGGTCGCCATATTGTCCTGCATCTCTCGCAAGTCCGAGGCATTATCCCACCACGGTACTTGCACGCGGTGCCATGCGACAACAATCACAGCGATCGACAGCGCACACACGGCGGCCCGCCAGTACCAGCGGGGCAGTCCGACTGCGACAAAGATTGTGAAGATCAGGCTCAGGCACAGGAGCCAGCGCCAGGGAAACTGCATGAACTGCATCTTGGGCAGGATCTTCCATAGCACAAGTGTTACCGGAAACATCAGGAGGCTGCACGCTGCCGCCCATGCTAGCAATCCCTGAGTCAGTTCGCGCTTGTTCTGCCACCATGTTTTTGCAGCGAGCACTGCCCCGCCGATCACGGCTATCTCGAGAATGGCGACCCATGAAATGATCTGATTGAAAGCATCATGATCGGGATCCGTCGTATGAATGAAGAGAAAATTGTCCTGCGGACGCGATCCCTGCGATACGGCCTCTCCGATATTGACCCACCGCTGTTCGTAGACGGCCGGGAGCAAGTAGAAAGCGGCCACACACGCTCCGATCGCAATCGCCCCGGCGGCCACCAGCAGGAACCGCGGCGCTCGATGCTTCCATGCGAAGAACACGATTAGTAGGGCCAATGAGTAATGAATCATCACGGCCGCAGGGGCATTCGTCAGCCACGCGCCTGCCAGCACCAGACCCAGTGGAATCACAACCTGCTTCTTCCCATCGACCGTCCTCAAAACAAACAGTAGCAACAATGGCACGAGAGAGGCAGCGAGGAGTTCGGCGAAGGCACTGCGCCAGTAAACAATGACGAGATGGTAGGGATTCACCGCGTACAGCACCGCGACAAACATGGCATCGCGCCGATCGAGCCAGCGCCGAGCCAGCGCAAACATCGACGAACCAGCCGCTACCAGCGCGACCCAGATGTAGACGCAGGAAGTTATGGTCCACGGGAAGATTTTGCTGAGCGTTGCTCCAAGCATCCACGAGGCGGGGGGATAAAAAACGAACCGCGGCTCTCCGTATCCGAAATGCGCCAGAGCTGCCCAGCGCGGATAAACAATCCCATGCTTCCACTGCGCTAAGACTTCCAACCACGAGTACATGTGAAACTCGACATCGTGTCCCGAAGGCGTTCCCAGAAAAAAGAAGGGGATTTCAACAGCGAACGCGGCCGCGGCGATTGCCAATAACGGCGCCCAAAGCAGTGAGTTCTGCGCGGAAGTTCGTGACGGCGGCTTGCCCAGACGGTCCCTCTCGTGGATGCGAAGTCAGCGTGCGAATGAAGCTTTCCCAGTCTAATGCAAGGGAAATTTATTTAACCCAGAATTCATACGAATGAAACCATCGCTTCATGGGGATTTGCTACTTTCTTCGCATTGGGGTGGAACAGACCACGAGGAATTGAGAAGCCCGCGCCAGAGACGGGGTTCGGGCTTCTCGACTCCCGATAGAATCCGCCCCCAAGCCTCTCGATCTCCGCAACTTTTCTCGCCGAACTGCCCACTAACCCTGCCTGCAATCTCCGCACAAAACCTGCTCGGGAGGCTTTTTTCTTCTAGGAAGGTCCGATGTGGGGAGGGCTACTAGCTTGCGACGGAATCAGGGTAAAAACACAAAGGGGAGGGAGGATCGAAAGCCGAGACCTACGCGGAAGCCATATCTTGAGGATTCCGCTGCTGTTCCAATTCAGCCAGGAACTCTTCTTGTTGTAAGAAACTCCCACGGCGCAAAAGCTCGAGGAGAGGATCTTCCGGTTCATCGGGCGATGGCTGAGGATTCTTGTTGTCCGGCTGGAACTGAGTGATATCGGCTAGCAATGCCTTCGGGGAGATGCTCAGCTCCGGTGTTGCTTCCGGGCTGTTTTGCAGGAAGCTTATCAGATTTCCCACTTGAGCGCGCTGTTCGGCCGTGCGGGAAGGGAATTCCACGCCCATGCCGTGTCCCGGATGAGCAACTTTGACCATGCCTTCGGTGTGAACTTCCATCTCGTTTGTCTTCAGGCACAAATCAACCAAAGCTCGCTCGGGAAAGGGAGCTTCAGTCTGCACGTAGCAACCGCCTAGGCTGAGATCGGTCAGCTTGCAGTGCGGAACCGTTTCATCCGGAACCGTGCCTGCAGTGGTTGCCGCTGCCTTAAGCCAGCTTTTGAGTTCGTTCAAGACATTTTCCGGCAGATCGAGGAAGTGAACGCCAGTCTGTCCGTTTGGATTTGCCCACGCTACCTGTCCGTGTGCATCTACTTCCAATGTCCCATCGGGCAATTGAAAGCGGCAGGCCAGCAGTGATCCCGCAAGCTGCGGTTCGGCGGTCAGCACGTCCATGCCAGTTTCGGAAAGATCCAGCAGAATGCCATCGAGTTTGCGCGTATCAGGCAGCGTGATCTCGACTGGAGCCTGCACCGGAACCCGGAACGCTCGGCGGCGCTCCCGGCTCAACAAAGCCGCTGCAGCCTTCAAACCGGCCTTGGCTGCCTCTTCGGTGACCGGCTTATACAGAACAAAATGCGCACCACCGTTCAGGATGCTGCGCACCTGGCCCGAGTCCGCCACTAACGCGATACTGAGTGGCCCCGTGCCCAATTTTTGTGCTTGCTGCAGAACTTCTTCCGCAGCCTTTGGATCGTCAAAGTCCACGATCAATGCGTCAAACTTCTGCTGCTGAATCCGAGCAAGTGTCGTCTCCAGGTCGCTGGAACGGTCCAGGGCGATGCCGAAACTGGGCAGAACTTTGCCCAACACATCGGCCGCGGAGTCGTCGTTCGATACAAGCAGTGCTTGAACGTTCATAGATCGCTAATCGATATGATGGCCTGCCGACCGTAATGCTTACGGCCAGCGAGGCGCTGTGGGACGAGCGGCTTTCGAAGAAGAGCTGCTTCCGGCACCCGCGCCGGCTTTCGCCGCCATCGAGTCGGCACCCGCCGTGATGTCGTCAACTTCAGCTAGTACGACGTTGTCCTCTTCGTCGCTCTCAGCCAGCAGTGGAGCTACTTCACGCAGCTTTTCAGCAGCCTGTTGCAGCATCTCAATCTGTTTGCCAAGTTGGGCGTATTTCGCCTGCTTTTGCCGCAGGACCTCATGGATATCTTTCATACAACCCCCTGTTGGCAATCTAAGGAGGGGGTGCCGGATGGGTCAACGGTAATCCCCGGGAGCAGATTACTGCGGTAATGGAATCGAAAGGCTATGTCCAAACCGAACGCAGCGCAGAAGCAACTGGCGGACTCAACAGAAAGCCTGAAGTGAGGATCTTTAAGGCGTGATTTCCTTCGTTAATCTTCGTGCCCTTAGTGGTTGACCGGCTTAGGGTTACTATCAGCCGGTGAGAGAAGGAAGCCGTCCAGCCGATCCCAGCAAGAAGATCGTTCCGACAACGATGCTATAAGCAGATGTCATGAGGGTGACGGCTCGCAACGCGTTGGGCCGCGCCAGAACGGCAGAGAAGATTCCGGCCGCCGACGCGCACATCAGGGTATTCATGACGACCAGGCCGATAATAAACATCAGCAGCCCCAATAACCCGTCCACAGTCCCGCCAAGGTTCGCAACCATCAAGAAGAGCAGGATCTGGGTCGGCGTCTCCGCTCCTAGCCCGTGAATGACTCCCACCAGGAAGGTGGAACTGGTTCCGTATCCGTCCTTGAATACCTGCGGAGCTTCGACGCGCGTCCCGCCGAAAATCCGGCTCAGCCGCCAGTACAACCACAGCAATCCGTTAATCAGCAACGTGATCCGCGTTCGTGGCGCGTGCGAATGCGCGCCTGGGCGAAAGAAAGTACCCAACACATAGAGGCCCAGCACCACGAGCGTAATCCCTACGAGTCGCTCTGCCCAGCGGTCACTCGCAGGAGGCAATGCGACCCGAAAAATGATGGCCGCCGCGCCCAGCACGGCCACCGTGGTGGCGTGTCCGGCGACATAAAGCAAGCCGTAGCGCATGGCATCTCGCGCTTTGGATTGCACGCTGCTAATGTCGGTGATCGCTGCGATATGGTCGTAATCGAATCCGTGCCGAAAGCCAAGTCCGGCGGCCGAAATCAGGGCTAAACGCAGATTGACGGGATCGATCATCGAGAGACTCGGTAGCCACGCGTAGCCTTTGCGCGTGCATCGGACCAACTGGACTTGTAGGCTAGCACAGGTTGCGTGTCGAGGGCGGGGATGCCGAGGAGCACCTACTTGGCAGGAGCGACCTTCGTCGAGGTGGGCGCCGCAGCAACGTCTTTCGCCATCCCCTGCGACCCGATCATGCCGCGCATCCTGCGCGACAGGATCGTTGCCAGCGAACGGTAGAAACGGGAACCCAAGTGCGGGAACAACTCAAACATCGACTGCAAGGTCGCCCGGTCGAGGAAGTAGGCTTCCACCATTCCGCTTGCAGTCACGTCGGCGGTCGTTGGCAAGTCGTCCAGGAACGATATCTCGCCGCAAATCTCGCCCGGACCGATGCTTCGCGCCTTTCCTTGCCCGGCTATTTCGACCGAGGCGGTACCCCTGAGCAATAGATACACGCCTTGGGGCATTTTGTCGCGCTCCAACAGTCGCTCACCCTTCTTGAACTGGCGAGTAGAAGCCTTATCTGCAATTAATGCCCAGTCATTGGCGGTCAGGTAGATCAATCCGTTCTTGGCAGACGACAACAGGGACACGTGCTCTTGCTGATTCGCTTTCGACATGGCGCGCTTGCTCGATATCCGGAAGAGACTCCGGCCGCGTTGACAGAAACAACAGGGCTGGTGCGAGATTAGCAGAAAATCAGTTTTTGGATCACGGTTGTACTTCTTTGGATACCCCTGCAAACTCGCCATCACTCGCCTTCGAGAGGTGCAATGAAAAAACCCCGCATCTTTCGCACAGAATGCGAAGGAGAGCAGGGTTCTGTCATCAAGAAAAAGCTGCGCTCGGTCCATCCGAGAGCCAAAGACCCGACTAAGACACCGTTGCCGGTTCTCCAATTCCGATCTGTTCCTTTTCGTCCTCGGTGATGGCGACGTGCGTTTTCGCCACCAGCATGTAAATGGAAGGCACCACAAACAACGTGAATGCCGTACCAATGATCATGCCGCTCACCAACATGATGCCGATGCTGTTTCGCGCTCCGGCTCCAGGCCCCTTTGCCAGAACGAGAGGGAAGTGGCCGAAGACGGTTGCGGCCGTGGTCATCAGAATTGGCCGAAGCCGCGTGCTCGCCGCCTCGGTGATTGCCTTGAGCTTCGTGAGTCCAGTCTCTTGCAGCTGGTTCGCGAACTCCACGATCAGAATTCCGTTCTTTGCAATCAGCCCGACCAGTGTAATCAGGCCGACTTCGCTATAGATGTTCAGCGTAGTGAATCCCATGAAGGAGAACACCAACGCGCCCGAAATGGCCAGGGGCACCGAACCCGCAAGAACGATGAATGGATCGCGGAAGCTCTCGAACTGGGCCGCCAGCACCAAGTAGATCAGAATCGCCGACAGCAGGAACGTGCCCAGAAACTTGCTGCCTTCAACGCGGAGCTGACGAGACTCACCAGCGTAATCCACCGTGAATCCCTGCGGCAACGTCTGTTTCGCCTGATCTTCCAGGAACGTCAGAGCCTTGTCGAGTGGCACGTTCGGAGGAATGACGCCCTGAATGCGTACTGCATTCAGCTGCTGGAATTTGTTCAGCGATCGCGGCTCGGTCGTGGTGCGAAGCGTCGCAAACGTAGAGAGCGGCACTAGTTTGTCCGCGGAACCTTTCACATACACCTGCGACAACTGATCCGGAGTCAAACGCTCCACGCGCTTCACCTGCGGGATCACCTTATAACTGCGTCCCTGAATGCTGAAGCGATTGACGTAGTTTCCTCCTAGCATCGTAGAAAGATCGATGCCGGCCTGACTCAAGTCCACTCCCTGAGAGCGGAGTTTGTCACGGTCGAAGACGACCTCGGTTTGCGGTTGGTCAAACTTCACGTCTGTATCAGCGAAGATAAACAATCCGCTCGCCATCGCTTTTTTCACGATGTCCTCGGCGAGTTGACTGACCTGCTGTGGCTCCGCCGCAGATGCGATCACAAAGTCGACCGGGAAGTTACCGCCTCCGGGAAGCGGTGGAGGCGTCAACGGAATCACGCGAATGCCCGCAATCTTGGACAGTGGGCCCGTGGATTCCACCAGCAGCTGTTGAGTAGTCTTCTTTCGCTGGCTCCATGGCTTGGTCACCATGCCGCCGAAGCCACCGCTCGGATTCGTGATTTGGAAGACGCTCGCGCTTTCCGGGAACGAGTGATAGACGTTGTAGACCTGATCGGTGAACAAGTTCGTCTGCTCGATCGTCGAATTGGCGGACGATTGGATCACACCAAACACGACCCCCTGATCCTCAGCCGGGGCAAGTTCGCGCTGCGAAAACATGTAAAACGGAATCATCAGCACAGCCACGATCGCCCACAAGGTCAGGACCACAGGCCGATACTGTAATGTTCCCCCCAGCAGGCGCGTGTACAGCCGTCGAACACTCTCGAACCTGCGATTGACAATGCCAGGGAACCCCTTCTCCGTGTCGCCTGCGCGCAGCAACTTCGACCCCATCATCGGAGATAGAGTCAGTGCTACTACGCCTGAAACTACGACGGCGCCCGCCAAGGTGAAGGCAAATTCGCGGAAGAGCGCTCCCGTCAATCCACCCTGAATTCCGATTGGCGCGTATACGGCGGCCAGAGTAATCGTCATTGCGATGATCGGACCGACAAGTTCCCGGGCCGCATCCCTCGCCGCCTGGAACGACGACTTGCCCATGTGCAAGTGGCGTTCGACGTTCTCCACCATAACGATGGCGTCATCGACGACTAGTCCGACGGAGAGCACGATCGCCAAGAGCGTCAGCAGGTTGATCGTGAAACCGGCTAGAAGCATGAGGAACACAGCGCCGATCAGTGAGATCGGAATCGCCACCACCGGAATCAGCACAGACCGGAATGATCCGAGGAATAAGAATATGACTACGACAACGATGATGAGCGTCTCCACCAGCGTGTGGAGCACTTCGTTAATCGCGTCCTGAATGTACTCGGTCGAATCGTAGGGAATGCCTAGCTTCATTCCGGCGGGCAATTGCGCTTCGATAGCCGGCAATGCCTGACGAACGCTTTTAATGACTTCCAGCGAGTTCGCGGTAGGCAGAACCCATATGCCCATGAACGTCGCCGTCTCGCCGTTGAAGCGAACGTCCTGGTCGTAGTTTTCGGCACCGAGCGCGATATCCGCGATCTCGCCCAGCCTCACGACCACTCCATTCTCCTGCTTCACAACCATCTGCTTGAATTCATCGGGGGTTCGCAGATCGGTGTTCGCAATCAGGTTCACCGATACCATGGAACCCTTGGTGCTTCCCAGTGCTGAAAGATAGTTGTTCTTCGACAGAGAGTCGCGCACGTCCGACGGTGAAACACCGCGCGCGGCCATCTCCTCCGGCTTCAGCCAGATTCGCATCGCAAACGTTCGGTCGCCGAGGATGTCCGCGCGCTGCACGCCGCTGATGGCGCTCAGCTTCGGCTGCACCACCCGGGTAAGGTAGTCCGTGATCTGATTCTGATCGAGATCGGCGGAAGAGAATCCGAGGTACACCGCCGCGAACTGATTATCGGCTGTCTGAAGATCGATGACTGGAATCTGGGCTTCCGGCGGCAGATCATTTCGGACCTGCTGCACCTTGGCCTGAATCTGCGTCAGTGCTGCAGTCGTGTCGTAGTTGATCTTCAGGTGCACCAGGATCGTGCTGAGTCCCTGGGCGCTCGTCGACTCCATGTAGTCGATTCCGTCGGCGCTGGCAATCACGCGCTCGATCGGAGTCGTAATGAACCCGCGAACCAGGTCGGCGTTCGCACCTACATAGACCGTGGTCACCTGAATCACCGCGATGTCGCTGCGTGGATACTGCCGCACGCTGAGCGAACGAATCGCCTGCAGACCCGCGATCAGAATCACCAGGTTGACGACAATCGCCAGAACCGGTCGCTTGACGAATAAGTCTGTGAACTTCATGCTCGCTCCTTCGAGATCCCGCCGGGTCTAGCTGTCTTCTGGTTTGGGACTAGCGCTATTTTCGGGCTTAACCGAGTTGTTGATCTGAATAGGTGCGCCGTTGCGGAGCCGGAACACTCCGGAACTCACAACCTCATCGCCGGGATTCAGTCCGGAGGTAATCGCGACCTGATCGCCACGCGAGCCTTCAATCTTCACCACTTGCTGGCGCACGCCGCGATACGAGTTGCCCTTCGCGTCTTTCATGTCGGTCACCACGAATACAGAGTCGCCGTAGGGTGCGTAGTTGATCGCCGAAGCCGGAAGTGGCACTACTTGGCGCGGCTGCCCAACTGGCAATTCGACCTGCACAAACATTCCCGGACGCAATTTGTTGTCTTTATTCGTGACGATCGACTGCACTTGAATGTTTCGCGTCTGCTCGCTGATCACCGAATCCAGCGCCGTAATCCGCCCGGTAAACGCCATTCCCGGCAGGTCACTATTGGTGATGCGAAGAACGTGGCCTGGAATCACTTTCGATGTCTCCTGCTGCGGCACACCGAAGTTCACATAGATCGGACTGAGCGACTGCAGCGACACGATCGCCTGCCCCGCGGCCAGATATTGACCGAGGCTGACCTGGCGAATGCCCAGCACTCCAGAAAAAGGAGCGTGAATCGTCTTGCGGGCGATCGCGGCGCGAGTGTCTCCGACCTGCGCCTCCGTCGCCTTCTGCTGGGCGGTAGCGGTGTCGTAGTCCGAACGCGAAATGACGCCTGCCTTCACCAGTTCCTGAGCGCGGTCATAGTTCACCTTGGCCAGATCGCGCTGCGCTTCGAGACTGGCGAGCTGCGCGCGCTCCTGCCGGGTATCGAGCTCGACCAGGATGTCTCCCTCTTTCACCCACTGACCGGACTCAAAGTGAATCTTGTCGATCGTGCCGGGCAGGTCGGCGCTCACCGTGACGCCCTGGATGGCCGCGGCCGTCCCAATCACGGATAGCGTTGAGGGCCAGGTCTCTTTCTTGACCACCACGGTTGTGACAGCGGTCGGAGGAGGCTGGAAACTTGCCCCCATGGCGATGGCAGCTTCCACCTGCCGGAATTTTGCAAATCCTAGGCCGCCCAAGATCGCGACCAATACGACCAACATCAAAATCATCCGTTTCGCCATACATTCTCCAAGTTCGTAACAAGAAACAACGGGGTGTTGTCTGGGTAACAATCGGACGAAGAAGCGATTGTTCGTGAATAGATTTCAAGAACTGTAAAAAAGATTCAGAGTATCCGCGGGGAATGGTTAGGCCGGAAGAACGCGTCGGCAGCCCGTTTCAGCCAAATAGCCTTCAGAGTGACGTAGCGCGAGTGCAGAAATCTGCACAAGATCGTTTTAGCTAGTCAGAAAAAATGGAGGTAAGAAATGGTGCGCCCTGAGAGATTCGAACTCCCGACCTTCTGGTTCGTAGCCAGACGCTCTATCCAACTGAGCTAAGGGCGCGGACTTATTTGGCAGGATCAAACGAAAAGTTGAATCCCGATTATAGCGGAGAATTCTTTCGCTGGAAACGGGATGCATATAGGAGACCGTTGTCAGCGCGACTCACGATCCTTCATCGATATTTTTCCATCTATCGTGTCGCCATTCATGGCGTTCGGGGTACGTCGTGGTTGCCATTCGAGCTGGCGCGTCGGAACCGGACCCGGACCCGCGAAGGCAATGCAGCAGAAACACATCTTGGGGCCAGAGCCTACTCACATGGCCTCTCCGTTGGTTTTCAACAGCCTCGTGGCCCGTCTGTTGCGTCAGAGGCTCGAAGTAATTCTTTCTCCGTCCTTGGCAAATCCTACAAGGGGCGGCCAATTCGCCTCATTTATTTTCAATCACTTAAGGACGGCACGCTGCTTGCTTTAGTAGAGAACAGACGAAGTGGCGCGCAACGGGGTGCTTCAGAGAATAACTTCGGCCAGAGGTTTTCTGTGAGCACCCCTTGCTTAAACTCCCCCAAGTTGCGCCAGCCCTCCCCACCCTCGTTTTCTCCCAGGTTATCGGTCGCGGATCAGGCAGCGGGAACCCCGCTATTCTCGACGAACTAAACATCCCTGAACGGAGATAAAATCAGGCCAACGCCATCGGTTCCCGCACCGAGATTCCGGCTTGCCGCAATAGCTTCGCCACCGCATCCTGCTTCATCCGCGAGGCATCGAACTCAACACGCACCGTCCGATCCTTCTCGTTGAATACCACTCGCCGGATGCCGTACACCTCGCGCATGCTGTCGATCGCCCGCAACTCGCTCTCGCCGGGCTGGGTCTCGTAGTTGAAAGCCACGTCCAGATAGGTCATTCTTTCAAGCCCTTCTGTATGATCAGTTGGAAATGCCCGGGACTACCGGGATGAATCCAATATAGAGCATTCGCGATCCAACAGCACAGCGCTGAAACGTTCGAGAGGCGAAGTGGCGATTCTTTGGCCTAAGACGTAAGCCTCGACCTGCGAATATCAGGAAACCGAGAACCCAGGAGGGACGGAACGCAATTGCAAGAGAAGCAGCGACCTTCGGAGAGCGGTGCGACCACCGATTTAGCCCGCGATCCCGTCTGCGGGATGAATGTGAATCGCGCAACAGCCAAGCATGTTCACGAACACGATGGGAAGAAATACTATTTCTGCTGCGCCGGCTGCGTCGAAAAATTTAAAGCCAACCCGCAGGGATATCTATCCAAGCCCGCGCCACAATCCTCTGGCCTGGTGATGCTCGGGATGCCGGCCACGCCGAAACCGGCTGCCGCCGCGGGGATCGGCCGCGATCTCGACCCACGACCGAAATCCACGCCAACAGTTTACGTCTGCCCGATGTGCCCCGAAGTGCGCGAGACGAAGCCCGTCCCCTGTCCCTCGTGCGGCATGGCCCTCGAGCCCGAAACTCCGGTCGCCGCGACACGAACGGAATATACCTGCCCGATGCATCCAGAAATCGTGCGCTCTGAGCCCGGTTCGTGCCCGATCTGCGGCATGGCCCTCGAGCCGCGTACCGTCACCGCTGCGCAAGAAGAAAATCCCGAACTCCGCGCCATGACGCACCGATTCTGGATCGGCGTAGTCCTGACAGCTCCGCTACTGGCGATCGCGATGGGCAGCATGATCTGGCCACACGAATTCATGCGCGTCCTCGAGGGAGCACGCCTCCCTTGGCTCGAATTTGCGCTGGCAACCCCCGTCGTTCTCTGGTGCGGACTGCCATTCTTCCAACGCTTCTGGACGTCGCTGGTCAACCGCAGCCCGAACATGTTCACGCTAATCGGACTGGGCACGGGCGTGGCTTACGTCTACAGCGTGGTCGCAACCATCGCACCACGGATTTTTCCCCAATCGCTCCGAAAGATGGGCGGATATCCCGAGGTCTACTTCGAAGCCGCGGCCGCCATCACTACTCTCGTCCTCCTCGGACAGGTGATGGAACTTCGCGCACGAAGCCGCACCAGCGCCGCCATCCGTGCGCTGCTGGATCTCAGCCCGAAGACCGCACGTTTTATCAGCGCCAACGGAGAAGAGAAGGACATTCCACTCGAACAGGTCAAACCAGGAGATAGACTCCGCGTTCGCCCCGGCGAAAAAGTTCCCGTCGACGGCGTCGTGCTCGAAGGCCGCAGCTCGATCGATGAGTCGATGATCACTGGAGAATCGATCCCCGTTGAAAAGTCTCCCGATAGCAAGGTCATTGGAGCCACGATCAACTCAACCGGATCGTTCATCATGCGCGCCGAACGCGTCGGTTCCGAAACCTTGCTCGCCCGCATCGTGCAACTCGTGGGACAAGCGCAACGCAGCCGTGCCCCCATTCAGCGCCTCGCCGATCGCGTCGCGGCGTGGTTCGTGCCCACAGTCGTCGCCATAGCCGTCATTACGTTTGTCGCGTGGTTCTTCTTTGGCCCGCAGCCGCGACTCGCAAATGCGATCGTCAATGCCGTAGCCGTTCTCATCATCGCCTGTCCCTGCGCCCTCGGCCTCGCCACTCCAATGGCCATCATGGTTGGCACGGGCCGCGGCGCCCAAGCCGGCGTTCTGATCAAAAATGCCGAAGCACTTGAGACCATGGAAAAGGTTGACACACTCGTCGTCGACAAAACCGGCACTCTTACGGAAGGTAAGCCGCGAGTGTTCAGCGTCGTGGCGCAGCCACCAGCGGTAGGAAACGAACTGCTCCGCTTCGCAGCGAGCCTCGAACAGGCTAGTGAGCACCCGCTTGCCACAGCAATCGTGCAGGCTGCAAACGAACGGAATCTAAAGCTTTCAATCGTTCAAGAATTCCAATCCATCACGGGGAAAGGAATTGTCGGCGTAGTCGACGGTCGAAAGGTTGCAGTCGGTAACCCTGGCCTTATGAGCGCAGTTGGAGCGATGCAAAGCCCGGCCGCCTTTTCGTCACTCGGGCCGATCGATGGCACGATCCTCTGCATCGCTATTGATGGCAAGTATCTCGGCAACATCAACGTTGCCGATCTCGCCAAACAATCGGCTCCAGACACTCTGCGCCAATTGAAAGCTCAAGGCCTCCGCGTGGTCATGCTCACCGGCGATAACGAGATTGTGGCAGCGCAGATTGCAAAAAAACTTGGTATCACCGAATTCGAGGCTGAAGTTCTCCCCGAAGGCAAACTCGAAGTCATCCGCAAACTTCAGCAGCAGGGAAGAGTGGTCGCCATGGCTGGCGATGGCATCAATGATGCCCCCGCACTAGCGCAAGCTAACGTTGGCATCGCCATGGGTACCGGTACCGACGTCGCCATGGAAAGCGGGAGCATCACTCTCGTTAAAGGCGATCTCACCGGAATTCTCCGCGCGCGCAAACTCAGCCAGGCGACGATGCGCAATATTCGTCAGAATCTTTTTTTCGCGTTCATCTACAACGCGATCGGAGTTCCCATCGCCGCCGGCGTTCTCTACCCGTTCTTCGGCATCTTGTTAAGCCCCATCTTCGCGGCCGCGGCCATGAGCTTCAGTTCGGTTTCGGTGATCACCAACGCCCTTCGCCTCCGCCGCGCGAAACTATAACGGCGCCTTTGTCATTCCGACCAGCGAGAAAATCTTGCTGTTGGTTTGTCATTCCGAGCGCAGCGAGGAATCTGCTGTTTCATCCACTTACCGAATCCCTACATAAACATCTACCACCATGTTCGTCGGATCCGCGGCACGCTCATCATAAATCTCGTAATCCGCGCGATACACACGATCTCCGCCAACAGCCGTCTTGGGCAGGGAATTGATCTTCACCCAAGTCTCTGGCACAACTTTTTGCGCAGGACCTTTTTCCGTCGTAAACACAGCAAATTTACCCGACGGAATCTTCTTGGCCACCATCCCGGCCGGCACATCGGAATCCGACTTCACCCGCGCGCCCAGCAGAAACGTATAATCCCCGTTGTGATCGCTTGCGTAATCGGTATACACCGCGACGATCGACTGATCCGTCTTGTTCGGAATTTTCTCGATCAACCCTTCCTGCATCAGCCGTCCCCACTGTTTGCCAATCAGCCCGTCGGCGGTCATCTCTCTGGCGTTATTCGTGCGGGCGGAGATTCCAATCACGGTGAACGCATCTCGCTCTATAACTTTCGGATTCATCGTCGTATCTCCAAGGCTGGCGCTTGCAAGTAAAACGAGAACAGCAGTGAAAAATGGAAATCGCACTTGATCCTCCGTGACTCGGTATCCCGCGGGCTATTCAGAGCTTCTCGAGGAAATCTGCGATCTCCGGCGATGTCCAATCGACCGCGCCAAGAAACTTCCGCCGCATCACGCCGTTGCGATCGATGACATACGTCTCTGGAAACTTGAAAGTGCCGTAAAGATGGGTCGTCTTCTGCGACGGATCTCGCACGGTCAGCAGGTTCACGCCGTGATCCTTCAGGAATTGTTCGTATGCATGCTGATCGACGTCCACGCTCACTGCCAGCACCGTGATTCCCTTGGCCCTCATGCGCCGCTGCATTTCCACCAGAGACGGCATTTCTTCGACGCACGGCGGACACCAGGTCGCCCAGAAATTCAGCACCACTACTTGGCCATGCAACTGGCTGAGAGCGACCGTGCGATCGGAATCCTGAACCGAAAACTCCGGAGCCTTGACCCCAATACGTGGCGGCCGCGACCCGCTATAACACGCGGAGAGCATCATCAACGCGCCCAGGCCAACGAAAAGGCAGGCGGAGTAGGCGAAGCGTCGCACGCAGATATAATAATAGACTTCATCCCCGGACGCGCCGGCGAGTGCGGCGCAACTCGGAGAACGATTCGACCTATGGGTATCTCGGAAGCACGCTCTATGGCGCCGCAAGTTTCGGTGATCATACCCGCGCGCAACGAAGAGGCCAACCTCGGGACCTGCCTCGAATCTCTGATGGATCAGGACCAACTGTCTTTCGAGATCATTGTCGTCAATGACCACTCGACCGATCGCACCAAAGAAATTGCGCAGTCGTTCCCAGGCGTGCAGGTGATCGATGCCGATCCTTTGCCCGAGGGCTGGACGGGCAAAAACAATGCCGTCGCCACGGGAGCACGCGCCGCACGTACCAACTGGTTGCTGTTCACTGACGCCGACACGATCCATTTGCCCGGATCGCTGCCACGAGCCTTGCGCGAAGCGAGAGAAAACGCCGCCGATTTGCTTTCCTATTCGCCCGAACAGATCGCCGCGACCTTCTGGGAAATGGCCGTTCTCCCCGTAGTCTTTGCCGAACTCGCGCGCCAGTACCCTCCGTCGAAGGTCAGCGATCCTGACTCTCCGGAGGCCGCTGCCAACGGCCAATACATCCTGGTGAAGCGCGAAGCCTACGAAGCCATAGGCGGCCATGCCGCCGTGGCCTCAGCAATCCTTGAAGACGTTGCCCTGGCCCGAGCCATCAAAGCTTCAGCCCGGAAGATTCGCCTCCGTTATGCCGCCGACGCCGTCCGCACACGCATGTACCGGAATTTTCGCCAGCTCCGCGAAGGCTGGACCAAGAATCTCGCGCTGCTCTTTCCGAGACCAGGCTGGCTTGCCCTCAAAACCCTGTCGTTATGGGCGAGCTTTTGGATTGTCGTGTGGGCCGCAAATATCGGGAATCGCTGGTGGAACGGAGCCGACGTGGCAGTCTTTGTTCTCCTCTACTTGCGGGTGCAGCGCTCCAATTTCGCATGGGATCGAAATGTTCTTGGCGTTTTCTTCGGCCTGCCGATGTTTGCTTATCTTCTACTCCGGTCGAAGCGCGCCCACGCGAAAGGCAATGTATCTTGGAAAGGACGCACCTATAAAGGGGAAGAACCGCCTGTGTCGAACCTCGTAGAACGAACCTCTGTTACCGCCGGAAAAACCGCATGAACCGAGCCGCCATTCTTATTCTGCCGATTCTGCTCACTGCTTTCTGGGTTGCTGATTCCCATCTATACGCGACGTCCCGCCTCGCCAGTGCCGTGGTCAACGATAGTCCCACGTTTCTCAACACGATGATCGAGCCTGGAGTTCGCGTTGGCCCTCTCAAACTTGGCGAAAGCCGCGAGCGTGCTCTCGAACTCTTCCCCAAGAAAGACGAAGACCAGGAGTGGGAAGATTCCTGTGGCACGACGCTCGACTGGGTCGATACTGCCAATCCCATGGGCCGCGGCGACGTTTACATTCGCTTGAAGAAAGGGAAGATTTTTCAGATCGAGTCCGCCACCACGCGCTTTCATACTGCCGAGGACATCACTACCTTCGACTCACCTGACAAGGTCGCGAGCGCATACAAAGACATGCGGGCTTTTGTTTTGCTGACGCCACCGACAGCTGCTCTCGGCGACCGTCCGCTCGTCTTCTGGATCGACAAGAAAAAGGGAATCGCCTTTGTCTTTGCCTACGATCCCTCGCATCGCAAGCGTTACGTTTACAAGACTGTGATTTTCGAGCCCAACAAAGAGTTCTGCCCCGAGCAGGAGAAAACGAACTCTAACAAATGGCAGTCGATTCGCCCCTACGCCATCGAGCCGCCCATCGAGTTGAGCCCTGAATCGCAATGATAGGGAAGCGAGTCATATACGGTTATAAGGATTCATCCGCGGAATTCGTGTGAATCCGTGGCATAAGTAAATGTTCAATTTCTGAATGACTATGGTTTATCTGACCCGCAAAGCCGAATTTTCCGCCTCGCACTACTATCACAATCCGGATTTTACTCCGGAAGAAAACCTCCGCCTCTTTGGCAAATGTAACAACCCCAACGGACACGGGCACAACTACACTCTTGAAGTAACGGTCAAAGGGGAGGTGGACCCACGCTCGGGTTTCGTTGTCGACTTGAAGCAACTCAAGGAAGTGATAAACCGTGAAGTCCTCGATGCGATGGACCACCGCTTCCTTAACAAGGAGGTCCCCGAATTTTTCATCCAGATTCCGACCACCGAAAATCTGGCCATTGCCGTCTGGCAGCGCCTGCAACCAAAACTCAAGAACGCCAGCCTATACCGCGTTCGCGTCTACGAGACACCTGATCTGTTCGTCGATTTTTACGGAGAGGAGTAGGGGGCTTACTGCGGCTTAGAGCCGAAAGCGGATAGCTAAAATATGAAAGCCCATCTCACTCGCCGCTACTTATTCTCCGCATCCCACCGCCTCCACAGCGCGGAGATGTCTCCCGAAGAAAATCTCTCCACCTACGGCAAGTGCAACAATCCTCACGGACACGGGCACAACTACGCTCTCGAAGTCACCGTGAGCGGTCAGGTCGATCCCAGTACCGGAATGGTCTGCAACCTCGTCGACCTTGACCAAACCGTCGAAAGGGAAGTCCTCTCCCGTTACAACTTGGAGAATTTGAATACGCTGCAAGAATTTGCGCAAACCGTGCCCACTACGGAAAATCTCTGCATCGAAATCTTCGAAATATTGCAGCGGACCTTCCAGTACGCGCATCTGGATAAAGTGCGAATGGAAGAAACCATGATGAATTCCTTTGAATATCAAGGCGATGGGCACAGCCCTGCGCAGCGACGGATGACATCATGAAGCGCATGCAAATTACCAGATTTCTCAATTTCACAGTTACCAAATCCTTATGAAACCAGCCCCGCTCGAACACGCGAAAGAAACACCAACTCTGACCAGCGCGACTTTTGAAGATCTAGTCCGCGAAACGATCGTCCGCCTCGGCGAAGATCCGATGCGCGAAGGTCTCACGGCAACCCCCGAGCGCGTCGCAAAGGCCATGAAGTTCCTGACCAAGGGATATCAGGAAGATCCCGAAGCTCTGCTCAAGGGTGCACTATTCACGGTCAGCTACGACGAAATGGTCATCGTCAAAGACATCGAGATGTTCAGCCTCTGCGAACATCACATGCTGCCGTTCTTCGGCAAGGTGCACGTCGCGTACATCCCGAACGGCAAGGTCATTGGACTCAGCAAAATTCCTCGCTTGATCGAGCTCTTCTCGCGGCGACTCCAGATCCAGGAGCGCCTCACCACACAGATTGCCGAGACTATCCAGAAAGTCATCCAGCCGCAGGGTGTGGGTGTCGTCATCGAAGCCCGTCACCTTTGCATGATGATGCGTGGAGTCGAGAAGCAGCACTCCGCTGCCGTCACGTCGTCGATGCTCGGCTGTTTCCGTGACTCCGAAGAGACGCGCTCAGAATTCCTGTCCCTAATTCGCCAGAGACCCAACGGTATCTAAGGCCTATCGAGGGTGCGCCATCCTTCTTTCGCGTTCTTAGCGAAAGCGGGCGGGATTTTAATTTCGGCTCCTCTCTTCTCGCTCTGGATTTTCCGTTTCTGAATCCTCTACGTTCCAGATAAGATGACCCGTGCCATGCTCACCTCCGTCTTCATCGGTACTAGCGTCGACGGCTTCATCGCGCGTCCCAACGGCGATCTCGATTTCCTCCCCGTCGACGGAGGCGAACCGCACGGTTACCCAGAATTCATCGCGACCGTCGATGTTCTCGTCATCGGCCGCAAAACCTACGAGACAGTCCTAGCGTTTCCAGAGTGGCCGTACGGCGACAAGCAAGTCATCGTTTTGAGTTCCCACCCTCTAGATTTCTCCTCAGTTCGCGGTGGGGTAGTCGAACAAATGTCGGGAACTCCAGCTGAGATCGTCTCCAATCTCGCTGCACGGGGCTTCCAGCACGCCTATATCGATGGAGGCATCACGATCCAGCGGTTTCTATGCGCCGGACTAATTCAGCGTGTCACGATCACTCGCGTACCAGTCCTAATCGGAGAAGGTATCCCGCTCTTCGGCGCGATCCCAAAAGACATCCGATTGCAGCACATCGCGACGCAGCAGTATGCAAGTGGCTTAGTGAAAACCGAGTACCAGGTGATCGCTTAGACGCAGCAAATTTATTCCGTGACGAATCCCTCACACTCTCGCCGCTTACAAGGTCAAGTCGCCCTCATCACCGGCGCGACCGGTGGCATCGGCAAGGCCCTCGCAAAGGCCCTCGCATCTGAAGGTTGCAATCTGATCCTGGTTAGCCGCAACGAATCCGCCCTGAAGAAAATCAGCAAGGAACTGTCGAAGAGGAAAATCCAGATCCTCGCCCATCCTTGCGATGTCCGTGATCCTCATTCCGTCGATGATCTCTTCCGAGCCGCTCGCCGAGAGTTCCGCAAGGTCAATATCCTCATCAACAATGCCGGCATCGCCCACGCGAGCCTGACCATCGACAAACTGCCGTACCCAGTGTGGAAAGATGTCCTAGCCACCAATCTCGACGGCACGTTTCTCGTCACGCAAGCCGCACTGGCGGTGATGAAGCGCGGCGGTACCATCGTGAACAATCTTTCGATCGCCGCCACGCGCGTCTTCGCGGGATCCGCCGCCTACAACGCCTCCAAGCACGCGGCTCTCGGTCTCACGGACACGCTGCGCGAGGAACTTCGCCCCCGCGGAATCCGCGTCATCGGGCTTCTCCCCGGCGCCACCGACACCGATATCTGGAACACGCTGTGGCCACACGCCCCTCGCATCAAAATGATGTCTCCAGAAACCGTAGCGAAAGCGGTCATGGAAGCTATTCTTCTTCCGCCCAACGCGACCGTCGAGACACTGGAAATTCTTCCCTCAGCTGGTAGGCTTTAGATAACGGTGCTGCGAGCGCGACTCGCGCACTTTCTTTCCGACGCACTCTCCAACTACAATGTCCCCGCTCAACTCACCCGTGGAGGAAATACAAATGAAAATTGCTCCGTTTCTCGCCGCGACTATCCTCGTCGCGTCCACTCTTACATTTTCCGTTCGCGCACAAGACGCAATGAAGAAGGATGCCGCGCCCAAGCCTGCCGACAGTCCATCCAAGGTGGTCCTCGACTCGTGGAACGAAATTGGCCGCAAACTCACCGCGATGGCCGAAGATTTTCCCGAAGACAAGTACGACTTCAAGCCCACACCAGCACAACGCAGCTTCGCCGAGCAACTGCTTCACGCTGCCTCGGCCAATTACTTCTTTACGAATCCACTGATGGGCAAGAAAGCTCCCACCGAAGAAAATGTGAAGCGCACCGACTACAAGACCAAGGCTGAAGTGGTGGCCTACGTGAAAAAGGCCTTTGCTGATGGTGCCGCCGCGATCCAGGCAAAAGGTGACAAAGGGATGAACGATCTGATCGTTGATCCTTTCGCAAACCAGCAGGTCCGCGTCTCCGATATGGCTTACGGCTTTATCGAGCACTCCGGAGAACACTATGGCCAACTGGTCGTCTACTACCGATTGTCAGGCCTGGTTCCACCAGAATCTCGCCCCAAGAAGTAGAAGAAGCGGTAGGAAAGGACCAATGGTGCCATCCTTCTTTCGCGTTGTTGCGGAAGAGGGTGGGGGTTTTGATCCTCGTCCACTCAAAGGGAGATGATGTGGGGACAGCCGTCATGGGCTGTCCGGTCGAGAGAAGTCGACTCTACCGATAAGCGTACGGATATCGGCGCGCCCGCTCTGGAAACAACTTGATCATTACCAATCCCGCCAGAAATCCTCCGACGTGCGCCCATACCGCGACCCCGCCCACATCGCGTCCAGATTGAGCCAGCGACAGAGAAGCGGCTCCCGCGAAAAACTGGAGGACAAACCACTCCCCCAGCACGATCCATGCCGGCAGATAGAGCACAAAGACAAAAAACCACGTGAGGACGCGGGCCCGTGGATAAAGAAGAAAATAGGCTCCGAGCACTCCCGCGATTGCCCCGCTAGCACCTACGGTCGGAATATTCGAGTGCGGATAGATCGCAACCTGCGTCGCCATTGCGCAGAGTCCCGAAAGCAAATAAAAGATCAGATACTTGAAGTGTCCAAGATAATCTTCAACGTTGTCTCCGAAAATGAACAGGAACCACATATTTCCAAGCACGTGGACCCAGCTGGCGTGCAGAAACATCGACGTGAAGAAGGGAACTACGACCTGCGGCAGTGAGTAGCGGGGTGAGCCTGAGAGAAACGCCGCCAGATGCGCGGGCACCTCGCCAAACTGTCGCACGAATATCTCGGCTCCCCGCGGATCCGTCGATATTTGAAGCCACTGAAACAGGTAGATCAGGATATTGATCCCGATCAAAAACCAGTTCACATACGGCGTGCTGTATCGAGGCTGGTCGTCTTTTATCGGAAACATGAAAGGTTTGGTAAGTTAGTGTGGAGGAATTTGGGAGCTAAACTCAGCGACCTGCCGTTGCCGACCCAGTCGCCGATTCCCGGCACGACCCAATCATAAATTACTCGATTCCGAAATCACGAAATTGCCCAATTCTGAATGAACGGCGTCCTCATCATCGACAAGCCCTGTGGTTTTACTTCCCACGATGTCGTCAATCGCGTGCGCCGCATTCTGCGCGAACGCTCCGTCGGGCATCTCGGCACTCTCGACCCCATGGCAACCGGCGTCCTTCCGCTCGTGATCGGAAACTTCACGCGTCTAGCTCAGTTCTATCTAGCCTCGGAAAAGGTTTACGAAGGCACCGTCCGTTTCGGCTTTTCAACTGACACCTACGATGCCGAGGGCGAGCCTACTAGCGATTCGTCCGATATCACACTCGTGCCTGAACAGGTGGAAGCTGTAGCCGCGAAATTCCGCGGAGTCATCGAGCAAATTCCGCCACCGTTCTCCGCGAAGAAAATTAAAGGCGTGCCGGCCTATAAGCTGGCCCGCAAGCACCAGGAAGTGACCCTTAAGGCGGTTCAAGTCGAGATTAAAGAATTGGATATTGTTTCGGTGGAGAAGGACCGCGTCCGTTTTCGCTCTCATGTCGCTTCCGGAACCTACATGCGATCGATTGCACACGAAATGGGCAAAGCTTTCGGCTGCGGCGCTCATCTCGAATCTCTACGACGTAGCGCGGTATCGGAATTCACCTTGGCCGATGCTCACACGCTCGAGTCAATCGCCGAAATGACACTTAAAGAGAATAACGAGGATTCTCACTCCGACCGAAACCTCGCTTTTCCGCATGAAAAGGGAAGCGAAGTAGGGGAATCTGCTGTTCCCGCGGCTTCCCGCTCCTTGGACGATTCCTTCGTTCACCCCCGCAAACTCCTGCCGCAGTTCCCGTCTGTTACCGCCGACGAACAGACCGCTGCTCGCATTCGGGCCGGACGCCCTGTCAATCTTCCTGAACTTTCTCGCGCCCGCCAAGTCAAAGTCTTCTCCGGACAGCGCGACCTGATCGCCGTGGCTACCCGAGTCGCCGGCACTCTGTTCCACGCCAAGATCGTCTTATGTTGAGCAGATACTGTTGTTCGGCAGCCTTGATGAAGGATTAGGCGATCGCTCGAGGGCCTCAGCATTGGAACCGCTAGCCGCAGCAATGTTCCTTGGGGTTATTATCAATGTCCGATAACAGGTATTATGTAAACTCGGTAGGCTAGATCAGTCCGGACCAGTACCCTAATTGTTGGACTGTTAACAGATTTGCCGCGGACGAGTGACGACCGATGGCCGCGAGCTACCCCTCACATCTTGTACTTCCCCAGATCGTCGTCATTTAGCCCTTCGAGCCACTTCCGCAACTCGTCGCTGGTGACCCGATCTGACATGTTCGCCGCCAACTTCGACGTCTTCAATACGATTTCCTCGACGAAGATCGGACAATCCACTCGCAGCGCCAGCGCCAGTGCATCCGAAGGACGTGAATCGATGCTGATCACCTCGCCACCGCGCTCCAGCCAAATCACCGCGTAGAACGTATCTTCCTTCAATTCCGTGACGACGACTTTGTGTACCTGCGTCTCCAGGCCCATTAACACATTCTTGATCAGGTCATGCGTCATCGGACGAGGTGTCGAGACTTTCTCCATCTCCAGCGCAATCGCATTCGCCTCGTAAACGCCAACCCAGATCGGCAATACCGTCTCTCCGCCGACATCCTTCAAGATCACAATTGGCATATTGCTCACCGGATCCATCATCAGGCCGCGGATTGTCATTTCTACTTCCATGGGCTCTCCAAAACTCCCTTATACCACCGTTTGTGCGACCGAAACGGCCAGTTCGCCGACCAGGCTATTCGGGAAACTGCGCGTCACCATGACTGGCACGTACGATCCGGCTTTGAGCGGTTCGCTCTTCGGAGCGGTAAAGTTCAAGGTTTTATTGTGCGATGTGCGGCCGATCCACTGGCCCCGAGCGTCATTGTGACCTTCAACCATTACTTCGGCTATTGAGCCGACATATCGCTGGTAGCTTTCGACCTGAATCTCGCGCTGCCTGGCCATCAGAACTTCCAACCTGCGAGATTTCTCTTCCTCCGGGAGCGCGTCCTCCAGGCTGAGCGACGGAGTGTTCGGCCTCGCGGAATACTTGAAGGAAAACACCGCGTCATATCTCACTTCATCGAGCAAGCTCAAGGTTTCGCCGAAATCAGCTTCCGTCTCTCCCGGGAATCCCACGATCACGTCCGTTGTGATGCTGATTTCACGCTTTGCGGCCTTCATCCATTCAATACGTTCTAGATATTGTTCGCGCGTATAAAGGCGCTGCATGGCGTCGAGCACTCGCGTGGACCCACTCTGGACGGGAAGATGAACATGGTCACAGAGCGTAGGCACGGCATCGATAGCTTCGATAATGTCTCGGCCAAAGTCGCGTGGATGCGAGGTCGTGAATCGTACCCGCCTTATACCGCCGACTTCCCCAACCGCCGCCAGTAACTCTGCAAACGACTTCTTTCCAGTTGGATCGCGGTAAGAATTCACGTTTTGCCCGAGCAATTGGATCTCTGTGTAGCCGAAATCCGCCATCTGTCGAGCTTCCGACAGTACGGATTCCGAAGTGCGGCTGCGTTCTTTGCCCCGTGTAAACGGAACCACGCAATAGGCGCAGAATTTGTCGCAGCCTTCGATGATGGTGATGTACCCGCGATGAGGATTGGTACGGGCCGTGAATTCGGTCTCGAAGCACTCGTCGGTCTGACGATCGTCGAGGCCCGTAATCCGCACCAGGCTTGGCGCTTCTGGTTTCCGGGGAGCCGACTTCCCTATTTCGAGTTGCGCCAGCATGCTGGGCAAATTCCGGTATGACGCCGACCCGCAAACAAGCGAAACGTAAGGCGTGCGCTCGAATATCTTTTCGCCCTCCTGCTGAGCAACGCATCCGAGAACCCCGAACGTCTTACCCTGCGCTGTGTATTTCTTGTAATCGGAGAGGCGGTTGAATACTTTCTGCTCGGCTTTATCGCGGATGGAGCAAGTGTTGTAGAGAATCAGATCGGCGGCCTCGACGGTCTCGACCTGCTGATAGCCTTCCTTGACCAGCGTTCCCACGACCTTTTCCGAGTCGTGGACATTCATCTGGCACCCGAAGGTCTCAAGATAAAACGTCTTCTGCCGCTTTTCTGCGAAGTTTTGTGGAACCCCAGACATATACCGAAAGTATAACGCGGAGGGCCTAGCCCGCTTCGCGATGTGAAGCTGTCTAAGAGCACGGAACGACTATCAAAAGAATCTTCTTGACATTCGATATATGTAACGCTAAGGTTACGCATTATGCGGAACCGATCGGTTACACATTCAACGGAACGGAATGAAGCCACGTTTCAAGCCCTGGCCGACCCCACCCGGAGGGCGGTGCTTGATCTTCTCCGCCGCGGCAGCCAGCCGGCCGGGCAGATCGCCAGCGCCTTCCCGGTCTCGCGCCCGGCTATTTCCAAACACCTTCGGCTTCTTCGGCGGGCTCATCTCGTCCGTGAGCATCGCGAAGGCCGCAACCGCGTGTACCAGCTCAATCCAGAACCGCTTCGCGCCGTGGACTTATGGATCGAGCAGTACCGTGTCTTCTGGACGGCAAACCTGAATAGCTTAAAAGCCTTTGTTGAATCCGAATACGAGAAAGAGACTCGCGAGGAACAACTTTCGGCGCACAGATCCAAGAAATGACTTCCGACGGACTCCGTCAATGAAAGGAAACGCCATGACCACCACAATGAAGTACTCGCTTCGTATGCTGATCGCTGCTGCTCTCACTCTTGCCGCAACCGCCTCTTTCGCGCAGACCGATGCGCAGAAAGCGTTCACCGCTCTTAAGAGCATGCCCGGAACTTGGGAAGGAAAGAGCGAGATGGGTCCTGTCCAAGTCAACTTCAAGGTCACTTCCGGAGGCTCGGCCATCATGAGCGAGATCGTCGGCAAGGAAGACATGATCTCCATGTTCAACCTCGACGGTCCCAACCGTCTGCTTCTCACGCACTATTGCGCGATGGGAAATCAGCCGCGCATGCAGGCCAGCGTCTCGCCAGACGGCAAGACCATCACGTTCACGTATGTAGACGCCACGAATCTTGCGACGCCCGATGCGGGGCACATGCAGACGATGGTACTCACACTTCTGGACGAGAATCATCACACCGAAGAATGGACCTTCGTCGATCACGGCAAGGAGTTGAAGCGGTTGTTCGACCTGCGCCGCAAGAGTTAATGCGGGACGCGCCACTTCCCTGCTCGCCGGAAGTGGCGCCTTCAAACTTTGAGGGAAAAATCATGCCAACCGTCATCGTCAAGCCCGATCAGGATGCAATCGTTAGTGAGATTGAGATTGCCGCTCCACCCGAGCGCATTTTCAAAGCCCTCTCCGACGCTGGAGAGCTTACGCGCTGGTTCGGGACTCCTGAATGTCCAGTGAAGAGCTGGCAGATGGAGGCGCGTGTGGGCGGTCGATACAGTTACTCCACCGCGAAAGGCTCCATCGTGGTTAACGGCGTCAGTGAGTTTGAATGCCATGGCGAGATCCTGGAATGCGATCCACCGCGCGTCCTGGTCTATACCTGGATCGCGAATTGGCACGACGATACAGCCCAGCGCACTGTCGTGCGATGGGAGCTCACACCGAAACCAGGCGGAACATTCGTCAAAGTTACGCACAGCGGTCTCGCTTCAATGCCAGTCGCTCGCAAGGATTATTCCGGCGGATGGCTTGAAGTCGTCGAGATGCTAAAGAAGTTTGTCGAGAAATGAGAGCGAACAGTGTCAAGTGCCTAGTGTCTAGTGATTAGTAAAGTCGGTTTGCTATTCACTAATCACTAATTCACTGGCTGCTGAGCCTGAATACGGATTCGAGGAGAGTACAAATGGCAACCGCAACGGTTACACCTGACCAGAACTCAGTCATCGCCGAAGTCTTCATCGCTGCTCCTCCGGCGCGCGTGTTTCAGGCGATCAGCGATCCCGCTCAACTTCCGAAGTGGTGGGGACAAGATGGTCTCTACCATGTGACGAAATCAACCATGGACGTGCGTCCGGGAGGCAAGTGGCGCAGCGACGGAGTCGGCGCCGATGGCAAAGCTTTTCACGTCGAAGGCGAATATCTCGAAGTCGATCCTCCACGGCTTCTCGTGCATACATGGGTTGGAAGTTATGACTCGACGCGAACAACGGTGCGCTGGGAGTTGACACCTCAAACCGTGAACGCATTGCATCCGAGCGGTCCGAAGAAAGCGGGCACAGGGACGCTCGTCCGCGTCACGCAGGAAGGATTTGCCGGTAACTTCGAGTCCGCCAAGAGCCATGGAGATGGATGGAAGCGCGTTCTGGGATGGCTGGAGGCGTACGTGGAGAACGCAACTTCCGTTGTGGAAAAGAAATAGAAAAATATTCCTCGGAAGCGTCCGTCGCAGCGCGTTTAGGGCTGGTTCGTTTTGGGAAAACAGTGGGTGGAGTGGCTACCCCCTCCCCCCACCTCCTCCTGAAAGGCTTGACTGGCGCGGGTTCCGCAAAAAGGGCCTGCAAAATCTTGAACGCCTAGGGGTTAGAGGTCAAAATCCTGACAACAAAGCACTTGCGCGACTTTTAGTGACCTCATCGCATACCGCCTTTGCCTCGGCCATGATCTGCCTGTCCGCATGAGGAGCGCAAGGTCAGATGTCACATGTTCTTGGTCGAAGCTGTGGATTTCTTGCAAACGTCGTTTTCGAGGATTGACGATGGGACGCGACAAAGATAGGCGTCCGGCTTTCGTGTTAAGGCGGGGAAAAGCGGATTCCTCACTTCGCTCGGAATGACAAGCATTTGTTTCGAAGGAGGGATCGTTTAAGGCTACTACTCTTTCAGGCTCAGTCTGTCGTTAGGATTGCAAGCGGCTGGTTGCGAATCTCTAAACCGTGCGGCGATCCAGACGAACGGGAGGATGAACATGCGGCTTGGAAGCAGCACAAGGGTGGTCAGGCAGCCGAGTGGGATGGGAGGCAAACTGATTTTCTGCGGTGGATGTTCAAGCTGCGGCATACTGATTTCAACTTATCACATGTATTCGGCGGACGGAGCTTCGGAGCGCTCTCCCATGTTTCGCATTACCCGTCTGGTAGCGGGCCAAATGTTGCCTTGCCTTTTGCTGATGGCGTGGGGCTGGGGCTTCGGCCAACTGCCGGCGTTTTTTTCCAGTAGAGCCCGGGTAGGGCTGCTCATACTTGCGGTGATTGGAGCGATTGCCGCTGCGATTCTCCGTTTGGAACTTCATCCACTGCGCCGAGGAAATGCTTCGCTCGCAAAGCAGCGAGTCGAGCTGGCGGTTCTGTGGGTTTTGTCATTAGCGCTGCTGTGGTTTCTGCCTTTTGCCGACCGGAGAGGAGTACTGACTCTCTCCTCTGACGCATGGCGTTACGCAGGACTTCTGTTTTGCAGTATCGGAGTTGCGGTGCGACTGTTGGCGATCAGGGCGCTGGGAGTGCAATTCAGCGCATATGTCACGCTGCAATCAAACCATCGGCTGATCCGGGAAGGGATTTATCGTTATGTGCGACATCCTCTGTACCTAAGCCTGCTCCTGATTCCCGCTGGGATAGCGCTCGTGTTCTCCAGCAGCCTTGCGCTCCCGATCTTCATTGTGTCTGTGGTCTTCGTGGTGGATCGAATCCGCAAGGAGGATCATCTGCTGGCCGCGCATTTCGGGCGCGAGTTCGAGGACTACCGGCGTCAAACTCCGAATTTGCTTCCCATTATCTTTTAATTCTGCGCGTGTGGGGCGCGTTGCTTTTCTGCTGGAGACGGGAACAGCAGGTTCCTCGCTTCGCTCGGAATGACGGGCAGCATATTTTTTACGCAACATGTTTTAATCAGCCTATTTCTTGTTTCTTACTGAAGATTTCGGATCAGGTTCAGGAAAGTCTGGTGGACTCGGGTATCGTCGGAGAGTTCGGGGTGGAAGGTGGCGGCCATCGCTCTTCCCTGCCGCACTGCAACCGGATCGTCGCCTTCGGTGGCGAGAATTTCGACGCCTTCGCCGACGTGAGAGATCTTGGGAGCACGGATAAAGACCATCTCGAGTGGGGATTCGGCGAGATGACCTTCGAGATCCCGCAGAAGTTTCCCTTCGCGGATCGAGCTGTCAATCTGACGACCGTAGGCATTGCGGATAATGCGAATGTTCAGCGCGCCGAGTCCAGCCTGCTTGGGATTCTCGACTTCCGTGGCGAGCAAGATTGCGCCGGCGCAGGTGCCGAAGGTGGGTTTTGATTTCACGAATTGTTTGAGCTTCTCGAAGCCAGCCTCGCCGAGGAGTTTGAGGAATGTGCCGGATTCGCCTCCGGGGATGACGAGTCCGTCGATTTGATCGAGTTGCTCGGGCTTTTTAACGAGCACAACCTTGGCGCCAAGCTCTTCGAGCCGTCGGCGGTGTGCGTCGAAATCGCCTTGCAAGGCGAGGACTCCAATAGTCATTCTGGTCGTTGGTCGCTTGTCGTTGGCAACTGCGCTGAGCCCTGATTTTAATGGATTAGCGATGCGGTGAGGCGCCCGGACACCGAAAGTTTTTGTGAATCCGGTGCCAGACGTGGGAACTTGGAAAGATAAGCACGCACGAATGTCGTCATACTTGCGATACCCGTGCGTGACGGGTGGTCCGCTATTTTGACTTGAGGGTTCCGATGATGGCCTTGGCGGACGCGGGAGTGCCAGTTTCGTAGCTGAGATCGGCGATGCAGACTTTTGCGCCGGCAGGAACGGCACGATAGAAATTCGGCTTGCCGTTGATCGAGGCGCCTTCCATCTCGAATTCAGAAGACGAACTCTTCGTCACTTTGTCATTGGTATAGACGGTGGGAGCCATCTGCTCGACTTGGGCAAGCGTAGAGAGTCCATGGCTAGGCGAGGAAACGACGACGGATATTTTCTTGTCGAGTGAAGAAGCGATTCCCATGCCGGGATCCACATTCCAGTTTGAGGGAACGGAGAGAACGCAGTTGCCATCGCGGTTAGTAACGGGTTTGCTGTCAGCGGCGCTGGCGATCAGGGTGAGTGTGAGCAAGACAAACGGCAGAGAGATAGTTTTCATAGGCGGCGGACATTGTCCGACAGGCATACGGAATCGTCAAGGCCCGGTAAGCCGCCAGGGGTGCGACTTCCGCTTCAGAGAGGCTGTTGCGTGTGAGAGGCATTTTTTGGAGTGATGTTAACGCAGTAGAGCGGGTGGGCGAAGTCGTGCATGACGTACATCTGTTCATTCCAGGCGGCGGGCATCAAACGCATGTGGCGGAGTAAGTGAAGAGGAGAAATCTTGCGATGCTGGTGGGCGTCGTTGAATTCCTTAATGGCGAGCAATTCTCCGACGAATTCGTTGTGGCAGGCGTGTGCGGGATAAATGATGTCATCGAAGTAGCAGTACACGCGGGGAAGATGCTTCTCTGCGGCGCCTTCGAAGACATGAAATGCGTGCACCGTGGAGCTGTAGTAATCAAGATCAAAGGCAATGAAGCCGAGAGGGAGAGTATCTTTGCGCGTGAACCATTCTGGAACGGTTTGGGCGACGTCGCCGATCACCAGCTGCGCGGAAGAGAGCTGCCGCTGTAGGGCCGCGACATCCATTTGATAGAAGCCCTTCGCCCAAACATGAGGAAGATCGCGATAGTCCGCGGCTTCGGGCATGCCTCCACCGCTATCGAAGCCGAAAACATCGATTCGGATGCCGATAGACTGGCTGACTTCGCGCGAGATGCGCTCGAGGGCGACGAGGCCGCGACCGCCAGCCACTCCGAATTCGACGACAGAGATTCCCGGCAAACCTAACGCTTTCGCGAGGCGCGCGGCGGAAAGAACTCCGAAGGCATAGGAAGCGTGCGAGGAAACGTCGTAGGCAACGCGCCTTTGGATCGATCCGACGGGCCAGCGGCGCCAGAGGGCGCGGACACCGGGGAACGCTGCAAGCATCGCCCATAGACGGTTGAGTTGCATTCGGAAGTCTCATGTTAGTTATCACGGTTGCGGAGGGCGCAGCAAGAGCGAGAGTTAGGATTGGATAGCGTTCGAATGATCGAAGTCCCCACTTCTCGCGCACGATCGTGCGAGAAGTGGGGCACCCGGTGAGCAACGTCAGCTACGTGAAAACCGAACCGACGGATCAGCGTTGCGGAGAACCGGCTGGTTCTGGCGGCGGAGGTGGGGCATGGCCGTCGCTCGTGCTGGGGCTTCCCTTCAGCGACGGATCGTCGACGGGAACATCGTCTTTCACCAAGTCGGTTTTCACTTCGACTTTTTGGTTTGCGGTCGGATTGATTTGGGTTTCGAAGGTCTTGAATCCGGGCAGAGCGATCTTGATCACGTGCTGGCCGGGCGCAACCAGCAACGAACGGCCGACACCGTCAAACTCGCCGACATGCCCGACGAAACGTCCGTCCATGAAGACGGCGGCGCGGTTGGGATTCACAGCGATCTTGACGCTGGCCCAGGCAGCGGGGATGGGACCGGTCGCGGCCTTTGACATGGCGACTTGGACGAGCCGCTTTTCTCCTGGATGGAGAACAACAGTTTGAGTGAAATCCTGATAGCCGTTTTGGCGCACGGAGATGGTGTGCTCTCCGGGGAGCAGCAGCACTTTTTTAGTCCCCTTGAGTTCTTTGAGATATCCGACGTATTGTCCGTCGATCCAGACACCGGAGGTCTTCTCGACCTTGGATTTGCCTTCAAATTGAACTTCGCCCATGACTTCGTTGCCGGCATGGACAACGGTGGGAAACAACACTGCGCAGAGGATGACTAGAGCGCAAAGATAGGACGACGCAGTACGGCGCGCGATTGACATTGGGGGAGCCTCCTCTCTTCGATGAACATTGAGGGCATGATGTTTGCCAAATTCGTATGTTGTTGAGAGGACGAGCGGAAGGCGGGATCAACCCGGGACGAAACGGCGAGTGGGTATGTAGATTGTTCGGCCCGTATGATGATTCTAAAATTCTTGCCATGTTACGAAAACGGGGATACACTCACGGCGCGGGGCTCCCTCACTTCATTCCCTAGAGGTTCATTGGATGTACCGACAGTTAATCCTAAGCGCGATTTGTGTCGTTGCGCTGTCGGATTGGGCAGTGGGTCAAATGCTGAGTTTCCCGACTAGCAGCGCCGTTGGAAACAGCGTGGGCTTGGATGCCATTCAGAGCGCGCAAATGGACTTCAACATCTTTACGGTCAACAGCCAGAATCCGTCGACTACGCCCTTACAAGGGCCGAATGGCGCGGTTTCCAAATTAGACATGAAGGCGCCCGGGAAGGCACAACGGGAGTACGGCACCGGGTACCAAATGCTGTTGCGCGGGGATATTGAGGGGGCAGTCCAGCACCTAGGGCAATCGCTGACGTTCTATCCGAAATTTGTAGCGGCCCATAACGCTCTCGGCACGGCTTACCTGAATTTGAATCAGAACGAGCAGGCGCGGAATGAATTCGCGAAGGCGGTGGAGCTTGACGATCATCTGCCGAACTCGTATTTAAATTTGGGATGTGCACAACTGGCGCTCAAGGATTTTCCGGGGGCGGAAGAATCTTTCCGAAAGGCGTCGGCGATCGCGCCCCTCGATTTGCAGTTGCTGACTGCCAAAGCCTATGGGGAATATGCAAACAAAGACTTTCCCGCGGTGCTCGATACGGTGAAAGCGGTACACGCACGCAAGCATGAGGGTGCGGAGGTGGTCCACTTTTTTGCGGCCGGAGCGTTTGAGGCGCAAGGCAATCTCGAAGAAGCGCAGCGCGAACTAGAGACGTTGTTGGAGGAAAATCCGAAAACTCCCTCTGCAGAGCAATATCGTATAACGCTAGCGGAGATTAAGGACGAAGAAGCGAGAGTGGCTGAGAACAAACTCCATCCGGTCGAGCCAGTGAAGTTTTCTTTCAGCGAGCCTGCTCAACCGACCGCCGAAGAGGCGACCCGGCAGGCGCAGCATGTGCTCCAGAATGTAAAAGAGAAAAATGAAATAGCTGAGGCGGAGGCGGCGGAGCCAGTCTCCGGTTGCGTGTACTGCGCTGCATCAGGTACGAAAGAGCCTTCTCCGATACCGGTTCACTCGAGGGCAGCGAATCTGTCGACGCCGAAAGTCGACGGCCCTGTGTTTCGATCTGCAGTGGATGAAGTCTCGATCTTTTTCTCCGCAACCGACCACGGAAAATCTGTAACTGACCTGACTCCTGAGCAGGTCATAGTTCGAGATAACAGCCAACCTCCGGAAAAAATCCATGCGTTCCGCAACCAAGCACAACTTCCTCTCCGTTTGGGATTGATCGTCGACATCAGCGACTCAGTAACGGGGCGGCTTTCGTTTGAGCAGGAGGCGGCGTCGAAATTCCTGGAGACGGTGGTTACGAATAAAGAGGATGAGACATTTGTTTTGGGGGTAAACAACTCAGTCCTGTTGGTACAGGATTTCACCGGAGACCAGAACCTTACAGCGCACTCGGTCAATCAACTCGCTCCCGGAGGAGGAACCGCGTTATGGGATGCGATCACGTTCGGTGCGGAAAAACTGGCGAGCCGAGCGGAGTCCCAGCCGGTGGCCCGGATTCTCGTAGTGATTAGTGACGGCGAAGACAATTCCAGCAATGCGACTTTGAAACAAGCGATTGCCAGCGCACAGCGGGGCGAAGTCGCGATTTATACCGTCAGCACGAAGGAGGATTTCGACCAAGATGACAGCGAGATTGTCGGAGCCCACGCGCTGAAGGATCTGGCTGAACTCACGGGCGGAGCGAGCTTTGCGCCTGGGTCGGTGAGGCGCTTGAGTGGAAGCCTGAAGGACCTGCAACAGGTCATTCGTGGCCGCTATTTCGTTTCGTATAAACCGGCGAAATTTCAGCGAGACGGAAAATACCGCTCCATTCAGATCACGGCGCAAAAGGGCGGGCATCCTCTGAAGGTATATGCGCGCACCGGCTACTACGCGTTGACTCCGCAGCCGGAAACTACACAATAATTCGGAGCTTCAGAAGCAGGGTTGCTAGTTGGCAGCCTTGGTTACGGCAGCGCCCAGTATTTTGCCGGGGCCGGATTCCTGGACGAAAGCGACCAGACGGAGATTCTTGGGATCTTCACCCGCTTTCAATTTCAGCTGAACGTCCTGGGCGAACGGTTTTCCCTTCGAGAGCTTCCCTACCTTCGTTAACTGCTGCACGACTGCCACGTGGACCAGATGGCGGTCTTTATTTTCTCCCCGCAGGACTTGAGATTCTACGTGATCGAGGGCTAGAGCCAGGAAGACGTCTGCGCTATGTTTGTCGTCGTTCGCATCGGTCTCGACATGCGCGCGTAAGACCGTCGGATTTGCGGGATCGACAGTCACTGCGCCAATTCGAACGGGAATCTTGGGCACTTCTTTCGCTTTGTTGAGGATCTCTTCCATCTGCTGCGTGTTGTTGAGAGTCACTTGCTGCGTGCCGTCGACGATGATCTGGGGAGTGAAGACTTCCTTTTCCCCAAGGGCGGTCTCATAGGCACTTTGGCGGTCAGTAAATATCTGCGCCGAGTTGGGATCTTTCCATCCGTCATGGTCCCAGTAGGTGACGTGCTCGCTCAAGACGATCAGGTGAGCGCCGGCAATTGGCTGGTAAGTGTCGAGGCGCTGAATCAGGATGTCGGCGGGAGGGCAGCTGGAGCAGCCTTCCGATGTGAAGAGCTCGACGAGTACGGGGACGTCGGAGGGAGAGGGCTGCGGCGGCTTCATTTCAGTTTGTTGGCTGCTCGCTGTGGGCGTTGCCGGTAATAGCAGGCCCAGAAACAGAAGCGCGGGCAGAGAGTATCGCGCGGAACTGCGGGGAAACATGGTTAAAAGTTTAGCATGCACAACGGTGGCGCTGGGGGTTAGTCACAAGGCGGACGTCCCATTGTTTAGCTCTGACGGGCGAGTCTGTATTACGTGAGGAGATCGACATTGGGCGGCTGCTTTCCCAAGGCGCGGAGCATGGTGAGGATCTGGCCACGATGGAGCGTGGAGTGGTTCACCATATGCAAGAGGAGCCGCCAGCGAGCAAGTTGAATATCGGTTCCGTCCCGCTGACGGAAGCTGAGCTCGCGGGCGAGATCGTCCTCTGAGAGCGGAGCGATCCATTCGCGAGCTTCTTCCCACACCCTGAGCCAGGGTTGTTGCAGTGATTCAAACGTGGGGTCGGGACGGGACTGGTCGGAAGCACCGGCGGCTTCGATTTCGGCAAGAGATGGAATGGAGTTCGAGATTAGATTGTGAGTCCACGAGCGTTCTGCGTCGTAGATGTGGCGCAGCGTGCGAATGAGGCTACTGTGCGACGCACCGAGATTACAGCTGAGTTCGTCGCCTGTCAGCGCGGCACAAAGGTCGAGCAGAACGCGGTTGGCCCAGATGGTGTAGTCGAGTTCGACCAACAGTAATTGCTTGGCGATCTTCAACGGGGCTGATTCTTTTGTCGCCGACGAGTCGAATGGGTGTCAAGGCTGGCGAACGTTTTAGTGGATCGATCGCAGTTTGTTAGCAGATGGCGCTTTGCTTTGTTCGTGATGAGTGAACATGTTGGCTGTGGACGGGACGGCTTCGGATAAGCTTCGCGCGAGGTCCCTCGCCCCGCTGGGTCAAACGCGGGGCTTCGGGATGACGCATTGATGGATGATGCGAAATCGCAAACTACCAGCCGCGGGTTTGGAGCATGTGTGCCTCATCCAGGCCTGATATCGCCAGGCCTTTCATCGCGCCTTGCAGATCTTCGCTGACTTCAAGTAAGACTTTAGGGTCTTGATAGTGAGTCGCGGCTAGCACGATTGCCTTGGCTCGCTTTTCGGCCTCGGCAGGATCGGCGAACGTCGTGGAATCTTTCATGAAAATGCCACTGCCGACGAATACTGCTTCCGCTCCAAGCTGCATCACCAGGCTGGCGTCGGCTGGGGTGGCAATGCCTCCAGCGCTGAAATTCGGGACGGGCAACTTCCCTGCTTTCGCAACGATCTTGATGAGTTCGTACGGGGCCCGATGCTCTTTGGCTTTCGCGTAAAGCTCTTCTTCGCTCAGCACTGTAAGGATTTTCATTTCCTGAACAATCTGGCGGATGTGCTTCACCGCGTGGACCACGTCGCCGGTGCCGGCTTCGCCCTTGGTGCGGATCATGGCCGCGCCTTCGGCGATGCGGCGGAGCGCTTCTCCAAGATTGCGCGCGCCGCAGACAAACGGCGTCTTGAAGGCGTGTTTATCGACATGATGGGCCTCGTCGGCAGGAGTGAGGACTTCGGATTCGTCGATGTAGTCGACGCCGAGTTCCTGCAGAATCTGCGCTTCAGCGAAATGGCCGATACGGCATTTGGCCATGACGGGAATGAGACACGGCGGCCATGATCTCGCGAATTTTTTTGGGTGCTGCCATGCGGGCGACGCCGCCCTCCGCGCGGATTTGCGCGGGCACGCGTTCGAGGGCCATAACCGAGACCGCTCCGGCTTTTTCGGCGATGACGGCCTGCTCGGCGTTGGTGACGTCCATGATTACGCCGCCCTTGAGCATTTCGGCGAGACCGGTCTTGAGGCGGAGGCTGGTGCTGTTGGAATTTCCGTTGTTCTGGGACATGTCGTTGAACCCGTGGATACCTTTTCGCAAGCGCGAAGAATGGGCGCGGGGCGCCTAAATATCTATTCTACAACGTAGATGGGCGGTTTTCGCGCGGCATCTGGCCTCGATGCTTGCGACGTTGGGGATGCAGGACTTATGAGCGGCAACAGTCGCTAGGGGAGCATGCATCGTATCTTGCATGTCGGAGTGCGATTGATGGCCACCATACAGAATGCCTGCCACGAACTTCACAAGTCAGACGCGAACCGAACTCGGGAGGCGACCGTGACTGAGGAAAAAATCCTGAAGATTACTCGGATCGTCCATAGCTGCGTGCTGATCGATCTCGGGGGACGGCAGGTGCTAACGGATCCGTGGTTCTCTGAGAAGATGGGGTACCACTTTGGCGAAGAGCTTGGCATGTCAGTGGAGAGCCTGCCGCCCCTCTCAGGGGTTGTGGTTTCTCACGACCATCCCGATCACAATGACATGAAGTCGTTTCGTCGATACGCCGACAATCGCGTGCCACTTATCTGCGAAGGCAAGGCGGCTGCAAGAGCGAAACGGGCAGGGTTCGAAAATGTGACTGTGCTGGACACGTGGGAAGAAGCTTCGATTGGGCCGGCTAACGTGACAGCGGTTCCGGCGCTTCACGGTGTGCCGGAAGTTGGCTACGTGATACAGGCGTCCGGCTTCACGGTTTATTTTGCCGGAGACACACTGCTGATTCCGGAGTTGTCGGATATATCGGATCGCTTCCCGAATATCGATGTGGCGCTATTGCCGATCAATGGCCTGAAAATATTCGGTGACCAAGTAGTCATGAATCCGATTGAGGCTGCGCAACTGTGCGAAGTGCTTCAGCCGCGAGTTGCAATTCCGACTCACTACGCGTTCAAAGGCGGAGGGTTGGCGGATCGCATGTTCCTGAAATATTTTGACCGGCAGGAGCGGCTGCCGCAGATTTTTCAGGATGCGATGAGAAGGTATGCTCCTCAAACCCGGGTGGAAGTCCTGGAACCGGGGCAACGTGTGAGCATCGAGGGACAACTTCACGCACCGCGGCGGATTGCGTAGAGAAACCCCAAACCGTTGAGATTACCAACTCAGAAACAAGATCCAAATCCAAGAAACTGACTTCAAGACCAAAAGCTGCTGATAGGGGCGCTTTCCAGGGCAATTCTGTCTCACGCTACCGCTCGACGAACTTTCCGAACATTTTTTCCGGGTCGATGGCGATGAAGGTGCCTCGGCTTCTTGCCAGGACTTCATTCTTCTCATTCAGTATCTCGGCGGCGTTGATGTGTCGACGGCCGTGAACGCTGACTTCCCTGCCCTCGACATGCAGAGGTTTGTATAGAGGAACGGGCTTGAGATATTCGACGGTCATCTCTTTCGTTAACGCAATGACATGGTGCAGCTTATTTACTTTGCCCATGGCGTCGTCGAGGATCGTGGCAATGATGCCACCGTGGCAATGGCCGGGCGGTCCCGTGTAGCGTTTGCCCAGTTTGAAACGGCAGACAAATGTTTGGCGCTCTTCGTCGAGAGTAAACTTCAGGCGCATTCCGTCGGGATTATTTTGTCCGCAGGCGAAGCAGTAATTCTTCTGCAATTTGACGTAGTCGGTTTCGTGTCCGTGGATCTTGCGGGGCATGGGGAATTCTATCGCGGAATGCCTTCACCACAGGGGGCACAGAGGAACACAGGGGAACGCCCTAGTCTTCCAACTTCACTCCGAGACGGTGCGGCGCTTTTTTAGTTGGGCCCAGTTGCTGTATACATATCGGTTTCCGAAATCTTTGTTGTGACGTTGGACTGGAGCCTTCGATGAAGCGATTTGCCCTGCTTGTTCTTTTTCTAACCTTTACTGCTTCCATTCTCTTCGCACAGGCGCAGGGATCGAAACCGCAGGATAAAGACGCGGACAAGAAGCAGGCTGTTGCTGCCGCAGCGACCGGAAAAAAAGATCAAAAGAAGCCGGCGAAAGAGGAGAAGAAGGAAGAGCCGGAGAAAAAAGGCGGCATGACCGCAGACACTTTCTCCGGGCTGAAATTTCGGTTGATTGGGCCGGCCGTGGCTTCGGGGCGAGTGATGTCGATCGCGGTGAATCCGAAAAACAAGTTCGAGTACTACGTTGGGGTCGCGTCGGGCGGAGTGTGGAAGACGGCGAATGATGGAACGACGTGGACACCGGTGTTCGACAACGAAGGATCGTATTCCGTGGGCTGGGTAGCGCTCGATCCGAATGATTCGTCGGTGGTATGGGTGGGATCGGGCGAGAGTAATTCGCAGCGCAGCGTGCCTTGGGGCGACGGGATTTATCGATCGGAGGATGGCGGAAAAAGCTGGAACAATCTGGGGCTGAAGAAGTCGGAGCACATCGGGCGGGTGGTGATCGATCCGCGGGATTCGAAAGTCGTTTACGTTGCAGCGGAAGGGCCGCTGTGGGGGCCGGGCGGCGATCGAGGGTTGTACAAGACGACCGACGGTGGAAAGAACTGGAAGGCTGTGCTGACGATTAGCGAGAACACCGGTGTCAATGACGTGGCGATGGACCCGTCGAATCCTGACATTTTGTACGCGTCAGCGTATCAGCGACGGCGGCATGTGTTCACGCTGATTGATGGCGGTCCGGAGAGCGCGATTTACAAGTCGACCAATGCGGGAGCGACGTGGAACAAGGTCAGTTCCGGACTGCCTTCGGTGGATATGGGACGAATCGGGCTGGCAGTTTCGCCAGCGGATGCGAACGTGGTGTACGCCGCGGTTGAGGCGGCGGATGGCAAGGGCGGAATTTTCCGATCGGAAGACAAGGGCGCGACATGGGAGCGGCGGAACGAATTCGATGCCGGAGCGATGTATTACGCGCGGATCGTGCCAGATCCGAAAAATGTCGATCGCATCTTTGTGATGAATGTTGAGCTGCGCGAGTCGCTTGACGGTGGCAAGACGCTGCATAAGGTCAGCGAAGTGAATCATCACGGCGATAATCACGCGATCTGGATCGATCCGGACGACACAAAGCACTGGCTGCTGGGATCAGACGGCGGGATGTATGAGACGTGGGACGACGCGACGTCGTGGGAGTTCAAGGCGAATCTCCCGACGGTGCAGTTTTACGACGTTGCGGTCGACAACGCGCTTCCCTTTTACAACGTGTGCGGCGGAACGCAGGATAACTTCTCGTGGTGCGGGCCCTCGCGGACGAGAAATCTGAACGGGATCGTGAATTCAGATTGGTATGTCACCACGGGTGGGGATGGATTCCGCTCGCAGGTTGATCCGGTGGATCCAAACACGGTGTATTCGGAGTCGCAGTATGGCGTGCTGGTTCGGTATGACAAGCCGACGGGGCAAGAGCTCGTGCTGCAACCTCTCGAGGGCAAGGGTGAGCCACCGCTGCGATGGAACTGGGATTCGCCGGTGATCATCAGTCCGCACTCGCATACGCGGCTTTATTTTGCGGCGAATGAATTATTTCGCAGCGACGATCGAGGAGATACGTGGAAGGCGATTTCGGGGGACTTGACGCGTCAGATCGATCGCAACAAGTTGCCGGTGATGGGAAAAGTATGGGGTCCAGACGCGGTCGCGAAGAACGCTTCGACGTCATTCTACGGAAACATTGTTGCGTTGTCGGAATCTCCGAAGAAAGAGGGGTTGCTGTATGTCGGAACGGACGACGGACTGATTCAGGTTTCGGGCGATGGAGGCGGGAGTTGGACGAAGGATGAAAAATTCCCTGGCGTGCCCGACATGACGTATGTGAGCCGGCTGACCGCATCTTCGCATGAGGCGAATACGGTGTATGCGGCGTTTGATAACCATAAGAACGAGGATTTCAAGCCTTACCTGCTGAAGTCAACCGACGCGGGAAAGACATGGAGTTCAATAGCGGGTGATCTGCCAGAGAATGGTCCGGTGCTGGCGTTTGCGGAAGATCCGGTGAATGCAAATTTGCTGTTTGCCGGAACCGAATTTGGAGCCTTCTTCACGATTGATGGCGGGAGCCATTGGGTGAAACTAAAGGGCGGACTGCCGACGATCGCGGTGCGCGACATGGTGATCCAGGCTCGCGAAGGCGATCTGGTGATCGCGACATTCGGGCGTGGATTCTATGTGCTGGACGACATTACACCCTTGCGACAGGCGAAGGAGGAGGCAACCGAGCAGGCCGCAGCTCTTTATCCAGTGAAGGATGCGCTGCTCTACATCGAGCGGCATCCGCTGGGCGGACCGAGGAAGGGTTTTCAGGGAGATGCTTTCTACGCGGCCGAGAACCCTCCATATGGCGCGGTGTTCACGGCTTATATGAAGGAAAAGCTCAAGACGCTGAAGGAGAAGCGGCAAGAGGCGGAGAAGGACGCGGCGAAGAAGAATCAGACGCTGCCCTACCCGACGCATGATGAGTTACGCGCCGAGACGGAAGAGGCGAAGCCGGAAGTTTATTTCATGGTCTATGACGAGAGCGGGGCGGCGATCCGGCGAGTGGATGGCAGTGCGGAGGCGGGATTTCAGCGGGTGGCGTGGGATTTGAGATATCCCGCGGGCCAGGTGCCGAAAAAATCCGGCGAAGAGGAGTTCTTCCCGGATGCCGCGGATCAAGGGCCGTTGGTGTTGGCGGGAAATTATTCGGTCCGGATGTTTGAGAAAGTGAATGGAGTTGTGACCCAGATGGCGGGGCCGGTGTCGTTCAAAGTTGCGACGGAAGGTTCGGCGTCGATGAATACGTCGGATCGAGCGGCTCAGGAAGAGTTCTTGCGGAAGGTGACGAGACTCTATCGGGCGGTATCCGGGGCGTTGCATACGGCTGAAGATGTTGAATCCCGGCTGAAGTCGATTCGTGAGGCGCTGCGAGAAACTCCGGCAGCGGAACAGAAATTGGCAGCGGCGGCGGATGGGCTCGAGGCGCGGGACCGGGAAATTCTGAGAGCGCTGCGCGGGGATGTGGAGATTGCGAAGCGAAATGAGGCGGTGCCGTCGTCGATCAACGACCGGGTGACCTCGATCATGGAGGGAGAACGGTTTTCATTGGCGAAGCCCACGCAGTCGAATATCGATTCTTACAACGTTGCCGCGGCGGAGTTCGCGGACCAACTCGCGAAACTTCATACGCTCGTTGAAGTTGATTTGAACAAGCTGGAAAAGGACATGGAGGCTGCTGGCGCGCCTTGGACCCCGGGACGGGTGCCGGATTGGTCGGAGAAGTAAGTCAAACGCGTTCACCACTGGGGGCACAGAGGCTCACAGAGGAGATCGTACTCCCGTGTTTGCGCCCGATTTGAGCTCACCCGATGGGACGATTGATTTTTTCGACATTGTCTCGGGAACATCGATTTTTTTCTGAGTAAGGCCCTTGCTTTTTCGTCGCGCGGCTGTGGTACACTCGCCGCCGACTGTTGCTAGCGTTGTGGGACGCGGCACGGCCGTGGGGAAATCCTTCTTGTCCGCCTTCGGGATCGGGGGTATTGGGGAATGGGCCTCGCGTTAATGCTTTTGATCTGGCTGATCACTCTGGTCAGCACATACTTTTTTGTCGCCAAAACCTGGTGGCTACCCGCCGGCGCCTCAGCCGCAGCGGGATGGATCGATCATCAATTCGCGCTTACCTTCGTGATCATGGGGATCGTATTCCTCGCGGCCCAACTTGGATTGGGCTATATCGTCTGGCGATATCGCGAGACTCCATCGTCGCCGCCCGTCGCGTATTCGCATGGAAACACGAGGCTGGAAATCATCTGGACCGTGCTGACCGCGGTGCTATTCATCGGGCTGAACCTGATGGGCAGCAGCGTGTGGGCGAGCCAGCGCTTCGACGCGGCGGAGCCGGGCGCGGTGCAAGTGGAAGTCACGGGGATGCAGTTTGCGTGGTACTTCCGCTATCCGGGGCCGGACGGCAAGTATGGCCCGACCAGCGTGAAGCTGATGGATCCGTCGTCAGGCGGCGAAGCAGCCGTGGGTCTGAATACTTCAGACCCGGCAGCGAAAGATGATGTGGTCACGGGAACGATGTATTTGCCGGTGGACCGTGAGGTCGATGTCAGCCTGCGATCGGTGGACGTGATTCACAGCTTCTTTGTGCCGAATCTGCGCTTCAAGCAGGATGCGGTGCCGGGGCTGAACATTCACATGCACTTCAAGCCTACGTCGATCGGCGAATACGAAATTGCCTGCGCGGAATTGTGCGGGCTGGGACATTACAAGATGCATGGCATGGTCCACGTCGTCAGCCAAGAGGATTTTGACAAGTGGCTGGCGGCCCGGGAGGCGGAGAAACAATAACATGGCGACCGCGGCTACGGTTCATTCGCACGCTCCTCAGGGTTTCATTCGGAAATACATTTTCAGCCTCGATCACAAAGTCATCGGCATTCAGTATTTCTTCCTGGCGCTCACAGCAGTTTTTGTCGGCATGTTCCTCTCGCTGCTGATGCGCATTCACATGATCTGGCCCCAGGCGGTATTGCCCTTGGTCGGCGAGATCAAGCCTGAGACATATCTCAGCCTGCTGACGATGCATGGCACGATCATGGTGTTCTTCGTGCTGACCACGGCGCCGCAAGGCGGCTTCGGGAATTACTTCCTGCCGATTCAGATTGGTGCCCCGGACATGGCGTTCCCCGTCTTGAACATGTTGTCGTTCTGGACGACGTTTGTGGGATTCGTCGTTATCATCGCGGCGTTCTTTGTCACCGGCGGAGCGCCGTTGCATGGGTGGACGGGATATCCGCCGCTGAGTGCGCTGCAATCGAGCGGCCCCGGTGAGCAACTGGGCGCGGATTTGTGGATCACGAGCATTGCGATTTTCTGTATCGCTTCGCTGATGGGAGCGCTGAACTTCATCACCACGACGCTCGATCTGCGGGCCAAGGGCATGACGATGATGCGGATGCCGCTGACGGTGTGGTCGTGGTTCATCACGGCAATCCTGGGACTGCTGGCATTCGGCGTGCTGCTTTCGGCGGGAATCCTGCTGCTGATGGATCGCAATCTCGGAACCAGCTTTTACGTGCCGCTGGTAGTGGTCAACGGAGTGGTGATGGGCCACAAAGGCGGATCGCCGCTGCTGTGGCAGCATCTGTTCTGGTTCTTCGGGCATCCCGAGGTGTACATCGCGATTCTGCCGGGCATGGGCGTGGCGTCGCAGATTCTGTCCACGTTCTCGCGCAAGCCGATTTTCGGATACAAGGCGATGGTCTACGCGATGCTTTCGATTGGTTTCTTCGGCTTCATGGTGTGGGGACACCACATGTTCATGAGTGGCATGAGCCCCTACTCGGCGTTTGCGTTCTCGATTCTGACGATGTGCATTGGAGTGCCATCGGCGATCAAGACGTTTAACTGGCTGGGCACGATGTGGAAGGGGCACATTCGATTTCAGACGCCGATGCTGTATGCCATCGGCTTTGTGTCCCTGTTCGTTTCCGGCGGGTTGAGCGGACCATTCCTCGCGCAACCGGTGCTCGACATTCAGCTGCACGACACGTACTTCGTGGTCGGACACTTCCACCTGATCATGGGCGTCGCGGCGATCTTCGGAATTTTCGCGGCGACCTACTACTGGTTCCCGAAAATGTTCGGGCGGATGATGAATGAGTCATTGGGCAAGCTGCACTTCTTCATCACGCTGGCGGGAACGTATGCGATCTTCATGCCCATGCACTATCTGGGCATGGCGGGGCAGACGCGGCGGTATTCGCAATTCACGGAAGTAGCGTACCAGGCGAAACTGATTCCGCTGCAGACGTTCATGACCTATGCGGCGATCATCACAATTGCGGCGCAGTTCATTTTCGTGATCAACCTGTTCTGGAGCATGTTCAAGGGACCGAAGGCCAGCGACAATCCGTGGGAAGCGACGACGCTGGAGTGGACGACGGCGACTCCACCACCGCACGACAATTTTGGCGGCGTGACGCCGGTGGTGCATCACGGGCCTTATGAGTACGGTGTGCCGGGAGCGCCGAAGGATTACGTGATGCAGACGGATCCGGCCACCGTGGCGTCGCATTGATGCCAGCGCCCCTCGGATGCGGCAACCAGTTCGACGCGGTGACGTACTAAGCAGTTATGGCGACCTACACTCCAAGCACTCGACTTGATGATATCGGGCACAAACCGCCGGAGCCTCCTGCGCGAGGCGGCGGCGATGACGGGCGCAGCGGCGATGTTCCGGATTACGGGGCTCGCCTGCGGCGGGCGCGTCTCGGGCTGATCTTTGGGATTGCGACCGTCTGCATGGTGTTCATCTCGCTGACCAGCGCCTATGTCTTCCGGCGTGGATTGCCTTCTTTCGACGGTGGGTCAAATAGCTACGTACGCGACTGGGGCAGCGTGGACCTGCCTTGGGCGCTGCTGGGGATTAATACCGCAATCCTGCTCGCGAGCAGCGTGACGATGGAGTTCGCGCGGCGACAGGCTGCGCGGCTGGCAGCGCTGGCTCCGGTGAAATCGATTCCCGGAGTCTCACTGGGTGAGGAGAAAGACTTTCCCTGGCTGGGTCTCACCGTGATTCTGGGACTTCGTTTTCTGGTCGGGCAATGGATGGCGTGGGGCGAGTTGCACAACAGCGGCTTCTATGTCAGCACGAATCCGAGCAGTTCGTTTGTATTTTTGTTGACCGATGACGCACGCGATTCACCTGGCGCGGCGGAATGATTGCGCTGATCTGGGCGGCGAGCGCTTCCCTGTTGCACAAACCGCTGGAAGTCGCGGCGGATCGTGGTCGACATCACTGCATGGTATTGGCATTTCATGGCGGTGCTGTGGATTTATGTTTTCGCGTTGCTGGGACTGGTTCGATAGCGCGACAAAAGCTTTAGGCCCGCACTTGGGATGACAGGCTGACGAAAGGGGTACTTAAGGAATGGCTGACGCCACGCTGCAGCATGATGCAGTCGGACATGGCGTTGCCCGGAGAATATGAAGCTCCGCTGTTTGGCGCGTATTCGAAGAAAGTGGGGATGTGGCTGTTCCTGGCCTCGGACTCGCTGACCTTCGGCGCGCTGCTGTTCGCATTCAGCTACAACCGGATCTACACGACATCCTTGGCCGACGCCGTTTCACGTTGCCAGCATCACCAACGCCACGATCATGACGGCCTGCCTGTTGTCAAGTTCGCTGACGATGGTCCTGGGCGTGTTCGCGGCGCAGCGCGGAGACCGCGCGTGGATGCGGAACTGGTTGCTGGCGACGATGGTCTTCGGGACAGCCTTCATCGTGCTGCACGGGATGGAGTGGACGAAGCTGATCGGGGAGGGATTAACGCTGCCGGGATTCCCCAAGCCAGCGTCCGCGGCTACGGGCGAGTTGGCCGATGTCTCGAAAGCCGTGCCGCAGTTCGCGGCGACATTCTTTGGACTGACCGCGATGCACATGCTGCATGTGACGATCGGCGTGATCTACCTCGGAGTGGTAGCACTACGAAAACTATTCCTGCCGATCTTGGGAGCGTTGTGGCTTGCGGGATGGCTGCTGATTCCTTCCGACAACGTTTTTCACTATGGGATCCACGCGCTCCTGATCGGTCTAATTGTGTCGGCAATCATTCTGTTCCTGAAGCCGAAGGTTTACGACGCACACGATGTCGAAGTTTCGGGCCTGTACTGGCACTTCGTGGATCTGGTGTGGATGTTTATCTTCCCGCTGGTGTACTTGATGTCGACTAAGATCTCTTAAGACAATTCACCACAGGGGACACAGAGGCACACAGGGGAAACCAACTATGCACGATGCCGCGACGCACGATGACAGCAAGGGGCAGTATTTCTGGGTGTGGGGAGCGCTGCTGGTTCTGACTGCTATCGAAGTGGTGCTGGCCTATAACCAGGTATTCGAAGCGGTGCGGATGCTGGAGGTCTTGCTGATTCTTTCGGTGATCAAGTCAGCGCTGATTATCGGATATTTCATGCACTTGAAGTTTGAGACGGCATTGATGCGGTGGATGATTACGTTTTCGGTCGTGGCTTGCTTCATTATCATGTATTTCTTCTTCTTCCCCGACGCCGGACGGATTATCAAGCTAGGAGTGAAGTGAGAATTCTGCGCCATTCGGGTTCAGCGGCGATCTTGTTGGCGATCGCCCTTTGGAGTGTTCCCGCGCTCGCCCAAGGTTGCGCAATGTGCCGCGCCAACGCGAAAGCTACGCCGAAGGAAGGTCAGCGAGCGATTGACCGGGCCATCCTGCTGATGATCGTGCCTCCGGTGGGAATGGCGACGTTTGGAGCAGGGTTTATCGTGCGATATGTGCGGCGGAGAGACCGGGAGAAGGAAGAACCATCCTGATCCGCACATCCCTCTAAGTTCAAAGTTACTAGCGGCTGAAGCCGAAACATTCCTGCGAGATAAAGGCCGTCGCTGAACCGATGCCCTGATACGAGTCTGGGCTGAAGCGTAAACCTATCCATTCGCATCAAATCCGCTGCTCCTCGACACATCGAGAAATCCCTTATAATAGAAAGATTCAGTGAGCTCTCCGGAAGCCTCTGTGCGCTTGCACCCGGCTAGGAAGCTGGTTCGGCCCTTATCGATGTCCTCTACTTCTACGCAAACGGAAAGCATAGTTGTTCGCGGCGCCCGGGTTCATAACCTCAAGAATATCGACTTTGAGGTCCCGCACAATACGTTGACGGTGGTGACTGGGGTTTCCGGGTCCGGAAAGTCGTCGCTCGCCTTCGACACAATCTATGCCGAGGGGCAGCGGCGGTATGTCGAGTCGCTGTCGGCTTACGCGCGGCAGTTCCTGGAGCGAATCGAGAAGCCGGATGTGGATCTGATTGATGGGATCGCTCCGGCGGTTGCGATCCGGCAGAAGAATACGACGCGGAATCCAAGATCGACGGTGGCGACGGCGACCGAAATCTTTGACTATCTACGGCTGCTGTTTGCGCGGGTCGGAAGGACGTATTGCGCGAACTGCGGGCGCGAGGTGAAGAAGGACACGGTCGACGAGGTCGCGGATGTAATCCTGGCGCTGGAGCCGGGGACGCGGATGCAAGTGCTGTTTCCGTTGCAGCGGTCTGGAACGGGAACGGATGAAGCGTCGGCCAAGTCGAACGCAAAAGGAGCAGGATCAAAATCCCCAGCCTCTCGCGAAAAGAGCGAGAAAGGTGGGGCACCCGCGTTAACTGATGCTTTGAAGACTCGGTTGTTTGATCTGCGGAAGGCGGGGTTTAACCGGCTTTATCAGAGTGGAGAGGTCTTTGAGTTTTCGACGCCCGAATCTTTGCTCGATCTGGATTTTTCCGAGCCTGTTTTTGTGCTGGTAGACCGGCTCGTCGCTTCGCCTGAAGGGCGAACGCGGGTAGTAGACGCAGTGGAGACGGCGTATCGGGAATCAGGCGAAGTTATCTTTGAGCTGCCTGCGAGCGGAGACGAAGGATCAACGGCGCCGGAGAAAAGTGATCGTCCCGCGGTGAATCGCCCTACGTTGCGCTTCGCGCAGAGGTTTGAGTGCAAGCAATGCAATCTGCGGTACGAGGAGCCAGAGCCACGGCTTTTTTCATTCAACAATCCTTACGGAGCCTGCCCACGGTGTCAGGGATTTGGGAACACCATTGATTTCGACCTCGATCTCGTTATTCCCGACAAGCTGAAGACTTTGGCTGAGGGGGCGATTGAGCCGTGGACGAAGCCGAAGTATCGTCCGCTATTTACCGATCTGAAGCGCTATGCCAAGTCAGCGGGGATTCCGCTGGACGTGCCTTGGATTGATCTGGAAGAAGAACAACGAACTCTGGTGTTGAACGGCGAGGGCAAGTTTTTGGGCGTGCGTGGATTCTTCGCTCATCTGGAGCGGAAGAAATATAAGCTGCACGTTCGCGTGTTTCTGAGCCGGTATCGCGGATATTCGCTATGTCCGGAGTGCAGCGGGTCGCGCCTGCGGCTGGAAGCCCGGCAGGTAAAGATCCGCGGGAAAAATATTTGCGATATCTGTGCTCTCACGGTTGAAGAGGCGCTGCGGTTCTTTGAACAGGTGGAGCTTAGCCCGCAGGAAACCGAGATTGCCGAGAAACTACTGCAGGAGATTCAGGAGCGGCTGCGGTTTCTGAATGATGTTGGGCTGGAATATCTGACGCTGGACCGCCTGTCGTCGACGCTTTCCGGTGGAGAGGCACAACGGATTCAACTGGCGACGTCCCTCGGATCGCGGTTGGTCGGGACGCTATATGTGCTGGACGAGCCGTCCATCGGGCTGCACGCTCGCGACACGCACCGGCTGGTCAAGATTCTTCATGATCTGCGCGACCTGGGGAACACAATTCTCGTGGTCGAGCATGATCCCGACATCATGCGGGCTGCGGATTGCATTCTCGATCTTGGGCCAGGAGCGGGTGAGAACGGCGGCAAATTGATTGCCGAGGGCACGTATGACGAGATCTTGCACAATCCGGCTTCACTGACGGGGCGGTATCTGTCGGAGGACTTGCGGATTCAGTCCCCGGTGACGCGAAGGAAGCCCGGGACGCAGCAGATCAAAATGAAAGGCGTGCGCGCTAATAATCTAAAGAACGTCGACATTAACATTCCCTTGGGTATGCTGGTCGCGATCACGGGAGTTTCGGGCTCAGGCAAGTCGACGCTATTGCATCAGGTTCTGTATCGCGCATTAGCCCAGGCAAAGCAGCAGGGGGGCAACGGAGCCGCAGCGGGAGCCACGACCACGGCTACATGGGAAAGCCTGGTTGGGGATCAATTCATCGAGGAAGTAGTCCTGGTGGATCAGTCGCCGATTGGGAGGACTCCTCGTTCGAATCCGGTGACGTATATCAAGGCGTTTGACGCGATCCGAGAACTGTTTGCTTCCCTTCCCGAGGCCAAGAAACGTGGGTTCACAGCCGGGCATTTCTCTTTCAACATCCCTGGAGGGCGTTGTGAGACGTGTCAGGGCGATGGAACGGTGACGGTAGAAATGCAGTTCCTCGCGGATGTGGAGTTGATTTGCGAGGAGTGCAAGGGTACTCGCTACAAGCCGACGGTGCTCGACGTGCGATATCGCGGGAAAAACGTGCATGAGGTTCTGAATCTGACTGTGAAGGAGGCGCTGAAGTTCTTTGCCGAGGTGCCCAAGATCAGCGAAAAACTGCGCCCGCTCGAGGAAGTCGGGCTGGGATATCTGCGGCTCGGGCAGTCAGCGACTACGCTCTCGGGCGGAGAGGCACAGCGCATGAAGCTGGCCGCGCATTTGCAGCCGGCGTCGAAAGATATGGGGCGCGCCCCGAACGGCACAAAACTGAAGCGGCGTCTGTTGTACATCTTTGACGAGCCCACGACTGGGCTGCATTTTGACGACGTCAGCAAACTCCTGGCGGCCTTTCGCCGTCTCATAGATGCGGGAGGATCGATTGTCGTGATCGAGCACAATCTCGAGGTCATCAAGACGGCGGATTGGGTGATCGATCTGGGTCCGGAAGGCGGAACGCGCGGCGGCAAGATTGTTGGGGTGGGACCGCCGGAGGCAATCGCCAAGTTGGCTGGTTCTTACACAGGGAAATATCTGGCGCGTATCCTGAACGGCAATGGAGCATCGCGTTCGAATGGTCGCTCGTAAGAAAGTTGTCGGGATTGTGCTGGCCCTGACTGCGCCATCGCTGGCGGCAGTGCCGGCGGCTTCCTACATAAACCCGGCAAGCTACGTCAGTGTGGCAATTCAGGGCGGATCCCAAAGTTCTGCGGATTCTTCCGCCCAATCTTCGCCTTCCTCATCGAATCCGAAAATGCACCGTCATCACGTGACCGTCGCTGAGGAGGTTGGTCCGGATCCGGACATCACGAAGGCTGAGGCATTCATCCAGAAGAAAGATTTCACACAGGCCGAGTCAGTCTTGCAGAAGAAGGTAGAGAGTGATCCCGGGAACTACGTGGCGTGGTTTGACTTGGGATTCGTGGAGAATGCTCTGGGCAAGGGCAGCGAATCGATTGCCGCTTACAGAAAATCGGTCGCTGCCAAGCCGGATGTGTTTGAGTCGAACCTGAATCTGGGTCTGCAACTGGTAAAGAACGGACAGCCCGACGCAGAACAATTCTTGCGAGCGGCTACGACTCTCACACCGACTAGTCATGTTTTGGAAGGCAAGGCACGAGCTTGGCTCTCGCTCGCTCATGTTTTGGAGCCGACGAAGCCTGAGGCAGCAATCGCGGCTTATCGGCAGGCGGCAGCCTTGCAGCCGAGGGATCCAGAACCGCATTTGGCGGCAGGGTTGGTTTTCGAGAAACAGAATCAGTTTGCCGACGCGGAGCACGAGTATAAGCAGGCGCTGGAACTTGATCCAGGATCAGCGGATGCCGCGACCGGGCTGGCCAATATTTATATGCGCGGACGGCGGTTTCCGGAAGCGGAAGCGGCATTGCGAAGGGTGGCGGCGGGGCATCCTGAGTCCGCTGCTGCACACATTGAGTTGGGGCGAGTTCTTGCCGCCGAGGGCAAGAACGATGACGCCATTGCAGCACTGGAGGCTGGGCAGAAGCTGGCGCCTGATGATGTTTCGTTGCAGCGCGACCTGGCCGACCTCTACACAACTGCCGGAAAAAATGATCAGGCGGAAGCGGAGTATCGGACTTTGATCGCGGGGAATCCAAACGATGCGGATTTGCACCGTGGCCTGGGGCAGAGCCTGCTGCGGCGGAAGAAATTTGTCGCCGCGCAACAGGAATTCATTACCACGCTGAAGTTGAAACCTGATCTGGGTGAAGCTTATGGCGACCTGGCTTTTGCCGCGAGTGAAAATAAAGATTACGTGCTGGTGATCAAGGCGTTGGATGCCCGGGCGAAGTTCCTGCCGGAAATTCCGATTACATACTTCTTCCGCGCCACGGCGTACGACAATTTGAAAGACGTGAAAAAAGCGGTTGCCAACTATCGCCTCTTCCTCAACACCGCCAGCGGGAAGTATCCTGAACAGGAGTGGCAGGCGAAGCATCGGCTGATCGCTCTGGAACCGAAGAAGTAATGCGCCGTGCCGCAGCAACCGACTTGGGGTGGAGACGTGAGCAGGTGTAGTGGGGCGGGGTATATGCGTGTTGTTCGGGGCGGTGCCGCGGCCGTACAAAGTCGTGGTTCCACACTCTCGAGGGATCGCAGGTTTCGTTCGAGCGCTTGCTTGTTTGCCTGGCTGCTCCTGTCTTTAACGGCGGCGACCGCTCTGACAGTACCTCGCGATGAACTCACCGTCGAAGAATTAAAAACGCGGATTGCATCTACGAATGTCGGCGACCGTCCTCATTTGTGCGTGCAAGTTGCACAGAAGCAGTTGGAGGAATTCGACAAGCTTTATCCAGGCGTCGACGAGCAGAAGGCTCAGGCCGCCTTGACAGATGTGGTGGCCTATTCGGAACTGGCACGTGACTATGCCATTCAATCTCACAAATACGAAAAGCAATCCGAGATTGCGATACGAGAAATCTCGCGCAGACTGACGAACCTGCTGCACGTGCTGGGCCGAGAGGATCAGAGGCCGGTGAAAGAAGCCGTGACTCGCCTGGAGCGCGTGCGCGACGATCTGCTGTCGGCGATGTTCAAAAAGGGTGCGAGATGAGGAAGCAAGGAGTTTGGACCGTCATCGTGCTGCTGGCGCTTGCGTTTTGTGCAATGGCGCAGCGGCGCCGAGATCCCCTGACACAATCGGAGATTGCTCAGATTCGCGATACAAGCTGGGAACCGAAGCTGCGTCTGCCGCTCTACGTGCAGTTCGCACGAACGCGTCTGGTAAAGCTGGAGCAGGTTCGGAGTGATCCAAAAATGAAGGATCGCGCGAAACAGACACACGATCTGCTCGACGATTTTCAACTGCTCTATGATGAACTGAACGACAATGTCGATACCTACGTAGACCGCCATGACGATATCCGCAAACCGTTAAAAACCATCATCGACGCGGACACCGAATTTCAGGCCAAGCTGCGCGCACTCAAGGACGCTGCGGATGTGGCTCCGGAAGAGACTGTGCAATATGAGTTTGTCCTGACAAACGCAATTGAAACGGTGGATAGCGCGACCGAAGATCATCGCAAACTGTTAGCCGACCAGGAAGAAGCGGCGAAGCACAAGAAACTGAATAAGAATCCATCGGCAGGGACGGGAGTGAGTCCAGAGTAAGGACAAGGGCTTTCCACATTCCCCCTCGTGCTAACCTAACCGCACTGTGCGCGAAGGGCTGCTCGAAATCTTCCAAGAAACTCTGAGTGAATTGCGGCCGGGCGCTTCCCTGCCCGAGTTGAAAATCGAATTCTTCGCCTTCGCCAACATCAACAATACGATTCGGCTGCGCAACGGGAAGCTGCTGGTGCGGCTGTCCGATCTGTTGGAAGGTGCACCGGAGACGGTACTACGAGCGATCGCGCACATTTTATTGGCAAAGATGTACCGGCGTCCCATCGATCGCGGTCAGTCGGCGCGGTATCGCAAGTATGTGGCGAGCCACGAAATCGTGCGAAAGGCGCATTTAGTACGGCAGATGCGGGGACGCAAGCGGCTGCGTTCGGCGCGCGGACATTTCTACGACCTCGACGTGGTGTTCGAGGGCTTGAACGCGCGGTTCTTTCACGGGCTGATGGCACGCCCGCGAATGAGTTGGAGCCAGACGAAGACGCGGCGGATTTTGGGGCATTACGATCCGGCGCACAATGCGATCATTATCAGCCGATTGTTCGACCATTTTGCGGTGCCACAGTACGTGCTGGAATACATCGTTTATCACGAGATGTTGCACCTGAAACATCCAGTGAAATTGCGAGGGAGCCGGCGCTGCGTGCATTCGACAGAGTTTCAGGCGGAAGAACGGTTGTTTCCACAAATCAAGGAAGCGAACGCATTCCTAAAACGACTATAGACGAATGATTCTCAGCTATCTACCAGCGAAGCGGCCAGGTCATAGGCTCACATCTGGTTGTGATCGGCACACAGGGAAAACTCTCCCTGCTACCAGCAGCCGCTCACAGGCGCAATTCGACCGTGTGATCCCAATCACAAGCGGTTGTGCGTCGGCAGATTGACGGGCTTGTCGCGGGGGGAATATCCTTAAAGTTGAAATTGAAATTCATTTTCAAAATCATAAGGCTTCCCTAAATGCTTCAGGCTTTCATTATTACGCTTCGCGAAGGGGTCGAGGCGGCGCTCATCGTCGGCATCACTCTGGCGTACCTGACCAAGATCGGGCGCGCCGAACTTCGCAAGACTGTCTATGCCGCTCTAACGGCGGGCTTCCTGGGCAGCATTGGCGTCGCCATTGTTATCTCCCGCACCCACCTGAATGAAGATGTATTCGAAGGCTGGATCATGCTGGTCGCCGCCTTCTTCGTCGTCACCATGGTTATTTTCATGATGAAGACGGGACGAAAGATGAAGGGCGAGATCGAGGACAAGGTCGGACTACTAGCGGGCAACGATGCGTGGTTTGGCCTGTTCATTTTCATCTTTCTGATGGTGCTGCGCGAAGGCGCGGAGACGGTTCTCATCCTTTCGGCGGTCTCGTTGAACTCGACCGAACTGCTGAGTTTCCTTGGAACGCTTCTCGGCCTGTTGGCGGCAATTGCGTTCGGCGTGATGTTCGTCAAAGGCAGCGTGCGGATCAACCTGCAGAAGTTCTTTAAAGTGACGACAGCGATCATGTTTTTGGTGGCCGCGCAATTACTGATTTCCGGACTGCATGAACTGTCGGAGAGCGGCGTGATTGCCTCATCGAAGCGGGAGATGGCAATCATCGGGCCGATCGTCAGCAACGACTGGTTCTTTTTCGTCACGATCTTTGCCATGGCGGCGCTGATGGTATTGTTCGAGGCGAAGCGGCGAGTTCCTGCCGTGGCTACATCGGCTTCCCCCGCGGAGCGCCGAAAAGCAGCCTGGAGCGCCCGCCGCGAACGACTGTGGATGGGATCGGTTTACACATTCTCATTTCTTTTCATTGCGATGGTGACGGCTGAGTTTGTTTACACCAAGAATGTGAGCGCGCTTTCTCCAGCGACCGAAGTGACATTTACCAACGGAAAAGTAAGCATCCCTCTAATGCAGGTTGCCGACGGCGATCTGCATCGCTACGAAGCGAAAGAGAACGGCACGGAAGTTCGATTCTGGCTCTACAAAAAGCCGGATGGAAAGATCGCGACGGTCTTCGATGCGTGCGAGATTTGCGGAGCGGTCGGTTTTTACAAGAGCGGAAACGGCGTGGTCTGCAAGAACTGCGCGGCTCCGATCAATCCGCAATCGGTTGGAACGGCCGGCGGATGCAATCCAGTGCCGCTGAAGGCAACGCAGACCGCCGATGCCGTGATCATCGAGGAGGCGGACATCGCGGGCGGCAGCCGCATGTTCGGAAAGTAGCCGATGTTCGTGCGGCTAGTCTACGAGTCGTTCCGGCGCCAGAAGCGGCGCAAACTGCTGGCGGGTGCGGCGATTGTCCTGGGCGTGACCGTGGCGACCGCGATGATTGCCGTCGCGACCGACATCGGGGACAAGATCAATCGCGAACTGCGGACCATCGGCGCTAACCTCGTAGTGACTCCACAGGAAGACTCGCTTGATCTGGAAATCGGCGGAGTGAATCTCGAGCCTCCCACCGACGGAGCATTCCTCAGTGAGGCCGACCTGCCCAAAATCAAAGGAATCTTCTGGCACAACAACATCACAGGGTTCGCACCCATGCTTCCGGTAAGCGTCACCGTGCAACATCAAGGGAAACAGCAGGATGTCACGCTGCTCGGAACCTATTTCGCAAAGAAGATTTCGTACGGGACCGAGGAGTTTACAACAGGAGTCCGAAGTACACACCTGTGGTGGAAGGTATCGGGAGCATGGCCGCAGGATGATTCCTGGGATGTTCTCGTGGGCGAACGCCTCGCAGATCGGCTTCAGGAAAGCGCAGGAGGCGTGATCACGATTGCGGGACGCCAACTGCATGTGAGCGGAGTGTTGTCGACCGGGGGAGCAGAGGACGATCAGATTGTTGCGCCGCTTGCGTTGGCGCAGGAAGTTCTGGGCAAACCGGGAGCGGTCAAGCGTGTTTATGTGAGCGCGTTGACCAAGCCGGAAGACGCGTTTGGGCGGCGGGATCCGAAGAGCATGTCGGGGGCTGTCTACGATCGCTGGTATTGCACGCCGTATCCGCAAGCGATCGCACTGCAGTTGACGGAGGCGATGTCGCATTCGCACGCGGAGCAGATCCGGCAGGTAGCGCAGAACGAAGGCGCGGTGCTCACGCGGATCGAGGGACTGATTTTTTTGATCACAGTGGCAGCACTATTTGCCTCGGCGCTGGCGGTTTCGGCCGCGATGGCGACGACTATCTTTGAGCGGCGCGCTGAGGTCGGACTCATGAAGGCTTTAGGCGCAGGAAAGCTGGCAGTGGCGGCGATATTCTTTGCCGAAGCCGCGTTGCTGGCGTTAATTGGGGGAGCGATAGGATTCGCGCTGGGCGGCGTCCTGGCGCACGAGATTGGGCGGTCGATTTTCAGCTCGGATATTTCGATTCCCCCGGTGCTGCTGCCCGTCATTCTGGTGATCGCCGTGTTGGTTACATTTGCGGGAAGCGCGGCGGCGATTCGACGTGCTGTGAGTCTCGATCCCGTATTCGCTTTGCGGGGTGAGCTATGAGCGCCCCGATGTCTCACCAAGCTCGGGATCTTGCGGCAAGTCGTGCGCGTTCCCCGCACACGTCGATGTTCCTGCGAATGCTCCTGCGCGCGGCCATTTTGCGCCGCGGGCGGGCGGCTTCCGCTCTGTTTGCCATGGTGGTTGCCGCCGCGGTGGCTACCGCGATGCTGAATCTGTATGTGGATGTGCAGGCCAAGCTGCGCCGGGAATTTCGCAATTACGGAGCAAACATCATTCTGGTCGGGAAGGATGGCGCTTCCCTTCCGGCGGACGCGCTTTCTCGAATCGATGCTTTATTGGCAGGACGTGGGATAGCGGCTCCGTTTGGTTTGGTGGTTGCCCGCACGAGCGACGGACAGCCGATTGTGGTGGCAGGGACGGATTTTGATCGCGTGCAAAAGTTGGACAAGTGGTGGTCAGTCAGCAAATGGCCGGAAACTTCACTGGCTTCTGAAAGTCAAAGTCCCCCTGTCGCCAACGACGCGACAAGGGTGGGGCACTCTTTGTCGGAAGCTCTCGTCGGTGTGAGGGCTTTGCCGGTCGTGTCGCCGAAAGGACAAGTGTTCGATCTGAGTTTTCGAGGCAAGACCTTGAATGTAACTCCGACGGGGACAGTGCAGACGGGTGCGGCTGAGGACAGTCGCGTCTACGTTTCGCTGGCCGATTTCGTGGCATGGTCCGGGGTGCAGCCATCCACGATTGAGGTTGGTGCGAATGGCTCTCCAGAAGAAGTGACAGGCATCATGAAGCAGTTGGCGCAGGCGATTCCAGCGGCGGATGTGCGGCCGGTTCGGCAGATTGTAGAAGGCGAGGCGCGGGTGCTCGGCAAGACTCGGGCGACGTTACTGGCGGCGGCGGCACTGATTATTCTGACTGCTGCGCTCTGCGTGCTTTCGACGCTGATGGGCTGGGTGTTCGACAGGCGTCGGGACTTTGCCATCATGAAAGCTCTGGGAGCATCGGGACGGCTGCTGAATGGATTCTTTGCCGCTGAAGCCGCGGCCTTGGGAGCGACGGGCGCAGTGATTGGATTTCTGTTGGGGATTGGCATCGCGGCATGGATCGGGAGAGTAAATTTCCACGCTGCCGTGGTTCCGCGGTTCAGCGTACTTCCCATTGTGCTGGCTGGTAGCATGGTTGTTACGCTGTTGTCGTCGATCCTTCCGATCTCGCTGCTGCGAAAGGTGCAGCCGGCGGTGATTCTGAGGGGGGAGTGAAATGATTCAGATCAAGAACGTGACGAAGCTCTACCCCGCCAAGACGGCCGGTAACGGAGCCGGCAAGGATAACGGCTCCAGTTCCATTCACGCACTGGACCACATCTCCCTGCATGTGACGGCCGGGGAATGGCTGTCGATCATGGGGCCGTCGGGATCGGGCAAATCGACTCTCGTCAATCTGATCGGATGTCTCGACCAGCCGTCATCCGGCGAAATCTGGCTCGATGGGCAAAATGTTGCGGGCATATCGTCATCTGAATTGAATCGTGTTCGCGCGGAGAAGATCGGGTTTGTCTTCCAACAATTTCATCTGATTCCCTTTTTGACTGCAGTGGAAAACGTCATGCTGGCGCAATACTTCCATAGCATGACCGACGAGAAGGAGGCAGTGGAAGCGCTAGCCCGCGTGGGACTGGGCGACCGGGCGCATCATCTCCCGTCGCAACTCTCTGGCGGAGAGCAGCAGCGGGTGTGCATCGCCAGAGCGTTGATCAATGATCCCCGCATCATCCTGGCGGACGAGCCGACCGGAAACCTGGACGCACAGAACGAAGAAATCGTTCTCCGTTTGCTGCGCGAGTTTCACCAGCAGGGGCGAACGATTGTAATGGTCACGCACGACCCCGTGGTGGCAAGGCTGGCGGACCGTCGCATTGAATTGCATCATGGCAAGATTGCGTCGCAAGAAATCTTCTCGCTGGCCGATGAAGAGCAGTTGGATGAAGTCCTGGAAGAGCTATGGGTACTCGCCGAGCACGGAGAGATCGCCGAGGTCGAGCGTATGGAGGTGCATGGTGCGTTGCCGGTGAGCCTGGCGATCGAGAAGATGATCGAGATGGGGCTGGTCGTGTCGGCGCCGCATCCACCGCAGGCACACGACCACAAGCCGTTCGTGAATCCATGTCATGACGCGCTCAAGCCCGTTTCCGCGTCAGTGGGGGATGGCACGGCCATCGTTGAATTGACGCCGCGCGGACGCGAACGCGCGGGCAGCATCATCCGGCGGCACCGGCTGGCAGAGCGGTTGTTTACTGACAGCCTGGCAATGGACAGCGAGACCGAAATCGAGCAACAAGCCTGCAAGTTCGAGCACATCCTGTCGCCCGAAGCGACGGATAAGATCTGCACTTTCCTGGGTCATCCTCAAACTTGCCCGCACGGAGCTCCGATTCCTCCGGGGCCGTGTTGCGGGAATGCCGGAGTCGCGATTGGATCGAATGTGCGGCAGACTGTGCGCTCGAAATAGCAGTCGGGCGCAATCGCTCGCGGAAAAGCTTTTACCACGAGGGACACGAAGGTTCACGAAGTAAGAAACTGAACACCTCTGGTCACTCGGGTCCTACCTCGGTTCCATTTATCATCTTTGCAGATCATGCGACGGCCTACGATCGGCGTATTCGACTCAGGAGTTGGAGGACTGACCGTCCTTAAAGCATTACTTGAGCTTATTCCGGGCGCTGATTACGTCTATTTTGGCGATACTGCGCGCCTTCCCTATGGATCGAAGTCTGCTGAAACCGTGACTCGTTACGCGGTCGAGGCTGCTCATTTCCTGCAATCGCAGGGTGCGCAGCTCCTGGTGATTGCCTGCAATACCGCGACAGCGCTCTCCCTCGATAGCATCACCGCGGCGGTTAAGGTTCCCGTGATCGGAGTAGTAGACCCCGGCGCAGAAGCTGCCGCTTCGGCTAGCCGGAATCAGAAGATCGTGGTGATTGGCACCGAAGCAACCGTCAGCAGCCATGCTTATCGCAAGGCGCTCGAGGCTCGCGGCCTGCAGGCGCGCGAGAAAGCTTGTCCATTGCTCGTTCCCCTAGTCGAAGAGGGATGGGTGGAGCATCCCGTAACGGAACAGGTAGCTGCCATTTATCTCTCGGAGGCGTTTGCAGATGGTTTTCATGACGCTGACGCGCTGGTCCTGGGCTGCACGCACTATCCGCTGCTCAAGGCCCTGCTGCAGCGGGTGACGCCCGGGCACGTGCGTATTGTGGATTCGGCTGAGTCGACGGCACAGGCCGTTGCAGAACGATTAGAGCAATTAGTGCGACCTTCGGCGACTGCGGATGAGGAGCGTCGCGGAGTGCCGCGGCTTAAGTTCTTTGCCACCGACTCGACGGAGAAATTCAAGCGGCTGGGACAGCGGTTTCTAGGGCTTCCGATCGACAACGTGCAGCATGTGGACTTGAAGGAATAGCGTGTCCTCCAGCTTGGTCAGGATCATTCTCCTCAGGTCGCTTGCCCTAAGCCCGCTCGGCTTCGCCATCGCGGGACGGCCGAGGCGGTCGTCGCCAGATAACAAGCTTTCACCGCAAGAATCGGATAGCTTGCTGCCACCCTGCGAATTACTGTGTCCTTCGAGACCGATTCCGATCTAACCACACTGAAGCATTCGCACATGATGCACCCACTCGACAACGTGATCTGGACGGCGCTGACGACGCGGCAGACGCAGTTTGCGGAAGGATCTGGCGTGGCGCGCAGATTTGTCAAGGAAGTCACGTTGCTGAGCGGCTTCGAGCATCCAGATGACGACGGATATGAGGCTTTGGGACAAGTTGTGGGGACCGGCGGGACGGCTGCGGTATTTCTGGATAACCCTTACGCGCCTCGCACCGGATGGGAGTGGATCGCTGGCGCCCCGCTGCTGCAGATGGTTTGCGACAACGGCAAGTTGGATCGTGCGGTTCCTTTAAAGTCGGCGAGCCCCATCCCTGAGATCGTCCGGCTTGGATTAAGGGATTCTCCAGAGATGATCGAGTTGACGACTCTGACCAAGCCCGGCCCTTTCGGCACCCGAACTCACGAACTGGGAACCTACGTGGGAATTCGCGACGGAACGCGGCTCGCAGCGATGGCGGGGGAGCGGCTGAAGGTAGACGGTTTCACCGAAGTCAGCGCCGTCTGTACGCATCCGGATTACCTGGGGCGGGGCTATGCAGGCATCCTGATGGCAGAGGTGATGCAGGGCATTCGGACGCGCAGAGAAACGCCCTTCCTTCATGTCAGAGGAGACAATACGCGAGCCATCGCGTTGTACGAGCGATTGGGCTTCAGAACACGGCACAGCGGGCATTTTGCCGTTCTCCGAAGAATCGCTACGGAGCTATAAGGTTATCCGTAGACGTCGGCGATTCACTCGATAGGGGCAGAGACATTCGAGGCGTCGACGGTGAGAGTGGTAGGAAGTGCAGACGATCTCAGTAAAGGTGGAAGTCGACTTCTACGGCGATCTCTACGCGGACGGGGTGGCCGTCGCGCATGGCGGGTTCAAACTTCCAGTTCTTAACAGCTTCGATCGCTTTTTCATCGAGGCCCATTCCAAGACTGCTCAGAACGTGGATATTGCTCGGTCGGCCGTCGGTTCCGACGATTAACCCCAGAGTGCAGACGCCCTGGTACTTTGCCTTACGCGCTTCCTCTGAGAACTCCGGTTCGGGAGAGTAGACAGGCCGGGGCGCGCTAGTTCCTCCGCCAACGTGAAATATGCCTCCGCCAACGCCTCCGCCCTCACCAGGCCCGAAGCCCGGTCCCTTGCCCGATCCAATGCCGCCACCACTGCCGGAACCAATGCCGCCGCCGGCACCCGTGCCGTTGGACGGTAGGATTGCGTGCGCCATGGGATCGCCCAAGTTAGGCATGTTGTTCGAAGCCAGCTTCACTTCTGGTGGAATTACAATCGTTGGCTCGACGGCCAACTTGGGATTCGGATTGCGCACTACCACGACCGGAGGCGTAATCTGCTGCATCGAGAGCTTGGGCAACTTGCCTTTGCTGGCCTGCAATACATCGCGATCTCCGCCACCGCCGCCGCCGCCGACCTGCGTCTTCGAAGGTTTCAGTGCGGGAATGTCGCCCGGGTCAACCAAGGTGACTGTCACCTTCTGGGCTGGAGCGGGCGTAACAATGTGCTTGCCCACGATATAACCCAGCGCGATGATTCCGATGATCAGGACGTGCACGCCGGTCGAGCCGAGGGCGCCATTCTTCTTGTAGTTGTAAAAACCCCAAATGTCTTTTACTGGCTCGGGTTTGGATTCGAGTTTGAGAGGCGGCAGCTTCTTGGGGAAGAAGAACTCGTCAAGTCCGCGGAAGAGCGACTTATACAACGGCTCTTCGAGGGTCTGATTCGCCAGGAGCAGGTGCAGTTCCGGCTCGCCGCCGGGACCATTCGGATTGATTTGTTCGGATCCCATAATTCCCGTCTGGATGTGTTTGCTGCCTGTCCGGAAGACTTAAATACCTTAAAACCCGCTTCTTACACAGATGAGCGCGATCCCTCTCAAGTTGCTCGGATTACCGCCCGATTTTTTGTCAAATCGGGTACTGACCACCCCACGCCAACTTGGGTCAGCCTGCTCCCTGCTTCTTGAAATTGTAACTCTACTTTCATGGTTTCGACAGTGCATTTCGTTGTGCGTGGTGGCCGACAGCAACGCTCTCTGTACACGCTTCGGTGCGCTGCGTAGACGTTCCTCGCCGCGCTCCCTATAATGAAAAGATTCAATCATTTGGGAGAACTGACCGAGTGTCGTTCGACGACCTGAAAAAGACTGTCAACCTGCCGAAGACCGCCTTCCCAATGAAGGCGAACCTGCCCCAGAACGAGCCCAAAATGCTGGAACGCTGGGAGCAGATGGCAATCTACGAGCGCATCCGGAAAGCCCGAAAGGGGGCGCCGCGCTACATCCTGCACGACGGGCCTCCATACACCAGCGGGCCGATCCACATGGGCACGGCGATGAATAAGTGCCTGAAGGACTTCATCGCGAAATCCAAGACCATGGCGGGATTTGACGCGCCTTACGTCCCAGGCTGGGATTGTCATGGCCTGCCGATTGAGATCAAGGTCGATAAGGAACTGGGCGGCAAGAAATTGCAGATGGCCCCGACCTCAGTGCGGGCGGCGTGTCGAAAGTACGCGCAGAAATATCTGGATTTGCAGCGCACGCAGTTCAAGCGCATCGGAGTATTCGGGCGATTCGACCGGCCGTACGCGACCATGACTCCGCAGTACGAGTCAGTGGTGCTGTCGACGTTCTTTTCGTTTTACGAAAATGGATTCGTCTACAAGGGACTGCGCGCGGTTTACTGGTGCATGCACGATGAGACTGCGCTGGCCGAGGCCGAAGTCGAGTATGAGAACCACACCAGCAGCACAGTTTGGGTGAAGTATCGGTTGCTGGACGATCCTTCCGCTATTGATCCCGCACTAGCCGGTAAACAGGTTTCCACGATCATCTGGACGACCACGCCTTGGACCTTGCCCGCTTCTATGGCGGTGGCGTTTCATCCCGATGAGGAATATGTGGCGCTGGAATCGGATGGCGAGGTTTATATCGTCGCGTCGAAGCTGGCGAACGAAGTCGCTGCGAAGTGCAAACTTGCGGATCCCAAGCCGCTCGCGTATTTCCCCGGACGGAAGCTGGAGCGACTGAACTTTCAGCATCCCTTTCTCGATCGCAAGATTCTTGGCGTCCTTGCGGATTACGTCACGATGGATACCGGAACGGGCGTCGTTCATACCGCTCCGTCGCATGGCGCCGAAGACTTCATCACCGGCGTGAAGTACGGGCTGGATGCGACGAGCAACGTGGACGAAAAAGGAATTCTGCGCAACGGGCGGCCGGAATATACGGGCAAACGCGTGTGGGATGCGAACCAGCCGATCATCGATCTGGTGAAGTCGCGGGGCGCGCTGTTGCACTCGGAAAAGACTGAGCATTCTTATCCGCATTGCTGGCGCTGCCACAATCCGGTGATCTTTCGCGCGACCGAGCAATGGTTCATCTCGATGGAAACGCCGATGCCGGGCGGCGCGGGGAACAACGACACGCTGCGTACGCGGACGCTGTCGGAAATCAAGAAGGTGAAGTGGGATCCGTCGTGGGGCGAAGAGCGGCTCTCGAATATGATCCAGACGCGGCCCGATTGGTGCATCTCGCGGCAGCGAGTTTGGGGTGTGCCGATCGCGGTATTTTTGTGTGAAGGTTGCGGCAAACCGCTCAATGATAAAGCCGTCAACGCCAAAGTGGTCGAACTCTTCAAGAAATCTGGCGCCGATGCCTGGTTCACACCCGAGTCGGACACGATTCTTCCGGCGGGAACGAAGTGTCCGCATTGCGGTGGAACAAAGTTTGAAAAAGAGACGGACATCTTCGACGTATGGCTGGAATCCGGTGCAAGTTATCTCGCGCTGATCGATGACGAGCCCGATTATCCGTGGCCTGCGGATCTGTATCTTGAAGGCGGCGATCAGTACCGCGGATGGTTTCAGTCTTCCCTGCTCTGCGCCATGGGGACGCATCAGACCCCTCCATACAAAGGTGTGGTGACGCCGGGCTGGACGCTCGACGAAAAGGGCCAGGCGATGTCGAAATCGCGCGGGAACGACGTCGATCCCGTGGATATTTCGAGCCGGCTTGGTGGAGAAGTTGTGCGATTGTGGGTCGCATCGGTCGACTTCCGCGAAGATGTGGTTGGTTCTGAAGCGCTGATGCAGCGTGTGGGCGAAAACTACAAAAAGATCCGCAACACGTTCCGCTACATTCTGGGAAATCTGGAAGGATTCAATCCGGAAACGGATGCGGTTCCGTTCGACCAGATGGAAGCGCTCGATCGGTATATGCTGCGCCAAACCTGCGCTTTCGCCGATGACGTGCGCCACGCGTATGAAGAGTTCGCGTTTCATAAGATTTACCATCGGCTCAATCACTTTTCGATCGTTGACCTGAGCGCGTTCTATTTTGATGTGCTCAAGGACCGGCTGTACATTCTTGCGCCGAATTCGCAGGCTCGCCGCAGCGCGCAAACGGCCATCTGGAGCATCGGCGAGTCTCTCACGCGATTGCTGGCGCCGATCATGAGCTTCACCTGCGAAGAACTGTGGCAGTATCTGCCGAAGCTTGAGTCGCGCGGAGAAAGTGTGCACGTCGCGCTCTTCCCGACGACGGCCGATATCCTCGGCAGCGCTGCAGTTCCAGTTTCTGACGCGAAGTCGGACGAGGAGTGGAAGATCCTGCGAGCAGTTCGCGATGAAGTGCTGAAAGCTTTGGAAGCGGCGCGCAACAATAAGCTGATCGGAACCGGCCTCGAGGCCCAGGTGGCGATCACAGCGTCGGATTCCGCGTACGCGGTACTCCAGCGCTACGCCGAGCAGCTTCGTTACTTGTTTATCGTCTCGGCGGTGACTCTCTCGCAGGGCGGCGGCAACGGGAAGAGCGGCGTCCACGTGGATGTGAAAAAGGCTGATGGCGCGAAGTGCGACCGCTGCTGGAATTACTCGACGCACGTCGGCGAGGACAAAACTTATCCCACAGTCTGCGAGCGGTGCAGCGCGGTGCTGAAAGAACTGGAAGCACAGCATTCCTAGATGAAGACGAACTCCGCCCGCGCCATTCATCTTCTGCTCGCGTTGCTGGTTGTCGCTCTCGACCGGTGGACGAAGATGCTGGTTGCTGCCCGCATCCCAATGTATACGCACATCCAGATCATTCCAGGATTTTTTCGACTCACGCACACGGAGAATACTGGTGCGGCTTTCAGCTTGTTCGCCGACTCACCGTCCCACTGGCGGACGGCGCTGCTGATTGGCTTCTCGGTGGTCGCGATGGTCGTTGTGCTCGCTTTGTTGTGGAAGCAAACGCGGGCCCTGACGATCACAGGCATTGCGCTGTCGCTGATTCTTGGCGGTGCAGTGGGGAATCTTTGGGATCGCGTAGCGCGGGGACGCGTTGTCGATTTCTTGCTTGTATATGTGAAGCAGTATCAATGGCCGGTATTCAATCTTGCCGACAGCGCGATCGTAGTTGGGGCATGCCTGCTGGTAATTGAGATCCTCTTCACCCGGCCGAAAAACTCCGCTTTTTAGCATTCAACGAAGCTCGATCTGTCCCGCGCCGACGTGCGCGTGCACTCGGTACTTGCCCGGACCGCTACGATCGAACGACCGGAACAATCCCCCCTTGGAAACATCAAACGCCGACGCCTCAAGATCTCCCGAGACTACGGACGCGTCAACGTGGGCATAGTCCTCTGGTTTTCCGAGTTCCATCGTGAGCTGGCCGGCATGGAGCTCGACATCCTTGTCGCCGCTGATGCCGTTCACGTTCATTTCCCCGGCGAACATCCGCACATACAAATTCGAGGATTTGGGAACCTCAACAGTCAGCTGAAAATTGTTGTGTGGGCAGCCAGTGACCCTGATTCCGGCTTCTTCTCCGGAAACCTGAACGCGGACGTGGACGTCCTCATCCCCTCCGCTATGGGTTTGATAGGAGACACGGAGCTGGCTGTCATCCCGTCCAACGAGATGAACCGAACCCGGGCACAACGACATTCGAATATGACCTTGCGGCAGGAATCGCGCTTCAACAGGATTCTTGCCCCTCACTTCAATGTTTTCAGTCTGCGCGACGGTGTTTCGCACGAGAAGCAACGCTGCCCCGAAACCCAGTACGAGCAAAAGAGCTAATCGCATACGCGCACCTCCGGTGTCCTGCCTTGAGATACGGCGATCCCGGGGGAAAGTTCCGGAAAAAGTTGAAAGGGTTAGGGCGTGCCGTACAGTTGCCGATAGACGCTTGCGTTGCGCATGATCGCCTGGACGTATTCGCGGGTTTCGGTGAAAGGGATGGACTCGACGAATTCGGGAGAGTCGCGGTACGGACCCTGCCCCATCCACTCCTCAACCCGATCCGAGCCCGCATTGTAGGCGGCGAGAGCGTGCTCAAACGATCCGCCAAACTGGTCGACCATGCCGCGGAAGTAGCGCGTGCCCAACTCGAGGTTGACCGTGGGCGTATAAAGCTGGCTCGGGCTGTAATGCCTTAGCGATTCCTGCCGCGCAACAAGCTTGCCAGTCTTGGGAAGTAATTGCATCAGCCCGACGGCGTTGGCGCGCGAGACTGCAACGGGATTGAATTCAGATTCCTGGCGAATGAGTGATGCAACCAGGTAGGGATCCAAGTTATTCGCAGTGGAGAACTTCTTCAGATCAGTCCAGTACGGGCGCGGAAACAGGGCTTCCCAATACTCGCGCGGCAGCATCGGGATATCGACTGCGAAGTAGCTGGGCACTGAGTGTTTCATCACCTCGATCGCGCGATCATAGTGACCGGTGTCGGTGTAGATTTGCGCGGTCTCGGCGATCTCCCAGTTTCCCTTGTCGTCTCGTGCCGCAGCTTGTAATTCTTGCACGGCAAAATCCACCAGGCCGCCGTTTCCGAGGAGCTTCGCCTTCTGAAGATGGAGATCCTCGGCCGGAGGATCTTCCAATGTGACCTTCTCCGCGTGATCGAGCGGTGGAATGCGATCCAACAGCGGATATTGTCCGGGCTGGTCCGAGCTCTCAGGAAGCTTCTTCAGTCGCTCGCGGCCCAGTGCCGCATAGTAATAATTGCGATAACGGTCCGAGAGCTTCTGATAAAAAGCACGAGCCATCGCCGGTTGGTTTTCTTCCTCCGCGAGACGTGCACGCCAATACAGCGCATTCGAAGTCTCGTTCCCGTTGGGATAAATGGCAATCTGTTCTTCAAATTCCTTCTTCGCCTCTTCCTTGCGCCCGAGGCGCATGGTCAGCCATGCAGCCTTCCAGTGCGCATAAGAGGCCTTGCTCCCGTTCGGAAAGCGCTGCTGCAATTCGCGGAAGGCGTCGAGCGCCTGATCGGCTTCGTGATGCACCAAGTGCAAGTTTGCGACCAGCAACAGAGCTTGTTCCAGCCATGGGCTCGTGGGGGAGGCTTGCCGCAGCTCATCGACCGTTCGGTAGAAATTATCGTTCTCGTCCGATGACCACGCAGCGGAAGCAAGAATGTACAAGCGCTGCGCATTCTGCTCCGGGGTTGCGCCAGGCAGATTCATGACTTCGGCTTTCGCCTCGCGATTGCGGCCACTGCGATGCAAGGCGTCGGCGAGGGCGAGTTCCACTGCGGGACGGGTTTCGGGAGTGGCGTGAGCTGCCAGATCGCGGTACTCCTCCACGGCATCGTTGTAGCGCTTCGACTTCATCAGCAATTCTGCGCGAGTTTTGCGTTGAGCAGGAGTCGCCTCACGCGAAATCGAGAGCTTCTTGAGTTCGTCGTTGGCCGCATCCGCTTCCGCCGAAATCGGCATGTTGAAATAGATGTTCGAAAAAGCTTCCGATGCCTTGGGATAGTCCTTTAATGCCGCATAAGCCTTCCCGACAGCGAATTCAATATCCGAACGGGCCGGCAGGCGATCTTTCGCAAGGATTTCCACGGCTTCCGAAGCCCGGCCTTCCGCCAGCAGCGCATTCGCATAGGTTAGGTGCGCGTCCCGCACCAGTAAAGAATCCGGGTAGGTTGTCGAAAAATTCGCGAGCGCGGCGAGCCCTTCGGCTTGGCGTCCGGTCTGGAGATAGCAAGTTCCCAGGTAGAAAGTCACGTAGTCACCGAGGTCGCCGGCAAGAGGCTTGGCGCGGTTGAGTGGCTCAATGGCCTTGGCGAATTCCCGATCCAGCACGTGCGCGTATCCGACGACAAGCCAGGCCAGCGCACCGGCATCTTCTTTGGAGTGAGCGCGAGCGTAGCTTTCGACTCCGGTATATGCCGCGGGAGTACGATCCTGAATCAATTGCTGCGCCATCGGGCGCAAGCTGGCAGACGCAACGAATGCTTCTCGGATGCGGCGTACGCGCGGAGACATCGGGCGGCGTTTTCGTTTCGCCGGCGTCGGGTGCGCCGTCTTCCTATTGGTGACGTTCCGGTGAGTGCTGGCGGCACTCGTCTTGCCGGACGTTTTTTTCGCTGCGGATTTTGCCGGCGAGGACGACGTGGAGGCTGCAGGCGCTTGAGCTGCGCTATCTGCTGAAGTTTGTTTTTCCGGTGCATTAGATGCTGCCGGTGCGTCTTGAGGAAATGCCAGTGCGAGCGGCGACGAGCTGCTCAGGAGCCCTAACAGCCCAGCCAGAGCCAGCAAGCGACAACTTTTGAGACCCAATCGAAACACCTTTTTTGTTCTTCGCGCGGAGACGCGAATGCCAGAACCTGATTTGCCGTTCGTGAGCTAACGCCCGTACTCTTTTAAGATGCTACGCGGCCATGAATGGCCGCATTCGAACCTACTTCTTGAAGTTCGCACCCATGACCGAAAGATCGTCTTCGGCCAGGCTGCGGACAACTTCTTTCTGAAAATAATCGCCGGTCGCGGCGGCCGTAGTGCCATAGCGCTTCTGGAACGTAGCGCGACTCTTATCGATATCTTCCTTCAGGCGGTCGTAAAGATCTTTATTCCGACGGCCTTCCGCCACCTTTGCCTGGTTGTAGAGCTTGATTTCATCAACCAGCAGGCGGGCAAAGCGCTGCGCCTTGCGATGCGTGTCTGCGTCTTCTGCGGACAATCCAGCAAATGGATCGGCAGCTGCCGCAGGGGCCGATGCTGCTGCGCTTGCGGATGCTGCATGCACAACTTCGACAACTTCCGCAGGCTCCGGCTCCGGAGTAGGCTTGGGCGCAATGTGTTTCGGCGCGTGGGATGCGAAGGGATCCGAGAAAGAACTGACCGCTTGTACTGGCGCCGGCGCTGGAGGCCGCTCGATACTAGGGGAGGCAACTTCGCTGGAGTCTTTCTGAACCTGCTTGCGCAGCGAGGTGACTTCGAGCCACGAACTCGTCGCCATGACCAGCACTTCCAGCGAAGCAGCGTCGAGAATTCCATCGGCCCCGCCATCCGCGTAAAGCAAGGCGGCAACTTTCTCTTTGAGTACCAGCGGCAGAACCATGATCTGTTCGTTCTCCGGTCCACCGAACTGTCCGACGAAACGCTGATCCATTTCAGCGATGTTCGCCGGCGCCACCACTCGATTCTGATACGCGTGCGATACCGGTCCGGCGCTCATGTCGAGAGCGAAATCCTTCACCGTGTCGTCGTTTCCAAATCCGCGTCCCTGCCAGCCGCTGGCTGCTCCCGCTTTCATCACAAAGAGAGCGACCCGCGCCGCATACGAGCTGCCCGCATCGAGCAGTGCTCTCAGAATTTCTTTTTGCGTGGACCCCGCGTAAATGCTGGAGACCGCTTGCGCGAGAGAGCTCGGCGCCGGGCCTGCGGCAGCACCTTCCGCAGCAGGCGCATGCGCCGGTAATTCCGCCAATACGCGCTCCACCAGTTCGGCCTGCAACTTGGGGAGTTGACGCTCGAAAACCTGCGCCACTGCGCGCTCGACGATTTGCTGGAGATCCTTGCTGTCCGCCATTCTCAGAGAACCATTTCCAAGACCCGAGTCTTCCGCACGTATAAGTACTGACAGTACTCTAACTGCTGATTATATGGAACTTGTAGGGCGGGAATCATGAGTACTTCGGTACCTGCTCGACCGCGTCAGCCCCCGCTTCCTGCACCGTAATCCAGACTCTTATCGCCCTCGGCACAAAGCCGTTGGGCAAATCGGGTGGTTACCAAGTAGAATAACAGTCTGATTTCGTGGCTTCGCTGCAGCTGTTCAATTGCTGCAGAATGATGGTCACAAAGACGGGAAAATACTGCATCTTCGAGACCATGGGAGCCATCCAAAACAAACTAGCAGGGCCTGTTAGCGAAGAGCTGGCGCTGGTACAGGCGGCCAAGAAGGGCGACGACTCAGCCTTTGAAGAATTGGTCCGCCGGTACGATCGTAACGTTTTTCGGATCGCGCAGCACATCACGCAGAACCGCGAGGACGCGGAAGACGTGGTGCAGGAAGCGTTCCTGAAGGCGTACAGCAACCTGCCAAAGTTTCAGGAGCAGTCCAAGTTTTATACGTGGCTGGTCCGGATCGCAGTCAACGAAGCGCTAATGAAGTTGCGCCGGCGCAAGCCCGAGCGCACCGTTTCGCTGGACGAAGATATCAAAACGGAAGACGACTCTCTTCCCCGCGAGATCGCGGATTGGAGCCCGAATCCGGAGCAGCAATACACGCAAGCGGAACTACGCGAGATTTTGAGTAAAACGATTCAGGGACTGCCCCCAGGGTTCCGGACCGTGTTCGTACTGAGGGACGTGGAGGGATTATCCACGGAGGAAACTGCGGCAGCGCTGGAGTTGAGCGTGCCGGCTGTGAAATCGCGGCTGTTGCGGGCTCGCCTGCAACTACGAGAGCGGCTGGGACGCTACTTCCAGAGGCGCGAGGGTGACAATGGCAAAAGTGGAGAGGTTAAAACTGATGTGGCGAGCGGAGATGGCGACCTGTGAAATGCTCTGAGTTCCTTCACGAGCTGACCAGTTATCTGGACGGCGTACTCGACGAGAAGACAAAAGTCGAGTTAGAGAATCATCTTTCCTGGTGCCACAACTGCTACGTGGTTTGCGACACTACTAAGAAAACCATCGAGATTTATAGGGACTCGCAGCTGTACGAATTGCCCGACGATCTCCGCACCCGGCTTCGCTCCGCCATTATGACCAAGTGTCAGCAGCACAAGAAGCGCGGGCCACAGAGCGTTTAGATATTCGCCGCTTTCGCGCGAGTAGCTCAGTACCTAGGAAAAAGGCTCACTCCAGCAAGAATCCCCCCGATAGGGTGTAAGCCCTTCTTCTCATCCCCCACCGTAACTATTTCTGGTGCAATGGGTTCAGGGAATCAGAGCGTGCAAATGGGCATGCTGGCAAAACCCGAAACCCTTTTGGCAATCGGTGAATCTAAGTATTTGAGTGCTGGCGTTACGGCAAGCCGTGAAGGGGGCGCGCAGACTCCTAGATAAACCCAGGAGTGGCATACACGCTCAGGTATGGAAGGTGGGTCATGATTGAAAAACTGGTTAATACTCTCTTCGGTTGCAGGCACGCTCACTATAGCTTTCCCGTAAGCGTTCGCCGGGCAACGCGCCGGCCCCAGGCTGCTGCCTTGACGGGAACCTATGTGGTTTGCCTAGATTGCGGAAAAGAATTCGCTTACGACTGGCAGGAGATGAAGGTCATCACATCGCCCGAAGAACATCGCGCGCATCTGGCGGAACTGGCGAAGCACGCGGCCTAAAACGAAGCTGCCATTATGTAGGGTCTTACGTCTGACGCGTCGCACTGTAGCGTCAGCCCTGAACGGTATGTGAAAACTAAAAACGCCCCGCCAAAGCGGAGCGTTTTTTCTTTTGCTGCGAAGGCAATTAGCGCGTTGGGTATTCGGCCGGAATCGGGACTGCGACGCGCTTGTCGATTGGCACAAATTCTCTCTCGGCGTGCCCGGTATAGATCTGGCGGGGTCGCGTGATCTTCTGCTCCGGATCGTTCATTAGCTCCTGCCACTGTGCGAGCCACCCCGCTGTTCGCGGGATCGCGAACAGCACCGTGAACATCTCGGGCCGGAACCCCATGGCCTGATACATGATTCCCGAATAAAAATCGACATTGGGATAGAGTTTGCGCTTGACGAAATATTCGTCCTCGAGCGCTATACGCTCAAGTTCCAACGCGATGTCGAGTTTCGGGTTGCGTCCCGTAACTTCGAACACCTGCTCGGCGCTCCAGCGGATGATCTTGGCACGCGGATCGTAATTCTTGTAGATGCGGTGCCCGAAGCCCATCAGCTTGAAGTGCCCGTCCTTCACGCGCTTGATGTAAGCCGGGACATTGTCCTTGGTGCCAATCTCATCGAGCATCTTCAGGACTTCCTCGTTCGCGCCGCCGTGCAGCGAGCCAGCAAGTGCCGATGCAGCGGAAGCGACCGCAAGATAGGGATCCGTCTCGGAGCTGCCGACTGAGCGCATAGCAGCGGTGCTGCAGTTCTGCTCGTGGTCGGCGTGCAAAATGAAAAGAATGTCGAGCGCGCGGGCGATGGCTGGGTGCGCGACATACTTCGGCTCGACCATCTTCCACAGCATGTTCATAAAGTTCTCGGTGTAGCTTAGATCGTTGTCGGGATAGACGTATGGGAAACCTACGTTGTGCCGATATGACATCGCAGCGATGGAAGGCACTTTGCCGATTAGCCGGACGATCTGGTGCATCCGATCTTTGGGACTGCGTACGAGTTTTGCGTCAGGATACACGCTGGAGAGCGCGGCGATGGTGCTGACAAACATCGACATCGGATGCGCCGAGTAGCGAAATCCTTCCATGAATTTCTTCGTCGTCTCGTGCAGCATGGTGTGGTGCGTAATGTCGAAGACCCACTGCTTCAATTCCTTCTCGGTTGGCAGATCACCGAACATGAGCAGATACGCCACTTCCAGAAAGTTGCAGCGCTCAGCAAGGACTTCAATCGGGTAGCCGCGGTAGCGGAGAATTCCTTTGTCGCCGTCGATGTAGGTGATGGCGCTTTTGCACGACGCCGTATTCATGTAGGCCGGGTCGTACGTCATCAGCCCGAAGTCTTCCGGGCCGGTCTTGATCTGCCGCAGGTCCATCGCCCGGATCGTGCCGTTCTCGACTGGAACGGTGTACGTCTTATTTGTACGATTATCGGTGATGGTCAACGTATTGTCTGGCATGAGTTCTCCGCCTTTATGCGCGCTCTGTTACAAGCATAGCCGAGCCTATGTCCGTTTCCCAAATCCAATCTGTGATTAAGATCACAAGTAATTGTGATGCGGTGTCTTTGGTAATCAACAGTTGAAGCGTTGCGCAAAAGGAAACCGGCGGCCCGAGCCGCCGGTTTTGCAAACTTCATTAAAGGGTTAGGCCAGCTTCACTGTGACCGGACAGCCAAGGAAGCCTATCTCCACATCTAGTTTGACGAATCGTCGCGGCGCTTCAGGGTCGGACGATCGTCGTCAGACTTGCCGTCACTCGACTTGTCGCTGGTGTTCGAGGTGCGCCGCAAGCTAGGCTTGTTGGCGTCTTTCTCGTCCAGCAATTTGTGTTTGTTCTCGATCGAGGCCAGGCGAGCTTTAACCTCATCGAATTCCGAAGTAGTCACGATGTACTGCGCCTTGGCTGGAAGAATCCTACGAATCTCGTCCTGCGACTTTTCGATGCGATCAGGAGTCTGGGGATGCGTGTCGAAGGCTTTCGACAGGGTGCCGGGCTTCTTCTTCTCCATCGCCTGAATCTTTTCGAAGAAGGAGACAAAGGCCGAAGGATCGTAGCCGGCCCGGTACATGTATTCGATGCCGAGATAATCCGCTTCAGCTTCGAACCCGCGGGAGAAGTGAAGGAAGGTCAGCGGAATGCCGAGTCCCATGCCTTCGTAGATCCCGTATCCCAATGCGCCGCCCATAAAGATGGCAGGCAAAGAAGCCATCTGCAGGAGGTTCATTCGCGTCATTTCGCGGCCATAGTGGCAGGCAGCAACGTGGGCAATTTCGTGCGCCATCACGCCCGCCATCTCCGCTTCTTCGTCAGCAGCGAGGATCAAGCCGGAGTTGACGTAGAAAAAGCCACCGGGAAGCGCCATCGCGTTGACGACATCGGAGTCGATGACCTTAATGGTGAACGGTACTTGCGCGTCGGAATTCCGAACCAGATTCTGGCCGATGCGATTTACGTATTCGGTGATGACCGGGTCGTTGATCAGCTTAATCTGGGATTCAATCTGCTGGGCATACACGCGTCCCCGAGCGACTTGACCTTCGACGGTGTACCAGTTCCCCACGCCGCGTCCGCATCCCACGTTGCGATTGCCCACGGCGTCGACGTCGGTCTTACCGCCATCGTGCTTGATCGAACTGTCATCCTGCGTGGGAAGCGCGGCAGGTGCTTGCTTGGGCGCGTTCTGGACATCGCTGGCTTTCGGCTGGCCCTGATCCGGATCGTTGGTCGGAGTCTGCGTCCGCGGCTGACTCTGCGGTTGTGTCTGAGCCGGAGGCGCAGTCTGCGTCGGATTCTGGCTTGGATTCTGGTTTGGATCCTGAGTTTGCGCCAACGTCCAGGGCACTGCGCTGAACGCCGCCAATCCGAACGCGATTGCCAGCCATCTGAATTTCATAGGGGTACTCCTTGAGCCTGATTATACGCCCGGTCGGAAAGACACCAAGCCCCAAATCTTGATCGGTAATTAGACGCTGACGGCAGGCTTGGGGGTTATCCGGTCGTGGAACAAAAGCAAGATTCCCGTTGCTTTTCCGGCGCTTCGGGCCTAACATTCGGCGCGACTGGAGGACCTGTCCATGAAGACGTCCGGTCCGGTTCACACGTATTTGCTGCAACTCGCCGCCTTCGCTTTCGTCGCCACCGTCGCCTATTCCCAAGCTGTTCCCAAGTATGACGCCAGCACGGAAACCACTTTCAAGGGAACCGTCGCGGAGCTGAGATTCGTGCCTCCGTCGGGACCCAAACCCTTAGCGTATGTGATGACAAAAACTGGTTCGGCCAAGGACGACGTTGAGGTCTTTCTTTGCCCAAAGAAGTTTCTCGACGACATGGGGATCAGCTTCAAAGCGGACGATGCGATTCAGGTCACGGGATCGAAGGTCAAGCAGGACGGAGCCGATCTGATCCTGGCACGTGAGGTCGTGAAGGGTGGAGAAACACTGACCCTCCGCTTTCAGGATGGCAAACCTGCATGGTGATTTGTTGCACTGTCCCGGAAAGTCAAAACCTTTAAACCACTAAGAGCACGAAGGAGAACCACCTCCTGCGCTACTCTCTCATTCCCTTTCCCTCCTGACTTTTTGCGGAAGGTATCCCCTTACCGGCGGTCCATTGAAATCATCGAGTTGGAGGAAAACCTCCGAAAAATCTATGAGGCTCTCATCTGGAGCTGCGTATTCAAGGTTAGATGTCACAAGGTGCGCTGTGAAAAAAGCCGGGGCGTCCGCAAATGGCCAGAACGGACGCCCCACGCGCTCATAAAACTTCAGTTAACTCAGTCGTAATACTCCAAGCCCAAGTGTGTGATCAACTCTTCGCCCTTCAGATGGCGCAGGGTGTTTTTCAACTTCATCAGCTGAATGAAGAGGTCATGCTCCGGATAGAGGCCGGGGACCGTCATAGGAGACTTGAAGTAGAAGCTGAGCCATTCCTGGATGCCTAGGCCCCGCAGTTCCGTACAACGTTTGGCCAAGTCGAGGAATAGGACTAGGTCGAGGACGATGGGCGCGGCAAGGATCGAGTCTCGACACAAGAAATCGACCTTGATCTGCATCGGGTAGCCCAGCCATCCGAAAATGTCGATATTGTCCCAGCCCTCTTTATTGTCGCCGCGAGGCGGGTAGTAGTTGATTCTTACCTTGTGGTACATCTTCCCGTAGAGTTCGGGATAGAGGCCCGGCTGGAGGATGTGTTCGAGGACGCCCAGTTTGGATTCTTCTTTCGTTTTGAAGGAGCCAGGGTCGTCGAGGACCTCGCCGTCGCGGTTGCCGAGGATGTTGGTGGAATACCAGCCACTGAGGCCGAGCAGGCGCGCTTTGAAGGCGGGGGCGAGGACGGTCTTCATGAGCGTCTGGCCCGTCTTGAAGTCTTTGCCGCAAATGGGTGCCTCGTTCTTGCGGGAAAGTTCGAGCATGACCGGGAGATCAACGGTCAGATTTGGCGCGCCATTGGCGAACGGCACGCCTTCCATCAGCGAGGCGTAGGCGTAGATCATCGAGGGCGCGATCATCTCGTCGTTTTCTTTCAGCGCTTTTTCGAAAGCCTTCACAGATTGATGAGCTTCAGTCGGCTCGATGTAAGACTCGGTTGAGCCGCACCACATCGTGACCAGTCGGCTGGCACCACTGGTTTTCTTGAAGTCGCGGATATCGTCCCGCAATTGCTGCGCGAGATCCATCTTGTTCTTGCCCTTCTTTACGTTCGGGCCGTCAATCTTTTTGACGTAGTTGTGATCGAAGACGGCGGCGCGGGGCTTGATGGATGATAAGAACGGTTTCAATTGCTCGAGGAGGCGATAGTCAAGCACGCCGGCGTTAGACGCGGCTTCGTACATGTTGTCTTCAAAAATGTCCCATCCGGTGAAGACGAGATCGTCGAGGCCAGCGAGTGGGAGGAATTCCTTTACCTTTGGAGAGCGGGCATCCGTACGCTTTCCAAGGCGGATCGTACCCATCTGGGTCAGCGATCCGATGGGCTTGGCGAGGCCTTTCCGGATGGCCTCGACGCCGGCTACGAAGGTCGTGGCAACGGCTCCCATCCCGGGAATCATGACGCCGAGCTTGCCCCTGGCGGGTTCGATGGTGCCACTTTCCGTCTTTGGTGAAGACCGCTTCATGCCACTCGTCCGGGCCACCTTCTTCATCTCGCGGCTAGCCCGCATGGCATGGGCCAGGGCGGTCTCGCGATGCTCATGCTCGCGTGCAGCCGCAGCTGTAGCGAACTGTTTACGGTGACGCCGGCCATCGGCGTCCCACCAATCGGCCATGAACACTCCAGCTTTCTTTTGGTACAAATGCCCCTCCTGCGGTGACGGTTAACCGTCACCTAAATGAACTGGTGATGGTCTCACGCCGGACGGGTGTTTGGCAAACGAATGAGGAGTGGAAGGCGGAAATCGGGCATTCAAGCACGGTGGAATGCGGGTGAGTGGATACCCGTGACCTGCGTCGTCAGTGTCCTGGCATGCCGGTGGTCATTTCACGCGCCCAAATTAAAGCCTCCGTATAGGCGCGGTTCACGCTGGGCAAAGACAAGTGCAGCCTTTTCGCATGGACGGTCACCTCTTCCCAGTCGCCGTTCTCCCGCGCTAGCATGAGGCGGTACACCGGAGTGAGAGCTGTTTCACGCCCGATTTTTGCGCCGAGCAACTCGGTTTTCATGTCCGGGTCGAGTGGAAGGCCCTCCACGACAACTCCCATCGGAAGGTCGAGTATGGCGTCCATCACGGAGAGGAGTCCCATCAGAAAAAGATCCGACTTTGCATTTTCGAGTTTGGGAGCGATTAGTTCGCAGAAGCGGGCCCGGACGAGGGAGGAAGAGATGAGGTCGGAACACTGTTCCTGACCCATGACCAGGGTGGTGGCCATGCGAATCCAGCGGACGAGCTCGCGCTCGCCGAGGAGGGCGATTCCGTGGCGAATCGATTGAACGGGCGAAGAGAGACCGAGCAAAGGCGAATTCAGATAGCGCAACAGGCGATAGCAGAGGGAGGCGTTGTGCTTGATCAGCGATTCAATGGCGGCAAGGTCAAGAACGGGTCCGGCAACGGCTTTTAACAGTCGGAGCGAATCGGCCTGATTGGCGGGAATGTGGCGGGCGCGCATGTGTTCGGGACGGCGGAAAAAATACCCCTGAAATAGCGTGAACCCGTGACTGGCCGCGGTGAGCATCTCTACGCGAGTTTCGACCTTTTGGGCTAGCATGCGGCAGTCTTTGCGAGCAAACTTCTTGGCGAGTGCTGCATTTTGTTCCAGCGGGAATTTGCGGATGTCGACTTTGATGAAATTCACGTAGGGAATGAGGGGTTCCCGGGGATCGCCGGGCGCAAAGTTGTCGAGAGCAAGGCTGTAGCGTTTTTGGCGGAGACGCTGGCAAGCGGAGTGGACGATCTCGTCCGCTGGAATCGTCTCCTGAATCTCGATGACGATCTTGTCGGGCGGCAGGAGCAGGAAATAATCCTTCAGCAACATCTGATGAGTGCAATTGATGAACGCGAGGCCACCGTCACAGACGGCATCGAGCCCGGTGACATTCAGGCTGTCGATGGTGCTCGAGGTCGCGCTTTCTGCGTCGGAACGAAAATGGAGATCTTCGGCAGTCTCGCGAAAGAGCAGTTCATAGCCCACGAGCTTCTCTTCACAGGTAACGATGGGTTGACGCGCGAGCCACGGATTTGGCTTCTCTGCCGAAGCTTGGCCTGCAGTGTTCATGATATGAGGGATACATCGGCGGGATAGCAAGAAAGATTACGATGCAGGTTGATTTGGGGGAGTCTTCGAGAAAGTTACTGTCGTCACGAATGTCTACCTAATCGCTTCTATAAATTCTTTGAATTGGACTCTGCACCGAAGTTGTTGCATAGTGGAATCACTTCGCACACCAGCTCAGTTCGCCGGTCCCGCGGAGTCTCTGATTGGGTGCCAGCTGTGTTAGCGGCATCGACAATCTCCTGACCTTGTCGTTCTCCACTACAGCCTGAGCCCATGCGATCCGGATGATGCGGACAGCGTGCTCGTCAGACTTGCGCCGTCGTGTCTCTCGAGTGGCGCAGAAATGGAGATCCAATGACTTCGATTCGCAAGTTCGTGTATGCCACTTTGTTGACCTTAACCGCCATCAGCTTTGCACCGAACCTCGCTTCGGCTCAAACGCCGGCGCACGGCAAGTTCACGCTAACGCATGATGTTCTGTGGGGGAACACCAAGGTTCCCGCAGGCGAATATAAATTCTCGTTCAGTTCGGCCGGTATTGCTTTGCTGACGTTGAGCAAGATCAGCGGAGCCCCCGGGGGATACATGATGCTGGTTCCGGTGACGGAAGAGACGAGTGAGGCGTCCGCAAGCCGGTTGGTGCTCGAGACTACGCCGGACGGAAGCTACGTGAGCGCGATGCAACTGCCGGAGTTCGGCATGACGTTGCGCTTTAATGTGCCCGCGCATGCTGCGGAAAAACAGATCGCTCGAGCCGTAACCACGGCTTCAGCGTCAGGCCAGTAAATCGCTTGTTTGCTTGAAGAGGCAAGGGCGGATATTCAACCAGGTATCCGCCCTCATCTTTTGTTGTCATGGGTTGCATCTCAGGACCTCAGCGGCTGAAGTGCGAAGTCTTTCGCGCAACAGTAAAGGCCCGACTTTAAGTCGAGCCCTTTCCGTTCGATTCAATTCCCTTCGAAGACTCACCATCAAACTCACCAGCCGCGCCGACGGTGAAGTTCGCCCGACTCTTACGTTGCCTGGAGCTGCGAGTTGCCGCGAACGTCGTCGCTGAGCACGATAGCCTCGGCGATTTCTTTCATCGGCTTGCGTTTTTGGCGGCTCTGGCGCTGGAGAGCGAGATAGGCCTGCTCCTCGTTCAGTCCTAGATCGCGCTGCAGGATGCCTTTCGCGCGCTCGACGATTTTGCGAGTCTGCAATTGCTCGGCGAGCGTAGAGTTGGCTTCTTCGAGACGCGCCATCTCAATTTCGGCGCCGACGAGGAATCCGATCGTGGAGATCATGCGAATCTCGCGGCGGCGGTAAACATGATGCTGCCGGTGCTGAAGATTGATGACACCGACGACACGCCCGCGGCACATGATGGGAACGGAGAGAAACGCTTCATAGCTATCTTCCGGAAGCTCGTGAAAAAACTGGAAGCGGGGATCCTGCGCAGCATTTTCTGGAATCGCGACGGGCTCAAGATGTTCCGCGACCCATCCTGTGATTCCCTGCCCCACGCGGAGCTTCAGGCCATCGACAACATCAGGATGGGGATTCTTGGAGGCGCGCAGAACGAGATCGTCTCCTTCGAGAACATAAATCAGGCAAGAGTCGCACTTCACCAGAGCGGAAGCAAACTCGACGACGCGGCTAAGAACTTCGTGAAATCCGTCGGCCGTGTTGAGGCGAACGCTGATTTCATGGAGTACATCTACGTGTGAATCCTCGACAGATATGAACGTGTCCATGTCGTACATTATCGATCTTGTAGAGATTATGTCTAATTCCAAATTTTGATGGCGACGATAAAGGAATTCCTTCTGGATTGTCATCGATCTTTAACATCTTTTGTGCGTGTGGAGCATCGCCGTGCGATTTATTCGGGTGCGACACTGCTCGTGAGCACCGGAAGTCTTTGATCGTTCCGGAGTTACCCAGACTCAAGCACCAGGATTCGCGGCACAGCATCGTGCAAAAACCTTCACCACCTGGGGGCACAGAGGTCCACAGGGGAAATCGGTCGGGACTTTGGTCTTTACGATCCTCACTTCGCTTCTAAATCCATCGTTTTGATGGGCAGATCCCAGTGAGCGTCGAGAATCTCGAATCGACGCTGCTCTTCGCGCTGGAACGTTTCTTGATCCGGGAAGAGCTGTTTTTGCAGTGCGGCTTCGTCGAAGGGCTCATTGGCGAGGGTAGCATTCTTGAAGACAATGGTGACGCGGAAATCCCAGCGGCCATCTTCGGTGGTGTGATAGCGAGGTTGGTCCATCCAAACTTTGAGCAGGCGCCCCATCTCGATTTCCTGCTTGAGCATCGGGTAGTGATTTTTCTTGAAGAGCTTGAGGAATTCGTCAGCGTGTCCCCACTTCGTTTTGTAGTAATACTCGACGACAAAAGGTTTGTCGGAGGCCGCGGATTGGGCGGGTGCCGCGATCGGGACGACGGTAGTTAAGAACAATAAGGCGGCTAGAACAGTGCGCATGAGATTCTCCTTAGGGTGCCATTGCTTGTACACCAATGCGCGGCTCGGGGCAACAGCTTATGGCGGGAGGAACGAATCATTTGAATGACGAGCAGCAAATACTTCGACTGTTTGAGGACGGGGACCGGGCGCTGAGGTCCGCGAGCGTCGCCGAGTTGGAGCGCATCTATGCCGACAATTACGTGCAGTATGACGAGTCGGGTAATGCGTCGACGCGGAAGGATCTGATCCGGAATCTGACTTCGGGAGCGATTCGATTTATCGCGATGAAGTCAACCGGGAGGAGCGTTCGATTTGTGCGCGAGGATGTTGCGATCGTCCACGGGTCGGAGATCGATGAAGTAGGGCGCGAGGGCGTGGCCTCCTCGGTCGAATACGTTTACATGGATGTTGTGGAGAAGCGCGAGGGGCGATGGCAGATTGTGGCGTCGCAGCTGGCGAAACCTTCGTAGCTCATTATTCGGCGGTACGCAGGCGGTTCTGCCAGTGGCTCCAGATGAACCACGCGACTGCGACGACCAAAGTCACGCCGATCACAGCGTCGAATCGGTGGAAGTATTTGCCGAGCTCCCGCCAGTTTTCTCCGAGCTTCATCCCGAAGTACGCCAGAGCCAGGCACCACGGCCATGATCCGAGAAAGGTGTAGATGTGGAAGCGGGCGCGGGGCATGCGGGCGATGCCGGCCGGGAGCGCGATGAACGTGCGGACTACGGGCAGCAGGCGTCCGATGAATACGGCGAGGTATCCCCAGCGTGCGAAGAAGCGGTCGGCCCAGTCGAGCTCGCGGCGTCCCATGAGGATCCAGCGACCATAGCGCTCGACGAGAGGACGTCCGCCATAGCAGCCGATTTCGTAGGCGACGAGCGAACCGAGGTTACATCCGATGGCGCCCGCGGTGGCCGCCCAGAAAAGTTTGAATGTGCCTTGAAAGACTAAATATCCCGCGAAGGGCATGATCAGTTCGGAGGGGAGCGGGATGCAGGCGGACTCGATTGCCATCAGGATCGCGATGCCCGCGTAGCCGGTGACGGCGATGATTTTGCTGATGAAGAGAAAGAGGATGGCGAGGATGCGTTCAGTCATAGAGACAGTTCTCAGTTGGCAGTTCTTAGTTCTCAGTTAAAGCCAGGAAACGTTGGGATTTTGCTGAGAACTGCGAACCGGGAACTGAGAACTTCCATTCAGTGTATCGGAAATTCGAGCGCGAACGGTGATGCTAGAACGAGCCTTCCTGGGTGAAGGCGTAGCCGGGGAGGGTGGCGCCTTGCGGGCCCTTAACGACCTTGATCCGCACCGTGGGAGCATCGGGCGCGGTGATCCCGGCGGGACGCAACATCGCGAACTGCGAGAAAACTTCGTTGTAGACCTTGGTGACGAGATAATCCTGGCCGTCTGCTTCACTGCGCCATACTTGCCCGAGTTGAATCGAATTTACAGCCATGAATGCTTCCCTGATTGCGATGGAGTGATTCCAGAGTACCGGGCAAGGTGAGGGGCGTCAATTCCCCGAGAGGTTACCGAGGGACAGGACGCTTGACCGATTTCGTTCGTGGGATATGGAGGGCGGTTGGCAATGGGCGAGCGTCCGTTGCTATGATGAGCGGCATTCGAGGAAGAGGAAAGGATTTTCATGCCGCGAGGAGTGAGTCCCCGTCAGCCAGCCCGAACCGGGCGTCAGGAGCGGGCAAAGCAGGTTCGCGTGCCGGGAGTTCCGGCCCGCCCGGCCAAGAATTCTAAGCCAAGTGGAAAAGCTCGCGGCGCAAAAGCTTCGTCGGCACCGTTAGGGTCGAAGAGCAAGGGCTACAATCCGGTCGCGCCGGAGCGGGTAGCGGAGATTTTGAAGCGGTTGAACGATCTGTATCCAGAGGTGACGTGCGCTTTGACGCATGCCAGCGCGTGGGAACTTTTGGTAGCGACGATTCTTTCCGCGCAGTCGACGGATGTGAACGTCAATCGCGTTACGCCGGTGATTTTTCGTAAGTATCCGACAGTCGAGGCTTTTGCAGCGTTGACGCCGGAACAGTTGGAGCCGGATGTAAGATCCACGGGATTTTTCCGGAATAAATCGAAGTCCGTGGTGGGGGCGGCGAAGAAGTTGGTAGCGGAGTTTGGCGGGCAGGTTCCGGACGACATCGACAAGCTGCTGACGCTGCCGGGGGTGGCAAGGAAAACGGCGAATGTCGTGCTGGGAACGTGGTTCAAAAAAGCCGTGGGCGTGGTGGTGGACACGCACGTACACCGCATCTCGCGGCGACTGGAATTGACGACACAGGACGATCCGCAAAAGATCGAGCAGGATTTGATGAAGATCATTCCATCTGACCGTTGGATTTTATTTTCACACCAGATTATCTGGCACGGGCGGAAGCTGTGCATCGCTCGCAAGCCGAAGTGCGCCGAGTGCTCGCTGGAGAACATCTGCCACGCCGGGGACAAGACCTGGAGCACGGTGGATATGCACAAGAACGCCAAAGCGTAGAAAATCTATTCACAACAGAGGAAACAGAGGGAATTCCTGGCCTGTCCTCTTCTGCTTCCACTCCAACTACTCAGTTTCCAACTCATTCAGAACCGGATCGCGCCAGGCGTGGATACGCCGACTCCTCGGTTTGTCTTGCGCGAAGATCACAATCTCATTCGTGCCTTTCACGAGCCAGGGAGCGGGGACATAAAGCGTCTGCTGAGGGCCGAGATTCCAGAAGCGGCCAAGGGCGTGGCCATTGATCCAAGCAACTCCCTTCCCCCAGCCGCGAGTGTCGAGGAAAGTGTCGCCTGTGTCTTGCAGATTGAAATATCCGCGATAGAAGATGGGAGCATTTGGAGAGCCGCTCCGTTTCGAGAATTGCAAATGCGAGAGATCGTCCATAGGGAGCGGAAATACTTCCCAGCCGAACAATTCGTTTCCTGCAAGAGTTACGGCGCCACCAATTCCCTGCCGTTCGTTGCGGAGCTCAGTGGTGAAGTTGATGCGCCCGGTGCCTTCGACGAGGATATCGATCGTTGTCTCGCCGCCAGCCGTGATGGACAGGTGATCCTGCTTCTTGCGGCGGTCGAGCGTACCCGCGAGTTTGCCGTTCACATAGACTAGCGCGTAGCTGCGAAGCTCGTTGACCTTGAGCTCGCCTGAGACCGGGGCTTTGACCTTCGTGCGGTACAGGATGTATCCGTACGACTGGCCTAACATTTCCATGGGACGCGGCTTGTCGACGCTGACGGGAGCCGGAAGGTTCGACCATAGCGGCGCAGTTTCGGACAACTCGAATTCCGGAATTTCAATCACAGGCAACGCAGGCGGCGGGTCGGGAAACTTCACATCCGGGCGATGCTTCGCGATGACATCACGGAAAGCGAAATACTTTTTGGTGAGCGCTCCCGACTCGCTGACGGGCGAATCGTAGTCATAGCTGGTCACGTCGGGTTCGTAACGTTTCTCCCAGTTGGCGCCGTTCATGAATCCGAAGCTCGTGCCTCCGTGAAACATGTAGAGGTTGATGGAATATCCCTGAGAGAGAATCCAGTCGAGTTCTTGGGCCTGCTGGGCGACGTTAGTCGTCTGATGCTTTTCGCCCCAGTGATCGAACCATCCGTCCCAATACTCGCCGCTCATCATCGGCTGGCCGGGGCGGAACTTCTGCAGCTTGGCGAACTCGGCTTTCGCCTCACCGGGGCCGAAGTTGACGACGGCGTGAATGCTGGGCAGAGTTCCGGCGGGCAGTTCGTCTCCACCGTCGGCGGTGTAAAGGAGAACTTCGCCGAGGCCGGCATTCTTGAGCGCGGCGAGAACGCGGTTCATGTAGATCTTGTCGTTGCCGAAGGAACCGTACTCGTTTTCGACTTGGACGGCGATGATGGGACCACCGTGTGTGAGTTGGAGAGGAGCCAGTTCCCTGCCCAGACGGTTGAGCCAGCGTTCGGCTGGGCCTAAGAACTTTTCGTCGGCGCTGCGCAAGACAATGTTCGGATCGGCGAGAAGCCAAGCCGGCAGCCCTCCGAGATCCCACTCGGCGCAGGCGTAGGGCCCCGGCCGCAGGATGACGTGCAGGCCTTCTTCTTGCGCGATGCGAATGAATGCCGCCACGTCGAGCGATCCGCTGAAGTCGTAGACACCGGGCTTGGGCTCGTGCACATTCCAGAAAACGTAAGTTGAAATTGTGTTGAGTCCCATGGCGCGAGCTTTCTGCAGTCGGTCGCGCCAATATTCGCGGGGGATGCGCTCGTAATGCAGTTCGCCGGAGATGATCTGCAGGGGCTTGCCGTCAAAGATGAACTGGTCGCCTTCAATTCCGATGTGGTGCTGAGCATTCTGTGCGTTTGCGCCTGCGATCGGGAATGCAAGCATCCCCGAGAGGAGTAAGGAGGAAGCGATGCGGCGAAACGTTGCGATGTTCATGAGATTGTGCGACCTGAGAAATATTCGAGCGCGGGCCGAGCGGAATGCGCTCTGCTAGACTCTCTTTTTTACCTTACCTTGAGGATCCGCGCCATGCGGCTGTGTCCGCTGTTGGTTATTGTCATGCTTACGAGTAGCGTTGTCGTCGACAGTGCTGCGCAAACCTTGCCGGTTCCCCAGGCAATCACCGATCCGAAAAAAGTGTCATCGAAGCCAAACGCGCAGGTTGAGCCGCGCGGATTGACCATTGAAAAGCTGTATATGACACGGCAGATCGGGCGGGCGACGTGGTCTCCGGATGGCAAGAACATCGCGTTCGTTTCGAATATGAGCGGGCGAAATAATTTGTGGACTGTGCCCTCTGAGGGCGGATTTCCGGTTCAGATGACGGTTAGCGACCAGCGGCAGACCAATCCGGCATGGTCGCCCGATGGGAAATGGATCGCGTATCAGTCCGACTTCGACGGCGATGAAGTTTGGGACATTTTCCTGGTTTCGCCGAAGACAGGGAAAGTCGTCAACCTCACGCAGACCAGCGAGATTGCGGAATTGAATCCGACGTGGTCGCCGGATGGGCGTTATCTTGCGTACGAAGTGAAGCCGAAGACTTCGGCCACGTATGAGATTGACGTGTACGACATGATCATGCGCGAGGTGAAGCACGTCACCTCGAACACGCCGCAGGACAAGCAAAACATGAATCCCATCTGGTCGAAGGATGGGAAGTACATTGTGTACACCCAAGAGCAAGCGAAGGGGACAGATTCGAATATTTTCATCGCAGATATTGCCGCGGGACAGAGCACGCTGCTTACGCCACACAATGGAGAACAGCTCTTTTCGGCCAGTGCGATGTCACCGGACGGCAAGCGCGTGCTGCTGACTTCCAACGCTGCAAATGGCTATGAGAATGTCGGCGTGCTGGATGTGGCGAGCAAGAAAATCCATTGGATTACGAAGGACAAGTGGGAAATCCGTGCTGGAGAGTTTTCGCCGGACGGAAAGCGTCTGACGTTTAGCGCCAATGTGGACGGAAACGAAGACATCTATCTGCACGATGTAGCGACGGGCAAGTCGACCGCGCTGGCAATTCCCAACGGCGTGAATGAACCTGCCGGCGGGCATTCGGCCTTCAGCGCGGATGGGTCGCGATTGCTTTACTTTCACAACGGACCCACTGCACCCGGCGATCTCTGGCTGTATCACTTCCCGACCGGGAAATCGCATCAGATTACGCATTCGCTGGTTGCAGGGATTCAATCGGAAGATCTGGTTGAGCCTTATTTGATTCACTATCCAAGCCGCGACGGAAAGTGGACGATCTCGGCGTTTCTCTACGTGCCGTTCAACATGGCACGGAACGGGCAGAATGCGGCGATCGTGTATATCCACGGCGGGCCGACGTCGCAAACGATGAATTCGTTCAACCGCTTCGTGCAATTCGCCGCGAATCAGGGATATATGGTGCTGGCGCCGAATTATCGCGGGTCGACTGGATATGGAAAAGAATTCCAGCAGGCGAACCTGTTCGACATGGGCGGCGGCGATTTGCAGGATGTGCTCGCCGGAGTGGATTGGATCGAGCAGACTGGGCATCTGGATCCGAAAAAGATCGCGGTTATGGGCGGCAGTTACGGCGGCTATTTGAGCATGATGGCGGTGACGAAAGCTCCGGAAGTCTGGGCGGCGGGCGTGCCAATTGTGCCGTTCGTGAACTGGTTCACCGAGATTGAGAATGAAGACCCGGTGCTGCGGCAGTCGGATCTGGCAACGATGGGCGATCCGGTGAAAAACAAGGCGCTCTATGAAGAGCGCTCGCCGATCAACTTCATCGATCAGATCAAGGCGCCGTTATTGCTGCTGGCGGGCGGGCATGATCCGAGGTGTCCGAAGTCGGAGACGCAGCAGGTGGTGGACGCGATCAATAAACGCGGTGGGAAGGTCGATTACAAGATCTACGAGAACGAGGGGCACGGATTCGCGCGCGTCGAGAATCAAATTGATGCGTATAAGCGCGTGGCGGATTTTCTGCTGGCGCATGTGGTGCCTGCGGATTGCAGTTGCTCGCTGAATGAATAGAGAAAACACAGGGGTTAAAGCCCAACTCTTTTCGGCATGAATAAAGCGGCCCGCAAGGGCCGCTCTTCAACGGTCGCGCCGTCCTCACTGCTTCCACTACTGTTGTTGCTGTTGTTGCTCTTGGTCGGTTCTTATCGATGGACCGCGCACCAGCGGGGGGCGCGTGCGAACTACGAAGGCAGGGGCTGCCGGCTCGGGTGATTCGGCGTCGGCGGGGTTCACGGTTACGGCTACACTCAATTCGCTTTCGGCATCGCCTTTATAGACGCCGCGAGTTGGAGGGACATCTGCGTAGTCACGTCCGATGGCGACGCGGATGTGACGATCGCCGCCCACGAGATTGTTCGTCGGATCGAAGGCCACCCACCCCAGGCGCGGGACCAAAGCTTCCACCCAGGCGTGTGACGCGCCTTCCTGCGAGCGATCTTTCCTTTTTTCCTCCCGATGAAACATGTAACCGCTGACATAGCGGCACGGGATTTCCAGCCGACGTACCAGGGCGATCATGATATGAGCAAAGTCCTGGCAGACGCCCTGACGGCTTTGAAGCGCGTCCTCGATCGGGGAGTCAACCTTGGTGCTGTTGGGCACATACGAGAACTGGGTGTAAATGGCCTCGTTGAACTCGGTCAACAACTCGAGAGGATTTCCGCGGCGCTCACACTTCAATTCTTTCGCTAGGGCATCCAAGGGTTCGCTGGAGTGTGCGAAGTGGCTGGGCAGAAGCATCTCCCAGTAGTCGTCGCTTGCAACCAAGGCGTCAAGATCGGACCAATCTCCGCAGTCGGCGGGCCGCGGAGGCGTAATCGACTGAACCTCGACCATCGACTCCGCTGTAACTTTCACTTGCGAATGACTGCCGGCGATATCGAAGTGATGGACGGTGTTTCCCATGAAATCGTGGTATTGCATGACGTTGGCTGCGGGGTCGACGTTCAAAGTAAAGTTGAGGCAGCGCTGATCGCCGTCGCTGCGAGGCTGGAGGCGGACCTCCATGATGCTCTCGCGGACCGCCGGTGTGTAGCGGAATGTCGTTGTGTGCCGGACCGAGTAGATCATTGGATTATTGCGTCATCGAGCCATTGGGCCATTGAATACTTGAAACAAAGTTCATTTACGCCACTAACGCTGATTCGACCGAATAGTCGAAATAGACCTGGTGGATTGCGGTATGGGCATTGGCGCACTGCCAGCGGATACTGCTGACGTATCCAGTCGCGCCCGAGGCCATGATTTCCTCGATCTGGCTGAAGCTGAGAGTGGCTTGCAGGCGTCCGGCAAGACGGACAGGTTGTTCGGCCTTGCGCTCGGTCATATTTCCGATAGCAGTGAGCGCGGCATGGACCATGTCCACCGAAAAGCGAACCGAATGCGGGAACTCTGGATTCAGCAGCAAGAATTCCGCGACTCGCAGCGGTCGCAATTCGGCGGTGTAAGTTTTGCAATAGGCTTCAAACGCGGCGCAGGATTTCAGCAGTCCGACCCACTCGATGTAATCCTCGCTCTCAACCGCTTGATCGAGGGGATGAGACAGGCTTCCGAAATGGGTACCAATGAGGCGAGCGAGGGCGTCAGTGCGCTCGACGAAGCGACCGAGTTGGATGTACTGCCAGCCTTCGCCGTGCGACATGGTGGAATCGGTAACACCTTGGAAGAGATGGGCTCCGTCCTGCACGGCTCGGAAGAAAATGTGCGAATGCAGCAGCCAGGCCTCGCTCGAGGTGGTGCTGTTGACCTGCAGATAAAGGCGGTTGAGCTGCTCCCACATTTCCGTGCTGCACTGTTCTCGGACCTGCCGAAGGTTTTCGCGGGCGTTGGCCACGCAAGACAAAATGGATGACTCGTTCGTGCGATCGAGGGTAAGGATGTGAGTGAGGGCGGTCGAGCCGATCTTGCCATTTTCCGGCGGAGGAACTTGACAAGCCTCAAGCAATCGAAGCCATCGTCCGGCGCCGGCTTCCGGCGATTGATCGAGGCGAAGCTGTAGATTAACGTCGATCAGGCGCGCCGTATGTTCGGCACGCTCAAGGTAGCGGCTCATCCAATACAAACTGTCCGCGACCCGGGATAACATGGCCGTTCTCCTCCGGTCTCCATTCCTCATGCGCGCAGGACCCAGGTATCCTTGCTACCGCCGCCCTGTGAAGAATTCACCACTAACGATCCGCGACGCAGTGCAACTCGCGTCAGGCCTCCGGGAACTAGCGTGACATTTTCTCCATAGAGAATGTAAGGGCGAAGATCGACGTGCCGGGCCTGAACCTCTCCTTCGAGGAAGCATGGTGCCCGCGACAGGCTCAGCGTGGGCTGCGCGATGTAGTTGCGAGGCTCGGACTCTATTCGGCGCCGGAACTCTTCTCTGTCTGCTTCGGAACTATGCGGGCCGATAAGCATGCCGTAGCCGCCGGACTCGCCGACAGCCTTCACGACCAATTCGTCCAGATGCTCCAGGACATACTTTCGCTGGGAACGATCGTTGAGGAGATATGTCTGGATGTTGGCGAGAATGGGATCCTCGCCGAGGTAGTAACGGATGATGGCGGGAACATAAGCGTACACAGCTTTGTCGTCGGCGACGCCAGTTCCGATGGCATTGGCCAGGATGATATTGCCGGCACGGTAGGCGTTGAAAAGACCGGGGACGCCGAGATTCGAGTCGCGACGGAAGCAGAGCGGGTCGAGGAAGTCGTCGTCGACGCGGCGATAGATGACGTCGACGCGCTGCAGGCCCGCCGTGGTGCGCATGTACACGATATTGTCGTGGACGAGCAGGTCGCGTCCTTCGACGAGCTCGATGCCCATCTGCTGGGCAAGAAAGGTGTGCTCGAAGTAGGCGGAGTTGAAAACACCCGGCGTGAGCAATACGACTTTGGGCTCATGGCGGGACGTTGTGTGTGGAGGAGCGAGCGCGCGCAATGTCGAGAGGAGCGCCTGCGCATAGTGATCGACCGGGGAGACTCCGTAGTCACGAAAGAGGGTTGGAAAAACTTTCTTCAGGACCTTGCGGTTGGCCAGCATGTAAGAAACGCCGCTGGGAACTCGGAGATTGTCTTCGAGGATGGCAAAGCTTCCGTCGGGCAGTCGAACTAGATCGGTTCCGCAGATGCTGACATAGATTCCGTGCGGGACGGAGAGTCCGCGCATTTCACGGCGGAAATGACGACAACTGTAGACCAGTTCGCGGGGCACGATGCCATCCGCCAGAATCCGGCCGCCATGGTAGATATCTTCGAGGAAAAGGTTGAGCGCGGCAATGCGCTGAGTGAGCCCGTTTTCGATTTTGCGCCATTCGTCGAACGGGATGATCCGTGGCAACAGATCGTTGGGGAAAACGCGCTCGGTTCCCTCTTCGTTCCCGTAAACGGTGAAAGTGATTCCTTGGTGGAGAAACGACAGGTCGGCGGCCTGCTGGCTCTTGCGGAGTTCTTCCGGAGGAAGTTCCAACAGACGTTGGAACAGGGCTTTATAGTGAGCCCGAGGCGTACCCGGGGATGCGAACATCTCATCGTAGGCCGAATCGAATTGGTAGTTTCGAAAAGGCGGACGAAACAGACTGAGAGGTGCGTCGGGTGGGTTCATCCGGCGCACAAGTCCGCGGGTTCGGGTACGGCTCGGCTGCACCCTAGAGACTCTAGGTTCCGATTTGGTAGGAGTCCAATCAAAATTGTTTATGGGAAGGATTTGGAAATCAGAGAGCAACGGGTCAGAGATCAGTGACTAGTGGCTAGGGGTCAGCAACCCGAGATTCCTCGCTTCGCTCGGAATGACAAACTTTGAGTAGCGCTCAGTCTCCGCGCTGACGCCTATTCCACTTGCCACTACCCACTTCGCACTGAACTCTGGCCCTGATTTATTCCTTCTGGCCGGATGCGAAGACCGTCCATGGTCCTGCCTTCATGTCTTTCAGGAGCGGCTTTTGCCACGAATACTCTGGATGATGCTCGAGGAAATCTGCGGCAACGAAGTCGGCGCCGCATGGATGTCCGGCACGGGCGACGAAGCTCATTTTGGCGGTCATGGCGCTGTCGGTGGCCTTGCCTTGGACAGCACCGCCGGGGTTATAGGCGCCCCAATCCCATTCCTTCACGCCGCGAGGCGAGACATCAACATGGCCGCAGAGCGCTCGCTCGTTGGGCTGCTCTTTCTTCTCGAAGCTGTCGACGTGGTCGGAGAGGAACTGTTCCGCCATGTCCACGTCGATCTTGCCCTTCGACTGCTGCATGATCTGCTCCCATCGAGCGCGGCGAGCATTGGGCGAAGACGAAGCATCGTTGGGATCGAACGTGGTCTCTTCCTTGATCACCTTCGGGTCGCGGGCGAAATTTGAGCTGACGAAGTATCCGTCTTTTGTGCGCCAAAGAGGAGTGTTCTTCAAGCCGAGCTCGAGGTAGGCAATTTCTCCGGTCTTGCGATCGCCGATCAGCCAATCGTTGGCATAGCCGCCATTATTTCCCTCTTTGATAATTCGCACATAGTCATCGATCGTGTTGGCGTACTGCAATGCCTTACGCGAGCGCATGAATTCGGGCTTGCCGTTCGGATTCCAGCCTTCGAACTGGGTGATGGTGGTTTCGGTAATCATCATGCCGGCTGAGTTGACTCCGAAATCGTCGTCGCTGGTGATAACGCCCGGGAAGCCGTCCATGAGGATGCGGTTGCCGTGCTTGGGCTGAATATCGAAGACGATGACCCAGCGCTCGCCGGCTAGGTAGCTGGTCCAATTGTTGTGGGCGATGACAATCTGGTGATCTTTGGTCATGCTGCCGGTTGCGATGAAGGCGCTGCAGTTTCCGGGAGCGGCGAGCTTGGGATTCTTCGCGGACTTCTGCTGCTTGTTGAGCCACGGGACGTAATAGTCGGGGACTTCCTCGAAGCCATTCAGGGCGACGATGTCGTAGACGTCAAGATCAACTCCGTGGGCTTTCACTCCGTCGGCGATACCCTGCAACTCCTGCTGGTACTCGGCATCGATATGCGGCCAGAGCATCTGGCGGGCGGTGGTGCGATAGAACTCCCAGTCGCGCTGGCTCTGATGGGTATCGAATAACTTGATTGCTTCAAAGGCGTCGGCGATCTCAGGGGCGAGCAGATATCCATGCTGAAAACCGATGTCGGAGGGAGCCCCTTCGAGGTGAACGTACGTCCAGCCTCCCTGTTGGAAGCGGTAAGCTTTTTGCAGACGGGGATCCGAGGACGTCTGACTTTCCGCAGTTGCGATACCAGCAAGCAAAATCAGCCCAACCAAGCAGGAAATCCGCGCGATACGTTTGTCCATGAGTCCCTCGTCCGGTCCGCGATCTGAAATCGAAACATTCTAGCCTATTGCTGTGACGGCGCTTCGATGGTGAGCTCGCGCCACGCCGACTTTTTCGATCCCGGCAAGCGGGGGCCGTGCGGGGACAGCAGGTTCCTCACGGCTGCGCCGTTCGGAAAGACAAGGTGTTGAGATACCAGTACGGCTAAATATCGGTGCGCTGATCTGGATGGCGGGTGAGATACCAGCATGGCAACGATCCGGCGTGGGGAAAAAGAGCGTTCACGCAGGCCTCTGGCTGGGGAGGATCGAAGATCAGCTGAGTTTTCCCGTTCTTCTGGAGGACTGCATAGTAATGATTCACTGTGACCGATCCGTAGGGATTGCGGTTGGTAGCGAGCCGGACGCGAAAAATCGCGAAGTCGACTCCGAATGTAAGGACGGCCGCTCCCAGGATGGAAAGAAGTATCCCGAGGAAGATTCGACGGAGACGTTCGCGAAGTTCATGGGCCGAGTTCGGTGTCACGAGGCGAGATTATATTCCTGACGGGGTTCAAAGGCCTTCGAATGATTCGGGCTGAAATGGATTCGCGGAGCTTCGCTCGACGGGACGCCCGAAGGCACCGGCACCCACTTAGGGCATTGCCAAAGTATCCGGTATCGCTTAGTCCTGTCTCTCTGTCGTTGACAATGTGGGCATCCGACAGGCAAACTACCGCATTCGCCGGGAAAGGCATCTGGCGAGCGTCCGTGGACGGGTTGCGGCATTTTGCCCTTCCAGGCCGTATACTCAATCTTCGCTTCGTCCATGGCTATGACCGAGCAACGCGTCTCGTATACGCTGGACTCCTCGCTAGAGACGATTGATAGCGCTGAAGAGAAGGCCACCCGTATTGCTACGGAACTTGGCTTTGGCGATGACGAGGTGATGCAGATTTCGATGGCCGTCCGCGAGGGCGCAGTGAATGCCGTTTTGCACGGCAACGGATATGCCCCGGACAAGAAAGTCACGCTCGCCTTTGAACGGACCAGCGAGGACCTGATCATTACGATCCGCGATCAGGGACCGGGGATGGATTTGAGCAAGATCCCGAACCCGCTCGCCCCGGAAAATCTGCTCAAGACCTCGGGGCGAGGAATTTTTTTAATGCGCTCGTTTATGGATGTGGTGGAGATTCGCCCATCCGCAACGGGCACTGAACTTAAATTGATCAAGCGCGTCCACGGGCCAACCGCGGGCGGCAAGGAGGCTTCCCAGTGAGCATGAAGGTTGGTACTCGGCAGGTGGATGGAGTCACGATTGTGGACTGCAGCGGCCGCATCACCCTGGGCGAAGGCAGCGTAGTCCTTCGCGACACGGTGCGCGACCTGCTCAGCAAGGGCAACAAAAAGATTGTGCTCAATCTGAACGATGTGAACTACATCGACAGCTCAGGCATCGGTGAACTGGTCAGCGCATTCACAACCACCAAGAATCAGGGTGGCGAACTTAAACTGCTGAACCTGACCAAGAAGGTCAACGATTTGCTCCAGATCACCAAGCTTTATACAGTTTTCGACGTGAAAGACGACGAAGCGTCTGCCGTCAAATCTTTTAAGTAACAATCTCTTCTTTCGGGCACCCCATTTCTCGCTGTCGCGGGAAATGGGGAATCGGCCCGGTTTCATTCTGGAACGCTGCCCTCGATTTTTCTCCCGATATCACTGACTTTTATTTTGCTTGATCGCAAAATCGACGCATGTTGCGATGGGTAGGCCGTGCCTCGATCGCTTGCGTCGTCCTGCTTGTCTTCCCTGCCGGAAAGCGCGTCTTCGCTTCCGATTGCATTCCAATTCACGAAGCTCGGCTGCATGTCGGAGAAACTAAGTGTGTCACGGGAAAGGTTGCGGGAGTGAAGGTGGGTGCCAAGGGTGTACATTTCGTCGACTTTTGCGAAGAGCACATGGCGTGCCCGTTCACGGTAGTTGTGTTCTCGCAGGATTTGAAGGATGTCGGAGATGTGCGGCGACTGGTGGGACGAACGATTGAGATTCAAGGCGCGGTGAAGATGTACGACGATCGGGCTGAGATCATCTTGAAGCGGATCGGGCAAATCAGCGGCGGGGCGGCGATGATTCCTCCATTACCCAAGAACTATGATGTCGAGAACCGGGGGCACTATAGCGCCGGGCATCTGCGGCCCGCGAAGAAGCCGGCGAAGACCAAGGCTGTGCCGAATTCCACAATTATTTATGGGGAGGCCGACAGCGCGGAGTCTCCGGAATAATTCCCCTTCTTATTGCCCTCACATCTTCCGCTGTCGGTATACTGCCACTCTTACCACCGTGGAGCCAGTCATGAGGGATACATCGGAAGGCGGGGGCATTACCCGCAGGAGTGCACTAGCGGTATTTACTGCGGCCGGGCTGGGATTGGCGGCCAGTGGTCTGCCGATGCTGGCAACAGAATCGACCACCGATGTATTGGCCCAGCGATTGCCGAAGTTCAGCGAGAAGTCGCGCACGCTGTTGCGCGAATTGCTGAAGGCTTCGAGTTATAGCGGTCAAATTCCCGCAGACGCGGCTGCGACGCTGGCGAAGAATGAGAACTTATCCGTAGACCGATTGATGGTTGAACTGTTGCCGTTCGCGCAGAGCTACTCGCGGGCGCCGATTTCTAATTTCTTTGTCGGAGTCGTTGTGCGCGGGGCGAGCGGCAGCTTATATACCGGAGCAAATATTGAAATCCCAGGGCAGTGTCTTGGATTTGCCGTTCACGCGGAGCAATCTGCACTCTCAAATGCGTACATGCACGGTGAGCAATCCGTGGCCGCTTTGGCAGTTGGAGGCGCGCCCTGCGGGCACTGTCGTCAGTTCATCGATGAGATGTCGCCGGACGGCGAGATTCTAATCCTGACGCCGAATGGTCCGACAAAGCTTTCGACTATATTGCCTTCCGCATTCGGGCCAGCGGCGCTGGGCATGACACATGGGGCGTTTCCGGTGGAGGAGAAGAAACTCACTCTGCCTAGGAATTCGTCAGATCCACTCGCATTGGCCGCGCTCGATGCGGCCCGGAAATCCTATGCTCCCTACAGCAACTCGCCATCAGGAATTGCAGTCCGCGGGAGCGGCGGACGAATATATCGGGGTTCCTACATCGAGAACGTTGCATTTAATCCGAGCCTCTCTCCGTTGCAGACCGCACTGGCGGCGATGATCGCGGCTGGCGAGCCTTACTCCGCCATCTCGGCGGTCACTCTGGTCGAACTAGAAAGATCCAAGATCAGTCAAAAAACGGTCACGGAGGCAGTGATGGGCGCGATCGCTCCTGGACTCAAACTGGAAGTGATCTCTGCGCGGAGTTAGCGCACTCGCGTCATCTCTCGCAGATAACATGACTACGGCCCTAGAGGATTTTCTATGAAGCGTTTGGCCCCGGCGATTGGATTGTTCTTTCTCGCTCCTCTGGTGGCGGAATTTCTGCTTGGGGATCTGCCCATCAAGATGCTTGGGACGCTGGTGATTCTGGCGCCGATGTACGGCGGCGGGGCGTTGCTGATTCGAGAATTTGCGCGACGAGCGGGAAAGGGATGGCCGACGATCTTCGTGCTCGCGTTCGCTTACGCGGTCTTGGAAGAAGCGTTCACTACGCAGACGCTGTTCAATCCAAATTATCTGCATTTAAATTTGCATCTGCTGGAACCGGCATATATTCCAGCTTTGGGGATCGGCGCGTGGTGGACAATCTTCGTGCTGACGCTTCATACGGTCTGGAGTATCTCCACTTCCATTGCGCTGGCGGAAGCGCTGGTGCCTGAGCGCGCGACGAAGCCTTGGCTCGGGACGCTCGGTTTGAGCGTGGTTGGCGTCTTGTTTATCTTGGCGGCGATTGCATCCACACGCTTTGAAATCAAACAGGACCATTTTGTGGCATCAACTGCGCAATTCGCATGGGCCGCTGTTGTCTGCGTGCTGGCAATTGTCGTCGCCTTTTTACTGCCAGCCAGTTCGACTTCGAAGGAATCCGGATTGGTCCCCAATCCTTGGATTGTGGGTTTCGCAGCGCTGGCCGCTGGTTCGATCTTCTTGATGGTTCCGAAAGCCTGGGGATGGCTCGCAGTGGCGATCTACGTTGTTCTCGATCTGGTGATCATCGTCGCGATTTCAGTGATGTCGCGTCGATCAGGATGGAATAGCCGACAGCGCCTGGGTCTGGCTGCAGGCGCGGCACTCACGTACGCATGGCATTCCTTTACTGTAGCGCCCGTTGTGGGCAGCGCGGGGCCGGGATTTCGAATCGGCAACGCCATCTTTGCAGCGGGATTGTTGGTGCTTTTGTTTTTTGGAGCCAGGCTTACGTCTGCCTATGAATCAGGCCGTGTCTCTTCCGTTGCCTAAACCATCCCTTTGCGTAATTCGTCTAGAGGATACTTGGTGCCCCGCCACTCGATGCCGTCATTCCAGAGTGTCAGGAAGGTCGAGCGCAGCAGTGTGTAGATAAACAGCGCAGCACTCACCGGATGCAGCAAGAAGTAGTAGGGCGGGACGGAAGAGCGCCAAGACATCCCGACATAGATGGCGAACAGCGAACCCAGAGCGATGGCATAGGGGAGACGGGCCCATCCATGGGCAAGCCAGATACCGAAGAACGGACCGAAGTTCAGGAACGCCAGGCCGAACGCAGAAAGCAGCGTTCTCCACCACTGAAACGAGAGGACTGCAAAGAAATTCTTGGTCAGATTGTTGACGATGCCCGTCGCGCCTCGGGCCCATCGAATTGAAATCAGATCTCCGCCGAAAACATTTCTTTGGGCGAAGCCGGATTTCTTGACGACCTTGCCCAGTTTCATATCGTCGAGTACTTCCATCCGCAGCGCCTGGTACGTTCCAACAGCGTCGTACACGTGGCGCCTCACCAGATTGAAGGCACCTACGCCCATGTGATCGTCGGTGCTGGGATCAGCGACTTTCCAGGGGCGGTGGCCGAACATGAACATGGTCTGGAAGAAGGCAATCATCATGTACTCGCCCGGGCGCTTCATGATCATGCGTGGAAATAGTACGAGGTGATCCGCGGGTTCAGATTCGGCGTAGGCCAAGGCGCGGCGAAGCGACTCCGGCTTGAAGATGACATCAGCGTCGGTGAAAAGGAGCCAATCCCCGTTCGCCTGATTTGCGGCGGTCCACATTGCGTGGGTTTTGCCCAACCAGCCGGCGGGGAGTTCGTTGTGGTGGACCACTTTCAGCGAGGCACTGTTCGCATGTGTCGAAGATCGCGACGGGTGTGGTAGTTTTTGCCCGGCCGAATTGGCAACTTCGTCCATGATTTCGCCGGTGCGATCGGTGGAGCGATCGTTGACGGCGATTACTTCATAGTTGTTGTAGTCCAGGGCGAGAAGGCTCTTCAGCGCCTTTTCGATGGTCTCCTCTTCGTTACGAGCAGGAACGATGATGGAAACGCGGGGATTGCCGGAGGGAGAAACCGGATCTCGATCCCACTCGGGGCGGGAAACGTCGGCGACGCTGGGCATACCAAGGGCGGCATCCAAGATGCGGGAAAACCACGCTAGAGCAAGAATCGTTCCCGCAATCCAATAAAAGTAGACCATCCCGGTTACGTCTTCCCTGCCTCGAGAACCGCCGCTTCAGCCGCAACCGGCGGGGCGAATTTCATTCCGTAGAAGAGTATGGCCGCAGAGACGCCCATCGCGATCACGGGGAGAATAAACGCCGTCTGCAGAGAGTGCTTATCGGCGACCCATCCCATCATAGTCGGCGAGGGCACATCGCCGAGAATATGGATGATAAAGATGTTCACGGCGAGAGCAGTTGCGCGAATGTGCGCGCCGACTGAGTTAATGACAGCCGCATTGAGTGGAGCAGTATTAAGAAGCAAAAAGAATGCGGCAACCGCGATTGCAGGAATCATCAGCGGCCCTTTCGAGAACAGGGCAACGATCATGACCGGAATACCGAGCAGCATGCTTGCAGCCGAGACCAGATAGTACGAACTCTTCATGCGCTTGAGGAGATAGTCCCCGAGCCATCCGCCTGCAAGTGCGGCGACGATTCCGTCGACCACGATGATGATGCCGAAGGCAAAGTTTGCGGCTTCGAGCGTGTAGTGGCGTTCGCTGTAGAGGAATTTGGGCATCCACACCTGGATGCCACCCAGAGAGAACGTCATGGCAGCCATGCCAAGCGTGGAAGTCAGAAAGGCGGGGTTGCGGACAAGTCCGAGAATCGAGGCGCGCTCCGGCGTCTCTTTGACTGAATCGAACTGACCACGCTCTGGTTCCTTGAGAAACATCACTGCCAGCGCCAACAGAAATCCGGGGGCGGCAGCGATATAGAACGGGAATCGCCAGCCGTGATGCGGCGCGAGATTTCCGCCCAATAGGTATCCAGCGGCTGACCCAACCGGGATTGCGAGATAAAACACACCGAGAATCCGCCCGCGCTTCTCTTGGGCAAAAAGATCCGCGACAAATGTGGGAGCGATGGTAACGAAGGTTGCTTCGCCTACACCAACGAGCGTGTGCCGGATGAGCAACTCTGTGTATGTGTGCGTGACGGCGGTCAGGAGGGTAAGGCCGCTCCAGAATAGGGCGCCGAGGACGATGATGAGTTTGCGAGAGTAGCGGTCCGCGAGCGGCCCCACGAACGGTGCTGCCACCATGTAGAAGCCAAGGAAGGCGCTAGTCAGGTAACCGATCTGGGCGTTCGTAAGGTGGAATTCGTCCTGCACAAGCGGCTGGACGGCGAACAGCACATTGCGGTCCGCGTAGTTGAGCAGATTCAGAGCGGTAAGGACAATCAGCGCAGTGCGTGGTTGGAGGTCGGACTGAGCCACGGGTCGAGCGAATATATCACGTCGCCTCGGCGGCATTGATGACAGTCCCCGCTACGGCAGATTTGATTTTGATCCGGGTCTTGGCCATCGCGCGACGATCGTTGTCGAAATGCCACCGCGGGGACGGAATTCTCCGGTGATCTCCGCCCAAACCGGCTTGGCCCATTTCACTACGTCCTCGAGCACCTGATTGACGATGTTCTCCTGAAAGATTCCCAGATTGCGATACGACTGGAGATACTCCTTCAGCGACTTCAGTTCGAGGCAGTGCATGTCAGGCATATAGCGAATCTTGAGGGCGCCGAAATCGGGCAGGCCGGTCTTGGGACAGACGGAAGTGAACTCTGGGTCGTCGACGATGATTTCGTATCCCGGAAACTGGTTGGGCCAGGTTTCGATCGTGGGAAATTTGGTGTCGAGGCCGGCGGCAGCGTGTTCAGGAGTGTAGCGCGGAGATTTCGGCATAAGGAGTATTGTAGCGTTTGTTTTCGCAGAGACGGAGCGCCGTGAACGTTGTGCAGCCGGAGCCCAACAGGCAGCATCCAATGAGATACCGTCTTGGGGCGGCTGGCGGGTGTTGTGGCGTCTCCAGAATGGTAAATTAGTGCTTACAGTTATTCCTGCCGGACACTGAAAGACCATCAGTTGGCATCGACGAACAATTCGAACCCACCGTCGCGACGGCGGTGGATCTGGGGCGCTTGCGCGCTGATTCTGGTGTTGGTGCTTTATTCATATTGGCATCAGACTCCCTTGAAAGTGCGCGCTACCACGGTTCAACGCGGGGCGATTCGCAGCCTGGTTTCCACCAACGGCAAGGTCGAACCCATCCAGAACTTCAACTTCGAAGCACACGCACCGATTGCAACGACTGTGAAGCACCTGCTGGTGAAGGAAGGCGACCACGTGCGGAAGGGCCAGTTGCTCCTGGAACTAGATGCCGCTGATATCCGAACGCAGGCAGCTCGGGCACAGGCTCAAATCAAGGCGGCAGCGGCTGATCAGGCGGCGCTAAAGACAGGCGGCACACAGGAAGAAGTGCTTGCGCTGAACTCGCAGCTGATTAAGGCGCGCAGCGCGCGGGACGCGGCCCAGCGCAGCCTAGACTCCTTGCGCAGGTTGCAACAGCAAGGAGCGGCTTCTCCCGGGGAAGTACGACAAGCGGAAGATACGCTGCAACGGAGCCAGGCGGACGTCAATTTTCTCGAACAGAAGCAAAAAGAGCGCTATTCGTCTCCAGAGATCGCACGCATCGAATCGCAGGCTAGCGAGGCGCAAGCAGCCTATGAAGGCGCCGAGGACGCTCTGCGAAAATCCAGCGTGCACGCTCCTTTTGCCGGAGTTGTGTATTCCGTGCCGGTGAAAGAAGGAGCATTCGTACAAGCCGGCGATTTGCTGCTACAAGAAGCCGATCTGTCCCGCGTGCTGGTGCGGGCTTTCGTCGACGAGCCGGATGTGGGCCGCTTGCAAGTTGGACAAAAAGTCGAAATAACATGGGACGCTGTTCAGGGACGCGGGTGGAACGGTACGGTGAATACGGTGCCTTCAACCGTGAAGCTGCGAGGCAACCGAAATGTCGGAGAAGCGACATGCCTGATCGATAATCAAGACCTGCGCCTGCTGCCGAATATCAATGTCGGCGTGACGATCGTAGTCGCCGAGCATAGCAGCGTTCTCACGCTGCAACGCGATGCTCTGCGGATGGATGACACGAAACCGTATGTCTTCCGAATCGTCGGAGACCGCTTGAAGAGCCAGCCTGTGGAATTTTCGCTGCAGAATCTCACCCGAGTAGAGATTGTTTCGGGCCTCTCGGAGGGAGATAAGGTGGCGCTTCCCGCTGAGGAACAGAAGCCTCTCGTCGACGGAGCAACCGTTAAGGTCGTGCCGTAATCCTTCCCCTACGAATGAAGCCCCCACGGTTATTCTTGTTCCTTTTGCTTTTGTTGCCGGTTGGGCCCATGTCTGCCGCGGAGGCACCAAAGCAACTCCTGGCTTCAGGTCATGTAGACGAAGCCATTGTCAGGCTCGAACAAGAGATCAAGCACAATCCGAACGATCCCGAATCGCACAACCTACTCTGCCGGGCTTATTTCATGCTGGACGAATGGGATCACGCCATCGCGGCGTGCGAACGTGCGGTTGATCTGGCTCCTCAGCAGAGCATCTATCATCTCTGGCTTGGACGAGCCTACGGAGAGAAGGCCGACCGGGCGGGAGTGTTCTCGGCAGCGGGACTAGCCAAAAAAGTGAGAGTGTCGTTCGAGCGAGCCGTTGAGCTGGATCCGAAAAGCTCTGAAGCGCGGACTGATCTTGGAGAGTTCTACGCGGAGGCGCCGGGCATCGTCGGTGGAGGAAAAGAAAAGGCGCGAGCACAAGCAGATGCGCTTATGACGTTCGATCCGGCGCGAGGACACTGGCTGCTGGCGCGCATCGATGAAAAGAACAAGGACGCAGTCGCAGCGGAGCGCAACTATCGAGCCGCCATTGAGGCCAGCCACTCGGGAGCCCGAGCATGGCTGGATCTGGCGAACTTCTATTTTTATGCACACAGGCTCGACGAAATGGAGAGGACGATTCATACTCTCGAGTCCAGCCCCGTCGACCATCCTGAAGCCTTGATGCATGCCGCGGGAATCCTGGCCCGTGCCGGACGCGATCACCAGGCAGCAATCCGGTTACTACGGAGGTATCTGACTTCTCCCGTGGAAGAGGGCCCCGCGTTTAAGGCTCACGACCAACTCGGCCAATTGCTGGTGAAACAGGGCGACCGAAAGGGTGCAGCGGAGGAGTTTCGCGCGGCTCTTGCGCTGGCGCACGGTTATGCACACGCGGAGGAAGACCTGAAGCAAGTGGATCACTGAAGATTTCTTATGAATGCTGAAGGCGTTCGTGCCGGAGCCGCACAAAGTCACTGTGCCGACCTTGGCGGACATTTAGAATTCTCGATTACATCCAAGCTTATTTCTGAGGGCACTCTCGCATATTCCTCGGGAAAGGGACGCAATGAAGATCCACCGCCGCAATGCGCTCACTTTGAGATCGATTTTTGCGATCGTCTTATTGCCGGCTTCTTTGCTGGCCGAACCGGTGCCCCTCAAGCGCGTTGTCGAGCTGGCGCTGGCGCACGCAACGGGTGCTGCGATCGCGGCGGCCGACGAACAGCACGCGGCGGCCGGATATCGGGAATTGCGGGACAATTACATTCCGCAGCTTTCGACCGGCGCGGGACTAGGTTATTCCTACGGCTTCCCTCTCGCGCTGGAAGGTTCGGCGCCAGCTCTGTTCAATATAACGGCGCAATCGGCTTTGCTGAATCCGGCGCTGCGAGCCTTCGTCCAGGCTTCGAAGATCGATAGTGCCGCGGCTTCGCTGAAGAGCAAGGACCAACGGAACCAGATTATTCAAGATGCAGCCCAGAGCTATGCGGAACTTGCCAAGTGGGAACAGCGGCTCGCTATGCTTCACGAGACGGAAATAGACGCGAACAAGTTTCAGGCTGCGGTCGCGGAGCGGACAAAAGAGGGCGTAGATAGCGAGCTGGACGAAACCAAAGCCCGGCTTTCAGCCGCTCGTGTGCGTTTACGGATTGCCGAAGCGCAAGGGGCTGCGGATGTTTTGCGCGAGCACCTTTCGAAGATGACAGGGCTCTCCGCGTCCAGCATTCAGACCGATTCGGATTCGATTCCGGCGGCTCCGGCGGCTCCGGCGGCTCCTGACGATGAAGCAACGAAAGATGCGCCGTCGTCGAATCCTGCGGTGGAAGCTGCGGTTGAGCATGCTCGCGCGCAGTATCTTCGGGCGCGGGGCGAACACCGTTCACTGTGGCCTAGCATTGATTTCGCAGCGCAGTATGCATTGCTTTCACGATTCAACAACTATCAAAACTATTACATCCCTTCTAGACCCTGCGTGACATCGCTCGGAGAGTTTTTGTGCGTTACCAGCAGTTTTCAACAGAATAACGCGACGGTGGGCGTTAGCATTCATTTCCCACTCTTCAACGCATCGCAGCATGCAAAAGCTGAGGGAGCGGATGCAGACTCTCTTAAGGCAAAGAAGCAGGCGGAAGCGGCCAAGAATCAGGTTTCTGAGGAAACTCTGCGCCTGCAACGATCGGTGGCGCAGATGCAAGCGGCACGAGACGTCGCTCAACTGGAATACGAAATCGCCGAGAAAACTCTGACCTCGACAAAAACTCGCATGGACGCAGGTACCGCGAATCTGCATGATCTGGATGATGCCCGGGCACAGGTCAGCGAACGATTCATCACGCTGCAGGATGTAAGTTTTGAACTGGAGAGGGCGCAATTGGGCTTATTACGAGCGACCGGTGATCTGGAGAAGTGGGCGCTGGGGACGCGCTGAGTTGGATCCGGCTACGTATCCGGCTATAACTTTCCGCGTAGCGTCTTTACTACCTGCCGAATAGCCTTTTCATTGCGCCGATACCAGCGCCATTGTCCCTGCTTGTTTGCCTCGACCAGTCCAGCTTTGGTCAAGATCGCCATGTGATGAGAAATCGTGGGCTGCGAAAGATGGACGCGATCTTCGATTTCTCCTCCACAGAGGCAAGGGCCCGGGACCGACTTTGAAGCCGGGGATTTCGACTCCGTAGCGACTTCTTTCAGCGTTCGAAGAATGCGGCGTCGGGTGGGATCGGCAATCGCGTGAAGAGCGCGGTCGAGGGATGTGTCGTCGGACATGCTCGATTAGAGATAGCGTGGAAATTGACGGATGTCAATGTACGCGCATCCGAATCCACCCGGACTTTGTTCAGTGAACAGAACCGGCCCTACTTCTTCAAAATTGGGCTATACCCATCTGCGACCAGCTTGCTGCGCATAGATTCCGCGTCTTTGATGTCCGTGAACGGTCCAACCTGGACGCGGAAGAGCTTATCAACCGCGGTGACCGGGGCAACGAACGCAGAGTATTCCTTCTTTTTCAGAGCATCAACAAGCGAGTCAGCATCCTCCTGCTTGCTGACGGCTGCTACTTGCACGAAATAGCTGGCGGTTGGAAGGGTGGTCGCGGGATCGACTCCGTTTGATGCCGCGGACTGCGAAGGAGCGGCGTTCGCTGCTTCGGTTTTTGTTTCCGCGGGCGGGGTGAGTTGTGGGTTGGCGTCCTTCTGCTCGACGGCCTTATAGAACGTCATCGGAGCGGACGCTGAGCCGCCGGTCGTTTTAGTTGAGTTGGATGAGACCTGGGGCGGAACGGCGGCGCTGGCGGCGGCTACGGTCGGTTCCGACTTTCGGCCCAGAGAATATCCGAGAGCGAAGAAGAGCGCGCAGACTCCCACGAGCCCGAAAAACAGCACCAGCAATTTGCCTGTGCCTAAGGTTATTTCTGTGTCCTGTGACGAAGCCATAGTTCTACTCCCGTTGGGCCTGCGATTCCCTTTCAGTAGTCTTGCCACTACGCTGTTTTCTTCGGTGCAGCGTCCCCGCTATTGCTTCCCAGCAACTTCTGAATTCCTGAGAAGAAGTCCACTGGCACTGGGAAAACGACGGTTGTGTTCTTCTCGACCCCGATCTCGGTTAGCGTCTGCAAGTAACGCAACTGGACGCTGACCGGTTCGCTCGACAGAAGATGAGCAGCATCGACCAGGCGTTGCGCGGCAGAGAATTCGCCCTCAGCATGAATAATCTTCGACCGCTTTTCGCGCTCGGCCTCGGCCTGCTTGGCCATGGCGCGCAGCATCGATTCGGGCATATCGACCTGCTTGACTTCAACGTTGGTGACCTTCACACCCCACGGCGAAGTATGCGTGTCGAGGATGCTCTGTAACCTCAGATTGATTTTTTCTCGATGCGCCAGTAGCTCGTCGAGTTCCTGCTCGCCGAGCACCGAGCGAAGGGTGGTCTGCGCGAACTGGGATGTTTGGTAGACATAGTTCGAGACTTCGACGACCGCCTTCCGAGGTTCGATTACGCGCAGAAAGATCACAGCATTCACTTTCAGCGTGACATTGTCGCGGGTAATGATGTCCTGCGGGAGGACTTCCAGTGCTTCCTGGCGCAGTGAAACTCGGACCATCCGGTCAATCGGCGTAAATACAAAAACGACGCCCGGTCCTTTCGCCGCTGGTAACAGTCGTCCTAGACGAAAGATCACACCGCGTTCATACTCGGCCAGAATCTTGATGGAACTGAGGAAATAGATAGCGACAACGACGACAAGAATTCCAAGAAATCCAAACGGCAGTTCCACAAATGCCTCCACGATAGGAGTGCAGAACACTCCTACCGCGGATTGTATAGCAGTGAGAAGAAAGCGGACGCCAAATCGCAGAGCGAAGGTTGCCAGCCTTGATGCGCGTGGGCATCAAGCTTGGAACGATGGTCCGGGAAGGAAGTGAGTAAACTAAGAACCGGCCTTCGCCAGCTGGATGCGGGTGGCATCAATCGGTACATCGCGCTGAATTTCCATCTCGATCGATGTGCCAACTTCAAGTTTCACATCCGGGCCATGCTTGAGCAACGCCCAAGCCACACCACCAGCGATTCCGGCAAGCCCGCCGTAACGGGCGCCATTCAGGCCGCCAGCGGCGGCACCGCCGATACTGCCAACAGTTCCTCCGACGGCTGCACCCTTAGCGGCGTCTTCGAGCCGCTTGCCGGTATCTTTGTCCGCCTGGATGGTCCCTTCGGAATCCTTAACGCCGTTGCTGTCAGCACCCGGAGTGTTTTCGACGGAACCGGGCAGCATGACGGTATAGCCGGTGGGATAGATCATCGAGGTGAAGTGGATCAGGATCTCCGCGCGCTTCTTGGAACGGCCAGGATGCTCCGTATGCATGATCTTGCCCTGGATGTAGGTGCCCGCGGGAATCAGGATGCGCTCGTTCAGGACAAATGGAAAGGCGGTCTCTGCATAGACTGCGTCGCCCTCGCGCGCGTTCTTGGTGGAGATCGCCTGCTTCAACGTCAGGGGAATTTTTGATCCTGCCGGAATGACGATAGCGTTCGGATCCCTTGGAGGATGAGCAGTATCGGATGACAGAGCGGGAGGTGGGGTCGTGGGCTGAGCCGGCACCGTCTTCGCTGTGTCCGAAGTCTGCGCCCAGACCATTCCGGAAGCCAGGAGAATCACTAAAGCAGCTCGCATCGCACACCTCCCAAGCCAAGGCTTTGCCGAATCAACCCGAGATTATCACGGCTTTGGCGGTAGGATGCAGATAGCAATTCGCAAGCTGCCCGAGCCTCGACAGTTGGCTGGGATTAGGCGACACCTGAGATTGTTGAGTTTGGAACAGTCTGCGGACGGATCACTTGTACATCAGATATTTCTCTCGAAGCTTCCCAAATTTTTCCAGGCCATCCTGCCAATCCTGAGCGATCTTCCGCGGATCTTGTCCGGCTAGCAGCGCGTCGTAGGCGGCCTGGTTAACCAGCAACTCGTTCATGCGTTCGATCTTGAAGTCCGCCGGGTACAGTTTGTGAAGCGCTGCGGCCAACTCGATGCCGAGCTCCGGGGCGTCGAAGCCGTTTCGATCGGTCAGAATGACATTGACTCCCTGACAGGCCTGACCGTTATAGACGCTGGCCGTCGGCGTGAAAGTCACGGGGACGAAACGCACTCCGGCAATGCCGCGGGCGTTCAAGTAGGCCGCGAATTCTTTGCTCTTAATCCAGGGAGCCCCGACCAGTTCGAATGGAGTATCGGTTCCGCGTCCGACCGAGACGTTGGTGCCTTCAATCAACGCGACTCCCGGATAGAGCGCCGCCTCAGTAACGCTACGCAGATTCGGAGAGGGATTGACCCAAACAAGTCCGGTCGAGTCGAACCAATCACCGCGTTGCCAACCCTCTATCGGAACGACCGTTAGCTTGGCATTGATGTTGCGCTCAGTGTTGAACATCTTAGCCAGTTCGCCGATGGTCATGCCATGACGGACGGGCACGGTCCAGTAATCGGTGAAAGTCTCATGGCCTGCATCGGCCACAGGACCCTGCATAAACGATCCGGTGATCGGATTTGGGCGGTCCAGCACGATGATCTCGATGCCAGCCTTCGCAGCTGCTTCGAGGAAATATCCCAGCGTCGTTTCGTAAGTGTAGAAGCGGACGCCGGCGTCCTGAATGTCGAAGACGATCGCATCCAGAGCGCGAAGTACTTCGGCTGGGGGACGCCGCGCGGCATCGGTAGCTCCGTATACGCTGTAGACCGGAGTGCCGGTAGCAGCGTCCTTTGAATTGTTGATGTCAGTTGTATCGAGACTGCCGGTCACGCCATGTTCGGGGCTGAAGATGGCATCGAGCGACACTCCCGGAGCCTTCGCGAGCACATCAATGGTTCGAACACCTGATGCATCAAGCCCGGTTTGGTTTGTGACGAGGCCGATGTGCTTCTTCCCTTCCGCGGCCTTCAGTACATCAAAACCGTGTTCTTCGAGGAGATCGATCCCGTTCTTGACGGTTCCGTTGCGGGTGCTCATGCGCCGGGCTGCACTGAATGCCTCGTTGTAGCCGGTAATGCTTTTGCCTCGCGCAGCCTCTTTCTCGCTCGGCGACAGATTCAGCGCTGCCGCAATTTCAGTAGCGACTTTCGAGCGCAATGCGATGGCGTTGCCCTTGCCGCGAGGATGGACGGCGTTGGTCAGCAGAACGATGTAGCTTTGGGTGGTCGGATCGATCCAGATCGACGTTCCGGTGAAACCCGTATGTCCAAACGACCCCACCGGCAATAAATCGCCGCGATTGGAAGAAAAGGGCGAGTCGATATCCCATCCAAACCCGCGCAGAACCGAAGCCGAAGGAGGCTGCTCGGGCTGGCTCATCTTGGCCACGGCCGCGGATGAAAGGATTCCGTCGCCACCGTCGAGCAGTGCCTGCGCAAACTTTGCCAAATCGTCGCCCGTGGAGAAGAGCCCGGCATGACCGGCTACTCCGCCCATCCGGCGCGCACGCGGATCGTGCACGACGCCGCGGATCATGTGCTCGTTTTCGTCATATTCCGTGGGAGCAATTTTGGCCTTCCACGCCGGCGGAGGCAGAAAACGAGTTCGCGTCATCTTCAGCGGCGCAAAAATGTGTTGGGCGCAGTATTGATCGAGGGCCTCGCCTGAAACCTTCTCAACCAGCGCGCCCAGCATGATGAAGTTGGTATCGCTGTAGGTAAACTGCGAGCCCGGAGAGGTCTGAGGGGTTTCGGCAAACGAGAGCCGGAAGGCGGTTTCCTTGCCTTCCCACGGAGGATTGAGGTCGATGTCGGGAGCGAGTCCGGAATAGTGCGTGAGCAATTGCCGGACGGTGATGTCCTCTTTGCCGTTTTGCGCAAACTCGGGCATGTATTTCGCAACCGGATCATTCAGTCGGATTTTGCCCAGCTCGAATAGCTGCATGACGGCTGTGGTAGTGGCCACAATCTTGGTGAGCGAGGCAAGATCAAACACGGTGTCGAGCGTCATGAGCTCGTGGTGTGGCTCCAGAGCGCGGTTGCCATATGCCTTGCGGTAGATGATGTTGCCGTTGTGACCGACGACCAGCACCGCTCCGGGTATGTTGCCGTCGGAGATTGCCTGTTGAATGATTGAGTCCACGGCTCCAAGGCGGACAGGGGCGGAGGCGGAGGTCATTCCATTTGCTGCGGCGGCCAGAGATAGGAAGACGTAAGCGGCGGCTAAGGCGGAAATGCCGAGCCGTCGCCAGCCTCGCGGACGACTAGGAAGACTCATGAGGATCGATTTTAGATCGAAGGAAGAGATGTTCTGACTCTACACAACCCACAAGACGGAACTCAAGGTACGGAGGTAAGGGAAGAGGTTCAGCACTTTCGCGGATACTGAGTGTTGATGGCACTACGTTCAACTCTTCGTGCGTAATCTTTACCCCTTTTGGCAATCTCTGCTATAAACCGCTCAGATCGCGAATTTCCTGGAAAGCACGCGCCTGAATAAGATTTCGATTCTCGCCTCGGCCTATGACCATCAAGACGAGCAGTTCTCGTCAGCGTTCTCGATTCTTCGAGCTGCGATTGATGAGAGGGCCTTCCCTGCTGCCTCGATCGCAGTAACGCACGGAGGCAGGCTGGTTGCGCTGAAATCTTTTGGGCGCTTCCAATATGAACAAGGCCTCGAACCGACTCCTTCTACGCTGTTCGACGTAGCCTCCGTGACCAAGGTCGTTGCGACTACGACCATGGCCATGATTCTCTACGAGAGCGGTTTGCTGGAATTGGACGTGCCAATCGCGGAGACCGCGCCCGAGTTCTTAGCGGATTCGGTGAATGGTGACGAGGCTCGACGGCGACAGGTCACTTTCCGGATGCTTCTGGCGCACACCTCGGGCCTTCCCGCTTATGAGAAATTGTTCTTAAAAACCAGTTCTCGGGATGAACTGCTCAAGCTCGCGTTCTCGACACCGCTTGCCGTCGATCCCGGATCGCGCGCGGAGTACAGCGACATCGGATTCATCATTCTTGCCACAGCGCTGGAGAGGATCGCCGAAGAGACTTTAGACAAGTTTTCCAAGCGCGAAGTCTTCAGGTTTTTGGCAATGACGAATACAACATTTAACCCAGCGATGGATCGACGGCCGCTGATTCCTCCGACCGCAGATGAGAGAGAAGGCCCTTTCTCAGCAACGACACCAAGTACCGGAACGCACAGCACATTCCGTAACCGAATCATCCAGGGTGAGGTACAGGACGAGAATGCTTTCGTGCTCGGCGGCGTGGCTGGGCATGCAGGACTGTTCTCAAACGCCGAGGACGTTGCTCACTTCGCTCACGCCATGCTGCAGCGAGGAAGCCCGATTCTGCGCGCAGAAACGGTGGAACTCTTTACTCGCCGTCAGACGGATCCTCCTGGGACTTCTCGTGCGCTGGGATGGGACACACCTTCGAGTCCTTCACAATCCGGGAAATATTTTGGTCCGAAATCATTCGGGCACCTCGGCTATACCGGCACTTCGTTGTGGATCGATCCCGATTGCCAGCTTTCGGTCACACTTCTGACGAACCGTACCTGGCCGGACTGCTCCAATCAAGCGATCAAGCAAGTTCGCCCGAAATTCCACGACGCGGTCGTCGAAGCTCTTCGATAAATGACGCGATCGCGGAAATAGCTTGATCCACAGGTCATCTCGCGTGCTGAACATTTAGAATGACAAGTTCTTTAAGTGACCGAATCTTGATTCAACTGAAAGGTGCTCGATTTGACTGGCTCGCGAATCGCGAAGACTGACCTTCGTCAACTCTCTACCGAACAGGTTCTTCCGGCCGCCGGCGATCTGGACCGCATGTCGTCGCTCGAAATCGCACGCCTGATGAACGAAGAGGATGCGACCGTAGCCGCCGCCGTCCGGAGCGCCTTACCGCAGATCGCACGAGCGATTGACGTGGTCGCGGCGGGACTGCGGGAAGGGGGGCGGTTGATCTATGTTGGCGCGGGAACAAGTGGCCGACTCGGGGCGCTCGACGCGTCAGAGATTCCTCCAACATTCAATACCGATCCGCGCACCGTGCAGTTCGTTATGGCCGGCGGGCCCAAGGCTCTTGGTGCGTCGACCGAGGCCAGCGAAGACGATACGGCCCTGGCAGTGGCGGAGATCAAGAAGCGGAAGCCAGGCAGACACGATGTCGTGCTTGGCATCGCGACCAGCGGACGAACTCCGTTCACCATCGCTGCCGTTGAGTACGCGCGCCGGCGAGGATCCCGTACGATTGCCCTCACGTGCAATCGCAACTCTCCGCTCGAACGAGCCGCCGATTTTGCCATCGTGACGGAAGTTGGTCCCGAGGTGCTTGCGGGCTCTTCGCGCATGAAAGCCGGGACAGCGCACAAGATGGTCCTCAATATGATTTCGACCGGGGCGATGGTTCGACTGGGCTACGTTTATGGGAACCTGATGGTGAATGTATGGACGAAGAATGAGAAGTTGGTTCAGCGAGCGATCCGGATCGTCGAACAAGCCACCGGAGCCGATCACGAAACGGCAGCCCGGGCGTTGAAAGAAAGCGGCAATCGCACACCGGTCGCGGTCGTGATGCTCGCCGCCGGCGCCACTCGCTCCAGGGCGTCAGCTGCCTTAAAAAAGAGCAAGGGCCATGTGCGAGAGGCCATCACTGCCGCTTCATTAAAGTAGAACTTGAGGTAAAGTAGAACACGAAGTCCGGTCATCTTTTCAAGAACTCACTCTCCCGGTTCCCCACGCTTGCGAATTAACCCAACCTGTCATATGATGCCTGCGCTTTACCCTCCCCGTTTTGCTCCAGGCCCCAAACTCTATTTCTGGCGTGCTCGCCATGGCCAAGGAGAACTCGATGTTGCCTTCCATTTCACTCTGTCGCACTGCGGCTGCGAGTCTGCTTTTCTTCGCAGCATGCACAACTCCCGCGTTCAGCCAAACCCTGACTTCTCTTCACACCTTCAATGACACTGATGGATGTGTCCCCTTTTCCGGCCTTGTGCGAGGGAAAGACGGTAATTTCTACGGAACGACGACAAACGGCGGCGGCGGCGCCGGTGATGGCACAGCATTCAAGATCACTCCCGCCGGAAAATTCACCCTGCTGCATACGTTCGTTGGCGGAAACAGCGATGGTCGACTACCGGGAGCCTCCGTGATACGGGATGCGGCCGGAAATCTGTACGGAACCACTTCCAACGGCGGCCCATCCGACGCCGGCGTAGTCTGGAAGATCACTCCAGCCGGCAAAGAGAGCGTCGTCTACGCCTTTACCGGACTCTCCGACGGCGGGTATCTCTTTTCGGACTTGCTAAGAGACACAAAGGGCAATCTGTATGGCACTACGTTCGGAGGAGGCGACATCTCCTGCACTACAGGTCTCAACGGATGCGGTACGGTCTTCAAGATCGATAACACGGGACACGAGTCCGTGATCCACAGCTTCGAAGGTGGGAACGACGGCCAAGACCCGTATGCGGGACTCGTCATGGACTCCGCCGGAAATCTTTACGGCGATACCTCATACCAGGACGGGCAAACCTTCATCGGTGGCGGACAAGTTTTTGAGATTTCCCCATCAGGAAACAAAACCGTCTTGTACGCGTTCGACCTCGGCGGCCCCAACGGCGACACCCCGGATTCGGACCTCACGTTTGCCCCTGGTGAAGTCCTTTATGGCACAACTTCTGAAGGTGGCGACCTTAATGTCTGCTCGGGCTCAGGATGCGGCACCATCTTCAAGATTGATACAAGCGGCATTCTCACCACCACCCACACCTTTGAAGGTAGCCCTTCCGACGCGTCCATTCCAAGCGGACCATTGGCCCGCGATTCCGCCGGAAACCTTTACGGCGCAAGTTTTACGGGCGGGCTGAATAACCTAGGAGCCGTTTATAAGATGGATACTTCCGGAAACATAACCCTCCTCCATAGCTTCACCGGCGGAAGCGATGGATTCAGTCCTCGCGGCCGGCTCTACGTCAGCAGCAATGGAACCGTCTATGGGACCGCATGGCAAGGGGCCAACGGCTGCGGATTGGCCTTCAAAATCACTCCCTGATTCAACCGTGGAAACCTACCCTCGTCACTCCGAGGGTGGGGATTTCCCTGTGTGATTCCCCTGTGTCACCTGTGGTGAAGCCATTGCCTTTGACCTTCCGAAGTCCCTGTACGTCCGTTCCCTCCGAGTCACGATCAGCGATCCCAATCCCCGTTACAATCGAGCCAAGGAATCCTTCATGGATAAATTTGTGATACGCGGCGGGGAGCCGCTGCTCGGAACGGTGCGCGTCAGCGGGGCGAAGAATGCCGCGCTTCCTTGCATGGCGGCCGCGTTGCTTACGGATCAGCCGGTGATTCTCGAGAATATCCCGCAAGTACGCGACATTCAGACCACGCGCAATTTGCTTGCGGCCATGGGTGCCGACGTGGAACTCGGCTATGGGCGCGCCCAGCATCGGACCACGATTCATTGCGCAAATCTGGCTGCACCGGAGGCTTCGTATGAGTTGGTGAAAACGATGCGTGCGTCAACGCTCGTGCTCGGTCCGCTTGTGGCTCGCTGCGGTCATGCTCGAGTCTCGCTTCCTGGAGGTTGCGCAATTGGAGCGCGGCCGATCGATCTCCACATCAAGGGATTGGAAAAGCTGGGCGCGAAAATCGTGCAGGATCACGGCTACGTTGAAGCTAGCGCGACTCGTCTGAAGGGCGCGGAAATTGTATTCGACAAGATCACTGTAACGGGTACGGAAGACCTGTTGATGGCCGCGACTCTAGCCGAGGGCGAAACGATTCTGCAAAATTGTGCGCGCGAGCCTGAAGTGGCCGACCTGGCCGACCTGCTCAACAAGATGGGAGCGAAGATCGAAGGCGCGGGCACGGCGCAGATCCGTGTGAAGGGCGTGAGCAAGCTGAAAGGCGCGAAGCACCGCATCATTCCAGACCGGATCGAAGCCGGCACCTTCATCATCGCCGGAGCGATGACCGGAGGGGATCTCAACATTGCCGGATGCGACCCTTCGCACCTGGGTGCTCTGCTCAGCAAGCTGCACGAGGCTGGGGTGAAGACGAAAGCAACGGCTGATGCTGTGCGAGTTATGGGAGACAATCCGTTCAGCGCCGCCGACATGTCGACGGAAGAACACCCTGGGTTCCCCACGGACTGTCAGGCGCAATTTATGGCTCTTGCTACGCAAGCGGAAGGGACTTCGATCGTTACAGAAGACATTTTTGAGAACCGATTCATGCACGCGCAGGAACTCGTTCGCATGGGCGCGAACATCAAGATTGAAGGAAGACGGGCTGTGGTTCGCGGGAAGACTCCACTCAGCGCGGCAGCGGTTCTCGCAAGCGATTTGCGTGCTTCGGCATCGCTCGTCCTGGCGGCACTGGTCGCCGACGGAGAGACCATCATCGACCGGGTGTATCACATTGACCGCGGCTACGAGCACATTGAGGAAAAGCTAAAGGGAGTCGGGGCGCAGATCCGGCGGATAGGCGAAATGTTCCCGAAGAAAGCCGTCGCCGCGAAGTAGTTAGCGCGTCAGGCGCCCGATCAACTCTCGATGCTTCGGATAGCGCTCTATCAATTCCTCGCGCTTCGCCATCTCGAAGTCCGCGAAATCGAAGCCCGGCGCCACCGTGCAGCCGACCACGGCAAACGACTTCCAGTCGGCGACATGCGAGGCAAACCAGCTTCCGGCGGGCACGACACCCTGCAGCACTTCGCCTGACTCCGGATCATTTCCCAGAAGAATCGATTTGTATTTTCCGTTCGGATCGATCACGTGAACCACTAACGGAGCGCCAACGTAGAAATGCCATACTTCATCGGATTCCAACCGGTGAAAGGCGGAGAAGTTCATCCCTTCTAACAGAAAGTAGATCGCGGTCGAGGCAGCGCGCTCGCCCTTGAATCCGGCAGGCAGGGCCTCGTGCGCGATCAGAACGTCCGAACGGTAGGTCTGGCGAAAATAACCGCCCTCCGGATGCGGATCAAGTTTGAGCCGCTCGATCCAATATTGTGCGGTCCGGGCAGGCATCGGCATCCGTCTACTTCAAGTTGAATAGAGCATTCACATGCGCCGTGACGGTAACGGTTTGCGGAGTGAAATCTTCGGTCGGTGCCGGCGCTGCATTGGCCATCGCCGCCGTGGGACGTGCCATACGAGCCATTAGCGGGTGCACATTTTCAAATGTGTCCACGGATGCATAGAGAGCTCACCCAGTGTCCGCCCGCTGGCGTGAGCGATAGTGTCGGCGGAGTTCTTTGCGCGCCGGTATGCGTCTTCAACGGCGCGGTTCTTAGCTTCATCCATGTTTTCGAGGATGTAGCTCGCGGTCTGCGTCTCGCTTACATTTGCATCGGCGAGTTGCTGCGTGATCGGCCCGACCTTCGAAAAATCTTTAAGCTTGAGGGTGATGTCGGTGGTGACGCGATACCCGACGATGTGTTGCTTCGGTTTGTACTCGTAGGCAGGCTGGACTGAAAGGAAGCCGACTGTTGCGCTTTTAGGATCAAGGCCGTTTGCGCGCAGCACTTGCCGGACCTGCTCAACGTCCTTGGAGGCATGCTGGATGCGGCCTGCGGAGTCTCATCCTGGACGGAAACATCGAATTGGAATGCGCGGTGTCGGGAGCGGATTCGTACTTTCCGTCGGCACCAACGAAAACCGTATTCGGTTGCGCATTGACCGTTGGGTGCTCCTGGGCAACAAGCGTAACGGGCGCAACCAGGAGCACGAGAGACAAGAAGCGTGCGGATTTCATGATCTGCCTCCGAGGGATTATC
>CAWCCE010000002.1:0-15519 GCA_963793945.1 uncultured Acidobacteriota bacterium | reverse complement strand
TAGGTGATTTGTATCAAGACCTCTCGAAGCCTGCGCGAAAAAAGTATGCCCTCCTCCAGACCCCGGAGTTTGTTGAGGAATTTATTCTTGATCGTACTTTATCTCCCGCCATTGACGAGTTTGGATACTCGAAGGTCCGGATGATCGATCCGGCATGCGGATCAGGCCACTTTCTATTGGGTTCTTTTCGCCGACTCGATGGCCTGTGGGTAAAACACGAGCCAGGGATAAACACCCGCGAGCTGGCACAACGGGCACTCGATAGTGTATATGGAGTTGACCTCAATCCGTTTGCAATAGCGATTGCCCGTTTTCGCCTCTTGGTTGCCGCTCTTCGACTGTGCGGCTGTCAACAGCTCCGCGCCGCACCGGCCTTTCGATATTCACGTCGCGGCGGAGATTCACTTTTTCACGGCCTACGACTTGGCGGCGAACTTGAACGGATGAATACCTGGAGGGAATGGACCCGTTTCAACACGTCTATGAGATCGAGGACGAGAGCGCACTCCGCCGAATCCTAGGTCAGCAATATCACGCTGTTGTTGGTAATCCACCGTACATTGCCGTCAGCGACAAGTCTCTAAACTCTGAGTACCGAAAGCGTTTTGGCTCTTGCCATCGCCAATATTCGCTGGCAGTTCCTTTCATGGAACGTTTCTTTAATCTTCGCGCAGGATGAAGGGGCTTTGTCGGCATGATTACAGCAAACTCATTCATGAAGCGCGAGTTTGGCAAAAAGCTGGTGGAACGGTACATTCCAGGTTGGGATCTGACGCACATCATCGACACTTCGCGCGCCCACATACCAAAACACGGAACTCCGACAGTGATCCTGCTCGGCCGACACCGAAACCCGTGCGCGAAGTATTCGTGCAGTGCTGGGCATCCGCGGAGAAGCCAAGACTCCGGCTGTCCCCTCAGAAGGCTTAGTTTGGCTCGCAATACTCCAGCAAGTTGACAATCCGGGATCGGAGTCGGCTTTTGTGAGCGTATCGGACACAGCTCGGACCGCCTTTGCAAACACATCCGTGGAGTGTTGGGGGCGGCGGCGCTGCGGAATTGAAGGAACAATCGAAAGCCCATGCACGGTACTCGCCGATGAGGTCGATACCGTATGCCTGATGTGCAAGACCCGAGAGGACGAGGCGTACTTACTACCGCTCGACGCTCTTGAGCGTAGTCGCGTGAAGCGTGAGCACCAAATCGCTAGTGTTCAAGGTGATCAACTTCGCGACTGGTGTATTGGCGATGAAAGTACGCTTTATTTCCTTACGACAAAGACCTAAGGCCGGTTGACTCGGTCGAAGGTGAAGACGTGCACAGATTCCTTGGCTATAAGGAACTTCTTTGGAGGCGGAAAGAGCTGGCGGCGACCATCGCCAGCTCGGGCGTACTTGGTGGGAATACAACCGGTTCTTGAAACACCGTTTTTCGGTGCCTTACTCCATTGGCTTTGCGTTCGTAGCTACTCATAACCACTTCGTCCTGGACCGTGGCGGCAAGATTTTTCACGGTTCAGCGCCGGTTATAAAGCTTCCGAAATCAGCCACTGAGGAACAGCACATCGGATTGCTTGCGCTACTGAATAGTTCCGTAGGGTGTTTCTGGATGAAGCAGACATTTCATAACAAAGGCGGGGAGGTATCGGAGGGGGTCTTGCTACCGAGGAGTGGGAACAGTTCTACGAATTCGACGGCACTAAGATTCGCAAATTTCCGCTGTCCAAAGATCGTCCCACGGATCTTGAGGAGCTATGCTGACTGCCGCTGGGCGCGAGTATGCAGACCATCAACCGAACAGGGTCATTCATCAGGAGACGTCGGCTGGCGATTGGCTCGGTACGGCGAGGCGGCGGTCATCGGAACTTCTGATGCGGATGATAAGCCTTCAAGAGGAGTTGGACTGGCAATGCTATAAGCGCTACGGTCTATTGGAAGAGGACTTATGCATTTCGCTCGACCAGGTTCCTCTGATCAAAGCCGGCGAGCGAGCTTTTGAGATAGGCATGGCAAGACAAATGGATGCTGGCGAGCTGGAAACAACGTGGTTCGAGCGCCATGAATCGACGCCTATTGTCGAACTCCCGGCGCACTGGTCGGACGACTATCGCGAACTGGTCGAGGAGCGTATTGCTGCGATCGACGCTAATCGTAACATCGGCATAATCGAGCAACCAGAATATAAGCGTCGCTGGAACACTGGAGATTGGCAGGGGCATCAGCGGAGTGCGGTGCGGGCATGGCTTCTTCAGCGAATGGAAAAGCTACATGACTGGACTCACACCGAGCTCACAAGCTGCGCGAGAGTGGCTGAACTCGGTGCGTAGAGATAAGTCGTTTCTATCAGTCGCAGAGTTGTATCGGGGCAGACCGGATTTCGACTGGACAACGCTGGTTGTTGAATTGGTTGAAGCGGAATCGGTTCCTGGTAATATCGATACTGCGATACTCCGAGAGTGGCCTACGGAAGCGTGCCTTGTGGGAACGGGCGTGGGATCAGCAGCGCTTGGAGGATCTCACGAAGCGGCGGTTCGAGCGATAAAGAGGTTTCAACTGCCGCGAAGGCCGACGTTACAAAGGAGCGAATTGCGGAGGAAGTTGGCGATATCCCTGCGCCGCCGAAATACGATTCAAGGACTTTCAGAAGCAGTCCTACTGGTCCCTGCGTGGAAAGCTCGACGTTCCCAAGGAGCGATTCATCAGCTTCCCGTTCTGCGAACGCGACGTCGATCCCACCCCGGTGATCGGATGGGCTGGGTGGGATCACCTTCAAGCAGGCACAGGCCATTGCCGCCTACTACGAGCGGGTGAAGAACCATGAAGGCTGGACGCCCGAACGGCGCGTCCCTCTCCTCGCAGGGATTCTCGAACTTCTTCCGTGGCTCAAGCAGTGGCACAACGACATCCATCCCGAATACCACGAGCGGATGGGCGATTTCTTCCAGCAGTTTGTCGAGGATGAAGCCCGCGCGATGGAGATGACCCTGGACCAGATCCGGGGATGGACGCCCCCGGTGCAGTCCAGTTCGCGTGGGCGGAAGAAGAGGAATACGTAACGTTCCGTTGGGGAACGTTGCGACAGGAAACGCATGGCGACCTACATCAAAGACCTTATCGAATTGCCGGATCAAGTTCGGCGCGGGGATTTCGTCCTCCGGTTGACCGAGGGCGTAACGAAGACCCGATGAAACGCTTGACACCTATGTCGTCACGCCGCAACTGGTGCGGTGCTTCGACGACGCCTTGGGCATGATCCGCGCAGGCATCGAGGGACGCACCAGCAAGGCGGCCTATCTGCACGGCAGTTTTGGCAGCGGCAAGAGCCATTTCATGGCGATCGCTCTATCTGCTGTTGCAGCACAACCCTGCTGTGCGGTCTGTTGCGGAACTGGCTCCCGTCGATCGATAGGCACAACGCCTGGATTCAGGGCAAGAAGTTCCTCCTGATCACGTACTACATGCTCAGCGCCAAGACCATGGAATCGCACATTCTGGGCGAGTACGTGAACCAGGTCCAGCGGCTGCACCCCGGACTCGAAGCTTCCTGGTGTTTTTCTGATCCGAAGCTCGATGTTTCGGGACGCTGAGAGCGCTGCGCACCGAAATGGGCGACGATCGATTCTTCACCACACTCAACCGGGGTTCCGAAGCGACTGGTCTCCGGGTGGGGCGAGATTGGTGCAGGATGGGACGCCAGCTTCCTTTGAATCTGCGATTGCCGCACCGCCAAGAGCCGAAGACCGGGTTCGGCTGGTGGGTGATCTGGTCGAAAAGTTCTTCACCTATGCCAAGAGTGGGGATTCGGAGTTCGTCGATCTCGACACCGGCCTGTCAATCATCAGCAAGCACGCCAAATCGCTCGGGTATGACGGGCTGATTCTTTTCCTGGACGAGTTGATCCTGTGGCTCGCCAGCCACGCAGCCAACGTCGAGTTCGTGACCCGCGAAGGGCAGAAGCTCATCAAGTTGGTGGAATCGCAAACCGCGGACCGCCCCACGCCGATCATCAGCTTCGTGGCGCGCCAGCGGGATTTGCGGGAGTTGGTCGGGTGAAAACCTGACCGGGGCAGGCATCGTCAGTTTCAGCGACACGCTCAAGCATTGGGAAGCTCGGTTCGCCACCATCAAACTGGAAGACCGGAACTTGCCAGCCATCGCCGAGAGGCGAATCCTCAAACCCAAGTCCGAAGCCGCCCGGCAGCAGATGGATGATGCCTTCCGGCAAACGCAGCAGATCCAAAAGGAAGTGATGGATGTGCTGCTGACGAGCGATTCCGATCCGGCCGCTTTCCGCAAGATTTACCCGTTCAGCCCGGCTCTCGTGGAAACCTTGGTGGACGTTTCGTCGGTGCTGCAGCGTGAACGGACGGCGCTGAAGATCATGCTCCAGTTGCTGGTCGAGCAGAAGGACACGCTCAAGCTGGGCGACATCGTGCCAGTGGGCGATCTGTTCGACGCCGTCGCGGAAGGGGATGAAGCGTTCTCGCGACGTGATGCGGGTCCACTTCGACAACGCGAAGAAACTCTATCAGCAGAAGCTGAAACCAATCCTCGAACGCGACCACGGCCTGACGTTTCGAGCAGGCAGCATTGCTGCCTGCTGACGATGTACGGGCCGCCGCGCTTCGGAACGACGACCGGCTGGCGAAGACCCTGCTACTCTCGGCCTTGGCTCCGAACGTGGAAGCGCTGCGGGGTTTGACGGCCAGCCGCCTCGCCGCCTTGAACCACGGCACAATTAAGTCGCCGATTCCGGGGCGCGAAGGCAACGTGGTTCTCGGCAAATGCCGGCGGTGGGCAGCGGAAATCGGGCAGATCAAGATTGGCGACGAGCCAACGAATCCCACGATATCCGTGCAACTGACCGGCGTGGATACGGAGAGCATTCTGGAGCAGGCCAGGACGGTGGACAACCCTGGCAACCGGATTCTGAAGATCAAGGAACTCCTGTTCGGCCAACTCGGGATTCCGCATGAAGATCAGCTTTTCGTCCGGCACGACTTCAAGTGGCGGGCAACGAAGCGCTCGTGCGAAGTCCTGGTGGCGAACGTCCGCGAATTGGCGGATGAATCCCTGGAGGCTCGCGGCGACGACTGGAAAGTCATCATCGACTACCCGTTCGACGAAGGCCATGGCCCGCAGGACGACATTTCGAAGATCGAGACATACCGGGCCAAGCAGAAGCCTGCCAGCCGCACTCTGCTCTGGATTCCTTCATTCCTGAGCAGGCAGGCGCAAAAGGATCTAGGGACACTGGTGGTTTTGGACCACATCCTCACGGGGGAGCGATTCACGAGTTACGTGACTCATCTCGCGCCGGTGGATCGGCAGGCGGCGAAGACGCTGCTGGAGAACCAGAGGAGCCAGCTTCGCCAGCGGTTGATTCAGTATCTGGAAGGCGCATACCAGGCTTCAAATCCGGTCCAAGGTTCGCTCGACACGGCTCACGAACTGAACTGTGTCGGAGCATTTCCAGACGCTCGATCCGGCTTTCGATCTTCAGTCGCCGGTGGGCGCGAACCTTCAGCAGGCCTTCCAGCACCTGTTGGGGCAGGCTTTGAAACACCAGTTCCCGGCGCATCCCGCGTTTGAGGATGAAACGAACCTTGGGCCTGCGACGTTGAAGCGGGTCCTCGCCGAACTGGAGCGTGCCACTCAGACACCGGATGGGCGGATCGCCGTCGATCAGCCGAAACGAAGGGAGATGCGGCAGATCGCGAATCCACTGAAACTCGGGGAGATGCACGAGACGCATTTTCTGCTGGGCCATCACTGGAGAACCCATTTCCTCCGAAAACAGGCCGAACAGGGCGGCGCGATGACGGTCGGCAAGATGCGAAGGTGGATCGATGAACCTGTGGCCATGGGGCTTCTCCCAAAGAAGTTCAGAATCTCATCATCCTGGTGTTCGCGCTGCAAACGAACCGAAGCTTTTTCCTGCATGGCGGGCCCACGCAGCCCACCTGGAGAACGTGCAGGATGAACTGGAACTCCGCGAGCAAAAGCTGCCTTCGCAAGCGACGTGGGATAAAGTTCGGGAGCGCGCGGCCGCGGTATTCGGGGTCACCGCCTCACCGCTGCTGAACGCTTCGAACGTGTCGAAGCTCATCGGCGATATTCAGGCCGAGATCGCCGCAAGGAAAGATGGCTTGCGGGCAACTCCGGTTCGGCTCAAACAGGTTGCACCGCAGTTGGCCGACGCGGGTACACGCCGGCCCGGCTCAAGACGGCTCAGGTGGTGAAGTCGCTCGTGGACGCCTTGAGCACAAAGCGAGGGAGATGCATTCGTGAATGCCCTGGCGCAGGGCAGAGGTGGCCTCTCTCGGAGCAGGCGATGGGGGCGAGCTTCAAGAAGGCTGGAGACGTGCTCGAATCGCTCTCCCGAGTGAACTGGGAGTTGCTGGAAGCAGTACTCCGGTTGGCTGATGACCGGAAGACAGGCAGCACGAGGCCATTTGGACTGCACTGCGGCAAGCATTCCAGGCCGATGAACTTGCCGTAGCGCTGGGGCCCGCCCTTACCGAGGCGCAGAGCCGCGCGGTGAAGCTGCTGGCCGATGTGCCGAAACCGCAGCCGGAAAGAAGCGCCCCCAGGTAACGACTCGCCACACAGGACCGCCTCGCCCAGGTGGCGCTGCACAACCCGGTGACAGAGTTCGCCGGCAAAGCCGAACAAGTTCTCGCACCTGGAAAGCGATGAAGCGGAAGTCGCGGCTTCTACGGGAGCAATACCGAAGGCCTGAAGAGAAATCGACAACTGGTCGAACAGTTGAAGCGCCTCTACGGCGACGAGCCAAATGCGTGGCGATTCGGTCCCGGAATATCCTGCCAGCCGAAAAGGTCCGCGAAGCGTTGGAGGTCCATCACATCCGGCCGCTGTCCAAGGGTGGCGCCGACGCTCGATCAAATATGATCGTGGTCAGCGCGACGCTCCATACGCTCATCCACGCGGATGAGAACTGCGTTATTGACTTGGCAACACGCGAGATGACACTGTTCGGAGTGCGAGTCCCCCTGCGGGTCGAAGCCAGCCCATAACGGATAGAAGCCAATGGCTTCTCTTTCTCAAATCCGCGCCCAGGTAGCGAACATCGTTCGCCGCTTGCCGGAGGCGCACGCCATCGGAATCCGGACTGTGAACGGCTGGAAAGGCAACGCCCGAGATCAGCGTGAATGACCGCGAGTTCAGGGTTGTCTACTGCGCGTCCGAGTTGCAGATCCGCGAGGCCCTCTTGGATGCAGGTGGCACGTCAACGTCAGTCGTTGTCGTGACCAACTTGGAGGAGGGCGATCTCGGACAGGATGTCGTCGCGCCGGTTTGCCAGGCGGCGGCTGCATTCCGTCGAAGGCTGGACCATCCTGAAGGATGTTTTCCAGGCGCGGGAGATTGATCCAAGTTTGCTTCGCCGGCCATGGCTGGCCGATTTCGTCATGGATGTACTTCCCCCGGAAGGCGTTGACCCGGTTCCGAGTGGAGTGCTGGACGGCGATACGGTCTGGGGCCTGATCCTACGGAGGAGTCTTGGATTCGGTTCTTCACGGCCCGATGCGCAGGACTTGCTCCGGTGGTCGCTTGACGCGAGCAATGTAGCACGGTTCGGAACTCTCAGGCCCGACATGCAGAGCGCCGTCCGCGCATGGATCTCTGAGTACGCCGGTAAGAGCACCGCAGCCATTTTCGACTGTGTTGATGCGGGATTCGGCACGGATGCTTTCCCGTTGGGGCTCGCGATGTGTGCTGTTTTTGCCAATGGTACCAATCCTGAATTGCAAGCCGCAGCCGCGCGACTTGAGCGGTACACAGGCGGCAAGTCCCTAAATCGCCGACGTAGCGGACGCCTGGGCGGAGGCGGCTAGGCGGCTCTTTGACCGGCTGGAGGCAGCGGGCAATGATCAGCTTCTCCTGATGCTTCGTAGACAGGTCGGACCAGATTCTCAAGGATGTCCGTGCGGACGCCTTCGCTTGGCTAAGCGAGTTCTCCCGCATTGGATTTGAGTTACGGCTTGATCATTTTGGGCAAGCTATTTCGGCCGTTTTGACATCGGAAGTCAAGGAGGTATCAGGCGAAGTACGCGCGGCCGCCGAGTCAGTAAGGAGCCACCGTTTCGCAGCGGACTGCGGTCCCGCGCAAATCAGGTGGAAATGGCTGTGCGCATGCTGCAATGGCTCGCGGCGGGCGGACGGAGTCGTCGTTGCTGAGAAGTTGCAGAGTTTTGAGGAAGCTGCCAATGCATACGCTCGCGAGGGTGGATTCGTTGACTGGGCCCGGCAATGCCTTTTCTATGGAGATCCTGCCGATGAGCCTCTCGGCTGCCTATGGGCAACTCTGTGAGCTCGTGACTCAGCAGAGAGAGAATCAGAACCGGCGGTTCGCTGAGCTGATGTCCTCCTGGATGGAGGCAGGATGTCGGTCTGAGCACCGTGGTGCTGATCGAGAACGTTCTGAAGAACCGCCGTTTCACCTGCCGCCCAAGTTGCCCCAGTGCTGCTGGTTGTAGTCGACGGCATGAGTTTCGCTGTCTACCGCGAATTGATAGAGGACATTTCCAGGAACGGCTGGGTAGAACTGACCCGGAAGGGCGAAGCGCGTAAACCGTCGATTGCGACGCTCCCTTCTGTGACTGAAGTGAGTCGTCGCACGCTCTTGTCCGGGAAGTTGACTAGCGGAACCGGCGAAGACGAGAAAAGGAATTTCGCCGCTCAGCCAGACCTTGTGCAGGTTTCGAAGCCGGGAGCGCCCCCGATTCTTTTCCAGAAATCCGATCTGACTGACGCGGGCGGTTCCTCGCTCGCAGCGGAGCTTCGTCGAGAGATCGCGTCGTCCGAAACGCCGCGTCGTTGCAGCCATCGTGAATGCTGTTGACGATCACCTCCTCAAAGGCGAGCAAGTTGCCGTTCCCTGGACGCTCCGCCATATTCCGGTGCTGAGTCATTTGCTGGCAGCCGCAATGGAATCCGGACGGTTGGTTATCATGACGAGCGATCATGGGCACGTGCTTGATCGCCGAAACCTCGTATCGACCCTCGACCGCCGGCGAGCGATTTCGCAGCTACGACGGGAATGTCGAGCCTGACGAGATCCGGATGGCCGGGTCGAGAGTGGTCCTTCCAGAAGGCAAACTCATTGTCCCTGGTCGGAAAAGGTCCGCTACGGTGGCAAGCGAAACGGCTATCACGGAGGCGCGTCTCCCCAGGAGTGTGTAATTCCGGTGGCCGTCCTTGGTTGGCCCAGCTCCATGCCAGAAGGCTACGAAGTCGCTTCCCGCATACGAACCCGATTGGTGGCTTATCGGCGGAGTTGAGCCGATTCCGATCACGCCTCTCAAGGTTGTCACTCCAGTCTCGAAGCCACAGTATTCCGCGGAAGGCCAAGCTGAACTGCCGTTCAGCGGTATCACCGGTCCGCGAACATGGATTGACTGTCTCATCGATTCCCCCGTGTTCGCCCGGCAAGTTGCCGTGGCCGGCCGCTCGGCACCTGCCGCTGAGCGGATTCGCCGATTCCTCTTCGCGCTCGATGAGCGTGGCGGGACGATTCTCCGACAGGCGCTCGCTCAGAAGCTGGGCGAACCTGAGCTCCGAATACCAGGACTGATCGCAGCCTTGAGGCGAATCCTCAATGTGGACGGCTATCCGGTTCTGTCAGTAGATGATAGCTCGGGTTCGGTAGTCCTAAATCGCCAATTGCTGGAAGTGCAGTTTGAGATGACCCAGGAGAGGCCAACAATGTCTAGTCCACAGAGGCGTCGGGAAATCATCGACGCGCTGCGTCGTGGGACTGTGCCGCAACGTGGGCTAGATACTTTCGCCGTGGGCATGGATCGATTTCAGGACGCCATCGACCAGGAATTGGAGACAGTACGTGCAGGCGGTAGCGTTTTCAAGGCCATACGCGGCGAGTACGGGAGTGGGAAAACGTTTTTCGCAAGATGGCTCCAGGAGCGCGCCAAAAGACTGACGTTCGCCACGGCGGAGGTCCAAATCTCCGAAACAGAGACGCCATTGCATCGGCTGGAGACCGTATATCGGCGGTTGACGGAGCGGCTGGCTACAGCGGATAGTGATTCCGGCGCATTTCGTGGCGTCATTGATAACTGGTTCTACACGCTCGAAGAGGATGTCCTTGCGGTCGGAGATATCGATCCGAGCGATTCGGCGAAGCTGTTGGATCGAACGAATGAATTGATGGAGCAGAGGCTGGCGTCGATAGCCAAGACCGCGCCGTCCTTTTCGGTTGCCCTACGCGGATACCGCAAGGCGGTATCGCAAGGCGACTCGGGAATCGCCGAGGGTATTCTCGCTTGGTTGATGGCACAGCCTAACGTGGCGGCCTCGACTAAACGCTTCGCCGGGGTCAAGGAAGATATTGACCACTACGGTGCCTTGAGCTTCTTGCAGGGGCTGCTAGTCGTTCTGCGGGACTCCGGTCACGCCGGGCTTGTCGTTGTACTTGACGAGGTGGAGACTTTGCAGCGGGTTCGCGGAGATGTTCGCGACAAGGGACTCAACGCACTGCGCCAGTTGATTGATGAGGTCTACTCAGGGCGGTTTCCGGGGCTTTACGTATTGATCACTGGGACACCCGCATTCTTTGATGGCCCGCAAGGGACTCACCGGTTGCCGCCGCTTGCGCAGCGTCTGGATGTGGATTTCGCCTCTGAGGCTCGGTTTGACAATCAACGCGCGGTACAGATCCGACTTCGCGGCTTCGACCTCGATTCGTTGACAGAGGTCGGCAGAAAAGTTCGGGACATTTTCGCCGAAAGTTCCGCTCAATGCGCAGAAGATTCGGGCGGTAGCGGATGATACGTACATCCATGACCTCGCAAGCGCCGTGACGGGGAATCTCGGAGGGCGGGTTGGGATAGCTCCACGCATTTTCCTCAAGAAGCTCGTTGGTGACGTACTCGATAGGATCGACCAGCACGCGGATTTTGATCCGCGCCAGCACTATGAGTTAACGATCAGTCCATCGGAGCTGACTGAGATCGAGAGAAATGTTCGCGCCGCGAACAGTGTTGATGATATCGAGTTGAAGTTGTGACCGCCTTTGATCATCTGCACCCGGCTCTCCAACATCATGTTGTTAACTCATTGGGTTGGCGAGCGCTGAGGCCTCTTCAAGAGGAGAGCATCGTACCGATCCTTGCCGGCCAGCACGCAATTCTGATTGCGCCGACTGCCGCTGGCAAGACTGAGGCTGCTTTTTTGCCGGTTCTGTCGCGGATGCTATCCGACAACTGGACCGGCCTGAGCGTTCTCTATCTTTGTCCCATCAAGGCGCTTCTGAATAACCTTGATACGTCGACTCTCCGGCTATTGCGAACTGGTCGGCCGGCGTTCTGGAATCTGGCACGGCGATATCAAAGCTTCGGAGAAGACAGCAATTCCTAAAGGAGCCGCTTGACTGCCTGCTGACGACGCCGGAATCGCTTGAAGTGATGCTGGTATCGAGGCGCACGGACAGAATCAGTCTGTTCCAGAACCTTCGTGTTGTCATTGTCGATGAGATCCATGCGTTCGCCGGCGACGATCGTGGCTGGCATGTTCTTGCTCTGCTGGAGAGACTGACCAAACTCGCAGGAAGGGAGATCCAGCGCATCGGGCTCTCGGCTACGGTCGGTAACCCTGCCGGCCTTCTAAACTGGCTCGCGGGGCATTGCGAAGGCACCGGACAAGTCATGGCGCCCCAAAACGGGCCCATGGCGGAATCTGACGTTCAGCTGGACTATGTGGGGAACCTTGAGAACGCGGCATTGGTATTGTCCCGTTTGCATCGTGGTGAGAAGCGCCTCGTTTTTTGCGACAGCCGATCCAGAGCCGAGGAGTTGGCAGCCAGGCTCCGTTCGCTCTCGGTGCAAACGTTCGTTTCGCACAGCTCGCTAAGTGCAGACGAACGTCGGCGAGCGGAGCAAGCGTTCAGCACAGGTTCGGATTGTGTGATCGTTGCGACCAGCACTTTAGAACTTGGCATCGACGTAGGGGATCTCGATCGAGTGGTACAGATCGACGCCCCTCCGACGGTGTCTTCATTCCTCCAACGAATGGGCCGAACAGGACGCAGACAAGGGGCCAGCCGGAACTGCTTATTCCTAGCCACATCGCGCTCGGCTCTGATCCGGGCGGCAGGGCTTATTCAATTGTGGCGCAGCGGCTATGTCGAACCTATTGAGCCGCCAGCGAAGCCTTACCACATCTTCGCTCAACAGCTGATGGCGCTCGCGCTTCAACAGGGCGGGATCGGGAGGCATACATGGCGGGAGTGGATCGGGCGCATGCCCGCATTTGCCCAAATGACAGAGGAGCAAATCACGTCGATCGTGACGTACATGCTCGCGAACGGCTTGTTTGCGGAAGACGAGGGCGTGCTGTGGTTTGGGCGTAAGGGTGAAGAAGAGTTCGGCCGGAAGAACTTCATGGAGCTCCTGTCCGTGTTTCAGAGTCCGCCACTATTCAGCGTCAAGCACGGCCGAATTGATTTGGGTGAGGTCCACGAATCGTCCTTCATGATTCGTACGGGAGAGCGACCAGTATTGCTCCTCGGAGGCCGGAGCTGGGTAGCAACGAGCATTGATTGGTCCAGCAGGGTTGCGTATGTGGAACCCACGGAAATGCCGGGGAAGTCTCGCTGGATGGGTTCCGGGCAGCCGTTGTCTTTCCGTTATTGCCAGGCTATCGGCACGGTACTGCGTTCCGACCCAAACTCGGGATACTATTCCCGTCGAGCGGGCGAGGAGATGGCCACCGTCTGCGAGGAATTCAACTGGTTGTCCGAAGACTGTACAACGCTCGTCGTTGACAAGTCCGAGAACCGCACATCCTGGTGGACGTTCGCTGGAGTGAGGGCGAACGCAATGCTCGCACACGCCCTTCGTGAGAGGTTCGGAATTCCTAGCGCCGTTGACAACCTCACGATCAAGCTCGACCGGCCGTCAATCAAGAAGTCTTCGAGAGCGTCATCGAGCAGATGCGGGCAGATCCGCCGGATGTCGTCAATGCTGGAGACATTGGCAAAGCGATCAAAGAACTCAAGTTTTCCATCTGCCTGCCGGTCTCAATGGCTGAAAACATGCTGCGGACGCGGCTGGCTGACACAGAGGGCGTGTCTGGAACTCTCAGGCGAAAAATCCGACGGGTCCTCAGCTGAACCACTTGCCTTTGAGGTTTGTCATATTCATTCGCTTCTTAGCGCCTGAACGGCCACCGTGAACTGACTATTCCGGTTTTTTGTCGTCTTCGTGCTTGTGGCGGCTGCGCTTCGGGTTGTGCTCGCCGTCGTATCCAAGCTTACCCCTCAGATCCACATGTACGTATTGTCGATGGCTTGGACTTTGGCCCGTCCCGTGCTCTCGGGTCCGGCATTCTGAGTTGGTGTGTTTGGCGAGCGAGGGCTGTACGCGCTTGGTCGTCACCAGTCCACCAGTAGAGAATGTCGTCTCTGTTCATCATGGAACCTCAACGTAAGACAGGCACGGGAGACGCCCGATAAAGGGGCATCTCCCGTGTGTGGTGGAGAGAACAGCCGTTTCAGGCTGCGTTGGGGTGGGAACCGTTGTTAACGATGCCTTCCAGACCCTGAACAACCTGGACCAGAGTAGGCATGTCGGCGATTTCATTCAGTGGCGGGGCTTGCAGCTTTGCCAGCAAGGCACCGACCTCTTGCTCCGGGATGCGATCGAGGACGACCTCCATGCGGCGCAGGCCCCGCGTGGCCGACTCCAGCACGTCGAGAATCTTCTTCTTCAGCTGGATGTCGCGTACCAGGTGAGGCTTGTTGGCATGGCCGTATTCCCGTAGAACCCATCGGTAGAGCTTGCCGCCGACAGATTCCTCCAAAGCGGAAATCCGTTTGTCCAAGTCAGCGCCGTTGCCGTTCTTTGCTGCATTTTCGCTCGGTTTTGGCTCATTCTTGGTGGTACCACCATCGGCGGCAGCCTGCTGCGACCCTGCGACGTTTTGGGTTGCTGGCGGACGCGTCTCTCCGCTCCCATTCCGTGTGGGCGGAGTCGGGTTCGCGCGGCCGTTGCGGGATCCGTTGCCGTTCGCGTGGCCGTTGTTTCCACCAGCCGCGTGCGACGGTGTGGCGCTTCCGTTCGCGCCACTGGCCTTTCCGGACGGACGTGCTCCCTTGCGCCAGTTTTCCGGGATCAACCAGGCTGGAAGAGCTGGAGCTTTCTTCGGGCGTCCCTTGTCGTCCAGATCCACCCAAGGCGCGTCGAAGTCATAAAAGCATCGCCCCAGGCCAAAGCAAGAGCAAGCCCGTTTGAACGCCTGTGCTTCTGCCGAAGTCATTGCGTTCTCTTCGTCCGCCCACTCTTCGCCGGTTCCCGAGTGTGTTCCAAGACCCTCGATGGTCACCTTGCAGACCACCAGAATCTTGCCCGTGACGATCTCGCTGTTGCGCTTGTGGCGGGTGATGTTGTTCATCGTGGTCGTCTCATAGCTGCGGGTCCAGCCCTGGGGTGTTACGAGTCCGTTGAGACGATCGGTGTAGGCGCGCGGATCGGCGTAGGGCACGACCTGCCCGCGGGTGCGGTTGTTGGCGGTGTTGGTCACCCGCCACAGGACCTGGTCGACCGGAAATGGCACTTCCAGTTCGACCAGGAGTTCTTCATTGCTGAGTTTCTTCATCGAAAGAGGTCTCCTTCGCTTGGTTGAGCAAGCTGTCGGGGTTCCGGGCGGGAAAGAAGGCCCGCTCAGAAGGGAGTGTCGGAATCTCCGACCATGGCGGGATCTTCCTGGCTGTGGGACTGGTCCTTGGCGAACTCGCCATTCTGGCCGTTGCCATGGCCGTTGCGGTTGGATTCGCCCAGGAACTCGATCTTGTCGACGTAGACGAAGCACCTGTACTTCTTCTCGCCGGACTTCTTGTCGTCCCACGACTCGATCCGCTGCCGGCCTTCGAGGAAGACACGGCTTCCTTTCTTCAGGAACTCAGCAGCAACTTCGGCCCGCCGGCCGAAGCTCTTAACGTTGAACCATTCGGTGTGTTCCTGAAGCTCGCCGCCGCCGTTCTTCCAGCGCTCCGTGCTGGCCACCGAAAAGGTCGTGATGGCGGTGCCTCCAGGCGTGTACTTCATTTCTGGGTCCTTGCCCAAGTGTCCTATCAGCAGAAACTTCTGCATGGGGTTGTTGTTCTCCTTTGTTGTGAAATGGCGAGAGGGGACGTCGAACTGTCCCCTCTCGTAAGTGAATTTGTAGAAACTCAGACGAGTCCTGCTCGTACCAGCTCTCTGCGGAGAGCCGAACGGAATCGCTCATCTGCCGAAGGACTCGGCTTGCACTCAATGGATCTTGTTCCCGGCGAATGAGCGGCAACAGCAACTGAATTTCGCAAGGCGAGTGAAGTGATAGACGGCTTCGTGCGCCTGAGCGTGGCGACGATGCAGGGAACGGATGCGGGCAGCGGACTTGGTTGCCATGGGAAAGCTCCTTGGTTGTTGTGGGTTTGTTCTGGGAATTGATTTGCTGACACGCAGACATCGGTCTTGTGTCAACGTCGTATGCTTGGAAAGATGGG
>CAWCCE010000001.1:0-644615 GCA_963793945.1 uncultured Acidobacteriota bacterium | reverse complement strand
ATTCCCGCGCCTGCGTCAAATGCATCTTCCGGAAGTGGAAGGCGCGATAGAGAGACTTGAACTTCTCGAACACGACCACATCTTGGCTGGATCTTTGCACGCAGAGGTGGAAGAGCTAGGACGGCGTTATCTCGCGACTGGAAGATTGGAGGCCGCAGGCGTCGAAGCCTTTCGAAAAGCAATCGCCGGCCTTGTTTCCACGTACAAGCAACACATCAATATCGAGGACAACCTAGTGTTCCCTCTCGCAGCGCGACTGCTATCTTCAACCCATAAGCTCGCTATCGCAGATGAAATGGCTGGTCGCCGTAAGTAAGGCTCCCGACATCAACCTCCACCTCCTGACGTTCCACGATTCCCGCATTCCAGGTACGTCCCACGGAATTCCAGACCATGCAATGTGGTATGGCTGGGCCAAGATGCAACGCGATCTCACCGAGATCAAAGAATTAGCGGTAAAGGCCATGGAAGGCATTGCCATAAACCCTAGAATGAAGGACCTGCGCGAAGATGGCGTAGCGACTGGAGTCTGACCGGCTGCCTCCTGCATCACAGGCAGGCATTTTAATGAGTGAAAGCAACCGTTGCGAATTCAAGTGAAAATTGATGGGGGTAAGTTGTGCTTTGCGGAGGAAACAGCGGATACCCGATCGATTGTGTTTCGGAAGTCGGTGACAGGCAGCGTTCTAACCAACTGAACTACGTCCCCAACTTGTTTTCTTACCTTTATTGGAAACCCGCGTCTTTGCTGGCTTTCCTTAGGTTCAATCGATTCGCCTGTGTCGCCTGTTTCAACCTCGTAGAACCAAATTCCGAGGTTAATGGACACCACGGACACCGGGCTAACCATCTTCTCCTGCCCCGAAATCAGGATGACCTCGGCGAACGTGTAGTGGCCGAATCTTGCGATCGCTCTGCGATGCTGGCTGTGCTGGCGGCATGCAAGGATAGCGAACCGTGACTTGAGTTCCGCTCCTGTCATCTCAGCGACGATAAGGCTTAGACCACGAATGAGGTCGACCGCCAAACACATCCCGCATGCCGGACAGACACCGGATATGCACCGGACAAACCCGGACACTCACCGGACGCAGTGCACCCCGGCTGTGCGCCCACCGAAGGCGCAAGGGATGCTGTCTTCCTTTCAGATCATTTCCTCGGGTCCGATTGGTTTCTCACATTTTTTCGATAGCTGGGAGCAACACGGGGCGGAGAGGGAGGTTAGTCAAGGCCGCATTTTTTGCGCCGCGTAGCGGTCGGAGCGAGCGCAGGCCTTGACTGGCCTCCCGCGCTCCGTACACTCGCCAGCAAGAAAATGGGAGATCACCCGTTCCTCCGGCGCTCAGTCCTTCCCGCGCGGCGCTTTTCTTCTGTCCGGCGCGTATTCCGCTGCAAGTAGAGACTTACGGTAAGTGACTAGGAAACCACCGCGTGCTGCCCGCTGTGCCACCATGGCCATGGAAATAATCACGGCCATGTTAATTATCTTGGCCGTGATATAATAAGCCATGCTCCTTTCCAATGCCATCGTCGCTGCCACCCGTAGCCAGGCCTACGAGGACCTGTTGGCCAAGCTCTTCCAGGGGGCTGGATGGAGCGTGCAACGCCAGGCGAAAGACCTCGATGAAGGCATCGACCTCGTGGCCCAGCACGGAAACCAGAAATACATTGTCCAGATCAAGGCGTCCTCGGAAGCTAGAAGAGACCGGGCGGTGCCTCTCCTGTCGCAAGCCATCCTCGAAGCCCAGGCAGCGGCACAGCAAATACCGGGCCCTGCCATACCCGTGGCGGTCCTTGCAGTTGACCATGTCTCAAAATCACTGGCCGAGCACGTGCAGGCTTTCGTCGAACGGAATGCGCCGAACATGGCTGTCGGACTGATCGACGCCAGTGGCTTTCGTATGTTTCGCGGGCCCGGCATGGAATGGCTCAACTCCGCAGGTTCACCTTCGCGCGGCGCGCGCGCGCCGGAGAAACCGTCCTCTCCTGCTTATTTGTTTTCTGACTTGAACCAGTGGATGCTGAAAGTATTGCTTGCCAAAGACGTCCCTGACTCGATGCTCTCGGCCCCACGGAAGCAATATGAAAACGCTTCGCAACTGGCCGAGGCGGCCCAGGTGTCGGTGATGAGCGCGTTCCGCTTCGTCCGCCAGCTTTCGAGCGAAGGATTTCTCGAAGATAATGAATTCTTGCGGGTGGTCCGCCGCGAAGCATTGCTCGAGCGCTGGCTGGCGGCGAACCAGCAGCGTGTCCGCGAGATTCCGGTGCGTTGGGTGATTCGCGGATCAAACAATCAACTCGCAGTTGCTGTTCATGCGTACGTTTCGAGACTTGCCAGAAAACCTTCGCCGAACAAGCGATCGGCCCGGGGAGCCTTATCCAAGGCTCCAAATCGGATCTGTCTGGGATTGTTTGCCGCTGCCGAGGCCCTGGGTTTCAAGTTCGTACATGGATCGCTGCCTCATCTCTACCTGGAACGGTTGGATCGGGAAGTGCTCGCGCAACTTGGCCTCTCCATGGAAGATGCCCGGCATCAGGCGGATGCCTTCGTGAGAATTCCAGAAAACGCGGAGGCCATCTTTCGCGCGGCCGTCGAACGCCATGGCGTTCCCGTCGCCGACATTCTTCAGGTATGGCTCGATGTCTCCCACCATCCGGCACGCGGCAAAGACCAGGCCAAAATCATTGCTCAGAAAGCTCTCTCGCAACTATTGGATGGGAAGGACGCATGACTTCGACAGGAGCCGACCTCCAAGCCTTCGCTCGACTGATCGAGTCGCTCACTCCCTGGCTCGACCAGGTCGTGATTATCGGCGGCTGGGCGCACCGCCTGCATCGTCTTCATCCGGCCGCGCAGGCACTGGACTATGCTCCTCTTACGACGCTCGACGCCGATGTCGCGCTACCGATCGAGTTGAAGGTGGAAGGCCAGGACATCTATCAGCGCTTGCAGGCAAACCGGTTTCAAGCGCAGCTTCTGGGCGAACACAAGCCGCCTGCGACCCACTACCATCTCACTGCGGAGCGCGGCGAATTTTACGCGGAGTTTCTTACACCTTTGGTGGGCGGCGCCCATGAAAGAGGCGGCAAGAGCAAAGGGACGACCCAACTCGGTGGCGTAGTGGCGCAAAATCTGCGCCACCTCGAACTATTGCTACGAGCGCCCTGGACTGTCATCTTGTCACGTGCCAGTGGCTTTCCTCTGGAAGGAGAAAAGCCCATATTGGTAGCGAACCCGGCGAGTTTTATCTCGCAAAAGATTCTGATCAGGGGGAAGCGAAACCGCGAGGAACGAGCCAAGGATACGCTGTATATCCATGACACGCTGGAAACATTTGGAGCCGCTCTCGTTGCTTTGCAGGCGGATTGGCGGGAGAAGATTGCGCCCCAGCTACATGCGAAGGCCCGCCGGCAGGTGGAGGCCGCGGGAGAAACTCTCTTTGGGCAAGTGACCGACGAAGTGCGTGAAGCTTCGCGCATGGCACAAGGCAGGACATTGTCTCCGGAGAAAATCCGCGAAGTGTGTGCCTTTGGTATAGGTCAGATTTTTCGGTCTTCTGGAATATGACCCAGTCTCAAAGTCAGCCTACTATCTGCCGGAGGGACAGGAAAGTCGCAGGCAGATCGGTCACCGGAACATGGCGAGGGTGTAAAGACAATGGCGGGGCGGCCAAATAATCGACCCCCGACGGTCCCACTGCTGGACGGAGGGCTGACTATTTCCCCTTGCTCTGGCCGCGCTTGGTGAGGAGTTCCTGCGCCTTTGTGGCCTTGGTTGTCTGGACTTGGCGAAAGAGGATGGTGAGCTGTTCTTGGGCAATCTTGTCGCCACGCAGCAGCGGTTCCAGCGTGTTCATGAGAAGCATCTGAATACCGACAAGTTCAGTGAAAATGTGCATTTCCATCTGCGTGTGACTGCCGACAACGACACTGCTCAGCAATCGATCGCGCGCCCATTCGCTCTGAGCTTTTCCCGCTCGCGCCGCGGCCTCTTGGACCGCCTTCGCCTCGTCTGCCGTGAGCTTGGTACTGAGGTTGCAAGAGCGCAGCGCGCGGCCTCGCAACTTCCCGGAAACTCGTTCCTCGATCATGTCAATGTCAGCCATACGGGAACCTCCGTTAGTTGCCAGGGGCGGTATCTCTTCAGATACCGACTCATTTCAAGATCGTGTGTTTTCATCGGTATCTGCCGAGATACCAAAGTATCTGGGCAGTTCCCTATCAGGGGTGGAGTGTCAAAATTCTTCCGGTGCGAAGCACCGTTCTTGCTCCGACGCGAAATTGAATGCAGGATCACGCCTTCAATACCTGCGTAGAACCCCTGGACTCCACCCCGGCTACAGACTTCTTTGCAAGCTCTTCCGTTGCACCATTGCTCGGACCTTCAGGAACGAACAACCGCAGTTGGACCCGCGCACTTCGACTGAAGAAAGCGCTCGATCCGACTGACGGCATAGACTCGGAACTAACGTGTTGTGAACCCTCTCGCAAGACATCAAAATCGGCTGCTTGTGGCGCAAACATACCCCCCACTCAATCACCATGTCCAACAACTTCTCGTCACTCTGTTATTCCTGCGAGGAATAACAGACGAGCATGATGTCGCGACCAAGTAGATCGCGCCGCTCGGCGCGATTCTTTGTGAAGGCAATTGATTGGCAAGTGCGACTCGGATACAGGTACACGGAGGGGTCTAATCAGACGTCCCAAAGATGTCGTTGTGTTGGCCGGCGCATAGCCATTTTCCTCGCAGATCTACGTCCAACTTCCCTGACAAGACAGACGAGGCTGTCGTGACTGCTTCACTGTTGGACTCAGTTCTTCTGAAACGTCCACTCCGCATCCGCGAAGTGGATTTGCTCAACGAAACGTGAGGTGACGAATCGGTTTGCCGCTGTCTGATATTCCCGGCAGGAATATCACGCGGACGAGAAGTTGTTGGACACGGCTGCAGGATTGAAGCAAATTTGCTTAACATCACCAGCTCTGCGAAACCTTAGCAGCCGTGAATAAAGGTGCAACATGGGAAATGGTATTTTGCGTCAGCTTGAAGCAAGTGCCGAAACGCTGGACGATTGCAGCGAGCCTTCCAACGTCGATCTCTCGGGGATCGTTTTTCCTTTCCAGTCGCCAGCTGGCCGGGTTGCGACTACAGATCAACCTAGGCGCCGGCAACTGGTCAACACCAAGGAACTTTCGGAGATTTGGGGTGTCCCAGAAAGCACTTTGCGCTACTGGCGTTGTGCGGAGATCGGTCCTATCTACGTGAAATTGGGAGGACGAATCAAGTATGATCTTGCTGACGTAGAACGTTACGTCCGAGCCAACAAGCGAATGCCGTCCGTGCGGGCACATGGAGGCTAGAGCAATGGCTCTGCACAAACGAGGCGAGATCTACCATTACCATTTTTGGGTCGACGGTACGCGCTATCGTGGATCCACCAAGAAAGCCAACCTGACGGCGGCTCGGCGAGTGGAATCGCTGCAGTTCGCCCGAGCCGAAGAGAAAGGAGATGTGGTTCTCAGAAAGCGAAGCCCGCTGTTGCGTGATTTCAAGATCCGGTTTCTTGAATGGGTAGAAGGCAACACCACACTCAAGCAAAAAACTAAGGACTATTACGAGAACGGCTGGCGGTTGCTTGAAGAGACTGACGTAGCAGCCATGAGGGTCAATGCGATCACCAAGGATGACGCTGACCGGCTCACCTTCCCAGGTGGTCCTTCAAATCACAACAATGCCTTGCGCACCCTGCGGCGAATGCTCGGAAAAGCCGTGGAATGGAACGTCATCAAGGCTTCTCCAAAGATCAAACTCATGCAGGAGCACGCACGCGAGCGCGTCATCGACGCCGAAATAGAAGCCAAGCTTTTGCCTTTCTGCAAACAGCCGCTTCGCGATGTGTTGATGATCATGCGTGATTCCGGGATGCGAAACCAGAAGGAAGTTTTCCGAATGCGATGGGAGCATCTGGACTGGGGCAACAAACGATACTTCGTCTACGAGAGCAAATCGCCCAAGGGACGGAGATTCGTGCCAATCAGTCCGCGTGTTCGCCAGGCACTTCTGGCACGATACTCGGAGCAAAAGGAAGGATGGATCTTTCCCTCCAAGCGCGCCGGGGAAGGCCATCTAACAACGGTCACTAAGCAGTTCGAGAAAGCCAGGAAGGCGGCTGGGTTGCCAAACGACCTCGTCCTCTACTGCGCGCGTCATGGCTTTGGAACTGAGATGTACCGTGCAACCAAAAACTTGTTTGCGGTCATGAGTGTCATGGGACACACGACCGTCAGCACAACCATGAAGTACCAGCACCAAAACATCGACGAGGTGGCCGAGGTGGCCAGCCGTCGAGTCCAGTAAGGACACAAAAAGGACACAATCGGTGGAATGGGGATCGAGCCGAAGCTGCCAAGTGTTTGAAAAGATGGTGAGCGCGGTAGGAATCGAACCTACAACCTACTGATTAAGAGTCAGTTGCTCTGCCAATTGAGCTACGCGCCCACAGTGGGGTTGGCTTGGGTGGGACGAAACAAAAATTATAACATCCATCCGGGCTTCTCGCGGAATGCGAACGGTGCTCGTGGAAATAAAATCACACCCGTTCCACTCTATGAATCGTACAACTCAAAACCACAATTCGACTCGTCACACCGGATTCTTCAGCCTCAACCGCGGACTTGACGCGAGGTAAGAAATGATCGGGCAGTGGAGATGAACGCCAGTCACTCGAACTCCGACATCGGCTCAGCCCCTCGCACATTCTCGGATCGGCGAAAACAGATGTGGCTGTGATTGCACACGCCCTCGACTCAAGGTTGCAGACAATGCGCATTTGGGTGTGCGGCTGAACTCAGCGGCGGCTACGCAAACCGCTTATGCCGAGATCGAATCTGTCGAAACCGTTGGGATGGAAAGATAGATCGGCAGGCTGGGCACAGTTGCGCTAACTGCTCGTGACTCGCGTAACTCGGTGCCTTAAGGGCGTTGCCGAACTTCTGCAGCCATGCTTCCGGACTCGCTTGCCACGGGGCGACGCGGGGGCAGCGGTTGCGATATTGTCGGACGACGCTCGATCGTTCCGATCACCGGCGCTTCCATTCCATCCGCATAAGCCATGGAAGCAAAGCTCTGCTCGCTGCACATCCGGTCGATCAGACGCTGTTGCCGTCCGCTCAACACGGCGTGAGGAAGAATCGGAAAGTTGCGGAACATCCACAACAGGTAAACACGCTGCAAGAATGAGGGCATTACATAACGTGGTCCGATGGGAGTTTGCACTTCCACCACACCAGCCACGAGTTTATCGATCAACATAGAAACGGGCCCGCCTGGAACCTAGAATTGGCCAGAGCAATTTGAAGGCCGCCATTATTGCACCATCGCTCATGCAATGGAAAGCCCTTTTTCACAATTTCATAGAGAATTTTTATGAAAACACGATGATTCGTCCGAATTGGGCAGAAATTCGGGGAAGCAAGGCTTTCAGTGGACCGAAATGGGAGCTATCCGGCTAAATAGCCCGTCAGACGGCCACTTCGGGGAGGATGTCCATGCGACGAATCTGGGCCGCCACCCCGAATTCCGGACCCTCTTCCACGCGAACGATCGTCGCCTGGCAGCAGACCCAGCATTTCTCTCCTGCGGTCAGTTCGGGAGGCAGGATTAGAACCAACTCAACATCGGTTCCCTTCTCCATCTTGGAGTTGGTGTAGAGAAAGACTCCGTTGGCGCTGACGTCGCGGGTCTGGGCAGTCTGCTCTGCGCCCTGGGCGGTGCGGACGCGCGTAGGTACGCGGGTTGCGATTCTGGTTCCGGAGCGACGCTCGTTCTCAGCTGACATGTGGGTCCGTAGTGCCCACATACTCTACACCAAAAGAGCGGGATAGGGTGGAAATCCCGGGCTTCAATGGGAAGCCCGGAACCGAAATGGGACTAGATGTTGGGACGTTTGGCGCGAGCGGCGGGGACGACCAGAGCCTGCTCCATCGTGGGGACGTTGGTGCCGCGCAGCTTGGCTTCCGCTTCGTGCAGCTTGTCGGTCTGTTCGGTCTGATAGTAAGCCTGGACCAGCAGCTGCAGCGTGAACGGATTATCGCTATCCTCTTCCATGTGCGAGATGGCGTCTGTGTACTTCTTCTGGTTGAAGAGCAGCGTGCCAGCAGCTCCCTGATAGGAGGCTTGAATTACGTGATTGCGGCTGCCATTCGCCAAAGCTTCGAGCTGCTGCAGACTCTTGTCGGCCAGCGGCTGATTACCCGCGAGCGCGGCGCGAACCGTCCGATTGCGCAGGATGCGCGACAGCTCTTCGTCGCGATCGGAGGCAGAGATCGTGGGACGATGGCTGAGCGATTCCTCTGCCAGCTTCAGATGCTTAAGTGCGATCGTATCATCGGGCTGATATTCCGCCATGTGACGAAGGGCTTGCGCTTCCTGCAAATCCTGCTCCTTGGCGTGCGCATCTTCCGCGATGGCGAGGAAGTCTTTGTCCGCTTCGGTGAAGTTGCCATCGCGCACATAGGTCATTGCCTTCTGCATGCCATACGTGAGGCGATCAGCTTCGGTGTGCGCGAAGCGAATGGCCTTGTCGTATTCGATGCGGGCCTGCTCTTGATTTCCCATGAGCGCATAAGTATCGCCAAGTCCGAGCTGCGAGGTGACGAAGTCGGGATCGATCTTGAGCGCGGCTCGATAGTGCGTGAGCGAACCTTCGAAGTTGCCCGCCATGCGAAGAAGCTCTCCGTAGGAATCCTGCGGATTGGGTTCCTTGGGAAGCAGAGCAACGTAGCGATCCATGGCTGCAAGAGCCTTGGCGAATTGCCGGTTGCGCGCGTCCAGATACGCCAGATCGTTCAGCGCCGCAGGAAAGTTCTTGTCGATGGCCAGCGCCTTCACCATGATGCGTTCCGCCTGCTCGTTGCCATCTTCGAGCATCAGCCAGTTCCCTGCCTGATAAAGGAGATGCTTGTCGTGCGGATACATCTCAAGCATGTCGTTCATGGCGGTGATCCCGCCGATGTAGTCGTCCTCCTGCACTTTGGAAATCCACGCGACCATCAACTGTTCGCCGGGAGTCGTCTTGGGCGCGAGCGCCTTCGCTCTCGCGCGGGCATCGGTGACTTCCTGCGGATTGCCGCTGTTGAAGGCGATCCAGGCCCAAGCGACAGCGAGGTTCGGATCTTCCTTCACGGCTGCGCGCCAGTCGTCGTTGCAGCGCTCAAGGTATAGATTCTCGTAGTCCTCCATCCCTTTGATGTAGAGCTCGCGAGCCTTGGCTGACGGCGTCGTGATGGGCATGCTATTGGTTTGCCCCTTCTGGACGTGGTGCGCGAACAGAGGCGAAGCAAGGCAAAGCGCAAAGGTCAAGACGACGCAAGTCTTCATGGAAACAGAGCGGCGCATCGGAATCTCCGGGACAGAGCTATGTGGGGAGGGCTAACGAAATGAGGGTAACATCGGTGTAATCAGCGGACGAGGTGACGAAAGACGGTGAACGAGCAGGGGAGATCGGGCGATTGGGTCATTTAGCCATTGAGCCATTTGGCCATTTTGTAATTAGGCAATCGGGTAAGTGAGTAATTTGAAAACCGTGCGGGGCCGCGGCAATTGGAAGCCTTGCGTCAATTCTCTTTGCACAGATAAATTTTCAAGGAATCCTGATTCGTGACTGGAAGTGCCGATTTGGAACTGCATATTACCAGTTAGTTATCCCCATCCCCTCCCCTCCCGATCTATTGGAATCATCGATTTAGCGGAAAACTGGCCGCAAGATCTTGGAGCTCAATCGTTTGCGGGCAAAATCTTGAAAACGCGAAGGTTAGCTTCAGTGCGCTCACTCTAGCTACGCTCGCGCGCTGCATGATCATCCGGCAAAGCGAAGGCTGTGCGCAAGGTCAGATGTCACATCGCGCTTGTGGAATAACGGTGTACGTCTTCGCGAGGCCTCACGATCCACAAAATCGGCCTACTCTCTGACTTGCCAGAGAAAGAAAAAGCCCCTGCCGAAGCAGGGGCTAGGAGTTGAAAGTTGAACCGTTTAGAAAGTGAACTTACCTACGAATTGCACACCTCTCGGGCCGCCGCCCCCGAGGAACGGATTGCCGATGCCTACGTCACCGGTAGCGGTCAAGGCCAGATTGCCTATGCCGCGACCGCTGGCATCGAGTCCGTTCGTGGCGGGATCAGAAATAAATCCCGGCAGGATTGGATTCGCGAAGTTCGGGTGATTCAGTAGATTGAAGAACTCTGCACGCAGCTGTAGTTCAACGCGCTCGGTAATGGAGGTAGTCTTGAAGACCGAGAAGTTCCACTCTTTAAAGCTCGGTCCACGCAGGGCATTTCGGCCGAGGTTTCCGAAGTGACGGGTGCCCGCAAGGCAGTTGCTGTCACCAGACGAGGAAATCGCAGTTGTGTTCCCGAAGGTGCAAGGCACCTGGAACGATGTCAGGTTGATGAAGTTATACGGAGCACTTCCGTATTGAACCGGACCGACCACGTCGGGGCGATCAAAACCTTCTCCGCTGCCGGAGTAATCGCCCTCGAAATTGTAGTTGAAGTTGAAAGGCTGTCCATCCTGCAATGTGACCGCGCTATCAACCCCCCATCCGTCTCTAATCTTCGCCAAGTTCCCGCCGTGCTTGGGCAGAGAATAACCCAAGTTCCAGCTGAAGCGCCGTCGAATGTCGAAGTTCGAGTTCCCTCGCTCCGCAGCGGTATTGAAACTGTCGTTGGGCTGCGAGGCGTTAGGAATGAAATCCTCAAGGTCGCTGGCGGTGTCGATGGAATGTGACCAGACGAAGTTGGCTTGCGAAGTCAGACCATGCCATCCATTAGTTCGCAAGCTAGTTTGCAAAGAGTTATAGCGAGAGATGGCTGACGACTCTTCCCGGTTGACGTAGAAGAAATTGGGGTAAGCGGTCCGCGGAACGTTGAAATCTACACCGTCCGGACCATCGAAACCGCCGATATAGCAGTTGGGAGCGACTTGGCCCCAGGTTGCGCACTGGCCAAGATCAAAGGCAGTGATCTGTGCTTGCGTCGGCTGATTCAAATCGCGGAAGCGAAATAATTTGTTTCCCGAAGAGCCGACATATCCGATCTCGAGGACCAACTTGCTGGTCAACTGCTGCTGCACGTTGAAGTTAAAGTTTTGGACGTAAGGCGTGCGGATACCTGGGTCGGCTCCGAAGAAATCACCCAATGGTGAAGGGCTGGCAAAGACCGGTCCGGTCCCAAGAGTATTTCCCGAGACGCCGGCGAAAGAAATAGCTGCAGGTCCAATTCCTGAATAAGCCGGCCCTGGGCAGAAAGCACAGTTGTACGGAACGTGTCCCAAGAAAATATCCTGAGAGAATGCGTCGTAGAACAGACCCCAACCGGCGCGAATGACAGTTTGTCCCTTACCGGTGACGTCGTAGGCGAAACCTACGCGGGGAGCCAAATTGTTGAAGTCGGGATTATAAAGGACACTCGGTCCTCCGGGGCTGCCGACCTGAATCTCAGTCCCACCACCCGCGGCCGACATTTGGTAGAAGAGATTGTTCTTCTCGCGAACGACCCCGAAGTAGTCCCAGCGCACACCATAGTTAAAGGTGAACTTCTGCGTCAGACGATACTCGTCCTGCAAGTAAACGCTGTGATTATTCTCCGCTGTGTGGCGTAACGTGTTGCCTTCTGCGATCTTGCCACTGTCGACAACGCCACTGAGGATATCCGTCAGGTCGTTGAAGCCCAATTTGCCGCGGAAGGTATTGTCCTGGATGAGCTTGATTGTCGAGCGCCGAAACTCGTAGCCGATTTTCACATCGTGGCGGCCAAACTTCCATGAATAGTTGTCGATGAAGTGCCAGTTCGCATCCACGCGTGTGCGCGGGACTGAGTTCGTTGAGCCAATTGGCGAAAAACCGCTGATCGTAGTTTGCGGCAAACCGAAGTCAAACGGACTGGTAACTCCTGTGTTCAGCCCAATCGTGTTGGGGTTGAAAGTGGAGTCCTCGGGGAAGAAACCTTCGGCAAACCGGTTCCATCCCAGGCGCGCTTCGTTAACCTGCGAGGAGTTTATGTTCTTAACGTAGGAGAGCGAAACTAACTGGACCCTCGTCGGAGTCACGGTGTTGAAGCCCGGCAATAAACCGCCGGCAAGCTGGGCAAACGGAAAGCTCTGGGTGCTATTGCCGAAGTAGTAGCGGCCGGTGAGCAGCCCTGACGCGAAGTTCTGATCGACTTTCCCAATCAGGCTGTCGATTTTGTTGCTGAACCGGGTTGCCGTTGAGAGATCGGGGGCGATGGGACAGCCCGAATCTTCCGATCCGACCAGCGTTCCGCCGTAAGTGCCCGGCACGTTTGGCGCCGGAAAGTAAGCCAGCAGTGCCTGCCCCACCGTATTGACCGTGCCGCCGCCACCAGTGATCGCGCTCTCATCCGCAAGGATCTGCGCTGGGTCGGGAACGCAGCTCAGCCCACCTTGGGCGCCGCTCTCCCGCTGTCCTTCGTAATCGAAATAAAAGAAGGTGTGGTCCTTATAAATCGGCCCGCCCAGCGAAGCGCCGAACTGATTGTTGTGGAACGGATTTTCACCGCCAACATTATTGAAAAAGTTCCGGGCCCCAAGTTTGTTCGTACGGAAATACTCAAGAGCAGACCCGTGCAAAGCATTGGTGCCGCTCTTGGTGACGATGTCGATCACAGCACCACTGTTGCGGCCATATTCCGCCTCATAGTTGGAGATGACCTTCAGCTCAGCCACTGCATCGAGAGGCAGAATGGTAGCGGGATCACCAAAGACGCCGGCTTCGTTAATCGCTGGATCGTTTCGATAGCCGTCATTCATGTCGGTTCCATCGAGCAAGAAATTGTTCGATCGGCCGCGTGAACCATTCATGGAAAACGTCCCGTAGGAGCCGGGAGAGTCGGTGATTTGATCCGGAGAGCCCGCAACACCAGGGTTCATGTAGATCAGTTTTTGGTAGTCGCGGCCGTTCACGGGAAGAGCCTCAATCGTGTCGGCAGTCAGAGTTCCGCCAATCTCAGTGGAGGTTGTTTCTACTTGTGGCAAAAGGTCGCCAGCAACTTCAACACGCGTAGATATCTGTCCGGTCTTCAAGGCCACACTTACCCGGCGCTCGGATGAAACGTCGACGACCACCCCAGTGGTCACGGAGGTTTCAAACCCATTCAAAGAGATCGTGACGGTGTACGTGCCAATGGGCAATTCGGGCATGGTATAGCTGCCGTCGCCGCTGGTTTCGGTGGAGCGTTCGAGGCCGGTACCGGTGTTTTTCACGGTGACTTTGGCTCCGGAAACCACCGCACCGGAGGGGTCCGTGACCGTCCCTAGAATCGTTCCGCGGAAGGTCTGGGCCGACAAGCTCACCGCAGCCAGAAGAAGAAACACCAGGAAAATGCGCGCTCTCATTAGGTCTCCTTGAAACCGATCAAGTTTTTAGGGGAGTGGATCGTCTTTGCGGAACAACCGGCAGTCTTGGGCTAACATCTGGGAAAGCCTGCAATTCCTTGCATACTAACAAGATGCCCGCCCGCAAAGGCAGCTAAGAAAACATACTCAAAGCGGATTGCAAGAGTCAACCAAAGAGTTATCGATGGTTACCATAGATTTTACGAATAAGGCACGGGGGTGGGCTGTGAGCAGTGAGTTTGGAGCGGCGAGCTTACCAGGGCCGCAGAGCACGCGACGAGGCTCGTTCATCGCTCTAAGCTCATGACTCGAAGCTCTTTAGAAGCTAAAAGCCACGCCGCCGCGGATGGAGCGGGCGGAGTCGACCAGATAGACGGTCTGGCCGTCCTGGCCGAGAACGGGGACATATCCCTGGGCCAGCAGGTTGCGGATGTCAATGAGGGCTTCCATGTGGCCGCCCAAGGCCGGAATCGGCTGCCGGATGAAGATATTCAGGTAGGGATCGCTCTGTCCGGCTGATGCGTTGAACATGTCGACCGGAGTGAGGGCGGGGCCGTTGATCCAGCGGTAAGAGGCGATCCAGCGAGTATGGGTGCGGCCGACGGTGCCGCTTAATTTTGCAGCCAGCGCATGGCGGCGCTGAGTCGAGATCCATTGCTGCGCACCCTTCAGGGGTACGTCCGGTTGAGACAAGTCAAGAACGCCGCCGAAGGCGTAGTCGACGGTCGCGGTCAGGTCGGAGGAGAATTTTCGCTGGAGGACAACGCGCAGCCCGTTGGTATCGAGATTCTGCCCGGCGTAGCTGAAGGTGCCGGAGGAAATGTCAGGTAGGAGATATCCGCCGGCGGCAGTGACTTCGCCAGTGCCGGTCAGGGCGGTATTGCTCACTCGGTCGGAGAAAGCTGCGACCTGAAGGTTGTTGTTGCCGAAGCGGCGCGACAGGCTGACTTCCTGATGATGCGCGCTCTCCATTTGTGGAGAGTAATTCAGCAGGCTGACACGAGGATTCGATTCGCTGAGATCGGCTGGGGCGGAATCGAAACCTTTCTCAGCCCTGAGGTCGGGGCGTGAGGTAGTGTAGTCGTATTCGACGACGGTATTGGGCGAGAGATGAAGATCGGCAGATCCGTAGGGCCGGAAGGCATTCATCTGACCGAGGAACTGGATCGTCTGCAACTCGCTGCCGAACTTGAGTTCGAGCACGTCGCCGAGGGTAAGGTCGTCGGACGCCGAGAAAGCGATTGCCTGCAGAGCGGCGTTGTGCAGATTGGGATCAGAGGGGGCAAAGCGGCGGACAGTCAGTCCCACGACAGGAGTCGACCCATCCGTCATCTTATGTGAGTAACCGGCGTGAAGAACTGCGGCGGGCAGACCGCCGCCGTAGCCGTAGCCGACATTCCCGCTGAAGGCGAGATGTCCGTCGGAGAAAATAGATCGGTCGAGGGTGAAGCTGGTACTCATGTCGGAGCCGGTGCCATAGCCTCCGGCAGCGGAACCGGCGAGGAAGGAAACCGTGCCGCGCATCTCGTGGTCCTGCTTTTCGGCGGGAACGGCGGGATCGTCAAAGACACGCAGAATGGGGCGATTCGCAACCGAACGCAGCGTCCACTTCCAGTCATCCTCGTCAGGCAAGCTGCGAACCGGCCCGAGTTGCATGATGCCGAGCAGCGTGCTGAGGGTGACGTTGACATTTAGGGTAGCGCCGGGGCGGAGTCCGACTTTTTCGCGCAGCGCTGGAAGAAAAGAAGGAGCCGTAACTTTGAGGGTGTAGAGGCCGGGAACCAAGCCGGTGGCTGTGTAGTAACCCGCAGCGTCAGTGAAGACGGTGAGAGTGTTGTGAGCGGAGCCGAGGATCTCCACGACAGCGCCCATCTGGGGATCGCCGGTGGCACTACGAACGTATCCAGAGATCGCGCCCGGGGGCTGGATGGCCCACGCGGGAAGCGAAAGTCCGAATACGACAGCCCAAGTTGCGAGCCTACACAGTTTCAACTTCGCCCCACCCCCTGGGGGAATGCAGGGAGTTACTCTACTGCAAACGTTATGGACGGATCAACGGTCTGCTTGGAAATATTGTCGTTCACCTTGATCTGCATCTTGTAGATGCCGGGCTGCAGATTGGCGGCCTTGATGGATTTCTGCAGCGTTACCTGGTCGCCAACATTGCCCATCGTGTCTGTCGATTCGGTTTTCTGGACCACTGACTTGTTGGTCGCAACGTTGGTGACGTCATATTCGAAAGTGGCGGAAGGCTTGTGCGTCTTCTCGTCCACTCCGAGATTGTAGACTTGCATCCAGAAATTCAGGTTCTGATCCTTATCGCGCTTGAAGGTAGCGGGCTTGCCATCAGCGGGCGGAACGCGCGGCCGGACCTTAGTCGTGCCGATCACGAAATTACCGCTGCCGATCGCTTTGGTTGGAACCGGTTCCATCAGGTCGGCCACGATCAGGCTCGAAGTCGAAAGTTTGTCGTCAGAGTATTCGGGAACGCGGATGCTGCGGCTCCATACGCCTTTGCGGTCTCCGTTGACGTCTTTGACCGCGATGTTCAGCTTGTACAACCCAGGACGCAACGGCAAAGCTTTGGGATAAACCGAAGCGTTCTCTGCGGTCTTTGGCAGGAGTTCGGCAGGAACATCGACCTGCACCGTATCTTCGAAGGTCTGGACAATCTTGCCCGTCAGCGTTGACAAGCGCGCGAAGATGTTCACGGTTCCGCGCTGAATGCCGTCTTTATTAACGAAGGTGATGTCTCGGTTCTTCATCTGGATCACGATCGGCACGAGCACCGTGTCGCTTGTGACCTTCACGTAATCGACCTTCACGTCGAAAGGCATCGGATTCAGGATGACTTTCGAGTTCACTGCTTCTTCCAGGTCGGTGAACTTTACTTTTGGCGCCATCTGCAGTTTCGCGAACTGATCGAGGCGATCAAATTCTTTCGTTTGCAGCATCGAGCTTTGCGGTCCGAGGCCCAAGCGCTCCATGCCCCCGCCAGAAAACCGCTGCGACTTGTTCGCCATGCCCATTTGTTCCCACATGGTGAGACCGGCATTTGGCGTCATCAGAAGCGCGTCTTTCTCGGAGCGGTCCATCGTCATGTGATATTCGCCGCACATACAGCTGTCTACGAATTCGACGATGACTTCCTGGCCGATGCCCTCGATGTAGCGATAGCGCCAGTCTTCGAACGGGAAGGTGGAAGTCTCGCCGCCGCCTTCATCCATGGGACGTTCGTAGGTACCGCCGGAGGGATGCGATTCAATTTCGTCGGGCTTGCCGAAAACGATGTAGATGCGGCCGCGATCAGTTTTCCAGCCCGGGACGCCCGCCGCGAAGTGCTCGTTGGCGTAGGCAATACGCTGGTAGTGCTCCTCTTTATATTCGTTTTCTTCGGTGTCTGGAGTGGGATCACGGCGCTGCCAGAAAGCTTCGATGAAGTTGTCGCGTTCTTCGTCGTTCGAGAGCTGCTTGAACGCGGCTCGCTCTTCGTCGGTGATGATGTAGACGACGTCTTCGTCCAGCCACTTCTTATAAGGCTTGCTCAATTCTTGCTTGAGGGCGCGCTTGTTTTTCTCTTTTTGTTTCTCATTGGGCGCACGCTTCAGAGGATCGACCGCATCCTGAGGTCCCGCCGGAGCCGCGGCCGACGTGGCTTTCGCGGACGGATCGGCTTTCTGGTCCGCCGATGCCGGGGCCGGATCCTGAGCGAAGGCGCCGGAACCGGCCAGGCCCAGTGAAGAGACGAGCAAAATTCGGAATGCTATTTGAAACGAAGCTACCCGGAACATGAGAGGGACTCCTGCCAAGACAACCGTCGTTTACCTATCTTAGGCCGTTAGTTGTGTGAAAGCAAGGTTAAGTCGTGCCCGGAGAACGCATTGAGCAAAACCGCTAACGGTTGTAAGAAGCGGCGAGTGGGTCGCCGAGTTGCCCGGGTTGGCAATGAATCCTTGGCTGTAAACCGGGGCAAAGCGAGGCTATAATGTTTGGTTCCGGGGCGGTAGCAACGATTACTCCACCGTAACGGGTCGCGGCCACTCTTCTCAATCGAATCGGGAACTTTCTCGGCGGCAAGATCGTAATAGAGGATGTGTGTCCGTCACCTGGACAAGGCAGCGAACGCTTTTCGCCGCAACATAATCGTTTTTGCGAAATTCGCAACCCTGCAGGAGACAAAATTGCTCCGGATGTGACGGTAACTATGAAAGCTTGGAAAAAAGTTGCAATCGGCGTTGGCATCGTAGTTGTGCTCGCAATGATCGTCGGTTTCACCGTTCATCAGAGCAGCAAGAACGTTTCGACGGTCCAGACCGGGAAAGTCCAGCGGCAAGACCTCTCGACCGTGGTGAGCGCTTCGGGGGAGATCAAGCCGAAGACTTACGCGAACATCGGGGCGAACGCATTCGGCAAGATCACCCACTTGTACGTAAGAGAGGGCGATCACGTAAAGAAGGGGCAATTGCTCGCGCAACTGGAAAACGTACAGTCGTCGGCGGACGTGAATGCGAACGAAGCGTCGTTGCAGGCGGCCCAGACGGATGCATTAGCGTCCGATGCCGCGCTCAAGACGTCGCAGGCCGACCTGTTGCGGGCACAAGCGGACTACGACCGCAACAAACTGGATTGGGACCGCGCCCAAAGTTTATTTAAGGACGGCCTGATCTCGAAGTCGGATTTTGACAGCCGGAAGAATGCCTGGGCAACCGCCGATGCCGGACTGACGCAGGCGCAGGCTCGCGTGGCGCAAGCCAAAGCGCAGCAGGATTCAGCCGAAAGGCATGTCGCGCAGGCCAAGGCCACACTCGTGCATTACGCGGACTTGCTGCAGAAAACGACGAATGTGGCTCCGTTTGATGGAGTGGTGACGAACCTTCCAGTCCGCGAGGGCGAGACCGTGGTGGTCGGCATCCAGAACGCCCAGGGAAGCACGCTGATGACGATTGCTGATATGTCGATCATTACTGCAGAAGTAAAAGTCGACGAGACCGACATCGTGAATGTGAAGCTCGGACAACCCGCGGAAGTTACGATCGACGCGATTCCAAAAAAGGTGTTCCACGGGAACGTTTCAGAAATTGGGGACAACGCAATCGTTCGCTCCAGCGGCGTCTCGACTTCGCAGCAGACGACGGCGAGCGAAGAAGCGAAGGATTTTAAGGTTGTCGTGACCCTAACCGATGCTCCGGCAGATCTCCGGCCAGGACTGTCGACGACGGCAAAGATTACGACCGCAACGCGAAGCAATGCTCTTTCGGTTCCGATTCAGGCGCTAACGCTGCGAACGAAGGATCAAATGGAGCAACAAAATAATGCTCCGGGATCTGTACACGCAGCGCCACCGGCAGCCAAAGAGAACGCATCCAAGAACAAGAAAGACGATGAACTGCAGGGCGTTTTCGTGGTCCGCAACAAGAAAGCGATTTTCATTCCGGTCACGACGGGAATTACTGGAACGACTGACATCGAAGTCCTCGACGGGTTGAAAGAGGGCGACGAGGTAATTACCGGAAGCTACAAGGTGTTGCGCACGCTTCGGCCAGGGAGCAGCGTCAAAATCGATAATTCGGCCCCTAAGAAAGAAGAAGAGTCGTCATAACCTTAGCCGGGTTGGTACGTCCAAGAGGAAAGCCGTCAGCGGTCTCAGAATCGGAGCGGAAGTAGAACAGATTTTAGCCAAACAATCGGAGAGGCCAGTGGCAGCCGACCAGGAGAAAAACATGGCAACCGCCGAAGTCATTAGTATGCCGAACACCACGAATCTAGCCGCGCCAGAGTCGTGCATGATCGCGGCCGAGGATCTCTGGAAGACCTACGACATGGGTTCGGAACAGCAGGTTCATGCACTGCGAGGAATCAACCTGCGGATCCAGCGGAACGAGTACGTGGCCATCATGGGTCCCTCCGGTTCGGGAAAGTCGACGCTGATGAACCTTATTGGCTGCCTCGATACGCCGTCCAAGGGAAAGTATTGGCTGAACGGCCATCTGGTTAGTGAACTCGACGACGATGAACTGGCGCGCATTCGCAACAAGGAAATCGGCTTCGTATTTCAGACCTTCAACCTGCTGGCGCGTGCGACCGCTCTGCACAACGTTGAACTGCCTTTGATTTACGCGGGCATTCCAACGGAGGAACGGATGGAACGTGCCAAGGGCGCACTCTCAGCGGTTGGCATGGAAAAACGCATGCAGCACAAGCCCAACGAGCTTTCCGGCGGCCAACGGCAGCGTGTCGCGATCGCGCGCGCACTGGTCAACAAGCCGTCGATCATCCTGGCCGACGAGCCCACGGGGAACCTGGATTCGCAGACTGGTGTCGAAATCATGGCGCTCTTTGACCGGCTCCATGCCGAAGGCAATACGATCATCCTGGTTACGCACGAAGGCGACATTGCCGAGTACGCGCACCGCGTGATTCACATCAAAGACGGCGTGATCGCCAGCGACGAGAGCAAGGGCCCGGGACAGCGCAGCTAGTTTCGGCAATATCTGAGTTCATGCGAACGTCCAGCTTCGGCTGGCGTTTTGCTTTTTTACGCGCGTATTACGGTGGAAACTGCGGACTTAAGAGCTTCCACCTCGCGTGGGACACTTGCTGCCACGACGCGATCTCTTCCCTCTTTCTTGGCGCGATACATGGCGGCGTCGGCGGCGTCGATGAGTGCCTTGGGTTCAGTGCCGTGCTCGGGAAATGCGGCCACTCCAGCCGAGGCCGTGACCTTGCCCACGGGGCGACCCTCATGTAGCACTTCGAGGTCGCGCAGCCTGGAGCAAATGTTCGCGGCTCGCGCCTGCGTGGCGTTCAGATCAGCCATGGGCAGGATGACGATAAACTCCTCGCCTCCGAAGCGGCACACGATATCTTCCGCGCGGACGCTGTTCGCCAGGAAAGAAGCCGTTTGGCGAAGCACGGTATCTCCGGCCTCGTGGCCATAGGTGTCGTTGAATCTCTTGAAGTGGTCAAGGTCGAGCATGATCACACCGAGCGTCTGTTCGGAGCGCGTTGCGCGGCGCACTTCGCGCTCGAGCGTTTCTTCGAGATAGCGGCGGTTGAAGAGTCCCGTGAGCGGATCGCGGATCGACTGATTGCGCAGGGCTTCCCGCAAGCGCAGATTCGAGATGCAGAGTCCCACCTGCTCGGCGAACATGTTAACTATCAGCATCGCGGATTCGGGCAACTCTTTCGAATCGAGGACTTCGAAGTGAAGCACACCGATAGCCTCGCCGTGCGAGAGCAAGGGCAGGCAGAAATACGAATGGTGATCGGGGAGAGCGTGGCGGCACGCCGCGGTGGAATCGCCGGCAGACACCGAGTGAATGTGTCCGGCGCGCAGGGCCCAGCAGTCTTGAGGCCCCAGAACGCTTCCGGACAGTCGGCAGCCTGTCCAGCAGACCGCCGTCTCCATCGTGTCGCGGGAGGAATTCAGCAATAACATTGCGCCGCACAGTTCGGGAAATATTTTCGGGGCCATCCCGGCGATCACCGAGAGGACGTCTTTGAGATCGCCGCAACTCTGGAGCAATTCCGCTGTTTTGACGAGGGTGGTGGCACGGTTCGAGCGGAGTGTCAGTTCGTTCACCATGCGTTCGTTTTGCACATTCAGTTCCTGCTGCGCCAGCGCACGCTCGCGCATCTCGGTTTTGAGGCGGAAATTCGCTTCGACGAGAGCGGCAGTGTGCTCTTTGATCTGCTGTTCAAGGAGCTGTTGTTGCTGTTTTTGCGGTTCGATGTCGGTGCAGGTTCCGAACCATCCCAGGATCGCGCCGGAAGCATCGCGTAACGGAACGGCACGGTCCAGATACCAGCGAAATTCTTTCTTGGCATCGCGCAACCGGTACTCTACTTCGAATGTAGCGCCGGAGGCCATACACTCCCGCCACTTCTTACCGCAGATGTCCCGATCATCGGGATGAACCACTTCCATCCACCCGCTGCCCATGCCGGTTCCCGGAGGCATGCCCGTCATCTCGTACCAGTTGCGATTGATGTAAGTGGTCAGGCCGTCGGCGCCGGTGGTCCAGACAATCTGCGGGATCGCTTCTGCGAGCGTCCGGAACTGGGCTTCGCTGTGACGAGCATCGCGGGCCGCGGCTGAGCGCTGGGCGGAACACAGGCGGCCGGCAAGGTCGGTGGCCGCGTAAGTCGCGAGGATCGCCAACGCCACGGATAACGCGACCAGACCGTAGTTGTAGGTTCCGTGCAGGAACGTAGAAGTGGGCGCCGTAAGTTCCTCCATCAGGCTGACCGGGGAGCAGGCACGGTTCTCCCATGCGGTCGAAGTGCTGAGATAAACATCGGCACGGGAGTGGCCCGACCCGCTTAGAAAACGGAAATGATCGTTACCTTAGTGAGCGCGTTTGTGAGTCGAAGTCAATCGGGAAAAAGAAAAGAGACGTAGCAGGCTACGTCTCTTTGAGAATTGAAGAGAGATAAGAAAAATCCTACGGAGTTGTGCTAACCGGAGTCGCGGTCGCTGTCTTCGACGGCAAGCCGTGACTCGCGATGAAGAAATCGTGATCGTACATGTTGCGGTACATCAAGCCGGCAATCTGAGCCGCTTTGGGACCGAACGTTGGCCGTCCGCCCTCGAGGAAAATTACGACGACGACGCGTCCAACGCTGGTGTTGGCGTAGGAAGCGAACCAGCCGTAGCGAGTTCCGGCATGCGAGCAGGTTCCCGTCTTGCCCAGGATTTCTTCTTCGTTGAAATTAAGCCTGAGTTTGCGCGCTGTTCCGTATTGCACCGCGCCAGCCATACCATCAGAAAGTTCAGGAATGACCGGAGCGATATCGAGCTGACGCTTGACGCGCGGCTGGAAGTTCGCGACTTCTTCGGGAGTCGTCGGATGCTGCAGGTAATAGAGCGTTCCGCCGTTGGCGATCGCGGAAACCATGGCGCCGAGTTGCAACGGGGTCATGGAAACGCCTTCGCCGAAAGAACACATCTTGCCGACGCCGCCGAGTTTTTCCGGAATCACTTCGTCGGGATAAGCGCCCAGCTGTTCTCCGGGAATGTCGTATCCGGCGAGTTCACCGAGACCGTACTGATGGGCATAGTAGGCCACTTTTTCAAAGCCTAGCTTGCGACCGACCGCTTCGAAATAAGCGTTGTTTGAATGCGCCAGCGCAGTGGTGAGATTCATGCGATAGCTGCCGCCGAGCGAAACCGGAGTCTCTTTGGAGACCACGCCTTCGCTGAGAGCAGCGAGCGCGACCGAGAGCTTGATGGTGGAGCAAGGCTGCGCGCCGCCGGATAATGCCAGCTTCTGGTTCACCATGGCGAGGACGCGGCCGCTGGTGGGCTCGATCGCGACGACAGTGCCATTCATGTTTCCGAGAGCGTCAATGGCCGCCTGGCGGACGATTGGATCTTCCCCGCCTGTGATGTCACCGGCAGTGAGGCCTTCGGCAAACGAACTTGCCGTAAAGCGCTCATAATAGTGATGACGCCGGGTAGTGACCGAGACGCGGCGAACCGTGGCATGCGCGCTGCGGCTCCTGGCCAGATGATGCAGACGACGACGGGTGTGCTGAGTCTCGCTGACTTTTTTAGCGCTGGATTTGGTGGTCGGATGAGTGTTGATGTGCGCCGCCCAACTCACCCCAGCGAATGGCAGGCATGCACAAAGGGCTACTACGAGACGAAGAACGCTTCCCCTGAACATCGGTCTGTTTTCACTCCCGGAATCTATGTAATTCGATGCAAGCGCAATGCCAGCGGGTGGTAACCCCACCCTTTCGCCTGACTACGCTGATAGTACGAGACTTAGCGTATCTGGAGCAACGATAAAGTTTCGATCTGATGAAACACTAATTTTTCTTCAACCCGTTTTGAAACAAGGACATAAGTGGGTATTACCGGGGGCCAGACACCTTCCGTAATCGGTTACTGGGTTACTTATAAGGCACTACCCAAGGTGAAAAAGTTTGCGCAAAATCAAGCGATGGGCGGAGCGCTGAGCATTGGAAACCACATCGTTTTCGATCGCTCATTGCTCGCACCGCTCAGCACTACATGACATCATTCCTCTTGCGCAGGAACGCTGGGACGTCGAGATCGTTCTGCTCGAAGTTGTTCACCATCGCGCTGCGCATGGTGTCGAGCGAAATTGGATCGGCAACCCGGTCCGAAACATGCGCCACGGGAGTGGCCTCTTCGACGTAGGCGCGCTCATCTGCGTTTGATTCAGCCATGATCTGCGGCGGAATCGGTTCGGGCATGGGTTCGCGCGGCGCGAAGTCGTCGGCAAAATCCATCGCCTCTTCATGCACCGCGGCGAATGACATCCGCGTTTCCTGTTGGCGATGGCGCGCAGTCGGAATTTCGCGGAAGCCGGTGGCAATCACTGTGATCTTGACCGCGTCTTTCATCTTCTCGTCCATCACGGCGCCAAAGATGATGTTGGCATCTTCGTGAGCGGCGCCTTGAATGATCGAGCACGCCTGCTGCACTTCAGCGAGCTTGAGCGAGGACGACCCGGTGATGTTGATCAGGATGCCGCGTGCGCCATCGATGGCTCCAGCTTCGAGCAGCGGCGAAGCAATCGCGCGTTGCGCGGCTTCAATGGTGCGCTTCGCGCCGCACGCAGAGGCCGTACCCATGACGGCGTATCCCATACGAGCCATGATCGTTTTCACGTCGGCGAAGTCACGATTGATGATGCCGGGGATCGTGATGATGTCGGAGATGCCTTGCACGCCCTGGCGGAGAATGTCGTCGGCAATGCGGAAGGACTCGAAGAAGCCGGCATCTTCGGCGACCGCGAGCAACTTCTCGTTGGGGATGACAATCGTCGTATCGACCGACTCCATCAGTTCAGAGATCCCGCGTTCGGCTTGCTGCATGCGGCGTTTGCCTTCGAACGAGAACGGCTTGGTCACGACGGCAACCGTCAGCGCGCCCATTTCGCTGGCCAGCGAAGCAATAATGGGAGCCGCACCGGTGCCCGTGCCGCCTCCGAGACCCGTCGTGACGAAGACCATGTCGGCGCCTTCGAGCGCTTCAATGATCTTATCGGAATCTTCGAGCGCAGCTTTGCGGCCGACTTCGGGATTCGCACCCGCGCCCAGACCATTCGTCAGTTTCACACCCAACTGGAGTTTCACGGGCGCATGCGACATGCGAAGCGCCTGCAGATCCGTATTGGCAACGATGAATTCAATGCCCTCGACGCCGGCATCGATCATGCGGTTAACAGCGTTGCCGCCGCCGCCACCCACACCGATCACTTTGATCTTGGCGTCGTTGCGGGCTTCTTCGTTGAAGCTGATGCGAATTTTCGGGTCGTTTGTCATTTTGTCCGCCTTTTGAAATTTCCTTCCTGCACGCTTCCGCCCTGAAGTGGTCAGTAATTAGTGGCAAGTTGTCAGTGAAATCCTTTGCCGCTTAATGACCTCTGGCCACTGATCACTGATCACTTTCTTTACGCTCCCTTCCCCACCAACAGCGACTTCAATCTCGTTCCCCAGCGATCGCTCTGAATGCCGCGGGCGATGCGGGCGCGCTGGCCGTAGTTCACCATGCCCAGCACCGTGGCAAATTCCGGCTCAGACAATGTCGACGGCATTTTCGCCAGCGGCGCCGGCCATGACAGCCGGACGGAGCGGCGCAGCACAGACTCCGCGACGTCAAAAATTCCGGGCAAGCGCGATGCGCCTCCGGTCAACACGATCCCGGCGATACAGAGCTCGAACATGCCGCTCTGGCGGAGGGCGTCACGCATCATCTCGAAGAGTTCTCGCGCACGCGGCTCGAGAATCTCAGCGACCAGGCGCTGCGGCATCAAGCGCGACGGGCGATCACCGACTGATGGCACTTCGACCTCGTTGCCTTCGGGAATCAGCGTGACGATCGCGTTCCCATAAATTTTCTTGATCTTCTCGGCTTCGGACAGCGGCGTACAAAGGCCAACGGAAAGATCGCTGGTGAAGTGATCTCCTCCAAGAGGAATGACGCCCGTGTAAGCCACCGCGCCTTGTTGGAACACAACGAGTTCGGTCGATCCGGCACCGATGTCCGCGAGACAAACGCCGAGTTCGCGCTCGTCGTTGCGTAACACGGAATCAGCTGCAGCCAGGGGCTCGTAGACCGTGTCGTCAACGTGGACACCGGCTTTATTCACCGCGGTGATGACGTTCTGCGTGGCGCTCGTGGCGGCAGTCACCATGTGAACACGCACTTCGAGGCGAGCCGCCATCATGCCCAGCGGGTCATGCACTCCGGCCTGATCGTCGAGAATGAATTCCCGGGGGAGGAGATGAAGAATCTCGCGATCAGCGGGCATCGGGATCGCCCGGGCGCGTTCGACGGATTGTTTGATCTCGTCGCGTCCGATCTCGCGCGGACGCGTGCCGAGGCTAATGCCTCCGTGGCTATTCATGCCGCGCACGTGTGCTCCGCCGATGCCGACAATCGCGTGCTCGACCGCGGCTCCGGCGGCGTCCTCGGCGGCTTCGACGGCCTGCTGAATCGCGGCTACAGCTTTGTCGAGTTCGACGATCACGCCTTTGCGCGACCCGCGCGATTCAGCGACGCCATGGCCGCGGTAGCGCAGCCCCGAGTCGGTGACTTCCGCCACCAGCGCGCGCGTCTTGGCGCTACCTACATCGATCGCCGTAAGAAAGCTTCCCTGCTGGTTTGCCATCTTTCTATGAATTCCCTGACGCCATTAATTGGACCCCGCACTTGTCTGTTTTGAAACTGCTGCGCTCGGCTTCGGACTTGACGCATTCGCGGCAACCGAAGCCGCCGGCTTTCTTGTTCCCTGCGGCGCGCTATGCTGCGCGGAAGTTGTCTTCCCTTTCGCCGCCCACTTCTTCCCGAGATCTTTCTTCGCAGCAGTCTTGTTTTTCTTGAGAGCGGTTTTCTTGGCAGTCGTGGGCTTCGTCGTTTCTACAGTCTTCGCTGCGGGCGCCGCCGTTTTCTTCGCTGCCACCGACGAATCCGGCTTCTTCTCTGTCATTTCAAACGCGGGCTTGGGAAGCGGACGATCGTGCGGCCCCATGCGCGTGATGAGTGCTGCTGGCTTCACTCCAGCGGCAGCTGCCGCCCTCGCTGATGCTGCCGTGAGCGCTGCCGGCTTGGGCTTCCCTTCCATGTCGGGATTCACAATGACCTGGTTGTCGTAGCGCAGGTTCACCGACTCGAGTTTCTGAAACTGCTGCCGCCACTCCCGCACATGGCTGACGTAAGTTCGGTAGCGCTTCAGATAATCCGACGCTCCGAGCTCCACGAGCACGTCTCCCGCCGGATCGTTCACGCGCACTTTCAAATTGTCGAGATCGGACACATCCACTTCGCTCAAATCCTGCGAATAGCGCGCTCCGCCAGAGTCCAACTCTCGGACGAGTTCGTTATAAGCCTTCATGCGCGGCAGTCTCGTCGAAAGCGGCTCACCCGGATTCATCCCGAGAATCACGGGGAAGGAATATTTGTGCTTCTGCGGCAACTCCATCAGCGTGCCGCCCGCATCGATCAAAGTGATGTGCGGTCCGACGCGCGCGAAAGCGACCGGGGTGCGCTCATGAATCTCCACCTTCAAGCGATTGGGAACGAAGCGCATGACGCTCGCCGATTCCACCCATGGAATCTGTTCGAGCTGCGCCTTCTGCTGGGTCAACGGGACAAAGAAAATATTGCGGCCGATGTCGGAGCCCATGACTTCCATGATCTGCGGCTTGGTGACGTTCTCCATGCCGCTAACTTCGATGTCGTCGCTCGATTCGATCCGGAAACGCCACGAGTGTTCGCCGTAGTGGTACAGTGCTGCGGCGCCGATCGCTCCGGCGCACAAGATCATTACAGCAATCGTCGCCCATAGAAGGCGATTCGCAGTTTTCTTGGGAAGCGAGCTGCGGCGGGCGGAAACACGCTTTTGTCCGCGCAGAAACGGGGATTCCTCGTCCACATCCAGATCAACCAGGCGCGCGTCATCGAGTTCCTCGCGCGCGGGCGGGGCGCTGGGTGGGTACAACTCCTCCTGCATGATGGTGGAACCGCTTTTTCGCGCCATCAGTTCAGAGTTGTCGAGAGGAATCGCTGAGCTTTTTCACTATAGCTGCTTTCTCGAATTGAGATAGATGAAAAATTTCACGTTTTGCACAGGAGGGAACCGCGTTGGGTACGAGGGGGGAAATGCAGGGGCTAGGAATCAGTTCTCAGCGCTTAGTGATTCGCGGGAAGCAAAGGAACGCTTCGAAAAATAAAAATGGGCGCGGTTTGGATTCCGCGCCCTTTGTCCCAGGAGGAAAGCGAATGGCAACTTAGAAAATCTAGACCGGGCCTGCTCCCGGTGCGTCGATGTGGACTACAGGAACCATCGGCATTTTGATCTGAGGCATGTTTACCAGCGATCGCGGACACGACACTCTCGGCAGGCGAACGACGACCGGGCTGAAAGCCGCTGCTGAAATTCGCATGTGCATGAGTCGGGCTTCCATTCGCGCGCGGCTGGCGTCGATCTGCGCTTCCTGGCGATCCGACACCGCAACCCAGCGGTCAAATTCTGCGTCCGAACGGGCCACTCGCGATTCCACCCGAGCCAGAGCCGTGCTCAGTCGGCAACTCGAAGTCGTCTCGCCCGGGGTCAACAATCGCGCCTCGGTCGCAAACCGCTCCGCGTGCCCGGTTGCCAGTGCCAGGACGGCGGTTGTATTGTGCTCGACCTGGAACGCGACGCGGTGTGCCCACGCCAATCCGCCATCGTGGTAGCTGGCATTCAATCCCGCCGCCAGAACCGCTAACGTCAACCATCCCCATGCTTGTGTTTTCATGACCTTAACCCCTTATGCCAGATAGACGAAGGGCATACCGATCCGTTAGCAAAGAAAGATACGAAGAAGGAATTATGGGAGTTCCCGCGGACGAGGGTTTCCAGGGCGACATTCCCTGAACCTCGCACTAGAATATGGGCGACCAGCCGTGGGTTGAGGAGCGCTTTATGTTTTGTGTTCTATCGCTTCGGGCTGTGCTGCCCCTTACCATTGTTCTGTTTCAAGCAGCGCCTAGCGTTGCCCAAGACGCGACCGCTCTGCTGAACGAAGTCAGCCAGCGTTATGCCGACGCCAAGTCGTATCACATCGAAGCGGTGGAAGAGCGTTCATCAAGCAGCGAACTCAATCGAGATTGGCAAAAAACATTCATGACAGCGGTTGTTTCGCCGGGCGGACGCTACCGGTACGAAGGACAATCGTTTATCGGACACGCGATTCTCATCTCCGACTGAGCGCGCGAGTGGGAGTATCTTCCTGATCAGAAAACGTACACCCAGCGAACGGTTTCCACGGACGAGTCGGACAAGAAGCGTGTACATCCGCAGGACGAAATGGCGGCCTTGAATGCAAAGGCGATCGTTTCTAACCTCGGGCGGGTGGCCAGCGCGGTAAAGTCGGCAACGTTCCTTCCTGGCGAGAAGATTTCGATCGGCACGCAGTCTATGGATTGCTACGTCGTACTCATCGCTGACGACGATTTTAAAACCCGGCGTCCCGGCCGGAGTCACGAAGAGACCTTCTGGATCGACAAGTCCCGTCGGGTGATCATAAAAAGAATAGATCGGGAGAAACCATTGTCGGACGACCCGGTGAATGGGCATCTCCCCTTCTCTTCGGAAGACGTCGTCACCTATCCGGTGATGAGATTAGATGAACCGGAAGATGCCGCCTTGTTTGCCTTCGTCGCGCCAAAGGACGCGCAACTGGTCGCCGAGCTTTCGAGTCTGTTCGTGCCGGGCCCGCATTTCGAATTCATTGGCAAGCCGGCGGCAGACCTTCCTCTGAAGTCTCCTGACGGAACAGTCAAGGCTCTAAGCAGCCTTCGGGGGCAGCCGGTGTTTCTAGATTTCTGGGCCACCTGGTGTGGCCCGTGCAAAGGGATGGTGCCCGACCTAATCAAGCTCCACGATGAAACCGCATCGAAAGGACTCGTCTGGGTCGGCATCGACAATGATGAAAATCCGGATGCGGCGAATAAGTTCATCGCGCAACAGCATATTCCGTGGATGAACTATCACGATCTCGATGGATCGTTGGGAGCGGCGTATCAAAGGCAAGCCATTCCACTCGGAGTTCTGATCAACGGTGAGGGAAAAATTGCTTTCTATAAAGCAGGGTACGAAATCGGCGACCTGCGCGGCGCGATTGCAAAACTCGGCCCAGAGTTTAGTTCTATAGGGGTCGCGAATACAAAGTCCGAGGACACTCCCGCGAAAAAGATGGAATGACCTCCAGGCTCCTTATCTCTCTTTCTCTTTCAGCTTCTCCAGAATCATCGGCCCAAACTGCGAGACGCTGCCCGCGCCGAGCGTTAGGATCATGTCCCCGTCTTGCGCCACGGCGACGGCGGCATCGATCGCTTCCGCGGGAGACCTTGCATAGCGCCCCGTGGTCGCCGTCTTCTCCCGGATTTTCTGGGCGAGCACTTCTCCCGTGATGCCCTCGATCGGCGGCTCGCTGGCGGCATAAATGTCGAGCACGAACAACGAGTCGGCATCGGAGAAGGCGCTGGTGAATTCTTCCATCAGGTCGCGCGTGCGCGTATAGCGATGTGGCTGGAAAATTACGTGGATCTTTTGGAAGCCGCACTGGCGCGACGCGGCTAGTGTCGCCCGGATCTCGGTTGGATGGTGACCGTAGTCGTCGATGACGCTGACACCCGCAGTGCGCCCCTTGAGCTGAAAACGGCGGTCAACGCCGCGGAATTGATCGAGCGCCGAGCGGATTGCGTCGACGCTCACGTCGAGGCCGACGCCCACCGCAATCGCGGCCGTGGCATTGAGAACATTGTGCACGCCGGGGACGTGGAGCGTGAACTCTCCCAGTTCCCTCTTCTGATAATTCACGCGAAAGCTGCTATACGGACGGCTGTCGCCAGGACTTTCGCGCTTCGTTTCCTCCAGCTTGATCAAAAAATCCGACCCGCGCTTCGTTCCATAGGTCACCGTTCGCCGCTGCACCTCCGGCAACAGCTTTCGCAGCAGAGGATCATCGTTGCAGGCAACAATCATTCCGTAGAAAGGAACGCGATCCATGAAGTCGAGAAACGTTTTCTTCACGTCACGCATGTTGCGGTAGCAATCCATGTGCTCGCGGTCGATGTTGGTGACCACCGAAAGTATTGGGGATAGCTTTAGAAATGACCGGTCGCTCTCGTCGGCTTCGGCAACCAGATATTGCGATTTTCCGAGGCGCGCATTGGAGCCCATGGCGTCGACGCGTCCTCCAACGACCACCGTAGGATCGAGGCCTCCCGCAGCGAGAACAGCTGCGACCATGGAAGTTGTCGTCGTCTTGCCGTGCATACCGGCGATCGCGATCCCATACTTCAGCCGCATCAACTCAGCCAGCATTTCTGCGCGCTGAATCACCGGAATGTGAAGATTGTGCGCTTCGGCGACCTCGGGATTCTCCGCTGCAATGGCCGAACTGGTGACGACGACTTCGGCACCGGCGATATTCTCGGCGCGATGTCCTTCAAATGTTGTGGCACCAAGACTCACTAGGCGCTGCGTCACAGCCGAACTTTTTAGGTCGGAACCCGAGACTTTGTATCCGAGATTGAGCAGGACCTCGGCAATGCCGCTCATGCCGATGCCGCCGATGCCTACGAAATGAATACGCTGAATTTTTGCGAACATGGGTACACAAATTTAGTAATTGTGTAATTTGGTAATTGACTAATTTGTGATGCGCCCGTGCTGACCACTCAATTACACAATTACTCAATTTCCCAATTACTCAATGCCTTCGATTCCAGCTACGCGTGCCGCCATTGTGGCGATGTCTTTCGCTGCGTTCGGATGCGCCAACTCGCGCGCAGCATTGCTCATTTGCCGCAGGCGCTGCGGATCTTGCAATAACGCCGCGATCGTTTCCGCCAGCCAGACTCCTTCCAGCTTCGACTCTTCCACGACCACGGCAGCACCGTGACGCGCCAGCGCCTCCGCATTCACGCGCTGGTGATCGTCCGCCGCGCGCGGAAATGGAACAAACACTGCCGGCTTCCCTGCCGCCGCGATTTCCGCGACCGTGCTCGCTCCCGAGCGGCAGACCACCAGGTCGGCGCGAGCGAAGGCTGCAGGCATGTCCTCGATGAACTTGGAAACCTCGGCCGACTCCCCCAACGACTGATAGGCTGCCAGCGCGTCATTATAATCACGCTCACCGGTCTGGTGGATGATGTGAATGCCCGGGGCCTCGCGCCGCAGAACGGGCAAGCAGCGAAATATTGCTTCGTTGATGGCGTGCGCACCCTGACTGCCTCCAAAAACGAGAAGAGTTGGCGTGCCTCCGCGCTTCGGAGGAATCTCGAAAAAAGCCTGGCGCACCGGGACGCCCGTGACTTCGCCGTGGCGGAAATATTTCGCAGTCTCCTCAAAGTGAACGGCCGCACCAGAGACGAAGCGGGCCACTATGCGGTTGGCGAATCCCGGAACAACGTTGGGTTCAAACGCGAGCGTGGGAACATGCTTCATGACGGCCGACAACATCGCCGGGCCGGAAGCGTATCCTCCGACGCCAATGACCACGTCAGGAGCGAATTCGTTGATCATGCGGCTCGCATCCCAGACCGCGCGTGGGAGATCGAAGGCCGTCTTCAATCGCGTCATGAGGCTGACATTTTTCAGCGCGCCCACGCGGACGAGTTGCAGAGGATATCCAGCCGTGGGGACGAGACGGTTCTCAATGCCGCGTGCGGTGCCGATGAAAAGAATCTCGGCGTTATAACTTTTCTTGAGTTGATTCGCGATGGCAAGTGCGGGAATGACGTGCCCACCGGTGCCTCCGCCTGCCAGAATCGCTCGCATGTTTTGACTATAAACCAGAAGCTAAATGGCCATGGATTCACACGGATAGACACGGATAACCCAAAATCTCGGCGACACCCCGGCGCACGAGTCCTGATTGCCGAAAAATTATCCGTGCTGATCTGCGAAAATCCGAGGCGCTCTTACTTCTTCGCCATTTTTATCGGCAGCGGATTATCCGGCCGTTCCGAATCCCAGAAGATCGAAACCACCCACCAGCGCTTACCGTCGTTGAGCAACTGAAACGAATTGACCCCGCGTTCGAACGGTTTGTCGCCGGGAGCGCGATGCGACTCGTAGCTACTAAAGACCTGTGTCATGCCGCCATAGGAATCGGGCTTATTCACGATCGCATTTTCGTAGAAGGGATCTTTTGCAAAGACCTGACCGGCGTCGCGAATGAATTCTTCCTCGCTCCAAGAGATGATGAAGGTCGACCCGTCTTGTCCCTTGCCTACCTGGACTCTCCTCCGAATTCACCAGGGAAGACTTCGTTCACTCTGCTTGCTTGGTGATGTTGAGCAAAACGCCGACGCAAGCCAGCGTCACGAATAACGACGATCCTCCATACGAGACGAGTGGCAGTGGAATGCCTTTCGTCGGCATCATTCCCAATACAACGCTGATGTTGATGAAGGCTTGTAGCACGACCATGATGGTGATGCCGACGGCGAGATATCGTCCGAAAAGATCTTCGGTGCGCCAGGAAGCTCGCATGCCGCGCCACAGGAAAACGGCAAACAGGGCGACGACGAAAATCGCGCCGACCAGACCGAGTTCTTCGGCCGTCACGGCAAAGATGAAGTCGGTGTGCGGCTCGGGAAGGTAAAACAGCTTTTGCTTCCCTTCCATCAGGCCGGTGCCAGTAATGCCTCCGGTGCCGACTGCGATGAGTGACTGAATGATGTGGAAGCCAGTCTTCTGGCGGTCGGCATAAGGATTGAGGAAAGCCAGGATGCGGTCGCGGCGCCAGGCGACGTGAAAGATCAGCACGTAGAGCGGGAGGAGGGACGCCCCGAAGGCGTATCCGAAATAGCGCATGCGCATGCCGGCCACGTAAAGGATGCAAGCAGCGATGCCCGCGCACGCGATGGCAGTACCGAGGTCAGGCTGCAGCACGATGAGGCCGAGGAAAACGACGACCGGCGCGGCGGCAGGCAGCAGTGTGTTCCGCACATCGTCTATCGTCTTAGCGCGGCTCTCGAGGAAGTAGGCCAGGAAAAGGATGAGGACCGGTTTAGCAAGTTCCGATGGCTGGAAGGAGAAGCCCCCGAAGTGAATCCAGCGATGCGTGTTATGCGATCGATCAAGAAAGAAAACGGAGATCAGCAGCAGCGTGGTCAGGCCCAGCAACGAAAACACGATCGCGGGGTGCTTGTATTTCTTGTAGTCGACGCGCATGGCGACGACCATCGCAATCAGCCCAGCCACGGCCCAGATCAATTGCTTCGACAAAAACGCGTAGGGAGATCCGAAACGCTCGCGCGCCATGACCGCCGACGCCGAGAACACCATCACCAGGCCAAGAAAGACCAGCAGCATGGTCACGGTAAACAACCAGCGGTCGACACTCACGCGCTTCGCCATGGGACATTTATTTCACCACGGAGTCGCGAGGACGACGAGGAGGAATTGTCGATTGTGAATTTTGATTGTTGCTTGTTTTGGTTCGGATGACTTCGACAGCACGACGTTATGATGATTTTCGAGCGTACAGGGGATTTTAAATGATCGAACGCGGTCCTGCTACCGAAGCCAACATGATCGCTACGTTTCTGCAAGCTGAGGCCGACCCAAATAGTCATTGGAGCGATTGTGTCAAGGCCGGTCTCGCCGTAATTCGCGCAGAGCGCTCGCTGATCGAGAGTCCGAACCTAGACGATCCAGCGGAAAACAGGTCCAGAAAAGATCTCTTGTTTTCCTACAGGCGGGGGCAATTCGTCGGATTTCCGGAGGATACGACGTGGCGTACGGTGGACCTGCAGCCGGAAGATTTTCGGGCGATCTTCTACATGGATCATGCAAATTGGAACGAGTTCTCAGGCCAAACTCGCCTCGTTTGTGAAGGAGCACGCAATCTTTTGAAATTCGCATCGGACGGACGCTTCCAGCACATCTTCGCAATATGTCAGGCCATTCGTGCCGGCACGCCGTTGTTGCCTTTGATTGCGGCCCAGCGCGACGGAGCTCGTCTAGTGCTCATCGAAGGTCACAGCCGAGCAACAGCATATGCCGCGGTGGGCTTTGGAGGGCCCGTGAGGGCGCTTGTCGGTTCCTCCTCATCCATGAACGAGTGGATACACTATCGATTCGAGAGTTCCTGAAGGCGCGGCCCAGTTCAAGCCAGAGCCCGGACGATCTCTTTGAAGACCTTGCCGCGGTGTTCGTAGCTCTTGAATTGGTCGAAGCTGGCGCAGGCCGGAGCGAGCAGGACAACGTCTCCCGGCTGCGCGGCGGCGTTGGCTTTGCGGATGGCGTTCTCGAGCGTCTCGGCGTGAATGATTTCGGGACCTTTGATTTGCGGTTCGATCTTGGCCGCCGCCGCTCCGATCGTGTAGACGCGCTTCACGCGCTGTTTCAACAAGTCATTGAGCACGGTGTAGTCGCTGCCTTTGTCTTTCCCGCCGAGAATGAGGTGGATGTTCGAGGGAAAAGATTCCAGCGCCTTGATCGTGGCATCTACGTTGGTAGCTTTGGAGTCGTTGTAGTAATCGACGCCTCGAATCGTGGCAACAAACTCCAGCCTGTGCTCGACGGCCTTAAAGTCGCGCACGGCCTGGCGGATCTTGTCTGGGGGGCAGCCCATCAACGCTCCCGCGCAAACGGCGGCCAAAACGTTTTCCAGATTGTGAGCGCCTTTTAGCGGAATGTCGGCGACTTCGAGGATCTCGCGTTGACCCTTGGCGTCGCGGAACAGGATCTTGCCATCACGCACCCATGCACCACGTTGCACTTCGTCGTGGCGGCTGAACCAGAACACTTGAGCTTTCGTTCGTGTGCCCATCGAGACACAGGTTGGATCGTCGGCATTGAGGACGGCAAAGTCGCTCGCCTGTTGATTCTCAAAGATGCGCGCCTTGGCGTCGACGTAAATCTCGAAGGTGCGATGGCGGTCGAGATGGTCGGGAGTGACATTCAGTACGACGGCAACCTTCGGTCGGAAAGTCTGGATGGTTTCAAGTTGGAAGCTCGAGACCTCGAGAACAATCACAGTTTCGGGCGTAGCGCGCTCGGCGAGCGAGATGGCCGGAGTGCCAATATTTCCGCCGACAAGCGTCGGAAACCCGGAGGCCGTCATGATTTCGGCTGCGAGGGTTGTGGTCGTCGTTTTGCCGTTTGATCCCGTAATGGCGACGACGGGGCCAGGAAGGAATTGAGCGGCGAGTTCAATCTCACCGATCACGCTCTCGCCCAGCGAGCGCGCTTGCTTGAGCGGAGGCGCGTCGACGGGCACGCCGGGAGAGACGACGATCAGATCTTGCCCGCGGAAGGTACGCTCGCCATGTCCGCCGGTTTCGACGGTGATGCCGTTATCGAGAAGGACGGGAATCTCGTTGCGCAGTTCGTCGCCGCTCTTGGTGTCGGAGACCGCGACACGGGCTCCTTGCTTCTTTAAGAAAAGCGCCGACGCCACTCCGGACCTGCCGAGGCCGACCACCAACACGCGTTTGCCGTTCAGTTCCATCAGTGTCTATTTCACCACGGAGGCACAGAGACATGGAGAAATCATTTTGTTTCTCGACGACTCGGTGTCTCCGTGGTGAGCCTATCTTAGTTTAAGGGTGGTCAGGGCGAACAGGGCGAAGATCAGGGACGCGATCCAGAAGCGCACGATGACTTTCGATTCGGACCAGCCTAGCAGTTCGAAGTGATGATGGATGGGCGCCATCTTGAAGATGCGTTTCTTGCGAAGCTTGTAAGAGCCGACCTGCAGGATCACGGATAGCGCTTCAAGCACAAATACTCCACCGATGAACGGCAGCAACAATTCCTGCTTGATGATGACGGCGACCGTGCCGATCGCGCCGCCCAAGGCCAGCGATCCCACGTCGCCCATGAACACTTCCGCCGGGTGCGCGTTGTACCAAAGGAATCCGATGGACGCGCCAACCATGGCTCCGCAGAAGACGGTGAGTTCGCCAACTTGCGGCATGCGCTGCAATTCGAGATAAGTCGCGAAGGTGGCGTGACCGCTCACGTACGTGAGCACTGTCAAAGCTCCCGCGGCGATGACTGTGCACCCGATGGCGAGGCCATCGAGACCGTCAGTGAGATTTACGGCATTGCTCGAAAATGTGATCAACAAGGTTACGAACGCCATGAACGGCAGGAAGGCCAGTGGCCAGAGATGAGGATTGCGCTCAAGCGTGCCGACCACGAGATCAGGATGAAACTGCTTGAAGAACGGCACAATCAGCTTGGTGGAATACATGCCGTAGGTCTGCATCGCGATCAGCATGGAAGCGATGATGATCCCGGTGGCGATCTGGAGGCCAAATTTGGCGCGGGCTGTCAGGCCCAGATTGCGGCGGTGCGTCACCTTGGTGTAGTCGTCGGTGAATCCGATGGCGGCAAAGGCGATGGTTGAGAAAACCGCGATCCAGACGAAGCGATTGCTCAGATCAGCCCAGAGCAGCGTCGGAACCACGATGGCAATGACGATGAGCAACCCGCCCATGGTAGGCGTGCCGGCTTTTTTCTGATGAGCCTTCGGACCTTCTTCGCGGATGTACTGGCCGATCTGGAATTCCCGCAGGCGCCCGATGACGAGAGGCCCCACGATGAGCGCGGTGAATAATGCCGTCAAGCTGGCAAACGCCGTGCGAAACGTAACATAGCGGAAGATGCGGAATGGAGCGACGTAATGCTGCAGCTTGAGGAATAACAGCCAGTAGAGCAATCAGCCTCCGAACAGTGGTCTGGGGTCAAGGAGCAGTCGCCGGTCTTCAGCTATGAATTGACTGACAACTGGCCACTACCCACTGATCTTCGATTTCCAGGTCTCGAGCGCCTTTTCCAGCTTCACGCCGCGAGAAGCTTTGAGCAGCACGACGTCGCCGTCACGGGCCTCGCGAGCCAGCCATTCGCCGGCCTCTTCCGGAGTTGTCACAAACTCCGCAAAGGTTCCCGCACTCCGCGCGCCGTCGACCATCGCTTGCGCCAACCCTCGAACGCCAACCAGAACCTCTATATTCTTTTCGGCGAGATGCTTGCCGGCGGCGCGATGCAATTCCTCGCCTGATGGGCCGAGCTCGAGCATCTCTCCGGCGACGACGATGCGCCGTGTCGCTTTCATCGCGGCCAGCGCATCGACCATCGCGTTTAGCGCCTTTGGATTCGAATTGTAGCAATCGTTGATCACGGTGATGTTACCCAGTTGGAGGACCTGCCCGCGCTTGTCCGCTGGCTTGAGGGTGGCAAGGGCGACGACGGCCTCCGAAAGGCTCATGCCGCGCGCCAAGCCGACAGAAATCGCGGCCAGCGCATTGAGGACATTATGTTCGCCGACTAGCGGTAGGATCGCCGCTTCTCGCCCGTTGGCGGTAATCACGTCGAAGCGCGAGCCTTCGGCGCCGTTGGACTGAATATTTTCGGCGCGCACATCCGCGATCGCGCGCAGTCCGTAGCTGATTACTTTGCCTTTGAAGCCGCGGCCAAACTGGGAGACGTATTCATCGTCGGCATTAAGGACGGCCGTTCCATTGGTCGGCAAGGATTCGACCAATTCATACTTCGCGCGGGCGATCCCCGCCAGCGAATCGAAGAATTCCAGGTGTACCGGAGCCACATTGGTGACGACACCGATCTCCGGCTGGGCGATTTTCGCGAGGGCGCGAATCTCTCCCGCGTGGGACATGCCCATCTCGATGACGGCGACGTCATGCTCGGGCTCGATCTTCAGGAGCATGAGAGGAAGTCCGAAATGATTGTTGAAGTTTCCCTCGGACTTCAGCACACGAAAGCGAGACGAGAGAACGTGCGCAATCGCCTCTTTCGTCGTCGTCTTGCCGGCAGAACCGGTAACACCAACCAGAGGCTTGCCCCAAATCTTGCGGACCGCGGTGGCGAGCGATTGCAACGCCACCAGAGTGTCGTCAACGGCAAGAAGGCGGGTCTGATCTTCGAAACGATGAAGTTGGTCCGCGCGCACGACGGCCGCGACGGCGCCTCTTCCAAGCGCGGCTGCGACAAAGTCATGACCATCCAAGCGCTCGCCCTTTACGGCGAAGAAGAGTTCTCCGGCACCGACGGTGCGGGAATCGATCGAGTAGCCTTGGGCAACTTCGTCACCCCGAATGGCCGGGCTCAGGGCCGAGGAAGCTTTCTCCATATTGGATATCTCCGCCCGATTCGTGGCAAAGATGTATTCGGCGATTTTGGAGAGTCTCAGTTTCATGCGGAATGCTCGGCAGCGGATGCGCGGTCGCAGTCGAAGCCGTTGGCCTTCAACACTTGTTGCGCTACTTCCACGTCGTCAAAGGGATGAGTGCCCTCGCGCGTGACCTGAACCTTTTCGTGTCCCTTGCCGGCGAGCAGGACGATGTCTCCCGGACGCGCTTCGCCAATGGCGAGAGCGATCGCTTTGTGACGGTCGGGTTCAATGACGTACTTAGTACCAGTTCTCTGAAGACCGACCAGAGCATCATTAATGATCGCGCAGGGATCTTCACTGCGCGGATTGTCCGAGGTAAGCACGACCAAGTCGCTGCCACGGCCGGCGGCCTCGCCCATCAAGGGACGCTTGGCACGATCGCGGTCGCCGCCACAGCCGAACAAGGTGATGACTCTCGCCGAGCCTCCGTCGCGGGAGACGAACTCGCGCGCCAGGGCAATCAGATTGCGGAGAGCGTCGTCGGTGTGGGCGTAGTCGACGACAACGGTGAAGGGCTGGCCGCAGTCGACGCGCTGAAATCTGCCGGGGACGTGGGTGAGAGCCGAAATACCGTTGACAATCGCACGAGAGTCGCAGCCGCGCGCGTAACAAGCAGATGCGGCGGCGAGAATGTTATAGACGTTGACGCGGCCGATAAGCGCAGAAAAAATGGCCAACTTCGCTTCCGGTGTGATGAGATCGAAGCGTGTGCCGCGGGGCGCGATGTCGATATTGGCGGCGTGAAAATCGCCGCTCTGCCATCCATAGGTCAACACAATGGAACTCTTCTTGCGGCTGAACTCGGCGAGTTTGGCACCGTACGGGTCGTCGAGATTCGTCGCCACCGCGCGGGGAGCGTCGGTGCCGCATCCTTCGAAGAGGATCTTCTTCGCGGCGAAGTACTCTTCCATCGTCTTGTGATAATCGAGGTGGTCGCGGGTCAGGTTCGTGAAGACCGCGACATCAAAGGGCACGCCGTAAACGCGTTCTTGCGCGAGCGCGTGGGAAGAGACTTCCATCACAGCGTCGGTCGCTCCCTGGCTGAGGGCTTCGTTAAACAAGCGAGCCAACTCGAGGGCTTCGGGCGTGGTGTGGGGCGCGGGATAGACGCGGCCGGCCACGTGATATTCGATGGTCCCGATGAGAGCGCTTTTTCGCCCGGCGGCAGTGAGAATTGATTCGACCAGAAATGCGGTGGTGCTCTTGCCGTTGGTTCCGGTGATTCCGATGATCGCGATGCGTTCCGCGGGACGTTTATAAAAGTTTGCACTGATGCGCGCCAGAGCACGACGCCCATGTGGAACGAGCGCCCAAGCCACGCCTTCACGGGGCGTTTCGGCCGACGAATCCGTCACCACCGCGACCGCACCCTTCTGAATGGCCTGATTAATGAAGCGATTTCCATCGGAAGATTCGCCGCGCATGGCGACGAACGCACTGCCGGGCTTCACTCGGCGCGAGTCGTATTCCACACCGGTGACGTCGGGGTTTCCGCTTTGCGCAAGAATCTCCGCGCCGTCCAGCAGATGTTGGAAAGTCATTGCCGAAATTATAGGCCACGCAAAAAGAAAAGGACGTTATCGAGAAAAGGTCTCGGAGTGGATTTCCCAGGGCGGGCCCGTTACGAAGGTCATTTTTCCGCAGTGAGAGGAGCACGTTAAAGTACGGATATGAGCACCGGAACCGGAACTGCTAAATACCGCTGCGCGCAATGTGAACAACCCGAGAGTTCGTGCGAGTGTGAGAAGTTCTGCTGTCTCTGCCAGTCCGGGATGGACATCCGCATCTGCGACGATGGATTGATGTACTGCGAACCTTGCCGCAAAGCCTGCGACTACAAAACTTCGGAATAAATCCTTAGCGAAGTTGCTCACGACACTTTTCTCTTCTCGACCTCTTCGCGTTGTGGTCCGCGCATACGGGATCAACGCGTATGCCCTCCATGATTCCGCGCATAGCTGAAGAATAACGTTTCTCTTAGAATGGATATGAGAAGTGTGATTCGCTTCCTTGGCAAGTGCTCTTTTTTAGGCGAGAATAGAACGTTTTTGCCTAGTAGCTTATTTTTCTTGCGCACTTCTTTTAGGAGACCCTCATGGCGACAACGATGCATGTCAGCGACGTAGCTGAGTTGCTGAGTGAAGGCCGAACTCACTTCAATCTGTCGCCGGCAGACCTGGTCGAACATTCCATACGGCGCAACGAGGCGAAACTCGCTTCAAACGGATCCATTGTCGGATACACGAACCGCACGGGCCGTTCGCCAAAAGACAAGTTTATTGTGAAGGATGAGACAACAGCGCATTCCGTGGCATGGGGAGCAGTCAACGCGCCGTTTGAGCCGGAGAAGTTTGATGCCCTGTACGCGCGCGTAATGGAGCACCTCCGCGGGCGGGAATTGTATGTGCAGGATTTATTTTGCGGAGCCGATCCGGCGTACCGCTTGCCCGTCCGCATTGTGAACGAGTATGCCTGGCACAATCTTTTTGTACGGCAGTTATTCCTGCGGCCTACGCCGCAGGAACTGAGAACGCACCATCCAGAATTCACGGTGATTTCGGCGCCGGAATTCAAAGCCGATCCGCGGCGCGATGGAGTGAACTCGGAAGTCTTCATCATTTTGAATTTCATGCGCCGGACAGTATTGATTGGCGGAACGTCGTACGCGGGCGAGATGAAGAAGTCGATCTTCAGCATCATGAATTTCCTGCTGCCGCCGCGCAACGTCTTTCCGATGCACTGCTCCGCCAATGTGGGGCACAACGGTGTGAGCGCGCTGTTCTTCGGACTTTCTGGAACGGGCAAGACAACGCTATCGGCAGATCCTTCGCGCGATCTGATCGGCGATGACGAGCACGGATGGAGCGCAGACGGCGTTTTCAACTTTGAAGGCGGGTGCTACGCGAAGTGCATCAAGCTGTCAAAAAACAATGAACCACAAATCTGGAACGCGCTGCGCTTTGGATGCGTGCTGGAAAATGTCACGCTCGATTCGCACACACGGATTCCCGACTACGACGATGACAGCAAGACGGAGAACACGCGCGCCGCGTATCCGGTGGAGTTCATCGAGAACGCAGTGATTCCCGGAATCGGCGGACATCCGAAGAATGTGGTTTTCCTGACGGCCGATGCGTTTGGAGTATTGCCGCCAATTTCACGCTTGAGTCCCGAGCAGGCCATGTATCACTTCCTGTCCGGATATACGGCAAAGGTGGCGGGCACCGAAGCGGGCGTAAAAGAACCCTCTGCAACGTTTTCGACCTGCTTTGGATCTCCGTTCCTGCCGCTGCCGCCGAAGACGTACGCGGAAATGCTGGGCCGCCGGCTGCGCGAGCATAACGCGCAATGCTGGCTGGTGAATACGGGCTGGCGGGGCGGACCGTATGGAGTGGGCAAACGGATGAGCATTCCGCATACGCGCGCCATGGTGGATGCGGCGGTGGAGGGCGAACTGATTCGCGAGGAGTTCGAGGTCGAGCCCACGTTCGGATTCAGCATCCCGAAGTTCTGTCACGGCGTACCACCGCAGGTGCTGAATCCGCGCAATGCGTGGCCGGACAAGGCGGCTTACGACAAGGCGGCCGAGGATCTGCGGAACCGGTTCGCGAAGAACTTCGAGAACTTCGACGCTCCGGCTGAAGTCAAGGCCGCAGGGCCGCGAAAGCAAAAGTAAGCCACGGATCCGCACGGATTCTCGCGGATAACCAAATAAACAACCGGACATACTTGTGACGATCCGTGTGGATCCGCGAGCGCGATTCAGGCTCTCTTGATCAGTCGGCTAAGCCAGATCAGGAATATTGCGCCGATAATCGCAACCACGATGGTTCCGATCAGGCCTCCGGCGTGAATTCCTAGTAACCCCATCAGCCAGCCGCCTACCACGGCACCCACGATGCCGAGGACGATGTCCATCACTGCGCCGTAGCCACCGCCTCTCATGATTTTCCCGGCGGCCCAACCTGCGATCAGACCGACTACAATCCACCAAATGAGGTTCGTCAACATAAACGTTCTCCTGAGATTTCGAGATTCGGATTGGGACAGACCTGAAAAACGGGCTCGTATGACGTCGTCCCGGAAGGTCGGTGAGGAGATTACGAGCGAAACTGGGCGTTGTCAAACCGGCAGGCATCCCGCATGTGGTTAAATCAAATTATGTTCGCCCGCAAGGTTCGAGTCGAGTATGAAGAGGGTGGGAAAAGAACTCCATGCCCGCTGAAGTGGCTGGATTCATTTTCGATGCGTAATTTTACCAACGCGAGCGTTTTTGATGATACTCTTCCGACTTCCGACGGACAGATGGAGATAGGTTCAACTGTACCCGTGGAACAACTGCGGGAAGCGATGGAAGATTGGTTCCGGCGCAAGGGCTATCTGCGGAAGGAGTCGCACTTAGTACTAGCGGAGAGCTGAAGGCAAGCCGAAACTATCCGGCATTGGTGAGCATTTAGGTTCGATGGAGGGGCAAGTTGGGAAGATGCGGCCGGATCAAACGGAGCACAATGTCCGGATCGGCCTGGATTATTTGACGCAGTGGGACAATTTGCCCAGATGTTCGTGAAGATGTGCCTCTTGTTTTCAGTTACTTGCAGAGTCGTGTCGGTTGGTACGCGAGTTGCAATGAGAAGTATGGAGGTGCTTCGTGAGCTTTCGATTGATGCAGTTCCCCCCCCAATCAATCGGTCGCGTGATTCGCATGAAAGCGATCCGCGAACCCTGGAGCGGTCCATCGATGTATTCCCCTGGAGCCGGTTTTCTACAGTCCTTCATTGAAGACGACGAGAGCGATGCACCCAAACGGACGAACTGGGGTGCGATCTCTGGACTGGCTCTGTCGGTTGCAGTCAGCGCAGGCTTTTGGACCGGATTGGCACTGCTGGTCCAGCGCGTCTGGCGATAGTCAAGACTCAAATCTACTGAAGCTGTCGGCCACGCGTTACTTGTCGTAGCGCAGCAGGGACATTACTTCATAATTCTTGAGTTTCTCGCGGCCCTTGAGAAAGTCAAGTTCCACGACAAATCCCAGTCCGGCAATGGTCGCGCCGAGAGACTCCGCCAACTTCGCCGTGGCGGCGGCCGTGCCTCCGGTGGCGAGCAAATCGTCTATGATCAGCACGCGCTGACCCTTTTGAATCGCATCCTTGTGTAGTTCCAGAGTGTTCGTCCCATATTCCAGCGCGTAATCAAATCTCACGCATTCGGCGGGAAGCTTGCCGGGCTTGCGCACGGGGACGAATCCGGCGTTCAGCCGGTACGCCAGCGCGGGAGCGAAAATGAAGCCACGGGCTTCCATGCCGAGCACCAGATCGATGTTCTGACCGACGTAGTGTTCCGAGAGTTGATCAATCAGCGTGGCAAAGCCAGCCTTATCCTTCAGCAGTGTGGTGATGTCGTAGAAGAGGATTCCCTTCTTGGGGAAATCCGGAACCTCGCGAATCAAAGCCTTGAGGCGATCGGAACTCATGGTCGGGATGGGGGACATCTACCACGCTCCTTCAATGCGAAATGAATTCAGGCCGGCCACAGGGCTGGCGTCCGATACTTCGACAGCGTCCACACGAGCCGCGCGCGGCCCTTCGCGCAAACGAGAGTGCAATCCGGCAAGCTGGTCGCGAGTTCCCTGCGCCAGGATTTCGACGCTACCGTTGTGATTGTTGCGCACCCATCCGGCAATGCCCAGCAGGTGCGCCTCACGCTCCACGAACCAACGGAAACCGACGCCCTGCACGCGCCCGCGCACGAAGAAGCGGCGAGCTTGGATGGATTGTTCGGGTGAGGTCATGTTCCGAGAGTTTCAAGGTTACAAGGTCTCAAAGTTTCGAGGTGAAGCCCTCGCTTCCGCCAATTCCCTTGAAACCTTGAAACTCCGAAACCTTGAAAGTTTTTACGCCCTGGACAGGTACGCGCCTTCTGACGTATCGACCTTGATCTTTTCGCCTTCGTTGATGAACGGGGGCACCTGCACGACCAGTCCGGTCTCGGTCTTGGCAGCCTTGCTCACGCTGGAGGCGGTGGCGCTCTTCAGTCCTGGCTCGGTTTCGATAACAGTCAGGATAACGGTCTGAGGCAGTTCGATGCCGACAGCCTTGCCATCGAAAAACTCCACCTTGATCTCGAGATTGGGAATCAGGTATTCGACCGCGTCGCCGAGAATGTCTTTCGTCAGATGGGTCTGCTCGTAATTGGAGGTGTCCATGAAGTAGTAACTGTCGCCGTCGGAATAGAGGAACTGCATTTCGACTTCATCGACATTGATCTTCTCGATGGGATCGGGAGATCGGAAGCGGTGCTCGAACATGGCGCCGGTGCGGAGGTTGCGCAGCTTGGCCTGGATGAAAGCGCGCAGGTTGCCGGGCGTGCGGTGTTCCACGCTGAAAACGGAATGCAGATCATTGTTGTGCTTGATGATCATGCCGGGACGAAGCTGGGTCGCAGGGATCGACATCGCTAGAAAAACTCTCCTTAAATTACGATTGCGGTTTGACGCCGGCGGAAGGCGGGCAAGCCACAAGTTCCGCCGCCACGAGGGCTAAAGTGTTATTTTACACTCAGCTGCGGCGGAAAGGAAACCTTCCCCCGAGCGATCTCATCGAAGACAGGCGGGCTGCCTGTCAGGGCGGATCCGCCGGGCTTGAAGGGCAGGACTAGAATCAACCTGTCTCTCGATGCCACAAATTTCGTGAACTTGCCTGTGAACATTTGCGGGCAGAAAGATTGAGGTTGTCATCATGGGCAGTGGACGTTATGAATCTTCAGCGGGCGGTAACATTGGAACGGCAATCACGTTTCTCTTAATTGGACTGGGTGCAGGAGCATTAGCTGGGCTCTTGCTGGCTCCGAAAACCGGGAAGCAGATGCGACGCGATCTGCAGCGCGGCTACGAAGACGCCAAAGATAACTTGGGCGATTGGGCCGACGAAGCCAAAGACCGGGTACGCGAGGTGAGCGATCGCGTGCGCGATGCTGCCAATCGCGGCGCGGAAATCGCCGACGATCTGCGCGACCGCGTGGAGCCGTTGCGGCGGGCGATTAAAAGAAGCTAGGAAAACAAGTGGTCAGTGGGTAGTGACTCGTGGTTAGCCAAACCACTAGCCACTATTCACTACACTTTGATCACTAGCCCCTAACCCCTTCAATAAAGATGAAAATCCACTTGGACCGCGATCTGGGTTGCGACGGCTTGACCGTTCAGTGTGGCTGGACGGAATCGCCAGCGGTTGACCGCCTCGATTGCCTTCTCATCCAACCCCATTCCTAAGCTTTGCGCTACGCGAATGTCGTAGGTGTGCCCGTCTATCCCCACGACAGCCAGAAGCATGACCACGCCTTGCTGTTTCGCCTTGCGGGCTTCTTCCGAAAAGCTGGGTTCAGGATTGAAAATGACTTGCGGCACGGTCACACCGCCTTTGCCTGCGGGAAATATCCCCGGCGGGCCATTGCCAACGTAGGGTCCAGTGGATGAGCCGACTCCGCCGCAGCATCCGGGACCGATGCCACCGGGGCCTCCAGGGCCGTTCGATAGCCACTGCGAAAATTGCGAAGTGGGATCGCCGATCTGGCCGCCCTGCGGGAATTTGATGTCGGGCGCTGCCATCACAGTCTCGTCGACAGCTAGTTTTGGCATTTCCTTGCGGACGATCACGGTTGGCGGGACAATCTGCGTGTCGAGCGAGGCGCGCGGGAGATTGCCGCGAGAAGCGGGGAGTGGGTCGAGGCCACCGCCGCCTCCGCCATTGTGTCCGGAAAAGATCAGAGGAATGTCGTCGAACCTGGGGGCGTGCAAAGAGATTGTGGGCGGTCCCCAGAACACATAGGTCGTGAGATAAACGATCAATCCCACAATGACAGCTTGTCCTAGAAGTGAAAGGACGAAGGTCTCGCGCCGCGGAGAGAGGCCGTTGGTTCGCTTCGAAATAATCGTGAACAGTCCGGGGTCCGGACGGAGAGATTCTGCCGTCATGGCGCGCTCCTGGGACGGTGGAGTTGACCTAACTTGCCGTAAGACGCGGGAAGGCGCGAAAAGGATTTCCGGGTAGGAAGGATAAGAATTTTGGAAGTAGCTTCAGCTCGCGAAAACCGGCGTTACTTAAAGATTCCGGAGAATAACCCTTTGACGCGGCCGAAGAAGCCGTGGCGCTTCTGCTTACTTTGGTCGTCCGGCGAATCGGGTGGCGGAGACTGAACAACGGCATCGAGATGGACTTGCTGCTCGGGGGAATCGTCCACCGGCAAGTCCCTGACTGCATCGACGGGCGCCGGAGGAGCACTGACGTGGGATCGATTCTTCGCACTGAATACGAAAGGGGCGTCGACCTGCACGTGAACGTCGTTTGGTTGAGAGGCAGGCAGCGGAGCCGTCTCGGGTCCAGTGGATAACCGCGTGTCGGCAGGAGCATCGCCCGCAGCGCCTGCCGCAGAAGCGACAGTCGAACTCTCGCCGATACGAACCTTTGCGGGTAAGTCCGAGTCGGGCACAGGAGCCACTGGCGGATTGCTGGTTCGCAAGAGAGGTGGTGGAGGAGGCGGACATCCGCACTCCAGCGGGACGTCAGTGTCGACCTTGTCGATTTGCCCGGAGCGGAAAACCGCCTGCTCGTTCGGCCGGACTTGGTAAATCCGCGTACCCATCAACTCAGAGACGACTGCCGAAGAAGTGTTGCCGTGTAATCCGCGCACGCAAGTATTGCCATGCGAGTCGGCGCTGATCGCGAAGTGAAACTCTCCGGGGCCAGCAAACATGATGCGGAAGTCGGGAGTCAGGACTGCGTCTGCGGAAGCCGCGAGCGAGTAGTGAGCTTCGATCGCGCCGGTACTCATGCCAAACATCATGTCGCGTTTATTTTGCGAAGGTGTAACGGAGAGAGTAGTCGCAGGGCAGACGCGCACTTCGCCTCCGCGGGGAAGATGCAAAATCGTCGTGTCGGAACCAGCGGTCACCGAGGAGCCAGCAGCCAAATGGCTTGCGTCCATCACGGCGGAGCCAGCCTCGGCGCTCACGGGAACAACTGCGGCTTCGGAGGTCAGCGAAAAACCGGTAACCGTATCCTGCGGCGGCGAAGCCGATTTCTTTCCTGCGTTGACGTCTTCCGGCGGCTTCAGGCGCACCATCAGACGATGACCTGCGCCATCCCAGGAATGGCCATAGGGTGCTTGCAGATCGAGCACGATGCGTGTCACCGGTGGCTTGTCCTGAAACTGGCGCACACGGATGGCGGTGATGTTCTCTTTCTGCACTTCGATTCGATTCGTGGCAAGTCCCAATCGGGAGTTGGGCAGATCGATCACGAGCCGCGGCGGTAAATCGAGAGTCTGAATCTCAGGAATGATGGGACCGCTCGACAAGATCTCAATTGCCGGCACGCCTTTTTCGTGAACAACGCGCACGCTCTGCACGATCCTCGGGGGGCCGAAGTTCTGGGCGGCGAGTCCGCCGGAGTGTAAGGCGAGCACGGCGGCGCACACAAGTCGGATCAGGGTTCGCGGCACAACTGTCCTTCAAAACTGGAGGGTTGAAGCAAACATATCACTTGTAGGGGTAGGTGAGAAGAAGGGAGATGGGTACGAAGGTCAGAGTCTAGGGCTTAGGGCTCCGTGCAGAGGACGGGAGTGGATAGAGGCTAGATCTGATGCGGCGAGGGGATGCTCGTTACTAACCACTCATCACTAGCCACTGTTCTTAAGCTTCGGGCAGGAATTCGTACTCTTCGATCACCGCGGCAACTCCAACTTTGCCGTCGGGACCGCCATTTTCGACGCGGACCACCCGGCCTTTGCACTGCACGCGAATGCTCTCGGTGAGGGTGATCTCTGGTGGAAGTGTAAGAGTGAAGCCGATGGGCGAGCCTTGCGCGACCGCAGATCCGACATAAAAAGAGATGCCGCGGGCGCTGACATCGCGGATCTGAGCATCTTCGTTCGAAGTGGACTGACCCCGATTTACGGTGACAGGTACGCGTAGAGCGAATCGTCGTGCAGCCCTTTTTTCCTGCTGGGGCTCGGCCATGCATCCTCCAGGAAGGCGTTAAATCACAATTAGCAGGATGCTCTGGCCCACGTGAGTGGGTCAATACCACGCTCGGGTCACCGGGTGGCCCGTTCAGGGGAGAAAAGCAGTGGATAGTCATCAGTGAATAGTGACTAGTGTTCGGAGCTCACGGTATTCCGGTCACTTGACTCCAGCCACTCGCCGCTCATCACAGCGCCACTGGCTGGTGTAAGCTTTTCACAGGAGTACTTCAGTTGGTTTTCGTCCTCGACAATTACGATTCGTTTACCTACAACCTGGTTCAATACATCGGAGAGCTGGGAGCAAAGGTCGAGGTTCGCCGCAACGATCAAGTCACGGTAGAAGAAGTCGAAGCGATGCGGCCGGAGCGGATTGTTGTCTCTCCGGGGCCTTGCACGCCGCATGAGGCCGGCATCAGCATCGAACTGATTCGTCACTTCGCCGGCAAGATTCCTGTGCTCGGCGTATGTCTTGGGCATCAGGCGATCGGCGAAGCGTTCGGTGGTCGCGTTGTTCGGGCGCCGCACCTAATGCACGGAAAGACCAGCGCCGTCTTGCATGATAATCGAACCGTCTTTCAAGGGCTTCCCATGCCGATGACTGCAACGCGCTACCACTCACTGATTGTCGAAGAAAAAGACCTGCCGGATGAATTGGAAGTCAGCGCTTGGACAACAGAGAAGGACGGTACTCGCACAATCATGGGGCTGCGGCACAGAAGGTATGCAGTTGAAGGCGTTCAGTTTCATCCGGAGAGCGTGCTGACGGATGCCGGGAAGAAGCTGGTCGAGAACTTCCTAGGGATCAGTGGTTTGTGACTAGTGATTAGTGATTAGTGGCTAGTTTTAGTTACCTCGCTCGCGATTCCCAATTCGGCTCGGATTACCCAGTTTTTTAGCGCTAGTTGACCTCCACAACCCTTTCCCGGCGCACAATGTTCGCATGCCCCTTTTAAAGACGGCTGTCGTACGGTCGTATCGCGACTTAATCGCCTGGCAGAAATCGATGGCTCTGGTAACTGCCATCTACACTTGCACTCGGGAATTCCCGAAGACCGAGTTGTATGGCCTTGCGGCGCAGTTGCGACGCGCTGCGGTTTCCGTGCCAAGCAATATCGCGGAGGGGCAAGGGCGAGTCTCGACCGGAGAGTTCAAGCAGTTTTTAGGACACGCACGCGGCTCTCTGTTGGAAGTTGAAACGCAGATACTAATTGCCGAATCGCTGGGATATCTTCGACAGGAAGAAAGCGCGGAATTGCTTGGACTTTCAGCTGAAGTAGGCAGGATTTTGCATGGCCTGATCTCAGCTCTACCGCATAATAATGGCGATCTAAGGGCGTCAAGACTACAAACTAACGGCTAGGTCACTAAACACTATTCACTGACCACTATTCCGAGCCAATTCGACCGCACGCAGCAGCGCCTGCGCCTTATTCATCGATTCCTGAAATTCTGTAGCCGGATCGGAATCCGCGACGATTCCCGCGCCCGCTTGTAGATATGCTTTCTTCCCTTGCATCAGCATCGTGCGAATACCGATGCAGGAATCCAGGTTGCCGGCGAAGTCGGCATAGAGCACCGATCCGCCATAGATTCCGCGGCGCGTGGGTTCTAGCTCCTCGATGATCTGCATGGCTCGAACTTTGGGGGCGCCGCTGAGCGTTCCGGCGGGAAAGCAGGCAGCGAAGGCGTCGAGCGCGTCGAGATCCTTGCGCAGCATTCCCTCGAGCGCCGATACCAGATGCATGACGTGCGAGTAGCGCTCGACGTACATCAGGTCTTTCACTTTGACGGAGCCGTATTCGCTGACGCGGCCGAGGTCGTTGCGTCCAAGATCGACCAGCATGACGTGCTCGGCGCGTTCCTTTTCGTCATTGATCATCTTCTGTTCGAGTCGCTGGTCTTCGGCTTCGTCGCGCCCCCTCGGGTGGGTTCCGGCGATTGGACGATATTCCAACTTTCGTCCCGTTACACGCACCAGCATTTCTGGAGATGATCCGAGAATTTGAGCATCGCCAGTCTGCAGAAAGTAAAGATAGGGCGAGGGATTCACCTGGCGCAACGCGCGATATAAATCGAACGGCGCAACTTCAGGAATGAAATCGAGACGCTGCGAGAGCACGACCTGGAAGATATCCCCTGCGGCGATGTACTCCTTGCAGCGCTTCACCCCCTTCAGAAATGATTCGCGTTTCGTGCCGGAATGAATCTTCAACTTGCCGGCCTTCGCCTTTGCAGACTTGCGCCAGAGCGCGGGGCTTAGTCCGGCGGCGAGCTTTCGTTCCAATGCCGCGATATCGCGGAGAGCGCGGTCGTACGCTTTGCGGGGACTTTCCACCGCTACGTCGGCTGCTGCCACGATGTGGATTTGATGGCGCAGATGGTCGAACGCCAGGAGCCGATCGAAGAACATGAGCTCCGCATCAGGTAGAGACAAATCATCTTTCGCGTGGTTGCCGATTCTTTCCAGCTGGCGGACGACGTCGTAGGCGAAATATCCCACGGCACCGGCGAGAAACGGCGGGAGGCCCGGAATGCTCGCCGGGCGGTGCTCGCGCAACAGGCGTTTGACCACCTGGAAGATGTTGTCTTTCAGCACCTCGCGTCGGCGTCCCCGCTGGATCTCAACGGTTCCCTCACGGGCCTTGACCAGCATGTAAGGGTGGGCGCCTAGAAACGTATAGCGTCCGATCTGTTCGCCGCGCTCGATCGACTCGAGCAGGAAGGCGTGTGGCTCATCGTGCGACACCGCCAGAAAGGCGGAGACCGGCGTCAGGAGGTCGGCGCTTATCGACTTAACGACCGGAACCAGCGTGGCTTCTTTGGCCAGTCGGGAAAACTCTTTGAAATCAGGCTGCAGCATTCGTTTGGGAGCCCGGGAACGGGTGCTTCATTATAGGGGACGGGTGCGGTTAAAGGTCAGGAGCCAGCGATATGACTTAGTGAGTAGTGGATAGCATCCTTGCTGACTTCCAATCACTGATCACTGGCCAGTGGCTACCGTTCACTCGCTCCTGATCCCCGGCTCCTGGCCCTTGTTGCTCGTACCTCTTCCAAACTTTCGTCACTTGTTACCCTGTGGACAACCGCTAGAATCGTGAATATCCCGAGTATTATGAGCATTTTGGGGCGTTCTCAGTTGAATGCCCGGCTAGAGTTCTCGGGGCGAACTATGGATTTAGGACGACCGCAATCAAATTGACGGGAGCGTCCCAGGTATCGAACGTCACAGATAAGCGACTTTGACAGGTATGCGAGTTAAGTTTTGGGGCGTACGCGGCTCTACGCCCACTCCACAACCCGACAACATGCGCTACGGAGGCAATACCTCCTGCGTCGAAGTGCGCGTAGGCGACCAGATTTACGTCTTCGATTGCGGCACGGGATTTCGTGTGCTCGGGCACGAACTGGAGCGCGAGTTCGGCCAGCGTCCTTTTGCAGCGCATGTCTTCGTCTCGCATTTTCACTGGGACCACATTCAGGGCATGCCGTTTTTCCGGCCGCTATACGACAATCCCAAGAGCCAGTTCTACTTTCATTCGTCCGGACGGACGCGCAACATTCAGCAGGTGATGGCCGAGCAGATGGCGTCGCCGTACTTTCCGGTGGATCTCGACAAGATGCGAGCGCAGCGCAGTTTCTGCAATATCGAAAACGGATGCATCGACATGGAAGACGGCATTCGAATCAAGACGGCGTGGCTGAATCATCCACAAGGTTGCCTGGGATTCCGGATCGAAACGAAAGAAGGCGTGCTGGTATACGCAACCGACAACGAACCGGGCGATCCTGAGTTCGATAAAGGCGTGCGTAAGCTGGCCGAAGGCGCCGACATTCTCATCTATGACGCCCAGTACCTTCCAGAGGAGTACGCAGCGCGCCGCCGCGGTTGGGGACACAGCCACTGGCGTGAAGCCGTAAATGTTGTCATGGAAAGCGGAGCGAAGGAATTAATTCTTTACCATCACGATCCGGACCATACCGACTCGATCGTCGACAAAGTCGTGACCGACGCTCGCAGCTATTACCCCAACGTGCGAGCCGCCGCTGAGGGCATGGAGATCAAGCTGTAAGTCGCCACCTTTTCCTCCACAAATCTTCCGACTGCACAAATCCATTCAGAAAAACTCTCCTGTGCGATTCTGATCATTGACGCGGGGCGGGTGACGGGCGTCCAATTGACCTTCGATTTTTTTGGAGGCGACCATGAGCAAAAATCCGGCCGGCAAATCTTCTCGCAGTAACCGTCGAACCTTTCTTAGATCCGGTGGCTTGATGACTGCGGTGGCCGTCGGCTCGGCTGCCATTCCGAAGTTGGCAGCGGCGTCTACTGCAACGCCATCTGTTGCCCCGGCGAGTGAGGCAATGCCGACGCGAAATCTTGGCAAGACTGGATACAAAGTGGGAATCTTCAGCCTTGGCGGACAAGCTGCGCTCGAGCATGCGCACAATGAAGATGTGGCCGTTCCTATTATCGAGAAAGCACTCGATCTGGGTGTGAATTACATCGATACGTCGTCTATCTACGGCGGGCCTGAACGCTGGAGCGAACAATACGTTGGCAAGGTCATGAAGAATCGCCGCGCGGAGGCGTTTCTCGCGACCAAGACCAAAGAGCGCACTCGCGACGGCTCGAAACAGATGCTCGAGAAGTCGTTGAAACTGCTACAGACCGATCACATCGATCTATGGCAGCTACACGACATCGGCACGATGACCGACATCAACGAGATCTTCTCGAAGGGCGGAGCGATGGAAGCCCTGCTCGAAGCGCGTGACCAAAAAATCGTGAAGTATCTCGGTATCACGGGCCACTATCGTCCCGACGCACTGATCGAAGCCATTCACCGCTATCCATTCGACACGATTCTGATGGCGGTGAATGCGGCCGATCCGCATCATTTCAGTTTCTCCGAGCAACTCCTGCCCCTGGCGGTCGAGAAGCAGATGGGCATCATCGGGATGAAAGTTCCGGCGCGCGGACGCATTCTCTCGACATGGACTCCGCCACCAATGGATCAACAGAAACACATGTGGGAAGGCATGGTGCTGGCGCCGACTCCCGGGACGCTCGTAATGCGTCAGGCGATGTATTACTCGCTCTCACTGCCGCTGAGCACAGTGATTATCGGTTGCGATTCGATCGCGCAACTTGAAGAGAACGTACAACTCGCGCGGGAGTTCACGCCGCTGAGCCAGCAACAGATGGCTGCTCTGACCGAAAAGGCCGAGCCGGTTTCGAAGCAGTCGCTGTTCTTCCGGTTCTACGAACGGGCGTAGGTGCGATGGCGAATCAGGCTAGAGGTTCGGCTCTCAGCCTTCGAAATGGATCAATGCCGCACTCGCTGCCGGCAGGCCAATCACTAGGCTCCCGTTCTGCCCGGACGCCGGACCTAGCCACTTAGGGTCCCATTCACCGTTCGCCCCGACCGGAACGCCTCCGAGAGTCACGTCAGTCGTATCATCCACGCGAGGCGCGCGAAGCATAAGGAATTTCGCGCTCTGAACTCGCTGGGCGACATTTACGTCCAGCCGAACGCCGCGATCGAGATTCTTGTTGAAGACCACCGTTTTAATTTGGCCTTGTTCATCGCGCAACGAATAGGCTGTTAGCTGTGGTGCTTGATCTAGACCTTCGACTTGCGTTTCGATCAATTGCCCTGCGCCCGCTTCCGCGAACAGCAGCATGCCGTAATAAATCGGCCGCGCGACAAATCCGTCTTCTTGCGTGCCCGCGATGGGCGTGTACCAACCGTAGCCGCCGCCGTGGAAATTGATTCCCATGCCGCCTTCGGACGCGAGTTGATACATCAAGTCGCCTCCCCAAAGAGCCGAAGCAAACGTGTCGCTCACTCCGGCTTTACCTCCCTGGTAGCAGGAGTTCGTTTCCGCCAGGCGGAACGGCAGGCCCGTTTCATGCGTAGTCTCCTTCATACCCTCTAATTCTTTCTGCAAGCTAGGGTTGGGCTTGAGTAGGCGTTCAATCGTCATGGAAGGATCGGTTGGCGGGCCTTCTGCGTAGTAGTGCTGTGAGAGGAATTTCGCCTCGTGCTTGAACCGCTGCGCGAACGGAACCAGCCATGAATTGTTATAGGCCGTGTCGGGCCCGGCGAGGGGCGCGCTGGGAACCCGGGCGCGGATCACGTCATAGAAGTGCTTCCACTCATCGCCGAATTGCGCGGCGTCATAATCTTTCTTGCGAATCCCGTTGCGGAAGAAAAGATCCGGCTCATTGCACAGCTGGAAGGCAATCAGCTTCGAACCGACTACGTCCGTCACGTAGGCAGCCTCGGCGGCTGCATCTTCCGTCGTGCCCGTGCCCATGTTCAGGCCATAGATGAGATCCCATCCGGTGGCGTCGAGGAAGTCGCGCAAATTGCGCACCGCCGCCGGAGTGATCTTCACGGGCGCAGGGGCGCGATGCCCGGTGTCGGGTCCGACGGCAAGTCCAAAGGCAATGGGATTCGCCTTGTCTCCAGTGCGCATGCTTTCATCATTCGGAAGCTTCGTCTGGGAATTGAGATCAGGAGTCCAATAGCAGTACTCGCTGGTGTTGCCTCCGATTCGCACAACGCCGGAGGAACCGAGCCGCTTCACAAATCCGATGAGCCCTGAATTTTCGCCTGAAAAGAAATTTGGATTCCCCAACTGTGCCGACTCGTAACTGAGTCCAGTGAAGTCCGAGCCGATCTTGTTGCCCAAGCGATCGGGGCGGAGCGTGAGCCGCAAAGAAGCTACAGAATCGTTTTCTGCAAACAGCCGCGATAAGGGAAGAGATGCCGCGCACGCGGCGGCCGAGAGACTGAGAAAATGTCGGCGATTCATACAAGGATTTCATCACAGTGACGAAGCGCGCGGCAACGACCCACCGTCATATTCGTGAAGGAAGATCTGAACAGAATCGCCTTGGCGCTGCGTGTTAAACTTCGCCCCACCGCGCCGAGGGGGCCTCATGTTCAGAGTGGCTTATGTGTGGATGCTGTCGATTGCGTTCGCAGCAACTGCGGTTGCGCAGAGTCCAGACGTTGCGGAAAGAGGCTCAGTTGAGGCGATCGCAGCCGCAACCACGGATGCGCATTTTGTTTCTCCCCTAATCTCGTACGTTCCGCAGTCCGACAAAGTCCCATCGCCTGAGAAATTCTTCGGACGAATCATGGGCGCTCCGGGAGAGCTTGTCGGCACAGAAAAGGCATATGCCTACGCTCGTGCCCTTGCCGCGGCAAGCCCGCGCGTGCACGTATTCACCATTGGACATAGCGAAGAAGGCCGAGAAATTCTTATGCTTGCGATCGCCGACGAGGCGGGGATCCGCGATCTTGATCGCCTCAAGGCCGCCACCGCTGCACTGGCCGATCCGCGACGCACAAACGAAGACGCGGCCGAAAAACTGATCGCAACGGCGCGACCCTTTTATTACTTCAACGCTGCACTGCATTCGGACGAAACCGGATCCACCGAAGCGATGCTGGAGCTTGCTTACCGGCTAGCGGTGTCGGAGCAGCCGATGATCCGCAAAATTCGGGAACAGCTCGTCGTGCTGATTAATCCCATCTCGAATCCGGATGGCCGCGACAAGATGGTGGACTGGTTCTATCGCTACCTCAAGGGGAAAACGGATCGCGCAACTCTTCCTCGGCAATCGCCGCCGTACTGGTCGAAGTACACATTCGTCGACATCAATCGCGACACGCATCAGCAGACACACGAAACGACGAAAGCCGTTCACCGCATGTTTCACGAGTGGCATCCGACGGTCGTGCACGACCTGCACGAGGGCGTGCCCCTGATGATGACGTGGAATGGAACAGGCCCCTATAACCCGAACATCGATCCGATCACGTACAGCGAGTTTCTCGAGCTCAGCTTTCGCGAAGTTGAAGCCATGACGGCGATGGGGATGCCTGGCGTTTCGACGTGGAATTTTGGCGAGGCCTTCGCGCACTTGTACCTCGATTCCGTGGCCATGAATCACAACAGCATTGGGCGAGGATACGAAACGTTCGGCAACGGCAGCGCGGAGACGGAGAAGCGATCGATTACGCCGTCAGCAACGCGGATGCAGTGGTACCAACTGGTGCCTGCGCCCAGCGAGGTGACATGGTCAGCCCGGGACAATCTGAATTATCAGGAAACGGGCGCCCTGATCGCGCTGGACGAAACCGCGCGCCAGTCAAAAGAGATGCTCCGAAATTTCTACAAGAAAGGATGGGACTCTTGGCAGAAAGGGCTCACACAACCGCCTTATGCATTTCTGATCCCAGAGGATCAAGGCGATCCAGCGCGCGTGGCTCAAATGGTAGGACGGTTGATCGGGCAGCATATTGAAGTTTCGCGCGCGCAAAATGCCATTCAACTGAAGGATGGAAGCTATCCAGCAGGAACTTATGTGGTGCGGCTCGACCAGCCGTATCGCAACTACGCGGTCGATCTGCTCACTCCGCAGAATTATCCGAAGGACGGTGAGGCTCCTTATGACGACGTTTCATGGGAGCTTCCGGCGCACTATCATCTGGATGCAATTCCCACTTCTGACGCATCGATTCGTGAAGCATCAGTCACGGCACTGACGGAGACGCCGCACGTCACAGGACACGTCAAAGGAGGTGGCGCTGTTTATTTGCTGAAGGATACTGGACAGGAGTCATTGCTCGCAGCGCGCTATCGCCTCGCGAATTTTGAAATTCAAATCGCCGAGCACGAGTTTGAGCAGGATCGCGCGAAGTTTCCTGCCGGATCATGGATCATCGGCGATCAAGCGGGATTGCACGACGCGATTCAATCTGCAGCTGCCGAACTTGGTCTCGACTTCACAGAAACTTCGTTCGCCCCAAACGTCACCGCGCACAGAGCGGAAGCACCTCGCATTGGAGTGTGGGTTCCGTGGGCCGACACCGACTCGATTGGATGGATTCGATACTCGCTCGATCAGCGGAAGGTTCCGTACACGTATTTGCGTGACGAAGACATTCGCGCGGGAAATCTGCGTTCGCGCATTGACGTGTTGCTCTACGGCCACGTTGATCTCGAACTCGCCGAGCAGATCGAAGGCTTGCCCAAGATATGGTCGCCCATGCCGTTTAAGAAAACCTCGCAAACGCCGAGCTTTGGAACGCCGGCGGAATCGGACGACATCACTGGAGGAATCGGCTACGTAGGACTGGCGCAGATTCAACAATTCATCGACGATGGCGGCCTGATGATAACGCTGGGCAGTGGAAGTATGCTCGCGCTCGAAGGCGGACTCGTGCGCTTCGTTCGACGTTCGTCCGGAGGAGTTCCACGCAGCGGGGCGGGAGGGGGCGGGGCTTCGTCAGCTGCGTCGCAGCAAGCGGGCACGCGCACGCCCGGGGCCCATGTCCGCGTCACCTTCGACCGCCCGGATCATCCCATTGCCTACGGATACCCCACGCACACGTATGTCTTCCGACAGAATTTTCCGCTCTACAATACTCCGCGTCGCTGGCTGCGCATGGCGTATTGCACGACTTGTCTCGATGGTCCCGAAGATCGCAGCGGAGTTGTGATGGAATGGGGTGACTCTGACGCCCAATCTTTCGTTGTGAGTGGCCAAGCGTGGGGAGAGGAAAATCTGATTGGGCGGCCAGCAATCTTAGACATGCCTGTGAGCAAAGGACACGTGGTCAGTTTCAATTTCAATCCGATGCACCGCGACTTGAATCGCGGAGACCAGCGACTGCTGTGGAACGCGATTCTGAACTGGCAGGCGATCGTTGCGGCTCATCCGAAAACTGACGCGACCACAGAGGCCGCGCCCGAACCTGACGAATAACGCTGCGACGAACCTGCAACTCATGGCAATGGAGTAGCCGGATCTCGTCTCGGCATTCCGGAACGAACCGCAAGTCACCACCGTGATCAACCTATGCGGCTTGCTTCCCTGCCATCCAGCCTCATATACTCTGAACGTTTGGCCGCCTACAGCCGGAAATCGTCCGGCAATGGCAGGCATCCGCCCTCAATCGCTGGCTGCCATCATTCCGGAGAACCCTTTTATGACGACGATTACAACGCCCCCGCATGTGGATAAAGAAACAAATCCGTGGGAGTCGCAGCGTGCGCGCTTCGACCTGGCCGCTCAGAAACTGAATCTGGACGAGGGCTTGTGGCGAGTCCTGCGCTACCCCAACCGTGAAGTCACGGTCTACATTCCAGTGCAGATGGACGACGGCCACCTCGAGGTCTTCACCGGCTTCCGCGTGCAGCATTCGATTGCGCGCGGACCTGCCAAAGGTGGCATTCGTTACGCACCGGATGTAACGCTGGATGAAGTGCGAGCATTGGCTAGTTGGATGACGTGGAAATGCGCAGTGGTGAACATTCCGTTCGGCGGAGCCAAGGGCGGCGTGATCTGCGATCCGCATAAGATGTCGATGGGCGAAGTCGAGCGCATGACTCGCCGTTACACTTCTGAACTCATTGAATTCATCGGTCCGGAAAAAGATGTACCAGCTCCCGACGTCAACACCAACGAACAAATTATGGCGTGGATGATGGATACGTACTCCATGCACATGCGCCAGACGGTGACCGCCGTGGTGACCGGCAAGCCGATCAACATCGGCGGCTCTCGTGGACGCCGCGAAGCTACCGGACGCGGAGTGATGATTGTGTGCGATGAGGCTTGCCAGAAGTTGGGCCTCGATCGCACTCGCACGCGCGTGATCGTGCAGGGCTTCGGCAACGTGGGATCGAATGCGGCGTTGCTGATGCATCAAGCGGGCTACAAAGTGATCGGCATCGCCGAAGTTGGTGGCGGCTTGCACAACAAGAACGGCATCGACTTGAAGGCTCTGGTCGACTTCCGACAGAAAAACGGAACCGTCCACGGATTTCCCGGCGCGGAAAAAGCCGAGACTGCCGACTTGTTGGTGGAAGATTGCGAGATTCTGATTCCAGCGGCCACCGAGAATGTCATCACCAGCCGCAACGCTGATCGCGTGAAGTGCCGCATCCTCGCGGAGGGCGCAAACGGGCCGACAACATCCGCGGCTGACGATATCCTCACCGACAAGGGAGTCTTCGTGATTCCTGACATTCTCGCAAACGCCGGCGGCGTGACCACTTCCTATTTCGAGTGGGTGCAGGATCGTCAAGGATATTTCTGGAAAGAGTCAGTGGTCAACGAACAACTCGACGCGATCATGAAGTCCTCATTTGAAGACGTTGTGCGCTACGCCGAAACTCACCACGTGAACAATCGCATCGCCGCGTACATGCTGGCAATCGACCGTGTGGCCTACACAATTCGGCAACGCGGCATCTACGCTTAAGTCTCGACTCACAGAATTCAGGGCCTCCATTTCGATGGAGGCCTTTTCTCTTGCTTGACCATTCGGACCGGCCTTGTCATTATGTAGCACGCTACTTGGGCTCGGGTTCGGCGCGTTGGCGCGCAAAAATCTTTCCACCAAGAATGTGGGGCGCGCTCAGCCTCACGAACATTTTTCGGGAGAATCCTGTGAACAAAAAACTACTGTCGAAATGGTTCGTATTTGTGTGTCTGTCTTTAGCGATCGCCGGAACGATGGCGTGGGCGCAAACCCAATCCAGTTCTCCGGCGGATCAAAGCTCGACTACTACAACCAAGAAATCGAAGAAATCCAAGAAAGCTGCAGCGGCTGGAACTGACAGCTCGGCGGCGGCTACTGATACTTCAAACACAAAGAAGTCATCCACATCCAAGAAGAGCAAGAAGGCTGACGCCGCCGGCGCCTCTTCCGCTCCAGCGGCCGATACCTCGAAATCCTCAGCATCGAAGGCAACCGATGCCGCTTCCGGGAGCGCATCAGCCGCGGGCAGCTCTACCGCCAAGACATCTTCCAAGAAGAGCAAGAAGTCGAGTTCGTCGATGGCATCGACCGGGTCATCCGCACCAGCGGCAAACTCGATGGCGGCCCCGGCCGCAACGGCAACGCCTGCTTCGAAGCCAGCACCGGCGGCCGCTCCCGCTCCAGCGGCAACCAACACAATGGCACCTGCAGCATCTCCCGCGAAGAAGGCAGCGGCGCCGAAGGCCGCTGCAACCCCAGCCGCGTCCGACGCTGACATCGCCGCTGCAAAATCTTCGGGCAAAGTCTGGGTCAATATGGACTCGAAGGTTTACCACAAAGGCGGGCGATGGTATGGCAAGACCAAGAGCGGCAAGTTTATGACCGAAGACGAAGCCAAAGCTGCCGGCTATAAAGCTTCTCAATCCGACTAATTCGAAACTGAAGGAGGAACTATGACAAAGAAAACTCTGCTCTCGCGCATTCTCATCGTTCTCGCTGGCATTTCACTATTCAGCTGTCTGAGCATGGCCCAAGCCGCAGGCACCATGGCCCCGAGCAAGGGCACGACCGCTTCCGCGTCGGCTGACTTGCTCGACATCAACTCTGCTACGAAAGATCAGCTCGATGCGCTTCCTGGCATTGGAGCTGTGTATTCCCAGAAGATCATCGACGGACGGCCCTACAAAGCTAAGACCGATCTCGTCCGGAAGAAAGTCCTTCCGCAGGCAACCTACAACAAAATCAAGGACAAGATTATCGCCAAGCAAAAATGAGCCACGAGGGTCTGGAATGCTTCCAATGGTTCCAGACCTTCGCGCTCCGATCTGTAACGCTCGGTCTGTCTGAAAGGAGTATTTATGGGTTTGTTGGACAATCTGGAAAACATCGCAGCAAGTAGAGTAGCGGGTTCCAATCCCGAAGCCTCCGCAGTCTTGGAGATGATCCAAAATCATCCCGGTGGCGTGTCGGGGCTGGTGCAATCCTTCCACAGCAACGGCTTGGGTGGGTTAGTGAACTCGTGGATTAGCACTGGCGAAAACCAGTCTGTCAGCCCTGCTCAGATTCAGCAGGTATTGGGCTCTGGCCCAGTGCAGGCACTGGCGCAGAAACTAGGAGTTTCACCGGAGCAGGCAGGCGCGACGCTCTCGCAATTGCTTCCAACTGTGATGGACAAGTTGTCGCCTAACGGCGCCGTTCCTGAACAGTCCAACCTCATGCAGATGGGGGAGAGTCTGCTCTCCTCCCTCGGCAAGACCGGCACCGCCAGCTAGAGAGTGCAGTTCAGATTGGGGACGGAGAAATTCCTCGTCCCCAATTCCAGTCTTTTGTGACTTCTGCTCCATTGCGTTCCCTTTGGCCGAGGAGGATAATCAACTTGGTTGCCGGCTGGCCACCGGAGCCCCCCGTAGTCGTGTGAACCTACCGAATTCCATCACGCTCATTCGCATCTTCAGCATTCCTCTGCTGATGTGGATTCTTTCAAGCCCACGGTTCAATGGGATCACCGGAGAGAGAGAGTTGCTGGCGTCCGCCCTTTTTATCGCGGCCTCTATGACGGATGGTATCGACGGCTATCTGGCGCGCAGGCGCGGACAGATCACAACCATCGGCATTTTGCTGGATCCGCTCGCCGACAAACTTCTCATCGCAGCCGCGTTTGTGACGCTGGTGCAGCTAAATCCCAGCCTGGTTCCTGCATGGATTGCGGTGGTTGTCATTGGACGCGAGTTCTTAGTCAGTGGATTGCGCTCGATCGCGGCGTCGGAAGGATTCACTATTGAAGCCAGCCAACTTGGCAAGCTGAAAATGGTGGTGCAGATCGTCTCAGTAGTCGCGGTCATTCTGGATCATCACTGGAAAGAATGGCCGGTCTACGGAAATTATTTCCTTCCGATTCACTGGATTGCGTATCTCGCGATTTGGTTTATGGTATTCGTCTCTCTGGTGTCGGCGATCGACTACTTTGTGGCCTTCTGGTCGAAGATTGATCGGCGCGTGGTCAAGCGCCGCCGCCGCGCCTTCATCCTGAGCCGGCGGAGAAAACCCGCACGGCCGGCGGCCGATCCTGATGTCGCAGCCTCTACCTAGTCCCGTTGATTTCGAGCAATCCTCCCGTGGCGAATTCTCGCAAGACGAGAGAGTTCTGCTTTTGCGACTAGCTCACGACTCGATTCTTTCTGCGCTCGAAAGCCGAGAGATTCCGCTCAAGCCTCCGACCCCTCATCTCGAAGAACCTCGTGGGGTATTCACGTCGCTGTACCTTAACGGTGCATTGCGCGGATGTGTCGGATACGTTCTGCCGATCGGTTCCGTGTATCGCGTAGTGTCGGAAACAGCTCGAGCCGCTGCTTTCGAAGACACACGGTTTCCGCCCGTGAAGATGGAAGAGGCACCCCATCTCGACGTGGAGCTCAGCATCCTCTCTCTCCCACAGTCGATTGTCCCCGAATCTATTGAGATCGGACGCCACGGACTTGTGATCAGCATGGCCGGACGCCGCGGGCTTCTACTGCCCCAGGTTCCGGTTGAACATAATTGGGATCGGGAAACGTTCCTCAATCACACCTGTCATAAGGCAGGATTACCGATGGACGCATGGCGGAATGGTGCAATTATCGAAGCGTTCACTGCTGAGGTCTTTGGCGATAAGCACTGAGCATCGCACCCGTGAGGGGTGCTGCTATCGCGATGGAACGAGAAGCCGCAAGGGCACCACCCGCTGGTAGTGGGTGAAATCGCGATCCGTCGTAAATATCTTCCAATTGCGCCGTAGCGCTACGGAACACATCAGCACATCTACGGACGAACTGACCAACCGGCACGCCGGCAGCGATGGCTGATGCTGGCGGCCTCTTCATAAATCGCGAGATTGGCTGCCATGTGTAGAAGTCACACTTGACGATGTGTAGTGCAAGCAAAACGAAACCGGGAACGCTTTTGCGTTCCCGGTCTGGGACAGCAGAACTACAGCGAACTAGTTGGTCTGATCGATTTCCACGTTGTCGCCAGCATGCGTGTCTTCCAAAGAGAAGACAATCATGCCGGTAGCGGTCGTGTCGGTAACGCCAATGATCACGATCTCGGATACAGCTCTGCGGGGCAGGTCGCGCACGTGAATCACAGGACCGTTCCCTTTTGTGAACATTGCCGGATCGACTGAGGGCACCTTCTTCTGCGTGTCCTCGGCGATGGCAGCCTTGAAGGAGAGCGAATCCACCGGGTCTTTCAGGTCGGCTTCGTAAGAGCGCACGGCACGGAAGTAGTCGCCTATCTTCACACCCTGGTTTGAGCCAACGTTGAGATACACCTTCTGGCCCGTCCCCAGTTCTGAATCGAAATCCTTACCCATCACGATCCGGCCGGAAACCTTACTGCCCGCTGGAAGAAAGCGGTCGAAGCGCATGGGAGTGTGGAAGGTCAGGGCTGGCTTCTCGGCAAACGGAATCGTCGTATCGCCCGGATTCACGCCGTCGCAGGCATATTCGATCTGCCCGATGGCGGTCTTGTTGCGGGTGTCCACGATTTTCACCCGGCCCACCTCTTCATACGGCTGCCCCGTTTCCTTCATCAGCTTTTTCTGGCCCGGGTACATTTCATACTCATTGGCATCCCTCAATTCGCGGATGACTTCGTATTCAGCGCCCGCTGTGTATCCGGTTCCCTCAAGGTACACGATGTCCCCACGAGTAAACTTCGTGGTAGACGGCGTCTGCAACCCGCCAGCAACGAAGTTGGCATCGGGCAGGATATGTTTGCTGATGAAACCAGCACAATAAAGGTCGGAATAAGTGGGTGTCTGCACCCGCTCGGTGGGAAAGCTCGCCGTGGTCGGGACAGTTCCTTGGGGTGCCGCTGCCGCGGCGCTATCATCTGCCGACTGTCCCCAAGCTGCCGTCGCGAGCACCAGTACTAACAATCCTGTTTTCTTCATGTTACCTCCGGGGAGCCGTTTCGCAGTCCTTCTCCCTTGTTAAACGCCAGAAAAGAAAGGCTTCAAGCGGAAGGTAACAAGCAGCTACGGGAGGGTCAAGGTTACGAGGGTGTTGGGCACCCCGGAGCAGAAGTTTTTGGCCCCGGATGTTAATCCCTTGTTGCATAAGTAATTAAGTGCCTGTAATAATTCGCCGTTCGTCCCGATGAACGTTGAACCGGGTACACAACTGAGAACGATGATTTCGGCCACCCCTCTCGCACCACGCCTGCTGCCCTTGCGGTTGCCGCGAGTTTGCGTTGCCGTTATTGGTGCTGACGCGAACGAAATGGTCGAAAAGGCCGAAGGACTGACCCGGGATAACTCTTTCCTAGAGTTCAGGTTAGACTACCTCGCCAAGCCGGGACTGGCGCTTCCTCGCGTTAAGCGATTCATTGAAAGCTATCCCGGTACGGTAGTAATTGCCACTTGCCGCCGGGCCTCCAATGGAGGCAAGTTCCGCGGCTCCATCGCATCGCAACTCGACATTCTGGGGAAAGCAATCGCTGCAGGCTGCCAGTTAGTAGACGTGGAGCTTCAAACCGCCAGCAAGTGTAAGCCTGCTCAATTGCAGAAGCTTCGTTCCCGCGCCGGCTTGATCCTTTCGTTCCACGATTTTCGGGCGACCAAGAAATTGGACGAGGCTCTCGAAAAAATGGCCGCGTATCCGGCAGACTATTACAAAGTCGTCAGCACAGCGACGACGCTCGCGGACAACGTGACCATGATCAAATTCCTGTCGCGCGAAGGCGACCGGCATTCCCTGGTCGGCATGTGCATGGGGGAGCAAGGAATCATCAGTCGCGTCTTGGGCGTTCGCGCTGGGAGCCTGTTTACCTTCGCTTCGGCGGGCGCGGGACAGGAGACCGCTCCCGGGCAAGCCACAGCGCAGGAATTGCGCAGCGTATATCGCATCGATCAGGTGGACGTCGCGACCAAGGTCTATGGCGTCGTTGGAGATCCGATCGCGCACTCGCTTTCTCCGGCAATCATGAACGCGGCGTTCCGCCGCGAGAACGTTAACGGTGTTTACTTAGCGCTGCACGCTAAGACTCTGAAGGATCTCTTGACCTGCGTCAAAGAGATCCCGATTCATGGCATCAGCGTGACGATGCCGTACAAGGAAGCGATCCTGCCACACCTCGATAACACCGACTCGCACACCACCAAGGTCGGCGCTTGTAACACGGTCGTGCGCGCACAGGATGGCAAACTCTACGGCTTCAATACGGATACAGCTGGAGTGGTTCGCCCGCTGGAACGCCGCCTAAGCACGATCGAGGGTGCCAGGATTCTAGTAATCGGAGCAGGAGGCGCAGCGCGCGCCGCTGTGTTCGGCCTCAAAGAACGAGGCGCGGAAGTCTACATTCTGAATCGCAGTGCAGCGCACGCAAAAAAGCTGGCGCATCAGGCACGCGCCCGACTCATGAAGCGTCCGGATCTGAAGAAGGTGGCGTTCGATGTGATCATCAATGCCACTCCGGTTGGGATGGGAAATACGCGCGAAACGCCACTTCAGGACAAAGAGATCAATGCCCGCTATGTCTTTGATATGGTTTATGATCCGGCAGAAACGCGGCTTCTGAAACTGGCGAAGGAGCGTGGAGCACAAGTCATTTCTGGGATCGAAATGTTCGTGCATCAAGCGGCCCGCCAATTCGAGATATGGACGGGCAAACCCGCCCCCTGGGACGAGATGCTGCGAGTCGTACTCCTGGCCCAACAGGAGCGCGCGAACCACGCAACGATCGCCAAATAAACACCTGCCGATGCTCCACTGCAAGAAAAAGTTGCATTTACAAGGTGCCCAAAGTAAGATGCATACAGGAAGTGCGACTGTAAACGCTTCCGGTTAGCCCAGTACCGCCCGTTCCTTACTTCCAAACTCGCAGTTCACAAGCTTTGGCGAAATAACTCGACGTGAGAGACGGCTTGGTCCGTCTCCATCCCGGTTCGGAGAGTTCAACATGGCGTGGTACGCGTACTGTCTTACCGAGCACCAAACCCTCCCAAATGGCACCCGCACCCGACGTCCTTTTCTTCTTGAGGGAGTTCAAGGGGTCAACGGAGCTGCTGTTCTGAGCTATCCCAGTGGTGAATTCGCCGTAATAGTCAGCGAATACGACCACACAGCCGGCGAACTCGACCATAAAGCCGCGATTGAGCATGCGCGAGTCGTCAGCAACTGCTTCCGCAATTCCACCGTCCTGCCCTTCAAATTCGGCACAATCTTCGATAGCGATGACGCACTTCGCCAGGCCGTCCGGGTCAACCGGCGCGCTTTTGGCCTGAGTGTCGCGAAGCTGCGCGGCAAGTCCGAAATGCACATCAAGCTGGTCGTCCGCGATGGTTCCCTGCGCGAAGCGATGATCGACATCGAACTTCCCGACACCGTTGGCGGCGATTATCTGTCCAAGCTCAAAGTGAAGGCGTCGAGAGAACGCGAGCGTCAGACGAAAGCTCGGGCTCTCTCGGTCCAGGTCCATAAGCTGTTCAATCCATTGGAAGAAGAAGTCAGCTGCAAGAAGGTCGCGCCCGAGGGCATGTTGATCGATATCGCCCACCTGATCGACTCCAAGAGCGTGGAAAAGTATCAGAATCGGTACAGCACGGCAGCCAAGCAGCTTAAGAATTGCGAAGTGGCCATCAGCGGTCCATGGCCTCCCTACCACTTCCTGCCCGGCAAGCTTCGCACGGTAGCCGGCAACAGCTAGATTCCCTTGCTTTTGCAATGGCCCATGGCGAGCTGCCATGGGCTTTTACTTTGCGCTTGGCATGGCGCTGCATTGAATATGCATTGTTCTGCACTTGAGGGCTCCGGTTGTCGGTACTATCAACTTCGCCCCAGCCTTATTCAGCACGCCATAAGTGCATAAATTAATTACACTTACGTAAAGGCGTGACGGTAATCACAGGATTTCCACATTTTGGTGCGGCAAGTGCTTCAGTCGTATGTAAGAAAGAGGCCGCACACTCCATGACCTTCATCCTCTTCGATTCTACGCGTCACTTCCCGAAGTGCCGTTCTGGCTTTCGGAACGGCATCTTGCATCGCCTTTCCTGACATCGCCCACCAATCGTAGCCTCTTGAAACGTGGCCCCAGCAATGGGGCCATTTTTTTGGGCTGAGATTAGATAAAACATCAACCACAAAGGACACGAAGTATCACGAAGGAACAAAGCACCGACTCACCTTTGTGCCACTTCGTGTCCTTCGTGGTAAATGCTCTTCTGTTTCACTGCCGGCCCACAGTTCTCATTTCCTAAGCAGGTCAGATACACTGTCGTCCGACATGCCAAGCGTCCCCTTTCGCCCAACACTTCCAATCACCATTCTGTTAGCCGCACTCTCAACAGTCGCAGTTGCCCAAAACCCTCCGGCCCCTGCGCCGAACCCGTTCGGCGGTATTCCGCAGATGACGCAGGCGCAGCAGGAAAATTATTCCGCTCAGCTGCTCGACCAGTTGACGGAAATCAAGACGGCGGCTCTCTCGGACGACTACGCCTACAATCAAGTCGCGCATTTGACGGAGAACATCGGACCGCGCATCAGCGGCTCGCCCCAGGCCAAGGCCGCCGTGGACTATGTCGCCAGCGAACTCCGACAGCTTGGGCTCGATGTCCAACTCGAAGAAGTGAAAGTTCCGCACTGGGTGCGCGGCGCGGAAACGGCGGAGCTTGTGGAATATTCAGGACAGGTTCCCGGAACAAGCCAGAAAATCGTACTCACGGCTCTCGGCGGAAGTACCGCGACACCCGCCGAAGGACTCAACGCAGATGTCGTCGTCGTCAACAATTTCGATGAGTTGAAGAAACTCGGACGAGAACATGTCGCGGGCAAGATTGTTTTGTTTAACGAAATCTTCGATAAGCAGAAGGCGGCGGCGGGCATTTCTTTCATCGCTTACGGGGAAGCCGTTCGCTACCGGGCGGCTGGACCCAAAGCCGCAGCGGATCTGGGCGCTGTTGCCGGTCTCGTCCGGTCCGTGGAAAACGCCGATTACCGTCTGCCGCATACCGGGTTTAGCGTTCCAGCGGGGATCCCGGCTGGCGCCGTTACGTCCGAGGACGCGGAACTCATCGCTCACCTCGCAGCACAAGGCACAGTCCGCATGCATCTTACGCTGACGCCGCAAAAGTTTCCCGATGCGATCGGCTATAACGTCATCGCCGACTTGAAAGGCACCGAGCATCCCGAACAGATCGTCGTTGTTTCCGGACATCTCGACTCCTGGGACCTCGGCACCGGAGCCATCGACGACGCAGCCGGAGTTGCGGTCGCAATGGAGTCGGCCGAGATTCTGCAGAAGCTCCACCTTCATCCCAAGCGCACGCTGCGTGTGATTGCATGGATAGACGAGGAAAGCGGCGGTGCGGGAAGTCAGGCCTATACGAAGGATCATTCGAGTGATTTCCCCAAGCATGTCGCCGCGATCGAAAGCGATTCTGGAGCCGCGCACCCACTCGGATTCGATATCCGAATGTCGGCTAACGCGGCCGATCTGCTTCGTCCGGCGTTGAATGTTTTGGAAAGCTTCGGAGCCACCGCTCTCCAGCCGAGCAGCTATCCCCCCGGGGCGGATATTTCATCGATGTCCGAAGCGGGCGTCCCCGCACTGGGACTTCGGCAGGACGGCCGCACGTACTTCAACTATCACCACAGCGCCGCCGATACCCTCGACAAGATTGTCCCGAGCGAACTGCGCGAGAATGCGGCCGCAATGGCCGTCGTAGGATACGCGCTGGCGGACATGAAAGAACCTTTGCCCAGATAACGGTGCAGCGCGAGACTCCTCCGCATAGGAGGCATTCCGCAACATCCGGATTGATGGCGGGTTTCTAACCTAGGAATAAAGCGCGTGATTAGGATCACTTGGCGTCGCTGCGGTCTGTCGACAGCCCTTTGAGCGGTTGACGCATCTTAATTCCCGCGCTTATCATTTTCGTTTGGCCTCATGACCACGGACGCCTCCGCTGCGGGGCGTCCTAAGAGTTATAAGGCCTTTTCAGGATTCGAAGTGAACTTTATGGATAAGAAGAAATTGGAAGCATTCAAGAAACGTTTAGAGACGCGGCAGCAGGAATTGCGTCATACGGTGAATCGGACGCAGGCCGACGGCCGCTCCGCCGACGAAGACACGGCGCAGGACATTGCCGATCGCGCGGCTAGTTCTTACACCAAGGAATTTTTGTTCAGCCAGAGCAACAACGAGCGCCAGCTATTGCAGATGGTGGACCGCGCCCTCGTTCGCATTCGCGAAGGCAGCTTCGGCGAATGCATCCACTGCGGCAAAGAGATCAACGCGAAGCGTCTCGAGGCCGTGCCGTGGACGCGCCACTGCATCGAATGCCAGGAAAAACTCGAGCAAGGATTGCTGGAGGAAGCCCCGCGGTAAGAAGCTCTTTTGCTGGAAGAAACGCCGCCGAGCAATCGGCGGCGTTCGCATTTTGCAGATCATGTGAGGACAATCGCCTCCGCCGTTCCGCGAACACTGCCCGGGCTCTAATTTCCGGGCTTCTTCATTTCTTCCTGTGCGGCCTCGGCTCCGGGCATGACGTTCTTCAGCGGAGCATTCTTCTGCTCGTTGAGTTCCGGATGCGGCAGCGGCTTGCGCGGCAGCATCTGGTCCCGCATCGCTGTGTTGTAAACGAAGATTGCCTCGACTGTGGCTGCCTGCGCCAGATCGTCCGGCTGCAAGCGCTCGTAGGTGTCCATGTTGGAATGGTGCGTGCGCGATCCATAATCCAGCATGTCCTGAATGAACTGGAAGCCCGGAATACCGACGGAATCAAACGCCTCGTGATCGGTGCCACCGGTGTTGCGCATCGTGATGGTACTGACGCCAAGGTCGGCGAGCGGCTGAATCCACTGCTGAAAGATGGGAGCCACGGCCGCGTTCTCCTGCAAGTAAATACCGCGGATTTTCCCCGATCCGTTGTCGACGTTGAAGTATCCGGAGATCTTCTGCTGCTCGGGTTTGATCTCGACCGGGCCGGCAGGTTTGCGCAGAAAGTCGGGCAGCGACATCTGATCCGCCGCCGTTGAGAGTGGGACGAATCCGAAGTGTTGTTTTACGTATCCGTAGGAACCGAACTCGCCTTGCTCTTCGCCAGTCCAAAGGCCGACGCGAATTGTGCGGCGCGGCTGCACGTGCAGGGCATTCAGTATCCGCATCACTTCCATCGCAACCACCGTTCCCGCACCATTGTCCGTCGCCCCAGTTGCCGACGCCCACGAATCCAGATGCCCGCCGACCATCACAACTTCGTCCTTGAGCTTAGGATCGGTGCCGGGGATCTCAGCGATCGTGTCGAAGCCATGCTCATGATCGCCCGTGAATTCCGTTTCCACGTCCATCTCGACGCTCACGGGCACGTTCGCCTTGAGCAATCGATACACGCGGCCATAGTTTTCAATGGCGGTCACGACGACTGGAAGAGCCTCCGCGTGCTCGCGCTTGTATGTGAACCATCCCATGCCGGCTCCGCCGTCGTCGAAGATCGTACCGCCCGATCCACCGTTGTTGCGACCGTCGCGGCTCGGAATTACAATGGCCGCAGCGTGCTCCGCCGCGAAGAATTGTCCTGCCTTTTCGCGAAATTCGAGCCGTTTGATGAAGTCTGCGAACCCATCTTGCGGCTCGCCCACATGCACCGGAAATTCCGCTGTGGTCTTGAGGTTCGCATCATCGCGACGCTCGAACAGCGGCTTGTCGACAGGCTTCACGTCACGCATCGGACCGAAGAAAACAATCTTTCCTTCCAGCTTGCCTTTGAATTTCTCGAGATCTTTCTCGTCCTTTGCATCGATCCAAATCGCACGGCCGCTCACCGGACCGTGGCTCGAGGGTGACCACGGCAATGCTTGCGCGATGAAAACGGCGGTGTCAGGCGCGGACATCCGCACCCAAGTGTTGAGTTGACGCCAGCCCATGCCAAACTCGCCCCAATCTTCAAGGTGCGCATTGCTGCACCCCATCGCGGTCAGTTGATCGCGCGTCCATTCATTCGCTCGCTTCAGGTTTGGAGAACCAGTCAGCCGCGGACCGATCCCGTCCGCCAGGCCCGAGGCATATTCCATCACGTGCGAATGTTCGAGGCCCTCCTCCCGAATTCGCTGATACATGGCGAAGTCAAGCGTTTCGGTCGCAGGCTGTGGTAGTTCGTACGACGGCTTGTTGCTGTCGTCTGCTTTCGTTTCTTTGGATTTCTTATCGGCTCCAAACGAGAAAAGCGCGAGACACGACAAGACCGCAAGGGTCGAGATAAATCGCTTGTGCGAAGACATTTTTGCTTGATTCCTCCCCAGAACGGAAAGCGCAGAGTAGCAGAAGGATGCGGCGCTTTGAAAGACGAAACAATGAGTCGACGCGGGAATCGGCGCCACAGGCTCTCATAACAGCCACCAGATGTTTGTCTGGCGCTTTTGGCGTTGTTCGATGAATATCCCGCTTTTGACGCCCCCTTTTCACCCTGTTAAACTGCTAGTTTGTCTCGAACAATTTAATCAGCCCACCGCTATAGTCAGAAGGGAAGTTTGTGCGCGCAGAAACCCGCCATCAACTCAAGCAAGACGCATTCAGCCGAGTCACAATCGGCGCCGCTGAAAAAACCGCCGATTGGACCGTCGAGCATCGGACCACGATTGTCATTTCCGCAGTCGTTGTGGCTGTGCTCCTGGGTGCCGTGATTGGCGGCTGGTACTACTTGAACGGTCAAGACCAGAAAGCCAGCCTGGAGTTGTCCCAGGCAGTGCGTACGATGGACACGCAGTTGCGCCCCGCCGGAACTCCGGCGCAACCTGATTTCCCGACGTTCACTTCGGCAAAAGAACGCTCTCAGGCTGCGCAGAAGCAGTTTCAGGCAATTGTCGACAAATATCCGCATACGCGCACCGCTGATATGGCCCACTATTTTCTCGGGGTAACTGCAGTCAGCCTTGGCGACAAAGCCGGTGCCGAAAGCAATTTCAAGGAAGTGATCTCGAACGGCAACCGACAGGTTTCGTCCCTCGCCAAAGACGCGTTGGCCGCTTTCTATGCCAACAACGGTCGTGCAAAGGATGCCATCACCCTCTATCAGGAACTGATCAACAAGCCGACGGACTCGGTCAGTAAAGTGACCGCACAGTTGCAGTTGGCGGAGACGTACCAGAACTCGAACCAACCTCTCGACGCCAAGCGCCTTTACGAGCAGATTAAGAAAGACAATGCCTCCAACGAGGCCGGACAGCTGGCCACGGAAAAGTTGGCAGAGCTGAAATAAGGTCGGGGCCAGAGAGCAGGCGGCGTGAGTTCAGATATCGCGCCAGCCGTGGCGTCGAACCGCCAAGTCACTCATCACTATTCACTCATCACTGATTCCCACTAAAGCGCGGCCCCACGCTGATCCTTGGCACCTAACCCCTGCTCCCTTACCTCTGCTCCCTGATACCATGTTGCTGTCTCAGAACTCACCCACATGGCCGATCTCACACTCCGCATCAACGGCAGTGAAAAAAAAGTCAGCGTTCCTCCCGAAACTCCTCTTCTCTGGGTCCTGCGCGACACGCTGGGCCTGACCGGCACAAAATTTGGCTGTGGCGCTGGATTGTGCGGCGCCTGCACGGTCCACGTCGAAGACAGCGCGATCCGTTCCTGCTCAACTCCCGTCTCGCAAGTCTCGGGTAAGAGCATCACGACGATCGAAGGCCTCTCTGCCAATGGGCTGCACGTATTACAATCAGCCTGGATTGCGGAAGAAGTTCCGCAATGCGGATACTGCCAGCCCGGGCAAATCATGTCCGCCGCGGCGCTGCTAGCGAAGACGCCCAACCCTTCCGACGATCAGATCACTCAAGCCATGAACGGTAACCTTTGCCGTTGCGGAACATATGAACGTATCCGCAAAGCGATCCACCGCGCTGCCGCGAACGGAGGAACACGATGAGCCCGATGACTCGCCGTGGATTCGTTACCGCCGGCGTGGCCGCCGGCGCCGGTCTGGTCATCGGTTTCTACTTACCGCATGGAAGTCGTTCGGAAAGAGAATTCTTTTCGCCCAACGCTTATCTGCGAATTACTCCAGACAACAAAATCACAATCGTCGTCGCGCGCTCGGAGATGGGACAGGGTGTTCGTACGGCGCTCCCCATGATCCTCGCGGAAGAACTCGAAGCGGACTGGAAGCAGATCGAGATCGAACAGGCTGGGGCCAGCAACCTATTCGGCGATCAGACAACCGGAGGCAGCGCGAGCATTCGCACTACATGGGATCCCATGCGCAAAGCCGGTGCTGCTGCCCGCGAAATGCTCATCTCCGCCGCGGCCCTCACTTGGAATGTTCCCCGATCCGGTTGCACGGCAGAGAACAGCCACATCAAGCACGCCGCCACCAACCGTAGCGTCGCTTACGGAGATCTCGTCGCCAAAGCTTCAACGCTTCCCATTCCGACTGATGTTCCACTGAAGCAGAGCAAAGACTACAAGATCGTTGGGCAACGTCTGCCCCGCGTCGATTCGCCATCCAAGGTCAAAGGCGAAGCCACCTTCGGAATCGACTTCCAACTGCCGGGAATGAAATACGCCGTGCTCTCGCGTTGCCCCACGATCGGCGGCAAAGTGTCGAGCTTCGATGATAAAGACTCGAAGAAGATTTCCGGCGTCAGTTACGTGGGTAAGATCAGCGACTCAGCCGTTGCTGTCGTTGCCGACAGCGTGTGGGGCGCTATGGACGGCCGTCGAGTACTCAACATCACGTGGGACGACGGCACCAACAAAGATCTGAATACCGCTGCCGTCATCGCTTCCCTCAAACAGGGAGCGACCAAGAAACCCGCCAGCATATATCTGGCAGGCGATCCAACCAAAGCTTCGGGGCGAACAGTTTCCGCGGAGTACTCGCTGCCTTTCATGGCGCACGCCCCGATGGAACCCGGCAACTGCACCGCACACTATCAGACATTGAAATGCGAGATCTGGGCGCCGACGCAAGTTCCTCAGGATTGCCGTGACTCTGTCGCCCCCGCGATCGGACTCGACCCCGATCAAGTGAAGGTCAACGTCACGTTGATGGGTGGAGGCTTCGGTCGACGCCTCGAACATGACTATGCCGTCGAAGCCGCGCTAGTCTCAAAGGCGATCAACGCTCCGGTGAAGGTTCTCTGGACGCGCGAAGACGACATGCGCTCCTCAACTTACCGCCCTGCAAGCCTGCATCAAATCAGCGCGAAGGTCGACGGCTCAGGATTTCCCACGGCGCTGACTCACCGCATCATCGCGCCCTCCATCAGCGGCCAGAAAGGTCTGCCGGTGCCGAACGGAGTCGATCCCGACCTTCCGGATGAAGCAGGACCAGTTTACGGACTTCCGAACTACTCCATCGAATACGTGATGACGGAAACTCCGGTGCCTCTCGGTTGGATGCGCTCGGTGTACGCGCTCCAAGCGGCGTTCGCGTTGGAAAGTTTTGTCGACGAACTCGCCGTCGCAGCGGGAAAAGATCCTTTGCAGTACCGCTTGCACTTGCTCGAAAAAGATCAAGACCTGCAGTACTTCACCACCACATGGCACACCGCTCGCATGCGTGGAGTACTCCAGCTAGCCGCAGAAAAAGCTGGCTGGGATAAGCCTCTTCCCACCGGACGCTTCCGCGGCATTGCCTGTTTCGGCTGCTTCGCCTCCTACATGGCCGAAGTCGTCGAGATCACCATGGAAAACGATCAGCCCCGTGTGCATCGCGTCGTAGCCGTCGTAGATTGCGGCCAAGTGATCAATCCGAGCATTTTGGAACAACAGATTCAAGGTGGAATCGTCTACGGCCTTGCTAATGCTTTACGCGCGAAGATCACGATCGAAAAGGGACGCGTCGTTCAGGGCAACTTCGACGACTACGCGCCGTTGCGGATGGAAGAAACGCCGATGGTGGAAGTCTATGCGGTTCCGAGCGCGGAAGCTCCGAGCGGAATCGGCGAGCCGTCCGTGCCTCCCATCGCTCCAGCGCTGTGCAATGCAATTTACGCGGCGACGAAGAAACGAATCCGAGCGCTGCCGATTATTAGCTGATCCGCGCATATCGCAGGCCAGAGTAGCGCCGGCGTCTCACCCAGGTGGACCCGTGTTCCGCAACTGCGTTCCCGCAATTCTACTTTTTTCTACGATCTCGCTCGCCCAGACCACTCCCACTTCTTCGGTGCCGGCTTCACACTTGCTCACTTCCGTCACGGCGTCAATCTCAGCGAGTGGTTCGCGCAGGTCTACGACTCCAAGGGATACACCAAAGAGCACTTCGAAACTTGGACGACCTCGGCGGACATTGCCCTGATCAAGTCCGCTGGGTTCGATCACGTCCGCCTCAGCGTCAATCCGCAGCCGATGATGGACGCAGCCCGTCGTCCCAACGGCAGCGCGGAGTACTACAGCTATCTCGACGCAGCTATGAAGATGATTCTTGATGCTGGACTCGCGGTCGAACTCGACATGCACCCGGACTCCGACTTTAAAGCCAAGCTCGAGAAAGACGATGATTTCGTCGAGCGCTTTGCTGACTTCTGGCGCAGGGTCGCGCAGCATTATTCGACATCGTCATGGGACCCTGAACGCATCTTCTTCGAGATCCCGAACGAGCCGGAGATGCACGACGCTTATCGGTGGCAAGGTGTGGCCACGAGGCTGGCGAAAGCGATTCGACAGGGCGCGCCGTCGAATACGATCCTTGCTCCCGGAGCGCACTGGGATAACGATGACGACATGATCTTCATGGAACCGCTGCGCGATCCCAACGTCATTTATGTATTCCACTTCTACGAGCCGCACATCTTCACGCATCAAGGCGCTTCATGGGGACCGTATTACTGGAACTGGCTGAAGGACTTGCATTACCCATCGAATCCGCAGAACGCCGCTCAGGTCGCGGAGAAAATTCCAGAAGCGATCGATCGCCTCTATGTGGTCCGCTACGGCCAGGATCATTGGGACGCTGCGCGAGTCGAAGCCGAGATCAATCAGGCCGCAGACTGGGGCAAGCGAAACGGTGTTCCGCTAGTGTGCAACGAATTCGGCGTCTACCGCCGCGCCCAACCGCAAGACCGTCTCGCGTGGCTCAGCGACGTTCACACTGCGCTTGAACGCCACAACATCGGATGGGCGATCTGGGACTACTCGGGCAGCTTCGGCGTCGTTACAAAGAAGGACGGAAAAAACACGCTGGATCCGGACACGGTGAAGGCGCTCGGCCTTACCATGCAATGATCAATGAATCGTCGCTCTCGACGCGAAAATAACAGGGAGCTTGTGCTTTTGGTTCGGTGTCTAACGCGTTAGGGTTCCCGTGTCTTTCTAGCTTTCAGATCGTCGCCCACAAACTCCATCGCTGGAGATCACTATGCTTGAGGCGCTGCATCTCACCAAGCGTTACGCTTCCCTTCCCGCTGTCCAAGACTTGTCGTTCACCTTGCGCCCCGGACAAGTCCTCGGCTGTCTCGGCCCGAACGGATCCGGTAAAAGCACGACCGTGAAAATGCTCACCGGTTTGCTCGAACCCACGCGCGGTGTCGTGCAACTGTATGGCCAGGACATCCGACATGACTTACCCGGTTTCCGGAAACGTCTGGGCTACGTCCCCGAGGAGGCCCATCTCTATCCTTACCTGACGGGCTGGGAATATCTGGAAATGATCGCCACTCTTCGTGGCATGCCTCGGACAAAACTCGCGATCACGATCGATTCCCTGCTCGAACTGTTCTCGATGCATCCCCACCGCTTCGCCGGCATCGGAAGCTATTCGAAGGGCATGCGACAGCGCATTCTGCTCATCGCGGCCCTCATGGACAATCCGGATATCTTCATCTTCGACGAGCCACTGTCGGGATTGGACGTCACGTCGGCTTTAATCTTCAAGAACCTTGTGCACGAGCTCGGCCGCAGCGGCAAACTTGTCTTCTATTGTTCGCATGTCCTCGAAGTCGTCGAGAAGGTTTGCACCGATGTGCTGATCCTTCGCAAGGGCGCAGTGATCGCGCAAGATTCAGTGATCAACATCCATAAGATTCTCGGACAATCCCTCGAGAATACGTTCCTCCATCTGGTCGACGATGTGGACACGGCGCGCGTCGCCAGCGACATCGTTTCCGTAATGAGCGCCGCATGACTTCTCCATTCGAAGTATTCCGCCAATGGTGGGACTACTATCGCGAGCGGCAGTTCTGGCGGCTGTTTCGAATTCTTGTCGCGCGTATTTTCCGCGGAGGCGGTGAGTCCGACTCCGAAGGCCTCGACCTCGGCGTCGGCCTTGTGCTCACCCTTCTGGCTTTGCCCGGAGGATTCGTATCCGTTCTAATGTTCGTGAAGTACTCCACGCTACTGTCGTGGATGCGCGACGCTCGCAATATCAACCCAGCCGCCGTCGCGATGCCGGATGAATATTTCTTCATCGCCCTCTCAATGGCGGTAACTGGGACGGTGGCTGTCTGGCGCTGGGATGCACTCTTCCCAGATCGCCGCGATTACATGAATCTAGTGCCGCAGCCGATCTCCACTTGGACTATTTTCTTTGCGAATCTCTTCGCCGTGCTCTTCCTGGCGAGTCTCATTTCGATCGACGTCAACGCTGCTTCTTCGGTTCTCTTTCCTCTTGGCGTCGGGGCATCGCAGACATCGTTCTTTTTCTTCGTGAAATTCGCTCTTGTTCACGTCTTGATTGTTGGACTGGCTAGCATCTTCGCTTTCCTCGCTGTCCTCTCACTGCTCGGATTCCTTCTCATGGTTCTGCCTCCGCTTGTTTTCCGCAGGATTTCTCCGTATGCCCGCGTTCTGGTCGTGATGTATTTCATGACGATGCTGAGCACAAGCTTCGCCATTCCAGAGAGACTGCAACGAGTGCCACTGGATGCTCAGGCTTGTTTGATTCTCCTGCCTTCGTGTTGGTTTCTGGGAATGTGGCAGTCGCTCCACGGAGCCTCGAGTCCGGCCCTCGCCGCGCTTGGACGGCTGGCGCTTCCCGGTCTCGCGGTGGCGTTGGCTGCCGCTTTTTGCGCCTACGCGCTTGGCTATCGCCGTCACTTTCTTCGCATTCCGGAAATGGCGGACATTCCTTCTAACCGGCGAGGAGGCAAACCGTTGCCCTTCTTCGGTTGGTTTGAATCTTTGATCCTGCGTGAGCCGTTCCAGCGCGGCTGCTTCCATTTTGTATGGAGAACGCTATTCCGCAGCGAGGCTCACCGTCTGGCTCTTGCCGCGATTGCTGGTCTTGGCCTGGTGTTGGGCTTGCAGTTCCTTGCGGCGGCCCAGAATTCCGCGCGCGGATCGGCGCCGTCGGCCGACGCGCTCGCCATTCCATTCGTTCTGGTTTTCTTCATTGTCGTTGGCGTGCGCCTGGTCTTCGAAATTCCAGTTGACGTACGCTCCAACTGGATATTTCGCCTCACGCTCGACGCCGGGCAACACGAATGCCGCGCGCTGGCAAGAAATGTGATCCTGACTTTCATCGTCCCGTGGCTCGTGCTGATCGCACTTCCTCTTTACACGTACTTTTATGGCTGGATCGTTGCCAGCCTGCACACGCTTCTCGTCGCAGCCTGGTCCGTGCTTCTGACGCAAGCGGTCTTGATTCGCTTCCGCAAGCTGCCATTCACCTGCCCTTTGCCGGTCTTTCAGCAACACTCCATCGTCACTCTTCTAGGAACGCTCTTCGGATTCTTCCTCTTCGCCGTACTCACGCCGCAAATCGAGTCATGGGCGCTGTCGGAACCACTGCGCATGATCTTTTTTCTGCCCGCCGCAGTTGTGTTCTGGTACGTCCCGCACCGGATCGAAGAGTCATCTATCGAGGTCGAGAAAGGACTTATCTTTGAGGAAGTGCCGACACGCGCAGTAGAAGTTCTGCGACTCGGGGATTGAACGGGACGGAGGATAATACCCCTACAAATTCAACGCTCCAAGCCATTTCACGGGAAGATGAGCAGCCAGCGCATTCGCCAGCCGCTCGTCGGCGGTGATTAACGGGGCCTTCGATTCGACGGCCAAAGCCGCGTACAGGCAGTCGTAGATATTCCTATCGTAAGCGAAAGCGATCTGCAGAGCTTCATGCATTAATAGCTGTGAAGGAATAGTTTCGAAATTGCGAGCTCTGATGTCGAGCGCCACCGCTTCGGCTTGACCACTTTCCCATCTTTGCTGCTTCGCGCCTCTCCAAAGAACGCTGCCCACCTCAGCCCAGAAGATGTCCGGGACAATAAATTCCACTTCGCCCTTGACGTACCGCTTCATCAAATCCAAAGCTTCTCGGGTCAGAGGCTCAAGAGCCAGCGGCATCGCCCACTTCACGGCGACGCTCGCATCTAGAACAAAAGTGGTCAACGCTCGCGATCCTCTCGAATCATCTCCTCCGCCGAGGGGAAGGGGCCGGGTCCAATAGGAGGCTTGGCTCGCAGTTCGGCTAGCCGGTCATAAAACTCTCGCCGCCGTTTTAGCTCTGCCTCAGTCGGAACGAACTGCTTTAACAGCGCGATCACCTCGGATGCGATCGAGCTGCGATTCGCTCGGGCACGTTTCTTCAAAGCCTTATGCAGGTCGTCAGGTAGGTTCTCCACGTAAAGTGTCGCCATAGGGTTTCCCTATGGTAAGTCTAGCACACCAAGAGTCTATTTCCTCCTCCCCTTTTCTTGACACACGTACACTCTTGGCTTTATCCTAAGTCTTGTTCCTTGCGGTACTTACGCCTCTTGGCGTGCTTCCGCGGGCCGTTGTCGGCGCGATCGCCGCGGAGATTTCGCCATGTTCCTCGACATCAAAGATTTGGAACGTCATCCTCTCGATTTTGAGGAGGAGTTTCAGCCCGGTGTCATCGACCTTGGACCCGACGCTCGCCAGCGCACTCCGCTAAAGGCCTCTGGGCACGCCGAAGTGATCGAGGAGCATCACGGCAAACAGAAGATAATTCAGGACATACGCCTGAGAGGTCACCTGTCGGCGGGGCTTGAGTTGCAGTGCGCGCGCTGCCTTGAGCCGGTAAAGCAAGATGTCACGCGTGATTTTGAATTGCTCTATCGGCCCGTGGGCACCGATGCAGGCCGCGACGAACTTTCTGTTACCGACGCAGAAGCTGAGATCGGCTATTATCAGGGCGACGGCCTTCTGCTCGAAGATGTCCTGCGCGAGCAGGTTTTACTGGCGCTGCCGTTGAAGGTTACGTGTGGCCCGGACTGCAAAGGATTATGCCCGCAGTGCGGCAAGAATCTGAATCAGGAACAATGTTCCTGCTCGACCGCAGTCGAGGATCCGCGCTGGGCGGCGTTGAAACAGATCCGCGACAGAATTGAGAAGTAAGAAAGAGCTCTCGGCTTTCGGCTATCAGCTGTTAGCCTGAGACACTCCTTCACCAAGTCCGGTTTCACACGAACAATCGGTATCAAGTCAAAGTTGATGGCTGAGAGCCGACAGCTTTTTACAAGGAATTCAATACCATGCCTAATCCAAAGCGGCGACACTCCCAGAAACGCACCTCTACCCGGCGGGCTCACGATGCTCTGAAAAGCCACAGCCTCTCCGAATGTCCCAACTGTCACGAGAAAAAGATGCCCCACCGCGCTTGTCCGAAATGCGGTTACTATAAGGGACGCGAAGTACTCGACGTTGAGGAAACCAGCTAGTTTCATCACACACCATGCCTAGCGTCATCGCGCTGGATGCGATGGGTTCGGATCGCGCGCCCAAGCCTGAAATCGAGGGCGCGATTCAGGCCGCGCGCCAATACGGCGTGCGCGTTCTGCTGATCGGTCCCGAGACCATCGTCAGGACAGAACTTGACCGTCACTCGGCCGCTCGCCGCCTGCCCATCGAAATCGTCCACGCCAGCGAATACATCACCATGGACGACAAGGTGGAGGCCATCCGCGCCAAGCGCGATTCTTCCATGCGCGTCGGCCTGCGCATGGTGCGCGAAGGACAGGCTGCCGGATTCGTCACTGCCGGAAACACCGGCGCCGCCATGGCGACCGCCAAGATTGTCCTCGGCGCGGTTCCCGGCGTCGATCGTCCCGCGCTCGCCGCTGTCTTTCCCACTGCCCCAGGGAATCCCGCCATGCTCCTCGATGTCGGCGCCAACGTCGATTGCTCGGCGCAGAATCTCGAACAATTCGCCGTCATGGGAGACGTTTATTTCCGCGCCATGTTCGGCCGCAAGCCCGGCACTCGCGGACCTCGCGTCGGCCTGCTCTCCATCGGCGAAGAAGAGTCCAAAGGCAACGATCTCACTCGCGAAGCCTTCCAGCTTCTCAAGCAGCTTCCCCTGAATTTTGTCGGGAACGTTGAAGGACGCGATCTCTATAACGGAGAAGTCGATGTCATCGTGGCCGACGGCTTTGTCGGAAATGTTGCGCTGAAAATCTCCGAAGGCGTAGCAAACCTGGTTCGCACCGCTTTGAAAGAATCGCTGAAAGCAACGATCACGCGCCAGGTCGGAGCCTTGCTATCCCGCAGCGCCTTCACTGACTTTAAGAAGCGTCTCGACCACACAGAGTACGGAGGCGCGCCACTGCTGGGCGTGAAGGGCGTATGCATCATCACGCACGGATCTTCGAACGCCAATGCCATGAAGAACGCAGTGCGGGTTGCTGCGGAATTCTCTGAGAGCGGCGTCAACCAGTCGATCGAGAGTGGCCTGGCCGCTCTTCATCCGGCAACGAACGAAGCAGTAACGCAGTCCAACTGAACTGATCCCATGATTGATACCACCATCGCATTTCTCTTCCCGGGCCAAGGCTCGCAGGCCGTTGGTATGGGCAAAGATTTGGCCGAAAAATATCCTGTGGCTCGGCAGACCTTTGAAGAGGCCGACGAAGCCCTCGGCTACAAGCTGTCCCAGTTGTGCTTCGAGGGACCGGAAGATCAACTCCGCCTCACCGAGATCACGCAGCCCGCGATGCTGACCACATCGATCGCCGCTCTCCGCGTGCTCGAGACGCGTCTTCCAAAGCCGAGCTACGTCGCCGGACACAGTCTCGGAGAATACGCCGCCCACGTTGCCTCCGGAACCTTCACGTTTGCCGACGCCGTACGTACGGTTCGTAATCGCGGCAAGTATATGCAGGAAGCTGTCCCGGTCGGTGTCGGCGCAATGGCCGCCATCCTCGGCATGGATCTGGAAAAAGTCACCGCTGTGTGCCAAGACGCCGCGCAGAATGAAGTCTGCTCTCCCGCGAATATCAACTCACCGGAGCAGATCGTGATCTCCGGGAACACGACCGCTGTCGAGCGCGCCGCAAAACTCGCTGACGAGCGCGGCGCCAAGCGCGCCAAACTGCTGCCGGTCAGTGCCCCCTTCCATTGTTCTCTGATGAAACCCGCGCAGGACCGCCTGGAGAAGGATCTTAACAACCTCACTAGGCACAAGCCGGTTTACCCGGTCGCCTGCAACGTGGATGCAGAGCTTGTGACAGACGACTTACGCGCGCTTGATACTCTCGTCCGCCAAGTGACCGGCGCGGTCCAGTGGGACCAGTGCATGCGCTTGCTCATCGCGCAAGGCGTTCAGACCTTCATCGAAGTGGGTCCGGGAAAAGTTTTGTGCGGATTGATGCGGCAGATTGACCGCTCGAAAACTTGCTTGAACGTTGGCGACGACGCGTCTCTTTCGAAAATGCTGGAGGCTCTCGAAAAAGCTCCCGCTAACAGTGCCTCAGTGGAAAATTAGCTCGCATGGCGGATAGCTCAACGTCTTGTCGCCTTTCTCCACCCACACTTGTGCGTGCTCGGCGCGATCGTTCACGATGACGTCGACCACAACTCCACTGCCCGGGCCGGGGCATGTGCTCGCGCCATAGACCTTCTGGGTCTTGATCAATCCCCATTCACCGCCGGGTCCCCAGTCACGGTAGAAGTCGCCGTACGGATATTTTGGGAACTTATCCGGATGCTGCGACCAATCGGGATCGTGCATCCATAGCCCATATGCAGTCTTGTAATCCTGCTTCTGCAGCGCGTCGAAGAAATGACCGACGAGGCGCTCCTCCGGCCAGTAGCGAAACCACCAGCCTAGTCCAGCCAGAATTAAGACGATAGCGATGCCTGCAATAATTTTGCGCGTCCGTTTTCGCGCCTTCTCGGGATCGTATTCTGCAGCGTCCAGAAGAGTCATACCTCTCTAGCATAACGGACACGGCGAAGAACGCAAAAGTTCCCAAATGAAGAGTAATGAGAACCCAGGCTGTTCGGAAGCACGCCTTTGGTTTTCAATTACACAATTAGCCGATTTGCCAATTGCTCAATGTTCAGAGAGTTCTCTTGAACAGCGGAATCGCGATCCCGAGCGTAACGGCCGCAAAAATCGACAAGAACAGCATGTCTCCCCAAACTGCCGACAGCGAGGTCTCTTTCAGCAGCAGGCACTTGAAGCCGTCCACGGCGTAGGTAAACGGATCACACTTCGCAATCGCCCGCAGCCACCGCGGAAACGCCTGAATCGGATACACCGAGCCGCTCGGAAAGAATAAGAGCGTGTTGAGAATACCGAACATCGCGCGAGGCACCAGCGGATCTTCAATTCGCACCATCAACAGAAACATCATCGTATTGAAGGCCAGTGATGTCAGCACGATCATGATCACCAGCCCGAACATAGTCAGGGGATTGAAAATCGTGCCTACCCCAGCCATCATCGACCCGATTCCCACGATGATCACGCCGGTCATCACAGCCTTGATCGCACCCGCAAGATTCAGTCCGAGCACCAACTCGAGTTTCGTGATCGGCGTGACCAGATAGCCTTCGTGCACTCCGCGCGCCTTGTCATCGATGTAGAGCATGCCGCCGCCAATCATCACCGAAACAAACATCGCCAGCACCAGCGACCCCGGCAGCAGGTACTTCATGTATTCGATGTACGGATAGAGTTCGACGATATCGAGCGCGGTTTGCTGCAGAATGCGCGGCGAAACTGTCGGCTGATTGAGTGCGTTGGTCAGGTCTGTCAGTTCTGACTCGACAGCCGAACTCATAAAATTGTCGCTGTTGTCGACCACCAGCCCGATTCGCGGATGGTTTTCCTCGTAGACGTGCTGCGAATATTGCGGAGGAATGATCACCGCGCCTTGCAGTTTCCCATCGCGTACGTCCTTTACGGCCTGTTTCTCGTCGTCGTAGTCAATCGGCACAAACGTGCGAATGTTGGCGCGGACGGCATCGAAAGCTTCGCGAATTCTTACCGCCTGAGGTCCCCCGTCTTCGTCGACGAAGGCTATTTTGGCATCATGAATCTTGCCGCCAAAGGCGTTGCCCAGAATAATCAACTGGACGAGAGGAAAGATCATCGACGCGAGCATCAGCGCCGGCGACCGGAAGAACTTGCGCATCTCGCGCTCGACAATCGCCATCATTCGATTCATTCGTACATCTCCACTTCTTGGTCGTGAACCCGCAGTCGATAGTCGGTAGTCGTTTGCAAAGCCGGTGATTATGAGCAACCTGGGCAACGACCAGCGACGAACGACAGACTCTATGGCTGCAATCCCGGCCGCTGCGGCATCACAAACGCATACGATTTCTGCAATTCATCGCGCAGCTGCCGGCCGGTGTAATGCACGAAAACATCGTCGAGTGTCGTGTTCTGCACCGAGAGCGACTTCACCAGCACTTTACTGTGCACCGACATCTCGACGAGTTGGGTGGTCGTGAGCGATCCGTTACCGGTCAGCACGCGATACATGCCCGCACCCTCATGCTGTACTGAAGTGACATCCCCGAGTGCATGCAGCCGCTGCTCCCAATCTGCCGGGGGATTCTCGAACTGCGCCTCGATCACGTTCGATCCGGGTACACTCGCCTTTAGAGCCGTGGGCGTATCAAGCGCAACTAGCTTGCCGTGATCGACAATTGCAATCCGGTCGCACAGGCGGTCCGCCTCGTCCATGTAGTGCGTCGTGATCAGAATGGTGAGCTGCCGGTGCTCCTTGATATTGCCCAGCATCTCCCAGACAGCCACGCGTGAAACCGGGTCCAACCCCGTCGTCGGCTCGTCCAAAAAGAAGATTTTCGGATGGTGTACCAGCCCGCGCGCGATCTCGAGTCGTCGCCGCATGCCTCCAGAGAGCGTCTTGGTTGCCGCATTGCGCCACTTGGTCAAATCAACAAGCTCAAGAAGCTCTTCAATCGATTGCTTCCGTTCTTTCGCGGGAACGTCGTAGAGCTTGGCATAAATATTCATGTTCTCCTCGACCGTCAGATCGAGGTCGCTGGTCAGCGCCTGCGGGATCACGCCAATCATGCGACGGGCCGCATTCGGCTCCTTCGCTACATCGTGTCCCGCGATGCGCGCATGGCCAGACGTGATTGGAATGAGAGTGGTCATCATTCTGATCAAGGTCGACTTCCCGGCTCCGTTCGGTCCCAGCAATCCGAAGATTTCTCCTTCTTTCACGCTGAACGAAACGTCATCGACCGCCGTGAAGTCACCGTACTTCTTGATGATGTGATCCACCTCGATCGCTGAAGGCGCGTTCGGATCGTAGATCGGCTTCTCCAGCATGGAAGCTGGTGCCGCCGTGGAAGACGCGTTTGCTGAATTCGGTTTGGAATTCACTTCGGCCGTCATGGTTACTCCGCAGCTTTCGCAGACTGCGTGCTGCCATTCTTGATCTGATCCGGAGACACCAGCACTTCCGCAGTCATGCCGGGGACATACGCACCCTTTGGATTGTCCAATCGAACTTTCAGCACAATGGTTTTGATGTCACGTTTCATGCGGCTCACATCGCGTTGCGTCGCAAAATCCCCCTCCACGCCCTTAAAGAAGACTTTTCCCTGGGTCACAGTTCCGCCAGGCAACCGCACGCGCAGCACGTCGCCGTAACCGATGTGATCGGCATAAGTTTCAGGAATCGCCGCTCGGGCCCATGTATCGCTCAGATCCACGATGGTCACGATCGGCGCGCCGATGTTTACAACTTCTCCCTGCCGTGCCGCACGAACAGAAACCGTTCCTGTCACCGGAGCATAGATGTTGGTGTAGCCCAGACGGACCGCAGCTTGATTCTTTTGTGCGATCGCATTCTTCAGGTCAGCCTCTGTGGAGGCTACCGTGCTCTTCGCGGCGTTGGCCTGGTTGGTTCGAGCGATCGCGGACTTCAGGTCGGCTTCAGCAGCGGTGACCAGATCCCTCTGCGCCTGAACCGTCGCCTGCGCCGCTTGCAGATTCGTTTCTGCTTGCACTCGCTCCTGATCCGAATCAATTCCTGCTTTCGCCAGCTCGACGGTGCGGCGGCTGTCGCTCTCCGTACGGTCGAGCGCCGCCTGCGCCTGGAGCAGTTGTGCTTTCGCAGAGGAAACTTTGGCCTCCGCGTTCGCCACATCGCTCGTCGTAGAGCCGGACGTCGACGCCTCGGTGTGCTGCATCTCCGCGACCTTGTGTTGCAGGCTGGCAATTGTCGCTGTCGCCGCGGCCTCCTGCGTCTGGAGTTCCGACGGATCGAGCACGGCAATCAGGTCCCCGGCCTTTACCGGCGTGCCCTCATCCACTAGAAGCTTCTGGATGCGGCCTTCGACCTGCGCACTCACGATCACCTGGTTCGCATCGACGGTGCCAATCAGCACAAGGTCGCGCGAGTGATCCGTCGAGAAGTAGTAGTAGCTGGCAGCGATTACAAAAATGACGCTGAGAAGAATCAGAAAACGGTTGCGCGCGCTCATGAGCGTGCTCCTTGCGTGCCGTTGCTCCTGGGACGGAACAACGCGGCGGAGATGAAATCCAATACTGCCGCTCGACGCTCGGCAATTCGCTCCGGCGTCAGCGGGTTGAAGCCGACAATCTTTTGCATCATCGGGGCGCTGCTGAAATAGAAAACGATTATGGCCACCATCGAAGGCACAAAATGAACCGGATTGACCGGGCGGAAATCGCCTTTCGTGATTCCTTCTTTCATGACCTCGCTCACTCGCATGAAAATCGGCTGGATGTACGTCTTGATGACCTTATCGATGTGCGGCGACTGGCCTTCCTTTGCTCGCATCATTTCCCGCTGCATCAGTCGAGGGTAGAGCTGGCTCGAAGCGATGAAGTCAAAATAGGCCCCGGCATACGCCATGATCTTGTCTCGCGGGGCCCCGTCTCCATCCAGCACCCGCAGCACTGTGGTCTTCAACCCCGAGAAGGCCTCGTCCAGCACGGCTCCGTACAAGGTTTCTTTGTCTTTGAAGTAGTAATACAGGAGCGCCTTGTTTACGCCGGCCTCACGCGCGATCGCATCCGTGCGCGCCCCGGCAATGCCGAACTGAGCAAACTCGTGCGCCGCCGCCGCTAGAATCGCAGTCCGGCTCTCCTCTGGTTGCCCTCGGGAGCCCATGCGGCGGACATCATGCCGCTGCTGGCGCACCTGTTTTCGTAACTCTCGGCGCTCTTCTTTGAGTACCCGCCGCTCCGTTCGATGGGGATGTCGAGGCATGCTTAATTAACCAGTTAGTTAGATTATACAGTACCCGTCAAGCGCTTCAAAATGTTTTGCGGACTCCGTCATCGTTCTTCCTTGAGGACGCAGACGCGGCCGATGTGTGGATCATGTTCTAATATCCATTCCGTTCAAAACAGGAGCCGCATGAAAACCTTGTCCTCATTCTTCGTTGCCGTTGCCTGCTGCCTGCTCTCACTATCCCTATATGCTCAAACCACAAAGATTGATCGCCAGGTCGCCGTCACGATCGACGATCTGCCGGCTGGGATGGCCGACCGCCTGCCCGCTGCCGACATCACGGCGTTGACCACGAAGCTGCTGACCACGCTGCGCGACCAGAAGATTGCAGTCGTCGGCTTCGTCAACGAGAAGAAACTCTACAAGCCGGGAGAAGTTGATGCCCGCATCAATGTCCTGAAAATGTGGCTCGATTACGGCTTCGAACTCGGGAATCACACATTCAGCCATGCTTCTTTGAATCAGATCGAGTTGAAGGATTGGGAAGACGAAGTTGTGCAGGGAGAGAGTGTGACGCGCATGCTGCTCGCGCAGCATAAGATGAAGCTTCGCTACTTCCGCCATCCCTACCTCGACACCGGCCGGGATCTGGCGACGCGGCGCAAGGCGGAAGAATTCCTGACGCAACGCGGATATCGAATCGCTCCCATCACGCTTGACGGTTGGGACTGGATGTTCGCCGGACTTTACGAAGACGCGAAGAAACGCAACGATGCGACGCTCCAACAGCAAATCGTGAAGGAATATCTTGCGCATCACGATGCTTCGATCGCATTCGCAGAGCAACTGTCAACCAAGGTGATCGGTTATGAACCGAAGCAGATTCTTCTGCTGCACGCGAGCAACCTTGAAGCGGATCACATCGGAGAATTGCTCGATCTGCTGCGCAAGCGTGGATATCGCTTTATCACGCTGGAAGATGCGTTAAGCGATCAGGCGTACAGCTTGCCCGATACGTATGTCGGAGAAGAAGGCACAGGTTGGATCGAGCATTGGGCCATCACGCAAGGCAAGATTCCGCAGGGCGCTCCGGAAATGCCTCAGTGGGTGATCGACCGAACGAAGGAACTGCACATGTCGACTGGGCAGGTGTCAGCGGAAACGCCGCAGTAGAGCAGTCGCTAGTAAGCAGTGATGAGTGACAGCTCATGCCGCTGCTGATCGACGTCGCGACTTGCACATCTAGTTCTTGCCGCCGGCGATCGATGGAACGAGCAATACTTCGTCGCCTTCCTGGAAAGCGTACGCTTGTCCGCCCAGGAAGCGGATGTCTTCTTCATTCACGTAGATATTCAGAAAGCGGCGAATCTGGCCTTGGTCGTCGCGAATGTGAGGCTTCAGTTCTGGAAACTTCTCGTCGAGCACCGAGAATAATTCTCCCAAGTTCGACGCAGCGCAGGTGATGGATTTCACGCCTTCGGTGTGGCGCCGCAATGCTGTTGGAATCTGAACCGTGATCGGCATGATTACGCTCCTACGGTTTCTGCAATGACACCGCGGATTTCCGATGGTGTCAGCGTCTGCTGCAGATAGTTTTCGAACTCCGTCAGCTTCGGCGCGATCGGACGCTCGACTTCGTAAGCGCCCGCGAGCACGTCGGTCGTCTTCAATCCATTTCCGGTGATGCAGAGAACGGTCGTTTCGTCAGGCAGGATGCGGTCTTGGCGATACAGCTTCCCTGCCGTCCCTACCGTTACTCCGCCGGCGGTTTCGGTGAAGACGCCTTCGGTTTCCGCCAGCAGTTTGATCGAGTCGATCACTTCCAGATCGCTGACGTCTTCGCTCCATCCACCGCTGTTCTTGATGGTCTTGATCGCGTAGTGGCCGTCAGCTGGGTTGCCGATCGCCAGCGAGCGCGCGATGGTATTTGGCTTCTGCGGCTCGATCTCGGAGGCGCCGGTTTTCACAGCTGTCGAGATCGGCGAACATCCTGTGGCTTGGGCGCCGAAGAACTTCACTTCTTTCGGCTCGACCAGGCCGAGCTTGATCAGCTCGTCGAATGCCTTCTTGATTTTCACGATCAGCGATCCGCCTGCCATCGGACAGACGATGTTGTCGGGCAAGCGCCATCCGAGTTGTTCGGCGATTTCGAATCCGACAGTCTTCGATCCTTCGGCGTAGTAAGGACGGAGGTTCACATTCACGAATCCCCAGCGATGTTCATCGGCGATCTGCGAGCAGAGACGGTTGACTTGATCGTAGTTGCCGGCGATGCGGACGACCTTCGCGCCGAACACGTTCGTGCCGAGAATCTTCGCGGGCTCAAGGTCGGAGGGAATGAAGATCCACGCCTTCAGGCCTTCGCGCGCGGCGTGCGCGGCAACGGCGTTCGCCAGGTTTCCAGTCGACGAACATGAGACCGTGTCGAAACCGAATTCCTTCGCTTGTGACAGCGCGACGGCGACAACGCGGTCCTTAAAGCTCAGCGTGGGCAGACACACGGCGTCGTTCTTCAAATAGAGATTACCCGCGGCAGCGGCCGTTCCCGTCAACTGCTTCGCTAATTGCGGAGCTGGAAAGAGCGGAGTAAATCCGACCGGCAATCGCGGTGTATAGCCTTGGGGGAGGGGCAACAGTTCGGAATAGCGCCACATGTTCGGCGGCCGCTGGGCGATCCGCTCACGGCTGACGGACGCTTTTAGCGCGTCGTAGTCGTAAGCCACTTCCAAGGGGGAGAAACAATCGTCGCAGATGGAGCGGGGCTGGTTTCCCCAAGTCCGTCCGCATTCGCGGCACCGCAGTTCGTAATGAGACATGTCGCTACTCGCTTTCTTGCTTTGTTCTCTTTCAAAGCAACGAGTAGCCGAAGACGAGCCGGAAAAATTGGCCTTAAAAAACTAAGGCCTCTTTTTCCAGGAAAAGGAAAAGAGGCTATCGGAATGCGAATAAAAAAGCAGTGCGCATACCGAATCCCATGTTCCCTGTTTCCAGGAGAGAGTTGGCACCAAGCATCCGGGATATATGATCCCGGATCGGTTGCCGTGGCGTCTCAGGGCTCGTCCCTCAGCCACTCTGCATGAAATTCAGGTTCGCTCCGAAGAGCGAACTTGTCTCTACGATGCTACAAAATCGGGATGGGGACGTCAAGGGGTATCGGAGAGTGCTCGTGGTGGGGAACAGCGGCTTCCTCGCTCTCGCTCGGAATGACAAGATTTTCTTTGAGATCTGAAAACTGAAAATATTTCTGAACTTGCGATTAACGAGAGCATTTCCTGACGGTTTCGATTTGGGAATCAGGCTCGGTTTTAGGGTAGCCCCCTCCCCCTACCCTCTCTGAAAGCCTTGACTGGCGCGGGTTCTGCAAAATGCGTTTGCAAAATCTTGAGCGCGTAGAGGTTAGAGGTCAAAATATTGATTCTAAACCACTTACGAGCTTTTTTCTTATTGTCACATCTACCATCTCCGCCTTGACGAGGATGCGCTTCGCTTTGGCCCAGGCGCAAGGGCAGATGTCACACGCGATCGCCGGGGGGCTGTGGAAAAGTGACAGTCGCCGAATTTTTCAGTGTCGCTACTTTTGAGGATATCCGCCAACCTCGGTGAGCCCTGCGGAGTGGCGATACTGCAAAACTTCTTGCATTGCGCGGTCGTAAGCTGCGATGGCCGCGGTTGCGTTGGCTTGGCGGTTTCCCATCAAGTCGCAGATCGTGAGGATCGTGGCGAGGGTTTGATCGTCGGGCATTTTTGAGGTCTCCTATTTGACTAAGGTTTGATTCAGTTCGACTTTCTAGAGTTGGAGGGAGTTCGCGACGCGGGTCAGGGGGTAAGGTATAGAGGCTTAGGAGACATCGGAGTGGAAGACAGGGGATAGCGAATCGTGATCAATGGCTCGTAAAGTCGAAAATCAGGTCGTGACAACTCGTTCGTGGTTTCTTCGTCCCCCACTTTCTGGCTATTGCTATATTCGACAACTGAATTAGAATGCGCGGCGCGAGTCTTATTGCGAGTTGTGCCAGTATTGAGATCCCAGAGAATCCATGCGTCATTTGTATCCCCCCTGTTCTGGCCCATCAGGTCACCTGAGGTAGACTCCGCGACGAAGTAAATATTCGAAACAAAAGATTGAAGATTGGGTTGGAGGGTGAGATGAGTTCCCGCATACCTCTGCTATCAGTTGTGATGGCGGCTTTACTGTTCTCCTTGGCTTGTGGCGGCGGCAGCGTTGGCGGCACAAAAACCACAACCACGTACACGATTGGCGGAACGCTGTCCGGTCTCGCCAGCGGTGCAACCGTGGTCCTATCGGATAACACCTCCGACAGCCTCAGCCTTACAGCCAATGGCGCTTTCACATTCAAGACGGCAGTCAATGCGGGTGGTGCTTATAGTGTCGCGGTCGCGACGCAGCCTTCCGGACAGACGTGCACGGTGACGGGCGGGAGCGGAACGGCCAATGCAAATGTCACCAGCGTTAGCGTGACTTGCGGGGCTCCCGGCTTCACGATTGGCGGAACAGTGTCTGGTCTCACCGGCACTGTCGTGCTGGCTGACAACGGCTCTTTCGACAGTTTGGCCCTAAGTTCGAATGGTCCCTTCACATTCGCGAAGCCGGTTGCCAGCACTTATGCCGTTACAGTTGCGACGCAGCCTGCTGGGCAGAGCTGCACCGTCACTAACGGTAGCGGGACCGCAACTGCGGACGTGAACAATGTCACGGTCGCCTGCGCTCCTGTCGTTGGAACCATCACTATCGGCGGAACACTTAGTGGGTTAACGAGCGGTACGGTGGTACTTCAGGACAATGGCGGCGATAACCTGTCTCTGAGCGCAAACGGAACATTTACGTTTGCGACTGCGGTCGCTGCGGGCAGTCCATACGCGGTGACAGTATTGACCCAGCCGACCGACCAGAATTGCACGGTCGCGAATGGGACTGGTACAGCCAATGCAAACGTAACCAACGTGGCAGTCACCTGCGCTCCGCTCTACAGCATCGGTGGAACTCTAAGCGGACTTCCAAACGGCACTACGGTCACTCTTGCGGATAACGGCGCGTTCGACAGTTTGAATATCGCAGCGAACGGTGCATTCACGTTCGACCGGCTCCTTGCCTCCGGAAGTGCATATGCAGTAACGGTAACGACTGCTCCTGCTGGACAGACTTGCACGGTGACCAATGGGAGCGGCGTGGTTGCCAACGCGAACGTCACGAACGTCACTGTAGCGTGCGCGGCGACGACCTACACCATCGGCGGGACACTCTCCGGCCTGACCACTGGAACAATTGTGTTATCGGACAACGGCACGTTCGACACATTGTCGCTTTCAGCGAACGGCGGCTTCACTTTCGCGAAAAGTATTTCGGCGGGCGGGACGTACGCGGTAACGATTAAGACGCAGCCAGCGGGACAGACCTGTCTTGTCACCAACGGCAACGGAACGGCCAACGCGAATGTCACGAATGTTGCGGTCAACTGCGGGGCGACGACACCTCTCACGGTCAGCGTCACAGCCTCGGGTCTGACGAGCGGCACTTTGGTTGTGCAAGACGACCAGAGCGCTCAGCTTTCGTTTACAACCAACAACACGCCGCAGACATTCTCGAACACTTACGCGAGCGGTGCGACCTACACGGTGACTGTTCTCACGCAGCCAACGGGGCAGACTTGCACGCTTAGCGCCAACAGCACGGGAGTGATCACGGCGAATGTAACGGTCACGGCAACCTGCAGCGCCACCGGAAGCACGGTAACGATCGGCGGAACTCTTTATGATCTTTCGGCCAACGTTGCCAGCACCGGGGTCGTGTTGCAGGACAACAATGCGGACAATCTGACGCTGACGACGAATGGACCTTTCACATTTGCGACAGCGATTGCGAACGGCGCGACCTACAGCGTGACCGTATTCACCCAGCCAACGAAACCTGATCAGAATTGCACGGTGAGCAACGGCACCGGAACAGCGACCGCCAACGTCACGAACGTGGTCGTGGTCTGCATCAGCGAGTGGACGTGGATCAACGGCGCGGATGTAGTGGCCGTGGGTGGAGACTACGGCACCGCTCCGCTGGAACCGGGAACGCGATACGGAGAAAACACCTGGATCGACGCTTCGGGTCACTTCTGGCTCTTCGGCGGCATCGGTTACGACATCAACGGGCCGACAGTGAACCAGACGTCGGGAGGCGGCGCCGAGTCAGTTCTGAGCGACTTGTGGATGTTTGACGGCACGAACTGGAACTTCAAGAACGGCCAGTCTCAGGGAGGCCAGTGCTTTGCGTATCCGACCGCTGTGGGTCAGTCGGGAACGCCCAGCGCTCGGTCCGATTACTTGAGCTGGACCGATGCTTCGGGCAACTTCTGGATGTTCGGGGGATATGTCGCGGATAACGTTACAGGCTTCTGTCCGAGCGCCGATCCATTCAACGACATGTGGGAATACACGCCGTCGACCAACACCTGGGTGTGGCAAGGACCGCTGGCGTCGAGCGTGGGGAACCAAGCCGGCATATACAACGGCATTGGCAATGCCGGGACGCCCGGATCGCGATACTGGTCGACGGGTGCGCAGGATGCCGCCGGCAATTTCTGGATGATTGGCGGGTACGGTGCCGACTCAGCAGGAAACGAAGATTACCTTAACGACCTGTGGGAGTGGAATGGCACGACCTGGACGTGGATGAGCGGATCGAGCACCATCCAGGCGAAGGGCGTTTACTCCGGCGCAGGCGCGGTACCAGGAGCCCGAATCGGCGCAAACTCGTGGTTTGATTCGTCCGGCAACTTCTGGCTCTTCGGCGGTCTCGCATATGACGTGAATGGCAATGTCGGAGTAATGAATGACCTGTGGAAGTTCACGCCAGGGACTAGCACTTGGACGTTTATAAGCGGCTCGCAGACGAACGAGGCTGGAGCGAACTTCGGAACGCAGGGCATTCCGGACTCGACCAATGTCCCCGGTTCGCGTAGCTTCGCCACAAGCTGGAAAGCTGCCAATGGCGACGTTTGGATCCTGGGCGGATCCGGAGTCGGCGGGCGCTACTTCAACGATCTGTGGAAGTACAGCCAAGGCGAATGGACGTGGATGGATGGCTCAGAGTTGAGTGATCAGCTGGGCATCTACACGGGAACCGCGTCGACACTGGCTCCTGGCAGCAGGCAACAAGGAGCCGCGTGGCCTGACGCTAATGGCAATATATGGCTGATGGGTGGCTTCGGCCTGGGTTCGCTGGCCTCGCAGCCGAAGAACCTGCACACCGGCTTCGACTCCCTGCAAGACCTGTGGGAGTTCCAGCCGTAACCGGTTAGTTGGTACGTAACTCAAGCCCACGGCTTCGGTCGTGGGCTTTTTCTTCGTGCGGGAACAAAGGCATTTACCACGAAGGACACTAAGGGTCACGAAGGAAACGGGATGGCGCAAGGTCCGACATTCTTTAACGGCTGTATTGATTTTGCTTTTTGTCGGTATGGCGCTCGATGCCGAGTTGGATCAGGCGATCGATCAAGTCGACGTAGGCCAGGCCGGAAGCCGCCCAGAGCTTGGGATACATGCTGATGGCGGTGAAGCCGGGCATGGTATTGATCTCGTTGAGAAAAATCTTGCCGGTCTTGGGGTCCATCAGGAAATCGACGCGCGCGAGGCCGGTGCAATCCACGGCCTGAAATGCCTTGATCGCCAGCTCCTGCACTTTCTTCGTCTGGGCTTTGGCGAGCTTCGCGGGAATGATCAGCTGAGAGCCTTCGTCGAGATACTTCGCGTTGTAGTCGTAGAACTCTTTGACGGGAACGATCTCGCCGGGGACAGAGGCGGTTGGCTCGTCGTTGCCGAGGACGGAGCATTCGATCTCGCGAGCTTTGGCGTTGTTGCCGCCGACTCCCTCCTCGATGACGATCTTGCGATCGAACCTAGCGGCCTCTTCGATGGCGGGACCGAGTTCCTTGCGATTGTGCGCCTTGCTGATGCCGACGGAAGAGCCGAGGTTCGCGGGCTTCACGAAGACGGGATACTTCAGTTTGCTGGAGACGAGTTTCTCGACTCTTTTCGCATCTTTCTCCCAAGCGCTGCGAAGGACGGTCACGTGTTTAACGATGGGGATTCCGGCGGCGATGAAGAGGGACTTCATGATGTCCTTGTCCATGCCAGCCGCGGAGCCGAGAACGCCGGCGCCGACGTACGGGATGTCGGCGAGTTCGAGCAGGCCCTGGATGGTGCCGTCTTCGCCGAAGGTACCGTGGAGCACGGGGAAGATGACGTCGACATTGATGGCACGATCGGAGGCACGGCGCATGAGCGCGGCATCGGTCTGGAACGGGACGAGGCCACTTTGGCGGTGGACGGGCTCGGGCGGGACGACGACGGCTTCTCCACGAGCCAGAACGGCGGCGGCTTCGGTGTTCTGAGGATCACCGGCGCGGAGACTGCGGGGTTCGAGAACCAACTTGCCGGTCAGCAGGTTTTCGGCGTGCTCTGCGGTGAGCCAGCGGCCGTCTTTGGTGATGCCGATGGGGACGACTTCGTACTTATCTTTGTCAATCGCGTTCAGGACGGAGGCGGCTGAGAGCAGGGAAACTTCGTGCTCTCCACTGCGCCCGCCGAATAGGATGCCGATTCGTAGCTTTTCCATGACGATCCAGTTTGGACGCGGGGCGAGCGATGCGTCAATCGCAGGGGAGGTTCCGTAAGTAACACGGATAGACCGCTCTTCTCTTATCTGTGGCGAATCCGTGTAGATCCGTCGCTACCGAAGCATGCAAAACCATTCAACCCAGGGGGCACAGAGGTGCACAGGGGAAAACGGCCACGGATGCGCGCTGATTCTCACGGATAGAAAACTCTAGCCGACTTTTCGTGGCTACAGGATCTTCTTACCGAAGGCTGACAGGGCTAGCTCTACGGCCAAATCGGCGGTGCGGTTGTGTTCGTCGATGACGGGATTCACTTCGACGATTTCGAAACTCAGCATGCGGCCGTGGTCGGCGATGATTTCCATGGCGAGATGGGCCTCGCGGTAGGTGGCGCCTCCGCGGACGGGAGTGCCAACACCGGGCGCGTCCTCGGGATCGACCCAATCCATGTCGAGCGAGATGTGATAGCCGGCAGTGCCGCGTCCGGCCATGCGGAGGGCCTCTTCCATGACGGTACGCATACCGCGTTCGTCGATGTCGCGCATGGTAAAGACGCCGATGCCGGCGCGGCGGACATTTTCCTTCTCGACGGAGTCGATGTCACGGACTCCGACGAGCACGCAGTTCTCGGGCTTCACCTTGGGGGTGAAGTCATAAATGTTGGCAAGGTCTCCGGGCCACAGTCCCATGAGCGCGGCGAGCGGCATGCCGTGCACGTTGCCGCTGGGGGAAGAATCGGGCGTGTTGATGTCGGTGTGAGCGTCGATCCAGATGAGGCCGACGCGCTGATTCTGGCGGTGGTAGAACTCGGCGACTCCAGAAACCGTGCCGGCGGCCATGGAATGATCCCCGCCGAGGCAAAGGGGCACGCGCCCGGCTTCCAGAGTCTTCAGGACGAGTTCCGCTTCCTTGGTGCAGGTCGCGGTGATTTCTTTCAAGTACTTGGCGTTGGCAGCGCCTTCTTTTTTCTGCTCAGGGATGGCGACCGCGACGTTACCACCGTCTTCGACCTCATGGCCGAGAGCTTCGAGGCGGGCTTCGAGTCCGGCGACGCGGACGGCAGACGGTCCCATGTCAACGCCGCGGCGCGATTGGCCGAGATCGAGTGGGACACCGATTACGCGAATCTTGCGGGGCGAGATACTGGAGGTCGTGGTCATAGGGTCAATCGACAGGGATTGAGCGTATTGAGTAATTGGGCAATTTAGCAATTGGGAAATTGAAAGGCCAAAACACGGTAGTTTTTCAAATTACACAATTACTAAATTTCCCGATTACTCAATATCCTCTACCCAATCTTTCGTCACGGGTACAACCTATACAGCATTCTGGGGAACGGAATGGTTTCGCGGACGTGTTCCAGGCCGCAGATCCAGGCTACGGCGCGCTCGATGCCCATTCCGAATCCACCGTGCGGCACACTTCCGAATTTGCGCAGGTCGAGGTACCACTTGAAGGCCTCTTCCGGGAGGCCGTGCTCGTGGATGCGCTGCAACAGGAGTTCGTACGAGGCCATGCGCTGCGAGCCTCCAATGATTTCTCCGTAGCCTTCGGGCGCGAGGACGTCGACGCAAAGGGCAAGGTCTGGGCGCTGCGGGTCGGGCTCCATGTAGAAAGCCTTCACCTTCGCCGGATAGCGGTGCACCATCACCGGCTTTTCAAACTGCGCGGAGAGATAGGTCTCATCGGGCGAGCCGAGATCCCCGCCCCATTCAAATTTCGACTCCAGCTTGCCGCTGGCATGGCCATCTTGGAGATTCTTTACCGCGTCGTCATAGCTGATGCGCGGAAATGGAGCTTCAATCTTTTCGAGTTTTGAAATGTCGCGACCGATCGTTTGCAGGTCGGCACGCCGCTTTTCCAGGCAGCGCTTCACGATGAATGTGATGAGTCCCTCGGCAAGATCCATCACGTCGTCGAGTTGCGCGTAGGCGACTTCGGGCTCCACCATCCAGAACTCGGTGAGATGGCGGCGGGTCTTGGATTTTTCCGCGCGGAAGGTTGGGCCGAAGGAGTAGACCTTGCCGAGCGCCATCGCAGTGGCTTCGACGTAGAGCTGGCCGGATTGCGTAAGGAAGGCCTGTTCGTCGAAATAATCGACTGGAAAAAGAGTCGTGGTGCCTTCACAGGCCGCAGGAGTGATGATCGGCGGATCGGTGAGGGTGAATCCGCGTTCGTCGAAGAAATCGCGGGCTGCCTTGATGATCTCCGCGCGCACGCGCAGGATTGCCGCCTGCCGCTGCGAACGCACCCAGAGATGGCGATGCTCCATGAGGAAGTCGGTGCCGTGCTCTTTGGGAGTGATGGGGTAAGGCGAAGACTCGGGCACGCGCTGGACGACCTGCACGTTGGCGACGTCGAGTTCGTAGCCGCCGGGGGCGCGCTTATCCGCGCGCACTTTGCCTTCGATGATCACGCTGGATTCCTGGGTCAGCGTCTTGATGGCGTCGAAGACTTCGGGAGTGACTGCGTTCTTCGGGACGACGCCTTGAATGATTCCCGATCCGTCGCGAAATTGAGGAAAGAGTAGCTTCCCGCTTTCGCGCAGGTTATAGAGCCAGCCGCGAATGGTGACGGACTGGCCGTCGTGTTTGCCGATTTCTGCGATGGTGGTTACGGGTGAGGACATAATTTATTGGGCAATTGGGAAATTTAGTAATTGCGCAATTTAAAATCGTGTTGCACGGCCGTTTAAAATTACTCAATTACGAAATTACTAGAATTCTCAATCCTTACTGACTTTCCAGCTGGTCGAATAATTCCGGCAACTTTTCTAACGAATTTACTTTTTCGTCTTCCGCTAATTCCAGCAGCATGGGCGGCGTTTGCGGGGCCGATCGCAGCAACTCCATGGCTTCTTTCCAATTGATGGTTCCCTGCCCCGGCCACAGGTGCGTGTCTTTCATCTTGTCGTTGTCGTGGATATGAGTGGAGCAGATCTGACTGCGCAGGATTTCGAATCCCTCGGCGACCGAGCCCATCATGTGCGCGTGCCCGAAGTCGAAACAGACTCCGACATCGTCGAAGTGGGCACCATGGATCATCTCGATGAGCTTGTCGGGGGTCGAGAGATCGTTGGGAATGTTCTCGAGCAAAATCCGGACGCCGAGCGGCTTCGCGAAGGCGCGCAGGTGTTCGATCGAAGTCATCGCCGCCTCGAACTTTTTCTCGCTGAAACTTTCGTTGGGCGCGCCCAGATGCTGCACCAGAAAGCGGAATGGAATCTGCTCGGCGATTTCGAGAGCGCGCTTGATCTCGTCCATGGCCTCGACGCGCGCGGCGCGGTCGGTGGAAGCAATGTTGATCGGAGGCGCACCGGCACGTCCCCACTCGTAGTCGGCATAAAGCGGAGAGTGGACGGAGTTCAGCGGGATGCCGCTGCCCTTGAACCAATCGGCAATTTCCTTTACGTGGGCCTTGCGGTTGGCATAGTCGATGTGCTGACGGGCGGCAAATATCTCGATGGCCTGCACGCCGCTGCGGGCGAGCCCGTCCAGTATGCCCGGGTGCAGCCGTTCTTTCACGAAAAGATAAGTTGAGACTGCTTTCTGCATGCAAGCCCCTCAGAAAACTGCTGAATGATGATTGTTGAACGAATGCAAACCGAGTTGCGCCGTGCGGCTCAACAATCAGAATTCAAACCATCAACAATTGCTTTACTAGTATCCTACAGCCTTGCCCGTACTATTCCGCCCATCGGTCGCACCCAATCGGTCACCTGTCTTGGGATCGACAGCGATGCATTCGGCGTCGCTCCAATAGGGAGAATCGCCCGCGGCGTCCAAGCCAACTTGAATCTTGTACCCCATGATGCGTAGAGCGCCCAGCGTGTCGGGTGAAAACCATTTTTCCACGTTCACAACATCGGGAAGCCACTGATTGTGGAAGCGCGGAGCGTTGACCGCTTCCTGGATGTTCATTCCGTAGTCGACGACGCCCATCAAGACGTTGGCGACAGTGGTAATAATTTTGGAGCTGCCGGGCGATCCAAGAACCATAACAGTCTTGCCGTCGTGCACAACAATCGTCGGAGTCATCGACGAGAGCGGGCGCTTGCCGGGCCCAATGGCATTGGCCACACCTTGAATCAGGCCATCGGAGTTGGGAACGCCCGGTTTGGCGGAGAAGTCGTCCATTTCATCGTTGAGAAGAAAACCGAGGCCATCGGCAGTGACGCGGGATCCGAACCAGTCGTTGATGGTAGTGGTCACGGCAACGGCATTGCCCTCAGCGTCGATTACCGAGTAGTGCGTGGTGTGATTAGATTCGTGCGCCGTCATCGCCGGTGGATGTGAGGCGGCGTACTGCTCTAATTCGTTGAACACAGTGGGCCGCTTCAAATCGTTGCTGACGCTAGCGTGATTCGGATCGATGCTCTCACGCCAGGCTGCTGCATATTTCTTGTCGACGAGCTGGGCGACAGGAATCTTGGCGAAATCGGGATCACCCATGAACTCGGCACGGTCAAAGAAGGCGCGGCGGAAGGCCTCGACAGTGTAGTGGATCGATTGCGCGGAACGGTCCTGCATCTTCTCGAGGTCGTAGCCTTCCAGAATGTTCAGTGTCTCGATCAGGACGGTGCCGCCGGACGAGGGCGGAGGAGCGCTAATGACCTCGTATCCGCGATAAGTGCCGCGTACAGGCTCACGCTCTTTGACTTCATAGTGGGAGAGATCGTCGGCGGTGATGAGCCCTCCGCCCTTTTGCAGCGCGGCGGCTATTTCGCGGGCGAGAGCGCCGTGGTAGAAGTCGTCGGGATGCTCCGCGATCCGCTCAAGCGTGTGAGCCAGATCGGGCTGGCGGAAGATGTCGCCCGCTTTGTAGAAATCTCCGTTGCGCTGGAAGATTCGGCGCGACTCGGCAAACTTCGCCAGGCCTTCATCGTGCATGTCAGCGGCTTCACCCCACGTGAGGGCATAGCCTTCGCGGGCCAGCTTGATGGCCGGCGCCATCACTTGCTTGAGGCTCAGCTTTCCGTATTTCTGCTCGGCGAAGACCATGCCAGCGACCGATCCGGGAACACCGATGGATTTGTATCCGATCTCGCTGGCTCCGGGGATCACGTTGCCCTGGGAGTCGAGGTACATGTCACGAGTCGCGGCAGCTGGTGCCTTCTCGCGATAGTCGAGGAAGTGCGTCTTGCCATCAGCCATGCGAATCAGCATGAATCCGCCGCCTCCGATATTTCCGGCGGGGGGATGAACCACGGCGAGGGCGAATCCGGTAGCGACGGCGGCGTCGACGGCGTTACCTCCGGATTGCAGGATGTCGGCCCCTACCTGCGACGCGATCGAGTGCACGGTGACGACCATGCCGTGTTGGGCGTGCACGGGATGGGTCGCGCCGAGGACACAAGGCGCGGAGACGAGGCTGACGGCAGCCGTGAGAATCAGTAGAAAAATCAATGATTTATGCGGAGATTGCATAGCCGGTTGAAGGCACTTGGGAAATGCACAGGACCCTTGAGGCTATCGAGCCAAGGGGAAAGAGTCAAATAGGAGTTTTCATTGGGGCGGCGGTTCGTTTAGAAGGATTTAATTTGCTTTGGCAACGGAGTCGCATGGGAATACCGGACGAGCATGTGGAGCGATGGCGAGCGCAGCGCAGACCCTGAGCATCGTGCAAGAAATTGGGGCCGAGAGCCGGCGGACGGAAACGGAGTCGGCGGCCGCTTCCAATTCGGCCTCATCGGTGGTGATGAGCGTCCGGATGGTCTACGGCATGATGGGGGAGATGATGCGTGGGATCAGCGAAGTGGAATCCCACGTAAACGAGTCGCAACAAAAGATCGAACGGGCGGGTGCGGAGTTCAGGCGGACTATGGAACGGGTTACGGCGCTGGCTCACGCGGTCGACCAGATCGCGTCGACCGCCAACCTGATCGACCAGATCGCCCGCGCGACGAACATGCTGGCGCTGAATGCGACGATCGAGGCGGCACGCGCGGGAGAGTACGGGAGGGGGTTCGCGGTTGTCGCCAGCGAGGTCAAGTCTCTGTCGCAACAGACGGCAGACGCTACCGAGGGTGTGCAAAAGCAATTGTCGACCATCCGGCAGGCGAATCAGGACGTGATCTCGGCCGTTGGCGCGCTGGACGAGAACCTGGGCGGCGTCCAGACGCAAGTGAAAGCAGTCGCGTCAGCCGTCGAGGAGCACAATTCGTCGCTGGGAACGGTGGCGAACTTTGCCAAAGAGGCGGCGGACACGGTCGAAGGAATTGCGGGCACACTGGACCGGATCGCCGCGGCGGCCCGGAGCACGAGCGAAAGGATTCAGCAGTTGGAAAATACGGAAGGGAAAAACTGAACGAGAAAGGACATCTGATTATGCCGTTGATGACTTGGAATGAGAAGCTGGCGGTGGGCGTAAAAATATTGGACGACGATCACAAGAAGCTGGTGGGAATGGTGAATCAGCTGTATGACGCCATCCAATCCGGACGTGGGAAGGACTCACTGGGAAAGATTCTCGATGGGCTCATCGATTACACGAAGATTCATTTCGGACGCGAGGAAGAGTTTTTTGCCCAAACTGGATATGGCGAAACGGCGGCCCATAAGAAACAACATGAGGATCTGACGCGGCAGGTGCTGGACGTTCAGCAGAAGTACAAAGCGGGCTTGAGCGGTACGCTATCGCTAGAGGTTATGAATTTCTTGAAGAACTGGCTGGTGACACATATTCAGGGCTCGGATCAGAAGTATGGGCCTTATTTGAACAGCAAGGGGATTCACTAAGGATCACGGGCTAAAACCCGAGAAAGTTGCCACCACCGGCGCAACATAGCGAGAACTCGTGCGTGGTCGGGATATACGCCAAGATTGACCATTGCTATATTCTGTGCATGCTCTGGGGTCCGGTGGTGTAAGCCTTAGCTTCCTCCCTTCGCCTTATGACGCGCCGACGGTGGTTTTATCGCCGGAATGCGTTTCTTGCGGTCCAGCGTTCGCTTGCTCCTGCTGCCATCGCTCTTGATCTTTCTCGGCGCCTTCGCCGCTACCATTTCGTAGGATTGGCGAATTAACTCCCGCAGTTCCTCGTGTCCAACGGCGTCCAGACGGTCAAGCATGACCCACTTGTAGCGGCCGACATAGGGAGCGGGATGGATGTCCTCGCGCTCGATCAACTCGGCAAAGATTTCCGGCGCGCACTTGAAGCAGAGACGCGGATTATCGAGGTTGACTATGGTGAAAATCTTTCCGCGAATTTTGAAGCACAGATCATCTCCCCACTGAAGATTCTCAGTGGCTTGGGGAAAAGCCATACAATATTTACGAATCTCTTCGGCGTTCATTCGTTAGTTCCTCTTCTGAATCGGAAGGCGTAGGCCCGGAATCAAAGTTCGAAAGGAGATTGGAATGCAAACTCGCACTCTTGGCAACTCGGATTTGAATATCACTCCTGTGGGCTATGGCGCGTGGGCGATCGGCGGGTCGGGCTGGCAATTCGCCTGGGGATCGCAGGACGACAACGACTCGATCGCGGCGATTCACCGGTCTCTTGAATTGGGCGTCAACTGGATCGATACGGCCGCGGTTTACGGGCTCGGTCACTCGGAAGAAGTGGTCGCCAAGGCGCTCAAGAGTTGGACTGGGGCGCGACCTTATATCTTCACCAAGTGCGGGCTGCGCTGGGATGATCGCGGACAGGTGCAGAAGGTTCTGAAGGCAGAATCCATTCGAGGCGAAGTGGAAGACAGTTTGCGCCGACTGGGCGTCGATGTCATTGATCTCTATCAGATTCACTGGCCGCCCGATCCGGATTCTCCTGAGTTGGAAGAAGGATGGCAGGCGATGGCCGATCTGAAGCGCGAAGGGAAAGTGCGATGGATCGGAGTTTCGAACTTCGATGAGCAGCAACTGCAACGCGCGGCTGCGATTGCGCCGGTGACTTCGCTGCAGCCGCGGTATTCGCTGGTCCATCGCGAGGTGGAGGGGGAAATTCTTCCCTACTGCGAGCGGCAAGGGATCGGGGTGATTGTTTATTCGCCGATGGCCTCGGGGTTGCTGACCGGAGCAATGACGCGCGAGCGGATTTCCACGTTACCGAAAGACGATTGGCGCAAGGGGCATGCGGATTTCAACGAGCCGAATCTTTCCCGGAATCTTGCTCTGGTGGAACGTCTGAAGCAGATCGCGCAACGGCACGGACGGTCGCCGGGTGAAGTGGCCATTGCATGGACGTTGAAGAATCCAGCGGTCACAGGAGCAATCGTGGGAGCACGCAACGCCAAACAGGCCGAAGGGGTGATGCACGCGGGCGACTTGAACCTCAGCGGCGATGAAGTGCTGGAGATTGCAGAATACTTTGCGGAGACCGCCGTCTAACAAAACAAATCAACCACGAAGGCACGAGGTATCACGAAGGAAAATCTGGTGAAGAGTACCCTTCGTGCAACTTCGTGTCCTTCGTGGTATGACTTTTGACCGCAACCACCAAGGATCAGCCGTCGTTTGATATATTCTTCCCGCCGCAGGAGGACGCCGCCATGGATATTCACGGAGTTGCCCCTCTCATCCAGGTTTTCGATATGCCGACGTCGATTCGCTTTTACCGCGACGTGCTGGGGTTCACGGTCTGGAGCAAATCCCAGCCGGGCGACGATTGCAATTGGGCGGGGCTGCGACTGAACGGTGCCGAAGTGATGCTGAATACGGCGTATGAAGCCGATCAGCGGCCGGCAGCCCCAGACCCTAAGCGTATCGCGGCGCACGAGGATACGTGCTTGTTTTTCGGCTGTGAGGATCTCGACGCGGCCTACCGGCATCTGCGCGCACATGGAGTCAACCTGAAGGAACCGAAAGTCGCGCCGTACGGAATGAGGCAGTTGTGGTTCCGCGACCCGGATGGCTACGGGCTTTGTTTTCAGTGGCCCGCGACTCAAGAGAATTATGATGCGTGGGTCAAGGCGTACGGACTCGAGCCGAAGACGATCGCGTAATCAAAACGAATTTGCTATCGGTCCACGAATTGAATCAAGCGTTGCTTCACGGTCGGCCACTCTGAGGCGACAATCGAGTAGCGGACCGAGTCGCGCGGAATGAAGTCCGCGGCCATGCGGTGAGCGCGGAGGATTCCTTCGAATTGGCCTCCGATGCGCTCAAGCGCAGCACGGGAACGCTGATTGCGCGCGTCGGTGTGGAAGCAGACGCGAAGGACCTGCCAGACTTCGAAGGCATGCCTTAGCATGAGGAGCTTGGCTTCGGTATTCGCGCCCGTACGAACTGCGGACTTTGCGAACCACGTATAACCGATCTCGCAGGCGTCCGGGAAACCGCGCCCGTGAGCGGGATGTCCTTGGGGCCACGCCCACCGTTCGATATTCCAGAAGCGTGTCGAACCGATCACGGCACTGTCGTGCATGCGAACGATTGCGAACGGGACGGCGGTGCCAGCTTGCTGCCAGGCCAGGGCCGTGTCGATGTACTTCTTGGCCTCGGACACTCCTTGGGGAATGGGACTCCAACGGTACAGAGAGGGATCTGTTGCTGATGCGGCGGCCAGCCCTTCGGCGTGGTTGCTCCCCAGCGGTTCGAGACGAATGTGCTTGCCTTGCAGCGTGAGACTTTTGTTGGACATTACCTCCTTACTATGCAATTTAGGGCGCCTCGAGAGCAACGCCGGTGCGCAGTCCTAGGCCGCCTGTTTGATCACTGTGACTTTGCTGTAGGCCACTTGGAAACCGAGGCGTTCAGCGTTGCGCTGTGAGGCCGAACCGCCTTGGGTCACAACAACCGCATACTCGCATCCCGCTTCAGCAGCAGCCGCCATGCGGGCACGGAATAGGGCTGTCTGAAAACCTTTTCCCCGGTACGCGATCAGCGTGCCGGCGCCACACAAAGCGAAGACTTTGTGCTGCGGAATGACGAGACCGGTGCCGCAGGCCACCGGTTTGCCGCCGACGGTTGCAACGAAGGCGAGCGCACCTTCCATCTGATAGAGCGGCGCCATGAGGCCGCGGAACGCCTCTGGCGCGCCGTCGGGAAAGAAAGCGCCTTCGACGATCGCTCCGGTCGCATCGGCTTCTTCCGGAGGGCTGCGTCGGATCTGGCAATGATCGGGAGGAGGCGGGAACTTCTCCGCTGGATCGAGTTTCCGGTAGAGGACATTGTTCAACTCCGCGATTGCATAACCGCGATCCTTGAACATTTCGAATGTCTCCGGCGCGTGTAAGGGACAGAGATCGACCTGCGATGGCGCTTTGCGCTCGCGGTAGAACTGCTCGATGCGATCGACGTCGTCTGAGTTAAGCGGACGATCAAGACCGACTCCGGTGGCCCGGCCGATCGGCGAACCGAGGCCGGCAAAGATCATGTGGCCGCCACAGATTTCTTCTTCGGCGGGCCCGATTTCGGGCCGCGTCTTCTCGAACTCACGCGCGTAGAACACCTGCGGCATCTCCTCGCACGACTCCAGACGGCGAGCGAATGCCTTATCCACAAATTGCATGGGGGATTCCTTTCTCTATCAAGCAACTTGATGAAACGACAAGACAGGAGCGGCGGCGCACACATCCGCGCAGGTCTCGCTCAGGATGCAGGAGCCGAATTAAAGGACGGCAGTCATAGGCAGGAGATAAGTCTAACTCAGTCTTCTGGAATGTGGCACACTATCTGCCCATGTCGCGATTTCTCTCTCCGCTCAGTACTCTGGCTGTCGCGTGTCTTTCCTTCTGCTCCTTGCAGCCGCCTGTCGTAGCACAGGGAACACAAGTGATCCGCTACACCATTGCCTCCAATGGAAAAGTTGCCGGGAGTGAGGTTGATACCTATTTCCCGGACGGACGCGTGGAAAGCACGTTCGAGTTTAACGATCGCGGGCGGGGTCCGAAGGTATCGGCAAAGTACTGGCTCGACTCTGGAGGTCTTCCGCTTCGTGTCGACGAAACCGGCAACGACTATCTCAAGGCGCCGGTCGACGAGCATTTCGAGATCAACCATGGCATCGCCAGTTGGAAAAGCACCACGGAGAAAGGGCAAGCCCGCGCGGGAGCGTTCTACGTGAGCAACAACGGGTCGGCGGCCGAGCAGGCATTCTTGGTGGCAGCTCTTAAGAAAGCGAATGGTACGCCGCTCCGGCTCTTTCCCGCTGGAGAGGCGCGCTTGGAGCGGCTCGCCGATCTCACCCTCGAAGATCACGGGCAGAAGTTGCACGTCACGGAGTTCGGCATCACCGGGCTTTCGTTCGAGCCCCAGACGTTATGGCTGGATGACGACAATCATTTCTTTGGAGTGCCGGGAACGTGGTTCTCATTGCTTCGCGAAGGCTGGGAGAAAACGAACGATCAGCTCTATGCGCTCGACCTGAAAGCGCGAGACGAGCGCTACGCACGGTTGGCCCATGAATTGGCGAAACATCCCTCCCATCCCCTCGCGATTGAACATGTGCGCCTTTTCGATTCGGAACGGGCCACAATGCGCGAGGATCAAACAGTTCTTGTAACCGGCGACCGATTTTCTGCAATTGGTCCCGCTGGCAGCGTGCAGGTTCCCGCCGACGCTGAACGGATCGATGGCCGGGGAAAAACGCTCCTTCCTGGGCTGTTTGACATGCACTCCCACGCGCAGGCCGTCGACGGCATCATGAACATGGCAAGCGGAGTGACGTCCATTCGAGATATGGGGAACGACATCAGCGATCTTCAGCGTCTACAGGATCAATGGACAAAAGGCACAGCGATCGGTCCGCGCGTATGGAAAGCAGGCTTCATCGATGGGCACGGCGAATACCAGGCTCCGACTGGCCTTTATGCGGATACCGAGGCCGAGGCGGTAGCTGCGGTCAACCGCTATGCCGATCTCGGTTACATTCAGATCAAGCTTTACAGCTCGCTGAAACCCGAATTCGTTCCTGCGGTGGTCAAAGCGGCACACGCGCGGGGATTGCGGGTAAGCGGGCATATTCCGAATGGGATTACCGCTGCGCAATTCGTGACAGATGGCGCCGACGAAATTCAGCACATCAACTTTATCTTCCTGAATTTCTTCGCAGCTCAGGTAAAAGATACGCGCACCCCAGAGCGCTTCACCGCAGTTGGAGATAACGCTGCCAAGCTCGACCTGCAGTCGAAACCAGTCAACGACTTTATCCAGCTGCTGCTCGATCATCACACCACGGTGGATGTCACCCTGGGAGCCTTCGAGGGAATGTTCACCGAGCGGCCGGGACAGGTTTCGCCCGATGTAGCGCCGGTCTTGAGCCGTCTTCCGGCACAGGTCCAGCGCGGAGCGTATTCAGGCGGATTGCCCGTCACTTCGGCCAACGACCAGCTTTACAAGGATTCCTATCGGGCGATGCTGGCAATGACGAAGCGCATGTACGACGCTGGAGTCCCGATCCTTGCGGGCACCGACAGCACGGCCGGAATCATGTTGCACCGCGAACTGGAATTGGAAGTGCAAGCCGGCATTCCTGCGGCGAAATCGCTCCAAATCGCAACCTACAACGCCGCAAGGCTTTTGAAGCAGGACAAGGAATTGGGCTCGATTGCTCCTGGCAAGCGGGCGGATTTCCTGCTGGTCGAAGGAAATCCGGCGGAGCGGATCAGCGACATCCGCCGCTGCCGCATGGTGATGAAAGACGGAACGCTATTCGACAGCGGCGAGCTGTACACCGCGGTCGGAATCAAGCCCGCGGATTAAGCAGCCGAGTAAGGAGTTCGGATCCTCACACCTGCTGGCGCGATTCGCCTAGCGACACGCTAACGTCCATCTTCTTTTTGTTGCGGTAGATCGTTATCTTCACTTTGTCTCCGGCGCGGTGGTCATTCATCATCTGCGAAAGGTCTTCTTCGGATTCGACCTTTTGATCATCGATGGCGATGATCAGGTCTCCGCCGAGCATGATCGGGATATTTCCCAAGTAGGCGCGCTCGGTACCGGCGCGCAGCCCCGCCTGATCCGCCGATCCTCCGGGGACGACCTGCACGATCAGCAATCCGTAATCGACAGGCAAACTCATTTCATCCGCAAGTTCAGGACTGATCGGAATGGTGCGCACGCCAAGCGCGGGACGGCGCACGCGGCCGAGAGTCATGAGATCGTTTAGAACGGCTTTGGCGGTGTTGATAGGAATGGCAAAGCCGATGCCCGCACTCTGGTTTGAGTTCGAGAGAATCATGGTGTTGATGCCGATGACCTCGCCGTGGCCATTCATCAGCGGGCCGCCAGAGTTTCCGGGATTGATCGCTGCGTCGGTCTGAATCGCCTCGTCGATCATGGCGCCGTTCGGCTCGCGGACCGGACGGATCGAGCTGACAATGCCGCGCGTCATCGTACCGGCCAAGCCAAAGGGATTTCCGATCGCATAGACTTTCTGTCCAACCTGCAAGTTGCGCGAATCGCCCATCACCGCTGGAACGAGATCCGGAGATTTAATCTGAATGACCGCCAGATCGTGCGGCGGGTCGGTGCCGATGACCGTTGCCTTGAATTTCTTGCGATTGTGGAGCGTGACCTCGACCTGCCGGGCGTCGGCGATCACGTGATAATTGGTCAGGATGTGGCCCTCTTTATCGATGACGAATCCCGAGCCCTGCCCTTCCTGGGGCACCAGTCCGTAGAAGAAGTCAAAAGTCATCGCGCGCGAGGTGATGTTCACCACCGACGGAATGTTCTTCTTGTAAACGGAAATATTGTTTTGTTCTTCGCCGTCGAGGGCCTCGCCGGGGGCGGCTTCGGTGATTTCCACGTGATCGGGCCGGCTGAACCAGTTCGAGGAGTGGACTTCCTCCCGACCGTTGGAACGCCAGGTCGTGAAATAAAAGAATGCCCCGGCCAAAGCCACGGCAAAGATCAACGGACGTACGAGTTTCATAGTTTCGACAATCCTGTCAGCTAAAGGTTAGTACGGTATCGGGTCGTGGAAAGGTCCCAGGATTAATTCTAAACAAAGGCGGAGGAGTTGAGCAGGCCTCGCTGGTTCAGACGGGGGCGCGGTCGGCCACTTGCAGAGAACCTTCATAGCAACGGCGCCGCTCAGGATGACAAAGCTGAAAAGTCAGGACGTTCTTGCCACGGTGTCCAGCTTCTCCCATATTTTACGCACCTGCTCGCGCGTGTGGTCGAGTGAGCCCGAGTTATCGATCACGTAGTCGGCCGCCTTGATCTTTTCTTCATCGGGAAGTTGCGCTGCCATGCGACGGACAACCTCTTTTCTGGCGGATTCCATGTCCATCTTCTGGCGGGCGGCGAAGCGGGAGATGCGCTGATCTTCCGTGCAGGTCACGACGATCAGGCGATCGAAGCGTCTGGCGGCGCCAGCTTCGAGCAGCAGTGCGGCCTCGACAATGGCAACCGCGTGCGGATCCTGCATGCCGATCGCGTGCATCCATTCGTCCTGGCTGCGGATGACGACGGGGTGGACGATGCGGTTGAGCTCGTCGATGCGCGAGGCGCGTTTGCCCGCGTCTTCGCTAGCGGGCCCAAACGCCGCTTCGGCCAGTTTAGCGCGATTGATGCTGCCGTCCGGGTTGAGAATCTCGCGGCCGAAATGCCGGACTACTTCGTTGTAAACGGCCTCGCCCGGCTGCATGAGCCCGTGGGCGATGCGATCGGCCTGAACAAGCCGAGCGCCCAACGCGACGAACATCTCTCCGACTACCGACTTCCCGACAGCAATGCCTCCGGTGAGGCCGACTTTTAGCATGGAATTCCCAAAGGCAATTTCACAACGGAGGTACAGAAGCACGGAGGAAGCCGCGATCGAAAAAATACAGGTTTTCTCTGTGACTCTGTGTCTCTGTGGTGAGTTGTCATTTTGGAGTCAGGCGCGCGATAACTCCGGCACACGGCTCCCCCGCCGCATCTTCGCCGCTTTGATTGTGTTGAACATCAGCATCGCGATCGTCAATGGACCGACGCCGCCGGGGACCGGCGTCATCGCGCCGGCAACTTCGCCGACTTCCGGATGGACGTCGCCGATCAGCGTCGACCCCTTTTTACGGAAGGATTCTTCCCTTTTGGCATTGCCCGCGAAGAACCGCTCAAACTCCGCCGGGTCGGTGACCGCGTTCATTCCGACGTCAATCACGGTGGCTCCCGGTTTCACGAAATCTCGCGTGATCATGCCGGCCCGGCCAATTGCGGCGACCAGGATGTCGGCACGGCGGCAAACGTCTGGCAGATCATGAGTTTTCGAGTGGCAGACGGTCACCGTGGCGTTAGCGTTGAGGAGCAGCATGGCGGCGGGCTTGCCCACAATGTCGGAGCGTCCAACCACGACGGCTTCGCGTCCGGCGATGGGTATGTTGCTGCGTTTGAGAATTTCGAGACACCCGGCAGGCGTACAGGGGACGAGTCCAGGACGCTGCGTCGAAAGGTAGCCGACGTTCATGGGATGGAACCCGTCGACGTCTTTCGCGGGATCGACGGCCAGAAGGACTTTCTTGGAGTCGACCTGCGGCGGCAGGGGAAGCTGCACGAGGATGCCGTCGATGTCGTCGCGGCGGTTGAGGTCTTCGACGACGGCCAATAGCTCGGCGGTCGTGGCAGTTTCCGGCGGTGTGAGCTTTTCGCTGTAGACGCCAACCTCTTCACAAGCTTTGACTTTGCCGCGAACGTAGATCTCGGACGCGGGATTGTGGCCGACGAGCACGACGGCCAGCCCCGGACGAACTCCGGAAGCGGCCATGGCTTTCACTTCCGCGGCAGCTTCGCTGCGGATCTCTTGCGCGATCTTGGTTCCATCGAGGATGAGAGCTGACATGATTTGTGCCTCTAAAATCTTACACCGCCGGGCACGCCGAGAGCGCGGAGGAATAACCTCTAAAACCCTTGCTGGGCATGTTCGACGATCTCGGCGGTGAAATCGCAGGTGATTGCCGTCTTGTCCCGCTGTGCGGTGGGTCACAACGTGAGGCCCGCCTGCTGTCGTATACAATTCACAGGTCATGATTGCCAAAGACCTTCTGGAAATCCTGGTTTGTCCGGCGTGCAAGCAGGCACTCGAATACCGTCAAAATCCGGAGACGTTGAAATGTACGCAGTGCCACCGGGTCTACGCGGTGAAGGACGACATCCCCATCATGCTGATCGATGAGGCGACAATCGAATCCTAGGGCGAGCTGGCTAGCGATGGAACTCCGGCACCTAGTTTCCGGACAACTGGATTCCCGGGACACGGAGGTTCCATGGCGAGCCAATACGTTTACTGCAGCCGGTGTAAGAAGAAATCTGCAACCCACCTGAAGCTGTTCGACGCGCTCTACAACTTCTCCAAAATGTCTGTAGACGATTGCCCTGCCTGCGGAATTCCTCAAGAACTTCATGTAAACCTCGACTTCCAGCTGGGAGCCGGGGACGGCGACTTTAGAGTCGTTTCGGCAATCCTGCCGGAGAAACTGGAGTCCTGGCTCGGCGAAGAGGAGGAAGAGGTGACCTTCTATCCTTTTCTCGTGGTGCTAGAGGCCAGGGCGGAAGGCAAGCACTTCACCTGGATGCCTTACTGGCATTCCACGGGTAAGGAAGCCCGCTTCGGGCAGCATGCCCTATGCCTGGATTCGACCCAGTTTGACAGCCTGGTGACACAGGCGCGGGAGAGGGAGTCGGAGCCGGCGTAGGGGCTCGCGGCAGGTCTGGAAAACTTGGGGGTTGGCCCTGGCTTTAACACTCCGTTCACATTCGTGTACTACCATCTCCGGATGCCGCAGGAGCCCTTGCAGATTGAAGATGCCGCTGGATCGGCAGCAGGCCGCCGAATTCTCCGGCTGGTTGGCCCGGTGACGATCTCAAATTTCTTCGAGTTTCAATCGCTGGTCCGTGGGAACACGTCGACTCACCTCATCTTGGACCTAACCCTGGTGCCCTATATCGATTCCGCCGGGATCGGAGCGCTGGTGGGCGCCTACGTGAACCATCAGAAGGATGGGCGCAGCCTTGCCCTTGTAGGCGTCACCAATCGCGTGCGCGACGCGTTGAAGGTGACTCGAGTCGAGCAATTCTTTCAATTTTATGACACGCAGGCAGCGGCAGAACTAGCGCACGCATAAGCGGCGTCAGCTTTTCTTTTGACACCCCCACTTTCGGGCCACATTGCTCGACGATGAACCGCCGTAGTTTGGACTTCGGCTGTCCGAAAACGACACATTGTGTCAGGTTCGGTATTACTCCTGGGTACCAAGGGCACTTCGGCGGAGCCCTCCTCTCTACAGTCCTTCCTGCAACTTCCGATATCCAAGGGGGTTAATACATCCAGACGGGGATTGGGGATCGTACTAAAGAGCTAAGGCAAATACGGCAGCCGAATTGCATGCAACTAACACAACTGCCGATGAGTCTAATACGGTAAAGCGGGACGAGGTCGGAGTCGGAGGTGATGACGGCCATGATCGATAAAGCAATGAACGACAAAGACAGATTCACAATGACCGAACTAGCGGCTCTGCGGAACGACTTGCTCCAAGGGGGCATGATTGATTCGTACGAAGCAGCCGAATTGCTCCAGGTGTTTCTGATGGGCCGTGGGTATGGGGTTTCGCCGAAAGCGGCGCTGGACGCTGCTGGCCGCGTCGAAATGGCCGGTTGCGCCCTGCCAGTTCTCCAGCACGAGTTGGAGAACCTGGCAATGGTGATGTAGGGGATCGGGGAGCGGTGATTCCGCGCGAATAGAAACAGTTCGAGACTGACGGGCTGGGTAAAACTCCTCAGCCGGTTGGGTTGAGAGCCTCGGAGGCGTGGACGAGGATACGGTAAAAACGACATTCTGGGTCGACGATCGAAACAAGACCGAGCGAACCAGCTCCACAAAAGGATAGCCGGGCAAACCAGCCCGGCTTTGTGGTTTTTAGAGGAAAAGTCGGCCCCACCACCAATTGGGTCCCATACCAGGCTTGCGGAACCCGAGCCCGGCCTGATCGGCCGCGCCGCAAGTACCACGACTTTTGCCCGACACTTTCGTCGGAGGCCGAAGCGATCTGGTGCAAATCGAATCCGGCTGTACCTGCTTTTAACCATTTGTACATACATTTTTGTACATAAAAGTGTTCCTATAGGAACACTTTTGCGATTTTAAGCAAGGCGCTGAATTCGCAAGTTATTCATAACGCAGGCTCTCGACCGGGTCGAGCTGCGAGGCGCGGGTTGCGGGGACGGTGCCGAAGATGATTCCAACGATCGAAGATACGATGATAGCGATGATGGCCGACAGGCCAGAAATCGGAAAATGGTAGTCGGTGAAGAATCGCACGGAGAATGGAAGCGCGAGGCCGGCGACGATGCCGGTAATGCCTCCGGTGAGCGAGATCAGAATGGCTTCAGCCAGGAATTGAAATCGAATCTCGCGCGTGGTCGCGCCGATGGCCTTGCGGATTCCAATTTCGCGGATGCGTGAGGTCACTGTCGCGAGCATGATATTCATGATGCCGATGCCGCTCACAAGCAGTGTCACAAAAGCCACGAGTATGAGAATGACAGTTAAAGCGTCGGCGATTCGTCCGGCAACTGAAAGAAGCTGAGTGAGATTCTGCACGCTGTAAACGGACTCCGTGCGATGCCGCGACTGCAACACACGTTTGATGGCGTTCGTGGCCGGGATCACGTCCTGCGGGCTCGCCGCCGAAAAATAAATCTGGTAAACGGCAGCCGTCGGGGTGAAGAACCGGCTCACGGTGTAGGGAATCAGCATGGTGTCATCTTGTATGTCGGACTGTCCGAACGTGTCGACACTCTCCCTGAACACTCCGATGATCGTGAACGGAAGACCACCGCTCAAATTTATGACCTGGCCCACGGCGCCAACTGACGAGTTGTACAGCTTCTGCGCAAGTTTCTCCGTGATCACGCCCACCTTGTTGCGTCCGGCAGAATCTTCGGAATCAAAAAAACGGCCCGCGAGAACCTTCAAATTGCGCACGGTCTTGTATTGCGGATCTACGCCGAGCAGAAGGATGTCACTCTGCTTGCCCGCGCCAACGCTGATGCGATCGTTCAAAGCCACGGTAGGAGAAGCGGCAACGACGCTGGGCACCTGTTCGCGAATCGCTTTCACATCGTCGACCGTCATGGGATCGGGCGTGGAATCGATGCGCTGTGCTCCGCCTTCGTAGTCGGCATAGATCATGTTCGCGCCGATGGCTTGAATCTGCCGCAGGATGTATTGCTTCCCTGTCATGCCGATCGTGACGACAAGAATCACCGATGCGGTACCCACAGCCATGGCCAGCGACGTCAGCGTGAATTGCAGTTTGTTGCTGGAGAACGCGTCGTAAGCGAAATTGAGAATTTCGCTGAGGCCAATCGTGAAGCGCCGCTGGGTTGTGACCGGTGAAGATGTGGCAATCGCCATCGTGAGTAGTTAGATGTTAACCCCGCTCCGTAAACCCTGCAACGCTACATGGGATGGGAGCTGGGGCTGTATCGCGAGTGGTCAATTCTTCTTGCTGTCCTTCAAGAGACCGAGGCGGATCAGGCTTTCGGCCGTCGCAATAATGGATTCCTCGTTCGATCGCGGCTTCCAGCCGAGCACTCGAATGGCCTTGTAACTGGATGCGTTCTTCTGTTTACCAAGCTCAGGCAGGATCTGCTTGATGGCCGGATCCCACAGCGAAGCGAGGCGCACGATGGAATCGGGTATCTGGCGCGTGGGAACCCTGTGCGCAGCCTCGCCCAAGTGATCTTTGAGAACCTTAGCCATATCTTGCATCGATATGAAATTGCCGGCGACCGCGAGAAAACGTTCGCCATTCGCGGCCAGATGAGTCATCGCACGGATGTGCAAGTCCGCCACGTCGCGCACATCGACCGCGCCAAAACAAAGACGCGGGAGACCGGGAACAGCGCCGTCCATGAGCCGCTGCACCAGTAAAATCGACGTTGAATAGTCAGGTCCAAGAACCGGGCCGAATACGGCAACTGGGTTGACGACAGAAAGCTCGAGGCCGCGGGCTTCGTGATCGATGAAATCCCAAGCCGCGCGTTCCGCGAGCGTTTTCGACTTTGCATAAGCCGCGACACCTTCGCCTTCGGGGTCGGTCCAGTCTCCCTCGTTATAGGGCTCGGTTTGCGGCGGGTGGCCGTAGCCAATCGCAGCGAAGGAGGAAGTTAACACTACGCGCTTGACGCCGGCTTCGCGCGAAGCTCGCAGAACACGCAGGGCACCTTCGCGCGCGGGAATGATCAATTCGTCTTCGTGCTTAGGGAGATGTTCTGGAAACGGAGAGGCAACGTGCAAAACGTAATCGCAGCCAGCGATGGCTTGCGACCAGCCGGCGTCGCTCTCGAGATCAGCGGCAAAAAAAGATAAGCGGCCGTCGGGTTCAGCGCCGCCCACTTTCAACAAGGCACGAACGTCGGCCTCGCGCTTCGGATTGCGCACAGTCGTTCGAACCTGATGCCCTGCTGCCAACAGTTGCAGAATTGTATGGCTGCCGATGAAACCGGAGCCGCCTGTGACCAGAACCGTACTCATTTTTGACTAGACCTGTTTTCAATAGAACTGTTTTCAATGAACCTGGAAATTAGACCGTTGGCTGATCGAGAACGATTCAAAGAAAGCTAGGCTGGCGCTTTCTGACGGCTCGCGCCGCCTGCCACGGCGATTGCCGCAAGAATTACGATCAGCGGATCGACGGGACGAAAATAATAAGTCTCCGGATGCGAGATGTAATACGGCAAAGGGAAAACGAGCAAGATGATGGCGAAACGAACAGCCATCGCGGAATCACGATGAAAGAGGCGCGATAATCCGAACAGTCCGAGCAGAGTCATGGTCGTATCGAGAAAAATGTTGGGCGGATCAAGCGGCTCATCTTTTAAGTAGGCGCGATCGAAGCTCCAGTAACCGGTCCACATGTAGAGGATGCGGCGGCCGGTCATCCACAAGAACCATACCGGGTGTGCATGGATGTAGACCTTGGCCTCCTGCTCCTTGTGATCCATGTAGGCGATCTCGCCCACACGCTCGTATTCCGAAAGCTCGGCGTCGCTATGATTGGGATGCAAGCTGCTGTTGACCCAACGCTGGGAGTAGCCATTGTTGCCGATGTAAAGCTCGAGTCCGAAGCCGCTGCGAACGGGAATAAATCTGTGGAAGAGTTCGTAGTTGCGGATAAACCACGGAGACATCACGGCGAGAGCAGCCAGAGCGGCCGCGGCCATCGGCACCTTCCACGGGCGATTCATGCGATACCGGCGGTAGATAGTCCACAGTCCGAGCAGTGGAACGACGGACAGCACGACTGGCTCGGTGAGGGCAGCGATGCCACCGAAAAATCCGAAGAAGATCCAATCGCGCGTGCGGGTTGAATTTTCCAGACGCCAGGCCCACAGGAACAAGCAAGCGAGTTCGAGCGTGACGAGGCAGGTGGACCACGCCCAATCCGCGCCGTAGTAGATACCGTAGGGTGAGAATGCCCATCCCCAGCCGGCCCATTTCGCGACGCGATCTCCGAAGGCCTGCTTCGCCAAAAGAAAAACCGGAACACAAGTCAGCGCGGAAAAAAGGCTGTTCAACGAAAGCGCTGCGAGAATCGAAGCTTTGGTTTCGATCCCGAAGATCTTGAAAATTCCGGCGAGGAGATAGGAGTACACGGGCGGCAGGAGTGCTGAGGCTCCGGTGGGCGCGAATGGACCTCCGAAGCCGTGTCCGGAGGCGATGGAGCGCGCGATGAGTCCGAAGGCCCAGTGTTCAAGGACGAAAGGATCCAACCAGTCGCGATAGACGAACGGGATGACGGCAAGTCGGATCGCGAGGGCAACAAGCACCATCCAGAGATAAGGCTGGGTGCGCGATGTCGGGGACGGTGATGTGGGCATTCGCTTGGGTAGAGTCGGCTCGCTGAAACTGTCAGTATAACTGGCAGACTCGCACTTGATCGTCGGCGTAGGGGCAGGTCATGCCGTCCGGGTGGGCGGCTGAGAATTCGGCGTCTGCGTGCGACAGGACGATCCATGTCACGCCGAGATTATTCTTCAGGCGCGCGAAATCCACGGGCTGGAAATTTTGCCAACCTCTGAGCGCCGTAACTTCGTTGAGCCAGCGCGGAGCGAGGCGAGGGACGCGGGCCGCCATGCCTCCGTCTTTCTCATAGTCGGCGAGGGCGCTGCGTTCGGCGAGGGCGCGGAAGCCGTGAGCGTCCTCGGCAGGGAGCGATTCGTAGTGGGGATCAAGTGCAAAGAGTGCGTCCGTCGGAGTATTGGCTCGAATCCAGGCGAAGGCTTGCAGCCAGGGATTGCGCGGTGCAGACCAAGGCATCTCGAGGTGCTCGGACGCGGGATACATTTGGCGCTGCGCATAGAAGATACCGGCAGCGAGCGGAACGAAGAGCACAAGCCAGCGATAGAAACTTCTCTGAAGAACGTAGCGACCGAGGAGTCCGCCGACGATCTGGAAAAACAAAAGATAGAGCAGATGCAGGCACCGCATGGGCTCGAAGGGTCGCAAGCGCTCGAGACCTGGCGGGAGCATGATTGCGAGGCCGACGATTGTTTGAAACACGCCGTAGTAAATCAAGGTTGACGTCAGAGGGAGCAGGGCGGAGCCAGTGTTGTGCTCTCGCCGTGATTGCAGGAATTGGCGAATGGCGAAGAGGAGAGCCAGCGGAGCGAAGACTCCCAACCATTCATACCAGTGCCAGCGGGTGAGGAAATAAAATCCGCGAGTGGCTGCGGCCTGTCGCCAGGCATCGGAGGCGGGCTCGAAGAGCCATCCTAAGGGAATGAACGCCGCCGCGATGGGCACTGCCGATTTCTGCCTGCTTTCGCGCAACGACCACCACAGGATCACGCAGAAGGAAATTCCGAAGCTGGCCATGATGGCGTGGATCGAGAAGGCTATGGCCAGAAAAATTCCGGCGAGCCACGGCCGCCGGTCGAGGATCGCAACGATGGCCGCCAGAATCGAAACTGTCGCAAGTGTTCGCGGATGAAGATACTGATCGGCAAGATTGATGGCGATTCCCGGCAGAGGCAGCGTTAGCAACGAAGCAACCAAAGCGGTCGCAGCCCACTGGGCCTCGGGGGTTGAGAAGCAGCGGCGGGCGATCCTCCAGCAGCCGTGCAGAAGAAGAAAGATGGCGGCCACCTGCCACAAGAGGACGGTCCAAGCAATTGGCAAGTGGGTCAGGCGGACGGAAAAAGCGATCAGCTTATCGAAGATGGTCGCTTGAAATTGCAGGCGGAAGAAATCGGAGTCGTGTGGAAACAGGGACGGATTTAGATCGCGCTTGATCGCCGCGAGGTAGAAGGAATCGTCCTCGAGGCCGGGATGGTAGCCCATCAGCAGAAACGCGAACACTGTGAGAGCGGCCAGCACGAGCAGATTTCGGGCGGAGAAATCGTCGTGTCCGATTCGTTGCGCGGAAGAGTTAGGGCTTGCTTGCATTCCAGTCGGGAACGCCGGAGACGTTAAACGGTGTGTCCAGATTCCGTGCGAGGAGCGTAGTAGGTTTCGCGTTCGTCTTCAAGTTTGCGGCCAATGTCGCTGAACCGTGGCAGATGGATGAGCCCCATCTTTTGAAGAGCAAATTGCAGGGTGGTGGCCAGCACGCCGAAGCCATATTTCACGCTGCGACGGAAATTGATGGACGAAGCTTCCTTAAAGTATTTCGTGGGGCAAGATACTTCGCCGATACGGAAGCCGAAATGAACGCACTGCGCGAGCATTTGGTTGTCGAAGACAAAGTCGTCGGAGTCTTCGAGCAGCGGCAGTTCGGTGAGCACTTTACGGCTGAAGGCACGGTATCCAGTGTGATATTCGGAGAGCTTCACACCCAGAAAAAGATTTTCGAAAGCAGTAAGCGCGCGGTTTGAAACGTACTTGTATAACGGCATCCCGCCGAGCAGGGCGCGGCCGCCGATGATGCGCGATCCGAGCACGACATCATAGACATCGTACGCGACCATGCTAGCCATCGCGGTGATGAGCAGTGGCGTGTACTGGTAGTCGGGGTGAAGCATGATGACAACGTCGGCGCCGGCAGACAGGGCTTCGCGATAGCAAGTCTGTTGGTTTCGTCCGTAGCCGTAGTTGCGGTCGTGCTGGAAGACGAGCAAGCCGAGACGGCGGGCTACTTCGACTGTCTGGTCGCTGCTGTTGTCGTCGACCAGGATGCAGATGTCGACGAGCTCGGCGACTTCCGCGACGGTGGCTTCCAGGGTCTTGGCCGCGTTGTAGGCGGGCATGACGACCGCGATGCGTTTGCCGTTAATCATGGGAGACTGGCTTTAGTTTAACCGAAGGGCGGCCGTCGATTGCTGGTTGCTGCCTAGCTGACGCATTACTTTCGTGCACACTGCTTCAAAACCCTCACCACAGGGGGCACAGAGTTTCACAGGGGAGACAACTCATCTTCACTTCATGTTGTCTAGGATTGATCCGACGATTCCGCCTACCACGCCGCCTTCTACTGTGCGTCTGGTGGCTTCGCGCGGGATGTAGCGTTCGATGGCGTGGGCCAGTTTGGCGATGGGAAGGGTCTGGAGCCAGATTCTTCCCGGGCCGGTGAGCGAGGCGAGGAAAAGACCATCGCCGCCGAAGATCATGTTCTTGATGCCGGGCACGGTGGTGATTTGGAAGGAGACGCTGGCCTGGAATGCGCCTACGTGTCCAGGATGGACGCGCAATGTTTCTCCCGGCTGAAGGTCACGGACGACGAGTTCGCCGGAGAGTTCGAGCCAAGCTGTACCTTGTCCGCTGAGTTTTTGCAGGAGGAAACCGTCGCCGCCAAAGATTCCTGCGCCGAGCGATTGTTGAAATGCAACGCTGATCTGAATCTGCGGAGTGGCGCAGAGAAACCCGTGCCGATGAATCATGTACTCGTGGCCTGGAGAGACTTCGACGGGAACAATGTGTCCGGGGAGCTTAGTGGCGAAGGCCAATTCTCCTGCTGCGCCGAAGGCACGATATTCCGTCATGAAGATCGATCCGCCGCCTGCGACGCGCTTGAGGACACCGAAAAGACCTCCGCCGCCGGCGAACTGAGTATGAGTCGTCATCTGGATCGAGCTGCCCATCCAAGAGAGTTCTCCGGCTTCAGAGATGATGGAATCGTTAGGCTCGAGGGCGAATTCCAGAACAGGCATGGTTGTGCCAGTGATGCGGCTCTGCATGATGGTCTCCTGAATTCAGATCGGCGAGATTAGGGTTCAAGAAGTCGAACGGTCAGAGTATACATCGGCTGCGTCGCTCACCGAGTTTCCTTCCGGGAGCGAACAAAACCGTTCACCACAGGGGCCACAGAGGGACACACGGGGAAACAACTGCTACGTTGTGCCTCACGCGGCATTGGCGCGCGGGACGCTGGTTTTGGGCACGTGCGAGATTGGCTTTTCGTGCAGCAGCAACTCCGTTGCCTGCACGCGACGGTTGCTGTGGAACCAGCGCTGGACCACGTTGTCGCAAAGGAAATTGGCGAGCGCGAGGATGCTCATGCCTTGATGATGGGCCATCCAGGAGCGAACGATTTGACCGGATCGGCGGACTTTGTCGGACGGGCCAAAATCGATGGCTTCGTAGAAGCCGTAAGGACCGAACCAACCGAGGCGATCCATGCGGTGCAGATTGCGCAAGGCTTCCGTCGCGTTGACGGTGAGTCCCAGGAACGTGGAGTAGGGCGAGATCACGAGCAGATTCAGTTCGCCCTTCATCATGGCAAGTTGAGGAACACCGAACGCGTGGTACTGGTAGTTTCCGGATTCATCGAGCTTGTAGTAAGCCGACTCCGAAATTCCCCAGGGCACGCCTTTGCGGTTTCCGTAGGTCTGTTGGAAGTCGACAACGGCGATGCGGCTGCGATCGAGCAGCGTGTTGGCGTAGGAGCGCATCCACAACGTAGGCATCAGGTATTCGAACATGGTGCCGGTCCAGGAGCGCAGAACCGGATTGCCGTTGGTGAGCGTGTGGGTGCGTCCCATCCGGAACCATGTCTCCTGCAAAACGTCTTCTTTGGCGACGGCAGCGAAAACCGCGGTGCGCGATTCGGTAGCGAGCAAGTCGTAGCAGGCAGGCTCGAGCTTCTGGGTCTCGACGTTGAAACCGACGGACATCAGCTTGCGGCGCGGGTTCAGCAGGAAAGTGAAGTCCATCGCCTCGGCAAGTTCTCCGGCTTCGGCAGCGATGCTGCGCAAGGTTTCAATCAGACGCAAGGCATTGGCGCGAGCTTGCGGCAGCATAGCCTGCAAACTTTCGTAGAGACCGCGATCGCCTCTGGCAATTGATGGAAGAGCGCGATCCAGGCGGGCGTGCAAGTCGTCGATGAAGATCGGCAACTGTCGCAGCGACGGATTCTCTTCGAGTTCGGGACCTACATTGATGTCGCTACGCACCGAGGCGAATTCGGGGAGTTCCCAGGGAACGTAGGAGCGAACGAGATCCTGAATGCCCTGGATGCGAGCGCGAGTTTCGCGTTCGAACCATTCAATTTCTGCCGCCTCGCTCGGTTTCACTCCCGAAGGTTGGGCGTCGTCCGCGCCTTCGAACAGATTGACGAGAGCCGAGAACCACTTCTCGGTTTTGAGCGCTTCCTCACAGCGACTGAGATGCTTTCGCGGAAACGCTTTCAAATCAGCAAGCGCGCGAAGATGGTCGAGGAGGCCCTCCGCCAAGCTGGATTGAAGGAGCGGCTGCTTGATGCGAGCGAGCAATCCTTGCTGGAGCGTCCACAAAGAGGCCACGAGATTGCCGCTGTCGACGGACGAAACGAAGCGCGGCGTGAGTGGCTCGAGTGTGCGCGTGTCATACCAGTTGAGGATATGGCCGTGATGTTTTGGAATACTGGAAAGCGTGGCGACCGTGCGCTTCGTCTGAGCCACCAGTTCGGGAACGGTGAGGTATCCAAACTCGCAAGCGACCTGCTGCGCGTTGAGGAGCATTCCGAGATTAGTCGGAGAGACGCGAGCGGCGACAGCGGACGGCTCTTCCTGAACATTGTCGGGAATCAGCCAGTGATGCTCCTCGGTGCAAAATTCCGCATAGTAGCGCCAGGTGTGCAACGCAGAGTTGCGCAGAAACAAAATTTCTTTTCGCGGTAATTCCTTACGGGGAACGCCGGTGGGGCGATTCAACCAGATCGAGACGAATTTGCTGCACGCCCACAACACAAGGATGGGAAGAGCGACGATCAGCGAGGCAGGCTGCACCCACCAAACTAGGGCACCGACGGCGAGGGAAAGAACGGGAATCCAGTTGAGGTACCGGTCCGCAGGTCCCAGGCGCGTGGTGAGTTCGGCTTCAGCAGCGGTTTCCCATTCGAGAAGACGTTGGCGAGTAAAAGACTTGCGAACGATCGCGCGGACGACGGCGTCAAGCGAGAGCAGCGTCTGATGAGCGAGGAAGATCAGCGTGAGCGTGGAAGTGATGATTGTGGTCAGGAAGGCTTGTAGGGCGTCACGGGCGACAGAGGCCTTATCTTCGACGACCGCTTTGATCACGCCGAAAATGACTTGGAACACTGCCGGCAAAAAGAGCAGGAAAACTGTGGCGAGAGTCCAGCGAACCGGGCGAATGCCGGGAGCGAGCCAGCCGAATACGAGAAGAATGAAAGTTCCGGGCTCAACCAGGCTGCGGCGCAAGTTATCGAGAATCTTCCAGCGCGAAATCAGGGAGATTGGATTGGGAACCCGGGCACCGGCTTCATCAGGAACAGCAGAAAGAAGCCATCCGGCGATCTGCCAGTCGCCGCGCAGCCAGCGATGTTTGCGACGGTTGTAGGCGCTGTAGTGCGAGGGATAGTCCTCGATGACTTCGATATCACTGGCCAACCCGGCGCGGGCGTAAGCGCCTTCAATCAGATCGTGGCTGAGCAGCGCGTTGCGCGGGAAGCGCTGGTCAAGGACCTGGTGGACGGTGTCGACCTCGTAGATTCCCTTCCCGGTGAAGCTGCCTTCTCCATACAAATCCTGATAAGCGTCGGAAATGGCGCGAGTGTAGATGTCGAGCCCAGTCTGCCCGGCATAGATCGCAGCGAGCCGGGAACGAACGGTACTGAGGACGCTCACGCCAACACGCGGCTGCAGGATGCCGTAGCCGGCGACGACGATATTTTTCTGCGGATCGATGATTGCCTGATTCAAAGGATGAGCGAGCGCTCCGACCATGCGATGCGCCGATCCGCGAGGAAGTTCGGTATCGGAATCGAGCGTGATGACAAAGCGAACTTTGGAGAGAATCGAGAGATCGCCAATCTTGATCGGAAAGCTGTCGAATTCGCCACGAAGGAATTTATTCAAGTCCATCAGCTTGCCGCGCTTGCGCTCCCAACCCATCCAACCCTTCTCGCGCGGGTTGTAGATGCGATGGCGGTGCAGCAAAAGGAACGACCCCTTCTTTTCTCCCGCATACTTCTGGTTGAGTTCCTGAATGAGCGAAGAACACAGCTCGATCAAAGGATTCTCTTCGCTGGCGCGGTGATCGGAATCGGCCAGATCGGAAAGCAGGGCGAAGTAAATGTTCGGATCGTGATTGCCGAGGTAACGAACTTCAAGATCCTCGATCAGTCCGTGGACCTGCTTTTCGTTGAGAAGGAGCGTGGGAACGGCGACTAGAGTCACACAATCCGCAGGAAGTCCTTTCGAGTAGTCGAGCTTCGGCAGGATCTCGGCGGGAAGGACTTCCGTGATGATGGTATCGATGATCTGGATCGCACACTGCGAGCCGGGAAACAGGAAGAGCAGCATGGCGAACAGAATGAGCAGCGGCGAACTGTCACGCGTGGTCACATACAACAGGGTCGCGGTAATGATCGAGAGCGTGAGGATGGCGATTCCGGGGAGAAAAAACTCATCGGGATGACTCCGCATCCAGGCGCGAAGCTGATTGAGCAGCTTTAATCTCGCACCAATGCGTTGCGCGAGAAGTTCGCGGCCCTCGGCAACGAGGTAGTAGCCGATGTGAGATTCGCGATAGGAAATCCGCGGATCGGGGTACACGCGAGACTTGGCTTGCTGCGCCAGAAGTAACGCTTCCTGCGCTACTTTGATTTCTGTGAAATCTGACTGCGCAGCCAACGCCGCGACTTTTTTACGATAGAGATGGCGGGTGTCGGGATCCATGCGAGCATAAACACCGACCGGATCCTGGCGGAGGATATCGCCGAAAAGAATCAAGGGCTCGAGGAATTCGTGCCAGGAAGTCTGGCTTACTTCGCGCAAGCTCTGAATGCAAATGCCGACTTCCGTCGATGGGCCGTCGGGCTGATCCACGACCTTACGACCGCGCGCTGCGATTTCCTCCAGCAACACGAGCTTTAATCCGGCACTCAATACCGTGAACTCGCGGAGTTCCAGAGGCGTGGCGCGCTGGTAGCCGCGGCAGTAGGAAATGAAAGTTTGATCCTGATAGTGGTAAGACGTCTCCCGGAAGTACCCCTGCGCGAAAGCGAGAATCCGCGGCAGCACTTCGGCTGCAGAGCTCCGGACGTGCGGGAGTTTTCGGAGGAGCTTCAGATCGCCTTGAACGGTCGACAATTCGGAATAGACGAGCGAGGAGTTATCGCGAAGCCAACGGACGTCGTCGGTGAGGGAACCTTTCTTAAAGGAATCATCGACCGCGGCAAGGACTGGAAATAGCTTGTTGCGAACGGTGCGAACGCGCTTATCGAAGACGCGCGAGGCGGGCACGCGCGGCAACCAGGGCAACTGCGAGGCGTGGCGTTCCGCGTTGCCGTAAAGAGCGTCGAATTCCGTGGACTCGCCCGCCGCGGTCTGGGTGCGGATAACTTCTGCGAGGACGGGCCTATCGTGAGTATTGAGCGGCATGAGGTCCCTTATCGATAACTGGCAGCTTGCATTTCGAACATCTCGGCGTAGCGACCACCAAGATGAGTTAGTTCGTCGTGCTTTCCTTCTTCGGCGATGCGGCCATTTTCGAGCACTATGATGCGGTCCGCCATGCGAACAGTGGAGAAGCGATGCGAAATAAACAGCGCCATCTTGCCCGCTGTGAGTTCGGCAAAGCGCTGGAAAACTTCGAACTCGCTGCGGGCGTCGAGGGCCGCGGTAGGCTCGTCGAGAATCAGCAGTTGGGAATTACGCAGATAGGCGCGGGCCAGAGCGAGCTTCTGCCACTCGCCGCCGGAAAGATCGACTCCACCTTCGAAGCGACGGCCAAGCATCTGGTCGTACTTTCCCGGAAGACGGGCGATCACTTCATCGGCCAAGCTCTTCTCGGCGGCGTTCTGCAACCGGGAAAAGTCGTCTACTTCTTCGATTTTTCCGACGGCGATGTTTTCGCGCGCGGTCATTTCATAGCGCATGAAATCCTGGAAAATGACACCGATTTCTCGATACAGATCTTCGAGGTCATACTCGCGAAGATCGACGCCATCGAGCAGGATTTGCCCTTCGGTCGGATCGTATAAACGCGTGATGAGCTTGACGATGGTTGTCTTTCCTTGACCGTTCTCGCCGATCAAGGCCACGCGCTCTCCGGGATGCAAGTGGAAATTCAGGTGATCGACGACCAGGCGGCTGCTTCCGGGGTAACGGAACGATACGTCGCGAAACTCGAATCCTTGTCGAATCGGCCGGGGGGCCGGTAGAGCATTCGGTTTTGATTGGATGGTCGGCTTCATCTGGAAAAATGCCAGCAGGTCCGTCAGGAACAGCGCCTGGTCGGCGATGCCCGACAAAGTGGAGAAGACCTGCTGAATGTTGCTGCTGGCCTGCATGATGGCGGTGATCAGGAAATAAAAAGTGCCGATCGTCAATCGGCCGGCGACAGTCCGCCAGATCACGTAGGCGTAGCCGCCGTAGTAGCCACCGGTGCTGATGAAGGACAAAATCGAGCCAATGCCGAGGCGCTTGCGCGCCAGTTCGATATCCTGCTCGTAGATGACGTCAGAGAGCTTCGCGAAGCGCTGCGTGAAAAATCCTGCCAGGTTAAAAAGCTTGAGCTCTTTGGCGGCTTCTTTCGTGGCTCCGGCCTGGCGCAGGTAATCGAGCTGACGCTTGATTGGAGTCTGACGGAAATTCTTCGCGTAACCGAGAAATGCGAAGTGAGTTTCCCCTAGGAACGCCGGGACGACCGCGAGAACCAACAACAGCATCAGCCACGGCGAATAGAACATCACAGCGGCTGAGTACGCGACGGCCGTGATCACCTGCAATTCCAGACGTCCTATGGATTGAATCATCACCAGGCGGTCGGTCGCCTGCACTCGCGCGCGCTCTAGCCGATCGTAGAAAACAGGGTCTTCATAGGCAGTCAGGTCTAACTCTGAAGCATGCTTCATGACCTGAATGCTGACGTGCCGCGTGTACTTATTCGCGAGCAGCGCATCGGAGTAATCGATCATGCGGCTGAGGATGCTACCCAGCACGGCCAGGCTGAACTCGATCCCTACCAACCACCAGAGCCGGGTTGGAACGGCCTGAGTCTTTAGTGCGTTCGCGACAATGTCGATGATGAGCTTGGCGACATAGGTCAGAGCGAGAGGCAGGAGCGCGGCGAGAACACGCGCCAAAATGCCGAACAGCACCACTCCCCGGCCCGATTCCCAGACAATCTTCAGGACAGGCGGAACATTGCGCAAAGCGGAAAGGCGCTCGCGCCAGCTGCTCAAGAAGGTTTGCCGATCAGACATCGGTTAAAGCCTTTAGTTTCAATCTAGTGGGTCGTTCCGAGAACGTCCTCCAAGGGGGACACGGCCGCCGTCGAGCTCCAGCGACTGGAGTTCACCGAATATACACCGGAAATCCCCTTCTTGAAACGCGTTCTTTGATGAAAAATCGATACTTACGGTTGGGCGGAATCCCTACGGGCCGGCACGGCGAGGCTAATCTTTGACGAAACCAGCGCGCTCCATGCCGCGCTGGGCTTCCGGAGTCTTCATGAATGTATTCCAGACGAAACCGGTCCTTAGGTTCTCGGCCATAAGCATGGTGATGCCGGTGTCAATACCGATCACGTCGTGGTCGTACCAGCCGGTGAGGGGATTGAAGGCATTCACGAAGCCGTATTTGCTCCACGCGGAGCCGTAGTGGTTGCGGATGTTCTTCAGGACGCGGAGGGTCGCCTGGGGAGCGAACGGCAGCGAGCCACCGGTTGCGCTGGGAGTGATGGTTCCGTCGATCGGACCGACGGCGGGTGGACCGCCCCAGACCACGTAGCCATTCGGACCGTCGGAAGCGGTGATGCCCCACAGATCGTCGGTGTAATCCGGAAACTTCTTTCCCAGTTCGAGGCAGAATCGGCGGTGGACTTCGGTGGCGATCACGGAATTCTGGAAGTAGTCGGCGTACTTATCCCGCTTGCCGCGGAAATCAAACCATGCCTGCGAATATTGATGGACGAATAACGGGGCAAACGAGCCGATGTAGCGCAGGCCGTCGTATTCAAACGTCAGACGTTTCCAGGCATTCCAGGCTTCCGGCTTGAGCGGATGCGAGGACGACCCCATGCCCAGCAGGTACATCATCATGAGTTCACTGTAGTAATCCCAGCGAGAGGCTAGGAAACCGACCTCGGGGGTCCAGCCGTGAGAAAGCAGTGAGGTGTCTTCAGAGAGCCAAGTCCACTCGACCCGCTGAAAAATCAAGTTGGCCAGTTGGGTGATGCCAGGATGTTTGAAGTGTTCGCGGCAGGTCAGAACACCGCAGAGCAGAATCGCAGTGTCAACCGAGGAAATCTCGGATTCCCAAACTCGCTCGCCGGTGTTGATGTTAGCCCAGTGATAGAAGAATCCGCGATGCTGCGGCAGTTTCTTCCACAAGAAATTGAGTGTGGCAAAAAGACGTTCCAAAGCGGCGGCTCGCGTAACAAACCCACGCTGTTCGGCGATACAAAGTGCAGTCAGGCCAAAGCCGGTGGCGGCGATGCTGGCGACAAGCCCCGGGGTTCCACCTTGCAGATTACTGCGATCTTGAATCATCCCGGTCTTGGGATTTTGCTGCTCCCAGAAGAACTGGAAGCTCGCGGATTCGAGGTCGTTGAGGAACTGATCATCCTCAGGAGAGAGACTGAATTGGCCTGCAGGCAGGTCTTTTTCGTCTCTGAGATTCTGAAGACTAGAGGCGGCTTGGGCGAACAAAGAACGGGCGAGAGGCAAGCAAACGCCTGCGCCCAAAACCTGCCGCATCAGTTGCCGGCGCGACAATCGATTAGCGTGAACGTCTGTCATCCGCGTCGTATTCTAGACAAACAACGAGGGCAAGACGGCAACCAAAAAAGGATGCGGATTCGGACACGATAGATGCCGTCGTCCTGAGGTCCTGCGGTGCAGCCATCGTTGCTTAAATTACCATCATTCATTAATTTAAATCAGCGGACGTACCCGCGTGACAGGTGTGAACCTTAAACGGATACTCGGATTCGGCCTGACCGTGATCGTCGTGATCGCGATGGTGATCGGCGGCGTGGCGTATTTTCGCTGGCGCAGCCACAGGATTATCGTCCTGCAAGGCGCGATCATGGTGAAGGATTCCGACGTTCGCAAGCAGAGACCCATTGCCGGCGTCCAAGTCACCGCCATCGACAGTTTACAGATAGAGACGGTCAAGTCCGACTCGTCCGGGCTTTTTCTGATTCCATTGCACGAAGGAACGAAGCGGGGGCAGCCGATTACGCTTGAATTCCGGCATCCGGATTATTTCCTGCTGGACTTACCGGAGTTCGTAGGCGACAAGCTCTATGTGGTCCACATGGTGCCGCGGACGACGAGTGCAGCAAGCGAGGGCCGTCCGCCAACCAACGTGGGAAACGTCACCGTACGATACACGGTCAAAACCTCTACCGACGCCAATATCGGAAGCGCGGTGAAGACGTTCCAGGTCGAGAATCAAGGGAACATCCCGTGCAAAAATCAGCATCCCTGTTCGCCGGATGGAAAATGGAAGGCAACGATCGGATCGACGACCCTGGATGCTGGACCGGGGAACGAGTTTCGGGACGCCCGGGTATCGTGCATCGCGGGGCCGTGCCCCTTCACCAGGATCGAGTCAGAGCACTCTTCCAAGGGCGGACAGATCATCGAAGTATCAGCGCGCGATTGGTCAACGACTGCGACCTTCCTGCTGGAAGCGGAAGTTCTGCACAATATGCCGACGTCGGCTGCGCACGAATTTTTCCCGGTGATTTTCGGGAGGGAGTTGAGTTTTACATTGCCCGCCGCCGTGGAGGGAGTAACGATCGAAGCGGATGTCGACCAGCAGCGGGTATTCTTCCCTCTCGGACCTGCTCTGATTCTCAGCTGGGCAAATTGCACTGCGAGTGAAAACCCTGATCGGACGCGGGTTTTCCGGTGTGAACTAAAACCGGGATACCAGTTCCGATAGCGCGCTAGTAATCGGACGGCTGCGGCGATGCTGTCGCGTGATGAAGCAGTTCCTGCATAATTCGTACACCTGAACTTGTTCCCACTAGATCGGCGCCAGCCGCGAGCAGATCGCGGACTTGCTGTGCGGTCTTGATCCCGCCCGAGGCCTTGACCCGGACGTGGGGCGGGGCTGCCTTCCGCAGGAAACGGATCTGTTCGGGCGTGGCCACTCCGACAGCGCCGCCGCTGGCATTTTTCAAATAGCTGACGCCTGCTTCGATGCTGAGGGCGATGGCACGATCTCGCTGCTGCTGATTTAACAATGGCAGTTCCAGCATGATTTTCACCGGAATTTTGTCCACGGCGCGAACGACACCCTCGATGTCGCTGAAATAGTCTTTCTCCATGCCGGAGAGCAAAAAGCCAACGTTCGGCATGAGATCAATTTCCTGGGCTCCGTCATCGACCAGCAAGCTTGCCTCTTGTGCCTTTGCAACGGAGGTCATCGTGCCGTAGGGAAAGTCAATAAATGAAGCCACGCGCACCTCGGCTCCATGCAAGCGCTGCGCGGTTCTCTTGACCCAAGCGGGAGGAATCATGGCGGCGTGAAATTGATAACGCTCGCACTCGGATACGTGGGTGTCCCAGAGAGATTCCGTCAGAACGTTGGAGATCAAGGTGTGCTGGATGCGCCGGGCGAACTGATGGGCCTCAACCTCGGCTGAGGTTTGCTTCGACTGGGGCACATCGGTTTGAGATTCGCTGTGAGGCACGCTGCTCCTTATAAATGGGTCGATGTCCTATCGCGCATGCTCGGTCCGGCTGGAAAAGCGACCGAGCCATGACGGAACTTGGATTTCATGTTGCTCGCAGAAGGTGCGTACTTCGTCGCACCGAGGCAGAGACGGGATGACTCCTTCTTTGGTCACCGCCATGGCTCCGGTAATGATCGCAAAGCGGGCAGCATTCTCCACGGTATCTCCATGAGCGAGAGCAACGGCAAGGCCGGCGTTGAAAGCATCGCCGGCACCGGTCGTGTCAACTGCCTGCACTGAAATCGCGGGGAAATGCTGGTGCTGCTTGGCGCTGACTAACAGCGCTCCCTTTTCCCCGAGCGTCATAATTACATGCTTCACTCCGCGGCGAAGAAGTACTTCCGCAACGGCCTCGGGCGCAGCCGCCGCATCGGGCGCCAGACCGGCTAACACTTTTGCTTCGGTCTCATTCGGCGTAAGTACATCAATGAGACTGAGAATAGAAGGGGCAAGTGGACGAACCGGGGCCGGATTCAGGATAGTGACGGCGCTGGAGGATATTCCTCGCACTAGAGCCCTCTCGGCAGTTGCGACCGGAATCTCAAGTTGAGTGAGAACCACCGAGGCGGAGGTCATAGCAACCTCAGCGCGCGAGACATCCGCGGGGGTGAGGAGTTCGTTTGCGCCCGGATCGATGGCGATGGAGTTTTGTCCAGTTCCGGCCTCAACGATGATGAAGCCTACGCCGGTCGGCGCCTCTGCGGAACGGCAGACGAAGCGAGTGTCGATGCCCTCCTGACGATACAAATCCAACGCCATATCTCCGAAGGGATCTTGGCCGATGCGAGCGACGAAATCCACATGCAAACCGAGGCGAGCGCAGCCTACGGCCTGATTGGATCCTTTGCCACCGAAGTCGACGCGGTAACCGCTGCCGAGCAGGGTTTCACCGGCGCCAGGAATTCGCGCAACCTTCATCGTCAATCCAGTTGCGTAGCTGCCCACGACGACGATGCGTGGAGAGGTCAATGGGAATCCCTGGAAAGACACGAGCGTTTTTCTTTCTTCATTCTGGTGGACTATTTTAGAGTGGTTGCGCTTGGTATGGAACCAGTATCCGAAAGCCGCTTTGTCCCACCGATTTCTCTTCCGGAAGAATTCAATGCCGCGTCGTATTTCGTCGATCGACACATTGGCGAGGGGCGCGCCCAGAAGACGGCAATTGAGTGCGGCGATCGCAAGGTCACGTATGCAGAGCTTGCGGAACTGGTGAATCGGGTGGGCAACGGACTGAAGAGCTTAGGAGTTCGCATCGAAGAACGCGTTCTGCTACTGCTCCTGGATACCCCTGAATTTGCGGCCAGCTTTTTCGGAGCAATCAAAATCGGCGCGGTGCCGGTTCCGTTGAACACGCTGCTCAGGCCAGCGGACTATCAGTACATCCTCAACAACTCGCGAGCACGTGTTGCTGTTGTCAGCGATTCCCTGCTGCCCCTCGTTCAGGCGATTCCTCGGAGTGAACTTCGATACCTGGAAACGCTCATTGTAGTGGGAGAAGCCACGGAGGAGACGGTCTCCTTCGCAGACCTGACCCGAGAGAGTTCTCCTGAACTGCAGCCGGCTGCAACGAGCAAAGATGACGCGGCATTTTGGCTCTACTCGTCGGGGAGTACGGGGCCACCGAAAGCTTGCGTTCATCTGCAACACGATATGGTGGTAAGTGCAGAGCGCTATGCAAAAGCGATTCTGAAGATCACCGAGGCCGATCGATTCTTCAGCGTGGCCAAGCTTTTCTTTGCGTACGGCTTAGGTAATGGACTCTATTTTTCTCTCGCTGTGGGCGGCACGAGCATTCTGATGCCGGGTTCGCCACGCCCGCAAAGTGTTTTCGACGTGATCGAACAGCATCGGCCGACATTGTTCTTCTCGGTTCCATCCAACTACGTCAAGTTACTGGCTCATGAGCCTGCCGGTGAAGGCGATTTCGATCTGTCTTCTGTGCGCCATGGGATATCGGCGGGAGAAGCGCTTCCGGCGTCTGTCTTTCATCGGTTTAAAGAACGGTTTGGAGTCGAAATTCTGGACGCCATCGGATCGACCGAAGCGCTGCATATGATGATCTCAAATGGGCCGGGAGCAGTGCGGCCCGGGTCGAGTGGAAAAGTCATCCCCGGCTTTGAGGCCCTGATTGTGGACGATAACGATCGTCCTTTGCCGCAAGGACAGATTGGAAACCTGATGGTGAAGGCGGACTCCACGTGCTCCCACTACTGGAATCAGCACGAGAAAACCAAGGAGACAATCGCAGGGCACTGGCTGCGCACAGGAGATAAGTATCACCAGGACGAAGACGGATATTTCTGGTACGCGGGACGCTCGGACGACATGATGAAAGTGAGCGGTGTTTGGATCAGCCCGATTGAAATCGAGCGGGTATTGATCGAACATCCGAGCGTTCAGGAAGTAGCGGTGGTGTTTCGCCGGGACAGCGACGAACTGTCCAAGCCTGCGGCGTGCGTTGTCTTACGAGCTGGTGAAAGCGGCAGTCCTAAGCTGGCAAAAGAACTGCGGGAATTTGTGATGGGGCGGTTGCCGATTTATAAGCGTCCGCACTGGGTGGAGTTTCTGCCGGAACTGCCGAAGACGGCGACCGGGAAAGTGCAACGGTTTAAACTTCGTGGACTTGGTGTTGCGGGTTCGATCGAATAACGACAGGCAAGAAACTTCTCGCCGCTTTACCGAAAACTTGCGTCAAACAAGAATCGACTCAATTGATAAATAAAAAATGAAAATGATCAGAAGCTATCGATTTCACTTTCTTTCTCCTGCTATCCAGATAGCTGGAATTGTCCTGTTGCTTCTGTTCAGCCCGGGTTCGCCAGCGCAGGATTCGAAGCAGGCCGTGCCGGCGAAAGCTCCGACGCAGCAGAACTCGGAGCCAGCGGCGAATCCCCTGCCACCCGTTGACATTGACGGAGAAGCCGCACTGCATCATCTGAATGAGGTCATCAGTTGGTATCGTCATGCCACGACGGGGATTCAGTCGGTCGGCCTGCCCAGCGATGCCATCTATCAGGACAATCTGAAGAGTCTCGGGGCGCAAGCCGTGCAGCTGGCGTTTCAGTCCGCCCGGGCAGAGAGTGCGTTGATCAAGATGCAGCAGAAGAGCGCCGCAAATCGCGCGTCCAGCGAGACGACGCAGGCGCAAAATCTGACGCAGATGGAGGCCAAGACTTCAGCACAGATCGAGCAACTGCAGTCGCAAATCCAGATGCTGAACACGCAAGTAGAGAAACGCCCGGCCTCAAAACGAGTCGGGCTCACTTCGCAGCGAGACGCCCTAAAGAGCGAACTGGATCTGCAGAAGTCGCTTCTCGACGCGCTTCAAAAGATGGCTGCGTTCGTGGAAACAAACGGCGAAATGGCCGGAGGACTCGAAGGCGATATCAGCCGGCTATCCAAGTCGGTCCCCGAGGTATTCGGCACTCCAGAGAAAGATCAAAAAACGGTTCCAGCCCCGGCTGCGGCCAAACCCACCCTCGGAAATAGTGGAGGCTTGATCAGCGAGGCTATCACTCTTTATGACTACATGAGCGCGGCTCACCAGATCGAAGGGATCGTCAAACAGACCGACTATGTGCGGGATGTCGCCGATCGGTTGCGCACACCAATCCGGAATGCACTGCGAGCGACGATCCAGCAGAGCCAACAACTCGCCAATCAACCTCCCGCCACCGATCCGCAGCAACTGCAAGTGGAGCGGCAGAGTTTCCAGGCAATCACAGAGCGCTTCAAGCAGCTATCGGCCGCAATGATGCCGCTAAGTCAAGAGATGATTGTTCTGAATGACAGCAAAACAAATTTCGAAGAGTGGCGCAGCTCGATTGAGCGCGAATCGAAATACATTCTTCGATCCGTGCTGTTGCGAGTGCTGGCCATTGTCGTGGCGCTAGGAGTGATTCTCGTTCTGTCGGAAATCTGGCGGAGGGTCACCTTTCGTTATATTGGCGATCCGCGCCGGCGGCGGCAATTTCTAGTGATGCGGAGAGTCGTGATCGGCTTCCTGATTGTGGTGGTGCTGATCATGGGCTTCGTCAGCGAGTTCAGTTCGCTCGCTACGTTCGCCGGATTTATTACCGCAGGCATCGCTGTGGGGCTGCAAGCTGTCCTTCTTTCGGTGGCGGCGTATTTCTTTATCATCGGGCGGTACGGAATACGCGTGGGGGACCGGATCAGCGTTGCCGGGATCACGGGCGACGTGGTCGATATCGGATTGGTCCGGCTGTATCTGATGGAATTAGCGGGTACGGGATTGGACTTCTATCCGACGGGAAGAATTGTGGTCTTCTCGAATTCCGTGCTGTTCCAGGCCGGGACGCCGCTCTTTAAGCAAATTCCAGGGACGGAGTATTCGTGGCACGAAGTGGTTTTGATGATTGCACCTGGCGGAAATCACAAAGTTGCGCAAGAGAAATTGGTCGCGGCCGTGAACGCAGTGTATTCGCAATATAGCGGTGAGATTGAGCGCCAACATGCCGGTATCGAACGGCGTGTCGATTTCCAGCTCGATATCCCTCGTCCTGGGGCTCGTCTACAGTTCGCCGACGCTGGACTCGAGTTGCTGGTTCGTTATCCGGTGGAGATTCGAAACGCACCCGACATTGACGAGAAGATGACCAGAAAAGTTCTGGAGTTGATCGAAACCGATGCGGCAGCAAAGGCCGCCGTCGCGGGGACACCGAAAATCAGATCGGCAGTCAAAGGCTGAAACCCCTCTTCGCCGCGCACATACTAATGTGCCAACTCGCTCCGAAGATGCTTCGACAGCTTTTCGATCTGCTTCAGTTTCTGGATCAAGTCCTTCGACATTAGCCCTCGGTTCGCGTTCTGCACATCCGGCGGAACAGAGGCTGCCAAGTCGGCAAGCTGACTGGCTTCGCTGCGCATGGCCGTAGTATCGACAGCCAGCCGCGAGGAAGTCGTCGATTCATTCTGAGCCTGCAGCTCTTGTGAGTGCCGCATTTGCGGCGGAAGTGGTCGAGGACTTTGAGACAAGCAGGCTAACCCGAGCAACAGCACGACAGAGATCGTAAGGGTAAGCTTCACGACTGCCTCCTAGCGTGCAAGTGGCGTGGATTGTACTACCGTCCTGCAAGTTCGGCTACGAATCTTTGCGGCGCGGAAGGCGGAACTTCATTGCTTGAGTTTGCTGCCCTGCTCTGCGTCGACGACGCAGCGAAAACCGATGGTAGCGGCACGGTCACGACCGGGAGACATGAGGAGATACTTTTGGTGCTCATCCAGACGGTAGGTTTGCGGGAAGTACCAGATGGATCCGCGGGGCTGATAGGCGGCGCCTCCGCGAACAATTGCAGCACGAGTGTGGTCGTCGCGAAATTCATCGGTCCATTGCAAGACGTTCCCGGTTAGATCGAGGACTCCAAAAGGGCTCGCACCCGCTGGAAATGCAGCTACATTCGGCAGCGGCGAGGCAGTGCGGCTGTGATCGGGCGGCGGAAGAGCTTGCGAATTCCAGTCGTTGCCCCATGGATAGATGCGGCTGTCGGAAGACTGAGCTGCGTACTGCCACTCCCATTCATGAGGGAGCCGCTTGCCGGCCCACGCGGCATAGGCGCGAGCGTCTTCGATCGAGACCCAAGTGACTGCTTTTTGAGCCCAGCCTTCCGGATAGTGGCCGTCTTTCCAGTCACGAAGGAAGTTGTGGTCATCCTTGGGATGGTAATTCGTAGCAACGAGAAATTTAGCGAAGTCGGCGTTGGTGACGAGCGTGCGATCAATGTAGAAACCCGGCACGTGCAAAGGGTGGGAGTGATTCCGGCGAGGCAAATCCTCCCAAGGATACTGAACGTCGACTCCGGGATCGTTGCCGCCCTCGATTTCGATTCCACGCACCTGAAAGTTAAATTCGCCGCCAGGAACCAGAACCATACCGGGAGGCACCGCGATGCCGGGCTTTGTAGGAGCCACTTCGACCATCGTCTGCGGTACGGCTTTCCATTCGCGGGAAAACGATTCGAGCGGACGACGAGAGCGCTGCGCCATGAAGTCGAGCAGGCGTTTGACTTCGCCTGACAGCGGGTACTGTTCTGTCGCCAGCACAGCGCCGAAACCTCGGCCTTCCATGTCAAAACTTAATGTCGCTTCACTCCCTTTCACCTCGGGCGCGAGTTCCACTCCGTGCCACAAATCGAAGTAGTGAATACCAGCCTTTGTTGGAACGCGCAACTGTGACCCGGCAACGTTGTACTCGTTGCGGTTCACGATCGTCCAGAGTGTGCTGGAGCTGTTCGGAAATCGGCTCGCATAGACGCCGTCTTGCAACGTCGGGGTGTGTGGCTGCCAGTCGGGACTGCGAAGATTGGCGGCCATCGCACGCTCGATAGCCGTGAATCGAAGCACTGCTTCAGCATCGTTGGGGTTCATGCCGTACCAGAAGCCCCAAAGATTCTCGAGCACTGCATAGCCCTCGCCATTGAAAAAAGCATGTTGCAGGCTGTCGGTTTTGTCGCGCGTGAAGCGGTCGGTCACGCTGACCATGTGGCGCGGCTCGAGCCATTTCGTCTTGGTCACCATGGGAACGAACGGATACTGCTTGCCTTCCCACGTGACCCAGTCATTCCAGGAAATGTTCGCCCAAGCGATCGATTCGTCGCGGGGCTGGAATTGAGGCTCGAGGGCCAAGGGGATGCCAACGCTGTCGGAGACCTGACGGAAATATGCCGGAACTGTTTCCAATGTGTCGAAGTTAACACCGTCGGAGCCAATATCTTTCATTTCTCGTGCGACAGCAGTCGCAAGGTCGGGCTGCTCTTCCGTGCCTGTATCCCAGGCGAGGAATGGAAAGAAAACTTTTACGCCGCGACTGTGAAATTGCTCGATGAGATGATGCAGGCCAGGGATTCCTCCGGGGAGATCCTGCAACAGTTCGAATTGATTACGATCGTCGATGCCGAGATTGGGATAGACATCCCAGACCAGAACCGCATCAACCTTACCGAGACGCTGCTCGGTCTCGTGCAAAAAACGGTCAACGGTGTATTCACCTCTGTCCGGGTCGTAGAGACTGCGATCCCAAATGAGAACCTGCACCTGCAAGAAAACGTGCTGCGTCCACTCGAGATCGGGGCGTTCATATTGAGTGTCTTGGTATCGTAGGCGGACACGGCGATCAGCGCGCCACGCATTGAGACCTTCGAGCCATGGGGCGGTTTGAGCAGGACTGTCGGGACCGGAGAAAAACACTTCGCTCGGCGGTGGCGGCTCGGTGAGATTCATCACACCGGTCACAGAGACGAGTCCATGCGAAGATTTCCATTCGTCGGACGAAGCGGTCAACGCGATGAAAAGAACTAGACAAACGACAGTAGCGATTCTCCAAATGTTCGATGAGGGCCTCATGAATTTTAGTTCTCGAAGGTCGACAATTTAGCACGTCAATCCCACCGTCCATGATCCATCTTGCCGCTCATTGAACATGCAATTACTATCGCTTTCATGCAGTTCAGTCCGCAAGCTTAGCGCGGGATACCACTCGGTTTTGAAGATTCGCGTGGGACGTTTTGTCGCGATGAAAACTCTCTACTTTACCTCATGGTTTAGCCACTCACGAGAAATATCTTCGACGTGTTCTGATCCAATTCGAGCACTGCGAACAAAGTTCTTCGGACACCGGCATCTTGCCTGCCGAACGCGATCGATTCCGTGCGAAAGTGGCTTGATGCGGCGGGCAGACACGCGCTGATTCTTCAACTGAACGGACTCGTCAACACGGAACCCTATCGGTCCAACAGCACTGCCATCTCTTCAGACCCGCCCCAAGCCTTGACATATTGCGCCTTACTTATCGTTCCGGGTCCGTTTGGGCCCATTTCGTAATAAACCTTGGCGTCAAGCGGGAAGCGTTTCAAAGCGTCTGTCAGGTCCTTCACTGTCCAAATTTGGTCTGCCATGTTTCCCCAATCGCGAATCTGCCACAGAAAAGCGCGAGCCTGAAAGGCCCGCGCCGACGTTAAACGGTGAATCGCGAAGCTACAGCGTGACACTGAGCAAAATGTTCACGCCCGGATAGTTCGCGTTGCACAAATAGTACACACCATCGATTTCGACAACATAAACGTCCTGCGTGTAAAGCCAGTTGCTTGGCCATGCGCCCTGGAATCCGAACCAGTAGCCGCCGTATTGGAATCGACGATTGCTGTAGTCGGACTGAGTGACGCGAAACCGATGCTGTTCTCCAAAGTGGGCCCTGTAACGGTCATCGGGAATGCGGCCATTGCCGTTACCGCTGGCGTGTTGCTCCTGCCTGCCAGGCGCGGCTTCCTGGCCGCGTTGCTCCTGTGCATTCTTCTGTTCCTTGCTGTTGTTCTCCGGACGTGCATTGTTCTCTTCCGGCTTAGCATTCTTGTTCTCTTCTTGCCGGGCTTGGTTCTGTTCAGGTTTAGTATTTTTGTTTTCTTCTGGCCGCGCGTTTGTTTCCTCTGGCTTCGCGGATTTCTCGGGTTTCGCCTTGTTCTCTTTTTCCTGAGCGGGCTTGTTTTCTTCCTGTTGGTCGTGCTGGTCCTGCTGTGCGTATGCCTGAATGCCAACGCCAAGGGTCAAAGTGAGAACTGCTGTACTGATAGCTCCAACGAGTTTCATAAAGTTTGCCTCCATTTATCGAATCGCCCTGTGCGTGAGCCCTACCGCAAGTTTCCTGTTGTCGGGTTGACTGGACTGCCGATGGCCTCTCCGGACACGAGAAGCTCGACTCTCCGGTTCTGCTGACGCCCTGAAGAGGTGTCATTGGAAGTTACCGGAAGCGTGTTACCGAAACCTCTGGCTGATACCGAGTGTGTTGCCACGCCCTGTTGAATCAAGTAATCACGGACTGCACCGGCACGATTCTCTGACAGCGTTTGGTTCATGGAATCGCCGCCGACGTTGTCGGTGTACCCGCCGACCGCAATGTTGAGTCCTGGATAAGCGAGAAGAATACCGGCGACCTTCGCCAGTTTCTCGCGTGCGCCCGGCTTCAACGTATATCTTCCAGTGTCAAACAACACGTCGGACATGCTGACGATTAATCCGCGCGCGGTATCGCGAGTCTGAAGAATCGAATTCAGCTGCTCGGATAATTTCGCACGCATGGCCGCTTTGTCGGTTTCCGCCGCCTGAGCATTCAAGTTCGCCTGCTGTGCGGCAGCACGAGATTGATCCGCATCCGCCTGCGCTGCCGAGAGTGCGGTGGCTGAGGAAGCCTGATCGGCTGCCATGTCGGTTTGGGCCTTCGCTGTTGCTGCTTGTGCATCCGCGGTGTCATTGCGTGCATTAGCGGCATCGGACTGAGCCCGAGCGTTGGCAGCTTGTGCATTCATGGTGTCAGATTCAGCTTGATCTCTGGCAGCTTGAGCTCGTGCCGTATCGGACTCAGCTTGCTGTTTTTGCAGTAGCGCTTCGTCGGCTCGCCCCTGCAGTCTTGCCTGCTTATCGGCCGAATCCTGACGTTCATTGGCCAGGCGTACTTCGTTCATCCTTTTGACGGCGATCTCGCGGGCATCTTCCGCCGTCTGCACCGCCTCACGCGAAGTAGCGATGAGTGGCTTCTTCTCGATATGTTTGTTGATCGCACGGGCATCTGCGCTATCCATCAGCCTAACGGCGTGCTGGTAGCTGTCCGGGGCGTACTGCTCGGCTCCCTCGGATTGAGCGATACGCAACGCGTTCCGGGCCTCAAAGAATTCCAGGGGCAGTTTTGCGTTCATAACGACGGGATCGAACTTGTAGCCAGTGGGAATATAGCCCCCGCGCTCCATGAGTTCGTACTTTGCATTCACCGCCTCGCTGGTTCCTTTCGTGTCTTCACGGATTACGTTCTCGAGGATGACTACGTTGCTCGGCTGGCGAACCGCATAATAAGGCTCGGCGGTAACGATCAGCGCGAAGGCTTGCAGATCAGTGGTCACATTCAGCTTGCTGCGATGGTTGCCGCCGATCAGGACTTCACCCAGATTCACGGCACGGCCCTCGGGTGAAATCGCCCACAAAACATAGGTTAGATATTCATTGCCGAACGCCGTCGGTTTTTGTAGGTCGCCGAACTCCGCTTCGATCGCAATGGAGCCGCGCTTGCTGTTAATCTCCGCAACACCATTGGCTGAGGGCATCAGATCGGTTCCGGCAAAATCCAGTTTCGAACTTCCGCTGCGATGCTCATAGTTGATCGCCCGCACGCTGCGGCTGATCACGGTGACCCGAAACGTGGGGGTTGAACTCATCGGTTCGACCGCGAGGTTTTGGGAATTGGTTTGAGCAAATGTGCTCAAACTGAAGGTGATGCCTGCTACTAATATCAGCTTCGATTTCAAAATGACTCCTTGGCAGAGACTTGCCTTATTTCGTTGGTAGCTCTAATGCAGCGTGTTCAGCGTCGTGGCGGATCTCCTTACCGAAGGAGCAACATTCCGACATGGATCCGGGATAGCGAGTGAAAGAGCCCGAATACATTCAGGAGCCACAACACTAGGGCGATGACTACTACGCCATTCAGAATTGACTTGATCGATGACTGCATGGGGATGAAACGATTTACCAGCCACAGCAGGACACCTACCACAACGATTACTTCCAGGAGTTGAATTAAAGGCATGATCCGACCTTCCTTTTTTCGCGAGCCAGGCTGCGCGGACATTTTCAGAAGTTGTAGCCCTGATTTCGATTTGATCTCTTAGGGTCGAGTCGTGTTCCGCCACAAAACGGTTTGGCGGCCTCCACGGATGAAGAAAGCTGATTGGCCTCGACTCCGGCTAAGTATGAGAGCAGCGAATCATCAGGGGTCGCAGCTCGTACTCACAATCAGTACCAGAAGAATGACAGGTCAGTGATTCCGTGTCTGAGCAAGATAGCTCACATCAAATCAATCGACGCTCTGGACTGAGATTGGGCGGAAGCAGGGAGCCTTCAGGCGGCACGATGAGGATGTGCTCCTACGCAGCGGCTTTGAGAGCGGTCGAGCCGAAGGGGTTCATGCGCCGTCGGCAGATCGAATTCTCGTCCGCAATCGAAACAGACCTTGTACGTACGGTGCTTGATCGTAAACACACGACTCAGATGATGATGCCTGCAGCCAAAAAGGAACTGGAAGATGCCCCAGAAAAATCTCATAAATCCTGTGCGCGTTGTCGTCGTTCGCAACTTCCGTTCGCATCCAACCACTCCAGGAGAGAGCGCACGCTGGCCCGAGCCAGGGCAATTGCGCAATCGGCTGCACCGTAATAGATATTGAGAGTGTCGCCGTCTGCGTCCATGGTGTATCCGCACGGGAATACGACATCATCCACGTCGCCGTGGCGTTCGTATTCGGCTTCAGGCCCAAAGATCCATGAGTCCCCGCGCAGCAAGCATTTTGCCGGATTCTCGAGCTCGAAAAGTGCCAAGCCCAAGCGATACAGACAGCCCGACGGCGTATGCCGCACTCCGTGATAGAAAACAAGCCATCCTCTGGACGTCTCGATGGGCGGCGGCGAGAGGCCGATCTTGTTCGCGTCCCACCAGGCACCCCGGCGTGCCTCCAGCATGAGCCTGTGTCGGCCCCAATAGCGCAGGTCGGGAGAGTAAGAGATCCACATGTGCGATCCCAGCGTGGTCATGGGGCGATGAATCAGAGCCCAGCATCCGTCGATTCTTCGCGGCAGCAGTGCCGAATCTTTGTCATCGGGCGGCATAATGACGCCGTAGCGCTCGAAAGTGCGGAAATCTTTTGTTAGAGCTAAGGAGACTCCAGGGCCACCCCGCGAATAAGAAGTGTAAGTGATGACGTATTGCTGCAGTTCAGGAACAAACGTGATACGAGGATCTTCAATGCCCCAGATCTCTTCCGGATGGTGCTTCGGGTCGGGCATCAACGTCGGCTCAGGATCGATTTGCCATCCGTCAACACCGTTGCGAGAACGAGCAGCGCAAAAATGAGACAGGCCGCGGCGGTCTTCTACTCGGCAGAGAAGTAGGGTCGTGCCATCGGCGAGTAGCGTCGCGCCCGCATTGAAGACGCTGTTGATGGGATATGGCCAATCTTTACTGGTGAGGATCGGGTTCGCGGAATGGCGATGGAGCAATGGTTCGAAACGAGTGCCCAAAAGGCTCACCGGCTTCTCTACGGGTACAGTCATGAAAGGATGTCCTTTTTTTCGGGCTCTTGCACAGAGCGCATTTCGAGGAGCGCCATCAGGAACGATAGCGTTGATTCCGCTCCCTGGTTTTCATTGGCACGCTCCGGGTGAAGGCCGTCGCGGCAACCACCGGTGGCGGAATCATAAAGAGGAAGTTCCAAATCGTTGTCGCCGAGGAACCAGTTAAACGCCGACCATGCTTCGCTTCGCCAGCGATTGTCGTTCGTCACCCGGTACGCCTGCAAACAAGCAGAAACGGCCCCGGCGGCCTCAATCGGTTGCTGATCAAAGCGAGCTTTTTCGCCCCCTTGATGATAGAAACCCAGCGAACCGATCGGGACAAAATGACCATTGGCCTCGCAGCGCTGCATTTCAAGCAACCAATCCAGGGATTCCAGGCCGCGTGACACCATATGATCGTCCGAACACGCTGCGCCGACGAGCAGCAGGGCTTGAGGCAATCTCGCGTTACCGTAAGCCAAAACATTCTCGAACCACTTCCAGTCCGGCCGCCGAATCGAGTCATACATCTCGACGAGCCGTCGACTGAGAGCAGATCGTACTTTCTGTGCGTCGCGATCTCCGGGATAAGAGTCGAGGTATTCCTGAATCCCAAGCAGGCTGTAGGCCCACGCCCGCGGGCTGTAGAATTCCAACACGGTGGGAAGAGAGAACTCGAACAGGCGTCCGGCAGCGCCCCTCAGTCCCTGATCCTGGGATCTGCCTAGAACGGTTCCCAGGGCCCACAATGATCGCCCATGGGAATCTTCGGAACCGACAGGCTCGTTCCACCGCCGATCGTAGCGGAGGAAATTCTTGAACCTCCCCTTCGCGGGGTTGAAGGCGTGCTCCAGGAATGCCAAATACCGGAGAGCCGCTGTTCCCGTGGATGGACTCACGCTTCTGCTCTGATTCTGTTCCATTTGTCCCAGCAGCACTGCAAAAATGAGAGCGCGTGCATTGTCGTCTGTGGCGTAACCTTCGCGGCGGTTCGGGATCGTGAAGATCGAGTGCTGCAACATCCCGGTATCGTCGGTTAGACGATTCAGGTGATTTAAGTTCAACTCCGGCAATTGATCCAACGTCTTGGAAATCATTCGAGCTGCGAACTGAACTCTTGGAACTTCCATGCGGTCGCTGCGGGCTCGGGCAAAACTTTCCATGTAGCCTTGCGCAACTTGTTTCCACACCATCTCGCGTCCAAACAGATAAGCGCGTTTGCGCATGGCGTGGCGAATCGCAGGGGTGTCAAGGAGTTCGATCGTCTTATGCGCAATCGCCTCGGGATTCTGGAATGGGACCAGCGCGCCCCTGCGGTCGTCCAACAGCTCGATCGCGTACCAATATGGAGTCGAGATGATCGCCTTGCCCGCCCCCAGAGCATAGGCGAGCGTCCCGGAAACGACCTGGGCTTCGTGACGGTACGGCGTTATGTAAATATCCGCAGCGCCGATGAACTCGACCATCTCTTCCGGGCTCACGAACCGGTTGTGGAAGATCACTTGCGACTCCACTCCTATTTCCTTCGCCAGCGCCTGCAAACTGTCTCGATATTTATCGCCTTCACGACGGAGGATGTGAGGGTGAGTCGCACCGGCGACGACGTAAGCAACGTTCTTGTGTTTGTCGAGAATCTGCGGCAAGGCTTTAATTACATTCTCGATTCCCTTATTCGGTGAGAGCAGACCGAACGTCAGCAGGACCGCTTTTCCCTCGACTGCGAAGCGATCCTTGTAGAAATTTGGATCCAGAAATGGCAGGTCCGGAACTCCGTGCGGAACTACGTCGATCTTGTTGCCAGGCACTTTGTAGATTTCCTGCAGGAATTGCGAGGAAAGCTGGCTCATGACGATAAGCCGGTCGGAGAGCGCTGCGATCTCCTCCATCACCATCATCTGGTTGGGATCTGGCTCGCGCAGAACAGTATGCAAGGTCGTCACAACGGGCATCTTCAGGCTGCGAAGCAGATGCAAAATGTGGCTTCCTGCCGGGCCCCCGAAGATTCCATACTCGTGCTGCAGGCACACCATGTCGATGTTGTTGAAGTTCAGAAATTCAGCGGCTTGCTGGTACGACGTGACGTCGTCTTGGGCGAGAGACCAGCGCACCCTCGCGGGATAGTCGTACCCTTCCTCGGTGTCGTTGACTGGAAGGGCCAAGAGTCGTGCCGTACCGTATTCCGCTGAAATGGCATTACACAAATCTGTGGTGAAGGTGGCGATTCCACAATGCCGCGGAAGATAGTTGCCAATCACCGCGATTCGGCTAGGCAAAGATACCTTCGGTAGCGGTAGCGGCCTTGGCGGTACGGCTTCTTCGCGAAGCAGGGGACGCCGGCCGACAACTTCCAGGAGAACCGTTGGATGCACTGTGTTTGGTAGAGACATCGTCCCTCTAAGAGCTGTTTGGGAAGCCGCGACGTAACAAGGCCGCTCTCCCGATCATGGCAAGCGAGCGCTTACCTTTGGGACCGGATGACTGGCCTCAGTGCGTTTGTTCCAGGTCTGAATTACATCCACCGATGGATTTCTTCTGTTGCCAGTATTCAACAGCAGCGGACTTGGGTACTGGTCAAAATTGACCAGTCGCGCCTGAAATTTAGAATGTTGCTTGACCATTCCACAGAAGGCGCAGCCCTGGTGTGACTAGCTATGAACCCGTATGGGCACTAACTCCGAAGTGCGCTGAGAATTCTGGACGGCCTTCGCCGCGTCTTCGGCCTCGTACTTACCCATCATGAGCGCCAGCTTCAGATTGGTTGTCATTTGGAAAGGCATCCGAGCAATACTCTGCACGTAGGCAGGGGCACGGGTTCCACGGTGATTTACTTTTACAACGAACTTGATATTGTTCATGATTTTTCCGGTTCACTCGAACAAAAGGACAACTAGAGACGAGATCCGCGACTAACTATATATCTTTGTAGGGCTCGTAGGGAGAGGCCGGCTCAGGCCCTTCTGTGTAAGGCTTGTAGGGAAGCTCAGATAGCGACGGCTTCTCGGAGTAAGGCTCATATGGCGTTTCGGGCAGCAACGGTTCGAGGGGTTTGCCTGCACCCGCAGCCACTTGATTGAACACATTGCTCCTGAACAAACGCATCTCGAATCTAGGTAGTCGGCCACCGAAGATCCCGACCACTAGCTGTAGCACATCTGCACTCGATCCTCTCGACATGATGCGCCCTTCGCCATATTCGCGATGGTCAAAATTGACCATCTTATTGGCGAGCAAAGGCGCAAGGTGTAGCCATGAAATCCAAGAAAACCAAAGGTGAGCAAGCCTTGAACGTAAGTTGCCCGACATGCGGAACGAAGCCGGGTAAAAAGTGCGAACTCAGTACGGGACTTCCCCGCACCGAACCGCATCGAGATCGTCGCTTAGCGTCGAAGGAGACCTAATTTATAGCCGAGTTTCTTACGCGACCGCAGGCTTTAAGTGTGGCAAGGAGAGACGTCCGAGGGCGTCGTTGATCATCTTCGCGGCGGCTGTGCTCTCCTCTACAGTGGGAGTTGAAATCTGGAGCAATCCCTGCCGGCCAAGATTCTCGGGGAGCACAAACGAGTTCTGGTGTTGCATGACGGATTCCAGGATGTGAGCTAGTTCTTCGGACTCGTAGCCGTTGTCGAATCGGACGCCGGTTCCGTGAAAAGTGTTCACCGACCCCCAGTATTCACACGCGAGGAGCCAGTGGCCTCGTGTAATCGAGGACCAGACTTTCAAGTAATCCAGTGTGCCACTGGGCAGAAAGCTGTACTCAATATGTACCAAGCCAGCTTGGGTCTCGCGCATCAGGTCTTTCCAGCACACCACAACTGCGGACTCGAGCGTCCGCTCGAGATTCGGGTTCACATCAGAATTCACAATCCCTCCTCTGATATCTGTCAGCCTCTGGCCCAAGCAGCGTTGCTCTGAGAGGCTCGGCGGGCGTCGTGGCTGTCGAGGTTGCAGCTCTGTTGCATATGCCGGGAGTGCGCGGAGACAGTCACGTAGGGCACGCCAAAGAAACTCCGTGCAACGATGGCCGTGACCTCAAGGCTATTGAAGTTTTGCGACTTCACTTTGGCGAGAATCCGTCTCAAGGCGTTCTCGATCTTCACGGCTCCAAGCGTTCCAAAGAACATGACTTTGACTTCGGCCGCCATGAAAAAGAAATTCCATCCTGCCGCATGGATCTTGCGATCGAGCGCAAAGCCGTCCAGTGCTTTGATCGAGCTCCAATCTCCGGAACAGGGCTCGATTTCAAGACCAAAGTGCTGTGGCATACCTGCCCACTCTTTCATCAGAACAGTGCCGACATGGACTATGGTTGGCATAAGTTGTATGTCCGAAACGCTGCATCAAGAATGGACTTTGGGAAGAACAAAAACTGTTCAATAGTGACCACCGGTGGCAGAAGTACTACTTATGCATCCCTTGACGATCTGCGCCAAACTGCAATACCAATAGCATTCTTTCCTCCGCGGGCTATACTTACACCAGATGCGTCCTTCCGTTGCAGTCAAGAAGAACGGCGGTTTTGACCCCAATACTTTTCTCGCAACGATTGGAGATGGCAGGAAGATTCTCGCAGTTCCGAAAAAGCAAACGATATTTGCGCAAGGGGACGACGCGGACGCGATCTTTTATGTCCAAAAGGGCAGAGTCAGGCTTTCCGTGGTATCCAAGATTGGCAAGGAAGCGACGATCGCGATCGTCAACCAGGGAAATTTTTTCGGAGAAGGTGCGCTGGCCGGCCAGCTGTTGAGAATGGGCTCCGCCGCAGCAATGACGGATTGCGAGATTCTGCGGGTGGAGAAGAAGACGATGATGGATGTCCTTCATCGCGAACCTGCACTTTCCGAAATGTTCGTGGCCTATTTGCTGGCTCGAAATATCCGATACGAAGAGGATCTCGTCGATCAACTGTTCAACTCCAGCGAAAAGCGACTGGCTCGCGTCCTGCTGTTGCTCGCTCACTTTGGTAAGGAAGGCATCCCCGAAACCGTGGTCCCCAAGATTAGCCAGGAAACGTTAGCTGAGATGGTTGGCACCACCCGTTCGCGCGTCAGCTTTTTTATGAACCGGTTTAGGAAGCTGGGCTTCATTCACTACGCTGGCGGCTCGGAAGGAGCACTGCAGGTTCACAGCTCGCTGCTCAATGTGGTTCTGCACGACTAGAGTCGACAAGAAAAAGGGCACCCCGCAACAGAGGGATGCCCGAGGGTTAGAGCCCCGTCCTCAAAGTTTGTGATCGGTCTTCGCAGTCACTCCCCGCACGGCTTCGACAGTGACTTCAACTCTTGCCCCGGGTTTCAAGTGGATCTCATTGCCACCAGCATCGGTGACTCTGTTTTCAATGCGGAGATCCTTATATCGTTGGTCGGCTCCGTGGACGGCAATCTGCGCTTTTTCAGGGTCACTCGGAACAATGGGTTTAATGATTTTTTTCAACAGTCCGAACTAAAGTCGTGCTCGGATTTTCGGTCATTGCTGGCCCTCTGTAGTCTTAAGCTTAAACGCCATCTGCTGCTTCGGTCCTGGCGCTGTTCCGGCTTGTTCATTGCGGACCGCATAGTGCTAATGGCTGCGCCCGTGATTGCGGTGAGACCTCGCGTGCAGTTGCTTTAATGCAGCTCGGGGCGATTGATCGCCGCCGCGAAATCCGCAACCAGCTTGTTAGTTTGAACTCCGCCCGCGGGTGGCCAATCCATCGGCAACAAATGACGCACCGGCACTCCGTCGTCCGCTGAGCTTTGTCGGTTTCCACATGAAAGACAGATTGCACCGACTTCTCGTTTCTCAGTTTCTCTTGATATTTCGGTTTCACGCGTAGCAACTGATCCGGCCACGACCGGCCCCTGACACTTATCACACCGATAGACCGACAGATGGAGATAGTTCTTTTTCATTTGGATCCTTGATGAGAAATCGCTCTGAAGAAAATTCTAGGCGCTAAACCGGTTCGCAGTCCGATCACAATTGCTCATTTCCAGATTGCTCTCAATATCAGCAATCTTGAACCGAGCCCCAAGACTTTCCTTGTACCCTTGATACGGCGGCGACCAACACAGTTCCGATGAACGTGTCGGGAAAAAGCAAGAGCGATGCCATTGAGTTACCGTGCTGCTCTTGTCTCAGCATGAGCCGTTACTTCATTCAGCCATCCAGCGCAGGCCATAAAGCCTCCCTGCGAACGTCTAGGCCGGCTTGAACGCTCTGCCACATTCCAAGCAGCACGATTCGTGACGCGGCGTGATGAGCCCGCAAAACGGACACATACGCTGGGACGCGAAATCACCGTCGTGCGGGTCTATCTTCAAGAATTTCCGTAGCGATGCGGTGAAGAAGGCGCCCAGCCTGCGAACCTCGGTAAGGAACGAATGCGACCTGGAAGTCATAATAGGATTTCACGTTCGCGCGCGATTCCCATGTTCGCAGGTTGTGCGCGGCGATTCTGTGCAAGATTGATCGCATTTTCGGAAGTCTCGGCTGAATTCATGCGCTAGCAGGGTCTTCCGCCGCGAGTGAGCAATTGAGACCATCTATTGCTTCCTGACTGAGCCATTATTATTGTGGGGGCGACCAGTCTACTCTCTCGCTTTCAGCTCCTCTAGATCGGCTATCTGGAGCTTTCTCCTCTTAAGGACAATATGAAGGCTAATCCTCGAAAACTTCTTTGGGAACTAGTCGCCGTTCTCAGCATCAGTCTTGTGCCGGTTGTTGCGTTGGCTCAGTCTTCGGAACTCGCCGACAATCTGAACGCATGCAAGTCTGGCCGTCAAATCTGTGACCAATCCAAGTTGACTACCGCGCAGTCGGCGGATGTCGCGCTCGCCGCCCATGGGCGCAATGTTACAAACTGCCGGAACGGATACGATTCCTGTGATCGCTCAGAACTCTCCGAACCCGAAACCATTGCATTAGCGATCGCGGATCACCAGCGGAATGTGACCGATTGCAACGACGGTATGCTGTCCTGCGACCGATCCAAGCTCACTCCTTCTGAAACTCGCGCAATGAGCATTGCGGAGCAACAGCGCAATCTCACCGCCTGTAAAGAAGGAACCGGAGCCTGCGATCGTTCCAAGTTAACCTCCTCGGAAACCGAGCAAGTAAGTGTCGCCACGCGCCAACTGAACGCTTCTGATTGCGCGAACGGGTCCGGGCGATGCGATCACGCCAAGCTAAGCCCTTCGCAAATTAGAGATACAACCACCGCAGAAAACCAACGCAACGCTCAAAATTGTGTAAATGGTTGGAACGAGTGCGATCACTCTAAACTCACCCCGGTACAAGCGAAGCAGGCCGCCTACTCAGAACACCAGCGAAATCTGGCAGCGTGCACAGACGGCCAAGAAGCTTGTGACTACACCAAACTGACTGTCTCGGAAAGTAAGATATTGGCTGACGCTGAGCACAAGCGCAATTACGGGGCATGCTTGAAAGGATACGGTTATTGCGACCCTTCTCGACTGACTGTTGAGGAGACCCGGTCGATCCACCCGGCTTATTAAGACTCGACAGCCTGACCGAACGGTACTGGCTGACTTTTCCAAATGGAACCCCATTACGAGCCGCATTTGGTGCTCTTAATAGGTCCTTCAAGACAAAGATTTACGCGATGGTGCCGGGAGGGGCAGTCGAACCCCCAAGACCCGAAGGTCGGCGGATTTTGAGTTCCAGTACATGTCCAGCGCTCCGGATCAGCCGAGTCTATAATCCGAAATAGACGGGACATTAATCCGAATCAGACGGAGCCTTCACCCGGCATGGACGATACCGATCACGCCCTCTTTCCTCGCTTTTCCGCCGAACTGGTGGCCACCGCGCTCAAGGACACGCCGGTCGTCATGGTTACGGGGCCGCGCCAGTGCGGCAAGACCACGCTGGTCCGCGATTTAGTCGGGGGCAAACGCGAATTCATCACCATGGACGACGACACGGTTCTGGCTGCAGCACGCAGCGATCCAACTGGGTTGGTGCGCGCTCTTGACCGAACAACGATTGACGAAGTACAGCGAGTGCCCGACCTCCTCCGGGCCATCAAGAAATCGGTCGATGATGATCGTAGGGCCGGTCGGTTTTTGTTGACGGGCTCAGCCAATATTCTCACTCTGCCTCAAGTCTCGGAGAGTCTGGCTGGCCGCATGGAGATCGTGAGCCTTCTGCCTCTCTCGAGGGCCGAAATCCGAGGTAAGAAGCCGGGCTTCCTCACAGCAGCGTTCGATAGCAAGCTTGGCAAACCTGCGGAGCTAGTGATCGGCAAAGACTTAGTACATGCTGTCTTGATTGGTGGCTACCCCGAAATGCTGCGGCGCGAAGATCCGAAACGACGCCAGACATGGGCACGCGATTATGTAAGAGCTCTCGTGGAGCGGGATGTGCGCGAGGTCGCCGACGTGGAAAAACTCGACCAAATGCCGCGTCTGCTGCAGGTTCTTGCCCACCATTCTGGCCAGCTCACCAATTTCACGCAGATAGGCGGCCAAGTTGGGTTTGACGACAAAACCACAAGGAAATATGTGGCCATCCTGGAGCAGTTGTTTCTCGTTCGTCGTGTGGAACCGTGGTTTCGGAACCAGTTGAAGCGTTTGGTAAAGACACCTAAGCTGCATTTCCTTGACTCCGGTCTGCTCGGCGCACTCTTAGGAGCTAGTGTGGAACGGGTCGCGAAGGACCGGACAATGTTCGGGCCATTGCTGGAAACGTTTGTTTTCTCTGAGTTATTGAAACAGGCGTCTTGGTTTGGTGAGAGCTGCGCTTTATACCACTACCGTGACAAAGATCAAGACGAGGTTGACCTTGTGATTGAAACGGGAAGTGGCGCATTGGTCGGTATCGAAGCCAAGGCGAGCGCTACCGTGAATGCTGGTGACTTCAAGGGACTCCGAAAGTTGGCGGAGGCCTGCGGCGATAACTTCAAGCTGGGAGTGGTTCTCTACGATGGCGGAAGGCCGGTCCCCTTCGGCGACCGTCTTGTTGCTGCGCCAATGTCTTGCTTATGGGCGTGACTCGAATTTTCGCGGTCTTCGGGGCGCGGTGGCTGAAGGTATAAGCGTCCGGTTGTGACCGTCTAGACAAGTGGGCGAGTTCCTTCCTTGACGTCATTCGCATCCAAGGGGAGAGCGCGCCCAGAAAGCGCTCGATTCGAGAATGCAGAGAGTTCCGGTAGAGTCCAGCAGTATCGCCAGCATCGGCTACGCTCCCCAGGAACGCGTGCTGGAAATGGAGTTTCATCAATCGGGCGAGGTCTATCAATACTTTGACGTGCCCGCCGAGGAATACACCGCATTCCTCGCCGCCGACTCCAAAGGCACCTACGTGAATCAGCAGCTCAAACCTCGGGGATATCGCTACCAGCGGCTCCCGTCCTCATCAAAATAGCTCGCAGTCAAGGTTGATTCGTAGTTCCACCATCTGTATTCGCGTGAAAGGCGGTGCGAATCAGAAAATGTGTAACTGAAGTGTAAGCCAGACCTACTACTTAGGTGTCCATAAACCTACTCATTTCAAGCTGATAGATTTTCATTCGCAACTATATATGGCGCGAAATCCGCTGCGTCTGCTCCAGAGGTGCATCCCATGCGGGAGCTAGCACCAGCTAGCCGCGTATTCTGTGGGCTTTGGGGGTTGGTGCCGGGAGGGGGAGTCGAACCCCCAAGACCCGAAGGTCGGCGGATTTTGAGTCCGCTGCGTCTGCCAGTTCCGCCATCCCGGCTTTGGAAGGCGTTCCTTATTGTACGGCAGCCGTTCTCGATTACAAAAGCGGTTATGCCGGCTGCGAATTCGCGACCGGCGCTGCGATCTTTGGCAGATCAACGCGGAACGCCGCGCCCTCCCCAGGATTGCTTTCTACCGTGATCGAGCCGCGGTGCTGAGAGGCAATCCATTGCGCGATGGAGAGGCCCAGGCCCGCGCCACCTAGCGCACGGCTGTGAGCCTTGTCGACGCGGTAAAAGCGTTCGAAAATTTTACTCTGCTCGTCTTGAGGAATTCCCACGCCGGAATCTTGCACCGTTAACCGCAAGTTGTCACCCTTGGATGCAAGCGACAGTTCCACCGAGCCGGCAACCGGCGTGAACTTAAACGCATTGTCGAGGAGGATGTCTGCCAAACGGTGAAGAAGGGTTTCGTCGCCCATCACGAACGATTCGCGATCGTCGATGTTGGCGGAAAAATTCAACCCTCGGATCGCAGCGACCTGCTGCCAGCTGTCCACCACGCCGCGTAACAGCGATCGCAAGTCCACCGGCTGCATCTGAAGGGTTTCGCGACCCGAGTCGGCGCGAGCGAGCGAAAGCAACTGTTCCAGCAGCATGGTCGTGCGCTCGGACTCGAGCAGGATGTGGCGTAGCGCCTCCTGATATTCGGCTTCTCCGCGAGAGCGCCGCAGAGCCAACTCCGCCTCGGTGCGAATGAGGGAGACAGGCGTTCGCAGCTCGTGCGATGCATCTGCCGTGAACTGCGTAACGCGCAGGAAAGCCGCCTCGATCCGGTCCAGCATCTCATTCAGCGTGTCGGACAGTCGTTGGAGTTCGTCTCCGGTTTCGAGTTTTTGTAGGCGGCTGCTGAGATTCACTCCACTGACATCGCGCGCAGTTCGCACCAACTCGTCAACCGGAGAGAGCGCGCGTCGACTCATCCAATAACCTACGCCCGCCGCCACGATGAGGAGCAGTGGAGCGAACATCAGCAGATAGTTACGGAACAAGTGCAGAGTCTCAACCGCGTCTTCGGCGGGAGCTCCCATTTCCACCGTGAAGACGTGCCCGTTGACGCTGAGCCTTTGGAAGAAGAATCGGAAGGGCTTGTCGTCGATTCGTCGGCTTCGGTTAAGAGGGCGCTTCACCTGATCGGGCGGCAAGAGGACCGAAGGATGCGCCTGCAAGACAGCGGATTGATATACAGTTTCGCCGTTTTCGTCATAGAGGGCCAGGTAGTCTCCGCTATGTTCGATTGAGTACGTCTCGTCGACCTCCTCCCGCAATTTCGCAATAGTCATGTCTTTCTTCTGGGCTTCGAGAAAGCTCTTCACGTCGTCAACCTGGCTCTCGATTCCATCGTCGACCAAGTCGTAAAGGTTCTGACGGAGGATGAACCACATACCGGCGCCAAAGACGAGCTCTCCCAAGGCGAAGATCGCCAGATACCACAGCATCAGACGCACTCCGATCGAAAGCCGCTTCATGCCTTACCGTCCGGTCGAATCATGTAGCCGATGCCGCGCACGGTGTGGATCAGTTTCTCGCGTCCCGGCGGATCGATTTTATTTCGCAACAAGTGCATAAAAGCGTCGAGAGTATTGTCTTCAATTTCGCGATCGAATCCCCACACAGACTCGATCAATGAGCGGCGCGAGACGACTTTCCCGGCGCGATACATCAGCCGCTCCAGCAGATTGTATTCGGTACGCGTGAGGGAAACGCGATCATCTCCGCGCAGCACTTCCCTGCTGGCAGGATCCAAAGTCAGATCCGCTACTTGCAGGTGAGTGTCCTCCGCAGCAAGGGCTCGACGTTTCACGGCGCGCAATCGCGCAACCAGTTCGTCGAAGGAAAACGGCTTGGTCATGTAATCGTCAGCGCCCAGATCGAGACCGCGGACGATATCGGGCACGGAATCCCTCGCAGTCAACATCAGAATTGGTGTACGGATTTTTTCCTGGCGGAGGCGTTTGGCAAATTCGTATCCACTGAGCTTCGGCATCATGATGTCGAGAATGATGACATCGAACTCGTAGGACTTCGCAAGAGCTAGCCCTTCCGCGCCATCCGCGGCGCAGGTCGCGGTGTGCCCTTCCTCCGTCAGGCCCTTGCGGAGGAGATCCGCCATGCGGGCTTCGTCTTCTACGATCAGCAGCTTCATGGATTAAATTCGCCGACGCGGGTCGCGAGATGTTGTCGCAGCAGCATTTCGTCGCTGTAAGGGCGAGTTTAGAACGGAATTGTCCCTCGAGCAAAATGGCTAACCTGAAAAAATATTAACAAAGCATTCATCACTGCTTCACAGCGGCTACCTAGGATTGGCAGTCATTCCGGCCAGAAAAGTTCTGTTTTGCAGCAGCCGTGCTCCGCGGGAGTCGTGTCTCTGGCGTTGCTCTCCGGGCTAATCACACTGGCTTTAAGGAGGTCTTCTCATGGAACACAATCGACGCTTTCTGCTCTCACCTTTTCTCCACCGCTGCGTAGGCACGCTCGCTCTGGTTGCCGTAGGTTTCGGGATCGCCGCATCCGCTCAGCGAGTCACAGGCACCATTAGCGGACGAGCCATCGACCGCCTCGATGCTGTCTTGCCCGGAGCTTTGGTCGAGTTGCAGCCACGGGGCATGTCGATTGCAACTAACTCACATGGGGAGTTCGCCATTAATGATCTGGCGCCCGGAGAGTACTCCGTTAAAGTGTCATACGTAGGTTTCAAGCCATTTACGACGAAAGTGGAAGTCAAGCCCGGAGTCGATGTCAAAGTGGAAGCTGTACTCGCCGTTGCCGCCGCAAGCGAAGAAATCACTGTCGTAGCCGAACGACCGCACGGCGAGGCGGAGGCGATCAATCGCGAGCGCACCTCCGACAACATTCTTAACGTCCTTCCTTCGGATGTAATCACGAGCCTGCCAAATGCCAACATTGCAGATGCGGTCGGGAGACTGCCCAGCGTCACCCTCGAGCGCGACGAGGGCGAAGGTAAGTATGTACAGATTCGAGGTACTGAACCTCGACTCAACAATCTCACTATCGACGGTATTAACGTCCCTTCTCCAGAAGCCGCGGTGCGCCAAGTCAAACTCGATACCATCCCGGCTGACATCGTGGAATCAGTGGAAATCAACAAGACCTTATCGGCGAACCAGGATGGAGACGCTATCGGCGGGTCGGTGAATCTACGCACGAAAACAGCAGGTGATCTGCCCACTCTGACCCTGGAAGGCATTGGAGGGTGGACCCCGATCGTCGATACTCGATATATCGGGCAGGCCAGCGCAACGGTGGGACAGAGATTTGGCCACGACAAGCGCTTTGGGGCGCTGTTTTCCGGAAGTTACGACTACAACGGGCGCGGCATTGACGACATCGAACCCTCGCCCGACTCTGGCTTCTCTTCCCCGTATTATGACAGCCTGGATTTGCGAGAGTACCGCTACAAGCGCAGTCGTTACGGCTTCGCCGGATCACTAGACTACAAGCTCAAAGACCCGGCCTCCGGCCTCTATCTCCATTATTTCTATTCCGACTTCAAAGACTATGGCGACAAGTGGGTCTATACGCTGAACGATGGAGGCGGTCCAAATTACTCAACCTCGAATCGCTTGCCCGACTACGGTATCGGGAATGTGGCGATCGGGGGCAAACACATTTTCGAAAAATCGTGGTTGAGTTGGGATATTTCCGCTTCACGAGCGCGACAAACCGCAGCGGCCGGGAATCCGGGTGTCGACTTCCAATACAACGGATCCACAATTTGCAACTACGACCAAGCGGCGACTACCAATATTCATCTGCCGCGGTTTAATGCGGCTTGCGACGCCGTGGGATCTCCGATCTTCGATCCGACCCAGTGGAGTCTGTTGGATGTAAGCACGACCTCGGGAAATACCTCACAGGTCAACGTGCAGGGTGCGATTTCCTACGCCAGAAATTATCACCTTGGCTCCCACGCTTCGACTTTCGAATTCGGAGCAAAGGTGCGGAATGCTCACAAGGGACAAGACGCTTACTCTCCTACATATGATCAAGCGAGTCTCGCCAACCCGCCGCTAGGGCCTCTGATGACCCAATATCTGAGTGGTTTTAGGAATCCAGATTACTATTTCAAAGCCTACAATTTCGGCCCCGTCACCGACTTCAACAAGATCATCGACGACCTCGGAAACCTGCAAAGTCAGGGCATTCTTACGCTCGACGAAGGCGCCACTCATCTGAATTCGGACGCTAGCAATTTCGACCTAACAGAACGCGTGTCCGCAGCCTACGCAATGAATACGGTTGAGTTTGGACGTTTCCGCCTTCAAACTGGCCTCCGGATTGAAGCTACGCAGCTGAATACGATTGGCTATGTCGTGACCAACGACGCAAATGGAAATTACATATCGACGACTCCCGCTCCCGCGAGTGCGTGGTACTGGGACCCGATGCCAACCGTACAGTTGCGCTTCCGATTGACCGACGACTCGGATGTTCGGGTTGTATATGGAAGGGGGATCTCCCGACCCGATCCTTATGACACGATTCCCTACGTGACGATCGACCAGTCAAAAAACCCGTACGCAGTTGATCTGGGAAATCCCAATCTGAAGCCTGAACATGCCAACAGTTACGACTTGCTGTACCAGCGTTACCTTAAGCCCTTCGGAGAAATTCAGGCTGGGGTCTTCTATAAGCAACTCAGCGCACCGATTTACTACACCAGCGCGCTCCCAGTAAACACGGGACCCTACGCCGGATATAGCGTAAGTCAAATCATTAACGGTTCCGGTGCAACCCTTGCGGGTTTTGAGGCCGCATACATTCAACATTTGGGATTTCTTCCCGGTGCGCTGAATGGATTTGGTCTCTCAGTAAACTACAGTTGGACGACATCGGATGCCGGAAGTCTTCCAGGCCGTCACGATCATCCAGCGCTTCAACGCCAAGCCCCGAATACCTGGAATTTGAGCCCTACCTATGATCGCGGACGATTTTCAGCTCGCCTTGGAGCGAGCTACAACGGGGCGAGCATTTATCAGTATCAATATCAGGCAGGATCCAGCCCTGACTTCGGACCTAAGGGCCCAGCGGGCGATATCTACTTTTACCCGCATTTGCAGGTGGATGCCCAGGCGAGCTTCCGGTTACAGAAAAGTCTAACAGTCATCGCCCAAGGCTTGAATCTCACGAACGACGTGTTCGGCTTTTACAACGGCAGTCCTTGGTACACAATCCAGCGTGAGTACTACAAAACGACTTATTCCTTCGGCCTGCGGTGGGAGCCTCGCAAAGAGTGATCGTGGTGCAGACCTGAGCACCCGCGATTCAGGAGAACTTCAGGTTCTGCTTTTACTATCGGGCTTCCGTTGCGAAAAAGGTGATTTCAGCAAGGGCAAAGAGAAGGAATAAAACATGTCCACTATTTCGAGCTACGTCTCTAGACGATTGATGTTTATCGCAGTTCTCGGCTTAGGCGGTGCCATAGTTGGAGGTTCTGCTCCCCTTTGGGCGGAGACCGCTTACTCGGTCATCAAGAAAATTCCTATCCCCGGTCAAGGAAGCTTCGACTACCTCACTGTGGACGAGTCCGCGCGGCGTCTGTATGTGTCGCATGGAACCGAGGTGGAAGTGCTTGACATCGATTCGTTGAGCATCGTCGGAAAGATTCCGAATACCGCGGGCGTTCACGGAATCGCGATCTCTCCGGATACAGGTCGAGGCTTTGTCAGCGACGGCCAAGCGTCGACCGTTACCATTTTCGATTTGAAAACTTTGAAGGCGATTGGAGAGGTGCCGACAGGGCAGAAGCCTGACGCGATTATTTATGATCCTGCGACGTCGCGAGTGTTCGCGTTCAACGGGGGAAGCAACAGCACGACCGTCATCGACGCGGCCACAGGCAAGGTTGCAGGCACCGTGAATCTGGAGGGCGGCCCTGAATTTGCCGTTGCCGATGGCAACGGCTATGTCTTCAACAATCTTGAGGATGAAAGTCAGGTCTTGAAGATCAATTCGCGCGAACTGAAAGTGGAGCAGCGATGGCCGACAGCGCCCTGCAAGTCTCCCAGCAGCATGGCCATGGACCGTACAAATCGCCGTCTATTTATCGGGTGCCGGAGCAAAGTCATGGCGGTGATTAATGCGGACAACGGGCGGGTCATCACCACGGTGCCGATCGGAGATCACGTCGACGCTGCCGCGTTTGATACCGAAACGAAACTGATCTTCAACTCCAATGGCGAAGGCACGATCAGCGTGATTCATCAGGACGGGGTAGATAAATACTCGTTAGTTGAAACAGTAAAGACTCTGCCGCGAGCTAAGACGATGGCGCTCGATCCAAAGACACACAGGCTTTTCCTCTCTACGGTCGAAAACGGGCAGTTCGAAGTGCTGGTCGTGGGAAAATAGGAACGCACTCCGAAACCTACATACATGATCATCCCGCGTCGCCCAGTTCTTACGACCATAGCCGTGACGCTCGCGATGGCTGCTGTCCTGAGCCTCACGTGTTGCACAAAAAAGTCTAGCGCGGAGACATCTGCGGCCGATCTCCACGCTGATGTAAAGACGCCTTTCACCTTCGTAGCTTATGGTGACACGCGCTTCCACGATCCTGCCGATATAGCGCCGGCAAATCCTACAGCGCGACTTGCCCTGGTTCAAGCGATCGCAGCCGTGAAGCCAGCATTCATCTGCTTTACGGGAGATCTCGTCTATAACGGCTTCGACAGCAACGACTGGAAGGTTTGGGACAGCGAGACGAGCATTTGGCGAGAGAAAAGGATTCCGGTATATCCAGCACTCGGCAATCACGAATTCCACGGCGACGTGAAAGTTGCATTGTCGAAATACTTTCAGCGCTTTCCCGACTTGAAAGAGAGCCGCTATTACTCTGTGCGGGCAGCGAATGCCTTGCTGTTGGCGCTCGATAGTTCGCAGGAAGAGGTGTCGGGAGCACAAGGAGCATGGCTGGCGGACAAACTGGACCACGTCCCAGCAGACGTGAACTTCGTTTTTCTCATGTTTCATCATCCCCCGTACACCAGTTCGTCGGATGACAAGATGCACGGCGGGGGACACTCGGCGCGCTCTTCGGAAAAAGCGCTTGCGAAAATGCTAGAGGAACGTCAGGCGCTGGCACCGTTCCGCATCATCGTTTTTTCAGGTCACGTTCACAACTACGAAAGGCACGAGCACGGTGGCGTAACATATTTTGTATCGGGCGGAGGCGGGGCGCACGCCTATCCCATCCAGCGAATGCCCAGCGATCCATTTCAAAGCAAAGAAGTGAATTATCACTACTTGTTTGTGGAGGTCGGCAGCCAGCAGGTAGCAATCACAATGAACCGCGTGGACTTTTCAACCGGGACGGCAGTCTGGACGCAGCCAGATTCTGTGAAGATTTCGGTTCCGACCGTCTCAGCAGCGCAGGCCGCCGGACGCTAGCTTCGAACATTCTTCTGGCACGACCCCAGGCAGCTATTCTCCTTCCACAAAACACCCAGCCCGTGGAGAATCAGCCTGTCACGCAGCGTCAGAGCCTCAGAATCCAACACCGCTCCGTACGCATACTGCACCAGAGGATTACACGTAATGCACCACTTCTCGTGACGCACGACTCCGCCGCAGTGTTCGCAAGTCGCTTCCTCGTTGTATCGATTGCTGTGATACCAGCTGGCTGTGGGCTTGGCGAACATACAACACCTCCATTCAGGACTTCGAACAAATTCCCCGCGGCTAGCCGGACAGCTCGGCGGAACCCCTTCTGGATGGAGAGTAAAACTGAGTTGAAATGGCTTCTATTCGAGGTATCACTCTTGAATGTGATCAGAATCACAGACAGTCGTTTGCCTCAACGGGCAAGCCTGTTTGGGCAATCTCCGATCTCATGGGTTATTCTGAATGGTTGCTCCGCGCCGGTGGGTCCGCGTGGGTTGAGCTCGGATGAGTATTTCGAGCCAAAACTCGGAGCAGCAAGCCAGACGCACTAAAACTTCTTATGAAAACAGGCATTATTGGACTGCCTCAAGTAGGCAAGACTTCTCTATTCCGCATTTTGACCAAGGCGCATCTTTCAGCCCAATCGGCGAACCCGCGTGAGGCGCACGTTGGTGTTGCCAAAGTTCCCGACGACCGTCTCGATCGACTGGCCGCACTGTATAACCCTAAAAAGCTGACGCACACGTCGGTTGATTACGTCGATGTCGGGGCGATCGGCCAAGACGCGTTGAAGGAGTCGGCCTACATCGGCCATTTGCGGCAGGTCGATGCGCTCGCGCACGTAGTCCGGGTGTTTGACGATCCGGCAATTCCGCATGTTGGCGAGATCGATCCGTTGCGTGACATCAAGAATGTTGAGTTCGACCTCATGGTGAGCGATCTCGGACAGATCGAAAAGCGGCTAGAACGGCTGGAAAAAGACCTCAAGAAGATGAAAACTGCGGAGCTCGAAAAAGAGTTTGAGCTGCTCAAACGAGCGAATACGCATTTGGGATCAGAAAAGCCTTTGCGCGAAATGGAAATGACGCCCGAGGATAAGAAGCGCATTCGCGGCTTCATGTTCCTGAGCGAGAAGCCGATTTTTTACGTGCTGAATATCGGCGAATCGACTGAACTCGGCAAAGAACTCGACGAGGCCGTCGGAAAATACAAGCTGACTGAAATCGCCGCCCGTCCCAATTCAGCGGCCACCGCGATCTGCGGGAAAGTCGAAGCCGAACTCGCGGAGATGAGCGACGCGGATGCGGCAGAATTCCTGTCGAGCTACGGGCTCACGGAAAGCGGCCTTGTCCGGCTGATCCGAACGACGTATAAGCTCCTCGGTCTGATTTCATTTTTCACCGCCGGCGAAGATGAGTGCCGGGCCTGGCAAGTCCCTGCCAACTCGCGTGCGCAGGAAGCGGCGGGAGCCATCCACTCCGATCTGGAAAAGCATTTCATTCGCGCCGAGACGATTCGTTGGGATCAGTTGCTCGAAGCCGGATCAGAAGCAAACGCCCGCGCGAAGGGAACGCTCAGACTCGAAGGCAAGGACTATATCGTGCAGGACGGGGACGTGATGCATATCCGGCATAGCGGGTGAGCTTTTCACCACGGAGACACGGAGTCACAGAGATCAACTGAGTTTCTCGGTGTCTCCGTGCCTCCGTGGTGAATTGTCCAGCAGACTGCTATGATCGCGCTTCCGAACGCATGAACCCCATCCTCACCAGTGTTCTCCTGGGCCTTACGGCAGCTGCCGCCAACATCTTTGGCGGGGCGATCATTGTGCAGCGGCACTGGGAGCGGCGTTATCTTCGCTACTTTGTCGCTCTTGGCGCCGGGTTCATGCTGGCTACTGCTTTGGTGGAGATGGTTCCCGAGAGCCTCGAACTTCACGGCAGAAGTGCGGCGCTATTGGTTTTGCTCGGGTATTTGATCATCCATTTTTTCGAGCACACGGTCACTCCACACTTTCATTTCGGGGAAGAGACGCATCGGGACGAGTTCATTCACTCGCACAAATCGTATTCCGTTCTATTCGGGCTAATCATCCACACGTTCTTCGACGGGATCGCCATTGCCTCCGGATTCCTGGTCTCGAATTGGCTGGGATGGCTGATCTTCCTCGCCATCTTCCTGCATAAAATTCCCGAGGGCTTCACGGTGAGTTCAGTCATGCTGGCGAGCGGGCGCAGCCGGGGAACGGCATGGGGTGCATCGGTCGTTCTGGGTGGATCGACTCTCGCAGGAGTGTTGACGATGGCCATCTTCCGCCACCATGTGGGTGCAGGTCTTCCGCTCGCGGCAGGAGTCACGATCTACGTCGCCGCTTCTGATTTGATTCCGGAAGTGAACAAAGAACCTGCCATGAAGATGGCGCTCCTCGTCTTCGTCGGGGCTGCCTTATTCTTCCTTCTCGATCGTGCATTTCATGCGCTTTGATTTCCTTTCCGAAACAGGAAAGCCCCCGAATTTCGGAGGCTTCATCTGTGATCCAGAAGCGCACGCTAATCCACAGTGTGTTTGGCGGTATAGCCTTCGCGCGCGACGACTTCGATCTTTACGTCTTTACCCTTCTGATCTTTGACCTTCAATTGACCGCCATCAGGAGCGACGATCTGCACTTTCACCTTCCGGTACGTTCCGTCGAGTTTGGTATTCGTCGGGGCATAAGAGATCGTGTATTGATTGCGAATGTCGTTGGAGATGTCGCCGAATAATTCCGGCAACTCGCCTTGAAAGCGCGGGAAATAGGCTCGCCCGCCAGTCATTGCCGCGAACGTTCGCATCTCGTTATCGCCTTGCAGATAGTCCATGTGCCCGACGGGGATGCCCATGCCGTGGGTATTCCGGCAACTACCGGGATGAGCGTCACAAAGTTCGCGAACAATGAATCCTACGCTGATGGGGAAGATCGTCACGTCCTTCGTGTCCTTAATCTTCTTCATGATCTTGTCGAGCGTGAGCCTGCTGAACGTGTCGATTCCGGTGGTCACGAGAATGATGTATTTCTTCCCCTCCACACGATCGAGCCGGTCCAGCGTGTCAAACAGTGCATCGAACAGATTCGTTTCCGAAAAACCGGGAATGCGCAATTCATTCAGCGCGCCATAGACGGCTCGCTTGTCCTGCGTGAAGTCCACAAGAATGTGCGGCTGCATGTCGTAATAGCTGACGGCCACCCAGTCATCCTTTTTAAGGGTGTTGGCAAAAGCATAAGACGCCTGGAGGGCCTGCATCATGAAGACGTAGTTGGTAGAGGCGAACTCGACCAACAGCACCGCGGTAATTGGCGCCTTCGACACAGTGAAGTGGCTCACCGTTTGGGGAACCCCATCTTCCATTACGCGAAAGTTTTCTTGCTTCAGCCCCGGGACGAATTGCCCATCTTTCGTGGTGACCAGCACATCGACGTTCACGAGAGGAACGTTCACCTTCAGCGAATAGTCGGGCATATCCTCGACTTTTTTCGGGGTGACAGGAGGCGGAGGCGGCGCATCTTCCGCTTTCTTCTTCGGGATAGCGTAGGGACCAACATTGTCGGTGGGACCTCCGGCTTCATCGGGAACATCCTGTTTGGGTTTTCCGTTGTCGGTTGCCGGAGGAGCCGATGACTGCGAGGGCGACGCAGATTGATCCTGCGCGAACAAAGGGGATGTCCCAAACACGAGAACGAGGCCGGTTAAAGCTGCCAGGATTGGCCGGAATAAGCCGCTTGAATTCTGCCCTAAAGTCTTATTTGTCCAAGGATTAAACATGAGTGAACCCCGAAAAACCTCTGTGCTAGTATAGACGCAAGGATTCGCAATTGGGATGTTTTGCCAGTCCCAGAACTCTCCCTCCTGGCAACGTAGTCGCAGTTGGTCCGGATCTAGATATTAAAGGTAGGCTCGTTGGCGGGCCTGTCGGGGCTTTACATGAGAAAAGTTGTTCTCGCGCTTCTCGTCCTGGCTATATCCCTATCTACAGCAACGCTGAACGCCCAAAAAACCCAGCCCACGATCCCCGTGGACCAGATTCATGCCGGGATGCGCGGGGTGGCGTACACCGTATTTCAGGGTGTGAAGCCGGAACCCATGGATGTTGAAGTACTTGGCGTTCTGCGCAATGTGAACGGACCGAAGGGCGACATCATTCTGGTGCGCCTGCACGGAGCAAAAGTCGAGTACACCGGCGTCGTCGCGGGTATGAGTGGGAGCCCAGTTTATCTCGACGGCAAACTGGCGGGCGCTCTGGCGTTCCGCATTGGCGAGTTTTCGAAGGAACCGATCGCCGGGGTCACCCCGATTGCCGACATGCTCGAGATCAGTGCGCTGGATAAATCGCCAGCCGAGGAAGCGGCTGCGATCAAACCTTCCGTAACGAATGCCGCCGGAAAAACCTCGTCGCCGGGAGACGGCAGTTCCCTTCCTGCCTCGACTCAGAATTTTGCCGACTACCTTAAGCCGATCGACACGCCGCTGGTTTTCAACGGATTCTCGGAAGATGCGGTGCGGCAGTTCGCACCGCAGTTCGCAGCCGCCGGCATTGTCCCGGTGATGGGAGCGGGATCGGTCAGCGAAGAAAAGCAGCCCGAACCGCTCGAAGCCGGGTCCGCCGTAAGCGCAATCCTGGTTCGCGGAGATATGGATATCGCCGCAACCTGCACGGTGACCTACATCGATCCTCAGCGGTTGCTAGCTTGCGGACATCCGCTGCTGCAGTTCGGCTCCGTCGATCTGCCGATGAACAAGGCTCAGGTACTGGCGACGCTTCCTTCGCCCCTCAACGCTTTCAAAATTGTGAACACCACCGAACGCGCCGGGGTATTTGTTCAAGACCGCCATACGGGAATCATGGGCGTCTTCAACAAACAACCCGACATGATACCGGTGACGCTGTCGATCCATAGCGGGAGCGGCACGAAAGATTTCCATTACGAAGTCCTCAATAATCCCAGGCTGAGCCCGGTGGCCATCATGGCAACCGTGTTCAACGCCCTGCACGGCGTCAACGAGTATGGTGAGGAAATCACTTACCGGCTGAATGGCAGCATCGACGTCAAGGGATTTCCCGAAGTCGGCCTGCGCAATATGTTTGTGCCCACGGAAAACGGACAGCCTGCGGCCATGGCGGCAGCACTCTCGCTCGGGGAACGTTTCGGACGAATCTACGACAACCCGTATAACGCACCCGCAGTAAACAGTGTGAAGCTCGATTTTGATCTCGTTCGGGAGCGACGATGGGCGCGGCTAGAAAGTGCACGCACCGATGTCAGCGAAGCCCGGCCCGGCGACCAGATCATGGTTGAAACCGTGCTGGCGCCTTATCGCGGCGAGCGCGTGGTGCGGCAGATTCCAGTCAAGATTCCAACTTCGGCCAGCAAGGGAGCGCTGCGGATCCTCGTGAGCGACGGCGAAACACTCGATCGAGCCAGCCACACGAATCCTGCGTTTGGACGGAAGCTCGACCTCGCGTCCACTATCGCATTGCTGAATAAAGAGCATTCCAACAACCGGCTGTATGTATCGCTGCTCGAAGCCGACCCGGAGGCCCGCGTTGCAGACAAAGTCATGCCGACGTTGCCCCTGTCTGTCATGAATGTGATGGACGGAATGCGTGGGAATCAGGAAATGATCGTGAGCAGTGAGTCGAATGTAGACGAAACAGCTACCCCGTCACTCGACTATGTCGTGAGCGGAGCGCAATTGCTGACCGTGACCGTGAAATAACAGAGTTCGAATCTCACTGACCCCATTTCTCGCTGTCCGCAAGGAATGGGGCTTTTCAATCCCAGCTACTCTTCTTCGTTCTCGCCCATCTGCATGGTTAAGTAGCGCTCGTACCCGACCTCTTTGATCAGGTGCATTTGCGCTTCGAGAAAGTCCACATGGTCTTCTTCGTCTTTGAGCAATTGCACCAGCAGGTCGCGCGACCCGTTATCGCCTTCTTTTGTCGCGATCGCGACTGCGTCGTTGTACTGCTTGACCGCTGAAACCTCCAACGCGAGATCGCTTTCGAGCATTCCTTTCACGGTTCCGCCGACTTTCAATTCCAGGGGCATCATCGACGGGCTGCCATCGAGAAACAGAATCCGCTCAATCAGCACTTCGGCGTGTTTCATTTCACCGATGGATTGTTTCTTGATGAATTCGGAGAGCTTGTGATATCCCCAGTTTTCACACATTTCTGCGTGCAGAAAATACTGGTTAATCGCTGTCAGCTCTTCGCGCAGTGCTTTGTTCAGTTCAGCTAGAACTTTCGGATTACCTTTCATAGCCGCCCGAGTATCGCAAAGCCTGGAAGGAAGAGCAACGAGAAAGAACTTAGGTTTTAATCAGCAGCGAGGGTCGCTACGACCAACAGTAGTTTATCCCAACACTTCGTCCAATGTTTTGAGGAGCCCGATCCGGGTAAAAGGCTTTTCGAGCAGGCGAACACTGCTGTCCAATCCCTGGCCAGCCACGAGCTCGCCCGTGTAGCCGGACATGTAAACACTTTTCATGCGCGGGTAAGAGTCAGATAATCGCAGCAGCAACTCGGGTCCGGTCATGCCCTTCATGACAACATCGGTGAGGGTTATATCCACAGGGGCGGTGCGTGCGCCTATCACTTTCAAGGCCGCCTTTCCATTCTCTGCCTCGAGCACGCTGTAACCGTGATCCTCAAGCATTTTGCGGGTCAGCCGACGCATGAGGGCGTCGTCCTCCACGAGAAGAATCGTCACTCCGTCGCGGCGACGAGGAAGTGACTCTTCCTTCCTTTCTCCATCGCTTTCGAGCTTGGTATCTGCACTCGGAAAATAGATTTTGAAGGTGGATCCTCGTCCAGGTTCACTGTAGACAAGAATGTGCCCGCCGGCTTGCTTCACAATGCCGTACACGGTCGCGAGGCCGAGCCCGGTTCCCTTGCCGTGCTCTTTTGTAGTGAAGAAAGGCTCAAAAATCCGAGTGCGGGTGATCTCGTCCATTCCCACCCCGTTGTCGCTAACAGCCAGCATGACGTAGCGGCCTGTCGTCATGGGGGGATGTTCTCGTACGAAAGATTCATCGAAGTCGCCGACGGATGTCTCAATGATGAGTTTGCCACCACGAGGCATGGCGTCACGCGAATTGACGGCCAGGTTCACGACAATCTGGTCGAGTTGTCCAGGGTCCAGTTCAACAATCGCGTTCGTGGATCGCGGTATCAGGGTTATCTCGACATCGTCGCCCATCAGCGGATGCAGCAGCTTGCTAACTTCCCGGAGCCGGTCATTAAGATCCAAAACTTGCGCCTGAGCCGGCTGCCTGCGGCTGAAAGCGAGTAACTGGCGCGTGAGTGACGAGCCCCGCTTGGCCGCCTCGCGAATATTGTCGATGTACTCCAGGCTGGCCGCATCCACACGGTCGCGCAGCAGTTCAGAACAGGCCGTCACGATTCCGAGTAGGTTATTGAAATCGTGAGCTACGCCGCCAGCGAGGCGCCCCACGGCTTCCATCTTTTGTGATTGCTTAAGCTGATCTTCGATTTTTTTCTGCGACGTGATATCGCGGGCAATGGTTGAGGCTCCGACGACATTGCCATCTGCGTCGTAAATTGGTGACACAGAGATCGAAACGCTCAACCTTCTTTTGTCTTTCGTGACTCGAACCGACTCAAAATACTCGACGCGCTCGCCGTTGCGAATCTTTTCGAGAATCTTTGGGATCTCATCGGCGCGCTGGGCAGGAGCGAGCATGGAGATCGGCTGCCCGATCATTTCATGCGCTGTATAGCCATAAATCTCCTCAGCACCTTTGTTCCAATGAGTAACAATGCCGTCGAGATTCTTGCCGATGATCGCATCCTGAGACGAATCTACGATCAGGGCGAGACGGTTCTGAGAGTCGCGGAGTTCGCGAGTCTTTCTACGGTCAAGTTCCTGATTCGCCCTCCGCAATTCCTCCTCAATTCGCTTCCGGTCGCTAATATCCCGTATCGCGCTCAGAACGATGACGCCGCCGTCGACGGGTACCGGGCTAAGGCTGATCTCTACGGGAAATTCCGAGCCGTCGCGCCGCTTGCCGTAAAGATCGAGACCTGATCCCATACGCCGAATCTTAGGCTGCTGATGGAAATGCTCGCGATGCAGGTGATGCTGCGAACGCTGGCGGTCCGGCACCAGAATCTCAATCTTCTGCCCGATCAGTTCATCGCGGGTGTATCCGAACAACGCTTCGATCTGCGAATTGACTTGAACAATGACGCCCTGCTGATTCACCGCAGCAACAGCATCAGGAATCGCTTCGAGGATCGAGGTCGACAGGAGAGCATCCGCGATAATCTTTGGGTTAGACTGCATAGCTTCCTTGGGGCGGAGCAGACGTTCGACTCGATTCTAAGAACTTTGGCCTACTATACTTCAAGAGCGCTTAACCCGCTGTACCACAATCAAGCCAGCCGCAAACAATAATCCTCACTTCAAGTGCAGGGGACTAAGCACGGCCTTATCCATATGCCGAAAACCGTCGGTCGCAACAGCGGCGAAGAACATCAATGTTGCGTTGTAGCCGGCATGCACGATAAAACTGGCGGCCACCGATTTCGTTACCACCCGCACTATGGTCAGAACGAGGCCCACGCATGTGATCACCAGCACAGCGCCCCAAGACCGGTATTGAAGGTAGTGCATCAGGCCAAAAGGAAGCGCGGTCAGAAAAACGGCGAGCGTCACTCCTGTCCTGCGCTCAAGTACGGGATAAAGAAATCCTCGAAAGAACAATTCCTCCATGAGAGGTCCAAACGTCACAGCGAAAGCGGCCATGAGATACGCGTCGCTCGGTCGTGCGAAAAACTGATCAAACGGCGACGTCTTCGGCATGGGTAAATAGCGGCCCAGCAGGTCGAGAGTTACCGTGAACACTCCCAACAGGAGCAACTTCGGAACCGCCCGGCCGTTCCAGTTCCAGCGGATTGCTTGCCAAAAGGGCGTTCGGTATTTGCCCTCGACCAACATGATCATGTAGAGGGCGACGGCAACATATCCGAAGACTTCTCCCAGCAAATCCAGGGAAGGCGTTTGCAGCAGCTCACGAAAGCCGCTGTGCCGATGGAAGAATACCCATGCCACGCAGACAGTCACGAACTCCGCCACAATGATCGTGACAATAGTGAGCAATGCAATCAGCAGCACGTCCCAACCGCTCCACACGGGATCGCGAGGAGGAGGCGGTAGGAATGTTTCCGGCGGAGAAGCTGGAATTTCGCTCTGCGGAGCTACGCTTGGTTCCAGACTAACGCCGGGCTGCTGTTCGAACTGGGGGCCGTCGGAAGATGACAAAACTGGTTTCCCTTTTGCTTGTCGGTCGAGCAAGTAACGGTTCAATTGAGAACTGACTACTGCGCACTGAGAACTGGTTTCGCGAAATATCCCACCAGCGCCTGGCCCGTATAGGATTTCTTCACCCGGGCGACTTGTTCTGGCGTACCCTGCGCCACCAAGCGTCCACCTTCTTCGCCACCCTCCGGGCCGAGATCGATGATCCAGTCGGCGTTGCGGATCACGTCCATATTATGTTCGATGATGATGATCGAGTTCCCCAAGTCTGTTAGACGATGCAGCACATCGAGAAGTTTCTTGACGTCGTCGAAGTGCAGTCCGGTCGTCGGTTCGTCGAGCAGATAAAGCGTCTTGCCCGTTTGCCGCTTGCTTAATTCGCGGGCCAGCTTGATGCGTTGCGCCTCTCCACCGGAAAGCGTCACGGCCGATTGGCCCAGATGAATGTAACCGAGGCCCACATCGACCAACGTCTGCAGCTTCTGCTTTACCTGCGGAATGTTTTCCAGGATTGGCAGCGCGTCGGATACCGGCATCTCCAGCAGATCCGCGATCGAGTAGCCGTTGTACTTCACTGCCAGCGTTTCGTGGTTATACCGTCGTCCGCCGCAAACTTCGCAGAGCACGTAAACGTCAGGCAGGAAATTCATCTCGATGCGCCGTTGTCCTTCGCCCTGGCAAGCCTCGCAACGTCCGCCGGAAACGTTGAAGGAGAAGCGGCCCGCCTTGTAGCCACGCTCGCGCGACTCTGGCAGCATGGCATACAAGTCACGAATCGCAGTGAACACTCCCGTATACGTCGCAGGATTCGATCGCGGCGTTCGACCGATCGGGGATTGATCGATACGGATGACCTTGTCGATATTCTCGGCGCCGGAAATCGACTTATGCTCGCCCGCCTTTTCCCGCGAGCGGTATAGCTGCCGCGCCAGCGCCCGATAGAGAATGTCATTCACCAGCGTGGACTTGCCGGAGCCGGAGACGCCAGTCACGACGGTCATCACTCCCAGCGGGAACGTGACATCGAGATTCTTGAGATTGTTCTCTTTCGCGCCGAGAATCGTGAGTGCAGCCCCGTTGGCATGCCGGCGCTCAGGACGCATTTCGATCGAAGTCCGTCCGGAAATATAAGCGCCGGTCAGCGAGTTCGGCTCGCGCATGATCTCAGCCGGCGTTCCGTGCGCCACCAGGCTTCCGCCATGCCGCCCCGCTCCCGGCCCGAGGTCGACCACATAATCCGCCCGCCGGATCGTTTCTTCATCGTGCTCGACCACCAGCACGGTGTTGCCGAGATCGCGCAAGTTTTCCAGCGCATTCAGAAGGCGTCCATTATCGCGATGATGCAGGCCGATCGAAGGCTCGTCGAGCACGTAGAGCACTCCGCGCAGTTTCGATCCAATCTGCGTCGCCAGCCGGATGCGCTGCCCTTCTCCGCCAGAGAGACTGGCCGCCGAGCGATCAAGCGAGATGTAACCCAGTCCCACTGCATTCAGAAACTGCAGACGTTCCACAATCTCGTGCATGACCCGGCCGGCAATCGCCAACTCGCGTCCCGCCAGCTTGATACCCTGCGCAACTTCCAGTGCACGCGAGAGGGGCATCGCGGTAAAGTCCGCGATCGACATCCCGTTCACCTTCACGGCCAGACTCTCCGGTCGCAGCCTCTTGCCATGGCACGCCGGACACTCCGTCGCGGACATGTGATCCATCAGCCAGTCGCGATACCCCTCGGACGTGGACTCCTCCAGATTCTGCTTCAGATATCCGAAGATGCCGTGGAAACCGGTCTTACCGCCGCGACCTTGTTCGCCGTTCAGCAGAAAGTCCTGAGTCTTCTCAGGAAACTTCTCAAACGGAGTGCTCAAGTCGATGTCGGTCGCAGCCGACACAATCTGCAGTTGATGAATCAGATTCTGCGAGGCCGATCCCGGTCCCAAACCGCCATCGAGCAGCGGCTTCGACCAGTCGCTGATCACTTTCGCCGGATCGAAATCGTACTTGCTTCCAAGCCCGTGGCACTCAGGGCAGGCTCCGTACATGCTGTTGAAAGAGAACGATCGAGGTTCGAGCTGCGGTACGTTAATCCCGCAATCGGGACACGCCAGCTTTTCGGAATACAGTTGCTCATCTCCTCCGACGACCGCAACCTGCACCAGCCCCCCGGCTAGCTTCATCGCCAGTCCGACCGACATTTCCAGGCGATGCTCGATGCCCGGCTTCACCAGCAGGCGGTCGATTACCACTTCAATGGTGTGATTCTTTCGCTTGTCAAGGTTGATGGCTACGTCGTCATCCAGATTGACCAATTCCCCATCGATGCGAGCTCTCGTATAGCCGTGCTTGACTAGCGTCTCCATCTCCTTCTTGAACTCGCCCTTGCGTCCGCGGACGATCGGCGCCATCACCATGACCCGGTCTTCGGGCGTCAAGGCCATGACCCTTTGGACAATCTGGTCCGCAGACTGCCGGCTGATCGCCCGCCCGCACTTGGGGCAGTGCGGAACGCCGATCGAGGCGAACAACAGGCGAAGATAATCGTAGATTTCGGTGATGGTTCCGACGGTCGACCGCGGGCTGCGACTCGTGGTTTTCTGCTCGATCGAAATCGACGGGCTAAGTCCATCGATTCCATCTACATCCGGGCGCTCCATCTGATCGAGAAACTGCCGAGCGTACGCCGACAGCGTTTCCACATAGCGGCGCTGGCCTTCGGCGTAGATGGTGTCAAAGGCGAGGGACGACTTCCCAGACCCGCTCAGCCCGGTAACCACGGTGAGCGTGTTACGCGGAATTTCGACGCTGATGTTTTTCAGATTGTGCTGCCGGGCCCCCCGGACGGAGATTTTAGTAATGGCCATTATCTGTCCGGGGACAAGCGCCTTCCGTAATGTCGACAGGCCAACAGAATTGTCCGAAAGTAGGTATGCACAGCTCTACTCCGTATCTTAGTCGTCAATAGCGCGGAGCGTCAACGCGGGTAGATTTGAGAAGCCCTTGGGGTTTCGCGAAGCCCGGCAGCGCAGAAGACAAATATACGGTTTTCAGAGCTTCGCATCTGATAACAGCTTCTTTAAAAGGTTGGTTGATCGTGAATTCGCTCTTGATGCCCTTCGTCCTGTGCTTTACCGTCATCGCCTCGGTTGGGTTCGGCGTATTGGCCGCCTACGTCGCAGTTTTTGGGATTATTTCCATGTTCGGACGCCCGCCTCACGCTGAACCGTCCCGCCCGCGGTTGGTTTTAGTGCCAACGCAGAACCACGCCAGCGGCGATTAATCCTGGGAGTAGCACCAGCATGTTTCCGGTTGTTGTGAGGGCGCTTGCCGTCACCTGATTCACTCTTCGCTATACCCATTCTGATTTCCGTCTGACAACCTCGCTTCACCTGCAATCCAGTATTAATCCCCCGGGCCCACCACTTTCATCTTGCTCTCCACGTGTGTCCGCTCGAACGCCGAGTTCTCCAAAGACACCGACACTTCGCGGTTGATGAAGAACAACGCGTGAATACGGAATTCCGTCCCAAACGTGGATGGGAACCAGACTCCATCTTCCTGGCGCTTGTAAACCACATTGAATCCCACGCCCGGCACATCCGTTCCTAGAAGAGTCCGGACTGCGAAGGGTATCCGCCGCGACAGTTTTGTGAAGACTCGCACGGGTTCGAACTCTGCAGCATCAATGTAGGCTTCCCCGGCCCAGCTGATGTCATTCTTATCTTTGGGGCGGAACCCAATGTGGAAGACTTTGCGTCCATCTTGAACCTCCTCCCCCAGAAGAGTGAATGCGTAATCCTTCTGCACCTCGGTGGTCAGCGGAAATAAGTCCTTAGCCAGCCCGTCTTTGGTCTTCTCGTTCGACATATCCTCGCGGAAGTTGTGAATCAGACTGCCGTCGAGACTATCCGCACCAGGCGCGGGCTCGCCCTTGAACTCCTCGTATTTGCTTTTGTTCCAGTAGCGGCCGGTCAGCAATTTGAGTTGTTTCTGTGTCCCGTCAGGCGTTGGGGTTACATCGTAGTCGGCAGTCTCTTCGCGCAGCAGCCTGCCTTTCGGTTTGTGGCTCACGATGTGCGTGTGTTGGCGGTAGACATATTGCTTCCGAAGTTCCTCGCTCCGATCCTGGTTCACAGCCACCCGCGCCATGATGGCATCGGCAGTCAGGGGCTCCGAGGGATGGTTGGCTTGCGCGCTCTGCGCGGACGGGGCTCCAGCCAGAAGCATAACCACTAGGAGACAATGAATCCGCATGGGCAGAGCCCTCCCTCTGTCACTACGGATATAGTAGGGAACTTGTTCCGGGTTAGTAGATTACTTTGAGGGAAAACTGAATCTGCCGCGACGTACCGGCTGTCTTGCTGATGATTCCAAAGCCGCTGCCGCTGACAATATTCGATGGCAGGCCGAAGTTGGGGATATTGAAAACGTTGAAGAACTCCGCCCTGAATTCGACGGTACCGAGTTCCGCGCTGCCCCGATGGCCGAACGGAGTGTCCTTGATTAGAGCAACGTCGTAATCGTGGTAGTCGGGGCCGCGAAACGTATTCCTGCCAAGCGTGCCGAATCGCCCGAGATTGGGTCCCGTTCCTCCCGGAACATTAATCGGAATGTTGAAGAACGAACGGTTACCGACCGGACCCAGCCCAAAATAGTCATCCCGCACGGCGCGGCTTGTAGAGAGATGCGGCATCGAAACCAGATCAGGGCGGTCTCCGCCACCCAATCCGGCTCCGGTTTGCTGCACTCCCGAAAATACGGTGAATGGCGATCCCGTAGTCAGCGTAGTCAGATTCAGAAATTGCCAGCCTTTGGTCAGCGTGCGACCCAGTGGCCGCAAGAATCGCACTCGATCGAGCGGCAGCAACTGGATCACACTCGCGGCAAACACATGGGTCACATCGAAGGTCGACGGGCCCTTTTCGGCTGATGGATCCCACGGATTCTGAGGGACCGTCTGCAGAATCGTGCCTGCGGTGCCGAGGAGTCCACCCAACACAGCACTCGTATCGTCGAGAGACTTAGAGTAAGTGTAGCTCGCCTGCAATCCCAGCCCGAGTCGGGGAGAGTTCTTCGACAGGCTCGTTTGCAACGAGTGATACACCGAGTGCGAACCGCTGGTCATGATGACTTCCGGACCGAAGCCGCCGGTAGCGTGGCAAGGCGAATTGAACTGGGTGAATGGCGCGAATCCCTGGCACGCGCCGCCGTAGCCATTCGGTGAATACGCCCTTGCCAGATGAATTCCGGCAGTCGCCACATAAGACGCATTGAACTTGAAATCGCCAAAATCGTGATCCACACCGGCGGTCCAGCTTCCGATATAGCCATTTCCGAAATTCTTTGCGATACCGCTGATGTTGAGTAACTGCACATTACCGGGATAGAGGGCGTCCAGATCTGCTTGGAATCTCTGGTAGTCAAACACCGTGTTCGCCGGAACGTCCTGAGACCGGCCTGTCGCGAAGATCGGCTGGCCCTGAATGTTGTACGCGGTCGGCAGACTCAGGGGTACAAACGTATCCTGAAATGGCACCGGTTCGTTCGGCTGAGCATAAATGGAGGGAGCGAACACGAACGGAATCGCCGCTGTCAGAAAATTATCCTGCCACAAATTTGGAATCAAAGTTGTGATTGCCCCGCCCGCGTGCAGCACGGTGTGCTTACCCACGGCATAATCCAGCGACAGACGCGGCCCCCAACCGTTCCAGTCCTGATCGTAGGGCGGCTGCGGATTGATCAGCATCGTTTGGGTGGCTGAGCTGTCTCCATACCCTGTCGGCTTGCCATTTGCGCCAGTGAAGACTGGAAGTGACGTCCGCTTGGTCGCTTCGTGGATGCGGCTGTTCACTTCGTAGCGCAAGCCGTAACTGACGGTGAGCTGCGGCGTCGCCTTCCAGACATCCTCAAAATAGAAGTTGTAGGCCTCGCGCCGGACGCCCGCTTCATTGAACTTTCCTCCGACCGGAGTAATGCTGGCCGCGCCCATGATGTTGTACGAGTACGGAGTGGCCGTCAGCAGGCCGGTGAGTGAATCCGGCAAAGGATCACCCGTCTTGATGTCGTGCGTGCCACTCGCCGAAGGAATGTCCACGGGTGAATACGCCGTGCCTCCGCCAAACTGATAGATCCCATTCGGATTGGTCCCGAAGATGGTCGAATCGCGGTTTACTCGTATTTCCGTTCCCCACTTGAAAGCGTGCGCACCATGAATCCAAGCGAAGCTCTGTTGAAATTGATAGAGATTGCTGTACGAACCAAAAATGGATCCGCTCGGCTGGTTATACGGTTGGTATAACCCGTCGGCAAAAGTAATTCCTGGCTGCGTGTGATTGTCTGCCGGAAAGAACGGAGTACTGCGAATGTAACTCAGTGAGGTTTCAGAAGTCAGGTGCGGGGAAATCGTGCGCGTATATTTCAGGCCAAAGTTGCGCTGGTGATCGAAGAAAAGCACACCGAAGGTAGGATTGATCGCCGTCTGGTCCGGATTCGTAAGCGGCCCCGTCACCTGATTCAAACTAAACCTCGTCAATAACGAAGCCTTATCCGAAATCTGGTGATCGATGCGGATGGAAAACTGATCGGTGGTCGTGACGACCTTGGACGACGCCGCATACGTTCGATCGCCAAAGGAACCCGTCGGTTCATTCGGCAGAGGATATCCATTCAGCACCGGCAGGGCCGCAGGATTCACCGGAATCGTCAGCGTATCTCCAGGAAAGGTTGTGGTGTCGATTCCTTGCCGTTCCGCCACGGTCGGTACTGGGATAACCTGCGTGGTCCCCAGTACCTGTCGAAAGCCCTGATACTCTCCGAAATAAAAAGTGCGATCGCGCCCGTTGTAGATTCCTGGAATGACGAGTGGACCGCCATTCGTAAATCCAAATTCGTTGCGCGCAAAGGGCGGAATCCGGCGTCGTCCAGTCGGGTCGATGTAGTCGAAGTAATTTCGCGCGTCGAGAGAGGCGTTTCGCAGAAATTCAAATACGCTCCCATGAATCTGATTCACTCCCGACTTAGTCACAACATTCGTGAAGCTCGCTCCGCCGTGACCGATCTCCGCCGGCAATACTCCTGAACTGGATTGCACTTCCTGAATCGCATCAACATTGAAGTTGGAGAATGTTGCCCCGCCCATCTCGGGATCCGTCGTGTCAAAACCGTCGATGGCGAAAACTGTGGTGACGCCGCGCTGTCCATTCACGGCAAACTGTTGAGTGAAATTCGCAGCTCCGTTGGCGTCAGTCATGGTTCCTGCAGCAAGAAGGAGCAGTTTGCTGAAGTCGCGCGCATTCAGGGGAAGACTTGAGACCTCCGTGCTGGAGAGATGTTGGCCACCGCTCGCAGGCGCCGCTACGGCCTGCTCACTCGGAGCAGTCTTACCGAGTTCCACAACCTGCGAAGCAGGTATTTGAAGAACTTGACCAGAGGCCGAAAGCTGCAAGGATGTCGTCAACGGCCCATCGCCGCCGATTACGATCGGCGCGACACCCTTCCATTTCTTGTCACCAATCTCCACCGAAATTTCATAGGCGCCGGCGGCGATCACAGGAAATGCAAACTTTCCATCCGCCGAAGTTGTAGCCGTGGCGTCGCCAATTACTGACGCCGAATGCAGCCTTACGGTCGCCTCCGTCACCGGTTTTCCTGCACTGTCGCTAAGCATTCCATTCCACGAGGCTGCCGAGAGCGCTTGCACGGAAGGGAGCGCAAACAAGACACCAGCTAAACAGAAGAGACGACATCGAATTCGAGGGCCCCGAGACATGAACCCGGAATTATACGGCTGTACCCTCCGACTAAAGCGCGATTGTAGGTAGCTTTATCGGAACCCTCCCATTCCAGCCCGCTCGCCTGATCTGCCGTGATAGCATTCCCTTGAATACCTCTCCCCTCGCGGAACGCAATGCCTGCCACCCGCCCCATCGCGCTGTTCACCGCATTCCTGGTGTTATCGTTTTGTGTCCATTCGCAGGGTGCCGAGAGTTCGCCATGGCTCGAAATCCACTCGACCCACTTCACGGTGATTACCGACGCCGGGGAGAATCGAGGACACGAAGTCGCATTGCGCTTCGAACAGATGCGGTCTATCTTCGCGATCCTTCTGTCGAAAGACCGCCTAAACCAGGCGGTTCCGCTGACCATCCTCGCATTCGAGAACGATAAGTCCTATTACCGGGCGGCTCCGCTGCGCGACGGACAACCGATCGACGCACCCGGCTTCTTCTTGCCGGGCGAAGATCAGGATTTCATCGTGCTGAACCTGTCCGAACCGGAAGCTTGGCGTGCGGTCGGGCGTGACTTGGCGCTGATGTATTTGGATTGGAACTATCCCCCGGCCCAAGGATGGTTCGACGAGGGTCTGACCGAATATTTCAGTTCGATTCGAGTCGACAACAAACAGTTCGAGATCGGCACCGACCCTGCGTCGTTGACGGAACTCTTGAAGTCGCAAACGTGGCTCTCGTTGCCTGATCTTTTCGCAGCGAAGCATAATGCGGCGATCGGTGGGCAAGCACCCCATCCAGCGATCTACGAAGCCGAGTCCTGGATTGTCATGCACTACCTGCTCCACGAAAAGAAATTGCCGGAGACGGGCACTTATTTCGGTCTGGTCTTGAACCAGCACATGAATCCGGATGAGGCAATTCAACAAGCTTATGGGATGGGTTCTGGCGACCTTGAAAAAGCCGTGAAGGATTATTTTCAGACTCGCGCTGCGTCAGGATTAGGTGACCACTCGCCGGTTCCCGTGAGCCCCGAGGATTCAACGATCACATCTAAGTCGATGCCCGAAGCGGACGCTCGCGCTCTCTACGCTGGAGTTCAAGTCCGTATCCCCGAGCGCCGCGACGCCGGTCTCAAAACGTTAAACGACTTAGCCACCACTCCGACCGAAGCCGACAAGAAGGCTGCGGTGAAACAACAGACGAAGCGCGTCGGCGAGGATCCAGACCAACTCCCCACCGACTCCGTTGGCAACGCCCTGGCTCACCGCATCCTCGCCTGGGACCATATCCAGCATGGAGAGTACGATGAGGCGTTTGCCGAGATTAGGGACGCCGCAGTTCTGAACCACCGCGACATGTGGCCGCACTATTATCTCGCCGCGGCAAAGTATCGAATGGCACAGGCTAAGCACACAGAGATTACCGGCCTCGCGAACATGCTGCTCGATCTCAAGGCCGTGTTGGAGTGGAATCCGGAGATGGCGGACGCGTACGATCTTCTGGCCCTCGCGCGCAACGCTGGAGGCACCACCACCGCTGCCATGCAAGCCGAGCGCACGGCCATCACGCTCAGCCCCCGCAACGAGCACTACACTCTGCATCTCGCCCAGATTTACATTGCGAGCAAAAAATGGGAAGCCGCAGATGCCCTATTCGCGCGCCTGAAAGCTAGCAATAATCCGCAAATCGTCGCCGAGGTCACCGAACTGCAATCGAAGTCAGGTGCGGAACGCAAGTACGGCATTCCCGTGAATGGAACTTCCGCTCAACCGAAGTTTGAGGCTCAGAAAACACCCTTCGACATCCTTGATGAGGACGCCGCGAAACGAGAAGCGGCGGAAAAAACCCACGCTGGAACCGGAGATAAACGCGCTACGAAATTTCTAAAGGGACGCTTGGTCGCTGTGGACTGCTCGAACGCTCCATCAGCAATCTTGACGGTGAGATCGGATGGGGGCCTTCTAAAGCTTCACGCCGAAGATTATCGATCCCTACCCTTGATCGGAACTGATATTTTCTCCTGCGACTGGCGCGATCGACAGGTGTCCGTGAACTACAAGCCTAGCGGCGCGGCTGACGGAGATCTCGTTTCATTAGAAATACGTTGAGGACGGGGCACGCCTGCAGATTTCTCGAGCCTATACAAAGAAAATTCGACACAAGCAGGGATGCCCCTCTGATCACGCGAAATAGTGATGCCCGTCACTGATACGGACCCGCCGTCGTATTAGGTTCGTGACGAGATCTCGAGCTGCCTCTCTTCCTTCGGCCATCTGTATCACACAAGACAACTCGGAAGCCCGTACGAAAGCACTCGCAATGGGAGCTTGACGTAACGACGGAGCGGCCAACATCTACGCGCGCAACACAACGACAAGCTTCCATCGTTCGAGACAAAGAAATGGCCGTGTTGGCAGGAATTTGTTCGCGCCGTGCGACGTCGCCCGTATGACCTCGGGGGAGGACATCATGAAACGAGCGGTAACGGGTCTATTACTTCTAACCTTATTCGGAGCGATCTTCGCGTCCGCGCAGATTTCCGGTTTCGAGCACATCATCATCGTCTTTCAGGAGAACCGCACGCCCGACAATCTCTTCTACAACTTGTGCAGCACGCCCTACGGCAGCGCAAGTTCGTGCAGCACGAAACCCACCGGGTCCCAATACAATATTCAGACTAAGAACTGGCTGAATAAACATTCTTCCAGCGGCGTGACACAGCCCTCAACCGTTGCCCTCGCGAACTCCTACGACCTCGGTCACAATCACGATTCTTTTACGAAGATGTGTGACCTCAACTCGAAGACCGGAATCTGCAAGATGGACGGTGCCGGCGATGTCGTATGTACCGGCACATGCTTGAGCACCCCTCAGTTTAGGTACGTCAATAATTCCACGGCCATTCTCAATCCATATCTTGATCTTGCGACTCAATACGGCTGGGCGAACTATATGTTCCAGACGAATCAAGGCCCCAGTTATCCCGCTCACCAATTTATCTTCGGAGGAACATCTGCACCGAGCACTGAGGACGATGTCGAAGGAACATACGCCTCTTCGAACGTCTCTCAACCGAGCCAACCGGGAACAGCCATCACTGGATGCATCGCCCTTTCCGGTTCAACCGTGAAACTGATCACACCAGAAGGCGAGAATCAGAAAATCTATCCCTGCTTCGAGCATCAGACCCTCGCGGATCTGTTGGAGTCCGTCAATGTTACCTGGAAATATTACACGCCAACCGTCGGTAATCTTTGGAACGCTCCGAACTCCATTCAACATATCTGCGTACCGAGCGCATCCACCGGCGGGACCTGCACCGGTGCGGATTGGAAAAATGACATTATCAATCCATCCAAGATCCTCACAGACATCGCCTCCTGCAAACTGTCGCAAGTAAGCTGGGTCATTCCTGACGGAAAAAATTCTGATCATGCCAGCAGCAATACTGGCGGAGGGCCATCCTGGGTCGCTTCCGTCGTGAATGCCATCGGAAATAATCCCAAGTGTTCCGACGGAGAGCTTTATTGGAACAACACGGCCATTCTGGTGACATGGGACGATTGGGGAGGATGGTACGACCATGAAGCGCCGACTATCCTTGCGCAACCCTACGGTGATTATCAGTACGGATTCCGCGTGCCGTTGATTGTGATTTCTGCTTACACAACGGCCGGCTACGTGGATAACAGCCGCCACGACTTCGGCAGCATCCTTCGGTTTGTCGAGCAGAATTACGGCATCGAAGAGGGATCCCTGAATTTTGCAGATGCTAGGGCCAGCACCGATCTGACGACCTTCTTTAATCTCACCAAGGCACCGCGCTCGTTCAAGACGATCAAAACGACTCTCGATGCCAATTACTTTATCAATGACACAAGCCCGGCCGTTGACCCGGACGATGATTGAGTCACTCGGAATCTGGCCGCTCGCGTGTAGACCGCACCTTCGTCAAATAAAAAGCCCTCCTGCTGGGAAACAGGAGGGTTCTGGAATGGTTCGCAGGTTATGCGCGGACGACGTTGGCCGCTTGAAAGCCTTTGGGGCCTTTCAGCAGATCGAACTCGACGGTCTCCCCCTCATTCAGGGTGCGGTAGCCGTTCTCCTGGATCGCGGAAAAGTGTACGAATACATCTTCCCCCGTTGAGCGCTGGATAAATCCATATCCCTTCGCCCCGTTGAACCACTTCACTGTACCTTTCTCTCTCACGGAAAAAACTCCTTTCACCAATCGCGAAGAATAGTTCCCCAGTTTCTCGGATCGCGCTTCGATCGACTGAAGCCCCCCTCAAAGAAGCCGGTTGAACTTTCGGTTGCGTCTACGATGAGCAGAGGGAATTACTTCCAAAAAGGAAAAGACCCCTTAGCTCCCCCGAATGTGATGAGCATTCGCGAAAACCTTTGGAGTCCGGCAATTTGGCTCGTTTCCACCACACCCAAACAAACGTCAACCACTTACTTGGTCTCACCACCGGACCAATTCCCGGTATTGAGCAGAAGATAATAAGCAGTATTAAAACGTTTCGCAAGAGAAATTAGAAGGAAATCGTAAGCCGACCGAAGATGACCTGAGGTCATTTGCGGATAACTTTAACTAAGATTAAGAAATAGGCCGGTAACCTCCCCGGAAACTTCGGTTTCCCAGCTCCCCGAGCGCCCTCTGATACGATTTAAATTCACATGCCCACGACCCCCATTCCGGCCGCTGCGGCGTCGGAACGGCTGCCAAACACGCCTGCTCGCCACGTTCGGCCCCGCCAGCCCAGCCTCGTGGTTTCGACCGTGAAATACCTTCTGCGCACCGAGGTTCACACCTTTGCATTTTCTGTCGCAGCCAATTCGATTTTGTCGTTCTTCCCTTTCGTCGTTTTGATGATGACGCTGATCCGACGCGTCTTTCATTCGCGCGTGATGTACGAGGTTGTCCTGCAATTGCTGCGGGATTACCTGCCGGCGGGCCAGGAGTTCGTGATTCGCAATCTCAACTCTATGGTCGACTCCAGGCAGCGAGTGCAATTTTTTTCACTCGGGATTCTGCTCGTGACGTCCTCCGGTGTATTCCTTCCGCTTGAGGTCGCTCTTAACCGCATCTGGCGCTTCGAGAAGAACCGCTCTTATCTCGGTAATCAATTAATCTCTCTGGGGCTCGCGTTCGCTTGCGGAGCACTGGCTTTGCTCTCGATTGCGCTGACTGCGGTTCCTGTCGGATTTCTGGAATTCCTGCTGCGCGGATATGGCACGGGATTTGTGCGGCTGGTGGGATTTTTGATGATGAAAGTCTTCGCCATCGCGGCTAGCATCGCCATCTTCTTTTTGATTTACTGGCTGTTGCCCAACGGCAAGGTTCCGGCACGAACGGTCTTACCCACAGCCATCATCATGGGATTGCTTTCCGAGGCGCTGAAGTACGCGTATATCCTCGCGCTCCCTTGGTTAAATTTCCAGGAAGTCTACGGCCCCTTCGCGCTCTCGGTAAGCCTGATGTTCTGGGCATTTCTCTCAGGACTGTTGCTTCTCGCAGGTGCGAACCTTTCGGCGGAAGAACATCTCGGACACGCACTCTAAGTGCCGGCAGATCGCAACGTTGACCAATCCGCGACAAATAAAAACGGCCGCCCGCTTGGTCACAGGCGACCGCTCTCAGACTCAAACTACGTCAACTACTTCTTTTGATCTCCGATCGACAATAACTCCACTTCGAAGATCAAGGTCTCTCCAGGACCAATATCTCCTCCAGCCCCGCGGTCACCATAGGCCAGATCCGCGGGAATAAACAGTTGCCACTTCGAACCGACGGGCATCAACTGCAAGGCCTCAGTCCAACCCTTGATCACTCCGCCCACGGGGAACGTAGCGGGCTGTCCGCGTTTATAAGAACTGTCGAATTCCTTACCGTTTAGCAACGTCCCGCGATAATTCACCGTGACGGTGTCGTTGGCGGTTGGCTTTGGTCCCGATCCCTCTGTCAAAACTTTATATTGCAGGCCGTCGGGCAATGCGGTAACGCCTTCCTTACCCTTGTTGACTGCGAGGAATGCATCTCCCTCTTTGCGGGCAGCCCCTCCTGCTTCGTGCGCTTTGGCCTCCTGCTGGCCGCGCACCTGCGACTGCAGCTGAGTCAGAGCAGCGCGTACCTCGTCGTCCGTCAACAGCGTTTTGCTGCCCGCTAGCGCGTCTCTCAATCCGCGCCCTACAACCGCGGGATCAACCGCGACATTCACGCCTTGGCGGCGGAGATCGCCGCCGATCTTCATTCCCAGCGCGTAGCTGGCTTTGTCCTTTTGCGTCTTGAGCGTATAGGTCGTCGCACTCTTCGCGGTCACAGGAGCTTTCTTGGCAGTCGATGCCTTCGGAGCCGTGCCGGTCGATTGTCCGGTAGCCGGCTGTGTGGATGATGTAGAACCGGATGCCGGAGTTCCCTGCGCTTGGGCATAACCCAACAGCATGATCCCGGCCGCCAGCACAGGTATAACGCGTGCGGTAAGCAATTTTTGCATAGACCTCTATTCTCCCATCGCGCGTAACGGATGGGCAAACCGATAGCGGTAGAAACGCGATCGAAGCGGAGACTCCCGAGATCACATCAAGCGTTTGCCTGTGAACCCCTGTGCTCTCTGCGGTGAAGGGTGTTAGTTCTTGGCGGAAACGCCCAGTGCAGCAAACTCACGACGCGCCTCCTGTGCGGGAATGAAGTCCGCGTCGGCATTCTTCCAGATGTCGAGTAGCTGCTGGTAGCTTTTCGTAGCCGCCGCTTTGTCGAACTGCGCCTGTGCCCGCGCCGTTCCTAGAAGGCAAAGAGGATAAATAGGCGCCTGGTACAAGCCGTTGCCGCCCACGCCGCCTTCGGCTAATGCTAAGTTGTGGTAACGCGTGCCCGGCTCAAAATCGCTCACGGCCTGAGTAGCATTTTTCAATTCCAAAGAGGCGAGCCCCAGGAGATGCGCACCTTTGGAAGCCAGCGGGTACGACATCGCCGACGAAAGCAATCCTGCGACTTGCTCCGGATGGTGCTGCCCCAGCGCAATTGCCGCCTTCACCTCCGGAACATAAATCTCGTTGACGAGTGTATTGGTCGGAGCTTCGGTCGCTACCCGCTGAACCTCTGTGAGAGACAGATCGCCTGCACCACACAAAGCGAGTGCCAGGGTAGCATTGGGAACGGTCGCAATGGAGTGATCGACCGCCAGGCCTTTATGTGCTGCATCGCGTGCGGCATTGCAGTTGGATACCAATGCATCGTCCAACGCCTTGATCGCATAGAGGCCGCCAGCCGAGTCCGTAAGGTGCTGTTGCAGGGCTCTCTTGGCGGCCTGTTCCCAATGTTCATCGGCTTCATGCAACCTGCCGAGATAGAGGTACACCGTCGCAGCGCCGCCCTCGACCACAAAACCATCGGGGCGGCCAGCCGTCTGCGGTACGTGTTTTTCCCAGTCGCGTCCGGCTGCGAAGTCCACCAGCAGCGCATTTTGCTGGTAGCTGGAATCATCCTCTTCACCCTGCGTGAGGCCTTCTTTCAGGTAGCGCTCGGCCTCTGGCAATTTATCAATTCCGAGGAACGCGCCTGACGCGTTCTGCGCTGCTACGTTATCCCACTTCGCGATCTCCCAGGTTCTTACAAAGTCTTGCGCTGCCTGCTGTAGATCTCCAATTCCCGCATACGCACTCGCAAGATTATTCCACGCGGCAGCATCGCGGGGATACGTCGCAACGAACAACTTGTATGAGTCGATCGCCTTGGGCATGTCGTACTGCTGCAGCGCGTACTGCGACTCGATGTACATGCGCTCGCGTTCAGTCACCCGCTCTCGCAGGTCATAGGCTTTCTTTAAGTTCTCGAGCGCTTTCGAAATGGATCCCACGTTGCCATAGGCAACGCCTAGTCGCGCATACCCCATCGCAAAGGCCGGATCCAGCTCGATTGCCTGCTGATACAACGCGGCCGCCTGCGGGAAGTCGTGCCCAACTCGGTGCTCATCTTCGGCAAGCGAGAATGCGTGGAACGCCTGCAGCGAAGCTGTTGTCACGTTGGTGTACGGGGTGGTCAGCTTCTGAATCGACGCCATCGACTCCCCAAGCCGGGATCGCATCGCCGTCGCTGCCTGCGACACTGCCTGCAGCACTCCCGTTTTGTCGGGAGACGTGACCTGTTCTCGCGCAAAGACCTCGCCGGTCGCGACATTTACAGCATTGATCTGGATTACGTACGACGTTCCCAGGCTGGCGATACTCCCTGCCAAGTACGCCTTAACGCCCAAACGTTGGCCCAGTTGCTGGGCCAGCTCCGGAGTGATCTTCTGATCCTTCACTTGCCCCAGATAGGGCAGATTCGTATGCAGTTCGGCGTCGCTCACCAATTGCAGCAATGGAGATTGCTCCAACTGAATCGCCAGCGCTTCTTTCAGCGTCGAATCGAACACGCCATCGCCGGTCTGATTCGTGAAGTCGGCGAGGATCAGCTGATCTTTGTCGGTGAGCTGCACCGTCGTCCGCTTGCGCATGTAGAATCCACCGGCAATCATAGCCAGCGCCAGTACCACCGCGACGGGAATCAGCCATTTGATCCAACGCCGCCGAGGAACGGCTTCCTCGATGTTTGCCACAGAACCGGAGGACGACGCAACGCGTGCCGATCCGCTCGTTCGATGAGCTGAAGCAGGGGAAGACGGCAAGTCAGAGGGAGAAACAGCGTGAGCGTCCGAAGAGGACGCCGCTGGACTTCTCCCCGACTCCAGATCCCGTTTCAGCCGCAGCAATTCTGACTTGATATCGACCGCGTGCTGGTACCGTAGATCGCGATCCTTTTCCAACGCGCGATTAATGATGTCTTCCAACTTCGCCGGCAGCTTCGGGTTCAGCCGAATCGGTGCAACCGGCGCCCGGTTCATGATCTCGTCGAAGATGACTCCCGAAGTCTCTCCTCGAAACGGGATCGTCCCTGTCGCCATCTCATAGAGCACGATCCCGAAAGAAAAAAGATCCGTGCGGGCATCGAGAGGCTTGCCCCGCACCTGCTCCGGCGACATATACGCGACGGTGCCCAGCGCCGATCCCGGGCTGGTCAGATGTTGCGGGCCCTCGCCTTCGGTTTTGGTCGCCTCCGACGGATCCAGCGCGCGGTTCGCCTCCTGCGTCACCTTCGCCAATCCAAAGTCGAGAATCTTCGCACCGCGACGCGTCACGAAGATATTCGCCGGCTTGATGTCGCGATGGACGATTCCCTTCGAGTGCGCCGCATCCAGAGCATCTGCTACGTCAACGGCAATCCCGAACAACTTCTCTAGTTCGATGGGGCGGTCGCCGATCAGATGCTTCAGCGTCTCCCCCTCCAGATATTCCATGACGATGAAGGCCTGATCGCCCTCTTCGCCAATGTCATAAATCGTGCAGATATTAGGATGATTGAGCGCCGACGCGGCCTGCGCCTCGCGCCGAAAACGGCTGAGCGCCGCAGGATCGCGCGTCACATCTTCAGGAAGGAACTTCAGCGCCACGAAGCGCTTGAGACGAGTATCTTCGGCCTTATAAACGACGCCCATCCCGCCACCGCCGAGTTTTTCGATCACTCTGTAGTGAGAGATGTTCTGGCCGATCATTTTGTCCGCAATGGCGCAGCGCGCAAGGTGAATCCCCAGAATTCAGGTGAGCCATCTTAGGAGCCAAAGGGAAACAAAGTCAACGAGGCAAACGCCTCAAACCATCTTTTCAAAGCGACATTTCAGACCGCGGACCCCAGGAGGCTATAAAGCAGAATCAGGAATACGACCGCCGTGAACCATACGTACATACGATCGCGTTCGGCGGCAAAGCCGAACATCGAAAGCGCCACTCGTGCGACCGGAGTCGCGATCAGAACCAGAAGTCCCAGCTGGATAATTCCGCGTCCCCGCAGGTGGAAAGTATCTCGGAGAATTCCATGAACGCTTCGCAAGTCCGCCGGCTCGCCGCGGAATACGCGATACTCGACCGGCGACATTCCGTGCCGAACCAGGTAAATGATGGCGCCAATAAACACGATCAGCGCCGCGAGCGACACTCCGGCGCGCAGCAGATTGCCGACGGCGTTTTCAATCCTCCGATCGGTCCAGTTTCGCTCGGCTGCCATTTAGATTCTCCCCGACAATCCGTTGTAGAGCATCTCGATCGCCAGCAGCGCGATCACCAGGCTGAATCCAAGCCGCAGCCACTTCGTGTGAACTCGCATTAGTAGCTTCGCGCCCAACAGCGACCCCGCCAGAACTCCGAGCATCACCGGCATCGCCAGCCCGGGATCGATATATCCTCGCCGCAGATAAACTCCTGCGCTCGCCGCCGCAGTCACCCCGATCATGAAGTTGCTGGTGCTCGTTGAAACTTTGAAGGGAATCCTCATCGCCTGATCCATGGCGAGCACCTTCATCGCGCCCGAACCAATTCCCAGCAGACCCGACAATGCTCCAGCGCCAAACATCAGGCTCCATCCCGCCGGCACGTGCTGAACGTTATAGCTACGTTCGCCTTCTGCGTCCGGGAAACTTCCGTTCAGGCGCAAGCGCGTCGCCAGTGGGTCGGGCGGAGCATCGCGTTCGTGGAGTGGTCGCGGCTTCCGCGCGAAGTATGCCGAGAACAACAGCACCATGCCGAATACGATCGCAATTGCATGCGTCGAGACTCGTGCCGCCAGATGCGCGCCGAGAAGCGCCCCCAACGTCGTCGCAATCTCAAGGAACATTCCGATCCGGATGTTCGAAATGCCCTCTTTCACATAAGCCGCCGCCGCGCCCGAAGACGTCGCAATCACTGAAACCAGTGACGCTCCGATCGCGTAGCGAATGTCGACTTTAAACAGGAGTGTCAGAAATGGAACCAGCACGACACCGCCGCCGAGTCCAGTAAGAGCGCCCACGAGCCCGGCGAGCAAAGAGCCGGCGCATACAAGCAACGTGAATTCAAGAGTCGACATTCTGTCCTCTTTATGCCGCGATACATGTCGCACAATAATCGCTTGCAATGACTCGGACTAGTCTAACGAAACTCGAACTCGACCGATAAAGTTCCGTCCTCCGTGTGAAATCCCTCATGAGTTTCGCCCAGGAAATTCACAGCGTCTTGTGACATCCATCACTGACTTCATAATTCCATCCGGACTACTCTGACTCGTTCTTCGGCAACCCTCCGAGCAGACATTCAATCGTTGAGGTCTTCCCCATGTGTGGGAGAAGTGGTTGTTGTCTGCTCGCGGTTTCTCTGATGGTGTCCGCGCCGCTCCCATTGCGCGGCCAGACGCACTCCGCCAATCTCCGGAATACACTGCCCGATGCAGAGCAATCGCTGCACATCGGCGAGCCGTCGATTCCGGAGCCAGCTCCGATCGTCCCTCGATTTCCAATCCACTCTCCTGGAAAAGTAGGCTTGCCCCTGATGACCCGCGCCGCAGGAATGATTTTTTCCGGCCGTGTCACAGGAATTGAACGCCACCCGGCCGCTCAGGGCCAGGCGCTCGAAACGGTTGTGGTCACCTTCCGCATAGACGAAGCAATTCGCGGCACCACCCCTGGCGAAGATCTCACCATCACCCAATGGATTGGCCTCTGGTCCGGCGGGCAGCGCTATCGCGTGGGCCAACACCTTCTCCTATTTCTATATCCACCCAGCAAATTGGGCCTCACCAGCTCTGTCGAAGGATCGCTGGGGAGATTCGATATCGATGCCTTGGGTCGGGTGATGTTAACCGCCCGACACCTTTCAGTGTTCCAACAGGACCCCGTCCTTGGTGGGAAATCGCGAGTGCGTGTCAGCGATTTCGCCTTGGCGGTGCGGCGGGCCAGTGAGGAGGAATGAGTATGAGACGAGGTGACCATGAAACCAGCATGGCATTGACGGCTCGCTTGTTTCTCCTCAGGCTGGCCTTCGCTGCCTTCCTCATTTCTGCCTTCGCTATTGTGCTGCGCGCGGGCGGTCCGAAATGCGTGGCGGGATCAAGCTACTTCGATTCGACGACGACCGGTCAGCCGCTCTCCTGGCCGCAAGGACTGATCACCTATTACACCGATCAGGGCGATCTGAGTCCAATCCTGCCCAACACTTCTGCGAATAGCTTCGTCGCCGGCGCCTTCGGCCAGTGGACGTCAGTCTCGACGGCTGCCCTGTCGGCGACAAGCGGCGGCCAGCTCGGCGAAGACGTGAATGGGACGAATGTCTACATAAACGCCAACGGAACCATCTCCATGCCGGCGGATATTCAATCCACAGCGACTGGAACTCCAGTTGGCGTTGTCTACGACGCCGACGGGTCGGTCACGGATGCGCTGTTAGGGGCGGGCGCCGGCGATGCCGGCCAGTGCTTTTCTAATGCCGTCTTCGGCGGCAACGATAACTACGGATCTCTCGCCGTTTATCAGCACGCTCTCATCGTCATCAATGGTCAGTGCACGCAACAATCTTCGCAGCTCACTGATGTCGAATATCGCTTGGTGCGCGTCATCGGCGAAGTGCTGGGCCTGGGCTGGTCACAGCTCAATCTGAATGTGCAGACAGGATCGCCGCGTCCGACATCGGATGATTATGCGGGATTTCCCGTCATGCATTTTGAAGATTCGTGGATCTGCGTGCCCATCACCGTCTGTTATCCGAGTCCTTACCAGTTGTCGATGGACGATGCAGCCGCCATCTCTCGTCTTTATCCTGTCACATCGCAAAATCAGTCCAGCTTTCCCGGCAAGCAAGTGTTTTCAGCCGCCACTGCTCGCATTCACGGTTCCGTCTGGTTCACTGACACTCACGGCAATCCCACGCAGCCCATGCAGGGTGTCAATGTGGTCGCGCGCTGGATTGATCCGTCCACTGGACTGCCTTCTCGTAGCTACGCCGCAAGTTCGGTCTCCGGATTTCTGTTCACCGGGGACGCGGGCAATCCGGTCACCGGATACCTCGATTCAACCGGTGACACATTCAGCGAATGGGGATCGAACAATCAAGGCGTCGAAGGTTTCTTCGATCTCGCGGGATTGCAGCTTCCGAATGGAGGCAGTGCACAATATCAACTCTCGGTGGAAGCCATCGACCCTACCTGGTCGCCCGGTGTTGGGCCATATTCGCCGGGCCCGGTCTCACCTTCGGGATCGACTCAGACGATCCTTGTCACAGTGACGTCGGGCAGTGACGTTGCCCAAGACATCCTGATGAGCACGACCGCGCAGCCGATAGCGCAATCTCCTTCGTCTTGGACTGCGCCCGCGGCCTTACCCCTTGGCGGCGACTGGATCTCGTCGCCGAACAACTACGGCAATGTCCCATACTTTCTCTTACCCGCGCAGGCGAATCGCACGCTCTCGGTGTCCGTGACAGCACTGGACGAATCTGGCAACGCGAGCGAATTGAAAATGCAGCCGGTGATCGGAATGTGGGCCGCGTCCGATCCGCAAGGAACGGCTCCTCCGACGTTCACTCCATCCGCGTTTAACCAGACCACATTCGGCATGACACGCTTGGATACGCATGTGCTCGCCACGGGCAGCTACCTGATCGGCATCGCCGATCTGCGCGGCGACGGGCGTCCCGACTATCACTATCACGCTCACGTCCTCTATGCCGACAGCGTTTATCCCGCACGCGTTGGAGTCGCGGGCGGAGCAGTCACCGTTCAGGGCACAGGCTTCGCGCCTGGATTCACTTCGATCATCGGAAGCACTTCCGCCCAACAACTCACCGTCAATGCCAGCCAGATGATTCTCGCCGCACCAGCACACGCCGACGGAGCGGAGAATATCACGATCACCGATCCGGTCAGCGGCGCCTCCACGACGATGACCGCCGCACTCACGTATGGCGCGGCTGCCACCGACAATATCGTCTTGCTCTACGGACTCAATTCGCCTACTCCGGTTGGAGCGCAGGCGGCGCATCCGGTGAGCGTGCGCGTGCTCGAGGCCGACGGCGTGACTCCAGTTGCTGGCGCAACCATCGCGTGGAGCGCAACCAATTCGCTGCAACTCTCGGTTTGCGGCGGCGCGTCGTCTTGCTCGATAACGAGCGATCAGAATGGAGACGCCGCAACTTGGCTGACTCCGGCGAAAGCGGGAGTCGCTACGATCACCGCGACGCTCGCTCCGGCGTCGTACACGTCCTCGAAATCGGTCAACGCGACGCTCTATGCAACCGAAACATCGTCCGACATCGGAATCGTCTCGCCCTTTGTTTGGATCTCGCAGGGAGCCAGCGTCAGCGTTCCGCTGACCGCACAACTGCTCAGCAACGGAGTGGCGCGGAACAACGTGCAAGTGAACTACACACTGGTAAACGGAACCGGAGCGCTGAGCGCTGCAAGCGCGCAAACCAATTCCAAAGGCTATGCGACGGTGAATCTCACGGTGACGCAATTCACGAGCATGGCGCAGGTCACGGCGTGCGCCGCTCCGGGAAATGTTCCGTGCGGGACGTTCTACGTCAATCCCGTTCCGCTGGCTCAACAACATCTTGAGCAAATCTCCGGAGCGGGACAGGTTTCGACGGGCCAAGCTCTGCAGCCGGTCGTGGTCGAAGTCACCGATTCCGCCACGCCACCGAATGCTGTCATTGCTGCTCCCGTCGCGTTCCTCGAGACCGTGCTTCGGCCGGGCGGAACATCGCCTGCGAGCGGTGACGGAGAAACGAATCCCAGTAACCCGGCAATGCCGGTGATCCTGCAGGTCAGCCAAAGCAACGCCGCCACCGATGGAAACGGGCTGGCCAGCATCGTGCCCTCAAGCGGAGGATTCAGTCCGCCGCTCGAAGTGGACGTCTCGGTCACTGCTGGCGTTGGCGCCGTGATCGATGATCCGCTGCAAGTCTTGCCGGCTGTGAGCAGCGGAAATCCTTTCTCGGAAATCGATCCGCCGCCTTTCGATCGACGTCCCGTCGGGCTGCTCTGGTGAGTTGAAACAGACAGCCGAGGCGGCGGTTGTCATGCGAGCATCGCCTGCGGCGCGATCGATTCACTTCGTCCACTGGTCGACCCAGTCGTTGACCGTCTTGTACCAGAGCTGCGAATTCTGCGGCTTCAGCACCCAGTGGCCTTCGTCGGGGAAATAGAGCATCTTCGACGGGACGCCTTCCATCTGCAGCGTGGTGAAAAGCTGGAAGCCTTCGCTCACGTCGAGGCGGTAGTCGCGCTGACCGTGAATGACGAGAGTCGGTGTCTTGAAATTCTTGGCGTACTGATGCGGCGACCACTTCTCGTAGCTCGCGCGATTGTTGTAGGGCGTGCCTTTGAACTCCCAGTTGTTGAACCAGAGTTCCTCGGTCGTACCCCACGCCGACTCGGCGTTGAACATGCCGTCGTGCGACACCAGGCATTTGAAGCGGTCGGTGTGGCCGAGAATCCAGTTGATGGCGTACCCGCCGTAGCTCGCGCCCAGCGCGCACTCGCGATTCTTGTCAATAAACGGATACGTCTGCTCGGCGTAGTCGAGGCCTTTCATCAGGTCCTCGTACGGAGCACCACCCCAGTCGCCGTTGATCGCGTCGATGAATTTCTGTCCGTATCCGGTCGATCCGTGGAAGTTGATCATGATGACGACGTAGCCGGAGGGTTGTGCTGAAGTGGGGGACGCGAACAGTTCAGGATTCCAGCGATAGCTCCAGTCGTCTCCCCAGGCGCCTTGCGGCCCGCCGTGAATGAGGAACTTCACGGGATATTTCTTGCTGGCGTCGAAGTTCGGAGGTTTGACCAGAAAACCTTCGACCTTGTCGTTGTGGGCACCAGTGAACCAGAAGGATTCGAGCGGGGACATGAGAGTACTCGACAGAAGCGCATCATTGACGCGAGTCAGCTGATTAGGAGGATGAGCAACTTGCTCGGCAACGCTTCTTTCGGAATCCGCTTTGTAGATCTGGGTTGGGAACGATATCGACATTCGCGTGAAGACGATGGTTTTTCGGTCCGGTGTTATGGAGACATCGTCGTTGAAGCCATCGCGAAGCACTACGGCGGCGTTGTTCTTGGCAGTTTCCTTAGGATCGCCGTCCACAGTAACTGTTTGATCGAAGGGCCGATTAATCTCGAACGAAATCACTGGTGCTTCGCCCGCCGATTCGTGCACGAAGTAGATGCGCTTCGAGTCTGGAGACCACGCATAGGTTCCCACCCAGCGGTCGAGATTTTCGGTCAGGTTCTTCTTCTCGCCGGTCTTGCGGTCGAAGAGCATCAGGCGGAAGCGGTCGCTCTCGTATCCCGGACGCTGCTGGGCGCGGTAGGCGATGTAGCGGCCGTCGGGCGAATAGAGCGGCGAGGTGTCGCTGGCGGGATTGTCGGCGGTGATGTTCTTCGCCTGGACAGATCCGGCCGCGCCTCCGCTGACCGGGACGATCCATAAATCGTTGTTGGTGGAAGCCGCGGGATTCTTGTCGTGATTCGACGCGTAGCAGATCTCTTTTCCGTCAGGCGAGAAGGCGTAGTCATCCTGCCCACCGAGGGAGAAGACGGGAGCGTCAAAATCTCCGGGCGTGAGATCGCGCGGGCGGTCTTCCATCACCGAGTCACCTTCGGTCGACGGTTCAGATAAAGGCGCCGGGGCGCGGACCACCAACAGATGGCTCCTCTTGCCCTCCTTGTAGGCATTCCAGTGCCGGTAGAGCAGATGATCAAAAATCATTGCTTTGACCTTGGACTGCTCGGCACTTTTCAACCGCCTCGCGTTGCAGTCCAACTCGGCCTGTGCGGTGCCGTCGCATTCGGGATAGACATCGGAGGTGAACAGAATGCGCTTGCCATCGGGTGACCAGATTTCTCCGCCGGCCTCGGTCGCAATGTCGGTCAACCGTTTTTGTGAGGTCACCGCGCCGGTTGCGCCGTCAAATTCTGCTATCCAGACCTGCGATCCATCTTCTTTGTTGGACAGAAATGCGAAGCGCTTTCCATCCGGGGCCCAGCGGGGGCGGTCGGCGTCTTGGTCGGCAATAAGAATTCGTTCCGCAGACGAAGACCCTGCCGAGCTTTGCTCGGCTGGACGGCCGGGGGCGGCCGTCCCCACATGCGCGTCTTTCTCCCCATTCAGTGGCACGATCCAGATGTGTGGCGTCTTCGTGTTCGACGCGAGATCGACATCGACCACGCTGAAGATGACCCACTTGCCGTCAGGCGAGACTTGCGGGTCGCTGACGCGCTTGAGCTTCATCATGTCGTCAAAGGTGAAGGGGTGCTTGGCCTGGGCAAGAACCGGAAGAGCGAATGCAAACACGACAAGACAGAGAAGAAGACGGCGCATGAAGAGCTCCTTCAAATGCATCGAGACGTTGCGAGCAACGTCGCTGCGACAAACGGATGAGTGTAGCAGGCTGGCTGCGAGGGTTGAGATTCGGGTTCCGCAATTTTTCGAACGAATCTGCAAAATATTCATTTCATTGGCTTTAAAGCCAAGAAGCTAGCCGCAAAATATTAATAACAAAGGCTTTAGAGGCAAAATATTACGGAATAAGGAGTTAGCGGTGCCGGAATGGCGAGATCGACTCTTTGAAGCGTCTCGTTCCGATTTCCTCACCGTCGCGCGCATGAATCCAGTGTCGGCGTTTTGCGGAGTCTGAGTAAAGGTCGTTCGTCACAAGCTAAAATTTTTTGTTGTGGAAAACTTTGAGACCTCATTCTGCGTTAACACTGGGAATCATGACAGGCTTCCGGTGCGCTTCCACTAATTAATTTCGTCAGCTCCCTCGGCGGGCGAACTTCGCCCGCCTCAGGATGACAAAGTTTATGAGCGCTGTGGATCGAAGCATCGCGGGCGCTGTGACACTCTGGGCGTTCGAAAAAACCTCATCTCTCGTTCGCGGAATTCTTCGTGCGTTTACAAACTGGCTATCATCCGGACGGCAACCTCTTATCGATGAAGGCATCCAACTGAGTGGCAGAACTGCAGCACCCCTTCCCTCCGACCTCACTGAGCGGAGAGGGGCCGGAGGGCGGGGTCGCCGCGGTCTTCTGCCGCAGAGTGGAGACGTAGCTTGCTGCTGACCCCTCGTCAAACAGGGGAGTTGCTGGTTACGTCTCTGCACCAACTCTCTCCAGATTCGATAAACTAGTCGGATGAAGGTATTCGGCCGTTTTTCGCTATGCCTCGCGCTGCTGATCTGCGGGTTGGCGGGCTTGCCCGCACTCGCTCAGGAAGGCGCGCTCGAAACGAATCCTCCCAAAGAAATCACACCGGACGAGATCATCAAGCGCTTCTCCGAGAAAGAGACGGAGTTCGCGAAGGCCCGCGACCAGTACACGTACCGCCAAGATGTGAAAGTTGAAACGCTCGATGGAGAGACGGTGGACGGGCAGTACCACGAAGTCTTCGATGTGATGTTCGATGACAAGGGGCACCGCATCGAGAATGTGGTCTTCGCTCCGGCGTCGAGCCTGACCAAGATTTATATGTCCCAGGAAGACATGGAAGACATACGGCACCGTCTGCCATTTGTGCTTACGACCGAGGATCTTCCCGAATACAGCATTCTTTATGTAGGCCAGCAGCAGGAAGATGAACTGCATTGCTACGTGTTCGACATCGCTCCCAAAAAGATCGAAGGCAAGAAGCGATATTTTCAGGGACGTGTATGGGTCGACGATCACGACTTTCAGATCGTGAAGACGTACGGCAAGACCGTTCCGGACATTCGCCCCAAACATGGCGACCAGGAAAATCTGTTTCCCAAGTTCACCACCTGGCGGCAGCAGATCGACGGGCAATACTGGTTTCCGGTCTACACCAAGGCCGACGATGAGCTGCATTTCAAGCTGGAAGATGTGCACATCAAGGAAATCGTGAAGTACGAAGATTACAAGCGGTTCGGATCGAATGTGAAGATTCTGTACCAAGGGAAAGAGATTCCCAAGGGAGAGCAGAAGACGGATCCGAGCAAGCCTGACCCGAACAAACCGGATCAGAATCCGCCGCAGAAGTAAGCTCACATTTGTCTCCTGCGACGCTGGTTTTGGCGACTATGGATTTTTTAGCTCGAGGCCGCGTCGGGGTGCCGACGGGTGCATAGATCCTTCGCTTCGCTCAGGATGAAAATGCTCTATTTTTCAGCGGACTGATTTTCTGGCAGCTACTGGTTTTTCGTTGTGGATCCGGACGAAGTATTCGCCGCTCCGGCTTCGGGCGCTCGCTCGGCGGTGCCGACTAGCGGGACCAGCTTTCCTTCGCCGTGGTAAAACGCCAGGAACTTCCCATCGTGCACGCAGGCAACCGGCTCTGCTGGAACCTCGTTGTTCGCAGCTTCCAAGCGTCTAACGATGGATCCATCCTGAGGATTTAATTCGTAGATCAAGCCATTCTTGAAACCGTCGATCTGCGCATAAAGATTTCCGTCGCTGGGGATCAGCGAATTGATCTGCATTCGTTCTGGCAACTTCGGCTCAATCTCCCGGACGGCGCCCGACTCATTCACTTCGAGCACCGGGAATTTGCTCTTGTTTTGAACCACTAGGATGGTGTCGCCACGAGGTAAAAGCTGCACTGGTTTGATGAACACAGCGGGCCCCTCGCCGTTGTCAAACTGCGTGCGGAACACCGACGTGGGTGCGGCGCCGCGGGGGATTTCGAGGAACTTGAGCAGAGAGCCGTCGTCTTTGAGCATAAACAACTTCGGGGTACGGTCTTGCCTGTCGAAACCGAACGACAACAGCATGCCGGAAGGGAAAGCGGCCACCTTCTGGATTGCGAGAGTGTCATCGAGTTGAATCGTCTCCTTATAGTCTCCTTTGCGGTCGAAGGCGACGAGGTAATCGTGATGCTCGGCTAAGTTTGCGGGCACCTCGTGCTTGACTCCATCAGACGACACGAACTGCTGCTTGCCCTGCTTGTCCTCAGGCGCGGCGATCACGAGAATAAGGACTTCTGATTCCGAAGCGTAATAGGCCTTGAGCCGAATGTCGTAAAGATCCGTGATCTGATCGAGACGAAATTCGTGCGCCTCACCGGAGGGGGGAACGGATACAAGTTCGAGCGGCTCGGAATATTTCGAAAAATGGGATGACGGTGCAGACTGAGTTTCAGGCGAAAACGGATGGAGCATGTTCACGAAAGCGGTGCCGTCGCTCGTGCATTCGAACGGTACGGCGACCGCTCCGGTAGCGGTCACTCCAGCGACGGGTTCTCCTCGTTCGAAAGTGATGCGGAAGAAGGGCGCCGGCGGCGCGGGAGCGGGCCCTGATTTTGCCTGTCCTGACGCGAGTGTGGACAGAACGATCAATAGCGAGACGCTGATGGGTGCGAAAATCGCTCTAGTCATAACGGACCTTGCATCGTCTCGGAACTTTGCCGGAACGCTCCAGCGATATTCGTCCGTCCTGTGGCGACTGCATCGACTCACCAAAGGCCAGTTCGTGAACGGCGCCGTTCTCGAATTCGACGACGCATGAAGTCGATGCTTGATGTGTTTCGTCGTAGACCTCGACCAGAATGCATTTCGACGTCGCGCCTTTCGAGATGCGGGCGTGACCGATCACGTCTGGCCCATCGGGGTGATGTCCTTGACGGCTCTCGATTGAGTTCGGCGCAGCCCCGGCTTGGCCTGCGAGAAAACACGGACCGAGGAGAATGAAAAGTGGTATTGCCGCAGGGGAGAAGGCTTTCACGGAGTGCCTCCTGTTAGGGAAGTGAGGGTCCCGCCCGGAGAACGCTAGTAGAACAAATACTTGCGCCACTTGTCGTCGCTGCGACCCATGAGGCGCATGATGTGGCGGCTGGTGTGGAGGTTGAATGCGCGAGGCTCTCGCATCAGCTTCATCCCGGATTCCGTGGGCGACTGGTTGCCTTTGCGGCGGTTGCAAGGATGGCAGCAGGCGACGAGGTTCTCCCATGTCGAGAGGCCCCCGCGGGATCGAGGGATGACGTGGTCGAGCGTGAGCTCGCCCGAAGCCAGGATCGTGCCGCAGTACTGGCAGGTATTGCGATCGCGCAGCAGGATATTCTTCCGCGAGAGTGCGCGGCTCTGGTGCGGAATGCGGCGATACTCGAGCAGCCGGATCACCGACGGCAGACGCATGGCGACGCGGGCAGAATGCAGGAAGTGTCCGTTCTCTTCTTCCGTCATGGCGACGCCCTTGAGCACGAGGACCAGCGCGCGACGCGCGGCGCAGACGTTGATTGGCTCATAGGAAGCGTTCAGCACGAGCACGGGAGCAAGCAGGGCATGGCCGTCCCCGGCGCGATGCGGCGCTAACGGGAATAGGCCAGCGGCATGCCGGGATATTGCGTCGTGTTGTTGCATCCGCAGGGACATAGAAAACTTCAAAGTTTCAAGGTTTCAATGTTTCAAGGTCATGCTGTCTCAGAGATCTGCTCTCAGTTTCTACTTTCAGACCTTGAAAATCTGGAACTTTCAGACTTGAATCTTCCCCTTCGACCGGGTCGAGCTCCTGATATTTAGATGCCAGTTTCAGCGTTCTCGCCACGGTCGCTACCCATACCTTGGAAGCTCCAGCGCGGCGCAGCACGCGGGCGCATTCGGAGGCTGTGGTCCCCGTGGTATAGACATCATCCACGAGCAGGACTTCGCGGCCAGTGACTTCCTGGGAACGCGGGACGGCGAAGGCTCCGCGCAAGTTCTCGCGGCGCTGATGGCTGGTCAATCCGATTTGCGAATGAGTCTCGCGGGTGCGCACGAGAATGTCCGGGGCAAGTTGCAGCCGCTGCGCTGGATATGCCTTGAGCGCGGCACGAGCAATCAGTTCGGCTTGATTGAATCCGCGCTGGCTCCGTTTGCCTTTGAACAGCGGAACCGGGACGACCAGGACGGTCGCCTGCTCGAATGCGGATTCCAGCGTGGTCACGGCCTCGGCCAGCATCCGGCCAAGTACGTTGGCTGCCGGGCGCACGCTGTTGTACTTCAATAGATGAATGAGCTCGCGCAAGCCGCCGTCATAACTGCCATAAGAAACTGCGCGTTCGAAGGGATGATCGATGCGGCGGCAGACAGGACATCGACGGAGACCGTCGTCATCGCAATCCGCGTACGAGGTGAGAACGCGCTCCCCGCAAATCGAGCACACCTTCCCACGCACCGGATGAATCTCTGTCAGGCAGTTTGGGCATACCGGCAGGCGGGAAATGTTCAAGAGAGGAAGTCCGCAAATGCGGCAATCGGAAGGAAAAAGAACGGAGAAGAGACCCTCGGCGGCGCGTCGAAACCAAGTCGCAGAGAGCGACGCAGGCTGTTCGGAAACAATACAAGGCCCACCTTCTGCGGTTGTGGCCTGGTCAGCCCGGATTCGGTCCTCACTACTGCTGAAGACGGCCTCCTCAATCCGCGGAGGGTTCGCCGCGGCCGAACACGATCTCTACAACAGAGTATAGCGGCGACGAGCGCCGCTAGGCAACGTTGCGGTTGGGCGGCGCCGACTGCCGCGACGGCAGGACTCGCGGTGCGTCAGACAATCGCTTGCAGACCCGTGTAAAAATCAGGCGGTAGTCCCGGCGAAAGCACTCTCCACAGCGGACTGGCTGAAGAAGGAGCAAGGGCAGGATAAACCGCTCGGTCAAGGTTCGACGCCGCGACCGAAAACCGACTTCGCTGCCGCAATCGCGGCACTGGTATGGCAGAGAGAAAGGTACATCGGGGGAGACACTCATACTTCACACCTCGGAACGAAAAAACGCGAAGGGGCGGAGAAAGATTGACTTCATTTTACACCAGGAGCCCGTCCGCAGAATGGATACGACCCGGCAGTGGCAGTGTTCAGATCGCACCCGCTCGCAGCTATTGCTTTGTCGAAGCCAGAGTCAACTCTTCGTCCTTACGCCCAAAATGTTACAAGTGCGCGGCACCGATGCAAGCGTACTTGTCATGCGGGGTTGCCGCATGCTAACGTGCGCCGTTCCACTGTTTTGAGATCAGCCGGTCGAAGCCGTCGATTGCACTTTCATTCACAGTTCTAAAAGGATCCCGTCTATGAGCAGTCGTGCCAACGAACTCCCGGGTACAAAGAAGCACGTGCCCTATGTACCCGAATCGATGGAGATGAAGGAGTTCACTTTACGAGCGATTTTGCTCGGGCTCTTCATGACAATCGTGTTGGGCGCAGCCAACGCATACCTGGGCCTGAGGGCCGGCATCACGATTGCCGCAACCTATCCGGCAGCGGTCATTGCGATGGCCGCGATGCGTGCGTGGAAGGGATCGCTGCTCGAAGAGAACATCGCCCGAACCGCAGGCTCGATCGGCGAGTCGGTGGCAGCGGGGGCGATTTTCACGATTCCGGCGTTCCTCCTGTCGAAAGCTTGGCCTTCGTTTCGCCCTCAGGATGCGTACTGGAAATCCACTGCGCTGATCATGGTGGGCAGCATTCTGGGCGTTCTCTTTATTTCTCTGGTGCGGCGGGGCATGGTGGAAGATCCCGAACTGCCGTTCCCCGAATCGCTGGCTGCGTCGGAGATCCACAAGGCAGGGCAACGAGGTGCGCAGGCCGCGAAATATCTGTTCTGGAATATCGGGATCGGAGGCATCGTCTATATCCTGGGTAGGTTCGGCTTGTTCTCCGCCGACACGGATCTTCATGTCGGCGTGGGAAGCCTCGGACGCAGCCAAGTGCGACTAGGCGGGGCGGGAAGCACCCACGTTGTTGCAACCGGGGGAACAACCGTTTTCGCCGCACCCAGTGTGAGTCCGGCTTATCTCGGTGTTGGATACATTATCGGTGTCAGGCTGGCGTCGATTCAGTTCGCTGGAAGCGTGTTGGCATGGGGACTGCTGGTGCCGCTTTTCATATTTTTCCTGGGACCCCAACTCAGGAACTACATTCCCGCGGACACTCCGGATAATTGGGCGAATATGGCGGACGCCGTGTGGCGATATATCGTCCGGCCGATTGCGGTTGGTGGAATGCTCGTCGGCGCTGCCTACACGTTATTCAAAATGCGGGCGAGCCTGACCGCCGGAATTGGCAAGGCGCTCGCTGACTTGCGCCAGACAGCCGCGCAACAGGCGAAGTTGGCCCGCACGGAACGTTATATGAGCTCCAAAATCGTCTTCGGGCTGATTGCCTTGATGTTTGTTCTGATGTGTCTGCTCTACATCAAAATTTCAGGGCTGGTACTGCCCGCAATTCTCGCAGCCGTTGTGATGATTTTGGTCGGATTTTTCTTTGCTACAGTTTCCGGCAATCTCGTCGGATTTATTGGCTCGTCGAATAATCCGATCTCGGGCTTAACCCTCTCGACATTGCTGATTGCAGCGCTCCTGATGGTTGCGCTGGGCGTTTCCGGAGGGTCGGGAGTGGCAACCGTGCTGGGCGTGGCGGCGGTGGTTTGCGTCTCGTCGGCGGTCGCGGGTGAACTGCTGCAGGACTTCAAGGTTGGATACATTCTTGGCGGCACCCCCAAATTGATTCAGACCGCGGAACTGATCGCGGTCGTGGTTGCCAGCCTGGTGATGTACTGGCCGCTGATGTTGTTGCACGAGGGCAGCATTCGAGCAGGCGGAGTAGGATTTGGCGGTCCGGAATTGCCCGCGCCACAAGCTGGGTTGATGGCAACGTTAGCGTCCGGCATCGTAGGTCACGATATGCCGTGGTCGCTGGTGGTCGTAGGAATTCTGTTCGGAATTTCGATGATCATGATGCAGGTGAAGAGCCCCATGCTGGTAGCTGTCGGTATGTATTTGCCCTTCGGCACGACGTTCGCGATCTTTGTCGGCGGGGTATTTCGTTCTATCGGCGACTGGGTTGCGGAACGTCGTGGCTTCAATGCTGCTCAAAAAGCTCGCGTCGAGAATGCCGGGGTATTAATCGCATCCGGCCTGATTGCGGGTGAGGCGCTGTTAGGGCTGGTATGGGCGGGACTGCAATTCGTTCCGAGTTGGGGCGCACCGAATCATCCACCGCAGATATTTTCGAATCCATCGTATCTTGTGGGCGGAATGATCGTTCTCGCAGGGTTGGCAGCGCTGATGATCTTTGTGCCGCCTTCCGCGGCTGGGGATCCGAACGAACCGGCACCGCCAACGGCGATCATGTAGCTTTTGAACCACGAAGGGCACGAAGTTACGCGAAGGAAATCAAGAAGGCCTTCGTGGCACTTGGTGTCCTTCGTGGTTTAGTAGTCTTTGTTTCAGTTATGTCGATTTCTGAAAACATTGCGGCGATACACGAACGGATCGCCGCGGCTGCGCGGCGCGCGCGAAGGCCTGCGGAGGAAGTTGCGCTGATGGCAGTGAGCAAGACACATCCGCCGGAGCGCATTCGAGAAGCTTATGCAGCGGGACTGCGGCTGTTCGGCGAGAATCGCGTGCAGGAATTTGCCGGTAAGGCTGGCGCGCTTGCCGACCTGAACGCTGCTGCATGGCACATGATTGGTCATCTGCAAAGCAATAAGGCCGGCAAAGCGGCGGAGCTGTTTGGCGCCGTGGACTCAGTCGACTCCGTGAAGCTGGCCGAAAAACTTGACGCGGCTGCACGAGAGGTCGGGAAGAAGCTGAGCGTTCTGATTGAAGTGAACGTTGGCGGTGAATCCGCGAAAAGCGGCGTCGAGGCCGATTCGACAGAGTTGGATCAATTGCTGCTCGCGGCGCCGCGATTCGAGGCTTTGGTGTTTCGTGGGCTGATGACCGTTCCTCCATTCACGGAAGATCCAGAACTGGCCCGGCCTTACTTTCGGAAGCTGCGAGAGTTGCGCGATTCAATTGCAGCACGAAAGCTGCCTTCAGTGCACATGGATGTCCTTTCCATGGGAATGTCCCACGACTTCGAGATTGCGATCGAAGAAGGATCAGCTTGTGTGCGAGTAGGAACGGCTATTTTCGGGGAGCGGCCAAAGCTTTAACCACATAGGGCCACAGGGGCATACGATGATCCCTCTTTTCGAATTCGATAGCGGGATAAGCTTCGCTGTCAAGATCCATCCGCGGGCGAAAAAGAATGCCATCACTGGCGAGCTCGGAGATGCTCTGAAAGTCTCGCTAACCGCGCCTGCAATTGAGGGGCGGGCGAATGATGCTTGCATCGAATTCTTCGCGAAACTTTTGAAGGTGCCGCGCTCTTCCGTTACCATTGCGTCCGGCCAGAGCAGCCGGAATAAAGTGATTCGGGTTGCGGGAATTTCCGCTGCCGAAGTGCGGAAGACGATTGGATAGAGGCCGCCTGCGAGGACAAGATGCCCTCGCGGAGAGCGCCATTGTGCCGGCGCAACACGACAGGAGCGACTTTGACCTTTTCCCAACGCTTCGAGGAAATTCGAACAGGATTTGAGCGGCCGTTCTGGGTCGCAAATATCAGCGAGCTTTTCGAGCGTCTCTCCTACTACGCGGTCTTCGCTGTACTGGCTCGTTATCTTCATGAAGGGTTGCATTTCGATGTCGAGCGCGCCAGCAGCTTGACCGGAATGTTTGGCGGATGGGTGTGGTTCCTGGCCGTGATTGGCGGCGCGGTCGCGGACCGACTCGGCTTCCGCCGAGCGCTGTCTCTGGCCTACCTGATTCTGAGTCTCGCTTATTTTCTGATGGGTTCGATCGGCTCGCCTTGGCTCGCTCCCTTGCGAAGCCATGTGCCGCTCGTGGGACTAGTGGCATTCATCCTAATTCTGCCCGCGCTTGGAGTCGCTCTGGTGAAACCCAGCGTAGTAGGGACCACGGCTCGCGCGTCCAAGGAAAATGTCCGTTCGGTTGGGTATTCCATCTACTACACGCTGGTCAACGTTGGCAGCACGGCGGGCCCCTTGCTCGCCTCGTGGGCACAAAGTCACGGCATCGTGGAGAACGTATTTCGTATCGCCGCGTTGAGCGTATTCCTCATGCTTATCTTTGTACTTTTACTGTTCAAAGAACCGCGCCGCGCCGACGAAGGCGAGAAGGCGAGCCTCCGGCAGGTGGGGATCAACTTCGTCACAGTTGTCTCGAATCCGCGGTTCATGTTGTTTCTACTGATCTTCACGGGATACTGGATCGTCTTCTGGCAGGAATTTATCGCGCTGCCGCTTTACATCTCGGCCTACATCGACCCCAAGGCGGACACCGCGCGCATTCTTGCGACTGATCCGATCGTGGTCATCTGCTTCACCATGGTGATTGGATTTCTGACCAAGCGCATGCAAGCGTTTCACGCGGTTGTGTTGGGGACGCTGATTACGAGCCTCGGCTTTATTCCTCTGATCCTGCATCCTTCCGTCTGGATGGCTGTCGTTACACTCGTGGTGATTGCGACCGGCGAGATCATCCAGGCGCCCAGGTATTACGACTATATTTCCCGCCTTGCTCCTCCCGGACAACAGGGTACGTACATGGGATTTGCCTTCCTTCCGCTCGGCATCGGGTCGTTCGTTGCTGGACCGTTTAGCGGGTGGCTGATGCACCACTTTGGTGAAGAACTGCACCGTCCGGAGATGGTCTGGTGGTCGGTAACGGCGGTCGGCATCGCCACGACGCTGCTGCTCTGGATTTATGACCGGCTAGTCCGCGTAGAGACGGTCGAGGCGAATTAAATGGCACGGGCTGTGCGCAAGGTCGATGATGAAAGCTCGGCGAAGATTTTCGGAACCCCGGCAGATGTCGCGGCAGAGATTCGTCGCGCATTAAAGGACGGCGGCTCGGCTGAACATGCGGCTGGGGTGCAGTGGTTCTTCAAAGACGAGATCAAGTCCCACGGATGGTATACGGCCGCGTTGCGGCGTGCCGTGCGTGAGCGCCGACGCGAAGTTCTCCGAGAGCACGGTTTCGATTTTCTGGTGAACGTCGCGGACCGGCTGTTCTCCGGAAGCGTACTCGAAGAAAAAGTAGCCGCAGTTTTCCTGTTGGAGGGCTTGGACGCTAAATTTGGCGATCGCGAATTCAAGCTCTTCGAAGCTTGGCTGGACCGTATCAATAGCTGGGCGGACCACGATGGGCTTGTGCATAATCTGATCGCGCCCATGATGGTGGCCAAACCGGCGCGAGTGAAAGCTGCATTCCGCTGGGCGAAGTCGAAGAAGCGGTGGCACCGGCGTGCGGCATGCGTGGCACTTATTCGCGGGGCGCGAACGCGGATGTTCTTTCCCGAGATCGTGAATCTCTCCGGTCTGCTTCTGCAAGATCAGGACGACATGGTGCAGAAGGGATTGGGTTGGCTGCTGCGCGAAACGGCGAAGTTCGACGCCAAGCGGACTGTCCCGTACTTGAAGAAGATTCGCGGACGGGCTCCACGCCTGGTATTGCGGACAGCATGCGAAACGCTGCCCGATAATGTGCGCAAACGGGTGCTATCCACATCTTCTTAAGCCGATTGAAGATTTTCCAATCAGAAATAACTCAGCCAAGCGTTGTTGCGACGCTGCCGCACGCCGGCGAACCATCGGCATAACGGAAAGAGCGTCACGACAACGATTGCCCAGATCAAGTAAATGAAGGGCAACGAGTATCCCCAGCCGGGCGGCGGTGTGACGGGAAACTGGCCGAGCCCTGGCGATTCGAACATCCAGTGCACCTGGCCATAACGCGCGTAACAGACGATGAGCGCAAGCGTGTGAATCAGCGGGATATGGAGCAGGTAATAAAACATTGGTACCTTGCCGAAGATGAGCGCGGGGTAAAGCCAGGGCGGCGTGGCGGCATCCACCGCCCAGAGAAGAAGTGCTGTTGGGCCGAGGGTCATCAACAGGAAAAGCAGGGATGGCGGATATTTTGTGGTGTTGAGGAACGACAGCGCGGTGAAAGCTGCCGAGCGCTGTGTGCTCCACGGCACCGGGTCGCCATAGTGATTGATCGCACGTAACACACAGAATGCCGCCATCAATCCTAGTCCGAGCGGGAGTAGGAAACGTTTCCGGCGGTTCGAAGGCCAGCTATAAATTTGTCCCAGAGTGTAGCCAACTGCGGTGACGCCAGCCCAAGGGATGAGTGCATAAGCCACCAAGACGATGTGGCCGGGACGATTCAAAAGGAAGTTCGGTGAGTGCAGGATGGTCCAAAGCCAGTTGGAAGATTCGACGGAATCGAACAGATTGTGGCAGGTAATCAATACAAGTCCGAACACGGCAACCGCCGAGGTCGGCCAGTAGACAAGGCCCGAAAGCACGATCATTGCCCATCCCAGGGCCCACAGCACGTTGAGAATCGTCACGTGGTAATCGAAGTTGAACTGCCATCCGAAGCAACGGACCACAACTATTTCCAGAAAGATCAGCCATAGGCCGCGGGTGAAGAGGAACTGCGACAGTTCCCTGGTAGATTTGCGGCGGCGAGCGAGGAAGGCGCCAGTTCCCGTCAGGAGAAAAAATGTGGGCGCGCAAAAATGGGTGATCCAGCGCGTGAAGAATAGTGGGATGGTGGTCGTTGCCGGATCCGTCGGATTGATGCCCGGGGGACCGAAGAAGTCGCGGGTATGATCGATCGCCATGAGGATCATGATGAAGCCGCGAACAACGTCGATCGACTCGATGCGAAGGCGTTTGCCGGGGACGGATTGGGGCATGGCCGACATTCTTGGAAGTTTAACAAGACTCTGCTTGATGGACCCGCGAAAAGGGAGGACTCTTTGAGTGCCCAGATCAATCCCAGAGTGAAGGGCTTGGCTTCATCCTGGCTATGCGGAATAGCTCAGGCTTCCCCACGCTTGCTTTTCCTCGTTTACAATAGGGGTTTGCCCATGGACCTAGCTGCGATTCAATCTGCGCTGCGTGAACGCAATATCGACGCATGGCTGTTTTGCGATCATCATCATCGCGATCCCATTGCGTACCGTGTCCTTGGGCTGCCTGCCGGCCTGATGGTGACACGGCGGTGGTTCTATTTGATCCCTGCCGAAGGCGAGCCGCTTAAGCTCGTACATAAGATCGAAGCCGGGCATCTCGATACCCTGCCCGGCAAGAAAACGCAATATTCCGGGTGGCAGGAACTGTTCGACAAGCTGAAAGCAATGCTGGCGAACTATCGTGACCTAGCACTGCAGTATTCGCCGAACAATATTGTTTTCACGATTTCGCTGGTCGATGGCGGCACGATCGACTTGCTGCGCGGGTTGGGAAAAAACGTGGTCAGTTCCGCGGATCTGGTCGCTCAGTTTGAATCGACATGGACCGAAGCACAGATTCAGTCGCACTTCGCAGCGCGAGATAGCGTTGATTCAATTGTCGCCGAGTCATTCAAAGAGATCGGCAAGCGCGTCCGCAATGGCGGCACGAAAGAGCACGAGATTCAACAGTGGTTCATGGAAGCGTTCGCTCGCGAGAATCTTCTGACGGACGATCCGCCGATCGTCGCGGTGAATGCCAATGCAGGGAATCCGCACTATGAGCCGCACGCCAGCCATCCGGTTCCGATTCGCGAGGGCGATCTCGTTTTGCTCGATGTGTGGGGAAAGAAGAATACTCCCGGCGCGGTGTACTACGACATTACTTGGATGGGCTTCGTTGGAGGAGCGCCCTCGGGACGCATGCACGATGTCTTCAACATTGTTCGCGACGCGCGGGATGCCGGCGTGAAGACGGTGCTGGACGCCATCAACTCCGGTCGCCGTATTGCGGGATGGGAAGTCGATCGCGCCACGCGCGGGCATATCCAAAAGGCTGGCTACGGCGATTATTTCATTCATCGCACGGGACATTCCATCGGGACGGACGTCCATTCCAATGGAGCGAACATGGACGATCTCGAGATTCACGACGAGCGGCAGATTCTTCCCAACTCCTGCTTTTCGATTGAGCCCGGCATCTATCTGCCGGAGTTTGGCGTGCGCAGCGAGGTCAACGTGCTGGTGCGCGCCAAGTCGGCAGAAGTGACCGGAAAAATTCAGCGCGAGATTGTGACGATTTAAATGGCAAATTCCACCACAGAAAAAGCAAAGGCCGCTCCCACCGAAACCGTGAGCGTAATGTCGATCGTTGCTCCCGCCGTCGGTTGGCTAATTCCTGGTGCCGGACACATGATTCAGAAGCGCTGGATTCGCGGCGCGCTGCTGTTTGTGTCGATCATCACGTTGTTCCTGCTAGGACTGGCAATGCAGGGCCGCATCTATAAAGCGAACGGCGGAGACATTCTCGACATGCTCGGGTTTGTCGGTGACGTGGGCGCTGGCGGGCTTTACATTCTGACGCTGGTCAACGACTGGGGACAGGGCGCTATCGCCTTCGCAACGGCTGACTTTGGTACGAAGTTCATGATCGTCGCGGGCTTACTGAACTTCATCGCCGTGGCCGACGCCTATCACATCGCGATCGGGAAGAAACAATGAAGAGGCTCTTGGCCATTAGCTCTCAGCTTTCAGTCGACTACCTCATCCGGAGACGAGCGCAGTGACTATTACACTCAATCATTTCAGCGCGGCGCTGGTCTTTGCCCTCTGTACGTCCATTGTCTTTGGCATCACTCACCGCGACAATGCCCGGGAGATGTTCCGCTACGGCATTTATTGCTTTGCGATGTTTATTGGCGGCATATTCGTTGCGGGCTGGGCGATGTGGATTTTACGAAGGTAGCAGTCATCCTTCAGCCGTCAGCTCTCAGCTAATGGCAAAGACGACGTCAAAAAAGGGAAAACCAAAGCCTGGCGACATAGTAGTGCTCTCCGAAATTCCGCCGGGCCTGCTTGACGACCTACCAGTTGAAGATCAAACTGCCATTGCTGAAGCAGTGGGGACGCCGATCCGAGTGAACGGGTATGACGAGGACGGTCGCGCAGAATTGGAGTTCAGGGACCGCGACGGTATAATCCACTCTGTTTACGTGAAACTGGACTTCATAGCTAGATATCCACGAGCTAAAGGCTGATAGCGGACGGCTGCCGGTTATCCTTCCCAAACAAACGCGTCAAAGATTCTCTTCGAATCGAACTTCAGCCGGCGATAAAGCGTCACGGCCTTCGTGTTGGCTTCGGTAACAGTAAGAGAGAGCAATGAGAAGTTGCGCTTCCGCAAGTTTCCGTTGGTCGCGCTCAGTAGAGACTCGCCAATCCCGCGCGAGCGATATTCCGGCAAAACGCATATCTGGGTAACGTGGCCAACATCCTTGCGAACTCGCGAACAAAGGATCAGCCCGATCAGACTTTTCGTCTTGCGATCGACAGCCACGAACGAGGACTCGGCATCGAACACGCCGCACCCTGGGAAGCGGACGATATTGTTGAGGAATCGCAGAGATCCGCTCAGCGTGTGGTACTGATCATTGATCTGCGCGTCGACATGGCCACGGTATGACGCGGTGATCACAGCGGCAGAAGGCTGGTAGTCACTCTCGGCCCATGGGCGCATTTCGACCTCGGGATGCAGGACAGGCTTCTGGGTGGAAGACTTCTCGAGGCTTAGTACCATGAAGAGACGCGGATGGCGCTGAAATCCAGTCTCGAGAAATGGACGCGCAACCGCGTTGGCTTCGTGAGCCAAAAGTTGCGCTTCGACCCGGTGAATTCCTGGCGACTGCTGCAAGGTTTCGATGACATGCGTGAGCAGACGGATCTCGACAGGGCGCGCGTCGGGCAAACGCGTGCCGTTAGTGACGTAGAGATCGCCAATGACTCCCTTGCTGCCTTCATAGACAAAAAATGAATAGCCGAAGATGCGGCCACGGTCCACGGCTGCGTAACCCGGCAAGATTTTTGCGTCGACATACCGCAGAATCATTTCTGCAGAGCCGGAGTAATCCCAGGAAAGCAGGCGCGACCAGACCTGCGTTTCGTCTTCGAGCAGCGAACGCAGATCGACGGAGGAGAAGTGCCTGAGGTCGAGAATCTCCAAGGGGCTCCTGCTGCGACAGCCGGGCAGCGGCCAACATCGCGGCAAAAGTCCGAGTGTAGTTGGTTCATCGAACAGAGGCAAACCCGGCGAATACAGGGCGGCAACATGGGACGAGCGGTCCTTTTTCTGCTGCTTTGCGTCACAGGCGAAGGTGATCCGTCTCACTTGTTCCGCCTCCAGCGCGCGTAATGTCCAGCACGCAATTCTAGCTTTGACCACATTAACCCACCTATTTTCATCGCGTTGCATCAACAGCATTGCGTAAAGCCATCGTGCTCCACCTCACGGAGATCTGTGACGGTCATCACACCGCATTCGTCCCCCATAAACGCATAATCACATCCTGCGTTACTGAATCTCCGGAGTGCACGTTGCTCCTAGCTGGGGGATCGCGTGGCAAAAGGACGTGTTTCGATCGTCGTGGAGCGCTGCAAGGCGTGCGGCTTCTGCGTGGAGTTTTGTCCCACGCACGTGCTGGCTCTCTCTTCCGCATTTAATTCCAAGGGATACCATCCGCCGCATGTGGTGCATCCTGAAAAGTGCAGCGGTTGCGACTTGTGCGGGATGTATTGTCCCGACTTCGCAATTTACGGCAACAAAGTGACGGCGAAATCTCCGGAAGTTGCCGACGGGGAGAAGGACGGAGGGAAGAAATGAAAGCCGATCCTCATGGCGTTTTGACGGGGACTCACTTTATCGACGGCGACCACGCCTGCTGCGAAGGCGCGCTGGCCGCGGGAGCGAGGTTTGCTGCGGGCTACCCGATTACGCCGTCGACCGAGGTTGTGGAGCGCTTCGCGTCGCGAGTGCCTACGGTCGGTGGCTGCTTCATTCAGATGGAAGATGAACTCGCGGCCTCGATCGCTTTGCAAGGCGGAGTCTGGGGCGGAGCGAAAGCCTTCACTGTGACCTCGGGCCCCGGCTTCTCGCTGATGATGGAGCACATTGGCTACGCCGCGATGACCGAGACGCCCTGCGTGTTCGTCGACGTGCAGCGCGGCGGTCCGTCGACCGGATTGCCAACCCTGCCCGCGCAGGCCGATATGATGCAGGCGCGCTGGGGATCTCACGGCGATTACGAGGTCATCGCGTTGTGTCCAAACTCTCCACAGGAATGTTTCGATCTAACGATCAAGGCTTTCAATCTGGCCGAAGAATTTCGTGTACCCGTGATGTTCATGATGGATGAAGTCGTGGGGCACATGACGGAAAAGGTCGTGATCCCTCCTGCTGACGAGATCGAAGTTGTGCCACGCAAGCACACGCACAAATCAGTGGAAGATTACCTGCCGTACGGGACCAATGGTGACATGGTTCCAGAGATGGCGCATGCCGGCGAAGGTTACAAGTTCCACGTTACGGGCCTGACACATGATGAACGCGGCTATCCCAATATGACGCCTCAGACGCAGGACAAATTAGTGCGTCGGCTGCAGAACAAGATTCGCTCAGCTGAAGATCGCATATGCCTGTTCGAAGAAGAACGGCTCGATGATGCGGACGTTGTGGTCGTTTCTTATGGGATCACATCGCGTGTAGCGCAACGAGCCATCGATGCAGCGCGTGAGCGGGGCTTGAAGGTCGGGAAGCTGCGTCTCATTACGGCATGGCCTTTCCCCGAAAAGAAGATTGCAGCCCTGGCGGCGCACGTCAAAGCATTTGTGGTGCCGGAACTCAACCTCGGGCAGATGGTACGCGAAGTCCAACGCGCGGCGGATGGCAAGGCAAAGACGTTCGCCGTATCGCACGCCGGCGGTGGAGTTCACAACCCTGAGGAAATTTTGAATGCAATCGTGGAGGCGAGCCGATGCTGAATATTCTGAACGACGACACGGTGAATCCGGTTGAACCGTTCCTGCGCAGCGACCGCATGCCGCACATCTGGTGCCCTGGATGTGGCATCGGCACAACCGTCAATTCTTTTTCGCGCGCGCTGATTGAGTCCAAAATCGATTTGGATTCGCTGGCCCTGGTCTCCGGCATCGGCTGCACCGGGCGCGTCGCTGGCTACGTGAAACTTGATTCCTTTCATACCACACACGGCCGGGCGATTCCCTTTGCCACGGGACTGAAGCTGGCGAATCCCAAGCTGAACGTAGTTGTGTATTCCGGGGACGGCGATCTCTCGGCGATCGGCGGAAATCATCTGATCCACGCGGCGCGGCGCAACATCGATCTGAAAGTCATCTGCGTGAACAATCTGATCTACGCAATGACGGGAGGCCAAACGGCTCCGACAACGCCGGGCCACGCGACTACATCGACGAATCCTTACGGCACGTTTGAGCCGGCATTCAATCTGCCGCACCTAGTCGAGGCTGCGGGAGCGGTTTACGTCGCGAGGTGGACAACGTTTCACGTGCGGCAACTGGCACGATCGATCAGCGAGGCATTTCAGAAAAAGGGATTTTCTTTCATCGAAGTGATCTCTCCCTGCCCCACGCTTTACCAGCGCCGCAACAAGATGGGCGACGGCCTCGACACGATGAAGTACTACAAGGAAAAGAGCAAAGTGAAGAACGGCGCGCCCACGAGCGAAGTCGGGCTGACGCTTAACGGCGAAATCGCCGTCGGCAAGTTCGTCGATCGTGACCGGCCGGATTATCAATCTATGATGCGCGCGCAGTATGTCGAATCGCTTGGCGAACGCTATATCGAGGAAGCAGAAACGGAGTGCGTATGCGGCTAACGGAAATTCGTGTTGCGGGCTTTGGAGGCCAGGGAGTCATTCTCTCGGCGGTGATACTGGGCAAGGCAGCATCGATTTATGAGCACGGCTTCGCGACGATGACGCAAAATTTCGGACCGGAGGCGCGTGGTGGTGCATGCAGCGCGCAGCTCGTGATTTCTGACTCTCCGGTTCTTTATCCGTATGTCACGCGCCCGGACATCATGGTGATCATGTCGCAAGAGGCGTACAACCGCTTCGCGCATGAACTGAAGCCGGAAGGCCTGTTGATCGTGGAGGAAGATCTCGTGCGCGTTTCCGATTTGAAGGGCGATCCGAAGGTTTACAGCATCCCTGCGACACGCATTGCCGAGGAATTGGGCAAACGCATGGTTCTGAATTCGGTGATGGTCGGATTCTTCACTGCCGTTACAAATCTCCTTAGCGCTGATGCGGTGCGGAAGGCCGTGGCGGACTCGGTGCCTCCAAGTTTTCGCGAGCTCAATCTGAAGGCGTTTGAAAAAGGATTGGAATACGGGACGACCGCGCTGGCCGCGGCTCCGCCCAGGCAGGGACTGCAAGAGTTGACGTATTCGAGCGAGTAGAATCTCCTCCCTACTGGCTCGTTCCCACCGCCGCGACCCAGTAGTAATCCACACCTTGCGGCGCGTAGTGTCCAAGGAATGAAACCTTGCGGCCCGCAGTTTGATGCGCGACATTGTCCATCCACGTCGTCGGAGCGACTAGCAAGTGTTCCTCGCTGGGCACGTTTCCTGATTCGTATCGAGCAATGATTTGGTTGCGGTAGAACGCCAGGCCGCATTCGATTTCGCGCGAAGTGCCAAAAACAGCGACCGGGAGTTTGTGTGTTTCAACGCTTGCTAGTTCGATTGCGAGCGGGCGCGTGGAGAGCTTCTGATCAATGGCAGCGGTTCCAAGTTTTAGCACAGCGGCAACCGCGAGCACCACGGGAATCAGCGTGACGAACCGCAACATCCGAAGACGGAACCGGCTGAGCAGGGTCAGTGCGATCGCCACGCACAGCGCAAAAGCTATCGCAAGCGCGAACACGATCGGGCGTCCCTTCGGAAGGCCGTGTTTCATCACGATGAAACCAATAACCATTGCCGGCACAACCGGTGCTGAGGCGACGATCGCGTGCACGATTGCAAGCCATTTTGATACGGGCTGCTCTCGCTCCAAACGGCGCAAAAGGTAGTCCGCCAACAGCACGGCACCCGCTGGGATTGCGGGGAGTATGTAGCCCGGGAGCTTCGATTGCGAGATCGAGAAGAAAACGACTGGCACCACGAGCCAGCAGCAGGCAAAGATGCGGAATTCTAGTTCCAGATCCGGCTCAGATTGGATTGATTTGCGTTCTGACCACCACCCGCGAACGGATTCCACAAATGCGAGGATTACGAAAACGATCCATGGCACCAATGCAATTGCGACGACGGGAATGTAATACCAGAATGGCTCAGGATGGTGATAGAGGTTGGTCGAGAAGCGGGCGAGGTTGTGTTCGAGAATGAACTCGCGGAAGAACTGCGGATTGCGGCCCTGAACCAAAGCGTACCAGGGCAGCGAGACAGCACAGAAGAGAACAATCCCAGGCAGCCAGAAAGTCTTAAGCACGAAACGCCACTCGCGAGTTGCCACCGCGAACGCTACGATCACGATGGCACCGAGAAATGGAGCCACCGGCCCCTTTGCCAGCATGCCCAACGCCATGCATAGATAGAAGACGGCGAGAAGAGTTCGGCTTCCGTTCTCACGCCAACCCCACCACGCCAGCATTCCAATGGCAAAAGAAGCTGCGAGTCCCATATCCATGGAAGCCGCGTGCGCGTAGCCGATGACTCCCGCGCAGGAGGCAGTAATCAGCGCGGCATCAACCTCGACTCCACGGCGAAACTTGCGAAAGAAAAGATATACAGCGATCACCAGCAGAGTGGCGTCAAACGCCGATGGGATTCGAGCTGCAATGTCGCTCACGCCGAAGATGCTGTAGGCCAGCATCGCTTGCCAGTAGTAAAGAGGAGGCTTTTCGAGCCACGCATGTCCACCGAGAACGGGCGTAATCCAGTCGCAACGCTCGAGCATCTCGCGTGCGACCTGAGCATAGCGTGGCTCGTCCGCGCCAATCAGGCCAAAGGCGCCGAGTCCGTAAAAGAACAGGAACGCGCAGAAGCCGGCGAGAAGTAGGAGATCGGTGCGGGTGCGAGCGGTCATCGGAAGGTTGCTAGATTTGATTGCCGAGGGTCGCGTCTGAAAGACAATGCACGGTCAACCCAAGATTCAAGACCAGTTTATTGTACGGAAGGCCCGCGGTTGATTTGCAGAATCACGCCCCGCACCGCGTCGGCGAGCGGCCCATCGACAGAACATCCGCTGGCGCACTCGTGGCCGCCTCCGCCGAAGGTTTCCGCGACCTTGGCGACATCGATCTTGCCCTTGCTCCGAAGGCTGACGCGAAATCGCCCACCGGGTAATTCGCGGAAAAACGCAGCCACTTCGACTCCACCGATCGAGAGAACGTAATTCACCAGTCCTTCGCAGTCCTCTTCGATCGCGCCACAACGCTCCATCTGCTTTTGTGTAACCCAGACATATCCGATGTGGCCTTCGAGATTCAGATTGCGCAGCGCCTCGCCAAGCAGCCGAATCTTAGCAGCCGAATGCGCGAAATAAATTCCGCGGGCGCAATGAGCGGGATCGGCTCCGGCCAGCACTAACTCGCGGGCAAGCGCAAAAGTGTTGTCGTTCGTTCCCTGAAACATGAACGAGCCGGTGTCCGTCATCAGCGCAGTATAGAGACAGGTTGCGATTTCCGGAGAGAACTTTACGCCCGCTTCGCGCGCTAGACGAAATACCATTTCCGCTGTCGCTACGGCATGGGGATCGATCCAGTTCACATGCGCAAAAGGACGTCCACTGACGTGGTGGTCGATGCTGATCAGGAAGCGATCTTCGAGGCCTTCAAGGCGCGTACGGTGAATGCTGTCACATTCGAGAATGATGGCGGCCTCATAAGTGCCAATTACGCGGCTTGACTGCACCACCTCGTCAGCAAATGGAAGTGAGCGATAAATGCGGGGTACGCCATCGTGAAGCACAACGTCGGCCTGCTTGCCCATGGCGCGGAGCACCTGGCAGCAAGCAAGCGCCGATCCGACGGCATCTCCATCGGGACGGGCGTGCGACGTCAGCACGAAGCGCTCGTGCTGTCCGATCTGCCGGAGGACATCCTCGAGCATGTGGCTATGACTTCTTTCCACTGGCATCCTCGCGCGCTTTCATTCGCTTCTTCGAACGATTCAGCAATTCTTCGACTCGAGCTTTGTCCTGCTCCGCGCGGTCGAGCCGAAAATACAATTCCGGCGCACGTCGCAGGTGCAACCGCTCCACCAGTTCGTGCCGGATATACTCTCGCGCGGCTTCGAGACCTTCGATACTCTGATCGGCGTCCGCGTCGTCGCCTTCGACATTGACCCAGACTTCCGCCGAACGCCCGTCGTCGGCAATGTGGACAGCGGTAACGCTGACCAGGCCGATCCGCGGATCGGCCAGCTCGCCTTCGACGAGCGTTTCGATCTCTTCGCGCAGAGCTTCGCCAACCCGTCCGCGATGGTACTTCAGCCCGCGCTTCTCCACTTTGCACCTCAGGTAAAACGCTTGAGAATATCAGAAAAACTGCCGGCTGTGTGTGTGACTGCGCTTCCTCTATTGTCGCGTGCTCGGGCAGGTCCGAGGTAAGTACGGAGGTAACAAGGTGTTAGGGGATATTGGAGAGCTCTGGTGGTTGGTCGTTGGTCGTTAGATTGCACCGCGCGTCTGCTGCGCTCTCTCCGCTGAGCAGACGGACACGGTCTCCACGTGAGCAGCTTACAAATATTCCACGAATGAATCTGCGATGTCCGCGCCGTGATTGTTGGCGATGCGCGTGGCTGCGCTTTCTACTTTCTTCATCAGGCCGTCGAGATAGTCGCGCGAGGGCGAAATGCTGACAACGCCGATCGTGGCGCGGTTCCAGAGCTCCGCGGCGTCGAGTTCGGCGACCGACACATTGAAGCTCGTGCGCAGGCGGTCTTTCAAGCTTCTGACGACCTGGCGCCGATCTTTGATCGATTGTGCAGCTTCGATGTGAAGTTCGAGGGTGAGAAAAGCGATGGGCATGAAGTGAAAGTGGCTAGTGGACAGTGAGTAGCAAACCACCGTCCACCAGCCACTGATGACTAGCCAGTATTCTAAGCGATCACTTCCGCAGCGACTTTTGTCGTCACGAAGGCCTCAATCACGTCGCCGGCCTTGATGTCACCATAGTTGGCGATGGAAATACCGCATTCCATTCCGTTGGTGACTTCCTTTGCGTCGTCCTTGAAGCGGCGCAGCGACCCAACCTTGCCTTTGAACACGACCACGTTGTCGCGCAGCAGGCGAACTTCGGAGTCGCGCTTGATCAAGCCGTCGCTGACGCGGCAGCCAGCAATGGTTCCCACCTTCGGGATGCGGAAGGTTTCGAGCACTTCCGCGCGACCTTGGTAGGTTTCCTTGATGGTCGGCTCGAGCAGTCCGCTCATGGCGCGCTTGATCTCGTCTTGCAGTTCGTAAATGATCGAGTGCAAACGGATATCGACTTCTTCCTGCTCGGCGAGTTCCTGGGCTTTGCGCTCCGGTCGCACGTTGAAGCCGATGATGATCGCGTTCGACGCGGATGCGAGCAGCACGTCGGTTTCGGTAATGGCGCCCACACCCGACCGCAACAGCTTCAGGCGAACCTTGTCGTTGGAAAGCTTCGATAAAAGATCGCTGAGTACTTCGACCGAGCCCTGCACATCGCCCTTCAGGATGATGTTCAGTTCCTTAGTGCCGGCGGACTTGATCTGTTCAGCCAGTCCTTCCAGAGATACGCGGGAACTCTTGGCCAGCGCGGCTTCGCGGGCTTTCTGCTCGCGGTATTCGGAAATGCCCCGCGCCTTGTCGCGGTCCGCGACAACGACAAATTGATCTCCCGCCTGCGGCAAACCTTCGAGGCCCAGAATTTCGACTGGCGTCGACGGGGGTGCGGATTGCAGTGCGCTCCCGCGATCGTCGAACATCGCGCGGACTTTACCGAACACGTTGCCCACTACAAAGTTATCTCCGGCAACGAGCGTGCCATTCTGCACGAGCACGGTGGCCACAGGACCGCGTCCGCGATCGAGCTTTGCTTCGAGAACCACGCCAGTCGCTGCGCGCTCGGGGGTGGCTTTCAGCTCCGCGAGGTCGGCAACCAGGCAGATCATCTCCATTAGCAGATTGAGATTCGTTTTCTTTTTTGCAGAAACATCGACGAAAACTGTTTTGCCGCCCCACTCTTCCGGCACCAACCCGCGATCGGCCAACTGCTTCTTCACCCGGTCGGGCAAAGCATCCGGCTTATCGATCTTGTTCACGGCAACGATAATTGGAACTTCGGCCGCGTGAGCGTGATCGATGGCTTCGATTGTCTGCGGCATGACTCCGTCATCAGCAGCCACAACCAGAACCACGATGTCGGTGGCTTTCGCGCCTCGGGACCGCATACGCGTAAATGCTTCGTGACCCGGCGTATCGAGGAACACAATCTCGCGACCGAATGCCGGAGATTCCTTGTCCGTAATACGAACTTTGTAGGCGCCAATGTGCTGCGTGATGCCGCCTGCCTCGCCTTCGGCGACGCTAGTAAGGCGGATCGAGTCGAGCAGCGTGGTCTTGCCATGGTCGACGTGCCCCATGATCGTGACTACTGGAGGACGCGGGGTGACTTCAACAGTCGAATCCTCACCACCGGCCGCAGCCGCGTCGATATCTTTCGACGCCTGCTCTTCAAACGTAATCACGTTGGTGTCGGCACCGAAGAAGCGAGCCATTTCGCTGGCCAGTTCTGCGTCGAGAGTCTGGTTGATCGTTGCGAAAACGCCGCGCCCCAGCAACCGTGAGATTAAGTCCTTTGCGCGGATGTCGAGCTTCTCGGCGAGATCTTTAACGCTGATGCCTTCCGTGATCGTGATATTGCGCGTGATCGGCATCGGCTCATTCGACACCACCATGCGCGGCGGCGGCGTGTAGCCCTTCATTGGGCCTTCTTTTACACCGCGCGGAACATAGCGCTGGCCAGGCCTGCGCGAAGGCGCTCCCGGACGGCTACCCGGACGCACCGGCCCTGGAGGCGGAAGCCCCGGACCCACGCCGAGTGGACGCGGACCCGTAGGAGCCGATCGCGTGGGATGCATCGGACGGCGCTCGCCCGGACGCAGCGGCGGACGCGGAGCGCCGACTCCGCCCGGCCCTTGCGGACGCGGGCGTTGAAAAATTGGCTGACCCGGCACAGGACGCCCGGGCGCGGGACGCATCGTTCCCACGGGCCCGCTCGCCTGCGCAGTTGGAGCAACAGGACGCGGCGGCGGAGCCTTGTAGACGGGACGGGGGCCGGTCTGCGGCACGATCATGCGCGGCGCAGGCGGTTGCGGCGGTCCGGCAACAACTGGAGGAGCAGCCGGGCGTGGCGCAATCGGCGTCGGTGGTGCTGACGAAACTGTGACCGAAGGAGAAGCGGGCGCAGGCGGAGCGGCCACAGCGGCCGGGGGGGCAGGTGCCGCCGGACGCGGCGGCGCTACAACCGGCGGTGGCGCGGGCGGAGCAACAGTATGAGTCGGTCTGTCCGCCACAGGCTGTGGAACGATCATGCGCGGCGCAGGTGCCTGAACGACTGGCGCAGACGGCGGAGGCACGACGGTTGCGGCTGGGGCCGCAGCGGGCTTCGGCGGAACTGGCGCAACCACGGGCTTCGCGGCAACCGGAGGCGCTACAGGCGGCCGAACTGGCGGAGGGGCAATTGCTTCCTTCTTCTGGGTAATCGCCCTCAGCACATCACCCGGACGGGAGATGTGCGACAAATCAATCTTGGTTTTGATTTCTTCTTCGCCGCGCAGCGAGCGCGCGGAACGCGCAGAGGAGCTCTGCGCTTCAGCCGAGCCGCGGATGTGGGCCCGCACTTTTTCTGCTTCGTGGTCCTCAAGTGAACTGGAATGGGTCTTTTTCTCCGTCACTCCGACGAGCGGTAGCGCGTCGAGAATGGCTTTGCTTTTAACTTCCAGCTCCCTTGCGAGATCGTTGATTCGAACCTTACTCATCCGGCCTTTCTTTTCCCCGCGCTAGGTCTTCATTTGAGCCCTCACGGAGTCAGCTTGTTGCACCCGCATACTTTCGAAAATATTTGCGCGTGCCATGGTTATTCGGTTTTTTCAGGAGCATCGCCGGCTTCCGGCTCATGCTCGGGATTCTCGGCGGAAGCAGTTTCCGCTTCTGGCGTTTCGACAGCCACGGCCTCTTCGGAACTCGCTTCGGCTGCCTCGGGTGCTGCTTCTTCTGCTGCTACTACTTCTTCGCCTTCGGCGACCACACCCTCGCCGACTCCGGCATCCAGGCTGGCGAAATAATTATTCACCGCGAGGCTGATTTTTTCCACTGTCTTGGGCCCGATGCCTTCGATGGCCTCGAGCTGCTCGGGAGTCATATCCGCCAGCGCTTCGACCGTGGTCACACCCGCTGCGCTGAGCTTCTCGACCAGTCCATCTCCCAAGCCCGGCACATTCTCGAGCGGAGTCGTCGCCTGTGGAGCCATCGCCGCCATCTGTTGCTCGACTTCCTGCCGCTTCTCTTCTTCACTCTTGATGTCGATCTTCCAGCCGAGCAACTTCGCCGCCAGCCGGACATTCTGTCCCTTTTTGCCGATGGCAAGCGAGAGCTGGCTGTCGTCGACGACAACTTCGAGATGCTTTTCGCCGCTGTCGATCACGGTGACTCGGCTGACTTTGGCCGGCTGCAGAGCCTTCTCAGCGAAGGTGACAGCGTCTTCATGGTATTCAATGATGTCAATCTTCTCTCCGCGCAGTTCGCGGATGATCGACTGCACTCGCATGCCCTTCATGCCCACGCAAGCGCCCACCGCGTCCACGTCTTTGTCCTTCGACATGACCGCGATCTTGGTACGCTCACCAGCTTCACGCGCGATCGCCCGGATCACGACGGTGCCGTCGTAGATTTCCGGAACCTCGGTCTGGAATAGGTGCTGCACCAATTCCGGCGCCGCACGCGATACAACCACTCCAGGACCTTTTGCCGCACGTTCCACGCGTGCTATCACGACGCGCACACGCTCGCCAATGGCAAACGATTCCAGACGCGACTGCTCCTTGCGCGGCATGCGCGCCTCGGCCTTGCCGATATCGAAAATCACATCGGGACCTTCGACGCGTTTTACCGTCGCGTTCACGATTTCATTCACGCGGCCAATGTATTCGTTGTAGACCGTGTCGCGTTCGGCTTCACGAACCTTCTGGAAAATTACCTGCTTCGCCAGCTGCGCCGCGATGCGTCCCAGAATGCCTTCGGTGACTTTCGGAATCTGCAGCTCGCCGCCGACTTCGAGGCTGGGATCGACCTTGCGCGCGTCTTCCAACGTGATCTGCAGGTTGGGATCTTCGACCTGCTCCGGAGTTTCCACCACGGTCTTGACCGCGAAGGCGTTGATCTTTCCTGTATCCTTGTCCAGCTTGGCGCGGAGGTTCTCCTGCGACTTGTAGTACTTGCGCGTCGCCATGACGATGGCGTCTTCCACCGCGCTGACCACAATCTGGGGATCAATCCCCTTCTCCCGGCTCAGTGCGTCAATCGTGTTGTAGAGCTCGCTAGCCATAAGAAAACAATTTGGTAATTGTGTAATTGATAATTTGGTAATTGAAAACCCGCATTCCGCGTTTCAATTACTCAATTACAAAATTACCCGGTTACCCAATCTCTCTAAATCTCTGGAACCAGATTCGCCTTTTCCACATTGGCGAATTCAATCTCAATCTTCTGCCCGGCCGACTCACCCATCTTCTTGCGCGACTTGTGACTGGCCACGCTTAAATCCAAGGTCAAACGGCCGTCCTTAAAGCTCTCGAGTCGCCCTTCGAAGTGACGGTTATTTTCCACCGGCTGGCGCGTCGTCAACTTCAAGCGGCTGCCTGCGAACCGGCTGAAGTCCGAAGGCTTGATCAATCGTCGATCGAGCCCAGGCGACGAAACTTCCAGCGTGTACGAGCCTGGCATCACATCTTCGACGTCGAGAATTGTGCCAAACTCGCGACTGAAGTTGGCGCAGTCTTCGTGCGTCACTCCGGCCAGAGGATCGCTTCCCGCGGCGGGCTTGTCCAGGAACACTCGCAACATGCGCGCCTTACCGCCCCCGAGGAACTCGACTTCCACCACTTCCAGTCCTCTGGAAGCTGCGACCCGGTCCGCGATTTCCCGCACACGTTCAACGTCAAGCGCCATGGATCCAATAACTTACTGGCGGATGGCTGCCACACCTGACGGGGCTCCAACTAAAAAGTGGGCTTGCGCCCACTGGTGTGCTTCGCCAAATGCCGGTACACAGCAGTTCTCAGATTCTTAATATACGCCCGTGGAGGGTAAAAAGACAAACCGGGCGACCTAGTGCTGGGGACGTTCTTGCAGAGTGCAATTTTGGATCTACTTTGGCGGATCTAAGAATATGGACAGTTATGTTAGCGTTTCGACGTGGGTTCTCCAGCTGATCGAATCGTAGACCTTTATCAAAGGCGTGCCGTCAATTATGACAAGGCGCGAGGACGCGACCTTTTTGAAAAACTCTGGCTCGATCACTTCCTAGCTCTTCTGCGACCTGGGGCTTCCATCCTCGACCTCGGGTGCGGTTCCGCTGAACCGATTGCACGTTACTTGATCGAAAAAGGGTGCCACGTAACGGGCGTGGATTCTTCGACGACTCTCATCGACATCTGCAAATCGCGCTTCCCGGCGCAAAACTGGACCGTCAACGACATGAGAGGTCTGTCTCTCGGCCGGCGTTTTGACGGCATTCTGGCATGGGACAGTTTCTTTCACTTATGCCCGAAGGATCAATATCCGATGTTCTCCATTTTCAAGGCTCATGCGGCCTCGAATGCAGCCCTGATGTTCACCAGCGGGTCCTCGCATGGCGAAGCAATCGGCACGTTTGAGGGCGAAGCGCTTTACCATGGAAGCCTGGATGAAGCTGAATATCGCACGCTTCTTAAAGAGAATGGATTTGAAGTTCTATCGTACGTCGTTGAAGATCCCGCGCGCGGCGGGCATACGGTCTGGCTGGCACAACTCGCCTAGGTCGAGTGAACGTGTCATCCGCCGACATTTGCCTGATCTTCCGGCGCTCTCTACAATGTTCGTTTACCCACAGCGCTGGGGAATTCCGAGACATTTATGATTCATTTTCCCGTTCCTGAGGCACTTACCTTTGACGACGTCCTCCTGCTGCCCGCTCGTTCGGACGTTGTCCCCGCGACCGCGAGCACACAGACGCAGCTCACGCGCAATATCAGCCTGAACATTCCGATTGTGAGCGCCGCCATGGACACCGTCACCGAATCGCACATGGCGATCGCGCTGGCCCAGCAGGGCGGACTCGGGATCATTCATCGCAATCTGACGATCGATCAGCAGGCCAACGAAGTCGACAAGGTGAAGCGCTCGGAAAGCGGCATGATCGTCGATCCGGTGACGATGCACGCCACCGACAAGGTTTCTGATGCGCTCGAGGTCATGCGCAAGTACAAGATTTCCGGCGTGCCCATTACCGAGCACGGCAAGCTCGTCGGCATTCTGACCAACCGCGACTTGCGCTTCGAAACCCGCTTCGACATTCCCATCGACAAGGTGATGACCAAGAAAAATCTCATCACCGTACCGGTCGGCACCACGCTCGAAGACGCGGAGAAAATTCTTCACGAGCATCGTGTCGAGAAACTCCTGGTCGTCGATGACAAGTACAACCTCAAAGGCTTAATCACAGTTAAGGATATCCAGAAAAAACTCAAGTATCCCAATGCTGCGAAGGATTCGCAGGGCCGACTGCGCGTCGGCGCCGCGCTCGGCGCTACGGGAGATTTTCTGGAGCGCGCACAGGAACTCGCTGAGGCGAAGGTGGACGTGCTAGCCATCGACAGCGCTCACGGCCACTCGTCAAAAGTGCTGGAAGCGGTAAGGCTCGTGAAGTCCAAGCTGCCGCATATCGAGCTCCTGGCAGGCAACGTCGCTACCTTTGATGGGGCTTGTGAACTGGCTCGCGCTGGAGCGGACGGAATTAAGGTCGGCATCGGCCCCGGGTCCATCTGCACGACCCGCGTCGTGACCGGCGCCGGCGTGCCGCAGATCACCGCTATCGCCGAAGCGTATCGCGCTACGAAGGATTCCGGCGTTCCCATCATCGCCGACGGCGGCATCAAGTATTCCGGCGATGTCACGAAAGCACTGGCCGCTGGAGCCAGTGCAGTCATGATCGGATCTTTGTTTGCCGGAACCGACGAAAGCCCCGGCGAACTGATCCTTTATCAAGGCCGGTCGTTCAAGTCGTATCGCGGCATGGGATCGCTGGGTGCGATGGCACAGGGATCAAGCGAACGTTATTTCCAGAGCACCGACGGCGGCGATTCGAGCTCTTCCGTTTCCGCTCCGGATGGCGAATCCAACCGGCTCGCGAAACTCGTACCGGAAGGAATCGAAGGTCGTGTTCCCTACCGCGGTTCCGTCTCGATGATCATCTATCAGATGGTGGGCGGACTGAAGTCCGGCATGGGCTATTGCGGCTGCGCGACGATCGCAGAACTGTTGCAGAAGACGCGATTTGTGCGGATCAGCGGCGCGGGCTTGCGCGAGTCCCACGTGCACGACGTCATGATCACCCGGGAAGCCCCGAACTATGCAATTGAATAACTCTCTATCGCTGGCGTTCAGCAGGTTCGTGCGGGGGCACGTCTCCCCCGCACTGCGACGTGCGTCCACAGGTCTTCCTCCCGATTGAACACCGACAAGCACCACGTCCTAAAAGCATGGATCGCCGCGGTTCTGTGGCTGATCGTTATTGCCATTGAATCAACCGCATATCTTTCCGCGCACAACACAAGTCGCTTCCTTTACCCGATCATCCATTTTCTCTTCGGCGTCAATCGTGCCGGATTCGAACCTTGGAACTTCTACATCCGGAAAACTGGCCACGTCGTCGGCTACGCCCTGCTGTGCATTTTTCTTTTTCGTGCGTGGCGGGAGACGCTTCCCGAGCACAGCGATCCTAAGTGGACTTTGCGATGGGCTAGCCTTGCCGTGCTTGGGACTGCACTGGTCGCATCCCTCGACGAATGGCACCAGAGTTTTCTGCCGTCGCGCACTGGACGATGGCAGGACGTGGTACTCGACACCTGTGCTGGAATTGGCATTCAGTTGCTGCTGTTCCTTTACTCCACGTGGTTTCGAAGCGCCTAACTCTCAAGGCGTAGCTCCCTCTGCGGAGATTGTTTCCAACCTGGCCGCTAAATTCCGCTTGACGATCGTCTTCGCTAATGTTACACATTGTAACGCTACAATGACTAACACACGGATCGCACGTCTAAAGAACCTGGGCGAGGTTGAGCAGAGCGTGATGGATTATCTATGGACACACGGCCCGTCGACTGCGGAGGCTTGCCGCGAAGGGTTGGCCTTGTCTCGGCCGATGAAGGATTCCACCATACGCACAGTTCTGCGCCGCCTCGAGGAAAAGGGCTATCTCACCCACGAAGTCGATGGCCGGACTTTCATTTACAAGGCGTCGGATGCTCGCCAAAATGTAGCGGTTCGCGCGGTGAAGGGCATCATCGACCGTTTCTGCGGCGGTTCGGCCGAACAACTCGTGCTTGGCATGGTGGACAACGCCGTTCTCGACCGAAAGCAACTGGAGCGCCTGGCGCGCAAGATCGCGGAAAAGCAATCTTCTGCGGAAATCTCATCCGGAAAGAAGGAAAGAAAACTGTGACGCACATCATTCACATTTCCTGGCTTACGCCGGTGCTTTTCGAATTAGGCATGTCCGCGCTGCGATCTGTCGCATTGGCTGCGATTGCTGCACTGGGATTGTCCGTGCTGCGCGCTAAGGCGACTTCTTTGCGCCTGTTTGCCTGGAAAACGGTTCTCTGCGCAGCTCTTGCTATGCCGTTGCTCGGATGGTTGCTGCCCCCGTTATCGATTCCGACACCAGACTTTCTTCACCGTCAGAGCGTGCAGGTTGTAGAGAGTGACGTGAGCCCCGTGAGTTCGCCATCGATCTCAATCAGTCCCTCATTGAGGAGCAATGCCGCCGTGGCGCCTAAGGCGAGCGGCAAAAAAGTCACTGGCGTTCGCAGCGGACAGAGCGCTTTAGCAGTTCACACAGCGGGCGCATCGGCTCTCCCGTTCAGTCATGCTTCGATTCCGTGGACCGCCGTTGCGACAGGACTCTACGCAGCTGTGGCCCTGCTTCTTCTCGTGCGGTTTGTTATCGGGATCGTGCTCGCGCGGCGATTATTGAACGCTGCCCACACGATAAATGAACTGCGAATCACACCAAGGCTCGAGGCCCGCGCTCATGCTGTCGGACTCGCATCCGCTCCGAAAATCGCGGAGTCTGAATGGATCTCGGTGCCGGTCACGGTCGGCGCGCTGCGGTCTACGATCTTGCTGCCCGCAAGTTGGCGCGACTGGGATGACGCGAAATTGAACGCTGTGCTCGCGCATGAGATCTCCCATGTCGCGCGCCGCGATTCCCTGACCCAGCGCGCTTCCCTGCTGCATCGCGCGATCTTCTGGTTTAGCCCGCTCGCGTGGTGGCTCGATCGTCATCTCGCCATCCTGGCCGAAGAAGCTAGTGACGAAGCTGCGCTCGCCGGCGGCGCCGACCGCACTGACTACGCTCGAACGCTGTTGGGATTTTTCGAGTCTTTGCACGCCGCTCCAGGCCGCGTGTGGTGGCAGGGAGTTTCGATGGCCAAGGCAGGGCAGGCAGAACAAAGGGTGGAAAGAATTCTTGCGTGGAGAGGAGCTGTCGTCATGAATCTCAAGAAATCTGTAGTTATCGCCATCATCGCGCTCGCAGTCCCAGTGGTTTATCTGACGGCCGCGGTGCGCCCATCGAATCTCGGCACAGTTGTCGCGCAAGAACCGGCACCGCCCGCACCGGCGAGCGCCCCACTCGATCCGCCGGCGGCGCTTGCGACAGTACCTCCGCTTCCCGCTGCGCCTGTGGCCGGAGTCGTTTCCAACAGCGGTATCGCGCCCATGGGCGTGGTCGCACCCGTGGCGCCACCCATGCCTCCGGCCCCGGTTGCTTCCTGGTCCACACAAGACGACGGGGGGAGATCCAACTACGGTCACGGCTTTTCCTACAGTTTCGGCTACGACGACGATCAGCGATTTGTGATCGTCACTGGCAAGAACGAATCGTTCACGATGTCGGGCTCTAGCGAAGATGCGCGTCACGTCGAGAAGCTGCGAAAGCAAATTCCCGGAGATTTCATCTGGTTTCAACTCGACGAGAAGTCCTACATCATTCGCGACCAGACGACGGTCGATCGCGCCCGAAAGCTTTGGGCACCTCAAGAGGAACTTGGAAAGAAACAGGAAGAACTCGGCAAACAGCAAGAGGCCCTGGGCAGGCAACAGGAAGTTCTGGGCGAGAAGATGGAGCAGGTTCGGGTGAACGTCCCCGACATGACCGCTGCTCTCGACAAACTGAAAGCAAAACTCCTGAAGCTTGGTCCCAGCGCGACCATGGAACAAATTGGCGATCTGCAGTCAGAGATCGGAGATTTGCAGAGCAAGATCGGGGAGATTCAATCTCAAGCCGGCGAGCAACAAGGAAAACTTGGTGAAGAGCAGGGTGCGCTCGGAGAGAAGCAAGGTAAGCTTGGCGAAGAACAAGGAGAGCTTGGGCGCCAGCAGGGTGAACTCGCCGAGAAGGCCAACAAGCAGATGAAAGAACTGCTTGACGAAGCAATCAAGAACGGCAAAGCCCAACCCGAGTCCGACGGCGGAGGCGGAGCCTCTCTATAGATTCAATAGCAAACTGACCAAATGCACTGTCGTGGAAGAGCGGCCCTTTGAGGGCCGCATTCGTTGAGTTGGAAGCTGGCGTTCAGGCCCTGACTTTTGACTATGCCCTCTCTGCCGGAGTGATGAGCAGGAGCGCCGCCGAAATTACCGCTATACCGGCCGACAGATAAAACGGAAACGCTGGACCGTAATGCTTCCACAATTCTCCCGTAATCAGACTGGCAGCTAGGGTCGCAACGCTGGTGATAAAGAAATAAACCCCGAGCGCTCGTCCCCGGACTTCATGCGCCACGCTTTCCACGACGAGCGCTTTTAATACCGGCTGCGTCAGCGCGTAATACAAACCATAGATTGCCATCGTGATCCAGATCGCGAGCGTGGATGGCGCCCGTCCAAATACAAAATAGACTCCGGCGAAAATCAGATAGCCTACCGAGGCGATCCAGCGGCGCGAGAAGCGATCGCTGAACCAGCCTGCCGGCCACGATCCCAGCGTGTACGTCACATTGAAAACCAGTCCCAACAATGGCGCGAGCGATACGCCGATGCCGACATTCTGCGCTCGCATCACCAGAAACATGTCGCTCGAGTTCCCCAGAGAGAACAGCGTGACCGCAGTGACGACCATGTAAAACGCCATCGGCAATCGGTTCGCAGACACAACTGAAACAGGGGCGATTTTTTTGACTGGTGAGTTCCCCGCGCCGGATTTCGTACCTGCGCTCTCTGCGGTGCCCCGCTTGGTCTCGCGAATCCCGAAGAGAGCAACCAGCACAGTCAGTGCTCCCGGAACGGCGGCTGCCCAGAAAACGCTGCGGATACCGTAATGCGCGAGCATTAGAAGCGCGACGAGCGGTCCCGCGATAGCTCCCGCTGAATCGAGGGATTGAATCAGGCCGTAGGCGGATCCCAACCCTTCCTTCCCAACCGATTCCGCGACCATCACATCGCGGGGAGCTCCGCGAACTCCCTTGGCCAGACGATCCGTGAATCGGATCAGCAGAATGTGCCACCACGCGGTGACTATCGCAAGCAACGGCTTTACGGCATTCGCGACAAAGTATCCGGCGACGACGAGCGGCTTGCGGCGATCGAGACGGTCGGCGAGATATCCAGAGAAAAGTTGGGCAAACGACGCAACACTCTCAGCAATGCCCTCGATCACCCCTAACTGCGCGGGTCCGGCTCCCAACGAAATCAGAAATGCCGGAAGGACCCAATAGGCCATCTCCGTGGCTGTGTCATTAAAGAATGAAGTGATTCCGAAAGAATAGATATTGCGCGCGGCGTAAGGCTGAGGCTCGGGAGGAGGATCCTGCATAGAACTTTTTACCACGGAGGCGCTGAGGCACGGAGCGGGATATCAGAATGGAGTTGAGAGCGGAAAGCTAACGACTAACAACAAGGGACCAACGACTGCATCAGTACATCGCGTCGTATTTCGTCACGACCCAACGGCCTCCTTCATTCTCGACGGTGAGAGTGAACTGGTCCTGATCGATCCCGGGCTGGTTGGGAGCGGCATTGCTGGGGCGCTTGCCGCGGTAGTGAAGAATCACCAGCGGTGGTGCTTCTTCCCAATCGGCCAGTTGCCAGGAGAGCAGCGGATGCTGGGTCTCCGACTGGCAAATATATTTCGCGTATTTCTTGTGGTAGTCGTGCTCCCACTTGGCGAGCAACTCGTCGCAGTGGCCGTCGCGCAAATCGCGTAGAAAGGCATTGGCAGCTTTCTCGGTCGAACGGTCGCGCAGGGGGTTCATCTTGATGGTGACTGGCAGTCCGGTCAGGGGATCGTGATCCTCAGAGCGGGCGAGCACCGGCCCCTGATTACTCAGCCACCAGAGATAGCCCACAAACACCATCACCAGCAGCGCTCCGGCGCCGACGGCAATGCCGATTTGTGTCTTGGTGAAAGCCATTAGGAAAGTTTAGGGAAACAGCACGCAGCGCGGCAAGATTACTAGTGGAAGACACGGTCGTACATGTACAAGTGGGGAAGGTCTGCGCAGAACACAAAAAAGAAAGGCACGGCGCTAGGCCGTGCCTCATAAAACCGGGAGGGCGAATCTACTCTTTCTTGTCTTCTTCTTTCGTGGGCTCAACGCCGCCGTCGTGCGCAGCTTGCGCCTCGGCGTCTTCCATCGCCTTCTTGGCTTCGGCGGCTTTCTTAGCGCGAGCCTCGGCGCGTTTTTCCTTCTTCTCGTCGAGCACCTTCTCGCTGCCCAGCAACTCGAGAAAAGCCTTGTCGGCTCCATCACCCTTGTTCCAGTGCGTCCGGATGATGCGGGTATATCCGCCCTGGCGATCTCCAAAACGCGGACCCACCGTGTCGAACAACTTTACGACGGCTTCATCGGTCATCAAGTAAGCCGCGGCCAAACGGCGCGCAGCCAGATCGCCGCGTTTGCCGAGCGTGATCATCTTCTCGACAATGGGCTTCGCCGCCTTGGCCTTGGGCACGGTCGTTTCGATGCGCTCTTCCACGATCACCGAAGTGACCAAATTGCGCAGCAGCGACCGCCGGTGCGCGGTGTTCCGTCCGAGTTTGTATCCTGCAACTTTGTGACGCATTTCGAACCTCAGTGACTAGTGGTGAGTGTGTAGTGGCTAGCGAGTCAGCCTTTGCCGGCAATTGACCACTAGCCACTAATTCTTACAGCTGGTCGTCCGGTCCGTATGCGGATGCGGGCAACGGTACGTTCGAAGTCGGTCCGGGCACGGCGTTGCCATGCTCGTCGATCTTCATGCCGAGACTCAGACCCATCGAGGAAAGAATCTCTTTGATCTCGTTCAGGGACTTGCGGCCGAAATTCTTGGTCTTCAACATTTCGGCTTCGGTCTTTTGCACGAGCTCGCCGATCGTCTGGATATTCGCATTCTTCAGGCAGTTGTAGCTGCGCACGGAGAGTTCGAGTTCCTCGACAGACCGGTTCAGATTCTCGTTGTGGATCTCAGGCTTGCGATCGTCCGACGACGACGTGCCAGTTTCGATTTCTTCCTCGAAGTTGATGAAGATATTCATGTGGTCCTTCAGCAGCTTCGCGGCCAGGCCAATCGAATCGGCTGGCGTGATGGAGCCGTTGGTCCACACTTCGAGCGTGAGCTTGTCGTAGTCGGTGATCTGTCCAAGACGGGCCGCTTCGACAGTGTAGTTGCACTTGCGCACCGGCGAGTGAACGGAATCGATCGGAATGAATCCAATGCCGAGATCCTCATCGAAGTTCTTGTCGGCGGAAACATAGCCGCGACCGCGCTTCAACCGCATCTCCATGTCGAGCTTGCCGCCCTCGCTGACCGTCGCGATATAGACGTCTTTGTCGAGGACTTCAACGTCGCCGTCGGCTTCGATCATGCCACTGGTGACAACACCCGGCTGATCCGCGCGCAGGTAGATCGCTTTCGGGGCGTCGCCCGCAAGCTTGAACGGAATCTGCTTCAGGTTGAGGATGATGTCGGTCGCGTCCTCGACGACCCCGGGGATCGACTGGAATTCGTGCAGCACGCCTTCCATCTTCACCGCGGTGACGGCCGCGCCTTCAATCGAACTCAGCAGCACCCGCCGCAGGGCGTTGCCCACGGTGGTACCAAAGCCGCGCTCGAACGGCTGCGCCCAGAAAATGCCGTACTTGTCGGTGAGGGAGGAGGTGTCAACTGCGAGACGTTTCGGTTTTTGAAAACCCTTCCAAAGCATGTGTTTCTCCTTCGGCCGTTTGGCTCAATCCCGACTCGCTGAGTGGTCCAACTCAGGTCGATGTCAGGAAAGGCTGATCTGGCTCGAATGTAACGGACCAAAATCGCCGTTGGTCGTTTTTTCGTTGGTCCTTAGCGACCAACGACCGCCGACTAACGACTATTTGCTATAAAGTTCCACAATCAGCTGCTCATTCACTGGCAGCTGAATATCTTCGCGCTTCGGCAGCGACAGGATCCGCGCCTTGTAATTATCGCGATCCACTTCGAGCCAGCTCGGCAGCGTGCCGTGGCTGGCAAACTCTTTCGCCAGTTCCAGTACAACGAGCTTCTTGCTGTTCTCGCGAATCGCGACTTCCTCGCCCGCACTTACTTCATACGAGGGAATGTTCACCTTGCGGTTGTCGACAGCTACATGTCCGTGACGGACCAACTGCCGCGCCTGGCGCCGAGACTGGGCGAATCCGAGGCGGAATACGACGTTGTCGAGACGCCGCTCGAGTTGCTGCAGCAACTTCTCGCCAGTCACGCCCTGGGAGCGCGCGGCCTTCTCGAAGTAGTTGCGGAACTGGCCCTCTTGTGTGAAGTAAATGCGCTTCGCTTTCTGCTTCTCGCGCAATTGGAGACCGTAGCCAACGATCTTGGCTTTGCGGTCCTTCCCATGTTGTCCGGGAGCGAAGTTTCGCTTCTCGATGGGGCACTTATCGCTGAAACACTTTGCGCCTTTGAGGAACAACTTCATGCCCTCGCGGCGGCATAGACGGCAAACTGCATCGGTATAACGGGCCAAGTTTCTTCTCCTTATAGATGACCGGTTTACGGGTTTGGCTTCACCCTTCGTCCCGGACGGTAAAACAGTGGCCAGTGATCAGTGGCCAGAAAAAAACAATTTGTGCCGCTTTGCTGGTCACTGACCCCTGGCCACTGACCGCTTGCTCTTATACTCTGCGTCGCTTCGGCGGACGGCACCCGTTGTGAGGAATTGGGGTAACGTCACGAATCGAGCGCACTTCAATGCCAGATGCGGCCAAAGCACGCACGGCTGACTCGCGGCCGGATCCCGGGCCGCTCACCCGAACATCGACGCTCCGGACGCCGTGATCGCGCGCCATGTTGGCAGCGTTCGATGCCGCCTGCTGCGCGGCGAACGGAGTACCTTTCCGCGATCCGCGGAAGCCCAGCGATCCTGAACTCTTCCACGACAGAACGTTGCCGTTCATATCCGAAATGGTCACGATCGTGTTATTGAAAGACGCCTGCACATACGCCAGACCATGGGGCACGTGCTTGCGTTCCTTCTTCTTGAAGGTTTTCTTCTTGCCTTTTTTATCCGGCGCGGCTGCCGCGCCACCCGCTGCTGCTGGTTTTGCCATGGTAGCTCTTAGCTCCTAGCAACTAGCTTCCAGCTAAGCCTGATTGGCTAGTAGCTAGGAGCTAGAAGCTCCTCTTATGTTTTTGCCGTCGCCTTCTTCTTCTGTGCGACTGTTCCCTTGCGCGGACCTTTTCGTGTCCGGGCATTCGTATGCGTGCGCTGTCCGCGGACCGGCAGGTTCCGGCGGTGGCGGAATCCGCGATAGGAGCCGATTTCGATGAGACGCTTGATATTCATCGAAACTTCCTTGCGCAGATCGCCTTCCACCAATCCCTCGGCCTCAATGACCGTGCGGATGCGGTTGACCTCTTCTTCGCTGAGGTCCGAAACCTTCTTCATCGGCTCGACCTTCGCCTCGTCGAGAATGCGTCCGGCGCGCGGATGCCCGATGCCGTAGATGTAAGTCAGCGCTATGCTGATGTGCTTCTGGCGGGGAAGATCCACGCCTGCAATACGTGCCATTCCGTAACTCCTGCGCGGGCTTTAGCCCTGGCGCTGTTTGTGTTTCGAATTCACGCAGATCACACGCACCACGCCTTTGCGGTGGATGATCTTGCACTTGTCACAAATCTTCTTTACCGATGCTCTAACCTTCATTTTTTCAGTTCCCGGTTCTCAGCTCCCGGCAAAATAAGCCAGGCAGCCGTCCTCACTAAATCATTTGTAGCGATACACAATTCGTCCGCGATTCAGGTCGTACGGCGAAAGCTCAACCGCAACCTTGTCTCCCGGCAGGATGCGAATGAAATTCTTGCGCATCTTTCCGGAAACATGCGCCAGCACCTGATGCTTGTTTTCCAATTCCACCCGGAACATGGCATTCGGCAGGGGTTCCAGCACCACCGCCATGACTTCAATCGCGTCTTCTTTGCTCATTCGCTCCTAGCTTCTAGTTACTCTTACTGCGTCAATATCACCGGACCATCTTTTGTCACCGCGACGCAATGCTCAAAGTGCGCGCTGAAGCTTCCGTCCGCGGTCACTGCCGTCCACTTGTCGCCCAGCACTCGCGTCTCGGGCTTGCCGTAATTCACCATCGGCTCGATCGCGATCACCATGCCTTCGCGTAACTTCGCGCCGTGACCCCGGGCTCCGAAGTTCGGGACTTGCGGCTCTTCGTGCAACCGCGTCCCAATGCCGTGCCCGACAAACTCGCGTACGACGCTGAATCCCGCCGCTTCTACGTGCTCCTGAACAGCGGCTCCAACATCGCCAATCGAATTTCCAATTCGCGCCTGTTCGATCCCGCGGTAGAGTGACGCTTCGGTCACTTCCAGCAACTTCTGCAATTCCGGTTTCAATCCGCTTCCGACCGGCACTGTTATCGCAGCATCTCCGTAGTACCCTTCGAGAACCGCGCCGCAGTCGATCGATACGATGTCACCCTCTTTGAGCACCCGCTTTTCAGACGGGATGCCGTGCACAATCTCTTCGTTCACCGAGGTGCACAACACGCAGGGATAATCGTAATAGCCTTTGAACGCCGGCTTCGCGCCCAGTTCCTTAATCTTCTTCTCGGCGGCGCGCTCCAGATCCATCGTCGTGACGCCCGGCGCCACCAGGCTCTTCACATAATCGAGAACCTCGCGAACGATGTGGCCGCTGTGCCGCATCTTCTCAATCTCAGTCGCCGATTTGCACACTATCGCCATGCTTACGCGTGATGATCTTCCAATATGCGGAAAATCTGAGCTGTCACTTCATCGACAGGCAGCTCTCCGTTCACTGAAATCAACCTGCCTGTCCGCTGGTAATAATCCGCTACCGGCCGGGTCTGCTCCTGAAATGCCGTGAGTCTGGGCTGAATTACTTCCAACCGGTCGTCATTGCGGGCTTCCAGTTTCGTCCCGTGCGGTTCATCGCATACTTCATCTGTGCGGGGCGGCTGAAAGTGGACATTATAGATCCGTCCACAGGTGGGACAAGAGCGTCGTCCAGTAATACGGAGCAATAATCGATTATAGTCGACCTCGAGCCGGATCACAATTGGCCAAGCCCGCGTCGGACGCGAATTATCAAAGAGCTCCCGTTCCAATAGCGCATCCAGCCATCCGGCCTGAGCCGCGGTGCGGGGAAACCCATCCAAAATATAGCCACGTACGCAGTCCGGCAGAAGCAGCCGTTCCCGGACCATGTTGCAAACCAAATCGTCGGAAACCAGCTCTCCGCGCGCCATGACAGCCTTGGCAGCGACTCCGAGCTCTGTTCCACGGACTACATTCTCCCGCAGCAGGTCTCCGGTGGAGACCTGGGGAATTCCGTAGCGTTCCATGATGCGCTTCGCTTGGGTGCCTTTTCCGGCACCCGGCGGTCCGAGCAGCACCACGGGACCTACTGCACGCGAGGTTTCCTGCGCCATCGGCTTGGCCAAAGCCTCCCGACCTCAATCTCCCCGGCGCCCCAGAAACACGACCGAGGTGCAGCAACCCCCACAGCCAATATCGACATTCCTACCAGATCCTGCGTCCGCGCACGCGTCCGCTACGCGGAGTGAATCCATCGTAGTGGCGCATGATCAACTGCGCTTCGATCTGGGTAACCGTATCCATCGCCACGCCGACAACGATCAGCAGCGAGGTTCCACCAAAATAAAAGCTCACGCCCAAGCCATTCGTCACCCAGTTCGGAAGTCCTTCGAAGAATCTTCCTACCGGACCATAAAGATGGTTGAGGTGGATACCGGTGATCATCCATTCGGGAATGAACGAAATGATGATCAGGTACAACGCACCCACCAGCGTAATGCGCGTCAGAACTTCGTTGATGAAATCCGCGGTGCGCTTGCCCGGACGAATGCCCGGGATAAATCCGCCGTACTTGCGCATGTTGTCGGCGACTTCGCTCGGATTAAACACGATCGAAACATAGAAATAGGCGAAGAAGATGATGCCGACGGCGTAGAGCACCGTATAGAGCGGCTCGCCCCATCCCAGCCACCGGAAAAGATCGCTGAAATAACGGCTGTTGCGCATGCCATAACCGATGGTTTGCGGCAAAGTCAAAATCGAAGACGCGAAGATCACCGGCATGACACCGCCGGCGTTTACCCGCAACGGCAGGTGAGTCGATTGCCCGCCCATCACCTTGCGTCCAACCACACGCTTGGCGTATTGCACAGGGATTCGGCGCTCGCTTCGTTCGACATACACGATGAATGCCACGACCGCGATCATGAACACGAGCAAGCCGGCCATGAGCGGGAACGTGATGGCGCCCCAGGCATTGTTCTTGGCCTTGTCGATCAGATCTACAACGCCACGCGGCAGGCCAACGACGATTCCGGCAAAGATCAACAGCGACATTCCATTGCCAACACCGCGTTCGGTAATCTGCTCGCCCAGCCACATGATGAACGCGCTGCCCGTTGTAAGGGTCAGCATTGTCATCAGCCGGAAACCCCAACCGGGATTCAGAGCGAAGCCGCCTTTTTCCAATCCGATCGCAATTCCAAACGATTGCACCGCGCTCAGAATGACGGTGATGTACCGCGTCCACTGCGTAATTTTCTTGCGGCCGAGTTCGCCTTCCTTCTGCAGTTTGGCTAACGGCTCATAGACCACGGTGAGCAACTGCAGGATGATCGACGCCGTGATGTACGGCATGATCCCGAGGGCAAAAATCGTCATCCGGCGCAACTGGCCGCCGGAGAACAGGTCCACAAATCCTAGAAGCGAACCGCTGGTGCTGCCCTGCGTAAAGAACGATTCCAGCTTGGCGGTATCGATTCCCGGCGTCGGCAAGTGTCCGCCCAGCCGGTACACAAAGAGCATCCCGAGCGTAAACAAAATCCGCTTGCGCAGATCCGGAATTCGAAAGATGTTCGCCAGCTTGTCAAACATTACTGCAAGACCTCGACCTTGCCGCCTGCCTTGGTGATCTTTTCCTGCGCCGACTTCGAGAACTTGTGCGCGCTCACGGTCAACGCGGTCTTCAGTTCCCCGTCGCCCAAAATCTTTACCGGGTGCTTCGTCTTAATCACTCCCGCCTTGCGCAGCACATCGGGAGTAATCGTGGTTTCACCGAGCTCCACCAGACGATCCAGGCTCACGATGTTGTACTCCTTGCGGAAGATATTTGTGAAACCGCGCTTCGGCATGCGGCGGTGCAGCGGCATCTGGCCGCCTTCAAATCCGCGAATCATGCGCGAACCGGTGCGCGAACGCTGACCTTTGTGTCCGCGGGTCGAAGTCTTTCCCATGCCGGAGCCCATACCGCGGCCCACGCGCTTGCGCTTGGTCGTTGCTTTTTTCGGAGCGTGAATGTTCGATAAATTCATAAGTGAACTCTCAGTCGACAAACTCCACCAGATGCGGCACCTTCGCCACCATCCCGCGGATGGCCTGCGTGTCAGGACGCTCAATCACCTGGTTCAGCCGGGTAAATCCGAGACCCTTGATTACCAACTTCTGTTTGAGCGGAGCACAAATGGCGGAACGCACCCACCTCAGCTGAATCTTCCCGCCGCCCGAATTTGTTTTCTTCGCCGTCATTTCCAAACCTCAGTGGTCAGTGCTTGTGGCCATTGACCTGAATTTCGCCCGTCGATTCTTCTACAATTCTTGTACAGTTTTGCCGCGCATGATCGCAACGCTTTCTCGGTTCTTCAGCTGCTTCAGCGCGTCGAACGTTGCCTTGATCACATTGTGCGGATTGGTCGTCCCAATCGACTTTGTCAGCACGTTCTGCACACCCGCCGAAGTCATGACCGCGCGCACTGCGCCTCCAGCGATCACGCCGGTTCCTTCCGGAGCCGGCTTCAGCAGGACCTTGCCCGAACCGTATCGTCCAAGCACCAAGTGAGCAATGCTCGTCTGAGTCAGGTTGACCTTCATCAGGTTCTTCTTCGCCGATTCAATCCCTTTACGGATGGCCTGCGGCACTTCTTTCGCCTTGCCGGAACCGTAGCCCACCACTCCCGCAGACGGATCACCGACCACAACCAGCGCGGCGAACGAGAGGTTCTTACCGCCCTTGACCACCTTGGTCACGCGGTTGATGGCGACCACCTGGTCCTTCAGCTGGTACGCCCCTGCATCGAGTTTCTTAATCACTGTTGGCATAATTTCCAAGTCCGAGCGGTGAGCTCTGAGCTTTGAGCAAATCCGGTTTGCTCACCAGCTCGAAGCTCGAAGCTCACGTCTAAAATTGCAATCCCGCTTCGCGAGCCGCGTCGGCCAAAGCCTTCACGCGCCCGTGATAAATGTATCCGCCGCGGTCAAATACGACCTTCGTCACACCCTTGGCCTTCGCGCGCTCGGCGATGGCCTTACCGATGGCCTTGGCCGAAGCCACGTTCCCGCCTGTGCGCCGATCTTCCTTTTTTCCTTCGGCGGTGCTGGCCGAAACCAGCGTCTTGCCATGGAGGTCGTCGATCACCTGCACGTAGATGTGATTCAGCGAACGATAGACATTCAGCCGCGGACGCTCCGCTGTTCCCTGCAAGTTTTTGCGAATGCGGTCGTGTACGTGTCCGCGCTTTTGGTTCTTTGTAATTTTTGTAAGCATGAAACTTATCCTTGGTCGTTCGTCCTTGGTCGTCAGTTCAAGACTTCCGACGCTTGCACTTTCTCAACAACCCCGCTGGCTCAACGACCAGTGACTAACGACGGTTATTTCGCTCCGGTCTTTCCGACCTTCTTCTTCAGCCGCTCTCCGACATAGCGGACGCCCTTGTTCTTGTATGGATCCGGTGGACGCAGCGACCGCATTTCGGCCGCGACCTGTCCGACCTTCTGCCGGTCAATGCCCGTCAGAGTGATCTTCGTCTGTTTCGGATCGACAGCTGCATCGACGCCGGTTGGCAGCGGATACTCAATCGGGTGCGAATATCCCAGGTTGAACACGACAGTGAGCTTACCCTTCATCTCGGCGCGATATCCAATGCCGACGATTTCCAGTTCCCGCGTCCATCCCTTGGTCACGCCCTCGACCGCGTTGTTGACCAGCGCTCGCGCCAGGCCATGCACCGCTGACTGCGAATCGTTTTCACGAACTGCAAGAATGTGGCCGTCCTTCTGCTCGACCGTAATTCCGGTCGGAAGAGGAGTGTCCAGCTTGCCCTTCGGTCCCTGCACCAGGACCGTGTTTCCTTCCACCTTGACCGTGACACCCTTGGGAATCTCGATCGGCTTTTTTCCAATTCGTGACATAAGCTTTCAGCTCTCAGGCTTCAGCTCTCAGATTCCATCCCCGTCGCTCCTGCTAAAAGCTGACGGCTGATGACTGAAAGCTCTTTTCTAGTAGATTTCGCACAGCAACTCGCCGCCGACGCCTTCTTTGCGCGCCTGCCGGCCAGTCATTACGCCGCGCGGAGTGGTGAGGATGTTAATCCCCATACCGCCCAGCACGCGTGGAATCTCGCTGCGTCGCACGTACACACGGCATCCAGGGCGCGACACACGCTCCACCTTCGAGATGGCCGCCTCGTTATTGGCGCCATACTTCAGGTAAATCCGGATGACCTTGTGGCCCTCTTCTTCAGTCGGCTTGAAATTGGAGATGTAGCCCTCTTCCTTCAGGATGCGGGCAATCTCCAGCTTCAACCTCGAAGCCGGAATGTCAACTTTCTGGTGCCGGGCCTGGAGTGCGTTTCGCACTCGCGTCAGCATGTCTGCGACCGGATCGGTCAACCTCATCGTTTGCTTCTCCTTCAGCCACCCGTTCGCTCCGCGTCGAGCGGAGAACCTGCAGCGGCTTGCTCTTCAATCGTTCGCGTTCATCTCTCGTCGTTGGCTTGCTCACCCGCCGTTGCGAACGACCAACGACAAGCGGCCAACGATGCATTTACCACGAAGACTTCGAAACCCCAGGAATCTCGCCCAGCAGCGCGAGCTGCCGGAAACACAAGCGGCACATGCCGAACTTGCGCAGATAAGCGCGCGGACGTCCGCACCGTTTGCATCGGTTATGCTTGCGCGTGGAAAACTTGGGCTTCTTCGCGTCCTTCACTCTTTTTGCTGTAGTCGCCATTCAATCCTTCGTCTGCGTCTTGATGCTTTGAACTTCGTCTTATGCGCGGAACGGCATGCCCATGTGCTTCAGCAGCGTTCGCGCCTGATTGTCGTTTGCGGCCGTCGTCACAATCGTGACGTTCATGCCCTTCAGCTTGTCGACCTTCTCGTAAGAAATCTCCGGGAAGATCAACTGGTCGTGCAATCCGATTGTGTAGTTCCCGCGTCCGTCGAACGACTTGGTCGATACGCCCTTGAAATCGCGCACGCGCGGCAGAACGATGTTCACCAACCGGTCGAAGAACTCGTACATGCGGTCGCCCCGCAACGTCACCATTGCACCAATCGACTGCCCCTGGCGAACCTTGAAAGCCGCAATCGACTTCTTGGCCTTCGTCGTAATCGGCTTCTGGCCGGTGATCTGGGTCAACTCGTTCACAGCCGGATCGAGAACCTTCGCGTTCTGTGTCGCCTCGCCCACTCCCATGTTGACGACAATCTTGTGCAGCCGCGGAACCGCCATCACGTTTCCCAGTTCTAGTTCCTTCAACAACGCGGGAGCGACTTCCTTCTCGAACTTGGAACGGAGCCGCGGACGCTCTTTCGCGCTGTGTCGCGCCTGGTCCGGAGCCTTCTGCTCTCCTGATTCCTTCTGACCTTTTTTCTCTTTGTCTTTTGCCATTGTTCTTCAACTTCCTCTCACGGTTTCGGAGTGGTTACCGGTTCGTAAGAATCTGATAACTATTTGTCCAGTGTGGTTCCGCACTTCTTGCAGACGCGAACCTTGCGGTCTCCGCGCACTTCGTGCCCAATCCGGACAGGCCCGCAGGTCGAACAAACCAGTTGCACGTTCGAGATCGCAATTCGGCTTTCCTGCTCGGCGATGCCGCCTTTGATGTTGCGCTGTGGATTCGGCCGCACATGCTTCTTGACCATCATCACGTGCTCGACCAGAATCTTCGCGTCATTCGGAAACACGCGCAGTACGCGCCCTTCCTTGCCCTTGTCCCTCCCGGTGATCACCTTCACGGTGTCGTTCCGCCGGAGATCCACTCGCTTGTTTGCAGTGCTTACAGTTCTCATAAAGTCACAGTTTCAAGGTTTCAAAGTTCTAAGGTATCAAGCGACCACTTGTCGCCCAGTTTCCGAATCTCAAGGACCTTGAAACCTTGAAACTCCGAAACTCTCTTAGATCACTTCCGGTGCTAACGACACAATCTTCAAGAACTTCTTCTCGCGCAGCTCGCGCGCTACCGGACCAAACACGCGGGTACCAACCGGCTCGCCCGCATCGTTGATCAGCACTGCCGCGTTCGAATCGAATTTGATATAGGTTCCATCGCGCCGCCGCGACTCTTTCCGCGTGCGCACAATCACGGCTTTGACCACCGCTCCCTTTTTTGTCTGGCCCTCAGGAGCCGCCTCTTTCACGGCCGCCGTGATTATGTCGCCCAGCCCGGCATTGAGTCCGGTTGAGCCGCCCAGCGGCAGAATCATCTGCAGCTTGCGGGCGCCGGAATTGTCGGCGACCTCGAGCATCGATCTCATCATCACAGCCATGGCGTTAATCTCCCTCTCGTCTTCTCGCTCGCGCGTTAGATGCCCGGAACTTCAATCGCCGCTTCCGGCACCAGCGCCGCCTTGCGCACAATATCTTTCAGCTTCCAGCGCTTCAGCTTCGACAACGGACGCGTCTCCTCGAGCCGCACCACATCGCCGACGTGCGCCTGGTTGGTTTCGTCATGCGCGTAGAATTTCTTGTTGCGCGCAACCACGCGCCCGTAAAACGGGTGTGCCTTTTTGCGCGTCACCTGCACCACAATCGTCTTCTGCATGCGGTTGGCGACGACTTCTCCCACCACTTCCTTGCGGCGGCCCTGCGCCTTCTGCGTTGTTTCCGCCATTATCGTTTCTCCGTTGCGGCCGAACGCTTGCGCTCGGCGGCGATCGTCTTCACCCGCGCAATATCCTTGCGCAGGCCGCGCATCTTCTTTAGGCTCTCGGTCTGGCCCATGTTCAGCTGGAATTTCAGCTTGAATAGCTGGTCCGCGAGCTCGCGCTCCTGATGACCCAGCTCTTCTTCCGTCAAGTTTCGAATTTTGTCTGCCTTCATAATCTGTTCCTAGTGCCTCACGCCTTCGCGCTTAACCAGCGTCGTACGCAGTGCCAGCTTATGCGACGCAAGCCGCATTGCTTCCGTGGCATCGGCGATGGTCACGCCTTCCATCTCAAACAAAATCTTTCCCGGCTTTACGACTGCAACCCAATGATCGGGTGCGCCCTTGCCCTTACCCATACGGGTTTCGGCCGGCTTCTTGGTGACCGGCTTGTCGGGGAACACGCGAATCCAAATCTTCCCGCCGCGCTTCACAAAACGAGTCATGGCAACACGGCTCGCTTCGATCTGGCGGTCCGTGATCCATCCAGGCTCGAGCACCTTCAGCCCGAAGTCGCCGAACGACAGCGTCGATCCGCGCCACGCCTTGCCGGTCATGCGCCCGCGCTGCTGTTTCCGATACTTCACTTTCTTTGGCATCAACATAAGAGTTCTCTCGTTGTCATCCTGAGGCGCCTTCTTTTGGCGCCGAAGGACCTGGGTGAGCTGCGCGAAGCGTCGCGTTTTTTGCGACGCGACAATCGCGCGTCCAGCTCACTTCCTTACTAGAATCCACCTACTGCCGCCGCTGGTTCGCGCTTCTTCTGCGGCAGGATTTCGCCCTTGTAAACCCAGCACTTCACGCCGATCACGCCATAGGTCGTCCGCGCCTCGGTGAATCCGTAGTCAATATCGGCACGCAGCGTATGCAGAGGCAACCGCCCTTGCAGATACCATTCCGACCGAGCGATTTCATTTCCGTTCAAACGGCCGCTTACGCGAACCTTGATGCCCTTGCATCCGAAGCGCAGCGCCGAATCCACCGCCTTGCGCATCGCGCGCCGAAAGCCCACGCGCTTTTCCAGTTGCAACGCAATCGACTCCGACACAAGCTGCGCATCGAGCTCAGGCTTGTGCACTTCCTGGATGTCGACAAAAATATCCTTGCCGCCGGTGCGTTTTTGCAACTCGCCCTTGAGCTTGTCGATTTCCGCGCCCTTGCGCCCGATGATGATTCCCGGCCGCGCCGTCTTGATGATGATGCGCAGCTTGTTGCCAGGACGCTCGATCTCGATCGAGCTGACGCCAGCCGATTTGAGCTTTTCCTTCAGCTCATTCTTCAGCTTCACGTCTTCATGCAACTGTTTGTCGTAGTCCCGCTCCGCAAACCAGCGCGACTTCCACGGCTTCGTGAATCCAAGCCGGAACCCATAAGGATGGACTTTTTGTCCCATTGCTTCTCCTAAATCAAAACTTTGTGTCGCGGCATGTTCGCCCGCGAACTTAAACTTTCGCAGCCGCTTTCTTTTTGCCTGCGGACTGCTTCGCTGCCGCTCTCGCCTTCGGAGTGGCCCTCTTCACCTTCGCACCCGGAGCCGTATCACCTTCCGTCGCATGCACCACTGGGCCGCTGTCTTTTCCGCGCTCCGCCAGCACCAGCTCGATGTGCGCAATTCGCCGCTGATAGCGGTAGGCACGTCCCTGCGGTGCCGGACGAATTCGCTTCATGCGCGGGCCATCGTTCGCCACCGCGCGCTTCACGTAGAGGTTGTCAATCTCGACATCGATACCCTTCTCGCTCGCGAGGAAGTTCGCATTATCGAGCGCCGACTGCAGCAGCTTGCCGACATGCGAGGCCACACGCTTCTTCGTGAACATCAAGGTATTGCGCGCTTCTTCCACGCGGCGCCCCTTGATCAGATCCAGCACCAGCCGCGCCTTTTGTGGCGAGACTCGCAGGTAACGCATTTCAGCTCGAAATTCCATAGTCGTATCTCAGTTCTCGTCCGCTAGCGGCTCAACGCTAGCTGCTCGTTATGCCTTCGGCGCCGCAGGCGCTGCCGGGGCCGAAGCTCCAGGGCCGCCCGGAATGCCCGCTGGCTTCGCGGCCACTTCCGTCGCCGCCTTCATCGAGTGACCTTTGAAGGTGCGCGTGAAGCTGAACTCACCCAGCTTGTGTCCGACCATGTTCTCGGTCACATACACCGGAATGAATTTCTTCCCGTTGTGCACCGCGATCGTGTGTCCCACCATCTCCGGGACCACGGTCGAACGCCGCGACCACGTGCGCAGCACTTTCTTCTCGTTGCGCGCATTCATGCCTTCCACCCTCGTCATCAGGTGGCTATCGACGAATGCGCCTTTTTTCGTTGAACGCGCCATAAAAATTCAGCCTCTAGCTCTTAAGCTTCTAGCTCTTAGCAAAACCCAAATCTTGTCATTCCGAACCGGCGTTCTTTTGCCGGTGAGGAATCTGCTCTACTTGCTGCGGCGGCTCACAATGAACTTATCCGTGCGCTTGTTGTTCCGCGTCTTGTAACCACGCGTCGGCTGGCCCCACGGAGTCACCGGATGCCGTCCGCCAGAAGTCTTTCCTTCACCGCCGCCATGCGGATGGTCAACCGGGTTCATCGAAACGCCGCGATTGTGCGGACGCTTACCCAACCACCGCGAACGTCCTGCCTTGCCGATCGTGACATTCTCGTGATCGATGTTTCCGACCTGCCCGATCGTCGCCATGCAGTCCTGCGAAATCTTCCGCGTCTCGCCCGAGGGCAACTTCACCAGCGCGTACTCTTCTTCCTTCGCAATCAGCTGCGCCGAACCGCCCGCCGACCGCACCATCTGTCCACCCTTACCCGGCTTGAGCTCGAGATTATGAATCTGCGTGCCTGGTGGAATGTTGCGCAGCGGCAGCGCGTTGCCCACAAGAATATCGGCCTCGGGACCGCTCACAACCTTTTGTCCGACCTTCAAACCTTCCGGCTGAATGATGTAACGCTTCTCGCCGTCCGCATACGCCAGCAACGCAATTCGCGAAGAACGGTTCGGATCGTATTCGATCGTCGTGACGGTGGCCGGAATGCCGGTCTTGTCGCGCTTGAAGTCGATGATGCGCAGCTTGCGCTTGTGCCCTCCGCCGATAAACCGCATCGTCATGTCGCCCGAGTTGCGCCGCCCGCCAGTACGCGGCTTCGGCTCAAGCAGGGGCTTGTGCGGATTCTTCGTCGTAATGTCGTCGTTGACGATCGTCGTGCGATACCGCAACGTCTGCGTCGTCGGTCTATATGTTTTAATCGGCATGATCTGCTCTCAACTTCCGGTCGTTCGTCGCTTGTCCTTCGCAACTTCCCTCGCCGGCCAACGACTAACGACCGACGCCCAACGACGGTTTATAGATTCTGTGCGTACTCCGGCATTTTTTCGCCGGACCGCAACCGCACGTACGCCTTCTTCCAATCCGGACGGTAGCCCGCGAACTTTCCGCGGCGCCGCTCTTTTCCCGGATACACAGCTGTACGCACCGAATGCACCTTCACTTTGAAAATTGACTGGACCGCTTCCTTGATTTCCGTTTTGGTCGCCTTCGGAGACACCTGGAAGACCAGGGTGTTCTGGTTTTCCTTGATGGCCAAGCCCTTCTCGGTAATCACCGGTCGGCGAATAATCTGGTATGCGCTCTTCATTACGCCACCTCCGCCGCTTTTTCATTGCGCTGCCGACGTCGCCGTTCGTGCGTCGGTTTCTTCGCCGCTTCGTCCTCACCCGACTTATGCTTACGCTTCGAGACAGTGTCCTTCAGCGTAAGCTGCAGTTTTTCGATCGCAGGATGCGAGAAGATCACACGGTCGTACCGAAGCAGATGATACGGATGCACTTCATTGCCCCGTACCAGTTCGAGCCCTTCGATGTTGCGCGCACTCAATTCCAGATTCTTGTTCTCGTGCTGGGGCGCCTCAACAATCAGAACGGTCGAATCCACCTTCAGCGAGTTCAGTGCCTTGCGGAATTCCTTGGTCTTCGGATCTTTCAGTTCGAACGAGTTCACTACGATTAACTTCCCGTCGGCAAATTTCGCTGCCAGCGCAGAACGCAGCGCGCCCAGCAATTTCTTCCTCGGGAAGGAATAGTCATAAGAGCGCGGTTGCGGACCATGAACCGTGTAGCCATGGCGCCACAGCGGCGATCGGATCGATCCAATTCGGGCCCGGCCCGTGCCCTTCTGCTTCCAAAGTTTCTTGCCGGAGCCGGAAACTTCCCAGCGGCCCTTGGTTTTGTGCGTTCCGGCGCGCTGCCCGGCGCGGTAGTGCTTCACCGCTTCCCAGAGCAGATCTTCATTCACCGCGCCAAAGATCTCATCGGCGAGATCGAACGTCCCGACCTTCTCGCCGCTCAAATTGTGTATGTCAATCGTTGCCATATTGCTTTTGTCTTGGGTTAGCAACTACTAACGGCTAACAACCAACGACTGCTCCTATGCTTTCTTGGCTGCTCTCTTCGCCGCCTTCAACGGATCAACCGTCGCCGAACCCGCGAATCCACGGCGCTCTCTTGGCGGTTTCTTTGCTTTGGTGATGACGATATATCCGCCTTGCGGTCCAGGCACGCTGCCTTCAACCACGAGCAGATTCTCGTCCTTATCGACGCCGAGGACGCGCAAATTGCGCGTCGTCACTTTCTGGTTTCCCATGTGTCCCGACATCCGCATGCCTTTGAAGACGCGCGACGGGAAGGCCGACGAACCGATCGAACCCGTAATCTGGAACATCGAACCGTGCGACTTGGGACCACCGCCGAAGTGATGCCGCTTCACAACGCCCTGGAACCCGTGTCCCTTGCTGACTCCGACGATGTCGACGAACTTCTCGCCATCAAAAATCTCGACCAGGACGCGATCGCCAACTTTTACCGCACCATTGCCTTCAGAGGAAGGTTCAAGCTCGAGCGGTACTTCGCGCATGAATTTCACCGGTGGCAGATTGTTTTTCGCCAGATGTCCCTTTGCGGGTTTGGTCAGGCGCGATTCCTTTACGAACTCGACGAGACCGATCTGCGCCGCTTCGTAGCCATCCTTCGTAGCGGTCTTGTGTTGCGTCACCACGCAAGGGCCAGCCTGCAGAACCGTGACGGGGCGAACTTCGCCCTTCGAGTCAAACAGCTGCGTCATGCCGACCTTCTTGCCCAGAATTCCCGCGATCCTCGTTGCCATTTCTTTCTCCATGCCCAGCGTGGCTGTCAGCTATTGGCTGGGGAGCAAATTTGCTCGTAGCTCAAAGCTCAAGGCTCGAAGCTATTTATGTTCTTTCCCGAACGCCTTGATTTCCACATCCACGCCGGCGGGCAGATCCAGCTTCATCAGCGCATCGACCGTTTGCTGCGTCGGCTCGAGAATATCGAGCAACCGCTTGTGCGTGCGGATCTCGAACTGTTCCCGCGACTTCTTGTCCACGTGCGGCGAACGCAGCACGCAATATTTGTTCTTCATCGTAGGTAGCGGAATCGGTCCCGCGATCTGCGCGCCGGTACGCCGCGCGGTCTCCACGATCTCGCCCGTCGACTGATCCAGAATGCGATAGTCGTAAGCTTTCAACCGGATGCGAATTCTTTCTTTTCCAATCACTGTTTCATCTCTCTAACCCCTCCAGCCATCTTGACTAAGAAGTCCCGGAGGAAAGAACTGGCGGCAAGTAGCAAGCCGCGTTTGTTGTTCGTGTGGGGCCGGGGTCTTCGACTCCCGGCAGACAGGTCGAAGACCTGCCTCCACACTTCCCTTACTGAATAATTTCCGCGATTGTGCCGGCGCCCACGGTGTGGCCGCCTTCGCGAATCGCGAAGCGCAAGCCCTTCTCCATGGCTACCGGCGTGATTAGCTCGATCACCAGGCTGACGTTGTCCCCAGGCATCACCATCTCCGTGCCCGCTGGCAACTCTGCCACACCCGTCACGTCCGTCGTTCGCAGATAGAACTGCGGCCGATATCCCTTGAAGAACGGCGTGTGTCGTCCACCTTCTTCTTTCGTCAGGATGTAGACCTCTGCCTTGAACTTCGTATGCGGCGTGATCGATCCCGTCTTCGCCAGCACCATGCCGCGCTCCACATCTTCTTTCGCAATGCCGCGCAGCAACAGTCCCGCATTGTCGCCCGCCATGCCTTCGTCCAGCTGCTTCTTGAACATCTCGACGCCCGTCACGACCGTCTTGCGCGTCTCGCGGAAGCCGACGATTTCCACTTCCTCGCCGACCTTCACCTTGCCGCGCTCGATTCGTCCCGTCACCACCGTGCCGCGTCCCTGAATCGAAAAAATGTCTTCAATCGGCATCAGGAACGGCTTGTCCAACTCGCGCGCCGGCTGCGGCACAAACTTGTCCACCGCCGCCATCAACTCGTCGATCTGCGCCTCCGCCTTCGCTTCTCCGTTCAGCGCGTTCAGTGCCGAAACCCGCACCACCGGCACGTCGTCGCCAGGGAACTTGTACGACTTCAGCAACTCGCGCACTTCCAGCTCCACCAGCTCCAGCAGCTCCGGATCATCCACCGCATCGACCTTGTTCAACGCAACCACCAGATACGGAACACCGACCTGACGCGCCAAGAGCACGTGCTCACGCGTCTGCGGCATCGGACCGTCCGTCGCCGCCACGACCAGAATGCCGCCATCCATCTGCGCCGCACCCGTGATCATGTTCTTGATGTAATCGGCGTGGCCCGGGCAATCCACGTGCGCGTAGTGCCGGTTCGCCGTCTCGTACTCGACGTGCGCCGTTGCGATCGTGATTCCGCGTGCTTTCTCTTCCGGAGCATTATCGATCGAATCAAACGACCGAAACGTGTTCTTCGGATTGTGCTTCGACAACACCTTGGTGATCGCCGCTGTCAACGTCGTCTTCCCGTGGTCAATGTGACCAATCGTCCCTACGTTGCAGTGCGGCTTTGTCCGATCAAATTTTTCTTTCGCCATAACCAGCCTCTAGCTCCTCAGCTCAAACCGTAATTACTTCGTGGTTCCTTGCACCTTCGCGATGATTTCCTCCGCAACGGATCGCGGAGCTTCTTCATAGCGCGCAAAGTGCATCGAGTATTCCGCGCGTCCCTGCGTTGATGAACGCATGTGGGTCGCGTATCCAAACATTTCCGCCAGTGGAACAATCGCCTTGATCACTTGCGATCCAGCACGATGCTCCATGCCTTCAATGCGGCCGCGACGCGAACTAAGGTCGCCCATGATCGTTCCGGCGTAATCTTCCGGCGTCACGACTTCGACCGCCATCACCGGCTCGAGCAGCACCGGAGACGCCTTGCGGGCCGCCTCTTTGAACGCCATCGATCCAGCAATCTTGAACGCCATTTCGTTCGAATCGACATCGTGATAGCTGCCGTCGTACAGGGTCGCCTTCACGTCGACCATGGGATAACCCGCAAGAATTCCGCCTTCCAGCGCTTCGCGAATTCCCTGATCGATCGGCTTGATGAATTCTTTCGGCACCGAACCGCCCGTAATATCGTTGACGAATTCGTAACCCGTCCCAGGCGGTTGAGGATCGAGATAAATCTTCGCGTGACCGTATTGACCCTTGCCACCGGTCTGACGAATGTATTTACCCTCGGCTTCGGCGTGCTTGCGGATCGTCTCGCGATACGCTACCTGCGGCTTGCCGACGTTTGCCTCGACCTTGTACTCGCGCATCATGCGGTCGACGATGATTTCCAGGTGCAACTCGCCCATACCGCTGATGATCGTCTGTCCGCTGTCGGGATCGGTGTGAACCTTAAACGTAGGATCTTCCTGGGCCAGGCGAGCCAGCGCCATGCCCATCTTCTCCTGGTCAGCCTTGGTCTTCGGTTCGACCGCAACCGAAATCACAGGAACCGCAAACGTGATCGACTCAAGTGCAATCGGTTTATCTTCACTGCAAATCGTGTCGCCCGTGCCGACATTCTTCAAGCCGACTGCGGCGCAAATATCGCCCGCAAGAATCTCGCTGATCTCTTCGCGCTTGTTGGCGTGCATTTTGAGCAGGCGTCCGATGCGCTCGGTTTTAGTCGTACGAACGTTCAGTACGGAATCGCCGGTCTTCAACTGACCGGAATACACGCGAATAAACGTCAGCTGACCGACAAACGGGTCGGCCATGATCTTGAACGCCAACGCGGAGAACGGCTCTTTATCGTCAGCTTTGCGCGTGATCGTCTCGCCGTTATCTGGATTGAGCCCGTGAGTTTCGGGCACATCCAGCGGAGAAGGCAGGTAGTCCACCACCGCATCCAGCAGCGGCTGCACACCCTTGTTCTTGAATGACGTTCCAACCACGACCGGGAAAACCTTCAGCGCGATCGTAGACTTCCGCAGCGATTTCCTCAGCTCCTCGGGCGTAATCTCCTCGCCCTCGAGAAACTTGTGCAGCATCTCATCATCGTTTTCTGCGATGCTCTCGACCAGCTGCGCATGGAAAGCCTCTGCCTTTTTCTTCAGATCGGCGGGAATTTCTTCCGTGACGTACTCGGCGCCCATGGTCTCGTCTTTCCAGACGATCGCCTTCATGGCAATCAGATCGATGACGCCAACAAACTTCGCCTCTTGTCCGATGGGAATCTGAATCGCGATGGGCTTGGCACTGAGTCTCTTGCGGATAGTATCGACTGCATGCTCGAAATCAGCACCCATCTTGTCAATCTTATTAATGAAGCAAATTCTCGGAACGCCGTATTTATCGGCCTGGCGCCAGACTTTTTCCGACTGCGGCTGCACGCCGTGCACGGCGTCAAACACGGCAACCGCGCCGTCGAGCACGCGCAGCGATCGCTCGACTTCCGCCGTGAAATCGACGTGGCCGGGTGTATCAATAATGTTGATGCGAATGTCGCGCCAGGTGCAGGTCGTAGCCGCGGACGTAATCGTGATACCGCGCTCCTGCTCCTGCTCCATCCAATCCATCGTGGCCGTGCCTTCGTGCACCTCTCCGATGCGGTGCGTGCGGCCCGTATAAAACAGGATGCGCTCCGTCGTAGTGGTCTTACCGGCATCGATGTGAGCCATGATGCCGATGTTTCTGCAGCGTTCTAATGGAACTGTTCTAGGCACGACCGTTAACTCTTTCTGGCTGGGCTCCGAAATCAGCTACTAGCTTTTGGCTCCTAGCTAGCCGCTAGAAGCTGGAAGCTCCTTACCACCTGTAATGCGCGAAGGCCTTATTGGCTTCCGCCATGCGATGCACGTCTTCTTTCTTCTTGATCGCGGCGCCTTTTCCTGTCGCGGCGTCGAGCAACTCGTTGCTCAATTTGTCGATCATTCCCTTTTCGCCGCGGGACCGCGCATAACTAATGATCCAGCGGATCGCCAGCGAAGTCCGGCGGTCGGCATTCACTTCGACCGGCACCTGGTAGTTCGCGCCACCGACCCGGCGGGTCTTGACTTCGAGCAGCGGCTTGGCATTCTCAACAGCCTTCTTGAAAAGCTTCAGGGCCTCGTCTCCACCCTTGGCTTCCACACGCTTGAGGGCTTCATAAAAGATGCCCTCTGCCGTGCTCCGCTTCCCCTGCCACATCATCGAGTTGATGAACTTCGTTACCAGGTCCGACTGATACACAGCGTCGGCTGGAACGGTCCGCTTTGCGATATGTCCTTTACGAGGCATTCAGCTTCTAGCTCCTAGCTCATAGCCTTCTAGCTTGAGCTTTGCTGGCCACTAACCACTGGCCACTAGCCTTTCTTCGGTCTTTTCGCTCCATACTTCGAGCGTCCCTGCATACGGCCCGCAACACCGACCGCGTCCAGCGTCCCGCGAATCACGTGATAGCGCACGCCCGGCAAATCTTTCACGCGGCCGCCGCGGATCAGCACAATCGAGTGCTCCTGCAGATTGTGTCCAACCCCGGGGATATACGTCGTGACCTCAATGCCGTTCGTCAGCCGCACACGCGCCACTTTCCGCAAAGCCGAGTTCGGCTTCTTGGGGGTCTGCGTGTACACGCGCGTGCAAACACCGCGCTTTTGCGGACATCCCTGCAATGCAGGGCTTGCCGTCTTGTATCGAGGCCGCTTCCGGCCTTGCGCCACTAATTGATTAAACGTAGGCACTCTTACCACTCCTTGGCCGCACACTCACCTGCAATCGCGCAGGCAGCGACAGCTCAAATCCACTGTTCTTGACGCGCATCCGTGGGCATGGCCGGCTCAACCGCCAACCATTACTTCTCGCCGCGCAACAGCCTGACCTGCAAGCCAGCGCCGCAGAGATTCTGGATTCCCTTAAGACTTACGCCGCCGACGGTGGCGCCCGGCCCTAACTCCGGGGGCACTCCGTTTCGTCAGCCTTGCCCTGCATATCCTTCCGCATAAGGGCGAAAGGCACCGCAGGTACGTTTCAGCGAGGAAAGTTTTCGAATCAGTTCAGAATTCGAAAACGCATGTTTCAACCGCTCAACTGAAAGCTCTCCGCACACAACCGCAGAAAACCGACAGCACACAGCAAGCCTGGATGAACTCGCGGAACCAAACTACTATAGCAATTACCTGCAAACATCGTCAACGGATGATTTTGCATCCCACGTTTCGTGGAGTTTGAGAACGGAGCTTGCAGAAGCTTCCCAGCATTCATCCGGCGAAAATATCGCTGACGCTTGCTGATTCCGCCCTCAGCCTCTACACTACTGGTTTTCCAGTCATTCAACAGTCCCGCCTGCGTGAAGTCCCAACGTTGGCTGTCGCACGGTGCGAAGAGGGGTGCATGGGTCGTTTCCGTTTTCGCGGTCTGTTCTTGGCAGTTACATTCCTATCTTTCATCAGCTTTGCCGGATGTGGCGGCAGCAAAAAGGGCGGCACCGCGCTATTTGCTGGACACATTACCCTCGCCCCGACCACCAACACGTCATTGGTCCTGGGAGGAACGCAGGTCTTTACTGGATCAGCGCAGTCCGCATCCGGAACAAATATCAGCACCACGATCACCTACACTTCCAGCGACACATCGATTCTGAATATTGCCCCGAACGGCATTGCCTGTGCTGGACACTGGGATGTCGCTTTTACGACTTGCACTCCCGGCGCAACCGGCGCTGTCACCGTTACTGCTAGCGCCCTCGGAGCCACCAGCGTTCCGACTTGGGTCTTCGTTCATCCCGTAATCGACAACATTACTGTGTCCGGACTTCTGATCACCGGCGTTCCAGTGCAAGAGCCCTGTTTGTCACAAACTCAATCGATGACGATTGAAGCGCACGCTTTTAGCCAGGGCACCGACGTTACATCCTCTGTCGGACCCTTTACTTGGACGGCGAATAACCCTTCTGTGGTCAATCTCATTCCGCTCGTGAACACTGCTTACAATTTCCCCACGAATCAGGCCACGGCGGTCGGCAATGTTCCCGGCATTACGCAGATTTACGCCACGGCCAGCGGAGTGACCAGCACTTCGTTCCAGCAGCCCCAGTACGCGAACTCCCAGGGCGCCAACTCGCCCATCCTTGATTTCTTTTCGACCTGTCCCATCCAGAACATTAGTCTCGAGGTCGGAACTGCAGGATCCGGGCAAACCAGTTTTGTCACTTCCAAGGGGACTTCGCAGACGGTGATCGCCACCCTCACGGACATCATGGGAAACAGTTCCCTCCCCAACACCAACGGTGCGGTTATTCTCGGCAAGGTTCCTCTGACTTGGACCTCTTCGCAACCGGGCGTCATGCCGATCGGTAGTGGCTGCTCCGAGTCCTGCTCCATCTCCACTTCGTCTCCAGGAGCCGGGACCGTTACCGCCGCGTGTTCACCTCCAACTTGTAACGTTGGATTCCCATTCGTCCCTGCAACCCTTTCCACTCCGGCGCAGCTGAATACTTGCACGCAGTTCTTTCAGCCGACAGCTCCGAATCACGCTTTCACTTGCCAGCAACTCATCCCGATTCCTGTCTACGCAACTCCTCTTTTTGTTTCGCCGTCGGGCAACAGCACGCTAAATCCGCCCACCGGCTCAATCGCAGGCGTGGTCACCGGCAGCCCGGGCGCGGCCTCTGTGCTCGCGACCACCACCAACTGTGCCCATGTGCTTCCAAACATTTGCAGCACCTCGACCTACTATGTGTCGACCGCAAAGGCTGCCCCGGGCGGGGCGACTCAGATCCCCGTCCCTCCCAACTCTTTCCTCTTTGATCCTGCGGGCGACAAGATTTATATGGGGAGCGACTTCGGAGCGGAGATCATCAACCCGGCGCAATTCGGCACCGCGAATAATCCCTTCACTTCGATCGGAACAGTGACAGGAACCGTTTTGGCGGTGTCGGCAAATGGATTTGCCGCAGCTTTCTCCGACACGGTCCACACTCCAAATCAGGTGTATATCGTCAATACGGCAAGCTCGACCACACCCGCTATCGTTCCGCTGAACATTTCCAGCGCCGCGGCCGCCGCATTTTCGCCCGATGGTCTGAAAACCCTGGTAGTGGGCGGCACCGGCGCAACTTCGCTTTACGTCTATTCCTCTCTACAAGCCTTACAAGGACCGATCGCTTTGTCCGGAGCAGCCAACTCCGTCGCATTCTCTCCGAATGGAGGCTTCGCCTACGTTGCGGAAGCGGCGAACGGCGCGGCGTCCGCTAACGTGACGGCCTATGCCAGCTGCAACAACCAGGTCGCCGGCACGGTTCCGCTAACGGCAAATCCCATTCTCATGCAGGTCCTGCCCAATGTTCACCTCGACGGCAAGGACTCTTACGGCAACTCGATTCCCGACGGCGTTCACGTGTTGGTGCTCGACGCCACTGGATTCGACATCCTTACCTCAACCGTATCGCCGCCCGCGACTGGAACTCTCTGCCCTCAAGGACTGACTTTCATCAGCGGGGATCCTTTGCGCCCCGCGCAACGCATCGAATTAGGCCAGGGCACTCTGCAGCCTGTGAACTTCTTTGCCTCCGCCGACGGCTCGCAGCTTTACGTCGTCAACTCCAGTAGCTCTACGATTTTTGTCTACAACTTCCTCGTCGGCTCCCTCATTGGCGGCATCCCTCTTCTGAACAATGCGACTCCAATTAACGCTACGATGTCGGTGGATGCTGGGACAATATTGATCGCTGGCAGCGACGGGATGCTCCACGAAATCACGACTTCCGCGGGTGGCAGCGATCAGGTCCAGCTCGCCTTTCCAAATATTCCCAACTACCTGAATGCCTTCTGTACGTACTCGCCAACCTCAGGCCCCTGCGCGCTAGACGTGGCTCTTACGAAACCGTAGGGACGCAGCACCGGTGAAGTGAAGACGGAGTGAATAACAATTCGAGGAAGAGCCTGGGGGATAGACGATCCCCGTAAGAAGGACATCAGAAGCAAGCGCTTCGGTAACAGCTGAAAGGCGGAATTCATTAGGCCCGGACGTAAGTCCGGGGTAGCTGCAAGAGGCTAAACAATTCCCGCCAGGGACGGCACAATCGAGCGACCGCTCAAACCCCGCCGCTCTCCAACTCTTTCCCCACGCTGTCGAGCACGCCGTTCACGAAATGCACGGACTCCGGAGTGGAGAACTTCCGCGCGATTTCCAACGCTTCATTGATGACGACCGCGCGCGGCGTATCGCGATACGCCAACAACTCCGCCACTGCCGCGCGCAGAAGATTGCGATCGACCGCAGCCATTCGCTCCATGCGCCAGTGCTCGGCATGCTTCTCGATCAAGCCGTCGATCTCGCCTACCCGATCGGTAGCGACGCGAAACAAATCGTCGGCGAAGCCGCGCACCTCGGCGCTCGCGGAGCCGTGCTCCGCCCAAAACGTCCGCCGTACCTGCTCTGCGTCCTGCTTCCCCATGTCAGACTGGAAAAGCATCTGCAGCGCCAGCTCTCGAGATTTGCGTCGAGTCCCCATAAGCGGTCGTTGGTCGTTTGTCCTTGGTTGTTAGTGCCGATTCTTTGTGCGCGAGATCCAAGTCTACAGGAATAGAAAAGGGAAAGAATTGAATCACTTCTAACGCTTGGATCTCGACCGACCCTTAGAGGCTTCGCGGCGCGAAGCCTTGGGCTTCTTGCCAACGACCAATGACGAACGACCAACGACGGTTTTCCTCAGATTCGCCATCTCCACCGCAGCCAGCGCCGCCTCAAACCCTTTGTTCCCCATCTTCAGCCCAGCCCGATCAATAGCCTGTTCCAGCGTGTTACACGTCAACACGCCAAAAGCATGCGGCACTCCAGTTTCCTGCGCGGACTGCCCGATTCCCCGCGTCACTTCGTTGACGATCACGTCGTAGTGCGCCGTATCCCCGCGCAGCAGACAGCCAATACAAATGATCGCGTCATACTTTCCCGTCTCCGCCAAAGTCCGCGCCGCGGAAGGTATCTCAAACGCCCCTGGCACGCGGACGACATCGATATCTTTCTTAAGAGCACCAGTCCGCACCAGTCCATCGCAGGCGCTCAGTAGCAAGCGCTCCGTGATGAACGCGTTAAACCGGGCGACAACGATCGCGAAGTGTTTGCCAGAGGCGTCCAGTTTCCCTTCAATAGCCGAAATAACCGCCTCCGGCACAGACTCAATCTTCAGTTTCATTTCCCCTGTGGTCCCCTGTGCCCTCTGTGGTGAAAGCCTTTGAAGTTTTCGATCCGCGAAATCCGCGAAAATCCGTGGCAAGAATCTACTTCCCTTTAAACTGCGCCGCGCGCTTTTCCAAAAATGCTTTCGTGCCCTCGGTCTTATCCTCAGTCGCGCAAGCCACGCCAAACAGCACGGCCTCGAGATACAGTCCCTCAGCCAGCGTCATCTCCATCCCTTTATTGACCGCTTCCATCGCGTACTGGACGGCCAGCGGAGCATTCGCGATGATCTTCGCCGCAATCGCTTCCGCCCGCGGAATCAATTCCGCCGCAGGAACTACTTCATTCACCAGCCCGATGCGATGAGCCTCCTGCGCCGAAATCATCTCGCCCGCCAGCACCATCTGCATGGCAATCCCTTTGCCAACGAGCCGTGGCAGCCGTTGCGTACCGCCGTATCCCGGAATAATCCCCAGCTTCACCTCCGGCTGTCCCAACTTCGCATTCTCGCTCGCCAGCCGCATGGTGCAAGCCATCGCAATCTCGCATCCACCGCCGAGCGTAAATCCGTTCAGGCAGGCAATGACGGGCTTGCCGAGATTCTCGATGAGATTGAGAACGTTTTGACCGCGGTGCGTGTATTCCTTCCCGGAAACCGCGTCGTGCTTCGACAGTTCGCCGATGTCAGCCCCGGCGATGAACGCCTTCTCGCCCGACCCGGTAAAGATGACGACGCGCATCGCCCCATCGTTCTTGATGTCATGAAACGCCGCCCGCAGTTCCTCCATGGTCGCCATGTTGAGCGCATTGAGAACCTTCGGCCGGTTCACGGTGACGTAAGCAATCGAGTTTTTCTTTTCCAGAAGTATGTTTTCGAAGTTCATAAGATCAAATTCCTTGCGACGGATTCGCGCGGATCTCAAAACCCTGTCATCCTGAACGGCGGCGAAAGCCGGCGTGAAGGACCCTACGAAAGCCGAAAGCGCCGATGCCGTCGAGAGGGTTCCAAGGCGCAGACAGCGCGGCGACCCGTCCGGCCGTCTTGATAACCATAAACGACGTACAGTCCTTCGAAGGGCTTGCGCCCTCCTCAGGATGACATTCTTTGATCCGCGCGAATCCGTGCCAATCCGTGGCTAGAGCTTCTGTGCCCGCGGCTTCTCGGGGTCCGCATAATCATAAAACCCGCGCCCCGACTTCCGTCCATACCACCCCGCCATCACCAGCCGCTTCAGCAGCGGAGGCGACGCGAACCGCCGCTCCTTGAACTCGTCATACATCACGTGCGTGATGTAATAAGTCGTATCCAGCCCCACAAAATCCAGCAGCGTAAACGGCCCCATCGGATACCCGCACCCTAGTTTCATCGCGTTATCGATATCCTCGATCGAGCCGACGCCCTCTTCATACGCGCGAATCGCATCCAGCAAATACGGCACCAGCAGCCGGTTCACGATGAACCCCGTCTTGTCCGAAGTCCGCACCGGCACTTTGCCCAGCTTCTTGGCGAACGCATAAGCTGACTCGTACACATCGTCGTCGGTGGCAATAGTCCGTACAACTTCCACCAATTTCATCAGCGGCACCGGATTAAAAAAGTGCAGCCCAATAAATCTCTCAGGACGCTTAACCGCAGTTAACAACTCGGTCACCGAAATCGAAGAAGTATTGGAAGCAAAGATCGCGTCCTTCTTCACAATGCCATCGAGCGACGCATACATCTTCTTCTTCTCTTCGACGTTCTCGATGATGGCTTCAATCACAATGTCGCAATCGGCCAGGTTGGATCGGTTCGTCATCCCTTTGAGGCGTCCGCGAATCGCATCCTTCTGTTCCGCCGTGATGCCACCCTTCTCCACCGGCCGCTCGGCGAATTTCGCCAGGGACTTCTCAATTCCAGCGAACCCTTTGTCGAGATACTTTTGCTCAACCTCAAGCACTGTCACGTCGAATCCAGCCATAGCGCAAACCTGCGCAATTCCCGACCCCATCAACCCACAACCGAGTACTCCAACCTTCTTTATTTCCATAATTGCTTCCTTCACATACAAGATTGCGTTGTCATTCTGACCCTGAGTTAATCGAAGGGGAAGAATCTATGCACTTTGCCGCTACCAACAACGCGCAAGCCTCTGCACACAAAACTTAGGATGAAGTCGATTTCGGATTCACCGATTGAGTCGTCTCGTTGTGATCTCTAAACCACTTCCAAAAGTTGAACGCAGCGCACAAGCCGGCCAATCCTCCAAAAAACCAAACTTCCTGATCTACAATCGGCCCCGTTCGGCCGCGTCTGGTATTCAGCCACCAATACGCTGCAACTCTTCCAACCGCAACGCACCCACACAGCCATGGGAAAAGCAGCCCGCCCCATGAATGCCGATCCAAGACGAAGTAGGTCAACCCCAGCGCAATCGGGATGAGCGCGATAAAAATGGCATGCCGAAAGTTTGTTATCGCAGGCAAGAAAGCATAAAAAAGCGCACAAGCGATCAGCAGCGCACTTCTCATAAAAGCCTCCCACTAATTCCAGGCTCTCGACGACCATCGCACTACGCGACCCGATCAGCCACCACCGACTACTCAAACCTCGTTATCTGCATGACTCTCTCGTACAAAAGTATCTTGTCATTCTGAGCGAAGGCGAAGGACCTATGCACTTCTCCGCCGCCAGCAGACTGCAGAGATCCTTCGCGGCAAACTGCGCCGCCCAGCATGACAATGCTTTTCGATCCGTGGAATCCGCGCAAATCCGTGGCCAAGACCTTAGCTCATGCTCTCCACGACCATCGCAATCCCCTGCCCGCCGCCAATACATGCCGTCGCCAGCCCATACTTCCTATGTCTCCGCCGCAACTCGTACAGCAGCGTGATCACCAGCCGCGTCCCGGTCGCGCCCAGCGGATGCCCCAGCGCAATCGCTCCGCCGTTCACATTCACCTTCTCGCGATCGAGTCCCAATTCTTTTTCGACCGCCAAGTACTGCGCCGCGAAGGCTTCATTCACTTCAATCAGATCGATGTAGTCCAGATTCAGCCCGGCCTTCTGCAGCGCGATTTTCGTCGCCGGTACCGGACCGCGCCCCATCAGCTTCGGATCCACGCCCGCAACGCCCCAGCTCACAATGCGTCCAAGCGGCTCCATGTTGCGCTTGCGGACCTCATCCAGCGACATGATCACAACCGCCGCCGCTCCATCGACAATGCCGCTGGCGTTTCCCGCCGTCACCGTTCCATTTTTCCCGAATGCTGGCTTCAATTTCGCCAGGCCTTCCATCGTGGTCTGCGGACGCCGGTGGTCATCCTCGGTCAGCGACTCTCCAGTCGCCTCGCCCTTATGATTCCGCAGCGGCACTGGAACCAGCTCTTCCTGGATGCGTCCTTCTTTATAAGCTGCATCCGCCCGCTGTTGCGACCGCAGTGAGAATTCATCCTGCGCCTGCCGCGTGATTCCCTGCTGCTCGCCGTAAAGTTCCGCTGTGTTCGCCATGTACGATCCGCAATACGAATCGAGCAAGGCTACCATCAACGAGTCTTCCAGCTTCCCGCCCGGCGCCAGCGTGAACCCATCGCGCCCGCGGATCGTAAACGGCGCCTGCGACATCGCCTCCATCCCGCCCGCAAGCACGATCTTCGCTTCGTCAGTCTGGATCATCTGCGCCGCGTTTACGATCGCCTGCATGCCCGACCCGCACAGCCGGTTCACGGTCAACGCCGGAGTCTCAATCGGAATCCCCGCCCGCAATCCCACGTGCCGCGCGCCATACAACGCGTCGCCCGAAGTCTGCTGCGCATTCCCGAACACGACGTGATCGAATTCCTTCGGATCGATCCCTGAGCGCTCGATGGCGCCCTTGCCCGCCACCGCGCCCAACTCCTGCGCAGTGAAATCTTTCAGCTTGCCGCAATACCGCCCAAAGGGCGTACGCGCCCCGCTAACAATCGCAATGTCCCCGGCTTTTAACATGATGATCTCGCAGAACCCCAACCGGACCCGGTCAGAGCCGATTCGCCAAACTTAATAGTTTAGCAGTGGGAGAAGAAGATTCGCCAGAACACCGGTCCAATTGACCACGGAGGCACCGAGGCACGGAGAAGAACGTCGAATTCTAAGGGGATTGAACTACATGGACCGAAGTCAAGAATGTAGAAGTTCTCAGTGACTCCGTGTCTCCGTGGTGAAAAGGGCCTAGGCGACCGCAGTCGCCGCCAGCGCCGCGGGACCTAACGCTACTACTTTCCCCGGCCCCTGCGCCATCGCCTGACTCACGGCGTGTTCCGCGCGATTGATAATCTCCGTCACCACATCGATGGGATCGTACTCCGTCCGGATCACGGCCTCGGCCACTCCGGCCGAGAACTGCGCGGGCTGGCCTTGCGTCCCATCTTTTCCCGGCAACCGAACATCGGCAATAATTTTCCGCAATTTTTCAATGGCGAGCATCGCTTCCTTCTCCGCGGTCTCGCCCAGAAGAATCGCGATCGTCGAAGCGTCGTAGCGGAACGCCAGATCATTCGACCGAATATTCGCGGCGAACAACTGCCCCGCCCGCTCGATCATTGCTTGCACTTCCGCCTCGCCATATTCCTTGATCAAAGCGGAACTCTTACCAAACTGCAGCAACACCACCGAAAGAGCTGACGAATTCTGGACCGCACGCTTGCTCTCCGCCAGGAGCAGATCGATATACGAAGCCCGCTTCAGCAACCCGGATTTCTCGTCTGTGACCGAAAGATTTTTCACCAGCCGTCGCAGGCCCGCATTATTCAGGGCGATCACCATCTGCTCAGCTAGGGTCTTGAGCACGACCAAGTCCGACGGCTGCCATACGCGCGGACGGTTGTGGATCAACACCAGTATCCCGACCGTCTCTTCTCCGTCGCTCAGCGGCACCGCGAGCACGGATGAAGCTCCGATCTCGGCAATGACTTTACTCGCCAACTGCAGAACTGGAGCTTTCGGCGCATCCTGGATCGATAGCGGTTCATGACCCTCGACAGCTTTCTGCAGGCACGCGACGAGTTCACCGATGGCTGCGGATCCCGCTTTCTTGATTCCCTCCGCGCAGAATTCATCCATCGCGCTCGGCGGCATACCCGGTTTTCCCATCGCCGCCACGCACCGAGTGGCTTCCCAGTGCGTCCCGATTTCTTTCACTGCCGTGCTCAGCACTGCCGGAGCTGTGCCCTGGTGATACAACTTACGCGTAATCTCCGCGACCCGCGTGAAGCTTCGAACGTCAGCCGCCGGATCCGGTGCTGGCACTGCGACCGGTGCAGCTGCAACCGGTGCCGCAACTGCCGCGGGAGGCAATGGCGCCGAGCCTGCATATCGCGGCGTCACACCCGCGGCCAGATACAGGCGCTGCAAATCTTCGTTTCGTTCTTCTTCGCGCGGAAATAATTCCTGGATTCTTTGCAGCCGTTCGACCGCCTTGCTGCGCATCCCGTACTGCACCAGGATCTCCGCCTGCAGCATCAGGTCTTGCAGCGTTCCCGCTCCCAGTGTCGGCCCTTCTGAATGCGACGGCTCGTCGGGAGCCTTGGCAGCGGAACTGAACCGCGACGCGATCACCTTGAAGCGCGACTCGTCGATTTTTCCCTTCAGCATGTCCAGCCGCTTCAGGTGTCCCGGCTCATACGGATCGACTTCCGCCGCGCGATCCAGACACTCGGCGGCCTTCGCGAATTCGCTCGTGCTGCAATACAAATCGAATAATTTCAGCAGCGTGGTGCAGTAATCATTTTCCCGATTGGACGAGTTATAAAGTTCGCTGAGGAATTCCAGAATCTGCGGCGACGCGCGATGCCCCGCCGTGATGTCTTCCATGATGGCAATGAACTGCCGCCGTTCTCCGCGCCGGCGCTGGAATTGTTCCAGCTTGCGCGCCAGTTCCACGGCAGCGTCGTCCTGCTGCGCATCGAGAAAATTCCCGATCAGTGCGATCACTTGCTGCACCCGCGCCGGATTTAACTCAAACAGCTGCCACACCAGCGGTTCGGCTTCAGCATAGCGCCCCGCAGCCACCAGAGCATCGGCATAAGCCTCGCGCAAAGCCGGCGTGACCTGGCCTGAATTCAGCTGAGGTTCAAGAATGAAAATTGCGGCGCCTGCTTGGCCTTGCCCCAGCAAACTTCTGCCGTATGCCAGCGCGATATCCGGATCCGAAGAATCCTCCTGATACGCCCGCTCATACCATTGCGTGACGTCTGCCCCTTCGGCTCCGGCAACCTGTGCGATTCGCTGGAAAGCTCCCGCTGCCGCCTTCCGGTTTCCCAGTTCCGACGCCAGTTCCGCCACCCGCAGAAGGTTCGCTTGCGTCGGCTCGATGGCCACGACGCGGTCCAAAATCTCCGCTGCCTCCTGCTTTTTACCCAGCTTTACTAGGTCTTGCAGGGCAGCTTCGTAAGTCCCCACCGCCAGCTTCTTATTTGACCCCTCAAGCAGCTGTCCAAAGCGGAATTTCTGCTGCCACGTGGGACTTCCATGCCGAGCCAGTTTCTTATAGGTTAGGCTGGCGCGGGTGGCGTCGCCGGCTCCGACTTGACGCTCAAATAGTTCGCCCAGAAGCTTTACGGCGTCCGCATTGCGACTCAACGACAGACACAAATCAGCCGCAAGTTGCCGCACTACATCATTTTCCGGATCGTCTCGCAGGACCAGCAGATATTCTTCGAGGGCGTCGGCGGTCTTCCCCTTCTGCAGGAGTTTTTCCGCGCGCTCTACGCGCTTCCCCAGTTCGACTCGGTCCAATCGTTTTGTAAGCTCAGGCATGCACAGTTCGGGCGGAGTAAACCCTGCTTCGATTCTAGGAGCGCCCCCGACCCCCAGCAATGCGGTAACGCCCCCTCGCGATTACGAAGGTCACCCCCTCAATCTGTTGCACCGACCGCAGCTTGTCATTCCGAGCGCAACGAGGAGCCTGCTGCCCCCGAACCACCAACTAGTCCTCCGGAGACTCAGCTCTCGCACCCCGGAAATACCGCGCTGATTCGGGACGCAACAACGCCCATGCAATCACGACCCCAATCAATAGGTGCATGGCGAATTCCTGAACGGCATGAAACGCGCTCAGCACGACGTGGAGCGCGATCCACCCGATCGCTCCCCATCGGGCCCAGTTCAAACCTCGCAGCATAAACGCGCCGCAGACAATCGCCGCCAGCTCGACGGCTTCGACCAAAATGGCATCCTTGAATCCGTCTGGTTGCGACAGAAGTTCACGGAAGTGATACACGAAGCCAATGGCTCCCACCGCGATGTAAACGCAGCTAACAATCGTCACCGCAAGAGGCCGCTTTTCGCCGCTCATGGCAACACCTCCAGCACAGCCTCGCTCGGCTCCAGCTCTTCCGCATGCGGAGGAACGGTGGCCCCGGCATCCATCAGCGCCTTCACCGCCCCCACATAATCCACATTTTCTCGATGAAATCCGTTTCCCGACCCAAACACAGTCCAGCCAAGAGCGGTCCCCTCGTATTCCTTGGATTTCAATTCCAGCGTCGGATGGAACCGCAATATCTCCTGCGTCATCTCCGCATTTCCGTTGAATCCCGCCCAGTGCAGCGCCGTCGCTCCCATTTCTCCCGGAGTGTTCACCGGCCATCCCGCTTCGAGCATCAATCGAACGGCCTTTGTATTGTTACTTTGCGCAGCCGCCGGTAGCTTTCGTGCATCGTCCTCAGAGAGCGTCTTCACCGCATCCGGATTCTTTGCCAGAAATTGCTGGAACGATGTTTCATCTCCGAGTTCGCACGCCAGGGACAACTTCAAGTCCTCCGGGGTCCGCTCCATCAGCAGTTGGAAAACATCTTCGTGTCCGAAATCGCGAGCCACCGTGTGCGCCGAGCGCCCGCCTCCCAGCGTCCACAGATAAATCGGTCCTCCAGCTCGCGGATTGCTGCACCGTATCCACTCCTTCGACACACGCATGCGGATGCAGTTGGGATCTTCGTCCAAATGCCGCCGTACAAGATTAATGTCGCCGAGCGCCGCTGCCATGAGGATGTCCGTATGACACCCTTTCGACACCAAGTACCGTGCTACATCCTGGCGATCTTTTGGATAGTGCCTTCTCTGCGAAACGCGCAGCATGTACTGCGCCGGTGTCGATTCATGATCCACATCGCGCGCGTCGATGTTTGCCCCATGCGAGAGCAGAAATTCTGCGATCTCCACGGTTGAAGCGAAGTGCAGAGGCGTCTGCCCGTCGCCGCCCCGCGCGTGAACAACTTCTGGATCCGCAGCCACGAACTCTCGCAGCTTCGCAATCATTCCCAACCGCGCGGCCGAATGCACATCCAATTCGGCGCCGCGTTGCAGTAGAAACTCGACCAAGCTCGGATCGCAGTCGTCCAGCACTCCAAATCCACCGGCCCACCACTCACTTCTCTTTCGGATATTCGCACCCGCACGCAACAGGACCTCGATCGTCTCGCGATCGCTTCGCTGCACCGCTGCGTAGAGCGCATTGAGTCCGAAACCATAATCTGGCAGAGGATCGTCGATTTTCGCCCGCAGTTCCGGATATTGCTCGAGCAGACCCTGTACGCGCGCCGCATCGCTATCGCATACTGCCACTTTCAGCGCCTGCCCCGGACTGAGCGTCAGGCTCTCGACATGCAATTTTAGCTTCGCCCACGTAGAGAAACCGTACTCGTTCGCGATCGCATGTTGCGCGTCCGCAAGTTTCCCTTGCCGCCTGCTGCGCAGCAATTCTTTGGCTTGTTTTTTGAGGTGTTGGAGATTGGGTTGTTCAGGTAGCTGGCGAGACATAACTCCTCCTATGGCCCGGTGTCCGCTATCTCGGGCAGAAGAGAAGTCCATGCTCGACGATCAGGAATGGCTCAGGTGGGATCTTCCCTTTCCGCGGACGGGATGCAACCTGACTTGCAGCCATAACTATACCAAAACAAATCCAACGAAATCGCCGCTGTTGCTCTGCGAGATGCTCGGGTGACATCAGTCACAGACGGCGGTTCGAGTCTCAATTCCAATGCAACCCGAGGTACGGATAAACTGTATCTTCAAGTTCTTAGGGTCTGGTACGAGGTAAGAGAATATGGCGAGCGAGCACGACGAACTTCTCCGCGAGTTTCAGGATTACGCCAAAACCGCTTCGACAGCGAAGGCGGTTATGGAACACATCACGCGCCGACTCCACGAGAAGATGGCTCGCTATAACTGGGTAGGCTTCTATCTCGTCGATCCGGCGGATTCAGGCGTCTTGATTATCGGACCTTACGTCGGCAGCTTCACTCCGAACGCCCTCATTCCGCTCGATACCGGACTTTGCGGTGCCGCCGCGAGCACCGGCAGGACCGTCATTGTGGATGATGTCACGAAAGATCCGCGCTATCTCGCCGGATCCTCCATGGTCGTCAGCGAAATCGTCGTACCGATCTCGGTCAACGGCAAGCTGCTCGGCGAACTCGACGTCGAGAGCTACTTTCCCGGCACATTCACCAAACCGGAGCAGGAATTTGTAGAAGCTTGCGCCCGTCTCGCCGGGAAATATCTCGCCAAGGGCTAACCCCTCGAAGCCCCGCGCCGGATATCCCAAGGCGACGGAGCGTGGCCTAGCGAATCTTAGAAGCAGCCCGAAACGTGCAGGTTTTTTCATCTTGACAGGCCTCTCGGGCGCTTCTAGATTCCAAAAGGAGCAGGATCAGGTTTGCACTCGTTTGCTTTCTGCTCAATTCCCCGGGTAATTCCCCCCCGTTCTTCTCCCCAGGTTTCCAAACTAGGCCGATCTTGGGAATCTGTCTCGGCTCCTGGGCCCCTCGGCTAGCGGATCTTCGGCCCTGTCCTGGAATGCCTGAATCGAGAGGTTGCTACTATGCGTATCCAAGTGTTGACGAGCCTGATGGCTGCGGCGCTTTTGCCGGCGTGTGTGAATCCCTGCGCCGCGCAAGTGAATGTTACGACGTATCACAACGACAACGGCCGCACTGGCCAGAATCTCCAAGAAGTGACTCTGACCACGACGAACGTGAATGCGAACACGTTTGGAAAGCTCTTTTCTCAATCAGTCGATGGCTACTCGTATTCCCAGCCTCTGTACATGCCGAACGTTGTGATTCCCAACAATGGCACGCACAACGTGATCTACGTGGCCACGATGAACGACAGCGTGTATGCCTTTGACGCAGACAGCAATACCGGAACCAATGCGCAACCGCTGTGGAAGGTTAACTTTACGAATCCGTCCTTGGGCATCACGACGATCTCGACGAATGCGCTCCATTGCCCGGATGCGATCACCACCCACGTTGGCATCATGTCAACACCAGTAATCGACCCTACGACCAACACACTCTACGTTCTGGTGCGCACAGTGGAAACGGGAACCTATTTCCAGCGGCTGCATGCGCTGGATATCACCACCGGCGCAGAGAAATTCGGTGGCCCGATGGCGATTGTGGCTACGGCGACGGGCAGCGGTAAAGGCTCGAGAGAGGGCGTGATCACCTTCGATCCTCTCTTGGAAGGTCAGCGCTCTGCCCTTTTACTGCAGAACGGGCTTGTGTATATCAGCTGGGCGTCCCTCTGCGACTACGGCAGCTATCACGGCTGGGTAATGGCTTACAACTCGCAGACGTTGGCGCAAACGGCCGTATGGTTGACCACGCCGGACGGAGCAGAAGGCGGCATCTGGCAAAGCGGCAATGGCGTGGCCGGAGACGCTTCGTTCAACACTTTCGTCGCGACCGGAAACGGCACCTTTGACGTCGACACTGGCGACAGCGATTATGGCCAGAGCGTCGTGAAGGTCGGTCCGCCCTCAGGAGGTGGCTTTCCGATTCTCGATTATTTCTCCCCCTACAACGGCACCACCTACAACATCACCGATCTCGATGTCGGATCATCGGGATTAACGCTGTTGCCGGATCTGACCGGAGCTTATCCCCATCTGCTCGTGCAGGGCGACAAAGCGGGAGATCTTTATGTGATCAATCGCGACAACATGGGACAAAACAACTCCAACAACAACAACCAGATCGTGCAGTCGATTCCGGACGCGACCAAGGGCATGTGGAGTTCACCCTCGTGGTGGAACAACTATATTTATGTCGACGGCCAGGCAGACTCGATCAAAGCGTTCTCCCTCGATCCTTTGACCGGGCTGCTCTCAACCAAGCCCACTTCAAAAACTGCCGCGGCATTTGGTTATCCGGGAACTACCGTATCGATTTCATCCAATGGGACGACCAACGGAATCGTGTGGGCTCTCAACAATTCCTCTTACAAAACCACAACCGGCCAAGCCACGCTGATTGCCTATAACGCGACCAATCTTGCCAAGCAACTGTATAGCAGTAAGACGAAAGCGACGCGCGACAATCCGGGAGCGGCCATCAAGTTCTCGGTGCCGACGGTGGCGAACGGCAAAGTGTTCATCATGACTCAGAAGAGTCTGGTCGTGTATGGGCTGCTGAAGTAGGATTCTACCCTCTGCAACTTTCCGCGGCGTGCTCAACCAGGCCCGTCGCGGAAAGCAGCGCCAAAGCGACTCGCTCTCACTTCGCGCGATAGACCGTCTTTCCCGCCACCATCGTCCACAACACTTTTGTGTCCCGCATTTCCTCGGGCGAAACAGTGAGCACATCGCGATCGAGCAGCACCAGGTCCGCGCGCTTGCCGGGAGCGATAGACCCGATCGAATCCACGTTCATCGCTTTCGCAGAGTTGCGCGTATACGCGTAGAACATCGCTTCGCGCGGCATCGCCTGAGAGGCATCGAGCACCCCTTCGTCTCCTTTGCGCGTCTCCGCCTGATATGTCGCGCGAAAAATATTTGCGGTCGACACCGGCCAGTCGCTCGCTCCGGAAATAATCCCTCCATTATCCAGAATTGATCGCGCCGGATATTGCCACTTATAAATCTCCGCATCGACATAAGGCTTCAGGATCTCAATCGTGTCGTTGCTCGCCTCGGCCCAGAACAATTGCAGCGCGCTGATTACGCCCAGTTCGCGGAAGCGCGGAAAATCTTCAGGCCGGACGAATTGCTCGTGCGTCAGAGTATGCGGCAACTGAGACGAGGGATTCGCGGCGCGGGCGGCGGCAATGCCGTCGAGTGCGGCTTTCACCGCTCCGTCCCCGATCGCGTGGACGTGGATGATTAATCCTTGCTTGTCGGCGGCAACACAAAGTTCCGCGAATTTTTCAGGCTCGAACAGCAGGTCGCCGTTGTGCCCCGTGTTTTTATACGGCTTCGTCAGGTGCGCGGTTTGCGAAGGAAATTCCACAACACCGTCGGCAAAGATTTTTATCCCGGTGACGTGAAGATGGGGGACATCCTTGTATAGCTCTTGCGTCTTCCGAACAGTGGCAAGTTCGGCGGTGGGATTTTTCGCCAGCACTTGTGGAAACGCCACCACTTCCGAAGTCAATTCACCGTGGTCGGCAAGCATTTTGTAAGCCTGCAGAACATAAGCCGACGCCAGAGGATCGAGCCATGCAGTAATGCCTAAGCTGTAGTTGTATTGCAGAGCCGCACGGGCCGCGGCAAGCAAATCGTCTTGCGAGTGCGGTGGCACCAGCGGTTCGATCCGTTCCAGTCCGGCGTCGACCAGAAATCCGTTGGGCTGCATGTTCTTGTCGTATCCGTAATAGGCGCGCTGGTCCGGACTAAGACTGCTCAGGAACTCGGCATTAATGCCAGCCAATTTCCGGAGCGCGCGATTCGCCCAGGCCGTGTGCCCGTCCATGCCACGCAGTAGGACCTGCTGATTGGCGTAAGCCCCGGTGCTGAAGTCTCTATTCAGTACATCCGGGTGCGACCAGAAGGCCAGCGGCAGTCCTTGAATTTCGAGGACGTCGCCGCGTACGCCGCGACCCGTTTTTTTCGCTTCGTCGACGAATGCCGGAAGTTGGTCGAGCGCGTCGACTTTGTCGGTCGCGTCCGCTCCGGTCAGGCTGAGTCCGCCGTCGATCGAGTGACTGTGCGAATCGATGAAGCCCGGAAAAAGAGTCTTTCCCTCGAGGTCAACGCGCTCGGCACTCGCGGAAACTGTCTTCAGCACTTCCGGCAACGTGCCGACAGAAACAATCTTGTCTCCACGAATCGAAACCGCTTCCGCATACGGATTCTCCGGATCGGCCGTGAATATCTTGGCATGAAACAAGACGCGCTCGCCAACCGTCCCTTGCGCCCACAGTGAAGCCGCCACCAGAAGAATTGAGAACAGAAGAAAACAAATGGAATGTTTCAGGACTCGTATCACTCGGTCACCCTTCCCTGACGTGAGTGCGGGTTGCAAACCGCGCGAAAGCTGAAACTATACACAAGCCCTCTGCGTTTTTCGATTGCTTCAACAAAGTTCCACGCTCGCGAAACCTTTTTCTCGTCGCCGGGTTTAGATCGCACAAGGACATGAGAGACTTCTGCATCGATCGCCGGTGCGAAGAGCTTGAACCCATGCCCGGCGCTCCCAGATCACAAAGAAAGGCAAGCGTTTTCGCGGGCCTTCCAACCTTAACGCGGGAACACATCATCTTTACGGTTTCATAAACACTCATGAGGGAGTCGTCTGTGTCGCGATCGCGCGGAAGCATCTTGTTGTTTTTATTTGTCACCGGCATGCTCAGCCTCCTCACCGCTTGCGGCGGCGGGTCCAAGAGTAGCGGCGCTTCCGGACCAGGGCAGTTCACCCACGTTTACGTCGTATTTCCTCCTTCGACCAGCGATCCCAACTATTCCCACTTCATGAATACCGTGATGCCGCAGAAAGCGATTGAAGGCGTGACGGTCGGCAGCGCCTGGATGTCCGCTGAGACCGGCACGCCGGGTCCCGGCACTTGCAGCCCTGTCGGCACCGACACCTGTCAACTAGATGCCTTTGGCTGGACACACACTTACGATTGGTCCGCGGTCGATAGCTCCAATTCCGGATGGTTTTCTGCGCAGTCGGGATCAAAAAAAGTAAACATCATTGTCGAAGGCATCGGCGACGCCGGCTCCAACTGTCTGCTCGATAACACCTGCATCAATCCCGTCACTCCTTACTATGTAACAACACCAAGTTGGGCGGCGCATACCCAGTCGGGAAACGAAGACCTGCTCAATGCGAATAAAGATGGCTGCACAAATTATCTGGGATTGATCGCCACTTCAATGACCCGCAGTGCAACTGGACTGGTTACAGTCACTGAGGCCAATCATGGCTACTCCAACGGCGATATCATCTGGATCGGCAGTACCACTCCTTCGAATTTCAATATCGCGCAAGAGAGCGTGACCAATGTCCAGGTCGCCTCAGCCTCATCGACGCTTACCATCACTGTCACCAACAGCTTCCCCGCCGGAATGAAAGTCACGTTTCAAAATCTTGGCGCGGCGACTTTCCTCAATGGTCAGACGGTCACCATCACGGGCGCAACTTCGACTTCATTCACCGCGACCTTTGCGCACGCCGATTACGGCCCGACGGCTGAAACCGCCGGAACCGCCAATCCCTTGGGCGTGGCCGTTCAGAACGCAACCACAAATACTTTCCAGTATCAAACAGCGGTCACGACGGCAGGCAGCGCCACGACTCCGGGCACCGTCGTCAGCCAACAGCAGTCATGGCCGGTGCCCTACGAAACGCCATACAAGACGGCTTGGGAATCATTCGTGGCGGCGGCGATCATGCACTACAACGCGTCGGCGAATCTCTCGCAGATTTCCTACATGCGCGTGGGACGTTCCGCTGGTGGCGAGGCTTATCCCGAGTGCCTCTCCAATCTCGAACAGATTCCCGCTCCCAACACCTATACCGAGTCCGGATGGCTTCAGTACTACAGCGATATCGATCAGTTTGTAGCTGCACAAAATCCGAAGATGCAGATTCTCGATCCGTTGAATCAGGCGGGAAGCGGGCCGAACGCGGTCACCAGCTACGGCTCGCAGGAAGCGCAGACCGCAGTAACTTATAAAAATGCCTCCGGACAGACCAACGGAATTGGCAGCCAGGGACTGCAATCCAGCGACATCTCGAATTACAACGCGGGCGGTGGATGCACTTCAGACTGGTGCTCCGACTTCGACACTTACTACAGCTCCGGCATCCCGCTCGAACTTCAGCAGGCTGGACTCTCCGCGCCCGTTGCGATCTCCGGCACGAACAGCGCAACCGGCGACCTGCGTCCGTTGCTCCCCTTCGCCGTGCAACGTCACATGACAATTCTCGAACTCTACTCGCTCGACGCGTTGCTCGCCTATGATCCGAACTATTGCGTCTTACCCGCGGCAAACGGATTGTGTGGCGCCGGCAGTGTGCAGATTCCCATCATCGCTCTGCCTCCCACCGACCAGTTGCCATATTTTCAAGCGGTGGGACAGCCGGGGCAAACAGGCGCAACCGGAGACGGCTCCTACGCGACCGCGATCAACAACACAGAGGGTCAGCACTAACCTCGATCGCTTCAGTTCACAGTCAAATCCTGCGCGCTGCTGGAGCCGCCGCTGGAGCAGCCGACGACTCCAGTATTGCCTGCAGGCGTGTTCACCGTGACCGGAAAGTTTCCGGCCGCGGGAATCATCGCATTCGTCACCGTGAACGTGAGCTGAGAGCTGCTGACGACGGTCGTCGCGAGCGTGGCGCCATTGAACACTCCAACGGACGAAGAAACAAAGCTGCTGCCGTTGGCCGTCAGCGTGAAGCTGGCTGGAAGTGTCGCGAAGGTCATGGTCGCCGGTGAAATGGATTGCAGCACCGGCGCGGGACGCGAACTGCCGCAGAGGGGATTTAGCGAATTACACCCGGTCGCAAACAGGAGTGCGACCAACAACAAGATAAGGCGAATATTACTGAAAGAGGGCATAGAGTGCCCTCACTCTATCTCAGCGGGCGCGCCCGTGTAAGTATCAAAGAGACAGCTACCGAAGTGCTGGCGGTACTTCGGGTTCTGCCGAGCCGTCGGTTCTCGCGTCCGAAGCGGCGAAGTTCATCCCCGACTTCGTGTTGTGATCGATGGCCTGGCCGCGTCCCATGAACAGCGAGAAATCACCGCGCAGATCGAGTTGATGCCCCATGTCCGTAAGCTGCTGCCGCACCTCCGCCGGGACGCGGTCTTCGATCAGGACTTTGCAGCCAAGATCGAAATTGCTGCGCACGGTGAAGCGTGCGGTCTCCATCGCCACCTGCAGATTCATTCCATAGTCAACAACGTTCGACACGAACTGCGCGTGCGCCAGCGGCTGGTTCGCACCGCCCATGATGCCGAATCCAATGTGATCATCGCCATGCTCCATGAAAGCCGGAATAATCGTATGGAAGGGACGCTTGCGCGGAGCGAGCGCGTCGGGCTTCGAAGGATCGAGCATGAACAGCGCTCCTCGATTCTGCAGCACGAATCCCATCCCCCGCACAGTGATCCCCGAGCCGAAGCTCGAGAAATTGCTCTGGATCAGCGACACAATATTTCCTTCGCGATCCACGGCGGTGAGATACGTCGTATCGCTCGAGGGCGGAACTCCTGCTTCAGGACTGCAATTGGCTTTCTGCGGATTGATCAGTTGCGCCCGCTGCTTGGCGTATTCCTTCGACAGCAAGCCAGCCACTGGCACTTTTGCGAAACGCGGGTCCGCGTTGTAGCGCGCCAGATCGGCATACGCCAACTTCATCGCTTCAATCCGCGTATGAATTTCTTCCACGCTCAGCGGTCCTGCTTTCGCCGGCTGAAACTGCTCCATGATATTCAGCATTTCGAGTGCCGCCATGCCTTGCCCATTCGGCGGCAGCTCGTACACTTTCCATCCTCGATAGGTAGTCGAGATCGGCTCGACCCATTCCGCAGAAAATTCTTTCAAATCGTCCGCCTGCATCGTGCCGCCGAGTTCGCGCTCGGTCGCGAGGATCGCCTTCGCAATCTCTCCCGAGTAAAAAGCCTTCGGACCTTCCGAGGCCACGAGGCGCAGCGCTTTGGCCACGTCGGGATTCTTGAACACTTCACCCATCTTCGGCGCTTCATCGTGTACTAGGAATACGCGTCGCGATTCCGGATCGGCCCTCAGCTTCGCGGCCGAACTCCCCCAATCCGCGCCGATCAATTCCTGCACTCCGAATCCGTTCTGCGCATAGAAAATGGCCGGCGCAAAAAGATCTTTCCATGGAAGATGCCCGTAGCGTTGGTGCAACTTGTTCCAGCCCTCGACGGCTCCCGGCACTGTGACCGTGTCGATGCCCTCGACAGGCATTTTGCTGACATCGCGCGCCTTGAGATAGGTAATGCTCAGTCCCTTCGGAGCCCACCCGCTCGCGTTCAGGCCATACAGTTTCCCGGACTTTGCGTCCCAGTAGATCGCAAACAGGTCGCCTCCCATACCATTCATGTCGGGCTCCATCACGCCAAGGGTCGCGTTCGCAGCAATCGCGGCATCCACGGCGGAGCCGCCGCGCGCCAGAATCTCCGCGCCCGCTTGCGACGCCTGCACCTGGCTAGTCGCGACGATGCCGTAAGGCGAGATCACCATGCTGCGCGCATTCGTTCGATCCTGCGCAAAGGCCGAGGTCGTAACCACGACAGCCATCAAAAGGAATATGCCCCTGGAATAACGCATACCGTGCGGCTCCTTGAACGGAAACGAATTGTGCTGGGAACCACCGCAGGATGTCAATCGCAGCCGCAAGGAATAGATTCGCAACCTTACCCAGATCTGCCACGATGCGCGCGGACTATGAGGAAAAAAGCGGCCCGGTGGGGAACCGGGCCGCCGCTGTGAGCTCCAGTGGGTTAGAACCGAAGTTGCGCGCGGATCTGCAACGCGCGCGGTGAAGCGTCCGCGCCCAGGAATGATCCGAATATGCTCGTCGGAGTCGCGACCGTCCGCACGATGTCGCCGAACTGCGAGTTCGATACGTCACCGATCGGCTGATCAAAGTTCGGATGGTTCAGGACGTTGAAAGCCTGAACACCGATCTGCATCTCCGCACCTTCCCACCGGGGAATGCGGAAATCCTTCATCAGCGTCAGATCGGTATCGAAATAATCCGGCCCGAACACCTGGTTGCGCCGCTGGTTGCCGAACGCGCCAACTCCTCCTGGCCCGACAGCCGACGCGAACTGACTTGCATTCAAGCACGGTGTTGTTGTGCCCGAGACGCTGTAAGCGGCCGACGAACCGCAACTGATCGTCCCCCCTGAGGAATTCGCGAACAGGTCGAATCCCGTCGCCGGTCCGTAGTTATAGCTGCCGAGGGCTCCCGAAGACGCTCCATCGATCACCGTAAATGGCAGCCCCGTACGCGCGAACACCACGCCCGAGATCGTCCAATCCAGCAGCGCATCCCAGAGCATGCTGTGCAGCTTGGGCGTGTGGTACACGTAGCTCAAATTGAACTGCCGGCGAACGTCGTAGTCCGCGTTCCCGTAGTTGTACTGGCGCAGATTGTAGGGATTCTCGCCCGACAAAATGCTCGTGTTGGTATCGAAGTTGAACGGCAAGAAACCGCCATTCGAAATATCGTCGAGCGCGTGGCTCCACGTGAACGACGCTTGCACCTGCAACGACGTATTGACGCTGTGCGTGAGCGATGCCGTCAATCCGTTGTAATTCGAAACGCCCGGATTTCCGACTTCCGCCACAGTGGTAAAGCGAGGATCGACCGGCGCTGTTGGGAGACCGATAAACGAACTGATCCCCAGCGTCGACTGGCAATCGGGAACGCCCGGCTGATAGACCAGCGGTGTCGCCGGACCGTTGCAGAATGCGTTCACGCCAGGATTCGTCGCTGCCAAATCGCTGCCGTGATTGCCCACGTAATTCAACGTGAATGAAGTTTTCGAACCGATGGCCTGCTGCACCGCCAGGTTCCACTCCTGATAGGTTGGGTACTGGATTCGGTTTGCCGCGGTCGTCAATGTCGGTGGACTGAATAGAACGCCGGCCGGCAGTGACGCTTCGATCTGACCTATATTCATCCCCGAGTTGAATCCCCCGACAAACGCCGCATTCGAAGCCGCTGTCACCGATTGTGCGTTCCCCGCAACTCCCGGCGCCAGCAATCCCGACGCTAAGAATGTATTCTTCAGCGGCGAGTTCGTATCAAACGAACTGGCAATCGTTCCCGGGAAAATGTCCGAGAAAATTCCGATGCCGCCTCGAATCACCGTCCTGCCATCTCCCAAAGGCTGCCACGCAAATCCGATACGCGGCTCCCAACTGATGTTCTGATAGTTGGGCAGCGCCTGATGCAACCCAGTCATAATGGCCTGGTTGTACGGCTGCGTCGGATCGTGCGACATGCTGAGGAACGAACTATCCGGACGCGCAAAGCAATTCGTCGCGCACACCGGATTTGAATTGTGTTCCGCCCGCAGTGAAAGCGTAACCTTCAAACGCGGGAGAATCGCCCATTCATCCTGGGCATACAGACCGAGGCTGTAGAGCGCCAGTGGCTGCGTCGGACGCGTCGCATATCCCTGCTCGAATACGTCAGTAGTCCCTCCGAAGAAACTCGCCTCAGAGTTGAAGATCGCCGTCGGGAATGTCGCGTTAAATCCTCCGGGAGTGTAGTCAGTGATGTCGTTGCGCCGGAAGCTAACGCCGAATTTCACGCTGTGACTTCCCTTCTGCCACGCGTAGTCATCGGACAACTGATACTGCGTCACATTTCTCCCCTGCGGCCAGGTGCTGTAAAAACCGCCGCCGGGAGTCGCGAACTGGCCCGATGAAAACAAAAGTTCATACGGCATCAGGCTCTGCGCGGCTGAGATGCTGGGAGGTCCGAAGACCGCTCCATACCACGAACCCGCGACAATCAGCTGATTGATGCTGTTTACTCCCACCTGATGAGTTTCTTGAAACTGTCCTTCGTATTGCGGTTGCAAGCTCTGTGCGTTGAGTACAGGCGAAAGAGGATCGGTAAACGATGCCTGTAGTCCATGATCGGTGCGGAAGTGCACGAACGCGCGGTCGCGATTGCCGATGTTCTGATCTACCCGCGCCGTCATCAGCCATTCGGTCGTCAAATTGTTGATATTCGACTGAAACACAAGAGCGCACGGCGCGCCGCCCGCAAGCGTAACCGACCCATCGCACCCGCCACCGGGAAGACTGTTGGCAGCCCGCGCGGCTCCTGGCGCGTTGTTATAGATCCCGAAAATCTGGTTGTAGAAAGGAATTTCTGCCGCATTTCCCGTCGCCGTCAAATTAGCCAGCGTAGCCGTCTGAAACTGTGGACTCGGAACATTTACCGGCTCAGAGGTCGGGATGAGCAGCCGCAGGCCTTCGGTATCGATAAAGAAAAACGTCTTGTCTTTCACGATCGGTCCGCCAATCGACGCTGCCCACTGATTGGCGTTATCGAACGGGCGCGGCGTGCCCGTGTTGTTGTTGAACCAATCGTTCGCGTTCATCACGCGGCCGTTCCAGAAATATTCGGCGTTCCCGTGAAATTTGTTCGTGCCCGACTTCGTCACAAAGTTCACGTTCGCACCCGCCAGGCTTCCGTACTCTCCGGAGTAGCCGTTGTTCACGACGCTCGCCGTCGAAACATCATTGGATCCCAGCAGCAGATTCGTTGCACCCGAGTTGCTTAGATTGAGAAACGGGTCATTCTCATTCATGCCGTCGACGGTGAACAGGTTCGACGTCGCCGAAATGCCGTACGTCGCGCTATTGCCATACCCGGCCTGTGTATTCATCGTCGCGCCCGGAGAAGTCTGCACGTAATACGTCAGATCGTTGCCGGGATTCGGAATGTTCGCCACCATCTCCGGACTCAGGGTGGTAGAAACATTTCCGTTGTCCGTTTGAACGATTCCGCCCTGCGCTGAAACCTCGACCGTCTGGCTGGCAGTTGCCACCTGCATTTGCAGGTTAATCGTGCTGTTCTGACCGACCGCCACCGACACCGCTTGCTGCGATCCCTGAAATCCTTGCGCAGCCGCGTATACCTTATAGTTCCCGGGATTCAGCAGCGAGAACCGGTACGCTCCCGTCGAATTTGATGTGGACGTTTGTGTCGTCCCAGTATCTTGATTCTTCAAAGTGACGGTTGCACCGGCAACCGCGGCGCCGCTTGGGTCGGTGACGGTGCCGTCCACGCCACCGGAAGTCAGCGATTGACCAAACAAAATGTTGGGCACCACAAGGGCAAGAAACAGGGCCAAGACATACGTCATGGAAAGGCGAATGGAATCACACTGCGACTTCATACAGATTTTCCTCCGGGAGTGGCTGCAATGTATGAGGGAGCCCGCTCAAAGCGGCTGGCGCTTCGGGGAGCCAACGTCGATCAGGAATACACTCGGGGTACATCGCCAACGACTGATGAGCGGAGAACCGAAACGGAGTCTCTTACGCGAAGAGGCCTCTGCGGTGAATGCGCGAGCGGAGTTCCAAGGCAGTCCAATGGTGCAAAACTGCCTGGTAAAACGAATTAGGAGTTGTAATTTGCCTTGAAGCAGATTTTCATCAAGAAAATGCGGCAGGCATATAGGGTCTTTCCAGTAATTTCATCGCACTATTGGCGGGTCCGCACGCACCGCACCGGCCACCAGTTATAGAATCTCTTCGAATGTTCCCCCAGCTATCCGCGGCGGCCCTGCTGTTCCTCGTGGCTCTTCTCGCACCTGCGATTGCATCGCAAAGGACCGTGAGCCCTTCACACCCGCCGTCGAATGATCCATTCGACAGCCAAGCTTGCGCCTCTTGCCACGCGGACATTTACAAATCCTACGCAACCACTGCGATGGCGACCGCCAGCGGCCCGGCGGCCGACGGCCTCACCACCGGCGAACTCGATCACAAAGATTCTAAGATTCACTATCGCGTCTATGAGCAAGACGGCAAAGTCTGGATGAGTTACGAGCGCCCCGGAAAAGACGGCCTTCACGGTCAGCGCGAACTTTTGTATTTCATCGGTTCAGGCAAGAAGGGCCGAACCTATCTTTTCTCCGACCAGGGATTTCTCTTCGAAGCCCCCATCAACTGGTATTCCCAGGAAAAGCGATGGAACATGACGCCCGCCTACACCGAGGCGTCAGAAATGCCGCTGAATCTGCCCGCCTATGTTGATTGCCTGAATTGCCACACCAGCGGAATGCGGCCACCAGTCCCCGGAACCGACAGCAAGTTCTCCGGGAAACCTTTCTCACATGGAGGAATCACCTGCCAACGTTGCCACGGCTCCGACACCAATCACGCCGACGGCAAAGGCGCCGTCGTCAATCCCGCAAAACTTTCGCCCGACCGTCGTGACGCGATTTGCATGGAGTGTCACTTCGAAGGCACAGTCGCTGTAGAGCAGCCAGCAAAACATCTTTATCAGTTCCAGCCGGGCGATCGCCTCTCCGATTACATCCATTATTTTGTTCTCAACGGAAATCGCGAGCAGGCTCCGCGCGCTATCAGCCAATACGAGGCGCTCTCGCAAAGCACTTGCAAGCGCCAGTCGGGCGACAAAATGTGGTGCGGCAGTTGTCACGACGCCCACCGCGAACCTGCCCCCGAAGAGCGGGTCGCGTATTACCGCGCCAAATGTCTCGGTTGTCACGGAGAAGCCTTCGCTGCCAAGCATCATGCTGAGAAACCCGACTGCACTCACTGTCACATGCCCGCGCTGCCTTCAAAAGATGTCGCGCACACTCAGACCACTGACCATCGCATTCAGCGCTATCCCAATGACGCGCCGCTCCCTCAGTTGCAATTGCGCGGAAAGCCGCTGACTTCATTCCCGGCCGTGGATGAATCGCTCGCCACCACCCGCGACTTCGCCCTCGCCTGGGAAACGCTCGCACAGCGCGGCCTCGAAGGTGCTCCGCAAGCCGCGGAAGATTATCTGAGCAAAGCGGTAAAAGAACGGCCCGACGATGCCGTGCTATTGGCTGCGGAAGGATTCATCGAACAGGCCCACAAGCACGACAACGACGCGCGGGACCTTTATGAGCACGCGCTAAAAATCGACCCTCTCCTGAACGACGCCGCCACCGATCTCGGAATCATCGAAGCTCGCTCCGGGAATCTTCAGCGTGCCGTTGATCTCTGGCGCGGTGCTTTCCAGAGAGTACCCAACCGAAGTGCTGTAGGGATGGATCTGGCCATCATCTTCTGCATCGCTGGCAAGAAAGATGTCGCCCAACAATTTGTGAATCGAGTTCTGGAATTTAATCCTGACTACGGCAAGGCAAAATCATTGCTCGAGCACATCGCCCAGGATCCTCCCCAGTGCAAGCCTTGAAATGCGCGCGGCAAGCCGCGAGTAGATTCAATTTTTTGGAAGTTTTAGAAGGGACGGAATACCAACAGATAAACCAGCACAACAACGCACAGCGTCAGCACGAGAAGAGAGACCTTCTCGACCTTTAGCGTATCTTTGCGCGTTGGTGATTCCGCTGCCATAACGTGAATCCAGTTTCTCTCAAGAACACCTCATTGAAAATGGCTACTCCGTGGCTGGCACAGCGGTAACATGCCCAAAGTTCCTGCGCCAATTTCGCGCCGGAAAATAACAAATTCGCTTCACGAGTGCGATTTCCCCGCTCCGTTTCTCAAAATCAAAAACCCGCACGTCAACACGCCTAGGCACACCAATCCACTCCACAAGTTCATCAGCGGATGCATCCATGTCTGCACCAGCACGACGAAGATGCCGATGAGTCCTAAAACGGATCCCCACATACCCAGTGGCGACCGCAGCGGCAACGCCGCAAGCTCTTGCGGTTTCGCGCCTCGCCGGAAACTTATGTGGGCAGCCAATGAGATTAGGTACGAGAGCAGCAAGCCCGTGAGGGACGCCCCAATCATGTAGCGGAAAGCATTCCCGGGTACCCAAAGAACCAAAGCCAGAGAAATAAGGATGCCGAACGAAGTCACCAGAACCGCAACCTGCGGCGAGCCCTCCTGATTGACAACACCAACCCGCCTCGGCGCCCATCCTGTCCGGGCCAGCGAGAATGCAATGCGCGATCCAGCATAGAGAGCGGCGTTCGCTCCCGAGAGAGCTGCGGTCAGCACGACGAAGTTCATCACCGCCGAAGCGTGCGGAATCTTGACGAAGCGAAGGGTTGTGACGAATGGGCTTTCGGTGACGCCGGCATGATTCCAGGGCATGACGCCCACCAAAACCGTTACCGCGCACAGGTAAACCAGCGTCAGGGTGAATAATGTAATCCACACCGCGCGCCGGATCTCCTTGGGAGAACGCGATTCGCCCGAAGCTATGGCGACCATTTCTCCCCCTCCAAAACTGTAAACGGCATACGTCATCGCGATCAGCGGCGCCCAAATTCCTTTGGGGAAAAATCCTCCTTGCGCGGTGTACTGAGGTGCGACACGGCCGCTGAGCAGCAAAGAAGCACCGATCACGATGAACCCTACCAGAGTAATCAGCTTGATCATCGAGAACCAGAACTCGAAGCGGCCGTAGGAGCGCACGCTACGAAGATTCACGAACAGAAGCAGCGTCAGGAAAATCAGAATCCATATGTACGAACTCACTCCGGGAAACCAGAACGCCATGTAGGTCGCGGCCGCGACCATCTCCGCTCCAATGTTCAAAGCGATCCCCACCCAGTAGCCAGCGCGCGCCAGGAAACCCATGAACCGGTTCAGGTAAAGATCGCCATAGACTCCGAACGATCCCGCGGCTGGATGGGCACAGGCCAATTCGCCCAGCGCCATCGCGAATGTCCAATTGCAGAACGCAGCGAGAATGAAGCTCAGGATAACGGCGGGGCCGGCGATCTCCATCGCGGCCCCCGACCCAAGCAGAAGGCCAGTGCCGATCGAGCCTCCCACGGCCACCATCGCCATCTGCCCGGCAGAAAGCTGGTGGCGAAGCCCTTCTTCATTAATCGGTGCCGGATTGATCGGTGCTGAACGGTTGGTTGGAGGAGAGAGCTCCGAAGGCATGCGGCACGATATCAAATCCCGACCCCATCGCCCAAATTAACCGGTCGTCGCCGGCGCAGCACTACCCGCCTGTCGAAGTGAACTGAAATAAAAAAAGGCGCCGGGAAGGGACCGGCGCCTACGAGGTTCGCTTTGCAGGATGCGTGGTCCGCAAAGCGAGATCGAGAAAATTTATTTGCTCTCCGCCACCGACGGGCTCGCGCCAAAATCTCCGCGGCGATTGTTCACCGCCGTGCGCGCTGCACGCGTTGTAGGCTGATTCGACGCCGCTGCTCCGTACCGCTCGAGCAGGACGGGCGCCATCGCGTTCTCGGCTTCCTTCACAAAGATCATCTTGTTTTCCGAAGCCATGTCGACGCGAACAAAATCTCCTAGCTTCACCTGTCCGGTAGCGACCAGGTTCGCCAGAGGAAACACCAGGTTCCGCTCGATGGCGCGCTTCAAGTGACGCGCTCCATACCGCGGATCGGTTCCCTCTTTCAGCAAGTACTCTTTCACGGCCGGCGTGCAGTTGAACACAAACTGATTTGTCCCCGCAGCCATCAGCACGCGCTGTTGCACCATACCCAGTTCGATATCCAGAATCTGCGACAGATGCTCATCGCGCAGCGTCTTGAATACGACCGTCTTGTCGATGCGGTTCATGAACTCCGGCGTGAACTTGCGCCGCGCCGCTTCAACCGCCGTCCGCTGGATCTTGTCGTCGAACGACTCGTCGACCTCAACTGCCTTCGGAGCGAATCCGAACCCGCCATCCACCAGGCTCGTCATCTCGCTCGCGCCGAGGTTCGAAGTCATAATGATGATGCACTGCGAAAGATCGACGCGCCGGTTGTCGCCTAGGGTCAACGTCGCCTTGTCGAGAATCCCCAGCAGCAACTGCCACAACGAGTCCGACGCCTTTTCGATTTCGTCAAACAGCAGGATCGAGAGCTTCAGCTTCTCGGTGAACCACTGGTTCAACGCTTCCTGCGTCAGCAACGGATGCGTCTCGCGGTGTCCCAAATATCCCGGAGGCGAACCAATCAGCTTTGCGATCTCGTGCGAATGCTGGAATTCCGCGCAATCGATCTTGATGCACGCTCGCGAATCTCCAAACAGCGACTCGGCCATCGCTTCAACCACTCTCGTCTTGCCCGATCCCGTCGGTCCCAGGAACAGCAAGTTCCCCACCGGACGTCCCGGCGCATTCAACCCGGCCAGGAACATCTGGTAGATCTCAACAACCTTCTCCACGGCCGCATCCTGTCCTACAATGCGGCGGCGCAGGGCGGAATCAAACTCTCCAGCATCGTTGCTGCGACGGTTCGGATCGAGCACTGTTGCGAGGTTGGTTCTCATAAGATCGTTTCCGGTCCCCCGGACGCTTTCCCTTTCGGCCGTTTTCTTCGGCTCTTCTATCGTTATCGCCGGACTTTACAGGTTCATCTACTTCTTAGATGCCTGTTTTCTGGAAGTCCCCCAAAACCCTTCCAGCCTGTGATGCGTCCGACACTGCCTAAATAAGCAAATGGCTGGCCACGCTCCGACCCATTCTGGGATGCCATGCAAATGCTGCATCTGCACGGCTTAGCGTCACCCACCGATAATTCCTCAGCCCTTGCACCGCACCCTCGCGCACCATAAGCGAAAACCTTTGCACCATCGCGGAAGGAACGTGCTAGCCATCCCTAGTGGTGACGGCCGCCTCGGCCGTCCAAGCGATGCGAAGCAAGCGTCCAATCGCGTGAAACTCGACCCGCTGGAACATCGAGATATCGAAAGTCCGAGCCAACGACCAACGACCAAAGGCCAGATACCAACGACAGCCTCCGCGCGCCTCCCATTCGTACGCCTCCCTGCGTAACTAGCGACCTCCCAAACCTCAATCTACGATCGCCTCAGGTAGGGGGAGGATCGCTTGCGTCACTCGTCAGTTCGCGTCATCACGGGAATTTCTTGTCTTCTTTTCGGAGCCGCCGCCTGGCATCTGGCTCCGCACTCCGCTTCAGAATTCACTGTCCAAGCCCAGACGGCTAAGCCCGTCATCGCGTCATCGCAATCATCGGCTCAGCTCCGCACCACCAGCGACACGGCCGGATCGGCCAAGCTCTCGATCCCCGATCCCAGACCCGTCGTCGCTTCCGGCACCGAACTCTATACCGCCAAACGCGGAGAAGCGATCCCGGCGATTGCCCGTCATTATCTTGGTAAGACTTCGTATCTGACGTCCTCGGAACTGTCCGACGCCATCCGCGCCGTGAATCACAAATCCGAGTCGTCGAATATCCTGAAGGCCAACGAGAATATCATCATCCCCGGCATCCTCCCAGCCCCGATTACAGAAAAAACGATCCCCGTTTCCAGGGACTTTGAAGTCCGCGCCATCTACCTCACCGGAGTCATGGCGGCCAGCGATCACGGCCTGCGCATCATCAAGCATTGGCGCGAAGTTGGCGGCAATGCCGTGGTCTTCGACATCAAGGATTCCGACGGCAGCGTCAATATCCCCTTCGAGCACCCGCTGCTCGGCGAGCACAAGGTTTACATCCATGACGTGCCGAAATTCGTGCATTTTCTGCACCAGCAGAACATGCACGCCATCGCCCGCATCGCCATGTTCCGCGACGAGCACCTGGTCGTGACCCATCCCGAACTGGCCGTCCAGTCCCGCAAGAACCACACGGCCTGGCGCGAGAACGGCAAGCTGGTCTGGACCGATCCTTCGAATCCCAAGGTCCAGGACTATGACATCGCCCTCGCCAAGCACGTAGCCCAGCTCGGCGTCGACGAGATCCAATTCGACTACGTCCGTTTCCCCGCCGAAGGCGACCAAAAAGACGCCCAGTTCGTCTTCCAAAAAGATCAACCGGAAACAGCTCAAGCCGAAGCCCAGCAAGCCTCATGTGGTGACGGCCGCCTCGGCCGTCCAAGCGAGGCGAAGCCGAGCGCCCCAGGCACAAGCGCCGACGCCAAGCCAACCGCGAAGGCGCGAAAGTCCGCCGCGTCGAAACAATTGGCATGCCAAGTCGCCAATCACGGCCCCCAGCGCTCCGACGTCATCGCCGGATTCCTGAAGAAGGCCTATGCCGAGCTGCATCCGACCGGAGTCCTGCTCTCGCTCGACGTCTTCGGGGTGATGGCCTGGCAGCGTCAGGTTGATCTCTCCCACACCGGACAAGACATCGTCCAGATGGCCCGCTACTGCGACGTTCTCAGCCCGATGATCTACCCGTCGCACTTCTTCGGTATGGATGGCATCGCTCATCCCGGCGACGAGCCCGCGCACTTTATCGGCGAATCGATGGACCGGTTCGAGCTCATCACCAAGGGCAGCGGAGTCGTCATCCGTCCCTGGCTGCAAGCGTTCCACTGGCGGACGAAAACCTATTCGCCTGAATACATAAAGATTCAGGTCGAAACTGCCAAGACCAAGGGTGGCGACGGATTCTTGTTCTGGAACGCCGCCAACGACTACTCGAAGCCCTATGAGGCCATGCCAGAAATGAAAGCGGCCAACCTCAAGCAAGGGTCCAAAGAGAATCCAAAGTATTTCCGCGGAGACGAAATGCCCGCTCCAACCGTGCAGGCAGCTCTCACCCGCTAGTCATTCAATCGAAATCCCTCGATCGCAGCCGGATGCCCCATTTCTCGCGCACTTAGCGAGAAGTGGGGCTTTCGCTTTTGCATCGGGAGGGGCCTTTGCTTTGACATGGGTGCGCCTCTTGGTTTCTCCTCCTGAGGCGCGGTTTTGCGCCGAAGGACCTGTGCAGTTCCTCGCCAGCGTATTTTCTTTCGCCCCAGGGAGCTTGTTCCTCCCGCCGTCTCACCCACGGCTTGAGCCGTGGGCTGCATTCTTTCTCTCCTTCGGAGCTGCGTCTTTGGCGCTGACTGGTGGTTTCTTGTTGATGCCATCAACCCTGGAGTTCCCAGCCGTCGAAAGGCGCGACGGCTGGGGCAGCCTTTGCGGTGCCGCTGCTTGCCCTTGGGATATCACTTCTTGCCGTTGTGGTTCCGCTCCTTTCTTCTCTTCTCTGTTTTCTTCTTTCTTCTCTTGTTTGAAATCGTGGGGTGCGACTGACGCTTCTGCCTTTGGGAACCTGGGGCCGGAGGCTATGTTTTGTCCGGCGCGGATCAGCGAGGCGCGGATCGCGGCCAGGCGGTCTTGCTCTACCTGATCCTTGACTTGCTGTCTTATCTCTCGCTGGCGTTCGCGCGTGGGGTAGGGCGGGATGGCTGCGCTGTACGGCATCTCGTATTCGGATTCTACGGAGGTGGTGGTGGTGGGACTGCGGTCCGGTACGTCTGCGTCGCCTGGACAGCCGGGGGCGGCTGTCCCCACATTTGCTTCTGTGGCGGGAGCGTAGTCGGGGATTTCTTTTACTACGTCCAAGGAATTGTTGAATTTGGCGCGGTGCGCGTTTTTAACCGCGATGTGAAGGGCGCGGATGATCAGCTCGGCGCGCTTGGTATCGATGGTGTCGCGCATGAGCGCATTGATGACTTCCATCAGCGAGACCTGAATGGCTTCCTCGCTCTCGAGCTGGGCGATGGGGTGAAGGCGAGCCCGCGGCGGAGTGCGGACGCCACGAATCATGCGCTGGTGGAAGTAGCAGAATTGCTCTCCGCTGAGAGTGGGGGAGCCGCAGCGGACTCCGGTGACCTTGATATGAGTGCAGGTGCGAGTGTTGGGCATAGAGGTCCTATCGATGATTTTTTGGTAGTTAGAAGCTAAAATCTTGGCTTCATTGGAGTTAGGGGCGGAGGCGATGACGACCTCCGCGTAAAATCTTGGAAACAAAGGGTTTGTAAGTAAAATATTGCGAACAATGGACTTAATCGGGTTTTTCGAGATAGGAGGGAGCTTTGATTCGGGAATCCAGGGATCGGAAACCGGTTCACTACAGGGGGCACAGGGTTTCACAGGGGAATCCTGGACTGGGTTCGAAGGAGCTCCGCGCGAGATCCCCTTCGGCAGGCTCAGGGCAGGCTCTCCGCCAGCTGGTGAAAGCGCGGGCGTTCGGGATGACGCATTCTTCTGACTGCTGGGAGCGGCGGAGTTGGGATCTTGGCCGGACATAGTCCCAATGTCGCTGTTCTAGATTTCTCAGTAAAGGTTATGCGTCACACGAATGAAATAAGTCTGTGGAAAACTTTCTGCGAATGCGATTAGTAAGTGCCATCGGCTGATGAATGCCTCACCATGCCTCGTTATTGGGTGGAGCTTGGGTTTAGGGAAGCGGTGAAAGAGACCCCTCCAGAAACGCAGAAATCGGGCGAATAGACGGCGCAAGCTTGTGCTAACGCCTGTTTTCGTCAATTGCTAAAGCTATGCAGGTTTCTGCATCTTGACAACTGTATAAGTTAGTTACATATTGTCAACCGTCTCTCCTCCCCTTGGGCCAAGGAAATCCAAATCCAAATTTCGATGGAGGGCCACAGTGCCTACTCGCACCGCCGATTCTGTCAGTAAAGCGTCCTCGAACGACCTCAATCGCCAAGTTAGTCTGTATTCGCTCGCAGCTGCCGCGGCTGGCGTGAGTCTACTCGCGTTAGTGCAACCCGCCGCGGGAGAGGTTGTGGTCACCAAGAAAACGATTCACATCCCGCTGGCCACCGACGGTGCGCGGGAGCCCGTGAAAATCTCCATAGCCAACAACGGGGTAAACAACTTCACTTTCTCGCTTTACGAAAGCTCGACTTACCGACACCTGAACATCGAGGGCGCAAGCTTGGGGGACGAACTGAGGGTGGGGACTGGCCCCGCATTTAACGTGTATCTAGGGGCGCTGCGGCGCGGGGCCAACATCGGTCCCAGCAATCCTACCTCGTCTTTTAATGAGGGAGGCATTGGCGAGATCAGCAACTCCTTCAGCAACAAGAAGTTCTTCCAAGGAAGTTGGGGCGGTAGTCCCACGAACCGCTATCTTGGTGTGCGGTTCCTGATCAGTGGCCAAATTCACTACGGCTGGATACGGCTGATGGTGACGACGAATCCAGCTCCGCACACCCCGCACATGTCGGCTACGATCACCGCATACGCGTACGAAACGGTGGCCAACAAGGCGATCAAGGCGGGAACTGCGGCGACAGCGGAAGCCGAGATCTCAGCAGAGAACACCCAGAAGCAAGTTGGACCATCGCTAGGCATGCTCGCGTCGGGCTCGGAAGGCATGCGGCTGTGGCGGCGAGAAGAAACTTCGGTTCGTCCGTAAGACAATCCCACCAACGAGATTGAGGCTTCGTACAGTCTCAGTCTCGTTGATTGTTGAAACATCCTCATACGCTCATCATGCCCCGGGATCCCCAGCCAACGGTGACAGCGTGCAGATTTCTTCACCTTGACAGATCGTTAAGTTAGTTACATATTGCCGTTCACGGCCAACAACACCATTCCTCCCCATTGGGCCACGATAGTCAATCCTAAATTTTGACGAGGATTTAACATGACCACTCACTCCGCCGATCCTGTCGCGAAACCGACTTCCAAAGATTTCAATCGCCAGGTCAGTCTCTATTCACTCGCCGCCGCCGTGGCGGGCGTAAGCATTCTGGCGCTGGCGGAGCCCGCCGTGGCAGAGGTCGTGGTCACCCACAAGACGATTCCGATCCCACTGTCGCCTCAGGGTGAACCGAAGCCCGTCGAAATCTCTCTAGCGAATAACGGCATCGATAACATCACCTTCATTCTCAACTCCGGCCGCTCGTTCCGAGAGCTGAACGTGCATGGCGTGACGGGGAATGATGGAGTCATCGATGGGGGCACCTGGAGCGCGTCCGCGATGGCACTGCTGCCCGGCAAACAAATCGGTCCCAAAAACTCTTTTTGGTACGGGAACGCTCGGGTTGAGAGCAGCGTAAGCTACCCCTCCGCAAAACTTTTACGTGGATACTGGGGCGGAAACCCTGCAGACAAATATCTTGGCGTCCGCTTCCAGATCAATGGCCAGTTCCACTATGGCTGGGTTCGGCTGAGAGTAACGACGAGTAAGCAAGTCCACCCACCGACCATGTCGGCTGAAATTACCGAGTATGCATATGAGACGAAGGCCAACCAGCCGATTAACGCCGGACAAACGAAGACGGCAGAGATTCGAGTTCCGGCGAACATCCAAGAACAATCCGGTCCATCGCTCGGGATGCTCGCCGACGGCGTGGACGGGTTAGCGTTGTGGCGGCGGGAAGGGACTTCGACTTCTAGATAGAATGCGGCAAAAGCAGGGCCCTCGACTTCACTCGAGATGACAGAGCTGAATCGAGAGCGGCCCGATACACCGGGCCGCGGGACGGCCGGGGGCGGCTGTTCCTACATGAGCATAGCTGAAGGTTGGGTGCACGAATGCGTCCGCCGCTGCGGGAGCCGTGGCGACGGCGGCGAAAAGCAGGTTCCTCGCTCCGCTCGGAATGACATGGATTGAAGCGGAACGACAAAGTTGAAGCATATCCCTCGACTTCGCTCGGGATGACGGCGTTTGGATCGCTGGCTGGAATTGCATAGGTCCATCGGCGCAAGACCCGCGCCTCAGGATGACACGGGCGCTCGCGGCTTCTTCCCTTCGAGTCAAAATCCCCACTTCCGGCAAAAGCGGCCGGAAATGGGGCACCCCCTCGATGATTTCTTGTGATGATCGACAGAGACGATTCGTTTGAGGCGCTGGTCCGTCCGCCCGGACTGCCTTCCCCAGCCGTCCGGGCGGGACGGAATTGCGTGCGAAACGACCGTTTGTTGATCTGCAGCTTGCGATGGAGTGGTTCGTGGCTAATGGTTCGTGACTAGCTAATCACTCGTCACTCACCACTGACTACTTCTCTTCAGAACAGCACTTTGATGTTGGTGGTGACGTCGATGCGATAGGCGGTGATGGTGCCGTCGACCGTCGCCAGCGTGTTTCCTTCCTCGTCGTACTGGTTGAGGATGAAGGTTCCGGAGAACGACTGCCCGTCCTTGGCCAGGGTTACGGTCTCACGAATGTTGGCGAGGCCGAGAGGAGTGGTCGTGCTTGAGGTCTGGTCCCACGAAATGGGGTAGTGATTGAGCTTGTAGGTGGAGCCCCCCATATTCTGCCAGACGCCCATGCAAAAGCTTTGGGTTTCGGGATTGCGGGAGGAGTTCATCAGCTCGGTGTTGTCACTGTGCCATTGCGTGAAGCCCTGGTCGATGACTACTCCGCCAGAAACGAACTGGAATCGCCACAAGCCGACGATGGGGTCAGTCGAAGACGAGGTTTCGAGCAGCAAGGCTGAGTCGCTGCCCGGGTGCCAGGCTTGCTTGTGCAGCTTGGCATGGGGTAACGGCGTGGTATTGGAACACTGGGCAACGGCGGTCACGGTCAGCAACGCGGAGGCCAGCAGCAGGGCGAGAGTAGAGGTGATCTTTTTGAATGTCATTTGAGTGTCCATCTCCTTGAAGGTTTCGAGACGTGCGAGCGGCATCGTGCTCGAAATGGCCGGGCGGCACAATGGAGGGTCGGTAAAGCTTTGGTGAAGGAGAGGTGAATTCGTAAGTTGTTGCAGGCAGAGAAGTTTTGGTGCAAATGGAGGCTATCAATGGTATAGTTTTTTGCCTCCCTCGGGGTGTCGTGTGCCTGCCTTGATCTACAAGTTTGGCGATTTCGAGCTGGATCCTTCTCGCTTTGAATTGAGGAGGAACGGGCGCGTCCAAAAATTGGAACGCATCCCGATGGAGTTGCTCATTCTGCTGGCGGAAAAAGAGGGCAATGTCGCGACCCGGCAGGAGATCGTGGAGCGGCTGTGGGGCAAGGAAGTTTTTGTCGATACCGAGCACGGGATCAATACGGCGGTCAGGAAGATCCGGCAGGCGCTGAGGGATGATCCGGACGAGCCGCGATTTGTGCAGACGGTCACCGGGAAAGGCTACCGGTTTGTCGCGGAGAAGAACGGAGATTCGGGGGCTATGCCGGCAGCGGTCGAAGTTGCGCCGGCTCAACCGGCTGCGGTCGCGGCGAGTCCGGTTGCCGTGTCGAAGCCCGAGTCGAAGTCGCGCGGGATGATTTGGGCCGCGGCGGCAGTGGTGGTCGTCGTTGTAGCTGGAGTGGTGGTTGGATTCAATGTTGGAGGAGTTCGCGATCGATTATTTCCTGGGAGCAGGGCGCGGCAAATTCATTCCATTGCGGTGCTGCCGTTGAATAATTTGTCGGGCGACGCTTCGCAGGAATATTTTGCCGACGGCATGACGGATGAGGTCATCACGATGCTGGCGAAGAATACTTCGCTGCGAGTGGTATCGCGGACGTCGGCGATGCAGTACAAGGGCGTGAAGCGTCCGCTGCCGGAGATTGCGCGCGAGCTGGGAGTCGACGGAATTCTGGAAGGATCGATTGAGCGCTTACCGAACAGCGTACACATGACGGTGCAGTTGATCTACGCGCCGACCGACACGCATGTTTGGGCGGAGAGTTATGACCGCGATCTGAATGCGGCCGTGTCACTGCCATCGGAGCTTTCGGAGACCATCGCGAAAGAGGTGAAGAGCGCGACGTCGACAGCGCCGCGTCAGCGCGCGATCAATCCGGAAGCGCACGATGCTTATCTGCACGGACGCTATTTCTGGTTCACGTTCAACGTCGCCAACACGCTGCCTTACTTTCAGAAGGCGATCGAGCTGCAGCCAGATTACGCAGCGGCATGGAGCGGCCTCGCCGATACCTACGCAGTGGACGGAATGATGAATCATCCGCCGCGTGAGGTGACAGAAAAAGTTCACGCTGCCGCCCTTAAAGCCATAGAGCTCGATCCGTCACTTGCCGAGGCGCACAATTCTCTGGCGGCATGGTATCTGTTCTACGCGTGGGACCCGGGCCGGGCGGAAGTCGAGTCGCGGCGCGCCGTCGAGCTCAACCCCAACTATGCTGAAGGCTACCACGTGCTTTCCTACGTTCTTGAAGTTCAGAATCGTTACGCTGAGGGGGAGGCCGCGGCCAAGCGATCGGTAGAACTCGATCCTTTTATTCATCCGTGGGAACTCGGGTCCTATTACACGACCGAGCGCAGGTTTGACGACGCCATCCAAGAGCTCAAAATGCGGATCGTCGCCCACCCGAACGACGCTGATATTCGCGCAGCCATTTCCAAGACGTATTGGCTCAGAGGTATGTACCAGGAATCGCAGCAGGAATACGAGCAGTCCCTTGAGTTGCAGCACGATAGCGCAACCCAAGCCGCCGCCCATAAGGCCTGGGTAAGCGGCGGAGAAACTGCCGTCGAGCACTGGGGCGCGGAGCGCATCAAAGCTCTCGCGAGCAAGCAATACGTCGAGACCGACTACGTCGCCAGTACCATCGCCTTCACCGGCGACAAAGACGAGACCATGAAATACTTGGAAGCCTCCTATCGCGAGCATGATCCCGACCTGATCTTCATCCAGAATGAGCCGTTATTCGACTTCCTTCACTCGGACCCGCGCTACCAGGCGCTGGTGAAAAAGATGGGTCTGACTCTGGCACAGTAGAGCCTTCCTTTAACCCTGCGCTGGCCGATCTCGCCTGTTCGCTTCCGGACATCGAAGGCCGGAGATGGACACAATCTGAAGCACAGTTGTTTCGTGTGCGGAGTTCTCTCGTCCTTTCACGCTAAGGGGTTAGGCTTCGCGCTCGATTGGAGAGAATCGTGCTGTGCGAGAGATGATTCGTGATCGTGTGGCTTGGTGTGTCTGCCCGGATCATGGCCGCGCTGAGAAACAGGAGGAACTCGAGATGGGAGTGCTCGCTCAGGATCTTCGTTACGCGCTGCGCCAACTGCGCAGGAGTCCGGGATTCACGTTGGTGGCCGTGATCACCCTCGGCCTGGGGATCGGTGCTACGACAGCCATCTTCAGTGTCGTCTACGGCGTGCTCTTGAGGCCGCTGCCTTATCGCGATCCCAACCGGATCATGGCGATATTTGAGATCACGCCCAAGGGAACGTTGAACCGTCTCGCAGATCCGAACTTCGACGACTTTCGCGATCAGAACCGCAGCTTTCAGAAGATGGCCAAGTACAAGGCCTATGTGTCCCCGGTTTTGGGTAATGCGCAGCCGAGCCGATCGATGGTTGCCCATGTGACGCCCGCGTTTTTGCCGGTGTTTCGGGTTCAGCCGATTATCGGCCGCGACTTTAACGCCACTGACTCCATGAAAGGCGCTGCGCCGGTTGTCCTCGTCAGCTACGGATACTGGCAGGAGGCTCTTGGATCTTCGTCAGATTTATCGCGGCTACATTTGAAAATCGACGGCACTGACTTTTCCGTGATCGGCGTGTTGCCGCCAGGGTTCCAGTTCCCTGCGAACACGGACTTGTGGGTGGCCGCTGATCGGGAAGGCGAGAACCAGAGCCGAAGCTCGCACAACTTTGACGCGGTCGGGCGTTTGAAAGATAGCGTCACGGTCGAGCAGGCGAATGCGGAAATCAGCGCGATTGGGCGGCGCATCCGCGACGCCGCGAGCGATCAAAATGATTATCTGCTCAAGGATGCAAAGGTGGTCCCGCTGCAGGATTCGATGACGGGCGAGGTTCGACCGGCATTGCTGGTTCTGCTCGGAGCAGTTGGGTTTCTTCTTCTGGTGGCGTGCGCCAACATTGCGAATTTGTTGCTCGCGCAGGCGTCGGGGCGAGAACGCGAGCTTGCGATTCGGAGCGCGCTGGGAGCAGAGCGTGGGCGACTGTTCCGGCAGTTCCTTACAGAGACATCATTGCTGGCGCTGCTCGGGGGCGGCCTCGGGGTGCTGGGAGCATTTTGGGGCGTCTCGGCGCTGCTGGCGCTGGCGCCGGAGAATTTGCCATCTTCGAGCAACGTCTCAGTGAATTTTCCAGTTCTTATGTTTGCGTTCCTGCTGTCGTCGGCGGTTGCCATAGGGCTGGGCGCGTTTACTGCGTGGCGGGCAACTTCGCGCAATTTGCGAAATCAACTGGAGGAGGGCGGACGCGGGCAATCGGGTTCGTACAGCCGAAGGATCGGGCCACGCATCGTCGCGGGGCAGATCGCCATCACGCTGGTGTTAGTGATCGGAGCAGGGCTGCTTGGCCGCAGCCTGATGAAAGTGCTCGAAGTCGACCCTGGATTTCGCGTCGACAAGATCGTGACGATGGATGTCGCTTTGCCATGGCCGGGTTGGAACGATCACAAAGCAAGGACAGCGGAGGGAGTTTTCTTTAGAAACTTGATTGACCGCCTCAAACAGATTCCGGGCGTGCGCGAGGTCGGCGCGACCAACGGTCTTCCTTTGGATGGCGGCTTGCCTGACGGCATGTTCCTGCTCATGAGGCCAGACCAAGCTCCCAAGACTCCCGATACTCCCGCCGCAATGGTTCGTCTGTTCGACAACCTGTTTCGGGATAAGCAGAATCAGGGAGAAGCGGATTTCTGCGCGGCGACGCCGGGATTTTTCCAGTCGCTTGGAATTCCCTTGATTCGAGGGCGCATGTTCGACGAGCGCGACGCCCCGGATTCGCCGCACGCGGCGCTCATCAGCGAGTCGCTCGCGCGGACGCGCTGGCCGGGTCAGGATCCGATCGGCCTGACAATGGAATTCGGAAATATTGATGGCGATCCGCGCTTGCTGACAATTGTGGGGATCGTCGGCGATGTCCACGAATATGGCGTGGATGCTCCAGTGCGGCCCACGGTTTATGTAGATTTGTTTCAACGTCCCGAACCGGCGATTACGGTGAGCATGCTAAGCGATGCCGATACGGGGATGGTCACTTCGTCGGCCCGGGAAATTTTGCATGAGCTCAATCCGGAAATTCCGCCGAGGTTCCGGACGTTCTCACAGATCTATTCGGCCTCGCTGGGCTCGCGCCGATTTAATGCGATTCTCGTTGGTTGCTTCGCTGTGCTGGCGCTGCTGTTGGCAGCGGTCGGGATCCTTGGCGTGATGGCGTACTCGGTCAGCCGCCGCACGCGCGAAATCGGCGTGCGAGTTGCCTTGGGCGCGCGCTCCCGCGACGTTGTCACCATGATCCTGGGCCAGGGATTGCGCACCATCCTGATCGGCATCGCGATCGGACTCGCCGGTTCTTTCGCCATCACGCGCACGCTGCAGTCGCTGCTTTTTGGCGTGACGGCGACGGATCCGGTGACGTTTGCGGTCGTCATACTGCTGCTGATCGCGACCGCATTGCTGGCTTGCTATATTCCGGCACGACGGGCGGCCAAGGTTGATCCGATTGTCGCGCTACGGTGCGAGTAGGGGGCGGTTCTCGGTTCTCAGTTCTCAGTTCTCAGTTCTCCGTTGTCAGTTACTGGGCGCTTTCGAATCAAAACACGGGGCATTAGTACACATACCGAAAACCTGCGTTTGACGTTGCTCCCGGCGGAACGGCGTTGAGCAATCAGTGAAGACGGCGCTGTTCGCTTGGGCGCGGGAGGGTGTCGGATATAATGGGCTGTAACGTGGGTTGGGTTCGACGTCGCTGCTCTGCTTGAAGGAATATCCGCCTCGTTGCGCACTTTAATGCCCTGAAGGAGTTGGAATGCCCATCCAAAAGACCGAAAAAATCTGGCACAACGGCAAGCTCATCAATTGGGACGACGCGAAGATCCACGTGATGTCGCACGTCATCCACTACGGCTCTTCGGTGTTTGAAGGCATCCGTTGCTACGAACTGCCCTCGGGGCCGGCGATCTTCCGTGCCAACGAGCATATGCAGCGGCTGCTCGATTCGGCGAAGGTGTACCGGATGGATGTGCCGTTCAGCCATGAAGAACTGGTGCGCGGCATGGTCGAAACGATTGGGCACAATGGGGCATGGCCGTGCTATATCCGGCCGATTGTGTTTCGCGGATACGGCGATGCGGGCGTGAATCCGCTGAACTGCCCGGTCGAAGTTTATATCTGCAATTATCCGTGGGGAAAATATTTGGGCGGCGAGACCGAAGGCTGCGACGTGTGCGTGTCATCTTGGACGCGGCTGGCGCCGAACACTCTGCCCGCGATGGCCAAGGCCGGCGCGAATTACATGAACTCGCAGCTGATCAAGATGGAAGCGATCGCGAACGGATATGTCGAAGGCATTGCACTCGATAAGAATGGATTCGTCAGCGAGGGATCGGGCGAGAACATCTTCCTGGTACATCGCGACAAGCTGATCACGGCTCCGCTGGGGAACTCGGTGTTACCGGGAATCACGCGCGACTCGGTGTTGCAGATCGCGCGCGACCTGAACATTCCGATTATCGAACAGATGATCCCGCGTGAACTTCTGTACATCGCCGATGAAGCGTTCTTCACGGGGACGGCTGCGGAAGTAACTCCGATCCGGTCGGTCGACAAGATCAAGGTCGGCAAGGGCACGATGGGTCCGATCACGAAGGCGCTGCAGAAGGAGTTTTACGCGATCGTACGCGGCGAGAAGAGCGACCGCTATGGATGGCTGACGCCGGTTCCAGTACGCAGCAAGCAGCCGGTCGGCGTATAATCCGTTCGTTAATTCGATAAGTGGGGCGCGGCGTGCGAACACGACCGGCGCCCCTTTTGACTTACAGGCCCCGAAAAAACAAAACAACCGTCACAATTGAGAAGGAGAAAACATGTCCCAGCAAGGAATGACTCCGGAATTTGCACTTGGATATTGCGCGATGATGCTCGATGGCATTCAACGCGAGGCAGAATGTACGAAGCGAGTGATCGCCGCGGTTCCCGACGACAAATCAGATTACCGTCACGATCCGAATGGCCGCACGGCGAAGGAGCTGGCGTGGCATCTGGCGAATACCGATGTTCAGTTTCTGGATGGCATCGCCGATTTGAATTTTGGGATGGCGAATCCTGAGAGCAAGCCGCAGACATCGGCGGAAGTCGTAGCGTGGTACGACGAGAACATGAAGCGCGGCTGCTCGCGCGTAGCCGGAATGACGGCGGAGCAGTTGATGACGCCCGTAAACTTTTTCGGAGTGTTCAACCTGCCGGCGGTACTGTATCTCGGATTCCTGAACAATCACAGCATTCATCACCGCGGTGAGCTGGCGACTTATCTGCGGCCGATGGGATCGAAGGTGCCTTCGATTTATGGCGGCAGCTATGACGAGCCGTTTATGCCTCCGGTGGCGGAAGAAACAGCCGCATAGGTTTTTCGTTTTGGGAAAGCCGCCCTCGCGAGGGCGGCTTTTTTGCGCCTCGATTTACGTCAGATATATAAGTCCCTTTTCTTCGAAACCCCGAAATCCGCAAACCAAGGTAACGTGCGCGCGCGTTGGATCACTGCTTCCGGAAATAGGAAGGTACTGAAATGGGAAAGGATCGGGGGGGAAACGTGCGCGTTTTTCGGATCGTGTTCGGGATATGCGTGCTGGTGGCGATGTCTGTGCCGATGGCGGCCGGGCCATTTGTGGTGTTTCCGAAGGCGGGAGAGCTGGTGTCGCCGGATGGGCGGTTCGTGGTGCGGGAGACGGCGCGGGAGGCATCGGCGTCGGAGTTCGTAGGAACGTTCCACTCGCTGTGGCTCTCGGACCGGGCGAACGGGCGTTCGCGGAAGCTTTGCGATTATGTGGGCGTAGCGGCGGTGGCGTGGTCCGGTGACTTTGTTTTGGCGACACAGTATCCGAGTAAGAGAACTTCGCGGGCACTGATTTTCTCCGCGAGCGATCCAGAGAATATTCATATGATCGATCAGCCGAGGCTGATCCAAGTGGTGCCTGTCGAACTTCGCGATACGCTGCGCGAGAATGATCACGTGTTCGTGGAGGCTTCGAGTTTGGAAAAGCAGACGCTTCATCTGCGGGTGTGGGGATACGGGCGGCACGATGCTAACGGATTTCGATGGGGATGCGAGTACGGGTTGAGGGATGGGGCGATCTCATGTAAGGGGGAGTGAAATCGGGGCTAAAGCCCAGATTCCTTGGGCGCCGCCCCTGACGCGGCCCTGAAAGGGCCGCTCTTCCACGGTCATGCGATCTTCGCAGCCCAACTGCGTTCCATGGCCGCACAGCCCCTGCGCCAGATCCCTCACTTCAGCCGAAATGCGCCTCAGTTCGGGATGACGCCTGACGATCGGAACGAAAAACAAAACCTTTTTCACCACAGGGGGCACAGGGTTTCACAGGGAATAGTGCTCCCAAAGGGAGTGGTCCGGATGCCGAGCGTGGGCATTACCTAGGTCATCTTGGGGAAGGTGACGATTCGGGCGAAGATGATGGAAGAGAGCTGTGAAGGCGGCGCGAGTTGCCGGTTGAGCTTTTGCTCGGCGCGGCGGATCGAGATCCGGTGCCACGGCCTGTGAGACTCCCTAAATGAATATCGATGACCTGCTGCGAATAGCAACGGAACGACGAGCCAGCGACTTGCACTTGAAGGTGGGAAATTATCCTCACCTGCGCATTGACGGTGAACTGGTGCCGCTGACGGACCAGCCGCGCATCAGCGCGGAAGACATGCTGAACATGGCGTTCAGCATGATGTCGGCGCGGCAGAAACAGAAATTCAAAGAGACCACGGAAATCGATATGGCGTATGGCGTCGCGGGATTGGGACGCTTCCGTGTCAACATTTTCCAGCAGCGCGGCAACGTGGGGCTGGTGCTTCGCGTCATTCCGACGAAGATTCGAGCGCTCGATGAATTGTTCCTGCCGAAGGTCGTCGAACAGATTTGCGACATGCCACGCGGGCTGATATTGGTCACGGGGGTGACGGGCTCGGGTAAGTCGACGACGCTGGCGGCGATGGTCGATCGCGTGAACTCATCGCGCGCGGAACATATTGTCACGATCGAAGACCCGATCGAATTCTTGCACCGCGATAAGAAGGGGTACGTCAACCAGCGTGAAGTTGGCGTGGATACGCCCTCGTTCGGAGCGGCGTTGCGCGCCTCTCTCCGTCAAGACCCAGACGTGATTCTGGTGGGCGAAATGCGAGACCTGGAAACGATTTCGACAGCGCTACATGCGGCCGAAACGGGCCACATGGTGTTCTCGACACTGCACACTTTGGATGCGGTGGAAACCATCAACCGCGTGATTTCAATCTTCCCTCCGCCGGAGCAGAAGCAGATTCGCATGCAGCTGGCGGCCGTGATGCGCGCGATTGTGAGCCAACGACTGGTGCGGCGGTGTGATGCAGAAGGCCGCGTGCCGGCGGTGGAAGTGATGATCAATACGGCGTACATCCGGGAGTGCGTGCTCGTTCCAGAAAAGACGCGGTCGATTCGCGACGCGATCTCGGCGGGCACTTCGCAGTACGGTATGCAGACGTTTGATCAGTCGCTGTGGGATCTATTCCAAGCGGGGCTAGTCAATTACGAAACGGCGCTCGAGAATGCCTCGAACGCGGACGACTTCAAGCTGCGCATGGCGGGCATCGCTTCGACCGCGGACATTTCGCGGCAATCGATGCAGTCGGCAGGGTTTGGGGGACGGTAGGGCAGGTTTCAAAGTTTCACGTTTCACAGTTTCACGCTTCAAAGCTCGGAATATCACCTTCTGATTCGGTTATCTCCTTGGATTGGGCGCGCATCTTGCGCGCCCTCTTTTTTGTCCACCGTTTGTCCAACAAGAAACCTTTCACCACAGGGGACACAGGGTTTCACAGGGGGAAACCCTTTGGGGCGATTTGCGCTATCGTTACGGCATGGCTTTCTCGCGGCCGAAGCGGCGACAGTATTCTGAGGACGAAATGTACGAGTACGCCGTGGGAGCGCTGGCGCGGCGCATGCGGACGGTGGCCGAATTAAAGCGGCTGATGCGGGCGCGGGTGGAAGAGCCGGAGTCGGAATATGCAGAGACGCTGGTGGAGTTGGTGATCCGTCGACTGAAGGATCAGGGATATCTGAATGACGCGAAGTATGCAGCGTATTACTCGTCGATGCGACGGGACAATCAGAAGTTCGGGCGGCGTCGGGTCGAGACCGAGTTGAAGACGCGCGGCGTCCACGGGACGGTGATCGAGAAAGCGATCGAGTCCGCATATGACGGAGTCAGCGAAGAAAAGCAGGCGCGAGAATATCTGCGCAAGAAGCGGATGCAGAAACCGACGGATCAGAAGCAGACGGCACGGATTTTCCGGCAAATGATGCGCGCGGGGTTCGGAACCAAGACGATATTCTCGATTCTGAAGCAGTGGGATGTGGATGACGAGACGTTGACTGCGCTGGAGGGGGAGACTGCCGAAGAGTGACTTCGGTGGTGCTTCAATCAAAGATCGTCTCACCACGAAGGGCACGGAGTTGCACGAAGGAAATCCTAGACCGAGCTACTTCTGTATTTTCATCCCGCTCAAGGGCGGACTACTCTTACCTCTCGCTTGATTGCGCCGACCTCGGAAATCGTGCATACTCCACAAACGATCCTCAGTAACACAAGGAGAAAACTTATGAAGACCAAGTTGGCAGGAATACTTGTGACCGCTCTACTGAGTGCTGTCCCGTTTGTAGTTGCGCAGGACACGAGCACGGATAAGAAGGGCGCGGGCACGGAGATGAAGGATGCGACTAAAACAGCAGGAAAAGACACTGAAAAGGCCGCGGAGAAGACTGGACATGCGACAAAAGTAGCGGCCAAAGATACGGAAAAGGGCACCAAGACCGCCGCGAAAGATACGGAGAAGGGTGCCAAAGTCGCTGGGAAGGACACCGAGAAAGCCGCGGACAAGACGGGGAGGGTGACTGAGCACGCCGCGAAGAAAACAGGCAGCGTCGTGAAGACCGGGGCGAAAGATGTCGGCCATGACGTCAAGAAAGGCACCGAGAAGACCGTTGATGCAGTGAAGTAACGCGCAGGTAAAGACTCACCACAGAGGGCACAGGGGAACACAGAGGAGCGACCTCGCTGAGTTCCCGGTGCCCTCTTGATTTGGGCGCTTTCGTTTAGAATTAGGTTTCCATGCTCACAGGTTCTGAAATCCGCAGAAAATTCCTGGACTTCTTTGTGCAGAAGGGGCACAAAGAGGTGCACTCGTCGTCGCTTGTCCCGGCGAACGATCCTACTTTGCTGTTCACCAATGCGGGGATGAATCAGTTCAAGGACGTGTTTCTTGGGCTCGAGAAGCGCGATTATTCGCGCGCGACGACTTCGCAGAAGTGCGTGCGGGCCGGCGGGAAACATAATGATCTGGAGAATGTAGGATTCACGAACCGGCATCACACGTTTTTTGAGATGCTGGGGAATTTTTCGTTTGGCGATTACTTCAAAAAAGATGCGATCGCCTACGCGTGGGAACTGATCACGTCGCAAGAGTGGTTTGGAATCGCGAAGGACAAGCTGTATGTGACTGTGTTCGACGGCGAAGGTGGGTTGCAACGCGACGCCGAGGCTTACGACTTGTGGCTCGGACAAGGCGTACCGAAGGAGCGCATCTTCGAGATGGGGTTGAAGGATAACTTCTGGCAGATGGGCGACACCGGTCCATGCGGTCCGTGCAGCGAGATTTATTACGACATGGGTGTGGCGGCGTCGGACCAGGGGCATTCGGATTGTTCGTTCGGATGCGATTGCGGACGATACGTTGAGATATGGAATCTCGTGTTCATGCAGTTTGATCGGGACGCGTCGGGGAAATTGAATCCGCTGCCGAAGCCGTCGATTGATACGGGCATGGGCCTGGAGAGGACTGCAGCGGTGCTGCAGGGAGTGATTTCGAATTACGACACCGATTTGTTTACGCCGCTGATTAAGAGGGCGGCGGAGTTGACGGGAGCCGGCCTTCGCTCGGCCGGACAGCCGGGGGAGGCTGTCCCCACACAAGATCGGACGGCCGATGGCGGCCGTCCCCACATGAGCGGTGGCAGTTCCGAGCACAAGGCGGCGGCTTCTCTGCGCGTGATCGCCGATCATTCGCGGGCGGCGACGTTTTTAATTTCGGATGGAGTGCTGCCTTCGAATGAAGGTCGCGGATATGTTCTTCGAAAGATTATCCGGCGAGCGATTACGCACGGACGATTACTCGGGCAGACCAAGCCGTTCCTTTATCAGATGGTGTTTGCGGTGCGGGATCTGATGCGGGATGCGTATCCGGAATTGGATGAGACGGCGGAGCGAGTATCGAAAGCGGTGCAGGCGGAAGAGACTCGGTTCGCCCACACGATGGATGTCGGGTTAGAAAAGCTTGAGACGCTTCTGAAGAGTTCTACCGAGAAGCTAGCGGGAGAAGATGCTTTCAAGCTCTACGACACGTTCGGGATGCCGCTCGATTTCATGCAGGATGCGGCGCGCGATCAGGGAATTGAGTTTGACCGAGCTGGCTTCGATCATGCGATGGAGGAGCAGAAGTCGCGGGCTCGGGCTTCGTGGAAGGGCGCGGCTAAGCAGACGGCGAATCCGGCATACCAGTCGCTGCCGAAGTCGGAGTTTGAGGGATATCGGCAAACGCGCTCTGACGGTTGTGAGGTGCTGGCGATCATCTCTAAGACAGGCGGGCACGACGGGCAAGGCGTGCAGGAATTGAAAGCGGGAGAAGAGGGCGAGGTTATTCTCGATCACACTCCGTTTTATGCGGAGGCAGGCGGACAGGTGGGAGATCGAGGATGGTTTTATTCGGACGATCACAACACGGTGATCGCCGAAGTGAAGGGATGCTATTACCCGATTCAGGGAGTGCGAGCGCATCAGGTTGTGGCGAAGTCCGCGCTTCGCGTGGGAGATAAGGTTGATGCGGTCGTGAATACGGATGTCCGCGAGTCGACGATGCGGAATCATACGGCCACCCATCTTCTGCACGCTGGATTGCGCGAGGTGTTGGGCAAGCATGTGAAGCAGGCGGGGTCGCTGGTGGCGCCGGGGCATCTGCGGTTTGATTTTTCGCACTTCACTGCCGTCGCGGATGAAGAACTGCAGGACATTGAGGACATCATTAATAAGGAAGTGCTGCGCGATCGGAAGGTGGAGACGATTGTGGATGTTCCGATCGACGTCGCCGTCAACGAGTATCATGCGATGGCGTTGTTCGGCGAGAAGTACGGCGACAAGGTGCGGGTGGTCAAGATTGGCCATTTCTCGACCGAGCTTTGCGGCGGGACGCATACCGCGGCTACCGGACAGATTGGGCTGATCAAGATTTTGAAGGAAGGCAGCGTTTCGTCGGGAATACGGAGAGTCGAGGCAATTAGCGGTGAGGGATCGCTGAAACATTTTCGGAAGGATCATCAACTGGAGAACGTTGTTTCATCGTTCGTCTCTCCCACCCTTGCGCAAAAGGCGCGCAAGGATGGGGCATCCACTTCTCCGGTAGATCTCGACAGCGAAAAACAATTCTCTCCAGCCGATGCGCTTAAGGCGGAGCTTGAGAAGAAAGATGCGGAGATCGAGCGGCTTACGCGCGAACTGGATTCGGTGCGAATGAAGTCGGCGTCGTCTTCGGCGGCGAATGTTGGCGAGAAGATCAAGGAAGTGAAGGGCGTGAAGGTGCTGGCGCATCGCGTGGATAATCTGGAACGTGCGCAACTGCGAACGCTGGTCGATCAACTACGCGACAAGATCGGATCAGGAGTGGTGGTGCTGGGATCGGCGTCGAATGGAAATGTGGCGCTGATTGTGGGCGTCACCAAAGATCTCACTTCGCGGGTGCAGGCTGGGAAGGTGATAGGCCCAGTTGCGGTGAAGGTAGGCGGTAAGGGCGGAGGACGTCCGGATCTAGCTGAAGCGGGCGGAAAAGACGCAGCCGCGCTGGATGCCGCGCTGGACGATGCTTACGGCGTGGTGGAGGGATTGCTCGCGTGATTTCCGAAGAGGCCGTGAAAGAACGGCTGAGGTTTATCAAGCATAAAGGGCAGGCGATTTTCATGATCGACTTCAGCCGGTGTCCGGCGAAGGAGATCCTTCTGCTGCTCGACCAGGTTCACGCTCACATTGCCCGGCACGCGCCGGGGTCGATGCTGACGCTGGCAGATTTCACGGACGCTGAGATCGATAAAGAAGTCGCAACGAAGATCAAGAAGGTGCTGGTGCTCGACCGGCCATTCGTGAAGCGGTCGGCATGGTTCGGAACCGAAAGCCTGCCGCATGTTTTCTACGAAAACTTCAAAAGCTTCTCGCAACGAGAGCTGCCGATCTTCAAGACTCGGGATGAAGCGATGGATTGGCTGGTGGAGTAAGAGCAGTTCTCAGTTGTCAGTTGTCAGTTGTCGGTTGCAGCTTCCTGGCTAACGACTCTCCTTGGAGTGCGATTCCAATAGTTTCTTGGTGAGCAGGACCATACCGAAGATTTGCGTCCATTCCGAGACGATATTTCCCACCACTTGTCCCCATTTCGAGTTGGGATCGCTCTTGGCGAACAGCCAAACCCAGCCGATGCCGGTCACCGCTAGAAAGATGGTCAGGGAGTGATCCTGTAGCACGCGGAGCACCGGCGTGAGCCAATGATTCGGTGGCCGCCGGCTCTCGACTGAACCGATTTCGAAAAAATATTTGGTCGCGAGCACAGTAACGAGAAGGCCGGACCAGTCGGCGATCGCGTTCCCGAAGAAAGATCCGAGATGCGTGCTGGGATTGGACCGAATATAGAGAACGATCCAGGCTAGCAAGACGAGGCTGGTCACGAGGCTCAGGGAGTGGCGGTGGAAAAAGGTCGTTCGGGCTTTGCGCATCTTCGTTCGATGACGGGAGTGAAGGCAAGGCTGCTTTTATCCGGCAACCGAGATCGATGCGGACCGTCAGTTCGGTCCAGGCACCGTTCAGCTACGCCACTTGAGGGTGACTGGGCCTGGCATTGGGTGCTTCATGGGTTGGCCGGTGCGCTTTGCTTCCTGATATGCGGCTTTCAGCTGGAAATACCACTTCGCTGGACGGTCCGCGTCGTCGATCAGCATAAGGTGTGGGTTGTGCTTCAGGCCTTCTGATTGCAGTTCCATGGTGCGGCGATCCTGCTCGACAAACTTTCGAAAAACAAATTTGAGCAGTTCCGGTACGAATGGAATCCATCGAAAAAGGTTCCAGGCGGCGACTACATCGATGCGGCACTGATTGCGCGTGATCGGGGTGACTGTGGTGAGGCTGGAGAACCAGTATTTGCCGGCGCGGATCGTCTCGGTGCGAATGTTGGGCAGAACGAAATCGATGGTGGTGGTGATGGAATCGGCGTCGGCATAAAGCCGGAGAAGTTTATAAGGAGCGGAGTTTGAGCTGGGCGTGTGCGAGCTCATGCGAAAGCCATTGGGAATCGGCTCGAAATTCTTCTTCTTCTCGTGAATGCTGTGCTGGGTGCGCCACCACCAGGCTTGATGGACGAACGGACCGTGCGCGGGATCCATCAAGCCGATAATTCCGTGGTCGATGCTGACCGGCATCTCTGCCTGAAGGTAAGCGAGTTTATATTTGTCGCTGAACTTTTCGATTTGCGGCGCGGCGTCAGGCGCTTCTTCGGGCTTGGCGAAACCTGCTCGGGATGGGGTGGGATCAGGGATGTAGACCCATATGAAATCGTCGCGCTCCTCGCATGGGTAACTGCCGGCGTAGATGCGGTCAATCTTGAGAGTTTGATCGGAAGTAAGGGAAGGGATCGACTGACATTGTCCGTTGTGCACGTCGAACTGCCAGCCGTGGTAAAGGCACTCGAGGTTTTCACCGTCAAACTTGCCGCAGTTCAGAGGCATGCCGCGATGGGGACAGGCATCGCGGAGGGCGAAGGGTTGTCCTTGACGATCGCGGCCGATGACTAAAGGGATCTCGAGCAGGGTCGCCTTATGCAACTGGTTGCGATGCACGCGATCGGCGGGCAGGGCACGATACCAGAAACCTGTGAGCATCAGGGTATCGGTGGCCTGGCGTTGGGGAAGATCGAGTTCGGGCATGGAGAAATTCGCTTGCTGATTTTTGATGGTTGAATGAAAACCTTATGCTAGCATCCGCTGGACTTTGTGGCGGGGGAAGCTTCTCACCACAGGGGGCACGGGGTTTCACAAGGGGGTAAGACCGAATTACAGGACTGATTCCGACATGGAATTCATTGGGAACTTTCGGCGATTGACAACGGTCCAGCGGAATACATTCATTGCTTGTTTTCTGGGATGGTCGCTGGACGCGTTTGATTTTTTCATTCTGACATTCTGCATCAGCGCGCTCGCGGCGCAATTCCAGGCCAAGGTTTCGGCGGTGACGGAAGCGGTGTTTATCACGCTGGCATTTCGGCCGGTGGGAGCATTTCTATTTGGATTGATGGCGGACCGCTTTGGACGTCGGGTCACGCTGATGATCGACATTATTGCGTATTCGGTGTTCGAGCTGGCGTCGGCGTTCGCGCCGTCGCTGAAAGTGTTCATCATCACCCGCGCGTTCTTTGGAATTGCGATGGGGGGTGAATGGGGCGTGGGCGCGGCACTGGCGTTTGAAACCTTGCCCGCAGAGAAGCGGGGATTTTTCTCGGGCTTATTGCAAGAGGGATACGCGGTCGGATTTCTGATGGCTGCGCTGGTTTACGGAATCGCCTTCGAGTACGTGGGATGGCGAGGCATGTTCGTGATTGGCGCGCTGCCGGCGTTCCTGGTGATTTATATCCGAACGAAGGTCGACGAATCTCCGGCGTGGCTGCATGGACGAGTGGCGCAGAAAGCAGAGCCTGCGGTTGGCAAGAGTGTCGTCAGGTTTCTTGGGCCGTTTCTGCTGATGATGGTGTTGATGTTCGCATTCAATTCTTTCAGCCACGGCACGCAGGATTTGTATCCCACATTTCTCACCAAGGGACATAAGCTCGGGCCGCATGCGGTGATGTTGGTTGCCGTGATTGCGAACATCGGGGCACTTGTGGGGGGCGTTGTCTTTGGGAGTTGGTCGGAGAAGATTGGGCGGCGGCGCGCGATTGTGATTGCGGCACTGCTATCGATTCCGGTAATTCCGCTTTGGGCGTATTCGCACACAATACCGATGCTCGCGCTGGGCGGATTTCTGATGCAGTTTATGGTGCAGGGAGCATGGGGCGTGATCCCGGCGCATCTGAACGAATTGTCTCCGGCTCCGGTGCGTGGGACGTTCCCCGGGCTGGCGTATCAACTGGGAAATCTTCTCGCTTCGAAGAATGGCGTGCTGCAAGCGAAGCTGGTGGAGACAAGATACGGCGGTTATTTTCAGCCCATGTTGGCGTGGACGGTTTTGCTGGTGGCTTCGCTGGTGGCGCTAGTCACAGCAAGCGGCAAAGAGCGGAGAGGGGCCGACCTTTCGAACACAAGTTAGCTGATAAAAGAATCGATATTGTAGAGGGTATGCAAGATTTAGCACACTCGCGAGATGGCACGAAGGAATCATTGTCAGAGAAAGACTCCTATGGTACGTTTAGGGTAAATCCCACGCCTTCGTTGTTGCATTCATCGGGTCCAAACGAGCAAATTGACCAGCGCGAATGCGTGTACCCAAGGTAGCGCCACATGAAGGAAACCACTATGGATCCCGTAACAAGCGGTGAATCCGTCGACCGAGAAAATTTTGCTAACCGTAAGCTGATTCGTCCCACGCTGCCGCGTCCGGAGAATCACGGAAATCACAATTCAGCTCCCGTGCAAACGCAGGAACGCCGCGAACGGCCGGAGCGGCATGATCGTCCAGAGCGTATGGAACGGGTGGACCGCCCGGAGCGAGGCGACCGCGCGATGAGCGTTCCGGGAGGAAAGAAGCCAGCGCCTCCGGAGCAGACCAACGCCGAGAATTTTTATTATCAGAAGCAGATGCAGTCGCGAACGCCGATGGTCATCGTGCTGCGCGACGGCGAGGAAGTACACGGCATCATTGAATGGTATGACCGGAACTGCATCAAAGTGAATCGCGACAGCGGCGAACCGAATTTGATGATTTACAAGCCGGCGATTAAGTACATGTTTAAAGAGGGCGAGAATCTGAAATAGACAGTTTCAAAGTTTCACGTTTTAAGTTTCAAGGTTTCAAATTTTTAACGAACTCTTCAACACTTGGCATTCCCACCCTACGAAAATCGCGTAGGGTGGGGCAGTCTTTCCGCTTTAACCTAGATACAAATCCAAAATCTAAAGCTTTGGCAGGACGATTCCTTTTTGCGACTGGTATTTGCCTTTCCGATCGGCGTAGCTGATCTCGCAGACTTCGTCGGATTCGAAGAAGAGAATCTGGCAGAGGCCTTCGTTAGCGTAAATGCGCGCGGGTAGCGGCGTCGTGTTTGAGATTTCGAGAGTGACGAAACCTTCCCACTCAGGCTCGAAGGGCGTGACGTTGACGATGATGCCGCAGCGCGCGTAGGTGCTTTTGCCGACGCAGATGGTGAGGACGCTGCGCGGAATCTTGAAATATTCGACGGAGCGGGCCAGAGCAAAGGAATTCGGCGGAACAATGCAGATGTCGGTCTGCACGGTGACGAAAGATTTTTCGTCGAAGTGTTTCGGGTCGACGATGGAAGAATTCACGTTGGTGAAGATTTTGAATTCGTCCGCCACGCGCAGATCGTAGCCGTACGAGGAAAGTCCGTAGGAGATCACGCCCTCACGCACCTGCTTCTCGGAGAACGGATTGATCATGTCGTGTTCCCGGGACATCTTGCGGATCCAGCGGTCGCTCTTCAGCATGAAGCTCCTTGAAAGAATTGAGTAATTGAGTAATTTTGCAATTGGGTAATTGAAAAGCTCTCAGGCTAACGCGTTGCCGGTACAAATTACAAAATTGCCCGATTGCACAATTACTCAATTCGGCTGGCTGGGTGCATGCCAGTTTACGGGATAGATGCTTGGGTTGACAATCTCAGTTATCTCCCATAGCATCAATCACTTGAAGGATCAACTTGACCCTGCAAGCGGGAGCCTCTTGTGATCAAGCTCGATATCATCAATGAAGTGGTGGCGAAAACCGGCATCACCAAGACAAAGGCTGAGTTAGCCGTGGAGACCGTCTTCGAAAGCATGAAGAAGGCGCTGGCGGCGGGGAGCCGCATTGAATTGCGGGGCTTTGGAGTATTTAACGTGCGCCCGCGCAAAACGGGCATCGGGCGAAATCCGCGGACGGGAGCGGAAGTGTCGATTCCGCCGGGACGCGCCGTTCGATTCAAGCCCGGCAAAGAGCTGCAGTCGATTGACTAAGTGTTAGCGCGACAATGCAGCGCGCTGGAACGCGAGACCACGAAGCATCGGCTGAAGCTGTTTCGCCACTGGAACAAACGCCTTTCCCCACAAACGAAACGCCCCTGCTTTTAACACAATCGTGAGCGGACCCGGATAGCGAACCGGGGATGGACAAAATTCGCTCTTAAAACGAGCCAGCGAGCCCGGCCCCGGGCCAAAGTTGTAGCGGCTGGTCCCCAAGCGATACATATCGCGCATCGAATTCCAATGCAGGAACGCGGCTGAGTTGCGGTGTTCCCCGTCGAATGCAGCCAATGAACAATGGGCCGTCGTGCGGTCGCGGAACACGAGCGTGCTGCCCACGACTTTGCCATCCAGAGACGCAGTGTAGAGACGGGCACGGTTGTAGGGTTGCGCTTCGCTCATGAGATCCGAGTAAAACGAGAGAGGCCGTTCCAGGCGAAAGTGCTTGCGCTCGGCGCAATCCTGGAAGAGCGGCCACGCCTGCTGCAGGGCAGCGGGAGAGTCGGTGGAATGGAATTGATATCCGGCTTCGGCGCCCCGGCGAATCTTGCGGCGGGCCTCGCGATCGAAGCTAGCTAAAGTTTCTCGCTCGCTGTCGTGTTGCTCGACGATGTAATCCTCGGATAGGACGGGATAGTCCAACAAATACGGGAAGGCGTCGCAGTCGATTGCATTTCCGGCGGAGGCGATGGTGGTCAAGACCTCGGGATCAGAATGCGTGAAGCGAAGGAACATGAAGCCATTCGAACTTGCCCAGGCGAAGAGCTGCCGGAACATGCCCCGAGTGAGCGGGAAATGTGGAGCGATGCGGGCTGGCCCTCGAAAGACGAGGCCAATTTTGGCTGGACCAAATCCGACGGAAAGAATGGTTACCAGAGCCACGGGATCGCGCTCATCACCCCAGAAAAGGTAGCGAGGAGTGATCCACATGCGGCGATAGGGCTCATTCCAGAATGGAAACTGGTAGATCGGCGCGTCGGTTTTCCGAAGGATATTGTTCCAGCGGGGTAGATCCTGCTGGGTGAGTTCGGACCATGCGACAGCAGTAGGCGCGCTTGTCGATCGAACATCGAAGGCGGAAATCCTGGCAGCCAGACTCATTTTGAGAGACCAAGTTTGGGGGGATTGGTACCGGGGAAGATCGCTTACCGAGGGAGTTTTCGGTTTCGCGGCGTCAGGCTTCCGCTGGGGATCGGGCTAAAAGGCCCGGAATATTGCCTAACGTTCGTACATCTTAAGTGAGTTTTGATACAGCTGAAATAGCTCGTTCGTAATGGCCCGGACAGGCGATGACTGGCGGTGACTAAGGTTCCTCGAGAGTTTGCGGTGGCCGCGTAAGCCCCGCATTTTCATCAGGCGTAGTAGCATCAAAGATAGTCCGATTGGAACGACGATCGAAGAATTGCATGTCTGAACCTGGCCTCCCAATCCCCACCTCTACGTTTGAGTACTACCACGCGCTTCCCGTGCCGGAAGGGCCACCTCCGCGAGAGCACTACTGGCTACACGCGCTGCTGCTGGTGGCGACCTGCTTTACGACGCTAGTGGTGGGTGCGCGGATGGAATTTAACTTCCTGCATAATTCGCCTCCTTTTGCAGCCGGGGATGAATACATACCGTTCTTCCCTATCGGCTGGGTGTTGGCACGGCCTTCGCGGCTACTGCTTGGGATCCCGTTTTCTGCGACCCTGCTGACGATCCTGTTAGCGCATGAAATGGGGCATTACTTGTACTGCCGGTACTACGGAGTTCGAGCCACGCTTCCGTTTTTCATTCCTGCACCGACGCTAATCGGAACGCTGGGAGCGGTGATTCGAATTAAGGCGCCGATTCGTTCACGGGCTGCGTTGTTTGATATCGGGATTGCGGGGCCGATCGCGGGATTTGTGGTAGCCGTCGCGACCCTGGCAGTGGCGTTGACTTTGTCCAAACCGCTGGTGACGGGGATGGGGCCGTCAGATTTACGCCTGGGATATCCGGAGATTTTCTACGTGATGCACAATGCGTTGCGCAGCGTCCTCCCGGGCCATGCGATCGCGTCGGTACCGTTGAACCGGGTATATCTGCATCCGACGGCGATTGCGGCTTGGGTGGGCATGTTTGCGACGGCACTGAATTTATTGCCGAGCAGCCAGTTGGACGGCGGGCACATTGTTTATGCCCTTGCGCCGCGTGCGCATCGAGTGATCTCGTGGCTCACGGTAATCGTGCTTGTGTATTTAGGCCGTATGTATGTGAGTTGGCGGGTGTGGGCAGGACTGATCATCGTGATGAATGTGCTTACTTACCGGCAGCAGCAGGCGCCGGAGTTCCCTTCCCTTCCGCGTAACCGATGGATCCTCGCCGTGCTGGCGGGCATCATGCTGGCGCTAACTTTTACGGTTTCTCCTTTCGAAATGAATTAGGGATGGGCAGGCTTCGGCGCGCGGGATGTGGAAAGCGGACGCAATCAGTGGACTCGCCTATTCAAACGTTTTAATATGGCTGCGCTATGAATCGAGCCTCCCTTTTCGCCGCCGTTCTTCTTGCTTGCTTCCAAGTCAGTTTCGCACACGCGCAAGTGGTCGAAGTTGACACCACTCATGCCACGAATCATTTCGTGCCGAAAGATACGCTGGGCGCGGGAGTCGACCGGATTTCAGTCGAGGCGATCGATAAAGATTTGCTGCAGCCCACGCTCGGCCAAACGCAGGAGTCTGGATGGCAACCGGTGACGTACCGGCAGAATACGGAACTGGCCATCGAGGCGTGGCATTGGAATCCGCAAGGAACGTGGAGCGATCCAGCGGGCAAGGGCTATTTTGTCGGATCAGCGAATCCGACGGAGATGCTTCGCTACTCGTATGGATACGGACTGCCGCGACGCGGCTTCACGCGAAACGATGGCACGGAAAACGTTGGCTTTTCACGGCTGACGGATGGCGATCTCGCGTCCTTCTGGAAGAGCAATCCGTATCTGACGCAGCGGTTCACGGGAGAGAGTGACGCACTGCATCCACAGTGGGTCGTACTCGATCTGGCACAAGTGCAGCAGGTAGACAGCATCCGGATCGCATGGGGAGAGCCTTTCGCGAAGGTCTACACGGTGCAGTACTGGACGGGTGGCGAAGACCCGATTCATGCGCCTACGAGAGGCGTTTGGCAAACGTTTCTTCAGGGCGCCATAGAAGCCGGAAAAGGAGGGACGGAAACGTTGCGGCTGATGGGAAGCACGGTGCCAGTGCGATTCGTCCGAATATGGATGACGGGATCGTCTAATACGTGCGATGTCGATGGACCAGGCGATCCGCGGAATTGTGTTGGATATGCGATTCGCGAGATTTATCTCGGCACGATGACGAAGGACGGAGCGTTTCACGACATTCTTCGGCACACCCAAGACCAGGAGCAGACGACAACGTATTGCTCTTCTGTAGATCCGTGGCACCAGGCTTCGGACCTCGGCGCGACAACGCAGGCGCAGATGGGATTCGATCTGTTCTTTACCAGCGGCGTAACGCGCGGGCTTCCGGCGATGATTCCGGTTGCGATGCTCTACGAAACACCGGAAAATTCCGCGGCGGAACTTGCCTATCTGAAGAAGCGGAACTATCCGGTTTCATATGTGGAGATGGGCGAAGAGGCGGACGGACAGTACATGCTTCCAGAAGATTACGCGGCGCTCTACTTGCAGTGGGCAACGGCGCTGCACAAGGTTGATCCGGCGTTGAAGCTGGGCGGACCGTCGTTTCAAGGAGTGAATCGCGACATTGAAGTGTGGCCGGACGCGAACGGGAAAGTCTCGTGGCTTGGGCGTTTCGTCGACTACATGAAACAGCACGGTCGGATGAACGATCTGGCGTTCTTCTCGTTCGAACATTATCCGTACGAACCCTGCAAAATTCCGTGGGGGATGCTCTATGACGAGCCGGAACTGGTGAGCCACATCATGCAGGTATGGCACGATGACGGGATTCCAGCGGATATGCCCATGTTCATCACCGAGGGAAATCTCTCGTCGGGAGCGAGCGAAACCTTTCAGGATATTTTTTCTGGATTATGGTTGGCGGACTATATCGGGTCGTTCCTGAACGCAGGCGGAAATGGGGTCTACTTCTTTCACTATCTACCGCTGCATATGGAACCAGGATGCAATGGGTCTCCGGGAACATTCGGGATGTTCACTATCAACGGGAATTACGAAATCCAGCAGCGGTTAGCGCAGTTCTACGTGGCCCAGCTCATCAACCTGGATTGGGTGCAACCGGCCGGCGGGGCGCACCAGGTGTATGCCGCAAAGAGCGATCTCGAAGATGGCGCTGGGCATGACTTGGTGACGGCGTATGCGGTGAAGCGTCCGGATGGGAAGTGGTCGCTGATGCTGGTGAATCGGGATCAGGAAACTGCGCACAGGGTGCGAGTGGCGTTTCGCGGGGAATCTGCGCACGAAGAAAGCTTCGCTGGGCCCGTGGACGTCGCAAACTTTGGAAGCGCGCAGTACCAGTGGCATCCTTCGCACACGCGATTTGAAGCGCACGCAGAACATGCCGCTGAGCGAACCGTGGTTGCTTATACCAAAGGGTGGGCCGATCCGGATGGGCCGATTGCACGCACCAAGCTGACAGCGGGCAAAGATACGTTGTATGAAGTGCCGGCTGCGTCGGTGGTTGTGATTCGGGGAGCCGTAGGCTCGCATTGATCGACTTCTGGAGCCGACCTGGGCGACGTTACATTAGCCAGAGAGCGTCGACGTCGACGATCACTTGCGTGCGGGGGATCTTTTCTTTAACTGCGTAGTCAAGCATGGCGCGCAGAGTCGTGTGAAGTTGTTTGCGGCTCGGCGACTTCAAGACAAAGTGATAGCGGTAGTCGCGCTTCAATCGCATGATGGGAGCGGCGGCTGGACCGAGGACCCGCACTCCTTCGTGCCGCGTCTGATCGAACCACTTCCCGAGTGTTCCGGACCATTGCAGGGCGTCGTCAAGCTTGTCGCTGCGAATCAGAACATTGGCAAGGGCTGAGTATGGCGGATAGTGCATCCAGCTGCGGAATTGAAGCTCTTTTTCGTAGAAGCCGATGAAGTCGTGGCGTGCGGCGTATTGGACAGCGTAGTGATCCTGAAAGTAAGTTTGAAGAATAACCTTGCCCGGGGTCTGGCCGCGCCCGGCTCGTCCGGCGACCTGAGTGAGTAACTGGAAAGTGCGCTCGGCGGCACGGAAGTCTGGCAGGCCGAGGGCGACGTCGGCTCCGACAACTCCGACAAGTGTGACACCGTGAATGTCATGACCCTTGGCGATCATCTGCGTGCCGACGAGCAGATCGAGTTCCCCTTCGTTCAGACCGCTTAACGCACGTTCGAAATCCTCGTGGCTGCGGACCGTGTCGCGATCGAGCCGAGCGATGCGCGCTTGAGGAAACATGCCGTGCAGCAACTCTTCCAATTTTTCTGATCCGGTACCCAGGAAATATACATATTCACTGCCGCAGTGGACGCAAGCTTTGGGGACGGGCGCGGTGTAGCCGCAATAGTGGCAGACCATCTTGTGCTCGCGCTTATGGTGGGTAAGAGCGATGGCGCAATTCTGGCACTCGAGCTTTTTGCCGCAGGTGCGACAAAGGACAACCGGGGAATATCCGCGACGATTGAGCAAGACCATGACCTGCTCTTTGCGTTCAAGACGATCTTTGATCTCGGCGGCGAGCTTGCGGGAGATGACTTGCTCGTGGCCCGTTTCCTGGAACTCGAGGCGCATGTCCACGATTTCGACTTCGGGCAGAGGACGCTTCTCGACGCGATCGGGGAGTTCGATCAGCGCGTATTTGTTCTTCTTGGCGTTGAAATAGGATTCGAGTGAGGGCGTAGCGGAGCCTAGCACGACCACTGCGTCCGCCATCTTGGCGCGCATCACCGCAACGTCGCGAGCGTGATAGCGCGGCGTTTCTTCCTGTTTGTAGGACGAGTCGTGCTCTTCGTCGACGATGAGCAGAGCGAGATCGGCGACGGGGGCGAAAACAGCGGAGCGCGTACCGACGACCATGCGCGCTTCTCCGCGCTTGATTCGGTGCCATTGCTCGGCGCGTTCGCGGTCGGAGAGCGCAGAATGAAGAATAGCGACTTCGTCGCCGAAAATCTGGTGCAGATCGGCGGCGACTGCGGGTGTGAGGCCGATTTCGGGGACGAGGAGAATTGCAGAGCGTCCCGCTTCGAGGACTGAGCGCATCGCCGCGAGATAAACAGCGGTCTTGCCGGAGCCGGTGACTCCATGCAGAAGCATTCCGGAGAATCTGTGTGCGGATACGCTCTCGCGAAGTTGGGAAAGAGCCGCTTGCTGCGGGTGGCTCAGATTGAAGTCGAATAGATTCGGGCGCGGCTTGGCGCGGGACACGGTGAATCCGGCGGGCTCTTCAATGATTTCGATCAGACCGCGCTTAACGAGAGTGCTGAGCGTCGTTCGCGGGACTTCGAGAGCTTGCAGGACTTCGATGGAAACGTTACCACCGGCCGCGGCCAAGTGTGTCGATGAGAGTTTGCTGGTTGGCGTTCAGCTTGCCTTCGGAAGATTTGAGCCGCACGATTTTTATAGTTCGAGTCGCGTCCTGCGGGGCGGAAACGTCTTCGCGGGCCAGCCATTTCTTGCGGACCATGCCGGCCAAGACAGGTCTCGAAATTCGCGTGGCCGAGCGGAGGGTTTGCTCGCGAACGAGTTCGCCATCAGAGTTGGAGAGATAGTCGAGGACACGGAATTCTGTTGCCTGATCTTCGGGGGTGCGCTGGGAACGTGCGGACGACCCGGACATTCCTGCGAGATGCAGCGCCATATGGCCCTGCTCGGTGATGCGGTATCCGACGACACGTTTGAACTCCGCACCTAGAGGAAGCATGGTGCGGAACACTTCTCCGATGGGGGCGAGGTAGTAGTCGGCAATCCAGCGTCCGAGGCGCAGCAGTTGATCATCGAGGACCGGCGCAGCGTCGAGGACGCTCAGAACACTCTTGGTAGCGACAGAAGGCTTGCGGTCGTGAAGGTCAACGACGATGCCAGTGAGGCGCTGCTGGCGGAAAGGAACGAGTACCCGTCCGCCGACGATTGGCGCAGCTTCTGCGGGGACACGGTAAGTGAAGACCATGTCGAGAGGCACGGGCAGGGCTACGTCGCAAAATTCCGGCATCGGTTGGAAGGATAAACCACAGCTCGCGGCGTCTGGGCGCCGGCTCGTTACGCTCGCTGGACGGACGAATGCGCCCGCCCCTACGCATCAGCTTTTGGAGGTTTGAGTCCCAAATATTTCATGACCATCTGCAAATCTTTCCAGGCTTCGCCTTTCTGCCGCGGATCGCGGAGAAGAAACGCAGGATGGTAAGTGACCGCGAGCTTGGATCCCTGCCAGGATGGATCGCTGGCACGGGCACCGGAAGGCATGAAGTCGTAGAAGCGGCCGCGCAGTTCGGACATGGGCGCGTTGATCGCGAGCATATTTTTTGCTGCGACAGCTCCTAGCGCCACAATAACCTTCGGCTTGATCACGGCGATCTGACGCATCAGGAATGGAGAGCACGTTTCACATTCATCGCGCTCGGGAGTGCGATTTCCGGGCGGACGGCATTTCACGACATTTGCGATGTAAACGTCTTCGCGGCGGATTCCCATTGCCTTGATCATGTTGTTGAGGAGTTGACCGGCGCGACCGACGAAAGGCTCGCCCTGTGCATCTTCGTCGGCACCAGGACCTTCTCCGACAAACATTAAGTCCGCGTGCGGATTGCCAACGCCGAAAACGATCTGCTTGCGTCCCTGCTTGTGAAGTTTGCAGCGCGTGCAGTCGCCGAGATCCTCGCGAATCAGCTTGAGCGCAGCGACGGGGTCGGAAACTCCCTGCTCGGGCTTGGAAGTCAGCGTCTCAAGAATTGTTTCGTTGGCAGGTCTGGAAACTACGGCGGATCTCTTTGCGGTCATTTCCTCTCGCTGTTCCTGGAATGTGGGCGGAAAAACTGATTCTTCAACTTCGGCCGGGACTGGTGCGGCTTCCGACATGTCTGCGACTGACGACTCGCGGCGGTAGAAATCGTAGATGCCCATCTCGTGACAGTAGCGAACTCGCTCGGCGAGAGCGCGGCGCAGATCAGGCTCTAGAGTGCGGGGCATCGGTGGATCGATTGTAATGCAGTGCGGGGCAGACGTGTTCGTGATAGCGGCGAAGAACAGCAGGTTCCTCGTCGCTTCGCTTCTCGGAATGACAACCGCACCCATAAGGGCTGCGCTGCTCGGAATGACAAAGACTTAAAGCAGAAACTACGCTTTGACGGGGGACTTGCGGGATTGGCGGATGCGAACAATCTGGTCGAGGACGCGCTGTGCGACTTCCCACTTGGTGGTTTCCGGGACTTCAACGACTTCGTCGCGGGTAATGATGGTAACGGCGTTGCGGTCAGAATCAAAGCCGACGCCTTCGCGGGAAACGTCATTCACGACGATGGCGTCGAGATTCTTCGAAACCAGCTTCTGACGGGCGTTTTCGAGGACGTTTTCAGTTTCGGCGGCGAAACCCACAATCACCTGCGAGGTTTTCTTGAGCGAAAGTTCTTTCAAAATATCGCGCGTGGCTTCGAGATCCAGGGTCATCGGACCTTTGCGCTTAAGCTTCTGTCCGGCGGCCGCCTTGGGGCGATAGTCAGAGACGGCGGCAGTCTTGATGACGATGGTGGCTTGCGGGAGCAGGTTCAGAACGGCATCGCGCATCTCTTCGGCAGACTCGACTCGCGTGACTTCAGCTGCGGAAGGCGGCGTCAGCGAAGTCGGGCCGCTAATGAGAAGAACGCGGGCACCACGACGTAAGGCGGATTCAGCGAGTGCGTATCCCATGCGTCCACTGGAGCGGTTGGTGAGATAGCGGACGGGATCGATCTTCTCGCGAGTGGGACCGGCGGTGAGCAACACCGTCTCGCCTTGAAGATCCTGCGAAGCGCCGAGAGTTTCCAGCACTGCGGCAACGATGGCTTCGTTTTCCGCCAAGCGTCCGGCGCCGGTCATGCCGCAAGCAAGATACCCAGTGCCCGGCTCGACGATCTTTACGCGGCGCTTACGAAGAATCTCGAGATTCGCCTGCGTCGCGGGATGATTCCACATATTTACGTTCATCGCCGGGGCAACGACAACGGGGGCGGTGGTTGCGAGAAAAAGTGTGGTCAGAAAATCGGACGCGATTCCCTGAGCAAAATGGGCAAGGACGTCGGCGGTGGCAGGAACGACGACGAGCGCGTCAATCGACTGCGCGACGGCAATGTGTTCGATGGCCGAATCGATATTCGGCTCGTGCTCCTCGCCGGGAGAGAACATGCTGGTAATGACTTTCTCTCCGGAAAGGGCAGCGAAGGTAAGAGGCTTAACAAATTCCTGGGCGGCGCGGGTCATCACGACCTGCACGCGAAGACCGCGGTCCTGCAGCAGACGGACAATTTCCGCCGCTTTGTACGCTGCGATTCCACCGGTGACGCCAAGGGCAATCTTCATATCGACTGATTGATGATTCTTAACTGTTGATGGAACAGCCCATCCGACTGTTGGATGAGTCGACCGTCAACAACCACAATCAACAACCCCTCGTTAGTCCTGGCCGAGAGCCTTGTCGAGATTTTCCGCGGCCTGCTCGGCAGCGGTGCGCATCGGCGGAATCTCCCATTTCACCTTGCCGGCACGAATTTCATCTTGCGCAATGCGGCAGGGCTTGCGGGAGTTGGTATCTACGACTGGCGGCGCGCCCGACTGGAGCTGGCGTGCGCGGCGTGCGGCGACCAAAATGTACCGGTAGTTGCTGTCGAAGCCTTCGATCAACTTCATTGGGACTCTCCGTTAAAAAAATTCGAAGTCGAATCAGAGCCGAACATCCGTCGATGAGTTGCGCAGAACAGGACCAACTTTCAGGCATGTTCCGCTTCGGGCTGTCTTTCCGGTCTGGCGCTCGTTCCCTGCGCCATTGAAATCATACCGCGAAACCTAAGAGCTTGCAGGAGTCGCCGGCGCACTAAAGGACAACAGGATGGGCTGGACCCGTTCGCGAGCGTTGGCTAGCCTACAAGTGTTCGCTAGATCGATGGTTTTCAGTTCCTGCTCGGTCAGTTGCCGGTCCAATCGACGTAAGCGCTCGGAAAGGACGATGGCACGCAACCGCTCGCAGGATTCTTCCAGCTTGTCGTTGATGAGGACGTAGTCGTACTTATCGTATTCCTCGATCTCGCGGCTGGCAGTGCGCAAGCGACGCTGGATGACATCTTCGGGATCTTCGCTGCGATTACGGAGGCGCCACTCCAGAGTCTTGCGATCCGGCGGAAGAACGAAGATGCTGATGGCATCGGTCAGCGTGCGCTTGATTTGAGCTGCGCCCTGCACGTCGATATCGAGCAGCAGATCATTGCCCTTACGGCCAGCCTCGCGCAGGAAATGGCGTGCGGTGCCGTAGCAGTTGCTGTGCACGCTGGCGTGCTCAAGGAACTCGCCCGCTTGAATCATCTTTTGAAACTCTTCCATCGTGATGAAGTGGTAGTGCTTGCCGTTCTGCTCGCTGCCGCGCGGGGCACGGGTGGTATAGGAAATGGAGAACTCGAGGTTGGGAACGAGCTTGAGTAGGTCGTTGGTGAGAGTGGATTTTCCCGACCCTGAGGGCGCGGAGATGATGTAGACCAAGGGCTTTTGCGATGAGCTCATTCCAGGTTTTGCACCTGCTCGCGGGATTTTTCTATCTCTGATTTCATGGCCAGTCCTGCCTCGGTAATTTTAAGCGCTTCGCCGGCGAGACCCGATGTTTTTGACAGCAATGTATTAGCTTCGCGGTTCATTTCCTGGAGCAGGAAATCCATTTTCTTTCCGATCTCGCCGCCCTGGTCGAGCAATCCTAGGAAATGCTGGACGTGAGTCTCGAGACGGACAATCTCTTCTTGAATATCGCTGCGGTCGACCAAAAGGGCGGCTTCCTGCAATATGCGCTCTTTGTCGATGCTGGCTCCAAGCAACTCCTGCAGGCGGGATTGCAGCCGCTCGCCGTAGTTTTGAAGAACGGCGCGACGGTGCTGATGGACGCTCTTGCTGGCTTCAGACAGGTGAACCATGCGATCGCGAAGTTCGCGGGCGATGCCACGGCCTTCTTCCTCGCGCATTTGATTGAGCCGGTCGAGGGCATCGCCGACTTTAGCCATCACGGCGGACTCCAGTTCTCCGTCGGCGCTTTCATTCGCCGATTCTAGCGCGCCGGGCAGGCGGAGAATCGCATTGAGATCAGGCACGGCGGCAATGGAAAACTCGGCGGCTGCGACGCGGAAGGCAGAGATGTATCCGCCAACGATTTCGCGATTCATGGCAAACGTTTCGTTGCTGGTTCGCTCCAGGCTTAGCGAAATCTCGACATGCCCCCGCGCCATCTTTTCCTTGAGCAGGCGGCGGAGCTGCATTTCGAGCGAATCGGTGCCGGAAGGAAGACGAAAGTGCAAATCGAGAAAACGATGGTTGACGGATTTCAGCGAGAGCACAAATGCTAGTTTGCCACCAGAACTGGAGGGGGCACTCGCGCTGTTGACTTCTCCGCGAACCTGCGCAAAACCAGTCATCGAGCGTATGGGCATAGTGGGCCGTGTTCTTACGTTTCTGCAACCGCTTTAGGCAGGTCGGCATTGGCGAACTGCAATTCGTAAAGACGCCGGTATGTGCCGACGTGCTGCATCAATTCCTCGTGGGCTCCAATTTCGGCGATAGTTCCATTCTCGATTACGACAATCCGGTTCGCTCGGCGCACGGTGGAAAGACGGTGAGCGATCACGAAAACCGTACGTCCGCTCATCAGATTGTGCAAGGCGGACTGTACCAGCGCCTCCGACTCGCTGTCGAGTGCAGAGGTGGCTTCGTCGAGAATCAGAATCGGCGCATTCTTCAGCAACGCACGAGCAATGGCCAAGCGCTGGCGTTCGCCGCCCGAGAGCCGCACACCGCGCTCTCCGATGACAGTATCGTACCCTGAGGGAAGCGCGAGAATGAAGTCGTGGGCGAGCGCTGCGCGGGCAGCGGCCTCGACGTCCTTGAGCGGAACGTGAGGTTGCCCGTAGGCGATGTTATTGCGCACCGTATCGTTGAAAAGTACGGTGTCTTGCGTAACGATGCCGATCTGCGAGCGCAGAGAAGCGAGGGTTACGTCGCGCACGTCGTGGCCGTCGACCAGAATGCGTCCGGCAGTCACATCGAAGAACCGGGGAAGGAGATGGACGAGCGTGCTCTTGCCAGCACCGCTGGAGCCGACAACGGCAAGAATCTCGCCACGCTTCGCTTCGAGGTCGATGCCGCGGAGGATTTCACGGGAATCTTCGCCGTCGGATTGGTAGGAGAAGCAAACTCCTTCGAAGCGAACACTTTGTGAAAACGGAGGCAGTGCTTTCGCCCGGGGCTTCTCGATTACGACGTCCTCGGCATCCATGAAGGTGAACAGCTGCGATGAAGCGCCCAGCGCCTGCTGAAAGCTGTTGTTGAATACGGCAAACTTTCGCACCGGGTTATACATACTCAACACGGCGGCGACGAATGCGATGAATGCTCCGAGCGTAAGCTCGTTGTGAGCAATCTGCGCGCGGCCTAAAAGAAGCAACAGCGCGATCGCGACCGCGCCGAAGATATCCATCAGCGGCGAGCTGATCGCAGCGGCGGCCACTGATCGCAAGTTGGCGCGGAACAGGCGCTGCGCGGCTTTGCGGAATCGCGCAACTTCCCATGATTCCATCCCGAAAGCTTTGACGATGCGGTTCCCTGTAATGGTTTCGTGCAGGATGTTCTGGACATCGGCAAGTTGGTCTTGTCCGGTTCGGGTGGTGGACCGGACGCGACGTCCGATGCGCACGGCTGAGAAGACGATGATCGGGATAAACACCACAAGAACCCAGGCCAGCTTTCCTCCAAGGATCACCACCAGGACCGCCGTGAAGAGGAAGGTAAAAAACTGCTGGAGGAATTCGGCCAGGATACTCGACATCGCAAACTGGACGCGTTCGATGTCGTTGATGATGGTCGAGATCAATGTTCCAGTGGCGTGCGTCTGGAAAAAAGCAGCTGAGCGGCGCAGGACTGAGTTGTAGAGATCATTGCGGAGGTTCGTAATCATGCCGAAGCCGGCGTGATTGACGAGATAGGTACCGGTGTAATCGAAGACTCCTTTCAGAATCGTCGACGCCACAAGCGCGTAGGCAACGATGGTCCAAGCGTTATGAAAGTGTGTAGGAACGAAACGCTGAAGGTAGACGGGCTGACCTGTCTGCGGCATCGTGAATAAGACAATATTTTCCGAACCGGATGACGGGTTCAGTACACGATCGAGGACTGGCTTCAGCAGGATCAGGCGAAAAGCCTCGAGAAAGCCCACGGCCGCCAGAAGAAAGACACCGGGCAGTAACTGCAAGAGGAACGGAAGCACGTAGCGGACGAGGCGCATTACTTGCCGCATGGAACTCCCGCGGGCGCCGGGCCGCAATCGCTTGCCGCCGGTGGAATTGAGGTGAGTTGCAAGGACTTATTTTACTTGAGTTGGGCGCTGGGAGAATGGCGTTTCCGGTGCCGTGAGTTGTCTGAAGGGGGACGGCTCATGCGGAGAGTTTCTTCTATTCTGGACTGTCGCGGTGCGCGATTTTGACGCGGTATCCGGCGCGTCGAAGATGCTTGCCGACTTCCTCGGCGATCATAACGGAGCGGTGCTGTCCACCGGTGCATCCGAAAGCGATCGTAAGATAACTTTTCCCTTCGTGAATGTAATGCGGCAGCAGATAGACGAGAAGTTCAGAAATGCGCGAGATGAACTCTCGCGTCTGGGGAAAGGAGCGAATGTATTTCGCCACCTTCGGGTCGCGACCCGTGAGAGGACGAAATTCGGGAACGAAGTGCGGATTGGGCAGGAAGCGAACATCGAAAACGAGATCGGCGTCTTCGGGAACCCCTTGCCGAAATCCGAAGCTCACGGAGGACACAAGAATGCTTTTTTCTGCCGACTGTGCATGAAAACGCTCGTTGATGTGTGCGCGCAGCTCGTGCACATTGAACTTCGACGTGTCGATGACAAAATCGGCATAACGGCGGATGGCGCTCAGATGCCGGCGTTCCTGTTTCAGCGCGGTTTTGACCGGAGAATCGGTACCGAGGGGATGCGGCCGACGCGTCTCGCTGAAGCGACGCAGCAGGATCGAGTCGGACGCTTCGAGGAAGACGACTTTCGTCGGAATCATCTTGCGAACAGACTGCAGGATTCCGGGAAGCTTTTCGAGCTTCGATCCCTCGCGAACATCCACCACCAGGGCGGTGCGGCGAATGTCGCGCGACTGGAGCGCCAGCTCCGCGAAGCTCGGGATCAGTTCAACGGGTAGATTGTCGACGCAGTAATAGCCGAGATCCTCGAAGGCTTTGAGCACCGAAGCTTTGCCGGAGCCGCTCATCCCCGTGATGATGACGAGTTCGGGCGTGCGGGCGGACGACTTCTTTGCTTTCTTCGATTTGTTTCTGACGGAGCCAGAGGACTTCCGCGCCTTCATTTACTGGATAGTAGCATCGAAGGGCCGCAACCGTTTTCGAGCGATGGGTGCCCACTGAGATACCGTCGGAATGGACGTGCGTTGGGATTGTTTTCAAGAATCAGAAATGCAGATTGTGTCGGGCGCGGTGAGGCCTGTAAGCTATGGCGTCATGAAAAAGTTCGAAGAGCTCACGGAACGTGAAGTCCTGGCGCTGGCGATCGCCCTTGAGGAGGAGGACGAGAGGGTTTATGCCGATTTTGCCGAAGGATTGCGGCAGGATTATCCGGGGACGGCGTCGATGTTTGACGGGATGCGCGAAGAGGAGTCGGGGCACCGGCGACGGCTGTTGGAACTCTTCCAGAAGAAGTTCGGCGAGCACATTCCCCTGATTCGACGCCAGGATGTGCGGGGGTTCGTGGAGCGTCCGGCATTGTGGCTGGTGCGTCCTTTGCGAATCGAGGCTGTGCGCAAAGAGGCATCGACGATGGAAGTCGAGACGCGGAGATTTTATGAGAAAGCTGCCGCGCGCACTCAGGATGCGAGCATCCGGCAGCTGCTCGACGACCTCGCGTACGAGGAGCGGGAACACGAAGAGCGCGCGCAGGAACTCGACAAACAGAAGCTACCCGCCGATGTGAAGGCCGACGAAGAGGTCGCGCAACGGCGGCTGTTCGTACTGCAAATTGTGCAGCCGGGGCTGGCAGGACTGATGGATGGGTCGGTGTCGACGCTGGCTCCTGTGTTTGCGGCGGCATTTGCCACTACCGACAGCTGGACCGCGTTCCGTGTGGGGCTTGCGGCGTCAGCGGGCGCAGGGATCAGCATGGGCTTCGCCGAGGCGTTATCCGATGATGGAAGTCTGACCGGACGCGGGCATCCCTGGGTGCGCGGGTTAATCTGCGGCGCGATGACGGCGCTGGGCGGTATCGGCCACACGCTGCCTTTCTTGTTACACGATTTCCGCATGGCGCTCTGGGCTGCGAGCGTGGTTGTGATCGCGGAGTTAGCGTTGATCACCTGGATCCGGCACCGTTATATGGATAGCCCATGGGTTTCGGCAGCTCTCCAAGTGGGGTTGGGCGGAGTATTGGTGTTCATCACCGGTTGGCTGATTGGGAGTTCGTAAGAATCGAGGGTTGTCCTGCCGTCGAGAGGGTTCAAGAATCAAAATCCCCACCCTGTCGCACAAAACGCGACAAGGATGGGGCACCCAGACTGAATCTTCTTACGGAACTTCGATGAGCTGCATTTTGCCGTCTTTGGCGCGGTGCAGGACCATCACTTTTCCCTTCGGATCGCGGAAGACGAAGACATCCCGGTCTTTGAAGTGGGCTTCCTTAATGGCTTCTTCGAGCGTCATGGGGCGCATGGCGACCGATTCATCAGAGCGGATCAGGTGAACTTCGGTCGTTTTGGCCACAGCGGGATATTTGTGGACCATCACCGGAACCGCGGTTTTCTCGGAGAGACCGACTACTGTCTGAATATCTTCTTGCGGAGAATGGCCATTCCACTTCTTGTCTTCTTCACTCTTGCGGGCCGACCGTTTTTTCGACTGCCAGCGGGTTTTGTATTTGATCGCCTGCTTTTCCAGGTGATCGAGGGCCTCATTGACCGCAACGCTCATGTCTTTGGCTTGAGCAAGGCCGACCAGCGGACCTTTGCGCGGGGTAATGGTGATTTCAGCTTTATGACGGTGTTTCTCGACTGCGAGGATGACTTTGGTTTCGAACTTATCGCCGAGGATTTTGCGGATCTTGGTGAGGCCGGTTTCTACTTCTTTGCGGATGGAAGCGGTAACTTCGTATTGTCTTCCGGTGTATTCCACGTTCATGAGCGCCCCCTTCGGAGGATTCTTTTCAGGTAAATCGGGCACCGCATTTGGAGCGATTTGGTAATTGAGTAATTTTGTAATTCAGTAATTGAAAAACCGGGTCTGGGCAGATTCTCGAAATCACCAAATTACCCGATTACACAATTACCAAATCTATTTTTTGACCCGGCGCTGGTGCGTGCTCGGGATGCGCATGTCTTCGCGGTATTTGGCTACCGTGCGGCGGGTCACTTGAATGCCCTGCGATTGCAGAATTCGGGTGATCTGCTCGTCGGTCAACGGACGGCTGGGATCTTCTTCTTCGATCAGCTTCTTGACGCGGCGCTTGAGGATGAGCAGTGAAGTACCACCGCCCTCAGGACCCTGAACGCTTTCGCTGAAGAAGTAACGCAGCTCGAATACGCCTTGTGGTGTGTGGGCGTACTTGTTGGCGACAGCACGGCTTACCGTGGAAGGATGCACGCCGATTTCTTCGGCCACCTCCTTGATCATCATGGGTTTGAGTTGATCGATGCCGCGCTCCAGGAAATCCTGCTGGCGAGCGACGATGCAGTAGCAGACCTTGGTGATGGTCTGCTTACGCTGCTCGATGTTCTTGATGAGCTGGATGGCGCTCTTATAGCGCTCTTTGACGTAATCGCGAGTGCTCTTTTCGTTCGTGCCGTCGCGCGTAACCAGTTTTTTGTAGGCCGGGTTGAGGCGAAGCTGCGGCAGGTCTTCGTCGTTCATAATGACCAGCCACTCGTCGCCGTGCTTCACGAACGCGACGTCGGGCTCGATGAGACGAGCCTGGACCTTGTTGTAGCGCAGGCCTGGGCGCGGATCGAGAGTGCGGATGTAATCCAGCGCGGTTTGCACAGCCTCGATGGGACGGCCGATGGCCTTCGCGATTTCCTTATGCTGCTTGTTCTGGAGGCCGCGAAGATGGCCATCGACAACCGCCATCGCGTCCAGCAGCACTTGCGCCGTGCCGTTGCCGTTCTTGTGGTGCTCCAACTGGACTTGGTGAAAGCGAAGCTGTGCGAGCAGGCACTCCCGCAGGTCTCGGCACGCCACGCCAGGAGGATCGAGTTGCTGCACGACCTGCAACGCCTCCTGCAGGTCTGCGGCCGTAAATCGCGGTTTGAATGTGGTTATTGCGCGGGCTGCAGGCTGTGGGGCAGGAGCAACCGCGGCGGCTCCATTTCCTGATGCCGATGAAAACGATGTTTCCGCGCGGGGCTCGGCGGCTGGAGGGAATGTCGGGGTTCCAACTAAATCTGGGTCAGATGTCAATGCCGGGGCCGAATCGGGCGACTCCGTAAACTCGGAGCTGGCCTCTGCAGTTTCGGCATTGGCCGTTTCAACTTCGGGGTCCAGCACAGGTTCAGCGATTCCCAATGCTTGGGCTTCGCTGACAATAGTCTTGGCGGTTACGGCGTCGGCTTCCGGCGTCGCGGGCGGAATCACACCCAGCAACTCGTCATCGCTGGCGATTAGGTAGCCATCTTCATTCAGGTTGCCGATGATCAGGTCGGCGGCCTCGCGAACCTCGCTGCGCAGGCTCAAAGCACCCAACTGCCAGGCCAAATGATCGGTCAGATTGCTCGGCTTCGAGAGGAAGTTTTCGAACGAAGGGCGCTCGATGTCTTCCATTTCGCCGTGAGTGCGATAACCAGGATCGAGGTAGTCCTGAAAAAACGATCCAAAATCGATTTCTTCGAATGGGTCTTTCTTCTCGACGGCGGTGATGGGGTTTTCTTCGTTCGATGCGACGGCAGCCCGCTCACGGTCCTCTTCCTTCTTACCGATTTCGTCGAGCAGCGGGACCGATTCTTCGAGTTCTTCGAGAACAGGGTTCTCGACCATCTCGGCGTTGATCATGTCCTTGAGCTCAAGCTTATTGAGCGCGAGAACGGAGACCATCTGCACGAGACCCGGGGTGAGGATCTGGCGCTGGGAGAGCTTTACGCTGAGTTTGTGCTGTAACAAAACCATGTCGTTAGTCGATAGTCATTCGTCGTTAGCCAATTCCTCCCGCCGACTGGTCTCTGCCCAACGACGAGTGACTAACGACGTTTCCTTTTTCTCACACCAGGGAAAAGCTCTCTCCCAAATACACTCTTCTGACCTCTGGATCGCCGGCCAGCTGCTCCGGCTTTCCCTGACGGAAAATTCTGCCGTCATCGATGATGTACGCCCGATCCGTCACTGTCAGAGTTTCGCGCACGTTGTGATCGGTGATCAGAACTCCGATGCCGCTGGCTCGCAGACTGCTGATGATCTTCTGCAAGTCGAGCACGGCGATGGGATCGATCCCGGAAAACGGTTCGTCCAGCAAAATGAAGGTGGGATTGATGCACAGGCAGCGGGCAATTTCCACGCGCCGGCGTTCTCCACCGGAAAGAGCGTATCCGCGATTCTGGCGGATGTGCTCCAGACCCAACTCGTCGATGAACTTTTCCATCTTCTCGCGGCGCTCGTGCCAGGAAATGCGCTGCGCCTCTAAGACAGCGAGGATGTTCTCTTCGACTGTAAGTTTTCGGAAAACCGAAGCTTCTTGCGGGAGATAGCTGATGCCATACTGGCGGGCCCGGAGATACATGGGAACGTCAGTAATGTCCTGACCGTCATACAAAACGCGGCCGGAATCAGGAGGGATCAGGCCTACAATTGTATAAAACGTGGTGGTCTTACCCGCGCCGTTAGGGCCTAGTAAACCAACCACTTCGCCCTGCTCGACGTTCAGGCTGACCCCGTTGACTACGCGTCGGCCACGATAGGACTTGCCAATTTCTTCGGTGGCCAGGGTACGCATTTATCGTGCCACTTGCGTCGTCGTTACCACAGGAGTGCTTGCTTCGCCTTCTACGAGCACCCTATCATCGCGTCTAAAGAAAGTCAACGAAACCCCGGTAATCTTGCCTTGTTCGGCATCAAAAATGCTAGGCGGTCCGCCTGTCAGAACGAACTTGTCTTCCGCCGCGGTATAGACGAGCTTTTCGCCCTCTGCCCTACGCCTAGGTTGTTGAATAACGACATCACCTTCGGCCACCATGTGATCAAGTTGGCCGGGACCGGCAACCGGCTGACTCTTGACCGTCGGACCATGGGGCAAGAGATAAGCGTCCAAGGTCTTCGCCGACGCGGTGAACATTGAGCCCTTGGCGACCACTCCGCCGTCGTAGTGGGCCCGGCGCTCGGCATCGGCATAGACCAGCTTCAAACCAATGATCGAGATGGGGCTGGATTCTGCCGAAGCTGTGGGCTTCTTCGGTGGCTTCGTGTCGCGCTTCTCTAGACCGGGCTTCTCCGCCTGAATGAGAACGGTCTGGACCGGCTGTGCAGAAGTGCCCTGTGCCGTCACGGATCGATGATCCCGATCAAACTGAATCGAAGGGGCCTCGATGACGTTGGCATCCTGCCAGAGGCGAGCCTTTCCGGTGTAGAGAGCGACTCCAGTATTGTTGTGAGCCGTCATGGTGCGAGAGGTCACGTGAATCGGCGATGAGGACGCCAGCAGGGCTCCATTGGGCTGTTCCTGGAGCTCGCTGTAGGTGCTTTTTACCTCTCCTTCAGCGAGGGCATCGCCGGTGGCGCGATTGATCCGAATGCTGTTGGCAGTCGTTTGCATCCCGCCATTCGCCACGCGAGGGCTGCCCGTTAGGACGAGCATCTGGTCGGCGGGAGTGTAGTGGGCCAGCTCTGCCCAAGCCTGCATTTTCTTATCGGGCGCCTGACTGTCGGAATAGAAAACATTCCCCTTCTGAGTCACCGACTGAATGCCACCCTGCGGGAGAAATGAAGCATCGACTGAGTCACTGGTGCTGACGCGTTCGGGCTGTCCGTCCGACGAGTTGACGATGCGGGCGTCGGGTGCCCCGTGAACGCTCGTTAGTTGGTTGCGGCCGTCGGTCGCTGCAAAGTCCGCATCGAACCTTCCCGCGGTCACGACTGTTCGTTCGGATTTCGAGGGCGGAGCGGAGCTAGAAACCTGCGGAGTTTGTGTAATGGTCATCTGAGCGGCGCCGGACGTTTGGGCATGCCGCAAGATGTTTCCCTGAGCAACGTCGAAGTCGATGACGGGAGCGGTGAGCTGGAATTCTTGCGGCGAATTTCCGGCTTTGCCTTCAGGCGGATTGTCACCAGTCGCCGTTTGGGTGATACGAACGCCGTCGAGGGCGTGAACCTTTTTCAACTCGTTGTCGCCGACGAAATCGAAAACGACGCGTCCGGCATCGCCGTGCACGGGCTGCGCTCCAGTCTGGTCGATGTGAACGCTGCCGGTCAGCGTTGCGGTGTGAAGTAATTCCTCTCCCTGAATGAACTCGAAGTCGGCGTGGTCTGCACGGCCTTGGATTTCGGCCGGCGGCTGGGCGGCGTCCTGGTGTGCGAGCGCTTTGCCCTTAGCCATGCGCGTTTCTGCGGTGACGTTTCCCGAGGCGACTACGCGCTCCACCTCGTTTTGAGAGTCGAGGTAGATCGTGGCCTGATCGGCGTGCATCGTGCCGGACTCGCGTTTCAGGCGGGGACGATCCAGAACGATCATGCGGGGATCGTTGGTGACGACGCCGTGTTCGGCCTCGAGCACAGAGGCGTCGGGCCCGCTGAGTTCGACATGCACCTGCGAAGACAGAGTCAACGTGTTGGTCTTGCCCATGTATTGGACACCGACGGCCCATCCGCTGGCTTGCGGCGTGCGCAGCTCGACGCGCGCATCCGTGGAGGCATTCCCGGTTTCTTTGTTGAAAACCAGGTCGCGAGTTTTCAAATGAATCGGATTCTTGAGTTCCTTGGGAGTAGTCTGATCGGGACTGGTCAGGCCTGCTGGATTCGCGACGAGATCGATCTGGACGTCGCCTTTCGCAGTTACATCGCCGGTCTTTTGGTTGTAGGCAAAATCGTCACCGTAGATCTGATCGAAGCGGGAGGAATCGCGACCATAAAGAATGATGCTGACTTTGTGTAGTTCGGCATTGCCGTTGAGCTTGAATTCCTTTACGTCGCTGGCCTGGATAGTGAAAAGCGTTCGCTTCCCATCGGACTGGGAATATTGAAACCCGTTGGCGGTTTGCTTGATGTCGATGCCGATCTTGCCAGGAATCGTCTTCAAGACATTGGTCGCTTGCGAGCGCGCGTAGAAATACATCGCGGCCACGACCAGGGTCAGCAAAATGGCGGTCGCAGCCAGCAAGCGGCGGAGACGGTAGATCTTCAACGGCATCTGGGTTCAGTGTAATGGTAGAACAGTTCTCAGTTCTCAGTTCTCAGCGTCTGGCTCCGGTTTCTTGGCGCCTGTGACCTCATTTACACTCTATCTTCAATTTGGATGCGATGACCCTCTCAAACAGCTCTCCTTTACTTGATTTTCACAACATCCGCGTGATGCGGGGGCAAAAGATTGCTCTCGACGACTTCAGCCTGCGCATCGGAGCCGACGAACATGTGGCGATTCTTGGTCCCAATGGCTGCGGGAAGTCCACGCTGATCAAGACGATTACCCGGGAATGCTATCCGGTGGCGCGGCCGGAGTCGTCGATGTCGATCTGCGGACAAGAAATGTGGGATGTATTCAAGCTGCGTGCGGGTTTGGGCATTGTATCGAACGACTTGATGCTGTCGTGTACCGGAGATGCTTGCGGGCGGGACGTTGTGCTGTCAGGTTTCTTCAGCAGCAATGCTATCTACTCAAATCATTCGGTCGATCTGGAAAAAAGCGCATTGGCAGAGGCGGCCCTGGAAGGACTGAAGATTTCGAATCTGGCGGAACGACCAGTGTGCGAGATGTCGTCGGGAGAAGCGAGAAGGGTATTGATCGCCCGAGCGCTCGTCCACAAACCGCGGGCGCTACTATTTGACGAGCCGTGCAATTCTCTTGACCTGTCGGCGCAGAAAACAGTCCGTCACACGATGAGCGAACTAGCGAAGGCAGGAACGGCGATTATTCTAGTGACGCACGAACTCGCCGATATTGTTCCCGAGATTCGGCGAGTCGTGCTGATGAGTCGCGGACGGATCGTGGCGGACGGTCCGAAGGAAGAAATTCTCCAAGTCGACCAGTTGGCGGCGTTATTCGGCGTCAGCGTGCAGATGGCGCAGCGGGATGGGCACTACCATCTGTGGTAGCAGGAGGCTTCAAATCTCGCAGCGACAGTTCCAGCCCGCCATACTCGGGATGGTCGTTGTGTCCTATGGTGAATGCGATATCCACTCGGTCACCCGCAAGCAGCGGCGTCTGCTGCAGACGCTCAGCCATGTTCCAGCCGAGAGCATCGAAAACTATTTTAGCTCTCAGTTCACTACGGTCAGCTCCCAGTGGATCGTTCCACCCCTCCGCAGCTGCGGCGGCCTTTTCGCTACGCCGGATTGCGCCGCCGTCGGGATGACAGCGCGGTGTGGCTAGAATCGCGGCAGCGGCAAGTTCGGTCGAGTCTGTCCCCATTGATCCTCGCAGCGATCCGACTTGCGGTTGCCCGGCCCTCAGTTTCAGCTTGATGTGCTTCTCCTTGAGCATTCGCGGAGGCGCAGCCAGCTCCGTCCAGCGTGCGGAGAAAATGGGCTCGGGATTGGCCATGCCGTATGGCTCGAGAAGTTCGAGCGCTTGGAACAGTTCGTGCGTAATGTCGGTCAGCCCCAGCTCTCCGTCGAGTTCTAGAACCGGATCGAAATCCGCATGCGTCAACCGGGTACGCGCAAACTGGTCCAGCTTCGTGCGAAGTTCTTCTACATTGGCCGTCGGCATGGCGAAGCCGCAGGCGTGAGAATGGCCTCCATACCGGGAAAACAGACTTCCGCAGGACTCGATCGCCTCGAGCAGATGAAACGCTCGAATCGACCGGCCGGAACCGAATGACTCCTCGCCCTCGCGCGAAATGACAACCGTGGGGCGGTTATAGCGCTCGACAATGCGCGTCGCGGTGATGCCGATGACACCGCGATGCCATCCGTCGCCGTCGACGACGATGCAATAGGCATCGCACAAAGCGGGATCGCCGGCAAATCGCTCCTCTACAGAGCGAAGGATTCTTCGCTCTTCTTCCTGACGGTCCGTGTTTAGCTGATCAAGTTTTGCGGCCAGCTCGCGAGCGCGCGCTGGGTCCTTGACGCTGAAAAGTTCGATGACATCGCGGGCGACATCCATGCGTCCGGCGGCATTGATACGGGGGGCAATGCGGAACCCGACTTCCCCGGAAGTAGGCGGACGGTTCGCGGAAATCTGTGCGGCTTCGAGCAGCGCCTTGAGGCCTGGATTGACGGCGCGCCGCAACGCGTCGAGCCCTAGCGAAGTAAAGACGCGATTCTCTCCGGTTAACGGAACCGCGTCCGCGATGGTCGCGATCGCCACAACCTTCATAAACGAAAGCTGGAGCTTATTTTGATCTTTGGCGTCGAGGCGGCGCTGCATCAGCCCTTGCGCGAGTTTGAACGCCACTCCGGCTCCGCAAAGCTGCTTGTACGGATACTCGCAACCTTTCTGGTTCGGATTGATGACGGCCAACGCATTGGGAACGCCGTCGGGACCGGGCAGGTGATGGTCGGTCACGATGAGATCAACGCCGAGTCGCTGCGCCGTTTCGGCAGGCGCGAATGCGCGAATGCCCATGTCAACGCTGACGATCAGGCGAATGCCGGCCGCGGCCGCGCGTTCGATCACGTCATCGCGCATGTCGTAGCCCTCGCGAATACGGTGGGGGACGTGGAAGTCCGCCGTTCCGCCACAGAGCTCGATCGCAGTCTTCAGGATGATGACCGCCATGGTGCCGTCGACGTCGTAGTCGCCATAGATCAAGATGGATTCTTTGCGTTCAATGGCGGCATCGAGACGATCGACAGCGGTGCGCAGGCCGGTCATCTGTTCTGGAGAGTGAAGATGGGCAACGGAAGGCACCAGAAAATGCTGTGCAGCATCCAGGTCGGTGATTCCACGACGGACCAGCAACGGAGCGAGGACATGAGCTGCATTTGCAATCGCCGAACCGCCGAAGGCTGTACCCGTACGCAACGCTGCGGCTAGAGGCGCGACCACGGCATGGTCGATTGGCTTTTGGATCCACTGCATGGGAATTAGCAGTGTACTACCATGAGGTAGATGCGTCCGGCGCAGAATCGGTTACGACTGCCGAGCTTTGTTCGGAACCTGGTTTCGGAGAATCCGGGCCTTAGTTTTCTTCGTCCTGGTCTGGCTCGTCCATAGTGAGGCCGCCGAATTCGTCCGACACCTCGAGAAGGTGCTGATAGCGCTCGTACCATTCGGTGCTGACTTCGCAGAGAAACATCGATCCCTGGTAGGCCCAGCCCAGTTGAAGATATCCGACCTTCCCGACGTGGGCGCGGAGCCAGCGTGCATCTTCCACGTCATCGCCATCGGTAAACTCAGAATTCGTGAGCCGTTGAACCATTTCGTCGAGCTCGGTGCGCTCGAGTGTCCAAGCGTGCATCGTCAGAAAAGGCGCGCCAGAGGCTTTGGCGAGTTCGACGAAATCTTTCCAGCCGTCGGGATTGTCCCCGGTATCCCACATGACGCACTGCACCTCTTCGAAGTCCACGAAGCCGTGAAAACGGCGCATGCCGTGGCCTTCGATGAAGGCGATCATGTCGTCTTTTACTGTCGAGAGATCGTCAGGTATAGGGGACATATTCCAATAGCCGCAAATTTTTATTGTATTCCGTTCTCCGGGCGAGCGCCAACGGCAGCCGCTCAATGCGGCGTAGGTGCGGTCATCAGGCTTACGAACATGCGATAGAAATTCTCGGTGTTGAGATCGAACTGAATTTCGACCTTTTGCGTCGCGGGCTGCGGGGGATTGGTCGTGGGCCAAGTCAGGGTGTTTCCGTATCCGGGGCCATGGCCCAGATCCACGGTCATGTATCGAGTGTCGCTCTTGGTAATGATCGCGGGATCGATCCATGCGGCTGCGGTAATCTCGTCCCACATAATGTCGGCGCCGGGGGTCAGCATCGCGAACTTCGCGACGTAACGGGCCGCCGGGGTAGCGCTGGCTCCAATCTCCTTTACGAGCGCGGCGGTCATGTGAGTTTTTACCGACACGTCGGTCGGTGTACAGACAATCTTCTTCCATGGGGCGCGCAGCACGATGACTGCGGCTTCAGGATCAAACCAGAAATTGAATTCGTGGCGAGGGTTGTTCAAGAATTCTGGATTATCCGTCGCCGGGCTGAGACTTCCGCCCATGAATACCAGCTCTTCCGCGAGCTCGGGAAACTTGGGGTCGAGAGAGATCGCCAGCGCCGTGTTGGTCATCGGGCCACCTTCGTAGATGGTCACCTCGTGCGGATACTTGCGCACCATGCGGATCAGGAAGTGGGCGGCATCTTCGTCCGAAGCCTTCGTGGTGGGTTTCCCTTCCGGAAGGGGAGGCACCACTGACGATTCGTGCCACCAGCGATCATCCCAGGCGCCCGCGTACGCAACCTTGCCGTAGTTCTCTTGCCAGAGCTGGGATTCCTCGCGCGTGCGAACCAAAGGAAAGCCAGCCCCGGGAACCACGGGGATATCCGTCCTGCCGATGATCTCGAGCAGTCGCAGCGTGTGCGCGACTTCTTCATCGCGCCACTGATCTCCGCTAACAACAGTGATCCCGAGCACTTCGACTTGCGGAGACTGGATCAGCAGCAGCAGGGTTTGCATGTTGCTTCCGCCGGGGCCGGAGCAATCTTCGTTGATGATGACTTTGCGCCGCGGCTGGGCGGAGCACAGCGTAGCAATCAGAAGGAACGAGAGCAGAGAGGATTTCATTTTTCGATTTATGTTGTTGGCCGGAAAGCGCTGGGCCTCCAAATGCTTACTTCTTTCCAGGAGGCCGGGTCATCAAGTCCGTATAGATCTTGTAGAACTTCTCGGCGTCGATGTCGAATTGTACATTCGCCAGACGCTCGTATGGTGGAACGGAAGCCGACGCGTCCCAAAAAAGCGTTTTTCCATAGCTGGCACCGTGATCGATGTCGATGTCCATGTACAGCTTCTTCTGTCCCGTGATAATGGAGGGATCGATTAGGGCGATCCCGGCAATTTCGTCCCACATGTAGCCGGGCAAAGAATATTTATCCAGATATTGTGTGATCGGCGTGCCTGCCTTCGCGATGGTTGCTTTCATCTCTGTCGTGTAGCGGGTTTTCACCGAGATATCGATGGGAGTGATAGTCATCTTCTTCCACGGAGCGCGTAGAACGATCCGCGCCGCTTCCGGATCGAACCACCAGTTGAATTCGCGCCGGGCATCGATGGCGCCATGATCGATCGCACCTTTGTCCGCGTAAAGACCACCGCCCATCAGCACAAACTCTTTTGCCAGCGTGGCGACCGACGGATCGAGTTTCAGAGCCAGGGCGAAGTTCGTGAGCGGCCCACCCGCCCAGAGCACGACTTCTCCCGGATACTTGTGCACCATCTGGATGATGAACTCAGCGGCAGTCCCGGGATGTGCTTCCAAGTGAGGCTCACCTTCCGGCATCGTCGGCACAACGTCCGGATCGTGGTACGGCATTTCATAAATGATGGAGCGATTCGCCTTGAAGTTGTCGGTCCATGCGCCCTTGTATTCGAATTTGCCGTACATTGCCTCCCATCGTTCGGACTCCTCTTTCGAGTTGATCAGAGGAAACTCCGCGCCTTGATAAACGGGGACGTCGGTACGATTCGAGATTTCCAGGAGGCGAAGCACGTGCTGAGTCTCTTCCTTCACCCACTGATCGCCGCTGACGGTGGTGATCCCTAAAACATCGAACTTCTCCGATTGCAGGAACACGAGGATCGCCTGCTGGTCGCTGGTGCCGGGACCGCGAGCATCCTGGTCGACGATGACTTTAATTTTCTGCGCTGACGCTAAAGAAGCCAGTGCAGCAACCAGCAGAAGGAACGTCGGCGTCTTGCGGATTTGTGGCATGAAGTTCTCCGTTCGAATTTGCGACGCAAAAACTTGGGCAGACTGAGCATCACTCAGCCTGCCCCCGAAAATCCGGCCTGTTCAACTCGTCCTCTAGAAGATCACCTTCAGGGCGAACTGAATAAACCTGGGATCGTTCAAAGTGCTGTTCACCACTCCGAACGTGGACGGGCTGTCCACATCTTGCATGGAAGCGGCACTGGTGCCCGGCAAGAAGAAGTGGGGATGGTTGAGCAGGTTAAAGAATTCCGCGCGGAACTGAACGAATGTGCCTTCTCGGAAAGAAAGCGGGAAGTCCTTGATCACGGAAAAATCCGTGTTCACGAAGCGAGGTCCGTACAATGGCGCCCGGGACGCATCTCCGAGCTCGCCGGGAGGAGCGTCCGCGAAAGCGCAGGGGTTGAACCAATTCTGGAGAGTATGAACCTGCGCCGGGCAGTCGGTCCTTCCACCTTCCGGACCGCCGACGTTCGGATTGCCAACTTCATTTGGACGGTTCAAGCTGTTGCCGTTCCATGCGAAGTTCACACCGGAACCGCTGAAGTTGCCGTTGTTGCTAGCGACCACGAACAGCGGGAACCCGGATGTCGCTTTCTCGATTACATTCAACTTCCAGTTCCCAAACACCGCATCGGTCACACCATTCCAGCCGCTTCCGAATTTCTTGCCTTTGCCAAACGGCAAATCGTAGAGAACGCTGGCGGTGAACTGGTTGTTGAGATTGATCTGCGACAAACCCCAGTCCAGTTTCTGCGTACCGGGCAGCGGCCAGTACATGGCACCGGGAAGCGTACCTACCCCATCAGGAAAACCAGAATCGAACGCTCGCGAATAGGTATAGCTCAACAGTGCATAAAGCCCGTGCCGCGCGTTCTTCTCGGCCTTGACTTGGAAGGAGTCATAGTGAGCCCGACCGTTGTCACTGTTGTTATCGATTGAGGTGAACTCGCCGTACGGAGCAGGAAAATAAGTTCCGCCGGGACCGCACCCCAGCGTGTAACCAGGCTGTGCGTTTGGCCCTCCGGCGCAAGCCGTCGGAGAACCGATGTTCTGGTTAAGGCCGTCGTTGAGGATGTGCGTACTGCGAGCCCCAGCATAACCGGCGGTCACAACTACTTCGCCCGGCAATTGGTACTCGAAGTTGATATTAAATTGTTGCACCATTCCCTGCTTGAAGTTGAGAGGTTGAGTCTGAATTGTTCCTGTGAAGCTATCCGGATTCGGAGGCGACAGAATGGGTGACAGACTTGGCTGCAGGAAGCTCAACTGCAGTCCACAGTTTTGTGGAGCGGCAGACAAGGCGTTTGCATAGGGACAAGGGGCTCCCGGGAAATAATTGAAGTTGTCGACTTCGGCGTAGTAGGACGGGTTCTGCCAGAGACCTTGCGCACCCTGACTCCACGCCGAGTCGTGATAAATCGCGTATCCGGCGCGAACCGCAGTCTTTCCGTCGGCGAAGGGCTTCCAGGCAATGCCGATGCGGGGCTCAAGCGCCGTCTTGTCGAACTGAATGCCCACATTTCCTCCGGTGCGCACGCAGTTGGTGCAGCCGGTGATCCCCGGCGCCGAGCCAGCGATCAAATATTGTCCGGTCGTGTAGTCGAAGTTCGCCTGACGTCCTTGAGCTTCAGTGATTGGAGTTGTCAAAGACCATGCGAAACCCAAGCTAAGGGTTAGGCTGTCGCTAACGCGCCATTCATCTTCTGCAAACGGACGATACATCTTCCAACGGCGTCCGGTCGTGGCTCCGAGGAAGGTCTGGTCGTGAATGGAACCGCCTACCTGCCCAAGCAAGAGATCGGCAGCGTCATCTCCGGTGAACGAGCCGGATCCGCCGAACATTAGGAAATATCCATCACCAAAGCCGTTGGTCAAAACGTTCATCTGGTTGGCGCGAATCCCGCCGCCAAACGTGAAGTGGTGCCGGCCGCGAATTACGTCGATCGCATCGGACACAGAGAACACGTTGGTTCCACCTTGGAACGGAGAGAAACCACGATCTCCGAGAGACCAGTAGCCGGTTAGCTGCGTGGAACTCAATCCGCAGCCAACGCAATCCTTTGAGGACTGGTTCAGACTGGCGGGATAGCCAGTGATGCTGTCGCAGGCAGCGCCAAGATCGGCACCCTGTATTCCAAGTTTTGCCGCTTCGCAGGTACCGGTGCCGAACGACGAGATGTGATTGAAGATTCGATTAAATCCAGCCGTGAACTGGTTGATCGTATTGGAGGAGAAAATATGCTGTTCGGAGACAGCCACGTTGCGGCCGTGGTTGGTGATGTCCTGGGTGCTGGCAAATGCTCCAGCTTCGGCGAAGCCCGGCGAACCGCCCGGAACAAACGAAACAGCCTGGTCGTAGCTGAAGCGGGCGAACATCGAGTCTTTGCTGGAGAAGTTGTGGTCAAGGCGAATATCAAACTCACCTTCGTTGAGCTTTCTTACAGGAGTGCTTGTGAAGTTGATGCCTAACTGTGGGTTACTCGCGTTGCTTTGAGGATAAAGCTTGATCATTGCCAGGCCGGCGGGATCAGCCATGCCGCCGCTTCCCGCGAGTGCGGTCGGTATCTTGTTGCAAGCCGTGCCTAGAGCCTGCGTTCCGTCCGAGGTTGGAAGAGGATTTCCGGAGGCGTCGCACTGGAATGGACCGCCCGTATATGGGTTGACTAAGTTCGGGAAGGCAATCTGATTATTGTACTGTGGATGCGGAATACCTCGAGTCAGCCCGAGTGGATCCTGCGTAAAATCACCAGCCATCATCGCTGAGGTCGGAACAATGCCGGAGAACGGAACTCCGTGCCGCTGCCTCTTAGCCTGGTAGTCGAGAAAAAAGAATGTTTTGTCCTTCTTAATTGCGCCACCCAAGGCGCCGCCAAACTGATTCAGATTGAACTGCTCCTTCGGAGAAGGAATGCCGAAGTCGTACGTATGGGCGTCCAGCTTAGTATTGCGGAAGAATTCAAACAGCGATCCGTGCCACTGGTTGGAACCGGACTTCGTCGTGACCAAGACGGTCGGGCCCGCACGCGTGCCCCACTCCGCCGAGTAGTTGTAGGTCAGGACTTTGAATTCATTGATGGCGTCGATCGAAGGCAGAATCGCGATGCCACCGGCCGTCAACTCGTTGTTGTCGACGCCGTCAAGCAGCCAGTCGGTGCTCTGGGCCCGCGAGCCGCCGACGGAAAGAGAATACGTTCCGCGAGCCGAAACTTCGCTGCTGGGGCCGCCGTTGAAGAAACTATTAGGATTCGTTTCCTGGGTCACACCAGGAGTCAGCGTCGCCAATTGAACGAAGTCGCGTCCGTTCAGCGGGAGTTCCGAAACTTCTTGCGAGGTGATGACCTGGCCCAAGGTGGGATTCGAAGTCTGGACCGCGACTTCCGTCGCGTTCACTTCGACACTGGTGCTGACCGAAGCAGGAACCAACTTGAAATCGAGTTCGCGATGCTCGTCGACCTGGAGACGAACATCCTTCGCTTCAGAAATCTTGAAGCCGGGTGCTTCCACCTTGATCGTGTAGTCGGCAACGCCGAGAAGCGGCACAATGTAGTGCCCAGAATCGTCGCTCGTTGCATCACGAGAAATGTTGGTCTCCTGGGATATGACCGTGACTTTCGCTCCCGCAACGACTGCGCCCGAATTGTCCGAAACCGTGCCTGCGAAACTTCCGGTCGTCTGGCCATAGAGAAACGGACTCAACAGGCTTATCAGCGCACAACAACACACCGCAAAGAGCGTCCTTTTGCTCGACATTTCCATTGCCTTTCGGCGGTCTGCCCCAAAAGAAAAAGACCCTCCCCCTTCCCGTGAAGTTTGGGAGGTCTATCCGACCGCAGACACGGCTTATAAATTGCTTATCTACACTAAGTCAAGAATTTTCGTATGGAGAGCGACCGAGCGGCGGTGCGAAGATCGCATTATTACTGCCGTGTGAATTTCAAGGTCTCAGGGTTTGCGGCGGGTATAAAGCGAGGAACACCAGCGGCGCAGGAGCGGCCTTCAACTGCGATAATACAGCTGCACAAAACTCGGCGCGATTGTTTCACGAACGCTGCGACCATTCGCTATCAAAACGCGCGCGGTCGTAAAACGATTTTTGAGTGCCCACTCCAGTCGTGGAGAGCCCGGCATAAAGATTCGCGCGACGAACGGCTTCCTTCTCGGGGATACCCTCGCCGAGAAATACGGCGAAACTTCCGATGAAAGCGTCGCCGGCACCGGTACTGTCCACGCTGTTCACCGAAAACGGCGCGACATGTTCGTAGCGTTCACTGCTTGCCAACAGAGATCCGTTCGCTCCGAGGGTGATGATCACGCGTCGAATTCCACTATCCAATAATTTTCGGGCGCATTTCTTCGCGTCGTCGACCGTCTTAACCGGCGAACCCGTGATCGTCTCGGCCTCACTTTCGTTGGGAACGAAGTAATCGAGACCTTTCAAAGCCGCCATATCGATCGACTGAGCAGGGGCGGGATTTAAGATGCAGCGGATTCCGTGCTTGCGGGCAAATGCAATCGTGTAATACACCGTTTCGACGGGAATCTCGAACTGCAAGACGATACAATCGACCGACTTCAACATGTCCGCGGCTTCATCGACGTCAGCAGGCTTCAGAGCATCGTTCGCTCCCTTCACCACGAGGATGCGATTTTGTCCGTTCGGCTCGACGAAGATCGGCGCAACGCCGCTCGACAGTCCCTCGACCTGTTTCACATGAGTGGGATCAATTCCCAGTTTGCGAAAGTTTTCGATAGTCGCCGGACCAAATAAATCGCTACCGACACGCGCAACCATAAACACTTCCGCCCCGCAGAGTCGAGCGGCAACCGCCTGGTTCGCACCTTTGCCACCGAATCCCAAATCAAACCTCTCACCAAAAATTGTCTCCCCCGGCTTTGGGAACCGGTCGTTGAAGGTTGTGAGGTCGATGTTCGCGCTGCCAACTACTGCGATTCGAGGACGCTTTGCCATGATCGTTGGTGTTATCCCGGAGCGGAAGGCCGAGTCTATTCAGCATGAGGTGCCGTGTCAACGGCAGGCACAGCCACTGAGTGAGTTGGAGCAGTGATTCTGCTATAGTTTCGTTCCTCTAGATTGAGTTGTGGAGGATCCCATGCCCCGCACTGTCCGCTGCGCTTTGATTCAAGCCAGGAACGCGCTCAGCACCGAGCGCCCGCTCGATAAGATCCGCAAGGCCATGCTCGACAAGCATATGAAACTTATCGAACAGGCGGCGCGCAAGAAGACACAGATCCTCTGCCTGCAAGAGCTTTTTTACGGTCCGTACTTTTGTGCCGAACAGAACGCTCGCTGGTACGAACTGACCGAGCGCGTGCCAGAGGGCCCGACTACGCGACTCATGCAGAAGATCGCCGCGAAACACAAGATGGTCATCGTTGTTCCGGTTTACGAAGAGCACATGCCCGGCGTGTACTTCAATACCGCTGCGATTATCGACGCCGACGGAAAATATCTTGGCAAGTACCGCAAGCACCACATCCCTCACTGCCACCCTGGATTCTGGGAAAAGTTCTACTTCACGCCTGGAGACCTCGGCTATCCGGTATTTGAGACAAAGTATGCGCGCGTCGGCGTGTACATCTGCTACGACCGGCATTTTCCTGAGGGCGCGCGCATTCTCGGACTGAACGGTGCGGAAATTGTGTTTAATCCATCAGCGACGGTTGCGGGCTTGTCCGAACACTTATGGGAACTGGAGCAACCTGCTCATGCAGTTGCGAACGGATACTTCGTCGGAGCAATCAATCGCGTGGGTGTCGAAAAGCCTTGGAGCATCGGGGAATTCTATGGGAAGAGCTACTTTTGCAACCCGCGTGGCAAGATCATCGCGCAGGCGAGCCGCGATAAGGACGAGGTCGTCGTTGCCGATCTCGATCTCGACATGATCGCCGAGGTACGCAAAGTGTGGCAGTTCTTCCGCGATCGACGGCCGGACAGCTACGGTCCGATCACCAACCAGAGCACCAGCTCAGCTGCTGCCGACTGATCGATGCAGTTTGGGCCTCGATAAAGATGACGACACCCGACTCTACTCAGCTCCGCGCTCGAATCGAATCCAGCCCACTCTACAACCACGACCTCGCGCCGGCGAGCGCGGAGCAACGGCATTGGGGAACCTACAACTTCGCCGCTCTCTGGATCTCGATGTCGGTGAACATCCTCACTTACATGCTGGCCGCGAGTTTGATCCAAGGCGGGATGAATTGGAAACAAGCGGTCGCGACCATCTTCATCGGAAACCTCATTGTGTTGGCGCCCATGCTGCTAAATTCGCACCCGGGCGCGAAGTACGGAATTCCCTTCCCGGTATTGGCTCGCGCATCGTTCGGAGTGCTGGGCGCGAATGTCGCCGCGGTATTGCGCGCGCTGGTGGCTTGTGGATGGTTTGGTATCCAGGCCTGGATTGGCGGCGAAGCCATCAGCACGTTGCTGGCGACACTCGTTCCCTCGTGGAGAGACTTCCCTCACGGCGCCGCGGTGTGCTTCTTTGTTTTCTGGGTCATCAATCTCCTCGTTGTGCTCAAAGGAATCGAATACATCCGGATGTTGCAGGGGATCAGCGCGCCAGTCTTACTTGCTGTCGGATTGCTTCTGTTGGGATGGGCGTACCACGCCGCGGGCGGATTCGGTCCGATGTTTTCGGTGCCATCTCGCTTTACAACTTTTCCCGATTTCCTGAAGTTTCTAATTCCGGCTCTGAACGGCACGGTCGGATTCTGGGCCACGGTTTCGTTGAACATTCCGGACTTCACGCGCTTCGCGCGAAACCAGCGGGAGCAAATGATTGGGCAGGCTGTGGCGCTGCCAACCACGATGACGCTGTATGCATTTGTCGGGATCGTCGTTACATCGGCGACAGTGGTGATCTACGGAACGGCCATCTGGGATCCAGTCCAATTACTCAGCCGCTTTCATTCGCCGATCGCCGTTGTGATCTCTCTAGTTGCGATTCTTCTCGCCACTCTGAATGTAAACATCGGCGCCAACGTTGTGTCGCCTGCGAATGATTTCTCCAACTTGTGGCCGCGAGGAATCAACTTTCGTACCGGCGGCGTCATCACTTGCTTCATGGGTGTAGCGATGATGCCGTGGAAGCTGTTGTCGAATTACCGAACTTTCATTCTCGGATGGCTGGGCGGCTATGCGGCATTTCTAGGACCCGTGGCCGGAATCATGATCTGCGACTACTTCATCATCAGGCGGCGAGTGTTGAACGTCGACGACCTCTATTTGAGGGGAGGCATTTACGAATATCGTCACGGGTTCAACTGGAATGCGGTCTTCGCGCTAGCCCTGGGAGCGGGAATAGCACTTGCAGGCTTGGCGGTTCCCTCTCTTCGTGCGCTCTACGACTATTCGTGGTTTGTGGGATTCGCCGTCTCGTTCATTGCGTACTACGGTCTGATGCGTTTTCAGGGCCAGAGCGCGCTTGCGCTGACCACTCCGGCATCGAATCGGCGCTAAATCCATTTCGCTTTCAGGAATTCCGGCAGCACCTCTTTTGCATACGACTCAAGGTTCTGCTCTTCATCCCCGCACATGAGATAGATGTTGAACTGGGTCACGCCGGCAGCAGCAAGCTCGCGCAGCTTCTTGTGATGGGCAGCGGGCGGCCCAAGCAGGCAGAATCGATCGACAACATCGTCTGAAACGAAATCTGCGTTGTCGCTGTCCACTTCGCAATGGTGCTGGTAATCGTAGTGCCCGCGATCTTGCACATACGATGTCAGCTCCGGCGGAAGATCTTCAGGTTTGTATTGCCGGATCAGATCCATGACGTGATTTGACACAAGCGCCGGAAACCAGCGCACTCGTTCACGTCCGACATTCAGATCATCCGAAACCCACACTGGAGCAGCTGCCATCACTTCAATCTGGTTGGGATCTCGCCCGACCGCTCGAGCACCGTCTTTCACGAAGCTCATGCACCATGAGATCAATGCAGGATCTGCGAACTGCAGAATGATGCCGTCAGCCACTCTGCCGGCCATATGAAGCACCTTCGGCCCGTATCCCGCGATCCAAACGCGCGGAGGAATTTTCGCCCATGTGAGACGCGTCGGCTGGCCGTCATGAACGACTTCATTGCCGGAAGTGAGATCGCGAAATTCTTTGACCGATGCTTCCAGTTGCGACCAACTGACTGGTTTCTTCCCCAAGACTCGTCGAGAACTATCACCGCGACCAATGCCAAGCTCCATCCGCCCGCCAGAAATGAGATTCAGCGTTGCAAACAGACTCGCCGTTACGGTCATGTCCCGTGTTGCGGGATTGGTGACGCATGTTCCCAGGTGCATCCGTTGCGTGTTCGTCGCCATCAGCGTCAGCAGCGGATAACATTCCTTCCACAATACGTGGGAATCGAATATCCAGCCGTATTCGAATCCGGCGTTTTCCGCTTGGCGCGTCAAGCTTACGATGCGCTCGACTGAAATATCAGGTTTCAATGTAATACCGAATTTCATGGCTGGTCCCTTTCGCGACGGAGTCCGGGAAACTGACGGTGAAGAACTAAAGGGCGGCAGTGTAGCATAGTTCTCTTCTCATTCCGGACGGCGACGGAGGGCATAATGAGCTTCGACACAATCATCAAGAACGGTTTCGTAGTCACCGCGACGGATACGTACAAGGCAGACGTTGCAATTACGAACGGCAAGATCGCCGCGATCGGATCGGACCTGCCGCTGGAGAACGCTTCCAGATTGTTGGATGCAACCGACCGCCTCGTCCTGCCGGGAGGCATCGACGTCCACACGCACCTCGACATGCCGTTCGGAGGCACCACCAGCGCCGACGATTTTGAAACCGGCACGCGCGCCGCCGCATTCGGCGGCACGACAACGCTCATCGACTTCGCAATCCAGTACAAAGGTCAGCAATTGCGTCAGGCCTTCGATACGTGGATGGGCAAAGCTTCGAGCAAAGCCGTTTGTGACTATGCGTTTCATTGCATCGTGACCGACATCTCCGGCGGACAACTCGGGGAGATGAACGACTTGGTCCGTGAAGGCGTGACCAGTTTCAAGCTCTTCATGGCGTATCCCGGCGTCTTCATGCTCGATGACGGCAGCATTTTCAAAGCTCTGCAGACAACGTCGAAAAATGGCGGTCTGGTCTGCATGCACGCGGAGAATGGAAGCGCAATCGACGTCATCGTGCAGCAAGCGCTCGCTGAGGGAAAGAAAGCCCCGAAGTATCACGCGCTCACTCGGCCAACAACTGCGGAAGCTGAAGCCACCGCGCGCGCAATCGCGCTGGCCGAGATGGCCGGTGCGCCGATCTACATCGTCCACTTGAGCTGCAACGATGCTCTCGAGAAAGTGCGCGAAGCGCGGGATCGCGGCCTTCCTGTCTACGCCGAGACTTGCCCGCAATATTTGTATCTGTCACTCGAGAACATGGAGGTCCCCGGTTTCGAGGGCGCGAAGTATGTATTCACCCCACCACTGCGCGAGAAATGGAATCAGGAGAAACTTTGGAATGGCTTGAAGCGAGATCACCTGCAAGTGGTATCAACGGATCATTGCCCGTTCTGTTTCAAGGAACAAAAAGAATTGGGCCGCGACGATTTCACGAAGATACCCAACGGCGGTCCGGGAGTCGAGCATCGCATGAGTCTGATTTATTCCGGAGGTGTTGCCGGCGGACGATTCAGTGCAAATCGCTTCGTAGAATTGGTCTCGACGACTCCTGCGAAGTTGTTCGGGCTGTATCCACGCAAGGGAACGATCGCGGTTGGCAGCGATGCCGATCTCGTCATCTTCGATCCGAAACGCAAACACACTATCAGCGCGAAGACACATCACATGCGCGTGGATTATTCGATGTTCGAGGGTATTGAAGTGACCGGCATGCCCGATGCTGTTCTGTCGCGCGGCAAGATCGTTGTGGAAGGCGACAAGTTTCTCGGCCGTGCCGGGCAAGGTCAATTTTTGCGCCGCGCGACGTACGCGCAGGTCAACGGCTAAGATTCAGCGTAACGCTCGGTAGATATCCTGCTTCCATCGCTGATTGTCAATCGTCCAACAGACTTTCGCGCGACCCTTCTTGATCGCCGGCTCCCAGACCGCGCGATTACGGTCGTCGTCAGCAACGTTGAGTCGATCGACCACCGTCATCCCCCGCGTTAGTTCGCTTTGCGTCTCAATTTCAATGTAATGCGCACTCCAATCTATTCCCACAGCAGGATCCAGGGCGAGACACATGGCGACCGGATCCGGCAGGCAGATTCCGTCTTCGCCAGTTTGGGTTTTCAGTGCAACACGGGCATGACTGTTGCATTCCACGGCGAAGTGCGCAAGCTTGGTTCCAAATCCTTCGACGTGCTCGATGTCGTCGCCACTCAACACGGCCTCTCCCCGGCACAGGTGCCAACCGATCAACTCAATGGGGAGACCGCTGCGCATCACAATACTCGCTGCCTCCGGATCGACCCAGATGTTGTATTCGGCCGCCGGGGTTACGTTGCCCTCGCAGCACGGGTTACCACCCATCACGACGCAACGGCTGACCTTCGCAGCGATTTCCGGCTTTCTTGAGATCGCCAGCGCGACATTGGTGAGCGGTCCAAGAGTCACGAGGACAAGTCCAGGGTTGGCTTCGATCGTTTCGATAATGGCATCAACGGCGTGCTTGGATTCAGCGGACTGCCACGGCGCGGGATAGTCGTGATCTCCCAATCCATCGCGTCCATGAAACCAGGTTGCGTTCTGGTAAGAGCGAAGCAGGGGCTTGGCCGCGCCTGAATATACGGGGACGCTCGCCCCGCAGAGTTCGACGGTGTAGAGGGCATTGCGCGTCGCCTGCTGTACATCGACATTCCCGGCGACGACTGTAATCGCAGCCACGCGAACCTCCGCCGCACGGAGAGCCATGATCAGAGCAACGGCGTCATCGGAAGCCGTGTCCGTATCGATCAAGAAAGTGCGAGTCACGCGCGTAAGGATAGCAGACGAACATCCATCGAGCCGACTTGTGACCCGCAGCAAAGCAGTGTAGAGTTACACGTTTTCCAAGGGAGACCTAAATGTTCACGCCGCCAAGTTTGACCGTTGCGCTGTTGATGATGATTGCCAGCGCCATCTGCTGGGGTTCGTGGGCCAATACTTACAAGGGCGTCAAGAATTATCGCTTCGAGCTTTTTTATTGGGATTATGCAATCGGAATTTTTTTGATCTCTCTGGTTCTCGCGTTCACCATGGGGAGTACGGGGAACGACTCCTCCAGCTTTCTGAATAACGTTCATTCCGCCGACACCTCGAACATCCTCTGGACAATGGTGGGAGGAGCAATTTTCAATCTTGCAAACCTTCTGCTCGTCGCTGCGATCGACATGGCGGGTCTTGCAGTTGCTCTTCCAGTATCAATCGGCATCGCGCTCGTTGTTGGCGTAGTGCTGAGTTACATTCTGCAACCCAAAGGGATCGCGCTGTATCTGGCTCTGGGCGTGGTTTGCGCACTGATCGCGGTCATCCTCGACGGCAAAGCGTTCGGCAGCCTTGGCAGTGGCCGTTCAGCCTCGCGCAAAAGCATCATCATCTGCATCGTCTCGGGCGTGCTGATGGGATTATGGAATCCCTTTGTCGCCTATGGAGCAACTCGCGGAAATACCCTGACGCCCTACAGTTCGGCAGTTTTTCTTACGCTGGGTGCGCTTCTTTCTTGCTTCATCTGGAATCTTTACTTTATGAGGCGACCGCTCGCGGGAGAGCCTGTCGGCTTTGCCGGATTTTTTAGCGCCGCTCCTTCCGGCCATTTATTGGGCCTTCTGGGCGGAGTCATTTGGGGCATCGGCACCGTATTCAACGTGGTCGCGGGGAAGTCTACGAGTTTCGCGATCTCGTATGCGATCGGGCAATCTGCGCCGATGGTTGGGGCGCTATGGGGAATCTTCGCTTGGAAAGAGTTTGCCGGCGCGGGTTCACGAGCCAAGCTCTATCTTGGCCTAATGTTCGTCTTCTACGCACTGGCGATTCTGCTGGTGGCGCACTCCAACGGTTGAAAACAGAACGAAGACTATTTTCCCCTTAGGCGGCTAGTAAATAGATTCAAAAAACGGTCTGCGTCAGAGGCCGTGCAAACGCGGGCATTCGGCTTCAGGGGAGTCACACCGTCGATTTCGAAGTGGTCGCCGTGGAGCACGTTGTTTTCGTCTGAGCCCATGCGGTTGCCGACGGTTTCGCCGCGAGTGAACTCGCCCTTCAGTTCCACATCAACGTGCATATCCTTCAGCGTCACTAGCGTTGCATCCATTGCCGTCGCGACGGCGAGAGGATCGTACATCGCCGCGCCGGAATAGCCACTCTTTTCCGAGCGAGAAAGGTAGAAATCGGCAAGCTTGGCGATGAAGTCTGTCTCGGGCCCGTGCTGGGATTGCATATCCGCAATGTGCTTACGGGTAATCAATGTGCGCTCTCCAACGTCGGAGCCGATCATTGTCACCATCCATCCAGCATTGAAGACAATCGCCGCCGCTTCCGGGTCGCCGTAAATATTTGCCTCCGCCGCACCGTTCACATTTCCACCAGTGATCGAACCTCCCATGATCACAATATTTCGTACAAGCGGAACGATGGACGGATCCTTCGAGACAGCCAGGGCGATGTTTGTCAGTGGGCCGACGGGAATTAGCGTAACCTCGTGCGGATACTTGTGGACCAGTTCGATGATGAGATCAGGACCGAAGCGCGGGTCAGCCTTGCATTTCGAAGCGGGCAACTCGACTCCAGCCAGACCATTCGGACCATGCCAGTATTGCGCCGTGATCAGTTTCTGATTAAGAGGATGCTGCGCCCCACCAGCAACCGTCACGTCGCAGCGTCCCGCGAGCGATGTGATCTTCAGTGCGTTCTCCAAACCCTGGCGTCCGTCGACGTTTCCTGGGACCACGGTCAAAGCTTCAACCTTGAGCTCGGGAGAATTCAGGGCGAGCAGAATGGCCATAGCATCATCGATCCCAGGATCCGTATCGATAATTACTCGCTGTTGTAAAGCAGTTTCAGCGAAGGTCAGATGACAGAACACAACCAACAATAAGCAAAGCGATGGCAGGGCGTATCGTTTCACGAACAAGTCCTCTCAGGAAAACAACGAAACAGTGAAGTCTACAGCAACATGCCTGCGATCGAAGCGGACATCAGGTTGGCCATTGTGCCGGCGAGCATCGCGCGGAAACCAAGCCGTGCCAAATCGCCCTTGCGGCTCGGCGCCAGTGCGCCAATACCCCCGATCTGAATTCCGATCGAACTGAGATTGGCGAAGCCACACAACGCGAACGTCGCAATAGTAAACGAGCGCGGATCGAGCGCGGCTCTCTGCGGGCCAAGCATGGAAAACGCCACCAGTTCGTTCAGCACCATGCGCGTGCCGAGCAAATTGCCAATGGCCGGGCAATCGCGCCAGGGAACTCCTATGATCCAGGCGATCGGCGCAAAAAGGGCACCAAGAACACTCTCGAGGCTCGTCGGGAACCATCCGATGTGCCGGTGAATGCCGCCAAATATGCCATCGAGAAGAGCGACGAGGGCAAGAAAAGCGATGAGCATCGCTCCGATGTTGAGCGCCATATGCAGGCCGTCGCCAGTGCCACGCGCGATGGCACCCAAGAGGTTCTCTTGGCTTTCCTTTTGGGCTTCGTCCTCGGGCATGACAACGCGGCCCGCGGTTTTCGGTTCTTCGGTCTCAGGAACCAGCATCTTCGAAACCAGTATCGTCCCGGGAGCGGTCATGATCACGGCACTGAGCACGTGCCGTGGTTCGGCACCGAATGCAAAATACGCGGCCATGATCGAGCCGGAGACGTGCGCCATGCCACTGGTCATCACCGTCATCAGTTCCGAGCGAGTGAGATCTGGCAGGAAAGGCCGAATCGTAACAGGAGCTTCTGTCTGCCCCATGAAAATGCTGGCAGCGACGTTGAGCGATTCGGCGCCGCTTGCGCCCATGATGCGCGTCATCGCCCACGCCGCGATGCGGATTATGAACTGCATGATGCCTACGTGGTAGAGGATTGCAAACAACGCGCAAATGAAAATGACGACCGGTAGAACCTGAAAGGCAAAAATAAACGGAGCTTTCAAGGACGCGTCAAAAGACATAGGAACAGGCAGTTGAAGGGCCCCGAAAGTTGAATCCTTTCTGCCCAGAGGACCAAAGACAAATTCCGAGCCCACCAAAGCATAGCCGAGTACGTTGTTGGCAGCGTCGCCGATTCTCTGAAACAGATCCCGACCGAATTGGACCTTGAGTACGAAGATCGCGAAGGTGATCTGCAGCCCGAGTCCCCAAGCGACCGTCTTCACGCGGATAGCGCGACGATTGGTGGAAAACACGTACGCCAACCCAAGCATCGTCAGAAGTCCGAGAATCCCTGTGAATCGTCCCATTAGTCTGCTCCCGCGGATTTTCCGATGACTCTGTGTACCAGCGTTCTCTTTTTCGATGGCGCAGACTCGGAGATTTCGCAACTCGCAACGACAAGTTGCCGGGCCCTCTCCGCTTTCGGCTCAGAATTGTAGTAAATCGTCGCGATCGGTTCGCCGATGTCCACTCGATCTCCGATCTTCTTATGCAAGATAATTCCGACCGCGGGATCGACCGAATCTTCTTTCCTCTCACGACCTCCGCCGAGGATCACGCATGCGGTTCCAATATGCTCACACTGCATCGAACCCAGGTAGCCCGATTTGTCGCTTTGAACCTGCATTGTGTGCTGCGCTTGAGGAAGACGATTCGCATCATCGATGATGAGTGGATCGCCGCCTTGCAACTCCACCATCTGCCGAAATCGCTCTAGTGCCTGGCCCGAGGCTATAAGCCGCGCACTCTTCTCTTTTCCTTCTGTAACTGATTTCGCCACGCCACCCAAATGCAGCATCCAGCCGACCAGTTCCAGGCAAAGCTCGCGCAAGTCTTCCGGTCCGGCGCCGCGTAATACTTCAACAACCTCGACTACCTCCAGCGCGTTGCCGATCATATTTCCGAGAGGCTGATCCATATCTGTGATCAGAGCGATGACTTTCTTGCCCATCCGTTCGCCTGTTTCTACCATCAACTCAGCGAGAAACGCCGCGTCTTTTTCGCTCTTCATGAAAGCGCCGGAGCCAGTCTTCACATCGAGTACGAGCGCGTCGATTCCTTCCGCCAGTTTCTTGCTCATGATGGAGGCGCAAATGAGATATGGACTTTCGACCGTTCCGGTGACGTCTCGTAGCGCATAAAGTTTGCGATCTGCCGGGGCAATCTCCGCCGTTTGCCCGATCATTGCGCAGCCGCAAACCTCGAGCAGCCTTCGAAACTCCACAACCGGAAGGTTCACGTTGAAGCCAGGAATCGCTTCCAACTTGTCGAGCGTTCCGCCGGTATGACCAAGACCGCGACCGCTAATCATTGGGACGGCAACCCCCGCGGCGGCGGCAAGCGGCGCAAGAACCAGAGAAGTCTTGTCTCCCACGCCGCCGGTAGAGTGCTTGTCCACTTTTCTTGCACGGAGCGAAGACAGATCGAGCACTTCTCCGGAATGCAGCATCGCATCGGTGAGCGCTGCGGTCTCGGGTCTCGTCATGCCACGCAGCACCACCGCCATCAGCCAGGCGGAGACTTGATAATCGGGGATATCACCCTTGGTATAACCATTAACCAGTCCTTCAATTTCTTCGCGCGACAATTCGATCGCATCTCGCTTCTTGCGGATGACGTCAATCGCGCGGAAGGCGTGCGGCGAAGAACTCGATGGGCTCACTGGAGACGAAATCCTTCCGGAAGAAGTTCCGTGATGTGCGCCTGCTTGGGGCCGCTTGCACCTTGGAAAAATACAGTCGCGTCTGGACCGAATTCATAAATCACTTGGCGGCAAGCACCACAAGGCGAACAAGCCACGCCATGATCGTTGGTCACCGCAACGGCCTGAATTTCAATCTTGGGTCCTAATTCGGCGACCGCCGAAAAAATGGCCGTGCGCTCGGCGCAATTCGTCATTCCGTAGGAGGCATTTTCTACATTGCATCCAGAAAAAATCTGCCCGTTCGTTAGCAGAATCGCCGCTCCCACGTGAAAGTTTGAATACGGAGCATGCGCGTTCTTCATTACCTTCGCGGCTGCTCGTTCCAGTTTATTCCGCATGTTGGCCGAGACAGCAGACTCCCGAGAGGATAGTCGCGCCATAAGAGTTTGGTGAATCGCTGGGACTCGCGAATCGTGCGCCATTGTAAACCCTGATCCCCAATTCGTGTTTCTTTGTACTAAGTTGTTCGGAATTCGTCGGCATCTCTGGAACTCGCGTTGTCGCAACGCCTGCCGTACAATTGCAACTCAAGATAGGCGTTTCCGTTCCACGGATGCGCCAACTCGAAGGCACAACAAATGGCGGGCGATCACGATCAATCCAACCTCACGCGCGGTGGGCGCCAGATCACAACCAGCGATCCCTACGCGGCAAACTCGATCGCATCGCTGCAGGGACGAGCGCTCCTGCCCAACGCAGGCATCCCGCTCGACTTGAATTGGGTGAAGGAAGTTCGCGTGAACACCAGCGCGGTCGAGCGCCGCGCTCAGTCGCAAACCGCCCGGCGAACCGTAAAGAAAGAATGGCAAGCCGCCTGGCTTCTGCGGGCGATCTCGTGCATGGACCTGACAACGCTCTCGGGAGACGATACCGACGAGCGCGTGCGACGCTTGTGTGCGAAGGGGCGTCAACCGATTCAGCGCGAACTTGCAGAGAAACTTGGAATCCAAGAATTAGGCATCAAAGTTGCGGCTATTTGCGTTTATCACACGTTCATCGAGACGGCGCTTCACGCGCTCGAGGGAAGCGGTATCCACGTCGCCGCAGTATCGACTGGATTCCCCGCTGGTCTTTCGCCGTTCTCTGAACGCGTTGCCGAAATTCGTAGATCGGTTGAGGCCGGGGCGCACGAAATCGACGTCGTAATCACTCGTGCTCATGTCTTCGGAGGGCGCTGGCAGGCGCTCTATGACGAAGTTGCCACCTTCAAGCAGGCGTGTGGCGCAAGGCACATGAAGGTTATTCTCGGGACCGGCGATTTATTGACTCTGCGAAATGTGGCGCGAGCAAGCGTCGTCGCCATGATGGCGGGTGCGGATTTCATCAAGACTTCCACTGGAAAAGAGCCGACCAACGCCACGTTGCCCGTGAGCCTCGTAATGGTGCGCGCGATCCGCGAATATGCTCAGCAAACCGGAATGGCTGTGGGCTTCAAACCCGCGGGAGGAATCCGGACGGCCAAGCAATCCATCGACTGGCTGGCGATGATGAAAGAGGAATTGGGAGATTCCTGGCTGCGAGCGGAAATGTTTCGGTTTGGCGCGAGCGGACTGTTGGGAGATATCGAACGGCAACTTGAACATTACGCAACGGGCCGCTATTCCGCTGAATATCGACATCCAATCGCGTAGTGGCAAAACTATGGAATCTCAGAAACGAGACGAGATCGAATGAGCATTGCCGAAAAATTCGTCAGCATGGAGTACGGACCTGCTCCGGAGGACTCGAAGGAAGCGGTTGTGTGGCTGGAGCATCACGGCCGTCGCTTTGGACTTTTTATTGATGGAGCATGGCAAACGCCCGCTACAGGCGAGTATTTCGATACGCTCGACCCCTCAAACGGTGAGACGCTGGCCAGCATTGCGCAAGGCGGTGCGGCTGACGTGGATGCCGCGGTTCGCGCTGCACGCGGCGCTGCTCCAAAATGGCAAGCTCTTACACCGCATGTTCGGGCGCGCTATCTTTACGCGCTCGCGCGCCTGGTGCAGAAACATTCGCGACTGCTCGCTGTGCTCGAAACAATGGATAACGGCAAGCCGATCCGCGAAAGTCGGGACATCGATATCCCTCTGGTCGCGCGGCACTTCTACTATCACGCGGGATGGGCACAACTGCTGCGTCAGGAATTTCCCGACCACGAGCCTTGCGGAGTCGTCGGGCAAATTATTCCCTGGAATTTTCCGCTCCTCATGCTGGCTTGGAAAATTGCGCCAGCTCTTGCAACCGGGAACACCATAGTTCTCAAGCCGGCGGAATTCACTCCACTGACCGCGATCTTGTTCGCCGAGCTATGCCAGGAAGCCGGCTTGCCAGCGGGGGTAGTCAACGTCATCACAGGGGACGGGACGACAGGCGAAGCGCTGGTCAAACACCCTGACATAAATAAGATTGCATTCACCGGCTCGACGGAAGTCGGACGCGCGATTCGCGCAGCAACGGCCGGGAGCCACAAGCGTCTTTCCCTAGAGCTTGGCGGAAAATCTCCCTTCATCATTTTCGAGGATGCAGATCTCGACAGTGCTGTGGAAGGATTGGTCGACGGAATCTGGTTCAACCAGGGGCAAGTGTGCTGCGCCGGTTCGCGACTGCTAATGCAAGAGAGCATCGCCGAGACTTTGATTTCCAAAATTCAGCAACGCATGAGCACCCTGCGCATCGGTCCTCCGCTCGATAAGGCGATCGATATCGGAGCAATCGTTGCGCGGGTCCAGTTGGATAGTATCGAGCGAATGGTGGCGCAAGGCATCGCCGACGGGGCTACTTGCTGGCAGCCGGAAGTCGTGCTGCCCGCGCGCGGCTTTTACTATCCGCCGACGCTGCTTAGCAATGTTCATCCAACTTCGATCGTCGCGCAGCAGGAAATCTTTGGCCCCGTGCTCGCCGCCATGACGTTCCGCACGCCTCGAGAGGCCGTGGAGCTCGCGAACAACACCGTCTACGGACTTGCATCTTGTGTTTGGAGCGAAAACATCAACGTCGCGCTTCACGTCGCAGCGCAAATCAAGGCTGGCGTGGTCTGGGTAAATTGCACCAACTTATTCGACGCCGCTTGCGGATTTGGCGGATACCGCGAGAGTGGGTTCGGGCGCGAAGGCGGCAAAGAAGGCTTGCTGGAATACATGGAGCCAAAATGGTTTAAGCACGCTCCGAAGCTGCCTGCCGAAAACACTCCCGGTGCTCAACAAGTTGACAAAGCTCCCGATGCAGGCACGCCGGCCATCGATCGCACCGTAAAGCTTTACATCGGAGGCAAACAGGCTCGGCCCGACTCGGGGTACAGCATGGAAGTGCGTTCTTCCGATGGAAAGCTGCTGGGCGAAACTCCTCTCGGTAATCGAAAAGATATTCGCAATGCGGTCGAAGCGGCTCGCAAAGCCGAAGGATGGGCCAAGGCAACCGCACACAATCGCGCCCAGGTGCTTTATTACTGTGCGGAAAATCTCGCGCAGCGACGAAACGAAATCGCCAATCGACTCTCGGCCGTCGTCGGGGAGAAACAAGCCGCCAAAGAAGTCGACCTTAGCGTCGAACGAATTTTTTCCTATGCGGCCTGGGCGGATAAATTCGATGGCGCCGTTCACAATCCGCCGTTCCGCAATATTGCCATCGCGATGAACGAACCCATCGGCACCGTTGGCGTAATTTGCCCGACGGATGCGCCCTTACTAGGATTTCTCTCACTCGTAATGCCGCTTTTGGCTGCAGGAAACACCGTGATCGCCGTTCCATCGGAAAAGTATCCGCTCATCACAGGCGATCTTTATCAGGTATTCGATACAAGCGATCTCCCTGGCGGGGTTGTGAATATTGTTACCGGATACGTTTCGCAACTTCTGAAGACGCTTGCGGAACACGACGACGTAGATGCTATCTGGTGTTATGGAAATGAAGCTACGGTGGCTTCTGCGAAGGCCATGTCAGTCGGAAATCTAAAACAGGTTTGGACCAACGAAGGGCGGATCATTGATTGGTTCGACCCGGAAGTTGCCGAGGGACGTTGGTTCCTGGAGCACGCCACGCAAGTGAAGAATATCTGGGTTCCGTATGGCGAATAGCCTTTCGCCCTCCGCGAAATTCATTTGGACTGGTTCGCATCATCCATTCGGCCCGCCCGGCGTTGCTTTTGTTTCTGTCCAGCGCTAGCATACCCGCAGTCATCATTCAGCCCGGCATCATTCTCTCTCGCAAGTCCAAGTCGACCAAGGAGGAACTATGGGCATCGCAGTTTCCGCGCAAATCCATCCGCAAGTAGCGGAATTCATCGACAAACCTCGAAAGATGTTGATTAACGGACAGTGGGTCAACTCCGCGTCCGGCAAAACCTTTCCAACGTACAATCCCGCAACTGGCGAAATACTCGCTCATGTGGCCGAAGGCGATCGGGAAGACATTGACCATGCAGTCAGGGCCGCGCGTTATGCATTCGATCAGGGCCCGTGGCGAAAGATGACGGCCTCCGAGCGCGGCCGCATGATCTGGAAACTCGCCGACCTGCTTGAACAACACACAGAAGAATTCGGTTACATCGAGAGCCTCGACAACGGTAAGCCGCTCAACATTGCCAAAGCAGCTGATGTTCCACTCGCCGTCGACCTGTTTCGCTACATGGCTGGGTGGGCCACAAAAATTGAAGGCAACACGATTCCGCTCTCTGTCCCGTACACACCCGGCGCGAAATATCTGGCTTACACCTTGCGGGAACCAGTCGGCGTCGTCGGCCAGATCATTCCGTGGAACTTCCCGTTGCTGATGGCTGCGTGGAAACTAGGACCCGCTTTGGCCACGGGCTGCACTGTCGTGCTTAAGCCGGCCGAGCAAACGCCGCTCTCCGCGCTGCGTCTCGGCGAATTGATCATGGAGGCTGGTTTTCCTGAGGGCGTCGTAAATGTGGTTCCCGGATACGGCGAAGCTGCGGGTGCTGCGCTGGCCGCGCATCCCGATGTCGACAAGGTGGCCTTCACTGGTTCCACCGAAGTGGGCAAGCTGATCGTTCATGCCGCCGCTGGGAATTTGAAGAAAGTCTCGCTCGAGTTGGGCGGCAAATCTCCCAACGTCGTCTTCAAGGATGCTGATCTGGAGACGGCCATCCCCGGAGCAGCGAGCGCAATTTTCTTTAATCACGGACAATGCTGCTGCGCTGGGTCTCGCTTGTACGTCGAGAAGGCCGTCTACGACCAGGTTGTAGAGGGTGTTGCCGCACAAGCGAAGAAAATAAAAGTCGGCTCAGGTCTCGAACCGGACACGCAGATGGGTCCGCTCGTTTCAGAAGAGCAACTGAATCGCGTCTGTGGATACCTCGAGTCCGGCGTTTCCGAGGGCGCAAAGGCGGTAGTTGGCGGACACAGGGCCGGCGATCGTGGATACTTCGTCGAGCCTACCGTCCTTGTGAATACACAAGAACACATGAAAGTCGTGCAGGAAGAAATCTTCGGCCCGGTCGTGGCAGCGATGCCCTTCACGGACCCCGAGGAGATCATCCCGCGTGCCAACAACAGTGATTACGGTTTAGCCGCAGCTGTGTGGACTCGCGATATCGGCAAAGCTCATCTCATGGCGGAACAGCTTCGCGCCGGAACCGTGTGGATCAACTGCTACAACATTTTCGACGCGGCAATGCCGTTCGGCGGCTATAAGCAATCCGGCTGGGGACGTGAAATGGGACACGACGCCCTCAACCTCTACACGCAAACTAAAGCAGTCTGCACACGAATCGCCTAGAATGACAGGGCAAAAGTGAAAAAGGACGGTGCGATCCACCGTCCTTCATTTTGTAATCGAAGCTTGCTATCGTTCCATCAGCAGAACTTTTTCCGCGTCGTCGATTTCGGTCAGCTTCACTTCGATCACTTCGTTCATCGTCGTCTGCACGTGCCGTCCCACATAAGTTGCTTCCACTGGAATTTCGCGATGTCCACGATCCACCAGCACGCACAACTGCACACGACGCGGCCTGCCATGCGAGAACAGAGCGTCGAGCGCCGCGCGGGTCGTACGACCGGTGAACAAGACATCGTCGACCAGTACGATATTTTTGTCCTCGATTTCAAATCCGATCTCTTTCTCCTGAACGACCGGCTTTGGACCGAGCGTCGACAGATCGTCACGATAGAAAGTGATGTCGAGCGTACCAACAGGTACTTGAGCATTTTCTATGCGCGTAATAATTTTGCCCAGGCGCTCCGCGATGGGCACACCGCGGCGGCGAATTCCGACGAGGCCCAATCCCGCGACTCCGCCGTTCTTTTCGACGATCTCATAGGCGAGTCGCACCATTGTCCGTTCGATTTCCGATGCAGACATCAATTGAGCCTTCTGACGAAGGCCTGTCTTCCGGGAAGGGGTCTTTGCTGTCATGAAAAGTTGTGCCTCGAGGCATGAGAGCCGGCTACTCAATGTAGCCAAGGCGCATACGCAGGTCAAGCGCGGGCTATCGGAGGAATCGGCTATTCTGCGTCGGATTTTGATTCCACGGAATCCATGATCAATCCGAAAGAGCCGGGTTCGGGACACTCCGTTCGGATCATCCGCGCTAGTGGGGGATTGCCTTCGCGCACCGAGAGGAGATCAACTGTGGCGGAACTTTGACTGGCCGATTGGCTCGGCACGATTCCGACCCCTTGGTTTCTGCCAAGCGCTTTCGCTCGGTAAAGAGCTGCATCGGCGAGCGCAATACACTCCTCCGCGCACAACGATTCGTAGGATGCTCGGCACCATGGATACGCAGCCCAACCGACTGAGCACGTCTTCTTCACCGAAATCCCGTGACCGAGATCGAACGGCTCACATGACATCACGTCCAGAACGCGGCTGCAAAATGCCGGGGTCCCCGAAGGATCAGTCGAACGGCTCATGATGAGGAACTCCTCCCCGCCCCAGCGAACCAACACATCCGACTTGCGGACCACGGTCGAAAGCCGCTGCGCTACCAGTTGCAAGAGCCGATCACCGGCCGGATGCCCGTGGACATCATTGACCTGCTTGAAAAAGTCCACATCGACCATGATGAACACCAGATCGCGATGATCCATCTTCCGGATTTCCGTGCCGTTCGCGCGTTGGTAGTTTCGCAGGACCTGTCCTGCTTCCGATGTCAAAATCTCTTCGAGATAGCGGCGGTTCCAGATACCAGTGAGCACATCGGTGAAAGAGATCTCCTGCAGCTCCATGTTCTTCCTCTGCAGCTCCAGGCTGTGCCAACGCAATGAATGTTCCTTGTTCTCCAATTCATCTTTCAGCCGGCACATCTCGTCGAGGTTGTGCCGCGATGATCGCAAGAGGCTGAGCAGTTCCTGATCCAGCAGATGTTGCTTGAAAAATACGAGCACTCCCATTACGAGCATTACTGCGACCGTCAGAAACAGGCGGTATTTACGAACTCGTTGCGGAGCATCCCCGCCAAACTGTGCCCACGCGACCATCAACGGAGTGACGAACACGGCCACCATCGCGAGCCGCGCCTTCCAAATTCCGAATCCACGAACTGGCAACTCTGCGACAGGGCGCTGCTCCTCGGCATCTCGCGCCAGGAATCCGATCCTCACAAACCACGCCATTGCCGCCACCAGCGGCACATCGAACAGGCTCCCCGTGTAGTACAAATGCAAATCGATAGCTTCGCTGGCCATCAAGGAAGCCACGCAGTAGAGCAAGGTCGCCGCAAAAAGATGAAAATAGATACGCCGCCATGCTCCCTGGCTTCGGCGCCACACAAGCAGCAGACCTCCCGCCAGCACGAGTTCTTCGCTGACATAAAGAAGATCGAAGCTACGTCCGTACACCGCTTCCGACGGATGGACGTACTGCCACGGAATCACCACAAACAGATAGAGGAAGAGCCACCACGCCAGCAGTAGTGCGAAGTCGAGTGTCCCGGCGCGAATTGTTCGATCGTCCTGTTGCAAGTGCGGCTGCATTGCAACCGCGGCCATCATGGGAACAATATGCAGGAACAGGATGACGTCGCCGACGAACGGGTTGGGGGCCTCATGCCGCAGGTAGACTTCGATGTACGTCCACATGATCTGCGACGTCAGCCACATGGACAGCCCCAAGCCCATCAAGGCCCAGAAGATCCGCGACTTCCGGGAGACGATCCGAATGTTGTAAAGAAACGCGACCGTCGCGCACAGGAGGACAACGTTTTGCAGGATGTCGCCGAATGCGGTGAGCGCGAAACTACGAGCAGCGAAAACCGAGAGCGCCGCGTGGACGCACACAACGGCACAAATCCCCACCAGCCACTTCCGGCCGTTCTGGAACGGAGCACTCCCCACGGTTCCGATTCTATTTGTACACAGATACAACTCAGGTATTACGGAAGTAATCGGATGCCAAGGGACGAAAGTAGAATGACATCGTTAGGAAATAGCCGCCGTAAAGCGCTGCGCGAACCGATATACATCCCGGAAGGTGTTGTAGAGCGGGACTGGGGCCACACGGAAAGTGTCAGGCTCGCGCCAATCCCCGATGATTCCTTCAGCCGCAAATTTCTCGCAGAAAGCGCGCCCATGCTGTCGCAACCGTAGCGAAAGTTGGGCGCCCCTTCGATTTTTATCTCTCGGGGTGACGATGGAGAATTTGTTCGATGCCCCATCGCGCAAGAGAAATTCCATATAGCTCGTCAGCATCACGCTCTTCGCCCGTAAGCGATCCATTCCTGCCTCGGCGAAAATCTCCATCGAAGCTCGCAACGGAGCCAGAGCCAGGATCGGCGGATTGCTCAGCTGCCAGCCCTCCGCTCCCGCCATCGGACGAAACTCCGGCTCCATCTGAAATCGAACTTTTTCCTCGTGACCCCACCATCCAGCGTAGCGCGGCAAGTCTGACGACTGGGCATGACGTTCGTGGACAAAGCATCCCGCGACACACCCAGGGCCTCCGTTTAAGTATTTATAACTGCACCAAACGGCAAAATCCGGCCCCCAGTCGTGCAACTCCAAAGGAATATTCCCAGCGGCGTGCGCGAGGTCAAAGGCTACCACGCAACCGTTGCGATGTCCGGCGCGTGTAATTTCCGCCATGTCAAAAGCTTGCCCGGTCGAGTAGTTGACTCCGCCGAGCATGATCAGCGCGATCGACTTTCCCTCGCGCTCGATCAATTCAACAATCTCTTCTTCCCGCAAACACGATTCCTCTTCGCGTGGCGTCAATTCGATGAGCGAAGCCTCTGGGTCAAATCCGTGGAAGCGTAGCTGCGACTTCACCGCGTACTGATCCGACGGAAAAGCCCCACGCTCGATCAGGATCTTGTGCCGCTGTGCCGTCGGCCGGTAGAAAGAGGCCATCATCAGATGAATGTTCACTGTCAGTGAATTCATCACGACGACTTCTGTAGGCCGTGCTCCCACAAGTGCGGCGGTCTGCTCCGTGAGCAAACGGTGATAAGGCATCCAAGGATTCTTCGCGTGGAAGTGGCCTTCCACGCCCAAGTCCGCCCAGTCACGCAATTCCTGTTCGAGAAAGTCACGTGCGCTCTTGGGCTGCAAGCCCAGAGAATGCCCGCACAGGTAAATACATTCCTCGCCGTTCCGTGTCTTGGGGATGCAGAATTGCTGGCGAAAATGTGCGATTGGATCGCTCCGATCCATCGCAACTGCGAATTCCTCGCCGAGTTCAAGACGGGGGATGCTCAATTTAACTCCAAAGGAGTAAGGTCGCTGCAAACCAGACGATCGGCCAAATTCCAATCGAGATCTTCGACCCTCTGTATCCGATCACAGAGCTTCTCCAACATCCGTTCCTGCAGTTGCCCGCGGCGCAGCGCCGTCGCATAAGGAACACGATGAAAGGTCACCATCGCGTACTTGGGCACAAAAACCCCCGGATACTTCGCCTCTAGAGCCAACTCAACTTTCTTGCGCAAGAGGAATCGTGGGTCTGCCACTCGATCCCTCATCTCTACGAAATTCTCGACAGCCATGTCTGCAATTGCGTCCGTATTTCCTTTTCGTACGTGCTCAAACTCCTGAAATACTTTCGTCCAATCGGCGCCATGCCGGTCCAGCAACTCCAGAAAGACCGTGCAATCTTCGAATCCGCAATTGATCCCCTGCCCAAAGAACGGAACGATGGCGTGCGCAGCATCGCCGAGCAGAAGGAACCGGCCTTCTACATGCCACGGTGAACACTTGATCGTCACCATCGAACCGGTGGGATTGGCGAAGAAATTCGCCGCCAAATCTGGCATAAGCACGGCCGCGTCAGGAAACTTCTTTTCGAAGAACGCAATCACCGCGGCTTCCGTAGTCAGCTCCTCAAAGCTATCGATTCCTTCAAAGGGAAGGAACAGGATGCAGGCAAATGTACCGTCCACGTTGGGCAGTGCAATCAACATATAGTTGCCGCGCGGCCAAATATGAAGGGCGTTTATTTCCAGAAGATGTTTGCCGCCTGGTCCCGTAGGGATGGTCAGTTCTCTATAGCCATAGTCGAGATACTCCTGAGCGAAATTGAAACGATTTCGCTTCAGCATCTCGCCTCGAATCGCAGAAGCGGACCCATCGCAGCCGATCACAACGCCGGATTCGACAACTCGCTTTTCACCGTTCTCTTCATCACGAACTTGAAGGGTCTCGGATTTCGGGTCGATACCAGTGCATCGCCTTTGAAAATGAATCTTCACCCCTTGCGACTCGGCAGCGTTCATTAACGCGATATTCAATTCCGCGCGTGAAATTGAATTGATCACCTCGGAATCGTCTTTGCCATACCGCTGGAACGTTAGCGCGGAATCGACCGAGTGCATCATCCGGCCTTTCATCGGGACGATGATCTTCTGCATGTCGCTCCACAACCCGGCTTCCTTCAGGGTATGAATGCCGCGGGTCGACAAGGCCAAGTTGATCGAGCGACCCGCACTCACATTGACGCGCCGCATATCCGGGCGCCGTTCATACATCTCGACCGTGAAGCCGCGCTTCACCAGCTCAAGCCCCAACAACGGGCCATTAAGTCCGGCGCCGATCAACGTAATCGTCTGCGATTTCTGATTCATGGACCGGAATGCGAGCCAACGAGAGCTTCCGACAGGTGTTATTCCGTCAAGAGAGTTCGGGCTTCCCAGAGTTCGGGAAAGAATTTCTTGTCGAGCGTAAGCTTCAGGTACGAAGATCCTGGACTTCCGCCCGTTCCCATCCGAGCGCCAATCACGCGTTCAACTAGTTGAATGTGGCGCAATCTCCAACTGACCACCAACTCGTCGAATTCAGTCAGTCGTTCGCAAACATCAATCCAGTGACGATTGCTGTGCTCGTCCTGATACAGGGCGAGCACGGCCCGGGCCCTTGCCTCGAATCCTTGTTGCTCAGTCGCGCTGGCGTCAACGTGAAGCTTGCCGATTGCGCGCAAGGCGCCGAAGAAAACATCCCGCAAGGAAGGCTCCCTCAGCCTGCGCTCGAGTTGCGCATGAGCTTCTGGAGTCGGCTTGTGATAGCGCAGCATCTTTTCGTCTTTCAGGCCACACAGGAATTCCAGTTCACGAAACTGTTCCGATTGAAATCCGCTGGCGGGCTCAAGTTTTCCACGAAATGCTAGAAAATGAGTCGGAAGCATTGTCTCAAGAATAGTGAACTGCTCGACAAGGACGCGCGTGATTTCTGTGCAACGGCGCAGCAGGCGTGCCGCCTCGTAGACTTCATCCTGCGATTGCGAACTCGCACCGGCAGCGCGGAGATTTCGGACTACCGCATCCAGGTCATGCAGCAATTCCTTGAACCACAATTCGTAAGTCTGGTGAACAATGATGAACAACAGCTCATCATGGTGTTGAGGTGAAGATTGAGGATGTTGCAGTTCGAGCAATTCAGGAACCTTCAGATAAGAACTGTAGGTGAGCTGATTGCCTTGCGGGACGATCGGTCCTGCCGCACTCTGCGATATCGGTTCAGGATTCGTTTCTTTAAGATTTAGAAAGTTCTCCGCATTTCGTCCCAGCATCTGCTCTTTGGCGTCGGCAGACAAGTGGCTGGTGCGAATCAATGACCCCACTCTTTGTTCGCCAAGTGGAAATGGATAATCCGAACCCAGCATCACTCGTTCCGCACCCATCGTCTCAACGAGAAAATTCAGAGCGCGTGGATCGAACACGGCTGAGTCCACGGAGAAGCGGTTCACGTATTGGCTCGGTGGCAATTCGCAGAAACCATGCGCTACAGGATGATGTTGCCAGGCGTTTTCTAGTCGTCCTAGCAAAAACGCAAAGCTTCCTCCGCCGTGCGCGAAGCAAATCCGCAACGTCCTTGGTAGTTTGTCGAAGGCCCCACTCAGAATCATCGCGACAATTCCCAATTGCGTCTCGGCAGGCATGCCGACCGTCCACGGCATCATGTATTTCGGCATGCGTGACTGCCCGAACATGTCCCAGGGGTGAACGAGTACGGCTGCTCCTTCATCAGCGCAGTGATGCAGAAAGGTGAGGATGCCCGGGTCGTCCAGATTCTTTTCGCCAACATGATTTCCAATCTGCACGCCCAGATGTCCCACTCTCATGCACCGGCTCAGCTCTTTGCACGCCACATCGGGGTCTTGCAGAGGAACCTGGCATAACGCTCTTAGTCGGCCTTTACCCTGTGCGCAAAGTTCCACAGCAGCGTCGTTAAACAAGCGCGCACAGTCGAGCGCGTGCTCAACCGGACGATCATATGCAAATAACACCGGCGTCGCCGAAATCACCTGGACGTCGACGCCATCGCGGTCCATCTCTTGCAGCCGCACCTCTGGATCCCAACACGCAGAATAGATATGGCGAAAGAACTTATCGCCCACCATGATGTCGGCCTTCCCTGGTTCGGTGTGTTTGATCCAGGGCCAATTGGGCGTGCCAAACCGTGCCGCGAGATCAGGCCACGTTCGCGGGAAGAAATGGCTATGAATATCGATGACTGGCATCTTATTGTTTGCCCGGATGAACCGTTCCGCAGTGCTTGCACTTGCGCAGACTCTCGTTGCCGTAAAACTGTTCGAACAACGGCGGCAAATCTCGGACGATGCTCTTTAGTCTTACCTCTGCGCGATGGACCAGCTGATGACAGTTCTGGCAGTACCATTCAAAGGCATCGACCGCGCCCTCGGGTCTCGGCATCTCAACGACCACACCGATGCTTCCAGCTTGCCTCTGCGGCGAATGCCGCATGTGTTTCGGCAGTAGAAAAATCTCTCCCTCTTTAATCGGGACTTCCAGTGGAGGCTTGCCCGGCGTCTCCATCAGCCTGAGAAAAATGTCCCCCTTCAACTGATAAAAGAATTCTTCCGTCGGATCATCGTGATAATCGCGCCGCTGGTTTGGGCCGCCAACCACGGTTACCATCATCTCGCCGTCTTCCCACACCTGCGCGTTGCCCACCGGCGGCTTGAACTTCTCCTTGTTCTCTTCGATCCAGCGCTGAAAGTTAAACGCCTTCAACTCCTTGATGGATGGCATGGTGACTCCTATTTCTCCGGCTTGTACGCGACGGCACGTATTTCGATCAGCAAGTGCGGATGCGGTAACTGGTGCACAGCGACGGTAGTTCGAGCGGGCCCATCGTGATCAAAGTATTTTCCGTAGATTTCGTTGTACCCCGCGAAATCGTTCATGCTCAGCAGATAAGTTGTCACCTCGACCACGTTCTCGAGACTCGCGTCTGATGATCGCAGAATGTCGCGAATATTATCGATCACTGCGGCCGTTTGCACGCGAATGTCGAGGTGAATCGTTCCCGACTCGTCCGAGTCTGCCCCAGCAATACTGTTATCTGCGCGGCGCGCGCTTGTACCCGAAACAATCAGGAAATCTCCCGCCCGCTTGATGTGCGGATACTTGCCGCGCGGTGTCGCCTTTCCTTCTACTATTTTTGCTTCTGTTTTCCCCATCTCGCGATTCCGCGCCAGGCAACAGCTCACAGTCGAATGCAGATATTGTTCAGCTCTGAATAAAAATTCAGCGAATGCATGCCGCCCTCTCGACCGATCCCAGAAAGTCCGGCGCCTCCGAATGGCGTCCGCAGATCCCGCAGAAACCAGCAATTGACCCAGGTGATGCCCGCATTCATCTGCTGCGCAACGCGGTGACCTCTCTTCAAATTCGTCGTCCAGATCGAGGCAGCCAGACCGTACTTGGTATCATTCGCCATTTTCACGGCTTCTTCTTCCGTGTCGAACGGCGCGACGTGGCACACTGGGCCGAAGATTTCTTCCTTCACGCACCGCGCGGATTCCTGGAGTCCAGTATAGATGGTCGGTTGCACGTAGAAACCTTGATCGAGAGAGTTACCGAAGCGAGGAACGCCTCCTCCCGCAATCACGGTAGCGCCTTCGTCTCGCGCTAACCGGTAATACGACAGCACTTTCTCACGATGCTTCGCCGAAATCAGCGGTCCCGCGTCGGTAGCTGGATCCAGAGGAGAGCCCAGTCGCACACTCTCGGCCTTCTGTTTTAGAGCTTCAACAAACCGATCAAAAATCGAGCGTTGCACATACACTCGCTCCGCGCAGAGACACACCTGCCCCGTATTTAGAAACGCAGCTTCGCTGATCCCGGTTACCGCTGCTTCGAAGTCACAATCTTCAAAAACGATCGCGGCATTCTTGCCACCCAACTCAAACGAAACGGGCTTCACTGATGCGGCAACGGTCTTCATAATCGCGGCGCCCGTTTGCGATTCTCCGGTGAACGTCACTGCATTCACGTCCGGATGTTGCGTGAGGAATTCGCCTGCTGACTTCGGACCAAACCCGTGCACCACGTTGTAGACCCCATCCGGAATCCCTGCCTGCTGCATCGCTTCCGCAAGTAGTGTCGCAGTTGCTGGAGTCTCTTCCGACGGTTTCACCACAACGGCGTTTCCACACGCCAGCGCGGGCGCGACTTTCCAGGTGAGCAGGAGCAGGGGAAGATTCCATGGCGTAATGATTCCCACCACGCCCAGCGGCTTGCGCACTGCATAATTGAGAGCGCTCTTCCCATCCGGTGTTTCTGTCTGAAACGATTCCAGCCCCGCAGTCTTGATCATGTCGGCGAAGACGCGGAAGTTGGCGGCCGCGCGAGGAACGTCCAACCTCGACGCGAGTGATATCGGCTTTCCCGTGTCAGCGACTTCGGCGGCTACAAAAGTATCGAAACGCGCCTCAATCACTTCGGCAATCTTGTACAGCCGTGCCGCGCGTTCTTGGGCACCAAGATGTCCCCATTCTCCGCGCAGCGATTTACGCGCCGCCTGCACAGCAGCATCGACCAGACTCGAGTCGGCCTCAGTGACCTGAGCGATGATGTTGCCTTCGGCGGGATTCACATCGGCGAACTCGCGTCCGCTTCCCACGAGCTTCCCATCGATGTAGTTCTGGATGACCTTCACTTCGCTGTGCGCCCCAGAAAAAACTAACTGCCTGCCTCAAGATACTTACGGATTGCTCAATGAATTCGCTCTTTCAAATATCTTTGTAGTGCGTCCTTCCATCCCGACATTTCTATGCCGTAGCGCCGCAAGCTCGCTGGGGACAAAACCGAGTACGCAGGGCGCGGGGCTGGGCGAGCCATCTGCTGGCTGCTCACCGGCCGGACTTCAGTCGATAGACCCGCATCCTTCACAATCTGCTGCGCGAATTCAAACCACGAGCATTCACCAACATTAGTGACATGTACAATTCCGGTTGCGTTCTGGCGGCAGAGATCGATGATGACCTTGGCGAGATCTGCCGCATAAGTGGGACCACCCCGCTGGTCATTCACCACGTCCAAGTTCGGCCGACCCGCCGCCAGTTTCAGAATCGTGTCCGGAAAGCACTTCCCTCCCACTCCGAACAGCCACGACGTCCGCACGATGCAGCAGTCCGGCAAAGTTTCGAGCAATCGCACTTCAGCCTCTGCCTTGGATCGCCCATATACACTCTGTGGATTCCGCTGCGACTCCGCTTCATAGGGAGTCGCGCGCTTTCCATCAAATACATAATCGGAACTTAGAAACATTACCTTGGATCCTGCGGCCTTCGCCGCCGCCGCGACATTCATCGCACCATCCCGATTCACACCAAACGCCCTTTCGGGATTGCTCTCACAGCCGTCGACGTCGGTGTAGGCTGCGGACAGCACAATCCAATCCGGCTGACTCTCTTCGACTGACGCCCGCACTCGCGCCGCATCACGAATGTCCACATCGCGTGAGGCAAGTCCCACCACCTCGTCGCCACTCCATTCGCGCATGAGAGCCTTTCCTAAAAGGCCCGTTGCGCCGAAAATCATAGCTTTCATTGGATAAGCTTTCCGAAGCTATTCGAAGGTCTCGGCATCTCTGAGTGAGACGCCGCGTTGATCTTTCGCGGACACGACGGGTTGACCGTCCAATTCCCATTGAATCTTCAGGTCTGGGTCGTTCCACGCCAAAGTGCGCTCAAACTCGGGCGCATAATAGTCGGTCGCTTTATACAGCACGTGCGCAGTGTCGGAAGTGACACGAAACCCATGTGCAAATCCCCGCGGAATCCACATCATCCTTTTGTTCGCGCCAGACAAACGCGCAGCTTCCCACTTACCAAAGGTGGGAGAACTCCGCCGCAGATCCACAGCCACGTCGAGGATCTCTCCATCCGCCACACGCACCAGTTTGCCTTGTGCGTGCCGGATCTGGTAGTGCAGTCCGCGCAGCACGTTCCTTGACGAAAAAGAGTGGTTGTCTTGCACGAATCTTTCCTTGATCCCCGCTTCCGCGAAAATCTTTTCGTTGTAGCTCTCCAGAAAGAATCCTCGTTCGTCGCCAAATACTCGTGGCTCCAAAACCATGACTTCTGGCATAGATGTTGAGATTTTCTTTAATGCGTCCATAGCAGGCGGGCGTCGTGGCCCGCGCTCAGAATACCCTTTCCCGTAACAATTGCAGCAAGTACATCCCGTAGCTGCTGTTCTTCATGGCACTTGCAATCTGCTCGACTTGCTGCGCGGTAATGTATCCCGATCGATAAGCAATTTCCTCCGGGCATGCCACCATCAGCCCTTGCCGTTTTTCGATCGCTTGAATATAGAGCGCGGCCTCCATCAAGGACTCGTGGGTCCCGGTGTCGAGCCACGCCATTCCGCGCCCCATGACGACAACTTCCAGTTGCTCCTTCTTCAGATAGGTCTGGTTCACGTCGGTGATTTCCAATTCTCCGCGCGCGCTCGGCTTCAGCGACTTCGTAATCTCAACGACCTGGCTGTCGTAAAAATACAATCCCGTCACGGCGTATCGCGACTTCGGCTGCTTTGGCTTCTCCTCAATACTTAAAGCTCGCCCGCTGGCATCGAATTCGACCACCCCATACCTCTCCGGATCGTGCACCGGATAAGCAAATACTCTTGCTCCTCGCACTTTTTCAGCTGCCTCTCTCAGGTCTTTCGCAAGATCATGCCCGTAAAAAATATTGTCGCCGAGCACCAGCGCGCAGGGGCCTCCCCCGATAAACTCTTCGCCGAGAAGGAATGCTTGTGCGATCCCTTCTGGCCGGGCTTGGGCACGATACTGGAGTTGAATTCCGTACTGGCTGCCGTCTCGCAGCAGCATCTGGAATTTCGGCAAATCCTCTGGCGTCGAGATAATCAGAATTTCACGGATTCCCGCCAGCATCAGCGTGCTCAGCGGGTAATAAATCATCGGCTTGTTGTACACGGGAAGCAGGCTCTTCCCCATCGCCTGCGTCACAGGATAAAGTCGCGTACCCGATCCTCCTGCCAGAATGATGCCTTTATAACGCGTGCTTTCTTTCATGATTGAGTCAATTGTCCGTGATCTCTGAGATGTTCGCCGCTAGCCGGAATAGTGCGTCGCAATCCATTGGCGATAGCTTCCGCTCGTCACGTCGTGAACCCATACTTGATTTTCCAGATACCAACGCACCGTCTTTCGGAGTCCGCTATCAAAAGTCTCTTTCGGCTTCCATCCTAGTTCGCGCTCGATCTTGCGCGCGTCGATGGCATAGCGCCGGTCGTGACCCGGACGATCCTTCACAAACGTCACCAATTCCCGCCGCGAAATCCCCGGACGGGGCGACATCTCGTCGACGAGATCACATAGTGTCTGCACGATTTCGATGTTCGGCTTCTCATTCCAGCCACCTATGTTATACGTCTCCCCCACACGCCCATGTTGCAGCACTGTCCCGATCGCCTCACAGTGATCTTCCACGTAAAGCCAGTCCCGGACGTTTTCCCCGTCTCCGTAGACCGGCAGAGGCTTTCCCTCGAGGGCATTCAGGATCATCAGGGGAATCAGTTTCTCCGGAAACTGGAAGCGCCCGTAATTATTGGAACAATTCGTTGTCAGAGTCGGCAGCCCATAGGTGTGGTGATAGGCGCGCACTAGGTGGTCCGATGCAGCCTTCGAAGCGGCGTAAGGACTGTTCGGGGCATAAGGAGTTGACTCGCTGAATGGCGCGTCCTCTGCCCCGAGCGAGCCATACACTTCATCGGTCGACACGTGAAGAAAACGGAACCGCTTTCGCGCTTCGGCTCCGAGGCCATTCCAATATTCACGAACCTCTTCGAGTAGCGCAAAGGTTCCGTCGATATTAGTCCGAATAAAGGCCTCAGGGCCGCGGATTGACCGGTCGACGTGGCTCTCCGCCGCAAAGTGAACGACAGCACCAGGCTGATGTTTCCTCAGCAGGCTCCGCACCAGCTCGCCATCGGCAATGTCGCCCTGCGCAAATTCATACCGATGGTTGTCGACGATACTGTCCAGATTGTGCAGATTGCCTGCATACGTCAGTTTGTCTAGATTAACGATTGAAGTCTGTTCCGCCCCTAATTGCTGCAGAACAAAGTTTGAACCAATGAAGCCGGCGCCGCCCGTGACCAGTATCCGATCCTGCATGGGAAAAATAGCTGCTCCTCGGCGCTTGACGTCGCCGCTCACAAGAAACGAGTCGAACTTTGAATTGTAATAAAAAAGGACGGGGTTAGCCCGTCCCTGTCTAGCTTCGTGATATTCCTTCGCTGCTCTCCTAAACGGCAGTCGCGATCGTCGCTCCGGCTCTCTGCATCAATCCACCCGGCCGCCTGAAGGAAAGATTGGCTTTAATTATCCCGCTCGGCGCTCCACCACCTCTGCTTGTTCAGCAGTTTGCGTGGTTGCGCTAACCTTCTTTGGCGCCGCGTCGGAGACTTCCCAGCCGAGCACTCTGAAATAAGTGGTTTCGATCTCTCTGGCAATGGTCTGCCACTGATATTCGTCTTCGATCCTCTTCCGTGCGGCTCTCCCAGCCGCTTCCCGCAGGGCCGGATTGGCAATCAGGAAGCGTAGACGGTCCGCGAGGTCCGCGGCATTTCCGCGCTGAAAGGTGAAGCCGGCTCCGTCGACGACTTCCCGGTTCTCCGGCACATCGCTGGTCAGAACGCAAAGACCTGCTCCCATTGCATCGAGCAAGGCCAGAGACAGGCCTTCCATCTCCGATGGCAGCACAAAAATCATGGAATTCGTGAGCAATTCATCGAGCGTCTCTCCGGAAACCCAATTGAGCATGCGGATCTTTTCATTCGCATGCGTCCGTAACTCGCGACTGTAATCGTCGCAATAGCTGGATGCGCCGGCCATTACAAGTTTTACATCGGTTTTTACCTGCTCGAATGCCTCCACCAGATAATGGCAGCCTTTTTCCGGCGAAAACCGCCCCAGAAACAGGACGTACTTTCCCGGCTCCAATTCCCACTCCAAGATTTTCCTCGGGACTCTCCGTTCGCGAAGCACTCCGCCATTCGGAACATAGAAGCTGTCGACGCCATGCATCTCCCGATATCGCTCCTGTAATACTCGCGAGACAACCATCGTTGCGCTTGGCAGCCGGGCCGAAGCGTGCTCTCCTAATCTGAGAACGGTTGAGGCCAACCTTCCCCACTTCCCCCTCTGCCAATCAAGTCCCTGCACGGTGACAACAGTCTTGGTACCAAATATCCGGGGGATAAAAGAGAATAGCGCCGGTCCGAGCGCATGAAAGTGGATCAAGTCATAGCGTCGCGTGAGAGCATCCAGCGTGCTCAGTGCCGTGTGAGCCACTGTTTCCAGATGCTTTGTACGAATCGTCGGCAGACGCACCAGTCGCATCCCATTATGATCCGCCAGCGCGGGAGTGAAATAGTTGCGGCAATAGACGGTGACTTCGTGTCCCATCCCGACTAGTCTCTTCCCCACTTCTTCGTAATAGGCTTCAATGCCACTGTATTTCGAGACCACGCCCCGTCCGCCGATGAAAGCGACTCGTAGCCTCGGGCGAGTGGCAGCTGGATTTCGCAATGGGTGAGCGGCACGCCCGGGAAGTTTTGCCCACGATAATTTTCCTTTCGAAGACGACCCGGCCCGAACTTTCCTTCGCGCAGCTAACTCTTCGTAGAAACTCAGCAGTTTCTGATAGTGACTCTCGGGAGAATGATGCTGAAGCACCCACTCCCTGCCTGCGTTCCCCATCTGTTGCGCAAAATCTGGTTTTGAAGCCAGCTCTCGAATGGCTTCCGCCAGTCGATCCACATCGCCGCATGGGTACAAGATGCCGGTCATTCCCTGATGGACCAACTCCCGGCGCGACCCCCGATCGGACGCCACGACAGCGCGCCCTTGGGCGTACGATTCCAGAATCGTCTTGCCCAGTGTCTCGTAGGCATGCGACGGCATCACCGTGAATCTGGAACGTCCGATCAAAGAATCCCGCTCCTCCGGTCCAACCTGCCCTACAAACTCGACATTTGCCAACTGCAGCGCGCTCGCCTGTTGTTCCAACTCCTCCCTCTGCGGACCATCTCCCGCAATCACAAGACGCACATCAGGAACTCGCTGCATCGCCCGCAACAAATCGTCAAGCCCTTTTTCCACCGACAGTCTGCCGACGTAGAGGATCGAACCTCGGCTATAAGCGTCCTGGTCCCCGAGCTCTCGGACCTGCTGAAAATGCGGCAACACTTCGAACTGCGTCCCATCCCATCCATGCTCCACAAATTTGTCACGCACGAATTGGCTCGGGGCGAGGAACAAATTCACGCACTTCCGATAACTCCCCAGCCATCGTTGCGCGTATGCTTCCATGGTCAAAGCCGTTCGCGCACTCCATCCCGGATAACATTTCGCCCCGAGCGCATGCCAGAAGGCTCCGCCCTTGCAGGCCTCGCACGCCTCCCCGCGCGAGACGAGGTTGTAGCTCGGACACAGCAGCTTGAAGTCGTTCACGTGATAAACCACCGGCACGCCCTGTGCTTTCAATTCCCACAGAATTGACGGCGAGAGGTGGTGGTAAATGTTGCGCACATGGGAGACATCTGGCCGAAAATCCTGGATCATCGCCCGAATTCTTCGCCGCGCTTCGGTTGAGTAGACCGCGTGCGCTGTACGCCTCGCCTTCTCTCCCCATCCAGACTGCTCCTTAAAGTCGATGTGCGGTACGAAGTGTCGATCATATGGAGTGGCCTCTCCGCGCGAGTCAGCCATCGAGAAGAGCGCGACTTCATGACCGTTCGATCTCATCAGCTCCATGAGTTCAAACAGGTAGACTTCTGTCCCGCTGAATGGAAAGTTATATTTGTTGCAATACAAAACTTTCATGAGGAATGCTTTTGCTCCGATCGGTGATCCGTCGCAGGATTACGTCTGCAAATGACTCCAAATTTTTCTCACGGTTGAAGTTGTGGCGAACCTGTACCTGGGCGCCATACCGGATCCATTCCAACAGTTTGGCCGCCGAACGAATGTGGGGATGCGAACGACGCGGCGCGCGGCTGCTTTCTGCCCGTAACAAGGAATGGACAAGAAGCAATCTATCGACGAAATCCTCCATGGATTCGGGCTCGTACAGGAATCCCGTCTTGCCCGGGACAACGAGCTCTGGAATTCCCGTAATCGCTGGTGCAAGCACAACCTTCCCGCTTGCCATTGCTTCCATCAGTACCAGTGGAATGCCTTCGCTACGGCTCGTAAGCGTAACGACGTCGGCCCGGCCATAAAGGGAGTCCATCTGCTCGCGAGGAACATGACCGAGCAGAGTGACCAATCCCTCAAGGCTGCATTTCCGGATGAGCAACTCCAGACGGTCGCGCTCCGGCCCGTCTCCCGCGATGAAGCATTCAAAGCGAATATCGAGCGCCTGCAAGAGCGCACAAGCTCGCACGAGGAATGCATGGTTCTTCACTGCATGCAACCTCCCAACGGCCAGCAATGTGAATGGCGCACCTTGTGCCTTGACCCCGAGAGATCTCGGGGCCGTTATCGCCGGCACCTCGACACCCAGTCGCATCACCGCGATCTTTCCCGGATCGACCTTTGGATAATGCTCCAGAATGTACTGCCGGTTGTACTCGGACACGGTCAAACAGAAAGAGCATCGTTCCAACTTCACATCCAGGAAAGTCCCATGCAACAGCAAGTCGGATCCGTGCAGCGTCATGCTGTACCCGACATCCATCAATTCGGCAGCTGCCATCGCGATCCACGAGGCGAAATATCCATGATGAACGTGAATGTGCGCGATCCCGCGGTTCTCCAGCAGCAACGCATAGCAGGCTCCAAGAAAGGTGTGTACCAGCGCCTTCAGCCGCTGCCACGGATTCTCTCTCCCGCTGATGAGCGCACGCGCCACGAGAGGCAGAACCTTGTTCCACCGCTGAATGCACAACCACACCGCCCTCGCCGCTACAGTTGCGGACAGCGACTGCAAAACGATGTCTGGAGTCTCCTCTCCCAGCGGCGGTTTCCGCGCACTTCCGGTCACCACGTCTAGCCCACGCCCCCGCAATTCCTCGATCTCATCACTGACATACGGCTCGACCGGAGACGGAAACTGATTGGCGAGATACGCAATCGTTATCACGCCTGCAACTCCCCTGCCCGCCGCCGCTGAGCCGCCAGCATCCCAGCCAGCGCGAATAGCAATCCGTTGACGAACTGGTAGCTCATCACCACCATCGCCGCATTTGCCCAGTACACCGCCAGTAAGACTGGCCACATCCGGTGGAAATTCTGATTCAGGAATCCGCCTCTCTCGCCAGAAGGAATCGCACCTTTTCCCAATCGTAATAATTCCCACATCAGCCACACGTACAGAGCGAGCCCAAGTAGTCCCTGTTCCACCACCAGTTCGAGATAGGTGTTGTGTGGATAAAGAATCTTCTCGTTGTATCCGCTCACGTGCCTCGGCAGTTCCGCTGGCATTTGGTGAAATCCCCACCCCATCAAGGGACGTTGCAGGAACATGTCCCAACCGCCGCCGTACACGGCCTCGCGATAATCGATGGGCCCTCGTTCCTCTAGGCGATCGCTGAGCGTCGCGGCGAAATGATCGCAGCTCAGCAGGATGCCGCCCCCCCCAACCCCGGCAATGGCCAACGCGATGCAAGCGCGCCAGAAAGCACGTCGCCGAGACAGAAAAATCATCGCCAGCACCGATCCGGCAAATGCCAGCCACACCGCTCTCGTCATGGTCGCAAGAATCGCAAGGGGAACTGACGCCAGCACCAGCAGCACCTTCAGGCCGCGCACACTTCCGCGTCTGTACGCTTGCAGAACCAGCAAAGCCAGCATGTTGAGCGATACACCATTCGCCACTGCCTGCAGCAGCGGACCTCGCGCACGGTCCTTGTGAAAGCCAAGACTTTCATCCAGAATGAATCGCGGGAAGATCAGTGAGCGCGCCCCGACCAGAAATGCAATGGCGGTAAAGCTCAAGTAAGCCAGCACGATCAATGCAAAGATCTCGAATTGTCGGAAACGGCTTTCCGTTGTGAAGATCACTCCCGCAAGGTGGAACAATGCAAATGGCACGATGAACTTCGACGCCAGCAGACTCCACGTCTCGTGATCGAATGGCTGCCCGGCGATACTTGCCAACGCCAACAGAGTCAACCCGATCATCGGCCACGTCGCGCGCTCGGCAACGAACACAACTCTTCGCGTTACCGCCGCCCGGAACACTACTCCAACCACCAGGAGTCCAAACGCGACGCGGTCGATTTCATAGAACTGCACATCCGGATGTCGCAGGAGCATCGCCGTCAATGCAGCCAAGAAAAGCAGCGACGGAGCGGCAACTAACATCTGCAGCGGGCGCAGAACAGTTTTCGCGGCCCAAACCGAAAATGCTTCTCCATCCCAGCCCGCCGCGACCGTTCCCACGGAATCTCGCATCATTCCCCGCTCCCACCCACCACTGCCCGAAACGTCTTCAGCAGAATGCGCAAGTCCAGACCCAGACTCCACGTCCGGATGTACTCGCGGTCCAGCTCAATACCTCGCCGAAACGATGGATCCCGCCGCGCCGTCACCTGCCACAATCCTGTAATTCCCGGAGTAACATCCAGCCTCCCAAGATGTTCGATCTCATACCCGGCGAAATCGTCCAGCGGATGCGGCCTGGGCCCAACTAAGCTCATCTCCCCTTTCACCACGTTCCACAGTTGAGGCAATTCGTCCAGGCTGAATCGCCGCAGATAATGTCCCACTCGCGTAATCCTCGGATCGCTCGCCATCTTGAAAAACGGTCCCGACCGTTCGTTGTCCAGCCGAAGACGTTCCTTAAGTTCGTCCGCATTGCTGACCATGGTTCGAAATTTGTAGCAACGAAATAGCCTCCCCTTCCTCCCAGCCCTTTGCGCGGCATAGAGAATCGGCCCCCGCGAGTCCAGCTTGATCAGAATGGCGATGGCCGCGAGCAACGGACACAGCACAGTTAACGCCATCAGCGCCCCGCATAAATCCACCAACCGCTTCAGGATCAATCCAGCCGCCGGCAGTTTCTCGGCATGTAAGCAAATGAAGGGACACCCAGCGACTCGATCCGCCTCTTGTTCTACCGCCTGATACCCAAACAAATCAGGGACGATTTCCACATCGAGCCTCAGGCGGCGCGCCTCCTCCAGTACCCAACGTGTTAAGTCACCATTCTGCGGCGCTGCCAGAATCACCTCATCTACGAATAGTTTCCTAGCGATTCGCCCCAAGTCCACGATTCGCCCCACCACTCCATCACCGATCGGAATCTCATCGTCGAGGAATCCGCATACCTTCCTTCCTCTGGCCGGGTACTTCTCGACGTTTAACGCGATTCGTCGGCCGACTTTGCCTGCGCCCACGATCAACACATTCCGCAGGTCCGAGTGGCCACACGCACCTCCCGTTCGCTCCCTGTTCCAACGCCTCCGGGTCCACAATGCTCCGAAATCCACGACGCCGGTGATAAAGAATAGTCCCCCTGTGGTCCACGGAGCACCCTGCAATCCGTAGGCGAAGCACAACACCGCGGTCGCCCATAGCACGGACTTCGCCAATAGCCAGGCTTGATCACGTAGGTCGAGATCCTCTGCGTGCAATCCCTCCGAATAGCCCATCAGGGTGATCAATGCGGATTGCAAGAGAGCGATCCCCAACAGCGAGCTGGGCGCACCTGCCGCATACGCGAATCCGTGCACTCGCGGAAACAGCAGTCGCAGCGGAACCAACGCTGCTCCTACCGTGAGCCAACTCATCGTGATGAGTGCGCAATCCGCCGCCATCGATCGCAGCCACCTCGCTCCCATCCGTCTTTGCAAGGGACCGGGCACGAGCAACTGCAATGTATTTTTCGGCGGAGTCTCTGTATCCCCGGCCGCAGGAGCGACACCCTTATCCAGAACAAAGGGCTTCACCGATTGCGGAGGCTTCCTGCTCGGGCGACGAAACGCTGGAGCCTCGCCCGGAATCAAGCGCGCCCATTCGACTGCTTCTGTCTTCCGCTGTCTCGGATTGAAAAGGACGGTTGACACGTCAGCTCCGTTTCACTTCGTTCCTTCGACGACACTGCGCTCAAAGCCGCCGGTAGAGGCTTTCCGGAAGCGGAAATTCCCGATCGGTCAGTACAGTTCCAAGCAACCTCGCATGGGATTCCTCGAGCATCTTCTTGATCTGGATGGCAGTGGCGCGCCGCGTGCGGTGGGCCGAAAGTACCAGAACAACTCCATCCGCAAACTGCGCCATCGCCACCGCCTCACTCGATTCCGCAGCTGGAGGTCCCTCCAGAATCGCGTACTCAAACTCGCTGCGAATTTCCGCCGCGTACTTATGCAATGACAGTGCGCTTGCGTTGTCATCATCGTTCTCGCGAGCAGGAACGAGCCACACGTTACTTCGCCATCGCACCGCAGCGGCGCGCAACGGCGCTCCACGACTATCGTCGGGAATGCCGGGCATTCTTGCTCGGCAGATTTCTTCTGCCGCCACCAGGTGAGGATGTCTGCCGACAATCGCAATGCTCCCCATGGTCTCGAGCGCAAGGCTTTCTCCCACGCGCATGCAAAGACTTCGAACATCTGTTTCCGCCTCGGCTGGAGTGAACAGCACTTGCCGCGCCGGTCGGGGCAAATTCGAAAGAAACACCTGCCGCACCAGGCTCCGTATCTGCTCTCGCGCAAATCTTTCGGGATTCCAGGTACGTACCGGTAGAACCGGTCGAATTTCAGGCGAGACAGGTTCGCGCTCCGCGTCCCGCCTCACGCTACCGAGACCCAGCCCGATGCTCATGGCTCGCTCCTCATGCAGGCAGCCTCCGGCGTGACTCTCGCGGAAGCGACGCCAAGACCGGCGCATCCAGGTAAGCCAGGACATCATCCGGATTGCGAAATGCCGGATCGAGATAATCCGACGCGAATGCGGCTCCGGCCCCCGCTGAGCCCGCGGCCATCAACCCGATTGCCAGCACGGACCACATCGACCACACCGGCAGCGCGGGCACAGTGGGCTGTTCCGCGATCGCCACGTTCACGATGCCTCGCTCGTCGAGCGCATCATTCATCCGGGCCTCTTCCTGTTTCTTCACGTATAGAAGATAGTTTTCCTCCGCCGCTTTCTCCGAACCAAGCAGATCGTCTTGCGTGATCGCATCCTCGCCAAGCTTCTCTGCAATCGAGCGATACGTCGCCGATTGAACCGCTGTCGCTCCATCCCGCGCCTCAAGGGCTTTCAGTTGGACCTGGGCCTTCTGCAATTCCCCTTTTGCCCACTCGTAGTTCGTATTCTTGTCGGTTGTCTCATCCCTGAGAGGAGCTACATTCTCCGCCGCAATCGCCGACTGCGTCTGGGCAATCTGCTGCTCGACTTCCTGTACCAGCCGGTGAGTTGGCTCAAACTTCGTCAGCAACTGGGTTCGCTTGAGCTGCAAGTCCAGCAGGCTCGCCTTCAGTGCCTTCTGCAATTCCGGATTGTCCGAAATCCGAACTTGGGTGGTCGTTCTCTCCGGAAGCTTCGAAAGCTGTTGCTCGAGTTCCCAGACTCTCTGTCGGGTTTCCGCAAGGTCGATTCGTGTTTGCCTCCCGACGGCATCGAGTTCACTCAGTCGCTGCAGCGCCAGGTCGCGTTGCTGCGACGCCGAGATGACTCCTTCTTTTGTGGTGAACTGCAGAAGCCGTCCCTTCGATTCCTCCAGTTGCCGCCTCGACTCGGCTGTTTGTTGCTCAAAGAAGTGAAATTCGTCGTTCGGGCGGTGGACCATCATGTGCTTCTCCAGGTAAACATTCGACAGCGACCGCAATACCTTCGCAGCCACCTCCGGATCATCCGCTGGATAGCTGACTGCGATCAGATTTGTTTTCTTCATCGCTTCAACATTCAGCTTCTTTCCCAGTCGTCGCGCCGCGCGCTCGATTCGCTGGGAGCGTCCTTCTCCCAGATGGAGCAGGTGAAACCAGTCGCGGCCACCACCGCCTGTCTCCTCGATCACTTTTCGCAGAACCTCGTCGTCCCGCAGCAATTCCACTTCTGAGTTCAGGTCCTCCTCGGTCGTCGCCGTCCTCGTCAAATCGTAAGGAGCATTTTCCCCGGCGCTCACCGGTGCGTCGGCCCGCCCGCGCCGGACCAGAATCTTCATGTTCGCCTCGTATTTCGTTCCGACGACCGCATATAGGACCGCCGCCGCGAATATCAACCCCGAAACCCAAACGAAGACCCTTCGCTGGCGGAACAACACCATTGCCAACTCGCGCAAGTTCGGCACGGAAGGCTGGATCTGCCTGCGAATTGGGTCTTCGTCTGACACGCGAGTGAGGGAAGTGTCTTAGAACTGATTTGGGTTCATGTACATGCTCACGGAAGGCTTGCTCAGAAATCGGGCAATCTTCGAAATCGTGTTCTGCGGAACAAACACCAGATCCCCCGGTCGCAAATGCGAATCTTCTTTCAAGCTGGCCTGCTTCAACATGCTCTTCAAATCCAGCAGCCGCGCTTCCACCAAGTCGTCATTGACGCGCCGGAACAACACCACCTGAGAATGCTTGGCTTGTTGCGTAAATCCTCCGGCAATTTCTACGGCCTCCATCACGGTCGTGTCCGACCGCAACTCGTACTTGCCGGGCTTTCCAACTTCGCCTCCGACGATGAAGTAAGGATGCTCGAACTCCTTCAGCGCAACCGCCACCTGCGGATCGTGCAGATATCCTTGATAAGCCTTTTCGATCGCACGACTGAACTCTTCTAGATTCAAGCCTTGTGCCTCAACCAAGCCCGCATCTTTCAGCATCACGTAGCCATCCGGTTGAACCGTGAGTGACTGGTTGAATTCCGGCGCAACCGTAAAACTCACATCGACCACATCACTCTGCCGCAGCCGGTAGAGCGGACGCCGGTTCCCTCCGAGCAAGAGGTTCTCCTTGCCATCCGCTCCCCCAGGCTTTACGGCTACTTTGGTGTCGCTCCCCGTTGCTGGTTTGGTTGAGCCGGAACGAGAAGTATCTTGGCTTCCGCTCAGGTCTGCTTTCTCCTGCGCGGAGGCAAACGAACAACACTGCATAAACAGCGCCGCCATGACGACGAATCGCACGAATGTGAAACCAATCTTCATCGCGGACTGTGCTGCATTCGCTTCCAAGATCATTGCCTAATTGCTAGGCGCAACTTATCCGACTCCGCAGAACGCAACAAGATGTGAGAGGTTGGGTAAACAAAAGTGGACATCCTTCCTCATGCGGGATGGCCGTGTTTCGTTGAATTGCGGGAAGTCACAGCGAATTCCGCGATCGGGAAATTCGGGGATGTACCGATTAGAAGTAACTACAAAAGTGGACTTGCATGTTCACGACATCACAATAAATGCTGCGGGCCGTATGAAGGCCAAGACAAAATAACCAATCATTGAACCTTCAACGCTGACGCGAATCCACTAGATTCGCCCTGATCTAGCACGCTCTCCCAAGGATATGGATGTGATCTCGCGCCACGCAACGTCAAACAAGCAGTTGGCTTTTCAACAGCCGGCGCACTTTATAACCTCAGACCTTCGGCCTAATTTTTCAATTCCCATTTTGAGAGTCACACCCAAATTTTGTGCCCGCTTTCCTTGTGGATCATCTTTCGTCTTCCTACAATCACCCCATCAGTCTGTCTGCTGATTTACGGAGAATCGCCGTATGGGTTTGTGCGCCGCCACTTCCAATGCGATTAGTGTCCTCATCGCCGACTCCAATCGCATGCAGGCTCAACTACTCACCAGCGCGCTACGCCGTCATCCGGAGTTTCACCTCACCACGTGCATGATGGATACGATGTCGATCGCGCAGGCTGTCATCGCAAATCTACCCCGTGTTGCGCTCCTCTCGGTGACGCCAGCGACTCTGTCCGAAACCGTCGCAGTGTTGCGTCGCCTGCATCTTTCTCATCCCGGAATTGCGCAGGTTCTGCTCTCCGACTCGTTTGATCGCGAGTTCGTGGTAACAGCCTTCCGCTCCGGGGTGCGTGGCATCTTCTCGATCACCGATTCCAACCTTCGCCTGCTGTGCAAGTGCATTCTCCGCGTAGCTGGCGGACAAATCTGGGTCAACACCGAGCAACTCAACTACGTGATGGACCTGATCTCGGAAGTCCCCTCGTTGCGCGTGCTCAACACGAGCGGCGATCGCCTGCTGACGCCGCGCGAGGAACAGGTTGTTGCGCTCGTTGCCGAAGGACTTGGCAATCGCCAGATCGCCAGTGAACTCAATCTCAGCCCGCACACGATCAAGAAATATCTCTTCCGAATCTTTGAGAAACTCGGCATCTCGACGCGCGTCGAACTTGTCCTCTACGCGGTTCATAATGGAGATCCGCGGCAAGCTGAGTGGCTAGCCGGCGCTTAAGCAGGAAGATTTCGAGTGAAAGAAGCGGAACCAGCACGTCGGTCGGCGGAATTCGCAGCCGGAGTAGCGTTACGCGCGGATTTGAAAACCGCGCACTCTGCTTGTATAACTTGGGACGGAACTCCTTGTCCCAGGATCCTTCCAATTCGCCTGCATCACCCAAGCCCCGCGGCGGAAGCATCGTCGCCGCCGGATTGCTATTGCTGGCGCTCGTGCTGGTAGTCACCTTCACGAGCCGTCCGGCGTTCTCGAGTCCGCTGGCGCTCGTCGTCGTGGCTGCGATCGGACTAGCCGCTCTGTTGTTGCAACTGCGTATCCGCAAGGATCCGACTAAGCCCGTTCGCGCTCCGCTGTGGCTCAACGTGGTTGGGCTGCTGTTCGCCGTGACCGCAGTATTTGCGGACTATCTCCATCTCAGCGCCAACCTGATGTTCGTCGCCGCGCTCGGAGCCGTTGGATGCTTCGGTGTTAGCGGCGCAGTTGTGCTTCACGCTCTGCGCAAGAAGAGCAGCTGATTCCAACTAGCGCTTGAACTCCACTGCAACCGTAGTCTCGACCGTCACCGGCTCGCCGTTCACGCGATAGGGTTGAAACTTCCACCAGCGCAGCGCGTCCATGGCAGCGCGGGCTAATACGTCGGGACCATTCAATGCGCGCGTACTCGCGACCGAACCATCGGGCCCGACAACGATGTCGAGCGCGATGATGCCTTGCAAATTCTGCTGTCTCGCGTCTGCGGGATAAATCGGGTCGACTCGGTGAACCAGCAATTTCTGCATCGCATCGGTCGGAACCTTCAAAGGCGTTGTTGACGCGCTATTCGATCCCTTGCGGCCGGATTCCAATTCTTCCCAGCCGCTGGTCCATCTCCACCAGAACACACCGGTCACGAATGCGGCCAGCATTACAACGACGATCCATGCGATGAGGCTCGATTTTTTTCCGCGACGGCCCGACGATCCGCCCCCTCCAAACGAACTCTGACTCGCCGGGATGTGCTTGACCACGACGCGATTCACTCTCGCGTGTGGAATCGCTCCGACCTCTGTTTCCGCTTTCGCTTCCTTCGCCCAATCACGGATCGCGACGCGCTGCTCGGCGGATATCTCGACGAACTCGAATCCGCATCGCAATTTGTCGTGGTACTTCACGGTCGCGTTGGCGCGCAACGGCTCGGCCTCCGGCGACAGCATCAGCTCGACTTCCACGGTCTGACCCGGTTCCAGTTCTCCGGCAAGCATCGCGGCGATGCCACGCTCGCAGACATTTACCGAACGTCCTGGGACTTTGTCGGGAACTCCCGATCGCATGACTGTGACGTCAACGGGCGCAGCCGCGCGAAAGCGCGGCACACGCCGCCGTGACGGTCCAGTCCATTCCCGAACTTGTGCTTCCGATGCCATCGGATCTCTACCGTTACAGTGTCATCGAACCTTGTCATTCCGAGCGAAGCGAGGAATCTGCTGTTGCCGTTCTATCGCTTCAACTCGATAATCTCGCTGCCGCGCGCGAACAACGCGACGCTGGCCATCCCGATGAACAATCCGTGTTCGACCACTCCTGGCATGTCGCTGAGTTGCCGCGCCAGCGCATCCGGATCCCGGATTTCGCCGAAGCGGCAATCCAGGATGTGATTGTTCTCGTCAGTCACAAACGGCTTGCCGGAATTGTCTACGCGCAGTTGCACGGTTGCGCCTAGAGCTGCGATCCGCTTGGCGACGAGTACCTGCGAAAAGCGAATTACCTCTACCGGCAGCGGAAATTTTCCCAGCATCTTCACCTGCTTCGACGCATCCGCGACGATGACCAACTGCTTCGTTGCCGAAGCCACAATTTTTTCTCGCAGCAGCGCGCCGCCTCCACCCTTGATCAGCCGCAACTGCGGATCGACCTCGTCGGCGCCGTCGACAGTGACGGCAATCTCTTGACACTCATCGAGCGTGGTGAGCGGGATCCCTAGGCTTTCGGCCAACTCTTTCGAACGGACCGACGTGGGAATGCCGCGGACGCGCAGGCCCTGCTTCACCTGTTCGCCGAGCAACTGGATGAAGTGGGCCGCGGTCGAACCGGTGCCGAGGCCGACGACTTGTCCATCCTTAATAAAGCGCAGGCTGGCGCGCGCCGCCGCCTCTTTTTCCTGATCGTTCGCCATTCAACCTCGGGGCGCGACGCTCATGTGTGCATGTAGCGAAGCGCGGAAAAGTCTTCGTTGAAGGGATATCCCCCTCCCCTGCCGGTCTACTGAAATCATCGACTTAGCGGAAAATCGCCAAGCAGTCCTAGGGGCACAATATTTTACAGCCAAAATCCTGAAAAGAGTGAAGTTAGTGGCGCAGGGATTCTGCAGTCGTTTTTCGTCGTCGTGAGTCAAAATATTGAATACGCAGGAGTTAGGCATTTCGTGGCGCACGGACTCCGCGCAAAATCTTGATTCGCAATGGGTTATACGTAAAATATTGCGAAATAAGGAGTTAGGCTGCACAGCGATTTTGAGCTCTCCACGCTCGGCTTCGCCATGATCGGACGGCGGCGCGGTCAAAGGCAAGGTTGGATGTCACAACGTGGGAAATAAAGCTGTGGAAACCGAATGTCGCGGCGGAGCCGCTTCCCGGGAAAGTCAGTCGAGATCGAGTGTCGATCGGCGGCGCGGAGGCGAGAAGGAATGCGTATGGCGCCAACGATCGGCAATAGCCCACCCTCCCGCCAAAAGCGCTGGAAGGGTGGGCAACCCAGATCTATAGGTTCTATCCTGGACAGGATGAGCCAGCCCCCTAAAAAACACTCACCTTGGAAACTGGCCTCCGGGAGGGAAGGGACCCATCCCCCACTGTGTAAGAATCGCCGCAACACCAGGTCAGGAATCCGCCTCGGATTCGACTCCGCATCCGGCAGCTAATCGGGTCGTGATCAGGCCGCGGATCGGCGGCTAGAATACCCCGTAATCGGAAACGGATCGCCAGCGCAAACGGGAAGGCCGCGCCACAGATCGGCACGGCCCTTGCACCCTCTCAAGCGATGGCTCAGCGGCTAGAAGCGTCAACCTAATCGCTGGTTTGAACCTTTTGGATCTTCCTGAGCTTACTGTTCCAGTAGAGCACTACTTCAGCCTGTTCGCCGTATGTAACCCGGATGCCCACCGACTTCAATCTTCCTGCGGAATGATCGTTCCTGGGCATGACCTCTGTCCGGGACACGCGCGATCCGACAGGCACGGGCGAAAGGTAGGTCACTCTATAGGCCTCGGACACGTCCATTTTGTAGGCGGTCTTGCATTCAGCATCTGCAGGACAAAGAACCACCACGAGTAGTGCCTTAGCCGACTTGGCATGCTTCAGCAGCAATGCATAATCCTCTTGGCCGTCGCCGTCGAAGTCAGCACGGACGATACTCGGGTTGGCCTTCGGAAAGTGCTGAGCGATGTAAGCCCTCGCGCCGGAGTCGCGTTCCTGTAATGCCAACACGTGATATCCCGGAAACTGCTTCAGAATGGTGTAGATTTCATCAGCTTGTCCGTCGCTCGCCGACGCGAGAACACTGCAAAGCACGACCGCCATCAAAGGCAAAATCCAACGGTAATGTCGTGTCATAGCCGCCTCCATTACCAGGGAACAGAACGACTGACGGGTGGCCCAGAGTTGCGAGGGATTCCTTTCCCGTTTCGAAACTGTGGGGTGGCGGCCGATACTATGGGCTTTGTCATGCCCAGCGGTTTGCATCACACCTACGGCGCTCATCACTTGCACTTTATCACCTGGTTCTGCTACCGCCGATTGCCATTTCTGAACTCTGCGCGTTGCCGCGACCGTTTCCTTACGGTCCTTGAACAGGTCCGGGAACGATATCGTTTTCATAGTCGTCGGATACGTCGTGATGCCGGAACATGCTCACCTGCTCGTCACGAACCCGAGATCGCAACCCCTTCCAAAGTCATGCAAGTGTTGAAGCAGCGCACAGCTCGAGCGTTGTTGCCGAAACACAAGCGGCGCAATCCTCGTCAGCGCAATCTCTTTTGCGACGAACTCCGGCGGAGAGCATTTTGGCAAGCGCGTTTCTACGACTTCAATGTCTGGACGACGAAGAAACGCGTGGAGAAACTGAGGTACATGCATCGCAATCCGGTCAAGCGCGGACTGGTCGCAACACCCGAACAATGGCGCTGGAGCAGCTATCGTTTCTATTTTCTTAGCGAAGCCGGACCGGTTCGGTTAAACGCGGGTTGGACCGAGATTTCGTTTCGCTATCGTGTGCGGTAAAGCGTACTCGCTTCAAAAATGCACTCGCTGGAGGCGTCCGGTATTCCCGCCCTTGCAAAAAGCGCAAGGACGGGGCACCCACAGTTTCTAAACGGGGAAGCAAACATTTCAAGAACTCCGGGCCACCCGCCCCGATTACTTTTTCTCGTCAACATCTGAATCCATCACCCTATTCTGATTCTGCGTTGAATCGATCCCCAACGACACCCTCGATTTGTCCCCGGCTTTGCTGAGTCCAATTACAAACGAAGACATCCAAGCTGGGAGGAGGTAACTCTATGTTTGTCGTATTGGGAGCAAGTGGAAATACTGGACATGTCGTGGCGAGCAATCTTCTTACTGCGGGGCAGAAGGTTCGTGTCGTCGGCCGAAATGCAGCTCATTTACAAACTCTCGCCGGAAAAGGTGCGGAGATTTTTACCGGCGACGTCACCGACGCCGGTGCTCTCACCAAAGCCTTGCATGGAGCGGACTCGGCCTATGTCATGATTCCGCCGAACCCCACCAGCACCGATCCGCTTGGCTATGCAAATCGAGTCAGCGATGCGATTGCCGCCGCCGTGCAGAAGTCTGGAACCAAGAATGTGGTCGCACTCAGCAGCGTTGGTGCCGAACAGGCCAACGGTGTCGGCCCTGTGGTCGGCTTGCATGATCTTGAACAAAAACTCAACCAGATCAACAGCGCGAATGTGCTCTACCTTCGCGCCGGGTACTTCATGGAAAATACACTGCCCCAAGTGGGAGCAATTCATAAGATGGGAACCATGGTTGGGCCGCTTCGTCCAGATCTGAAGGTTCCGATGATTGCCACGCGCGATATCGGTGCCTCGGCAGCGGACGCGTTGTTACATCCGTCAACGAGTGGCAAACAAACGCGTGAACTGCTCGGCCAGCGCGAACTCTCGTACACCGAGGTGGCACCAATCATTGGCAGGGCCATCGGCAAGCCGGATCTTAAATACGTTCACTTATCGGACGATCAGGTTCGGGGAGCGATGGTTCAGATGGGAATGTCCGATCAATTTGCCCGGCTGCTGTTGGAGATGACGGCGGCACTCAATGCCGGCAAGATGCGGGCACTTGAACCACGCACTTCGAAGAACACTACACCGACGACTTTCGAAACATTCGTAGCAGAGTCGTTCGTTCCTGCGTTTCAACAGCAAAAAGCAGCCTAAGTTTGCGATTGAAAAAAAGAAATCCCACCCGTGAACCATGCGCGGGTGGGATTTCTTGAAACTATCCGATAACTTTTTCCGTGTAGATCAGGTACGCGGCTAGAGCCAGCCCGATGATCACGGTCAGAATGGTCAGGAGATCCAGGCCGAAACCGGCAGGCTCGAAATTGCCCGACTCGAGGCGCGCCCTGTTCTTGCGATAGCGGAACAACCCCGCGACTACGAGCAGAAGGCCGGCGGCGATCGTGCCGGATCCCATCCACACGGAGAGACCCGCTGTGCGGATGCCGTGCCCTTGGAGCGCGCTCAACTGGCGGATCGCGATGGAGAACCGGCCGATAGCAAATCCGAAGACGATGATTGCGGCGCCGGTACGGACCCAGGCGAGGAAGGTGCGCTCGTTCGCGAGATGATCGCGCGCCCGGTTCGGATTGAGATTCGCGTCGCTCACGCCTGCTCCGATGCAGCCAGCATTATTCCACAGCCTTTGCGATGACCATGCCGGCTCCTGCAAGATTCTTGATCAGGTCGGCGGGGAATCCATGACGCTGCTGCAAATATTCGGGACTGTTGTAGGTGACCGAGACCGAGCCGTTAGCGTCCTCGGCGACGAGCGCCTTCAGAGGAAGATCGATCGCAAGACTTGGAGCGGCCACCATGAGCGGCGTGCCTGCTTTAGGGCTGCCGAAGATGAGAACCTTGGTGGGCCGCATCGTGAGACCGACCTTCTCTGCTTCGCCGCTGTGATCGATGATTGCGAATACGTGCAATCCTTTTTCGGCGAAGGCTGATTGCAGGCGTTGCAGGGTTTCGTCGACGGAATAGCGGCTGGGTACTTGAACTAATCCGTTTTGGTTTGCCATGAGCGGCACCTCTTTATTGCTGTCGAGATTGAGCTTCGATTTTATCGGGAAAACCGCCGAACGGTCATTTCGAGTGCTAATATCCACTTGGAATTTCTCGGACTCACCATAGAGAGCACAGGGAGCACGTTGCGGGCAGAGGACTCATTCATGGGGAATCGAAATCTGAAAGTTGCTTTCGCTCTTGCACTTTTAGTTTGCGGCTTCGCTGCTCAACAAGTTACGGCTCAGACTGCCTACCAGCCGTCGCCGGAGAACTTGCAGGCACGCCGTGAATTTCAGGACATGAAATTCGGCATGTTCATTCACTGGGGCGTGTACAGCGTGCTCGGCGATGGCGAATGGGTCTTCCACAATCGTAAGCTGAAGGTGGATGAATACAATCGCCTTCCTTTGTTTTTCGACCCTGAGAAATTTGACGCGAAGACCTGGGTGTCGCTGGCCAAGGCTGCCGGGATGAAGTACATCACGATCACGTCGCGACATCACGACGGTTTCGCAATGTTCGATTCGAAAGTATCCGACTGGAATATCGTGCAGCGCACGCCTTATAAGAAGGATCCGCTGAAGATGCTGGCGGAGGAGTGCCATCGCCAGGGCATCAAGCTCTTCTTCTATTATTCCCAGCTTGACTGGCACAATCCGGATTACTACCCGCGCGGCGCAACCGATTGGAAGAATGGACGTCCCGATCACGGCGATTGGAATGCGTACCTCGACAATTACATGGACGGCCAACTCACCGAGTTGCTCACCAACTACGGGCCGATTGGCGGCATATGGTTCGACGGCATGTGGGACAAGCCCGACGCCGACTGGCATCTCGACAAAACTTACGCGCTGATCCACAAGCTGCAGCCGGCGGCGCTGATTATTCCGAATCATCATCAGACGCCGCGTCCGGGAGAAGATGTTCAGACCTTTGAGCGCGATCTGCCTGGCCAGAACACCGCGGGCTTCAACACGAACTATGTGAGCAACCAGCTGCCGCTCGAAAGCTGCGACACTCTCAATGACAATTGGGGATTCAACATCGGCGACAGCAATTACAAGAGCGCTGCCGATCTGGAAAGCCGCCTGGTGCGCGCCGCCGGGAACAATTCGAACCTGCTGATGAACATTGGGCCTTATCCAGATGGAGAGATTGATCCGCAATTCGTGACGCGCTTGCAGGCAGTCGGCGAGTGGCTCTCAAAGTATGGAGAGTCGATCTACGGAACGCGCGGAGGGCCGATCGCACCCGGCGACTGGGGAGTGACCACGCAGAAGGACAATAAGATTTACGTACACGTGCTGAACTGGTCGGCGCCGCTGCTGGCGCTTCCTCCGGTCGCGGGGAAGGTGACATCGGCGCAGATGCTAGTTGGCGGAGCGACGACAGAGTTCACGCAGAATGCGAATGGAGTGATCCTGAAGCTTCCGGCCGCAAGCAAAGATGAAATCGATCGTGTGATTGTTCTTACGATGGCGAAGGCGGGAGCTTAACGCGCGAGCGCTAATGCCCACGCGGAACGCTAGCGATTATTCCTGGCAGTTTTGACTTGTTCTTTCTCGCTGAGACGAATCACGGCCGCGGCAGCACTGTAGCGAACCTTGGGATTCCTGTCGGAAAACTTCAGTTGAACTTTCGGCAGCAATGACGGGTCTCCGCGCTGCGCGATGGCTTCGACTGCCGCGGCGCGGACGATCCAGTCCTTGTCGTTCGTGGCCTTGACGAGAGCCTGTCCCGAAGCAGGATCGGGATCGTGCGCGAGAAATGTCGCGGCCACTGCTCGCGCTGGATTCGGATCTTTCTTATGCATGGTCCGCCAGGCATCCCAGCCGATTCCGGCGAACGGTACGTATCCAATTCCCTCGGAGAAACCAATCATGGCCAACTCTTTTGGATTCTTCAGTGTGGCGAGTTGCTGCGCGATCAAGCCGTCGTTCGATTTGCGGCGGCCGGTCAGTAATTGGTAATAGACCTCGTACGCCGACTGATCGTCTTTGAGTGTGCGCAAAGAGTGAGCCGCGGCCATCACCACAGGAATCTTGGCGTCGGAAAGAGCGTGCTGAAGTTTTGGGATCGACTCAGTGGCGTGCATCTGGCCTAATGCCGTGGCAGCGGCTACGCGCACGTCAGGGCTGCGATCTTCGAGCGCTGCCTCCGCCACTTCACGAAAGCGGGGTTCGTCGGGCAGCAAGCCGAGGGCGCGAACGCCGTTGGTGCGCTCAGTGGTTTGTTTGGATAGGACAGCCGTCAACAGCATGTCCCAGGCCCGGTGCTGCGGCTTTTCGATATCCGTCGAAGCCTGGGCCGCGAACGAAACCGCGGCCGCGCATCCCAGGATCAGGCAGGTCGCGATCTGAAAAAGTCTTCTCATACTCGCGCTCGTCGTGGCCCGGAAATGCTCGGCGGCCAGAGCCATAAAGCGCAAGGTGAGATGCAGTTTCGAAGGAAACCGTAGACCGACTCTTTTGATCTGGGGAGTAGAAAGTTAGCGGGACGAACCCGGTAACACGTGGTGTGGACAACGGCCTATTCAGTCAACCTACTTCAATCCTCGAACGACGAAAGCCTGCGAGAGAGTTTGCACGTAAACGTATTCGTAGGCGCTCCCGTCGAGAGAGAAATGAGGCGGCCCGGCACTGCTTCCCGGGGCTGCGGCCTGTCCGAACTCGCGCCACGGTTCCATCTTGCCAGTGGTGATGTTCACGCGCGACAGCTTCGCGGTTCTTTCAGCCATCCGATTGACCGATACGTAAAGCGAGGTCCCATCTGGGGACCAGCCTGCAACAGCGTATTTCGAATCGAGATCTGGTATCGGGTGAAATCCGCCAGCCTCAAGTGGCCAGATGCCGCGCTTGCCCTCTGGTCCAATCACCGCGGTACTGCGGCCGTCGGGGGAGAGCGAAACGCCACGGATTCCTTCCGGAGTCAGGGGTTTGGCGTCCCCGGTGCTTAGGTCGATCAAGTAATCGCGCGCGGCGTGGCCGGGTTCGATTCCGGAGGCAAGCAGTCGCCTGCCGTCGGGCAGAAAACGCACGGTGGCATAGCTGATGTTATCGTGTGTCAACTGGCGCGCTTCGCCGGCTCCCGTCGGCACTAACTTGAGCGGGCCGCCTTTCGATGGCCGGGTCACTACCCATTTCGTGTCAGGGGAGAGCGCCATCGCATTGCCTTCACCGATCTTCACGGGCGGAGATCCGTCCGTGTCGCGCAAAAAGACTGTGTAGTTCGGACCGCCTCCCTCGCCCTCTTCTTCAAACAGGACCTTCTTGCCATCCGAGCTGAAGTCGCGGGCAAGGGACCAACCGAACCATCCCAATTCTTTTTCTTCTTTCGCGCCCGGCGCCAATCCACGAATGCCGATGCGCTGCTGGTGGGTGATCATCAGCGCCGTGCCATTGCGCATATCCTCGAGCCACATGCCTCCGGGCACGTTCGTGATACGGCGTTCTCTGCCAGACAAGGTTACACCGTGAAGATTTGTGGCGCTACCGCTGCGTGTCCCGGTAAACCATACCTCGTCGCCCGACGGAGACCATTGCACCCCTTCGATGGAGACGAAGCCCGAGGACAGTTTCTTCTCGTGTCCGGCCATGTCGACGACTGCCACGGATCCTTCGTCGTCGCCGTCGGTATTCTCGTGATCGGAAAATGCGATCCATTTGCCGTCGGGAGAAATTGCCGGATCGCTGATCCAGTTGATGCCGTCGAGAAGAACGTGGCCAACCGGATATTCCAGCCGCCAATGGGAGGTCTCTCGCGCGAATCGAACGATGACCATGTTTTCGCCGTCAGGCGCCCATTTGGCATCCTGCACGTTGTCGAGAAGTTCACGCGGAGTTCCGCCGTTGAGAGGAACGCGGGCAAGCGTTCCGAGGCGGGCGAAGCCGCCGGAGAAAGCCGTGTTCAGACGGATTGCAAGTTCTCCACTTTTCGAGACGGAAAGCAGGTCGGCGTTTTTCAGGCCCAAGTCACGCGCGCCGTTGTCATCGGTGCGCGCCAGATAGAGCTGGTCGTCGCCGCCGTCCCACGCCGCGGTATAGACGATGCTGCCGTCGGGAGTGAAGCGGGCGTTTCCGATCGATCCGGTGCGAAATGTAATCTGCTGATATTCCGGCGGAGCGGATGTGCCTTGTCCTCGGCCCAGCCACCAACCCAACGCCAGCAGCCCGGCAGCGACGGCCACGCCAGCGCCGATCAGTCCGAATCGAAACCGCGAAGCGGCAGCGTCGGCCTGCTCCACCACTGCCTGCGCGCCCGATTTTCCGCCTGCCGAAAGCTCCGTCAAAGCTTCGAGATCGAATGCCAGATCGCCTGCCGATTGGAATCGTTGCGCCGGCTGCTTTTCCAGACAGTGACGGACAATCCGATCGAGCCCGGGTGGCACATTGCGCGCAGTCTCTGAAAGTTCGGGCACTTCTTCTTTCAGTATGGCGCTCATGGTGTCGGCGGCGCTCTCGCCGTGGAAAGCACGCTTCCCGGAAATCATTTCGTAGAGGATCGCGCCGAAGCTGAAAATGTCGGAGCGATGGTCAGCCGCCTTTCCGCGGACCTGCTCGGGCGACATATAGCCGGCAGTGCCCATCACCAGGCCAGTCTCGGTTGCAACCTGCACCGTGGGCGCGTCGCCGCTGGGGCCAGGTTCCGGACGCACCAATTTCGCCAGACCGAAATCCAGAATCTTCACCCGGCCGTCATTGGTCAGAAAAAGATTTTCCGGCTTCAGGTCGCGGTGGACGATGCCCTTCTCGTGCGCGGCCGCTAACCCGCGCGCCACCTGAATCGCGTAATCGACGACGCGGCGGATCGGCAGCGGACCGTTCCTCAGCCGCTCGCGAAGAGTTTCGCCTTCGAGCAGTTCGGACACGACGTAAGGCGCGCGCCGTTCCTCGCCGATGTCGAAGATGGAAAGAATGTTGGGATGATTGAGCGCGGCGGCGGCCCGGGCTTCTTGCGAAAAACGCTGCAAGCGCTCTCGATCGGCCGAAAAGGATTCCGGCAACACCTTAATCGCGACCGTACGATCGAGCCGCGAATCATGAGCGCGATAGACCTCGCCCATACCGCCCGCACCGATCAGGGATTGGATTTCATACGGCCCGAGCTTGGTTCCAGAAGTGAGCGCCATCGGGCGCGATTATACGCGAGCGGCGGAAGGGGTCAAAAGGAGTGGTCCGTCGAATAGAAAAACTTCGACCACGAAGGCCACGAAGTTACACGAAGGAAAACGCATGAGAATCAGGCCTTCGTGATGCCTCGCGTCCTTCGTGGCTGATACTTCCTGCATTCACCGCCAAACATTTGGCTTCGCCACGAGAGCGATACACAACGATTTCATTTCTACGACTGAACGATCTTCTCCAGCGCGACCCGGCTGCGAATGATTAAGGTCGCGCCCTTTAACTGCATCAACTGTTTCTTCTTGAATTCTGAAAAGAGGCGGCTGACGGTCTCGCGCGTTGTCCCGATGATCTCGGCGATTTCTTCATGCGTGAGCGTCAGCTTCACCTGCGACGAGCCATCGTCTTGTGCAGTCTTGCTCGACCAGGAAAGCAGCAGCTTGGCGAATTTTTCTGAGGGGGAAGCGGACAATCCCAGCGTGCGGATTTCCTCGTATGCCGTGTAGTAATTGCGGCTCAGCTGCTGCGCGACCCGCACCGCGACTTCCGGATGATCCTTCAGAAAGTGCATCAGCGAATCACGCGGAATGAAGTTCGCCTGCCCCGGCTCCATCATTTCGGCGGTGACTTCGTAGGGCCGGTTGGAGATCACGGCATTAAGCCCGAGAATGTCCCCCGATTCGGAAATCTTGGTGATGATCGTCTTGCCTTCGCGCGACGACGTCGAAAGCTTCGCCTTTCCCACGCAGAGAACAAAGACGCCCCGGGGCTGCTGCCCTTCAATAAAGAGCATGGCGCTCTTGGGATAGACGGCCGTGGACTTGATGTCGTTGAGGCGCTGAGCGGCCTGAGGAGAAAGATTGCAGAAAAGGTGTTCGCCACGTACCGGGCAAGTCAGGCAATTGTCCAGAATGTTGAGTCCATAAGGAGCCCGCATCGGAAACCTCCCTTGGGCGGCGGCGGCTCGTTGCTTCTTCGCCTCAGCCCACGTGTAGGGAATGGCAACTCGTGCGCCAAATCAGGCTCGGTTTCGGTCCCGATTTGGGAATGCGCAAAGATATGCAAATAAAGGTGTTAGTGGAATTTTGATGTCGGCTTGATTTTTCCTCGGGCGGGGGTGGGTGAGATTTTGGGTTATTTCCCGCACAGCGGTGCGTGATCTGGATCACCCAAAGCCGTGACGTCGATAACCTTGGCCCTGGTTCCCAAAATTGGGAAGGCTCCGATTGTTGCTCTGTTGGCGATGCGCCAATAACTATGGCCCTACATTCACATGCAGGGGCCCCGGCGTCTGCATGCGTTCCCGGTAGATCAGATTCTTGGCAGCGACTTCTCCCACGGCATCGACGTGCACAACGTACCCACCTTGGGGCAGGGTTTCGCCGAAGGGCAATTCCATGCCGATCGTTCCACGGGTCAGGACGAAGCGTTGGTAGCCGATTGCGGTAGCTCGGCCATTGCCCGCCACCGCCATCACGACAAAAGTCAGGTCCATGTCGTCCGGAGTCGTGTTCGTGACCGCGACGCTACCCTGGATCCGGTTGCCGGCAACGCGCGCCGGATTCTTCCAGTTCAGCGTGAGCGCCGACCGCACACGCAGTACAAACCCCTTCTGGACGGCCTGTTGGGGGCTGCCACCGTCATTCACTGCGAGGGTGAATTGAAATTCACCGGTCCGTTCCGGCTCACCGTGGAACAGGCCGTTGTCTTCGAGTTTCATCCCTGGCGGCAGAGCGCCCTTCTCCAACCGCCAGTGCAGCACTGGCACACCGCCGCGGGCCTGGAATCGTACTTCATAATGAGCGCGGGGGTAGGTATCCGGTAGCTCGGACTCGTTTTCTATGATGAGAGGGGATTCGCTTGGAGGCGTCGCCCCGGACTGCTGCCCATCGGCCGGTGCATCTGACGCCTGAGACAGGGCGGGGGGGCATTTCGCCATCCCGAACAGGCAGATCAGGAGAATAAACGAAGCCGGAAACCGCGGAACGAGCGAAATTTTTCCCATCGAGTTCTCCCGCCCCTTTGCAGTCGAAGTCGTTTTGCGAGTGTGGCCGGGCCACCGCAAGAGCCTGTTTTCTTACTTTCCCACAGTTTCGCTGCTTCCGTATAAGAATGTTGCAGAAGCGTGATCTTGCGGCCGTGGCCGTCCGACGTCACCGAGGTCACGTTGACTAAATTTCGGTATTTCTGAAAAACTAACCCTTCCGGTGCATCTTAAGTTAGTGCATTTGTCTCGCCGGATGTTTGCTTACAAATGGAACTGCTGCTCAATCTCGCATGGCTCTTGCTCGCGTTGCCAGCCTACTGGCTGTGGCGCGACTCGAGAAACGTGCGAAACCGCCGCCGGTTCGCCTCGGCCCAGTGTTTCCTCGCGCTGGGATGTATGTTGGTCGTTTTGTTCCCGGTGATTTCCGCGACCGACGATCTCCGCGCGATGCGCGCCGAGATGGAGGAATCACCCAGCAGCAAGCACAGCATCCGACAAGCAAGCAGTGACAAACCATCTGCTTCGAAATGGCAGAGCCCGCCATACCTGTCCGTCAATCTGAGTTTCACTTTCGCGATCCAGGCAGATTGGCGCCATGCGGAGGTCATCCACGAACTCACGCCTGCAGCGCCCATCGTCGTGCGGTCCGGCCGTTCCCCTCCGTCCGGCCTTGCCTAGTAGGCCGGATCGCTGATTAGTAGGATCGGAAAATCAACGGCGATCCTCTTTACTCCCTTACATAATTCTTACGCGGAAAACGAGATAGTGATACTGCGGCGAAACGCCGCGGTATTCAACTCTTCCCGACAGGCGTTTTGCCATTCCGTGTAACTCGAACAGGCCGGAGTTTTAGATGCGGTGGATATCGCTCAATCTAACGCTGGTACTCATTATGGCTGTCGTGTCTCTGCGCGCGCAGACTATGCCTTCGCCCGCGCCTACGCCACTGGTCTGGACCTGGGATCAGGTGAAAGAAAATTTCGAACTGAACAATACGACCTTGATGGCCGGAAAGCTGAACATCGACGAACTGAAAGCCCAGGAAATCACGGCGCACCTGCGGCCGAATCCGGACTTCACGCTCTCTGCGGATGGAACACAGATTGCGCCCAGCCATGGTGTTTGGCAGCCCTTCGCCGGAACATTTGTATCGCCCGGTGTCAGCTATCTGTTCGAACGCCGCAACAAACGGAACCTGCGCTATGAAGCCGCTAAGCAAGGGACTGCAATTGGCGCGGCGCAGACGTCAGACTCCGAGCGCAACCTGATCTTCAATCTTCGCAGTGCTTTTGTCGGAGTGCTCCAGGCGAAGGCAGTCCTTCGACTGGCACAAGACAATTTGGCCTACTACGACAAACTCCTGAAGGTGAGCCGTGATCGCTTCGACGCCGGCGATATTGCCCGCATCGATCTTGATCGCCTCGAGCTGCAACGACTGCAGTACGAGTCCGATGTCCAGACTGCTCTGGTCAACTTGCGCACGACCAAGATCAACCTTCTGGCTTTGCTCGACGATCGCCGGCCAGTCGACAGCTATGACGTCGACGGCGTTTTCGATTTCCGCGAGGACCTGCTCGGCCTCGAGGACTACCGCAAGGAAGCGCTCGATGCGCGTCCTGACCTGAAGGCCGCGGTGCTCTCGGTGCAGCAGGCCGAGACGAATTACAAGCTGGCCGAGGCGGACGGTTCCACTGATCCAACGATCGGTGTCTGGTTCACGCACAACGGATCGTTCAACAATCCCGATGCGCTCAACACGCTCGGCGCCAGCGTCAGTATTCCGCTACGCATCTTTGACAAGAATCAGGGCGAGAAGCTGCGGACGAAAATCGACATCAACCGCAACGAAAAGCTGCGTCAGGGCACGGAAACGCAGGTCTACAGCGATGTGGACTCCGCCTATGCCGTCGTCAACAGCGATATCGAACTGCTGAAGCCATATAAACGCCAGTATCTCGAACAGGCCGTGCGCGTGCGCGACACGGTGCAGTTTTCCTACCAGCATGGCGGTGCCTCATTGCTGGACTTCCTGAACGCAGAAAGTGACTACCGCACTGTCGAATTGAATTACGTAAACCTGGTGGGATCGTATCTTACGGCGGCGGCGCAACTGAACCTGGCGGTAGGGCGCGAGGTAATCCAATGAGATCTTTTCTTTCCAAAAACTACTTCGTTACTGTGTTGGGTTTTTCTCTGACACTCTGCAACGTCGCCTGCACCGGGGGCAAAGCGGATCCGAAGGCCGAGGCTCCGCCGCAAGCAGTGGTCGAACCCGACCTCGACACCAATAATTTCAAGGTCGATCATCCGGACCAGTTCCCGATCGCCACCGCCGTCGAGCATAAAGCGGTTTCCGCGTTGAATGTGACCGGCGTGGTACAGCCCGATATCATGCGCGCAGTTCCGGTCGTCTCGCTCGCCTCGGGGCGCGTTATCGAAATCAAGGCACGGCTCGGCGACCAAGTTGAGAAAGGACAAGTACTGCTTCGCGTTCAGAGCGCGGACGTGTCTGGCGCCTACCAAAATTTCATCAAGGCGCAAAATGACGAACGCCTAGCTCGAACCCAACTCGATCGCGCGAAACTCCTGTATGACAAGGGAGCGATCGCCAAGAGCGCCCTTGAGAGCGCGGAGAGCGCGGAAGCCGACGCGAGGGCCGATCTGAATGCAGCTACCGAACAGCTGCGACTACTCGGCATCGATAAAGAGCATCCTTCGGGCGTCGTCGACGTGAAAGCGCCGATTTCCGGCGTGATCACCGATCAGCAAGTCACAAATTCGTCGGGAGTTCAGGGGTTGTCGGGACCGAACCCCTTTACGATCGCCGATCTTTCCTACGTCTGGATTGTCTGCGATGTTTATGAGAATGATCTCGACGCCGCGCGTGTCGGAGATTTCGCCGACATTCACCTCAACGCTTTCCCCAAGCAAACACTCAAGGGGCGCATCGAAAACATTTTGCCGGTGCTCGATCCCAACCTGCACACGGCTAAGGTCCGGATCGAAGTCAAGAATCCTGGGACGGCGAGAATTGGAATGTTTGCCACCGCAACTTTTTTCGGCAAACAGCCTGAGACACACGCGGCGATTCCAGCGACCGCAATTCTCCACCTCCACGACCGCGAGTGGATTTACATGCCGCTGGGCGACGGACGCTTCCGCCGCTCGGAAGTCACGACCGGAAGCATGCTGCCCGACAAACAACAGGAAATCATTTCTGGACTCAAGCCGGGCGATAGAGTCGTCTCCAACGCCCTTGATCTGCAGAATACGGTGGAGCAATAGATGATTCGCCGCGTCGTCGATTTCGCGCTCGGCAATCGCCTGCTCATCCTCGGACTGGCGTTCGTCCTCTTTGTGTGGGGAATCATCTCGTTCCACAATCTTCCGATCGAAGCTTACCCCGACGTCGCGGACAACTACGTTGAGATCATCACGCAATGGCCCGGCATTTCAGCGGAACAGATCGAGCAGCAGGTCACAGTCCCGCTGGAAACCGCCATGAACGGCATCCCCGGCGTGGTTCACCTGCGTTCGTTTTCATTATTCGGCCTCTCCGATCTGAAGTTGATCTTCGAAGATGGGACCGACAACGCTTGGAACCGCGAGCGCGTGCTCGAGCGGCTCAGCCAGGTCACGCTGCCTCCCAACGTTACTCCGCAGATGGGAACCGACTGGAGCCCCGTCGGCCAGGTCTATTTCTTCACGCTGCACAGCAGCAACCCGAAGTATGACCCGATGGAGCTGAAGTATCTCGAAGACTGGGTCGTCGAGAAGAATCTGAAGTCAGTGCCGGACATCGTCGACGTCTCGAGCTTCGGTGGCCCGACGCGCGAATATCAAGTTCGCGTCGATCCCAACAAACTGGTCGCGTATGGGCTGAGTCTCGCCCAGGTCGAACAGCAACTCGCCAACAACAACGCCAACGCCGGTGGAAGCTTCATCCAGGAAGGCCTGCAGCAGATCAACGTCCGGGAAGTTGGACTGGTCGATCACGTTCACGACATTGAGCAGACTGTCCTCCTGACCAAGAACGGCACACCACTCCGCGTAAGGGACATCGCCGTCGTGTCGCAAGGGCCGAAGATTCGTCTCGGCCAGTTTGCGCGCGCGTGCAGCTTTTGCCCCTACGGCCCCAACGGGGCCATCCAGCATGAAAACGGCAAGATCGTCGATAACGATGACGTTGTCTCGGGCATCGTGCTGCTGCGCAAGGGCGCTGCCGCCGACCCTGCCCTGAAAGCCCTTCACGAAAAAATTCAGGAGATGAACGATCACATTCTGCCTCCAGGTGTGAAGATCATTCCCTTCATCGATCGCAGCGATCTCGTTCACTTCACCAGTCACACCGTGCTGCACAATCTGACGGAAGGCATGATCCTGGTTTCGATCATTCTCTTCCTGTTTCTTGGGAACGTACGAGGCGCGATTATCGTCGCGGCCACGATTCCGTTCTCGCTGCTCTTCGCCTCGATTTGCCTTGATTTGAAACAAGTGCCGGCAAACCTGCTCTCGCTCGGAGCCTTGGATTTCGGCATGGTGGTTGACGGCGCCGTGGTGATGATCGAAAACATCGTCCGCCACATGGGCTTTGCCCACGACACGGAAACTCCCATTGAGCGGATTGGCGCGGCCGCACACGAAGTCCAGCGGCCTGTCTTCTATGCGATCGGCATCATCATTACTGCCTATCTCCCCATCTTTACTCTGCAGCGCGTGGAAGGCCGCCTGTTCCAGCCCATGGCATGGACCGTCGCTTTCGCCTTGCTCGGCGCTCTTATTTTCTCGATGCTGATCGCTCCGGTGCTCGCCAGCTTTGCGTTCGCCAAGGGTGCCAAGGAGTGGCATAACCCGGTCATGAATTTCGTGACCGAGCGCTACCGCACTTCGGTGCGTTGGGCAATTCGCCATCGCTACATCACCGTTGGTGTGGCGTTAGTTGGAATCATCGGCGGAAACTTTCTTATTTTTAGCGGGGCGATCGGATCCGAGTTTTTGCCTCACCTTGACGAAGGCGCTCTATGGGTTCGCGGCACGCTGGCTCCCAGCACCGGTCCAGATGAAGGCATCCGCGTGATGAATCAGGCGCGCATCGTTCTTTGCTCGTTTCCGGAAGTGCCGCAATGCACCAGCCAGGTTGGCCGTCCCGACGATGGGACCGATACCACGGGCTTTTTCAACACGGAATTCTTTGTCGACCTGAAACAAAAAGACGAATGGCGCCCGATTTTCCATGAAGACAAAGACGAACTCATCGCGGCTATGCAGCGGGAACTCGACAAGATCCCAGGCGTTGTGTGGGGATTCTCCCAGCCCATCGAAGACAACATGGAAGAAGCTGTCAGCGGAGTGAAGGGCGAGCTCGCGACCAAGGTCTACGGGGATGATCTCAAGACTCTGGAAGCGAAGGCCGATGAGATCGTTGGCATCATGCGAAAGATTCCCGGAATCGAGGACCTGGGGGTGCTCCGGGTGCTCGGACAGCCGAACTTGAATGTCTCCGTCGACCGCGACGCCGCCGCTCGATATCAAATCAACGTCGCCGACGTGCAGGACGCGATTCAAACTGCGGTCGGCGGCAACGCGCTCACGCAAGTGCTGCAGCAGGAAGCTCGATACGATCTGGTCGTGCGCTACCTGCCACAGTACCGCGACACCAAAGAGGCGATTGAGAATATTCGCCTGCTATCCCCGAGCGGAGAACGCGTCTCGCTTGCGCAGCTCTGCAAGATCGAAGTCGCTGACGGCGGTTCGGAAATCTATCGCGAAGGCAACCAGCGCTATATCGCGATCAAGTACAGCGTCCGCGGGCGCGATTTAGGCAGCGCCGTCGAAGAGGCCATCGACAAGGTCACGCATAAAGTGCAATTGCCCACCGGCTATCACCTCAAGTGGGAAGGTGAATACGCAAGCCAGAAGCGCGCCAACGCGCGATTGCTGATCGTGCTTCCGATCACGATTCTCATCATTTTCATCATTCTGTACACCATGTTTAAGTCGTTCAAGTGGTCGATGCTGATCATGGCGAATGTCGCCATCGCCCCGATCGGTGGAGTCCTCGCGCTTCTTCTGACGGGCACTAACTTCAGTGTCTCCTCAGGAGTGGGGTTCCTCGCGCTATTCGGTGTGGCTGTGCAGACCGGCGTCATCATGCTCGAATACATTAACCAGTTGCGAGTGCGTCGTTATACGGTCGAAGATGCAGCCGTCGAGGGAGCCGTCTTGCGTCTGCGTCCCATCATGATGACCATGCTGGTCGCGACTCTCGGGCTGTTACCGGCTGCAACGTCGCATGCGATCGGTTCGGACTCGCAGCGTCCATTCGCGATCGTCATCGTGGGCGGGCTGATGGCTGCGCTCGTGATGAGCATCTTCCTGCTCCCGACGCTTTACGTATGGATCGCAGGCGAGCGCGATGTGTTGCCTCCCGCCGAGCCCGGCTTCGCCGAAGGCGAGCACGTCGACTAGGAGCGGATTCCCGGGATCTCTTCGGCAGTAACGGCGGGCATTTGCATCGCCCGCCTTCTCTCGCGTTTGTTCGTTTCCAACATTTCTGCCTGCGATATACTTTCAAAATTCAACGCACCACCTGTGATCTCACTCATGGCCGTCGGCATTCGTACGAAAGATCTGCGTAAGGTCTACAGCTCCGCTCCCCCTATGGCTGCGGCGGGTGGATTTATCGCTCGTTCCGACGCGAAAGACTCGAAGCAGCCCAAGCAGCAGATCGCCGCGCTCGACGGATTATCCCTGGAAGTTCGTCCCGGAGAAATTTTCGGATTGCTCGGGCCCAATGGCGCAGGCAAATCGACTACAGTCGGCGTTCTGACAACGCGTGTGCGCGCCACGAGCGGCCACGCCTGGGTTGGCGAACACGAAGTGTGGCAAGCGCAAGCTAAGGTGAAGCGGCTGATCGGGGTCGTTCCGCAGAGGCCGAATCCTGATTTCTCCCTGACGGCTCGCGAGATTCTCATTTTTCATGCGGCCTATTTCGGTATCGCATCGAAGGCCCGCAACGAACGCGCCGACGCTCTGCTTGAGAAGTTCAAACTGACGGATCGCGCCAACCAGATGGTGCGCGGCTTTTCCGGGGGCATGATGCAGCGCCTTTCGATCGCGCGCGCCATGATGCACGATCCGGAAGTTTTGTTTCTTGACGAGCCGAGCGCCGGGCTCGATCCCCAAACGCGCATCCTGCTTTGGGAGATCGTTCGCGAATACAACCAGCTTGGCAAAACGATTCTGCTGACGACGCACTACATGGAAGAGGCCGATTCGCTGTGCCATCGGTTGGCCATCGTCGATCACGGCCGTATGATCGCCGTCGGATCTCCGGGAGAATTGAAGCGATCCATCCCCGGCGGCTATCTGCTTCGCCTGCAGTTCGGCAAGCCGACCGCCGAACTGCTGCAGCGCTTGCAATCGCTGGCCGGCGTGCGCGAAGTTCGCCCCCTGGATACGACGGGCGCCGACGTTTATGCCGACCGCGGAGGCTCGCTCATTCCGGAAATCGCCGCGGTGGCCGTCGCTGCCGGAGCCGAACTCTGCGACGTTCACATTTCCGAACCGAGCCTGGAGAATTTGTTCCTGCACCATACCGGAAGGAGTTTGCGCGATTGAACTGGAAAGCCTTTGGCGCGATGCTGGCCCGCGACGCCCACGTGGCGCGGCGCAACATTATTCAGATCACCTTCCAGACGTTTCTGCAGCCGCTGCTCTTCGTCTTCATCTTCGGCCGCGTGATGGTCGGGAGCGGCTACATGCCCGCCGTCTACAAGAGCATCCTGCTGCCCGGAATCATCGCCATCAGCATGGTCTTCACTGGAATCTGGGCGGTTGCCATGCCACTGATTGCCGAATTTCAGTGGACCCGCGAGATCGAAGATCGCCTGCTCGCACCCATCGATATTTCATGGATCGCGATCGAGAAAGTCGTCGCGGGAATGATTCAGGCGATCGTCGCCGGATTGGTTGTCTTGCCCCTCGCCTGGTTCGTCCTGGGACATGGAGTCGACGTCAGCATCCATGCGCCGATGAAATTTGTCGCGATGATCCTGCTCGTCTCTTTATTCGCGGCAACGGGAGGCCTTGCGCTCGGCTGCAGCATGAACCAGCAACACATCGGGCTCATGTTCAGCATGGTCATCACGCCCATGATCTTCTTCGGCTGCACTTATTTTCCCTGGAGTGCGCTGCAGAGTTTTCCAATCCTGCAGAAGGCCGTACTGATCAACCCTCTCGTGTATGCCAGCGAAGGCTTGCGCGCCGCTCTGGTGCCGCAGGTTCCGCATCTCTCGCTCACGGCGATCCTCCTCGTGCTGTGCTTCGTCGATGTTCTGCTGCTGGCGATTGGATTGCGGCAGTTTGAGAAAAAGGCTGTGAGCTAGCCGAGAATTGGCAATCGGTGGAGAAAGGACTAGTCGAGAAGGAAATTTCGGGAACGACCAAGGACCAACGACTAACGACGCACAAAAAGTAAGAGAGTTCCGAGGTGGTGTGGGGTCCATTCGTCTCGGCCAGTAGCTCGCTTAATGACCCTTGCTTGACCTGCTCTCGTTGCCTCCCTTGCGGGGCGCAACGCGCGATCTTCGCTTGGGCTCCGGGCTCACCGCCAACCGGATAAACCTACCCTACGCCTCGGAACTCTATCCTGCCTTCAACATTTCTTCTCGTTCGCCTCGACCAGCGCTTTGCTATAGACCCTCACTTGCCCTCCTTCCCAACCTCGCGATCAGGAAAGTGACTTCGCTTGAGCCCCGGACGCCGCACCAACCGGAAAAACTTAAGAAGCTGTCAAAGAACGATCTTGTTGTACTCCTTCTATTTTTTCCGTCAACGAAAAATACGCGTTTGTAAGTACACATGTTTTCAATCGAGTGCACGCCGTTCACAGCCCCGTGACCGGAAATGGTGCAAACCCTTGCGACTCCTTTTATAAAACGCCATATTCGGCACGGGTTTCACTTCGATTTTGCACAGGAATCAATTCCACTTTCGAGGAGGGGGTTTATTACTGCACTGTGAAAATCGCGCACTTCCCGCGCCAGACAAAGGATTGGCACGAAAGGTCCATTGACCCAAAACGAAAGAGCGGGGTAGGATGGCCCCCGTTCTTGGGCCAAGAAAACAAAAAAATCCGCAGAGGAGACGTATAACGATGGTGAAGCTTACTCTCGGGCCCTGCTGTCTAATGCTGCTGAGTATAGTTGCAGCTGCATCTTTCACTGAAGCGCAAACACCCACAACGCCCAAAATAACCTCGGTCAGCAAAATCACGACCGCCGAAAAACAAACTATTACCATCACAGGCACAGGGTTTGGTACGCACAGCGCCTATACGGGCACGACCAAATTCATTAGCCTCTATGACTCGACGAAGAAGTGGGAAGCAGGATTTTCACCGGATTTGGACACCGTAACTCTCATCGTCAACAGCTGGACCGATACGAAGATTGTATTGGGAGGCTTTGCCGGTAAGTGGGGCACACAGAATTTCACGCTCGCGGTGGGTAATAAGGAAGATGTCAAGGTTTGGAATGCTCAAGGGTCTGGTGGCACAGAGGGCGGTAGTTGTGGCTCAGGCTGTTCCAGCAAGACCGTTACCGTCTCCGCTGCAGCTACTTCCACTGAGCTCAGGTCTTCCAAGAGCTCGACAGTCTATGGAGAGCCTGTGACCTTCACAGCAGTCGTCACCTCGAGTGGCGGAGTACCGCCGGATGGCGAGAAAGTATCGTTCCTGCGGGGGGAAGAAGTTCTCGGAACCGGAACTTTACATGGCGGCGTGGCTAGATTTACGACCTCGGCGCTTGAGTTTGGTTCCAATTCGATCCGGGCCGTGTACGAAGGGGATGCCGAATTTGAAGCTACGAGCCGTGAAGAAGCATCGGCCTCGCTAACACACGAAGTGGAATAGAAAACAAGCAGCTGTTTTAGTCCTTTGGGCGCTCGCTTGCGGATGTTCCGGGCTGATCGATAGACCCGAGATATTCGCAAGTGAGCGAACGAAGCGATAGGCGAATCTAACCCCAGCACGACTCACCCCTCATCCACACAAGCCTTTCGTAAGGTCTCGTCCGAACCAACCAATCGAATCGTGATCCCCGTTCTGGCCACCTCATATCCAAACGGAGATCTTTCGATCGAAGCTCGTTCGAAAAGATTGTTCTTGACTATAATAATTTCCTTATATAAGCTATAACTTATGTCATCCAGCTTCGATCTGAACGCCTCTTTCGCGGCCCTTGGCGATCCCACACGCCGGGCCATCCTGGCGCGGCTCGCTCTGGGAGAAGCAACAGTGAACGAACTAGCGCACCCGTTTGAGATGACGCAGCCCGCGATCTCGCAACACCTGAAAGTGCTCGAAGAGGCGGGACTCATTGTCCAGAGAGTGGACGGCACGCGGCGCCCGCGCCGGCTCGCGAAAGCTGGCATTGACGCGATGGATCAGTGGCTCGCGATGCTACGGAAGGCACTGGAGAAGAATTACGACCGGCTCGATGCAGTTCTGGCCACCATGGAACCAAATTCAAAGAGGAAAAGACAATGAACACTATGACAACGACGAAGATGACGCTGAAAACCGAAGGCGATACCCACATCGTGGTGACGCGGCATTTCGCTGCCTCTCCCGAGGCCGTGTACCGCGCACATACCGATCCGAAAATCATTCAGAAGTGGCTCCTCGGACCCGAGGGCTGGACCATGCCCGTATGCATCAACGAAGCGCGGCCTGGCGGCAAGTTTCGCTATGAATGGACGAACAAGAAAGGCCAGGGATTTTTTGTTACCGGGGAATTTGTCGAGCTCCAGCCCTACAGCAAGATCGTCCACATCGAGCGCATGCACCTGCCGGACCCAACGCCCGACAATCACGTCGAAACGCGCTTCGAGCCGGATGGCTCCGGCACGCTGATGACCATGCGCATGACTCTGCCCGACGCGCAGACCCGCGCCGCAATGCTTGCGACTGGCATGGAACATGGAATGGAAGCGAGCTATGTGCGGCTGGAGAGCATGATTTGAGACCATCTTGTGCCGAAACATTGCGAGGCGGCATCCCAGCAAGCGATGCCGCCTCAGACTTTCCGTAGGTATTCGCCATGCCTTTGGAGTTCCCAAACACTGCCGAGGGCTATAATTGCGCGCACCTATGGCTCTTGTTGCCGGCATGAAACTCGGCCCCTATGAAATCCAAGCCCCGTTGGGCGCGGGCGGCATGGGCGAAGTCTATCGCGCCAAGGACACCCGACTCGATCGAACCGTCGCGATCAAAGTTCTTGCTTCCCATCTTTCTTCTTCCCCGGAACTCAAACAGCGCATGGAGCGCGAAGCGCGGGCCATTTCCGCGCTGAACCATCCGAACATCTGCCATCTCTACGACATCGGATCGCAGGACAACACCGATTATCTGGTGATGGAGTTTCTCGAAGGAGAAACCCTGGCGGAGCGCCTTCGCAAAGGCGCGTTGCCGCTGAATGAAACCCTGAAGATTGGAATCGCTGTCGCCGAAGCGCTTTCCGCGGCGCATCGGCAAGGGATCGTCCATCGCGATCTCAAGCCGGGCAACATCATGCTGACGAAGAGCGGCGCCAAGCTGATGGACTTTGGTCTCGCAAAATCCGCAACACCGGGCACTGCCGCAGGTGTTTCGACCGCTCCTCTCTTATCGGCGGCGCGAACCGTGAGCCAGGCCAGTCCGGTTTCTCCGCTGACGGCCGCTGGCACGCTGATTGGCACCATCCAGTACATGTCGCCCGAACAGATTGAAGGCAAAGAGGCCGACGCGCGATCCGATCTGTTCGCGCTGGGGGCGGTTCTTTACGAGATGACGACCGGCGCACGACCCTTCGAAGGCAAGAGCCAGATCAGCGTGGCCAGCGCCATCCTCGAAAAAGAACCGGAGCCCCTCTCTGCGCTACAGCCCCTGACTCCTCGGGCGTTTGAGCACGTAGTAACCGCGTGCCTTGCCAAGAATCCCGACGACCGTATTCAGACCGCGCACGATGTCGCCCTCGAATTGAAGTGGATCGCGCAAAGCGGAACTTCGGCGCCACGATCGGAAGAAGAAGAGAGTGGCAAACACGGATTGCTGGCGTGGGCAGTCGCTGGTTCTCTCGCTCTCCTGCTGATGGCTTTCCTGATCTGGTGGCGCGCATCGCGGGTACCCGTGCAAGCGACCTATTTTTCTGCGCCGCTGACATTCGCGGCACGCTCAGTCGCTGTCGCCCCGAATGGTCATACCGTAGCGATTGCCGGGCACAAAGAGTCTGACCGAAATAACGTGCTGTGGATTTATGAACCGGGCTCGCCGGAAGCGACCGCACTCGCCAGCACCGAAGGCGCTAATTTTCCCTTCTGGTCTCCCGACGGAGGTTTGATCGCGTTCTTCGCCAATGGAAAGCTGAAGAAGCTCAGTTTGTCGGGCGGACCGGTGCAGACACTCTGTGACGCATCCACTGGTCGCGGCGGCACATGGAATAAAGACGGCGTTATCCTTTTCACTCCAAGTGGAACGCTAGGCGTCGGCCTCTACAAGATTTCGGCCGCAGGCGGAACACCAACGCAGGTCACGGTTCCGGATAAGAACTTGTCCGAGGACAGCCACCGCTGGCCCATCTTCCTTCCCGATGGAGCCCACTACTTATATTCGGCGATCAACCTGTCAGGACGGACGGATCTCTATTCGATCTATGTTGGCTCACTGAATTCGAACGAGAAGCGGCTCGTCGTCAAAGCCAAGGGCAACGCAGCCTATGCCGACCCGGGATATCTTCTTTTTTACAGGGACCAGACTCTCTTCGCGCAACGCTTCGACACCAACAAATTCCAATTGACCGGAGAAGCTGTCCCTCTCCTTACCGATGTCCAATTCTTTCCGCGAATTTCGCAAGCGGTGTTTTCCTCATCCAGCGCCGGCTTGCTGGTAGCCCAGCGGAATGCAGATTCGGGCGCCTCTCAAGTGCTGTGGTTTGACCGGAAGGGCCAACAGATTGGGGTCGCACTGAACCCCGGCATCTACGGCAATGTCATGTTGTCTCCCAATGGAAAGGCGTTGGCATCGGATACAACGGATCCGGCCAGCCAGAACACGGACATCTGGACGTATGATCTCGAAAACCGGAGCGCGAGGCGGCTCACATTCGATCCCTCGCTTGACTCTTTAGCGATATGGAGCCCGGATGGAAATCGAATCATCTTCGCCTCCAATCGCGACCTCAAGTTTGACTTGTATTTGAAGGATGCTAACGGCGCACAAGACGAAAAGATAATTGCTCAGGATGGCCCCGATCGATTTCCGAGCGATTGGTCGCGCGATGGGAAGTACGTGCTGTACGGACGCGGACCTGATCTGTGGTACTTGTCGTTTCCGGAACTCAAGGCAACCCAGTTTCTGAAAGCAAGTTCTACGTTGAAGAGCGCCCGCTTCTCACCGGATGGAAAATGGGTCGCATACTCTTCGAACGAGAGCGGACGATGGGAAATTTATGTAAGTTCCTTCCCCGACGCAAAGGGCAAGTGGCAAGTGTCGAACACCGGTGGAGATCAGCCACGATGGCGCGCTGACGGCAAAGAACTCTTCTATCTGTCCGCCGACAGCAAGATCATGGCAGTGCCGGTGAAAACCGGAACTAACTTTGATGCCGGTGCGCCGGTACCGCTCTTCCAGGCAAATCCGCGTGAGATGGTCGCGACGTCCGAGTTGTTTTCGTACGACGTCAGCAGCGATGGTCAGAGATTCCTGATCAATACGCAACTCAAGACGGAAGCGACACCCATGTCGGTGATTCTGAACTGGAGTGCCAAGCTGAATCCGTAACCGGCTTCGCTAGGACTCCGCTCTTTTCTTCTTTTCTTCCGGCTGTGCGCGCTTCCGAACGCCCTTCGGCCCTCGACCCTGAATAATGTCGGCGATGGTCGTGTTCTCCAGAATCTTGGCTGCTGCGTCCCGCACCGCCAGAAACACTTCGTAAAGCGCCCGGTGATCCGCATCCTTGGCGATCAGTCCGCGCAGTTGCTCCGCATCGCCCATTGGCGCCAGCGGACCATCAACCAGCCGGATGATATCGCTCAAAGGAATGTCCGCCGGATCGCGCCGCAGCCGATATCCGCCTCTGCGCCCCGCGCACGCTATCGACAATGCGCGCATTCTTCATCTCCAGCAGAATCAATTCCAGAAACTTTTCCGGCAGATCGCTCTCCGCCGCAATGTCCCGAATCTTGATCGCCCCCTGGTCATGCCGCCGCGCCAAAGTCATCATCGCCTGCAGCGCGTACAGCCCCTTTTGCGAAATCTTCAATCGCCCGCCTCCCGTCTCCGCCTAGATTGTCCACCATTTCCGTGTTTCTGCATAGAGATAGTACGGTACGACAACCCAGTGGAGAGTCGCATTAGTCCGATCAGCTTCGAACTGGCAGGAGGGTCGCTAGCAGGATATCTCGAAAGCACAAGAGAAGTGGAAGAAGGCGGCAAAGAGGAAGCAGAAAGCCGCGTCAAGTCTCTAACGAATCAGGCTCGCCACTGACACACGCTCTTGGTGCCATCGAAGGGACTCGAACCCCCACACCCTTGCGAGTACATGGACCTGAACCATGCGCGTCTGCCAATTCCGCCACGATGGCAAGTGGACTTTCATTGCAGCGGCGACCCGAAGGCCGCCGTATCAGGAAGACCTGCGATCTCTATTCTACAGAGACGATGGGCTGTGTCAAACCAGCACCAGGGCCGCGCGGTCAATTTCTCTCACTGTGAACCGATTATCACTTGCTCGAAATTCGCTCTTTCAGCACCACCGCCACTGTATCGCCCACTTCTTTGCCGATCGCTTTACGAATATCCGTCTTCACCGGAAGTTTGTGGCGCCGTCGCCCAATGCCATGAACGAACTCGTAAAAGGATGACCATCGATCGTGCCGCGGACTTTCACCAATCCACGAGTTCCGAAAAAGCGAACGGACTCCGGCCAGATAACGAACGTCCAGCCGCCCTTTGCACTGCTCTTCTGCAGCCTGGCTTTGAACGACTTGTTTAGCGCTTCCACTCGACTACCCAAGTTTCGCGGTCATCGTGATCTTCGCGTTCAGCACCTTCGACACCGGACATCCCTTCTCCGCCGCCTCCGCATACTTCTGAAACGTCGCCGCGTCCGCGCCCGGAACTTTTCCCACCACATCGATGTGGCTCGCCGTGATCGTCCATCCCGAATCCAGCTTGTCGAGCGACAGCGTCACCGTCGTCGAAATGCTCTCCGGAGTCAGAGGTTCGCGCCGCCCAGCTGCGCCGACAGCGCCATCGAAAAACATCCCGCATGCGCGGCCGCAATCAGTTCCTCGGGATTCGTTCCCGCCGCATTCTCAAACCGCGTCGCAAAAGAATATTGCGTATTGTTCAGCGCTCCGCCCGGAGCCGACAGCGTTCCCTTCCCATCCTTCAATCCACCCTTCCAAACCGCGCTCGCCTTGCGTTGCATGACGTTCTCCTCGTTATGATTTCATTGAGATGAATCCAGCCTTCATTGTAGACGGAACCTAGAACGTGTCAGGACCGGCAGTCGCGCAAGTGTTCTGGGAGGATCGGCTTCAGCCGTCGCCACGCGATCAGTCGAGGAATTGTAGGTTCAGCCGACAGCTGAAGTGCTGTTACGGCTCGACTAAGACTGACAGCTAGTCTCAGTAAAAATCCGAGCAGCTCAAATAAAACCCGCACTGCGGACACTTCAACTTGCACCGGCTCTCGCGCAACTTCATCCGAGCAGTTCGGACAATACTGCCCGGGATCCGCAGGCCTTCGCTCCCGCCCCATGCCGCGGACCGGCTCGCTCATTGCCGGGCTCGTTCGCCCACGTCTGGCCGCTGATCTCCATGGTTCCACTCGGCCTTCGTTCTTCCGGTCAGCGCGGATTTCCGCTACGCCGCGCGATCGTTCGCGGCCTGCGCGCGTCCGGCTCCAGCAGTCCGCCACGATCAGCCACGCTCCCAGCCGCCGCCATACTTTCACGTACTTCCCATGCTCCGGCATCATTGTTCCATCGCGCTTTGCGCACCACCAGCGGAAAACCGCCCCAATTCCATCGCCATATCCCCGGAATGATCCACCCGCGTCGTCTCCAGCCGCAGATCGCTATATCCCGCTTCGCCCATCTGACGCAACAGCCGCTCCACCGACTTCTGGCCGTAGGCGCCTTCGTAGTGCGGCGCCATCAGCACGCCGTCCGTGGCGAACAACGTTGCCGCCTGATCGTAGTTGCCGGTGTTGAAAGAAGTTGCAAAATCCTGGGTGAGGTCGCGCAGCTGAGACTCAACATCCCGAAGCGGACGGAAATCCGCCTGAGAACCTGAGTAAGGCCGGTACATCTACTACCTCCTGGGGGAAGGCAACGCGAAATCCCGCACTCGCCTACTTCAAGGCGAATTTCGATACCGCGGCTGGGCTATTCTAGCGCAAATTGCAGTAGGAGAAGAGAAAAGTTTTCCTCGCTTGCATTTGAAAAACGGATGGCCCTACAGGAATCGTCCGATTGCTATCTCTCGAATGGAACCGAGCGACTAGGCAACCGCAAAATGCTGGACTCTCGGTTGGTCGCTGAATGCTTCGGCCCGTCGAGGTTGAGACCTGGATGTTCGCGCTCGGCAATCTGCCGCTTCACGCGATCCATCAACACAATCAACTTCTTTGACTCATGGTCTCGTTCAGCCTGCTTGCACATTCTTTGGAAATCTTGCGGAGCGTAGGCGACACGATTCGTCATTGGGGGATGATCCTCGTAGGAGTGAGAAGCACTAGCCTACCCCATCCTCCGCTGCTTGCCAATCCCCCAAAAACTGGATGCGCGAACCCACAGAATTTGCCCAAAATCGGGAAAAATAGGGATTTTGTCGACACCAAAACCTGGGGCGGGCGAAATTCGCTAGCCCGTCACTTAACTGGCGGGAAAAGTCCGCGAGAAACATCGAGTCCCGTCAAGGGTCGGCGACGCGCGCCCCTCAATCGTCGATCCATCCCTCGCCCCCTGAGTACATGACCTTAGTTACGTTGAGCCGATGACCAACTTCCATGAAAATGACATAGCAGATTTCCTGTTGTGGGGAGCGAGTGTGTTCTACCGTCGAATTCTTATCGTCTCCTTATTTGTAGCGTCCGCTGTTTCATTGGCGGCGGCGCGCGACCTTGCGCTCGTTTCCAACAAGGCCAACGGCGTCTCTGCCATCACGGTGCCCGATCTGGTGAAGGTTTCAAAAGGCCAGACGAGCCGGTGGCCCGATGGGAAATCCGTCACCTTCATCATGCGCGCTCCGGCGACTCCGGAAATGAAGCTGCTGCTGGAAAAGGTTTACGAACTGTCCGAAGGCGACGTGAAAGATATCATTAGCAACGCGAATCATGGCCGGATGGGGCACCCTGCCATCATGATCGTGGACTCTGACGAGGACTTGGTCAACAAAGTAGCCTCGATCCCCGGCGCCGTCGGCGTGGTCGACGTTTACGCCATCAACAGCAGCGTCGCTGTTGTAAAGATTGGCGGCAAGCTGCCTCTGGAACCCGGATACCTGCTGCACGGCAATTAACAGATCAAAATTGCAGAGCGGACGTTTGAGTGAAGACTTACGCGAGTCGATATCGGAATGAGTAAAGATCAGAAAGCTCAAGCTGCGGCCGCAGGCGCGGGTGCCGACAACGCATCCAATGCATCGTCAAGTTCGTCCTCGTCCTCCAAAGTTACTTACACGCGCCGCTTTCCACGCTTCACGATCGACGTCCGCCTTCAGGTCAAGATGTTTCAGGCCGGAGAATTTCGCTCGTGCTGGGGACGTTCAACCGAAATGGGCCAGGACGGAATCGGCGCCACGCTCACTGGAAGCCTCGAGCCCGGAGAGATCGTCACTCTTGAAATTCCGCTGCCCTTGACCCCTTATCCCATCAAGGTGCGCGCCATCGTTCGCTACCGCCAGGGCCTACGCTACGGATTCGAATTCCTCACTCTCAACGACGGCCAGCGCGACACCATCGAGCGCGTCTGCCAGTACTTGGCGACCAAGTCGTAAGCAGCACTCGCCCAAGACATTCTCCGCACCAGGGTTCAGAAAGTGCACTGAAGCTACGGGATCAGAACAATTCTTCTTCCTGGCGTCCGACGCGACCACGTATCGTTCACATCAGCCAGCGGAACCTGCTCTACCTCCATTCGCAGCGCGCCGCTTGCGACATTTGTGATCAGCCGCCCAATAGCATCCTTCCACATTTCCGGGGACGCCGGAGCACTTCCACTTCCCGCCCCCAGAATCTCCAGCCGAGAGCTACGTAGTGCTGCAGCCGGAAGGGAAATCGTTGCACCAGCACTCTCGCCCACTTGCAGCAGACGCACTCGAGAGGATGCCGCTTTGAAGTCGTTCCGCATAATCGCCGCCAGCAGCGCTTCGGTCGGACGTCCCCAAAGATAGTCGACAATCACGTCAAACCCTCGCTCTCCCGTCTCACGCACGAGAGCCTCGGTGAGTTTCTCCATCGACTCGCCGATCTGGATGGTCGCATCTGCGCCGAGTTCATGCAGTTTGCTCAACTGTTCTTCGTTTCGTCCTGCCGCCACAACTCGGCCCGCACCGAGAAGCTTTGCCGTCTGGATCGCCAGCTTTCCAGTCACTCCGGTCGTGCCGAGAATCAGCACACTTTCCCCGGCTGCTAACTGCGCCCGCCATGCTAACGTTCCCCATGCCGACAGCCCGGGATTGAACACGGCCGCCGCCGTCGCGTCGTCGATAGAATCGGGCAGCGGAAAGCATTGCATTTTTGGCACGACCGTCTTCTCCGCCATCCCGCCAAAGGGCAGCCGTGGCCGGGCGAAGAACACTCTGCTGCCATCGTCCATGCAACCGACTCCATCCAACCCGCACACGACCGGCAATTCCTGGAAGCTTGCGTAATGGGAGCCGTTTGCCATCTGCTTGTCGATCGGCTTCAGCGAGGCCGCGCGGACCGTCACCACCGCCTCGTTTTCCTGCGCAATCGGATCGGGAAACTGTTCGAATCGCGGCGGCTCTCCCGTCGCGTGAAGCACGGCTGCTTTCATGATCTTCACCCCTTTTCAATCTTGCTTTTCTCATACCGTGCCTCGTACTCTAGCGGCAGTCGTTGTTGCCTGCTAACGGGATCATGGCGATTTATGACGAAAAAGGGCCAAACTAACTGCCGCAAGGGTTCAGCCACTAATCGGCTGGACGAACTGCGCCGTCTGGTAGAGAGCAACGTGCCCGTGCTCGCCTTCGCCTTCAACCGCGGCAACACGGAAAATTGGGCGCCTCCTCACAGCCACGCCCGGGGTCAGCTTTTCGCCTTGACTGCGGGTCTGCTGATCATCGAAGCCGGGCACGAACGCTGGATGTTTCCTTCCCATCGTTGCGCCTGGATTCCTCCGGATTGCCTGCACGCCGCTCGTTCGGTGGGAAAGGCCGCGGGCTCCATGGTGTATCTCTCGCCGAAAGCATGTCGCGGGCTGCCAAAAGAACCATGCCTCATCAATTCATCGGATTTACTGTTCGCCATCGTCCACCGGATTCGCGACTGGGACCCGTATCAGCCGCTCACTCCGGCGCGCACTCGCTTGGTTTCCATTCTTCGCGATGAGATCGGTCGTCCCGAACAACAGCCTCTTCGCCTGCAGCTCCCGCGCGATCCGAGATTGGTGAAGGTCGCTCGTGCGCTTCTTGAGGATGTTTCCGACCGTCGCACTCTGGACGAGTGGGGACGCTTCGCAGGAATGGCGCGCCGAACTTTCATGCGCGCTTTTCTTTCTGATTTGGGGATGCCCTTCGGCCGCTGGCGTCAGCAAGCGAGATTATTCGCGGGACTCGAAATGCTTGCCGAGGGAAACTCTGTCACCGACACGGCAATGGCGGTGGGCTACGACAGCGTGAGCGCCTTCATTCAAATGTTCCGGAATATGCTGGGAACCACTCCGCAAACCTACCTTCGCGCCGGAAAGCAACCCGCGTTCAAGACAGCACAAAAATGAAGAGCGTTAGGCTTGAACTTACTCCTTCAGCTCCGCCGTCCAATTCGTGACCAGCGTCAGCGGCTCGGTTCCCTGCTTCGTGTTGCCGGAGTTAATCAGAAATCTATTCCCGTCCGGCATGACGATGTAACTTCCCACCTGACGCTGAATTCCGGGCGCCTGAAACAGTTTGTGCGGAACTCCCAGTTGCGGAGCATCCCCGCCAGAATCCACATCCACTGCCATCAGATTGTCCGAGGGATCCAGAAAGAACAATTCTTTCCCATCACCCCGCCATCTCGCGTCTGCGCCGCCATTGGTCGAAACCTGCCACTTGGCTCCTCCGCCCGGAAATGCCGTCAGGTAAACTTCCTGACGCCCAGACTCGTTATTCTGATACGCCATCCACTTTCCAGCAGGCGACAGCACCGCATTCAGATCATCAAACTGGGTCGCCACCACGGGGAACGGCTTGCGATCTCCAAATGTCGGAAGCGCCCATATATCCGAGTTTTTGTGAGGGTCGTTGATCAATTGGCGATGGTATACGAGATATTTCCCGTCCTGCGAAACGGCGGTCAGACTTTCGGTTGAGGCTTCGGGACTGTTTAATACAACCTGCTCAGATCCGCTGCCATCCGCCGGTCGTGAAAATATGTGCCGGCCTCCGCTCGCGTCCGACGTGTAGTACAAAGTCTTTCCGTCCGGCGACCATTCGGATCCCAGCTGGGTTCCGTTCGCAAATGTGAGGCGCGATTTCGTGCCGCGCTTCAGATCGAGGATCCATATATTAGCGGTCCCCTGCGAACCGTTGAACAGAGAAACCGCCAGCCGGCTTTGATCGGGCGAAATCGCCGGGTAGTAATAGCGCTCCTGTTCCGCCACGGAGCCAATCTGCTTCCCGTCCCGTGTATACCAAAGCAAGTCCCATGCGCCCTTGGCGTCTCCGGTCTCGTAAACCAGAACACCGGTATTCGAAGCCGAAAACTCGGGAACACTCGTCGCATCGTTGAGCGCAATGTGCTCTGCAATCGGAGTCGCATCGCCGTTCAGCTTCAACCGTCCCGGATCGAACGGCTGCGCCAGCAGCGTCTGGTCTCGCTGAAAAATCAGATACCCGGATGCGTAAGTCGCCGCGGTGAGACCCTTCAACACGACAGTTGCCTGCAACGATCCCAAGGTGCCGACGTACAACGTTTGCTCTCCGAGTCCCCTGGAGTTTCGCGACCAGTACAGGAAATGCTCGTTATCAGGCAGGAAGTAGGGCCAGCGGTGGCTGTTTTCGAATTTCGCGGGATCGAGCTTGGAGGCAGGCTCCGGTGTACCTCCACTGGCCGGCACGCGAAAAAGCCCTGACGAAACGGACGCGGAGAACAGGATCACTCCGTCTTTGTTCCACGCTCCGCCGCGTCCGCTGCTGGCATCGCAGGTAATTTGCGCGGGCCCTCCGGTGGCGCTGATTCTCTTTAGCTTTCCTTGCGCGAAGAATCCGATCTCCCGGCCGTCTGGCGACCAGAACGGATACATCGCCTCATCGGTTCCGGGCAAGGCTTGCGCGGTCACTGAGTCCAGGGGACGGATATAAAGAGCGACTTTCCCCTGGTCATCGCGCGCTGTAAACGCCATTCGGGTGCCGTCTGGCGAAAGCACTGCCGGACCCGAAGCCGGCGCCATCGTAATAAACGATGTCCCGGCGGGCGGCAGAATCGACGACCGCACCACCGCACTCGGATGCGACGCCAACTTCACATAGGCGCCCGCCGCGACCAACGCTGCCGCGAGGGCGACGCCGGCAACAATCCACGCAACACGCGACGATTTCGCTGGCGCGGCTGCGGTCGTTACCTGCGCGCCGCCTCCCGCCGCAATCCACGCCAACTGCAGCTTCACATCTTGCGCCGTCTGGAACCGCTCCTCCGGATTCTTCTCCAGGCACGTCTTCACCAGATAATCCAGCGCAGCCGGCGAAGTCTGCACGATCGAGCTCATCGGTTCCGGATCTTTCTCCAGGATTCCGGTCATCACACTCAACTGGCTCTTGCCTTCAAACGCGCGCCGTCCCGTCACCATTTCGTACAGCACGCATCCCAGGCTGAATATATCGCTGCGCGCATCTGCCTCTGCGCCCTGCAAAGTTTCCGGAGCCATGTACTGAAATGTTCCGACCACAGTTCCCTGTCGTGTCAGCGGCTTCGCGGGAGAACTCAATTCCGCGATCGTCATGGTCGGCGTCGAAGGAGTCATCGCGCTGATTGCTGCAGAACTGCCCGGGATCCCGGGAGTCGATTTGGCTAGCCCAAAATCCAGCAGCTTCGCTCCGCTGGCCGTCAGCATCACGTTCTGCGGCTTCAAGTCGCGATGCAGAATGCCCGCCCGGTGCGCCGTCGCCAGCGCTTCGCAGATCTGAATCCCATATTCGAGCGCCTGCTTCAGCGGCATCGGACCTTTGCGCAAACGGTCCGCCAGCGTCTCCCCGTCGAGATATTCCATGACGAGAAACGCAGTTCCATCCTGCGTCCCGACGTCGTAGAGATGGCAGATGTTGGGATGATTCAGCGATGAAACAGCTCGCGCCTCGCGCTCGAAGCGCGCATTCAACTCGGCATTCGAGGAAAGATGAATCGGAAGGACTTTGATGGCGACGGTTCGATCGAGCCGGGTATCGCGCGCTCGGTAGACTTCGCCCATCCCGCCCGCGCCAAGCGCCGATTGGATTTCATATGGCCCGAGTTTGCTGCCGCTGGAAAGAGACATGAGAGGCGGGGCTCATTATATCCGTCGCACCGTGCTACCGTGAGCTGTCGTCGTGACGAATCCGGTAGATGAGATATCCCACGATCGCCACATTGATCACGGTCGCGACGACCTTCATGGCTGTCGGACGGTGCCAGATTTCGTAGATTTCCAGCGGTATCAGAGTGCTCGTGATGATTGTCGTCAGCCACTCCGCCCACCTCTTCCGCAGCCAGAGACCGGTCCCCTCAGTCAGAAACAAAGCAGCATAGAACAATCCGCCTAATCCCAGATTCCTGATTTGCGCAGGACTCAAACGCGAAACTTTGGCAAGTCCGGTCTCGACAAATCGATTTCCAGGATCCATGTGCAGGATGCGAATCCAATGTTCGGCGAGTGCACCCACATCTTTGTGCAGCAGGCGTAAAGCGCCCAGGGACGCCACAATCAGCACCCCCGCCTTCAGAAATTTGAACACCGCAATGACCCTCAACATCCTGCCGTGTGACGATTTCATAGGGAATCGGATTCGTCCGACCAGTGAACACTCTACCGTGCCACGCACCGAGTTTCCAAAAAGCTGAGGAGATTCCGCAACCAAACAAACGTAGAATGACTCTTACCGCATGCGTGCTCTGGTCGTCATCTTCGCTTTGATTTGCACAGCTGCGGCGCAGTCGGTCCCCGCGCCCACCATCGCGGTCGTCGACGAAAACGGAGTCGCCGTCTCCTCGGCCCGCGTCACTCTGCAATCGCCGCAAGTACCCGCGGTCCACTGCCAGACCGACTTTACCGGACGCTGCCTTTTCCCCGGTCTGCCCACCGGCCAATATCAACTCCGCGTCGAGAAAGAAGGCTACTACGCAGTCGATGAACCGATCGTGCAAATCACGCAGGCATCGATCCTCGAAGTCGCGATCTCTCACCAGCAGGAAGTTCGCGAGACAGTCGACGTCCACGAATCCCCACTCGCGATCGATCCTGCCCAGGTCTCATCTCAGGAATCGATCAGCGGCCTCGACGTCATCAACATCGTTTATCCCGGCACCAACGACTATCGCAACGTCATCAACTTCATTCCGGGAGTCGTACAGGATCAAGGCGGTCAGCCCCACGTCGCCGGCGCCCAGACCTACCAGACAGAAACGCTGCTCGACGGCTTCAACGTGACTCAGCCCGGCAACGGACAGCTTCTTGTCCGTGTCAGCACCGACGCCTTCCGCTCAATCCAGGTTGAGTCGTCACGCGAGCCCGCTGAAGCTGGCAAGGGACCAGGCGGTCTTCTCAGCCTGAACACTGGCATCGGCGACGATCACTTTCGCTTCTACGCCACCGACTTCATTCCCTCCGTGCAGGAAAAGCACGGACTGCGCTTCGACCAATTCCTTCCACGCTTCACTTTTTCGGGCCCGGTCGTGAAGGGAAAAATCTGGTTCTACAATGCCTTCGATGGCGAGTACGACAACACGATTTATACCGAACTGCCAGTCGGCGCCGACAACGATCACTCTCTCCGCATCGGCGATCTCACCAAGTTTCAGAGCAACCTCACCAGCCGCAATATCTTGACGACGAGTTTTCTGCTCAACTACCTTCACGACCAGTACGCTTTTCTCTCGCCGCAAAGCCCGCAGCAATCGAATCCCAAGGACATAGAGACGGCTTACATCGGCAGCATTAAGGACCAGCATTATTTCAACGGTGGAGAACTCTTGGAAACGGGAGTTGGCTTCGATCAGTACAACGTCCAACTCGCTCCTTACGGCACACTTCCCTACTTTCTCAATGTCGACAGTGCGGGCGGAAATTACTATCTCGACCTGCACACCAATGCCAGCCGATTTCAGAGTCTGGTGAATCTTTTTCTGCCGTCGCATCAGTGGCTGGGCCGCCACGATTTCAAGTTCGGCGCCGATCTCGACCGCATCTCTTACGACGCCGAGTTCGCGCGTCTTCCCGTCTCTTACTTAAGCGGAAATAACACGCTCACTTCGCCGGATCTCTGCCTGACTGCGCCACAGAATTCATCCTTCCCCTGCACGCGGTATTCGACCTTTACACCCGCCCCGCTTCACGAGCAATACAACGCGGAATTCAGCGCCTATGTCGAGGATCGCTGGAGCATCCGCAACCGCCTTCTCATCGAACCCGGCGTGCGCCTTGACTGGGACGAAATCGTCCGCCACGCCGAATTCGCTCCACGCCTCGCCGGAACCTACGTCCTCGACAACTCCGGGCACACCAAGATTTCCGCGGGCATCGGCCTCATTTACGAAGAAACTCCAATTTTCCTGATCGCCCGGCCCTATGCCGGTGGTCGTCAAGACACGTTCTTCTCCGTCAATCCCAACTGCATCACCAGCACCGGATGCGTGACTACGACCGGCCCCATCGCGACCACTTTCAGCGCAGACGCCAACGCGCTCAATTCTCCGCGCTTCATCAACTGGAGCGTCGGTCTCGAGAAGAAGCTTCCTGCTTCGATCTACGTCAAGGCTGAATATCTCGACCGCCGCGGCTCTCGCGGATTCGTCTACGACACGCGCAACGACACAGCCAGCGGAGACTTCGTCCTCGAGAACACCCGCGACGACCGCTACAAAGCCTTCCAGATCACGCTCCGCCGCAATTTCCGCGAAGCCTATGCGTTGATGGGCTCCTATACCCGCTCCAGCGCGCATTCCAATCAAGCCCTCGACTTCAATGTCGACAGCCCCATTCTCAGCAGCCAGCTTCCTGGCCCCTATCCCTGGGACACCCCCAACCGTTTTCTATCCTGGGGATACTTTCCTTTATTCAAGTTGCCGATAGTCCATCAACTCGAAGTCGCTTACTCGATGGAAGTTCGCACCGGATTTCCCTTCAACCTCCTGAATCCCCAGCAGCAACTCATCAGCTTGCCCGGAGCGGAGCGCTTTCCCGACTACGCCTCTCTCAATCTTCAACTCGAAAAGCGCTTCCATCTTCTCGGCTATTACCTGGCCGTTCGCGGTGGCTTCGACAACATCACGGGACGCTGCGATCCCTTCGTCGTCAACAATGTCATTGATCCCGTCAGTCATCCAGAGCCCACGTTCACCGCCTGCCTCGGCCGCGCCTTCACCTCCCGCATCCGCCTGCTGGGCAGGAAGTGACCGCGCTACAAACCCACGATTTGATTTGTCATTCCAAGACGGTGAGATTCGCATAGCCTTTGTAATACGGACACCGTTGCCGTACCGAGCGAAGCGCGGAAGCTGCCAGCGTTGTCATTCCGAGCGTAGCGAGGAATCTGCTTTTCGACGCCAGAGGTAAGACCCCAGCCATCCATAACCGACCCGCGTTATAATCTCCACCGAACCCTTGCATCGAATCTCCGTCTCCTGTCATCTCAATCGTTTGGAGGAATGATCAATCATGGCTCACGAACTACCCCCTTTGCCGTATGCCTACGACGCGCTCGAACCGACTATCGATAAGCAGACGATGACTCTGCATCACGACATGCACCATGGCGCTTATGTGAAGAACCTGAATGCCGCCATCGAGAAGCATCCCGAACTTGCCGGCAAATCCGCCGAAGACCTGATCCGCGACCTCAATTCAATCCCCGAAGATATCCGCGGCGCTGTCCGCAACAACGGCGGCGGCCACGTCAACCACACCATGTTCTGGAAGATCATGAAGCCCCAAGGCGGTGGAGATCCCACCGGCCCTATCGCCGAAGCGATCCAGAAGACATTCGGCAGCTTCAAGGATTTCCAAGCGAAGTTCAACGACGCCGGAACGAAGCAGTTCGGCTCCGGATGGGTCTGGCTCGCCGGCAAGCCCAGCGGCGAAATTCAGATCTTGTCCACGCCGAATCAGGACAGCCCGATCTCTCAAGGCCTCTATCCCATCTTCGGCAACGATGTCTGGGAGCACGCCTATTACCTGAAATACAACAACCGCCGGCCCGAATATCTGGGGGCGTGGTGGAATGTCGTCAACTGGGACGAGATCAACAAGCGCTTCGCCACCCTCAAGGCAGGAAAAGGCGCGCACGAACCAGCCTTAGCGCATCGCTAGATCTCGTGGAGGGGCGGACGCATTCGTCCGCCCCGCGAGCAAAGCGAGCGCAGCGCAGCCGTTGGTCATTCGTAACGCTTTATCATCCTGAGCGAAGCGAAGGACCCATGCAACTTGCCGGCAGCGTCTGTCCTGATGGTGTTCAGCCCAGAGAAAGGCCCTTGCGGAAGCAGGGGCCTTTTTGCATTGCTAAGCCTACGCTACTCGTTGCGCGTACTGCTCCGGATTCTGATCGAACCTCTTCTTGCACTCCTCCGAGCAGAAGCTGAAGGTCTTGCCGTTGTACTCCGTCTGCACCGCGCCTTTGTTCTCGTCCACTTTCATTCCGCATACCGGATCGATGTTCATAAGGTCCACCTCGAGAAAGAATTTCGCGCACAGCAATAAATTCTCCGCCCGCCGCAGCCAACTTCCGCTCGGGTAATTCCTGTAAATCGATGCGATAGTGCGAAGGGTGCGACGAACTGGCAATCTCCCAGCAACTTGGAAATGATCCCGAGCATCTCCGACTGAGAACTGAGAACTGAGAACTGAGAACTAGACGGAACTGAGAACTGAGAACTGAGAACTGAGAACTGAGAACTGAGAACTGAGAACTGAGAACTGCCTTTCTGCATTTCCTGTGCACGCCCTGTGGACAATCCGCCCTGCCGCGCGAGAAGCATCCATTCGTCCCGATGCGACCTCGCAGAAAACCTCGCAGCGACGCACCCCACGGTTGGCAAACAATTCTCTTGACCCACCAAAAATCCGCGAGAATCGTCTGCGGAGTTTTTCCTCAATTGCACCAAAAATACTGAATTGACCGCACTGCATTTCGCTCGTACATTCACCTTCGCCCTCACTAACAAATTAACTGCTCAGTCCGGGTCCCAGACGACAAGGACAGCAGCCATCAGTCGTTCAATTACAACCAACGCAGTCGGGTCAGCGCGCCATGAAATCATCGGAATGGAAGACGTATCGCACTCGGTTCCTGGTCAAAGCCAAGCAACTCAGCTCCAGTCTCAGCTTCACCGACCATCTCGGACGCCAGCACTGTGGCCGCAAGGGCGACTACCTGGTCGAATCTTTCGACGGCGTTCTCAGCATCGCTCCTCGCCAGATCTTTGAGGATATCTATGTCACCATGCTGGAGGAGATCGTCGGCCCATCGATCCCCGATCAACCCTGCAGCAAGGCACATCAGATAGATACGCTTCGCAGTATCGAGAGTTTAAAGATCGAGAAGGTGAGGGAGGCCCGGTTCCCGTCGCGGCTCGCCGCTTCGATCTCCGCCAATTCCCCGTGCGATTCGCCCCAGCCGGATGGCGATGGACCGCCTCGCGTTCGCCGCAAATCTCCCCAGCCAGTTCGCGCATCTTCAACCCGGATGAGTCTGATGTGAGAAGGCGTGATCTGACGAAAAGTTCATCTCGGGGCGCGACGTTAGTCGTGCCGTAAAGCAGTTCAGAAAGTTCCGGCTTCAGCCGCTCTGGAAAATGCCATTCGCCAACACTCAAAAACTCGAACTTCGGCCCCCTTGCAACAAATCACGGCGCCGCCGTTCATTCCGATGTGGAAAACGCGTCCTCGACCGCGCACCAAGCCCGTCATTGCTAGGGATACAACCTATTGTGTTTCTCTCTTGACAGGCCCTACAGGCGGGAGTAACTTTGCAATCCCAAGCAGGAAATTTCGCCTCACGGGAATGGGGTCGGAATTTCGAAACGTGACGGCAGTTCCTGCGGCGTTGCCAGCCAGAGGTGACTCGGCATCTCCGCAGGCAGACAGGCTCAGGCGCTCGGGCTTCTTGATCCGTAAGCCCGGCGCCGAAACCTAAATATCACAATCAACCTTCCGTCTTCCGCAAGCCAAGCGCTGGAAGCCGGGAGCCGAAAAAGTGCGGTGGCCGTCTCCGTCCCTCCCCCGGAGTCGACACATTGCGGTACATCCGCAGTAGAAATCAGTACGAGTACCTGCCCGCCGGAAGCTAAGGGAACTTCCTTTCTCCGGCGCGGCAGCAGAATCAGGAGCCCGACATGGAAGGTTTAACTCGCCTCGTCTCAGAAAGTTTGGCGCGCCACGGTTTCGATCGTCCCCTCGACTATCGGCGCCTTCACTGGTCGCGCTGGCTTCGCTGCGAGTCCCATCACAGTCTCCTGTTCGTCCCCAGCAAGCCCGGAGTCTTCGCCCTGGCGGAAGAGATCACTCATCTGGCTACGAACGCGAAGCCTGCCCCGAGCGCAGTCGAAGGAGCCGTCCCGCGAAGCGGAGCAAGCGCTTCTACGCGAGACCAAAGTGCTCCGTTGGTTGATGTTCGCAAATCCGACGACGCTCCCGCCCGCATGCTGGCCGTCACCCAATTTTTCGAAGCCGATGACATGGCTTTCGTTCTCGATCGCATGCTTTCGCGCCAGAATCCGATGCGCGAGCAGCTCGAGTCTGGACGCTATTTCGTCCGCTTCGTCGTTATTGAAGATGTCTCCCAGCGCGGCAGCATCGCCGGCGCGCTCAATCAATGGATGGTCTCTTCGACCCAACGCGCGACTGGCATCGGATCTCACTTCGCCACCTCGCTGGAGCTGACTCCCGCCACCGAGTTCATCCCGCGCGACGAGAATCAGGGCATTCTGTTCGACGAAACCAACGCAGTGCGCCCCCTCCGGCCGACCCTCGTGGAGCGGACGTTCCAGTCGACGAACGACGTCGACACCGCGATTTCAAAGGCGGTCCGCGACGGCGCCCAACCGGCAGCGTCTCCATCAACAGCCCAGCATCTCGATTCCGGCGTTGCCACCAACATTCATTGTCCGTCCCCGTTCCCCTCCGGCTTTTAGGCCGTTTGGGGAGCGTCGCGGCGCTCGAGCGGTACCGTGGAAGAGCGGCGTGAACGCCGGGTAAGTAACGGAATTGAAGGGCTTTTGCCCTGAGGAACCAACGATCTTTAAAAATGAACGCGCCGCTTTACCCGATTCCCACGTTCCAGACGCCCGAATCGGCAGCACCACCCAAAGAATCTAATTAGGAGACCCGATGCCCGAACTGAAAACCACTACCGAAACATCCGCTGCCACTTCCCCTGTTGCCCCCGCGAGCTCGACCCCCTCTGTCTCGAAGAAGAAGGCCCCCGGCCTCTCCTTCCGCCGCCTGTTCACCAAGCCGGGCGTCTCGCCCTACGACGAAGTCGAATGGGATCTCCGCCTCGCTCAGATCACTGACTCCAAGGGCAACGTAATCTTCGAGCAGAAGGATGTTGAAGTCCCCAAAGACTGGTCCATGACCGCGACCAATATCGTGGCCAGCAAATATCTGCACGGTAAGCTTGGCACCAGCGAGCGCGAGACCGGGGTTCGCCAGCTTGTCTCCCGCGTCGCCGAAACCATTCGCGACTGGGGAATGGCGCAGGGCTATTTCAAGACCGCCGATGACGGCGCGACTTTCCACGACGAACTCGTGCACATTCTCGTTCGCCAGTACGCGGCCTTCAACTCGCCCGTCTGGTTCAATGTCGGATGCGACCGCATCGAGCCCAACTCCGATGGACGCAGCTGGCACTGGAATCCCAAGACGCAGAGCGTCGAGTTCGGGGTCACCGGATACTCCAAGCCACAGTGCTCCGCCTGCTTCATCAACTCGGTGAAAGATTCGCTCGACTCGATTCTGACTCTCGCCAAGACTGAGGGCATGCTCTTCAAATGGGGCAGCGGCACGGGCACAAACTTGTCTCCACTGCGTGGATCGACGGAAACTCTTTCTGGTGGCGGCACTGCCAGCGGCCCGCTCAGCTTCATGAAGGGATTCGACGCCTTCGCCGGCGTCATCAAGTCTGGCGGCAAGACTCGCCGTGCGGCCAAGATGGTCATCCTCAATGTCGACCATCCTGACATCATCGAATTCATCGAGTGCAAGCAGAAAGAAGAAGCCAAAGCGCACGCGCTGGTCTCCATGGGATACGACGGCTCGCATCCTGACTCCGACGCCTACTCTTCCATCTTCTTCCAGAACGCCAATAACAGCGTTCGCGTCACTGACGACTTCATGTACGCCGTCGTTCGCGACACCGATTTCTCCACCAAGTCCGTCACCGACGGCTCGGTCGTGAAGACCTACAAAGCCAAAGAGCTGCTGCATAAAATTTCGGAAGCGACCTGGCACTGCGGCGACCCCGGCATGCAATACGACACCACGGTGAACCGCTGGCACACGTCGAAGAACACGGCCCGCATCAACGCCAGCAATCCCTGCAGCGAATACATGTTCCTCGATGATTCCGCTTGCAACCTGGCCAGCCTCAATCTGCTGAAGTTCGCGCCCAACGGCACGTTCGACGTGGAGGCCTATCGCCACGCCGTCGACGTTCTGATCACCGCGCAGGAAATTCTGGTCGACAACGCCGGATATCCGACCGAAGCGATCATGGCGAACTCACACGACTATCGTCCGCTTGGATTGGGTTATGCGAATCTTGGCGCGCTGCTGATGGCGGCCGGGCTTCCCTACGACTCCGACGCCGGCCGCGACTACGCCGCCTGCGTCACCGCAATCATGTGCGGCGAAGCCTATCTGCAAAGCAGCAGAATCGCAGAACAATGCGAGCCGCTGGTCCCGGCAACTGAACCGACGAAGAAAAATCTGTCCGAGACCAATCTCGGATCGAACGTCATGCCCGGCGGAGCCTGCCCCGGCTGGTACATCAATCGCGAGCCGTTCCTCGATGTCATCCGCATGCACCGCGCGAGCGTCAACGGCATCAACAAGAACAACGTCCCCAGCAGCATCTACGAAGCCAGCAAGCAGTGCTGGGACGAAGCTCTCGCCCACGGCGAGAAATTCGGCTATCGCAACAGCCAAGTCACTGTGCTAGCCCCCACCGGCACCATCGGCTTCATGATGGACTGCGATACTACTGGCGTTGAGCCGGATTTGGCGCTGGTGAAGTACAAGAAGCTGGTTGGCGGCGGCATGATCAAGATCGTCAACAACACCGTGCCCACTGCGCTCTTCAAGCTCGGATATACGCACGAGCAGACCGACGCCATCGTCAGCTACATCGACGCTACGGGCACGATCGAAGGCGCGCCGCACGTGAAGGACGATCATCTCGCAGTCTTCGATTGCTCGTTCAAGCCGGCGAAGGGCACGCGCTCCATCGCTTACATGGGACATCTCCGCATGATGGCGGCGGCGCAGCCGTTCATCTCCGGAGCGATCTCGAAGACGGTCAATCTTCCCAACAACGCTTCGATTGAAGACATCATGGAGTCGTATCTGCAAGCCTGGAAGCTCGGCATCAAGGCGGTCGCAATCTATCGCGACGGATGCAAGCAGTCGCAACCGCTGAGCGCCGCCGGATCCAAGACTGCGAACTCCACGAAAGATGACGCGCGCATCGCTGCCGCTCCTCAGGTCGAAGAAGAGGATTTCAACGCTCCTCCGCGCGCCATGCGGCACAAACTGCAGGAAGAGCGCGCTTCGATCACGCATAAATTCAAGATCGGAGATCACGAGGGCTACATCACCGTCGGCCTCTATCCCAACGGCGATCCCGGCGAACTCTTCATCACCATGGCTAAAGAAGGATCAACGGTCAGCGGCCTGATGGACAGCTTCGCGCTGGGAGTCTCGATCGCACTGCAGCACGGCGTGCCGTTGAAACTGTTCTGCGAGAAGTTCGCGCACACGCGCTTCGAACCCAGCGGCTGGAGCGGCAATCCGGATATCGGCTACGCCAAGTCGATCATGGATTACATCTTCCGATGGCTCCAACTGCGCTTCCTCACCGGCCAGCAACAGATGCTGTTTGAAAACCTGCGATTGAGGGCATCGTCTGCACCGGCGCCCGAAGGAATCGCGGAATCGGAGAGCTCCTCGGCCTTGCTGAGAAGTGAGAATCGGGAACCGAGAACTGGTTCCGGATCCGTTCACGCCGCCGATCAACTGGCAAGCCTGATCGACCTGGGCGACGCTCCGAGCTGCAGCTTCTGCGGCAGCATCATGACGCGAAACGGCAGCTGCTACCGATGCGGAAGCTGCGGCAGCACCAGCGGCTGCAGCTAAACTCTGATGTGTTTACTTATTAGTGAGCCCAAGATATAGGAGGCCGCTGCCTACATCTTGGGCCCTTGACATCAAGGCCTATTGGGCAGTAGTCTATGTTGTGATGTTAGTTTTAAAAATCGGATTTAGCAACCACTGACGTCGAACCGACTCCGCCTCTAGGCCCCAGCCGTACTCCCCGCCAGCGAGTAGCAATCCCAAAACGTTGCGAGGTACAGATGGTGGCCGCCCCCGCTTTTTCTGTTGCGAACGATTTTTCTTCAGCGTTGGACGAACTCCTCCTTGAAATCTGTGAAGAATTTCAAATAAGCGAGGCACGATACGATCGTGCTGTCGATAGATACAAATCACTGAACAGGTTGTTCGAGGGGATTGGAAGCCCCTTCCGGCAATTCCGCCCGGACATCTATCCGCAAGGATCAATGGCGCTGGGTACGACGGTCCAGCCAATCAAAGGGCCTCACGATCTGGACTTCGTACTTGAACTCTCCAACTATCTTCGCGGCCCTATGCATTTGATCACCGAACTGTATGAATTCCTCAATATGCACGGCATCTATGGCTCGATGACCAGCCTAAAAAACCGATGCGTGCGCATCGAATATGCGGACGACTTTTACATGGATGTGCTACCAGCCTGCCGTAACGCCACTGCCGTCGGGACCTGTGTCAAGGTTCCCGATTGCGCCTTGCAGGGTTGGAGCGACAGTAATCCGCGGGGATACATCAAGTGGTTTAAGGAGCAGAGTGGGAAGCGCTTCGTTCAACGTCTACTGGAAAAAGCGGAGCGCATCCCAGACCAGCAGGCTGTCGCCGAAAAAGATGCCTTGCAGCTGGTGGTGCAGCTTTTCAAGCGGTGGCGGGATCGGTGCTATGCCACTGTCGACCCTAAGCTGTCTCCGATCTCAATCGTGCTGACCACTCTTGCAGCCGACACGTATCAAGGGGAGCAGTCAGTCAGCAGAGCGATCACATCGATGCTCAGCGACATTGTGAAATTGATCGATGTATCTCGACGGGCTGGGGAGAGCCACCTGCATCTGTGCAATCCTTCGAATACCGCGGAGGATCTGACTGAGCGCTGGGACGCGAACCCTTTAGCATATTCGGCATTCGAGCGTGGTATTCGCAACTTTCAGCAGCGGTGGATGCAACTTGTCACGCGAGGCGGGAATGTCAAGGAAGACCTTAAGGCACTGTTCGGTGAGACCGTCGAGGTGGTTGTGATGAAGAGAGCGGAAACGCGGCGCGAAGAGCGGAGCAGCGGAAAGTTGGGAGTGAGGAGCTCTGGTTTGATCACCTCGTTGGCCGGAGCGGCGGCAGCAATCAAGCCGCACACCTTCTATGGCGACGAGTAGGTATGTCCGGCAGAAGCCTTTGACGCTGGCGCAGCAGGGCTATCTGCTAAAGACGTCCTTCCCCGATTTCCGTGTAGCGATCGGGCGCTGCGAAATGCGTTGCACGGGTGAGTTACGTCCGACTTGGTTGAGCGACAACTATACATTCGAGCTGGTGTACCGCATCCCGCACCGTCCGAAAGTCTACGTGATCAGCCCGTCGCTTCGATTGCCGAGTGGACAGAGCCGCCTCAAGCACGTGTTCAAGGACAACGCGCTGTGCCTCTATACCGAAGGCGACTGGCGGGCTGATCTGCCCATATCGAATCACATGGTTGGGTGGATTTCGGAATGGCTTTCCTTTTACGAAGACTGGCTGGCAACAGGACAGTGGCTTGGCGGGGGACACGAGCCTGGCCTTGGGGCGAAATGAGCCGCTTCAGAATTCTCGCAATCGACGGCGGCGGCATCAAGGGCGTTTTCCCGGCAGCCTTCCTAGCTTCAATCGAGGAAACGCTTGGCGGGTCTTCCGTCGCGGGCTATTTTGATCTCATCGCAGGCACTTCGACCGGCGGCATCATTGCCTTAGCGCTCGGCTTGGGTCTCAGTGCACGGAGGATACTCGAGTTTTATGAAACCTATGGGACGGCCATCTTTCCGCAAAAATCGCGGCGGTGGATACTAGGGCCTGCGAAATACGAAACTGGACCGCTGAAAAGTGCGCTGGCAGAGACTTTCGGGTCCAAGTGTCTTGGAGACTCAAGTTACCGCCTGCTGATCCCTTCCTTCAACGCAACAACCGGACGAATTCACATCTTTAAGACTGCTCATCACCCTAGGCTGCAGATGGACTTCCGAGTTGCCGTAGTCGAAGTTGCCCTTGCAACGTCGGCTGCTCCCGTTTTCTTCCCACCACATCGCTCCGGGCAGGACGTGGTGTTCATCGACGGTGGCATTTGGGCGAACAACCCAGTGGGACTCGCCGTCACTGAGGCGATCACCATGCTGGGAAGAAAAGGAGACGAGCTTGATGTACTGAGCTTGGGGTGCACCAACGAGCCACCCGATTTCACGCAACGTGGCCGCGGCTGGAGATTTTGGGCGCTCAGGGCCATCGACGCAGCCATGCAGGGCCAGTCCTTTGCAGCGCTGGGAACGGCTCAGCATCTAGCAGGCCACGATAATGTCTTCCGGTTCAGTCCGGTCGTAGTGCCGGGCCGCTTCGCACTTGACAAGGTGGAGGGGATCAGTGAGTTGAAAGCCTTTGGATACAGCGAAGCGCGCGAATCGCTGCGACAACTAACGCCGAGGTTTTTCTCGGTGCCAGCCGACGAGTTCAAGCCCATCCATTCTTAGGCACGACCGGAGCCGGGTGCCCCGTCCTTGCGTTCTTTGCCAGGGCGGGTGGCGATGCTGTTGATGGGTTTTGTTTCGACTCGCGCGGCATTTCTGCCGTCCCTGCGGGACTCGGTTCCTTTTTCTCTCGCCTCTGACGTGGGCCTGAAGGGCCGCTCTTCCACATCAACCCATGCCTTGACGCGGCGCTGAAGCAGCGCTCTTCCACCAATCGATCCCGGCAGCACGTTGGCCACGAGCCATGCCGCAGATAATCCCGCAGTAGAGCGGCCCGTCGAGGACCGCGTTGGCGGCAGCGAAGAAGAAGCGGCCATCATGCCGGGTGCCGCGTCCTTGCTTTCTTTTCAGGGGCGGGTAGGGATGCTGCGGATGGCTTTTGTTTTGAACTCACGCGGCTTTTCTGCCGTCCCTACGGGACTCGGTTCCTTTTTCTCTCGCCTCTGACGCGGCCCTGAAGGGCCCCTCTTCCACATCAACACATACCTTGACGCGGCCCTGAAGCGGCGCTCTTCCCCCAATCGATCCCGGCAAGACATTCGTCATGAACTCCTGCCGCCGATAATCCCGTGGAAGAGCGGCCCGTCGACGACCGCGTTGGCGGCAGCGAAGAAGAAGCGGCCATCATGCCGGGTGCCGCGTCCTTGCTTTCTTTTCAGGGGCGGGTAGGGATGCTGCAGATGGCTTTTGTTTTGAGCTCACGCGGCGTTTTCGCCTCCCTGCGGGACTTGGTTCCTCTTTCTCTCGCCTGTGACGCGGCCCTGAAGGGCCGCTCTTCCACATCAACCCATGCCTTGACGCGGCGCTGAAGCAGCGCTCTTCCACCAATCGATCCCGGCAGCACGTTGGCCACGAGCCATGCCGCAGATAATCCCGCAGGAGAGCGGCGCGTCGAGGGCCGCGTTGGCGGCAGCGAAGAAGAAGCGGCCATCATGCCGGGTGCCCAGTCCTTGCGCTCTTTTCAAGGTGGGTAGCAGTGCTGCCGATGGGTTTTGTTTTTGAACTCACGCGGCGTTTCTGCCGTCCCTACGGGACTCGGTTCCTTTTTCTCTCGCCTCTGACGCGGCCCTGAAGGGCCGCTCTTCCACATCAACCATGCCTTGACGCGGCGCTGAAGCAGCGCTCTTCCACCAATCGATCCCGGCAGCACGTTGGCCACGAGCCATGCCGCAGATAATCCCGCAGGAGAGCGGCCCGTCGAGGGCCGCGTTGGCGGCAGCGAAGAAGAAGCGGCCATCATGCCGGGTGCCCCGTCCTTGCTTTCGTTGCAAAGGCGGGTGGCGATGCTGCCGATGGCTTTTGTTTTGAGCTCAAGCGGCGTTTCTGCCGTCCCTGCGGGACTCGGTCCCTTTTTCTCTCGCCTCTGACGCGGCCCTGAAGGGCCGCTCTTCCACATCACTCTTCCGCTTCAACTCATACGCTGACGGGCGGGCGGCGATGCTGTCGATACGTTTTGTTTCGAAGCCAAGCGGCGGCTCTGCCGTCCCTACGGGACTCGGTTCCTCTTTCTCTCGCCTCTGACGCGGCCCTGAAGGGCCGCTCTTCCACATCAACGCAGCGCATACCTTGACGCGGGCGCTGAGGCGCCGCTCTTCCACGCTTCGCCTTCCGGCTCACGCCTATCCCTTTGGCTGCTTCGTGACGACCACGGCCACCGATGACTCCGTGGAAGAGCGGCCCTTCCAGGGCCGCGTCCGGGGCCGTTGCATTGAATGCCCTTTAGGGCCTGTGGTCGTTGTCCCGATTCGGAACGCGTTCGCACCTGTTGTGACATCTCTCACAGACAACTCTTCCCGACTCCACGACCATCGCCCAATGGATTCCGACCGCACTTTCTTTGTCACGACCGTCACCGCCGCGCGGCGTCCGATCTTTCGACGGGAGTCATCAGCAAACCTGTTGATCGAAACTCTCACTCATTATCGCGATGAACGAAAGTATCTTCTCCACGAATTCGTGATCATGCCCGATCACACTCATTTGCTTCTCACGCCCGCACTAGAAATTTCCTTAGAACGCGCGATGCAATTCATCAAAGGAGGATTTTCCTTTCGCTTACACGCGGGATCCATATGGCAGACGAGTTTTACGAACCATCGCGTGCGCGATTTCGAGGATTATGAAAAGCATCGCGAATATATCTGGATGAACCCTGTCCGTGCGAGGCTCGTCACCCGCGCGGAGGAATATCCGTATTCATCAGCGCGTGGAAAAGTGCGGCTGGACCCGATGCCACAGGGGCTAAAGCCCCGGTCCTCGAATGACGTGCTGACGCGGGCCTAAAAGGCCTGCTCTTCCACGGTGGTAGTCGCATGTGGTTCAGTCCGCGCGGTTCGGATCATTCGGTTCGGATCATGCTCGGATCTCGCGGCTCGGATTGCGGTTCGGACTACGTACGGTTCCGACTGCGTAGTCCTGATCACGCGGTCCGGTGATTCCGCGCACGGACGTTGCGATCTGGACGTGAGAGTCTGATCGAAGCCACGAAAGTGGTTATGCCTCCACGGATTCGGAATCCGGTGGAGGTTTTGTGTTTAGGGGCAGATGAGGCCGAAGAGAGCAGGAGATTGTGACTTACTCTGGAGTTCATAAGCAAAACGGGAGCGGCGAAAGTATGAAGAGGAAGTTGAATCAGGAGCGTTGGGTCAAAGGATGTAAAGAGCGCGGGGAGTGGGCGGAACTTTGTTTTATGGCGCGGGCGAAGGGATTGGGGATGGGCGTGTTGAAGCCATTTGGGGAGTCGGGGCGGTATGACGTGGCAGTGGAAAATGGCGGTCCGATTCTGCGGGTGCAGGTGAAGTCGACGATCTATTGCCGGCGCGGGAATGAGTACAGCTTGAACGTGATGGGTCCGGGAAGGAAGCCGTACAAGAAGGGGACGGTGGATTTCTTTGCCGTGTGGGTGATCCCGCTCGGGGAGTGGTACATCATTCCGTACGCGGCGATGGGGAAAAAAATGACGCTGCATTTCACGGCCGGGAGTAAGCGAGCGAAGTGGGCTCGGTATCGGGAGGCTTGGGATCTGTTGGAGGTGGTGGAGATTCAGGCTTGCGTCGATCCGATGTATGAAGAGGAGGAGATGGCGAGTCGGGTGGAGTGAGGTCGGAGTAGTTGATGTGGTGTCGGAAGTCCCACTCTAACGTCGCAAAATACGCGACGTTAGAATGGGCACCCTCGACGTTATTCTTCACCTCTTGCTCTTGCTTCTTGCTTTCACCTCTTAAACACCGCATCGATGCCCGCTTGCGCGATGGCTTCGTCGATCTCTGACTTGGCGCCGCTGGCCGCTATCGCGCCGATGGTCTGGCCGTCTACCTTGATCGGCAGTCCTCCCTGGTTAGGGAAGAAGTCGGGAAAGGCGAGGACGTCGAGATTCCCTTTCTTCAGCGCGTCGGCGCCGTCCTTCGACGGACTCTGGTAGAACGCGGAGTGCCGCGCCTTCTTCTGCGCGAACTGAATCGTGTTGAGGGACGCGTTGTCGGCCTTCTCCAGAAAAAGCAGGTTGCCGCTTTCGTCCACCACGCAGATGGTGACTTCGACGTTGCGCCGCTTGGCCTCGGCTTCGGACGCGGCGACCATCGTCTTGATCGTCGCCAGGTTCAAGTGCTTGCGGGTCGGGAGATCCTGCGCCGAAGAAGTCACGGCCAGGAAACTCAGCATCACAGCTAGTAGTTTGAACATGCGCCGGATGCTAGCAGCGGATTCGCAAGTTTTCCAGATGAAATGAAATACGGGGAAAGCGCGCGGTGGTATTCGGGTGCGATCGCTTTACTTCCGTCCAACGCGGCGGATAGACTTGCGCCGCGATGATTACACGCCGCCGTTTTGTACAGAACTCCGCCCTCGTCTCTGCCTCGCTCGCGCTACCTCACAGCCTGTTCGCGCAGGCCGGTTCCGCTACCTACCATAATCCGATTCTGGGTGGCGACCATCCCGACGCCAGCCCCATCCGAGTCGGCGACGACTTTTTTATGACGCACTCCAGCTTTGATTACGCGCCCGGGCTGCTGATCTGGCACTCGCGCGACCTGATCAACTGGCGCACGGTGGCTGCCGCGCTGCACCGCTACCATGGCAGCGTGTGGGCTCCGTATCTCTGCGAATATCAGGGCCGCTTTTATATTTATTTTCCCGCCGACAACCGGCTGCGCGTCGTGCACGCCGATCATCCGACGGGACCGTGGAGCGATCCCGTCGATCTCGGCATCAGCGCGATCGATCCCGCACACATTGGCGAGAACGGGCGCCGCTTTCTCTACATGGCCGGCGGGCAGATGGCCGAATTGACTGCGGACGGACTCGCGGTGAAGACGGCTCCGCGCGTCGTGTTCGAGCCATGGCCCATGCCCACGCCACCGAGAATGGAATGCACTTGCCTCGAAGCTCCGAAAATTCTCGAGCACAACGGCTACTACTATTTGAATGTCGCCGAAGGCGGCACCGGTGGGCCTGCGACCAGCCACTCGGTGATCAGCGCGCGCAGCCGCCATGCCGATGGGCCGTGGGAATTCTCGCCGCACAATCCGGTGGTGCGCACCGCTTCGCGCGATGATCGCTGGATGAGCGTCGGGCACGGGCGGCTTGTCGACACGCCGGGCGGCAAGTGGTACATGACGGTGCACTCGTATGAGAACGGCTATCGCACGCTCGGACGCCAACTGCTGTTGCTGCCGATCGAGTGGACCGCTGATGGTTGGTTCCGCGTGCCTGAGGGGATCACAGCGGACTCGGCGATTCCGGTGCCTGTGCCCGGAGCGAGCCAACTGCCTTTCGCGGATTCTTCGGACGATTTCACCGCGTCCGAACTCGGCTTGCAGTGGGGATTCTGGCGTGAGTACGATCCGACGCGATTTAGCGTTGGAAACGGCGCGCTCACACTGGCGGCGCGCGGGAAGTCTTTGGCCGATACGTCGGTGTTGACCACCGCGGTCGGCGGTCATTCGTACACGATCGAAGTTGATGTCGAGATTGAGCCGGGTTGCGAATCGGGGCTGCTGCTTTTTTATAATCCCGACCATGCAGCCGGAATCTTGCTCGACGGCGAAGGCATTGGCGTGCGAATCGCGAATGGATATATCCCAACCCGACAAGAGAAGGGGGCGACTCGCGCCACCTTGCGCGTCGTCAACGACCGGCAGGAAGTCGATTTCTATTTTCGCCTCCCAGGAAAAGATTGGCAGCGGATGGCGGAATCCGCGGAAATTTCAGGGATGCAACACAACGTGCTCGGAGGTTTCCTCGATGTGCGGCCCGCCGTCTTCGCCTGCGGCTCCGGCAAAGCCACATTCCGCAACTTTCGGTATTTCGCCGAGGCGAAAATACCGACGTAGGAGCAGGGACGAGAACAACCCAGCTCATTCAAGTTTCGAAACAAGTATCTGAGACCCTGTCTTTATTTCGCAACGATCTTAAGAAACTTGATAGAGACAGACCCGCCGCGTTCAGAGTGATCGCAGTCAATCGTTGTTCCCTGCAGGATCCCAAGAAACGTTTTTACAGTCAATCGCACTATCGAGTATTGACGGAGGAGTGTTCTCAATGGCGCCTGGACTCGACAAGCTGCAGCACATCGTCGTGCTGATGATGGAGAACCGATCGTTTGATCACATGCTGGGATCGCTGAAGGCGGTGAATCAGCAGATCGATGGAGTCACGCCTGACTTGAGCAATCCAGATACGAATGGGAATCCTGTAAAGGCGCAGCCGCTCGCGGAGTTTCAGGCCCAGCTGCAGCCCGATCCCGATCATCACTTTCCTGCAGTCGACCTGCAGATCTTCGGCGGAAGCACCGATCCGAACCGCGTCGCCAACATGCAAGGCTTCGTCAAGAGTTATTACAACCAGCAGAAGGATGTCTCACACTCGCAGAAGATCATGTATTACTTCGCGCAGAATCAATTGCCAGTGCTGACGACGCTCGCGCTGCAATTCGCGGTGTTCAACCGCTGGTTCGCGTCGATTCCTGGTCCGACGATCTGCAATCGCGCCTTCGCCCATTACGGAACATCGTTCGGACGTGTCGACATGAATCTGATCTACCTCAACGAGCCCTTCAAGAGTATTTACGACCGCCTGATCAACGCCACGCCCAAGCACACCTCAAAACTCTATTACTACGACACGACCAGCTCGACCATGGAGATTACGAACCTGCTGCAGAATCAACCCGAGCTGTTCGGCACGTTTGCCCAGTTTCTGGACGACTGCGACAAGGGCAATCTCACGGACTATTCGTTCATCGAGCCGAATTACAACGATCATGAAGGAGATAGCGGTGAGGAAGTCGCGAACGACCAGCATCCTGACCACAACGTGCAATCAGGAGAACTCTTCATTGCCCAGATCTATAACGCGATCAAGAGTTCGCCGCTGTGGCCGAACACCGCCCTACTGATCGTCTACGACGAGCACGGAGGAATTTACGATCACGTTGTTCCTCCAGCGTGCAAGCCAGATCAGTTCACGGCGACCGCGAATGACACGGGAACTGGAATGCCGTTCGCCTTCGATCGCCTCGGAGTCCGGGTGCCAGCGATTCTGGTCTCGCCGTGGATTCCCGCTGGAACGGTGGTCAATCGCGTATTCGACCACGCCTCGATTCCCGCAACCGTGACGAAGTTTTTCCTGGGAGATTATTCGCCGCGGTCTCCCCGCGAGACCAACGCGGATGTGTTTATCGAGCCGACTTCGGGCGCGGTCGATCCTGCGCGGAATTTGTTGTCGCTGGATGTGATGCGGACCGATTGTCCGGACTTTGATGTATAGCAACGATGCGTAGCAACGCGGTCCACGCGTGCCCGAAGGAGTAACGACCATGCTGATTCAAGTTCCGAAGCCGCCGAAGAGCGCCTTTGATCCGAACCGCCCTGTCTCTTCCCTGCTGGTCGCGCAGATGGAATATCTGCACGAGGCCGAGAAGCGTCTGCCAGCGCGCTACCACAGCCAGATCTACATCAACGCGGTCAAGACCGAGGGTGAAGCAGCGAAGTATATCCACGACGTGACCGAGGCAATTCACACAGCGCACATGGACGCAGCCTTCGAGCGAATGCGAGTTGTTCCAAAACACCAGCCCGTGATCGAGCTTGCCGCCGTGGCCGACGAACAGGCGGAGAACAAGCTCGCCAGTCGCACGAAGAAGAAGAGCAGCGGCAAGAAGTCAGGCGCGAAACAGCGTCGTAAAGAATAAATTGCGCGATCGCAGGAGGATGTATGCGGTGGAGTGGAATGGTGCTGCTGGGATTCGCGTCGATTTTCGCGCTGGCAAATAGGTCGACAGCACAGGAGAACTGGCTGCAGGCCGATTTTAGGCGAGAGAGCGAGCGCGTCGGCGACGCCTGTAAGGGCGGATTCAAAGCGGCACCGGGATGTGCGATCGAACTGTTCACCGACCATCCGCTGCACATTGCAGCCGGAAGCATGCCGCCGCAAAACGGATTCGGTCTGGGCCTGGCATTCTCTGAGTCGCGCAACACGAAGAACTGGCGCATGAACTGGGACGCGGATGCAGTCGGCGCCACCAGCGGCTCCTGGCGTGCCGGCGGTTATATGACGCTCATCCACACTCCCGTAGTAACGATCAAAGTGGTGGGACCTTCGCCCGCCGGATCGGCTACATCCGCGTCGAGTGAAGCGAAGAAACCGAAAACGCCGACGCTGGCTGTGCATCCGTACACGGTATTCAATCTCTACGCGCAGACGATTTCTCTGAACAAGCTGAACTATTTCGGACTTGGCAACGACACAGCATTATCGGGAGCGTCGGTCTTCGGCATGAGGCAGACGATTGTTGGAGCGAATGCGATCAAGCCGCTGTTCGAATGGGCACTGATTCGCAAGCTAAATCTTGCTCTGCTCGGCGAAGCGAATGGACGCTTCGTGAATATCCGCGGAGAGGGTGGGCAGTCCGTTCCTTCGATCTACAGTCTCTACACCAACGCAACCGCACCGGGACTGAGCAGCCAGCCTGGATTTATCCAGTTCGGCGAAGGGTTTCGCATCAAGCCGGTGATCGGGGATTACGTGCAGCTGAACTATTCGGGGAACTTTCAAGAGTTCTTCGCACCGTCGAGTTCACAGAATTCGTTTGAGCGCTGGACCGTCGACCTAAATCACACGCTCTTCTTGTACGGCTACACGCAATCGGCCACGAAAAGCACCGACGGTGTTGGTCCGGACTCGTGCGCGCCGTCGGGTGCGACCTGCCCGGGTGTTTCGCACTCCCGGAATCTGAACGGATCGATCAACTTGCGGCTGCTGCTGTCGGAATCTATTAATTCGGCGAGCGGCGCCGTTCCCTTTTATTTCCAGCAAACGCTGGGCGGGTCGGACATCAATGGAGCGATGTCGCTTGGCAGCTATCAGGACTACCGGTTCCGTGCTCCAAATCTTTTGTTGTTCGAGGAAAGTTTCGAGCACTCGATCTGGGGGCCATTCGGACTGAAGTTCATGGCGGATCAAGGGCGCGTCGCACTCACGCGGGGTGATTTGGGATTCGATCACTTTCGGCACAGCTACGCGGGTGGATTGACGCTACACGCCGGCGGCTTCCCCATGGTCTCAATCATGTTTGCCTGGGGCGGCCCCGAGGGACATCACAACATCTTCAACATGAACACGTCACTGCTTGGCGGATCGGCGCGACCATTATTGGATTGAGGATTCGCGGCTAGAGCCCTGTTCTTGGGTTAAGTCCTATCCGCTGTGTTGAAGCATCGCGCTTCCACGGTCCCATTTCTTCAGCGCGAATAGCGCTCTGGACGGCTCTCTTCTGCTGTACGGGGATACGCCAAAGATACATGGCGGCATACGCGCGCCAGGGGCGCCAAGGTTCGGCGCGGCGCTCAAGCTCACGAGCGCTCGTCAAAGAAAGAGCCCGCAACAATCCGAGATCGCTGGAGGGAAATGCATCGGGCTCGCGCAGAGCTCGCATCGCGACGTACTGCGCAGTCCATGGACCGATACCCGGAATCTCGCAGAGGCGGCTCAGAAATTCTTCTGAGTCCACAACGCCCTCAAATTTAATCCTGTCTCTTACGACGGCACGCGCTAGGGCGCGGATGGTTTCGGCTCGCGCACCGGTCAAGCCCACGGACGCAAGCTTGGCATTCGACAGGTTCTCGGGAGATGGAAAAAGATGTGTCAGTCCTTGAGGACCAGCGAACGGTTTGCCGAAAGCGCTGGTCAAGCGTCCGGCGAGTGCGGTGGCGCCTTTCACCGTGACTTGCTGGCCGAGGATGGCACGAACCGTAAGTTCAAACGGATTCCAGCACCCGGGTACGCGAATTCCCGGATCGGCTTGCACGCTCGCCGCCAGCACAGGCTCGCTGCGCAAAGTCTTGACGATCGACGTCCAATCGGCGCTGAGGTCGAACATCGCACGAATGCGTTCGACGATGTGAAAGAGCGAACGAGGCTCGGGGAAATCGATGCGCACGAGAAGAGCGTCGCGGGATTGATCGGGAGAGACTTCGAAGTATCCTTCGTGTCCGTTAACCGCGATCGTGCGGCGATAGGCGGAGCCTTCGACCTGCTCGACTCCGGGGGTCGCGCGCGCGGCGAGAAAATCGAGCATTCCCTGCCAGTGATAAGGCGGACGGAAATGAAGGCGGAAGACATATTGATTGCCCGTCTGCGTGGCCGTCTGCCGCGCCAGTTTTCGGATCTGGGTTGGAGTGCGGTGATAGACCTTGTGAATGCCGGCGTTGAAGCGGCGCACGGAGCCGAAACCGGAAGCAACGGCGATCTGTTGCATGGGCAGCTTGGTTTCGTCGATCAGCTTCTTGGCAAAGTGCAGGCGGCGAGTGTGAGCTACCGCTATGGGAGTCGCTCCAAGGTGACGGATAAATAAGCGGCGCAGGTGGCGCGAACCGACGCCGAGACGCTCGGCAAGAAGCTCGACACCGCCATCCTCCAACCCGCTTTCATCGATTAAGCGCAAGGCACGCGAGACGGTGTTTGACGTTCCGAGCCACGCCGGCGTACCCGGACAACTCTCGGGACGGCAGCGGAGGCACGGGCGAAACCCGGCTTCGGCCGCGGCGGCTGCGGTGGGGAAATAGCGGACGTTCTTTTCTTTCGCCGTGGGCGCTGGGCAAATGGGACGACAGTACACGCCGCTGCCGACGACTCCGATGTAAAACTTGCCATCGAAGCGCGGATCACGCGAGAGCCTCGCGCGCGAACACACCTGCCGGTCCAAAGTCATGAGCTCATCCCATCATGCCAGTCGGCTCATGATAGTCGACCTGCCGGTGAATGATGGACGTTTTCGGACCGCGCTCAATTGTCAATTTGCAGCCTGGGGAGCGAGGTCCGTAAACGTCTAACGATTCGGGTCGAAGTCCGCAAACGTCCATTCTGCGGGCATCTACTTCGCTAAGGTTGGAGTTGCGGCGCACGTCGATTGGGTTAGAGGTGAGAGGCCAGTGAATAGGGAGGAATAATTTCTCTGCAGCTCTGCGCCGCTCGTCTACTCACCAGTCACTAGCCACTGACCACTTTATCGGGGCTTCTCATGGCTTGGCGAGTCCGTCATTGCATCGAGTGTCCCAAATGTGGCACGCGGTATTTGATCGGGTTCAGTCCGTACCGAAACGGCTCGTATCTAATACCGATGGCTTGCGGCTCGTGGAAAGAGTGGTCCCTCTACTGCTCCTGCGGTTCGCCACACAGCTTGAGTCGGTGGACCTGGGATGAATTGAAAGCTTACCAAGTTTCGGGCCCCGCCCACGTACGCGGCTACGGCTGGCCGGATGAGATTGTCGCGATACGGCGAAAACACCTCTGATCAGGATCGCGCCGGTTATTCCGGCCGCAGGTCAGTGCAGATTCTGCACCCCCAATTCTCTCAGCGTCGTTTCCCGGATGTTTTCTTCTGCGTCTTCCCTTTCGGCTTCTTTTGTCCGAATACGCGCGCGAAAATCTTGTCGACATTCTTCAGTTGCCGCGGGAGATCAAAGGCATATTCGATCTGCTTGCGCGGAACCTTGTCGGTGATGGTCTTGTCGGCGAGCACCAACTGATGGAAGTCCAGTCCTTCTTTCCAGGCGCGCATGGCGTGGGACTGCACCAGACGATAGGCGTCCTCGCGGCTAACGCCGTTTTCGACGAGGTCGAGCAGGAGTTGTCCGCTGAAGATCAGGCCGCGCGTGCTCTCGAGATTCGCGCGCATGCGTTCGGGATAAACGAACATCGTATCGATGACCTGGGTGGTTTTCGTCAGAAGATAATCCGCCAGCGTGGTTGAATCCGGCAGGATGACGCGTTCGACCGACGAGTGCGAGATATCGCGCTCGTGCCAGAGGGCAACGTTTTCTAGTCCTGCTTGCGCATTGCTGCGGACCACGCGCGCCAGCCCGCTGATCTGCTCCAGCGTCACGGGATTGCGCTTGTGCGGCATCGCGGACGATCCCTTTTGCTTTTCGCTGAAGAACTCTTCGGCTTCGCGGACTTCGGTCCGCTGGAGATGGCGGACTTCGGTCGCAATCTTATCGAGCGTCGATGCAATCACGGCCAGCGTGCCCAGATAGTGCGCATGTCGGTCGCGCTGGATCACTTGCGACGAAACTGCGGCAGCCTTCAATCCCAGGCGCGCACAGATCTTCTCTTCGAGTTCAGGCGTGAGGTGCGCGAAGATTCCCACCGCGCCGGAAAACTTTCCGACGCGCATGTCTTCGGCCGCAGCCATGAAGCGGGCGATATTACGCTGCGTTTCGGAGTACCAATTCGCCAGCTTGAATCCGAATGTGATCGGTTCGGCGTGGATGCCGTGCGTGCGACCGACCATCGGCGTGTCTTTAAATTCCCAGGCGCGGCGTTCCAGCACCTCGGAGAGGCGCTGCAAGTCTTGTGCGATGACTTGTGAGGCTTGATGGATCAGCAGGGCCTGGGCGGTGTCAACGACATCGTTGGAGGTTAGTCCGTAGTGAAACCAGCGGGCGTGGGGGCCGACGATCTCGGCGACCGCGGTGGTGAAAGCGATGACATCGTGGCGGACTTCAGCCTCAATCTCGTGGATGCGTTCGACCCGGAAGTCGGCGCGCTCGCGGATGGCCTTGGCGGCGTCTTTGGGAACGAGTCCGGCTTCGGCCAGTGTCTCAGTCGCGGCGACTTCGACGGCGAGCCAGGTGCGGAAGCGATTTTCGTCGCTCCAGATGCGGGCCATCTCAGGACGGGTATAGCGGGGAATCACGGTTGGGCTCCTGTCCGATGTGGACTAAGGATTCTAAATGGATGGCAGGAAATCGTGCTAGGGCACTGGAATGCCCTCAAAAGCCTTAGACCCCCGTACACAGAGATTGGCAGAGTAAGGAACAAACGTAAGCCCCACTCCCTGCGGTGACTGGGAGTGGGGCTCCCGCGATACGCCCCCTCGGCGGATCGCGGACCGCGCGCGGCGTAGCTGGTTTCATATTATATCGTCCTACGATATAATCGGAAACAGCCTATCGGAGCACGATACAATCGGGGGCATGAAACAGCTCACCCTGGCGGATTATCAGGCTCTGGCCGAGTTCCGGTATCAGATTCGGGAGTTCCTACATTTCAGCGAGCAGGCCGTACAGGCGGCTGGAATCGAGAAGCAGCAGTACCAGCTCATGCTGGCAATCAAGGGCATGCCCGAGGGAATGCGGCCACGTATCCGGGAACTGGCGAACCGGATGCAGATTCAACATCACAGCGCGGTGGAATTGATCAACCGGCTGGAAGCGCGCGGTTATGTACGACGGGAGCGCGCGCAGGAAGATCGGCGCGAAGTGCTGCTGGCGCTAACGCCGAAAGCCGAAAGGATCGTCGCCGAACTGGCTGAGCATCACCTTGAGCAGCTGCGACTGGCGGGACCAAGATTAGTCGGCGCTTTGAAGCGGCTGCAAGCGGGAAACGGACAAAAGCGCACCGGCACAGGGAAACGACCGAACAAGACATGAAACGATTCAAGACCTCATCGATTCAGAATCATCGGACTGCCTACGACTTGCTTCAACTCTCTTCTTCCCGGCTGGGATTCTCATGACTGCCACAAATCATTCAGCGAAACCTCCACAAAAGCGTTCTGGCCCGCGCGATCGGTTGCTCGTGATCTCGATGCTGGGAATCGTCGTGGGTGCATTGGGTGGATGCGTGGCGGAAGGTTTGTTGCGTGCCATCAATTCGCTGACTGATCTTTTCTACTACGGGAAATGGAGCGGCGCATATCTGCCTCCGAACGGAGCGCCGCATCATTGGTGGTTTCTGTTCTTGCCGGCGATCGGCGGGCTGGCGGTCGGACTGCTGGTGCAGTATTTTTCGCCGGAGATCAAAGGCGACGGCATTCCCGAAGCGATGGCAGTCGTGCTGACCAAGGGCAGCATCGTGAAACCGCGCGTGGGATTCTTCAAGCCGTTGAGCGCCGCAATCACGGTCGGCACCGGGGGCCCGTTCGGCGCCGAAGGACCGATCATTCAGACTGGTGCGGCACTGGGATCAATCATCGGGCAATTGATTCCTTCGTCGCCGTCGGAGCGGAGAATCCTGCTGGCATGCGGCGCGGCCGCGGGACTGTCGGGGGTTTTTAAGACTCCGTTCGCCGGCGTGATGATGGCGATCGAACTACTCGTGTTCGAGTTCCGCGCGCGATCGTTTATTCCTATTGCGCTCGCTTCCGCCACGGGAACCATGGTGGCGATGGGATTTCGCGGCGGGCTGCCGGTATTTCCGCTGGAGACGAATTATCACTTTCACGCCGCCGAACTTCCGTTCTTCGTTTTACTGGGCTTCCTATGTGCCTGCCTCGCGTGGCTGATGACGCGCGCGCTGTATCTTTGCGAGGAGTTCTTCGAAGGGCTGAAGATATGGTTCCCATTCGTGCCTGCGTTGGGTGGATTGTTCGTCGGCATCCTGGCGCGGTTTTATCCGCAGGTTCTGGGGACCGGCTATAGCGTGATCGCCAACGTGTTGGCGGTGCCGCAGCCACTCCATACATTAGTGGGGATTGGCTTGGCAAAGCTGGCTGCGTTTGCGGTCGCTCTGGGGTCGGGAGCTTCCGGCGGAACGTTTGCGCCAGCATTGATGATTGGAGGAAGTCTGGGCGCGGCGTACGGCAGCCTGGTCCACATGCTGCTGCCAAATTCGTCGGCCATCGGACTTTACGGGATGGTGGCGACGGCGGCATTGTTCGGCAGCGTGTACCGGGCAACTCCGAGCGCGATCTTGTTCATGCTGGAAGTGACCGGAGCCTACAACGCGTTCCTGCCCGTATTTCTCGTCGCGGTGGTGGCCGATCTGGCCGTGCACTACCTGATGCGGACAACGATCAACACGGAGAGGTTGGTGCGCCGCGGAACGCTTGTACCGGATGCGTATACCGTCGATCCGATGAAGTTGTTGCGCGTACGCGACGTCATGAACGCCGACGTGGATACGGTGCGCGGTCCGCAGCGCGTCTCTGAATTTCTCGCCGATGTGATGAATCACGGCTCGGTGCCAGTCGTTGACGATCAGGCGCATCTGTTGGGAATGCTGCGGCGCAGTGATCTGCTGGCGGCCAAACCGGACGCCACGGCAGAGGAATTGGCACAGCGAGAATTTCCTGTCGTCTATTCGGATGAAATCGTGCACGACGTCGCCTTGCGTTTCGTGCAGGAGGAACTGGGGCGATCGCCGGTTGTGAACCGCGAAACCGGCGAACTGGCCGGAATCCTGACGGCTTTTGATCTTTTGAAGGCCAAGGACTGGGAACACTTGCAGGAACTGTCGGAGCCGGCAAGCTTGTGGCGGGGGCGTCCGGCAGAGTCGAGTTAACGGGGCGAGGCGCCCCTAAGGTTCGTATTTATAGGGAGATACGAGGGCATTACGTTAGTAGTTTGGTCTCATGTACGCCGGATAGCTGGGAAACATCCGTTCTCCAAGTATAATAATCGTCAGAACCTACCGATGACTCTTGGACGAATTGGGTGTGCTCTGGCCGTTGTCGCGGTTTTCTGCGTCCTCGGGATCTTCTTTTTTCCGGCGATGCAGGGGCCGTATTCGGTAGTGCACGGGCCGGTTACCGCGCTTCTGGCGGCGCGAGCAGCGGCAGGATTGCGGAGTGCGATCGTATACTCCGGCTTGAATGCGCTGCGAATCTGGCTCAGTTTCGCTCTAGTCATCTCATGGGCCTCCGGTTCAGTTCTGGAGTTCGACCCAGGAACCTTGTCCCCCGGATACAGTCCCATTCTTCGTTGCTGATTCCCTTCGAGTAGTCGCTCCCAACAACTCAATTCTGTGTCGCAGTTGCGCTAGAGACTTCGCCCGCGCGGGCGTTTCTCTCAGGTGCTGTGGCCGTTGAGCAAGTCTTTCCGCCATTTCAGACTTAACTCTATTTGCATTGAGGAGGATTCGAGTGACATACACAAATTGGAAGGCATTCACGCTAGTAACAATCCTTGGAGGTGCGTTGTCGTTTTCCGGATGCAGTAAGAAGGTCGCCCAGGCGACACCCCCTCCGCCACCGCCGTCACCTGCTCCGACCGCCACGCTGGCGGCAAATCCTGACGTCATTCAACAGGGGCAGGCGACGACGTTAACCTGGCAAACAAACAACGCAACCGACATCCACATCGACGGACTGGGCACGGTTCCAGCGTCGGGGTCGAAGACCATCACGCCTGATTCATCGATGACGTACAACCTGGTCGCGAAAGGGCCGGGAGGAACACAGGACGCTTCGACTCGGGTCACGGTCAACCAGAAGGTAGCCGCAGCCACTCCATCGCCCTCGGATGAAGACCTGTTTGCGCGGAATGTGAAAGACGTCTTGTTCGACTATGACAAGGCTGAGATCCGCTCGGACCAGGCCCCTACCGCGCAGGGGGATGCATCGTTCCTGCTGCAGCATCCAGCGATCAAGGTGGTTGTCGAAGGTCATTGCGACGACCGTGGGTCGGAGGAATACAACCTCGCGCTGGGAACGAGCCGGGCGGAAGCGCTGAAACATACGTTGTTGCAGCAGGGTATTTCCGAAGACCGCATCAAGACGATCAGTTACGGAAAGGAAAAACCGCTCTGCACTCAGGATAACGATCAATGCTGGGCGCAGAACCGGGTTGACCACTTCGCAATGGCTCGCTGAACGCTGACAGGCGGCCCGGAATAAGGGCCGCCTGTGTACTCCTTCCGCTGGATTGAAACCCCAGATTAACTTTCCGCATATTATGAGTGGGTTCATCGAACTGGGATTGCAAGGGAACGACATGGCAGAGCGACGGCATTTCAATGTCCGCTACTATCTCCGGCAGCAGCCGGTGATGCTGGCCATGTTATCGGCAGCGCTTGTGGTCTTCTTTCTGTTCGTGACCGGGCTGTCGCAGGTTTATCATGCGCAGCGGCAGGCGCTCGGAAACCGTTGGTTTAACCGTGGTGTGGCTGATCTGAATTCCAAAAATTTCGCCGCAGCGGTGACGGAATTCCGGACTGCGATGCTCTACTCGCGCGACGATTATCAATACCAACTCAGTCTGGCTCAGGCACTCATCGGGATGAACCACGGAGGGGAAGCCTCGGCATATTTGCGTAACCTGTGGGACCGGGAACCGGAAGACGGGCTAGTCAACCTGGAACTGGCGCGGATCGCGGCACAACAGAGGCAGACGAAAGAAGCGGTGCGCTATTACCACGATGCAGTCTATGCGGCGTGGCCCGCCGACCAGGAGTCGACACGGCGGGATGCCCGATTCGAGCTCATCGAACTCCTGCTCAAGATCGGCGACAAGGCGCAGGCCCAAGCTGAGTTAATCGCACTGTCGGAAAACGTAGGTGACGATCCCACCCAGCAGGAGCGTATCGGCGACCTGTTCTTGCGCGCGCAAGACTACGACCATGCGCTGGCCGCTTACCGCGTCAGCTTGAAGTCGGATCGGCACAACGAGGCCGATTTGGCGGGCGCCGGGTATGCCGCATTTCAGCTTGGACAGTATTCCCTGGCGGAGCACTATCTGGAGGCTGCGGTCGCCTACGACGCGAAAGATACGCAAAGTGCTGATCGGTTGAAGATGACCGAAATGGTGCTGCACATGGATCCATTCCGCCGACAGCTATCCGCGAGTGAACGGAGCAAAGTTGTCGTGGAGGCTTTCACAACAGCTGGCCAGCGGCTGAAGGCGTGCGCTGTGCCCAAAAGCGCATCTCCGCAGGGAGGCACGGCGCAGGCTAGCCTGGCCGACGAATGGGCCGCAATGAAGCCGAAGATGACAGAAACGAGACTGCGGGAAAATCCGGACCTGGTAGATTCGGCCATGGATCTTGTATTTCGCATCGAACGCCAGACGAGCATTCTCTGCGGCTCTCCGACCGGGCCGGATATGGCACTGCTACTGATCGCAAAATCGCAAGGGAGTTAGAGTGGACTTGCAATCCAACGCGGAAACCGAAGTCTTGGTGGAAAAGCGTCCATTACCAACGCAGCCGCCAATGCCGGTCTCGAACCGCAAGGCGCTGTGGAGAACCGTCTTCCGCGAAGACCGGTTCTTTCTCGTTTTGTCCGTCTTCATCGGAATTTTTTCCGGCCTGTCGGTGGTGTGTTTTCGCTTTGCCATTGACTGGGCCCGTCTGTATTTGTTGGGAACGGGCACAGTTCTCTCCACGTCGCGGCTTTTGCTCGCACCCAGCCTGGCGGGACTGGTGATCGCGTTTCTCGTCATTCACTTTTTTCCCGCGACGCGCGGTAGTGGCGTCAATCAGACCAAGGCCGCGCTGTACATCTACAACGGACATATTCCCTTTCGGACGGCGATCGGGAAATTCATTACGGCAGCCCTTGCGATCGGGTCGGGACATTCGCTGGGCCCAGAAGATCCTTCGCTGCAGATCGGTGCTTGCCTCGCCTCGGTATTGGGACGCAAAATGCGCTTGTCGCGCGACCGCATGCGCCTCATCGCCCCGGTGGGCGCGGCGGCAGGATTGGCGGCCGCTTTCAACGCGCCGATTTCTGCGGTGCTGTTCGTCATTGAAGAAGTCATCGGGCGGTGGACGGCAGGCATTTTGGGATCTGTCGTGCTATCGGCGGTATCGAGCGTAGTGGTGATGCGATGGTTCCTGGGATCGGAATCGCTGTTCCGGATTCCGGCTGTCGAGCTGAAGCGCCCATCGGAGCTGCTGGCCTACGCCATTCTTGGCGTCGCGGGCGGCCTGGCTTCGGTCGCATTTTCAAGCGGCATAACGACGTTGCGTCCATGGTGCAAATCATTGCCGCGATGGACACAGTATTTTCAACCGGCAGTCGCGGGATTGCTGATTGGAGTGATCGCTATATTGGGCTTTCCACAAGTGATGGGCGCCGGGTACGAATACATGGATCAGGCCATGCACGGTCAGTTTACGTGGCAGTTTCTCGCCATGCTGGCCGTATTGAAAATTATCGCGACCTTGCTCTCTTTCACCAGTGGAACGCCCGGCGGAATGTTCGCGCCCACGTTGTTTATAGGGGCAATGCTGGGAGCGGCCGTGGGCGGCGCTCAGCACGCGCTCCTGCCGCATCTGACAGGCTCTCCGGGAACTTACGCTTTGGTCGGCATGGGCGTACTCTTCGCCGGATTCCTGCGCGCACCGATGACGTCAGTGTTCATGGTCCTGGAAGTCAGCGGAAATTATTCCATCATCGTGCCCGTCATCGTCGCGAACACCTTCGCGTACGTCATCGCGCGCGGTCTGCAACCGATCGCGATTTTTGATCTATTGACCCGCCAGGACGGGCTCGATCTTCCCTCCATGGAAGAGCAGCGCGAAGAGGATGTCTTACACGTCGAGGACGCCATGCAAGCGGTGGAAGATCCTGTGCTCGATGCGCAGGAAACCGTGGATCAGGCATTGCAACAGGCCGGACGCGCTGAAAGCGATCAACTCCTGGTCCGGCTTAGTCCCAGCGGCTGGAGCACTGTGACCAAGCAGGAACTCGAGTCGATGGCCGCCCAAGGAAAAGGCGCGGCGAACCTCGGGTCACTTCTGCCGATTCTGCACGTTCCGTACCTGCATCCCGATCACCCGCTGGAAACCGCCCTGCGGTACGTCGACAGATGGCCGCTCGTTCCCGTGGTGAGCCGTGCGGATTTCCGCCAACTAGAGGGAATAGTTTCTCAGCGCCATGTCCTCGACCGGTATCGCGAGTTTGGCGAAGGTTAGCGCCGAGTGCAAGGTGCGTGTGACCGTCGGGCACTTCTATTTATGAAAAAGCTGCGCACTGCGATCGTGCAATATCTGCACTTGAAAACGGTCGCTCCGATTCGGTAAGCTTCCAGAATTCCACGAAGGCATTTACAGGGAGAGTTGTACCCATAAGGCTATGGCGAAAGAAAATCAATTCTTTCCCGGAAGTCGCGCCCGGAAGCGGCAGGCGCACGTCCTTGCCAAGCCGAACTCATCCCGTTGTTGTCGCTGCCTGCCGTTCAGAACGCTACCGTAGAAAAAATCGAAAATTCCAGCATTTGGCAGTTGGAGAGAAAGATCATGTCAAGTTCTTCGATCAGGTTCATCGTTTTTAGTCTCATCGCATTGGCGTTGACCGCGCAGGTGTTCGCGCAAGGCGGAGCCACGGGTGCCATCGCCGGCACAGTACAGGATCCGAGTGGCGCCCTGGTCGCCAATGCCGATGTGCGTATTACAAATCAGCAAACAAATGTGCTGGAGCGCTCGGTGAAAACCGGAAGTGACGGATCCTTTATCGCTCCTCTTCTGCCGGTGGGAACTTACAGCGTGAGTATCCAGGCCGCGGGTTTCACCGAAGGGAAATTCTCAGACGTCGGGGTGCGCGTAACCGAGACTACGCACATGACCGCGAAGCTGACGACGCAGTCCGTGCAGCAAAAAATCGAAGTGCAGGCCGAAGTGCAGACGGTGGATACGAGCGATGCGACCACGGGACAGGCGATCGAGGCCAATACCATCCGGGCGCTTCCGCTCGCGACGCAGAACTTTCAGCAGCTGCTCACTTTGTCGACTGGCGCGCAGGGCGAGTTGAACAAGGCTTCACAGCTCGGGCGAGGCGACGTCCGCATCGAGGTCAACGGGCAACGCGAAGACAACAATAATTACCTCATCGAAGGCATCAGCGTCACCGACTACAACGTCGCGGAACTCACCAACACGCCGCTGCCCAATCCCGACGTGGTACAGGAGTTCAAAGTTCAGACTTCGCTCTACGACGCCAGCCAGGGACGCAATGGCGGCGGCAACATCAATGCGATCCTGAAACCAGGCACGCTCCAATTTCACGGCGACGCTTATGAGTTCTTCCGCAATACAGTGCTTGATGCGAACGAATATTTCTTGAAAGGCAGCGGATCTCCGCGTCCGGTCGTTCAGCAGAATATTTTCGGTGGCAGTCTGGGCGGCCCGGTAAGCCCGGGCGGCAAGCTGGGATTTTTCTTCATCAATTATCAAGGTACGCGGCAGCGCAGCGGTGACTCTCCAGGAACCCTGATCAGCACTTTCATTCCTTACGTTCCGGCGGCAGACCGAGGCACGAGTCCGGCCGCAGAAGCCAGTCTGGCAGCCGACTTTGGGGTTCCAACCGCCGATCCAGTGGCCTTGAATCTGCTCGGGTTCAAGAGCAATCAGTTTGGAGCGCCCGCAAACGGATATCTTTTCCCGCTTCCCAGCACGGTTCCGGCCGGAACTTTGCCTGGAAATCTCGTGCAGTTCACGGTCAGCAAGCCCGGGAAATTCACCGACGATCAATTCACGGCGAACTGGGATCACGACTTCCGCAATTCCAGAGACACGGTAGCAGCGCGATTCTTCTACTCAGATTCCGAGCAGGATATCCCGTTTGGCGCAGGTGGTCTGCAGGCTTCCCTCGGCGCGCCCGCGAGCGGAACGGATTTGAACTTTCCTTATCAGTTACCGATTCACGACCGCCTATTCATCATTTCCGAGACGCACGTTTTTTCTCCGCGCCTGGTCAACGACTTTCGCTTCGGCCTCGTTCACATCAACAACACGGCGACGAACGTAAATCCGGTGACGGTGGCCGACGCTGGAATCGATCGTCCCACCGACAACCTGACCAGCAGCATCTACAAGTTCACGTTCTCGACTTCGGGATTTCAGTTCGGTCCGACACCTCAAGCGAACCAGTCCCAAAACCAGAACAATTACAACTTCGTCGACAACCTGAGCTGGGTTCACGGCGCACACACATTGACCTTTGGCGGACAGTACGTTCGTGTCCGTTTGGATAAGAAATTCCCGCAAGTCTTCAACGGGCAGCTTTTCTTCACGCAGACCGGACCGACCTCAGACTTCGGCAATTTTGTCGGCGGCACGCCCGAGTTCAGCTTTGGCGGTGGCGGCGTCTACAACCACGCGTACAAGCAGAGCAACTCAGCCATCTTCGCGCAGGACGATTGGAAGGCTACATCGAATTTGACGATCAACGCCGGACTACGCACGGAGTTTCTCGGTGCATGGACCGACGGCGATTGCCACATCGGCAACATCGAGTCGGATCTGACGAAATCGGGAACCTATCCGTTCGTCTATCCGAGTTGCGTCGGCAAATTAGGCGTCAGTGGCCTTACTGGTACCGCGGCCGGATCAACATTTAAGAACAGCGTCTCCACGGGACTGGGACCGCGTGTCGGATTTGCCTACGACGTGATGGGACGCCACACGACCACCGTGCGCGGCGGCTACGGCATTTACTACGTGCGTGAAGACGTGGGCGCAGTCGACCAACTGAGCTTCCAATCACCGTTCATTCCGATCGTGTTCTTCGGGCAGACTCCTGGATTCACGATGTCGAACTTTTTCACAGGAACGCCCGCAGTCAATCCGAACGCAGTGCCGGCCGCTGGACAACTCTCCGGAGCGTGGCTGCCCTGCCTGGCACAACTGACGAGTTTTCCCGACACGAACGGCGCGGCCACCTACGGAGGTTGCACCGGACCGGGCGTCAACTCAACACAAAACCTGTTCGTGCTCGAAGTGCCACGGCATTTCGTTGTACCGAATACACAGCAGTGGAACCTGACCGCGCAGCGCGAGTTGGGAAAGCACTGGGTGCTAGAAGTCGGATACGTTGGCACCCGCGGCATCCATCTACGTGAAACGCGTGATGCGATCCAGTCGGTGAATGCAAGCCCAACGAATCCCTTTACGGTCAAGGACACCAGCGGCAACAGCTACACGATCACCACCAACACGTTTGCCAACGCGATCGCTCGCACGCCGACGCCCGGTTTGAACGGCTACAGTGGATATCAGATTTTCGCGAACGACGCCTACTCCATCTATCACGCCTTGCAGGCAACGCTCTCGCGTCGCTGGAACCAGAGTTATTTCCAGGCGGCTTATACCTTCTCGAAGAACATCGACGCGACTTCGACCGGAAATACGGCGTTCAATACGGCTTACAACGATCAGAGCAACATCAACGCGTCGCGTGGTATTTCCGACTTCAACCGTCCGCACCGGCTGTCGGTCAGCTATGCGTACGATCTGCCGATTTTCCGCCACTCCGCGGGCATGACGCGAGCCGCGCTCGGCGGATGGCAGGTCAGCGGCGTTTCGATCTTCCAGACGGGCTTGCCGTTCTCGATCTACGATTCAAGTGCAGGCACCGCGTTCCTGGGACAAGGCAGTACTCCGTTGCTCGGAGCGAGCCTCGCGCCCGGAGCGACAATTGCCAGCGGCCTGGCCAGCGGTGATCTCCATCAGCGCGTGGCGAATGGATACTTGAATCCGACGGCGTTCACGCCCGCGCCGTTGCTCTATCCGACACAGTGCGGTTTGGATCCGAACTTCTGCACCACCGGATTCGGAGACTTGGGACGCAATCTGTATCACGGCCCCTTCCAGCAGAACTGGGATGTTTCGTTCCTGAAGCACTTCAAGATTGGAGAGCGCCAGGATGTGCGCTTTGCGGCCGACTTCTTCAACATCTGGAACCACGTCAATTTTGCGGATCCGACGGTGACGGATATCGAGCAATATCTGGCGAATCCCACGAGCAGCCCGTTCGGCAAGATCGTGCAGACCAACGGCAACCCGCGCTTGATTCAGTTCTCCTTGCGCTGGGCGTTCTAGTTCGGCAGGTCGGATCAGAAAAGGTGCCCCATTCCAAAACGTTGTGCAATCTGCGGCGTTTAGAGTGGGGCTGTTATTTGGAAGGAGGATATTCGGTCACGGCTTGAGCGACGACACAAAAGCGGCGATGGCGATCATGTCATCGAGCGAAAGTTTCTCCACCTGCGGACGCATCTGCCGTGACGCCACTCCAGCGCGGGCGCCCGATCGAATGTCGTACATCTGCCGGACGATATAGCTGGGCGAGCGGCCGGCAATACTCGGCACATTGCCGCTTCCCCGCAATCCGGGACCGTGACATTTCGCGCAAGCTACCGTCTTCCCGCCGTCCCCTGTGGTCGCAAGCAACTTCCCTTTCGCAATGCTGCCGGGCGGAACGTACGCCACGAACCCAGACGTGTCATCGCGCAGTTCGGTCCGCTCAACATTCTCCGGCGTTTCAATGATGCGTTGTCCGATCGGTTCCGTGCCAGCGGGAGTCGACGGCACGAGCATCCATCCCGAAACGTACGTCGTGGGGACGGTGGCGGCTTCAACCACGCGGATCCACGGCTTCGGATGCAACTCTGAAAAATACTGCGCGGCGGCCTGGACTTCTTGATCGGTCGCTTTGGTTTCGAATGCGATCATCGCGGCCACAGGTTTATGCAGCGGCTCCGAACTTTTTCGGACGCCGCTCTTGAAATCAGCGATTTGTCTGACGATATATCCGGTGGACAATCCGGCAAGGTTCGCATTCTCCGGACGGCCTTCCCCGTTCGGCAGGTGGCAATACCCGCAGGCATAGACATCCGGCTTTCTGCCGTGAGCGACGATCTCCGGCATCGCCGGATGCCCCGACGGATGCCAATCGGGAACAAAGAAGAGGTCCTGCGTCTGCGCGACCGTAAATGCCATATCGCTGTCGGGAACGTGTCGAGGCTTGTTGTCCGGTTTTGGAGCCGCAGAATCGGAGGCTGGATTCAGTGCATATGCCCAATAGGGAGTCGCTTGCGGAGGACTTTGAGCCAAGCCGGCGATGACGATCAAGAGAACTATGGAGGACGATATAGAGAAAGAGTGGCAGCGCATCACCCATACTCTAACTCTTCCGCCATCATATGGGTGAGCCGCGCTCCAGCCAAAGGCACTGAACGAGTTGGGCCGCCGCTCGTAAAATGACCGTTGCCAAACTAAGCCGGCGAACTCGCATCCATCATTTGAGTAAGAATCACATTTGAGGTGAACGATGCTTCGACTGCTCGTCGTGCTGTCTTTTTTATGCGCCACGCTCACGGCCCAAACCTCGGCTCCCGAGCGCAAAGTCGTAGGCAACGTCATAACTTCGGAGCGCGATCCGGCGGTTCGAATCGAATTGCCAAAGGCTGTTCAATATGTCGGAGCAGACCGTTGGGTGCTTTACGGCATCGCGGATTGTGAATTGCACGCTTTCGTTGAAGCAGACGCACAAAAGAAAATTCAGCGGCTGTATTGGGTACAGTTCGAGGGATATTTGGCGAGTCGTCCTGAGTTACATCACACCTACGATTCCCCCGGGCATGCGACGATCGGCGGCCTGGATTTTTATGTCGATCCCTGGGTACGAACGAAAGATGCGCCCTCAGAATCGGGTTCTGACCGCGAACATATCGACGCGCTCGTGCGTGCCAAGGGTTACCAGATACCGGACGGAATGATGTATGTTCGCCTCGTCCACCTGCTGGATAAAGAAAAGCGCAAAGAGTTGATGATCATCTACGGCGAGGATCTAGCAGCCACCGGATTCACGGCAGCCGAACTGAGCGAGGGTGGCAAAGCCTACGACCGATGGCCGGGGCTTGCGGATGACTTGCTTAAACGTGCAGAGACGCGCGTCAAGGTTGAACCGTCAAAACCGTGATTGCGGAGGCACGCCCGATAGCTAAACTGCTCTCTGTTTTGTGACCGCGCCCCTAATCTCTGGCACGGCGAAGGCAGAAGTTTTCTTGCGATTGACTTCTCTTCACCGCACAAGCGTGTTGCGCAGCCTCCACCATCCGGTCTAAAATCCCGCTGCTGCCTTTTGCAGGTCTTACGGCCCCTAAAAACTTTCCCCGGCAAATCTCAATTTCTCGGAGGTTAAGTTGTCATGAAAACGACGATGCTGGTGGCATTGCTGTGCCTGGCTGGGACATGCTTTGCACAAACCTACACATATTCCACATTCGTAGCTTTCAGTAATCAAAGCAAAGGCCCTGTGTTTCCGGGCAATTTGATCATTGATTCCCAGGGAAATCTTTACGGAACTTCAGAGCTTGGGGGCGCCCACGGGATGGGAACCGTCTTCAAGGTGTCTCCCAAAGGAGTAGTGACCACACTGCATAGCTTCGCTGGACTTCCCTCCGACGGATTTTGGCCTTTTGGACCGCCGGTTCGCGACAGTGCGGGCAATCTCTATGGCATCACAGAATACGGCGGAATGGGCTGTGAGTCGGATGGATGTGGCACCATCTTCAAAGTGACTCCCACCGGCAAAGAGACTCTGCTTTACGAGTTCAGCAACGGCACGGACGGGGCATTTCCCGTCGCTGGCTTGGCTCGCGATACGGCAGGAAACCTTTTTGGAGTTTCTTACGATAACGCTAGCGACTCCATTATTTTCAAACTCACGCCCCAGCGTGTTTTCTCTTCGCTCCAGACCTTTGCGGTCGACCTCCACGGAGATTATTTGTTGATCCGAAACAGCGCGGGAGATCTATTCGGAAACCTGTACCCCTGGAGCATGGCTCCTAATGGAAGTGTTTTTGAACTTACACCGCAAGGCCAGGAGACTACGCTTTATACATTCAGCGGCGCTGCGGATGGCGGGAATCCAACCGGCAAACTGACTCAGGATGCTACCGGCAACCTATACGGCTCCGCCGTTTCGGGCGGCTCCGCAAACGCGGGTGTGGCCTTCAAAATCAGCACCACCGGCGTCTATTCAGTTCTCTACTCTTTCTGCCAGCAGCCTAGCTGCTCCGATGGAAGCGATCCCCTGGGCTGGATCACTTTGGACTCGACCGGCAATCTGTATGGTGTGACCGGTAGCGGCGGAACAACCAACAACGGTGTTTTCTACAAAATCACACCGTCAGGCATAGAGACTGTGTTGTACAACTTTGCGTCCGGCCAAAACCCAACCAACCAGGAGACCGGACTGGTCATGGATAAAGCTGGAAATTTCTATGGGGCCATTTACGGCGGTAGCTCGATATACAAACTAACGAAAAATTGAAAATCGATCGGAGGAAGGCGGACCTGGCTCATTTGACCTGTTAACTCGCGCCGCCGCCCCGCCTTCCTCCCCTTTTCCACAAGAAAAACCCCACCCGTGTGACATCCAAACTTGACTGAGGGAACGAAAAGTCCACACTTATGCCATGCGCGCAACTTCGAGACTCGTTTTGCTGACAGGCAGGTAGACACGTTGCTTGCGAGCAATCGTGGGCTTTGCCTTACAACCATCATCTACCCCTGCGCAAGGCGCTCTGTCACTATCTTGTTGGTTGTGATTCACCAGATGTACGAGCTAGGAATCGACCCTGTATTTTGACAGGAGCCGACGATCAACTAGTTCGCTAGGGGTGTAAACTCCGGGAGAATCTATATTTCACTTGAACGACGCATGTGGAGGAGCACCACGAGAATGATTGATTTAGTTGTTGCGTGAACTGGATTCGACCGACAGCGATCAAAGTAAGTATTTCAACTCTCCTTTTCCCTTCAGTGTTTTCAAGCTTATTAAGAAGTGAGTATAGTGTTGCGCGCAGTGATTTGCAGCATTGACCGTCAATCCCCGCTGTGACACACTTCTAGCCGAATAGCTCCTATGTCACGCCACGATGCCAGAGCCTTCGGGATCCTCTTACTGGTCAGTCTGCTCAGCCTGTGCGCAGTTGCACAAACGGGGCAACTGGGACAGAAAGATATCGGCAATCCTGCCAACGTTTCTGTCGCCACCGAATACGAAACCGCTGAGGGCACCGGCGTGCTGGTGTTACGTGCGTTTGCCGGTGAAAAAGGAGTGTCGCTTAAGGGCAGCGTCCAACTGCAGCTGACAAATCTCGCCAACCAGTATGGCCTGATTCAATCGGTGGCCGGAGATCAGGACGGTATCTTCACCAACATTCAACCGGGAAACTACGAGATTGAGGTTAGCTCGTTCGGCTACGTCAGTGAGTTTCAAAAGGTGCAGGTAATTGCCACCTCACACCGTGAACCGATCGAGATTGTGCTGCATCGGGATCCGACGGCCATCAATATTGACATCGCCGACGAAGTGATTTCTCCCAAGGCTCGCAAGGAAACCAAGCGTGCCGTATCTGACCTGAGGTTGCATGATCTCTCAAGAGCCCAGAAGCATTTAGAGACGGCGTATCAGCTCGCGCCTTCCAGTTCGGACTTGAACTTCCTTCTCGGGTACCTGTACTTCCTGAAGGAGAATTACACGCAGGCGGGAACCTACCTGTCGACAGCGGCTGGCCTCAGCCCCAATTCCGGAAGAACACTCACTCTGCTCGGAAGAACCGACTTACAGCTGGCAAACTACCCCGCCGCCCGGTCCGCTCTGGAGCGAGCCGTCCTGGCTGATCCGGACAATTGGTCGTCCCACGATTTGCTGGCCGATTCTTATCTTCACGAGAAACGATACGAAAAGGCGCGTGACGAGGCCCAAGTTGCGGTCGCAAAAGGCGAGAGACTCGGGAAGAACGCCACAAGTGCTGCCGAACTTGTCCTCGGGCAAGCGTTCCTTGGCCTTGGCCGACTGCAGGACGCGATTGATGCATTCCATGCCTTTCTCCGGGATTCTCCTCAAAGTCCGTTGGCTCCTCAGGTCATCGCCCTTCTCCCACAACTTGAAAAACTAAAATCGAGTTCCGTTTCGAAAACTGGAGACGGCAACTTGCAAATCGACACATCCCGCGCCGACCCACTGGCGGCCATGCCACGTCCAGAACTGTCGAAAACACAGACGTGGCGGCCGCCTGACATCGACGACGCAAAGCCGAACCTCACTCCAGGTATTCCCTGTGACACGTCGCACGTAGTCGAGGAGTCTGGAAAAAGAGTGTTGGACCTTGTTCAAAATCTTGCCCGCTTTGCGGCCGATGAAGATGTGTTCCACCAGTCACTCGATGCATTCGGCATACCGACTCACACCGAGACACGAAAATACGACTACACAGCCGCTGTGTCGCCAAACCTTTACTCCGCTGTCTCCATCGACGAATATCGTTCGGACAAAGTCTCGCAGGCGGGAGATCCGGATGGCATTTCCAGCACGGGATTCATCAATTTGGCCCTCGTCTTTCATCCTGAGTTGTCGAAGGATTTCGAGTTTCGGTGCGAAGGACAGGGCACTTGGCACGGACAACCTACCTGGATTGTGCACTTTCGCCAGCGTAGCGACCGTCCCAATCGTATGCACACCTATAAGGTCGGGACCGTCTTTCCCGTCGATCTGAAAGGTCGGGCTTGGATCACTGCCGAGAAGTTCGAAGTGGTGCAGATTGAAGCGGATATGGTAAGACCCGTACCTGAAATTCAACTGCTCAGTGAGCGCCAGACCGTGGAATACGGGCCCGTGCCATTCCCCAGCAAGAACACCATCCTCTGGTTGCCGAAGAAAGTAGAAATCTACATCGACTTCCGCAAACACCACTACTATCGCCGGCACACTTTCGACCACTACATGCTCTTCTCCGTCGATGCCGAACAGAAGGAAAAAACCTCAGTGACCAAACCCGCCAATGCGAATGGTACTGAGGAAAAAAAACCGGCGTCTTTTTAGCACCCGTCGGCACTGAACTACCAACGAGCAACCCCTGCGAGCTGGGACGCCCTTCATGCGTTGTTGTGGTCCCAATCCCAAGGGCCCAGTAGGAATTCGCCCTTCCCGCCCTTTCCCACAAAAAATGTCACCCGTGTGATGTGCAACCTTGACTGGGGATATAGAAATCCCACACTGGAATCATGTGCGCAACTTCCGGGAATCCTAGTGGCAAGACTGGAATCCGTACTGTTTGCGAAAGAATTCAACGCTAACCCATTATTTTGCAATATTTTAACTCTAACTCGTTTGAATGCAATATTTTGCGCGGATCAAACTCGCATCAGCGAAATAAACCGCGTGGAATCAATATTTTACGAAATCGGATAATAAATCGCGGAGATCTTCAGCGAGTTGCCGGTGGGCGACCTACTTTGCGCTTTGAGCTTCCTGAACCAGGGGGCGGAGAGAGTCGACGGAGACGCCGAGCGTGCCGCCGGTGAATCCGTCCATGTATGCGGAGTTGACGCCGATCACTTCCCCCTTGACGTTGAAGACCGGACCGCCGCTGCCGCCGTGGGCGGTGGGCGCGTCGTAGATCAGTTTGTCGCCGACCAGGTCGCCGAGATGTCCGCAGGTGGTCGACGGACGGATCAGCGACAGAGCCGCGAGTTCGCTGGCTGCGCTGATGTCGTTATGGCGGTATGCCAGACGTTCGTAGATACCGGTGGGCGACTTGGCGACCATGCCGGCGATGCCCATCGGATAGCCGATGACGGTCACAAGCTGTCCGGGCGCTCCAGCGGACTTCGCTAGAGGCAGCACGGCAAGCCCGCGCACCGCTTCAGGGTCTTCCGCGCGAAGAACAGCAAGATCCGAAGTCTTCGAGGCCGAAGCAGGCAACAACCTCACTGGAGTCGGAGAACCGGGGAAAAATACGACGAGGCTCTCGAGTCCGGCGGTGGCTCCTTGATCAATAAGCTTTTGCGCCTCGGAGTCTCCGTACCAGGGCTGGGCGACGTGACGGTTCGTCGCGACCAGGCCATCGCCGACGAGAAATCCTGTGCCGGAGACGCGTGCGCGAATCTCAGGACGTTGGTTAGGAAACCCAACCTGATACACGCCGTAGATGTAACCGATCGAATTGCGATACCGGTTCAGCACGACCGCAGGCATGGACTCCTCTTGCTGCAACTGCTCCACCTGGGCGGTCAGGTCGTGCACTTGTTTCTGAAGATCGTCGGGAGGAACACCCTGCACCGCCATCGGCGCGTAATAGAAGACCATGGCGACGGCGCCCAAAAGCAGCAGAACTCCGAGCACCCCCTGGATGACTTCCGTCCAGCTATCAGAGACATTGCATCCCTGCGGAGAATTGCCTTCCGCGGGGTCGGGGTCGCTCGGGACAGAGTCGTTGATCTGGTTGTCTTGCATGGTCTTTCGGAACGGCGCTTTCCTTGCACTTCGCCAAGTCGTTCGTTTTCAGCTCACTGGCACTTTCAGTCCCGCCGAGCCGAACTATCTTGGAGTGTTCATCTTCGCCCGTCTGGCGCGGGTTTGCCACGGTACGGAGGGGGATGAACATGGGTCATGGCACGAAAGAGGGGGTAGGCAGGAAAACGGTTCGGGAAAAACTCTCACCACAGGGACCACTAGGGAACACAGAGGAAAGCTACGGCTTGATCCCCAGGCGTTTGGACATTTCCTTGTAAAGGAATCCGTGGCCGGGGCGGTAGGGCTGGACCCATTCACCGTCAATGACGAATTGCGGGATGGCGCGCTTGCCGGTGCGCTTAACCACTTCTTCGGCCGCGCCGGGAGTGGATTCGATATCGACTTCTTTGAATTGGATGTTGTTCTTCGCCAGGAAGCGCTTGGCTTCGCGACAATCGGGGCACCAGAAGGCGGTATAGACGGTGACTTCCATGTGGCTCATAAAATTTAACCACATGAGCACACCACATCACAGAGGAAAAAACCTGAGTCGAGTTACGTTGGGCCGATGTCTCTAGATCCGCTGCAGATCGTGCTGCGTGCGCTCATTTTCCACGTTGCCGGTGTTCAGCGTGGAGGCAGGCTCGAACAGCATGATCCAGCACTCGTCCTCGGCAACGGGCTTATGCTCGACGCCGCGCGGCACGATGATGAATTCTGCTTCGCCGATCCATTCATGGCGTTCGCGAAGGGCTTCATCGCGGAAGTCCATGCGGAAGCGGCCTTTGACGACCAAAAACATTTCGTCTTCGTGGTCGTGGTGATGCCATACGAATTCTGTGTTGGCCTTTACCAGCTTGATCATCTGTCCATTGAGCTCGCCGGCAATGTGGGGCTTGTAGTATTCAGAAATCTTGGAGAATTTTTCGGCGATGTTGATCTTGTGCATAAGAGTCCGATTGCTGCCGTGGAGAAAAGGTCGCAAGAAGTTGATGGAATCGGAGACACGTTCGTCGGCGGCGTTTCGGAAGGCGTTAGACGCCATCGGCTACGGAACGTATTGAAAGCTTCGAATGACGACCGACTGGTCCTTGGACGGCAGAGCGTTAAACGCCCAGAGGTTCATCCCAACAGGAAGCGGATGCTGGGGAATGGCGGATGTGTCGGAGGGATGAAAAGTCGCGGTCTTAAGCACATTGGCCGTCGTGCCGATGGGCTGATCTCCGCTCATGATGGTAAAGATCACGCTGCTGGAACTCCATTGCATGCGTGCGGTCGTCAGATTTTTTCCTTTATCGACGGTGAAATTGAGATTGTAGCTCGACTGCCCCTGATGATAGACGGGCGGGTACACGGTGAAATCGGCATTGCAGGCACAGGTGTTCGCCCATTGGGAGAATTCAATGTCGATCTCGTTCGAGCCGTCGACGCCGATTCCGTTCTCCGGTCCGTAGGGGAACAGTCCGAGAACGGTAACGGGATCCATGTTCCACACATCGCCCTCCACGACCCACTGGTACGTTCCGAAACCCAGATTGTCTACCGTGAACAATTGGGAGGCGGTCCACTTGCCAGCCCGATTCTTGATGCTGAGGTGAAGATAACCGTTTGAATCGACGGAAACGTTGCGGGGACTGCCGGGAGCGACGCCTGCCATGCCTCCGAACGTGACGGCCCAAGTGTGGCCTTGCCAAATGAGTTGCGTCTGCGCCGATGCGAGCGGCGCGAAGAGCAGGAAACCGGCGATGAGAATTAGGGTCGACTTCATATGTTTCAGGTTTGTCATGCGGCCTCCTGCCCTTCCGAACAATTCTAATGCACCGGTGCTGGCTGCGGTGTGCTTTGCGGAGCCGGGTTGGCGAAGTTCACCTTAGGTACTTGGCGCGATGCTTCGGTCGCAGCGAAGTAGGCGTCGTTGGCTTTGAAGCCGGCCCATCCGGCAAAAAGGCTGTTGGGAAATTGCTGAACGTAGGTGTTGTAGTCCTGGAGGGTGTCGTTATAGCGCTTGCGTTCGACCGCGATGCGATTTTCGGTGCCAGCAAGTTCATCCTGCAGACGCAGAAAGTTTTCGTTGGACTTGAGCTGCGGATAGTTTTCGACGATCAGGAGCAGGCGGCCCAGCGCACCATCCAACTGGCCGTTCGCCGCGATCTTCTCTTGCGGAGTTCCGGCAGAGAGCAATGCAGAGCGCGCTTTGGCGATGTCGCCGAACACGGTCTGCTCCTGTTGCGCGTAACCTTTTACAGTCTCGACCAGGTTCGGAATCAGGTCGGCGCGCCGCTGTAAAACGATGTCCACTTGCGACCAAGCAGCTTTGACCGCTTCATTCTTGGTGACGAGCGTGTTTTTGACACTCACGTACTGTCCGAAGAAGGCAAAGCCGATAAGGCCGATAACCAGGATGACTACGATGACCGCGATCAATCCTTTGCTCATGACGTTCTCCTTAGTTGAACCTTGCAGCCCCGGACGCATTCGTCTGGGAGATTTCGGCGCGCTTCCGACCGCGTTACGCTCGCGGGCGGACGAATGGGTCCGGCGCTACACGTCCAATGCTTTGTCGACTGCGCTCACAACTTTTTCGATCGCCGCCAGGTAACGGGCGCACAAATCGTTCACATCAAACTTCTTGGCGTCGGCTTTGCCTTCGCGCATGTCGAGCACCTGCTGGATCGCTGATGCGTCGAAGTGGACTTGCTTCGACAACTGGTCAATGGCTTCGCGGCGCCCCAAAAGCGTTTGGCCTCCCAGCACGATCAACGCATGACGGAGAAGCGTGGCGAACGACGGCGCCGAGTGGAGCATGACATCGTACAGCTTCGAGCGATTCTCTGCCGCAAGCAATATGTGCTGGCGGAGCAGAATAAGTTTCTCGCGCAACTCGTATTCGACCTGGACGCGGTGCAGGTGGGTATCGATCTGCAATCCCTGGAGCACATCTTCGCCAAAGAGGACGCGGTGATGCTGAGACATATCGAGCAACTCAATGGTGAAGACGTCGGTGGAGCGTTCGAGTTCGCTTCGCGTCATACACAACGGAGTTGGCTGCTTCTGCTTCGCCCACCAGTTCACGACCGGTGCCAGCAACTGCAACTTCTGAAACGAACTGTCGCGCAGGACGCAGAACAAGTTCAGATCCGACAGGCCGGGACGAAAATCTCCGGAGACGGCCGAGCCGAACAGAAGGATGGCTTCAAGGTTCGGTCCGCAGGCTTCGCGTGCTCGTTTCACAAACTCGTTGATCTTGTCGTCAGGAACCATGTGAGTCCTCGCTCGCTACCAACTGCTGCTGGCGCCGCCACCGCCCGAACTGCCACCACCAAATCCGCCAAAGCCTCCACCACCGCCTCCGCCACCGAATCCTCCGAAGCCACCGCCTCCACCACCGTAACCACGCCCACCTCCGCCGAAGATGTTAGAGAAGAGAATCCAGAACAGGATGCTGCGCAGCGGCGTGAACAGGATGATGAGTATAACGACTACGACTACGATGAAGCCGCCAAGCGAAAAGCCTCTGCCAGGTTCGCGCTCTGGTTGAGCGGGAGCGCGGGGCTGAAAACCGGTGAGTTGGATCCCTGCGTCGGTCGCGATCACGTCAGCCACACGGCTGGTGACGAGCAAGAGGGCTTGGTTGTAGTCTCCGATTTTCATCAGCGGAATGGCTTCGCGTTGAAAGCCTCCTACCTTGCCATCGGGCAGGATCGGCTCCAATCCATAGCCGACTTCGATTCGCGCACGATGATCCTGAATGGCGTAGAGAATCAGGACGCCGTGATCGGTGGACTTTGCGCCGATGCCCCATTGTTTGAACAATGCGACGGCGTAGCTTTCGATGTCGGAGCCGTCCAAGGTATTGATGGTGACAAGAGCGATCTGCGCATGCGCTTTATCGTCAATCTGGTGGCAGATGTCTTCGATCTGACTCGCTGTGCTCTGATTGAGGACGTGGGCGAAATCGTTGACGTAGCCGGTGGGCTTGAGCTGCTTGACCGGTTCAGCGCATGCGGCGATAGCCAGCGATACGACGACAGCCGCAGCCAGACGAAGTATCGCGCGCAGGGTCACAGGAAAATTGTACAGGAGGGAAGCGGCTTGATTCCCGCGCCGCCGGCCACGATGAGGCGCTTGCAGCTCGGCGTAAGTCATGGAGTCATTTCTCAGCCTGACGAACTCCCGATCAGGTCGCCGTCCGAAGGCAAAGCTGTGGCGGTTACGCGTGAGAACTTAACGTCAAAGTGCGCCAGTAGCATTTCTATTAGCCTCCCGTGAAAAACCGCATAGACCTCCTTCGACATTCGAACACCCCTGGGAGATAGAATTCGAAAAATCAGCTTGTCCGATTCGACTACCGGCCGAAACCATGCCTTATCCTTCCACTGCTGCGGGGAGTGTGTGAGATCGCCATCCGAGTCCACGAGCCAAGTTTCGATCGTGCCTTCACGGATTTTCCCCTTGATCTGTCCTAAGAGCTGCTGGGGGTTGTTGCAGAAAACTCTTACGGCCATTCCTGTTGCGCTCCTTGCTTTTCGCTCGATACCTGATCCTCGCCGTGTCTCTCAACGATACCGTCTCCGGCGGGGGACGGTTTCTCGGGCGGCGGGCTGCTTGGCTTCTCGATGGTGGCCGGGGTTTGAGGTTTTGGTTCCTCGGTGAAGGTCGGCTTCAGGTCGGTAGCCCTCTCACTCTTTCTGAGACTCGCTAAGTGCTGACGGACCTCCTCAATGGCGTCGTCCGTTATCTTTGCAGCGGTGAACTCTTTCGCAGCTATCAAGAAATTTTCGGATGTATACATGTACATTTGCTGCTGCGTCTCCCTTAAGAACTCAGACAATAGTTCAGGTCGGGGGAGTGTTCTCTCTGGATCCCACCACCAATCTTGTTTTAGATCGTCGACTACAAATATTGCTCCACGATTTTCAGCCTTAGCGATGTCCAAGAGCTGACGCCAACCGATGTAATCGCCGTATGCTGCAGATGAACCTTTCTCTTTAACATCCATGTACCCGGGTGGAATCTTCTTGTCATATCTTTGTTGCGCCTCCGCCTCGAGGCGGACGAGTTCCTCAGGAAGTGGGCACTTGCTTACGCGTTTCTCGAATAGTCGAAGGACATTCTCACCATGTCGGTCGGATTCGAGAAGTTTGGCGATCTCGGTTCGGCTGCGGACGAGTTCTTGCTGGATTTTCTCATAGGCTTTCATGCATTCATCTGAGAGGTATGGATGATCTCTCGTGGACGCGATCTCGTCTCTGATCTCGGAAAGTTTGTCCTCCACGGATTTGTATTTATTGATTTGTTTTTGAATAACATTCCGACGGTTCCGCACGAATTCCAGACCGAACTGATGAGGTAGGCGCAGCCGATCAATATAATATTCCGCAAAAACGACTAAGGCGTCCCGCGTCTTTTCCGTATATCCGTAAAGATTGAGAAGAACACTTGCGTCGAAGCTGAAGAACGCCTTCGACCACAGGTGGCCTAACTCGTTCTTATCGGGTCTGAAGTAATGACGGAACGTTAGTCTCATTGAGAGTACAAATATAAGCTGCGGAGTGGAGATTGCCAAAAAGAAGAAGCCCGGCAGCGGATAGCCCCCGGGCCCAGAGTTTTATCCCAGCTTTGACGATGCTCGTTTTGGTCTTCGGGTCGAAGGAGGCAAATGCGGTCGACTCCCGCCAGATGGGGGCCGAAGGCTATTCATTACTTCCGAGCGTCGCTCGGCGGACAGCCGAAGGCGGCTGTCCCCGTATTTCAATCCACGACTTAGTTCTCGTACAACAGGACGCCTTCCGCCTTTTCTGAATCGACTGGGCGGTAGAACAGCTTGTTGTCTTCGAGGAAGACCTCGATGAAAGCGGGGCGCGTGGTGATGGTGCCTTGAATCAGCGCCTCGGACAGCGGGTCTTCGATGTATTTCTGCAACGCGCGACGCAGTGGACGAGCTCCGTAGCTGCGATCGGTCAGAGTCTGGTTGAGGATCCATTTCTTGGCTTCGTCTGCAACCGTGACCGTGATCGACTTCTGCGCCAGGTTCTGGTTGAGCTGGTTGACCATGAGCTCGAGAATTTGGATCAGGTCCGTTTCGCCCAGAGCCATAAAGATGATGATTTCATCGAGACGGTTGAGGAACTCGGGATTGAAGGTCCGTTTGACCTCGTTCTTGACGAGCTCTTCCACCTTGTCAGCGATATCGTTTTCCTTCGTCGATGCGAAGCCCAGACCCTCGCGCCTCTGAAGGTGGCGGGCGCCGATGTTCGACGTCATGATGATGATCGTGTTCTTGAAGTCGACCGTGTTGCCAAGGCCGTCCGTCAACTGGCCGTCTTCAAACACTTGCAGCAGGATGTTGAACACATCGGGATGCGCCTTCTCGATTTCGTCGAGCAGCACAACGGAATAAGGAGCACGCTTCACGCGTTCGGTGAGCTGGCCGCCTTCTTCGTAGCCTACGTATCCCGGAGGCGAGCCGATCAACTTCGAGACCGAGTGCTTCTCCATGAACTCGGACATATCGAAGCGGACCAGAGCCTTCTCGGTGCCGAACATGAATTGCGCCAGCGTGCGCGCTACTTCCGTCTTGCCGACGCCCGTGGGTCCAAGAAACAGAAACGAGCCGATGGGCCGGTTCGGGTTCTTCAGGCCAGCGCGGGAGCGGCGAATGGCGCGAGCCAAAGCGCTGATCGACTTGTCTTGCGAGATGATCCGCTTGTGCAGCTCTTCTTCGATGCGAAGCAGCTTCTGCGTCTCTTCCTCTTTGATTGAGGTGATCGGCACGCCGGTCCAACGCGAGACAACGTCTTCAATGTCCTCGCGGTTGACGACGCCGGTCGAGGACTCGTCAAGATGATATTTTTCGCGAAGAGCGCGCAGGTTCTCGCGCTCTTTGCGTTCCTCGTCGGAATAGAAACGCGCTTTCTCGAACTCGTGGTTCGCGATGGCATTTTCCATCCGGTGGACGATGAACTTGATGCGCTTCTGGACTTCCGTCAACTCCTCGGGAAGCGAAGTCTGGCGCAGTTTTACGCGCGCTCCAGCTTCGTCGACCAAGTCGATGGCCTTGTCCGGAAGGAAGCGGTCCGGAATGTAGCGGTTCGAGTGCGAGACCGCGAAGTTGATGGCGTCGTCGGTGTAAGTGACGGCGTGGAACTTCTCGTAACGGTCCTTGATCCCGAACAGAATCTTTATTGCATCCGTCTCGTTCGGAGGCGGAACTTTCACGGCCTGAAAGCGACGCTCGAGCGAACGATCTTTCTCGATCGACTTGCGATACTCGCCGGGCGTGGTGGCTCCAATGCACTGAATCTCTCCGCGAGACAGGGCCGGCTTCAGGATGTTGGCAGCGTCGAGAGAGCCTTCGGCCGATCCGGCTCCCACCAAGGTATGAAGCTCATCAATAAAGATGATGGAGTTCTGCGATTCCATCAGTTCCTTCATGATGGTCTTCAGGCGTTCTTCGAACTGTCCGCGATACTTGGTGCCGGCGACGATCAGGGAAAGGTCCAGAGCCAGGATGCGCTTGTCGGCCAGGAACGATGGAACTTCGCCGTCCGCGATGCGTTGGGCGAGGCCCTCGACGATGGCAGTTTTTCCAACGCCGGGCTCACCGATCAGTACCGGATTGTTCTTGGTGCGTCGGCAGAGAATCTGGATTACGCGGTCGACTTCGCCCTCACGACCAACCAGCGGATCGAGCTGGCTGTCCATGGCAGCCTGGGTCAAATCCCGCGAGAATTCTGCAAGAAGCGAGCTTTCACGCTGGCGCTGGGGCTGAGCTTTTTCTTGAGTCGTGCGGGCCAGTTCTTCGCGAATCGTCGAAAGGCGTAAGCCGCGCTCGTGCAGGATCTCTGCAGCGAAGCACTTCTCTTCTCTAAGTAAACCCAACAACAGGTGCTCGGTCCCGATGTGCCGATGCGACAGGCGCTCGGCTTCTTCCGCAGCGTAGGCAAGAACGCGTTTGCATTCATTGCTCAGCGGCAGGTCGACCGAAGTCGAAACCTTCTCACGGATCGTGGTATGTCCTTCAATCTGCTTGCGGATGGACTCGACAGACGCGTGGGAGCGCAGGAACCGGTTGGTGAGGGCTTTGTCTTCGCGCAGCAACCCGAGAAGCAGGTGCTCGGTCTCGATATAAGGAGATCCGAACTGGCTAGCTTCGTAGCGAGCGAAAAAGATGACGCGCCTGGCTTTCTCCGTATAGCGTTCAAACATATTGCCCTTCCCCCTGAACCTTCCCGGTCGGGAAGAACTTGTCTGCCCGACCCGAACCGTGGCCTGACCCTATCACCACATTATGCAATCAAAGGGCCGCGAAACCCAAGTATCGAAATGGCTTTCTAACCCTTTAATCACGTTACCGAAGGAATGCCTGTGGATTTCCTTCGAGTATCACTTCCTGTCATATTCTTGCACTTTGTCTTACGAATGTTGCCATTATTCGTAATCCGCTTACGCCGGCAACGACTCCGGCGGAATCTCCTCCATCTTTCCACGCTTCAACCGCAAAACACGGTGACAGCGCCGGGCGAACGATAAGTTGTGCGTAGCGATGAGGGAGGTGAGTTGGTGCTCGCGATGTAGCCGCGCAATCAAAGTGAAAACTGCTTCCGCCGTCTGTCCATCTAGGTCGCCTGTTGGCTCATCCGCGAGCAACAACTTGGGCCCGGTGATGAGCGCTCGTGCCAGAGCGACTCGCTGCTGTTCTCCGCCCGAAAGCTCTCCTGAACGGTGATGCGCACGCTGCTCGAGTCCCACTTCACGCAACCAGCGTGAGGCTTCCGGTTCGACCTGTTGCCATGTCTGGCCGCGAAGCAAGAGCGGCATGGCAACGTTTTCCGCCGCCGTGAACTCCGGCAGCAAGTAGTGGAACTGCCATACGAAGCCAGTCTCCCGATTGCGAAAGGCAGCAGCTTCGTCCTGAGACAACGAATTCACTCGCAAGTGGGCGCAGTATACGTCACCTGCAGAAGCACGATCAAGAGCGCTGAGGATGTGCAAAAGTGTACTCTTTCCCGCTCCGGATTCGCCCACAATGGCGAGCATTTCTCCCCGCTTCACATCAAACGACAGATTCTCAAAGAGCACCAGATCCGATTCACCGGACCGGAAAACCTTCTTCAGGCCTTCCACGCGAAGCATTGAATCATTAGTCGTTAGATGCACGATGCGTCTCTTTCGTTCCAAACCGCAGTCGAGGTGCGGGTTGCAAGATGAAAGCCTACTGTCCCGACAGTATTGATCGAACTCGGGAAGATATTCCTGCCATTCAAAAATGCGCGCCCTTTTGAACACTCTATATGCGGACCGAAGGCCCTCATGTGACTCAGATCACGGATGTTACTGCCGAAATTGAGCAACAGAAAATGCGAAAGCAGACGAACCTTTTCACTCATAACGCAGCGCCTCAGCTGGAAGGATGCGGGACGCCGACCACGACGGATAGAGCGTCGCGACGAACGAAACGAGCACCGCGAAGAGGGCGACCCAAGCTCCGTCAATGACGCGCGGCGCGAATGGGACGTAGTCGATGGAGTAGACCTCAGGCGAGAGCTGGATGACGTGGTAGTGACCTCCGGCATAGGAAATGGCGTAGCCAAGAACCAGCCCGATAACAGTGCCAATCACGCCGATCAGAACTCCCTGAGCGATAAAGACGTTTCGCACCTGTGCTTTGCGCGTGCCCATCGACAGCAGGACGGCGATGTCTTTTGTCTTCTCCATGACCATCATGATGAGGCTGATAAGTATGTTGAGGGCCGCTACGAAGACGATGAGGCCGATGGTGATGAAGGTGACCAAGCGCTCGGTCTTCAGAGCTTTGAAGAGGGCGCTGTTCTGCCGGAGCGCATTGGTTGCCATGAAGCCCGGCCCGGCGGCCTCTTCGATCTGGCGGGCAATCGCATCCGCCAGATCGAGATCGTCGACCTTAAACTCGAGCACGGAGATCAGATCGCCGAGCCCAAACAGGCGCTGGGCGTCGGACAGACGCGTGAATGCCCAACTGGAATCGTAGTCGAAGAAGCCGGAATGAAAGATTCCGACAACGCGGAAACGAGTGTATTTGGGCACGGTTCCAAATGGAGTGAGTTCGCCTTGCGGACTTACGAGGGTGACTACGGATCCCACCATAGCACCGAGGTTGTCAGCCATATCTTTGCCGAGGACGATGGGCGGCATGGCGGCCACCCTTTGGGCAACGCCTTCGAGGGAATCGGGAGACTGATCAGAGGGCAGCGGCGCTGTGGGTTCCGGCGGATTCTTTTCTTCGAGCGGCGCGGCGGAGCCTTCGGTCACGGAGTTCAGCAAGTCGCCCACCCGGCGCTCGTATCTGGGAATCATGCCTTTAAGGACGGCTCCGCGGGCGCGAGGTCCGCGGGAGATCAGGACTTGCTCGAAGATCGCCGGAGCTGCGGCGACAACATGCGGTTGCTTGGCCAAGCGATCCATGAGGGTGGGCCAGTCCTTGATGCCGTCGTCGGCGATGCGTTGCAGGCTGATGTGCGATGTCGAGCCCAGCAAGCGCTGCTGGAGGTCCTGACGAAATCCGTTGTTGATGGCGAGGGCGACGACCAGCGAGGCGACCCCGGCGGCGACTCCGACAACAGAAATGCCGGTGATGATGCCGATGAAAGCTTGGCGGCGCTTCGCTCGGAGATAGCGCGAGGCAATAAACAGCTCGAATCTCATCGAGAGGTCCCTCGCTCCGCTCGGAAATAGCGTCGGGCTGTGAAAAGTTCAAAACGCATGAAGAGCTTGTCGCCAAGTCGGATTATAAGGTCATCGCGGGTCCTTCCAACGAAAGGCGATGATTTTCCCGGTGGTTCAGCGTGTCACTGCGGGTCTGGCTCGAGGCGGGCAGGTTGGGATGGATGCGACCGCGTCCATTGAAAGAAGATTCCGTAGGCGACGAGTTCCCACCACGCAACAGCCGTCACGGTGACCACCGCTTCGACCACGAACTCACGAAAGTTGAAGTGTCCGGCAGGGCCTTGCGCAGCGATGACGCCGTTAACGACTGCTCCCGCACAGGCTATGGTGGCCAGCACGACAACCGTGGCAATTCGGCGAGATACCGAGGGGGCACCTGCAATCAGATGATCGGACGGCTGCGTATTTCGGTACCACCACACGAACCACAAGAACAGGATCCCGAGTCCGAGGACCGTGCTGGCGTGCTGGAAAAGTTTGTAATACGGAAGCGTGCCGAGAACAGGAACCTGGACCATCTGATGGAGCAGAGCCCAGTGATGGTAGAACCAGCCGGTTCGATGAGTGAACGAGTCCCACAACAAATGAGTGAACGAACCCACGAGGATGGAGATCACGATCAGGAGGAATCGTCCGAAACCCCGAAATTGAAAATCGTCGAGGTGATCGGCCAGCCTGCGCTGAATGGAGTCCGGCAAGAGCATGCTGGCGGGACGCTTCACGAAGTTGTGGAACATCCACAGGATGACCAATGCGACCGGGAGGGTAAGAATGAAAAGACCACGGAGCGTGTGGCCGTAGCGATCCATGGGAATGAGCAGAAGAAAGTATTCGAAGTCCGGGGCGAGAGTACCGATCACCAGAGCCGATGGAATAAGGGGAAAACGCCGAAAGGGCAACGCGGCAGCCGCGTGAGAGAGCGTGAATGGCACATCTTCATTATAGGGGTGGGATCTGCGAAGAAACTGAGCCGAGCCGAATCATGCATGAAAATCGGGGCAGAACGGCTGGAACACTTTGGCGATAGACGGCATGTGCATTTCCGAAGCGCTTCTCCAATTCTGCGTCTTCCATGCGGATCATGAGCGCCCGTGACAATTGCGAATGCGGTCAACAGCCAGCAGACGACAAGACCGGTGCCGATGCTCCACGCGAGCATCTCGCATAGATGCCCGAGATAGACGGGATGGCGGACGCGTGAGCGGATACCGGTAGTGATCAGGCGATGTCGATCATGCCCGGCACGAACCTCGGGGAGTCCTCCGAGTTGCGTCCAGCTGAATTGGGCTCCGGCGCGGGAGTAGATGAAGAGGCCAACGGCGAAGAGAGCGGCCGCCGGAATCCAACTCCAAGGAGTGGAGTAGATCGTGATATTACGCCAAGGGCCGGTCAAGACGCCGATCCCGAGCCACATTGTGAACCAGGCCGGCAGCAGCACGCGGAACGGGGAGCGAATGCGTGCTCGCCACCGATGGGCACGGGGATGCACCATCAACCAGAACGATGGAATGGTGGAATACACGACGCAAATGAGCCATCCGAAGGTGCGCACAAAGTGCATGTGTTCATTCTAATGTTGCTAATGTTGCGGCGGGCCACCGGGGCAGGGTCTCTTGATTCCTCCAGAACCTGACCGGCATCTACCTGATTCCCTTTGAGCCTGCCATACTGTGAGAATGGGGCGTATTTTCCTGAACGAAAATTGGCTTCCGAAGTCGGTTCTCTGCCTGAGGACTTATGATCGTCACAAATTCCTGCTGGACTTCATCGCTGGAGTCACGGTTGGGCTGGTGGCGTTGCCGCTGGCGATGGCATTCTCCATCGCGTCGGGACTGACGCCGCAGGCCGGCATTTACTGCGCCATTGTCACCGGCTTCTTGATTTCTGCACTCGGCGGATCGAAGACGCAGATCGGCGGCCCGACGGGTGCGTTCGTAGTCGTCGTCGCCGGCATCATCGCGGTGCATGGAGTCGATGGCCTGTTCATGTGCACGGTGATGGCTGGCGTGCTGCTGGTCATCATGGGACTCACTGGACTGGGCACGGCGGTGAAGTTTATCCCGCGGCCGGTCGTCATCGGATTTACGAACGGCATTGCGGTGCTGATCGCCAGCACGCAGATCAAAGATTTTTTCGGACTGCATCTCGACAAAGTACCGGGAGTGTTCTGGTTGCGCATGGAGGCGCTGGCGGGCAGCTTTCATACGCTCTCATTTGAAGCAACGGCGTTGGCGATATTCACGCTGTTGACATTGATCATCTGCCGCAGCGTTTCGGCGCGCATCCCTGGACCGATTGTGGCGCTGATCCTGGCTACAGCCGCCGTTTACTTCTTCAAACTTCCGGTGGAGACGATTGGGACGAGATTCGGCGGAATCCCCAGTGGGTTGCCGCATCTGCAGATTCCAAAATTCCGGACAGACCTGATTCACGGACTGCTTGGCCCGGCCTTCACGGTGGCCATGCTGGGCGCGATTGAGTCGTTGATGTCGGCGGTCGTCGCCGACCGAATGAGCAATGACCGACATAATCCCAACGTGGAGTTGATGGCACAGGGAGTGGCCAATGTTTTCTCTCCGATGTTTGGCGGCTTGCCGGCTACTGGAGCAATTGCGCGAACTGCGACGAATATCCGCTCTGGAGCGCAATCACCGATAGCAGGCATCATTCATGCGCTGACGCTGTTATGCATTCTGCTGTTCGCAGCCCCGCTGGTAAGTTACGTGCCGATGGCGGCGCTGGCCGGAATTCTTATGGTGGTCGCCTACAACATGGGTGAGTGGCGCGAGATTCCGCAACTGCTCAAGCTAACGAAGACCGATATCAGCATCTGGCTGGTGACGTTTGCCTTGACCGTGTTCGCGGACCTGACCGTGGCGGTCGAAGCAGGAATGATTCTGGCGGCGCTGTTGTTCATCAGCCGAGTGGCCTCGACTACGACGGTGTCGCAGGTAACGGATGATTACGTGGAAGACGGGCGCGTGCACATTCTGCAGGACAAGGATATCCCCTACTACGCGACCATTTTCCGTATTCATGGGCCGTTCCTGTTTGGCGCGACCGACAAGATTCATGCGGTGACGGAGAATCTGCACCGGCTGCCGCCGGTAGTGATCCTGCGGCTACGAAATATGACGGCGCTGGATGCGACTGGCCTCTTCGCCATCGAAGAGGTCGCCAAGGAATTGCAATCGAGCAAACGGACGTTGATCCTGTGCGGAGCGCGGGAACAGCCGGCCCAATTGATTCAACAGGCCGAGTTCGCGGAAGTGATCGGAAAAGAAAACATCTGCGACAACGTACAGCACGCGCTGCGGCGCGCGGAAGAAGTGTTCGAAGGCCTGGAGGCAACGGCGGCGGTTGAGAGCTAGAGATCGCAGCGGTCACCTCCGGCATCGGAAGCGTGGCCTTAGTTATCGATTCGCTGCACCACCGAGAGAATCTTCCACTGACCGTCCACTTTCTCGAGGATCATGTAATCGGTCCAACCCGGCGTAATCAATTTCGCGGAAGCGATTGGGCCTGAAATATCCAGAACTCTGACCTGCTCAGTCTTGTTGGCCGCTGGCATATTGGCCGGTCCGTTCGCACGAACCTCCTGCACCATCTGCAACCCTGTATTCTCGCGGACAGGAATATCTCCATGGATCTTATGTTTGAGATAGTGCGGGTGGAGTGTTTGCTCCATACGTTGGGCGTCGCCGGTGTAATAGGCTTCGATGTAGTCGGTAACGGTAGCTCGGACAGCGGACGAGTCGTCGACTGGTGTCCCATGATCCTGGGCGACAGCGGCGAAATTGAGGAGGAGGAAGAGAGAGACGGCGAACAGAGCGGCGTGGCGTTTCATGGTGCGTTCTCCAGAAAAAGCGATTCGAGCAAAGTGATTATGACTCCGCCGATCCCAAGCGCAACCGCACCAAGGTTCATATCTCGGGCATGCTCGCGGAAGGCGGGTCGTGTACGATCGGCCAAAGTAGCGTGTTAGCGACGCCATCCCGTATTCTCTAAAGGGCCGCTCATCTCGATGATCATCAACCTGGCGGAACGCGCGCATAACCACAACTGGGAACTCGACCCGGTCATCCGCTCCCTGCTGGATACGGACTTCTACAAGCTGCTGATGTTGCAGTTTATCTGGAAGCATTTCCCGAAGACGCGCGTGACGTTTTCCTTGTACAACCGGCATCCTGCGGTGCGGATGGCCGACGTTGTTCACGTGGAAGAACTGAAGGTGCAATTGCAGCACGTGCGGGGGCGAAGATTTCGCAAGTCCGAGCTGGTGTGGCTGGCGGGCAATACATTTTACGGACGCCGCGGAATTTTTGAGCCGGCGTTTCTTGAATGGCTGGAGAATGACTTCCAGCTATCGGACTATCAGCTGCGGGTCAGCGATGGGCAGATCAACTTGACGTTCGAAGGCACGTGGGCCGAGACCACAATGTGGGAACTCTACGCGCTGGCGATTCTGGACGAATTGAAGACGCGGGCACACCTGAAGACGTTGAGCGAGTTCGGGATCGACATTCTGTATGCGCGGGCGAAGACAAAACTTTGGAACAAAATCGAACGACTGCGTGGCGTTCCAGGATTGAGTGTCGCGGATTTCGGCACGCGGCGTCGTCACAGTTTCTTGTGGCAGGAGTATGTGGTCGTCGCGATGGCGGCCAATCTGGGCGGCAATTTTATCGGGACATCGAATGCTTTCCTGGCGCACAAGCACGACTTGGAAGCGATTGGAACCAATGCGCACGAGATCCCGATGGTGATGGCGGCCCTGGCGCCGGATGATGTCGCGCTGAAGGATTCGCAATATCGCGTGCTCGATCTATGGCGGCAAACTTATGAGGGCGCTTTACGAGTCATGCTGCCGGATACATTTGGCACGACTCAATTTCTCGCTGGTGCGCCGGATTGGGCGGCTGACTGGACGGGGCAACGCGTCGACAGCAAGGATCCGTTTGTCGCCGGGGATGAGTACATCGATTGGTTGAAGGCGCGGGGACGGGATCCGCGGGAGAAGTTACTGATTGCATCCGACACGCTGGATGTAGACGCGATTCTCGGGTTGCACGCGTACTTTGGCGGAGCACTGGCAAAGGGAGTGCTGGCGGAGGATTTTCAAAGCGCTGCGGATTTCCACGACTCCCGGAGGTGGACCTCTGATCGGCGCATACGCTTCAGCGCTGGATGGGGGACGTTGCTGACGAATGATTTTCGCGGGTGCAATCCGAATGGCGGCGATGGACTTGATCCGATCAGCTTGATCTGCAAGGTGTCGAGCGTGGAAGGGCGTCCGGCGGTGAAGCTTTCCGACAATTATGCCAAAGCGTTGGGACCGGCTGCCGAAGTGGAGCGATACCGGAGAGTGTTCGGAACGGCGGGAATCGCCAATGCTCCTGTCGTGGCCTAACCCAGCCGAACGACGCAAGCGCCAAAGCCAAGGCGAACGGCGACAGACAGGCCTCTGTCTCATTCGTTCCGCGTGGCTCTGCGCAGCTCGTGATTTCTATGTCACATTAGAAGCACATGCCAGCCAACGACGACGCCAGGGCCGGACGCGCCGCCTTTACCCATCCTGGGTTTGTGCTGTTTCAGGTTGCGCGCTTTCTCATCGTTGCAGCCGTCGAGATGCAAGCCGTTGCCGTGGGGTGGCAGGTTTACGAAATCACCAAGCGTCCTCTCGACCTTGGCTATGTTGGGCTGGCACAGTTTCTGCCGGGAATTCTGCTGTTTCCCATTTCCGGACATACTTCCGACAGGTATCAGCGCAGCAAGGTTCTCTCGGCTTGTTACGCGGGCTACGCGGTTTGCTTCGCGCTGCTTTTGATATTGTCCGAACGTGGGACGCCCTCGATTAGATCAATCTATTTGGTACTGATCTTGATCGGCATCGTGCGATCGTTTAACTCCACGGCCAGCCGTTCGATTCTGCCGCAGTTGGTCCCGACCGAACATTTCCCGAACGCCGTAGCTTGGAATGCCACTATTTTTCAGGCGGCGACAATTCTCGGACCATCCTTTGGCGGCATCGTGTATGCGGCATTTCACGGACCCTCTGCCGTATATGTGATCGCGACGGTCACGGCTATCGGAGCGACGATTTCTTCGTTCCGCATCAAGCCTGAGGTCAAAGCGCGGCCCCGCGAGCCCATGACCGCAAAGACAGTGTTCGCCGGACTGCACTACATATGGAACAAGAAGCTGATTTTGGGCGCGATCTCGCTCGATCTCTTCGCAGTCCTGCTCGGCGGTGCGGTTGCGTTACTGCCGGTGTATGCGAGAGAAATCCTGCACACCGGACCCTGGGGGCTGGGATTGTTACGCACGGCTCCGGGAGCGGGCGCGGCCGTGATGGCGGTGCTTCTGGCGCATCGACCGTTGCGAGGAAAATCTGGACATACGCTGCTTTGGGCGGTTGGAGGATTTGGCATCTTCACGATCATCTTCGGACTGTCGCACAGCCTTACGCTTTCTCTGATTGCATTGTTCTTGCTGGGCGCCAGCGACATGATCAGCGTCATCATTCGAGCCACGCTCACCCAGCTTGCAACTCCCGACGAGATGCGCGGTCGAGTGACGGCGGTCGACATGATCTTCATTGGAACGTCGAACGAATTCGGGCAGTTTGAGTCTGGCGTCACCGCGCAATGGTTCGGGACCGTGCCCGCAGTCGTTCTCGGAGGCGTTGGCACACTGATCGTGATCGGGCTGTGGGCATGGTGGTTCCCCGAGCTACGAAATGCGGGTGAACTCCATGCCATCAGTACCGAGAGCCTGCCGGAAGCCTCGCAGACCACGGCTGAGGGTGAAAGCCTTCCTACATAGGTCTCCCTCCTTCTAAGGAACTACGCTGTCCAGCTTTCCTCGATCGGACAGCCGAGGCGGCTGTCCCCACATGACTCCCTCTAATTCCTGATCGTCGTCATAAAGGAAATCGATTTCCTGTACGGGCGTAGGGATGCCGTAGAATGGCGGCTTCATTCAACGTCCAACGTCGGGAAGGATCCCGTTTGATCGAACGTTACTTCCGCCTGAAGGAAAATCAAACCAGCGTCCGTAGCGAATTTCTCGGCGGACTGACCACTTTCATCACCATGGCGTACATCGTGGTGGTGAATCCGCAGATCCTGGCGAAAGCGGGAGTGCCGATCGACGGCGTCGTCTTCGCTACTTGCGCTTCGGCAGCGATCGCGACGCTGGTCATGGGCCTCTACGCCAACTACCCGATCGCGCTGGCGCCCGGCATGTCGCTGAACGCGTACTTCACCTATGTCGTGTGCCTCGGGATGCACGTGCCGTGGCGGACGGCGCTCGGCGTTATTTTCATCTCGGGAATGGCGTTCCTGCTTCTCACGGTGACACGAGTCCGCGAGCAAATTGTGAACGGCATTCCGAATTGCCTGAAACATTCGACCGCGGGCGGGATCGGGATGTTTATCGCCTTTGTCGGTCTGCGGAACGCAAACCTGGTGGTAGCGAATCCGGCGACATTCGTCAGCCTGGGCAGCTTTGGCAATCACGAAGCGCAACTTGCGTGCCTCGGACTGGCGATCATGCTGATCCTGATGACGCGGAAAGTCACGGGGGCAATTCTGATCGGAGTGCTGGCAACGACCGGGCTAGGGATTCTGCGCCACATGTCAAAGCTGCCGGATTCGATCTTTTCCTGGCCGCACCCATCATCGACCTGGCTGCAACTGGACCTGCGCGGGGCGTTGCACCTGGGCTTATTCGAAATCATCTTCGTGTTTCTCTTCGTAGATCTATTCGACAACGTTGGAACACTCGTGGGCGTTTGCGAGCAGGGCGGATTCGTGAAGGATGGGAAGATTCCGCGAGTGGGCCGCGCTTTGATTTCGGATGCGGTGGGAACAGTCTTTGGAGCATTGGCCGGAACGTCGACGGTCACAAGCTACATCGAGAGTGCTGCTGGAGTTGCTGCCGGCGCACGAACCGGGCTTGCGAACATTTTTACTGCCGCACTGTTTTTACTGGCGGCGTTCTGCGCCCCGCTGGCGGCGGCGATTCCCGGGTATGCGACTGCACCAGCATTGATTCTAGTGGGCGCGTTGATGACCGAATCGATTGGACGCGTCGAGTGGGCTGAATTCACCGAGGCGATTCCAGCATTCGTCACACTGGTGGCGACGCCGTTGACATTCAGCATAGCGACGGGGCTGAGCCTGGGATTAATTTCATACACGCTGGTGAAGGTTGCTGCGGGAAAATTCCGTGAGGTAAGCCCGGTCATCTGGATCCTGACCGTATTGTTTGTCTTCCGCTATGTGTACTTGGCGGCCGAGTAGGATTACGGCACGCTTACGGTGACCGTTGCGGTCGTGCGGCCGAACTGGTTGGTCGCGTATAGCGTGTACGCGGTTGTCGCCGTGGGATTCACAGTCACGCTCGTATCGCGCACTGCACCTGGGCCCGGAGAAACGATGACATAGTCCGCACTGCCAGTCGTCCACGAGAGAGTCACGCTCCCTCCGGAAGAAACGTGCGAGGCGGATGCCGTGAAGCTACCCACAGTGGGAGCGGCGCCGGTCGGGTAATTCGCGCTGGTGTAGACCGGACTCATCTGCACGACTTCAAACGCCGACGCCGGCACGGTCTTGAGCGAATCGAGATCGGAGCCCCAGCGGCTGTCGGACACTCCCGTCACAAACAGAGAGCTTCCGTTGTCCGCGAGGATCAGTCCGTAGTGCTGCATGGCCGTGAGGATGACTTGCATCTGCGAGTCGAAGCCAGAAATGTCATAGCTGGACTTCAAGCGCAGCCGCATCCCCATGGGTGGCGCCGTCGGATCACTCGACGTCGCCGCCCAGTGGGATGCTGGGGGAGTGAATGCTGCGCTGGTTTGGGGGAGGGTAAAGCGAAAAGCATGCTTGATGCTGCCGGAAGCAACTTCGTCGTAGCGGACGAGGCCAGGAAAGATTGGCAAGCCGGCCGCGTCGGCGGAAGTCCAGGTATAAGGACGCTGCTCGTCGCCGAGCAGATCCCACACCGCAGTCGAATCGGCGTTCCAACTGCCGTCCGAATTCACCGAAGAGTTATAGAGTTCATAAAGGAAGCAGTTGCCGTTGTCGAGCACCAAGACGTGGCGATCTCCGGTGCTGGACGAGCCGCCTTCTATGGGAGCGCTCGCTGGAACCGGCATCGGGCCGGGATCGCTTTCATCCGGATAGGCTCCGAGATTCACGTTCACCAGAGACTGACTGCCATTGACCACCACGTAGGGAATGCCATACGTGGGATCAGTGCCCCAATCAGGATGCACATTTACGGAGCCGACCCAATTGGTGATGATCGTGTTGGAGTTGGGATCGACGGGCGCGGAAGAGATGTCGGTGTTCCACAAACTGCTGCTGGCGAAGGGAACGAATCCGTTAAGGCTGGCCGTTTGGCCGGTGGACATTACGTTACAGGCTAGATTGCCGCCGCCCGTACCCCCGTTATTTCCACCCGAGCTTCCAGTGCCGCCATTCCCACCGCTTTTATTCGAAGAAGTTGAGATTCCGGAACAGGCCGTGAGCCAAACGATCTGCGTAAACAGAATCGAGAGCAACAGGGGGAGTTTCCAGCCTGATCCGGAGCCTCGCATCACGAGAATGATTGTGCGCGATGAGTTGCCTGACGAAAAGAGGCCTTTCGGACATGTCCAGATTCTAAGGACGTCGCGTGATTTGGCCGAGCACGGATCGTGATGCGACAGGTCAGTTGCAGATCAAATGCCGGATTGATTCGCGCGAGATCCTTCGCTCCGCCTGAACAACGGCTACGCTCAGGATGATGCCGGAAGTGAAACTGACTAGGCTTCTACTTCATTTACCGTGCAACACTGTCTTAGCTGCGCCCATGTTGTCGTATTTGTCGTAGACGCGGACGACAACAACGTGTTCGGAAGCGGTGTCCTTCTCAGCTTCGAGCGGAACTTTGAAGTCGTAGTCTTCGGTCTTCGCGTCCGAAAGTTGACCGACCGGATCAACGTACTTCCAGTCCCCGGCGTCTACGGAGAATTCAGCTCGGCGGATAGAAGAGAATCCGTCTTCCGCCCGGAAGTGGACATGGATCTGAGCTCCCTCGAGCGTCGACGTCAGATTCTCGATCCGCGGAGCAGTCGTATCAACTTCGAAGCGGCGGCTCTCGCGCGAAGTAGTCAGCCCTTCGCCCGGAGAATGCGAAGGAGAATCAGAAGCGACCACCTTTACCGTGTGGCCACCATCGGGCAACAGGCTGGCATCGAAGGAATACGCTTTGTCAGAGAGGTTGTCTTTGAGCAAGAGCCAGCGGGAATCGCCGTCGCCGCGATAGTAAACGGAATACACGAGCTGGTCGTCATTCTCGTCGTGCGCGTTCCATTTCACCCCGATCGAATCGCGGTCATGACTGCTCGGAACAGGTGAATCGAAATGAGTGCCGGATGAACCGCTGACATCGGTGCCAAGGTTAAGTCCCGTAGATTTAGAAGGAGTCTGATAGCGAATGCCGATCTGAACCGTAACATCGTCAATCTCAGGCGCCACATTTTTCGGAAGATAATTCAACGTGACGGTGTCGACTGCGGGCTTCGTGTTGCCTGCATGAAGAACAACTTTCCACTGAGCGTAGCGGGCCGCCGGAACTGCCATGTCTGCGCCCTTGGTCAGATCCACCTGTTTCCACGGACTCCAATTGCGATCGGGATTGTCGACGTTGCCGCTGCGCGCCAGCACGTCGACGTTGCCGGCGCCGCGGAATTCTACGCGACCCCAGCGGGAGAAAATCTTGGCGTCGAAAACATCACTCTCGTACGACCCTTCGCTGGCTAAACCCGGCCCGAGCACGAAAATCTTTCCCAAATTGCTGCTTGCGGCGTAGAGTCCGCCTCCAGGAGCCCTGGCGAAACCGGTGACTTGCGACGCAGGAGCCTTCAGAAAATCCGTGAATTCGTCGGAGCCATCGATCGCGAAGACGTGACCCCGGTTTCCGGTACCGGCCAGCAACTTGTCGTGGGAGTCGAAGGCCAGCGCATACACGATGTCGTCGTGCGAGGACCATAGCCGCAACGGCGATCCATCCGCGGCAATGCGGTAGACGTCGGAGCCTCCGCTCGCGCCCGATCCTGAAGACGGAATCTGCATCGCGGGAGTCGCGGATACGAGAGGCACCGGTCCGGTGCTTGCAGTGGGCAGAGCCGGGGCTGTGGGCAGAGTGAGCAGTATAGAGGTTGTGCTTGATGCCGAACTTCCAGCGCGCTTCTCTCCGACACCCGCGGCATAAATGTTCCCCTCGCGATCGAGCGCGAGAGCGGTGATCTCTTTTTTCGGAGCGCTGTAAAGAACAAAGCCCTCGCCTGCAGGTGAAATGCGGTATACCAAACCGCTGCCATCCGTTCCGGCGATTACGTTCCCTCGGGAGTCGAGGGCGAGCACGCGGATGTGGGTCTCGTCACTCTTGAAGAAGAGGGAATGATCGCCTTTCGGAGTGACCTTGTAGATTTCGCCGTGATCTCCGGTCGCTACATAAAGATTGCCCGGCTTGTCGAGGAGGAGGTCCCATATGTATTTCGTTCCGGGAGCGAAGTAGACCGAGGAACTCCAGGAAGGATCCAGCGCCGGCTTGGCTGCATCTTTCTGAGCAGCATCCACCGACTTGTTATCAGACTTGGCGGCCTCGCTTTTTTCGCCCGTCTTGTGCTCGATCTTGTAGACCTTGCCGTCGGGAGCGGTGGCGGCGTAGATCACGCCACCCGAGCCGACTTTGAGCGCTTGCACCTGTAGTTCCTGCGGCTCGAAAATGATGGTCGACTTTCCGTCGGGAGTGATGCGGTACACGCGCGCGGGAGATCCCGTGGCAGCGTAGACATTTCCAGCGTCATCTGCCGCGACCGCCCAGATATATGTTGACGGCGTCGCATAGAGGAGCTTGAACGAAGGCGCGAGTTCGAGTCCGCCAGTGGATCGGATCGCGATTCCATCAGTCGTGCCTTTGATGAGGTCATCGAACTTGGACTGCTCCCAGGTGCGAGTGCCTTCTGCGGACAACAGCGCGGAAAGTGAACAAACCGTCAGTAGAAGGACAAAGAAACGGGAAGAATGCAAAAGCCTGAGGACAGCGTGCAATGTCGTACCTCGATTCAGAGTCCGGCCAGAGGCCGATGGGCAGCAGTCGTGGATTAGCCCGGAAAGTTCAGGTTAACACGTGATATCGTAGATTTTTATGCATTCTGCGCGACAGAAACTACTCACGGCGTTAGCTCACAAGTCGTTTCGGCTCGGTGACTTCAAACTTTCTTCCGGCGGGACCAGCGACTACTACATCGATTGCCGCACCACGACGCTCGATGCGAAGGGATCGCGGCTGACGGGGGAAGTTTTTCTGGAGGAGATCCGGCAACGCGGATGGAAGCCGCGCGCGATTGGCGGACTGACCATGGGTGCGGACCCGATCGTTGTGGCGGTTTCGGTGGTGAGTGGCGACCTCGACGGCTTCCTCGTGCGCAAAGCCGAAAAGCAGCATGGGACGGGACAGCGCATCGAGGGCTTTCGGGAAAAGGGCGCGCGCGTGGTGATTGTCGACGACGTCTGCACGACGGGAGCATCAACGGTTCAGGCAATCGAAGCGGCTCGCGAATTTGGATTCGAAGTCGCCGGGGTGATGTGCCTGGTCGAACGCGAAGAGGCCAAGGGACGTCCGAATGTGGAGAAGGCCGCAGCTCCGGCGCCGTTCATTTCCATCTTCACCGCCAATGACGTGCGCAAAGAGCATGTGCTGCAGAATGACGATACCGAACCGAGCCTTCATGCCGTGTCGTCAATTTGCGAGGTCTGTGGAAGGCCCACCGTGACCAGCAATCCAAGCAGCCGGTGCGAGGCGCATAAGAATTGATGGGTTGAGCCATTTGGCATTCAATCGCTCGATGACTTAATCACGCAATGACTAAATTCCTATGATTCAAACTCTCGAATGGACCGACAAAGGGGTGCGCTTCATCGATCAGACGAAGCTGCCCACGGAAGAAGTGTATGTGACCTGCAAGACGCATGAGCAGGTCGCCGATGTCATTCGTAACATGGTGGTGCGCGGCGCCCCGGCGATTGGCGTTGCTGCTGCGATGGGGATTGCGCTCGGCGTCAACAATTCGAAGGCCGAATCAACTGGCGACCTCAAGCGCGACTTCGACCAGATCTGCGATCTCATCGGCAAGACGCGGCCCACCGCGGTAAATCTTTTCTGGGCTATCCGCCGCATGCAGGAAAAGTTTGAACGCATTCGCATCCGGCCGATCCCACAACTGAAGCAGGGACTGATTGAAGAGGCGCAGCGCATGCATGCCGAAGACATCGCCGCGAACCAGGCGATGGGACGTCACGGCGCGACGCTGATGCCAAACGAAGGCGGAGTGCTGACGCACTGCAACGCCGGCGCACTGGCGACTGCGGGATATGGGACAGCGCTGGGTGTGATTCGCGCCGCTGTCGAGCAGGGCAAAAAGATTCATGTGTATGCGGACGAGACGCGGCCGTTTCTGCAAGGCTCGCGGCTCACTGCTTGGGAACTGATGAAAGACGGCATCCCGACCACCGTGATTTCCGACAACATGGCGGGCGCGATGATGAAGCAGGGCAAGATTGGAGCCATCGTGGTCGGAGCGGACCGCATCGCGGCCAACGGAGACGTCGCCAACAAGATTGGCACCTATACGGTCGCGATCCTGGCGAAAGAACACGGGATCCCTTTCTACGTGGCGGCTCCGATCTCGACGGTCGATCTGGCCTGCGTCGACGGGAGCCAGATTCCGATCGAACAGCGTAATAGCAAAGAAGTCACTCATATTGCCGGGAAGCAGATGGTTCCCGACGGCGTCGGTGTTGAAAATCCAGCCTTCGATGTGACGCCTGCAAAATATGTAACGGCAATCGTCACGGAAAAAGGAATCGCCCGCGCTCCCTACGAAGATTCACTGCGGCAACTGGCGGGACAAGAGGCTGAAGTGCATCCGTAAAAGCGCTTATGTTGACGTTTTGTCAGAAAAAGTTGCCCGATGGTAAAAACATGTAAAGCCTGGAAATTCGGGCTTCTCTCCGCTACTTATTCTCCAGGTTCGGGTTAACTCAGGCGGCAACTTACGCGTGCTAATCTGAAACCAGAAGACTCAAGTCTGCGTGAATCACTCGTTCAGGGGGACCCCCAATGTCGCTTCGCAATCGCATCATTCTATCGATCGCACTACCGATCGCACTGTCCGCACTCGCCGTTCTCGCCGGCTGCGGCAACGCTTCCAGCATTGTCAATCCAACTCCGCCGCCGAGCGGCAGTTTCAGCGCCAGCAATCTGAATGGCACGTATGTCGTGTCGGTTTCAGGCGTCGACGCCAACGGAGCTCCATATGCGATCGCCGGCACGATTACTGCAAATGGCCAAGGCGGGATCACCGCTGGCGCGATTGATATGAACGATGTGGAATTCACCGCTCCGGCGCCCAACCTCGCCGTGGGAAGTAACAGCACCTACAAGGTCAGCGTGGATGGACGCGGAGAGGCCACACTGAATGTCACCACTCCTCTTGGCAGCAGTATCGTTCTCGATTTCGTGCTGCAGGACAGTTCGCACGGACTGGTGACGGAGTTTGATAACACCGCAACCGGCAGCGGGACATTAGACGCGCAGACCGCCAGTGTTTCACCTGCCGGATCCTATGCGTTCAGTATGTTCGGCGCGTCCTACAGCAGCGGAAGCTCATTCGTCACGGTTGGAAACTTCACTGTAGGGAGCGGCGGTACTTTCACTGGGCTAGAGGATTCCAACAGCGGCGGTCTCGCTTATCCGGATGAAGCGCTCACGGGTCAGGTTGTCCTTGGCCCATCTTCTACTCCATCAACAACGTTGACCACCGGACCATTCGGCACGCTCACTTTTGACGCCTTCGCAATTGACGCCACCCATCTTAAGCTTATCGAGATGGACCAGTTTGCAACGTTCAATGGGGATGCATACTCGCAGACCAGCACTACGATACCAACTGGAGCTTTGGCGTTCACATTGGCGGGGGGGATCTCCGCTCCGGTCGCTGCGGGAGGCTTCATGGTTACGGACGGGGCCGGTAATATCACAAGCGCGTCCACGGAGGATGTGAATGATGCTGGATCGGTTTCGGCAGCACCCGTCTCCTTCTCCGGAGTATACGCATCTGCATCCGGGGAGACGGGCCGCTATACGTTGAGTAGTCTCTCAAACTTTGTCGGAGGAACGGAATATGCAGCCTATCCTTCCAGCGGTGGTGTCCTGCTGTTGGAAATCGACGATTCTGGCATTATGTCTGGCGCAGCGTACACTCAAACGGCATCCTCAACGTTCTCGACATCAGCGGGATACGGACTGAATCTTTCGGGCTTCAACCAGACTGACAGTGTTGAGGTAGACGACATTGCCGAGTTCGCGACGAGCGCTAGCGGAGCCACTGTAACTGGGGTGATTGACGAAAACGCGACCGGCGTCGGACCAAACTTCGGATTGGCCCTTAGCGGGACTTACACCACCCCGGACTCCAACGGGCGAGGGCAGATCGCCGCCAACGCCGGCACCAGTTCGAACACTACCCTCAACGGTGGCTTCGGCATTACGTACTACACCGTCGACGGGACAACCTTCCCGTTTATTGAAACGGACAACGCCACTGGCCAAGTTGCGATGGGAGTCTTCGTGGCGCAAAATCCCAGCGCGTCTTCCTCGGCGGTGGCTAAGCCCCACATGTTCGTCGTGAGGCCACTGATCAGAGCAAAGTCGTCCTTCAAGAAGCTGAAGTAGACAATCGCTAAAGCTCAGCAAAAGGGCGCGGCCTCGAGCCGCGCCCTATTTTTTCTTCCAACCCTTCGGCTCTTTATCGCACGACTGCCCTATGTCTCCGATATTCCAATCTTGCTCGCCGCACCGACACTCGATCCACGCTTCGCATTCGCAGTGACCCACGCGACAACACGATACAAGAGCAGCGCGCCCAGCACGGTTGCATACTCCAGCGGCTTCTTCAAGTCTGCCTTCACCAGCCAGATGTAGTGGATCACTCCGGCGGCAGCGCTGAAATAAATCAGGCGGTGAAGCATTTGCCAGCGCTTTCCCAGCTTTCGGATCGCCCACTTCGTCGAAGTCACGGCCAACGGGATCATCAGCACAAAAGCGGTCATGCCCGCGGTGATGAATTTGCGCTTGGCGATGTCCTTCAGCATTTCGTGGACGTCGAAGAATTTGTCGAGCCAGACGTAGGTCATCAGGTGTAGCGTGCCGTAGAAAAATGCGTACAGCCCGAGCATGCGGCGCCAGCTGATGAGCCAGTACTGCCGCGTGATTTTTCTGAGCGGCGTTATGGACAACGTCACGAGCAGAAAGATCAGAGTCCAGTCTCCCGTGCTGTGCGTGATGGCTTCAATCGGATTCGCGCCGAGTCCGGCGTGAAATCCGCGCCAGACAAGCAGCGCCAACGGCACGAGGCACGCGAGAAACAGAACGGGGTTTAGGTAGCGAGGCATTGAATGCTGTGAGGAGTGACTAGTGGCTAGTGATCAATGTTAGCGACTCGCTCACTACCTCTTCTCTCCACTTGTCACTAGCCACTGCCTAAAAATTCTTTTTCAAATCCATCCCGCTATACAGGCTCGCCACCTGATCGTAGCCGTTGAACATTAATGTGGGGCGCTTGAAGAATTCGCCGAGCCTGCGTTCTTTGGCTTGGCTCCAGCGGGGATGGTCCACGTTCGGATTCACGTTGGCGTAAAAACCATACTCTCGCGGTGCCGAGAGATTCCATGTATTCTCCGGCTGCTTGTCGGTAAAGCGAATACGAACGATCGCCTTCGCGCTCTTGAAACCGTACTTCCAGGGCAGGATCATGCGGATGGGCGCGCCGTCCTGGTTGGGAAGATCCTCGCCGTACATGCCGAAGCAAAGCAGCGCAAGCGGGTGCATGGCTTCGTCCATGCGCAAACCTTCGACGTAGGGCCACTGTAGAACCGCGCGCTGCTGGCCCGGCATCTGTCGCAAATCCATGAGCGTGGTGAACTCGACATATTTCGCCTTGCTGGTCGGGTTCACGCGCTTGATGAGTTCGCTCAATGAAAAGCCGACCCAAGGCACAACAATCGACCATCCTTCAACGCAGCGATGACGATAAATACGCTCCTCAGGAGGAGCCATCTTGATGATCTCGTCCACATCGAGTTCCTGCTTTTTGTCGACCAGGCCGTCGATCTTCACCTTCCACGGACGCGTGCGGAAGTTCTTCGCCAGTTCAGCAGGCTCGTCCTTTTCGGTCGAGAACTCATAGTAATTGTTGTAGTGCGTGACATCTTTGTAGGGAGTGATCGTCTCGGTAGTGCTGAACGAACTCTTCTGAATGCCGTTAATCTTGTTTCCCGCAAGAACCGTGGCCGAAGGGTTGATCGTTTCGCGCAGTGCAATGCCCGAGGCAGCGGCGGCTCCGGCGATGGCAGCGCCGGCCAGAAATTTGCGCCGATTCAGGTACAAGCTTTTCGGAGTGATCTCCGACGAGCGAATCTTTTGCTCTTTCTTGATAAGCATCAGGAACCCCAGTATGTATACGCCAGCCAGCAGCCAACAGATTTCGTCTAACTACTATCTTCAATCAAATAGGACGCCTAGGCGCGAAAAAAGTTGCATGGAAGGCACGCCGAATCAAAATTCCGCGGGATGACGGGGTCGACGAAGCAGGTACTATCCAAGCACTTCCCTGACTTTTCGCGAAAGGCTCTGCAGGCTGAAGGGCTTTTGCAGGAAGGCAGTGCCGCTTTCAATGGATCCGTCGCTGACAATCGCGTCTTCAGTGTAACCCGAAAGATAGAGCACCTTCGTCTCCGGGCGTGTTTGCGCAAGATTCTTCACCAGTTCCCTGCCGCTCATGCCCGGCATGACGACGTCGGTGATGACCAGGCTGATGGTCCCCTTATAACGCGCGGCCTCAGCCAGTCCAGCCTCTCCGCTGTCAGCCTCCAGCACTTGGTAGCCTTTGGCCGCAAGCGTGTCGCGCACGAGCTGGCGAACGGATTCTTCGTCTTCCACTAACAATACCGTTTCAGTTCCGCCCAGTGCAGGATCCGGCGCCGGCGTGGTGCTCTTTTCAGCCGTTCCTTCCACCTGCGGCAGATAAATGTGGAAGGAAGTCCCGCGTCCCTGTTCGCTCTGGACCATGACGTATCCTCCGCTCTGCTTCACGATTCCGTATACGGTGGAGAGGCCCAGCCCGGTTCCCTTGCCTTTTTCTTTCGTCGTAAAGAAGGGCTCAAAGATTCGCGACTGAGTCTCCTTGTCCATGCCCGTCCCCGTGTCGCTAACGGAGAGCATGACGTAAACACCGGGGCGAATGAACTGCTGGCCGCGGCGATGGCTTTCATCCATGACAACGATCTGCGTTTGAATGGTGAGCTTGCCTCCGTCGGCCATCGCATCCTTGGCATTGACGACCAGGTTCATCAACACCTGTTCGAGTTGCCCGGCATCAGCGCGGGTGTGCGGCGAAGTTGGAGCCAGAATGGTTACGAGTTCGATGTTCTCGCCAATCAGCGGACGCAGCAGGCGCTCCATGTCCTGCACAATCGCATTCACATCGACGACTTTCAGTTCCAGCAGCTGCTTGCGGCTGAAGGCAAGCAATTGCCGCGTCAATGTGGTAGCGCGGTCGGCCGCCAACTGGATCGCACGCCCTTTTTCGTGAAGAGGATGTTCGAGTGGCAGCTTGGCGAGGATGACCTCGGCGTATCCGCTGATCACCATTAGAAGATTGTTGAAATCATGAGCGACGCCGCCTGCGAGGCGTCCCACAGCTTCCATCTTTTGCGCCTGGCGGAACTGATCCTCGAGGGCGCGCCGGTCCGTGACGTCTTCAGCGATTGCCTCGAGCACATCAGCGGGCTCGTCGGCGCTGCTGACCGCACGGCCGCTGATACGTACAGTGATTGTGTTCCCTTCTTTGCGCTTCCACTTCACTTCGATTCCGTCGAGGCGGCCGGTCCTGCGGAATTCCTCGATCAGGCGCGCGTGCTCCTGGGGCAGGGCGAACACGTCTTTCTCCGGATCGAGCAGCAGGACCTGCTCCGCAGATTCATAGCCCAGCATCGTGATGAGCGCAGGATTGATATCGAGGAATCGCCCTTCGAGACTGGAACGATAGATGCCGTAAACCGAGCTCTGCACCAGCGAACGGTAGCGAGCTTCGGAGCGGCGCAGCGCCTGCTCGTTCCGCTTGATCTCGACCGCGCTTGCCACTTGGCGCGCGACGAATGTGAGAATCTCCTTGTCGCGCTCGCCGTAGCGAATGTTTTTGGAATATGTCTGCACGACCAGGGCGCCAAACGTATGGCTATTGACCCGTAGAGGAACGCCCATCCAATCGAGAGATCGTGATCCGTTGCGCGCCACTTCGCCGCGATCTTCCATGGTCTGCAACACTTCGGGAGTGGCCAGCAGAGACTCTCCCGTGCGGATGAGATGATCGGTCAGCCCGCGCGCCAGCTTTTTAGGACCAGGGGCGGCATCCTGTTCGTCGACGAAGTAGGGGAAGCTGAGTAGTTCGGTGACGGGGTCGTACAGCGCGATATAGAAATTCCGCGCATACATCAACTCATCGACGATGCCGTGAACGGCAGCGAAAAATTGTTGCAGATCATGCGCGCTGCTGCTCTTTTCAGCAACGCGATACAGCGCGGAACTGAGCGCCTCGACTCGCCTGCGATCAGAGATGTCGTGATATCCCGCGTAAAAGCCGACGAACTTGCCGTCCTGCAGAAGGGGCGCGCAGGAGACAGAAACGTCCAGCAATGCACCTTCTTTTTTTCTCCGCTTGGTCTCGAGAGTGATGGGTTCGCCCTTAGCGAGGGCTTCAGCGATCCACCGCGCCTCCGCCAAGCGATCTGGGGGAACCACCAGATTTTCCAACGGCTGCCCAAGGATCTCGGCAAGACTGTAACCGAACATTAGCGCGAAGGTTTTATTGGCCCAGAGAATTCGATGGTCCAGGTCCGCGATGCATAAAGCGTCCGGCGATGCCTGGGACATCTGTTCGAGGAATTGCGAATGCGCTACCGCATCCTTTACGTGCTGCCCTTGACTGAGCAAAGGTGGCGCCGGGCAGGACGCTTCCGAGCAGGAACCGTTGGCTTTCGGAGTAGAGGGTACCGGGGACAGGAAGGACGGTGGGGCGCCGCTCTCCAAAGCCCTTTTCAGGTGACTCGCGCGAGCGAGGTCCTGCTCTCCGTTTTGAGTGACACGATCGCCCATCTGCGAATTCCCCCCTCAGAAAATCGCAGTAAATAGCGTAGATCGCAGGTCACTGGTTCGAAAGTTACGGGGGTAATCCCGAAATGGTGCGGATCAAAAGGGGACGGTGTTTATGCCCTGCTGAAAGTACAACTACTTTGGGTAGTCGCGTGGTTATAGCGCCAAGCTATTTCACGTGCCACAATGACGCCACGTATCTCACGCAGTTAAACCCTGGAAGTCTCGGCAAGTGCAACCCTGTGCGGGGGAAATGCTTGGCGAGAGGAGCTAGACATGTGCCGCTTTAGGACGGAGACTGTCGCTGTTGGTTCGCGCTTCGCGTTTTTTCTGCTTTCCATCCTTGCCATCACGGTCTCGTCGGCGCTTGCGCAGACGCCCGGAGTCACCGACAACAGCATTCTGATCGGCTCTTGCTCGGCGCTGGATGGACCGACGCATTTCCTCGGACAGCAGACCGTGATGGGAGCAACCGTCTATCTGCACGCCGTCAACGACGAGGGCGGAATCTTCGGGCGGAAGATCCAACTGCTGGCCTTTGACGACAGCTATGATCCGGAAAAGGCACCGGCGTGCTTCAAACGCATGACGAAAGAAGGCGTATTCGCGTTGGGGTTTTTTGTAGGAACTCCGACGGCAAAGGTGTACGTACCGATGGCACAAGAGGAGAAGATTCCGGTTGTCGGACTCTTCACCGGGGCGCAGATGCTTTATGAGCCGCTCAAGCACTACATCATCAACGTACGGGCGAGTTATTACGACGAGACCAAAGAGCAAGTCGATAAACTGTGGGAGAGCGGAGTCCACAAGATCGGCGTGCTTTACCAGGACGACGCCTTCGGCAAAACGGTGCTCGATGGCGTGAAACTCGCCCTGCAGAAACACAATGCCACTCCGGTTGGATTGGGAACATTTGAGCGAAATGCGACGAACGTGGATGCGGGGCTCAGAGATGTGATGGCGGCGCACCCCCAGGCGGTCGTGGTTGTGGGCCCATATTCGCCGGTGGCGGCCGCGGTCAAGAAAGCGCACGAGTCGGGATGGCGCCCGCAATTTCTGACCGTATCTTTCGTTGGGACTGAAGAGTTCATTAAGGAAGCCGGACCGGACGCAGAGGGAACAATCATTACGCAGGTGATTCCTCCCTACGATCGAACCGACTATCCCACGGTCGCTCTGTACCGAAAATATTTAGCGAAATACAATCCATCGGCGACGCCGAGTTTTGTCAGTTTTGAGGGTTTCGTGGATGCGATGGTGCTCGTGGAAGGGCTGAAACGCGCCGGCAAGGATCCCTCACGAGAGAAATTCATTTCGGGTATTGAGTCGATTCACGAAATGAATATCGGGCTTGGCCCCAAGCTGATTCTCAGTTACAGCGCCTCGGATCACAAAGGATTCGACAGCGTTTACGCAACGATCGTGAAAAACGGGCAGCCGGTTTTGTTGACAGACTGGTCGGGGCTGGGAAAGTGATACGACACAGCACACGCTCCTCCAAGAAAAACACAAAGGCGCGCGGCATTTCACCACTGACTTTATAAACCCATTTTATCTGCAAAAGTTGCGCGCTTTTGTCGCTCCCAAACGGCGGTGGCCGCGCTCAATCGTGCATCTTAGCCATATACCTCCGCATCCAAGAATTAACCAGGCAGTTAATTAGTAAAGATTCGTCAAGGTCGGAGGTGACCTTTATGACTGTTCAAAGAAAGAAAAGCTGGATGACGGCGGCAGGGTCGTTGTTGGCGGTGGGGCTTTTGAGCGCAACGCTTATGGCTCAGAGCGCGGCAGCGTCTCGTTATGATACTCAAATTCAGGATGTCGTCGCGCACAAGATGGCAACGAAGACCCAGTTCAGCAACGTGAGGTCGAGCGTCGAAGATGGAATCGTAACCCTGACCGGGACGGTCGATCTTTACCAGCGTAAGCTGGATGCCGCAAAGCTGGCACGCAAAACTGCCAACGTGCAAGGCGTGCGCAACCTGATCATGGTCGACGGGCCGAACGTTTCGGATGCCCAACTGGAAGACAAACTGGCGACGGAGCTGACGTACGTACGAGCGGGCTATGACAGCGCGTTCAATTATTTCGCGATCGGCGTGAAGGACGGCGTGGTCACGGTGGAAGGCCAGGATCGAACCGGCATTGGCCGCGACGAGGCAATGGCTGACATTGCGAATATGCCGGGTGTTAAAGACGTGATCGATCACGTCTCGATCGCACCAGTCTCGATGTTCGATGACGGCATCCGCTTGCGGGCGATGCGCGCGATCTATCGTGACCCGGTGCTGAGCCGGTACGCCATGGATCCAGCGCGGCCGATCCGCATCATCGTCGCCAACGGACACGTGACGCTGTATGGAGAGGTCGACAACAATGCCGACAAGAACATCGCTGGCATTCGCGCCGGACAGATTTTTGGCGCGTTCAGCGTGGAGAACAAACTGCAGGTGGCTGGAAAGTCGTAAGTACCACTATTGCTGAACAAAAGGCGCGGCCACGAGCCGCGCCTTTTTATTTCGCTGGTGGCGTATGTTCGAACGGCAGCTTCGTGTAGCGTGCTTTCTCCACTTCAATGACAAGAGCAACGCGTCCCTCAGGCTGACGCATGGGGAAAGGCTTTCCGGTATATTTCTGCGAGATTGGGTCCATGACCTTCAGATCAGGGTCAGAACGCCGCTCGATCACACGGCCTCTGATCTGTACCTCTTCGTAAGGATTCTTGAAGTCGACAATCGACAGCGCCACGCGCGGATCACGGCGCGTATTTTTTCCTTTGAGCGAATTTTCGCCAGTGCATACGATAATGTTGTCGCCATCCCGTCCGATCCAAACCGGCGTCGCGTTTGGTGAGCCGTCGGGCATAAGTGTCGCGAGATGAGCGAAGTTGGGACGATCGATCAACTGCTTTACTTCTGGAGAGAGTGTGACAGGCATCCGTACTCCTTTAGGGAATCAAGGTAAGCGGTTGATGAGCGAAGCGACGTAGCCTGCTCCGAATCCGTTATCAATATTCACCACGCTCACGTTCGATGCGCACGAATTCAGCATGCCGAGGAGCGCTGCCATCCCCTTGAACGACGCGCCGTACCCAATGCTTGTTGGAACAGCTATGACGGGAACACCAACCAAGCCTCCGACGACACTGGGCAAGGCGCCTTCCATGCCGGCACAGACGACGACAACGCGCGCTTTGGTTAACGCCTCGCGATTGGCCAGCAGCCGGTGGATTCCGGCGACGCCAACGTCGTAGAAGTGTTCCACTTCATTGCCCATCATCTCCGCGGTGACGACTGCCTCCTCGGCAACCGGGATGTCACTAGTTCCAGCAGAGACAACTGCAATCACACCCTTTCCATATTTCGTGGAGTCTTTCTGCAAGACGATCGCGCGAGCCAGTTCGCGAAATTCAACGCGGCGGACTTTCTTCTTCACGGCGGCGAATTGTTTTTCGCTCGCGCGCGTTGCCAGCACATTTCCGCCGTGCTTCGCCAGCTGCGCAAAGATAGCCGCGGTCTGCGAGGGCGTCTTGCCTTGCCCGAGAATGATTTCCGGCATGCCAGCTCGAAGGGCGCGGTGGTGATCGACTTTCGCGAAGCCGAGATCTTCGAATGGCAGATGGCGCAGGCGATCGACGGCTTCGTCGGGAGAGAGCGTTTGCTTGCGTACTTGCTCGAACAGCTTGCGGATGGATTCGGCGTTCAAGGAAAACTCAGAGCCCGGTCTCGGCGTCCACCAGGTAAGTTCTAGATTAGCACTCCGAGAAGATTTCACCGCAAGGGGCACGCAGGAACTAAAAAGAAAATCAAGCATGTGCGGCGCGTGTCTGCGGGCGGGCGATTGAACGAAGTTTGGAAATCACGGTGCTACACACTTTCCGTGCAATCCCAGGTTCGTCGAGATGCGTGAGGAAGAGACGCCGCACACCGCTGGGAGCCACTTTGCCGGCGACATAGGCGTCGTAGATCTGACTTCCGATGCGATAACCCCATTCCTCGGCGGCAGCTTCGAACTTCTCGGCATCTGCCTCGATCGCCGCTTGTGCTGCTTTCTCGCAGCCGCTCCGCGATGGTTGAGGCGCGACGTCGGCAGACGGCGTGGGACGAGAAGGATAGAGCACTCGCGATCCGAAGTAAGCCACCGCATGTTCGATGACGCGGCGATAGAAGCGATCAGTGCTTTGACCTTGCGACTTCTCCGGATCGCCAGCCATTCCTTCCATCGACTGGCCACTCGCGCGGCACGGCAATCCTTGACACGCATGATGCAGAAAACGAGTGATATCTTCAGCCGCGTGCATCATCTGGAATTCGCGGATATAGAAAGCGTTCACCTGCGGTAGATAAGCGCTGCCTCGATGTTCGACTGCCGTCAGCAAAGATTGCCGATCCTGCTCGCTGATACCCTTGCGCGATAGCAGGCGGCCTAACATAGCGTCGGATGTCCCGCCGTAGACTTCGGGCATCATGTCCACAAGAAATTTTGGTTGCGTGCCGTTGTGAGGCGAATATCGGTTGATCTCGAGGAATCTCGCCAAGCTGTCGATCAGGTTGTAGATGGTCGGAGCGAAATCCGGACCGTCATCGCAGCGACTCCATTGATCGAGAAACAGGCGATAGCTTTCGTATTTTTCCAGCGGGGTTGCGTTGAATACGCAGATCACATCGTCGTTCACGCGAACGGCTTCCACTTTGTCGGCGCGTTCCCCTGCGGCGCGCCAGTAGAGGGCGTCGATGTTCTGCAGAACCGTGAGAACTTTGGCGCCAGGCATTTGCTCTTTCAGCGCGCGCGGCAGGTGCGCGGGAGCGAGATGCGATTCACCAAACAAAACAAAAATGACGGCGTTCGGATGCCGTTCACGGATTTCTGCAAGCTTGATCGCCGCATGACGGTCTCGCGCGCCAATTTTGCGCAGGTCTTCGCGCGGCATGCAGTCGAGGCCGTAGAGAGCTTCAGCGTGATCACGAGCCGTTACGAGCAGTTCGTAGAACGGCGCCCAGTCATATCCCCAGTCGAGGTCGAAACGAATACGCTGGCGGAATTCCTGTTCATCGATCTCCCGTCGCCACCATTCGTCGAGAATGTGCTGATCGCGCGCGAAAATGGTTTCGACCCCCAGAACCACCGGACGGTCCCCGGCGAGCGCGCGCTGCTCCATCAGCGATGCAGCCTGACGTTGTGCCGACGGCAGCGCGTGGTAATCACCAATTAGGACGACGTCAGAGCCTCGCACAGCGTCGCGGAGTTGCTCGGCGTCGAGTACAGATTCGTAATTGCGGAACGCTTGATTGAAATCGCGCAGATATTTGCGGCGGTTGTGTGAATCCTGCACCCGGATTTCACGTTCCACTCCCGCCAGAGCGTGGAGCTGCGCTGCACTGCGGCGAGACCGGAGATTTGACGTGGACGCCATTTTTCTTAATGCTTTCTCAGCCGTCGCTTGCTACCCGCCTTGACTTCTCTACCGATGCCTCCCTATGCTCCAACTTCGAGGCAACATTGCCCAACTACCCGCCGAAGAACCTGACCATCGCGACCACCGGAGCCAGTGGAGCTATTTTTCTCCGGCAATTCTTGCAAGCCGTCGAACGCGATAAACGCGTTGAAACCGTGAACTTCATCGCTTCCGACAGCGCTCTCCGCGTCATGGCCGAAGAACTCGGACTCAAAGGCCGCTCCGATCTCGTTGCACGGATCCTTGGAACGTCTTCCGCAAATTCCCGCAACCGCTCGATGCGCAAGATTCAAGTTCAATCCAACACTGACATCGGAGCCAACATCGCCAGCGGCTCCTATCCCGCTGACGCCATGGTTGTTATCCCCTGCAGCGTGGGCACCTTAGCCCGCATCGCAAACGGAGTCGCTGCTCAACTGATCGAGCGCGCCGCAGATGTTTCCCTAAAAGAAAAACGTCCGCTGGTGCTCTGCGTTCGCGAAACGCCGCTCAACAAAATCCACATTCGCAACATGTACCGGGCGGCCGATGCCGGAGCCACGATCTTTCCGCTGATTCCGGCGTTCTACTACCGTCCTGCTTCATTAGATGAGATGGCGCGTGAATTCGCTTACCGCGTGCTGGCTCATCTAGGCCTTCCACAGCCTCAAGCGTTCCACTGGAAAGGCTGAAGGATCAGTAACTTGCCCGCCTAAGAAATTCTCTTCCCCGCAATTACAGTCATCGGCGTGCACGGGGCAGGATTTCAGTGTAGATACCCGAAAGTGCAGGAGGCAGATACCTCTCGGACATGTACGCCCGGGGACGGCCAGACTTTTGGGATTTGACCGAGTTTTCCAAAGCCTCAATCCGCAGACGATGTCGTAGAATGCGGCAACTTTCCGAGGAAGGCGATCCATGCTCACACGTTGTCTCGTAGCACTGGTCGGATTCGTGTTTCTGGGGACTTTGGCCCACGCCGCGGATGACCGCAATCCATTCGCTGGCGATGCCAAGGCGGCAAAAGCCGGTGAGTACGAATTCCGCATTAACTGCGCCCTCTGTCACGGACTGGGTGCTCATGGCGGAGGCCGCGGTCCCGATCTTACCAGCGCGCAGAAGAAGCACACTCACTCCGACGCCGATATGTTTCAGGTCATCAGCAACGGGATTCCCGGGACGGTGATGCCCGCGAATGGCACCAACGGGCAAGGCGTCGGCATGACCGATGAAGAGATCTGGCAAATCATTACCTACATCCGCAGCCAGGAAGTGAAAGCTCCGGTCAATTCGCAGGGCAATGCCGCGCATGGTAAAGAGCTGTTCTACGGTGACGCAAATTGCTCGCTTTGCCACATGGTCGACGGCAAAGGCGGCAGACTCGGGCCCGAGTTAACGGCCGTCGGAGCTTCGCGCACGCGCGCGGCGCTCATCGACTCGGTACGCAATCCAAGCGACCGGCTGGCGTGGGGCCTGACAGAGTCAACGAAAGAATTTCCCCAAGAATATGAGAGCGTCACGGCTGTAACCGCCGATGGGAAAGAAATTGAGGGCGTGACCCTCAACGAAGACAGTTTCACCGTACAGATCATGGACACCAGCGAACAGATTCATCTGCTGGAGAAAGACAAGCTGCGCTCATTTCAGAAAACGCGGCAGTCGGCGATGCCTGCATATAACATCAGCACTCTGAGCGACAAGGATCTGGACGACATCCTGGCCTTCCTGGTCAGCGTGGGGGCGAAATGAAGGGACCCGCCGAGACGCAGGGCCTGAAGGCCATTATCTTTTGCATCCGTAACGCGGCCCTGGAAGGGCCTCTCTTCCACCGCTGCGCCTACCGCGCGGTTGTGGCCGGAATGTTCGTCCTCTTCATCACGATCATTCCTACCGGCGCTCAAGTCACCTTTGATCGGCTCGTGAATTCCGCGAAAGAGCCGCAAAACTGGATGACTTATTCCGGCGACTATTCTGGAAAGCGTTTCAGCGGGCTCGACCAGATCAATAAAACGAACGCGCACACGATCGTCGCGAAGTGGGTGTACCAGACTGGCGCAACGGGAAAGCTCGAGACCTCGCCACTCGCGGTTGACGGAATTCTTTATGCGACGGGTCAAGATGATCGCGCCTTCGCTCTTGATGCCCGCACTGGTCGCCCGATCTGGATGTACCAGCGGCAAATACCGAGCGACATTCGTCCATGCTGCGGGCACGTGAATCGAGGGCTGGCAATTCTCGGCGACAAAGTATTTATGGGAACGCTGGACGCCCACGTCATCGCTCTCGACGCCAAAACTGGCAATGTTGTTTGGGACGCGACTTCCGCGGACTATCGCACCGGACACAGCTTCACGGTCGCGCCGCTGGTCGTGAAGAATCTCGTCGTGATTGGAATTTCCGGAGGCGAGTACGGAGTACGCGGATTTATCGACGCCTACGATGCCGACACAGGCGAGCGCAAATGGCGCCTCTATACCGTGCCCGGGCCCGGAGAACCGGGACACGATACGTGGGAAGGCGATTCATGGAAGGTTGGCGGAGCTCCTGCGTGGAACACAGGAACCTATGATCCGACAACAAACCAGATTTTCTGGCCGACGGGCAATCCTTCGCCCTCGAATCGTGGCGAGGGGCGCGCCGGAGACAATCTTTACAGCAATTCCCTGCTCGCGCTCAACGCGGACACCGGCAAGATGAATTGGTATTTCCAGTTCACCAAGCACGACGAACATGACTGGGACGCAACCCAGGTTCCTGTGATGGTTGACGCCGGCGGGAAGCATCTGATCGCGCAAGCCAATCGCAATGGATTCTTCTACGTAATCGATCGCACGAATGGAAAGCTGATTTCCGCAGAGGCCTACGGCAAGCAGACATGGAGCGACACCAAGGATACTGACGGGCGTCCGATAGCGAAGAAAGAAGCTTCGCCGACGCTCGAGGGACACACAGTATGTCCCGGGGCTTTGGGAACGACCAATTTCATGGCCCCGACCTACGATGTCCAGACTGGGTTGTTCTACGTCACGGCGCGCGACCAATGCGACATCTTCAGCACCGCTCCGCAGCCGTACGAGGCCGGACACGCGTTTTATGGCAGTGCATATTTCCCTTCCGAAGAAGCCAGGCCATACCTGGGATTTCTGAAGGCAATCGATCCGACCACGGGCGAAGTGAAATGGAAGTTCCAGCACACGTCGCCGACGTGGTCAGGCGTACTTTCGACTGCAGGAGGGCTCGTCTTCAGCGGCGATGCTGAAGGAAACTGCATTGCCTTCGACGCGGCCTCCGGTAAGCCTCTGTGGCACTTCCAGATGGGCGGGGCGGTCTATGCACCGCCGATGGCTTTTTCCGTGGACGGAAAAGAATATGTAGCCATCGCGGCAGGAAGTGCAGTTTACGCGTTTGGACTGCCGTGAAAATAGAATGCGGGCATTTTTCCCTGTTTCTATTGCCTCGCACGGTACACATCCTTCCCCCGATTGACGCCGCGCAGCATTCCGTACTAATCTGCGATTACACCGGAAAGGAGGTGGTCGGATGACAATTTCTGAAGGCAGTTGTAGATGTATCCAAAGACCAGGTGAGGTGGCTGAGACTTAGAGCGGTTGCTCTAAGCGGGGCTTTGGGCGCGGAATTCGCAAGGACTGCGCCGAGAGCTACAGCCCGCACACTACCGGTGATTAAGGATTGACGCGCTTGACGCAGGTCGGTCGAGAGCGCTATCAGGGACCCGGAGTTGCCGAAGAGGCCACGTTAGAGTGACCACCTCTTGGTCAATCCCAAACAGTCCACCGGGCGGCCCGCAGGCCTTGTTCTCACAAGTGCTTGCGGGCCGTTCTATTTTTCGGAGAATGATCTCCTGGCCCGCCCGCAGTCTTACCCACGAATGACAGACCTGTGCCGACCGAAGTATTCTGCCTGAGTGTCGAATCTCGACGAATCGAAAGAGCGACTGCGTCTCGCTGGAACCTACGCCGCAATGACGGACGGTGAGCTCCAACATCTTGCACGCGATCCAGAGTCTTTAACGGAAGCAGCGTGGGAGACGCTGGAAGAGGAACTTGACCGCAGAAATCTGGAGCTTCCAACACATACCTTCGATCCTGAGCCAGAGCTCGACCTGCGAACTCTGGTCACGATCCGGCAATTTCGGGATCTTCCCGAAGCTCTCCTGGCGAAAGGCAGCCTCGAGTCGGCGGCATCGAATGTTTCCTGCGCGACGACAATCTCGTTCGGCTCGACTGGTTCATTTCAAATTTTGTCGGGGGCGTGAAACTTTGCGTAAAGCCGGAGGACGCCGAGACTGCTCAAAAATTGCTCGACGAGCCTATTCTCGAGGGATTGTATGTGCAGGACGTGGGATTGTACGAGCAGCCTCGCTGCCCTAAGTGCCAGTCGCTGGACGTGAACTTTCGCGAACTCGACCGCCCGATTGCCTATCTCAGCGCCTTTCTTAAAGTTCCGATGCCGGTGCAGCGCAAAGGATGGCGCTGTCATTCCTGTGATGCCGAGTGGGATGACGACGGATCGCCTGATTCACCGTCGTAGCTTTTCAAACCCCTTGCGGATCACATCCTGCGTATCTTCGGCTAACTTTAGCTCCGGCAGCTCTTCGCGCGTAAACCAGCGAACTTCGGCAGCGTCGCTGGCGGCGAGAAGCTCACCTCCAACCCGGCGGCAGAGGAAATCAATCAGGACGTAGTGATACTGCACCCGCTTCTCATGATTGTGCAGGATGCGGTCGTAGACGCCGAGCAGATCGCCGGGCTCGACGACGAGTCCGGTCTCTTCGCGCGCCTCGCGCACGGCGGCTTCGCGCACCAGTTCGCCCACTTCGAGCACGCCTCCGGGGATCGACCACTGCCCCTGAATGGGAGGGTTGGCGCGCTTCACCAGCAGGACATGATCGTCCTCAATGATGATCGAGCCGACGCCCACTAGCGGAAATTCGGGGAATTCGCGTTTCACTTCAGTTCTCAGTTCCCGGTTCCCGGTTCTCAGAATCTCACCGTGCGCTTGTCGAAAAATATCGAGATCGCGATTATAGAGGCTGCTCAAGAACATCTAAGGTGGACATCGTACGGCAATTGCCCAATCGGCTTGCTAGAATGACGCTCGGAATTAATGCCATGGCGCTCGAAGAATATAAGCGAAAACGTCGATTTGAAGACACGCCCGAGCCTCCGCCAAAGGTGGAGAAAAAGAAAGGCAATCGCTTCGTGGTCCAGAAGCACGATGCGACTCGCTTGCACTACGACTTCCGGCTGGAGATGGAAGGCGTACTGAAATCATGGGCGGTGCCCAAAGGGCCCTCGCTCGATCCGGCGGATAAGCGTCTGGCCATGCAGGTCGAGGATCATCCTGTTTCATACTTTGATTTCGAAGGAAACATTCCCGAAGGCAACTATGGCGCCGGCAGCGTCATGGTGTGGGACGTGGGCACGTGGCAGCCCCTGTCTCCTGTGCAGGTGGACGGGAAATACGTCCCGGGCACAGAAGCCGAAGCCGCGGCCATGCTGGCCAAGGGAGACTTGAAGTTCCGGCTAAAGGGAAAACGCCTTAAGGGTGACTTCGCACTGATCAAGATGAAGGGCCGACGTCCGGGAAGCAAGGGCAACGAATGGCTCATGATCAAGAAGCATGATGACGATGTCGTCGAGGGATACGACGCCGGTGATATCGATGAGTCGGTGCTCAGCAAGAGAAGCATGGGCGAGATCGCCGGCGACGGCCGATCTCGAGAATGGAAGAGCCGCCCCGCCGGTCGAGGAAAACTGAAAGCAGCATGGCTCGCCGACGCGATAGCTCGCGTCGAGAAAAAAAAAGCTCACTAAACACAGGGGGCGCAGAGGAGCACCGGGGAAAAGATAAAGAACAATCTAAAAGAAAATCCCCTGTGAGCTCTGTGCCCCCTGTGGTAAAGACGTTTGGGTCTTCACCCAAACCCACCGCTCTCATTCACGCGCCGGTAAAGCGCCCCATGCCTACAGCCATCCATCCGATGCTCGCAGAGTCCATCAACCAGCCGTTTGACAGCGCCGATTGGCTATTTGAAATCAAGTGGGACGGCTATCGCGCTGTCGCCTTTATCGAAAGCGGCAAAGTTCGTTTGGTATCTCGGAATCAGAACGAGCTAACTGCTCGTTATCCCGAATTGAAGGACATGGCGAAATTCGTCAAGGCTAAGAATGCAATCCTTGACGGCGAAGCCGTCGCGCTCGATGAGGACGGAAAAGCCTCGTTCAGCCTGATGCAGCAACGAACGGGTTTCCGTGCGGGTGGGAAGAGGGCTGCAACCAAAGCGGACGTGCCCGTACTTTATTACGCCTTCGATCTGCTGTATCTCGACGGAGAAGACTGGCGCAAAGTTCCGCTCGAAGAACGAAAGCGCAAGCTGCAGTCCATCGTCAAGACGGGCGACTCGCTCCGTTATTCCGATCACTACGCAGAGCAAGGCAAGTCGCTATTTGAGGTTGCGAGATCCAAGGGATTGGAAGGTATTGTCGCCAAGAAGCGAGAGAGCGTTTATGAAGAGCGTCGCAGCCGCGAGTGGCTGAAGATCAAGATCCGGCATCGCGTGGAGTGCGTGGTCGGTGGCTTCACCGAGCCCGAGGGCAGCCGCACGCATTTCGGGTCATTGGTCCTCGGGCTCTACGACAAGCAGGGACGGCTGATTCATGTTGGACAAGCGGGGAGCGGATTCAATCAGAAATCTCTGGCCGAAATCTGGAAAACTCTGCAAAAGCTCGAGACCAAGAAGAATCCGTTCTACGGCGAAGTCGAGGCACTGCGGAAAGTCAGTTGGGTGAAGCCGGAACTCGTCGCCGAAATTGAATATGCCGAATGGACAGATGGAACAAATGAGGGCAGCGGCCCAAAACTGCGCGCGCCCGTTTTCTTAGGATTGCGCGACGACAAGGACCCAAAAGAATGCCTGTTGGAAGACGTGGCCGAGCAGCCGTCGGATTCGAAGCCTTAAATTTTTCGCTGGGCTGGATATCCGAGAACGCTATTCCTTACTGCTGGTCAGGCCACGTTACATGAGCCGGCAATGAAGGCGGAGCGGGAATCGGAGGATAGTCAGGACCTCTCTCGTCGTTGAAAGCCAGGTCGATATGCGGCAACGCCTCTTCCTGCTCTGAAGCGGTCATGAGATTCTTTGCAAGGAGCGCCGATGCAGTGTCCCGGTACTTCTCTTGCTCCGCGCCGATGAATTCCTGAAGCTCGCGGTAGAACTGCTCGTTCGACTTGAATTGGATCGTATTTTTAGTCTCAATCTCCCACTCGATATCGTCCTGTGGAATCGCCAACATGCGCGCGATCAAGCTGCGTCGCTGCTCGGGACCTAACACCAGGAAAGTTAAATTCTCGCAACGATTGCCTCTGTAGTGTCTCGTCTCGGAGCGAAGAGTATAAATTGGATCTGGGCCTGGAATCAGAACAAAACCGCCCTCCATCTTATCCTCCGACAACTCATACACGCCGAATTTCGGCCAATCCTTGTGAGTGTCGTCGGCGAAACAACTGCCGGAGGTCCCGTCCCGATAAAGGGCTTCGGCTTTGGACGTTGGAGTTGTAATCGTGATAGTAGCCCGACTGTGAATGCTCGACAGCAATTCAGCGGCAAAGCCCGCGGGAGATGCTTGCGCGAGCAAAGCTGCGCCTATGTATTGCAGATTGTGTTCACCTAGGTTTGTGGGAGCGGAGCGATAGAGTTCCAGATCGAGCGATTGAGACTCCTCCAACGGCAACCGCGTGAGCAGTATGGCAACCTGATTGGGAAAGTCTGCTGCGAGATTGCTCAGCGTGCGGGCTGAAACTACGGCTTGCAACTGGATCAAAGTGTCAAGCGTGGCGGCCACCGCATCGCGTTGATCCACTTGAAAGGATGTGAGGCCGCCGCCGGCGTTGTTGTCATCTGCCGGCGCGGGAAGGACCTCCCATTCCACCACTAAAGGGAGCATTTCAGGTACGAGAGTCTGATCTTTCGTTGCAAGAGCGTAGTGGGCGCCCCAAGCGACGAGGCGGGGGTCTCTGCTCGAGAGCAATTGTTCGATCTTGTCTCGCGGTGATGTCTCAACAGGAGGTGAATCCTGGGCGAGGGCGTGGGTCGCAGCAATGTCCGTTAGCCAGAGCAGAGAGAAGATAATCAGTATGTTCGTTCGAAACACAGCCATCGATGTCTCGCCAGGCGTTATCGAAATTGTTTCTGAATTCCGGGAAATTGCTTGTCCCTACTTAATGTCCTTCATCGCCATCAGCGTTCCATAGTCGCGTCCGCTGGCATCGACGGCGCGCGCGACCACTGCAGCGAACGCTTCTCTGACTTCCGGATATTTTGCAACCAGCGCTTTGATGACTGCCGTGTTGTCCTGGAAGGCCTGCCCCGTATTCGAGGCATCGGCGATCTGATACCTCACGATCAAATCCAAATCATTTCCAACAGCCTCGGGAAACACCGCGGTGACTTTGTATGTCACGGCTCCTGCGGGAAGATCGACGGACTTTCCTCCCGCCGGTAGATCTTTCGGCTGCACGCCCTGAGATTCGTCGTATAAATTGTCGGTGGCCAGCGTACTCATGAAAGATAACGGCGAGATTAAATTTCGAGCCTCCAGATAGAAAAACCACGCATTGTGCATCTGGCCTTTAGTTTTGTACTCGCGAGCGCGGTCCAGAAACCAGTTGCTGTCGTGACCCGCAATGTCGGCGGCCTTGATGTAAAGCCCTGCGAGTTTCCAGTCGGTCCCGGTCTGCTGGAGAATCTCCGAAAACATGGTCTTGCCCTTTGGAGAGGTCGCATTCAACAGAACGGCGGCATACTTCCCTGGAGGCAGGTTGTCGAGATAAAAGGCAGCGCTACTCGAGGTCTGACCATTCTTACCAAACACACCACACAGAAACTCGGCATGTGGATCAGGAGTGCCGCTCGACGCGTCCAGCAAAAAGGCCGACTTCAGAGAAGCTTGCGCTCCCATCAAGTCCGGCTGGTGATCTTTAACGGTGGTCTCGATTCCGCCGAAGTCCGATGCCAGGCTTGGAATCGCATTCTGCTTCATCGTTGCAGAATCACCCTTCGCGGCGAGATCGAAGAAGCGTTGGCCAGCCGCCGTGATGGCAGAGCGCGTAGCGTCGTCCAGTTCTCCAGACGTTTGGCAGCTTTGAGCCGTCGCGCCGGAACTTAAGAAAGCCAGAGAGGAGAAGAAAAACGAAAACGCGCAGAGTTGCAGACGATATGGCGCCAGTTTCATGATGTTCCGCCTTTACTTTCAGAGGGTTGGACGCCTCGGCACAGTGTACGCTCGCCAACACCACCCTTGATAAGATTTTATGTGGCCCGAAATGGTTGACTGTAATCGGCTTACGCGTATCCCCAATCGTGGTATTCCGTCTCGCGCGTGCAAGAGAGTAGCCTGAATACGTTCTATCTCGTGCGGAGTTAGAGGCCACCAGTTCCTTCCAGCCATACCGGTGCTAGAATTCCGGTAAGGCGGTCTGTCGTGTCCCCAGAAAGCCGGGCTATTGCAGGAGTCGTTATGAGCACAGGACGAAAACTAAACACGCTGAGCCGAGTTTTGCTATTAGGCGCTGCGGTCCTGTGCGTGGTCGGTGTCGCCGAGTCACATGGTGACTCGGTTCAAAGCCAAAGCCATCACAAGAAAACGAAAAAGCCGCAGCTGCCTCCTTTGCCATCGGGGCCAACCGGTCGCCCGGTCCAGCAGATTCCTTTGGATTCGATCGCGGCAGTTCCGCCGCAAGTCAGCTATCAGGATAAACAGCTCACGATCATCGCGCCGAACTCGACTTTGGCCGACATTCTGCGCGCCGTGCGCAAACAAACGGGCGCCGATATCGAGGTTCCTGCCGCGCCCGAGCGCGTTGTCACTCACCTGGGTCCAGGGCCGGCTCGCGATGTTCTGTCGGACTTGCTCAACGGTTCCCGTTTCAACTATGTACTGCTAGGTTCGCCCGGAAATGACGCGATATTGACCCGGGTTGTACTCGTGCCGAAGAGTGGGCAGGACGCTGGAACTTCGCCCGCGCCTGCAACCGAGGCTCAACCTGGCGCGCAGGCTGCCAATGCGCCCGCTTCGGATCAAGACCCTCAGGCCGACGCCAATGACGCCGACTCCAACGATGACAATGCTGCCGAAGAGAATGGTGATCAGCCAACCGAGGCCGAACAAGCGCCGGCCGCCAATCCCGATCAGCCTGCTGTGAAGACTCCGCAGCAGATGCTGCAAGAAATGCAGCAACGCCAGCTTATGATCCAGCAGGGACAGCAGCAGCAGCCCGGCCAACCACCGATGCCGGGCAACGTTCCGCATCCGCCACAAGAACAATAACCTCAATCGCGATTTCAGGACGCACGCACGGGTGTGGCCCGTTTCATTTTGCGCGGAATGATGCTGATTGAAGAATGATCCGCTGAGGGGACCGCCCGCGATTTACCGCTGGTTTCCGCGATGCATCTCGGAATGCTGCGTATAACGACTTGCCACTGCCGAGTCGCTCCGGTCAACCATGGTTTTTTCCAGGAGTTTCCAGTCGCGCTCGACCTCGGTTTCCGTGATTGCGTGGGCCGAACGGCCGCTCAGCTCCGATTGCAGCCGCGCTTCCAGAAGTTGACGGACCAGTTGCGGAGGAGCCTGTCCACTTAAAACATTCTCAGCCGATGCTCCAACTTCGACTAAATTGTCTCCCACCCTCATCTGTAGAAGCGGGCGTCCTTGCGCATCGACTGTTGTCGTCGACTTGGACTGAAGTTTGCTCCAAACCTTATCGACGTTTGCATTGGGACTATCCGGATACGATCCCACGAGCACACGCTTCAGTTCCTCGCGATACGCTCGCAGGTCCTCGCGATCCAGTGGGGGTTCGGGACTGTTGCCCGCAACGAATACCATCGCGTCCCGACCTGGATCAAAATGACCGGCTCCCGTTCCCACGTAAACCGCGACGACGCAGCCCGCAAAGATGGGACTGACGACCGCGCTCGGTACAATATATTTTTTCGATTTGAAGAAGGACTCCACCACTCCGTGGACTGCCGAGCTCCGCGGCATGCTGCCTGGCACCTGCGAAATCACAAGCCGCGAAGACTGCAGCTCTGGATGCCGAACCGTATACTTCGTCAGCATCTTCGCCATCTGTTTCGGAGTCGTCATGCCAACATCCGCCACCACGCTCCGATGAAATGACTTGGGGTAATAGAAGTTCAGAATGTCTTTGGCAAAATCAGCGCAATTCCGCGAGACCAAGTGGAAATGTGACTCGTTCGCGGAGGAGTTCAGCTTGCGGATCAGAGCGTCATCCTGCTCGGGGGTGGTTTCGATCTCGAACCCGTAGATCGTCCGGTCGTACGAAGAGCCCACTAGTTCGTACCAGTTGCCTCCCGGTGCTCCGCCTTCTTCGGTATCGGGTGCGATGTCTTCCAGATACTGGCGCCGGTAACGGTCGCGCAGGAACGCGGTCATCTTCGCGTCCGCAAACAAAGGAATATCTTCGCGGCTTTCGACCGCATAGAGGTACGGGATAAGGGGGATCGCAACCCAGTCGTATCCAGCAACGCCGTCATAACGGCTGAGAACGACTCCAGTCTCACCCGGGGCACAGCGGCGCAGGACGAGCGGATTGTCCGCGCAAACGCCGGAAAGGTAGACCGCGGCGTGTCCGGTGGCCGTGAAGAACCCGAGCTTACCGTATGGCTCCTCCAGAAGGAGGGTCGCGGAAGCATGAGCTATGCCAGCGCAAGCCAGCACCAGCAAAAATAAGGCACTCACTGCGCGCCGCATCGGCTGAATGTGGCGTAAGACCATAATCACCATTATCCCAGGGAAACTCTACCGTTAAGACTAACTCGCTTAATTAGAACCCTTTAGCGAAAGATTAGTTGCTATTAAACGAAAAAGCGAGTTACGGAAGTTCAGAAACTGTGGAGCGCGAAATAGCGAATATTAAGCGAAAACTGCCGAGATTGTCAGCGGCTGACAGGGAGAAGCATAAGATTCTTCACTTTGCAGGGTTTCGCACTTGCTCAATCGCCCACTGAGCGCTCTCGGCGACCGCTTGGTCGTCGTCTGCCGACATTTTCTCGAGAATTGGCAGGAATTCCCGCTGCCCGCTGTTCCCCATGGCGATGGCAGCATTGCGCCGCAAGCCTGACCGCTTGGTGCGGCGTATGGGAGATCCACGAAATGTCTCCCGAAACTCTTCGGCCGACATTTCCGCGAGCCACTCAAGCGCTGGATTGACGAGCCCGCCGCGAGCTTGGAACTCAGGCGCGGCAGAGGACGGAGCTTTCCGGTTCCACGGGCAGACATCCTGGCAGATGTCGCACCCGAATACGTGCCTACCGATTCCGAGTCGCATGTCCTCAGGAACCGAGCCGCGCTTTTCGATCGTCAGGTATGCGATACAGCGATTGGAATCGAGTTGATAAGGCTCCAGCAAAGCATCGGTGGGACATGCTTCGATGCAACGAGTACAGGTGCCGCAGCGATCGGGTGCGGGAAAGTCGGGTCGGAGTTCCAGTGAAGTGAGAATCACCCCGAGAAAGAGCCAAGAGCCTACTTTCTGATTGATGATGCAGGTGTTTTTCCCGATCCACCCCACTCCGGCGTACTTCGCGAACACACGCTCAACGATGGGGCCGGTATCGACGTAGCTGCGCGTGACGAGCATCGGTTCGAGTCCGGATGCCGCCTCATGAATTCTGCTTTCAACTTGTTTCAACCGATTAAGAACAGCATCGTGATAGTCCTCGCGGCTCCAGGCGTAGCGCGAGATCCATCCACGCTCCGGATCCTGCGTTTGCGTGGAATATGGGTGTGCAGTGTTGTAGTTGATCGCGCAGACCATCACGCTTCGCGCCCAGGGAGCCACGCGAGAGAGCGACGAGCGCTTGAGTTCGCCTTGATCATCGCGCGATTCGAGGTACTTCATCTCGCCCGCTCGTCCCGCGGCGATCCATTCCGGAAAGTATTCCAGCTCGCGAGCATCCGTTGCCGGAGCAATGCCGGCTAGATCAAATCCAGCATCAGCCGCGGCTGTCTTGATGATCGATGCGAACTCCCGGCTTGATTTGATCACCGAATACCTCTGGCAAGAGGTTAAAGGAGGGAGTAGCTACACTCCGAGTTTCTTGACTTCCTCGTTGTAGTACTTGCGGTACAAGATGTCCCATTCCTGAGATCCTTCAAGAATCGTCCGTTTTTGAGAGTCGATCTTCTGCCGGGCGGCAACATCGATTCTGGCTTCCTGCATCAGCAATTCTTCGAGAATCTTGCGGGTTTCCTGGCGGATTGTGTTGGGGTCTTCGATAAACTCCACTTCGTCCATCTGCTTGAGAACGTCGGAAACTGCCCGCGCCAGCACATTGACTTTGTCTCGGCTAAGTCTCACAGCACCGCCTTGTACTTGCGGACTAGCTCTGTTTTCACCTTGCGGAACATCTCCTGGTAGTTGGCGCCGGTGTTGCGCATCTCGTCGGAATAGGCTTCCAGAATGACCCGCACTTCGTCGTTGATGCGGTCTTCGAGCGAGAGCTCGTCCACCAACGCGACGTTCACGCGCTCGGTAACGGCGGGCACAGCCGCAGTTTCAATGAACTTTCCGGCAATCAACTTCTTAGTCACTTCGCGGGCCAGATAGCCCACATATTCTTTGGAAAAAAGCATGGTTGGATTGAGCGCTTCGCCTGCAACCGTTTGTTTTTATGAATTGAAAAGTGTAACACACGCAGGCGCGGAGCGCAGCCGATGGCATGCGCCCGGTTCGAAAGAAGAGAAGCGATATTGCCGAACGACGCGATCTCTCGTCAGTTATCGGCCGAAAGTGGCTATCGCCGTCTCGATGATCGCGGCAGCTAGAGAGATGAACATAAGGTAAGTCGCGACGCGGCTGGTTGAGCTAGCTTCATGTGTTTCGGAGATTGATCCCCCGAGGACCGCAACTTTTCAAGTAATGATTTACCTACAGAACCACGGTAGGCAGGCATTTAGCGGGCTTCGGGCGTAGGCTGGTCCCGCAAGGTGTACACAAACTGGCGGATCTCGTGTCTCTCTCGATCACTCTCCTTCGCCGATTCTTTGACGCACTCCTCGTAGCGCTTCACTTCGTCCTTTGCCTTGTCAGCTTCCCCATTCTGACGGTACGCCTGGGCCAGACGATAGTGCGCCTCTTCCATATGAGGATCGAGCGCGATGGCACGTTGATAGTCTGAGATTGCCTCCCGGAAGTCTCCACCTTCGAAACGAACAATCCCCAACTGCAGGTTTGCAGCGGCCATTTTCGGGTCGAGGTGCACCGATTTGTCTAACAGTGCCGTTATTTCCTGCAGAGACGCCTGTCCTGGTTGCGCTTTCCGCAGCTTCCACAGCGCAACCGCATAATAGTAGTTCGCCTGGGCACTTTCTGGATGAAGAGTCAAGAAGCGGTGCATTTTTTCGAAAACTTCCGGCGCCGGCGCAGCCTCGGCGCGCTGCATCTTCCCTAGAAAAAGATACGGGGAAGGATCGTCGGGATTCAGGTCTGACGCCTGGCAGAGTCTCTTTATTGCATCATCGTTGGAGCCATGCGCAAACAATGCGGCCCCGAGTCCGATGAGCATCCGCTCCGAGCGTGGGAAAATAAAGTTGCCCCTAGTAAAAACTTCGATCGCGGGTTCGGGTGCGTGATGCAGCAATAATTCCGATCCCCAGTCGAACACGTAAGACTCTGTGGGATCGAGTTCCGCGGCCTGCTGGTACTGGCGAACCGCTTCGAGCGGATCGCCGAGTTTTTCTTCCACGTTGCCGAGCAAGTGATGCAGTTCGGCTTTGTCGTACGACACAATCAAGCTTTTTGCACTATCGCGCGCGCGCTCCAAGTTCCCGGCATCGGCATTCGCGAGGGCTAGATCGTAAGCGTTTTCGTAATTGCCGGGCTTGATTCTGTCAGCTTTCTCGAGGTACGAAATCGCCTCGGCTGCTTTGCCGTTCTCGATCAACACTTGGCCAAGACGATAATTCGCTTCGAAACCGGACGGCTCGCGCGCAACATCTTCTCGCCGCAATTTTTCTTCCGCAGGATTAGCGCTCGACGATCCCGCCGAAGCCTTGCCCAGTGTGACAGTCTCTTCGGCAAGTTTTTCACGAGTTCGGACAACGGTGTCGGAGCCGTGGCCTCCGAGGTTTGTCGTGTCCATCACGCCTGCCACGGTGAATTGTGGCTGATCATAAAACTGAGGTTGCGTGACAGACGCCGACTTGTCCGGATCTTGTGGAGCACCCAGCGTCAGATCCACCGTCTTCTCTTCTCTCGGACCGAGAAATATCGGCGGAGCCTCCGTGTCCTGATAGCCGCTCATCGTGGTACTCAGAACGTAGACGCCTTCATGCAATGTAGCGAAGTGGTACTTCCCTTTCACGTCCGTCTGCACCGTAAGCAGCTGAACCGTATCCTTTACCTTCAACTTGATCGTGGCATTCGCAACCGCGTTTCCGTGCCGATCATGTACAGTCCCGCTCAACGAAGCGGTATCCTCCGCTCCCTGACAAAACAGGGGAGAGCAAAGAAAGGAAATAATAAATAGCGCGAGTAGGGCTTGATATGCATTGCGAGAGCGCGCACCAACGTCTGATCGCGATCGTGTTGGGAGAAGACTCATGAAGGTCAGGAGCACTTCCAAGCGTGAATTCTATTCGCCACACCCCCACTCGGCAATGGATCCCTGCTCAATCCCTTCGTGCAACTTCGTGTCCTTCGTGGTTAAAGGGTTAGGTTGAGCGGCGAATAATGCTGGCGCTTGATCCCCGGTATCAATAGAATGCAATGCTTTGTGTCGAACCATCAAAAACAATGCGAACTCATCGAATGCCTAAACTGACCTGGATCGTCCTCACGATCCTTGGATTGTGCCTGTCGTCCCTCGCTCAACAAGAACCTCAAAAGCGCAAGATCATCATCGATCAGGATGCGGCTGGCCCCGGCGGAACGGACCAGCAGTCAATCCTGCTGCTGATCCAGTCGACGAAGAGTGAGGTCCTCGGCGTGACCGTTGTAACTGGCGACGCATGGCTCAAAGAAGAAGTCGCCCACACGCTGCGCATGCTGGAGCTCATCGGACGCACCGACATCCCGGTCGTGGCTGGCGCCGAGTATCCACTCGTGCGGCGCAAAGAAGATACCGAGCTATGGGAGCGTCAGTACGGGTCCGTTCCTTGGGTCGGAGCCTGGACTCCTCGCTTCTATCACCCAGCCGACCAACTCGGACAAATGCCGGAAGGCAAGCCCACCACCAAACCGCTCGACGATGATGCCGCGCACTTCCTCGTGCGAATGGTGCATAAATATCCCCACGAGATTACGATTTACGCCGGCGGACCGATGACGAATCTCGCTCTCGCCACCACCATTGATCCGGAGTTTCCGAGCCTCGCAAAAGAATTAGTGCTCATGGGCGGAAGCCTGAATCCGAAGACTGACGATCCGGAATTTGCCAACACACCTCGCCACGAATTCAATCTATGGTTCGATCCCGAGGCCTCGCACACCGTGCTCACTTCACCGTGGAAGAAGATTGTATGCACCACCGTCGATATTTCGGTGAAAACGCGAATGACGCAAGATCTGATCGACCGCGTGAAGAAAGGAACTTCGCCCGCAGCTCGTTACATCGGCTCGTACTCACACATTCGCGGCCAGTACAACTATCTGTGGGACGAACTCGCCGCGCTGGCTTGGCTCGATCCCAGCCTGATCACCGCGAAGGACACACGCTACCTCGATGTAGATCTCAGTCGCGGCGCAGGATATGGAGACACTCTGAGTTGGACCAACGATGACAAGCCGAAAATCGTTGGGCCGATGGCCGAGATCCAGGTCGACCTTGACACCAAGAAGTTCTATGACATGTTCGTCGACCTTTTAACCGCTCCGACACCTAAGCCCTAACTCATCTGAAGCGGCGTTAGCTGTCGGGGTCTTATGCATAGTCGAACAAGCTCATGAAGCCGAAATCCATGTGCAACTGCTGATGGCAATGGAATAGCGTAAGCCCGGGATTGTCGGCGATAAAGTCGATCTCTGCTTCCTGGTAGCCGCCGAGCATCACTACATCCTTGAAAATTCCCGCGCTAGACTTGCCGGAGATCTTGGTCAGCTCAAAACTATGACGGTGAAGGTGAATGGGATGAATATCGTCGCTCGCATTCCGCATACGTATGCGGTAGCGCTTTCCTTGCTTTAAGTGGAATGAAGCGGAAGTGGTTTCGCCGGTCATCGGATACGCCACGCCATTGATCGTCCATCGATTAAATCCTTGCTCGGCGGCGTTGTCTTTCACGAAGGTCATGTCAAAAGTTTCATCCGGAACCGTGGCAACCGCGCCTGGCTTTGCAAATCGCAGATAGTTCCAGTGAAACGGCGCCGGCTCGATCCACTGTCCTTTGCCCTTCTGCCCCGCATATTCGACCACGATGCCCATGCCGTGATGCCGGTCGTCTTTGTCCAGATCTCCCATGATCCAAACTCCCGGATGATTCATCTCGACGATTGCAGAAATGCGCTCCGCCGTTCCCAACCACAGTACGGGAACCGAAGCTGGATTCGGGACCGGATTTCCGTCGAGCGCGATCACTCGAAATGAATGTCCGGGCAAAGCCAGACTACGAATCTCCGTCGCGCTCCCGTTCAGAATATGAAAGAGCACGCGCTCTCCCTGCTTCACCCGAATCGGGTCACCATGTCCGAGCATGCGACCGTTGATCGTGAACGACCCGTAGCCGACTTCGTAGCCGTGAGGCATCCCTTTGGCGAGCGACGCCTTCATCGCAGACTCGCCCTGCTCTTCGAGAAGTTTGTTCGTAACAGGAGGCAGAAAGTTCTGCGCCATATCGCCACCGCGGCTGAAGGTCGGCTCGAATTCCTTCAGCACTAAGAAGATCTCGCGATCATAGTTTCCAGCTTCGCTCTTGGGCTCGATGTACACCGGCCCGACCTGTCCGCTATATTGCCCCGCTGCCAGATTCGCGCCCGCCCGATTGTGCGTGTGATAGAAGCGGAAGCCCGCGGGACGGGGTGTAAACGTGATCCGCCGTTTGCCATGCGCTGGAATGAACGGCGTGCCCTCCTCAGACGCTCCATCAACATCCGACGCGATCATCTGCCCATGCCAGTGCAGCTGTTCCGGCACATCGGTGTCATTGAAGATGTCGACCGACACCGGCTGACCCTCTTTGAGCCGGATCAGCGGGCCCGGAAACTGCCCGTTGTAATTCGCGACCGAGATAATGCGATCCTTTGCAACCTCGATCGGAGACACTTGAATGTGCAAAGCGTAATCCGCCCGCTGTGAATCGGGAGCCTCCGCAAGGCTTGACGTTGGCGCCAAACTAAATCGAGTTGCGCGCAGCAATAAAAGTGATCCCGCGGAGAGAGCCGTAGTCTGGAGAAATCCACGTCTGGAGTTAGAGAAGTCGTTCATAAGTCAACCTTCCCGACAAAAGTTGGATTCACAATTCGGCCGCACGTTGTATGAACATGTGCAGAAGAAATGTCTCGTCAAACCGGGGCGTTTCAGTTGTCATGCAGATCTTGAACGGAGAATGCTACGCTTTTCGCCATGTCTCTCCGACGAGCCTTGCGCCATCTTCTCCCAATAATTCCCATTCTCTGCATTCCGCTCCTCGCCCAGAATGCCGTCGACCTCAAGCCGTCCCCGCAACAGGTCGAGTGGCAAGACCTCGAGATGGGCGCGATCATCCACTTCGGCCCAAACACTTTCCTCGATCGCGAATGGGGCGATGGCACCGCCGATGCAAAAGTCTTTAATCCAACAGAATTCAATCCTGAACAATGGATGCAGGCTTTGCAAGCGGCCGGAATGAAATATGTAATTTTCGTCGCAAAGCATCATGACGGATTCTGTCTCTGGCCAACTTCGCAAACGGATTACAGCGTCAAGAGTAGCCTCTGGGAAAATGGCCGGGGAAATATCGTCGAACGCGTCGAGCAGGCCGCCAGAAAATACGGCCTCGGGTTCGCTGTTTACCTTTCGCCATGGGATCGCCACGAGCCCCGCTACAACAACTCCGTCGAATACGACAAATACTATGCGGCTGAGCTCGATGAGCTAGCGCAAGGCTATGGCGACCTTGAGGAGTTCTGGCTCGACGGTGCCGGTAGCGCCGGTCACGTGTACAACTTCCCCCACATCATCGAGGAGCTCCGGACCTATCAACCCAACGCGCTCGTGTTTGCCGATGTCGGCCTCTTTGAATACGGCGATATTCGCTGGGTAGGAAACGAAGACGGACGAATCCCGTACGAAAATTGGAATGTCATCGACCGCCATGGATATCTGCGCTGGCGTCCAGTCGAAGCTGATACGCCTTTGCGCAAGGGTCACTGGTTCTGGCATCCGAATGACGAGGCCAGCCTCAAGAGCCTGCCTGAGTTGATCGCTACTTATGAACAAACCGTCGGCCGCGGCGGACAGCTTGTGCTCGGCATCGCTCCCGATCGGCGAGGACTGCTGCCCGACGCCGACGTGCAACGACTCAAGGAATTTGGGGCAGCTATTCGCCAGCGCTACGGCAACAATCTCGCGGCGAAGCACGTCCGGTTGACGCCGGAGCAGGAACTCGCGATCGATGGCAACCCGGATACCTTTTGGTCAGCACCCGCAGGATCGCATCATGCCGTACTCGAAGTAAATTTTGAAAAGCCAATCACTTTCGATCAAGCGCTCACCATGGAATGGCTTAATGCAGGGCAGCATGTGCAGCAATATGCCATTGAAGTCTTCAAAGAAGGAAAGTGGATTGCGGTTGTCCGGGGGAGTGCGATCGGACACAAGAAGATTGATCACTTTGAGCCGGTGACCGCGACAAAAGTGCGCTTGAATATTCTCTCTTCTTTGGCGGAGGCGCACATTCGAGAGTTTCAATTACTTCGCTCAGGAGCGCCGTCACAATAATGCGCCGATACGACTGCGCTGCAAATCGTCAGACGCGCTTCACATCAATGCCACGCTCGACAAACGGCGCAATCGCCTTGTCTGTCGCACGCGTGTCGGTAATCAGCATGTGAATACTCGACAACGGACAGATCAACGCCGGATTCACAATGCCGATCTTGCTCGAGTCCGCCACAACAACGGTCTGTTTCGCTTGCTGGATCATCGTCCGGAACGTCAAGCCTTCCTCGGGCTCGATCACTGTGATGCCGCGCGCGATATCAATCCCGCATACGCTGACAAACACGCGGTCCATGTAGACGTCGCTCAACGAAGTGATGGCCGCGTGCCCTACCAGCGAGAATGATCCGGCCCACTGCACGAAACCGCCCGTCACAAATGTCTTCAGGCCCGGACAGTTACTCAACTCCATCGCGATGTTGATGGCGTTGGTGATCACACGGATGTTATGTCGGTTCCTGAGATTCCGTGCTACGTGCGTCGCGGTTGTTCCTGCGGTGAACCCTACCGTTTCATTTTCCTGGATCAGTTCTGCTGCGGTGAGACCGATCCGGCGCTTCTCGGCTGTCCGGTGCTGCTCGCGGTTTTGAAACAGCGAATCGTACCGGAACGGTTCGTAGAGAAGTGGCTCGACCAGCGTGACGCCGCCATGGGTCCGCCGCACCAGGCCTTTCGCTTCTAGTTTGACGAGATCGCGGCGCACGCTCGCCGCTGATGCCCCCAACCGCGCCAGTAAGTCCTCCAACGAAACGCTGCCTTCCTGCCGCAGCTCTCGCAAGATTTGGTCCGCTCGATTCCGTGCTTTCACCCGAGCCTCAAGTCTTCCGTCGTCTTTCCAGTCGCGATGTGAAAAATCGCATTCCGGAAGCACCGCAATGATCGCAACAGCCTAATGCAATCATCTTTTCTTGACAATCTTCCGTATTCGGTGCGATAAGTGATTCCCCGGAGTCGGAGGACGCCTCGCCTTCGGGCACCCATCTGCTTCAAGGAGTCGGTTATGAATCCCCCGAGTCTCTGCTTTCGAAGCTCCCTCATCGTTGCTGCGCTGTCATTACTCGTCATTCCGTTTGCCGCGAACGCCCAAAGCACCAACCGGCAAATCGGCACGCAGTTTGAAGTGACTGCCGATCCGGTCATTCCGCGGCCCCACGGGCAGCCCTGCAAAGTGCAGCTTTTCACCGGCTATACCTTTGCACATTTTTCCGATACCTCTCAGACTTTCCAATTTACTCCGCCCTCCGGTTGCACCGGGCCCTGGAAGAAAGTCGTCTTCGAAGCAGACTTCAGCGAGAATGGCGGCGTCCAGTTCGATCGCACCGCGACCATTTTTCTGAACAACACCAATGTCTATTTCGGAACCACTCCTGAGCCCCTCGCGGTGCTGACGAATACCTGGCATGTAGAGCGCGATATCACCGATTACTCTTCCCTTCTGGCTGCGCCGCAGACGGGCACCATCGTACTCGCTAATTGCACCACGGATTGTGCTCCCCCGTACAACACGCTGAATGGCGTATTCACCGTAAATGCGGATCTCGAGTTCTATCCCGTGGAACAAGGCGAACCTTCTTCAAAAGGGATCCCCGACATGGTGCTGCCGCTCGAACAGTCGAACGGTAGCGGCGGATTCAATCTCCCCGCTTATGTTTACTTGCCGACAGATCAGTTTTCAACCACATTCACCCTGCCGACCAACGTGGAACGCGCTTACCTTGACGTGATTTCGCAGAGCCAATCCACCGACGAACAATGGTACGGTTGCTTCCCCAATGACCTGAGCGCTATCAACGAGGTCTACGGATGCGGCAACACGGACTTCCGCGAAACCGAAATTACCATCGACGGTCAGGCCGCGGGAATCTCTCCCGTCTCCGCTTGGGTTTACACCGGGTTTCTCCCGGACCAATGGGTGCCGTCTCCTGGAATTCAAACCCTCAACTTCGTCCCCTATCGCGTGGATCTCACTCCGTTTGCCAGCCTGCTGAGTGACGGCAATCCCTCACACCGTATCCCTCAGCTTCTTCAACGACGATAGCTATTTCGCTGAGACGGCTTCCCTGCTTGCTTTTCCTCGACAAAGGATCTGCCGAAGGTCACGGGCGCCGTCGTTCAAAACACTCTGACCGCTCCCTCTCCGATTGTGAAGGAAAACCTGCAGGGCACATCCACCGTGACGGGAACGATCGGCGTGGTCTCCGATCGCAAATTCACCATCGCCGGATATGTGAACACCTCTCATGGAAAAGTCTCCACCACCGTGGAACAACACCAGCACTTCCACAGCACGCAAGCGATCGACTTCGACACGGTCAACTTTACGGTACTTGATCAGAAAGACGTCCGTGGAGAACAAAGTGTCATCGGTCACCACCGTTTCGGATCATGGCGGAAGCGTAGTCACCCAATCGGATTTCAGTTTCCCGATCACCGTTGACTTCATCTATCCAGTCTCTGCCTCCCCTTTCGGATTCACCGTGAGCACGACGCAGGACTACAGCCTGAATGAGAAGATCATGCACAACGGATCCCTGCATGCCTTCAGCTCGGTCAACGATTCCGGAAAAGCCACGGACGTCAGTCCGGCTATGAGCACGCAGGAGTATACAACCTACAATTCAAGCGGCCGATTCTACGATTGCCACATCACGTCGAAGGACAACACCCTGACCAACGTCAGCCAAGGATGTAAACCTAACCAGCATTAAGCGCTTCGATCGAAAGCAGTAGCCTCCCCCAAGTGGCCCGATCTTCGGATCGGGCTTTCTTTTTGTGCTGGTCGTCTTTCGGTTTGCCCTTGGGCGGCAATCCTCGTCCCTCAAGAATGGAACACAAATCACTAGAATGGCTTAATAATGCTTAATTCGGCATCAGAAATGATCGTTTTAAGGGTAAACGATCATTTTGTTCTTGACAGTACGCAACCAGACTGTTTAGCGTCAGCCTTTCGAGCCCATCCGAAACAGGTTTCGATTCTGCCCTTCGGGGAGGCCCATTCAGGGCCAGTAGAGGAAATTCATGAGAACAACCACGTTCCGATCGCTCTTAGGAGTCTGTCTCCTAGCCTTGTTTTCCCTGTCGCCGGCTTTCGGGCAAAACGTCACCGGCACCATCACCGGCGAGGTGACCGATCCGAGCGGAGCAGTTATTTCGGGCGCGACCGTGACCGCCGAAAACACGGCTACTTCGGTCAAAACCACGGCGCAGACCAATGCCTCGGGCGTGTACTCCATACGATTCCTGCCCATCGGAACCTACAAACTCACCATCGAAGCCCCAAGCTTTACCGCACAGCACGAATCTCCATTTCCGTTGGAGATCGATCAGACCGTAAAGATCAACGCGACCCTCAAGATCGGAAGTTCGACCACGGTCGTGGTTCAGGAAGAGATTCATCCCATTCTTGATACGACCGATTCATCACTGGGAAATACGATCTCGGCGAACGAGATTCAGAACATTCCATTGAACGGCCGGAACTTTTCATCCCTGACGCTTTATCAGCCGGGAGCCATCGACACCGATCCTCAAGGAATGACCGGCAACAACGCGATCGAGCGCGAGACCTATAACAATGGCACCGCTTCGATCAATGGCAATCGCGCCCAGGCGAACTACTACACGCTTGAAGGCGCAGACCTGAACGAACCGCAGAACAACCTGATCGCTTACAATCCTGCGCCTGATGCTATCGACGAAGTCCGCGTGATTTCGGCCAATGCCCCCGCCACCTACGGAAACGCCAACGGCGGCGCCATCATCACCATTCTCAAGTCCGGAACCAACAGTCTTCACGGCTCCGCCTACGGCCTGCTCGAGAATCACAAACTCGACGCCAATTCCTGGGGCAACAACCACACTTTCCCCATCACGCCCAACAACGATTACACCCAGAGCATTTTCGGAGGCACGTTCGGCGGCCCGATCATCAAGAACAAGCTTTTCTTCTTCGTCGACTACGAAGGCGCCCGCTACCACAAGGGTGGAATCCAATCCGCCAGCGTTCTGACTCAGGCCATGCGCAACGGAGATTTTTCAGCCCTTCTCGCCCAGGGCAGCAATAGCATCCAGCTCTACGACACGCAAAACAATTTCGCCCCTTATGCCGGAGACCAGGGCCTGCCGGTGATCAATCCGGTGGCCGTCTATCTCTTTGCGCATCCCAATCTTTATCCGCTTCCAAATGCCACACCGACGGACGGCTTGCTGCAGAACAATTACCAGGGCCACCAGACCAGCTACGTGAAGAACAATCAGGAAGATTTCAAGATCGACTTCACTCCCGGCAACGTAAATAAATTCAGCGGTTTCTACTCTCAGGGCACCGGACGGGACGGATCTACGGCGATTATCCCGGTGTTCTTTCCATCTCAGAACGTCTATCCAACGCACGTTGGCGGCGGCAGTTGGGTACACACTTTCTCGCCGACGATCGTCAACGAAGCTCGTTTTGGCTTCACCCGCGTACGCTGGGATAACAGCATCCCTACCGATCCCTCGGGCAACTTCGGTCTGACGGGCGACCAGAAAGTTGGCATTCCATTCACCGGCGCTCAACTCTATCCCGGTTTTTCGGGACAAAGTCTCAACAACAACGCGAGCTACCTCGGGACCAATGCCAACACACAGATCCTTCGCGACAACACCTTCAACTACTACGACAATCTCACATGGCAGCGCGGCCGACATTTTCTCTCAATCGGTGTGCAGGCGACGCGTTATCAGCAGAATTACCTGAATGCCTCCAATTTCGGCTTCCTCGGGACTTTCAACTACAGTGGTGTTTTCACCAGCAATACGAATGTATCGACCGGTGGAGGCGGCTACGGCCCCGCAGACTTTGTGCTCGACCGCGTGTACAACAATCAGATTGGGTCGACCGTGGGTCTGGTCGGCAATCGTCAATGGCGCACTGCAGGATACATTCAGGATGACTTCAAAGTTTCCTCAAGGCTCACCCTCAATCTCGGCCTGCGCTATGAGTTCGATCAGCCTTGGTATGAAGTAAACAACCGTACTGCCAATGTTCTGCCCGACGGCACGGTGGAGTATGCCGGTCACGCGCCCGCGGGAGCGGTCGCAGGTGCCGTCGTTTGCCCGACTCGCGCCTGCTACAACGCAAACTATAAGCAGATCATGCCTCGCCTCGGGTTCGCTTTCCAGGCAACACCGAAAATGGTGATTCGCGGCGGATACGGCGCAACCAGTTTCTTTGAGGGTAATGCATTCAACCAGCGCCTCACCTCGAGTCCGCCATTTGCTCTGGGTAGCAGCGTCAATGCCACGACGCCGACTGCAACGACCTCGGGGAGCCCCTTCAGCGTCGAAGACGGATTCGCTCAGCAGTTTACTCCGCAAACCACTTATTCCACGTGGCCGCAGAATATGCAGCCCGCCTACGTCAACGAGTACAGCCTCACGACCGAGTATGCGCTGACTCACGAACTATCTCTGAGTGCAGGCTACCTGGGCGAAGTTGGCGATCACCTCGCCGACTATCGCAATGGCAATCAGTTAACCTTGGCGCAGGCCATTACGATCGCGCAAGGCGGAACGGCCGTTGCCCCCTATGCCCCACTCGTCGGGCAAGGCGGAATCCTGCTCATTACCGAGTCCGAAGCGATCATGAACTATAACGCCGGGCAGGTGACTCTGCGCCAGCGTACCCATCATGGACTTGAGTTCACGGCGAACTACACCTACTCCAAATCGATGACGAACTCGTCGGGCAACTACGGCACTCCCAACATCAACGGATCCGACGGCGCCTATCAGGATGGCTACAACGGCCACGCCGACTACGGCCCTTCGGGCATGGATGTTCGGCATAGCCTGAATTTCGTCGGTGTGTACGAACTGCCTTACGGCCGAGGTAGAGCCTACGGCAGCGGCGCAAATCCGTTCCTCGATGCTGTATTGGGAGGATGGAAGCTGTCGACTTCCGCGTTCCTCTATTCAGGATTCCCCATCACCATCAACAGCCCGAATAACAGCAACACCAATTCTTACGGCCAAGCTCGAGCCAACCAGTATCGTCATATCGCCGTCCATAACCGTTCAATCAACAACTGGTGGGGGACCGATCCTTCCGCCGTTGGATGTAGCGGGCCTGACAACGGCGTCTGCGCTTACGGCGTAGCCTACAACAACGGCCTCCCCGCCTTCGGCACTGCAGCCATCAACACCGAGCGCGCTCCCGGATACCGCCAGGTTGATACTTCCCTCTTCAAGGACTTTCACATCTGGCGTGAACAGGTCGTCGGTTTCCGCGCTGACTTCTTCAACATCTTCAACATCGCCAGCTACGGGAATCCCGACAACAACGTGCAGGATGCCACCTTCGGTCAGATCAGCAGCGTGCGCTCTCCGGCACGCCAGATCCAGCTGAGTTTGCACTATGCCTTCTAATCAACCAACTTACAGGAGTCTGCCACGGTTCTTTGGTAGACTCCTGTGACCTTAGGCGGGGGCGTCCCCGAAATACAGGCCCCGCCGAGACTGTAAACAAAAAAGAGCCACGGGCGCTTTCGCACGCTCAGTGGACAACTCGTGCGGTCTTCGTAAAACCAGATCATGACCGAACAGGTGCTCATCGAAGTCTGCGTCGACTCAGTTGCCTCGGCTGTGGCCGCGGGGCGCGGTGGCGCGCAACGCGTCGAGTTGTGCAGCGACTTGCTCGAAGGCGGCGTTACTCCCAGCGTCGGACTGCTGGAGGCTGTCCGCTCCAAGTTGTCGATCGGAGTTCATCCCATCATTCGTCCTCGGCCCGGCGATTTCTGCTATTCGGAGGAAGAATTTGAAATCCTTCGCCGTGATATCGAAGTCGCGAAGAATGCCGGCGCCGACGGCGTCGTTCTCGGCATTCTTGATGCGGCGGGCAATGTGGATGTGCGGCGTATGCGACAACTCGTCGAACTTGCGCGCCCTCTCTCAGTCACCTTCCATCGTGCCTTCGACATGACCGCGGATCTTATCCGCGCTCTGGATGATGTTTGCTCAACGGGAGCCGATCGGCTGCTTACTTCCGGCGGCGAACAATCCTGCCTGCAAGGCGTCGATACTCTAGCGCAACTGGTCAAAGCTGCGCGCGGCCGGATCACGATCATGGCCGGCGGAGGCATCGGGCACAACAACGCCACCACGATCATCGAGCGCACCGGAGTTTCTGAGATCCATGTAGGATTGGCAACCCCGATCACAAGTCCGATGGTCCATCGCAATTCGCGCGTCTCCCTCGGAAAGGCGCAAGGCCGCGAATACCAACGCACCGAAGTGCTCGAAGACGACGTCCGCAAATTAAGCCGCGCGATCTCAGCCGCGCAAGCCAAATCCCGCTGATTTACTGCGCCTCGCGACGAGCGCAGCCAAGATCCTCTCAGCAATCGGCACCAGCTATAATTGCGAACGCCCATGGCTCTCTCTGCCGGTACTCGTCTAGGCCCCTACGAAATCGTTTCAGCGATCGGCGCAGGCGGCATGGGCGAGGTCTATCGCGCTAAAGACACCCGCCTCGACCGCACAGTCGCCGTCAAGGTCCTGCCCTCCCATCTTTCTTCTGATCCCGAATTGAAGCAGCGGATGGAGCGCGAAGCCAAGGCCATTTCCGCGCTTCAGCACCCGAATATTTGTACGCTTCACGATATCGGCACCCAGGACGGCACCGATTTCCTGGTCATGGAGTTTCTCGAGGGTCAAACTCTCGCGGAGCGCCTCGGAAAAGGCCCTCTTCCTCTCGACCAAGGTCTGAAGATTGGCACAGAAATCGCGCAAGCTCTGGAGAAGGCTCATCAACAAGGCATCATCCATCGCGATCTGAAACCGGCGAACATCATGCTGACCAAGTCGGGCGCTAAGCTGATGGACTTCGGCCTCGCGAAGCCGGACGTATCGATTGCGTCGAAGGCCGTCGGCACATTTACTCCTTCGACGCCGACGATGAATCTGGCGTCTCTCACTGCGGCTACTTCGCCCCTTACGCAGAAGGGTTCTATCGTCGGAACCTTTCAATACATGGCGCCGGAAGTTTTGCAGGGCGTGGAAGCCGACGCCCGCAGCGATCTCTTCAGTTTCGGATGTGTTCTCTACGAAATGATCACCGGGCGCCGCGCCTTCGAAGGCAAGTCGCAACTCAGCGTATTCACAGCGATTCTCGAGAAAGATCCCGAGCCCATCACCGTAAGCCAGCCGCTTGCACCTCCTGCGCTTGAACGTGTGGTTCGTGCGTGCCTCGCCAAAGATCCTGCCGACCGCTTCCAATCTGCGCATGACGTAGCCATGGATTTGCGCTGGATCGCCGAGTCTGGGACGGCTGAAACCGTCAAGCCTTCGGCGTCATTCAACAAGTCATGGGCCGCCGCCTTGGTGGCTCTAGCCGTTGCATTCGCAGCGCTCGCTGTATTCGTCGGATACCGCTGGGCTAGATCGTCAGAAGAGCCGCTGGCGATCCACGCTGAAATCGCTCCGCCTGAGAAATATTCTCTCGATACGACCGGCGACGCTGGCGGCATGCCCGTACTTTCTCCTCAGGGCGACAAGATTGCCTTTGTCGCGCATTCTGGCGAAACCAAAATGCTGTGGGTTCGGCCCCTCAGCAGCGACTCGGCGCAATCGCTTCAAGGCACCTCTGGCGCCGCACATCCGTTCTGGTCGCCGGATGGCCGCTATGTTGGCTTCTTCGCGGGTGGTAAGTTACTCAAAATTGCCGCCAATGGCGGACCGGTGACCGTCGTCGCCGACGCTCCCAATTCGCGCGGAGGAACCTGGAGTTCGAACGATGTCATCGTCTACGCAGCGGATTTTCAGAATGCACTCGTCAAAGTAAGCGGGCAGGGAGGCACGCCCACCCCGGCCACTCTGCTCGATAAGACGAAGCATGACACCCATCGCTGGCCGTGGTTTCTTCCTGACGGCAAACATTTTATTTTCTTCGCAACGAATCACACCGGGGGCGATCCAAAACAAAACGGAATCTACTTCGGCTCCGTCGACAACACTGAGACCCACTTGGTTGTAGCCACCGATTCTGCCGCGCAATACGCATCTGGCTATCTTCTCTACCATGCGAACACCGCACTGGTAGCGCAACCCTTTGATCCACAAACTGGCACCTTGTCAGGATCAGTGACAGCTCTGGTAAATAGCGTGCGCAACGATGTCGGCGTGTGGCGCAGCATTTTTTCTGTCTCTCAGAACGGAAACATGATTTACCAGGCAGGCAGTGCGACATCGGCAAAGAGCCGCTTCGTCTGGTTCGACCGCTCTGGAAAAGTGCTCGCCGATTATGATCCTCACGAGCCCACCATAGTTGACGTTCGAGATGTGCGCCTCTCGCCCGACAATAAGAAACTGGCATTCGCCAGCGAGCTGGGCATCTGGACGCTCGATCTCGAGCGCAAAACCAAAACCAGAATTACCTTCGATCCGCAGGTGGTACAGGACCCTGCATGGTCCCCGGACGGCAAAACGATTGCGTTTTCAGCATTGGTGACTTCGGGCGGCGGAAACGTCGAGATCCGCTCTAAAGCCGCCGATGGCAGCGGTGCCGAAAAACCGCTATTCGCCGAACAAAACAACTATCACTACCCGAGCTGGTCGCCCGACGGAAAATACATTGCTTATCTCTGGGGCGACGGCGAAAGAATGGTTTCCCTTTGGATCCGGCCCGTTGACGGAAATGCTAAGCCGATCGCAATCGTCCAACCGCCTTCGCCGCAATTCAATTTGCATGATTACCGAATTTCACCCGACTCCCACTGGGTGGCCTACGTTTCCGACGAATCCGGGCAAGAAGAGGTTTATCTCACCAGTTTCCCCGAAGGAAGGGGCAAGTGGAAGGTATCCTCCGGCGGCGGCGCTTATCCTGCTTGGACGGGCAATGGAAAAGAATTGTTCTACATCGGTCTTGCCAGTGACTTCTTCGTCTGCCAGATAAACTCGAAAGGTCCAGAGATCGAAGTCGGAGCGCCGCAGCATCTCTTCCATGCCCCGACGCCCGGAGTCGGCATACCGTTCGACATCTCGTCGGATGGAAAACGTCTGCTGGTGAACCAATCCGAGGAAGAGGCCCAGACTCCTCTCCAGTTAGTTACGAACTGGCCTGCGGAAGTAAAGAAATGACTGCGTACGGACGCTTCGTAAACGCGCACCGGCCATACCATCTCCCGGTAACGCGGCGGCCGCCCTACTCGCAACCGCCGCCCGTGAAACCGTATCAGCTCACTTCCATACAGAAGCAGGAACAATAATGTCGTCGGCTGGCACAAGCGTGTTCACCGAAACATGCGGCCAAGTCAAGGTAGCGAAATTCAGCAGAACGGTTTGGGTGTACTGAATCTGCGTGAACGTCACCGTAATTTTGCGTGGCGCGTCGAGATCGAACGGCGGCGTCACTGAAAACCTTGCCACCTTTTGACCCGCAATACTCGGCTTCGCCCTGACGAGAATTGGCGGATCACCGACCCTGTACGGTCCCACCTCCAGGACGGCTTGCACCGTCTCGATCCAGAAAACAGCGATCATCTGCGTGGACTGAGCGTTTGGTGCAGCCGCATTGGCTTGGCCGAGCAGAAACGCGATGTTGTCGGTCCCACCGCCAAATAGACCGGGCGGCGGTGGCGGCGCCGTCGAAATGAAAATCGTGGTTGTACTGAGGATGGTTTGCTTGCTGATGTGAGCCCGCAACAAACTGTTCGGATCATCCAGCATCGCCTGCGTGATGGTGCCGCGCGTGATGAACGGTCCCAGGTCCTGCGGGATTCTCGGTGTGTTCGCATTGCCGGCAGTCTGGCTGGCAAACCTGATCTTGGTGGCATTGTTTGCAGTCAGGAACGGTGTGATATCCACCGCAGCGATGTTCGGCGGCCCGGCCTGCGCAGGCGTGACCAGTCCTTGTGCCTCGATCGTCGTTCCGTGTGGAATTGAAGCCATCCGAGTGACCGATTCCCCCAACGCTGGAATCGTGGTGGAAGGCACGTGAATCCACATCCCCGGCTCGAAGTGGATCCCAACTTTTTCGCCATGAATCGTGATGTCGTTGATGGTCTGCACATACGGCACCCCGTTGAGGAATGCGTCAGGCTGCGTCCCTGTGCCGCGATTCGGGACAGACCCAAGAGTCTTTGAGAAAGACAGAGTTTCCGAGGTCAGGTTCAACTCGAGGATATTGTCACGCGGAGGAGGTGGCGGCGGTACCGGGTTCGGCAGCGGTGTCGGTGTAGCGGTGCTATCTGGCCGGAAGATAGTGTTGAAGCCGTTCCCGACCCAATCTCCGACAAAAAAGGAGAGTGGGCCAAGCGGCGGTGGTGGCGCAGGCGCGGCAGGTACCTTGTGGTCGGGTCGAAGTTCTCCGAATAAGAAATCGTCGGCTAGACTGATAGCTGATCTGGTCTTTTCATCGCTCATGGTAGTTCTCCATTCCTAGTGAGGGTTCGCTCTCAGCCAAGGGTTAGGAGAGACCAAGACTCCGAACGGAGCTCCGCCGAGTGCAGCCGGAAGGCGCACTTTCAACCTTTCGAACGATCGCATTTCTTATGACATGGGCGAACATTCCATGCCGACAATGCTCACGTCGAGAAGATCGACTCGCGGATACACTGATCCCCCATGGAATTGCGCAAGCGCTGAAGTGCCTCGGCGCGCAATGCCTCACTGCGTTGGAAGAAGCAAGTGTTTACTTGAGGGGAAGTAGGACCACCGCTGGGCGTGAACATCGTAACCTCAATCATTCGTCGCGCAAATGAATTTTTATTTCTTGTTACGATTTCCGAACTTCGGGACTTGGCAACCATCTGGTGAATCGTGAAATTGATTTATTACTCGCTGGCGCACTTCCCGGACGACAGTCGCGAGCCCCAATGGATTCAAAGCATTCGCAGCCTTCGACGCTATAACCGATCGATTCCCGTCTGGCTCCTTCTTTTCAACGGCGCAAGTCCCAGTCTGTTGCGTGAGGCCGAACATCAAGATGTTTACGTCCGGCTTCTCGGGGACTACGAAGAGTTCTTGCAGCGCGCACACCCGCATGGTTCGGTGTTGGCACTCTATCCGACCTTTCACAAGTTTCTGGCGCTGGAACATCTTCCTCTGCAAGGACTCGATCAACTCCTGTATCTCGATTGCGACACATTTTTCTTTAACGATGTGAACCTTCTTTTCGATGAACATTCCACGCACGACTGGTATGCGCGCGAAGAAACCAGATCCATGCGGAGCCAACTTGGCTACAATCCGAATCACGTCGACGAGCTGCTTCTGAAATACATAGCACGCAGCGAGAAACTAAATTGTGTGCCGCCTTTCAATTCCGGCGTCTGCTTGCTGAATCGCGGATTCTGGAACAAACTGAACGGCCTCCGCGATACCTATCTGAATCTGGCTTGGCGATTACTTTGCGGGCGGGAGCTGGGCGGCCGCGAATTCAACTTGCACGATCCGCGGATTCACCCCGCCGTAATGGATGCCATCACCGATTCCGATCGCGCCGCCGCTCTTCCGTATCCTTCCACCAACGACTGGATCATCGAACAGATCGCGCTGTGGTTGGGGCTGGGACACTTTCCAAATTTCTCGCTCGGCATTCTTTCTCCGGAGCAAGTGTCACAAGGCGGTGAGTTCGAAATCGTCCCCGCGCCGCAGCGGCGGGTGCTTGCCCATTATTTCAGCGTAATGGAGAAACAATTCTTCTCGACCGTTTCAGCCATCGAGCCGTGACTGCGAGCTGAGGTATAGTGGGCCGGGGCGCACTCAACATTGAGAGCGAGAATCGATCATGGATCTAACACGTAGAGACTTCACGAAGCTCAGCACACTCGCCCTTGCGGCCCGGTTTACTCCGAGACTAGTTGCCCAAGCGGCCGCCTCTCGCAAAATCGGTTACTGCGTCATCGGCCTTGGCCGCATTGCTAGTCACTTCATGCCGGGGACGCGCAATACTACGAATTCTCAGATCACCGGACTCGTCAGCGGTCACCGCGACAAAGCAGACCGCATCGCGGCCCAATACGGAGTTCCCGCGAATTCGATCTATAACTACGAGAACTTCGATGAGATCGCGCACAACCCGGCCATCAATGCAGTCTATGTCGCGCTGCCCAACTCGATGCACGCCGAGTACACGATCCGGGCGGCCAAAGCCGGCAAGCATGTGCTGTGCGAGAAACCGATGTCGACCAGCGTCGCCGACGCCGAAGCGATGATCGCTGCTTGCAAAGCCGCCCGCGTCAAGTTGATGATCGCCTATCGCTGCCACTATGAGCCCACGAACCTGAAGGCAATCCAACTCATCCACGCTGGAGCACTCGGCCAGGTGCAGGCCATCGAGAGCACTTTCGGCTTCAACATTGGTCCCGGCGAATGGCGGCTCAGCAAGAAAATGGCCGGCGGCGGCCCGCTCTACGATGTCGGCATTTATTCGCTCAACGCCTGCCGCTATCTGACCGGCGAAGAACCGGGGCACATCCAGGCCAATGCGTCGGTCATCGATCACGACGGGCGCTTCAAGGAAGTCGAAGAGAATGTTTCCTGGACGATGAAGTTTCCTTCCGGCATCGTCGCCAGTTGCAACACGACCTACGGCGCCAATATGGAAGGCTTCTATCGCGTCCACGGATCGAAGGGCTGGCTCGAAGTTGATTCGGCGTTCGTGTACGAGGGACTGCGGCTGCGCGCCGAATATTCCGGCACGAAGCTCGACGAACTCAACCCAGCGCGCGACCCCTCGCAATTCCAGGCCGAAGCCGAACACTTCTCTCACTGCATTCAAAACGGACTGGATCCGCAGTCGCCAGGCGAAGAAGGACTGCGCGACATGCGCTACATCAGCGAGATCTACCGTTCAGCAGGGATTGCGGTTTGATCACGCGCTTCAGTCTTTTTTTGCGCTGATCGACGTAAAATATTCTATTCAAATGAGTTGCTCGTTTCTCGCTCTAATTGCCCCGAGTAAAATATTCAAAATAAACAAGTTACAGGCAAAATATTCCAAAATAAGGACTTAGCGGAAAATTTGCAGTCCTGAAGAAATTTGCTGATTCGGCAAAATATTGATTTCAATCGAGTTAGGCGATGAGCGTCGCCGCAATACCTCGCAAAATATTGTGAAAGAACGACTTACACGTAAAATATTCCGAAATAAGGACTTAGCTTGGCCGTTTTAGCTTGGGCCTTTGAAAGCTCAGAGCGGAATATTCTGCGGTGCAATGCGCACTCATCTATTGTGCGCTTTTGGTGGGCACGGTCAAGGTTGGATGTCACAAGGATTTGATTTTGGGTGTGGAAAACCCCCGGTCCAGAGGAGCAACGAAATGGCGTACTCGATCCGCAACCAGGGAGAGACGGGAGCCAACCTGCCTCTCGTTTGTCTGCAGTGCAAGGAGCCGGTAGGTCCGCCTCCGTACCTGTCGCGTGAGGTGAGGGATGAACATGGAGCCGTTATGGGATATCTGCATCCCATTGGCGACTGCAAGGAGAAGTGGGAGAAGGCCCACCCGCCCAGCGGTGGCGCCTAGAACGTGCGGCCTAGCTTCTCCTCAGCCAACGGCGATGTGCGCTGCATAGTCGTGTGGCGTAAGAATCCCCCTACACAAACCTGTCGCTGCAAGCGTTCGTGGTTCCCGGACTTGCAAAAAGCGCAACAGCGGAGGCCGCCAGGAAGTTATGGAAAGCCAGAAATCCATATTTGGTTGAACGATGTGGAATCGCTTGCTAGGTTGAGGGCGGAGGTGCAACATGTGCAAGTGTTCAGGTGAGAAGAAAACCTACTTCGCGAATATCCAACTGTTCACGGACCTCGTGGATGGATTGCCTGCTGGTGCGGCTCCGCCTCTTTTGCAGAAGACTCGGGTCGCCGTTTGCTCGCAGTGTGGTCTGGCCCAGTTTTCGGTCCCAGCTTCTAGTCTGCGATATTTTCAGGCCACCTAAGAGCGAGAATCTAGATGAGACCTTATCCAGCCGGCCGAACTCCCCCCACTCAAGCCAAAACCGGGCTTGAGTGGGGCATCAGCCTGGATTTCGCCAGTTATCACTGCGACAGCGGAGTGGCCTGACCGTTTTCAAGCTTGTAGGTCATGGAATTTGCGCGTTGAGTTGCGCCCGATTCGTCGATTGAGACAACATTGCCATCTGCCTTGATCGTCCGGTTCTTCGCGTCGTAAAAGACTTCATCGGCCTGTAGAGAGAAAAGGTTATACGCCACGAACACAGGGTCTTCGTTCGGCATCTTCCCGCACGTGTAGATATAGGTATCGCGGACTACCGAGCGCTTGACGTAGCGAATGTAAAGTTGAAACGGCACTCCATCTCTCGCGGGAATTGGGAAAAACTCTTCGCGCAGACAAAGTTCTTTTCTCGCGGTCGCCCATCCTTCAGGGGGGACAGGAGTGGAAGTGCTGACTATCTCTATGTCGCAAGTTGACTGGACTGGTAGGGTGATATCGAAGGTGAGACCCGACAATGGCATCGTCCGGAAAATTGGTCGGCGGTATGGTCTGAAGCCGAAACTCTGCGCGGTCATGGTGTAGTCGCCGATAGCGAGGTCTGCTGCGTAGACGCCGAGGTCATTCGTGGTCACGGTCCTGTCGAATTGCTTGCTCCGAAATTCGACCTTGGCTCTGGGAATTGCGGCTCCGCTGGGGTCTTTGATTGTTCCACCGACGCGGACCGTCTGAGGCTGAGGTGCAGCCGGGACGGATTGCCCGAAGACAATGCCGCAGAGGAGCAAGACTGCAGATGAAACCACGACTGTAAGCTGCATAATGATCCAAGAAAAGCAGCGCTGGTTTATCGTACATCAGGGACGAGCGGTTGGCTGTTGTAACACTGCGTTTACACTTATGCCCAGACGACGAACTCTCTCAATGAGTGTCATCGGGCGGGTACGATGCTGTCGATAGCATGAGACTTGTCATGGCCCGCGGTTTGCATTCGCACCGACGGCGCTCATCACCTCTGCTTTATCACTTGCTCCTGTTGTCAATGGTTGCCATTTCTGAATTGGGTCTCGCAGCGGCCGACGCCCGGTGATTTTCGAGCAGGCCTGGGAACGATATCGCTGGAGTTCGGGCGGCCTGAGAATCTTGCTACACAAAACATTCGCTGCAAGCGTTCGTGGTTCCCGCCCTTGCAAAAGGCGCAAGAGCGGGGCACCCCGCCTGTGTCGGTCACGGTCGCGAGATCAAAAGCACGGGCTCCCCGCCTCTCGGTCGTCCAGTTTTCACCACGGAGGCACGGAGCCACAGAGAAAAAATGAACGAATGAAAGGCGCGGCCCGGGCCTCCCCCACTCAAGCCAAAACCGGGCTTGAATGGGCCACCCGCCTGCTGTTGTGACTTTATGGGGCTAGCAGAGCCTTGACCTGGGTTTCGTTGTCGGTTGCTCCGTTACCTTTTCTGCCGTAAATCACGACCACGCAATCGCCGGCATTGACGGTCACAGGAACGGGAAAAATTCTCTCTACCCGTTGCTGAAGGTTTGCCTTACCACTTTCGCCCCACGGAATCTGATACTCGAGCGGCACGCTCTCCAGATGCAAAGCATTATCGGGAAGCCAACTGTACAGCGTTGTAAGCTCAGTTGGATTTGGGAAGCCTTGGCCGTTGACGTTCTGCCCAAATTCTCCGCACCCTCCCGGAAGCAGGTAAAAATCATTGACGGCGCCCCACGCCTCGCCGGTCGGAAGCGGCCCAAAGTTCTGGGTGCCATCGAATGTGCTGTCAGAAATGTTCCCGAATAGTTCCACCAACTGCCCAGCCGGCATTGTGATCGGAACCGCGAATCCCTGGGTGTCGTCGATCGTCGCATTCTGACAGCCCCAGTTTTGACCGAAACAATATTCGCCAGCCAAGTCGATCACCGTATTCACCGCCGAGAGCGATGCCTTGTACGTAAGGCTCAGGTCGGCCGACATGGTGACTTTGCCCGCCACTAACGGACCTCCGCCGAAAACAAATCCCAGACACCCCGTCATGGGCAAGGGACGAGGAAAATTCAGGTTCACTGGAAAATCCGAGGTCGACCGCGAGGGATTCTTTAGGATGTCGCTCCAGATAAAATTCGCGCCCGCCAAACTCTGATCATTCACCGGGCACTCACCCTGCCAATAGGCCAATAACCACAGGACCTCGCTAAAGTTAGAACTGTAGTTCTGCAGAGAAATCGTTCCTGTCAAGGACCGTGCCTCGGCCGTCGACGTCGGCCCGTCCAGCAGGTGATACATGTAGAGAAATTGCGGAAAGTCGGTTTTCGAGGTGGTCACAGAATGCCGAATGTGCAGTACGGATGATTGCTCGATACTTTTCTGCGCCCACGAGTCGCACGATCCCAATGCAATCGAAATAAGCACGACCGCAAGAAAAACTGTTCTCCAATTGGCGCTCATATATCTATCACCTGCTTCTATCTATCTGCTGCTTCGCAGAAAAGAACACGGGCTCAAGCTTTTAGTTTCCATCGCGATACTTATGATGGAAGAAGAGCGAGCCAGCCGGGGCTCATTGCACTTGTCGTCAATTGTGAATACGAAACAAGACCAAACCGTGGGGGAGGATATTAGGAGAGATGGGACGCCCCTTGGTTCCTAGACATTCAGGCGCGATCGTATAGTCCGGTCAGAAATTCGGTTGAAAAGATTGGTCGGGGAGAGAGGATTTGAACCTCCGACCCCCTGGTCCCGAACCAGGTGCTCTACCAGGCTGAGCCACTCCCCGACTGTTGCAAGGACGCGGAAGGAACGCTAGCGCGTCTGGGAACTTGCTGACGTACCAGAGCATTATAACATTCGATACCACGCCGCCGTTCTTCGCGAGACGCGCTCCGGCACAGGATTCGGCACGCGTCTCCGCCGCCTGAAACAACCATTCCTCCCAGAGTCGTGCCACCGGCCGGTTGTGCGAAACATCTGCCCCAGCTACGATATTCCTTCACCGGCCAACCTTCATGAAAACCGGATTCACCGCGCGCCGTCTCTTTACTCCCACTGAAGAAATCGATCATCCCATGCTCGTTGTCGAAGACGGGCGTGTCATCGAACTGTTCTCCCTCGCGGGAACAACGTCTAACCACAACTTCCCTCTCGTGGATTTCGGCGACGCTACGCTCACTCCCGGGTTCCTCGACATCCACATCCACGGCGGAGCTGGTCTTGACGTCATGCTTGCGGCTCCGTCCGAACTGCCGCGCCTTGGGAAATTTCTCGCTACCCATGGCGTGACGGGATATTTCCCCACCACGGTAGCCGCGCCTCTCGACGCAACGTGCAAAGCGCTGGATCAATTAGCCAACGCGATCGAAGCGGCCGAAAGCGGATCCAGTGATTCAGCCGAAGCCCGGCCCCTCGGCATTCACCTCGAGGGACCATTCCTCAGCCACAAGCGGCGCGGAGTACATCCGCCCGAGAATCTCGTCGACCCGACGATCGCAATTTTTGATCGCCTATGGCAGGCCGCCCGAGGCCACGTAAAGATGTTGACGATCGCCCCCGAAATTCCCGGCGCTATGGAAGTCATTCCCGAAGCTGCCAAGCGCGGAGTCTGCGTCAGCATCGGGCACTCGGACGCTGAAATGCCGATCGCAAAAGCTGCGGTCGCGGCCGGGGCGCGCCACGCGACTCACACCTTCAACGCCATGCGTCCGCTCGATCACCGCGAGCCGGGCATTATCGGAGAAGTGCTCAGCGACGACAGCATCACCGCGGACCTGATCGCCGACGGAATTCACGTCGATCCAGCAGTGGTGAAGGTGTTCCTCGAAGCGAAAGGGCCTGCACGCGCTGTTCTGATCACCGACGGCATCTCCGCCACCGGCATGCCCGATGGCCGCTACAAACTCGGTCCGATCGAAGTTGATGTGAAAGATGGCAAGTGCACCGCCAACGGAAGCCTCGCCGGAAGCGTCCTTACGATGGACCGCGCCGTGCGCAATGTGACCAAGTTTTCAAATTGGGGGCTGCGCGATGCCGTGCGCGCTGCCACGTTGAATCCTGCAAAGGCAGTTGGCCTGTCGGGAAATTACGGAGTGCTTGCTGCGGGAGCCAGAGCAGATTTCAACGTTCTCAGTTCCGAGGGAAATGTAATCAAGACAATCGTCGGCGGCAAAGGGTTCTAGCGGAGAGGCGCAACTTGGTACGTCTCTTTCGCCGCAGAATCTAGTTTGGCTTTCGACGCTTCGCTTCCGTCAAGTGGTGCATGAGCATCAGCTCATCGACGCGCGAAAGCTGGTCGAGAAAAGCCTTCCCTGTTTTCGGGCTGTCGTCGCTCGGCGCGGTCGCCGTGCCGGCCTGCCGCAACTTGTCGCCGAGCTCGGGATCGTTGTTCATCACTTCCGAATAGAACCATAGGAAATGACGCATCTGATCGAGCGCCACACGCAGCGTTTCGATCGGCTCGGTCTCCGAAAGGGAATTCAGAGCTTCCATGAGCTCAGGATCGCTCGGAGCCTGCATGGCTGCGCAATTCAGTTCTTGCTGAATGGTGCGCAAGTCGTCGGTAACGCGTGCAATTCGGAGATGTAGGTCGTTCATGTCTTCGATAGCCATTCTCGGTCGCCGTACCAACATCTCATCGGCAAAGCCATGCGAATAGATGTCCCACGGGCATGCGCTTTCGTAAGCCTGATCGTTACTTTGGTCCGCGCGAAAGTCACCACGGCCCTGAAAGCCCCCATTTGGCGCGGCTTTCCAGCGTTTCGACAATTTGTGATACAAACTCCCGATGCCCGCAACACCCCAGGAAGTAACGTCCAGCGAAGGATTAGTTCGCGCCATCGGACGATGGAGCCTCGTCGCGCTGACGATCAATAGCATCCTCGGGAGCGGCATCTTCGGTCTGCCTTCCAAAATCGCCACTGCCCTCGGCAAACTCAGCCCGCTCGCCGTGCTCCTCGCCGGAGTGGCGATGGCAGTCATCATTGCTTGTTACGCCGAGGTCGCATCCCAGTTCTCGCAGACCGGCGGCACGTACATCTATTGCCGCGCCGCCTTCGGAGACTTCACCGGGCTGCAAGTGGGATGGATGATGATGCTCACTCGCATCACCGCCTGCGCCGCTAATGCGAATCTGCTCGTGATCTATCTCGGAGAACTCTGGCCACAAGCCACGCAGCCCGTGCCGCGATTTGTGATCGTCACCGTTCTGTTGGGAATTTTGCTTGTTGTGAACTATCGCGGAGTGCGCGACGGAACTTTGGTCAGCAACGTCTTCGTCGCCGCAAAACTCTTGCCGCTGGTCATTGTCATTTTGGCTGGTGGATATTATCTGGCCACGCACACGGCAGTCAGCTCTGCCCGCTCCCCATACCGACTTCAGCGGCTGGCGCAATTCACTTGCTACTGCTCTTCTTCGCCTATGGAGGCTATGAGGCGGCGATGAACCCTATGGGCGAGGCTCAAAATCCCGAAGCGCGACGCGCCATTTCGCCCTGTTCGTGGCTCTGGCAATCATCACGATCATCTATACGCTGATTCAGTGGATCGTGATCGGAGTTCTGCCGGCATCGCTGCAAACCGAACGCCCGCTGGCTGAAGCCGCCAGGATTCTTTTGGGAGGCGGCGGAGCTTTGCTGGTTGCCCTTGCAGCTATGGTTTCCGTTTACGGATATCTTGGCGCGAACTTTCTCACCGGTCCGCGCATCACGTTTGCTTTCGCCGAGCAAGGGGACTTTCCGCACTGGTTTGCAGCAGTGCATCGCCGATTTAAGACGCCGCATGTCTCAATCTTGATTTTCGCAGGGCTCTGCTGGATATTGGCGCTGGCTGGAAGCTTTACTTGGAACGTAACCCTCTCTGCAGTCTCCCGCCTCTTCTATTACGGAGCAGTCTGCGCGGCCCTGCCCGTTTTGCGGAGAAAGCAACCCGACGCAGCGTGGTTACGACTTCCCGCAGGCCTCGGGCTCGCCGTTCTTGGTGTTCTCATCTGTCTAGTTCTGCTTACCGGTGCCGACTTCAGCAAATCGTTGGTCCTGTTAGCAACGGTCGCAATCGCGCTCGTCAACTATTTGATCGTTCGGCGTGCATAGATCGGCGGCCCTTTTGCACGTGGTTTCGTCGGTCGGATTACGGCCGCTCCATCGCCAGCAGCGCCTTCTTACGCTCGACCCCCCAACGATACCCACTCATGCTGCCGTCCTTTCGAACCACGCGATGGCACGGAATCTCGACCGCTACTGGATTCGTCGCACAAGCCCGCGCCACCGCCCGCACGGCCGTTGGCCGCTTGATTCCCTTCGCCACCTGGCTGTAAGACTTCGTCTCTCCGAACGGGATCGACTGCAGATAGGCCCACACCTTCCGTTGAAACGCGGTCGCTCGAATATCCAGCGGCAGAGATGAATCCAGATCCTTCCCCTGCATATGCCGCAGCAGCGCGTCAACCCACGTCCGCAGGCCACCCCTATCCTCTTTGCGTGCAGCGAAGGGAAACTCGCGCTTGAGGCCCTCCAGCAACTCGCCATCGGTCCGTGCGAATTGAATCGAACAAATCCCGCGCTCCGTGGCCGCAATCAACATGCGGCCCAGTGGAGAATCCGCACACATATATCGGATGCTCGCTGCGATTGCGCCTCGCCGATATCTATCCGGAGTCATTCCCAACTGAGAAGCGGTGCGCTCATACAGCCGGCTGCTGGAACCGTACCCGGCGTCGTACATGGCGCGAGTTACCGAGTCTCCTGCCTGCAGATTTCGCTTGAGCATCTTCAAGCGGCAAGAGTCGGCGTAGGCCTTCGGCGTGATGCCGACTACCGCCTTGAAGCGCCGCTGCAAATGAAACGGGCTCTGATGAAATTCCTTCGCGAGACGCTGCAGTGTCAATGGCTCGTCAAGATGCTGCTCGATGAAGCGGCACATCGCCTTCATGCCATCAGACTCTGTGTTTCCACCAAACGCCTTTGGACGGCACCGCAGACAGGCGCGATATCCAGCATGCTCGGCCTCTTCGGGCCGTGAGAAGAACTCAACGTTCTCCCGCCGCGGCCGGCGCGCAGCACACGAGGGACGGCAATACACGCCCGTCGAGGAGACCGCAAACACGAATTCCCCATCCCGTTTCGGGTCGCGCGATACAACCGCGTTCCAGCGCGGGTCCAGCGCCGCCTGGCTCACCGCCGCTTCAGGATGGGATCGTTGTGCGGACATACCTTCCAGCGTTTCCGTTGCGAGTATGGCATTGGTCGTCATAGTAATGAAAGCCTAAGCCGCACTCGGAAAACGGACTATCCGAATCTTGCGTTCAAAGCAAAATCTGCGAGAAGTTCAGAAAGCATTGTCATTCCGACCGAAGGGAGGAATCTGCTTCCCGCCCGCAACGATGTCACCCACACCGATCTCATTTGCGCCAGCCCCGCAGAACCAATTACAGTTGCCCACAGTAAATTCGATCTCAAACTCGAGGATCCAATCCATGAAGAATGCTCGCCGCGTCACCGTCGGCGTATTGATTCTGATGATCGCGGCCTTTGCCTCCGCCCAGCAGGCTTCCAAGCACGTACTCAGCAGCGATGAAGTGAAGAAAGCGACTCCTGCCGAATATTTCTTCCGCGGACAAAAAGCGCCTGTGCAACTCCGCAACGCCGTGGGACTCCAGCTCGCCGACGGCAAAATGATGATAGCTGCGTTGGTCGACGCCTCCGGCTACTCCACCGCAATCCAGCAGAAATATCAGGGATTGCTGATCACCGAAGTGAAACTCTCCATCGGCGGTTCAACCCTCGCACCCGGCGAGTACGGTTTCGGCTTCACTTCGGACGGCAAGTTCGTTGTCATGGACGTGGGCAACAACGACGTCCTGAGCGAGGCATCCAAGACCGACCCAGCCCTGCAGCACGCCGTTCCGCTGAAGTTGGTGGAAGATGGCGCAGGCTACAAACTTTACGCCGGGAAAAGATCGATCGAGATCAAAGTCGAATAGAGCTGCGCGCGAGCCGCGAGGAGCGTAGATCTTATATCGCCCGGGAGTCCCGCCTCTAGTGTGCCAGCGGCTGGAATGGTCCCCGCACAGCCGTAATCCCGGCGCGCTTACGCAACTCCGTCAGCAAAGCGCTGGCGGCGTTCTGATAGGTTTTATTCGGATCCGAAGAGTCGGCCCACACCGCGTCGTAAACGATCTGCGCCGCTTCCTTTAAATCCATGTGCAGGGCGGCTTCGCAGACGTCCGCGCGTTCCTGGATGCGTTCGTAGCAACCGGTGCATATCTCAGCCGACGCAGATTCTCCCGGATGGTTCTCGCCAAATTTGCAAATGGCTTCGGCGGGCTCCGCGACGTCCGCGTGCGCTTCCCGCAACTGCGCCTTGAACTGACGTAGAAATTCTTCGCGCTCCTGCTCCAGAACCGCAGTGTCCGGCACAGGCTCTGCCGCATTCTGCACCGGCTTCCGAGGAATCTTCTGCGCAACCGGCGCAACCCGCTCGTTATGCTTGCACGTCGGGCAAACGTCGAGATCGGCGGGATAATAAAGGTGGCATTTCGAGCAGGGCAATCCATACCCCGAAGGCTTTCGCGGACTGGCTGGAACTTGCGCCTCGGCTCTGCGTACGACGACTTCTTTGGCCAACGCCGCATGAGCCGCGGCGCCACTGGTTTGCTGGGATTGAGTAAGGTTCGCGCCCATCGTAATTCCCTTCGGTTCAGAATCCGCCCGCACCTCAGTGTAAGTACGAGCTGCAATTTCGCCTATTTACCATCGGCCAACACCACCACTGGCCAAACGGACAACCTCGACGCGCAATTACCGAGTGCTGTTCTGCTTCATCAGCTTCAACAACTCTTCCCGCCGCGCCCGGTACAGCGAACGCTCCGGATCGAGCTTCGCCGCCACTTCCAGTTCCGACAGCGCCTCTTGATACCGATCCAAGCTCATCAAACATGCCGCCAAAGAAAAATGGTTGTCCGCCGAAGGATTTACCCGCAGCGCCTCGCGGAATTCTCTCTCAGCCGCGTGCAACTCTTGCTGCTGGAACAGCGCGGTGCCGAGCAGATGATGCGCCACGTCCGAATCCGGATTGAGCGACACCGCGATCCGCAGCTCATGCAGCGCCTCTTCCGGTTGATTGTTGAGCAGCAATGCCTGCCCCAGGATGCGGTGTTCGTTGGCGCTCGAAGGATTCTGCTGAACCGCTAACCGCAACTCGGCGATCGCCTGGTCATATTCATTCTTCGCCATGTACGCGCTGGCCAGGCAAGCATGTCCTTGCTGCCACTCCGGATGCTGCTTGTACAGTTCGTGCATTTCCGTGATGGCAGCGTCAAACTTTCCTTCGTCGCAATACGTGTTTCCCAGATTGTTTCGGACCGATGCTTCTTGCGGAGCGATGCGCTTGGCTTCCAGATATTCGGCCGTGGCTGCGGGTAAGTTCCCTTCTTCGTGCCGGATCAGCCCCAGATTCGAGTGCGCTTCCCAGAACGCAGGCCTCAGCCGGATCGCCTGCTCATACGCCGCAATCGCGCGCGGCAGGTTTCCTGCCGCATGGAGCGCGATGCCCATGTCGTAGTAGGTATCAGGATTGTTGCGGTCGCGAAGTAGTGATTCGCCGTAAGCGTGAATCGCCGCCTGGTAGTCGCCCAGAGAATACTGTCCAAGCCCCAGGTACTGATAAGCCTCGGCATTTTTCGGATCGATGCTCAGCGCGGTGCGCGCCTCGGCGATCGAGTTCGGACCATCATCCAGCCGGTAGAAGAGATACGCCAGCGCGCTGTGATTCTCCGGAAGCTCGGGCATTAGCTTTACCGCAGCTTCCAGCTCGTCATAAGCGTCGTCAAATTGCTCTTCCTGACGAAGCGTCTGTCCCAGAGCAAAGTGCAGCGCGGGATCTTGGCTGTTCGCCGAAACGACGCCGCGCAACTCGATCTCAGCTTCGTGATAGTGCTGGGCCCGGGCGTCCGCCGCGGCTTTCAGCAATGCCTCTGGAATCGCCGGTCCCACTTGCGCGGATTGCACGTTTCCAGAGCTAGCCACGTGCATCAGATCTTTCCCCGCTCCCGCCGATTCCAGTTGCCGCAGTTCGGTGTGAGTGGGCAGAGTCGCCAGTCCACGTTCGGCAACCAATTGGGTCAAACGGCTGCTGGAAACGCCTCCGGCCAGCCACGCAACCAGCTGGGTTGTAGTAACCGGGTGAGTATCAGAAATTTGAGCGTAGGAAGCCGGAGCAAACACCGACGCAATAACGAAGACGACCAGAAGTAGGAAAAACCACGCCTTGACTCTCACCGGACTCCCCAACTCTTGGATTGGCTTGCGGGTAGCGGCTTTTCAAGGAGTGGCCGAAACCACAGAATCGGAAAGCCCTTGAGAAACATAGCCCGTCGCTGAACCCGGAGGTAAGGTCACGGAGGTAACTTCGGGAATCTTCCAATCTCGGAGAATCGCACTGAATCCATGCTCGCGGTGTGATCGAAATCACCCCCCGCCGTGGCGGGATTCACCGAACAACCGGCCAGAGTCGGGTAAAACATTGAAAATGCTATCTGTACCGGGGATGGATTGGCTTGACCTTTCCCTCCACCCGCCCGATAGCGTATGATCTTATCTCGCTAGTGTTTCTTCGGAGGCTCCGATGTTGGAAGGTCTATTTCAACCGATGCACTTGCTGGTGATCTTCTTTATTGCCCTGCTGGTGTTCGGTCCCAAAAAATTGCCTGAGCTCGGTAAAGGTCTGGGTGAAGGGATTCGTGCCCTCAAAGATGGCATGAAAGATAATCCCCCAGCGCAAGCTTCGACCGATCAGAGCAAGAAAACTGACGTCAAGAGCTGAACCGACTCCTCGTCGAGTAGCGTCGCGGGCAGCATAGCCCGCCGCTTTGTCTGCGTTTCCCAATTACTGTTCCAAGCGTTTCTGGGTTCCCAAACTAGCTTTCTCAAAAAACTCTGCCAGCTGGAGGTAAGGTCGTGTTGCGTAAATTCGAAGTGCTGACCCTAATTGCGTTTTTCGGACTTTCATCGGCTCTCTTCGCAGATCAAGTCACGCTGAAAAATGGTGATCGTCTAACCGGCACGGTCGTGAAATCGGACGGCAAAGAACTCGTTCTTCACACCGATGCCGCCGGCGACGTCACTCTGAAGTTTGACGCGATCCAGGAAATCAAGACCGATGCCGAGTTGCACGTGAGTCTTAAAGGCGGCAAGACCGCGGTCGGCCCTGTTACGACAACCGATGGCAAGATTGAAATCGCCACCAAGACCTCAGGAACGGTCGAAGCTTCAAAAGACGACGTCACACAAATCCGCAACGACGCCGAGCAGACGGCGTACGACAAGTCTCTTCATCCCGGACTCGCGCACGGATGGACCGGCGGCGTCAACGTCGGATTCTCCGTCGCTCGCGGCAACAGCGAGACCGAGAACCTTGCTCTCGCCATCAACGCCGTCCATCCCACGCTCAACGACAAGATCACTGTCTACTTGAGTTCGATCGACACTCAGAACAACCTGGCCACGCCGAGCACGGTTGCCAACCTGATCCAGGGCGGACTTCGCTATGACCGCAACATCAACCCGGCGCTGTTTGCCTTTGCGTCGGGCGATTTCATGAGCAACGCCCTCCAGTTCCTCGACCTTCGCCAGGTCTACACGGGCGGCTTCGGTTATCACGCCATCAAGTCCGATGCTACGGTTCTCGACTTCCTCGGCGGCGTCAACTTCACCCACGAAACCTACTCGAACGGAACCTTGCTGCAACCTGGCCCCCCGCCGGTCTATACCTCTTATGGCGTCACCAACCGCTTCGTCGCTCTCACGCTTGGAGAGGAGCTCAACCAGAAGCTCGGCAAGAGCACCGTCTTGACCCAGAACTTCGATTTCTATCCCGATTTGCAGCAGACCGGCCAGTACCGTGGAACTTTCAACTTAGGCACCGTTACCAAGATCAGCAAATGGTTTGGCTGGCAGAACCAGTTTGGCGACATTTATGTCTCCAACCCGCCCATCGGATCCAAGAAGAATGACCTCATTTTCACGACAGGCCTGAACGTTTCTTTCACGCACTAACGACGGTCAATCGAGATGAAGAAAGCGGCGGCCGATCAGTAGGTCGCCCGCCGCCTCAATGCCCTACTTAATTTTGGAGTTTTCCCGCCAGACGCCCGTTCGAGAAAGGCTTTAGCTGTGGACTTCGTCCCGCCTGACACTAATTTCCTCGAGCCCGAACGTCACTAAATAGCTCAGAAATTGTCTTTCTGTAATCGGTCCTCGGCGTTACTTTAGCCCGCAAGCATGCCCTTCCTATTCCTAAAAAGCGGGAAATCCACAGGCTTTTTGTGATATCTGACCTTGTCTCTGAAATTCGATAACTTGATGATGACCGGGAAGAAAGCGGCATTTCCGCGAGACGCCAGCGCTGTACTTCTGTGTTAGGGCGTTCGCCCAATTGCAAGGTGTTCTGTTTTCTTCTACAAGAGCTTATCCACTTCATTTGTTGTCGGGAAGATGAGTTTTAGCCAACTTCGCCTGCTTAAACTCAGATAGCGCTGTCGTCACTGGCCAGATTCCTTTGCGATCTGAAAAATTCTTTGGAGGTCTTGTAGTCATGAGGAAATTCTCCCCCATTTTTTGCATCCTCGCGCTCGCGTGCTGCCCCAGCTTTCTGTTGGGACAGGCCAGCTCGGATGCTAGCGCAGGCATCGTCATCCGCGTTTCGCCCGATGCCACCACACTCACATCCTCAGAAGCGGTCCAATTCACTGCTCTGGTAAAGAACACGCCCCGGGTTGCAGTCACTTGGTCCGCTTCCGAAGGAACGATCTCCAGCAGCGGTCTGTACCGCGCTCCGAAAGTCAGTGCCGATACCGCCGTGCGCGTGACCGCGACTAGCGTCGCCGATCCCAGCAAGTCCGATGTGGCCTCCGTTGTAATCCACCCGGCGGAGCAAGCGGCCCTCCCCCAGACCAACGCTCCTTCGACTGGCACCACCATTCAGGAATCTTTCTTCGGAGCCGACTTCAACGGCTTCGGTGTCTGGCCCCCGACCGATGGCGAGAAGCAGATTGCAACTCTCGGCGGCATCCGACTCTGGGATGACGGCGTTAAGTGGGCTCAAGTCGAAACTGCCAAGGGCGTCTACAACTGGGCAGAACTCGACAACTGGATGAGCAAGGCTCAGGCGCAGCACATGGATGTTCTCTACACGATCGGAGACACGCCCAAGTGGGCTGGCTCCATCCCAAAGGGCAGTCCCTGCGGCCCGGTCGGTCCCTACAGCTGTTCTGCTCCCACGGATGTAACGACGAGTGGCACCGGTGCAGATGCGTACTTCTCCGACTTCATCACTGCCTTGGTCACCCGCTATAAAGGCCAGATCGCGTTCTACGAACTGTGGAACGAGCCCGACTGCACCTGCTTCTGGAGCGGCACCAACGCGCAGATCGTGCGCATGGGCAAGGACGCAGCTGCCATCATTCGCTCGATCGACAAGAACGCGAAGATTCTGAGCCCATCCGCACATGGTCCGACCATGGCCACCTGGTTCGATGGTTATATCGCAGCCGGCGGAGCACCGAACTTCGATATCGTCAATGTTCACATGCGCGGCACGAGCTCGACCAACAAGGACCCCGAGGCTTTTCTCACCATGTACAACGATGTGATTGCGGAAGTTCAGAAACGCAATCTCACCCAGGATCCGATCTGGGATGACGAGCACGGAATCAAGCAGGGTGAACTCAGCAATACCGAGGAACTCGCCGGCTACGTCGCCCGCTCGCTCGCCCTTCGCGCCGGGGTCGGACTGCAACGTCAATACGTCTACACGTGGGACCAGGGCGGAGGCGACGGACTTCAGGGTAACGAGTCCGGCACTGCGTGGGATACCGTTGCTGGTTGGCTCATCGGCCACTCCATCAGCCCCTGCGTGGCCAGCGGCACCGTCTATACCTGTAACGTGGACAACGGCCAGATCGTATGGGACACCGCGCAATCCTGCAGCAACAGCGGTTGTACGACTTCCAAGTACACGTATCCGTCGCAATATTCCAAGCAAACGGATATTTATGGCAACAAGACTTCGATGAGTGGCAATACCGTGGCAATCGGTTACAAGCCGCTCTTCCTCACCTCGAATTAATTCGAGCAATTGAAAACGCCCGAACATCCAAAATGTTCGGGCGTTCTTATTTGTCTAGAAAGGCTTTAGCCGCTGCTCTTGCTAGTTCGCACTGATTGGCGCCGCTTGCTTTCTCTCTTCGTCTCGCTTGCGCATCGCCTCTTGCCCCTGCCGACGCAACTGATCGAACAGATACCGGTGCCGCGCCGCTTTCACCGCATCTCCTCCTGGCTGTCCATACAACACTCCCAACCATCGATGCGCGGCCGCCAACCCCGGAAGAATCGTCAGCGACGTTTCAAACGCCAGGATGGCTCGCTCCCTCTGTCCGAGTCGCGCCAGCGCAATCCCCAAATTGAAGTGTCCAAGCGGAGAGAAATGCTGCAGGCCCACGGCAATCAACGCCTCCGAGGCAGCCTCTTCAAACCGCCGCTGCCGCAGGTACACCATCGACAGGCCCACATGCGCCTCTGGACTATCGCCATCAATTTCAAGCGCCCGCTGAAACGCACGCTCGGCGTCTTCCACCCGCTTGCAGCGCAGATAGGTCTCACCGAGCCGCAGATGCAGATTCGGCAGATGCGGCTCGCCCTCTTCGGCGCGCAGAAGCGAGGCTAATCCCTTCTCCGCATTTCCATCCGCCAGCTCGATCGTGCCGATCAGCCAATCCGCCCAAGGACGCGACCGCCTCGCCTTACCTGCTTCTGCCTTCGACTCTTGCGCCTCCTGCGGCTCGCCTCCATTTTTCTTCGGAGTCTCGGGCTCGAAATTCAGAACTTCTTCCAGCAGTACTCTCGACTCCGAATTTCGCCCCAGCGAAACGTAGCACTGCGCCAGATGCAGCTTGAACCGCATCTCTTCCGGTTTCTCGCGGCACAACTCCTCAAGCAGCGGACGCGCCTCCTGATACTTGCGGCAGTCCATGAGGTCGCGCGAGAGATTGTATTTGCACTCGCGCACTGCGCTGGCCACGGCTTTTTCCTGATTCTCGGTCTGCGGTTGCACGTACCCCAGAGCTACAAACTGTTCCAGCACCGCCTGCGCCGCAGCCGGATCCATCCGCATGTCCGAGGAATGCATGCCGCATTCGCCAGCCTCATTTTCCCAGCTCGGAATCCGCTCGATCGCGGGAGTCTCCTCGAACGCCTGCACCAGTACACGCCCGTCCATGTCCTCGCCCACCGGCAGCCCGAACAGCGTCAGCACCGTCGGAGCTACATCGAGCAGCGTCGCTCCATAAATCCGCTCATCTTTCCGGACGTGCGGCCCCTTCATGCAGAAAATCCCGAAAGGCCGATGCTGCACCGCCGGTCCCGCCGGTTCATTCGGAATACTTCGCGGCCGCAAGTGATCGGAATGAAATCCATGATCCGACACGAGGATCACCGTGGCCTCTGGCCCCGCCAGCGTCAGCAGCGTCTCCAGCATCATGTCGTGAAAGCGATAGGCGCCGTCCACAACGTCCTTGTAGATCTCGTACCGATCTTCCGGAATTCCCTCCATCCGCGGGGGGCGATAGTTCATGAACGCGTGGCAGAAGTGATCGATCCCGTTGTAATACACCGCCAGAAAATCCCACGGCTCGTTCTTCAGAATCCACGTCGCAGCGTTGTGGATACAACAATTCTCCGTGAGAATCTTCGCAAACGTATTCAGTCCGCGATCTTTTTCCTGATTCACCTCGCCCGCTCGTGGAATCCACGGCAGAATGGCCTCTTCCGTAAGCTCGCCAGGATGCATCCGCAGCCGCGCAAATGTATCGCGCAATTTTTCCGGATGCACTGCGCCCGGGGGAAGATCCCACGGTTTATCGGGCGGAGCGCTGGCGTGCGGGTAGAGATCGGAAACCGACACCCCATTGATCGGCTCCGCAGGATGCCCCGCAAACCATCCCAGCACATGTGTCTTGTAGCCGCGCTGAGTCAGAATATTCCACAGCGCCTTCACCTTCCGCGATGTCGACGAAACTGGACGGATTCCGCCCGAGTGCGGATCGGGTTCCATGAAGCCATGGATCCCGTGCTTGTGCGGCCGCTTTCCGGTCGCAATCGAATTCCACAACATCGGCGACAAGATCGGCTGCAGGGTCGCGATGTTCCCCATCACGCCCTCGCTGATCATGCCATCCAATGTCGGCATCAAACCCGCATCCAGCAGCGGGTTTGCAATTTTCCAGTCGGCGGCATCCCAGCCGATCAACAGCACTTTCTTAGCCAGCGCCTGCGTCAAACGGATACCTGTCGCTTTCCGGGGGATATGATTTGTAGTCCTTAATCGATGATGCTTGCGCTTCGGCTATCGTATGCTCCTTGCGCCGCCACAGCGTCAAACCATCGGTTCCCATCGCCAGCATCCCGAGCGAAGGATTCGGTGCCTGTGGCTCGTCTGCCATCTCGGTAGCACTGCCAATCGTGATTGGCTTATTGGCAACCGTCTCGTAAGCGTACGCCGTGATCGTCGCAGAAATCCCTCGGCACTTCGACAACACGACGCTGTGAGTCACGTTAATCCTCACCCATCCGTAATGGGTTTGCCCGCTGATCTGGAATTTAACCCCCACAAAGCGATCCGGATTGTTTCCCTCCCAGTGGCCATATTGTTTTTGGTCGACGCACATCGAATGGTTCTTCTCGACCTGCGAGGACTGTTCGAGAACGGCATAGCTTGCCCCGTCGAAATGGTCAGAAGGGCCGACCTTCATGCCCCGTGTGAGAGCGCTGACCAACTGGAGAGATGGACCGCTTCCCTTAGTAATTACTTCGTTCCCCGGTATGTTCTTCAAAGTTAAGTTGGCCGTGATGATTGAGTATGGGCCGAAGCTCGTGAACCCGAAGGATACATCCGTGACGCCATCGCCGTTGATATCGAGCGGAACATTGGCGCTAATAATGTACCGAGGAAGAATCGGAATCGTCTTGTGGGTTACAACGACTTCGCCGGCCGCCGGTTGGGCGAGCGTCAGCATACTAACGCCCGCAGCCATCGCGGCTGTAGCGTACAAAGCTAAGTGTTGATGGATGGTTTCAATGGCTTGACTTGAGGGGCGATCGCGCAGGCCACGGTGCATAGAAGTCCTCCGTAGAATTTTGGAGTGGAGAAGTGCAGCTCTTGGGCCCGGGGGAGAAAAACGAACATTAACCGTGAAAACTGTTGCTCTCAATACAGCGAAGGCCTTAGTTAAGACCCAACGCCTCGCCGCGCCGCCACAGTGCTAATCCATCGGCGCCGCGAGCGAGCATTCCTAAAGATGCGCCCACCGGCTCCATCCGATTCTGCGCCTGACTTTCGCTGGCCGAGGTGGAAGCAACTCCAGCAGAGATTTTCTTGTTCGCCACGGTCTCATACGCATACGCAGTGATCGCCGCCGAAAAGCCTTTCGGTTGGGTCGTCACCGTCAACCGCACCCACCCGTAATGCGTTTGGCCCTTGATCAAAAACTTGACACCCACATAACGGTTGACAGGATTGTTACCCCAATCGCCATAAAGATGGCGTGAATACCGATTCGAGGCGTTCGTGCCGCTAGCACGTTCAATGTCGGCGACGCCCCTGGAACTGAAATGCGCCGATGGTCCGATCTTCGCGCCGTGCGCTAACGCAGACGCATAGAAGCCGCCTTCCTTATTTGCCCCTCCCACCACGTCGCCGCCGTCCAAGGCTCGTACCGTCAGAGCGATTTGAAACGAGTGATAGGCAAAGCTGTATAGCGAGAACGAAAAATCGTTGACGCCATCATGATTCAGGTCGAGCAGCACAGGCTTCGGTGGGGGAAAGAAATAGCTCGAGACCGGGATCGGAATCGTCTTCTTTGTGATCACCACTTCGCCCTGCGCCGGTTGGGCTAACGCCAGCATACTCACACCGGCAGCCATCGCCGCCGCGCAATAGAGTTTCATTTGCTCATCAACACGCTTGGAAACTGCGGGTACATTCCGGCGGGCAGACTTATCGCTCGGCATGATTCTCTCCTCGCTCTGCGGAGAATCCTTTACTTACCGCGATGCTGTCAAGATGAAATAACTTGCACAGTGATGGTGACGTCCCCACAATTTCTTTACGCATCCCATCCACTCATGCGCTAGACCGTTTCTCCTCGATATAATCTGCCCAGAGTGATGTACATTTCGTGATGCGAGGTTCCGTTGCACATCAGAACTCGCAATCGCAGTATTAGTTGTGAACTTATGATTCGCCGTTCCCCGCTTCTGGTTGCGCTTCTGCTCGTCAGCTTTGTTCCTTCGTTCGCGCAGGATCAATCCGCCAGCACCGGCTCCATTCACGGCACCGTCATCGACGCAAAGACCTCTCAGCCGTTGTCTGGTGCTACCGTATCGTTGCAGAATTTTCAGCCGTCCGGCAGACCCGCTGCATTGGATTCCGCTACTACGACCGCCGCCGACGGCAGCTTTCTCTTTCGCAATCTGACCCCCGGGAATTACCGCCTTTCCGCAGCCCACAACGGCTACGTCAGTTCGGCACGACGCCCTCACCCTGGCGCGCAATCTCCCGGAAGCGCCGTGTCACTGACTGCTGGGCAAACCGTCGATGACGTCGTCGTCCGCCTGATGCCCACCGGCGTTATCACGGGACACATCACCAATGATCGCGACGAACCGATGCCCGGTGTTCTCGTGCAGACGATGAAAGCCACCTATAATAGCGGCCATCGCGAGTTCTCCGACGCCCGCACCGGATTCACCGACGATCGTGGAGAGTTTCGCATTTGGGGTCTTGCTCCCGGCCAGTACTTTCTCAAAGCAACCAATCCCCGGTTCTCAGCGCGCGGTCCCGTTTCCACCCAAGTGTACGTACCGATTTTTTATCCCGGCGTCGTCGATCCCGCGCAGTCTCAGTCGATTGAATTACATCCCGGCGAAGAATTGAGTGGCATCAATCTCACCCTCTCTGCGCAGCGGACCGTTCACGTCAAAGGCCGCGTCCTCACTTCAAACGGCGTCCCCGCCAAAGGCTCCGACGTGACTTTGTCTCAATTTGCCGGCGACGGATATTCCCTCGAGGTAGAAACCGATCCCGCTGGCCGCTTCGATCTGGCCGCGGTTCCCCCTGGCCCGTATTCCATCGTCTCGCAATCTTCCGACAATTCCATGTCCGGCCATTTGCAAATGGGGCACGCTTCCATCTCAGTCGGCGATACTCCGGTCGACGTCCCCGACTTGGTTCTCTTTCCCGGCGCGACTATTTCCGGCCACCTTCGCGTCGAAGGCGACCGCAAGGTTTCTCTGCCGAGAACTATGGCGTCGCTCAAGCCGCTCTCCGCTGACGCAAGTGCTGGTGTCGACAGCGCTGCCGTACAGCCCGACGGATCGTTCACGTTCCACGACGTCCCCGAAGGAGAATACAGAGTTACCGTCTCCCCGCTACCCGATGGCTATTACTTCAAGACGACACGCGACACGCCTGCGGCCGCAATCCTCGTCAGCCACGGCCACGCTCCGCCCATCGAAGTCCATATCAGCCCCGGGGCCGTTCGCGTTCAAGGAACTGTCTACAAAGATTCCGACAACCAGCAGGTTGCCCCCTCGGTGACCGTCGCACTGGTTCCCGATGCCGCGCGCCGCTCGAATGAGGAATACTATCGAGTGGGCATATCGAATCAATCAGGACAATTCACGCTCGCGAATGTTCCACCCGGCGACTATTCCCTGTTTGCATTCGAAAATGTGGACCGCGACGCTGTCATGGACCCAACCTTGCTCCAACGATACGAAGGCGCCGGCAAATCGCTCCACATCGAAGAGGGCGCAAACCAGAATCTCCAACTCCAATTAACGGCAGACGCCCAGGATTCCCAGTAGTAAGCGAAAAGATTGACTCGGCTGCCCCACCCGTTCCGATTTTCGACGGGTGGGAATCCTAGCTGAGGACAGCGACGCACCGGACTAATCCACAGGCTCAATGTGACATCTGCCCTTGCGCGAAGAACCCAATTTGAGAAATCATGGCCGAGGCAAAGGCGGTAGGCGAGAACACAAGAAAAACTCCCGCAACTCCTTTGTTCTCAAGATTTTGACCTCTAAACCCTAGGCGCTCAAGATTTTGCAGACGATTTTTGCAGAACCCGCGCCAGTCAAGGCTTTCCGAGGGGGGTGGGGGAGGGGGGGTACCCCGAACAAGCCCGTCTTTCCCAAAATGAAACCGCGAAAAAAGCTCTTCTAAGCCTCTCGCTGAGAATTTTTTCTCGTCAGATTTCCACAACCAGAAAAAACAAAAGCCGCTCCATCGGAGCGGCTCCTATTCCCGGTTCGATACGCGGGAGCATTAATCGATCCCGTGAATTCGCATGCTCACCAGCTGATCGATGCTCAGGTCTTTGATTCCTCGCGAACGCATGTCGCTGATGTATTCCGGTGTCACATTGTGAATTCGCATGGCGATCAGTTCATCCGGATCAGGATGCTTGTACCCGAGTCCTTGCACTTTCTCGATGAATTCCGGGGAAACTCCATGGATACGAAATGCGATCAGCTTCTCGAGGTCGATGTGATCGTAGCCGCGTTTCTTCAACTCCTCGATCCACTCCGGAGTCGCGCCGTGAATTCTCATCGCGATCAACGTGTCTTCATCCGGAGAATATCCAGCCTGACGCAAACTACGAATCATCTGTGGACTCACACCGTGAATGCGAAAGGCCACGAGTTTGTCGCTGTCTGAAATCTTCAGGCCTTCCGCGCGCAGTGCTTCGATGAACGCCGAATCCACGCGGAATATGCGGAATGCGATTAGCTTGTCCGCGTCGAGATCGCTCAGATGCTCGCCTTTCATCTCTTTCGCGAAAGCCAAACTCACATCCTGCACTGCCATGCCGAACTGCTTCTCATCGTCCACCGAAAATCCGAGCGACTGCATTTCGCGCGGATAATTTGGGTCAGGCTGGAAGTGAAACAGTCCAGCGCCCTCGCCATCGTTCAGGAATCCCTCGCACTCAATCTTCCCCGCGTCACGCGTGATCATAAAGTGAACGTCTTGTCGCCCAGCCTTCGCGAAGTCGACGCCCTGAAACGAATTTGCGGGCCAATCGGACTGGTGGTTCGATGATCCGCCGTGATGATGCTCGATCAGCGAGAACTCCACCTTGCCAGGATTGTCGGATTTGCTGATCGTCCAATCGCCGCTGCGCACTTCCGCCGCACGATTCTTGATCACGACACCAAGCACGCACGATGCAAATACCAGATACGCAAGAGTTCGACGCATTCGCATAAAGCGATCTCCTTAGTGAATTCAACCAGAGTTAGCTCAACCAGCGACGGACGCACTTCTCCGCCCATGCGAGGACGTTGCCTCGCGGGTTCATTCAGATGATGGCTTAGAGGTCAGCTTTGGAATCCAGAATTCCCAGCTGCCGCAGTTGGATCAGTTTGTCGAGAGTCAGATCCTTGAAGCCGTGCTTTCTGGCCTCTTCGATAAATTCCGGCGTGACATCCTGCACCTTGGCGCGGACAATGTCGTTGACTCCAACCTTGAATCCTGCCGATTGCAGCGCCTTGATGTACTCTGGCGTTACTTCCTGCACCCGCATCGAGATCAGTTCGTTCACCGACGGTTTCAGACCAAGGGACTGGATTCCGCGAATCCATTCCGGAGTGACATCTTGCACGCGCATCCCAATGAGTTCATTTGCATTCGGCTGCAGGCCGAGATTGTGCAACTCCTTGAAATATTCCGGAGTGACATCCTGCACCTTCATGCCAATGACTTGGTCGGCATTGGCTGCGAGCCCTGCGGAATGTAGCTCGCGCACATATTCTGGAGTCACTCCCTGCACTTTCAGCCCAATCAAACGGTTCACATCCGCATCAATGCCCGCTTCCTTCAGCCCGCGATAGTATTCAGCATCAACGCCTTGCACTTTCATGCCAATGAGTTGGCTCTGATCCGGATTCAATCCTGCAGCGTGCAGTTGCTGAATGTATTCCGGAGTGATGTCCTGGACGCGCATTGCGACCAGCATGTTCGCGTCAGGATGCAAGCCTTGTTCGCGCAGTTCTCGCACATATTCCGGAGTAACGTCCTGCGTCTTCAGCGCAATCAGTTGATCGATCGTGAGATCGCCGAGGCCTGCGGCTTTCATCCCATCGATGTAGGAAACCGCCGAAGTCTGCTCTTCGCTTTGCCGATGCGCGGGAGAAGGTTTCGGAGCCGGAGAGCTTGATGTCCGCGAAGGTTGGGGCGCAGCGCTCGGCGAGCTCGCAGTCGCCTGCCCAATCATGGAAGCGAGCGCAGCCTTTGGATGCGCGATGCCCAGCAGCGCATTTCCTGCGATCAGCGCAGCTGCAAGACACAGAATGCTGCCGCTGATTCCGATGCCGCGAATTCCTGTCCCGAGAGTTTTTAGTCCGAGGACGCGCACGATGCGTTCGGTCAACGGTCCGCGATTCGCAGCCATCGCCAATGCCGGAGCGCTACGCCACTCTTCCATCATGGTCAGAGCGCGCGCGTATTCGACGGCGTTGCCGCAGACCGCGACCGCCGTTTCGTCGCAGCAATGCTCGCGTTCGGCGCGAATGCGCTTGTTCAACCACCAGACTGCAGGATGATAGAACAGAAGCGTTTCGACACCGACCTGGAACACATTAACGAAGGGATCGAGCCGTTGGATGTGCGCGAGCTCGTGTGCAATAACGGACCGTAACTGGTCTTCCGAAAGTCCGGTCAGCGCGCTCACTGGGAGAAACACAATCGGCCGAAACCATCCGATAACTGCGGGCGCTTGTAGCCACGCGCATTCGCAGTAGCGAATCACGCGATCAATGCCAAGCTGGTGCTGCATCGCGTGACAGATTTCAAGCACGTGATCGGCAACAATCGAAGACTGTTTCCGGCGTTCGCGCTCCAACAGCAGGAATCCCCCTGCGGAACGGAGACTGAAGAAAGCCACTCCGAGTAGCCAAGCTTCAACCAGCCATGAGAAAGCATCCAGCGAGGTGCGAATTGAGGAAGGCGTTGCGGACTCACTGGCCTCGGTTTCATGGTTCGCAGCCGCCGCATGATGAAGTCTGATTGGCGCCGCACTGGCAATTGGAATGTCAGCGCGCTGCTGGAGGTAGAAAGTAAAAGTGGCAACGGGCGCAAGCAGCATCAGCCCCAGCGCTGCGACGCCAACCAGATAACGCATTTGGGTGCGCCGGCAAATTGCCATTGCCGATGCGGAAAATGCTGCCAGCGCTGTTCCCTGCCACACGAAGTGCAGGAGAGCCCAACCCAAGGCCTGCATCGTTCGCGGAGAAATCCAGTTGATGAGGTCAGTCGTCATGGTGTTCGTCATCGGCGGTTCCTCTCATACTCATCGAGCATTCGGCGAAGCTCTTCGATCTCTTCCCGCGAGGCCTTGCGTCCCGCGAGCGCGTGCATCATCAGTTGACTCGCAGATCCTTCAAAAACTCGTTGCAACATATCGCCGGCGAGCTGGCGCTTGGTTTGAGCCGCCGGCAGGCATGCTTCATAGACGTGCGCGCGTTGTGTTTCGTTTCGCCGCACGGTGCCTTTTGTGGTCATGATTTGCAGGAGCTTGAGTACCGTCGTGTATCCGAGAGCCTTTTTTTCGCTGAGCGAGTCGTGAACGTCGCGAACGGTCGATGGCCCGCGAGTCCATAGGACGCGAAGAATTTCCAGCTCCGAAGCGGTAGGTTTTTGCGGAGAGTGCGCCATGCGAGGGACAATACTACGAAGGAATTCGTAGTGTCAACGAAAATCTTCGTAGATTGTAATTTTTCATCAGGTCCGCTCGCAGTTCGTGACTCGCGGGACGGCGGAGGCGGCTGTCGCGACATGTTATGTTGCGATCGAGATCGTTGTTGTCGCTCACGGTGGCTTGGCAAGTCCGTCTACTACCGAGTAGAGTACTGTTTCGTCTAGTCCCAGGATCTAATCCCCATTAACAGGAGTTCGCTCCCATGCGTCACGCAGCGATGGTGCTGGCAGCAGTTTCGTGCCTCGCGGTTTTCATGCAGGCACAAACCGCCGAGGAACTGGTCAATAAAAATATCCAAGCAAAGGGCGGGATCGACAAGATCAAAGCGATCAAGTCCGTGCGCATTACGGGCAAGCTGATCGCCGGCGGTGGCTTCACAGCCGCGACATTGCAAGAGAACCAGCGGCCGAATCTGGTGCGAGAGACGTTTTCGCTCCAGGGCATGACAGCCGTCACGGCATACGATGGCTCGACGGGCTGGCAGATCCAGCCGTTCGGGGGGAAGAAGGATCCGGAATTAATGGGCGAGGATGACCTGAAGGATCTGCTGCTCGATGCCGACTTCGACGGGCCGCTGGTGGATTACAAGGAAAAAGGAAACACGGTTGAATTCATGGGCCACGATGTCGTCGATGGGGACGATGCTCTGCGGCTGAAGGTGACGTTGAAGGACGGCGACATCGTTTATTACTTCCTCGATCCCGACACGTATCTGGAAATCCGCAAGGAAGTTCAGGAATTCATCCGGGGATCAGTTCGCGAGACTGTCTTGGAGATGGGATCCTACAAACCCGTGGCGGGAGTGATGTATCCGTATTCGATCTCCCAGGGATCGAAGGCAAATCCTGCGCAGCAAACCACGGCCGTCGAGAAAATTGAAGTGAATATAAATATCGATCCCGCGGACTTCGCCGTTCCTGCGTCGCTGAAACCTGAAGAGAAGAAGTCCGGGTTGGTCGGGATTCATTGATGTCCGGCGGAGTGCTGCAAAGGGCTGAATCGTGTGCTGTAGGCGACATTTTGAACCGCAACGAGGAAACGAACTGATGAATACGATGCACAGTCATTTTTCCCTTCTGCCGAAGTTGAGCATGTTTCTTTGGGTTGTCTTTTGCATGCTTCCAGCCAACGCGGCTTACTCCCAGACGGGTTACAAATACGACGCGGCCACGGTTTCCGGATTGCCTGCGCGCAATATTGGATCGGCGACGATGAGCGGTCGAGTCGCCGCGATCGATGCGGTCGAGCAGGATGGGCGAATCACAGTATTCGTAGGCGCGGCGAGCGGCGGCGTGTGGAAGTCAGTGAATGGTGGCACGACCTACAAATCTGTCTTTGACCGCGAGAGCGCGCAGTCGATCGGCGCAGTCACGATTGATCCTTCGAATCCGAAGACGGTTTGGGTAGGGACAGGCGAGGCGTGGGTCCGCAACAGCGTTTCCGTCGGGGATGGCGTCTACAAGTCGACCGATGGCGGCGAGAACTGGACGAATGTCGGGCTGAAAGATAGCGAGCACATTGCGAAGATTCTGGTCGATCCGAACGACGGGAATAACGTTGTCGTTTGCGCGATGGGGCATCTTTGGAACGACAACGACGAGCGCGGAGTTTACAAGACGACGGATGGCGGAAAGACGTGGAAGAAAGTTCTGGCGGGCGCGAACGGTTCGTCCGGCTGCGCGCTCATGGCAATGAGCCGGCAAGAGCCGAGAACAATGTATGCCTCGATGTGGGACTTCCGGCGTCAGGGTTGGACGTTCCGATCGGGTGGGCCAGGCAGCGGGCTCTTCAAATCGACGGACGGTGGGGATCATTGGAGCGAGATTCAAGACAGCAATGCCAAGGGACTTCCAGCCAAACCGTGGGGACGAGTCGCGGTTGCGGTAGCGCCCTCGAAGCCGCAAGTGGTTTACGCGAATATCGAAGCGGAAAAAGGGAGGGGACTGTATCGCTCCGACGACGGCGGGGCGAACTGGACAAAGCTGGATGCCAGCAACTACATGGTGTGGCGTCCGTTTTATTTTGGCAATCTGATTGTCGATCCGAAAGACGAAAACAAGATCTTCAAGCCGGATCTTATTCTTCTGTACAGCACAGATGGCGGCAAGACCTTTAACGTCGTGTCGGGCGGCGCGCACGGAGATTTCCACGATGTCTGGATCAATCCCAAAAATCCGAACGTCGTGATCGCTGGGGACGACGGCGGCCTATGGCGGAGCGAAGATGGTGGCAGCCGCTGGAAACATCAGATGAACCTGCCGATCTCGCAGTTCTACCATGTCAGCACCGACAACGCGGATCCTTATCACGTGTATGGCGGCCTTCAGGACAACAGTTCGTGGGTGGGAGATTCGTCGTATCCGGGCGGAATTTCGAACTCGCGCTGGGAAAACATGTTTGGCGGCGACGGCTTCTGGATGTTCGAGGATCCCTCGGACCCCAACTACATTTATGCGGAAGCGCAGGGCGGAGAGATTGGACGCGTTAATCGTGTCACGCATGAGATTCGCGGAATCAAGCCGCTCCCGAATTACGGCGAGAAGAAACTACGTTTCAATTGGAATACGCCAATTCACATGAGTCCGAACGAGAAAGGAACGATTTACATCGGTTCGCAGTTCCTATTCCGGTCACGAGATCACGGACAATCGTGGGATCGCATCTCGCCGGACCTGACGACAAACGATCCAGAGAAGCAGAAGCAGGAAGAATCGGGCGGCGTGACTGTCGACAACTCTTCGGCGGAGATGTACACGACGATCTATTCGATTTCAGAATCGCCGAAGAACGGCCAGATCATATGGGTCGGCACGGATGATGGAAACGTGCAGATCACACGCGATGGAGCGAAGAACTGGACGAACGTTTCGGCAAACGTCAGTGGAGTTGAAAAAGGATTCTGGGTCTCGACCGTTGAAGCCAGCCGCTTCGATGAGGCGACGGCATACGCTACGTTTGATCGCCATACGTTCGGCGATATGAAACCGTACGCTTACAAGACCGCCGACTACGGAAAGACGTGGACTGCTTTCCCGCTGCAGGAGAGCGGCGTCCTGGGATATGCGCACGTCATCAAGGAAGACTCGGTCAATCCGAACCTGCTTTTCCTGGGCACCGAAGTCGGACTCTGGATCTCGGTGGACGGAGGACAACACTGGGCGCAATACAAAGGAAGCAATTTCCCAGCAGTTGCAGTGCGCGACATCGCGGTACAGGCTCGCGAAAGCGATCTAGTGCTGGCAACGCATGGCCGCGGCATCTGGATCATCGATGACATCTCGGCGCTGCGAGCACTGACGCCCGACCTGATGTCGAAAGAAGCCACGCTGCTTCCCGGCCGCGCGACTCAGTATCTCGATACGTTCGGCGGATGGCCGGAAGGCGACGAGACTTTCAGCGGAAGAAATCGACCGTCGGAAGCGCAGATCACGTATTACCAGAAGAGCCGCCACATTTTTGGCGATCTGAAGATTGAAATTTTCGATCAGAACGGCAAACTCGTAGACACGGTACCGGGCAGCAAACATCGCGGTCTGAACCGCGCCAACTGGCCGATGCGAGTCAAGGCTCCAGCGGTACCTCCGGCGGCATCGGCGCTCTTTGAGGCGGCCCAAGGACCGCGCGTGCTGCCGGGCACCTACACCGTAAAGATGACGAAGGGCGACAACGTTTATACCGAACAGCTGAACGTTATTCTCGATCCGCGTGTGAAGTTTTCGGAGGACGATCGCAAAGCACAGTTCGAACTGGCAATGAAGATCTATCACACGATCGAACACATGACCTATGGGGTCGAGGCGATCGAGGGAGTGCGGAACGAGGCCAATGCAAGAGCTTCCAAACTGGCGGAAAAAGATCCGTTGCGGAAGCAGTTGCAAGATCTCGCGGCCAAGTGCGACGAGTTGCGGTCGAAGATTGTCGCCACAAAAGAAGGCGGCATGGTCACGGGCGAGGAACGCATCCGCGAATTGCTGGGACAGCTTTATGGCACAGTGAACGGATACGAGGGGCGTCCGGCGGAATATCAGTTCGCTCGCGCCGATTCGCTCGCGCACGAATTGCAGGATGTGATCGACGACTTTCAGAAACTGACGCAGAAGCAGCTTCCGGCAATCAATGCAGTCTTGAAAAAGAAAAAGGCCGAGCCGATTGCCGTATTGGCCGAGTCGGACTGGCAGAAGAAGCGCGAAGCGGAAGGCGGCTCGGGAGCCGGGGCAGGGGCACGATTCATGGGGCTAGAAACGCGCGAGATGGATTAGCGGGTTCAGCCTAATCGCTGTAATTTCGGCGTCTCTCCTGTTGCGGGGAGGCGCCATTGTTTTTGCGATCCAAATTCAGAGGGGATCCGAGAGCAAGCTCGATTTCCTCCAAAAAGACCGCCGAACAATCGCAGACCGCCGATCCTAGTTCCCTGTCAGGATTAATCCCCACCGTCCCGATTGATTCCGAGCCCGGGTGCGAGTAGATTGGTCTGTCCCATGGCAGGCAAGCGGAACAATCCAGGAGATTCCCAATGTTGAAACGATTTACTGTGTGTATTTTTCTGCTCGCGAGTTTTGCGGCGGTATCGTATGCGGCGGACGAAAATGTGTGCAAGGGCGATCCAAATACGTGGCAACAACTTTTTAATGGCAAAGATTTGACTGGATGGAAACACGTCGGCCCCGGCGGCGACACGGTGGAAGATGGATTGATCCACACCCACGGCGGCATGGGGCTGCTCTACTGGACGGGCGGCAAGATTGGAAACTGCGAGATCCACGTCGTCTACCGGATGCGCGACGAGAATGATAACTCCGGTGTGTTCGTCCGCATTCCGGTCGAGCCGCGTGAGGAATGGATGCCGGTGCACTACGGCTTCGAGGTGCAGATCGACAACCATCCAGAAACTTCGGGCGAAGATGAATACCATTCGACTGGCATGCTGTATTCGCTGACCAAGCCGCTAGCGAAGGCTTGGAAGCCCGGGCCGGAATGGAACACGATGGACATCACACTGGACGGATCGCGGACGATCGTCACGCTGAATGGCGTGAAGGTTACGGATTATAAGGATGGCGATCCGGTGCCCGACCGCAAGTTTGATTTTGAACCGCAGCGGGGACCGCGTCCGAACTTTGGATATTTTGGGCTGCAAAATCACAGCGATAACGACATTGTGTTCTTCAAGGAAGTGGCGATCAAGCCACTGAAAAAATAAGGACGCTCAACCGCAGGCACAGTAATTCCAAAATGGAGGGTTGGCATGAAACGCATTTTTTCGCGACGTGCATTCTTGCAAGGTAGTGCAGCAGCAGCCGCAAGCAGTGTTCTGGTGGGGAAAACCGTTCTGCTTTCCGCTCAGCCTTTGCCGCGGGCCGTCGCTCCGAGTGACCGCATGCGCTTTGGCATTATCGGGGTCGGCATGGAAGGCTCCGGATTGCTGACGTCGGCTATCAGTATTCCGGGCGTCGAGTGCGTTGGAGCCGCCGACTTGTATGACGGACGCCACACGCTGGCCAAGGAGCTCACGGCCAATCCGAACCTGCCGACAACACGGCATTATCAGGAACTGCTCGACCGTAAAGACATTGACTGCATCGTAGCGGCCGTGCCGGATCATTGGCACCGGCGCGTCGTAGTTGACGCGTGCAATGCAGGCAAAGACATTTATTGCGAAAAACCGATGTCACACAATGTGGCCGACGGATTGGCCATGGTGGAGGCCGCACAGAAAAATAACCGGATCGTGCAAATTGGATCGCAGCGCGTGAGTTCGCTCCTTTGCGAAAAGGCTCGCGAACTCTACTCCGGAGGCGCGATTGGCGATGTGGAGATGATTGAGTTGACACTCGGCCGCAACGATCCGACGGGAGCCTGGGAATATCCACCCCCACTCGATTTGTCGCCAAAGACACTCGACTGGGACACCTGGCTGAACGACGCTCCCAAGATTGATTTCAATCCACTTCATTTCGCACGCTGGCGCTGCTGGAAGGCGTACGGCACGGGAGTCGCCGGAGATCTGATGGTGCATCTGATCAGCGGCATGATGTTCACGTTGGGGTGGAACGAGATTCCGACTTCGGCAACCGCTATGGGCGGAATCTTCCGCTTCAAAGACGGCCGCGATATGCCTGACTTTCACACGGTGCTATTCGATTATCACGGCATTCCGGTTTACGTCCGGCTAGACCTAGGCTGCGAAACGCCGGAGTTGGCGCGTTTCATGGGCCCGAAGGGTCTGCTCGAGGCCGGAGAGTTGGAACTGAAGCACTCGCAGCAGCCTGGCGTCGATTTGGATCCGAGCTACTACAGTTTCAGTTTCCCGGCGAAGATGAGAGCCGAGTACGCGGCGCAATGGCATGCGGAACATGATCCGCCAATCGGAAAAGAGCCGGTCCGCGAGAACGTGGTTTACCAGGGACACGACTGGGACGACTTGAAACCGCACCTGAACGTCTTTTTCCAAGCGGTAAAGTCGCGCAAGCCGGTAACCGAGGACGCGGTGTTCGGCAATAACGCGGCAATCGCATGCCACATGGCGAACGAGTCGTACTTCCGTAAAAAGCCGGTCACGTGGGACGCGGCTTCGAAAACCATCAAGTCTTAAGCGGAGGAAACATGGGGGATGCACTTTCGGCCGGGCAGAGACGGATTTCGTTTCTGCTCGGTTTTCTTATCTTGAATGTTCTCGCATTTTCACAGGACATCCCTTCCGGGAAACCAGAATCGGTCGGGCTCTCTTCGGAACGATTGGAGCGCATCAGCACGGTTGTGCAGCGAGACATCGATGACAAGCGGATCGCTGGCGCGGTGACTTTGGTCGTTCGTCGCGGTCATATCGCGTGGTTCAAGGCGCAAGGCATGATGGACCGCGAGGCCGCGAAGCCGATGCCGACAGATGCGATGTTCCGCATCTGCTCAATGACTAAGCCCATCACCAGCGTGGCCGTAATGATGCTGTATGAAGAGGGGAAATTTCTGCTGGATGATCCCGTTTCGAAATATCTACCGGAATTCAAGAATTCGAAGGTCCTGGTAAAGCCGGCCACCGGCGAGCCTTATACGATTCCAGCGACGAAGGAAATCACCATTCGCGATTTGCTGCGGCATACGTCGGGGATTACTTATCAATGGAATGGCGACCTCGGCCCGCTCTATGAAAAAGCGAATGTAGCGAGTGGACTGCTCCAATACGACGGCACGATCGGCGACAGCGTTAAAAATCTGGCCGCACTACCGCTGTTGTTCAATCCCGGCGACCGCTTCGAATACAGCCTGGGAGTCGATGTTCTGGGCCGGCTCGTGGAAGTCGTGTCGGGCAAACCACTCGACGAATTCTTCCGCGCGCGGATTTTTGAACCGCTGGGGATGAACGACACTTATTTCTACCCTCCCGACAACAAGGCGGCCAGACTGGCAACTGCGTATACGTACTATGCAGACAAAGGATTGAATCGATTTCCGGATACGCCGATCCGGGAGGGGTCGTTTGTATATTCCGCGGACTATCCCACACGGGGACCGAAGAAACTGTTTTCCGGTGGCGCCGGACTGGTATCTACGGCAATGGACTACGCGCGCTTCTGCCAGATGATGCTCGATGAAGGAAAAGTCGGCAACACACGGCTGCTCAGCCGGAAGACAATTGAGCTCATGACGCACGATCAGCTGGGGAAGATCGGGCCTGACGAGGGATTCGGCTTGGGCTTTGGAATCGAGGGAGTGAAGGGGCCGCTGTCAGAACTCGGGTCGCCAGGTTCGTACGCATGGGGAGGATTTTTTTATACCGCGTTCTCGATTGATCCGAAAGAGCAAATGATCGTCGTGTTTATGGCGCAGCTGCACCCGACTGGAGACTTGACACTCGACCGTCAGGTGCATGAGCTTGCCTATCAGGCCATCAACGATTAGGGGGCAAAGGCTTGAACCACGAACGATGCGAAGTTTCACGAAGGGCCTGCGTTTCGGAGCGGCGCTCATGGGGTGGAAAGTTCGCTTCGGTGTTTTTGCGGGTATATCATTCTTGTAAAGCAGTTCTCAAGTCATCCTCAATAAGAGTTTCTTCGCTCCGGAGTTCGGCATGGCTACGATTCATCTCGCGATCAATGGAAAGTCTTATACGGTCGACGCGGATCCTCAAACCAGTTTGCTAAACGTGTTGCGTGAACAACTAGATTTGACTGGGAGCAAATACGGCTGCGGAGAAGGACAGTGCGGGGCCTGCACCGTCTTGATTGACGGCAAATCGCAGCGCTCCTGCATTACGCGAATCGGAGCAGTGGTTCAAAAACAAATCACGACCATCGAGGGGCTGGCCGCCGGAGATCGTCTTCACCCGGTGCAGGAAGCGTTTCTGGAAGTGGGAGCGATGCAGTGTGGATACTGCACGTCGGGGATGATCATGTCGGCAGTGGCGCTGCTGAAGCGAAACCCGAATCCGAACGCGAGTGAGATTGTTGACTTCATGGATGGCAACGTGTGCCGGTGTGGAACCTACCCGCGAATTGTCAGCGCAATTCAGAAGGCTGCGCATATGACGAGTGGGACGGCCAACGAGAAGGGGACCAGCCGATGAGCGAGGGACATCAGACAGAATTGTATTTAGAGCCGGAACGCTATGAACTCAGGGCTGCAGCTCCATACCGATTTGATGTGGGCCGGCGGGATTTTTTCAAGTTCCTGGGCGCCGGGGTGCTTGTCGTTTCCGTTCTAAAACCTGCGATCCTCGCGCAGGAATCGGGTGGCGGGCAAAGACGCGGTGAGTCGCTGCCGAAAGAAATCGATGCGTGGCTCCATATCGGCGAAAACGGAAAGATTAATGTGTACACCGGAAAAGCCGAGATGGGCCAGAACATCCGGACGTCTCTAAGCCAGGCGGTTGCAGAAGAGCTTCATGTGCCGATCGATCAGATTGATCTGGTAATGGGCGATACGCAGCTCACTCCGTTTGACATGGGAACGTTCGGGAGCCGCACGACGCCAACGATGAACCTGCAACTCCGAAAGGTTGCGGCAGCCGCGCGCGAAACATTGATCGGACTTGCCGCCCAACAGTGGCAAACAGATCGAAAGGGTTTGATGGCCGATGATGGCAAGATCACCGACGCAAAGAGTCGGCGGTCGGCGAACTACGCCGAACTGACCAAGGGACAGCAGATCACGCAGGATGTTGCGTCGGACCAGGCTTTGATTCCTGCGACGGAATGGAGAGTCGCGGGGCAATCGGCGCACAAGGTTGACGGGCGAGACTTCGTTACGGGTCGCCACCACTATCCCTCAGACCAAAAGCTGCCTGACATGCTTTACGGGAAGATCCTGCGTCCTGCGGCTTTTGATGCGACGTTGGTGTCTGCGGACACGCAGAAGGCAGAGCAGATGGGCGCGGTGGTTGTGCATGACGGTAACTTTGTAGGAGTAGCCGCGCCGAGTTCGCGACTCGCCGCATCTGCGATTGAGGCTCTCAACGCAGAATGGAAATCCGAGCCACAGCCCTCGAATAAGGAATTATTCGACTATCTGCGCAAGAACACGACAGAGGGTAAAGATCCTACTGGGGACGGCGATCGCTACGATGTGGGCGCGCTGGACCAGGCAATGGCTTCCGCGGATCACAAGCTCCAACAGACTTACACTATTTCCTACATCGCGCACGTTCCCCTCGAACCTCGGGCTGCGCTGGCCAAGTGGGATGGGGATCGGTTGACCGTATGGACGGGAACGCAACGGCCGTTCGGCGTGCGCGGACAGCTTGCTGAAGCGTTTCACATCCCCGAAGATCACGTGCGCGTGTTGATGCCGGATACAGGCTCAGGATACGGTGGCAAACACACTGGAGAGACCGCAATCGAAGCGGCTCGACTGGCCCGCGCGGCGAAGCGTCCCGTGAAGATTGTATGGACGCGAGAGGAAGAATTCTCCTGGGCTTATTTCCGCCCGGCTGGCGTTATCGATGTGAGCAGTGGCGTGCGGAGCGATGGAACCATCACCGCGTGGGAGTTTCATAACTACAACTCGGGCTCCGCAGGCATTCGCACGTATTACGAAGTTCCGAACCAACGAATCGTATTTCATGCCGTTCGATCGCCGCTGAGGCAGGGATCGTATCGAGCACTGGCTGCAACCGCGAACCACTTCGCGCGCGAGTCGCACATGGATGAACTCGCACACACGGTCAAAATGGATTCGCTGGAATTCCGATTGAAGAATCTGAAAGACGAACGCTTGCGTGCCGTGTTCGAGGCAGCAGCGAAGCAGTTTGGATGGGGCAAGAGCAAGACCGCCGGACAAGGCTTCGGCATGGGAGGCGGTTACGAAAAGCTTGGGAACATCGCGACGTTCGCCGAGGTCAACGTGGACCGCAAGAGTGGAGATGTGAAGGTCGTTCGGGTGGTCTCCGCGTTCGAGTGCGGAGCGATCGTGAATCCAGATGGGCTTCGCAACCAGATCGAAGGATCGAACGTACAAGGGCTTGGCGGAGCCTTGTTCGAAGCCATTGAATTCGAAAATGGGAAGATTCTGAACGGCAGGTTATCGGAATATCGCGTACCGCGCTTCAGCGATGTTCCGGCGCTGGAAACGGTTCTTCTGGATCGAAAGGATATTCCGTCGGTGGGGGCGGGAGAGTGCCCGATGATCGGTCTTGCTCCCGCGATATCCAACGCGATCTTTGATGCGAGCGGCGTGCGGTTGCGCGCTCTACCTCTAGTGCCCGATGGGCTGAAGGTGACTTCGTAGTGAACCAGTACATTTAAGTTTCGTGGGCCGCACAGAGATTTGTTCGTAACTAATTTCTGTTATTTCAATTGCGCTTTCCTGGAGCAATTCATGAGCGATTCTTCGTCGATGAACCGCCGAGATTTCCTCGGTAAATCTGCTGTCGCGATTGCGGGAAGTGCCATGCTCCCTCGCACGGCCGCGTCTTACGCAAACATTGTTGGCGCGAACGATCGCATTTCGCTCGGGCACATTGGCAATGGGAACCGCGGTCACGATCTCGATCTGATCGCGTCGAAGCTCAAAGATAGTCATCACGTCGAGATGACCGCCATCTGTGACCTATGGACGGTGAACCGTGCCAAGGCCGTGGCTACCAACTCCGGCTATTACGGGAGGGATCCGCGCGCGCTGAAGCATCCTGAAGAGCTACTCGCCCTGAAAGATGTAGATGGGGTGTTGATCTCGACGCCGGAACACACGCATTCACCGATCTTGAAGCTCGCGGCGGCTGCTGGCAAAGATGCATACGTGGAAAAGCCAATGGGTAACGTTCTGGCAGAGGCAAAGGCGGCGCGGGACGCGGTAATTCAAGCCAAGACGATCGTTCAGGTGGGCACGCAACATCGCAGCGAACCCTACCAGGTGGCGGCGCAAAAAGTGGCGCGAAGCGGATCTCTCGGCGATGTCAGTAAAGTTGAGATTGTCTGGAATTATCACGGGCCGCGTTGGCGAGGACGTCCGGAAGTAAAGCAGATTCGCGAGCAGGATACCGACTGGAGCGCTTGGCTAATGACGAAGCCGGCACGGCCGTTCGATCCGCAACGATATTTCGAGTTCCGGTTGTATAAAGAATTTTCCAGCGGAATTCCGGATCAGTGGATGAGCCACGCAATCGACGTGGTGCACTGGTTCATGGACGATAATTATCCGACGTCAGTGGTATCGCATGGAGGTGTTTTCGCATGGCACGACGGCCGCGAGAACGCCGACACATTCCAAACACTGCTCGAGTATCCGAAAGGGTTCCTGGTGAGCTATTCGACCAGCTTCGGTAACGACGCTCCCAGTTTCACGCGCTACATGGGAAAGAAAGCAACGCTCATTAATATCGGTGGAGAAGGTAGCCCGCGCTACCAATTGATCGAAGAAAAGGGCACGCACGAAGATGACTCCGACATCGATCAGAAGAGGACGTCGGAATTTATTCAGCTGCCCGGCCGGACCGGTGTTCCGCCGATGGGAATCGACGATCTAAGTCTGGAGCATATGGCAAACTGGTTCGAATGCATGCGATCGCGCCAGCAACCCCATGCGACGGTACACGCGGGCTTCGCGCACTCGGCGGCATGCATGATGGCCGCTGAGTCGTACTGGACGGGGAAGAAGATTTTCTGGGATGCGCGTTCGGAAACTTTCTCGGATCAGAAGCCGGCCTAAGCGCCGACACTAGCGGCGCCAGGCAGGATGATGATGGCCGTGTTCGGGTAATAGTGGGCGAGGATCTGGCGGAAGTTGGAACCCGCTTCCGCCATCGCCTTCGAGCCTGACTGGCAGAGGCCGATGCCATGCCCGTTGCCGGCGCCCTGCAGGGTTACTTCATTTCCCTCTCGCTTCATGACAAAGTCATTGCTGGGAACCGTGTTCCACCCGAGCAGGCGGTCGAGATTGAGACGGGACGATTCGTCGGAACTCCGCAAAGCTGCACCATTGGCGAGGGAAATCCGCGTAGTCCAGCGGATTGGGTGTGACCGGCAATGTTGGCAATCCACCGAGTAATAAGGATAGCCAGCCGCAGTGAGTCCGAGTTGCTCCGGAGTACGAGTGCGACCGGCGCAACTGCGGGTGTACATGGCTGAAAATGGCTTGGAGTTGTAGGCTAAAACCATCCCGCGCGTTTCGATCACCGCCTGCGTGACGTTGCTCCCTACGGGAGGTGGCTCGCGCAAGAACTGGCAATGCGTGGTATCGCAGAAATCGAAATCGTGATGACGACCGCGACCCGACACGAAATACGAGCGAGTTGCAATCGCTTGGGCCTTGAGCGCTTCGACTGGAGTATCAGGATCGCTCTCCGCCGCCACCACGGAGGCCACGGCGATTTCCAAATCCATGGCGATAACGGGGATCAAGCTTCTTGAGTCAGTCTTAATTTCGAGGGTGCCGTGATAGCGGCGCGTGATTTTGGCGGGGACTGAAAGCAGAAAGTCCACTGGCTCTCCGTTGCGACCGGTGAGGGTAATTGCGGGTGCCGGGAAAATGCTGTTATGCGAGGCGGCGGTTATGCCCGTCTCCGCAAACTGAACTACTACCGAATCGACCGCAGAACTTTTCTCGAGAACGATCGAGTGACTGCCAGCGCGTAGGACGAGCGCTTGTCCTGCGATGGACGTGATTCTAAGTTCGCGTGGATGAAACAGCCCCAGCACGCCGATGCGAACGGTCGCGGGAGACCCTCCACGCGCAACTCCGAAGGCCGATGCGGATTGTTGAATCGGAATTGAGACAAATGCCAGCAACAGGAGCGCGGTCACTTGCCTGGACGTTCCAGCGAAGTACATGAATCTCATTCGCACCGTTCATTCCTCAATCCGGTGCAGCATTTGGCCGGCGATTCTGGCGGCTTCCGCACCGGGAATTGAATGCACGCGAACCATTAAGAGAATCTTCGGATCGTCGGCGGGCACAAGGGCGATCGTGAAGCCGTCACCGGGCGCATGCGGGGAGTGGGTGCACATCGCGGTACCTGTTTTTGCCAAAGCGTTGGGAATCCGTAACGCTCGATCGACCCCCGCTCCGGTTCCATTGCGAGCGGACTGTGCCATTCCGTCGAGAATCTGTTGCACACCGAATAGCCGACGTTGATGAGCGAGTTCGATGTACGCCAGAGCCATGCGCAATGGAGAAACCTGCCAGCGTGACCCGAGGCCTGCGAGTTCGGCTCCGGATATCTCGCGACTTGGAGACTCGAGGTTGAAGTGCTCAGCGACCGACAACATATCGGCTGCGGTAAGATCCGCTGTCAGCATGCGGAAATACGAATTGCAGGAATTGGCGATCGCGGAGCTGAGGTCAACTTCACCGTGTCCTTGGGGACGCCAACACCCAGTTTGGGCTCCGCGACAGGTATATACCGGAAAGCGAGAGTCGTGTCGCTGTCCGTAGGCGAGAGCGGCAAAAGGCTTGGTTAACGAGCCGAGCGGGATCGGAGTATCGGGATTTTCCCATCGCGATGCGAGCAATTGACCTGTCCGGGCGTCGAGCAGCAGATAGGAAATATTGTGGCCGGAAAACTCCCGACCCAAGATTTGCGCGGAAGACTGCCCGAAGAGAGAGGATGGACCCGAATTCTGATCGGAGTCGCTGGGTCGGCTGCGAGCAGACTGGGGCATGCACGCCACGAGCACTAACAACAACGCTATGTATTTTACTGGGCCCATTCGTAGATTACGGTCTGCCGCACCTTGCCTCCATCGTTGTGGATTTCGATATGCTCCGATGACACGTCGGCTAATGTCTTGCTCAGGCTAGCCATATTTCCAGAGAAAAATTGTGGCTGGCGCGCCGCACCGACTCCGCTACCGATCGCGTTCGGTCGGTCGATCAGATCAGTCAGTTGCACCAAGTCAGCGTGCTCGCGTCGATGATTAAATCCGGCAATGAAATCCGCCGGGGCGTGATCGGACTTACGATTGAAGTTGGACAGCACCGCATACATCAACGCAGAGTCGTCGCTGACTACGAGGCACTTCCCACGAATAGCAATTGCGAGAGGCCATAGCCCATCGAGTTGATCGAAACCGGACCTCGCCTGCCAAGAGGCACCAAGATCGCTTGCAGTTAGCACGGGCTTGATGAACTCCGCGATGGCAGGCTGAACCTCGGATGGGTTCCAATCAGACTCAGCGGCCAGAACTACAGCGGAATGCATTCTCACGAAGACTCCTGCGGAGTCTCTCTGAGTCGATTGCAGCTGAAGTGACGCGAGGATCGGAGTCTTTTGGAGTAATGCCTTCAATTCTGATCCCGCTTGAGGGGCGGCTGAATTCTCTGGAGGAGCCTGATCAATCCTGATCTCAAGGTCTGAACTGGAACCCTGTTCGCCCGACGTCAACTGCAGTTGCGGCGCGAACTGAGAAACTGGAACTGGCCCTAAATGCGGCGCCAAGAGCTTCGTGTCGAGTAATGCAAGACTGGCCTCTGGAGTGGGGTCGGCGGAGACTTGATAGATGCCGACGTCATCCGGAACCAGATTGGACAGATATGCAACGGCCGCTAGGGATTCGGGTGAAGAATTATGCGCAGGCTCCTTCTTTCGGATCAACACGCGTTCTTCACGGTATTCCTTCGTGGATCGGAACAGATCAGAGACAGCCGCTGAGTATTGAGACAGGTCCGTGATGTTCTGCTGGGCCCAATAGGTTCGGAAATAGCCGTTGGGAACAAGGGTTTGCATGTCGAGAACCATCCGGAGGTCACCGACTGGCCCGGCAGCAGCGGTCGATTGCGCCCACCAAAGTTCGCTCTCTATGGTTCGATCCGGCTTGCCCGAGATCAATTGCAGAGCGGCCGCCATCAAGTCTTCGCGCGTGGCGAGCAACAAGTAGTCGCCGGCAACTGCGAAAGCAACTTCGCGCTGCGATTCCGGATCACGGCGCAGGTAAAAATCCACGCCTCCTGCATGGCGAGGCTCGAACTTCGCACGAGTTTGCCACAAGGTTGTTTGCATCGAGCTGGCCGATGGCAGGTAGGTGACGTAGAGAAATTGCAGCCTGCCAATATCGTAAATGGCCAGGGCACTGTGCTTCCCCGCCACCTGGGACAAAAACTCCATGTTGGGCGGAAGACCGGCTGCGCCAGCGAATTGATCTCCAGCACCTTTGAGCCGCAAAAACAACCGCGAACGAGAGAAGACCTCGTAATTGTCAGAATGAATCCATTCCTGCTTCTGAGATGAACAATTCCAATCGCCGAGAAGCGACGAGAGGTCCTTCGCCTCGAGGTACAACACGGGACCCGCGGGAACAAACTTGGAAAGCGACATGTCCAAAGACGCAGTTGAATGATAGGCTGCGCGGCCAATCCCAGCGCAGACGAGACCGAAACACAGGAATAGAGCGATGCGCTTCATTGCTTCACATCTCCTTTGGCGGCTGAAGTTCGAGACGCCCGAGCACCGTGGGCCAATAACCGAGGACGAACCACGCGGTCCTGCTCCAGGGCTTCGTGCAGAAGCGGCTGACGGGATGCATTCTCAAGTTCAATTGAGAGCGTAGATTTCGTCTCGGCGATTTTGTCAGCCAACACTTTGCGAAGTGGCGAGGTCCCGATCGTGCGAGCCGTTTGGTAATAGGACAGAGCTTCGCCAAGTCGTCCTTGGCGGCTCATAGCGTCAGCAATCATCTGCGCGAGCTGCGCTGCCTGAATTCGTGAGAGCTGACCGCCCGCTGCGCTGAGAAAATTCGTATCGTTCTTGTTTTCTTCTTCGTCTACAGAGCCGGAGATCTGATCTTCGTCGTCGGAGTTCTCGACAGCCGGATTGCGCAGGAACTGCGTCTGCAGGAGTGGCTCAAGAATTCCGAGCGCGTAGCCGTCCGAACCTGCTTGGATTGCTGCCTCAAAGAGAGGAATACGAGAGGAATTTCGGCGCGGGAAGTCGGTTATCGAATGGCTCAGCAACTGCGTCTTCGTTGGGACGTCCGCCGCCCTCTCGGCAGCCGTCATCCTTGCCTCAAAGAAGTAAAATTTGTCGGCGGCTGCGGAACTGATCGCGCCCCCACTGGCAAGAAGGTTGAGTTCGTCGCTGCCCAAGTTGGGATGAGAATGGCTCCCCAGCGCGCTGGCTGCCTTCAGACGCAACTCATACGAAACATTCGTTGAGCCTGCAATGGACGAGAGCGCTTCTAGAGCTGAAGCTTGATCCTTGCCTGCAGCGAGTCTTGCCTTCGCTAAGCGCAGACGATACGAAGCTTCCCACGGAGCCGACTTGACGAGCTGCTCGAGAAATTCGAGGGCTTCTCTGCTGTGCCCAGATTTTTCGAGGAGCGCGCCTGCGGGATCGAGATTTTCAAATGGACTTCCGACGGCCAGGACGAGGCGACGCAAAAGGTCGAGCGCGCCAGCTGTGTCTCCCGAAGCGAGTCGGATGTCCGCGAGGCCGAGGAAGTTCGCGGCAACCAAACGATGCTCTTCGATCTCATTCGCAAAGACGGACTCGAGAATCTTACGAGCGGACTGTTTGTCGCCAGCCTCGGAGAGTTGCTGTGCCGCGGTGCGAAGAATCCGGAGAGACGGAGTTTTCTGCGGCTCCAGTTTGTACGCGGCGAGGATCGAGTCTAAGCGCCCGAGTTGCGCTGCCGTTTGCAGTTCCAGAGGTATCAGTGCTTCTATCTGCGCAGACTTTGTCTCTTGCGGAAGCGCAGACAACGCGGCTGCGGCGGCTCCGTATTGCTTCGACCGGACCAGATATTGAATCCAGCGTACCTGCCACGAACTTAGCTCCTGCTGAGCATTTTGACGCTCGATACCATCGAGCTTTCCCGCGGCGCTCTCCCGTAGCTCAAGAACTCGCTGGTAGATGATCGCGCGCTGAGCCATGGGGATCCAAGAGAGGTCAACGATATCGCCGAGAACGCGAGCCGGATCAGGCGCAGCGGATGCGACGTCAAGAAGCCATGCGGTCGCCGCCGCGGTGTCTCCCTGAGCAGCATAGGCTGGATGCAGAATCGCGCTCGAAAGCCAGGTTCCGTTCCGGCGAAGATAAGAGCGGACGATTGCATCCGCGTCCGGCTTCAACTCTGCGAAAAGATGCCGCGCACGAAGCTGGTCGCAAGTGCGACCAAAGTCTCGCCAGAAACTTTCAGGCACGCGCGGGCTGTCGAGTTGCTTCGACAACACGGCGAAGGCCTGCTTCCACTGTGCGAGTGCCTCGGCACGATCACCCTCCTGGTAATGGGCAGCTGCGAGTTTGTCATAAATATCCGGCCGGTCGGGCGATAGCTCGAGAGCATGGTCATAGTCCGCAATCGCGCGCTTCGTGTCGCCGATGCCAGCGTAATAGTCAGCGAGCGTTAGATAGCCGGACAGGCTGACGGGGCTCTCCTCCAGAATCGCAGGGAGAAACTCTTCGGGATCGCCGAGTTTGGAAGCTCCTAGATATTCGCCGTAACGCGAACCGTAGTAGAACCAGGTATCGCCAGCCAATTGTTGCGTGCGATCAACGGGTTTCCCGACACGCACGCCGATTGGATCGTCGTTCAGAGTAGCGATGAACGCGTTGTTGACCTCGGGCGTCGGCTCGGCGAAGTAGAGTCCTACGAGCGCATTGTAAGCTTTGCCCCACACCGGTGGCCGGGGCTTGCTGCGACTCAAAACGACAGCATGGGCCAGCGCTGCCGTTCCGTGGGCGACAACATAGTCGGCTGCCTGCTGCCCCACTGGTGCGGGCCAGGCAGAGGCAATGCGAACCAGTTCATCCGGTTTAATCTTCAGAAGCAATTCGAAGAAACGTTGCTGATGGTTTGAGTCGAGATTGTTCAGGGAAGAAACGGCCGTCAGCGCTCGCAATTCACTTTGCTCATCTCCCACCACTTGATAAGCGTCGTCCGCCGCGATCAAGGGTGATGTCCGCTGTTGCCATGAAACAGCCGCAGCGAGTTGTTCCATCTGCGAGCCAAGCTCGGCGAAGCGACCTCGACGCCGCTGCACATCAACCAATGGCTGGTAATTCAGATAGTGGTTCGGTAGTCCAGCCTGGTGCATTAATGCCTCGAAGCGCCAGTGAACTTCCTCATCGGCAAGCTCGGCGCTGACTGCGAGTGGTACAGCAAATCTTTCCGCGTCGGCGTCGCTCATCGCATTGCGCTTGGATTCGGCAAAATGAGCGAATGACAGCCGCTCTTCGGGAGTGAAATATGTGCTCACTGCGCTGCCCATCTCTACAAGAGACTCAGCCATCCCCGAGCGCGCTGTTTCAATCCGGTTGCGGCGGAGATTCTGGCGCCATTGCGCATCCGTGATCGCGGCAAAGCCTTGCTTCTGCATCTGCTCCTCTAACACTGGAAGGCTGTTGGCCGAATCATCGAGCGCTCTCTGCAGCGTGGCATATGCCTGTTCCTGCTGGCGCAGGCGGGTCATGATACGAACGTAAAGCTTGGCTCCGCCGTGATTTTCAGCGCTGGCCAGAAGGTCCGCGCCAGCCTTCGAGACACCCTGGTCTGCGAAACCGCGCGCTTCGTCGAGTATCCCCCAGCCTTCCAACCGCCGGGCAACTTCAAAGTAGTTCGCCGCATTCTCCGGACGGCCTTCGATCAAAGCGGTATTAAGGGCAGAAACGACATCCTTTGTCCGGCCTTGTCGGGCGCGAACTGCAGCAACTTTGTCCATCCATTGGGGGTCTTTGTAGGCGAGCTGATAAATGCGTTCGTAGTCGGCTGCGGCATCATCGAAACGCATGAGGCGCTCTTCGAGTTCGGCGCGAGAAGCGTAAAGATCGACGCGGTCGGGGCGAACCGTGATGGCCTTGGCATACGTATCGATTGCTGCCGGATAGTCTTCAAGGTTCGTCTGCACGTGAGCCAGCACCATCGACCAGCGATAGTCGCGCGGAGATTGCGCCACAGTTTTTTCGTAGAACTGGACCAACTTTTGTTGCCGGTGGTAGCGCAGCGCATAAAAAGAAGCTTCCGTAACGAGCGCGTCATCATCTGGAAAGCTGTTGATCAATTCGATGTACTGGTCGATTGCCCCCGAATAGTTATTCATACGCGTGAGAGCGGGGATGAGCCCGCGGCGCAAGGTTGCGATCTGCGTCTTGCGATCTTCCGCGGGTAGCGGAGCACTGCGGAATGCTGCAATCTTGTCGAGGTAAAACTGCTGCAGGCCGCGGTCATCGCCCGATTGTGCATATGTATCGGCCATGGCCGCAAGATATTCACCGTTGTAGGGAGCGGCGTTCAACAACCCGGAGAGAAGGTCGCGAGCCTGTTGAAACTGTTTTGCTTCCGTCGACTTACGAGCGGCTTCATAGATGAATTGCCCACTCAGTGCTGGGTAGGCATCTTTAGAGGCTTGCAGCAGCACGGAGATAGCCTGCGGCTGCATCTTCACTCGCCAATAGAAATCGACCGTAGATCGAACGACGCCGAGGATCTCCGGATTCTCACGGTAAAGGATCTCAATGTTCTTCTGAGCAGATGCAAAGTCCTTGCGTTCTTCGTCGAGCCGGATTAATGCATACCGCAATTGGAGGCGCGTGACCGGATCCGTGGTCAACGACGCCTGCTTTTCAATAGCATGCCGACGCACGGCTTCCAGCGATTTTTGCTGTGCTAAAGCTTCAATCCCTTCCGCCTGCTCGATCGAAGTCGTCGAGCTCGCAATGGACTCGAGAAAGGACTCCATTTCCGATTTGCGATTCTGCGCTTCGAGCACTTTCACCCTCAGGTAAACAGCAGCCATCTCCGGGTTGGGAAGAATAGCGATGTTTGCAGTGTTACGGTCCACAAGATCGCGGAGTTGTGGCCTACGGGCTAATTGCAGAAGACGGAATTCGGCGGACGATTCGGGTGCTGCCAAAGCTCCTTTCAGGTATTCGCCGATGGCACGAGGATAATCGCGTTGGTTTTCATAAATTACTCCCGCCTCATATGCGTATAAGGAAGGATTCGAGAGGCGTTCACGCCCTTTGGTGAGCAATCGCAGCGCATTCTCGAAATCAAAGTAATCCCAGTAGATCGTAGCGGCTTCCAGATAGCCGGAAGACTGTCCGGGGGAGACCTGTGGGATACGCTCCCAATAAGGAGAGGCCTGCGCGAACAGGTCGCGGTCGGCGTAAATGTCGCCAATACGCGCCATGGTCTCGGTATCGTCAGGATTCGCTTGGAGGAAGTTATCTTCGATCTTCGCGGCAATGGCGATGTCCGCGGGCTCAAAATAGGCGAGCGATCGGTGGACGGAAGCCGCAGTGTGGACGAGTTCAGCTTCTGTTGGGTATTGCGCGGCGAGTGTCTTCAAAACTGGAGCGCTCTCCTCGAAATGCGAGCGCCATAGATTTGCATACGCAAGGAAATTGGCGGCCGCTGGATTCTTATCCCAAGCATCAGCGTCTGGAGCGATTGCCTGAATCGCGCTCAACTCCGATTTCAACCTGCCATGACTGGAGAGAAATTCAAAGAAGCGATTGCGCAGCCCGGCGTCTTCAAACCAATGCTGGCGCAACAGTGATTCCCAAGCGACGGGATCGTGGGTATCTGGCGTCTGATAAGCCGTCAGGAGATTGCGGACGAACACCGGATTATGCGGAAAGCGCTGGTGTGCGTACAGGTTCAGTCGCAAGTACAAGGCTGGACTGCCTCCGACTACATTAGTGAAATATTGCTCGAGCTCACTCCCCTTAAAGCTGGAAATCGCGTCCCGGGTCAGTTGCTCGAACTCCGCATTCCGCTTGTGGCGAAGATAGAAGCGAGCGAGTTTGTCGTACCAGGACTTATCCTGAAAATGCGATATGGCGAGGCGATAGACTTCTTCCTGCTGCGAGCCAAGCCGATTCTGGTCAAGAAAGACCGCGAGACGCTCGTATAGACCAGGGTCTTGAGGGTTGCGATCGATTTCGCGGCGCAGCACTCCAAGCGCCGCGGGAATTTGCTCCACCTCCGAAAGACGCGCCAGATATCGATCCAGCACCTGCGCATATTCCGGAGAACGCGGCCTGTCTTGCTGGGTGGGCGAGGCAGCCACGTTCACCTGGAATGACTGATTCCCCCGATGCCTGGATACTGCGGCCTTTTCCGAAGCCGCATCTTGCTCATACTCCGCCTCTCCGTCGGCGTAAGCGACCGCGGGAGCCTCGTTAGGTAAGCGAACAGAACGGTAGGTCGATTCGTAAGCATGCTCGGCGGATCCCAACGGAATGTTTTGTGCCTTGGCAGCCAATTCTTGAAGCAGTGTTTCGTAGATCGCAAATTCATTCTTGGTGTCATTCTTACGCGCGTAAGAGTCGACCATGAGCAGAGAGATAGAAGTGCGCTCTGGAGCGTTCGGAAAACTGGCAAGAAACTCACGGCCTTGCGCGATCACCGCATCGCTCTCGCCTGAATTTGCGTAGAAGTCGAGAAGCTGTGCGTGCAACTCGGAGCGGCGCGGACAATTGGGGAATTTCGTATCGAGCAGACTGAGCAGCTCGGCGGCGCGGGATCGGTGGACATATGGAACGGCACGCTGCTCTACTTCCGAGTACTGAGACGCCGGCTGTGTCGTGTTCAAGATCAGAGAGATGATTCCGTTTAGATATCCCGGGCCCTGATCCAGCGTCGCAATATCGCGATACATAGAAAGTTCGCCGGAGCCCAGGCGAATCGGCGTCTCCGGAGCGGTCAGCAAGATGCTAGTCAGGCTTGCAATGGCCGTCTCCTGCGCGTTGGGCAGGTCTTTGCTGTTATAAAGAGCGAAGTAATAGCGCGCCGATTCGGGATACGAGTGAACCTCTTCCAACAGTCGCGCACAGATGTAGAGTTCCTGCGACGTCCATGCTGCCTTGTTAGCGTCCTTATGAAGGCGGAAGTCCGTGATCGCTTGCTGCGCCGCTTCGATGTTGCCCTGCTGCTGGTAATAATAGAAGATGCGCGCAGTCGCTTTTAGATCTTGTGGATCGGCTGAGAGCGCAGCGCGCGCATCGTCCCGAAATTTGCGCAGGTTCTGCGTATCCCGCAATAGGTCGAAGTAACTTTTCACGAGCTGCGGGTTCCAAAGCGGCTGGAAAGTCTGCTCGTAGACCGCGAGCCCTTCCCGCACCGAGCCGCGACGGTACTCCACCATCGCTTTTGCCTTCACTGGGAAAATGGGGTCATCCGGAAATTGTTGGCGATAGTCGTCGATGAGATTCGCTGCGGCAGAATATTCCTTCTGCGCGACGAGAAATTCCATGAACCGTCCGTAGAGCGAAGGTTCTGCGGGATAGCGTTTGATCCAGGCTCGGTATTGAGCGGTGGAAACATCCTTCGGCAATCCCTGCGCTTGAATGACACCGAAAATATTCTCAAACGCGCGCCAAGAACGTTGTTGTGGGGGAGCTAGGAGCTTTTCATTCGCTCTAGGCGGAGACACTGCGACCAGTGACAGAGTCTTGATTTCGTCGGACGGGCGCACGCGGCGATGATAGAAATCGGCGAGGGTCAGTTGCGCGTTGATCTTGTCGGAAGAGTTCTCGACGTAAGCTTTCCAGTCGGACTCGGCAGCGGCGAAATCAAGTTGCTGTTCGTCCTCAAGCGCGCGCAACGAGTAAAGGTCTGACTCATGCGGCTGCGCTTTGATCAGCTTTCCAAGCGCCGGGCGAGTCTCGCGCGGGGGACGTCGGAATGCGACCGCGCCATTTGGAAGCGACATCGTCCGGAACAAGACTGCTTCTAAAGCAGTATTAGCTTCAACGTTACGAATCCACGACGGCAGTTCACCCACTGCAGCAATCGCGCCCACGGCCACAAGAAAAGCTGCAACCACAGCCACGCGAACCGGACTGGTTCGCAAAGCCAAGGTTCGTAAATCAAGGAAGGACTTCAATCTGCACCTCCCCGGTACCGATGTTGTGCGCGATGTCCTCGGCGGTGACGGTCAACTTATACGTGCCAGGAACGGCTTGAGCGGGAATCATGAGCACACCCGCGTTGGCTGAGACTTTCGGATCCCACCGAAGCGAAACTGGCACGGCACCATCCATGCGCGCCACCAAAGTGCGCGTCGACTCCGACGCGCTGACTCTCAAATTGACGGTGTCTCCACGCTGAAAGCGCTTGCGGTCGATTTTCACCTGGACAATCGGCGGCTTGCTCGCAATGACGAATGTCTTGGACTCGCGATACGTGTGACCGACTTGGTCACGAAGGATAAGGCGAACCGTATAAGCTCCATCCTGCATATCCGTGGGGGCGAGGAAGCGGGTTTGCCAGACATCTTCTGAAGGAAGATGTCGCAGTGGTTGCACTAAACCGAAGGGAAACAGAGCTACCACAGAGACGATTGATGCGTCGGTCTTCACGCGGAGGATCGGATCACCGGGCCGGATAACTCTCGGACGCAGCAGCGCCCGCGGAACGGCCAGGAACGAGGTGTATGGAGTGACGAACTTGTACTGGCGGGCGAGTCGGATGATCTCGTCGACAGAAGCCTGATCCTCGCCATCGCGTTCGATCTTGGCTAACAAGGCGTCGACGCGGGCGCGTGCCCAAAGGCGCGGCAACTGCGGATGATCGATTGATTCTTGCGGCAAATTCGTTTTTCCCGACAGTTCTACGGGAGTGCCGTCGCATATCCCGTGAACGGTAAAACTGACGTTCTCTTGGGGTTTCTGATAGCGGCCGACCCATGAGGCCAGAGAACCGGAGAAGGTTGCTGCCTGCAGCGGATAAACGGTATCGACCGAACTTTCCGGTGAGATTGAGAGATTCAGTTGCCCGATGGGGCTGCGGCCGATCTTCGACAGCAATGAATTCAGCTTGAAATCAATTGGCTCTGTCGAGAGGACTTGTTCGAGCACGCCATCCTGCTGCGCCAGCATACGAAAAAGTGGGAGATTGGCGTCGTCGCCCACCGCGAAGATATAGGTGTGCGGTCGCTGTGTTTCGGGAAGTTTCTCCCACGCCGAAGCGTACCAGCTTGCCAGCTTCCGGTTCAGAATAGGGCCGTGTGTCGCTCCTCCATCGCTGAGAATTACCAGATACGAATTTGTTACTCCGGAAGCTGCTGACTGCTGCAGTCCAGCCTGTAGCGCGCGTTGCACGTCGGTACCTCCACGCAAACGGCTGGATCGAACCGAATCAATTGCTCGCTGAATGTTGGCGGGTTCAGCCGAACTCACAGGCGTAATCTGAGTTTCACTATTGAACAGCACCAAGCCAAAGTGATCTGCTGGCCGCAACGTGTGCAGCAGTGTTTCGAGCGCCTGATAACTCCGCTCCAGCTTTTCCCACTGCATCGACAAGGACGTATCAAAGAGGATGATCACTGTTCTTGGTGCACCGCTCGACGGGCCCTGGGAATTCGCCGTTCCAAAGCCGGGCAAGGCTTCCACCTCAAAGAAGCCCGGTTCATTGGCGCTACGAACCGGCGCGGTTTCACTCGGAGAAGGCTGTGCGCTGAGTGGATTTCTATATGTCAGCAGCTGTAGCGTGTCGGAGGAGCCGGGATCGAGATCGTACGTCGCGACGAAATCTTCGCCCAGATCGACATTCTGTCCCTCGAAGTGTCCCTGCACCAGATGCGGCGTGTTCTGTTCGAGCTGCAGAGGAAACGTCTTCGCTGCAGCCTGGAAGTTGTGAATGGCATAGGCAGAGTGCAATTCGAAATTGATGCGGAAGTGAGCCGCTGATTGAGCCGCATAGGCGTCGGGCCGCAACGGAATTGCGAAGTAAGACTTCAGATTCTCGACAGGGATCGACTCGTGATACTCGATCTCCAACCGCTTCGTCCCCCACGCCGGAATCGGAGTAATGCGGGCGCTGAAAACGGAGCTGCGTTTCGCCTCCTCAGCGCCTCGTTCGCCCATCTGCAACAGGCCGGGATCGACGGACTGTTGCTTGAGTTGGTTGTAAATCTCTTCCGCGCGCTTGCGCTCAAGGATGACAGCGGGCAGACGTACCGGGCCGTCCCAGGTTGCGAAATCGGAGATAGTTGCATGGCTGGGTAACGCGAAAACGTAATTCCCTTCCTCAATCGCGCTGGTGTGATTCGCAAAGACCTGTCGCACGAAGACTCGGGCATCGCCATTGTCGATGCGAACCGTGATTTCCATTTCTTCGAGCGAGAGAATCGCCGGATTCGGCTGCTGCTTGTCTCTTGGGATCAGAACGCCCGCATCGGCGAAGATCAACGTCGGCATCAGCAATACGGCGAACGAGAGTGTGAAAACGCGTTTCATGGGCGCAACTTTTCCTCAGGTATGCGGACCAGGCCGTTATCCGTGCCGACATAGATGTAGTCGTTTGCAGCGGCAAAGGCGGTGACGTTCAAAGAAGGCAGTCCATTCCGGATGACTGACCAGCGTCCAGAAGAGCGATCGTAGAGATACAGACCGTCGCCCAAAGTCCCGGCGAGCACGTAACTGGACGTGACGAGCATGGCGTTGGGATTGATTTCCAGCGGGGCCGAGGCAATTTCAAACGAATGGAACCTCCCCGCGTCGTCAAGCCCCAAGACACCTGCACCGTAAGTACCGACCATCCACTCCTGCCCCGCGCGGACGACGGCCGTGATCCAGTTGTGCTTGAGCTTTGAAGTGGCGGTGGTATAGTTCGCGCGCACGTCGCCTTGGTTGAGCTGAGAAATCCCGCCCAGCGTCCCGGCCAGGAGTTCGTCGCCCGAAACCCCGAGCGCATAGACGTGATTGTTCACGAGGCCGTGAAATGCGTACATGCTGCGCGCACCGCTGGAATCGAGAAAGGTCAAACCAGCTGGAGTAGCCAGGGCCAGTCCGCCGCGATAATCAACTATGTCCGTAACGTGGTCGGCAATCAGGCCGTCAGAACGCGTCAGGATTTGCTGCTCGGCTCCGGATTGGTCGAATCGCACGAGTCCGTTGGCGGTGGCTACGTCGATCGATCCAGTTCTTGCATCGGCGAGGATGCGGTTCACGCAAAACACATGCTCATCCTCGACGTGGCGAGCTCGGCCATTAGCCGCATTCAGCAGATCGAGTCCCCGGTCGAAGAATCCAACCCAGAGCTGACCGTTTGCGTCGGCTGCGAGAGCGGAAATATTGCGATCGCTCAGAACGGTGGGGCTGGTCTGCAAAACGCGATCCCAGCCGAATGCGTGAGGAGGCTTGCGATATAGGCCGCTACGAGCGACGGCAAAGACTGTCTCCCCAGAATAAAACAATTGCTGGACTTCAGAGATTTCACTTCCCTGTCCCAGATTTGGATTTGGCCGATGACCCTGCCGCGCGATCGAGACGACGCCCTGATCCTCTGAGCCGACGTAAAGCATTGTGGGGGTGGCGAGAAGTGCAGTTGCAAGGACTCCGCGTGCCACTACCCGTGAGAAGACACCGCGATCGAATACGGCAACTCCGGCTGCCGTGCCGACGTAGGTGGTCTCACCCGATATCGCCAGCGACTCAACCTGAGGATCGGGCAAACCCTCGGCCTCAGAAAACGTCTCAACTTCGCCCGCGTGAAAATGGAGTACTCCGCGATTCAGGGTTCCGATCCACAAATCGGACTCGCTCCCGGCCAACGCGGTCGCATAGAAACCATCCAGCATGGGATGCGGGACCATGAGTCTCTTCCCGTCGTAAACAAGTATTCCTCGCTTCTTGGTGCCCAACAGAAGATGACCGGATGCGGTGGGCAGAATGGCAGTGATGGCGCGGGCCTCTGGATTCTCAGGCAAAATTTGCCGAAAATCGCGGCCGTTGAAAACCAGCAGTCCTTCGCCGGCGGTCGCGAGAATGAGCTCAGGCTCACGGGAATCAGCCAATACCGCCGGGGCGACAGCTACCAGAGGAGATCCGGGCAGCTCGCTGCCAGCGGGGTATTGGTGAAGCAAGGATCCGCTGGCATCATATTCCGACAGTCCGGCGGGTCCGGCCACGTAAAGACGATCCTGGAAGCGGGCAGCCTGCAGGAAAACTTGAGGAGAGCTAACAGGTTCGAATCCAGGATTGGGAGCGGGCTCAAAGCGGCGGACGATAAAGCGGAACTCATGCTGGGCACGCACATCCTCGGCAGCGTTCCGGATCGCCCTAGAACTACGCCACATTACCCCCAAGGCGAGAAGGACTGACCCAGCCAATCCAGCGGCCACCGCCGCAGCCACCGAAATTCTCGACACCCGCTTCATGGTTCCTTTTGCCGGGACAGCGAACTATAAACCTGGAGCCCGGACCTGCGAATCAATTAAGAAGCACGGTCGATTCCATTCCAGCTCTTGATATGGGACAAGGACTTAGTTGCGATCTACCTCGAACCGCTGTGTGGCGGGAAGGACACCGTAGCCGTCACGACACAGTGCTCTTATGAGGCTCTGCCTTCGTAAAAGCTCGTATCCGACCGCTGTGAAAGCTCGGCTCTGCATCCAACTTAACAGTCTCCGGCCACCGCTTCGGACTTACAATGGTTTTAGCGGGTCAAATTTGTAAACTTGGGGATAGGAGTTGCGGTTCCGCACGCCGGCTGCTGCTTGAGGGCTTTTGCGTGTCGGCCGCCCATCTGGAAGCCCCAGATGACATAATCTGATTTGACCTTATGCGTTCAAGGCTCTTTCTGAAAGTTGCCGCGACGGCTGTGCTCCTCCCGCTGGCGGGAGGAACAGCCCTTGGCCAAGGTCCCACGCTGATCACTCTGGACCAAGCCATCGATTTGGCGTTGGCTCACAATCATTCGTTGCGCGCGACCCGGACCCAGATTCTGCAAAACCAGGCACAGGAAATCACCGCCAACCTGCGACCCAATCCCACTCTAGGCCTCGACACGCAGTTTGTGCCGTTTTTCAGTCCACAAGACTTTTCCGGTCAGAATCTCGACCAGACCCAACAATTCGATGTCGGAATCAGCTATCTATTCGAGCGTGGTCACAAGCGCCAGCATCGCCTGCAGGCAGCCCAAGATGCGACGGCCGTCACCAAAGCTCAAGTTGCAGACGCGGAACGGACCTTGGCATTCAACGTCGGCCAGCAGTTCGTCAGCGTTTTGCTGGCGGAGTCGACTTTGCAGTTTGCCTTGGATGACCTGAAGGGATTCCAACAGACCGTCGACATCAGTCAACAGCAACTCAAGGCTGGGTACATCGGGGAAGGCGATTACCTGAAAATCAGTCTGCAGTTGCTGCAGTTTCAGACGGATGTGTCGTCGGCCCGGCTGGCGAAAGTGCAGGCGCTGGTAGGACTTCGGGAATTCCTCGGATATGACGCTGTGCCGGCCAATTTTGATGTGATTGGCGACCTGGGATATCAGCCGCTTAAAGCCAAAGTTGAAGATCTGCAGGCACAGGCGTTGCGGGATCGCCCTGATTTTCGCGCGGCAGAATTAGGAATCACCGCCGCCAAGAGCCAGGTAGGTCTGGCGAAAGCAAATGCCAAGGTCGATGTGAACGGCACGTACGATTTCACCCACGTTTCCGGCGAGAACACCGCATCAATTTTCGCAAACTTTGCTCTGCCGATCTTCGACCGGAACCAGGGAGAGATCGCGCGTACCACTTACGCGTTGACTCAGGCGCAAGAGCAGGAGCAAATGGCCAGCGATACGGTTCTCTCGGACGTCGCCAACGCTTATGAAGCCGTAAAGAGTAACGACGAAGTCGTGCAGCTGTATACCTCCGGCTATCTCAAGCAGGCGCAGGATTCGCGAGACATCAGCGAGTATGCTTACAAGCGTGGTGCGGCCAGCCTGCTGGACTTCCTGGATGCAGAACGCAGCTACCGGTCGACACAACTAGCCTATCGTCAAGCGTTAGCTTCTTATATGACTGCATTGGAGCAACTAAAGGAAGCGCTGGGAACGAGGATCCTGCCATGAAAACCCGCAGAGCTGTTTACTGCATGGGATGTTCCCGGTTATTGGCAGCTGTTTTTCTCGGCCTACTGGCGCTGACGGGCTGCGAGGGAGCCGGTTCCAATGCTTCCGTCAACCCGAAGACCTCGGTCAATGCCGAACTTTTCACCATTCCACCCGAGCAGATGTCTCACGTGCAGGTGCTGAAAGTTCAGCCGACAACGCTGACTCGGTCTCTCCGCCTTACCGGAGCTGTTGCATACAACGGTTTCCGCACAATTCCGGTGATCTCTCAAGTGAGCGGCCCGGTAAACCGGATTGTGGTGGTCCCGGGAGAGCATGTGCACGAAGGTCAGCCGTTGCTGTTCGTCTCCAGCCCGGATTATTCGCAGCTACGTACGAATTATTTGAAAGCCAAGGACGCGTATGCCCTCGCGGAAAAAGCCTACGCGCGCGCCAAGGATCTGTACGATCACAAAGCGATTGCCGAGCAGACCCTGGAGCAGGCTCAATCTGCCGAGACACAGGCCGGAGGCGATCTGGTGGCGGCAATGGCCGCCCTGAAAGTATTGGGCATTACGGATCCGGACGCGCTCGTCCAAGCTCCGCCTTCTTACGAAGTTCCAGTGAAGTCTCCGATCAATGGCGAGGTCGTCGAGCAAGACGTTGCCGCCGGACAGCTTATCCAACCAGGCACGACACAGTGCTTCGTCATTTCCGATACCAGCACCGTCTGGGTACTAGTGAATGTCTATCAGAAAGATCTGCCATACATTCGCGTCGGAGATTCGGTCACGATTCAGACAGATACATACTCGCAGGTGTTTCAAGGCCGGATCGCTTATGTTGCGGCGTCGCTCGATCCTTCGACGCGCACGCTTCAAGCGCGAATTGAGACCAACAATCCCGGCGAGAAACTGAAGAAAGATATGTACGTCGTTGCGACTGTAAACGCGGGGACGATCAAGAATGCGATCGCGCTGCCCGACTCGGCAATTCTCCGCGACGCCGAAAACCAACCGTTCGTTTACGCGGAAAGCTCTGCGAACCAGTTCGGCAGGCGTTCTGTGACTTTGGGAGAAAGCTTGAACGGGCAGACCGAAGTGACGAGCGGACTCAATCCCGGCGATCAGGTTATCGGAGACGGCAGTTTGTTTCTGCAATTCGCGAATTCGCTGCAGCGTTGATTTCATCGCGCGGAACGAAAAACTGATCGAGTAAGGACAGCGTCAGCGCATCTGAATGATCCATCGAATCGTCCAAGCGGCTCTGCGGCAGCGGTTTCTAGTACTGATGATGACGGCGTTCATCACGGTCGCCGGGATCCTGTCCTTCCAGCGGATGCCCGTGGACGCATATCCCGACCTTTCCCCTCCGCAGGTCGAGATCATCACGCAATGGCCGGACCATGCTGCCGAAGAAGTCGAGCGCCTCGTGTCGCTACCTTTGGAACTGGAGATGAACGGCGTCCCTCACATGGAGGTCATGCGCTCCATCTCTTTGTACGGGCTCTCCGACATCATCCTGACTTTCGAAGAGAACACGAACGATTATTTCGCCCGCCAGATCGTCTTTGAGCGGCTTGCGCAGGCGACTCTTCCTACCGGAGTGACCCCTTCGCTTGCCCCGTTATTCAGTCCGAGCGGGTTGGTGTACCGCTACGTGCTTGAGAGTCCTGACCGCACTCCGCAGGAACTGAAGACAATCGAAGACTGGGTTGTCGAGCGGGCATATCGCTCGGTGCATGGCGTAGCGGATGATTCCGGCTTCGGCGGTACCGTCATGCAGTATCAAGTACTGCTCGATCCGGCGAAGATTTATGGATATCACCTGACGGTCCCACAAGTGACGACTGCGCTCGCCGCCAACAACGCCAATGCGGGCGGGGGTTTTTATTCGCAAGGCGGACAGTTCTATTACGTCCGCGGAATCGGGCTCGTTCGCAACACCGATGACATCGGAAATATTGTTGTCGGTGCGAACAAAGGCGTGCCCATTCGGGTGCGCGATTTCGGCGACGTAACGATTGGCCACGCGCCTCGCCTCGGAGAATTCGGTTTCCAGAAAAACGATGATGCCGTCGAAGGCGTCATCCTCATGTTGCGCGGCGAGCAGACGCAAAACGTTCTGAAGGGCGTGGAAGCGAAGACGGACGAACTGAATCGCCAGATTCTGCCTCCAGACGTAAAGATTCGTCCTTATTACGATCGTAGCGACCTTGTGGACCTGACCACGGATACGGTCGAGAACAATTTGCTTCGTGGCATGGTGCTCGTGTTGATCGTGCTGATCTTCTTTCTGGTCAGTTTTCGCGCCGCCATCATCGTTGCCCTGACGATTCCGCTTTCGCTGCTCTTTGCCTTTATCGTCCTGCACGCGCACGATGTGGCCGCGAATCTACTTTCGATTGGCGCCATTGATTTCGGCATTGTCATCGATGGCACGGTGGTGATGATTGAAAACATCTACCGCGAACTCGCCTTGCGGGAGGGACAAGAGTACCAACTGAACGAAGTGATTCTTGCGGCGGCGAAGGATGTCGACCGGCCCATCTTCTATTCAGTGGCGGTCATCCTCGCCGGTTATCTCCCCATCTACGCCTTGAGCGGCCCGGCAGGAAAATTATTCCATCCGATGGCGGAAACGATGTCGTTTGCGCTCGTCGGAGCGCTCATCCTCACTCTGACGCTGATTCCCGTGCTGGCTTCTTATTGGTTCCGGGGCGGCGTCCGCGAGAAACAGAATCGCGCTTATGAGTGGATGAAGCGCAAGTACGCAGTCCAACTGGATTGGGCCCTCGATCGCCCGAAGACGACGATTGTTATAGCAACACTGATATTCGCCGCGACACTGTTTCTGGTTCCCTTTATCGGCGGAGAGTTTATGCCCCACTTGGACGAAGGAGCGCTGTGGGTGCGCGCGACCATGCCTTATACGATTTCGTTTGAAGAGGCCAGCAAGATCGCTCCTCAGATTCGCGACATCCTGATGGCATACCCGCAGGTGACGGTGGTTGGTTCCGAACTTGGACGTCCCGACGATGGCACCGACCCGACAGGATTCTTCAATTGCGAATTCTACGTCGGGCTGAAGGCCTATAAAGACAAAGCGTGGCATGGTGATGTCAGCGACAAAAAGGAACTTATCGAGTCGCTCAACAAGAAGCTGAGCGCCTTCCCTGGAATCATCTTCAACTACACGCAACCGGCAGAAGACGCGGTAGATGAAGCTTTGACAGGTCTGAAGAGTTCCCTTGCCGTGAAAATCTACGGCGAGGACCTGAATATTCTTCAAGACAAGGCCATCCAGATCAAGAACGCTCTCATCAGTGTGCCCGGCTTCACGGATCTCACTGTCGTGCGCGAACTCGGGCAGCCGAGTTTGCTCGTGGACGTCGACCGCGACAAGATTGCGCGCTATGGAATCAACGTTGCTGACGTCGAGGCGGTGATCTCAGCGGCAGTTGGCGGTCAGGCGGTGACCCAGGTCATCCAAGGAGAAAAGTTATTTGATCTTGTTGTCCGCATGCAGCCACAGTTCCGCAGCAGCGCGCATGAGATCGGGAATCTTCTGGTGGGAACGCCAGATGGACAGCAAATCCCCCTCAGTCAACTCGCGGACATTAAGCAGGGCAACGGCGCTTCGTTCATCTACAGGGAGAATAATTCACGCTATATCGGAGTGCAGTACAGCATCGAGGGGCGCGATCTGGAAACTGCCGTCCACGACGGACAAGCGGCGGTCAACAAGGCTGTCGTACTGCCGCAAGGCTACCGAATGAGTTGGGGTGGCGAATATAGCCAGTTCCTCGAAGCACGATCCCAAATGTACTTCATCGGACCCTTGGCGGTTGTATTGATTTTCATGATCCTGTTCGCATTGTATGGCAACTTCAAATTTCCTGTCACCATCGCCCTCGGCGTGATCATGACCGAACCGGTCGGCGCTCTGGTGGCACTAAGGCTGACCCATACGCCTTTCAGCGTATCGTCTGTGCTCGGACTGTTAGCACTGCTGGGCGTTTCCGTGGAGACTGCCGTCATCCTCGTCTCGTACATTAACAAGCTGCGTCTGGAAGGCCTCGGCATCCGTGAAGCGACGCGAGAGGCGTCGCTGCTCCGGCTGCGCCCGATCATGATGACCGCGCTGGTCGCGTGCCTGGGCCTGCTGCCGGCAGCGCTATCCACTGGCATTGGCTCCGACACGCAGAAACCTTTTGCCATCGTCATTGTAGCCGGCCTGATCTCCCGGCTGTTTATCGGGTTCTTCGTAAACCCGGTCTTATACGAAATGGTCGCGCGCGAGGGAGACGTGCTTCAGATCTGAGCACCGAGAGACCAGCCTCTTTGCTGCGATAAATTGATCGCCCGAAATGCCCTGTCGTCACTCTTAGATAGCCTCTCCCACCAGTAGAAAACTTGTCCATTCCGCAACCGCCGCCGCGCTCGATTGCATCGTATTCGGAAATGAAAAACTCGAGAGTCCAGGATCGATCGCCGGTGACTCAACGGAGCTCAAAGTCGCTGCTAGGCGCCTTAGTGTTTGGTTTCGCCGCGGGACTTGGAGGCGCTGTTGCGATGGATCGGTTTATGAGTCTGTCCGGAAGGTGTCGAGAAGTGGATCACTCACTGCCTTACAGCGAGCAGGAGTGGGATGCTACGAGCAGGATTGCAAACTCGACAGCTCTCTGGATGACCGGCCGTAATCTTTCGCGGAGAGAGTTGAAAAAGGGAGCGGAACTCGTCCACTATGCAACGGCCGGCATAGCGGGTTCTCTCTACGGCGCCATGGTTTATCGATCGCGGGCGATTGTGCAATCTAGAATCCTGTCAGGACTGGTTGGCCTTGGTTTCGGCGTGAGTGTCTGGTATCTGGGAAACGAGCTGTTTTTACCCGCGCTCAGCGTTTTGAAACGAGAGGATTACACCGCATCGATGCGGACCGATGCACTAGTGGCGCACATTGTTTACGGCGTAGTCACCGCTCTCGCGTGTCATCAACTGATGGAAACTTCCCCCAAGGTAAATCGTTGATTTGAACAACGCGTTTGTTACGCTGCTCGTCGATGCATTCGCTCCGATTTTCTGCTCTGATCCAACTTTCGTGATCGCGATGCAAAGTAATAACCACCGGCGGCGAAGATGCTGCCGATTGCCACTGCGATCCAGCGCCGGTTGAGTGATGCCTCAAGCTCATAGCTTTTTCCGTGTGCCCTGCCCGTAAATGTTCCGCGAGCGCCATGATCGCCAGGCACCGGGGACCAGAGATTGTTCGGCCGATTGGGATCTTCCGGTTCGTTGGTCTGCTGGGACCTAAATCCGGTACGCCCCAGATAGTGGTCCAGAAGACCGGGAGCAATCTTGTTCCCGACAATAGCAGCTACGGTGGGCGCACCTACATAGACTTCCCTGCGATCATTGTGGGCGGCCCAATAAACGGCATGCGCGCCTACTTCTGGCTCGAAGATCGGAGGGACCGGTTGCGCTTTGTGCTTGAGGCGGCTCTTGACCCACTCGAATTGAGGAGTGTTCAACGCAGGCATGTGCACCATAGTGAGGCGAATGTTGCTCTGATCGTGAATGAGTTCGCACCGGAGCGAGTCCGTAAATCCAGCGATTGCGTGTTTGGCGGCGCAATACGCAGACTGTAGGGGAATGCTGCGATAGGCAAGCGCCGAACCGACCTGGACAATGGTGCCTTCGTCGCGTGGCAACATTCGCTTCAAGGCACAAAGCGTTCCGTACACAACACCCAGATATGTCACTTCCGTGACGCGCTTGTATTCTTTTGGCTCCATTTCCTTAACAGGAGAGAATACCGACGCCATGGCGTTATTAACCCAAATATCGATGCGGCCGAACTCGCGTTCAACGGCGGCGGCCGCCTGTTCCATGGCGTCTGGGTCAGCAACGTCGGTCGGCAACACTAAAGCCTTGCCGCCGCTGGCCTCGATCTCTCGCCTGGCGGCCTCCAGCCCATCGACTCCTCTGGCCAGCAAGCCGACGCTTGCTCCACGTCTTCCGAAATGACGAGCGATCGCTCGGCCCAATCCGGCAGAAGCGCCTGTAACCACCACAACTTCGTTATTCACGGGTAATCTCCTCATTAACCTTTCTCAAATGTGCCTGGAAAAGTTGATTCCTCTTGCGGACCATGTCGATACCCAAAGAAGATCTCGGCGGCGAACCCTGTGACCCCTTCTTTTGCGTGAGGTTTGATGCCCTTGTAATGACGTCTGCTCGCATCTCATTGCTTAGGCTCATTAAAGTTCTCGTAGTCGCAGGGATGTCCCCGCCTGCAGGCTGATTGCTGCATTGATAAGGCCGATATGAGAAAAGGCTTGGGGAAAATTTCCTACCAATCCGTGTTTTCCGTCGTACTCTTCCGACAGCAAGCCCACGCGATTACAAATGGAGAGCAAGCGTTCGAAAAGCTTTTTGGCCTCGTCATGTCGGCGCTGCAGCAGGTAAACATCAATCAACCAAAAACTGCAGACCAGAAAGGCTCCTTCTCCCGACGGCAGCCCGTCTTCAACCTTTTCGGTCTCATACCGCAGGACAAAGCCATCTCTCATTAAATATTTTTCAATGGCGCGGACGGTTCCGGCGATGCGTTCGTCCTCGACTGGAAGAAAGCCCACGATCGGCATCAGGAGAAGACTCGCGTCGAGGTGTGTTCTTCCGTAAGCCTGGGTAAAACTATTCATCTTCCGATGAAAACCCTTTTTACAGACTTCCGCGTGAATTCTGCTGCGCACTTTGCGCCAGCGATCAACCGAACCTTTCATTCCAAATTCCTCGACCATGCGGATTCCGCGGTCAAAGGCGACCCACGCCATCACTTTCGAGTGCGTGAATTGCTGTGGTGCGCTGCGAAACTCCCATAAACTTTTGTCTGGCAATTTCCAGATTTTCTCCAGATGTTCGAGTAGAGGCACCTCAATCGCCGCCCCGCTCTTGTCTTCATTCGGGTAAATACCGTGGCGGCGGGAGCGATAAATCGAATCCAGCACCTCTCCATAGGTATCGAGTTGGAGCTGAGAGGATGCCTTATTACCAATATGGACGGGCGCGGATTGCGCGTAGCCGGGTAGCCACTCGGCTACCCACTCGCTGTGCTCTCGTTTTCCGGTGATGCCATACATGATTTTCAGTTGACTGGGATCTCCCATAATCGAGCGATTCAGCCAACCGAGCCAAGCTTGAGCCTCCTTCTCGAAGCCGCATTCGAGCAGACCCTGTAGGCTGAAAGTTGTGTCCCGCAGCCAGCAAAAACGATAGTCCCAGTTTCGAACTCCTCCGATTTTTTCTGGAATCGATGATGTAGGTGCTGCTACGAATCCGCCGGAGGGCGCATAGGTGAGCGCCTTCAACGTAATCAGCGATCGTTCAACCTGCTCGCGATAGCGGCCACGATATTTGTTGTGCGCAATCCATTGTTTCCAGAACCGTCTAGTTTGTCTCAATGCACTCTTAGCATGAACGGGGCTGGGAGTCTTGTCGGAATAGGAATTGCTGTATTGCAGTGTGAAGTGAAAACTCTTGCCAGCGCCCACGAACCAATCACCTACCAAAGCCTGCTTGCCACGGTGCAGGCGGACGTTGGTTCGTAGGGTCAGGCGGTGCGCACCCGAGACTACACTCCAGCAGCCCTTCCGTTGGGATGTCATTCGCGGATCTACAGCGCCGTAGTCGAAGCGCGGCGAAAACAATGTAGTGAGGCGACTCCTACCTTTGATCCCGTGCACGATCCGAGCTAAGCAAGAGTGCTTCGCGCGTATGGTCATGAAATCGGTGACGGTTGCAACTGCGCCTGTGGATGTGCCGAACGTCGTCTGCAGAATCAGAGTGCCAGGAAGATACCGGCGCTCAACTTTTTCGATGGACTTCGGAGACAACGACCAGAATCCATGCGCGGCGGTGCCCAGCAGTCTCGCGAAGCAAGCTTCCGAATCAAAGTCGGGCCAGCATAGCCAGTTGAGTGACCCGCGCTCGCTGATCAGTGCAGCAGTGTGCAGATCGCCGATCAGAGCGTGGCTGCCGATTTTCGAGGAGTCTATCATTCGGCGGCTTTTTCGCCGGTCATGATTCATTCCGTATTACGAGTATTGAGGAACAGCCCTGGCCACTCAAGAACGAGGTTTCCCCAACAGCGAGCTTAAGGCCGACGACAAGCCGAGTCAGAGAGAGTCGCGAGAAAGAAAGTGCCTCGGACGCTAACTGCAAGCACGCGGATACGATGGCGCCCCCGGAAAGAAGGTTGTTTTGAAATCAGGCCAGGAAGCGATACATCGTGATGAAGCTTTCGTTTACGTAGGCGGAGAAATAAAAAACGTTACGTGCAAACCCCAGTGATAGTGCGCGGAATCATAGCAGCAGAACATCAATTGGTACGGCTCACGACGGCGTGCACATCCCAGAAGCTAAGCAGGACTGAGGTGTGGTTGCTCTCTTATTATTCGCGCGCAGTACTTCCTTTTTCCGAATGCAAGGCTCTCGCCAGAATCTTGCCTCCAACTATTGATGAGATCGACGCCGAAAGACACGACCGAGTGGCTGAAGTTTTAACAGAGGCGCATCTGGATGCAATGATCTGCCACTCGGCAAGTGCAGTCCTGCTTTTGACCGGCCGCGGAGTACATAATGAGGTTCGGACGATTCAGAAAGAAGAGAAGGTGGTAACCAACCCAAGGGGATCGTACCAGCTCAGAACTCTCAAGAAGCATCGCTGCCTGGCTCGCAAAGTGAACGGCCCGCGCGTACACCTTTGCCCTCATCCGGTACGACCCCAATCGCAAGTCGGTCAATTCTGACCAGTTTTCCGCGTTCAGGAGCTTGATACTGGCGACTGGGCCGCAGCTTGCGAAAAAGAGCCAGTCACCAATGGCGCTTGAAAAAGCTCTAAACAAACCAGTTTGACTGCCCAATCAAACTCATAGATTTGGTGCCGAATTCAATACAAAGGAAGAACAATCATGACAAAGAGTGAGAACAACAAGTGTGCCCACCTTCCGTGCAAGTGCATGGCCCAACCTGACGAAAAATACTGCGGTCAAGCCTGCAAGGAAGCGGGATCGAAAGAAGTCGAGATCGCTTGCCAGTGCGACCATGGAGCATGTCCGCTGACGATATGAGAACTGGGGGCGTTGGGAGTGCGCGCAGGAAATCGTTAGAGAGAATCTCGACATGAACATGCGCCTCGTCATGCTTTCGTCCGTGATCGTGGCAGCCCAGCCGCTCTCGGCAAACGTGCAAGCAATCGCCGTTTTGAGTGACTCCCCGGACGTCGTTGCCGTTACGGTAGCGGCTCACCCTGGCATCAATAACGGGCGCGGCGCGCCAGATCCTCGTACCAGCCGGTGATCGACGGGAATTCAAGAGCGCTCAGCATTCCCCCTTCCGGTCCGGAATCTCGGGTCTTACTCATGTCTCCGGCAGTAAATTCTTCGAAGGGACTGATCAGCGATTTTTTCGAGTGGTTCGGCGATCTCGGAATATTCTTTTGGCGAGTGGTGCGGGCTGGCCTGACGCCGCCGTTTGAACTCCGTGAACTGTTTCGGCAACTCGACGAGATCGGATCAAAGTCCCTTCCGCTAGTAGCATTGGCGGGCGCCGCTACCGGTGTCGTGCTCTCTCTGGAAGCTCGTTACAGCCTGACTCGATTCGGAGCGAAATCGCTGCTTCCTGCGGCCATTGTTTTTTCTGTCATCCACGAGACCGGGCCAATCATTACCGGGCTGGTCGTGAGTGGCCGAGTCGGAGCCGGCATTGGCGCCGAACTCGCGTCGATGAAGGTGACCGAACAGATCGATGCGATCGAGGTATCTGCCGTAAACCCTTATCGCCTGCTGGCTGCGACGCGCATTCTGGCGTGCATCCTGATGCTGCCTCTCCTAACTCTCGCCGGCGATGCATGCGGCTTGGTGATGGGATGGGTGGCGCAGGCGTTGGTTGAGCCGCTTTCATTCCATCAATTCATTAATAGCGGGTTTAACGGTGCCGATTTCAGCGATTTCCTTCCCCCTACGTTCAAGACGGCTGTGTTTGGCCTGATCATCGGGCTGATCGCCTGTTTTCAAGGAATGCGGACACGCGGGGGCGCTGCGGGCGTGGGCCGTGCGGCCACGAGTTCGGTTGTGTTGTCCTCGCTATTTGTGATTCTGGCCGACGTCTTGTTGGTGAAGCTCATCCTCATCTTTTTCCCGTAATTGATCTGAAGCTGGCGGACACGAATGCATACGATCGATCGAATAGCGGCAAAGCCAGACACAGCGGGGCACGGCAGCGATGCGCCCGTCGTCGTTGTCGAAGACTTGCATAAGTCCTTTGGCACCCAAAGAGTTCTGAACGGGATCAGCTTGGCGGTGGCGCGCGGCGAGACCCTGGCGGTATTGGGGCGCAGCGGCACGGGCAAAAGCGTACTGCTGAGGCTAGTCATTGGATTGGAGAAGCCGGACTCGGGATTGGTCCGTATCCATGGGCAGGACATTGCCGGTCTGGCCCTCGACAGGCTCGGTGAAATCAGGACGACGATGGGTTTTCTGTTTCAGCATGCCGCGCTCTACGATTCGCTAACCGTCGAACAAAACGTAGCTTTTCCGCTGGAGCATCACAGGAAAGGCATGTCGAAGTCGGAACAGCGGGACCGAATCCACGCGCTCTTGGCGGAAGTGGGCATGCAAGACGCAGTTGCGAAGATGCCTTCAGACATTTCCGGTGGCATGCAGAAACGAGTTGGGCTAGCGCGTGCCCTGGCTTTGGAGCCAGACATTTTGCTGCTCGACGAGCCGACCGCTGGTCTTGATCCCATCAGCTCTGCGGAGATCGATGATCTGGTTCTCAAGCTCCAGGAGGAACACCACATGGCATCGATTGTGGTGACTCACGACCTGCACAGCGCGAAAACGATTGCCGATCGTCTGGCCCTGCTGAACGGGGGAAATGTGGTGATCGAAGGCAGCTTTGAAGAGCTTCAGAAGAGTGACATCGCTTTTGTCAGGGAATTTCTAAAGCATTCTTAGGGGGACGTATGTCGAGAGCAGCGCGGTTGGGAGCGTTCATCGTTGTAACACTGGCGATTCTGGTAGCGGGTGTCTTCATCATCGGAGGCAAGCAATACCTTTTCAGCTCTACGTACCGGCTGAAGGCTCAATTCGACAACGTAGCAGGTCTCGATGCTGGAGGCGATGTGCGGGTGGGCGGCGTTCACAGCGGAACCGTCCGGGACATCGCATTGCCGCACAAGCCCGGCGAAAAAGTCACGGTGCTTATGGATCTCGTCCAATCGACCCACGAGATCATTAAGCAAGACTCAGTGGTCACCATCGAGACCGAAGGTTTGCTGGGCAATCAGTTTCTCGCGATCTCGTTTGGATCGGCTAAATCAGGCGAAGTACGGGATGGCGATACCATCGCGAGCGAACCCCCGCTCGAAATGGCCGACTTGCTGGAAAAGACAAGCGACATCCTAGATAGTAGTCAGCTTGCCATAAAGAATGTGATTCAAGCGACCGCCAGTTTAGAGTCGGTCAGTGCCAAGATTGATGATGGACAAGGCACCGCAGGGGCACTGGTCAATGATAAGCAGCTCTATACCAACCTTGAAAAGACGACGGGTGCTATGCGTGACACGATGACTCAGGCGGAGGCCGGGGTCACTGATTTCCAGGAGAATATGGAAGCGATGAAACACAATTTCTTTCTGCGCGGGTATTTCAAGAGCCGAGGCTACGAAGACTCCGCGGAGCTGGCAAAGAATGAGATTGAGCGGCTGCCGCCGAGCACTCCGATGAAGGAGTTCACTTATTCGTCGAAACAGCTCTTCGACAAGCAGGACTCAGCTAAGCTGAAGAACCAAAAATCGCTGAATGCAGGAGGCGAGTTCCTCGCCGATAATCAGTTCGCATTCGCAGTCGTGGTGGTGTCGGCCGGCATGGAAGGCGACACTCAAAAAGACCTGGTATTGACCCAAGCCCGGGCCATGGTTGTGCGGGAGTATCTCGTGGAAAAGTTTGGATTTGACGATACTCAACTCAGAACGCTTGGAATGGGCAAGCAGGCGGTCGCAAAACCGGAGGCCGGGTGGGGAACGGTGCAGATTGTTGTTTACCCAGCCGGCACCGAAATTCCGCCAAAGAAGACGCCGGAGTTGAGTGTTGCTCCCGCAACCACCGCGATTCAGTCAATCCAGTCCCCGTCGGCCACAACGGCGCAGCCGCAATAAGGTCGGAGCGGTATTAGGGACGCGCTCACCGCGGTTCCGATATTCCTCGGGAATATAGTCCTGCGGTACCTCGCGCGCCGTCATCATTTGTCAGAACGCGTAACGAAGGGACTCGGTCAGCGAGTTCGCGTGAAAATAGCGTGGAGCCGTTGGACCGACAAACGAACCTTCCCCATACTGGTAATAATTCCAGCCCATGTTGTAGGTCAGCTTATGGCCAATATCCACGCTCAGATTGGCCACTGGTTGCTGGTATTTGTACTGCAATGTTCCGAGAGGTTGCAGAATATTGAACTGTGGAACGCTGCCGTCAACGGTGGTGATGCTGTAGCCGACGTTGGCCGACACTCGTTTGGCGGGCTTAAACCTGACTGTGGCCATTCCAAAATTGGTGTGGTTGGTGTAGTACGAGTTGGCCATCAAATTATTGGACGTATCGTTGCCTGCGCAATTGTTGTTATTCGCACTGGCCACGAAGGGAAGGATTACACCCACCGGCGGCGTGTCGTTGAAGCAGATCAGGGCATTCTGGATTACGCTGTTGAAGTTGTACGCCAAATCCATTCCGAAGCTTTCCCGCGGCGCGAGAGACGCGGTCAGCCCGTAGTTTTGGTTGTGTGAAAGGTACTGCGTCTCCACATCGGCGTTGGACTGTTGCAGGATGTTGATCGACCCGCCCAGAGTTGCCCACGAGCGTGCCGTATAGGTCGTCTGGAACCGGTAGCGCGCTTCCTTGCGTGGCGATATGCGAACGAACACACCATTGAAATTTGTGTGCTCCAGATCGAAGTTCATTCGCAAGGCATGGATGGGCCTTGCCCAGAACCCGAGGAGCGCGGTTTTCTCCAGGCCTACGAAATGGTCCTCGTCTCCTGGCAGATAATCGTTGAAGTGGTTGAAGGCCCGATCACCATAGCGGTAGCCGATGCGAGCCCCGGCTTTTTTCGAAAAGTCCCAGGCAAGTTCGGTCTGATTTCTCGTCCAGGTCTGGTTGAAGGACGACTGGGTTATGGTTGGTGTCGTCGTAGGTATAGTTGCGCTCAACGGAGTCAGCAGAGTACACGGCGTGGGCGGGGTAGTAGTGGTTGGACAATTGTTGTCGGCCTCGGAGAAATTTCCGTTCTGCGGAATGCGGTAGGCCCAGAAATAGAACTTCTCGATCAGCCGTAAATGCTGGGTCAAGTGCAGCGTGGCCTCGAAATCGGCCACGTTAGAAATGCGGTTTGCAGCAGCCGTGCCAGTCCCGTTGAAACCGAGCGTGCCCGTGCGGGTAATCAGACCGGCAAAAGATTCGTCCAATGGCGTGCTTGACGTCGCCGAACTATAGGAAAAAGAACCGAGGACTTCTAATATCTGAAAATAACTGCTCCTCAAGCTGATGCGCTCGGTGGGCGTCGACGTTCGGATCCGCTGGTTCCGCAAGTAACTGGAGTACGCGCTGCATGTTACGTTGGTCAGCGTCCCATTAAGAATCAGACTGCTCTGGCCGGTTGCCACAGCGCAGGGCTCCTTGTTCGCGGTGTCGAAGGACAAGCCCAACGACACGGAGCTGGGCGGCGTTGTGGGCAAGAGCGCCTCATTGATCGGATTCAGTTGGAAGTCCGTGTCTCCTTTGTAGTAGTCGAGGAATTGGTCGTAGCTGAGAACGGTTCGCGGCGCGATTCTGAAATCTACTCCTAATCGGTATGAATTCATGGTGGTGTTCCAGTTCTGCAGGAGCGACGCTTCCGTACCCTCATGGATGCTGCTGTACGAGGGCCCGGACATGTTGTTATGCGAATATCCCAATCGGAAGCTCACGGCCGATTGCGGAAGCAAGGTGAGATCGACGTCGCTCATCCGTCGTGTCGTATCGAATGAGTGAGGCGAATTCTGAATGGGGATCGATGGCGTGGAGGTGGGCGGATTCAGAGGATTGGCCAGTAAGTCGTAGTCGAAGAAATTCTGATCGCGACGGAAACTGCTTTGCAGGTCGTACCACTTGTTCTTGTCCGCGCGAAGGCGCGCATAGTTGTTGGGGTCACCGCCCCATCCCGAGCTATTGAGGTAAAGATTGTCGAATAGCACGCCCTGGTGATCGACCGATCGCATCGTAAGCGATTGATCAAGTATGCGCGGGCCGGTCTGCAGATTCACCAACGTATCGTACATATCGCCGCTGCCGATTACGTCGGTAGAGCGGTAGCCCAGTTCGACTGAGGAGTGAATCTGATAGCCGCCGCGGGTCACGCCATCGGGTTCGGCGGGCGGGACTGCGGCCGGGGCCGGGGCCGCGGAAGGGGTTTGGGCGAAGACCTTTTCTGGTGATGCGATGACAATCGCACAGAAGATCATCCCCAGGACGATCGCGATTCGACGTTTGCTGTAATCGTGGGCGGCCCAGTTTCGCCCGAATGGAAGTGGTGAGGACGCACGGTTCCCCGCCGGGCAGGATAGCAGAGCGAATTGTCTTGATGGCTGCATCGGCGCTCCCTACTTGAAAAAAACATTACTGAAATTGGAGCCATGAATCTGCGTGTGGCACATGGTGCAAGCCTGGTACTTCGCCGACTGATTGTGCGCGGGGCCGGCTGGCCCTCCGGCAGTCAGCTGGGTCGAGAACGTGTGGCATTGCAGGCAGAGCATGTTCACTGGCATCACCTTGAGCAACCTGGGATTGGTGGAACCGTGAGGCGTGTGACAACTGCTGCATCCCTCGGTCTTCACCGGCACATGCTCGTAGACGAAAGGCCCCTGCTTGTCTACGTGGCACTTGTAGCAAACGGCATCTCCACTGGGCAGGGCGCGCACTTGGCGCACAGTAGCAGTGCCGTGTGGGTTATGGCAGTCGCCGCATTGGACGAGGCCTTCGTTGACCCGGTGGTGATAGGGTTTGGCAAAATCTGACTTCGCGGAAATATGGCATCCGTAGCACAGCTGGGGTTGGTCCTGGACAAGCAGATGTTGCGCTTCTTTGGCGTGATGCGGAGAGTGGCAGTCGAGACAACCGACATCGCTGCTGGCGTGCGCGGATTCGGCAAAATGGGACTGCGGATGACTTTCTCCGTGGCAGCTTAAGCAGCGGGCGCTCGTCTCCTGCCGTGAGTTCCCCTCGAAGACAAATATCTTGGTTTTGTCTCCGCCGCTGGCCACGTGATCGGCCCCAGGTCCGTGACACCCCTCGCAGCCTTGCTTCGCTGGACCATCCTTCTTGTTTAAAGTGGTCTTCCAGTGTGGCGTCTTCTCCCATGCGCTGTAGATCTCCTCGTGACAGGTTTTGCAGGTCTCGGCGCCCACATACTTGGAGACCTCGGAGGAAGGCACACTCACCACACTCGCGGGAGATTGGGCATTAGTACCAGCAGCCGGTTGCTGAGCGCGGCTTGGAGCAGCCGCGACTAGGAGATAAAGAAACGAGAAGAGAACTCGAGACCCTCTGTTATTTGATGGCATTGGCACGCTCCTCTTCCGGTTGTCATTCTTTTGTGGCGAGCCTAAATCTTTTAACTGGGTTTGGAATTGCACGTTCCGCTCCGTCAACTATTCCAGTTTTCATCCACCGGTTCCGTCGTTCGTGAGAACGACCTTGAGCGCACGTTTCGTTGCCGTGTTGGCGATTCGACATTAACAACGCCGCAACCCTTTGTCTGAGCAACAGAGCTCACCTTGGCTATGCCGCGGTGGGAGTCCACATGGCGCCCATGTAGCTATCCATCGACTGCGTCAACTGCGCGTCGACTTCGTCGGCGATTGTCATGACGTCCGGCAAGAGGAGGCTGAAATCGAGAAACTTCGAATTGCTTTGCAGTGTGCCAAACAGAGTCACCTGGAGTATTCGAGACTCGTGCACCAGCATCGCGGGAGTGTAGCCCTGTTCATAGCGCAGCTTGCCGTGGGCTCTGGCGGCCTCCGAAAAAACAGCATCGCTGTCCTTCTCAGTAGCGCTAGGCCTGCCCAGGCGGGCAATCAAATCTTCGACCAACTTGGGAAGATGTCCCGTACGGTCGCTGTCGCTAAGCAAAACATGATTGAGTTCGTTACTCTGCTTGGCCCGCGTCAACCAATCTTTGACAATGCCGTCAATGCAGCGTCGCAGTATAGTACCGACCCTCTCCTTTTCCGTCCGGGTCGAGGGCATGCCCTTCCGAGTCCTTTCACGGACGAGTCCGGCAAGCTTGCCAACATCAAACGGCTTCACGATGATTTCGTCCGCCTCTAGAGAGATGGCGGCCATGGCTCTCGGTACGTCGGGAAACCCGCTAACGAGCAGGGTAAGAGCTTCAGGTTGAGAGTGGCGCATTGCAGTGACCACTGTGAATCCGTCACCGGCGTTCGGCATATTGAGGTCGGTTATCAGTACGTCAAAGCTCTCGGTAGCGATGTGCTTCAAAGCTTCTGTGACGCTGGCGGCTGTGACGACTTGGAATCCCTTATGCTCGAGAGTCAGACTCATCACGTCGCGGATAGCATCGTCGTCGTCTACAAGCAAAACTTTAAGCGAAGCCCTGCGAGCAACAATTGATTCGGTCGGAGTCATACACCACACCCTCTCGTCACGAGCAACTTGAGTATGGTGCAGTGTTATCGGAGAAAATGTGCAAAAGTGACCAGTCATTGCATGCGTCAACGGATACTGTCTCTCTAGTCTGTACGTTTGAGACGCGGTCATGGGTTAGCGGCGGAAGACCGCCATTCAGACCCTCACGACCGCGCAATATGGCTCGGCCTTTCTTCTGTTCCAACCGCGAGGAACGTTCAACGCCCTTCGGGGCAAACAACGCAACGCACTCGCTACCGGATACAACCATTACCTCAAAAGCGAGGGATTTGCGTTCCTCTCCCGAGCGAGTTGCCTAAACAATCCTTTTCTTCCTCTTGTTCCTCTTTACTCAAATAGGCTCGAAGCCGGCCTGCGTGCAGTTGAGCTCTTTTGAACAGATTTAGACCCTCCGAGATGAGATAGTTCCGGCGGAAACACTTTTCAGCGAAACGGACTCTGCAGTTAGCCTTCGTCCGAAGATCGGTCCCCGATCCACGCAGCTCGTATCAACACAGCATTAGCGGAGCAAGCGAGGGATGGATGACCAGAGGAATCACAATGAAAATTGGTTTCATTCGTACTCTGTTGTTCACGCTCGTCGTGCTATGCACACCGGCAGCATCGTTTGGTCAAATCGGCGTGGCCATTACAGTCGGCCCACCTCCACTGCCGGTCTATGAGCAGCCTCTTTGTCCTGGCGACGGATATCTCTGGACACCGGGTTACTGGGCCTACGATTACGATGTCAGCGATTACTACTGGGTTCCGGGCACATGGGTGTCGGCTCCGGAAGTTGGATTCCTGTGGACTCCAGCCTATTGGGGTTGGGGTGGCGACGGCTTTGTTTTCTATGACGGTTACTGGGGCCCACACGTAGGCTTTTACGGCGGCATTAATTATGGCTTCGGCTATTTCGGGGAAGGTTACGAAGGCGGGCGCTGGGACGGTGGACACTTCTTCTACAACCGATCTGTCAACAATGTGAACGTCGTCAACATTCACAATGTTTACAACACAACCGTCATTAACAATAACGTGAACCGCGTCAGCTTCAACGGTGGAAGAGGAGGCAGCACTGCTCGTCCGCGCCCTGAAGACGAGGCGGCGGCGCGTGAGAGACATATTCCGCCAGTAGCAACTCAAACCCAACACGTGCAAGCGGCCCGTGCCAATCCGCAGCAACGCGCCTCGGGAAACATGGGAAAGCCGGGTGTTGCCGCGACACCCAGACCGGGAGACTTTAACGACCGTGGCGCGGTTCCCGCCCGACAGGCAGGAGCACCGTACTCGTCAGCCACTCGTGGCGGAGATCGACCTCCTTCAGAAAACAACTCGGCCCAACCGAGGGCGGCGGTCCATCCTCATGATCTTCCACAATTCGCACGGAACGTTCCCAATACTGGCAAGCCGAAGCTGGATAAGAAATACACGCAGCAGCAAGATAAACAGATCGCACAGCAGCAAGTGGAGCGAGACAAACTTCAGCAGGCACAAGACCAGGAGCACCAGCAACTGGCGAAGCAGAATGCCAGCGAACCGCAAAAGCAGCAGGTAGAGCAGCGGCACCAGCAACAAACGCAGCAATTACAACAAAAACACGAACAGCAGCAACAACATTTGCAGCAGCGACAGCAACCGGCGAATCGGGAGCAGCCGAAGAAGTAAACGCTTCACGCATGGACTCATTCGAGCGAGTGTCGCTGAGAGTGAGGCTGCAACCGCAGCCAAGTTGCCATCAACACTCGCTTGAAGGTTTCCAGGGACCAAAACTGGCACAATCGGTACTGGACAGAACCGCCGAGCACATCGCTGAATCAGCTCACCAAGACCGCCGCGTAACGACGCAGCTGCAGACGCACTGAAGTCTCTTGAAGGCTGTTAACAATTGGTCATCCCCAGATCAACCGGCCCCTCAATCTTCGCGACCGCAATGAGCACAATTGCTCAGACTATTCCCACACTGCTTTGCTAACGTCCAGATGACCTCGTTGCGTCCGAATTTCTACCATGATTGCTACCAAAGTGGGAACGGTCCTGGAGAGGCGGCGCAGAGGCAAGAGAAATGAGGCTGTTCACAATGAAAAAAGCAATGTTCGTTCTGGCTATGTTGGGTCTCGGCACATTCTGCTGGGCGGGATCGGCAAAGGAAGACGCCACCGAACGGCTGGATAACGCTACCAGCGTGTTACACGAAATTATGGGAATGCCTGACAAAGGAATTCCAGAGGAAGTGTTAGAGCATGCGAAATGCGTGGCTGTCATTCCGCACATGGTCAAAGGGGGATTTGTCTTCGGAGCCAAAGGAGGCAAAGGAGTAGCTACTTGCCGTACTGCCGATGGCTGGAGTGCGCCGGCATTCATCACGATCTCCGGTGGAAGCTGGGGACTACAGATTGGTGTGGAAGCTGTCGACGTAGTTCTAATCATTCAGAATGAAAAAGGGATGCAAAAGCTGCTCTCGAGTAATTTTCAAGTCGGAGGGGACGCTTCCGCGGCAGCAGGTCCAGTTGGACGTCATGCCGAGGCTGGCACCGATTGGAAGATGGATACCGAGATCCTGACTTACTCTCGCGCCAAAGGGGCGTTCGCCGGTCTGACTCTAGAAGGCGCATCGCTCCGCCAAGATAATGATTCCCGCCGCGCTATTTATGGCGCCAAAGTCACCACGCGTGCTTTGCTGTTGGGCAAAGTGCCGGTGCCCGCCGTGGCTCAGCCATTCCTTGCGGAAGTTCACCGAGCAAAAAGCCAAGCTGTTGCAGCGCAAAAAGCAGACGACAAAGCTAAAGAAAACAACCAGAAGTAGGAACCGCGAAACCGGACCCTTGCCGTTAGTCACTTCGCGCGTTTAAAAGGAGATTGCCATGCTTTGGACAGTTGTTGTGGTTCTGTTGATTTTGTGGCTGCTGGGTTTCAGCCTGCACATCGGCGGAGGCCTGATTCATATTCTGCTGGTTGTGGGATTGGTGATGCTGGTCATCAACCTCGTGAGCGGTCGACGAACGATCGGTTCATAACCGAGCGCCGCGAATCAGTACGCTGGGCAGGCTCGGACTGGACCCAATATAAGGAGACGCATGTCAAAGACCTGGGAACATTACCATCATGCCGCTCGTCATCATGAGAAAGCGGCTTACCATTTCCACGAAGCAGCGAAATATGATCAGGCCGAAGAACACGAAAAGGCAGCGCATCACGCATACCTTGCCCATGGATACAGTCAAAACGCGGCTCACCATGACGTCGAAGCTGCAAAACTGCATTCCGAGCAATGCAGCATGAAAGCGATACCAGCTTCTGAGCAAGCAGCTACGAAGAAAAATGCTGCCCTCGACGCTGCTTAGACCTTCGATCCTGAGCGGATTCTCTCCGGGTTCGCGCCTCTTTTTTATAACGCGGTAGTCCGTCGCAGGATCTGAACAAATCGTTTCTCTCGGAGCGGTTTTTACCATTCCAAAAGAGGCAGGCTAGCCTCTAACCAAAGTTAACCAAGCTGAATCGGACTACGGGACCCGAAATGAATCTGGATTTTCAGAAAGGGAGCTTCGGCAACTGATTGAAAGAATGGTAGGCACGAGGAGACTCGAACTCCTGACCTCTACCGTGTCAATCTGCTGTTTTTCGGTAACTGAAACAATCTAAAGCAACGCCGGGACTGCCAAACCACCGAAGTTACCGCAAGAACCACAGACTTACGGGAGTCGAATCGGGAGTGTACAGGACGGCGAGGTCTCTTCACGCTTACCGAGAGCTATGAAACCTGGGCTTCACGAAATTCTGGATCGCGCTCACACCGAGTAGATCGATGATCTCGGGAAGAGAGCAGCCCTTCAAGCTTTCAGTATCTTCGCCGGCAGCAACCTCAGAAGTACGTTCCCGATGATCAATGCCTGGTGCTCTCCTGCATTTCCCACCAATGTATAGTCCGCTCAAAACCGTTCGGTCCCAAGACCTTCATTTCCCAACCATCAGTCTCCCGAGAACCAACGATCGACACGCGCCAGTCTCCGGGTCTGTCGATCAAAGCGTGTTCGACGAGCGCCCGGACTTCAGGCTCGATGCTTGGATTACCCGTATTTTGCAGTTCGAGTGAGACAGCCATTTCACTCATTCTACCGACCGGTACGAACTGGGTCGTTCAAGCCTTTCGGCTCCTACGACAACGTTGGATTGGATGAGATCGACACCCACGAACTCAGCCTCAAGAGACATCGACATCCGCGGCGCCAACGCGGAAACACTGCATCTTGTCGATCACGATCGCAGCCTGCGCCAGCGCTTTATGGATTCACCGTCAGCGGCCGCGGGTTCACCGGCTCTCATTACCGAAGTAAATTGCTCTTCCTCGCCTCCGACTCCTACGATCAAACATATTGGTGCTGCGGCCTACCCTTGTCGTGCGGACAACTGGCCCTGGCTTGGAGATCTTCATGCGGGTCCGTTTCGCAAACTTCTGTTTCGCGCTCGTTATCTTCGCATCGGCCTCCTGTTGCGGCCAGGCGCAACAACTCAAAATCGGATTCTCGCTGGAAGCCATCAAAGGCGAGCGTTGGCAGACCGACGTCGACGAGTTCCAACTTCGCGCTCAGCAACTCGGCGCCACCACCATCACCCGATCCGCCGACGGCGACGACGACCTCCAGTTTCGGCAAGTCAACGAACTGCTAGCCTCCGGCATCGATGCCCTCGTGCTATTGCCTCACGACTTCCAGAAAGCCAGCCGCATCGTCGACGCCGCCCATGCTCGCCATGTGCCCGTCATCAGTTACGATCGGCTCGTGCAAAATCCCAACGTCGACCTCTACATCGGATTCGATCTTTTTTCCGTCGGGGTCCTGCAGGCGGAAACTCTGATCGCTCACGCTCCCAAGGGTAATTACATTCTCCTCGCCGGCTCTCCACTCGATCCCAATTCCAAAGTCGTGCGCGCGGGTCAAATGAAAGTGCTGCAGCCCTTCATCGATCGCGGGGACATCAGAATTCTCTCCGACATCTGGGTTCCCGAATGGAGCCCGACGCAAGCCTACATTCTTATGACCAAGGCACTGCAAGATCTGAAGGTTCCTCTCGCCGCCATCCTCGCCTCCAATGACGCCACCGCTGGAGGTGCCATTCAGGCGCTCGAGGACAACAATCTTTCCGGCCAGGTCCTCGTCACCGGGCAGGACGCCGATCTCGCCGCCATCGCGCGCCTTTATGATGGCACGCAGCTCATGACCGTCTACAAGCCGCTTGCCGGCGAAGCCCGCACCGCCGCCGAAGCCGCCGTCACTCTGGCCAAACACGCCAGCGTTGAGACGACCACCACCGTGCCTAACGGAGCAAGTACCACCAAGGCAATTCTCCTTTCGCCCATCTCCGTCACCCGCGAAAACGCAAGACAAACCGTCATAAAAGACGGCTTCCAAAAACTCGAATCGGTAAGACGCGCCTTGCCCAAAGACAAGTGGGCAGATCTTGATCGATAGCGCCCAGAGATATGGTTCGCGGTTGCTTGACCTTGTCTCGCGCCGTATGCGAGAAGGTGGGATTTTGATTTCTCCAAGACAGTGGCGCTTCTAGCTCCGGGCTCACTTTCGGGACCATCGGTTCCGACACCCTCTGCAGGGTTGATTTAGCGAGGATTTGCCATCTGGAGGGTTCAGGGCGGGCCCGAGGACCTGAACCCTCTGCGGGGATTTTGGGACAGCTCGCCGTGCCAACTAGGGCTCATGCCAGGCGTGAGTTCCACCGCGGTAAGGCACTCAGAGGTTGCTCGCGGACGGGGTCGTATCGCCTGCCTGCTACAATCCCAACCGAGGAGGGGGTCCTCAGAATGACAAATCTTGGTGGTGTAGTTCAACTTTTGAAAAAGGAACACGCTCGACTAACGAGCCAACTTCAAGGAGTCTCGGCTGCGCTCGCAGCGTTCGGCGCGAGCTACAAGCATGGCGCGGGGACTCGTGGCAAGATATCCGCAGCGGGACGGGCGAGGATCGCAGCTGCTCAACGGGCCAGATGGGCGTACGTTGTCCCCAGCATTTTAGGCCGTTGATATTCCTGTTCCCCAATAGCTCCGTGTGCACTGTCGCTCCGGGTGGTGCGGCAAGTCGATACTGTGTTCCATCATACGGAACATAGTCCCAAGCATATCTCTTATCTATTGGCCGTTTGGAAACGATGTGTGCTTGCGGGTCAATGTGGATGCGCTCCATCGTTTGGGCGTCGAGGAGATTGACGTAATACACCGGATGGGCCGGATCTTCCGTCCATGGCAAATGCTGTTCGCTTAAGACCCTTCCTTCTCCGTCCCGGGCAATCCGATCTTCAGTGGTCACGGTGCGGCGAGTTCCACTGGAAAATACTCTTGTGAGTGTCGTTCGAGCTGTGGCCGTGAATGGTTTGTGCTTGCGGCACGAAACCCCAATCTCCTTCGGCATAATGACGCGCTGGGTATCAGCGCACAACAGGACAGTCACCAGCGATACAAATCCGAAGCGAGCGAAAAGTCTCATCGGTACGGACTCCTATCCGAGAAAGCATATATCCACCGAACAACTGGCGCAAAATCTCTATTTCACTCATCTTCCGAACGTGCCGATGTGAAGCGGATCGAAGGCACTCGAAGTTGAGTGTCAACGCCTGATTGCAACGACGGTAAACTACCAATGGTCGCAGAGAGCCTTCGTTGAGCACATGGAACGATCATGAGCGGTGGGGAGCGTTGTGTTCTGGTGACGTGTGCCCGATTTGTCGTCGGCAAGCACCCCTCGACGTTGTTGCAGAACTGGAAGCCTCCTGGGTAACGATGCAGGAGCTTGCCCCTGTTCCTGGCTACGTGTGCTTGGTTTCTCGGAAGCATGCCGTTGAACTGCACGACCTACCAGAGGAAGTGGCTGCGGCATTCATGCGAGATGCACGACGCGTATCGAAAGCTGTTAGCCGCGCAACGGGTGCTGTGAAGTTGAACTATGAAATTCATGGGAACTCTTTACCCCACCTGCACATGCATTTCTTCCCTCGTTATCGCGGCGATCGGTTCGAGGGAAAACCCATTGATCCGAAGAGTGTGATGGCTCCGGTGTACGCAGAAGGGGAGTTCCAAACAATTCGAGAAGCGTTCCTCCATTGGTTGGGCCATCAATGAGTGAAATCGCCTGGTTACGTCAATTGTGAAAGCTGCGCAGATTTCTTCATCTTGACAATTCGCTAAGTAACTTACATATTAGAACCTTCTGTGACAGTCGGCCGACGCTCACTGTTCACTGATACAGAAGTATCTCTCCTCCCCCTTGGGCCAAGAACGCATTTCAATTTTTGAGGGAGGATTTCCATGTCTAACCAGCCCACCGATGCTGCCAGTAAGGCATCCTCGAACAGCCTCAATCGCCAAATCAGTCTGTACTCGCTCGCAGCTGCAGCCGCGGGAGTAAGCATACTGGCTTTGGCTCAGCCCGCCCGCAGTGAAGTCGTAATTACGAAAAAGACAATTCCTATTCCAGCGAACCAAGGCCAATTTGGATTGGGCATTGATTTGAACCATGATGGCGTCAACGATTTCTACTTTGAGTTCCGGTCGGCAACCCTCCAGCCGCCTTCTCGGACGCTCAACGTCACCGCGGTTCAGGGTGAGCTTATTGGAATTTCAAGCTATGAGCTAAATAATGTTTATGCATACGCGCTCAAGCGGGGCGCGAAAATCGGGCCGTCGGCACAGTTCAGCTTCGTTCCTGATGTCAGAGTGGAGCGAAGCTATCCCATAGGCGCCTCTTCCGAAAAATTGCTGGGTAAATGGGGTGGCAATCCGAAGAATCGCTATCTTGGCGTGCGATTTCTCATCAAGGGCGAGTATCACTATGGCTGGATACGGCTGACGGTTCATACCCGACCGATGTCAGCAACCATCACCGCCTATGCCTACGAGACCGTGCCCAACCAAGGGATTTCGGCAGGAGCTGCGGAGATCGAGACAGTTGAGATTCAGGGTTCGAAAAGCAACCAAAATCAGGTCGGACCATCGTTGGGCATGCTCGCGGCAGGGGCGGAAGGATTGCCGCTGTGGCGACGCGAATAGGCTTTAACTTGGAGATAGAGCAGTTCGACGAACGCACCGAGGCCTTGGGCAGTCCGTATCGTTGGGCATGTCTGTCGGGAAAATTACTAAAAGCGTTTGGAGAAAGCTAAGTACGGAAGCGTACTGACAAAATGTCGCCACGGACGATAAGCTAAATGCCCATTTTCCTCGCCTCTGGGGTGAGTATGTATGCTGCTACTAAAAACTCCCAAAACTTGCTGGATATGCGGACGAGTTGTGTGTCTGGAAGAGTGCAAGGTTGACGCAAACGGTCTGCCGGTTCACGAGGACTGCTACGTGCTAAAACTTAAATTGGCGAACTCGGAACAGCCGATTCGGAAAAGACCGCGTCCGTAGGAATTTGTCCCAGCAATCTTTGTGCCGAGAAAAAGTGGGTTCGCAAAGTCGCCTGTTCGGAGGGCCGCTTTTGCATCAGTGGGACAACTGCGCCGGACAAACAGAAGATCATCCGATGTCCTTATTGTGTCCAAGAGGAGCATTTTCTCGCGATGGCTCAGCAAACGGGGGGAGACTGGTTTCTCTGTGAAGGCTGCGGACATCTAGCGCTTCCTAGCAAGCCATTCTTTAACTGTACGTGCAGCAAGTGTGTTCGCGTGTATGGCTTGAATCGCAAACGAGAACGAACCGTTGCGCGGGGCATCAAGATTCGGCTGCGATACCTCCTCAGACGACTTCGCTGAATTCGCTCATTTCTTAAACATCCTTATTAACAGAAGGCGGCGCAAAATATTTGTTGGCGTTAAATCCCCGTCTGACACATCTAGCGACATTCAAACCGTATGTGTAAACGCCGATTTCCAACAGTTGATGATCTAATGCTTTGGCGGCGAGAATTTGCAACAGGCCCTGAGCCGAGCGTTAATCCCATGCAGATTGCTGCATCTTGACTGGCGGGGCGGCGAGTCTATACTTTTGGGTGAATCGGAGATAGACAATGCCTAAGAACTTGTCTGCGCGTCCTGCCGAGACTCTTACTGAAAGCATCAACCATCGTCTGAATTTGTATTCGGTTGCAGCTTGGGCGGCTGGCGTGAGCTTGCTGGCATTGGCCTCGCCCGCCGAAGCGCACGTAGTGGTTAACCGGAAGTCGATCCCAATTCCGGGGAACAGTGTTATCGACATTGATTTAAATCACGATGGCAGTGCCGATTTCGAATTCAGCTTCCGTTCCTATGTTGGTGGCTGTTCGCACTACGGCAAGCTTTCGATGAGACCCCTGAATGGAGGCGCGGTTGTCGGGGGTGACTCCGCCGCGGAATACGCTTATGCGTCGGCCCTGCTGAAGGGAGCCAAAATCGGCAGGTCAGCTCACTTTGCTAGCACCGTGAATATCGAGAGGCCGGGTATCGTGCACATCGAGGGGCAGTATGCATGGTATTGCTCCGGTGCGAATGGGACGCCGCGATGGTATGGCAAATGGGGCGGCAATCCACCGGATCGGTATCTGGGAGTCAAGTTTTCTATCCACGGTGTCACCCACTATGGGTGGATACGCTTAACCGTTAACTTTCAAAATCCACTTTCGCGTTCAGTGACGATCACTGCTTACGCCTACGAAACGGTGGCGAACAAGATGATAACAGCGGGCAGTACAACAGGTGCCGTAGTTCAAGCAGAATCCGAGCCGAGCCTGATTACGAATAGGCCTTCTCTCGGAATGCTTGCCTTGGGCGCGGATGGATTGACACTCTGGCGGCCGTTGCACTCCTTGACCCTCAAGTGAACGGCGGCTTGCAACAGTGGATGCCGCCTCCGGTGATTGTGTCGGAGGTCACTGCCATCCGTATTCGCGGTCACTGCTTCTTTTCCGAACAGGCTCTATAAGGACTGCCGTGCGGCCTGAGCCCTCTTCCCTGAGGCTTTGTTCTTGGCCTCTTCCCGGAGGACCCCGCCTGCAAGGGCCCGTTCGATCTCACGAAAAGGAGCACCCCTATGTTTGCTCGTATTCTTGATTGCCAAGTCAAGCCGGAAAAGAAAGAAGAGTTCGTGAAAGTGATCAAAAACGAGATACTTCCCATCCTCCAAAAGCAGGTTGGTTTTCTGGAAATTCTGCCTCTCTTCCCGGAGAGGATGAAAGAGGAGAAGGCGATCACCATCAGTCTCTGGGCTACCAAAGCGGATGCCGAGAGATATGAGAAGGAGTTCTATCCGAAGGTTCAAGAGATCGTGAAACCGTACCTGCTCGCACCGATCGCAGTCAGGCCCTATACGGTGGAGACAACGCTTTGCGAGCACTTCGCGGAGGCGCTCGCCGCCTGACACAATTTCACGACTCTACTGAAGCCCCGGAGAGATATGTTCCGGGGCTTTCTCATATCAAAGGGAACAATAGTCGGACGTGCGGGGAGTGAGCCGACTGCTGAAGTCGGGATATTTCAACAGTCGTGTGGATTGCCAGATAAACCCTAAAATCAAGTTACGACGTACGGGACGTCCGACCAAAGCATCCTTCTGCTCTCCGTCCGCGAACTCTACTCAGCCGGACTCACTAGGACGCACGCGATTCGCAAGAGGTATGAGGTTGCAACACATCACACAACGAGAATGGCAAGGCATTCTCCGACGCCACCAAAGTCATTGTCAGGCGCTTGTTTTACTGATTTTCATTCTGTGCATACTGCTCGATGGGATTTGATCCCGTGGATGACACATCCCGCGAGCGCCTTCGGATCGTCGTAGGTTCGTCTCGCCGATCCCATGGGCACTCTTGATCCGAGCGCTCGCAAGTAGCGCAGGAAATGTCAAAGGCGGACATCTGAAACTGCTCGCACTGTTCTCTATTCCGAAACACCAACATGGTGTCTTCCGTGGGAGACAGAGGCCCAATTACGAGTTCGAACTACGCTTGTTAAAGCACCCCGATTCGAGAACAGAAAGAGCTAATCACCCGCGACGCAACTGCGACCCCAGCCCGCGAAGATCAGACCGAAAACACAGCGTCGATGACTTCGATTTTGGGCTCGAATCTCAAAGGTGCGTCGATGGCACGGAAGACAAGGCATAGCCTTTCTGCTTTCCGCAGAAGGTTGAAGGCACGTTCGCGCTCGTTGGAGCAGGCGATTCTGAGCTTAGGTCGGATCACAATCGCGCTGAAATCATAGCCGCATGTGGACTTGCGCAAGGTGCCGTTGACTTCCACCTCCAGGTCGGTAATGTCGAACTTGTCAGTACCCGCGACTGTTCTTAGGGTGGTGGTGAAGCACCCGCCAAGAGCAGCTAACAGAAGTTCTTCGGGAGTCCAGATACCTGCGAGCCCCCCGAACTCTTTGGGAGTGGTGAAGTGAATGGCATTGGGAGCAGACTCCGACTTGGCTAACCCACAATTTCCAGAAGTCCACCATGCCACCACTCGATACCTGTGTTCTCCACTCGGCTGATACATAAGACACCTCTGATTATTTAGTGCAGCATGCTTGAGGCGGGGGAAAACCGCTGTGCACGGGATTACGGGATCAGGTGATGGCGCTCACTAAGCGTAGATTGAAGATGAACAGAATCCGTCCTCGCCGTCGTATAAGGACTGCATTCAGTGATCAGATTCGGGCTTATTCTTTTGATGACGACCGCAACTGGAGGCCCGACGACGCCCTCAAGGAGAGTGTGGTCTCGCGCTGATAAAGCAGATTCGTCGGGATGGTTTCTTGTGCTTTGAAAGAGTAGTCGGGCCTCGTTGACCCGCATCATCACCTTCTCTGTGCTTCTGTGGCGGGGATTGGCACGAAGGTATTCCTGCAAGGCTGGGATCTCGCAGCCCGACTGGATTTTGTAGTCCGCGCGGTGATGGCTCGCGCTCAGCGTCCTCAGCTTTGCGCTTCGCCTACTTCTTGTCTCTGTCTCCGGCTCCACGATGGGAGCGGTCATAGATATCTTGTCACAGCTCGACAGAACGTCGGAACCTTGGTCTAGACTAGTTGCGTTATGGGAATCAGGGAGGAACGCATGAGGGATGCGCTCAAAAAGTTTCACATTCGGACTTGCGTGCGCGATGCGCTCAGCCGCCACGGGATTGCGCACGACAGCCCACTGCGCGCCCAGCTCGAAGCCAACGCCACCATCGCAGCGAGCGACAATTCTCCTGACGGGTTCGCGCACGGTCGCCAAGAGCGACACCAACACCCTACGCGAATGTCAATCATCCGATGAGGCCGCATCCGTGCTGCTTGACACTCCATCCCGCCCGTGAGAGAGTGCTCCGGTTCGTTTCTCCCCTGCTGGTTTCCTCCCTCTTTTCGGACTGAACGTTCGACGGGCCGAGCCCAACGCGACGGTAAAACACAAACTGGAGGTTCGTCATGATACGCGCCCGCATTTCGACCATTCTCTTGTCTGTCTGTCTCGCGACCGTGGCCTGGGGCCAGCAGAGTGCGAGCGTGCCCCTCAACAACTGGAGCGAGTTTACTCGCGACAACATGCGTCGCTGGAATTCGTATGAGAACGTACTCGGCGTCGACAATGTTCCGGGCCTGCAACTTAAATGGAGCTACACGACCGGAGATTTGGTCTACTCCTCGCCCGCCGTCGTCAACGGCGTGGCCTATGCCGGTTCCTACGATGGCAATTTGTATGCGTGGGACGCGACTTCTGGCGCCAAGCTGTGGAACTTCACTACGGAGGGTGGAATTTATGCGTCGCCCGCAGTGGCGAACGGCGTGGTCTATTTCAACTCCTCGACCCTAATTTACGCCGTCAATGTCAGCGACGGCAGTCTGTTGTGGAGCTATCCAATGGTGACCGAGTCGTATGGCACACCCACGGTCGCCAACGGTGTGGTCTATTGCGGAGACTACACGGGACGCCTGTACGCCCTAAACTCGACGACGGGCGCCCACGTCTGGACGTTCAACTCCGGAACACAGATCGCTTCCGCGCCTGCGGTGGTGAATGGAGTGGTATACGTCGGTTCGGAGAACAACAAGGTCTATGCGCTGAAGGCTGCGACCGGCAAGATCATCTGGAGCTTCACCACCGGTTCGCAGGTGCAATCCTCGCCCGCAGTATCAGGAGGAATCGTCTACGTTGGCTCCGACGACGACAAGTTTTACGCGCTGAATGCCACCACCGGCGCGAAGAAGTGGATCTATACAACGGGAGCGGGGATTCCGTCGTCGCCGGCATTCGCCAATGGCATAGTCTATGTCGGCTCCTACGATGGCTATGTCTACGCGTTCAAAGCCGGCACCGGCGCTCTGGTGTGGAAATATCTCACCGCCGGCAACATTGCTTCGTCTCCCGCCCTCGCCAACAACGTTCTGTATATCACGACTGAGACCATAACGACAGGCACCTTGTACGCGTTGAATGCCAGCACTGGAACCTTGTTGTGGAGCTATCCCATTTCGAGCTCAGTGGGTGGAGCTTCGCCTGCCGTCGCCAACGGCATGGTTTATTTCGGAACCGGTGCCGACTACTCAGTCTATGCCTTCGGCTTGAATTAAGGGGGAAGCCGCGGCTAACGTCGCGTTGAAGGGCAGGGAATGCGGCGAAGGTTGCGTGTTCGTCATGTCAAGTTGACGAAAACCAGGTGGTTATACTCATTGATCCCAACTTGAGGATATTCAGTAGCGCAAGATTGCGTTCGCCACGCTCGACCTCGGCTAAATAGCTCGGATGGATCTTTGCAAGTTTTGCGAGTTCCCCTAGAGTCGTTCCGCGCTTGTGGCGAAGTTCCCGAATGATGAAACTTATCTGTTTGCGCTCGTGCTTAGATTTAACCCAATCATTCTAGACCACGATCCACTGACGATAGATCAGCCGAAAACAGCGAGGGATGCTTTGGGCACAAATCACGCGCTGTGAAAGCGACGTTTGTCGATCTTCAGCATCTTGATTTTTGAATCCAGTGTGGACGGAGGCAATCCAAGCTTTGCAGCTGCGCCCGACGGGCCGGAAATCTTGCCCTTGCATTCGGCAAGAACAGATTCGATGAATTCCTTCTCGTGAGCGTCCATCTCATGCGGCAAGGGGCGACTGGGACGGCGCTCGGCAGAAAGCCAACTTTCGTCAACCGAAAAATCCTCACCCTCACACAGAATCACGGAACGCTCGATCACATTCTGCAGTTCGCGAATGTTGCCCGGCCACGAATATGACTGCAATCGGTCCAGGCTCTTCTTCTCGATCTGCCGTATCTGCTTTCCGGCCTTCCTGGCGTAGCGGTCGATAAAATACTCGACCAACAGCCGGATGTCCTCCTTGCGTTCGCGCAGCGGAGGAAGCTCGATCGGGAAGACGTGAATCCGGTAAAACAAGTCGCTGCGAAATGCGCCGGCGCTGATGGCAGCCGGTAAGTCACGGTGAGTTGCGGCAATGACACGCACATCGGCGCGAATCGATAGATTGCCGCCTACTCGTTGAAACTCCCGTTCCTGCAGAACACGCAACAGAGCAATCTGAGTCTCCGCCGGCAGCTCTCCGATCTCATCGAGGAAAATACTGCCCCCCTCAGCCAATTCAAAACGACCCAAGCGCCGCTGCAGAGCGCCAGTGAAGGCGCCTTTCTCGTGCCCGAACAACTCGGACCCGATCAGGTCACGTGGAATGGCCGCGCAATTCACGCTCACGAAGGCCCGGTCCGCGCGACCGGAGCGTTTGTGAATCGCACGGGCGATTAGCTCTTTTCCCGTGCCGGTCTCACCAGTAATGAGCACAGTCGAATCGCTTCGCGCCACTTTTGCAACCCGGGCCAGCACCTCTTGCAACGCAGGGGAAGTCCCCACGATGGACTCGAACATCGATACTTTGTCGATCTCTTCTCTCAGAACCAGATTTTCCCTCTGATCTCGTTCCTGAGCCTGCTTCCGGTCTTGGATGTCGGTGCGCACGCCGCACCAGCGAACGATATTCTCGTTTTGATCCCGCACCGGCACGATCTGATATAGGAACCAGCGATACTGGCCATCGTATCGGCGCATGCGAGCTTCCATCTGGAACGACTCTCCTCGCGACAGTGCCTCCTTGATCCCTGACTTGAGCTTCTCCACATCTTCGGCGTGCGTGACCAAATCAAGGAAATCGTTGGGTGGCATCAAAGGGATTGGACCGAAGTATTCCAGCGACGAGCGGTTGCCATGGGAGGCGCTGGCATCTCGCTCCCAGATGAACATGTGCGCAGGAGCGAGATCTATAACCTGCTGCAGTTGCTGAGCATGCTCTCGTAGCATTTCTTCGGCGTGCTTGCGCTCGCTGATGTCATGGATGACTGCTTGACGGCCACCCTGAAACATTGGAGAGAGCAATACCTCTACTTGTAGTCTCTTTCCGTCTTTGCGATAGAACGGACGTTCGAACCGGAAAATGCTTCCCGCAATTTGCTCGAGCGGCGTTCGATTCGGGGCGAGATCATCCGCTGAGTACGTGTCCCGGATGGACATCTGGCCGATGTCCGCTGCGGTACATCCGAGCAGGCTGAACCCAGCAGGATTCGCCGAAAGAATCTTGCCGTCACTGCTCAACGAGAGGATGGCAACGGGAGAAAGATTGACCAGAGAAAGATATTTGGTCGCGCTCTCGCGCAGTTCGTCTTCGGATCGCTTGAGCTTTTCAAAGGCGCGGGCATTCGTGATGTCCACCGCGACTTGATCCGCGAAGATTCGAAGCCAGGCGAAGTCCTGATCGCAAAGGGCCTCGCGGCTGAACACGGCGAGGACTCCAAGAATTTCCCCTCGAGCCGTGAGCGGGTATCCTGCGAACGCACGGATTCCCTCACGCCTCGCCCATTCTGGATCGCCGATCCATTCGCTATCGGGTGCAAAATCCTTGATCAGAATTGGATTGCCGGATACAGCAATCTCGCCCACCTTTCGATGGCCTTGCGGAAGTCTCCGGAATTGGCCATTTAGAAAGGACCAATCCTCTGCCGAAGCCTCTTTTGGCGCGCCCGCGCTGGCGACCAGGTGAAGACAACAGGAGTGGTCGGCGCACTCTGTTTTACGAAAACATGTATCGCATATGTCACCGGGTAAGAGAACCCAAATGCGCGCCAGCGCCACGCCTGGCTGTGCTGCCAAACCACGCACTATGGAATTGACGACGTCCTGAACGGAACGTTCGCCGGCGACTGCAACGGCAAGAGAGAGTAGCGGTTCGGCCTGCACTTCAGCCGCCTCCAAGGTGCGCACATTTTATATCAATCGTCTGGTGACCGCCGCTGGCGTCCCGAATCGGGAGGTGTCATTTCGACCGCCCGCATCACTGTGGGAAGCTAGCCACTCCCGAAATTTCGGGATTCATGAACCTTGTCGAAGCCAAACAGACTTGTAAACCTCTGATTCTACGAAATAAGAGTTTGGTCACGGCCATGCATTGTTAATTCACGCAGGGCTGGCCGGTGCAGCCCAAGACATCGGAAGAAAAGGATCACGAAAATGAAATTACACAAAATCGCTCTCGCAGTATTCCTCGGAGCGGCTTCGATGGCCGCCTCCGCCGCCGATAACTCTACTTCGCAAAGTCCAGATGCCCCGGTGGGCCTATCCTCGGCTCAGAACGCGAGGAAGAGGTCCGATGCGCTTCAGATCGTGGAACCTAAATACGGCAATATCATCACCGACAAAACCACAGTGAAGGCCGTGGTGCGCGTGGGCAACGGGATTCGTCCCAAGTCGCTCCGCATTAAGCTCAACGGAAAGAACATTACTCGTCACGCCAAGCAAGAAGACTGCGGGCCACAGGCCTGTCGCTGGACGGTGGAACTCACCAAGGCTGATCGGCTGTTGAGTGGTCAGAATCAATTGGTGGCGTTCGCGCGTGGCGCCGACGACAGCATTAAAGTGACAAGCGCAAAATTTGGTTACTACTACGGTCTGAGAGCCGGCGAAAACCAGCCCAACTATGTGCCTTCAACCGTTGGACTCTCCCTGAATGCGGGTGGGGCTGAGCCGTGGGTCACAATGACGACGGGCACTCCGGCGAACCTGCAGGACAACCTTGACCCAACCAAGTACTCACTCCCGTACCGCGATGCTACGTTTCCGACTGCCAGTGACCCACCGTGCGGCAGCCGCTACCAGGTTGTCGTCCTGAACCGCAACAACCCAGCGGTTGAGGATGCTTACTGGTGTCTCAGCGATTCAGGGTCGCTGAAGACGAAGTTTGCGACGCTACAGGCAGGCGCGGAAATCGTGCTGGTCGGGACGACGGTGAACAACAATGCCGACTCCGCTCTCGATACGACCGCAATCGGAGGCACCAATTATTCCAGCTATCCCGCTGCCTGGCAGCCGCAAGGGTATGCGGCCATTGGAGTCTCAGGTGCGGCGACTGGCAGCGCGTACGAAGATTACTATCTGCCTGGCGATGTGGGCAAAGGCTACTGGACGACCCCCTTCGCCAACGGTCTGCTGGCAGTAGATCAGTTTGGCAACTACAACTTCCATGCCGGCAATGTTGTGCAATTTGAGATCTACCCGAACAATCCGAACAACAGCACCAGTAACGTCTTTATCACCTACAACGGCGGCGTTCATGGTTGGGCTGCGCCAGTCGGGTCAGCGAATGGGTTCTGGCTTCTGACATTAGACCGTGTAACGCTGCTGCCGATCGATGCAAGTACGACCAGCGGCAGTCTCTGTCAACCGCAGGGATTCGCCCAAAATTGCGGGCAGTTTTTCCCCACAGGCAGCTCGGACTCGACCACTGCTTCGCAAGCCGCTGGTAATCTCTACCAGGCGCTCAAACTGGCCACGAACCGTCAGTTAGTCGTCCTGACGACAGTAGGCCAGCCGCTCCAGAGTGCATCGGTCGCAGCTGACGTGGCTCCCATCATTGACTGGTACGGGGGATCTGGTTACACGTTGCAATCGCTCACGACTCCCACATCAACTTACACGCTAGTCGCTCCTGGGTTACAGATTGCGACAGGCTTGCCAGGGATGCTGAATCCCTTCTCCACAGGAGTGGCTAATTCTTCGTCTGCATATAGCCAGCAAGGTCAGACCGGTATTGTCCGCGGTGTAATGGCTCGCGACAACCAGAGCCTCTATTTTCCGTCCGTCGTGTCGCAGGAAGACGGGAAAGGAAATGCCTCAGATGCGAGCACCGTGAGTATCGATTACGACTTCTACTCAATCAGCACCCAGGCCCCCATCGACTGGCCGCTGACCGACACGCCGGGACACATCGCCGCTTATCACTATGCGAGCCAGCAGTTTCTCGCGTATGCACTTAACGAGAATGGAACGTACAGTGCCGACGTGCGCTGGTTTTATACGGATATCGTTAAAGGTCCACTCATAGCAAACGCGAATACGGACTTTGACTGTTCCGTAAATCCTGATATGCCGAATTGCAAATACCCCGGCGATGGCAACGGCTTTACCGTGCAAGACCTGGCGGACGCGAATGCGCAGCTTTACACAGAGGTAACGGCGTTCAAAGATACGTACGGCTATCTCGGAGACCCTGGCATTGGAGGCGTGATAAAGGGCAATGGCAACGGTGGTATGTCCGACGAGGTAATCGCGGCAACTTATGAGGTGCTGAACGGACAGGTGGGCGCGCTGCCGAGCACCAGCGTGAAAGCTTCATCGTACGATTGGATGAATCTGGCGGCTGGAGTCACATCGATCGCGACCGCCGCCCTCGGCCCGGAACTCCCAATCGTTGCGTCAGCAGTCGGCGTAACGAGTGGAATGCTCTGGTCGGGCTCGGCGCTTGACCCGTGGTGGGGGGCTAGCGCCTCCGCTACTCCCCCGAGTTACGAAAACACCTTCGATACAACCCTCGGGAACCTGCAGAACAACGAGACGAATTACGCCGAAGATCTTGCGAATTCGTACGGGGCCGCACTCAACAACATTTACGTCGATTGGGGGAAGCTGCAGGCGATTGGAGCCAAAACCGAGGATTCGAACTCCGGCTGGACCTTCAGCAATGCATTGACCACCAACAACGTGGCGGAACAGTTGGCAGGCGGCGTACGGCGGTCCATGTACCTTCAGCTGGTGCCGCAGTTTTACCAGCTGGATGACTATCTACAGCAGCCGGTGTCAGACATCAACAAGCTCGGCATGTTTGAAAGCACCGCCGTTGACGAAGATCATCTTTACCACTGGAACAACTCTTGCAATGCTTCCTACCCCTCGACCACCACGTCGAACGGGTACGCCTATCGGACCTTTCCCTCGTTCACGAACATGGCCACGACCGACATCCTTGTGATCGGTGGCACGATCAACAATCAGGGCACCATGCAGGTGAGCGAGTCACTTCCTTCCGATTTGCTGCTGAATACATTGTTTGGAACCGGTGATCCGTCTTTGACGGGGCCCCTGAACATACCGCAGGATCTCGTATACGGGACCTCAGAGTTGACCTGGAGACCAGGCGGGCCAAACGCGGGTACATACAGTGGCGTTTCTCAATGCTACCAGCCGGGTTGCTCCGACACGACGGAGCTTCCTAACGAAAGCGGCTGCATCGCCGCCCAGTAGCGCGCGCATTCGCGGTTTCAGCACTTAACCGCGGCCCTCCGGCGAACCTGCCGGAGGGTCATTTCTCCTCGCAGCGAGAGGACGGGAGTTTGCCCGATTCTCTTCATTGCACACCGCATTGGCATCACGGTCGCAGGTTCTTACTAGGTTACCAAGCCAGGACACAGCAAATAGGAAGGTATGGAACGCTCATGTGGAAAGTTAGACGAGTGCAAGCTCAGGATCGAATCGTCTTGAGTCTCAGCGGCAGGTTGGAAAGTGAACAGTTGGACGAACTGGGAAAGGTGCTCGCATCGGAGCCTGTCTTTCAGAACCTGATCCTCGATCTGACAGGGATAAGGCTCGTGGATCGGGACGCAGTCCGTTTCCTGGCCAATTGCGAAGCCCATGGGGCTAGTTTGCGGAACTGCCCGGCTTATATTCGCGAATGGATCAGCGCGGAAAGGCAGTTAGAGAGTTCGTTCCGGAGTGACGTGCTCGCCGAACCTCCTGAATCTCGTGAATCTCCGCGTCCTGGAGAAAACAATAACGGGCGCTCTATTACTTCTCATCGTTCTGAGTTGAACTAGATATCGAGTCTTGTCGGGAAGGGCAGATTCGCGCGTTTTCCCAAGGTTTATCAGGACAATGCCCGACCCGTCCAACCTGTCGGGAACGCATCGAAAAAAAGGGCCAATAGACAGGGAATAAAGCCCTCCTGGAGAAATGATGGAGAACCGGCGAACGCGGCTGTACCCTGTTCAACAGCCGCATTTGTTCGATGGATCCGAACGCAGAAGTTATTTAAGGAGGCTTATACGCGTATAAACTCGGTCGCTGCAAAGTTTCTGCGGATCGTGCCCCTCCTGCTCCTCCTGGTTGTGCCGGCTCCAGGCCAAGCGCAGGCTTCTAGCGGCCAGCCATCGAACACGAAAGCGATGAATTCCCTTGTTTCGAGCTCGAGTTACAACGTCGGGAAGTTCGTCGTTAGGATTGCTCAGGACAAGGGGAATCCGCCTCTGCTGCAGGTGTCGCATCAAGCAGACCCAGGACGCTTGCTCTGGGAAACGGTGTCCGGTCTTGCTTTCGTGGGCGCAGCTGAAGGGGCAGAAGAAATACGTGAGTTTGGAGTTCCGGAAGGCTCCTTCAAGATTCAAGACCGAATCGTTGAGCAGTGCGATAACCAGACTCTCGATAGCGCGGTGTTAGAAGGAACTCAGTTGGTTTTGCACGGCGCCCTGTCGGGTCAGGGTTGCCACGCTGGGTATCGTTTTGTCCTCACACCGGCCTCGGAGAATCAACTTCGTTTCACTTTTGAGCTAGAGGGGCCCGGCACCCAAGATCTGAATCGGCTCTATTTGCGTTATGCGTCGACGGCGGACGAGCGCTTCTTTGGCTTTGGCGAGCAGCTAACGTATTTTGATCAGAAGGGTCATGTCATCCCAATTCTGGTTCAGGAACATGGTGTGGGGCGCGGACTGCCCGTGGTGACTCCAATTGTCAATCTCACACAAAACGAGGGTGGTGGCGATCCCTATGCGACGGAAGCTCCGGCACCGCAGTACATCACCACAAAGCTTCGTTCATTATTCCTGGAGAACAAGGAATACAGCGTCTTTGATTTGCGCTATGCCGACCGGGTTGAAATCAAGTTTTTCGGAAGCGTTCTGGCTGGCCGGATTGTGTACGGAAAAACTCCCCTTGAGCTCATTGAGGAGTACACGTCATACAGCGGGCGCATGCGCCCGCTCCCCGATTGGATTCACCAGGGTGTAATCGTGGGCTTGCAGGGCGGCACGGAGGAGGTGCAAACAAAGGTCGCCGAATTGGACAAAGCTGGCGTGCCGCTGGCTGCATTGTGGATTCAGGACTGGGGCGGCCGCAGGACTACGTCCGTCGGCAGCCAGTTGTGGTGGAACTGGCGCCTGGACGGCTCGTACTATCCGGGTTGGGCCGATCTCGTTGCTGGTCTGGCGCGCCGCGACGTACGCATGATGATCTACATCAGCCCCTTCTTGGTTAATGCGTCCGGCCATAATGCACAATTTCGCGAAGCGGAGAAATTCGGATATCTCGTGAAGCAGGCGGATGGCGCGCCATATCTGATTCGGAACACGGACTTCTCTGCAGGCATGGTGGATCTCAGCAATCCCCACGCATGCGCGTGGTTGAAGGCCATTATCAAGGATGAGTTGATTGGCCATGCGGGCGCTTCCGGTTGGATGGCGGATTTCGGTGAGGCGCTGCCTTTCGATTCGTCGCTCTTCGGTGGGCAAAGTCCAGCGGTTTGGCACAATCACTATACGGAACAATGGGCTGCGGTCAACCGCCAGGCAATCGAAGAAGCTGGCCGCGCCCACGATATTGTTTTTTTTAACCGATCTGGTTTTACCCAAAGTCCGGGGAATTCCACCTTGTTCTGGCTTGGAGACCAACTGCAAACCTGGGACGAGTTCGACGGGATTAAGAGTGCGGTCGTAGGGCTGCTTTCGGGAGGAGTCTCCGGTTTTAGCCTCCTTCACAGCGATACTGGTGGTTACAACGCGTTCGCCTTCAAACTGGCGGATCGAGAGATTCCCATCGTCGCACGCTCCAAAGAGTTGCTCATGCGGTGGGAGGAACTGAGCGCCTTTAACAGCGTCTTTCGCACGCATGAAGGTCTGAATCCCGGGATTAGCGCGCAGTTCGACACCGATGCGGAAACCCTGGCGCATTTTGTGCGCATGGCAAAAGTCTACAAGGCGCTGGGGTTCTATCGGAGACAATTAGTTGATGAAGCCGCGCGCACCGGGCATCCGGTAGTGCGGCATCCATTCCTGGAATATCCCGATGATCCAAATACTTACGACCTTTGCTATCAGTTCATGTACGGGACCGAATTTATGGTGGCGCCGGTTCTCGATCCGGGTGCCAGGAGCGTACAGATGTATCTTCCCAAAGGCGACTGGATGAATCTGTGGACTGGCGAGTCGGTGAGCGTTCCCGTCGGAAGATGGATGGAAGTGCCGGCGCCTCTTGGGATGCCGGGCGTGTTCTACCAAGAGGGCTCCACTGTTGGTCAGCACTTTGTATCCGCCCTAAAAGCAGATGGTGTTTACTGACGCACAGGAAATCGATAATTGAAAGTAGTTGAGAGGGGATCAGCCGGTAACCAGGTTGTGGCCCGCCTCGGTGTCGGCGTCTGATGCGGAATGAACTCAATGGGCGAGAGAATCGGTGGGTGGCTTGACAGAATCGATCCCGGTGTCCATCGCCGCGTCAAGGGCCTGCGGCTGGTAACCGCATACGGCATTGCCGCGATGCTTGGGGCGCAGCTCTACAGCTCGTATCACATCTCGGACGGCTCCTTCCTTAGTTACCTGGCTGCGGGCTTCGGCCTCTGGGCGAGCGTTTCAGAAGGTCAGACAACTCGATGGTTGTCTACTCGCGATCTTGTGATCCTGAATGGTGCCGCGGTAGCGGGCGCAGTGAGCTTGATCGGTCTTGCCCCGATCTTGCTGCGCCATAGGCAGCCGGGTCCGGAGTGGATTCTGATCACAGGCGCGTTTCTGGTTGGATATCTCAAGCGATTCGGAATCCTTGGCGCGGGCATCGGGTCCCAGATCTATATCGGCCAGCTTCTCGGCTACGGGACCGGGATCACTCGGGCCGATCTGGGCCTGGTAGCGTTGGCAGGATTAGTTGCCACGGTAGCCTCGGTCGTGCCTCGATTGCTCAGCGGACCAGTGGAGCATCCGACGCCTGTGTCGGTTGTGGATGCCTCGATTCGGGGCGGGCAGGGACCACAAGAACTGCGGATGGGGCTACAGGCAGCAGTAGCAGCGTTTGTCATCGTTCTTCTAGGCAGCGTGATCCACCTTCAACAGTCCGCATGGGCGATCACAGCGAGCACTTATGTGATCGCAGGGTCCGCATCGGGGACTGCAGATCGCGTTCGCCGACGCATCGTTGGAACGTTGATCGGGGTCCCGCTCGGCATCGTATGCGTGCCGATCGCAATGTACATACCGCCGCTGGCGTGGATACTCGCTGCAATGGCAATGATCATTTATGCCATGGCATTACCGGAGCGGTACGACATTGCCTGTGCGGCCTACGCGTTCACGCTGATGGTAACGTTGGCGATCAGTGGAGAAACGTCGATATCGGTCTTGGGGGCGCGTGCCTGGGAAACTCTGCTCGGCGGGTTATTGGGAGTGGTGGCTGCGAAAGTCATTCTTCCTTTCGGGGGCGATGCGCGAAGTAACGATGTAAGAAAACAAGGAGGCAGTGTTTCGAGGTAATCACGCACCAACGTCGATGGGGTGGAGAGGTCCTCGAAGTTGCTGCCAAAACAATAACTGTTGTAACCAGGCGATTTGCACTGATTGACCACTGGGTGATGGTGGTCAGGTGTCACACGGCTCTATGGGCGTATCCACCGGAAATCCACCGATGGCGTCCGCTCAGCTTCGCGTTCTCTTATTTTTTCCCTCTGTCTCCGCCTCTGCCGTTGGAGGTCATCGTGCGTATCTCATCCCCTGTCCACACTAAGTTGGAACGTTGATCTAGACTGGTTGTGTTGTGGAAGCCAGGGAGGATTGCATGGACGAACCCCTCAGAAAGTTTCACCTTCGGACTGCAGTGCTCGATGCGCTTAGCCGCCACGGGATTGCGCACGATAATCCGATGCGCGCCGAGCTTGAGGCCCATGTCACTATCGCAGCGGGCGACAGGTCCCGCGTCATCATGAAGAACGGAAATTCACTTGACGTCGAGATCCAAAACCGACTTAATTCGCCACGCATGGATGTGAGCCTGCCTGCGGCTTCTCGTGCGGTCGCCAAGACCGACGCCGAAAGCCTGCGAAAAAACTTCGCAGAAATCGCGGCGGGCAAATTGCGGGTCGAGTGAACGCCGCAAGGTCGCCCGCGAAGCGAACGGGATGGCTGCCCTTTTGTCTCGCACGCACGCGACGGCCATTCCAAGGAAATGGTTAACTTCCATCGGGTCGCGTCCGGCGAATCTATCGTTGAATTAATAAATGCGCCGAAAATGTCGAGCGGTGGACCACAAGTCCAGCGGTCGACCATCAATAGGTTGCTGTCTCTCGCGCGAATCTGGTACTCCTGGTCGCGAAGTGCGCACGGCGTGAGCGAGAGTTTCCCTTTCACTAGAGGGTTAACATTGATTGATGTTTACAAGATGGGTGCAAGTAGTATGCTCCCGCTGCACTCGAATCGGGCGTTTTCGCTTCCACCTGACTAGAAACTTATTCCAGATTCTTTTTGGGGGGGTAGACGAAGCGGAAGCGTAACGCCAGATATGGTCCGCCGAAATCCCTGGGCATGGGAGGAAGCGGGTTGGAAGCGGTGATGCCACCCAAAGCAGCCCGATCGAGACCCACGTCTCCTGAAGGGACGGCCAGGTGTATTCCTGAGATCTGCCCATCTTTGGAGATGGTGAACTCAATAGCCAGGTTGCCCTTCTTCATCTGCGCGGATTCTGGAATCAAGACGGACCAATTCTCATGCACTTCGTGTGATACGCGCTGCAAGTACGGACCGAAGTCTACGCCGTGAGGGTCACTGAGGATCTCAATGTCGCCGACTTGACGTCCATAGGATTCAGTTCCCAAGCCTACGTCACCGCCGCCCGGGCCGCTATGAGCTTGTGGTGCTGGAGCTAACGGGACTTCTTCCGTTGATGGCTGCTGCGACGTCGAACTGGGCACCCGAGAATCTCCAGCCCGCTGGGATTCTCCACGGCCAAGGTCTGGAGCTGAACCGTGGAAGTAGGCCACAGGATCGAAGCAGTCGCCGTGGGCAAAGAAATTTCCGTTCCCACTCAAAGGCCCCCATCGATCTTCGATGTCAATCACGGCCCCAACTATATTCGTTCCTGCCTGACGTGGGCGGTTCTTTATCTCCCATCCAGCAAACAGATATGAATATGAAGTGCCGCCATTGCACTCTAATGATTACCGAGCACAGCTTCTTCCTGAGCAACTTATCGAAATCCGGAGAACTTGGTTTCGGGCAGGCCCCACGAAGTGGCTTCGCCTCACTAAAGTTGGCGGAGAACACTTCATCAGTGCCAAACCAGCGCTCATCGTCAATCTCCATCATTCCCGAATACTTTGATGCAGCGGAGAAAAGTATGTAACACCAAAACCCACAGCAACGACGGCTATACTCACCGTTGCAAGGATCTTTTGCTTCGTTGACTTGTTGCGCTTCCGAATGGTTAGTCCAAGTATCCCCGCTACAACGAGTAGAACCAGAGGTCCGAGTAACACTTGCATTGTGCCACCTCCCGAGTCACTCAAACCCCTGACTATCAAGTACCTCACGAAAGGATTGATATTCGGCTTTTGGAGTAGCTTTTGTGCGTGCCGGGATCATGCAGCAATCTGAGTAAGAAAGATGGTCAATTCCGCACAGGAAGAGGATCGGTCGCGAAACACCCTGACTACGCTCAAACTCTCAATGAACGCAATCGTCAATTAACAACAATGTCGCAGATAGCGAGACAGATGTACTATTAGTGCTGCTGCTGAAACAAAAAGGACGTCCTGGCTTATGCAAACAATGTGGCTCACGCTGTTGCTTGTTGCGTCACTGCCAGCCTTTGCACAGACTGCTGATTCTTCCCGGCCCGAGGGCACAATCAGCGGTACGGTGCTTGATGAACATGGGGAACCATTCAAAGGCGTCCAAGTGTGCACTTATATGAGGGGTGCACCGTCGGGATCCAGGGAAGCGCGTGGCGACTGTCCGGCCACAACCGATGAAGCGGGCCAATTCAGCATTCATCACTTAGCGATGGGAGAGATCAGCGTCGAGGCAATCAAGCTGGAAGATGGCTACGTTGCGTTCGCCGGCACCAGCGTAAAAGACGAGGTCACGCTAACACCGAACCAGCCGTCGGGGACCGTTGTATTAAAGCTCGGCCCTAAACCGGCCTTGATACTTCCGAGCGTTAAGGACAGTTCTACGGGAGAAACAATTCAAGTTTTTCAGGTAGGCTGGGCGATCTCTAATCACGACAAACCGAATAGCACCTACTCAGGCGGGCAGACAATCAGCCAAGTGAACGAGCGCGCCATAGTCCCCCCGGACAAGTATCTCGTTCTCACGATCTCCGCCAGCGGCTATAAACTATGGACCTACCACGGCCCATCTGATCTTTCTCGACCTGCAACCATTCGTTTGCAACCGGGTGAAGAGAAGAAACTGCTCGTAGAATTGGAGCCGGAAGCTCCGGCGGTCCGCTAGTCAATCCCTCGTTGATATACGTTCGCCATAGCGCTCATCAATCTCCAGTTTGGCGATTGCCCCTTTTCTTAGCCCGCAATACAGTCGCATTCTTGCGATGCAGCCGATCCCTGGCGTTAGTCGTAAGTCATTGCAGATGCACGCTTTATCCTTGACGCGAGCGCTAGTACGGCGTACATTACATATAGACATTAGGAGCGATGGTTTCCAAAGAGCCATCCGGCAACCTGAAGGTTAGAGAGAAAACCAACCTTTAAGGTGCCTTGAGCCCGGAACAATGGACTCGATGTGGTGGGGAAAACAAAGTCCCCGCAAGCCACGACCGCCGCCTGATTCTTTGGCGGCTTTTCTTTTTTCGGCTTCCTCCTGATGCCCGGAGAGAACGGGCAGTGCACCGAGATCAACTAGTACTGATTTGTTGCGTGGTCTGCAAGCGCTGGTACGTCGTCCGCGTTCAGAGCGCCGACCTGCGCCGTCATCACGACGGCGTTCTCGCGTAGGACGCGTTCCCGTACCTTCACGCGGAATCTCGCGAGTTGCTGATCAGCGGGACGTGTCCCGGCTCTTGGACAGTTTTGTGTTCGTCGGATCCTCTCGCTTATTCGTAAACCACAGAACCCGCGCCATCCAAAGTCGGCGCAGAAAAGAGAGTAAACGCAATGCTAACCGTGAACAAGAACCAGGCAATCACCAAGCTGAACCGGCTGATTGAGGACGGCCGCCAAAACGCGGGCCGGGTCATCGAGCACGTCATGACCCACCAACCGCAGGACTTCATCGTCAAGGCGAACGCGCTGCGCTTCTCTGCCAATGGCGGGCTGGCCATGCAACTCGACCAGTCCGAGTTCGGCGTCCACCGCTTCGCGCTCGGCCAGATCTCGGAGTCTGCCAGGGTTCCGGTCAAGTTCCTCGACTCGCTGACCGCGAGCGAGTGGGGCCGCGCACTGGTCGCGTACAACCTGTCCGAAATATTCAAGCACCGCGACGCGAAGCGGCATCTTGTGCGCACGCTGAACGGCGAAGTGCGCGGGTTTTTGTCGGATTCCTACCGTCGTCTGGACTCGCGCCCCGTGATCGAGGCGTTCGTCACGGGGGTGCAGCGGCTCGGGGCGCTGCCCTACAAGGTTATCGTCACCGATACCAAGGTCGCGATTCAGGCCCTCTTGCCGGACGTGTTCGACGTGGTCCCCGGAGAAGTGATCGCGTTCGTCCTGAGTCTGGAGAACAGCGACTTCGGCAACGGCGCTCTGAGTCTTCGCGTCGGCGCGCTCCGCATCTGGTGCGACAACTTGGCCGTGTTCGAGGAGAACATGCGGCAGATTCACCTCGGGCGCAGGCTCGACGAGAACATCCTCTTCTCGCAAAAAACTTATCTGCTGGACACCAAGACGACTGTCTCTGCGCTGGAGGACATCATCGGGTTGCAACTGAACCGCGAAGGACTCAAGCGGCGGATGGAGTTGCTTGCGGTCGCCGCGCAGAAGGCGGTCGATCCGCAAGCCGCGATCAAGATGCTCAAAGACACGTTGGGTGTCGCGCAGGCGCAGGTGAGCGAGGCTCAGCCCGCGGGCCCGATCGCGGACCAACCCGACCCTATCAATTTCAAGGGGCTTCCGACCTAGTATGCGGCCCTCGAGCCGGGCCCGCCTGAGGCCGGCGCGGACGCGCTCTATAATAAGGTTACGCTCCAATTCCGCAACCCCCGAGACGATCACCACTACCGCCCTGCCCAACGGCCCGCCGGTGTCGAGGTTCTCCCGGAACGACACAAACTCGATGCCCAGATGGTTCAGCGTATCAAGCACTTCCAGAAAATGCCGCACGCTGCGAGCCAATCGATCCGCCGCCCACACCAAAACAGTGTCGAACTCCCTGCGGTGGGCAGCTCCGAGCATCGCGTCGAGCGCAGGACGCTTGGCTTTGGCACCGCTGATTCGATCGGTGTACTCGTGGACAATCTCGAATCCCCGCTGTTCCGCAAGCCGTCGCAGATCAAGCGCTTGGGTCTCCGGATTTTGATCGCAGGTGGAAACTCTGGTATACAAAACCGCTCGCTTCATCTCCACAACCTTTCTTAGCTCAATTCAATCCAGTTCTTCTCTTCTGCCATGCAAACAGCGGAAGCATCGGTAATGGCTGTCGGTTCCCATGTCTGTATTCCCGCTTGGCAGGTTCATCTTCGAAATGATGTCCCGGATGACGCCCTTGTTTTTCAGAATGCATCTGTCAGCCAGTAATCTGAATCGCCGTGCCTTCGTGTCGTACATCACTCGGCCACGTGGGCGTTCGTCGTACTCCATGTCGTCAGGAACAGCTCCGCTTGGTTGAAACCTCTCCCAAACCGAGCAATGATCCGCGGGGTGAATCTTGAAGCCTCCATAGTGCTCGGACATGCTGAGGGAGGTGCTGTCCATCACCAACTTGCCGTCGACCAGCCAAAAGATGCCGACACGGGCCTCTTTCTTCCGACGCCGCGAATCGCCGTCCTCCACCCGCGGACTCTTCATTTGTCCTCCGCAAAGAACTCATTGATCTCTTCGGCGAGTTGTCTACCGAACACCAGCAGTGGGCACTTGCCCCTCTGATTGTGGACACATTGCGAGTGCCTCCACACCATCTCAACCACCTGCGCGTCTGCGATCCTAGGTTGCGGCAAGGTGCCGTCGTGTCCATCCACAAGGGCGAGGATTCGGTTGGCTAGTTTTCGCTTGGAGTACAAATCAGCGTCGGGGCAAAGGACGTTCAGGCACGCAAGGGCAGCGGTGATTCTTCTCTGGGCGGACGCCATGTCCGCTCTCAACGCCTTGTCTTGAAGCATGATTCTTGGCATGGCAATCTCCTTCACAAAAGTAAGCGAACAGAGGGCATTCGAAAGTATGATCCTCTGTCCGCTTCTGGCGTTACTTCCTGCGATTGATCAGTAATCCGGGATCGCTGCTGTTGGTGGAGACCAAGCCGCCACGTTCAACACGGGTTGTGTGAAATCGATCGCTGGTAGTTCCCGTGATTTGCTCGTGCTCATCTTTGACGATGTTCTCGTAGGAACCCTCAAAACCGCTGGTAACGGAAGCGACAATCTGGTTCTTTCCGTCACGTACGTACTCTTTTTTCAACATGAATTCTCCTCGTCTACACGTATACATAGCGCACGGCGGAATTCGCTAGCCTTGCCGTGAATTATTTATTTCGCAAACGAGTCTTCGTTTCTAGCGAAAATGCCACGGTGGTTTGTATACTTCATTACGTGAGAGGGCTTTTATTGCGGTATTTCTCAGAGATGTATAGAACGCTCTCACCCTCACCGAAAATGTCTCTTGTCTTGCAACCCGCCCCACCTGATTCCGCACCCTTTGGACTCATGCCACGCTGTACTGGCGCTTAACAAAATGGAATGATCGGCAGGTGAATGAACCGATTAGTCGAACAAGCGTGTGGCGCATTGTCAAAAAGCAGCCCACGCTCATGACCGTCGTGGAAGTCCGACTTCAACCATGCCAATAACACCCAGCATTCCCGACAAAGTGCAGCAGATTCGCCTCACATCGTCCGTCGATACGATCCTTGCATCGCTCGAACCTTACGCTGGGTGGATCGAACTGATGCTGGGCGTGCCATTGAGTGAGACCCTCACGCTCGAAGTAGACTGCAATCCCGCCGATGCCGTCGCCGAAGAGTTGTTGCACGGGCTGCCCATAGTCGGCGCGACCAAGGAGAGGAACCGAAATTGGCGAGCGTTGATCAAAGAATGGATGCTTCCCCCCAGCGTAAGCCCGCGCATTGCGATGTCCATCCAGCGGGAGCGCAAGTCCAACGCCGCTCCCCTCCCCGTGTGGGAACCCGATTGGCAAGATTGCCCCGTCGCCTTCAAGATGCGGGGTCTGGCACGGCGGGTTATCAGCGTTAAAATCCCGCTTGTGTTCCCTCCGGGCGACATGCCCTTATCCACGCCATCAGGACAGCACTGGTTCATCGTGCACCGTGAGGATGCCGCCAGAGTTCTCATGCTGCTGCAACAGGTGCAGCAAGAGACCGAACGATATCTCGAAACCGCATACGGACGCTCTCGCCTGCAAGGGCGCTATGACTGGAACAGTGTCGTGCTAGATGCGACCACCCGTCGCTTGGTTAGGAGAGACTTCGAAATCTTTTTCGAGCGCGAAGAATGGTTTCGTCAGCACAATCTGCCATATCGACGGGGGTATCTGTTCTACGGAAACCCCGGCAACGGAAAAACTGCCGTGATCCGCATAATGGCATCGCATCCGCACATCCGACCTTACGCACTTGACTTGAGCAACATGGAGGAGAAAAGTGCTGATGTCGTCCATCTGTTTGAGAAAGCTTCCGAGAACACCCCAGCACTGATAATTTTGGAGGATTTGGACCGCGCCTTCCCGACCGAAGGCAAACGCACGCAGGAAAGAGCAGTGAGCTTCCAAACATTGCTCAACTGTCTAGATGGAGTTGGCACTCAAGACGGGGTGATCGTAGTCGCCACGGCGAACGATCCCACGTGTCTCGACCCGGCGATCCTGAAGCGCCCCGGCCGGTTCGACCGTGTGGTTCAGTTCCGAAATCCAGATTCAGAATTACGCCGCCAGTATTACCAACGACTCAGCCCCGTGCTCACAGGCAACGAGTTTGAGATTGCTATTCGCCAGACAGAGGGTTTCTCGTTCGCCCAACTACGGGAAACCTACATACTCGGGGCTCAGTCTGCATTCGAGCACGGGCGGGATATTGAGGTCGGTGATGTCATTGAAGCCATCGAACTTCAGGCGGCGGGAGCACTGGATTTGAAAACGTCGGTTCCAGTGTCGGGATTTGTGCGCCATCCGGAGCCTTCCACCAGCCGGAAATAATCGCCAAATGAATAAGGAACTAGAGCAAAAGCTGGTGGAGCGCTGGCCCACGTGGTTCAACACCGGGGGTGACATCCGCTGCACAGCGATGCCTCGGGGCTTCGAGCACGGCGACGGATGGTTCGACATCCTTTGGCGGCTGTGCGAGGAGTTGGAACCACTCGTCGCCGAATTGGAAGCGACAGGCGGAGTTCCGTTCGAAGTGCTGCAAGTGAAAGAGAAATTTGGCGGGTTGCGCTTTTACGTGAACTGTCGGAACGACGCTGCTATTCGCCAACGCATCGGAATCGCCGCAGACGAGTCCTTTCGCAGTTGCGAGATTTGCGGTCAGCCGGGCGAACTGCGGGAAGGCAGTTGGATCAAGACTCTGTGCGACCAGCACGCGGGCGTAGAAGGAAGAGCAGACATTGGCTGAGCTATTACGTCAGCAACTTGGACACACTCGTTTTTTCGGAAGCCGAAGCTCGGCTGCAAGAACTGGTCCGGAGCGAGGGTTCACTCCTTTGGAAAGTTGTTGATGGGCCTAAAAGCCATGACGGAACCTAAACGGAAGGGTTTCCCGTCTCGGCCACGCGTGCCTACTTCAACGTAAGTTTATACACTGAGCCCAATTTCGCTGTGCCACCGGTGAAGGTGGTGCCATAGAGGTTCCCTGCCCCATCGCTTACCAGCCCGGAATTGATTTCCACCTTCCCGAAGGAATGGAGCACAGACTCCTTCCCCGTAGCACCACTCAATTTCCACACTACAGCCCCAGCACTGCTGGAACTGCCCAAGGTGGTGCTGTAGAAATTCCCCGCTGCGTCCATAACTACCGGCCCAGTGGGTGAGTAACCGTCTCTGCAACTGGTCAAGGCGCAGAAACTATAAAGCACGGTTTCAGTGAGCCCGGCTTCAGGTTGCTTATACAACGTACCTCCTCGCCCATTTAAGTCAAAGGGATCATGCGCCCCGCCCTGCGGCGTCACGCCATAAAGATTTTCTTTTCCGTCTTGGGTCAAGTTGTAAAACGGATAGAGTCCATCCCCTTGTTTGGCGGCGAAGTCGTGCAAAACGGTTTCTGTCCCTTCCGGAGTAAGCTTAAAGACGACTCCACTCAGATTAGTGCCACCAAAATTGGTTGTCCCGTAGAGATTTCCCTCTGTGTCCCGCACGACACCGCCTTCTGGAAGTTCTCCGTCAGCACAACTCGTTTTAGAACAAAAATTGTAGAGCACACTGAAATTGTTGCTGGTGTCGATCTCGAATACGAGGCCATGGTCATCGTTGGTCATCGCTGTCCCATAGATGTTCCCTAGCGGGTCCAGAACGACACTGGAGGGGCTAAAGCCATCCGTGCCACAAAGGAAGCTGTACAGCACAGACTCGACACCCGCTGAAGTGATTTTGAACACCGTCCCACAGCCTCCGCTGCCTCCTCCTTCTGTGCTGCCGTAGAGATTGCCCTTGGAGTCACGGAATAGGCTGGTTTGTGGATTTTCTCCATCCGGAGCATTCACGAAATCATGCAACACCCTAAGCACTCCGGTCTTGCTCACTTTGAAGACGGTCCCACAACCCAAGTTGCATTCAACGTGGTTACTTCCCCCACTGGAACTCGTTCCATACAAATTGCCCGCTGAATCGATAACTAAAGCTGCTTGTGGAAATTCGGGATCGGTCGAATTGTTCTTAAAACTGTAGAGAGTGCTAAAGGTGTAGGTTTGGGCTGGTGCGGCCACGGGAATCCCGAGGGTGACAAATACAAGTGCGACATACGCGGTTAGACTTGAGAATCGCTTTCGCATGGATATCTCCTCCAGAGTTCAGGCGGACGCCGTGAGTGCTCCGCGCAGTGTTGAGTCGTTGCGGGCCGAAGTGCACTCGTCTTTTGCGGGGAAGGAGACTAGTCGCGTTGAGTGTGATGCTGAGGGCACATTTTGTCAAGGCGGGCCGTCCTGAAAAACACTGGCAGGCCGGTGCCGCTGTGGGCTCAGAAAGACGTGTTCTGAGCAATAGCGGACAGTTCTTGCTCGACCTGTTCTCTAGACTTGGTACAGGAGAAGCCAACATGTCATATTCGAGAAGGTCGGCCCTCTGCTCGTTGCTCGCGCTGCCACTGATCCTGATGCCGCGAAGCTGCTGGAAATATTCACCAAAGCCGAGAAGATGCTGAGCGAAAGTTCGCTGGCGCGAATTGGTGTTGTTGAAATGTCGAAGGCCTTCACCGCTTCCAACGGCCGCAGTCAGATGGCGCACAATGGCTACTGAACTCTGCCAGAAGTGCCAGCAAGCTCATCCCGGCCGCCTCTGTGATTACGACCCGAAAGGCGACTGCGCTGAAACCGATACGTCCACGAAGACACCGAATCCTCCAACAAGGAATTCACGAGACGAAGAAGGAACGGAGGGAGTGGTTATGGAAACGACGAATGAACGCAATCCCGAACCAAATCCAGCCGAAGCAGAAGCGCACATCAAGAGTGCTCACCAGATTCTAAAAGCCTTGCAAAAGAAGACCGGGGAGCATCCAGAAATCGGCGCTGCGATTACGAGGTTAGAGATGGCGCTGAATGTTCTTGCCGTGCAAACTGGCGGCGTCCTGTAGCGAGTCGTTGTCAGCCTTCTAAGAGTCTTCCACGATGCCCCGAAGACCAGACGAATGGGTGCTCCACCGGCGCCATTCGGGTAGAGACTCACCACGAGTTCATTCCGAGCGTCGCTCGTGACTGTCGTTATTAGCAATTTCACTCATGTCCTCGGAGCCCTTCGCAGCCAATCCACCAGCCGTCTGTGCTGTTGGAGTGCCTCCCATCCGCGATCAAGAAACAGCACGTGACTACCAAACAACGCGGCACACCACAATGCTGCTTCAGCAATCAGGAAGAGCGGCAGTTTTATCGCAACTCGAATGACGCCCATATCAGCAGTAATTACAGCAAAACCAAGCTGCGATTGCCACGTCCTTGAGAATTGGTTGACTTTGTTAAATTGATTCCATGACAATGTCGGCTCCCAAGCCCGAGTAGAGTTGGTGGTGCTGATACAAACCAAGCAAGCCCTGGCTCGGGAGAAGCGGCAATCATCTGTGAGCATGAATGCTCAAAGGCTCGAAACAATCGGTAGCCTTCTAGGAACAGTCTGGAGTGTTGTTGGGCCTCTAGTGGGTGTTCTCATCGGCGCCTGGCTTGCGCGCTGCTGGCAACACAATCACCGGCTACCGGAAAGCAAGGGGGTTGAGGAGCTTCCAAGTGGCTTGAGATCAGCTGAAGCCTTCGCTCCGTACTCCTTCCTTCTGTCATTCCCGCAATCCCGTTTCGCGCTAACTTCCCATTAGCTGACCAATATCCCAGAAAGTGTGCTACCCGTTTTCGTCACGCGCAAGAACCAATGCGAACGGTTTGGCACATGGCCGAAACCTATACACTGCGTGCTATAGGAGATCAATGCGCGCACAACAGCGGGGGAACGCCAGAACCTGACTTTCGCAAGAATATTTTTCTCACCGCTATCGTAAGTCGGAAAAACTACAGTTTGTCCTCTCGTCGCAAGCGTATTTGTTGGGTGAAATCCACCACCCCCTGGCCGAAATCAACCGGTGTAAGTCAATCAAAAGAACGGAACTCCTCCCCATTCGCGGTGTTCAATCTAGTAACAGGAATTCTGGGGGACAATGATGAAAACCAAATTATCCAAGACGCTTCTTACCGTGGTTTTGACGACCACAATCGCGCTCGTGACTGGCACTTCCTTGGGGGCGCAGGACGAGTCGGTGGACAAGCCCTCAGCGGCTGTGAGCGCTCAGGTGGATCAGGGACCGCCGCCAGAGCAGGCCGCGCCGCAATACAATGCGCCGAACCAGAGCGCGACTCAGGATGTCGCGCCGCCATCGCCGCAAGATCAAGATACATACCAAGACCAGGCGCAGGCGCCTCCGCCTCCAACGGGGCCGAGTCAACGGCAATACACACCGTTGCCTTCGGAGCAGTTGAATAAGCTGGTAGCTCCGATTGCGTTGTATCCCGATGCGCTCGTGGCGCAGATACTGGCCGCGTCAGGGTATCCAACGCAGATTGTAGTGGCGGACCGAATGGTACGGGAGAACCCGGGGCTGAAGGGACAGGATCTGGCCGAGGAAGTGGACCGGCAGGATTGGGATCCGAGCGTGAAGTCTCTAGTGGAGTTTCCCACGGTGCTGGCGAACTTGGACAGAGATTTGTCGTGGACCTCTGAGTTGGGCGAAACCTATCACAACCAGCCGGATGACGTGATGCAGGCGATCCAGTACATGCGTCACAAGGCCTACGACGCGGGGAATTTGCGGAGTACACCTCAAGAGCGCGTGTATGAGCAGGGGCGGAATGTGGACATCCAGCCGGCTGATCCGAACGTGGTGTATGTGCCCGCTTACAACCCGGCATATGTGTACGGATATCCCGTAGGCCTGTGGCCTGGGTTTTATCCGTGGTGGGGAGTTGGCAGCCCGTACATTTCGTTCGGCTTTGGCTTCCCAATCTCGCCGTTCTTCGGCTTTGGTTGGGGATGGCATGGATGGGGTATCGGCTGGGGCTTCCACGGTGGAATCTTCTTCGGCGGCCATCCTTATGCCTTCCGCAGCGGAGCATTCTATAGCCGCGCCGCGTTTGTGCACGGAAATTATCGAGGATTCTCTTCCGCGCATGGCGCATTCGGAGCGCACCCATTTGAGGGTCGCGATACGCCTGGGTTTGGCTCAGCCGCAGGTCACGGATCTCGAGGCTACGCGGGGGCGTCCCACGGCTTCGTCGGCAGCAATCGCGGGGTAGCCGTCAACCGTGGCGCTGAAGGTAACCGAACCTACGCAGGCAACCGGGGATTCTCGGGTGGCGAACGAGGTTTCACTGGACGCGAATCGAGCGCGCCGCGCGCTGGTAGGTCCAGCGGAAGCCGCGGCGGTGAGTCGCGCGGATCCTCTTCGCATGGAGGCTCCGGCGGTTCGCCCGGTGGCGGACACTCTAGCGGCGGACATGCCAGCGGCGGTGGAGGTCACAGTGGCGGCGGACACGGCGGCAAGCGCTAAGTGTTCCGTATAGTCGTCACCGTTCCAGCCGAATCGAAGGCCCCGCTCTCACGAGCGGGGCTTTCCTGCCCGGACAATCTGGGGAGCGGCCGCCTCTCTCAGTTCTGTCATTACTAGTTCGCAGGCGCAACGGGGCGAATACGTATCGAGGAACCAAATCTACGAACCGGGACCGAAAAATCCACGGCAACAGCGGCCATTGACCTTTTTCCCGCTGGGAATACTACAAGAAAGCGAAATCCGTCGAGGGAAAAAACAATCCTCTGAGCTGATGGGGGAAGGCGTAGAGACTGGGTGGCGAGCATCCCTCGGGGATGACGGTACACTCCGACTCTCAGCCAAAGGTGAGTCAGATCGCATAACCCAAAGGTCGGCGGTTCAAATCCGCCCCCCGCAACCATGAACGCCACTGCCGAAATGCAGTGGCGCTCGTCTTCCCCAAATCGATTTCTTCCGCCCGTTGCAGAACTCTTCCGAATCCCTTTGCGACAGTCTCCCCTTTTATACGGCTGTTTGCTGCAGCTTTAGTCGGCGGAGCAACTGAGCATTCGCGGCAACGATGATGGTAGAGAGGCTCATTGCGACTGCGCCCACACTCATCGGTAGATCGAGTCCCCAGTGGACGAAAACACCCGCTGCGACCGGGATGGCGACAAGGTTATAGGCGGTTGCCCAAACCAGATTTTGGATCATCTTTCGGTAGGTGGCACGAGATAGCTTGATGGCTCCCACAACGTCGCGCGGATCGCTTCGCACGAGTACGATTCCGGCTGACTCAATCGCCACATCGGTTCCGGCACCGATTGCGATTCCAACATTTGCGGTCGCCAGCGCCGGCGCATCGTTCACGCCGTCACCAACCATTGCGACACTCTTACCGCCAGACTGAAAGCGCTTGACTGCCGATGCTTTGTCAGCGGGAAGAACCTCGGCTGCGACTTCGTCGATACCGATGCGTTTCGCGACCGAATCGGCTACCGTCTTCGAGTCTCCCGTGATCATTGCGACACGGATACCAAGGCGATGAAGCTCCTTTACAGCCTCATTGGATTCGGGTCGAATCTCATCCTCGACAGCAAGGCACCGAACAATTTCCCTTCGGCGACGACATAGAGAACTGTCTTTCCCTCCGATGCCCACTGGCTCGTCAACTTTTCAACTTCTGAGGGGACTGTTGCCTTGTCTTCCGTCAACAATCGCGGTCCCCCGACAATGACGCTCTTGCCATTCACGAGTGCCTGTGCCCCTCGACCAGGCAGTGCCTCGAAGTTGGCAGCCTGCAACGTGGGCAGGCCTCGGCGCTTGGCTTCGTTCACGACTGCTTTCGCGAGCGGGTGTTCGGAATTCGCTTCGACAGCAGCGGCATCGGCGAGCAAGTCATTCTCGTTGCCACCAGGCGTGATCGCGATTCCCGATAATGCGGGCGACCCACGCGTGAGCGTTCCCGTCTTATCGAAGATCACCATGTCCAAATTCCGGGCGCGTTCGAGTGCGAGTCTGTCCTTGAGGAGAAGACCATTCTGAGCCCCGATCGATGTCGAGATCGCAATCACAAGCGGAATGGCCAATCCCAAGGCATGCGGGCAGGCAATGATGAGGACGGTTGCCGTCCTGATCAGGGCATGTTCTTTGTCCCCCGCAAGCCACCAATAAGCGAAAGTAATCGCTCCAGATGCGACGGCCACATAGAAAAGGATTTGCGGCGGCACGGTCGGCGAGATCTTGCGTGTGAGACCCAGAAGCCTGGGCCGCAGCGACGAGCCGCATGATGCCGGACAAGGCGGTCTGCTCTCCGACTGCCATAATTCGGACTCGAAGGCTTCCGCCAGCAGCAACGGTTCCGGCAATGACTTTGCCGCCTGGCGCTTTCGAGACTGATCGGGACTCGCCGGTAATCATCGACTCGTCAACATCGGCAGAGCCCTCGACGACTTCGCCATCCGCAGGAACGCGAGTTCCGGGACGGACAAGGACGACATCACCCACTTTCAAATCAGAGATTGGAACGGTCCGAGTTTCTGTGCCGCTTACACGTTCGGCGGTGTCTGGAAGCAGCGCGGCGAGTGCATTGAGTGCGCCTCGGGCCTGGGAAATGGCTCGCATTTCGAGCCAATGGCCGAGGACCATGATCGTGATCAGAGATGCGAGTTACCACCAAACGTCAATCTCGAAGAGGCCGAATGTTGCGGCGAGCGATGTCCCGAAGGCGACTGCGATCGCCAGGGTGATGAGGGTCATCATGCCGGGCGTGCGGTCGGCAAGTTCGCCCCACGCTCCGCGGATGAAGACTAGCCCGCCATAAATGAAGACCACCGTCCCGAGGACGGCGGGGACAAACTTCGAGCCGGGGAAGGAAGGCGCCGTGTATCGAAGCCAATGTTGCACATCGGTCGACCAGAAAATTACAGGAATCGTGAGAGCGAAGCTCCACCAGAATTTGTCGCGAAACATGGCGACGGAATGTCCGGCATGACGATCGTGGTTTCCGTGCGACTTTGACATTTTGTGACCGGTGTGTGGGTCCGCCTCTTCTGCGTGGGCCGCATGTGTCATTTGGTCCATTTGAACTCCCTAGCCGGAACCCTCTCGTGTGGCTAAGTATTCGTGAAGCGTTGAGGGTACAACCGATTGGTCGGACCAGAGTGAGCACTCTTGCTCAGACCACCAGCAGGTCGGTTGATAACCTCGATACGAAGCCAAAGGAGCGTCACAATGGATAGCACCTGCTGTGAAAGATCCTGTCTGTGGCATGGACGTAGAAAGCGCTTCTGCCGCTGGGCGAACTGAGCACAAAGGGCAGACCTATTACTTCTGCGGTTCAAAGTGCAAAGAGAAATTCGATCTCAGTCCGGAGCGATACTCGGACAAGTCTGCGGCAACGCCGAGGAGCGACCACGGTTGCTGCAGCTAGATCCAAAGACGCGGATACGTTCTGCGCGGGTGGGCTAGGAGAATGAGATGAAAGTGGACCCTGCTGTGTTTGAGAAGATGCTCCCTGCCGAACAAGTGTTTGAGGAAATGCTGCCTTATCTCGAAACCCTTGACGCTCAGATTGGCGGCATCATCCAACTATTGAAAGACAAAGGCATCACCACAACCGCGGAATTTGCCCAGTATGCGCAGCGAGGTGACGATGCAGGCAATGTGAGGGAGCGTGGTATGCGCGTGAGAATGGAATATCTATTTTCCTCGGCCGCGAGGCGAATTGACGACTAGCAACTGCACCGTGTCCAGCTCCACTTGACCGAGAATTGTGGATTTTTCTCTGGGCTGCAACTCCGCTCGCTTGTCGTAGATCCCGATGTCTCGGAAGAATACGTACCGCTTTCAAACGAACCAATGAGGTGTGCCGGTGATTGAACGACTGAAGGAAACAGGGGGAGTCGCGTTCGGCTTTAAGGTAGTCGGAAAGCTATTGGACGAGGAACTCAAGACATTCGAACCGCAGCTTGAGTTCTTCATTGCGCAGCACAAAAAGCACCCGATCGGCATCCTCGTCGATCTGACGGAAATGCGCGGAGCCGAATGGAAGGCACGCTGGGATGATTTGCGGTTTCTCCAGAAGCACACAAGTCATATCGCTCGTATGGCAGTCGTCGGAGCCCACCATTGGGAAGAGCTTGTGGAGCTCTTTACTTCCGGAGCCGCCGTTCTCCAGTCAGAGACGCGCTACTTCGAATCCTCCGAAATTCAGCACGCCTGGCAATGGGCGAGAACCGCGAAGCACGCTGAAGATGCTCCCGTCCGTGTGATCTCACCGGCTACGGGGATTTGGAAGGATTACCGTCCCGAGTTCGTGGGCGTGTAATCGAACACCGGACTAAACACTGATACTGAGCAATAGGGACCAGTCTTCGCGTGTATGCGTTGTCATACTGCGAGTGGGAACCTATGTTGATGGGTTGAAGAATTCCGGCAGGTAGCCGAGGAGATTAGCAAATGTCTATCGAAAATTCAGTTGTCGCGATTTATCACACTCATACGGATGCGGATCGAGCGGTGAAGGAACTTCAGCGTGGCGGAGTCGACATGCACAAATTGTCGATCGTCGGGAAGGGATATCACACAGATGAGCAAGTGGTCGGCTACTACAATACCGGCGACCGAATGAAATATTGGGGCAAGGTTGGCGCGTTCTGGGGAGGCTTTTGGGCCCTCTTATTCGGATCCGCGATGTTCGTGATCCCGGGGCTCGGCCCAATTTTAGTGGCCGGACCTCTGGTGGCGTGGATCGTGGCAGGACTGGAAGGTGCCGTAGAGGTAGGTGCGTTGGGTGCTTTGGGAGCAGGTCTATTCAGCATAGGCATTCCGAAGGACAGCATTGTGAAGTACCAGACGGCGCTCACGACAGATCAGTTCCTGCTGATCGCCCATGGCACGGCCGCAGAAGTCGCCAAGGCGAAGGAGATCATCGAAAGCACGAATCCCGCCCACTCCGCACTGCATACCGCGGAACCTGTGGCTGCGTAGTACCCTGAGCTGCAGAAATGCGGTAGCTCATCTCAAACGAGGCAAGAACCATGGTTGCAGATAATCGACGCGACAACGAGCGCGATGAAGAGGAACGTGAAACGAACTCGGCCGGGCAGTCCGGCGACATTCAGGGCATGTCTCGCCCGGCCGAAGCGGATTCCGAGAGCGTCGAAGAGTTAGTAGAAGAGGGAAATGCCTTCGAAGCCTCGATTGTCGACGGAGTAGAGAACGCCAAAGATCCTGATGTCTCAGAGGTCACGACCCGCCAGGTGTCGGAGGACGATGTTCCCGAAGAGTATCGAAATGACAACGACCGCGTTGCATAAACCGTCGCCCCCTAAATGTCGAGAAGCGGGTCAGCCTGAGCGACGACACGTGCGATAGACGCATAGTGACGAGGAGAAGAATCATGTCACAGAGACCACACGAGCGAGCTGCAGAACTCCACAACCTTGCAGCCCACGCGCACGCGGCGGCGGCTGTCGCCCATGGCAAAGAAGATCACCTCACTGCTCACGAGCTCAGCAAACAGGCGCACGAACATTCGATGAATGTTCACAAGCTCACCCAAGAACTGGGCCAGAAAACAGGACCGAGTCAACCTGCGGAAGCTCCGACTCAGAAACCGTGACTCGATCACGCTTGCTTAAAGCGAAAAGCGCACCTGACTCAAGTTCGAGTGGCCGAAGATCAGACAACAGGAGGACTAACGATGCTAACGAATGTGAACCAAGTGAAAGGCCTTGTGATCCGTGCCACGGACGGCGAGATTGGAACTGTAGATCAGTTATATTTCGACGACGAGACATGGGCAATTCGCTACCTCACGGCGGCAACCGGAGGTTGGCTCAGCGACCGGGAAGTTTTGATCTCACCATTCTCTGTGACGAACGTGGATTTGCAAGGCAAGCGGTTGGACGTGGCGCTAACGAAAAAGCAAGTGGAGAATAGTCCTAACAGAGACACGCACCGGCCCGTTTCCCGGCAGTACGAGACCGAATATCTCGGTTATTACGGTTATCCGAATTACTGGGGCGGGCCCTTTCTGTGGGGTCCGGGGGCCTATCCATCGGGCTTGTCGAATCGAATAGCGACCCCCAAGGATGCGCTGGCGGAAAAAATCCGGAGAGAATCGATGGATTCGCATCTACGCAGTACTGGAGCCGTCACGGGCTATCACATTGAGGCTGAGGATGGCGAGATCGGCCATGTGGCGGGCTTCGTGGTAGAGGACGAAACCTGGGCCATCCGCTACATTGATGTGCGAACGAAAAATTGGTGGCCGGGCAAGAAGGTACTGGTTTCTCCCAGTTGGATTCAGAAGGTGAGTTGGACAGAATCCAAAGTGTACGTCGGTCTCTGGCGGGATGCTATCAAAAGCGCGCCGGAGTTCGCAGAGTCTGCGCCGATCACTCGTGAGTACGAAGACCGCCTCTACACGCATTACGGCCGACCGCCCTATTGGCTGCATGACGCGGAACATAAGGCCGCCCTTTCCTTGAGCGGCGTCTAGGTCGGAACGGTCGCCTCAGTCAAAAGGGCGGCTTTTGATTTTCGCCTGCACTGATGGCACACCACCCTACTTCCTCGATTTGATTCGGAGACGAGCATGACCATGCACAATACGGAACATTTGCATCCGAACGGCGAGGGTCATCATAGTTCATGGCCAGACTCCGTACTGGCGGCGCGCACATCATGATTGGCGATTCTGGTTCGGATTACTCGCCATGCTCGTTGCTATCGGTATTTACGTCGGAACCAACGACTTATCGATGGTGCCTTTTGGCCGCCTGTAGCAAATGCCGGCTGCCAGGCGAGTTCCGCAGGCTTAGCAGCGGCAATTTGTGAGGCAAGAAACATCATTCATTAAATAATCAGGCAGGAGATCAGCATGCAGATCCAAGTCAATACAGACCATACAATCGAAGGTCACGAGGCTCTAGCCGATCGAATCAGGGGCGTGGTGGAGAATGCTCTGAGCCAAATGGGCGATCGCATCACGCGGGTGGAAGTCCACCTGACCGACGAGAGCGGCCCTAAGAGCCGCGCGAATAATAAACGTTGCATGATGGAGGCGCGCCTCGAAGGCCGCCAGCCCATCGCGGTCACCGACGAAGCAGCGACAGTGGATCTGGCCGTCGATGGCGCCGCAGATAAGTTAGCCAGATTGATCAAGCATACCCTCGGCAAATTGCATGATGAACAAACTCACAGAACTGATCCACCTCTTCCCGACCCCACAGTCTCAGATCAGTCATGATCGACTCCACCGTCAGCCTGGCTGTCGACGA